>NZ_JACORT010000009.1 GCF_014297465.1 Ramlibacter cellulosilyticus | reverse complement strand
AGAGAAAGAGAAGCAGGCGCCGCAGGATCTACGCCACGGGTTCAAAGACCAAAGGCTGGGTACGGCGTGCGCCCGCTTCCGGGTTGCCCCAAAAACAAGATTGGAAGAATACAAGGCTGGGTTTCGCGCCAGCGAACCCCAGCGCTGGCGCGCAGTGCTGGGGTGCGCGTTCGCGCAACCCAGCCTACGGGCAGCCAGCGATCAATGAAGCGTCAATCGCGCCCCAGGCTCCGCACCTTGTCGATCAGCCGCTGCTGCACCGTCCCCGACACGAACTGGTGCACCTCGCCCCCCAGCACCGCGATCTCGCGCACGAACGTGCTGCTGATGAACTGGTACTTGTCGCTCGGGGTGAGGAACACGGTCTCGACTTCCGGCATCAGGTGCCGGTTCATGCCCGCGAGCTGGAACTCGTAGTCGAAGTCGGTCACGGCCCGCACGCCGCGGACCATGGCCTTGCCCCCGCGCGCGACGACGAAGTCGCGCACCAGGCCGCTGAAGCCTTCCACGGTGACCTGCGGATAGTCCTTGAGCGCGTCGCGCGCCATGTCGATGCGCTCCTGCATCGTGAAGAGCGACTTCTTGTGGTGGCCTGCGGCCACGGCGACGATCAGGCGGCCGAACAGCTGGCAGGCACGGTGGACCACGTCCTCGTGGCCGAGGGTCATGGGATCGAAGGTGCCGGGGTAGACGGCGATGACGTCGTGGGCCATGGAGCTCTCCTCATCGCCTGCGGGGCGTTCAGGCCGGTTTGCTGCGCCGCATTATGCAACCGGTCGCAACAGGTGGCCGTGCACGGCGCCCGCCTTGAGGTACTTCACCCGTTCCAGCCGGTGGGGCGCGAGCGCCGGCGCGTCCCATTCGCTGGGCGCTTCGAGATAGAGGAAGCCCTCGCCGGAGAGGGCGGGACGCGCCGCGGCCAGCGCCTTGTCGAACAGGTCGGCGTCGAACGGCGGATCCAGGAACACGAGGTCGACGCCGCCGGGCGGCAGGGCGGAGAGCACGGTCAGGGCGTTTCCCCGCTGCACCCGCACGTTGCGCGCATCGAGCTTCTTCGCGACGGCCCGGAGCTGGTCGACGAGCGGCCCTTCAGCCTCCACCAGCAGGACGTCGGCGGCGCCGCGGGACGCCGCCTCCAGCCCCAGGGCGCCCGTGCCCGCGAAGGCGTCGACGCAGCGCCAGCCGGTCAGGTCCTGGCCGAGCCAGTTGAAGAGGGTTTCCCGCACGCGGTCCGGGGTGGGCCGCAGGCCGGGACGGTCCGCCACCGGCAGCGGGGTCCGCTTCCAGAGTCCGCCGATGATGCGGACCTGGTTGGGAAGGCTGCGGCGGGCGGGCGGTGCGGTGCGGGGCATCGGGGGAGCTTACCCGCGCCCGGCGCAAAAAAAGGGGTGCGGCCTGGGCCGCACCCCACACTCTCTCCCTGTGAAAACCTTCTCTGGTCTGGTTGCCAGAAGCGTGACAGCGCGTAGCCATTGTTCAGGCTCCCGCGCCGTCCTGCCCGGGAACCCCTGTCAACCTTGACAGGGGACCCCCCAAAGGGAGGAGGTTTACTGTCGGGACGCCGCGACGTCGCCGCCGACAACCACCGTGACCATGCGGTCCGGCTGCAGCTTGCGCGCGAAAGCGGCCTTGATTTCGGCGGCCGTCACCTTCTCCACCTGCTTCGTCCAGGTGTCGAGGTAGTCGAGAGGCAGGTCGTACCAGGCGATGTTGGCCAGGTTGTCCAGGAGCTTGCGGTTGCTGTCGATGCGAAGCGCAAAGCCGCCGATCATGAAGTCCTTGGCCGCCTTGAGTTCCGCGTCGGTCGGCCCTTCGGCCACGAAGCGGCGCACCACGTCGCGCGAGACCTGCACGGCCTGTGCCGCCTGGTCCGGACGGGTCTGCAGGCCGAGCGTGAAGGCGCCGGCATGCATGCCCGGTGCGAAGTAGCTGTAGACGCTGTAGCTCAGTCCGCGCTTCTGGCGCACTTCCTCGGCGAGGCGCGACACGAAGCCGCCGCCGCCCAGGATGTAGTTGCCCACCAGCAGCGGGAAGTAGTCCGGGTCCGCGCGCTTGTAGCCGGGCTGCCCGATCAGCACGTGCGCCTGCGCCGAGGCGAAGGGGATGTTGCGTTCGGCGGCGGCCGACAAGGCCGGCACCTCCGCCACCGGCGGCAGCGGCTGGCAGGTGCCGTTCGGCAGGCGCGAGAGCAGCGTGCTGACGATCTGGTCGGCCTGCGCGCGGTTCACCGCGCCCACCACGCTCACCTTGGCGCGGCAAGGCTGGATCGCCTTGTAGAACTCGCGCATGTCCTGCACCGTGATGCGGTTCAGCGTCTCCTCGGTGGTGTCGTAGCCATAGGGGTGCGTGCCGTAGACGGCCTGGCCGAAGGTGCGCGCTGCGATGGTGCCCGGGCGCGTGTTCGCCTCGCGGATGGACGCGGCCCAGCGCTGGCGATCGCGCTGCCAGATCGCCTCGGGGAAGGACGGTTCGCCGATCTGGCGCGCGGCGAGTGCGACCGCCTTGGGCAGCAGGTCCGGATAGGTGAGCGTGCGCAGCGTGAAGCTCATGCGGTCCTGGCCGGAGCTGGCGCCGAAGCCGGCGCCCAGGTCGGCCCAGGCTTCGCCGAGCTGGTTCTCGTCGAGCGCCGGTTC
The DNA here is from genome assembly GCF_014297465.1 of Ramlibacter cellulosilyticus. Taxonomy (GTDB): domain Bacteria; phylum Pseudomonadota; class Gammaproteobacteria; order Burkholderiales; family Burkholderiaceae_C; genus Ramlibacter; species Ramlibacter cellulosilyticus. Next base: position 259,346 of record NZ_JACORT010000009.1, on the reverse strand, counting down.
GCCGTTGCGGGCAGCGACGCCCTTGCTGCTCATGCTGGCGGTGGCGCCGGCCAGGCCCGACTTGTCGGCCGGGTCGCGGCGGTCGCCCGCGTCGAAATCGATCTCGACGTCGAGGATCGGCAGGCTCGGGCTTTCGATCAGCCACACCTGCGCGCCGTTCGCCTGCTGCCATTTCTGGATCGGCAGCGCCGCGGCGGCGGGCAGGGCAATGGAAAGGGCCAGGCTCGCGCCGGCCAGGATTCGGTTCGTTCGCATGTTCTGGCGGTCTTGTTTCAGTGACGGACCGGCACCGCGGGCTGGCGGGGCTTGCGGTTGGGATCGACGGGCAAGGGGCGCAGGATGCCCACCGTGAGCTGGTCGTCGCCGAAGTAGCGTCCGGCCACCGACTTGACCTGGTCCGCCGTCACTTCGCGCAGGCGCGCCATGAGGCGCTCGTCGGCGTCGATCGGCAGGCCCTGCACCCACGCGCTCCCCAGTTCGCGGGCCTGGTTCATCACCGAGTCCAGCTTGTAGATCTCGCCGGCGATCCAGCGGGTCTTCACGCGATTCAGTTCCGCATCGGTGACGCCTTCGCGCGCCACGCGGGCGACCTGCTCGCGCAGGGCCGCTTCCACCTGCTCCGGCGTCTTGCCGGGCGCCGGCACGCCGGACAACGTGAAGAGCTGCGGGCCGCGGCCCCACAGGCCGTTGCCGGCGTCCACGCTGTCGGCGAGGCGGTCCGGGCCTTGCGTGAGCGCGCGATCGAGGCGCGCGCCTTCGTAGCCATCGAGCACCGCGGAGAGCACCGTCAGCGCCAGGGCATCGTCGTTCTCCGGCGTCTTCTCGAAGGAGCGCAGCTGCGGCACCTTGAAGGCGAGCGTCACGTACGACTGGTCCGCGGGCGCCTTGAACTCCATGCGGCGGATGCCGTTCTGCTGCGGCTCCTGCTGCGCCTTGCGTGCGGGCACGGCGCGCGCGGGGATGGAGCCGTAGTACTTGTCGACCAGCCTGCGCACCTGCTGCGGGTCGACGTCGCCGGCGATGATCACGGCGGCATTGGCCGGCACGTACCAGCGGCGCCAGAAGTCCCGCGCGTCCTGCGCGGTCATGGAGTCCAGGTCGCTCATCCAGCCCACCACGGGGCGGCGGTACGGCGACACCTGGTAGGTCACGGCGCTGAGCTGCTCGTACAGCTGCGCGCGCGGGTTGTCGTCGGTGCGCATGCGGCGTTCTTCCTTGACGACCTCCAGCTCGCGCTTGAACTCGTCGTCGGCCCACTGGTTGCGCGCGAAGCGGTCGGACTCGAGGCGGATCACGTCCTCCAGCCGGTTCGCGGGAATCTGCTGGAAGTACCCCGTGTTGTCGCGGGTGGTGAAGGCGTTCTCGCGGCCGCCGAGCGCGGCGACCTTGCGCGAGAACTCGCCCGGGCCGGTGGTCGGCGTGCCCTTGAACATCATGTGTTCCAGCACGTGCGCCAGGCCGGAGCTGCCGTCGACTTCGTCCATGGAGCCCACGCGCACGTACAGCATGTGCACCGCGGTGGGCGCCCGGCGGTCCGGCTTGACGATCACCGTCATGCCGTTGGCGAGCTTGTACTCCAGCGGCTTCTCCTGCGCAGGCGCGGGCCCGGTGATCTGGGCACCGGCCGGGGGCATCAGGAGAAGGGGGAGCGAGGCGAGGAGGGGGAGGAGGACTGCGCGGAGGGGCGGTTTCATAGAATCCTGTGATTCTAGAAACGGTCCTGATGTTCAGCTTCTTCCGGAAAAAACCGCCGGCGACCCCGGCGCCGGCGCCCGCCAGCCCCGCCCCCACCGCCGCACCGGCCGCCACGGCCGCGCCGGTGGCGGCGCCCGCGCCTGTCGCCACGCCTGCGCCCGCCCCTGTTCCCACGCCGGCGCCCGCGCCAGCAAAGGCCGGCGGACTCATCGGCAGCGCGCTGGTCGCGCCCATGGAGATCCCCGTCCCGGCGGCGGAAGTCGCACCGGAGCGGCAGAGCTGGATGGAACGGCTGAGCGCCGGCCTGCGCAAGACCGGCTCCAGCATTTCGCAAGTCTTTACAGGCGCGCAGATCGACGACGCGCTCTACGAAGAGCTGGAAACGGCCTTGCTGCTGGCGGACACGGGCGTCGCCGCCACCGAGCATCTCCTCAACGAGGTGAAGCGCAAGGTCGCCGCCACCGGCGCGACGCGCCCCGTGCAGGCCCGGAACATCCTGGTGGACGCGCTCACGCAGCTGCTCAAGCCGCTGGAGAAGCCGCTCACGATCGGCAAGCACGTGCCCACCGTGATCATGGTGGCGGGCGTGAATGGCGCGGGAAAGACCACGTCCATCGGCAAGCTCACGAAGCACCTGGCCGACGAAGGCGAGACCGTGCTGCTGGCGGCGGCGGATACCTTCCGTGCGGCGGCCAGGGAGCAGCTGGCGGTCTGGGCCGACCGCAACAAGGTGGAGATCGTCAGCCAGGAAGGCGGCGACCCCGCGGCGGTGAGCTTCGACGCGGTCACCGCCGGCAAGGCGCGGCGCAAGGACGTGGTGATCGTCGACACGGCAGGCCGCCTGCCCACGCAGCTGCACCTGATGGAGGAGCTGCGCAAGATCCGCCGCGTGGTGACCAAGGCCGACGCGAGCGCGCCGCACGAGGTGCTGCTCGTGATCGACGGCAACACCGGCCAGAACGCGCTGGCGCAGGTGAAGGCCTTCGACAACGCGCTGCAGCTCACGGGCCTGGTCGTCACCAAGCTCGATGGCACGGCCAAGGGCGGCGTGCTGGCGGCGATCGCGCAGGAGAAGCCGGTGCCCGTGTATTTCATCGGCGTGGGGGAGAAGCTGGAAGACCTGGAGACGTTCAGCGCGCGCGAATTCGCGCTCGCGTTGCTGGCTTAGGTCCATCGGTGGGGTTCGCTGGCGCTCACCTTCGGCGGCTTCGCCGCGCCACCCTACAAGACACGGCCACCGCACCTGTAGGGTGGGGCGGCGAACGCCGCCGAAGGTGAGCGCCAGCGAACCCCACCGCCATCACACCGGATCCGGCTCCCCGCCCGCGACGGTCCGCACTTCCCCACGCGCCCACGCGAGGTAGTCCGGGCTCGCGTGCATGCCCACGGCCAGGAACTGCGGCACCTCGTAAGGATGCTTCTCCCGGAACAGGGCGCGCAGCGCCTCCGCGCACGCCGCAAGCGTCTTGATCGTCAGGCGCACTTCCACATCCGCGCAGTCCTTCCCCTGCCACCGGTAGAACGAGGTCAGCCCCTCTTCCACCTGCACGCAGGCGGCCAGCCGCCGCTCCAGGATCGCCTGGGCCAGCGCCTCGGCGTCCGCCCGGGTCCCGACGGTCGTCGTGATGCTCACAATGTCCACTTCTTTACAGTCTTCCATGGCGGCGGGCTCCCAGAATGCGCGCATTGTCCGCCCGAGAGACGAAGGAGACGCCCATGTCCACGCTGACCGATTCCGCCAGCGCCCCGGCCCGCCGGGTCGACCAGCTGCTCGCCCACTACGAGGAAAGCCACCGCGACCCGCGCAACGAACGGATCCACTTCGTGGCCATCCCGCTGATCATGCTCAGCCTGATCGGGCTGCTGTACTGCCTGCACCCGTGGGTCGCCTACGCCTTCATCCTGGCCAGCATGGTCTACTACGCCCGGCTGTCCACGGTGTTCCTCGTGACGATGGCGCTGCTCTCCGTGGTGGGGCTGGCACTGGTCTACGCGATGGGTGAGCACCGACTCACGATCTCGGTGGCGATCTTCGTCGGCGCCTGGATCGCCCAGTTCGTGGGCCACAGGATGGAGGGCAAGAAGCCCAGCTTCTTCGAGGACTTGCAATACCTCTGGGTCGGCCCCATCTTCGTGCTGAGCAAGCTGTTCCTGAAGCTCGGCGTCCGCTGGTAACGGAGGACCCCCCCGGGGCGCTTGCCTTCCCGACAGGCGCCTCCCACTGCCGGTCGGCACCCCTGCCTACGGAACCCTTTGCTTAGCAGTCTGTCCAACAGAGTGCTAATATTTTCACAAGCAGAAGGAGATTCCGGTATGTCCTCTCAAGTTGGAACCGCGGGTACCACGGCACTGGCAGTCGCCAGCCCCTGGGCCGTCGTTCCGTCGCTGGGCAACCTGGACGCATACATCTCGGCGGTCAACCGGCTGCCGATGCTGACGGCGGAGGAAGAACAGGAGTACGCGAAGAAGTTCCGGGAGCAGAACGACCTGGAAGCCGCAGGGAAGCTGGTGCTGTCGCACCTGCGCCTGGTGGTGTCGGTTTCGCGGAAGTACCTGGGCTACGGCCTGCCCCACGGCGACCTGATCCAGGAAGGCAACATCGGGCTGATGAAGGCGGTGAAGCGCTTCGACCCCGACCAGGGCGTGCGCCTGGTCAGCTACGCGCTGCACTGGATCAAGGCGGAGATCCACGAGTACATCCTGAAGAACTGGCGCATGGTCAAGGTCGCGACGACCAAGGCGCAGCGCAAGCTGTTCTTCAACCTGCGCTCGATGAAGCAGGGCTTCAAGGACGAAGCCGACGCCGAGACGCACCGCGAGACGCTGACCGACGCGCAGATCGACGTGATGGCCCGCGAGCTGAACGTCAAGCGCGAGGAAGTGATCGAGATGGAGACCCGCATGTCCGGCGGCGACGTGGTCCTGGACCCGGGCCCGGCCGACGACGGCGAGGAAAGCTTCGGCCCGATCGCCTACCTGGCCGATGCGTCCCACGAGCCCACGGCGGAACTGGAAAACCGCCAGCGCGACACGATGGCCAGCGAAGGCATCGCGCAGGCGCTGGAGCAGCTCGATCCGCGCAGCCGCCGCATCGTGGAAGAGCGCTGGCTGAAGGTCAACGACGACGGCTCCGGCGGAATGACGCTGCACGAGCTCGCCGCGGAATACGGCGTGTCCGCCGAACGCATCCGCCAGATCGAGGTGGCGGCCATGAAGAAGATGCGCAAGGCCCTGGCGGCTTACGCCTGAGGCCTTCCACCTTCCGAAAAGCCCGGCACCGCCGGGCTTTTTTTGTTGTATCCGCGCCCTCGTCACACCTTTTTCGCGCCTGCGGTCTACCCAGCTCGACGGGGGCGCTGCAACAATTCCGTGCATGAGGAGGAGTGCGCTTGGCGTTCTGTGCGCCATCTGGCTCTGGTGCGCCTCCTGTTGGGGCGGCACCGGCGGGGCCGTGGCCGCTGAAACGGAGGCTCCCGCGCACGTTTCGACGATCGCCCTCGGCGGCGAGACCGCCTGGGCGCCCCTGAACGGCCGCAGCCTCTACTGGTTCGATGCCGCGGGCAATTCCACCGTCGACAACGTGGAGGCGCGGTTCGCCACCCTTCCCTGGCAGGTGCGCAAGCGCGAGCCGCACGACCGCGTGCTGGGCGGCGCCTACTGGTTCCAGTTCGAAGCCACCGCGCCCGTGGGCGAGCACTGGTACCTGGAGCTGAACACCGCGTTCTACGACCACGTGGAGATGTTCTACCGCGACCGCCGCGGCAACTGGGTCGTGCAGCAATCCGGCACCACGCACGCCGTGTCCGACTGGTCGGTGCCCGGCCGCCTCCCCACCTTCGCCCTCGCCTTCGACGACCCGCGGCCCGTTCGCTACTACGTGCGCGTGCAGGACGACCGCGCCGACCTCTCCGCGCCGGCGACGCTGCTGCGCGAGGAGGCCGTGCAGGCGAGCCGCGAGCGCGAGCAGTTCCTGTTCGGCGCCTACTTCGGCCTCGCCGCCCTGATCACCGCCGCCGCTTTCGTGAACGGCCTGCTGTACCGCGACCGCGGCTTCCTCGCCTTCGGCCTCTACACGCTGCTGCTCGCCGCGGGCCAGCTGGGGCGCTCCGGCGTGCTGGCGCAGCACCTGTGGCCCGGGCTGCCGGGATGGAACGGCATGGCGCTGGCGCTCTGGCCGGGCGCGGCGACCGCCGCGGCGCTGTGGTTCGTCAAGGTGGTGACGGAGCCGGTGCGCCTGTCGCGCGCGCTGGACCTGGGCGTCTGGGCCCTCATCGCGGCGGTGCTGGCCGCCGTGGCCGTGGACATCGTCGTCGTCACGCGCGTCAGCATGCTCCTCGTGCTGGTGCTCACCGGCCTGTCGCTGCTGGCGATCACGGCCATGCTGGCCTGGGGCTTCGTGGACAGCAAGGAGCACCACGTGCGCATGCTGGCGCTCGGCTTCGTGCCGGTGCTGCTGATGGCGATCTTCCCGCTGTCGCGCGGCCTGGGCCTGGTGCCGAGCAACACGCTCACGCGCTACGGCCTGTACTTCGCGGCCGTGATCGAGCTGCCGATCCTGTTCTACGCGCTGCACCGCCGGCTGATGGCGTTCCGCGAGGCGATGCTGCGGGCGAACGCCCTGTCGCGCACCGATCCGCTCACGGGCCTGCCGCACCGGCGCGGCCTCGTGGAGCGGCTGGAATCGAGCCTGGCGCACGCGCGGGGGCAGAAGCAGAACTGCGCGCTGCTGGGGGTGCGCATCTCCAACCTGGACGCCATCGCCGAGGAGTTCGGCAAGGAGGCGGCGGAGAAGGCCCTCGTGGTCGCCGCCTCGCACCTGCGGCGCACCAGCGTGGAGTTCGACATGGCGGCACGCGTGGGCGAGCGCGAGTACGCCGTGCTGCTGGAAGCGCCGGTGACGCCGCAGGCATTGAGCTCGCGCGCGCAGCAGGTCGTGGCGAGCGGCCTGCGCCAGGTCGACCAGCTGCCCGCGGCGCTCACGCTGAAGTTCCACGTCACCGCGGCGATCCTGCCGGTGCCGCAGCTCGATGGCGAGGCGACGCTGCAGTGGGTGATGGACGGCCTGAACCAGATGAACCAGGACGCGAAGAAGCTGATCAAGCCGTTGAATTTTTGAGCGCCGGTGAAAGCTGGGGTGCGCTGCGCGCAACCCAGCCTACGGACGGGCGCCGTGCTCGGTAGGCTGGGTTGCGCGCCAGCGCACCCCAGCTTCACCCCCGCAAACTCCTCCGCGCCCGCTTCACGATAGACGCCGTCGCCGCCGACCCACTGCTCCGGCTCCAGGCCTCGCACACCTCCTCCACCCACGCCGGCTGCGTCTTCGCCGCGTCGTTCAGCCAGTTCGCCACCGAGTTCTGCACATAGCGGCTCTCGTCCGCTTTCAGCGGCTCCAGCAGCGGCAGCCCGCGCCAGGGCTCGCGCTTGAGGGTCTCGATCTGCGCGCACCACACGCCGCGCGGACGCGTCGCTTCGCTCGCGAAGCGGCGGATGTTCGGGTCGGGGTGGCAGGACCAGGACTGCAGCAGGCGCACCGCCGTGTCCACGTCGCCGGCGATCTCGTCGCGCACCGCCATCCAGGCCATCTCGCGCACGCCGAAGTGCGCGTCGGCCGCGAAGCGCCAGGCGGACGCGAGCTTGCCTGCGAGCGGCAGGCTGCTGAACGCGATCCATTGCGCCGCCCAGTTGCGCGCCACGTCGCTCGGGTGCGTCGCCAGCGCATGTGCGACGGCATCCCGGTCCGGGCGCGGCTCGGTGAGGTCGTGCAGCGCGCGCGCCACGTGAAGGTGGCGCTTCACCGGCGCGAAGGCCGGCAGCATCGCGAAGGTGTCCTCCAGGCGCTCGTGGCCGGGATCGAGGCCGATGTCGCGCGCGACGTTGCGCGCGAGGACGGGGAGGTCCAGCGCCAGGAACTCGTTGAGGTTGACGGTGGGGAGGGTCCCGGCGTTGAGCGCGGCGAGCACCTCGGGCGGGATCAGCGCGATGCGCGCCGCGCCCTTGCGCCCGAGGAGGTGCCGGACCACGTCACGCCTGGAGCAGCAGCTTCAGGTCGTCGGCCAGCGCCTGCGCGCCGCTGCCATAGCGGCTGTACAGGCGCAGCTTGCCTTGCGGGTCGTAGACGTAGCTGGCTGCCGTGTGCTCCATGAAGTAGCTGCCCGGCGCCTTGCCTTCCACGCGCTTGTAGTAGACCTTGAAGTCCTTGGCGACCGCCGCCGTCTGCGCCGCGTTGCCGCGCAAGGCCACCATGTCGGGGCCGAAGTTGGCGACGTAGGCCTTCAGCAGTTCCGGCGTGTCGCGCTCCGGGTCCACGGTGATGAAGACGCCCTGGACCTTGCCGCCGTCGGCGCCCAGGAGCTTCTTCGCCTCGGCGATCTCCTGCATCGTGGTGGGGCACACGTCCGGGCATTGCGTGTAGCCGAAGAACACGACGACGGCCTTGCCCTGGAAGTCCTTCAGGGTGCGCAGCTTGCCGTCGGCGTCCGGCAGCGCGAAGTCCTTCGCGTAGTCGGCGCCGGTGATGTCCACGGCCTTGAACTGCGGCTTGCCTTCCGGTGCGCAGGCCGCGAGCACGGATCCGGCGAGGGTGAGGAGTGCGGTACGTCGCAGCATTTCAATTCTCCGTAGCGCGTTGCCTTTGGGTCGCGCAGGCGCCGCAGGCGCTTCGGGGGTGGGTCATATGTAGTGGTCGACGAGCAGTGCCGCGAACAGCACGCTCAGGTGGATCAGCGAGAAGCGGAAGGTCTTGCGCGCGAGCGCGTCCGAGTACTCGCGCCAGAGGCGGAAGCCGTACCAGGTGAAGCCCGCGCTCAGCACGAGCGCCGCCGCGAGGTACAGCCACGAGCTCATGCCGTAGGCGAAGGGCATCAGGCAGGCCGCGAACAGCACGATCGTGTACAGCAGGATCTGCAGGCGCGTGAACTCGTTGCCGTGCGTCACGGGCAGCATGGGCAGCCCCGACTTGCGGTAGTCCTCCACGCGGTACAGCGCCAGCGCCCAGAAGTGGGGCGGCGTCCACAGGAAGATGATCAGGAACAGGATCAGCGCTTCGGGCCCGACCTCGCCGCGCAGCGCGGCCCAGCCCAGCACTGGCGGCATGGCGCCCGAAGCACCGCCGATCACGATGTTCTGCGGCGTGAGCGGCTTCAGGATCACCGTGTAGATCACCGCGTAGCCGACGAAGGTGGCGAGCGTGAGCCACATCGTGAGCGGGTTCACCCAGGCATACAGCAGCCACGAGCCCGCGGTGCACAGCACGGCGGAGAAGAGCAGCGTCTGCCAGTCGCTCAGCTCGCCCTTCGCGGTGGGACGCCACGCCGTGCGGCGCATCTTCGCGTCGATGCCCTTCTCCACCAGGCAGTTGAAGGCGGCAGCGGCGCCGGCGACCAGCCAGATGCCGAAGCAGGCGATGAGCGCGATGCGCACGTCCTCCCGGGACGGCAGGCCGGGCACCGCAAGCACCATGCCGATGAGCGCGCAGAACACGATCAGCTGGATCACGCGCGGCTTCATCAGCGCGTAGAACTGGCGAACGACGGAGGCGTTCATGCCGCCACCTCCCTCGCCCGCACCTGCGGCTGCGCCACCGGCGCGCGGCTTTCGCGCAGCGCCCAGGTGAGCGCCACGACCAGCCCCGCGGCGCCGCCCGTGTGCGACACGGCGGCGATCATGGGCCAGTCCAGCACCACGTTCGACAGGCCCGTCGCGAACTGCCACAAGGCCAGGCCCGCCACGATGCGCGCCGTGTCGTGCAGCGCGCCGCGCCGCAGCTTCCACGCGAGCACGCCCAGGACGGCGAACAGGCCGTACGCGACGAGCCGGTGCGTGTAGTGGATCGCCGTGAGCGCCGCGAAGGTGATGTGCTCGCCTTCGCCGGTCTTGCCGAGGTCGCGCCACAGCTCGAATCCCTGCGCGAAATCCATCGCGGGCCACCAGCTGCCCTGGCAGGTGGGAAAGCTGCTGCACACGAGCACGGCGTAGTTCGTGCTGACCCAGCCGCCCAGGGCGACCTGCAGCCACAGGAGCGCGTAGGCGCCCAGCAGCCAGCGGCGCGCACCGGCGTCGATCTCGAAAGCGCCCGAGCCCCGCTGCGCCTGCCGGTACGCCACCGCCTGCATCGCGAGCAGCGCGAGCAGCACCAGGCCGCCCAGGAGGTGCAGCGTGACGATCGCGGGGAACAGCTTCATCGTCACCGTGAGCGCGCCGAACGCGCCCTGCACGCACACCCATGCGAGCGTGAAGGCCGGCCAGCGCGGCTGCACCGGCAGGCCGTTCTTGCGCTGCAGCCAGGTGGCGAGCGCCAGCGTCGTGATCAGCACGCCGACGCCGGTGGCGAGGTAGCGGTGCACCATCTCCACCCACGCCTTGCCGTGCGTGACGGGCCCGGTGGGCATGCGTGCTTCCTCCGAGCGGATCTCGTGCAGCGCACCGATGGGGCTGGCGTTGCCGTAGCAGCCGGGCCAGTCGGGGCAGCCGAGGCCGGAGTCGGTCAGGCGCGTGAAGGCGCCGAACAGCACCAGGTCGAAGGTGAGGAACAGCGTGAGGACCGTCAGTGCGGCGAGGCGCTGGGCCGGAGCCGCCTTCTTGTTGCGCAGCCAGATCCACGCGAGCGGCCCCGACGCCACGGCGATGCCGAGCAGCGCCACGCGCAGCGCGGGGGCGAGGTCGTACAGCTCGCCCATGTCAGTTGCCCGGCCTTCCTGCCTTGTCCCAGCCGGCCGAAGCGCGCATCAGGCGCTCGAGGTCCTTGCGGGCCTTGGCGGCGGACGCCAGGTCCGTGGCGGGCGGGAAGCGCATCATCCAGTGGCCCAGCGGGTCCACGACGTACAGGTGGTTCGCCAGCTGCTCGCCGCGCGCGGGCGAGAGCCATTGCGCAAGCTGCGCGCCATCGACGCGCAGCACGGTCGCCTGTTGCAGCGCCGGCTGCAGCGCGTCGCGCACCGGCACGTCGTCGGTGACGAACCAGACCCAGTCCAGGCGGTCCTTGTCCTTGCCGAGGGCTTCGCGCATCTGCCGCTGCAGGTACAGGTGCCGCTCGCAAGCCTCCTGGCACGCGCCGCCGGCCACGCTCACCAGCAGCCACTGTCCTTGCAGCGTCGGGAGCGCGACGGGCTTGCCGTCGAGCGTCCTGCCGGTGATGGAGGGGATCGGCCGCTGCGGGTCGATCAGCTCGCCGTAGCTGCGCCGGCTCTCCGGCCGCACCACGTAGTAGGTGAAATACGAAGCGATGACGGGCGCCGCGCACACCAGCGCGACGACCAGCATCTTCCAGCGGCCGCGGCGCGTGCGTTGCTCGTCGGCGAGCGCCGCCTCCTGCGGGAGCGGCAGCGAATGCACCGTGAGCCCCAGCGGCTGGTCAAGGACGCCGGGCGGGCCGGCGGGGGACGACGAGTTGGAACCAGACATAGAGGATGGCGATCAGCGCGGCCATGGCCCACCACTGGAAGGCGTAGCCGAAATTCTTCCCGGCACCGCTGCCCACCGCGGGCCATTGGCGCAACAGCCCTTCGGAAGGGGCACCCACCTGCTGCACGGACACCGGCAGGAGCGGCAGGCCGGTTTCCGCGCGGAAGGCGGCCAGGTCCAGATTCTGCCGGATCGGGCCCTTCTCTTCCGTGGCGAAGGCGTATAGCTTGGCAGGGGGCGGGGCCAAGCGGCCGCGGACCTCCACGGTCCCGGCGGGCGTCTGCACCGCGGGCAGGCGCGCGCGCTGCTCGAAATCCCGCTGGACCCAGCCGCGCTGCACCAGCACCACGGCCTGCGTCCCCTCCACGCGCAAGGGCGTGACGACATAGAAGCCCGGCACCGCGTTCATCTGGCGGTTGTCGAGGAACACGGTGCGGTCGGCGATCCACTCGCCGCGCAGGACCACGGGGCGGTGCAGCAGCGCGCCCGCGTCCGCACCGGCCACGAGTTCCTGCACGGGCACCGGCGCCGAGCGCTCGCGGGCCTCGATCGCTTCCTGCATCGCCGTGCGCTCCTGCCCCCGGCCCCATTGCCAGAACCCGAGGCTCGCGGTGACCGCGATGCCGGCGATCGCCGCCAGGGCGACCAGTGCGCGCTTCAGCATGCGGTGCGCGCGCGGCGGATAATCGCCTGCATGAAGTATTTCGTCATCGTCGGCTTCATCCTGATCATCGCCAGCCTCGGCTCGGCGCTGTTCTTCATGATGCGCGACGGCCACGACGGCCGCCCGAAGACCAGCAACATGGCGCGCGCGCTGGCGTTCCGCGTCGGCTTTTCCATCCTGCTGTTCCTGTGCATCCTGCTGGCGTGGAAGTTCGGCTACATCCAGCCGACGGGGATTCCGCTTCGCTGAAGGGACTAGGGGCTAGGGAGTAGGGAAGACCTCCCTAACCCCTAGCCCCTAGCCCCTAATCCCTGTTTACTGGATCGTCAGAGCCAGTAAACGAGCGTGTACAGGAACAGCCAGACCACGTCCACGAAGTGCCAGTACCAGGCGGCGCCTTCGAAGCCGAAGTGGCGGTCGGCGGTGAAGTGGCCCTTCATCAGGCGCAGCGTGATGAAGAACAGCATCAGCATGCCGACGATCACGTGGAAGCCGTGGAAGCCGGTGAGCATGAAGAAGGTCGAGCCGTAGGCGCCCGAGCTGAGCTTCAGGTTCATCTCGCTGTACGCGTGGAAGTACTCGTAGCCCTGCACGATGGCGAAGGCCAGACCCAGGGCCACGGTGATCCACATCCAGAAGATCGTCGCGCCGCGGCGGTTGTCGCGCAGCATGTGGTGCGCGATGGTCAGCGTGACGCCGGAGGTGAGCAGCAGCGCCGTGTTGATCGTCGGCAGCCAGAAGGGCGTCATCACCTGGAAGGGTTCGATCACGCCGGCCGGCGAGGCCGTGGTGCCGGGCGCGACGGTGGGCCACACGCCCTTGAAGTCGGGCCAGAGCAGCGCGTTGTCCAGGCCGCCGAGCGCCGGCACGGAGTGCGAGCGCATCCACCACAGCGCCGTGAAGAAGGCGCCGAAGAACATCACTTCCGAGAAGATGAACCAGCTCATGCTCCAGCGGAAGGAGAGGTCGATCTTGCGGCCGTACTGGCCGCCTTCGCTCTCGTGCGCCGCGTCGCGGAACCACTGGAACAGCACCCAGAACAGCCACAGCAGGCCGAACAGGACGGAGTACTTGCCCCAGTCCGCGCCGTTGATCCAGTTGGCCGCGCCGAAGATCACGAAGAACAGGCCGAAGGCCGCGAACGCCGGGTGGCGCGAGGGCTGCGGCACGAAGTAGTGGGGCGTGGTCCCCGGTGCGCTGGTGCTCATCTTGACTCCTGAATCCTCAGTCTCTCTTTTTCAATCCTGTTCAGACGACCCAGTTCACCAGGGCGATCAGCCCGCCGATGAACAGCAGCACCAGCACCAGCGCCACCCCGATGATGGCGAAGGGGCTGAGCTTGCCCAGGTCCTCTTCATATCCACTGCGCTTGCGGACGCCGAAGAAGGCCCACAAGACCGCCTTGAACGTGTGCAGCAGCCTCAACCGCCCACCTCCTGCGAAGGGGCCTTGGCCGTGGGCGCCGGCGGCGTCTTGCTGCCCACCTCGAAGAAGGTGTACGACAGCGTGATCGTCGTCACGTCCTTCGGCAGCTTCGGGTCGATCACGAAGGCGACCGGCCACTGCTTCTTCTCGCCCGGCGCGAGGGTGTACTGGTTGAAGCAGAAGCACTCGAGCTTGTTGAAGTGCGGACCGGCCTGGCGCGGCGCGTAGCTCGGGATCGCCTGCGCCGCCATCGTGCGGTCCTGCACGTTCTCGAACTCGTACATCACCGTCGCGAGCTGGCCCGGGTGCACCTGCAGCGAAGCCTTCTCGGGATGGAAGCGCCACGGCCCGCGGGCATTGGCGTCGAACTCCACCGTGACCGTGCGGCTCGTATCGACCTGGCTGTTGCCCGTCGCCGTGGAGCCGCCCGGCACCTGCTTCTCGCCCAGCGCCAGGATGTTGATGCCGGTGAGCTCGCAGATGTGCTTGTAGATCGGGATCAGCGCATAGCCGAAGGTGAACATGCCGGCCGCCACGACGGCCAGCTTGCCCAGCATCTTCCGGTTTTCCGCGCCGCGCGCCACGTTGCTATCTCCCCAGCAGGAACATCTTGCCGACGAAGCCGAGGAAGAAGACCAGCGCGATCGACGCCAGGATCAGCGCGAGCCGCAGGTTCTTCTTCCGCTGTTCTTCGTCGGCCATGGCGGCGGTCTTCAATGGGCGCCGGCCGCGTTCTCGGGCTGCACGCGCGCGTCCAGGACGCGGGTGGCCGTCGGGTCCAGCTTCGGGGGCACTTCGAACGTGTGGAAGGGCGCCGGCGACGGCACTTCCCACTCCAGGCCTTCGGCGCCCTTGCCGTCCGGGTCGTTCCAGGGACGCTGCGGGGCAGCCGCACCCTGGCCGCGCATGCAGGGCAGCACGACGAAGAAGAAGAAGTACACCTGGGCGAAGCCGAAGAAGAAGGCACCGATCGACGCCACGGCGTTGAAGTCGGCGAACTGCATCGGGTAGTCGGCATAGCGGCGGGGCATGCCGGCCAGGCCCAGGAAGTGCATCGGGAAGAAGGTGACGTTGAACGAGATCAGCGACCACCAGAAGTGGATCTTGCCGCGCGACTCGTTGTACATCACGCCGGTCCACTTCGGGATCCAGTAGTACACGCCGGAGAACAGCGCGAACAGCGAGCCGGCCACCAGCACGTAGTGGAAGTGCGCCACGACATAGTAGGTGTCCTGCAGCAGCAGGTCGATCGGCGCCATGGCCAGGATCAGGCCGGTGAAGCCGCCGATGGTGAACACGAAGATGAAGCCGCAGGCGAACAGCATGGGCGTCTCGAAGGTCATCGAGCCCTGCCACATGGTCGCGATCCAGTTGAAGATCTTCACGGCCGTCGGCACCGCGATCAGCATCGTCGCGTACATGAAGAACAGCTGGCCGGTCACCGGCATGCCGGTCGTGAACATGTGGTGCGCCCACACGATGAACGACAGGATGGCGATGGAGCTCGTCGCGTACACCATGGAGGCGTAGCCGAACAGGCGCTTGCGGGCGAACGCGGGCACGACCTGGCTGATGATGCCGAAGGCCGGCAGGATCATGATGTAGACCTCGGGGTGGCCGAAGAACCAGAAGATGTGCTGGTACATCACCGGGTCGCCGCCGCCGGCGGGGTTGAAGAACGTCGTGCCGAAGTGGCGGTCGGTCAGCGTCATGGTGATCGCGCCGGCCAGCACGGGCATCACGGCGATCAGCAGGTAGGCCGTGATCAGCCAGGTCCAGGCGAACATCGGCATCTTCATCAGCGTCATGCCGGGGGCGCGCATGTTGAGGATGGTCACGATGATGTTGATCGAGCCCATGATCGACGAGGCGCCCAGGATGTGCATCGCGAAGATGCCGGCGTCCATCGAGGGGCCCATCTGCAGCGTCAGCGGCGCGTACAGCGTCCAGCCGGCGGCGGGCGCGCCGCCGGGCATGAAGAACGAGCCCACCAGCATGATGCCCGCGGGCACCATCAGCCAGAAGCTGAAGTTGTTCATGCGGGCGAACGCCATGTCGGGCGCGCCGATCTGCAGCGGGATCATCCAGTTCGCGAAGCCCACGAACGCCGGCATGATCGCGCCGAACACCATGATCAGGCCGTGCATGGTGGTGAACTGGTTGAACAGCTCGGGGTTCACCAGCTGCAGGCCGGGCTGGAACAGCTCCGCGCGGATGCCCAGGGCCAGCAGGCCGCCGAACATCAGCATGAAGAAGGAGAACAGCAGGTACAGCGTCCCGATGTCCTTGTGGTTGGTCGCGTAGACCCAGCGGCGCCAGCCGGTCGGGGCGTGGTCGTGGTGGTCATCGTGGCCGTGGACGTGGCCGTGGGGGTCCAGAACTGCGCTCATGGATGGTTTCCTCTATTCCTCTGCCCGATGATCACTTGCCGCGCTGCGCCAGCACTTCGGCGGGCTGCACGATCTGGCCGGTCTTGTTGCCCCAGGCGTTCTTGGTGTAGCTGATGACCGCCGCGAGGTCGGTGTCGCTCAGCTGCTTCCACGGCGGCATGGCGGCACGGCCGTTCAGCACGATGTGGATCTGCTTGGTCTTGTCGGCGTCCAGCACCACGGGCGAGCCGTCGAGCGGGAGGATGGGGCCGGCGCCCTTGCCGTTGGCCTGGTGGCAGGCGGCGCAGTTGGCGGCGTAGACCTTCTCGCCGCGGGCGACGATGTCGGTCATCGTCCAGACCTTGGCCGGATCGTCGGCCTTGGCGGCCATGATCTTCTTCTGCTCGGTCGCCCAGGCGGCGAACTGTTCCTGCGACACCACCTTCACGTGGATCGGCATGTACGCGTGCTCCTTGCCGCACAGCTCGTAGCACTGGCCGTAGAAGTCGCCGACCTTCTCGCTGCGGAACCAGGTGTCGCGCACGAAGCCGGGGATGGCGTCCTGCTTCACGCCGAAGGCGGGCACGCCCCAGGCGTGGATCACGTCGTTGGCCGTCGTGATGATGCGCACCTTCTTGTTGACCGGCACCACCAGCGGGTTGTCCACGGCCAGCAGGTAGTTGCTGGGGATGTCCGCGGCCTTGGCGCCGTCGTTGGACATCTCGCGGTGCGAAGGCAGCAGCGTGGACAGGAAGCTCACGCCCTGCGCGTCGCCGCTCAGGTAGTCGTAGCCCCACTTCCACTGGTAGCCGGTGGCCTTGATGGTCACGTCGGCGTTGGAGGTGTCCTTGGAGGCGACCAGCACCTTGGTGGCCGGCAGCGCCATCAGGATCACGATGATGAAGGGGATGATCGTCCAGATCACTTCCACCGTCACCGACTCGTGGAAGTTCGCGGGCTTGTGGCCGACGGACTTGCGGTGCTTCCAGATGGAATAGAACATCACCGCGAACACGGCGATGAAGATCACGATGCAGGTGATCAGCATGAACCAGTGCAGCCAGGACTGTTCCACGGCGATGCGCGTGGCCGCGGCGTGCAGGTTGAGCTGGCGAACCGCCGGGCCGCCCGGCAGGTCCTCCACGGCATGGGCCGTGCCGGCCAGGGCACCCGCCAGCGAAAGCAGCGCCGCGATCTTCGAAATACTCTTCATATCGTTTTCAGCCTCAAGCCTTCAAAAAACCGTCCCCCGCAGCCTCCGGTGCGCTCAAGCCTCGCGCAGGGCCCTGCGGATCTCCCGCGCCAGCACCGGCCGCAACTCCGGCCGGAGATGCCGTCCGACGCTCACGCGCCGTCCCTGCCCGGACACCTCGATCAGCGATCGGTCGTCCACCGCCGGCTCCACGCGGACCCAGTCACGGTTGAATTCCGCCCGCTCCACGCGCCCGGCGTTCTCCGTCTCCACCACCAGCCGCCGCCCGGAAAGCGAGATGTGCTCCCGGTCGGCCGCATGCCGCGCATAGGCCAGGAAGGCCACGCCCACCGCCGCGAGCTCGAGCCACGCGAAGGGGAGGACCAGCACCGCGCCCTGGAACCACAGGAAGGTTCCGATCCCGAGCGTCACCAGGCACAGCGAGAGGTACAGCCAGCCCAGCTGGGCGGGCTTCACCGAGCAGTTGCGCCCCAGGAACCAGTGGATGGCCTGGCCCCGGACGGTGGCGAAGCGGAAGGCAGGGTACGACACGGCCTACACACGTAAATCAACCGCGCATTGTAGCCGCGTGCAACCTGCCACTTTCCGGGGCGGCCGGGCTTGATGCCGCGCAAGCGACGCGGTGTTGCGGATTGACCCCGCGCAAGCGAGGAGCGCCCCGCTAGGTGCGGCCGCCGCGCAGCATGGAACGCATGTCGTCGACCGACACGGAAGTACGCTCGCCGACCTTCGCGCGGGGCGCGGGCTTGAGCGCGTGGCCGTAGACGACCTCGAACGTGAGCGTGATCTGCCCGTCCGGCCCGCGCAGGCGGCGGTCCATCTCCTGCAGCAGCCGCGCGTGCCACCCGCGCCCGCGCAGGGCCGGGAAGCGCCCCGGGTGCAGGTTGGCGCCGAGTTCGCGCAGCTCCGCGAGCAGCCGCTCGGGCGTGGCGAAGGCGAGCTGGATGCGCTCCATGTCCATGACCGGCTCGGCGAAGCCGCCGTGCACGAGCATGTCGCCCCAGTCGTGCATGTCGGTGAACTCGTGCCCGGGCGGCGGCCAGCCGAGGTCGGCATAGAGGGCCCGCAGCTCGCGCAAGGTGTCCGGGCCGAGGCAGGAGAACATCAGGAAGCCGTCCACGGCCAGGGCCTCGTGCCACTGCTTCATCACCGCCTGCGGGTCCGCGCTGGTGTGCAGTTGCATGTTGGACCACACCATCTGCATGCTGCCGGGCGCCACGGGGCCGAAGTCGACCTTGCCCGCGCCGGCAAGGCGCTTCCACCAGGCGCCGGCCAGCTTCTCGCGGGCGACCGCCGCGCGCGCCGGCTGCGGCTCCACCACGTGCACGCGCGCCTGCGGGTAGCGCTGCACGACGCGCTGGTGCGCCTGCAGGCCGCCGCGGACGGGCTCCCAGTCGGCCCAGGCGCCGGGCGCGCGCTTGATCCATTCCAGGCGTTCTTCCATGCGCCGGCCCACTTCCTCGTGCAGCCAGGGACTGGCCGCGGGCGCGGCGTGCTCCCAGCGCGCGGCGGCGGTGGGGTCGATGGTGGGGGGACGCTCGGATGGCATGGACGGGGCTGGCAAGTATATTGAGGCGATGCGCAACGCCTGGCTGCAGCGCTGGACGAAAGACCTGCCGAGCCGCTGCGCCGTGTGCGGCGCCTGGCCGGCGCGCGCCTTGTGCGACGCCTGCGTCGCCGGCTTCGCGGCGCCCCGGCACCGTTGCGGCACCTGCGCGCTGCCCTTGCCGGAGGGCGTGGCGACCTGCGGTGCCTGCCTGCGCGAGCCGCCGCCGCTGGACGCCTGCTACGCGGCGGTGGCCTATGCGTATCCCTGGTCGGGGCTGGTAGCGCGCTTCAAGTTCGGCGGCGAGCCGGGCTGGGCCGCGGCGCTCGCCGAGCGCATGGCCGCCGTGCCGGGCGTGCGCGAGGAACTGGCGCGTGCCGACCTGGTCCTGCCCGTCCCGCTCGCGCCGCGCCGGCTTGCGGAACGCGGCTTCAACCAGGCCCTGCTGCTGGCCCGTGCACTCGCGCGGGACAAGACCGAGTCGCAACTGCTCCTGCGCCTGCGCGAGACCGGCTCGCAGGCCGCGCTCGATCGCAAGGCGCGCAGCGCGAACGTGCGCGACGCGTTCGGCGTGGAGCCGCTGCGCGCCGCGGAGGTGAAGGGCCGGGCGCTCGTGCTGGTCGACGACGTGATGACCAGCGGGGCCTCGCTGCATGCCGCGGCGGCCGCGCTGCGGCAGGCGGGAGCGGCGCGCGTGGCTGCGGTCGTGCTTGCGCGCACCGCGGAGGACTGACAATCCCGCCCCATGTTCCGCATCGTCCTCGTCACGCCCGAGATCCCGCCCAACACCGGCAACGTGATCCGGCTCGCCGCCAACACGGGCTGCGCGCTGCACCTGATCGAGCCCCTGGGCTTCTCGATGGACGACAAGCACATGCGCCGCGCCGGGCTGGACTACCACGAGTACGCGGAAGTGAAGCGGCACGCGGACTGGGACGCCTTCCTGCGCGACGAGGCCCCCGACGCACGCCACATGTTCGCGCTCACCACGCGTGCCACGCGGCGCGTGCACGACGTGGCGTTCACTCCGGGTGACTGGCTCGTGTTCGGCTCGGAGACGGCGGGCTTGCCCGCGCCGCTGCTGGAAAGTTTCGCGCCGCCGCAGCGCCTGCGCCTGCCGATGCGCGCGGGCCAGCGCAGCCTCAACCTCTCGAACGCGGTGGCCGTGACGGTGTTCGAAGCCTGGCGACAGCAGGGCTTCGGCGGGGCCGGCTGAGCCTGGGTGCGCACTGCGCGACACAAGCAATACTCCGTTGCACTCCGCTCAGTTTGAACTCTTTCGCACTGTCCCGCATCTCACTTCTAACCGGCCCGATCAGGGCAGGCCAGGCAACCCAGACTCCTTTCTTCACGGCCCGCTTCGCGCGGGCCTTTTTTTGCCCGCCGACGCGTGTAACGCGATACACATGCCTCAGGCGTAGCGGCGCGTCAGCGACTCGGCCACGCACACCGGCTTCTCGCTGCCCTCGCGTTCCACGGTGACGTTCCAGGTCATCTGCCAGCCGCTCTCCGGCACGGGGTCGCAGGCCAGGAGCTTGATGCGCGCGCGCAGGCGGCTGCCCACGGGCACCGGGGCGGTGAAGCGCACGCGGTTGAGCCCGTAGTTCACGCCCATGCGCGTGTCCAGCACTTCGAGCGACGATTCGAAGAAGCGGGGCAGCAGCGACAAGGTGAGGAAGCCGTGCGCGATGGGTGCGCCGAAGGGCCCTTGCTTCGCCCGTTCGACGTCGACGTGGATCCACTGGTGGTCGCCGGTGGCCTCGGCGAACTGGTCCACCTGCTGCTGGGTCACGGTGATCCAGTCGCTGGTGGCGACTTCCTCGCCGACGAGGGCGGCGAGCTCGGAGAGCTTCTGGAAGGTTCTCATCCTCCGCAATGTAGCGCGCGGAGGTGCGCTGCAGGGTCGCTCAGGCGTCGAGCCAGCGCGCGATCCCTTTCCACTGCTCGAGATCGCGCTCGACCTTCGCCGGCGCGAGGTCGAAGAGGGTCAGCCCGCGCGCGGCGAGGTGCACGTAGTTCTGCGTCGGCCGCAGGAAGCCCAGTACCGGCAGGCCGAGCGCATCCACGAACTCCTGCAGCTTGTCCGCCGCGATCGTGCGCTGGTCCACGCGCGTGCCGACGATGCCCACCTGCATGCGGCCGGCCTTGCGATGGTGCGCAAGCTCGTCCAGGAAGGCGCGGGTCGCGTACATGTCGAAGATGCTGGGCGACAGCGGCACGAGGACCTTGTCGGCGGAGCGCAAGGTGTCTTCCATCCACTTGCCGTGCATGCCGGCCGGCGTGTCGAGCACGACGTGCGTCGTGCCCTTCGGCGGCTTGGCGATCTGGCCCTCGCCCACTTCCCAGCTGGCGATCGGCCGGGCCTCCGCGGGCCGCAGGCGCAGCCACAGCCGGGAGGACTGCTGGCGGTCCGCATCGCCCAGCATGACCTGCCGGCCCTGGCCGGCGTAGTAGCCGGCGATGTTGGTGGCGACCGTGGTCTTTCCCACGCCGCCCTTCGGATTCGCAACCACGACGACCGGCATAGCCGTTCCTCCTGTGCTTTGCGGCAGCCTGCCGACCAGGGGATGTTACCGCCCACGGCTGAGTTAGGGAACCCGCCGCTCAGAACTCCCGCCACCGGCCCGCCGGGGCCGCTGGCAGCAAGGGCAGGGGCGACGTGGCGGTCCAGGCCGGCGCGGCGGGCGCCTTGGGGCCTTGCACCTGGGGCGCGTCGCCCAGGCGGAAGCGGGCCACGAGGCGCAGGAGCACCTGCGCGCGGTCCTTCATGGATTCCGTCGCGGCCGAAGCCTCCTCGACCAGCGAAGCGTTCTGCTGCACCACGCGTTCCATCTGCGTCATCGCGTCGTGCACCTGCGCGATGCCGGCGCTCTGCTGCTGGCTGGCGGCGGCGATCTCGGTGACGAGCCCGGTGACCTGTTCCACCGCCTGCACCATTTCCTGCATCGTGCGGCCGGCGGCATCCACCAGCCGCGAGCCCGCGTCCACCTTGCCGGCGGAGTCGGTGATCAGCGCCTTGATCTCGCGCGAGGCGACGGCGCTGCGCTGCGCCAGGTTGCGCACTTCGGCCGCGACCACGGCGAAGCCGCGGCCCTGTTCCCCGGCCCGCGCCGCTTCCACCGCGGCGTTCAGCGCGAGGATGTTCGTCTGGAAGGCGATGCCGTCGATCACGCCGATGATGTCCTCGATGCGGCGCGAGGCGTCCGCGATGTCGGTCATCGTGGTCACCACGTCGCCCACCACCTGACCGCCGCGGCGCGCCACGTCCGAGGCACCCGCCGCCAGCTGCGCCGCCTGGCGGGCGTTGTCGGCGTTCCGGGCCACGGTCGCCGTGAGCTCCTCCAGGGAGCTGGAGGTCTCCTCCAGCGTGGTGGCCTGCTCCTCGGTGCGCTGCGACAGGTCGAGGTTGCCCTGGGCGATCTGCGCGCTGGTCTCCGCCACCGTGCGCGCCGAGCCCGCCACCTCCCCCACGAGCGCGCGCAGGTGCGTGACCATGTCCTGCAGCGCGCGCATCATCTTCGAGATCTCGCCCCGGCCGATGATCTCCACCTCGGTGCCCAGGTCGCCGTCGGCGATGCGGCGCAGCGAGGTCGCGGCGCTGCGCACCGGCAGCAGCACGTGCAGCTGGATGGACCGCGAGAGCACCACCCCGAGCAGCGCCATGGCCACGACCAGCACGGCGGCCGCGACCATGCCGCCACGCACGACTTCGGCCGGCGCCTGCGCCTGCTGCAGCAGGTAGAGGCCACGGGCGGCGGTGGCCACGAGGGCGGCGAGCATCAGGCCCACGAGCAGGGCCAGTTTCTGCGGCAGTCTCAGTCGGTTCAGCAAGGCACTCCTCCAGCGGCGCTTCCGTCACTGCCGAGGATGCCAGCCGCCCTGCCCTGCGTCCATTTCCGCCCGCAGGCGGCAGGGCGCAGGGCGGCATTTTTCGATGCCGGCGCAACGCCGGCGCACCATCACGCCGGCCCGAACGCGTCCCAGACCAGCTTCAGCCCGGTGAGCAGCATGCCCAGGTAGATCAGCTGGTAGAAGCGCTTCGGCTGGATGCGGTGCGCCAGCCGCACGCCCACGAGCACCCCCACCGGGGCGAACGGCATCAGCGCCAGCGAGGTGCTCATGTTGCGCAGGTCCAGCAGCCCGAGCCAGCCGTAAGGGATCCACTTGCTCAGGTTGATGACGAAGAAGAACACGCTCATCGTCGCCGCGAAGGTGACGGGCGCGAGGCGCAGCGGCAGCACGTAGGCGTTCACCGGCGGCCCGCCCGCATGCGCGACGAAGCTCGTGAAGCCCGAGGTTGCCGTGAGCACGGCGCCCAGCCAGCGCGGGGGCGGCTTGCTGTCCGCCCGCGGCGGAAAGGCGAGCCGCTGCGCCAGGAACAGCAGCGTGAACACGCCGACGATGCCGGCGACCAGCGTGGCATCCAGCAGGCGGAACGACACCGTGCCGATGACCGTTCCCACGAGCCCCGCGGGCACCAGGAACCGCAGCAGCTTCGCGTCCCACTTCCCGCGGTAGGCCGCCAGGCCCATCACGTCCATCACGAACAGGATGGGCATGAGGATCGCCGCGGCCTGCGGCACCGTCACCGCCAGCGCCATCAGCGGGACCGCCAGCGAACCGAAGCCGGCGCCGAAGCCGCTCTTGCTGATGCCCAGGAGCAGGACGGCGGGGATCGCGGCGGCGTAGAAGTGCCAGTCGGTGATAAGGGGAAGAGACAAGGGATGAGGGGCTAGGGACTAGGGACTAGGGACTAGGGACTAGGGACTAGGGACTAGGGACTAGGGATTAGGGACTAGGGATGAGCGTAACAGCCCCTCCTAGCCCCTAGCCCCTAGCCCCTAGCCCCTAGCCCCTAACCCCTGCCCCCTCACCCGACCCGCTTCTTCAGGTTCTGCGTCGCCACCAGCAGGTCGGTGATGAACTTCGCCGTCGGCTCGTCGGTGAGCTCGCCCTGCGCGTTGAACTTGGTCTGCGCACTGCTGATGAACACCTCCGGCTTGTTGACCGTGAAGGTGTTCATGTAGACGAGGATCTTGCGCAGGTCGTACTGGCCGCGCGCCGTTCCCACCGGCCCCTGGCTCGCGCCCATGATGGCGACCACCTTGCCCTCGAAGGGCGGCTCGGGCGGGCGCGACATCCAGTCCAGCATGTTCTTCAGCACGCCGGGCACCGAGAAGTTGTACTCGGGCATCACGATCAGCACCGCGTCGGCGGCACGCACCTTCGCCTTGAGCGCTGCGACTTCGGCCGGCTCGCCGGCGGCGCGCACGTCGTCGTTGTAGAGGGGGATGGCGGCGATGTCCGCGATCTCCACCTCCATGCCCGCGGGTGCGAGCTTCTGCGCGGCGCGCAGGGCCATGGCGTTGAAGGAAGCCTTGCGCAGGCTGCCGCAGATTCCGAGTACTTTCATGTCGTCCCGTGAGAGGTCGTCATTCCCGCGAACGCGGGAATCCAGGTTTCATTCCGCGCGGATGGCGAGCGTCCTCACCAGCTTCGACCAGTGGTCCACGTCCCGCTTCACCAGCGCACGCGCATCATCGCCGATCAGCGCGAGGGGCTTGCCGCCCGTCTTCGCGAGCGTCTCCCGCACGTCGGGCAGGGCCGCGAGCTTCGCAAAGTCCGCGCGCAGCTTCTGCAGCACCTCGGGCGGCGTCTTCGCCGGCGCGAACAGGCCGAACCAGGACTCCAGCTCCAGCGGCGCCGCGCCCGTCTCCTGCACTGTCGGAACCTGCGGGTGCATGGCATTGCGGGCGGCGCCGGAGACGGCGAGCGCCTTCGCGTTGCCGGCGTCGACCTGCACGCGCGCGGTCGGCGAGAGGTCGAAGAACAGGTCGACGCGGCCACCGAGCAGGTCCTGGTAGGCGGGTTGCGCGCCGCGGTACGGCACGTGCGCCACGTCCACCTTCGCCAGGTGCCACAGCGCCGCCGCGAGGACGTGCTGGCCGGAGCCATTGCCGGCCGACGCGTAATTCAGCTTGCCCGGGTTGGCCTTCGCGTACGCGAGCACCTCGGGCCGCGACCGCAACGGCAGGTCCTTGCGGCCGACCAGCGTGTAGCTGTAGCTCACGAGGAGACCGATCGGTTCGAAGTCCTTCAGGCTGTCGTACGGCAGGTTGGCGTACAGGCCGGGATTGAGCGCGAGGTTGGAGACCGAGCCCACCAGCAGCGTGTAGCCGTCAGGGGCTGCCTTCGCAGCGTAGTCGGTACCGACCAGGGTGCCGGAGCCCGTGCGGTTCTCCACGACGAAGCTCTGGCCCGTGAGCTTGCCGTAGCGATCGGCGAGCAGCCGGCCCACGGTGTCGAAGCCGCCGCCGGGCGGCTGCGGGACGATGATGCGCACGGCCCTGGAAGGGTAGCCCTGCGCATGCACGAGGGGCGCCGCACAGGCCAGTGCGGCCGCTGCGAGGAGGGCGCGGCGCTGCATCTCAACGCTCCAGGGGACCGCCCGCCAGCCAGCGCGCGCCGCGCTTGTACAGCTCGTGCACCACGGGGCCCTTCAGCATGGGCATGTCCATCTTCACCCGGTAGCCGATGCGCGTCTGGATGTACGCGAGGTGCCGGTAGCCTTCTGGCATGCCGGCGAGCAGGGAGGGATCGAGCTTCAGCTGCGCGGTGGGGTCGACCGGGTCGATGCGGTCCTTCTCGTAGATCGGCTGGCGGTGCAGCACCTTCCATTCGCCCTGGTACTTCGTGATGAAGTCGTGGAAGCGGCCGGTGCAGACCACGTCGCAGAGCACCGGGCCGTCGACGCCTTCGACCATGCCGCGCTGCGAGATGGTCATCTTCGTCTGCGCGATCGCGCGGTCGCCCGCCACCTCGATCGCGGAGCCGCCCAGGAAGTGCAGGATGCTCACGCCCCTGTCCCAGCCCTCCTGCGTGACGCGGATGAAGTCGCGCCACGGTCCCTGGAACCACGTGGCCATCATCACGCCCTCGGGATGCCACACGGTGGCGAACCGCTCCCAGTCGCCGGCATCGCGCCAGACGGCCCATCGCTCGACGAGTTCGCGGATGAGGAGCTTGTCCTCCAGGTCCTGGTTCATGCCTGTCTCCTTGGATCGCGGAACTCTAGCGAGCGGGGGAGCGGGTGGGAAGGAAATGAGTTTTTCGCCGCGTGAAAGAGTGAAGGCCGATCGGTGGGGTTCGCTCGCGCTCACCTGCCGGCGCTGGCGCGCCGCCACCCTACATGGCGCCACATGCACGCAATTTCGCGCTCTCCTGTAGGGTGGCGCGGCGAAGCCGCGGACGGTGAGCAGCAGCGAACCCCACCGACCGCGCAGCGGCTAGTGCGTCTCCACCCCGAGATACGCCCGGCGGATCTCCGGCCGGTCCATCAATTCCTTCGCCAGCCCCTCCGCCACGATGCGGCCCTCCTCCACCACGTACGCCCGCCGCGCCAGTTCCATCGCCATCGCGACGTTCTGCTCCACGAGCAGCACCGAGGTGCCGCCCGCGTTGATCTCGCGGATCGCCTGGAACATGTCCAGCACCACCGCCGGCGCCAGCCCCAGCGACGGTTCGTCCAGCAACAGCAGCTGCGGCCGGCTCATGAGCGCCCGCCCGATCGCGACCATCTGCTGCTGCCCGCCGGACAAGGCGCCGGCCGGCTGCTGCAGCTTCTGCTCCAGCGCCGGGAACAGGGCGAGCACGCGCTCCAGGGACGCGGCGCGCTGCGAGCGCGCCTGCGGCAGGTAACTCCCGAGCTCCAGGTTGTCCTGCACGCTCATCGTCGTGAACAGACGCCGCCCTTCCGGCACGATCGCGATCCCCGTCGAACAGAACCGGTGGCTGGGAAGCTGCGTGATGTCCTGTCCCTCGAAGGCAAGGCGGCCGCCGCGTGCCCGGTGCAGGCCGGCGATGACGTTGATCAGCGTGCTCTTGCCGGCGCCGTTGGGCCCCACCACGCACACGAGCTCGCCGCGCGCCACGCGCAGCGACACGTCCCACAAGGCCGGCGCGGCGCCGTACGAAGCCTGGATGCGTTCGACTTCAAGCATGCGCGGCCTTCCCCAGGTAGGCGCTGACCACCTGCGCATCGCGCATCACCTCGTTCGCGTGGCCTTGCGCGATCAGCTTGCCGTGGTTCAGGACGACGATGCGGTCGGTCAGCGCCATCACCGCACGCATCACGTGCTCCACGAACACGATGGTGGCACCCTGGTCGCGGATGCGGCGGATCAGCTCGATGGCTTCGTTGATCTCGCCGGGCGTCAGCCCGGACAGCACCTCGTCGAGCAGCACGAGCCGCGGACGCGCCGCGAGCGCCCGCGCGAGCTCCAGGAACTTGCGCTGGTGCAGGTTGAGGTCGTCGGGCAGCGCCTGCGCCCTGCCCTGCAGCCCGGTGAACTCGAGCCACTTCCACGCTTCGCGTTCCGCCGACTTCTCGTCGAGCGAGGCACAGCCGAACATCGCCACCATCGCGACGTTCTGCAGCACCGTCATGTGCGCGAAGGGCCGGGGGATCTGGTAGGTGCGCGCGATGCCCGCGTGCGCCATGCGGTGCGCCGGCACGCCCGTCAGGTCCTGCCCGTCGAACACGATGCGCCCGGCCGAGAGCGGGTAATGGCCGCTCACCACGTTGATGAAGGTCGACTTGCCCGATCCGTTCGGCCCCAGCAGGCCGAGGATCTCCCCCTGGCGCACCTGCAGGTCCACGCCGTCCAGCGCCTGCACGCCCTTGAACGCCTTCGACAGCCCGCGCACTTCCAGCAGCGGTGCCGCCGTGGGGTGCGGGCGCACGCTCGCGGTCGGCACCACCGCCTGCGGCACGGCGACCGGCGCGGGCGCGGGTGCGTCCTTGCGCTTCGCCGCGCGCCGCTTCAGCACCTGCCCCAGGATGCCTTCGGGCAGGAAGAGGATCACCACCACCAGGATGGCGCCCACGGCGGCGCGTCCCGCGACGGCATGGTCGCCCGCGGTGAAGAAATACTGCAGCGCGGTGATCGCGGCGGCGCCCACGGCAGGACCCGCCCAGTGCCGCGTGCCGCCCAGCACGCTCATGAGCACCACGGTCAGCGGCACCGTGATGTTGAAGGTCTCCCCGACCGTCACGTACGACACGAACAGCGCGTGGATGCCGCCCGCGAGCCCGGCCAAGGCGCAGGAGAGCGCGAACGCCAGCAGCTTGTAGCGGAAGGTGGGCACGCCCATCACCTCGGCGACGTCCTCGTCGTCGTGGATCGCGAACAGCCCGATGCCCAGCTTCGAGCCCTGCACCTTGCACGCGGCCACGAGCGTGAGCACCGCGGCGAGCAGGATCATCAGGTACAGCGACGAAGCCGGCGACGGCCCGACATGCGGTACCTCCACGGCGTTCAGGTAGATGCCGGGGCCGCCGTCGATCGGCGTGTTGATGATGATCGTGGCGACCACGAAGGTTACGGCCAGCGTGAGCAGCGCGAACAACTCCCCGCGTACCGCCTTGACCCGGAACACCACGAAGCCGATGAACAGCCCCAGCAGCGCCGGCAGCAGCGCCGCCATCGGCAGCGTCGCGAGGAAGGGCCACCCCAGCTTGCCCGCGAACACCGCGCTGGCGTACATGCCGATGCCGAAGAACGCGCCGTGGCCGAACGAGAAGTAGCCGGAATAGCCGGAGAGGATGTTCCACGAGACCGCCAGCACGATCCAGTGGCACACGAGGTAGAGGATGGACTCGTAGAACGGCGGCAGCCCCAGCCACGGCAAGGTGGCCAGCGCGGCGCCGGCGGCGACGATGGCGGCGATGCCCTTGTTCATCGCCACGCCCTCCCGGGTCGGAACAGCAGCATGAGGATCAGCAAGGAGAAGGAAACGATCGGCGCCCACGACGGCGAGGCCACGGCCATGGTCACCGCCTCGCTCACGCCGATGACGATGCCCGCCACCAGCGGGCCCAGCGCGCTGCCCAGGCCGCCCAGCATGACGGCCGCGAACACCACGCCCACCCACGCGAAGATCTGCGACGGCGTCAGCGTGAACGTGAGCGCGAGGCACACGCCCGCCACGCCGGCCAGCGCCGCGCAGCAACCCGCGAGCACGAGCTCGAGCTTCTTGGCGTCGATGCCGAAGGCCGAGGCGATCGGCCCGTCCACCGCCATCGCGCGCAAGGCCTTGCCCAGGTCGGTGTAGCGCATGCCCGCCCAGATCGCGAGCGAGATGCCCAGCGCCAGCAGGAAGGTGACGAGCTCCGGGATCGGCACGTACAGCTTGCCGATGGTGAACTTCATCGCGTTGTAGTGCGATTCCAGCCGGCGGTAGTCCGCCGTCCAGATGGCCTGGATCGCGCTCTCGATCACCACCGTGATGCCGAAGGTGACCAGCAGCGAGTTGAAGGGCGTGATCGCGAAGCGCGAGAGCACCCATTGCATCGCGACGCCGACCGCGAAGAACGCCGGCGGCACGACGAGCAGGGCCAGCAGCGGGTCGAGCTGCCACGAGGCGGCCATCTGGTAGCTGAGGTAGCCACCGAGGAAGACCAGGCCGAAGTGCGACAGGTTGATCTGCCGCAGCAGGCCCCAGGTGAGCCCCAGCCCCAGACCGATCAGGCCGTAGAGCCCGCCGATGAAGATGCCGGAGAGGATGGCCTGCAGCAGCAGGTTCAGGCTGGGCAGCGTCATGCCGCCGTCAGCGCATCTGCAGCGAAGCGCCCGGTGCCGCGAACGACGTGGGCCACACCACCTTCCAGGCGCCGCCCTGCACCTGCTTGATCTTCATGAGGTCGTCGCCGTAGTTGCCGGGGCCATCGAAGCGCAGTCGGCCCTGGATCGTGTCGATCTTGTTCTTGCGCAGGAACTCCGCGATCTTCTTGTCGTCCAGGCTGTTGGCGCCGCGCACGCCCGCTTCCAGGATCTGCCAGGCGGAGTACGAGGCGGCCGCCTGCACTTCCACGTGCGTGTCCGGCAGCCCCGCCGCGGCCGCGCGTTCGTTGAACACCTTCACGAATTCCGCGGCCGTGCCGGAATTGGTGAAGGGCGGGTGCTCCTCGAAGATCGTGACCGACAGCGCCTTGTCCCCTTCCGGCGACTTGAGCATCGGGCCGGGCGCCGGGTACATGTGGAAGTGGATCGGCGGCGTGTAGTCGATCTTCTTCATCGCGTCGAGCAGCATGTTGCCTTCCAGGCCGATGTCGCCGATCCACACCATGTCGGGGTTCGCGTCCTTCACGCGCGCGGCGATCGGGCCGAAGTCGCGGTTGCCGAATTCCCATTCGAGGAACAGCACCTCCTTCAGGCCGCGCTTCTTCGCCACCTCGCGGCCGCCGAGCGACATGAAGTGGATGGACGGGAACTTGCTCGTGACGATGGCGATGGTCTTCGGCGGCTTCCTGGACTGCGCCAGCATGTCGAACAGCGAGTTCGACACCGTGTTCTGCGGGTCCGGCCCGAGCGACCACGCCGGGAACTGCATGTCGTACTTGGCCTGCGAGGGGATGCCGAAGGTGTGGTGCACCAGCACCTTGTTGTAGCGCTGCGCCACGCCCATCGCGGAGAGGATGGCACCCGTCGCGTACGGACCCATCAGCAGGTCGACCTTGTCGCTGGTCACGAGCTGCTCGTACAGGGTACGCGCGAGGTCGGCCTTCGACTGGTCGTCCTTCACGATCCACTGCACGGGGCGGCCGAGGAGCCCGCCGCGCTTGTTCAACTGCTCGACGTAGATCTCGCCCACGAGCTTGTGGGTGAGCGCGGTGGCCGAGAGCGGCCCGGTCAGCGCGAGGGTGCTGCCGATGCGGATCGGCTGCCCCTGCTGCGCGAGCACCGGCAGCGCCAGCGCGGCGCCGGCGGCGCCCAGGAGGTTGCGGCGAGAGAGGTTCATGGCTTGTCTCCTTGGTCTTGGTCTGGGTTTACCGGCTCAATCCACCTGCGCGCCCGAGCGTTTCACCAGCTCGGACCATTTCGCCAGTTCGGTGCGGCCGAAGGCAGCGAGCTCCTCCGGCTTCAGCAAGGGCACTTCCAGCCCCTGCGCGGCGAGCTTCGCCTTCGTCTCGGGATTCGTCACGGCCTGCGCCACCGCGTCGCGCAGCTTCGCGAGCACCGGCGCGGGCGTGGCGGCGGGCGCGTAGAGCATGAACCAGGCGACGAGGTCGAAGTCGCCGTAGCCCTGTTCGGTGATCGTGGGGACGTCCGGCGTCGCGCCGCTGCGCTTCGCGCTCGACACGCCCAGCGCCCGCAGCTTGCCCGCCTTCACCTGCGGCAGCACGGCGGCCGGGTGGTAGAACATGAACTGCGCCTGGCCGGCCATCACGTCGGAGAGCGCCATGCCGCCTTCCTTGTACGGCACGTGCACCATCTCGCCGCCAAGGCGCGCCTTGAGCAGTTCGCCGGCGAGGTGGCCCGAGGTGCCGTTGCCCGCCGAAGCGAAGCTGATGCCGCCCTGCTTCTGCGCCGCGGCCTGCAGGTCCTTCAGGCTTTTCACCGGCGAGTTGGCGGCGACCACCAGCAGCGTCGGCGTGTAGCCCGCGAAGCCGATGGGCGCGAAGTCCTTCTGCGCGTCGTAGGGCATCTTGCGGTACAGGCCCGGGTTGATCGCGTGCGTGCCCACCGTGCCCATCACGATCGTGTAGCCGTCGGCGGGCGACTTCGCCACGAGGTCGGCGCCGATGTTGCCGCCGGCCCCGGCGCGGTTCTCGACGACGATCGCCTGCCCGAGCGGCTTGGCCATCGCTTCGGCGAACACGCGCGCGATGATGTCCGTGGTGGTGCCCGGCCCGAAGGGAACCACCAGGCGCACGGGCCGCGCGGGGTAGTCCTGCTGCGCCTGCGCGGCGAACGGCAGGCCGAGCGCGAGGGCGACGAGCGCGGCGACGACGGGACGGCGGTGGCTCACTTGCGGGTCTCCTTCTGCGGGTTGCCGCGCGGCTTCCAGCCGCGGGCGAGTTCCTCGTTGTGTTCGCCCAGCACGGGCGGCGCGCTCACCTCCACCGGCCGTTCGCCGTCGAAGGACACGGGCGAGCGCACGGTGCGGAAGGTGCCCACCACCGGGTGCTCGGTCTCCACGAACAGCTGCAGGTGCTTCGCCTGCGCATCCTCGGGCACTTCGGCCGTCGTGTACATGGGGGAATGCGGCACGTCGTTGGCTTCCAGGCGCCGGCACCATTCCGCGCGGTCGTGGCCGCGGAAGATGGGCCCCAGCACCTCGATCAGCGCTTCCTGGTTCTCGATGCGTGCCTGCCGGCTGGCGAAGCGCGGGTCCTCGAAGAAGCGCGGCTGCTCCATCGCGGTGGCGAGCCCCTGCCAGAACTTCTCGGGGGAAGACATGTGCAGGGCGACCCACTTGCCGTCCTTGCATTCGAGCACGTACGACTGCGACACGCTCGGGCGGCTGAACGGCCCCATCACCTCGTTGGCGGAGAACAGGTGCTGGAAGGCGTCGAGGTTGAAGTGCGTCATGGCCTCGAACATCGACAGCTCCACCTTGCGCGCGGTGCCGTGCTTCTCGCGGTCGTAGAGCGCGCCGAGGATGCCGTAGGCCGCGTAGAAGCCGGTGACGAGGTCGGCGATGGCCGGGCCGGTGACGCGCGGGTTGCCCGGGTTCACCAGCAGGCGCAGGAAGCCGCTCGCGGCCTGCGCCACGCTGTCGTAGGCGGGGCGCTGCGCCGCGGGACCCGAGGAGCCGAAGCCGCTGATGGCGCAGTAGATGAGGCGGTCGTTGATGCCGCGCAGGCGTTCGAAGCCGGCGCCGATCTGCTCCGCGAAGCCGGGGCGGAAGTTCTGGATGTAGACGTCCGCGTCCTTCACGAGCGCGTCGAACTTCTCCAGGTCGGCGGCCTGCTTCGTGTTGAGCGTGACGCTGCGCTTGTTGCGGTTGACGGTCTGGTAGTGGGGCGAGTAGAGCCCGCCCTTGAACGCGCGGAAGGGGTCGCCCGTGCCGGGCAGCTCCACCTTCACGACGTCGGCGCCGAGGTCGGCCAGCAGCATGGAGGCCGCGGGACCGGTGATGAAGGTGCCGTGCTCCAGCACGCGCACGCCATCGAGGACCTTGATCACTTGCGCTCCTGGGGCATCGCGCCCGTGTATTCGAACTCGCGCATCGCCTGGTACGACAGGGCGAAGCCGATCGGGTCGCTCATCTCCTCGTTCAGGTGGGCGATCAGGCTGGCCGTGCGCGCGAGGATGGGCACGCCCTTGAGCGCGCCGACGGGGAAGCCCACGCCGAGCAGCACCGCGGGGATCGCGGCGGAGACATTGAGCTTGAGGTCCTTGCCGACCACCGCGGGAATGATGTCTTCGACCGCCTGCGCGATCTGCACGAAGTGCTGGCCGCCGCCGGCCTGGCGCGAGACTTCGAACAGGGCGTCGACGCGGCGGTCGCGCTCCTTGTGCTCGGGATGGCCGTAGCCCGGGATCGCCTGCTTGCGCTCGCGGCGGCCGGAGACGATGGCCTTCGCCGCCTCCCGCAGGTCGCCGCCGCGCTTCTTCGCCTCTTCGTCGATCTCGACGAACATGCGGCCGGCGGTTTCCGACGCGCCGAGGATCACGGAGCCGCAGCCGAGGATGCCCGCCGCGACGGCGCCTTGCAGCGCCTCCGGTGCGGCGGCGTACGTCATGCGCGCCGCCTGCACGCTGGGCACGAGGCCGTGGTCGGCGATCGCGACCAGCGTGGCGTTCAGCACCGCGCTGCTCGCCGCGTCCGGTTTGCGCCCGGTGAGCAGGAAGTGGAAGTAGTCGCCGAAGTTCACCTGCCCGATCAGGTCGCGCGACAGGTCCTGCCCGCGCACGACGATGGTGTCCGCGTTGGACGTGGTGATGGCGGAGCGCGGCACGGTGGCCTTGCCGATTTTCAAGAGGGTCTCCCGTTGTGTGGTCGGGCTGGGGTGACGCTTCGCGTCAACCCAGCCTACGAAGAGGGTCGCGTTGGGGGCGTTCCGTAGGCTGGGTTGCGCGAAGCGCACCCCAGCTATCCGCCGGAACCGTCACCGCATCGACGGCACCAGCCTGAAGTCGTACTTCGCCGTATAGAACGGCTTGTCCATGCTGCGCCCGTCCGGCGCCTTGCCCGGCGCGTGCTTCGGGAACTCCACGATCAGGCTGTTGCGCACGCCGAAGACGGCGTCCGAATCGAGGTAGGGGCTGTCCTTGACGAAGATGTGCGTCACCAGCTTCTCGTGCCCGGGCGCGTCCAGCATCATGTGCATGTGCCCCGGACGATTGAGGTGGCGGCCCATCTTGTCCAGCATGCGGCCCACGGGGCCGTCGCCCGGCACGGGGTAGTAGGTCGGCTTGATGGACCAGAAGCGGTAGTTGCCATCCTTGTCGGTGCGGAACTGCGCGCGCAGGCTCATCTCGTCGCCCTTCTGCATGTCGTAGAGGCCGCCTTCGTCGCCGGACCAGACGTCCACCACGCAGCCGGCGATCGGCCGGCCGCTGGTATCCGTCACGCGCCCGTGGTACAGCGTGGGCTCGCCGAGGCCGGCGCCGATGTCGTCGCCGAGTTCCTTCTGCGGCGCGCCGGGCCAGAAGAACGGGCCTTGCACGGTGGCTTCCGTCGGCCGCTCGCCCGGCTGCTCCGCCAGCGCCTTCGCGCCGCGCGCCTGCGCCAGCGCGACGATCAGCATGGAGATCCCCAGCGTGTCCGACAGCAGGATGAACTCCTGCCGCTTCTCGTCGCACTTCTTGCCGGTCTCGGTGAGGAACTGGATGCCGGCCATCCACTCGTCCGGCGTGAGGTCCACCTCGCGCATGAAGGCATGCGCGTGCTTCACCAGCGAGGTCATGACCTGCTTGAACCGCGCGTCCTTGCACTCGCCCATGCGGTCGATCACCGCCTGCGCGAAATCGCTCACTTCGAGTTGGGCCATGGCCTGTCTCCTTGGTTTCGGGCGCAGTCTAGGAGCGGGCCGCGGGGCTGGAAAGTGATGATTTTCAACGGCTATGATCGATGCCATCGATCGCTATCGGGACCAACCCTGATGGAACTCCGCCACCTCCGCTACTTCGACGCGATCGCGGAAACCCTCAACTTCACGCGCGCCGCGGAGCGGCTGCACGTGACGCAGTCGACGCTGTCGCACCAGATCCGGCAGCTGGAGGAGGAGCTGGGCACGCCGCTCTTCGACCGCAGCGGCAAGCAGGTGCGCCTGACGGAAGCGGGCGAGATCCTGCGCAGCCACATGACGCCGGCCCTGGAGCAGATCGACCTCGGCGTGCAGGCGCTGCGCCAGCCCGGCGAGGCGATCACGGGCAGCATCCGCCTGGGCACCACCCCGAGCTTCAACACGCGCATGGTCCCGCAGTGCGTCGCGACGCTGCTCAATCACTATCCCGGCATCGCGGTGTCGGTGGAGGAGCTCGCCGCCGGCCAGATCCTCAAGCGCCTGCGTTCGGGGCACCTGGACATCGCGGTGTCCTATCCGCCGTCGGACGGCGGCGACCTCTGGTTCGAGCCGCTCTACAACGAGGAACTGCGCCTGGTGGTCGGCGTGCACCATCCGCTCGCGCGGCGGCGGCGCGTGCGCATGGTGGAGCTGCACGACGTGCGCATGGTGCTGCTCACGCCGCAGTTCCTCACGCGCAAGCTGCTCGACGACTGCTTCGACCAGGCCGGCGCCGAACCGCTGGTGGTGGCCCAGATGAATTCGGTCGCGCCGATGATCGAGCTGATCCGCCAGACCGACCTGGCCGGGATCATCACGGAGACGGCCGTGTCGCAGTCCGCGGACCTGCGCGTGATCCCGCTGGAAGACCCCACGCCGATCCGCACTCCGGGCATGCTGTGGCCCAAGGGCGCCACCCGTTCGCCGGTGCTGAGGCATTTCGCGGAGATCATCCGGCGGGCGGCGGGAACCGCGGCCTGAGCCATCGCATGAAACTGGATCCCTACGTACAGGTCGACGACACGCCTTTCACCGTTTCCGCCGCGGACGTGCAGCGCGCACGCGGCCTGCCCTGGCGCTCGGGCCGCAACGGCGTCGGGCTCGACGAGATGGACTACGGCAACGTGGTCTACCGCTTCCAGGACAACGGCCGGCTGGAGGAGATCACGCTGGAAGCCGAGGCCGTGAACCTCGGCAAGGTCTCCGTGCCGTTCGCGATGCTCGCGGCCTTCATCCGCGGCCAGGACCCGGAGGCCTTCGAGCGTGCCGGCTTCCTCGTGAGCCCCGCGTTCGGGCTCGCCTTCGATCCTTCCGAACCGTTCTGGGTCACCGCGCTGGCACGCCACTGCATTCCCGAGTGGCAGGCCTTGTGAGCCTCCTCTCCGACCGCAGGGAGGCACGCGAGGCGCGCGACGCCTTGCACGCGTTCCGCCTGCCGCTGCCGGAACGCTTCTCGCCGGAGCTGGTGGCGCAGCTGCCCGAGCCTGCGCAGCGCTACTTCCTGCACGCGCTGCAGCCCGGCGCGCGTCTCGCAGGCATCGCCGAACTCGCCATGGAAGGCGAGCTGTCCCTCGGCACGCGCGACGACCCCAAGGTCCAGCCCATGCGCGCCCGCCAGGTGCTCGCCGCGCCCGAAGGCCTGCTGTGGGAAGTGCAGGCGGGCCGCGCGTGGATGCGCATCGCCGGCTCGGACGGCATGGTCGGCGAACGTTCGTGGACGCGCTTGCGCCTCTTCGGCATCCTGCCCGTGGTGCGCGCCGGCGGCACGGCCGACCACCTGCGCTCCGCATTCGGCCGCGCCTGCGCGGAGGCGGCGATCTGGGCGCCTGCGTCGCTGCTGCCGCAAGCCGGCGTGCGCTGGCTGGACGCCGGCCCCGACACGGCACGCGCGCTCGTCACGCACCGCGGCATGGAGCAGCAGGTGGACATCCGCGTGGATGCGCGCGGCCAGCCGCTGTGGGTGTGCATGCCGCGCTGGAGCAATGCGAATCCGCAAGGCGTGTTCCGGCTGCAGCCTTTCGGGGGCGAGCTCGGCGACTTCCGCACCGTCGAGGGCTGCACGGTGCCGTTCCGCGTCGATGGCGGCAACTTCTTCGGCACGCCCGACTACTTCCCTTTCTATCGCGCCCGCGTGACGGGGCTGCGCTTTCCCTGAGCGCGGCGCACGCCGCGTTACATGGGCATACGCGGCACCGCGACCGCCGGTCGCCCGCCGGCGACCGGCGCGCGGGAAGCTGACAGCCCCCTGTTGCGCGCTCCGCTAATTCCCTAGCGTTCCCACGGATGAGCATGGTTCACTGGAACGGTCCAGAAGGACGTCGAGGGGAACAGAGATGGAGCAGAAGCGAGGGGCCACCCTGGCCCGCTGGTGCGCGGCCGCAATGCTGGCTGCATGTGCTTTTTCGGCGCGCGCGGGCGTCGCCGACGAAGCGATGGAAGGCGCGGTGGCCGACGGCGTCACGACCGCGATCGGGCTCGCAGTCGGCGCGGCCGAACTCAACCCGCTGGGGCCGGTGCTCGGCATCGGCGTGAAGTACGCCGTCATGGAATACGCCAAGGCCCTGCCCGACACCGAGAGGCCCGCCGTGTACGCCGCGGCGGCGTCGCTGTGGCAAGGTGCATCGGCGAACAACATGTGCGTCGCGGCGGCCATCCTGAGCGGTGGCACGTTCGCGCCCGCCTGCATCGCGCTGGGCATCGCCTGGGGCATGAAGACCTGGGGCGAGAGCGAGCACGAGCGCCAGTTCTGGGAAGGCTGCAAGGCCTTGCGCGACTACGCGCAGCGTCCCGACATGCCCTGCATCTACAACGCGCCGGGCCAGCCTCCCGCGCGTCCGCAGGAGATCATGGTGCAGCTGATCGAGTGAGCCGGCTCAGGAGTGCTGGAGGCGCGCGGCGCGCTCGGCGGAATCGTTGAAGTGCCGCACGAACTCCAGGAAGGAGTTGCGGCTCTGCGTGACGCCGTCGAGCACGACGACCGAGTTCGCGTAGTGCACCGCCCGGTTGTAGAAGCGGCGCAGGGCCGCGTGGAATTCGGAGGCCGGCACCTGCTCCGACGCGACGATCTCGCCGTAGGCGCTCGCAATGCTGATGGTGCGCGTGGTCGCGGCGGGAGTCGGCTGAAGCATGGGGACCGTCCGTTCGTTGCCTGGGTCTGTGCACAGGATGGACGATGGACGGGCGCCCCGGTGGCCACGGAGCGAGACGAAGCAGGTAGGGCACCGCCGCCTGGCCGGCGGGACCGGCGCCTACGCCCAGCACGGCTGCCTCAGCGTGAACCGCGCACCAGCTCGAGCACGGCGTCGGCGAAGACGCGCGGCTTCTCCTGCGGCAGGTTGTGGCCGGCACCGGCCACGATGCGATGCGAGCGCGGCCCGGAGAAGAAGCGCGCGTGCGCGCTTTCTGGCGCCGGCGCCCGCACGCCGTCGTCGGCGCCGTCGAAGGTGATGGCCGGCACGGTGATCGCCGGCTGCGCCGCGAGGCGCCGTTCGATGTCGGCATAGGCCGGATCGCCGGGCGCGAGTCCGTAGCGCTGCCGGTAGGAGTGGATCACGACCTCGACGAAATCGGGGTTGGCGAAGGCTGGCGCGGTGCGCGCGAAGGTCGCGTCGTCGAACTTCCACGACGGCGACCACAGCTCCCACAACAGGCGCGCCATCGCCTGCCGGTGCGCCGCCAGGCCGGCGCGGCCCCGCTCGCAGTGGAAGTAGTACTGGTACCAGTACTTGCGCTCGTTCTCCGGCGTGTCCGGCTCCATGGCACGGGCGACGTCGTGGATGTTGTAGTTGTTGTACGAGACCAGGCCCGCGCAGCGCCCGGGCCACAGCGCCGCCACCACGCAGGCCGCGCGCCCGCCCCAGTCGTAGCCGGCGAGGACGGCGCGCGGCACCTGCAGCGCGTCCATCAGCGCCAGCAAGTCCGCTCCGAGCGCCGCCTGCTCGCCCGAGCGCATCGTGTCCGCGCGCAGGAAGCGCGTGGGGCCGTAGCCGCGCAGGTAGGGCACGATCACCCGGCAACCCTGCGCCGCGAGCAGGGGCGCGACTTCCTCGTAGGAGTGGATGTCGTAGGGGAAGCCGTGCATGAGGAACACCGGCGGCCCGTCGCCGGGGCCGGCCTCGTACCACGCGACTTCGAGGACGCCGGCGGTGGCGCTGCGCAAGGGCTGCATCGTGTCCATGCGCGCAGGTTGCCACAGGCCGGGCCTCGCCCGAAAGGGGGAGGTGCGTCCCGCACCTCCCGCCCAGAATGCGCTCCAAAGGAGCGCAGAGGGCATGAAGTCGTATGGGGGTCCCGCGGAGGACGTGCCGATGCTGCGCGAGCGCGTGCGCCTCCTCGCCGAGCAGTCCGCGGGCGCCGCCGCCTCCACCTTCCTGGGCGCCTTGCTGATCGGCGTGGTCCTCGCCTCCGGGCCTTCGCGCTGGCACGCCGTCCTCTGGATCGCGGCGTACATCGGCCCGGCGTTCCTGCGCGTGACGTTCAGCCGCCGCGTTCTGGCCGACAAGGTACCGGCGGATGCCGCCGCCCTGCGCCGCTACCTCGGCTTCGCCCTCTTCAACGGCGTGTGGACCGGCGCGCTGCCGGTCGCCTTCTTCTCCGGGCTTTCTGCCGAGGGGCGCGCGGCGCTCACCGTGGTCTCTTTGCTTGCCCTCACCGCGGGCGCGGCAACCTTCGCCTCCTACCGCACCGGCTACCTGTACGTGCTCGCGCTCGCCTTGCCGCCCCTCATCGCCTACTGGGCGCAGCTGGGGGGCAGCCACGCATGGATCGTCGTCGTGACGCTCCTGGTCTTCGGCGCGCTCATGGTGCGCCTCTCGGGGCACCTGGCGGAGGTGTTCGAGCGCTCGGTGCTCATCCGCTTCGAGCGCGAGCGCGTCGTGGAGCAGTTGCGGCGCGAGAAGGAGGAGACCGAGCGCGCCCGCGAGAAGGCGGAGGAGGCGAGCCGCTCCAAGTCCCGCTTCCTGGCGAGCGCCAGCCACGACCTGCGCCAGCCGGTGCACGCCCTGGGCCTCTTCAGCAGCGTGCTGGACGCTTCGGCGGAAACCCCGCAGCTGCGCACGCTGGCGCAGCACATCGCCTCCGTCAGCGACATCCTCAAGAAGCTGCTCGACAACCTGCTGGACATCTCGCGCCTGGACGCCGGCGTCGTCTCGGTCTCGGTGCAGCCCGTGTCCCTGCAGGCGCTCGTCGACGGGCTGGCGACGGAAGCGGGCCGCCTCGTGTCGGGCCGCCCGGTCGAGATCGTGGCGCAGGCGGAGGACCTCCGCGTCGTGCTCGACCCGGTGCACGTCGAGCGCTGCC
The DNA here is from genome assembly GCF_014297465.1 of Ramlibacter cellulosilyticus. GTDB lineage: Bacteria > Pseudomonadota > Gammaproteobacteria > Burkholderiales > Burkholderiaceae_C > Ramlibacter > Ramlibacter cellulosilyticus. The sequence goes on along the minus strand of NZ_JACORT010000009.1, from coordinate 219,941 downwards.
TGCGCAACCTGCTGGACAACGCGTGCAAGTTCACGCAGCGCGGCCGCATCGCGCTGCACGCCGCGCGCGAAGGCGAGGACCTCGTCTTCCGTGTCTCGGATACCGGCATCGGCATCCCGCCCGACCAGCTGGACCTCGTCTTCGAGGAGTTCTACCAGGTGGGCAACAAGGCGCGCGACCAGGCGCAGGGCCTGGGGCTCGGCCTGTCGATCGTGGCGCGGCTCGCGGCGCTGATGCAGGGCGAGGTGCGCGTGGAGTCGCTGGCCGGCCACGGCAGCACCTTCCAGCTGCGGATCCCCTACGTCGCCGCGCAGCGCGCCGTGCCGCGCGCCCAGGAGCGCGGCGGCGGCGCGCCGGACCTGCACGACCGCCGCATCCTGATCGTCGACGACGAGGCGCTGGTGCGCGCCTCCATGCGCGAGCTCCTCACGGCCTGGGGCGCGGAGGTGGACGAGGCGGACGGCTGGCGCCAGGCGAGCGCCATCGGCGAGGACCAGGCGCAGGCCTGGGACCTGTGCCTGTGCGACCTGCGACTGCGCGACGGCGAGGATGGCCTCGATACGGCGCAGCGCCTGCGGGTGCTGCAACCGGAGCTGCCCGTGGTGCTGATCACGGGCGACACCGCCCCGGCGCGCATCGAGCAGGCCGCGCGCACCCGGCTGCCGCTGCTGCACAAGCCGGTGGGCCCCGCCGAACTCGGAAAGGCCATCCGCAGCGCCCTCGCCGCCGGGTGAACCTCCTTGCCAGCGCGCGCGTTTGGCACCAGAGTGGGGGCCGGAGCGCGACGATGGCGAGTTCGACCCAACCCTCCAGCCTCGGCCTGCGGCAGATCGACCTGTTGCAAGGCCTTTCCGCGGACCGCCTGGACGCGATCGGCCGCCAGTGCGCGTGGCGGCCCTACGAGGCCGGCCAGCGCCTCGTGGCGCGCGAGGACGCGGACCGCGACGTGCACTTCATCGTGGGCGGCACGGTGCTCGTGACCACCTACGCGGCCAACGGGCGCGAGACGAGCCTGCGCGAGCTGTCCGCCGGCACCTCCTTCGGCGAGATCGCGGCGGTGGACGGCCGCCCCCGCTCCGCCGACGTGGTGGCGCTCACCTCGGGCCTGCTCGCCTCCATGTCGCCCGCCGACTTCCGGGAGCTGCTGCGCGCGGAATGGCAGGTGAACGAACGCGTGCTCCAGCGCCTCAGCCAGCTGGTGCGGCTGCTCACCGAGCGGGTCGTCGAGGTCAGCACGCTCAACGTGCAGCAGCGCGTGTGCATGGAGCTGCTTCGCCTGGCCGGCACGCCGGCGCGCGCCGGGGGCGCGCTGCGCATCGAGCCGGCGCCGCGGCACGCGGAGCTGGCGCACCGCGTGAGCAGCTATCGCGAACAGGTCACGCGCGAGCTCTCCGCGCTGGTCAAGTCCGGCCTGCTCGCCAAGGACGGCGCCGCCCTGGTGGTGCGCGATCCCGCGGGCTTGCAGGCCCTGGCGCGCGGCATGGGGAGCCGCGCGCCGGATGCGAAAGGTGGTGCGTAAACGCACTGCGGTTCGCGCCCTCGTTCTCCACCATGGCTTCCGTCGGCGCAGGAATCGCACCGACGCCAGCTCAACCCCTGATGGAGAACGCCATGAACCGCTATCTCGCCACCGTCGCCGCCGCCCTCCTCGCCGCCGCCGGCACCGCCTTCGCCGACGACATCACGATGGACCCCCACCCCTTCCAGTCCACCGCCACCCGGGCGCAGGTGATGGAGGAATTCCACCAGTTCCGCCGCTCGGGCGTCAACCCCTGGGCCGACGACTACGACCAGATCGCCCACGGCTCCGGCGCGATGACCCGCGCGGAAGCCACGGCAGCGTTCCTGGCCGAGCGCAGCACCGTCGCGGCGCTGTCCGGCGAGGACAGCGGCTCCAGCTACCTGGCGCGCGTCGCCGCCGCCCACAGCCGCGTGCAGGCCACGGAACTCGCCGCCGCGGAGTGACCGCCATGGAGCCGAACGCCTGCTTCCCTTCCGACGCCGCGCCGCGGCAGGGCGTGCGCGCCCCGGTCGCGTCGCCCCTGCGCCTGACGCTCGTCGCGCTCGTGTGGGGCGTGATCGGCTTCATCCACGTGCGCGGCGCGCCGCTGCCCGTGGCGTGGACGGCCATCGCGCTGTCCGCCTGCCTGGGCGTGGGCATCCTGCACCTGGCCGGCGACGACACGCGCTGGACGAGCATGCTCGCCGCCGTGCTCCTCGCCATCAGCCCGCTGCTGCGCAACAGCTGGGACCTGCCCCAGGGGCCGCTCGGCGACCGCGTGATGCTGGCGAAGACGCTGGTGATCGTGTGCGGGCTGCTGCTGCTGTCGCGGCTGAGCGAAGGGCGGCCGCGGGCGGAAGAGTCGCCGGACTATTGACCGCTGGCCCGCCCCTCAGCCCGCCAGCCCCATGGCCCGCGTGATCTTCAGCCCCGAAGCGCGCAGCTTGCGCAGGTCGCCCGCGAGATCCCCCGCGAGCAGGCGGCCTGCGCGCTTCTTCCACTTGCCCGCCACCATCACGCTGTCGACGTTGGCGAGCGAGGCCTGGAACACGACGCTGCTCACCGGGTCGTGCACCGGTTGCATGTTGAGGTCGCTGGCGCGGATCACGACCAGGTCCGCCTGCTTGCCCGGCGCGAGCGTGCCGATGCGGTCCAGCTGCTGCAGCATGCGCGCGCCTTCCACGGTCACCCAGGCGAGCGCCTCGCGCGTGGTGATGGTGGAGGTCGGCGGGATCGTGCCGTGCTCCGCGCGGTACGCGACATTGTCCAGGCTGCGCTGGATGCCGAGGGCCACGCGCGCCTGCGTGAGCATGTCGCCCGAGAGCACGCTCTCCAGGTCCACGCCCAGCGAGGGCGCGCGGCCGAAGCGGCGCAGCCGGCCCGTCAGCGGATGGCCGTGGCCCTGCGACATCTCGCTTTCGGCGGCCGCGGAGAAGCTCATGCCGAGTTCGCAGAAGCGCTGCAGCTGCTCGTCCGACAGCGCGTGGCCGTGCACGATGTTGATGTTGGGCCCGAGCAGGCCCGCCGCCTCCAGCCGCTCCCAGCCGTCGGGCGTGCGGGCCGCGCCGCCGCCCTGGTGCAGCGAGGCGATCAGCCCCAGCTCGCGCGCCATGCGGAAGTCGTGCATCGCGACCTCCAGCGTCGAGTAGTGCGGACCGAGCACCGCGGCCTGGATCGACAGCAGCGCGTGTCCCTGGTGCGCCCGCAGCAGGCGCTCGACTTCCGCGCGCGGATGCGGCACTTCCCAGAACGGTACCTGGCCCGGCTTCGGGTCGGGTTTGGGCGTGCCGTGGAAGAAGGCGGCGCGGATGCCGGTGGACAGCAGGCCCTCGATGGCGGCGTCGTTGTGCGCCGGCGTGGGGTTGTTGTGGCACCAGTCGGCGAGCGTGGTCGTGCCGCAGTTCAGCTGGTTGAGCGCGCCCATGCGCGTCGCGATGAACAGGTCTTCCGGACCGAAGGCCGTGGCCAGGCCGGCGTGCATCTTCTGGAAGTACTCCAGCAGCGTCCAGTTGGCCGCCACGCCGCGCAGGGCGGTCTGCCACGTGTGCATGTGCGCGTTGACCAGCCCCGGGATGACGATGCAGCCGGTGGCGTCCACCACCTCCGCGTCGTCGGCCTGCAGCGCCGGGGCGATCGCCGCGATGCGCTCGCCGTGCACGAGCAGGTCCCCCTGCGACAGGTCGCCCTGGCGGTCCATGGTGACGATGGTGGCGCCGCGGAGCAGGATGTTGGGCATGGCGGGCTCCTTCAGGCGGGACGCGGCGCGTCCGGCACGGCGTAGTCGACCTGGTGGCGTGCCGTGCGCAGGTCGCCGAGCTCCTGCCGCACGCGCAGGTGCTCGGGATGGGTGGCGTAGGCGTCCAGCGCCTGCTGCGAAGCGAAATCGCTCACCAGCACCACGTCGCAGGCGTAGTCCACGCCGCTCGTGTCGACGCCGACCTCCAGGTGCAGCAGCCCCGGGATGCGTCCGCGCAGGCCCAGGAAGGCGGCCTCCAGCTTCCCGATGTTGGCGAGCTTCTCGTCGCGCGTCGCCCCGCGCACGTTCCACATCACGACGTGGCGGATCAACGCGCGTCCTTGCCGGCGGGCGCGAGCACGAAGTCGTACTCCACCAGGTACCGGCCGTCCGGCTGCTTCACCCAGTCGGCGACCAGCGACTGGCGCACGCCGAACACGGCATCCGAGTCCAGGTAGGGATCGCCGTTGCGGAACACGTGCGTGATCAGGGTCTCGTAGCCCGGCGCCCGGATCATGAAGTGCAGGTGCGCCGGCCGCCACGGGTGGCGTTTCGTGGCCTTGAGCATGTCGCCCACCGGGCCGTCGTCCGGGATCGGGTAGGCCTCGGCGAGGATGGAGCGGAAGTGGTATTCGCCCTTGCCGTTGGCGTGCAGAACGCCGCGCGCCTGGTGGCCTGCGAGCCCTTCCCGCTGCACGTCGTACTTGCCTTCGGCATCGGCCTGCCACACGTGGATCTCGGCGCCGGGGACCGGCTCGCCGTCCAGCCCGCGCACGGTGCCGCGCACGACGCAGGGCACGCCGGCCGCGCCGTTCGCCACGTCTTCGCCGAGGTCGTAGGACGGCGCGCCTTCCACGTAGAAGGGCCCGAAGACGGTGGACTCGGTGCAGCCCGCCGGCTTCTCGTTGTTCATCGCGATGGTCAGCATCGACAGGCCCAGCGTGTCGGACAGCAGGATGAACTCCTGGCGCCTGTCGTCGGTGATGTGGCCGGTGCGCGTGAGGAAATCGATGCCGCGGAACCACTCCTCCTCGGTCAGCTTCACCTCGCGCGCGAAGGCGTGCAGGTGCTGCACCAGGCTGGTCATGATCTCCTTGAGCCGCGGGTCCGGCGTGTCGGCGAAGCGGGCGATCACGGCCTGGGTGATGTTGTCCTGGGTGAGGTTGCGCATGCGGCAGACTCTAGGGCCCGGCCATAATTTGGAAAAGGGCGCCGCGGCAAATGAGTTTTCCGCGGCGCGCAAAGACAGCAGGAGACATCCCTTGGACCGCTGGACCGAGATGGCCTTGTTCGTGCAGGTGGCCGAGACCGGCAGCCTGAGCCGCGCCGCGGAGGAGCTGGGCCTGTCCAACGCCGCCGCCAGCCGCCACCTCGCGGCGCTGGAGGAGCGCCTGGGCGCGCGCCTCGTGGAGCGCAACACGCGGCGGCTGTACCTGACGGAGCCGGGGCAGGAGTTCCTGCGCCGCAGCAAGCACATCCTGGCCGACCTGCACGACGCCGAATCGGCCGTCAACGCGTCGACGCTGAACCCCACCGGCACCTTGCGGATCACGGCCTCGCTGTCGTTCTCCATGCACCACATCGCGCCGCTGCTGCCCGAATACACGCGGCGCTATCCCAACGTGACGGTGCACGTCGAGACCGCCAACCGCTACCTGGACCTGATCGACAACAACATCGACGTGGCGATCCGCACGCGCGAGTACGAGCCGGACTCCAACATCACGATCCGCCGGCTCGCGGAGACGCGTCGCATCCTCGCCGCTTCTCCCGGTTACCTCGGGCGCGCGGGAACGCCGCGCACGCTGGAAGACCTCGCCGGCCATGCGCTGCTGGTCTACACCTACGCGAACAACCCGCACGAATTGCGCTTCACGCGCGACGGCGAGACGAGCACCGTCGCCATCCGCGGCGTGCTGGAATCCAACGACGGGCAGGTGCTGCGCGCCGCGGCGCTGGAAGGCCTGGGCATCCTGGTGCAGCCCACGTACATCCTCTACGACGACATCGTGGCGGGCCGGCTGGTCCCCGTGCTCGATGCCTGGGACCTGCCGCGCCTCACGGTCAACCTGGCGTACCCGAGCCGCAAGCACCTGAGCGCCAAGGTGCGCACCTTCATCGATTTCATCGCAGAACACTTCGACCGCATGGAGTACGAACGCAAGTGGACGACACGCTGGGGATATTGACCCACCCCCGAAGCGCCTTCGGCGCCTCCCCCTCGAGGGGGCGCCACCAGCGGCCCGGCAAAGCCGGTTCCGCGGTGGCACTGGCTTCGGCCGTGCGAATGCGTGCCCGAACGCCGCTTGCGAGTGACTGGAGATCCGATGCTCGAACCAACCTGTGACGTGCTGATCGCCGGCGGCGGCCCTTGCGGCCTGATGCTCGCCAACGAGCTGGGGCGGCGCGGCGTGCCCACGCTGCTGGTGGATGCGAAGCCTTCCACGGCCTTCAACCCGCAGGCGAACGCGACGCAGGCGCGCACCATGGAGCACTACCGCCGCCTGGGCTTCGCCGACGAGGTGCGCGCGCTGGGCCTGCCGGCGGACCATCCGACCGACATCGCCTACTTCACACGGTTCACGGCCTGGGAGCTCGCGCGGCTGTCGCTGCCCACGGCGGCGCAGGCCGTGCGCAACGTGAAGGGCCTGGGCGGGTCCTGGAGCGCGGCGGAGTTGCCGCACCGCGTCTCGCAGAAGTACGTGGAGCAGGTGCTGCGCCGGCATGCGGAGGCGCACGCGAGCAACGACGTGCGCTACGGCTGGAAGCTGCTGGCCTTCCGCGACGTCGGCACGCACGTCGAGGCCGAGGTGCAGCCCGCGGCGGGCGGGGCGGTGCAGAAGGTCGTCGCGCAATACCTCGTGGGCGCGGACGGCCCGCGCAGCCTCGTGCGGAGCACGCTCGGCATTCCATGGGGCGGCGCGAGCGGCGTGCGGCGCGACTTCATGGGCGGCCAGATGTTCGCGGTGTACCTGCGGGCGCCGGGCTTCTACGACGTGCTGCCCCATGCGCGCGCGTGGATGTACGTGTCGGTCAACGCGCAGCGGCGCGCCTTCCTGGCTTCGGTGGACGGCCGCTCGGAATTCGCCTTCCATGCCGCCGTGCACGAAGGCGAGAACGCGGACGCGTGGACGGAAGAGGACGCGCGGCGCGTGTTCCGCGAGGCCGTCGGCTGCGAACTGCCGATCGAGGTGCTGTCGTGCGGCACGTGGACGGCGGGGCACTCGCTGGTGGCCGAGTCGTTCCAGCGCGGGCGCATCTTCCTCGCCGGCGATGCGGTCCACCTGTTCACGCCGACCGGTGGCCTCGGCTACAACACGGCGGTCGAGGACGCGGTGAACCTCGGCTGGAAGCTCGCGCACGTGCTGCGCGGCGCGGCCCCCGCGTCGCTGCTGGACAGCTACGAGCGCGAGCGCAAGCCGCTCGCCGTGCGCAACACGGCGTACGCGCGCCACTTCGCGGATTCGGTGGGCCTGTTCCATGCGCGCCCGGAACTGGAAGCGCCGGGCGCGGAAGGCGACGCCGCCCGCGCCGCTGCCTCGGAACACCTGGACGCCCACGTGCGCATGGAATTCAACATTCCCGGCGTCACCTTCGGCGGCCGCTACGACGGGTCGCCGCTGGTGGTCCCCGACGGCAGCACCCCGCCGCCCGACAGCGCCAACACGTATGTGCCGACCGCGTGCCCCGGCGGACGGCCGCCGCACGCGTGGCTGGAAGACGGAAGCTCGCTGTTCGACGGCTTCCACCGCGAATGGACCTTGCTCGCGCTCGGCCCGGACGCGCCGGATGCGCAAGCGTTCACGCAGGCCGCGGCGGCGCTGCAACTCGACCTGCGCGTGGTGCGGCATCCGTCACGCGCGCTGCGCGACCTTTACGAAGCGCCGCTCGCGCTCGTGCGGCCCGACCAGGTGGTCGCATGGCGCGGGCACGCGGCAGCGGACGCGGACGCCGTCCTGCGGCAGGCGAGCGGGCACCGACACTTTCGTTGAAATGTTCCGTGCACCCGTGCACGGATCGGTCTTCTCCTACCGGCGCACGCGCCGCGTGCCGTCCGTCGCGCCGCGCGCAGGTTCCTAGATTGCCGGGGCGGCGCCCTGCCGCGTGCCCTGCGAAACGAAACGACAACAAGGAACCGCGGTCGCATGACCTGGAGCATCGCGCATTACCACGCCAGCCTCGAACTGCTGGCGGCCATGGTGGCCATCGCCATCCTGCTGTCCGCGCTGGACGACCTCTTCATCGACGCCTGGTACTGGGGCCGCCGCGTGCGGCGCTGGTGGGCGCTGCACCGCACGGGACGGCTGCAGCCGCTCACGCCCGACCAGCTGCGCGCGCGCGAGGAGCAGCCGATCGCGATCATGGTGCCGGCCTGGAAGGAGTACGACGTCATCGCGGCCATGGTCGAGAACATGGTGCAGGTGCTGGACTACCGCAGCTACGTGGTCTTCGTCGGCACCTACTGCAACGACCAGGAGACGATCGACGAGGCGGAGCGCATGGTGCGGCGCTACCGCCAGGTGCGGCGCGTGGAGGTGCCGCACCCCGGGCCGACCTGCAAGGCGGACTGCCTGAACTTCGTCGTGGAGGCGATCTTCGACCACGAGCGCGAGCACGGCATGGAATTCGCCGGCGTCGTGCTGCACGACAGCGAGGACGTGCTGCATCCGCTGGAGCTGCGCTTCTTCAACTACCTGCTGCCGCGCAAGGACATGATCCAGCTGCCCGTCGCCTCGCTCGAGCGCGGGCTGGGCGAACTCGTGGCCGGCACCTACATGGACGAATTCGCCGAGAGCCACGGCAAGGAGATGATGGTGCGCGAGAGCGTGGCGGGCACCGTGCCTTCCGCCGGCGTCGGCACCTGCTTCTCGCGCCGCGCGCTGATGGCGCTCGTCGGTGCCACGCGCAACCATCCGTTCAACACGTCCAGCCTCACGGAAGACTACGACGTGGGCATGCGGCTGCAGGAACTGGGCCTGGAGGCGATCTTCGGCGTCTTTCCCGTGAGCTACCGGGTCAAGCGCAAGGACTGGCGCGGCCGCGAGCGCGAGGTGGAGCTGCAGGCGCCGCTGTCGGTGCGCGAGTTCTTCCCCGACAGCTTCCGCGCGGCTTACCGGCAGAAGTCGCGCTGGGCGCTGGGCATCGGCTTGCAGGGCTGGCACCAGATCCCGTGGCGCGGACGCTCGACCGCGGCACGCTACTTCCTGCTGCACGACCGCAAGGGCGTGGTCACTTCCTTCATCGGCATCGTCGCATATGTCCTGCTGCTGCAGTTCGTGTCACTGCACGCAGGCGGGGCGGCCGGCTGGTGGGAGCAGCCGCGTCCCGAGCTCTTCGCCGAGGGCAGTCCGTGGAACCTGCTGGTCTGGGTGAACGCGGGCTTCCTCGTGTTCCGCGCGTGGAGCCGCATGCACTTCACCGCGCTGCTCTACGGGTGGCGGCACGGTCTCGTGTCGCTGCCGCGCATGATCATCGGCAACTTCGTGAACTGCATGGCCGTGGGCCGGGCCTGGCGCATGTACCTCGCGTCCGTGTTCTTCGGCAAGAAGCTGGTGTGGGACAAGACGGCCCACGAGTTCCCCACCGGCGAGCAGCTCGCGCGCACCCGCAAGCGGCTCGGCGAGCTGCTGCAGACCTGGCAGGCCGTCGACGGCGAGCGCCTCGCGCAGGCGCTGCAGCAGCAGGCGGGCGACCCGCGGCCGCTCGGCGAGCTGCTGCTGTCGCATGGCTGGGTGGACGAGGACACGGTGACCGAAGCGATCGCGTACCAGGCCGATCTGCCGCGCGTGCCGCTGGCGGCGGAACTCGTGCGCCAGCATGCGGGCGACATGTCGCGCGAACTCGCGTTGCGCCTGCGTGCGGTGTCCATCGGCCAGGGGAAGAGCGGCCAGCCTCTGCTCGCCGTCGCCCTGCCCTTGTCCGCGGAAGCGCTCACGGAGGCGACGCAGCACTTCGGCGCCACGCCGGTGCAGCGGATCGCGTCGGACCGCGAACTGCGCGAGGCGCTCGCGCTGCTCGAGGCGACTGTCGTCGCGCCCGCACCGGCGGAAGCGCCGGTCGCGGACGTCGGCGAGTTCCTGGCGGAGCGCGGCGAACTGCTGCGCGACATGCTGGAGCAGGCGCTGCCCCGGCCCGGCGAAGTCCGGGGCATCACCTGAGCGCGATGGCGCGGATCTCCGAAGTGGTGCACCATCGCGCATCCAGGAGAGCTGCATGGCCAAGGTGGTAGTCCGGGCTTTCGCCCTGTCCGTCGACGGCTTCGGCGCGGGGCCGCGCCAGAGCCTCGAAGATCCGCTGGGCGTGGGCGGCACCACGCTGCACCAGTGGTTCTATCCCACGCGCACCTTCCAGGAGATGGTGGCCGGCGGCGAAGGCGGCAGCGGCGGTGTCGACGACGACTATGCGCGCCGCAGCTTCGAGAACGTGGGCGCCTGGATCCTGGGCCGCAACATGTTCGGGCCGGTCCGCGGACCCTGGCCCGACGAGGCGTGGAAAGGCTGGTGGGGCGACAACCCGCCGTACCACGTGCCGACGTTCGTGCTGACGCACCATGCGCGCGCCGCCATCCCGATGCAGGGCGGCACGACCTTCCACTTCGTCACGGGCGGCATCCACGAAGCGCTGCAGCGTGCCCGCGAAGCGGCACGCGGCGCCGACGTGCGCATCGGCGGCGGCGTGTCGACCGTGCGGCAGTACCTGCAGGCGGGGCTGGTCGACGAGATGCACCTGGTGCTCTCGCCGACGGTGCTCGGGCAGGGAGAAGCGCTGCTGGCCGGCATCGACCTGGCCGCGCTGGGGTTCCGGTGCACGGAGCATGCGGGGACGCCGCATGCGATGCATGTGGTGATGAAGAAGGTGTGAGCGGATTCAACGGTGGGGTTCGCGTTCGCTCACCTTCCGCGGCTTTCGCCGCGCCACCCTGCAAAGTCCATCGCCGGATCCCGCACTGTAGGGTGGCGGCGCGACAGCGCCGGACGGTGAGCGAAGCGAACCCCACCGAAAACCACAGCCTCAGAACCGGTACCCCACCCCCACCGTCCATACATCCGGGTCCAGCTTGGTGTCGATCTTCTGCCCCGAATTCAGCGTCGTCGTCGTGCGCAGCCACGTGCGCGCGTAATGCGCGTCGATGAACCAGCGCTCGTTGATGGCGTAGGTCATGCCCAGGCCCAGCGACCAGCCGAAGCGCTTGTCGACGTCGATCGACGTGCCGCCGGGCGGGTTGGCCGGGTTCAGCGCATTCAGCGCCGCGCTGCCGCTCTCGCCGTAGAAGTACGCGTAGGTGATGCCGCCCAGCACGTACGGACGGAAGCGCGCCGTCGGCTCCAGGAAGCGGTACTGCACGAAGGCGCTGACCGGCAGCACCTTGGTCGTGCCGATGCGGCCGGTGCCCGCGATGCCGCCCGCGCCGTTGATGTCGTGCTCGAAGCCGAAGCCGATGGGGATCTCCACCGACCAGTTGTCCGTGAGCATGTAGCCCACGAAGAAGGTCGGCTGCGTGTCCGCGCCCACGTCGACCTGCGTGTTGGTCGCGGCCGGCGGCGACAGGTTGCCGCTCTCCGTGTTCGGCGCGATGCGCGTCGCGCCGACGCCGCCGAACCACGTGCCGGCCTTCTGGGCCGACGCGCTCACCGCGCAGCCCGCGAGCAGGACGGCGGCCGCCGCCCGCGCCACGATCTTCTTGTCCATGTTTCTTCCTTCCTCGTTGTGCTTGTGTGCGGATCAGAGCCAGCCGGCACGCGCGAGGGCGCGGCTGACGGAGGAGGCGAGCAGGCGGTGGCCGAACGGCGTCGGGTGGAAGCTGTCCGAGAACGCATAGCTCTGCCACCAGCCGGCCGACTGGCCGGTGGGCGGCGCGGCGTCAAGCGCAGCGGAGGTGCAGGTGGTGAAGGTGTAGCTCGGCAAGCCGCCCGAGACACCGGTCACCGGGCATGCGGGCGTGGTGGCGTTGCTGATGCCGTAGGTGGCGGGATGCGCGACCTGGTCCTGGAAGTCCGCATAGAAGGGAACCACCGCGATGCGCGCGTCGCCGCCGGCCAGCGAGCGCAGGCGGTCGTTGAAGACGGTGATCCACTGGCGGATGGCGCCTTGCAGTTGCTGTGCCCGCGCGGCACCGGCCTGCTGCGTGACGCCGGCGAGCACCTGCTGGAAGCGCGGCGTCAGCGTGATGTCGACGATGTCCAGCACCGCGACGTGCGTCGCGCCCTTGTCCAGCGCGTTCGTCTTGATCGCGCCGTAGTAGCGGTCGGCGAGCTTCTGCATCCACAGCGCGTTCGCGGCTTCCGGGCTGCCGGCGGTGCCGATCTCCTGCGGCGTGAGCAGCCGCAGGAGCACCGACTGGTAGGCGGCCGGATTGCTGCCGGCGCCGAGGTACGCGCCCACGAGGTCCGCCGCGTCGTTGCCGCCGCCATCGACGATCAGCAGGTCCGTCGGCTTGTACGTGCCGTTCACCTGCGCCGCCACGGCGAGCTGCGTGGGCACGTCCTGGATGTCCGGCGCCGCGCCGATGCCGCGGATGCGCCCGCCGCCGATGGCGTAGTTCGTGCAGCCCGCATTGGTCGCGGCCGTGGTGGTGAAGTAGTTGCACTGCGACGTCACGCCGAAGTTGGACGCGACGATCTGCGGAAAGACCGGGAAGCCGGCTGGATCCGCCGAGTTCTGCACCGTGAACTTGATGCCGGTCACGCCCACGTCGGCGAGGCTGTCACCCGCCACGATGACGCGGGAGATCTGCGTCTTCGGGCCCTCGGTGCCGCCGCCGCCACCGCAGCCGGCCAGTACCGCCGCCGCCGCAAATGCCGCGGCCAGCAGGCGAAGTCTTCTTCCTGTTTGCATGTCGCCTCCACAAAAAAAGAACGGTCGTTCGTTTTCGAAGTGGCAAAGCATACCGGCGCTTCGCGCAGCCCCGCCTCAGGGTTTGCGCGCGGCTGCGCCGCAAAAGGAAGGAGGCCTGCTCAGCCGTCGCGCAGCAGGCGACCGAGCGCGAGCAAGGCCGGCAGCGTGATCGGGTCGTTCGCCGCACTCGCGGCAACGGGGTGCGACGCGAACCGCGCGACGACCATCTCGGCGCGCGGCGCGACGTAGAGGCGCTGTCCATGGATGCCGCGGCCCTCGAACGCATCGAGCTCGTTGTGCGACACCCACCACATGCTGCGGTACGAGTAGCCGGGCAGCAGCGTGTACCCCGCCTTCGCGAACTTCGCGGGATCGCTGCCGCGGCGGATGTCGGCGACCACGGCCTCGGGCACGAGTTGCCGGCCGTTCCAGTCGCCGCCGCGGCGCATCAGCTCGCCGAAGCGCGCGAGGTCGCGCAGGCTGGCATGCAGGCCGCCGCCGCCCATGGGAACGCCGACGGGGTCCACCGTGAGGTAGCCGTCCTGCTCGCATCCGAGCGGGCTCCAGAGGTGGTCCGACAGCATCTGCGCGAGCGGCACGCCGCAGACGCGCTTCATCACCCAGGCCATCAGCTCCGTGTTCACGGTCTTGTACGCGAAGGCTTCGCCGTGGCGGCCTTCGGGGCGCAACGTCTGCAGGTAGTCGTAGAAGCTGCCCGGCCCCGCGTAGCCCTCCGGCCGGGGCCGCAGGCCGCCCGCGCGCGCGTAGTCCCAGATGTGCGCCTTCGGGTCCGAATAGAGTTCCGAGTACGCGACGCCGATCTGCATGTCCATCACCTGGCGCAGCGTCGCGTCCTCGTAGGCCGTGCCCTTCATCTCCGGCAGCCAGTGCGGGATGCGCTGCTGCGCGTCGAGCACGCCCTCGTGCACGAGGGTGGCGCACAGCGTGGCCGCATACGACTTCGTGATCGAGAAGCAGCTGTGGGGCAGGTGCGGCTGCAGCGCGCCGAAGTAGCGCTCGTAGATGCGCCGGCCGCGATGCAGCACCACGATGCCGTCGGTGTAGGTGTCGGGGAGGGAGGCGTCCCAGCGCCGCTCGCGGCCGTGCATGTCCGTGAACGCGAGGCGGTCGATGGCGTCTTGCTGCAAGGCGTCGGGAAACGGGCTGGCGGGGCCCGGGCCGCGCCACACGTTGACCGTGGGCACGAGCTCGCGCATGTGCGAGAGCGTCCAGCGGATCTGCGGGAAGTCGAGGAAGCGGTCGTCGGCGAAGCGCACCTCGCGCCCGGGCGGCGGCGGCGTGCCTTCCATCCAGCCGAGATGGCGCGGGTCGGAGGCGACGCCGTCGGGGTACGCGATGCCGTCGAAGGTGAGGGTGCCGTCGGACATGAAGCGCCTTTCGGTGGGGTTCGCTCTCGCTCACCACCACCCTACAACTGCCCCTTCCTATTCGGATGGGCGTTTCCCCTCGTACGCATCCTGCAGCAACTGCCGCAAGGCGGCACGCTCCAGCGGCCGCGGGTTCGGGTACTGGTTCTGCAGCGCGATGTCGCACGCGCGGTCCAGGTCTTCCGCGCGCATGCCGATGTCGCGCAAGGCGACGGGCGCGCCGTTGTCGCGGGCCAGGTCATACACGGCTTGCGGGGCGCTCTTCGCCTCGAGCGCGCGCGCAATGCGGTGCATGGCCTCGGGAGCGGCCTTCGCGTTGTAGGCGAGCGCATGCGGCAGCACCACCGTGTGCGTCTCCGCATGCGGCAGGTTGAAGCTGCCGCCGAGCGTGTGGCACAGCTTGTGGTGCAGCGCCATCTCCACCGACGCAAGCACCGTCCCGCACAGCCACGCGCCGTAGAGCGCGTTGCCCCGGACCTCCAGGTCGCGCGGCTGCGCGCGCAGCCGGGGCAGCGCCACGCCCAGCGCGCGGATGCCCTCTTCCGCCATCAGGTCGATGATCGGGTTGCTCGTCGTCGAATACAGGCCTTCGGCCGCATGCGCGATCGCGTTCATGCCGCTGGTGATGCTCATGCCGACCGGCAAGCCCAGCGTGAGCTCGGGGTCGTAGATGACGGTGCGCGGCAGCACGCGATCGTCGCGTCCCGTCTTCTTCAGGCCCGCTTCGGTGATGCCGTAGATCGTGGTCATCTCGGAGCCGGCGTAGGTGGTGGGCACGGCAACGATGGGCAAGCCGGAGTCGAGCGCGATCGCCTTGCCGAGGCCCACCGTGGAACCGCCACCCACGGCAACGGCACAGTCCGCGCCCAGGCGCACCGCGTGCGCGCGCGCCTCGCGCGCCGTCTCGATCGGCACGTGCATCACCGCGCGGTCGAACACGCCGGCGGCGCGCTCGCCCAGCATCCCGGCGACCTGCTCCGCGGACGCGCGCTGCTCCGGCGTGGACAGCACGAGCGCCTTGCGCACGCCCAGCCGGTCGAGCTCGGAGGCGAGCTGGCGCAGCGTGCCCGGGCCGAACAGCACGCGCGCCGGGCGGCCGATGTAGACGAAATCCTTCACGTTGCTCTCCTCGCAGGCGGCATGGGCGCCACTCTAGGCGCCCCGGTGCCGCCGGGGCAAGCCCGGCGCGAGAAAGGAGTTTTCCGGCCCGCGGAAGAGCGGCTCAGGCCGCGGCGATGCGGAAGCGGCCGAGCGTCTGCGCGAGGCTGTCGGCCTGCTCGCGCAGGCTGAGCGCGGCGGCGGTGGATTCCTCGACCAGGGTGGCGTTCTGCACCGTCGCCGTTTCGATGGAACTCAGCGCGCCGTTCACCTGCGCGAGTTCGGTGCTTTGCTGCACCGTCGCCGCGCGGATGGAAGCGAGCAGGTCGGCCACCGAAGCCACCTCGCCCATGAGGTGCTCGATCGCGCTGCCCGCCTTGCCCACGAGCTGCTCGCCCGCGCGCACGCTGCTCACCGAATCCTGGATCAGCGTCGCGATCTCCTTGGCAGCCGACGACGCGCGCTGCGCGAGGTTGCGCACCTCGCCCGCCACGACGGCGAAGCCGCGCCCGTGCTCGCCGGCCCGGGCCGCTTCCACCGCTGCATTCAGCGCGAGGATGTTGGTCTGGAACGCGATGCCGTCGATGACGCCGGTGATCTCGGCGATGCGCTTGCTCGCCTCGCTGATGCCGCCCATGGTCTGCACCATCTGCGCGACGACGTCGCCCGTGGCCCGTGCCGAAGACGCGGCGCCGGTGGCGGTGGTGCTGGCGCGCTCCGAGGCGCGCGCGTTCTCGTCCACCGCGCCCGCGAGCTGGTGAATGGAGGCGGAAGTCTGCTGCAGCGAGCTCGAGGCGGAGTCCGTGCGCTCGCCCAGGCTCGCGTTGCCGTTGGCGATCTCGGCGGCGGCCGCGCGCACCGACTCGCTCGCGGCGTGCACGGAACGCATCGAAGCGGCCAGGCGCTCGCGCACCGCTTCCGCGTCGCGCATCAATTGCCCGATCTCGTCGCTGCCCTTCGGCTCGACGCTGCGCGTCAGGTCGCCGTCACCGAGCGCCGCCATGGTCCGCGACAGCCGTTGCAGGCGCCGCAGCATGCCGCGCGTGATCGCGACGCCGGCCGCGATGGCCAGCACGGCGGCGCCGAGCAGCGCGGTGACCGTCAGCAGCTGCATGCGCCGGCTGCCCGCCTGCGCCGCGGCGACTTCCTCGCCCGCCTGCTGCAGCTCGCGCGCGCTGATCGCCGACACCGTCTTCTGCAGCGACGCGTATTCCGAGTTCGCCGTGGTCAGGAAGGTCGCGGCATTGGCGACGCCGGTGCTCTTGAGGTCCACGACGTCGGCCAGCATCTTGCGGTACTTCTTCAGCGACGCCTGGATGGCCTCCAGCTGCGCGCGCTCGTCCGCGTCGGCCACCGCGAGCCGCCCTTCCAGCGCCGTCTGGATGCGCTGGCCCACCGTGACGATCGCCTTGTCGACGCCCTCCACCTCCTTGGCGCTGAAGCCGATCGCCTCCAGCGCCATGGACTGGTTGATGAGCCCGTTCAGGTCCCGCAGGTCGGCGTCGACCTGCGCCGCGAAACCGTAGCTCGGGAGCCGGTCCGCATACAGCGACTGCAACGCGCCTCCCAGCCGCGCGGAGCTCCACAGGGTGAGCGCCGCGCCGCCGGACAGCAGCACCAGGCAGGCGGCCAGCAGCAGGGCCAACTTCAACTTCAGGGACAGGTCGTCCAGCCCGCGCATGGGGATCCTCCTCTAGCCGGCGGGCGCGTGCGCGCCCGCGTCTGCCGTGCCTACTCCCAGAAGCCCACGGCGACGTAGGCGTCCTGCCCGGGCACGCGGCGCGCCATCAGGCGGCCGTTGTCGATCTTCTTCGTGGTGGGGTTCGCCCAGCGGTATTCCACCAGCGACTCGCCGGTGGTCTTCACGTTCTGGATCGTCTCCTGGACGAAGGCCTTGCCGGAGGCGTCCTTCGCTTCGATCATGGCCTTGCCCGCGAGCTTGGGGTTGTCGGCGTGCGCGAGGAGCGTGCCGCCCTCGAACTTGACGAGTACCACGTAGGCCTTGCCGCGCTTCCACTTGCCGCCGGCGTTGAATTCCTCGGCGGCCGCGTTGATGCCCTTGCTGGCGATGGCGGCCTGCGCCTCGGAAAGCAGGGCCTTGGCATCGGCGGCGGTGTCGGCATGCGCAAAGGCGGCGACGGCAAACAGGGCGGACGCGGCCGCGGCTTGGATCCAGGTCTTCATCGTTCCCTCCAACGACTCGTTGCGCCCGGTCCCGCCGGGCGTCGAACCAATATAGGAGAGATGTATCTCGATGTAAACACTACTTACGACGCTCCCTGTGGAAAGGGCGCAACGCGTTACATCTGCGGCCTGCCTTGCCGCCAACTTTTCCGCAGGCGTCCGCTCACTGCGCCTTGAGGTTGGCGCTCTTCGCAATGGCCGCGGCGGCTTCCATCTCCGTGCGGATGTAGGCGTTGAAGGCGGCGGGCTCCAGCAGGAACGGGTCCGCGCCCAGCGTGGCGAGGCGCGCCTTCACCTCCGGCGAGTTCATGGCCTTCGCCGCTTCCTCGTGCAGGCGCTTGACCACCGCCGGCGGCGTGGCCGCGGGGACGATCATGCCGACCCACAGCGTGTACTCGGAGTCGGGCACGCCGGCTTCGACCGTGGTGGGCACGTTCGGAAGCGCGGGCGACCGCTGCGCGGAGCTGACCGCCAGCGCCTGCAGCTTGCCGTCCTTGATCAGGGGCAGCGCGGAAGCGAGCGGCGCGAAGAACCAGTCGTTGCGCCCGCCGATCACGTCGGTCATGGCTTCCGGCGTGCCCTTGAACGGCACGTGCTGCGCGTCGATGCCGGCGCGCAGCTTGAACTTCTCGGCGTTCATGTGGGTCGCGCTGCCGGTACCGGCGGAGGCGTAGTTCAACTGGCCCGGCTTCGCCTTCGCGGCCGCGAGCACGTCCGCCACGGTCTTCCAGCCGCGCGCCGGCGACACCACCATCACGTTCGGCACCGCCGCCAGCGGCGTGACGCCGCTCAGGTCCTTGAGCGTGTCGTAAGGCAGGTTGGGATAGATCGCCGGATTGAGCGCATGGCCCGAGGAGTGGATCAGCACCGTGTAGCCGTCGGGGTCGCTCTTGGCGACCTGCGCGGCGCCGATGGTGCCGCCGGCACCGGGCTTGTTCTCGATGACGACCGGCTGGACGAGCCCCTTGGCCATGCTCTCGCCCACGGTGCGGGCGATGATGTCGGTCACGCTGCCGGCGGTGAAGGGCACGATCATGCGGACCGGCTTGGCGGGCCACGCACTTTGCGCGAAGGCGCCGCCGGCCACGAGGGCGGCGGCGAGGAGGCCGAGGATTCGCTTCATGTCTTGTCTCCTTTGGAATGCTTGCCAACAGGATGCGAACGGGGAACGCTAGGAGGAGAGGCCGTCTCCCACCTGGACGTTCTCGGGCGCCAGCTCCAGGCCCGCGTCGCGCGCGGTCTCCTGCAGCAGCACGGCGAAGTCGATGTTGCCGTGGCCGTGGCCGACCATGCGCGCGACCGATTCGCGCGTGGCCGCCGCCGCCGGCATGGCGACGCCGTGCGTCTTCGCCGCGCCCATGCCCAGGTCCATGTCCTTGAGCAGCAGCTGCGGCGTGAAGGTCACCTGGTCGAAGGTGAGGTTGACCAGCATCGGCGTCTTGTAGCGCGTGTACATGGAACCGAGCACCGAGTCGTTGATGCTCTCCAGGAACAGGTGGCGCGGGATGCCGGCCTTCTCGGCCAGCACGGTGATCTCGCAGAGGTTCTGGATCACCACGCCGAACATGGTGTTGTGCGCGATCTTCCAGATGCGCGCGAGCTCGCCTTCGCCGACCCACATGGCCTTGCGCCCCATCGCGGCCAGGTAGGGTTGCGCCTTCTCGTACAGCGCTTTCGGGCCGGAGGCGACGATCAGCAGCTTGCCGGCCTTGGCCACCTTGGCGTTGCCGGACACGGGCGCGCAGAGATAGGCCACGCCCATGCCTTCGAGCCGCTCCCGGATTTCGGCGGAGCCCTCCTGCGAGATGGAGGAGCTGTCGACGACGACCTGCGGCTTCTGCGCCCCGGTGACCAGTCCGCCTTCGCCGAAGAGCACTTCCTTCAGGTCGTCGGTGGTGGAGACCATCGTGAACACCACCTCGCAGGCCGCGAGGTCGGTCTTGTGGCGCACGATCTCGGCGCCGTACGCCGCCAGCGGTTCCGCCTTGCTGCGCGTGCGGTTCCAGACGCTCGCGCCGTAGCCGGCCGCCAGCAGCCGCTTGACCATCGCCTCGCCCATGCGGCCCAGGCCGATCCATCCCACTTGCTTCGCCATGCCTCGTGCTTCCTCGTGACGGGTGTGGCGGCAGTGTCTGGCGCGCGCGGGGGGCTGTCCATGGGGTTTCCGGAATTCAGTTTTCCGGCCGCCGAAAGACAAAGGGCGGCCCGGTGGCCGCCCTGTGCGTGCGTGAAGCGGGGGATCAGTCGGCGCTCGCGCCCGACTCCTTCACCACCTTGCTCCACTTGTCCGTCTCGCTGCGGATGAACGCGGCGAACTGCTCCGGCTTCTCGCTGTAGGGCTCGGCACCCTGCTCGGCGAGCTTCTTCTTCACGTCCGGCTGCGACAGCACCTTGACGAGGGCCGCATTCAGCTTCGCCACCACCGGCGCGGGCGTGTTCGCGGGGGCGAACATGCCGAACCAGGAAGTCGCCTCGTAGCCGGGGACGCCGGCTTCGGCGATCGTCGGCACGTCCGGCAGCTCCGGCGAGCGCTTGGCCGTCGTCACCGCCAGCGGGCGCAGCTTGCCGCTGCGCACGTGCTGGATGGCGGAGGGCATGTTGTCGAACATGATGTCGATCTGGCCGCCGAGAAGGTCGGTGACGGCCGGCGCGCTGCCCTTGTACGGCACGTGGATCATGTCGACCTTCGCCAGGCTGTTGAACAGCTCGCCGGAGAGGTGGATGGAGCTGCCGCTGCCCGAGGAACCGAAGTTCACGCGGCCCGGGTTGGCCTTCGCGTAGGCGATCAGCTCCTTCACGTTCTTGTACGGCTTGGTGGGGTTCGCCACCAGCAGGTTGGGAACCATGGCCACGCGCGTGAGCGGCGCGAAGTCCTTGATGGGGTCGAACGTGAGCTTCTTGTACAGGCTCTGGTTGATCGCGTGCGTGCCGACCGTGCCCATGAACAAGGTGTAGCCGTCGGCGGGCGCCTTGGCCGCGAGCGCGGCACCGATGTTGCCGCCGGCGCCGGCGCGGTTGTCGACGACGACGGGCTGGCCCAGCTCCTTGTTCAGGGCCTGGCCGATCACGCGCGCCAGGATGTCGGTGGTGCCGCCGGCCGCGAAGGGCACGACGATGGTGACCGGCTTGGTGGGATAAGCCTGCGCGGACGCGGCGAACGGGAAGGCCGCGGCGGCGGCCAGCGCGAGGCCGGCCAGCGCGAGGCGGCGGCGGGAGGCTTGCATGGCTTTCACTTCTACTTTCACTTTCACGGGGAGGAAACGAATCAGACTGGCGCGAGGCCCAGCGTGGTGCCGCCGCAGACGTACAGCACCTGCCCGGTCACGAAGCCGTTGTCCGGCGAGAGGAAGAACAGCGCCGCGCGCGCGACGTCTTCGGGCGTGCCCATGCGCTTGACGACGATGCTGTCCAGGATGCGCTGCGTGCGCGGGGCGCCGTCCGGGTTGCTCTGGCGGAACAGCTCGGTGGCGATCGGGCCGGGCGCGATGGCGTTGACGGTGATGCCGTCCGCGCCCAGCTCCATGGCCAGCGTGCGCGTCATGCCCACGAGGCCCGCCTTGGCGGCGGAGTAGGCGATGCGCTCGGTCTTGCCCAGCGCCGCGCGCGAGGCCATGTTGACGATGCGGCCCTGGCCGCAGGCGCGCAGGCTGGGCAGGAAGGCCTGCGTCAGCAGCATCGTCGCCTGCAGCGTGAGGGCGTTGACGTAGGCGAGGTCTTCCGCGGTCTGCGTGTCGGCCGTGCCGGGGCGCGTCGCACCCGCGTTGTTGACCAGCGCGGTGACGTCGAACTCGCGCGCGACCTGCGCGCCCGCCGCCTGCGTCGCGGCCGCCTGCGTGAGGTCGGCCTGGAACGAGTGCAGCTGCGGATGCGACCAGTCCGGCAGCTTGTAGTCGATGTTCACGACCTGCCGGCCTTGCGCCAGCAGCATCTGGGCGATGGCGCGGCCGATGCCGGCGCTGGCACCGGTGACGAGGGTGGCTTGTTGCTTGCTCATGATGTCTTTGGGAGGCGCGAAGCCCCAGGCTCCCCCTCCCGCTGGCGGGAGAGGGTCGGGGTGAGGGCTGCCTGCGAGGGCCGCGTGCCCCTCACCCCTGCCCTCTCCCCAGAGGGGAGAGGGAGAAATCCAGGAAGTTCCTAGACGCGTTCCAGGATCACCGCGATGCCTTGGCCCACGCCGATGCACATCGTGCACAGCGCGTACCTTCCGCCGCTCGCGTGCAGCTGGTTCACCGCCGTCGTCGCGAGGCGCGCACCGGACGCACCCAGCGGGTGGCCCAGGGCGATCGCGCCGCCGTTGGGGTTCACGCGCGCGTCGTCGTCCTTCAGCCCCAGCATGCGCAACACCGCGAGGCCCTGCGCCGCGAAGGCTTCGTTCAGTTCGATCACGTCGAGCTGCTCGAGTTTCAGCCCCGTGAGCGCCAGCACCTTCTGCGTCGCCGGCGCAGGGCCGATGCCCATCACGCGCGGCGGCACGCCGGCGGTGGCCATGCCCACGATGCGCGCGCGCGGCGTCAGGCCGTGCTTCGCGGCGCTGGCTTCGTCGGCCAGCAGCAGCGCGCAGGCGCCGTCGTTCACGCCGCTGGCGTTGCCCGCGGTCACGCTGCCGTCCGGCTTCACCACGCCCTTGAGCTTGGCCAGCGCTTCCAGCGAAGTCTCGCGCGGATGTTCGTCCTTGTTGACGACGATGGCCTCGCCCTTCTTCTGCGGGATGCTCACGGGCGTGATCTCCGCGTCGAAGAAGCCGCGCTTCTGGGCCGCCACGGCCTTCAGCTGCGAAGCCAGTGCCATGCGGTCCTGGGCCTCGCGCTCGATCTTGTAGTCGACGGCCACGTTCTCCGCCGTCTCGGGCATGGAGTCGACGCCGTACATCTCCTTCATCAGCTTGTTGACGAAGCGCCAGCCGATGGTGGTGTCGTACACCGCGTTGCTGCGGGAGAAAGCGGATTCCGCCTTCGGCATGACGAAGGGCGCGCGGCTCATGCTCTCCACGCCGCCGGCGATCATCAGCGTGGCCTCGCCCGACTTGATGGCGCGCGCGGCGGTGCCGATGGCGTCGAGGCCGGAGCCGCACAGGCGGTTGACGGTGGCGCCGGGCACGTCCACGGGCAGGCCGGCCAGCAGCGTGGCCATGTGCGCCACGTTGCGGTTGTCCTCGCCGGCCTGGTTGGCGCAGCCGAAGATCACGTCGGTGACGGCCTGCCAGTCCACGTTGGCATTGCGCGCCATCAGCGCCTTGAGCGGGATGGCCGCGAGGTCGTCGGTGCGCACGGACGACAGGGCGCCGCCGTAGCGGCCGAACGGCGTGCGGATCGCGTCGCAGATGAAGGCTTGTCGGGTCATGTTCGGGTCTCCTGGCTCAGGCCGCGATCGGCAGGTTGATCAACTTTTCGAGTTCCGCATGCGAGAGGCCCTCGACCTTGTCGATGAGCTTCAGGCCCTGCGGCGTGCACTCCAGTGTGCACAGGTCCGTGTAGATGCGCTTCACGCACGCGACACCGGTGAGCGGATAGGTGCAGCGTTCGACGATCTTGCTCTCGCCCTTCTTGGTGAGCAGGTCCATCATCACCCAGGTCTGCTTGGCGCCGATCGCGAGGTCCATCGCGCCGCCGACGGCGGGGATGGCGCCGGGCTCGCCGGTGCTCCAGTTCGCGAGGTCGCCCTTCGCGGAAACCTGGAAGGCGCCGAGCACGCAGATGTCGAGGTGGCCCCCGCGCATCATCGCGAACGAGTCGGCGTGATGGAAATAGGCGCCACCCGGCAGCAGCGACACGGGCTGCTTGCCTGCGTTGATCAGGTCGTAGTCTTCCTCGCCCGCGGCCGGCGCCGGGCCCATGCCGAGGATGCCGTTTTCGCTTTGCAGGATGACCTCGCGGCCGGCCGGGATGTGGTTGGCCACCGCGGTGGGCTGGCCGATGCCGAGGTTCACGTAGGCGCCGTCGTGGATGTCCTGCGCGACGCGTTTCGCGAGTTCGTCCTTGGTGCGTTTCTGGTAGGCCATGCTCACGCCACCTCTTTCTTGAAGCCGCCGGCCTGCGTGGCGACGCGCGGGATCTTCACGAGCTTGCTCACGTAGATGCCGGGCGTGACGACCGCTTCCGGATCGAGCTCGCCCAGTTCCCTGAGTTCGAACACGGTGGCGACCGTGTACTTGGCCGCGGCGGCCATCACGGGGCCGAAGTTGCGCGCCGCCTTGCGGTAGACGAGGTTGCCCCAGCGGTCGCCGGCTTCGGCCTTGATCAGCGCGACGTCGCCATGGATCGGGTACTCCAGCACGTACTGCCTGCCATCGATCTCGCGGGTTTCCTTGCCCTTGGCCAGCTCCGTACCGGCCGCCGTGGGGCAGAAGAACGCGCCGATGCCCGCGCCGGCGGCGCGCATGCGCTCGGCGAGGTTGCCCTGCGGCACGAGTTCCAGTTCGAGCTTGCCGCTGCGATAGAGCTCGTCGAACACCCAGCTGTCCACCTGGCGCGGGAAGCTGCAGATGATCTTGCGCACGCGGCCGGCCTTCAGCAGCGCGGCGAGGCCGTAATCGGCGTTGCCCGCGTTGTTGTTGACGACGGTGAGGTCCTTCGCGCCCTGCGCGATCAGGCCGTCGATGAGCTCGCCCGGGATGCCGGACGTGCCGAAGCCGCCGATCAGGACGGTGGACCCGTCCTTCACGTTCGCCAGCGCCTCCGCGATGGAGGCGGCGATCTTGTTGATCATGGGAAGTCCTTGGGAGGTCGATCCACGTTGTTCGGTATGCGAACAAGTGTTCGTATAATGAATTCTACATGCCGACCGCCGCCCGCCCCGAAAGCCCCGACATCCGGCCGGGAGATGCCTACGTGCAGTCCTTCGCGCGCGGGCTCGAGGTGATCCGCTCCTTCAGCGCCAGCGCGCCGCGGCAGACCTTGAGCGAGGTCGCGCAGCGCACCGGCCTGACGCGCGCGGGCGCGCGGCGCATCCTGCTCACGCTGCAGACCCTCGGCTATGTGGAGAGCGACGGCAAGCTCTTCGTGCTGACGCCGCGCATCCTGGACCTGGGCTTCGCCTACCTCTCGTCCATGCCGATGTGGAACGTGGCCGAGCCGGTGATGGAGTCGCTGGTGGAGGAGGTCAAGGAGTCCTGCTCCGCCGGCGTGCTGGAAGGCACGGACATCGTCTACGTGCTGCGCGTGTCCACCCGCAAGATCATGCGCAACAGCCTGGGGGTGGGCTCGCGCCTGCCGGCCTATTGCACGTCGATCGGGCGCATGCTGCTGGCGGGGCTGCGCGACGACGAGGTCGTGGCGCTGCTGGAGGCGAGCCCGCGCGAGGCGCGCACGCGGCACACGCTCACCGACGTGGACGCGCTGCTCGCGAAGGTGCAGCAGGGGCGGCGCCAGGGCTGGTGCCTCGTCAACCAGGAGCTGGAGGAAGGGCTGGTGTCGATCGCAGCGCCCGTGGTGAACCGCGCGGGCCGGACCATCGCGGCGCTGAACATCAGCGGCCAGGTGAACCGGACGTCGCCCCGGCAGATGCAGGAGACGATGTTGCCGGCGCTGCGGAAGGCGGCGGAGGAAGTGTCGCGGAGGCTCGTCGTGGCTTGAGTGAGGTGGGGTTCGCTCCGCTCACCTTCCGGTGCTCTCGCACCGCCACCCTACAGGCACCGCAAGTCGTAGGGTGGCGCGGCGACAGCCGCGGACGGTGAGCGACAGCGAACCCCACCGGGCCCCGTTCACCCCACCAAGCGCCTTTGCGTGGGAAAGAGGCTCCACCCCCACCTCTCCTGCGCATACCCCCACAGCCCCTTCTTGAAGAACAGCGTCACCACGATCGCCAGCAGCCCCAGCCCCATCAGGTACCAGGTCCCCCAGTCGCTGAAGAACTTGTTCAGCGCCCAGAAGATCAGCGCGCCGACGATCGGGCCTTCGATGCGGCCGATGCCGCCGATCACCACCATGAAGATGGCGAAGGCGGTCCAGTTCACGCTGAAGGCGGCGTCGGGGCTGATGCGCAGGTTGCCGACGAAGTACAGCGCACCCGCGAGCCCGGCGCCCAGCGCTGCGACGGCATAGACGGCCAGCTTCATCCGCCGCACCGCGATGCCTTGCGACTCTGCGGCGACCTCGTTGTCGCGGATCGCCTGCAGCGCGAGCCCCTGCTTGCTGCGCAGGAACAGGTAGACCCCCGCAATGCACGCCACGACGCAGGCGAGCGCCATCCAGTAGGTCACGCTCTCGCGCGTGGACTTGCCGATGCCGCGCAGCGCGGTGAGCGTGGTGCCGGAGCCGCCGCCCACCGCGGGGATGTTGGCGATGCCCAGGCGGAACACTTCCGCGATCACCCAGGTGCCGATCGCGAAGTAGCCGCCCTGCAGGCGGAACGCGACCCACGACACGGGCAACGCGACCAGGGCCGCAGCGAGTGCCCCCAGCGGCACGGCGACGAAGGGGTTCATGCCAGCGAAGTTGCCCAGCGCCAGCATCGCGTAGCCCCCCAGCCCGAAGAAGGCCTGCTGCCCGATGCTCACCATGCCGCCGTAGCCGGCGAGCAGGTTCCACATCATCGCGAACACGAAATAGCAGGCGATCTCGACGAACTCGCGCATCCAGCTGGATTCGCCCCAGAGGGGGAGGGTCGCGGCGACGAGGAGGAGGAGGATGCCTGCGGCCAACGCGAGCTGATTGGCGCGCGTTCCGCGTTGAACCGTCACCCCCGCAGAGGCGGCGGCCCAGGGCTCCCCGGGAATGGGCACCGCACTCATCTCACCCCCTCGTCTTCGGGAACAGCCCTTGCGGCCGGAACACCAGCACCGCGAGGAACACCAGGTGCCCGGCCCAGATCCCCCACCCGGGATCGAGACGGAACCCCACCTGCTGCGCCAGCCCGAGCAGCATCGCACCCGCCAGCGTGCCCCAGAACGATCCCATGCCGCCGATGATCACCGCCTCGAAGGCGAAGAGCAGCAGCAGCGGGCCGTCGGAAGGCGACACGGTGGTGCGCATCGCCTGCAGCACGCCGGCGATCGCGACCAGCACGAACGCGATGCCGGTCGCGAGCGCGTAGACCTTGCCCGCGTGCACGCCCATGAGCTCCGCGACCTCGCGGTCGTCGGAAACGGCACGGAAGGAGCGCCCCAGCGCGGTGGCGGAGAACAGCCATTGCAGCGCCGCCGTCGCGGCGAGCGCCACACCGAGCACCAGCAAGGGCAACGCACCGACGGCGACCCCTCCCGGCAGCGCCAGGCTGCGCGTGTTGAATCCACCGGTCTCGATCGAGCGCGGATCCGCCGAGAAGAGCTGCAGCAGCAGGTTCTGGATGACGATGGCGAGCCCGAAAGTCACCACCAGCGAAGGCAGCGGATCGCGCCCGAGCGTGCCGTTCAGCACGAAGCGCTGCAGCCCCCAGCCGAAGACGAACGCCACCGGGAGCAAGGCGAGCGCGACGCCCACCGTCGCCGCACCCGAGGCGCCCACCAGCATCAGCCCGGCGACCGCGCCGAACGCCGCCAGCACGATGAAGTCGCCGTGCGCCGTGTTGGTCAGGCGCATGACGCCGAACATCAGCGACTGCCCCAGCGCGAAGAGCGTGTACAGCCCGCCCAGCATCGCCGCCTGCACGAAGAGGTCGAGCATCGCGTCAGACTCCGAAGTACGCGCGGGAGACTTGCTCGCGCGTCACCTGCGTGGAGGCCGCCGCCAGCGACACGCGTCCTTCCTGGAAGCAGTACAGCCGCTGCGACACGCGCTGCGCCGTCTGCACGTCCTGCTCCACGATCACCACCGTCATGCCCTCCTGCGTCAGCCGCGGCAGCGCGCGGTAGATCTCCTGGATGACGATGGGCGCGAGCCCCAGCGAGAGCTCGTCGCACAGCAGCACCTCGGGATTGGCCATGAGCGCGCGGCCGATCGCCACCATCTGCTGTTGCCCGCCCGAGAGGGCCGTGCCCGGGTTCCTGCGCTTCTCCTGCAGCACGGGAAAGAGCTGGTAGATGCGCCGCAGGTTCCACGGTCCGGGCCGGCGCGCGCTCGCGCCCACCAGCAGGTTCTCCTCCACCGACAGGGAGGGGAACAGGCGCCGGCCCTCCGGCACCATGCCGACGCCGCGCCGCACGATCTCGCCCGGCGGCAGCCCGCCGATGCCTTCCCCGCGGAAACGCACCGCGTCGCGTGGCGCCTTCACCAGCCCCGTCAGGCACTTGAGGAAGGTGGACTTGCCCGCGCCATTGGCACCGATCACCGCCACCACCTCGCCGGGAGCGAGCGTGAAGTCGATGCCGAACAGCGCCTGCGCGTCGCCGTAGAACGCCTGCAGCCCCTGCGTGGCGAGCAGCGGCCCCACCTCAGGCCTCCACGCCCATGTACACGCGCCGCACCTGCGGATCGGCGATCACGGCCTGCGGTTCGCCCTCGGCCAGCTTGCGGCCGAAGTCGATGACGAACAGCCGGTCGGACAGCGACAGCAGCGCGTGCACGACGTGCTCGATCCAGACCATCGTGACGCCGCGTGCCTTGATGCGCCGCAGTTCGGCGACGAGCTCCTGCGCCTCGTGCTCCGTCAGTCCGCCGGCGATCTCGTCGAGCAGCAGCAGCCGCGGCCGCGTGGCGAGCGCACGCGCCAGCTCGAGGCGCTTGCGGTTCAGGAGCGTCAGCGCACCGGCCGGCCTGTTCGCGTGCGGCAGCAACCCGGTCTCGCGCAGGACGTCGTGCGCCGTCTCCCAGGCCGCGCGTTCCGGCTGCCGGCCGCCGAAGCACGCGGCGGTCACGAGGTTCTCGAACACGGTCATCGCGCCGAAAGGCTGCGGCACCTGGTAGCTGCGCGCCATCCCGGCGCGGCAGCGCTGGTGCGGCGGCAGCGCCGTCACGTCGCGACCGGCGTATTCCACGCGGCCGCTGTCGGCGCGCACGTCGCCCGAGACCAGGTTGAACAGCGTGGTCTTGCCCGCGCCGTTGGGCCCCAGGATGCCCAGCGTCTCGCCCTCTTCCACCGAGAGGCTGATGCCGTCGGTGACCTGGAGCGCACCGTAGGCCTTGCGGACGTCGTGCAGCGCGAGCAGCGGCATGGCGTTCTTGCTAGATCGGCTTGAGCTGCCCGCCGGCCGGGATCTGCTTGAACGCCTCGTTGTTCACGATCACGAGGTCGTACTTGTGCTTGCCGCCCTTGACCCACTGCCCGAGCACCAGCGGCGTCTTGCTCACGTTCCTGAACGGCCCCTGCCCGCCCCACTTCACCGGACCGACCACCGTCTGCAGGTTGGTCGCGGCGATCGCGTCGCGCACGTCGGTGTTCTTCAGGGACTTGCTGCGTGACAACGCGTTGCCCGCGATCTCGAACAGCGCATGCGCGAAGCCGATCGGCTGCGTCCACTGCTTCTTCGTCCCGGCCTCGTACGCGTCGGCGAGCTGCCGCGCGCTCTGCTTCGTGAGCGAGGAGCTGAAGGGATGCGACGGGCTCCACCACACCTCCGTCGTGAGGCCGTCGCCGAGGTCGCCCAGCGCCTCGATCGCTCCCGGGAACAGCAGCGCCTTGCCGAGCGTCACGACCTTGGGCCGGAAGCCCTGCTGCCGCGCCTGCGTGAGGAAGGTCTTGGCGTCCGGCGGGATCACCACGCCGGTCACGATCTCCACGCCCTCGGACTTGAACTTCGCGATCTGCGCGCTGAAGTCCTGCGTGCCGTTCTGGAAGCGGCCGGGGTCCGTCAGCGTGAATCCCATCTGCGACAGCGGCTTCGGGAACCCCAGCTCCTTGTCGCCCCAGGCGTTGCCGTCGCCGTCGTTGGGGAAGAGCCCGCCGACCTTCTTGTTGGTCGACACGCTCTTCCAGCCGTTGGTGAAGTTCGCGATGACGTCTTCCAGCCCCCAGAACACGTGGTAGGTCCAGTTGAAGCCCTTGGCCGGGTCGCCCTTGCGCCCGAAGAACCAGGGCTGCCACGGCACCACGCTGGAGATGCAGGGCACCTCGTTCAGCTCGCAGGCGTCGCTCACCGGGTTGGCGGTTTCCGGCGTGCCCGCGGTGAGCACCAGCGCCACCTTCTCCTTCAGGATCAGGTCGTTCGCCACCTCGCCCGCGCGGTTCGGGCTGGACTGGCTGTCCTTCAGCAGCACCTGCACCTCGTACTTCTTCCCGCCGATGGCGATGCCGTCCTTCAGCGCCGCCTTCATCTGCTCGATGACCCACTTGTCGGCCTCGCCGAACGGCGCGAGCGGGCCGGTCTGCGGCGACACGTAGCCGATCTTCACGACGTCGGCCGCGAAGGCGCGGGGCGCGGCGCCGGCGGAGGCCAGTGCCGCCAGCGCGCCGTTGAAGTGTCTGCGGGTGAGTTGCATGGCTTGTCTCCTTGCTTGTGTCAGCGGGGGTAGTGCGGCGGCACCTGGGCGTCCACGTTCACCCAGACGCTGCGGACCTGCGTGTACTCGCGCATCGCGTCGAAGCCCATGTCGCGGCCGTAGCCGGACAGGCCCACCCCGCCGAAAGGCGAGCCCGGGTTCACGCGCTTGTAGCTGTTGATCCAGACCATGCCCGCGCGCAGCTCGCGCGCGAAGCGGTGGGCGCGCTGCAGGTCCTGCGTCCACAGGCCGGCGCCCAGGCCGTAGTCGGTGCCGTTGGCGATCGCCAGCGCCTCCGCTTCGTCCTGGAAGGTGAGCACGGTGACGAAGGGGCCGAACACTTCTTCCTGCGCGATGCGGTCGCCCGGCGTCTTCGCGCGCACGACGGTGGGCTCGACGTAGCAGCCCTTGGCGAGCTCGCCGCCCGGGGCCTTGCCACCGGACAGCACTTCGCCGCCTTCGGCGCGGGCCGCCTCCACGTACGACAGCACCCGCTTCTGGTGCAAGGCGCTGGTCAGCGGCCCCATCTCGGTGGTCTCGTCCAGCGGGTTGCCCAGGCGGATCGACTGCGCGAGCGGGATGAACTTCGCGAGGAAGGCATCGGCGATCTTCGCGTGCAGCAGCAGGCGCGAGCCCGCGATGCAGGCCTGGCCCTGGTTGTGGAAGATGGCCCAGGCGCTGCCGTTGACGGCGGCGGCAAGGTTCGCGTCGGCGAAGACGATGTTCGCGCCCTTGCCGCCCAGCTCCAGCTGCAGCTTCTTCAGGTTGCCGGCGGAAGCCTGCACGATGCGGCGGCCCGTCGCCGTGCTGCCGGTGAAGGACACCTTGGCGATGCCGGGATGTTCCGCGATCGCCTGTCCCGCGACGCCGCCGAGCCCCGGCACCATGTTCACCACGCCGGGCGGCAGGCCGGCCTGCGCCATCAGCTGCGCGATGCGCAGCGAGGTGAGCGGCGTGATCTCCGACGGCTTCATCACGATGGTGTTGCCCGCCGCGAGCGCCGGTCCCATCTTCCAGCTCGTGAACATCAGCGGGAAGTTCCATGGCACCACCTGGCCGACGACACCGACCGGCTCGCGCAGCGTGTAGTTGAGGAAACCGGCTTCCACGGGGATGGTCTCGCCCTGGAACTTGTCGGCCATGCCGCCGAAGTAGCGGTAGCAGGCGGCGGTGCGCGGGACGTCGAGCATGCGCGAGTCGCGCAGCGGGTGCCCGGTGTCGAGCGACTCCAGGCGCGCGAGTTCGTCGGCATTCGCCTCGATCAGGTCGGCGAGCTTGAGCAGGATGCGCCCGCGCTCCGCGGCCGGCCTGCGGCTCCAGGCGGGGAAGGCTTTCTGTGCGGCGGAGACCGCGCGGTCGACGTCTTCGCGCCCTGCGAGCGCCACGTCGGCGATCACGCTGTTGTCGTGCGGGTTGAGCGTGGGCAGCGTCTCGCCCGAGAGGGCGTCGGTGAATTCGCCGTTGATGAACAGCTGGCGGGCGATGGTGGGCTTCGTGGCCATTGCATCAGCCGGCGACGCCGGTCAGCCACGGGTAGCGCTTCGTGTCCTGGCCGGCGTAGTCGGGATCCAGGTAGATGAAGCAGCGCTGGATCTGCCAGTCGCGGATCTCGAACACGTCGCACCAGCGGCCCGCGGCCCACTCGGGCACGCCGGCGCGCCAGGGGCCGTCGCGGTGCTCGCCGTGGCTGGTGCCTTCGCACACGACGAAGTCGCTGCCCGAGAAGATCCAGTTGAACTCCGCGAAGTGGTGCGTGATGGACTTGAGCGTGCCGCCCACGTCGCCGAACAACTTGCCGATCTGGTCGCGGCCGGTGGCCACGCCCCACTTGGGAAAGTAGACCTGCGCATCGGTGGCGAAGAGCTCCAGGATGGAGCCGCCGTCGGACGTGACGCCGGCGTTGTCGAAGGCCTTGAGGTACTCGAGGGCGACGGACTTGCGCTGTTCGTCGGTCATGGATTGGCGGGTGAGGGACATGGGATCTCCTTCGACAAGAACCCGTCACCCCCGCGGAGGCGGGGGCCCAGAGCGCGCGCGCAGCGCGCGGAATGCCTGGAAGCCCTGGGTCCCCGCCTCCGCGGGGATGACGGAGGGGGTCAGAACTGGACGGGAACCTCGGGCGCCTCGCCCTTCTGGATCTCGTACACCAGGTTCGGCGAACCGTTCTCCCACACCAGCAGCATCGAGCGCTTGGGGCTGTAGCCCTGGTGGCGACAGTAGGCGGGCATGGCAGCCATGTCGCCGGCCTTCATGATCACGCGGGCCAGCGGCTTGCCGGTGTTCTTGTCCGCGCAGTCCCAGTGGATCTCGTCGCACATCTGGAAGAACCACTCCACGCGGTCGTTGCCGTGGATGATGGGCAGGATGTGCTCCTCGGTCGTCGGGCACATGTAGCTGTACTTCACCACGCTGGTGAACGACGGGTTCCACGTCACCTGCGAACGCGAGAGGAACGCGAACAGGTTGAAGGCATGCACCTCGTTCTCGAAGCCGGGCTCGGGGTGCAGCTCCGGCGCGTCCTGCGGCACGTCGGCGAAGGCACGATTGATCGTCGCGCCGCGTTCGTCGGTGCGCAGCGGCAGGTCGCCTTTCAGGCCCACGCAGCGCGTCGCGAGTTCGCGGGCACGGGTGATCGCCTTGCGGCTGTCGCCGCGCTTGCGCCCGTAAGGCGTGCCGGTCTCCTGCGGCGCGGCGAAGGGATCGAAGCCCTCGTTGGTCCAGTCGTCCAGCATCTGCTCGAAGGTGGCGCGGATCTGCTCGGTGGGGAAGTTCTCCAGCAGGTCGACGCCGGCCGACTTGAAGTTGGCGTTGTAGCTGCCCGCGTAGAGGTCCACCGACTTGTAGTGGTTGACCGTGCCCAGCACCTGGTCGAAGTTCACCCAGCCGTAGAAGAAACCCCAGGCCACGTCGCGCATCAGCGCGCGCAGGTAATTGCCGACGTCCATGGTGTGCGACAGCGGGCGGCCGTCGCGCGTGGTCCAGCGGATGTGGGCGAAATATTCGTCGCGGGCGAACGTGAAGCTGCCCAGCCGGAAGTCCTGGTAACCGTGCTCGTTCATGGTCGTCCCCTCACTTCACCTGGCAGATCTCGGCCCACTTCTCGACGGAGAGCTGGCCCTTGCACGTCTGCAGCACCAGCACGGCCGGCTGGGCCGAGCGGAACTGGTAGGCGGTGTTCTTCGGCAGCAGCGCCTGGTGGCCGCGGCGCAGCTTCATCCAGCCCATCCTGGCGCCCTGCGGCTCGCCTTCGACGAGCACGGCGCCGTTGTGGTCGGCGTCGGGGACGTGCTGCGAAGCCTGCAACTGGATGAGGTGGACCTCGACCTCGCCATCCATGCACAGCGCGAACTCGTCGTGCGCGCAGGTGTACCAGGGCGAGGAGCCTTCGGCGCGCGCCACCTCGAGCACGTAGATCTGGTTCTGTCCGAACACGACCCGCTCGTAGGGCCCGCTGCGGCTGGCGGTCTCGAAGCAGTTGCTGAACGCGTAGTGGCGCACGTCGTCCGCGATCGGCTCCACGCGCCCCTTCTCGTAACTGGAAAGCGACCCGAAGCGGGTCTGGTAAGCCACGGCCATGCGCTGTCTCCTCGGTTCGGTGGACGCGAACTTTAGGAAGCGCGTGGCTCGGCCGGTAGGGGGCAGATCGTGACTGGATTGTTCGGGGGGAGCGAACAATCGTGCGGGTTTACCCGGGGCGATCGGTGGGGGTCGCTGACGCTCACCTTCCGCCGCTGGCGCGGCGCCACCCTACGGCGCGGGAACCTGCGCGGATTCGTGGGGTGGCGCGGCGAAGCCGCGGACGGTGAGCGAACGCGAACCCCACCGAACGGCGCTCACGCCTCCACCAACTCCTTCGGCAGGACACCTTTCTCGATCAACGCCCCATCCCACGGCGGCACCTTCGCGAACGCGTCGGTGATGTGCTCCATGAACAGCTTCAGCTTGAAGGCATTCCGGGAGGTGCCCGCATACACCGCGCTCAGCCAGAACGACGAGAGCTGGTACGCCGGCAGCACCACCTTCAGGCGCCCGTCACGGATCTCGTCGCCGGCGACCAGCGTCGGCAGGCAGACGATGCCGGCGTGCTCCAGCGCGTACTCGCGCAGCAGGTGCACGCTGTTCGTGAGGAGCGCCGCCGCGAGATAGGTGGTGAGCTCCCCGCCATCGCGGTGGAAGGTCCAGCGGTCGCGCGTGGGGTAGCCGGAGTAGAGCCCCAGCTTGTGGTGGTGCAGGTCGCGCGGGTCCTGCGGCTCGGGGTGCGCGGCCAGGTATTGCGGCGTCGCGCAGAACACGCGGCGCACGGGAAAGAGCGGGCGCGAGATGAGTTCGGTCGAAGCCGCGGGAAAGATCTGCAGCGCGCAGTCGACGCCCGCCTGCACCGGATCCACCACCGCGTCGCTCACCATCAGCTCGAGGCGGATGTCCGGGTAGCGCGCCTGGAAGTCGCGCAGCAGCGCGCCGAAGTGCCCCAGCACGAAGCCGGTGAGCGCGTGCACGCGCAGGGTGCCGGCGGGCCGGCCGCGCACGTCGCGCATCTGGTCGACGATGTCGTTGGCGCGGCCCACGAGCTCGGTGCAATCGCGCAGGAAGGCCTGCCCGAGCTCCGAGAGGCGCACCACGCGCGTGCTGCGGTGGAACAGCGGGCCGCCGAGATAGTCCTCCAGCTGCTTGATGCGCGTGGTCACCACCGACTTGGCCACGCGCAGCTGCCGCGCGGCTTCGGCGAAGCTTTGCGTCTGCGCCACGCGGACGAAGGTTTCGATGTTCTGGAGGCGGTCCACGGGGGCACTCTAGCCCCAGGAACGGGCTGCGTCATCGGGGGTGCCGCCCGGTGGGGTTCGCTGGCGCTCACCTTCCGGCGCTGTCGCGCCGCCACCCTACAGGCGGGACCGCATCATGGAATTCGCAGGGTGGCGCGGCGACAGCCGCGGCAGGTGAACGAAGTGAACCCCACCGATGGTGGTCACCCCAGCTCGCGCAGCCTCTTCTCCTGCCGCTTCACCAGGAACCGGATGTCCGCCACGTCCTGCGCCGACAGCTTCGGCCCCGGCTTGCGCACGAAGTCCGACGCGATCACGCCGCGCTCCTGGAACAGGAACTTGCGCACCGCGAGGCCCACGCCGGCCTGCTGCTCGTACTTCGCCAGCGGCAGGTAGGCGTCGAAGAGGTCGTGCGCGCGTTCGCGGTCGCCGCGCGCATGCGCCGCGACCACGTCCACCATCATCTCGGGATAGGCGAAGCCGGTCATGGCGCCGTCGGCGCCGCGCGTGAGTTCCTCGGGCAGGAACAGGCCGCCGCCGTTGCCGCACAGGATGGAGAAGCGCTTCACCTCGCCCTTGTCGCTCGCCGCGCGGTAGGCCGTGAGCTTGGCCAGCCCCGGCCAGTCCTCGTGCTTCAGCATCACGCAGGTCGGCGAGTTCTTCAGGATGCGCAGGATGACGTTCGCGGTCATCTGCACGCCGGTGGACACCGGGTGGTCCTGCAGGCACCAGGGCACCTGCGGGCCGAGCGTCTCGCCGACCATCTGGAAGTACGACACGATCTGGTCGTCGGTGCGCAGCGTGGACGGCGGCGCGACCATCACGCCCGAGGCGCCGAGGTCCATCACGGAATCCGTGAGTTCCTTCATCGGCGCGAAGCCGGGCGCGGAAGCGCCGACCACGACCGGGATCTTCCCGTTCACGCGCGCGAGCACCTGCTTCACGTAGGTGCGCGACTCCTCCATCGTGAGCTTGGTGGCCTCGCCCATGATGCCGAGCACCGTGAGGCCGGTGACGCCCTTCTCGAGGCAGAAGTCCACCATGCGGTCGGTGCTGGCGAGGTCCAGCGCGCCGCTGTCGGTGAACGGGGTGACGGTGATGAGGTACACGCCCTGGGCGGACGCGTCGAGTTGCTTGCTCATGCCGAGATTGTCGCAGGCTGCTTGCGCAGGAACTGCATCGCGAGCGCCGCCACCACGAGGCCGATGCCGATGAGGTCGGCGATCCAGCCGGGATACGCGAGCAGGAAGCCGGCGACGATCAGCAGCGTGCGCTCGAGCGTCGTCGCCTTGCGGATCGCCCAGCCCTGGAAACCCGCCGCCAGCGCGGCGATGCCCAGCGCGCAGGTGAGCGTCACTTCGGCGATGGACCACCAGTTCGCGGTGGCGAGCGCCTTCGTCGACCCCATCAGCAGCAGGCCCAGGCCGCTCGGGTCGAGCACGAACACGAAGGGCACGAGGAAGGCCGGCACCGTGTACTTCCAGCACTGCAGCGTGGTCTTGTACGGATCACCCCCGGTGATCGCGGCCGCGGCGAAGGGCGACAGCGCAGTGGGCGGCGACACCTCGGACAGCACCGCGTAGTAGAAGATGAACATGTGCGCGGCGAACTCGGGCACGCCCAGCTTGGTGAGCGCGGGCGCGGCGATGACCGCGCAGATGATGTAGGAGGCCGTCACCGGCACTGCCAGGCCGATGATCCACACCACCAGCGCGGTGAAGATGGCCGTCAGCAGCAGCGAGCCGCCGGCGTAGTCGATCACGATGGAGCTGAACTTCAGGCCGAGGCCGGTCAGCGTGACGACGCCCACGATGATGCCGGCGCCCGCGCAGGTCGCCGCGACGTTCAGCACGCCGATCGAGCCGCCTTCCAGCGCCTGGATGAAGGGCGAGTTCCAGAAGTTCTTGAGCACGTTTCCGCGGAGCAGGTCGCGCGGCAGCAGCGTCGTGTCGCTGCGCAGCAGGCTGGTGGCGAAGGAGACGACCGTCGCCCAGAACACCGACAGCACGGGCGAGAAGCCCCACAGCATGAAGCCGACGATGGACACGAGCGACAGGAAGTGGAACCAGTAGCGGCGCGTCAGGTGCCACACCGAGTCCACCTTCTCGAACACGGTTTCGTGCATGCCGTACTTGCGCGCGTCGATCTCGACCATCAGGAACAGCGCGAAGTAGAAGAGGATGGTCGGGATCACCGCCATCAGCAGCACGTCGAGGTAGGAGATTTTGAGGAACTCGGCGATCAGGAAGGCCGCGGCGCCCAGCACCGGCGGCGAAATGATCGCGCCCAGCCCCCCGGCGGCGAGCAAGCCGCCGGCGGCGTTCTTCTCGTAGCCGACCTTGGCCAGCATCGGATACGCCACGGTGCCCAGCGTCACGGTCGTCGCGACGCCGGAGCCCGACGGACCGCCCAGCAGGAAGGACGCGAGCACCACGGTCCGCCCCGCCCCCGTGGGCTTGCCGCCCATCGCGGAGAACGAGAAGTCCAGGTAGAACTTGCCGGCGCCGGAGTACTGCAGGAAGGCGCCGAAGATGGTGAACAGGATGATGAGCGAGGAGGACACGTCGACGGCGCTGCCGAAGATGCCCTCGAGCGTCATGTACATCACGCCGACGAGGCGGCCGATCTCGTAGCCCTTGTGCGTCCACGGCGCGGGCAGGTAGGGCCCGAACAGCGCGTACGCGAGGAAGGCCAGGCAGACCACCGGCATGACCCAGCCGGCGGTGCGGCGCATCGCCTCCAGCACCAGCAGGATGAGGCAGACGCCGAAGACGATGTCCCACTGCAGCGGGGACGTGTTGCGGTCGGTGAAGTCGTCGCCGCCCTGGATGGCGTAGACGACCACCGCGATGGCCAGCGCCGCCATGATCCAGTCCCACCACATGATGCGGTGGCGGAAGCGCGGCGCGACCGGAAAGACCAGGAAGCAGAGGAAGAGCACGAAGGCCACGTGCACCGGCCGCAGCGTCTGCGTGGGCACGATCGCGTAGGCCGTGTAGAGGTGGAAGGCCGACATCACGACGGCGGCGAGCGTGATGAAGACGGCCATCGCCCCCTTGAACTTGTTGGCCGCGCCTTCTTCCTGCTCGATGTACTCCTCGGCCTTCTGCAAGGCCGCCGCGTCGATGTCGGCGCTCAGCTGCGCCCGCTCTGCCTGGTGGTCCGTTCCGGTCATGCGTGCGTCAGTTCAGCTTGATGCCTTTTTCCGCGAAGTACTTGACCGCGCCCGGGTGCCACGGGATCGGCGAAGCATCCTTCTTCTGGTTCTCCAGCTTGAAGTTCTCCGCTTCCTTGTGCACGGCGACGATGTCGGCCTTGTGGTCGAACACCGCCTTGACGATGTTGTACGCGGTCTTCTCGTCCATGCTGTCCGCGGCGACCAGGATGTTCTGCACGGTGGCCTGGTGGTTGTCGCCTTCCATGCCGTGGTAGGTGGCCTTCGGGATCACGTCCTGCACGTACAGGTTGCCGTACTTCTTGTTCATGGCCGGCACCAGCTCGGCGTGGTCGATCATCTTGATCTTGTTGCCGGGCGTGTTGGCGAGGTCCGAGACGGCCGCGGTCGGCAGGCCGCCGACCCAGAAGAACGCGTCGATCTTGCCGTCCTTCAGCGCGTTGACGGATTCGGCGACGGACAGGCGCTCGCGCTTCACGTCCTTGTCCTTGTCCCAGCCGGCCGCTTCGATCAGGCGGAAGGCCATGACTTCGGTCGCGCTGCCGGGAGAGCCGGTGGACACACGCTTGCCCTTCAGGTCGGCGAACCTGGAGATGCCCTTGCCGTCGACCGTCACCACGTGCATGCGGTTGGGATACAGGACCATCAGCGTGCGCACCGGCACCTTGTTGCCCTTGAACTTGTCCTCGCCCTTGAAGGCGTCCTGCGCGGCGTCGCTCATGCTGAAGCCGACGTAGGGCTTGCCGCTGCCGATCAGCTTGAGGTTGTCGACCGAACCGCCGGTGACCTCGGCGGTGGCCTGCATGCCGGGCACGTACTTGGACAGCACGGCCGCGAGGCCGCCGCCCATGGGGTAGTACACCCCGCCGGTGCCGCCGGTGGCGACCGAAATGTTCTGTGCCTGCACCGCGAGGGCGAGGCCGAGGCTCGCGGCGGCGAGCAACAGCGTCCTGATGAACTTCATGCGTCTGTCTCCGAATCGTTTGGACGAAAGCATCCGCGCACAGGGAGGTGCGGGCCGGCCCATTCTGCCGCCGGAGGACCCTGCGGTCTCTACAGACTTTCCATCAGTTCCGACGAGGCATTTCGTTGGCGTGCTAACCTGAACGGATGTTTGCGCCTTCCCAGGAAGACGTGCGCCGCTTCTTCTGCGGCGTGCACGCCAAGGCCCGCGACGGGCAGATGCTCGACGCGCTGGAAACGCTGGCGCACGAGTGGCTGAAGGAGCACCCGGAATACGACGCGGACATGGCCGATGCCGAGGCGGCGGTCGCGCGCGTCTACGACGGCTCCGAGGGGACCAATCCCTTCCTGCACCTGTCCATGCACCTGTCCATCAGCGAACAGTGCTCGATCGACCAGCCGCGCGGCATCCGCCAGGCCGTGGAACTGCTGGCCGCGCGCCGCAATTCGCTGCACGACGCGCACCACGAAGCGATGGAGTGCCTCGGGCAGATGCTGTGGGAGAGCCAGCGCGCCGGAAGGCCGCCGGATGGCGAGGCGTACGTGGAGTGCGTGCAGCGGCGGGCCACGCGATAGGACCGGCAACGAAAAAGGGCCCCGAAGGGCCCTCTTTCATTGCAACACGTGCGCGTCAGTGGCTCTTGTGCCAGCGCGATTCCGGCACCGTCGCCATCTCGCCTTCCAGCGAGCCCACATAATTGGACAGCGCCTTCAGTTCCGCGTTGGAGAACTGCTTGGCGATCGCGCCCATCACGCCGTTGTTGCGGCCGACGGCGGGATTGTTCTCGGTCTTGTACGCCTTCAGCGCCACGAAGACGTAGTCGGCGTACTGGCCGCCGATCTTCGGGTAGCTGGGGTCGATCGGCTTGGAGAAGTTGGCGCCGTGGCAGGAGGCGCAGGCCGCCTTCTGCAGCAGGCCGGCCACCTGGGCGCTCGGCTCGCGGCTCGGCTTCTCGGCGATCGGCTTGCGGTCCTCGGCACCGAGCTTCTCGTAGTAGGCGGCGATGTCGGTGACGTCCTGGTCGCTCAGGCTTTCGGCGATGCCGCGCATCGTCGGGTGCTTGCGGTCACCGGTCTTGTACGCATTGAGCGCCGCGGCGATGTACTTGGCGCTCTGGCCGGCGATCTTGGGAACGCGGTAGACCTCCGGGAAGCTGGACTTGTAGCCGACGATGCCGTGGCAGCCCACGCACATCGCGACCTTGGCCTCCAGCGACTTCGGGCTCGCCGGCCCGGCGGCGGGCGTCGCGCCGGGGGAGTTCGCGCCAGGGGCGCCCGCGGGTGCCGTCGCCGGCGGCTGCTGCGCCAGCGCGAGGCTGGTCACGGAAGCGACAACGAGGGCGAAAAGCGTGTTCAACAACTTGTTCATTTTGCGAGCACAATCTGACGAAGGTCAGTTTCTTTCGATCAACCGGCGATTATAGGGGTCCCTCCCCGGCCGCCCTTTCCACCCCCGTCCATGAAGTTCCAAGGTTCCCAGAACTACGTCGCCACGCAGGACCTGATGCTGGCGGTGAACGCCGCCATCACCCTGAAGCGCCCGCTGCTGGTCAAGGGGGAGCCCGGCACCGGCAAGACGATGCTCGCCGAGGAGGTGGCGCAGGCGCTGGACATGCCGCTGTTGCAGTGGCACATCAAGTCGACGACCAAGGCGCAGCAGGGCCTGTACGAATACGACGCGGTGAGCCGCCTGCGCGACTCGCAGCTGGGCGACCAGCGCGTGAAGGACATCCACAACTACATCGTCAAGGGCGTGCTGTGGCAGGCCTTCACGGCGGACCAGCCGGTGGCGCTGCTGATCGACGAGATCGACAAGGCCGACATCGAATTCCCGAACGACCTGCTGCGCGAACTCGATCGCATGGAGTTCTACGTCTACGAGACGCGCGAGCTGGTGAAGGCGAAGCACCGTCCGCTGGTGTTCATCACGTCCAACAACGAGAAGGAGCTGCCGGACGCCTTCCTGCGCCGCTGCTTCTTCCACTACATCAAGTTCCCCGACGCCGACACGATGAAGCAGATCGTGGACGTGCACTTCCCCGGCCTGAAGAAGGAGCTGCTGACCGCGGCGATGAAGACCTTCTACGACGTGCGCAACCTGCCGGGCCTGAAGAAGAAGCCCAGCACCTCCGAGCTGCTGGACTGGCTGAAGCTGCTGGTCGCCGAGGACATCCCCGTCGACGCGCTGCAAAGCAAGGACGAGAAGGTCGCCGTGCCGCCGCTGGTGGGCGCGCTGCTGAAGAACGAACAGGACGTGACGCTGTTCGAGAAGCTCGTCTTCATGCAGCGCCACAACCGGTAGCCATGGGACAGGACTGGGTGAAGCCGCTGGAACTCGCCGACCGCGGCGTGCGGCTGGTGCCCCTCGGCCTGCAGCATGAAGAAGGCCTGAAGGCCGCGGCCGCCGACGGCGAGCTCTGGAACATCCGGGTCACCTCCGTCCCCGAGCCGGAGAACACCCGCAGGTACATCCAGGACGCCTTGCGCATGTTCGACGAAGGCAAGCGCGTGGCCTTCGCCGTGCTGGATGCAGCCACCGGCCAGGTCATTGGAAGCAGCAGCTACCACGACATCCTGCCGGAGGTGAAGCGCCTGGAGATCGGCTACACCTGGTACGCGAAAAGCCGCCAGCGCACGGCGCTCAACACCACCTGCAAGCTGCTGCTGATGCAGCATGCCTTCGAGACGCTGGGGGCGAAGGTGGTGGGCTGGCGTACGGACAACTACAACTACGCGTCGCAGCGCGCGATCGAGCGGCTCGGCGCGAAGAAGGACGGCGTCATCCGCGGCCATGCCATGCGCCGCGACGGCACGATCCGCGACACCGTCATGTACAGCCTCGCGGCCGGGGAATGGCCGGAGGTGAA
This sequence comes from Ramlibacter cellulosilyticus, assembly GCF_014297465.1. Lineage (GTDB taxonomy): Bacteria > Pseudomonadota > Gammaproteobacteria > Burkholderiales > Burkholderiaceae_C > Ramlibacter > Ramlibacter cellulosilyticus. The sequence continues at coordinate 178,644 of NZ_JACORT010000009.1, read as the reverse complement.
GGCGCACCTGTTGCATCAACTCGAACGCTGGGGTTCGCTTCGCGAAACCCAGCCTACGAGGTCGGGAGCCTGAGCATGCTGATCGACTTCTTCTACACGCTGCGCAGCGCCAAGCTGCCGGTCTCCGTCAAGGAATACCTCACCCTGGTCGAGGCGCTCAAGGAAGGCGTCGTCGGCCCGGAAAGCGACGGCAACTACAGCCTCGACGACTTCTACTACCTCGCCCGCACCGCGCTGGTGAAGGACGAGAAGCACTACGACAAGTTCGACCGCGCCTTCGCCGCCTACTTCAAGGGCGTGGAACTGCTCGCGGACTTCACCAAGGACGTGCCGCTCGAGTGGCTGCGCAAGAACCTGGAGCTCGAGCTCTCGCCGGAAGAGAAGGCGAAGATCGAGAAGATGGGCTGGGACGAGCTCATGGAGACGCTGAAGAAGCGCTTCGAGGAGCAGAAGGAACGCCACGAAGGCGGCAGCAAGATGATAGGCACGGGCGGCACCTCGCCCTTCGGCGCCTACGGCTACAACCCGCAGGGCATCCGCATCGGCCAGGACAAGTCGCGCAACAAGAGCGCGGTGAAGGTGTGGGACCAGCGCGCCTACAAGGACTACGACGACACCCAGGAACTCGGCACGCGCAACATCAAGGTGGCGCTGCGGCGCCTGCGCAAGTTCGCGCGGCAGGGCGCCGAGGAGGAGCTGGACCTCGACGACACCATCAAGTCGACCGCCGCCAACGCGGGCTATCTCGACATCAAGATGGTCCCCGAGCGCCACAACAACGTGAAGGTGCTGCTGCTCATGGACGTGGGCGGCACGATGGACGAACACATCCACCGCGTGGAGGAGATGTTCTCGGCGGCCAAGGCGGAGTTCAAGCACCTCGAGTTCTACTACTTCCACAACTGCGTCTACGACTTCATGTGGAAGAACAACCGGCGGCGCTTCAGCGAGAAGTTCCCGACGTGGGACATCATCCGCAAGTACAACAAGGACTACAAGCTCGTGTTCGTGGGCGACGCCACCATGAGTCCCTACGAGATCCTGCAGCCGGGCGGGAGCGTCGAATACAACAACGAGGAAGCGGGCGCGGAGTGGCTGCAGCGGCTGACGAACGCCTTCCCCAAGTTCGTGTGGATCAACCCCGAGCCGCAGGGCGTGTGGCAGTACCGCCAGAGCATCGCCGTCATCCAGCAGCTGGTGAACCAGCGCATGTTCCCGCTGACGATCAAGGGCCTCGAAGAGGCCATGCGGCTGCTGTCCAAGTAATGCGGCACTGCCGCATGCAATCCTCCGCGTGGCGGATTCGCGCAGTCTGACTGCCGTTTGTCCGCTCTCGCACTCCGGCTGTAGCGTTCCACCTACAGCGGCGGGAATTCCACTTGCCTACTCTGGACCCAGACCGCAGCATCCGCCTCAACCCATGCGTCCGTCCTTCACTCCGCAGCATCCCGCCCTCCCGGCTGGCGGCCGCGAGTTCTCCCGCGAGGGCCGCGACTGCGAAGCATCCTGGCGGCTCACCGCCCTGATGCTCTTCCCCCGCCTGAACGCGACACCCGGTCCGTGGCTGGTCCTGCTGGCCGCCACGTGCGCCTTCGTCGCGGTGCGCGCGCTGGAACTCGCCGCGCACTGAAGCGCGGCCGCCCACACCCTACAATGGCGCTCGCCGCCGCCGTAGTTCAATGGATAGAACGAGCGCCTCCTAAGCGCTAGATACAGGTTCGATTCCTGTCGGGGGCGCCAGCGCCAGGCCTGCAGCTTCCGCTTCAGTGCACCAGGGGCACGCCGTCGCCGGACCTCCGCCCGCCCGGCGCGCGCGAGCCGGTGAGGCTCACCAGCAGGTGGCGCAGTTCGGTCGTCGCCGGCGCTTCCTGCAAGGCGGGCGTCACCTTCAGCAGGACGCCCTGGAACGCGCTCACGTCGGCCAGCCACAAGGCGCTGACCGCCTCCCGCACTTTCTTGTCCAGCATCGGCAGTCCGAGCAGCACGCGCAGCACGCCGTTGCGGTCCCAGGCGGACAGCACGATGGTGGCGACGAAGACCTCCCTGCGGCCCTTGCGCTGCTCGATCTGCTGGATCTCGACCTGCGCGCAATGCTCGCCCACGCCCCAGCGGCGCAGGTGGTGCTCCACGAGGCGCTGGTATTCGGCCTCGAGTCCTCCCGAAGCGTGGCCGAGGGCCTGGTAATCCGTCTGGTGTTCGCTGGCGGGCTGCTTCGACTTGGGGGAGAAGATCCTCCGCAACAGCGCGACGACCCCGTTCTTCTTCTTGTCTTGCATGGGCGCGAATCGTTGCACGGACGTGACGCCGGGCCAACCGGTGGCATGCAGTTACATCCCGTAACCGTGAGGAATGTCGCACCCGGCGCGTGCACGCACGCCGCATTCCTGCCGCGCGCTGCAGACAATGCGGGCAACAACGAGTTGGGAGTGGGCATGAACCCGCAGGATCTGTTTTCGCGCGGCTGGTGGATAGCCACGGGCCTCCTCGCCGCCGTCGGCGCCTGGGTGCTCGCGCGGCTGCGCCGCCGCCGCACCGAGCGTCATCTGCACGTGGCGCGGCTCGCCGCGGAAATCGTGGAGGTCGCACGCTCGATCGAAGCCGACCTGCAGGAGCTCCCGCGCACCAGCGAGGCCGTCGAACTCGCGCGGCGCTGCGGCGAATGCCGCCGCCGCACCACGGACACCGCGAGCCGCCGGTTGCGCGACGACGCGCTCGAAGATGCCATCGGCCAGCTGCACGACGACCATCGCCGCGTGGTGGACCTGCGCTCCGAGGTCGACGTGCTGATGGTCGCGAAACGCAGCGGCCAGCCCGTGAGCCGCGAGCTGCGCTTCGCGCGCGGGACCAAGCCGGGCCGCTCGCGCTTCACGACGACGGGCCTGCTCACGCGCCCCTCCAGCCTCGGCTGAACCCGGCGCGGATGCGCGCCTGTGATGCGACACGAGCTCGTCGTACGCATCTGCCTGACACGCGCTGCGCGGTCTTCCTACAGACGTGGCGCGACCCTTGCATGGTATTGCGACGCACCATTGCGAAGGGTTACGAGTTTGCGTTTCCCCTTGCAATGCGCCGTCTTCGCACTGTCATCCAAGCCTCCTAGCATGGGTCCACAAGTTCGAAGACGAGACGCCCGCAGGAGAAGGTTCATGACATCTGCCGACTACCGGATCGAAAGCGCGCAACCGATCGCCGGACGGTTCTGGCCCGTGGCCGGAACCAGCGAACTCGCCGTCAAGGACCGCGCGCTGGCGGTCAGCATCGCCGCCAAGAGCTTCACCCGCGGCAGCGAGATCCGCGTCGTGCACGTGCCGACCGGCGAAGTGGTCTTCCGCAAGCCGCCACAGGACCGCCCCGTCGCCGCCGACGACCTCTGATCAAGCGCGCGAGCGCAGGGTCCGGCTCAGGAGGACGACGGGCACCAGCCCCACCAGCACCAGCGCGAGCGACGGCAGGGCGGCTTCGCCCAGGCGCTCGTCGCGGGCGAGCTGGTAGGCCACCACCGCCAGCGTGTCGCTGTTGAAGGGCCGCAGCACCAGCGTCGCGGGCAGTTCCTTCATCACGTCCACGAACACCAGCAGCGCCGCCGCGGCCGCGGAGCGCTTCAGCAGCGGCCAGTGCACGCGCGCCAGCAGGCCGGCGCCCCCCGCGCCCAGCATGCGGGCGGAATCGTCGAAGCTGGCGGGGATGCGCGCATAGCCGCTCTGCACCGACTGCAGGGCGACCGACACGAAGCGCACCAGGTAGGCCCAGACGATCCCCAGCACGGTGGCCGTCATCCAGTAGCCCACGCCGCTGGCGGGCCAGGCCTGCTGCACCCAGCCGACGGGCAGCAGCAGCCCCACGACGAGCACCGTGCCCGGCACCGCATAGCCCAGGCCGGCCAGGTGCACGACGCCGCGCGTGAGCCCGTCGGGCGCGCGCCGCACGCGGTACGCGAGCAGCAGCGCGAGCAGCACGGCCAGCGCAGCGCTCAGCCCGCCCAGTCGCAGGCTGTTGAAGGACCATTGCAGGAAGCGGTCCCAGGGCAGCACCGACCAGTCGGCGGCGAGCGGCCGCAGCATGAACGCCAGCGGCAGCACGAATCCGAGCAGCACCGGCAGGCCGCACACGCACCAGGCCAGGACACGCGCCATGCCGCGCAGCACGATCGGCTGCGCCTCGGTGCCGCCGCGCGCGCGCATCGCCGCGAAGCGCAGGCGCTTCTGCGCGCGGGCCTCGAGCCCGAGCAGCAGGGCGACGACGACCAGCAGCACCGTCGCGAGCTGCGCGGCGGCGATGCGGTTGTCCATGGCGAGCCAGGCCTTGTAGATGCCCGTGCTGAAGGTCTGGATGCCGAAGTAGCTGGAGACGCCGAAGTCGGCCAGCGTCTCCATCAGCGCCAGCGCGACGCCGGCAGCGATCGCCGGACGCGCGAGCGGCACCGCCACGGTGCGGATGCGGCGCGCGAGCGGTGCACCCAGCAGGCGCGCCGCTTCCATCAGCTGCGCGGCGCGCTCCGCCAGGGCGGTGCGCACCAGCAGGTAGACGTAGGGGTAGAGCGAGAAGACGAACACGAAGACCGCGCCCGGCAGGTTGCGCACTTCGGGGAACACGCGGCCTTCCAGCGCGAAGCGCTCGCGCAGCCACACCTGCAGCGGGCCGCTGAACTGCAGGAAGTCGGTGTACGCATAGGCGACCACATAGGCCGGCATGGCCAGCGGGAGCAGCAGGGCCCATTCGAAATGGCGCCGGCCGGGGAAATCGAACAGCGTCACGGCCGCCGCGCCCGCGGTGCCGACGAGGGCCGCGCCCGCGGCGACGGCCAGGCACAGCAAGAGGCTGGTGCGGGCGTACGCCGGCAGCACCGTCGCGGCCATCTCGCCCAGGATCTGGCCGCTGGCAGCGTCCCAGGAGAACCAGGAGCCCAGCACGGCGAGGACCGGCAGCAGCAGCAGGCCGGCGACGAGCAGCAGCGGGAGGTCTTTCAGCCGGCGCATGGAGGAGGGGGCGGCGCCGGGGCGCGATTGACGTTGATCACGTAAATGAGAATTGTATGCATCTAGAATCGTGCTCATGCATCTGGAGCTGCGCCAGCTGAGCGTCCAATACCCCGGCCGGCCCCGTCCCGCCGTCGACGGCGTGTCGCTCGGCCTGCGCGCGGGCGACATCGGCGTGCTGATCGGCCCCTCGGGCTGCGGCAAGACCACCTTGCTGCGCGCCGTGGCCGGCCTGGAGCCGGCCAGCGCGGGCGAGATCCGGATCTCCGGCCAGGACGTGGCGCGGGTCCCGCCCGAGCGCCGGCAGGTCGGCATGGTCTTCCAGGATTACGCCCTCTTCCCCCACCTCGACGTGGAACGCAACGTCGCCTTCGGCCTGCCGCGCAGCCTCTCGCGGTCCGAGCGCCGCGCGCGCGTGTCCGAAGTGCTGGGGCTGGTCGGCCTGGGCGGCAGCGAGCAGCGCATGCCGCACGAGCTCTCGGGGGGGCAGCAGCAGCGCGTCGCCCTGGCCCGCGCGCTGGCGCCCCGGCCGCAGCTGCTGCTGCTGGACGAACCCTTTTCCAACCTGGACGTGGACCTGCGCGAGCGGCTCGCGCACGAGCTGCGCGGCATCCTCAAGGCGGCGCAGGCGACCGCCCTCTTCGTCACGCACGACCAGCTGGAGGCCTTCGCCATCGGCGACCTGATCGGCGTCATGCACGAAGGCAAATTGCACCAGTGGGACGACGCGTACACGCTCTACCACCGGCCCGCCACGCGCTTCGTGGCGGACTTCATCGGCCACGGCGTGTTCGCGCCGGCAACGCTCAAGCGCGTGGGCAACCAGGTGGTGGTGCACACGGCGCTGGGCGCGCTGACCGACGGCGCCGAGTGCCCGCTGCCCGCCGCCTTCGGCTGGGGCCAGTGCGAGGTGCTGCTGCGCGCCGACGACATCGTCCACGACGACGAGGCCCCCGTGAAGGCGGAGATCGTGCGCAAGGCTTTCCGCGGCTCGGAGTTCCTCTACACGCTGCGGCTGGCCACGGGAGAGACGCTGCTCGCGCACGTGCCCAGCCACCACGACCACCGCATCGGCGAATGGATCGGCATCCGCGCGCAGGTGGACCACGTGGTCACCTTCGAGCGCGAAGGCGGGGTGGCGGCGCCGCCCATAGCGTCGTTCCCGGCCTGAACCACCCTTCCTGAACGCAGAGGTCGCAGAGGATTCGCAGAAGTCGCAGAGGAATACCTTCAGGCGGATGTTCTCTGCGACCTCTGCGTACCCTCTGCGACCTCTGCGTTCAAACGTCTCAAACCCTCCACGGCTTCCCGCAAATCCTCCGCCCACTGCCGGCGGTCCCGACCTTCCGCCACCTGCGGCTCCCCGAAGCGCACGTGCGCCACGAACGGCCTTCCCGCCAGCGTGCGCCACAGCGAGCTGACCAGCGTGTCGTCGCCCAGGTAGAGCGGCCCTTCGCTGTCCTTCCCGCTCGCGCGGTCCACGAAGCGCAGCGCCACCGGCAGCACCGGTGCATGCGCGGAGATCGCGGCCTGGATCAGGTTGGCGTGGAAAGGCAGCAGCGCCTTGCCGTCGCCGGTGGTCCCTTCGGGAAACACCGCGACGATGTCGCCGGCCTTCAGGCTCTCGGCCATGTGGTGCACCACGCGCATCGCATCGCGCCGCTTCTCGCGCTCGATGTAAAGCGTCCCGCCGCCGGTGGCCAAGGTGCCGATCAAGGGCCAGTGCTTCACGTCCGACTTCGACACGAAGCGGCAGTGCCGCGCCGCATGCAGCACGAGGATGTCCAGCCAGGAGAGGTGGTTGGACACGATCAGCATCGGCCCTTGCGCCGGCGCGTGCCCGGTCACATGCAGGGGGATGCCCAGCACGCGCAGCATGCGCTGCGCCCAGGCCTGCACCGTCGCGTCGCGCCGCTGCTGGTTCCAGCGCGGGAACAGCAGCGTGATGGTCAGCCAGCCGGCCAGCGCATGGACCAGCGCATGGAGGATCTTGCCGAGCGCGCGGAGCAGCCTCACGCGGCGGGCTTGGCTTCGTAGGCGACCTGGCCGCCGACGATCGTGAAGCGCACCGCGCCGGGCAGCTCGTGCCCGCCGAAGGGCGTGTTGCGGCCCTGGCTGCGCAAAGCGGCGGGCGTGACCGTCCAGTGCGCCTGCGGGTCGAACACGCAGACGTCCGCGACGCCGCCGTCCACGAGCTGGCCGGCGCTCGCCTGCAGCGTGCCGAGCGCGGAGCCCAGCACGCGCGCCGGCTCGCTGGTCAGCACCGCGAGCGCGCGCACGAGCCCGACGCCGTCCTCCTGGCCCCACTTGAGGGCGAGGCCCAGCAGCAGCTCGAGGCCGGTGGCACCGGGTTCCGCCTCCGCGAAAGGCAGCGTCTTCGCGTCCTCGTCCACGGGCGTGTGGTCGGATACCAGCGCGTCGATGGTCCCGTCGGCCAGGCCCTCGCGCAGCGCGTCGCGGTCGCGCTGCTGGCGCAGCGGCGGCGACAGGCGCATGCGGCTGTCGAAGTAGCCGATGTCGACGTCCGTGAGGTGCAGGGAGTTGATGCTGACGTCGCAGCTCACCTTCAGGCCTTCCTGCTTCGCCTGCCGCACCAGCGCCACGCCCGCGGCGCTGCTGATGCGGCACAGGTGCACGCGTGCGCCGGTCGCGCGCATCAGCTCGAAGATCGTGTGCAGCGCGATCGTCTCCGCCATCACGGGGATGCCGGAGAGGCCCAGCCGCGTCGCCAGCGCGCCGCTCGCCGCCACGCCCTTGCCCAGGTGGTAGTCCTGCGGACGCAGCCACACGGCGTAGCCGTAGGTCGCCGCGTACTGCATCGCGCGCTGCAGCACCTGCGTGTTCACCAGCGGCACCTCGGCCTGGCTGAAGCCGACGCAGCCGGACTCGGTGAGCTCCGCCATCTCGGTCAGCACTTCGCCGGCGAGGTTGCGCGTGAGCGCGCCCAGCGGGAACACCCGCGCCTGGTGCAGCTTCTCCGCCCGGAACTTGAGCATGTCCACCAGCCCCGGCTCGTCGAGCACGGGGTCGGTGTCGGGCGGGCAGACGACGCTGGTGATGCCGCCGGCCACGGCCGCGGCCATCTCGCTCTCCAGCATGCCCTCGTGCTCGTGGCCGGGCTCGCGCAGGCGCACCGCCAGGTCCACCAGCCCCGGCGCGACGATGCAGCCGCGCGCGTCGATCACGCGGTTGGGCGCGAAGCCTTCGGGAATGCTGCCCACGCCGATGACGCGGCCGGCGGCCAGCGCCACGTCGCAGTGTTCGTCGAAGTTGCGCGCGGGATCGATCACGCGTCCCTGCCGGATGAGGATCTTCATGCGGCCTCCCGCGTGTTGGCGGCGACGATGCCCATCACCGCCATGCGCACCGCGATGCCGAAGGTCACCTGCGGCAGGATCACGCTCTGGCGTCCGTCGACCACGGAGGAGTCGATCTCCACGCCGCGGTTGATCGGCCCCGGGTGCATCACGATCGCATCCGGCTTCGCCAGCGCGAGCCGCTCCGGCGTGAGGCCGTAGCGCTTGAAGTACTCCTGCGACGAGGGCAGCAGCGCGCCGCTCATGCGCTCGTTCTGCAGCCGCAGCATGATGATCACGTCGCAGCCCCGGATGCCCTCTTCCAGCGAGTGGCACACGCGCACGCCCATGTCCTTCATGTCGCCGGGCACGAGCGTCCTGGGGCCGACCACGCGCACCTCGGCGCAGCCGAGCGTGGTGAGGGCGTGGATGTCGGAGCGGGCCACGCGCGAATGCAGCACGTCGCCCACGATCGCCACCGTGAGGTTGGCGAAGTCCTTCTTGTAGTGGCGGATGGTGTACATGTCCAGCAGCCCCTGGGTGGGGTGGGCATGGCGGCCGTCGCCGGCGTTCACCACGTGCACGTGCGGCGCGACGTGCTGCGCGATCAGGTAGGGCGCGCCCGACTCGCTGTGCCGCACCACGAAGATGTCGGCCGCCATCGCGGAGAGGTTGGCGATGGTGTCCAGCAGCGACTCGCCCTTCGCGGTGGAGGAGCGCGCGATGTCGAGGTTGATCACGTCGGCCGAGAGGCGCGTCGCCGCGATCTCGAAGGTGGTGCGCGTGCGCGTGCTGTTCTCGAAGAACAGGTTGAACACGCTCTTGCCGCGCAGCATGGGCACCTTCTTCACCTCGCGGTCGCTCACGCTGACGAAGTTCGACGCGGTGTCCAGGATGTGCGTGAGGATGTCGCGCGGCAGCCCCTCGATGGAGAGCAGGTGGATCAGCTCGCCGTTGCTGTTCAGTTGCGGGTTTCTCTTGTGCAGCATGGGATCTTTCAGCTGGCTTTTTCCACCTGGAAGGTGAAGAGGCCGGCGGGGTCGCGCGCGAGGGCGAGCGAGCGGTCGGCCGGCAGGCTCACGCGCGCGGCGGCGTAGTCCGCCTGCACGGGCAGCTCGCGGCCGCCGCGGTCCACCAGCACCGCGAGGGCGACCGAGGCGGGACGCCCGAAGTCGAACAGTTCGTTGAGCACGGCGCGGATGGTGCGGCCGGTGTAGAGCACGTCGTCCAGCAGCAGGATGTGGGCGCCGTTCACGTCGAAGTCCAGCTTCGTCTGCGCCGTCGCGGCCAGCCCGCGCTGCGCGTAGTCGTCGCGATGCATGGCCGACGAGATCACGCCGTGCGAGCCGGGCAGGCCCAGGTCCTTCTGCAGGCGCTCGGCGAGCCACGCGCCACCGGAGGTGACGCCCACGAGCTGCGTATCGGGGCGGCGCAGCTGCTGCACGCCGCGCAGCAGCTCGCGGTAGAGGGCCTCGGCGTCGAGGGTCAGGGCGCCGTTGGTGGAGGCGGTGGTCACGTCAAGCTCCTCAGGAACTGTTCCAGGATGATGCAGGCGGCGCCGGCGTCGGCATCGGTCGCGCCGCCCGCCAGCGCTTCGGTGGTGCTGTAGCGCTCGTCCACCTCGTACACCGGCTTGCCGCAGCGCGCGCGCAGCTGGCGCGCGAACTTGCGCGCGCGGGCCGTATTGTCGTGGCTCGCGCCGTCGGGATGGAACGGCACCCCGACCACCAGCGCGTCGGGCTGCCACTCCTTCACCCGCGCCTCGGCCTGCGCCAGCCGCGCGTCGTTGGCCTCGGCGCGGATGGTCGCCTGCGGCGTCGCCGTGCGCAGCATGCGGTTGCCCACGGCGACACCGGTGCGTTTCGCGCCGAAATCGAAGGCAAGAAAGGTCTGGAAGTGCGGAGGGACGTCGTCGTCGGCCGGCGCGGTCATGCGTGCCCGGCCCCCGGCGAAAGCATCCAGGACTGCAGGCCCAGCAGCGACAGCGCCTTCTCGTAGCGCTCCTCGATGGGCGTGTCGAAGATCACCGAGAGATCCGCGTCCACGGTGAGCCAGCTGTTCTCCGCCAGCTCGGACTCGAGCTGGCCCTCGCCCCAGGCGGAGTAGCCGAGCGTGACCAGCAGCTTGCGCGGGCCGGCGCCGGTGGAAATCGCCTCGAGGACGTCCTTGGACGTGGTCATCTCCAGGCCGCCGGGGATGGTCATCGTCGAGGCATAGACCGACTCGCCGGCGTCCGCGCCCTCGGCGTGCACGGCCTCGTGCAGCACGAAGCCGCGCTCGGTCTGCACCGGGCCGCCCTGCAGCACGGGCGTGGCCGCGATGTCGTCGCGGCCCAGGGGCAGGTCCACCTTCTCGAAGAGGTTGCGCAGGTTGATGTCCGTGGGCTTGTTGATCACGAGGCCCAGCGCGCCGCGCGGGCTGTGTTCGCACAGGTAGACGACGGAACGCGAGAACGACGCGTCCTGCAGCCCCGGCATCGCGATCAGGAAATGATGCGTCAGGTTCATGGGGGTGCCTTCGCTCGCCATGGGGTAGATTTTATTGGATGCACCCGACCTATGCCTCGGCCCTGATGTGGTTCAGGCGCGACCTGCGCGCCCGGGACAACGCCGCCCTCTCCCGGGCCCTGCAATCGGCCGGGTCGGTGCACTGCGCTTTCGTCTTCGACCGGGCGATCCTGGACGGCCTGCCCCGGCAGGACCGGCGGGTGGAATTCATCCGGGAATCGGTCGCCGCCCTGGACGCCGACCTGCGGGCGCTGGGCGGGCGCGGCACCGGACTCGTGACGCTGCACGCGGACGCCGCCGAGGCGCTGCCGGACCTCGCCCGCCGCCTGGGCGTGGAGGCGGTGTTCGCGAACCACGACGACGAACCGGAAGCGCTGGCGCGCGACGGGCTCGTGCGCCAGCGCCTGGCCGACACCGGCATCGCGCTGCATACCTTCAAGGACAGCGTGGTCTTCGAGCGCGGGGAGGTGCTGACGCAGGCGGGCAAGCCCTACTCGGTGTTCACGCCTTACAGCCGGGCCTGGTTCGCCAAGCTGGACGAAGCGGACCTGCGGGCGCATCCGGTGGGCCCCTGGGCCGCGCGGCTCGCGAAGCGCCCGGCCGGGCTGGATGCGGACGTTCCGAGCCTCGCCGCGCTCGGCTTCGCTCCCACCAACCTGGCCGAGCTCCCCTTGCCGCCGGGCAGCGCCGGCGCGGCGCAGCTGCTGGACGACTTCCAGCAGCGCATGGACCGCTACGACACGCAGCGCGAGCTGCCGGGCGTGAAAGGCCCCAGCTACCTCGGCGTGCACCTGCGCTTTGGCACGGTGTCCATCCGCGAGCTCGTGCGCGCCGCCCGCACGCACGACGGCCCCGGTGCCGCCACCTGGCTGAAGGAGCTCGTCTGGCGCGAGTTCTACTTCCAGGTGCTCGCGAATTTCCCGCAGGTGGGCCGCGGCGAGAGCTTCCGCCCGGAGTACGACCGCATCGCCTGGGAAAGCGGGCCGGTGGCGGAGGAGCGTTTCGCGGCCTGGTGCGAGGGACGCACGGGCTATCCGCTCGTCGACGCCGCGATGGCGCAGCTCAACACCACGGGCTACATGCACAACCGCCTGCGCATGGTGAGCGCGAGCTTCCTGTGCAAGGACCTCGGCATCGACTGGCGCCGCGGGGAGCGCTACTTCGCCGGGCAACTCAACGACTACGAGCTCGCCTCGAACAACGGCGGCTGGCAGTGGGCGAGCTCGTCGGGGTGCGACGCGCAGCCGTACTTCCGCATCTTCCATCCCGTGAGCCAGGGCGAGCGCTTCGATCCGGAAGGCAGGTTCGTGCTGCGCTACCTGCCGCAGCTGGCGGGGCTGCCGGCGAAGTTCGTGCACGCGCCGTGGAAGGCCAAGCCGGCCGACCTCGCGGCCGCCGGCCTCGCGCTGGGCCGCGACTACCCGCTGCCGATCGTGGATCATGCGCAGGCACGCGCGGACACGCTGCGCCGCTATGCCGTGGTCAAGTCCTGAACGAGGAGCCGAGCATGCCTTCTTCTCCCGCCGTCCCCGCCTCCGCCTGGCCGCCGCTGCCCTGGCCTGCCTGGCAAGCGACGCACGAGGCGATCCACCTCTGGACCCAGGTCCTGGGCAAGCTGCAACTCGCCGGCACGCCGTGGACCAACCACTCCTGGCACGTGGCCTTCCAGCCCACCGCGCGCGGCCTCGCGACGGCGCTGGTGCCCTGCGAAGGACGGACTTGGCAGGCGACGTTCGACTTCCTGGACCACGCGCTGGTGCTGGAGGACAGCGCTGGCGGCCGCGCGCGCGTGCCCTTGCGCCCGCAGTCGGTTGCGCAGTTCTACGAAGCCGTGCGCCAGGCGCTGCACGGCTTGGGCATCCCCTGCGCGATCCGCACGCAACCCAGCGAGATCGCCGATGCGCTGCCCTTCCAGCACGACGAGGCCGTCCGGCCCTACGACGCCGACGCGGCGCAGCGCTGGTGGCGCGTGCTGCTGCAGGCGCACCGCGTGCTGCGCATCTTCCGCGCGCGCTACGCGGGCAAGTGCAGCCCGGTGCATTTCTTCTGGGGCGCGGCCGACCTGGCGGTCACGCGCTTCTCGGGCCGCACGGCACCGCCGCATCCCGGCGGCGCCCCGCACCTCGCCGACTGGGTGATGCGCGAGGCGTACTCGCACGAGGTGAGCAGCTGCGGCTTCTGGGCCGGCGCGGGCCTGGGCGAGCCCGCGTTCTACAGCTATGCGTACCCGGAGCCGGAGGGGTTCGCGCAGTGGCCGGTGCAGCCGGAGGGGGCGTATTACAGCAAGGCGTTGCGGGAGTTCATCCTGCCGTACGAGGTGGTGAGGAAGGCGGGGGATGCGGTTGCGGTGCTGCTGGCGTTCTTGCAGTCTACGTACGAGGCGGCGGCGGTGAAGGGAAGGTGGGATCGGGCGGCGGTGGAGGTGGTGTTGCCTTGAGCGGTCATCGGTGGGGTTCGCTGGCGCTCACCTGCCGCGGCTGTCGCCGCGCCACCCTACGGCGCTGGGGTTCACTTCGTTCACCGCCAGCCTACGAGACACAGCCCTCCCTTGTAGGCTGGCGGTGAGCGCAGCGAACCCCAGCGTTTCAATGTAGGGTGGCGGCGCGCCAGCGCCGGCAGGTGAACGCAGTGAACCCCACCGAAACGAAAAAGGCGCCCGCAGGCGCCTTTTCCGGATGGGCCTCGATCAGGCCGCCACTGCCTGCGCGCAGTAATGCTTCACCAGGCTCAGCAGCTCCTCTTCCGAGTACGGCTTGCCGAGGTAGTGGTTCACGCCCAGTTCCTTCGCGTGCTCGCGGTGCTTCTCCGCGATCCGCGAGGTGATCATCACGATCGGCAGGTGCGCGAGGCGCGCATCGCCGCGGATGTTGCGGGCGAGGTCGAAGCCGTCCATGCGCGGCATCTCGATGTCCGAGAGCACCACCGAGGGCAGTTCCTCGGCCAGCTTCTCCAGCGCCTGCAGGCCGTCGGCGGCGAGCGCCACGCGGTAGCCTTCGCGCGTCAGCAGGCGCTGCGTCACGCGGCGCACCGTGATCGAGTCGTCCACCACCAGCACCAGCGGCACCGCGGGCGCGGCCGGCGCGATGGGCGTGCTCGGCGTGACGACGCGCACCGCGCCTTCGCCCAGCACCTCGGGGCTCGCCTGGTCCGCGCTCAGCGCGCGGGCCTGCTCGCCGTACACCTGCGCCAGGGCCACGGGGTTGTAGATCAGCACCACGGCGCCGGAGGCGAGCACGGTCATGCCGGCGAGACCCGGCAGGCGCGACATCTGGGGCCCGAGGTTCTTCACCACCACTTCCTGGTTGCCCAGCACTTCGTCGACGTGCACCGCGACGCGCTGCGCCGCGGAGCGGAACACCACCACCGGCAGCGTCTTGCCCTGCGGCTCGGCGCTGCGGCGCGAAGACTGCAGCAGCGCGCCCGACCAGAAGAAGGGCAGCCACTCGCCGCCGAACTCGAAGCTGCCCGTGTTGTAGGCGGCCTGCACTTCCTTCTGGCTGGCGCGGCGCACCAGTTCCACCAGGTTGGCCGGCACGCCGATCGAGAACTTGCCCGAGCGCACCATCACGACCTGCGTCACCGCGGTGGTCAGGGGCAGCACCAGCTTGAAGCTCGTGCCGCGGCCCACCTGCGTCGCGGTCTCGATGCGGCCGCCGAGCGCGTTGACTTCGGCGCGCACCACGTCCATGCCGATGCCTCGGCCGGCGAGTTCCGTCACCTGCTGCGCGGTCGAGAAACCGGGCAGGAAGATCAGGTTCGCCGCGTCCTGGTCGGAGATCTGCTGGTCGGGCGTGATCAGCCCGTTCTCGATCGCCTTCTGCCGGATGCGCGGGATGTTCAGGCCGGCGCCGTCGTCCTGGAATTCCACCGAGACGTCGTTGCCTTCCTGGCGCACGTGGATGACGATGTTGCCGCTGGCGTCCTTGCCGGCGGCGGCGCGCGCTTCCGGCGCCTCGATGCCGTGCGCCACGCAGTTGCGCAGCAGGTGCTCGAAGGCGGCGGTCATGCGGTCCAGCACGCCGCGGTCCATCTCGATGGAGCCGCCCAGGATGTCCAGCTTCACCTGCTTGCCGCTTTCCTTGGCGGCCAGGCGCACCACGCGGTACAGGCGGTCGGAGATGCCTTCGAACTCCACCATGCGGGTGCGCAGCAGGTCGCGCTGCAGTTCGCGGGTCTGGCGGGCCTGCGCGATCAGGTCGTCTTCGGTCGCTTCCACCACGCGGTGGATGTTCCGCTGCACCGTGGCCACGTCGTTCACCGACTCGGCCATCAGGCGCGTCAGTTCCTGCACGCGGGTGAAGCGGTCGAACTCCAGCGGGTCGAAGCCGGCGGCCGTGTCCTTGGCCTGCGCCATGCGCGACTGCATCTGCGACTCGGCCTGCACCTCGATCTCGCGCAGCTGCGTGCGCAGGCGGTCCAGGTTGCCGGTGAGGTCGCCGAGCGAGCCGCGCAGCTGCTTCAGCTCGGACTCGAGGCGCGAGCGGGTGATCATCACCTCGCCGGCCTGCGTGACCAGGCGGTCCAGCAGCTGCGAGCGCACGCGCACCGCCTGGTTGGCGGCCTGGCGCGAGGGCGTCAGCGCCGTGGCGGCGGGCATGGCGATCGCGGTGCGCGTCGGCGCGGGCGACGCCGGAGCGGGCGCCGGCACGTGCACGGTGGGCGCGGCGGCCTGGGGCACCGGCGCAGGCGCGGCCTGCACGCGCGGCGCTTCGGCCGGCTTGGCCTGCTGCACCGGGGCCGGTGCCGCAGCGACGGGCGCCGGAGCGTGCGCGGCAGGCGCATCCGCCGGGGCGAAGCCGCCGGTGGCGCGCAGCGTGTCGAAGCGCGCCTGCATCGTGTCGAAGCGCTGCAGCAGCGCCTCGATGTCCGCGGCGGCAATGTTGTCGTGGCCGAGGTATTCCACCTCGGATTCCATGCGGTGGGCCAGCTCGCCCAGCTGCAGCGCGCCGGCGAGGCGGGCGCTGCCCTTGAGCGTGTGCAGCGCGCGCAGCACCTGGTCGCGCGGCTCGCGCTGGCCCGGATGGTGCGACCACATGCGCAGGGCGCTTCCCAGCTGCGGCATCAGCTCGGCGCCCTCTTCCTCGAAGATCGGGAACAGGTCGGGGTCGATCGCGTCGACGACGTCGAGTTCTTCCTCGGTGTCCACGGACACCAGCGGCGCGCGCTGCGCGGGCGCCGACAGGCCGGCGGGCTGCGCGATGGGGCCGTGGGCGATGGGCCGGGCGGGTGCCATAGGCGCCTTGGGCGCGGACGGGGCCGAGAGCAGGTCCAGGTCTTCCGCGTCGGGCTGCGGCAGCTCGCTCAGGAACTCGGAGCGGGGCTGGCCCTCGGCGACCTTGAGCTCGTGCAGTTCCTGCAGCAGGCGCGGCTCGGGGTCCTTCAGGAAGCCGGCGGCGAACTGGTGCAGCAGGCGGCGCACTTCCTCGGCAGCTTCGGTGAAGCTGCGGGCGTGTTGCGGCGTGCCCTGGGCGAGGGTCTGCGTGTGCTGCAGCGCGCCTTCGAGGGCGCGGGCGATGTCGGACAGCGCCTGGAAGCCCACGGTGGCGGAGCTGCCGGCCAGCGCGTGCGCCCAGCCCACGGTGGAATCGGGCACGCGCTCGTCCATCTGCAGCGTCCACTCGCTGATCTCGGTGGCGAGGCGACGGGACCACTCGTCCGCCTCGTTGAGGTAGACGTTGTAGAGCGGGATGCCGATGCGCAGCGTGCCGATCACCTTCACCTGCTCGTCGCGCGCGGCAGGCGCTTCGACGGGCTCGGGCTCGGGCTGCGGTTGCGCCTTCGCCTCCACCGCGGGTGCGGGAGCGGGAGCGGCCTTCGTCTCC
Source organism: Ramlibacter cellulosilyticus (assembly GCF_014297465.1). GTDB lineage: Bacteria > Pseudomonadota > Gammaproteobacteria > Burkholderiales > Burkholderiaceae_C > Ramlibacter > Ramlibacter cellulosilyticus. The sequence continues at coordinate 162,043 of NZ_JACORT010000009.1, read as the reverse complement.
GTGGTGCCGAAGTCGAAGCTGAAGTCGTCCAGCGGCGACATCGGCACTTCGGCCGACGGCATCGCAGCCGGCGCCGGGCCCGCGACGGCGGACAGGCTCGAGAAGTCGATGCCGGCGATCTCCTCGGGGACCTCGGGCAGCGCGGCCGCCGCCGGGGCGTCGAGGTCCATGCGCGGCAGGATGGCCGTGGAGACCAGCTCCGGCAGTTCGTCCGCGGGCGCCACCGGCTCGGCGGGCGCGGCCGGAGCGGCAGGCGCTTCGCCCTTGGGCAGGATCGCGGTGGTGCCGAACTGCGCGAACTCCGGCGGCAGTTCGTCGGCGCTCAGTTCCGCGACCTCGGTGCTCGACACCTCCGGCGCGACTTCGGCCGGCGCGTCGTCGAGTTCGAGGCTGAAAGCCAGGTCCGCGGCGGGTTCGGCGGGCGCGGGGGCCACCGGCGCAGCGGGCGTGTCGTCCAGTTCGAGCGTGAAGCCCAGGTCGGCGAGCTCCATCGCGGGGGCTGCGGGTGTCTCGACGATCGCGGGCGCCCCGGAGTCCAGGGCCTTGAGCGTGGAGAGGATCGCCTCGTCCGTCGCGGGCACCTCGGCGACGGGCGCCGCTTCGATGACTTCCACGGCCTCGGGTGCCGGCGCAGCGGCGCCGGGCAGCTCGATCGCGACCAGGCGCGACTCGGTGCGCAGGGCGTCCGCGGGGCCGCGGAAGGTGCCGGCCTTCCAGGCGAGGTCCTGGCCGGCGGCGATGTCGGAGATCCAGCGGCTGAAGCCTTGCAGCGCGGAGGTGGACAGCGTGCGCAGGTCGTCGTTGGCCGGCTTCTGGTCGGCGAGCCAGGTGTTGAGCACCTGCTCCATCGCCCACGCGGCCTCGCCGAACTCGTTGAGCCCGACCATGCGCGAGCTGCCCTTGAGCGTGTGGAAGGCGCGGCGCAGCGTGGTGAGCTCGCCGACGTTCTTCGGCTCCTCGGCGAGCACCTGCAGCGCATTCAGGCCGTTGGTGACGACTTCGCGCGCTTCCTCCAGGAAGATCTCGCGCAGTTCCTCGTCGCCGTCGTCATCGCCCGTGGTGGGCGCCGCCGCCACCGGGGCGGGCGCGGCCTTCACCGGCGCGGGAGCCGCGGGCTTGCTCTCGACGGGCTTGCCCGCCGCGGGCGGCGTGAGCTCCAGCGAAGGCAGTTCCAGCGCCGGCAGCTCCGGGGCCGGCGCGGGCTTCGCGACGGCAGGGGCAGCGGGTGCGGCGGCCGGGGCGGCAGCAGGCGCCGCCGCAGGCACGGCACGCGCCGCGGGCGCCTCGGAGCGGCCCATCACGGCCCGCAGCTCGCCGGAAGCGTCGTCCCAGACGAACAGCTTCCTGGCCAGCGAGGGCTGGTAGTTCAGCATGTCGATCAGGAAGCCGAGCGCACCGAGGTTGTTGCCCAGCTTGTCGAAGGTGCCGGCGGCGCGCGCCTGCTCTTCGTCGATCTCCGTGGTGAGGATGTTCTCCACGCCGTCGCGCATGCGCGTGACGGCCTGGGCGGCCTGGTCCAGGCCCAGCACCGACAGCACGCCGCGCATCTGCGCGAGGAAGCTCGGCGCGTCGCGCAGCGGGCCCTTGTCGGCCGGGTTGCGGAAGAACTGGTCCAGCAGCTTTTCCAGCTCGCCCATGGTGCCGCGCAGCTCGCCCACCACGCTGCCCATGGTCTGCTTGTCGCTCACGCGCCGGTACAGGTCCTCGACCCAGGGCTCCAGCGGCTCCTGCGCCCCGCCCTGCGCGACCTTCTTCAGTCGCTCGGCGAGGCGCGCCGTGCGTTCGGCGAGCTTCTGGTCGTTGGGGTCGATGTCCTGGAAGGCAGCCTCGAGGTACAGCACCGCGGTCGCGACTTCCATCGCGAGTTCGGGCGCGGGCGCCTTGCCGCTCTTGACCACCGCGTCGACGGCGCCGGACAGCACCGTCGCCAGCGGCTGCGCCGCCGGGTACAGCTTGATCAGCGTGTCGCACAGCGAGTGGAACTGCTCGCCCACGCCCTTGACCTTGTGCGCCTCGCCGCCGGACAGCGCCGACCACGACTCCTTGGAGTTCGCGATGCGCTTGCGCAGCTGCGTCAGCAGCACCGGGTCGAAGCGGCCGAAGGGGCTGCTGGCGTAGTCCACCGGCGCGGCCTTGTCGAGGCCGTAGGCCTGGCGCACGGCCAGCAGGGCCGGCGCCGCGGCGCCCGCGGGCGGCACGGCCTGCGCGCAGAAGAACACGAGGTCCTGCGCGAGGCGGTCGGAGACGCTCTGGTCCCCCTTGGCGAGCGATGCGTACTGCAGCAGCACGCGCGAGGCGGCGCGCTTGACGTAGACGTCGGCGGGCAGCAGGCCCAGCGCGATCGCCTCGAAGTAGCCGGCGGCCACCTTCCAGAAGGTCCTGGGCTGCTTCGCGTCCTGCGCGGCGGCCAGGCCGAGGCTCACCTCGGCGAGGTCCTTGCCGGCGGCCGGGTCGGCGGCCTTCACGATCTTGAGCACCGCCTGGTCCATGCGGCCGCGGGTCGCGGGGTCGTAGGCCAGCGCGGGCGCGGCCGGCGCGGCGACGTCGTTCCAGCGCCAGTCGATGGCCCACAGGTCCGTCGGGTGCGCCTGCGCGCCCGAGACGTCCTGCACGTCCTTGTACTGGATGAACAGCGACAGGGCGGACACGTTCTTGCCGCCCAGGAGCGCCTCGAGGTATTCCGTCAGCGCGAAGCCGGCGCGCTCCACCTTGGCGGCAGCCGCTTCGGTGCACAGCTCGGGGCGCTCGATGAACTTCTGCACCGCCGCTTCCATCGCGCGCAGGATGTGCGCGGGGGCGCCGAGGCCCACCATCTCCAGCGCACCCACCGCCTGGTGCATGTGCTGGCGCGCGATGCGCAGGTGGCCGCTGTCGACGCTGGCCATGTCCTCGCCGCGCGCCTGCGCGGTTTCGCGCACGAAGCGGCGCAGCGCGGACGAGGCGGACTCGAGGGACTTGCGCAGTTCATCGAGCACCCAGGCCAAGGGGCCCAGGTCGTTGTTCGCCAGATCGATGTCTTGGGCTGCTGCTTGCATGTGTCTAGGGACTAGGGTCTAGGGGCTGGGGTCTAGGGAGGGCGGGGCTTCGGCTGTCTTCCCTAGCCCCTAGCCCCTAGCTCCTAGTCCCTCGCAACTCAGGCGATCTTGAACCGCGACACCGACTGGCGCAGTTCCTCCGCCATCCGGGTCAGTTCGCGCACCTGCTGCGCCGTCGAACGGGTACCTTCACCCGTCTGCTCCGTCACCGCGAAGATGTGCTGGATGTTGCCGGCCACCACGTTCGCCGATTCGGCTTCGCGGGATGCGGACTGCGAGATCTGTTCGATCAGCTCGGCGAGGCGGCGCGACACCTGGTCGATCTCCGTCAGCGCGGTACCTGCGTTGTCGGACAGCTTGGCCCCTTCCACCACGCCCTGCGTCGAGCGCTCCATGGCGGCCACGGCGTCCTGCGTGTCGGTCTGAATGGCCTTCACCAGCGCCGAGATCTGGCGCGTCGCGTCCGCGGAGCGTTCGGCCAGTCGCTGCACTTCTTCCGCCACCACCGAGAAGCCGCGGCCGGCTTCACCCGCGGACGCGGCCTGGATGGCGGCGTTCAGGGCCAGCACGTTCGTCTGTTCGGTAATGTCGGAAATCAGCTCGGTGATTTCGCCGATCTCCTGGGACGATTCGCCCAGCCGCTTGATCCGCTTGGAGGTTTCCTGGATCTGGTCGCGGATGGCGTTCATGCCGCCGATCGCGTTCTGCACCGCCTGCAGGCCGGATTCCGCAGCCTTCAGCGACTGGCGCGCAACCTGTGCGGATTCCTGCGCTTGTCCGGCAACGGTGTTGATGCGACCCGCCATGTCCAGCACCGACTGGCCGGTTTCGCGGATCTCGCGCAGCTGCTCGGTCGAAGCCGCCAGCAGCTCGGTGGACGTGGATTCCACCTGCGCCGTCGTCTGCGCCACCTTCGTGGCCGTGTTCTGCACGTTGCCCACCAGCTGGCGCAGTTCTTCCACCGTGTAGTTCACCGAGTCGGCGATGGCGCCGGTGATGTCCTCGGTCACGGTCGCTTCCTGCGTGAGGTCGCCTTCGGCGACCGACTGCAGTTCGTTCATCAGCCGCAGAATGGCCGCCTGGTTGGCGTCGTTCACGCGCTTGGCTTCCTGCTCCTGGCGCTCGGCTTCGTGGCGCTGCGCTTCGGCGCGTTCCTGGCGGGTGCGCGAGTCCTGCAGCTGCACGTAGGCGAGGCCGAAGGCGCACAGCACGGCGAAGGCACCGGCGCCCACCAGCGAGATGAATTCCCAGAAGCCCAGGCCGGTCTGCGTGGACAGCTTGCCCTGCAGTTCTTCCAGTGCCTTCCGCAGCGGTTCGGAGTCCGCAATGATCGACGCCTGCGCTTCCCGCGCGGACACCAGGCCCTGCAGGTTGCCCAGGATGGCGCCGGCCTGCGTGCGGGTCTGCTCGTACAGCTGCAGCAGCGCCTGCAGGCGCTCGCGCGTCTGTTCGTCCTTGGTGCCGGCCAGGCGCAGCTCGGGGCTGCCATCCAGCAGGCCCTGCGCGATTTCCTTGAAGGAGTTCAGGTCCTTGCCCAGCAGGAACACGGCTTCCGGCGATACGCCTTCCATGGTCAGGAATTCGTTCGCGGACTTGCCGATCCGCTGCGTCAGCATCACCAGCTGGCCGGCGGCGGAGATCTCGGCCGGGTTCGCGTTCTGCTGCAGCTTCAGCGATGACACGGTCTCCGCGATTTCCAGCAGGTCGGAAGACTGGCGGTTGATCGTGCGCAGCGCGGTGCCCACCTGCGTCAGGATCTTCTGCTGGCCCAGCACGGTCGCCGCATGCTTCTCGGCGCGCGTCACGGGCGGCAGGATCTTGTCGTTCAGTTCGGCCTGCAGTTCCGGCGCGACCTGCGACAGGCGCAGGTTCGCGTCGCCGTCCTTCAGGCCGCGCACGGTCTGCGCCAGCACCTGCGAGGACTCCTTCACGTCGGGGAAGGCCTGCGGCGAGCCGATCAGGGCCTGCGACACGGACTTCGCGAGACGCTGCGACTGCATCAGCGAGTTACCGGTACCGGCCACCTGCTGCGCGATGCGGTCCGCCTGGTTCACCGCGTAGAAGGCCACGCCGCCCAGCGCGACGAGCGCGACGGACAGCAGCGTGAACAGGATGCGCTGGTGGGTGGCGGCGGTCTTGCGTCCCAGCAGCGGGACGCTGATCAGTTCCGCCTCGTCGACTTCCTCGACGATCGAGTCGTCGCCGATGGTGGTGTCGTTCTGGGTGCTGCCGGCTTCGATGCTGGCGGTCGTCGATGCGGGACCGTGCGTCCCGCCGAGGCTCAGTTCCTGCGTGACGGACGGATCGACCTCATCGTCGGAGGGCTTCTTGCCGAACAGGTTCTTCAAGGAGAAAGTGGCGGACATGGTGTGCCTTCGGGGAGGTCTAAGCGCTGATGCTCAGGAATTGCGGTTGTTGCGACAGCGCCTGCAGGTTGATTTCCTGCCAGTACGCGCCGCTGGCATCGGTGTAGCCGCTGCCGAAGTAATCGGGCGAGCCCTCGGGGGCGTCGTTGGACGAGACGAAGGCGTCGGTGTTGCGCAGGCCGGCGAGGCGGTCGATCAGCAGGGCGCAGTTCACTTCCAGCAGCGCGTTGAGCGCCACCAGGCGCGACTCGGCGCGGCCGGCGTCGGAACGCTGCACGGGAGCCTGCCCCGTCACGAAGCTGGCCAGGTCGACGACGCCGAAGAGGCCGCCGCGCAGGTTGGCGACGCCCAGGAACCAGCCCTGGGTGTACGGGACCTGCTGGGTCTGCGTGTACGGGAAGATCTCGCCGGATTGCGCGAGGGGGAACAGGAACTTGCCGCCGGCTGCCTCGACGGCGAGCCAGCCTGCCTGCACGCCCTCGGTGCGGGCAGCCTGGAGCCGGCTGGCCAGCCGGCTCTGCAGTTCGCGGAGGGCTTCGCGGTTGGCCATGGGAACCTACTGCTCGCTCGCGCCGCTCAGCCCAGGGCCTTGATCTTGGCCATGAGCTCGGCGGCGTCCACCGGTTTGGTGATGTAGTCGCGCGCGCCCTGGCGCATGCCCCACACGCGGTCGGTTTCCTGGTTCTTGCTCGTGCACATGATGATCGGCACGTCCGCGAACTGCGGGTCGCGCGTGATGGCGCGCGTGAGCTGGAAGCCGTTCTGGCCGGGCATGACCACGTCCATCAGGATCAGGTCGGGCTTCTCCTCGCCGAGGCGGCGGAACGCGTCTTCCGCGCTTTCGGCGGTCTTGACCGAGAACCCGTTCTTCTGGAGCAGGTCGGTCATGAACATCAGTTCGGTCTTGGAATCGTCCACAACGAGGACTTTGCGGATGGCCATCGCCACTCTCCTTCTTATTTCGCGGTGCCGAACTGCTGCACCGTCTGCAGCAGCTGGTCTTTCGTAAACGGTTTGGTCAGGTAGTCCTGCGAGCCGACCATGCGGCCGCGCGCCTTGTCGAACACGCCGTCCTTGGAGGACAGCATCACGACGGGGACACCGGAAAACTTGGCGTTGCGCTTGATGATGGCGCAGGTCTGGTAACCATCCAGCCGCGGCATCAGGATGTCGCAGAAGATCAGGTGGGGCTCGTAGTCGTTGACCTTGGACAGGGCGTCGAATCCGTCCTCGGCCAGCATCACCTCGTGGCCGCCCTGCTTCAGGAAGATCTCCGCACTGCGCCGGATGGTGTTGCTGTCATCGATCACCAACACCTTCAATCCAGTGGTGCTCACTTGACGCCTCTCCTCATCTTGTTACTGCTCGATGCGGCATCCCTCTTAGTGTCCCAACGCCGCGGGTTCTTGCTTCTTGTCTTAGATCTGGACCATCTCGAAGTCTTCCTTGCGAGCCCCGCATTCGGGGCAGGTCCAGTTCATCGGTACCTGCTCCCACGGGGTTCCGGGGGCGATGCCGTGGTCTGGTGCACCGGTGGCCTCGTCATAGATCCACCCGCAAATCAGACACATCCAGGTCTTGGTCGTCGTCTCGGTCACAGCTTAAAGGGCCTTCGTCTAGAATGCAACGATTGTATCTAGGCCCTTTGCCTACCCTGTACGGGAGGCGCCGCAGGGAAGATCACGGGCCCATGACGAATTCCACACCTATCCAGACCAAGCCCTCCGAACCCGGGAGCGAGGACCAGGGACCGGCGTGCGTGATGGTGTTCAACGCGAGCGATCCGAGCGGTGCGGGCGGACTCGCCGCCGACGTCACCGCGATCGCTTCGGTCGGTGCGCATCCGCTGCCCGTCGTGACCGGCGCGTACGTGCGCGACACGGGTGAAGTCTTCGACCATTTTGCCTTCGACGAAGACGCCGTCGCAGAGCAGGCGCGCACCATCCTCGAGGACGTGCCGGTGCAGGTGATCAAGGTCGGTTTCGTGGGCAGTCCCGAGGTCCTCAGCACCATCGCGGAGATCGCCGCGGACTATCCGGACGTGCCCGTCATCTCGTACATGCCGGCGCTTTCCTGGTGGGACGAAAGCCCCACGGACCTCTACGAAGACGCCTTCCGCGAGCTCATGTTGCCGCAGACGACCGTGTTGGTAGGAAACCACAGCACGCTGTGGCGATGGCTGTTGCCGGAGTGGAACAACGAGCGTTCCCCGTCCGCCCGCGACCTCGCCAAGGCCGCCGCGGACATGGGCGTGCCCTACACCCTGGTCACCGGCGTGCCGCTGCCGGACCAGTTCGTCGAGAACGTGCTCGCGACCCCCCAGGCGGTGCTCGCCAGCGAGAAGTTCGAGCGCTTCGACGCCGTGTTCTCCGGTGCCGGCGACACGCTGTCGGCCGCCCTGGCGGCCCTCGTCGCCGGTGGCGCCGACCTCGCCGCCGCCGCCGTGGAAGCCCTCTCCTACCTGGACCGCTGCCTCGACGGCGGCTTCCGCCCGGGCATGGGCAACGTGGTGCCCGACCGCCTGTTCTGGGCCCAGCCCGAAGCCGGGGAAGCCGACGACGACGAGGAGGCCAGCGATGCCACCCAAGTCTTCGACCTCCCCGCGCATGACACAAAGCACTGACCGCAATTCCGAACTGTTCGAGCGCGCCCGCGCGCTGATCCCCGGCGGGGTGAACTCGCCGGTGCGCGCCTTCCGCGCCGTCGGCGGCACGCCCCGCTTCGTCCAGCGCGCCGAAGGCGCGTACTTCTGGGACGCGAACGGCACCAAGTACATCGACTACATCGGCTCCTGGGGTCCCATGATCCTGGGCCACGGCCACCCGCGCGTGCTCGAGGCCGTGCAGCGCGCCGTGCAGGAAGGCTTCTCCTTCGGCGCGCCGACCGAGCGCGAGATCGAGCTCGCCGAGGAAGTGGCGAAGCACCTGCCCTCCGTGGAGATGCTGCGGCTCGTGAGCTCCGGCACCGAAGCGGCCATGAGCGCCATCCGCCTCGCGCGCGGCGCGACCGGCCGCAACCGCATCGTCAAGTTCGAAGGCTGCTACCACGGGCATGCGGACTCCCTGCTCGTGAAAGCCGGCTCGGGCCTGGCCACCTTCGGCCATCCGACCTCCGCGGGCGTGCCCGCCGAAGTGGTGCAGCACACGCTGGTCCTCGAATACAACAACATCGCGCAGCTGGAAGAGGCTTTCGCCACGCACGGCGGCGACCTCGCCTGCGTGATCATCGAAGCCATCGCCGGCAACATGAACTTCGTGCGCGCGAGCGTGCCGTTCATGAAGCGCGCCCGCGAGCTGTGCACGCAGCACGGCGCGCTGCTGGTGTTCGACGAGGTGATGACGGGCTTCCGCGTGGGCCTGCGCGGCGCGCAAGGCGTGTACGCGCAGCAGATCCCCGGCTTCGTGCCCGACATGACGGTGCTGGGCAAGGTGATCGGCGGCGGCATGCCGCTGGCGGCCTTCGGCGGCCCGCGCGCGCTCATGGAGAAGCTGGCGCCGCTGGGGCCGGTGTACCAGGCGGGCACGCTCTCGGGGAACCCGGTGGCGACGGCCTGCGGCCTGGCGACGCTGCAGGAGATCGCGCAGCCGGGGTTCTACGAAGCGCTCGCGCGGAAGACGCGCACGCTGGTCGACGGCCTGAGCGCCGCCGCGAAGGACGCCGGCGTGCCCTTCAGCGCGGACTGCGAAGGCGGCATGTTCGGCTTCTTCCTGCTGCCGCAACTGCCGCAGAACTACTCGCAGGTGATGAAGAGCGACGCGCCCGCGTTCGGCAAGCTGTTCCACGCGCTGCTGGATCGCGGGGTGTACATCGCGCCGGCGTTGTACGAGGCGGGATTCGTGTCGTCGGCGCACGGCGACGAGGACATCCGCCTGACGGTGCAGGCGGCGCGCGACGCGTTCCAGACCCTGTCCCCGGGCGCTTGACCGTAGGCTGGGTTGCGCGAATGCGCACCCCAGCGTTGCGCGGAAGCGCCGGGGTTCGCTTGCGCGAAACCCAGCCTACGTTCGGCGTCCGGCTGTCCGCCTTCTTAGTGCCGGAAGTGGCGAACGCCGCTGAACACCATCGCGACGCCGCGCTCGTTCGCCGCATCGATCACTTCCTGGTCCCGCATCGAGCCGCCCGGCTGGATCACGCAGGTCGCGCCCGCGTCCACCACCACGTCGAGGCCGTCGCGGAAGGGGAAGAACGCGTCGCTCGCCACCGCGGTGCCCGCGAGCGACAGCTTCGCGTGCTGCGCCTTGATGCTGGCGATGCGCGCGGAGTCGAGGCGGCTCATCTGGCCGGCGCCCACGCCCATGGTCATGCCGTCCTTGCAGAACACGATGGCGTTGGACTTCACGTACTTGGCCACCTTCCACGCGAACAGCAGGTCCTGCAGTTCCTCCTGCGTCGGCTGCTTCTTCGTCACGACCTTCAGCTCGGACAGCGTCAGCTCGCGGTTGTCGGCGGTCTGCATCAGCATGCCGGAGCCCACGCGCTTCACGTCCACCAGGTTCTGGCCCTTGTCCCAGGGCCGCTCGCCGCCGGGCGGCAGCGCGATCTTCAGCAGGCGCACGTTGGCCTTGCCCGCGAAGACCTGCAGCGCCTCGGGCGCGAAGTCCGGCGCCATCAGCACCTCGACGAACTGCTTCGCCACCGCCTGCGCACCGGCGCCGTCGAGCGGCCGGTTGAAGGCGATGATGCCGCCGAAGGCCGAGGTCGGATCCGTCTGGAAGGCCTTCGAGTAGGCCTCGAGCGGGTCCTTGCCCACGGCAACGCCGCAGGGATTGGCGTGCTTCACGATCACGCATGCCGGCGTGGCGAAGCTCTTGACGCATTCCCACGCCGCGTCCGCGTCGGCGATGTTGTTGTACGAGAGCTCCTTGCCCTGCAGCTGCTGCGCGACCGCCAGCGAGCCCGGCGCCGGATGCAGGTCGCGGTAGAACGCGGCCTGCTGGTGCGGGTTCTCGCCGTAGCGCAGGTCCTGGATCTTCACGAAGCGGCCATTGGCCTGCGCGGGGAACATGGAGCGCGAACCATCTTCCTGCAGCGCCGAGAGGTAGTCGCTGATCGCCGCGTCGTAGTTGCTGATGCGGTTGAAGGCGGCCACGGCGAGCTTGAACTTCGTCTGCTGCGAGACCTGGCCGGAGGTCTTCAGCTCGTCGAGCACCCCCTGGTACTGCGACGCGTCGGTGAGCACCGCCACGTCCTTCCAGTTCTTGGCCCCGCTGCGCACCATGGCCGGGCCGCCGATGTCGATGTTCTCGATCGCGTCTTCCAGCGTGCACCCGGGCTTCGCGACGGTCTGCTCGAAGGGGTAGAGGTTCACCACGAGGATGTCGATGGTGCTGATCGCATGGCGATGCACCGCCGCCATGTGCTCGGGCAGGTCGCGGCGCGCGAGCAGGCCGCCGTGGATCTTGGGATGCAGGGTCTTCACGCGGCCGTCCAGCATCTCGGGGAAGCCGGTGACCTCGGCAACTTCCGTCACGGGCAGGCCCTGGTCGGCGATCAGCTTCGCGGTCCCGCCGGTGGAGATGAGGCGGATGCCCAGGTCGTGCAGGGCCCTGGCCAGTTCGGCGATGCCGGTCTTGTCCGAAACGGAGATCAGTGCATTCATGGTGTTGGGGACAGTGCAGCGCGGCCACTGGCCGCTTCCGGCCAGGCCGCAAGGTCTTACTTAAGCAACTTGTGTTCGATCAGCTTCTTGCGCAGGGTGTTCCGGTTCAGCCCCAGCCACTCCGCGGCGCGCGACTGGTTGTTGTCGGCCTTCGCCATGACCACCTCCAGCAGCGGTTTCTCCACCACCTTCACCAGCATCTCGTACATGCCGTCGGGCTCGGTCCCGCGCAGGTCGCGGAAATAGCCCTCCAGGCTCGCACGGACGCACTCCTCGATGTGCTTCTTGCTCATGTGTTTTCTTCGGCAAGCTCCTCCATCCCCGCAGCGGAAGCGACCGGCAGGCGGTCCATCCGGGCGGCGAGGCCCTCGAAGAAGCGGTTGACGGCGGACAGCTGCGTCATGCTGTCCTCGATCGCGATCATCTCCGCGCGGAACGCCTCCCCTCCCGGAAGCGAGCGCACGTACCACCCGATGTGCTTGCGGGCGCTGCGCACACCGGTGAATTCGCCATACAGCGCGTAGTGGTCCTGCAGGTGCGCGACGAGCGCGCGCTGCACCTCGGCCACCAGCGGCGGCGCGAGTTCGGTCCCCGTGGCCAGGAAGTGCGCGATCTCCCGGAAGATCCACGGCCGCCCCTGGGCCGCGCGGCCGACCATCACGGCGTCGGCGCCGGTGGCGGCGAGCACCGCGCGCGCCTTCTGCGGCGACACGATGTCGCCGTTGGCGACCACCGGGATGCGCACCGCGGCCTTCACCGCGGCGATGGTGTCGTATTCGGCCAGGCCCTTGTAGCCCTGCTCGCGCGTGCGGCCGTGCACGGTGAGCATCTGCACGCCGATGTCCTCGAACGCGCGCGCCAGCGTCACGGCATTGCGGTGCGCGGCCGACCAGCCGGTGCGCATCTTCAGCGTCACCGGCACGCCATGCGGCGCGCACGCGTGCACAACGGCCTGCGCGATGGCGAGCGCCAGCGGCTCGTCCTGCATCAGCGCGGAGCCCGCCCACTTGTTGCAGACCTTCTTGGCCGGGCAGCCCATGTTGATGTCGATGATCTGCGCGCCGCGCTCGACGTTGTACGCGGCGGCCTCGGCCATCATCTGCGCATCGGTGCCGGCGATCTGCACGGCCACCGGTCCCGGCTCGCCGTCGTGATTGGCGCGGCGCGAGGTCTTCAGGCTGTTCCACAGGTCCTTGCGCGAGGTGACCATTTCGCTCACCGCATGGCCCGCGCCGAAGGCGCGGCACAGCTGGCGGAAGGGACGGTCCGTCACACCGGCCATCGGCGCGACGAACACGTTGTTCGCCAGGGTGTAAGGGCCGATGCGCATGGGGGTGGAAAGGGGCTGCCGAAAAAAGAGGCACGATTGTAGGCCCCGGGCGTTTCAGTGCCTGAAATCGGTCGCTTGCGCCGGATCAACCCAATCGCGACGGCTGCTCCGATAACATGCCGCGCACATGCCCTCCTGGATGGAAACACTGTTCGCCCTGCTGGCGCTGCCGCAGTACGGGCTCAGCACGCTCTTCGTCGCTGCCTTCATCTCCGCCACGCTGCTGCCCATCGGCTCGGAGCCGGCGCTGTTCGGCCTGCTGAAGCTGAACCCCGACCTCTTCTGGAGCGCGATCGCCGTGGCGACGATCGGCAACACGCTGGGCGGCATGCTGGACTGGTGGATGGGCTACGGCGCCCACGAGGCCGTCGACAAGTACCGCCACTCGCGCACGCACCTGAAGGCGCTCGACTTCCTGGAGCGGCTCGGGCCCAAGGCCTGCCTGCTGTCGTGGCTGCCGATCGTCGGCGACCCGCTGTGCGCCGTCGCCGGCTGGCTGCGCCTGCCCTTCTGGCCCTGCACGGCCTACATGCTGGTGGGCAAGTTCCTGCGCTACTTCGTGATGACGGCGGCGCTGCTCTGGATGTTTCCGCACTGAGCATCCTCGGCGCCGGCGGGCGAGCTCGCCAGCCCCACCGCGAAGACCAGCGCCAGCAGCAGCGCATAGAGCAGCAGCTCGTAGCAATACGCCGCGCGATGGCGCAGGCGCACGAGGAAGCGGTGGGTGGGGGTCATGGGCGGCTCCGGGCCGCCCATGATGGAAGCGGCCGCGCGCGATTGCAGTGAGATCTGCACCGCGGCGCGGCGACGCGCTTCAGCGGGCGGCGACGGGCGCGCCGGTGTAGCTGAGCGAGTTGAGTTCGCTCAGCGCCTTCTCGCGGTTCTCCGGCTCCAGCACCACCCGGCCGGCGATGATGCCCAGGCCCACCGAGCTGCGGATGTACTTGGTCTCGCCCGCCTGCAGCGTGAAGGTCACCGCCTTCTCCGTCTCCGTGCTCGCGGTCGCGACGTAGTTGCCGGCCGGGCGGTCGACGTAGAAGAAGCCGCCGGGCTTGGACTCGCCGACCACCTGGCCGTTGAGGCGGATGTCGGGCTGGATCGCCGCGCCGATCATCGACGAGGTGCGATAGAAGTAGATGCGGCCCTGCCCCGCCTTCAGGCTGGGCATGCTGGCGGCCATCTGCTCGTGCTTGATGCCGGTCGCGCAACCGCTCACCAGGGCCAGCGCAACGCCCGCGAGGGCGAGTTTCAGGAATTGGCGTTTCATCGTGGTGCTCCTCCTTCGAGCGTCATGGGAATCGCGCGCTCCAGGCCGGAGTAGTGGTTCTCGGCCGGGAGCCAGAAGCCTTGCAGGTCGGCGCCGCGCAGCACGAGCCAGGCTTCGTGCACGTGGCGTCCCTCGATGGCGAACACGGTGTCCAGCGGCTGGTAGACCGTGCCCTGCGCCAGCGTGCCGACGGCGCGCCAGCGGGTCTTCTGCGGCACGGTGCGGGTGTAGCCGGTGGACAGGCGCACCGGGAGGTCGCTGGCGACCACGACGTCGGGGGCAGGCCGCGCCAGGGGCGCGAGCTGCGCGGGCACGACCTTCACTTCCGCGGCGCAGCCCGCGACGAGCGCGAGCGCGGCGAGCACCGCGGCGCGGCACCACCTCTGCATGGCCATGGATTCCCCCTCGTCGTGTTGTTCTTGCTCTTTCCTGCTCGCAGGCAGGTTGTTGCAAGCCAATCTAGCGAAGCGGATGCAGGGCTGGCAAGCAGCACGGCGCGGTGCTGTCGCGGCGCGCACACAGGCGCGCCGCTCGTCGCCGCCGCCCGCACGTTCGACAGGAACTTCGTGCCGGCGGTGCGCCGCACGGCCCGTGTGAATTCCCTCCCCGCAGGGCCACGTGGGCCGCGCGGAACAACATGCAGCGCGGTCCCCCTTTTTGACGAGGATCCGGCTTCGCCGGGCCTCGTCAAACCGACCAGACCACTTCGAAAAGTCGCTTGCGACTTTTCGAAGTGAATGCTCAGACGTTGAACAGGAAGTTCATGACGTCGCCATCCTTGACGACGTATTCCTTGCCTTCGCTGCGCATCTTCCCCGCGTCCTTCGCGCCCTGCTCGCCCTTGAAGGCGATGAAGTCGTCGAAGGCGATGGTCTGCGCGCGGATGAAGCCGCGTTCGAAGTCGGTGTGGATCACGCCCGCGGCCTGCGGCGCGGTCGCGCCGATGGGCACGGTCCACGCGCGCACTTCCTTCACGCCGGCGGTGAAGTAGGTCTGCAGGCCCAGCAGCGTGAACGCCGCGCGGATCAGGCGGTTGAGGCCCGGCTCGTCCTGGCCGATCTCCGCCAGGAACATCGCCTTGTCCTCGTCGCCCATGTCGGCGATCTCGGATTCGATCTTGGCGCAGATCACCACCACGGGCGCGTTCTGCGTCGCGGCGTACGCGCGCAGCTTGTCCAGGTGCGGGTTGTTCTCGAAGCCGCCCTCGTCCACGTTGCCGACGAACATCGCGGGCTTGGCGGTGATGAGGAACAGGGGCTTCAGCAGCGCCTTCTCCTCGTCGGTGAGCGACAGCGTGCGCACCGGCTTGCCCTCGTTGAGCGCCGCCTGCACCTTGGGCAGGACCTGCACCATCTTCGCGGCTTCCTTGTCGTTGCCCGACTTCGCGGCCTTGCTGTAGCGCGCCAGCGTCTTGTCGACGGTCCCCAGGTCCGCGAGGCACAGCTCGGTCTGGATCACCTCGATGTCCGACACCGGGTCGACGCGGCCCGCGACGTGGATCACGTTCGGATCCTCGAAGCAGCGCACGACGTTCACCACCGCATCCGTCTCGCGGATGTGCGCGAGGAACTGGTTGCCCAGGCCCTCGCCCTTGCTCGCGCCCGCGACCAGGCCCGCGATATCGACAAACTCGACAATGGCTGGCACGATGCGCTCGGGCTTGACGATCCCGGCCAGCTGCTGGAGCCGCGGATCGGGCAGTTCCACCACGCCGACGTTGGGCTCGATGGTGCAGAAAGGATAGTTCTCGGCGGCGATGCCCGCCTTGGTCAAGGCGTTGAACAAGGTGGACTTGCCCACGTTCGGCAAGCCCACGATCCCGCACTTCAAACTCATGTCAGTACCCGTTAGCGAAGCCCGAAAGTGTATGCCATGGGGCATGGCCCGGCTTCTGGCGGTGCTCTGCGTGCTGCTCGCGTGCCTGCAGGCGGCCGCTGCCGGGCCGCCCGCCGCGACGGTGCTGCGCGACGAGGCCGGCGCGATCGACGCGCAGGCGCTGGCCCGCAGCTGGGTGGATGCGCGCGGCGATGCGACGCTCGCCCAGGTGATGCGCCACGCCGACGACACCTTCCAGCCCGCGGAGCCCGGCACCGTGCACCGCCTGCCCGCGCGCGGCGCCCTGTGGCTGCACCTGCGGCTGCAGCGCGGCGCCAAGGAACGGCAGGACTGGCTGCTCAAGTTCCCGATGCCGCTGCTCGACGAGGTGACGGTCTTCCAGTCGGAAGGCGCGCAGTGGGCGGCGGAGAGCGCGGGAGACACGCTGGCCGTGGCGCGCTGGCCGGAGCGCGGGCGCTACCCCTTCTTCCGCCTCGACCTTCCGCCAGGCGAGGTGCGCGACGTGTTCGTGCGCATCCAGCACGCGACGCCGGCCAATTTCCCGGTGGAGCTCGCCACCGAGGCGCACCACACCGGCCGCGTGCAGCTGGAGTACCTCGGCCTCGGGCTCGCCTTCGGCGCCCTGCTGCTGCTGATCGCGGGCTGCATCGCGATGAGCTGGGCCTACCGCGAGCGCGGCTTCGCCTGGTATGCGGGCTACGCGGCCCTCACCACGCTGGCCGTGGCGTCCTATACCGGCGTGGCGGGGCAGTTCCTGTGGCCGGGCTTCGGGCTGCTCGAAGACGGGCCGACCACCATGCTCGCGTGCGCGGCCGTCGGCGCCGCGATGCTGTTCGTGCGCAAGACGCTGGGGCTGCGCCGGCGCCTGCCCGGGCTGGACCGGTGGACGCTCGTGCTCGGCGCGGCGGGCTTCGTGCTGTCGCTGGTGCCGGTGTTCGCGTCCAAGGCCCTGTACGTCCAGATCGTCGCGGCCTACCTCTGCCTCGCCAGCATCTCGGCGCTCGTGGCTTCGGCCATCGCCTGGTGGCGCGGCGACGGCGTCGCGCGCTGGGTGCTCGCGGCGCAGTTCCCGCTGGTAGGCGGCCTGGTGGTCAGCGTGGCCCGCGCCCTCGGCTGGGCCGATGTGCCTTTCGTCTCGCAGTACGTGCTCGTCGCGGCGATGGCGGTGGAGGTGCCGCTCATGCTGGTGGCCCTGTTCATCCGCTCGCGCGACCGCCACGGCGCCGAGGTGCGCGAGCAGGCGCTGTCCACGCACGACGCGCTCACCGGGCTGCTGGCGCCGCACCTGTTCACCGACCGCCTGCGCCAGGTGGTGGCGCGCTACCGCCGCACCGAGGAGAACGCGGCGATCATGTACATCGACCTGGTGAACCACGCGCGCATCCGCGACTACTTCGGCAGCGCGGCCGCCGAACAGAGCCTGCTGCGCAGCGTGATCAAGCTGCGCCGCCTGCTGCGCGACGTGGACACCGTGAGCCGGGTGGGCGAGGCGCGCTTCGCCGTGATCCTGGAAGGCGCCAGTGCCCGCTCCTCGGTGAGCGAGCGCGCCACGCGCCTGATCGCCGCCGGCCTCATGCCCTTGCCCGGCCTCAAGCCCGAGGTGACGCTGCAGTTCCACGTCGCCGCCCTGCTCCTCGCCGAGCGGCCGATGGAAGCGGAGGACATCCAGAAGGCGCTGGCCGAACAGCTCGCGCGCATGTCGCCGCGCACCCGGCGGCCCATCCGCTTCCTGCAGCCGGAACAGGCGATCGCCTCCGAGCCGGGCGACTCCTCGTTGTTCGCCGATGCCGCTTCGACCCCGGCGGCGGGCGAGTCGTCGTACGCCCCGGTGCGCTAGAACCGGTAGTCCGCGCTCACCACCTGCCCGACGCGCAGGGTCTCGTCCACGCCGCCCACGATGATGGCGTTCATGCCGAAGCTGACCGCGCCGCCCAGCAGCTCGTTGCGGCGGTAGCCCTGCAGGGTGTCCGAGACGATGGTGTCCACCTGCGCCGTCGCGGGGTCGATGTCCGGGATGGGGCAGCGGGGGCACGGCTTCACCGCGCGCAGCTGCACTTCGCCCGCTTCCGTGGCGATGCGCAGCACGTCCAGCCGGTCCTCGTCGTGCGCCTCCACGCCTTCCAGCACCAGGTTGGGCCGGAAGCGCTCCATGCCCACGGGCGCGTGGCCGCCGGCGGCCAGCTTCGCATTGAGCTGGTCGAGGGAAGCGGTGCTCGCCACGAGCACCGGGTAGCCGTCGCTGAACTGGTTGGGCGCCTCCGCGCCGCCGGTCCACTTCAGGCTGGACAGGCGCTGCTGCTCGGGGTCGAAGCGCACCAGCCGCAGCTCGCGGCCGAGGAAATCCGTGAACCACTGCGCGGCGACGTCGCCCATGTCGAAGGCCGCGACCTCGTCGTCCCAGATGCGCACGCGCACCGGCTCCTCGACGGTGTCGATCGACAGGTGCAAGGCCAGCATCCCGGGCGCCCGCAGCACCACCTCGTTGAGCTTCAGCTGCGGCTTCACCAGCGCCATGCGGGGCAGTTCGCGCTGGCTCACGAAGACGCCGGACGCGTCGACGACCATCCAGGCGCGGTCCAGGTCCAGGCCGGTTTCCGCCAGCACGGCGTCGCGCACTTCGACCCCGGCGCAGGACTTGACCGGATAGACGAACAGGCGGGCGATGCGGGCGGTGACGTCGGGGGCTTGGCTCATGGCCGTGGATTGTGCCCGCCTCCTACAATCCCCCCATGGCCGCTCCCTATGACGTCTGTATCCGCGGCGCGGGCATCGTGGGTCGTACCCTGGCCCTGCTGCTCGCCCGCGACCGCCTGCGCATCGGCCTGGTCGAAGCACCGCCCGTGGCCGGCTCCGGCCATGGCGACGTGCGCGCGTACGCGCTGAACGCCGCGTCGCGCGACCTGTTGCTGGGCCTGCGCGCCTGGCCGGACGAACAGCACGCCACGCCGGTGCTCGCCATGCAGGTGCGCGGCGACGACGGCGGGCACTTGCGCTTCTCCGCACAGGACGAAAAGGTGGCGGCGCTCGCCTGGATCGCGGACGTCGAGCCCCTGCTCGCACGCCTGGCCGAGGCCGTGCGCTTCCAGCCGCAGATCGAGGTGCTGTCGCAGCCCGCGCCGGCCGCCCTCACGGTGGTCTGCGAAGGCCGCGCGAGCAGCACGCGGGCGGAGTTCGGCGTGCCGTTCCGCGTCATGTCGTATCCGCAGCGCGCGATCGCGGCGCGGCTGGACTGTGAAATACCGCATGGCGGCGTGGCGCACCAGTGGTTCGAGGACGGCAACGTGCTGGGCCTGCTGCCGCTGGGCGGCGTGCACGGGAACTCGGTGGCCATGGTCTGGTCTGTGAAGGAGCCGCGCGCGGACGAGCTGCTCGCCCTGCCGGCCGAGGAATTCCAGTCCCGCCTGGTGGCATGCACCGGTGCCGCGCTGGGGCGCATGACGCTCACGAGCGAGCGCATGGCCTGGCCCTTGCAGCGCGCGCATGCCGAGCGCTGGGTGGGGCCGGGCTGGGCGCTGGCCGGCGATGCGGCGCACAACGTGCACCCGCTCGCGGGCCAGGGGCTGAACCTGGGCCTCGGCGACGCCGAAGTGCTCGCGCGCGTGCTGCACGGGCGCGAGTACTGGCGCAGCCTGGGAGACGAGAAGCTGCTGCGCCGCTACGAGCGAGCGCGCAAGATGGACGTGCTGGCCATGGCCTGGACGACCGACGGGCTGCAGCAGTTGTTCGCGCAGCCCGCGGAGCCCTGGTCCTGGGTGCGCAACTGGGGCATGCGCGGCTTCGACCGCAGCGGGCCGGTGAAACGCTGGGTGGTGCGGCAGGCGATGGGCCAGGGCCGCGTGCTCTCGAGAACGGAAAGAACATGAGATTCAGTGCGATGCGCGTGGTGCTGGCCACGGCGCTCCTGGCCTGCGGGCTGGCCGCGGGCGCGGCCGACAAGAACCTGGCGCCCACGGTGGCCAACGCGGCGCGCAGCGTGCCGCCGGCCGTGGAGAGCGCCCTGCGCAAGAACCTGCCCGAGCGCATGCCCAACTTCCCGCAGATCGACGAGATCAGCCGCACGCCCATGGCGGGCATCTACGAGGTGCGCATCGGCACCGACCTGTTCTACGCGGACGCGGAAGGCAACTTCATCCTCACCGGCGAGATGATGGACACGCGCAACCGGCGCAACCTCACCGAGGAGCGCATGGAGAAGCTGCTGGCGATCGACTTCGCGCAGCTGCCGATGAAGGACGCGTTCACCATCGTGCGCGGCAACGGCAAGCGCAAGCTCGCCGTGTTCGAGGACCCGAACTGCGGCTACTGCAAGCGCTTCGAGCGCGACCTGCAGAAGATCGACAACGTGACGGTCTACATGTTCCTGTACCCGATCCTCGGCCCCGACTCCATCGAGAAGAGCAAGGCCATCTGGTGCGCGAAGGACCGCGCCCGCGCCTGGCAGGACTGGATGGTGCGCAACGAGCCGCCCGTGAAGGCGGACGCCGCCTGCGACGTGGCCGTGCTGACGCGCAACACCGAGCTGGGGCGCAAGCACAAGATCACCGGCACGCCCACCCTCGTCTTCGCCGACGGCTCGCGCGTCCCCGGCGCGATCGCCGCGCCGGAGATCGAGAAGCTGCTGGCGAACGGCGGGAAGTGATCGCGCGACCGGCGGGCCCGCACTACCGGGTCGAGGCGGCCGACCCCGCCGCCCACCTCTTCCACGTCACGCTGACCGTCCCGCAGCCGCAGGCCGGCCAGCGCGTGTCGCTGCCCGCCTGGATCCCCGGCAGCTACCTGGTGCGGGAGTTCTCGCGCCACCTGCAGAAGCTGAACGCGCGCCAGGACGGCAGGCCCGTGGCGATCCAGCAATTGGACAAGGCCACGTGGCAGGTGGACTGCGTGCCTTCGAGCCCGCTGGTGATCGGCTACGAGGTCTACGCCTTCGACAACTCGGTGCGCACCGCGTGGCTGGATTCGCAGCGCGGCTTCTTCAACGGCACCAGCCTGTGCCTGCGCGTGCACGGGATGGCGCAGGAGCCGCACGAGCTGGAGCTGGTGCCGCCCCGCGCGTACCCGCACTGGGAGGCGGCCACGGGGCTGGAGCCGCTGAAGACCGGCAAGCGCGGCTTCGGCACCTACCTCGCGCAGGACTACGACGAACTCGTCGACTGCCCGGTGGAACTGGGTGCCTTCCACAGCGCCGAGTTCCGGGCCTGCGGCGTCCCGCACCGGCTGGTGGTGGCCGGCGCCACGGAGGCCTTCGACGCCGAGCGCCTCGTCGCGGACATGCAGAAGATCTGCGAGACGCAGATCCGCTTCTGGCACGACCGCCGCAAGCCGCCGTTCAAGGGCTACCTGTTCCTGCTCAATGCGGTCGACGACGGCTATGGCGGCCTGGAGCACCGCAATTCGACGGCGCTCATCTGCTCGCGCCGCGACCTGCCGCGCGTGGGCGACAGCCGCATGGGCGAAGGCTACGTGACGCTGCTCGGCCTCATCAGCCACGAGTACTTCCACACCTGGAACGTCAAGCGCCTGCGGCCGGCGGAGTTCGCGCACTACGACTACAAGCAGGAGAACTACAGCAACCTGCTCTGGTTCTTCGAGGGCTTCACCAGCTACTACGACGACCTGCTGCTGCGCCGCGCCGGCCTGATCGACGACGCGACCTACCTCAAGCTGCTCACCAAGACCTGCAACCAGGTGCTGCAGACGCCGGGGCGCGAAGTGCAGTCCGTGGCGCAGGCGAGCTTCGACGCCTGGGTGAAGTACTACCGGCAGGACGAGAACACGGCCAACGCCACGGTCAGCTACTACACCAAGGGCGCGCTCGTCGCCCTGTGCTTCGACCTCACGCTGCGCCAGGAAGGCCACGCCAGCCTCGACGAGGTGATGCGCGCGCTGTGGCAACGCTGCAAGGCGGGGCCGATGGCCGAAGCGGATTTCGCCGCGGTGCTCAAGGAGCTGGGCGGCCGCGCGTGGACCCGCGAGCTCGCCGCCTGGGTGCACGGCACGCGCGAGCTGCCGCTGAAGGACCTGCTCGAAGCCCACGGCATCACCGTGATGGAAGAGCCGGCGCAGCTGCAGCAGCGCCTGGGCGTGCGCGTCACGGAAAGCGCGGGCATCGTGCTGAAGAACGTGCTGCGCGGCGGCGCCGCGGAGCAGGCCGGCATGGCGGCCAACGACGAGTGGGTCGGCGTGGAGGTGGCGGGCAGCGCCTGGCGCCTCGGCAAGCTCGACGACCTCATGCTCTACATCGGCAGCCACCGCCGGGTGACGGCGATCGTCGCGCGCGACCGCCGCCTGCTGCGGCTGGACCTCGCCATCCCGGCGAGCGTCACGACGTGGCGGCTCGTGCTGCGCGACCCGGCGAGGGCGCAGACGTGGTTCGGCCCGCAAGGCTGACGCTCGCGCTGCTGACCGCCGCGGTGGTCGTGGGCCACGTGCTGGGGCTGGAGTGGATCTCGCGCCAGGCCGACCAGATCTCCGGGCTGAGCCTCATGACGCCGCCCATGTACACGCGCATGCTGCAGCCCAAGGCGGCGCCGCCGGTGGTCCCCGCGGCGACCACCGCCGTCGCGATGCCGAAGCCGCGCGCCGCGCCCCGGCCGAAGCCGCCCGCGTCCTCGCCCGAGGAACTGCGGCGCAAGAAGGAAGCGCAGGAGCGCGAGCGGCAGGAGCGGCTGGCGCGCGAGCAGCGCGAAGCGGACGAACGCGAACGCGAGCAGGCCGAAGCGCGGGCGCGCGCGGAGGAGGAAGAGCGGGTGCGGCAGGAACAGGTGGCCGTAGCCGCGGCTGCAGCGTCGGCTGCATCCGCAGCGCAACCTGCCGCGTCCGTCGCCGCGGCTCCCGCGAGCGCGGCTGCAAGTGCCGCCGCCAGCGACGCGGCGGCCCTGGACCGCTGGCCGGTCGACACGCGCCTCACCTATGCCCTCACCGGCCAGTACCGCGGGCCGCTCTACGGCGACGCGCGCGTGCAATGGCAGCGCGATGGCAGCAAGTACCAGGTGCGGCTGGATGCGCGCATCCAGGTGTTCGGCACGCAGGTCCTCACGAGCCAGGGCGAGGTCACGCCGGACGGCCTGCTGCCGCGTGCCTACGAGGAACTGCGTCCCGGCAAACGGCGCACCGCGCAGATCGGCGACGAGGTCGTGATCCTGGAAAACGGCCGCACCGTGCCGCGGCCGCCCGGCGTGCAGGACACGGCGAGCCAGTTCGTCGAACTGACGCAGCGTTTCGCCACCGGCCGCGAGGTGCTGGAAGTGGGCCGCAGCGTCAAGCTGTGGCTCGCTCGCCCCGGCGGCGTGGACGAATGGGTCTACGAGATCGTGGGCCGCGAGCCGCTGCGCACGCCGAAGTTCGGCACCGTGGAAGCCTTCCACCTGAAGCCGCGTTCCATCGCCAACCCGCGCGGCAACATCAACGTGGAGATGTGGTTCGCGCCCAGCCTGCAGTACCTGCCGGCGCGCATCCGCATCGTGATGGGCGAGGACGCGTGGCTGGACCTGATGGTGGACCACATCGAGCAGCGTTAGGGAGCGCTGGGGTTCGCCTGCGGCGAAACCCAGCCTACGAACGCCGGCGTCGGTAGGCTGGGTTGCGCGAAGCGCACCCCAGCATGCGCCCCTCACATCCGCCGCTGGTCCACCACCCGCTTCGCCTTCCCGAGGCTCCTCTCGATCCCCCCCGCCGGCCGCAGGTCGATGCGGGCGCTGGTGCCGATGTACGCCTTGATCTCGTAGGCGAGCCGCTCCGCGGCGACGAGCACGTCGGCATGCTCGTGGTCCAGCCCCTGGCCTGCCTCCACGGCAACGACCAGTTCATCCAGCGGGCCTTCGCGCGTGAGGATGCACTGGTAGTGCGGTGCCAGCACCGCCTGCTTCAGGATCAGCTCCTCGATCTGCGTGGGGAACACGTTCACGCCGCGCACGATCATCATGTCGTCGCTGCGGCCGGTGATCTTCTCCATGCGCCGCATGGTGCGCGCGGTGCCGGGCAGCAGGCGCGTGAGGTCGCGCGTGCGGTAGCGGATCACCGGCAGCGCCTCCTTGGTGAGGCTGGTGAACACCAGCTCGCCGAGCTCGCCCTCGGGCACCGGTTCGCCGGTCTCGGGGTCGATGATCTCGGGATAGAAATGGTCTTCCCAGATGGTGGGCCCGTCCTTGGTCTCGACGCACTCGTTGGCCACGCCCGGCCCCATCACTTCCGACAGGCCATAGATGTCCACGGCATCGATGCCCATGCGCTGCTCGATCTTCGCGCGCATGTCGTTCGTCCACGGCTCGGCGCCGAAGATGCCCAGGCGCAGGCTGCTCTCGCGCGGGTCCAGCCCCTGCCGCTCGAATTCGTCGGCGATGGCCAGCATGTAGCTGGGCGTCACCATGATGATGTCCGGCTGGAAGTCCACGATCAGCTGCACCTGGCGCTCCGTCTGGCCGCCGCCGAAAGGCACCACCGTGAGCCCCAGCTTCTCGGCCCCGTAGTGCGCGCCCAGGCCGCCGGTGAAGAGGCCGTAGCCGTAGCTCACGTGCACCATGTCGCCGGGCCGCGCCCCGGCGGCACGGATGCTGCGTGCCATCACCGCCGACCAGGTCTCGATGTCGTTCTTCGTGTAGCCCACCACCGTGGGCTTGCCCGTGGTGCCGCTGGAGGCGTGCAGGCGCACGCACTGCTCGCGCGGCACGGCGAGCATGCCGAAGGGGTAGGCATCGCGCAGGTCGGACTTGGTCGTGAAGGGGAACTTCGCCAGGTCCGCCAGGCTGCGGCAGTCGTCCGGGTGAACGCCGGCCTCGTCGAACTTGCGGCGGTACGCGGGCGAGTTGAAGTAGGCGTGGCGCAGCGTCTGCCGCAGGCGCTTGAGCTGCAGCGCACGCAGCTCGTCGACGCTCGCCTTCTCGATGGGTTCCAGGGGGAAAGTCTTCATCACGCCTCCGGGATCACCGTGCCCTGGATGCTGGCGCTCTTGCCGCGGAAGACCGCGACCACCTCGCCGCGCTGGTTGGTGACCTTCATGTCGTAGATGCCGTGGCGGCCCTGCAGGACCTGCTCCACGCCTTCGCAGGTGAGCACGTCGTCCAGGTGCGCCGGCTTGAGGAACTCGATGCTGGCGCCCGCCGCCACCGTGACCTTGTTGCGGCTGTTGCACGCATAGGCAAAGGTGGAGTCGGCCAGCGTGAAGATCAGGCCGCCGTGGCAGATCTTGTGGCCATTGAGCATGGGCGCGCGCACCGCCATGCGCATCACCGCGCGCCCCGGCTCGCAGGCGAGCAGCTCGATGCCCATGAAGTCGCGCACCGCCGGGTCGTCGGCGTACATGGCCTCGCCGACCGCCGCGGCGAGCTGCTCGGGAGAACGCATGCTCATTCGCCGGTGAACTTCGCGGGACGCTTCTCGCGGAAGGCCATCACGCCTTCGATGTAGTCGTGCGTCCTGCCGAGCGCCGACTGCGTGTCGCGTTCCAGGTCCAGCTGCTTGTCGAGATCGTTGGACGCGGCGGCGCGCAGCAGCTTGCGCGTCTGCACGAGGGCCGTCGTGGGCATCGTGGCCAGGCGCTCGGCGAGCTTCATCGCGGCCTGCACGCAGTCCTCGCCTTCGGGCGCTACGTCCCAGATCATTCCCCACTCCTTCGCGTCGCTGGCGCCGACCTTGTCGCCCAGCATCGCGCAGCCCATGGCGCGCGCGAGCCCCAGCTTCTTGATCAGGAACCAGGAGCCGCCCGCATCGGGGATGAGGCCGATCCTGCTGAAGGCCTGGATGAAGCTCGCGCCGTGCGCGGCGACGGCGAGGTCGCACGCCATCGCGAAGGACGCGCCCGCGCCGGCCGCCACGCCATTGACCGCGGCGACCGTGGGCACGCGCAGGTCCATCAGCTTGCGGATGGAGGGATTGAACGCCTGTTCGATCACGGGGCCGGGATCGGCGCGCTTCACCAGGTCCGGGCCGGGTTCGAAGTCGAACTCCGCGAGGTCGGCGCCTGCGCAGAAACCGCGGCCGGCGCCCGTGAGCACCGCGGCGCGGATCGCCTTGTCGCCGTTGATGCGATCCAGCACCGACCAGAGATCCTGGTGCATCTGGCGCGTGAAGCTGTTGAGGGCTTGCGGCCGGTTGAGCGTCACGAGGGCGACGCTGCCGCGCGTCTCGCACAGGACGGTGGCTTCGCTCATGGGGTCTCCTTTCGTTCCAATCTAGCACCGGGCGCGCCGGCATCCGGAGCATGGTTTCCCTTGGTTATAGTTGCCCGCACACAGGAGACCGGCCATGGCCTACGAATTGATCGAGGTGCGCACCGAAGCGGGCAAGGTGGGCGTCATCACCCTCAACCGGCCCAAGCAGCTCAACGCGCTGAACAACCAGCTCATGGACGAGCTCGGGCAGGCGATGAAGGGCTTCGACGCCGATCCGGCGATCGGCTGCATGGTGATCACCGGCAGCGAGAAGGCCTTCGCGGCCGGCGCGGACATCGGCGCGATGGCGACCTACACCTTCGCGGACGTCTACAAGGGCGACTACATCACGCGCAACTGGGAGACGATCCGCAGCGTGCGCAAGCCCGTGATCGCGGCGGTGAGCGGCTTCGCCCTCGGGGGCGGCTGCGAGCTGGCGATGATGTGCGACTTCATCATCGCCGCCGACAACGCGAAGTTCGGCCAGCCCGAGATCAAGCTGGGCATCATCCCCGGCGCGGGCGGCACGCAGCGCCTGCCGCGCGCGGTGGGCAAGGCCAAGGCGATGGACATGGCGCTGACCGGCCGCATGATGGACGCCGCCGAAGCGGAGCGCGCGGGCCTCGTGAGCCGCGTCGTGCCGCTGGACAAGCTGATGGAGGAAACGCTGGGTGCCGCGCTGCAGATCTGCGAGTACTCGCAGATCGCCGTGCTCGCGGCCAAGGAGTCGGTCAACCGCGCCTTCGAAGGCAGCCTGTCCGACGGCGTGATGTTCGAGCGCCGCATGTTCCACGCCCTCTTCGCCACGCAGGACCAGAAGGAAGGCATGGACGCGTTCGTGAACAAGCGCAAGCCGGCGTTCCGGCACGAATAGCGTCAGCGGCGCAGCAGCCGCTGCGCCTCGCTGCGCAGGGAAGCCGCGATGCCCGGGTCCGCCCGCAGCAAGCGGGCGGGCGCCGCCTCCCGCATCGGCGTCCAGCGCCAGCCTTCCGCCACCTCGTCGAGCACGCCGAGCGTCTCGTCGCCCTGCGCGAGTTCCAGTCGCAGGCGGCCGGGGGCACCCGGCGGCGCCTCGTCCGAGGTGCTGGCAAGCATGCTCGTGACCAGCGCAGGCAGTTCCCCCGCCTGCGGCCGCGCCACCACCACCGACTTGCCTCCCGATTCGATGCGCACCTGCGTCCAGGGCAGCACGGGCGGCGCGACGCGTGAAAGTGGCGCCGCCTGTCGGTCGAAGCTCCCCGCAGCCGGCGCGGACCGCATGGCTTGCGGAGCGGCTGGCGGCGCGGGCGCGATCGCCGCGGCCGGCGGTGGCCCGGGCAGCGGCGGTGGCAGGGGGGCTGGTGCTGGTGCTGGTGCTGCAGGCGCAGGCGCCGGGCTCGGTGCGGCGGCCGTTTCCGCGGGAGCGGCAGGCGCCGCGGGGGCGACGGCATCGCGCGCGGGCGCACCGCTTCTCTGCTCCCGGGTCGACGGCGCCTTTGCCGCCGCGGGCACGGGCGTGCGCTCCGGCGCAGGGGCCGCGGAGGGCGCCGGCACGGGAGCAGGCTGCGGCGCGACCGCAGGGGCCGGTGCCGGTGCGGGCTCGGGGATCTTCGCAGGGACCGGACCCGGTGCCGGCGCCGGCGCTTCCTGCACCGTCACCGGCGCGTCCAGCTGCGCCCCCGGTGGCTCCTCGCCCCGCCAGGTGACGGTCACGAGCGTCGCGACCGCCACCGTCGCGAGCGCCGCCGCCCACGGCATCGGCGCGGCGAACGCACGCGTCCACCACCGTCTCCACGCAGGTTGCACGGCACCCTGCGCGGCGGCGCGGATCGCATCGCGCGTGCGCGCATGCGGCCGCAGGTCCGCATCGGGCGCGGCATCGAGTGCCTTGCGCAGGCGCGCGTCGCGCAGCTCGGTCACCGCGCGGCTCCCAGCGGCGCGAGATACGCGCCCATGCAGCCGCGGAGTTTCTGCAGGGCGTAGCGCAGCCGGCTCTTCGCCGTCTCGAAGGGCAGCGCGAGGCGCTGCGCCAGGTCTTCCACCGTCGCGCCGTCCTCGTGGTGCAGCAGGAAGGCGGCGCGCTGGGCGGCGGGCAAGGCATCGAGGCAGTGCAGCAGCTGCGCGCCCGCCGCGCGCCAGAAGGCCTGGTCTTCGGTGGAGGGGGCCACCTGCTCCACGTGCGCGGCCAGCCAGTCGAGCGCGTCTTCGCCGTCTTCCGCCACGTCCACGCTGAGTTCGCGCCCGGAGACGCGCAGGCGGTCCATCGCCAGGTTGTGGGCGATCGTGTAGGCCCACGCGCGCCACGACGCGCCTTCCGCCCGGAACGCGTGCCGCGCGGTCACGATGCGCAACCACGCTTCCTGGAACACCTCGTCGGCCTGCGCCGAGAGTCCCGTCCCCAGCAGCCGCCGCACGAAGCGGTACAGGGCCGCCTCGTGCCGCGCATAGAGCACGTCGAAGGCGGCGGCGTCGCCCTGGGCATAGGCCAGCATCAGGTCCTCGTCCGGCATCTCGCGTGGGGGCATGGAGCGATTCTCACATCACGTACTACGGGCATCGCCGGCGATCGGGGTTAAACCGGGGCGAAGAAATCGACCCCGCCGGGCGCCTTCGGACGTGCAAGGGACACCACCACTCCGGAGTGCGCCATGCGCCATCGTCCTCCCTCCCGCTCCCTCGTCGCCCTGCTCTGCGCCCAGTGCCTGCTCGCCGCGTGCAGCGCCACGGCCCAGGGCCTGTGGCCCGAACCCCGGCCGCAGCCGCAGCCGCAGCCCTGGTCCGAGCCGCGATCGGTGCCGAACTTCCAGGCACCGTCGGCGACGCACTGCACCGGGCCGATCCGCACGCGGGAAGTGCCGGGCTGGACGGAAAGCAGCCGCCAGCGCGGCCGCTTCGCGCCCGATGCCGCAGCGGACGTCGCGCCCGAACGCAGCGCCCGTGCGGACAACCGCATGCGCGAAGCCGCACCGCCGTCCGCCAGCGCCGCCGCGCCCCTGCCCGCCCCGGCACCGGCAGCGCCGCTCGCGCAACGCGGCCCGCAGGCGCCGTCCCATGACTTCGTCGCGCGCCCGCAACCCTGGCAGCCCGTCACCGCAGGCGTCGTCGACGACAACGCCGACTTCAGCGGGTACCTCGCGTTCCGCGAGCGCACGCAGGTGGCGCACCGCCCGCGCGACGTGCGCGAACGCTACCTGCTGCAGGTGAAGGACGGACGCGGCCGCCCGGTGGGGGACGCCGAAGTCGCGGTGCAAGGCACGAGCGGCTACGCGATGTGGGCGCGCACCGATGCGGGCGGCCGCGCCTGGCTGCATCCGGCCGCGTTCGATCCCGCCGGCTCCGGCTCGTACCAGGTGCTGGTGCGCAAGGACGGCCGGCAGGCCCGTGGCCAGCTCGCGCGCGGCCAGAAGAGCGCGGTGGACGTGCGGCTCGACGCCCCGCCCGCACCTGCGCGCGCACGCCTGGACCTGCTCTTCCTGATCGACGCGACCGGCTCCATGGCCGACGAGATCGACAAGCTGAAGGCCACGCTGCACACCATCACGGCCGAAGTGGCCAACCTGCCCAGCCGCCCCGACCTGTGCCTGGGCCTCGTCGCCTACCGCGACCGCGGCGATGCCTTCCTGCTGCGCAGCCACGACTTCAGCAACGACGTGGGCGCCTTCCTGCGCGAGGCACTCCTCCCCCTGCAGGCCGGCGGCGGCGGCGACTACCCGGAAGCGATGAACGAGGCGCTGCACGAAGCCGTGCACGAGGCGAGCTGGCGCGGCAGCGGCACCACGCGGATGGTGATCCTGCTGGCCGACGCGCCGCCGCACCTGGACTACGGCGGCCCGCAGTACGACGACGACATGCTGGCCGCGCTCGGCAAGGGCATCAAGGTGTTCTCGGTCGGCGCGAGCGGCCTGGACCGGCAGGGCGAATACATCCAGCGGCAGGTCGCGCAGTACACCGGCGGCAAGTTCGTGTTCCTGACGTATGCGCAGGCGGACCGCCCCGGCAGCGGCCCCGGCCGGGAGACGGTGCACGACGTGCGCAACTACTCGGTGGACACGCTGGACCGGCTGATCGTGCGCCTGGTGACCGAAGAGCTTGCCCTGTCCGGCAACTGAGCGCCGGGTTTTGCTACAATCACGGGCTTCGGCGCTTTAGCTCAGTTGGTTAGAGCGATGGAATCATAATCCACAGGTCCGGGGTTCGAGTCCCTGAAGCGCCACCAGAACACAACGCTCGCGTTGACACCAAAGGCACTGTCCAGCACAGTGCCTTTGTCTTTTCACAGCCTCTGGATCAACACCATGAACCGCTGGATCCCCACCGCCACCCTCGCCGCCCTGGTGTTCGCCGCCGGCACGGCCTCGGCGCAGATCACCTCGGAACGCGGCGCGCCGCTCGGCGTGAAGCCCGCGGTCATGGCGGTCAGCGCCACGCCGCCCATCATCCAGGTGGACGGCAAGGACGACCGCTTCTCGCCCGGCGTGCGCATCCGCGACCGCGACAACCGCCTGGTGCTCACGGGCACGCTGGCCGGCAAGACCATCTACACGGTCTACAAGCGCGACGGCATGGGCCTGGTGCACGAGGTCTGGCTGCTGAACGAGGAAGAGTTCAAGAAGCTGGGCGGCACCAGCCTGGGCGATCCGGAAGGCATCAAGCGCTTCAACGAGCTGCTGGACCTGATCTGGGCGAACCGCTGGCTGCTGCTCGGAAGGTGAGGGCGCCATGAAGAAGGTTTACATCAAGACCTTCGGCTGCCAGATGAACGAGTACGACTCGGACAAGATGGCGGACGTCATGAAGGCGGCCGAAGGCTACGAGCCCACGCAGGACCCCGAGCAGGCGGACCTGATCCTGTTCAACACCTGCTCCGTGCGCGAGAAGGCGCAGGAGAAGGTCTTCTCCGACCTCGGGCGCGTCAAGCACCTGAAGAAGAAGGGCGTGCTGATCGGCGTGGGCGGCTGCGTGGCCAGCCAGGAAGGCGCGGCCATCATCGAGCGCGCGCCCTACGTCGACGTGGTGTTCGGCCCGCAGACCCTTCATCGACTCCCGCAGCTGCTGGCCGACCGCGAGCGCCAGCA
The DNA here is from genome assembly GCF_014297465.1 of Ramlibacter cellulosilyticus. Taxonomy (GTDB): domain Bacteria; phylum Pseudomonadota; class Gammaproteobacteria; order Burkholderiales; family Burkholderiaceae_C; genus Ramlibacter; species Ramlibacter cellulosilyticus. Next base: position 131,411 of record NZ_JACORT010000009.1, on the reverse strand, counting down.
CCGCCCGCAGGTCGACATCAGCTTCCCCGAGATCGAGAAGTTCGACCACCTGCCGCCCGCGCGCGTCGACGGCGCCTCGGCCTTCGTGTCGATCATGGAAGGCTGCTCCAAGTACTGCAGCTACTGCGTCGTGCCTTACACCCGCGGCGAGGAAGTGTCGCGCCCCTTCGAGGACGTGCTGGTGGAGATCGCCGGCCTGGCCGACCAGGGCGTGAAGGAAGTGACGCTGCTCGGGCAGAACGTCAATGCCTACCGCGGCAAGATGGGCGACACGGCGGAGATTGCCGACTTCGCGCTGCTGATCGAGTACGTCGCGGAGATCCCCGGCATCGAGCGCATCCGCTACACGACCAGCCACCCCAACGAGTTCACGCAGCGCCTCGTCGACGTCTACGCCAGGGTGCCGCAGCTGGTGAGCCATCTGCACCTGCCGGTGCAGCACGGCAGCGACCGCATCCTGATGGCGATGAAGCGCGGCTACACGGCCATGGAATACAAGAGCACGATCCGCAAGCTGCGGGCGGTGCGGCCGCAGATCTCGCTGTCCTCGGACTTCATCGTCGGCTTCCCCGGCGAGACGGAGCAGGACTTCGCGAAGATGATGAAGCTGGTGGAGGACGTCGGCTACGACGCGAGCTTCTCCTTCATCTTCAGCCCGCGCCCCGGCACGCCGGCGGCGGCGCTGCACGACGACACGCCGCACGAGGTGAAGCTCAAGCGCCTGCAGCACCTGCAGGCCGTGCTGGAAGACAACGTACGCCGCATCAGCGAGAGCCGCGTCGGCACGGTGCAGCGCATCCTGGTGGAAGGCCCTTCGCGCAAGGACCCGAACGAGCTGATGGGCCGCACCGAGTGCAACCGCATCGTCAACTTCGCCGGTCCGCAGCGCCTGGTGGGCCAGATGGTGGACGTGACGATCACGCAGGCGCTGCCGCATTCGCTGCGGGCGGAAGTGAAGGTCGCCGAGACCGTCGCCGCTTGAATTGCTGGGGTGCGCTTCGCGCAACCCAGCCTACGGTGCGGCGTGCATCGGTGCTTTCGTAGGCTGGGTTGCGGCGAAGCCGCACCCCAGCTTCACTCGATCCGCGCGCCGGACGCCTTCACCAGCACCCCCGCCTGCTCGTAGTCGGCGCGCAGCAGCTTCTGGAAGTCGTCCACCGACATGGCTCCAGGCTCCACGCCCAGGTTCGCCAGCCGCTCCTGGATGACCGGCATCGCCAGCACCTTCTGCATCGCGGCGTTGATCTTCTCGGCTTCGGCGCGCGGCAGCGACGCGGGGGCGAGCACGCCGATCCACGAGTCGAACTTGTAGCCGGGCACGCCCTGCTCCGCGGCGGTCGGCAGTTCCGGCATGAACTTCGAACGCTGCGCGCCCGTGTACGCGAGGATCTTGATGCGGGGATCGTTCTTGAACCCGGTCACGCCGATCAGGGAGGACGTGACGCCCTGCACCCGCCCGGCCAGCACCTCGTTGACCGCGTCGCCCGTGGACTTCATCGGCACGTGCTGCATCTCGACGCCCGCCTTCGCCAGGAAGTAGGCCATGCCCAGGTGCGTCGCGCTGCCGTTGCCGGCCGAGGCGTAGTTCAATTTGCCCGGCTGCGACTTCACCAGCTTCACGTAGTCGGCCAGCGAGTTCACGCCCAGGTTGCCCGGCGCCGCGATCACGTAGCCCGTGTTGCCGACGTAGGCGACGCCCACGAAGTCCTTCACGGGGTCGTACGGCAGCTTGCTGTAGAGGTGGCCGGCGAGCGTGTGGCTCGCGGCGGCCAGCACCAGCGTGTTGTTGTCCGTCGCCTTGGCCGCGGCGCCCGTGCCCACCGTGCCGCCCGCGCCCGGCCGGTTCTCCACGATCACGCTGGCCCCGAGCTGCTGCCCGAGTTCGGCGTTGAAGGTGCGCGCGATGGTGTCCTGCACGGCGCCGGGGCCGAAAGGCACCACGATGCGGATCACGCGCTGCGCCAGCGCCGGGGAAGCCGCGGCCGCGGCGAGGACCAGCGCGACGGCGGCGCTGCGGAAACGATGGATCGACATCAGGGCTTCTCCATTGCAAAGGTGTTCAAGTGCCGCCGCGGAACCGGCTTTGCCGGGCCGCTGGGGGCGCCCCCTTGAGGGGGAGGCGGCCGCAGGCCGCTTCGGGGGTGGGTCATGTTCTGGCTAGCCACTTCTGCGCCAGCCGGACGAAATAGCTGGCGCCGATGGGGATGATCTCGTCGTTGAAGTCGAACGAGGTGTTGTGGATGATGCAAGGACCGGGCCCGTGCTCCGGCAGGCGGTGGCCGCCGTCGCCGTTGCCGATGAAGGCGTAGCAGCCCGGCCTGGCGCGCAGCATGTGCGCGAAGTCCTCCGCCGCCATCACGGCGGGGAAGGCGTCGTCGACACGCTCCGCGCCCACGACCTCGCGCATCACGTCCGCCGCGAAGGCGGCTTCCTTCGCATGGTTCACCACCGGCGGCGAGGCGCGGCGGAAGGACAGCTCCGCGCGGCACCCGTGCGCCGCGGCGATGCCATCGGCCAGGCGCCGGATCCCTGCCTCGATGCTGTCGGTCGCTTCCACCGAGAAGGTGCGCACCGTGCCGCCCACCCAGGCTTCGTCCGGGATGACGTTCGGCGCACCGGACCCCTGGATCTGGGTGACCGCGAGCAGCGCGCGCTCGGTCGACGGGATCACCTTCGGCACCAGCGTCTGCAACTGCTGCCCGAGGTCGATCACCGCCGCCACCGGGTCCACGCCCGTGTGCGGCTGCGAGGCATGCGTGCCGCGCCCGTGGACCGTCACCTTCCACGTGTTGCTCGACGCCATGAGGGGCCCCGGATTCAGCGCGAAGCGTCCCGTGGGCACCGCGAAGTTGTGCAGCGCGAACACGGCCTCGCAGGGGAAGCGCTCGAACAATCCTTCCTGCACCATCTTCAGCGCGCCCGCCTTGCCCATCTCCTCGGCCGGCTGGAAGATGAAGTTCACCGTGCCGTCGAAGTCGCGGCTCTGCGCCAGGTGCCAGGCCGCTGCGAGCAGCATGGCGGTGTGCCCGTCGTGCCCGCACGCGTGCATGCGGCCGTCGTGCCGGGAGCGGTGCGCGAACCGGTTCTCCTCCTGCAGCGGCAGCGCGTCGAGGTCCGCGCGCAGGCCGATGGAGCGGTGGCCGGTGCCATTGCGCAGCACGCCCACGACGCCGGTGCCGGCAATTCCGGCGTGGACCTCCACGCCCCATTCCCGCAGCTTCTCCGCCACGATCTGCGAGGTGCGGTGCTCCTCGAAGCCCAGTTCGGGATGCATGTGGATGTCGCGGCGCAGGGCGACGAAGCGCGCGACGTCGGCGAAGCTGTCGACGAGTTTCATGGTCGCGGCAGTATAAGCAGCCGGTCCTTCGCACGCGGCGTACCACGAACATGCTCAGCAAAGGGATGTTGCACTTGCGCTCGTTGTATTTGCGCAGATGCTGAGCCACCCGGCCCACGCGTTTTTTCACCCTCCCTAGACTTCGCGGCTCTTACAAGGGAGAAAGCAGTTGGCTTCTAAAGAGTATTCCTCCATCGCGTTCCGCGTCGGCGCCATCGGGCTGGCCGTGCTGGGCGCCACGCTGTCCACGCAGGCCGCCGCGCAGTGGGCGCCGGGCTGGTACATCGGCGGCAACGTCGGACGTGCCTCCACCGACTTCGACCAGCCGGCCCCCATCGTGGCGCCCGGCGTCGGCTTCGGCGAAGACGACAAGGACACCGCGTGGAAGCTGTACGGCGGCTACCAGATCAACCGCAACTTCGCCATCGAAGGCGGCTACTACGACCTGGGCCGCTACGACTTCGGCTACGCCGCGCCCGGCGGCACCGGCAGCGCCCGCTACCAGGGCCTGAACCTGGACCTGGTCGGCTCCCTGCCGCTCTCGGACCGCTTCTCCGTCTTCGGCCGCATCGGCGCCGCGTACACGCGCGCCCGCACCGACTTCGGCGGCACCTCGCGCAGCGAGCGCGAGTGGGGCCCGAAGTACGGCCTCGGCGTCGAATACGCCTTCACGCCGCAGCTGGCGGTGCGTGGCGAGTGGGAACGCTATCGCGTGGACGACGCCTTCCGCGGCCGCGGCGACATCGACGTCGCGTCGATCGGCCTGGTCTACCGCTTCGGTGCGCCGGCCGTGACCCGCGTCGTGGCCCCGGCTCCCGCGCCTGCCGTGATCCCCGCGCCGGCCCCGGCCCCGCGCGTGATCGCGCCCGTGCCTGCGCCCGCTCCGCAAGTCGCACCCGCGCCCGCGCCGGCCCCGGTGCCCGCACCGGCCCCCGCGGCACGCCCGTACCGCAACTGAGGCCAGCCCACGACATGAAGAAACCCGCCGGCGGCGGGTTTCTTTTTTGGTCAGTGCGCGCTGCTCACCTCGTGCCGCACCTCGTACGACCCGAACAGCTGCTGCGCGGGCGCGGCCTCGGGCAGGATGTAGACGATGCCGCGCGTGCCCGCGAAAGCGGGGCGCACGACGGACTCGTAGAAAGCCACCGGCACGTTGATGCAGCCGTAGGTGATGCGGCGCTCGGCGGCCACCGGGCTCTGCAGGCGCTGCAGCCGCCGCTCCTGCGGCACGTTGGTCACCACGCGGTGCAATGCGAGCGCGGAGTCGTAGTCCACCCACAGGATGTCCTCGCCCTTGGGCCCCTGCCCCATCACGGCCGTGAAGCGGCCCGCGGGCGTCAGCCGCTCCTCGGGCCGGATGCTGGAAATCGCGCGCGTGCCGATGTCGGGCACGTTGGCGTCGCCCCGCGCGGCGCCGACCAGCGCCGGGCTGGCGCCGCGCAGGCGCCCGTCGGCATGGAAGACGAACACCCGGCTCTCGAGTTTGTCGACGATGACGAAGGGCAGGCCGCCCGCATCGCCGGAATCGACGGCCCAGTCGGCGATGTGGCGCACGTCGCGCGACGCGGTCTCGCCGCGCAGGTCCGCGACCTTGGCCGTGCGCAAGGACTGCCCGGCCGCGGCCGGGCCGACCACCGCGACCGACATGGCCAGCGCGATGACGCAATGGCCGACGATGGAAGAAAGCGAGCGGGTGCGTGCGCCCGGATACTGCATGGCAAACCTCCCTGTTCCGACTCGCTGCATTCTTCGGAAAGGCGGGGCGCCCGTGTGGCTCGGCAGGCCTTCCTGCAAGTAGGCAGCGTGCGCGAATGCGGGAGCGGCCCGGGCCTACATCCGGGTCCGAGCCGTTCGACCGATCAGCGCAGGCTGTCGCGTGCGGCGACGCCGGTCGCCGGGAAGTCCGTGAACAGCCCGTCCACGCCGAGGCGCATGTAATAGGCCATCTCGGCCTGCGGGTCCGCGAAGCCGTAGCCGCTCGCGTCGTTGCGGAAGGTCCAGGTGTGCACGTCGAGGCCCCGGGCGTGCGCGAGCTCGATCACGCCGGTGCTGCCGTCCACGCGGCGGTCGTTGATCGTGAGCACGCCGTCGCCGGTGCGGTCGACGCCGTCCGCGACCGTCTTCACCAGGTAGGGCTTCCAGGGGCCGATCGCGTCGGCATAGGTCTTCACGAAGTCCAGCCCGGCGGGCGTGAGCAGGTCGGCGAAGGTGCGCGGGTCGCCGCTGACGACGAAGTCGTAGGGCTGGCGGTAGGGCGGCACCAGCGACATGCTGCCGTCCGGGTTCACGTCGTCGGCGTCGACCAGCTGCACGAGGCGCATGTTCGTCTTCGTGCGCAGGTACTGCAGGTTGGCCACCTCGAAGGACTGGATGAAGACCGGCGCGCCCTTGCCCTTGCCGAAGGCGGCGTGCAGCTTCGCCAGCAGCTTGTCCTCGAAGGTGTGGGCACCGAAGCCGAGCTCCACCGCATGGAAGGTCGAGTGCTTGATCTCGGGGTAGATGCCCACGCGGCCCTTCGCCGCCTTGGCCAGCGCGATCACTTCATCGAGCGTGGGGATCTCGAACAGGCCGTTGTACTGCTGCGGCCGCGCCGCGTTCGGCTGCACCGCCCGCAGCGTCTTGATTTCGGCGAGCGTGAAGTCGCTGGCGAAGTACGCCGTGGTCGGCACGCCGTCGAGGTTGCGCGTGGACTTGCGGCTCGGCGGGAACTTGCCGGACACGTCCGTCGTCGCGTCCAGCACCGGCTCGTGCCGCGCCACCAGGAAGCCGTCCTTCGTGAGCACCAGGTCGGGCTCGATGAAGTCCGCGCCCTGCTCGATCGCCAGCTGGTACGAGGCCAGCGTGTGCTCCGGCCGCAGGCCCGAGGCGCCGCGGTGACCGATCACCAGCGGCGGCTTGCCAGGGCTGCCTTTCGCCATGAGGGAAGAAGGGTCGCCGGTGGCTTCGCTGCCCCCGCCGCACGCCGAAACCAGGACGGCCGACCCAGCGGCCGCCAGCCATTCGCGTCTGTCCATGCTGCCTCCTTGCAAGAAGTGAACTTCTCCCAGGGACGCACTCTCCGGCCGGACGGTGACGGCCGCGTGACGCGGTGTCAGAACGGAAGCTTGGGCATTCCGCCCTTGCCGCCGCCCATGCGGCGCATCATCTTCATCATCGCGCCGCCCTTCATCTTCTTCATCATCTGCTGCATCTGCTCGAACTCGTTCAGCAGCCGATTGACGTCCTGCACCTGCACGCCGGCGCCGGCGGCGATGCGGCGCTTGCGGGTCGCCTTGATCATCTCGGGCTTGCGGCGCTCCGCCGGCGTCATGGAGCAGATGATGCCTTCCTTGCGGCGGATGTCACGCTCCGCCTTGTCCATGTCCACCTGCCCGGCCTTGGCCTGCACCTGCGCGGGCATCTTGTCCATCAGCGTCGACAGGCCGCCCATCTGCTTCATCTGGCGCAGCTGCATCAGGAAGTCTTCCAGGTCGAAGCCTTCGCCGCTCTTGACCTTGGCGGCCAGCTTCTGCGCGGCCTCCATGTCGACGCCGGCCTGCACCTGCTCCACCAGCGCGACGATGTCGCCCATGCCCAGGATGCGGCCGGCGTGCCGTTCCGCGTCGAAGACTTCCAGCCCGTCGATCTTCTCGCTGACGCCGGCGAACTTGATCGGCGCGCCGGTGATCTGCCGCACCGACAGCGCCGCACCGCCGCGCGAGTCGCCGTCCAGCTTGGTGAGGACGATGCCGGTGAGGGGCAGCGCCTCCTTGAAGGCCTTGGCGGTGTTCACCGCGTCCTGGCCCTGCATGGCGTCGACGACGAACAGGGTCTCCACGGGCTTGAGCACCGCGTGCAGCTCCTGGATCTCGCGCATCATGGCCTCGTCGATCGCGAGGCGGCCGGCCGTGTCGACCAGCAGCACGTCGAAGTAGCCCTTGCGCGCGAAATCGATCGCGGCGCGCGCGATGTCCACCGGTTTCTGGTCGGGCGAGCTCGGGAACCACTCGGCGCCCGCCTGCTTCGTCACCGTCTTCAGCTGCTCGATGGCCGCGGGGCGGTACACGTCGCCGGACACGGTCAGCACCTTCTTCCTGCGCTTCTCGATCAGGTGCTTGGCCAGCTTCGCGGTGGTGGTCGTCTTGCCGGCGCCCTGCAGGCCGGCCATGAGGATCACGGCCGGCGGCTGGGCGGCGAGGTTGATGTCGCTGACGCCCTCGCCCATGGTCGCGACGAGCTCGCGGTTGACGATGCCCACCAGCGCCTGGCCGGGGTTGAGCGAGCCTACCACCTCCTGGCCGAGCGCCTTGTCCTTCACGCGCGCGATGAAGTCGCGCACCACCGGCAGGGCGACGTCGGCCTCGAGCAGGGCCATGCGGACCTCGCGCAGCATTTCCTGCACGTTGTCTTCCGTGATGCGGGCCTGGCCGCGCATCTGCTTGACGAGGCGTGAAAGTTTCTCGGAGAGTGCGGAGGCCATGGCGGGGGGAGGAAGTGGGGGATGCGCCACAGGCTCTTCGCGCGCGCGGAAGGGCGGCAAAAGCCAGGGGCTAAACTCGACCCATGATTCTATCCAGTGCGTCCCCCGGCGGTGTGGCGCTCACGCTGGCGGCCGCGGCCGCCTATGCCGTGCCCGCCGTGGGTGCCGCCCGGCTGAGCGAGACGGCCGCGCGCCGGGCGCTGCTGGCCGCCTGGCTGCTGCATGCGGCCACGCTGGCGTGGAGCCTGTTCGGGGACACGCCGCGCTTCGGGTTCGCGCCGGCCATCTCCGTCACCGCCTGGCTCGTGCTCACCGTCTACGTGGTGGAAAAGCAGATGTTCCCGCAGCTGCGCGCCCGCTGGGCGCTGGCCTTCCTGGGTGCCGCGGCCGTCCTCCTGGCCTTCGCCTTTCCCGGCTCGCCGCTGCACGTGACCGTCTCCCCCTGGCTGTCGCTGCACTGGGCGCTGGGCATCGCCGCCTACGGGCTGTTCGCCGCCGCCGCCGTCCATGCGTGGATGCTGTCGCGGGTGGAGCACAGCATCCGCCAGGGCGCCGAGCCCCAGGCCGGCGTGCCCCTGCTGACGCTCGAGCGGCTCACGTTCCGCTTCGCGACCGCGGGCTTCGTGCTGCTCACGGGCACGCTGGTCGCCGGCATCTTCTTCTCCGAGCAGCTGTACGGCCGCGCCTTCCGCTGGGACCACAAGACCATCTTCTCGGTGCTGTCCTGGGGCGTGTTCGCCGTGCTGCTGCTCGGGCGCTTCCGCTTCGGGCTGCGCGGGCGGCGGGCCGTCAACGTGATCTACATCGGCTCCGTGCTGCTGCTGCTGGCCTACGTGGGCTCGCGCTTCGTGCTCGAAGTCGTGCTGAGGCGGCCGGCATGAAATACCTCGTGCTGCTCGCGGTGCTGGTGATCGCGTACATGGTCTGGCGCAACAACCGCCTCGAAGACCGCCGCCGCGACGCCCCGCCGCCCCCGCGGCGTCCCGGTGCCCCGCAGGAGATGGTGCGCTGCGCGAGCTGCGGGCTGCACCTGCCGCAGTCGGACGCGCTGCCCGGCCCCGCGGGCCAGTTCTACTGCTGCAAGGAGCACCGGCTGCGCGCCGGCGGCTGACCATGGGCAGCCGTTCCGGCACCAACTCCACGTGGAGCCATTCCACCTGGACGTGGGACGTGCCCGTCCTGCATCCGCCGCGACCGGAGAGCTCGCCGTTCCACCGCATGTGGCTCGGCTTCATGATGGCCCGCATGGGCACCGCGGTGACGCTGCTGGTGCTGCTGGGCGCGCTGATGGTCACCGGCGTCGCGCCCTGGAACTACTGGCAGCTGGCGCTGTGCGCCACCTACCTCGCCGCGTCGGTGGCGGTGCGCATCTTCACGCGTCCCTCGGCGCCGGGCCGCAGCTTCGACCCGCAGTGGGTCTCCACCATCGGCATCGACCTGCTGGCTTTCTCGACGCTGCACTTCCTGCAGGCCGCGGGCCTCAGCTACTCGCCGCTGTTCGCGCTGCCGGTGCTCACCGCTTCCGTGCTCGGCTCCACGCTGCTGGCGCTGGGGACGGCGGCCGGCGTCACCATGCTGCTGCTGGTGGACGGCTGGCTGCAGTCGCTGGAAGGCGCGGAGCACACGTCGCGGCTCGTGCAGGCGGCGCTCACCGGCGGCGGCTATTTCGTGGTGGCGCTGCTCGCCAACCAGCTTGCGGTGCGGCTCGCGCGCGAGGAGATGGCGGCGCGCCAGGGCCTGTCGGCCGCGCGCACGCAGGCGCACGTCAACGAGCTGGTGATCGACACCCTGAGCGACGGCCTGCTCGTGATCGGCATGGACTGGCGCATCCACGCCGCGAACCCGGCGGCCCGCAGCCTGCTGGGATGGCAGGCGCGCGAGGCACCCGCTTCGCTCGCGCTGGTGTCGCGTCCGGGCTGGCGGCCGCTCGCGGCCCTGGCGCAGCGCACCTTCGACAGCGGCGATGCGCAGACGGCGGAAATCGCCCTGGAGCTCGGGCCCGGCGAGCGCCTGCACCTGAAGGTCCGCACGCGCCTCACGCCGCCGCAGGACCCGTGGAGCCAGACGCTGTGCGTGATGTTCCTGCAGGACCTGCGCGAAGCAGAGGCGCAGGTGCGCACGGAGAAGCTGGCGGCGATGGGCCGCATGTCGGCGGCGGTGGCGCACGAGATCCGCAATCCGCTCGCCGCCATCTCGCAGGCGAACGGCCTGCTGTCCGAGGAGCTCACCGACCCTTCGCACCAGCAGCTCGCCGCGCTCGTGCGCAAGAACTCGCAGCGGCTGTCGCAGATCGTGGAGGAGATCCTCAACCTCGCGCGCGTGCAGGCGCCCACCACCGACTGGCTGGAACTCGACCAGGTCGTCGAACAGTTCGTCGCCGAATGGCAACGGCATGCCGCGGCCGGCGACCGCGTGCACTGGCGCCCCGGGTCGAGCCCCGCGTGGGCGGCGTTCGACGGCGAGCACCTGCGCCGCATCCTCGTCAACCTGCTCGATAACGCGCTGCGCCACGCCTCCGGCGCGCCCGGCGCCATCGTCGTCGCGACCGACCTGCACCTGGGGCAGGCGCGCATGACGGTGTGGAGCGACGGCGCGCCGCTGGACCCGGGCGTGCAGCGCCACCTGTTCGAGCCCTTCTTCTCGTCGCAGAGCCGCTCCAGCGGACTCGGCCTCTACATCTGCCGCGAGCTGTGCGACCGGCACGGCGCGCTGATCACCTACGCGCGCAGCAGCGCGCCGGACGGCAGCAGCCGCGAAGGAAATGCATTCAGCGTGACATTCCGCACGCGCACGACGGTGGTGCCAGACGACGTGCCCTTGGGCACAATACGCGCCTGATGGCTGCCGCTTCTCCCGCCCACGTCCTCGTCGTCGACGACGAACCGGACCTGCGCACGCTCTACGAACTCACGCTGCTGCGCGAGGGCTATCGCGTGGAAGCGGCGAGCACGCTCGGCGAGGCCTGCGCGCTGCTGGAGCAGCAGCGCTTCGACGCGGTGATCACCGACATGCGCCTGCCCGATGGCCTCGGCCTGGAGCTGCTGCAGCGCATGAGTTCGCAGCAGCGTCCCGAACGCTGCGTGGTGATGACGGCCTACGGCTCCGCGGAGAACGCCGTGGAGGCGCTGAAGGCGGGCGCGTTCGACTACCTCACCAAGCCGGTGGACCTGAAGCAGTTCCGCACGGTCGTCGCTTCGGCCATCCAGGAAACCGGCACGCCGGAGCGGCGCGTCGCCGGCGCCGCGCGCGGCTCCGCGCCGGCGGGCGAGCGCACCGGCGGCCACGGCGCGCTGATGCGGCTGGTGGGCGATTCGGCGCCCATGCGCCTGGTCAAGGAGCGCATCGGCAAGGTGGCGCGCAGCATGGCGCCCGTGCTGGTGCGCGGCGAGTCGGGCACCGGCAAGGAACTGGTCGCGCGCGCCATCCACGCCTGCAGCCACCGTGCGGGCGGCCCCTTCGTCGCGGTGAACTGCAGCGCGATCCCGGAGACGCTGCTGGAGGCGGAATTCTTCGGCGCGAAGAAGGGGTCGTACACCGGCGCGACGGCCGACCGCGAAGGCTTCTTCCAGGCCGCGCAGGGCGGCACGCTGTTCCTCGACGAGATCGGCGACCTGCCGCTGGCGATGCAGTCCAAGCTGCTGCGCGCCATCCAGGAGCGCAGCGTGCGCGCGCTCGGCTCCACGACCGAGGAATCCGTGGACGTGCGGGTCGTGAGCGCCACGCACAAGGACCTGGCCGCCGACGTGCAGGCCGGCCGCTTCCGCCAGGACCTGTTCTACCGCCTGAACGTGATCGAGATCCTGGTGCCGCCGCTGCGCGAGCGGCGCGAGGACCTGCCCATGCTGTGCGAGGCGCTGCTCTCGCGCATCGCGCAGGAAACCGGCATGCCGGCGCCGCAGCTGTCGCCGCACGTGGTCGCCCAGCTGCAGGCGCATCCGCTGCCCGGCAACGTGCGCGAGCTGGAGAACCTGCTGCACCGCGCGCTGGCGCTGTCCGACGGCAGCCAGCTGCAGGTGGACTTCGCGCCGACGACTTGCGCCGCGCCCCTTCCGATGGGGGAGTCCGTGCCGGCGGCGGCGCCGCAGGCGGCCGCAGCCGCCGCCGAAGTGCCCAGCGACCTGCAGGCCTACCTGGACCAGCAGGAGCGCGAGATCCTGGTGAAGGCGCTGCGCGAGACCAACTTCAACCGCACGGCCGCGGCGCAGCGCCTGGGACTGAGCCTGCGCCAGATCCGCTACCGCATCGCGCGCCTGGCCATCGCCACGCCGGGCAACGACGAGCCCGATGAGCCCCACACCGCCTGAAGCGCCCGACCCGCTGTGGGAGGACGGCTGGTACCGCTTCGCGCACCGCGTGGATTCCCCGAACTTCGGCGCGCGCCCGGAAGGTGCCGAGATCGACCTCGTGGTGGTGCATTCCATCAGCCTGCCGCCCGGCGTGTACGGCGGCGACGAGGTGCGGCAGCTGTTCACGAACACGCTGGACTGGGATGCGCACCCTTACTTCCAGCAGATCCGCGGCGCCCAGGTGTCCGCGCACTTCTTCATCCGCCGCGACGGCGCGCTGCTGCAGTTCGTGAGCTGCGACGACCGCGCGTGGCACGCCGGCAAGTCCGCCTGGCGCGGGCGCGAGAACTGCAACGACGACTCGATCGGCATCGAGCTGGAGGGGCTCGAGGGCGAGACCTTCGAGGCGGCGCAGTACGAGGCGCTGGCCGCCGTGTGCGCCGCGATCGCGCAGCACTATCCCATCCGCCACGTCGCCGGCCACGAGCACATCGCGCCGGTGCGCAAGAAGGACCCCGGCGAGAACTTCGACTGGGCCCTGCTGCAGCGCGAACTGGGATGGCCTGACGGCATGTTCCCCCCGCGGGCCTGACGCCTCCTTCCGCGAGGTTGCTCTCGCACAACGCGACAAGCGCGAAGCAGTTCACGCCGTGGTTCCGCGCATCCTCGTGCAAACCCGCACCACAGGCGCTCCACAGCGTTGTCCACAGGTGGTGCACCGGTTTGTGCTCGTGAACCACTACATCTAGTGCTTGATGCCCCGGGGAACACTAGCTATAGTGCCCCGCAAGAGAGGGAGGCGCTACACTTCGCAGCCCTCCAGAGAACAACTGCAGACGAGGAAGAAGCATGCAACCTGCACTGGGCACTCCCACCACCACCCTCGCCGGCGCCCATGGCGCCGCGCCTGCCGTCGATGCCGGCCAGGCCACCGCGACGCCGCTCGCGCACTACCAGATCATCCGCCGCAACGGCGCCGTGGTCCCCTTCGAACCGAACAAGATCGCCGTCGCCGCGATGAAGGCCTTCCTGGCGGTGCACGGCACCCAGGGCGCGGCCTCCGCCAGCGTCCGCGAGACCGTGGAAGTCCTGACGCAGTCCGTGATCAAGGCGCTGGTGCGCTCGCGTCCGGGCGGCGGCACCTTCCACATCGAGGACATCCAGGACGCCGTGGAACTCGGCCTGATGCGCGGTGGCCACCACGAGGTCGCCCGTGCCTTCGTGCTGTACCGCGAGCGCCGCGCGCAGGAGCGCGCCAAGCAGCAGCAGGACCAGGCCCCCGCCGCGCCGCAGTTCCACGTGCTGGACCAGGGCCAGCGCGTGCCGCTGGACATCGCGGCGCTCAAGTCGCTGATCGTCGACGCCTGCACGGGCCTCGGCGCGGACGTCAAGCCCGATCCCATCGTCGCCGAAACGCAGCGCAACCTGTACGACGGCGTGCCGCTGGACGAGGTCTACAAGGCCTCCATCCTGGCCGCCCGCACGCTGATCGAGAAGGAGCCGGACTACACCTTCGTCACGGCCCGCCTGCTGCTGCACACGATCTTCAAGGAAGTGCTGGGCGAGGAAGTCAAGGTCGCCGACCGCGCCGCCGCCTACGCGGACAACTTCCCCCTCTTCATCAAGAAGGGCGTGGACAACGAGCTGCTGGACGAGAAGCTGCTGCAGTACGACCTGAAGCGCCTGGGCGCCGCGCTCAAGCCCGAGCGTGACCACAAGTTCGACTACCTGGGCCTGCAGACCCTGTACGACCGCTACTTCCTGCACGTCCGCAAGACCCGCATCGAGCTGCCGCAGGCCTTCTTCATGCGCGTGGCCATGGGCCTGGCGCTCAACGAGATCGACCGCGAAGCCCGCGCGATCGAGTTCTACGAAGTCCTCTCCAGCTTCGACTTCATGTCGTCCACGCCGACGCTGTTCAACAGCGGCTCGCTGCGGTCCCAGCTGTCCTCGTGCTACCTGACCACGGTGCCGGACGACCTGGACGGCATCTACGAGTCGATCAAGGAAAACGCCCTGCTGTCCAAGTTCGCGGGCGGCCTGGGCAACGACTGGACGCGGGTGCGCGCCCTGGGCTCCCACATCAAGGGCACCAACGGCGAATCGCAGGGCGTGGTCCCCTTCCTGAAGGTGGTGAACGACACCGCCGTCGCCGTGAACCAGGGCGGCAAGCGCAAGGGCGCCGTCTGCGCCTACCTGGAGTCCTGGCACCTGGACGTGGAAGAGTTCCTGGAGCTGCGCAAGAACACCGGCGACGACCGCCGCCGCACGCACGACATGAACACGGCCAACTGGATCCCGGACCTGTTCATGCGCCGCGTGATGGAAAAGGGCGAGTGGACGCTGTTCTCGCCCTCCTCCGTGCCCGACCTGCACGACAAGTTCGGCGCCGAGTTCGAGAAGGCCTACCTGGCCTACGAAGAGAAGGCGAAGCGCGGCGAGATCAAGCCGAGCAAGTCCGTCCCCGCGACGGATCTCTGGCGCAAGATGCTCTCGATGCTGTTCGAGACCGGCCATCCCTGGATCACGTTCAAGGATGCCTGCAACGTGCGCTCCCCGCAGCAGCACGCCGGCGTGGTGCACTCGTCCAACCTGTGCACCGAGATCACGCTGAACACGTCCGACACCGAGACGGCCGTCTGCAACCTGGGTTCCGTGAACCTGCTGCAGCACCTGAAGGACGGCAAGATCGACCAGGAGAAGCTGAAGAAGACGATCGCCACGGCGATGCGGATGCTCGACAACGTGATCGACATCAACTACTACGCCGTCAAGAAGGCCCGCGACTCCAACATGCGCCACCGCCCGGTGGGCCTGGGCGTCATGGGCTTCCAGGACGCGCTGTACGAGCTGCGCATCCCGTACGCGTCCAAGGACGCGATCCAGTTCGCCGACGAGTCCATGGAGGCCGTCTGCTACTACGCCTACTGGGCGTCGACCGAGCTGGCCCGCGAGCGCGGCCGCTATTCCAGCTACAAGGGTTCGCTGTGGGACAAGGGCATCCTGCCCCTGGACACGCTGGACCTGCTGGCGGACGCGCGTGGCGAGCAGTACGTGGACGTCGACCGGTCCACCACGCTCGACTGGGACGCCCTGCGCAAGAAGATCGCCGCCGACGGCATGCGCAACAGCAACTGCGTGGCCATCGCCCCGACCGCGACCATCTCCAACATCATCGGCGTGGACGCCTCGATCGAGCCCTGCTTCGGCAACCTCTCGGTCAAGTCCAACCTGTCCGGCGAGTTCACGGTGATCAACCACTACCTGGTGCGCGACCTCAAGCGCCTGGGCCTGTGGGACGACGTGATGGTCATGGACCTGAAGCACTTCGACGGATCGCTGCGCCCCATCGACCGCGTGCCGCAGGACGTGAAGGCCCTGTACGCGACCGCCTTCGAGGTGGAGCCGGTGTGGCTGGTGGAAGCCGCCGCCCGCCGCCAGAAGTGGATCGACCAGGCCCAGTCGCTGAACATCTACATGGCCGGCGCCTCGGGCAAGAAGCTGGACGAGACCTACAAGCTGGCGTGGCTGCGCGGCCTGAAGACCACCTACTACCTGCGCACGACCAGCGCGACGCAGGCGGAGAAGTCGACGGTGTCCAGCGGCCGCCTGAATGCGGTGAGCAACGGCAACGGCGCGGGCGGCATGCACGCCGCTCCCGCGCACAGCGGCAGCGGCGCGATGAGCGCGATGGAAGCGGCCGCCGCCGCGGCGCGCGCGCAGATCGATGCAGCGACGTCCACGCCGGCGACGGACATCAAGTTCTGTGGCGTCGACGACCCGACGTGCGAAGCGTGCCAGTGATCGCGCAGCGATCGAACACACGCGAAATGAAAGAGGTATCGGCGTTCTCCGACAGAACGCCGATGCAATGAAGCAACAAAATGCGCACCGGATGTGAACGGACACTTTGATTCGCGCATCCGGGCTCGCATAATCCGAGCACTGGAACACCTATGTTGACCTGGGACGACGAAGTCACGCCCACACCGTCAAAGCCCGTGAATAGCGGTTTGCTTCCGAACCGCGAGGCAAGCGTTTCCATTCCCCAGCCTGCACTGCGCACCCTTGACGATGGAGCCACCGCACCGGTGATCGCTCCGATCGTCACGCAGCCTGCCGCCAGGTCCGCCGCCAGCACGCGCCGCGTGAGCGCCGCCGACAAGCGCATCATCAACGGCCAGACCGACGTCAACCAGCTCGTCCCCTTCAAGTACAAGTGGGCCTGGGAGAAGTACCTGGCGACCTGCGCCAACCACTGGATGCCGCAGGAAATCAACATGAACCGCGACATCGCCCTGTGGAAGGACCCGAACGGGTTGTCCGAGGACGAGCGCCGGATCATCAAGCGCAACCTCGGCTTCTTCGTGACGGCCGACTCGCTGGCCGCCAACAACATCACCCTGGGCACCTACCGCCACATCACGGCGCCCGAGTGCCGCCAGTTCCTGCTGCGCCAGGCTTTCGAAGAGGCGATCCACACCCACGCCTACCAGTACATCGTGGAGTCGCTGGGCCTGGACGAGAGCGAGATCTTCAACGCCTACCATGAGGTGCAGTCGATCCGGGACAAGGACGAGTTCCTGATCCCCTTCATCGACGCGATCATGGATCCCCACTTCCACACCGGCACGCCGGAGAACGACCAGCGCCTCCTGAAGAGCCTGATCGTCTTCGCCTGCCTGATGGAAGGCCTGTTCTTCTACGTCGGCTTCACGCAGATCCTCGCGCTGGGCCGGCAGAACAAGATGACTGGCGCCGCCGAGCAGTACCAGTACATCCTGCGCGACGAATCGATGCACTGCAACTTCGGCATCGACCTCATCAACCAGATCAAGCTCGAGAACCCGCACCTGTGGACCGCCGACTTCAAGGCGGAGATCAAGGGCCTGTTCCTCAAGGCTGTCGAACTCGAGTACCGCTACGCCGAGGACACGATGCCCCGCGGCGTGCTGGGACTCAATGCCTCCATGTTCAAGGGCTACCTGCGCTACATCGCCAACCGGCGCGCCACGCAGATCGGCCTGGAAGCGCTTTTCCCGAACGAGGAAAACCCCTTCCCGTGGATGAGCGAAATGATTGACCTGAAGAAAGAGCGCAATTTCTTTGAGACCCGCGTGATCGAATACCAGACGGGTGGAGCTCTTTCCTGGGATTGACGGCAACTGCGAGTAGTTTGGGTTTGACGCCCGCACGCACCACGGAACGCAAAGATTCCGGGGCGTGGCGGGCGAAGGTGTTCGTGGGGCTGGGCAGCAGGCCCAACCGCACGGATCGCTTCGCGCCACCAACAATGCGCGAAGTGCTCTTTGGTTGATGTTTGGTATCAACGTAAACAGGAGATAGACATGGCAACTGCGAAGAAATCGGCCGCGAAGAAGACGACGGCCCGCAAGACGACCGCGAAGAAGGCCACGGCCAAGAAGACGACGGCGAAGCGCCCGGCCGCCAAGAAGGCTGCCGCCAAGCGCCCGGCCGCGAAGAAGGCCGCCGCCAAGCGCCCGGCCGCCAAGAAGGCTGCTGCGAAGCGCCCGGCAGCGAAGAAGGCTGCCGCGAAGCGTCCGGCTGCGAAGAAGGCGGCTGCGAAGAAGACCACGGCCAAGAAGGCGACCGCCAAGAAGTCCACCGGCGCCCGCAAGACCGCTGCCAAGAAGTCCACCGCGAAGAAGGCTGCGAAGAAGTCTTCCGGCGGTGCGAAGAAGGCTGCGAAAGCGCCTGCTGCGAAAAAGTCTCCGGCGAAACGGGCTTCCTCCAAGCCTGCGGCCAAGTCGAACGGCGGTTCCTCCGCCCCGGCTGCTGCAGCCCCCGCGGCTCAGACCACTCTGAACCCGCAGGCTGCCTGGCCGTTTCCGACGGCTGCCAAGCCTTAAGGCAGATCACGGGCGAAGCGCTGCGCGTTTCGCCCGTGGATGCCTGGTCCGCTCCAAAGCCCGCGGCTCACCCCGCGGGCTTTTTCCTGCCTGCATACTGGCGTGGTGAGCCAGTCGGACCTCTTCGGCGAAGCGCCGCCCGCGCTGCCGCCGGGCATGCGCTACGAAGCGGACTTCCTCTCCCCTGACGAGGAATCGGCGCTGCTGGCCATGCTGCGCGCGCTGCCGCTCGCGCCCATGCAGTACCAGCAGTACACCGCCCGCCGCAAGGTCCTGAGCTATGGCGGCCAGTACGACTTCAGCGCCCAGCAACTGAATGCAGTCGAGCCCCTGCCGGCCTGGCTGGACGCGCTGCGCGCACGCGCCGGTGCGTGGGCGGGGATCGCGCCCGAACGCTTCACGCAGGCGCTGCTGGCGGCGTACGAGCCGGGAACGCCGCTCGGCTGGCACCGCGACGTGCCGGACTTCGAAGACGTGGTGGGCGTCTCGCTGCTGGACGAAGCCGTGATGCGCTTCCGGCCGTATCCGCACGTCGTGGGGAGCAAGGTGAAGACGATGAGCCTCGTGCTGCCGCCGCGGTCGATCTACCTGCTGCGCGGGGCGTCACGGTGGGAGTGGCAGCACGCGGTGTCGCCGACGAAGAGGTTGCGGTATTCGATTACGTTGCGGACGGCGTCTGCGCGGAGATGAGGCCGATCGGTGGGGTTCGCTTCACTCACCGTCCGCGCCTGCCGGCGCGCCACCCTACAGCGCGCCCCAAGTTGTAGGGTGGCCGCGGCGCGCCGCGGGACGGTGAGCGAAGCGAACCCCACCGATCACTTCTGTTCGCTCGCGAGCTGCATGCGTCGGCGCAACTTCGCCGCCTCCTCCACCGCCCCCGCCTTCTCCGCCCGCATCGCCTGCGCCCCCAGCCACGCCATCACGCTGCGCCGCCAGCCTTGATCCGACGCGGTGTCCACGGCCACCTGCAGCACCTCCGGATCCGCCTTCTCGGTGCGCAGCAACACGCCCGCCGCGACCAGCCGCGGCAGCGGCTCCTTGACGCCTTTCAGGGCCGCCGCCCCGCCCTGCCCACCCGCGATGCCGCGGTACTGCTCCGGCAGCAGCCTGGCCTGCTCCGGTGTCGCCGTGCCAGCCAGGAAGTCCGCATACGCCCGCTCCGCCTCCGGCGCGTCCTGCCGCAGCCGCTCGAAGCCCGTGCAAGGCGCGAAGTCCAGGCTCGCCACCTGCACCGCGCAGCGCGTGAGCTCCGCGCGGGCCACCAGCCCCGGCTGCGCCGTGCTGGCCACCTCGCTGCGAAAGCGCGTGAACTCGGACGTCGCGACGCGATCGTTTCCCGAGAGGTAGGCGCGCTCGTAGCGGTCCTGCGCGCCGTCGGCGTTCACCAGCCAGTCGGGCTGGCGCGGCTTGTTGCCGCAGGCCGCGAGCAAGGCGACCAGGACAAGGGACAGGAGGATCCTCATGGCAACTCGATCTTTCGCTCCTTGGCGAAAGGCCACTTCCGGTTCAGGTCGTTGATCAGGTCCTCGATCTTGCGCAGGTTGGCCTCCACGTCGCCGCGCAGGCTGCCGAGGTCCTCGGTCGCCTTGTTCACGTTGCCGGCGATGCCCTGCGCCTCCTTCAGCACGGCGTCCACGCGCTGCAGGCTGCCGCGCGCATCGGACAGCAACGCATTCATCTGCCGCACGCTCGCCTGCGCGTCATTGGCGATGCCGTTCGGGCCGAACACGCGCGCGTCCGCGTTGGACACCAGCCGGTCGCCGTTCGCCGCCAGCCGCTGGATCTGCGCCATCGCCGCATTCGCCCGCTCCACCGCGTCCACGAGCTTGCGCGCGTCCTGCTCGTTACCGAAGATCGCGTGCAGCGCCCCTTGCCGGCTCTGCAGCTTGCTCGTGAACACCTGCAGGTTCGCCAGGGAGCGGTTCAGTTCCGAATTCGCGGCGGTGAGCTGGTTCAGGTTGTCGAGCACGTCCTTGGTCGCGCCGATCACGCGGCCCACCTCCTCGTTGAAGTCGCCCCGCAGCACGGGGCGCTCCGCGCCGTCCGGCAGGGGCGGGTCGGTGAGGATGCCGCTGTAGGCGCGCAGCTGCGTCGCGCCGATGATCGGCTTGATCAGCGTGAACACGCTGGAGGTACGCAGCCACTTCGCCTCCTTCTGCAGCACGTCGATCTCGATCTGCACGTTGCCCTTCTCGCCGAGCGACACGCGCTTGACCGTGCCGATCGGGAAGCCGGAGAAGGTGAGGTCCATGCCCGCCACCACGCCTTC
Source organism: Ramlibacter cellulosilyticus (assembly GCF_014297465.1). GTDB lineage: Bacteria > Pseudomonadota > Gammaproteobacteria > Burkholderiales > Burkholderiaceae_C > Ramlibacter > Ramlibacter cellulosilyticus. Next base: position 111,190 of record NZ_JACORT010000009.1, on the reverse strand, counting down.
CGCGTTGTCGGTGACGAGCACCAGGTGCTGCTTGGGGTCGAAGAAGCCGCGCGCCCGCAGCAGGAACAGGGCCGAGGCGATGATCAGGCCGACGGTGAACGCGAGCAGCAGCGTGGCCTTCAGCTCCAGGTTGCGCACCGGCACGTGCTTGGCGGTGGGCTCGGATTTCTGGACCGGCGTCTCCGGCTGCGGCGGGGCGCTGGGGCTGGGCGGGGGCGTGCGCGGGGGGTCCTGGGCCATGGTCAGATGTAGTTGCCCACCAGCGAGAGCGCTTCCATCACCAGCAGCACGCCGAACATGCGCACGAGGCCCTGCAGCGCCGCGCTCTCGCGCGACCCGTCGTCCTCGATGTTGTTCAGGCCCGAAGCCATGGGGATCACGGACACGGCGATGGCGAAGAGCAAGGTCTTGAGCGAGAAGATGAAGGTGAAGAGCGGGTCGAACACGCGGCCGGCCATGTGGCTGTACGCCTGCGTCCCCGCCATGGTGAAGCCGTAGACGGCGAGGTAGGCGAGGATACCGGCGACCACGCAGCTGAGGGCGGCGAGCGTGATGCACGCGAAGATGCCGGCCATCATGCGCGGCAGCACCTCCACGGCGATCGGGTCCAGGCGCTGCCGGCGCAGCGTGCGGAAGTGGCCGATGCGCCGCATCTCCACCAGCGCGGCGCCACTGGGGATCGTGGTGCGCAACGCGACGAAAAGCGCGGCGGTCAGCGGGATCAATTCCACCACCAGCACCCGGATCACCATTTCCAGCGCATATTGCGACAGGCCGTAGCTGGCCGCGGTGACGACCACGATGCGCGTGATGATCACCGTGAACAGGGCGATCAGCACCGTGAACCAGCCGAGAATGGGCGCCGTGTCCACGTACATGTGGCGGGCAAGGTTGTAGCGGGTCTGCGGGCCGTAGCTGCGCGGCGAGAGCGCGCGCACGACCATCACCGAACCGAAGAAGGTGATGCGCGCCCAGGCCGCAGCCCAGCGCACGGGCGCCAGGCTGGTGTGGCCCACGGTGCGGTACCAGGTCGACCAGTGCATGGGCGCGATGGTAAACGTGCGGCTGGGGCACCCTCGTAAGGCACGGCCTACAGCCGAGCCTGCCCGGCCATGGACAGGCACAGGAAAGGAGCGGCGATGAGCGGATTCGATTGCGACCTCTTCGTGGTCGGCGGCGGCAGCGGCGGCGTGCGGGCCGCCCGCATGGCCGCGCAGCGGGGCGCCCGCGTCGTGCTGGCCGAGGCGGCCGCCCTCGGCGGCACCTGTGTGAACGTGGGCTGCATCCCGAAGAAGCTCTATAGCCATGCCGCCGAATATGCGGACCATTTCCGCGATGCCGCCGGGTTCGGCTGGGACCTCGCGCCCGCGCGCCTGGACTGGGAACGCCTGAAGAAGAACCGGGCACACGAGATCGCCCGGCTCAACGGCGTCTACGAACACCTGCTGCGCAGCGCCGGCGTGGACCTGGTGCGCGGCTGGGCGACCCTGTGCGACGCCCACACCGTGCAGGTGGCGCACGCCGACGGCGCGCGTCGCTGGCGCGCGCGGCACATCCTCGTTGCCACCGGGGGCACGCCCTCGGTCCCGCACTTCCCCGGCCGCGAGCATGTGCTCACATCGGACCAGATGTTCGACCTCGCGCCCTTCCCGCGACGGCTGGTCGTCGTCGGTGGCGGCTACATCGCCTGCGAGTTCGCATCCATCTTCCAGGGGCTCGGGGCGCAGGTGACCCAGTCGTACCGGGGCGAGCAGATCCTGCGCGGCTTCGACGACGAGGTGCGGACCTTCCTCGCGCAGGAGATGGTGAAGCACGGCGTCGACCTGCGCCTGCGCAGCGACGTCGAGGCGGTGGAGCGGCAGGGCGACGCCCTCGCCGTGCGCTTCGCCGGCGGCGAGGTGCTGGAGGCGGACGCGGTGCTCTATGCGACCGGCCGCATCCCGAACGTCGCGGGGCTCGGGCTGGAAGCCGCCGGCCTGCGCACCTCGCCCCACGGCGCGATCGTGGTGGACGAGCGCTTCCGCACGCAGGTGCCGTCGATCCTGGCGGTGGGCGACGTGATCGCGCGCGTGCAGCTCACGCCCGTGGCCCTGGCCGAAGCCATGGTGGTGGTCGACCAGTTGTTCGGGACCGGCGAGCGCTCCCTGGGCTACGAGCTCGTGCCGACCGCCGTCTTCACGCATCCCACGGTGGGCACGGTGGGCCTCACCGAGCAGCAGGCGCGCGAACGCCACGGCGACGTCCGCATCTTCCGCACCGACTTCCGCGCGCTGCGGCACACCTTGAGCGGCAACCCGGAACGCACGCTGATGAAGCTCGTGGTCGACGCGGCCACCGACCGCGTCGTGGGCCTGCACATGGTGGGCGCCGAGGCCGGCGAGGTCGTGCAGGGCTTCGCGGTCGCCATGCAGGCCGGTGCCACCAAGGCGGTCTTCGATCGCACCATCGGGATCCATCCCACGGCGGCCGAAGAATTCGTGACCATGCGGGAACCGGTCGTCGCGAAGTTCCCCGGACCCTGATGCAGGCCACGTGACAACTTCACGCGAAAGGGCCGGCTCGGGAAAACTCCCAGGACCTTTACACGCCCTTAGCGTGCTTTTGCCGTGGCTCAAGCGTTCAATACCTCACCATGAACGCTCTGCAATCGAGAACCGGCGTGGGGGGCTGCCGCCGGATCAGCCACGGACTGGCAGCCCTGGCACTTGCATGGGGCTCAGGGGCGCTGGCGCAGGACGTCGTGTCCGTGCCCGCCGCCCACTTGCACCACGCGGAGGGCTCGGTGGCGTACGCGCCGCAGGGCGACAAGGAGTGGCATGACGTCCAGCCGCGCCGGCTCCTGAAGCGGGGCGACCGCCTCTGGATCGACCGCGGCTCGCGCGCCGAAGTGCAGGCAGGCGGCCATGCCGTGCGGCTCAATGGCGAGACGCAGATGGTGCTGGAGAACGTGGGCGACACCGCGACCCAGCTAAGCCTCACGCAGGGCACCATTGCCGCAACGGTCACCCAGCTGAATCCGGGCGACAGCTTCGAGGTCGGCACGCCCAACCTCGCGTTCCGCGCGCGGCAGGCCGGCGACTACCGCATCGACGTGGACCCCAAGCAGGGCCTCACCCGCATCGTGGTGCTCTCCGGCTCGGGCGTCGTGTACGGCGAGAAGGGCGAGGCGCTGGAAGTGAAGAACGGCCAGCGCGTGAGCTTCAAGTCGCGCGACCTTTCGCGCGTGCCGCAGTCCGCGTTCGCGGCCACCGACGATTTCGACAAGTGGACCGGCGCGCGCCGGCGCGGCGAGCCCACCGTGAGCATGCCCAACGTGGCGCAGGCGGCCCCCGCGGCCCCCGCGGTGCCTGCCTTCATCAACAAGGGCAAGGACATCGTGATCACCGGGCCCGCGTCCTCGCTCCCCGGTGCCAGGCCCGCCGCCGCGGCGCAAGCGCCGGTGCAGGCCGCGAAGGCCGCGGCCACGCCCGCGCCGCTGCCGCCGGCCGTGCCCCTGCCGCCCGTCGCCAAGGCGCAGACCCTGCCGAACGTGACGGTGCTGCCCACGGCACCCGCGGCGGTGCCGCTGCGCGTGGGTGCCCCCGGCACCGCCGTCGCGTCCGCCCTGCCCTCGGCCTCCCTGAAGGCGGAAGCCGAAGCCCGCGCGCGGGCCCAGGCCGAAGCGGCCGCGCAAGCCGCGCGCGAGCAGGCCGAACGCGAGCGCGTCGCGCAGCAGCGCGAGGACGAGCGCCGCGCCGCCGCAGCGCGCGCGGAAGCCGAACACCGCGCCGCCGCCCTCGCGGAAGCAAAGCGCGTCGAAAACGAGAAGCGTGCGGCCGCCGCCGAGGCGAAGCGGATCGACAACGACAAGCGCGCCACCGCGGAGGCGAAGCGCGCGGAGAACGAAAAGCGCGCCGCCGCGGCCGAAGCGAGGAAGGCCGAAGCCCGGCGCATCGAGAGCGAGCGCCGCGTCGCCGCCGACAACCGGCGCGCCGAGGATCGCCGGCGCGCCCACGCCGCCGCGAAGCGCGCGGACGACGAGCGCCGCGCCGCCGCACAGGCGAAGAAGGAGCAGGAAACGAAGCGCGTCGCCGCCGCCAGGCGCGCGGAGGAAGAACGCCGCGCCGCCGCGAAGAAGGCCGAAGAGGAAAAGCGCCTGGCCGCCGTCCGCAGGGCCGAAGCGGAGAAGATCGCCGAGGCGCGCAAGCAGCAGCTCGCCCGCCTGCAGGAGCAGGCCCGTCGCGAGGAACAGGGCGCGCAGGCGCGCCGCGAGCAGGCCGCGCGCCGCGCGGAAGAGGAAAGGCGGGAGGAACAGGCCCGTCGCGAGGAGCAGGCGCGCCGGGAAGAAGTGGCGCGCCGCGAGGAGGACTTCCGGCGCCAGCGGGCCCTGGCGGACCAGGCGCGGCGCGAACAGGAACGACGGGACCAGGAAGTGTGGCTGCGGCAGCAGCAGTACTACCAGCCGCAGCCGGTGCGGCCGGCACCCATGGGCGTGCCGGCCCGCAGGGTCAGTTGACGCGGCCGCGCGTGTAGGTGCGCGTCACGGGCGCCGGCTTCTCTTCTTCCGGCGGCAGGTAGATCGTGGTGCGGTCGATCTTGGCGTCGAAGGCGGCGATCTCGGCGCTCGCGCAGCGGATCACGGCGCGGTCCAGGGGATGGCAGGTGCGCTGGCTCAGTTTGGTCAGGGATTCCGACTGGTCGATGTGGGCACGGACCTGGGCGGGATCGACCATCAGGGCGAAGGGATTGGCGGCCAACGCTGTCGTCATTTTCTTGGACTCCTTGATTGATTTGCGCCTGTCAGCGACGCTGTTCTGGATGACGCAGACTGTCGGCCCTGGGCGCAAGAGGATGGGTCAGAGGACTGCGTTACACCTTGTAGGACGCAGGCGCACCGCCGGCCGGGTTGGGGGACGGTGGAACGGGAGTTGCACAATAGGCACATGCCCTTCATGCCGCCCTTCATCGCACCCACCTTCCACCACGATGCCGAGAGCGCCCTGGACCAGGTGCGAGCGATCTACGCGCAGCAGATCAACCACCTGCGCGAGGCGATGCAGCGCTTCGTGGCCGGCGAGCAGATGCCGGCGCGCGTGCGGGCCTGCTACCCCTACGTGCGCATCCACACCGACAGCGTGGTGCCGCAGGCCGCACTGGAGAACTCGGGCCTCTCGTACGGCTTCGTCGCGAGCACCGGCCGCTACGAGACGACGCTGACGCGACCCGACCTGTACGGGCCGTACTACCTGCAGCAGTTCCGGCTCCTGCTCCAGAACCACGGCGTGCCGCTGGAGATCGGCACGAGCCACGAGCCGATGCCGATCCACTTCTCCTTCGCGGAGCATGACCACATCGAAGGCAACATGCCGCCGCAGCGCCGCGCGCTGATGCGCGACCTGTTCGACCTGCCGGACCTCGGCACCATGGACGACGGCATCGCCAACGGCACGGTGCGCTTCGACGCCGGCCAGCCGGTGCCGCTGTCGCTGTTCACCGCCTCGCGCGTCGACTACTCGCTGCACCGCCTGCGCCACTACACCGGCACGGTGCCCGAATGGTTCCAGAATTTCGTGCTGTTCACGAACTACCAGTTCTACATCGACGAATTCGTGAAGCTCGGTCACGAGGAGATGAACCGCCCGGACAGCGAGTACATCGCCTTCGTCGAGCCGGGCAACGTGGTCACGCGCCGCGTGGGCCTGCCGCGCGAGGCGATGGACAGCCTGGGCGCGCCGCCGCCGCGGCTGCCGCAGATGCCGGCGTACCACCTGATCCGCCCGGGGCACGGCGGCATCACCATGGTGAACATCGGCGTGGGCCCGTCGAACGCGAAGAACATCACCGACCACGTCGCCGTGCTGCGGCCGCACGCCTGGCTGATGCTCGGGCACTGCGCGGGCCTGCGCAACAGCCAGCAGCTGGGCGACTACGTGCTGGCCCACGCGTACGTGCGCGAGGACCACGTGCTCGACGAGGAACTGCCCTTGTGGGTCCCCATCCCCGCGCTGGCCGAGATCCAGGTGGCGCTGGAGCAGGCGGTGGCGGACGTCACGCAATGCCAGGGCGCGGACCTCAAGCGCATCATGCGCACGGGCACCGTGGCGAGCACGGACAACCGCAACTGGGAGCTGCTGCCCGGCAACGAGCCGCAGCGCCGCTTCTCGCAAAGCCGCGCCGTCGCCCTCGACATGGAGAGCGCCACGATCGCGGCCAACGGTTTCCGCTTCCGCGTGCCCTACGGCACGCTGCTGTGCGTGAGCGACAAGCCGCTGCACGGCGAGATCAAGCTGCCGGGCATGGCGAACCACTTCTACCGCGAGCGCGTGGACCAGCACCTGCGCATCGGCATGCGCGCGATCGAGATCCTGCGTTCACAAGGTCCGCAGCGGCTGCACAGCCGCAAGCTGCGCAGCTTCGACGAAGTGGCGTTCCAGTAAGGGGACGTTCTACAGCGCGCGCGTGGGTGCGAACGCGTCGTTCTGCGGCGCCGGTTCGGCCCGCTGCTTGCCGGACGCAGGGGCGTTGCGGCTCGACTTCGCCGCGCGGCTGCGCGTGCGGCCGCGGAAGGGCGTCGCGCGCCCGAGCAGCAGCAGGACCGCCACGCCCGCGACCATGCCGATCGCGACCGCGTAGCCCGCGGCGACGTAGTACTCCTCGATCTGGTGGCTGAGGAGGTAGAGCGCCGACAGGGCCGACACCGACATCGCCAGCGCCGCCACCGCGAACGCGAGGAAGTCGCCGAGCACCACTTTCTGGCCGCAGCGGGCGCACGCCGAAATGTCTTTCAGGTACAGCTTGCGGACGTCGAGCATCCGGTGGCAGTGGGGGCAGCGGTAATCCATGGCGGACGGTCTCGGGGGAGAAAGCGGAACCCTAACGCTCCTGCGCGGTGCGTGCAATCACCCGCGCGGGAGAACGCCACGCACGGCCGAGCAAAAACTCACAGCGCGGCTTCCGTCTCGATCAGCGTACCCATGGCTTCGCCCAGGCGGACGGGCCGCGTCGGTGCCCAGTCGGGCGTGAACGTCAGCACGTTCTGCGGAAAGAGCAGGATCACCGTCGAGCCGAGCAGGAAGCGGCCCATCTCGGCGCCCTTGGCGAGCACGATGTCCTGGTCGTCGTAGCGCCACTCGCGCGGCTCGCGCGTGCGCGGCGGGTTGATGACGCCGTGCCACACGGTCGCCATGCTGCCGACGATGGTCGCGCCCACGAGCACCATCACCAGCGGGCCGTGCGGGCATTCGAACTCGCACACGACGCGCTCGTTGCGCGCGAACAGGCTGGGCACGTGGCGCGCCGTCAGCGGGTTCACCGAGAAGAGGTCGCCGGGGATGTAGATCATCCGCTTCAGGCGCCCTTCGCAAGGCATGTGGATGCGGTGGTAGTCGCGCGGCGCGAGGTACAGCGTCGCGAAGTGCCCGTGGTCGAAGCGGTGCGCGAGCTGCTGGTCGCCGCCGACGAGCGCGCGCGTGGAGTAGCTGTGGCCCTTGGCCTGGAACAGCTGGTCGTGCTCGATGGGGCCGAACTGGCTGATCGCGGCGTCCACGGGGCACACGAAAGGCGCCGCGGCGATCGGACGCGCGCCTTCGCGCAGCGGCCGCGTGAAGAAGTCGTTGAAGGTGGCGTAGCTCTCGATGCGCGGGTCCGCCGCCTCGGCCATGTCCACCTTGTAGTGCGCCACGAACTTGCGGATGACCGCCGTGGTGATCCCGCCCAGGCGCGCCCCGGCGAGCTTGCCCGCGAGCACGGTGAGCAGCTTCTTGGGCAGGAGGTACTGCTGCGTGATGGGCAAGGGTGGGAACAAGCGGCGACCTCTTCTTCTGGAAAGGGAAAATTCTAAGGGGGCGGCACGTTGCACTGCGTACACGGACGAGGTCGGACACAATACCCCGCCCATGACCGAGCTGCTCCTCGAAGTTCGCGACCTCACCAAGCGCTATGGCGACACGGCCGTGGTCGACGGGCTTTCCTTCGGCATCGCCGCCGGCGAGTGCCTGGGCGTCATCGGTCCCAACGGGGCGGGCAAGACGACGACGATCCGCATGTGCCTGGGGCTCACCGAGCCGGACAGTGGCGAGATCCGCGCGCTCGGCGGCACCCTGCCGCGGGACGCGCTGGCGATCAAGGCGCAGCTCGGCGTCGTGAGCCAGTTCGACTCGCTGGACCCCGACTTCAGCTGCGCCGAGAACCTGCTGGTCTATGGCCGCTACTTCGGCCTGCCCGAGCAGCGCATCCGCGAACGCATCCCGCAGCTGCTGGAGTTCGCGGCCCTCTCGGCCAAGGCCGAAGCGAAGCCGGTGGAACTGTCTGGCGGCATGCGGCGCCGGCTGTCGCTCGCGCGGGCGCTGGTCAACGACCCGCGCCTGCTGATGCTGGACGAACCCACCACGGGCCTCGATCCGCAGGCGCGCCACCTCATGTGGGAGCGCCTGCAGGTGTTGCTGCAGCAAGGCAAGTCCATCCTGCTCACGACGCACTTCATGGACGAGGCCGAGCGCCTGTGCAACCGCCTGCTGGTGCTCGACCACGGACGCAAGATCGCGGAAGGCAGGCCACGCGACCTCATCGCGGAGCACCTGGAGTCGGATGTCGTGGAGGCGTACGGCAACGGCGCGCTGTCGCTCGCGGAGTCGCCGCTGCGCGCGCTGGCCGGCCGCACGGAGGTGAGCGGCGAGACCGTCTTCTTCTACACGCAGGACGCGCGGCCCCTGCTCGATGCGCTCGGGCGCGAGCATCCGCGCCTGCGCACCTTGCACCGGCCGTCGAACCTGGAGGACCTGTTCCTCAAGCTGACGGGCCGGCAGATCCGCGAGGGGGCTTGAATGAGCGAGCACCTGTCCCACTGGCGCATCCCTGCCCTCTCGCTGCGGTGGTGGCCCGTGTTCCGCCGCAACCTGCTCGTGTGGCGCAAGCTGGCGCTGCCCAGCCTGATCGGCAACATCGCCGAGCCCCTGATCTGGCTGGTGGCCTTCGGCTACGGCATGGGCGCGCTGGTGGGCAGCGTGCGCCTCGCAGGCGCCGAGGTTCCGTACATCCTCTTCCTCGCGAGCGGCTCCATCTGCATGAGCGCGATGAACGCGGCGAGCTTCGAGGCGCTGTATTCCGCCTTCTCCCGCATGCACGTGCAGCGCACCTGGGACGGCATCATGAACGCGCCCGTGAGCCTGGACGACATCGTGCTGGCGGAGATGCTCTGGGCCGCCTACAAGGCGATCTTCACCGTGACCGCCATCCTGCTGGTGATGCTCGCGCTCGGCATCTCGTACAGCCCCAAGCTGCTGGTGGCCTGGGTCGTGCTGGCCGCCGCGGGCGTCACCTTCTCCTGCATCGCCCTGATATTCAACGCGCTGGCGAAGGGCTACGATTTCTTCACCTACTACTTCACCCTGTTCCTCACCCCGATGATGTTCCTCTCCGGCGTGTTCTTCCCGCGCGAGCAGCTGCCGCAGGTGGTGCGCGCCGTCTCGGAGTGGCTGCCGCTCACCAGCGCGGTGGAGCTGGTGCGGCCCATGTTCATGGACCGCTGGCCCGACGACGCGCTGCAGCACCTGCTGGTGCTCGCCGCCTACGCGGTGGCGGCGTTCTGGGCGGCGCTCGCGCTCACGCGCCGCCGCTTCGCCGCCTGAGGAAAGCCCCGCATGGCCGCCCTGCTCCCGCCGGACCTCGTGGCCATGATGGCGCGCGGCGTGTCCGTCATCGTGGGCTCGCGCGACGCGCGCCTGCGCCCCAGCATCATGCGCGCCGTCGGCAGTCGCGTCGAGGCGGGCGGGCAGGACATCACCGTGTATCTCGCCCGGCGGCAGTCGCGGCAACTGGTGCAGGACCTCGCGGCGACGGGGCAGGTCGCCGTCGTCTTCAGCGAGCCCTCCACGCACCGCAGCGTGCAGCTGAAGGCCTCGCGCGTGGACATGCGCCCGGCCGGGCCGGAAGACGAAGCGGTGCTCGCCGCGTACCTCCGCTCCATGGAGCACGAGATCCAGCAGGTCGGCTTCGGCCCGCCGGTGACGCGCGCCATGCTCGCGCACCGGCTCGACGACGTGATCGCCGTGCGCTTCACGCCGGAGCAGGCGTTCGAGCAGACGCCGGGCCCGCGCGCCGGCGCCGCACTCGGAGGCACGCCGTGAGCGCGCCCTGCCTGCAGGACATCCGCGGCTGCTTCGAAGGCATCATCCCGGCCATCGTGGCGACCTGCAGCGCCGACGGCGTGCCCAACGTCGCCTACATCTCGCAGGTGTTCTACGCCGACGAAGCGCACGTGGCGCTGTCCTTCCAGTTCTTCAACAAGACGCGCCAGAACATCCTCGCGAACCCGTACGCGACGGCGCTGGTGATCGACCCCGGCACCGCCCGCTTCTACCGGCTGCGCATCCGCTACCTGCGCACCGAAACGGAAGGCGCCTTGTTCGAAGGCATGCGTGCCCAGCTCGCCGGCATCGCCTCGCACAGCGGCATGCAGGGCGTGTTCCGCCTGCTCGGCTCCGACGTGTATGCGGTGGAGGAAATCGAGGCACTGGAAGGCGAGCCCCTGGCGGCGCCGGCGCCGCGCCCCAACCTGCTCGGCGCCGTGCGGCGTGCGAGCGAGCGCCTGGCGCGCTGCACCAGCCTGGACGAAGCACTCAACGCGGTGCTGGCGAGCGCGAGCGACCACCTGGGCATCCGGCACGCGATGGTGCTGATGCTGGACCCTGCGGCGCAGCGCCTGTACACGGTGGCGAGCTGCGGCTATGCCACCTCGGGCGTGGGCTCCGAGGTCGGCGTAGGCCAGGGCGTGATCGGCATGGCCGCGCGCGAACGCACGCCGGTGCGGATCGGCCACGTCACGAGCGCGGCGCTCTACAGCCAGGCGATGCGCAGCAGCTTCGATGCGAACGTGCCCGACTTCGAGCCGGTCACCGAGATCCCTTACCCCGGCCTGCCGCAGCCGCACAGCCAGCTGGCGGTGCCGATCCAGAGCGGCGGCCGCATGCTGGGCGTGCTGTTCGTCGAGAGCTCGCAGGAGCTGCAATTCAGCTACGAGCACGAGGACGCGCTGGTGGCGATCGCGGGACACCTGGGTGCGACGATCGAGCTGATGCAGGCGGCGACGGAAAGCGTGGAGGCAGCGGCGGCCCCCGCCGCGTCACCCGCTGCCACGCGCCCCTCGGCGCTCGCGCCGCTGGTGGTGCGCCACTTCCCGGCGAACGCGAGCATCTTCTTCGGCGACGACTACGTGATCAAGGGCGTGGCCGGCGCGATCCTGTGGAAGCTGCTGCGCGACCACCAGCAGCTGGGGCGCACCGAATTCAGCAACCGGGAGCTGCGTCTCGACGCGTCCCTGAAGCTGCCGGACGTGAGCGACAACCTCGAGGCGCGCCTGCTGCTGCTGCAGCGGCGGCTGGCGGAGCAGGAAGGCGCGGTGCGGATCGAGAAGACGGGGCGGGGGCGGTTCCGGCTGGTGGTGCAGCGGGGGGTGGAGCTGGTGCAGGTTTGATCCGGCGCCCTTCGGTGGGGTTCGCTTCGCTCACCTTCTGCGGCGTTCGCCGCACCACCCTACTCTGTGCGCACGGCGGCTGTTCGTAGGGTGGCGGCGCGCCAGCGCCGGCAGGTGAGCGCCAGCGAACCCCACCGTTCACCCCAGCGCCTTCGCGAGCTTTTCCCACTCCCGGCTGCTCAAATGCGGCCGCACCGCCGCCAGCACCGCCTCGAACGCCTCCGCCGGTGCCTTCGCCTTCATGTCGGCGCACAGCATCGCCCGTTCCTGCGGGTTCATGAAGGGCACCAGCCAGCGCGCCGTGAGCATCATCTCCTCCGGCGGGATCGAGGCCACCAGGGCATCGTGGATCGCCAGCAGCTCGGCGTCGGTGTAGCGGGCCCACAGCACCGCGTTGTGCGCAGTCTCTTCCACGTGCATGTGCTGGAAATTGCCGGCGACGAAGAGCGACAGCGCGCGGTACAGCGACAGGGCCGCGGCGGGACGCTCGGCCGCGGGGGCGATCTGCAGGTAGGCGACCTGCGCGGACAGGTGCGCGATCTCGCGCTCGTGTTCCTCGTGCTCGTGGCCGATGCGGTCGCTGGCACCCGGCGCGCGCGCCTCGATCGCTGCGTGCACGAAGGCGTTCTCGTGCGCGAGGTGGCTGCCGCAGAAGCCGAGCAGCCGGAGGACGCGCTCGCCGGCCTCGGCGACCTCGCCGTCGTCGGCCGGGTCCATGCGGCCCAGGGCCAGCAGGGTGTCGGCCATGAAGGCGCGCAGCGCCTTGTGGATGCCGGAGTACATGTCGAAGCGCGGCGCCTCGGCGGCGGCAACCTGGGCAAGTTCCTTGGATGTGATCTTCATGTCTTCTTTCGCTGGGGAGACGGCAGGAGCGCCGTGGAAAGAAGTCTAGGAACGCCCCTCGCGAGGCGTTCTGAAGAATCCACTAAGAAAACCTTCAGGAAACCTTAAACGGCCAGCGCCTCGCCGCCGGCGTGAACTGATTCACGGCCGCCGCGCGCTGCCGCCTTGACCAGGTCGGCGGCCTTCTCGCCGATCATGATCACCGGTGCGTTGGTGTTGCCGCCGACGATGCTGGGCATCACGGACGCGTCCACGACACGCAGGCCCGCGATCCCGTGCACGCGCAGCTGCGGGTCGACGACGGCCCCCGCATCGGTGCCCATGCGGCAGGTGCCCACCGGGTGGTAGATGGTGTCGGCGTGGCTGCGGATGAAGGCCTCGATCTGCGCGTCGTCGCGCGCGCCCGCGGAAGCCGCGAGCTCGCGCCCGCGCAGGCCCGCGAGCGCAGGCTGCTCGAGGATGTGCCGCATCACGCGGAAACCGCGCACGAGGCGGCGCACGTCGTCCGCGTCCGCTAGGAAGTGGGGGTCGATGCGCGGCGGCGCCAGCGGGTCCGCGCTGCGCAGCGTGAGCGACCCGCGGCTGCGTGGACGCAGCAGGCACACGTGGCAGGAGTAGCCGTGGCCGAACACCGTCTTGCGACCGTGGTCCACCAGCTTGCCGATCACGAAGTGCAGTTGCAGGTCGGGGATGGCTTCCTCCGGCGAGCTGCGGATGAAGCCGCCCGCTTCGGCGAAGTTGGTGGTCAGCATGCCGCTGCGCTGCCGCCGCCATTCGGCGATGCCTTTCACCACGTTCACGGCGCCGGTGAAGGACAGGCCGAAGAGGTCCGTGAGGTGCGGCGCGTCCCAGACCTGCACCACGTCGACGTGGTCGTGCAGGTTGCGGCCCACGCCGGGCAGGTCGTGCGCCACGGCGATGCCGTGCTCGCGCAGGTGCTCCGCCGGGCCGATGCCGGAGAGCATCAGCAGCTGTGGCGACAGCAGCGCGCCCGCGCTGAGGATCACCTCGCGCCGCGCGCGCAGCTCCTGCGAAGCGCCGACTATGCGGTACGCGACGCCCGTCGCGCGCTTGTCTTCCAGCAGCACGCGCGTGGCATGCGCCCCGGTGACCACGTGCAGGTTGGGCCGCGCACGGTTCGGGGCCAGGTAGGCCTTGGCCGCGCTGAAGCGCTCGCCGTCGCGGTGCGTGACCTGGTACAGGCCCACGCCTTCCTGCTCCGCGCCGTTGAAGTCGTGGTTCTCCGGATAGCCGGCCTGCCTGCCCGCCTCGACGAACACCTTGCTGAAGCGGTTGGGACTGCGCAGGTCCATCACGTTGAGGGGACCGTCGCCGCCGTGGAAGGCGTCGGCGCCGCGCTCGTTGCGCTCGGCCTTGCGGAACCAGGGCAGCAACTCGGCGAAGGACCAGCCCGGGTTGCCGGCGGCCGCCCACGCGTCGTAGTCGCTCGCATGGCCGCGCGCGTAGATCATCGCGTTCACCGAGCTGGAGCCGCCGAGCACCTTGCCGCGCGGCTGGTAGCCCCGCCGGCCGCCCAGGCCCGGCTGCGGCTCCGTCTCGAAGCCCCAGTTGGCCTGCCCGTTCTTCGCCAGCAGTGCCAGGCCGGCGGGGCAGTGGATCAGCACGCTGGTGTCCGGCGGGCCGGCCTCCAGCAGCGCGACCTGCACCGACGGGTCTTCGCTCAGGCGTGCGGCCAGCACGCAGCCGGCGGAGCCGCCGCCGACGATCACGTAATCCACCTGGCTGGGAAGCGCTGTGCTCATCCTGGTCTCCTCCACGGCAGTCTAGGCGCACGCTGGCGCGCCGGGCCGAGTGGCTGCTCTAATCGTGCTCATGGAAAACGCCCTCCCGCCTCCCCCCGAAGGAACGATCACGACCGAGCGGCGCGGCGCGCTGCTGCTGGTGGGCATCAACCGGCCCGCCAAGCGCAACGGCTTCACGCCGCGGATGTTCCGCGAGCTGGCCGAAGCGTACACCTTGCTGGACGAGGATCCCGCGCTGCGCGTCGGCGTGCTGTTCGCGCACGGGGACCACTTCACCGCCGGCCTGGACCTGCCGACCATCGCCCCGGCCATGCAGAAGGGCGAGAAGCTCTGGCCGCACGGGGCCGTGGAACCGCTGGACCTGGGCTCGCCCGGCTACCGGCGCCGCACGAAGCCCATGGTGGTGGCGGTCCAGGGGATCACCTTCACGCTCGGCATCGAGCTGATGCTGGCCGCCGACATCGTGGTGGCCGCGGACGATTGCCGCTTCTCGCAGCTGGAAGTGAAGCGCGGGATCATGGCCACCGGTGGCGCGACCCTGCGCATGGCGGAGCGCGCCGGCCTGGGCAACGCGCTGCTGCACCTGCTGACCGGCGACGAGTTCGGCGCGGCCGAAGCCTTGCGGCTGAACTTCGTGCAGAAGGTCGTCCCGCGCGGCGGCGAACTGCAGGAGGCGATCCGCATCGCCGAAAGCATCGCGGACCAGGCGCCGATGGCCGTCGTCGCGACGCGGCGCAATGCGCTGAAGGCCGTGGAGCGCGGACCGCTGGAAGCCATGGCCGAATTCGTGGCGGTGCAACAGCACCTGGCCCGCAGCGAAGACGCCGCCGAAGGCGTGCGCTCGTTCGTCGAGAAGCGCCAGGCGCGCTTCACCGGGCGCTAGCAAGCAGACCAAAGTCTTCCTTCTCCCGCAGAGCCACCTGCCCTGCACGGTGGCCGCCGGCCCGCGCGATCGCTCCAATCCTACGAGCGGATCGTCCCGCGTCCGTGAACCCGCACGTGGCGCGTCGGTAGATTGGTTTCCCGAGAAGAGAACCGGGAGAAGTCATGGAAGTCCAGGTGCGGGCGCTGTGCGCCGCGGGCGCGCTGTGTCTCGGTGCGCTGCTGGGTGGCTGCGGCGGCGGCGGTGGTGGATCGGGTTCCGCCGGAAGCGCAACGAACGGCTCCACGCCGGCGCCGGCGTCGGCTCCATCGCCCGGGTCGGCGACTGGCGCTGCTCCCGCGCCCGCCGTTCCGGGCGGCAACGCGGCTGCCGGCGTGCCGGGCGGCGTGCCCGACAAGGTGACGATCGCGGACGTGGGCCCGTATCCGGCCAGGCCGTCGACCGGGGGCAGCACGGGCGGCGGCACCAGCGCCGGCGGAGGCACGAGTAGTGGCGGCGGCACCAGCGCAGGTGGCGGCACGGGCACCGGCGGCACCGGCCCCGCCCCGGCGCCCGCCGGTCCCACGACCCTCGTCCTCTACGACGCTCCCGCGGGCGAGTACGAGAAGCTGGGCTTCTCCTACGCGATCATGCTCGGCAACCTGCTCGGGCACTTCGATGCGAAGGTGGACCTCGTGCCCGTGCACCGCTATGCCGCGGGCCAGATGGCGGCGCACGACGCCACCTTCTACCTGGGCGCGGCGTACGACACGCAGCTGCCCACCGCCTTCCTCGCCGATGCGGCGGCGACGACGAAGACGCTCGTCTGGTTCAAGTACAACCTCTGGCGGCTCGCGGACGATCCGGCGTACCAGTTCACCGCGACGCGCGGCATCGCCTTCGACGACCTGCGCGGCATGAACGCGCAGCCCACCGCCGCGGCGCCCAGCCCCGGCTTCTTCGACACCGTCGCCTACAAGGGCAAGGACTTCGTCAAGTACTACGCCTACGACGCGCAGAAGAACGCGATCGACGCGGACCCGGACATCGGCGTCACCGAAGTCGCCGACGCCGCGAAGGCCAGCGTGGTCGTCCCGATCCGCAATTCCAGGACCGGCGAGCAGGCACCGTACGTCGTGCGCTCCGGCCGCTTCTGGTACGTCGCGGACATTCCCTTCAGCTTCATCGGCCCGCGCGACCGCTACCTCGTGCTCGCCGACCTGCTGCACGACATGCTCGGCATCGACCACCCCGAGCAGCACCAGGCCATGGTGCGCCTGGAAGACGTGGGAGCGCCCGTGTCGGTGAGCGCCATGAAGCGGCTGACCGACTTCCTGCAGGGCCGCAACATCCGCTTCTCCATCGCCGTGATCCCGCACCACATGGATCCCAAGGGCTCGGGCAACGACGGCGTGCCGCAGGAGATCCCGCTCGCGCAGGCCACCAACCTGCGCACCGCGCTGGACTACGCCTTGCCCCGCGGCGGCGAGATCGTGATGCACGGCTACACGCATCAGTACGGCGCCGTGAAGAACCCGTGGACCGGCATGAGCGGCGACGACTACGAGTTCTGGGACATCGCGCACAACGCGCCGGTGCCGGAAGACTCCACGGAGTGGGCGCTCGGGCGCTTCACCAAGGGGCTGTGGGAGCTGGGGCAGTTCAACTACGGGCCCGTCGCCTGGGAGACGCCGCACTACATGGCCTCGCCCACCGCTTCGCGCGCGGTGCCGCTGGCGTTCAACACGACGTACCAGCGGGTCGTCTACTTCACCGCGGACAAGCCGGACTTCTCGCCGCATGCGGGCAAGGACTTCTCCGCCGGCCAGATCTTCCCGTACGTGATCCAGCGCGACTACTACGGCCAGAAGGTGCTGCCGGAGAACCTGGGCAACATCGAGTACGACATCCGCCGGATCGACCCCACCTCCTACTTCACCTACTCCTGGCAGGACATCCTCCTGAACGCCCAGTACGCGCTGACGGTGCGCGACGGCTTCGGCTCCTTCTTCTTCCACCCGTTCTGGCTGGAGAAGGACATCGGCACGACGGGCTACCAGGACTTCACGCGGCTCGTCGACGGCATCACCGCGCTGGGCTACACCTGGGTGACGCCGACGACGGTGCGCTGACCGC
The DNA here is from genome assembly GCF_014297465.1 of Ramlibacter cellulosilyticus. Taxonomy (GTDB): domain Bacteria; phylum Pseudomonadota; class Gammaproteobacteria; order Burkholderiales; family Burkholderiaceae_C; genus Ramlibacter; species Ramlibacter cellulosilyticus. The sequence goes on along the minus strand of NZ_JACORT010000009.1, from coordinate 94,137 downwards.
CAGTGCGGAGGGTGGCAGTGGCCGCCCTCCCCTTCCGCAGTTCAGTTGCGTGCAATTCAATCTTGTACTAGACTTCGCGGCATGCCCTCGCGCAGCCTCTCCGCCGACGAAGCGCTCCTGCTCGACAACCAGGTGTGCTTCGCGCTGTACTCGGCGTCGCTGGCGATGACCAAGCTGTACAAGCCGCTGCTCGACGAGCTGGGCCTCACCTACCCGCAGTATCTCGTGATGCTCGTGCTCTGGGAAGGCGACGGGCTGATGGTGTCCGAACTCGGCCAGCGGCTCAGCCTCGACTCCGGCACGCTCACGCCCTTGCTCAAGCGCCTGGAGGCCGCCGGCCTCGTCAGCCGCATGCGCGCGGTCGAGGACGAGCGCCGCGTGCACATCCACCTCACCGCCGCCGGTCGCCGGCTGAAGCAGCGCGCCGCCAGGGTGCCCGGCTGCGTGCTCGCGGCCAGCCAGTGCTCGCTGCCCGAGTTGCTGCAGCTCACGCGCGACCTGCGCACCCTGCGCGAACGCCTCACGGCCTGATCCTTTCCCCCCACCCCACCACAAGGAAGCAACGATGCCCACCGCTCTCGACAAAGTCCTCTACACCGCCAAGACCCATGCCGTCGGCGGCCGCGAAGGCACCGGCCGCTCGGACGACGGCCGCATCGAGGTGAAGCTGTCCTCCCCCGGCGGCGCCGGCCAGGGCACGAACCCCGAGCAGCTGTTCGGCGTCGGCTACTCCGCGTGCTTCCTCGGCGCGATGAAGGCCGTCGCCCCGAAGGTCGGCGTGCAGGTGCCGAACGACACGGCCATCGACGCGGAAGTGGACCTCGGCCCCACGTCGCTGGGCTACGGCATCGCCGTGCGCCTGAACATCACCGTGCCCGGCATGGAGCGCGCCAAGGCGGAGCAGCTCGTGGCCGAGGCCCACAAGGTCTGCCCGTACTCCAACGCGACCCGCAACAACATCGACGTGCAGATCACGGTGAAGTGAGCTCCTGCGGCGACAATGCCGCATGGAACCAGACGCTCGCCATCCGTACGAGACCCTCACGCCCGACGTGGTGCTGGATGCACTCGCGTCCGTGGGCCTCTTCGGTGACGGGCGTCTGCTCGCCCTGAGCTCCTACGAGAACCGCGTCTACCAGGTCCACCTGGAAGACGCGTTCGAGGGCAGCGCGATCGTCGTCGCCAAGTTCTACCGGCCGGGCCGCTGGAGCGAGGCGCAGGTCCTGGAGGAGCACGCCTTCGCGCAGGAGCTGCTGGCGGCCGAAGTGCCTGCCGTCGCGCCGCTGGCGCCGCAAGGCAGCACGCTGCACCACCACGCCGGCTTCGCCTTCAGCGTGTCGCCGCGCCGCGGCGGCCGCGCGCCGGAGCTCGACGACGGCGAGGTGCTGGAGTGGATCGGCCGCTACCTCGCGCGGCTGCACACCGTCGGCGCCCGTTCGGCCTTCGCCGTGCGCCCCGCGATCGACGTGGCCAGCTTCGGCGAGGAGCCGCGCGACTGGCTGCTCGCCCATCACGCCATTCCGCTGGACGTGCAGGGCGAGTGGCAGCGGGCTTGCGAGAAAGCGCTGGCGCAGGTGCGCTCGGCGTTCGAGACGGCGCGTGCGGACGGCGTGCGCCTGCTGCGGCTGCATGGCGACTGCCATCCCGGCAACATCCTCTGGACACCCGACGCCGGGCCGCACTTCGTGGACCTGGACGACGCGCGCACCGGGCCCGCGGTGCAGGACCTGTGGATGCTGTTGTCCGGAGAGCGCGCGCAGCGCCAGCGCCAGCTGGGCGCGCTGCTCGATGGCTACGAGCAGCTGCGCGACTTCGACCGCAACGAGCTGGCGTTGATCGAGCCGCTGCGCACGCTGCGCCTCATCCACTACAGTGCGTGGCTGGCGCGGCGCTGGGACGATCCCGCCTTCCCGATCGCGTTTCCGTGGTTCGGCACCAGCGACTACTGGCGCGGGCAGCTGCAGATGCTGGAGGAGCAGATGGAGGCGATGGAGGAGCCGGCGCTGGTGGCTTGAAGGAGGCGTGGGGTTGCTGGGGTGCGCTGCGCGCAACCCAGCCTACGGCCCCGATCTACGCCGGCCATGAGCCCGGTATGTAGGCTGGGTTGCGCGCAGCGCACCCCAGCGTTCGCACCGCGTCAGCGCAGCGTGTTCTCCAGCACCCCGATGCCCCCGATCTCGATCTTCACCACATCCCCCCGCCCCAGGTACTTCGGCGGCTTGAACCCGATGCCCACGCCCGCCGGCGTGCCGGTGGCGATCAGGTCGCCGGGGTAGAGGGTGATGCCGGCCGAGATGCACTCGATCAGCGTCGGGATGTCGAAGATGAAATCCTTCGTGTTGGCGTCCTGGCGCAGTTCGCCGTTCACCCAGCACTTCACGTCCGTGTTCTGGCCGTCCATCTCGTCGGCCGAGACGAGCCACGGCCCCATCGGGCAGAAGGTGTCGAAGGACTTGCCCAGCAGCCACTGCGAGTGGCGGCCCTGCCAGTCGCGCGCGGTCACGTCGTTGACGATCGTGTAGCCCCACACGTGCTGCATGGCGTCGGCTTTCCTGATGCCCTTGCCGCCCCGGCCGATCACCACGGTGAGTTCGGCTTCGTAGTCGATCGCGGTGGAGACTTCGGCCGGGTACAGGATGTTGTCGTTCGGCCCGACCACCGACTCCGGCACCTTGGAGAAGATGATGGGGGCGGACGGGATGTCGCCGCCGGACTTGGCGCTGGAGTCGAAGCCGCTGCCGGCGAACTCCTTGGCGTGCGCGTGGTAGTTCTTGCCGACGCAGAAGATGTTGCGGCGCGGACGCGGTACCGGCGCCGTGAGCTGCACCTGCTGCAGCGGGATCGACTGGCCCGTGGGCGGCAGCGCGCGGCCTGCGGCCTGCGCCTCGACGAGCGGCAGGGCGCCGAGGGCGGCCTGCTGGGCGTCGAGCTGGAAGGGTTCGACCTGCTGGCCGTCGGCGGATACGCGGCCGACGCCGGGCTGGCCCTGGTAGCGGTAAGCGGCAATTCTCATGGTGGAAACTCTGTTGCGCGGGGACGGAGGGGTTCCATAGCATGCTAACAAAACAACCCCTAGGAGTTCCCCCGATGATGCGCCGACTTCTCCTGGCCGCGGGCCTTGCCGCCGCGGCCGGCCTCGCCGTTGCGCAGGCCGCCTACCCCAGCAAGCCCGTCACGATGATCGTGCCCTTCCCGCCCGGCGGCCTGGCCGACGTGGTGGGCCGCCCGGTGGCGGAGGCCATGTCGCGCGAGCTCGGCCAGCCGGTGGTGATCGAGAACAAGGGCGGCGCCGGCGGCGGCATCGGCATGGCCCAGGTGGCCAAGGCCGCACCCGACGGGTACACGATCCTGATGGCGCTGTCCTCGTACAGCGTGCTGCCCGAGGCGGACACCATCCTCGGCCGCACGCAGATGTACTCGTACGCCTCCCTGCGCCCCATCGCGCGCATCACCGCCGACCCGACCGTGCTGGCCGTGCGCGCCGACGCGCCCTGGAAGACGGTGAAGGACTTCGTGGACGACGCGCGCAAGCGTCCGGGCGCCATCAACTTCGGCTCGTCGGGCAACTACGGCACGATGCACGTGCCCATGGAGATCCTCAAGCAGGTCGCCAACGTCCGCATGACCCACATCCCGTACACGGGCGCGGGCCCGGCCGTGGTCGCGCTGCTCGGCGGCCAGGTCGACGCGCTGTCCACCGGCCCCGCCACCGTGCTGCAGCACGTCAAGGCCGGCAAGATCCGCGTGCTCGCCCACTGGGGCACCACGAAGCTGGAAACCCTGCCGGACGTGCCTTCGCTGAAGCAGTCCGGCTACGACGCCGAGTACGCGCAGTGGTCCGGCCTGTTCGTGCCGGCCGGCACGCCCGAGCCCGTCGTGCAGCGCCTGCGCGCCGCCGTGAAGGCCGCCGCCGCCGATCCCAAGGTCAACCAGGTGATCCTGAACGCCGGCAGCCCCGTGATGTTCCAGGACACGCCCGACTTCGAGAAGTACGTGCAGAACGACGTGAAGCGCATGGCCGACGTCGTGAAGAAGATCGGCAAGGTCGAATGACGCCAAGGAGGCTTCCATGAAGCGCCACCCGTTCCTGCGCTGCCTCGCCGCCGGCGCCTGCGCCGCGGCCCTGCTGCAGCCCCTCGCGTCGGCAGCGCAGAACTGGCCCGCGCGGCCGGTGAAGATCATCGTGCCCTTCGCGGTGGGCGGCCCCGCGGACGTGTTCGCGCGCTTCCTGGCGCAGCGCCTGCCGGAGTCGCTCGGGCAGGCCTTCGTGGTGGAGAACCGTCCCGGCGCGGGGGCGGTGATCGGCACCGAGATGGTGGCGAAGTCGCCGCCGGACGGCTACACCTTGCTGCTCATGTCGAACACGCACACCGTGAACGAGACGCTGGTGCCGAACAGGCCCTACGACCTCGAACGCGACTTCGTGGCGGTGGCGCCGATCAACTCCTCGGACCTCGTGCTGGTGGCGCATCCCGCCGTGCCCGTGAACAACGTCCGCGACATCCTCAAGCTCGCGAAGGAACGGCCGGGCAAGCTCAACTACGCGTCGTCGGGCACCGGCACCCCGTACCACATGGCCGGCGAGCTCTTCAAGAGCATGTCGGACACGAAGATCGTGCATATCCCGTACAAGGGCAGTTCGGGCGCGCGCACCGACGTGCTGGGCGGCCAGGTCGACATGATGTTCGACGCGGTCACCACCATGACCGAGCAGGTGAAGGCGGGCAAGGTGAAGGCCATCGCCACCACCGGCAAGCAGCGCTCGACCGTGCTCCCCGAGGTGCCGACGGTCGACGAATCGGGGGTGCCCGGTTACGAAGCGACCATCTGGCTCGGGCTGCTGGCGCCCAAGGGCACGCCGCCGGCCGTGGTGCAGCGCCTGAACGAAGCCGTGTCGAAGATCGTGAGCCAGCCCGAGGTGCAGCAGGCCTGGGCGAAGCAAGGTGCCGTGGCCATGGTCATGAACCCGCAGGCCTTCGACAAGTACGTCCGCGACGACGTGGCGAAGTGGGCGAAGGTCATCAAGTCCGCCAACATCAAGGCAGATTGACATGCCCCGCACGCTCCGCATCCTGAGTGGCGGCGCCGCCAGCGGCCTCGTCAGCCGCCTGCAGCCCGCGTTCGAGAAGAAGCACGACTGCAGGATCGAAGGCACGTTCGGCGCCGTCGGTGCGATGAAGGACAAGCTGCTGGCCGGCGCGCCCTGCGACCTTCTGATCCTGTCGCTCGCGCTGATCGAGGACCTCGTGGCGCAGGACCGCGCCGAGGCGGCGACCGTGAAGGCCGTCGGCCAGGTGAAGACCGGCGTCGCGCTGAAGGAGAAGCACCCGCCCGTGGCGGTGGACACGCCGCAGAAGCTGCAGGCGCTGCTGCAGGCCGCTCCCGCGATCTACTTCCCCGATCCGGCCAAGGCCACGGCCGGCATCCACTTCCTGAAGGTCCTGCAGGCGATGGGCCTGGACCACGACAAGGCCAGGCTCAAGACCTACCCGAACGGCGCGACCGCGATGGCGGCGCTGGCGCAGTCGACGGAACCGGAAGCGGTGGGCTGCACGCAGGTGACGGAGATCCTGATCACGCCGGGCGTGCGGCTGAACGGGCTGCTGCCGGAGCCTTACGAGCTGACGACGACGTACACGGCGGCGGTGGCGGTGGGCGCGCAGGAGCCGGAGCTGGCGCGGGCGCTGATCGTGGCGTTGACGGCGGCGGAGGCGGCGGAGACGCGCAAGAGGTGCGGGTTCGAGTGAGGCATGGATCGGTGGGGTTCGCGTTCGCTCACCGTCGGCGGCTGGCGCCGCCCCAGCCTACATTCGCTTTCCTGTAGGGTGGCGGCGCGCCAGCGCCGGCAGGTGAGCGCGAGCGAACCCCACCGTTCCCTACTTACGCGAGCAACGCGTTCACCCGCTTCACATACTCCGCCGGATCCTCCGGCATCCCGCCCTCGGCCAGCAGCGCCTGGTCGAACAGGATGTGCGCCAGGTCGTTGAACGCCGGCGAGCCATCGAGCTTCTGCACCAGCGGATGCGAGGCATTCACCTCCAGCACCGGCTTCACGTCCGGCGCCTTCTGGCCGGCCTGCTTCATGAGCCGCGCGAGCTGCAGGCTCATGCCGCCTTCGGTGACCACCAGGCACGCCGGTGAGTCGACGAGGCGCGTCGTGACGCGCACGTCCTGCGCCTTGTCCTTCAGCGCTTCCTTCAGCTTCGCGAGCACCGGCTTGAACGATTCGGCGGCTTTCTCGGCCGCCTTCTTCTCGCCTTCGTCCTGCAGCTTGCCCAGGTCCACCTGGCCCTTCGCCACGGACTGCAGCGGCGTGCCTTCGAACTCGGTGAGGAAGGACAGCGCCCACTCGTCCACGCGGTCCGTCATGTACAGCACCTCGATGCCCTTCTTGCGGAAGATCTCGAGCTGCGGGCTGTGGGCGGCGGCCGCCTGCGTGTCGCCGGTGATGTAGTAGATGGCCTCCTGGCCTTCCTTCATGCGCGCCTTGTACGCGGCCAGGGACACGCTCGCGGTGTCGCTCTGCGTCGAGGCGAAGCGCAGCAGCTTCGCGATGCGCTCGCGGTTGCCGAAGTCCTCGCCCAGGCCTTCCTTCAGCACCGCGCCGAACTCGGCCCAGAACTTCGCGAACTTCTCCTTGTCCGCCGATTCCGCGTCCTGCTCCGCCTTCGCCAGGTCCTCGATCATCGCCAGCACGCGGCGCGTGTTGCCCTCGCGGATCGCCTTCACGTCGCGGCTTTCCTGCAGCAGCTCGCGGCTCACGTTCAGCGGCAGGTCGGCGGAGTCGACGACGCCCTTCACGAAGCGCAGGTACGCGGGCAGCAGCGCCTCGGCGTCGTCCATGATGAAGACGCGCTTGACGTACAGCTTCACGCCCGCGGCCTTGTCGCGGTTCCACAGGTCGAAGGGCGCGTGCGAGGGGATGAACAGCAGCTGCGTGTACTCGGTGCTGCCTTCCACGCGGTTGTGCGTCCAGGCGAGCGGCTCCTCGTAGTCGTGGCTGATGCTCTTGTAGAACTCCTGGTACTGCTCCGGCGTGATGTCCTTCTTCGCGCGCGTCCAGAGCGCCGTCGCCTGGTTGACCGTCTCCCACTCGTCGCTGAGCACGTGCTCGCCCGGCTTGCCGTCCTCGCCTTCCTTCCACTCCTCCTTGCGCATCAGGATGGGCAGCTGGATGTGGTCGGAGTATTTGGAGATGATCGACTTGATCTTCCAGGTGGACAGGTAGTCCGAAGCGTCTTCGCGCAGGTGCAGCGTGACGCTGGTGCCGCGCTGCGGCCGGGTGATGGTCTCCACCTCGAAATCGCCGGCACCGCCGCTCACCCAGCGCACGCCCTCTTCGGGCTTCAGGCCGGCGCGGCGCGATTCCACCGTGATGCGGTCCGCGACGATGAAGCCGGAATAGAAGCCGACACCGAACTGGCCGATGAGCTGCGCGTCCGCCTTCTGGTCGCCGGACAGGCGCGACATGAACTCGCGCGTGCCGCTCTTGGCGATGGTGCCCAGGTTGTCGATGGCTTCCTGCTGCGACAGGCCGATGCCGTTGTCGGCGATGGTGAGCGTGCGCGCGTCCTTGTCGAAGCTCACGCGCACCTCGAGGTTGGGTGCGTCCTCGTACAGCTCCGGGTGGTGCAGCGCCTCGAAGCGCAGCTTGTCGCAGGCGTCCGAGGCGTTGGAGATCAGCTCCCGCAGGAAGATCTCCTTGTTCGAATAGAGCGAGTGGGTGACGAGGTGCAGCAGCTGCGCAACCTCGGCCTGGAAGGAGAGGGTCTGTTTCTGGCTCATGGCGTGTTGTTCAAATGCAGCGTCCCCGAGCTAGGGCCGGCGTGAAACATTTCAAGGCGGGAGATGCTACTTCAGCCCGGACGTGAAGTTTTCGACGTTTCCTGCCGAGTCGGTGAAAAAACGCCCCCCGGGGGTGTGCAACACGTGGTTACAGTGCATGTATGAGGATCGAGCTGCCTTCCGCTTCCTGGGCCGACACCGCGCTGCGCGCCGAGGACGACGCGCACACGCTGACCGTCGCCGGCCACACGTCGAGCGACTGGGCTCCGCTGCAGTTCCTGCCGGAACCGGACGCCCTGCTCGCCGTGCGCACCGAAGTGGCCGCGCCGGCGCCGGTGGTGCTCACGCTCACGTTCTGAGCCTGCCGGCTCCCCAAAGGAAAAAGGGCTGCGGATGCAGCCCTTTTCGCTTCTTCGGGAGGGAGGGTCGTGGCGCTTCAGAAGCTCAGTTCACCCGAGGGGATCTTGCCCAGGCGCAGCGCCTGCGCGGCTTCGGCGCGGACGGCCTGCACGCTCACGTTCGACGTGGGCGCGACCAGCACGCGGGAGCCGGCCGGCTCCTGGCTGCGCGCGGCGGGCACGCGCGCGGCTTCGGCCATCACTTCGGCGCGGGTGCGCTGGCCGTCGAACTTGATCGCGAACTGGGAAGCATCGGCTTCGTCGGCACGGGCGACACCGGACACGGCGGCGGCGATGGCGGCGGCGGCGAACAGGAACTTGGCATTCATGGCAGGGACCTTTCAGTGGTTCGGAGATCTGTCTGGATCGGTTGCTGCGGCTCTCCTTGTTTCCCCCGCTGCAACCGTGATCTCACTGTAGGTTTCTCCCTTTAGCCAAGCCTTAGCGCTTTCTTAGCTGACCGTGAGCGTCTCCACGCGCGCAATGAGTCCGCTGCGGTCCTCGCGATTGCGCAGCGTAAGCAACAGCCCCGCGCGTTCCGCCGCGGCGCGGGCGATGGCGAGGCCGAGGCCGCTGCCGTTGGTGCCGTTGCCCGGCACGCGGAAGAAGCGGTCGAACACGCGCGGCAACATGTCCTGCGGGATGCCGGGGCCGGTGTCGACGACCTCCAGCGCGATGCGGCCCTGCGCATGTTCGAGCTTCACGTCGACGACACCGCCTTCTGGCGTGTAGCGCAAGGCGTTCTCGATCAGGTTGTCCAGCACGCTGCGGATGTCGCCGGCCGCGCAGGCGAGCGGGATCGGCGTGCTGGCCTGCTCCGCGCCCGCCACGCCGAGGTCGATGTTGCGCTGGTCGGCCAGGCCGATCAGGGTCGTCACGCTCTCGCGCAGCTGCGCGCGCAGGTCCACGATCGCGGGACCGTCGGCGCCCGCGCTCTCCTGCCGCGAGAGGCGCAGCAACTGGTCGACGAGCCGCTGCGCGCGGCGCACGCCCGCCTCGAGGTGGGCGAAGCGCTGTTCGGCCGCGGGGCAGTTCATGTCATTGCGCATGTTCTCCACCTGCAGCCCGATGGCGGCGATGGGCGTGCGCAGCTCGTGCGCCGCGTCCTGCACGAAGCGGCGCTGCGTCGCGAACGCGTCGCGCAGGCGGCGCAGCAGGCTGTTGAAGGAGGAGACGAGCGGAACGATCTCCTGCGGCACGTTCCGCACCGAGAGCTCGGCGATGTTGTGCTCGTCCTGCTGCGCGGCCTGCCGGCCGATGTCCTGCAGCGCGCGCGACATCGCGCGCGCCACGCCCCACAGCACCGCCATCGCGAGCGGCACCATGAGCAGGAAGGGCGCGATCGCCGCGCCCGCCCGTTCGGCCGCGAGCTTGCCGCGGAAGTCCGCGCTCTGCAGCACCTGCACGCTGTGCGCGCCCGGCTTCACGGGCGGCAGCGTGTAGACCCGCCAGTGGTAGCCGCTGGTCGCGAGGTCATGGAAGCCGGCGCCCTGCTGCAGGGGGACCTGCAGCTCGGGATACGACGTCACCTGCAGCGCGTTGCCGGGGCTCCACGTCTGCACGACGTAGGCGCCCCACTGGTGCACGCGCTCCTTCGTCATGCGCGCGGGCTGCGGCATCTCGTTGGTCGCCAGTGCCTCGGCCAGCTGCTGCATCTGGTCGTCGAGGAACATGTCGACCATCTTGCAGTACGACCAGTACGACACCGCCGCGGAACCGCCGCCCACGACGAGGAAGAGCGGCAGCAGCCACAACATCAGCGCCCGCCGCAGCGAGCACATGGGCCCGGTGGGGAAGACGTGCCATTTCATGCCGATGCTCCCGCGCCGCCGGTCACGCGCCAGCCCAGCCCCCGCACGTTGCGGATGGTGTCCGGCCCGATCTTGCGGCGCATGCCGTGGATCAGGACGTCCACCGCGTTGCTGCTCACCTCTTCGCCCCAGCCGTAGATGCGGTTCTCCAGTTGCTCGCGCGACAGGATGGCGCCCGGACGTTCCAGCAGCGCGTGCAGCAGCGCGAACTCGCGCGCCGAAAGCTGCGAGCGCTCGCCGCCCTGCACCATCACTTCGCGCGTGGTCAGGTCCAGCTGCACGGTGGTGTTGCCGATCACCGAGTGCGCGCTGCCGTCGCGCCGGCGGATGACGGCCCGCATGCGCGCGAGCAGTTCGCGCACCTCATAGGGCTTCAGCAGGTAGTCGTCGGCGCCGAGGTCCAGGCCGGTCACGCGGTCGTCGATCGCGTCGCGCGCGGTGAGCACCAGGACCGGCGTGGTGTTGCCGCGCGAGCGCGCGTGCCGCAGGACCTCCACGCCGTCGCGCTTGGGCAGGCCGAGATCGAGCAGCACGCAGGCGTAGTCGCCGTCGTCCCAGGCGCTCTGCGCCAGCAGGCCGTCCTTGACCCAGTCGACCGACCAGCCCTGGCCCTGCAGGGCCTCGCGCAGGCTGTGGCCGATCATCTCGTCGTCTTCGACCAGCAGGACTCGCATGGCACGGCTTTCCTCATCCACGGGGGGATTCGCAGGATAGCCGTCGATTCTTAGGACCGCGTGAGCGCCCGCACAGGCGCCGGGGACGGCCGGATGTCGGACCGTCGCCGCCCGTCCGCGAGCCCCCTCGCGTCGGGGGGGAGCACGCGCTCCCGCGCCAGGCGGTACGCGGCGTCCGCCTGCCGGCCCGTGCAGCGGGAACGCAACACTCCGCGCCGCCCAACGTTCGTGAGCGCCCGCTTGTCACGCGTGGCGTGCTCCGCTTGCGGCAGCTCAGCAGAATCCGGCGAAAACGCGGTGTTAAGGCAACGGCTTATTAAGCGTAGCTGAATCCCCACGGTCTGAGGGGTCCAGCTTCTAAAACCATAGCACTCAAGCCGTGCAGTATTTGGTGATTTCGTCCGCTTGTTGGCTTGTCGCAACCTGACCGTTTGTTGCAACCAGTTACGAGCAGCGTAGAGTTCCGTTCATTGATCCACGTCGGAACCTGGAATTGAAGACCTGTGGCAGAGCAGAGAAAGAAAGCACGCGCGCGGAGACGTGCGGCCTGGGGAAGGCTGCTGCGGTCCGTGTCCGTCTGCTGTGCCGTGACCCACATGGCCGGCGGCTGGGCTGCCGACGCCGTGCCCAGCGTGCAGTCCCTGGACCGCGCGCAGGCTGAACAGGAGCGATTGAGGAAGATGCTGGAGAGCAAGCCCAAGGCTTACGAGGACAAGGTGATGGACGCGACGCCGCTGCCGCCCGCGCCCGAGCCTGCCACGCCTTCCGCGGCGGAGGCGGGGCTGCGCACGTACCTGTCCGAGAGCCGCCTGGGCTGGGCCCGCTCCGAGAGCGGCCTCGACCTGCGCCAGTCCACCGAACTCGGCCAGCGCCTGGAGTACCGCCAGGAGACGCTCAACTACGGCGACATCCTCCTGCAGGCGGACCTGCGGGCCCACGACGGCACCGACCTCGGCTTCGGCGCGCTGGGTCGCGCCGGCCAACGCACCAGCGGCCGCGTGACGCTGCGCAACGTGGGCCTGCCGGTCACCACGCAGATGTTCGCGGACAGCGTGGTCGGCGACTTCGGCAGCGAGATCACCGATGCGCTGGCGCGCACCTATCGCATGTCGCTGGGCACGAGCACCGTGCGCGGCGCGGCCACGCGCGTGTTCACGGCCACGAGCGACCTGCGCGTCGGCGTCGGCGAGCGCGGCGTGCTGGCCGGCGGCCCGTATCCGGGCTTCGAGAAGAGCCAGGGCAGCATCGCCTGGGCGGGCTACAGCCAGCGCTTCGGCGAGCGGATGTTCGCCGGCGTCCAGGCCAGCCGCGCGACCGAGGTGCCCTCCATCACGCCCGGCCTCTCCGTGGCCCGCGCGGACGTCGGCAGCGTGGCCGCGAGCATCGGCTACGGCCCCGACCTGCTGGAAGACGGCCAGGCGCGCGCGCGCGCCATCCACGTGCGCAGCGAAACGCAGGGCGACGACCGTCCCGGCGCGCAAGGCCTCTTCCTCGAAGGCGCCACGCGCCAGGGGACGGCGCGCCACGAGTTCGGCGTGTACCAGGCCGATCCCTTCCTGCGCTTCGGCGAGTACGTGCTCGCGTCCGACACGCGCGGCGCCTACTGGCGCATCGACGACACGGGACTGCGCCTGAACTGGGGCGCCGGCGTCGACTTCCAGGAGCAGAACGCCGAACGCGACGCCGCCCGCGGCTACCGCCGCACCATCAACGCCAGCGCCAACGCGCAGTACCGCATCGACCGTGACCGCCTCGTCGGCGGCAGCGCCACCGTCCTGAACAGCCGGCACGAGACGGCCGTCGGCACGTCCTCGCTCCTGCAAGGCGGCTCCCGCAGCCTGTACGCGAACGCCTTCTACCAGACCCGCTTCATCGGCTACGGCCGCACGCGCGTGCGCGTGGCAGTGCACCGCAACGAGTCCGTGGTGTCCGGCGACCTGCCCGCGTCCGGCGAGGAGCTGGAGTGGGAGCAGGAATGGCTCGCCGGCGACTACCAGACCGGCCGCCCGGAGCTGAGCACCACGCTGGGCGTCGCCCGCGACCGCAGCAGCGGCGTCAGCACGCTCTCGCCCACCGCGGGCCTGAACTTCCGCATGTGGCCCGCCGTGGCGTGGACCGTCAGCGGCAACCTGCGCTACACGGCCACCGACAGCCACCTCGCGACGTCGCGCGGCCTGTCCGGCACGCTCGACACCGAGCGCCAGCTGCCCGAGGGCTGGGTGGTGGGCGCCTCCGTCAGCCTGAACCAGGCCGTCGTCGAAGTGGCGCCCACCGGGCTGGCCGCGCCGACCGTCACGCGCAGCAACGACAAGTACGCCTCGGTGTACCTGCGCTGGGAAGGCAGCCGCGGCAGCAGCTACCGCACCGCGGGGTCCACGAGCGTGGGCGCGGGCGAGATCGCCGGCGTCGTCTTCTTCGACGCCAACCGCGACGGCGAGCAGCAGGGCGCCGAGAGCGGCGTGCCGAACGTGGAAGTGCTGCTGGACGGCCGGATGCGCACGACGACCGACCGCGCCGGCCGCTTCGTTTTCCCGCTGGTGGGAACGGGACACCACCAGATCACGCTCACGCTGGAGACGGTGCCGCTGCCCTGGGGCGCGGCGTCGGATCGGGCGACGCGTGTCGATGTCCCGCTGCGTGGGCAGGCCGAAGCCCGCATCCCTGTGGTGCGGGTGGGGGACTGAGCATGCGGAATAGCAAGACTCCGTGCGGCGGACGCCACCCGGGTCTCATCTTGTTCGTTGGTTGACCTGGAAGGAAGAGAGAGAGACATGAAGAAGCAACTGAAACTGGCCGCCGCGGCGGCTGCGATCGTGGCGGGCCTGGCCAGTGGCGAGGCCATGGCGGAGAGCACGTATGGCTACGACGCCTCCGCCACGCCCGGTGCAGTGAGCGCGCGGGCCCGCATTCGCATCAATGTGAACACGCCCAAGCTGATCATCCTGCGCGTGGGTAGCGCCAGCGCCACGCAGGATGCACTCGATTTCAACCTGACGCCTTTCATCTCCACGGGCCCCGCCCCGGTGACGGTGGCCGGCAACAACCAGGCGGCGGACTGGGACGGGTCGGCCCCGAGCTTCGCGGCGAGCCCCGTGGGTGCCCTGACGGCCTACCTCTGGCACAACAACGCCGGCGGCGCGGCGCTGACCTGCTCGGCCACCACGCCGTTCACCTCGCTTGCGGCGACCGACATCCTGGTCAGTTCCGGCGCCGGCCTGGCGCACCCCGGCACGGACACCGCCTGCGGCACGCCCGTGTCCGGCCTGGCGCGCAACACCGTGCACCAGGGCACCTGGACCTACAGCGTCGCCGCCAGCGCCATCAACAGCACCGCCGCCGGCAGCGACTTCGAAATCGTGACCTACACGGCCACCGCGCCGTAAGCAACGTGCGCGGGCCGCAGGGGCGGCCCGCACGAGGAGGGAAGCATGAAAAACAATCGTTGGGGAGCGCTGGGTGCAGCGCTGGTGGCCGCGTTCGCCATGGGCGGCGCGCAAGCCGAAAGCACCTACGGCTATTCGTCTTCCGGTGCAGGCACCGTGACCGCCACGGCACGCCTGAACCTGAGCGTGGCGGTGCCGAAGATGATCCTGCTGCGCGTGGGCGCGGCGACCGGCACGGGGGACTCCCTGAACTGGAACGTCACGCAGACCATCCCGGCGGGCGCCGTGGCGCCGGTCAACGGCAACAACACCGCCGTCAACTGGGACGGCAACGCGCCGACCGTGGGCATCTCCGGCACGCAGTCGACGGTCGCCAGCGCGTGGACGAATGCGACCACCGGCACGCTGGGCTGCACTGCCGCCCCCGTGGCACCCGCGGGCGGCCCGACGCTGGCCGACTTCGGCGTGACCGCCAGCGGGGGTGGCACGAACCTCCCGCACCCCGGCGCCACCGTCGGCGCGTGCGCCGGCGGCACGACGTCGGGCTTCACCTCCAACTCGGTGCGCTCCTCCACGTGGACGTACACGCTGGGGGGCACGCCGGCCAGCTGGCCCGCGGGCACCTACACGTCCACGGTGACCTACACCGCGAGCGGCGTGTAGAGTGGCGCACCATGCGCCAAGCGTGCCGTAGTTCATTTCGCCATGCCGCGTTCGCGGCGGCCGCCCTGCTGGGTGCCGCCCCGGACGCCGGCGCGGTCTTCATCAGCACGCCCCTGGGCTCGCCGCCCTCCGTCACGCTGCGGGTCGGCTCGGCCAACAACACCATCAACCGCGTCACCTTCACGGTGAACAACGCGAATGTCATGCCGACGCCGACCCCGGTCATCGGCACGCCCAGTGCCGGCACGCCCCCCACCTCGCCCGCGGGCGGCGTGGAGATCGAGGTGATCACGCGCAACACGGCATCGCTCTTCGACCGCCGCACCATGCGGCTGACGGTGAACTCCTCCACGCCGCTGCAGTGCGTGGCCGGCTCCGGCTGCGGCACCACGGTGATCCCGTTCACGGACATCCGCTGGACGTCCTACAACCTGGAGGCCGGCAACAACGCGGGCCAGGACATCCAGACCGGCAGCTTCGACGGCTCCGGCGCGCAGCAGCTCGCGATCTACGAGAGCGTCATCCTCTTCGGGTTCGGCAGCAGCATCACCATGCGCAACGTGCTGGTCTTCCAGTACGACAACACCACCTTGTACCCCTCGGGCCGCTACCTCGGCCGCGTGGTCTACACCGCGAGCAACCTGTGATCCCCCGCGCCGCGTGCCTGCTCCTCGCGCTGGCGGCGGCCACGTCGGCGCCCGCCGCGGAGCGCCTGGACGACTCGGCCTCGCCGCGCAGCCGGGTGACCCCGCGCGTGGTGCTCACCGACGAAGGCCGGCCGCTGGTGGCCAGCCGCAACCCGACCCGCGCGATCGTGCAGGTGAGGCAGGTGGATTACCGCCTCTCCACCGCGCGCTACGCCGGGCGCCAGGCCCGCATCTACTACGTGATCCCCGCCTTCATCCCCGGCTTGCGCTCGCCCGCCGGCCTGCGCGTGGAGTGGCGCGGCAGCCTCTTCGCGAGCGGCACCGCGCGGCCCGGCGAACGCACGCTCGTGTGGAGCGGCGTCGTGCCCGGCCCGTGGATCAACGAACGCATGGACCTGAACTTCCAGCTGGAGCTGCGCGAAGTGCAGCCGTCGGCCGACGCAAGATTCGAATTCGAGCCCTTCTTCGAGATCGAGGTTTCCCCATGAAGTCCCCCTTCGCGCTGCTTGCAGGCGCCCTGGCGCTCGCCGCCGCATGGCCCGTGCAGGCCGCCCCGTTCGAGGTCGCCGTGTCGCCCTCGCGCTTCGAAGTCGCCGGCAAGCCCGGCGGCCGCATCGGCCAGTCGATCAACATCTTCAACGTCGGCAACACGCCCACCGAAGTCTCGGTGCGCACGCTCGACTGGACCTATTCTGCCGAAGGCAACATCGGCTACCACGAGGAGCTGCTCCCGGGCAGCTGCCGCCCGTGGGTGACCCTCGAGCGCCGCACCGTGCGCGTGCCGCAGCAAGGCAAGCTGGCCGTGCGCTTCCAGGTGGACGTGCCCGCCGGCACGCCGCGCGGCGAGTGCCGCTTCATGCTGGCCCTCGAAGGCGTGGAGCCCGCGTACCAGGCGCAGCTGCAGGGCGGCGGCGCCAGCCTGAGCCTGCCGGTGAGCGGCCGCATCGCGGTGGCCGTGTACGTGGCGGTGGACGGCGCGGCGCCCAAGCTGGAAGTGCGGCAGGTCGGCGTGAAGGCCATCAACGGCAAGCCCACCCCGGTGATCACGGTGGCGAACACCGGCGACGCGCACGGCCGCCTCGACGGCGGCCTCGCCTCCGTCGATGCCAAGGGCCTCAAGTTCGACCTGCTGCCCGAAGGCACGCCGATCATGCCGGGACAGACGCGCACGTTGCCCTTCGCGCCGCGCGCGGAAGGCCAGCAGAAGGCGATCGAGTACACGCTGCCCGTGAAGAGCGAAGGCCAGCTCGATTGGGAGCTGGGCAGCTTCAAGGTGGACGTGGAGTTCAAATGAAGCGTGCCTGGCGCTCGCGTGCCGCCCTGCTCCTGGTCGCCGCGGCGCCTGCGCTCGCCGTGGCGGACCAGGGCACGGACAACGGCGCGAGCCCCAGCACGACGGCCGACCTCGAGTTCCTGGTCGACATCGGCAAGTTCCTGTTCTTCCGCGTGGGCAGCGGCGGCTTCCCGACGGCCAGCGGCACGATCGACACCGTGGCCCTGGACGTGGGCATGACGATCCCGCCGGGCGCGGTGATGGCGGTGCCGGGTGCCGGCACCACCGTGAACTGGGGCGGCACCGCGCCCGCCTTCGTCGCCCCCTCCGCCAACGTGCCGGTGGAAGTGCGCAGCAACGCGGGCCAGATCACCATCCGCGCCAACGTGGTCAGCACCCTCACGAGCGGCGGCAACGTCATCCCGATGTCGCAGATCCTGCTGGCCTCCAGCGACCCCGGCCTGCCCGCCCCGACGCTGCCCAACACCGGCATGAGCGCCACGGTCAACGTGGCGGGCACCGCGTTCAGCAACCTGGTCACGCAGCGCCTGGCGACCTGGACGTTCTCGTACGTCCCCGTGCCGACGCAGCGCGCGGGGACCTATACGGGGCAGATCAGCTTCACGGCGTCGTCGCCCTGAGCGGCAAAGCTTCCGTGCGTAGCCCACGAGTCGTTTCGATCCCGATCGACTCATGAAATGAGTCGATTGGAGGCAATATTCGACTCACGAGTCGATTTGTCGCCATAATCGACTCACTGCCCAGCCTGTGGCGATGCTCCTTGGAATCCCTTCAGTACATCTGGCAGCTTCGCGGATGGCCGCGCCTCTCCTTCGACGAAGAGCATCTCGCCGAGGAGGTTGCGCTCGCGCGCAAGGCGCAGGCCGCGGTGGAGGGAAAGCTGGCCGCGCTGGGCTCGCGTGAGCGGCAGGACCTGGCCGCCGAAGCATGGACACGGGAAGCCCTGGCCACCGCAGCCATCGAAGGCGAGATGCTGGACCTGCTGGCGGTGCGTTCCTCCGTCGCGCAGCGCCTCGGCGCTGCGGCGTTCAAGGGGCCCGCGGCACCGCGCCACGTCGACGGCCTCGTGAGCATCATGGACGACGCCATCGTGAAGGCGAACGAGCCCCTCACGCACGAACGGTTGCAGGCCTGGCAAGCCGCCATCTTCCCCACCGGGTTCTCCGGCATGCGTCCCGTGAAGACGGGGGCGTATCGCCCGGAGGCCATGCAGATCGTGAGCGGCCCGGCGGGCAAGGAGTCGGTGCACTACGAGGCGCCGCCTGCGAGCGACGTCCCTGCGCAGATGCAGGCGTTCCTCGACTGGTTCAACGCCAGCCAGCAGGACAGCCTCGTGAAGGCGGCGCTGTCCCACGTCTGGTTCGAGACCATCCACCCCATGGACGACGGCAACGGGCGGGTGGGACGCAACATCGTGGACCTGTGCCTGGCGCGCGATGCCGGCGAGACCTCCCGGCTGGTTCGCATCTCGCAGCGCCTGCTCGACCAGCGTGAGGCCTACTACAACGAGCTGGGCCGCGCGCAGCATGGCGGGCTGGACGTGACGCCCTGGATGGTGTGGTTCGTGCGACAGGTGCGCATTGCCTGGGAGGCTGCGAGTGCCGTGGTCGACGCGTCGCTGGAAAAGGCCAGGTTCTGGACGGCGCACGCCGACGCGCCGCTGAATGCACGCCAGAGGAAGGCGGTCAACGCCTTGCTGGACGAAGGCCCGGGCGGCTTCGAAGGGGGCATGAGCACGCGCAAGTACGTGAGCCTCACCAGCACTTCGCGGCCCACCGCGTCGCGCGAACTCATCGAGCTGAATGCGCTCGGCGTGCTGAAGCAGTGGGGCGCCGGCCGCTCGACGCGGTACTACGTCAACCTGCCGGGGTGGTTCCCGCAGCAATGAAAAGGCCCCCTGAGCCTGCGCAGCTCAGGGGGCCTTCGGGAAGCCTTCAGGCTTGCTTTGGCTTCAGGCCGCTCCCGGCGGCAGCGCCGCCGCGCTCTCCGGCAGGGCCGGGCCTTCGCCGTACTCGTTGGGGCCGGCGCTCGGCTGCACCAGCCAGTAGATCAGGATGATCCAGCCGATGAAGGGGATCAGCCAGATCAGCTGGAACCAGCCGCTCTTGCCCATGTCGTGCAGGCGGCGCGAGCCGACGGCCAGCGAGGGGATGAGCAGCGCCAGGTTGACCAGCGCGCCGATCATCTCCAGGCGCAGGATGCTGAACAGAAGCCCGACCAGCACGCAGGCCAGGGCGAACCACCAGAACTCCGACCGGCCGGCACGGCCGTTGAAATCCGCGTACTTGTCGCGAACACAGCGCAGGACCGCTTGCTTGAAATCCATCGTGAGAGCCCTCCTTCTTGTTAGGCGCTCGCCATGATACGGAGCGAGGGGTGGAAAGCAACCGCCCCAACGGATCAAAAAACCGTGTCCCAGTCGGCGTCTTCGCGCACCGCGGCACGCAGGTGGAGCAGCGCCTGCTTGTGGATCTGGGAGATGCGCCCCTTGGTGAGCGAGAGCGATTCGGCGACGCGGTCGAACGGAATGCCCTGCAGGTAGTGGCTGCGGACGACGGTTTTCTCCTGCGCAGGCAAACCGTCGACAGCGTGAAGCAGCCGAGCCCTCAGTTGGGCGAGCGCCACACCCCGGTAGAAGGGGTGGTGGCTCGCGCCCTCTGCGGTCTCCACCATGCCGGTCCCCTCGAGCATCCAGCAAAGCGCCAGGCCGATGCCGACCTCCGTCACGAATCGCAGCAACTGCGCGGGTTCGTCCGGCGCGTTCCCGGCCGCGTCCGCACCGGCCAGCGTCTGGAGGTCGTGCAGGCGTTCGTTGCGCAGCCTTTGCCGCGCGGCGATCTGCTGGTGCTTCTCGGTGAGGCGCTCCAGCCCGTTCAGGATCGCCCCCTGCATGCGCCGCGCGGCGAAGGTGCGGAATTGCACGCCTCGCGCCGGATCGAAACGGTCCAGCGCCTCGAGCATGCCCAGCGAGGCGTACTGGAGGAAGTCGCCGAACTCCACGTCGTCGCTGAACCGCCGGCCGTAGAAGTGGGCCGCGATGACTTTCGCGTAAGGCAGGTGCATCCGGAGCAGGGCCGCACGCGCGGCCTCGTCGCCCTCCTCGCGCAGGCGCCGCCACAAGGCGGGCTCGTCGTCGGCCGGGCGCAGCGCGAGGTCCATGCCGCTCAGTGGAAGGACCCGACCAGCGCCTTCAGGACCAGCGCCCACCCGTCCACGAGGACGAAGACGAGGACCTTCAACGGAAGGGCGATCGTGGTGGGCGGCATCATCATCATCCCCAGCGCCATCAGGATGGAAGAGACCACCAGGTCGATGAGGAGGAAGGGCAGGAACAGCAGGATGCCGATCTGGAACGCGGCCCGCAGCTCGGACAGCATGAACGCCGGGATCAGCTGCACGTTGCTCACTTCCTCGATGGCCTGCGGCACCTTCGCCTTCGAGAGCTCGATCATCAGCGCGAGGTCCTGCTCGCGCGTCTGCCGCGTCATGAAGGACCGCAAGGGCTCCATGCCCCTGCCGTACGCCGCCTCCATGCCGATGGTGCCGTCCATGAAAGGCTGGAAGGCCTGCGCGTTCAGCGTCTCCAGCACGGGCGCCATCGTGAACAGCGTGAAGAACAGGGCAAGGCCGATCAGCACCGGATTCGGCGGCGTCTCCGGCATGCCGATGGCCTGCCGCAGCATGGACAGGACGATCACGATGCGCAGGAAGGAGGTGACGCACACGAGCAGCGCCGGCAGGATCGCGAGCACGGTGAGCCCGAGCACGATGCGCAGCGCCTGTGCCGTGTCCGCGGGCGCGAGGTCGACGGCCTTCGCCGTGACGGCCGCGGCTGCAGAAGCGTCCGCGGCAGGCGCCAGCGCGAATGTGGCCACCGCCGCAAGCATGCAGCAGACTTTCATGCGGCTGGCTCCTGCGGTGCCGCGGAGCCGGGCCTGCGCGCCAGCAACTGAAGTTGCTGCCCGGTGCATCCGACGAGCAGCTCCTCGCCGTTCCATCGCACCACGTGCACGCTCGCATGCGCCGTCAGCGCCTGGCTGGAGACTCGCACGGCATGGCTGTCCTCCGCCCCGCCGGCAAGCGGCGGGCGTCGCCGCGCCAGGCGCCGCCACACGGTCCAGGCACCACCTGCACCGACCAGCGTCAGCACCGCGAGCGAGGACCACCAGCCCGGCGCGGAAGGTGGTGCCGCCGCATCGCGCCGCAGGGGCAGGCTCGCGGGCAGGGAGGTGACGGCGGGTGCTGCAGGCGCAGGTTCCGTCGCGGCTGCCGCGGCGGCCCCGCAGGACAACAGGAATGCGAGTCCGATTCGGCGCAGGCAGCGTTCCATGTCACAGCCTCAGGGGCAGCGGCAGCTCGGTAATGCGCACGCCGAACACACCGTCGACCGCGACCAGTTCGCCGCGCGCGACCACCTTGCCTTCCAGCAGCAGGTCCACGGGCTGTTCGACCGCGCGATCGAGCACGAGCACCTCGTGTTCGCGCGCCGACAGCAGCTCGCCGAGCGTCATTTCGGACGTCCCGACGCACACCTGCAGCTTCACCCGGACGCCATGCAAGGGATGGGCATCGCGCATCAAGGCAGCCCCAGGCTCCGTCCCGGCGGCTTCCTGCAGTTCCACCGGCCTCGCCCGCAAGCCGGCGGTGGGGCCTTGCTGGAGGAAGGATTCGATCATCTGGCTCATCGCGTCTCCTGCATCCCGATCGCGCTTTCCGGTCGCGCGAGCTCGATCGCGCGGCGGCCCCTGCTGCGCGCCAGCCAGCCGTCGCACAGGACGGTGCCTTCATGGCACACGCGCGCTGCGACGCCTACCGGATGCTGCAGGCGGATCACGTCACCGAGCTGCAGCCCCGTGACCTCGCCCAGCGGCAGCTCGCACCCGGCCAGTTCCACTTGCACGCGCAACGCTCCGGGCGAGATCGCGTCGTGCAGCGGCACGACGGGCTGCTCCGTCCTTGCACGTGCAGCGACACCCAGGACCGCGCGGACCAGGCCAGCTTCGAGCAACAGGACGCCCTGCCCGGGAAGGCGGGCGATCACGGCGCCGCTCCAGTACGACCACACGGCGTCGGCGGGAGCACCTGGCTCGGCGCTCCATTCCAGCCGGAGGAGCGAAGCGATGCGTGCCTGCGCGTCCTCCGCGCAGCGGCGGGCCACAGCGTGCGTCGCGCAAGCGTCGTCCGCGCTGTCCGCGAGCCAGTCCGGAAGGCCGCACCGATGCGTCCAGCCGTCGGACATCCACGCCGCGCCCCGCTCGCACCTGCCGTGAACCGCCCACCGCACGCCAGGTGCCGAGCCCGCTCGCGCCGGGACACAGCAGACCCGCGTGGCCGCATCCTCGGGCAGGCCCCAATCCGCGGCCCACGGCGCAAGCGCGGATGCGAGCAGGGCCGCCAGCCGCTCCAGCTCCCTTTCGCGCCAGGCGCACAACGCCCGGGCTTCCGGCGCAGCACGCCAGGCGGAACGTGACGAGGACGCTGCGCTCACTTGTGCCGCATCCCGAAGAGTTCCTGCAGCATGTCGTTCGCGGTGGAGATCACCTGCGATGCCGCCTGGTAGCCGCGCTGCATCACCACGAGCTCCGTGAACTCGCGCGAGAGATCCACGTTCGACATCTCCAGCGATCCCGCACGGACCGTGCCAAACCCGGCATCGCCTGCGAGCCCCTGCTGCCAGCGGATGCCGTTCGCCTCGGCGAACTGGCTGTTCCCGAGCTCCTCCACCGCATCGAGCGTGGTGAAGCGTCCGAGCGCGAGCCGCGGGCCCTTGGCAGTCTGGCCGTTGCCGTACGTGGCCACGAGCGCCCCGGTGGCATCGAAACCGACTTTCGTGAGGTTGCCTGGCGCGTAGCCGTCCTGCTTGCTCATCGCGAGGGTCGACAGGTTCCCCGCGGCGAACGAACTCACGTCGGCCCCGAGCTCCAGCACCAGGGGCTGCGCAGGGCGACCCGCAGGCGTGTAGTCGAAGGTGAGGCTGCGGCTCGCCGCATCGGGATAGCCGTTCTCGAACACGATCTCCACCGCACCGAAGCTGGTCGTCCCTTCCAGCAATTCGGCCTGCCAGCTCCCGGGCTTCGTGGCCTCGGTGCTGGTCAGCTTCAAGGACAGCGTGTGTTCCTGGCCGAGTCCGTCGAAGACCTTCATCCCGCCCACCGTGAATTCGGTGGACGTACTGGACAGGTTGCCTGCGAGGCGCAGGTTGGAAGTCGCCTTTCCCGCGGCCACGCGCAGCCCCTCGAGCTGGATTTCGCCCACCCGGCCCGAGGCATCGACGCCGAGGACCTTGCTCCCGTCGCTGCGGTTGACGAACACGCCATCGCCGTCGAATTCGAAAGCGCCTGCCCGCGTGTAGCGAACCTGCCCTTGCGCGTCGCGCAGCATGAAGAGCCCTTCGCCCTCGACCGCGAGGTCGAAGTCGCCGCCGGTCTGGCGCAGCTCGCCCTGGGAGAAACTCAGGCGCGTGCCCGTGGTGCCCAGCCCGTGCCCGAGCCGCAGCCCGTTGGCGCCGCTGCCCGCGGCATTCGCGTAGAAGAGGTCCGCGAAACCGAGCGTGGTGCTCTTGTAGCCGGGCGTGTTCATGTTCGCGGTGTTGTTGGCGATCACCCGCAAGGCCTGCTGGTGGCCCATGAGGCCGCTGGTGCCGACGTGGATGGAATCGAGCATGGAACCCTCCCGCGCTTCAGCGCACCGAAAGCAGCTGGCCGAGGGTGACGTCGTTCACCACCGTCCCGCCCGCGAGCGACACCGTCAGGAGGGGTGCATCGCCTTGGAGGGAGAGGGCACTCACGATGCCGCTGCTGCGCCCCGTGCTCGTGGTGAACTCGATGTTGCGGCCGATGAGGCCCACCGACTGCAGAGCCGCCTGGTTGCCGATCAGCTGCTGCAGGCGTTCGTTCATCTGCTGCGACTGTTCCAGCGCGGTGAACTGCGCGACCTGCGCCATGAACTCCTGGTTGTCCATGGGTTTGAGGGGGTCCTGGTACGTGAGCTGCGTCGTCAGCACGCGGACGAAGTCCTGCAAGCCGAGCGAAGAGGCTGCGGTGGGCGAGACGGCACCCACATCCGCGGTGGACAGGCTCATGGGCTCTCCTGGAAAGGTTCGGGACGTTCGTAGACGCTGCGCCCGTTGCAGGTCAGGCGCGCGAGCTTCAGGCCAGGCGGCGCGGCCTCGCGCAGCGCGGCCACCATGGCCGTGGCGCTGATGGCATTCGCCGCTGCGGGCACGCCAAGCCACACGGCGATGCCATCGGCATGGTGTTCGACGTGCACGTGGATGGACGCGGGTTGCACGAGGCGGCGCGGCGTGACGGGCGGAGCGGTGCGCTCCGGAGGTTGCGGGCGGTCGCACTCCCGCGGTGCCGTGTTGGGCGCGCCCTGCGGTACGGCGGGGGGAACCTGCGGTGCTGCGCCGGCCTCGCCGTACTGCGAGAACGCCGGCAGCGTCCCACGCGCGTGCATCGCGAGGACGGCCGCAGTGCGTGCGCCCGCACGCGCGTGCAGGACGGACCCGCTCACGCCGTGCGGTGCACGCTGCTCCGTCTGCGCGGCACCTTCCTGCCTGCCTGCCAGGCCCGCATCCTCGAGCGTCTTGCGCCAGCCCGCGGCGGACCCCGCGGACGCGGGGCGCGATGGCGTGAGCGCCGATGTCGTCGCGAGCGGCAGCGTGTTCTGGGGCACTGCGTTCATGGCGCGGTCTCCGCCGCTGGGGAGCGGGACGAAGTGACGGCATGGCGCACGAGCCAGGCCAGGTCGGCCAACCGCGCCTCGCGCCGCGCCTGCTCCCGCAGGTAGCGCGCCAGCGCGGATTCGCGCAGCTTGCGCGCCGCGTCCAGCCGCTGCTGCGCTTCCACGCAGGCCCGCCGCGCGCTTTCCACTCTCGCCTCGATCGCCCGCGCCTGTTCCTCGCACTCGCGCTGCCGCTGCAGCGAACGCTGCACGTGGCCGAGCACGTGCGCGCGCACCGCAGGATCCAGGCGCGCGCCAGGTGCGGCGACGAGGTGGCGCATGCCTTCGTCGCAACGGGCGCGGACCACGCGCAGCTCGTCTTCGCGTGCCTGGCGTTCGCGTTCGGTCACGCCCATGTGCGTGCGGGCAACATCGACCTGGTGTTCCCTCTGCCGCTCCACGGCCGAGAGAGGCCATGCGAACCCGCGCACGTCGGCTCCGGGAGCGTTCGTGTGCCTCATGCCGCCCCCCGGGTCTGCAACGCATCGCGCAGTTGCCGCAAGGCATCCGCCCGGCTGCAACCGCCGGCATCCTGGCGCAGCCAGGCAAAAAGCTTGCCCTCGACGGCAAGTGCAGCGTCCAGCGCCGGGTTGGACCCCCCGGCGTAGGCGCCGAGTTCCACGAGTGGACGCCCCCTCTCCAGCGCGGCGAGGTGGCGGACCGCCGAAGCGGCGAGCGATCGCTCCTCTTCGCCGGCGAGGTCGCCCATGACGCGGCTCGCACTCTGCAGTATGTCGATGGCCGGGAAGTGGCCCTGCTGCGCGAGCGACCGCGACAGCACGACGTGCCCGTCGAGGACGGCGCGCATCGCGTCGGCGATCGGTTCGTTGAAGTCGTCGCCCTCCACCAGCACCGCCATCAAGGCCGTGATCGAGCCGCCCGAAGGCGCCGTGCCGCAGCGCTCGCACAAGCGCGGCAGCTCCGCGAACACGGACGGCGTGTAGCCGCGCGCCGTGGCCGGCTCGCCGGCCGCCAGCCCGACCTCCCGGCGCGCCATGGCGAGGCGGGTCACGGAGTCCATGGTCAGCAACACGCTGCGCCCCTGGTCCCGGAACCACTCGGCGATGGCGAGCGCCACGTGCGCGGCGCGGATCCGGCACAGCGCCGGCTGGTCCGCGGTGGCCGCGACGACGACGGAGCGCCGGAGGCCCTCCGTCCCGAGCTGCTCCTCCACGAACTCGCGCACCTCGCGCCCGCGCTCGCCGATCATCGCGATCACGTTCACGTCCACCCGCGCATGGCGGGTCACCATTCCGAGCAGGCTGCTCTTGCCGACGCCGCTGCCGGCGAAGATGCCGGCACGCTGGCCTTCGCCCAGCGTCAGCAGCGCGTCGATCGCCCGCACGCCGGTCTCCAGCACGCGACGGATGCGCGGTCGCTGCATGGGACTGGGCGTCCGGCCCGCCAGCGGCCAGGTGCCGTTGCAGGCGGGTGGCGCGTGTCCGTCCAGCGGCGCACCGAAAGCATCGACCACGCGCCCGAGGATGTCGGGACCCACCGCGATTTCCGCGGCCGCCTCCACCGCCAGCACGTGCGAGCCGGCGGCTATTCCTTGCAGCGCCCCGAACGGCATCAGCACCACGCGCCGCGCCTCGATCCCCACGACTTCGGCGAGCACCGGGCTGCCCGCCGCGGAGGCCGGATGGACGTGGCACATGGACCCGAGTTCGACCTCCGGGCCCTCGGCTTCGATCGCGAGGCCCTGGACGCGGCGTACCCAGCCCATGCGGCGGGTCAGCTCGCTCGCGGCAAGCTGGCGGCGATAGGCAGCCATCGCGCTCACGACTGCGCCTCCCCCACGCGCCTGGCGCGCGCGGACAGCAGGACGGCCTTGAACGTTGCGAGCATCGTTTCCAGGCGCGCGTCGAGCCCGCCGCCGGCCTGGCGCACGATGCAGCCCCCGAGGGCGACCTGCGGGTCCGCCACGTACCGGACGGGTCCGCGCTCCGGCTGCGGCTCCAGGAGTTCGAGGTCCTGCGGGTGCACGTGGATTTCCGCGCCGCCGTCGCTTGCAGCACGCACGGCCCGCGCGCGTAGCTCCGACCGCACCGCCTCCGGCTGTGGCGCAGCTTCACCCACCATGCGGCACACGGCGTCGAAGCACAGGGCCACCATGTCGTCCTCCGCGGCGCGCAGGCAGTCGTGCATCGCCGTGGAGAGGCCTTCCACGAGCGAGGTGAGTTGCTCCTGCTGCTTGCGCAGGGGCGCGAGTGCTTCCGATACCGCGCGCTCCACCGCCGCCGCGCGTTCCGTGGCGGCCGCACCGAGGCCCTGGCGCCGTCCTTCCTCGTAGCCGGCGTGCTGCGCCTCTCGCCGCAGTTCCTCGATGGCCTCCGGATCGAGCGGCACGGGGACAGGCGCCGCGGGAACGGGCTGCGCCGTCGCGGGCGACGTGCGCGCCCGGCCGACGCGCAGCGGTTGGCGTTCCACTTCCATGCCGCGGAGGATGTCTGCCGCGAGCGCGTTCATGTCCGGCCTCCCCACCGCAGCAGCCTGGAGCGGGCGCGCTGCCAGCGATTCGGCGCGTTGCGGGCGACGGGGGACGGAGCGCTTTCGCAACGCGCCTTCAGGGCCTGCAGGATGGCCGCCTGCAACGCGGGCGCCGGTGCACGAAGAGGAATTTCCTGCACCTGCCTGCGGCGGTCTGCACCGATGGCCGCGAGCAGTTGCGGCGCCCAGTTCCATGCGCGCATCGCGAGCAGCGACCGCGTGAGGCCGGGCGGCTCCTGTGCGAGCACCTCGACCAGCCGCGCGAGCTCCGCCGCGCCCAGTGTTTCCGGCCACGCCGCCTCCGGCGTGGCCGCCTGCGCGTCCTGCTGCTGCAAGGCCTGCAGCAGGCCCGGATCGCCGGGAATGCCCAGGTCCTGCAGCTCCTGCAGCAAGGGGCGCAGCAGGTGCCGCTGCCGCTCCACGAGGCGCGCAAGCAACCATTCCCGATCCCGCGCTGGCAAGGCATGCAAGGTCATCGCCGCTGTACGCAGCGGGTCCATCGCGATATCGACCGGTGTCATTGCACCTCCCCGGGGGGCCGCGCCATCGCTGCCGCGGCAGGCTCGGCCTCGTGCATCCAGACCTGCAGGCGCTGCAGCGCGGCGCGCCGCTGCGGCTCGGTGAGGGGCTGTACTCGCGCCATGCGCGCGGCGCGCCGCAGGAGCAGCACCGCGATCACCCCCAGCACGACGAGCAGGACCCCCGCCAGCGGCCAGCCCGGATCGCCAGGCGTCGACCGCGGCAATGCCGGGGCCGCAGGCGTGGGCACGACCTGCGGCACCTCCACGGCCGGCGCCGCGCGCATCCCTTGCACCACCACGACGTCTCCCCGCTCCGGCAAGGCCCCCACCGCCGCCGCGAGGACGCGCTGCAGGTGCTCCTGCGTCTGCGGCTCCAGCTTGTCGCGCACGACGGCCACGACGTGCAGGCGCCGGATGGCGCCGGGCTGGCTGACGACCTGTTCGACGCGGCGGCCCGCCTGGTACTCGACGTCGCGCTGCATGCTGCTGCCGCGCAGCGACCGCGCTTCGGTGCCGCGCGGGTCCGCGCCAGCGTTGTCGCGGGCGGACTCGCGTTCCCGCACCAGCACGCCCGTCGCGCCGGCGCCTTTCCCGTCGCCCGCAGGGAGCACGTCTTCCGTCGTCACGCGGACCTGGTCCATGTTGAGGCTCACGTCCACGCTCGCCAGCGCTTGGCCCGGACCGAGGGCCTGGTCCAGGACGGCACCCGCCTTGCGGGCGAGGTAGCTTTCCGTCTCGCGCTTCAGGTCGAGCCGCGTGCCCGCGCTGCCGGCATCCCCGTCTCCCTCCGGCGGGCGGCTGAGCGGCACCCCTTGCGTGTCGACGATGGTGACCTCGTGCGGCGCGAGGCCCGGCACCGCGGCGGCCACCAGCCTCTGGATGCCCGACACCTGCTCCGCGCGGAGCGCGTGCCCGCCGCGCACGGCCAGGGTCACGGCCGCCTTGGCACGCGCGACGTTCTGCCGGAACAGCCCCTGCTCCGGCAGCACGAGATGGACGCGTGCGTCGCGGATCTCCGCGAAGGACAGGATGGTGCGCGTGAGTTCGCCCTGCAGCGCGCGCTGGAAGTTCACCTTCTGCGCGAACTCGGTCATCCCGAAATCCGTGCTGTTGAACAGCTCGAGGCCCACCGTGCCGTGCAGCGGAAGCTCGCGTCCCATGAGCTTGAGCCGCACCGCGTGCACCTGCGAGCGGTCGACGAGCAGCGTGGTGCCGCCGTCCGCGACGGTGTACGGCACTTTCAGTTTCTCCAGCTCGGTGCCGAACGCAGCGGCATCCTGAGGCCGCAAGTCGGTGAACAACACCGCCGGGTCGCTGCGCAGCGCCCACCAGCCGGAGGCGGCGAGCAGGACCAGGAACAGCGCGAGCGCACCCGCAACGAGCGCGCGCGATCGCGGGGGCAGCGCGGGCCACCAGGTATGCATCGCGTCCTCCGTGCCTCAGACCTGCATGCGCATGACGTCCTGGTAAGCCTCCAGGACGCGATTGCGGACCTGCAGCAGGAGTTGCAGGGACATGCGGCTCTCCTCCAGGCGGACCATCACTTCGTGGAGGCTCGCCGCCTCGCCGGCCGCCAGCCGCTGCAGGTCCGCCTGGCTGGCGAGCAGGCCTTCGTTCACTTCCTGCAGCCCGCGCGCCACCTGCTGTGCGAACGCCGGCCCCATGGGCGTTGCCACGCCCGTGGCGGGCGGCGCGACTTCGTCATGCGCCCCGAGGCCGGCGATCGCCTGCACGTTCATGGCGTCCTCCCGATCTCCAGCGTCTTCAGGGCCAGCGCGCGGGCGGTGCCCAGGGCCGCGACGTTGGCTTCGTAGGCACGCGCAGCGGCCATCAGGGTGACCATTTCCGCGGCGGGATCGACGCCGGGGTAGGCGACGAAGCCGCGCTCGTCGGCGAGCGGGTGCCCGGGATCGAGCACCAGCCGCGGCCGCACCGGACTGGGCTCGACGCTCGCGAGGGGCAGCGACGCCGCCACGTCACCTGCAACGAGATTCGCGAAGGTGCCGCCGGCCGTCGCCAGCACCCGCAGCGGTTGGAAGCCAACCGCCACTGGCGATGAGACGGTGTTCGCGTTGGCGAGGTTGAGCGAAGCGATTTCGACGCGCGTCCGCTCGACGCGCATGCCCGCCGCACTGATCGCGAAGGCCTGCTGGTAATCCACGGCTACTTCCTCCCGTCGCCGGCGGCCAGCGCCAGCATGGACAGGTGCCGCGACAGGCCCTGCACGAGCACCTGGAACTGCACGGCGTTGCGCGCCAGCTCCGTCATTTCCGCGTCGACCTGCACCGGCCCTTCGAGCGCCTCGGGTGCGGCCGCCGCTGCGCCGCGCAGCGACGCCAGGCCGCGCGCATCGAGGAAGGTGCGGTCCGCGAGTGCGGCGCGCGCTTCCTCGAGATGGGCATGGAAGGAGGATCGCAGCAGTTGGTATCGCTCCGTGCCCGCGTTCGCGACGTTCGCCGAGACGAGCGCGTGCGTGCGCGTGGCGGCGTCCAGTGCGGCCGACAGTGCCGCGGTGGTCATGGATTCGATGGGCGCGGGCATGGCCTCCTCCTCACTGCACCACCAGCTCCGCGTGCAAGGCGCCGGCGGCCTTGATCGCGCGCAGGATGGAAATGATGTCGCGCGTGCTCGTGCGCATGCGCGCGAGCGACTGCACCAGGTCCGCGACCGTCCCGGAGCCCGCGAGGTAGCCGACGCCCGTCGGCTCCTCGACGTCGACCTGCGAGTTCCGCACCACGGCGGTGGAAACGCCCGGGCCCGCGTACCCGAGGTACGCCGGCTGGGACACGCTGTTCTGGGTGGCGATGGAGATCTTCAGGTCGCCGTGCGAGATGGCCACGCGCGCGATGCGCACGTCGCCGCCGGAGACGACGGTGCCCGTGCGTTCGTTGATGACAACCCGCGGCCGGTGGTCGGGATCGACGGCGACGTTCTCCACCCGCGCGAGGAAGCCCACCAGGTCCTGCCGCAGCGCGGGTGGCACGGCGATCTCGATGCCGGAGGCATCGCGGGCGTGGGCGATCCCGCCGCCGAATTGCGCGTTGATGGCAGCGGCCACCCGCGCCGCCGTGGTGTAGTCCGCTTCGTTCAGGACGAAGGTGACCTGGTCGCGCGCGCCCGGCTGCCAGGCTGCCATCCCGACTTCCACCGTCGCGCCGTTCGGGATCGCGCCTGCCGTGGGATGGTTCTTCTGCACGACGTTGCCGTTGGCGTCGTACCGGTGGCCGCCGATGGACAAGGGCCCTTGCGCGAGTGCGAACACCTTGCCGTTGGGCGCTCGCAGCGCCGTCAGCAGCAGCGTGCCGCCCAGCAGGCTGCGGGCATCGCCGCTGGAGCTCACGGTCACGTCCAGCGTGTCGCCTTCGCGCGCCGTCGCCGGAAGTGCGGCGCTGACCATGACGACGGCGACGTTGCGGCTGTTGACCTGCTCCGGCGCGACACCCAGGTTGAACTGCGCTAGCACGTTGGACACGGCCTGCCGCGTCGCGCGGTTGCCGGGCGAATCGCCCGTCCCCGCGAGTCCCGTGACGATGCCGGTGCCCACGAGGACGTTCTCGCGCCAGCCCTGCACCTTGCCGATCTCCTTGACGCGCAGGGGCGCCTCCCTCGCGAGCCCGGGTGCGGCGCAGGAGAGGAGGCAAAGGAGGAGGGCGAGCGCACGCATCTCAGAACCCCACCGCGTCGAGCAGCCTGCGCCACCACGCGCGCCGGTTGCGCTCGGTGAGGTCGCCCTCGCCGACATAGGTGATGCGGGCCTGCGCGATCCGCGTGGACTGCACCACGTTGCCGTCGCTGATGTCCGAGGGACGCACCACGCCCTCCAGCGTGACGCGCTGCAGCTCCTCGTTCACGGTGACGGACTGCGCGCCGGCGACGCGCAGCTGCCCGCCGGGGAGCACCTCCTGCACGGTGACCGTCAGCGTCGCCAGCAGGCGGCTCGCGCGCTGCGTGCGCCCGCCGCCGTCGAAATCGCCCGCGACGACGAGGTTCGTCTGCGCCACCTTGTTGCTGCCGTGCGCGAGCTCCGCCGCCATGTGGTTGGCGCGGCGCGTGCCCGTGTCGGCGCTGCTGGACGCGCTGGAGTTCTCGAACACCTGCACGGTGAGGACGTCGCCCGGGCGGTACGCCTTGTTGTCCGCGGTGAAGCCCCTCCAGGCGTCCTCCTGGAACAGGCTCTGGGCCTGTGCACCGCCCGCGCACACCAGCGCGAGCAGCAGGGTGCGGAGTGCGCGGCTCATGGTGCGAGCTCCACGCGGCCCGGACCGAGCACCCGCGCGAACATGGGCCCGGACGCGCCCTGCGGCCGCACGCGGATGCGCTGCCCCGGGCGGCCGTCCTGCAAGACCTCGACCCGGCTTTCCAGCGTGATGCTGCCTTCGACGGAGCGCAGCGACGCCCACTCGCCGCGTGCCACGGCGAGCGGCCCGGCGTCGCCCGTCGCGAGCAGCGCGTCGTCGCGGAGCGTTCTTTCGCCTGTCGCAGCGGTGGCCGCGGCCGCGGACTGCAAGCTCACCGGCACGGTCCGCACGAAGGCACCCTCCGTCCAGACATCCACCCACACGAGCATGCGTCCCGCCGATGCGCCCTGTTCCAGACCCCGCACCTCCAGGCGGACCCGCCCTTCGGGGACATCCACGTCCCGCGGCGTGCCGCCAACGAGCACGTGGCCGCCGCGCGCAGCCTCGACGGCTGCCCGCGCGATCTCCTCTCCTTTCACTCGCGGCGTGGCACGCACCACCCGCGCCTCGTGCGCGCCCGACCAATCGAGTGCGTCCGGCGCCAGGTCCGTGTGGCGGCGGACCCACTGCGCCAGGTCCGTCCTGCGCAGCGCGGCGGACTCTCCGGGGCGCGGCGCGCGCCCGACCGGCAGGTTGACCAGCGTGCGGATCGTGGCGAGATCCTGCGCATGGACGCGTGCCACGTCGCCCAGGACGACCTGCGAAGACGCCACGGTGGCCCGCGGTAGCAGCTCGATCCCGGCCTGCGGGCCCGCCCACGCCACCGGCGAGGCCAGGCATGCGAGCAACAAGGTCGTGGCGCGCATGTTCACCGCCGCAAGCCGTTGATGAGGCCGAGCATCTCGTCCGAGGCCTGCACGACCTTCACGCTGGCCTCGTACGCCCGCTGCGCCACGAGGAGGTCCACCATCTCCTCCACCAGCTTCACGTTCGATCCTTCGAGGAAGCCCTGGGCCAGGGTTCCTGCCCCGTCCTCTCCGGCGCGCGCCGCGATCGGCTCGCCCGAGGCGTCGGTCGCGCGGTAGACGTTGCCGCCTTGCGCGAGCAGGCCCTGCGGGTTCGCGAAGCGCACCAGTTCGAGCTGCCCTGCCTCCACGGGCGTGGACTGGCCCGGCAGCCGCACCTGCACGCGGCCCGTGGCGGAGACGGTGATGGCCTCGGCGTTTTCGGGAATCGAGAGGTTCGGCTTCAGCGGGACACCCGCCTGCGTGGAGAGCAGCCCGTCCGCGTTCACCTTGAAGGTGCCACCCCGCGCATAGGCGCGCGACCCATCCGGCATGGCGAGCTCCAGGAAGCCTTCGCCGAGGATCGCGACGTCCATGGGCGACTCGGTCTTCTTCAGGTCGCCGCCCGCGAAGACCTTGCCCGGCGACAGCGCCTGCACGCCGACGCCCACCGAGGCGTTCACGAACGCGCCGTTCTCCCCGGCACCCGCGCGCTGGCCGGCGACCACGCCGCCCGCCACGAGGTCGGAAAAGCCGATCCGCGTCTTCTTGAACCCCGCGGTGTTCACGTTGGCCAGGTTGTTGGCGATGGCGTCCACATGCGCCTGCTGCGCATGCATGCCCGTCGCCCCGATGTACAGCGCATCAAACATGGGCCCTCCTTCCGTTCATGCCGCTTCCCCGAGCTTGCGGATGCTCGTGGCGAGCATCTCGTCGTAGCCGAGCGCGACCTTCTGCAGCGTCTCCAGGTGGCGCACGGTTTCGACGAGCCGCACCATCTCGTGCAGGTGGCTCACGTTCGCGTTCTCCAGGAGACCCTGCTGCACACGCACTGCGCCCTCCGGCGCCAGCCATGGGGTGCCCTGGGGAAACACCAGCCCGTCACCCGCCCGCTCCAGCACGGCACCGCCTTCGAACTGCACGACCTTGATCTGGCCGACCGGCGCGGCGCCGCGCACGCCACCCGGCGCCTCGAACACGCGCCCGGCTTCGTCGACCACGGGCGTGCCGGAGGCCAGCACGATCTCGCCGCCGACGCCCATCACGGTGTGCCCCTGCTGCGTCACCAGCCGGCCGGCGGCGTCGAGCCGGAAGCTGCCGTTGCGCGTGTACGCGGTGCCTTGCGGCGCCTGCACCTCGAACCATCCGGGGCCGGACAAGGCGAGGTCGAGCGGTTGGCTGGTCGGCTTGAGCGTTCCCGACCGGGGGTCGGTGTGGACGGTCGTGCGCGCAAGGTCCGCAGCGGCCACGCGTGCACCGAAAGGCAGCGTGGCCACCACTTCGCGCTTGAAGCCCGGGGTCTGGACGTTGGCGATGTTCATCGCCACGCGATCCATGCGCGTGACGTCGGCCTGCATGCTCCCGAGGACGGCGGACAGGATGGGATCCATGGGCGGGCCTCAGGCGGTAACGGTCCCGTAGGACTTGAGTTCGATCACCTGCGGGATCTCCGCCAGCGACAGCACGCGCAGGTGGGGCAAGCCGCGCTCGGAGAGGGTCCGCAGGTAGCGACGCAGCTCCGGCGCGCACAGCAACACGGGAAGCAGGTTGCTCTTCATCATGCGGTCGGCCTGCTGCATCAGGTGCAGCAGGAATTTCTCCACCAGCTTGGGTTCGAGCCCGGGCCCCGCCGCTGCGGAGGGCTGCAGGCCTTGCAGGAAGCGACTCTCGACGGCGGGGTCGATGGTGAGGACGTGGAGAGAGGCGGAACTCCCTGCCAGGCTCTGGCAGATGGCATGGCCCAGGCGCTGCCGCACGGCCTCCGTCAGCTGCCCGGCGTCCTTGCTCACGCGCCCGGCGTCGGCCAGCGTTTCCAGGATCGCGTGCAGGTGCCGGATGGACACCTTCTCGCGCAGGAGGTTCTGCAGCACCTTCTGGATGTCGCCCACGGAGAGCACGGTCGGGACCAGCTCCTCGACGAGGGTCGGCTGCGCCTGGCGCACGCGGGCCAGCAGCTTGTCGGTCTCGGCCCGCGTGAGCAGGGCGGCGGACTCCCGGCGCAGCACCTCGGTGAGGTGCGTCATGAACACGGTGGGAGCGTCCACCAGCGTGTAGCGCGCCGCTGCCGCCTGCTCGCGCAGCGCCGCATCGATCCACAGCGCCGGCAGCCCGTAGCTCGGTTCGCGCGTGGGCTCGCCCGGGACGCTGCGCAGGTCGCCGGAGGGATGGATGGCGAGCAGCTGCCCCTGGCGGACCTCCCCGCGCGCGGCCAGCGTGCCGTCGACGTGGATCTCGTAGGCGTCCGGCGCGAGCCGGGCGGCGCCGCGGAAGCGCACCGATGGCAGTACGAACCCGTACTCCTGCGCGTGCTGTCGGCGCAGCGCCGCGATGCGGTCCTGGAACAGCGTGCCGGCATCCTGCTTGCCCGCCACCCAGCCGCTGCCGACGAACACTTCGACGGGCTCCACGGAAGGCAGGATTTCCCCGTCGTCGCTTGCAGTGGCAGGCGCGGGTGCGGCTTCCACCGCCTGGCGGGCGTGCACGCGGTGCGCCAGCCAGGCCGTCAGCGCCGCCGCGACCATCAGCGTGGCAGCAGGTGCCGCGGGGATGCCCGGCAGGCACAACAGGCCGGCGAGCGCGAGTGTCACCAGCACGAGCGTCTTCGGGAAGGCCGTGACCTGCCGCAGGGCCTGCCGGCTCAGGTTGCCGTCCGACGCGGAGCGCGTGACGATGATGCCGGTGCCGACGGCGATGACCAGGGCGGGCACCTGCGTCACGATGCCGTCGCCTATCGTCAGCAGCGTGTACGTCTGCAGCGCCTGCGCCCACGGTATCTTGTGCTGCACGAGGCCTATCACCAGCCCGCCCGCTATGTTGATCAGGAGGATCAGGATCCCCGCGATCGCATCGCCCTTCACGAACTTGGAAGCCCCGTCCATCGCCCCGTAGAAGGCTGCCTCGCGCTCGAGCGCCTTGCGCCGGCGCTGCGCCTCCGCCTGGTCGATGAAGCCCATGTTCAGGTCGGCATCGATGCTCATTTGCTGGCCGGGCATGCTGTCGAGCGTGAAGCGCGCGGCGACTTCGGACACGCGTTGCGCGCCGTTCGTCACGACGACGTATTGCACGACGATGAGGACGACGAACACGACGAGGCCCACGACGATGTTGCCCGCCACGACGTGGGAGCCGATCGCCGCGATCACGCGGCCCGCGTCGCCGTCCGCGAGGATCAGGCGCGTGGCCGCGACGTTCAGCGAGAGGCGGAACAGCGTCGCGACCAGCAGCAGCGACGGAAAGGTGGAGAAATCCGTCGGGCGCGCCGAGAAGAACGTGAGCAGCAGCAACAGGAAGGCGAAGCTGAAGTTCGCGAGGAGGAGGAAGTCCAGCAGCGGCCGGGGGATGGGGACGAACAGCACCATCAGCACGCCGAACACGGCAAGCACGAGCGCCACGTCGGTGTGGCGGCCGAGGACGTCCTTCAGCGCGTTCACGCCACGGCTCCCTGCGGCATGCGCTGGCGGCGCATGGCGAGCACCCAGACGACGATGCGCGCCACCTCGGCGTGGAAATCCGCGGGAAGGGAGGACTCCAGCGGCACCTCGCGGAACAGGCGACGGGCGAGCGGCGGGTTCTGCACGACCACGATGCGGTGGCGCGCCGCGATCTCGCGCATCGCCGCCGCGAGCTGCCCCGCCCCCTTGGCGATCACGCGCGGCGCATCCATTTCCCCGTGCCGGTATTCGAGCGCGACGGCGTAGTGCGTCGGGTTCGTCAGGACGAAGTCCGCGTTCCGCGTATTGCGCAACGACAGGCTGCGCTGCAGCAGCTCGCGCCTCAGCTCCCGCAGGCGAGCCCGGATGCGCGGATCGCCTTCGCGATGCCGGTACTCGTCCTTCCACTCGCGGCGGCTCATGCGCATGCGGCGGTGGAAATCGCGCCGGGTGAAAAGCATGTCGACCGCCGCGATCAGCGCCAGCGCCGCCGCCATGCGCCACGCGAGGGCGACGAGGTCGGACCAGGCCGCCTGCAGGAAGGCGGGCGCCGGCAGGGTTGCCAGGACGTGGAACTGCGGCAGCAGCGCGAGCAACGCTGCCACGCCCGCGCAGCACAGGACGGCCAGCTTCACGCAGGCGCGTGCGCCCTCGAACAGCGTGCGCCGCGAGAACACCCGCTTCCATCCTGCGGCAGGATTCAGGCGCTCGAAATCGAACTGGAGCGGCTGCAACGAGAAGACCATGCCGGTCTGCGCCACGGCCGCTGCGGCACCGGCCGCGACCAGCACCAGCAGGAAGGGCAGGAGGATGCCCGCCGCGCCCTCCACGAGCTGCGCGAACACCGGGCCCGCGCCGTCCGCCGACCGTCCAGCCACCTGCACGAGCGCGGACCGGAACAGCCGCAGGAGCGCTTGCAGCGCAGCGGCGCCCTGCCAGGCGAGGAAGGCGACGGCGGCGAGGAACACGGCGCAAGCCGTCGCGTCGACGCTGCGCGGCGTCTGCCCGCGGTCGCGCGCCTTCTGCAGCTTGAAGGTCGTGGGCTCCTCGCTGCGGTCGATGTCCTGGTCGGCCGTCATCGCACGCCTCCCGCCGCGAACCACGCCGACCACGTGTGGTGGATGCCTTCGTACAGGCGGCGCGCCGGCGTCGCGAATTCCGCGGCCCACGCGGAGAGCGCGAAGATCCCGACGAGGATCTTCGCGGGCAGCCCCAGCACGAACATGTTCATCTGCGGCAGGTTGCGTGCGATCACGCCGAGGACGAAGTCGACCAGCAGCAGTCCGAGCACCACCGGCGAGGCGAGCGCGAAGCCGAGCGTGAACAGCGCCGCGCCGGCGCGCAGCAGCGGCTCCGCGGCCGTGGAAGCAGGGACGCCGCTCCCGGGCGGGAAGCGTTCGACGCTGTACGCGATGCCCCGCAGCAAGGCATGGTGACCGTCCACCAGGAAGAAGAACACCGCCGCGAGCAGGCCGAAGACGGCGGACACGATGGGCAGGCGCGACTGCGTGAGCGGGTCCACGACCTGTGCGATCCCGAACCCGACCTGCACGTCGACGAGGCGCCCCGCGAGGGAGAACCCCGCGAAGGCGAGCAGCACGCCGAGCCCCAGGGTCGCCCCGATCGCCGCCTCGCGCAGCATCGCGGTGAACAGGGCGCCGGCTGCATGGATCCCCACGTCCTGCGTTTCGGCGAAAGGAAGCGCCAGCACGCAGGCGAGTGCCATCACCAGCAGCAGCCGCGCGGTCGCGGGAATGGAGACGGCGTACAGCAAGGGCGTCAGCAGCAGCAGCGCCGCGATGCGCGTGGCGAGCAGCAGCACCGTGGTGACCCACTGCACACCGAGCGCCGACAGGAGGGACTGCATGCGTGTCCTCACAACATCGACGGAATGCGGGACCACAAACCGGTGGCGAAGGTGCACACCGTGCGCAGCATCCACGGACCGAAGGCGACCATCGCGACGCCGGCGGCCAGGAGCTTCGGCACGAAGGACAGGGACATTTCCTGCACCTGCGTCAGCACCTGCAGCACCGACACGACCAGCCCCACGGCCATCGTGACCGCCAGCACGGGCAGGCACACGAGGAAGCCGGTCCAGAAGAGGTCGGCGGTGAGCTTCAGGGCAAGGTCGGGATGCAAGGGGGTGCTCCGTGCTCGGTCGCGCCACTTTGCGCGCCGCATGCGCCGCTGTTTAGTGCGGAAGTCACATCGACTTCGTCGCTTCGGACGTCCTCCGAACTGCGGACCGAGTGCTGGCTCTGCCGCCCGAAGAACGATGTGCATTCCATTCAGACAGCGTTCATGCCCCCGGTCGCAAACTCACCTCCATCGTCAACCAACCCCTCGTGAGGTGAACATGCAATCCACTCTTCGCACCAGGCTCGCCGCCGCCGCCATGCTGCTGGTCCCGGTGGGCGCCCTCGTCGCCGCGCAGCCCGCCGCCGCGCAGCACCGCGACCGGGACGGTGACCGCTACCACTCGCAGCGCTTCGACCGCCGCGCGCCGGACATCTTCGACGTGACGCCGGACCAGGGCGACCGCGTCAGCGAGCGCGGTCTCACCCGCATCGCGGCGCGCTTCAGCGACGACCGCAGCGGCGTCGACCCGCGCACGGTCACCCTGCGCGTGGACGGCCGCGACGTGACGCGCCATGCCCGCGTCGACGGCAACGACATCCGCTACGCAGACAACCTGCGCCCGGGCCGCCACTTCGCCGAGGTGCTGGTGCGCGACCGCGCCGGCAACCTTGCGCGCCGCAGCTGGGCCTTCAACGTGGTGGACCGCGACTTCGGCCGCTACGGCTACGGCTACGGCCGCAACCGCTAAGCGGGCACCTTCCGGCGGGGCGCAGGCTCCGCCGGGCGCCGCGCCGCAGCCTGTCGGGTGCGGCTGGCACAAAGTCGGCCTGCAGTCCCACAACCTCAGCCGCAAGGCGTTCAGCAAGCGTTCACGGCTGCCCTCCTAAGCTGGCACCAGTCCAACACGAAAGCGAGGTTTCCCATGAAAAACCAACTCCGTTCCCAGGCCGCCGCTGCCGCCGTCCTGCTCGCCTCGCTGGGCGCAGCTTTCGTGGCGTCGCCCGCGCACGCGCACGCCACCTTCACCCCGCACCACCACAGCGCGCAGGAGCTGATCCAGCGCTTCGAGCTGATCGGCCCGCCCACGCGCGGCGTGAAGCTGGTGTACCGCGTGACGGGCATGCCGGGCAGCTACGTCAGCATCCGCGTGCCCACCTACCCGCAGGAGATCGACCTGAAGGAAGTGCAGCCTGGCGTGTACGAGGTCGACTACGTGATCGCGCCGAACGAGGACCCGCGCAACGTGCTGCAGGCCGTGGCCCGCATCCGCGCGCAGGACGACCAGGCCCTGGCCCGCCTGGGGACCGCCGCCTACCTCGCCCCGGGCACGGTCGCCGTCCCCGTGCCGCCGCAACGTGACAACCGCGTGCCGCCGCCGCCAGTGCGCGAAACCCGCGACACCCGCGCGCCGGACATCGCCAACCTGCTCCCCGCGCAGGGCCAGCGCGTTTCCGAACGCGGCCAGACGCGCATCGCCGCCGACTTCCGCGACGACCGCGCCGGCGTGGACCGCAACTCCGTGCGCCTGCGCGTGGACGGCCGCGACGTGACGCGGGATGCCCGCATCGACGACGACGGCATCCAGTACCGCGACGACCTGCGCCCGGGCCGCCACACGGCGGAACTGACGGTGCGCGACCGCGCCGGCAATGCGACGCGCAAGTCGTGGACCTTCGACGTGGTGGACTGGCGCCCGGGCAACGGCTGGGGCGACCGCAACCACGACCGCGGCTGGGACCGGGACCGCGACTGGCGCGACGACAGCCGCCGTTGAAACGACGCAACGCTGAACGGAGCTTCACATCCGTTCAGCAAGCGTTCACAAGGGCGCGCCTAAGCTACGAAGTACAACGGCCACGGAGTCTTTCCGCCATGAAACGCATCGCCCTTCTCGCCCTCGCCGCCACCGGCGCCCTGGCCGCCCAGGCCCAACCCGGCTACGCGCCGGTGCCGGCCCCCGTGGCCGTCCCCGCGCAGCAGGCGCCCAGCTTCGTCGACCGCGCCCGCGTGCAGGACGTGCAGCCCCAGTACGAGACCGTGCAGGTCCCGCGCCAGGAGTGCTCCAGCCAGTACGTGCAGGACGCCCCGCAGGTGGTGGGCGGCGAGCGCGGCTACGGCGGCGCCATCATCGGCGGCGTGGCCGGCGGCATCCTGGGCAACCAGGTGGGCAAGGGCCACGGCAAGGAGGCCGCCACCGCGGCCGGTGCCGTCATCGGCGCCATCACCGGCGACCGCCTGCAGAACAACCAGGCACCGCAGCAGGTCGTGCAGGCGCCCCCGCGCGAGGTGCGCAGCTGCCGCACGGTGTACGACACGCAGCAGCGCGCCACCGGCTACCGCGTGACCTACGAGTACCGCGGCAACCAGTACGTCACCTTCACGCGCGAGCAGCCGGGCCAGAGCCTGCCGGTGCGCGTGTCTGTCACCCCGCTGGAAGAGCGGGAGTACCATCGCCGCTGACTTTCCTGATCCACCGAAGCCGTGAAACCTGTCCGCCTCCTCCTCTGCGCCGTGATGCTGGCCGCCGCCGGGCTCCCCGCCTGGGCGCAGGTCAGCCGCGACGATGCCGCGGTCGTGGCGCAGCGCGAGACGGGCGGGCGCGTGCTGTCGGTGGAGCGCGTGGACGCGGGCGGCCGCCCCATGTGGCGGGTGAAGGTGGTCACCGGGCGCGGCGAAGTGCGCGTGGTGCTGGTGGACATGGCCACGGGGCAGACCCGCTGACATGCGCCTGCTGATCGTCGAGGACGACGCGGCCCTGCGCCTGCCCCTGGCGCGCCAGCTGGAGGCCGAGGGCTACCGCGTCGACCAGGCCAAGGACGGCGAGGAAGGCCTCTTCCTCGCGCAGGAATATCCCTTCGACCTGGCGATCGTCGACCTCGGCCTGCCCAAGCTGAATGGCCTCACCATCGTGCAGCGCCTGCGCGCTGGCGGCAGCACCATGCCGCTTCTGATCCTCACCGCGCGCAGCAGCTGGCAGGACAAGGTGAGCGGCCTCGAGGCCGGCGCCGACGACTACCTGACCAAGCCCTTCGAATACCCGGAGCTCGCCGCGCGCGTCAAGGCGCTGCTGCGCCGCTCCGCCCAGGCGGCGAGCGACGTGCTCGCGCTGGGGCCCGTGGCCATCGACTTCTCGGCGCAGGCCGTCAAGCTGGATGGCGAGCCGCTGGAACTCACGGCCTACGAATACCGGATGCTGGAATACCTGGTGCGCCAGCGCGCGCGCGTGGTGACCAAGTCCGAGCTCTCGGACTACCTGTATCCCCATGGCGAAGACCGCGACAGCAACGTGCTGGAGGTGCTGATCGGGCGCCTGCGCCGCAAGCTCGATCCCGAAGGCAAGCTCGCGCCCATCGAGACGGTGCGCGGGCGGGGTTACCGCTTCACGCTGGGATGACGCCCGGCTACTCGATCCGGGCCCGCCTCCTCCTCGGCGCCGCGCTGGTGCTGGTGGCCTTCATGGCCGGCGCCGGCTTCGCGGTGCAGCGCGCGCACGCGGACAGCGTGCGGGCGGTCCACTTCAGCCGCCTGCAAGGCACCATCTACCTGCTGCTCGCGCGCGCGGAGCTCGACGAGTCCGGCGCGCTGGTCATGCCCGTCGGCTTCGCGGAGCCGCGCCTGTCGCTGCCGCAGTCGGGCCTGTACGCCAGCATCTGGAACGTGCAGCGCAACGAACAGTGGCGATCGCCCTCCACGCTCGGCACCGACCCGCCTTTCCGCCGCGAAGGCGTGGAGACCGGCCAGTGGCGCAGCGAGGAGCTGCCCGGCGGCGCGCACGGCTACCTGGGCGTGAGCTACGGCGTGAACTGGGCCGCCGGCAGCCAGCAGAAGCCGCTGGTGCTGTCGGTGGTGGAAGACCGCAGCGAGTTCGACCGCGAGATCGCCACCTTCGCGCGCACGCTGTGGTTCTGGCTGGGCGGCGCCGGGCTGCTGCTGCTGCTCGCGCAGATCCTGCTGCTGCGATGGGGGCTGCGGCCGCTGGCGCACGTGGCCGCGGAGATCCGCCGCGTGGAAGGCGGCGAGCAGCAGAAGATCGAGGGCCGCTACCCCACCGAGATCTCGCCGCTCACCGACAACCTGAACACGCTGATCCAGCAGGAGCGCGTGCGGCAGGGCCGCTACAAGGAGGCCCTGAGCTTCCTCGCGCATAGCCTCAAGACGCCGCTGGCGGTCCTGCGCAATGCGCTGAACGAGCCGCAGCAGCTGCCGGACACCGTGCGCGAGCAGGTGGCGCGCATGGACGACATCGTGCAGCACCAGCTCGGTCGCGCAGGCGCGGGCGGCGCGACGCGCTTCGCGCCGCCGGTGCTGCTGGCGCCGGTGCTCGATCGCGTGCGCGATGCGCTGGCGAAGGTGTACGCGGAGAAGAACCTCTCGCTCACGACCGACTGCGCGCCGGACCTCACCTGGCGCATCGACGAAGGCGACCTCTTCGAGGTGATCGGCAACGTGATGGACAACGCGGCCAAGTGGGCGAAGTCCCGCGTCGTGGCACGGGCCTGGCGCGACGACGGCAAGCTGTGGATCCGCGTGGAGGACGACGGCCCGGGCTTCAGCGACACGCAGTCCGTGCTGCAGATCCACGTGCGCGGCGATGAACGCGTACCGGGGCACGGCGTGGGGCTGGCCGTGGTGAACGACCTGGTGGCGAGCCACCACGGCGAGCTGCGGCTGGGGCGTGGGGAGCTGGGTGGGGCGCGGGTGGAGATCGTGTTGCCGGCGGCTTGAGAGGCGATTCGCAACCGCGCGTGGCGCGCATCTGGCGGTGAGGCTGCGCGGGTCGGTCACGCTCATGAGCGAGTCGACCGCGTTGTGCCCAACTGGGTCACTGTCGCGCCCGGCTAGTAAGGCTCACCGATTTGCGGCAAAGAAGAATCGAGAGCGCCTCTGAGTTGCCCGTCCGAGCTTCTTGACGTTCGGGCTGCGCCTCTTGCTCGGCCTCAGTGACGTTGCGCCCAATTCATCAGATCGACGAGCACCTCCTCGACGTATCGAGTCCTCACTTCTTGTATCCGCAAGAGCCCCACATCTCTCGTCCCGACAAGCAAAGATGACCCGGTCGGGGAATCTACTAAGAAGATTAGCCA
This sequence comes from Ramlibacter cellulosilyticus, assembly GCF_014297465.1. Lineage (GTDB taxonomy): Bacteria > Pseudomonadota > Gammaproteobacteria > Burkholderiales > Burkholderiaceae_C > Ramlibacter > Ramlibacter cellulosilyticus. Next base: position 50,967 of record NZ_JACORT010000009.1, on the reverse strand, counting down.
CCCTGATTCTGCAACTGAGACATCGAATACTTCGTGCAGACCGAAGCGCGCGCGGTACTGATTGGCCACGCCAATCCGCCATCCATCTCCATAGCTCGTTGCCACAAGGTCATGGAATGTATGCCGACAATCGGGCCTGTCGAACTCTCGTTGCCCGGTGTATTTCAGGAATACCTTCGCCGAGTGCATTACAACTCCTGCAGGGCACATTCTTCCCACATTGCCGAACTCTTGGCCACCGACTACCACAGCAACCCCGAGATAGTCGTTGTCTTCCGCCGGGACGGCACAACGCAGCCCAAAAATTAATTCATCTCCGAATCTCATAGTTTGCCCAGTCTGTCGCGCACGTATCCTGGAACCTTCGGATCAGTTGGAGCATAGCTTCCCGAGAAGTGGGCCGTACCGTCATTCGAGTTATGAAACTTGTAGTAAAGCCCATTTTCTGATTTTCCCCACCATTGCCTTGGATCTACAGGATCCTCCGGCACCGCTCTCGCAAACACTTGGGGACAATCCTTGGGTTCAGGCGTCTTGTCCGGGTTGTACCGGGGTCCCTTCACACGGTCTGGATGAGGTTTGTACACAGGCTTGAACTCACCGGGCCCTGGGTTCCACCGAGGAAGTGGCACGGCACGGCCGGAGGTGCCGCCAGCACCGGCCCCCGACGCAGGCGCCGGCCCTCCGCCGCCGCCGCCAAAGCCGAGTAGCGGATTCGCTGCTGGATTTTGCTTGAAGGGCGACTGTAATCCGTGAGGATCGATGGCACTGAGAGGCGACGCTTCTACATAGCTGAAGGTGTTGATTCCGCCGGCCAGGCCAATCGGGTCACTCTGGCGATACCTGCCGATCCGCGCATCGTAATCACGATTCCAGTTCTGGAATAGCCCCGTTTCGCTGTCGAAGACCTGCCCCGGAAAGCGCTGGTTGTAGGCGAAGGCACCGAGCCCGCTGGGGTTCTGGTCGGGTGCGGTGGCGCCAAAGGCTTCAGCCGCGTCCCAGCGCCACACGATGGTGTGGTCCTGCTTCGTGATCACCCGCGGCGTGTCGAGGTGGTCGGCGTGCACGTTGTACGGGGTCACCGCCAAGTCCGAGTTCGCTGCTGTTCCCGTCTGTTTCAGGACGCCTACCGGTGTAGTTCCGAGATAGATCGTCTCGTACAGCGGCGTGCCGTTGGCGTCGTACTCGCCCAGCAGCTGGCCTTGTTCGTCATACACGAAGTGGCTCGCTCCGCTGGTGACCAAGCTGGTCGGCCCGCTCTTCTTCACCCGCAGGCCGTCTCCGTTGTACAGGTAGGCCACCGTGCCACTACCAGTTGTCGCGCTGGCCATGCGCCCGCGGTCGCTATAGGCGAAGGTGGAGCTGCCGTCGCCTACGATGTTGCCAGCGGCGTCATGGCCGATGCTGGCGGTGCCCGTGGCGTCCTGCACCTGCGTGAGCCGGTTGCTCGTGGCACTCACCGTGTTGGTGTAGGTGGTGCCGCCAATGGTCTTGGCCGTGCGGTTGCCGGTGGCGTCGTAGCTGTATTGGGTGGTAGTGGCTGCGCGTGTTGCCGTGGTCAGCCGGTCCAGGTTGTCGTAGCCGAAGCCCTGGTCGAAGCTTGCCTGGGCTGCGCCGTTGTTAGTGTGGGTATAGCCCGTAATGCGGCCGGCCGCGTCGCGGTGGACGCTACGCAAAAGGCCTGCGGTGCTGCCTGTGCCAAGCGGGTCTCCCAGGGTGTAGCTGGAAACCAAGCCGTTATCGTCGTAGCCGATGGTGCGGGGTTTGCCGTCCGACCACAGCCAGCCAGCGACATTCCCCTCGACGTTGTAGCCAATACCCGACAGAAGCAACCGTTTGGCATTACTCGCGCCCTGCCCATTGGGGTTGACCGAGTTCACCGTTATCGAAGTGATGCTCCCTTTTGCATAGGAAGCACTCATGGCAAGGCTACCGGCCTTCCCGCTGCCGCCGGTGCTAGTCTGCGCGGGCAGTTGCCAATTGAGATCAGGAACGGCGGTGACGGCCCGGCTCGCGCTGCTGTCGCCACCGTTCCAGATCACGTTGGCGCCCGCCGTCACGTCTCGCCACAAGATATCCGAGCGGCCGTCGCCATTGAAGTCGCCAATTGCCGCCGCCTTCAGGTTTGCGGCAGTGGGGCTGAGTGCGTATGACTGCGCCGCATCGCCGTGGCGCCATATGATGTTCGCCCCTGTACTGTCGTTGTGCCACAGGATGTCGGAGATGCCATCGGCATCGAAGTCGCCAGCTCCCGCAACCTTCCACATCATGTCGGCAACGGCAGCCACGGCTTGTGCCTGCTCCACCTTGCCGCTGCGCCAGATTGCATTGGCGCCGCTGACTTGATTGCGCCAGAGGATATCTGACTTGCCGTCTCCGTCGAAGTCCCCAAGGGTGGCGACGCGCCAGTTCACATCTGCGCTCTCTACGGCCCGCGTCTGGTTGACGTCGGCCGATGCCCAGATGACGTTCTGCCCGCTCGCTTCGTTGCGCCAGAGGATGTCGGCTTTACGGTCCCCATCGAAATCACCCACGCCGGCGACCTTCCATGAGGCGTCAAGTACGGAGACGACGGCTTGAGCCAGCGCCGACTTGCCGCTGCGCCAGATAACGTTGTCGCCGGTGGCGGTATTGCGCCACAGGACGTCGAAGCTCCCATCGCCGTTGAAGTCCGCGACAGCCGCGATCTTCCAGTTTAGATCGGCCACCGAATCAACAGGCGACGCTTGAGATTCGTTTGCTCCGCGCCAAATCGCGCTGCTTCCCGTCGTCTCGTTGTACCAGAGCAGATCGGATATGCCGTCCCCGTCGAAATCCGCCCCCTGAAAGTCTGGCGGCTCATAGCCGTAGTTCACCCGCGTACCGCTCGGGTAAGTGATGGCTGTGATCTTGTCCAGCGCGCTGCCGCTGTCGCCCCACGTGTAGCCCACGGTGAAGGTCTTGCCGGCGATCACCACCGTCTTGCCGGTCAGCCGCCCCATGCTGTCGTAGCTGTAGGTGGTCTGGCCCGACTCGTCGGTCATCTTCGTGAGTTCGCCCGTGGCGCCCGGATACGGGTTCGTGCCCCCGTCGTACTCGAAGGTGGTGGGCGTGCCGCTCGCGTAGGTGATGCTGCGCACCCGGTCCAGCGCGTCATAGGAGAAGGTGGTGGTCTTGCCGCGGGCGTCGGTGCTGGTGAGCACGTTGCCTTTGGCGTCGTGGGTGAACTGGCTGGCGCCGCTGTCGGGGCTGCTCTGGGAGCCCACCGTGCCCAGGCCGTTGGGCGTGTAGCTGGTGGTGAGGCTGCGCGGGTCGGTGAAGCTCGTGAGCGAGTCGATCGCGTCGTAGCCGAACTGCGTCACCGTGGGCGTGCTGGAGCCGGTGTTGGGCGGCTGCTGCGTCTGGATACGCCGGCCCAGGGCGTCGTAGTAGAAGTAGGTCGCCAGACCGTTCGGATCCACCACCGTGTTGGGCCGGCCCACGGCGTCGTAGCCGTACTGCCAGGTCATGGAAGGGCGCGCGCTCACCGTCACGCTCACCGTGGCGGATGTGCTGGTGGCGTTGCTCGCGTCCCCGGCATAGGAGGCGGACAGGACGTGGCTGCCCGGGCCCAGGCCAGCGGTGCTGAGGGTGGCCGCACCTCCGGTCACGGGAGCCGTTCCGATCGGTGTGCCACCGGCGGTGAACGTCACGGCACCGGAGGGGTTGTAGCCGGCCACCTTGGCCATGAGCGTGACGTTCTGGCCGATGGCGGCGCCAGACGGTGTGACGCTCAGCGTAGTGGTGCTCGCCGCTGCGCTCACCACATGGGTGAGCGTGGAGGACGTGCTGGCCGTGTTGGCGGCGTCGCCGGCATAGACCGCCGTGAGCGCGTGCGAGCCGCCGGGGAGCTTGACCGACAGGGTGACCGAGCCGGACGCCAAGGGCTTGGCGCCTAGCGTGGCAGCGCCATCCGTGAAGGTCACCACTCCGGTGGGGTTGCTGCCCGTGACCGTGGCGGTGAGGGTGACGCTCTGGCCTGCGGTGGACGCGCTGGGGGTACTGGTGAGAACTGTGACGCTGGCGGTCTGTGCTTGCGAGACGGCAGACGTCAGGGCGAAGGCAACGAACACCACCGCCCTCGCCGCCCAGCCCCAACGCGAAGCACCGGGGGTGCACTGATGCAGATTCATTTTTCTTCCCCTCACTCGGCAGCGCCGGTGACCTGCTGCACCCGGTTCAAGGCGTCGAAGGAGCGTGCCACGGAGCGGCGCAGCATGCCGGCGGCGTCCTTCACATCTTCGCCCGTGCGGTTTCCGGCGGCGTCCAGCGTGTAGGTGATGGAATTGCCGCGGGCGTCCGAGACTCCCGTCATGCGGTGGGCGGCGTCATAGCTGTAGGCCAGGCTTGTCCCGTCCGGCAGACTCACCCCGGTCAGCTGGCCGACGTCGTCGTACGTATACGTCGTCGTGCGGGATGCTCCACCCGGAGGGGCCACCGTCACCGTGGCGACCCAGCCACGCGGCGCGTACGTGATGTCCGTGGTAATGCCCTTGGCATCGACCATCTGGCGAGGCCGACGCGCCGGGTCGTACAGGACGTACTGCACCACATGACCGGCGGCATCAGTGACGGACTGGATATCGCCCTTGGTGTGCCCCTTGGTCGCCGCGCTATCGGCCCATGCAGTATTGGGGGGGGTGAACGAAGAGTCATAGCGCGCCTTCCCCATCGTCACCCGAAGGTCGTCGACGTATCCGTTCAAGATCCGATACGGCGACGCGGACTGCCCACCGATCACGCGCGGTGAATTGAGGTTCGCGTAGAGAGGGGTAGTGCCCAGCGAGGTCGTCACGGCGTATGCGACACCGTTGACGAAGGCATAGACGGCTCCTCCGACACGCGAAACCGCCACGTGGTACCACTGTCCGTTCAACTGAGTCGAATGCGGTGGTGAATCGAGGGTCCGCCATAAATGTACCGACCACCGTCTTGTTAACCACACGGATGTCTTCGCCTTGTCGGATCATGGTCGCCACGTAGTCGTCGGCGGAGATGCCATTGATCTTCCCGCCGTAGAGCAGTGTGACGCTACCCTGAACCTTCCCAGGTGCATCATCCAATGAAACTCGCGCTATCAGATCCATCAAATCGGACTCTTTGAAAGCGCCTGCGGTCAGTGCCTCGAGCTCGTCGAAGGCTTGCTGCAAGGTAAGCATCGCAGCCATCTCAGATCTCCTCACCGGTGAAGGCATCAATCAGCTTCAGTTGCACTTTCTTGTAGATAGACGCCGCCCCGAGATCCTTGTATTCCTGCAGCGCCGCCTTGATGCACGCCCGAGTCTCCCTGTCTGGAACAGCCCACCGTGGGTGTCGCTGGAAGGCGATAGATCGCGTGATCGCCAGTGCACCTGGAGCAATCTCCGATCGCGCGAGCACCTCAACGATTGCGAAGTACTCCCCCTTTCGGTCGATGAAAGACCAGTACTCGTGATTCTGAGATTCCAAAGACGTGCCCACGCCATTCAAACAAAGAACCATGTCGTTCTCGCGGTCCACAGTCCACATGTCGTGGGTGGTGTGCCCAGTCCCCAGCTTCGCGCGCGCCGCGCGCAGAAATTCGGAGGCTTCCGCTTCGAGCGGCGGGACGTACTCGTTGACGAAGGCCATGCGTGACTCCAGTTCTTAAACACATGTCGAGCTCATCGCTCTCTTAAACTCTCACTCGTCGCTCTCTGTATCGGCGACAGCAGATACTCGATCACCCGTCGCTTCCCTGTCTTGATCTCCGCCGTCAGGTTCATCCCCGGCGCCAGCCGGATCATCTTCCCGTCGACATCAATCTCGTCATGCGCCAGCGCCAGAGTCACCGGAAAGATCGCACCGCGCTTTTCGTCATTGACCGCGTCCGCCGTGACGATCGTCACCCTGCCGTCGATGGTTCCGTAACGCGTGAAGTTGAACGTTTCTAGCTTGATCGCCGCGGCCTGCCCCGGCGCGACGAAGCCAATGTCCTTGTTTTCCAGCGTCACTTCAGCAGTGATCTGCGCCCCCTCCGGCACCACGATCATCAGAATCTGCGCTTCGGTAACCACACCGCCGGATGTGTGCACGGACACCTGCTGGATCACCCCATCGACCGGTGCCGTCAGGGTGGCCAGTTGCTCGCGATGCACGGCCTTCGCGTGTTCCTGCGTGGCTGCCTGGCGCCGCAGGTCGGCCTGTGCCTCGCGGTCATGTAACGTACGGCGCGTCTCGGCCAGGTAGGCGGCGCGGGCGTACTCGCTCTCGTGCAGGCCGGCCAAGGTCTCCTGCAGCTTCGCGCGCTGCGTCGCGAGGTCGCGCTCCAGCTCGATGCGTTCGCGTGTGCGGTCCTGGCCGGCGTGACCGGACATGAAGCCTTGCGCCGCCAAGCGCTTGACGTCCTCCTCGCGCTGCCGCGCGAGCGGCAAGGTGGTTTCGAGCTTCGCCACCGCCTCGCGCATCGTCGCCGCCTCGGCCTGCCGACGCTGGATCTCCGCGGCCAGCCTGGCGAGCTTGGCACCGATCTCGCTCCGCTCCGCGGCGAGCTGCATCTGCGCCGTACTGCGTTCCGCCGGAGACCAGCTGGAAGGAACGTCCAGCAGCGGCGTCGCGCGCAGATCGACCGCGCCGCCCTGCATCGCCTTCAGGAGTGCACGCGCACGCAGCGCGTCTGAGGTGTTCGCCTTGAGCTGCTCCTCGACGGCTGTCTTGTCCGCGCTCGCTGACGTAGGGTCGAGCTCCACCAGTGGCTGGCCGGCCTTCACGCGCTGGCCGTCCTTCACCAGCACGCGCCGCACAACGCTGCGCTCCAGCGGCTGGATCAGCTTGGTCCGCTCGCTCACCACGATGCGCCCCGGCGCCACGGCGACGATGTCCACGTGACCGAAGATCGACCAGGCGACTGCGATCGTGAAGAGCGCGATCAACGCAAACGCCAGGCGCCGCGGGGCCGGGTGCAGAGGCGTTTCCTGCAGGCTCAGCGCTGCCGGCAGGAAGGCGGCCTCGTCGGCCATGCGCTTGGGCCCGGCGAGTTCGTGCCGGACTTCCCATGCACCCCGGAAGATGGCGCGGTACCGTGCCATCAGTTCGACGAAGGGGTGGTGCAGTGCCTGAGCGCTCATGGCAGGGCTCCCTTGGGCACCCCGCGGCCGTCCTGCATCCTCCAGAGGTGTGCGTAGAGGCCGTCCGGCTTCTGGACCAGCGCGTCGTGTGCTCCAGCCTCCACGATGCGGCCTTTGTCCATGACGATGATGCGGTTGGCGTTGCGCACTGCTGAGAGGCGGTGCGCAATGATCAAGACGGTGCGGCCGCAGCAGATGGCGACCATGTTGCGCTGGATGATGGCTTCGCTTTCGTAGTCCAGCGCACTCGTCGCCTCGTCGAGGATCAGGATGCGCGGGTTGGTGAAAAGTGCGCGGGCGATGGCGACACGCTGGCGCTGTCCGCCCGACAGCGACGAACCCTGTTCGCCGACGATGGTGTCGTAGCCCTCCGGCAGTTCGCTGATGAATTCGTGCGCGCCCGCGAGCTGCGCAACCCGGACCACCGCCTCGATCGGCGCGGCGGGGTCGGAGATGGCGATGTTCTCGCGCACGCTGCGGTTGAACAGCAGGTTTTCCTGCAGCACCACGCCCACCTGCCGCCGCAGCTGTGCCGCGTCGATCAGCCCGGCGTCGATGCCGTCCACCAGCAGCCGGCCCTGCTCCGGCGCGTAGAGCCGCTGGACCAGCTTGGTCAGCGTGCTCTTGCCAGAACCGGAGCGGCCCACGATGCCGATCACCTCGCCGGGGCGCACGTCGAGGCTGACGGCATCAAGCACGGGCGCCGAATCCGACCGGTAGCGGAAGGTCACGTTGTGCAGCGTCACGCGGCCCTTCAGCGGCGGCAGCTGCGCGGCGCTGGTGGGCGGCACCTCCGTGCGGGTGTTGAGGATGTCTCCAAGCCGCGCCATAGAGATACCGGTCTGCTGGAAGTCCGTCCACAGTTGCGCCATGCGCATGATGGGTTGCGCGACGCGCTGGGCGAACATGTTGAAGGCGACGAACTGGCCGACGGTGAGCGCGTTGTCCATCACCAGGTGCGCGCCGTACCACAGGGTGGCGGCGTTCACGAGCTTGCCGATCAGGCTGATACCCTCGTGCGCCCAGCTCGCCAGGTTCTGCGTGCGGAAGCCGGCCGAAACGTAGGCGGCCAGCTGGTTGTCCCAGCGCCGGCCGAAGCTCGGTTCCAGCGCGCTAGCCTTCACCGTCTGGATGCCGGTGACGGTCTCCACCAGCATTGCCTGGTTCTCCGCGCCGCGCGCGAACTTCACGTCGAGGCGCTTGCGCAGCACTGGCACTACGGCCATGCTGAGCCCCGCATACAGCGGCAGGCTGGCGAGCACGATCAGCGTGAGCGGCACGCTGTAGAACAGCATCACCGCGACGAAGACGAAAGAAAAGAAGACGTCCAGCAGCACGGTGAGCGCATTGCCAGTGAGGAAGCTGCGGATGTTCTCCAGCTCGCGCACGCGGGCTACCGAGTCGCCCACCCGCCGCGCCTGGAAGTACGCAAGCGGCAGCTGCACGAGGTGGCGGAACAAGCGCGCGCCGAGCTCCACGTCGATGCGGCTCGTGGTGTGACTGAAGATGTAGGTGCGCAGCCCATTGAGCAGGCTCTCGAACAGCACCACGACCACCAGCCCGATCACCAGCACGTCGAGCGTCGTCAGGCCGCGATGCACCAGCACCTTGTCCATGACGACCTGGAAGAAGAGCGGGCTAACCAATGCAAACAACTGGAGGAAGAAGGAGATCAGCAGGACCTCCCCCAGGAGCCGGCGGTACTTCACCAGCGCGGGCACGAACCAGCTGAAGTCGAATTTGGCCAGTTCGCCCATCAGGCTGGTCCTACTCGTGATCAGGATCAGCTCGCCTGTCCATTGCTCGATGAAGACGGAGAGTGGCTCGATCGTCGGTCGGGCCGTCGTCGCGTCCGGAGCTTGAATCAGCACGCGCTGTCCATCGCATTGGGCCAGGACCACGACACGGAGCACGCCTTGCTCGGTCCGCATAACCGCGAGCGCAGGCAGCGGTGTCAGCTGGAGCCGGTCCGGCGTGGAGTTAGACAGCTTTGCTCTCAGACCAAGGTGATGGGCGGCGCGAACCAAAGCGTCCGTATCAAGTGCTTCACTGGGAGCAAGGCCCAGCTGATGAGCGAGCGTTGCTGGGTCTGCACTCACCTGATGCAGGCGAGCGACGATGCATAGAGCGGCTAATGCGGATTGCACGTCATCCCGATGCCGTGCGTGGACCTCAGCGCTCTGTTTCTCCGTGGCTAGCTCCTTAGCCACGGCGCTTCCCCCTTGCATTCAAATTCCTTTTTTTACTTAGCCCAAATCGCCGCGAGTGTCCTGTCGGCCGCGTGGAATGCCATCGCTCTTTTGGCGGATGCGCGGGTTTCCCTGCACAAGGACCCGACGAGTGGGCGGGTTGTAGGCGTCTTGCCGAAGGGCGAGATCACACCCCCTGTCAACATTGACAGGGGTGTCGGGGTATCTCTGGATGTCTCGATGCGCTTCGGAGAAGCGGACAGAAGGGTCCGCTCACAATGGCGCGGAGGCGGTAGTGGGCAACAAGTCGGACGATGGCGGCCCTGGATTCAGCGGGACGAATTCCGCTGAATCCGGCACGCAGGGTCTATGCGGGCCGCATGTCGTGCAGCCGCCTCCCCGCATCCTGCAGGCCAGTGAAGATCGCGTCCACCACCCGTTGCGGAAAGCCCCGCGGCAGCCGGCCATGCACCTGCTCGATGGCGCCCGGCACTTTCTCCAGGATTTCTTGCACCAACGGCTCCGCCACGGGCCCATAACCGCACAGGAGCGCCGTCGTGTCGAAGTGGCGCCTGCGGATGTCCTTCAGCAGGTAGTGCCTGCTCCTTCCGTGCACCGGCATCGCCAGCTTTTGCCTGTACCACCGCAGTTGGTTGGGGGCATCGCCGATCACCGGCAGCACCGAGATCACGTCATACAAGGGCGTGAGCTGGTAGCGCCCCTTCGGCAGCAGCTGGATGCTGAAGTTCTTGGCATGGCCGTCGGTGGCGGCGAGCATCCAGAAGAGGATCTGCGCCTTCAGCAGCGTGGCCCGGTCCTCGTCGGCCCGCTCCGAACCCTTGAGGATCCTCGCGATGTCCACCAGGCCCGGGCCGCCGTCCGCCTCGTACTTGCGGGTGTGGGGCAGCGCGTACACCTGGCAGAAGTCTTCCTGCGGCAGCCGCATGATCCACGTGCCGGACGAGTGCAGCCTGCGGTCGAAGCGCTCCACGCACAGGACCCGCTGCCCGGCGAAGTCGCGGATGCTGGTGCTGGCGACCGGAAGTTCGAACGCCTCGAGCAGCTGCATGCAAAGCCACTCGTTCTCGACCGACGTCGTGAGGTCGGCCTTCATGTGGCCCACGAACCCGAGCGGAAGCTTCAGGATATGCGTCGTGGGCGTCGCGCCGACGGGCAGGTGCCAGCGGCCGCCATGCCACAGGAGGGCGCTCTTCTCCTGCATCCCCGCGATGGAGATCCGGAATGCATCGTCGCCGCCAGGCCCTGGCACCGGTGGGGCGACGATGCCGCCCAGGTGCGCAGCGACCTCGCGGTCGGACAGCGGAATGCCCTCGATGCGGTCGAATCCGTCGGGCGTCTCGTCCTCCCCCAATAACTGCACCGCTCCGACGCAGTCCCGGCCCGTCGCGGCGAGGAGGTCAAAGGCGTCCGTCGAGTCGGTCCTGAACCGCCCGGCGATGCGCTTGCGGATGTCCGCGCTGTCCGGGAGCAGGTTGTCGAAGTAGTTCTCCACCGCCGCGCCACGCAGCAGTGAACCGGGCACGCCTAGCGGAAGCGAGAGGGACAGCGGGCGCCCGGCATCGGATTCGCGCCAAACGGGGTCGTACTGCAGCTCCACCTCGCCGCGCGCGGGAATGCGCCAGGTCGCGACCCGGAGCCCGTTGGCCCATACCGAGAGTGCGCGCGCGTGCGACCGGCGCCCCATGGGCTACCACTCCACCTTGCTGCGCGGCGCGCGCGCGCCCTTGGCAGCCATCGGGGGCGTCGTTCGCGGCGCTATCGTCAGTTCCAGCCCCAGCGCGCTGCAGAGACCCAGCAACTGCTCCACGGTGATGCTGCCGGGATTGCGCTCGAGCGCGGAGATCCGCTTCTGGCTCAGGGCCAGGCGCTCCCCCATTTCGGCCTGGGTGAGCCCGCGCAGCTTGCGCGCCGACTGCAGGACGTGCCCGAGTTGCATCGTGGTCAGCAAGGGATAGTCCATGGCGCTGGTACTCGAACGGGTGGTAAACGGATTTTACTCCGATAACGAGTATGCGGAGATAACTCGCAATAGGAGTATATGCAGGATACTCCCATCAAGAGTATGGAGGCAAGGGACCCGGATACCCCTCTTGACGCGCCCGTCCCGCCGACCAGAATGCCCGGCAGGGGAGCAGGAACCAAGACCCAAGCCGCCACAGCGCGCGCGCCGGCCCGGCGCAGTCCGGCCGTGGAGACCCCCGATGTTCAAGTGGTTCAAGCGCCAGGAAGTCGCACCGGCGGCGGCACGCAAGCCGAGGCCGAAGACTGCCCTGCGCCCCGCGCGGCCCGACCCCGCGGCCGACGCGCCAGTCGCTGCAGCCCCCTTGCCCGAGGTCGTCGCCGAAGGCAACACCCAAGCCGACTGGAGCATGTGGGAAGACTCGATGACGGCGCTGGACAGCCAGATGCAGGACCTCGCGCCCTCCTCCCGCATCCAGGTGCGCGACACGGGCGCCAGCCAGCTCGACGAGCTCGATCCCTTCACCGGCGTGCGCAACCAGCGCAAGCGCTAGCGCTCAGGCGACCGAGCGGGCGCCCTGCAAGGCCGCGGCCAGCGCGGCATGGTCCACCGGTTTCGTGAGGTGCAGGTCGAAGCCGGCTTCGGCGGAGCGCGCGCGGTCGTTCGCCGCGCCCCAGCCGGTGAGCGCGACCACCGTGGCGCTGTCTCCACCCGGCATGGCACGCAGGCGGCGCGCCACCTCGTAGCCATCCATCCCCGGCATGCCGATATCGAGCAGCACGACGTCCGGCTTCACTTGCGAGAAGCTCGCCAGCGCCGAGGGGCCGTCGTGCACCGCGGTGCAACGGTGCCCCATCAGCTCCAGCAGCATCGCGAGCGTCGTCGCCGCATCCACGTTGTCGTCGGCGACCAGCACGCGGATGCCATCCCGCGCGCCCTGTTCACCGCGCGCACCGCCCGCGTCGGCCGCCGCCTCGTCCTGCACCGGCAGGGGCAGCGTCACCGTGAAGGTGCTGCCGAAGCCGAGGCCCGGGCTGCTCGCCGTGACCTCGCCCCCGTGCAGCCGCACGAGCTGGTGCACGAGCGTGAGGCCGATGCCGAGGCCGCCCTGCGCGCGCTCGATCGTGTCGTGCCCCTGCGCGAACATGTCGAAGACGTGCGGCAGCAGCTGCGGCGCGATGCCGGCGCCGTTGTCGCTGACGGCGATGCGCAGCTGGCCCTCGTTGGCACGCTGCACCTCCAGGCGGATCTCGCCGCCGTCCGGCGTGTACTTGGCCGCGTTGTTCAGGAGGTTGGAGATCACCTGCGCCAGCCGCGTCGGGTCGGCGTCGATCCAGAGGTGGGCGTCGGGCGTCGTCACCGTCAGCTGGTGGCGGGCACGCTCGAACAGGGGACGGCTGGTCTCCAGCGCCGCGTCCACCACCTCGCGCACCTGCACGCGCTGGCAGCGCAGCTCCAGCTTGCCGCGCGAAATGCGCGCCACGTCCATCAGGTCGTCGACGAGGCGCACCATGTGGTTCACCTGGCGCTCCATCACCTCGCGCATGCGCGAGGCCGCGGCGGCGTCGGGCGTGCGGTGCAGCACCTGCAGCGCCGCGCGGATGGGCGCGAGCGGGTTGCGCAGCTCGTGCGCGAGCGTCGCGATGAATTCGTCCTTGCGCCGCTCCGCCTCGCGCGCGATCTCGTCGGCCCGCTTGCGGTCGGAGATGTCGCGGTAGTAGACGGTGATGCCGCCCTCCTCCACCGGGTAGCAGCTGATCTCGAACCAGCGGTCCCAGGGCGCGTAGTGGTTCTCGAAGTGGTCGGGCACGCCGGTCGCCATCACCGAGCGCAGGCGCCGCTCCACCTCGGTCCCGACCGCCTCCGGGTACACCTCCCAATGGTCGCGCCCGAGGAGCTGCTCGCGCGGCACGCCGTTGATGCGCTCGGCCTCCGCGTTCACGTAGGTGAAGCGCCACTGGCGGTCCAGCGAGATGAAGGCTTCGCCGATGCTCTCCAGGATGTTCTCGGTGTCGCGGCGCAGGCGGCGTTCGATGTCCAGCGCGGCGCGGCGGGCACGCGCCACGGCCAGGGTGCCGGTGACGCGTCCCAGGAGTTCGCGGGCCGAGAACGGCTTGACCAGGTAGTCGTCGGCGCCGGACTCCAGGCCTTCCACGCGGGCCTCCTCGCCGGCGCGCGCGGACAGCATGATGACGGGGATCGAGGCATGCGAAGCTTCGGAGCGCAGCGCCTTCAGCAGGCCGAAGCCGTCCAGCCGCGGCATCATCACGTCGGTAATCACCAGGTCCGGGGCCCGCTCGCGGATCCGCTCCAGCGCCTGCTCGCCGTCCGCGGCGAGCACGACCTCGTAGCCCTCCGCGCGCAGCAGGCGGGCGATGTACTCGCGCATGTCGCCGTTGTCGTCGGCGAGCAGGATGCGGCCGGAGGCGGTCGTTCCAGTGGGTGCCGGGCTCTCCAGGCCCTCGTCCGGCAGCCAGCCCAGCGCCTCGGTGATGTACGCACCGCCCACGCGTGGCACCGCGGCCTTCGGCACCTCGGAGACCTGCTCCTGCGGCAAATGGGCCCGGCCGGCGGGGATGCGCACTTCGAAGTTGCTGCCCTCGCCCGCGCGGCTGCGCACGGCGATCGTTCCGCCGTGCAGCCGCACCAGTTCCTGCACCAGCGCGAGGCCGATGCCCGTGCCTTCGTGCGTGCGGCCGCGCGTGCCTTCGATGCGGTGGAAGCGCTCGAAGAGGCGCGGCAGCTCGTGCTCCGGAATGCCGGCGCCGGTGTCGCTCACCTCCAGCACGGCGTGCGTGCCGTCCATCCGCAGGCGCACGACGATCTCGCCCTGCAGCGTGTACTTGAACGCGTTGGAGACCAGGTTGAGGACGACCTTCTCCCACATCTCGCGGTCGACATACATCTGCTGCCCGGTCGACACGCAGTCCACCACCAGGCGCATGCCCGCCTTCTCGATGGCGGAGCGGAAGTTGCTCGCCAGGTCCGCGGTTTCCGCGCCCAGGTCCGTCGGCACGAAGCTCGCGCGCAGCCGGCCGGCCTCGATGCGCGAGAAGTCCAGCAGCGTGTTCACCAGCTTGTGCAGCCGCCGCCCGTTGCGCAAGGCAAGCGTGACGCCGTGGCGCAGCGTGCCGTCCTGCACGGTGGCGCTGCTCGCCTCCATCTCCTCCAGCGGGCCGAGCATCAGCGTGAGCGGCGTGCGCAGCTCGTGGCTCACGTTCGAGAAAAAGAGCGTCTTGGCGCGATCGAGTTCGGCCAGCTTCTCGGCGCGCGCCCGCGCCTCCTCGGCCGCGCGCGCGTTCTGCACGGTGCTGGCGAGCTGGCTGGCGACGAGGCCGGAGAAAGACTCGTACTCCTGGTCCAGCGGCCGCGCCGGGCTGGCGGCGGCAACCAGCACGCCGAAAGGTTCGTCGTCCTTGGAGCGCGACACGGGCAGCACGCGCGCGCGCAGCACCGGCTGGTTGGCGAGGCCGACGGGCAGGCACGGCAAGGCCGGGACAGGGACGGTGCGTGCCTCGCGCTGCGCGAACACCTCCTGCACCTGCCAGGTCGTGGCGAGGAAGGCCTCGGGCGGGCAACCCTCCAGGTGCGTGCTGCTCGCGAGCTGCAGCGCGCCATCCGCGTCGACCAGGAACAGCAGCGCGAACGGCACGTCGTCGGCGTTGCGCCCGACGATCTGCATCGCCGTCTGGCAAGCGTCGTGCACGGTGCTCTTGACCAGCGCTTCGGCGGCCAGGTCGGAAAGCGTTGCCAGCCGGCGCGCGCCCAGCACCTTGCCGGTGGTCTCGGCGCTCGGGCAGAACAGGCCGCCGACGCCGCCGCTCTCGTCGCGGATCGGGCTGTACGAGAAGGAATAGAAGACTTCCTCGACGTAATCCCGGCGCTTCATGAACAGGCGCACGTCGTCCTGGAAGCTCGCCTGCCCGTGCTGGAACACGCGGTCCGCGAGCGGGCCGCACACGTCCCAGATCTCCGCCCACACCTCCGCGGCCGGACGCCCGAGGGCCCACGGGTGCTTCGCCTGGCTCAGCACGGAGATGTACGCCTCGTTGTAGAGGAAGGTCGCCTGCGGCCCCCAGCCCACCCACATGGGGTGCTGCGAGTTGAGCATGAGGCTGACGGTGGTCTTCAGGCTCTGCGGCCACTGCGCGACGGGGCCCAGGGGCGTGGAAGACCAGTCGTGCTGCAGGATGAGCGACGAGAGTTCACCACCGCCGGAAAGGAACTCCGTTCCGGGCACGGTGCAAGGGACTGCAGGGGGTGCCATGACGACTTTCGGGAAGGCTGCCGAGTATCCACTGCTGTCCTGCCTGTGCAGCGCGACTATAGGCGTCGTCCTACATGCCTGGCGCAACGACGTGACGAACGTCGCGCTGTCGCGTTGCGCGCGGCTCAGTGCGGGACCGCAGCCGCCCGTGCGCGGGCGGCCTGCAGCGCCTGCCGGTCCACGACGTGCACGGCCGCTACCGGCTGCCCCTGGCCGTCGAAGAAGGGGGTGGTGCGATAAGTGCCGCGCACGCGCGCCGCGAACAGGCGCAAGGCGGTGCCCAGGAAACGCAGGGCGCCGGCCACGCGCGAAGACGCGGGCGGCGTGCCGTGCGCGCCCTTCGTGTTCACGCGCATCTGCACGCGCGGAAAGGCGTGCTCCAGCGGACGCGGCTGGTGCAGGCAGCTGTGCACCATGCCCACGTACGGCAGGCGCCAGTCCCGCGGCGTGTTCGCGATCGGCGTGTCGCAGCAGCGCGCATACCAGCGCAGCAGCCCGCGCGGCGAGAGCGACAGGCAGGCCAGCTGGTCCCGTCCCTGCGTGAGGTGCACGTCCGCGGCCTGCGTGACGACCACCTCGGTGCCGCCGTTCGCATCCAGCACCTGCGCGCCCTGCCCCAGCACGTGCGCATAGGCCTGGCAGTCGCGGCAGTAGCAGGCCGCGCGCACGGCGTGCTGCGTGTGGGTGATCTCGCCGCGCAGCGCGCCGCAGCGGCACTGGAAGGGATGGGGCATGGGCGGATTGTGGCGGGGAAGCGGACGCCGCGCACCTGCGGTAAGGTGCCGCCATGGATGCACACCAGTCGCAAGCCTTGCGCGAGCTGCTGCAACGGCAGGAGATCGCCGCGCTCGGCACCTTGCACAAGGGGGAGCCCTTCGTGTCGATGGTGCCGTACGCACTGCTGGCGGACGGCGCCCTCGTCGTGCACGTGAGCCGGCTCGCCACGCACACGCGCGACATGGAGGAGCACGCGGGCGTGAGCGTGATGGTGCTGGGCGAGCGGTCACCCGACGCGCCGGCGCAGGCGGTGCCGCGCGCCACGCTGCAGGGCGCGGCGCATCCGCTGGGGACCGATGCCTCCGGCTATGCCGAAGCCCGCGCGGCCTACCTCGCGCGCTTTCCGGCGAGCGAACCCATGTTCGGCTTCGGCGACTTCTCGCTGTTCCGCATCGTGCCGCGCTCCGCGCGCTTCGTCGGGGGCTTCGCCCAGGCGGGTTCCCTTACGGGTGCGCAGTACGCGCAGCTCATGTCGTCGGCAGCAACGCCCCCTTGAACAGCACCGGCCCGGTGGGGCCGCTGCCCGCCGGCGCGCCGCCCCGCGGCTCCAGGCTGATCGCGAGTGCCGGCACCTGGCGCACCTGGCCTTCGCCGGCCGGCAGCGTCACGGAGCCGCCCGCTGCCAGCACGCCCAGCGATTGCGGCCCGCCCGAAGGGGGCAGGGCCCACAGCTGCAGCGACCGGTCGGGGCCTTCCTGGAAGGTGCCCAGTCGCTTGAGCGTCAGCGTGCCATGGCGCGCATCGAAGGTGACCAGCATCGCCGGCGCGGAGCGGTCGTCCTCCAGCATGGAAACGTAGCGGATCTCCGGCGCGGCGCTCAGTTGCGTGAGCTGCGAGCCGAGGTAGCCGGCCAGCATGAACGCGACCAGCGCCGCGAACGCCCCGGACAGCGCCGCGCCGCGCCAGAAGCCCACGCGGCGCGCGGGTGTCGGCGGCGCGGGCTGCGTCTCGCTGCGCAGCGCGATCGCGATGCGGCGCCAGACGTTGGGGCTGGGCTGTTCTTCCGGCTGCAGTTCGGTCATGGCGGCGAGTCGCTCCTGCCAGAGGATGGCGTGCGCGCGCAGCGCGGGGCTCTGGCGCGCGGCGGCTTCGAAGCGGCGGCGCGCGCCGCCGCGCAGGCTGCCCAGCGCATAGGCGGCGGCGAGCCGGTCGGCGCGTTCGGGGGATCGCATCGGGTCCATCGGTCCTCCTCAGGCGAAACGCGACATGCAGCCGCGCAGCTGCTCGAGGCCGCGGCGGATCCAGGTCTTCACGGTCCCGAGCGGCAGCCGCAGCTGCTCCGCGAGTTCGCCGTGGCTCAGGTCGCGCAGGTACGCGAGGCTCACCACCTCGCGCTGCTTGCCCTCCAGCTTGCGCAGGCACTCGTGGAGTGCCCAGGCGGCTTCGCTGGCCTGCCGGGTGTCCATGGGGTTGGCCGCGTCGCCGGGAAGCGTCTCGGCCATCGCGTCGTCGAGTTCCAGCGCGGCGTCGGCGCGTTCGCTGTTGCGCCGGCGCAGGAAGTCGAGCGCGCGGCTGCGCACGACGATGCCGACCCAGGCGAGCGGCGGGCTCAGGCTGCTGCGGTAAGTCCCCGCCGTGCGCCACACCTGCAGGTAGGCTTCCTGCAGCACGTCCTCGGCCCAGTCCCGGTTGCCCACCACGCGCAGGGCGAGGCCGTACATCTTGGAGCAGGTGAGGTCGTAGAAGGCCTGGAAGGCCTGTTCCCTGGAAGGCAGCGGCAGCGTGGCGGTGGCCACGCGGTCCAGCAGCTCGATCAGCCGCGGGTCGTTGGAAGGGTCCATGCCCGACGGTACGCGACAAAGCACCGGGCGGATTCAAGTCCGGCCGCGGCGCGGGGTCAACGGACTAGCGCTTGCCCCGGTTCTTCTGCCAGATGGCGGCCAGGATCAACCCGTAGGAGATGAGGCGCACGACGTAGAACAGGGGCTCCTGCTCGTTCGCATGGTCCACCACCGTCAGCGCGATCCGGTTCAGCGCCTCCAGCCAGAAGGAGCCGGCGAAGAACAGGAAGAAGCGGTCGCGCGTCTGGTGCCAGAAGCGGAAGAAGAACAGGCCGGCGAACATGGAACCTGCCGCGATGGCTCCCATGATCAGTTGTTCCATCTAGTCCTCCTCCCAGATCAGGCCGAACAGCAGCAGCACCACGGCCGCGAGCGCGGACACCAGGCGCCACATCGAGAGATCGACCTCCACGGGAAAGACGATCTTGTCCAGCACCAGCAGGACGTTGTTGGTGGTCAGCAGCAGGAAGCAGGCGGCGCTCCAGAACAGCAGCCGCGAACCGGTGCCCACGTAGCTGCGCCACAGCAGCACGAGGCAGGTGAAACTGGTGAGCGCGCACAGCGCGTAGATCAACGAAGCCATCACTCGCCCTCCTTCTTCCAGCGGAAGGCGTCCGCGAACTTCTGTGCCCTCTTGTCGATGCGGGAGTGGATGAGGTCGGTGATGCCGACGAGGTCCTGCGAATACGTGTTCGCCAGCTCGTCGATCAGTGCGTTCAGCTCGGGTTGCGCCGGGCCGTAGACGAAGGTGCCGTCGTCCAGGCGGCGCGTGACGCCGGCCTGCTGCATGGACTGCAGCAGCTCCAGTGCCTGGCCTTCGCCGATGTAGAGGCGTCCGGCCAGCCTGAACGAGTCCCAGGGCCGCGCGGACTCGGCCCGCAGCAGCAGCAGTGCCTCGAGATAAGGCACGGAGGGGATGCTCGTCAGGATGAAGCGGCGGACCTCGTCGGGGATCCTTGTCTTGCTCATGCTGTCATGCGCGCCGTTTGCGAGCGGCTGGCGCGCGCAGATCGATGGGTACAAATGCAAGGCAAACTATACCCCGCATCCCAGCTCGGCAGGAGCGCCCGGGGTGATCCCGATCGCCCGGCGGTCCTCCCGGGCCGGTTCAGCGGCCGCGCAGCCGCTGCACCAGTCCGGCGGTGGACGCGTCCAGCCCCTGCACGTCGCCGGAGGCGAGCCGCTTCGCGAGATCGGTCGCGAGCACCTTGCCCAGCTCCACGCCCCACTGGTCGAAGCTGTCGATGCCCCACACGGCGCCGCTCGTGAACACGCGGTGCTCGTACAGCGCCACCAGCGCGCCGAGCGCGGCCGGCGTGAGCGCGTCCAGCAGGAAGAAGGTGCTGGGCCGGTTGCCGGCGAAGTTGCGGTGGCCGCCGGGGTCCGCCTTGCCCTGCATCAGCGCCTGCGCCTGCGCGAGCGCGTTCGCCAGCAGCAGGTCGTGGTGCCCGGGCAGCGCATGCGACGGCTGCTTCACGGCAATGAACTCCACCGGCACGCGGTCCGTGCCCTGGTGCAGCATCTGGAAGTACGCGTGCTGGCCATTGGTGCCCGGCTCGCCCCACAGCACGGGCGAAGTGCCGAAGCCGACCGGCCGGCCTTGCGCGTCCACGCTCTTGCCGTTGCTCTCCATCTCCAGTTGCTGCAGGTACGCGGGCAGGCGCCGCAGCGCGCCGTGGTACGGCGCGATGCTGCGGCTGCCGAAGCCGTGGAAGTCGCGGTACCAGACGTCCAGCAGGCCGAGGCGCACGGGCAGGTTGCGCGCGAGCGGCTCGGTGCGGAAGTGCGTGTCCATCGCATGCGCGCCGGCCAGCAGCTCGCGGAAGCCTTCGGCGCCGATGGCGATGGCGATCGGCAGGCCGATGGCCGACCACAGCGAATAGCGGCCGCCCACCCAGTCCCAGAAGCCGAAAGTGGTGGTGATGCCGAACTCGCGCGCGGCTTCCACGTTGGTGGTGAGCGCGGCGAAATGGCGCGCGACGTCGCGGCCGCCCTGCTGCCCGAACCAGGCGCGCGCCGAGCGCGCGTTGGTCATCGTCTCCAGCGTCGTGAAGGTCTTGGAGGCGACCAGGAACAGCGTGCCTTCGGGGCGCAGGCGCTGCAGCACCGCGTCCAGCTCGTGGCCGTCGATGTTGGAGACGAAGTGGAAGCGCTTGCCGGTGCGGTTGGACGCCTCCAGCGCCGCGACGACCATCTGCGGGCCGAGGTCCGAGCCGCCGATGCCGATGTTCACCACGTCGGTGATCTGCGCATCCGCGCGCACGCCCTCGGCGAACGCGAGCATCGCATCCAGCGTCTCGTGCACGGCGACGGAATCCGGGTCGGCCGCATCGCGCGGCGCGCGCAGCAGCCAGTGCTTGACCGCGCGGTTCTCCGTGTGGTTGATGCGCTCGCCGGCGAACATCGCGTCGCGGTACGCCTCCACGCCGGTCTCGCGCGCGAGCGCCAGCAGCAGGTCTTCGATGCCGGCGTCGACCAGGTTCTTGGACAGGTCGGCAAAGACGTGCGGCGCCTGCTGGCCGAAGCGGGCGAAGCGGCCGGCGTCCCCGGCGAAAGCCTGTCGCAGGTCGAAGGCCGCGCCGTGGGTACGGAAGCGCTCCTGCAATTGCCGCCAGGCCGCGGTCTCGTCGCAACGCGCCCGGTTCATGCCTGCATCAGCTTTTCGAGCTTGATCGCATCGGCGGCGAACGCGCGGATGCCCTCGCCCAGCTTCTCGCTGGCCATCGCGTCCTCGTTGAGCGCCCAGCGGAACTGGCGCTCGTCGTATTGCACGCGCTGCATCTCCGTCGCCTTCGCGTGCGCCGGGTCGAGCGCGCGCTGCAGGGGAACGTCGGTGTTCTTCAGTTCCGCCATCAGCTCGGGGCTGATCGTCAGCAGGTCGCAACCGGCCAGCGCCCGGATCTGGCCCGTGTTGCGGAAGCTCGCGCCCATCACCTCGGTGGGGATGCCGAAGTGCTTGTAATAGAGGTAGATCTGCCGCACCGACTTCACGCCAGGGTCGTTCGCGCCGGCGTTCGCCGCCTCGTCCCAGGACGCGCCGGCGCTCTTCTTGTACCAGTCGTAGATGCGGCCCACGAAGGGCGAGATCAGCTGCACGCCCGCTTCCGCGCAGGCAACGGCCTGGCAGAACGAGAAGAGCAGCGTGAGGTTGGTGTTGATGCCGCGCTTCTGCAGCTTCTTCGCCGCCTGGATGCCCTCCCAGGTGGACGCCACCTTGATCAGCACGCGGTCTACCGGCACGCCCTCGGCCTGGTACAGCTCGATGAGGCGCTCGCCGCGGCTGTAGGTGGCCTCGGTGTCGAAGCTCAGTCGCGCGTCCACTTCCGTGGAAACGCGGCCGGGAACCAGCTTCAGGATCTCGGTACCAAAGCGGACGATGAGGCGGTCCATGACCTCGTCGATCGGCTTGCCGCGGAAGCGCTGCACCGTCTCCTGCAGCAGGTGCGCGTACTCCGGCTTCTGCACGGCCTTCAGGATCAGCGAGGGATTCGTCGTCGCGTCCTGCGGGTGGTAGTGCGCGAGCTGGTTGAAGTCGCCCGTGTCGGCGACGACCGTGGTGTACTGCTTGAGGGCGTCCAGTTGGTTCATGGGTCCATTATCGGCGGCGCGGCGCCCGCTCGGGGCAGCCCGCGGTGCAGTAACGAAATTACACACCGCTCGTCGAGCCCACCGTCGGGGAGCGGTCCTCAGATAATGAAACTAAGTTACGATGGGCCATCCAACCGTGCACAACAAGAACATGAGCTTCGACCTCGTCCTCTTCGGCGGCACCGGCGACCTGGCATGGCGCAAGCTGATGCCCGCGCTGTTCCAGGCCTTCCGCCACGGCACGCTGCCCGCGGGCGGCCGCATCATCGGCGTGGCGCGCGACGACCTGAGCGACGCGCAGTACCGCGACCTGATCCGCTCGCGCTTCGACGACGTCGAGCTCGCGAAGCGCCCCACGCCCGAGGAGTTCGACCGCTTCGCCGGGCTGCTGCACTTCCTGCGGCTGGACCTGTCGCAGCCCGCCGACTACGGCCGGCTGGCCCACATGCTGCGCGAGCGGCATGCGGAAACGGTGGTGATGTACCTCGCGACGGCGCCCGACCTCTTCACGCGAGTGTGCCAGCAACTCGCGGCCTCGGGGCTGAACCGGCCCAACACGCGCCTCGTGCTGGAGAAGCCGCTGGGGCACGACCTCGCGTCCAATCGCGAGATCAACGAGGCGGTGCGCCGCGCGTTCAGCGAGCGGCAGATCTTCCGCATCGACCATTACCTCGGCAAGCCCGCCGTGCAGAACCTGTTCGCCATGCGCTTCGGCAACGCGCTGTTCGAGCCGGTGTGGCGGCGCGAACACATCTCCAACATCCAGATCACCATCGCCGAGGACCTGGGCGTGGAGAAGCGCGGCGCCTTCTACGACAAGACGGGCGCACTGCGCGACATGGTGCAGAACCACGCGCTGCAGCTGCTGTGCGCGCTGGCCATGGAGCCGCCGATCAACGCTCATGCCGACGCGATCCGCGACGAGAAGCTCAAGGTGCTGCGTTCGCTGCAGCGCTGGACGCCGATGATGCTGGACCAGCACGTCGTGCGCGGGCAGTACGCGGGCGGCAACGTGGGCGGGCGCGAAGTGCCCGGCTACCGCGAGGAGCCGGGCGTGAACCCGGACAGCCGCACCGAGACCTTCGTGGCCCTCCGCGCGGAGATCTCCAGCTGGCGCTGGGCCGGCGTGCCTTTCTACATCCGGACGGGCAAGCGGCTGGCCGCGCGCGAAGCCCACATCGTGGTGAATTTCCGCGAAGCGCCGCACGCGATCTACGAGACGCCGCCGGGCAGCTGGAACCGCCTCGTGATCAACCTGCAGCCGCGCGACGGCCTGCAGCTGCACATGCTGGCGCAAGGCCAGGAGTCGCGGCGCAACGGGCCGGTGCTGGCGCCGGTGCACCTGGACCTGGACTTCGACAAGCGCTTCGGCTCCGAGCGCGTCGGCGCGTACGAACGCCTGCTGCTGGACGTGATCGCCGGGCGCCTGAATCTCTTCGTGCGCAGCGACGAGCAGGAGGCGGCGTGGCGCTGGGTGGAGCCCATCATGGAACACTGGGCCGGCGACGCGCGCGGCCCGCGCCCGTACGCGGCCGGCACGTGGGGCCCCAGCGCGTCGAGCGCCATGATCGCGCGCGACGGCTTCTGCTGGTCCGAGGAGTGCTGAGGCGCCATGCTCGATCGCATCAAGGCCTCCATGCCCTCGCTGGCCCCCGCCGAACAGCGCGTGGCGAAGCTCGTGCTGGGCGATCCCCGCTCCTTCGCGAACCTGCCGGTGAGCGAGCTCGCCGACCGGGCGCACGTGAGCAAGCCCACCGTGGTGCGCTTCTGCCGCAGCATGGGCTATGACGGGCTGTCGGACTTCAAGCTGAAGCTCGCGGGGAGCGTCAGCGAAGGCGTGCCTTTCATCCACCGGAGCGTGGACGTGGACGACAAGACCAGCGACGTGCTGGTGAAGGTGATCGACAACGCGGTCGCGGCCTTCCTGAAGTACCGCAACGACGCCTCCACCTTCGCGGTGGAGAAGGCGGCGGTGGCGCTGGCGGCGACGTGCGAATCCGGGCACCGCATCGAGTTCTACGGCGCGGGCAACTCCGGCGTCGTCGCGCTCGAC
Organism: Ramlibacter cellulosilyticus; assembly: GCF_014297465.1. Classification (GTDB taxonomy): domain Bacteria; phylum Pseudomonadota; class Gammaproteobacteria; order Burkholderiales; family Burkholderiaceae_C; genus Ramlibacter; species Ramlibacter cellulosilyticus. Next base: position 27,228 of record NZ_JACORT010000009.1, on the reverse strand, counting down.
GCCCAGCACAAGTTCTTCCGCCTGGGCGTGAACACCAACTCGTACAGCGACGGGCACATGCAGGTGATGAGTGCGACGCTGCTCGGGCCGGGCGACTGCCTCGTCGTGATCTCCAACTCGGGCCGCACGCGCGACCTGATGGACGCTTGCGACATCGCAAGGCGCAACGGTGCGACCACCATCGTCATCACGGCCACGGGCTCGCCGCTCGCGACCGCGGGCCACATCCACCTGTCCGCGGACCATCCCGAAGGCTACGACCGGTACAGCCCGATGGTGTCGCGGCTGCTGCACCTGATGATCATCGACGTGCTGGCGACGACGGTGGCGCTGCGCATCGGCGGGGGGAGGTTGCAGCCGCTGTTGCGGGAGATGAAGAACAACCTGAGGACGAAGCGGTACGCGTGAGAGCGCTGGGGTGCGCTGTCGCGCAACCCAGCCTACGGGCCGTCCGCGGGCCCGTGCGCACGGGTGCGCTGCGCTCGTAGGCTGGGTTGCGCGAAGCGCACCCCAGCATGCACCGCGCTCAAATCCGCCCCTCCTCCACCGCGTGGCACGCCACGCGCACCCCCCGGATCTCCAGCAACGCCGGCCGTTCCACGCGGCACCGCTCGTTCGCATGCGGGCACCGGGGGTTGAACGTGCACCCACCCGGCGGGTTCAGCGGGTTCGGCACCTCCCCTTGCACCGCGGTGCGCGCCCGCCCCGTCTCGTGCATCTTCGGGATCGCATCGAGCAGCATGCGCGTGTACGGATGCTGCGGCTGCCCGAACAGCTGGTGCTTGCCGGCGAGTTCGACGATGCGCCCCAGGTACATGACGCCGACCTGGTCGCTCACGTGCCGCACGACGGCGAGGTTGTGCGAGATGAACAGGTAGGTCAGGCCCCGCTGGCGCTGCAGGTCCTTCATGATGTTCAGCACCTGGGCCTGCACGCTGACGTCGAGCGCGGAGGTGGGCTCGTCGCAGACCAGGAACTCCGGGTGCGTCGCCAGGGCCCGGGCGATGGAGATGCGCTGTCGCTGGCCGCCCGAGAACTGGTGGGGGTAGCGGACCATGTCCTGCGGGCTCAGGCCCACCGACGCCAGCAGCTCGCCGACGCGCGTGCGGCGATCCGCCGCGCCGGCGATCAGGCCGTGTTCCTTGAGCGGCTCGGCCACGATGTCTTCCACGCGCCAGCGCGGGTTGAGGCTGGCATACGGGTCCTGGAAGATCATCTGGATGCGGCGGCGCAGCTTGCGCCCTTCCGGCGTGCGGAAGGCGGCGTGCGCGTCCTGACCGTCGAAGGTGAAGCCGCCGCGCGTGGGCTCGTAGAGCCCCACCAGCAGCCGCGCCACCGTGCTCTTGCCGCAGCCGGACTCGCCCACGAGCGCCAGCGTCTGCCCCCGCGCGATCTCGAAGCCGACGCCGTCGACCGCGTGCAGCAGCTGGCGCGGCCTGCGTTCCAGGACGCGATTGAGCCACGGGACGGAGACGTCGAAGGTCTTGGCGAGGTCGTGGGCCTGGACCAGGGGCGGCGCGGAGGCGAGCTTCGCTCCCTCTCCCGCTTGCGGGAGAGGGCTGGGGTGAGGGCTGCCTGCCACGACGGTCATGCCGCCAGCTCCGCATTGGCATCGTGCAGCCAGCACGCGGCCTGCGTGGCGCCTGCGTGCAACAGCTCCGGCCGCTGGCGGTCGCAGCGGCCGAAGGCGCGCGGGCAGCGCGGGTGGTAGGCGCATCCGGGCGGGATGGCGTTCAGGCGCGGCATCGCACCGTCGATCTGGTTCAGGCGCTCGCGCTCGCCTTCCATGTCGGGGATGGAGGCCATCAGCCCCAGCGTGTACGGATGCGCCGGCTGGTGGATCACTTCGTGCACCGGACCGATCTCCGCGATGCGGCCGGCATACATCACCGCGACGCGGTCGCAGGTCTCCGCGATCACGCCCATGTCGTGCGTGATCAGCATGACCGCGGCACCGCGGTCGCGGCACAGCCGCTTGAGCAGCTGGATGATCTGCGCCTGGATCGACACGTCGAGCGCCGTGGTCGGCTCGTCCGCCACGATCAGCCGGGGCTCCGCCGCGAGGGCGAGCGCGATCACCACGCGCTGCCGCATGCCGCCCGAGAACTGGTGCGGGAAGTGGTCGATGCGTTCCGCGGCAGCGGGGATGCCCGTGTCTTCCAGCAGGGAGACCGCCCGCCGGCGCGCTTCCGCGTTGTCGACCGGCAGGTGCGCCTGGATCGTCTCCACGAGCTGCCGGCCGATGGTGTACAGCGGGTTCAGCGAGGTGAGCGGGTCCTGGAAGATCGCGCCGATCTTGCGCCCGCGGATGTGGCGCAGGTGGGCGGGCGGCAGGTCGTCGATGCGCTCGCCTTCCAGCACCACCTGCCCGGAGGCGATGCGTCCCGGCGGCTCCAGCAGGCCGATGATGGCCGCGCCGGTGAGCGACTTGCCCGCGCCGGATTCGCCGACGACGCCGAGGATCTCGCCCGGCGCGATCTCGAAGGAGATGCGGTCCAGCGCGCGCAGCGTGCCGCGGCGCGTGGGGAATTCGACCACCAGGTCCTGGACTTGCAGCAAGGTCATCGGAGCTTGGGGTTCAGGGCGTCACGCAGCCAGTCGCCCAGCAGGTTCACCGACAGCACGATCAGGATCAGCATGACCGCGGGGAAGACGGTGATCCACCATTCGCCCGAGAACAGGTAGTTGTTCCCGACCTGGATCAGCGTTCCCAGCGAGGGCGACGTGGGCGGCACGCCCACGCCGAGGAAGGACAGCGTGGCCTCCGTGATGATCGCCGTGGCGACCTGCACGGTCGCCAGCACCATCACGGGCCCCGTCACGTTTGGCAGCACGTGGCGCAGCATGATGCGCAGGGGCGCCACGCCCGTGACGCGCGCCGCCTGCACGTATTCCTTGTGGCGCTCCACCAGCGTGGAGCCGCGCACCGTGCGCGCGTACTGCACCCAGCCGGTGAGCGTGATGGCGAGGATCAGCACGCCGAAGGCCACGCTGGTGTGCGCGTTGGGAAAGAGCGCGCGCCCCACGCCGGCGATCAGCAGCGCCACCAGGATGGGCGGGAAGCTGAGCATCACGTCGCACAGGCGCATGAGGAAGCCGTCGATCCAGCCGCCGCGGAAGCCGGCCAGCAGCCCGAGCCCCACCCCGATCAGCATCGACAGCAGCACCGACACCAGCCCCACCACCAGCGAGATGCGGGCCCCGTACATGATCGTCGACAGGATGTCGCGGCCCTGGTCGTCCGTGCCGAGGTAGTAGTGCCGCGGCGCATCCTGCGGGTTGGGCATCGCGTGCGCCTCCAGCGAAGGCTTCAGCCGCGCGTGCCCGAGTTCGAGGGTGACCAGGTCGAACGGGTCGTGCGGCGCCACCAGCTCGGCGAACGCCGCACAGAAGATGCAGACGAAGGCGATCGCCGCGGCCAGCATGGCGACGGGCGACGTGCGGAAGCTGTAGCCGACGTCGCCGTCGAACCAGCGCGAGAGGACCGCCTTCACGCGCTTACTTCTTCACGGTGATCCACTTGAACGGCATGAAGTTGTCGGCGAGCTGCACCATGTCCACCTTCTTCGCCACGCCCCAGGCCAGCGACTGCTGGTGCAGCGGCAGGTGGCCGATGTCGTCGGAGTGCACCTTGAACGCTTCCTGGATCATCGCGGAGCGCTTGGCCTTGTCCGTCTCGGACTGGATCTGGCGCGTGAGCTGGTCCAGCTTCTGGCTGCAGTAGCTGCCCAGGTTGAACTGGCCGGTGCCCTTGTCGTCCGGGCAGGCCATGAGCGCATTGAGCGCGTTGTGCGCGTCGTAGGTGCCCGGCGTCCAGCCCAGCATGTAGAAGCTCGTGTCGCGGCGCAGGATCTTGGGGAAGTACGTGCCCTTCGTCTCCGCGGCGAGGTTGATCTTCACGCCGATGCGCGCGAGGTTCGCGGCCACGGCCTGGCAGATCCGCGCGTCGTTGACGTAGCGGTCGTTCGGGCAGTTCATCGTGACCTCGAAGCCGCCCGGATAGCCCGCGTCCGCCAGCAGCTTCTTCGCGCCTTCGGGGTCGTACGGCAGGCGCTTGTTGAGGTTCGCGTCGAAGCCGTTGATGCCCGGGCCGACCATCAGGCCGGTGGGCTTGGAGGCGCCGCGCATCACGGTCTTCTGGATGCCGTCGATGTCGATGGCCTGGTAGAAGGCCTGGCGCACGCGCTTGTCCTTGAAGGGGTTCTTGCCCTTCACGCTGGAGTACAGCAGCTCGTTGCGCGACTGGTCCATGCCCAGGAAGATGGTGCGCAGCTCGGGGCCGACCATCACCTTCGCGTTCGGGGAGCCGTTGACGCGGTCGATGTCCTGCACCGGCACCGGCTCCATGACGTCCACTTCGCCGGAGAGCAGCGCGGCCACGCGCGTGGCGTCGTTGCCGATGGGCGTGAAGATCACTTCCTGCGCGTTGCCGTCGATCTTGCCCCAGTAGGCGCCGTTGCGCACGAAGGTCGTGCGCACGTTCGGCTGGCGCTCGCGCAGGCGGTACGGGCCCGTGCCGTTGGCGCGGAAGGAGGCCGCGTTCTCGATGCCCTTGCGGCGGTCCACCGGGCGCGTGGCCTGGTTCTCCTCGCACCACTTCTTGCTCATGATGTACACGAGCGAGATCACGTCCGGCAGGATCGGGAAGGGGCTCTTGGTCTCGATCTCGATGGCATGGTCGTTGACCTTGCGCACCTCCTTGATGTCGTTCGTGTAGCTCTTCATGTCCGAGCCTTCGGCCTGCGTGCGGGCGAAGGAGAACAGCACGTCGTCGGCCGTGAAGGGCTTGCCGTCGTGGAACTGCACGTTCTTGCGCAGCTCGAAGCGCCACACCGTGGGCGAGGTCTGCTTCCACGAGGTCGCGAGGATGGGGGCGAGGCTCAGGTCCTTGTTGCGCCCGACCAGGGGCTCGTAGACGTTGCCGTCCACGGACAGCTGCAGCGACTCGTTCAGCGAATGCGGGTCCATCGAGAGCGCATCGCCCTGGTTGGCGATGCGCACCGTCTGCGCCTGCGCGCCGAGCGCGGCGGCCCCCAGGGCGGCGAGCGCGATCCATCGGGTCTTCGTCTGCATTTGCGAGCTCCTTGTCGGATGAAGTGATGCCAGGGTGAGAAAGCGTCAGCCGCCCGCGAGGGGCAGCGCCTGCTCCACCAGGCTGGCGTGCAGCGCCGAGCCGAGTGGAAGGATCTCGTCGTTGAAGTCGTAGCGGGTCATGTGCAGCATGCAGCTGCCTTCGCCGCCCTGGCCGATGCGCAGGTAGGCGCCGGGCTTGACCTGCAGCATGAAGGAGAAGTCCTCGGCACCCATGCTGGGCTCCATGTTGCGCACCACGTTCTCCGGGCCGACCAGCGACTCCGCGACGTCGGCCGCGAACTCCGTCTCGCGCGGCGTGTTGATGGTGGCGGGGTAGATGCGCTCGTAGTTCACCGTCGCCGTCGCGCCGAAGCCGAGGGCCACCGCGGTGCACAGTTCGTGCAGGCGCCGCTCCACCATGTCCTGCACCTCGGGCTTGAAGGTGCGCACGGTCCCGACCAGCGTGGCCTTGCCGGGGATGACGCTCATGGCGTGCAGGTCGCCGGCCTGCAGCGCGCAGAGGCTGATCACGGCGCCGTCGACGGCCTTCACGTTGCGCGACACGATGCTCTGCACCGCCGTGATGATGTGCGCGGCGACGAGCACCGGGTCGACCGCGAGGTAAGGATGCGCGCCGTGGCCGCCCTTGCCGGTGATCTCGATCGTCACGCGGTCCGCCGAAGCCATCATGGCGTGGTGGCGGATGCCGAAGCACCCGGGCTTGAGCCCCGGCCAGTTGTGCATGGCGTACACCGACTCCACCGGGAAGCGCTGGAACAGGCCGTCCTCCACCATCGCCTTGGCGCCGGCGAAGCCTTCCTCGCCCGGCTGGAAGATCAGCACCGCGGTGCCGTCGAAGTTGCGGGTCTCCGCGAGGTAGCGCGCGGCGCCCACGAGCATCGCCACGTGGCCGTCGTGGCCGCAGCCGTGCATCATGCCGCCCTTCGTCGACTTCCACGGGAAGTCGTTGCCCTCGCTCATCGTGAGTGCGTCCATGTCGGCGCGCAGGCCGATCATCCGCTTCGACGTTCCGCGGCCGCGGATGAGGCCGACGACGCCGGTCTTGCCGATGCCCGTGTGCACCTCGTCGGCCCCGCACAGGCGCAGGGCTTCCTGCACGCGGCCGGCGGTGTACACCTCCTCGAAGCCGAGTTCGGGATGGGCGTGCAGGTCGCGCCGGAAGGCGGTGAGCTCGGGGTGGAACTGCGCGATGTGCGCGAAGGGACGCGCATGCGCGAGCCGGGGGTTGGCAGCGGGTGCCAGCATCAATGTCCTCCCGCCGTCGCCACGCGCAGGCGCGGGTCCACGGCGAAGTAAAGCAGGTCGACGACCAGGTTGATCACGACGAAGATCAGGGCGATCAGGCACAGGTACGCCGCCATCATCGGGATGTCGGCGAAGGTCACGGCCTGGATGAACAGCAGCCCCATGCCGGGCCACTGGAAGACGGTCTCGGTGATGATCGAGAAGGCGATGAGCTGCCCGAGCTGCAGGCCGATCACCGTCATCACGGGCACCAGCGTGTTCTTCAGCGCGTGGCCGAAGTGCACCGCGCGGTCCGGCAGGCCGCGCGCGCGGGCGAACTTGATGTAGTCGGTGCGCAGCACCTCCAGCATCTCGGCGCGTACCAGGCGCAGGATCAGCGCCAGCTGGAAAGCCGCGAGCGTGATCGCCGGCAGCACCAGGTGGTGCCAGCCGTCGAGGGTGAGCAGCCCGGTGCTCCACCAGCCCACCTGCACCGTCTCGCCCCGGCCGAAGCTGGGTGCCCAGCCGAGCGTCACGGAGAACACCAGGATCAGGAGGATGCCGATCAGGAAGGGCGGCAGCGACACGCCCAGCAGCGAGAGGGTCATCACCCCCTGGCTGGCCGCCGTGCCGCGGCGCAGCGCCGTGTAGACGCCGAGAGGCACGCCGAGCAGGAGCGCCAGCAGCGCGGCGACGACGGCGAGCTCGAAGGTGGCGGGAAAGCGCTCCGCGATGAGGCGCGACACCTTGGCGCCCTGGCGCAGGCTGAGCCCGAACTCGCCCTGCGCGGCATTCCCCAGGAAGTGCCAGAACTGCACGAAGAAGGGCTGGTCGAGCCCCAGCGCGGAGCGCAGCTCGCGGATCTGCTGCGGGCTCGCATCCTGCCCGAGCAGGAACACCACCGGATCGCCCACGTACTGGAACAGGAGGAACGCGATGAACGCCACCACCACCAGGACGACCACAGCCTGGATCAAGCGGCGCACGATGAAGGCGATCATTCTTCGGTGGAGGGACAGGTCTGCGTCGGACAGGACACTATCAGAGCAACCCGCGTGCCGCGAAGCGGGGTTTCCTTGACGCGGCGGCGCCGCGCTAGCGTGCGGCCACGGGCAGGAAGCGGATGGGCCCGTACCAGGCGCGGGCCTGCGAGCGCGTGTTGTCGCTGTCCGTCATGATGGCGATGCCGACGAGCGCACCCGGCTTCTCGCCGAACACGCGCTCGTAGTCGGCGCGGATGTCGCGCTCGTAATCCAGCCACTCGCCCAGGCGCGCGCGGCCCGACTCGAGCACCAGCTTGCGGATGCGGTCGGTGCGCGGGCTGGTGATGACCGTTCCCGGCGTGCGCTTGTTGCACCACACGTACATCAGCGTCGCATAGGGCATGGGTTCGCCGGTGAGTGCGAGCGCCAGCTCCGACAGCGCGGCGTCCTTCGCGGAGAACCGGGAGCGGTCGCCCTCGAAGGCGAGCACCAGGCGCACCGGCGCGTCGTCGCTCTCGCGCGTGGCGATGTCCGCCTGCTCGATCAGCTCGGGGACTTTCCAGGAGAAACGCACGCGCCCCAGGTCCGCGGGTTCGATGCGCAGCACCTGGCGCAGCATGCTGGCCGAAGCCTCCGACTGCACCGAGACGGTGTCGCGGCCCTCGTTGCGTGCATAGGTGAAGCGGGTGGGCTGCTTGCCCGGGAAGCGCTGGTGCGACCAGGACTTCGCCTGCGCGCCGGGCTGCAGGCCCGACTGCCCGGCCCACGGCGAAGCAGCGATGTCGGGCGCGGTGGCCGTCGGCACGGTGCTGCAGCCCGCAAGCGCGGCCAGGGCGAGAGCGGCCACGCGTCGGCAGCGGATGGGCAGCAAAGTCATGGGGCTGGATTGGACACGAAAAAAAGCCGCCCGAAGGCGGCTTTTCAAGTTTCTTGTTTTCTGCACCGGCCTTGCGGCCGGTTCGAAAATCAGAAGCTGTGGCGGATGCCCAGGTCGAAGCCGGAGCTGCTGGCGTTCGTCAGGCCGGCAACGCGGTTCTGCAGGGAGGAACCAACGGAGATGTTGGCGCCGTCCTTGTTGCTCACGTGGGCGTACGTGGCGTACAGAGCCGTGCGCTTGGACAGGTTGTGGACGTAACCCAGGGCCCACTGGCTGGTGCGCGGATCGCCACCGGCGGTGTCCAGCTTGGAACGGCCGTAGGACAGGCGGATCTCGCCAGCGCCCACGGGGATCAGGCCACCGATCAGCCACGTGTCCAGGTCGTTGTCGACGCCGACGCTCTCGTAGGAGGCGCGGTCATACACACCCAGCAGCTTGGCCATGCCGAAGTCCCACTGGCCACCGATGTTCCAGTTCTTCACGTCGGGAGACGCGAAGGTTTCCTGGCCGTCGGTCTGGCCGTAGGCGGCAGCGACGTTGAACGGGCCGGAGGCGAAGCCCAGGCGGCCACCGATGTAGCGGCCGGCGTTCTGCTGGCCAGCGGCGGTGTTCGGGGTCTCGTCGAAGGCGTAGCTGATCTGGCCGTAGAAGCCGCCCAGGTTCGCGGGCAGGAAGTACTGCACCATGTTGTTCGAACGGACATACGCCGGGTCGACGATGCCGCCGGCGGTGGCAGCGGTGCCGCCGTCCAGCTTGACCTTGTGGCCGATGTTGGAGCCGACGCCGTTCGTGCCGAACGGATCGAACACGGTCATGTTCCAGAAGGTCGGGACATAGTCACGGCCCAGGCGCACTTCACCCCAGCCGCCGGCCAGGCTGACGGTGGAGCGACGACGGAAGTCGAAGCCGGTGGCTTGCGAGCCGCCGAAGCCGACGTCGTTCGCCAGGGCGCCTTCCAGCCAGAAGGAGGCGGACAGGCCGCCACCCAGGTCTTCCGTGCCACGGAAGCCCAGACGCGAGCTGTTGTAGCCGGAGTTGGCCAGGAAGGTGTTCTTCTCGCCGCCGGACGTACGCTGATACGAAATGTTCGCGTCAACGATACCGAACAGCGTGACCGACGACTGGGCGGAAGCCGCGCCAGCGGCAGCCATCACGGCCAGCGCAATCAGGGACTTTTTCATGCAAGTTTCTCCAAGGTTAAACATAGGGCTCCGGTGCGCATGGGTCTTCGAATGCAGGCACGCTCGCGTTCCCACCGGATCCCCGGGCCAACCTCCTTTTGGGAAGTTGTTGCTATTCCACCAGAGCGCTTCCCCGCGAGCAAAACATTTAGGCCGTAAAGAAGCGATTCGTGGCAGACCAGCAACAAGGCTGCCAAGGCTGAGTGGAACGTACGCAACAGACGCCGTCGCGATTTCGCATCGCAAAATAAATGCCGTTCGCGCGGGCGTTGACGCCGCTCATCCCCCGGCGCGGGGTCCCGCTCCTACACTCGGCAACATGGACCGCCTACTCGGCGCCTTCGACCAGGCGCTTCGCACCCTTTTCGCCAAGCCGCGCGGCACGCGCCCCTGCCCCGTCGTGCCGGCCGACGCCACCCACCTCGGCGCGCAGGAGCGCAGCCATGCCGCGGCGCTGATGCGCGTGAACCACGTCGGGGAGATCTGCGCGCAGGCGCTTTACACGGCGCAGGCGCTCGCGACGCGCAACGACGCGCTGCGCACCTCGCTGGAACGCGCGGCGCGCGAGGAAACGGACCACCTCGCATGGACGCAGGCCCGCCTCGACGAGCTCGGCGCCCGCCCTTCGGTGCTGAACCCGCTCTGGTACGCGGGCGCGTTCACGATCGGGCTCGTCGCGGGCCGCCTCGGCGACCCGGTGAGCCTGGGCTTCATCGTGGAGACCGAGCGCCAGGTCGAAGCGCACCTGCAGGGCCACCTCGAGCGCCTGCCCGCGGCGGACCATGCATCGCGCGCGATCGTGGCGCAGATGAAGCTGGACGAAGCCGCGCATGCGGAGCATGCGCAGGCATCGGGCGCGGTCGACCTGCCGCCGCCCGTGAAGATGGCGATGCGCGCGGCGGCCAAGGTGATGACCACCACCGCGCACTACCTCTGAGGCTCAGGCCGCCGGCGCGGGAGCGTCGTCCTCCACCAGGTCGAAGCTGGTGGTCATCTCGGCGGTCTTCGCGAGCATGGCGCTCGCGGAGCAGTACTTCTCGTGGCTCATCGCGATGGCGCGCTCGACGGCCGCCGGCGGCAGCTTGCGGCCGCGCACGGTGAAGTGCATGTGGATCTTCGTGAAGACCTTCGGGTCCGTCGTCGCGCGCTCCGCACTGAGCTTCACGGAGCAGCCGCGCACGTCGTGGCGGCCGCGTTTGAGGATCAGCACCACGTCATAGGCCGTGCAGCCGCCGGTGCCCGCGAGCACCGTCTCCATCGGACGCGGCGCCAGGTTGCGCCCGCCGTTCTCCGGCTTCGCCTCGTCCGGCGCGCCATCCATCACCAGCACGTGACCGCTGCCGGTCTCGGCCAGGAAACCCATCCCCGAGCGTGCGCCGGTCGCGCCGGTCCACGTCACTGTGCATTCCATCTTTTTCCCTCTTGCCAGGCGCGCGAAGCGCCAACTCGTTCCGCAAATGCGACACCGTCGCAACGGGCACTTGTGCAACGCAGCAAAATGCCCGCTATACTGCCCTCACAGCATAGCGATCCCGCTAAGCCCCGCCGGACTAGAGGCCGGCCCGCACAAGTTGTCTCCTCCACCCTCCTTTGGTGGATTTAGCCTCCGGGTCGCAAGATCCGGAGGCTTTTTTCTTACTCCGGCCGTGCCCGGCGCGGCCTTTTATGATTCCCGCGCCATGAAGAAACACCTGCAGCCGGAGGATTACCTCAAGAAGATCCTCACGGCGCGCGTCTACGACGTCGCCGTCGAGACGCCCCTGGAAGCCGCGCGCAACCTCAGCCGCCGCCTGCACAACAAGGTCCTCCTCAAGCGCGAGGACCAGCAGCCCGTCTTCAGCTTCAAGCTGCGCGGCGCGTACAACAAGATGGCGCACCTGAGCCCCGAGCAGCTGCAGCGCGGCGTGATCTGCGCCAGCGCCGGCAACCACGCGCAAGGCGTGGCGCTGGCCGCGCACCGCATGGGCGCGCGTGCCGTCATCGTCATGCCGGTGACCACGCCGCAAGTGAAGGTCGACGCGGTGAAGGCGCTCGGCGGCGAGGTCGTGCTGCACGGCGACAGCTACTCCGACGCGGCGGAACAGGCCAAGGCCTTGTGCGAGCGCGACCAGCTCACCTTCGTGCATCCCTTCGACGACCCGGACGTGATCGCGGGCCAGGGCACGATCGCCATGGAGATCCTGCGCCAGCACCAGGGCCCGCTCGACGCCGTGTTCGTCGCCATCGGCGGCGGCGGCCTGATCTCCGGCGTTGCCGCGTACATCAAGTCCGTGCGCCCCGAGGTGAAGGTGATCGGCGTCCAGATGAGCGATTCCGACGCGATGGCGCGTTCGGTGCAAGCCAACAAGCGCGTGACGCTGGGCGACGTCGGCCTGTTCGCGGACGGCACCGCGGTGAAGCTGGTGGGCGAGGAGACCTTCCGCCTCGCGCGCGAGCTGGTGGACGGCTACGTCGTCGTCGACACCGACGCCGTCTGCGCCGCGATCAAGGACGTGTTCGTCGACACGCGCAGCATCGTCGAGCCCTCCGGCGCCATGGCCGTGGCCGCGATCAAGCAGTACGTGGCGGAACACAAGACGCGCGGCGCGACCTACGCCGCCATCCTGTGCGGCGCCAACATGAACTTCGACCGCCTGCGCTTCGTCGCGGAGCGGGCGGAGGTCGGCGAGGAGCGCGAGGCGCTGTTCGCGATCACCATCCCCGAGGAGCGCGGCGCCTTCCGCCGGCTGATCGAGCTGATCGGCACCTTGCCCGGCGGACCGCGCAACGTCACCGAGTTCAACTACCGCATCAGCGACGCGAACCAGGCCCACGTGTTCGTGGGCCTCACCACCCACGGCAAGGGCGAGTCGGTGCGGCTCGCCGCGAACTTCACGAAGCAGGGTTTCCAGGCGCTGGACCTCACGCACGACGAGCTCGCGAAGGAGCACATCCGGCACATGGTGGGCGGCCCTTCGCCCCTGGCGCAGGACGAGCGCCTGCTGCGCTTCGTGTTCCCGGAGCGTCCGGGCGCGCTGCTCAAGTTCCTCTCGCACATGCGTCCGAGCTGGAACATCTCCCTCTTCCACTACCGCAACCAGGGCGCCGATTACGGGCGGACGCTGGTGGGCCTGCAGGTGCCGCGCGGCGACAGCAAGGCGTTCCAGGCCTTCCTGGACACCCTCGGCTATCCCTACGTGGAGGAAACGGCCAACCCCGTGTACCAGCTGTTCCTGCGCACCGGCGGGGCCGCCTGAACGCATGGCAACGCTGCGCGAACACCTGGACCTCTTCGCCCTGGCGCTGCACCGGGCCACCGTGCTGCGCGTCGGCACGCGGCCGCGGCACGACCCCGAATCCGTGCGCGCGAGCGACGCCCACCTGCCCGGCGCCGGCTGGGTCGTGGGCCTCGCGGCCTGCCTCGTGTTCGCGCTCGTCGGCCTCGCCCTGCGGTCCAGCCCCTGGGGTGCGGCGGCCGCGGCGGTCGCGGCGATGGTGGCCACGGCGACGCTCACGCGCGGCCGCGGCGAGACCGGCCTGTTCCGCACCGCGGAGCGGCTGCAGGGGCTGGCCGCGCCGGGCACGTCCGGCGCCGGCGCGCTGGTCCTGTGGCTGCTGCTCACGGGCAAGCTGGTGCTGCTCGCGGCGCTCGCCTCCCTCTCGGAATCGGCCGTGATGGCCGCGCTGTTCGCGGCGCAGGTGCTGTCGCGCGTCGCGCCGCTGCTGCTCGCGCGCTCGCTGGATGGCGACGTGCCGCCGCGCGCGATCCAGGTCGGACTGGCCTGGTGCGTCGTGCCGCTGGTCCTGCTCTTCGTGGGCGCGGGCCTGTTCGCCCTGCTGTTCGCGGTGGCGGCCGCCGTGCTGGCCTGCTACGGCATGTGGCGCCTCGCGCGCCTGCAGGCGGAGCCGGGCGACCGCGATGCCCTGGCGGCCTCGCAGCTCGCGTGCGAAGTGGCGATCTACCTCGGGACGGCGATCGGGCTCTGACCCGTGGCCGGCGCCGGCGGCGGGGGCAGTTCCAGGGTCGCGAGCGGCTGGCCCGCGCTGCTGGCCAGCACCGCCTGGCGTCCCCGGACCGACTGCAGCACGACGCCCTCCTCGATCGAGCTGCCCACGCGGTAGGGGCGGGCGGGCTTGCCGTCCACCGAGATGACGGCAGCACCCGCACCGGACGCCGCACCGGCGGCAACGCCCACCAGGTGGAAGCGGCTCGCCAGCGTCGGCGCGGCCACCGTGGCCGCCGCCGCGGCCGGGGCGCTGCCGAGCAGGCTGGCCAAGGCCACCGGATCCACGGCGGCCGGCGCACGCAGCGGCGCCGGCGGGACGGTCCGCGGGGCGGACTGGCCGCCCAGCTTCAGGCCCCAGGCCACGGCGCTCGCCGCAGCAAGGGCCCACAGCGCAAAGGTCGCGCCGCGCACGGTCCACGCGGGGGTCGGGGTCCACATGCGGCGATTATCATTGAAGCGATGCAGTCCCATGCCCTCCCCCGCCGGCGCGCGCGCGGCTTCACCCTGATCGAACTGATGGTGGTGCTGGTCATCATCGGCGTCCTCGCGGCGCTGATCGTGCCCAACGTGCTGGATCGCGCCGACGACGCGCGCGCCACCGCGGCCCGCACGGACGTGAACAACCTGATGCAGGCGCTCAAGCTGTACAAGCTGGACAACCAGCGCTACCCCACGGGGGAACAGGGGCTGCAGGCGCTGATCGCCAAGCCCGCGGCGGGGCCCGTGCCGCCCAACTGGAAGCCCTACCTGGAGAAGCTGCCCAACGACCCCTGGGGGCGGCCGTACCAGTACCTCAATCCCGGCGTGAAGGGCGAGATCGACGTCATGTCCTTCGGCGCGGACGGCCAGGCCGGCGGCGAGGGCAAGAATGCCGACATCGGCTCCTGGCAATAGGGCGGGCTTCACCCTCCTCGAACTGCTGGTCGTGGTGGCGATCATCGCCATCGCTTCCGCCGGCGTCGCCTTCGCCCTGCGCGACGCGGGCGCCGCTTCGCTGGAACGCGAGGCGCAGCGCCTCGGCGCCCTGCTCGAATCCGCCCGCGCCCGCTCGCGCCTCACGGGCCAGCCGGTCCGCTGGGTCGCGGACGAGCAGGGCTTCCATTTCGAAGGCCTCCCGCGCGGCACGCTGCCGGACCACTGGCTGGATGCCGGGACACGCGTCGTCGGCCGCGGCATCCTGGTGCTGGGCCCCGAGCCGGTGATCGGGCCGCAGGCCGTGGTGCTCACGAGCACCGCCCATCCGGAGCAGGCGCTGCGCATCGCGACCGACGGCCTGCGCCCCTTCGCGATCGTGCCGGAGCAGCCATGAAGGACGCGCGCGGCTTCACGCTGGTCGAAGTGCTGGTGGCGCTCGGCATCGTCGCCATCGCGCTCGTCGCCGGCCTGCAGGCGACGGCCGCCCTCACGAGCAACGCGCAGCGCCAGTCCGACGTGCTGCTCGCCCACATCTGCGCGGAGAACGAGCTGGTGCGGCTGAAGCTCGCGAAGCAGCTGCCTTCCGTGGGCGACAGCGAGCAGGGTTGCCGGCAGGCCAACCAGGACTTCACCGTGCGCGTGAAGGTGTCGGGCACGCCCAACCCCAGCTTCCGCCGGGTGGACGCGCAGGTGTTCGCCGGCGCCTCGCCGGTGCTGCGCCTGTCCACCGTCATGGGACGCTATTGATGCGGCGCGCGCGCGGCTTCACCCTCGTCGAACTGCTGGTGTCGCTGTTCGCGCTGGCGCTGCTCGCCGCCCTCAGCTGGCGCGGCCTCGACGGCATGATGCGCGCCCGCCAGGTGACGGAAGCCCGTGCGGACGAGGTGCTGGCGCTGCAGACCGGCCTCGCGCAATGGGGCGCCGACCTGGACGCGATCGCGTCCTTCGCGCCGACGCCCGCCATCCAGTGGAACGGCCGCGTGCTGCGCCTCACCCGCCAGAGCAGCCTCGCGCCCGCCGACGGCGTGCGCGTCGTGGGCTGGACCCGGCGCGAAGGCCAGTGGCGCCGCTGGGAATCGGCACCGGTGTTCACGCGCGGCGACCTCGAGGCGGCGTGGCTTCAGGCCGACCTCTGGGCGCAGAACCCCAGCGACGCCATGCGCGCGCAGGAGGTCGCCATCACCCCGTTGCTGGAGTGGCAGGTCTTCTACTTCCGCGAGAACGCGTGGACCAACCCGCAGTCCGCTGCCACCAGCACGACGCCCGCGGCGCCCACCTCCGCGACGGCCATCGCCGGCCAGTTGCCCGACGGCGTGCGCCTGGTCCTGCAACTCCCCGAAGGGCGCGCCCTCGGCGGCCAGCTGCAGCGCGACTGGATGCGCCCCACCCTCACGCCATGAAGCGCAACGCCCACCGAGGTGCCGCGCTGCTCGCGGCCATGCTGACGGTGACGATGGTCGCCACCTTCGCCGCCGCGGCGCTCTGGCAGCAATGGCGCAGCGTGGAGGTGGAGGCGGCCGACCGCACCCGCGTGCAATCGAGCTGGATCCTCAACGGCGCGCTGGACTGGGCGCGCCTGATCCTGCGCGAAGACTTCAACGCCGACCGCACCGACTACCTGTCGGAACCCTGGGCCGTGCCGCTGCAGGAAGCCCGCCTGTCCACCTTCCTCGCCGCCGACCAGAACAACAACATGGACGCGGCGGCGAGCGACGCCGACAACGTGTTCCTCTCCGGCGAGATCTCCGACCTGCAGGCCAAGCTCAATCTCTCCTGCCTGGTGCAGGCCGGCTCGGTGCAGGTGAAGTGGGTGGAAAGCTTCCAGCGCCTGTTCGACGTGCTCGGCCTGCCGCAGGCGCAGCTCACCCGGCTGACCGAAAACCTGCGCTTCGCGGCGGACCTGAACGTCGAGAACCGCAATGCGTCCCGGGCCGCGCTGCAGCCGCAGCGCATGGAGCAACTCACGTGGCTGGGCGTGCAGCCGGAAGTGATCGCCGCCCTGGAGCCCTACGTCACCATCCTGCCGAGCGCGTCCACGCAGGTGAACCTCAATACCGCGCCTGCCGAAGCCATCTACGCGGTCGGCCGCAACATGAGCCTCGCCGACGCGAAGCGCATGGTGGCCGAGCGCGACCGCCAGCCTTTCCGCAGCGTGGCGGACGCGTCCAAGGCCATCCCCACGGCCACCTTCGACCTCACCGCGTCCTCCGTCGACACCCAGTGGTTCGAGGTGCGCGGGCGCCTGCGCGTCGACCAGGTGGTGATCGAGGAGCGTTCGGTCGTGCAGCGCACCGGCCGCAACGTGAAAGTCATCCAGCGCGAACGCGGCTCCTTCCAGCAGGTGGCGCAAGCGCCCCGCTGAGGGCTGCACCCCACCTACAATGCCGCGCAGTCCATGAGCTCGCTCATCGTTTTCCTGCCGCCGGGTGCACCCACGGGTACCACGGAGTGGGCCTATGCGTCCACGACCGACGGCCACGCGCTGGCCGACCACGGCCGCTCGCCCGCCGCGCTGCTCCCGTTGCCGCGCGGCGCGGGCGCCGAGGTCGTCGCCGTCGTGCCGGTGCAGGCGGTCGCCTGGCATCGCGTCGAGCTGCCCAAGGGCATCGCGCCCGGGACGCCCCGCCTGCGCGCCGCGCTGGAAGGGCTGCTGGAAGAGCAGCTCCTCGACGACACCGATTCCGTGCACCTGGCGCTGCAGCCCGGCGTCCGCGGCGGCGACACCGCGTGGGTGGCGGTGTGCGACCGCGCCTGGCTGCGCGAGGCGCTGCAGGCGCTGGAGGCCGCGGGCCGCCCGGCGACGCGCATCGTTCCGGAATTCGCGCCGGAAGGCAGCCTCTCGCTGACCGCGATCGGCGAGCCCGAACAGGCCACCATCGTGGCCAGCAGCGCGGACGGCGTGCTCGCCCTGCCGCTCTCGGCGGCCACGCTGCCGCTGCTGCCCGCCCCGCCCGAAGACGCGCCCCGCCTCGCAGAGCCCGCCGTCGCCGCCCTGGCGGAGCAGCTGCTGCCGCAGCCCTGGGTGCTGCAGCAGGCCGCGCAACGCTGGCTGCAGTCGGCGCGCAGCCGCTGGGACCTGGCGCAGTTCGAGTTCGCCAGCTCCTCGCGCGCGCGGGCGATGAAGAAGATCGCCACCGGCTGGAGCGAGCTGCTGCGCAGCCCCGAATGGCGCCCGGCGCGCTGGGCCGCCGTGCTGCTGCTGGCGGTGCACCTCGCCGGCCTGAACGCGTGGGCGTGGAAGGAGAACGCGAGCCTGGCCGACAAGCGCGAGGCCGTGCAGCGCATCCTGCGCGAGACTTTCCCGAACGTGCGCGTGATCGTCGACGCGCCCGTGCAGATGGAACGCGAAGTCGCCGCGCTGCGCCAGCAGACCGGGACGGCGTCGCCGCGCGACCTCGACGCGCTGCTCGCCGCGCTCGCCGCCGCCCTGCCTCCGGGCCGCGCGCCCTCGGCCTTCGACTACGCGAACGGGCAGCTGCGCGCCTCCGGCCTCGCGCTGTCGCCGGACGAACTGCGGACCGTCGCCGCGCAGCTGCGGCCACTCGGCTACGCCGCCACCGCCGACGGCGCGGCGCTCGTGCTCGCCGCGGAGGACGTGCGATGAACCGCCAGGCCCTGCTCGCCCGCTGGAATGCGCTCGCGCCGCGCGAGCGCGCGCTGGTCGCCGGCGCCGGCGGCCTGGTCGCCGTGGCCCTGCTCTGGTGGATCGCGCTCGGGCCGGCCATCGCCACCCTGCGCGGCGCCGAGGCGCAGCACCGGGCGCTGGACGCGCAGCTCGCCGCCATGCTGCGGCTGCAGCAGCAGGCCCGGCAGATGCAGTCGCTGCCCCGCCAGAACGCCGACGAATCCATGCGCCAGCTGGAAGCGGCGATCCGCCAGCAGCTGGGGGTGAGCGCCCGCTACAGCATCGCCGGCGACCGCGTCAGCGTGACGCTGACCAACACGCCCGCCGCGTCCCTCGCGCAATGGCTGTCGCAGGTCCGCACCAACGCGCGCGCCGTGCCCGGCGAAGCCAAGCTCACGCGCAACGCCTCCGGCGGCTGGGACGGCACGCTGGTGCTGGCGCTGCCCGCGCGCTGAGCCCGTGGCGCGCGCTCCCCGTCGTCCCCGCACGAGTCCGTGGCCCTGGGCGGTCGCCGGCGCGGTGCTGGGTGCCGTCTACGCCTTCATCGCCTTCGCGCCGGCCCGCTGGCTCGCCGCCGCCGTCGACCGGGCGACCGCCGGCCAGGTGCAGCTCGCGGAGCCCCGCGGCACGGTCTGGGACGGCTCCGCCCGCCTGGTGCTCACCGGGGGCCGCGGCAGCACCGACGCGGCGGCCCTGCCGGGGCGCCTGGCCTGGCGCCTGCAGGCGCGCTGGGACGGCGCCGTGGCGCAGTTGCGCGCCGAATGCTGCACCCCGCGCCCCGTGGACCTGCGCGCGCGCTGGCGCATCGCCGGCTGGCAACTGCAGGTCGCGGACACGGTCTCCGAGTGGCCGGCCACGGTGCTGGCGGGCCTCGGCACCCCCTGGAATACATTGCAACTCGATGGTGAAGTCCGCCTCTCCACGCAAGGCCTTTCAGTAGAATGGGTCGAAGGCCGCCCGCGCATCGCGGGGCGGGCCGACCTGGAGGCGCTGCGCGTGGCATCGCGCCTGTCTACCCTGAGGCCCATGGGCAGCTACCGCATCACCTTGCAAGGCGGCACGCAGGCGACACTGCGGCTCGCGACCCTGGAGGGCAGCCTGCAGCTCTCCGGCTCCGGCCAATGGGTCGGCCAGCGCCTGCGTTTCCGCGGCGAGGCCAGCGCGGTGCCGGGCAGCGAGAGCGCCCTCGCCAACCTCCTGAACATCATCGGCCGCCGCACCGGCGAGCGGTCGCTCATCTCCATCGGCTGAAGCCCCGGGACCACCGCATGAATTACCGTTCCGCCGCCGCGTCGCTGGCCCTTGCCGCCCTGCTGGGTGCGGCGCCGCCCGCCGTGCAGGCGCAGCGAGCCGCCGAGCCCATCACCCTCAACTTCCAGAACGCCGAGATCGAAGCCGTGGCGCGGACCATGGCGGCCATCACGGGGCGCAACATCGTCGTGGACCCGCGGGTGAAAGGGACCATCACGCTGTCGACCGATCGCCCCGTGCCGCCGGCGCAGGCCTTCAACCAGTTCGTGGCCACGCTGCGCCTCTCCGGCTTCGCGGTGGTGGACGCGGGCGGCCTCCTGAAGGTGGTGCCCGAGGCGGAGGCCAAGCTGCAGAGCGGCACCGTCTCGGTGGACGGCACGGCCACGGGCAGCCAGATCGTCACGCAGATCTTCCGCCTGAACCACGAGAACGCGGCCAACCTGGTGCCCATCCTGCGGCCCCTGATCAGCCCGAACAACACGATCAACCTGAACCCGGGGAACAACTCCCTGGTGATCACCGACTACGCCGACAACCTGCAGCGGCTCGCGCGCATCATCGCGGCCCTGGACGTGTCCAACGCCACCGACGTCGAGGTGATCAACCTGCAGCACGCGCTGGCCGTGGACCTCGCGCCCATCGTGCAGCGCCTGGTGGATTCGTCGGCGACGGGTGCGGGCGGGACTCCCGCCCCGCAGGGCCAGAGCGACACCTCGTTCCGCACCACCGTGATCGCGGAGCCGCGCAGCAACTCGCTGATCGTGCGCGCGTCCAATGCGGCGCGGCTGAACCTCGTGCGCTCCATCGTGACGCGGCTGGACGTCGCGGGAACGGGCGGGGCGCTGGGCAACATCCACGTGGTCTACCTGCGCAACGCGGAGGCGACCAAGCTCGCCGTGGTGCTGCGCGCTGCCCTCGCGAGCATGAGCCCCACGGGCCAGGGCGCCGGCACGAACGTCGTCGGCACCACCACCGCGACGTCGCCCGCCGTGACGAGCGGCCTGAGCGGCGCCGGCGCCACGGGGACGAGCGCGGCCAACGCGCCCATCACGCCGTCCGCACAGCCTTCCACCGGCGGCCAGATCCAGGCCGACCCCGCGACCAACTCGCTGATCATCACGGCGCCCGAGCCGCAGTACCGGCAGCTGCGCGCGGTGATCGACCAGCTCGATGGCCGCCGTGCGCAGGTGCTGGTGGAAAGCCTGCTCGTCGAAGTGAACGCCGACAAGGCCGCCGAGTTCGGCATCCAGTGGCAGACGATCATCGGCAACGTGAACAACAGCCTGGTCGGCGTGATCGGCAGCAACTTCACGATCGGCGGGACGAACATCATCGACCTCGCGACCCGCGCGACCAGCACGGACTCACCGGTCACGCCCGCGCCCGGCATCAACATCGGCGCGGTGCGCAACATCGACGGCCGCTACGTGCTGAGCGCGCTCGCCCGCTTCTTCCAGAGCACCGGCGACGGCAACGTGCTGTCCACGCCTTCGCTGCTGACGCTCGACAACGAGGAAGCGAAGATCGTCATCGGCCAGAACGTGCCTTTCGTGACCGGCCAGTTCACGAACACGGGCACTTCGAACAGCTCGGTGAACCCGTTCCAGACGATCGAGCGCAAGGACGTGGGCATCACGCTGCGGGTGAAGCCGCAGATCAACGACAACGGCACGGTGCGCCTGACGATCTACCAGGAAGCGTCCAGCGTGCGGCCCGGCACCGAGAACGCCCTGAACGGCCCCACCACCAACAAGCGCCAGATCGAGTCCAACGTGCTCGTGGAGGACGGCTCCATCGTGGTGCTGGGCGGCCTGCTGCAGGACCAGTATTCCGGCAACGAGCAGAAGGTGCCGGGCCTGGGCGACGTGCCCGGCCTGGGCAACCTGTTCCGCACCGAGACCCGCTCGCGGACCAAGAGCAACCTGATGGTGTTCCTGCGGCCGGTGATCGTGCGCGACGCCAACGACACGGACGCGCTGTCCATCGACCGCTACAACCTGATGCGCGCCAAGCAGCAGAACGTGCAGCCCGCGCCCAGCATGCTGCTGCGCGGCGTCGAAGGCGCACCGATCTCCCCCGAGATCGCCGCGCCGCCGCCTTCCAACCCGAACATCAACTCGCCGTTCATCCCCGCTCCAGCGACGACGGCGCCTTCCGTGCGCTGACGCCATGCGCTACCCGTTGCCTTACGCCTTCGCGCGCACGCAGCAATTGCTGCTGGAGGACGACGGCGAGCAGCTCGTGCTGTGGCACGCCGGGACGCCTGCCCCCGCCTGGAGCGAGGTGCTGCGCAAGTACCCCGTGCGCAGCCTGCAGCAGCTGGAGCCGCCGGCGCTGGCGCAGCGCATCTCCGCCGCGTACGCGCAGGGCGAGTCGAGCGCCGCCACGGTGGTCAGCGAAGTGCAGAACGACGCCGACCTGACGCGCATGATGCAGGAGCTGCCCGCGGTGGAAGACCTGCTGGAGGCGAGCGACGACGCGCCCATCATCCGCATGCTGAACGCGCTGCTGACGCAGGCGGCGCGCGACGGCGCGAGCGACATCCACATCGAGCCGTACGAGCGCCATTCCAGCGTGCGCTTCCGCGTGGACGGCGCGCTGCGCGAGGTGGTGCAGCCGAACCGCGCGCTGCACGCCGCGCTGATCTCGCGCCTGAAGATCATGGCGGAGCTCGACATCGCCGAGAAACGCCTGCCGCAGGACGGCCGCATCTCGCTGCGCATCGGCACGCGCGCGGTCGACGTGCGCGTGTCCACGCTGCCCAGCGCGCACGGCGAGCGCGCGGTGCTGCGTCTCCTGGACAAGAGCGAGAGCCGCATCAGCCTGGAGTCCGTCGGCATGACCGGCGACACGCTGCGCCGCTTCCTGGCGCTGATCGAGCAGCCGCACGGCATCATCCTCGTGACCGGCCCGACCGGTTCCGGCAAGACGACCACCCTCTATGCCGCGCTCTCGCGGCTGGATTCTTCCACCAGCAACATCATGACGGTGGAGGACCCGATCGAGTACGAGCTGCCCGGCATCGGCCAGACGCAGGTCAACGCGAAGATCGACCTCGACTTCGCCAAGGCGCTGCGCGCCATCCTGCGCCAGGACCCCGACGTGATCATGATCGGCGAGATCCGCGACTTCGAGACCGCGCAGATCGCCATCCAGGCATCGCTGACGGGCCACCTCGTGCTGGCGACGCTGCACACCAACGACGCGGCCAGCGCCGTGACGCGCCTGACCGACATGGGCGTCGAGCCTTTCCTCCTCAGCTCGTCGCTGCTCGGCGTGCTGGCGCAGCGCCTGGTGCGCAAGCTGTGCGAGTACTGCAAGGTGGAAGTGGAAGGCGTGGCCCGCGGTTGCCAGCATTGCGGCTACACGGGCTACCACGGGCGCACCGGCATCTTCGAGCTGATGATGGCCGACGAACAGGTGCGCGGCCTGATCCACAACCGCGCCGCCGAATCGGAGATCCGGCAATCGGCGCTGGCGCACGGCATGCGCCTGATGCGCGACGACGGCGAGCGCCTCGTGCGCGAGGGCATCACCTCCCGCGAGGAAGTGCTGCGGGTCACGCGCGACTGATGGCGTCGCGCCGTTCGCTGCTGCTGGCCGCTGCCACGCTGGCCCTCGCGGGTTGCTCGCGCCGCTCGCGGATGCAGGCCGTGCCTGCGGGCGCCACGGTGCTGGCGCTCGGCGATTCGCTCACCTTCGGCACGGGGGCCTCGCCCGACAGCAGCTACCCCACCGTCCTGGCGCGGCTCACGGGCTGGAACGTCGTGAACGCCGGCATCCCGGGCGACACCTCCGCGGGCGCGCTGGCTCGCCTGCCCGGCCTGCTGCAGGAGCATGCACCGGCGCTGGTGATCGTGGGCATCGGCGGCAACGACTTCCTGCGCCGGCTGCCGGTGCAGGACACGCGGGCGAACGTGCGGGCCACGTGCGAACAGGCGCGTGCCTCGGGCGCCCAGGTGCTGCTGGTGGCGATCCCGGAACTCAACGTGATGGCTGCCGTGGCGCGTTCGCTCGGGGACCATCCCCTCTACGCGGAGATCGCGGAGGAGCTGAAGCTGCCCGTGCACGGGGGCGGCTGGTCGGGCGTGCTGAGCGACCCGGCGTTGCGCTCGGACGCGGTGCACGCCAACGCGCGCGGGTACGAACTGTTCGCGGACGGCCTGGCGAAGACCGCGCGCGAACTGGGGCTGGCGGCGAAAAGCTAGGCCAGGGCGCGTTCGGTCTCGCGCGCGCGCTCCGGCTCGTGCCGCGGCTCCGGCTCGCGCACCGGCGCCTGCGGCCCGCGCTCGTCCTCGATCGGCGGGACCTTCGGCTGCGGCTGCTGCGGTTGCTGCTGTTGCTGGCCCGTGCGGCGGGGCGATTGCGGTTGCTGCTGTTGCTGCGCCTGCAGCAGGGTGCCCGCGGCGAGCGGGCGGAACTTGGCCTTGAACATCACCATGGCGATCCCCTCAATCCGGCTGCTGCACGAAGTCCGTGTGCCCGCCGACGCCCGGCTGCTTCTTCTCTTCCGTGCCCTGCTGGTTGGGCACGAGCTCGCGCTTGTCGTCGTCGGCGCTCGGCTTGGGCTGCGGAATCGTGGCGCGTTCGGGGGCCGGATGGGCCATCCCGCGGTCGATGGGGGTGCGGTCTTCAGGCATGGGAAGCTCCTTCCCCTGCATGATGGTGGCGACGGGGGGCCGCGTCCTTAGGCGCGGTCCGCAGCAGGTCCTAGTCCGCCCTCGCGCTCGGCTGTCGGTGCCTGACTACACCTCGGCCGGACCGTTCGCTCAGGTGCCGAACAGGCGCACGAACCGCCTGCCGCAACCGGCGCAGTAATAGCGGGCGGCCGTGGGAATCCACTTCTGCCACCATTTGGCGTGGATGCGGTCCGGGATGATTCCGCACTTCCTGCACAGCATGTCCTTCATCTCCCTGCGGTGTCGTGGGCGCGGAGTCTAGGCAGGCCTGCGCCAGCCGTGGGGCAACCGAAAGCGGCAGGAGATACACACGGCCGGGCTGGCGCGCGGAAGGTTTGCCGGGCCGGGATCGTTGATGGTGGAGCGCAGGCACCACAGCTGCGCGAAGGAGCGCACGATGGATGCAAGCGCCAAGGCGCGTTGGCTCTTCCTGGCCCTGCTCCTCGGGGGCACGGCCGCCGTGGCGGCCTGGATGTCCTTCGGGCCAGCGCGTTACAACACTTACGAACTGCGAACAGCCGACGCGGTCTCGGGCCTGATCGCCGGTGCGCCCGTGGAGTTCCACGGCGTGGAGGTCGGCAAGGTCGCCGAGGTGCGGCTGCTGGCCCCGCGCATGGTGCAGGTGCTGGTGCAGGTGAACCACGACGTGCCCGTCACCACGGCCACGGTGGCCACCATCATCGGACGCGGCGTCGCCACGCGTGGGTTCACCGGTTACATGGTGGTGAGCCTCGAGGAGGGGCCCGGCCCCGGCGCCGCGCTCGTCGCGCAGCCGGGGCACCCGCATCCGCAACTCGCCACGGCGCCTTCGCGCGTGGTGAGCCTCGACACCTCCATCGCGGAACTGAACACGAGCGTGCGCGCGGTGAACGGGCTGCTGCAATCCACGCTGGACGCACCGACGATCGCCTCCCTGAAGCAGGCGGTGGCCGGCCTGGAGTCGGTGACGCACACGCTTGCGGCCAACAACGAGCGCATGGAGCGCATCCTGGCGAACGCCGAGCGCGCCACGGCGCGGCTGGACGCGCGCGTGCTGCCGCAGGCGGAGGGCGCGCTCGCACGCATGGAACGGCTGGCCACCACCGTGGACGGGCGCATCGTGCCCGTCCTGCAGAACGCCGAGCAGGCCAGCACCCGGCTGGAGCCGCTGCTGCAGGCCAGCCACGATGCTGCCATCGTCCTGCAGACGCAGGTGCTGCCGCAGGCGCAGCGCACGCTGGTGCGCATGGACCAGCTCTCGGCGACGCTCACCGACACGGCCGGGCGGATCCAGCGCAATCCCTCCCTGCTGGTGCGCGGGCCCGGGCCGCTGCCGGGCGGTCCCGGCGAATGAACCGCGCGTCGCCCTGGATCCTCGCGGCCGTGCTGGCAGGCTGCGCGTTCGCGCCCGCGGCGGACGCACCGACGTCCCTGTCGGTGCTCGACCAGCTGCCGGCCGACGTGCCGCGCCACGCGCGGACGCACCTGACGCTCGTCGTGTTCCCGCCGGAGGCGCGGCCCTCCATCGACACCGTGCAGATGGCGTACACGTCGCAGCCGCACGCCCTCGCCTACTTCGCGCGGCACCGCTGGGCGGAGCGTCCGCCGCAGATGCTGCAGCCGCTGCTGGTGCGCACCCTGGAAGCGACCGGCGCGTTCACGGCCGTGGTCGGCCCGCCGCTCGCGGGCAATGGCACGCTGGCGCTGCGCACCGAGCTCACGCAGCTGGTGCAGGACTTCACGAGCGATCCGCCGGTCGTGCAGCTCTCGCTGCGCGTGCGCCTGAGCGACGACCGCGCGCAGAAGGTGCTGGGCACGCGCGAGATGGCGTTGCGCGAGACCATGCAGCAGAAGTCGCCCGCCGCCGGCGCGGCGGCCGCCAACGCGGCATTGGCGCGTGCCTTGCGGGAGACGGCGCAGTTCGTGCTGGAAAGGATGCCTTAATCCGGCAGCATCTTGCGCAAGGTGTCGTCGCCGACCACGAAGTGGTGGTGCACGGCGGCCCCTGCGTGCAGCACCAGCAGTGCCGCCAGCGACCACGCGAGCCAGCGGTGCACCTCTATGCTCCGGTGGAACAGCCACTCGTTCGGCCCGGTGATGTCCGGCACGTCGAACCAGCCGAAGAAGGGAATGGGGTAGCCGCCCGCGGAGGACATCACCCAGCCCGTCAGCGGCAGCGCGAACATCAGCGCGTAGAACAGCAGGTGCACGAGCCGCGCGGCGACCTGCTGCCATTGCGGCAGCCCGCCGGCGAGCGGGGGCAAGGGCCGGCGCAGCCGCCACGACAGGCGCAGCGCGACCAGCGCCAGCGCCACCATGCCCATCGCCTTGTGCACGAGGATCAGCGTGATCTTGCGGGTGTCGTAGCCGACGTCGGGCAGGCTGACCATGGTCCAGCCGAGGGCGAGCAGCGCGACGAGCAGCACGGCCATCGCCCAGTGCAAGGCGATGGCGAACGGTCCGTAGCGCGTCGACGTGTCCAGCCTGGCCTCCATGCGTCCTGTCCGGGACGAGGCAGTTTATGCCGGCGGGGTGAGGCAGGCGCACCCCGGCCGCTTCAGGCGACGCGTGCTTCCTCCGCGACGGCTTCCATGGCCTGCTCCGGTGCCCGCCGGAACAGGTCGACGTAGAGCGACGCGACGTGGTCGATCCGGAAGCGCCCGACGATCCTCGGCACGCGAGCCTTGGCTGCCTCGTAGCATGCGACGTCCGTGACGAACCGCGCGATGGCTTCGGCGGCGGTCTCCACGGGCACCTGCCAGTCCTGCAGCTCGATCACCTCGCCCGCCACGCCATCCGGCGAGGTGAGCATGTTGCGGATGTCGCCGACGTCCGTGGCGATGTAGGGCTTGCCGGCGAACAGGCAGTCGACGATGGTCAGCGGGAAGCTCTCCGAACGGAAGCGCGTGAGCATGATGCCCATGTCGGCACCCGCGTAATGCCCCGCGGAGTTCTCGCTGAAGCCCACGAGGTGCACGAAAGCGGGGACGCCGCGGCGCAGGTACTCGTCGTACACGGGACCGTTGCCCACGAGCACCAGGCGGATGTCCCGTCCCGAGAGCTCCCGCGCCCGCTCCACGGCGGCGATGGTCTCGGACCAGCCCTTGTCCGGGATCGCGCGGCTCACGCAGCACAGGACGAACGCATCGTCGGGAATGCCCAGCTGCGCGCGCGGCACCGGTTCGATCACCGGCGTCTGGATGCCATTGGGCATCTTCAGGAAGCGGGACCGGTCCGCATCCAGCATGCCGGTGTCCACGAAGGGGCCGAGGTTCTTGTCCGCGGTGTAGACCCAGATGGTGACGTTCCTGTCGGCGGTGCGCAGCTCCTGCTCCGTCACGCCGAAGGCGCTGCCGTGCTCGATCATGCCGTGCAAGGTGGCGACGTGGCTGCGCAGGCCGGAGAACACGTCCGGCTGCTGCACCGGGTACTTC
>NZ_JACORT010000008.1 GCF_014297465.1 Ramlibacter cellulosilyticus | reverse complement strand
AGCGGAAAGTGTCCAAGCCAGCTCACGCGGAATCGATATAGATTTCTCCGGAGACCACCTCTTTCTCCATGCGCATCAACAACTTAGCGCTCAAATGAGAATGGATCTCCGGACACTACTGGGCTTGACCCGCAATCCATTGGGGCGTCCGATCAGCCGCCTCATGGTTCCCGGGTCGAGCCCGGGATGACAAGCCATTCCTGCCCAGCCTTGGTGCTTCTCCTAGGCAAGACCGCCTCGGCGGGATGGTCTACTTCCTGCTTCGCATCCATGGTCGTTTCCAGGAGATCTCGATGAACATCAAGAAGTGGGCCGTCGCCGCCACCGCGGTGCTGGCTTTCGCCGGCGCCGCGCACGCGCAGCAGTTCTTCCGCATCGGCACGGGCGGCACCGCCGGCACGTACTACCCCGTGGGCGGCATGATCGCCAACGCCGTCTCGCAGCCCGGCAAGATCGTCGCCACCGCGCAGGCCAGCAACGGATCGCTCGCCAACGTGAACGCGGTCGCGAGCGGCTCCATGGAAGCCGGCTTCTCGCAGTCCGACGTGGCCACCTGGGCGTACACCGGCACCGGTGCCTTCGAGGGCAAGCCCAAGGTCGCCGACCTGCGCATGATCGCCAACCTGTACCCCGAGAGCATCCACCTGGTGGTGAAGAAGGGCTCGGGCATCAAGACCGTCGCCGACCTGAAGGGCAAGCGCGTGGCGCTCGACGAGCCCGGCTCCGGCACGCTGATCAACGCGCGCATGGTGCTGGCCGCCTGGGGCGTCAAGGAATCCGACATCAAGCCGGACTACATCAAGCCGAACCAGGCCGGCGACAAGCTGAAGGACGGCTCGCTCGACGCCTTCTTCTTCGTGGGCGGCGCGCCCGCCGGTGCCATCGCCGAACTGGCCTCCAGCGGCGTGGGCATCGAACTGGTGCCGCTGACCGGCGCGCCGGCCGACGCGCTGCGCAAGCAGAACCCGTACTTCGCCGTCGACACCATCGCCGCCAACACCTACAAGGACGTTGCGCAGGTGCAGACCCTGGCCGTCGGCGCCCAGCTGGTGACGAGCGCGAAGATCCCGGCGGAGACCGTCTACGAGATCACCAAGGCCATGTACAGCGAGCAGGCGCAGAAGGCGCTGCAGGCCGGCCATGCCAAGGGCAAGTTCATCACCCGCGAGAACGCCGTGCAGGGCGTCGGCATCCCGTTCCACCCGGGCGCCGAGAAGTTCTACAAGGAAGCCGGCCTGATCAAGTAAGGCCGCCGCGCGTGCACCGGCAACAGGGAGGCCCGCCTCCCTGTTTTCGTTGGGAGGAGGACAAGGCATGACGACGCTGACCGCGCTCGACGAGCGCAAGCTGCTGGAGCTGGAAGAGAAGTTCGACCCGGAGATGCGCTTCCGGCGCACCGTGTCGCCCGCCACCTGGATCGTGGTGGGGCTGCTGATCGCGCTGTCCCTCTTCCACTACTACACCGCGGGCTTCGGCCTGCTGCGCGAGACCACGCACCGCGGCGTGCACATGGCGTTCGTGCTGGGGCTGATCTTCCTCGTCTTCCCGCGCACCAAGACGGCGTACGAGGCCCACCCCGTCGCGCGCTGGTACGCGCCGGGCGCCGTGCCGCTCACCGACTGGCTGCTCGCCCTCGGCTGCGCCGCGAGCGTGCTGTACATCCCGTACGTGTTCGACGACCTCGCGTTCCGCGTCGGCAACCCGAGCACCATGGACGTGGT
Source organism: Ramlibacter cellulosilyticus (assembly GCF_014297465.1). Taxonomy (GTDB): domain Bacteria; phylum Pseudomonadota; class Gammaproteobacteria; order Burkholderiales; family Burkholderiaceae_C; genus Ramlibacter; species Ramlibacter cellulosilyticus. The sequence goes on along the minus strand of NZ_JACORT010000008.1, from coordinate 279,636 downwards.
GATGGGGTCCGTGCTGTTCGTCACGCTGCTCGAGGCGACGCGCCGCTCCATGGGATGGCCGCTGCCGCTGATCGCGATCGGCTTCACCGCGTATGCGCTGGCGGGACCCGTGTTCCCCGGCCTGCTGAAGCACGCGGGCGCCACGTGGTCGCAGATGATCAACCACCAGTACCTCACCAGCCAGGGCATCTACGGCGTGGCGATCGGCGTGGTGGCGACCTACGTCTTCCACTTCGTGCTGTTCGGGGTGATGGCCACGCGCATCGGGCTGGGGCAGCTGTTCCTCGACATCGCCTCCACCGTCGCCGGGCGTTACGCGGGCGGGCCCGCCAAGGTGAGCGTGTTCGGCTCCGCGATGTTCGGCATGCTTTCCGGCTCCTCGGTCGCGAACGCGGTGACCGTCGGCTCGCTGACCATCCCGGCGATGATCCGGGTAGGCTACCGGCGCGAGTTCGCGGGCGCCGTGGAAGCCGCTTCGTCCACGGGCGGGCAGATCACGCCGCCGGTGCTGGGCGCGGCGGCCTTCCTGATGGTGGAGTTCCTCAACGTCTCCTACCAGACGATCATCGCCGCCGCGGTGGTGCCGGCCTTCATGCACTTCTTCGGCGTCTTCATGCAGGTGCACTTCGAGGCCAAGCGCTACGGGCTGCGCGGCCTCACCGCGGAGGAGATGCCGAAGCTGCGCGAGTCGCTGAAGCAGCGCTGGCCGACGCTCATCCCCCTGGTGCTCCTGGTCGGCATCCTCGTGTCGGGCCGCACGCCCTACCTCGCCGCCTTCACCGGCATCAGCTCGTGCGCCATCGTCGGCCTGACCACGCGCGTCGCCGGCAACCGCGCGGCGAACTGGCTGCTCTGCGCCGTGCTGCATGCGCTGCTCGCCGGCATTGCCTTCGTCGACTACGGCAACGCGAGCGAGCAGGTCAAGCTGGGGCTGTTCGCGGCGGCGATCGTGATCGCCATCGCCGGCTGGAAGCTCGCCGGCATCACCGGACGCATCGGCCACGGCGTGCTGGTGGAAGCCCTCGAGACCGGCGCCAAGTACGCGCTGGCCGTCGGCGCCGCCGCGGCCACGGTCGGCATCGTCATCGGCGTGGTCACGCTCACCGGCGTGGGCTTCAAGATCAGCTACATCATCACGGGCTGGGCGCAGGCGATCGCCGGCGGGCTGGCTGCCGTGCTGCCCGCGTTCATGGCCGACACGAAGGCGCTCACCCTCCTGGCGGCCCTCGTGATGACGGGAGTCGTGTGCGTGCTCATGGGCTGCGGCATCCCGACCACGGCCAACTACATCATCATGGTGACGGTCGCGGCCCCCACGCTCGTGCAGCTGGGCGTGCAGCCCCTCGTGGCCCACTTCTTCGTCTTCTACTACGGCGTGCTCGCGGACATCACGCCGCCGGTGGCGCTGGCCGCGTACGCGGCGGCGGGCATGGCGGGCAGCGACCCGTTCAAGACCGGCAACACGGCGTTCCGCCTCGGGATGGCGAAGGCGCTGGTGCCCTTCGTCTTCGTCTTCTCGCCCTCGCTGCTGCTCGTGGCGAAGGGCTTCACCTGGGCGGACTTCGCCATCACCTTCACCGGCTGCGTGCTGGGCATCGTGGTGCTCGCCGCGGCGCTCAGCCGCTTCATGCTGGTCGAGCTGAGGCGGTGGGAGCAGCTGCTGTGCCTCGCCTCGGCGCTGCTGCTGATCGCTCCCGGGCTGTGGGTCACGCTCGCCGGCGCGGGCCTCGTCGTCCCCGTCCTCGTGCGGCAGTTCGCTGCGCGCAGGCGTGCCGTGGCTCTCCCCGCGGCCGAGCTGGATGTCAGATACCGCTGACCTCGCGTGACGCACCCCACTGGCAGAGTCCCGACGGGCCTCCGTCCATACTCCCTGCGTTGCGTCACACAAGCACAGCGAAGCAGTACAGGGAAAAGAAGAAGATGAGCGAAACGAAAACGGCATCCATGCTGCAGCGGGTCCCCGTCATCCTGGCGGTCACCGCGCAGTCCTACGGCCTGGAGTTGCGGGCCGGCGGATCGCGCAGGCCCCATGCCGCCGGAGAACGCCACCGCCATGCAGGGCACAAGGACGGCGACAAGCCGTCCGCGCAGAGATAACGCGAAGAACGTCTCCAGGGAGTGGAAAGCCGCCGCAAGGCGGCTTTCCTATTTGTGCTGGCGCCGCTCGCGGGCGCGGCGCACCTGGCGGCTCTCGCCGGCGCGCTTCGCCGCCTCTTCCTTCTCGCGGCGCTTCTCGCGCCACTTGCGCCCGAGGACGCGCGCCGCCGTGAAGGTGATGGCACAGCTCACGACGAGGACGAGGATGCTGGCGAAATCGGTCGGCATGGCAGCGGCAAAAAGGAAAGCCCGCCGGGAGGCGGGCCTGTTTGGCGGAGCGAGAGGGATTCGAACCCTCGATGCAGGTTTTGGCCCGCATACTCCCTTAGCAGGGGAGCACCTTCGGCCTCTCGGTCATCGCTCCGAAGGCTGGGATGATACCCGAAGCCGGCTCGACGGGAGCCGGCCGGCCGGGTTTTTTCCTTACTTCTGGTCCAGGTCGAAGGCGCGGTGCAGCGCGCGCACCGCGAGCTCCATGTACTTCTCGTCGATCACGACGGAGGTCTTGATCTCGCTGGTGGAGATCATCTGGATGTTGATGCCCTCTTCCGACAGCGCGCGGAACATCTTGGCCGCGATGCCCACGTGGCTGCGCATGCCGATGCCGACGATGGACACCTTGCAGATGCGCGTGTCGCCCTCGATGCGGTCGGTGCCCAGCGCGGGCAGCACCTTGGTCTTGAGCACGTCCTGCGCGCGCGCATAGTCGTTGCGGTGCACGGTGAAGCTGAAGTCCGTCTTGCCGTCGTGCGAGACGTTCTGGATGATCACGTCCACCTCGATGTTGGCGTCGGCCACGGCGCCCAGGATCTGGAACGCGATGCCGGGGCGGTCGGGCACGCCCAGGATGGAGATCTTGGCTTCGTCGCGGTTGAACGCAATGCCGGAGACAACGGCTTGTTCCATTTTCTCGTCTTCCTCAAAAGTGATCAGCGTGCCGGAGACCGCTTCCTCCTCGATGGGGATGTCCCACGGGGTGAAGCTGGAGAGCACGCGCATCGGGACGTGGTACTTGCCCGCGAATTCGACCGAACGGATCTGCAGGACCTTGGACCCCATGGAGGCCATTTCCAGCATTTCCTCGAAGCTCACCGTCTGCAGGCGGCGCGCTTCCGGCACCACGCGCGGGTCGGTGGTGTACACGCCGTCCACGTCGGTGTAGATCAGGCACTCGGCGGCCTTCAGCGCCGCGGCCACGGCCACCGCGGAGGTGTCGCTGCCGCCGCGGCCGAGCGTCGTGATGTGGCCCAGGTCGTCGATGCCCTGGAAGCCCGTGATGATCACCACCTTGCCCGCGTCGAGGTCCTTGCGCACGCGCACGTCGTCGATCGATTCGATGCGGGCCTTGGTGTACGCGCTGTTGGTGCGCACGGGCACCTGCCAGCCTGCGTAGCTGACGGCGGGCACGCCTTCGGCCTGCAGCGCCAGCGCGAGCAGGCCCACGGAGACCTGTTCGCCGGTGGAGGCCAGCATGTCCAGCTCGCGCAGCACGGCGTCGTCCGGCTTGGCGGGCTGCAGCTCCTTGGCGAGGCCCAGCAGGCGGTTGGTCTCGCCGCTCATGGCGCTGGGCACCACGACCATCTGGTGGCCGGCGCGAGCCCACTTGGCGACGCGCTTGGCGACGTTGCGGATGCGCTCGGTCGAGCCCATCGACGTGCCGCCGTACTTGTGAACGATCAATGCCATCGGAACGGGGGGTGGGTTGGGGCCGCTTGCGGCGGCCGGAGGCGGAAAGGTCCGCGGGGGGCGGACCTGTGACGCGCAGAACCTAGGGATTATACCGACGGGCGTGAAGGGGGTTCCATCGCTGGGGCGCGCTGCGCGCAACCCAGCCTACGGGGCCGCGCGGCGCGAAGGAGGATGCCGACACGTTCGTAGGCTGGGTTGCGCGCAGCGCACCCCAGCAAGTCAAGCGGATTCGTCGCGATACGCCAGCCGCTCCCCGCTCCTCTCCACGAACCCGCCCCCCACCTTGATCCGGATCTTGTGCCCGCGGGTCCTGCAGTCCGCCACCTGGTCCAGCAACTCCTCGAGCTGCGCCGCGCTCGCCTGCGCCTGGTGGGCGCTGCGCAGCCAGTGCCGCAGCACGTTGCCCTGGCGCGCGCGCGGCAGCACCTGCAGCGCCGTCAACGCCGGCGTACCGCCCATGCGCGCCAGGTCTTCCACCGCCACGCTTTCCAGCAGTTCCTGCGCCTGTGCCGCGTGGCGCGACGTGCGCGCGAAAGTCTCGCGGTACTGCGGGAAGCATTCCTCCAGCGCCGGCAGCACCACGCGCCGGATGCGGTTGCGGGTGAAGGAGGTGTCCGTGTTCGTCGGGTCCTCCACCACCAGCACGCCCTGCTCCGCGATCCACTCGCGGATGGCGCGCGCGGACAGCGCCAGCAGCGGCCGCACGAACACCATGCCTTCGCGCTGGAACACCGGCGGCATCGCGGCCAGCCCCGGCAGCCCGGCGCCACGGCTCAATGCGAGCAGCAGCGTCTCGACCTGGTCGTCCGCGTGCTGCCCGAGCAGCACCGCCTTCAGTTCCGCATCGCGTGCCGCGCGGGCGAGCGCCTGGTAGCGGGCGTTGCGTGCCGCGTCTTCCGGGCTTTCGCCCAGGGCGTTGCGCGCATGCACGCGCCGCACGTGCAAGGGGATGCCGAGTTCGGCGCACACATGCTTGCAGTGCTGCTCGAAGGCGTCCGCCGCCTCCTGCAGCCCGTGGTGCACGTGGATGGCCTGCACCTGCCCCGGCCAGCGCGCGGCCGCGGCGAGGAGCAGGACGGTGGAATCGGCGCCGCCGCTGAAGGCGACGGCGAGGGGCAGGGGCAACTCCAGGCCGGCGAGCGCGGCGACGGCGGGGTTGCCCGCGGGATCAGCTGGCTTCAGCCTTGGTGTCTGAGAAGCGGCCATAGCTTTGCAGCCGCTCGTAGCGCCGCTCGAGGAGCTCGCGCACCTTGAGGTCGCTCACCTGGCGCCAGGCGTCGTTGAGCGCGCGCTTGAGGAAGGCAGCCATCTGCTTGTGGTCGCGGTGGCCGCCGCCGACCGGCTCGTTCACGATCTTGTCGACGAGGCCCAGCGCCTTCAGGCGGTGCGCCGTGATGCCCATGGCATCGGCCGCGTCCTGCGCCTTCTCGGAGGTCTTCCAGAGGATCGACGCGCAGCCCTCGGGGGAGATCACCGAATAGATCGAGTACTGCAGCATCAGCACCTGGTCGGCCACCGAGATCGCCAGCGCGCCGCCGGAGCCGCCCTCGCCGATGATGGTGGTGATGATCGGCACCTCGAGCTGCGCCATCTCGTAGATGTTGCGGCCGATGGCCTCGGACTGGCCGCGCTCCTCGGCGTCGATGCCGGGATAGGCGCCGGGCGTGTCGACGAAGGTGAAGACCGGCAGCTTGAACTTCTCCGCCGTCTTCATCAGGCGCAGCGCCTTGCGGTAGCCCTCGGGGCGGCTCATGCCGAAGTTGCGCGCGGCGCGCTCCTTCGTATCGCGGCCCTTCTGGTGGCCCAGGACCACGCAGGCGTTGCCGTTGAAGCGGGCGAGGCCGCCGACGATGGACTGGTCGTCCGCGAAGTGGCGGTCGCCATGCATCTCGACGAAATCCGTGAAGATTTCGTTGATGTAGTCCATGGTGTACGGCCGCTCCGGGTGCCGGGCGATCTTGGTGATCTGCCACGGCGTGAGCTGGCTGTAGATGTCCTTCGTGAGCTGCTGGCTCTTCTTGCCGAGCTGCTCGATCTCCTCGGAGATGTCGACGGCGGACTCGGTCTGTACGTAGCGCAGCTCCTCGATCTTCGTTTCCAGCTCCGCGATGGGCTGCTCGAAGTCCAGGAAGGTTCGTTTCGCCAAGGTTGCTCCTCTGAAGTGGCCGCCCGCGTTGGTCTGGCTCGTCAGTAGGCGACGGGCAGCGGGTCGAGCGACCGCCAAATATACCAAGTCGCCACCGAGCAATAGGGGTTCCAGGCGGCCGCGACCTCCCGTGCGTCGCTTCGGGACACCGGATCGCCGGAAAAGTAGTTCTTGCTGATGCCGGTGATGAGGCCCACGTCGTCCAGCGGCAGCACGTTCGGCCGCATGAGGTGGAAGATCAGGAACATCTCCGCGGTCCAGCGGCCGATGCCGCGGATGCCCACGAGCTCCGCGATGATGTCCTCGTCGCCCATCTCGCGCCAGGCGTCCACGTGGATGGCGCCCGAGTCGAAGTGCAGGGCCAGGTCCACGAGGTATTCGATCTTGCGCGCGGACAGGCCCGCGCCGCGCATGTCGTCCACCTTGAGCTTCAGCACGTTGGCCGGCGTCATGCGCTTGGGCAGCGCGGCGAAGCGGTCCCACACGCTCTGGGCGGCCTTCACCGAGATCTGCTGGCCGACGATGCTGCGCGCGAGCGTCGTGAAGGCGTCGCCGCGCGACTGCAGGCAGGCCTCGCCGAACTGCGGGATGAGGCGCTTCATGACGCGGTCGCGCCGGGTCAGGTACTTGCAGGCCTCGTCCCAATACTCCGGGGTGACCAGTTGGACCACGCCATCCGTCACTGCTTGGCTTCCCAAGTCGTTCCGGAGGGGGAGTCTTTCAGCACGATGCCCTGTTCGAGAAGCTCCTTGCGGATGCGGTCCGCCTCGGCGAAGTCCTTCGCCTGCTTGGCGGCGGCGCGGGCGTCGATCCGCGCCTGGATGGTGGCGTCGTCCAGCGTCGCACCCGCGCGCAGGAAGGCCTTGGGGTCGCCCTGCAGGATGCCCAGCGTGCCGCCCAGCGCCTTGAGCAGGCCGGCGCGTTCGGCCGACTTCGTGCGGTTCACTTCCGCCGCCAGGTCGAACAGCACCGCGACCGCTTCGGGCGTGCCGAAGTCGTTGTCCATCGCGGCCCGGAAGCGCGCCGCGTGCGGCTCCTTCCAGTCCACCTGCACGTCCGCCGGCGGCACGGCGTCGAGCGCCGTGTAGAGGCGCTTGAGCGCGCCGCGCGCGTCCTCGAGGTGCACGTCGCTGTAGTTCAGGGGGCTGCGGTAGTGCGCGCGGACGATGAAGAACCGGATCGTCTCGGCGTCGAACTGCTTCAGCACCTCGCGGATGGTGAAGAAGTTGCCCAGCGACTTCGACATCTTCTCGTTGTCGATGTTGACGAAGCCGTTGTGCATCCACACCTTCGCGAGCGGCACGCCGTTGGCGCCCTCGCTCTGCGCGATCTCGTTCTCGTGGTGCGGGAACTGCAGGTCGGCGCCGCCGCCGTGGATGTCGAAGGTGTCCCCGAGCAGCGCGCAGGACATCGCGGAGCACTCGATGTGCCAGCCGGGGCGGCCGCGCCCGTAGGCGCTGTCCCATTGCGCGTCCGCCGGTTCGTCCGCCTTGGCGGCCTTCCACAGCACGAAGTCGAGCGGGTCCTCCTTGCCTTCGAGGACGGCCACGCGTTCGCCCGCATGCAGTTCGTCGAGGGACTTGCCCGAGAGCTTGCCGTAGCCGGGGAAGCGGCGCACCGCGTAGTTCACGTCGCCGCCCGCGCGGTAGGCGAGGCCCTTGTCTTCGAGCTTGCGGACGATGTCCAGCATCTGGGGCACGTAGTCGGTGGCGCGGGGTTCGTGGGTGGCCCGGGCGATGCCCAGGGCGTCGAAGTCCCGGTACATCTCGGCGATCATGCGGTCGGTGAGGGAGCGCACAGTCTCCCCGTTTTCGACGGACCTGCGAATGATCTTGTCCTCGATGTCCGTGATGTTTCGCACGAAGGTCACGCGGTGGCCCGACGCCTCCAGCCAGCGTCGCACCACATCGAAGGAGACGTAGGCGCGCGCGTGCCCCACGTGGCACAGGTCGTAGACGGTGATGCCGCACACGTACATCCGGACGTGCCCCGGCTCGATCGGGGAAAAGTCCTCCAGAGCACGCGTGAGCGTGTTGTAGATGCGCTGGCTCATTGAAATCGGTGGGTGCGCCGCCGGCGCTGCGGCCGCGGGCAAGGTGTTGTTCTGAGGCGAGGACATGCGCCGTGGCGCGGCCCCACGGCTACAATCGGCCCGCAGTATATAGCCCCGTCCGGGCGCATTGTCGTAAGCGTTGGAACAAGAGGCCTCATGAAGCTCGCCCGCACCCGCATCCCGAAATCACTGGGTCTCGCCGTCCTCACCGCCGCCCTGCTGGCGGGCGGCGCCGCCCGCGCCGACGAGTACGCCGACGTGAACCAGCTGATGCGCACCGGGAAGCTGACGGAGGCGCTCACCAAGGCGGACCAGTACCTGGCCGGCAAGCCCAAGGACCCGCAGATGCGCTTCCTCAAGGGCGTGGTGCTCACCGAGGCGGGCCGCACCAACGAAGCGATCACCACGTTCCAGAAGCTCACCGAAGACTACCCCGAGCTGCCGGAACCCTACAACAACCTCGCCGTGCTGTACGCGGGCCAGGCGCAGTTCGACAAGGCGCGCGCCGCCCTCGAGATGGCGATCCGCACGAATCCCAGCTACGCCACGGCGCACGAGAACCTCGGCGACGTCTACGCCAAGCTCGCGAGCCAGGCGTACAGCCGCGCGCTGCAGCTGGACGCGGGCAACACCGCGGTGCAACCGAAGCTGGCGCTGATCCGCGACCTGTTCTCCACCGGCGGCCGCAACGTCGCCGTCAACACGCGCCCCGGCACGGCGGTGGCCGCCGCACCGGCGCCCGCGCCTGCAGCGGCGCCCGCGGCGCGCCCGGCCGCTCCGGCGCCCGCGCCCGCCGTCGCAGCCGCACCGGCTCCTGCGCCGGCGCCGGCGCCGGCGCTGGCCGCGCGCCCGGCCACTCCCACTCCCGCACCCGCACCGGCACCCGCGCCCGCAGCCGCTCCGGCCCCTGCGCCGGCGGTGACCGCCGCAGCCCCCGCTGCCGCTCCCCGCGCCGCTGCACCGGCCCCCGCGCCCGCGGCGGCACCGTCCGCCTCCGGCAACGCCGACGTCGAGGCCGCCGTGCGCGCCTGGGCGAACGCGTGGGCCGCCAAGGACATGACCGCCTACCTCGCCGCCTACGGCAAGGAGTTCGACCCGCCCGGCAAGCAGTCGCGCGCCGCCTGGGAATCGGAGCGCCGCGCGCGCATCGTCGGCAAGAGCAAGATCAGCGTGCAGATCAGCGACCTGTCGGTCACGGTCAACGGCAACAAGGCGACCGCGAAGTTCCACCAGGCCTACAGCGCCGACGCGCTGAAGGTGAACAGCCGCAAGACGCTCGACCTCGTGAAGACGGGCGACCGCTGGGCGATCGTGCGGGAGAGCACCGGCGCCTGACGGCGTCGATGCAAGGACTGGCGAAGGTTGTGCAGTTGAACCTCACCCACGGCTTCCTCCCGGCTTCCCGTTTCGTCGCGGCCCTGTGCTGCGCAGCCACCCTCCTCGCCCCCGCCGTGGCCGCCGGCAACGGCAAGCACGCCCCCGCGCGCAAGGCGGCGGCCGCCACGCCGCGCGACGGCGAGGCCGAGGGCCGGCTGATCGAGATCTACAAGCTCATCGGCCAGGCCCAGAGCCGCGCGGCGCTGCACAAGGCCGAAGCCCTGGTGCGCGACCATCCCAACTTCGCCCTCGCCCAGCTGGTGTACGGCGACCTGCTCACCACGCAGACGCGCCCGCTGAAAGCGTTCGGCGACGTGCCGGACGGCACCCTGCCCGCCGGCGCGCAGGCCCTGTCCGAGCTGCGCGAGGAATCGCAGCTGCGCATGCGCGCGCTGCGCGAGCGGCCACCGGCTGGCGCCATCCCCGCGCAGTTCCTGCAGCTGTCGCCCAAGAACCGGCACGCGATCGCCATCGACTCTTCGCGCGCGCGCCTGTACCTGTTCCAGAACGGCCCCGAGGGCCTGAAGCTGATCGCCGACTACTACATCTCGGTCGGCAAGTCGGGCATCGAGAAGGTCGCCGAGGGCGACCTGCGCACCCCGCTCGGCGTCTACTTCATCACCAGCAACCTCGACCCGAAGTCGCTCAAGGACTTCTACGGCGTCGGCGCGCTGCCCATCAACTACCCCAACCCGTACGACGCCCGCCGCGGCAAGACGGGGCGCGGCATCTGGCTGCATGGCACGCCGCCCGACCAGTTCTCGCGCGCCCCCAAGGCCACGGACGGCTGCGTGGTGCTGGCGAACCCCGACCTGGACCGCATCATCAAGACCGTGGAAGTGCGCACGACGCCCGTCGTGATCGCTCCCACGCTGCGCTGGGTGCCGCCGTCCAGCGTGCAGGCCGAGAACCGCCATTTCAACGACGTGCTCCAGGCGTGGCGCAATGCCAAGGCCAGCGGCGACATCAACCGCCTGATGGCCTTCTACACGCCGGACTTCAAGGTCGACGGCAAGTCCATCGCCGAATTCGCGCCCGTGATGAAGGTGGAGCTCAGCAAGATGCGCGGCAAGGACATCGAGCTGAAGGACCTCTCGCTCCTGCGCTGGAGCGACAGCGCGGACACCATGGTGGTAACCTTCGGCGAGGTCGCCACCGGCGCCCGCACCGGCCCCGTCAAGCGCCAGTACTGGGTGCGCCAGGGGCCGCAATGGAAGATCTTTTTCGAAGGAGTGATCGGTTGATGCTGTCCGTGACGCGCCGCCTGGCTGCCGCCACCATCCTGATCGGCTGCCTGGCGGGAAGCGCCTGGTCTGCCGATGCCCCCAAGGTCAAGCTGGTCACCAGTGCGGGTGACATCGTCGTCGAGGTCTATCCCGACAAGGCGCCGAAGACGGCGGAGAACTTCCTGCAGTACGTGCGCGACAGGCACTACGACGGCACGATCTTCCACCGCGTGATCAACGGCTTCATGATCCAGGGCGGCGGCATGGACGCGAAGATGGTCGAGAAGAAGACCCGCGCCCCCGTCGCGCACGAAGGCCGCGACGCCTACGCCAAGGGCCTGCGCAACGAGGTCGGCACGATCGCCATGGCGCGCACGAGCGACCCGAACTCGGCCACGTCCCAGTTCTTCATCAACGTCGCGGACAACACCCGCACGCTCGATCCCCCGGGCCCCAACGCGCCCGGCTACACCGTGTTCGGCCGCGTCGTGAGCGGCATGGACGTGGTGAACAAGATCAAGGCGGTGCCCACGGGCAGCGCCGGAATGCACGGCGACGTGCCGCTCACCCCGGTGGTGATCCAGTCGGCGACGATCGTCCAGTAAGAGAGGCTCTCCCCATGAATCCCAAGGTCGAACTGCACATCGCGGGCGAAGGCGTCATCACGCTGGAGCTGGACGAACAGAAGGCGCCGAAGACTGTCGCCAACTTCCTGAACTACGTGAAGAAGGGCCACTACGACGGCACCATCTTCCACCGCGTCATCGACGGCTTCATGATCCAGGGCGGCGGCTTCGCCCCCGGCATGAGCCAGAAGCCCACCGACGCGCCGATCGAGAACGAGGCCAACAACGGCCTGAAGAACGACCGCTACACCGTCGCCATGGCGCGCACGTCCGCGCCCCACTCCGCCTCCGCGCAGTTCTTCATCAACGTCGCCGACAACGAGTTCCTGAACCACAAGTCGCCCACGCCGCAAGGCTGGGGCTACGCCGTGTTCGGCAAGGTCGTCTCCGGCCAGGACGTGGTGGACCGCCTCAAGGGCGTGCAGACCGGCAACCGCGGCGGCCACGGCGACGTGCCGAAGACGGACGTCGTGATCGAAAAGGCAGTGGTCGTCTGAGCGCGGTGGCCCTCCCCGCGGCGCAGGAACTGCGCGCCGCCCCGGGGTGGCGCTGCGTCGAACTCATCTCCGACCTGCACCTGCAGGCGGCCGAACCCGCGACCTTCGAAGCCTGGCGGCGCTACATGGGCGCCGTGCAGGCCGATGCCTTGTTCATCCTCGGCGACCTGTTCGAGGCGTGGGTGGGCGACGACGCCGCGGCGGAGCCCGGCTTCGAGCGCGAGTGCGCGCAGGTGCTGCGCGCCACGGCGGCGCGCCTGCCGGTCTTCTTCCTCGCGGGCAACCGCGACTTCCTCGTCGGCAGCGGGCTCGCGCAGTCGACCGGCTTCACGCTGCTGGCCGATCCCACCGTCTTCGTGTTCGGCGCGCAGCGCTGGCTGCTGTCGCACGGCGACGCGCTCTGCATCGGCGACACCGAGTACCTCGCGTTCCGCGCGCAGGTGCGCGACCCGGCGTGGCAGCAGGGCTTCCTGGCGCAGCCGCTCGCGCGGCGGCAGCAGGTCGCGCGCGGCATGCGCACGGAGAGCGAGCAGCTGAAACGCACCGGCCGCGACTATGCGGACGTGGACACCGCCACGGCCCTGGCCTGGCTCGATGCCGCGGGTGCGCCCGTGCTCGTGCACGGGCACACGCACAAGCCGGCGGAGCACGCCCTCGATGCGACGCACCGCCGCATCGTCCTGAGCGACTGGGACGCGGCCGCCACGCCGCCCCGCCTCGAAGCGCTGCGCCTGCACGCGGACGGCCGCAGCGAGCGCATCGCCCTCGCCTGATGTGGGGCTGGCTCAAGCGCAGCCGCGCGCCGGAACTGCCGGAGCCGCTGTGGCGCGCGACGCTGGCGCGCTATCCCTTCCTCGCCGAGCGTCCTGACGACGAGGTCGCGGGCCTGCGCACGATGGCCGCGCAGTTCCTGGGCCGGAAGGAATTCCACGGTGCCGGCGGACTGGAGATCACCGACGAGATCGCGCTCGCGATCGCGGCGCAGGCGGTGCTGCCCGTGCTGCACCTGGGCCTGGGCTGGTACGACGATTTCGTGACGATCGTCGTGCATCCCGACGAGGTCGTGGCCCGGCGCAGCCAGGTCGACGAGACCGGCGTGGTGCACGACTGGGACGAGGTGCTCGCCGGCGAGACCATGGAGGGCGGGCCGGTCATGCTGAACTGGCACGACGTGGCGCACGCCGGCGCGACCGCCGATACCGGCTTCAACGTGGTGATCCACGAGTTCGTCCACAAGATCGACCTGCGCGACGGGGCGCCCGACGGCTGCCCGCCCATGCCTTCGCGCGCTGCGCGCGAAGGCTGGCTGGGCGTGCTGCAGCCGCAGTACGAACGCTTCGTGGAGCAGGTGAAGATCGCCGAGCGCTTCGGCGGAGAGATGCCCTGGCTCGACGACTACGGCGCGACGGCGATCGACGAGTTCTTCGCGGTGGCGTGCGAGGCGTATTTCGTGAACCGGGGGAGGTTCGCGCAGGAGTTTGCGGAGTTGACGGCGCTGTTCGACGGGTTTTTCCTGGCGAAGCGCTGAAAGCTGGGGTTCGCCTGCGGCGAAACCCAGCCTACGGGCGGGTTCCAAGCCGCGGCCCGGTGGTGCGCACGTGCGTAGGCTAGGTTGCGCGAAGCGCCCCGTAGGCTGGGTTGCGCGAAGCGCACCCCGGCGTTCCCCTCACCGCCGCAACAAATTCTTCAACGCGTTCTGCAACCTGCGCGCCGCCCCCGCGTCGTACCCACTCGCCAGCACCTTCCCCACGTCCGCGCCCCAGGTCTCCTGCGGGCCCGGCTCGTGGCGCTTGGTGAGCAGCTGCAGTTGCATCTGGCGCCGCGCGGCGATCTGCTCCGCGGGCGTCGGCACGTCGGCGGCGATCTCCAGGCGCAGCAGCGCCTCGGACGCATCGCCCGACGGCCCCTGCCCCAGGGCCTGCACCCAGCCCTGGCGCACCTGCGGGTTCACGACCTTGCCCAGCTCCTGGTGGCTGGGCACCTGCTCGCCCGAACGCTGCTCCCACGCGGTCATCAACTGCGTGAGCGCCTCGCCGTGCGCCTGCGCGGCGAGCTTGCGCAGCGCCTGCTGCGCATGGTCCAGCGCGTCGCGCTGCGCGCGGAAGGCGGCGTCGCCCAGGCGCGGCCCGCGGTCTTCGCGGCGATCGTCGCGGTCGCGGCCGAAGCCACCCCGGCGGTCGTCCCGCGCATCGCGGCCACCCGGTCCCGGGCGGCGGCTGTCGCCGAACTTGCCGCGGCCGGCGGGCACCTGCGTCTCCGGCCGCTTCTGGCCGGGGCGGTCGTCGCCGCGCCGCGCGATGACGGGTTTCGGCGCAGCCTTCGCGGGCGCGGCGGGTGCCGCGGCCGCAGCCTCGCCTTCCCCCTCGCCCCCGGCGGGTGCAGCCGCAGCTTCGGTCTCCGTGGCTTCGGCCGCGGGTGCCGCGGCGGCTTCCGGCGCCGCGGCAGCAGGGGCCGCCGCGGCCTGCGCGTCATCGCGCGCCTTGAGGGCCTGCTCCAGCGCAGCCATCGCCGAGCGGATCTTCTGCGCATCGCCGCTGGCGGTCGCTTCTTCCACCGAACGCGATGCGTCCAGCACCGCGCGGTCGCGCGCGCTCATGGACGCGGCGGCCTTCTCGCGCTCCTGCGTCTTGCGGTTGAAGGCTTCGTCGATCGGCTTGCGGAACGCGTCCCACAGCTTCTGTTCCTGCTTGCGGTCCAGCGGCACGGACTGCGCCTCGGCCTGCCAGCGTTGCTGCAGCGACTTGACCGCGTCGATGCGCAGCATCGGCGCTTCGCCGAGCGCCTTCGCTTCCTCGATCAGCGCGTTGCGGCGCTCGATGCTTGCCTTCTGCGCGCGGTCCAGGGGCGCGGCGGCCTGGCCGATCGCTTCCTTCCACTGCGGCTGCAGTTCGGCGAACGCCTTCTCGCTCAGGTGCCCCGCCTCGCGCCAGCGGTCGGAGAACTGGTGCAGCGCGCGGTTGAACGACTTCCAGTCGCCGTTGGGCGCATCCGCGTGCGCGGCGGCCCAGGCTTTCACTTCCTCGATCAGCCCCACGCGCGCGGCACGGTGTTCGGCCGCCTCGGTCTTGACCTTGTCCAGCCACTCCTGCACCACCTTGTAGGCTTCGTTGCAGGCTTCGTCGAAACGCTTCCACAGCGCGTGGTTCGGCGGGCCGCCCTGGTCCACCTGCTTCCACTGCTCGCGCAGGCTGCGCAGCGTCTCCTGCATCTTGCGGCCGCCGTAGCGCGGCTTGCGCGCGGGGGGCGGCTCGGGCGCGGCGGCGGGCGACACGGCCTCCGCTTCGGCGGTCGCGGCCGCATCGGTGTTCGCGGTGGCCGCAGCCGGCGGCGTGGCGGGCGCCACGGGTTCGAACAGCGCTTCGGCCTTGGCGACGAGTTCCTGGCGCAACTGGTCGGCGCGCCAGCGTTGCCAGCCTTCCAGTTCGGTGGCGGCCGCGAGCGCGGCATGGGCGTGCTGCTCCAGCTTGTCGTCGACCAGCTTGCCGTGTTCCTTCAGCGCATTGCGCAGCGCGTTGGCCGCGCCCGCACTCGCCTTGCCGTGGCCCTGCGCGACCTCCTGCTCCACTTTCGAGAGCGCGTCCTGCACGGCCTGGTTGGCTTTCGCACGGACTTCCGGGTCGACCTTCGGCTTCGCGGCCTTCGGCGTGGGCGCCGCTTCCGGCGGCAGGCCGCGGGCCTGGCGCAGTTCGTCGGCCCACACGGGCACCGGCGGCAGCGGCGCGGTCGCATCCGTCGCGGCGGCACTCGCCTGCGCCAGCGCGCTCTGGAAGGCGTCCCACACCACCTGCAGCTGGCCGCGCGATGCGTCCAGCAGCGGCGGGAACTTCGCGTCCACGCTCGCCCAGTTCGGGTCGTCCAGCAGGCCCTGCGCCTGGGACTGCCACTGCGGCACGTCGGCGCGCAGCGCCTCCGCGGCGGCTTCCGCGTCCTTCCAGGACTTCGTGGACAGGACCTCGATGCGCTGCGCGAGCAGCACTGCCGCCTCGCGCTGCACCTGCACGCGGGTCTGCAGGTCCTCGATGCCCTTGACGCGGTCGGCGAGCTGCGTCTTCACGCCGGCGAGCGGCTCGCGACTGAGGGGGGCGCCGGCCTTCGCGGCGTCGCGCTGCCAAGCCATCGCATCGGCGATGTTCAACCGGGGCTGGGCGAGCAGCTGGCGCGCCTTCTCGGCCCACTCCGCCGCGATCGCCTCCTGCCCCTTGGCGCGCTTGATCTCGTCGAGCTTCTCGCGCAGCAGGCGGGCGGCGCCCTTGTCGCGGGCGCTCAGCTCGCGGAACACCTCCTGCATCTGCTCGGCGCTCGGGTCGCGGGCCAGCCAGTCGCGCACGCGCGCGGCGCGCTCGCCGGAGGTCGGCGCGGAAAAGGCACCCCCGGTCAGCGTGTCCAGCGCCTGGGTGTCGTGGGTCTTCAAGGTGCTCACTGCGGATTCGTTCGTTGGAATGCAAAACCCCCGGCGATGGGGGCAAGGTGCGTATTCTCGCCGCGATTGAAACACGCCGGGCGCGGGTGTTGGATCGCAAAGGGGAGGCGCCAATGAGAAAGCCCGGCCAGGAGCCTGAAGCTGCCTGCCGGGCTGGACGGACCGACCCGATGTCGCTGCCGTCTGGGTCCGCAACGCAGGCCTGGTGCCCGCATTGCGCCGGAAGCAAAGATTGCTTCCAAGAGGGGCCGGGGCTACCACGGATGTGGCCCTACCGGCTGATGCCCGATTCCTCGGGCCCCACCAAGTTAGACGAGGCCGGCGTCCTTTTCCAATGCGCCTTTTCAATAGGGCTCCGGCGCCCCATTGCCACGCGCTGGACCGTGGTGCGGCCAGCCCGTCCGTCCGCCCGGCTTTCCTGACAGGCGGCGGGGCGCCGGCGGGGAGCCCGACGAGCGGCGGCCGAGCTCCTGATCGCGACGGGGCGCTACAGTTTTGGAAGCACCGGCGCCGTGTCAGCCAGCGCCTGACAGCGGCCGACGCCGACTGCCTACGGAACTCGCGGCTGGCTCAGCCCTAAAGTGGAGCCCGTCTTACAACCTGTATAGAATAAGGCTTGAACGAAACATCCTTGACCTGGCATTAGGCGGCTTCCTAGAATCCGCCCCGTTCCCGGACCTGCCGTCCGGGATTGACCAGAACCCGCTGCCGAACCCGGCGAGTCGGATGGCGTGACAGGCCCCAGCAGGACCGGGCCTCCGCACCGACAGCGTACCAATCCAAACGAGGCAACGACGGTGACGTGCCCCCGAGGGCGCAACCCCGCAGAGCCCCGCGTAGAAAGGAAGTGCTATGACAGCGTTAGGAAAACTGGCCCAGGGCGTGCAGACCTTCGTCTGCGATGTCGCCCAAGGGTTCTTCGAGATCACGCACAACGGCTTCGCAGTGGTGGGGCTGGCGGTGGTGTTCTCCATCCTGACCCTCCTCGCCCGGCCCGACCTCCGTCAGGCCGGGGAATCGCAACTCATGTCCTGGCTGCATGCGCGCCAGGTGCAGGCGCTCGGCGTCGTGCCGGAGCTCGATGCCATCGACCGGGCCACGGCCCTGAACCCGAAGGACCTGCCCAAGCAGCAGGCCGCCGTCGCGTATTGGCTCAGCAAGAAGTACCGGGTCGCCCCGGAGCCCCTGAGCGCCCTGGTGGCCGAAGCCTACGAAGTGGGCGAGCGCACCCGCATCGACCCGCTGCTGCTGCTGTCGGTGATGGCCATCGAGTCCAGCTTCAACCCGTTCGCCCAGAGTCCCGTGGGCGCGCAGGGCCTGATGCAGGTCATGACCGGCATCCACAGCGACAAGTACGAGAACTTCGGCGGCAAGCTCGCCGCCTTCGACCCGGTCACCAACCTCCGCGTCGGGGCCAAGGTGCTGCAGGAGTGCATCCAGCGCGCCGGCTCGGTCGAGGCGGGCCTGAAGTTCTACGTCGGCGCCGCGCTCCACCCGGACGACGGCGGCTACGGCGGCAAGGTGCTCGCCGAGTACGCCCGCCTGAAGGAAGTGGCCACGGGCAAGGCGGTGCCGCTGCTGCCCCCGCAGCCGCTGCGCACGGTCGCGCCGATCGAGACGCCCCCGGCGACCAAGATCGAGGAACCGGCCCCGGCGGTCTGATCCGCCCCTGCGTTAAACTCTCCGTCGTACGCGACTGGCGATAGGCGCCCCGGCCCCAGCGGCCCGGGCGCTGACGTGGATTCTCGAACCACTGGGGAGCGTACCGTGCATGTGCGCGCAAGCGGCCACTGGCCGCTGCGGTCATCCTGACCGCGACGGCGTGCACATGCGCGTTCAGCCGTTCGCCTGGGCAGCCCTTGTCAGAGCACAGGGACCACGCAGGACTGCCATGTACGACCGCAACATCCTCATCGAACAGACCGACCCCGAACTCTGGGCCGCCATCCAGGCCGAGAACCGCCGCCAGGAAGAGCACATCGAGCTGATCGCGAGCGAGAACTACGCCTCGCCCGCCGTCATGGCCGCCCAGGGCACCCAGCTGACCAACAAGTACGCCGAGGGCTATCCCGGCAAGCGCTACTACGGCGGCTGCGAGAACGTCGACGTCGCCGAGCAGCTGGCCATCGACCGCATCAAGCAGCTGTTCGGGGCCGCCGCCGCCAACGTCCAGCCGCACTCCGGCGCCCAGGCCAACGAGGCGGTGTTCCTCGCCTTCCTGAAGCCCGGCGACACCATCATGGGCATGAGCCTGGCCGAAGGCGGCCACCTCACCCACGGCATGCCGCTGAACATGTCCGGCAAGTGGTTCAACGTGGTGAGCTACGGCCTGAACAAGGAAGAAGCCATCGACTACGACGCGATGGAACGCAAGGCGCACGAGCACAAGCCGAAGCTGATCATCGCCGGCGCCTCCGCCTATTCCCTGCGCATCGACTTCGCCCGCTTCGCCAAGGTCGCGAAGGACGTCGGCGCCATCTTCATGGTGGACATGGCCCACTACGCCGGCCTGATCGCCGCGGGCGTGTACCCCAACCCGGTGCCGCACGCCGACGTGGTGACCTCCACCACGCACAAGAGCCTGCGCGGCCCGCGCGGCGGCTTCATCCTGATGAAGCCCGAGCACGAAAAGGCGATCAACAGCGCCATCTTCCCCGGCCTGCAGGGCGGCCCGCTGATGCACGTGATCGCCGCCAAGGCGGTGGCCTTCAAGGAGGCGCTGTCGCCCGAGTTCAAGGCCTACCAGCAGCAGGTGGTGAAGAACGCCCAGGTCGTGGCCGAGACGCTGACGAAGCGCGGCCTGCGCATCGTGAGCGGCGGCACCGAGAGCCACGTCATGCTGGTGGACCTGCGTTCCAAGGGCATCACGGGCAAGGAAGCCGAAGCCGTGCTGGGCGACGCCCACATGACCATCAACAAGAACGCGATCCCCAACGACCCCGAGAAGCCGATGGTCACCAGCGGCGTGCGCATCGGCACGCCGGCGATGACCACCCGCGGCTTCAAGGAGGAAGAGGCGCGGATCACGGCCAACCTGGTCGCGGACGTCCTGGACAACCCGCGCGACGCGGCCAACATCGCGAAGGTGCGCGAGCAGGTGAATGCCCTGACGCGCCGCTTCCCGGTCTACAAGTAAGCCGGCGATGAAGTGCCCCTTCTGCGGCCACGGCGACACCCAGGTGGTGGAGACGCGCATGGCCGAGGACGGGGACTTCATCCGCCGCCGGCGCCAGTGCGCGCACTGCGAGAAGCGCTTCACCACCTACGAGCGGCCGGACGTGACGTTCCCCGCGGTGGTGAAGAAGGACGGCCGGCGCATCGAGTACGACCGCGCGAAGCTGCTCGGCTCGTTCAACCTCGCGCTGCGCAAGCGGCCCGTCAGCACCGACCAGATCGACAGCGCCGTGGAGCGCATCGAGGAGAAGCTGCTGAACCTCGGCGTGCGCGAGATCCCCAGCTCGCGCATCGGCGAGCTCGTCATGCGCGAGCTGAAGAAGCTGGACAAGGTCGCCTACGTCCGCTTCGCGAGCGTCTACCGCAGCTTCGAGGACATCGACGAATTCAGGACGGTGATCGACGAGATCCGGCGGTGACCCCGCTGCGCCTCAGCCGCAGCTGAGCACCTTGAGCCGCCGGATGTCCGCGCGGCCCCCGCTCGAAACGACGATCTGGCGCCCGCCGCCCTCCTCCGCGAAGCGGCGGCACACGGTGAGCGTCCCCGCCTGCATCGCCCCGGTGCCCGTGCGCGAGGCGGCCTGCCCCACGAAAGTGAAGGACCGCGCGACCGGCGCATTGCCCGTCAGCACCACGTCCCGGTCGAGCGCCTGGGTCTGCTGGATCAGGGTCTCGTTCGCTTCGTGCGCGCCATTGGCGTTGTTGTCCTGGAAGATGATCCAGCCCTGGTCCCACCCGCCCGTGTCGGCGCAGGTGGTGCCGTTGGCGGACTTGCACATGACCACCCGCCCGCCGCGTTTCACCGCCTCGCTGCGCGCGAGGCGCAGGCTTTCGAGGAAGCCGCGCGCGATGGTGGAGAGCTGCGCCGACGCGTGCAGCCGCGCCAGTGATGGCACCGCGACCGAAAGCAGGACGGACGCGACGCACAGCGTCACGAGCAGTTCGAGGAGGGTGAAGGCGCGGGCACCGTGCATGGCACGGCAATGTAGGCACCCCGCGCGGCGGCGGGCCGTGAATACGGACCCGCGCCGGGTGACAAAGTGGCTCGGGCGAGCCTCAGGCCATTACTTCCAGCACTGCGCGTCGCTGAAGCCGCCGCCCTCGCGGGTCTTCATGCCCGTGTGCGTCAGCACGAGGGTGCCGCAGTCGTTGTCGGTCCACATGGGCAGCGCCTTGAGCGTGTAGCCGCTGCCGCCGCCGGTCAGTTCCACGGTGATCTCGTACGCCATGTCGCCGTTCTGGGGCGAGCGCTTCAGCCGGTCCGGCAGGCTGGCCTCGTACTTGTTCTTGGCGGAGTAGTTCCGCTCCATGTACTGCGAAGCCTCGAGCAGCGTGGCGCGGGCGTCCGCCCGCTTGCCCCGCGCGATGTGCTTCGTGTACGAGGGCAACGCGACCGCCGCGATGATCCCGACGATCGCCACCACGATCATCAGCTCGATCAGCGTGAAGCCGCCGGCCCTCCCTTGCAGTCTCTTCATGGCTTGTCCTCTCAACGGATCGGCGGGTTGACGATGCGGCGCCAGACGCGGTCCTTGGCGGTGTGCGGCTTCTCTTCCGGCTTGTCGCAGTCCACCGTGCACTCTTCCTTGAACTTCTTCTGCCACTTGATGAAGCGGCCTCCGGTGGTGTTCTGGATGCTGAAGCGCGTTTCCTCGGTGCAATCCCCGTCCTTGCAGGTCTTGACCGTGTTCCTGCTGCGGAGCACCGCGTCGATACCGTCCGCGCTGGTCGCGTAGCCGGCCACGTCGCAGTTGTCCGAGCTGTCGATCTTGCCGTCGCCGTTCGTGTCCAGGATGCACTGCGTCGGGCTCAGGCCCGTCTCGAGCGGGAAGATCAGGTTCACGCCGCGGCCCGTCGCCTGCTCGCACTCGGCCACGTTCTGCGCCGGCGCGATCAGGCTGAAGAACGCCAGTTCGTCGGCGATGGTCTGCGGTGCATAGGACACCCTCAGCCCGCTGTAGCCCGCGACCGTGAGGTCGATCGACCAGCCCTTGTACGTGGTGTTCTTCCAGTCGACCGCGGTGCCGTTCAGGTCGAAGTAGGTCGAGTTGTCCGCGCCGGTGACGACCGCGATCGTGCGCGCCACCAGGTTGCTCTTGGTGAGGGTGGTACCGGAAACGTCCGAGGTCTTCAGGCGCAGGCCGTAGAGCGCCTGCAGCTGCGAGGAATCGGCGTCGCCGACGGTGAGCAGGCGCCCGGTGCCGAAGATCACCCAGTCACCGTCGGCATGCGCCGTGACGATCGGCGGTTGCACGATCGGCTGGTTGCTCGGCGTCGTGAACAGCGGCTTGCCGCTGTTCGACACCTCGAACTTGCCGCTGGACTTGTTCCAGTTGATCTTCCACAGGTTGCCGCGCAGGTCGCCCGCGAAGAGCGACTCGATCTGGCCGAAGCTGTTGCGCTTGAGCGTGACGCCGCCCAGGCCGTTCTTGGTCGCGGCGTCGACCTCCAGCTTGGTGACGGCGCCGTCCTGCAGGCCGACGACGAACAGGGTCGCCTTGGTCGTGTTGTTGTCCACGTAGCCGTTGCCGAAGAGCGCAACCCACTTGCCCGTGGTGCTGCCGTCGTCCACCACGCCCACTTCGATCGGGGTGGTGATGTAGCCCAGTTCGGGATGCGCGTCGGAGGACACCTCCCAGCGCACGGTGGAAGCGCCGAGCGTGTTCGGGTCGGTCACGTCGAGCGCGAACACGGCCCGGCCGCCGGCGCCGAGCGCGCCGAGGAGGTAGTTGCGCCAGCTGGGCACCCCGGCACCGGGCGCCCGGACATAGGCGTCCCGCTCGGACAGCGCGCCGTCCACGAAGAACTGGTGGTACTTGGTCGGGCCGCCGTAGTCCTGGTCGGTCAGGGTGCCGAGGTTCGGGTACACCGCACGCGGCACGTAGGCGAACACTTCGGTGCCGTCGGTCGCGGGCGTCGCGCCCTTGGAATCCACGAAGCCGTGCAGCATGCCGCCGTTGCCGCCCACGTACAGCACGCCGGTGCGGGCCGCCTTCTGTTCCTGGAAGGTCGCGTAGGCGGTGCCGATGTTCGGCAGCTTGGAATACGGCTCGACGATGCCGTCCTTGGCGAACACCGGCGTGGAGTTCACGATGTCCGCGATGACGGCGTCACGCTTGCGGTAGGTACCGCTGGTCGTGCCTTCGTTGCTGCGGTCGCCGCGGATGAAGTTGACGAGCGTCTGGGAGCCCTTGGCCCCCATGGCCGTCTTGCTCGCGGTGGTCAGCGCCGCCCAGTCGAAGGCCACGCCCTTGGGCGACGCCAGGCCGCTGTCCCAGGTGAAGATCTTGCGGTTCTGCCACGCCGGCAGGTGCTCGCTCGCGGACCAGAGCTTGGCGCCGGTCTGGCCGTTCGCATCGAGCTGATACGCGTCCACGTCGCCCGACCACACGCCCGTGCGGTACTTCGGAATGTACTTGCGGTTGCCGTCTTCCAGCACGGTGGCAGCGGCGGCCACGCCGGCTTCCTTCAATTCGCGTTCGACCGCGCTGTTCAGCGACGTGCGGATCGCATCCGCCAGTTCCGACGCGTTCGTCGCGCTGAAGTACTGGCCGCGCGAGTTCACGGCGGCGTGCCACAGGTCGTCGATCTTGTCGTCCGTCCAGGCCTTGGTGCCGTCGGACAGCTTGGGCAGGTCGGTCGCCGGATCGAGCTTGCCCTTCACGCCGAAGCCCACGGTGAAGTTCACCATGTGCTGCCAGTAGGCCGGGTTGTCGGCGGTCGGCAGGACCTTGTTGTCCAGGTCGGGCCGCAGGTCGCGCTTCCAGAAGTGCATGGCGACGTCGGCCAGCATCACATCGCTGTTGCTGTCCTGGTAGGGACGCGTGGGCAGGTACTGGTAGCCGTTGGGCGCGATGATCGTGCCCTTCGTGTTGTCGCTGTTGCCGACGCCGGACGGCGGATCCTGGTCGTTCCAGTAGCCGTCCGTCACGAACACGTTGTAGGCGCGGCGGCAGGTCTTGTGCGGCCCGCTGGTGGTGCTGCCGGGGTTGTCGCCCCAGGGCCCGGCGTTGTCCGAGCGGCTGTAGTACTCGCCGACGCCGTACATGGCGTTGCGCAGCGGCGTGCCGCCCGACACGCTCATGCTGCGCATCCAGGTGAAGAGGCCGGTCTTGGTCGTGCCGTCGAAAGGCCGCACGCCCTTCTCCACGATCGAAGTCGCCTTGCCGTCGACGGTGGTCGAGCCCTTCTTGATGTCACCCCAGCCCACGCGCAGGCGCTTCTCGTCGAAGCTCTGGAAGGCTTCCGGCACGCCGGCCTGCGCGGCGTGCAGGCGAGAGCGGTGGTACTGGTACCAGTTGGCGAAGTTCTGCTTTTCCTGCGCCAGCGTGCAGGTGGTGCCGCAGTCCGTCCGCGCCGGGTAGCTGTCCTTGCCCCAGGTGATCGAAGGCGAGCCGTTCAGGTTGTACAGCGTGTAATTGCTGCTGGTGGCGGGATTCAGGTACGCGCCGGCGTTGTCCTTCTTGAGCCGGTAGAAGATGCCCGGGTTGAACGGCCGCTGGCTCGTGTCGAAACACTCGTTGTTCCGGCCAGCCGTCGTGTCCGCCGTAGAGTTGCACCACTCGGCCTCGTCGTTGGCACCGCGCGGTGACTTCTTGGTGAACGTGGTGCTCAGGTTCAGCGTGGGCGTCGAGTTCAGCGGGTTCGTGCGGACCGCCGTATAGGTCGCGTCCGCCATCCGGGTCCCGTCCTCCTTGATCCACGGCAGGTAGCGCACTTCCGGGTTGTAGTAGACCTTGTTGAGGTCCGGGGACCGCATCTGCTTCTGGAACACGCTCTCGTTAGTGAGGTCCGCCGGGACGATGCCCGTCCAGGTGTTGTTGTTCCCCATGCGCGGGTCGTCCGGGTGCATCACCAGCGTGTACGAGGGAAACTCCACCGTGTACGAGCCGACCTTGAACGTTCCTTCCGGCAGGAACTGGAAGGCCATCGACCCCGACTCGTCCATCGTAAGGACGATGTTCGGGATCGTGCTGCCCCCTTCGCGGCTGGTCAATGGCTTCTGCGCCGGCGCCTCCTGGGCCTGCGCCGCGAATGGCAGCCCTGCCGCCAGGCAGGCTGCCAGCAGCACGCCGGCGGCGCCCGTCATGCGCCTGGTCCCGTCGACGTTCTTCCTTGTTTTCATTGGATCTCTCCGGTCAACTAGTTGAACGCTGATGTGGACTGCAGCCACACCACCGAACCTGCTGTCGTCTTGCCATCGGCGTCCGCCGCGTAGTCGGGGCTGAAGCCGCGCGCCGTCACCACCACCGCGACGCTCGTGCCATCCGCGAGCTTCTGCTTCTCGGCCATGCACTGGGGCGCCACGCTCGGCGAGAAGGAGCTGTCGGTGTTCTTGAACTGCTCGTTGGGCACGATCACGCGCGCCGGCGTGCCACCCACCCAGCTGGTCGTCGTTTCCCATTTCGTGGCGGCGCCGTAGTCGATCGTCGCGATCTGGTCGTCCTGAAGCTTGGCCACCCGGCTGACCGAGGGCAGCGCCATCTGCTGCTCGCAGTACCGCAGCGCGGCTTCCGCGTACTGCTGCGCGAGCGCCTCGGAACGCATGTTGTTGATGACCTTCTCGGACGAGATGGCCGACCGCATGGCGGCCGCCGCCGTCAGGCCGATGATCACCAGCATCACCATGGTGATGATCAGGGACACGCCGCGCTGCGCGCGGGCCAGGGGGGTGTGGGCTGGGACTCGCATGTTCAGAACGCCGTCTTGTTGCGCAGGGCGACCGTCGAATAGAACGCGCGCCGCAGCCTGCCGTCGGCGGAGGCCACCTCCGCGCCGGAACAGTCGATGTACTTGTTGTCGTCTTCCGCGGCGAGCAGCTTCTCCGAACTGCGCATCAGCAGGCAGATCCGCACGGCCACCACGGTGCCCCAGTCGCCGCCGACGAGCTGGTCGGGCGCGACGTAGCGCACCGGCCGGCGGGGGTTGGCCGCATCGGCCTGGCCCAGCGAGATCCGCATGGCCTCCACGTTCTCGATCAGCGGCTGGCCGTCCTCGCCGGGCGCGGCGCACTTGAGCTCCGGGCGGCCGGTGGTGCCGCTCGTGTCGACGTAATACCGGTTGCTGACGAAGCGGTAGTTGTAGACCGGAGGGCCGACGGTCGTCATCGCGATCGCCTCGGACCCGAGGCAGTTGGTCGGGACGTTCGCCGCGTTCAGGACGGCGTTGGCGTTGGTTCCCTGGTAGTTGACGACCAGGGCATGGGTCGCGGTGCTCACGCTCGGGCCGGCCGCGGTGCAGGTGACCCCGTCCTCCTTGGACCCGGACAGCGCCACCTTGGGGTTCACCATGGGCGTCGCGCACGCGAACATGGGACGACCGCTGTAGATCTTGGTGAACGTCGTGGCCGCGGCGTCGATCTTGGTCGGCTCCGAGTACCCCGCCATCTGCAGGTCCCGCGCGAGCAGGTTGAAGGCGAGCTGGGCGTCCTCGCCCATCTGGCCCAGGGCGGTCTGGCGGGCGCTGGTCGCGCCCGTGCTGGTGTAGTTGACGACGATGGCGCCCACGACCACCAGGCCGATGACCATGGACACCAGCAGCTCGATCAGCGAGACGCCGCGCTGGGAACGGAAAGTCTTCATCGTGGCGCCCCTCACAGCTTCACCCGGAAATACATGCAGCGCACCCCGTCCTCGCTGTCGACGCCCAGGTCGTTCGGGCATTCCTTGGCCACCTCCTTGGACTCGCCCGTCGCCAGCGTCGGGTCGCGCCAGGCCAGCCAGAGGTCGAAGGCGCCGAGCACGGCCGCGTCCCTCTGCAGGAACACGGACCCTTCCGGCAGGAGCTTGCGCGCGGCCTGCTGCCATTCGTACAGGTCCATGGCCGCGATCTCGGCCACGCTGCAGGTGTCCGCCGCGGCCTGGCAGGTCTTGGCCGGCAGGGTCGGCGCCGTCGCCTGCGAGGAGAAGCTCCCCAGGAACTCGTAGGCCGTCACGTTGCCGTCCACGATGTTGGCGCGGGCGCGCTCCGCGATGTCCTGCGCCAGCTGCGTCGCCGTCGCCCGGTACTGGGACATCTTCGTGTAGCGCACCGAAGACGCGGTGAGGCCGGCGAACGCCAGCAGGCCCAGCGACGCGATCAGGATCGCCACCAGCACCTCGATCAGGCTCGCGCCGCGCAGCGTGGACCGGCGCGCGGGCTGCCGCACCGGGCGGCGCAGGTTCATGGGGCTCAGCATGCCGTCGCTCCCGGTTCGCGCAGGGTCAGGCGGCCCTGGCTGGAGATGCACATCAGGCGGGTGGTTCCCGGCTTGCTGGACGCGAGCGGGGTGACCATCCAAGTGTCATTGATCCCGACCCCCAGCCCGTTCGGGCGGAAAGTCAATGCAGCCTTGGTCGTGGACGGATCGGTGTTCCCCATGGACTGGATCCCGGACACTTCCTGGTGCACCCGCAGGATCGTGTCCCCGGCGCCGTCGATCGCGCCGTTGCCGTTGAGGTCCAGGAAGACGACCCAACCGGTGTGCCAGCTGCCCGCCGCCGCGCACGTGGACGCGTCCGTGGACCGGCAGACCGTCACGTAGTTGGAGCGCTTCACCGCTTCCGAGCGCGCCAGGCGCAGGTCGGAAGCGACGTCCGACGCCGCCGCCTGGACGGCGCGCTTGGCCAGCAGCACGGAGAACGAGGGGATCACGAGCATCGAGAGGATGCCCATGACCGCCAGCGTGACGAGCAGCTCGATCAGGGTGAGACCGCGGCTGTTTGATTTCATAATGGCCGCAAGTATCGGAGGCAGGTGGCGGACCTCTCCACGGGCCTGCGACCGGCGGCAGGCGTCCCTTGACGAGTGGGCATGGCTCATGCATGTGCGCGCTGGACCTTGTCGCCACTGCCGACAGACGAACACGGAACGACGACCAACGCAATGACCCGGAAGATGGAGCTCGCCCTGCAGCACGCGCGCAAGGCCGTGGGCATCAGCGAGCCGAACCCGCGGGTGGGCTGCGTGCTCGAGGACGCCGCGGGGCGCATCCTCGGCGAAGGCCACACGCAGGAAGCAGGCGGCCCGCACGCCGAGATCGCCGCGCTGCAGGACGCTGCCCGGCGCGGCAACCCTGTCGCAGGCGCGACCGCCTACGTGACGCTCGAGCCCTGCTCCCACCACGGCCGCACCGGGCCCTGCTGCGATGCGCTGGTGGCTGCCGGCATCGCCCGGGTGGTCGCCTCGGCGCAGGATCCCAATCCGCTCGTGGCCGGCCAGGGCTTCGCACGGCTGCGCGCCGCCGGCGTCGCGGTGGAGGTCGGCCCTGGCGCCGAGGCCACGCGGGAACTGAACATCGGCTTCTTCAGCCGCATGGTGCGCGGCACGCCATGGGTGCGCATGAAGGTCGCCGCGTCGCTCGACGGGCAGACGGCGCTCGCGGACGGGCAGAGCCAGTGGATCACGGCCGAGGCGGCACGCGCCGATGGGCATGCCTGGCGTGCCCGCGCGGGGGCCATCCTGACCGGCATCGGCACGGTGCTGGAGGACGACCCGCGGCTGGACGTGCGCCTGGCGCCGGTCGGCAGACAGCCGCCGCTGGTGGTCGTCGACAGCCGACTGCAGACGCCCGCCGATGCCGCCCTGTTCGCCGTGCCGGGGCGCCCGGTCTGGATCTATGCCGCGGCACGCGAGCCGGAGGCACAGCAGCGGCTGGAGGCCCGCGGCGCCACGGTCACCCACTTGCCGGGCGCCGGCGGGAAGGTCGACCTCGCCGCCCTGCTGAAGGACCTGGGCGGCCGCGGCGTCAACGAACTGCACGTGGAGTCCGGCTTCAAGCTCAACGGCTCCCTGCTGCGCGAAGGCCTGGTCGACGAGTTCCTGGTCTACCTCGCCCCCAGGCTGCTCGGGGCCGGCCGGGGCATGGTGAACATCGGTCCGCTGGCTGGCCTGGACGACGCCGTGCCGCTGGAGTTCACCGACGTGCAACGGGTGGGCGTGGACCTGCGGGTCGTCGCGCGCATCCCCGGACGCGACCGCTTCTAGGTTCTTTGCGGGAGCGCAGGGAGGGCGGGGTCCCGAACCTGCGGCAAAGCAGAGGGACTCTGCGTGCTGGCAGGGAGGCGTCCGCCGTACCTGTCAAAATGCGCGGATGTTCACCGGCATCATCACCGGCGTCGGGCGTATCGCCGCCATCGACGACCTCGGCTCTTCCCGGCAGCACGGCAAGCGCCTCACCGTGAGCGCCCCGGCCGGCTACCTGGACGACGTCGGGCTCGGGGACAGCATCGCCCTCAACGGCGCCTGCATGACGGTGACCTCCATGGACGCCAACGCCAGCCGCTTCACCATCGACATCTCCGCCGAGTCCCTGGACAAGACGGCCGGCCTGGACCGCCCCGGCGCCGTGAACCTGGAAAAGGCCTTGCGCCCGCAGGACCGGCTCGGCGGCCACCTCGTCTCCGGCCACGTCGACGGCGTCGGCACCGTGCTGAAGATGGAGGCCGTGGGCGAAAGCTGGGAGCTGCGCATCCTGGCCCCGCAGGCGCTGGGCAAGTACCTCGCCTACAAGGGCTCCATCACCGTCAATGGCGTGAGCCTCACCGTCAACGCGGTGGCCGACACGCGCGAAGGCACCGAACTGAGCATCAACCTCATCCCCCATACCGTGCAGAACACGGCGCTGCACGCCCTCCAGCCCGGCACCCGGGTCAACCTGGAGATCGACCTGATCGCCCGTTACGTCGAGCGCATGCTGAGCGCCGGAAAGACCATTGCATGAACGCGCGCGCACCGCTGCAGCCGGTGGCCATTTCGCCGGTCGAGGAGATCGTGGCCGAGATGAAGGCCGGCCGTATCGTCATCCTCGTCGATGAGGAAGACCGCGAGAACGAGGGCGACCTCGTGCTCGCCGCCGACCACGTGAGCCCCGAGGCCATCAACTTCATGGCCCGGTTCGGGCGCGGCCTCATCTGCCTGACGCTTACGCGCGACCGCTGCGAGCGGCTGCAGCTGCCGCCGATGGTCGCCCGCAACGGCACGAAGATGGGCACGGCCTTCACCGTCTCGATCGAGGCGGCCGAAGGCGTCACGACGGGCATCTCCGCCGCGGACCGCGCCCGCACCGTGCAGGCCGCGGTCGCGCGCAACGCGCAGGCCGAAGACCTCGTGCAGCCCGGGCACATCTTCCCTCTGCAGGCCGTGGACGGCGGCGTGCTGATGCGCGCCGGCCATACGGAAGCCGGCTGCGACCTGGCCGCCATGGCGGGCCTGACGCCCGCCGCCGTGATCTGCGAGATCATGAAGGACGACGGCACGATGGCCCGGCTGCCGGACCTGCAGCTGTTCGCCGCCGAACACGGGCTGAAGATCGGCACCATCGCCGACCTGATCCACTACCGCAGCCGCAACGAGAGCCTCGTCGAGAAGGTCGGCGAGCGGCCGCTGGTCACCGCCTACGGCGAGTTCATGGTCCATGCCTGGCGCGACAAGCCCAGCCAGGGCCTGCACCTCGCGCTCGTCAAGGGCGAGTGGCAGCCGACGCAGGACGTCCCCGTGCGCGTGCACGAGCCGCTGTCGGTGCTCGACGCCCTGGAAGTGAACCGCGGCATGCATTCCTGGAGCCTCGACGCGAGCCTCAAGCACATCGCCGACACCGGCTTCGGCGTCGCCGTGCTCCTCAACTGCGGCGAGACCGCCGACCAGCTCTTCGCGCAGTTCGAAGGCACCGCGCGAGCCTCGCACGCGCCGGAGCGCGGCCGCATGGACCTGCGCACCTACGGCGTCGGCGCCCAGATCCTGCGCGAGCTGGGCGTGCAGAAGATGAACGTGATGGGCACGCCGCGCCGGCTGCCCAGCATGGCCGGCTACGGCCTCGAGATCGCGGGCTATACCCCGCGATCCAACGCATAACAACAAAGGACTTTCATGTTTGGTGCAGACAAGGGCAAGGCCGATCGCCTGGACGGCAAGGACCTCGTCATCGGCATCGTGCAGGCCCGCTTCAACCAGGACGTGACGAACACGCTGGCGCAGGCCTGCCGCGAGGAGCTGCTGGCGCACGGCGTCGCCGAGAAGGACATCGAGCACGTGCTGGTGCCCGGCGCGCTGGAAGTACCGGTGGCCCTGCAGGCGATGGCGGAAAAAGGCGGCTACGACGCGCTGGTCGCGCTCGGCTGCATCATCCGCGGCGAGACCTACCACTTCGAGCTGGTCGCCAACGAATCGGCCGCCGGCGTGACGCGCGTGGCGCTGGACTACCAGCTGCCCATCGCGAACGCGATCCTCACCACCGAGGACATGGCGCAGGCCGTGGCGCGCCAGGTGGACAAGGGCCGCGATGCGGCGCAGGTCGCCATCGAGATGGCCAACCTGCTGGAGGACATCGGGTGAGCACCGAACCGCGCAAGTCCTCGACCAAGCCGCCCCGCAGCCGCGCCCGCGAGTTCGCCGTGCAGGCGCTGTACCAGCACCTCGTGGGCCGCCAGGATGCCGAGTCCATCG
This sequence comes from Ramlibacter cellulosilyticus, assembly GCF_014297465.1. Classification (GTDB taxonomy): domain Bacteria; phylum Pseudomonadota; class Gammaproteobacteria; order Burkholderiales; family Burkholderiaceae_C; genus Ramlibacter; species Ramlibacter cellulosilyticus. The sequence goes on along the minus strand of NZ_JACORT010000008.1, from coordinate 248,910 downwards.
ACCAGTTCACCCGCGGGCTCTCGGGCTTCCACAAGGCGGACGCCGTCCACTACGACGCCCTGCTCCACGGCTGCATCCGCGAGTCGGCGGAGCTCGACGCCCTGATCGTGCCGCTGCTCGATCGCAAGCTGGAGGAGATCTCCCCGATCGAGCACGCCGTGATGTGGATCGGCGCCTACGAGTTCCTGCACGCGCCCGACGTGCCCTGGCGCGTGGTGCTCAACGAATGCATCGAGCTCGCCAAGGAGTTCGGCGGCACCGACGGCCACAAGTACGTCAACGGCGTGCTGAACGGCCTGGCGCCCAAGCTGCGCTCGGTGGAAGTCGAGGCGGACCGCGCCGCCGGCAAGGCCAGGCCCTGATGAAGATCGCGCGGCGCGCCGAACGCATCGAGCCGTTCTACGTGATGGAGGTCGGCAAGGCCGCCTCGCAGCTCGCGCGCGAGTACGCGGGCAGCGACCGGCCGATGATCTTCCTCAACATCGGCGAGCCGGACTTCACCGCCCCGCCGCTGGTGCAGGACGCGGCGGCGCGCGCCATCCGCGACGGCCGCACGCAGTACACGCACGCACTCGGCCTCGACCGCCTGCGCGAACGCATCAGCGGCTGGTATGCCCAGCGCTTCGGCGTCGACGTGCCCGCGCGCCGCATCGTCGTGACGGCGGGCGCCTCCGCGGCGCTGCAGCTGGCGTGCCTCGCGCTGATCGAGGCCGGCGACGAGATCCTGATGCCGGACCCCAGCTACCCCTGCAACCGCCACTTCGTGAGCGCGGCGGAAGGCGATGCGGTGCTGATCCCGACCACGGCCGAAGAGCGGTACCAGCTCAGCGCCGCCAAGGTGCAGGAGCACTGGGGTCCGAAGACGCGGGGCGTGCTGCTCGCCTCGCCGTCCAATCCCACGGGCACCTCGATCCACCCGGACGAACTGCGGCGCATCCACGCCTTCGTGCAGGCGCAGGGCGGCATCACGCTGCTGGACGAGATCTACCTGGGCCTGTCGTACGAAGACACCTTCGGCCACACGGCGCTCGCCATCGACGACCAGGTGGTGAGCATCAACAGCTTCTCCAAGTACTTCAACATGACCGGCTGGCGCCTCGGCTGGCTGGTCGTGCCCGAGGTGCTGGTGCCGGCGCTGGAGCGGCTCGCGCAGAACCTCTTCATCTGCCCGAGCACGGTGGCGCAGTACGCGGCGCTCGCCTGCTTCGAGGACGAGAGCATCGCGGAATACGAGCGGCGCCGCGCCGAATTCAAGGCGCGCCGCGACTGGTTCGTGCCGCAGCTGCAGGAGATGGGGCTGCAGGTGCCGGTGATGCCCGACGGCGCGTTCTATGCGTGGGCGGACTGCGGCGACGCGGCCCGCCGGCTCGGCGTGCAGGGCAGCTGGGACTTCGCCTTCGAGGTGATGAAGAAGGCCCACGTGGCGATCACGCCCGGCCGGGACTTCGGCCAGGCCGAGACCAGCCGCTTCGTGCGCTTCTCGACCGCCAACTCGATGCAGCAGCTGCAGGAAGCCGCCGCGCGGCTGAAGGGCCTGTTGCAATGACGCAGCATCCGGTCTTTACGTGGCCGGTCCGCGTCTACTGGGAAGACACCGACGCCGGCGGCATCGTCTTCTACGCGAACTACCTGAAGTTCTTCGAGCGCGCGCGCACCGAGTGGCTGCGCTCGCTGGGCGTGGCGCAAGGCACGCTGAAGGAAGAAGGCGGCGGGATGTTCGTGGTCAGCGAGACGTCCGTGCGCCATCTCGCCCCCGCGCGCCTGGACGATGAACTTCTTGTTACGGCCCAGCTCGAAGCCAGTGGACGCGCGTCTCTCATAATTGCCCAGGAAGCACGGCGGGGTGGCACCCTGCTGGCGGTTGGGACGATCCGCATCGGGTGGGTCGACGCGGCAACGCTGCGGCCGGGACGCATCCCGGACGCGATCCTTGCAGTGCTGAAAAACAAAGAGGCATGAACCAGGACCTTTCGATCCTCCAGCTGGTGCTCGGAGCCAGCTTCGTCGTGCAGCTCGTGATGCTGCTCCTGCTCGTCGTCTCCGTGACCAGCTGGGCGGCCATCTTCGGCAAGCTGTTCGCGCTGCGCCGCGTGAAGTCGCTCAACGATGACTTCGAGCGCGAGTTCTGGTCCGGCACCAGCCTCAACGACCTGTTCTCCTCGGCGGCGCAGAACGCCAAGATGGCAGGGCCCATGGAACGCATCTTCGCCTCCGGCATGCGCGAATACCAGAAGCTGCGCGAGCGCCGCATCGGCGACGCCGGCACGCTGCTGGATGGCGCGCGCCGCGCCATGCGCGCGAGCTTCCAGCGCGAGATGGACGCGGTGGAGACGCACCTGTCCTTCCTGGCCTCGGTGGGCTCGGTGTCGCCTTACGTGGGCCTGTTCGGCACCGTGTGGGGCATCATGCATGCCTTCACCGGCCTGGGCGCGCTGCAGCAGGTGACGCTCGCGACCGTCGCGCCCGGCATCGCGGAAGCGCTGGTCGCCACCGCGCTCGGCCTGTTCGCCGCCATCCCCGCGGTCGTCGCGTACAACCGCTTCGCGCGCGACATCGACCGGGTGGCGATCCGCATGGAGACCTTCATCGAGGAGTTCTCCAACATCCTGCAGCGCAACCTGGGCGCCCTGAGCGCCACGCCCTCCGGGCACTAGGCCATGCCGCACGTCGCACACCGCGGACGCGGGCGCCGCACGATGAACGAGATCAACATGGTCCCGTTCATCGACGTGATGCTGGTGCTGCTGATCATCTTCATGGTGACGGCGCCGCTGATCACGCCCAGCCTCATCGACCTGCCCACCGTGGGCAAGGCCGCCCGCCAGCCGGACAAGGTGGTGCAGGTGATCGTGGGCAAGGACGAACGCCTGGAGCTGAAGAACGGCGACAAGACGCAGGGAATGACCTTGCAGCAGATCGCGCCGGCCGTCCTGCAGGCGCAGAGCGGCCACCCGCCCGGCAGCGTGGCGGTGGTGATCAGCGCGGACCGCAACGTGAAGTACGAGGCCGTGGTGCAGGTGATGGACACGCTGCAGAAGGCGGGCGTGCAGCGCGTCGGCCTCTCGGTGCAGACCACCCGTTAGGTCCCCATGGACGCTTCCGCCGACCGTCCCGAGTTCGCGCCGCCGCCCGAGCGCAGCATGCTGCGCGGCTTCGCGCTGGCGGTGCTCGCGCACGCGCTGCTGATCGCCGGCCTCACCCACGGGCTGCGCTGGCAGCGCGACGCGCAGGATGCGGCGGTGGAAGCGGAGCTCTGGTCCGCCCTCCCGCAGCAGGCCGCGCCCAAGGAAGTGGTCCCCCCCGCCCCCCCTCCTCCGCCGCCGGTGGTGAAGGCACCTCCCGCTCCCGAGCCCCCGGTGAAGAGCCAGGCCGACATCGCGCTGGAGCGCGAGAAGCAGAAGCGCCTGGAGCAGCAGAAGCGCGAAGCGGAGCTGGAGAAGCAGCGCGCGCTCGCCGAGGCGAAGAAGAAGCGCGAGGAAGAACTCGCGAAGCAGAAGAAGCTGGAGCAGCAGAAGCTGCTGGCCGAGGCGAAGAAGAAGGAAGAAGAGAAGAAGCGCAGGCAGCAGGAGCAGGAGGCGCGCGAGGCGGAGCGCGTCGCGAAGCAGCGCGAGGAGAACCTCAAGCGGATCCAGGGCATGGCCGGCGGCACGGGCGCGCCCACGTCGCAAGGCACGGCGGCGCGTTCCGCGGGCCCCTCCGAGAGCTGGGCCGGCCGCGTGCAGGCGCGCGTGCGGCCCAACATCGTGTTCACCGAGGCGGTGACCGGCAACCCGAAGGCGGAGGTCGAAGTGCGCACCTCGCCGGACGGCACCATCGTCGGCAAGCGCCTCGTGCGCTCCAGCGGCGTGAAGTCGTGGGACGACGCGGTGCTGCGCGCGCTGGACAAGACCGAAGTGCTGCCGCGCGACATCGACGGGCGCGTGCCCTCTCCCGTCGTCATCGAATTCCGCCCCCGCGGCTGACCGCCGGTCCGCGATGCGCGGACACGCCTGTTGCACACGGCTTAGCCCCGATTCCCCATGCCGTTCTAAGCAGCGCGCTTACCGGAGCGCGCAACAGCGCATCCGCGAAGGCCAGTCTGCTACCAAATGTGTAGCCCTGTTTGCAACCGCCCGTAAGTTGCCGCAGCCCTAGCCGATTCCCTCTAGTCATCCGCAAGCACCGTTCGTGACACTCGCGCAGCGCGGTCCCCGCGCGGGAGGGAGTCACAACAATGAAGCGTCGTCACCTGCTGGCGCAGGGGCTCGGCATCGCTGCCGCCACCCTGGCCTCGCCGGCCGCCATCCGCACGGCTCTTGCCGCTGCCCCCATCGTGGTCGGCCAGTCCGCCGCGCTCACCGGCCCGCAGGCCGGGTTCGGTACCGCCATGCGCGACGGCATCCTCGCCGCGCTGCTGCACGCCAACCGCAACGGCGGCATCGACGGGCGCAACCTGCAGCTCATGTCGCTCGACGACCAGGGCGACAAGGCGAAGACGGAAGCCAACGTCGAACTGCTCACGGGCAACCCCAAGGTGCTCGCGCTCACCGGGTTCACCACGCGTCCCTGCTCCGAGGCGGGCGCGGTGCTCGCGGCGAAGGAGGGCATCGCGCTCGTCGGCGCGTTCTCCGGCACGCCGCTGCTCTATGGCGACAAGGCCGCCACGACCTTCACCACGCGCGCCAGCTACGAGCGCGAGATGGACGCGATCGTGCAGCACTACCGCCTGCTGGGCCTCACCCGCTTCGGCTTCCTGCACCTGGAAGACGCGCGGGCCACCAACGTGCCGCTGCTGGAGAAGATCCTCGCCAAGCACGGGGGCCAGCTGACGGTGACCGCGGGCGTCGACCGCAAGGGCCCGGGCCTGAACGCCGCCGCCATCAAGACGCTGGAGAGGAACCAGCCCGAGGTGCTGATCGCGCTCGCCAACAACGCACCCCTGACCAGCCTGATGCGCGAGTACGCGCCGCGCACCCTGGTGCTGCCCAAGGTGGTGATCTCCTTCGTGGACCGCGAGAAGATGCTCGCGGACCTGGGCAAGGACGCCGCCGGCGTCGGCTTCAGCGTGGTGGTGCCCGAGTACACCCGCGAGAAGTACTGGGTGGTGCGCGAGTTCGTCGCGCTGGCGAAGGAGATGAAGGTGGCGGTCACGCCGGTGTCGCTCGAGGGCTTCATCACCGGCCTGGCGCTCGCCGAAGGCATGCGCAACGCCCGCAGCGAAACCCGGGCTTCCATCATCGAAGGCATGGGCCGCGTCGGCGGCCTGGACCTGGGCTACACCAACATGCGCTTCAGCCGCAGCGAGCGCACCGGTTCGCGTTTCGTGGACCTGTCGCTGGCGTCGCGCACCGCGGGAATCGTCTAGAGGAACGAAGGGAGAAGAATGGCCATCCGCCACACCCCCATCACGCCCGCGCTGGGCGCCACCATCGAAGGCGTGGACCTCGCGGAGATCACCCCCGCCGAATTCCGGCAGGTGCACGAGATCTGGAAGAAGCACCACGTCGTGGTGCTGCGCGGCCAGCGCCTCACGAACGCGCAGTTCGAGCGCTTCTCCGCCATGATCGGCGAGCTCGACCCGCCGCCCAATCAGGGCGCGGGCCGCAAGAGCGTGCCGGGCTACCCCAACCTGTACGTCGTCTCCAACCGGAAGAACGCGCAAGGCGAGCCCATCGGCGCGCTGGGCGACGGCGAGGCGTCCTGGCACACGGACATGTCCTACCTGGAGCGGCCGCCGCTCGCGTCCATGCTGTGGTCGGTGGAGCTCCCCAGCACCGGCGGCGATACGTGGTTCGCCAGCATGCCCGCGGCCCTGCGCGCGATGCCCGCGGACCTGGTGGCGCGCGTGCGCCGCCTGGCGATCAAGCATGACGGCACCTACGACAGCGGCGGCAACCTGCGCAAGGGCATGGTCGCCAACGACGACCCGCGCGAGTCCGTCGGCACGCTGCATCCCATCGTGATCGTGCAGCCCGAGACCGGCGAACACACGCTGTACCTCGGGCGCCGCCGCAATGCGTGGATCGCGGGGCTGCCGGTCGACGAATCGGAGCGCCTGCTGAACATCATCTGGAGCTACGCCACGATGCCGGAGATCACGCTGCGCCACCAGTGGAAGCTCGGCGACGTGGTGCTCTGGAACAACCTCACCACCATGCACCGGCGCGACGCCTTCCCGGCCGACGAAGTGCGCACGCTGCACCGCTCCCAGATCAAGGGCAAGTACGTCCTTGCCTCGCCCATCCAGCAGGAGGCCGCATGATCACCCGCCGCACCTTCACCCAGGGACTCGTCGCTTCGTCCGTGGCCGCCGTTCCGGCGGTCCGCGCCGACGACTACCCGTCCAAACCGATCCGCCTGGTGGTCGGCCTCGCGCCCGGCGGCATCGCCGACCAGACCGCTCGCATCATCGCGCCCCGCCTCGGCGAGGTGCTGGGGCAGTCCGTGGTGGTGGAGAACCGCACCGGCGCGGGCGGCGCGATCGCGACCAGGATGGTGGCGAGCAGCGCCCCCGACGGCTACACGCTGCTGGTCGCGTTCGACGGCACGCACGTCACCATCCCGGCCGCCAACCCGGGGGTCGGCTTCGATCCCATCGCGGACTTCGCGCCGATCGCGAAGGTCGTGGATTCGCCGGTGCTGATCACGGCGCACCCCAGCTTCCCGGGACGCGACTTCGCCGACCTCGTGCGCGTGGCGCAGGAAACGCTGCGCTCCGGCAAGGGCACCATCGACTTCGGCACGGCGGGCGTCGGCAGCACCGGCCACCTCACGATGGAGTTGCTGAAGCTGCGGCTGAACTTCTACGCCGTGCACATCCCGTACCGCGGCGGCGGCGACGCGCGCGCGCAGGTGCTCGGTCGCCAGATCCCCTTGATGCTCGCCGCCGTGCCGACCACCTCCGGCGACATCCGTGCCGGCACGCTCAAGGGGATCGCGGTGACGAGCGCGAAGCGTTCGCCTGCGCTGCCGAACGTGCCGGCCCTCTCCGAGCTCCCCTTCCCCGAGCTGAAGGGACTGGACGTGAACTCCTGGGTCGGCCTCGTCGCGCCGGGGAAGACACCCGCGCCGGTGGTGGCCAGGATCGATGCGGCGGTGAAGGAGGTGCTCGCCTCCGAGGAGGTGCAGAAGCGCCTGCTCAACTCCGGCTCGACGCCGGTGCGCAGTTCGCCCGAGATCTTCGCGCGCCAGATCGCGGCGGACTTCGGGCAGTGGAAGCGGGTGATCGCCGAATCGAAGCTGCGGCTGGAGGCATGAGGCGCGCGCGCAACCGGGTTCGCAACAAGACGTAAATAACAGGCCGCCCCGGGCCGCGCCCCCTTTCCAAGGCCGAAACCTTTCAACACACTGAATCCAACGTGGCCGTGCAGGTGCTGGGAGCGCCGCGGCACGAGAAGGGGGCGGAACATGGGCAACAAGTGGCTCGTTCCTGGCGTCGCGGCGATGCTCGCCGCGACCGCATTCGCGCAGCAGTCCGCGCCACCGTCCACCGCACCGCTGCGCGTGCTGGTGAATCCCGGGGACAGCAGCGAACAGTCCCGCGTGGCGCTCTACACCGCCTGGAAGTCCGTGCTCGAACAGGCCCTGCGCCGGCACGCGCCCAACGGCATGCAGGTCGTGCTCTCGGCCGACGCCACGGCGGACCTCGGCGCCACCCGCGCGAAGATCCATGACGTCTACGTTGCGCCCGCGCACGTCGTGGGCAGCGCGGTGCGCTACGGGTACGCGCCGGTCCTGGGCATGGACAAGCCGGTGCAGGCCGTGCTCGTGGTGCCCAGGGACAGCTCCATCACGAACCTGGCGCAGGCCCAGGGCAAGCGGCTCGGCCTGCCGCTGCAGGACAGCGTGGTCACCTACCTCGTACGCGGCGAAGTCAACGCCGCCAACACCACGATCAAGCGCCACTTCGCCGACGTGTACGACACGCGCTACCAGGACGCCCTGCTGCCCTGCCTGAAGCTGCTGCGCTGCGACGTGGTGGGCGTGGAGAAAGGCGTGTTCGACCGCTGGGTGGCCGCGGGCGAGCCGGTGCGCGCGATCATGGAGTCGAAGCCGGTGCCGAACCTCACGGTCGTCATCAAGGACACCCTGCGCCCCGGCGCCGAGAGCCTGCAGGCGGCCCTGGCCGAATCGGCGGGGCTCGCGCAGCTGCTGCGCGGCGAGAACGCGAAGGCCACCACGCACACCATCGACGACTTCAAGTACGTCTCCACGCTCGGCTACTTCACGCCGCGCGCGCTCGCCGGCGCCACCGTCGTGGACGCGAAGGCCGTCGCGCAGCTCCTGCAGTCCGGCGCGACCTACGTGGACACGCGCAACGACGTGGAGTTCAAGGCCGGCCACGTGCCGGGCGCCATCCTCGTGCCGTACCACGAGAAGAGCCACAAGGACGCCGACTTCGACGCGAAGCTGGACCAGTTCGACGTGGCGAAGCTCGGGCCGGACAAGAACGCACCGCTCGTGCTCGCCTGCAACGGGCCGGAGTGCTGGAAAAGCTTCAAGGCTTCCACCGCGGCCGTAAAGGCTGGCTACACCAGGGTGCACTGGTTCCGCGGCGGCTTCCCGGAGTGGCGCAGCTCCGGCATGAAGTTCGACGCGGCCGCCGCGCAGTGACGTCCCCTTTCCCCGGAGGAGCATGCAATGAACAGCGATCGACCCACCGACCTCTCGCGCCGCGGCCTGCTGGCCGGCAGCGCCACCGCGCTGGCCGCCGCCAGCCTCGGCGGACGCGCCCTGGCGCAGGCCCCCGCTGCCGCGCCCCCGCGCCCCGCGCTGCCCCCTTACGTGGCGTGGAAGGATGCGGAGCACGTGATCGTGCACACCGGGACGACGATCGAGACCAAGCGCAGCGCCTTCGGCACCAGCATCATCACGCCGGCGGAACGCCTCTACATCCGCAACAACCTGCCGGCGCCCGACGTGTCCATCGTCGCGAACCGCGATGCCTGGGTGCTGTCCGTGGAAGGCGTGCGCCAGCCCCGCATGCTCACGGTGGCCGACCTCAGGACGATGGGCCTGGAGACGGTGGCCGCGGTGCTGCAATGCTCCGGCAACGGCCGCGGCTACTTCGCGAGCAAGCCGAGCGGCACCAAGTGGCAGGTCGGCGCCGCCGGCTGCGTGATCTGGAGCGGCGTGCCGGTGCGCAACGTCGTGGCGGCGCTCGGCGGCGTCGACGGCGCTGCGCGCTTCATGACCGGCACGGGCGGCGAGACGCTGCCCGCGGGCGTGGACCCGAAGAGCGTGATGGTGGAGCGTTCCGTGCCGCTGAAGGCGATGGAAGACGCGCTGCTCGCCTGGGAAATGAACGGCGAGCCGGTGCCGCACGCGCACGGCGGGCCGCTGCGGCTGGTGGTGCCGGGCTACAGCGGCGTCAACAACATCAAGTACGTGAAGCGGCTCGCGTTCACGGCCGACGAAAGCGATGCGGCCATCCAGCGCACCGGCTACCGCATCTCTCCCCCCGGCCAGAAGCACCAGCCCACCGAGCCCTCGGTGTGGGAGATGGAGCTCAAGTCGTGGATCAACGGCCCCGCGCCGGAAACGGGGCCGGTGAAGGCCGGCTGGGTGCAGGTGCACGGCGTCGCGATGGGCGCGACGCGCAACCTGCGCCGCGTGGACGTCTCCATCGACGGCGGCCAGACCTGGCGCGAGGCGCGCTTCGTCGGCCCCGACCTGGGCCGCTTCGCCTGGCGCCAGTTCGTGCTGCCGGTGCGCCTGGAGCCGGGCCAGTACCTGCTCGCTTCGCGCGCGCAGGACACGCAGTTCAACTGGCAGGCGGAAAGCACGCCGGACAACAGCGGCGGCTACCTGAACAGCGGCTGGCGCGCGCACGCGATCCCGCTGGTGGTGGTGTGATGCTGCGCCTGGCCGTCGCGCTGTCGGTGCTCGCCGCCGCCTCCGCGGCAGCGGCCGACGAGGACGGCCGCAAGCTGTTCACGAGCGTGACGCCGGCGTGCGCGTTGTGCCACACCCTGAAGGACGCGGGCGCGACGGGCGCGATCGGGCCGTCGCTGGATGAACTGAAGCCGGACGCGGCGCGCGTGCGGCAGGCGCTGAAGACGGGCATCGGGCAGATGCCGGCGTTCACGCAGTTGAGCGCGGAGCAGGTGGAGGCGCTGGCGAAGTACGTGGAGCAGGCGACGCGGTGAACGCTGGGGTTCGCTGGCGCGAAACCCAGCCTACGAGCTCTACGAAGACGCATGCACCGGCCGTAGGCTGGGTTTCGCGAAGCGAACCCCAGCGTTTCAGCTCACGCCTCGTAAACGATCTGCGCCAGCCCCTCGTGCGCCTGCGCCATCCAGCTCGCCAGCGCCGCATCCGTCGGATAGAACTTCGCCTGCTCCCCCAGCTGCAGTTCCGCCGTCGCCGTCTCCCGCTGCACCAGCAGCCGCACCGGCAGCCCGCGCAGCAGCTCGCCCTGCTCCGTCATTTCCTTCTTCGGCGGGAAGTCGCGCACCAGCCGGCCGATGTCGGGCGCGGTGCCGTTGACCGCCACCTTCAGGTACTTGCCGAAGCGGCAGCGCGCCGTCGCCAGGTCCCAGATCTGCTGCACGTTCAGGCGGAAGCCGCCCGAGAAGCGGTCCGGCTGCAGGCGGGCCTGCACGACGATCAGCTCGTCGTCCTTGAACCAGGCGCGGTGCGGGCTGAACACCGACTCGTCGGCCGCGGCCTCGATCACGTCGGTCTTGTCGTCCAGCTTGAACAGCGCCAGCTTGCCACGCTGCCCGTTGATGACGCGCATGTCCGTGACGATGCCGGCCAGCAGCAGCGGCTCGCGCGTGTCCACCAGTTCGTCGATGCGGCGCTTGCAGAAGCGGCGCACCTCGCGCTCCACCTCGTCGAAGAGGTGGCCTGACAGGTAGAAGCCGATCGCGGTCTTCTCCTGCGACAGGCGCTCCTTCACGCCCCAGGGCGTGACCTCCACCAGGTCCGGCTCCTGCGTGCTCGCCGCGTGCGAGTCGCCCATGTCGAACAGGCCGCCCTGGTTGGCGTTGGCTTCCGTCGTGGCGGCGAACTCGAAGGCCCGGTCGATGGTGGCGACCAGCGCGGCGCGGTTCATCTGCAGCGAATCGAAGGCGCCGGCCTTGATCAGCGCTTCCACCGTGCGCTTGTTGATGCGCGTGCGGTCCACGCGGCAGCAGAAGTCGTACAGGCTCTTGAACGGCCCGCCCTCTTCGCGCGCGGCGACGATCGCCTCGACGGCGGACTGGCCCGTGCCCTTCACCGCGCCCAGGCCGTAGCGGATGGCCTTGTTGGAGATCGGCTCGAAGCGGTAGGTGCCGCGGTTGATGTCCGGCGCCTCGAAGGTCATGCCGAAGTTCTTGACCGCATCCTCGAACAACACCTTCAGCTTGTCGGTGTTGTCCATTTCGATCGTCATGTTGGCGCAGTAGAACTCCGCCGTGTAGTGCACCTTCAGCCAGCCCGTGTGGTAGGCCAGCAGGGAGTAGGCGGCGGCGTGCGACTTGTTGAAGCCGTAGCCCGCGAACTTCTCCATCAGGTCGAAGATCTCGTCGGCCTTGTCCTGCGAGATGCCGTGCGTCTTGGCCGCGCCTTCGCGGAAGCGCTCCCGGTGCATGGCCATCTCCTCGGCCTTCTTCTTGCCCATCGCGCGGCGCAGCAGGTCGGCGCCGCCGAGCGAGTAGCCGCCCAGGATCTGCGCCGTCTGCATCACCTGCTCCTGGTAGACCATGATCCCGTAGGTCTCGCTGAGCATGTCCGCCACGGCCGGATGCGGATAGTCCACGTCCTCGCGCCCGTGCTTGCGGGCCACGAACGAGGGAATCAGGTCCATCGGGCCCGGCCGGTACAGCGCGTTCAGCGCGATCAGGTCTTCCAGGCGCGTCGGACGGGCATCGCGCAACATGCCTTGCATGCCGCGGGATTCGAACTGGAACACCGCTTCCGTCTTGCCGTCGGAGAAGAGGCGGTAGGTGGGCGCGTCGTCCAGCGCGATGTTCTCGAAGGCGAAGCCTTCCTGGCCCGGATGGCGCTTGACGATGAACTGGCGCGCGAGCTCCAGGATGGTCAGCGTGGCGAGGCCCAGGAAGTCGAACTTCACCAGGCCGGCCGCTTCCACGTCGTCCTTGTCGTACTGGCTCACCGCGGAGTCGCTGCCCGGCTGCTGGTACAGCGGCGTGAAGTCGGTGAGCTTGCCCGGCGCGATCAGCACGCCGCCCGCGTGCATGCCGATGTTGCGGGTCATGCCTTCGAGCTTCTGCGCCAGGTCCAGCAGCGTCTTGACCTCGTCCTCGCGCTCGTAGCGCTCCTTGAGCATGGGCTCCTGCTCCAGTGCGTCGGCGATCGTGATGTGCGTGCCGGGCTTGTTCGGGATCAGCTTGCTGATGCCGTCGCAGAAGGTGTAGCTCATGTCCAGCACGCGGCCCACGTCGCGCACCGCGGCGCGCGCGGCCATCGTGCCGAAGGTGGCGATCTGCGACACCGCATCGCGCCCGTACTTGTCCTTCACGTACTCGATGACGCGGTCGCGGTTGCCCTGGCAGAAGTCGATGTCGAAGTCGGGCATGGACACCCGCTCCGGGTTCAGGAAGCGCTCGAACAGCAGGTTGTACTGCAGCGGGTCGAGGTCCGTGATCTTGAGCGCGTAGGCGACGAGCGAGCCGGCGCCGGAGCCCCGGCCCGGGCCCACCGGGCAGCCGTTGTTCTTGGCCCAGTTGATGAAGTCGCCCACGATCAGGAAGTAGCCGGGGAAGCCCATCTTCAGGATGGTGCCGAGCTCGAACTCGAGGCGCTCCACGTAGCGGGGGCGCTGCTTCTCGCGCTCCTCCTCGCCGGGGAACAGGTGGACCAGCCGCTCCTTGAGGCCCTCGTGCGAGGCGTACCGGAAGTACTCGTCGATCGGCATGCCGTTCGGCGTGGGGAAGTTGGGCAGGCGCGGCTTGCCCAGCTCCAGCACCAGGTTGCAGCGGCGCGCGATCTCCAGGGTGTTGGCCACGGCGGACGGCAGGTCCGCGAACAGCTCCACCATCTGCGCCGTCGACTTGAAGTACTGCTCGCGCGTGAACTTGCGCACGCGGCGCGGGTTGCCGAGGATCTCGCCTTCGGAGATGCACACGCGCGCTTCGTGCGCCTCGTAGTCGTCTTCCTTGGTGAACTGCACCGGGTGGGTGGCCACCACGGGCAGGTTCAGGCGGGCGGCGAGTTGCACGGCCGCGGCGACGTGCGTCTCGTCCTCCGGACGGCCGGCGCGCTGCAGCTCGATGTAGAAGCGGTGCGGGAACAGGCCCGCGAGTTGCAGGGCCACGTCGGACGCCCGGCTCTCGTCGCCCTGCAGCAAGGCCTGGCCGACGGGGCCCGCCTGGGCGCCGGAGAGCAGCAGCAGGCCTTCGCCCAGCTCCTGCAGCCATTCCAGCTTCGCGACGGCCTGGGCGCGGACGACGTTCCTGGTCCAGGCCCGCGCCAGGATCTCGCAGAGGTTCAGGTAGCCGCGATGGCTCTGCACCAGCAGCACCATGCGGGAGATGGCGTTCGCGTCCGGCGGCAGGCCCTGCACCATCAGCTCGCAGCCCACCACGGGCTTCAGGCCGGCGCCGCGCGCCTCCTTGTAGAACTTGATGGCCCCGAACAGGTTGTTCAGGTCCGAGATGCCCAGCGCCGGTTGACCATCGGCGCCGGCGGCCTTCACGATCTCGTCGATGCGGTTGGTGCCGTCGACGACGGAGAATTCGGTGTGGAGGCGCAGGTGCACGAACATGGTTCGATTGTAGGAAACCGGCCCCCCTTGACATCCCGCCAGAATCCCTGCCCGTGAACAAAGTCCTCAACGTCTCCGCCTACCTCTTCGTGCCCCTGCCGGAGGCCGCCGCCCTGCGGGAACCCATGCTCGCGCGGGCCAAGGCCCTGGACCTGAAGGGCACGATCCTGCTGGCGGAGGAAGGCATCAACCTGTTCCTGGCGGGCGATGCCGAGGCGGTGCGCGGCTTCCTGGCGGGGCTCCGGGCGGACCCGCGCCTGGCGCCGCTGCAGGCGAAGGAGAGCTGGTCCGAGACCGTGCCGTTCGCCCGCATGCTGGTGAAGCACAAGCGGGAGATCATCCGCATGGACCACCCGGCGATCCAGCCGCACGCCGGCCGCGCGCCGGCGGTGGATGCGCCCACGCTGAAGCGCTGGCTGGACCAGGGGCACGACGACGCGGGACGGCCGGTGGTGATGCTCGATACGCGCAATGCGTTCGAGGTGGATTACGGGACGTTCGAAGGAGCGCTCGACTGGCGGCTGGGGAAGTTCAGCGAGTTCCCGGACGCGTTGCGCGAGCACGCACCGGAGCTGGAGGGGAAGACCGTGGTGAGCTTCTGCACCGGTGGCATCCGCTGCGAGAAGGCGGCGCTGGTGATGCGGGAGGCAGGGCTGGAGCACGTGCTGCAGCTGGAAGGCGGCATCCTGAAGTACTTCGAGGAGACCGGCGGGGCGCACTTCGAAGGGACGTGCTTCGTGTTCGATGAGCGCGAAGCACTGGAACCGACGCTGAAGCCCCGGAAGCTCGAAACGCCCGGCTCGTAGGCTGGGTTTCGCGCCAGCGAACCCCAGCGCCCCTCGGCGCATCGCTGGGGCCGGCTACGCCGAACCCAGCCTACGGGAGCCGCGACCCCGCCTCCGCGGGAGCTATGACCGCGGTTCCGGCGGCGTGAACCGCGTCGGCGGCAGCGGAATGAACTCGCTGTCCCCCGGCACCGTCCCCATGCGCATCGCCTCCCAGTCCTCGCTCGCGCGCAGGATGCGGTCCTTGCGGCTGGAGACGAAGTTCCACCACATGTGGCGCGGCGCATCGAGCGGCGTGCCGCCCACCACCACGAGCCGGGCCCCCGCGGGCGTCGACAGCAGCACGGGCGCGCCCGGTCGCAGCACCGCCATCTGCCGCTCCGGCAGCGGCTCGCCATCGAGCAGCAGCGCGCCTTCCACGGCATAGACCGCCTGCTCCGGCGCGATCGCGGGCAGCTCCATGCGGCCGCCGGCGGGCAGCCAGACGTCGAGGTACAGCGTGGGGGACAGCGCCGGCACCGGCGAGCGCACGCCGAACGCCTCGCCCACCAGCACGCGCACGCGCGCATCGCCGACGCTGCGCTCCGGGATCGCGTCCGCGGGCGTGTGCGAGAACGCGGGCTCCGTCTCCTCGTGCTCCAGCGGCAGCGCCGTCCACAGCTGCAGCCCGTGGTTGACGAAGCGCACGTCGCGCAGGTGGTCCGGCCGGCGCTCCGAATGCACGATGCCGCGGCCGGACGTCATCCAGTTGATCGCCCCCGGCTCGATCAGCTGCTCGGTGCCCAGGCTGTCCCTGTGCATCATCGCGCCGTCGAACAGGTAGGTGACGGTCGCCAGGCCGATGTGCGGGTGCGGCCGCACGTCGTGGTTGGCGCCCGGGAGTTCCTCGGCGGGGCCGAAGTGGTCGAAGAAGATGAAGGGCCCCACGTTGCGCTGCCGCGCGTGCGGCAGGATGCGCCGCACGACGAAGCCGCCGCCCAGGTCCTTCTCGTGTCCGTCGAGCTGCTGCTGGATCATGGAGGCATTCTCATTGAAATCTCTTGAATGCTGTCATCAAACGCGCAGGACGCGGCGCAGCCGCGGCGCTCCTAGAGTGCTTGCGTCCGTCCACCACAGAGAAAGAACCCCATGGCAAAGATCCTGGTCCTGTACCACAGCATGTACGGCCACATCGAGACGATGGCCAACGCCGTCGCGAAAGGCGCGCGCGAAGTCGCCGGCGCGCAGGTCGAGGTCAAGCGCGTCCCCGAGACGATGCCCGAGGAGGCCTTCAAGGCCGCCGGCGGCAAGACCAACCAGGCCGCGCCCATCGCGCAGCCGGCCGAGCTGGCCGACTACGACGCGGTCATCTTCGGCACCGGCACCCGCTTCGGCAACATGACCGGCCAGATGCGGAACTTCCTGGACCAGACCGGCGGCCTGTGGATGAAGGGCTCGCTCGTCGGCAAGGTCGGCTCCGTGTTCTGCTCGAGCGCCACGCAGCACGGCGGCCAGGAAAGCACGATCCTGACCTTCATCCCCACGCTCCTGCACCACGGCATGGTGGTGGTGGGCCTGCCGTATGCCGAGCAGCGCCAGATGGGCCTGGACGAGATCAAGGGCGGCAGCCCCTACGGCGCCTCCACCATCGCAGGCGGCCAGGGCGAACGCCAGCCGAGCGAGCAGGAGCTCGGCATGGCCGCGTTCCAGGGCAGGCACGTCGCGACGATCGCGACGAAGTTGTTCGGCTGAGGAAGACCTGAACGCAGAGGTCGCAGAGAAAACGCAGAGGTCGCAGAGAAATCCTCTTCCTCTGCGACCTCTGCGAACCTTTGCGTCCTCTGCGTTCTATTGCTTGTTCATCAGCAACGCTTGAACCGCGAGGCGATCTCCGCGATCCGCTCGCCGAACAGGCGCGCGGTTTCGAGATCCCCCGCCGCCATCGCGTCCGCGCCCGCGTCCGCGGGCGACTGCGACATCGCGCCGCTGTACGACACCAGGTAGTTGGTGTCGTCGCGCTTCGCGCCCCGGGTGTTGCTGGGCATCAGGCCCTGGCTCACCCAGATCATCGAGTGCTGCATGGCCAGCGTGAACAGCGTCAGCAGCGTGCCTTGCTTGTCCCCGCTCATGCCCGCGCTGTTGGTGAAGCCCGCGGCGATCTTGTCCTTCCAGGCCTGGGCGTACCACGGCTTCGAGGAAGCATCGGCGAACTTCTTGAACTGCCAGCTCACGTTGCCCATGTAGGTGGGCGTGCCGAACACGATGGCATCCGCCGCGGCCAGCTGTTCCCAGCCGCCCGCGGGCAGGTTGCCATCGGCATCGATCGCGAGCAGGCGGGCGCCTGCACCGTTGGCCACCGCCTGCGCGAGGCGCTGCGTGTGGCCGTAGCCGGAGTGGTAGACGACGACGATATCGGGCATGCGCCGAGCTTAACCTCGGCGGCGGCCGTCCAGGCTCAGTCGGCCCGCGCCGAACGCAGCCAGCACCAGCAGGCCACCGGTGATCGCGATGTTCTTGTCGAAGTTGATCTTCTGCATCGCCTGCTGCGCTTCCGGCATCGCCCAGTAGTTGTGGAAGAAGAACGCCGCCACGATGGTGAACAGCGCCAGCGCCAGCGCCGACCAGCGCGTCTTGAAGCCGACGAGGATCATGATGCCGCCGACGAGCTCGATCAGCAGGCCGATGGCCACGCCGACCTGCGGCATCGGCAGCCCGGCGGCCGTCGCATAGCCCACCGTGCCCGCGAAGCCGGCGATCTTGCCGAAGCCGGCCGGGATGAACAGGTAGGCGAGCAGGATGCGCCCGACCAGGGCAAGCGTGTCCTGCAGGGTATCCGTCGTGCCGGCGACAGGGGTGGTGGCGTAGGTGGTAGTGGCCATGCGAGGTCCTCCTTGGGGTTGAAAAAAGCTTGCGGGATCAGTGTTCGGACAGGTCGAACACCAGCACTTCGGCGTCCTTGCCGTCGGCCAGCCGCAGTTGCGACTCGCCTTGCAGCTTGGCGGCATCGCCGGCTTCGAGCTTCGTGCCGTTGACGGACAGCTGTCCGCGCACGAGGTGAACGTAGACCGGGCGATGCGTGTCGAGGGCCAGCGTCGCCTGCTCGGCGCCGTCGAAGAGGCCGGCGTACACGCGCGCATCGGCGTGGATCAGCACGGAGCCCTCCGCGGCGTCGGGCGAAGCGACGAGGCGCAGCTTGCCGCGCTTTTCCTCGTCGGCGAAGGCCTTCTGCTCGTACCCCGGTTCGATGCCCGTGACGTTGGGCTCGATCCAGATCTGCAGGAAGTGCGTCGTGCGGTCCTTGGCGTGGTTGAACTCGCTGTGCATCACGCCGCGGCCCGCGCTCATGCGCTGCACCTCGCCCGGCGGGATGCCCTTGACGTTGCCCAGCGTGTCCTTGTGCGCGAGCTCGCCCGACAGCACGTAGCTGATGATTTCCATGTCGCGGTGGCCGTGCGTGCCGAAGCCGGTGCCCGGGGCGATGCGGTCCTCGTTGATCACGCGCAGGTTGCCGAAGCCCATGTGCTCGGGGTCGTAGTAGCCGGCGAAGGAAAAGCTGTGGAACGACTTCAGCCAGCCGTGGTCGGCATAGCCGCGCTCCTGGGACTTGCGAAGAGTGATCATGGTCAATTCCTTTGAATGAATAGAAATGTAGGCGCCGCCGGCCGCTTCGACGACCGGCCGGGTTTGATGGCATCATTCAAACGGTTTGAACGATGAACTGCCTCCATGCCCGCCCCGCGTGACGTCCTGACCCCCGATGCGCTCGGCGTCGTGCAGGCGGTGGCCGACCACGGCAGCTTCGCCGCGGCGGCGCGCGAGCTGGGGCTGGTGCCCAGCGCCGTCACCTACCGCATCCGCCAGCTCGAGGACGCGCTGGACGTGCTGCTGTTCGACCGCAGCTCGCGCCAGGCGCGCCTCACGGCCGCCGGCAACGAGCTGCTGTGCGCGGGCCAGCAGTTGCTGCAGGACATCGACGCAATGGCCAACCGCGTGAAGCGCGTGGCCACGGGCTGGGAGGCCGAGTTCACCATCGCGGTCGACAGCGCCCTCTCCTGTTCCACCGTGATGGAGCTGGCCGAGGGCTTCTACGCGCTGCAGCCCACCACGCGCCTGCGCATCCGGGAGGAGGCGCTTGCCGGCACCCTGGAGGCGCTCACCTCCGGCCGCGCGGACCTGGCGCTGGGGGTGGTCGTGGAGCCCGGCACCACGCCGGGCGTGCAGAGCCACGAACTGGGCGACCTGCTGTTCGTCTACTGCGTCGCGCCGCACCATCCGCTCGCGAAGGCGGAGCAGCCGATCCCCGACGAAGTGCTCGTGAAGCACCGCGCGGTGGCCGTGTCGGACTCCACGCAGCAGCGCGGCCAGGCCATCACCATGTCGCTGCTGTCGGGACAGGACGTGTTCACGGTGGGGACCATGCGTGCCAAGCTCGATGCGCAGCTGCGCGGGCTGGGCGGCGGCTTCCTGCCGGAGCCGCTAGTGCGCCCTTACCTCGAAAGCGGGCGGCTGGTGCAGCGCGACGTGCAGCGCGCGAGCCGCCGCACGGTGCGCCTGGCATACGCGTGGCGCAGCGCCGGCAACCTGGGCCCGGGCCGCGCGCTGCAGTGGTGGCTGGCGCAGCTCGAAAGCGCCACGACCCGCTCCGCGCTGATGGAGCGTCACCGGTCCGCCTGAATGGCCTACCGCGGGAGATTCGCGCCCTCGCCCACCGGGCCGCTGCATGCCGGCTCGCTCGTCGCCGCGCTCGCGAGCTGGCTCGATGCGCGTGCGCACCGCGGGACCTGGCTGGTGCGCATCGAGGACGTGGACCATCCGCGCTGCGTGCCGGGCGCCGACGAGGAGATCCTGCGGCAGCTCGCGGCGTGCGGGTTGCTGCCCGACGAGCCGCCGGTGTGGCAATCGCGGCGCGAGGCGCTGTACCAGGCGGACCTGGACCGGCTGGTGGCGCAGGGGCACGCGTATGCCTGTGCCTGCTCGCGCAAGGACATCGCCCTCGCGCTCATGGCACAGGGCCGCGCGCGCGAACGCAATGCGGAGCTCGTGTACCCCGGCACCTGCCGCGGCGGCCTGCACGGCAAGCCGCCGCGGGCCTGGCGCTTCCACGTGCCGGAAGGCACCGTGGCCTGGACCGACCGGCGCGTCGGCGTGCACCTGCAGGACGTCGCACGCGAGGTCGGCGACTTCGTGCTGAAGCGCGCGGACGGCCTCTTCGCCTACCAGCTCGCCGTCGTCGTCGACGACGCCGCGCAAGGCATCACGCACGTCGTGCGCGGCGAAGACCTCGTCGACAACACGCCGCGCCAGCTGCTGCTGCAACGCGCGCTGGCCTACCCGCAGCCCGCCTACCTGCACGCGCCGCTGGTGATGGGGCCGAACCAGGAGAAGCTGTCGAAGCAGAACGGGGCGGCGCCGGTGGATCTGCGCGAGCCGCGGGCGGCGGTGAAGCAGGCTTTGTCCGTGCTGGGCCTCGCGTGCGAAGGCGAAGGGCTCCACGCGCTCTTGGGGTCCGCAACGCGTGCCTGGGCTGCGCGGTACCCGTAGGTACCTGTAGGCTGGGTTGCCGAAGGCACCCCAGCGTTCCCGGCGCCCGAAGCTGGGGTGCCTTCGGCAACCCAGCCTACCTGCCCGGCACGCCGGCCGCCTTCGGGGACAATCGCGCCATGAGCGACGACCAGACCCCGCCCGAGAGCGTGGCGCATCCCCGCGGCATCCGCAGCTACGTGCTGCGCACCGGCCGCACGACCACCGGCCAGGCCAAGGCCATCGAGACGCTGGGCCCGCAGTACCTCGTGCCCTACCAGCCACAGCCCGTGGACCTGTCCACCCTGTTCGGCCGCGACGCGCCCACCGTGCTGGAGATCGGCTTCGGCATGGGCGAGGCCACCGCGCACATCGCGGGCGTGCTGCCCGGGAAGAACTTCCTGTGCTGCGAGGTGCACACGCCGGGCGTCGGCGCGCTGCTCAAGCGCATCGGCGACCAGGGCCTCACCAACATCCGCATCGTGCAGCACGACGCGGTGGAAGTGCTGGAGCACATGCTGGTGCCAGGCTCGCTCGCGGGCGTGCACATCTTCTTTCCCGACCCCTGGCACAAGGCGCGCCACAACAAGCGCCGCCTCGTGCAGCCGCCCTTCGTGGCGAAGCTGGTGACGCGACTCGCGCCCGGCGGCTACGTCCACTGCGCGACGGACTGGCAGCCGTATGCGGAGCAGATGCTGGAGGTGCTGTCGGCGGAGCCGGCGCTGAAGAACACCGCGTCAGGCTACGCGGAGAAGCCCGCGTACCGCCCGCTCACGAAGTTCGAGAACCGCGGCGTGCGGCTCGGGCACGGCGTGTGGGACGTGGTGTTCGAGAAGCGCTAGGCCTTGATCTCGCGCGCGCTGATCTGGTACTTGAAGTCGTCCGGCGCGTAGGAGTCGAAGCGCCCCTGCTGGTCTTCGGCCACCGGGTACATCAGGAAGCCCAGCTTGCCCATGCGCGCGCCGGGCAGCGCCACGTCGTGCGCCATGTTGTAGCCGACCCAGTTGCCTTCCCAGCCGCCGTACAGCGCCTTGTAGACGGGCGCGACCACTGGGTCGTTCACCGTCTTGATCCAGGTCGGCGTCTCCTGGCGCATCACCTTCGCGACGTCCGCCGGGTCCATGGCCACCCAGCCGTGCGCACGCAGGAAGACCTCCGCGCGGCAGTGCTGCGCGCCCTTGAGGCTGGCGGAGTTGCTGCCCAACTCCTTGTAGCCGAAGGCGGAGGGCGCGAGGCGCACGCCATACACGTCGCGCGCCGGCACGCCCACGGAGCGGCACAGGCCGACGAACAGCGCGTTGATGTCGGCGCACTTGCCGCCCAGGTTGCCGGTCTCCAGCATCGTCTTGATGTCGCCTTCGCCGCAACCGCGCACCTGCGGCTCGCGCCAGGCATTGCCCACCACCCAGTCGTAGATGCGGCGGACCTTGTCCTCGTCGGACTTCGCATCGCCGACAGCCTTCGATGCGGTGTCGCGCACGATGCCGTCGGTGGGGATCAGGCTCGTGGGACGCAGCCAGTGGGCGCGCGTGGCGGCGTCCATGCCGGCGGGCATCCTGCGCTGCCAGTCGGTGGCGCGGCTCTGCGTCTGCACGCGCGTGGTGAGCTCCACGTAGGGCTGCTGGATGCCGGCATCGAAGTCCACTAGCAGGATGCCCGCGCCGTCCTGGCCGTCGCTCACGCGCGTGGCCTTGCCGTTGGTGGCGAAGCTGCTCTCGCCGACGCGCTGCCAGTCGCTGTCGATCGACGGGATCGGCAGCCACACGCGGGTGGCGCCCTGCGACATGTTCACGTCGACGCGCTTCGTGAGGTCGAAGGTGCGCCACGTCCCGGGCTGCGGGGCGAAGCGTCGCTCCTGCGCCAGCGCGGCGAGCGGGGAGGCGACGAAACCGCCGGCGGCGGCGAGCTGGAGGAAATGGCGGCGGGAGGTCTGCATGGCGGGGATTATTCCCTTACCGCCAAAGCCCTTCCACCAGCTTGCCTGCTTCGGCCGTCGTCCAGTCGTACTCGCCCACCAGGCGCCAGCGCGCCACGCCCTGGGCGTCGAAGCCGATGGTCGTGGGGAACACCTTCACGCCCCAGGCTTGCGCGCCTGCTCCCATGGGATCCAGCAGGACGGGTACGGTCCAGTTGGAATTGCGCACGTGGCGCTGCACGGCGACGGCGCGCTCCTTGAAGTTCACCGCCTGCAGGACGAGCTTGTCGCTGTAGAACTCCGCCATCTGCTGCAGGAGCGGCATCTCGGTGCGGCAGGGGACGCACCAGGTGGCCCAGAAGTTGACGACGGTCGGTTTGCCGGCGAGGGGGACGGGGGTGGACTTGCCGTCGAAGTCGAGCGCCTGGATGGCGGGCAGCTTCGTGCCCGGGGGGAGGTGTTCGAGCCTGGATTGGGCGCGGGCGGGAAGCGCCAACGCGCCGGCTGCGGCGATGAGGAACTGGCGCCGTGGGTGCCCCTCACCCCTGCCCTCTCCCCGCGGGGGAGAGGGAGGAACAGCCGAAGGCGGAGGCATCACACGCGGTCCGCGACCCATTGCTGCACGGATTCGAGGGCAACGGGGAGCTTGCTGGCGTCGGTGCCGCCGGCCATGGCCATGTCGGGCTTGCCGCCGCCCTTGCCGCCGACCTGCTGTGCCACGAAGTTCACCAGCTCGCCGGCCTTCACCTTGCCCATGCGGTCGGCAGTCACGCCGGCGGCCAGTTGCACCTTGGCGCCGTCGACGCTCGCCAGCACGATGGCGGCAGACTTGAGCTTGTCCTTCAGCTTGTCCATGGTGTCGCGCAGCGCCTTCGCGTCCGCGCCTTCCAGGCGCGCGGCCAACACCTTGGTGCCCTTCACGTCGATCGCCTGGGCCACGAGCTCGTCGCCTTGCGAGGAGGCCAGCTTGCCTTTCAGCTGCGCGACTTCCTTTTCCAGCGAACGCACCTGCTCGAGCACCTGCCCGATGCGGGCCTGCAGCTCCGGCGCCGGCGTCTTGAGCGCGCTGGCGGCGCTCTGCACGGTGCTTTCCAGGTCCTGCAGGTAGGCCAGCGCATTCGCGCCGGTCACCGCTTCCACGCGCCGCACGCCCGCGGCCACGCCGGACTCGCTCACGATCTTGAACAGGCCGATGTCACCCGTGCGCTGCACGTGCGTGCCGCCGCACAGCTCGCGCGAGCTGCCGATGTCCAGCACCCGCACGGTCTCGCCGTACTTCTCGCCGAACAGCATCATGGCGCCGGTCTTCTGCGCCGACTCGATGTCCATCACGCGCGCCTGCGTCTGCTGGTTCGCCAGGATCTCGGCGTTCACGCGCTTCTCGATTTCGCGGACCTGGTCCCCGGTGACCGGCGCGTTGTGCGTGAAGTCGAAGCGGGTCTTGTCCGCGTCGACCAGCGAGCCCTTCTGCTGCACGTGGCCGCCCAGCACTTCGCGCAGCGCCTTGTGCATCAGGTGCGTGACGCTGTGGTTGCGCATGGTGGCCTGGCGCAGCTCCATGTTCACGGAGGCTTTCACCGCGTCGCCGACCTTCAGCGTGCCTTGCGTCTGCACGCCGTGGTGGCCATACACGTCGGCCTTGATCTTCTGCGTGTCCTCCACGCCGAACTGCACGCCTTCGGCCGCCAGGATGCCGCTGTCGCCGACCTGGCCGCCGCTCTCGGCGTAGAAGGGGGTGCGGTCCAGGACCACGATGCCGGGCTCGCCCTCTTCGAGCTGCTGCACCGGCGTGCCGTCCTTGTAGAGCGCCACGACCTTCGCGGCGTCCTCCAGGCTCTGGTACCCCGTGAAGACGTTGCCCGCGCCGCCGTACTCCAGCGCGCGGTCCATCCTGAACTTGCCCGCGGCGCGGCCGGCGGCCTTCTGCTTCTCCATCGCGGCGTTGAAGCCCGCCTCGTCGACGCTCACGCCGCGCTCGCGGCAGACGTCCGCCGACAGGTCCAGCGGGAAGCCGTAGGTGTCGTGCAGCTTGAAGGCGACGTCGCCGGGCAGCACCTTCTGGCCGCCGGCCAGCGCCGCATCCAGGATCTCCATGCCGTTGGCGAGCGTCTCGTAGAAGCGCTCTTCCTCGGCCTTCAGCACTTCCATCACGCGCTTTTCCGAAGCCTTGAGGTTCGGATAGGCGTCGCCCATCAACTTGACGAGCGTCGGCACGAGCTTGTGGAAGAACGGCGTCTTCTGGCCCAGCTTGTAGCCGTGGCGGATGGCGCGGCGGATGATGCGGCGCTGCACGTAGCCGCGGCCTTCGTTCGACGGGATCACGCCGTCGGTGACCAGGAAGGACGTGGCGCGGATGTGGTCGGCGATCACGCGCAGCGACGGGTTCGCCAGGTCCCGGGTGTGCGTTTCCTTCGCGGCCGCGGCGATCAGCGCCTGGAAGATGTCGATCTCGTAGTTGCTGTGCACGTGCTGCAGGATCGCGGCCAGGCGCTCCAGGCCCATGCCGGTGTCCACGCAGGGCGCGGGCAGCGGCTTGACCGAGCCGTCCGGCTGCATGTCGAACTGCATGAACACGTGGTTCCAGATCTCGATGTAGCGGTCGCCGTCCGCGTCCGGGCTGCCCGGGGGGCCGCCGGGGATGTGCGGGCCGTGGTCGTAGAAGATCTCCGAGCACGGGCCGCAGGGGCCGGTGTCGGCCATCATCCAGAAGTTGTCGCTGGCGTACTTCGCGCCCTTGTTGTCGCCGATGCGCACGACGCGCTCGGGCGGCAGGCCGATGTCCTTCGTCCAGATGTCGTAGGCCTCGTCGTCGTCGATGTAGACGGTGGCCCAGAGCTTTTCCTTGGGCAGCTGGTAGACCTCGGTCAGCAGCTGCCAGCCCCACTTGAGCGAGTCGCGCTTGAAGTAGTCGCCGAACGACCAGTTCCCCAGCATCTCGAAGAAGGTGTGGTGGCGGGCGGTGTAACCCACGTTCTCCAGGTCGTTGTGCTTGCCGCCGGCGCGCAGGCAGGCCTGCACGGACGCCGCGCGCACGTACGGGCGCTTGTCGGTGCCGAGGAACACGTCCTTGAACTGCACCATGCCCGAGTTGGTGAACATCAGCGTCGGGTCGTTGGCCGGCACCAGCGGGCTGGAGGCCACCACCGTGTGCCCCCGGTCCTTGAAGAAGTCCAGGAAGGTCTGGCGGATGTCGGCGACGGTGAATTTCGGAGTGGTCATGGGCGGTCCAACTGAACCTTTGATTATAGGTTTCGCCCCCCGGCCGAGCCGCGCCGCCCCGGAATGCCCGCTGCGACGCGCCGCCATGTTCGGGAATCGTTCGCGTGGTGCTGCTGGTGGCGTGCCAGGGTTGCTGCGCGAGTGCTGGTGCCTGTCGGTGGGGTTCGCCGTCGCTCACCTGCCGCGGCTTCGCCGCGCCACCCTACAGGAGAGCGCATGGCCGGACCCGTAGGGTGGCCGGCGGGACGCCGGGACGGTGAGCGACAGCGAACCCCACCGTCCCTACCGCAAGCCGGCCAGGTACGCCGCCATGTCCCGCGCATCCCTTTCGCTCACCCCCATCTCCGGCATCGCGGTCCCCGGCTTGACCTGCTGCGTGTGCATCAGCCAGCGCATCATGTTGTCCGGCGTGTTGGGCAGCTTGCCCGCGATGAACTGCCGGCTCCCGATCGCCGCGAGCGGCGGCCCCACGTACACCTGCGCGCCCACGACGCCGGGGATCACGTGGCAGGCATTGCAGGCGTGCTGGTAGAGCGCCGTGCGGCCCCGTTCGCGGTCGCCGGGCACCGTGGCCAGCGTCACCGGCGGCGCCGGCGGGCGGTCCGACCCCGCGCCGCACGCGGGCGGGGACGGGGCCCGGCGCATCCAGTCCGCGTACGCGGGCGCGCCGAGTTCGGGCAGGCGCTGCATGAAGGCCACCAGCTCCCACAGTTCGTCCTCGCGCAGCCGGAACTCCCACGCCGGCATGCCGCTCATGCGGATGCCGTGCCGCGTCACCCAGTACAGCTCGCGCGCGCGCCAGTGCCGCCGGGCATCCACCAGGGGCCCGGGCACGGGCTGCATGCCCTTGCCGATGTCGTCCGGCGCGACGCCGGGCGCCCCGTGGCACTGCACGCACTTGTCGCGGAAGCATGCTGCCCCGCGCAGCGCCATGGTGTCGTCGGCCAGCGGCGGCTCGGCGATGTCGCGCGCGCGCAGCCGCACCGAGTGGCGCATCGCCTTCTCCAGCACGCCGTAGGTCACCGGCCAGTGCTCCTGCGTCGCCGCCACGTCGTAGAGCCCGCCCAGCACCACCGCGGCGCCCACGGCCGCGCCGCCGGCGGCGAGCACGGCGGTGGTCGCGGCCGCGACGAGGAGAGTCCGCCGTTTTTCTTGCATGAGGCGCGATTCTGGGCCCCACGGCGCGCGGCGGGGGGCCCAGAATGGGCCATGCCGACGCTCCGCCCCGCCGCACTGTCCACGCTCGTGCTGGCAGTCCTGCTGGCAGCGGCCCCGGCGGCGGCGGACCCGGTCGAGCGCGGGCGCGCGCTGCTGGTGCAGTACCGCTGCGGCAGCTGCCACACCATTCCCGGCGTGCCCGTCTCGCGCGGGCAGGTCGCCCCGCCGCTGACGGCCTGGGGCCAGCGCAGCTACATCGCCGGCCGCCTGCCCAACCGCCCCGACGTGCTGGCGCGCTGGATCGTCGCGCCGCAATCGCTCGTGCCCGGCACCTGGATGCCCAGCATGGGCGTGTCGCCCGCCGAGGCCGAGGCCATGGCGGCCTACCTCTTCAGTCTGGAGTGACGTGGGCGGCGTGATGGAGGCCGCCGGGGAGGCGGCGCGCGCGATCCAGACCGTCGGCTGGGTGCTGTTCACCGGCGCTGGCGTGCTCTTCGCCTTCGTGATGGCGCTGCTGCTCCTGGCCTGGCGCCGCCCCGCGCGCACCGTGCGGGCCCGCTGGTGGATCGTCGGCGGGGGACTCGTCCTTCCCGGTGTCGTGCTGGCCGCGCTGTACGCCTGGACCCTCCCGATGACGCCCGCGTGGAAACCGGTGCCGCCGCCCAACGCCGTCGTCGTCGGCGTGACGGGCTTCATGTGGTGGTGGGACGTGCGCTACCGCGATCCGGCCACCGGCGCCGAGGTGCGCACCGCGAACGAGATCCGCGTTCCCGTGGGCAAGCCCGTCTACCTGGCACTCGACAGCGCCGACGCGATCCACAGCTTCTGGGTGCCGCAGCTCGCGGGCAAGATCGACATGCTGCCCGGGCGACTGCAGCACCTGCTGCTGGTGGCCGAGCGTCCCGGCACCTACCGCGGCCAGTGCGCGGAGTTCTGCGGCCAGCAGCATGCCCGCATGGCGCTGCACGTCGTGGCCGAACCGCCGGAGGTGTTCGATGCCTGGCTGCGTGCGCAGGCAGCCCCCGCCGCCGCGACCGCGAGCCCGCGGCAGGCCGCAGGACGCACCGCCTTCTTCGCCAACCGCTGCGATGCCTGCCACACCGTGCGCGGCACCGGTGCGGCGGGACGCCTCGGCCCGGACCTCACGCACGTCGGCAGCCGCCTCTACCTCGCGGCCGGCACCTTGCCCAACACGCCCGAGGGGCGGCGCGCCTGGATCGCGCAGGTGCAGCACCACAAGAGCGGCGCCCGCATGCCGTCGTACGAGCGGCTGGGGGATGAACAACTGGACGCCATCGCCGACTGGCTGGGAGCGCTGCGGTGAGCGGGGAACAGGACCTCCCCAACGACCTGCCCCGGCCCGACGGCGAACTCGAGGCGTTGCAGCGCGCCTGGAGGCGGCCGACGGGCTGGCGGCGCCTCACCGCCGTCAACAACAACCAGATCGGCGTCTGGTACCTCGCCACCGCGCTCGCCTTCTTCGTCGGCGCCGGGGTCCTGGCCCTGGTGATGCGCACGCAGCTCGCCCTGCCCGGAAGCACGCTCGTCGGCGCCGGCACCTACAACCAGCTCTTCACCATGCACGGCACGGTGATGATGTTCCTGTTCGCCGTGCCCGCGGTGGAGGCGGTCGCGGTCTGGCTGCTGCCCAACATGCTGGGCGCGCGCGACCTGCCCTTCCCGCGGCTGTCCGCCTACGCCTTCTGGGCCTACGCGATCGGCGGCTTCGCCTTCTTCTGCACGGTGCTGTTCGGCGCCTCGCCCGACGGCGGCTGGTTCATGTACCCGCCGCTCACGAGCAAGGAGATCTCGCCCGGCATCGGCGCCGACTGGTGGCTGCTGGGCATCGGCTTCATCGAGATCTCCGCCATCGCCGGTGCCATCGAGCTGATCGTGGGCGTGCTGTTCACGCGCGCGCCGGGCATGCGCCTGAAGGACATGCCCTTGTTCGCCTGGGCCATGCTCGTCACCGGCCTGATGATCGTGTTCGCGTTCCCGGCCATCATCGCGGGCACCATCCTGCTGGAGCTGGAACGGGCGCTCGACTGGCCCTTCTTCATCCCCGCGCGCGGCGGCGACCCGCTGCTGTGGCAGCACCTGTTCTGGTTCTTCGGCCACCCCGAGGTCTACATCATCTTCCTCCCCGCGGCCGGCATGGTGTCGATGCTCGTGCCCGCGATGGCGCGCACGCCGCTGGTGGGCCACGGCGCCGCGGCCTGGGCGCTGGTCGGCGTGGGCGCGGTGAGCTTCCTGCTCTGGATCCACCACATGTTCAGCGCGGGCCTGGGGCCGCTGGCGCTCTACCTGACGTCCGCCGCGAGCTTCGCGGTCGCGATCCCGAGCGCCGTGCAGGTGTTCGCCTGGATCGCCACCTTCTGGCGCGGCCGCGTGGGCACCGAAACGCCCACGCTGTTCCTGCTCGGCTTCCACTTCATCTTCGTGCTCGGCGGCCTCACGGGCGTGATGGTCGCGGTGGTGCCGTTCGACTGGCAGGTGCACGACAGCTACTTCATCGTGGCCCACCTGCACTACGTATTGATCGGCGGCATGGTGTTCCCGCTGTTCGCCGGCCTCCATTACTGGGCGCCGCTGCTCAAGGGGCACCGCCTGCCGGAGCGCGCCGGGCGCTGGAGCTGCGCCTTGATGTTCGTCGGCTTCAATCTCGCCTTCTTCCCCATGCACATCGCCGGGCTCGCCGGCATGCCGCGGCGCGTCTACACGTACGAAGCGGGGCTCGGCTGGACGGCGTGGAACGCACTGGCCACGGCCGGTGCCTACGTCTTCGCCGCCGGGGCGCTGCTCACGCTGGTGAACGTGGTTCGCACCGTGCTGCGCGAGGACCGTCCCCAAGGTGACCCGTGGCAGGCGCCTTCGCTCGAATGGCTGCAGCAGGAGGACTACGGCACGCGCAGCATCCCGCAGGTGGCGTCGCGCTATCCGCTGTGGGACCGGCCGACGCTCGCGGAAGAGGTGGTCGCGGGCCGCCACTGGCTGCCGGGCACCGTGTTCGGCGGGCGCGAAACGCTGGTGACGAGCGTGCTGCAGGGCGAACTGCGCAGCCTGTTCCGCATCGCGGGGGACGGCTGGCTGCATTTCCTCGCGGCCGTGGGCACGGCGGGCTTCTTCCTGCTGCTCACCGTGGAGCAGGTGGCGCTGGCGACCGCGAGCGGCCTGTTCGCGATCGCCTGCATCCTGGGCTGGACCTGGCAGCTCGACCGGCCACCGCCCGCGGCCACCGCGGAAGTCGGCCGGGGCGTGGTGGTCCCCGCGCTCGCGCGCGGCCGCGCATCGCCCTCGTGGTGGGGCGCCATCATCCTGGTCGCGGTCGACGCCACCATCTACGCTTCGCTCGCGTTCTCGCACGTGCACGTGAGCATGAAGCTCGACGTGTGTCCGCCGCCGGGCGCGAGCGTCCCCGCCGGTGGCGCCGTCGGTGCCGTCGCGGCGCTGCTCGCCTCCTCCGCGCTGCTGGCGTGGGCCACGCGGCGCGTCGGCCGGCCCGGGCAGCGCCTGCTGTGCGCCGCGGTCGTGCTGGCGACCGCGAGCTTCCTCGCCGCCTTCGGCATCGACCTCGCGTCGCACCTGCAGGTGGGACTCGCGCCGCGGAACCATGCCTGGAGCGCCACCGTCGCCGCGCTGCTGGCCTGGCAGGGCCTGCACGTCTTCGTGCTGCTGCTGATGGGCGCTTACCTCGTGGCCCGGTCGTTCGCGGGGCGGCTGCGGCCGGACGCGCGGGCCACGCTCGACAACTGCGCCGTGTTCTGGCACTACGCCGTCGTGCAGGGCATCGCCACCGTGCTGCTGGTGCGCCTGCTGCCGCAGTGGATGGGCGGCTGAGCCGCGGCGGCGCAATTCGCGGCGTTGGCCTACGGCCCCCGATCCTGCGTGGACGACACTGCCGGGATGAACACCACGTCCCCTCCCCTGCTCGCCGCCCTGGCCGCGCTCGCCGTGCTCACCGCCTGCGCATCCGGCGGCGTGATCGCGCAATCGGCCGTGCCGGGCGTGGGCCCCTCGCCCCAGTTGCCGGAACCGGAGAAGCGGTGGCTGCCCCGGGTCAACATCGCGCCTGCCGAGGGCTGGCCCGAAGGCGCGATGCCGCGCGCGCCCGCCGGCTTCCGCGTGACGGCGCTCGCGCGCGGCCTGCAGCATCCGCGCTGGGTGTACACCCTGCCCAACGGCGACGTGCTGGTGGCCGAGAGCAACAAGCCCGCGCCGAAGGAAGGCTCGAGGAACGTGCACGCCGAAGGCATCCGCGGCAAGGTGATGGGCTGGGTGATGAAGCGCGCCGGCGCCGGCGTGCCGAGCGCGGACCGGATCACGCTGCTGCGCGATGCCGACGGCGACGGCGTCGCCGAGGTGCGCACGGTGCTCCTGTCCGGACTGACCTCCCCCTTCGGCATGGCGCTGGTGGGCAACGAGCTGTTCATCGCCAACGCGGACGCGATCGTGAAGGTGCCGTACCAGCCGGGCCAGACCACGATCCAGGCGACGCCCGTGAAAGTGACCGACCTGCCCTCCGGCGCCAACCACCACTGGACCAAGAACATCCTCGCCAGCGCCGACGGCAGCAAGCTGTACGCGACGGTCGGCTCCAACAGCAACGTCGGCGACAACGGCATGGACTCGGAGCAAGGTCGTGCCGCCATCTGGGAAGTGGACCGCGCGAGCGGCAGCAAGCGCCTGTACGCGACGGGCCTGCGCAACCCCAACGGGCTGGCCTGGGAACCGCAGACGAAGTCGCTGTGGGTGGTGGTCAACGAGCGGGACGAACTGGGCGACAACCTGGTGCCCGACTACCTCACCTCCGTCCGCGAGGGCGGCTTCTACGGCTGGCCCTACAGCTACTGGGGCGCGCACGTGGACGCGCGCGTGCAGCCGCCGCGCCCGGACCTCGTCGCCACCGCCATCGTCCCCGACTACGGCCTCGGCTCGCACGTGGCGCCGCTGGGCCTCGCGTTCTCGGATGCCCGCATGCCTTCCAACTACGCGAGCGGCGCCTTCATCGGCCAGCACGGCTCCTGGAACCGCAAGTCCCTGGCCGGCTACAACGTCGTCTTCGTGCCGTTCGCCAACGGCAAGCCAGCCGGGCCCGCCGTGGAATTCCTCGGCGGCTTCCTGACGGAGAACGGGCGCGCGATGGGCCGCCCGGTCGGCGTGGCCCTCGACGGCAAGGGCGCGCTCCTGGTCGCGGACGACGTCGGGAACACGGTCTGGCGCGTGGCTGCAGTGCGCTGAGCGGGCGCGCTACGATGGGGCTCGCACGAAGGGAGCCCGCCATCACCTCTTCCCCGGCACCCAGGCCTGCCGCCTTCCCGGTCGGCATCGCCGATGCGCGCGGCGCAGTGCGGCTCGCCGTGGCCGGCATCCACGGCGTGACGCGCATCGCGCAAGGCCTGCACGGCAGCATCGCGGGACTGGCGCCGCCGCTCGGCCGGCGGCGCGAGAGGCCGGTGGGCGGCCTCTCCGGCTTCGTCTACGACGCGGTGCGCGCGGGCAGCAGCGTCGTGGGATCGACGCTCGATGCGGTCCTCGCCGGCCTGCAGGCGCTGCCCGCGGGCGCCGGGCCGGCCGCGCAGGAATCGCCGGCCCGGCGTGCCTTCCTCTCCGCCCTGAACGGCGTCGTCGGCGACTACCTCGTCCGCACGGGCAACCCGCTCGCGGTGGAAATGGAGTTCGTCGTGCGCGGGCCCGCCCTGCCCCGCGTGCTGCTGCTGGTGCATGGGCTCTGCATGGACGACCTCGGGTGGCAGCGCAAGGGGCACGACCACGGCGCGGCGCTGGCCGCCGCGCTGGGCTGCACGCCGGTCTACGTCCGCTACAACTCGGGGCGGCACGTGTCCGAGAACGCGGCGGAACTCTCGGACCAACTCGATGCACTGCTGGGCCGGTGGCCGGTACCGGTGGAGAGCCTCGCCATCGTCGGCCTCAGCATGGGCGGACTCGTCGCCCGCAGCGCCGTGCGCCAGGGGCGCGACGCCGGTGCCGCGTGGCCACGCCACCTGCGCAAGATGGTCTTCCTCGGCACGCCGCACGAAGGCGCGGCCCTGGAGCGCGGCGGCAACTGGCTGCACGCGGTGCTGGGCGCCAGCCCCTACCTGGCGCCGTTCACCCGCCTGGGGAGCGTGCGCAGCGACGGCATCACCGACCTGCGGCACGGCAACCTCCTGCCCGGCGACTGGCAGGGCGGCCGCTACCGGCACGCGGACACCCGCACGCCCGTGTCCCTGCCGCGCGGCGTGCGCTGCTACGCCGTGGCGGGCGCGCTCGGCGGCGGCGGTGCGGACCAGTCGATCGGCGACGGCCTGGTCAGCGTCGACAGCGCACTGGGCCGCCACCCGCGTCCCAGCCACGACCTGCGCCTGCCCGCTTCGCGCACCTGGGTCGCACGCGGCGTGCACCACCTGGACCTGCTCTCCGACCCCGGGGTGTACGCGCGGCTGCTGCGCTGGCTGCGCTGAAGGCGCCCGGCCCGGTGACTCAGCCGTAATCCCATCGTCCTACAACAAGCGGTTCAGCCCTCCGACTTGGGACCGTCAAGCTGCGCGGGACAGTGTGAGGAAGTTAACAACTTCCACGATTGGAGATCCCCATGCCCGTCCAGGTCACTGAATGGAGCGATGCCATGTTCACATCGCTCGCGGCAGCGATGGCCCTGCTGTTCTCGGCCATCCCCAAGATCATCGGATTCGTGCTGATCATCGCGGCGGGGTGGTTCATCGCCTCGCTGATCGACCGGGCGCTGGCGGCGATCCTGCGGTCCATCCGCTTCAACCACTTCGCCGAGCGCGCCGGCCTCACCGACTTCGTGCAGAAGATGGGGATGAACACCGATCCGGCCGGCATGGTCGGCATCGTCGTGAAGTGGTTCGTGCGCCTGATCGCGCTGGTGGTCGCCTTCGACGCGCTGGGTCTCCCCGCCGTTTCCGAAGTGCTGCGCCAGCTGCTGCTGTGGCTGCCCAACGTGGTCGTCGCGCTCGTGGTGCTCGTCATCGGCGGCCTGGCCGCGCGTGGCCTGAGCAACGTGGTGCGCGGTGCCGCTGCGGAAGCGGGCCTGTCCAACACCAACTTCCTCGCCAAGGCGGCGGCGGTGGTGGTGTGGGCCTTCGCGATCGTGGTCGCGGTGAACCAGCTGGGCATCGCCACCGAGCTCGTGAACACGCTCTTCATGGCGGTGGTCGGCGCCCTGGCCCTGGGCCTGGGCCTCGCCTTCGGCCTGGGCGGCCGCGAGACGGCGCAGGAGATCCTGCGCAAGTGGTACGCCAAGGCCCAGGAGAACTCCGGCCAGATGAAGGAACTCGCCGAGAACGTGGGCGACCGCGTGCGCTCCGAGGACCCGGACCTCGGCCCCGGCCACTGGCCCACGGGCGGCTACCCGCAAGGCGGCGGCTCGCAAGGCGGCACGCCGATGCCGGCGGACCGCAAGCACGACCTCGAGGGTGGCTGATCTCGCTTGCGGCGCGCAGCGCCTGTAGGGTGGGGCGGCGAACGCCGCCGCCGGTGAGCGACCGCGAACCCCACCGCAAAGGGCCCCACCGGGGCCCTCTTCCTTGCCACACTCCCCGCATGCCCCTCAGCCCCGTGATCCAGAGCCTCCTGGACACCGACCTCTACAAGTTCACGATGTGGCAGCCCATGCTGCATCGCCATCCGCAGGCGCAGGCGGTCTACCGCTTCGTGCTGCGCAACCAGCCCGAATACCCGCTGGCCGAACTGGTGGACGCAGTGAACGCGCAGCTCGACCACCTCTGCGGCCTCTGCTTCCGCCGCGACGAGCTCGACTTCCTGGCGAGCCTGCGCTTCATCAAGCCGGACTTCGTCGACTTCCTGCGCATCTTCCGTTTCCAGCGTGACTTCATCGCGGCCCGCGCGGAAGGCGACACGCTGCACATCGAAGCGCGCGGGCCGCAGGTGCACGTGATGGGCTTCGAGATCTTCGTGCTCGCGATCGTCAACGAGCTGTACTTCCGCCGCTTCGACCAGGAGGCGGCGCGCGAGGAAGGTCGGCGCCGCCTCGACGCCAAGATCGCGCAGCTGCGCGCCTTCGCGCAGGAGCCGCCGCTCGCGCATCCCTTCGAGTTCTTCGACTTCGGTGTGCGCCGGCGCTTCGGCCGCGACTGGCAGCGCGAGGTGGTGGCCACGCTCGCGCGCGAACTGCCGGATTTCTTCAAGGGGACGTCGAACGTGCTGCTGGCGCGGGACCTCGGGCTGGTGCCGATCGGCACCATGGGCCACGAGTACCTGCAGACCTTCCAGGCGCTGGGCGTGCGGCTGCGCGACTTCCAGCGCGCCGCGCTGGAGGAATGGGTGCAGGAATACCGCGGCGACCTCGGCATCGCGCTCACCGACACGGTGGGCATGGACGCCTTCCTGGCCGACTTCGACCTGTACTTCGCGAAGCTGTTCGAGGGGCTGCGCCACGACTCCGGCGACCCGTTCGCCTGGGGCGAGAAAGCGCTGGCGCACTATGCCGGGCTGCGCATCAACGCGCACGACAAGCGCCTGGTGTTCTCCGACAGCCTGGACGTGCCCAAGGCGCTGGCGCTGTACCGCCACTTCGGCGACCGCGTGGACATGGGCTTCGGCATCGGCACCAACCTCACCAACGACGTCGGGCTGAAGCCCTTGAACATCGTGATGAAGCTCGTGGAGGCCAACGGCCAGCCGGTGGCGAAGCTCTCCGACGCGCCGGGGAAGACGCTCGCAACGGACGCAACCTTCCTGGCCTACCTGCGGCAGGTGTTCGGGGTGGCGAGCCAGGCGCAGCGGACGGCCTGACGCCCCCGCCCGCGCAAGCGGGCCACCCCGCCAGGGCGCGCGTGCTGCTATCGTCGCGCCCATGGCCGGCAGTGCTTCCTCGCGTTCGGTGCAGTTCGGGATCGGGCTCGCCCGCGCCTTCGGTGGCGCGGTGATCTTCGGGCTGCCGCTGCTCATGACCATGGAGATGTGGTCGCTCGGTGCGGTGGTGCCGGCCTGGAAGCTGGCCGTCCTGCTGGTCGCGTTCCTGCCGGTGCTGGTCCTGCTGTCCTGGCATGCCGGCTTCGAGCCGACCTTCAGCTGGCGCGACGACGTGGTCGATGCGCTGGTGGCGTATGCGGTGGGCTGGGTGTCCTCCGCGGTGGTGCTGTGCCTGTTCGGCGTCGTCACGCGCCAGGACGCGCCGGGCGTGGTGCTGGGCGCGATCACGCTGCAGGCCGTGCCCGCCAGCATAGGCGCGCTGCTGTCGCAGACGCAGCTCGGCGAGCGGCAGGCCGAGCCCGCGCGCGGCCCCGGCCCGCGTTATGCCAGCGAGGTCTTCATCATGGGCGTCGGCGCGCTGTTCCTCGCGTTCAACGTCGCCCCGACCGAGGAGATGCAGAGGATCGCCGAGCTGCTGCCACGCTGGGGCGCGGTGGTGCTGCTGCTCGTGTCGGTCGCGCTCATGCACGCGTTCGTCTACAGCGTCGCGTTCCGCGGCGCCGCGGAGCATCGCGAGGACACGTCCTTCCACAGCCTGTTCCTGCGCTACACGCTGGTGGGCTATGCGCTGGTCCTGCTGCTCAGTGCCTGGATGCTGTGGTCCTTCGGCCGCCTGGACGGCGTGCCGGCGGGCGCCGCCTTGCGGATGGTGGTCGTGCTCGGGTTCCCCGCCGCCGTCGGCGCAGCCGCGGCGCGGCTCATTCTGTGAGGGCGCGATGGGGAATCCAGATCGCAACGGGGCACGCGGGGACGACCGCGATGCGAAGCAGCAGGGCGAGGCGCCGCCGACGGTCTGGGAATGGATCGTCGCCGCGATCGGTGCCGTGCTGGTCGCCGGCACCCTCGTGTTCCTGGTGGCGGACGCCTTGCGCGGCGGCGAGGGGCCGCCGGACCCGGTCGCGGAAGTCGTCGCCGTCACCGCGCAGGAGCACAGATTCCACGTGCGCGTCCGCGTGCGCAACCGCGGCCCCGCCGCTGCGGAGAACCTGCGCCTGGCCGGCACGCTGAGCGAGGGTGGCCGCGTCGTCGAGCGGGC
Organism: Ramlibacter cellulosilyticus; assembly: GCF_014297465.1. Lineage (GTDB taxonomy): Bacteria > Pseudomonadota > Gammaproteobacteria > Burkholderiales > Burkholderiaceae_C > Ramlibacter > Ramlibacter cellulosilyticus. Next base: position 212,647 of record NZ_JACORT010000008.1, on the reverse strand, counting down.
GGACACCGAATTCGCCTATGTCCCGCCGGGCTCCTCGCGCGAAGCCGGCCTGTTCTTCACGCACGATCCGGCCCACGCACGGCTGGAGCTCTCGCTGCACAGCTACCAGGCACCCTGACCGGGTGCGCCGGTCAGTTGGCCGACGGACGATCCGACTTGCGCTCGCGCCCCAGGTGCTCGCGCACCCGGTCGGCGTCGTCGCCGACCGCGGCAACGGCTTCCTTGACGCGTTTCTCGCTCACGTTGAAGTGGCGCGCCCAAGCGCACACGGCGTAGTCGTAGCTGATGTCGATGCGTTCCTGGCGGGCGGAACGTTGGCGGTTCTGCGAGGGGACCATCGTTGTCTTCTCTCCGAAAACGGCGATGCTAGGGAAGGACGTGATCCGGTGGTGTAGGACGCGATGCATGCGCATCGGCGGTGGGGTTCGCTTCGCTCACCTTCCGGCGCAGGCGCGCCGCCACCCTACGAAGAAAGCAAGCATCGCCGCCTGCCTCATCCGTGCAACATCCACACCAGCGCCGTCCCCCCGATCGAGATCAGCACGTGCCCGAACGCCACCGTGCTGGAGTACCCGATCACCGCCACCGGGCTCTCCGACCGCTCCTGCACCGCAGCCAGGCCCGCCGTCATCGTCTGCGCACCGGCCAATGCACCGAGCAGCAGCAGCGGATTCAATCCGAGCACGTAGCGCCCGACGAACAAGCCGGTGACCAATGGAACCAGCGTCACCACCACGCCGCCGAAGAACACCGACACGCCCACCTCCCGCAGGGCCTGCAGGAACACCGGCCCCGCCTTGAACCCGATCATCGCCACGAAGCCCGCCAGCCCCACCGATTTCATCAGGTCGATCGCGTCGTCGCCCAGCAGCGCGAAGTTGGGCCGCACCGAATTGCGCCAGCCCACCGCCAGCCCCACCAGCAGCGTGGCCACGCTCGCCCCCAGCGCGATGCGCACGTCGCCCACGTGGAAAGCCAGCACCAGCCCCAGCAGCGCCCCGATGAAGATCGCGAGGCCGAGAGAGACGTAGTCGGTGCCACGGCTTTGCAGCACGTCGCCGAGCGCCGCCGCCACGCGGCGCACCGCCGGCTCCAGGCCGTGCAGCGTGAGCAGGTCGCCGCGGTAGATGCGCGTGCCGCGCGCGATGGGAATGCGCTCGTTGCCGCGCCGGATCTCCCGCAGGAAAACGCCGCGGAACTGCTCCTCGGCGCCCGCGATCTCCTCCAGCGTGCGGCCCGAGAACTCCTTGTTCGTCAGCACCACGTCGAAGGTCGCCGAAGGCACGTCCAGCAGCTCGCGGTCGAACACCTCGCGGCGGCGGTCGCCCACGCTGCGCAGCAGCGCCTCCTGCCGCCCGATCGCGCCGACCACGTCATCGGCCTGCAGCACGAGGTCGGAGCGCACGGGCACGATCTCGCCGCCCCGGCGCACGCGCTCGATGAAAATGCGCTCGTTCGCCAGCGCGTTCTCCGCCTGCGCGATGGTCTTGCCCACCGCGGGCCCGCCGGGCGCGATCTCGTACGCGCGCAGCTCGAACATGTGCCACGCGGAACTCACGCCGCGCGCTTCCCGCTCCAGGCCCATCTCCTGTTCGAGCTTCAGCGCCTCGGCCTTCATGTCGATGCGCAGCAGCCACGGCCCCACGTGCGAGCAGAAGAGGATCAGCCCCACGGTACCGAACAGGTAGCAAAGGGCGTCCGCCACCGGGATCTGCGTGACGAGCCGCTGCTTCTCGGCTTCCGCGATGGGCAGGCTGCGGATGGCCTCGCTCGCCGTCCCGATCACCGGCGACTCGGTCAGGCCGCCGGACATCATGCCGGCCGCATAGCCCACCTCCAGCTGCAGCACGCGCGCCATCGCGTACGCGGTCAGCAAGCCCGCGGCCGGGATGATGGTGCCCACCGCCACCCATCGCCAGCCCCCCTCGCGCACGCCACGCACGAAGCCGGGCCCCGCGGAATAGCCGATGCCGTACATGAACAGCAGGAACAGCAGCGACTTCGCCGTGTCCGAGACCGGCACGTGGAAGAAATAGCCGATCAGCACGCCCGCGAGCAGCGAGCCGGTGACCGGGCCGATGCCCACGCCGCGGATCTTCCAGCTGCCGATCCAGTAACCCAGGCCGATGGCCAGGAAGGTGGGCACCTCGGGGTTCTTCTCGAAAAAGGGCGCGAGCCATTCCATGTCGTCCTCCTCCTTCCGTCCAAGCGAAAACGCCGGGTGCAACCGCGAACGGCCGCCCCGGCGTTTCCCGAACCCACCGCCCTACTGCGCGAGCACCATCGCGAAGTAGCCGAAGATCGTCAGCAGGATGCCGCTGACGGCATACGCCACCGGGAAGCCGATCCACGGCACGGTGCTGTTGATCTCCTTCGCGGCCTCGCGGCACGGGCCGGAGTGCGAGCGCGCACCGGCCACGCCGCCCATCAGCACGGCGGGGTTGATCTTGAACACGTGGTAGCCGATCGCCCAGACCACGAAGGGCGGGATCGTGCAGGCGATGAAGCCGACGACGAAGATCTTCAGCGCCAGCACGCCCGTGAGCTGCGCCAGCAGCGAGTTGCCGGCGTTGATGCCCACGATGGCGACGAACACCACGAGGCCCAGGTCCTCCAGGATGTTGCGCGCGGCATTGGGCGTGTTGCCGAAGAAGCGCAGCCGCGACTGCAGCGAGGAGATGATCACGCCGGAGACCAGCAGGCCGCCCGCGTTGCCGAGGCCCACGCTGGCGCCGAACGCCGGGAAGGAGATCGCGCCGATCAGCAGGCCGAGGATCATGCCCACGGACAGCGTCAGCAGGTCGGTGGCCGTGCTGGGCGTCGCGAAGCGGCCCAGGAGCTCGGCCGCGCGCTTCACGGCGCCCTGCACGCCGGCGATGAAGATCACGTCCATGCGCTGCAGCTCGGTGTCGGTGCCCACCGGGATGGGCACGCCGGCGCGCTCGATGCGCGTGACCTGCAGCTGGCCGGCGAGCTCGCCGCGGCTGAAGGAGCCGAGCGTGCGGCCCACGGCATCCTTGTTCGTCAGCAGCACTTCCGCCTGGGCCAGCGGGATGTTCAGCACCTGGCGGTCGTCGACTTCGGGGCCGATGATGCCGAGGTTGGCCGTCATGTCGCCGCGCGTTCCGGCCAGCGCCACCACGTCGCCGGACATCACCTTCAGCGTCGGGTCGCTGCCCAGGATCTCCTGGCCGCGCCGCACGTTGATCACCCGGTATTCCGGGTACTGGTCGCGGAAGTCCTGGATGCTCTTGCCGCTCCACTGCGCGTTCTCGAGCTTGTAGGCCCGCACGGCGAAAGGACGGTAGCCGCTGAGGCCCACGTCGTCCACGTTGCGCACGCCGTGCTCGCGCTCGTACTCCGCCGCGGCCGCCCTGGCGTCCAGCCCCCACCACTTGGGCAGGTACTTGCAGATCAGGATGATGCCGACCGTGCCCCAGATGTAGCTGATGCCGTAGGAGAGCGCGATCATCGCGGAGACCTGCTCCGGCGTCGTGCCCGCCGCGAGCTTCACCGCGCCCTGCGTCACGGCCTGCTCCGCGGAGCCGATGGCCGCGGACATGGTCTGCGAACCCGCGAGCAGCCCGCCGGCGGCGCCGGGCGGCAGCTCCAGCATCTTGGCGCCGATCACGCAGAGGCCGAGGCCCAGCACCGAGGCGATGAACGCCAGCAGCGTGAACGTCAGCCCGTCGCCCTTCAGGCTGTTCACGAACGAAGGCCCGACCCGCAGCCCCACGCCGTACATGAACAGGTAGTAGAAGAGGCTCTTGGCGAAGTTGTTCAGCTCCAGCTTGACGCCGTAGACCGAGGCCCACGTGGACATGCCGCAGCCGATGATGATGGCCGCGGCCACCATGCCCAGCCCGTAGCCCTTGAAGCTGAAGCGCCCGACCCAGACGGCCAGCCCCACCGCGATGAACAAGAGGGCGAACGGGTTGTCCGCCATCCATTGGAACAACGATTGCATCTCAATCTCCTCTGGAATGTCGGCTCTACAGGTCGGCCGGCGACGACTTCTTGCCCCTCTTGCCCAGCGACTCCGGCTTCAGCAGCTTCAGCCCGAGCGACGCGTCGTAGCCGTGGATCTCCTTCACGTCCAGCTTGCGCATGAAGGTGATGGTGTCCGCCTCGATCACCTGCCCCGGCACCATGATCGGGAAGCCGGGCGGGTACGGGATGACGAAGTTCGCGGACACCAGCGGCGGGCCGTTGCGGATGCGCTCGTCGATCTGCGGATCGTTCAGCTTGATGTGGTCGCAGTCCTCGCCGCGGTAGGCGGTGAAGAAGGCGGCGCGCATGTGGCCCTGGGAGGTGCCGGCCTCGACGTTGTCGCGGAAGGCGTCGTGGAAGCGGCTGAAGTTGGGCAGGTCCGGCACGTCCTCCATCAGCGACTTGACGCGTGCGGCGAAAGCCTCGCGCTCCACCGGCTCGGCCTCCTTCAGGCGCTGGTCCACGTCGCGCGCCACGTCCGCCAGCACCTTCAGCAGGTGGGCGATGTCGCTGCGCGTGTTGTTGATGTTGGTCTGCACCAGGATCGAGTTGCGCGACGTCTTGTTGATCTGCACGTCGTACTTGCTCGCGAGCAGGCCCTTGAACTGCGTGCCGTCGAAGCCCGCGCGGCCGGTGACGATGGTCAGGCGGGTCGGGTCCAGGGCGAACTCGTCCTCGTGCCACGCGTCCACCACCTTGTTCCAGGAGGCACCGTTGCGGCCGTAGTCCTCGACGCCCGAGGCGCGGAACTCCCTGGGCACCATCTCGCCCGGCGTGAGGATGCGGAAGTACTTGGAGATCAGCGGGTGGTTGTTCACCTGGCGCCGCAGGTCCAGCGCGAGGTCGATCGCCGACATGACCAGCTCGTAGCCTTCCAGCTCCATCTGGCGGCGGGCGAGGTCCAGCGACGCGATGATCTGCTGGTTGGGCGACGTCGACGTGTGCGTGTAGAAGGCCTCGTGGAACTGCTCCTCGATCTCGTGGAAGTCCTGGTCCTTCACGAAGATCATGGACCCCTGGCGCAGCGCCGACATCGACTTGTGCGTGGAGTTGGCCTGGTAGACGCGGATGCGCGCCTTCTCCGGGTCGGGCAGCAGGCGCGTCTCGAGCAGCGCGGGGTTGCCGGCGTCCAGGTCCGCGCCCACCTTGCCGCCCATGGACTTCTTCCACTCCGCGTATTCGGCGCGGTAGGCCTCGGACGCGAACTTCTCCTCCAGCGCCGCGGCCGCGCCCATGGCGGTGCGAACCCGGTGGAAGGGCGAGAAGCGCGCGAAGCCGAACCACGCCTCGTCCCACAGGAAGATCAGGTCCGGCTTGATGGCCAGGCATTCCTCCATGACGCGGCGGCAGTTGTACATGTGCCCGTCGAACGTGCAGTTGGTCAGGTCCAGCATGCGGACCTTGTCCAGGTTGCCCTCTGCCTTCAGCGTGAGCAGCGCCTGCTTGATGGTGCGCAGCGGCACGGCGCCGTACATGGAGTACTCCACCATCGGGAAGGCTTCCACGTACAGCGGCTGCGAGCCGGCCAGCACCAGGCCGTAGTGGTGCGACTTGTGGCAGTTGCGGTCGATGAGCACGATGTCACCGGGCCGGCACACCGCCTGCACGATGATCTTGTTCGATGTGGACGTGCCGTTGGTGCCGAAGAAAACCTTGTCGGCCCCGAAGGCGCGCGCCGCCTTGTCCTGCGCTTCCTTGATGTTGCCCGCCGGGTCCAGCAGGCTGTCGAGGCCGCCGGTGGTGGCGGACGACTCGGCCAGGAACAGGTTGGCGCCGTAGAACTGGCCCATGTCCTTGATCCAGTTCGACTTGAAGATCGACTTGCCGCGCGCCACGGGCAGCGCGTGGAAGGTGCCGATCGGCCGCGCCGCGTACTTCTTGAGGTTGTCGAAGAAGGGCGTGGCGTAGCGCTCCTGCACGCCGGCCATGATGCTCAGGTGCAGCTCCATCAGCTCCTCGATCTCGTAGAAGACGCGGCGCACCAGGCGGCTCTGCTCGCTGGTGGCGGCCTCCTCCACGCCGCGCTCGCTCACGAGGTAGATGTCCAGCTCGGGGCGGACCTTCTTGATCGCCGAGGCGAGCTGCAGGCCATAGGCGCTGGGCATGCCGTCGTCGGAAATCTTCACGTGCCGGCGGATCAGCTCGCCCAGCTCGGACAGGGCGTGGCGCGACTTGTACTGGAAGCCGTCGTAGATCACGACGGCCTGCAGGTTGGTGTTGACGATGACCGCCACCATGGCGTCCTCGAAGCTCGAGGCCTGCACGGGCTCGTAGGTGAACGGGTCCTCGGGCCGGCGCAGCTTGCGCAGCTCGCGCTGCGAGCTGTTCGTGCGGGAGGCCTCGGGCGCCACGGTGAGCAGCTCGAAGTAGGGCTTGTAGGTGCCGTCGACGAGGCCCGGCGGCAGGCGGTCGGCGAGGCTGGTCTCCGTTTCCTCCTCGAGCACCCAGGCGGAGGGGTCGCGCCGGTAGGCGCCGGAGAAGATGGTGCTCTTCATGCGGTGCACCGCGCCCGCGAACGCAGCGCCGTCGCCGCCGGCGAGCAGGTCGCGCAGCGAATGCATCAGCGCCGGGCCGGGGTAGGCCCAGAAGTGCTCCAGCGGCTCCATGCCATCGAGCAGCGTGCGGATCTCGCCGAGCAGCTTGTCGCTGCTGCCGCCGCGGCCCGCGCCGTAGGCCTCCGCGCAGGCCTCGAGCCGGCTCCAGCGGTCGCGGCGGGCGTCCGTCGCGGAGAAGAAATCGGCGAGGGTCAGCTCGCTGGGCTTGTCGGCGGCTCTTTCCTTGGCCATGGGGGTCCTCCGGGCAAATGGGAAGGGACTGCTACTGCAGGGTGCGGGCAGACTACGCTTCGGCCCGTGGCGCGCCCATAGGGCTTAGGGGCAACCCGGCTGCCCCGCCGCCGGTAGGCACAAAGGGCAATTCCGCGGCCCCGGCGCGTGGGGCACGCTTCCGGCTGCATTACTTCCCGAAAGCGGAGCACCTCATGAACCTGCGACGCGCCCTCGCCTGGCCGGCGCTGCTTTCGCCCCTGGCGGCGCACGCCTCGTTCCTGTCCGGGGAAGCCCTGGATTCGGCGGCCAACGTCCTGTCCTGGGTCATCATCTTCATCGTCCCGGCCATCGCGATCGCGGCCTTCTGGATCGTGCACGTGATGCCGGAGAAGATCGCGGAGAAGCGCCACCATCCGCAGAAGGACTCCATCCACGTGCTGTGCCTGCTGTCGCTGTTCTTCGGCGGCATGCTGTGGCCTTTCGCGTGGCTGTGGGCCTACTCGCGGCCCATCGCCCACCGCGCGGTCTACGGCACCGACAAGCACGAGGACTACTACCTGGAGCTCGGCAACCTGGCCGTCGCCGGCAAGCTGCCGCCGGAGCAGGTCGCGCAACTGCGCATCGAGCTGGCCGCCATGGCCGCCAAGGGCCCGCTGCCGCCCGAGCTCCAGCGGCTGACGGAGCGCCTGGAGACGCTGCCGGCCGCGCGCTCGCAGCCCGTGCTGGCCGCCGTCGACCCGCCCCGGGCCGAAGCGGTGGCGGGAGGAGCACGGTAATGGAAGTCCTGCTGCTCGCGATCTACTCGTTCTTCGTCTGGCTGATCTTCTTCAAGTTCAAGTGGCTGCCGTGGAACACGGCCTCCATGGTCATCGTGGTCACCATCCCGGTGGTGGGCCTCACCGCGCTGATCCTGGCCCTCAACGTCTTCGCGCCTTCGTCGCATGACGTCCGGGTGATCAAGTACGTCGCGAACATCTCCTCGCAGGTGCGCGGGCGGGTGATCGAGGTGGCGGACGGCAACAAGCCCTTGCGCAAGGGCGACGTCCTGTACCGCGTCGACCCCACCCCCTACCAGCTGCAGGTGAATGCGCTGGAAGCGCAGCTCGCCAATACGGTGGGCAGCAGCCGCGAGCTGGAGGAGCAGCTGGCGGGCTCCGTGGCGCAGGTTTCGTCCTCGCGGTCGGCCATCGACCAGGCGGCGGCGCGCGTCGCGCAGGCGGGCGCCGAGCTGGAACTGGCCACGCGGCGCGCGGCGCAGAACCGCGAGCTGGTGGCGAAGGGCGCGGGCAACCGCTTCGACCTGGAGCAGGCGGAGACCAACCTTCGCAATGCGCAGAGCGCGCTCGATAGCGCCCGCAGCGCCGAGGCGCAGGCCCGCAGCGCGTGGGGCCAGGCCCTCGCCGGCGAGCGCCAGATCCGCCAGCGCATGGGGGCGAAGTCCGGCGGCGAGTGGGCGCAGATCGCGCAGACGCGCGCACAGCTGGAACAGGCGAAGTGGGAGCTGGCGCAGACCGTCGCCTATGCGCCCGCGAACGGCACGCCCGTGAACGTGCAGCTGCGCCCTGGCGCGATGGTGGCCGTGCTGGCCAACACGCCGTCGCTCTCCTTCGTGGAAGACGAGTTCACGGTCGTTGCGCTCTACGACCAGAACGAGCTCACGCAGGTGAAGCCGGGCGACGAGGCCGAGATCGTGCTGGAGACCCTGCCGGGCGAGATCATCAAGGCGAAGGTGGACTCCATCATCTGGGCGCAGGGCCAGGGCCAGTCCGTCAACAGCGTCGCACTGCCGCAGACCGGCGCGGCCGGGCCGCCTCCGGCGCGCTTCCCCGTCAAGCTGACCGTGGACCCCAAGTTCCGCGACGTCTTCTTCGCAGCCGGCGCGCGGGGCAACGCGGCGATCTACACGGAGAGCGGCGAGATGATCCACATCATCCGCAAGGTGATCCTGCGGATCAACACCAAGATCAACTACCTCATCCTGAAGCTGCACTGATGCGCCGCCTGCCCCTCGCCCTCGCGTGCGCGGCCCTCGCCGGCGGCTGCGCGCTCAAGACGCCGCCGGATGCCGGGCAGATCCGGTCCCAGGCGCTGCCGAACACGCAGGTGCCGGGGCAGTGGACCGGCGGGCCGACGGCGCCCGGCCCGGTGACGAATGGCTGGGTGACGCAGTTCCAGGACCCGCAGCTCGAACGGCTGATCGCCGAAGCGGTGGCCTACAACCCCGACCTGCAGATCGCCGCCGCGCGCGTGGAAGCCGCGGAGGCGAGCGCGCGTGCCGCGGGGGCCGCCCTCTATCCGACGGTGAACCTCGCGGGGCATGGGGGCGGCAAGGCGGGCGGGGACGGGAGCGGCGTCTCAGGCATCGGCTTGTTCGCGAGCTGGGAGCTGGACTTGTGGGGGCGCGTTCGCGCTTCCCGTGCGGCGGCAACGGCGACCTACGAAGCAACGGCGCTCGATGCCGTGTACGCGCGCGAGTCGATCGCGGCCCTGGTGGCCAAGAGCTGGTTCATGGCGCGCGAGGCCGCGGTGCAGCGGGCGATTGCAGGGGACATGATCCAGTCGTCGCAGGCGCTGGTGGACCTCTCGCGCGAGCGCGTGCGCGTGGGCAAGTCCGACGAGCTGGAAGTCAGCCAGGCCGAGGCAAGCGCGCTCTCGTACCGCGACGTGCAACTGCAGGCGGAGATCGCGCGGTTGAATGCGTTGCGGGCGATCGAGATCCTGGCGGGGCGGTATCCGTCCGGCTCGGTGGATCCGGGCGTGACGCTGCCAGCGCTGCCGGGGCCGGTGCCGGCGGGGTTGCCGTCGGAGCTGCTGGAGCGGCGGCCGGACGTGCGGGCTGCCGAACGCCGGATTGCCGCTGCTTTCTATCGGACCGAGCAGGCGAAGGCTGCGCGGTTGCCGGCGATCTCGCTGACGGCGAGCGTGAGTTCGATCAGCAGCGACATTTTCCTGATGAAGGAGCGCGACAACCCGGTCTGGAGCGTCGGGGCGACGCTGCTGGCGCCGATCTTCAATGCGGGGGCGTTGCAGGCGCAGGTGGATGCGCGGAGCGCGGAGCAGAAGGCGGCGATCGCCGACTACGGCCGGATCGGCTCACGGGCGTTCGGGGAAGTGGAAGGGGCGCTGTCGCAGTCGTTCACGCTGGACTCCCGTGCCGACGTGCTGACGCGCGCCGTCCGCGCGAACGAATCGGCCCTGGGCTTTGCCCGGACGCGATACGACGTGGGCAGCGGAGACTTGCGCGGGGTGCAGAACCAGCAGCTGGCGCTGCATGCGGCGCGGGCTACGCTGGCGAGGGTGCAGGGGGAGAGGTTGATCCAGCGGGTGAACCTGCACCTGGCGCTGGGGGGTGGGTTCGCCCCGTAGTCGTCATTCCCGCGAAGGCGGGAACCCAGGGCTTCCCAGACTTTCCGCGACAGCGGGAATGCCCCGTATTTCAGAGGCTTCCGAAGGGATCTGGAGCGGGCGATGGGAATCGAACCCACGTCTTGAGCTTGGGAAGCTCAGGTCCTGCCATTGAACGACGCCCGCGGTTCAGGGGCGGATTCTAGCCGGTTCCACCTCGAGAACTACGAGCGATGCGCGATTTGGGCGCCCACCTCCGTGCTGAAGCGCGCCACAGCTGCAGATAGCAACATTTGGGGATGACGCTAGACGCACCAAGCGGCTAGCGTCGGCCTCTCACTCCAGGCACGGCGAAATGGCACCACGGAGCAGATCCCAGAGCAAGCCACCGGACCCCAACCCGGCTGCGGGGTTCAGTTTGGACATCCTCCGGCTCGTGACGATCATTCCCCAGATTCGGGGGCCAATCCAACTCGCCGGGTTCCTCTTCTCGGTTTTTTCTGCAGCTCTGATCCAAGCTGTCAATCCCAACAACGTGCAATCTCTCGTTGTAGTGGGGGCGATCTCGGTAGCGCTTATTTCCATTCCCCTTTTGTATCGCCCCGAGATTCTCTCTATCTTCAAGCCGAATCATCGGCCAGTCGTGGTGCTTGCCACTTTGCTGATCCTCCTGATCTCATTCGGAGGGCTTGCAGCCGTGACCTACAAGAGTGTCATTCTGACCCCCAAGGGTGCTCGGTTCGACACCAGCCTGTCGGATGAAAAGGTGACAGTGTTAGGGCCACGTCCGGATGGAAAGTACCGCGTACAAATCATCTGGAATCTTTTCCCCATTTCGAGGTCGGCCGACGAATCGGCAAGTGTATTTATCGGAATGGCGGTCCTCCACGATGACGATCTCGTGAAGGCCGCCGGCATAGGTCAGTCAACGCAGCGCTCTTGCCAGGAAGTGGAGAGTTGTCTTGGCTACAGGGTGTTTACCGAATACGGGAAGTCGCCCCTGCTCGTCAAAGGCGGCACCAGCGGAACCATGTTGACAACAGTCATCGACATCCCTAGGCGGCCCAAACGCCTGCGCATCTGGTGGGAGTTCTATCAGCGTGAGGGGATGACCGAGGGAGAGAAGTGTGTAGTTGACCATGAGACCCCAGGTGTCCAGGACGGAATTCCTCCCCTCGCCATCTACCGGGGCCAAGATCGAACTGAGTGCTATCGGTCCTACGGGCAGCGCGTCATAGAACTTTGAAGGAGACATTGAACATGGCGGCCTATCGTCTTCAGCTCACAGCAGCCCTGCTTCTGACTGTTTGGTACTCATCTGCCAATGCCGTGTGCGGGCTGGCGAGTGACATCGGCGCAGGTGGCGGCAATAGTGGCGGGGGAAGTGGCGGAAAGACCATCAAGATCGGTCACGTTGCCCCGCTCTCCGGACCGCAGGCTCACTATGGCAAGGACAACGAGAATGGTGTCCGCATGGCCATCGAGGATCTCAACGGACAAGGGATCTCAATTGGTAGTGAGAAGGTCAGATTCGAAATCCAAGCGGAAGACGACGCCGCCGACCCGAAGCAGGGTACAGCGGCCGCGCAAAAGCTGTGTGACGCCAAGGTGGCCGGCGTGGTGGGTCACCTGAACTCCGGCACCACGATCCCAGCGTCCAAGGTCTATCACGACTGCGGCATCCCGCACGTCACCGGCGCAGCAACGAACCCGGCGCTGACCAAGCCTGGCTATGACACCACCTATCGAATCATTGCCAACGACAACGCGTTGGGCGCTGCGCTGGCACTCTACGCCGCAGACAGGCTGAAGCTGAAGAAGGTCGCGATCATTGACGACCGCACCGCCTACGGCCAAGGCGTCGCCGAAGTGTTCAAGAAGACCGCCGTGTCCAAAGGCATGCAAGTCGTCGACGAGCAGTTCACCAATGACAAGGCGACAGACTTCATGGCTATCCTAACCGCCGTAAAGTCTAAGAATCCCGATGCGATCTTCTATGGCGGGATGGATCCGCAGGCCGGGCCGATGCTGCGCCAGATGGAGCAACTCGGCATGACCAACATCAAGTACTTTGGCGGGGACGGCATCTGCACCTCCGAGATCGCCAAGCTGTCTGCCGGCGCCAAGACTCTGAATAACGTAGTCTGTGCCGAGGGCGGCGCCTCCATTGCCAAAATGCCGCGCGGCGAGACCTGGAAGAAGCGCTATGACGCCAAGTACCCGGGCCAGTTTCAAGTGTACAGTCCGTACACCTACGACGCCACGCTCGTGCTGGTCGACGCCATGAAGCGCGCTGGCTCTGCCGATCCGAAGAAGTACATCCGCTTCCTACAGAACACCAATTGCACGGGTGTCACCGCGCAAATTTCGTTTGAGAAAACCGGTGAGCTCAAGAACGCGGCGACCACCCTATACCAGTACAAGGACGGAAAGAAGCAACCACTCTAAGGCACGCTCCACTTGGCGGATATGGGTACGATGCAAGAAGTCGCCCGTTCGCGATCAGCATCGCGCTGGCGCGCCCCAGAGGCACTTCGTTTCCGGCACTGATGCCCCAGCCCGCTACGCCGCTCGTGTTGGACGGCCTCCATGGCAAAACGTCAGCCGTTTCGCCCGTAGTGAAAAGATGTACTCCGTCGCGCGTCTCTAGAATTCGAGCGGCCGCTGTAGTACACGAGCCATGCCCCAACCCACCGAAACCGGCCACGACCTCCCGCCGGTCCCCGGCTCCCCCGACGAGCCCACCCGCATCCCCCTCGCCATCGAAGACTGGCTCACCGTCATCGTGATGGCGCTGCTGGCGCTCATCACCTTCGCCAACGTCATCGCCCGGTACTTCACCTCCCAGTCCTTCGCCTGGACCGAGGAGTTCTCGATCTTCCTGATGATCGTGCTGGCCATGGTGGCGGGGTCGGCCGCCGTGGCGCGCAACGCGAACATCCGCATCGAGTTCTTCGCCGACAGCGGCTCGCCCGCGCGGCAGCGGGCGCTGGCGCGGTTCGGGGCGCTGATGGTGTTCGTGCTGTTCGCGCTGATGGCGGTGCTGTCCGGACGCACGCTGTACGACGATATCCGCTTCGGCGAGACCTCGCCCGGCATCGGCGTGCCGCAGTGGTGGTACACGGTGTGGCTGCCGGTGCTGTCGGTCGCCATCGCCGGGCGCGCGCTGGGCCTGTTCTTCCGCCGCGGGCGGCAGCCATGATCGCGACGCTGCTGTTCGTGGCCTTCCTGGCCATGCTGCTGCTGGGCGTGCCGATCGGCGCCGCGCTCGGACTGGCCGGCGCCGCCTGTATCGCGCTCGCGAACCTCGACACGCAGTGGTACGGCCTGCTCGCCGTGCCGCAGAACTTCTACGCGGGCCTGGGCAAGTACCCGCTGCTCGCCATCCCCATGTTCGTGCTGGTCGGCTCGATCTTCGACCGCTCCGGCGTGGCGCTGCGGCTGGTGAACTTCGCCATCGCGATCGTCGGGCGCGGGCCGGGCATGCTGCCGCTGGTGGCGATCGCGGTCGCGATGTTCCTGGGCGGCATCTCGGGGTCGGGGCCGGCCAACGCCGCCGCGGTGGGCGCGGTGATGATCGCGGCGATGTCGCGCGCGGGCTACCCGGCCTCGTATTCGGCCAGCGTGGTCGGCGCCGCGGCCGCCACCGACATCCTGATCCCGCCCTCGGTGGCGTTCATCGTCTACTCGGTGCTGGTGCCGGGCGCGTCGGTCCCCGCGCTGTTCGCAGCCGGCATGATCCCCGGCGTGCTCGCCGGCATCGCACTGATGGTGCCCGCGGTGTGGATGGCGCGCCGCCACGGCATGGGGAAGGCGGAAGCCGACCTGCCTCGCCCGCCCTTCTGGCGCAGCCTTCGCGACGCGAGCTGGGGGCTGATCGCGCCCGTGCTGATCCTGGGCGGCATGCGCGCCGGCTGGTTCACGCCGACGGAGGCCGCGGTCGTCGCGGTGTTCTACGGGCTCTTCGTGGGCATGGTGATCCACCGCACGATCCAGGTCCGCGACCTCTTCACCATCCTGCGCGAGTCGGGCGAGCTGTCGGCGGTGATCCTGCTGGTGGTGTCGCTGGCGGGCATCTTCGCGTACTCGCTGTCGACGCTGGGCGTGATCGATCCGGTGACGAAGGCGATCGTGAATTCCGGGCTGGGCGAGTACGGCGTGCTGGCGCTGTTGATCCTGATGCTGGTGACCGTCGGCATGTTCCTCGACGGCGTGTCGATCTTCCTCATCTTCGTGCCGCTGCTGCTGCCGATCGTCCAGTACTACAAGTGGGACCCGGTGTGGTTCGGGGTGATCCTGACGTTGAAGGTGGCGCTGGGGCAGTTCACGCCGCCGCTGGCGGTGAACCTGATGGTGTCGTGCCGGATCGCTGGGGTGCCGATGGAGAGCACCGTGCGGTGGGTCGGGTGGATGCTGGCGAGCATGGCATTCGTGATGGTGCTCGTGATTGCGTTCCCGTCGCTCGCCACGTGGTTGCCGCGCGTATTGGGGTATTGATGGGTGATCGCTGGGGTTCGCGTTCGCGAAACCCAGCCTACGGGCCGTGCGAGGCCCAACATGGTTTTTTTCTGAAGGAGACGTTTCGATGAAGTTCCGCCGCACCCTGCTCGGGTTGGCCATGGCCGCTACGGCGCTCGCGTTCACGCAAGGCGCGATCGCGCAGTCCAACTACAAGGCCGAATACAAGATGTCGCTGGTGCTGGGCCCGCCCACGCCGTGGGGCATGTCCGGCAAGATCTGGGCCGACCTGGTGAAGGAGCGGACGCAGGGCCGCATCAACATCAAGCTGTACCCCGGCGTCTCGCTGATCCAGGGCGACCAGACGCGCGAGTTCAGCGCGCTGCGCCAGGGCGTGATCGACATGGCCGTGGGCTCCACGATCAACTGGTCGCCGCAGATCAAGGAACTGAACCTGTTCTCGCTGCCCTTCCTGACGCCCGACTACGCCGGCCTCGACGCGCTGACGCAGGGCGACGTGGGCAAGAAGATCTTCGCGGCGGTGGACAAGGCGGGCGCGATGCCGCTGGCCTGGTCCGAGAACGGCTTCCGCGAGCTGACGAACAGCAAGAAGGCGATCCGCACGCCGGTAGACCTCAAGGGCATGAAGATCCGCGTGGTCGGCTCGCCCCTGTTCTCCGACACGTTCACCGCCCTCGGCGCCAACCCCACGCAAATGAGCTGGGCCGACGCGCAGCCCGCGCTGGCCAGCGGCGCCGTGGACGGCCAGGAGAACCCGATGTACCTGTACACCATGCTGAAGATGCATACGGTGGGCCAGAAGTACATCACCACCTGGGGCTACATGGCCGACCCGCTGATCTACGTCGTCAACAAGGACGTGTGGAACTCGTGGACGCCCGCCGATCGCGAGATCGTGAAGCAGGCCGCCATCGACGCGGGCAAGCAGGGCATCGCCCTCTCGCGCAAGGGCCTCGTCGAAGCCGACAAGCCGCTGATGAAGGAAGCCGCCGCCAACGGCGCGACCGTCGTCAACCTGACCGCCGCCGAGCGCGAAGCCTTCGTGAAGGCCACGCGCCCCGTGTACGCGAAGTGGAAGAACACGATCGGCGCCGACCTCGTGAACGCGGCGGAAAAGGCGATCGCGGGCAGCCGCAAGTAAAGCCCGGGCCGCTCTCCTGCGCGGCTTTCCACGGGTGGGGGACTGGGCGTATCCTGTGATCCGCCCGTTCCCCCGTGGAGGCCGCATGAGGGCACCCGTGCTTCTTTCCAACCTGGCCAGCCTCTGCGCGCTGGCCGCCTGCGCGACGACGCCGGACCCGGTGGTCGTCCCGCTCGCTCCCGCGCCGTCCAACGCGGGGAGCTTCGCGCAAGCCACCCTGCTCCCCGCGCCCGATGGCACGCGCATGACCGTCTTCTTCACGGCGGCGGGGCCGCAGCCCACGTCGCCGCTGCACGTCTACACGTACCTGTACGAAGGCCGCTGCGAGGCGCTGCCGCAGCAGCCCGCGCGCGCGCTCAACGACAACGTGCTGGTGCGCACCGCCAACGGCGACATCGCGCAGTCGCGCCGCGGTGCGTTCATGCTGTCGCATGCGGTGCCGCTGCCGCTGGCGGAGCTGGCGGACGGTCGCTACGCGCTCGTGCTGCGCTCGTCACCTGCCGACGGTGGCGGGCTGCTGTATTGCGGCGAACTGCGGGGTCTCGCATGATGCGCCGGCGCCAGGCGATGCCCGCCGCCCTGCTCCTGCTGGCGGGGTGCGCTTCGCTGCCGGGCCGCGAGCCGCCCGTGGTGCAGGTCGCCGACCTGCAGGCGGCGGACGGCGAAGGCATGGAGTTGCGCTTCCTGTGCGTGCTGCGCGTGCAGAACCCGAACGAGGCGCCGCTGGACTTCCGCGGCGTGGTGATCGACCTGCAGGTGCGCGGCAGCGCTTTCGCGAGCGGCGTGGCGGACCTCGCGGGCACGGTGCCGCCTTTCGGCGAAGTGCTCGTCACCGTTCCGGTGACCGCGTCGGCCGTGAACCTCGCGCGGCTGGCGATCGGGCTCTTCATGGGCGAGGAGCGGCCGCGGGTCGATTACCACCTGCGCGGCCGCATCGGCAGCGCGCGGTTCGAGTCGCGTGGCGAGCTCACGCTGCCTGGGTGGCCGGGGAGCGGGGGGATGCGCAGCTGAGGCGGGCGCGCGCCGGAAACCTGGGCCCGCGGAACGCGGGAAACCTGGGCCCGCGGAACGCGGGAAACCTGCGCCCGCGGAACGCGGGAAACCTGCGCCCGCGGAACGCGGGAAACACGTAGGGTGGCCGGCGGCACGCCGGGAAGGTGAGCGCAGCGAACCCCACCGATCGATGCGCGTGCGTCACCGCTGCTCGGTGGGGTTCGCTGTCGCTCACCGTCCGCGGCTTCGCCGCGCCACCCTACGGTCTCCGGTTCCGTCGCGCCATCCGGCAAGGCCCAGGAGATTCCCCACGCGCGCCAGCATCAGTCCATGCGCAGGTCCGCGCGCAACGCCTGCACGAGTTCCTCCGGCGTCGCCACGAACTTCAGGAACGCGAGCTCGTCGCGCCGCACGGTGCGGCGGGCGACCATGTCGTCCAGGCGTGCGTCGAGCGCTTTCCAGTACCTGGCGCGGTCGCCGAAGAAGTAGACGGGCACGGGCAGCACCTGGCGGCTCTTGATCATCTCGACGACCTGGTAGATCTCCCATTCCGTGCCGGTTCCGCCGGGGGTGAACACCATCGCCGCGGAGTGCTTGATCATCGCCGCCTCGCGTGCGGCGACGCTGGAGAAGATGAGGCCGTGGGTGACGTGCGCATTCAGCGCCTTGGTGGGGTCGCCGCCGTAAGGACGCTGGGGCGTGGGCGTGGGCGTGCGGTCGTAGTAGGTGGTGTAGCCGACGCTGGGCGCACCCGCTTCGGCGGCACCGCGGTTGGCGGCATCCATGAGGCCGGGGCCGGCCCCGGTCATGACGGGGACGGTGCGGCCATAACGAGCGCCCCACTGGTGGGCGAAGCTGCGAACCGCGGCGTAGATCGGGTCGTCGTTCTCGCCGATGCGCGAGCTGCCGAAGATCGTGACGTAGCCGCGCGGGAAGCTGCGTGCCTGGATGGCGTCGCTGCAGGCGAAGTCGCGCGCGAAGTCCTCGGGCTTCAGCAAGTTCTCCACGCCCAGGTAGGGCGCGACGTAGAGGCCATTCGGGACGCTGGCGACGACGGGGCAGCTGTCCGCGGCCATGCGCCCGGCGGGCATGGCGCAGGCGGAGAGCAGCGCGGCGGTCGCCAGCAGCAGCGGCAGTCGGAGGGCGATGGTCTGGTTCATGGCGGGCGCTCCCATCAAGAAGCGTGCCACTGTAGGGGATCAATGGAAATCGCGCGAGCTGCGCTGCCGCCCCAGCCGGCCGAGCAAGGGCGTGAGGTCCTCCAGCTGCTCGGCGATGACGTGGCGCACCTGGCCGCCGCTGTCCACGTCCCGCTGCCAGATGCCGCGCACGGCCATCAGCCTGGATTGCAGCAGCGCGTCGCGCTGGCGTTCGCGCACGTGCTTCCACACGATCACGTTCACCGGGCCGGTCTCGTCCTCGATCGTGACGAAGATGGTTCCGTTGGCCGTCTGCGGCTGCTGGCGCACCGTCACGATGCCGCAGGCGCCCACGCGGCGGTTGTGGGGCAGGTCGTGCAGTTCCTGCGCGCTCAGGAGCTTCATGCGCGCGAGACGATTGCGCAGCAGGGCCACAGGGTGGCGACGCAGCGTGAAGCCCATCGAGGCGTAGTCGAAGTAGATCTCCTCGCCTTCGCGCGCGGCTTCGAGCAGCAGGGGCTGTTCGTTGACGGGGGCGGATTGCAGCAAGGCCGGCGCCCTCCTCTGCGCCGCGGCTTCCCACACCTGCTGTCGGCGATGGCCAGCGAGGGACTTCAGGGCATCGGCGGCGGCGAGGGCGTTGAGGTCCTGCACGTCGAGTTGCGCGCGCAAGGCCATGTCTTCGACGGAAGTGAACGCTTGATCGTTGCGCGCGGCGACGATGCGGCGACCGGCAGCTTCACCGAGGGAGCCGACGAGGCGCAGACCCAAGCGCACGGGCGGCCGCCCCTGGGGGTCCAAATTGGGGTCAGATTCCAATTTCGTTCCGAAATTGGAATCTGACCCCAATTTGGAGTCCCAATCCGAGAAGCAGGCATCCGGCTCCAGCACCACCACCCCATGCCGCTGCGCATCCTGGATCAACTGCGACGGTGCATAGAAGCCCATGGGCTGCGAGTTGAGCATCGCGGCGAGGAAGCATTCGGGCTCGTGGCATTTGAGCCAGCTCGAGTCGTAGGCGAGCAGCGCGAAGCTGTACGCGTGGCTTTCGGGGAAGCCGTATTCGCCGAAGCCGAGGATCTGCTTGAAGATGCCCTCGGCGAACGCGCGGCGGTAGCCCTTGGCGAGCATGCCGTCGATCAGGCGGTCCTGGAACTTGTGAACGCCGCCGTGCCGCTTCCACGCCGCCATCGAGCGGCGCAGTTGATCCGCCTCGTCGGCGGAGAAGCCGGCGGCGATCATCGAGATCTGCATCACCTGCTCCTGGAAGATGGGGATCCCGAGCGTGCGCTCCAGCGCCGGCTTCAACGCTTCGCTTTCGTATTCGATCGCTTCGCCGCGCGACAGGCGCTCGCGCGCCTTCAGGTAAGGATGGATCATCCCGCCCTGGATCGGCCCCGGCCGCACGATGGCCACCTCGATCACCAGGTCGTAGAAGACCTGCGGCTTCAGCCGCGGCAGCATGGACATCTGCGCACGGCTCTCGATCTGGAAGACGCCCACGGTGTCGGCGCGGCAGATCATGTCGTAGGTGGCCTGGTCCTTGTCCGGGATGTCGGTCAACCGGAAGGGCACGCCGCGCCGGATGCTCACCAGGTCCAGGCAGCGCCGGATGGCCGTGAGCATGCCCAGGGCCAGCACGTCCACCTTCAGCAGCCCCATCTCCTCCAGGTCGTCCTTGTCCCACTGGATCACGGAGCGGTCCTTCATCGCCGCGTTCTCCACGGGCACGAGCCGAGTGAGCTTCCCTTGCGTGAGCACGAAGCCCCCCACGTGCTGCGAGAGATGACGAGGGAACCCCATCAACTCCTCCGTCAGCTCCATCCACAAGGCGACCGCCTTCTCCGGCACCTCCTCCTGCAGCGAAGCCGCGAGCTCGCCCACCTTCTGCACGCGCACGCCGCGTTCGTCGAACCAGAAATGGTCCTTGGCGAAGGCATCGACCAGCGTCTCCGGAATGTCCAGAGCCTTGCCGACGTCGCGGATCGCGGAGCGCGCACGGTAGCTCGCCACCACCGCGGCGATCGCGGAGCGGTCCCTGCCGTACTTGGCATAGATGTACTGGATGACCTCTTCGCGCCGCTCGTGCTCGAAGTCGACGTCGATGTCGGGCGGCTCCTTGCGCTCGCGGCTGATGAAGCGCTCGAACAGCAGGTCCGACCGCGCCGGGTCCACCGCCGTGATCCCCAGGCAGTAGCACACCGCGGAGTTCGCGGCCGAGCCCCGCCCCTGGCACAGGATGCCCAGGGATCGCGCGTGCCGCACGATGTCGTGCACCGTGAGGAAGAACATCTCGTAGGCGCAGTCGGAGATCAGGTCCAGCTCGCGCACGAGCTGGCGGCGCACCCGCCACGGCACGCCTTCCGGATACCTCGAACGCGCGCCTTCGATCGTGAAGCGGCGCAAGGCCTGCCGCGGCGTCAGCCCCGCGGGCACCGCCTCCAGCGGGTACTGGTACTTGATCTCCTCCAGGCTGAAGGTGCAGCGGTCCGCAACTTCCAGGGTGCGCTCCAGCAACTCGGGCGGGTATTGCGAAGCCAGCCGCATGCGATGGCGCAAATGCTGCTCCGCATTCGCCTGCAAGGCGAAGCCGCACTCCGGCACCGACTTGCCCAGGCGCACTGCCGTGATCACGTCCTGCAGGGGCTTGCGCGAGCGCGCATGCATGTGCACGTCGCCCGCAGCCACGAGCGGAACGCCGGTCGCTTCGCTCGCCCGCTGCAGGTCGTGCAGCCACAGGTCGTCCGATCCATCGAGCAGCAGTTCGGCGGCCAGCCAGAGATGGCCCTGGAAATGGCGCGCGCCCCAGTCCAGCCGTTCGCAAATGTCCTGCAGCGGCAGCCCGTGCCGCGGCGCGATCAGCACCTCGCAACCCTCGAGCAGCGAGAAGTTGCTGGACTCCCGCGTGCAGACGTACTCGCCCTTGCCGGCGATGCGGCGCGCGGCCGTGATGAACTCGCAAAGATTCCCCCACCCCGTGGCATGGCGCGCGAGCGCCACCAGGCGGAAGCCGTCCAGCGCGAACTCCGCCCCGAGCAGCAGCTTCAGGTTCAGCTTCTTCGCTTCGGCGTAGGCGCGCACGACGCCAGCGACGGAACATTCATCCGTGATCGCCAGGGCGGAATATCCCAGCTCGTGCGCGCGCTGCACCAGCTCCTGCGGATGCGAGGCACCCCGCTGGAAGGAGAAGTTGGAGAGGCAATGCAGCTCCGCGTAATCGGGCAGCCAGGACATGCCTTGCCTTCACGCGTAGATGCCGTGCAGGAACCACTGGGCGTGTTCCTGTTCGGCGGAAAGGCGTTCGCGGTAGATCCACAGCAGCCCCGCCTTCTCGCTGCGGGCGATGAAGTAGTCGCGCACCACGGGCGCCTCGACGTCGGAGTTCCACCAGCTGGTCTCGATGCGCCGCGCGCGCGTGAGCAGCTGCAGCGGTCCCTGGTACCAGGGTTGGTCGCCTTTCACCTGCAGGCGCAGCGGTTCGGTCAGCAGCCAGGACGGGAAGAGCACGTCCTCCGCCTTTCCCTCCCCGGGCGCAGGCTCCTGCGCGGACAAGGCCGGTACCCATTCCTGCATGGACTCGGGCCTGTGGTCCTGCCGCGGCTGCACGATCGTCACGTTCTTCGCGCCGAGACGCACGCTGAGGCGCTCCACCAGTTCGTGCAGTCGCTCGCCCTGCTTCTGGTCTTCGGGCAGCAGGCTCGTCGTGCGACCGCCCCAGGGCACCGTCTCCAGCGTGCGCAGGCGCAGGTGGTTGGCGGGGGCCGAGATCGTCGTGCGCGTGAGCCGCTCGGAAGCCAGCCTGCGCAGGTGGCGCATGTCCTGCGTGGGCTGCGCGGTGCGCAGCTCCACCTTCTCCGTCGACGGCAAGGGCTTGCCGTCGATGCGGCGCAGGTCCAGCGTCCATTCCAGTTCGAGCGCGAGCACGCCGAGGTTGCGGGCCTGCAGCCAGGCTTGCAGGCGATGCAGCAGGTGCGAACTGGCCTGCAGCAACTCCGGTGCGGAGGTGGCGAGTTCCGGCAGCTCCTGGTTCTCGTCGAAGACGGCAGGCAGCGAGAGCCATTCGTAGCGCTCGGGCTTGTCGCCCCAGGCGCGGTCCAGCGCATCGAGCAGTTCGCTGCCGAACCTGCGCGCGACACCGGCGCGCGGGAGCTCGCGCAATTCACCCAGCGTGGTGACGCCGACGCGCTCCAGTGTGTCGAGGTGGGCCTGGGCCGCCGTGAACGTCGCAAGCGGCAAGCCCCAGGGCACGGCGAGCGGCATGCTCTGCCCGCCGCGTTGCAGCCGCAGCAGGGACAAGGCCATCAGGGAGGTCGGGCCCGCGGCCCAGGGCATGGTCTCCAGCCCGCTCGCGCGCAAGAGCCGGCGCAGCAGGCGCTTGCGCCCGCCGAACAGCCGCTCCGAAGCGCCCACTTCCAGGAGCAGGGCTTCGTCGACGCAAGCGACGCGGGGGGTGAACTGCAACGCTCGCCAGCCCCACGCCTTCGCATCGTCATGCGGCAAGGGTTGCAGGGCGATCCAGTACATGCGATCCGGTGGGAAGGGGCTGCAGCAGCGGGCGGCGGTTCTGCCGCGCCCCCAGCAGGGAGGACAACATCTGCGGCTGGGCGCGCAACACCAGCGGCTCCAGCAAGGGCGGGCCGCGCCTCTTGAGGACCAGCACCTCCAGGGTTTCGGTGCCTTGCACCAGCAGGCGCAGGCGCGCGGGCGACGACTGCTCGCGCGCGGAGAGCGGCCGGAACACGACCAGCAGCTTCTGACCGGCTTGCGCGCAGAGGTGCAGCCGGCGCAGTTCCTCCGCCCGCGCACGCGGCACCCATGCCAGCACCGCGCTCACATCCGCGCAGCGCAAGGCCTGCTCCGCGGCCCAGAGCCTTGATGCGGGGCGCTCCGCATGGACGCACATCAGGCGCTCAGGGGCAATGCCCTGCGCGCGCAGGCTGGGCCCGAAAGGCTGGTAAGGTGGATGCACCAGCACGGCGGGATCGCGTCCCGCGATGGCTGCGGCCACCCCCGCTCCCAGCAATTGCCAGACATGCTGCTGCGCTTCGCCCTGCAGCACCTCGACCAGGCTGCCCAGGGGCCAGCCGCGTCCCGGCAGTTGCGCATCGAGCGCAGGATGGCCGGTGGGCACGGTGGTTTCCTGGGCCTGCGCCAGTTCCCTGCCGCGCCACACGTGGGGCAGGTCGGGAGCGGGGAGCGGTCTGGCAGCCATGGCAGAAGTACTGGTTGTTTATACAGTATCTTTCCCGCCGCTGGAAAGCATTCCGCCCTGTCCGACCCCCGGGCGTGGCGATTCCGTTAAAACTCCCGGTCCGCCACCGCATGGGGCGGCCGCCCTGGAGACCTCGTTGTACCGGCTCTTCGAAAAACTGATCCACCCTTATCCCGAGGAGGTCCCGCGGGACCTGCCGAAGAACTTCTTTTCCTTCGTCTGGGCCTGCACCGTCGGGCTGCGCGGGTACCTGGTGGTGCTCGCCATCCTGAGCGCCGCCATCTCAGCCTGGGAAGCCTGGCTCTTCGCCATCCTCGGCCACGTGGTGGACTGGCTGACCAACACCCCGCGCGACATGCTGTGGCAGCAGGAGCGCGGGACCTTGTATGCCTTCGCGCTGCTGCTGTTCTCCAGCGTGGCGCTGGTCGGCTTCCACACTTTCCTCAAGCACCAGGCGCTGGCCATCAACTTCCCGCTGCGCCTGCGCTGGAACTTCCACCGCATGATGCTGGGGCAGAGCCTCTCGTTCTACTCCGACGAGTTCGCGGGCCGCATCACCACCAAGGTGATGCAGACGGCGCTGGCCGTGCGCGAGATGCTGTTCACCGTGATCGAGGTGGTGATCGCCATCGGCGTCTACTTCATCACCATCCTGGCGCTGGCCGGCAGCTTCGACAAGCAGCTGATGCTGCCTTTCGCCATCTGGCTCGCCTGCTATGCGGCGTCGTGCATCTACTTCGTGCCGCGGCTCGCGCGCATCGGCAAGGCGCAGGCGGATGCGCGGGCGATGATGACGGGGCGCATCACCGACGCGTACACCAACATCTCCACGGTGAAGCTCTTCTCGCACACGCACCGCGAGGCCGGCTTCGCGCGGCAGGCGATGACGGAGTTCATGAACACGGGCTACCGGCAGATGCGGCTGGTGAGCGGGTTCGAGATCGTCAACCACACGCTGGTGGTGTCGCTGATCGTGGGCGCCTCGGGGTTCGCCGTGTGGCTGTGGACGCAGGGGCAGGTGGGCGTCGGCGCAGTGGCGGCAGTCACGGCCATGACCTTGCGCGTGAGCGGCATGTCGCACTGGATCATGTGGGAGATGGCGTCGCTGTTCGAGAACATCGGCACCATCCAGGACGGCATCGGCACCCTGACCCGCCCGCGGCAGGTGCTGGACGCGCCGGACGCCAGGCCGCTGGAAGTGTCGCGCGGCGAAGTG
Organism: Ramlibacter cellulosilyticus; assembly: GCF_014297465.1. Taxonomy (GTDB): domain Bacteria; phylum Pseudomonadota; class Gammaproteobacteria; order Burkholderiales; family Burkholderiaceae_C; genus Ramlibacter; species Ramlibacter cellulosilyticus. The sequence continues at coordinate 188,364 of NZ_JACORT010000008.1, read as the reverse complement.
CGCTTCGAGGACGTGCGCTTCGGCTACGGCAAGCCGCAGCCGGTGATCTCGGACTTCGACCTGGTGATCCGTCCCGGCGAGAAGGTGGGGCTGATCGGGCGCTCCGGCGCCGGCAAGTCGACGCTGGTGAACCTGCTGCTGCGCTTCTACGACATCGAAGGCGGCCGCATCCTCATCGACGGGCAGGACATTGCCCATGTCACGCAGGACAGCCTGCGCGCCAGCATCGGCATGGTCACGCAGGACACGTCGCTGCTGCACCGCTCGGTGCACGACAACATCAGCTACGGGCGGCCCACTGCAAGCGAAGAGGATCTGGTGCAGGCCGCGAAGCGCGCACAGGCGCACGAGTTCATCCAGAAGCTCACGGATCCGCAGGGCCGCGCCGGCTACGAAGCGCACGTCGGCGAACGCGGCGTGAAGCTCTCGGGCGGCCAGCGCCAGCGCATCGCCATCGCGCGCGTGATGCTCAAGGACGCGCCCATCCTGCTGCTGGACGAAGCCACGAGCGCGCTCGATTCCGAAGTGGAAGCGGCGATCCAGGCGAGCCTGCAGGAGCTGATGCAGGGCAAGACGGTGATCGCGATCGCGCACCGGCTGTCCACCATCGCAGCACTGGACCGGCTGGTCGTGATGGACCAGGGCCGCATCGTGGAGCAAGGCACGCACCGCGAGCTGCTGGCACAGGGCGGCCTGTACGCCAGCCTGTGGGCGCACCAGAGCGGCGGCTTCCTGGGCGAGTCGACGGACGAGGAGGAGCCGGCGCATGCCTAGGCGCTTGAAGCCCGCCGACTTCCTGGGCAACGCGCCCGACATGGCACGCACGCTGATCGGCGCCGTGCTGCTGGTGGACGGCGTGGGCGGCCGCATCGTGGAGACGGAGGCCTACGACCGCGAGGATCCGGCGTCGCACAGCCACTCCGGCCCCACGCCGCGCAACAAGGCGATGTTCGGGCCGCCCGGGCGTGCGTACGTGTACCGCTCGTACGGCATCCACTGGTGCCTGAATTTCGTGTGCCGCGAAGAAGGGCATGGCGCGGGAGTGCTGATCCGCGCGATCGAGCCCCTGGAGGGAATCGCCGTGATGTGCGAGCGCCGGGGGATGCACGACGTGCGTCTCCTCTGCTCGGGCCCCGGCCGCGTGGGCCAGGCGCTGGCGATCGTGCACGACTACAACGGCCACCGCCTGGACCAGAAGCCCTTCGAGGTGCATGCGGCGGATCGTGCGTACGACATCGTCGTGGGCCCGCGCATCGGCATCAGCAAGGCCGCGGACGTGCCCTGGCGGTTCGGCCTCGCGGGCTCGCCTTTCGTGAGTCGACGTTTTCCGGCGAAGGCGGATATCATCCGCGCATGAACACGCAACGAGCCCTCCCCGCCGCGCGCGCGGACGCGCTCGCCTGCTGCCCGCCTCCTCCTTCCGCACCTCCGCCGCGCGCCTGAGCGCCGGCCCCTCCCCCTTTTCGTCATTGGCGGGTTGACCCGCGTAGGCTGGGTTTCGCGCCAACGAACCCCAGCATGTCGGCGCATCGCTGGGGTGCGCTCACGCGCAACCCAGCCTACCTTCCGAGGTGTGGACCATGGAATTCCTCTCCCGCGGCGCGGCGTCCTTCGCCCCGACCGCCCTCTTCGTGCTGCTGTGGAGCAGCGGCGCGATCTTCTCCAAGTCGGGCCTGGCGCAGGCCAGCTCCGTCGTCTTCCTCGCCTTGCGCTTCGGCCTGGCGCTGGCGGTCATCTCCCTGATCGCGTGGAAACGCGGACGATGGTTGCCGCGAGTAGGTACCGCGCGGCAGGTGGCGCTCACGGGTGCGGTGCTGGTGGCCGGCTACTCGCTGTTCTACCTGCAGGCGCTGGATGCCGGCGTCACGCCGGGCCTGCTCGCCACGCTGCTCGGGTTGCAGCCGGTGCTGACCTTGCTGCTCACGGAAAGGCCGCTGCAGGCGCGGCGGCTTGGCGGGCTCGCCCTGGCCCTCGCGGGCGTCACGCTCGTCGTGCTCGACAGCCTGCTGCTCGCGCGGCTCGCTCCCGCTGGCCTGCTGTTCGCCTTTGCCGCCCTTGCCTGCATCACGGCGGGCACGCTGATGCAGAAGCGGCTGCAGCAAGCGCCTCTCGACGTGCTGCCGCTGCAATACGCGGTGGCCTGTACCGTGTTCGCGCTGCTGCTGCTCGTTTCCCCGTTGCGGGTGGAATGGTCGGCGGAACTGGCCGTCTCCGTCGGCTGGCTCGGCCTGGTCATCTCCGTCGCGGCCACGCTGCTGCTCTACCGGCTGCTGCAGGCCGGCAACCTCGTGGACGTGACGAGCCTGTTCTACCTCGTGCCGGCGGGCACCGCGGTGCTGGACTGGCTGCTGCTCGGCAACGCGATGGCGCCGGCTGCCCTGTGCGGCACTGCGGCGATCCTGGCCGGGGTGATCATCGTGACGAGGTCCTGTAGGGTGGCCGGCGGCACGCCGGGAAGGTGAACGAAGTGAACCCCACCGATGTGCGCGCGCACGGGCCGCACGGTGGGGTTCGCTGGCGCTCACCGGCCGCGGCTGCGCCGCGCCACCCTGCAAGGCCGGGATGCGACTCAGGGTTTCAGCGCTGCACCGAAACGCGGTCGCCGCGCTGGATGATGGTCATCGGCGGGTTGCGCATCTCGGTGATGATGGTCTCGTCCTTCGGCGCGGGGCCGGCGCCCATCGCGGTGGTGTTCACGGACGAAGCACGGGCGAGCGCCGTGTCGGCCGGGATCACGCTGAAGGTCGGGATGTCGGCGCGGGCGGCCGCGCCGGGCGGCACCAGCACGATGTCGCCCGCCACCACGGTGTGCGGGAGGTTCTGCCGCATCGCCGTGTCGCGGTCCGTCAGCAGGGGCGCGGAGCTGGACGGCGACAGCTGCCGGCCGGTGCGCTCCATGCGGATCGTGTTCACCGGGACCATCGGGCCGGTGGGACGCGCGACCTGCGCGATGTTGACCGGGGAGCAGCTTGCGCCCTGGTCGAAGACGAGGCTGTGTCCGGCGGGAAAGCGCTCGGCGACCGCCTGGTGCAAGGGCAGGCTCATGTCGACCGGTGCATCCACGCCACGGTAGACAACACGGTTGTTGCCGTCGTACACGGTGTAGCAGGCCATGGCATTCGCACCCGCCAGCAGCAGCCCGCACAGAACTCCCAGTTTGTATTTCATGACGTGCCCTTCCACCGTCCAGGACGGCGCAATGTTCGATGGCGGGATGATGAGCACCCGGCCGTGCATAGTGCGCAGGCGGAGCCAGTCATCCGGTGTCAGCGGCCTTCCCGCGCCGCTAGCGGACGTTACCAGCGCGCGGGGGAATCGCCCGGGCGCTCCGACGGTCGGCTCCAGGCCGCGGGCGTGCGGCCGAGCTGGGCGGCGTGCCGCGGCGCCCGCAAGGCACCCCAGGCCGAGGGGCTGGTCTCGCAGAACGGCTCCAGGTCCGGCGGCGTGACGGAGAGGCCGCCAGGCACGCGCCCGAGCTGGCGCAGCCAGTGGCCGGTCTGGGCCAGCGAGACCTCCACGTGCCAGCTGCCGCCTTCCCGCTGCTGGCGGTGGAGCGCCGCGGCGGCACCGAAGGCGATCAGGTAGCCCGTCGCCTCGTCCAGGATCTGCATGGGCAGCGCGCGAGGCTTGGCCGGCACGCCGGCAGCTTCCGCTTCGGCGGCATTGAAGCCGGTGGCCGTCTGCACGAGGGAGTCGAAGCCGCGGCGGTCACGCCACGGGCCTTGCGTGCCATACGCGGAGAGCGACACGGCGACGATGCCTGGCCGGCGCCGTGCCAGCGCTTCGGGGCCAAAGCCGAGCGAGGCGAGGCCGCCGGGGCGGTAGCCTTGCACGAAGACGTGCGCGGTCTCCAGCAGCATGTCGAGCGTGGCACGGCCGGCGTCGGTGCGCAGGTCCACCAGCGCCGAGCGCTTGCCGCGGCTGGTGTCGGCGATCGCTTCGATGTTGGGCAGGTGCGGCGCGTTCACGAGCATCACGTCGGCCCCGTAAGCCGCCAGCGCGCGGCCGCCGACCGGGCCGGCGAGGATGCGCGTGAGGTCGAGCACGCGCACGCCGGCCAGCGGGCGGTCGTGTTCGTGGAGGTCCGCGAGCCGGCGCGGCGGCGCGTCGCCGATGCGCGTGAGCGTGAAGAGCGGCTGCGCGGCGATCGCGCGGCCCTGCCCGGTGGCGTCCCATGCGGCGAAGCTGCGCAGCGCGGTGGCGACGAGCCCGGCTTCGGCGGCAGCGGTTTCGAAGGCGACGGCGTCCCATCCCAGCATCGCCGCTTCGGCGGCCGGCCGGTCGGCCGTGGCGGGATCGAGGCCGAGCAGGCGCAAGGCGCCTTCGCGGTGGTGCGCGAAGTTGGCGTGCACGCGCACCCAGCCGTCGCGCGTGCGGTAGAGGCCGGAGAACTTGTCCCAGAGCTCGGGCACCCGGCCGTCGATGCTGAACCAGGCGAGGCATTCGGCCGCGGCGTGGGTGGCGTCCACCGTGACCGACTGGCGCGGGGTGCCGCGCAGGTGGCCGAGTTCGCAAGCGGCCAGGGCGGCCGCAGCGATGGTGGTTTGCGCGGCGGTCGCCACGCGGAAGGAGGACGGGTAGACGGGGTCGGTGCCGGGGAGGTGGGCAAACGACAGCGCCTCGGCAGGGAGGCCTGCGAGGCGCCAGAGATGGGAGAGCGCTTCGCGCGCGGTGGGGATCACTTCGTTCACCTGCCGGCGCTGGCGCGCCGCCACCCTACGACGCCTTGGTAGGGTGGCGCGGCGCAGCCGCGGACGGTGAGCGCAGCGAACCCCACCGATCGGACCTCACTTCAGCAGCTTCACGCCCGTCTTGGCCTGCACGAAGTCGAACGTCACTTCCGGCGCGAGCTCCACGACCTTCAGCCCTTGCGGCGTCACGTCGAACACCCCCAGGTCCGTGATCACCCGGTCCACCACGGCCACGCCGGTCAGCGGCAGCGTGCACTCGGGCAGGATCTTCAGGTCCTCGGTGCCGTCCTTCTTCTTCGCCACGTGCTCCATCAGCACGATCACGCGCGGCACGCCGGCCACGAGGTCCATGGCGCCGCCCATGCCCTTGACCATCTTGCCCGGGATCATCCAGTTGGCGAGGTCGCCCTTCTCGCTCACCTGCATGGCGCCGAGGATCGACAGGTTGATCTTGCCGCCGCGGATCATCGCGAAGCTGTCGTGGCTGCCGAAGATCGACGAGCCCTTGATCGTGGTGACGGTCTGCTTGCCGGCGTTGATCAGGTCGGCGTCGACTTCGTCCTCGTAGGGGAAGGGGCCGATGCCCAGCATGCCGTTCTCGCTCTGCAGCCACACCTCGATGTGGTCCGGCACGTGGTTCGCCACCAGCGTGGGAATGCCGATGCCGAGGTTCACGTAGAAGCCGTCCTGCAGCTCCTTGGCCGCGCGCGCGGCCATCTGGTCTTGGGTCCAGGCCATGTTCTTGCTCCTTACTTGCGCGGGCGGGTGGTCATCTTCTCGATGCGCTTTTCCGGCGTCGGGTTGTGCACGATGCGGTGCACGTAGATGCCGGGCAGGTGCACGTCGTCCGGGGCGAGCTCGCCCGTCGCCACGATCTTCTCCACCTCGACGATGCACACCTTGCCGGCCATGGCGGCCGCGGGGTTGAAGTTGCGCGCCGTCAGGTTGAAGCGCAGGTTGCCGCTCCTGTCCGCCACGTCGGCCTTCACCAGCGCCACGTCGGGCACCAGCGAACGCTCCATCACGTAGGTCTCGCCGTCGAACTCGCGCAGCTCCTTGCCCTCCGCGACGATCGTGCCGACGCCCGTCTTCGTGAAGAAGGCGGGAATGCCGGCGCCGCCGGCGCGCAGCTTCTCGGCCAGCGTGCCCTGGGGCGTGAATTCCAGCTCCAGCTCGCCCGCCAGGTACTGGCGCTCGAACTCCTTGTTCTCGCCGACGTACGAGGAGATCATCTTCCTGATCTGCCGCGTCTCCAGCAGCTTGCCGAGGCCGAAGCCGTCGACGCCCGCGTTGTTGGAGATGACCGTCAGGTCCTTCACGCCGCTGGCCTTCAGCGCCTCGATCAGCGCCTCGGGAATGCCGCAGAGGCCGAAGCCGCCGACAGCCATGAGCTGCCCGCTCTTGACGACGCCGTCGAGCGCCGCCGCCGCATTGGGATAGATCTTGTTCACACCGCTCTCCTGCTGGAAGGGCCTTCATGAGGGGACGGCCCGGCTGCGCGTTACGATACTACCTACGATGCTACGTAGTACTCCCTAGAGGATCACCCCATGGACGTCGATTACCGGCTCGCCTTCGAGCTTGCGCCCGTGGGCCTGTGCGTCTCGCGCAACCGCGTCATTGTGGACTGCAATGCCCAGCTTTGCGAGATGTTCGGCTGGTCCCGCGAGCTGCTCAAAGGCCAGTCCTTCCTCGTGCTCTACCCGAGCGCGGAGGAATACGAGCGCCTCGGCCAGCGCATGATCCCGATCCTGAACGCGAAGGGCCGCTACGCGGACGACCGCATCATGAAGCGCGCCAGCGGCGAGGTGTTCTGGTGCCACGTGACCGGGCGCGCGCTGAACCGCGCATCGCCGCACGAAGCCGGCATCTGGGCCTTCGAGGACCTGAGCGCCCAGCGGCCCGTGAAGGCGGAACTCACGCCGCGCGAGCGCGAGGTCGCCGCGCGCCTGCTGGAAGGCCTCACCTCCAAGGAAATCGGCAAGACGCTGGAGATCAGCCACCGCACGGTGGAGATCTACCGCGCGCGCCTCATGCGCAAGTACCGCGCCAACACCACCGCGGACCTCGTGCACAAGCTGATGGCCGGCTGAGGCCGCGCATCAGAACTCGTCGAGCAGCTGCGCGCGGCGCTGCGCGTACCACTGCAGCAGGCAGGCCTTGTCCTGGCAGCGGGCATCGCGTTGCGCGAGCGCCTGCGCGTCGCGCTGCTGCATCCCGCCGCGGTCGCGCGTGACGCTCGCGGCCTGGGCGCGCAGGCGCTCGATGTCGTGTTCCAGCTGCGCGAGCTCCGGGTCGGAGCGCACCAGCTCGGGCGCGGAACCCCGCCGGGGTGCCGCGGTGGGCGCAGCGCCCATGGTGGCGGTGGAAGGCTCCTGCACGCGTGCCGTGGTTTCGTTGAGCGGCGCTGCCGTGCGAAGCGCCGCGTGCAGCGTTTCCGGCGCCTGCAGGGCAGCGAGCCTTTGTTCGGCCAGGCGCGTCTTGGAGGCATTGCGTCCCAGCGCGGTCGCATACGTGCCGGCGCTCTGCGAGAACAAGGTGGACGCGCGCTGCAGCAGGCCCTCGCGCGTGGCTTCCAGGTCCTCGCGCGCGGCGAGGAGGACGTAGTGCTGGCCGAGCTGCGACTTCACGTCCGCGAGCGGCGTCGACGCGGGGCCGCTGGACTTCTCGGCGATGTGGCAGGCGGCGAGCAAGGCGACTTCGGCATCACGCAGGCGGCCCTCGCCCGTGGCTTCCTTCGCGACGGCGAGGAAGGCGGACGCATCGGCGTGGTTCGCATTGGCCAGCACGGGCTCGAGGGTGAAGCGCCCGTCGGCGTCGTCGCTCGCGTTGGCCAGGGCCTGCGCGGGACAGCTGCTCGCGAGCGTCACCGGCTGCGCGACGATGGGCACCGGTTCGGCCGGCGCCGGGGGAGCCGCCGCGACGTGGAAGCCGCGCGCTTCCGGCGGGGCCCCGGGGGACGACCACTTCACATAGGCAGTCACGGCCAGGGCCGCCGCCATCGCTCCGGCCGCGAACAGGGCCGCGCTGCGCCATTGCTTGTCCATGCGCCACCATACGGCCCGACGCGGCAGCACGGTGGCCGGCGTCACAACTTGCGCCAGCGGTCACATCCAGCGACCGCAACGCTGAGGCAGCCTACTTCGCGTCGATCACTTCCGCGGCGGTGCGGAAGGCATCCAGCGCCGCCGGGAAGCCGCAGTAGACGCTCGCGTGCAGGAAGATCTCCTGCAGCTCCGCCGGCGTCACGCCGTTGTTCAGCGCACCGCGCACGTGGATCTTGAGCTCGTGCATCTTGCCGAGGCCGACCAGCATGGCGACCGTGACGATGCTGCGCGTCTTCAGGTCCAGGCCGGGCCGCTGCCAGGTGTTGCCCCAGGCGTGCTTGGTCACGAGTTCCTGCAGCGGCGCCGTGAAGTCGGTGACCTTGGAGAGGGATGCATCGACGTAGGCGTCGCCGAGGACCTGCCGGCGGGTCTTGAGGCCGGCCTGGGTTTCGGGATCGTTGGAGAGTTGCAGCATGGGGGCTCCGGCGAGGGGGAAGGCGCGAGCATACGCTGGCGCGCCGCCACCCTATGGCAGCGGCTTGTAGGGTGGCGCGGCGAAGCCGCGGCAGTTGAGCGAACGCGAACCCCACCGACCGGGCGTCAGCCCGCGTACCCCATCGCCACGTGCGACAACACCACCGCGATCCCTCCCGCGCCGATCGCGACCCCAAGCACTTTCCTGATCGCCTTCATCCCTTCACCCCCAATTTCCTCGCCACCTCCGCCCCGTACCGCGGATCCGCCTTCGCGAAATGCCCCAGCTGCCGCTCCCGGATCTCCTGCGGCACGCCGCGCATGGCGTTCGCAATGTTGGTCGTGAGCCGGTCCTGCGCGTCCGCGGTCATCAGGCGGAACAGGTTGCCCGCCTGCGTGAAGTCGTCGTCGTGTCCCCGCGGGTCGTAGCGGCCCGCGACGCCTTCGAGGGCCCAGCCCGGATCGCCGTGGCCGAAGCCGCGCGCATCGGTGCCGAACGCATTCACGTTGTCGTAGTTCGCCACCGCCCCGCCGTTGTCGACCGTCATCGCGCCGTCCCGCTGCTGGTGGTGGAAGGGGCAGCGCGGACGGTTCACGGGCAGGTGCTGGTGGTTGGTGCCCACGCGGTACAGCTGCGCGTCGTGGTACGCGAAGAGGCGGCCTTGCAGCATCCTGTCCGGCGAGTAGCCCAGGCCCGGCACCACGTTCGCGGGAGAGAAGGCGGCCTGCTCCACCTCGGCGTGGTAGTTCTCCGGGTTCAGGTTCAGCTCCAGCACGCCCACGGGCAGGCGCGGGAAGTCCTTGTGGGGCCAGACCTTGGTCAGGTCGAAGGCGTTCCAGCCGGTGCGCTTCTCCCATTCCACGCGCTGCACGTCGGTCATCACCTGGATGGACACGTCCCAGCGCGGGAAGTCGCCGCGATCGATGGCCTGGTACAGGTCGCGCTGCGCGTAGTCCGGGTCCTCGCCGGCGATGCGCACGGCCTGGTCCGCCGTGAGGTTGCGGATGCCCTGCTGCGTCTTGAAGTGCCACTTCACCCACACGCGCTCGCCGTCGGCGCTGATCATGCTGAAGGTGTGGCTGCCGAAGCCGTCCATGTGGCGATAGCCGTCGGGCGTGCCGCGGTCGGAGAAGAGCATCGTCACCTGGTGCAGCGACTCGGGCGCGCGGCTCCAGAAGTCCCACATCATCGTGGGCGACTTCATGTTGGTCTGCGGATCGCGCTTCTGCGTGTGGACGAAGTCGGGGAACTTGATCGGGTCCTTGATGAAGAACATGGGCGTGTTGTTGCCCGCCAGGTCCCAGTTGCCCTCTTCCGTGTAGAAGCGCACGGCGAAGCCGCGCGGGTCGCGCTCGGTGTCGGCCGAGCCCTTCTCGCCGCCGACCGTGGAGAAGCGGACGAAGGTGTCGGTCTCCTTGCCGATGCGGTCGAACAGCTTCGCCTTCGTGTACTGCGTGATGTCGTGCGTGACGGTGAAGGTGCCGTACGCGCCGGAGCCCTTGGCGTGCACCACGCGCTCGGGGATGCGCTCGCGGTTGAAGTGCTGCAGCTTCTCGATCAGGTGGAAGTCCTGCAGCAGGATCGGCCCGCGCGGGCCGGCGGTGAGGCTGTTCTGGTTGTCGGCGACCGGGATCCCGGAAGCGGTGGTGAGACGGGGCGGCTGGCGCATCGGAATGCCTTTCGTTTGCAGTGCGGGCAGTGTGATTTCCGCTGCAAAATAAATAAAGGCAATTGCCTTTATGGCGGCGATAGGAAGTAGCCCCAGGCAGGCGCGGCGGCTATCCTCGCCCGATGACCCGCTACCCCATGCCCGAACTCAAGGACCTGCCCGAGGACATGCGCCAGCGCATCCTGGAGGTGCAGGAAAAGAGCGGCTTCGTGCCGAACGTCTTCCTCGCGCTCGCGCGCCGGCCCGCGGAGTGGCGGGCCTTCTTCGCGTACCACGACGCGCTGATGCTGAAGGAGACGGGGTCGCTGACCAAGGGCGAGCGCGAGATGATCGTCACGGCGACCAGCGCGGCCAACCAGTGCCTCTACTGCGTGGTGGCGCACGGCGCCATCCTGCGCATCTACGAGAAGAAGCCGCTGGTGGCCGACCAGGTGGCGGTGAACTACCGCAAGGCCGACATCACGCCGCGCCAGCGCGCGATGCTGGATTTCGCGATGAAGGTCTGCCTGCGCTCGCACGAGATCGCGGACGCCGACTTCGCGGCCCTGCACCCGCACGGCTTCGACGACGAGGACATCTGGGACATCGCGGCGATCACGGCCTTCTTCGGCCTGTCGAACCGGATGGCGAGCTTCTCGGACATGATGCCGAATGCGGAGTTCTACCTGATGGGGCGGGTGCCGCGGGAGAAGAAGTAGGCTGGGTTGCGCGAAGCGCACCCCAGCGATCCGCGCGCGACAAGAAGGCTGGGGTGCCCTCCGGGCAACCCAGCCTACGGGCGCGCATGCACCCGCGCACTCACTCGCCGAACCTCCCCTCCACCCCCACCGCCATCCCCCAATCCACCGGCACCACGCCCTCCCGCACGTACCGGTGAAAACTCGAATGCGGCCAGTCCGCCGCCCGCTGCACCCATCCATGCTTCACCGGGTTGAAGTGGATGTAGTCGACGTGCTTCCCGAGATCCTCCTCGTCACGGACCTGGTGTTCCCAGAAGCGCCGCTGCCAAAGTGAACGTTCGGCGTCCCCCCGCCGGCGCCCCGCGGACGCATCCAGCAATCGCCGTGACAGGAGCTCCCGTGTGAACCGCCGCTTGATCAGCATCCAGCGCACGGAGAAATCCGCGTCGCCTTCGGGCAGGGTCCACAGGGCATGAAGGTGGTCCGGCAACACCACCATCGCGTCGATGCGGAAAGGGTGCCGCGCCTTCGCCGCGGCGACGGAGGCACGCAGCACATCGACGTGGTCGACCAGCCAGCGCGCGCCGCGATCCTGCAGGACGACGGTGAAGAAGTACGTGGCGCCGGCGGCGTTGGCGCGGATGTAGTGGCGCATGCCGGTGCAACGCGGCATGGCGGGCGCGGGATGTCGTCAGTTTGTGGGAGGGCGGCCAGCAGGCTGGGTTGCGCGAAGTCGGCGTCGGCTGGTTGCGTGAAGTCGGCGTCGGCTGGTTGCGCGAAGGTGACGTCGGCTGTTGCGCGGAGGCGGCGTAGGCTGGGTTGCGCGTAGCGCACCCCAGCGTTCACGGCGGCGGCAAAAAAGCTGGGGTGCCCTGCGGGCAACCCAGCCTACGGCCGTTTCGCGCAAGCGCCCGACGACCTCTCCACCACCTATTCGACCAGCGCCCGGAACCACTCCGGCATCGCCACCGACTTCTGCTTCGGGAAGTCCACCCACACCGTCGTCGCGCCGCCCGAGGCGTAGACCACGCCGGGGTCGTCCACACGCTCGATCGTCGCCCAGCTCTCGAAGCTGCTGCGGCCCGGGTCGCTGGCGTACATCTTCACGACGATGTCGCCCGGGTACTCCAGCTGCTTGTGGAAGTTGCAGAACGCGTTGACGATCAGCGGCCCCTCGCCTTGCGGGTTGGGCGGGCAGCCGACCTTCTCCATCCAGTCGATGCGCGCGATCTCGAGGTACCGGAAGTACAGCGTGTTGTTCACGTGGCCCATGGCATCCATGTCGCCCCAGCGGAGGGGGATCTGCAGCGTGTGGACCAGCTTCTTGCGTTCGGGGAGTTCGAGCTTCATCGGTGGGCGTGGATGGCGGCCAGGATGCCGAGGGTGAAGAGGACGACCGCCGCGGCCTGCGCGGGCGTGGGCCAGCGGCCGTCCCAGGCGAAAGAATAAGCGAGCGCGAACAGCGTCTCGCTCACGATCAGCTGGCCGCACAGGCTGGCGGACAGGCGCCGGCTCGCCACGTTCCAGAGGATGGTGGCCAGCCACGCGGAACCCGCGCCCGTGGCGAGCGCCAGCACGGCGAACAGTCCCAGGTCGGGCTGCGCGCGCAGTTGCGACGCGTCGGAGCCGGCCACCAGCCACAGCAGGATCGCCCCGGCGCCGGTGGCGAGGCCCAGCCAGTTCGCCCAGTCGGTGACGCGCACTTCCGGATGGCGCTTCAACCACGCGGAATTCAGCAGCGCGAAGGCCGTCCAGCTCGCCAGCGAGGCGGCGGCGAACAGCAGCCCGCGCACGTAGTGCTCTCCATGCGCGCCACCGGCAGCGCCGCGCGGCGACAGCGCCATCAGGGCGAGCCCGGCTGCCGTGAGCACGATGCCCGGCACCAGCGCGCCCCAGCGCAGGTGCCCCGGCTTGCCCAGCAGCATCACCCAGATCGGGATGGTGCCGATGATGAGGGTCGGCACCTCCGTGCCCGCATCGCGGATCGCGAGCACGAGCAGCAGGTAGTAGCCGGTGAAGCCGAGGAGGCTGAGGCCGATGGCGGACAACGCCTGCGAAGCATTCGGCAGCGGCCGGCGCGCCGTCACGCCCACCAGGACGGCGACCGCCCCGTATGCCACGAAGCGGCCCGACGCGAGGTCGACGGCGCTGAAGCCGCTGACCATCCGCGGTGCGACGAACACGAGCCCCCACAGGGCGCCGGCACCGACGCCGGCCAGCACGCCCGTCAGCATGCGCCCGAGGCGGGCCGCCTCACAGGCTGAGGCCGTCGTCGGCGGAGATCACCGCGCCGTTGATGAAGTGGCTGCGGTCGGACGCGAGCATCAGCAGCGCCGAGTCCAGGTCTTCCGGCTTGCCGACGCGCTTGCGCGGCAGCATCTGCACCAGCTTCTGGCCCTGCTCCGTCTGCCAGTGGTGGTGGTTGATCTCCGTGTCGATGTAGCCGGGGCACAGCGCATTGACGTTGATGCCGAAGCGGCCCCACTCCAGCGCGAAGGCCTTGGTCATGTGCACCACCGCGGCCTTGCTCATCGCATACACGCCGATCTGCGGCAGCACCCGCAGGCCCGCGGCCGAGGCGATGTTGATGATGTGCCCGCCCGTGAAGGTGCCGGGCGCCGCGCCGCGGGCCCGGGCCAGCATGCGCTTGCCCACTTCCTGCGCGACGAAGAACGCGCCGCGCACGTTGGTGTCGAAGACGTAGTCGAAGTCTTCCTCGCCCACGTCCTGGATGCGCTGCGTGGTGCTCACGCCCGAGTTGTTGACGAGGATGTCGATCGAGCCCATCTCGGTCTCGGCATGCGCCACGGCGGCCTTGATGCTCTCGACGCTCGTGACGTCCAGGCCCACGACGTGCGCGTCGCCGCCCTCGCCCTCGATCTGGGCACGCAGGTCCTTCAGCTTCTCGATGCGGCGCGCCGCCAGCACCACCGCCGCGCCGGAGCGGGCCAGCGTGCGTGCGAACTGCGCGCCCAGGCCGCTCGATGCGCCCGTAACGAAGGCGACACGGCCGGACAAGTCGATGCTGTAAGCCACTGGGAGTCCTCTCTAGAATGAATAGCACGATCGTTCGCTGCGAGCGAAGCGCGCCGGTAGAATGCACGAGCCTCCGCGGCGGCGTACCGCGCGTGCGCTCGAACCATTATCGACGAGACCCCCATGACCCAAGAAGAAATCCTGGCCCAGTTCGGACCGCGCGAAGCGATGGAATACGACGTGGTCGTCGTCGGCGGCGGCCCCGCCGGGTTGGCCACCGCGATCCACCTCAAACAGCTTGCGGCCGGAGAGGGCAAGGAAATCTCGGTGGTGGTGCTCGAGAAGGGCTCGGAGCCGGGCGCGCACATCCTGTCCGGCGCCATCGTGGACCCGAAGGCGTTGACGGAACTCATCCCCGACTGGAAGGAAAAGGGCGCGCCGCTGAACGTGCCCGTCACCGAGGACATCTTCCTGTTCCTCGGCGAGAAGGGCGCCACGCGCGTGCCCAACTTCCTGCTGCCGCCCAACTTCGGCAACCACGGCAACTACATCGTGAGCCTCGCCAACGTGGTGCGCTGGCTCGCGCAGCAGGCCGAGGAACTGGGCGTGGAGATCTTCCCCGGCTTCCCCGCGGCCGAAGTCCTCTACAACGAGGACGGCTCCGTCAAGGGCGTCGCCACCGGCAACATGGGCGTGGGCAAGGACGGCGAGCCGACCGAGAACTTCCAGCTCGGGATGGAACTGCACGCCAAGTACACGGTCTTCGCCGAAGGCGCGCGCGGCCACCTGGGCCGCCAGCTCATCTCGCGCTTCAAGCTCGATGAGGGTCGCGACCCGCAGAGCTATTCCATCGGCATCAAGGAAGTGTGGGAAATCGATCCGTCCCGCCACCAGCCCGGCCTCGCCCTGCACAGCGCGGGCTGGCCGCTCGACGAGATGACCTACGGCGGTTCATTCCTGTACCACATGGAGAACAACCAGGTCGCGATCGGCTTCGTGGTGGGCCTCGACTACGCCAACCCCTACCTCTCGCCCTTCGAGGAGTTCCAGCGCTTCAAGACGCACCCGAACATCCGCTGGTACTTCGACGGCGGCACGGCCAAGCGCCTGGGCTACGGCGCCCGCGCGCTGACGGTGGGCGGCATCCTGTCGCTGCCGAAGACGGTGTTCCCGGGCGGCGCGCTCGTTGGCGACGACGCCGGCTACCTGAACGCCTCGCGCATCAAGGGCAGCCACGCCGCGATCAAGACCGGCATGCTGGCGGCGCGCGCCGCATTCGACGCGGTCCAGGCGGGACGGCAGCACGACGAACTCACCGCGTACCCGGAAGCCTTCGAGAAGTCCTGGCTGTTCACGGAGCTGAACAAGGCGCGCAACTTCAAGCAATGGTTCAAGAAGGGCCGCTCGGTGGCGACCTTCATGACGGGCATCGAGCAGTTCCTGCTGCGCGGGAGCATCCCGTGGACGCTGCACCGCGAGCGCCCGGACCACACCTACCTGAAGCCGGCGGCGGAGTGCAAGCCCATCGTGTACCCGAAGCCGGACGGCAAGCTGACCTTCGACCGGCTGTCTTCGGTGTTCATCTCGAACACGAACCATGCCGAGGACCAGCCGGCGCACCTGACGCTGAAGGATCCCTCGGTGCCGGTGGACGTCAACCTGCACAAGTTTGCGGGCCCCGAGAGCCGCTACTGCCCCGCCGCGGTGTACGAGTTCGTGCAGGAAGACGGCAAGGAGCGGCTGCAGATCAACGCGCAGAACTGCGTGCACTGCAAGACCTGCGACATCAAGGACCCGACGCAGAACATCGTGTGGGTCACGCCCGAGGGCGGCGGCGGGCCGAATTACACGAACATGTAGCGGCGAGGCGCTGGGGTGCGCTTCGCGCAACCCAGCCTACGGACATCGCGGGTTCGCGGCCGACTGCCCCTGGTACGCTGGGGTGCGCTTCGCGCAACCCAGCCTACGAACATCGCGGAATCGCGGCCGACTGCCCCTGGTACGCTGGGGTGCGCTTCGCGCAACCCAGCCTACGAACATCGCGGAATCGCGGCGGACTGCCCCTGGTAGGCTGGGTTGCGCGAAGCGCACCCCAGCGAATCCTGACGCATGCTGACGCTGCGCGTCGGTAGAACTCCGGTGGTAAGACCAGTCCACGGTGCGGCATGATGGGTCGTCGAAGACCCATACCTCCAGGAGACCCCATGAAGTACACGAAGCTCTTCACCGTGCTGGCCGCGGGCCTGCTCGCCAGCTCGCTGGCGTCCGCCCAGACCACGATGAAGATCAGCATCTCCACCGCCCAGAACTCTCACCAGGGCGTGGCGATCGACACCTTCGCGAAGGAAGTCGAGAAGCGCACCAACGGCCGCTACAAGGTCCAGACCTTCTACAACGGCTCGCTGGGCGGCGAGCGCGAGTCGATCGAGGCGGTGCAGCTCGGCACGCAGGAGCTGGCTTTCAGCTCCACCGGCCCGGTGCCCAACTTCGTGCCCGAGACCAAGATCCTGGACGTGCCCTTCCTGTTCCGCGACAAGGCGCACGCCCGCGCCGTGCTGGACGGCCCGATCGGCCAGGAGCTGCTGACCAAGTTCGACGCCAAGGGCTTCAAGGCGCTGGCGTGGGCCGAGAACGGCTTCCGCCACATGACCAACAGCAAGCGCGACGTGAAGGCGCCCGAGGACCTCAAGGGCCTGAAGATGCGCACCATGGAGAACCCGGTGCACATCGCCGCCTACAAGGGCTTCGGCATCATCACCACGCCCATGGCCTTCCCCGAAGTGTTCACCGCCCTGCAGCAGGGCACGGTGGACGGCCAGGAGAACCCGCTGTCGGTGATCATCTCCGCCAAGTTCGACCAGGTGCAGAAGCACCTGTCGCTGACCGGCCACGTCTACTCGCCCTGCATCTTCGTGATGAACAAGGGCGCGTTCGACAAGCTGTCCGCCGCGGACAAGACGGCCTTCCTGGAGGCCGCCAAGGTCGCCACCGCCGCCAACCGCGCGCGCGTGGACGAGGACGACGCCAAGGGCGTGGCCGACCTGCGCGCCAAGGGCATGACCGTGATCGACAACGTCGACAAGGCCAAGTTCGTGCAGGCCCTGGCGCCGGTGAACGCCGAGTTCGAGAAGCAGTTCGGCAAGGCGAACCTGGAACGCATCCGCAACTTCAAGTGACATGCGTCGCGGCGCTGCGCGCCGCATCGCATGTCATCCCGGCGCAGGCCGGGATCCATGAGGCGGCCGATGGGGGCGCCTCATGGATTGCGGGTCGAGCCCGCCATGACATGCAGGAAGGCCCGCCCCGTGCGGGCCTTTTCGCGAGGGGAAACAGAAACGTGAAAGAAACCTTCCTGCGCATCGAGCGCTTCACCAGCAGCCTGGCCATGGCGGGCGCCTGCCTCATGCTGGTGATCGCCAGCGCGCTCGGCATGTTCCAGATCGTCACCCGCTTCGTGCTGGAGCAGCCGGCGGAGTGGAGCGAGATCCTGATCCGGCTGTCGCTGATCTGGATGGTGTTCCTCGGCATCCCCCTCGCCTTCCGCCAGGGCGCGATGGTGAGCGTCGACGTGGTGTACCGCACGGTGCCCCCGAAGGCACGCCGCGTGCTGGACTGGATGGTCGCCCTCGCTTCGCTGATCCTGGTCGGCGTGATCCTCTGGTGGGGCTGGGACTACGCCGTGCGCGGCAAGGTGCAGTCCATGGCCGGACTGGAATCGATCTCCATGTTCTGGGGCTACCTCGCCCTGCCGGTGGGGGCCCTGTTCTCCATCCTCGGCGTCATCGGCAACCTCCTCGACCCGCAGCGCCACGAACTGGAGACCGCGCAATGACCACCGCCATGCTCGCCACCATGGTGCTGTGCTTCGCGCTCAGCGTCTCGGTGGCCGTCTCGATCGGCCTGTCCGCCCTCGTCGGCATGCAGGCCAGCAACGCGCACATGCTCATCTCCGTCAAGGAGATGTTCAACGCGATCAACAAGTTTCCGCTCGCGGCGATCCCTTTCTTCATCCTCGCGGGCAACCTGATGGAGACCGGCGGCATCTCGCGCCGGCTCGTCGAATTTGCCAAGAGCATCGTCGGCGGCGTGCAGGGCGGCCTGCCCATGACCTGCGTGCTCACCTGCATGATCTTCGCGGCGGTGTCGGGCTCCTCGGTGGCCACCACCTTCGCGATCGGCGCCATCCTGATCCCGGCGCTGATCAAGCACGGCTACCCCACGAGCTACGCGGCGGCGCTGCAGGCGACGTCGGCGGAACTGGGCGTGATCATCCCGCCTTCCATCCCGATGATCCTGTACGGCGTGAGCGCCGAAGTCTCCATCGGCGAGCTGTTCATCGCCGGCTTCGGCCCCGGCATCCTGATCGGCGGCGCGCTGATGCTGTTCGTGTGGATCTGGTGCAAGTGGAAGGGCTGGGGCAAGGACGACGGCGACGGCCGACTGCCGTTCGGCCGCGCCTTCCTGCAGGCCGGGTGGGCGCTGCTGATGCCCGTGATCATCCTGGGCGGCATCTACGGCGGCGTGTTCACGCCGACGGAGGCCTCCGCGGTGGCGGTGTTCTATGCGCTCGTCGTGGGCGTCTTCGTGTACCGCGAGATCAGGCTGACGGACCTGTACGCGATACTGCGCAAGTCGGTGATCTCGTCGGCCGTGATCATGTTCATCATCGCCAACGCGGGGCTGTTCGCCTTCCTGATCACGCGCGCCGGCGTGCCGGAGGCGATCGGCCGCTACCTGGAGAGCGTGCTGCAGAGCCCTGCGATGTTCCTGCTGGGCGTGAACCTGGCGCTGTTCGTCATCGGCATGTTCATCGAGACCAGCGCGTCCATCATCGTGCTGGCGCCCATCCTCGCGCCGGTGGCGCAGCACTTCGGCATCGACCCGGTGCACTTCGGCCTGATCATGGTGGTGAACCTGGCGCTGGGCATGATCACGCCGCCCTTCGGCGTGAACCTCTTCGCCGCCTGCACGGTGGCGAAGATCTCGCTGGACCGCATCATCACGCAGCTGATCCCCTTCGTGCTGGTGGTGCTGGCGTGCCTGATGGTGATCACGTACGTGCCGCAGCTGTCGCTGGGGCTGCGGGACCTGGTGTACGCGAAGTGACTTGGCGACAGCCAAGTCATCCTGGCGTAGGCCAGGATCAATCAAGCTAGAATCGCGCCGTCAGGAGAGAGTTCCGCCAGGAACCGCCGAAGGCGCAACAACGCTCAGGCACCCAGGACTGACAAGCGCCCCGCAAGGGGCGTCACCTTGCTGGAGAGAGGCCGCACCGTCGAGCTGCGGCCCACCGAAGGAGCAAGCCTCGACGCGAGGTGAATCTCTCAGGTAAAGCGGACAGCACGGGCCCGCCCATCGTGTGTACGATGGCCTTTCGCCCCCGTGGAGTCGCCGTGTCCGCCGCCGAACAAGAGCTACAGAAGACACCCTTGCATGCCCTGCACCTGGAACTCGGTGCGCGCATGGTCCCCTTCGCCGGCTACAGCATGCCGGTCCAGTACCCCGCCGGCCTGATCGCCGAACACCGCCAGACGCGCGAGAGCGCCGGCCTGTTCGACGTGTCGCACATGGGCCAGCTGCGGCTGTCCGGTCCCGATGCCGCGGCGGCTTTCGAAAGCCTCATGCCCGTGGACGTGGTCGGCCTCGCGCCCGGACGGCAGCGCTACGGCCTGCTGCTCACGGAAGCCGGCACGATCATCGACGACCTCATGTTCGTCAACCGCGGCGACCACCTGTTCGTGATCGTCAACGGCGCCTGCAAGCACGGCGACCTGGCGCACATGCAGGAACGCATCGGCAAGCGCTGCGAGATCGTCCCCATGTTCGACCGCGGCCTGCTCGCGCTGCAAGGCCCCAAGGCCGTGCATGCGCTCAAGGCCGTGATCCCCGGCGTGGAGAAGCTGGTGTTCATGACCGGCTCCGAGTTCCGCTGGAACGGCGCCGACCTGTTCATCACCCGCAGCGGCTACACCGGCGAGGACGGCTTCGAGATCTCGGTGCCGGCCGACCAGGCCGAAGCGCTCGCCCGCGCCCTGCTCGCGCAACATGAGGTGACGCCGGTGGGCCTGGGCGCGCGCAACTCGCTGCGCCTGGAAGCCGGCCTCTGCCTCTACGGCAACGACATCGACACGACGACGACGCCGGTGGAAGCGGCGCTCAACTGGGCCATCCAGAAGGTGCGCCGCACGGGCGGCGAGCGCGCCGGCGGCTTCCCCGGTGCCGACAAGGTGCTGGGCCAGCTCGATGGCACCGTGCCGGTCGAGAAGAAGCGCGTGGGCCTGGTCGCCCAGGAGCGCGTGCCCGTGCGCGAGCACACCGAGCTGCAGGCCACCGAAGGCGTGCGCCTGGGCGAAGTCACGAGCGGCCTGCTCGCACCCACCATCGACAAGCCGATCGCCATGGGCTACCTGCCGCCGCACCACGCCGCCGTGGGCCAGCAGGTGCACGCCCTCGTGCGCGGCAAGCTGGTGCCCATGGAAGTGAGCGCCACGCCCTTCGTCCCCAACCGTTACTACCGCGGCTGAAGACCGCCCCGAGAAGGAGAGAACCCATGACCGTCAAGTACACGCCCGAGCACGAGTGGATCCAGCTGGAAGAACACGAAGCCGCCGTCGTCGGCATCACCCTGCACGCGCAGGATGCGCTGGGCGACGTGGTCTTCGTGGACCTGCCGGAAGTGGGCCGCAGCTACAACAAGGGCGACGTCACGGGCGTCGTGGAATCCGTGAAGGCGGCGGCGGACGTGTACATGCCGATCGCCGGCGAGATCACCGAAGTCAACGAAGACCTGCGCAACGATCCCTCGCTGGCCAACAAGGACCCGATGGGCAACGGCTGGTTCTTCAAGATGCGCATCAAGGACATGGGCGAGTTCGACGCGCTCATGGACGAGCCGGCGTACCAGAAGTTCGTCAAGGCGAACGCGTAGAGAGGTCCGCCCCTTCCATGCTGATGCAATCCGCCCGGCCGCTCGGCGAGCTGGAAAACCCCAACGAGTTCATCCCCCGCCACATCGGCATCTCCGAGGCCGACGAGCGCCACATGCTGTCGGTCATCGGCGAGGCTTCGCGCCGCGCCCTGGTCGAAGGCATCGTGCCGCGCTCCATCGCGCGCACGCGCGGCATGCAGCTGCCGCCCGCCACCACGGAAGCCGCGGCGCTGGAGGAACTGCGTTCCATCGCGTCGCGCAACCAGGTCTTCCGCAGCTTCATCGGCCAGGGCTACCACGGCACCTTCACGCCGGGCGTCATCCTGCGCAACATCCTCGAGAACCCCGCCTGGTACACCGCGTACACGCCTTACCAGGCGGAGATCAGCCAGGGCCGCATGGAGGCGCTGGTGAACTTCCAGACGATGGTGTGCGACCTCACGGCCATGCCGATCGCGAACGCCTCCATGCTGGACGAGGCCACCGCCGCGGCCGAAGCGATGACGCTCGCGAAGCGCAGCGTGAAGAGCAGGAGCAACACGATCGTCGTCGCGGGCGACTGCCATCCGCAGGTGATCGAAGTCGTGCAGACGCGCGCCGAGCCCCTCGGGATCGAGGTGGTGCTCGCCAACTCCCACGAGGAGTGGAACGAGAAGCTCGCGGGCGACTACTTCGCGGTGCTCGCGCAGTACCCGTCCACCAGCGGCCGCATCGACGACCTGAAGGCGGACGTCGAACTGGCGCACACGAAGCAGGCCGCCTTCATCGTCGCCGCCGACCTGCTCGCGCTGACCCTGCTGGTCCCCCCCGGCGAGTTCGGCGCCGACATCGTCGTCGGCACCACGCAGCGCTTCGGCATGCCCATGGGTTGCGGCGGCCCGCACGCGGCCTACCTCGCCTGCCGCGACGAGTACAAGCGCTCCATGCCCGGCCGCCTGGTCGGCGTCAGCGTGGACGCGCATGGCAACCCCGCGTACCGCCTCGCGCTGCAGACGCGCGAGCAGCACATCCGCCGCGAGAAGGCGACGTCCAACATCTGCACGGCGCAGGTGCTGCCCGCGGTGGTCGCGAGCATGTACGCCGTGTACCACGGCCCGCAGGGCCTCAAGCGCATCGCACAGCGCGTCGCGAGCTACGCCGCGATCCTGGCCAAGGGCCTGGAGCAGCTCGGGCACAAGCCGCACCGCGGCAGCTTCTTCGACACGATCACGCTGAACACCGGCGAAGCCACGGACGCCCTCGTCGCCAAGGGCCATGCGCTGCACGTGAACCTGCGCAAGTCCTGGGAAGGCTTCATCAGCATCTCGCTGGACGAGACCACCACCCGCAACGACCTCAAGCTGCTCTGGTCGATCTTCGCCAGGCCGGGGCAGCCGGTGCCCGACTTCGCGCCCTTCGAGAAAGGCGTGGAGCCCGCGATCCCGCAGGAGTTGCGCCGCACCAGCGCCTTCCTCACGCACCCGGTGTTCAACACGCACCACAGCGAGACCGGCATGCTGCGCTACATCCGCAGCCTCTCGGACAAGGACCTCGCGCTCGATCGCACCATGATCCCGCTGGGCAGCTGCACGATGAAGCTGAACGCCACCAGCGAGATGATCCCCATCACCTGGCCCGAGTTCGCGCACGTGCACCCCTTCGCGCCGCGCGACCAGCTGCAAGGCTACGCGGAGCTGGACGAGCAGCTGCGCGCCTGGCTGTGCGAAGCCACGGGCTACGCGGGCATCAGCCTGCAGCCCAACGCGGGATCGCAGGGCGAGTACGCGGGCCTTCTCGCGATCAAGGCCTGGCACGCGAGCCGCGGCGAGGCGCACCGCAACGTTTGCCTGATCCCCTCCTCCGCCCACGGCACCAACCCGGCCAGCGCGCAGATGGCCGGCATGCAGGTGGTGGTGACCGCCTGCGACGACAACGGCAACGTCGACCTCGCCGACCTGAAGGCGAAGTGCGAGCAGCACGCGGACAAGCTGTCCTGCGTGATGATCACCTATCCGAGCACGCACGGCGTGTTCGAGGAGCAGGTGAAGGAGCTGTGCGCCATCGTGCACCGGCACGGCGGCCGCGTGTACGTGGACGGCGCGAACATGAACGCGCTGGTGGGCGTGGCGGCGCCGGGCGAGTTCGGCGGCGACGTGAGCCACCTGAACCTGCACAAGACCTTCTGCATCCCGCACGGCGGCGGCGGTCCCGGCGTGGGCCCCGTCTGCGTCGTCGAGGACCTCGTGCCCTTCCTGCCCGGACACAAGGCCGGCGGCCTGGCCACGCACCCGGTGGGCGCGGTGTCCGCGGCGCCCCTGGGCAATGCAGCCGTGCTTCCCATCAGCTGGATGTACTGCCGCATGATGGGCGCCGAAGGGCTGACGCAGGCGACCGAGGTCGCCATCCTCTCGGCCAACTACATCAGCGCGCGGCTGCGCGACCACTACCCCACGCTGTACGCCAGCGCCAACGGGCACGTCGCGCACGAGTGCATCCTGGACCTGCGGCCGCTGAAGGAAAGCTCCGGCGTCACGGCGGAAGACGTGGCCAAGCGCCTGATCGACTACGGCTTCCATGCGCCGACGCTGTCCTTCCCCGTCCCCGGCACGCTGATGGTGGAGCCCACCGAAAGCGAGACGCTGGAGGAGATCGACCGCTTCATCGCAGCCATGATCGCCATCCGCGAGGAGATCCGCCGCGTGGAAGCGGGCGAATGGTCGCAGGAGGACAACCCGCTGAAGAACGCGCCGCACACGGCCGCCGCGCTGATGCAGGGCGAGTGGACGCACGCGTACCCGCGCGAAGCGGGCGCCGCGGTGCTGGACGAGCGCCGCCACGCGAAGTACTGGCCGCCGGTGGGGCGGGTGGACAACGTGTACGGGGATCGCAACCTGTTCTGCAGCTGCGTGCCGATGTCGGCGTACGAGTGAAGCAAGCGATGTCCGCACTCCCGGTCTCGTAGGCTGGGTTTCGCGCCAGCGAACCCCAGCGCCCTCGCGCGGAACGGATCGCTGGGGTGCGCGTTCGCGCAACCCAGCCTACGAGGCACGGTTCGATCGCCGTCGAAGCGTTTGCAGCGTGTGCAGCTCCGCTGCGCACCATCCGCCGTGTTCCAATCGCTCGCGATGGAACTGATCCTCACCGTCGCCCTCGGCGCCGCCCTCGCCGGCTTCGTCCAGGGCCTCTCCGGTTTCGGGTTCGGGCTCACCGCCATGTCCATCTGGGCGTGGACGCTGGAGCCGAAGCTCGCCGCCTCGCTCTCCCTGTTCGGCGCCCTCGTCGGCCAGACGATCGCCGCCTTCACCGTGCGCCGCGGCTGGGACTGGAAGACGCTGCTGCCTTTCGTCCTCGGCGGCATCGCGGGCCTGCCCCTCGGCCTGTACCTGCTGCCCCGCCTCGACGTGCCGCTGTTCAAGGCCACGCTCGGCGTGATGCTGGTCGTCGTCTGCCCGCTGATGTTCTTCGCGCAGAAGCTCCCGCGCGTGCGGGGCGGCGCGGCGGGCGATGCGGTGGCGGGCGCGGCCGGCGGGATGATGGGCGGGCTCGGCGGCTTCACGGGCGTGGTGCCCACGCTGTGGTGCCAGGTGCGCGGCTTCGACCGCGACCGGCAACGCGCCGTCATCCAGAACTTCAACCTGTCCATGCAGGTGGTCACCTTCGGCAGCTACCTTGCCACGGGCATCCTGGAGCCGCGCATGCTGCCGCTGCTCGCCGTGGTGGCGCCGGCCGTGCTCGTGCCGGTGCTGCTCGGCGCCCGCGTCTACCTGGGGATCAGCGACGTCACCTTCCGCAAGGTGGTGCTCGGCCTGCTGTTCGCCAGCGGGATCGCGCTGCTCGCCTCGTCCGTTCCGGTGCTGCTGGCCCGCTGACCCCCTTGAAACCGCGGAAGGCGATCCCTAATTCGGGATCGCCCAGACGCGCTGAAAGGAGGAAAGACATGGGTCCCATGTTCCGTTCATCCGCGGACCTGTTCGCGGAACTCAACCGTATGCAGTCGATGCTCGACCAGGTGTTCCCCTCGGCGGGAACCGGCATCCGGTCGATGGCCGGCGCCAGCTTCCCCGCGATCAACGTGGGGACCACGCCGACGGCCGTCGAAGTGCAGGCCCTCGCCCCCGGGCTCGACCCGTCCCGGCTGGAGATCACCGTCGACCGCGGCCTGCTCGTGATCGCGGGCGAACGCAAGAGCGACCTCCCGCCGCAGGGCGAGCGCACGAGCGTGTACGCCAACGAGCGCTTCACCGGCCGCTTCCGCCGCGTGATCAGCCTGCCCGAGGACGCCGACGCCAGCCGCGTCGACGCGAGCTACCGTGACGGCGTGCTGCGCATCACGGTCGCCAAGCGCGAGTCGTCCCTGCCCCGCCGCATCGAAGTGAACTGATGGAGGACGCCATGACCAACGCCATGCAGACTTCTTCCGCCAACCGCCCCGCTGCCGCGAACGAGACCGTGCCGCAGCAACGCTACCTCGTCCCGCCCGTGGACGTCTTCGAGAACGAGCAATCGATCATGCTGCTGGCCGACCTGCCGGGCGTGGCGCGCGAGCAGCTCCACGTGCGCGTGGACGGCGACAACCTCGTGCTGGAGGCGACGGCCACCACGGCCGGCCCGGAGAACATGGAGCTCGTGTACGGCGAACAGCAGGTCGCCGCGTACCGCCGGCAGTTCACGCTGAGCCGAGAGCTCGACACCGCGCGGATCGAGGCGCAGCTGCGCGACGGCGTGCTGCGCCTGACGATCCCGAAGGCCGAGGAGGCCAGGCCGCGCCGCATCGAGGTGCAGGTGGGTTGAGGCCGCGACCGGCCGTCGTGCGATAGCCGGGGCGCGCCCTTGCGGGCACAATGGTCCGCAGCGGCACTGCCGCCGCGCAGGAGGCTCGTTGGCCCTGAAGGCATTCCTGGTCGAAGACCAGCCCGCGATCCGCGACAGCCTGGTGGAGGCTTTGCGGGAGATCACCGGCATCGAGCCCGCGGGCTGGGCCGCCAGCGAGAAGGCCGCGAAGGCCTGGTTGCACGACCCGGGCCACCACTGGGACATCGCGATCGTCGACCTGGTGCTGGAGCCCGGCGGCAGCGGCTTCGGCGTGCTGCAGGCGCTGCGCGACCGGTTGCCCACGCAGAAGGTGGTGGTGCTCACGGCGACGGCCAATCCGCAGGTGCGCAGGCACTGCGAGGCGATGGGCGCCGACGGGGTCTTCGACAAGGGGATGGAGACGGAGGCGCTGCTGGATTACTGCGTGAAGCTGGCGAGGGCTGCGGGGGGGCATTGAACTCCAACGCCCATCGGTGGGGTTCGTTTCACTCACCTGCCGCGGCTTCGCCGCGCCACCCTACAGGGGGCGGGGCCGTACCCCGCGCCGATTGCCCGGTCTTGTAGGGTGGGCCGGCGCCAGCCGGCGAAGGTGAGCGTCAGCGAACCCCACCGTTTCGGCAATCACTCCCCCGCAATCTGCCTTAACGCCTGCTCGAACACCTCCGGCGGCTGCCCGCCCTGGATCAGGTGCCGGTGGTTCACGATCACCGACGGCACGGCCTGGATGCCGAGTTGCTGGAAATGCCGCTCCGCCTCGCGCACCTCGTTCGCGTACCGGTCGCTCTCGAGGATCAGCTCCGCCTCCTTGCGATCCAGCCCCACGGAAGCCGCCACTTCGGCCAGCACCGCGTGATCCGACGGATTCTTCGCTTCCCCGTGGTACGCCTTCAGCAGCGCCATCTTCAGGTCGCGCTGCTGCCGCGCCCCCAGCTCGCCGGCCCACGCCAGCAGGCGATGCGCGTCGAAGGTGTTCCAGATGCGGCCGCGCCCTTCCCGGCGGAAGGTGAAGCCGACCTCCGCGCCGCGGTCGGCGATCGCGGCGCGGTTCTTCTCCTGCTGCTCGGGCGTGGCACCGTACTTCTGCTGGATGTGCTCGGCCACGTCCTGCCCCTCGGGTCCCATCTGCGGATTGAGCTCGAAGGGCTGGAAGCGCACGTCCACCGCCAGCTCGCCATCGAGCTTCTGCAGCGCACGTTCCAGGGAGGCGAGGCCGACGGCGCACCAGGGGCACGCGACGTCGGAGACGAAGTCGATGTGGAGGGCTTTCATGCCCCCCATTCTGTCAACTTCCCACCGACCCCGTGATCGGCAGGACGATGCCCGTGATGTAGCTGGCGCAGGCCGGCGAGGCCAGGAAGACGTAGGCCGGCGACAGTTCCTCCGGCTGCGCGGGGCGCTTGAAGTCGGTCTGCTTGCCGAACTCGACGATCTCGCTGCTGCTCTGGTCCGCGGGGTTCAGCGGCGTCCACACCGGGCCGGGCGCCACCGCGTTCACGCGGATGCCCTTCTCCAGCACCGCCGACGCCAGCGACATGGTGAACGCGTGGATCGCGCCCTTGGTCGCCGAGTAGTCCAGCAGCCTGGCGCTGCCCTTCAGCCCCGTCACCGAACCCGTGTTGATGATGGACGAGCCTTCCTTCAGGTGCGGCAGCGCGGCGCGCGCCATGCGCATGTAGCCGCCGATGTTGGTCATGAAGGTCTCTTCCATGCGCTCGTCCGTGATGTCCTCGAGCGAATGCGCATGCTCCTGGAAGGCGGCGTTGTTCACGAGGATGTCGAGCTTGCCGAACGCCTTGACGGTCTTCTCCACCGCTTCCTTGCAGAAGGCCGAGTCCTTGACGTCGCCCGCCATCAGGATGCACTTGCGGCCTTCCTTCTCGATGCAGCGCTTCGTCTCCTCCGCGTCCTCGTGCGAGGAGAGATAGACGATCGCGACATCCGCGCCTTCGCGCGCGTACAGCACGGCGACCGCGCGCCCGATGCCCGAGTCGCCGCCCGTGATGAGCGCCTTCATGCCGTCGAGCTTGCCGCTGCCCTTGTAGTCGGGCGCCATGAACTGCGGCTTGAGCTCCATGTCCGCTTCCTGCCCCGGCTTCTGCAGGTGCTGCGCGGGGATCTCGCTCGGATAGTTGCGCTTGCTGGTCTTCGGCGGGCCCTTGTCCTGGCCGCCGGAGCCCTCGGCGGGCTCCTTGCGATCCTGCTCGCGCTGGATTTCCCGCTGCTTCTCGGCGGTGGCTTCGTTGCTCTGGCTGCGCGCGTTGTCCCGCGCGCTCGGCTTGTTGTCGTCCATGGAGGCCTCCTGTGGCAAACCTCCATGGTGCGGCGGGTGGCGCGAGCGCCGCCGCGGACGCAGCCGGACGCCGCTGTCGGAACCGGCCTACGCCGGCACGGTCACTGCGCCTTGCCCTGCTTCTCGCGCAGGTAGCGCTCGACGTCCTCCACCTTGTGGCCGGCGTGGTGCACGGCCCTGCGCAGTTCGTCCATGCCCACGTCGAACACGCGGCACCAGAACTGCGTGTCGGTCTGGTTGGTGAGGTCGATGAGGCGTGTGCCGTCGGCGGTCTGGGTGTTGTTCATGGCGTGTCTCCTTGACCAGGTCCCCATGATGACGCGAAACGCCCGCGCCGTGCAGCAGGGGAGTCTCAGCCGCGGATGCTGTCGCGCAGCAGGCGGCGCCGCTCCGCCACCACCGCATAGGCCTGCCGCTCGAAGTGGTTCTCGCGGTAGGGGTTTCGGCCACGCAGGAGCTGCAGCAGGCTGGAGAGCAGGTACGCGGGGAGGAACAGCGGGCCCCAGCGCTCGTACTGCGCCACGTGCACGTGTTCGTGCAGGCGCAGCTGCGTCAGCGCCGAGCGGTCGACGGCGAGGATGACGTGGCCGAGCGTCATCGCGGAGAAGCCGAGGGAGGCCGGCAGCCGGGAGATCGCGCGCCCGATCCGGCCGCCGAAGATCTCGACCACGCCGTGGTACGGCCGCCAGCGCGCGCCGAACATCACGGCAATGCCGCCCAGCAGCAAGCCCAGCACCGTGTACGGTGCCGCCCAGGCGTAGCGCAGCCAGCGTCCTGCCTTGACCATGGGCGCGATTGTGGTCGGTTCGCGAGAATCCTGCTGGCAGGCCCCTCCCGACCCGGCGTCAGACGGGGGCGGCTGCCGCTTCCAGCTTGCGGACGCGCCTCGCGCACAGCAGGGCCAGCACGCCGAGGCCGGCCGCGGCCGCGAAGATGGCCGCGAAGCCCCAGCGCGCCGCGATCGCGCCGCCGGACAGCACGCCCAGCACGCCGCCGAAGCCGTAGCCCGTCACCGTGAAGAGCGCCTGGCCGCGGCCGCGCAGCCGGCCGGGGAAATGGCGGCTCACCATCGCGATGCAGGCCGTGTGGTGCGTCGCGAAGGTCAGCGCGTGCAGCACCTGCGCAAGGAACAGCGCGACCAGCCAGCCGCCCAGCCCCGCCGTGATCCCCATGCGCAGGACGGTCGCCACCGCGCACACGACCAGCCAGGCTTCCATGGGCAGGCGGCCGATCAGCCGGCCTTGCCCGTAGAACCAGGCGATCTCCACGATCACGGAGACCGCCCAGAGCGCGCCGATGGTGGCCTTGCTGTAGCCGAGCGCATCGAGGTAGAGCGACAGGAAGCCGTAGACGGCGAAGTGCGCCATCACGTGGAAGAACAGCGAGGCGAAGAACCAGCGCACCACCGGCTGGCGCAGCACGGGCGCGATCGGTTCGCGCTGCCGGTGTTCGTGGTGCGCGGCCTCCTTCACGTTGGGCAGCCACCAGGTGCACGCGAGCACGCCGGCGAGCGAGGCGGCGGTCCACGCCGGAAAGCTGCCCATGCCGTAGCGCTCGAACCAGGCGCCCGCCGCGAACACGGTGACCATGAAGCCGGCCGAGCCCCACAGGCGCACGCGCCCGTAGCGGCCCCAGTCGCCCGCGACGAGATGCGCCATCGCCGCCTCCGTGAGCGACATCATCGAGCTGGTGTGCGTGAAGAGCAGCAGCAGCACCAGCGCGATCCACCACGCACCGCCCGAGATCCAGAGCCCCGCCGATGCGCACAGCGCCACGAAGGCGCTGAAGCGCAGCAGCTTCACGCGCTCGCCCGTGTGGTCGCTCAGCGCGCCCCAGGCGTAGGGCGCGAACACGCGCGTGAACGACTGCACCGAGGCCAGCAGGCTGATGACCGTGATCGGCAGCCCCAGCGACTTGAGCCACAGGGGCAGGTAGGGGTTGAAGAAGCCGATGTGGGCGAAGTAGGTCGCCGACAGTGCCGCGAAGGGCACGAGCTGGCGCAGCCCCGCCGCGGGCGCGGGCCCGGCCATTCAGCGCACGGAAGCGGGGATGGGCGACAGCGGCACGGCGACGTCGGCGCACTGCGCGCGGTGGCGCAGCGCCAGGTCCATGACCACCAGCGCGAGCATGGCTTCGGCGATGGGCGTCGCGCGGATGCCGACGCACGGGTCGTGGCGGCCCTTGGTGATCACCTGGGTCGCGTTGCCGGCGACGTCGATGCTGTCGCGCGGCGTGAGGATGGAGCTGGTGGGCTTGATGGCGATGGAGACTTCCAGGTCCTGCCCGGTGCTGATGCCGCCGAGCACGCCACCCGCGTTGTTCGTCGCGAAGCCGTTCGGCGTGAGCGAGTCCCCGTGCACGGAGCCCCGCTGCACCACGCTGCCGAAGCCGGCGCCGATCTCCACGCCCTTCACCGCGTTGATGCCCATCATCGCGTAGGCGATCTCGGCATCGAGCTTGTCGAAGAGCGGCTGGCCCAGGCCCACCGGCATGCCGCTGGCGGTGACGCGGATGCGGGCGCCGCAGGAGTCGCCCGACTTGCGCAGGCGGTCCATGTAGGCCTCGAGTTCCGAGACGTCGGCGACCGGCGCGAAGAAGGGGTTGTCCGGAACGTGCTCCCAGCTCTCGAACGGGATCACGATCTCGCCGACCTGCTGCATGCAGCCGCGGAAGGTGGTGCCGTGCTTCTGCTGCAGCCACCTCTTGGCGACGGCGCCGGCCGCCACCATGGGCGCCGTCAGGCGGGCCGAGGAGCGGCCGCCGCCGCGCGGGTCGCGCAGGCCGTACTTCTCGAAGTAGGTGTAGTCGGCGTGGCCCGGCCGGAACTTCTGCGCGATCTCGGAGTAGTCCTTGCTGCGCTGGTCCGTGTTGCGGATCAGGAGGCAGATCGGCGTGCCGGTGGTGCGGCCTTCGTAGACGCCGGAGAGGATCTCCACCTTGTCCTCTTCCTGCCGCTGCGTCACGTGCCGGCTGGTGCCGGGGCGGCGGCGGTCGAGGTCCGGCTGGATGTCGGCTTCGGACAGCTCCATCCCCGGCGGGCACCCGTCGATCACGCACCCGATGGCCGGCCCATGCGACTCGCCGAAGTTGGTGACCGCGAACAGGGTGCCGAAGGTGTTGCCGCTCATAGGAGCGGGATTATCCCGTATTGCTCCCTCTCCCCTCTGGGGAGAGGGCGGGGGGGAGGGGCACGCGCCGGCTTACAGCGACGCCGTCGGCTGCGAATCTTCCGACGCCGGCCAGTCCCGGATGTAAGCCTTCAGCATCCGGTTCTCGAAGTTCTGGCTGTCCACCACCGCCTTGGCGACGTCGTAGAAGCTGATGACGCCCATCAGCATGCGCTTGTCCATCACGGGCATGTAGCGCGCATGGCGCTCCAGCATCATGCGGCGGACCTCGTCGAGTTCCGTCTCCATGGTGCAGGTGAGCGGGTGGTCGTCCATCGCCGTGCGCACGATGGTGTCGCCCACCACGTGCTTGTTGGCGACGATGCACTGGATCACCTCGCGGAAGGTGAGCATGCCCACCAGGTCGCCGTGTTCCATCACGACGAGCGAACCGATGTCCTTTTCCGCCATGGTGGAGATCGCCTGCGCGAGCGGCTCCCCGGGCGCGACGGTGTACAGGGTGTTGCCCTTCACGCGAAGGATGTCGCTGACTTTCATGGCTGGCTCCTTGGTCCGGCCGGATTTTCCCCCGGACGGGTCCAGGGGAATATAGCCCACAATCCCGGCCTGCACCACAGGAGGGAAGCACCCTATGCCCGGCTACGCCGACCCCGGATTCGACACCCTGGCCCTGCATGCCGGCGCCGCGCCCGACCCCGCCACCGGCGCCCGCGCGGTGCCCATCCACCTCAGCACCTCCTTCGTCTTCGAGTCCAGCGACCATGCCGCGGCGCTGTTCAACCTGGAGCGCTCGGGGCACGTCTATTCGCGCATCAGCAACCCCACCAATGCCGTGCTGGAGCAGCGCGTCGCGGCGCTGGAAGGCGGCATCGGCGCCATCGCCACGGCGAGCGGCCAGGCGGCGCTGCACCTCGCGATCGCCACGCTCATGGGCGCCGGCTCGCACATCGTGGCGAGCACGGCGCTGTACGGCGGCTCGCAGAACCTGCTGCACTACACGCTGCGCCGCTTCGGCATAGAGACCACCTTCGTCAAGCCCGGCGACATCGACGGCTGGCGCGCGGCGATCCGCCCGGACACGAAGCTCCTCTTCGGCGAGACGGTCGGCAACCCCGGGCTCGACGTGCTGGACATCCCCACCGTCTCCGCCCTCGCGCACGAGAACGGCCTGCCCTTGCTGGTGGATTCCACTTTCACCACCCCTTACCTGATGAAGCCCTTCGACCTGGGCGCGGACCTGGTCTACCACTCGGCGACCAAGTTCCTCTCGGGCCACGGCACCGTGATCGGCGGCGTGGTGGTGGACGGCGGCAGCTTCGACTGGGAGCGCTCCGGCCGCTTCGCCGAACTCACCGCGCCGTACGAAGGCTTCCACAACATGGTGTTTTCCGACGAGTCCACCGTGGGCGCCTTCCTGCTGCGCGCGCGCCGCGAGGGGCTGCGCGACTTCGGCGCCAGCATGAGCCCGCACACCGCCTGGCTCATCCTGCAGGGCATCGAGACGCTGCCGCTGCGCATGGAGCGGCACATGTCCAACACGCGCAAGGTGGTGGAGTTCCTCGCCTCGCACGCCTTCGTGGAGCGCGTGGGCCACCCGATGCTGGAGTCGCACCCCAGCCATGCGCTCGCGCAGAAGCTGCTGCCCAGGGGCGCGGGCTCGGTGTTCAGCTTCGACATGAAGGGCAGCCGGGAACAGGGCAAGCGCTTCATCGAGACCCTGAAGCTGTTCAGCCACCTGGCCAACGTGGGCGACTGCCGCTCGCTGGTGATCCATCCGGCGAGCACCACGCATTTCCGGATGACGGACGAGGCGCTGCGGAATGCGGGCATCGGGCCGGGCACCATCCGCCTTTCGATCGGGCTGGAGGACCCGGACGACCTCATCGACGACCTCAAGCGGGCCCTGCGGGCCGCGGAGAAGGCCTGACATGGAACTCACCGTCAACGGCGCGAAGACCTTCTGCTACACCGGCGGCAAGCCCTTCGATGCCGGCAAACCCACCGTCGTCTTCGTCCACGGCGTGCTCAACGACCACAGCGTGTGGATCCTGCAGACGCGCTACTTCGCCCATCATGGCTGGAACGTGCTGGCGCCCGACCTGCCCGGCCACTGCAAGAGCGAGGGCGAGCCGCCGCGCAGCGTGGAGGAAGCGGCGGACTTCGTGCTGGACCTGCTCGATGCCGCCAAGGTGGAGAAGGCCGTGCTCGTGGGCCACAGCTTCGGCGCGCTCACGGTGCTGGAGGCGGCCGCCCGCGCGCCGGAACGCATCACGCACCTGGCGCTCGTGGGCGTCGCCTTCCCGATGAAGGTCTCGCCGGCGTTGCTGGAGAACTCGCAACACCAGCCCATGAAGGCGATCGACATGGTCAACGTCTTCTCGCATTCGCTCATGGCACCGCCGCCGTCGGCGCTCGGCCCCGGGACATGGCTCTACGGCGGCTCCCGCGCGCTGATGAAGCGGGTGCTGGCGAGCAACACCAAGGTGAACGTCTTCCACCGCGGCTTCGCGGCCTGCGACGGCTATGCGGGCGGTGAAGCGGCCATGGCGAAAGTGCAGTGCCCCGTGCTGTTCCTGCTGGGACGCAACGACGCGATGACGCCGCCCAAGGCGGCCGCCTCCCTGCAGGCGAAGGCGCGCGACGCGAAGACGGTGGTCGTCGACGGCGGCCACCAGATGATGACCGAGGCACCGGACGCCACGCTGTTCGCGCTGCGGGACTTCCTCCAGGGCTAGCCCGTGCAGGTCACGCCACCCATGTCGCCCGAGCGCGCCCGCGAGATCGCGGCCTCGTTCGACCTGCGCGCGCTGCCGGCGGACTTCTACGCCAATCCCTATCCGGTGTACGCCGCCCTGCGCGAGCAGGAGCCCGTGCGCCGCATGCCGGACGGCTCCTGGTTCCTCACGCGCCATGCGGACCTCGTGGCGGTGTACCGCGACGCGCACTGCTTCAGCTCCGACAAGAAGGTGGAGTTCACGCCCAAGTACGGTCCGGGAGCCCCGCTGCTGGAGCACCACACCACCAGCCTCGTCTTCAACGACCCGCCGCTGCACACGCGCGTGCGCAAGCTGATCATGGGTGCGCTGACGCGGCGTGCCATCGCGGAGATGGAGCCCGGGCTCGTGGCGCTGGTGGACCGCCTGCTCGACGCCATGGCGGACAAAGGCGGAGGTGACCTCATCGAGGACTTCGCTTCCGCCATCCCGGTGGAGATCATCGGCAACCTCCTCGGCGTGCCGCACGGCGACCGCGGCCCGCTGCGCGGCTGGTCGCTCGCGATCCTGGGCGCGCTGGAGCCCAGGCTCACGCCGCAGCAGGAGGAACTGGGCAACCGCAGCGTGCGCGAGTTCGTCGATTACCTGCGCATCCTGGTCGCCGACCGGCGACGGCACCCCGGCGACCCGGAGCACGACGTGCTCACGCGCCTGATCCAGGGCGAGGCGGCGGGCGAGCAGCTCTCGGAGACCGAGCTGCTGCAGAACTGCATCTTCATCCTCAACGCCGGCCACGAGACCACGACCAACCTGATCGGCAACGCGCTCTGCGCGCTGGCGGAATGGCCGCAGGAGAAGGCGAAGCTGCTCGCCGCCACCGGCGACGAAGCGGCCATGACGCTCGCGGTCGACGAGTTCCTGCGCTTCGAGTCTTCGAACCAGCTGGGGAACCGTCGCGCGCTGCACGCGTGCGAGGTGGGCGGCGTCGCGCTGCCCGAAGGCGCGCTCGTCACCCTGTGCATAGGCGCGGCGAACCGCGACCCGGCGCAGTTCGCGCGCCCCGACGTGCTGGACCTGGGACGGCAGGACAACCGCCATCTCGCCTTCGGGTTCGGCATCCACCAGTGCGCGGGCCTGAGCCTGGCGCGGCTGGAGGGCCGCATCGCCATCGGACGGTTCCTGTCGCGGTTTCCCAACTACGCATTGACCGAGGCCCCTACCCGCGGGGGCCGCGCGCGTTTTCGCGGCTTCCTGCAGGCGCCATTTTCCTGCTGATCAGTACACTGGCCGGACCGCCCGCTCCCGGGTTTCGCGGCCGCCCATGAAACATTCGCTCCGCCTCGCGCTGCTGTTCCTCGCCTGCTGTATCGGCGGCTTCCTGTGGATGAACCGCACGATCGTCCTGTACGACGAAGGCATCGTGCTGACCGGCGCCATGCGCGTGCTCGCGGGCGACCTCCTCCACCGCGACTTCTACGCCAACTACGGGCCGGGCCAGTTCTATGCGCTGGCGGCGCTGTTCCAGGTCTTCGGCCAGAGCGTGCTGGTGGAGCGCTGGTGGGACATCGTGGTGCGCGCCGGCATCGTGGTGCTGGTGTACCAGCTGCTCGCTCCACGCGTGCGCCCGGTGGCCGCGTGGACGGCGGTGGCGGTGAGCGCCGCGTGGCTGTGGAGCGTGGGTTCGCCCTCGTATCCTCCTTACCCGGCCCTGCTCTTCTCGCTGGCCGCCACGCTCCTGATGGCGCGGGCCCTGGAGTCGGGATCGACGAAGGCGGCGGCAGGGGCCGGCGTGTGCGTCGCGGCCGCCGCGCTGTTCCGCTACGACATCGGCTTCTTCGCGCTGTGCGCGCTCGTCGCGGGCACGGTGGCCGCCCGCTGGCAACCGGGATCCCGCACGGTGCCCGTCGCGGAGCTCAAGGCCCTGGTCCTTCCCGCCGGCGGCATCGTCGCTGCCCTCCTGCTGGTGTACGCGGTGACCGGCGCGTTGCCCGATTTCCTGCACGACGTCGTGTTCTTCCCGGCGGACAACTACGCGCGGACGCGCGGGCTGCCCTTCCCGTCGCCGGGCATCTGGTTCCAGGGCGCTTCGCTCGCGCTCCTGGGGATCTACCTTCCGCTCGCCGCGTGCGCGGCCGGTGCGTGGGCGCTCTGGGCGCAGGGGCGCAACGGCGTCGCGGAGGAGGACACGCCTGCGCGCCTGCTGGCCTTCCTGCTCATCCCGCTCACGGCCATCTTCTACCTGAAGGGCGTCGTGCGCGTCAGCCTGGACCACATGCAGCTGTCGCTGCTGCCCTCCGTGGCGCTGCTGGCCGTCACGTGGCACCTGGTGCGGGCACGCGTGCCCCGCATCGCGGTGGCCGCGCTGTGCACCGTCAACGTCGTCGTGGCCGCCGTGTCCCTGCTGAACCACGAATCCGCCAACGACGTGATGGGCCGGGAAGTGGCGCGTGCGGGCCTGGGCGCGCTGGCCGCGGACATGCAGCACCTCGAGCCGGAGCGTCGTGCCGCGGTGCGCTACGTCGCGGAACACCTGCAGCCCGGCGAGCGCCTCTTCGTCGGGGTGACGGGGCACGACCGCATCTTCATCAACGACGTGTCGGCCTATTTCCTCACTGGCCGCCTGCCGGCGACCAAGTGGCACCACTTCGACCCGGGCCTGCAGAACCGCGCCTTCATCCAGGCCTCGATGATCAAGGAACTGCAGAAGCAGTCGCCGAAACTGGTGTGGGTGGAGTCCACCTTCGACGGGGTGGTGGAGCCGAACGACAGCGCCAGGAGCTCCGGCGTCCGCATGCTGGACAACTACCTGCTGTGGGCCTACGAGCCCGTGGAGCAGTTCGGGACGATCCTGATCATGAAGCGGAAGGCCGCGCCCGGGTCCTGACCCGCTTTTGCGCCCATCGGTGGGGTTCGCTTCGCTCACCTGCCCGGCGTCCGCCGGCCACCCTACAGGACGTCCGCCAGATACAGCGAAGACAAGCGTCCCGTCTGCCACAGCTTGGACGTCGCCTCGCTCGCCGGCAGCAGCAGGTGGCGCATCAGCGGCTCCAGCGCCGTGGACTGCGCGTCAGCGAGCATCACGTAGCGCGTGGCGATGGCGTCGTCCACCTCGTTGAGGCGGCCCACCCAGTCCAGTTGCACCAGCGTCTGCAGCACGGGCTCGAGCTGCAGCAGGTCCACCTCCATCACGGCACCGAGCTCGGCGGCGGTCAGGCCCCGGCGCGCCGTGGCCCTCGCCTTCTGCAGGTGCTGCATCACTTCCAGCGCGAGCTGGAACTGCCAGCCGTGCGTGCCGGGCCTGCGGCGCGGGCCGGCGAGCAGGCTGGGGAGGTAGGCAGCGATCACGGCACCGAACAGCACGACCAGCCAGGCGATGTAGATCCAGACCAGCAGGATGGGCACCGTCGCGAAGGCGCCGTACACCATCGAATAGGTCGGCACCGTGCCGATGTACCAGGCGAGCACGCGCTTGGCGAGCTCGATGCCCACGGCGGCGAACACGCCACCCGCCATGGCGTGCGCGCGCTTGACGGGCGTGTTCGGCACGTAGCGGTACAAGGCCGTGTAGGCGGCCGCCAGCGCGATGAACTCGATCGCCGTGAGCACGAAGGTGACCAGGTTCGGCAGCTCCCGCACCACGCCGCGGCTCGCCGAAGCCAGGTAGGAGGTCAGGCCCAGGCTCGCGGCCAGCAGCACCGGCCCGAGCGTGATCACAGCCCAGTAGATCAGCACGCGCTGGCCGAAGGGCCGCGGCCGGCGCACGCGCCAGATGTTGTTCAGGGTGCGGTCGATCGTGAGCACGAGCGCGATGGCGCTCACCACCAGCGCCGCGAAGCCCAGCCCGCCCAGGCGGCTCGCCTTCCCCGCGAACTGCGTCAGGTAACCCAGCACCTGGCGCGAGATCGCATCGGGCACCAGGCTCTGCACCAGCCAGGACTGCAGGTTGGCCTGCATCTTCCCGAACATGGGGAAGGCGGTGAACACCGCCAGCGCCACGGTGAAGAAGGGCACCAGCGCGATGGTGGTGGTGAAGGTCAGGCTGCTCGCGGAGAGGCCGAGGCGATCCTCGCGGAAACGCTCGCGCAGCGTCTGCAGCGTCGGCAGCCACGGGAAGCGCGCGAGGTCGGCCAGCAGCTGTTGCACCTTCATCGGCCGGTATCATGCCATTCCCCATGCAGAGCACTGAAGTCGCAGTTCCCCCGGCCGTCGAGGCCACCCGCTGGGTCGCCGTGGCCAGCGTGCTGGGGCTGATCGTGCTGTCGCTGGCCTGGGAGCTGTGGCTCCCCGCGCGGCCCAGCCTCTGGGTGGTGAAGGTGCTGCCCTTGTGCGTGCCCGTCACCGGCCTGCTGAAGCGGCGCATGTACACCTACCGCTGGGTGAGCCTGCTGGTGTGGCCCTACTTCATGGAAGGCGTGGTGCGCTTCAATGAAGGCTGGCCCGCCACGGCGGAAATCGCCCTGTCCCTGATCCTTTTCGCCGCTTGCGCCCTGCACGTGCGCCTGCGCCTGCGGAGCTTGAAATGAACGAAGAATTCCTGAACCGCCTGCGCGCCGCCGTCGGCGCCGCGAACGTGCTCACCGACGGCGACCTGAGCGCCTGGGAACAGGACTGGCGCAAGCGCACGCGCGGCAAGGCCCTGGCCGTCGTGCGGCCCGGGTCGACGGAGGAAGTGGCCGCCGTCGTGCGCGCGTGCGCCGAGAGCGGCACGCCCCTCGTGCCGCAAGGCGGCAACACCGGCCTCGTCGTCGGCGGCGTGCCGGACGAATCCGGGCGCGAGATCGTCCTGAGCCTCACGCGCCTGAACAAGGTGCGCGGCATCGATCCCGCCAACCTCACGATGACCGTCGACGCCGGCTGCGTGCTGCAGAACCTGCAGCAGGCGGCGGAGCAGGCCGGGCTGCTCTTTCCGCTCAGCCTCGCGGCCGAAGGCAGTTGCACGATTGGCGGCAACCTGGCGACGAACGCCGGGGGCACGCAGGTGCTGCGCTACGGGAACACGCGCGAGCTGTGCCTGGGCCTGGAAGTCGTGACGGCGCAAGGCGAGGTCTGGAGCGGCCTGTCGGGCCTGCGCAAGGACAACACCGGCTACGACCTGCGCGACCTCTTCATCGGCAGCGAAGGCACGCTGGGCGTGATCACCGGCGCCACGATGAAGCTGTACCCGCTGCCCGCCGCGACGCTGACCGCCTGGGCCGCCGTGCCGTCGCTGGAAGCGGCGGTGAAGCTGCTCGGACTCGCGCAGAAGCACCTGGGCGCCGGGCTCACCGGTTTCGAGGTGATGGGACAGTTTGCGCTGGCGCTGGTGGACAAGCACTACCCGCAGCTGCGCGTGCCGCTGTTCCGCGAGTTCCCCTACTGCGTGCTGCTGGAGAACTCCGACACGGAGTCGGAGGAGCATGCGCGCGGCGCCTTCGAGCGCCTGCTGGAGACCGCGCTGGAAGACGGCTGCGTGGCCGACGCCGTGGTCGCCGAGAACATCGCGCAGGCGCACGGCCTGTGGCACATCCGCGAGTCCATCCCCCTCGCCCAGGCCGAGGAAGGCCTGAACATCAAGCACGACATCTCGCTGCCCGTGTCGCGCATCCCGACGTACTGCGCCGAGACCGATGCGCTGCTGCAGAAGGAGATCCCCGGCGTGCGGCTGGTGAATTTCGGCCACCTCGGCGACGGCAACCTGCACTACAACGTGCAGGCGCCGGAGGGCGGGGACATGAAGGCCTTCCTGCGCGAGCACGAGGAGCGCGTGAACACGCTGGTCTACGACCAGGTGAAGCGCTTCGACGGCTCCATCTCCGCGGAGCACGGCATCGGCGGGCTGAAGGTCGGCAAGCTGCCGGAGTACAAGTCGAAGGTGGCGATCGGGATGATGCAGGCGCTGAAGAAGGCGCTGGACCCGAAGGACATCCTGAACCCGGGCCGGGTGGTGCCGCGCTGACGCGGGTCGCTGGGGTGCGCTCTCGCGCAACCCACCCTACGAGGTGCGGCGCGGGTGGTCCCGCGCTGACGCGGGTCGCTGGGGTGCGCTCTCGCGCAACCCACCCTACGAGGTGCGGCGCGGGTGGTCCCGCGCTGACGCGGGTCGCTGGGGTGCGCTCTCGCGCAACCCAGCCTACGAGGTGCGGCGCGGGCACGTAGGCTGGGTTTCGCGAACGCGAACCCCAGCTACCTCTGCCTCGCTCCTGCCGCAGCAAGCCGGTCGCCGCGGCACTTACTTCAGCAACTGCGGGTTCCTCCGCAGCAGCTCGATGTTGGCGCGCGTCTCCGCCGGATACGTCGCCATCAGCTTCGCAGCTTCCTTCTGGTCGGCCTTCGGGTCCATCGTGAGCATCACGAACAGGCCGGCTTCCATCATCGCGAAACTCGCGTGCGCGAACTCCTTGCTGCTCAGGCCGTGCTTCGCCAGGATCGGCTTCGCCTCGGGCACCGAGTCCACGAACTTCGCGAACCTGGCGGCGTCCATGTTCTCGTCCGCCTTGTTGTCCTCGTACTTCTTGCCGACCTTCTTCTCGATCTCCTTGCTGGCGGACTGCACCTTCTGGATCGTGGCCACGCTGAGCGCATAGCGGGTGAAGTCCTCCGCGACGGCGGGCGCGGCGAGGCCCAGGGCAAGGACGATGACGACGAGGAAGCGGCTCATGGAATGTTTCTCATTGCTGGAAAGCGGCGGATTCTGGCAGCGGCGCTCGCGCCTGCCCATCGCCCGGAAGCAGGAAATCCGCCACGGTCGTGAGATTTGCCCGCGCGCGATAATGGCCCCATGACGTCGCCCCGCCCCGTCCGATCGCAGTACGAAGACTTCATGCGCCATGTCTACACGCATGGCACGCCCAAGACCGACCGCACCGGCACCGGCACGCGCAGCGTCTTCGGCTACCAGATGCGCTTCGACCTCAACGAGGGCTTTCCCCTCGTCACGACGAAGAAGGTGCACCTGAAGTCCATCATCCACGAGCTGCTGTGGTTCCTGGAAGGCTCCAGCGACAACAACAAGCTGCGCGAGCGCGGCGTGACGATCTGGGACGAGTGGGCGCGCGAAGGCGGCGACCTCGGGCCGATCTACGGCGTGCAGTGGCGCAGCTGGCCGACGCCGGACGGCGGCCACATCGACCAGATCGCGGAAGCGATCAGGGCGATCAGGACGAACCCCGATTCGCGCCGCATCATCGTGAGCGCCTGGAACGTCGCGGACATCCCGAAGATGGCGCTGGCGCCCTGCCACGCGTTCTTCCAGTTCTACGTGGCCCCGGGTCAGGGCCCGGGGCAGGCTCCCGGCAAGCTGTCCTGCCAGCTGTACCAGCGCAGCGCGGACATCTTCCTCGGCGTTCCCTTCAACATCGCCAGCTACGCCCTCCTCACGCACATGATCGCGCAGCAGTGCGACCTGGGCGTCGGCGACTTCGTGTGGACGGGCGGCGACTGCCACATCTACAGCAACCACCACGAGCAGGTGGAGCTGCAGCTGTCGCGCGAACCCTTCCCGTATCCCACGCTGAACATCAAGCGCAAGCCCGAGTCCATCTTCGACTACGCGTTCGAGGACTTCGAGGTGCTGGACTACCAGTGCCACGCGGCGATCAAGGCGCCGGTCGCGGTCTGAGGCCGCGCCTCGCGCCCAGTTGACGCAGCGCAAGGCGACGGCGAGGCCGGGGCCTATCCTGCCGGTGAGTCCCACCCCAGGAGAAACTCCATGGCCCGTCCCATTTTCCAGGCCAATGTCGGCACCGTCGACCGCGCCGTGCGCGTTCTCGTCGGCGTCGTCCTGCTGCTGCTCGTCGCCTTCCAGGTGATCGGCCTGTGGGGGCTGGTCGGCATCGTGCCGCTCGCGACGGGGCTGCTCGGCTACTGCCCGCTGTACCGCGTGCTGGGCATCAATACCTGCGGGATGCGCAAGGCGACGTAGCCACGCATGCCGGGGTGCGCCTGCGGCGCAACCCAGCCTACGGGCCCCGCGGCGCAACGTAGGCTGGGTTTCGCGAAGCGAACCCCAGCACTCCTGGTCGCGCAAGGCGCGGACCAGCTGGCGAAGCAGATCCAGGCCGACCAGGCGGTGTACAGCCGCATCATCGCGCAGGAGAAGATCACGGTGCTGTGAGGCTGCGACAATCGCGGCATGAAACTGGGCCTGATCTACGCGCGCGCGCGCAACGGCGTCATCGGCAAGGACGGCGTGCTGCCCTGGCACCTGCCAGAGGACCTGGCGCACTTCAAGCGCACGACGCTGGGTGCGCCCGTCATCATGGGCCGCAGGACCTGGGAGTCGCTGCCGCCGCGCTTCCGCCCGCTGCCGGGGCGGCGCAACGTCGTCGTCACGCGCGACGCGCAATGGCATGCGCCGGGCGCGGAACGCGCGGGCTCGCTCGACGAAGCGCTCGCGCTCGTGGCCGATGCGGCGACGGTGTGGGTCACCGGGGGCGCGGAGATCTTCCGCCTGTCGATTCCGCGCGCGGACATCGCGGTGGTGACCGAGATCGACGCCGACTTCGCCGGCGACGTGCACGCGCCGGAGCTCGGACCCGGCTGGCGCGAGACCGCGCGCGAGCGCCACGTGAGCGCGGGCGGCCTCGCCTACAGCTTCGTCACTTACGAGCGTTGACCGAGGCGCTGGCCTTCTCGAGCAGCGCGCGCGCTTCCTCGCGCCGGCCCTGGTCCGCGAGCTGGCGGCCCGGCCGCGGCGGCGCCTGCATGGCCTTCTCCAGGTAAGCCACGGCCTCCTCGGGTTTCCTGCTCTCCACGAGGTACTCGCCGTAGAAGAAGTTCGGGTCGATCCCCCGCGGGTTGATCGCCAGCGCCTTCTGCAGCAGCTCGCGGGCCTTGGCCTTGTCGCCGAAGCCCACGGGCCAGCCCGGCACCTTGTAGTACAGGACGCCCAGGCTGTTGTACGCCGAGCCTTCCAGTGCGTTGCCGTCGATCTGGATCGCCTGCTCGTACAGTGCCTTCGCCTGCTTCACGAGTGACAGCGCGCCGAGGCCGCCCTTCTCTCCCGCGAGCGAGCTCACGATGATGCCCTCCCATACCAGCGGCTCGGCGCGACCTGCGTAGTCGCCGCTCACCTGGTGCGCCTTGGTGGCAAGGGTCTCGAAGCGTTTCTCGCGTTCGGCGGCGGGCGCCTGGTAGCGGATCACCTCCCACTCGTGCTGCAGCTGGGTGACGGCGTCTTCGACGGCGCCGGCATGGGCGAGCGGGAGGGCGCACGCGGCCGCAGCGGCGAGCAGCACGCGGCGCGAGAGTGTGAAGCGATTCATGGTTCGGTCCTTTCCTGCAGGGACGGGAGGTCGGCGAGGCTCTTGCCGTGGCGGCGGAAGCTGCCGTCCATGGCGGCGGGCGCGATGCCGTTCAAGCGCACGCCCAGGCGTTCGGGGAAGCCGAGGAAGCGTTCGGCCTGCTCCTCCTCGAGCAGGCGAACGAGCGCCGCACCGACGATGTCGACGTCGTCCATCGCCGTGCCGGTCGCTCGGTTGTAGGCCTCGACGTCGGCGTTGTTGAACGCGGTGCGCGTGCTGCGCGGGCCGAGGTACTGCACCAGCACGCCCGTGTGCGCGAGTTCGCGGCGCAGCCCTTCGGCGAAGCCGCGCAGCCCGAACTTGGTGGCGCTGTAGACGCTGAAGCCGGGCAGCGCCAGCGCGCCCAGCACCGAGCCGACGTAGATCACCTGCGCGGCCGGCAGGCGCTGCAGGTGCGGCAGCAGCGCGCGGGTGAGCAGCATCGGTGCGACGAGGTTCGCCTGCACCACGGACGCGATGTGCTCGGGCGTCTCGCCCGCGAGCGGCCCGAAGGCGGGCACGCCCGCGGCGTGCACGACCACGTTGCAGCGCCAGCTGGCCGCTTCCGCCGCGAGCTGCTGCACCTGCTGCGGGTTGCAGAGGTCCGCCGCGGCCCACGTCGGGATGTCGCCGCCCGAGCGCAGCGCGTTCGCCTGGTCCACCAGCGCCTCGGGCGAGCGCGCCGAAAGCATCACGCGGGCGCCTGCCGCCCGCAAGGCGCGGGCCGCTGCCTTGCCGATGCCGCCGGTGGCGCCCGTCAGCAGGACGCGTGCGTCCTTCGCCCTCATGCCGCGAGCTCCTGCACCTGCACCTGCGGCAGCGGCAGGCTGCGGAACACGTCGCCGTAGAGCCGGTAGAACACGCGGGCGGCGTGGATGATCGCCTGCTGGTCGACGGGATCCTCGATGCGGTCCATGAGCAGCTCGAAGTGCGCCGTGTGCTCGCGGTCCAGCGTCCCGTGCGAGCGCAGGTAGCTGAAGGCCGCGTCGGGCAGGCCGAGCACCTGCTGGATGCGGTCGGCGGCGAGCAGCGCGAGGCTGAC
Organism: Ramlibacter cellulosilyticus; assembly: GCF_014297465.1. Taxonomy (GTDB): domain Bacteria; phylum Pseudomonadota; class Gammaproteobacteria; order Burkholderiales; family Burkholderiaceae_C; genus Ramlibacter; species Ramlibacter cellulosilyticus. Next base: position 144,673 of record NZ_JACORT010000008.1, on the reverse strand, counting down.
GCTCGTGCCTTCGAGCACGTGCACCATGCCGAAGAAGCCCAGCGGGTTGCGGCGCGCGATCGTGTCGTAGGCGTAGGCCACCATCACTTCGGTGGCGATGCCGGGCGGGCCGTCGCGCACGGCGCCGGCGTCGGCGCCGCAGGCGCGCAGGTCTTCGAGGATCCACGCGTCGTGGCCCTGCTCCTCCTGGATGTACTCGTCGAGGGGCTCGCGCAGCCACGCATGGCGCGGCGACAGCGCGCCACGGCAGGCCCGCAGCAGCGGCACGGTGTGGCTGACGTGGTGGTAGGCCTCGGTGAGGAAGGCCACGTAGCTGGGCACGGACACCTCGCCGCGCAGGCAGCCCTGGATGATGGGCGCCGAGAGCAGCCCCTGGCGCGCGGCCTCGGTCTCGCGGACCAGGCGGTGGAAGAAGGACATCGTGTTCCCGTTCATGAAAAGGTGGGCGAGGCGGCGAGCGCTTCGGCGTGGAGCAGCTCGATCGCTTCGCGGCGCGGCCGGCCGTTGGCGGTGGCGAGCCCCGCTTCGGCGCTGAAGGGCGCGCGAGCGCGGACCCAGTGGCCTATGCGTGCGTAGTCCGGCAGGGTCGCGTTGGCCGCTTGCACGGCGGCGGCGAGCGAGGCATCGGGTACTTCCGCGCGCAAGGGCCACAGCACGGCGCTGAGCGCCGGCTGCCCTTCGCCGAACACCACGGCCTGCGCCACGGGGCCTTCGCTGCGCAAGGTGGCCTCCACCCACTCGGGCGAGACGTTGCGGCCGAAGCCGGTGATCAGCACGTTCTTCCTGCGCCCTTCCACGTGCAGGAAGCCGTGCGGGTCGATGCTGCCCAGGTCGCCGGTGGGCCACCACTCCGTCACCAGGCGCGGGTCGCCCAGGTAGCCCGCCATGAGCGTGCCGGCGATCTCGATCTCGCCGTCGGCGGCGATGCGCACGCGCGCGTGCGGCAGCGGGCGGCCCGCGGAGCCGGGGCGGTCCGCGCCGGGCAGGTTGAGCGTCTGCACGGAACCGCCTTCGGAGAGGCCGTAGCCCTCGTAAGCCGGGATGCCGCAGTCGCGCGCCGCGGCGAGCAGCTTGCGGCCGACGGCGGCGCCCCCCACGGCCACCATGCGCAGCGACGCAGGCGCACGGCGGCCGGTGGCCTGCAACCACGCCGTCCAGGCGCGCAGCATCTGGGGCAGCAGGATCACGCTGTGCGGCCGCCAGCGCTCGATCGCGCCATGGAACACGGCGACGTCGAAGCTGGAGGAGCCCGTGAGCCCCACGTCCGCGAGCGGCGGCACGATGACCGTGGCGCCGGCGGCCAGCGGCGCGAGCACGCCGGCGAGGTTCTCCAGCAGCACGGCGAGCGGCAGCACGCACAGGTGGCGCTGGATGTCCAGCGGCGCCAGCGCCTGCGCGACGCCCAGCGCCCCGGCACGCAGGCCCTCTTCGCGCAGGCACACGCCTTTGGGCGCGGCAGTCGTCCCGGACGTGAAGGTGATCTTGCACGTGCCGGCGGGCATCGTTGCGGCCGCAGCGGGGAGCGACAGCAGCGAGCAGGAGGTGCCCGCGAGCTGCAGGTCCTCGCGCGCGGCCTGCGGCCAGAGCGCGGCGAGCGTGGGCGCGGCCAGCACGGTGTCGACGCCGGCCGCCTGCAGGGCGTGGCGAAGCTGGTCCGGCGTGAAGAAGGCGGGCAGCGGCACGTGCGCCACGCCGGCGTGCATCGCCGCGAGGTCCGCGACGACCCAGGCGGGCCCGTTGTCCATCAGCGTGGCGAGCACGCGCGTGCGGCGCGCGCGCAGCGTGTGCGCGAAGACTTCCACGAGCGCGTCGAGTTCCTCGCGCGTGCAGGTGAAGTTCGAACCCTGGAGCACGGTGGCAGCGTTCATGCGCGGGCTCCATCCCCGCGCAATTGCCTGCGCGCGAGCCGGCGCAGCGCCGGCTGGATCTCGCCCGCGAGCACCACGGGCTCGTGCTGGTAGTAGCTGCCCCACTGCGCGGCTTCGCGCCCCAGGCGGCCGGGATCGGCGGGGGCGAGCGCGAACGGCACGATGCCGAGGCGGCTGAACAGCAGCAGCAGCTCGCGCGTGAGCGTCGCCACCGCCCAGCGGAAGCGCTGCTGCGCGAGGTGCGGACCGAGCAGGAAGATCAGCTCGCGCCCCGCGCCCGCCTGCACGCCGGCGAGGTGGCCGATTTCCACCACGTCCGCGCGCGTGGGCTCCCCGCCGGCGCGGGCGGCGAGCGCCTGCTCCACGGGCATGCCCAGGTAGCGCTCCAGGAACAACGAGCCCGTGCCCGCGGCGCGATAGCCGGCGGCCGCCACGACGTCGCCGCGCGCATCCGCGAGGCTCACGAGCATGGGGGCGAACTGCGAGAGCGTCGCGCCATAGCGCTCCGCGTACACGCGGCGGATGAAATCCTCGACCTCGGGGCGCCGCGGGTCGTCCGCGGCATGCAGCCGCAGGCCCTGGGGCGCGATCCCCGGCACCGGGGAAAGTCCTGCCATGTCCAACTCCTCCTGACGCGCGTTGTGGAGACGCGTCGGGGCGGATGCTCGGTGCCCCAGCTTAACGGCACATTAAGAAGAAGCGCCGCATGCCGCTGACTAGAATCGCCGCAGAGGAATACGAAAGGGACTCCATGTCAGGCGGACATTTCCACGTGCACGGCCCGCACGACCACGAGCTCGAACACGCCGCGCAGCACGCCGCCGAAGGGCACCACGGCGTGGGCGGCGGCAGCATGACCAACCAGATCGCCCTGTTCACGGCCGTCGTGGCGACGGTGGGCGCGATCTTCGCGTACATGGGCGGCGCCACGCAGGCGAACGCCGGCCTGTACAAGAACAACGCCGCGATCAAGAAGACCGAGGCGTCCAACCAGTGGAACTACTACCAGTCCAAGAGCAGCAAGCAGAACCTGGCGGAGCTCGCGCTGGTGCTGGTGGCCGAGGACAGGAAGCCGGCGTACCAGAAGGAGATCGAGCGCTACAAGCTGGAGAAGGCGGAGATCAAGCTCGCCGCCGACAAGCTGGAAGCCGAGGCCACGGACTGGGACAGGAAGAGCGAGGACCAGATGCACCTGCACCATCGCTGGGCGCAGGCCACCACGGCGCTGCAGGTCTCGATCGCACTGGCGGCCATCGCGCTGCTCACCAGGAAGAAATGGCTGGAATGGGGCATGTTCGGCGTCGGCGCGATCGGCGCGGGCATCGGCGTCCTGGCCATGCTGCACATCTGACATGCGCATCACCACCTGGAACGTCAATTCGCTGACGGCGCGGCTGCAGCACGTGCTGGACTGGACCAAGGCCAACCCGGTCGACGTGCTGTGCCTGCAGGAGCTGAAGCTCACCGACGACAAGTTCCCGCTCGACGTGCTGCGGCACGCCGGCTACCAGCACTGCGCGGTGTTCGGGCAGAAGACGTACAACGGCGTGGCCGTCCTGAGCCGGCACCCGGTGCGCGAGGTCGTGAAGAACATCAACGGCTTCGCGGACGAACATTCGCGGCTGCTCTCGGTGACCGTCGGTGCGCCGCAAGGGCCGGTGCGCGTGGTGAACGGCTACTTCGTGAACGGCCAGGAGCCGGGCAGCGAGAAGTTCGCGTACAAGATGAAGTGGCTGGACGGCCTGCGCGCGCACGTGCGCTCCGAGCTGGCCGCCAACGAAAAGGTGGTGCTGCTGGGCGACTTCAACATCGCCCCGGAAGACCGCGACTCGTTCGACCCGGACGGCCTGCGCGAAACGATCCACCACACGAGCGAGGAGCGCGAGCACTTCCGCGGGCTGGTGGGGCTGGGGATGTCCGACAGCTTCCGCATGTTCGAGCAGCCGGAGAAGAGCTTCAGCTGGTGGGACTACCGCATGCTCGGGTACCAGAAGAACCGCGGGCTGCGGATCGACCACATCCTCGTGAGCGACGGCGTGAAGGCACTGGTGAAGGCGTGCACGATCGACCGCACGCCGAGGAAGTGGGAGAAGCCGAGCGACCATGCGCCGGTGACGGTGGAGTTGGGGTGAGGTAAGGGGACAGGGCGGAAAGCTGGGGTGCGCTGCGCGCAACCCAGCCTACGAACCGCAACGGACTGGCCCCGTAGGCTGGGTTGCGCGAAGCGCACCCCAGCAAACACCCGCCCCTCGCCACCCGCCCTACTCCAGCCCCAGCTCCTGGATCTTCCGCGTGATCGTGTTCCGCCCGATGCCCAGCTTCTGCGCGGCTTCGATGCGGCGGCCGCGGGTGTTCTGCAGCGCGGTCAGGATCAGCTTCGATTCGAAGCGGCGCGTGAGGATGTCCCACACGTCGTGGTGGCCGCTGGCGAGGAGTTGCAGGGCTTCGGCTTCGAGGGCGGACTCCCAGGAGCCGTTGGTGGGGGCGGGAGCCGGGGCAGCCATGGGGGCAGGCTCGGAAGGAGCGGCCATGGCGGGCGACGGAGTGCCCCCACCCCGACCCTCCCCCAGGGGGGGAGGGAGAGGAGCCGCGGCAGCGGAGGAGCCGGTCCCCACTTCCGGCGGCAGGTCCTTCGGTTCGATCAGCTGCGCCGGCGCCATCACCGTGAGCCAGTGGCAGATGTTTTCCAGCTGCCGCACGTTGCCGGGGAAGCTGAAAGACATCAGGCGCTCGATCGCCGCATCGGAGATGCGCTTCGGCTCCACGCCCAGTTGCTTCGCGCTTTGCTGCAGGAAGTGCCGCGCGAGCATCGGGATGTCTTCGCGCCGCTCGCGCAAGGCGGGCAGGCGCAGGCGGATCACGTTCAGGCGGTGGAACAGGTCCTCGCGGAACACGCCTTCCTTGACGCGCTGCTCCAGGTCCTGGTGCGTCGCGGCGATCACGCGCACGTTGGCCTTCACGGCGTTGTGGCCGCCCACGCGATAGAAGTGCCCGTCGGACAGCACGCGCAGCAATCGCGTCTGCAAATCGAACGGCATGTCGCCGATCTCGTCGAGGAACAGCGTGCCGCCCTCGGCCTGCTCGAAGCGGCCGCGGCGCATGGTCTGCGCGCCGGTGAAGGCGCCGCGCTCGTGGCCGAACAGCTCCGACTCCAGCAGGTCCTTCGGGATCGCCGCGGTGTTGATCGCCACGAACGGCCCGTTGGCGCGCGGCGAATGCTTGTGCAGCGCGCGCGCCACCAGCTCCTTGCCCGAGCCCGACTCGCCCGTGATCATCACCGTCACGTTCGACTGCGACAGCCGGCCGATCGCGCGGAAGACGTCCTGCATCGCCGGCGCCTGACCCAGCATCTCGGGGGCGGCGGCCATGCTCTGCTCCGCCACCTCCTCGCGCTGGCTCTCCTCCACCGCGCGGCGGATCAGTTCCACCGCCTTGGGCAGGTCGAAGGGCTTGGGCAGGTATTCGAAGGCGCCGCCCTGGAAGGCGGAGACGGCGGAATCGAGGTCCGAGAAGGCCGTCATGATGATGACGGGCAGCCCCGGATGCTTCTCCTTCACCTTCGTGAGCAGGTCGAGGCCCGAGCCGCCCGGCATGCGGATGTCGCTCACCAGGATCTGCGGCCCGTCCTCGTCGTTCGCCGCTTCCAGCGCGCTCAGGACTTCGCGCGCGTTGGTGAAGCTGCGCGTCGGCAGGTCCTCGCGCATCAATGCCTTTTCGAGCACGAAGCGGATGGATTGGTCATCGTCAACGATCCAGATCGGCTTCATGTAGTCCTTCGCTCAGCCTCGATGCAATGTTCTCGTTCCTAGGGCAAGGGGACGAGGATCTTGAAATCCGTCCGCCCCGGCACGCTGTCGCACTCGATCAGGCCATGGTGCTGCTGCACGAACGTCTGCGCCAGCGTCAGCCCCAGGCCGGACCCGCCTTCCCGGCCCGACACGAGCGGGAAGAAGATGCGGTCCTTGATCGAGTCCGGCACGCCGGGCCCGTTGTCGATGACATGCAATTCCAGTGCCAGTCGATAGCGCTGCTTACCGAACGTCACTTGTCGGCCGATGCGCGTGCGGAACGTGAGCTGCGCATCGCCGGCCGCGATGCGATCGGACAAGGCCTGGCAGGCGTTGTGCGCGATGTTCAGCACGGCCTGGATCAGCTGTTCGCGGTCGCCGCGGAACTCGGGGATCGACGTGTCGTAGTCGCGAACGACCTTCAGCCCCCGCGGGAACTCCGCCAGGATCAGCGAGCGCACGCGCTCGCACACCTCGTGGATGTTCACGTCGCCCACCACGTGCGGACGACGATGCGGCGCCAGCAGGCGATCCACCAGCGTCTGCAGCCGGTCCGCCTCGTGGATCACCACGCGCGTGTACTCCTTCAGCGACGGATCGATCTCCATCTCCAGCAGCTGCGCCGCGCCGCGGATGCCGCCGAGCGGGTTCTTGATCTCGTGCGCGAGGTTGCGAATGAGCTCCTTGTTCGCCTGCGCCTGGTCGATCAGGCGCTCCTCGCGGTCCTGCCGCGCCTGCGCCTCGAGCGGCAGCAGTTCGACGATGAACTCGTCGGGCGCATCGGTCTGCGCCAGCACCACGTGCACGGGCATGGGCTCGGCCTGCTGGCGCACGAGCCGCGCGTCGTAGCGCAGGGCCGCGTACTCGTTGACGCGCGCGCCGTCGAGCGCCGTGCGCAGCACGTGCGGCTCGGTGAAGAACTGGAGGAAGCTGGCGCCTTCGATGGTGCGGCGCGAGGAGCCGGTGGCATCCTCGAGCGCGGCGTTGGCGAACAGCACGGTGCCGTCGCCGCGCACCACGGCCACGAGCGTGGCCAGCAGGTCGAAGGACTGGAAGCGGAAGTTGGGGGCGAGGGGCTTGTTCAAGCCCTCATTTTGCGGCCGTGTTGGCCTGGTTCGCAGAAGTGGTGTTGCCGCTGCCAGTGCGCGAGATCTCGCGCTTGAGGCCCGCGACGTCCTGCTCGGCGCGGTCGATGGACGACTTGAGTTCGGCCACGCGGTCCAGGTACTTCTGGTAGTTCTTGTGCTCGGGGCCCATCTTCTCGGGCTCGCCGTTGTTGTATTCCTTGCGCAGGTCCGCCAGGCGGGCCTCGGCCTTCTTCAGCTCCGCCTCGAGGATGGTGCGGGCTTCGGCGTCGCGCGACTTCTGCACGTCGTCGCCCACGCGCTGGCCGGCCTGCGGCGCCGTGACCACGTTGACCGGCGCCTTGGGGGCGCTGGCGCCGTTGACCCTGGTGCCTTGCACCACCGTCACGTTGCCGCCTTCCACCAGCTTGCAACCCTTGGACTGGGCTTCGGCCTTGTCGTTGGTGTACGTGTTGCCGCAACGATAGATGGCCGTCTGGGCCGAAGCGGAAACGGCGACGAGGACTGCGAAAGGAATCAGGGCGTGGCGGATCTTCATGGCGTTCTCCAGGCGCCAGGGCGCTCAGGACGGCCTTTCAGTTTGAGGCAATCTCTGCAGATTGCCAATTAAGGCGTTGATTTAAAAGGGAAAGAGGCGGAATTTGTCGCCTGGGGAGGATGGCTGGACGGTAGAGAGCGGGCGGAAGCAGGGAGTTCCGCCCGTCCGTCACGTCCGGGGCGCCCTTCGTCCCGTAGGCTGGGTTGCGCGGAGCGCACCCCAGCGGGGTTTGCTGGGGTCGCTGCGCGAACCCAGCCTACGGTCGCTGCGCGGACCCAGCCTACGGGCCGCGCATTGCTGGGAGGCCGCCAAAAAGAAAAAAGCGGCGCAACGCGCCGCTTTCTGGCTCCTCTGACAATCAGAGCGAGTAGTACATGTCGAACTCGATCGGGTGCGTCGTCATGCGGAAGCGGGTCACTTCCTGCATCTTCAGCTCGATGTACGCATCGATCATGGTGTCGGTGAACACGCCGCCCTTGGTCAGGAAGGCACGGTCGTTGTCCAGGTACTCCAGGGCCTGGTCGAGGCTGTGGCAGACGGTCGGGATCTTCGCGTCTTCTTCCGGCGGCAGGTGGTACAGGTCCTTGGTCGCGGCCTCGCCCGGGTGGATCTTGTTCTCGACGCCGTCCAGGCCCGCCATCAGCATGGCGGCGAAGCCCAGGTACGGGTTCATCGTGGGATCCGGGAAGCGCACCTCGATGCGGCGGCCCTTCGGGTTCGCCACGTACGGGATGCGGATGGACGCGGAGCGATTGCGGGCGGAGTACGCCAGCTTGACCGGGGCCTCGAAGCCGGGCACCAGGCGCTTGTAGCTGTTGGTGCCGGGGTTCGTGATGGCGTTCAGCGCGCGGGCGTGCTTGATGATGCCGCCGATGTAGTACAGCGCGAACTCGCTCAGGCCGCCGTAGCCTTCGCCGGCGAACAGGTTCTTGCCGCCCTTCCACACGGACTGGTGCACGTGCATGCCCGAGCCGTTGTCGCCCACGATGGGCTTCGGCATGAAGGTCGCGGTCTTGCCGTAGGCGTTGGCGACGTTCTGGATCACGTACTTCTGCAGCTGCGACCAGTCGGCGCGCTCCACCAGCGTGCTGAAGCGGGTGCCGATCTCGTTCTGGCCGGCGCCGGCAACTTCGTGGTGGAACACTTCGACGGGGATGCCCACGGATTCGAGGATCAGGGACATCTCGGCGCGCATGTCCTGCGTGCTGTCGACGGGGGGCACGGGGAAGTAGCCGCCCTTGGTGGTGGGACGGTGGCCCTTGTTGCCGCCTTCCAGCTTCTTGCCGGTGTTCCAGGGCGCTTCGTACTCGTCGATCTCGACGAAGCAGCCGTTGGGGCCGGAGGACCAGCGCACGTCGTCGAAGATGAAGAACTCGGGCTCGGGACCGAAGAAGGCGGTGTCGCCCAGGCCGGAAGCCTTGAGGTAGGCCTCGGCGCGCTTGGCGATGGAGCGCGGGTCGCGGTCGTAGGCCTTGCCGTCACCCGGCTCGAGCACGTCGCAGGTGAGGATCAGCGTCGTCTCTTCGAAGAAGGGGTCGACGTTGGCCGTGTTCGGGTCCGGCATCAGCAGCATGTCGGAGGCCTCGATGCCCTTCCAGCCCGCGATCGAGGAGCCGTCGAAGGCGTGGCCGGCGCTGAACTTGTCCTCGTCGAAGTGGGACACGGGCACGGTCACGTGTTGCTCTTTGCCGCGGGTGTCGGTGAAGCGGAAGTCGACGAACTTGACTTCGTTGTCCTTCACCATCTTCATGACATCTGCGACGCTCTTGGCTGCTGCCATCAGGTTCTCCTGGGGGATGGTTGGTTGTTGATGAATGAACGGCTGGCGGGAATGCAGGTTCTGTGCCAAAGCTGGTGCATGCGGCACGGCGCGCAGCGGGGCGATTCTCCCCGAATCAGCGGGCTTTTCCCTACGTCCGGCTGGCGGAGACGCTCTGCGGTGCACCGTTGAGGTGCGGTTTCTGGCAATGCACCGCTGTGGTGCAGCTCAGCCGCGCACCAACTCGGGGCCCAGCTTCACCCCGAGCGTGGACAGGCCGTCCAGCAGCAGGAGATAGGCGGGATCGACGTCCGCCGGCGCGCCCTTGACGCCCAGGTCGATGTGGCGGCCATAGGTGGGGTGGTCCACGGAAGGCAGGCTGAACACCTTCACGCCCGGGTGCTCGCGCTCGATCTGTTCCATCAGCGGCGTGAGGGTCGCCTCCATGGAGCCGAAGACGATCACCGACTTTTCCACGTAGGCGCCGCGCTGGAACAGGTGGGCATAGCGCTGGTCCAGGACGCTTTCCATCATCGGCCAGGCCATCACGGGGAAGCCGGGGACGAAGTGCACGTCGCCCACGCTGAAGCCCGGGATCTTGTTGTACGGGTTGGGGATGATGGACGCGCCTTCCGGGAACACGCCCATGTTCAGGCGGTGGATGTTGTCGGGGCGATCGGGCTCGTAGGGGACGCCCTGCTCCTTGGCGACGTCCTGCATGCGCTCGCGGATCAGCTTTTCGGCCTCCGGGTGGAGCTGGAGTCCGACCCCCAGCGCCTTGGCCGCGCACTGGCGGGTGTGGTCGTCGGGGGTGGCGCCGATGCCGCCGCAGGAGAAGACGATGTCGCCGCTGGCGAAGGCGCGCTTGAGCGTGTCGGTGATCCGCTCCGGCTTGTCGCCCACGTACTCGGCCCAGCCCAGCTGCAGCCCGCGCGCCGAGAGCAGCTCGATCAGCCTGGGCAGGTGCTTGTCCGCCCGCTTCCCGGAGAGGATCTCGTCGCCGACGATGATGAGGCCGATGTCAGGGCGGGTGGTGGTCATGGAGGTGGCGTGAGCGGGAACCGGAATGCATTGTTGTCATTCCCGCGAAGGCGGGAACCCAGGGCCCCCGCATTTTTCCACGCCTGGCGACCGCGCTCCCCGGCGGATGCGAATTGGCCAACGCAACAGGTACCATCCCCGCCATGAGCAGCATCACCCCCGTCATCCTCTGCGGCGGCTCCGGCACGCGCTTGTGGCCCTTGAGCCGCAAGAGCTTCCCGAAGCAGTTCGTGCCCCTGGTCGGGGAAAAGAGCCTGCTCCAGCTCACCCTGGAACGCGTGGCGGGCCTCGGCGGGCGCGTGATCACCGTGGCGGCCGAAGACCACCGCTTCATGGTGGCGGACACGCTGCGCCTCGCGAAGCTGCAAGGCACCGTCATCCTGGAGCCGGTGGCGCGCAATACCGCGGCTGCCATGGCGCTGGCGGCGCTGCATGCCAAGCCGGAGGAGTTCCTCCTGTTCTGCCCCGCCGACCACCACATCCCCGATGCGGCGGCCTTCCAGCGCACGATGCGGGAAGGCCTGACCGCCGCAGCGAACGGCATGGTCGTCACCTTCGGCGTGGTCCCCAGCTTCCCCAGCACGGCCTACGGCTACATCCGCCAGGGCGCGCTGCGCCCGGACGGGAGCCTGCAGGTGGCGCAGTTCATCGAAAAGCCGGACGCCGCCCGCGCGCAGCAACTGCTGCTGCAAGGCGACACCTTGTGGAACGCCGGCATCTTCCTGGCGCAGGCCAGGTTCCTGATCGAAGCGCTGGAACAGCATGCGCCGGACATCCTGGCTTCGTGCCAGGCGGCGATCGCGAAGTCCCAGACGGAGCAACCGGAGAACGCGGCGGGCGTCTCGTTCGTGCGCCCGGACCGCGCGGCCTTCGAAGGCTGCCGTTCGCAGAGCATCGACTACGCCGTGATGGAGAAGCACGCCGACGTGGTGGTGCTGCCCTTCCGCGGCCAGTGGAGCGACGTGGGCAGCTGGAACGCCGTCGCCGACCTGGCGAAGCCCGACGCGCAGGACAACCGCGTGCAGGGCCAGGGCTGGACGCACAAGGCGCGCAACACCTTCATCCATGCCCCGCACCGTCCGGTGGTGGCGCTGGGCACGAACGACCTCCTGATCATCGACACGCCGGACGCCGTGCTCGTGGCGCAGCGCGATTCCGCCGAACAGGTGAAGGACGTCGTCGCCCTGCTGGAACAGGCGAATGCGGCGCAGGCAGCGTTCCACCGCAAGGTGGTGCGGCCCTGGGGCTGGTACGACAGCGTCGACGCCGGCGAGCGCTTCCAGGTGAAGCGCATCGGCGTCAAGCCGGGCGCGTCGCTGAGCCTGCAGAAGCATCACCACCGCGCGGAGCACTGGGTGGTGGTGCGCGGCACCGCCGAAGTGACGCGCGGCAGCGAGACCTTCCTCCTGAGCGAGAACCAGTCGACCTACATCCCCATCGGCGAGGTGCACCGGCTGCACAACCCGGGGAAGATGGAGCTGGAGATGATCGAGGTGCAGTCGGGGGCGTACCTGGGGGAGGACGACATCGTCCGCCTCGTCGACAACTACGGCAGGAGCTGAGGCTCCGCGGCCGGCGGCGGCACCACCGCCGGCACCTTCCGCACTTGCGCCAATGCCGCCAGGCAGTAGTGCGCGAACCAGAGCGACGAGAACGCGAACACCAGCGTGTAGATCCAGATCGCCACGGGGATCAGGATCGGGAACGCCGCCGCGAAGAACCAGCCCGACGCCCACACGATGCTCGGCGCCGCGCCGAGGTAGCCCGTGGCGATGCCCATGAGCAGGAGCCACATGCGGTGCTCCCGGAACACGAGGCGGCGCTCCTCGGTGGTGGCGTGGTCGGCGAGGGAGTCGAACGTCATCACGCGGTAGGTGAGCCAGCCCCAGATCAAGGGCGGCAGCACCAGGATCAGCGGCGGGATCAGCCAGAGTGGCAGCGAGATCACCATCGCCACCATGGCGAGCAGCATGGAGCCGAGGGACCAAAGCGCGCCGACGAAGAAGGACGCGCCGTGCTTGCGCTCGAGCTCAGGAAAGCGGCGGCGGCTCACCAGCTTGACGACCGCGGGCATCATCAGCAGCGCCACGACGAACAGCACCACGATCACGAGCAGCGGCGTGACCGCGAAGATCACCAGCAGCGGCGCCAGGGCGTTCTTGAGGCCGGCCATCCCCATGTCGGAGAGCCACTGCGTGATGCTCTCCATCCACGCGGACGACTCCAGCCAGCGGAAGACCAGGTCGATGGCGCTGTCCCAGAAGAAATAGGAGAGCCCGCCGGCGATCAGCACCAGGGCGATCAGCGGCAGGAGGGAGAGGCCGATGACGCGGGGGTGCAGGCAGTAGGCGACTGCGCGCCAGAAGGAGTCGAGGAAGAGGGACATGCAATCCGTCACCCCCGCAAAGGCGGGGGCCCAGGGCATTCTATGGGCCTGTCGAGCGACAGTCCCAGCGGCTCACGCCTTGCCCACCAACCGCAGCACCCCCAGCCACTGCTGCGCCCAGAACCCCCGCCCGTAGTTGCGCCCCTTCTCCACCTGGTCGCGAATGCCCGTGGGGTCGTAGCGCAGCTCGAAGTTGGCGGTACGGAACATCATGTCCCACCAGGGCAGCAGCACGCCGAAGTTGTGGCCGCCCAGCGCGGGACTGCGGCCGGACTTCAGCTTCTGGTCTTCGGCAGCCTTGCGCTCGTGCCCGATGCCGATGCTGTGGTGCAGCCGGTGGAAGCGCGGGCTGATCCACAGGCGCTCGCCGATGCGGCCGAAGTGCAGGCGGATGTTGGCGTGCTGCAGGCTCTCGGAAAGCTGCGTGATCGCGACGATGGCGACGAACTGCCCCGGCCCGACGCCGATCAACTGCCCCAGCACCACGAGGATGCTGTCGCGGACCAGGTCGTCCAGCAGGTGGTTGCGGTTGTCGCTCCACATCGTCATCTGCCGCTGCGAGTGGTGCAGCGAGTGCAGGCTCCACCACCAGTTGAAGCCGTGCTGCCCGCGGTGGATCCAGTAGTCCACGAAGTCGAAGACCACCAGGTACAGCAGGAAGCTCGCGAACGGATGGTCCGTGACACCGGCCATGAACTGGTCGATGTGCACCGTGCCCAGCCCGTGCACCCGCAGCCAGCCGAACATGTCGTCGAACAGCGGCTCCACGCTGAAGAACAGCGCGACCCGGAACAGGCCCAGGCGATGGATCAGCGTGTACAGGACGTCGGTGCGGATCTCGCCGGCGTCCACCATCGGCTCCACCGGCCGCCAGCGCTGCAGCGGGCCGATGATGGCCAGCATGACGGCAATCTGGATCAGGCCGACCAGCAGCCAGCCGGTGCCGGTGTAGCCGTCCTCCAGGTAGGCGCCCATGCCGAAGGAATACATGACGGGCTGCACGGCCGACTCGAACAGCCCTTGCTGCGCCTTCTCGAACAGGTCAACGATCCACTGCATGACTACTTAACGCGCGCGATCCAGTCCCGGTAGGACGGATGATCGCGCAAGGTGGCAAAACAGAAACCACGGGCTTTCAGCCCGGTGATCAGCGGCTCCAGGTCGGCCGGCGCCCAAGGGTCCTTGCGCGACCAGATCCCCAGGTGCGCCAGCAGGATGTCCCCCGGGCGGATGTCGCGCAAGGCTTTCTGCAGCAAGGCGTTGTTGCTGTACGTCTCGCTGGGCAATTCGTCACCGAGGAAACCCGCTGGCGACCAGCCCACGTGGGCGTAGCCGCAGCTCTTGGCGGCGGCGAGCAGCTTCGGCGAAGTCTTTCCGCCGGGGGCGCGGTAGAGCGGCAGCGGCTTCTTGCCGGTGATCTCCTGCAGGCGCCGGGCCGAGCGGTCGATCTCCGCGCAGTACTCGGCGGCCGTCCAGGTGAAGTCCTTGCCGGTGCTCGGGCCCGCCGAGGGCCGCATGCGGAACTTGTCGCCCGAGAGGTCGCCGCGCCAGTAGACGTGGTCGAAGGTATGCGAAGCGAACTCGTGCCCTTCCGCCGCCCTCGCCTTCCACCACGGCGCCCAGAAACTGCCCAGGCTGCCGTCGCCCTCCTGCGTCTTCTCGTTCGCGGCGAAGAAGGTGACCTTGACGTTCTGGCGGTTGAGGACCTCGGCGACCAGGTTCGCCACGCCCATGTGGCCAGTATCCAGCGTGAGGTACACGGGCTTGTCGCAGGCGGGCTGTGCCAGTGCCACCGAGCTCGAAAGCATCAGCGCCGCCACCGCCACGCGCACCACTCCCTCTCCCCCCTGGGGAGAGGGTTGGGGTGAGGGGCACGCACGCCGCAAAACCACCATCACCTTCTCTGCGCGTGATCCAACGTCCACACCCCGTGCGGCGACTTCCCCACCCTGACCTGCTTCACCACCTCACGCTTCTCCGTATCGATGATGGTCAGCCTCTTCGCCCACCGCGACGTCGTCAGCAAATACCGCCCACCCGCCAGCACCTCCATACAATCCGGCCCGCCCGGCGCCGGATACGTGTCCACCACCTGCAGCGTCTGCAAGTCGATCTTGCTAATCGTGTTGGCGACCCGGTTGCTCAGGAACACGTGGCGCTTGTCCCCCGCGCCGCGGAAGGCGTGCGCCCCCGCCCCGGTCTTGATCTTGCGCACCGACTTCGGCTGCGGCCCGCTCACGTCGAACACCTCGACCGCGTCGCTTCCGGTCAACCCGACCAGCAGCGTCTTGTCGTCGGGGGTACCGAAGATGTCCGCCGGCATCGGCCCGGTCTTGATCCGCCACTTGATCTCCTGCTTCACCAGGTCGATCGCGATCAGCTCGTCGCTGTCCTGCATGGTCGAATAGGCGACCTGGCTCTTGCTGTCGATCCAGAGGTGGCTGGGCGTCTTGCCGGTGGGCAGGCGCTTCACGAGCGTCAGGTCGTTGCCGTCCCACCGGTAGATGTCCACGTGGTTGAGGCGGTTGCCGTTCGTCACCAGCCACTTCATGTCCGGCGAGAACTGCAGGTGGTACGGGTCGAGCACGCCCCGCACGACCTTCTGGATCTCGGCCGTCTTCGGGTCGATGAAGGTCAGGGAGTCCGCCAGCGCGTTGGCGACCAGGATCGACTTCTCGTCCGGCGTCATGTACAGGTGGTGCGGCTCCTTCCCGGTGGGAATGCGCTTGATCTCCCGCCAATTGGTGGGATCGATCACGCTGACGTCGGCATCGAGGGAATTCAGGACGAAAACGGGGGACGGCGCCTGGGCAAGCGCGAGCCCGCCGCAAAGCAGGAACATGGCGCCCAGCCAGGCGCGGAAGAGGCGGGAAAAGTTCACGGAAACGACGACCCTCGTTGACAGCGGACGCCTGAACGGCAGGCGCGCGCCCAGACAACGCGCCAGGCCGCTCTGTGGCGGACGGCGCGGTCGGCGGTATTGTCCGCGATTCGGGTCTTCGGATGGATGGCCTCGCGGCGCGGATCGCTTGTGCTTGCCGCGGGTCAGCGTCGGTTAAGCTCAACGGTCGCCCGCATCCGCGGGAGCAGGGCAACTGGAAAGACGGAAGAAACGCGCATGTGCGGCATTGCAGGCTTCGTGCAGCGCGGGTGGCGCCCGGACGAGGCGCCGCTCGTCCTGGGCAGCATGCTCGACGCCATCCGTCATCGGGGTCCCGATGACCAGGGGACCTGGCTCGACCCGGAACACGGCGTCAGCCTCGGACACCGTCGGCTTTCCATCCTGGAGTTGTCCCCTGCCGGCCACCAGCCCATGGCCGGCAGTGCAGGCCGCCACGTGATCGTCTTCAACGGCGAAATCTATAACCACCTCGAGCTGCGTGCAGTGCTGGAACGTTCGGGGGTCCGCCCATCCTGGCGCGGGCATTCCGACACGGAGACCCTCGTGGAATGCATGCAGGCGTGGGGCATCGATCGCACGTTGCAGGCGTGCGTAGGCATGTTCGCGCTGGCCGTGTGGGACCGCGAGGAAGCCACGCTGACGCTGGCGCGCGACCGCCTCGGCGAGAAACCCCTCTACTACGGCTGGCAGGGCGGCGCCTTCCTGTTTGCCTCGGAGCTGAAGGCGCTGCGGCCGCACCCCGCCTTCGAAGGCAGGCCGGACTGGGAACAGGCCAGCGCCTTCCTGCGCCTCGCCTACCTGCCCACGCCGTTCACGGTCTACCAGGGCCTGCGCAAGCTGCCGGCCGGCACCTGCGTGACGCTGCGCGCGCCGGACTTCGCGGCGCGCGGCATGCCGGACCCGGTCGCGTACTGGTGCCTGGCGGAGGCCGCAGCACGAGCAGAGGCGCTTCCATTCACCGGCAGCTACCACGAGGCGGTCGACGAACTCGAACGCCTGCTGCGCGACGCCGTGCGCCTGCAATCGGTGGCAGACGTGCAGGTAGGAGCCTTTCTCTCGGGCGGCATCGACTCGTCCGCGGTGGTGGCCCTGATGCAGCAGGCGGCCGGCGCGCGCGTGACGACCTTCTCCATCGGCATGCCGGAAAGCGGCATGGACGAGTCCGCGCATGCCGCAGCGGTGGCGCGGCACCTGGGCACCGAACACGTCGCGCACGAGATCCGGCCCGCGGAGGCGCTGGAGCTGATCCCGCGACTCCCTGCCATCTGGGACGAGCCCTTCGCGGACAGTTCCCAGATTCCGACCCTGCTGGTGAGCGGACTCGCACGCCGGCGCGTGACGGTGGCGCTGTCGGGCGACGGGGGAGACGAACTGTTCCTCGGCTATCCCCAGTACCTCGTCTTCGAGCGTCTGTGGAAGATGCGCCGCCTCGGTCACCTCCCCTGGAACACGGGCTTGCGCGTCGCGTCGGCACTGGGGGGCCGGTGGCTGCAGAAGCCGGTGCGCGGTGCGCGCACCGTCGTAGACGCCTGGCGGCAGCCGGATACCCTGCGCCTCAACGCCTACTGGATGGACCGCTTCCGCCAGGACGCCCTTCCCCTGCGCGGCGGCGCTCACGGCGCCTCGGCGCAGGGGCCCCTTCGCCGCTCGCCCGCGGAAGCCACCGCCCTGGCGGACGCCGGCACCTACCTCCCCGATGACATCCTGGTCAAGGTGGACCGGGCCTCCATGGCATACAGCCTGGAGACGCGCGCTCCCTTGCTGGACCACCGCATCGTGGAGTTCGCCTTGTCCCTGCCCCTGGACTACAAGCTGCGCGGTCGCACGGGCAAGTCGGTGCTGCGGGACGTGCTGTACCGGCACGTGCCACGCGCTCTCGTGGACAGGCCCAAGATGGGCTTCTCGATTCCCGTGCGCCGCTGGTTGCGCCACGAACTGCGCCCCTGGGCGCAGGACCTGCTGGACGGCATCCCCGCCGATTCGCCCGTCCTCAGCAAGACCGAGGTGCAGCGCATCTGGAACGAACACGCCAGCGGCGCCCGCGACCGCGCCGAGCAACTCTGGCCGGTGCTCACGCTCGCAGCCTGGTGCCGCCATCACCGGGTGCCGCTGTGATGCGCGACGAACGCCTCCTGGTCTACACCTGCATCACCGCGGGCTACGACGACCTGCTGCCGCTGCGTCGCCCGGAGCCCGGCGTGCGCTACGTCTGCTTCACCGACCGCACGCTGCGTGGGGACCACGGATGGGAGATCCGCCCGCTTCCTCGCGACGACCTGGACCCCTTGTCGGCGAACCGCTACGTCAAGATGCACCCGCACCTGCTGTTCCCGGAGCACGGGCGCAGCGTGTACGTCGACGGGAACCTGGAGCTGAAGGACGGCATCGCCGCCTTCGCCGACGACGCCTTGCGCGAGCACCCACTCGCCTTGTTCTCCCACCCGTTCCGCGACTGCCTGTTCCACGAAGCGGCGGAATGCGCCGCCATCGGCTACGGCTGGATCTGGACCTACATCGCGCAACTGCGCCGGTACCACCGCGACGGCATGCCAGCGCGCGCGGGCCTCTACGAGTGCGGCATCCTGCCGCGCCGCCACGATGCGCCGCAGGTCGCGACGCTGATGGAAGCGTGGTGGCACGAGTTCCAGGGCGGCATCCGGCGCGACCAGGTGAGCCTGCCCTACCTGCTGTGGAAGCAGCGCACCCCCTTCAAGGCCCTGGGCCTGAGCGGGATCCGCACCGATGACAGTCCGCTAGGGCGGCTGCACCCGGGACACAAGCCGAGCACCTGGGCACGCACGCTGCGCGGCCACCTGAACCGGCGCACGCCCTTGTTCTGGCTGCTGGCACGGGGGCATGCGCCCCAGCCCGGTCAGACGGCGGCCTGAGCGGCCGCCCGCTGCTCGAGCGTCAAGCAGCGCCAGTGCCCGGGTGGAAGATCGTCCGGCAGCGACAGGTCGCCAATGCGGGAGCGATGCAGTGCCGTCACGCGATTGCCCACGGCCGCCAGCATCCTCTTCACCTGGTGGTACTTCCCCTCGGTCAGCGTCAGCCTCAGGGTGTGTTCGGTGACCTCCTCGCAGGCGGCCGCGCGCACCGGCCGCGGGTCGTCATCGAGCACAACCCCCTCCAGCAAGCGCTTCACCTGCCTCTCATCCACCGCATCCGCCGTCGTCACTTCGTACACCTTGGCCACATGCTTCTTCGGCGACCCCATGCGATGGATGAAGGCGCCGTCGTCGCTCAGGAGCAGCAGCCCCGTCGTGTCCTGGTCCAGCCGCCCGATGGCCTGCACGCCGTTCTGGCCGCCCTTCACCGGCCGCTGGCGCAACGGCGCCGGCAACAGCGTGTAGATGCTCGGCCAGGCCGACGGCTTCTGCGAGCACTCGTAGCCCGCGGGCTTGTGCAGCATCAGGTACGCCTTCGCGTGGTATCTCCAGGGCCTGCCCTCCACCGTGAACCGCAGTCCCTCGGGCTCGAACTCCTCGTGCGGGTCCGTCACCAGCGCGCCGCCTACCGTGACCAGCCCCTGTTGGACGAGGCCGAGGCAGGTGCGGCGGGCACCGAAACCTTGCGAATAGAGGATCTCCTGCAGCTCCATGGGGCGGCGAGGCTACCATGTCGCAGGAATGTTCCGGGCCCGCCGCTTCTTTATCGCGCCACGGGCGGCCGGCGGCCTGCCAGCTCGTCCGTTGCGGGTATCCTCGTAGCCGACACCACCCAGCACCCAGACATGCGGCGGACGCTTTCCCTCGGACTCCTGGCCGCCGCCAACATCGGCCTGGGCTTCGTGTCGCAGTGGTACGTGCTGACGCACCTGGGCGCCGGCAGCGAGACGGACGCCCTCTTCGCCGGCATGACACTGCCGCAACTCATCCTGTCGGTGATCAGCGGATCGCTGGTGAGCGTGCTGGTGCCCCTGCTCGCCGGCGAAAACAAGCAACAACTGCATCACGATGCGTGGGCGATGCTCGTCCTGGTCGGCGCAACGTTCACCGCCATCGCCCTCGTCCTGTTCGCGACCGCCTCCTGGTGGACGCCCCTGCTCGTGCCGGGGTTCAGCCCTGCCGCCCAGGCCCTGACCACCGAGCTCACGCGCATCCAGCTCGTGGGAATGGTGTTCGCCGCCATCAACGGCGTGCAGCTCGCGGCCTACCACGCGCGGCACCGCTTCGTCTGGCCCGAAATCGGGCTTGCGCTCTCCAGCCTTGCCGGCTTCGCGGCCATCGTCTGGCTGCTGCCCCGCTTCGGGGTCGCCGCCGTTGCCTGGATCACGGTGGGCCGCATGGCGCTGCAGACGGCAGTGCTCCTGCCCGGGATGGGTAGGCCCGTGCGCCCCGACCTGCATGCGCCCGCCATCCGGCTCGCATGGCAGCGGGTGAAGCCGCTGCTGGTGGGCACCACCTACTACAAGACGGACCCGCTGGTCGACCGCTTCCTGCTCTCCACGGCGGCGAGCGGCAGCCTATCCCTCTACTACCTGGCGCAGCAGCTGTATGCCGCCGCCAACGAGGTGATGGACAAGGCCATCGCCTCCCCGCTGGTGCCGCGGCTCAGCACGCTGCACAAGAGGGGCCAGCGGCAGGAGTTCCGGCGCGCGTACCACCAGCACCTGCTGCTGGTGTGCGCGCTCAGCCTGGGCGGGCTGCTGGTGCTGGGCGTGGTGGGACGCCCCTTGCTGGACCTGGTGTTCGGCTGGCGCAACATCACCGCGAGCGACGTCGAGACCCTGTGGTGGATCCTCCTCTGGCTGGGCGGCGTGTTCGTGGGCGGCATCGGTGGCCAGATCTCCGCCGGCACCTTCTACGCCCTCGGCGACACCCGCACGCCCACCCGGCTGGGGGTCATCACGTACACCTTCTACATCCCCGCCAAGATCGCCGCCTTCTTCGCCTATGGCGTCATGGGCCTGGCGCTCATGACCAGCCTGTTCTCGCTGGTCAACCTGGTCCTGCAGATGGTGCTGCTCCAGAGGATTCCGGTGGATGAACCCGAGCCCTATCCCTCCTGAAGACGTCGCCATGGAGCCGCGCGCGATCAAGGTCTCCGTGATGATCCCGACCTACAACCAGGCGGGATTCATCCGGGAGGCCATCGCATCCGCGCTGGCGCAGACGTATGAGAACCTGGAGGTGATCGTCGGCGACGACGCGTCCACCGACGACACGGCCGCAGTGGTGGCTGGCTTCTCCGACCCACGGCTTCGCTATGTGCGGCACCCGGCCAACCTGGGGCGCACCGGCAACTACCGCGCCCTCCTCTACGAGCACGCCACCGGCGAATGGGTGGTGAACCTGGACGGGGACGACTACTTCATCGATTCCGACTTCATTGCGCAAGCGGTCCAGTGCGTGGAAGGGCATCCGGAGGTCGTGATGGTGGCCGCCAGGGTCACCACGAAATCCGAGCGGGACGCGCACGACTCCGACCTGCCGCCGGAGGACCAGCTCACCGGCCTGGAGATCCTGCGGCGCCTGCCTGGACGGCCGTACCTGCTGATGCACCTGGGCGTGATGTATGCGCGCCAGCCGGCATTGGCACTGGACTTCTACCGCTCGGCCGCCATCAGCTCCGATTGGGAGTCCCTGTACCGGCTGGCGTTGCGGGGTACCGTGAAGTACCTGCGGCGGACGGTGGGCGTGTGGCGGCTGCACGGCGAGAACGAGACGGGCACCCGGGACCAGGACAAGCTGATGGCCAACCTGGCCATCTGGGATGTCGTGTACGGCGACGCGGTGGACTGTGGAATGCCGCCGTTGCGTGCGCGCGTGTCCCGCGCACGGGTGGTCGCGTTCCTTGCCCGGCAGGCATTTCCGGCCGTGTCACGAGCGGGGAACGGCGCGCTTGCAGTGTTCGTAGCGACCGTTGCGAGGAGGTTTCCCCTGGCGGGGCTGTGGATCCTGTCGCATCCGATGTCGCTGGCGACGCTCGCGGCTGGTTTCTGCGGGCGGTACCGTAGGGCGACACACCCGGGGACTGCAGAAGCTCCCATCGCCTGAAACTGCATAGCGGAGGCAAGCTACCATGGTGGGCTTCACGCAAACTTGCCACTGATGTCGCGTTACGAACAACTCCTCGCCACCCTGTCCCGGGAGCCCCACACCTGGCTCGTGACCGGGGCCGCCGGCTTTATCGGCTCGAACCTCCTGGAGGCGTTGCTGCGCCTCGACCAGCGCGTCGTCGGCCTGGACAACTTTGCGACCGGCCACCGGCGCAACCTGGAGGAAGTGCAGCGTATCGTCACCCCGCAGCAATGGGAGGGGTTCTCCTTCGTGGAGGGCGACATCCGCGACCTGGACGCTTGCCATCGGGCCTGCCAAGGCGTCGACTACGTGCTGCACGAGGCTGCCTTGGGCTCCGTGCCCCGCTCCCTGAAGGATCCGATCACCACCAACGGCGCCAACATCGACGGTTTCCTGAACATGTTGGTTGCCGCGCGGGACGCGGGAGTCAAGAGCTTCACCTATGCGGCCAGCAGCTCCACCTACGGCGACCACCCGGCCTTGCCGAAAGTGGAAGACCGGATCGGCAAGCCCCTGTCGCCGTACGCCGTGACGAAGTACGTGAACGAGCTGTATGCGGACGTGTTCGCCCGCAGCTATGACTTCAGCACCATCGGGCTGCGCTACTTCAACGTGTTCGGGCCGCGGCAAGACCCCGAAGGCGCCTACGCTGCCGTCATCCCCAAGTGGATCGCGTCCATGATCCGCGACGACGAAATCTTCATCAACGGCGACGGTGAGACGAGCCGGGATTTCTGCTTCATCGACAACGTGGTGCAGGCGAACCTGCTTGCGGCGGTGCAGACGGAGGCGGAAGCGCGCAACCAGGTCTACAACGTTGCCGTGGGCGATCGGACGACGTTGAATGAGCTCTTCGCCATGCTCCGCGCCGAGCTGGCGACGAACGGGATCGTACGAGAGCGATCGCCGAGATATCGGGAGTTCCGTGCCGGCGACGTCCGCCACTCGCAAGCCGATATCGGGAAGGCGGCGCGCCTGCTTGGCTATGCACCCCGGTTCAGCGTACGTCAGGGAATTGCGAAAGCCATGCCTTGGTACGTGCGGTCGCTGACAGCCGCCGCCGGGTAGGCCCAAACAACGCCAGTACGCAATTTGCCCAGTGCCGGGGTCCGGCGAACCGCCGACCAAGGCCTCCCACGAGGTCCAAGTCGGCGCGCGGATCAGTAACGGCCTGGCCCCGACCTTACTATGGCCGTTCTGAATCAGGCCCGCATAAGCGGCCCGCCCAGAAGCCCTGCCCAAACACGACGTACTGGAGTTTCATGCGCCACCGCAAACGCGTTCCGCCCCCGCGCGGCGACGAACTCCGGGTCATCACACATCCTTGCGCCACACGACCCGATTCACGTAATCCGTATAGCTGTGGACGAGGCGCACGACCTTGTCCGAGACGTTGGGCACTGCGTAGTCCGCCACCTCGCGCAGCAGACGCGTCCCGGCGCGCGGCTGGTCTGCCAGGAGCGAGAGTCCCTGGAGCACCCGCTCGCGGCCCAGTCCGACCATCATCACCGCCGCCTCCTCCATTCCCTCCGGCCGCTCATGCGCCTCCCGAATATTAAGGGCGGGGAAATTGAGAATCGAGGACTCCTCCGAAATGGTGCCGCTGTCCGACAGGACCGCGCACGACTCGATCTGCAGCTTCACGTAATCGTGGAAACCCAAAGGCTTGTGCAGCTGGATCGCCGGGTGGAACTGCGCCCGCATGGCATCGATACGCTTGCGGGTGCGAGGATGGGTGGACACGATGACGGGCAGCGCGTACTTCTCCGCAATGCCATTGAGAGTATCGACCAGCTTGCCGAAATTCCGATCGGAATCCACGTTCTCCTCGCGGTGCGCGCTAACCACGAAATATCCGTGCCTAGCAAGGTTCAAGCGCTGGAGCACGTCGGATGCATCGATTCGCGCACGGTAGTGATACAGTACCTCGAACATGGGGCTGCCCGTCTTGATCACCAGCTCCGGCCGCAACCCTTCGCGCAACAGGTACTCCCGAGCGATAGAGCTGTAGGTAAGGTTCACGTCTGCGGTGTGGTCGACAATTCGGCGGTTCACCTCCTCGGGCACTCGCAAGTCGAAGCAACGGTTCCCTGCTTCCATGTGGAATACCGGGATCTTGCGGCGCTTCGCCGGCAGCGCCGCCATGCAGCTGTTCGTGTCACCGAGAATCAGCAGGGCCTCGGGATTCACTTCCGCCAGTACCTGGTCAACGGCGATGATTACCTTTCCTACGGTCTCCGCGCCGGTCAATCCAGCGGCGCTGAGGAAATGGTCCGGCCGTCGCACTTCCAGGTCCCGAAAAAAAATCTCGTTCAGCTCGTAGTCGTAGTTCTGGCCCGTGTGCACGAGGACGTGATCACAGTAGTGATCTAGCTTGGCGATCACTCGGGACAGGCGGATGATCTCGGGTCGCGTTCCGACGACGGTCATCACTTTCAGTTTCTTGATCATGCTGGTCATACGGGCTGGGCAAAGGTGTCCGGACGGGAGCGATCGAACACCTCGTTCGCCCACAGCATGACGATGAGTTCGTCCTCACCGACATTCGTGATGTCGTGGGTCCAGCCCGGCACTGTATCCACAATCTGTGACTCTCCGCCCTCTATGAACAACTCGAAGCGTTCGCCCGTCATCAGATGCCGGAACCCAAAGCGGGCCCGGCCCTTGATCACAAGGAACTTCTCGGTCTTTGTATGGTGATAGTGGCCGCCGCGAGTGATGCCAGGGTGAGCCGTGAAAAATGAGAACTGGCCGCTGTCCGGCGTCTTGAGCATTTCCACGAAGACACCCCGGGGGTCGCCGTACCTAGGCACGGCGTAGGCGAACTGCTCCTTCGGCAAGTAGCTCACGTACGTCGCGTAGAGGGCACGCGCCAATCCCGTCCCCACCCGCCCGGGGAGCAAGTTAGCACGTGCCTCGTGGAAACTTCGTATCTGCGACGCAAGATCGCCAACGGTGGTCCGGTACTCAGGCTCGACGTGCCGATACGGTTCGTCCGACACCTCCGCGTCAAGAAATGTGAGAAAGGCCCCCATCACGTCGTCCACGTAGACAAGCCGAACTACGGCAGCGGGATCGTTGATCTGGATGGGCAGGTCGCGAGCGATGTTGTGGCAGAACGTTGCAACCGCCGAGTTGTAGTTCGGCCGGCACCATTTCCCAAACACATTCGGCAGCCGGTAAATACGGACACGCGCCCCAGTCGCGGCGTGGTAGTCAAGCAGTGCCTGCTCCGCTTCGAGCTTGCTGGCACCGTAAGGGCCATGCGCGCCACCTCCCTCCACCTGAATGGAGGACGTATAGAGGATGGGAATGGCACGCCCCGTCGTGCGGACCAGCTCGCAAAGGTTCCGGGTGAGATCGCGATTGCCCACCGCGAACTCGGCCGGGTCCTGTGGACGATTCACGCCGGCCAAATGGAAGATGGCATCCGTCTGTCGTATGCCTGCCTCCCAGTCCGCTGCAGTGGAGCGGCGCCCGAGGCAGATCACCTCGACCTCCTTCCGTTCCGCTAGGTGCGCACGCAGGTTGTGGCCGATGAAACCATCGGCGCCGGTGATCAAGACTTTCACACTGACTCCTGAATACGGCGGCCGATCCGGAGCTGTCGCTCACCGACGGCTACAAGCCGCCGCGGATTATCGCTGATGCGAAGGGAGCCCCACTTTGACGGCCGCGAGCTTGACATGCAGCCGCCTCTCCGTCCGAAGGAGGACGCTACGCCTCGAATGTCGGCGGCGCGTTGCCGGTGTGACCGTCACCTGCTACATTGCTCAACTTTGGACAGTCGCGCGCATACTTCGCCGAGGACAAGAGAGACGCCCGTGGCCAGTAAGCATCTGGATCAAGTCGAGGACTTGCACTTTCGCGTCCTGAAGATCCTTCAGGACCATCCGGACATGTCGCAACGCGAGCTTGCGAAAAGGCTGGGCGTGAGCAACGGCAAACTGCACTACTGCATGAAGGCGCTAATGGAGAAAGGTTTGGTGAAGCTGGGGAACTTCGCCGCTTCCAAGCACCATCTCGGCTACGCCTACCTCCTGACACCCAAGGGGCTGACGCGTAAGGCGGCGATGGCAAGTCGCTTCTTGCAGAGGAAACTTGCCGAGTATGAGGCACTGCAGGCGGAGATCGCCTCCCTCAAGGCGGAATTGGACAACAAGCTACACGGCGCCCGCCCGACTCGATGAATAAACGAACAAGGTAAAGCATGCAACTTCAAGACAAGACTTTGGCTGTGATCGGGCTTGGCTATGTGGGCCTGCCACTGGCCGTCGAATTCGGGCGACGCCGCCGGGTCATCGGCTTCGACATCAATCCCAATCGCGTAGCCGAACTCCGAGGAGGATCCGACCATACGCTCGAGTGCAGCCGGTCCGAGCTGCAGGCCGCGAGCCAGCTTCGCTACTCGAGCGACCCGGCCGACCTCAAGGCAGCCCAGGTGTTCATCGTCACCGTTCCCACGCCCGTCGACCAGGCAAACCGGCCGGACATGACCCCGCTGGTGAGGGCGAGCGAGACGGTGGGCAAGGCGCTGAAGACAGGCGACTTGGTCATCTACGAATCGACGGTCTATCCTGGCGCCACCGAGGAAGTGTGCGTACCCGTACTGGAAAGGGTGAGCGGCCTCAAGTTCAACAAGGACTTCTATTGCGGCTACAGCCCCGAGCGCATCAACCCGGGCGACAAGGAGCATCGGCTGCCCTCGATCAGAAAAGTCACCAGCGGTAGCACCCCGGAGGTGGCCGATGCGGTCGACGCGCTCTATGCGCAGATCATCACAGCTGGCACGCACAAGGCAAGCAGCATCAAGGTAGCCGAGGCGGCAAAGGTGATCGAGAACACGCAGCGCGACGTCAACATCGCGTTGATGAACGAGCTCAGCCTCATCTTTCACCGTCTGGGAGTGGACACACTAGAGGTCCTACAAGCAGCAGGAACAAAGTGGAACTTCCTGCCATTCCGGCCCGGCCTGGTGGGCGGACACTGCATCGGGGTGGATCCTTACTACCTTACGCACAAGGCGCAAGAAGTCGGCTATCACCCCGAGGTGATTCTTGCTGGTCGGCGGATCAACGACAACATGGCGCGCCACGTCGCCGACGAGACGGTCAAGCTGATGCTCCGCAAGGAGATTCCCGTGCTGGCCAGCAAGGTGTTGGTGCTGGGCCTCTCATTCAAAGAGAACTGCCCAGACGTGCGAAACACCAAGGTCGTCGACATCGTGAGGACACTTGAGCGCTACAACACGCAGGTGGACGTCTACGACCCCTGGGTCAATGTGGTCGACGCGGAACACGAGTACGGACTGAAATGCCTCAACACGCTTCCAACCCCGGGCACATATGCGGCGATTGTTGTGGCAGTAGGCCACCGGCAGTTCGTCGAGCTCGGAGAAAGTGGAGTGCGCGCGTTGGGACAGCCCGGAGCCGTTGTTTACGACGTAAAGGGCGTCCTTCCTCCGGGCGCCGCGGATGGCCGACTTTAGGAGCACGCCTACGTGGCCCGATGGGCCGGCCCTCAGCGTTGCTCCAGGGCTTTAAGGACCTGCGGGCCAGTGCAGAAGCTTTTCATTTCCGATCTTCGGGCATGGAGTGGTGCGTCAGCGCCGAGCTGACGCACCATACATGCGTGTTCGCGGGCGAGCACCTTGCACATCGCCGAGCGGCCGATTGGACCCGGCTCCCGTCCGAATCGAACACTCACTACTGAGAAGAGAAGAAGAAAGAAAGATGAACGGTACTCCTATCAGAGTTCTGTGGGTGGTCAACATCGTGCTGCCCGCCGTGGCTGAGGACCTGAGGTTGAAGAAGACTCCGTTCGGCAGTTGGCTTTCGACCATGACTCAGCATCTCTCCACGATCCCTGATCTGCGCATCGGAGTCGCCATGCGTGCTCCCGTGTCCAAGCTGACCAGAATCGAAAAAGACGGCATCACCTATTACGCGATACCGCAAGCAAGGTTCAATCGACTCGATGTTTCGCAACGCGACTGCGACTGGGTCCTCAAGGACTTTGAGCCCGATATCGTGCAGTCGGAAGGCTCGGAGATGGCCCACTCTCGCCGCTTCTTCGCCACATGGCCCGGATCTCGCCTGCTCTCACTGCAGGGCGTCATCAACGGCTTCGCCCGCTACGAGCTGGGGCGGCTGCCGCTCGCTTCCATGATGAATCCATTGCGTCCCCGGCAGTTCCTCACGGCCGCCGCACTGGTTGCCAACAAGCTTCTCCGGTTCAATCCCCGGCTCGCCCTCGAACGGGAAACGATCGCGCTCGCCAACTGCATCGTCGGCCGAACGGTCTGGGACCAGGCCCAGGTAGCCGCGATCAACCCCACCGCCAAGTACTTCCATTGCACCCACATCCTGCGGGAAGCCTTCGGACAACGCAACTGGAACGCATCGGAGTGCGAGGCTGCGTCCATTTTCGTCGGCAACGGTGCCAGCCCTCGCAAGGGGGCCCACATAGCCGTTCAGGGCCTCGCCATTCTCCGTGTGCACTACCCGCATGCGCGCCTCTACATCGCGGGCGATGATCCACGAAAGTCTCCTCGTTGGTCACTTCGCCGCAATGTGGGCTACCCGTCCTATCTGCTGGATCTGGTGGCTAAGCTGGGTCTGGAAGAGAATGTCATCTTTACAGGCCTGCTGGGGGAGCAGGAGATGGCAGAGCGGATGTGCCGGAGCCACATCTTCCTGCTCCCGTCCATCATAGAGAACAGCCCCAACACCCTGGCAGAGGCCATGATGCTCGGCGTTCCGTGCGTCTCGGCATACGCAGGTGGCGTCGCGTCCATGGCAGCAGACGAAGAAGACGCGCTGTTGTATCGGGCCGACGACCCGGCAATGCTGGCCTTTCAGTTGAAGCGCTTGCTCGACGATCCGAGTCTCGCAGGCAGGCTGTCGTCGGCTGCCAAGAAGCGGGCCAGGAGCAGCAACGACGCGAGCTTGAGCCTGGAAACTCAAGCTGCGATTTACCGCAAGATGATCGCGCGCAGCGAAGGTTAGGCCGATGCCCCGCCCCGTCCCAATCGCCGTATTCGCCTACAACCGTCCAGAGCACCTGCGGAGGGTGTTGACCACTCTAGCATCAGCAAGGCTAGCCAACGAAAGTGAAGTCGTCGTCTTCTCGGATGGGCCGCGCACCGACACTGTGCGCCCATCGGTTCACGCGGTCAGAGGAATGCTGCGTGAGCGCAGTTGGCAGCAGGCCTTTGCCCGTTTCACCGTTGAAGAGAGTTCGGCCAACCAGGGGCTTGCGAGCGCCATCCGTGCTGGCGTCTCCAAGATGCTGGAGCGGCATGGAACGGTCATCGTTCTGGAAGACGATCTGCTCGTTTCCAATGACTTCCTGGTCTTCATGAATGCCGCACTGGATTACTACCGCGACGATGAGCGGGTTGCCTCGGTGACCGGTTTCTGCCCGTTGACCCGAATACCCCAAGGATACGGTCATGATGTGCTGGCGGTCCCCCGGGCAAGCACATGCGGTTGGGGAATCTGGTCAGACCGCTGGAGCCAAGTCGACTGGAGACCCCAATGCGGACTCGATGTCTGGAACAACCCCGCCCTCAAGGCAAGGCTGAACTCCGTCGGCTCGGATCAACTTTATCGGCTTCGAAGGCAACTCCAAGGAAAGATCAACTCTTGGGGCATCCTCTTTTGCCTGTGGCAGACCATGACGAACCGGCTCACCATCTATCCGGTTCACAACCGCATTCACAATATCGGGTACGACGGCAGCGGCGTTCATACGAGGGCCGGGGAGGCGAAGAACCAGACCCTCGTCGAAAGCACCGAACCGTTCTCCCTCACGTGGCCCGGCGTAGATCCCGCGGTCATTACCGAGTTCAGACGAACCTACTCAGGCGGGCGGCTTGGCCGCATCAAGCGGTGGGCGGTGAATCTTTCTGCGCCGCGGCTTCCATGACACGGGCCCTGTTTCACTATTCGTTGCTTCACGTTGGTGGCGCCGAGAAGTCGTCGCTCCGCCTGCTGCAGGCTCTCGTGGAGCGAGGCTGGGACATTACCTTGGTGCTGACGACCGGAGGCGGCGCCCTGGAGCATGAGGTGGACCCGCGCATCCGGCTCGTGCGTCTTCGGCCAGGCGCCTACGGCCTCCGGTTCATGGCCGCCAAAGGGCCATTGGGCCGCCTCTTCGCCATCCCGGATCTTGCAGCCTACTGCCTCGCGAGAGTTATTGGGTGCATTCGGATGCTTCCGTTTCTCTTCCAACGCTATGACATGGCCGCCACCCTGCTGCAGGGCACGTCCTCGTGGTTCTGTCGACGTATGGTCCGTGCGAAGGTACGCGTTCACTGGATTCGAAGTGATCTCCAAGGCGCCGACAAGAAAGGGCACCTCGCGGCGAGACTCCGCCGTTCGGCATTCGAGATCGACCACTTCGTCTGCGTGTCCGAAGTAACGCGCGCATCGTTTGCCGCCGCGGTCCCGGAGGCCGCACACAAGGCTTGCGTTATTTATAACGTCCTGAACGCGAATGACATGCTCGTGAGGGCCCGAGAGGGAACCGATCCCTTTCCGCCGCGAGCCGATGGCGAGTTGCGCATCCTGACGGTGTGCCGGCTGTTCGAGTCCGCGAAAGGGCTCAGGCGGATGGCGAGAGTATGTGCCCGGCTTCGCGATCACGGATTCAATTTTCGATGGTTCGTCGTAGGTGATGGCCCCGATCAGTCTCTTTTGGAGAGGGAGATCGACGACTTGGGTCTGAGAAACTCGATGATTCTCATGGGGCGAATGGCCAATCCCTTTCCGGCCTATATGAACGCAGACATCGTCGCCATGCTCTCGCAATACGAAGGCCTGTGCGGCGTCGTGAACGAAGCCAAGGTGGTTGGGCGCCCGGTCGTGGCCACTCGTGTTTCAGGCATCGAGGAGCAACTCGTCGACCACCGCACGGGGCTGATCGTCGCCAACGACGAGGACGCGATCGTGGAAGGCATGCGTCTGATCCTCTCGGACCGGTCGCTCCGGGAGGCACTGGCCAACAGCCATCTTCCGCCGGCACTCTGCGATGACGCTGCGAAAGTCCAGCGACTCGAAGAAATGCTGGCGGGCAAGGACGATACCTGTGAGTGAGATGGCACCTTTTGTGCGCGAAGGGCGCAAGATCGTCCTTTACGTAGGCGGATTCATTCTGCCCGACGGGACGGCCTCGGCGCAGCGTTGCCTCGGTGTTGCCACCCTCATGCGATCACTGGGCTTCGAGGTCGTCATGCTCGGCAAACTCTCGCCCCAGCCGCCCTCCAAGGGAGGGACTTGCCAGACGGTCATCCAGGCTTTCCAGTGCTATGACATCCGGCAACCCTTCTGGGGAAAGTCGTACGGCAGCTACGTCCACTCGTCGCACTCCCTGGAGGACGTGCTGGAGCACATTGGGGCGCATCGAGTTCATTCGATCATCGCGTACAACTATCCGGCGCGCGCACTGGCGAAACTGCTGCGCATCTGCCGTCGGCACGACATCGCGCCAGTCGCCGAATGTACCGAGTGGTACGGATGGGAGGGCCTCAATCCCATTCGCAACCTCCAGAGAATGACGGCTGCTTACTGGCGCGCCATGGTCTTGGCGCCCAAGGCTGGAAACATCATCCTCACCAGCCGCTATCTGGTGAAAGCGTACCCCGCTGCAAACGTCCTCGTATTGCCCTTCGTCGTGAATGGATCCGATCCCAAGTGGCTGACCCCAGCGCGGGCTCTAGGTCGGACGCGCGTGCGCTTCGTTTACGCCGGAAGTCCCGGCGCCGGCCTCAGCAAGGACAAAATCAACTACGCCGTCCAGGCGTTCGCGTGTCATAAGCGGGAAGGATATGACTTCGCGCTTGAGATCGTCGGTATAACGGAACAACAGTATCTCTCGGCGAGGCCTCAGGACCGATCGCTCCTGCGCGAGCTCGCGTCGGTCATCACCTTCCACGGGCGTGTCAGCCACACGGATGCGCTGGCGCTGCTGCGTTCGGCGGACTTTTCCGTTTTCTTCCGTGACCCGAACCGGGTGGCGAGTGTCGGGTTCCCCACGAAGTATGCGGAAGCGGTGTCGTGCGGCGTACCTACTATCACTAATCCCACCAGCGACCTGCCGATCTTCATACAGGACGGGCGCAACGGCTTGCTGGCACGTGGACACGACGAAGCAGACATCATCCACGTCCTGGAACGTGCCCTGAGAATGTCGCCACAGGATCTCCAGAACATGAAGAGCGCGGTAGCCGCGGACAACCCTTTCCACTACGAACGCTGGCAAGTCCAGGCGGCACGCTTCATGGAGGCATGCGAGGCTTCATGAACTCGCGGCCCGACCATTTCCGCGTTTGTCATGGCGGCTCCCTATGAGTCAGCGCCAGTTGGGTGCCATCCTCGCCTATGCGCAAATCCTGCTGAACATCTGCATTGCGTTGGGGTTTACGCCCGTCCTCGTCAAGGCGCTGGGGAGCAGCGGCTACGGTCTCTATATCATAGTGGGCTCGTTCGTCGCGTACCTCGTTATTCTCGACCTGGGAATGAACGATGCAGTCATTCGACACTTGCTGCGCTTCTGGAGCGCGGGGGACAATGAAGCGGCAAGCAGGTTCCTCGGGTCGATGCTCTCTACCTACAGCCTGGTCGGCGTGGGTGTCGTGGTAGTCGCTAGCGGCTTCTTCTTCGCCGTGCCCCACATTTTTTCGGCGAAGGTGTCGCCGCAGGAACTGGACCTCCTGAAGGTCATGTTTGCGATTGCTGCGGGAACGACAGCCTTCACCGTTGCGTTCAATCCCGTAGGCGCCTTGATTTCGGCACGTGAGAGGTTCGTCTTTCTCCGTTTGCTCGAGATGGCCGTCACTGTGGCTTCGACCTTGATCGTTCTGATCCTGCTGCGCCGAGGCATGGGAGCGCTCATGGCGGTGGCGGTTTCGTACGGCGCCTTGCTCACAGCAGTTCTGATCAAATTTCTCTACGCCCAATTCGTTCTGAAGGAAAAAATCCGGTACGCATGGTTCTCCCGTGACGCAATAGCACCTGTTCTGCGGTACGCGGCCCCCATCTTCGTGGCCATGCTGGTGGAGCAGATCTACTGGCGCCTCGACAACATCCTGATCGGCGCGTTTCTCGGGACTTCAGCTGTGGCCATGTACGCCATTGGCGTCATGTTCAACAAGTACTTCATGAGCTTCGCGACGGCCATCTCGCGCGTCATGGTTCCGGAGCTCATACGTCGTGTGGACGCCGGGGCCCATGCGTCGGAACTTACGGAACTCCTGGTCCGCGTGGCGCGAACGCAAGCCACGGTCCTGATGCTCATTCTGACGGGGTTGGTCATCTTTGGCGATGAGTTCATCGTTCTTTGGCTCGGCCCCGAGTACTCGCACTCGTACTACGTGATGCTGCTGGCACTTTGCCCCTATGCCTTGGAGCTCATGGGCAACCTGCGCAACATTCTGCTTCAGGTCAAGGGCCTGTACTGGTATCGGGTCTCCGTCTTCGCCGCAATGGCGCTTATTAACATCCCGCTCACGATTGTCCTCCTGAACGTATATGGCGTGGTGGGGGCCGCTGCGGCAACGGGCATATGCATCCTGCTTGGCCACTTCCTGATTCTTCTCATCCTGCAAAGGCAGACCGGGGTGCGCATGCTCGACTACTATGAGGGACTTTGCCGCGGACTTGCTCTGGCTATCGCGGCTTGCTTCCTCTTGGGCTGGTTGCTTGACTCAGTCCTCCCGGGAGGATGGTCGGGATTGATCGCCAAAGGCTCTGCATACACGATCCTGTACATGGCGGTTCTGTGGCAGTACGGAATGCAGCCAGGCGAGCGCGAGTCGTTGCGGGCGGTAGCCTTTGCATTCAGGAAAAAGCTCGATGGGCGCTAAGCTTAGCCAAGATAGACCGTGGATCGCCTACGTGGGGCCGTTTGGCTTCCCGAACGGCGGGGCCG
The DNA here is from genome assembly GCF_014297465.1 of Ramlibacter cellulosilyticus. GTDB lineage: Bacteria > Pseudomonadota > Gammaproteobacteria > Burkholderiales > Burkholderiaceae_C > Ramlibacter > Ramlibacter cellulosilyticus. The sequence continues at coordinate 111,352 of NZ_JACORT010000008.1, read as the reverse complement.
CCGCGCGGCGGGTTCTCGGAAACGCCCAGTCGCTGCTTAAAGCCGGCTTTCGGGTCGTCGTGGCGAGTGGCCAGAAGACCGACTCACGCGAAAGGACCGAGTATCTGCCCGGCATCGAAGTCGTATCGCTTGGCGAGAGAAGCGCCGAACACTGGCCACGGCCGCTGCGTCGATTCCGCTACGCCGCTATGGGGCGAGCAACGGTCGCGTGGTTAGACTCGCACGGGATTCCTCCCGTGGCCGTCATTCTGTATAGCGGATATACGCCGTACCTTCTGCGCCTCACGCCCTGGAGCCGGCGTCGGGGTATCCCCCTGATATTCGACGCCGTTGAGTGGTACCAGTCGTCTCATCCGCTTCTGAGTCTCGTTTCTCCGTACCAGTGGAACATCGAGCTCGCTATGCGCTACCTCGTTAAACAGGTGGACGGTGTCATTGCGATCAGCAGTTACCTCGCTCGCTACTACGAGAAGGCGTGCTGCCCTGTCGTGATGGTCCCGCCCACGCTGGACACGGACGCTGTGCCCGAGCCACCGGTCGAGACGGGGGGCGAACCGCTTCAGCTCTGCTATACGGGAACGCCGGGGGCAAAGAAGGACTTGGTTGACGTTGCCATCGAGGCCGTGCTCACCGCGGATTTGGAAGGGCGGAAAGTGCTCATGCACATTGCCGGCATAAGCGAAAGCGAACTTCTGGCATTGCCAAGCCTTCGCCGGCGCAATCTTTCATACATCCCGCCCTCCATACGCTCGCACGGCACTCTCCCCCAGGCACAAGCCATGGCTTTGGTACGGGAATGTGATTTCTCCGTACTGATCCGGCCGGACAACAGAGTGTCCCGTGCCGGCTTCTCGACGAAGTTCGTCGAGAGCTTCGCCGTGGGGACGCCGGTGATAGCTAACCTCTCGGGCGATCTCGGAGACTACCTGCGCGACGGCGAAACCGGCTTGATCTGCGAAGGCCCGACCACTCGCCAGTTCACAATGGCGTTGCAGCGGGCTCTTCAACTTCCACCGGCCCAAAGGAGGTCCATGCGCAGCAGATGTCGCGAGGTGGCGGCCACCTTTTTCGACTACCGCACGCACGCAGATTCCTTAGGAATGTTCATCGGTTCCTTTCAGACGTCACGTCGGCTGATCCCATGAAAATTCTTCTGTTCGCGAACACCGACTGGTACCTCTTCAACTTCCGCCGGTCGCTGGCGGAGGCCCTGCGCAGCGCGGGTCACGAGATCTTGTTGATTTCGCCTTCGGGGCCCTATGGAGAACGTCTTCAGGACCTGGGGTTCCGCTGGCTACCAGCGCCGATGGACCGACGCAGCCTTAATCCGCTCCGTGAGACTGCGTTGCTGTTGTGGCTGTGGCGGCTGGTCCGGAAGGAAAACGTCGACTTGGTCCACGGTTTCACGATCAAGTGCGCCATCTACGGTTCGTTGGCGGCTCGCTTGGCGCGCGTTCCGGCCCGCGTGAATGCAGTCGCCGGGATGGGCTATGTGTTCACGAGCCAGCAGCCGCTGGCGAGGCTGCTGCGGCCGATCGTTCGACTTCTCATGCGGTTGGCTCTGGACGGAGAAGACGCGAGATTAATTCTCCAGAACCCGGACGATGTCTCGCTGTTCGAACAAGCTCGGCTCATTCAGCCGGGCCGCGTCCGCCTCATTCCAGGCTCGGGGGTCGACTGCAGCCGATTCGTTCCCTCCGCTGCCACGCGCTGTGACATCGATAGCGGTCCGTTCAGGGTGGTTCTACCTGCCCGACTCCTTTGGGACAAGGGCATCGCGGAGTATGTCCAGGCAGCCCGACTCCTGCGGGCGGAAGGCCTCCCAGTGGAGTTCCTGCTCGCAGGTGCCCCTGACGTGGGGAACCCCGCATCCGTTCCTCTTCCCGCGATTCAGGGTTGGGTCGAGGAGGGCGTCCTGCAATGGCTCGGCCACGTGGAAGACATGCCTGCCCTCTTCCAATCGGTACACGTTGCAGTGCTGCCAAGTTACCGGGAAGGACTTCCGAAGGGGCTCATTGAGGCCGCCGCCTGCGCCCTCCCCGTAATTACTACCGACGTACCTGGCTGTCGCACGGTCGTCACTCATATTGTCGACGGCCTGCTGATTCCGGCCCGCGACGCGCGGGCCTTGGCGCAAGCCGTGAAGCAATTGATCGAAGACAGGGAACTACGCGAGAAGCTGGGCGCAGCCGCGAGGAAGAAAGTCCTTGAAGAGTTCGACGAGCGGATCGTCGTGGAGAAGACCATGGGCGTCTATGCTGAACTGCTTCAACCCGCGCCGACGGAGTATGCCCATGAATCCAAATGAACTCTCCACCGGGCGTCCGCTTCGCGATCGTAGAGGCATAGGAACGAATCTCAAGGTTCAGAACATCGCCATCGCCTACGTATGCCTCTGGGCGGTTTCACCTCCGTTGGGCTACCGCACGGAGTACCGCGTGGCCGCCTTGGCAGCCGTGCTCGTCTGGTTCGTTCTGGAGATCGCGCGACGGGGAAACATCTTCGCGCGTCCCACCACGCCGGTACTGGTTGCCGGGGCGTACGTGATCTACACCTTGAGCATAGAGGTGATACTGGGCCCGGAAGCGGAGTTCGATTGGCATATTCAGCCGACAATCCTGCTGTTCTTCCTGATCGTTCATGAAAGCAGGAGGCGCCAGATCGAAACGCTGGCACCCGTGTTCTGGGTGACCCTCGCTTCCCTTCCCCTCTGGCTTGCATTAAGTCTGATGGGCCTAAGTGAATACGATAACGCCGCGCGCATCTTGGTCCGGTCGTCAGAGGAGGCCATGGAGCTTGCGGAACAAGGCATCGGCGGCTACGGCTTGGTCTATCTCATGGTGACCTTGTTACCTGTCATGGTGTACCTGGCCGCAACCCGCTCCGGTCGAATGATTCCCGGAACCCCGAAGATCTTTGGCTTCCTGGAGAGGCGCGTTCCAATCTTGACGGCGCTCACCGCTCTCCTAGGCGTCATCTTCATCTTGCGGGCACAGTACAGCATCGCCGTCTACTTGGCAGCCCTCTCGACCTTGGCTCTCATGGCTTCTAGGAAGCGCGCCCTCCTGCTGGTGGCCATGCTGCTTGTCGGTCTCATGCTGTTGATCGAACAGAACATTCTCTTCAGCCTGCTGGACTGGCTGGCCTCTCTCACCAGCGGCAGCAATCTCGCGAAGAAGTTCCAGGATATCCTCGACAGCCTCCGCGCGGACGAAGCGGTTGGCACATTGAGCGACCGGACGGAGCGCTATCTGAGAAGCCTCAGTCTTTTTGCAGAGAATCCTTTCCTCGGCGTTTTGGAGTTCAGAGACGTCGGCAAGCACTCCGCCTACCTTGACCGCTTCGCGCGCTACGGCTTCTTGGTTGGCGGCATGTTCGTGTATCTGATGCTCTACCTGCCGGTCCGGCTCATGAAGCAGATGCGGACCGGTTTCGGGATGGCTTTCGCCGTGTTCGCAGTCGTCTTGGTCTTTCCGGCCCTAAACAACGTGTTTCTCAGCTTTGGCGTCGCTCTCTACATCATGTTCCCCGTAGCTTGTACCGCCGTACTGCAGCGGAGCGGTGCCCCTGCCGCGCGCAAACCCTACAGTCTTACCGCGACTCGACAAGCTGGAATTGAACCTTTTGTGCGCTGAGGCTGCGGTTCCGAGATCGACAACCCATTCGAAAGGTACGCCTTTGTTCAAGAACAAGAGTCTTCTCATCACCGGTGGAACTGGATCCTTCGGGAACGCTGTCCTGAAGCGCTTCCTGCACACCGACATCGCGGAGATCCGCATCTTCAGTCGCGACGAGAAAAAGCAAGACGATATGCGGAAGGGCTACCAGAACCCAAAGCTGAAGTTCTATATCGGGGATGTCCGAAGCCGCCCCAGTGTCGACGCAGCCATGCGTGGCGTTGACTATGTGTTTCACGCCGCTGCGCTGAAACAGGTCCCTTCTTGCGAGTTCCACCCCATGGAGGCAGTTCGCACTAATGTCCTCGGCACCGAGAACGTTCTCAATGCGGCTATTGCCTCTGAGGTCGCGCGGGTGGTCTGCCTTAGTACCGACAAGGCGGTCTATCCCATCAACGCAATGGGGATCTCCAAGGCGATGATGGAGAAGGTCATGGTCGCGGCCAGTCGGAACCTGGAGGGCACGCGCACGACAATCTGCGGCACCCGCTACGGCAACGTGATGGCCTCTCGCGGCTCCGTGATTCCGCTCTTCGTGGAGCAGGTGCTTGGCGGCAAGCCCATTACCATCACTGATCCCGCCATGACCCGGTTCATGATGACGTTGGACGACGCCGTGGATCTGGTGCTCTACGCGTTCGAGAACGGGACCAATGGAGACATCTTCGTCCAGAAAGCGCCGGCCGCGACGGTGGAAACCCTCGCCGCCGCTATTCTCCAGCTAATGGACCGGCCGAACCACGAGGTCCGGGTAATTGGAACGAGGCACGGCGAGAAGCTTTACGAGGCGCTGCTCAGCCGGGAAGAACGGGCTTCGGCCCAGGATCTGCCAGGCTACTTCCGGGTACCGGCAGACGGGCGGGACCTGAACTACGAAAAGTTCGTCGAGCGGGGCGAACCTCGCATCAGCGAAGCACAGGAGTACACGTCCCACAACACCGAGCGGCTCGACGTCCAGGGAATGAAAAGGCTTCTCTTGAAGCTTGACTTCATGCAGCGCATTACACGCGGCGAACCCGCGTTGCCCGAAGGCTAGCTCTTAAACTAGCGCGCTCACGCCCTTTGTCCGGGGACGAACTGCCACTTGGCGTCAGAGTTCGTGGCGCGGCGCCATAGTGACGGCTGCGCGGCGGCATCCGCGGCTTCGCGGAATTCGATGGCACGCAGGAAGAGCGTGGATTCATACGGGATCCGGAGCCCGTTGTCACAATACACGCTCTTGCCGTCCGTAGCGCGGCCGGCGACAGAAATGCTAACGTCGTTGCCCGGCGATGTTCACATCCTGGCGCCGTCTGCCGCATACTTCGGGGACGAACTGCGCCAGTCCCCGCGCGCAGCGCCGCCGCGGAATTCCGATTGCAGTCAGAAACCCCATGATCATCACTCGCCGGCAAACCCTCGCACTTGCAGCGGCCGGTCTGCCGAACGTAGCTTCGATATCGTCTGCCGCGAGCCCCGAAGCACCGCCGCTCCCGCGCGAAGTACTATTGCAGATGGCGAACCAAGTCAGCGTGTTTGACTTCCTGACGGTGGCTCAGTCGACGGCTGTACGCTCCGGGCGGGACCTCATCGATGTCACGGACGCCATCCAAGCTTGCCTCGATTCTTCTGCGATCAGGGGGCGCACGGTACGATTCCCGGCGGGGACTTACCTGATGGGTCGGGTATTTGTCAGGTCACAGACCGTTCTGCTGATGGACAAAGGAGTGACACTCCGGAAGAGGCCGAACGGCCAGGGTTTGCTGCGGCTCACCCATGTAGAGAATACCCACATCCTTTGTGGTGGTGCCACACTGGATGGGAGCGCCGCGGAGTCCCGCCCCTCCCACACTGTTTACTTCGAATCGGCGCGAAGGTGCAGTATCCGCGACGCTCAAGTCCTGGGATCGGGCCCCAAGGGGGACTGCATCTATGTGGGAGAGGGAAGCCAAGGTCCCTCAGAAGACGTCGTGATCGTGGGCGGTTCTTGCGCCAACGCGCGCAGGAATGGAATCTCAGTCGTCTCGGGTCGCCGCACTCTCATCCACAACGTAGAGATCTTCGGGGCGGCCGGTGCGCCTGGAGCCGGCATCGACGTTGAATCGAATCAGTTCGATCGCGCGACGAGCACGGAGATCCGCCACTGCAATATTCACGATAACGAAAAGTACGGCATTGTCGTTGTGTTTGCCGACGGCGTGAGCATCCATCACAACACCGTCCATCGCAACGGGATCGACGGGATCGCCACGGCGGTCGGAGGGGCCGTGTTCGAGAAGGGGGTCTATCGGCCCAATGTGGACATCCGCGGGATCTCTGCCTTCGATCCGGCGTCCGGCTGGCTAACGTTGGGAGGGGACGCCGCTTCCCTGCCCTTAGGGACGGTGGTCCTGTTTCACACGAGCGGGAACGGACGGGTGCCGACTACGTTCAGCAGCCAGGTCCGATGGGTGGTCTGCGAGAAGCAGCCCGGCAGTGTGCTGAGGATCCGGCTCGGACAGTACTGGCAACACGAAATCAAGACGAACCTCTCGGACGCGGGCGCGGGTCGCCTTGACGAAGACCCTGGCAGATCCGACGTCCGTCTCGTCTGTTATGTTGAAGGGCAGAGCTCCAACCTTGATGTCTCCTCGAATCTTGTAATGGACAACGCTCGGCGCGGGATCACGATCGGCGCGGCCGTCAACGCTGTGGTCCGAAGCAACTATGTCATGCACGGCGGCAGCCAGCAGGCAGTGCACATAAGCTTTTCGAGGAATGTGCTGGTAGAGGCCAACACAATCGAGTCGCGCGGTTCGACTGGCAAGAACGCAGGGCTGCTTGCATTGTCCGCAATCCAGTTGCGAACGATGCGCAACGTCATTCGGGGCTTTCCCGGAGGGGGCATTGTCGCCGTAGGGATCTCAGGCGCTGTCATGGAGCAGGACGATGTCGCTGACTGCGGCATTGCCGCCAACACAGCCATGCACCTGCACTTCTCGCGTGCCGTTAACATCATCGGTGCGCAGATTGCGCCGCCTCCCGCCGGACTTGCAGTCGTGACGACAGAAGTCACGGACTCGATCTTCCAAGACATCCTCCTGCGCGGTTCAGGGGTGGTTGCGAACCCTTTCCGTGTGGAACGGAACGTTGTTAAGCCAGCCGCTGCGTCGAGTGCACCGCGGTCTCCGGCGCGCTAGAGCGGTGGCACAGTTCCATTGGGGCGCCCTCGCTCGCCCGCCTACGGGGAGGCGGGCGCGGTGACTCTTGTGGGTTACGGAAGCGCATGGAGCAAGGCTTCCTGAGCATCTCGGACCAAGAGCGCCGTGGCTTCTGACCCTGGTTATCCCGATAGGTCTCATGCTGTCGCTTGTCCGCCAGCGCGTCGCGTCCGGGAACAAGCACCTTCTTCTGTGGCGGCCAGCGCGACGCTAGACGAGCGCGCGTAACGCTGGACAGCCGCGTTGCGGCATTCGGCTGCAATAATCCAGTCTCTGTCCGCTCCACTGAGCCCCCTATGACCGCACGCCAGAGACAACTTGCCGCCGAGCAACTCGAGGCTTTCTATTCCGACCGGTTGACGGCCGATCAGGTGCAGCACTTCGTGGATCTCACCAGCGGTCTCGACATCGACGGACATGTAGTTGACGTCGGAGGGGGGTGCGGACATTTCGCTCGACTGGCTCAACGGAAAACGGGCAAGCCTGTCCGCGTGATCGACACGGACCCCAAGTCCGTTGAAGCATGTCGCGCGGTTGGAATCGAAGCGGTTGTGGGTGACGCGCTTGCACCTTTGTCTGCCGGGGATGAGGCCGTGGCGTGTTTCAACCTCATGCTGCACCACTTGGTGGCGGACAACGGGAATCTGACCACACGCATGCAGATGCAGGCCCTTACCGCCTGGCGAGGCCGAGTGAAGTACCTCTTCGTGCACGAGTACGTCTACGACTCATTTCTCGGAGATCTGAGCGGCAAGATCATTTATGCGATCACCAGCAGCAAGGCACTCTCCGCCGTTGCCCGCCAGATCGGAAAGATCGTTCCCTCCTTGCGGGCAAACACTTTCGGCGTAGGAGTGCGCTTCCGGAGCGAGGCGAGTTGGATCGACCTCTTCAGAAGTGCGGGGTTTGAAGTCGCGAAATCGACGCGTGGTGACGTTGAGCCGCTACCACTGCCTCGGCGTGCGCTTCTCATTCGGCGCAAGAGTCGCGACAGCTACCTTCTGATCGCGCGGAACTAGGTCGCGCAGCGGTGGGCGGGCAGTTTGAAAGCTCGCCGTTGACCTGCACGATGTGCGCGTGGAGCAGCCGACGATCAAGCATGGCTCCCGTGAGCGTCTGGTCGTTGGCATATTGCGTGAATGGCAGATGGCTGGTATGCACCATGGATCCGCGCTCATACCGTTTGGCCAAGTTGAAGAATAGCGTGACCTCGTCGCGTCCGATCTGCAAGTAGCCGATCTCCTCCGCCAACAATAGCTTCGGCCCAAGGTAAGCGTCCGGCGAACCCACCCTTGAGCGCAGCTGGTTAAGCGGCAAGGATGGTGTCCACCAAGAATTTAGGTGGACACCATGAACGACTCCAAGAAGATCTCTCGGCGGCGCCACAGCGCCGAACTCAAACAGCAGGTACTGGCCGAGTGCGCTCAGCCTGGCGCCTCGGTGGCGAGCGTGGCGCTGTCGCACGGGATCAACGCCAATGTGGTCCACAAGTGGCGGCGCCTGGCCGGCGGTGAGGAGACTGTCGCTACGCCGGCTGCCTTTGTCCCGCTGTCGTTGCCGGCCCCCGCCGCGAGCGCGGTGCCAGACATCCACATCGAGTTGCGCCGCGGTGCAGCGAGCGTGGCCGTGACCTGGCCGGTGGCTGCCGCGGTCGAGTGCGCGGCGTGGATGCGCGAGCTGCTCAAGTGATTCGGGTGGACGCGGTCTGGCTGGCCGTGCAACCGCTGGACATGCGCGCCGGCACGGAGACTGCCCTCGCACGGGTGGTCGATGTCTTTGGCGCCGCCCGGCCGCACCATGCCTACCTGTTTGCCAACCGGCGGGCCAGCCGCATGAAGGTGCTGGTGCACGATGGCATCGGCGTGTGGCTTGCGGCTCGGCGTCTCAACCAAGGCAGGTTCGTCTGGCCTGCAGACATCGGCGGCACGGCATCGCTCACGACAGCCCAGCTCGAAGCGCTGGTGCTGGGCCTGCCGTGGCAGCGGCTGGGCGATGGCGGAATCATCACCGTGCTGTAGTCGCAGGCAATTGCCGATAACGCCGATGCGCACAGCGGCCGCGTGCGGCAAGATCACGCCCCGTGATCGCCGAACAGCACATCGACGCCATGGATGCCGCGCAGCTGCGCGAGCTCACTGCGCGCCTGCTGACTGAAGCGAAGCACAAGGACGCGGTGATCGAGAAGCTCACCCACGAGAACGCGGTCCTGAAGCGGCTGAAGTTCGCTGCGCAGTCGGAGCGCTTCAACGCCGAACAGAAAAGCCTGCTGGACGAAACCCTGGATGCCGACCTGCAGGCGGTCGCTGAGGAGACTGAACATCTCGCGCCGCGGGCGGCCGCGCCGCGCGAGCGACAGCAAGCCAAGCGCCAGCCGCTGCCGGTGAGCTTGCCACGCCGCGAAGTGCGCCACGAACCTGCGAGCACCACCTGTGCGTGCGGCTGCCAGATGAAGCGCATCGGCGAGGACGTCGCCGAGAAGCTCGATTACCAGCCCGGCGTCTTTACGGTGGAGCGCCACGTGCGCGGCAAATGGGCCTGCGCCGAATGCGAGCGCCTGGTGCAGGCGCCGGTGGCCGCGCACATCATCGACAAGGGCATCCCCACCGCGGGATTGCTCGCCCAGGTGCTGGTGGCCAAGTATGCCGACCACCTGCCGCTGTACCGCCAGGAAACGATCTTTGGCCGCGCCGGCTTCGCGATTCCCCGCTCCACGCTGGCACAGTGGGTTGGCTCCGCAGGCGTGCAATTGCAGCCGCTGGTGGATGCCATGCGGGACGACCTCCTCAGGCGGCGAGTGCTGCACGCCGACGAGACGCCGGTGGCAATGCTCGATCCCGGCGCAGGCAAGACCAAGCGTGCCTACCTTTGGAGCTACTGCAGCACCAGCTTCGATCGGGATAGGTTGGTCGTGTTCGACTTCGCCGAGGGCCGGGCGGGACGGCATGCGATGGAGTTCCTGGGCCACCCTGGCGAGCAGGCCTGGCGCGGTGCGCTGGTGTGCGACGACTACGCCGGATACAAGGCGCTGTTTGCCCAGGGCATTACCGAGGCCGGCTGCCTGGCGCACGCGCGGCGCAAGTTCCACGAGCTGTGGGCCAACCACAAGAGCACGCTGGCAGAGCAGGCGCTGGCGCTGTTTGCCAGGCTATATGAGGTCGAACGGGAGATCGCCGACTTGCCGGCGGACGAGCGCCTGCGGTTACGGCAGCTCAAGGCCAGGCCTGCGGCCGATGCGCTACATGCCTGGCTGCTCGCGCAGCGGCAGAAGGTGCCGCCGGGGTCGGCCACCGCCAAGGCGATGGATTACAGCATCGCACGCTGGTCAGCGTTGGTGCGCTATATCGACGACGGTGATCTGCCGGCGGACAACAACTGGGTGGAGAACCAAATCCGACCGATCGCCATAGGGCGCAACAACTGGCTGTTTGCCGGCTCGCTGCGCGCGGGCAAGCGGGCCGCCGCGATCATGAGTCTCGTGCACTCGGCCAAGCTCAATGCGCATGAACCGCATGCCTATCTGAAAGACGTCATGCAGCGCCTGCCGACGCAGCCGGCCAGCCGCATCGGCGAGTTGTTGCCGCATCGCTGGACTCCTCAGCCCGGCTGCTAACCTTGGCGGGATGGTTACCCGCAAGACCGGCCCCGATCGCCGCATCGCCCCGCAGCACGTTTACCAACTGCTGGTTCGCCTCGCCGACATCGAGCCGGCGATCTGGAGGCGCCTGTGGGTACCGGGCACCCTGACTCTCGCCAAGCTCGATCGCGTGATCCAGGCCGCCATGGGCTGGACCAACAGCCACCTGCACGCATTTCAAATCGCAGACCGACGCTATGGAGTGCGCAATGACGAGTGGGGCCTGGACGGTGACCTGCTTGAAGACAAGCGATTCCGACTTGACGACGTCCTTGGCAGTGCCATTCAGGAATTCGAGTACGTCTACGACTTCGGGGATGACTGGCGGCACCTGATAAAGATCGAGCAAGTTCTGCAGCCGCTGGAGGACGTCAACACATGGCCAATGTGTCTCGCCGGCGCCAATGCGTGCCCCCCGGAGGATGTCGGCGGCACGCCCGGCTACATGGACTTCCTGCAGGCCATGCGTGACCCTGCGCACGTGGAACACGGAGCCATGTGGCTATGGTGGGGCGGCCCGTTTGACCCGAACGGCTTCGATCTCAATGCGGCGAACCTGGCGCTACGCCGCCTGCGCTGACCAGCTTGCAGGTCAACATGCGATCGCCGGACGCTTACGGCCCAAGTACCGCGCGATTGAGTATTCCCTCAGCCGGCGGCGATGGCCGGCACTTACCCGGTACATACGATGGCGACCTGCCCGCCGACAACAACTAGGTCGTGAACAGATCCGGCCCATTGCGATCGGCCGCTCCAACTGGCTCTTTGCGGGCAGGCTGCGGGCTGGAAAGCGCGCTGCAGCGATCATGAGCCTGATCCACTCGATCCGCATGAACGAGCACGACCCGTACGCCTACTTGCGTGATGTCCTGAGCGGCTGCCCACACAGCCAGCCAACCGCATCGGCGAGCTGCTGCCGCATCGCTGGCAGCTTGAGATACCAAAGTACTCCCAGATTCGGGGCGGTCAAGACGGCGCCACCGGACGCTTACGGAGCACACTCGGTGCTACCGTCCGGCATGCTAGCGCAACGCTACAGAACCTCCAGAGCGCTGAGTTTGACCGGATACAAAGGGGGCCTGTACCTAGGGAATGGATATGCTCGAGCGGCCGAGTACTTGGGCGAATCCCATCGAACGAACAACGTACTCGGAGCCGTGCGGCGTCAGGTGCCCGCGATCGCGATAAACGCTCTTGCCTTCAACAACGCTATGGCACTTCAGTTCAGTGCACATGGCTGACGTGGGGAGCAGCAAGACGGCACCAGTGCTCAATGAGGCTGTTCGGAGCTCATCGAGCACGTTGCCCAGCCTGCCTTGAATCTCATCGCGAAGAGGATCACAGTTATCCAGCCCGGCCAGAACGCGTCCAGTTAATGCCCGCGCGTTGCACGCGCCGACATCATATTTGGCCATTGCTGTCGGCCCCACGAGGACGACCTGCTTACCGAGCGCCTGCAATTCGCGAATGGTGCTGAGAAGATGCGACCTAGTCACTTCCGCCGACCAAGGGCGCTGGTGGTCCACATCAAAGAGTTGCTGACCGCCTGAATTGAGGACTTGAACCCAGGAACTGGCGAGCACCACGAAACGCACCGACGGCATGTCGCGCAACGACTCGACTACGCCACGATTGAATGCGATGCAGTCCCTTGCCCAACTCTCGTTGTAGCCTCCACTGGTGTGTGCCAGACCAACCAGCGGGCTGCACGCCGATTTCGTTGCCTGAACAAACGGCCACTGTGGACCCATCACCTTTGTGAATCCAGGCACAAGATGCATTGCAAAGCTGTCGCCCCACAAAACCATCTCGGGATCATTCCCCGTTCGACATACTGCCAGTTGTTTGTACTTGCCACCTTGTTGGTCGCAGGCTTGGGAAAGGCCAATTTGTGGGCCCATTCCTGGCATGGGAGTCGAAACATGTGCAATTGCTGCGGCACAGACTGCCAGGCCGCCAGCGCCGAGCCCGAGGCCAACCCACATGCGCTTTTCAGGCTGAAGCCAGCCATTGAGGAGTGGCTGCTCCACAAATTTGTATTGTAGGTAACCTAGCACCAATGAAACCAAGACGAGAGCTGCGCACAGCCACACAGGGGGCTCTCCGAGATACACAATAAAGGCGAAGGCGAAAAGCGGCCAATGGACGAGGTAGACAGAGTACGACCAGTCTCCCAGCCGCGCCACCGCCTTCGTTATAAGGTTCTCGCGCAGCCAAACGCTTGAGCCAAGCAGCATTACGCTCGTGGTCAGGCAAATGAGCGCAGCACCAATACCCGGATGCTGTGCACCTCGCCACCTGACAAGTACGACAGCCGTCAGTGCGAGCGCGACAAGCTTTATCGGATATGGAACCTGCAACTGGGGCCGCCGCAGCATGACCCAAGCTGCAAAACCGCCGATTAGCAGTTCCCACGCACGAGCGGGCAACATGAAGAATGCCGCCTTCGCGGCTGCCTTAGTCGAAAGATGGGGAACTTCGCCTCGCATAAGGAGATAGCACAGAGCTGCACTTAGCCCTGCGGCCCCCACCAGCAGCCAAGGCCGACCGCGCATTGGGGTGAACCATAAGATTGCCGGCGCGATGAAGTAGAACTGCTCCTCGAGCGAAAGGGACCAGATGTGCAGAAGCACTTTTGTCTCTGCTTCCCCGGCAAAGTAACCTGTCTGCTGCGCGAGGAAGAAATTGGCGGTAAACGTCAGAGCGCCAATGAGTTGCTTGGCGTAGTCTCCGAATTCCGCTGGAGTGAGCAGGAACACCGCTAAAACGGTGGTCACCGACAGAGTCGATATTGTCGCAGGAAGCAAACGGCGAGCGCGGCGTCTGTAAAAATTATGGAAGCTAAAGGTACTGCGTTCCAGGTCCCGCAGGATCATGCCCGTGATTAAGAATCCGGAGATGACGAAAAAGACGTCGACGCCGAGGTATCCAGCGACAAAAGTCTCCTTAAACGCGTGGAACAGTACCACCGACAGCACCGCGACGCCGCGCAAGAACTGGATGTCAAACCTCTTGCCGACCATAGACGCCTCGTCGAATCTTCTGGCGCGGAATGGTACCTGATGAGAGACACTCGGCAAGGCTTACGACGCCGATCACCTGGAACAGCCGCGAGAAGCTGATCGGGGACCCTCTCCGACAGACATTGCGCCCGCAATCCGGCGGCAGATCTGCGCGAGGCGTGCAACCGGCCCCAACACCCACCACGCCACGCGAAGGTGGGCCGCTGCAGGACATGCTTGAGTACGCCGGGCCACCCCTTAACGCGGCTACGTTGAGGTTGTCGGCGATGCTGATGGTCCGCCTGGCAAACTGCGGCAACTTGAATGCAGCCCACCAGCTTCCAGGTTTGCGGCGCCCACCTTCCACGCCGTCCTGCAGCGATGCCGAAGCGGACGACTTGGCCACAACCGCCCTTCACCGGGTGCGCGGCGGTCGCGCCACGCGCCTCGACCTTCCGCAGCACCGCCAGCGGGTCCGGCGCGTCGATATCCGTGTGTCAGCCGACTACCCAGCCACGAACACAACGTTCTCAAGCGCGTGTTGGTGCGCGTGGCCATCGCTGACCTTGCTTGGTGAATGTTGGACTCCCAGTCCCGAGCGACGGCCCAGTTGCGGCAACAGCCTCAGGAAGCTGCACTCAAGGAACCGGGACGGAACTCAGGGCTTGAGGAGCCCCCCAAAGCTTCACGCCGACGGTGCCGCCCCCTGTCTCGCTTGGCCCACGTCTCGTCTGCGGGCTACGGTAGAGCCGCTCCTCCCCATGTATCCTCCACCCTCAGGTTGCTGGACGAGGATCAGAGGGTATGCACGACACCGCACTCCACTACGCGGAGGTCTTTTTTCGGACGTACGTCGGCGGCACTGGCCCCAAGCGGGTCGTGGACATCGGCTCCCAGGACGTGAACGGGTCGCTGCGCTCTGTGGCCCCGGCAGATTGCGAGTACATCGGCCTGGATTTCGTCGAGGGCAAGGGCGTCGACGTCCGCATCACGGATCCGTACAACCTGCCCCTGGAGACCGGGTACGCCGACGTATGCGTGTCCTCCTCCTGCTACGAGCATTCCGAGTTCTTCTGGCTCGCATTCCTGGAGAACATGCGCATCCTCAAGCCGGGCGGCCTGTTCTACTTGAATGTGCCCTCCAACGGCTACTTCCACCGCTACCCCGTCGACTGCTGGCGCTTTTACCCGGACAGTGGTACCGCCCTGCAGAACTGGGGACGCCGGAACGGCTACCCGGTGACTCTCCTCGAGTCATTCGTGGGCAAGCAGAAGAACGCGGACTGGAACGACTTCATCGCCGTGTTCGCCAAGGACGACGACCCGCAGCGGCTGCCCTCGCAGCGGATGCTCGATGTCCTGAAGGACTTCACCAACGGGAAGGTGGCGGAGCAGGACGGCTTCCGCAACTACAACGACGTGCCGGAAGACATGTCGCCGATGATTTGGCAGATCAGGAAGCGCTTCCGCCGCCTGCTGCGCCCGGCGAGCTGAGCCCTCGGACCGCGTAGCGAGGCGGAGACGGTCCCGCGACCCGTGAAAGATGGTGGAGCTGGCGGGAATTGAACCCGCGTCCGCAAGCCTTCTCCGAGCAGTTCTACATGTTTAGCGGTCTGTTTTGGATCTCGCCACTCGCGTCGCGCAGTCGCACGCTACGCAAGCAGCCAGTGCCCTATTTTCTCGCTCCCGCCCAAGGCACCCGGACAGAAGCCAGCCAATGTAAGTACCCTTGCAGCTAGGACCTTGCGACCCTAACCCAGCCCATCGGCCAACTGTTGCAAGGCTCACCGGCAATTAAGCGGCGAGGGCGAAACGTTCGTCGTTCGCAGTTAGTTTGTTTCAGCTGGATTAACGAGGGAAACTGATCCTCGACATGCCCTGCTGCGTGTCCGAACCCACGTCGAAACCAGTGCAGCCCCAGGAGTGCGTAGTTTAAGGCATGGGGGGAGATTTCAAGAGGGTGGCTGGGCAAAGGCCTTGCGTGCCCTCACCCCAGCCCTCTCCCAGAGGGAGAGGGAGCAAATCCGGGGGAGCGGGGTCGGTATAGTCGCGGGCCATGAGCCAGGCGCAGCCTTCCGTTTCCATCCTTTGCACCGGCGGCGCCGGGTATATCGGCAGCCACACGGTCGTCGCGCTGCAGGAGGCCGGGTTCCGGCCGGTGATCCTGGACAACTTCCGCAACAGCAACCGGGTCGTGCTGGACCGGCTGGAGCGGATCCTCGGCTCCCGGCCGCTGCTGGAGGAAGGGGATGTGGGCGATGCCGCGTTCGTCGAAGACGTGCTGCGGCGGCACCGGCCGGCGGGAGTGATCCACTTCGCGGGGGACAAGGCGGTGGGGGAAAGCGTGGCCCAGCCGCTGAAGTACTTCGAGAACAACCTGGGTGGGGCGATCAGCCTGCTGAAGGCGATGGAGGCGGTGTATCTGGGTGCAGGCGGGGACAAGGGTGCCCTGGTTCCCCGCTTTCGCGGAGATGACGGAGGGGGAGCGGGGGATGTGGCGGTCGGGCCGACCCTCGTGTTTTCGAGCAGCGCCACCGTCTACGGCGATCCCGCCACCGTCCCGATCACCGAAGACTTCCCCCGCAGCCACACCAACCCCTATGGCCACACCAAGCTGGTCATCGAGGACATGCTCCAGGCCGTCGCCAAGGCGCAGCCTGCCTGGCGCATCGGCATCCTCCGCTACTTCAACCCCGTCGGCGCGCACCCCAGTGGGCTCATCGGCGAAGACCCGAGCGGCATCCCCAACAACCTCATGCCGTACGTGACCCAGGTCGCCGTCGGCATGCGCCCCTATCTCAACGTCTTCGGCAGCGACTACCCCACGCCGGACGGCACGGGGGTCCGTGACTACATCCACGTGACGGACCTCGCCGCCGGCCATGTCGCGGCCGTGCGCACCCTGCTCGCGCGGCCGGAGAACTTCACCGTCAACCTGGGCACCGGCCGCGGCTACACCGTGCTGGAGGTCGTGCGCGCCTTCGAGCAGGCCAGCGGCCGCAAGGTTGCTTACCAGCTGGTCGACCGCCGGCCGGGCGACGTGGCCCAGTGCTACGCGGATCCGTCGCTGGCCAAGCGCCTGCTGGGCTGGGAGGCCAAGCACACGTTGCAGGACATGTGCGCCGACGCGTGGCGCTGGCAGAGCGCCAACCCGCAGGGCTACGCGGGCTGAGATCGGGTTCGTGCCTTACCTGGTTTCCAAGCTCGCGATCGCGCTGATCTCTCCGCTCGGTACGGCGCTCGTCCTGGCCCTGCTGGGATTGGGGCTGACGCGATGGGCTCGGCGCATCGGCACTCTGCTGGCCTTCCTGGCGCTCGCATGGCTCTGGCTCTGGTCCACGCCAGCAGCGAGTGAGTGGCTGGAGCAGCGCACCGAAGCCGCCTTCCCGCCGCAGCGCGTCGAGGAGGTGCCGTTCGCACCGGCCATCGTGGTTCTTGGCGGCGGGGTCGTGCCGCCGACGGAAGCGAATCGCTACCCCGACCTCAACCAGGCGTCCGACCGCGTCTGGCACGCCGCCCGCCTGTTCCGCGCCGGCAAGGCATCACTGATCTTTCTGAGTGGCGGCAGCGATCCTGAGATCAGCGCGATGTCCGAAGCCAAGGCCATGCGCGCCCTGCTCGTCGACCTCGGCGTGCCACCCGCCCGCATCGTGCTGGAAGAGCGCAGCCGCAATACCCGCGAGAACGCGGAGTTCACGGCGCCCCTGCTGCGGGACTACCGCGTGCAGCGCGTGCTGCTGGTGACGTCGGCGCTGCACATGCACCGGGCGGTGGCGGAGTTCGAGCGCGCGGGCGTGCAGGTGATTCCGGCTCCGACGGATCATTCGCAGCGCACCGTGGGCGGGGCGCGGCTCTGGGTGCCCGATACGGGTGCCCTGGATACGGCAAGCCGGACGATGAAGGAACTGGTGGGGCGAGCGCTGGTGACACGCTGAGCTGCCTCCAGGACGAGTTCATGGATCCCGGCCTCCGCCGGGATGACAACGGAGGCTGGACGCGCACCCGTCCGACATCCCCCTGCCGAGCAGCTTGCTAGCCTGCTCGGCGTGAAGCGCGCACTCCCTCTCTTCCGGTTCGGCCTCGCGCTGGCCATCGCCCTCGTCGCCGTCGCCCTCCTCGTCCCCTACCCCGCCTTGGTCCACATCCAGACGGACGTCCCCTGGCTCGGCCACACCGTGCGCTGGCTCGACAGCCGCGTGCCGGGTTTCGACCTGGACCACTTGGTGGCGTTTGCCGCCGTGGGATTCTTCATGGCCTTGTCGCGGCTGAAAGGCGGATTCGGCCTGGCCCTCGCCTGCTTCGTGGCCGCGGCGGTGCTCACGGAGTTCGCGCAGCTGCTGTTGCCGACAAGGTCGCCGCAGTTGGCGGATGCGGCGATGGATGTCGTCGGGGGGACGCTGGGGTATGCGGTGGGGTGGGTGCTGGCGGCGGGGGTGTCGAGGAGGATGGAGCGCGCTGGCGGGCGCTGAGCGTGCCCTCACCCCAGCCCTCTCCCAGAGGGAGAGGGAGAAATACCGACGGTCAGGCGGGGACGCGGAAGCGGAGGAGGGGCAGAAGGGCCAGCGGCGTCTCGATATGGATATCGGCGCCCCACTCTTTCACGTCCGTGGTACCCAGGTAGCCGTAAGTAGCCGCGACCGTGCCCATGCCAGCGGCCTTGCCCGCCAACATGTCCCGCAAGTCGTCGCCTACATACACACACTCGATCGGCTTCACATTCAACTGCCGCGCCGCCTCCAGCAACGGCGCCGGGTGCGGCTTCGGGTGCGGGGTCGTATCGCCACCGACAACGGTCCGCGCCGTCGAAAACAGCGGCATCCCCTTGGTCAAGGGACCCGCGAAGCGCATCGACTTGTTCGTCACCACCCCCCACGCCACGTCGCGCTCCACCAGCGAGTCGATCAGCTGCTTCACGCCTTCGAACACGTAGGTCCGCTGCGTCATGCAGCTCTCATAGTTGCGGAAGAACTCCTCGCGCATGTCCGCGAACTCGGGGTGGTCCGGGCCGATGCCGAAGGCGATGCCCAGCATGCCGCGCGCGCCGGCGCCGGCCATGTGGCGGTAGGACTCCAGGGGCAGCGACGGCATCCCGCGGTCCGTGCGCATCTTGTCGGCCGCGGCTCCCAGGTCCGGCGCGCTGTCGATCAGGGTGCCGTCCAGGTCGAAGAGGACGGCCTTCACGTCTTGCGTGATCATGTTTTCCGGGCCACGGCCAGGTAGTTGACGCTGGTGTCGCCACTGAGCGAGTAGCGGCGCGTCATCGGGTTGTATTCCATGCCCTGCGTCTGCAGCAGCTCCAGCCGCGCGTCGCGGCACCAGCGCCCCAGCTCGCTCGGCTTGATGAATTTCAGGTATTCGTGCGTGCCCCGCGGCAGCATGTTCAGCACGTACTCCGCGCCGACGATGGCGAAGAGGAAGGCCTTGGGGTTGCGGTTGATCGTGGAGAAGAAGACCCAGCCGCCCGGCTTCACCAGCGTCGCCGCCGCGGCGACCACCGATTCCGGCCTCGGCACGTGTTCCAGCATCTCCATGCAGGTCACCACGTCGTACTGGCCGGCCTGTTCCGCGGCCAGGGCCTCGGCGCTCACCTCGCGGTATTCGACGTTGGGCGTGCCCGCCTCCAGCGCATGCAGCTGCGCCACGCGCAGCGCCTTGGTGGAGAGGTCGATGCCCAGCACGTTGGCGCCCTTGCGGGCCATGCTGTCCGCCAGGATGCCGCCGCCGCAGCCGATGTCCACCACCTTCTTGCCGCTCAGGCCCGCCAGGCCGTCGATCCAGGCCAGGCGCAGGGGGTTGATGGCATGCAGCGGCCCGAACTCGCTGTCCGGGTCCCACCAGCGGTGGGCCTGCTCCGAGAACTTGGCCAGTTCCAGGGGGTCGGCGTTCAGGGTTTCGTTCATGGCAATGGCTGCGATTGTGGAACGGCTGGCTCGTGAGTAAATGAAAAAGGGCCCGCAGCGCGGGCCCTTTGTGCAGCTTTTCTCGCTGCCGTATCAGCGGTTGGCGCGCGTGCCGACCACTTCGATTTCCACGCGGCGGTTCTTCGCGCGGCCTTCGGCGGTCTTGTTGTCGGCCACGGGCTGCTTCTCGCCCTTGCCTTCGGTGTACACGCGGTTCTTCTCGATGCCCTTGGTGACCAGGTAGGCCTTCACGGCTTCGGCGCGGCGCACCGACAGGCGCTGGTTGTACGTGTCGGTACCGACGGAGTCGGTGTGGCCCACGGCGATGATCACTTCGAGGTTGATGCCCTGGATCTTGGAGACCAGGTCATCCAGCTTCGCGCGGCCTTCCGGCTTCAGCACGGCCTTGTCGAAGTCGAAGAACGCGTCGGCGGCGTACGTCACCTTGGTCGCGGCGGGCGGCTGGGGCGCGGGCGCGGGCGGACGGGCGGCCGGGGCGGGAGCCGGGGCCGGGACGGCGGCGCGGGGGGCCGGAGCCGGGGCCGGAGCGGCAGCACGCACCAGGGCGCCGTCGCAGCCGACGGCGGCGGTGGCGGGCGTCCAGTTGGCGTCGCGCCAGCACAGTTCATTGGTGCCGTTGCGCCAGACGTATTCGCCCGTGCCGTTTTGCCAGTTGTCGACCTGCGTGCCGCCGTTTGCGGCGGTCACACGGCCTTGCGCACCGGCAGTGGTTGCCAGCGCAGCGGTGGCAATCAGCAGCGCCACTTTGTTCAGTTTCTTCATGGTTCTCCTCTTGGGGAAAAGATTCGCAGCTGCGCTGCGCCAACACTACGTCCTGCGTGACCTATTCACCAGTTACGTTCGGGTCATTGTGCCATAGCGACTTACGCAATCAACGACTCTGCCGCAAGGAGTTCGTAGGACGAAAGCCCAATTCGGGGCCCTTTGTTGCCATGAGGCCACAGCCCGGCGAAAACGTAAAATCTTCGGTTTCCTGCCTCCAGCCGTAGCCCATGACCTCCTTCGCCAAGGAAACCCTGCCCGTCAGCCTCGAGGAGGAGATGCGGCGCAGCTACCTCGATTACGCCATGAGCGTGATCGTGGGCCGCGCCCTGCCAGACGCCCGCGACGGCCTCAAGCCGGTGCACCGGCGTGTGCTCTACGCGATGCACGAGCTGAACAACGACTGGAACCGGCCGTACAAGAAGTCCGCCCGTATCGTCGGCGACGTCATTGGTAAATACCACCCGCACGGCGACCAGTCGGTCTACGACACCATCGTGCGGCTGGCGCAGGACTTCTCCATGCGCCACATGCTGGTGGATGGCCAGGGCAACTTCGGCTCGGTCGACGGCGACAACGCCGCGGCCATGCGGTACACCGAAATCCGCCTGGCCAAGATCGCGCACGAGATGCTGGCCGACATCGACAAGGAGACGGTCGATTTCGGGCCCAACTACGACGGCAGCGAGAAAGAGCCGCTGGTCCTGCCCTCCAAGCTGCCCAACCTGCTGGTCAACGGCTCCGGCGGCATCGCGGTGGGCATGGCCACCAACATCCCGCCGCACAACCTCAACGAGATCGTCGACGCCTGCCTGCACCTGCTGCGCAACCCGGAAGCGAGCATCGACGAACTGATGGAGATCGTGCCCGCGCCGGACTTCCCCACGGGCGGCATCATCTACGGCATCTCCGGCGTCAAGGAAGGCTATCGCACGGGCCGCGGCCGCGTGGTGATGCGCGCCAAGTGCCACTTCGAGGAGATCGACCGCGGACAGCGCACCGCGATCATCGTCGACGAGATCCCCTACCAGGTCAACAAGAAGACGCTGCAGGAGCGCATGGCCGAACTGGTGCACGAGAAGAAGCTCGAAGGCATCAGCCACATCCAGGACGAGAGCGACAAGTCCGGCATGCGCCTCGTGATCGAGCTCAAGCGCGGCGAGGTGCCCGAGGTCGTCCTGAACAACCTGTACAAGCAGACGCAGCTGCAGGACACGTTCGGCATGAACATGGTGGCGCTGATCGACGGCCAGCCCCGCCTGTGCAACCTGAAGGACCTGGTCGAGGTCTTCCTGCAGCACCGCCGCGAGGTCGTGACGCGCAGGACGGTGTTCAACCTGCGCAAGGCCCGCGAGCGCGGCCACGTGCTGGAAGGCCTGGCCGTCGCCCTGGCCAACATCGACGAATTCATTCGCATCATCCGCGAGTCGCCCACGCCGCCGGTGGCGAAGACGGAGCTGATGGCACGCGGCTGGGACTCGTCGCTCGTGCGCGAGATGCTCACGCGCGCCCGCGCCGACGGCACCGTGATCAGCGCCGACGACTATCGTCCCGAAGGCCTCGAGAAGCAGTACGGCCTGCATGCCGACGGCCTGTATCGCCTCTCGGACACGCAGGCTTCCGAAATCCTGCAGATGCGCCTGCAGCGCCTCACGGGCCTGGAGCAGGACAAGATCGTTTCCGAATACCGCGAAGTGATGGCGGAGATCGACGACCTGCTGGACATCCTGGCCCGCCCCGAGCGCGTGTCGACGATCATCACCGAGGAACTCACCGCGCTGCGCACCGAGTTCGGCCAGGGCAAGCTGGGCGCGCGCCGTTCCACGATCGAGCACAACGCGCAGGACCTCGCCACCGAGGACCTCATCACGCCCACCGACATGGTGGTGACGCTCTCGCATGCGGGCTACATCAAGAGCCAGCCGCTGTCGGAATACCGCGCGCAGAAGCGCGGCGGCCGCGGCAAGCAGGCCACGCAGACGAAGGAAGACGACTGGATCGACCAGCTGTTCATCGCCAACACGCACGACTACCTGCTCGCCTTCTCCAACCGGGGCCGCCTCTACTGGCTCAAGGTGTGGGAGGTGCCGGCGGGCTCGCGCGGGTCGCGCGGGCGCCCCATCGTCAACATGTTCCCGCTGCAGGAAGGCGAGAAGATCAACGTGGTGCTGCCGCTCACGGGCGAGTTCCGCAGCTTCCCGGCGGACCACTACGTGTTCATGGCCACGTCCATGGGCACGGTCAAGAAGACGGCGCTCGACGAGTTCAACAACCCGCGCAAGGGCGGCATCATCGCCGCCAACCTGGACGACGGCGACTTCCTGATCGGCGCGGCGCTCACCGACGGCAAGCACGACGTGATGCTGTTCTCCGACGGCGGCAAGGCCGTGCGCTTCCACGAGGAAGACGTGCGTCCGCTGGGCCGCGTGTCGCGCGGCGTGCGGGGCATGTCGCTGGAGGCGGGGCAGAGCGTCATCGCGATGCTGGTGGCGGAGGACGAGCAGCAGAGCGTGCTCACCGCCACCGAGAACGGCTACGGCAAGCGCACGCCCATCGGCGAGTACACGCGCCATGGCCGCGGCACCAAGGGCATGATCGCCATCCAGCAGAGCGAGCGCAACGGCAAGGTCGTCGCCGCCACGCTGGTGCACGCGGACGACGAGATCATGCTGATCACCGACCGCGGCGTGCTGGTGCGCACCCGCGTGAGCGAGATCCGCGAGCTGGGTCGCGCCACGCAGGGCGTGACGCTGATCGGGCTGGATGAAGGGTCGAAGCTGAGCGGGCTGCAGCGCATCGTGGAGAACGATGCGGGGAATGGCGAGGGCGAGGAGCCGGCGGGGGAATGACCGCTGGCGCGGGCGGTGGGGTTCGCTGACGCTCACCGTCCGCGGCTTCGCCGCGCCACCCTACAACTCCGAGGCGCCATCGTTTCATTTCGAATCGCCGCGCGATCGTCTTGCCCGAAATCGCCACGGCCGCTCCCTGTAGGGTGGCCCGGCGACCGCCGGGGCAGGTGAGCGCCAGCGAACCCCACCGCTCTCCTTTCCCGCCTCACCCCACCGCTCTTCCGCCCACCCCTCCCGGTATAGTTCACGCTTCCGCATGCCCAAGTCCCTCCTCGAACTCCGCACCGGCATCGACCAGGTCGACCGCGAACTCCTGGCCCTGCTCAACCAGCGTGCCGCCCTCGCCAACGAGGTGGGCGAGCTCAAGCGCGCCGAAGGCTCGCCGGTGTTCCGGCCCGAGCGCGAGGCGCAGGTGATCAACGGCCTGCAGGCCGCGAACGCCGGCCCGCTCAAGGGCGAGAGCCTCGCCCACATCTGGCGCGAGATCATGTCCGCCTGCCGCGCCCTCGAGGCGCCGCAGCGCGTGGCCTACCTCGGCCCCGCCGGCACCTTCAGCGAGCAGGCCGCGGTGCAGTTCTTCGGCTCCAGCATCGAGCGCGTGCCCTGCGTCAGCATCGACGAGGTCTTTCGCGCCACGGCGGCCGGCACGGCCGAATATGGCGTCGTGCCCGTGGAGAACTCCACGGAAGGCGTGGTCGCCCGCTCGCTGGACTTGTTCCTCGGCTCGCCCCTGCACATCGTGGGCGAAACCAGCCTGCTGGTGCGCCACAACCTCCTGCGCAAGGACAACTCGCTGGCGGCGATCGAGGCGGTGCTGGCCCATCCCCAGGCCCTGGCGCAGTGCCATGGCTGGCTCAACAACCACCTGCCGGACGTGGAGCGACGCGCCGTTTCCAGCAACGCCGAAGGCGCCCGCCTGGCGTCCACCAACCCCGCCTGGGCGGCCATCGCCGGCGAGCGGGCCGGGGCCGAGTTCGGCCTGCACACGGTGGCCCACGCGATCCAGGACGACGCCTTCAACCGCACCCGCTTCGCCGTGGTCTGCCTGCCGCAGACGCTGGCCGCGCCCGAGGCCTCCGGCAAGGATTGCGTGAGCCTGATCGTTTCGGTTCCCAACAAGCCCGGCGCGGTGCATGATCTGCTCGTCCCGCTGAAGCAGCACGGGGTGTCGATGACGCGGTTCGAGTCGCGCCCGGCACGCTCGGGCCAGTGGGAGTACTACTTCTACATCGACCTGCAAGGGCATCCTTCCCAGCCGAACGTGGCGGCGGCGCTGAAGGACCTGCAGGGGCTGTGTGCTTTCTACAAGGTGCTGGGCACCTATCCGTTGGGCGAATAAGCGAAGAACAAGATGGCGGCCATGTTTGAACAACTGGGGTTGATCGGGTGCGGCCTGATGGGCGGCTCGTTCGCCATGGCCATGAAGCGCGCCGGCCTCGTCAAGCGCGTGGTGGGCTACAGCAAGTCGCCCTCCACCACCGAGCGCGCACGCCAGATGGGCGTGATCGACGTCGAGGCGCCCTCGGCGCTGCTGGCCGTGTCGGGCGCGGACGTCGTGCTGCTCGCCGTGCCCGTGGCCGCGACGGAGTCCACCTTCAAGGCGATCCGCCACCTGGTCACCGCGAACATGCTGGTGATGGACGTCGGCTCGACCAAGCGCGACGTGGTGGATGCCGCCCGGCGCGTGCTGCGCGACCACGTCGGCTCCTTCGTGCCGGCGCACCCGATCGCGGGCAAGGAAGTTTCCGGCGTGGAGCACGCCGACCCGGACCTGTACACGGGCCAGCAGGTGATCCTGACCCCGATCGACAAGACCCAGCCGGGGCACCTGAAGAAGGCGCAGGACCTCTGGGAAGGCCTCGGCTGCCGCGTGCAGCAGATGGCACCGGACACGCACGACGCCGCCTTCGCCGCCGTGAGCCACCTGCCGCACCTGCTCGCCTTCGCGCTGATGCACGGGATCATCCACCAGCAGAACGGCAAGGAGATCCTGGGGCTCGGCGGTCCGGGCTTCAAGGACTTCACCCGCATCGCGGCGAGCGACCCGAAGATGTGGCGCGACATCCTGCTGGCCAACCGGCTCGAGCTGGTGGAGCAGGCCAAGATCTTCCAGCGCAGCATGATGAACATGCTGCAGATGGCGGAAGAAGGCAACGGCGAGAAGCTGGAAGAGATGATCGCCGAGGCGAGCCTGGTGCGCTCGCACTGGCGCATGGGCCAGAAGGCGAAGTAAGGGGGACCGGCCCGCCGGGCCCGCCAGCATGTTCGCCACCGCATTCCTCGACCTCCCTCCCCTCGAAGAAGCTGCCGGCACGGTCGTCTTGCCGGGGTCGAAGAGCATTTCGAACCGCGTTCTCCTGCTCGCAGCGCTGAGCGAAGGCACGACGCGCATTCATGACTTGCTGGATTCGGATGACACGCGGGTGATGCTGGATGCGTTGCGGGCGTTGGGGTGCAGCGTGGTGCATAGTGGCGCCGTGCTGGAGGTGAGCGGGCTCGGTGGGGTTCGCTTCGCTCACCACCACCCTACAGGGACCGAAACCGATGGTATTCGTAGGGTGGCGGCCGCGAGCGGCCGGGAGGTGAGCGAAGCGAACCCCACCGCCGGCGCGAAGCGCCTCTTCCTCGGCAACGCCGGCACCGCCATGCGCCCCCTCACCGCGGCGCTGGCCCTCCTCGGCGGCGACTTCGAGGTCTCCGGCGTCGCCCGCATGCACGAGCGACCCATCGGCGACCTCGTCGACGCCCTGCGCCAGCTCGGTTGCCGCATCGACTACCTGGGCAGCGCGGGCTACCCGCCGCTGCGCATCCACCCCGCGCAGTCGCTGAACCTCGACGCGCCCATCCCCGTCCGCGGCGACGTCTCCAGCCAGTTCCTCACGGCGCTGCTGATGGCCCTGCCGCTGGTGGCGACCAAGGACATCGTCATCGAGGTCGTCGGCGAGCTGATCTCCAAGCCCTACATCGAGATCACGCTCAACATGCTGCAGCGCTTCGGCATCGCCGTGCGCCGCGATGGCTGGGAGCGCTTCACGATCCCCGCTGGCAGCCGCTACCAGTCCCCGGGCGAGATCCACGTCGAGGCGGATGCCTCGTCCGCCAGCTACTTCGTCGCCCTGGGCGCGATCGCCGGCGTGGACGCTCCCGTGCGCATCGAAGGCGTGGGCGCCAGCTCCATCCAGGGCGACATCCGCTTCGTCGACGCCGCCCGCCAGATGGGCGCCGCGATCGCCAGCGGGCCGAACTGGATCGAGGTGCGCCGCGGCGCCTGGCCGCTCAAGGGCATCGAGCTGGACTGCAACCACATCCCCGACGCCGCCATGACCCTGGCGGTGATGGCACTCTACGCGGACCGCCCCACCACCTTGCGCAACATCGCGAGCTGGCGCGTCAAGGAAACCGACCGCCTGACCGCCATGGCGCAGGAACTGCGCAAGCTGGGCGCCACGGTGGAAGAAGGCGCGGACTTCCTGAAGGTCACCCCGCCCGGCGACTCCAACTGGTTCCCGGCCACCATCCGCACGTACGACGACCACCGGATGGCGATGTGCTTCTCGCTGGCCGCGTTCAACCCGGCCGGGGCGCACGTCCGCATCCTGGACCCGACGTGCGTCGGCAAGACCTTCCCCGACTACTTCGAGACCCTGTTTTCCGTGACCTGGACCGACCCGCCGCACATCCCGGTGATCTGCGTCGACGGCCCCACGGCCTCCGGCAAGGGCACCCTGGCCTCCGAAGTCGCCCGCCGCCTGGGCTACCACTACCTCGACTCGGGCGCCCTGTACCGCATTGCCGGCCTGGCGGCCACGCGCGCGGGCCTGGAGCTGGACGTCGCCCACGAACACACCATCGCCCGGATGGCCGAGACGCTGCCCATCGTCTTCACGGACGGCCGGGTGATCCTCGCTGGCGAGGACGTGACGGACGCGATCCGCACCGAGACCGCCGGCATGAACGCCTCCAAGGTCTCCGCCCTGCCGGCGGTGCGCACTGCGCTGGTGGCCCTGCAGCAAGGCTTCCGCAAGCTGCCGGGCCTGGTGGCGGACGGCCGCGACATGGGCACGGTGATCTTCCCGGACGCCCCGCTGAAGGTCTACCTCACGGCCAGCGCCGCCCAGCGCGCCGACCGGCGCCATAAGCAATTGATTTCAAAAGGCATTTCGGCTACACTGGCCGACCTTCGCGCGGACCTCGAGGCCCGCGATGCCCGCGACTCCGGTCGCGCCGTCGCGCCCCTCAAGCCTGCCGAAGACGCCCTCCTCCTCGATAACTCGGGCCAGACGGTTGAAGAATCGGTGGCACAGGTCCTCGGCTGGTGGGAAGAGAAGCAGCCCTTCGTCTCCGGATGATCGTCTGCCCGTAGGCTGGGTTGCGCGCAGCGCACCCCAGCGTAGCAAGAAGGCCCCCGCCACTCCCTCCGCGCAGCAGCGCACCGGTGTCGGGGATCGTCAACCCTAACCCCCGCGGTTCCCAAGACCGCAAACCCAATGTCTGAATCCTTTGCCGCCCTGTTCGAGGAATCGCTGCAACGCGCCGAAATGCGCGCCGGCGAAGTCATCACCGCCGAAGTCGTCCGCGTGGAGCACAACCACGTCGTGGTCAACGCCGGCCTGAAGTCGGAAGCCTACATTCCGATCGACGAATTCAAGAACGACCAGGGCGAAGTCGAAGTGCAAGCCGGGGACTTCGTCTCCGTTGCCATCGACGCCATCGAAAACGGCTACGGCGACACCATCCTGTCGCGCGACAAGGCCAAGCGCCTCGCCTCCTGGATGTCCCTGGAGAAGGCGCTCGAGTCCGGCGAATTCGTCACCGGCACCACGACCGGCAAGGTCAAGGGCGGCCTCACCGTGCTGGTGAACGGCATCCGCGCCTTCCTGCCCGGTTCGCTGATCGACACCCGTCCCATCAAGGACCTGTCTCCGTTCGAAAACAAGACGATGGAGTTCAAGGTCATCAAGCTGGACCGCAAGCGCAACAACGTGGTGCTGTCGCGCCGCGCCGTGGTCGAAGCGTCCATGGGCGAAGAGCGCGCCAAGCTGATGGAAACCCTCAAGGAAGGCTCCATCGTCCGCGGCGTGGTCAAGAACATCACCGAGTACGGTGCGTTCGTGGACCTCGGCGGCATCGACGGCCTGCTGCACATCACCGACATGGCCTGGCGCCGTGTCCGCCACCCGAGCGAAGTGGTCACCGCCGGCCAGGAAATCACCGCCAAGATCCTCAAGTTCGACACCGAGAAGAACCGCGTGTCCCTGGGTCTCAAGCAGATGGGCGACGACCCGTGGCTGGGCGTGTCCCGCCGCTACCCCCCGGGCACCCGCATGTTCGGCAAGGTCACGAACATCGCCGACTACGGCGCGTTCGTCGAGCTCGAGCCCGGCATCGAAGGCCTGGTGCACGTCTCCGAAATGGACTGGACCAACAAGAACGTGGCTCCCTCCAAGGTCGTCTCCCTGGGTGACGAAGTGGAAGTCATGGTCCTCGAGATCGACGAAGACAAGCGCCGCATCTCCCTGGGCATGAAGCAGTGCAAGGCCAACCCCTGGCAGGAATTCGCGCAGAACACCAAGCGCGGCGACCGCGTCAAGGGCCCGATCAAGTCGATCACCGACTTCGGCGTGTTCGTGGGCCTGGCTGCCGGCATCGACGGCCTGGTGCACCTGTCCGACCTGTCCTGGAACGAGCCCGGCGAGCAGGCCGTGCGCAACTACAAGAAGGGCCAGGAAGTCGAGGCGATCGTGCTGGGCGTGGACGTCGACCGCGAGCGCATCTCCCTGGGCATCAAGCAGCTCGATGGCGACCCGTTCGCCACCTTCACCTCGGTGCACGACAAGGGCTCCGCGGTGACGGGCAAGGTCAAGACCGTCGACCCGAAGGGCGCCGAGATCGACCTGGGCAACGACATCGTGGGCTACCTGCGTGCCTCCGAAATCAGCCGCGACCGCGTGGAAGACGCGCGCAACGTGCTGAAGGAAGGCGACGAAGTCACGGCCGTGGTCGTGAACATCGACCGCAAGACCCGCAACATCCAGCTGTCCATCAAGCAGAAGGACATGATCGACGAGCAGGGCGCGATGGCCCAGCTGTCGCAGCAGTCCTCCCGCGAGCAGGCCGGCACCACCAGCCTGGGCGCGCTGCTGCGTGCGAAGCTGGACAACGCTGACAAGCAATAAGTCCAGGGACTAGGGGTTAGGGGCTAGGGGCTAGGGAGCGGCATGGCTGTTTCCCTAGTCCCTAAGCCCTAGACCCTAACCCCTCTGCACCCAATGACCCGCTCCGACCTCGTCGAAGAACTCGCCTCGCGTTTCGGCCAGCTGACGCACCGCGACGCGGAGTACGCCGTCAAGACCATCCTGGACGCGATGAGCGACGCGCTCGTGCGCGGGCACCGCATCGAGATCCGCGGCTTCGGCAGCTTCTCGATCAACCGGCGCCCTCCCCGCATGGGCCGCAATCCCCGTTCGGGCGAAAGCGTGCACATCCCGGAAAAGCGGGTCCCGCACTTCAAGCCGGGCAAGGCCCTGCGCGAAGCGGTGGACCAGCGGACCAAGGAACTCGAAGCGGGCTGAACCGTACAATTCCTCGCGACCGAGGAGCCCAATGAAATATCTCGCATGGCTGCTCAAGGCAGCCATTTTTTTTACCCTGTTCGCCTTCGCGCTGAACAACCAGCAGGACGTCACCGTGCACTTCTTCTTCGGCACGTCCTGGACGGCGCCGCTGGTGCTGGTGGTGCTGGCCGTGTTCGCGGCCGGCCTGGTGGTCGGCGCGCTGGGCATGGTCCCGCGCTGGTGGAAGCACCGCAAGGCCTCGCGCCACCCGGCCGCCCAGGACACCCTGGCCGCGCCGAGCACGCTGATCGGACAGGGCACGCCCCCGACGCATGGACTTTGACCTGACCTGGCTGCTCTGGGGCCTGCCCATCGCCTTCGGCCTGGGCTGGCTGGCGTCCCGGCTGGACCTGCGGCAGCTGCGCATCGAGAACCGGCTGGCGCCCAAGGCCTACTTCCGCGGCCTCAACTTCCTCCTGAACGAGCAGCAGGACCAGGCGATCGACGCCTTCATCGAGGCGGTGCAGAACGACCCGGACACCTCCGAGCTGCACTTCGCGCTGGGCAACCTGTTCCGCCGCCGCGGCGAGTACGAGCGCGCGGTGCGCGTGCACGAACACCTGCTCTCGCGTGCCGACCTCTCCCGTGCCGACCGGCACCGCGCGCAGCACGCCCTGGCGCTCGATTTCCTCAAGGCCGGCCTGCTCGATCGCGCCGAGGAGGCGCTGCGCAAGCTGGAAGGCACCGCCTACGAGGAACAGGCCCTGCTGGCGCTGCTCGCCATCTACGAGCGTTCGCGCGACTGGGCCCAGGCCTCCGAGATCGCCCGCAAGCTCGACGCCGGCAGCCCCGGCCAGTTCGCCGGCCGCCAGGCGCACTACCTGTGCGAGCAGGCCACCAAGGCCTCGCCCGAGGCGGCCGAACAGCTGCTGGAAAAAGCCATCAAGGCCGCGCCGCGCTCGCCGCGCCCCCGCATGGACCTGGCCGCATTGCGCCGCCGCGCCGGCGACGCGCAGGCCGCGTACGACCTGCTGGCGGAAACCGCTCGCACGGTGCCCACCTCCATCCCGCTGCTCGCCGCACCGCTGGCCGATGCGGCCATCGCCTGTGGCCGCCGGGACGAGGTCGCGGCGCTGCTGCGCGCCAACTACGAGCAGACCCACTCGCTCGACGTGCTGGACGCCATCACGTCGCTGGAGGACGAGCCGGACGCCGCCCGCCAGTGGTACGTGCAGCACCTGCAGCGCGAGCCCTCGCTCGTGGCGGCGGCGAAGTGGATCGCCGGCGAGAAGCTGGAGCACGAGCAGTTCCACCCCGACGTGCAACGCGCCCTGGAGCACGCCGTCAAACCCCTCACCCGTTACCGCTGCGCGGCCTGCGGCTTCGAGTCCAAGCAGCATTTCTGGCAATGTCCGGGTTGCCAGGCCTGGGACTCGTATCCCCCTCGCCGCGTGGAAGAGCTCTGACCATGAACCCCACCAAGCAACAACTGGCGCAGGCCCACGTCCTCGTCGTCGGCGACGCGATGCTGGACCGCTACTGGCACGGTGCCGTCGAGCGCATCTCGCCCGAGGCGCCGGTGCCCGTCGTGAAAGTCTCGCGCGAGGAAGAGCGCGTGGGCGCCGCGGCCAACGTCGCGTACAACATCAGCACGCTGGGCGCGAAGGCCAGCTTCCTCGGCGTGGTCGGCGACGACGAGCCCGGGCACAAGCTGGAATCGCTGCTCACGCAGACCGGCGTGGAGGCGCACCTCAAGCGCGACGCCGGCCTGCGCACCACCGTCAAGCTGCGCGTCATCGGCCGGCAGCAGCAGCTGCTGCGCATGGACTTCGAGAACGAGCCGGACCACGAAGTGCTGGCCCTGCAGAGCACCAGCTTCGACGCGCTGCTGCCGCGGCAGCAGGCCATCCTTTTCTCCGACTACGGCAAGGGCGGGCTCGCCCACATCCCGCGCATGATCGCGGCGGCGCGCGCGGCGAACAAGCCCGTGCTGATCGACCCCAAGGGCGAGGACTACGCGCGCTACCGCGGCGCCACCGTCATCACGCCCAACCGCGCCGAACTGCAGGACGTGATCGGCCGCTGGAGCAGCGAGGCGATGCTGATCCAGCGCGCGCACGAACTGCGCAGGGATCTCGGCCTCGACGCGCTGCTGCTCACGCGCAGCGAGGAAGGCATGACCTTGTTCGATGCGCAAGGCGAGATCACCGTCAAGGCGCAGGCCCGCGAGGTGTTCGACGTCACCGGCGCCGGCGACACCGTGATCGCCACGCTCGCCGCGATGGTCGCCGCAGGGATGAGCCTGCGCGACGCCGTCCCCATCGCCAACCGCGCCGGGGGTATCGTGGTGGGCAAGTTCGGCACCGCCACCGTCACCTACGAGGAGCTTTTCGCATGACCCGCGTCGTCGTCACCGGCGGAGCCGGCTTCATAGGATCCAACATCGTCCAGGGCCTCAACGCCCGCGGCATCGACGACATCATCGTCGTCGACGACCTGACCCACGGCGACAAATTCAGGAACCTCGCCGACCTGAAGATCGCCGACTACATCGACGCGGACGACTTCTACGCCGTGTTCGCCGAAGGCGGCTTCGGCAAGGTGGAGGCCGTGTTCCACGAGGGCGCCTGCAGCGACACGATGGAGCAGGACGGCAAGTACATGATGGACAACAACTACGGCGTGTCCTGCTCGCTGTTCGAGTCCTGCCAGGAGCGCGGCACGCGGCTGCTGTACGCGTCCTCCGCCGCGGTGTACGGCGGCTCCAGCACCTTCCGCGAGACGCCGGAGTTCGAGCGGCCGCTCAACGTCTACGGCTACAGCAAGCTGCTGTTCGACCAGCGCATGCGCCGCGAGTGCGGGGACTTCCAGCGCATGAAGAAGCAGGTCGTCGGCTTCCGCTACTTCAATGTCTACGGCCCGCGCGAGCAGCACAAGGGCCGCATGGCGAGCGTGGCTTTCCACCAGTTCAACCAGTTCCGAGACCAGGGCAAGGTGAAGCTGTTCGGCGAGTACGGTGGCTACGGCCCCGGCGAGCAGACGCGGGACTTCGTGTTCGTGGACGACGTCG
Organism: Ramlibacter cellulosilyticus; assembly: GCF_014297465.1. GTDB lineage: Bacteria > Pseudomonadota > Gammaproteobacteria > Burkholderiales > Burkholderiaceae_C > Ramlibacter > Ramlibacter cellulosilyticus. Next base: position 78,704 of record NZ_JACORT010000008.1, on the reverse strand, counting down.
TCGCCGTCAACCTGTGGTTCTTCGACCACCCGGAGAAGTCCGGCATCTTCAACCTGGGCTCGGGCCGCGCGCAGCCGTTCAACGACGTGGCGGTGGCGGTGGTGAACACGCTGAAGGGCGGCGTGCCGACGGCGCAAGCCGCCGTGGAGCAGGGCCTGCTGGAGTACATCCCCTTCCCCGACGCGCTGCGCGGCAAGTACCAGTGCTTCACGCAGGCGGACCTCACGGCGTTGCGCGAGGCGGGATGCGAGCACCAGTTCGCGGACGTGGCGACGGGGGTGGGGAAGTACATGAAGGTGCTCTCCTCCGCCGCGTAGCTGCGCTCGAAACGCTGGGGTTCGCTGACGCGAAACCCAGCCTGCTTCGCTCCGGGTTGCGCGCGACCGTAGGCTGGGTTGCGCGCAGTTGCCGTAGGCTGGGTTGCGCGTAGCGCACCCCAGCGCTTCCGCGCATCGCTGGGGTGCGCATACGCGCAACCCAGCCTACGAGCGAAACCCGGCCCAGCGACGGATTGTCGTCCCCCGCCTACAAGCGGCTGAGCTTCGCCGTTGGCCTAATCACGGCAATGCGGCTCGTGATCTTCGGCCTGACCGTCAGCTCCTCCTGGGGCAACGGCCACGCCACGCTCTGGCGCGGCCTCTGGCGTGCCCTCGCCCGCCGGGGCCATTCCATCGTGTTCTTCGAACGCGACGTCCCCTACTACGCGGACCACCGCGACGTGCGCGAACTGCCGGGCGGGGAGCTCGTGCTGTACCGCAGCTGGGACGAGATCCGGCAGCGCGCCCAAGAGGAACTGCGTTGCGCCGACGTGGCGATGGTCACCTCCTACTGCCCCGACGGCGTGCCCGCGACGGCGCTCGTCGCGGACAGCCACGCGGTGAAGGTCTTCTACGACATGGACACGCCCGTCACGGTCGAGAACCTGCGTGCCGGCAAGGAAGTGGCGTACCTCGGCGAACGCGGGCTGCGCGACTTCGACCTCGTCCTCAGCTACACGGGCGGGCCGGTGCTCGACGTCCTGCGCACGCTGCTCGGCGCGCGCAAGGTCGCCACGCTCTACGGCCACGTCGATCCGCAACAGCACCACCGCACGGCCAGTGCGCCCCCGTACGCCTGCGACCTCTCCTATCTCGGCACCTACGCCGCCGACCGGCAGGCCGCGCTGGAGAGCCTCTTCATCGAACCGGCACGCCGCATGCCGGCGCGCAGCTTCCTCATCGGCGGCGCGCAGTACCCGTCCGACTTTCCCTGGACCGGCAACATCCGCTTCGTGCGCCACATGCCGCCGCCGGAGCATCCCGCCTTCTTCTCCTCCTCGCGCCTCACGTTGAGCGTCACGCGCCGCGCGATGGCGGAGAACGGCTGGTGCCCCTCGGGGCGGCTCTTCGAAGCTTCCGCCTGCGGTACGCCCGTCGTGAGCGACTGGTGGGAAGGCCTCGACGCCTTCTACACGCCGGGACGCGAGATCCTCGTCGCGCGCACGACCGACGACGTGCTCGCCGCTCTGGAACTGTCGGACGCGGAAGTGGCGAACATCGCGAAGAACGCGTTCGAACGCACGATGGCGGAACACACGTCCGAACGCCGCGTGGAGGAACTCGAACGGCTCGTCGAAGGCGCGCACAGCGCACCGGCAGCGACGAAGAACAGCACAGGGAGAACGGCGACCATGTGGGGCATCATCCCGGCGGCCGGCATGGGCACGCGCATCCAGCCCCTCGGCTTTTCCAAGGAACTGCTGCCCGTGGGCAGCAGCGTCATCGGCGACGTGGAGCGTCCGCGCGCCGTGAGCGAGTTCCTCGTCGAGCGCATGATCAAGGCCGGAACCGGCAAGATCTGCTTCGTGGTCGGGCCGGGCAAGTCCGACATCGTCCAGTACTACGGCACGAACGCGGGCCAGGCGGACATCTGCTACGTGGTGCAGCCCAAGGCGGGTGGCCTCTGCGACGCCATCTTCCGCGCCTGCCCGCTGATCCCCGGCGACGAGCACGTCGTCATCGGATTGCCCGACACGATCTGGTTCCCCGACGACGGCCTCGCGCACTTGCCCGACGGTGTGCTGTCCTTCCTGCTCTTCCCGGTGGACCGGCCGCAGGCTTTCGACGCCGTCGTGACCGATGCGGACGGCTACGTGCAGGAAATCCAGGTCAAGCATCCGGACGCGCGCTCCAACTGGATCTGGGGCGCCTTCAAGATGCCGGGCCGCGTGCTGCACGAGCTGCAGGCGCTGTGGCAGGAACGCGAGCGCCGCGACGAATACATGGGCACGCTGGTGAACGCGTGGATCCGGAAAGGCGGCCGCGCGGTCGGCGTGCGGCGCGGCGAAGCGTATGTCGACGTCGGCACCGTGCACGGCTACCGCGAGGCGCTGAACCTCCTGAGCTCCCGCGTCGCCAAGCCGGAAGAAGCGGCGCCGCGCCCCACCACGGTCTGCAGCGGCGCCGGCACGCCTTTCACCATGGAATCCAGCGAGCCGGGCTCCTCCCCGTGGTCCCCTGCGCTCGCCGAGGCGCCGGCCACGGAACGCCGCGCCAGCACGCCGCGCGAGCGCCGAAGCTACACCCGCGCCGAGATCGAGCAAGGCGTGCGCGAGCGCGGCGACTGGTTCCAGAACCTCGACCTGTATGGCGTGCGCACCGCGCCGGCGCACTTCCTCGGCGACTTCCCCACGACCAAGTGGAAGCGCTTCGCCGACGTGATCCCGCAGGACCTCACCGGCAAGTCGGTGCTGGACATCGGCTGCAACGCAGGCTTCTACTCCTTCGAGATGAAGAAGCGCGGCGCGAGCCGCGTCGTGGGCATCGACTTCAGCGACCACTACCTGGACCAGGCCCGCTTCGCCGCGGAGGTGCAGGGCTTCGCCGACATCGAGTTCCGCCGGCTCACGGTGTACGACGTGGGCGCGCTGCGGGAGCGTTTCGACCTCGTGCTGTTCATGGGCCTCGTCTACCACCTGCGGCATCCGCTGCTGGCGCTGGACCTGATCCACGAGCACGTCGCGAAGGACCTGCTGGTGTTCCAGTCGCTGCAGCGCGGCAGCCCCGAGATCGAGCCGCTGCAGGACGACTACGACTTCTGGGAGACCGAGGTCTTCCACCGCCCCGGCTACCCGAAGCTGCACTTCGTGGAGAAGAAGTACTCGCACGACGAGACGAACTGGTGGGTGCCCAACGCGGCCTGCAGCGCGGCGATGCTGCGCAGCGCCGGCTTCCGCGTCATCGCGCATCCGGAGGAAGAAGTCTTCCTGTGCAAGCGCGTCGAGGTGCCCCCCGGCCCGGACGGTCCGCGCGCCGTGTACCCCTCACGCGCCGACAAAGAGAGCCGCTGAGTGCTGCCGGCGGAGGCTGCGCTGCTGTCCGTCCTGGGCGCGCCCGCGGGCGAGCGCCTGCGGCCGCTGCCGGCCACGATGGTGGTCGGCGCCCATCCCGACGATGAGACGGTGGGCGCAGGTTCGCGCCTGCCGCGCCTGGCGGCCGCGCGCTTCCTGTGCGTCACCGATGGTGCGCCCCGCAACGGCGAGGACGCGAGCCGGCACGGCTTCACGCCCGAGGAGTACGCGCGGGCGCGGCGGCTCGAATTGCAGACGGTGCTCGTGCGCTGCGGCATCGCGCCGAGCCGGCTGGCTTCGCTGGAGGCGCCGGACCAGCAGGCGCCGCTGCTGCTGGCGCCGCTGGCGCGCACCCTCGCCGACCGCCTCGCGGAAGAAGGCACCGAAGTGATCCTCACGCACGCGTACGAAGGCGGCCATCCCGACCACGACGCCACCGCGTTCATCGTGCACGCGGCCGTGGCGCTGCTGCGCGCGCGCAGAGAGCGCTTCCCCGGGATCGTGGAAATGGCTTCGTACCACCGCGCGCCGGATGGCGTGCGCACCTTCGGCTTCCTGCCGCGGGCGGACGGCGAGGAGGACCACGCCGTGACGGTCGCGCTCACGCCGGAGGAGCAGCGCTTCAAGGCCGACCTCATCGCCAGCTTCGCGACGCAGCGGCAGACGCTGGAGAGCTTTCCCGTGGACCGCGAAGGCTTCCGTCCCGCGCCGCGCTACGACTTCCGCCAGCCGCCGCATGCCGGCAAGCTGCACTACGAGCACTACCCCTGGGGCATGAGCGGCGATCACTTCCGTGCCCTGGTCGCGGAGGCGATGTCGGAACTGGGGCTCGCAGGCCTCCTATGAGCCTCACGGTGCTCAGCGTCGCCTATCCGTTCGCGCCGGTGGGGCCGGACGCGGTGGGCGGGGCCGAGCAGGTGCTGGGGCACCTCGATGCTGCGCTGGTCGCGGCGGGGCATCGCTCGATCGTGGTGGCGACCGCGGGTTCGCGGGTTGCGGGCGAACTGGTCGCGACCCAGGCGCCGCCCCGTCCGTTCGACGATGCACAGCGCGCGCGCGCGTGGGCGGCGCATCGGGCGGCGATCGAGCAGGTACTCGTTTCCCGGCCCGTGGACGTCGTGCACATGCACGGCCTCGACTTCCACGCGTACCTGCCGCCGCCTTCGCGCGTGCCCATCCTCGTCACGCTGCACCTGCCGCCGGCCTGGTACGCGCCGGACGCCTTCGTGGCCTTGCGCGACGACGTGCACCTGCATTGCGTCTCGCACACGCAGCACCGCACCTGGCCCACGGGCATGCGGCTGCTGCCGCCCATCCTGAATGGCGTGCCCGCCGATGCGCTGCAAAGCCGTGTCCGCAAGCGCCGCTTCGCGCTGGCGCTCGGACGCATCTGCCCGGAGAAGAACCTGCACGAGGCGCTGGATGCGGGCCTCGGGGCGGGCATGCCCGTGCTGCTCGGCGGCGAGGTCTTCCCGTACGACGCGCACGAGCGCTACTTCCGCGAGAAGATCGTGCCGCGCCTGGACGGCATGCGCCGCTTCCTCGGCCCCGTGGGCTTCACGCGCAAGCGCCGGCTGCTCACGGCCGCGCACTGCCTGCTGGTGCCGACGCTGGCGCCCGAGACCGGCTCGCTGGTGGCCATGGAAGCGCTCGCCTGCGGCACGCCGGTGGTGGCGTACGCGAGCGGCGCGCTGCCGGAGATCGTGCAGCACGGCGAGACCGGCTTCCTGGTGCACGACGCGATCGGCATGGCTGCGGCGATCGGCGAATGCGGGCGGATCCCGTCGGCGCACTGCCGCGCGGTGGCGCGCGAGCGCTTCTCCGTGGAGCGCATGGCGAGGGACTACTTCGATGCCTACCACCGCCTCGCGGGCACACGCTGACGTCGAGTCGCTCGAAGCGCTGGAAGCGGAGTGGGAGGCGCTCTGGCGCGAAGATGCGAGCGCGACGCCCTTCCAGTCGCCGCACTGGCTGCTGCCGTGGTGGAGGCATGTGGGCAAGGGTGAGGAACGGGCCCTGGCGGTGCGCGACGACGATGGCCGGCTCATGGGCTTGGCGCCGCTCTACGTCTACACGGATGCAGGCGGACGGCGGCACCTGTTCCCCGTCGGGATCGGCACGACCGACTACCTCGGGCTGCTCGCGCGCCAGGGATGGGAGAAGGCCGTGGCGGAAGCCGTGCTGGAGCGCGTCATGCACTGGCGCGACTGGGACGTCCTGGAATGGCCGCAGTTGCAGGGGACGAGCGCGCTGCTCTCGCTGCCGGGCGTGGAGGTGATCGCGGGCGAGCCGAATCCGGTCCTCGCCTTGCAGCCGCCGGCGGCCATCCCGAAGTCGACGCTCGCGAACCTGCGCACGTGCCGCAATCGCGCGGCCCGTGCCGGCACGATCACGTACGAACTGGCGGACGCAGGCACCATTCCCGCGTACCTCGATGCGCTCGCGCGCCTGCATGCGAGCCGGTGGAAGGAACGCGGACTGCCCGGCGTGCTGGCCGACGAGGCGGTGCGTGCATCGCATGCCGAGGCGGCGCCGCGACTGCATGCGGCGGGCGTGTTGCGGCTGCATGGCTTGCGGCTGGACGGGGAGCTGGTCGCGGTGCTGCATGTGCTGATGCACCGTCGTCGTTGCTACTACTACATCGGCGGCTTCGATCCCCGGCATGCGGCGTTCAGCCCGGGAAGCCTGCTGCTCGCGCATGCGATCGGGGAAGCGGCGCGCGAGGGCGCGAAGGTCTTTGATTTCCTGCGCGGCGCGGAGGCGTACAAGTATCGGTGGGGGGCCCTGGATCAGCCGATGTTCACGCTTCGCGTGCGCGGTGGGCTTCGCTGACGCTCACCTTCCGCGGCTGTCGCCGCGCCACCCTACGAACAGCCGCATCGTCGCCCCCCCAATCCGGCGCGCGCCGGCTGCTCGTAGGGTGGCGGCGCGACAGCGCCGGGAGGTGAGCGTCAGCGAACCCCACCGGGGATTTCACGCAGGCAGTTGCGCGTCGGGCTTCACGCTGCGCAGCAGATCCATCATCTCCCCCTCGATCCTCCGCATCGCCTCCCGCGTATGCCCCTCGAACCGCAGCACCAGCACCGGCGTCGTGTTCGACGCCCGCACCAGCCCGAACCCGTCTTCCCAGTCCACGCGCAGTCCATCCATCGTGCACACCTCGGCTCCCGGAAACCGCGCGCGCTTCACGAGCTCCTCCGCGATGCGGTGCGGCTCGCCTTCGGCGCAGCGGATGTTCAGCTCCGGTGTCGAATAGCTCGCGGGCAACGCCTCGAGCACCGCGCTCGCATCCGGATGCCGCGACAGGATCTCCACCAGACGGCACCCCGCATACGTGCCGTCGTCGAACCCGAGCCAGCGCTCGCGGAAGACGACGTGGCCGCTCATCTCGCCGGCGAGGGGCGCGTCCAGCGCGAACATGCGCGCCTTCATGATCGGGTAGCCGGTGCTGCCCATGACGGGCTGGCCCCCCGCTGCGCGGATCACCGGCCCGAGCCTCTGCGTGCACTTCACGTCGTAGAGGATGGGCGCGCCCGGCACGCGCGAGAGCACGTCCTGCGCGAAGAGCATCAGCTGCCGGTCCGGGAACACGATCTGCCCGGAACGCGTGACCACGCCCAGCCGGTCGCCGTCGCCATCGAGCGCGAGCCCCACGTCCGCTCCGGTCTCCTTCACCTTCGCGACCAGGTCCCGCAGGTTCTCGGGCTTGCTCGGGTCGGGATGGTGGTTGGGGAACGCGCCGTCGACCTCGCTGAACAGCTCCACCACGTGGCAGCCGATGGAGCGGAAGACCTGCGGCGCGTAGGCGCCCCCGATGCCGTTGCCGGAGTCGAGCACGATCTTCAGCGGCCGCGCGAGGTGGATGTGCCCCACGATCCGCTGGAGGTAGTCGGGAAAGACGTTCGCCTCGCGCACGCTGCCGGGCGTGGCGGCGGCCGGCGTGCCCTGCTCCATCGCGCGCCGCAAGGCCTGCAGATCCTCGCCGTACAGCGAGCGGCCGGCCAGCATGATCTTGAAGCCGTTGTGGTCCTTCGGGTTGTGGCTGGCCGTCACCTGGATGCCGGTGCGGCACAGCGTCGTGGCCGCGAACCAGAGCATCGGCGTCGTCACACGGCCGACGTCGATCACGTCGACGCCGCCGGCGACGAGCCCTTTCACCAGGGCCGCGGAAAGCGCGGGCCCGCTCACGCGCCCGTCGCGTCCGACAGCGACCGTCCTCTCGCCCTCGGCGAGCGCCTGCACGGCGAAGGCGCGGCCCAACGCCTCGGCCACTTCCCCGGTCAGCGTGGTGGGGACGATGCCCCGCAGGTCGTAGGCCTTGAACAGGCTCGGGCTCAGCTGCATGCGCGCTCCACGGGGATCGGGGAGCAGGATTCTAGGAGCGGCCCCCGTTGCGAGGGGTGAGCGTCCGGTCAGGGTTCGCCCCTAGGCGCAAAGTCAACGCGCCCGCCCGCTCTGCCGTTAGAAGCAGGCCGGCCCGCCGGGCCTGTCCACTGGAGAGAAACGCACATGCTGAAGAAGATCCTGGCCGTCCTGGCCCTGCTCTACGCCGCCGCTTCCTGGGCGGCCGTCGACGTCAACAAGGCCACGGCCGCCGAGCTCGATGGCGTGAAGGGCATCGGCCCCACCACCTCGAAGGCGATCATCGACGAGCGCAAGAAGCACGGCGAGTTCAAGAGCTGGGAAGACTTCATCTCCCGCACCAAGGGCATCGGCGAAAGCAAGGCCGCGGCCCTGTCCAAGGAAGGCCTGACGGTCGGCGGCGCCGAGTACAAGAAGGCGGCGGCCAAGGACGCGAAGGCCTCCAAGAAGGACGAGAAGAAGGAAGCCAAGGCCGACGCGAAGGCGGAGAAGAAGGAAGAGAAGACGGCCGCGAAGGACGCGAAGAAGGACGACAAGACCGCGGCCGCTGCGAAGCCGGCGGCGGCGGCGAGCGCGAAGAAGTAAGCGCCCCCGTGCCCACGAAAAAGCGCCGCATCGCGGCGCTTTTTCATGGGGTGCCGAACCCTCCGCCGCCCGGCGTATGGATCTCGAACACATCCCCCGGCTTCATCTCCGCCGACCCGATGTGCCCCAGCTCCTGCACGCTTCCATCTCCCCGCACCACGCGGTTGATGCCCACCTGGCCTGGCTGCCCGCCTGCCATGCCGAACGACGGCACCTTGCGGCCGTTCGACAGGATGCTGGCCGTCATGTCTTCCAGGAAGCGCACGCGCCGCACGCCGCCGTTGCCCCCCTTCCAGCGACCGGCGCCACCCGAGCCTTCGCGGATCTCGTAGCTCTCCAGGCGCACCGGGAAGCGGAACTCCAGCACCTCCGGGTCCGTCAGCCGCGAATTTGTCATGTGCGTCTGCACGACGCTCGTGCCGTCGAAGCCGCCGCACAAGGCGCCCTGCTCGTCGTACAGCCCGCCCGCGCCGCTGCCGCCGGAGATCGTCTCGTAGTACTGGTAGCGCGCGTTGCCGAAGGTGAAGTTGTTCATCGTGCACTGCCCCGCCGCCATGACGCCGAGCGCCCCGTAGAGCGTATTCGTGATGCACGTGGAGGTCTCCACGTTGCCCGCCACCACCGAGGCCGGCGGGTCCGGGTTGAGCATGCAGCCTTCGGGAACGATCACCTTCAGCGGCTTCAGGCAGCCCGCGTTGAGCGGGATCTCGTCGCTCACCAGCGTGCGGAACACGTACAGCACCGCCGCCATGCACACGGCCTTCGGCGCGTTGAAGTTGTTCACCTGCTGCGGCGACGTGCCGGTGAAGTCGATCTCCGCCGAGCGTGAGGCGGCATCGACGCGGATCGCCACGTGGATCTGCGCCCCGTTGTCCAGCGGCAGCGTGAACTGGCCGTCCTTCAGGCGCGTGATCACGCGGCGCACCGACTCCTCGGCGTTGTCCTGCACGTGGCGCATGTACGCCTGCACGACGTCCAGGCCGAACTGGTCGACCATCTTGCGCAGTTCCTGCACGCCCTTCTCGTTGGCGGCGATCTGCGCCTTGAGGTCGCCCATGTTCTGCTCGGGATTGCGCGACGGATGTTTCGCCCCCTTCAGCAGCGCCACCATCTCGGCCTCCCGCAGCACGCCGCGGTCGACCAGCTTGAAGTTGTTGATCTCCACGCCTTCTTCCTCGATGCGCGTCGAGAAAGGCGGCATGGAGCCGGGGGTGATGCCGCCCACGTCCGCGTGGTGGCCGCGGGAGCCGACGTAAAAAAGCGGCTTCGCATGCCCGCGCAGGTACACCGGCGTGATCACCGTGATGTCCGGCAGGTGCGTGCCGCCGTGGTACGGGTCGTTCAGCACGTACACGTCGCCGGGCTGCATCGTGTCGCGGTTCTCGTGGATGACCGTCTTGATGCTCTCGCCCATGCTGCCCAGGTGCACGGGCATGTGCGGCGCGTTGGCGATGAGGTTGCCTTCGGCATCGAAGAGCGCGCAGGAGAAGTCCAGCCGCTCCTTGATGTTCACCGAGTAGGCCGTGTTCTGCAGCTGCAGCCCCATCTGCTCGGCGATGTTCATGAACAGGTTGTTGAACACCTCCAGCAGCACCGGGTCCACCTGCGTGCCCGCGGCGAACTTCACCGCGCGCGGCGAGGTGCGATCCAGCACGATGTGGTCCAGCGCGGTGATGCGTGCGCGCCAGCCGGGCTCGACGACCGTGGTCGCGTTCTTCTCCGCGATGATCGCCGGCCCGTCGACGACGTCGCCCGCGCGCAGGTCCTCTCGCACGCAAAGAGCCGCCTCATGCCATTGCGCGCCCGAGTACATGCGGACGGTCTCGCGGCGGGGCACCTCGCGCTGCGGGTGTTCCGTGAGCGTCGGCTCCGCCGGCGCGTCGCCCGCGACGATCGCTTCCACCGACACGGCTTCCACGATCATCGGCTTGCCCGGCATCAGGAACGAGAAGCGCTGGCGGTAGGCCGCCTCGAAACCGTCGACGATCTCCTGCTGCGTGCCGAAAGGCACCACCAGCGCCGAGTCGCTGCCCTGGTAGCGCACGTGCACGCGCCGGCGCACCTGCACCGCGCCCGCGCTCACTTGCTGGCGCTGCAGCTCGCCTTGCGCGGCAGCCGCGAGTTCGTCGAGCTGCGCCGCGATCGCGGGCAGCTGTTCCGGCGACAGCAGCGCCTCCACCGCCCGTTCGCGGATCACGTTCTGGTCCGCCAGCCCCATGCCGTAGGCGGAGAGCACGCCGGCCAGCGGGTGGATGAAGACGCGCGACATGCCCAGCGCATCGGCCACCAGGCATGCGTGCTGGCCGCCCGCGCCGCCGAAGCATTGCAGCGTGTAGCGCGTCACGTCGTAGCCGCGCGCCACCGAGATCTTCTTGATCGCGTTGGCCATCTGCTGCACGGCGATCGCGATGAAACCCTCGGCCACTTCTTCCGCGCTGCGCCCCGTTCGCGCGGCGAGCTCGCCGAACTTGCCGGCCACCGCCTCCTGGCTCAGGGCTTCGTCCGCGCGGGGACCGAAGACCTTGGGGAAGTACTTGGGCTGGATCTTGCCGACCATCACGTTCGCATCGGTCACGGCGAGCGGCCCGCCGCGCCGGTAGCTCGCGGGCCCGGGGTTCGCGCCGGCGCTCTGGGGCCCGACGCGGAAGCGCGCACCATCGAACTCGAGGATGGAGCCGCCGCCGGCCGCGACGGTGTGGATGCTCATCATCGGTGCGCGCATGCGCACGCCCGCCACCTGCGTCTCGAACTCGCGCTCGAACTCGCCGGCGAAGTGCGAGACGTCCGTCGACGTGCCGCCCATGTCGAAGCCGATCACCTTGTCGTGCCCACCGAGCTGCGCGGTCCGCGCCATGCCGACGATGCCGCCGGCCGGACCGGACAGGATCGCGTCCTTGCCCTGGAAGGTGTGGGCGTCGGTGAGGCCGCCCGAAGACTGCATGAAGAAGACCTTCACGCCCGGCATCTCGCCGGCGACCTGCTCCACGTAGCGGCGCAGGATGGGCGAGAGGTAGGCGTCGACGACCGTCGTGTCGCCGCGGCTCACCAGCTTCATCATCGGGCTGGTCTCGTGCGAGGCGCTCACCTGCGCGAAACCGACCTCGCGCGCGATGTCGCGCGCCGCCTGTTCATGCGCCGTGTAGCGATAGCCGTGCACGAAGACGATCGCCACGCTGCGCAGCCCGCGGGCGTGCGCGGCCTGCAGCGCCTCGCGCAGGTGCTGCTGGTCCAGTTCTTGCACGACGTCGCCGTGCGCGCCGACCCGCTCCTTCGCCTCGATCACTTCCCGGTACAGGAGCTCCGGCAGCACGATGTGGCGGTCGAACAGGCGCGGGCGGTTCTGGTACGCGATGCGCAGCGCGTCCCTGAAGCCTTTCGTCGTCACCAGCAGCGTGGGTTCGCCCTTGCGTTCGAGCAGCGCGTTGGTGGCGACCGTGGTCCCCATCTTCACGGCTTCGACCACGTCCGCGGTGATCGGCTGTCCGGGCGCGAGGCCCAGGAGGTGGCGGATGCCCGCGACGGCCGCGTCGCGGTACTGCTCCGGGTTCTCGGAGAGCAGCTTGTGCGTCACCAGCGTGCCGTCCGGCCGCCGCCCCACGACGTCCGTGAAGGTGCCGCCACGATCGATCCAGAACTGCCATTTGGGTTGGGAACTCATGGAGTGATTATGGGGATAGGGGCTAGGGAGTAGGGGTTAGGGGCTAGGGATAACTCGGGCATGGCCGTGCCTCCCTAACCCCTAGTCCCTAATCCCTAGCCCCTAAACTCGGCTGGACAACAACCTGACGAACAATGCGACGCTTGCTGGACTTCCTGTATGACGGCGCCGCCTGGCTGGCGGCGCTGGCCATGGTCGGTGTGCTGGCGATGGTGCTGCTGTCCATCGTGAGCCGGCAGGTCGGCTTCCACGTGCCGGGCACCGATGCCTACGCGGGCTACGCCATGGCGGCCGCCGGCTTCCTCGCGCTGGCGCACACCCTGAAGCGCAACGAGCACATCCGGGTGACGCTGCTGCTGGGGCGCCTCAAGGGCGGCGCGCGGCGCGGCCTCGAGATCTGGGCGCTGAGCGCGGGCGTGCTGCTCGCGGCGCTGTTCGCCTTCTACTCCGTGCGCCTGGCCTGGGTCTCGCGCTCCATCAACGACATCTCCACCAGCAACGACGCCACGCCGCTGTGGATCCCGCAGCTCGCGATGGCGGTCGGCACGCTGGTGCTGCTCGTCGCGCTCGTCGACGAATGGGTGCTGGAACTGCGGGGCCAGCGCAAGTCGGTCGAAAGCGAAGAGGCCCTGCACAATGAATGACATCGCCGTCACCACGCTGCTGATCGTCTCGCTGTTCCTGCTCCTGGGCAGCGGCGTCTGGATCGGCCTCACGCTCGCCGGCGTCGCCTGGATCGGCATGCAGCTCTTCTCCTCGCGCCCCGCGGGCGACGCGATGGCGGTCACCGTCTGGGGCTCGGCCTCGAGCTGGACGCTCACCGCGCTGCCGCTCTTCATCTGGATGGGGGAGATCCTGTTCCGGACGAAGCTGAGCGAGAGCATGTTCCGCGGCCTGGCGCCGTGGGTCTCTCGCCTGCCGGGGCGGCTGCTGCACACCAACGTGATCGGCTGCACCATCTTCGCGGCGGTCTCCGGATCGTCCGCCGCCACCTGCGCCACCATCGGCAAGATGACGCTGCCGGAACTGGGCAAGCGCGGCTACCCGGAAGACATCACCATCGGCTCGCTCGCGGGCGCCGGCACGCTGGGCCTGCTGATCCCGCCCTCGATCATCATGATCGTCTACGGCGTGACGGCGGACGTGTCCATCGCCAAGCTGTTCGTGGCGGGCATCATCCCGGGCATCCTGCTGGCAGCGCTCTTCTCCGGCTACCTCGCCGTCTGGGCGGCGGTGAACAAGCAGCGCGTGCCGGTGCCGGACCAGGTGCTCACCTTCACGCAGAAGCTGCACGAGTCGCGGCACCTCATTCCCGTGGTGCTGCTGATCGGCGCGGTGCTCGGCTCGATCTACACCGGCGTCGCGACGGCGACCGAGGCCGCGGCAGTGGGCGTCGTGGGCGCGCTGGTGCTCTCGGCGCTGCAAGGCTCCCTGAACTGGGGCACCTTCCGCGAATCGCTGATGGGCGCCACGCGCCTGTACTGCATGATCGCGCTGATCCTCGCGGGCGCCGCCTTCCTGACGCTGGCCATGGGCTACATCGGCCTGCCGCGGCACCTGGCGGAGTTCGTGCGGGGCCTGGGGCTGTCGCCGTTCATGCTGATGATCGCGCTGTCGATCTTCTACATCATCCTCGGATGCTTCCTGGACGGCATCTCGATGGTGGTGCTCACGATGGGCGTGATCCTGCCCACCGTGCAGGCCGCGGGCTTCGACCTCGTGTGGTTCGGCATCTTCATCGTGATCGTCGTGGAGATGGCGCAGATCACGCCGCCGGTGGGCTTCAACCTCTTCGTGCTGCAGGGGATGACGGGCAAGGAGATCACCTGGATCGCGCGGGTGACGGCGCCCTTCTTCTTCCTGATGTGCGCGATGGTGCTGCTGCTGTGGTTCGTGCCGCAGATCGCGACGTGGTTGCCGGCGAGGATGTGAGCGCCCTTCGGTGGGGTTCGCCGCTTCGCTGGCTCACCACCACCCTACATCGGCGCATGATGTAGGGTGGCGCGGCGCAAGCCGCGGAAGGTGAGCGAAGCGAACCCCACCGATGCGCGCAAGCGCTACGCCGCCAGCCTCACATCCAGTCCCTGCAACCACGCAGCCACCTCCCCCGCGACCACGTGGGTCCCCGCCGGGATGTCCCCCTTGAGGGACAACAGGTGGTCCATCCCTTCCACGATCTTCAGGCGCGCATCCGGCCGCGCCGCATGCAGCGCGAGCGCATGCTCTGGCCCCACCTGCGGGTCCGCGGCGCCGTGCACCAGCAGCACGGGTACTTCCAGCTCGCTCAAGACCTCCGCCGGATCGTGCCGGAACCAGGAGATCAGGTAAGGCTGCACGCTGGGGCGGAACAGCAGGAACAGGGCATCCGGCACGTCCTCGACCGGCTGCCCCGCTTCGAGCGAGGACAAGGCCTCCACCGCCGGAGCGGCCAGGTCGGGCGGCAGGTTGCCTTCGATCTGCCGTCGCATCAGCGTGGAAGCGCGGCAACCCGCGCCCGCGATCGAGACCACGGCCTGCGCATCGGCTGCGCCGGCGGCCAGCGCGGCAATCAACGCGCCTTCGCTGTGGCCGACGAGGCTCACGCGGCCGACGCGCTCGTGCTGTGCGAGCCACCGCGCCGCCAGCCCGGCATCGTCCACGAGGTGCTCGAAGCGCAGCGCCTTCTCGCTGAGGCCGGGGCAGATGCTCCCGCCCACCCCGCGCTTGTCGTAGCGCAGGCTCGCGATCCCGCGCGCAGCGAGGCCCTGCGCCAGCCGCTTGAGGTTGTCCAGGGGCGCCGGCAGCAGCGGCGTGTTGCCGTCGCGGTCCGTCGGCCCCGAGCCCGCGATCAGGAGCACGGCCGGCCACGGCCCGGCGCCTTCCGGCAGCAGCAGGCTGCCGGCCAGGCGGCCCCAGGCGGTGGGTAGTTCGAGCACCTGTTCAGGCATCGGTCCACTGTAGCAAGGCGCGCGCCCGCGGTGCGTCGGACAAGGCAGCTTGCCCGCGTGCGCCCCGGGTAAGACCGCATCGGCTGGTCCGGGAATTGCAGGTACGCTCGCCTCGCCAAGCAAACTCATCCTTCCGGAGTTTTTTCCATGAAATTCAAGTTCGCCCTGGCCGCGGCCGCGCTGGCGCTGGCCGGCTCCGCTTCCGCGCAGACCAAGTGGGACCTGCCTGCCGCCTACCCTGCCGGCAACTTCCACACGGAGAACCTCGAGTTGTTCGCGAAGGACGTCGAGAAGGCCACCAACGGCAAGCTGAAGATCCAGGTCCACGCGAACGCGTCGCTGTTCAAGGCGCCGGAGATCAAGCGCGCCGTGCAGGGCGGCCAGGCGCAGATCGGCGAGATCCTGCTGGTGAACTTCCAGAACGAGTGGCCGCTCTTCGGCGCCGACGGCATCCCCTTCCTCGCGGACAGCTACGACACGGCCGCGAAGCTGTGGCGCGCGCAGAAGCCGATGCTGGAGAAGAAGCTCAACGAGCAGGGCATGATGGTGCTGTACGCGGTGGCCTGGCCGCCGCAAGGCATCTACACGAAGCGCCAGCTGAACTCGGCCGCCGACATGAAGGGCCTCAAGTGGCGCGCCTACAGCCCCGCGACGGCGCGCATCGCCGAACTCGTGGGCGCGCAGCCGGTGACGGTGCAGGCCGCGGAACTGTCGCAGGCCATGGCCACGGGCGTGATCGACTCGTACATGTCTTCCGGCGCGACCGGCTACGACACCAAGACCTACGAGCACATCAAGAACTGGTACGACACGCAGGCCTGGCTGCCGAAGAACGCGGTGATCGTGAACCGCGCCGCCTTCCAGGCCCTGGACAAGCCGACGCAGGACGCACTGCTCAAGGCCGCCGCGGAGGCCGAGACGCGTGGCTGGGCGAACAGCAGGAAGGCCAACGGCGAAGTGCTGGAGAAGCTGAAGGCCAACGGCATGCAGATCCTGCAGCCGTCCGCGCAGCTGAAGGCCGACATGAAGAAAGTCGGCGACCAGATGCTGAAGGAGTGGCTGGAGAAGGCCGGGCCGGAAGGGCAGCAGCTGGTGGACGCGTATCGGAAGCTCTAGATCCGTCATCCCCCGCGGAGCGGGGACCGGGCTTCCACGGGAAGGGCCGCGCAGCGGCCCTTTTTCCATGGCGCACGCGTTCCACCGCTCCTGACCCGATCTGCCACCGCGTGCAGGTTTCCGTCCGCGACGCCTTACGCGGCGTGCGGATTCCCATCCCGCAGCGCCCGGGTTAACCCGCACGCCCCGTTTCCCGCTCCTTACACATCAAGCACTTGCGCTCGCCCGTGCCAATGGCACGGGCGTTGCTATTTGGGCCGCGCCCTTCACCCGCACACGAACAAGGAGACAAGCACGATGAAAGCAAGACCTACTCGCGCATGGCGCGCGCGTTTCGCGCAGGCCAGCGTGGCCGCCGGTGCCGCACTGCTGGTCGCAGCATGCGGAGGCGGAGGCGGCGGTGGCGGCGGCGACGCGGCCGTCACGCCGCCCGAAGCACCGCCCGCCGAGACGCCGCAGCAACCCGGCGGCGCCGCCCTCAAGCTGGCCGTGCTGTCCTCGCAGGCCGACAAGGTCACCGGCCCCGACGCGCTGGTGCAGGTGGAGATCGTGCGCAGCACGCCGGATGCCTCCGTCACCGTGCTGGCGAACGGCACCGACGTGACGTCGGCCTTCACCGCCGACGCCGACGGCAAGCTGGTCGGCAAGGTCGGCAACCTGCAGCCGGGCGCCAACGAGATCACGGCCACCTACGGCGGCGAGAGCGTGAAGCTCGCGCTCACCGGCTACGCGATCACCGGCCCCGTGATCTCCGGGCCGCACCAGCTGCCCTTCCTCTGCACCACCAACTTCAACGTCGGCAACGGCGCGCCCGCCCTCGCTCCCATCCCGGGCGACCCGAACTGCGGCGTCGAGACGCGCGTCGACTACTTCTACCGCACGACGGCCAACGCCTACGTGCACCTGCCCAACCCGTCGGCGCTGTCTGCCTATCCTGCCGACCTGCGAACGATCACCGTGGACGGCAAGGCCGTGCCCTACGTCGTGCGCCTCGAGACGGGCACGATCAACCGCGCGATCTACCAGACCGCGATCCTGCACGACGTGCTGAACGAGCCGGCGCCGACGCCGACGAAGAAGTCCGCCGGCTGGAACGGCAAGCTGTTCTACACGCTGGGCGGCGGCTGCCAGGGCGGCTGGATGCAGCAGGGCGCCTCGACCGGCGGCGTGATGAGCGACGGCTACCTGAGCCGGGGCTTTGCGGTGGCGAGCTCCACGCTCAACGTGATGGGCAACAACTGCAACGACCTGCTGTCGTCCGAGACCATCATGATGGTCAAGGAGCGCTTCGTCGAGAACTACGGCGCGCCGCTGTTCACCATCGGCACCGGCGGATCCGGTGGCGCCTACCAGTCCAACCAGACCGGCGACAACTACCCCGGCCTGTTCGACGGCATCATCATCAGCCAGGTGTTCGCCGACGTGAACTCGTCGACGCTGTTCAAGCAGTTCGACTCGCGCCTGCTGAACAACTACTTCGCCGGCAACGGCGGCTACACCGTGGCGCAGAAGCAGGCCATCTCGGGCTACCTGCAGATCGCCAACATCTCCAACATGAGCGGCCAGGCCGGTCGCATCGACCCCACCGTGTCCTTCCCGGCCGGCGTGGTCGCGGGCGTGGGTCCCACCTTCCGCTACCACCCCGCCACCAACCGCGGCGGCGCGCGGGCCTCGGTGTACGACGCCACGAAGAACGTCTACGGCACAACGTCGGAAGGCCATGCGCTGCGTCCCATCGACAACGTGGGCATCCAGTACGGCCTGAAGGCGCTGCTGGACAAGGTGATCACGCCGGCGCAGTTCGTCGACCTGAACCAGAAGATCGGCGGGCTCGACCTCGACCTGCAGCCGCAGTCCACGCGCACGGCCGCCGACCCCGCGGTGCTGGCGCGCGCCTACCAGTCCGGCCGCATCGTGTGGGGCGGCGGCGGCCTGGCCTCCATGCCGATCATCGACCGGCGTGACTACAACGACGACGCCACCGGCGGCGACATCCACACCAAGATCCACTCGTTCTCGGTGCGCGAGCGCCTGCGCAAGGCCAACGGCCACGTCGACAACCACGTGATCCTCACCTCCGACGGCGGCGGTGCCGGCGTG
This sequence comes from Ramlibacter cellulosilyticus, assembly GCF_014297465.1. Taxonomy (GTDB): domain Bacteria; phylum Pseudomonadota; class Gammaproteobacteria; order Burkholderiales; family Burkholderiaceae_C; genus Ramlibacter; species Ramlibacter cellulosilyticus. Next base: position 60,628 of record NZ_JACORT010000008.1, on the reverse strand, counting down.
GACACCACGGCGGCCATGGACGCCTGGCTGACCGCGGTGAAGACCGACACGAGCGGCCGCACGCTGGCGCAGAAGGTGGTGGCGAACCGTCCGAAGACCCTGGTGGACGGCTGCCTGATCAACAACACCTTCGTGGCCGAGACGCAGGTCGCCAACGCGGGCCCCGCCTGCAGCGCGCAGTACCCCGCCGGCACCACGCCGCGCATGGCCGCCGGCGGCCCGCTCTCCGACGACATCGCCAAGTGCCAGCTCAAGCCGCTGAACGCCGCCGACTACCCCGGCATCGCCTTCACGCCGGCCCAGTGGATCTCGCTGCAGCTGACCTTCCCCGACGGGGTGTGCGACTGGAGCAAGCCCGGCGTGAGCCAGCAACCCAGCAAGCCGTGGCAGTCCTTCGGCCCCTCGCCGACCAACCTGCTGTTCGACATCACCAAGCAGTGAGCGCCAGGAGACAAGAAGACATGAACCAGCACAAGAACAAGCTCCGCGCCGGCAGCGGCCTCGCGGTCCTGCTGTCCCTCACGCTCGCCGCCTGCGGCGGCGGCGGCGGTGGTGGCACCGACGTCGTGACCGCTCCGCCGCCCGCGGCACCGGAATTCCCCGGCCTGCCCGCGCCGCAGCCGGAGACGCCCACGCCGAATGCGGAACCCACGGTGAAGTTGTCCCTCCTGTCGTCGCCCGCCGACCGCGTCATGGGCACGACCGCACTGGTGCAACTGGAGTTGCTGAAGTTCGACGCCGACGCGCGCCTGCGCGTCACCGCCAACGGCGCCGACGTCAGCCACCTGTTCCGCGCCGATGCAGCCACGGGCTTCTTCCTCGGCAACGTCGAAGGCCTGCGCGAGGGCGCCAACGAGGTCGTCGCCACCTACGGCGCCTACAGCACGAAGCTGGCGCTGACCGGCTACCCGCGCACGGGTCCCGTGTTCTCCGGCCCGCACATGGAGCCCTTCGTGTGCGGCTTCGGCAGCTTCACGCGCCTGGGCGGCGGCACCATCGTGTCGCTGGAAGACGGCAAGTGCTCCGGCCGCACGCTGGTGTCCTACTTCTACCGCAACACGAGCGGCGGCAACACCGGCTTCAATCCCGCGACAGCCACCGCGTACCCGGCCAACATGGCCTACGTGACGGTCAACGGCAAGCAGGTGCCCTTCCTGGTGCGGCTGGAAAGCGGCACGGTGAACCGCACGGTGTACCAGTCGGCCATCCTGCACGACGCGCTGAACGAGCCGGTCCCCAGCCCGGCTTCGCGGCCCGCCGGCTGGAACGGCAAGCTGGTCTACACCACCATGGGCGGCTGCGGCGCCAGCGGCAACCAGCAGGGTAACGACTTCATCACCCTGATCAACCCCGACTACATGGCGCAGGGGTATGCGGCGGTGTCGTCCACCCTCAACAACGCCGCGTTCAACTGCAACGACGTCCTGGCCGCCGAATCGGTGATGGCGGTGAAGGAGCAGTTCGCCAAGTCGTACGGACAGCCCACCTACACCGTGGGCTTCGCCAACACCACCGGCGACGGCGCGCAGCCGCTGCAGGTCGCGGACAACTACCCCGGCCTGTTCGACGGCGTGATCACCACGCAGACGCTGCCCGACACGACCACCGGCCTGCTGATGAAGCTGTTCGACGCGCGCCTGCTGAACAACTTCTTCAACGCCAATGCCGCCGCGTGGACCACGGCGCAGCGGCTGGCGGTGACCGGCTTCCGCACCATCGGCAACGTGGCCGGACACAGCACCGAAGCGAACCGGATGGACCCGCTGCTGGCGGCGAACTATCCGGCGGCGCTGCCGGTGGCGGACCGCTACGACCCCGTGAACAACCGTTCGGGCGTGCGCGCGACGCCGTTCGACGCGGCGAAGAACGTGTGGGGCGTGAATGCCGAAGGCCATGCGCTGCGACCGCTGGACAACACGGGCGTGCAGTACGGGCTGAAGGCCCTGAACGACGGCGCCATCACCGTGGACCAGTTCCTCACGCTCAACGAGCAGGTCGGCGGCCTCGACCGCGACTTCCAGCCGCAGGCCGCGCGCACGGAGGGTGACCTGCCCGCCATCGAGCGCGGCTACAAGTCGGGCCGCATCCTGAACGGCGGCGGCGGCCTGGCGGCCACTCCCGTGATCGAGCGGCGCAACTACGTCGACGGCAGCACCAACCTGCACATGCGCGTGCACTCGTTCTCGCTGCGCGAGCGCCTGCTCAAGGCCAACGGCAACGTCGACAACCACGTGATCCTGTCGCAGGGCGGCATCATCGCGGCGCCCGAGCCGCTGGCGGCAATGGACGCGTGGCTGATGGGCGTGCTCACCGACACCACCGCGGGCCGCACGCGCGCCGAGAAGGTCGCGGCCGCCCGGCCGGCCGACCTGAAGGACGCCTGCTGGGTCGGCACGACGAAGACCGAGGAAGTGCAGACGGCCTTCGGCGCCTCCACCTGCAACACGAGCTTCCCCTCCGGGCGCACGCCGCGCATGGTGGCGGGCGGCCCGCTGGCCGATGACGTCGTGAAGTGCCAGCTGAAGCCCGTGGACGCGGCCGACTACACGGTGGCCTTCACGCCCGCCGAGTGGACGCGCCTGCAGGCCGCCTTCCCGGCCGGCGTGTGCGACTGGAGCAAGCCGGGCGTGGGCCAGCAGCCGCTGGCCGGCACCTGGCTGTCCTTCGGCCCGGCGTCCGCCAACCTCGTGTTCGACATCACCAGGCCCTGAGCCCGGGTCCCGCGGAGCCGGCCCGTCGGGGCCGGCCTCCTTTTTTTCATTACCATCCAGACGGAAGTACCATGAAGTCGTTGTTCAAGAAGGCAGCCCTCGCGCTGTCCCTGGCCACCCTCGCCGCCGCCGCCGGCGCCCAGGATTTCCCCGCGGGCAAGCCCATCACCGCCGTCGTGCCGTTCGCGGCCGGCGGTCCCACCGACAAGGTCGCGCGCGAGATCGCGCAGATCATGGGCAAGCAGCTGAACACCACCATCGTCGTCGACAACTCCGGCGGCGCCGGCGGCACGATCGGCGCCCGCAAGGTGGTCCAGGCCCGCAACGACGGCTACACCATCCTGATCCACCACATCGGCATGGCCACGGCGCCGTCCCTGTATCGCAACCTCGGCTTCGACCCGCTGAAGGACCTGGAGATGGTGGGCGAGATCGCCGACGTGCCCATGGTGCTGCTGGGATCCAAGGCGCTGCCCGCGAAGAACTTCAAGGAGCTGCTGCCCTACATCAAGGCCAACGCCAAGTCGATCTCGCTGGCGAATGCCGGCGTGGGCTCGGCTTCGCACCTGTGTGGCCTGCTGTTCCAGAGCGCGATCCAGCAGGAACTGGTGACGGTGCCGTACAAGGGCACCGCGCCGGCCCTGACCGACCTGATGGGCGGCCAGGTGAACCTGATGTGCGACCAGACGACCAACGTCGCGGGGCAGGTCAAGTCCGGCGCGATCCAGTCGTATGCCGCGATGCAGTCGAAGCGCATCGAGGCCTTCAAGGACATCCCGACCGCGGCCGAACAGGGCCTGCCCGGCATCGAAGTGAAGATCTGGCACGCCATGTACGCGCCCAAGGGCACGCCGAAGGCGGTCGTCGACAAGCTGTCCGCCGCGCTGCAGGCCGCGGTGGCCGATCCGGGCTTCCGCGCCAAGATGGCCGAACTCGGTGCCGAGGCCGTGCCCCCGGCGCGCGCGAAGCCCGAGTCGCTGCGCGCGCACGTGGACGCGGAGATCCGGAAGTGGAGCCCGGTCATCAAGGCCGCGGGGGTGTATGCCGACTGAAGCGGCGCGTGGGCCATGGTCCTGACGGCGCGCCTGCGCCGCTGGGCCGCCGGCCTCTTCGCGCTGGCCACCGTGCTGGCGGGAGTGGCCGCTGCCTACCACCTCGGGGAGCGGGCGGCGCTCCGATCGGTGCGCGCGGCCAGCGCGCACCGCCTCGACCTCTATGCGGCCAGCCTGCGCAGCGAGCTGAGCCGCTACGAATACCTCCCTCCCGTCCTGGCCCTGAACCAGGACGTGATCCGGCTGCTGCGCACGCCGCGCAGCACCACCCTGCGCGAACAGGTCAACCGGTACCTGGAGACGGTGGGTGAACACGCCGGGGCGTCGGCGGTGTACGTGATGGACACCGCGGGCCTGACGCTCGCCGCCAGCAACTGGAACCAGCCGGCGAGCTTCGTCGACATGAACTTCTCGTACCGGCCCTACTTCCAGGACGCGGTGCGGGGCCTGGCCGGCCGCTTCTACGGCATCGGCACCGTCAGCCGCGAGCCGGGCTACTACTTCTCCTGGGCCATCCGCGACGGCGATGCCGTCGTCGGCGTGGCGGCGGTGAAGGTGAACCTCGACAAGCTCGACGAAACCTGGTCGCATGCCGCCGAGAAGATCATCGTGTCCGACGGCAACGGCGTCGTGTTCCTGTCGTCCGAGCCCGCCTGGAAGTTCCGCACCCTCGGAGACCTGTCGGAAGAGACCAAGGGCAAGCTGCAGGCCACCCGCCAGTACGCCGAGGCGGGCGTGCTGCAGCCGGTGGGACTGACCGAGACGCGGATGCTGCCCGATGGTGGCCGCGCGGTGCGCCTGGGCGGGCCCGAGGCAGGCGGGCTGCTGGCTCCCGAGTACCTCTTCCACACGCGCAGCGTCGCGGGCACCGACTGGACGCTGGTGGTGCTGTCGGACCTGCGGCCGGCACGCTCGGTGGCGCAGACCAGCGCCACGGTCACCGCCTTCGCGCTCGCCTTCCTGCTGCTGCTGGCGCTCTACGTGCAGCAGCGCCGGCGCAGCATGCTGGACAGCCTGGCCTCGCGTGAAGCGCTGCAGCGCGCCCACGACGAGCTGGAACAGAAGGTGCAGCAGCGCACCGAGGCGCTGCAAAGCGAGATCGCGGAGCGCAGGCGCGCCGAGGAACTGCTGCAGGCGACGCTGGAAGACCTGGTGCAAACCGGCAAGATGGCCGTGCTGGGACAGATGTCCGCCGGCATCACGCACGAACTGAACCAGCCGCTCGCGGCGCTGCGCACGCTGTCGGCGAACACCATCGTGTTCCTCGAACGCGGGCAGCAGGACGAGGCGGTCTCCAACCTGCGCACCATCTGCCACGTCACCGACCACATGGGCAAGATCACCGCGCAGCTGAAGAAGTTCGCGCGCAAGTCCGGCGCCCGCCTCGATGCCGTGCCGGTCGACGCCGTCGTCGACGACGCCCTGTCGCTGCTGCAGCAACGCATGCGCAACGAACGGGTGCAGCTCGAACGCGTCGTGCCCGACGGCCTGCGGGCCTGGTGCGAAGGCAACCGCCTGGAGCAGGTGCTCGTGAACCTCCTCGCCAACGCGCTCGACGCGCTGAAGGCCGGCGGCGAGCGCCGCGTGCGCATCGTCGCTTCCGCGTGCGGAGAAGCCGTCATGCTGGAAGTGCACGACAGCGGGCCGGGCCTGCCGCCGGAAGTGATGCCGCGCCTGTTCGAACCCTTCTTCACCACCAAGGACCAGGGCGAAGGCCTGGGCCTGGGACTCGCGATCTCCGCCGGCATCGTGCGCGATTTCGGCGGCACCCTGCGCGCCGGCCGCAGCCCCCTCGGCGGCGCCCTCTTCTCCATCCAGCTCAAGGCGGCCACGACGCTGCCCGCCACCGAACCGCTCACCCAAGATGTCTGATGCATGCACCATCCTCTTCGTGGAGGATGATCCCGCCGTGCGCCTGGGCGCTACCCAGGCGCTGCAGCTCGCCGGCCTGCAGGTGCGCGGCTTCGGCGCGGCCGAACAGGTGCTCGGGCAGGTCACGCCCGGCGCCTGCCACGTCCTGGTCACCGACGTGCGCCTGCCCGGCATGGACGGCATGCAACTGCTGGAGAAGGTGCACGCCATCGATCCCGCGCTGCCGGTCATCCTGGTCACCGGCCACGGCGACATCTCCATGGCGGTGCAGGCCATGCGCCGGGGCGCCTACGACTTCATCGAGAAGCCCTTCTCGCCCGAGCAGCTGACCGACGTGGTGCGGCGCGCGATCGAGAAGCGCATGCTCAGTCTCGAAGTGGAGACGCTGCGGCGCAAGCTGGAGGGCTACCAGTCGATCGACGCGCGCCTGATCGGCAGGTCGCCCGCCATCGCCCGCCTGCGCCGCCTGATCCTGGACGTGGCCGATACCGGCGCGGACGTCCTGATCCTGGGCGAGACCGGCACCGGCAAGGAGCTGGTGGCGCGCTGCCTGCACGACCACAGCCGGCGCCGCAATGGCCACTTCGTCGCCATCAACTGCGGCGGCATGCCCGAGTCGCTGTTCGAAAGCGAAGTCTTCGGCCACGAGATGGGTGCGTTCACCGGGGCCGCGAAGCGGCGGGTCGGCAAGATCGAGCTCGCCACCGGCGGCTCGCTGTTCCTCGACGAGATCGAGACCATGCCGATGAACCTGCAGGTCAAGCTGCTGCGCACGCTGCAGGAACGGCAGTTCGAGCGCCTGGGCTCCAACGACCTGCTGCCCATGGACTGCCGCGTCATTGCCGCCACCAAGGCGGACCTGCTGCAGCAGTCGCGCGAGCAGGCCTTCCGCAGCGACCTCTACTACCGCCTGAGCGTCGTCCCGCTGGAGGTCCCGCCGCTGCGCGAGCGGCGCGAGGACATCCCCCTGCTGTTCGCCCACTTCCTCACGCAGGCGGCGCTGCGCCACGAACGGCCGGTGCCCGACGTCGGGGCCGAGGAGCTGCAAGGCCTGATGGCGCATTCCTGGCCCGGCAACGTGCGCGAACTTCGCAACGTCGCCGAGCGCCGCGTGCTGGGGATTTCGGAACTGGCACGCCCGGACGCGGGGGCCGGCCGCTCGCTCGACGAGCAGGTCGCGCAGTTCGAGCGGCACCTGATCGAGGAAGCCCTCGCCGCGAGCGGCGGCCGCGCGACCGCGGCGAGCGAGCTGCTGCGGCTGCCGAAGAAGACGCTCTACGACCGCATGAAGCGCCTGGGCCTGTCCAACGACGACTTCAAGCGCCCGTTGTAGCGCCTCCTACGCCAGCCGCCGTTGCTCACCTACCGGGGGCGCGTCCCGCAGGCCACACACTGCCTGCAGGAAAACTGGAGGTACCCCGTGCGAATCATCGGCTGGATCATCGGCATCATCTTCCTCATCGGGCTGCTCGTCGTGCTCGGCCTGGGCAAGCTGATCTTCTGATCGCGATCAGCGCGCGCCCGCCACGCCGCACACCAGCGCGCCCGGGTCGTTGGCCTGCACCGCACGCAGGTTCTTCGCCTGCGCGACTTCCATGTCCCGCGGCAGCGTCACGCCGTTCTTCACGGCGAGCACTTCCGCCATGATGCTCACGGCGATCTCCGCGGGCGTCTTGCTGCCGATGTAGATGCCGATGGGCCCGCGCAGGCGCTGCAGGTCGGCGGCGGACACGGCGAAGTGTTCCACCATGCGCTCGTGCCGCGCCTCGTTGTTGCGGCGGCTGCCGATCGCGCCGACGTAGAAGGCATCCGTCTTCAGCGCCTCCATCAACGCGAGGTCGTCGAGCTTGGGGTCGTGCGTGAGCGCGATCACGCAGCTGCGCCGGTCGGCGCGGAAGGCCAGCACCACGTCATCGGGCATGTCGCCGACGACCTGCGCACCGGCCACGCTCCACGCGCCGCGGTATTCCTCGCGCGGGTCGCACACCGTCACCGCGAAGCCGCTGAAGAGCGCCATCGTCGCGAGGTACTCCGTGAGCTGGCCCGCGCCGATCAGCAGCATGCGGTACTCGGGCCCGAAGGTGTTCACCAGCACGCCGCCCGCGAGGCTCAGCTCCTCGGGCGCCGCGGCCTCCTCCAGCGATACGGCGCCGTCCGCCAGGCGCACGGTGCGGCGCATCAGGCGGCCGGCCTCGAGGCCGCGCACCAGGTGGTCCAGCGTGTCGGGATCGGGGTCGTACTCCAGCAGCAGTTCCAGCGTGCCGCCGCAAGGCAGGCCGAAGCGGTGGGCCTCGTCGGCCGTCACACCGTACTTCACGAAGGACGGCGGCCCGGACGGGATCTGGTGCCCTGGCTCCTTGCCGGAGTAGGCCTGCGTGTGGCGGTAGATCAGGTCGTCCTCGATGCAGCCGCCGGAGACGGAGCCGACGACGGCGCCGTCCTCGGCCAGGGCCATGATGGAGCCGATCGGACGCGGCGACGACCCCCACGTGCGCACCACCGTGGCCAGCAGCGCGCGCTTGCCCGCCTGCCGCCAGTCGCGCAGGGTGCGCAGCACCATCACGTCCAGGTTTTCCATCGTTGCTCCTTGGGCAGCCCCTTCAGAAGGCGTACAGCGCGTTCACCCCGACCAGCCAGGTGCGCCCCGGCGCGGGTTCGAAGTAGCGCTGGTTGCCTTCGTTCACGATCACCGAGCCTACATAGTTCTTGTCGGCCAGGTTGTCCAGCCGCAGGAATTCCCTGAAGGTCCAGCGGTTCACCACCTGGGTCGCCGAGATCCGGAAGTTGAACACCGTGGACGCGGATGCGAAATCCGTGTTGAGGTCGTTGACCGGCAGGTCGCCGATGTGCCGCAGTTCCAGCGCCGTCTCCAGGCCCCAGGGCTTGTGCCTCCAGGCGACCTCGGCATAGCCCGTGACGCGCGGCACGCCGGGGATGCGGTTGCCGGCAGGCACCGTCGTGTTCGGCGCGGTGCACACGCCGATGCAGGTCAGGAAGGAATTGCGGTAGGTCGCGTCCAGGTAGGTCAGCGCGGCGTACGTGGACCACGCCCCGGCCCAGCGCCCTTCCAGGGCGACTTCCGCGCCGCGGCGACGCGTGTCGCCCACGTTCTGGAACACGCTGCGGCCGCCCGTGTTGGAAAGGACGGCGATCTCGTCCTTGGTGCGCGCCTCGAACAGCGCGGCGTTGATGCGCCAGTCGGTGACCGGCTCGGCCTTGACGCCGATCTCCCACTGCTTGCTGGTGGCCGGCTTCAGCCCGAAGTTGAGGCCGGGCGCGTTGTTCGGGCGATAGGCCAGCTCATTGAAGGTGGGCGTCTCGAAGCCGCGCCCGAGCGAGGCATAGACGTTCAGCGCATCGCTCGCATGCCACACCGCACCGAGCACGGGGGTCGTGGCGCTGTGCTTCGCCGAACCGCTGTCGTCGCCGTTGCCCGGCGCGATGAAGTTGTCGCGCGACTCGAACTTGACCTCCGAGTGCCGCACGCCCGCCGTGAAGCTGAAGCGTTCGCCCTGCCACACGCCTTGCGCATACTGGTCGAAACTGCGGACGCGATTGTCCTCGTCGCGCCGCAGCGCGCCCTTCACGCCCAGCGTGGTCCCGATGAAGTTGTTGAAGCCCTTGCGGTGCTCCTGCAGGTCGTCGGCATACAGGCCCGCCGTGAAGGTGAGTCCGCCGCCCCAGGCGCGCGTCCTGGCGATCCACTGGCCGTCCAGGCCGCGGTAGTCGCGCTGCAGGTCGATCACGCCGCCGGCGCTGCGCGGCGCCGCCTGGGCGCCGAGGGGAATGGCCTGGAACTGCTCCGTCCCGCGCTGCCCGCCCCAGCCCGTGAGCTTGACGCTGTGCACCTCGTTGATGCGGTGCTCCACGATGGCGCCGGCCTGCTGCTGGTCGACGGACTTGCGGGTGTTGAAGGCGATGGCGGCGGGATCGACGCTGCGCGGTCCCTGCGTTTCGTACTGCTGGCGCGTGAGTCCCAGCGGGTCCTGCACGTCGGGCATGTCCACCGCGTTGACCACGAACGTGACGCGCGTGTCCGGCGTCGCCTGCAGGCGCGCCTTGCCGTTGACCAGGTTGCGCTTCGCGGCACTGTGCTCGCGGAAGCCGTCGGTCTGGAAGTGCACCGCGTCGAGGTTCCAGTTCCACGCGCCGACCTCGCCGGCGAAACGCAGGTTCTCGCGGTCCGTCCCGTACCTGCCGAAGGCCGTGCCGGCTTCCGCCTGCACGCCGGGCAGGCCGTCGGCGGTGAACAGGCTGATGACGCCGCCGGACGAATTGCCGTACAGCGAGGAGAAGGGCCCGCGGAGGACCTCCAGCCGTCCGGCCGACGACAGGTCGAAATGCGAGATCTGGCCCTGGCCGTCGGGCGCCGTGGCCGGAATGCCGTCCGCGTACAGGCGCAGGCCACGCACGCCGAACGTGGAACGCGCGCCGTAACCGCGGATGGAGATCTGCAGGTCCTGCGCATAGTTCTGCCGGTTGAGCGCCACCACGCCCGGCACGCGCGCGAGCGGCTCGGACAGGTTCACCTGCAGTTGCGCGTTGCGGATCTGCTCGCCCGTGACCACGTCGACCGAGGCCGGCGTGTCGAAAGCCTGCTGGGCGACGCCGGGGGTGGGCGTCACCACGATGGGCCGCAGCGTCCCGCCGGAGGGGGCCTCCGTCTGCGCGGCGGCTCCCAGGGCGGCCAGGGCGGCGGCCGCGATCACCGTATGCTTCATGTCTTCCCCTCGTACTGAGCTGTCTAGCGTAACAGCGTTCTGTCCAGGAGAACTACGAGGAAACCCCGGCGGCCTGCTTCGCCGCCACCGCGTCGGCCCATGGCGCCTGCAAGCCAGCATTCTTCGACGCACCCCCCGCGCGAAGCTTGGGTCAAACCCTCGGAACGCGGCGCGTTCGACGGAATTTCTCAATTTGGAACAGCGGTCGCACGGTGCGACAGCCCGGCCGTTCAGCCGGCGCCGGGCGGCCCGCGCCGCGGCGTGCCGCGCTGCGGGTCGTAGCCCCAGAGCGCGAGCAGGAAAAAGGCGAGCGCGCAGCCGGCGACGACGGCGAGGCTGTCGCCGAGCCACTGGCCGTAGAGCGCGAAGCGCATCGCCTCCACGGCATGCGTGAAGGGATTGAACTGCGCGATGCCGTGCACGACCCAGGCGCCCGACTCCTTCAGCTTCCACAGCGGATACAGCGCGGTGCTGAGGAAGAACATGGGGAAGATCACGAAGTTCATCGTGCCCGCGAAGTTCTCCAGCTGCTTCACGTACACCGACAGCACCAGCCCCAGCGCGCCGAGCATGAGCGCCGCGAGCAGGAAGACCGGCAGCGCGAACAGCACGTGCGCGGGCGCGAGCTCGATCCCGAACAGCCACGCGGCGACCAGGAAAGCCAGCATCTGCGCCAGCGACAGCGAGGCGCCGCCCAGCAGCTTGCAGGCGAGGATCCACCATCGCGGAAGCGGCGCGGTGAGCAGCAGGCGCATCACGCCCATCTCGCGGTCGTAGACCATGGCGAGCGAGCTCTGCATGCCGTTGAACAAGGCCACCATCCCGAGCAGGCCGGGCACCAGGTACACGCGGTACTCGATGTAGGTCTCGTACGGCGGCACGATCGCGACGCCGAACACGTTCTGGAAGCCGGCGGCGAAGACCAGGAACCACAGGAGCGGCCGCACCAGCGCCGACAGCAGCCGCCCCGGCTGGCGCGCGAAGCTGTTCAGCTCGCGGCCGGCCACGGCGCGCAGGGCGCGGAGGGCGTGCGCGGGCTTCATCGCGCCTTGCACCCGCTTTCCGGTTCGTCGAAGCCGAGCGTGTCCAGCGTGCTGCGCGGGTGCAGGAAGCCCTCCAGCGGCGCGATGTCCGCGATGCCGTCGCCGTGCGCGAGCAGCAGCGGCTGCCGCAGCTGGCCATCCCAGGCGCGGTAGGTGAGGCGCTGGCCCTTGTAGCCGTCGATGGCCACCGCGCCCTGGCGCAGCGCCTGCAGCTGCTGCGCGACGCCGGCGTTGTTGTAGGCGGCGACGACCTCCGCGGCTGTGCGTGCGGCCGTCCAGGTCGCCCAGTCGTAGCTGCCCATGGCACGGTTCGCGCGGCGCAGGAAACGCCGTGTGAGTTGCGGCGCGCCGTAGCGCTCGTACTGCGGGTGCCAGGCCTGGGCGGTGAGCCCGTTGCTGCCCACCACCGGGCGGGGCAGCAGCGTGCGGTAAGGCAGCTCGCGCGCGAACTCGCCCTGCGCATCCAGCACCACGACGGCGTCGTACTCGCGCTCGGACGTGAGCAGCCGCACGTTGGCCAGCTCGCGCTCGCGCGGATCGTTGGACAGGCGGAAACCGCGCTGCGCCACCGGCCGCACGCCGAAGCGCTTCGCGCTGCGGTTCCAGGCCGCGAGCAGCAGCTGGTCGCCTGGCGTGGGGCCGACCAGCAGCAGCGGCCGCGCCCACTTGCGCGCCACCAGGAACTGCGCGATCGCGTCCATCTGCATGGCGTGGCTGGGCAGCGTGTGCAGGAGGTGCGGAGCGCATTGCGCCGCGCGCAGCGCGTCCTGCGGCGCCGCGGTGTTGAACAGCACCACGTCCTGCCCGCGCGTGGCGGCGGCGACGGCCGCGACGCCCGCCGCGGGCAGTTCCAGCACGATGTGGCGCACGCCCCGGCGCACGAGGCCCTGCACGGCGGCGGGCAGCCCCGCGGCATCCGGCGCCTCCTCCACCAGCAGCGGCGCGGCCGTCCAGCCCGCCATCTGCAGCGTGATCGCGCTGTCGTTCAGCGCGATCTGGGCGGCGGCGGCGGACCGGCCCCCGGGGGCATCGGGGAAGCCCTTCAGCACCTGCTGCGGGTCGTAGCGTTCATCGTCGGCCTGCGCGAGCAGCGCGAGCTGGAAGCTGCGTTGCGCGCGAGGCTGCGCCAGCACCGCCGGGACGAGGGAACAGGCGGCCAGCCCGGCCAGGGTGCGTCTTCGCATCGTGTTCAACGGTCCCACTCGTAGCGCAGCGCCAGCCCGAAGGTCCTCGGAGCGCCGGGGGCGAGGAAGCGTGCCGGCGCCGGTTCCCCTGGCGGCAGCACCGGCCGGCCGGCCGGGAAGAAGTCCAGGTTGCCGACGCCGGCGGTGGCGTAGTCGCGGTCGAAGACGTTGTTCACGGTGAGCGTGAGCTGCCAGCGGTCGTCGATGCGCCAGCGCACACGCGCATCCAGCACGGCATGGCCGGCGATGCGGCCGAGCGCCGGCTGGCTGCCGCCTTCGTTGCCCGCCACCGGGCGCGAGCCCACGGCCAGCATGTCCGCGCCTAACGTCAGGCGTGGCAGCGCGCGCCAGTCGGCCGCGAGCTTCAGTACCTGCCGGGGCAGGTTCGCCACCGGCGTGCCCGGGGAAAAGCGGTTCGGGTTCTCGTCGGTGCTCAGGGGCCCGGGCAGCACGCCTTCGGACTGGTAGGTGGCCCGCAGGTACGTGTAGCCCGCGCTCCACTGCAGCACGGGACGCCGCCCCTGCACGGACAGTTCCACGCCCTGACGCCGCGTGCGCGGCACGTTCACGAAGAAGCCCGCCTGCGACACGCCGGAACGGACGAACACGATGTCGTCGCGGTTGTCGGTGCGGAACAGCGCCGCCGACGCGGACACGCCACCGGCACGCCAGCGCACGCCGGCCTCGTAGGTGCGGCTGACCACCTGCTTCAGGTAAGGGTCGGCCTGCAGCCCCGTGGGCAGAACGCAGGGCCGCGCCTCGTCCGCGCAACCGAGCTCCAGGGCCGTCGGCACGCGCGTGCCCTGCGAGGCGGCCAGGAACACCGTGGCAGCGTCCGTCCAGGCATGCGTGAGCCCCGCCGACGGGTTCAGCTTCGAATAGGTGAAGGCCTCCTCCTCCAGCGGCGCGGGCTGCCCCAGCCGGTTCCGCACCCGGGTGCGGTCCCAGCGCGCGGCCAGCGAGAGCTGGGTGCGCGGCGAGAGGTCGATCGCGTCGGCGGCGAACAGCGAGAGACGCTGCGTGCGGCCGCGCAAGGAGGTCTCGTGCTCCGGGACCGCGCTCGACGGCACGAAGATGCGGTTCGCGTCGAAGCTCCCCGGCGCGGTGAACTGGTCGTGCTCGATGCGGGCACCGGCCACTTCCGCGCCGGCCGCGAACTGGTGGGCGCCGGCACGGCGGGTCCACTGCAGTCCCAGGCCGGCCTCCTTCTGGCGCGAGCGGCTGTCGTTCGCGACGGCCGCCGGGCCGACGAAGCCCGGCGCCGACGGGTCGCTGCACTCCGGGACCGACGCATCGTCCTCGCAAGACTCCAGCCACTCTTCCCAGTCCTCGCCCACGTCGCCGTTGCTGGCGTCGCGTCCGCCCTGGCGGTACCACGCCTGCAGGGCCAGGCGGCTGTCCACGGACAGCGCATGCGAGCCCTGGAAGCTGAGCAAGGTGTCCTGCGCGCGGGTGATGTCGGGCGCCGTGTAGATCGCGCGCCGGTCGATCGCGTGGAGGCTCTCGTTCAGCAGGCCGTTGCCGCGCAGGCGGCTCTCGCCGTGCAGCAGCGACAGCGTCCAGTCCGTGTCCGCCTGCTGCCGCCCGAGCTTCAGGAACAGGTTGCCGAACCGGCCTTGCGACTCGTCGCGCCAGCCGTCTTCCCGGAACAGCGTGCCCGCGACGTAGCCATGCCAGCCTTGCCCCCACTGGCGCCCGTGCCCGAAGTCCATCCGGCCGCGCCCGTGGCTGCCCAGCGAGAACTCCGCCTCGGTGCCGGCGTGCGTGAGGCCCGACTTCGTCGTCAGCACCAGCGCGCCGGCCAGCGTGTTGAGCCCGTAGAGCGGATTGGAGCCGGGCACCAGGGACAGGCCGGCGATCGCCGCCTCGGGCAACAGCTCCCAGTTCACCACGTCCCCGAAAGGCTGGTTCATGCGCACGCCATCGAGGTATAGCGACAGCCCTTGCGGCGCGCCGAGCAGCGGCGACAAGCGCTGGCCGCGATAGGTGATCTCCCGCTGGAAGGGGCTGCCCTGGACGTCCGTGGCCGTCACGCCCTGCAGGCGCCGGTTCATGAACTCCGGCAGCGAGCCCGCGCCGGCGCGTTCGATCTCGGCGTCGGTGGCCTGCTGGGCGTTGCCCGGATAGCGTGCCTGCGGCACGTCGAACCCGGGCAGCGGCGTGCGGTGGATGACCATGACCTCCGGCAAGGTCCGGACCGGGTCAGGGTCGCTTTCGGATTGGGCGAAGGTCGGGGCCGCGCCGACGCACGCAGCCAGCCCGAGCCATTTCGCCACCTCAGTCATCCACCACCACCGTGTGCGGCACGCGGCCCACCTTGAGGGTCTTCACCGCCTTGTTCGTGGCGGTGTCCACCATGCTCAGGTCGTCCGACAGCCCGTTGGCCACGTAGAGGCGGCGGCCGTCGCGCGAGAGCGCGAGCCCCCAGGCCCGGCGGCCGACCAGCACGTAGCCCTTCACCTGGCGCGAGGCCACGTCCACCACGGCCACGTGGTTGGCGCGTCCGAGGCCCACGTAGGCCGTCTTGCCGTCGGGCGCCAGCGCCATGCCGACCGGCGTCACGTCCTCGGTCCGCATGCCTTGCGGCAGGAAGGCGATGCGCCCCTGCACCGTGTGGTCGGACGTGCGGATGATGCTCACGCTGCCTTCCAGCTCGTTGCTCACCCACAGCTCGCCGCCGGCCAGCAGGAAGCGGCGCGGCCGCTTGCCGACCTGCACGTTCTTCACCACCTCGCGGGTGGCGGTGTCGACCACGTGCACGAGGCTCGCCACCTCCGAGGTGACGTAGACCCGCTTGCCGTCGGCACTGGTCTTCACGCCTTCCGGCTCGCCGCCCACCTTGACCTCGAAGGCCTTCTTCCGCGCCGCGAGGTCGAAGGCGGTGAGCGCCGAGTCCTCCTCGTTGGAAACGTACAGCATGCGGCCGTCGGGACTGATGTCGAACATCTCCGGGTCCTCGCCCACGTCGAGCTGGGCCACGACCTTGCGCGTCGCGATGTCCCAGGCGACCACGCGGTGGTCGTCGCTGCAGGCGACGAAGATCTGCAGGCGGTCCGGCGAGAGCTGCATGTGCCGCGGCCGCTTGCACACGCGGGGCGAAGCCACCACTTCCATCTTCGCCGGGTCGACCACGGTGATGGCGTTGTCCCTCTCCGAGGAAACGAAGACGAGCCCGGTGTCTTTGGCGTGCACCGCGCCGGCCAGCACCAGCAGCATGCAGGTTTCAAGCAGTCGTCGCATTCTTCTGCCCTCCAGTGAGCTTGAGGAAGGCGCCCTGCAGGCTGGCCGCCCCCCGGTCCGCACACAGCGCCTGCGCGGTCCCGTCCCACAGCACCTTGCCCTTGTGCAGCACCACGACGCGCTGCGCCTTCTCGGCCTCGTCGACCAGGTGCGTGGCCCACAGCACGCCCAGCCCGCGCTCGCTGCGGGCCTGCAGCACTTCTTCGAGCAACTGCGCGCGCGACGCCGGGTCCAGCCCCACCGTCGCCTCGTCCATCAGCAGCAGTCTGGGCGCGTGCAGCAGCGCGCGCACCAGTTCGACCTTGCGCCGGTTGCCGCCCGAGAGTTCGCGCGCCGGCTTGCCCGCCACCTCGGCCAGGCCGAAGCGTTGCAGCAGTTCATCGATGCGCGGGCGCGAGACCGACGACGGCAGCCCGTGCAGGTCGGCGTGGAAGCGCAGGCTCGCCCGCACGGAGAGGTTCAGGTCCAGCGCCGGCTGCTGGAAGACCACGCCCAGCTGCGCCAGCGCGCGCACCGGCTCGCGGCGCATGTCGGCGCCCAGCACTTCCACGGCGCCGCTGTCGGCGACGTACAGCCCGGTGAGCAGCTGGAACAAGGTCGTCTTGCCGGCCCCGTTCGGCCCCAGCAGTGCCACCATCTCTCCCGGAGCGACGGACAGCGAAACGGCGTCCAGCGCCTGCGTGCGCCCGTAGCGCTTGGACACCTCGGTGCAGCGCAGGACGGCGTCCGTGTTCATTCCGTGCGCACGCCCAGCCCCAGCCGCGCAAGCAACTGCCGCTCGCGCGCGCTCACCTCCTGCACGTAGCGGCCGTACGTCGCCGTGTCCAGGTACTCGGGTTCCATGTCGTACTTGGCCAGTTCCTGCAGGTGCATAGGATCGAACAGCGCCTGGCGGAACGCATCGTGCAGCTTGCGGACCACGAGCGGGTCGCCGCCCGCCGGCATGCCGATGCCGTAGGGCGAGGTGTAGACCGCCTCGGGGTAGCCCAGCTCGCGCATCGTGGGCACGTGCGGCCAGCGCTTGCTGCGCTGCGCGTTGAAGTTCGCCAGCAGCCGCAGCTTGCCGGTCTCCACGTAAGGCGCGAAGCCCGTGGAATTGACGCCGACCATCAGCGTCTTCGTCGCCACCGCGAGCATCTGGTCCGCCGTGCCCTTGTACGGCACGTGGATGTAGCGCACGCCTTCGCGCGAGAGCACGTCTTCCATCGCCAGGTGCGCGGTGCTGCCGATGCCGGTGGAGCCCACCGTCAGGCGGCCCGGGTTCTCGCGCCCCCAGGCGACCAGGTCGGCGAACGACCGGAAGGCGCTGTCCGCCGGCACCACGATCCCGAAGGTGACGCCCGAGATCTGGATCACCGGCGTGATGTCGCGCAGCGGGTCCCAGGGCACCTTGCGTTGCAGCGCGGCGCGGTAGAGCGTGAGCGGCAGTTGCCCGAGCACGTAGCCGTCGGGCGCCGCATTGTGCAAGGCCGGGCCCACGAGCGTGCCCGCGGCGCCGGGACGGTTCTCCACCACGACCGGCTGGCCCAGCGTGCGGCCGGCGAGTTCCGCGAGGATGCGCATCGTGATGTCCGTCTGCCCGCCGGCCGGCCAGGGCACGATCAGCGAGATCGGCCGCGCCGGGTAGCTCGAAGCCTGCGCGAACGCGAACGCAGGCAAGGCGAGCGCGCCGGCCGTCGCCCCGAGGAGGGCCCGGCGGGTGAGGCGGCGGCTCGGTGCTTGCATGCGGTCCTCAGCGCGCGAGCAGCAGCAGCGCGAGCAGCACCACCACCGCGAACACGATCCACACCCAGATGGGCATCTTCCTGGGCGACGGCAGGGCCGCTTCCGCGCCGGCCAGCGCCTTCTCCGCCGCGACTTCCACCGGGTGGCGGCGCTGCATCTCCTCGTCGAAGCGGCGGAAGAAGTCCTCCGCCATCGACTTGGCGACGCCATCGACCAGGCGCTGGCCCACCTGCGCGATCTTGCCGCCCACCTGCGCCTGCGCCGTGTAGGCCAGCTCGCAGCCGGCACCTTCGACGGCCGGGGCGAGATTCACCTTCGCCGAGCCCTTGCCGAAGCCGGCCGCGCCGCCCTGCCCTTCGAAGGCGAGCGTGTAGCTGTTGGGAGGCAGCACGTCCGCGAGCAGGATCTTGCCGTTGAAGCGCGCGGCCACCGGGCCGATCTTCACGGCCATGCCGATGGCGTACTGGTTCTCGCCCGTCGCTTCCACCTTGTCGCAGCCCGGGATGCAGATCTTCAGCACCTCCGGATCGTTCAGCGCCTCCCAGGCCTGTTGTTGCGTGACCGCCAGGTGGCGGCTGCCTTGCATGTCCATGTGTGTGCGTCCGTTCTAGTTGTCGAGCAGCTCGGCCAGGCTGCGCGCCAGGTCCTGCAGCTTTTCCAGGTTGTGCACCGCCAGCATCGCGTGCGCATGCCGGTGCAGGACCGCCGCACCCCGCGCAAGGGGAGCATAGCCCTCGAAGCGCAGCAGCGGGTTGAGCCAGAGCAGCCGGCGACAGCGATGCGTCAGCCAGTCGAGTTCGCGTGACAGGTCCTCGGGCTCGCCGGTGTCGAGACCGTCGCTGATCACGAGCACGAGCGTGCGGCGACCCACGAGCCGGCGCGCATGCTTTTCGCGCAGCGTCGCGAGGGACGCACCCAGGCGCGTGCCGCCGGCGAAGTCGTCGATGGCGGCGCTGGCCGCGGCGAGCATCGCGTCGGTGTCGGCCAGGCGGAAGGCGGGCGTGAGGTCGGTGAGGTGCGTGCCGAAGGCGAAGACGTCGCGCCGGCGGTGCGCGCGCGTCGCCGCGTGCAGGAAGGCGAGCAGCAGGCGCGCGTAGCGCTCCATGGAGCCGGACACGTCGACGAGCACCAGCAGCGGCAGGGCTTCGCGGCGGCGCTGCATGCGGCGCAGCACCAGCAGCTCGCCGCCGGTGTGGCCCGCATGGCGGATCGTGCGCGCCCAGTGCAGCTGCGCGCCGCGGCCGCCGGGGCGCATGCGGCGCTGCTCGAACTTCGGCACCGGCAGCGCGATGTCGCGCGCGAGGCCTTCGACCAGGTGGTACTCGCTCGCGGTGAGGCCGTTGAAGTCCGCGTGCTTGAGGCGCGCCATGTCGCTCGCCGTCATGGCGGCGTCGAAGTCGACTTCCTTGTCCGGCTTGCGCTCTCCGGCGCCGAAACGCTTCTGCGGCGCGAGCGCTTCGCTCACCCGCGGTCGCTTCGCCGGATCCTTGACGCCTTGCGCCGACGGCAGCATCTGCGCGAGCAGCTTGTGCGCCACGGCGGGGTCGCGGAAGTACGCGGCGAAGAGTTCGCGGAACACGCCGCGCTCCTGCTCGCGGCTGACCAGCACGGCCTCCATGGCGGCGGCGAGGTCGTCCTTGCGGCCCACGCCCACGAGGCCGGCCGCCTCCTGGGCGAGTGCGATGCGCGCGCTGTCCACGCGCAGGCCGGCGCGGCGCAGCGCGCGGCCGAAGCCTGCGATGTTGTCGGCGAGCTTGCCGCTGCGCGCATCACCGAGGGTGGCCATGGTGGGTGCGGCGCTTCAGGCCGCCTGGGGTTCGGGCTTGAGCAGCTCGCCGGCCAGCTCGCGCGTGAGCGCGGCCACGTCTTCGCGCTGCTTGAAGAGGATGCCCGCGGTGTCGGTGACCACCTCGGGATCGAGGGCCAGCGTGTCCAGCGCGACCAGCGCCTTGGCCCACTCGACGCTCTCGGCGATGCCGGGCGCGCGCTGGAAGGCATTGGCGAAAGGCTGGCTGCGCAGCCGGCCGACGAACTCGGCGACCTGCCGCGACAAGGCCTCGCTCGCCTCCGGCACGCGGGCGCGCACGATCGCCAGCTCCCGCTCCCGCTCGGGGTAGTCGAGCCAGTGGTACAGGCAGCGGCGCTTGACGGCGTCGTTGAGCTCGCGCGTGCGGTTGCTCGTGAGGATGGTGACCGGCGTCGCGCGGGCGCGGATCGTGCCGATCTCGGGGATGCTCACCTGGTACTCGCCGAGGTATTCCAGCAGGAAGGCCTCGAACGGTTCGTCGGCGCGGTCCACTTCGTCGATCAGCAGCACGGCGCCGGGCTCGGGCGCCTGCAGCGCCTGCAGGAGGGGACGGCGAATGAGGTAGCGGTCCTGGTAGACCTCGCGCTCGACCTGGTCGGCGCTCTCCTTGCCTTCCACCGCGCGCATGTGCAGCAGCTGCGCGGCGTAGTTCCATTCGTAGAGGGCCTCGCGCAGCTCCAGGCCGTCGTAGCACTGCAGGCGGATCAGCGCGCGCTGCAGGGCGACGGCGAGCGCCTTCGCGAGCTCCGTCTTCCCGACGCCGGGTTCGCCTTCGAGGAGCAGCGGGCGCTGCAGCTTGAGGGCGAGGAAGACCGCGGTCGCGAGGCGACGCTCGGCGAAGTAGCCGGCGGCGACGAGGGCCTGCTGGAGGGCGTCGATGGAGGCGAAGGGCGCGGACATGGGGTCATTATTGGCGGTTGCTCCCTCTCCCGCTTGCGGGAGAGGGCTGGGGTGAGGGCGTGCGCCGTGCCTGCCCCTCACCCCAACCCTCTCCCCAGCGGGGAGAGGGAGAAAGACCGGGGGAGAAAGAGCGACCTACCCCAGCGCCTTCACCACCGCCCGCTGCGTCAGCACCGAGATCAGGTTCGCCCGGTACGCCGCGCTGGCGTGCAGGTCGCTCGAGAGCTCGCCGGCGTCCACCTTCACGCCGGCCGCCGCTTCCGGCGTGAAGCTCTTCGCCAGCGCCTGCTCCAGTCCGGTGTGCCGGAACACGCCGCTGCCGCCGCCCGTGACCGCGACGCGCACGCCGCTGTCCGTCTGCGCCACGCACACGCCGATCAGCGCGAAGCGGGACGCCGGCTGCTTGAACTTGATGTAGGCCGCGCGCTTCGCCAACGGGAAGCTCACGGACGTGATCAGTTCACCGTCGTTCAGCGCCGTCGCGAACAGGCCCTGGAAGAAGTCGTCCGCGGCGATCTTGCGCCGGGTGGTGACGATCGTCGCGTTCAGCGCCAGCACGCCCGCCGGATAGCAGGCGGCCGGATCGTTGTTCGCGAGCGAGCCCCCGATCGTGCCCATCGCACGGACCTGCCGGTCGCCGATGCCGGCCGCCAGCTCCGCCAGCGCGGGAATGGCGGACTTCACGTCGGCGTTGGCCGCGACGTCGGCGTGCTTCGTCATCGCGCCGATCACCAGCGCGTTGCCTTCGCGGCGGATGCCCGCGAGTTCGGCGATGCCGCCCAGGTCGACCAGGGTCTCGGGCTGCGCCAGGCGCAGCTTCATCGAGGCGAGCAGGGTCTGGCCGCCGGCCAGCACCTTGGCGCCGCCCGCGGAGGCGGCGCGCTGCGCATCGGCCAGCGAGGCGGGACGTTCGAAGGTGAATGCATACATGGTGTCTTCCTCTCCTTCGGGTTCAGGGCTTGGCCGCCTGGATGGCTTCCCACACGCGCGCCGGCGAGGCGGGCATGTCGAGGTCCTTGACGCCGAGCGGGCGCAGCGCGTCCAGCACGGCGTTGATCACGGCCGGCGGCGAGCCAATGGCGCCCGCCTCGCCGCAGCCCTTGGTGCCCAGCGGGTTGTGCGTGCACGGCGTGCACACCGTGTCCAGCTTGAACGACGGCATGTCGTCCGCGCGCGGCAGCGCGTAGTCCATGAACGAGCCGGTGAGCAGCTGGCCGCTCTCCTTGTCGTACACGCAGTTCTCCATCAGCGCCTGGCCGATGCCTTGCACCAGGCCGCCGTGCACCTGGCCCTCGACGATCATCGGGTTGATGATGGTGCCGAAGTCGTCCACCGCCGTGAAGCGGTCGATCTTCACCGTGCCCGTCTGCGGGTCGACCTCCACTTCGCAGACGTAGGTGCCGGCCGGGAAGGTGAAGTTGGTCGGATCGTAGAAGGCGGTCTCGTTGAGGCCGGGCTCCAGCTTGTCCAGCGGGTAGTTGTGCGGCACGTAGGCCGTCAGCGCCACCTGGCCGAAGGTCACCTTCTTGTCCGTGCCCTTGACGACGAACTCGCCGTTGGCGAACTCGATGTCGCCCTCGCCGGTCTCCATCAGGTGCGCGGCGATCTTCTTCGCCTTGGTCTCGATCTTGTCCAGCGCCTTCATGATGGCGGCGCCGCCGACAGAGATCGAGCGCGAGCCGTAGGTGCCCATGCCGAAGGGCACGCGGCCCGTGTCGCCGTGCACCACGTCGACGTTTTCCACCGGGATGCCCAGGCGCGCCGCGACCACCTGCGCGAACGTGGTCTCGTGGCCCTGCCCGTGGCTGTGCGAACCGGTGAACACCGTGACGCTGCCCGTCGGGTGCACGCGGACCTCGCCGCATTCGAACAGGCCGGCGCGCGCACCGAGCGCACCCGCGATGTTGGACGGCGCGATGCCGCAGGCCTCGATGTAGCTGCTGTAGCCGAGGCCGCGGCGCAGGCCCTTGGCCTCGCTCGCCTTGCGCCGCTGCTCGAAGCCCTTCACGTCCGCCAGCGCGTTCGCCTTGTGCAAGGCACCCACGTAGTCCCCGACGTCGTACTGCAGCGCCACCGGCGTCTGGTACGGGAAGGCCGTGATCATGTTGCGCTCGCGGATCTCGTCCTGCGGCAGGTTCATGTCCCAGGCACAGCGCGTGACCAGGCGCTCCAGCATGTACGTGGCTTCCGGCCGGCCCGCGCCGCGGTACGCATCGACGGGCGCCGTGTTGGTGAACCAGGCATCCACCTCCACGTAGATCTGCGGCGTCGTGTACTGGCCGGCCAGCAGCGTGGCGTAGAGGATGGTGGGCACGGCCGTCGCGAAGGTCGAGAGGTAGGCGCCCAGGTTCGCATCCGTGTGCACGCGCAGCGCGAGGAACTTGCCCTGGCTGTCCATCGCCATCTCGGCGTGCGTGACGTGGTCGCGCCCGTGCGCGTCGCTCAGGAAGGCCTCGCTGCGGTCCGCCGTCCACTTCACCGCGCAATTGAGCTGCTTCGCCGCCCACGTCAGCGCCACGTCCTCGGCGTACAGGAAGATCTTGGAGCCGAAGCCGCCGCCCACGTCCGGCGCGATCACCCGCACCTTGTGCTCGGGCAGGCCCAGCACGAAGGCCGTCATCAGCAGGCGCTCGACGTGCGGGTTCTGGTTGGCGACGTAGAGCGTGTAGTCGTCGGTGGCGCGGTTGTACGCGCCGATCGCCGAGCGCGGCTCGATCGCGTTGGGGATCAGGCGGTTGTTGGTGAGGTCCAGCTTCGTGACGTGCGCCGCCTTGGCGAACACCGCGTCGACCTGCGCCTTGTCGCCGATCGCCCACTTGTAGCAGCGGTTGTCCGGCGCGGCGTCGTGCAGCGCCGTTGCCCTGGCGGCATCGCGCACGTCCACCACGGCGGGCAGCACGTCGTAGTCGACGACGACGGCTTCGGCCGCATCGCGCGCCTGCGCCACGGTGTCGGCCACGACCATCGCCACGTGGTCGCCCACGTAGCGCACCTTGCCTTGCGCCAGCACGGGATGCGGCGGCTCCTTCATCGGCTGGCCGTCGGTGCTGGTGATCAGCCAGCCGCACGGCAGGCCGTTGACCTTGCCGGCCATGTCGGCGCCCGTGAACACGCGCGCGACGCCCGGCATGGAAGCGGCGCGCGACGTGTCGATGGACCTGATCGTCGCGTGCGCGTGCGGCGAGCGCACGAACACGGCGTAGCGCTGGTTCGGCAGGTTGATGTCGTCGGTGTACTGGCCGCTGCCGGTCAGGAAGCGGTAGTCCTCGCGGCGGCGGTACGACTCGCCGATGTGCGGCAGCTTCGCGAAGTTCTCGTTGGCACCCATGGCGGTCTCCTCAGGGCTTGCCGGCCATGGCAGCCTGGCCCTGCTGCACGGCCTTCACGATGTTCTGGTACCCGGTGCAGCGGCACATGTTGCCTTCGAGCTGCTCCCGGATCTGCGTCTCGCTGGCGTTCGGGTGGCGCTGGCACAGGTCCAGCGAGCTCATGACCATCCCCGGGGTGCAGAAGCCGCATTGCAGGCCGTGGCAGTCCTTGAACGCCGCCTGCATGGGGTGCAGCGTGCCGTCCGCCTGCGCGATGCCTTCGATGGTGGTGATCTCGGCGCCGGGATGCTGGGCGGCGAGGGTGTTGCAGGACTTGATGGCCCGGCCGTTGACGAGCACGGTGCAGGCGCCGCACTGGGCGGTGTCGCAGCCCACGTGGGTGCCCGTCA
Organism: Ramlibacter cellulosilyticus; assembly: GCF_014297465.1. Classification (GTDB taxonomy): domain Bacteria; phylum Pseudomonadota; class Gammaproteobacteria; order Burkholderiales; family Burkholderiaceae_C; genus Ramlibacter; species Ramlibacter cellulosilyticus. The sequence goes on along the minus strand of NZ_JACORT010000008.1, from coordinate 36,655 downwards.
GGCGGAGGTGCTCGCGCAGCGCGGTGACCAGCAACGTATTGGGCGCGACGTCGACGCTTGCCGCCTTCCCGTTGACCTTGAGTGATACCAGCATTCGTGTCTCTCCTGTGTGGGGACCGGGGCGCCCATTGTTGAATTCGCACCCCACCCTCCTGCTAGGCGAAACCCTAGGTGGTTCGGGCAGTGGCGCGAAATTCTCAAAATGGAACAATGCGTCACGCAGCGGGCGGCGGGGCTGCCCGGCAGGAGACAAGAGGAGCGTGGCGATGGGCCTTCCGGTGACGGGTGCGGCGCAGGACCGCCTGGCGCAGATCGAGCGGGCGCGGCGCGCCGTGATGGAAGAAGGCCGGTCCATGACGGACGTGCTCGTCCATGGCTGGTTCGAAGGCGCGTGGATCGAGCGCTCGTGGCGCCGCTGCCTGGGCGAAGGGCGGCGTCCGCACGACCCCGTGGCGTTCGACGTCGTTCCCGAGCAGCACATGCGGCGCGTCGCGGAGGCGAACCGCACGCTGGTGGCCGCGGCGCGTCCGGTGCTGGAGCAGCTCGGCCGTGCGATCGCCAGCACCCGCTACTTCGCCATCCTGACCAACGAGGAAGGCGTGGTCGTCGACGCCCACGGGCCGATCGACCGGCGCGACCCGCGCGCTTCCGTCATCACGCGCGTCGGCGTCGACCTGTCCGAGCGCAGCGTGGGCACCACCGCCATCGGCGCGGCGCTGGCCGAACTGCAGCCCGTGTGGCTGCACCGCGGCGAACACTTCTTCAGCGACACCGGCTGCTACAGCTGCGCCGGCGCGCCGCTCTTCGGCCCGGACGGCGCCTGCGTCGGCATGCTGGACCTCACCGGCATCGACGCGGCGGAGCGCCCGGAGCTGAAGCACCTGGTGGCGCAGTCGGCGCGCAGCATCGAGAACGCCCTCGCGCTCTCGCGGCCGCACCGCCTCGTGCTGCGCCTGAACTGGCCCGGCCGCCTGCTGGGGGACGACGACGACGGCCTGATCTGCCTCGACGAGGAAGGCTGGGTCGCCGGCAGCAACGGCGCCGCACGGCAGATGGTGGCGGCACTGGCCGCCACGCCGCCGGCGCCCGTGCATTGCAGCGAACTGTTCGCGCAGCCCTGGGAGCCGCTGTTCGACCGCGCCCGCCATCCCGAACAGCCGCCCGTGGAAGTGCCCCTGTGGTCCGGCCTGCGCCTGGCCTGCCTGCCGCAATCGGCCGGCGACGCCCGCTCCGGCGCGAACACGCGCCTGCCCTTGCGCGACGTGGAGATCGCCCTGATCCGCAAGGCCGTCAGCGACGCGCGCGGCAACGTGATGGAAGCCGCACGCACGCTGGGGATCAGCCGCGCGACGGTGTACAGGAAGCTGGCGCAGAAGAAGTAGGCTGGGTTGCGCGCAGCCAGGTAGGCTGGGTTGCGCGAAGCGCACCCCAGCGATCCGCGCCGCCGCGAAACGCCGGGGTGCGCTGCGCGCAACCCAGCCTACGTGACAGCACGCGCGCCACGCCAGCGAAGATTCCTATACTCGCGCCCATGCTCCGCCGCCTCGCCCTGCTCCTGGCCCTGGCCGCGCCCCTGGCGGCGGCTGCGGGCGAGGTGCAGGTCGCCGCGGCGGCGAACCTGGCGGGGCCGATCCAGAAGATCGCCGCCGCCTTCAAGCGCGACACGGGCCACGAGGCCATCGTCTCCCTCGGATCCACCGGCAAGCTCTTCGCGCAGGTCCGCAACGGCGCGCCTTTCGAAGTGCTGCTCGCCGCCGACGCGGAAACGCCGCGCAAGCTGGAAGCCGAAGGGCTCGCGCGCCCCGGCACGCGCTACACCTACGCCTTCGGCCAGCTCGTGCTCTGGAGCGCGACAGGCGACGTGGTGGACGCCCGCGGCGAGGTCCTGCGCCGCCCGCAGGGCAAGCTCGCCATCGCCGACCCCCGCGTCGCGCCCTACGGGGCGGCGGCCCTGGAAGTGCTCAAGGCCCTCAACCTCGAGGAAGGCTGGCAGCCGCTGCTGGTGACCGGCGAGAACATCGGCCAGGCCTACCAGTTCGCCGCCAGCGGCAATGCGCGGCTTGCCTTCGTCGCCCTGTCGCAGGTCGCCGAAGCCGGGCTCGTCGCCCGCGGCTCCGGCTGGGTGGTGCCGGCGTCCCTGTACCAGCCCCTGCAGCAGGACGCCGTGCTGCTGCAGGCTGGCGTGCACAACCCGGTGGCCTCGCTGTTCCTGGCCTACCTGCGCACCAACGCGGCGCGCGCCGTGCTGCGGGCCGCAGGCTACAAGTTCTGAAGGCATGACCCTGGGCGCCGACGACCTGCAGGCGATCTGGCTCACGTTCAAGCTCGCGCTCGCCACCACCCTCGCCCTCCTCGTGCTCGCGACGCCGCTCGCCTGGTGGCTGGCGCGCACGTCGTCCCGCTGGCGCGCTCCCGTCGCCGCCGTGGTCGCCCTGCCCCTCGTGCTCCCGCCGACCGTGCTGGGCTTCTACCTGCTCGTGGCGCTCGGGCCGCACGGCTGGGGCGGGCAGCTCACGCAGGCCCTGGGACTCGGGCTGCTGCCCTTCACCTTCGCCGGCCTGCTGCTCGGCTCCATCGTGTACTCGCTGCCCTTCGCGGTGCAGCCGCTGCAAGGTGCATTCGAAGCCGTGGGGCGCCGCCCGCTGGAGGTCGCCGCCACCTTGCGCGCCTCGCCGCGGGATTCCTTCTTCCACGTCGTGCTGCCGCTCGCCCGCCCCGGCATCGTGCAGGCGGCCGTCCTGAGCTTCGCGCACACGGTGGGCGAGTTCGGGGTGGTGCTGATGATCGGCGGCAACATCCCGCAGCAGACGCGCGTGGTGTCGACGCAGATCTACGGGCACGTCGAGGCGCTGCAGTACGCGCAGGCGCACTGGCTGTCCGCGGCGATGGTGCTGTTCTCCTTCGCCGTGCTGTTCGCGCTTGCGCGCCTCAACCGGCGCAGCCCGCGCGTGCTGGGATGAGCGGCCTCGCCATCGCGCTGCGGATCCCGCGACGGGACTTCGTCCTGGACGTCGACCTGCGCCTGCCCGCCGACGGCATCACGGCGATCTTCGGTCCCTCGGGCTCGGGCAAGACGACCTTGCTGCGCGGCGTCGCCGGCCTCGAGCGGCCGGAGCGCGCGCGGGTCGTCATCGGCGATGCGGCGTGGGAGGACAGCGAGCGCGGCCTCGTCCTGCCCACGCACCGCCGGCCGCTCGGCTACGTGTTCCAGGAAGCGAGCCTGTTCGACCACCTCGACGTCGCCGGCAACCTGCGCTTCGCGCGGAAGCGTTCGGGCAGCGCTGCGCCCCTGGAACCGCTGCTGGACCTGCTCGGCATCGCCTCCCTGCTGCACCGCCGCCCGCACGAACTCTCCGGCGGCGAGCGCCAGCGCGTCGCCATCGCGCGGGCCCTCGCCACGCAGCCGCGCATCCTGCTGCTGGACGAACCGCTCGCCGCCGTCGACCTCGCCCGACGCCGCGAGATCCTGCCGTGGCTGGAGAAGCTGCGGGACGAACTCGAGATCCCGATGCTGTACGTGACGCACTCCGGCGACGAGGTGGCGCGCCTGGCGGACCACCTCGTGCTGCTGGAAGGCGGCCGCGTGCGCGCGTCGGGTCCGCTGGCCGAAACGCTGGCACGCGTGGACCTCGCCGCGGTCCCGGGCGAGGAAGCCGGCGCGCTCCTGGGCGGCACGCTCGTCGAACGCGACGCACGCTGGCAGCTCGCGCAGGTGCGCTTCGCCGGCGGCACCCTGTGGATCGCCGATCCCGGCCTGCCGATGGGACAGGCCGTGCGCGTGCGCGTGCTGGCGCGCGACGTCAGCCTGGCGCTGCAGCCCCCGGCCGCGAGCAGCATCCAGAACGTGCTCGCGTGCACCGTGCGCGCGATCGCGCCGGGCGCGCATCCTTCGCAGGCGCTGGTGCAGCTCGCCTGCGGCGAGTCGCTGCTGCTCGCGCGCGTCACGGCGCGCGCCGTCGACGCACTCGGGCTCGCGGAAGGGGTCCCGGTCCTGGCGCAGGTGAAGTCGGCGGCGCTGGTGGCCTGACCTCGCCCCGGCGTGCAGGGGCCGCTGCCCCTGCCCCCGATGGCGCCTGCCGGCGGCCGATGCCACGATGGCCGGCCCACCGGCACAAGGAAAGCAAGACAAGGTGCGAACGAGCGTGAGGGCCTTCCTCGGGTGCCTGCTGCTGGCGCTGGCCTTCGCGGCGCAGGCGCAGCTGGCGGGGCGCATGGCCGCTCCCGCGGCGGCCGCGTCGGCCCCCGCGGCGTACGACCCCCTGGACCGCGGCACGCCCCGCCGCACGATCGCCGCGTTCGCGCGCGCCGCGCAGCGCGGCGACCTCGCGCTGGCCGCGCGCTACACGCAGGCGAACCCCCGCGCCGTCACGCGCTCGCAGGAACTCGCCGGCGAGCTGGCGCAGCTGCTGGATCGCTACTTCCACCGGCCGCTCGCTTCCATCAGCGACACGCCCGATGGTGCGGTGGACGACGGCCTGCCCCTCGACCGCGAGCGCATCGGCCCGCTGCGCATCGGCGACCAGGAGTTGCTGGTCGAACTCGTGCGCGTCACCGATCCCGACGCAGGGCCCGTGTGGCTCGTCTCCTCCGAAACCATGGCGCGCGTGGCGAGGCTGGGCGCCGCGGAGGTGAGCCGCTGGCCCGAGCGCGTGCTGCCCTCCGGCCTGTTCACGCCCGCCATCTTCGACTTCACCTTCGCCGACCTCGCCCTGTGGGCCGGCACCCTCGTCCTGCCCCTGCTGGTCCTGCCGCCCCTCTTGCGGCTGCTGAGTGCCGTGCTGCGGCGGCTGCTGCCTTCGCAGGCCGCCGCGATCGACGCCTGGTACCGCGCCACGCGCTGGCCGGCCGTGGTGGTGCTGGCACTGGCGATGCACGCGGCCGCCCTCTCCTGGTACGGCCCCACGCTGTCCTTCCGCATCGCCTATGCGCGCGTGCTGGCGGTGGTCCTCGTGGTCGCCGTCGCGTGGGGCCTCCACCGCGCGACGTCCGTGCTGTTCGGCCGCGCCGGCACGCACCTGCAGGACCGCGGCCGCACCGGCGTGCGCTCCGTGCTGATGCTGGGCGAGCGGCTCCTGAACGTGCTGGTGGTGCTCGTGGCCGTGCTGGTCGTGCTCGCGCTCCTGGGCTTCGACATGAAGGCGGTGCTGGCCGGCCTGGGAATCATCGGCGTCGCGCTCGCCCTCGGCGCGCAGAAGACGATCGAGAACATCCTGGGCGGCATGATGCTGCTGGCCGACGAAGCCCTGGCCGTGGGCGACACCTGCCGCGTCAACGACCGCACCTGCACGGTCGAGGACATCACGCTGCGCTCGGTCCGCTTCCGTACCCTGGAGCACACGCTGCTGTCGATCCCGGCCGGCGTGCTGGCGCAGGCGGAGCTGGAGAATTTCGCGAGCCGCAACAAGATCCTGGCGCAGCACCGCCTGCGCCTGGCCTACGACACCTCCGTGGAGCAGCTGCGCCGCGTGCGCGGGGACATCGCGGCCCTGATCGACGCGCACCCGAAGCTGGAGCACCCGCTCTCGCGCGTGCGCCTCGTGGAGTTCGGCCCGCAAGGCATGGAGCTGGAGATCTTCGCGTACGTGCTCACGCGCGAGTTCCCCCAGTTCCTGGAGGTGCGCGAGGACCTGCTGCTGCAGGCCATCGCCTGCGTCGAGGCGGCCGGCGCGCGCTTCGCGGAGCCCGCGGCCTGGGCGGCCCCCGCACCCGCCGCGGCGGCCGGGCGCCCGCCGCGTTGAATTGCGTTATGTTCGCGCCATGCCAGACAACGAAGCGCGGCCCGGCGCGCCCCGCATCTACCTGATCGCCGCCCACCCCAACTGGGCCGAGTCCCGCGTCAACCGCCTCCTCGTCGAAGCCGCACGTGCCCTGCCGCACGTGCGCGTGCAGGACCTGTACGGCACCTATCCCGATTTCGACATCGACGTCGCCGCCGAACAGGAAAGCGCGCAGGCGGCCGACATGGTGGTGCTGCTGCACCCGATCCAGTGGTACGCCATGCCCGCCCTCATGAAGCTCTGGTGCGACGAGGTCCTGGGGTACGGCTGGGCCTACGGCCCCGGCGGGACGGCGCTGAACGGCAAGGACCTGTGGCTGGTCGCGAGCACGGGCGGCCCCGAGGCTTCCTACCATCCGCAGGGCTACAACCGCTATTTCTTCGATGCCTTCCTGCCGCCCTACGAGCAGACGGCCACGCTGTGCGGCATGCGCTTCCTGCCGCCGCTGCTGCTGCACGGGGCACGCAGGGCCGACCCGGACGAGGTGCGCCGGCACGTCGACGTGTTCGCGCAGCGCCTGGGCAGCTACCCGGACTGGCCGGAACTCGAGGAGCTGGGTGCCTGCCCGGTGATCGACGTCCCCACCAGCGACCGCCCGCTGCCCAACCCGAACGAGGCGCGCTGATGGAGCACCACATTCCCGGCTGGCTGTCCGGCAGCCTCGTGTACCTCGCCGCGGCCGTGATCGTGGTGCCGCTCTCGCGCGCCCTCGGCCTGGGGGCGATCCTCGGCTACCTCGCCGCCGGCATCGTCATCGGGCCCTGGGGCCTGCGCCTGGTGGCGAACGTGCAGGACGTGCTGCACTTCGCGGAGTTCGGCGTGGTGCTCATGCTGTTCCTGGTGGGCCTCGAGCTCGAGCCGCGGCGGCTGTGGAGCCTGCGCCGGCCCATCTTCGGCTGGGGCAGCGTGCAGCTGTTCGGGTCCGCCGCGGTCATGACGGCCATCGCCGTGGCCTTCGGCGTGGACTGGCGCATCGCGCTGGCCGCCTCGCTGGCGCTGGCGGATTCGTCCACGGCGACGGGCCTGCGCGCCATGGCGGACCGCAACCTGCTGCCGACGACGGCCGGCCGCAGCATGCTGAGCGTGCTCCTGCTGCAGGACGTGGCCGCGATCCCCATCCTGGCCCTGCTGCCGCTGCTGATGGTCACGGGGGGCGGCGCGGAGGCGGGCGGCTGGCAGGCAGCCGCCAAGGTGGTGGGCGTCGTCGCGGCGATCATCCTCGGCGGCCGCCTGCTGCTGCGCCCGACGCTGCGCTGGATCGCCCGCAGCGACTCGCCGGAGATCTTCACCGCCGCGGCGTTGCTGCTCGTGGTGGCGACGGCGGCGCTGATGCAGTCCGTGGGCCTCTCCATGGCGCTGGGCGCCTTCCTGGCCGGCGTCCTGCTCGCCGAGAGCGAATACCGTCGCGAGCTCGAGACCGACATCGAGCCTTTCAAGGGGCTGCTGCTGGGCCTCTTCTTCATCGCGATCGGCATGACGATCGACTTCGCTGTCGTGGCGAAGCAGCCGCTGCTCGTCGCCGCCATCGTGTTCGGCTTCCTCGCGGCCAAGGGCGTCGTGCTGGTGCTGATGGCGCGCGGCATGGAGATCCCGGCGCCCGAGCGGCCGCTGTTCATCGTGCTGCTGGCGCAGGGCGGCGAAGTGGGCTTCGTGGTGCTGCAGACCGCCACCGGCGCGCGCCTCATCGACGCCGGCACGTCGTCGCTGCTGGTGGCGGCAATCACGCTGTCCATGCTGCTCACGCCGCTGATGCTGCTGGCCGCCGACAGGTGGTCTGCGCGGCTGGCCGCCGGCCGCAAGCGCACGATGGAGGAACTGAGCGACCCGCAGCACGCGCCGGTGATCATCGCGGGCTTCGGCCGCTACGGGCAGATGGTGGGCCGCCTGCTCAATGCGCAGGGCATAGGCTCCACCGTGCTGGACCACGACGCCGACATGATCGAGGCCGCGCGCGCCTTCGGCTACAAGGTGCACTACGGCGACGCGACCCGGCTGGACCTGCTGCGCACGGCCGGCGCGGCGGGCGCGCGCGTGTTCGTCGTGGCGGTGGACGACCGCGAGCAGTCGCTGCGCATCGTCGACCTCGTGCGCGAGCACTTCCCGCAGCTGGAACTCGTGGCGCGGGCGCGCGACGTCACGCACTGGAACGAGCTGCGCGACCGCGGCGTGGACAAGGTGGACCGCGAGGTGTTCGAGTCCAGCCTGCGCACGGGACGGCGCGTGCTGGAACTCCTGGGCCAGCAGCCCGCAGAGGCGCGGCGCCAGGCCATGCGCTTCCGGCGGCACAACCTGGCCCTGTTCGAGACCATGTACCCCTACCACCGCGACCGCGCCAAGATGATCGCGGTGGTCAAGGAAGGCCGCCAGCAGCTGGAGGCGCAGATGGCGCGCGAGCGCGAGGAAGCCGAGGCGCGGCGCAAGCGCGGCGACGAGCGCCTGCCCGGCTGGGACGCGCGCGACGACTAGGAGCCGCAAGGCATGGGATTCGCACGGCGCCTCACCCTGCTGTTCCTGCTGCTGGCTGCCGGCACGCTGGCCGCGCAGCCCGTGGTGGTCGGCTCCAAGCGCTTCACCGAAAGCTACATCCTCGGCGAGATCGTGCGCCAGGTGCTGGCCGACGCGGGCACGCCGGCCGTGCACCGCCAGGGCCTCGGCAACACCGCGGTGATGGAGCAGGCGCTCGCGACAGGCAGCATCGCCCTCTACCCCGAGTACACGGGCACGATCGTGCGCGAGCTGCTGAAGCGCGACGAGCCGGCGCCGACGCTGGCGCAGATCAACGCCTGGCTGGCGCCGCGCGGGCTGAAGGCGGCCGTGCCGCTCGGCTTCAACAACGGCTATGCGCTCGCCATGCGCGAGGACGACGCGGCCCGCCTGGGCATCGCGACGATCTCCGACCTCGCCCGCAGCCAGGCCCCCCTGCGCTTCGGCCTCTCGCACGAATTCCTCGTGCGCGCCGACGGCTGGCCCGCGCTGCAGAAGGCCTATGCGATCCCGTTCACGCCCGGCAGCGGCCTGGACCACGGCCTCGCCTACCAGGCGCTGGCCGCGAAGCAGGTGGACGTCGTCGACGCGTACACGACCGACGCGCAGATCGCACGCCTGAAGCTGCGCGTGCTGCGCGACGACCGCGACTTCTTCCCGCGCTACGACGCGGTGCTGCTGATGCGCGCGGGCGTCGACGATCGCCCGCTGGCGGCGTTGGCCGGCCGCATCGACGAAGACGCGATGCGCGCCATGAACGGCGCCGTGGAGATCGACGGCAAGCCCTTCGCCGAAGTCGCGCGCGCATTCCTCGCGCACGGCCAGGCGGCGGCGCCAGAGCAGCCCGCGGCCGGAACGCCCGCGCCCCGCGCGGGCTTCCTGCAGCGCCTCTTCGCGCCCGACCTCCCCAGGCTCCTGCGCGAACACCTGGTCCTCGTGTTCGCTTCCCTGGCGATGGCGGTCGCGCTCGCCATCCCGCTGGGCGTGCTGGCCTGGCAGCGGCCGCGGCTCGCCGGCGGGCTCATGGGCGTGGTGGGCGTTGCGCAGACGGTGCCCTCGCTGGCGCTGCTCGCCTTCCTGATCGCGCTGGTCGGCCGCATCGGCTTCCTGCCCGCGCTGCTCGCGCTCACCGTCTATGCGCTGCTGCCGGTGGTGCGGAACACGCACGCCGGGCTCGCCTCGGTCCCCGCCGGCTTGCGCCAGTCCGCCCTGGCCCTGGGCCTGCGCGAAGGGCAGGTGCTGCGCAGCATCGAGCTGCCCCTGGCCCTGCCGACGATCCTCGCGGGCATCAAGACCGCCGCGGTGTGGAACGTCGGCATGGCCACGGTGGCGACCTTCATCGGCGCGGGCGGCCTGGGCGAGCGCATCGTCGCAGGCCTCGCCGTCAACGACACGGCGATGATGCTCGCCGGTGCGGTGCCGGCCGCCCTGCTCGCGCTGGCCGTGCAATGGCTGTTCGACGGCCTGGAGCGCTGGCTGCTGCGCGCCCGGACGCCGCCGGCGTGAGCGTCAGCCGCGGTGCCGCGCTTCGTCGCGCACCCAGGCGGCCGCGATCGCCGCGCTCGCCAGGGCCAGCACCGCGCTGGCCAGCATGATCCAGCGGTAGCCGGCGACGAAGGCGTGCCGGACCGCCTCGCGCGCGGCGGTGGCCGCGTCCGGCACCTGGATCGCCGCCAGGCGATCGCGCTGGCGCCAGAGGACATCGGCGAGGTCGCCGGGCAGTCCCGCCATCGCCTCCCGCAGCCGCGCCTGGAACACCGCCGCCATCAGCGCGCCGAAGACGGCGATGGCCAGCACGCCCGCCACGCGCGACAGCGCGTTGTTGATGCCCGATGCCGTGCCCGCGTGTTCCTGCGGCACCGCGTTCATCACCGTGGTCGTGAGCGGCGCGACCACGACGGCCATGCCCAGGCCCAGCACCGCGATGCCGGGGAGGAAGCCGGTCCAGTAGCTCGCCGCCGTGCCCGGCACGGCCAGCAGCGCGAAGCCCGCGGCCGCGATCAGCGAGCCCACGACGAGGGCGCGCCGCGCGCTTCCCCGGTCGGCCAGCCCGCCGGCCCAGCGCGAAAGCAGGGACAGGATCGCGATGAAGGGCAGCAGGCTCGCGCCGGCCGCCGTGGCCGACAGGCCTTGCACCTGGATCAGGTTCAGCGGCAGGAAGAACAGGCCGCCGCCCAGCCCCGCGTACAGCAGCAGCGTGAGCAGGTTGGCGCCCGCGAAATTGCGGTCGCGCAGCCACGCGAGCGGCAGCATGGGGGACGCGCGCCGCCGCTCGACGAAGAAGAAACCCGCCAGCGCGGCGACGCCCAGGGCCAGCGCGGCGAGCACGGGTGCCGCCCCCCAGCCTTGCACCGGCGCCTCGATGAAGAAGAAGACCACGCCGCCCAGGCCGAGGGTGGCGAGGGCGGCGCCGGGCAGGTCGAGCCGGGTGCCCGCGTCGTCGGCACGGCTCTCCGGCACCTGCAGCCAGGTCACGACGACCACGACGGCGGCCAGCGGCACGTTCACCGCGAAGGCCCAGGCCCAGGAGAAGTGGTCGATCAGCCAGCCGCCCAGCACCGGACCCAGCGCGGACGTGATGCCGCTGAAGGCCGCCCAGGTGCCGAACGCGCGCCCGCGCTCGTCCTCCGGGAAGAACGCGCTGATCAGGGCCAGGCTCCCCGGCACCAGCAGGGCCGCGCCTGTCCCTTGCACGGCGCGCGACGCCACCAGTTGCGTGACGTCCCGGGACAGCGCGCAGGCCAGCGAGGCCGCGGCGAACACCACCACGCCGGCGAGGAACACGCGCCGGCGCCCGAAGCGGTCGCCCAGCGCGCCGCCCGCCAGCAGGAGCGCGGCCAGGAGCAGCGCATAGGACTCCACCACCCACTGGGCCTGGGCCACGGTGGCGCCGAGGTCGCGCTGCAGCGCCGGCAGGGCGACGTTCACCACCGTGCCGTCCACGAAGGCGAGACTGGAACCGAGGATGGACGCGACCAGCACCCAGCGCTTCTGCGCCGGGGAGCACGTCACCTTCGTGATGGATTCACGCATCGCACCGCGGATCCTACGGAAGGCTGACGCGGACGAGGGGCGAATGCCCTGCCGGGTCAACTTCCGGCTCTGCTCATCCGTTGGCAACCCTCGTGTTGCGCGCTTTTCTTTCCCCCTTCCTGCCCTCCAGCCGCCGTTCCGGCCGGGACGCCACCGCCCTGCGCGACGTCCGCGCGCTGGTCGGCCGCGCCTTGCCCTGGCTGCAAGGTTTCGAACGCCCCATCGCCAAGGTGCTGGGCCTGGCCCTGCTCCTCGCCGCCGCCACGGCCGCCGCGCCGCTGGCCGTCATGTACCTCGTCGACCTGCTCACCAAGGTGGCCGCGCAGGCGCCCCGCGGACTGCGCGGCGACGTCGGGCGCGCGGTCCTGTTCGCCCTGGCCCTCGTCGCCGCTTCCGAGCTGGCGCAGGTCTGGCTGTCCCGGCTGCTCGCCGCGCGCAGCTGGCGCGTGCGGCTGGACATGGACTTCGCCCTGCGCGAGCGGGTGACCGCGCGGCTGCACCAGCTGCCCCTCACCTACCACCAGCAGCACACGGTGGGCGGCACCGTCAGCCGGGTGAACACCTCGATCGACGGCTTCGTCTCCGCCGTCGGCGACCTGGCCTTCAACGCCCTGCCCGCCGCGGCCTACCTGGCGCTGGCGCTCGCCGCGCTGACCCAGCTGGATTGGCGGCTGGCGCTGGCGGTCTGCGCCTTCGCGCCGCTGCCGGCGCTGATCGGCATGCGCGCCGCGCGCGAGCAGACCCGCCGCGACCGCGCGCTCCTGGACCACTGGACGGCCACCTTCGGCCGCTGGACCGAGGTGCTGGCCGGCATCCGCACCGTCAAGGGCTTCGCCATGGAGCGCGCCGAGGAGCGCCGCTTCCTCGCCGCCGTCGCCCAGGGGAACCAGCGCGTCACGCAAGGCGCCCGCACCGATGCGCGCACCGCCTCGCTGCAAGGCCTGTCCGCCGCCGCCGCCCGCCTGTCCGTGGCGACGCTGGGCGCGTGGCTGGTGCTGCGCGGGCACGGCACGGTCGGCACGCTGGTCGCGGCGCTGCAGTACGTGGGCGGCCTGTTCGGGCCGATCCAGGGGCTGACCAACGTTTACGCCACGGTGCGTCGCGCCGGCGTGTCGCTGGAAACCGTGTCGTCCATCCTGGACGCGCCGGACCCGCTGGCCGACCAGCCGGGAGCGCAGGACCTGGCCGTCACCGCCGGTGGGGTGACTTTCGAGAGCGTGAGCTTCGCCTACGGCGACGGCCGCCCCGTGCTGCGCGACGTGAACCTGGCCGTGCGCCCGGGCGAGACGGTGGCGCTCGTGGGCCCGAGCGGCTGCGGCAAGACCACGCTGGTCTCGCTGCTGGAGCGGCTGCACGCGCCCACCGCGGGCCGCATCCTGGTGGACGGCGTCGACATCCGCAGCTGCACGCGCCAGTCGCTGCGCCGCCAGGTGGGCACGGTGATGCAGGACGTGCACCTGTTCAACGACACCATCCTCGCGAACATCACGTACGGCGCGCCGGGGGCGACCCGCGAGCAGGCGGAAGAGGCCGCGCGCGCCGCGAACGCGCACGAGTTCATCGAGCGCCTGGCGCAGGGCTACGACACCGTGGTCGGCGAGCGTGGCGCGGGACTCTCCGGCGGCCAGAAGCAGCGCATCGCCATCGCCCGCGCCCTGCTGAAGAACCCGCCCATCCTGGTGCTGGACGAAGCCACCAGCGCGCTGGACAACGAAAGCGAGGCGCTGGTGCAGGCCGCGCTGGACCGCCTGACGCAGGGCCGCACCACGCTGGTCGTGGCGCACCGGCTGTCGACCGTCATGGACGCGGACCGCATCGTGGTGCTGCGCGGCGGCCGCGTCGAGGCGATCGGCACGCACGAGGAACTGCTGGCGCAAGGCGGCTACTACGCGCGCCTGTTCGCCCGCCACACGCGCAGCGGCGTGCGCGAATCAGGCTTCGGCGCCCTGGCGGATTCGCCGGAGCTGGCAACGGAACCGCAGCCGACGCGGCGCATCTCGCGGCAGCGCGCGCGGCGCGTAGGCTGAGGAAGGCGGGAGCGGACTTCCGGAACGCAAAGGACGCAAAAACTACGCAAAGGACGCAAAAGAATCAAAGGAAAACTTCAAAGGTTTTCTTTTGCGCCCTTTGCGAAACCTTTGCGCCCTTTGCGTTCGGATGTCCGCTTTCGGAAGTCCGCTTTCAGACGCTCGCGCCCGTCCACTCCTTGAGCGCCCGCGCGACGCGACGCGGGCCGCCTTCCACGTGCTCCGCCAGGTTGAGGCGGCCGTAGCGGAAGGCGTCGAGGACTTCCATCATGTCGTCGCCCACGGACTGCTCCAGCCCGCGCAGGGTGACGAGGGGCAGGGCCTTGTTGTTCCAGACGGCGGCGATGAAGGCCAGGATGTCGCGGCGGTGGCGCACGTCGCGCTCTTCCGCCCGGCGCAGCAGCCGGTCGAAGGCGGCCAGCCCGAGCTCCGTGGCCTGGTGGGAGCTGATCTCCTCGCCCAGCATGCGCGCGCGTTCCAGCAGCGTGCCTTCGTGGTCCACCCGCATGTGGTCGGCGGTGCCGCAGACCAGCTGCACGCGGTTGATCCGGTCCAGGTTGGCCTGGTGACGCCGCTCGCGATCCGTCTTGCCCATGGCGATCCCCTTGCGTGCGGGCGCCGCGCCGCGGCGGCGCCTCAGGGGCGTTGTACTGCAGCGCGGGCCCGGCGTTAAGGGGAACTTCCCCTTCCACGCCGCGCCGTCGCGCTCAAACTACGTGATCCGGCGCCAGTGCACACGCGGCGCCCGTGTTCGCCACCTCGATCTGCACGGTGGCATGCTGGATGCCGAAGCGCCGCTCCAGCTCGCCGCACACCTGCTGCAGGAAGGCGTCGCCCGGATGGCCGGCCGGCATCACGAGATGGGCGGTGAGCGCGTTCTCCGAGGTGCTCATGGCCCAGATGTGCAGGTCGTGGACTTCCGCCACGCCCGGCATGCCGGCCAGCAGCTCCCGCACCTCCGCGGTCCGGATCCCTGACGGGACCGCCTGCAGGGCGAGGTTCAGCGACTGCCGCAGCAAGTCCCAGGAGCTCCAGAGGATCACCGCCGACACGGCGAGCGTGAGCGCCGGGTCCAGCCAGGTCCAGCCCGTGAACAGCACCGCCACGCCCGCCAGCGCCACGGCCAGCGAGACGGCGGCGTCCGCCGCCATGTGCAGGTAGACGCCACGCAGGTTCAGGTCCTCCTTGCCCCCGCGCAGGAACAGCCAGGCGGTCACGCCGTTGATCACCACGCCGACCAGGGCGACGCCGATCACGATGCCGCCCTCCACCGGGCCCGGGTCGCGCAGGCGGCGCAGCGCCTCCCACCCGAGGCCGCCGGTGATGACCAGGAGCGCACCGGCATTCAGCAGGGCGGCCAGGATGGAGCTGCCGCGCAGGCCGTAGGTGAAGCGCTCGCTGGGCGGGCGCCGCGCCAGGCCGGCGGCGAGCCAGGCGAGCAGCAGGGCGAGCACGTCCCCGAGGTTGTGGACCGCGTCGGCCATGAGCGCCAGCGAGTTCGCCATGGCGCCGAACACCCATTCGGCGATGACGAAGCCCACGTTCAGGACGGCACCGATCGCGAAGGCCTTGCCGAAGGAGGCCGGCGCGTGGACGTGGCCGTGGTGGCCGTGTCCATGTCCATGGGCATGCGCATGTTCGTGCCGGTGGTCGTGGTGGTCGTGGTCGTGCCCCGATGGACGAGCGTGGTCGTGGGGCGGCTTGCCGGGTCCTGCATTCATGCCCTCCATTGGAACCCCTTTTCGGCGCGGCTCGCCGCGGCTTGCGTTGCATCAAGCCCGCGGCCCGCGGGTGCGGCGACCATCGGCGGACCATGGATCCGTCCGCTGCAGCCCAGCCACTCCCCTCCCCGCTCGTGCTGGTGGCGGACGACGAGCCGGATTGCGCCGACAACCTCGCCGAGCTCCTGCGGTTCGTGGGTTACCGCGTGCTGGTGGCCTACGACGGCGACACCGCGGTGCTGGCCTCGCTGCAACACTGCCCGGACGCGGTGGTGCTGGACCTGCACATGCCGAGGATGGGCGGCCTGGCTGCCTGTTCGCGCATCCGCCAGCAATGCAGTCGCGGGCCGGTGACGCTCATCGCCCTCACGGCCTCGGGCGAGGCGGGCCACCGCGAGGCTGCGGAGCTTGCCGGCTTCGACCACTACCTGGTCAAGCCGCTGATGGTGGGGGCGCTGCTGAACGTCCTGCCGCCCGTGCCGTACGAACCGTTAC
The DNA here is from genome assembly GCF_014297465.1 of Ramlibacter cellulosilyticus. Lineage (GTDB taxonomy): Bacteria > Pseudomonadota > Gammaproteobacteria > Burkholderiales > Burkholderiaceae_C > Ramlibacter > Ramlibacter cellulosilyticus. The sequence goes on along the minus strand of NZ_JACORT010000008.1, from coordinate 21,118 downwards.
GGCATTCGTAGCGAAAGAAGCCCCGTGGACCGCGGGGGTAAGCGGGCCGCCACCTGTTTCTGGCATACACCTCCAGCGTGGAGAAACCGAAGTCAGCCGGGAGCGACAGGCAGGGTACCCTCACCCTCACCGGGTTCCTCGGCGCGTTCGTGGTCGCCGCCGCCCTCGTGGGAGCCACTTACTGGATGTCCGTGCGCGAGCGGCAGGCGCAGGCCTGGATCGTGCGCACGCACGAAGTGCTCGCCGCCATCGGGCAGGCCCGGGCGAACGCGATCGACGTCCAGAACGGCCTGCGCGGCTTCGTCCTCACCGGCAGGCAGGAGGAGCTGGCGCTCTACGAATCCGCGCGCAGGCAGGTCCAGGGGGACCTCCAGCGCCTGCGCGAGCTGGTCCACGGAAACCCCGTGCAGGACGCGACCCTGCGCGAGATGGAGGCAGCGCTCGCCGCGCGGCAGCGCATCGAAGAGACCCTGGTGGAGGCGCGCCGCACCCGCGGCCCGGCAGCGGCCAGCGAACTGATCGAAGGCGGCCTCGGCCGCGGCGAGATGCTGCAAGTGCGCGACCTGCTGCAGCGCATGGAGTCCGAGGAAAGCCGCCTGCTCTCGCAGCGGTGGACCGCGCACCAGCAGGGGCTGGCCGCCTTCTGGGTCGGCATGGCGTTGCTGCTGATGACACTCTTCGCGGCGCTGCTGTTCGTCTACCAGCAGTTCCGCAGCAAGCGCGAGGCGGAGCAGCGGCTGCTCGAAGGCGAGCAGCAGTTCCACGCCATGGCCGACAGCGTCACGGAATACGCCATCGTCCTGCTCGATGCCGATGGCATGGTGCGGACGTGGAACCCCGGCGCGCGCCGGATCGAGGGTTACGAGGACTGCGAGATCCTGGGCGCGCACTTCTCCCGCTTCTACCTGCCGCAGGACGCGGCCGCGGGCGGGCCGCAGCGCGCCCTGCGCGCCGCTGCCTCCGAAGGCCGCTACAGCGAGGAAGGATGGCGCGTGCGCAAGGACGGCACGCGCTTCTGGGCCACCGTCGACCTCTCGCCGGTGCGCGATGCGGAAGGTCGCGTGACGGGCTACTGCAAGATCACGCGCGACCTCACGGACCGCAAGCGCGCCGAGGAAGCCCTGCGCGCCGAGGTGCAGGAACGCGGCCGCGCGGAGTCGGAGCTGCAGCACGTCAACACGCACCTGGAAATGCTGGTGGCCGAACGCACGCTGGCCCTGCAGCAGGCCAACGAGGCGCTCACGGGCGCCAAGGAGCGGCTGCAGGCCCTCTCGGCACGCCTGATCTCCGCGCAGGAGGAGGAACGCCGCCACATCGCGCGGGAGCTCCACGACGAGACCGGCCAGGCGCTGACGCTGGTCCGCATGCAGCTGTCCGAACTCGCGGGCGCCGCGCCGTCCGGGCAGGTGCGCGAATGCATGCAGGCCGTGGACCGGGCGATCACCCACATCCGCGGGCTGTCGCTGCGGCTGCGTCCGCCCATGCTCGACGACCTCGGGCTGGTCGACGCGCTGGAATGGGTCGCGGAGCAGCAGGCCCGCTCGGCCGGGTGGCGCCTGCACCTGGCCTTGCCGGAACCCGGCGACCGCCTGCCGGAAGAAGTGGAGACGGCGTGCTTCCGCATCTGCCAGGAGGCGCTCACCAATGCCGCGCGCTATGCGCACGCCGGCGAAGTCACCGTGTCGCTGCGGCTGTCGCCGGCCACCGTGGAACTCCAGGTGGCCGACGACGGCACCGGCTTCGACCTGGCGCGCTACCGCACCCCGGAGGAGTGCAGGGAACATTTCGGGCTCGTCTCGATGAGCGAGCGCGCCGTGCTGGCGGGCGGCCGGCTGGACATCGTGACGACCCCCGGCCAGGGCACGCTCGTGCGCGCGCAGTTCCCGCTGGCGGGGCAAGGGCGGGACAACCCCGCGAGCGCGCCGGGCGAGCTGTTCGCCTGAGGAAGGATCCGGTCAGTTCGCGGTGCCCGCGTTCGGGAAGAACAGCTGCTCGCCACGGATCCTGAAATTCGCGATGGACTGCTGGCCGGCCGGCGAGGTCACCCAGTCGACGAACTTCTGCGCCTCGGCGGCCTTCACGTGCGGAAACTTCTGCGGGCTCACGATCATGACGCCGTACTGGTTGAACAGGCGCTTGTCGCCTTCCACCAGCACCGCCAGGTCGCCGCGGTTCCTGAAGCTGAGCCAGGTGCCGCGGTCGGTGAGCACGTAGGCGTTGCTGGAAGCCCCGATGTTCAGCGCCGGGCCCATGCCGCAGCCGCACTCCCTGTAGCCGCTGCCGCGGCTGGCGAGGCCCGCCTGCGCCCAGTAGCGCTTCTCGGCGGCGTCGGTGCCGCTCTTGTCGCCGCGCGAGACGAAAGGCGCGTTCGCGGCGGCGATCTTCTTCAGCGCCTCGGCGATGTCGTTGCCTTTCGTGCCGGCGGGATCCGACCTGGGGCCGACCAGCACGAAGTCGTTGTACATGACCGGGTAGCGCCGCGGCGCGAAGCCGTCGGCGACGTACTTCTCCTCCGCGGTGCGGTCGTGCACGAAGAGCACGTCGGCGTCGCCACGGCGGGCCATGTCGATGGCTTGCCCGGTGCCGACGGCCACTACCTTCACCGTGATGCCGGTGGCCCTGGCGAACTCGGGCAGCAGGGAGTGGAAGAGGCCCGATTGCTCCGTCGACGTGGTGGACGCCATGACCATCGTGGTGCCTTGCGCCCAGGCCCCGGTGGCGGCCAGCGCGAAGGCGGCGACGCAGGCGATGCGGCGGCTGAACCTCATCCCAGTTCTCCCTTGACGAACAGTTCGGCCTCGCGCGAGGTCTCCCCCAGCGGGCCGTCGAAGAAGGCACGCACTGGCAGGTCCGCCAGGATGCGGCCTTGCTCCATGTAGACGACGCGCGTGGCCAGGCGCTTGACCTGGCCGAGGTTGTGGCTGGCGAAGACGAGGGTCATGCCGCTCTCGGCGAACTCCTCCATCAGCGCCTCGACTTCGCGCTTCGCGTGCGGGTCCAGGCTGGCGGTGGGCTCGTCGAGCAGCAGGACGTGCGGCCCCAGCGCCCACGCGCGCGCGAGGGCCAGCCGCTGCAGCTGGCCGCCGGAGAGCGTGCGGGCGTTGCGCAACGCAATCGCCGCGAGGCCGACGCGGCCCAGCGCCAGCAGCGCGCGCTCCTTCGCGTCCCGCCAGCGCACGCCGCGCAGCCAGAGCGCCAGGGCCACGTTGCTCAAGGCGGTCATGCGCAGCGCGAAGGGCCGCTGGAACACCATCGCCTGCCGCATGGCGCCGTCGCGCACTACCGAGCCGGCGCCGGGCTTCAGCAGGCCGTCCAGGACGCGCAGCAGCGTGCTCTTGCCGCTGCCGTTGGCGCCGATCAGCCCCACGCGCTCGCCCGCGGCGATGCGCAGATCGATGCCGCGCAATGCATGCACCGCGCCGAAGTGCAGGTCGACGCCCTGGAGTTGCACCCAGCCGCTCATGTTGCCACCCGGGTGAGCACCACGCCTTCCGCATGCGCGCCGCGCCAGCGCGTGAAGGCGGCGATCAGCGCATTGAGCGCCAGCACCACGGCGAGCAGCACGATGCCGAGCGCGAGCGCCAGCGGCAAGTCGCCCTTGCTGGTCTCCAGCGCGATGGCGGTCGTCATCACGCGCGTGAAGCCATCGATGTTGCCGCCGACGATCATCACGGCGCCGACTTCGGAGATCGCGCGGCCGAAGCAGGCGAGCAGCACCGTGAGCAACGCATAGCGCTCGTCGAAGGCGAGCAGCAGGCTGCGCAGCGCATTGCCGGCGCCCAGGGACTGGAGCTGTTCGCCGTTGGCGCGCTCCGCGTCTTCCACGGCCTGGCGTGTCAGCGCGGTGCACACCGGCACCACGAGCAGCACCTGGGCGAGCACCATGGCCTGGAACGTGAACAGCCAGCCGAGGAAGCCGAGCGGGCCGGAGCGCGAAAGCAGCAGGTAGACGACCAGGCCGACGACCACGGAAGGCACGGCGAGCAAGGTGTTCAGAACCGTGATCACCGCGCCGCGGGCGGGAAAGCGTGCGACGCCGAGCCATGCACCGAGGGCGATGCCCAGCACGCAGCCGATGATGCAGGCGGTGGCGCTCACGGTGAGCGAGCGCGCGACGATGGCGACGAGGGTGGGGTCCGCGCCCGCCACGAGTTCCAGCGCGCGCGCCAGGCTGTCCTGGAACGTGTTCATGGGCCGCGATGCTAAGAGGTCGCGCGCGAGGCCGCGCTCGGGTCTTGCGAGCTATGAACGCGCGTGCATAGCGCCCGCGCGGCCGCGCGGCATACTCGGCCCATGCGCAAGGTGGAACTCTCGTACGACTTCGGCGAACGCCGGCAGGACGGCTGGGTCCGCAACGCGCTCATCGACCTGCTGCATGCGGTGCAGGAACAAGGGTCGATCTCCGCCGCCGCGAAGGTGCTCGGTTTTTCCTACCGCCACGTCTGGGGCGAGCTGCGCCGCTGGGAAACGCAGCTGGGCCACCCGCTGCTGCTGTGGGAGAAAGGCCAGCGCGCGCGCCTGGCGCCCTTCGGCGAGAAGCTGCTGTGGGCCGAACGGCAGGCGCAGGCGCGGCTCGCGCCGCAGATCGAGGCCCTGCATTCGGAACTGGAGCGCGCCTTCGCGGTCGCCTTCGACGACACCGCGCAGGTGCTCACGCTGTTCGCCAGCCACGACGACGGCTTGTCGCTGCTGCGCGGCTTCGCCGTCGATCGCGCGCAGCTGCACCTGGACATCCGCTTCCTCGGCAGCGTCGATGCCATCGCGGCGCTGAACGCGGGCCGGTGCACGCTGGCCGGCTTCCACAGCTCGGAGCAGCCCGGGCTGGGCAGCGTCACGCAACGCACGTACCAGCCGTTGCTGCAGCCCGGTCGCCACAAGCTGATCGGATTCGCGGAACGCAGCGAGGGATTGATGGTGGCGCCCGGCAACCCGCTGCGGCTGCACGGCATGCGCGACGTGGCGCGCTGGCGCGCGCGCTACGTGAACCGGCCCGCCGGCAGCGGCACGCGGCTTCTGTGCGAGGAGCTGCTCGCCCGCGATGCGATCGCGGCGAGCGACATCGCCGGGTATGCACGCGAGGAGCCTTCGCACGCGGCCGTGGCGCAAGCCGTCGCATCCGGAAGCGCCGACGCGGGCCTCGGCATCGAGGCGGCCGCGCGCGCGCGCGGGCTGGACTTCGTGCCGCTGCTGCAGGAGCGGTACTACCTGGTGTGCCTCAAGGAGGCGCTGGACGAGGCGCCGGTCGCGACGCTGCGGAAGGTGCTGCAAGGGGACGCGTGGCGGCAGCAGCTGGCGGGCTTGGCGGGGTATGTGCCGTGGAGGAGTGGCGAGGTGTTGAGTCTGAAGGCGCAGTTGCCTTGGTGGGACCTGCCGCCGAAGAGGAGAAGGTGACGCGCTGCGCGCGCGGTGGGGTTCGCTGCGCTCACCTTCCGACGCTGGCGCGTCGCCACCCTACATATCGCCGCCCAATTGCATGGATATCGCCGCACCCTGTAGGGTGGCGCGGCGACAGCCGCGGAAGGTGAGCGAAGCGAACCCCACCGTGACGGCGCTCAGATCGCGCACGTCCTGAATCCGACAAACCCTTCATCCCGCTCCGCCAACGCCCACGCCCGCGCCTTCGCATGCCGCATCCGCGCGCGTGTCGCGAACGACGCCCCGCGCAGCACCCGCGCGGCGCCGAACATCGTCTCCACGTCCAGCTCCGCCTGCGGCGCCCACGCGTCCTGGCGGAAACCCGCGAAGGGCCGCAGCGTGCCGGCGGTCCACTCGCGCACGTCGCCCCAGCGGAACCCGCGGCGCGCGGCCTGCTGCGCGGCGATCTCCCACTCGGCCTCGGTGGGCAGGCGGCGACCCGCCCAGCGCGCCCAGGCCTCGGCTTCCCACCAGCTCGCATGCATCGCGACCTGGCTCGCGCCCATGCGCGTCGGCTTGCCGAAGATGTTCTGCATGACGGCACCGCTGGCCACGCCGATCTGCTCCACGTGCCGCGGACCGCGCCGGCCCTCGGCGGCGGCCTGGCGCTCCAGCCAGTTCCAGCCGCGCGGATGCCACAGCTCCTCGCGGTCGTAGCCGCCGTCCGCGATGAATTCGACGTACTGCGCCCACGTGACGGGCTGCGCGTCGATCTCGAACTCCGGCACGTCCACCGCCTCGTGCCCGCGCTCGATGTCGAGCGCGAAACTGCGGTCGTCGGACCAGCCGAGCGTCCACCGCGTCGCGGGCAGCAGCAAGGGAGAGCGCGACGCCGCGCCGGCCGGCAGCGCGAGGCCGACGGGCACGCCGAGCGTCTGCGCGATGGTCACCAGCTCCTCGCCGCGCAGGTCTTCGTGGAACAGCGCCATGCGGAAGAAGTAGAGCGCGTCGTCCTCGTCGGGCGTGTGCTCCAGCAGCTCCAGCGTGGTCTCCACGGTATCGAGCAGGTAGGCCTTGATCGCGTCCAGCCCCGGAAGCCGCAGGCTCCAGCGCTCGGCGTGGCCCACGAGCCGCGGGTCGAACCATTCGTCGGCCTGCGGTTCGATCGACGCGAGCCGCACGCCGTCCGCGGGAGAGCGCGGCCCGAGCGCGCGTTGCGGATTGCGGGCGATCCAGTATTCGGCGAGCCAGGCCACGTGGCCTGCCAGCCACAGGGGCGGAACGACGTCGTCGGCAGCGGGGACGCGCAGGGACTCGCCGAGGGCGCGTTCGAAGCGCGCCAGCAGCTGCAGCGTGTGGTTGCGCGCGTCCATGAGCGCCAGCGACAGCTGCTCGCGCGAGGCGTGGCGCATGTCGGGATGGTCGATGGCGGCGAAGGCAGCGGACATGGAATGCGGGGGCGGGAAGTCCACCCGGTACAAACACCGATGTTGCCCCAGGACCCGCGTCACGATGCTGTCAGGTTGGCCAGGGCGGGCTTCCTAGAATCTTCCTTCTTACTACTCTACCTGACAATCGGGGGCCATCTCGGCCTCCGACGGAGACACCATGCGCGGTTTACTCAAGCTCTCGCGAGCGATCGACGGGCTGAACGCCCTGGTCGGCAAATGGGTGATCTGGCTGATCCTCGGTTCCACCGTCATCAGCGCCCTCAATGCCATCGTGCGCAAGGCCTTCAACACCTCGTCGAATGCCTACCTCGAGGTGCAGTGGTACCTGTTCGCCGCGGCCTTCCTCCTCGCTTCCGGCTACACGCTGCTGCAGGGCGAGCACGTGAAGATCGACGTGGTGTCCAGCCGCCTGTCGAAGCGCAAGCAGATCTGGATCGACATCATCGGCTTCCTGTTCTTCCTCACGCCGATGTGCCTGGTGATCCTGTGGTTCGGCATCCCCTTCTTCCTGCAAGGCTTCCGCTCCGGCGAGATGTCGTCCAACGCCGGCGGCCTGGTCCGCTGGCCGGTGTACCTGATGATGCCGATCGGCTTCGTGCTGCTGCTCCTGCAGGGCCTCTCCGAACTCGTGAAACGCATCGCGTTCCTGCGCGGGCTGATCCCGGACCCGACGGTCAAGGTGGTGGCGAAGACGCCCGAAGAGGAGCTCGCCGAGGAGATCCGCCGCCAGGCCGAACGCGCCGCCAAGGCCTGAGCCCCCGACGGAGACAACAACAATGAGCTTCATCGCACAGAACCTGGCCCCGATCATGTTCGCGGGCCTGATCGTGTTCCTGCTGTTCGGCTTTCCGGTGGCGTTCAGCCTCGGCGCGTGCGGCCTGTTCTTCGGCTTCATCGGCATCGAGATGGGCGTGCTGCCCGAGTCGCTGCTGCAGGCGCTGCCGCTGCGGATCTTCGGGATCATGCAGAACGACACGCTGCTCGCCATCCCGTTCTTCACGCTCATGGGCCTGATCCTGGAGCGCAGCGGCATGGCGGAGGACCTGCTGGACACCATCGGCCAGCTGTTCGGCCCGGTGCGCGGCGGCCTGGCGCTCGCCGTGATCTTCGTGGGCGCCCTGCTCGCCGCGACCACCGGCGTGGTGGCCGCGTCGGTGATCTCCATGGGCCTGATCTCGCTGCCGATCATGCTGCGCTACGGCTACGACCGGCGGCTCGCATCGGGCGTGATCGCCGCGTCCGGCACGCTGGCGCAGATCATTCCGCCCTCGCTGGTGCTGATCGTGCTGGCCGACCAGCTCGGTCGCAGCGTGGGCGACATGTACAAGGGAGCCTTCATCCCCGGCTTCATGCTGACCGGCATGTATGCCGCGTACGTGATCGGTTGCGCGATCTTCAAGCCCCAATGGGCGCCGGCGCTGCCGCTGGAAGCCCGCACTATCCGCGAGGACAACGGCAAGGCCGGCATCCCGTCGCTGCTGGTGCTCACCGCCATCTCCGCCGGCCTGGCCATCTACCTCGGCGAGAACTGGGCCCGCGTGGTGAGCTGGTGGAAGGGCGAGGTGGTCACGACCGTGCCGACCGACGAGACCATCGTCGTCTCGCTGTGCGCCGGCGTGCTGTTCGCGTTCGTCGTCGCCCTGGTCAACAAGGTCACCGGCCTGAAGCTGCTGTCGCGGATGGCCGAGCGCGTGACCTTCGTGCTGATCCCGCCGCTGCTGCTGATCTTCCTGGTGCTGGGCACGATCTTCCTCGGCATCGCCACGCCGACCGAAGGCGGGGCCATGGGCGCCATGGGTGCCCTCATCATGGCGATGGCGCGCGGTCGCCTGTCGTTCTCGCTCCTGAAGCAGGCGCTGAACACGACGACGAAGCTCTCCTGCTTCGTGGTGTTCATCCTGATCGGCTCCACCGTCTTCAGCCTCACCTTCCAGGGCGTCGACGGCCCGCGCTGGGTGGAACACCTGCTCACCAGCCTCCCCGGCGGCCAGCTCGGCTTCCTGATCGTGGTGAACGTCCTGATCTTCTTCCTGGCGTTCTTCCTGGACTTCTTCGAGCTGTCCTTCATCGTCGTGCCGCTGCTCGCCCCCGTGGCCGACAAGCTGGGCATCGACCTGATCTGGTTCGGCGTGCTGCTGGGCGTGAACATGCAGACCTCGTTCATGCACCCGCCCTTCGGCTTCGCGCTGTTCTACCTGCGCAGCGTCGCGCCGGACAAGGAGTACGTCGACAAGCTCACGCGCAAGCCGATCGCGCCGGTCACCACCATGCAGATCTACTGGGGCGCGGTGCCCTTCGTGATCATCCAGATCATCATGGTCGGCCTGATCATCGCCTTCCCGGGCATCGTCTCCCACGACGTGGAGCAGAAGGTGGACCTGGACAAGGTGAAGATCGAGATGCCCACCGACGTGCCCGGCCTGCCGTCGAACGACCCGTTCGCCACGCCCGGGAACGACCCCTTCGCCAACCCGGCGCAGCCGGGTGCGGACCCGGCCTCGGCGCCGACCTCGTCGGAAGACGAGGAGCAGAAGAAGCTCGACGAGCTCTTCGGAACGCAGAAGAAGTGAAGCAAAGGGGCCCCGCGGGGCCCCTTCTGCTTTCAGTCGCGCTCGATCTCCCGCGGCACTTCGGCCGTCGACCGCACGCGCAGGTGCAAGGCCGCCTGCGCGAGCAGGCTGGCGGACACCGGCGCGGTGATGAACAGGAACAGCGTGATCAGCAGTTCGCGGCCGGCCCAGGCGCCGTGCGACCAGTGCCACAGCACGCTCGCGAGCAGCACGCCCCCGACGCCCAGGGTCGAGGCCTTGGTGGGCGCATGCAGGCGCATGAAGAAATCGCGGAAGCGCACGAGCCCGATCGCGCCCACCAGCACGAAGGCGCCGCCCACGACCAGGAGCGCCGCCACCACGGCCTCCACCACGGGGTGCAGGTTCATCTTCCTCTCCTCATTCCACGACGTCCCCGCGGGCGACGAACCGGGCCAGCGCCACGGTGGCGATGAAGCCCAGCATCGCGATCACCAGCGCCGCCTCGAACAGCAGGTCGCTGCGAAAGCGCAGCCCGAGCAGCAGCACGAGCGCCACCGTGTTCACGTACAGCGTGTCCAGCGCCAGCACGCGGTCGGTCGCCTCGGGGCCGGCCAGCAGGCGCCAGCCGGCGAGCGCGAGGGCGATCGCCACGCAGGCGATGGCGAAGTCCAGTGCCCAGGCGATCATCCGAAGATCTCCTGCAACGGCCGTTCGTAGCGCTCCAGGATCTCGGCCACCACCGCGGCCGGGTCGCCGGCGTCGAGCGCATGCACGTGGATGCGGCGCCGCTCCTCGTCGATCACGCAGGACACGGTACCCGGCGTCATGGTGATGATGGTGGCGAGCAGGCCGAGCGCCCGCGGGTCCTGCAGGCTGGAGTCCACCCGCAGCCATGCCGGGCGCGGCTCGCGCGTCGGATCGAGCGCAAGCCGCGCGACGGTGAGGTTCGCGCGCACGATGTCCCACAGCACGCAGGCGGCGAGGCGCAGCATCGCGGCGCCGGCGCGTACCGGGACGACGGGCGTGTCGATGAAGTCGTGCGCGATCCACGGCAGCACCAGGGCGAGCACGGCGGCCCAGATCCAGTGCACCGGCGCGAGCGAGCCCTGCAGCAGCAGCCAGCTCGCGAACACCACGGCACTGAGCCAGGGGTGCGCCAGCCAGCGGCGGTCGCCGGCGGGGGTATGGGGTGTCGTCTTCACTTGCCTGCTCCCAGGGCGTCCTGCGCCCGGTAGGGCCGCACCGTGCCGGCGCCCAGCGCCGGCCCGAGCACGGCGCGCGCGGCGCCTTCGCGGTCCTGCAATTGCCGGGCGGCGGCATCCGTGTAGCGCTTCATCGGCCCGGCCCAGGCCGCCAGCGCCACCATCATCGCGATCAGGGCCAGCGTCGCGGCCAGCAGCCGCGGGCTCGCGCCCGACGCGCCGCCGCTGCGCCCCGGCTCGACGGCCCAGAACAGCAGGCTGCCGGCGCGCGCCAGCCCCACCAGCGAGAAGAAGCCCACGAGCAGCACGATGCCCCAGACCCACGGCGTCGCGTCGCCGCCGACCGACTGCAGGATCATCAGCTTGCCGAGGAAGCCGGGCAGCGGCGGCAGCCCGATCACGGAAGCGGCCAGCAGCAGCAGCATGGTCCCGAGCAGCGCGGGCTGCGCCACCGGCCCCGCGGGCTCCAGCCGCTCGCCCACCTCGCCGCGCTGCGCGCCCACGAGTTCGGAGAGGAGGAACAGCGCGGCGATCACCAGCGTGCTGTTGATCGTGTAGTACATGGCGGCGGACCATGCGCCGGGCGTGAACAGGCCGAGCGCGGCGAGGATGATGCCGACGGATGCGATGTTCAGCCAGCCGACCAGCCGCGGCAGCGTGCCGGCCGCCAGCGCACCCAGCGCGGCCACCACGCTGCTCGCGAGGGCGAGGGGCAGCAGCCAGCCGGCGACCAGCTGCGCGGACGCACCCGCCGAGTCGCCGAAGATCACCCCATGGACCCGCAGGATGGCGTACACGCCGACCTTGGTCATGAGCGCGAACAGCGCCGCCACCGGTGCGCACGCAGCCGCGTACGTTCCCGGCAGCCAGAGATGCAGCGGCAGCAGCGCCGCCTTGAAGCCGAACACCACGAGCAGCAGCATGCCGCCGGCCTGCAGCAGGGCCGTGTCGGCCGCGGGCACCTGCCCGACGCGCAGCGCCAGGTGCGCCAGGTTCAGCGTGCCGGTGGCGGCATACACCAGCGACACGCCCACCAGGAACAGCGCCGACGCCGCGAGGTTGAGCACCACGTAGGGCACGCCGAAGCGGAAGCGCTCGCGGCCCTGCGCGTGCACCAGCAGCACGTAGGAGGCGATGAGCAGGACCTCGAAGAACACGAACAGGTTGAACAGGTCCCCCGTGACGAAGGCGCCGTTCAGGCCCATGAGCTGGAAGTGCAGCAGCGCGTGGAAGTGGCGGCCGTGCGCGTCCCACCCGCCGCTCGCATACACCGCGACCGGCAGCGCGATCGCGGCGGTGAGCAGCACCATCAGGGCGGAGAGACGATCCACCGAGAGCACGATGCCGAAGGGCGCGGCCCAGTCGCCCAGGCGGTACACGCGCCAGGTCCCGTCGCCGGCATCGAGCGCGAGCTGGATCGCGGCGAGCAGCCCGATGCCCGCGGAGACGATCGACACCGTGCGTGCGCGCGTGAGCGCCGGCTGCCCGTGGCCGCCCGCGCCGTCCCCGAGCGCCAGCAGGACGGCCGCGGTGAACAGCGGCAGCAGCACGGGCAGCACCGCCAGGTGCTGCTGCACGAGGGTCGCGAGCGCACTCACTGGACTACCCTCCGTGCTGCGCACTGCGGGGCTATGAGCCTTGGGGCGGCCCGGCGGCTCATGGCTTCTCCTCGCCGTCCACGTGGTCCGTGCCCGATTCGTGGCGCGAGCGCAGCGCCATCTCGATCACCAGCCCGGTGGTGGCGAAGCCGATGACGATGGCGGTGAGCACCAGCGCCTGCGGCAGCGGGTCCGCCACGCTGCCCCCGGAGACGATCGGCGGCTGCGCGACCCACAGCCGGCCCATGGCGAAGATGAAGACGTTGACGGCGTAGCCGACCAGCGTCAGCCCGAGCACCACCGGGAAGGTGCGGCCGCGCAGCATCAGGTACAGGCCGCACGCGGTGGTCCAGCCGATGCCGGTCGCCACCAGGAATTCGAGCGAGAGGCTCACCGCGGCGCCTCCTTGCTCACGCTGCCCAGCATGGAGAACAGCAGCATCGTCGCTCCCACGACCGTCACGTACACCCCCAGGTCGAACAGCGCCGCGGTCGCGAGGCCCATCTCGCCGAGCACCGGCAGCACGGGATGCGCGTACGCGCTGGTGAGGAAAGGCTGGCCCGCCACGATGGCGCCCACGCCGGTGAGTCCCGCGATCGCGAGGCCCGTCGCGATCCAGAGGCTGAAGCGGCGCGGCGCATCGCCGCCCAGCCGCGCCTCGGCTTCCGCCTGGCCGAGCGCCATCCACTGCAGCAGCAGTGCCGCGGCGGTGATGAGGCCGGCGATGAAGCCGCCGCCGGGCAGGTTGTGCCCGCGCCAGAAGATGTACGCGGAGACCGCCAGTGCGAGCGGCAGGATGAACGCCGCCGCGAGGCGCAGCAGCAGCGAAGGCCGCGCGAACGACCACGGCAGCCCGCCCGCATCCGCGAGCGGCCGGCGGACGCGGAAGCCGTCCAGCATGGCCAGCACGCCCACCGCGGCGATGCCCAGCACGGTGATCTCCCCGAAGGTGTCGTAGCCGCGGAAGTCCACCAGGATCACGTTCACCACGTTGGCCCCCCCGCCCTGCGGCACGGCGTTCGCGAGGAAGTACCAGGAGAGCGATTCGTGGTCGCGCGTGAGCGCGAGCCAGGCGAGCCAGGCGACACCTCCGCCGCCCGCCGCGGCCAGCACGGCGTCGCGGCCGCGCCGCAGGCTGCCCGATTCGCGCGGGGTGGTGGGCGGCAGCAGCGCGAGGCCCATCAGCAGCAAGGCGGTGGACACGACCTCCACGGAGAGCTGCGTCAGCGCGAGGTCGGGCGCGGACAGCGCCTCGAAAGCGAGCGCCGTGACGAGCCCGATCACGCCGGCGAGCACGACGGCGCGCAGCCGGTGCCTGTGTCCCAGCACCAGCCCGCCACCCGCGGCGAGCACCAGCAGCCAGAGCACGATCGCGAGCGGCGTCGCGGGCAGCAGCGTGCGCGTGCCGGTCGCGGCGCTTGCGCCTTCACGCAGGAAGGGCCACGCCGCGGCCACCACGCCGGCGCCCACCAGGAGGGCCGCATAGCGTTGCAGCGACCCGTTCTCGGTCAGCGACGTCAGCTTGCGCGATGCGCCCAGCAGGCCTTCCGTGGCGTGCGTGAACAGCAGGCGTCCCGTGACGCGGCGCGGGTGGTGCAGGTGCAGGCGGAAGTTGCGCTGCAGGGCGGCGTACATCGCCACGCCGGCGGCCGTCGCCGTCATGCTCATGGCGAGCGGCACGTTGAAGCCGTGCCACAAGGCGAGCTCGTGCGCCGGGGGGTGGGCATGCAGGACCGCCGTGGCGGCCACTTCGACGAGCGGACCCAGGGTGGCGGCGGGCATCACGCCCACCAGCACGCACACCACCACCAGCAGCGCCACGGGCAGCTTCATGAACAGCGGCGGCTCGTGCGGGTGCGGGTTCGGCAGGTCCTTCGGCTCGCCGTTGAAGAACACGTCGTGGATGAAGCGCACGGAGTACGCCACGGAACACGCCCCCGCGAACGTCGCGACCACGGGCACGATCCAGCCCCAGGCGCCGCCGCCCGCGCGCAGCGCCTCGTCGAAGAACATCTCCTTCGACAGGAAGCCGTTGAGCAGCGGCACGCCGGCCATGGCCGCTGCCGCGACCATCGCGAGCGTCGCGGTCCACGGCATGAAGCGCATCAGGCCCGCGAGCTTGCGCATGTCGCGCGTGCCGGTCTCGTGGTCGATGATGCCCGCGGTCATGAAGAGCGAGGCCTTGAAGGTCGCGTGGTTCAGGATGTGGAACACGGCCGCGACCTTGGCGAGCGGCGAGTTGAGCCCCACGAGGAAGACGATCAGGCCCAGGTGGCTGATCGTCGAATAGGCCAGCAGCCCTTTCAGGTCGTGCTTGAACACGGCGACGTACGCCGCGAACGCGAGCGTCAGCAGGCCCGCGCCCGAGACCCAGAACTGGAACAGCTCGGTGCCGCCCAGCACCGGGTACAGCCGCGCGAGCAGGAACACGCCGGCCTTCACCATGGTCGCGGAGTGCAGGTACGCCGACACCGGCGTCGGCGCCGCCATGGCCTCGGGCAGCCAGAAGTGGAAAGGCAGCTGCGCGCTCTTGGTGAAGCACCCGAGCAGCACGAGCGCGAGGATGACCGGGTAGTGCGGGTGCGCGCGGATCACGTCGCCGCGCTGCAGCAGCTCGTGCAGCTCGTAGCTGCCGCCCGCCTGCCCCAGCAGGATGATGCCGGCAAGCATGGCGAGCCCGCCGCCCCCGGTGACCGCCAGCGCCATGCGCGCGCCGGCACGGGCGTCGGCGCGATGCCCCCAGTACCCGACCAGCAGGAAGGAAGAGACGCTGGTGAGTTCCCAGAAGACGACCAGCATCAGCAGGTTGTCCGCGAGCACCACGCCCAGCATGCCGGCCATGAACAGCATCAGCTGCGCGAAGAGCTTGCCCGGCGGGTCCTTCTCGCCGAGGTAATAGGCGGCATAGAGGATCACGAGCACGCCGATGCCGGTGATCAGGAGCGCGAACATGAGCGCCAGCCCGTCGAGGCGGAAGCCGATGTTCAGGCCGATGTCGGGCACCCAGTCCAGGTGCAGCAGCAGCGTGCGCCCCTCGAACACGGCGGGCGCCAGGGCGGCGAGGAGCATCAGCGAGGCCAGGGTGACGAGCCCCGCCGCCCATGCGGAGGCGCGCTTGCCGCGCGGTGCAGGAAGGCGTCCGGCCGTCCATGCGAGCACCACGCCGGGCAGCAGCGGCAGCAGGACGACGAGGGCGAGCAGTTCGGGCATGGAGCGGCGGACAGGAACGAGCCGCGCGGCGGCCCGACCTGCGCGTCAACCTGCCCGCGAAGGCGGACACCCTGCGAGGGAGTCTAACAGCCGTGACGCTGGGGTGCGCTGCGCGCAACCCAGCCTACATGGGAGACGCCGTAGGCTGGGTTGCGCGAAGCGCACCCCAGCACTCAGATCGCGCGCATGGCCCCGAAATCCGGCAGGGCCCCGCTCGCGAAGCCCGGCGTGTCCAGCGACGCGAGCGCGATCTCGCCGTCGCGGATGCGCAGGCGCACCGCGCCGTGGCTCTCCTCGTAGACGTCCGGGTGCGCGCGCAGGAAGGCCTGCTGCTCCGCCTGCGGCAACGCGGCCATCCCGTTCACGTAGTGGTGACCGTTGCGCTCCACGTGCGTGACGCCCAGCAGGTTCACCAGCGCCAGGTCCTGCTGCACGGAAAGGCCCGCCTGCGTGGTGAGGTCCTCGGCCGAGAGGAAGTAGCGTTCTCCGCCCTCTTCCCGGTTCCAGGCCGCGCAGCGCGCGGCATTCAGCACGGACTTGTAGAAGCCCTTGCAGGTCTTGGACGAGATGCCCGCGTAGCCACGCGCACGGGCCTGCACGAAGGTCTCCAGCTCGCCGTCGGACTCGTCGACGATCACCGGCTTGCCGAAGTCGGCGGCGCGCAGGTCGACGTCCAGCGCCAGCTTGCGCGCGATCGGCTGCTCGATGAAGAGGATGGATTCCCACAGCCGCCGCAAGGCGGGGCGGCCCTGGATGCCGCGCACGAGCGCCTGCACGCCCTCGGCGCTCTCGTACTGCTCGTTGCCGTCCAGCGAAGCGAAGTACGGCTGCGGCGCGCGGTCGAGGACGGAGGCGATCGCCTGCAGGCGGTCGAGGTCCGCGTCGACCTTGCCGCCGACCTTCAGCTTGAAGTAGCGGTGGCCGTAGGCGCGCACCACCTCTTCCAGTGTCTCGGGCAGGCCGTCGCCGACGCGCTCCTGCTGGTCGGCCGCGGTGATCGCATCGACCAGTCCCACCGTGTGGCGCGCGTGGATGCGTTCCGCGGGACGCAGCGCGCGCAGGAAGTCGTCCCAGGCGAACCCGGCGAACTGCGGATGCGCGTCGCCGATACCCGCCAGGTTGTCCTGCATCGCGGCGTAGAAGGAGATGCCTTGCGCGCGGCAGACGGCGTCGAGGATCGCGCGGTCCACCAGCGCGGGCCCGTAGCTCGCGAGCAGCGGGTTGAAGCCCTGCGCGCCGGCGGCGCGCTGGTGCGCGTCGTGGTGGCGCGCGAAGTGGCCGAAAGCGGTCGCCGGCGCAGCGTCGGAGAGGTACGCGTCGCGCGCCAGGCGCAGCACGGCGCGCAGCTGCCCGAAGTTGTCTTCGTTGGACAGCGCGAGGTTCTTGTCGAACCACTTGGGCGCCATCAGTTCCGCGGCGGCGCCCCAGGTGCTGCGCCCGTCCGGCAGCACGACCTGCACCCGGGCGAACGCCTGCGGTGCCTCGCGAAGCGTGACCACGCCGAAGCGGAAGGGCATGCGCAGCGTGACCGGCCGCTCGTACAGTTCGATGGCCCGCAGCGTGACGCGGGGCGCTTCAGTCATTGGCATGCAGGCCTTTCAGGACGCCGCGCAGGTAGCCGATGGACCAGGCGGCGCAGCCGGGACCGTCCGGCACGTAGTCGAAGGGCTCGACACCGATGATGCCGGGGAAATGCCCTTCCGCTTCGGACCAGGCCAGCGCATCGAGGATGGGCGCGAAATCGAGTTCGCCCTGGCCCGGTCCGCGCCGGTTGGGGTCGTTCACCTGCACGTGGCCGATGACGCCTTGCGGCATCCACTTCAGCAGCAGCTCATCGACGGGCAGCGCTTCCGCCTGGCCGGCGGCACTGCAATCGACCATGGTGCGCAGCGCGGGCTGGCCGATCTCCTCCACCATCCGCACGCATTCCCCGACGGTGTTGAACAGGTCGGTCTCGCGCGGCGACAGCGGCTCGAGGCAGTAGGTGACGTTGCAGCGTGCCGCCGCCGCGGCGGCGCCGGAGAGGCAGTCGCGGGCGCGTTCCCATGCCTGTTCGCGCGTGCTGCCGGCCGGAACGCTGCGCTGCTTCGGCGAGCCGTGCACGAGATAGCTGCCGCCGAGCGCCGCGCACATCTCGACCAGGCGCGCCACCACGGTCTTCGTGCGCTGGCGCAGCGCGGCGTCCTCGCTCACGATGGAGAGCCCCGCGGGCGCGACCAGCAGCCAGTGCAGGCCGAAGATCCGCAGCCCGTGGTCCTCCGCGGTGCGCCGGATCTCGGCGAGCTCCGCGTCGGTGAGTTCCATCGGGTCCGCCGCCAGGGTGAACGGGGCGACCTCCAGGCCGTCGTAGCCGAGGGCGGCCGCCAGCTCGCACTGCCGCGCGAACGGCAGCGGCTGCAGCACCTCGTTGCAGAGAGCGAATTTCATGGCGCGAGCTTACGCCCGCCGCGCGAACAGCATGCGCAGGCCGCCGAACACCCAGGCCTTGAACCGCTGCACCGCCGCCTTGAACGGCTTGATGTACAGCAGGATGGTGAAGATCGTGACCGCGGCGAACGCCATGGCGATGGGCCGCGTGAAGAAAGGCAGGATGCTCCCGTCCGACAGCACGAGGCCGCGGCGCAGGCTCTTGTCCAGGAGGTGTCCCAGCACGAGGCCCAGCACCAGCGGCGCCATCTCGTAGCCGCGCCGGCGCAGGAAGAAGGCGCCGATGCCGATGGCCAGCATCATCCAGATGTCGAACAGCCGCGAGGCCGTGGCGAACGCGCCCACCGTGCAGAGCAGGAACACGATGGGCATCAGGATGCTGCGGCGCACCTTCAGCACGTGCAGCAGCGGGCGCACGCCGAAGAGGCCGAACAGCAGGATCGCGATGGAAGCCAGCGTCGTCATCGCCACGACGTGGTAGACGAAGTGCGGGTTCTGGATCATGAGCATCGGCCCCGGCTGCACGCCGTGGATGATCATGGCGGCCATCAGCACCGCCGACGGCGCGGAGCCCGGGATGCCCAGTGCGAGGCACGGGATGATGTGGCCGGGGATCGACGACATGTCGCCGGTCTCGGCGGCCATGAGGCCGTCGATGGAACCCTTGCCGAACTGCTCCGGCTCCTTGCTCGACGCCTTGGCGGCCGCATAGGACATCCACGCGCCCGCGTCCTCGCCGACGCCGGGCAGCAGGCCTGTCATCACGCCGATGATGCCGGAGCGCAGCACCGTCCACCGGTACTGGATGATTTCCTTCCAGCGTGGCAGCACGGAATCCTTCAGGTCCGCGATCTTCCGTTCGACGGGATCGGCGAGCGTGGTGAGCACCTCCGCGAGGCCGAAGGCGCCGACCAGCGCCGGGATCAGCGCGATGCCGCCCGCGAGCTCGTCCCAGCCGAAGGTGAACCGGTCGTAGGCGTAGAGCGTCTCCTGCCCCACCTGCGCGAGGAACAGGCCCAGCAGGCCCATCAGCCAGCCCTTGAGCGGGTCGCCGCCGACGATGCTGCCGGAGAGCGTCACGCCGAACAGCGCGAGCCAGAAGAACTCGAAGGCGCCGAACTGCAGTGCGACCTCCGCGAGCAGCGGCGTGAACAGCGCCAGCGCGATCACGCCGATCAGCGTGCTCACGAAGGCGCCGGAGGTCGCGATGCCGATCGCGCGGCCCGCCTGCCCTTGCAGCGCCAGTGCATAGCCGTCCGCGCACGATGCCGCGTTGGCCGCCGTGCCCGGGATGTTCAGCAGGATGGCCGTGCGCGAGCCGCCGTACAGCGCGCCGACGTACGAGCAGATCAGCACCAGGATCGCGTCGTTGGCCTGGAGCTTGATGGTCAGCGTCGTGAGCAGCGCGATCGCGAGCGTCGCCGACAGCCCCGGCAGGATTCCCATCACGATGCCGACGAACGCCCCGCCCAGCCCGTACAGCAGGGTCATCGGGTTCATGAAGCTCCAGTAGGCGGAGCCGAGGTCTTGCAGTCCTTGCAGCATGGGGGATCAGGGAAGGCGGACCAGGAACAGCTTCTCGAAGGCGAGCCAGGTGATCACGGACGACAGCACGCCGATGACGAGCGACTGGACCCAGGCCTTCGCGTCGAGGCGGCGTTCGTCGGGGTCGCGGCTCAGGCGACGGAAGACGAGGATGGACGCGGTGACGTAGACCGTGGACGCGATCCAGAACGGGATGCCGTGGCCCACCAGCACGATGCCGTAGCCGCAGCACAGCGCGATGGCGATCCAGACGCGCTTGCGCGTCTCGCGGTCCTCCGCGCTCGCGGGGGGCAGCGCCTGCGCCAGCGCGCCGCGTCGCAGGCTGCGCACGCCGAGCACCGCCCCGAGCAGGATCATCGCGATCCCGAGCAGGCCGGGCAGCAGGCCCGGCACGGTGACCGGGTTGATGTTCTGCCGCTCCAGCCGGTCCATGGTGATGGAGCCCACCAGCACCGCGATGCCGAAGGCGATCCAGCCGATCGCGTCCTTGAGGTCGGACCGCGGATGCGCCAGTTCGGCGTCGTTCATGCGGTGGTCCTCAGGGCTTGGGGATGCCGACGGTGTCCGGCGCCACCTTGGTCTTGCCGCTCGCATGCAGGTTCCACGCGTTCGCCTGCACCGCGGGCCACACGGCCTTCTGCGCTTCCTCGCCGGCCAGCGGGTTGAACAGCGCGCCGCGGCTGGTGGCGTACTTCTTCAGCGCCTCGCTCTTGACCATCTGCTGCGTCCAGATGCGCTCCACGGTCTTCACCACGTCGTCCGGCACGCCCTTCGGGATGAAGATGCCGAAGTAGTTGGCCGGGGCCTTGAAGCCGGGCAGCGTGGCGGACAGCGCGGGGATGGTGCCGTAGCCTTCCAGCTCCAGCGGCTTGTCGCTCACGGTCGCCAGCGGGCGCAGGCGCTTGCCGCGGATCATGTCGGCCTGCTCAACGGCGAGCTGCGTGGTCAGGTCGGCTTCACCGGCGACGGTGGCCACGACCGCGGGGTTGCCGCCGTCGTAGGAGACTTCCTTGTACTTCACGCCGGTGGCCTTGACGATCTCGTCCATCGCGGCGTGCGCGGCGGACGTCACGCCGGCGGTGGCGACGCTGATCTGCCCCGGCTTGGCCTTCATGTCGTCCAGCAGTTCCTTGGCGTTCTTCCAGGGACGCTGCGGGTTCACGCCGATCACCTGGATGTTGGCCACGTTGAGGAACAGGTGCCAGTCCTTGATGCTGGTGTTGACGGAGCCCAGCGCCTGGTAGGCGCCGAGGTCCTGCGCGGCGCCGGCGGTCCAGGTGTAGCCGTCCTTGGGCGCGTCGAGGGCGCTCTTGGTGCCGATCGCGCCCGAGGCGCCCGGCTGGTTCACGATCACGATGGTCTGGCCCAGCGCCTTCTCCAGTTCGGCGGCGGCGACGCGGGTGACCTGGTCGGTGGAGCCGCCGGCGGCCCACGGCACGATCAGGTTGATCGGGCGGGTGGGCTTCCAGTTCTGCGCGGCGGCAGGGAAGGCGGTGGCCAGGGCCGCGGTTGCGGCGATCGTGAGGAAGAAGCGCTTGTGCATGGTTGTCTCCGGTTTAATTCTCCAAATGGTTAATTAGAGGGAGGGAGGCGGGGGCTGTCAACACGGGTTCGCCCTGAAAAGCTGGGGTGAGCTTCGCTCAACCCAGCCTACGGACGCCGGTTCCGCGCAACGCCGTAGATACTGTTATCCAGGTCAAGCGGCGTGAAGCGCCGGGTTGAAGGGTTGGCCCGACTTCAGGACGCCGTATGCGATGGCGACGAGCTTGCGCATCACGGCGCCGATCACAAGCATCGGC
>NZ_JACORT010000007.1 GCF_014297465.1 Ramlibacter cellulosilyticus | reverse complement strand
TTCCACCGACGCCACATTTCCGCGGCGTGCTCCGGCGCGAGTCCTCGATCCTTCTTTGCTGTCATTCCGGTCCTCTCTCTCTCAACATCCATGATGTTGCATTGACCGGTTGAGACCGCCGGGGCCCAGGGCTTCCAGAAGTGAAAAAGCGGCCGTTGGCCGCTTTCTCTGGGGAGCCCTGGGTTCCCGCCTTCGCGGGAATGACGAAAGAGGGGCGCGGGAATGACCGGAACGCGGTCAGCGCTTGAACTTCCCGTCCTGCCCGATGATCGACAGATCCGCGAAGTCCAGGCCGGTGTGGTCGTCTGGCGCGTAGCTGACTTCCAGGCCGCCGATGTCGAAGTTGCGCATGTTTTCCAGCGCGGCCTGCAGCTTGGCGCGGTTCGGGTTCGGGCCGGCGCGGCGGAGGCCTTCGACGAGGACCTTGGCGGCGGCGTAGCCTTCCAGCATGGCCGGGGTCAGTTCGGTGTTCTTCTGCTTCGCGAGCGCCATCGCTTCCTTGATGAAGCCGTAGGCGTACGAACGCTCGTACGGGAACACCTGCGTCACGACCACCCCGCGCGCGTTCTCGCCCAGGCTCTTCACGAAGCCGCTCGACGCGTTGTTGGACAGCGTGACCACCTGCGCCGCCGACTTGGCGGCGCGCAGCGCCTTCACGCCGTCGGCCACCGCGTTGCCCGACGCGATCCACACGATCGCCTGGGCTTCCTTGCTCGTGACCTCGGGGATGATCGCCGTGAAATCCGGCTTGAGGCGGTCGGCCTTGATCACCGCCAGCGGCTGGAACCCCGCCTTCTGGAAGCCCTTCTGCGCACCCTCCAGGCCGTCCTTGCCGAACGAATCGTCGGCATAGATCACCGCGATGCGCGTGACGCCCATGGTCTGCAGGTGCGTCACCGCCTTCTCGGCCTCGCGCTGGTAGGTCGCGCGCACGTTGAACACGTGCTTGCGCACCGGGTTGTGCAGCGACATGGCGCCCGTGGACGGCGCGATCAGCGGCACGCCGTGCTGTTCCAGCAGCGGGATCATGCCTTCGCTGTGCGGGGTGCCGCGCACGAGGAAGAGGGCCGTGACGTTCTTTTCCTCGACCAGCACCTTCGCGTTGGCGACGGCGAGCTTGGGATCGAACTTGTCGTCCATGGACAGCAGTTCGATCTTCTGGCCGTTCACGCCGCCCTTGGCGTTGATGGAATCGATCCAGAGCTTGGCGCCGTCGGTGGTTTCCTTCACCCCCGCGGCGACGATGCCGGTGATGCCGGCCGTCTGGCCGATGACGATCTGGGACAGCGCCCAGGCAGGCGCGAGCGCGGCAAGCGCCGCGACGACGATTCTCTTCACGACAGTCTCCTCGGAGGGGGGGGCGTGCTCGACGGCACGTTCGGCGCCAGTGTAGGTGCCTACTCAGCCTTGAGGAAAGGTGTTAGCCCGTACGTTGAAAGGGTTAAGCGGGGCCGACGAGGCGTGCCGGCAACACCTGCCGGAAGGCCGGCACCAGGCCCTGGATCCGTTCGATGGCCTGCGCCTGGCAATGCTGGCTGGCGATCACCTGGAAGACCGCATCCCGCAGCAGCCAGAGCTCCTGCGGGCGTTCGGCCATGTGCAGGCGCCAGCGCACCCGGTCGACCTCGAAACCCTGGCAGTCGTCGAGGACGGCGAGCAGCTGCTCGCGAATGCTCTCCACCCCGGCGGGAGGCGCGCGGAACTGCCATTCGAAGGGGTTGCTGTGGAGCCAGCTGGACCAGGCGGCCATGGGGGAAAGGCGTCGGGGCAGGAGGGACTTCCACGATAGGAGGCCGACCAATGCTGAGCTTGTAGGACGAAACCGATGCCCGTCGTAGGACAGGGATATGGCCCAGCCGGGCGGCACGGCAGTGCACCCCTCCCTAGAATGTTCGGCCTTGTCTCCGGAAGGCCCTCTCTCCATGTCCCAAGGCACGATCCGCATCCGCGGCGCCCGACAGCACAACCTCAAGAATCTCGACATCGACCTGCGCACGGGCGAACTGACCGTCGTGACGGGTCCGAGCGGCTCCGGCAAGTCCAGCCTGGTCTTCGACACGCTCTACGCCGAAGGCCAGCGCCGCTACGTCGAGACTTTCTCCGCCTATGCGCGCCAGTTCCTGGAGCGCATGGACAAGCCCGCCGTCGACCGCGTCGAAGGCGTGCCGCCGGCGATCGCCATCGACCAGACCAACCCGGTGCGGTCGTCGCGCTCCACGGTCGGCACGATGACGGAGCTGAACGACCACCTGAAGCTGCTGTTCGCGCGCGCGGCGCAGCTGTTCGACAAGCAGACGGCGCTGCAGGTGCGGCACGACACGCCCGAGACCATCTACGAGCAGCTGATGGAACGCACGAAGGCCGGCGACCCGCGCCTGGTCGTCACGTTCCCGGTCGAACTTCCCGGCGGCACGACCGCCGAGGAAGTGGAACAGTGGCTCGCAGCGAGCGGCTTCACGCGCGTGCAGGCGGAGCGTGAAGTTTCCACGGTGACGGGCCCGCGCAAGATCCTCGACGTGGTGGCGGACCGCTTCCGCATCCAGGGCGTGGAGAAGGTGCGCGCGATCGAGGCGATCGAGACCGCGCTGCGGCGCGGCGCGGGCCGGCTGTCGGTGTACGCGGGCGATGACGAGGACAAGGAGGTCTGGAAGTTCTCCACCGGCCTGCACTCCCCCGACTCCGACATCCGCTACACGGACCCGGTGCCGTCGATGTTCTCGTTCAACTCGCCCGTGGGCGCGTGCGAGGTGTGCCGCGGCTTCGGCCGCGTCATCGGCGTCGACTACGGGCTCGTGATCCCGAACGACAAGCTCACGCTGCGCGCGGGTGCCGTCAAGACGTTCACGACGCCGGCCTGGTCCGAATGCCAGGACGACATGATGAAGTACGCGGAATCCGCGGGTGTCCCGCGCGACACGCCGTGGTCCAAGCTCACGCCGGAACAGAAGAACTGGGTCATCCACGGCGCGCCCAACTACCGCGAGGGCAACTGGAACCGCCAGTGGTACGGCGTGAAGCGCTTCTTCGAGTATCTCGAGAGCAAGTCGTACAAGATGCACATCCGGGTGCTGCTGTCCAAGTACCGCAGCTACACCCCGTGCGAGACCTGCGGCGGCGCCCGCCTGAAGACCGAGTCGCTGCTGTGGCGCCTGGGGAGCAAGGAAGACGCCGACGCGGTGCTGGAGCCTTCGAAGCGCTTCATGCCCGTGGGCGTGCAGTGGTCGCGCGAGCAGCTCGAGTCGCTGCCCGGCCTGACCGTGCACGACCTGATGCTCATGCCGATCGATCGGCTGCGCAAGTTCTTCGACCGCGTCGAACCGGAAGCGGAGGCGCATGCGGGCGCCGGCGAGCTGCAGGCGCTGAAGCTGCTCTTCGAGGAAATCAACACGCGCCTGAAGTACCTGGTGGACGTGGGCATCGGCTACCTCACGCTGGACCGCCAGAGCCGCACGCTCTCCGGCGGCGAGGTGCAGCGGATCAACCTGACCACCGCGCTCGGCACTTCGCTGGTGAACACGCTGTTCGTGCTCGACGAGCCCAGCATCGGCCTGCACCCGCGCGACATGAACCGCATCACGCAGGCCATGCACCGCCTGCGCGACGCGGGCAACACGCTCGTGGTCGTGGAGCACGATCCCGCGGTGATGGTCGCGGCCGACCGCGTGATCGACATGGGTCCGGGCCCGGGCGAGAAGGGCGGCGAGGTCGTGTTCGACGGCACCGTGTCCGAGCTGCGCAAGGCGGAGACGCTGACCGGCGCCTATCTCGGCGCGCGCAAGCACGTGGGCATGGGCTTCAAGCGGGCGGTCACGGAGTCGACGCCGCGCCTGGTGCTGGAAGGCGCGCGCGAGCACAACCTGCAGGACCTGTCGGTGGAGTTCCCGCTGCAGCGCATGGTGGTGGTCACCGGCGTGTCGGGCTCGGGCAAGTCTTCGCTGGTGCAGGACATCCTGGCGCCGGCCTTGCTGCGCCACTTCGGGCGTGCGACGGAAACGCCCGGCGAGCATGACCGCCTGCTGGGCGCCGACCACCTCGGCGACGTGGTGTTCGTCGACCAGTCGCCGATCGGAAAGACGGCGCGGTCCAACCCCGTGAGCTATGTCGGGGCCTGGGACGCGATCCGCGAGATCTTCGCGACGTCGCCCTTGTCGAAGCAGCGCGGCTACACCGCGGCCAAGTTCTCCTTCAACTCCGGCGACGGGCGCTGCCCCACTTGCGGCGGCTCGGGCTACGAGCACGTGGAGATGCAGTTCCTCTCCGACGTGTACCTGCGCTGCCCCGACTGCGACGGCAAGCGCTACCGCCCGGAGATCCTGGAAGTGACGATCGAGCGGCAGGCGATCGGCTCCGTGGCGCCGCGCGTGCTGAACGTGGCCGACGTGCTGGAGCTCACCGTCAGCGAAGCCGCGACGCTGTTCGCGAACGACCGCGACGTGATCCGCGCGCTGCAGCCGATCGTCGACGTCGGCCTGGAGTACGTGAAGCTGGGGCAGCCGGTGCCGACGCTGTCCGGCGGCGAGTCGCAGCGCCTGAAGCTCGCGGGCTTCCTCGCGGAAGCAGCGCGTACCAGCACGCAGAGCCGCCAGGGCGTGGCGAAGAAGGGCACGCTGTTCCTCTTCGACGAACCCACGACGGGCCTGCACTTCGACGACATCGCCAAGCTGATGCGCGCGCTGCGCAAGCTGCTCGAAGCCGGCAACTCGCTCGTCGTGATCGAGCACAACCTCGACGTGATCCGCGCGGCCGACTGGCTGATCGACCTGGGCCCCGAAGGCGGCGACGGCGGCGGCCTGCTGGTCGCCGAAGGGCCGCCGGAAGAAGTGAAGCTGCATCCGACTTCGCACACCGCACTGGCGCTGCGCGAGTACGACGCGACGCTGGGCTCGGTGGCGGCGGAGCCGCGGCCGAAACTGGAAGCTGCCCCCACGCCGAGGCCGAACGCCATCCAGATCGTCAACGCCAAGGAGCACAACCTCAAGTCGCTCAGCGTCGACATCCCGCACGGCAAGTTCAGCGTGATCACCGGCGTGTCGGGTTCCGGCAAGTCGACGCTGGCCTTCGACATCCTGTTCAACGAAGGGCAGCGCCGCTACCTCGAGTCGCTCAACGCGTATGCGCGTTCCATCGTGCAGCCCGCGGGGAGGCCGGAGGTGGACGCGGTGTACGGCATTCCGCCGACGGTGGCAATCGAGCAGCGGCTGTCGCGCGGCGGGCGCAAGTCCACGGTCGGCACGACGACGGAGGTGTGGCACTTCCTGCGCCTGCTGTACGTGAAGCTGGGCATCCAGCATTGCGTGAACGAGGGCGCGGAAGTGCGGCCGCAGAACCCCGACTCCATCGTGGCGCAGCTCATGAAGCGCTACCGGGGCCAGCACATCGGCATCCTCGCGCCGCTGGTGGTGAACCGCAAGGGCGTGTACACGGAGCTCGCCGACTGGGCGCGGCCGCGCGGCTACACCCACCTGCGCGTGGACGGCAACTTCCTGCCCACCACGGGCTTCCCGCGCATCGACCGCTTCAAGGAACACACGATCGAGCTGCCGGTGTGCGACCTCGACGTGTCGCCCGCCAACGAGGCGCTGCTGCGCGAGAAGCTCAAGCTCGCCCTGGAACATGGCAAGGGCGTGGTGCACGTGCTCGCGCCGCTCGACGAGCTGCGCACGGCCTTCAGCAAGGGCGTGGCCACGCACGCCGGCATCGGCAAGCTGGAGGTCTTCTCCACGCTGCGCGCCTGCCCGGTGTGCGCCACCAGCTACCCCGAGCTGGACCCGCGCCTGTTCTCGTACAACAGCAAGCACGGCTGGTGCCCCGACTGCGTCGGCACCGGCGTGAAGCTCACGCGCGAGCAGCGCAAGGCCTTCGACGACACCATCGTCGCCGGCGGCGAGGACAAGGGCCGCGAGCAGACCTTCGCGGAAGTGGAGGTGGAAGACGTCTCGGACGAAGCCTGCCCCACCTGCCACGGCACGCGCCTCAACGCGCAGGCCCGCGCGGTGCTGTTCGACAAGACGCCGATCTCCGACATCGCGGCGCTCTCCGTGCGCGAGGTGCGCCAGTGGATCGAAGGCCTCTCCACGCGCGACGCGCTGAGCGTGCGCGAGCAGGGCATCGCCCGCGACCTGATCCCCGAGATCCGCTCGCGCCTGGAATTCCTGGAGGAGGTGGGCCTGGGCTACCTCACGCTCGACCGCGGCGCGCCCACGCTCTCGGGCGGCGAGGCGCAGCGCATCCGGCTGGCGGCGCAGCTCGGCTCCAACCTGCAAGGCGTCTGCTACGTGCTGGACGAGCCCACGATCGGCCTGCACGCGCGCGACAACCAGATCCTGCTGGACGCGCTGCACAAGCTGGGCGACAAGGGCAACACGCTGGTGGTCGTGGAGCACGACGAGGACACCATCCGGCGTGCCGACCACATCATCGACATCGGTCCCAGCGCCGGCAAGCGCGGTGGCCGCGTCATCGCGCAAGGCACGGCGGAGGAAGTGACGCAGGTGGAGGATTCGCTCACCGGGCGCTACCTGCTGCACGCGATGAAGCATCCGCTGCGCCCGCGGCGCCTCGTCGACGCGATGCATGACCGCGAGCCGATCGGCATCCCCGTCGCGGAAACACCCGCGGCCGTCGTGAAGGGCAAGAAGCCGCGCTCGCTGCTGGCGCAGATCGCCAGCGCGCTGCCGCAGCCCGAGACCGGGCCGACGGGCTTCCTGCGCCTGAAGGGCGCGGACCTGCACAACCTGGACGACGTGGACATCGACGTGCCGCTCAAGCGCCTCGTCGTCGTCACCGGCGTGTCGGGATCGGGCAAGTCCACGCTGGCGCGCGACGTCCTGCTGCAGAACGTGCAGTCGGTCGTGCAGCAGCGCTCGACCAAGGCGGGGCGCGATGCCGACGCCGCCGGCAAGCGCCCGAAGTGGGCGGGCGCGAAGTCGCTGGACGGCTACCAGTCCATCGACCGCGTGCTGGAGGTGGACCAGACCCCGATCGGCAAGACGCCGCGCTCCTGCCCGGCGACCTACATCGGCTTCTGGGACACCATCCGCAAGCTGTTCGCGGACACGCTGGAGGCGCGGGCGCGCGGCTACGGGCCGGGCCGCTTCTCCTTCAACACCGGCGAAGGCCGTTGCCCGCTGTGCGAAGGCCAGGGCGTGCGCACCATCGCCATGAGCTTCCTGCCGGACGTGAAGGTGCCTTGCGAGGCCTGCCACGGCGCGCGCTTCAACCCGGAGACGCTGGCCGTCACCTGGCGCGGCAAGAACATCGGCGAGGTGCTGCAGATGGAAGTGGACGAGGCGGTGGAGTTCTTCGCCGCCATGCCGAACATCAGCCATCCGCTGCAGTTGCTGCGCGACGTGGGCCTGGGCTACCTCACGCTGGGGCAGCCGTCACCGACGCTGTCGGGCGGCGAGGCGCAGCGGATCAAGCTGGTGACGGAGCTGTCGAAGGTGCGCGACGACGTCACGCGCCGCGGGCAGAAGGCGCCGCACACGCTGTACGTGCTGGACGAGCCCACGGTGGGCCTGCACATGGCGGACGTGGAGAAGCTGATCCGCGTGCTGCACCGCCTGGTGGACGGCGGCCACAGCGTGGTCGTGATCGAGCACGACCTCGACGTGATCGCCGAAGCGGACTGGATCATCGACCTCGGGCCGGACGGCGGCTCCGCCGGCGGCAAGGTGGTGGCGGCCGCACCGCCGGAAGAGGTGGTGCGGCTGGGCACGCATACGGGGAAGGTGCTGGCGCCGGTGCTGGCGCGGTGACGCGCGGATTCGCTGGGGTGCGCGTTCGCGCAACCCAGCCTACGGTGCGCGTTCGCGCAACCCAGCCTACGGTGCGCGTTCGCGCAACCCAGCGTACGCGCGTGGATGGGTAGGCTGGGTTTCGCGTCAGCGAACCCCAGCGTTGGCGCCTACCAGTGGTACCCGAACCCCAGCGTCAGCCCATCCACCTTGTGCCCGCTCTGGTTCGAATACCGCATCCAGTCCAGCCCCACGTACATGCGCGGGTTGAAGCGGTAGTTGGCGCCGATGCCCCAGGCGAAGTCGTTGTCGCTCTGGTCCTGGCCCTGGATGAGGTTGTTGTTCGTCGAGGCCGCGCGCACCTTCGTGTGCGCGTAGCCGAGGCGCGCGAACAGCTCCGCCTGCTGCACCAGGTAGCGCGGCTTCAGGAAGAGGCCGTACATGTTCTTCAACTCGAATTCGACGTTGGTGGGCACGCCGTTGACGGACACGCCCTTGTTGTCGTCGTTCACGCCGCCGGCCAGCATGAATTCGCCCGCGAACATGGGGTGGAACTCCCATCCGAGGATGCCGCGGATGGCGGAGGGGCGCCCGCTGGTCCCCGCGGCGTCGATCTTGAGCCAGGTGTAGCCGAGCTCGCCGTACACCTGCGAGGCGGACGGCATCATCATCTGGGCGTGGGCGCTGCCCATCGCCACGAGTGCGGCAGCTGCCGCGAGAGTCAAGCGTTTCATTTCAGGAATCCTGTGGTCGTTCGGGGAAGGGCTCGGAGGGGAGCCGGGACCAGTGTCGGACTGCCGCGCTCGCTGGGGCTATTGGACGAAAGGGCAAGCGCGTCGGCCGCGCAACACCGCACGAACGGAAACAGGAAGGCCCGCGCGCGGCGGGCCTGTGCAGGGCAGGGAGGCGTCCTCAGAAGCGATAGCGGAAGTTCACGGACCAGCCGTCGACCTTGGTGTCGCCCTTGTCGTAGTAGACGGTGTAGTCCAGCCCCACGCCCATGCGCGGGTTGAACATGTAGTTGGCGCCCAGGCCCCAGGAGAAGTCGTCGTCGCTGTCGCTGCCGCTGCTGCTCAGGCCGAGCGCGGAGACGGACGCCTTCACCTTGCTCTTCGCCCAGCCGAGGCGCGCGAACAGTTCGACCTGGTTGTTCCAGGTGTACTTCGGCTTCGCGTAGATGCCCCAGGAGTGTTCCAGCTTCACGTTCACGTTCGTCGGCACGCCGAACACCGCGACGTTGGTGTCGTCGTCGTTGACGCCGCCCATCAGCATCAGCTCGGCGCCGAGGTAAGGATGGAAGTCGTAGCCGAGGATGCCGCGGATGGCCTGCGGGCGCACCGAGAAGTCGCCGCCATCGATGTGCAGGAAGGTGTACCCGAGTTCACCGTAGGCATTGGACATCGAGAACTGCTGGGCGTGGGCGGTGCCCAGCATGGCGAGGGCGGCCGCGGCCGCGATGGCGAGTCGTTTCATTGCGTTCCCTTGGATGGTTGGTGGGCTTGTTCTGGCACCCCGGAGAGGGTTGCTCCAGTGTCCGCAGGCGGAGCCGGGAACGTCAACACGGCAGGAAGCCGCCGCGTAGCCTTGGCGCCACAATGGGGCATGCTCGTTTTCCATAACGATAGACACGCCCTGCACCACGGCCGCCACGAGATGTTCCGCGGGCAGCTGGTGCCCTGCTTCGAGGTGCCCGCCCGCGCGGACTACGTGCTGCAGGAGGTCCGCTCGCGCGGGCTCGGTCCGGTGCAGGGCGCGCCCGACGCGCCCCTGGAGGTGTTCGAGCGCATCCACGCGCCGCGCTACCTGCAGTTCCTGTCGACCGCCTGGCAGGAGTGGGTGGCGCTGGACCCGTCGAACGCGGAGCGGGATGCCCTGCCTTCCTACTGGCCGATCCGCACCTTCCGCAGCGACGTGCTGCCGGCCAGCTTTCCGGCGCGCATGGGCCTGTTCTCGTACGACGCCGGGTCGCCGATCACCGCGGGCACCTGGGAGGCGGCGCGCCAGGGCGCGTCCTGCGCGGTGGCCGGGGCGCGGTCGCTGCTGCAAGGCGAGCGCTGCGCCTTCGTCCTGACCCGGCCGCCGGGGCACCATGCGGGCCACGACTTCTTCGGCGGCTACTGCTTCCTGAACAACGGGGCCATTGCCGCGCAAGTCCTGCGCGACGGCGGCCTGCAACGCGTGGCCGTCCTGGACATCGACTACCACCACGGCAACGGCACGCAGGCGATCTTCTACGAGCGTGCCGACGTCTTCTTCGCCAGCGTGCACGGCGACCCGCACACGGAATACCCTTACTACCTCGGCTACGCGGACGAGCGCGGCGCGGGCGCGGGACTCGGGTGCAACCTCAACCTGCCGCTGCCGCGCGGGACCGGGTTCGATCGCTGGCGCCAGGCGATGGCCGACGCATTGCAGGCCATCGCCGCGTGGCGGGCCGAAGCGCTGGTCGTGTCACTCGGCCTCGACACCTTCGCGGGCGATCCCATCGCGGGCTTCACGCTGGCGGGCGACGACTACCTGCGCATCGGCGAGGACCTGGCGGCTGCGGGCCTGCCGACCCTGTTCGTGTTCGAAGGCGGGTATGCCGTGGCGGAAGTCGGGGTGAACGCGGTGAACGTCCTGGAAGGTTTCGCCCAGCGCGCGCGCTGAGTCACCATGGCGACCGGCGGCGCGGGACACTCCCGATGCGCGCCGGCACGCGCCTGCGGTGGAATGGACGGGTTTTTCGACGCTAACCCTCCAGGAGTCCCGATGCGCCGTCGCCACCTCGTCCAGCTCGCCGCCGCCACCCTCGCGGTCGCGAGCCTGGGTGTCCAAGCCCAGTCCTTTCCCGCCAAGCCGATCAAGCTCGTGATCGCCTTCCCGGCGGGCGGGCCCACCGACATCACCATGCGGCAGCTCGCCGACAACGCCGGCAAGATCCTGGGCCAGCCGGTGGTGGTCGAGAACAAGCCGGGCGCCGCCGGCTCGCTGCCCGCGCAACTGCTGCAGACTTCTGCCCCTGACGGCTACACGCTCGCGCAGATCCCGCTGGGCGTGTTCCGGCTGCCGTACACGACCAAGATCAACTGGGATCCGGTCAAGGACATCAGCTACGTCATCAACGTCACCGGCTATGCCTTCGGCATCGCGGTGCCCGCGGACAGCCCGTTCAAGAACTGGAACGACTTCGTCGCGTACGCGAAGGCGAACCCCGGCAAGCTGAGCTACGGCTCCACCGGCACGCTGACCAGCCCGCACCTCACCACCGAGCTGATCGCCCAGAAGCTCGGCATCCAGCTGAACCACATCCCGTACAAGGGCAGCGCGGACCTGGCGACGGCCATCGGCGGCGGCCACATCATGGCCATGGCCGACTCCACGGGCTTCGCGCCGCTGGTGCAGGCCGGCAAGGTGCGCGTGCTGAACACCTGGGGCGAGAAGCGCCTGGAGAAGTTCCCGGACGTGCCCACGCTCAAGGAGCTGGGCCTCGACGTCGTGCAGAACTCGCCTTTCGGCATCGGCGCGCCGCGTGGCACGCCGCCCGAGGTCGTGAAGAAGCTGCACGACGCCTTCAAGCAGGCGATGGAGGAGCCGAGCTACCAGCGCGCGCTGGCCGGCTACGACATGGTGCCGATCTACATGGACTCCGCGCAGTACACGCGCTTCGCGCAGGAAACCTTCGCGCGCGAAAAGGCGCTGATCGAGAAGCTCGGGCTGGCCAAGCCGAACTGAGCGTAGTCGCCGTCCGACGCGCGCAAGCGCCGCCGCGGCCAGCACGGCCGCGCGCGGCGCGGCACCATGGGCAGCGAGGCCACGCCCATGCCCAAGAAATTCCACAAGCCCCTGGTGTGGCTGCCAGCCTGCCACCGCAACCTGGACCTGGATGACCCCGGCGGCTACAGCGTGCTCGCGGACCGCTACGCGCTGGCCGTCACCCAGCTCGGGCTGCAGCCGGTGCTGTACCCGATGGCGCAGGCGGAGGACATCCCCTGCCTGCTGCCCCTCGTCGACGGCGTGCTGCTCACCGGCTCGCCCTCGAACGTGGAGGCGACGCACTTCGGCGCCACCGCCCTGAGCACCGACCTGCTGGACCCGCGCCGCGACCAGCTCACCATGCACCTCGTGCGCGAAGCGCTCGCCAAGGAGGTGCCGCTGTTCGGCGTCTGCCGCGGGCTGCAGGAGATCAATGTGGCCCTGGGCGGCAGCCTGTACCAGTCGGTGCACGGCGAAGAGGGCATGCTGGACCACCGCGAACCCGAGGACGAGGACCTCGCGGTGCAGTTCGCCGAGCGCCACGACGTGCTGCTGGAACCCGGCAGCGCCTTTGCCGAATGGGCCGGCGGCACCCGCGCGCGCGTGAACTCGCTGCATGGCCAGGGCATCAAGCGGCTGGGCGAAGGCCTCGTTGCCGAAGCGCGCGCGCCGGACGGCTTGGTGGAAGGCGTGCGCGTGCAGGGCGCCGGTGCTTTCGCGTACGCCGTGCAGTGGCATCCCGAGTGGCGCCACGACCAGCATCCGTTCTACCAGCGCACGCTGGAAGCCTTTGCGCAGGCCTGCCGCGACTACCGCGAACGGAAGGAGGATTGATGCCGGAGACCCACGCGGTGCCGCTGGTCTGGGTGGTGGCGAGCCACCGCGAGCTCACCAACCCGTCCGGGCACACGCAGCTGTACACCGTGGTCGACGAGGCGGGGCAGCGCACGCTGCTGAACATGGGCCTGCAGCCGGTCTGCCTTCCGCGCGTGCCGCCGGAGCGGGTCGAAGCCATGCTTGCCTCCGTGGACGGCATCCTGCTGGGCGGCTCCGACACCAACGTGAATCCGCGCCTGTTCGGCGAGGAGCCCGCGCGCGAGGAATTCGAGATCGACCACGAGCGCGATGACCTCGCCCATCCGCTCATCCGCCTCGCTGTCGCGCGCCAGGTGCCGGTCCTCGGCTTCTGCCACGGCTGCCACGACATCAACGTCGCGATGGGCGGCAGCCTGCACCAGTGGCTGCGCGACATGCCGGGCGTGGTGAAGCACTGGGAGGACCCGGACGAAACGCTGGACGAGCAGTACGTGGAGCGCCACTTCGTGACCTGCACGACCGGCGGCGCGCTGGAGCGCATCACGGGGATGCACCGATTTCCCGCGAGCTCGCTGCATTCGCAGGGCGTGAACCGCCTCGGCGATGGCCTCGTCGCCGAAGCGCACGCCGACGACGGCCTCGTGGAAGCCTTCCGCTGGCACGACGAGGCTTCCTTCTGCTGGGGCTTCCAGTTCCACCCGGAATGGGGCTGGCGCTGGCACCCGGCCTACGGACGCATCATGAATGCGTTCGTGCGCGCGTGCTGGGAGCGGCTGGCGAGGAGGACGGGGGTGAAGGAAAGGCCGTTGACGCCGATCGTGGCCTGAAACCGGGGCCCGCTCGCCGCCCGTAGGCTGGGTTGCGCGTATGCGCACCCCAGCAACCCCGCGCGATCGCTGGGGTTCGCTGGCGCGAAACCCAGCCTACGAACCGAGCCGGGAATGACGGGCCGCGAGAATCGCCCGCGCCACCTCCGCGAACCCCGCTCCCCGCTCCGACGGCGTCACGTACCGCGGCTTGTGCGCCAGCTGCGCCTCGAACCGCCGGATGTTCGCGACGCCCACGCTGTGCGGGAAGTGTTCGAACATCAGCACGTCGTTCGTCGAATCTCCCACGTACACCCAGCGCTGCAGCTCCGCATCGAGGTCGCGCCCGAGCAGCTCGCGCACGACCCAGCGCGCGCCGGCCAGTTTGTGGTGGCCGCCGTACCAGCCGTTGACGTGGATGGAGCTCACCGTCGCGTTCATGCCTTCGCTGCGCATGATCGCGACGACCTGGTCGATCGCGTCCTGGGGCAGGTGCGTGAACTCGCTGTGGTCGATGGCGATGTCGGTCTCGCGGCCGTCGCTGTCGCGCGAGAGGGTGGCGCCGGGCACCTCGCGCACGATGCGGCGGGCGACCTCCTGCATGCGCGCGTAGTTCGTGGCGCGCTCCGCCGCGTCCTGGATGTACAGCTTGCGCAGCTTGCCGCCTTCGCGCGTGAGAGCGACGGACCCGTTCTCGGCCACGATCGCATCCACCGGCCACGCCAGAGCGAAGGGTTCGCTCCAGCCCACGGGACGGCCGGTGATGGGGATGACGTGCAGCCCCGCATCCGCAAGCGCTGCGAGCGCCTGCAGCACGTCGGGCGTCACGGCGCCTTCCGTCGTGAGCGTGTCGTCGATGTCGGTCAGCACGCCGGCGATCCCGGCGCGGTCCTGCGCCGGCCAGGTGGCCAGCGGCTGCATGGGGCGCGGGCTCAACGCTGGTCCGGCCGCAGCAGGCGACCCGCCCAGGCGGGACGTCGCGGACTTTCCTGCGTCGTGATCGGCGTGGCGGCGCTCTGCAGGCCGCCCGTGGCCGTGCCGGCGGGGCATTGGCCGTTGTCGATGTAGAACTTCGCCGCGGTGAGCAGCGGGTCGGACGCGCTGCCGGCGCCTGCCGTGGCGTTGTCCTGCACCTCGCACGTCGGCCGGAAGCCGGTGGTGTAGTCGCCGAAGCCCTTCGCGTTGGTGCCCTGGAACTCGATGGGGAAGAACGCCCAGCCGCAGTTGTTCTTCTGGCGGAAGCCGTAAGGCTTGCCGCAGGTCGTGGTGCCGATGCGGACCACCTGCACGCCGATGCCCTGCAGCGCGTTGATGATCGACTCGCTCGCCGAGCAGGTCTGCCCCGTGGTGAGCACGAACACGCGCGGCAACCCGAGCTGCGGCAGCGGGCTGCCGACCGGGTGCTGGGTCTCCGCGAACTGCACGGTGCTGGAGAAGAACAGCGTGCTCGCGTTGCTTTCCGCCGTGCGCTTGTCGTTGTAGCGCAGGCGCTCGAACACCTGCCCGCTGCTGCCGGGGCCCGTGACCATGGAAGCGGCCGTCAGCGCGATGTAGAGGAAGCCGCCGGAGTTGCGGCGCAGGTCCAGCACGAGGTCCTGCGCGCCCGCGTCGCGCACCTGCTGGAAGGCGGCGATCAGCTGGTCCTGCGCGCCGACGTCGTGGTCGGTGAACTGGATGTAGCCGAAGCGGCGCCCGCTGCCGGTGCTGTCGGTGAACACCAGCGGCACGAAGGTGCCGGTGCCCGCCGAAAGCAGCTGCGTGGCATCGAACTGCAGGGCGGCCTGCGCCAGCACGTCGCTGGCCTGCGAGGCCGGCAGCACGGCGCTGAAGCGGTCCTTGGGCTGGCCGTTGGCGTCCGGCGTGCGCACCAGCAGCGCGTTGAAGTAATCCGGGATGTTGCTGTACGCGGCGGCGTTCACCTCCGGCACTTCGTTGTACCAGAGGTAGACCTCGTCGAGGTACGAGCGCACGAAGCGCTTCTGCGTCGGCAGGTCGCAGATGCCCTCGAACTGGGTGGAGGCACCGAAGCGCGCCGAAGGCGGCGGCCCCAGGGTGGAGGACCCGCCGCCGTCGCCTCCCCCGCCGCCGCAGCCGGCCAGCAGCCAGGCGGCCGTCGCGCAGGCGGCCAGGGAACGGAACAGGGCGTGCTTCTTCATGGTGTGCTTCTCCCGTCGACGGCGCATTATCGCCACGCCGCGCGCGGGGAGGGACGCCTCACGAGGCGCTTTGCAGCGCCAGGCCCGCGTGTTCGCGTAACAGGTGGAAATGGATCTTCGGGAAACGTTCCTGCGCCAGGCGCACGTCGTACGGCGAGGTGCACAGGAAGGCGAGCGCGTTCGCCGCGTCGAGCGCGAGGCGCTGGGGATAGGCGTCGGTGAAGGCCTTGAGCTCGGCCGGCGTGTCCGCCGTGATCCACCGGGCGCCCGTGTACGGGCAGCTTTCCAGCCGCACGTCGCAGTCGTACTCGGTCTTCAGCCGGTGCTGCACCACCTCGAACTGCAGCTGGCCGACGGCACCCAGCAGCATGGGGCCGCCGACCTCCGGCCGGAACACCTGGATCGCGCCTTCCTCTCCGAGCTGCTCCAGCCCCTGCTGCAGCTGCTTGGTGCGCAGGGGGTTCTTCAGCACGACGACCTGGAACAGTTCCGGCGCGAAGAAAGGCAGGCCGGTGTACTGCAGGCTCACCGAGCCGTCGGTGATGGTGTCGCCCAGCTGCACGCCGCCGTGCGTGGTGAAGCCGATGATGTCCCCCGCGTACGCCTCGTCGACCGCTTCGCGCCGCTGCGACATGAAGGTCACGACCGAGGTGGGCCGCAGTTCCTTGCCCGTGCGCTGCACCTTCAGCTTCATGCCGGGCGTGAACTTGCCGGACGCCATGCGCACGAAGGCGATGCGGTCCCGGTGCGACGGGTCCATGTTGGCCTGCACCTTGAACACCACGCCGGAGAAGGCGGTGTCGTCCGGCTGCACCGTGCGCTCCACCACCTGGCGGTTCACCGTCGCGTTGCTCTTGCGCGGCTGCGGCGGGGGGGCGAGGTCCACCAGCGCGTCCAGCACTTCCATGACGCCGAAGTTGTTGACGGCGGAACCGAAGAAGACGGGTGTCTGCTTCGCCGCGAGGAAAGCGGGGTGGTCCCATTCCGGCGAGGCGCCGGTGGCGAGCTCCATGCTCTCGGCCGCGGCGTCGTACTCGGGGCCGAAGCGCTGCTGCAGCGTGGCGGCGTCGGACAGCGGGATCGTGTCGAAGTCCTGCGGGCGGCGCTCGCTGCCGGACTCGAACACCGTCATCGCCTGCGTGCGCAGGTTCATGATGCCTCCGAACAGCTTGCCCTTGCCGACCGGCCAGGTCATGGGAACGCACGGCATCCCCAGCTCGCGCTCGACCTCGTCGAGGATGTCGAGCGGGTCGCGCACCTCGCGGTCCATCTTGTTGACGAAGGTGATGATGGGCGTGTCGCGCTGGCGGCAGACCTCGATCAGGCGCTTCGTCTGCGCTTCCACGCCGTTCGCGGCGTCGATCACCATCAGCGCCGCGTCCACGGCCGTCAACACGCGGTAGGTGTCTTCGGAGAAGTCCTTGTGGCCGGGCGTGTCGAGCAGGTTGACGACGTGGTCGCGGTACAGCATCTGCATGACGGACGAGGCCACCGAGATGCCGCGCTGCTTCTCGATCTCCATCCAGTCCGAGGTGGCGTGGCGCGAAGCCTTGCGGCCCTTCACCGCGCCCGCGATCTGGATCGCGCCGGAGAACAGCAGCAGCTTTTCCGTCAGCGTGGTCTTGCCCGCGTCGGGGTGGGAGATGATGGCGAAGGTGCGGCGGCGCCGGACTTCGGCGCCAAAGGGCGAGGCGGACAAGGGGGGCTCCGGAATTGCAAACGGCCGGGCTTGGACGCACGGCCGCACAGATCCCTCTATTGTGCCTGTCTTGCCTCCCCCAAGAGGTGGAGATCGGCGCAAGCCACTTGTGACATGCTGGGCGCGCAAAGAGGAGCTAGACATGAAGGCGTCTCGCTGCGTGCCGCCCCTGACGACGCCCGAGCAGACATATCGTCGGACGTTCGTGCTTCTCGCCATCACCGCGCTCATCGTCCCCGGCGACGCTGCCGCCATTGCATGCGTCGTCCCGACGGCTGCCTCGAGCCGGCTGGTCGCCCGTTTTCCTGCCGGTCAGGGCCCTCCCACCATTCTGCTGGAGCAGAACGGCCTCTTCAGCGTGTCTGAGACGGGCGACATCGCAAAGCGGGAGGGTAACTTCGACAAGGTGAAGGATTCCTTCTGGCTGGGCAAGCAACTCGTCTTCACAGCGAGCAACGGGCTGTACCGCCTGGATGAAGAGGGCCGGTCGTCCTTGCTCGTCTCCAGCCTGTCGACTCCAGAGATTGTCCAGGGCGGCCGATCGACCCGCGGAGTGTGGGTTGTGGTGGACGGTCAGCTGTATCGCATCAGTCCGGATGCAGGTCTGAACCGGGTCACGCTTCCGCCCGATGTGGCCCGCGTTAGCGCATTCGGTTCATTTGCAACTTCTGCCGGGATGCTGATACGCGATCTCCCCGGTACCGCCAGCTACTGGGTGGCAGAGTCTGGCAAGGTGAGCAAACTGCCTGGCTCGATCGGGCGATCGGGTTCCATGAGCAGTTCGGGAGACCTGATCCGCCAAACTGACGATCTGGGCTCCTACATCATCCTCCCCAACGGGTTGCGGTTGGCCAGTACCTTGCCCGTCGTCGGGCGGGTTCTGGATGCGGCGGTCGACCGCTTCGGGGTGCTCTTGAGCTCGGAGAACGGCGTATTTGCCGTGTCACCCGCTGGCGAAATCAAGCCTTTTCCGCTCGGCGACATCGGCGGGTTCGAAGCGTTCATCAAGAATGGAGATGAACTTCTGATTCGGGGCGCCTCCGGGCTGGCCGTCCGTACTGGCATGTTTCAGCTGGGTGCCGTCGGTGGGCCGGCCCTCGGGAAGATCCACGCTGTCGAAACCTTTCCCGGAGCGCTCCTTCTGGCCTCGCAACAGGGTGTGTTCCGGCGGGTGCCCGGTACGACGATGGAGCAAGTACTTTCCGTGGAACTTCCGGCGAATGCCCGACTGCACAGGGCCGGGTCGGACGCCTATGTCAACGCCGGCAACTTGCTCTATTCCATTTCGCAGGCGGGCAAGGTGATAAAGGTCGAGGGCGTCGAGGGAGCCTTAAAGAGCGTGTCTGCCATCCCGGGCGGCGTTCTGGCGCATGGGGAATCCGGCACGTATGTCATCCACGAGGGAAGTGCCACACGATTGCCTGCCGAAGCCGGCGATGTGATGAATGCCCATGTGTTGGGACGCGACATTCTGCTGGAGTCCAAGGTGGGCGTGGGCCTGCTTGATGGAGCCGGAACGTACCGCATCATCGGAAACCTTGAGGGATCGCTCAGCGCGGCGAGCAGAATCGGCAAGCGGATCCTGATCGGAACGAAAGAGGGGAATCTGTACCGGACGCTAGAGAACGGGCAGCTTGCGCCGGTGGCCGGAGTGCGAGGCACCCGTGTCAGCGGAATCTTCCCACTCAAGAGTCCCTTGGATTCGGCCCACGTCCTGTACGACGCCGGATTGTTCAAGTACATCGACGCGCCGTTGAACGATGGCGACCTGACCTTCACCATGCCTCCTCGGGTGCGGCACACGAGGGGCTCCGACCTACAGGTCGCGTGGCGCACGATCGCAGACCGGCACCCGTGCCTCGGCGTCGAGGGTGCATTCCGGACGGTAGCGAAGCTGTATCGCGACGGTGTCGAGGTGGGCGCAGCGTCGATCCTGCGGCCCGAGGGGGCTAATCCGGGTCAGGCATCCGCCATCGTGAACGGGGAGAAGCTGGGAGAGAGCGGTGACTACCTGGTGGAAGTCTCGCTCCAGGACCCGGCCGAGCCGAGGTTCGGCAGAGGTTTCCGGACACCCGTGTTCACGCTCGAGAGAACTTGGCAGCAAGCAGCGCAGGATCTCGTGGCCGCTGGTGCGCTATCGACCGCGTTCCTCGGTGCCTTGGCTAGCGCCGCTCTCCTCTGGGGCGCGAGAAGAAACCGCTGGTGCTTCGAGTTCCTCACCGCTCCGAACTGGGAGGCGCTGAAAGTCTGGTACAGGCCAGTCATCTTCCATGTTCGCCCGCTCAGGCTATGGCTGCTGGCCGCCTATTTCGATCGGAGGCGAGCTCTGATCATGGCGCGTGGCAACGCAGACGCACAAGGCGCCTACGTTCCAGTGCAGTTGCTGGAGCGCCGAAATCCAGTCAGCTGGTCGAACGAGATTCACAAGGAACTGGTCGAGGGGAGACCTCTCTGGATCCAGGGCGAGGCCGGAACAGGAAAGTCCGAACTGGTCTCCGCGTTCGAGCGAGCGTTCTACTCGACCGGATCATGGGAGCAGGCCATACGCGAGTACGGATTCATGCCCATCGTGGTCCGCGCACGCGATTTCCCGGACACACCGGACACGCCCGATGCGCCGTGGGCGGCGGAGATGGCGCGCCATCAGTTCTCCTCGGTCGGGTTGCAGGTGCAGGACGCGGCGTTCTTCTATCGCCTTCTCCGCACCGGCGATGTGTGTCTCGTCATCGATGGAATGAACGAAGTGGATCGCGATGCCGCACTCCAGCGGTACTGCAACGTCGTGGGATCCTCCGTCAGGCTTCTGGCGACTTCGCAGTCCCTGCCAAGAGCTTGGGACATCCGATGTCTCATGCTCCCCGTTTTCGACCGTGCACTCATTTCTTCCTTGCTCGTCAACATGCTGGGACAGGAGGCGGGCGAACGTACGATCGCGCAGCTCAACGAGCAACTCGTGGCGAGTGTTCGCTCCGGGTACGACGTCCAGCTCATCGCGCAATGTGTGCAGTCGGGAAAGCGGCTTCCACGGACCCGCCTGCAGCTCTATGACGCTGCATACGAAGAGGGGTTGCAGGGCGCCGCAGTGCCTGAGGTGGTCGACGGCGCGCTCGCGAACGTGGCTTGGGACATGTTCCTGAGCGGGGACCGCCGGTTTACGGAGTCCGCAGCACTGCCCGCAGGATTGTTGGAGCCCATGGCTGCGGCTCGCATCGTCGTGCGGCGCGCGGCCGCGTTCGAGTTCCGTCACGACCTCATGCGCGCGTACGTGGCTGCCCGGCGGGTCGTCTACGTCGCGGAGGACATCCGAAGCACCCTCGCGCTGCTGGATACCCCGAAGCTTTGGGAAGGTACGGCCGTGAGGCCCGGGGATCGTCGTGAGCTCGTTGCCTTTATCTGTGCAATGGCGCGACGCACGGACCTGCAGCTCCTCAGGGACTTCGCGGAACAGGAGATCGAGAACCGATCGGTCCTGTTCAAGGCTGCAAGGAATGCGTCGCTCCTGGATCGGCCAGCAGGAGATGCGCTTGGCGGCAGTGTCTGACCCGTCTGCGCGTGCCAGCGGTGTACGGTTTGGCATGGGTACGAGCAAGGACGAGGTCACGCTGGAGATTGGCGGCCGGGAGGTGGTGATCACCCACCCGGACAAGCTGCTCATCGCCTCCGCCAACGTGCGGAAGATCGACCTCGTGAACTATTACCTGGCTGTTGCCGAAGGCGCCTTGCGCGGCGCGGGGGGCCGGCCCTGCATCCTGGTGCGGTATCCGAACGGCGTCGACGACGAGTTCTTCTTCCAGAAGCGGGCCCCCACCAAGCGGCCGGACTGGCTGGAGGTGGCGGAGATCCGCTTCCCCTCCGGCCGCAGCGCCGAAGAGGTGGTGCCGCGGCATCCGGCCGACCTGGCGTGGATGGCCAACCTCGCCTGCCTGGAACTGCATCCCCATCCCGTGCGCGCCGAGGACCTGGACCATCCCGATGAGCTTCGCGTGGACCTGGACCCGGTGCCCGGCGTCGAGTGGCCGCAGATCGTGCAGGTGGCCGACGTCGTGCACGAGGTGCTGACGGAGCTGGGGCTCAAGGGCTGGCCCAAGACCTCCGGCTCCCGCGGCATCCACGTGCTGGTGCGCATCGAGCCGCGCTGGACTTTCGACGAGGTACGGCGCGCGGCCCTGGCGCTGGCCCGCGAGGTGGAGCGGCGGGCGCCCACCCTCGCGAGCAGCAAGTGGTGGAAGGAAGAGCGCCGCGGCGTCTTCGTCGACTACAACCAGAACGCGAAGGACCGCACCGTCACGTCCGCGTACTCGGTGCGGCCGAAGCCGGACGCGCGCGTCTCGGCGCCGGTGACGTGGAAGGAGCTGGCCGCGTGCAACCCGGCCGACTTCACGCTGCATACGATGCCGGAGCGCTTTCGCCGCATCGGCGACCCGCATGCGGACATCGATCACTGGCGCTGCTCGCTCGAGCCGCTGCTCGCGCTGGCCGACGCGCAGGGCGAGGGCGATGCGCCCTGGCCGCCGCACTACCGCAAGGCGGCCGGCGAGCCGCGGCGCGCCCCGCCTTCGACCGCGCCCCG
The DNA here is from genome assembly GCF_014297465.1 of Ramlibacter cellulosilyticus. Taxonomy (GTDB): domain Bacteria; phylum Pseudomonadota; class Gammaproteobacteria; order Burkholderiales; family Burkholderiaceae_C; genus Ramlibacter; species Ramlibacter cellulosilyticus. Next base: position 298,204 of record NZ_JACORT010000007.1, on the reverse strand, counting down.
CGTGAAGAAGCCGCTGATCGAGGTGGCGCGCAGCGAGCGCGAAGCCGAGGCGGTGGCGGCGGCGGAAGAGTGGAAGGCGAAGCATCCCAGGGCGGCTGCGCACCTGGAGCCGGCCGACGTGCTGGTGGACCGCATGCGCGGCAGGTCCTCGCTCTGGTACCGCGTGCGGATCAACCTGGAGCACGTGCCGGCGCGGCTGCGGCCGAAGTCGGACAAGCCGACGTAGGGGGGCTTGCTGGGGTGTGCTGCGCGCAACCCAGCCTACGGAATTCGCACACTGCGAGCGCCGTAGGCTGGGTTGCGCGACAGCGCACCCCAGCGATGCACAACCACCCCTCGTCCGTGTATCCCCCATCCGGGCGCACCCTGATGCACCTGCCCGGACCCGGTGCAACACTGGCCGTCCTCGCACAGGGAGGCTCGCATGCGCAGTTCTGTCCCGGGTCTGGTCTTCGCCTTCGCGCTCGCCGCGGGGGCCCTTCCTGCGGCCGCGCAGGGCCAGCCGCACGCGTACCCCACGCGCCCCGTGAAGCTGGTCGTGCCCTTCGCCCCCGGTGGCTTCACCGACGTGGTGGCGCGCATCCTGGGGCAGAAGCTGTCGCAGTCCCTGGGCCAGCAGTTCGTGATCGAGAACAAGCCCGGCGCCGGCTCCACCATCGGCAGCGACCTGGTCGCGAAGTCGCCGCCCGACGGCTACACGCTGCTGATGGTGTCCAGCACGCACGTGATCAGCCCCTGGATCTACAAGAGCCTGCCGTACGACCCCGTCAAGAGCTTCACCGTGGTCGGCAAGCTGGTCGATTCGCCCTACGTGCTCCTCGTGCACCCGAAGGTGCAGGCGAAGAACGTGCAGGAGTTCATCGCGCTCGCGAAGGCGGCGCCGGAGACGATCCACTATGCGTCCTCGGGGAACGGCAGCGCCCAGCACCTCATGGGCGGCCTGTTCGCCGCCATGACGGGCGCACCGCTCAAGCACGTGCCTTACAAGGGCAGTTCGGGCGCTGCGCAGGACCTCGTCGCCGGCACCGTGGAAAGCAGCTTCGCCGGCGTGCCGAACGCGCTCGCGCAGGTGCCGCAAGGCCGGCTCAAGGCGCTGGCCGTCACGACGGCCAGGCGCGCGCCGCAGCTGCCCGACGTGCCCACGATGCAGGAGGCCGGCGTCTCGGGCTACGCGGCCTCCGTGTGGCTCGCGCTGCTGGCGCCGGCCGGCACGCCGCCGGAAATCGTGGCGAAGTTGAACACGGAGGTCGCGCGGCTGATGGCCGCACCCGACACGCAGAAGGCCTTGTTCGACGCCGGCGTGGAGCCGACGCCGTCCAGCCCCGAGGAGATGTCCGCCTACCTGGTCGACGAACTCGCGCGCTGGGGCAAGGTGGTCAAGGAAGCCGGCATCAAGCTGGAGTGAGCTTCAGGGATACACCTGCGCCGGCTGCGTGAGGAACGCGTGCAGCAGGTGGTAGACGTTGCGGTAGTTCTTCTGCTGGAAGCTGGCATGCGAGATGCCCTTCATCACGGAGAACTGCTTGTCCTGGTGCGGCAGCTTCATGAAGAAGGCGATCAGGTCCTCCACGCTGGCGATGCCGTCCCACTCCCCGCGCAGGATCAGCGTCGGCACGTTGATCTTCTCCGGATCCACCAGCGGCAGCTTCGAGCACATGTCGACGTAGGTTCCGGTCGGCATGGAGTCGTCCAGCGTCAGGATGGCCTGCGCGAAGGCATCGATCACCCGGTCTTCCGCCGTGCCGGGATGGTCGCGGTTGAAGATGCTGTAGACGAAGTCGCGGTCGATCTTCCTGCGGTTGCCCGCCGTCCACTCCGCCATCTTCTGGCGCCGCTTCTCCAGCGTGGGGCTGCCGTCGCCGGTCCACACGAAGGCGTCGAGCGCGAGCCGCGCCACGCGTTCCGGATGCTGCTGCGCGAAGAGGGCCCCCTTCAGCGCGCCGGAGGAGATGCCGTAGACCATCAGCTTGTCGCTGCGCGCCCGCTCCAGGATGTAGGCGCTGCCGGCGGCGAGGTCTTCCGCGCCGTTGACGATGCCGAAGTTGATGGCCCGGTGCTTGCTGGACCGCCCGTAGCCCTCGTTGTCCATGGTCCACGTGTCGAAGCCGCGGGCGCGGAACCAGTCCATCGCCGAGGAGTCGGGGCGGCCGGGCACCGCCAGGTCGAAGGTCGGCTGCGAGGCCATCGACGAACCGTGCACGAACAGGATCGTGCCCTGGAACGGCACGCCCGGCGCGGCCGGCTTGTGCCAGAGGAACAGCTCCACCTCCCCGCCCAGGCGGCTGGTCCAGTGCGTCTCGCCGCCGCTCCAGCGGACGTCGTTGCCGGGGACGCCGGAGGAATGGTCGGTGGGCATGCGGGGCTCTCCTCGTGGTGGACGCGACGGCGCATCTTCCCGGCGGTGCGCGGCCGGCGCATCCCGGCGAACCCTTAGCGCGAAGCCCGTACATTGCGGGCCATGGCTGGCAAGGAACTCCACCGCTGCACCTGGGCCCAGGGCGACGACGCCCTCATGGCGCGCTACCACGACGAGGAATGGGGCGTGCCGCAGCACGACCCGCGGATGCTCTGGGAGATGCTGGTGCTGGAAGGCTTCCAGGCGGGGCTTTCGTGGCGGACCATCCTGCACAAGCGGGAGGCGTTCCGCAAGGCCTTTGCGGGGTTCGACCCGGACAAGGTGGCGCGCTTCGGCGAGAAGCAGGTCGCGAAGCTGCTGGAGGACCCGGGGATCATCCGGTCCCGGGCGAAGATCGAGGCTGCGATCGGGGCGGCGCGGATCTACTGCGGGATGCGGGACGCCGGGGAATCGTTCGACGCTTTCTGCTGGTCGTTCACCGACGGGAAGGTGATCGTCGGCGACGGCCGGCACGTGCCCGTGAGCACGCCGAAGTCCGAGGAGATCTCGAAGGAACTGAAGCGGCGCGGGTTCAAGTTCGTGGGGCCGGTGATCGTGTATGCGTGGATGCAGGCGGTGGGGATCGTGGACGATCATGCCGTCGATTGTTTTCGGCGGCGTGAAACGCTGGGGTGAGCTTCGCTCAACCCAGCCTACGGAGACGCGACGCCGTGTACATGCGGAACGGGACGCGCGCGGCCCGTAGGCTGGGTTGCGCGCACGCGCACCCCAGCGCTGCACCTCAAGCCCCGAACACCTTCGCCAGCTCGAACGGCGTCGTCACTTCCAGCTGGTCGTAGCGGCAATCCTCCGGCGGCTTGTCCGGGCGCCAGCGCAGGAACACCGCCGCGTGGCGGAAGCGGTTGCCCTGCAGGTGGTCGTACTTGACCTCGCACACGCGCTCCGGCCGCAGCGGCTCCCAGCTCAGGTCCTTGCCGCCGCTCCAGCGGCTCTGCGCGCCCGGCATGCGCTGCGCGTCGCCGGTGACCGCGCCCGCCCATTCGCGCCAGGGATGGTCCTGCAGCGCATCCTTGCGCAGCGGCTCCAGCTCCTGCGCCAGCTGCTTGCGCATGTCCATGGTGAACGAGGACGTGACGCCCACGTGCTGCAGGACGCCGGCGTCGTCGTGCAGGCCGAGCAGCAGCGAGCCGACCGCGTCGTCGCGGTCCTTGTACCAGCGGAAGCCCGCCACCACGCAGTCGGCGCTGCGCACGTGCTTGATCTTCAGCATCGCCCGCTTGCCGGGCTGGTAGGTCGCGGACTCCAGCTTGGCGATCACGCCATCGAGGCCCGCGCCTTCGAACTCCTGCAGCCAGCGCTCCGCTTCGGCGCGGTCGCGCGTCACCGGCGTGAGGTGCAGCGGCGGCCTGGCCTTTCCGAGCAGGCGCTCCAGGCGCGCGCGGCGCTCCGACTGCGGCAGCTCCATCGTCGACTTGCCGCCGGCCGCCAGCAGGTCGAAGGCCACGAAGCTCGAGGGCGTCTCCTTCGACAGCCTCGCGACGCGCGAGGCGGCGGGGTGCAGGCGCATCTGCAGCGCGTCGAAGTCCAGCCCGCGCGGCGTCGCGACCACGATCTCGCCGTCCAGCACGCAGCCCTTGGGCAGCGCGTCGTGCAGGGCTTTCTCCAGCTCGGGGAAGTAGCGGTTCAGCGGCCGCAGGTCGCGGCTCTGCAGGTAGGTCTGTTCCGCGCCGCGGAAGACCAGGGCGCGGAAGCCGTCCCACTTGGGCTCGAAGAGGAAGCCGGGCTCGGCCGGCAGGACGTCGGCGATCTTGGCCAGCATCGGTTCGATCGGGGGGGCGGGTTGGGCAATGGCCATGCCGCTTTGTACCGCGCCCGGCGCGCCGTGGGGGCGCGCGGCCGGTCAGCGTCCGCAGCCCGGCAGGGAGAGGGCGTCGCCTCGCGCGAGGAATTCGCGCGATGCCTTGGGGTCGCGAAACACCAGCGGCCGCGCCGCGACCTCGCCCGCTTCGGCACGGCGCACCGCGTCCAGCACCACGCCGTGACGCGGGCTCTTGGGACAGACGGGGTCCGCCGCGTCGGCATCCTGCGCGAGCATGTACGCCTGGCAGCGGCAGCCGCCCAGGTCTTCCTCCTTGCGCTCGCAGCTTGCGCAAGGCTCCTTCATCCAGCCGGTGCCGCGGTAGTGGTTGAAGGCTTCCGACGCGAACCAGGCCTCGGCGACGCTGCTGGTCCGCAGGCTGGGAAACTCCAGGCCCGGCAGCATGCGTGCCGTGTGGCACGGCAGGGCGGTGCCGTCCGGCGTGACCGTGAGGAACATGCTGCCCCAGCCGTTGACGCACTTCTTCGGCCGGCCTTCGTGGTAGTCGGGCGCCACGAAGAACAGGCGCATGCGGTCCTCCAGCTGCTTGCGGTAGCCATCGACGATGGCCTCGGCGGCCTGCAGTTGCGCCCGCGTCGGCAGCAGGTGCTCGCGGTTCTCCAGCGCCCAGGAGTAGTACTGCGTGTTGGCCAGTTCCAGGTATTCGGCGCCGAGCGCGTCGGCCATCTCGATGATGCGGCCCACGTGGTCCATGTTGAGCCGGTGCAGCACCACGTTCATCACCATCGGCCAGCCCTGGTCCTTGATCGTGCGGGCCACGCGGTTCTTCAATTCGAAGGTGCGCGTGTGCGAGAGGAAGTCGTTCATCTCGCGGGTCGAGTCCTGGAAGGACAGCTGCACGTGGTCCAGGCCCGCGGCCTTGAGCGCCTGCGCCCGCGCCTCGGTGAGGCCGACGCCGGAGGTGAGCAGGTTGGTGTAGTAGCCGAGGCGGTGGGCCTCGGCCACCAGCACCTCGAGATCCTCGCGCAGCATCGGTTCGCCGCCGGAGAAGCCGCACTGCACCGCGCCGAGCGCGCGCGCCTCGCGCAGCACCCGCAGCCAGCCTTCGGTGTCCAGCTCGTCGTCGTGCGCGGCGAAGTCGACCGGGTTGTAGCAGAAGGCGCAGTGCAGCGGGCAGCGGTACGTGAGCTCCGCCAGCAGCCACAGGGGCGGCCCGACGTTCACGACGGCACCACCCAGCGCTGCTTCAGCGCGATGTCGAGGAAGGCCTGCACTTCCGGCGCGAGCCCCTGCGCGTGGAACGCGCCTTCCAGTTCCGCGACGATCGCGGGCACGTCGCGCGTGCCGTCGCAGCGCTTCAGGATCTCGCCCGCGCTCTGGTTGAGCTTCACCATCCCTTCCGGGTAGAGCAGCACGTGGGCCTGCTGCACCTCTTCCCACTGCAGCCGGAAGCCGGGCGCGATGCGGGGAGTCATGTGCGCACCCCGTAGTGCTGCGCCAGGGCATCGTTCATCGCCCACAGGATGTCCAGCTTGAACTGCAGGATGTCCAGCGCCCGCTCCTGCTGCGCGCGCGTGGCGAAGTGGTCCAGCGTGAGGGCCAGCCCCTGCTCCACGTCGCGCCGCGCCTGGCTCACGCGGTTGCGGAAATACTGCAGGCCGGCGCTTTCGATCCAGGGATAGTGCTCCGGCCAGCCCGCCAGGCGCTGCTTGTGGATCTCCGGGGCGAACAGCTCGGTGAGCGACGAGCACACCGCCTCCTGCCACGGCGCGCGGCGCGCGAAGTTGACGTAGGCGTCCACTGCGAAGCGGATCGCGGGCAGCACATGGCGCAGGTCCGTGACCTCCTCGCGCGCGAGCCCCGTCGCGACGCCGAGGCGGATCCACGCCTCGATGCCGCCGGGGTCCTCGCCGGCGCCGTCGTGGTCCAGGATGCGCTGCACCCAGCCGCGCCGCACCTCGCGGTCCGGGCAGTTGGAGAGCACCGCCGCATCCTTCACCGGGATCGCGATCTGGTAGTAGAAGCGGTTCGCCACCCAGCCGCGGATCTGCTCCGGCGTCGCCTTGCCCGTGTTGAGCATGACGTTGAACGGATGGTGGATGTGGTAGCTCTTGCCGCGCTCGCGCAGCTGCGCCTCGAACGCCGCGCGGCTCCACGCCGGGGCGTCCACGGGGGCCCGCGGCGGCGCGAGCGAAACGTCGATCAGGGCGATGATGGGCTCCCGTGATGCGCGTTCACAGCGCGATCTCCATGCCGTCCCAGGCCACCTCGATGCCGTGCCGCGCCAGCTCGGCGCGCTCGGGCGAGTCCTCGTCCAGGATGGGGTTGGTGTTGTTGACGTGGATGAGCACCTTGCGCGTCGTGCGCGGCAGGGTGTCCAGCCACTCGATCATTCCGCCGGCACCGGACTGCGGCAGGTGGCCGATGCTGCGCCCGGTCTTCCTGGAGAAGCCGAGCGCGATCATCTCGTCGTCGGTCCAGAAGGTGCCGTCGACCAGCACGCAATCGGCGCTGCGCATCGCCGCGTCGACGTCGCCGTCGCGCGCGCCCAGGCCCGGCGCATAGAAGAGCCGCCGGCCGCTCGCACCATCGATCATCGTCAGGCCGATGTTGTCGCCGGGCACCGGCTGCTCGCGATGCGGGGAGTAGGGCGCCGCCTTGCTCGCCAGCGGCAGCGCCGAAAAGCGGACCCCCGGCACGCCGGCGAGCGCGAACTCGCTGCCGTCCACGGGCAGCCGGTGGCGCTCGACGCCGCAGAAATGGCCCAGGACCTGCAGGATGGGGTTGCCGCGCGTGAGGTCCTCGGCCACCGGCTCGGTGCACCAGACCGGCAGCGGGGAGCCGCGTTCACGCAACATGTAGAGGCCGGTGGTGTGGTCGACCTGGCCGTCGATGAGGATCACGCCGGCGATGCCGCTGTCGCGCGGGCCCCGGTTCGGCTGCAGCGCGGGCGTGGCGCGGATCTGCGCCAGGATGTCCGGCGAGGCATTCACCAGCGCCCAGTCGGCGCCGCCGTCGCCGCGCACGCACAGCGAGGACTGGGTGCGGGGCCGGGCGCGCAGGGTGCCGGCGCGCACGCCGGCGCACTGGCGGCAGTTGCAATTCCATTGCGGGAAGCCGCCACCCGCGGCGGAACCCAGGACGTGGACCAGCATGAGGGGACAGGCAGGGACGGCGGAACCCGCGGCTGCGGGTTCCGCCGTGGGCCGCGCTCAGCGCGCGGCCACGTACATCGTGATTTCGAAGCCGAAGCGGAAATCGCAGGCTTGCGGGGTCTGCCAGGTCATGGTCTCTCCTCGGTAGGGCGGGCCTTGCGGCCGAAGGCGCGGGTGCGTCTTCCCCTACAGGCTATGACGGGTGCCTTGCGGCGCCGTGGCGAGGCTCTGGAAAGAGCACTCATGATTTTCATGAATCGCACGACGGCCCGGCTTGCTAGCATGGCCGGGATGTCCTTCCGCGCGCCATCGTCCGAACTGTCCGCGCCGTGCCGCAGCGGCCGGCTCGCCGTGGGCGAGGGACACGCGATCGCCTGGCAGGTGTCCGGCCCGGAGCAGGCCCCCGCCTTGCTGCTGCTGCATGGCGGGCCCGGATCCGCCTGGTCGTCGCGCCTCGCGGACGCGTTCGACGCGTTCGGCCTGCGCATCGTCGGCTTCGACCAGCGCGGCTGCGGCGAGAGCACGCCGCGCGGCGAGACGCGGGCCAACGACACGCAGCGCCTGGTCGCCGACATCGAGCGGTTGCGGTCCACCTTGGAGGTCCGCCGCTGGCTGGTGGCGGGCGGTTCCTGGGGCGGCACCCTGGCGCTCGCCTATGCGGGGCAGCATCCCGCGGCGGTCGCGGGCCTGCTGCTGCGCAACCTGTTCGTGCCGGATGCCGCGTCGCTGGACTGGTTCTTCCGCGGCGCGTCCGCGCGTTTCCCGCGCGCGTGGGCGGAGTTCGTGTCGGTGTTGCCGCCCGATGCGCATCGCGCTCCCTTGCAGGGGTTCGCGCACCTGTTCGCCGACGGCAGCGACGACGAACAGGCTGCCGCCGCGCGGGCGTGGGTGGCGTGGGAGCAGGTGCTCTCCGGTGCCGCCCCGCAGCCGCTGCCGCCGGCATCGGCGCGCGCGGCCGTGGACCGCTGCCGCATCCAGGTGCACTATCTGCTGCGGCAGTGCTGGCTCGGACGCGAGGGAGTGGCGGAGGCCGCGCGGGCCGTCGCCCGCCTGCCGGTCGAATTCGTGCACGGTGCGGAGGATCTCGTCTGCCGGCCGGCCGCTGCGCGCGAGCTGCAGCAACTGCTGCCTCGCAGCCGGTTCACGGAAGTCGCGGGCGCCGGGCACGACCCCTTCCATCCGGCGATGGTCCAGGCGGCGCGCGCCGCGCTGGACCGGCTCCTGGCCGCCACGGAGGCGCGAAGGCCATGAGCCTGCGGCTGAAGATCAACCTGATCGTCGCCGGCGTCATCACGCTCGGCGTGCTGGCGATCATCGCGCTGCAGCTCGAAGGCGTGCGGCGCTCGGTGCGCGAGGAGATGCTCGCCACCAACCGCGTCACGGTGCAACTGCTCTACCGGGTCGGCCTGTTCTACGCGGGCGCCGACCAGCAGCAGCTGGTGCATTTCTTCCAGCAGCTCGGGCGCGTGCGGGCCAACGAGATCACGGTCGCCGACGAAGCCGGCGAGGTGCTGTACCGCTCCCCGCCCTCGACGTACAAGCAGGGCCGCGAGGCCCCGGAGTGGTTCTCCGCGCTCATGGTGCCCAAGGCGTCGCGGCAGGTGATCGTGCTCCCCGGCACGCGCCTCACCGTCGAGGCGGAGCCCTCGCGTGCCGTGCTCGACGGCTGGGACGACATGGTGGCGCTCGCCACCGCCGGCGCCGGCCTGCTGCTGGCGATCAACGTGCTGGTGTTCTGGGCGGTCGGCCGCGCGGTGCAGCCGTTCTCGCGCATCGTGCAGGGCCTCAACCGCCTGGAGGCCGGCGATTTCGATACCGCGCTGCCGCCGCTGTCCGGGAAGGAAGCCGGCGCGATCGGCACCGCGTTCAACCGCATGCTGGCCGTGCTGAAGGAGAACATGGACAACCGGCAGCGCGCGTTCGAAGCCGAGCGGCGGCTGTCCGACACGCGCGAACTCGCCCGCCTGATCGAAGGCCGCATCGAGGCGGAACGCCACGAGATCGCACGTGCCCTGCACGATGAACTGGGGCAGTCGGTGACCGCGATCCGCAGCCTCGCGCAATCCGTGGCCCTGCGCAGCGCGGACGACGATGGGCAGGCCGCGCAGGCGGCGCGGCTGATCAGCGAGGAGGCGGCACGCCTGTACGACCACATGCACGGGATGATCCCGCGCCTCGCGCCGATGGCGCTGGACCACCTGGGGCTGGCCGAGGCGCTGGACGACCTGGTGGAACGCGTGCAGGCGAGCCAGCCCGCGGCGCGCATCGAACTGGAGGTCGCGGCGCTCCCCGGGGACCTGCGCGAGGCCGTCGCGCTGGTCGCCTACCGCGTCGTGCAGGAGGGCCTGACGAACGCGCTGCGCCACGGCCGGGCGCACCAGGTGCGGATCCACGCGGAGACCGCGGCCGGCCGGCTGGCCGTGGGCGTGGAGGACGACGGCCTCGGCGTCCCGGACGACTGGCGCGCCCGCGGGCACTTCGGCCTGCGCTGGCTCACCGAGCGCGCGGAAGCGCTCGGCGGCTCGCTCGCGATCGCGCGCCGGCCCGGCGGCGGCACCGAACTGAGGGCGGACCTGCCGCTGGCCGCATGACGATCCGCGTGATGCTGGTGGACGACCATGCGGTGGTGCGCATGGGCTTCCGCATGCTGCTGGAGACCGCCGACGTGCAGGTGGTGGCCGAGGCCGAGACCGGCGAGGAGGCGTTGCGCGGCTATGCCGAGGCGCGGCCGGAGGTGGTGGTGATGGACCTCTCCATGCCGGGCATGGGCGGGCTGGAGGCCGTGCGCCGGCTGCTGGCGCGGGATCCCGGTGCGCGCATCCTCGCGTTGTCGGCGCTGGAGGCCACGGCCTATCCGCAGCGGGTGTTCGGTGCCGGCGCGCTCGGCTACCTGTCCAAGCGCGGCGCACCGGAAGCGCTGATCGAGGCGGTGCGCGCCGTGGCCGCCGGCCGCCGCTACCTGGACGCGCAGGTGGGCCATCGCATGGCGCTGGCGCAGATCGAGGGCGGGGCCAACCCCAGCGACGTGCTCACCGAGCGCGAGTTCGCGGTTTTCCTCCAGCTCGCGCGCGGCCTCGCGGTGGCGCAGATCGCCGACAACCTCAAGCTGGCCCCCAGCACCGTGGGCACCCACTTGTACAACGTGAAGCAGAAGCTGCATGCCGGAAACCAGGCGGAACTCACGCTCGTGGCCCTGCGGTGGGGGTTGATCCAGCCGGAGTGAGTGCGCGCCAGCGGCACCCCCCTATAATGGCGGCAACCGAGGAGCGTTGCAGCGTCCGCCATGGACGCGAGGCTCGGCAATCCTGCAACGACGCTCACCCACGCTTCCGTGCGGTGAGTCCTCCGGAAGCGTGGGTTTTCCCACATCACGTTCCGGAGCCACCATGAACGCCGTTCTCAAGACTTCCGCGCCCGCCGACTGCGCGATCACCGACATTTCCCTGGCCGACTGGGGCCGCAAGGAAATCCGCATCGCCGAGACCGAGATGCCCGGCCTGATGGCGATCCGCCAGGAATTCGCCAAGGCCCAGCCCCTGAAGGGCGCGCGCATCACCGGCTCGCTGCACATGACCATCCAGACGGCGGTGCTGATCGAGACGCTGCAGGCGCTGGGCGCGCAGGTCCGCTGGGCCTCGTGCAACATCTTCTCCACCCAGGACCACGCCGCCGCCGCCATCGCCGCGGGCGGCACGCCGGTGTTCGCCAAGAAGGGCGAGTCGCTGGAGGAGTACTGGGACTACACGCACGACATCTTCGAGTTCGGCGCCAAGGGCACCGAGGGCGAAGGCCCCAACATGATCCTGGACGACGGCGGCGATGCCACGCTGCTGATGCACCTGGGCCAGCGCTGCGAGAAGGACCTGTCGCTGATCGACACGCACTCCTCCGAGGAAGAGCGCATCCTGCACGCGGCCATCCGCAAGAAGCTGAAGGCCGACCCCACCTGGTACAGCCGCAAGTCCGCCCAGATCATCGGCGTGACCGAGGAGACCACCACCGGCGTGCACCGCCTGCAGGACATGTCGAAGAAGGGCCTGCTGAAGTTCCGCGCGATCAACGTCAACGACTCCGTCACCAAGAGCAAGTTCGACAACCTGTACGGCTGCCGTGAATCGCTGGTCGACGGCATCAAGCGCGCCACCGACGTCATGATCGCCGGCAAGGTGGCCGTGGTGTGCGGCTACGGCGACGTGGGCAAGGGCTCCGCCCAGGCGCTGCGCGCCCTGTCCGCGCAGGTGTGGGTGACCGAGATCGACCCGATCAACGCGCTGCAGGCCGCCATGGAAGGCTACCGCGTCGTCACGATGGAATACGCCGCCGACAAGGCCGACATCTTCGTGACCACGACCGGCAACAAGGACGTGATCCGCTTCGAGCACATGGCGAAGATGAAGGACCAGTCCATCGTCTGCAACATCGGCCACTTCGACAACGAGATCGACGTCGCGGCGCTCGAGAAGCAGTGCAAGTGGGAAGAGATCAAGCCGCAGGTCGACCACGTGATCTTCCCGGACGGCAAGCGCATCATCCTGCTGGCCAAGGGCCGCCTGGTGAACCTGGGCTGCGGCACGGGCCACCCCAGCTACGTGATGTCCTCGTCCTTCGCCAACCAGACGCTGGCGCAGATCGAGCTGTTCACCAAGCCCGACGCGTACGAAGCCGGCAAGGTCTACGTGCTGCCCAAGCACCTGGACGAGAAGGTCGCCCGCCTGCAGCTGTCCAAGCTGGGCGCCCAACTGACCGTGCTGACGGACGAACAGGCCGCCTACATCGGCGTGGACAAGAACGGTCCGTACAAGCCGGACACGTACCGGTACTGATAGTCGGGCACATGCGTGCCGACCAGCTCCTCGTCGAACGCGGCCTCGCCGCTTCGCGGTCGCAGGCGCAGCGCCTGATCGCGTCCGGCGTGCAGTGGTTCGACGGCGCTGCCTGGAAGCGCGTCGCCAAGAACGGCGACGAGCTTCCCGAGGCGGCGCAGCTCGAGCTGCTGGACGCGGCCGAGGCGCGCTACGTCTCGCGCGGCGGGCTGAAGCTGGAAGGCGCCTTGCGCGCCGCGGGCCTGGACGTGAAGGGCTGGAACTGCCTCGACGTGGGCCAGTCCACCGGCGGCTTCACCGACTGCCTGCTGCAGCAGGGCGCTGCGCGCGTCACCGGCATCGACGTCGGCCACGGCCAGCTGCACGAGAAGCTGCGGCGCGACCCGCGCGTGGTCGCCATCGAGAAGCTCAATGCGCGCGAGCTGCGCGCCGAGCAGGTGGCGGCGCCGTTCGACCTCGTGACCGGCGACCTGTCGTTCATTTCGTTGACGCTGGTGCTGCCCGCGCTCGCACCGTTGTTGAAACCGACGGGCCACCTGCTGATGCTCGCCAAGCCGCAGTTCGAGCTGCAGCCCGGCGACATCGGCAAGGGCGGCGTCGTGCGCGACCCCGCGCTCCACCGGCAGGTGGAGCAGCGGCTGCGCGAATGCTGCGCCACGCTCGGACTCGCCGTCATCGGCTGGTACGACAGCCCCATCGCGGGCGGCGACGGCAACCGCGAGTTCTTCCTCCACGCCCAGACCAGGAGCCATTGATGCTTCCCATCAGCCTGGAATTCTTCCCGCCCAAGACGGCGGAAGGCAGCGAGAAGCTGCGCGCCGCGCGTGCCCAGCTCTACGCGCTGCAACCCGAGTTCTGCTCGGTCACCTACGGCGCCGGCGGGTCCACCCACGCCGGCACCTTCACCACCGTCGCCGAGATCCTCGACGAAGGCGTGGAGGCGGCCTGCCACTTCTCCTGCATCGGCGCGACGCGCGCCCGCGTGCGCGACCAGCTGGCGCAGCTGCAGGCCATGGGCGTCAAGCGCCTCGTGGCCCTGCGCGGCGACCTGCCCAGCGGCTACGGCATCGGCGGCGAGTTCCAGTACGCGAGCGAGCTGGTCGAGTTCATCCGCGCCGAGACCGGCAACGCCTTCCGCATCGAGGTGGCGTGCTATCCCGAGGTGCACCCGCAGGCGAAGACGCCGCAGACGGACCTGGACGCGTTCGTGCGCAAGGTGAAGGCCGGCGCCGATTCCGCGATCACGCAGTACTTCTACAACGCGGACTCCTACTTCCGTTTCGTCGACGACGCGCGCAGGCAAGGCGTGGACGTGCCGGTGGTGCCGGGCATCATGCCGATCACCAATTCGAGCCAGCTGCTGCGCTTTTCCGACGCCTGCGGCGCCGAGGTGCCGCGCTGGATCCGCCTGCGGCTGCAAAGCTACGGCGACGACGCGCAGTCGATCAAGGCCTTCGGCCACGAGGTGGTGGCGGACCTGTGCCGGCGGCTGGTGCGCGGTGGCGCGCCGGGCATCCACTTCTACACGATGAACCAGGCGGCGGCGACGCTGGCGCTGAGCCGGGAACTCGCGGGGTGACGGGAAGCTGGGGTGCGCGTTGCGCAACCCAGCCTACAAGTCACTACCTTCGTAGCGGTTTCGTAGGCTGGGTTGCGCGAAGCGCACCCCAGCGTTCCGCGCCTACCGCTTGATATCGCTCTTGTTGCTGATGATGCGGCCCACCAGGCCGTACTCGATCGCTTCCTCCGCCGACAGCCACCGGTCGCGCTCGATGTCCTCGAGCACGCCGTCCAGCGGCCGGCCGGTCTCGCGCGCGATCGTCTGCGCGATGCGTTCGCGGGCCTTGATGATCTCCTGCGCGTGGATGGCGATGTCGCTCGCCGGGCCGCCGGCGCCGCCGGACGGCTGGTGGATCAGGAAGCGCGTGTTGGGCGTGCAGAAGCGGCGCTCCTTCGGCACGGACAGGTAGAGGTGCGTCGCGGCGCTGCCCACCCAGCCGGTGCCGATCATGTTCACCGGGGCGGCGATGAAGCGGATCATGTCGTGGATCGCGTCGCCGGACTCCAGGTGGCCGCCGGGCGAGCTCACGATCATGTCGATGGGCGCCAGCGAATCGGCGTCCAGCGCGATCAGGCGGCGGGCGATGTCGCTGGCCGACTGGTCGGAGATGGCGCCGAACAGCAGCACCGTGCGGGACTTGAATGCCTTCTCTTCGAGAAACGCGTTGCGGGGCTCGGCCGTTGCGGCCGGGGTTTCGGGATCGGGATGCTCCATGCTCACTCCTTGCATGCCGGCATCATGCACGAATCGCGAAAGCCTCAGGCGAGGGCGCGCGCCACCTGCAGCGCCTGGACCGCGTAGCCGCCCCCGAACAGCACCACGTGATTGAGCAGGTGGTACAGCTGGTACAGCTTCATGCGCTGCGGCGACGGCCAGCGGCCGCCGGCCGCCTCGTACGCGGCGCGGAAGCCCGCGGGCGGGCTGCCGAACAGCTCCATCATCGCGATCTCCGCTTCCGGGTCGGAGCAGGAGACCGCCGGGTCGAAGATCACGGGCGTGCCGTCCGCGAGCATGTCCCAGTTGCCCTGCCACAGGTCGCCGTGGATCAGCGCGGGACGGGGCTGGTAGCCGTCGGAGAAGAGATCGGGCATGCGCTCGATCACCGCGTCGACGGCTTCGCGCAATGCGCTGGCCGACGCCGGGAGGCGGTCGCGCATGGGGCACAAGCGCGAGCGGCCCCAGAACTGCAGCCAGCCGCCCCAGCTCGCGGGCTGCAACGGCGTGTTGCGCTGGGGCGTGCCGCCGATGCAGTTGTCCCCGCGCCAGCCGAAGCCCGCCGGCTCCAGCGGGCAAGGGTGCGCGTGCAGCGCCGCCATCGCCTCGCCGAAGCGTGCGCCGAATCTCGCGTCCGGCGCGCGGAAATCGAGCCACTCCATGGCGAGCGCGGCACCGCCGCCCGCGAGGTCCGTGAGCGCATGCACCTGCGGCACGCGGATGCAGCCGGTGGCGGCCAGCGCGCGCAGGCCGTCCGCTTCCGCGCGCAACTGGCCCGCGCCGGCGCGCGGCGCGCTCTTCACGAACAGGCGCAGCGTGCCCTGGCTCGCTTCCCAGGTGTCGCAGAAGCTGCTCGCGTGCAGCGGCCGCAGCGACCAGGCGCCGCCCAGCGCGCCGGACAGCGCAGGCGGCGATTCCAGGATCTCCATGTCCATGCGCGGATTCTCCCCGGCGGGCCGGACGCGGGGGGCGCGGCGGGCCGCGGCTTTGTGACAGCTTGCATGGCGCCGGCCTGCCCGGCTGTGCCATCGGGGCAGGCCGGGACGGCCGACGAGAACGACGGGGCGCCCTCGCTGGCGCGCAGGCGGGCGCGCGTCAGGACGATTCCAGCGTGTGCCCCTGGCCGCGACCGCGGCCGAGCACCTCGACGAGCGGCGGCAGCGTCTCCTGCAACGCCGCCTTCAGCGTGTGCGGCGGGTTGACGAGGAACACGCCGCTCGCGGTCAGCCCCGGGCGGCCGGCCTGCTCGCCGGGTTCGTGCGCCGGCAGCCCGATGTTGAGCGCCGCGTGCAGCCAGGGCTTGCCGGCCTGGTTGGCCAGCGTCTTCAGCCGCCGAGGCAGCTCGTGCGCCTCGGGCCGCGGGATCACCGGGTACCAGACCATGTAGGTGCCGGTGGCGAACTTCTTGAGCGACTCCTGCACGCAGTGCGCCACCTTGGCGTAGTCGTTCTTGATCTCGTAGCTGGGGTCGATGAGCACGAGGCCGCGGCGGGAGGGCGGCGGGATCAGGGCGCGCAGGCCTTCGAAGCCGTCCTCGCGCTTCACGCCCACCTGCCGCTTCGTTGCGAGCTGGTCCACGTGGCCGAGCAGCGCCTTGCTGTCGGTCGGGTGCAGTTCGAACAGCCACAGCCGGTCGCGGGGCTCCTGCCGCAGCATGGAGCCGGTGACGAAGGGGGAACCGGGGTAGACCTTGTTGCGCCCCGAGGGGTTGAAGCCCGCGACCATCGCCAGGTAGTCGGCCAGCAGGGGTGGCGGTTCGGCGGCCAGGGGGCTGGCCAGCAGCTTGACGATGCCGTCCTGCGCCTCGCCGGAGGTGCCGGCGAAGTCGGAGTCGAGGCGGTAGAGGCCGGCGCCGGCGTGGGTGTCGACGACGGTGATGGCCGTGGGCTTGGCCTGCAGGTGCTTCAGCACCGCGACCAGGACCATGTGCTTGAGGACGTCGGCGTGGTTGCCGGCGTGGAAACCGTGGCGGTAGCTGAACATGGGGGTGCGATGGTACTTTGAGCGTCGGGTCCGCTTCGGAATGTAGGCTGGGTTGCGCGCCAGCGCACCCCGGCAGGGCGTGCGGGGAAAATGCTGGGGTCCGCTTCGCGGAACCCAGCCTGCGGTGCGCGTGGGCGGGCCCGGGCATCTGCCGCTATAATGCCGGGTTCCGTAGCGCTCCTGGGCCCCGCGACGGAAAGCTTTCCCACCTCCTAAGAGGTCCCCGCCAGAGGGACACCGACCGAGGAAAAGGGCCCGCCAAACCGTACTCGAGAGTCTTATGACCACCACTGTCAGCGCCAAGCCCGCTGACGTGAAGCACGAGTGGTTTGTGATTGACGCCACCGACAAGGTGCTCGGACGGGTAGCCAGCGAAGCTGCCCTCCGACTGCGCGGCAAGCACAAGGCCATCTACACGCCTCACGTCGACACCGGCGACTTCATCGTCGTCATCAACGCATCCAAGCTGCGTGTCACCGGCACGAAGGAGACCGACAAGGTCTACTACCGCCACACCGGCTACCCCGGCGGCATCCGCCAGCAGACCTTCAAGGAAATGCAGGCCAAGCACCCCGGCCGCGCGCTGGAGAAGGCCGTGAAGGGCATGCTGCCCAAGGGCCCGCTGGGCTACGCCATGATCAAGAAGCTGAAGGTCTACGGTGGCGCCGAGCACCCGCATACCGCGCAGCAACCGAAGCCCCTGGAGATCTGAGCATGATCGGTGAATGGAACAACGGCACCGGCCGCCGCAAGAGCAGCGTGGCCCGTGTCTTCCTGAAGAAGGGCTCCGGCAAGATCACGGTCAACGGCAAGGACATCGAACAGTTCTTCGGCCGCCAGACGTCGATCATGATCGCCAAGCAGCCCCTGCTGCTGACCGGCAACGGCGAGGCGTTCGACATCCAGGTCAACGTCCACGGCGGCGGTGAATCCGGCCAGGCCGGCGCCGTGCGCCACGGCATCACCCGTGCCCTGATCGACTACGACGCGGCCCTGAAGCCCCAGCTGTCCGCTGCCGGTTTCGTGACCCGCGACGCCCGCGAAGTCGAGCGCAAGAAGGTCGGCCTGCACTCCGCACGCCGCCGCAAGCAGTTCAGCAAGCGCTAAACCGCTCCGCCCCCCGAAAAGCCCGGCCCTGCCGGGCTTTTTTCTTTACGCGCGGCTTGCGACTACGGCGTTCGGCGTCTGTTCCGACACGAAGCCACACAAGAACAGACTTGCCCGGGACGTCGGGTTTGGGCAGCATCCTCATCCATGCGTTTCAAGCTGCTCAGGCGAAGACTGACCATCAGCGCGCCTAGGATGAGGGTGCGCAGCGCCATGCCCTGGCCCGTGCAGTGGGCCGCCGCCGCCGTGGTGCTCGGTTTCTGCGGCGCGATCAGCCTCTGGGCCTTCGAGAAGGGCAAGGAGATCGCCGGCGTCGACGAGGGCGCGAAGGAAGAACTCGCCCAGCTGCGCGACGAGGTCGTGCACCTGCGGGCCGAGCGCGATCGCATCCAGTCCATCCTGAACACCTCGGGCAGCGCCATCACCGTGGAGCGCGCCACGCAGGAGCGCCTGGCCACGCAGATCCGCTCGCTCGAAGCCGAGAACCGGTCGCTGCGGGAGGACCTCGGCTTCTTCGAGAAGCTCACGCCCGTGAACGGCGGCGAGGCCGTCGCCATCCGCGGCCTGCAGGCCGAGATGCTGGGCGGCACCCAGCTCAAGTGGCAGGTGCTGGTGATCCAGCCCGTGAAGAACGCACCCGAATTCCGCGGCAGGCTCGAGCTGAGCCTGACCGGCACCCAGGACGGCAAGCCCTGGAGCATGCCCTTGCCGGGCGGCCAGCCGTTGCAATTCCGCCAATACCGGCGCCTCGAAGGCGTGATGGAGCTGCCGCCCGAGGTTGTCGTGAAAAACGTCTCGGCGCGCATCGTGGAGGGCTCGGTCAGCCGGGCCGTGCAGACGGTATCGTTGTAAGCAAGTCGTTGACAGTTGATCGTTCGTTGAGGAGCTCCCCATGTTTGGCAAGAAAGCCCAGCCGCCCATCAAGAGCCTGATCGCGCAAGGCACGCGCATCGAGGGCAACGTGAAGTTCACCGAAGGCCTGCGGGTCGACGGCGAGGTGTATGGCGACATCCAGACGGCCGCCGAGGACGCGGGCAGCCTGCTCGTGATCTCCGAGGCCTCCGTGGTGCAGGGCGCGGTGGTGGCCGACCACGTCATCATCAACGGCACGGTGCGCGGCCCCGTCCACGCCCGCGAGCTGCTGGAGCTGCAGCCCAAGGCCAGGATCGAAGGCGACGTCTCGTACGTGGCCCTGGAAATGCACCAGGGCGCCACCATCTCCGGTCAGTTGAAGCCGCTCGTTGCAGCGGCGCCCGGCGAGGAAGAAAAACCCTTGCTGAAACTGGCCAAGACGGCCTGAGCCATGGCGGCCCCCACGGGCCGCGGTACCATGGCGTCCAACCAGAGGAATGAATCCCATGAGCGCTGTTGCCGAGAACGTTTCCACCGACATGCCCGCCCCGCTGCTGTTCACGGACAGCGCCGCGGCCAAGGTCGCTGAACTGATCGCCGAGGAAGGCAATCCCGATCTCAAGCTGCGCGTCTTCGTGCAGGGTGGCGGCTGCTCCGGCTTCCAGTACGGCTTCACCTTCGACGAGATCGCCAACGACGACGACACCGTGATGACCAAGAACGGCGTCTCGCTGCTGATCGACGCGATGAGCTACCAGTACCTGGTCGGCGCCGAGATCGACTACAAGGAAGACCTGCAGGGCGCGCAGTTCGTGATCAAGAATCCGAACGCGACGACGACGTGCGGGTGCGGGTCGAGTTTTTCGACTTGAGGGCGGATTGCTGGGGTTCGCTTCGCGAAACCCAGCCTACGGTTCGCTTCGCGAAACCCAGCCTGCCGGCCCGGTCACGCCGGGTAGATTCCTCCCAATACACGGGCGCCTCGGGCGCCCGTGGTGCTTTGGAGGTCCAGTTTTTCGCCGCGCAGGCACTGCATGGCCAGCCAGGCGAAGGCGGCGGCCTCGACCTGCTGGGGCGGCAGGCCCTCGTCCGCGCTGCTCACGACGGCGGTGGAGGACAGCAGGGACTGCAGGCGGCGCATCAGCTGCCCGTTGAGGGCGCCGCCGCCGCAGACGATGAGCTTGGAGAGGCCCTTCGCGTCCGCCGCGCAGGCGCGGGCGGTCAGCTCGGTCAGGGTGGCTTGCACGTCGCCGGGCGCGGAGCCCGGGAAGCGGGCGAGATGCGCATCCAGCCAGGGGCGGTTGAACAGGTCGCGGCCCGTGCTCTTGGGCGGCGTCTGCGCGAAGTACGGCTCGCGCAGCAGCGCCGCCAGCAGGTCCGGCAGCACCTTGCCGCTCGCGGCCCAGCGGCCGTCCTCGTCGTAGGGCTTGCCGGTGTGCTGGAGGCACCAGGCGTCCATCAGCGCGTTGCCGGGGCCGCAATCGAAACCCTGCATGGAGCCGTCGGCGCGCAGGAGCGTGATGTTGGAGATTCCGCCGATGTTCATGACGCCGACGGCCTCGCCGGGCCTGGCGAACACCGCGCGGTGGAAGAAGGGCGCCAGCGGCGCGCCCTGGCCGCCCGCGGCGACGTCGCGGCTGCGGAAATCCGCGACCACGCGGATGCCGGTGAGCTCCGCCAGCAAGGCGGGCTGCGCGAGCTGGATGGTGTAGCCGGTGCCGTCGAACTGCTGCGGGCGGTGGCGCACGGTCTGGCCATGGGCGCCGATGGCGGCGATGGCGGAAGCTGCCACGCCGGACTGCGCCAGCAGGTCGGCCACCACGCGCGCGTAGACCCGCATCAAGGCATTGCCGGCCAGCCAGCCGCGGTGCAGTTCGTCGGGACCGGACGCGTTCAGCGCCATCAGCTCCGAGCGCAGCGCATCGTCGAAAGGCGCACTGGCATGCTGCAGCACGCGCACGCCGGAGGAGAAATCGGCGATGACGCCGTCCACGCCGTCCATGGACGTGCCGGACATCAGGCCGATGAAGAGATCCTGCATGGGGCGCATCCTAGCGCCCCAGGGTCGTTTACCGGGCGGAAGCGACCATGTTGGCCGTGGCGGCCACGGTCAGCTGCGCCTGCATCGCCCGCGCGACCTGCTGGAACTGCACGCGCGACTGCGCGCTCAGCTCCTGGGCGGGGGCATAGCGCTTGGCCACCTCGAGCGGGTCCTTCAGCGCGCCGCCTTCGCGGAACTCGAAGTGCAGGTGCGGGCCGGTCGCCCAGCCGGTGGAACCGACGGCGCCGATGCGCTGGCCGCGCTCCACGCGCTGGCCGCGGCGCACGTCGATGCGCGAAAGGTGCGCGTACAGCGTGCTGTTGGCGCCGCCGTGCTCGATCTTCACCACGTTGCCGTAGCCGTTCATCTGGCCGGCGAAGTCCACCACGCCGTCACCCACCGTGCGCACGGGCGCGCCGGTCGGGGCGCCGTAGTCGACGCCGGTGTGGGCGCGCCAGGTGTGGTGGATCGGGTGGAAGCGCATCTTGAACGTGCTGGTGATGCGCGTGATCTCCATCGGCGAAGCGAGGAAGGCGCGTTCCTGGCTGCGGCCCTGGGCGTCGAAGTAGCCGCCGCGCTGGCCGGCTTCCTGGAACCAGAAGGCCTGCAGCGTGCGGCCGCCGTTCTCGAACTGCGCCGACACCACGCGGCCGGTGCGCAGGGGTTCGCCGTCCGCCTCCAGCGTCTCGTAGACGACCGAGAAGCGGTCGCCCACGCGCAGGCGGTGGAAGTCGACGTCGCCGGAGAAGATGTCGACGACCTGGTTGGTCACGGCGTCGGGGATGCCGGCCTCGTCCACCGCGGCGAACAGCGTGCTGCGGATGCTGCCGGCGCCCACGCGCAGGGACGCCACCAGGGGCGCGATCTCGATGCGGCTGGCGAACTGGCCCGAAGGCTGGCGCTCCACCACGAGGCGCTGGAAGTGCTTGTCGTCGGTCGCCCAGCGCACCTGCAGGCGGCGCAGGTTGCGGTCGTCCGTGATCTCGGCGTTGATGCTGCGGCCGGGCATGCCCAGCACCTGGGCACGGGCGAGGCCGTCCTGGCGCAGGAAGGCCGCGGCGGCCGGATCGTTGACGCCCAGGCGGGCGAGCAGGCCTTCGGCCGTGTCGCTGGAGCGCACCTGCTCCGCGGCATACAGGCTGAAGCGGTGGCCGTCGAGCGCCTCGCTCTGCGCGTCCAGGGGAAGGGTGTCCACGGACTCCAGGATCTCGCGCACCGGCAGGGCGGCGGGATCCGGACCGAGGGAAGCCACCGCGAACGCACCGCCACCGCCGGTCAGCAGCAGGGCGGCGACGAGCGCCGTGACCTTGCGGGGATGGTGTTCCAGCGCATGGGCTGCGCGGGACACGAACTGCTCCCCGAGGGTCCACCAGGTTTGCTTCACTCAAGTTTCCTTGTCGCCCGCCGGCGGTTTGTCCTACAAGCCGGTCGGGTGTTGCCCTGCACACTGGCGCGGTGCGCGCCGATGGCGGGAGAGGTCGAAAGGCTGCCGCAACTAGAATCGGCAGCCACAAAACGAGCCGCAGTATAGCCAGCTGAACCGGCCGAGCCCCTGTAAAACCCCTTATGAATCAAGAGCTTGTTACAAAAAAATTCCCGGTGACCGACGCGGTCCGGGAGGCGATGGCGGTCAGCCTGCGGGGGGCCGAGGAGCTGCTGCCGAAGGAGGACTGGGAGCAGAAGCTGGCCCGGTCCGCCGCCACCGGCGTGCCCCTGCGGATCAAGCTGGGGCTGGACCCCACCGCGCCGGACATCCACATCGGCCACACGGTCGTGCTGAACAAGATGCGCCAGCTGCAGGACCTGGGGCACCAGGTGATCTTCCTCATCGGCGACTTCACCTCGATGATCGGCGACCCGTCCGGGCGCAACACGACCCGGCCGCCGCTGACGGCCGAGCAGATCAAGGCGAACGCCGAGACCTACCGCGCGCAGGCCGACAAGATCCTGGATCCTGCGAAGACCGAGCTTCGCTACAACTCGGAGTGGAGCGACCCGCTGGGCGCCCGCGGGATGATCCAGCTGGCGGCGAAGTACACGGTGGCGCGGATGATGGAACGGGACGACTTCCATAAGCGATTCACCGAAGGCCGCCCGATCTCCATTCACGAATTTCTCTATCCCCTGATGCAGGGTTACGACAGCGTGGCGCTGAAGTCGGACCTGGAACTCGGGGGCACGGACCAGAAATTCAACCTGCTCATGGGCCGCCACCTGCAGCAGGAATACGGCCAGGAGCCGCAGTGCATCCTGACCATGCCGCTGCTGGAAGGCCTGGACGGCGTCGAGAAGATGTCCAAGAGCAAGGGCAACTACATCGGCGTGACCGAGGAGCCGAACACCATGTTCGCCAAGGTGATGTCCATTTCGGACACGCTCATGTGGCGGTGGTACACGCTCCTGAGCTTCCGCAGCCAGGCGGAGATCGAGAAACTGAAGTCCGAGATCGACGGCGGGCGCAACCCGCGCGACGCCAAGGTGATGCTCGCGAAGGAGATCACGGCGCGCTTCCACGATGCCGCCGCGGCGGAGGGCGCCGAGCAGGATTTCGTGAACCGCAGCAAGGGCGGGGTGCCGGACGACATCCCGGAGGTGACGCTCTCGGGCGCGCCCCTGGGCATTGCGCAGCTGCTGAAGCAGGCGGGCCTGGCGCCGTCGACCAGCGAGGCCAACCGCCTGATCGACGGCGGCGGCGTGCGGGTGGATTCCAGCGCGGTCAGCGACAAGGGGCTGAAGCTCGAGGCCGGCAAGTACGTCGTGCAGGTCGGCAAGCGGAAATTTGCACGGGTGACGCTCGGATAGATGGTGTGTCGTCCATGTGGGTCGGATGTACAATCGACCCCATGATCACCAACATCGACATCGATGAAGACCTCGTCGCAGAGGCGATGAAGGTGTCGGGCGCGCGTACCAAGCGCGAGGTCGTCGATCGCGCCCTGCGGGACATGGTGGCGCGGGCCAGGCGGCCGCGCCTGAAGGATGTCTGGGGGCGGGCGACGGAGGAGACCTACTGGCCGGACTACGACCCCAAGACGCAGCCGGGCGAGCCCGCGGGCGCGCACCGCGTGGAACAGGGCGTCGCCAGCTACCGGGTCGTGCCCCCGCCGCCGCGGACGTCCAGGAAGAAGTGATGCTGCTCCTCGATTCCAGCGTATGGGTCGACATCCACCGGGCCCGGTCGACGGCAGCGACGCGCTACGTCGAGGCGCGGGAAGAAAGCGAAGAGCTCGCCACCACCGGCATCATCTTCCAGGAGGTGCTGCAAGGCATCCGTTCGGAATCCGAGTACGAGTACATGCGGGAGGTGCTCTGGTCGACCCTCCTGCTCCACCCGCGCGAGCTCTCAACGTACGAGGTGGCCGCGCAACTGCACCGAAGCGCGCGCGCCGCCGGCTTCACGATCCGCAGTCCCAACGACTGCCTCATCGCTGCACTCGCACTGGAGCACGGCGCGCTGCTGGTCCACAACGACCGCGATTTCTTCGCGCTCGCGCAGGTGGAACCGGCCCTCATGATCTTCCCGGGCCGGCCCCACTGAACTTTCAGCGGCCTTTCGCGGCCTGCAGCATCTTCACCATCTCTGCGTAGCCGCGCGCCTGCGCGAGCTGCAGCGGCGTGCGGCCTTCGCGGTCGCCGAGCTGCAGGTTCGCGCCCGCATCCACCAGCGCCTTCAGCGTCGCCTGGTGCCTCGGTCCGCCGTCGCCCAGCACGATGGACTCGATCACGGCCGTCCAGTGCAGGTTGTTCACGTGGTCCAGCGGCGCGCCGGCGGCGATCAGCTGCTGCACCACGCCCGCGTGACCCAGGTGGGCCGCGGCGATGAGCGCCGTCCCGTCGTAGCGGCTCGTCACCTGCTTCGCGCTCGCGCCCAGCGACAGCAGCAGCCGCAGCGTCTCCTCGTCGTTCGCGACCGAGGCGATGGTGACCGCGTCGTAGCGGTCGTTCTCCAGCAGGTCCAGCTTCGCGCCGGCCTTGGCCAGCGCCTGGATCGCCGCGCGCTTCTGGGCGAAGGTGGCGACGTGCAGCGGCGTGCGGCCGTGCGCGTCGCGCGCGTCCAGGTCGGCGCCGGCGGTCGCCAGCGAAGCGATGCGCGCGGCATCGCCTGCCTGCGCCGCCGCGTGCAGGCCCTGGTAGCGGGCCGCCTCGGCGGCCGTGGGGCCGACCTGCGCGTGCACGGAGGCCGTGCCCGCGAGGCACAGCGCCAGCATCAGGGCCTGCAGCGTCTTCATTGCAGCTGGCCCTTCACCTTCTCGATCGCGGCGACGGCGCACTGCTCGTCGAGGTGGCCGCCCGGCGCGCCGCCCACGCCCACCGCGCCGATCGTGTCGTTGCCCACCTTGACCGGCACGCCGCCGCCCAGGAGCAGGAAGCCGGGCAGGTAGACGAGGTTGGCGGCCGCGGGGTTCTTCTGCGCGCCTTCCATCATGGCTTGCGTGGCGTTCTTCGCGGAAGCGGATGTCCACGCCTTGCGCTCGCTGGAAGCCAGCGTGTGCGGGCCGGCATTGTCGGCGCGCATGACGGCGCGCACGGTGCCGGCGCGGTCGACCACCGTCGCGGCCACGGCATAGCCGTTCGCGGCGCAGGCGTTCACGGCTTCCGTGGCGATCTGGCCGGCGAGGGCGAGCGAGATGTTGCGTTCGCTGCGGACGGCCTGGGCATTGGCCGCGAGGGCGGTGAAGGCCAGGGCGGCGGCGAGGGTGGCGGGGATGAGGCGCATGGGTTCTCCTTCGTGGTTGGTGGGAGAACTGTAGGAATTGCGGAGGGTGGCGAACATTCGTACGGCTACGCCGCGGGTTCCGTAGAAATACGGAGCGGTGGGTTTGCTTCCCTACCCATCCCCTTCATCGACCACCGCCGCATACTGGCGGATCAACTGCGCCAGCGACTCCGCCTGCAGCTTCGCGAACAGGTTCGCGCGATGCGTCTCCACCGTGCGCGGCGAGAGCGAGAGCGCCCGCCCGATCTCCTTGTTCGTGAGCCCCTGCACGATCAGCCCCACGACTTCCTTCTCGCGCTCGGACAGCTGCGCATACCGTTCGCGCGCGACCCGGTCCGCGGACAGCCGCTCGCGCGACTGCACGTGCTGCCGCACCGCGTTCTGCACGGCCTCCAGCAAGGCCTCGTCGTCGACGGGCTTCTCCAGGAACTCCGCCGCGCCGGCCTTGAACGCGCGCCGGCACATCTCCACCGTCCCGTGCCCGGTCAGCATGATCACCGGCTGGTCCACGCCTTGGGCGACCAGCGTGTCCAGCACCGTGAGCCCGCTGATGCCCGGCATGCGCACGTCCAGCACGATCGCGCCGATGTCCTGCCGCGGGAAGTCGCGCAGGAAGGCCTGCGGGTCCGCCCAGCCCTGCACGCGCAGGCCCACGGTGGAGATCAGCAGCGCGAGGCTGCTGCGCACCGCCTCGTCGTCGTCGATCAGGTGGACCAGGGGCGAGAGCGGGGCGTTCATGCAGGGGATGCGAGCGGAAGTCTCAAGGTGAAGGCGGCGCCGCGCGGCGCGCGGGGCTGCACGCCGAGCTCGCCACCCATGCCGGCCGCAAGGCTCTCGCACAGGCTGAGGCCCAAGCCGAGCCCGTTCTCGCGCGTGGTGAAGAAGGGTTCGAAGATGCGCGGCAGCACCTCGGGCGCGATGCCCGGGCCGCTGTCGCCCACGGTGAGCATGCCCTGGCCGCGGTCCTGCTGCAGTTCCACCGAGAGCTCGCGTTCCTGGGCGGGCACCTGGTCCAGCGCCTGCAGCGCGTTCGTGAGCAGGTTGTGGATGATCTGTTCCAGCGCGACGGGCTCCGCCTGCACGGCGAGCGATGCGCCGCCGGCCTGCAACTTCGGCGCGACCTGGCGCCTGGCGAACTCCGGCTCCAGCAGGTAGAAGGCGTTGCGCACCGCGTCCTGCAGCACCACGGGCTGCAGTGCGGCGGAGTCCGCGGGGCGCTCCACGCCGCGGCGCAGGCGCGCGAGCACGTCGGCCGCGCGCTTCGCCTGTTCCTCCGCCTGGCGCATCGCGCCCTGCGCGGTCGCGAGCTCCGGCGGATCGTCGTCCAGCAGCCGGCGCGCGGCCTGCGTGTTCGCGAGCAGCGCAGCGAGCGGCTGGTTCAACTCGTGCGCCATGCCCGCGGCGAGTTCGCCGAGCGTGTTGAGCCGCGCCACCTGTCCCAGGCGCAGCAGCTCCTCGGCGCGCTCCCGTTCCGCACGCTGCCGACGCGACCATTGCCACAGCGCCACGCCCAGCGCCATCGCGGCGGCCCAGGCGACCATCGCGCGCCAGGGCAGCTCCGCCCAGCCGACGGTGCGTTCCGCGACGACGTCGAAAGGCTGGCTCTCCGCCGCGAGGTGCTTGCGGAAGGTGAAGCGCCACGGGCCTTCGCCGCGCCCCGGCTGCACCGTGAACTGCTGGCCGCCGTTTTCGAGCGCGACGCGCACCGGGCTCGTGTCGACGGCCATCGGCCATTCGTTCCAGGGCACGACCTGGCGCAGGTCGAGGGCGGCGGCGAAGCTGGCTGGCTCCGCGGCGAGGACGAGGCGATAACGGCCGGCGGCCAGGTCCGCATCGGCGAGCGCCGGCCGCCGCTCCACGCGGGACCGCGCTTCGGCCGCGGCGAGCGCCACGTCCGGCCAGGAAGCGCCGGCATCGCGCCGCTGCACGGACAGGATCTGCGGGTACAGCGCCGGCAGCCGCTGCTCCGGCGCGCCGTCGCCCGGCTGCAGCAGGGCCAGCGTGGCCAGCACCGCGTCGTGCTGCACCGCGCGCTGGCTGAGGAGACGGTGCGCGATGCGCGCGTCGGTCTCGAAGGCTTCGCGCAACCGCTGCAGTTCCGCGCGCGCGAGCAGCACGCCGCCCGCCACGCTCAGGGCGAGCCAGAGGGCCAGCGGGGCGCGATGGCGGCCGGGCAGTCGCATGCGGCCATTCTTGCACGCGCCATCCCCCACAATGCAGGCATGACCCTGGCCTCCTCCGCGCAGCGCATCCCGCCCCAGGTGCTCCTGCGCTGGTCCGTCGCGGTCGCGGCGGTGACCATCGCCCTGAAGACGCTCGCGTGGTGGCTCACCGGGTCGGTCGGCCTGCTGTCGGATGCGATGGAATCCATCGTCAACCTGGCGAGCGCCGCCTTCGCGCTGCTGATGGTGAAGATCGCGGCGCGCCCCGCCGACGAGGACCACCCGTACGGCCACCACAAGGCGGAATACTTCTCGGCGGGCTTCGAGGGCCTGATGATCATCGTGGCCGCGGCAGGCATTGCCTGGGCTGCGCTGCTGCGCTTCCGCGCCCCGCAGCCGCTGGAGCAGGTCGGCATAGGCCTGGTGCTGTCGGTGGTGAGTTCGGCCTTCAACGGCGGGCTGGCCTGGCTGATGTTCCAGTCGGGGCGGGCGCACAGGTCGATGGCGCTGGAAGGCGACGCGCGCCACCTGATGACGGACGTGTGGACCTCGGTCGGCGTGATCGTCGGCGTGGGGCTCGTGGCCGCCACGGACTGGCTCTGGCTCGACCCCGTGATTGCCATCGCGGTCGCGGCCAACATCCTGCGCGAAGGCGTGCACCTGATGTGGAAGTCCACGGAAGGCCTGATGGACCGCGCGCTGGAACCCGAGGTGCTGGCGGAGATCGACAGGACGCTGGAGCAGTTCCGCCACCACACGATCCGCTTCGACCACGTGTCCACCCGCCGCTCCGGCAAGCGGCGCTTCGTGGACATGCACATGCACATGCCGGCCAACTGGACTCTCGGCCGGGCGGCAGCGCTGCGCACGACCGTGGAGCAGGCGCTCATGAGCGCCGTGCCGGGGCTGCGCGCTTCCATCCAGCTGCTTCCCAGCGACGTGGAGGCGCATTTCGACGACGAAGAGGACCTGATCTGATGCTGGCGGTGGTGCAGCGCGTGCGCGAGGCGAAGGTGGTGGTGGCCGGCGGGACGACGGGCGCGATCGGCCAGGGCCTGCTGGTGCTGGTCTGCGCGGAGCGCGGCGACGGCGAGGCGCAGGCCGACAAGCTGCTCGCGAAGCTGCTGAAGCTGCGGATCTTCAGCGACGAGGCGGGCAAGATGAACCGCAGCGTGCAGGACGTGGGCGGCGGGCTGCTGGTGGTCAGCCAGTTCACGCTGGCGGCGGAAACCAGCGGCGGGAACCGCCCCAGTTTCACGAATGCCGCGCCGCCGGACGAGGGCAGGCGGCTCTACGAATACTTCGTGGCGAAAGCGCGCGAGGCGCATCCCGTGGTGCAGACCGGCGAGTTCGCGGCGGACATGCAGGTGCACCTGGTGAACGATGGGCCGGTGACGATCCCGATGACCGTGCGGTGAAGCTGGGGTGCGCTGCGCGCAACCCAGCCTACGGGGCGGGCACGCGGCTGGCGCGGTCTTCGTAGGCTGGGTTGCGCGCAGTCTTCGTAGGCTGGGTTGCGCGAAGCGCACCCCAGCATGCCGCGCTCAATAGGGATTCGGATACCCCAACACCCCCATCAGCAGGATCTCCAGCGCCTCCATCTCCAGCGCCCCCTGCTCCCCCGCCTCATGGTCGAACCCTTGCGCATGCAAGGCCCCATGCACCAGCAAATGCGCGTAGTGCGCTTCCAGCGTCTTGCCCTGTTCCTTCGCCTCGCGCTCCACCACCGGCGCGCACAGCACCAGGTCGGCGGAGACGACGGGTTCGCGCGTGTAGTCGAAGGTGAGCACGTTGGTCGCGTAGTCCTTGCTGCGGTACTGGCGGTTCAGCGTCCGGCCTTCCTCCACGCCCACGATGCGCACCGCGATCTCCGCCGGCGCGTCCAGCGCCATGCCCACCCACTTGCGCACGCGCGCGGGGCTCAGGATCGCCTTGTGCACGCCCGCGCCCGGAAAGGTGCCGAACTGCAGCGAGATGTCCGCCTCCGGCATCACGCGTCCTTCTTGCGCGCGGCGTCGTAGGCGTCGACGATGCGCGCCACCAGCGGGTGCCGCACCACGTCGGCGCTCGTGAAGCGCGTGTGGGCGATGCCCTTCACGCGGCGGAGCACGCGCTCGGCATCGACGAGGCCGGACAGGGAGCCCTTGGGCAGGTCGATCTGGCTGATGTCGCCCGTGACCACGCACTTGCTGCCGAAGCCGATGCGGGTGAGGAACATCTTCATCTGCTCCGGCGTCGTGTTCTGCGCCTCGTCCAGGATCACGAAGGCGTTGTTCAGCGTGCGGCCGCGCATGAAGGCCAAGGGCGCGATCTCCAGCGCGTTGCGTTCGAACGCCTTGGTGACGCGGTCGAAGCCCATGAGGTCGTAGAGCGCGTCGTACAGCGGCCGCAGGTAGGGGTCGACCTTCTGCGTCAGGTCGCCGGGCAGGAAGCCCAGCTTCTCGCCGGCTTCCACCGCGGGACGCGTGAGCACGATGCGCTGCACGGCGCTGCGCTCCAGCGCGTCCACCGCGCAGGCGACGGCGAGGTAGGTCTTGCCCGTGCCGGCGGGGCCGATGCCGAAGGTGATGTCGTGGTTGGCGATGTTGTCCAGGTACACGCTCTGGTTGGGCGTGCGCGCCTTGAGGTCGGTGCGGCGCGTGTGCAGCACCAGCGCGCCATCCTCGTCCTCGACCAGCGGGGCCGATTCGCCGGCCACCATCAGCTGCACCTTCTCCTTGGAGATGCTCCGGCCCGCCATCTCGTACAGGGCCTGCAGCACGTCCAGGGCGCGTTCGGCCTTGGCCTTGGGCCCTTCGACGCGGAAGTGTTCCTGCCGGTGGGAGATGCGCACCTGCAGCGCCGTCTCGATCGTCCGCAGGTGTTCGTCCATGGGCCCGCACAGGTGCATGAGGCGGGTGTTGTTCAGGGGGCTGAAGGCGTGGCGGAGAATCAAGCTGATAATCCCGGCAGAGGGACCGCAATGATAGGCAGATTGACGGGGACGTTGGCCGAAAAGAACCCGCCGCAGGTGCTGGTGGACTGCCATGGCGTCGGCTACGAAGTCGACGTGCCCATGAGCACGTTCTACAACCTGCCCGGGCTGGGAGAGAAGGTGTCGCTGCTCACGCACTTCGTCGTGCGCGAGGACGCGCAGATCCTGTTCGGCTTCGGCTCGGCGGGCGAGCGCGAGGCCTTCCGCCAGCTGATCAAGATCTCGGGCGTCGGCCCGCGCACGGCGCTCGCCGTCCTGAGCGGCATGAGCGTGGGCGACATAGCCCAGGCCGTCACGCAGCAGGAGGCGAGCCGGCTCGTGAAAATTCCCGGCATCGGCAAGAAGACGGCGGAGCGCCTGCTGCTGGAGCTCAAGGGCAAGATCGGCGCCGACATCGGCGTCGCCGCCGGCCACGTGGTCGACGATGCGCAGGGCGACATCCTGCAGGCGCTCGTGGCGTTGGGGTACAGCGACAAGGAAGCGCAGGCTGCCCTGAAGCCGCTGCCCAAGGACGTCGGCGTGAGCGAAGGCATCAAGCTGGCGCTGAAGGCGCTGGCAAGATAGCGGGCCAATGGCCATCCAGACCGACGATTTCGCCCCGGCGCCTTCCAAGCGCGTGGTCTCGGCCGCGCCCGCTTCGCCCCAGGAAGAAGCGCTGGAACGCGCCCTGCGGCCCAAGGGCCTGAAGGAGTACGTCGGCCAGGCCAAGACCCGCGAGCAGCTGGAGATCTTCATCGGCGCGGCGCGCAAGCGCGGCGAGGCGCTGGACCACGTGCTGCTGTTCGGCCCGCCGGGCCTGGGCAAGACGACGCTGTCGCACATCATCGCCAACGAGCTGGGCGTGAACCTGCGCCAGACCTCCGGCCCCGTGCTGGAAAAGCCCAAGGACCTCGCGGCGCTGCTGACGAACCTGGAACGCAACGACGTCCTGTTCATCGACGAGATCCATCGACTCTCACCCGTGGTGGAGGAAATCCTCTATCCCGCGCTGGAGGACTACCAGATCGACATCATGATCGGCGAGGGCCCGGCCGCCCGCTCGATCAAGCTGGACCTGCAGCCTTTCACGCTCGTGGGCGCCACGACGCGCGCGGGCATGCTCACCAACCCGCTGCGCGACCGCTTCGGCATCGTCGCGCGGCTGGAGTTCTACACGGCGGAGGAGCTCACGCGCATCGTCCACCGCAGCGCGGGCCTGCTGAATGCGCCGATCGACGAACAGGGCGCCGCCGAGATCGCGCGGCGCTCGCGCGGCACGCCCCGCATCGCCAACCGCCTGCTGCGCCGCGTGCGCGACTACGCGGACGTGAAGGGCACGGGCCGCATCGACCAGGCCATCGCGCAGAAGGCGCTGGCCATGCTGGACGTGGACCCGCTCGGCTTCGACGTCATGGACCGCAAGCTGCTGGAGGCGGTGATCCACCGCTTCGACGGCGGCCCGGTGGGACTGGACAACGTCGCGGCTTCGATCGGCGAGGAGCGCGACACCATCGAGGACGTGATCGAGCCCTACCTGATCCAGCAGGGCTACCTGCAGCGCACGCCGCGCGGCCGGATCGCCACGATGGCGGCGTACCGCCATTTGGGGGTGGTGCCGCCGAATGCGGGCGGGGGAGAATTGTTCGACGCGAACTAGGCTCGCGGGGAAGGGGACCACGGGGCGACACACGTCCCGGGCCCGCAGGGAGAAGAAGCAGTGAAAGACAAGGAAGCCACGCCCGAGGGCGTCTGGCAATACAAGGCGAGCTGGCGCAGCACGCTCGGCTCGCTCACCATCGCGATGCTGGTGTTCGCGCTGTTCACGGCGCTCGTCGCGCTCGCGGCGCCGCGCGGCGGCATCCTCTTCTGGCTGGGCGTCCTGTTCTTCGGCGGCCTGGCGTGGCTGCTCGGCAAGCCCCTCTTCACCCGCGACTGGATCGTGCGCGTCGGGCCGCGCGGCATCAGCGGCTACCTGCTGAATGGGCGCACCGTGCCGTGGCGCGACGTGCGTGACCTGCGCGTGGAGACCGTGCAGGGCAACACCTTCCTCGTCGTCGACATCGCGCCCGGAGCGACGGATTCCCTGGAGAAGACGAAGCGCTGGCTGAGTGGACGCAAGACGGAGCGGCGCATCGTGCTGAACGGCCTGCGCAAGGCGCAGGCGGCCGAGGCGGCCGAGGCCGCCATGGCGACTTTTGCGGAGCGGGCTCGCGACCATGCGGCAGCGGCCATCGAAGCCCGCCAGGAGGAGGCCCGCGCCGAGGCCGAGTTCGAGCAGCAGCTCGCGCGGCACACGAAGGTGACCTGGGCCTTGTACCTCGTCGTCGCCCTGAACGTCGGCATCTGGGTCCTGAATCTCGCAGCCGGCATGTCGCCCATGCGGCCCTCGTCGCAGGACCTGTTCCGCTGGGGCGCGATCTCCGCGTGGGCCGTGACGCACGACCACGAGTACTGGCGGCTGCTGGCCGGCACCTTCCTGCACGGCGGGGCCGTCCACCTGTTCATGAACATGCTGGGCCTGTGGGGCGCGGGCAAGCTGCTGAACCGGATGGTCGGCAACGGGCAGTTCCTGCTGGTCTACCTGCTCAGCGCGCTGGCGGGCGCGTCGGCGAGCCTGCACTTCGGCGCGCAGACGGCGGTCTCGGTCGGCGCTTCCGGCGCCGTGTTCGGCGTCGTCGGCGCACTGGTCGCCGCCGTGCGCCGGCGCCGCGAACACCTGCCCAAGGCGATGGTGCAGCAGATCATGACCAGCGAAGCGGTGTTCCTGGCCTATGCGCTGCTCAATGGCTTCACCCGGCAGGGCATCGACAACGCCGCGCACGTGGGCGGCCTGCTGGCGGGTGCCGCGATGGGCGTGGTGCTCGCGGGCGCCGGGGAGTCGGGCGGCAGGGACATGCGCCGGCTGCGTGCCACCTTCGCCGCCATCGTGCTGGCCGCGGCCGTGGGCCTGGTGGTGGCCACGACCCCGGCGCCGCGCGTGGACCACGGCCGCATGTTCGCGGCGACGCGCATGATGACGGACGTCATGCCGCGCGCGCAGGCGGCCATCGCGGCGACGCAGAAGGACGTCGAGGCCGCCAAGGCGCAGCGCATCACCGAGGACGAATTCATTCGCCGTGTGGAAACCGTGCACCTGCCCGCGATGCGCCGCACGCAGGCCGAGCTGGCGCAGGTCCCGCGCGGCGAAGGCGATCCGCGCGCCTTCATCACCGTGGCCATGGAATCGCTCGCGGCGAAGATGATCGAGGGCCTCGAGGTGGCGCTGCGGCAGCATCGCGGCGAGGCCCGGCCGGGCGACGACATGCGCGCGGAAGCGCTCAAGGGCGAGATCGAGGCGATCCACCGCCGCATGAACGAGCAGGCAGCGGCCCTCAGGAAGTAGGGTGGCGCGGCGAAGCCGCGGAAGGTGAGCGGCAGCGAACCCCACCGGTGGGCGCTTACCCCGCCAGCGCCCCCCAGAACACCCGCGTCGCCTCCAGCCCCGCCGGCGTCCAGTGCTGCGCGGGCGACATGGCCCGCACCAGCAAGGCCGTGCGCTGCTCGTCGTCCGCCGTGCGCATCTGCTCGCGCAGCAGCATCAGGTCGGGGTCGAGCGCGTCATCGGCCGGCGCGGCCAGGCCGGCACCGTTGCGCGCCAGCGCGCGGAAGGTGGCGCGCCGCTTCGGCTTGTCGCCCGCCGGCGCGGTCTCCGTGAACGGGCGCCCGTCGGCACTCGCCGGGCCGCGCATCCAGTCGTGCAGCACCTGCAGCTCGTAGGTGGAGAACACGCCGAACATCTCGGCGCGCGGGCCTTGCAGCAGGCTCCAGAAGCGGCTGTTCTCCGCCGGCTCGCCGAAGCGGATCCAGCCCGCCTGCTCCAGCGCCGCGACGAAACCGGGCATGTCCTGCGGCGTGCCGAGCCAGTCGTTGATGCTGCGGCCCGCGACGCGGCAGTATTCGGAATGCGCGCCGTGGCCGGCCGTCGCCTTGCGCGCGAGGATGCGCAGCGCCTCGCGCTCGCCGTCGAAGCTCGCGATGACGTCGGTCGTGCCCAGCCCCGCGCACGAGAGCTTCGCCCCGGCACGTACGCGCTGCCAGAATGCGCCGCCATCGTCCAGGCGCGGCAGCATGTCCAGCACGGCCTGGCAGGCGCGGCGCGCGTGCCCGGTGTCGCCGTTGTCGACGGTGACGTGCAGCGTGAAGTAATAGGGATCGAGCCCCAGCTCGTTCAATTCGTACGAGGTGATCAGCAGGTGCAGCGGCAGCTGCTCGTAGCCGAGGTTGAAGCCGACCACCTCCGGCAGGAAGGCCTCGGCATTCCACGCGAGCGCCAGCTGGATGAGGCCCTGTTCGTACAGCGCGTCGTCGAGGTCGTCGAGCGGGTCCAGCGCGTAGCGCGCCAGCAGGTTGCGATAGAGCACGACGTGGTTCTTGTCCACGGCGCCTTCGCCGAGTTCCTCCACGTAGGTGCGGACCAGGTCGCCCAGGCGCGGGCTTTGCCAGTGCGGCAGCAGGCCGTACAGCCACGCGCCGTCGACGAGCTTGGTGGGTGCGACGGAGCGCAGGACGTAGAGCGCGTGGGCGCGGTTGAAGAAGTAGCGGCGCGGCGCGCCGGCCTTGCGCTCTTGCAGGTAGGCGGCGTATCGCGCGTGCACGTCGCGCGTGTTCTGCTCCATCCAGGCGACGAGGCCTTCGGGGGCATCCGGCAGGTCGCCGGGCTCGGACGCGACGTCCAGCAGCTTGGCGCGCAGGAAGTCGGCGGCCTCGCGCCGCGTGCCTTCGTCAGGCTCGCGATCGGCGAGTCGGTGGTACAGCTCCTTGTGGAAGGAAGCGGGTCCCGCCGCTTCCTCCGCTCCCGGCATGGACTGCAATTGCCGCCATTCTTGTTGTCCGATGTGCATCCGGCCACTGTGCTATCACGTGGGGTCGCGCGCCATCGGGCCGGTGCGCTCGTGTGCGTGCGGTGGGTCCTACGGTATGGCTGGGCCAGGGGGTGTGGTGCTGCTGGGGTTCGCTGGCGCGAAACCCAGCCTACGGGGTCACCCTCGCATTCGCCGCATTCGCCGCACTCGCCGCACTCGTAGGCTGGGTTGAGCGAAGCTCACCCCAGCGCTCCGCCCCCACCCCCCGCACGTTCCGCACGATCAGCACCTGCGCCACGTAATAGGTCGCCAGCACCAGGAACTGCGCCATCGGCAGCGGCTGCGCGAAGCGGTTGATCGCCAGCAGCGCGTCGCTGAGCATGAAGAACACCGCGCCCACCGCGACGCCCATCGCCGCGGGATCGCGCAGCACCGTGGCGCGGCCGATCGCCTGCGCCGCCATCAGGGCGATCACCAGCGCGTACGCCGCTACGGCCACCTGCAGCACCGGCCCGAGGTGCGGGAACAGGATCGCGTACATCACGACGGCCGCTGCCAACGTCCCCGCGAGGGCGCGCCGGCTCGCGAACCACGGCTGGCCCTGCCGGAACAAGGCCAGGTAGCACAGGTGCGCGCACAGGAAGCTCACCAGTCCCGGAATGAACGGTCCGGGCAGCATCAGGAACACGTCGCCCGCCAGGCACAGCAGCAGCGCCGCGAGGAGCTTCAGGTCGAAGGCGCGGTCCTGGCGCATCCACCCCGGCCGGCTCGCGACCAGCGCGATGGCCAGCACCATCGCCAGCGGCTTGAACACGCGGTGCAGCTCGATCATGCCGTCGGCGGCCGTCGCCGTCGCCAGCGCCGCGGCCTCGACCAGCAGCACTTCCAGCATGCCGAGGCGGCCCTGCATCACCGCACCCACGGCCCACAAGGCCGCCCCGAGAGCCACGAGCCACACCACGGACTGCGACAGCGCCATCTGGTCGGCGCGCCACAGGAACAGCGTCGCGCCCTGCAGCAGCAGCCCGAACTGGATCGCCGCGAACCATGCCACCGCGCGCGTCATGGGCGGGTGGTAGCGCGTGACGCGCTCCATCGCGAAAGGCGTGCGCGGGAAGCGCTCCGCCACGTCCGCCGGACGCCAGCCCGGCGGCTTGAACCACACGCGCAGCTTGTCGCCCCAGGAGCGCGCGTGCCAGCTGTCCCTGGCAAGCGCCCAGTACACCTCGAAGTTGGACCACAGCGGGTCCCAGCTTTCCAGCGGCGCGCGCGTGCCGTACACGCACTTCGCGTCCTCTTCGCGAAAGCTGCCGAAGAGGCGGTCCCACACGACCAGGATGCCGCCGTAGTTGCGATCGAGGTACTCGTCGTTCACCGCGTGGTGCACGCGGTGGTTGGACGGAGAGACGAACCAGCGGTCGAACCAGCCCAGCTTGGGCACGTGCTCCGTGTGCACCCAGAACTGGTACAGAAGGTCGATGAGCGCCACCACCGCGAACACCGCCGGCGGCACGCCCGCCATCGCCATCGGCAGGTAGAACACCCAACCGAGCAACGCGCCGGAGCTGGTCTGGCGCAGCGCGGTGGAGAGGTTGTAGTCCTGGCTCTGGTGGTGCACCACGTGCGCCGCCCAGAACACCGCCACTTCGTGGCCCGCGCGGTGCAGCCAGTAGTAGCAGAAGTCGTAGAACAGCAGCGCGAGGATCCAGCCCGGGATGGAGGTCCAGAAGGCCTCGTTGTGCCACACCGAGACCCAGGAGAACACCGCGGTGTAGATGCCGACGCGCAGCAGCCGCGTGAGCACCTTGCTGATCTCGCTCAGCGTGCCGAGCGAGATGCTGTTGATCGCATCGTTCAGGCGATAGGTGTTCTTCCCGCGCCAGAGGCCCCAGGCGAACTCCAGGCCGATCAGCAGGAAGAAGACGGGTGTCGCGAGGACGATGACCTGCGTGGGGGACAAGTCCATGCCCCCATTCTGGTGCAGGTCAGCTCAGGGCGCCACGGGCATCCACCCGGATGATCTTGTCCACGCGCCCGTTCACCAGCCCGCCCACCACGCCGATCATCTGGTTGTGGAGATTCACGGTCGGATCGCAGTGGCCGGGGATCAGCCAGATGGTCTCGTCCAGGTGCGGCACGCGCTTGTTGCCGTTGGCCGGCTTCAGGATGCCGTGCTCGTCGCCGCCGTTGGCGAATTCCAGTTCGCCGGTGGGATCCAGCGTGAGCACCCGGGGCAGGCCGGAATCGATCGCGTGGCTCTTGTGGCCCGCGTCGCACACGGCATGCAGCAGCCCGGAGCTCATGACCTGCGACTTCACGAACAGCGCGTGTTCGAACGCGGGCTGCGCGGGGTCGCGCTCGTTGGCCGCGTAGTCCGCATCCATGAACAGGAAGGACCCGGCCTGCAGCTCGCCGTACACGCCGCTCGCCGTCTCGTACAACATGCTGCCGGTCCCGGCGCCCGTGACGAGGCCGACCGTCACGCCTTCATCCTCGATCAGCTTCTTCGTGAAGCGCACGTCGCGCGCCACCACCGCGATCGCTTCGCGCCGCTCGCGCGGCGTGCGCAGGTGCTGCGCCTTGCCGTGGTAGGCCTGCAGGCCGGCGAAGCGCAGGGGCGGGTGCTTGCGCACTTCCAGCGCGAGGTCCACCGCGGACTGCCCCGGCGTGACGCCGCAGCGGCCCTGGCCCACGTCGAGCTCCACGAAGACGTCGATGATCGCGGGCTGCCCGCCGCGGCGGCGCTCGTTCATCTCGTGCGCGAGGCGGCGCACGCCTTCCACGCTGTCGACGGCGATCGCGAGCTGGCCGCGTTCGGCCGCGACCTGGTGCGCGAGGTCGGCGACGCGCGCGAGCTTGGCGGGCGCGATCACCTCGTTGCTGATGTAGACGTTGTAGACGCCGCCGGCGACCATGGCCTCGGCTTCGCTCGTCTTCTGCACGCACACGCCGACCGCGCCGGCCTGCATCTGCAGCCGCGCGATGGCCGCGCTCTTGTGCATCTTGGCGTGCGGGCGCCAGCGGATGTCGTGCTTGCGCGCGAACTCCGCCATGCGGCTCAGGTTGCGCTGCATCGCGTCGAGGTCGACGACGAGCGCGGGGGTATCGATGGCGGAGACGGGCTGGCCGACCAGCCGCTTGAGGTCCTCAGAAAGAGGTGTTTTCGTCGAAGGATGCATGGTCCAGGTGCTGGGTGTCCGACCAGCCCACGAGCGTGAAGCCCTGGGGCGTCCACAGCAACCGGTTGATCGCCCCGTTGGGCAGTTGCCACGTGCGCGGCGAGTTCACTTCCTGGCCCGTGGCGATGCGGTAGAGGGCGTCGAGCACGCCCCCGTGGGCCACCACGGCGATCTGTTCGCCGCAATGGCGGGCGGCGAGGTCGCTCACCGTGCGCGTGACGCGCTCGCGCAGCTGCAGCAGCGACTCGCCGCCCTGCGGCGGTTGCCACTCGGGGATGCGCTTCTTCCAGTTCAGCGCGTCTTCCGGCCAGTTCTGCTGGATCTCGTCGAAGGTCTTGCCTTCGAACATGCCGAAGCGGCGCTCGCGCAGGCCGGGATGGGCCACCACCGGCACGCCGGAGGCGTCCGCGATGGCGCGGGCGGTTTCATGGGCGCGACCGAGGTCGCTGGAATACACGGCGCTGAGCGGTTCGGCGGCGAGGGCATGGCCCACGCGGCGCGCTTGCCACCGCCCGGTGTCGTTCAGCTGGATGTCGAGCTGGCCCTGGATGCGCGAGTCCACGTTCCAGGCCGTCTCGCCATGCCGCACGGCAATGATGCGAGTGGCTTCCATGGCGTTGCATTGTAGGGAGGGCGCCGCGGAAACCAACCCGGCCGGATGGACGTGTTACGAATTGGCCCCGAGCTGGATGGCGACGCGGCGCGGTCCGGGCGGCGGGTGGGGGAAGCCCTGCATCGCCGCGTCGAACATGGCGGGCAGCACCACCCGGTTGTCCAGGACCGGCCCGTCGCTGAGCGCATGGGTCTCGTAGACGACGCGGTTGGACGACAGCTCGCGGATGATGACGCCCACCTCCCGGCGGAACCAGTAGGAGTCCGCCCGCGGCCAGGGGCCGCCGAAGCCGATGGCGCCGTGGTGCCCGCCGATGCCGATGCTCCAGCCGCCGGGCCAGCCCCAGTACGGGTCGGCATAGGGGGACAGCACCTGCTCGGTGCGGGCGCTCACCTGCACGCTGAACTGCGGCGCGGTGTCGTCGCGGCGCAGGCCCGCGCGGAACAGCGCGGCGTCGGCCAGGGCCTCCAGCCCGGGCTGCGTTGGGTCCGCCTGCTGCGCGAGCGAGCGCTCGTAGCGGAAGGTCGGCTGCGCCGGCAGGGCCGGCAGCTGCGAGAAGGACTGGACCTGGTTGTCCAGCAGGTAGGTGTTCGCGCACCCGGTGAACAGGAGCACGGCGGCCGCGGCGGCGACCAGGAACTTCATCGTACGCAGCATGCGGCCTCCCATGGCGAGGCGCGGCGCCTCAGAGCTTGATGACCTGGAGCGCGGGCAGGGCGGCCGGGGCGGGGAAGTCTTCGTGGTCGAAGGCACGGTCCCCCTCCGGGTCGGCCTCGCCATGGGCGACCAGGCCCTTGAAATCGTACAGGGATGCGTCCGCCAGGTGGGACGGCACCACGTTCTGTAACGCGTGGAGCATGTTGTCCAGGCGGCCGGGGAAGCGCTTGTCCCATTCCTTCAGCATGGCGCCGACCTGCTTGCGCTGCAGGTTCTCCTGGCTGCCGCACAGCGTGCACGGGATGATGGGGAAGGCCTGCACCTCGGCCCAGCGCACCAGGTCCTTCTCGTCCACGTAGGCCAGGGGCCGGATCACCATGTGCCTGCCGTCGTCGGACACCAGCTTCGGCGGCATGCCCTTGAGCTTGCCGCCGAAGAACATGTTCAGGAAGAGCGTCTGCAGCATGTCGTCGCGGTGGTGGCCCAGGGCGATCTTGGTCGCGCCCAGTTCGTCCGCCACCCGGTACAGGATGCCGCGGCGCAGCCGGCTGCACAGGCTGCACATCGTCTTGCCCTCGGGGATCTTGTCCTTGACGATGGAGTAGGTGTCCTGCTCCTCGATGTGGAAGGGGACGCCGAGGGACTTCAGGTATCCGGGGAGGATGTGCTCGGGGAAGCCGGGCTGCTTCTGGTCCAGGTTGACCGCCACGATGTCGAAGTGCACCGGCGCGCGCCGCTGCAGCTTCAGCAGGATGTCCAGCAAGGCATAGCTGTCCTTGCCACCCGAGAGGCAGACCATGACCTTGTCGCCGGCCTCGATCATGTTGTAGTCGACTATGGCCTGGCCCATGAGCCGGCACAGGCGCTTCTCGAGCTTGTGGTTCTCGCGCTCGATGCGGCGGTCCGCCTCGGGGGACGGTTCTTGGGGGATCCAGACGGCGCTCATGCGCCGCATTTTCTCACCCGGCGGCGGAAGACGCCCGGGCTGGGTCAATACCGGGACGGGCCCGGCGAGCTGGCGGCCCGGACGGGATCCGACGGGGTGTACGTGGCCGGCTTGGCGTCGCCGGGCGTGAAGGGGATGGTGCAGCCGGCGAGGGCCAGCAGGACCGCGATGAGGAGGATGCGCATGCCCCAGTGTCCCGAGCGGCCGGGGCGGGCGCATTCCGGCGAAGGGGCGGCGACGGCTGCCCCTTACCCGCGCGCCGCCGGGAACAGCGCCTGCACCGCCAGCCCGCCGAGCCGCCCGGACCGGCTCGCGTGCACGCTGCCGCCGTGGGCTGCGGCGATGCGCTGGAGGATGGACCAGCCCAGGCCGCTGCCGCTCGCCCCCGTGCCTTCCCCGCGGAAGAAGCGCTCGCCCAGGCGCCGCAGCTGTTCCGGCGGCAGCCCGGGGCCGCTGTCGTCCACGGTGAATTCCACCTGGCCGGCGCGCGGGAACACCTGCACGAGGATCCGCGCACCGTCCGGGCCGTAGCGGATGGCGTTGTCGATTGCGTTGCGGGCCAGCACGGCCAGCAGCGTTTCGTCCCCCAGCACCGATGCGGCGCCGGGCGCTTCGAGTTCCAGCGACTGCCCGCGCGCGAGGCTCGCCGGCGCCAGGTCCGCGATCACGCCGCGGACGACCTCTGCCAGGTCCACCCGGCGCGCGGCGGGCGCGGCTCCCGCTTCCAGCCGAGACAGCGTGAGCAGCTGCTCGACGAGCCGCGTCGCGCGGTCGCATCCCGCGAGCGTCGCCTGCAGCGCATGCCGCCGCTGGGCGTCGTCCGCCGCGGCGAGCGCGACCTGCGCCTGCGCGCGGATCGCCGCGATGGGCGTGCGCAGTTCGTGCGCGGCATCGCCGGTGAAGCGGCGCTCCCGCTCCAGCAGGGTGGCGATGCGCGCGAACAGCGCGTTGAGCGGCTCCAGCAGCGCGCGCACCTCGCGCGGCGCGTCTTCGGTCGGCAAGGCCTGCAGGTCGCCCGGGTCGCGTGCCCCCAGGGCCTTGCCGGCCGAACGCAGGGGCCGCAGCCCCACGCGCACTGCCACCCAGGCGGCGAGCGCCAGCAGCGGCAGGGCGATGGCGACCGGCCACAAGGTGCTGCGCAGCACCGCCTTCAGGATGGAAGCGCGGGACGCCTCGCGCTCGCCGACGAAGACCTGCACGTCCTGCTCGGCGCCGCGCGTGGCGAAGACGCGCCAGCGCTCGCCACCGAGGTCCACGGTGTAGAAACCGTGCACGGAGCGGCGGCCGCCGGTGACGAGGGGCGTGGCCGGCGCATTGGCGGAACGCAGCGCCAGGCGGCCTTCGTGGAAGACCTGGAAGCTCACGCGCGGCGCGTAGCGGTGCAGCGAAGGCGCGTCGATGCGCTCGTCGTCCTCGCCGTGCGCCTGCTGCGCGACCAGCAGCGCGGCAGCCTGCGCCAGGTGGCCGTCGAGCAGTTCGTCGAGTTCGTGCCGCGCATCGCGCCAGGCGAGCACCCCGGCCGCGAGCCATACGCAGAGCGCGGTGCCCAGCACCAGCGTGAGCAGGCGCGCCTGCAGCGAACGCGCCGGCGTCGTCACCCGGGCGCCTCCCGCTGCAGCAGGTAGCCCACGCCGCGCACGGTGCGGATGCGGTCGCTGCCCAGCTTGCGGCGCAGGTGGTGCACGTGCACTTCCACGGCGTTGCTGTCCACCTCGCGGCCCCAGGAGTACAGGTGCTGCTCCAGCTGCTCGCGCGTGAGGACGCGGCCCGCGTGGAGCATCAGCGCGTGCAGCAGGTCGAACTCGCGCGACTGCAGCGCGACCGGCCGCCCTGCCTGGCGCACCGTGCGCGCGGCGGGGTCGAGCTCCAGGTCGTCCAGGGCGAGCACTTCGCTCGGCTGGCCGTGGGCGCGGCGCACCAGCGCGCGCAGCCGTGCCGCGAGCTCCTGCAGGTCCACGGGCTTGAGCACGTAGTCGTCCGCGCCGAGGTCGAGGCCGCGGACGCGGTCGGGGATGGCATCGCGTGCGGTCAGCACGAGAATGGGCGCGCGCACGCCGGCCTTGCGCACCTGCGCGAGCACGTCCAACCCGTCGCGGCGGGGCAGCCCCAGGTCGAGGACGGCGGCGGCGTACGCGCCGCTGCGCAGCTCGCGCTCCGCCGCGTCGCCGTCGCGCACCCAGTCCACCGCGAACCCGAGCTGGCGCAGGCCGGATTGCAGCCCGTCCCCGAGCAGCGCGTCGTCCTCGACGAGCAGGATGCGCATGGCTTCAGTCGTCCTCTTCGGCCTGGCTCGCGAACGGCGTCGCGCCGCCGTTCGCGGGCGCCGATTGCCACTGCGTCCACCAGAACCCCAGCACTGCCACGAGCATCAGCGCGCCGACGGTGCGCCGGGCACTGCGGATGCCTTCGGTGGGCGGGACCGGCTTGCGGCCGTGGACCATGGACGCCACCAGGTTTTCGTGGTGCAGGCGGCTGCTCACGACGACGGCGACGATGTGCACGGCCACCAGCGCCAGCATGCCGCTCGCGAGGGCCTCGTGCACTTCCTCCAGCCAGTGTCCGCCCAGGTCGGCGTAGTTCGCCCACCCCGTCGCCGTGGTCAGCGCGGCGAGCGCGAGCAGGCCGACGATCGCCAGCGCGCCCGCGGGGTTGTGCCCGGCGTGGTGTTCGGGGCGGCCGCTCGCCAGCGAGCGCAGGTAGCCGAGCACCGCGCGCGGGCCGCGCACGAAGTCCGTGAAGCGCGCGTGCCGCGTGCCCACCAGGCCCCACAGCAGGCGGAACACGACGAGACCCGCGACCGTGTAGCCGGCGGTGACGTGCACGAGCTGCCAGCGCTCGCTCTCCGCGCTGATCCAGGCGACGGCAAAGCTGCCGGCCAGCAGCCAGTGGAACAGGCGGGTGGGCAGGTCCCACACCAGGGTGCGCGGCTTGCGTTCAGCGGGGGATGCGGACACGGTGTTCATCGAAGACTCCCTGGTCGGCGGTGGTGTGGCAGGCGGCGCAATTGGCGGGGCTCTTCACGGCGGGGAGCTTCCACGTGGCCGGCGAAACATCGTCGTGCTTGCGCTGGAACCAGGCCGAGCGCGTGATGCGGTCCTGCGGCGGCTCCTCGCGCACGCGCTTGTAAGTGCCCGCGTTGGCCTGCAGCCAGTGCGAGATGGACTGGACGGTGGCCGCGTCGAGCGAGGCATCCGTGCCGAAGTGCTGCGGCAGGTTCGCCATCAGCCGCTGCCACGACGCGGCCGGCAGCATGCCGGGCGGGTAGGCGATGTGGCAGGCGGCGCATTCCGAGCGGTACTGGGGCAGCAGGGGCACGGCGGCGCGGCGTTCGTCGGCCAGGGCCGGGACCACCGCCGCGACGGCGAGCGCTGCGGCCACGCAGCCTTTGAGGTTCAGTCTGGCATGCATGGCGGCCTCACTTCTTGAGCGTCATCAACCAGGCCAGCACGTCGGCCTTCTCGCCGGCGCTGCACTCGCGCCCGGCGACGTCGTTGCAGTTGCGGCGGAACCATTTCTCCACCTTCGCGGGGTCGGTGAAGCGGTCCGGGTTGA
Source organism: Ramlibacter cellulosilyticus (assembly GCF_014297465.1). Lineage (GTDB taxonomy): Bacteria > Pseudomonadota > Gammaproteobacteria > Burkholderiales > Burkholderiaceae_C > Ramlibacter > Ramlibacter cellulosilyticus. The sequence goes on along the minus strand of NZ_JACORT010000007.1, from coordinate 254,173 downwards.
AGGCGGGCGCGAGCGGCGCGATGGACTTGCCCGTGGCGGCGTGCTTGCCGCTCGCGGTGGGCGGCGTGCCGTGGCAGGAGGCGCAGCTCCACTCGCGCCCGTGCGCCTGGGTGAAGAACTGCTCGCCGCGCGCCGCGGAGGGCGGGGCGGCGGCCTGCGCCGCGTAGCCCGCGGCGAGCTCCGCGGGGCCGGCGGCATGGGCCGCGGCACCGCAGGCGGTCAGGAGCGCGGCGAGGGCGCCGCGGCGAAGGGGGGAAAGGTTCGGCATCTCCATGGATGCCGATGGTGCGGAGGGGGGCTTAGCGTTTTCTTAACGCATCCGTCCGTCAGCGAACCGGCAGGTGCAGCGACCGTGCCAGTTCGCGCATGCGTTCCACCTCCGCACGCACGTATTGCTCGACTTCGGCGCCGGCCATCGGCCGGGGTTCCAGCCCGCGGGCGCGCGTGGCGCGGGCGAATTCCGGCGTCGCCATGATCCGGCGCAGCGTGCGAACCCAGTCCTCGTAGTCGCGCGCGGGCACGTCCGGTCCCATGTACAGCCCGCGGACCGTCGGCCAGGTGAGGTCCAGGCCCTGTTCGCGCGCGGTCGGCACGTGCGCGAGCGGCCCGGCGAGGCGCTGCGGCGCGAGCACTGCGACGAGCTTGATCTCCCCCGCCAGGAAGGCCTTCGTCGCTTCGGCGGCATCGCCGCAGAAGACGTCCACGTGCCCGCCTCGCAGGGCGGCGACGGCCTGGCCGCCGCCTTCGAACGACACGAAGCGCATCGCGCGGTGGTCCTTGCCGGCCGCCTTCACGAGCAAGGCCGCCTTGATCCAGTCCTGGCTGCCCACGCCGCCGCCGGCTCCGAAGACCAGGCCTGCCGGATCCGCCCGCAGGCGCATGCGCAGCGTCGACAGCGAGTCGATCTGCGAATTGCGGCGCACGGCCACGACGCCGTACTCGGTGCCGAGCGTCGCCAGCCAGCGCACCGCATCCGGCGGATGCGGGCCGAACTTGCCCTGCGCGAGGTTGACGAGCGATCCGGTGGAGAAGGCGACCACCGTGCGCGGGTCGCTCCAGCGCTGCGTGACCGCGCGGTCGAAGGCCACCGCGCCGATCCCGCCGGGCAGGTAGCGCACGTCCACGTCGGCGGGTGGCGCCGCCGCGGGCAGGCGCAGCAGGTCGCGCAGGAGCTGGCAGGTGAGGTCGAAACCGCCTTCGGCCTTGGCCGGCGCGATGCACTCCGTGCGCGGCGCGGCGTGGGCGCACGCCGCGACCAGCGTGGCAAGCAGGACCAGTGGGACACGAATGCGCATTCAGTTCTCCCGCACCGTCGAGGCGCGCGGCCAACGCAGGGTCGCGACGAGGCCGCGGCCGTCCGCGCCGGCCTCCAGCCGCAAGGTGCCGGCGTGGCGGGCGGCGATCGCCCCCGCGATCGCGAGGCCCAGCCCCGAGCCGCCCGCGCGGCCGCCCTGGCCGCGCGCGAAGCGCGAGCCCGCGCGGCCCTGCAGCTCCGCCGGCAGGCCGGGGCCGGTGTCCTCCACGGACAGGCTCCAGCCGCTCGCATCTTCCGCGGCGCGCAAGGTGATGCTCCCCTCCGGCACGTACCCGACGGCGTTGGCCACCAGGTTCACCAGGGCCTCGCGCAGCAAGGCGGCGTCGCCCCGCGCCTGCAGCGCCTCGGCCTCCACGCCGAGGTCGAGGCCCTTGGCGCGCGCGGTCGGGAGGAACTGGCGCGCCACCTCCTGCAGGAGTTCGCGCGCATCGAAGAAGGCCAGGTGCAGGTCGACGGCTTCGCTGCGCGCGAAGCTCAGGAGCTGGTTGGTGCTGCGTGTCGCGCGCTGCAGCTCCTCCCCCAACGCGGCGAGGGTGGCGCGTACCTCGCGCGGGTCGTGCTCGCGCAGCGCGAAGTCCACCTGCATGCGCAAGGTGGTCAGGTGGGTGCGCAGCTGGTGCGAGGCGTCGTCCAGGAACATGCGCTGCTGTGCTCCCAGGGCATGGGTGCGCTGCATGTGCTGGTTGATCGCGTCCACGAGCGGCCGCACGTCGCCGGGCAGGTTCCCGTCGGCGAGCGGCTGCAGCTCGCCGGGCGAGCGCTGCGCGACTTCGCGCGAGAGGCGGCCCAGCGGCCGCAGCACGAAGACGACGGCCACGATGCAGGCGGACGTGGCGAGCACGAGGAAGGCCGCGTTCGACCAGGCCGCGCGGCGCACGAACGTGCGGCGGAACTCGTCGCGCGACTGTGTTCCTTCCGCGACCTGGATGACCACCTGCCGCGAGGCGGAACCATGGGCCGGCTTCTCCAGCTCCCGCGCATAGGCGGCGATGCGCACGGGGGAACCGAAATAGGTGCCGTCGTAGAACTGCGGCACGCCGAGCTGCAGGCTGCGCGGCGGCGCGGGCAGGTCGGGGCTGCCCAGCTCGACCAGGCCGTCGGCGGTCGCGACGCGGTACTGCACGGGCCCGCTCGCCGTCAGTTCGAAGAACTCGAACAGGCGGTAGGGCAGTTCCACCGCGAGCCCGCCCGACTCGGTCGAGACGTTCGCGTCGATCGACTTGAGCGCGCCGAGCAGCGACCGGTCGTACGCGGCATCCGCGGCGCGGCGGACGTCCTGCGCCGTGAGGCGCAGCTCCGCCAGGGACAGCAGCACCAGCATGGGGAGCAGCAGCAGCAGCAGTTGCTGCGCGAGCCGCAGCCGGCTAGGCCGCTTCCAGCGCATACCCGAGGCCCCGGTAGGTGGTGATGCGCAGGCCGGGACCGTCGATGCGCTTGCGAAGCCTGTGCACGATGACCTCCACCGCCTCCGGCTGGATGTCCTTTTCGTCGGACACCACGCGTTCCAGGATCTGCTGCTTGGACATCGGTTCGCCTGCGTGCTGCAGCAGCACGCGCAGCACCGCGGCTTCGCGCGGCGACAGCGGCAGCGGCTGGCCTTCCAGGGTGAACCGGCGCAGCGCGAGGTCGTAGGCGAGGGGCCCGCAGGCGAGGCGCGCCGCTTCGACGCCGCGCGCGCGGCGCAGGAGGGCGTGCAGGCGGACCTGCAGCTCCTGCAGCTCGAAGGGCTTGGTCAGGAAGTCGTCGGCGCCGGCGTGGAAGGCGCGCACCTTGTCGTCCAGCGCGTCGCGCGCCGTGAGCACCAGGGTCGGCACGCGGGGGTCTCGCCGACGGATGTCCGCGAGGACGTCCTGCCCGTCGCGGTCCGGCAAGCCGAGGTCCAGCACGATGACGTCGTGGTCGCCGGCCGCGGCCGCCGCCAGCGCGGTGCGACCGTCGCCGACCCATTCCACGACGATCCCGGCCGCGCCCAGTGCCTTGGACAGCCAGGTGCCCAGGGCGTGTTCGTCTTCGACCAGGAGGATGCGCATGGCGGGAAGGGCGGGGTTGACCGCGCCCCGGGAGCGCAGCTGTTCACTCGGGCTTGATTCTCGCCCGATCCACCACCTGCTTCCAGCGCTTCTGCTCGCTGGCGATGAACTGCGCGAACTGCGCGGGGCTGCCGCCCACCGACTGGGCCGCGTCCTGGTTCAGGCGCTCCAGCGCGCCCTGCGACTTCATCGCCTTCTGCGCTTCGGCCGCCAGGCGGTCCACGTTGGCCTGCGCCATGGTGGCCGGGGCGAGCAGGCCGTACCACTGCGTCATCTCGAAGCCGGGGAAGCCCTGCTCCGCCACGGTGGGCACGTCGGGCAGCTGCGGCAGGCGCTGCGCGGAGCCGGTGGCGATGCAGCGCAGCTTGCCGGCCTTGATGTGCTGCAGGATGGCCGAGGCGCCGACGGAGGCTGCCTCGAGCCGGCCGGCGAGCAGGTCGGTGAGTTGCGGGCCCGTGCCCTTGTACGGGATGTGCGTGATGAAGATGTTGGCCGTCATCTTCAGGTATTCCATCGCGAGGTGGCCGGCGCTGCCGTTGCCGGCCGAGCCGTAGTTCATCGTGCCCGGCTTCGCCTTCACGAGGGCGATGAATTCCTTCAGGTCCTTCGCGGGCACGGCGGGATTCACCACGTACAGGCTCGGGACCTTCGCGAGCAGGCTCACCGCCTTGAAGTCCTTGTTGGCGTCGTACGGGAGCTTGTCGTACATGTAGGGATTGACGGCCAGCGTGCCGATGTGGCCGAGGATCACGGTGTGCTGGTCGTCGGCGCGGGCCACCTCGGCCATCGCGATGTTGCCGGACGCGCCCGGCTTGTTGTCGACGAAAACGTTCTGGCCCAGCGTCTTCGCCATCTCCGCGGCGGCGGAGCGGGCGATGATCTCGGAGCTGCCGCCCGGCGCGAACGGCACCACGAAGCGGATCGGCTTGGAGGGCCAGCTCTGCGCGAAGGCCCGCAGCGGCAGCGCGCCGGCAAGGGAGGCGGCGCCGGCGGCGCCGAGGAGGGTACGTCTCGTCGGGTTCATGGGATCCTCTGGCCGGCATCGTGCCGGAGCGCAGGGACTTTGGCGGCGCGCGCCTTTCAGGCTGCTTTCAATGGCCCTTCGCGGCGGCACGGGCGCACGGGTCCGACCGCCCGTTGCCCACCAGCGCGTGCGCGTCAGACCATGCCCGCGAACTCCGCCATGGGGTGGCGCTCGTCCTGGACGTCCCGCACCCCGCGGATGTTTTCCGCGGCGACCAGCGAAGCGCGCCGCTGGGCGTCGTTGTCGTAGAAGCCCGTGAACCGCACCACGCCGCCGCTGACCTCGACGGCGACGATGCTGGCGTTCCACCACGGCTGGTGGCGAAGCTCCGCGAGCAGGGCGGCGCGGATGCCGTCGTCACCCGGCAGGTGCGGAGCGGCCGCAGGGAGCCCCGCCCCGCGGCTCAGCGCCCGCACGAGATCCGCCGACGCCACGATGCCGATCACGCGGCGGTCCTGCACGACCGGCACGCGGCCGATGCCGTGCTTGTCGAACAGGCGGGTGATCTCCGGCAAGGAGGTGCGCGGCTCCACGACGACGACGCCACGGGTCATCACGTGCCGGGCGCACCGCCCGTGCGACTTGATGTACCAGGCCGGCGCCAGGTGTGGCTGCATCACGCGCCGCCACCATGCGGAGGACAGGTTCCGGCGTTGGGTGCCGAGTTCCCGCCGGTGCAGGAGGTCCGTTTCGGTCACGATGCCCACCAGCTCCCGGTCCGCGAGGACGGGGACCCCGCCGATGCGCCTTTCCTGCAGCAGGGCGGCGACCTGCAGGACCGGGGTTGCCGGATCGACCGACAGGACCGGGCTGCTCATGATGTCGCTGGCATTCATCGCATTTCCTTTTCCATTTGCATCAATATAGGAGCCGGCACCGGCGGGGTAAAACGACTTCGCTTGCAGCCAGGCAGCAAGGAAATTGGAGGCACACCGTGGACATCGCGCTCGCCAGGACCTTCCTGGAAATCGTCGCCCAAGGCAGCTTCGTCGCGGCCGCCCAGCGGCTGCACCTCACGCAGACGGCGGTGAGTGCCAGGGTCAAGAGCCTGGAGGAGCAGCTCGGCACGCCGCTGTTCCGGCGGCACAAGGCGGGCACCGTGCTGACCGCGGCCGGTGAACGCTTCCTGCCCTACGCGTCCGCGCTGCTCCAGGTCTGGGAACGCGCGCGCCACCAGGTCGCGCTGCCCTCGGGGCGCGATGCGGTGGTCGTGCTCGGGTGCGAACCGAGCCTGTGGGACCCGCTCCTGCGCGACTGGCTGGGCTGGATGAAGAAGGAAGCGCCGGAGCTGGCCGTGCGCGCGGAAATCAGCTCGTCCGGCAAGCTGCTGGAGCAGATCGCGAGCGGCACGCTGGACATCGCGATCGTCTACGCGCCGCACCACCGGCCCGGACTGCGCGTGGAACTGTTGATCGAGGAACGGCTGGTGCTGGTGACCACGGACGAGGCCGCGTCACCGCCGGAGCCGCACGAGTACGTGTACGTGGACTGGGGGCCGGAGTTCGGCGAACAGCACCGGCTGCTGTACCCCGAATGGTCGCGCCCCTCGCTCTCCTCGGACTTCGGGCCCCTCGTCCGCGAACACCTGCTGTCCGTGGGAGGGGCCGGCTACTTCCGGCTCGGCGTCGTGCGCTCGCACCTGGAGTCGGGCCGGCTCAGGCGCGTTCCCGGCGCGCCCGAGTTCCCTTACCCCGCGTACGCCGTCTACTCGGAAGGTGCCGACGAGGCGGTGGTGGCGCGCGCCTTGCGCGGCTTGCGTCATGCGGCAGGCGTGGAAGCCGCGGACGCAGGGAGCTTCAACGGCATTGCTGGATCGCACCAATAAGATTCGTTTGTCCGTGCGTGGGAGCGCCCATAGGATGAAATCCCATGATCGCCGAAGACACCGATGGACGCGCTTTCGCACGCAGGACGCACCCGGGCGAACGCGCGGGCGGCATGTCGCCGCGGGCGGTGTCCGCCGCCATCGGCGTCGTGCTGATGACCGTCCTGGTGCTCGTGGACTTCGCGACCTGGATCGAGCTGAACATCGCCGTCGCGTACAGCATCCCCCTGGTCTTCGCGGCGGCCTCGCGCAAGCCGCGCATCCTGTGGAGCATGACGGCCTTCCTGGTCGCGGTGACCTTCATCGTGTACCGCGCGCAGGTTCCTGCCGTCCGCGCATGGCCGGTCGAAAGCCCCGGGGGGTTCCTCGGCGTCGGCCATCCTTACCTGGTGGACCGCATCCTCGCCGCGGTGACCCTGCTGCTCACCGCGGCCATCCTCCAGGGCTGGCTGTTCCTGCTGGGCGCCATCGAGATGCGGGACCTCGCCATCGAGCAGAACAACGCGCACCTGCAGGAAGTGAACCGCGAACTGCGGCGGCACCAGGAAGAGATCGCCCAGCAGAACGCCGAACTGGATCGCCGCCGCCGCGAAGCCGAGGACATCAGCCGGCGCAAGACGCAGATGCTCGCGTCGATCTCGCACGACATCCGCACGCCCCTGCAGTCGATCAGCCTGGTCGCCGAGATCCTGCGCCGCACGGCGTCGGACCCGTCGGAGGTCCGCCGCACGTCCATGCTGGCGCAGCGGCTGCAATCGCATGCGCTGTCGGTCGCGGAGCTGTTGTCGGAGGTGATCGACCTCGCGTCGTTCGAGCAGGGCAAGGCCGCGGTGCACGAAAGCGAGTTCGCGCTCGGCGAACTGCTGGAAGAACAGGTGCAGCGCCTCGCGCCGCAGGCGGAGAGCCGGGGCCTGCTGCTGCAGGTCGCCGGCGAGTCGCCGTCCGTGCGCCTGCGCACGGACCGGGCCAAGCTGGGACGCATCCTCGCGAACCTGGTGAGCAACGCCATCAAGTTCACCGACGAAGGCAGCGTCACGCTTTCCTTCGAGGTGGACGCCGCACGCCGCGTCCGCATCCTCGTGCGCGACACCGGCCGCGGCATCCACGCGGAGAACCTGCCGCGCATCTTTGGCGACTTCTCCCAGGAAGATCCCGCCGCGCGCACGGGCAGCGGCTGGGGGCTCGGGCTCGCGATCTGCAAACGCCTCACGGGACTGCTGGGTGGCGAGCTGCGCGTGGAGAGCGAGGTCGGGCGCGGGAGCACGTTCGCGATCGTCCTGCCCGCGCCCGTGGCCCCGGGGCAAAGCGGTTGAAGCGGGAGGTTGCGGTCAGGAACGCAAGTCCGGGCTCAAGCGGGGTGCTCCTGGCCCACGACGAAGCTCCGGAGGGTGCCTTCGATCCGCGTCAGCTCCTGCAGCATCCTGGCGGTCGGGCGGTCGCTCAGGTCCACTGCAGCCACCCCGATGCCGCGGCCGGTCTCCAGATGCAGTTGCGCCACGTTCAGGCCAGCGGCGGCGAGAACGCCGTTGATCCGTGACATCACGCCAGGGCGGTCTTGGTGCAGGTGGACCAGGCGCGCCGGGCCGCGCAGCGCGCCCACCCCCAGCTCCGGAAGATTGACGCTGCCGCGCACGGCACCCAGGACAAGGTAGTCGCGCAACTTTTCCGAAACCTCCACGCCCAGGTTGCGTTGGGCCTCGACGGTCGAGCCGCCGACATGTGGCGTGAGGATCACGTTGTCCAACGCGCGAAGAGGTGATTCAAAGGAATGAGCGGCGGAAGCCGGCTCCACCGGGAACACGTCGATCGCGGCGCCGCGCAACCGCCCGCTCGAAAGTGCGCCATGCAGGGCATCGATGTCGACCGCGTGCCCTCGCGCCAGGTTGATGAGGACGGCGTCTTCCCGCATCCGGGCGAGTTGGGCGCCGCCGATCAGGTGGCGTGTTTGCGGAGTCTGCGGCACGTGCAAGGTGACGACGTCGGCTTCCTCCAGCAGGCTGTCCAGGCTAGTCGCGGCCACGGCATTTCCGAGCGGCAGCCTGGCTTCGACGTCGTGGAACACCACTCGCATGCCGATGGCCTCCGCGAGCAGGCCCGTCTGGGTGCCGATCTTGCCGTAGCCGACGATGCCGAGGGTCTTGCCGCGGATTTCATTGGACCGCCTGGCATCCTTCATCCATTCGCCGCGGCGCGCCGCGGCCTGCCGCTCCGGCACGCGCCGCAGCAGGTGGATGGCGTGGCCGATCACCAGTTCGGCCACCGATCGGGTGTTGGAGAACGGGCCGTTGAACACGGCGATTCCCCGACGGGCCGCGGCGTCGAGGTCGATGTTGTTGGTGCCGGTGCAGAACGCGCCCACCGCGCGCAGGCGCGGTGCCGCTTCGATCACGGCGGCGGTCAGTTGCGTGCGCGAACGCACGCCGAGCACGTCGACGTCGTCCAGCAGCCGCGCCAGTTCGGTGGCGTCGGGAGCATGGCGCAGGCGCCGGATCTGCGCAGTGGGCAGGGCTTGCAGCACGGCGTCCGCACTGGGATGGACTTCTTCGAGCAGGAGAATGTTCAGGGGCATCGTTCTTTCTTCGGAGGTTCAGAGTCCGAGGGCGAGCTGCGCCGCTTCGGACATGCGGGAGCGGTCCCAGGGCGGGTCGAACACCATGTCGACCTTCACCTCGCCGACACCGTCCAGGCCAAGCACTTTGTCCGCGACCTCGTTGGCGAGCAGGTCACCCATGCCGCAGCCCGGCGCCGTCAGTGTCATCCGGATGGCCACCCGCGCACGGCCGTCGTCCATGGGAGCAACGTCGCAGGCGTAGACGAGGCCGAGGTCGACGATGTCGACCGGAATCTCGGGGTCGTAGCAGGTGGCGAGCGTGCGCCAGACGCGAGTCGTCAGGTCCGAGGCAACGTCCTCGGCGAGCGGGTGGGGCGCGGGCACCGGCTTGCCGATCGCGTCGGCATCGCTGCCGGTCAGTCGCGCGAGCTGGCCGTGGATCACGAGCGTGAAATGCGAGCCGAGCGCCTGCGCGATCTCGGCGACCGTGCCGGGATCCACTTCGAACGTTTCCCCGTCGGGAATGCGCTGGACTTCGGCCAGCCGGCGGAAGATGACCTTTTCGCGACGCGGCCTCATGGCTCCCGCTCCTGCACGGCAGGAGACGGCGCGACCGGCTGCGCCAGAGCGTGCATCAGTGCGTGCCAGCCCAGCAGCGCGCATTTGACGCGCGAGGGGTAGTTGCGCACGCCAGCGAGGCTCTCCAGCTTGCCCGCCGGCATCTCCCCGGGCTCGGCCTGCCCCGTCAGCACGGCGCGGAAGCGCTCCTGCAGTGCGCGGGCGGCCTCCACCTCCTTGCCCAGCATGACCTCGGTCATCATCGAGGTCGAAGCAACGCAGATGGCGCAACCCTGTCCGCTGAAGCCGATGTCGCGCACGCGGTCGTCCTCGATCCGCAACTGCACGCGCACCTCGTCGCCGCATTGCGGATTGCGCCCCTGCGCTTCGTGCGTGGGCGCCGCCAGTTCGCCGAAGTGCCGCGGCGCGCGCTTGTGCTCCAGGACCAGGTCCTGGTACAGATCGTCCGGTACAAGGCTCATTGCAGCACCTCCAGTGCCTGCGCGACGGCGTCGGCGAGGCGCTCGACCTCGGCGTGCGTGTTGTAGATGGCGAAGGACGCGCGCGTGGTCGGACCGACGCCCAGGCAGGCCAGCAGCGGCTGGGCGCAGTGGTGTCCGGTGCGCACGGCGATGCCTCGCTGGTCCAGCAGCGTGCCGATGTCGTGCGGATGCACGCCCCGGGCCACGAAGGAGACGATCGCCGAACGCGTCGCGTCGGGGGCCAGCACGGTGACGCCCGGAAGCGCCGACAGTCGCTGCACCGCGTGGGAGCGCAAGGCGCGCACATGCGCATCGATCCGGTCGCGTCCCGTCACGTCGATGAAGTCGGCGGCGGCAGCCAGGCCGACCGCCCCCGCCACGTTGGGCGTGCCGCCTTCCAGGCGCATCGGCAGCCCGGCGAAGCCGGCGTCCGCCTCGCTCACCCATTCCACCATGTCGCCGCCGAAGCGCAGCGGCGTCAGCGCTTCCAGCGCGGCACGCCGGCCGACCAGCGCGCCGGTGCCCATGGGCCCGTACATCTTGTGGCCCGAGAAGGCCATGAAGTCGCAATCGAGCCGTGAAACATCCGGGACGTCGTGCGCGACGGCCTGGGCGGCGTCGAGCACCGTCAGGGCGCCGGCCTCGGCCGCCAGCGCCAGCAGCTCCTCGTAAGGCGGGCGCTCGCCTGTCGCATTCGCGCAGGCGGTGACGGCGAACACCCGCGTGCGCGGGCCCACGAGCCGCGCCAGGTCGTCGGGATGCAACCGGCCGCCCGCATCGGGCCGCAGCACCAGCAGCTCCGCGCCGCTGCGACGCGCCGCCAGCTGCCACGGCACGAGGTTCGCGTGGTGCTCCAGCGCGGTGGTGATGATCTCGTCGCCGGGCCGCAGCACGGGCACCGCATGTGCGGCATCGGACAGGCCGGACGCAACCAGGTTGAGGGCGTCGGTCGCTCCGGAGGTGAATACCAGCTCGTGCGCATCGCCGGCGCCGACGAATCGCTTCAGCGTGGTGCGTGCCTGCTCGAACGCGTCGGTGGCCCGCTGGCTGAGCGTGTGGACGCCACGATGGATGTTGGCGCGGCTGTGCGCCTCGAACGCGTCCATGGCCTGCCGCACGGACAGCGGCATGTGCGTGGTCGCGGCGTTGTCCAGGTAGGCGAGCGGCGCGTCGTTCACGCGCTGGTCCAGTCCGTGGAAGCCGCCGGCCAGCATGGCTGCGGACATCATGTCACCCATGGGAGGCCTCCGTCGAAGGTGCGGTGGTGCCGAGATGGCGCGCCAGGGCGGCGGCCAGCGCAAGCTCCAGGCGAAGCGCTTCGGGCAGATCGTCGTCCGCGATCGCGCGCGACAGCACCGAACGCGCGAGGCCAGCCAGGATCATCGACTTGGCCGCGGTTTCCTCCAGTCCCCTCTGGCGCGCATGGAACAGCGCCTCTTCCGGCAGGGCGCCCCAGGTCGCGCCGTGCGCCGCCTGCACCTGGTCGTGGTGGATCTCCAGGTGCGGGCGCAGCACGATGCGCGGCTGCCCCGAAGTCGGGATGCCGCCCAGGCGCTGGCGCGCCTGGGCCTCGTCGCAGCCGGCTGCGATGCGGGTGTGCGCGCTGGCCACCACGCGGGCCGCAGCGCCCGGCAGGGCGAGCATCTCCACCGCGCTGCGCGTGCGGGCCGCGGCATGCCGCGTCAGAACCTGTTGCTCGAGCCCGCCCTCGACGGCGAGCAGCACCCCCGCCGCACGGGCCGAGGCGCCCTCGCCATCCAGTTCGAGGAGGGTGCGCTGCAGGTGGTAGTCGCCGCCCGTGGCGAGCAGGCACTGGGCGTAGCTCGCCTGGCGCTGCACCTGCACGTGCACGTGGTGCGCCCAGCGGTCGGCAGCCAGCGGAGCGGCCACGCGCAGGTGCTGCAGACTCGCGCCTTCGGCCAGCCGCACGTACACGTGCAGGTTCTGCACCGTGGGCGGCCCCGGCTGGCGCTCGTGCGCTTCCAGCAGGACGCAGCGGGCGCCCGGCAGCAGGTCCACCACCAGCAGCGGCGCTTCCACGGGCTGCGACACGCGGTGATCCAGTTGCAGCAGCGTGGGCCCGCCGGCCGCGGCAATGCGCACCCGGAGTCCTTGCCGCACCAGCGCGCGATGCGCCCAGGCGAACGGGGCCGCATCGTCTTCCCCGGGCGGCGGCAGCCCCGAGAACAGCGCGATGCGCTGCCCTGGATCCGCGGCGTCGTACCAGCGCAGGTCCACCCGGCCGGCCGGTGCGCCGGGCAGCGTGCGCAGCGACCACCCGTCGTCGAGCGCTCCCCCGGAAAACGGCGGCGCGTCGCCACCGAGCCAGACGGCGGCCGGCGGCGGTGGGAGGTGGCGGAACAATTCCGCCTTCGGGGCGATCCAGCCCCGGTCGGCCAGACGGTCGCGTGCGGCATGCGAATCGGCGCGGGCCAGGTCCGTCATTCAGGCCTCCAGCGCCTCGGGCACGGGCGCATAGCCCGTGCGCGCGATCTCGTGCACCAGTTCCAGGCCGCCGGTCTGCGCGATGCGGCCCTGCGCGAGGCGCAGCACCGCATCCGGCGCAAGCATCTCGATCATCTGCTGGTAATGCGACACGACCAGGAAGGCCGTGCCCTGCGCGCGCAGCGCGCCTACCAGTTCCACCGTGGCACGGACGCCGTCGACGTCCATGCCGGAATCGATCTCGTCCAGGAGGGCCAGGCGCGGCCGCAGCATCGCCAGCTGCAGCAGTTCGTTGCGCTTGCGTTCGCCCCCGGAGAAGCCTTCGTTGACGGGGCGGTTCAACATCGCCTCCTGCAGGCCCAGGCGCCGGGCCGCGCCGCGCGCCTCGCCGAGGAAGTCGAACGCGTCCAGCGGCGTTTCGCCGCGCGCTTCGCGCACGGCGTTGACGGCCGTGCGCACGAACAGGTTGTTCTTGACGCCGGGGATGTCCGGCGGCGACTGGAAGGACAGGAAAAGCCCGGCGCGCGCGCGCGCTTCCACGCTCATGGCCAGCAGGTCCTGCCCGGCGAAGGTGGCACTGCCCTCGACCACCGGGTAGCGCGGGTGGCCGGCCAGCGCCAGCCCCAGCGTGCTCTTGCCGCTGCCGTTGGCGCCCATGAGCACCACCACGGCGCCTGGCTGCACCTGCAGAGAGACCGACTGCAGCACGGTGCGGCCGGCGACATCCACGCGCAGGTCCTGCACCTGCAGCACGGGTTGGTTCGTATCCATCGATGGCTTCCTTGTGTTCCGTTTCAGCCGACCGCGCCTTCGAGCGACACGGCGAGGAGCGCGCGTGCCTCGAGCGCGAATTCCATCGGCAGCTCCGCCAGCACGGCCTGGCAGAAGCCTCCGACGATCAGTGCGGTCGCCTCCTGCGCATCGATCCCGCGCTGCTGGCAGTAGAAGAGACGCTCCTCCGAGATGCGGGTGGTGGTCGCCTCGTGTTCCACGGTGGCGTCCTCGCGGGCGGCCTCCACGTAGGGAAAGGTGTGCGCTCCGCAGTTCGCGCCGATCAGCAGCGAGTCGCATTGCGTGTGGTTGCGCGCGCCCTCCGCGCCGGGCGCCACCCGCACCAGCCCGCGGTAGCTGTTGTGCGCGTGGCCGGCGCTGATTCCCTTGGACACGATCCGGCTGGTGGTCTTGCGCCCGAGGTGGATCATCTTGGTGCCGGTGTCGGCCTGCTGGAAGTGGTTCGACACCGCGACCGAATGGAATTCGCCGCTGGACTCGTCGCCGCGCAGCACCACGCTGGGATACTTCCAGGTGATCGCCGAACCCGTCTCGATCTGCGTCCAGGAGATGCGCGACCGCTTGCCGGCGCACAGCCCGCGCTTCGTCACGAAGTTGTAGATGCCGCCGCGCCCGCGCTCGTCGCCGGGATACCAGTTCTGCACCGTCGAATACTTGATGCGGGCGTCGTCGTGCGCAACGAGTTCGACCACGGCGGCGTGCAGCTGGTTCTCGTCGCGCTGCGGCGCGGTGCATCCTTCCAGGTAGCTCACTTCGCTGCCGGCCTCGGCGATGATCAGCGTGCGTTCGAACTGGCCGGTATTGCGCGCGTTGATGCGGAAATAGGAGGACAGCTCCATCGGGCAGCGCACGCCGGCCGGCACGTAGACGAAGGAGCCGTCGGAGAAGACCGCGGAATTCAGCGCGGCATAGAAGTTGTCCCCGGGAGGCACGACGGTCCCCAGGTAGCGCTCGACCAGCTCGGGGTGGTTCGCCACGGCGTGCGAGAAGGAGCAGAAGATGACGCCGGCTTCGGCCAGCTGCTCGCGGAAGGTGGTGCCCACCGAAACGCTGTCGAACACCGCGTCCACGGCGACGCCGGCCAGCCTGGCGCGCTCGTGGAGCGGCACGTTGAGCTTCTCGTAGGTCTCCAGCAGCTTGGGGTCGACCTCCTCCAGGCTCCGGGGCCCGTCCTTCAGCGACTTCGGCGCGGAATAGTAGGAAAGGGCCTGGAAATCCGGCGGCTCCAGGCGCAGCTTGCCCCAGTCGGGATGCGCCATCTGCTGCCACCGCGCGAAGGCGGCGAGGCGCCAGCGCAGCAGGAATCCGGGCTCGCGCTTGCGGCGCGAGATCTCGCGCACCGTGTGCTCGTCCAGCCCCGGAGGCAGCGCATCCGATTCGATGTCGGTGACGAAGCCGTGCGGGTAGGCATGCTGCAGGGTCCGCTCCAGTGCGGCGTTGGCGTCGACGTCAGCCATGGCGGACCCCCGGAAGTGCGGCGCGCTGCCTGGCGGCCGCCGTATCGAACAAGCGCAGGAGCGCGGGACGATCCAGCAGCCACACGTGGCGACCGCTCACCTCCAGCATGCCGCGGCGCTGCATGGCCGAGAAGGCGCGGCTGACGGTTTCGACCTTCAGGCCCAGGTAGCTGCCGATCTCGCTGCGCGTCATGCGCAGGTTGAACTGGCTGGCCGAATAGCCGCGCGTCTCCATCCGGCGCGACAGGTTCAGGAGAAAGGAGGCCAGCCGTTGTTCGGCACCCATGGCCGAAAGCAGCACGGCGAGCTTCTGGCTGCGCACCAGTTCGCGACCGAGCAGCCCCGGCAGGATCCGTTGCAGTTCTCCCGGCCGCCCCTGCGCGGAGACCGCGTAGGGGAGGGCGACGACTTCCGAGTCTTCCAGTGCGATGGCCGACGTGGCGTGGCGGCCGTGTCCGAGGCCATCGAGGCCCAGGACCTCGCCCGCCACCTGGAAGCCGGTGACCTGCTCGTGCGCGTCCAGGGTACAGAACGCGGACTTGAACGTCCCGGTCCGAACCGCGTAGATGGACACGAACGGGTCGCCCTCGAGGTAGAGCGGCTGCCGCCGCTTCACGCGCCTGGACGCGACCTGCGGCAGGCCGGATGGATCGGCGCCGGCCGCGAGCGCGCAGGGAACGCAGGGATCCCCGCTCTGCCAGGCTTGGCAGGCACTGGCGATCGAGGCCGCGAGGCCCTTGTCCACGGGCTGGCTGGAGGCGGGGTTCATGCCGTGCCTCCATCCTGCGCAGCAGACGCGGCCTGCGCGAGGAATGCCGGCGAGCCGGATCCCCTGATGGTCGTCGAGAGCGGCTGGAGTTCGGCGGCGCGCTTCATGGTCGGCAAGTTAAAGATGCATAGAAGATGAATCTATTCTAGGCTCGCAACCGTTGCATGGCGACAGTGACCATGCCGCCAGTACAGGTGCTGTGTTCAATTCTCCCGATGTCCCTTGCGCGGTACCGGAAATATGAAGATCTATCGTTGATGCATCTTAAAATGCCGCGCAAGCGCACTCTGGAGAACACCCGACATGCCCACTGCAGATCTCTGCACGGAAGAAGACGTCCATCAACTGGTTCACGGCTTCTATGCCGACGTGCGACGCGATCCCGTGCTCGGCCCCGTCTTCGATGCGCACATCACGGATTGGGACCGCCACCTCGCCACCATGGTGGACTTCTGGTCTTCGGCACTGCGTGGCACCGCGCGCTTTCGCGGCGCACCGATGCCGAAGCACGCAGCGCTGCCCGGGCTGAGCGCGGAGTTGTTCCAGCGCTGGCTGACGTTGTTCGGGGAGACGACGGCCCGCCTCGGCAACCAGGAGATGGCCTCGCGCGCCAGGGCCCTGGCCGTGCGCATCGCGGAGAGCCTCTGGTACGGCTACCAGGTGAATCAAGCGCGCGAGCAGCAGGGAGCGGCGTGATGGACAGCGCCGTCCTCAGCCTGCTGGCCGCGTTCCTGCTGTCCATCATCGGCCTCTTCGCATTCATCTGGTCGCTGCGCAAGGGCTTGCTGGTCGAAAACCCGGCCGCGGCTTCGGTGATCTTCGCGCGTGGCGAAGTCGGCCGCGTCGACGACCCCGCGCTGCATGCGGAAGACCATCGTTCCCTGCAGCGCGCCGCCGCCGGCGCGGACGGCCCTGTCGCCGACCCATCGGACCTGCAGGCGCGCGTGCTGGCCGACCGCTCGAGCGCGCTCCCGGTCTTCATGTTCGTGGCCTTCGCCTGCTTCTGGCTGCTGCTCGGGTCGGTGGCCGGCCTGACCTCCTCGATCAAGCTGCACGCGCCCGACTGGCTGGTGGAGCAGGGCTGGCTCACCTTCGGGCGGATCCGCACGGTGCACCTGACGGCGGTGCTGTACGGGTGGATCACCAACGCCGCCCTGGGCCTGATCCTCTGGCTGCTGCCGCGGCTGCTGCGCACCGAACTGCGCGGCGCCGCGTGGACCCTCCTGGGAGGCGCGCTGGTGAACACGGGCATTGCCGCAGGCATCGGCGCCATTTCGGCCGGCTGGAGCGACGGCATGGAGTACCTGGAGATCCCGTGGCAGATCGGCCTCTTCATGGCCGCCGGCCTCGCCATGATCATCCTGCCGGTGCTGTTCACCCTGGTGAACCGCCGCGCCGAGCACCTCTACGTGAGCGTCTGGTATTGCGTGGCGGGGCTGCTGTGGGTCACGCTGCTGTTCGTCGTCGCCAAGATGCCCGGCGTGCACACCGGCGTGCAGCAGGCCACCACCAACTGGTGGTACGGCCACAACGTGCTGGGCCTGTGGTTCACGCCGGTGAGCGTGGGCGCGATCTACTACTTCCTGCCCAAGATCATCGGGCGGCCGGTGCGCTCGTACAACCTCTCGATCCTGGGCTTCTGGACCCTGGCCTTCTTCTATGGCCAGGTCGGCGGACACCACCTGATCGGCGGCCCCGTTCCCGGCTGGCTCGTCACGCTCTCCATCGTGCAGAGCCTGATGATGGTCATTCCCGTGATCGCTTTCACCATCAACATGGGCGGCACCCTGCAGGGGCGCATGCACCTGGCACGCTGGTCGCCGACCCTGCGTTTCATGATGTTCGGCGGCCTGGTCTACCTGGCATCCTCGCTGCAGGGCTCGATGGAGGCACTGCGCAGCGTCAACGCCGTCACCCACTTCACCCACTACACGGTCGGCCACGCGCACCTCGGCGCCTACGGCTTCGTCAGCATGGTGCTGTTCGGCGCCATCTACTTCATGCTGCCGCGCGTGCTGAACTGGGAGTGGCCCTATCCGCGGCTCATCACGCTGCATTTCTGGCTGGCGGCCGCCGGCATCTCGATCTACTTCGTGGCACTCACGGTCGGCGGCTGGCTGCAGGGCCTGGCCATGCTGGATCCTGCGCGCGCCTTCATCGAGTCGGTGACGGTGACGCTCCCCTACCTGAAATGGCGCTCGGTCGGGGGCAGCCTGATGGTCGCGAGCCACCTGGTTTTCGTCGGCCACTTCCTGGCCATGGCGCTGCGGTTCGGACCGGTGCGCACCGGCGCGGCCCTGTTCGCGCCCGCCAGGGACCTGGAGCTCTCGTATGGAAAATGAAATCAAGCTGGCATCGGGGGCGATGGTGGCGCTGGGCGTCGCGACGGCCGCCCTGGTCGTGATGCCGTACCTGCAGGTCCGCGACGTTCCGGCGCCCGCCAGGCTGCAGCCCTATACCGATGCGCAGCTGCGCGGCCGGCAGGTCTACATTGCTAATGGCTGCGTCTACTGCCACAGCCAGCAGCCGCGCGACCGCAGCCTCGGTCCGGACCTCGAACGTGGCTGGGGCCGGGCCTCCGTTCCCGGCGACTACGTCCACGACAAGCCGCACCTCCTGGGCAGCATGCGCACCGGCCCCGACCTGCTGAACATCGGCGCCCGGCAACCCAGCAAGGACTGGCACCTCGGCCACCTGTACCAGCCGCGCGCGTACGTGAAGGAGTCGATCATGCCCTCGTACCCGTTCCTGTTCTCCGTGAAGGACGAAGCCGAGGCGCAGCGCGAAGGCGAGCAGCCGTTGAAGCTGCCCCCCGGCTACGGCCCCGCGGTCGGTCGGGTGGTGGTGCCCACGCCGGAGGCGCTGGATCTCGTCAAGTACCTGCAGGCCCTGGACCGAACCTATCCGGTGCTGCCCGCACCCGCGAAACCCTGATCGAGAAGGAAGGCCCATGCCGAGCCATGCCCCCGCCCCGACGCCCGCCCAGATCCGCGAGCAGGCGGATCCCACCGAGCGCAGCCAGCCCATCCCCCTGCTGGTGGCCGGCATCACCGTCGCCATGGTGCTGGCCGGAGCGGGCTATATCCTGCTGTCGGAGCCCTTCGGTGTGCCCGGCCTGGGCGACCAGCGCACGGTGGCCGACCTGCGGCCGGCTCCCGCCACCGTCGGCGCGGTCGACGGCAAGCGGGTCTACACCGCGAACTGCGTAGCCTGCCACCAGGCGGGCGGCACTGGCGTGGCGGGCGTGTTTCCGCCCCTGGATGGCTCCGAGTGGGCGACCGGCAACCCGCGCGTGCTGGCCAACATCCTGCTGCACGGCGTCGCGGGAGACATCTCCGTGAGGGGCGTGGCGTACAAGGGCGCGATGCCGTCGTTTTCCCAGCTTGGGGACGCGGAACTGGCGGCAGTGGCGAGCTACGTGCGCACAAGCTGGTCCAACAAGGCGGCACCCCTCGACGCGCAGCTGTTCGCGGCCGAACGCAAGCAGAATCCGCGCAGCAAGCCATTCGACGGGGGCGCCGAGCTCGAGGCGCTGTCCGCCCGTTCCCCCTGAGCACGAGGACTTCCAGATGCGGCTCGCACGCATGACCGATTACGCCATCCGGCTGTTGATGTACGTCGCGCAGCATCCGGACCGGCTGTGCACCATCGCCGAAGTGGCGGCGGCCTATGACATCTCCGAGGCGCACCTGATGAAGATCACGCACCAGCTGGCCCTGGACGGCTGGCTGGAAACCACCCGTGGCAAGGGCGGCGGCATGCGGCTCGCGCGGCCCGCCACGGAGATCCGGATCGGCGAAGTCGTGCGCACCATGGAGCCCGACTTCTTCATCGTCGAATGCTTCGCCACGGGCCACAGCTGCATGCTGCACGGCAGCTGCGCGCTGACCGGTGCGATGGACGGCGCCTTGCGCAGCTTCATGGACCATCTGGACGGCATCACCCTGGCCGACGTGCTGCCCGCAAGGGCGATTGCCGGTCGCCCCAAGCCGCTGCGCTTCCAGGCACGCAGCAAGACACTGGCGCGCTGATGTTGCGCACGCTGCTGTCCTGCACCGCCTTGCTCTATGCTGCCTATGCAGCCGCAGCCTGGGTCACGCACGACTTCCAGGCCTGGACTGCGGAAGGCGCGCGCCGGCTCGAGGTGGCTCGCGTGCCGGTGCCAGCGCCCCCCGTGTCGCTGCAAGGGACGGGAGTCCCGCACGACGGATTGCAGGAAGTGCTGGCGAACGGGCGCGACGTCACGATCGTGGACTTCGTCTACACGCATTGCGAGACGCTCTGCCTGTCGCTCGGCACGGTGTTCCAGCAGATGCAGGCGACGCTGCAGCAGGCGCCCGCGGGAAGCGCCGCGGACCGGGTGAAGTTGCTGTCGATCAGCTTCGACCCCGAACGGGACACGCCGGACGTCCTGGCGGCGTACGCGTCCCGCATGGGCGCCGATCCGCGCACATGGCGCTTCGCACGGGTGCCCGGCACGGCCGACACGCGACGGCTGCTGGACGCATTCCGGGTCGTGGTGGTTCCGTTCGGGCAGGGGGACTTCGAGCACAACGCCGCCCTGCTGGTCGTGGCTCCGGACGGACGCCTCATGCGCGTGTTCGACATCGCGCAGCAGCAGATGGCGCTTGACTACGCCGTGGACCTGGCCGAAGGCGGAAGATGAACACGCCGTCCCCACGCCTGGGAGCGGTCGCCGCGAGCGTTGGCGTGTTGCTGCTGGCACTGCCGGTGGCGCGCCGGACCCTGGAGCAGGCGATGAGCGTGCAGATGCTGCTCCAGTTTCCGCTATTGGTCCTGGCCGGTTGGCTGCTCGCGCGCGCACTTCCCGCCCGATGCCGGCATCAGGCGGATCGCTGGAACAACCACGGCATTCCGGGACTGCTGGCAGTCGCGCTGGTCCTGGCGATCTCGATGGTTCCCCGCGTGCTGGACCTCGCGCTGGTGGATTCCCGCGTGGAATTCGCGAAGTTCGTCCTGCTTGTTGGCTGCGGCTCGGCACTGCAGCTGTCGTGGCACCGGGCGGGACATCTCGTGCAAGGCTTCTTCCTGGGGAACGTGCTGCCCATGACGGCGGCCGTCGGCCAGCTGTACCAGGATTCGCCGGTGCGCCTGTGCAACGCCTACCTGCTGGGCGACCAGACGCGCCTCGGGCTCTCCCTGGTGGTCCTGGCGGTGCTCTTCGGAGTGGCCTGGATCGGCGCATTGTTCCGCCGCATGTCCATGTCGAACAGCAGCCAGCTGTTGCCGAAGGAGTCGTCGTGAATGCGTTCGTCTCCCCTGGCGAGAGCCTGTCGCACGATCATGAACTGCACGCAGGTCTGAAGATCACCAGAGCCCGGTCTCGACCCGGATCGCCACTTCGCAGTCGTCGAAGATCTCCAGCTTCGCGATGCGCACGCGCACGCCCAGCACGCCGGGCAGCTGCATCAGGCGATGCGCGAGCTTGCCGATCAGCGTCTCGAGCAGGTTCACGTGCGTGGCCGTGCACTCCTCGATGATGATGCGGCGCACCTTGCGGTAGTCGAGCACGTGCGTGATGTCGTCGTCGCTCGGGAGCAGCGGCTGCGTGCCCAGGTTCAGCTCCGCGTCGACGCGGATCGGCTGCGGCGCGGTCTTCTCGTGGTCGAGGATGCCGAGGTTCGCGTCGAAGCGCAGGCCTTCGAGGGTGAGGATCTGGGTGCCGGCCTTGCTCATGACATCATCGAAAAGTCGCGGTCGAACTTCATCAGGTGCTGTCCGCCATCCACCAGCAGCGTGGTGCCGGTGACGGACCCGTTCTCCAGCGCGAAGCGCACCGCATGCGCCACGTCTTCCGGCGTGGAGGACCGCCCCAGCGGCGACAGCTTGTGCAGCTCCTCGAACTTCTCCTGTGGCAGCAGGTGGCTCGTGAGCGTGAGGCCGGGCGCGACGCCGACCACGCGCACGCGCGGCGCCAGGCCTTGCGCGAGCAGCGTCGTCGCGGCTTCCAGCGCCGCCTTCGACAGGGTGTAGCTCAGGAAGTCCGGATTCGGGTTCCACAGCTTCTGGTCCAGCAGGTTCACGACGGCGCCGGTCGCATCGCGCTGCTCCAGGTGCGCGGCCAGGGCCTGCGCCAGCAGGACGGGCGCGGCCGTGTTGGAGGCGACATGCGCGGCGAGCCCCGCGGCGGTGAAGCTGCGCGCATCGTCGTGCTCGAAGCGGGAAGCGTTGTTGACGACGGCGTCGATCCGGCCGAAGCGCTGCACGACGGCGGGCACGAGCGAGCGCACCTCGGCTTCGTCGGCCAGCTCGGCGTGGAAGACATCGGACGGTGCATGGACGTTGCACTCGCCCGCGGTCTGCCGGGCCTCGTCTTCCGAACCGCGGTAATGCACCGCGACCTGCCAGCCGGCCGCGGCCAGGTCGAGCGCGATCGCGCGGCCGAGCCGACGCGCGGCGCCGGTGACGAGCACGGTGCGGCCTGCGGCGCCCTTCATTCGCGGACAATCGCCCGGTGGAATCCCATGCGAACAGTGTAACCAGCGCACTGCACCGGCTGATCGCCGGCCAGGTCGCGCGCAGCGGCGGGTGGCTGCCGTTCGACCGCTACATGGCCCTCGCGCTGTACGCGCCCGGGCTCGGCTATTACGCGAACACCTCGCGCAAGTTCGGCACCATGCCGGGCTCCGGCAGCGACTTCGCCACCGCGCCCGAGATGAGCCCCCTCTTCGGCCAGTGCCTCGCGGTGCAGGTCGACGAGGCGCTGCAGAAGACGGACACCAGCGAGATCTGGGAGTTCGGCGCCGGCTCCGGCGCGCTGGCCCGCGAACTGCTGCAGGTGCTGCACCCGCGGGTGCGCCGCTACACGATCGTGGAACTCTCGGCCGCGCTGCGTGAGCG
The DNA here is from genome assembly GCF_014297465.1 of Ramlibacter cellulosilyticus. Taxonomy (GTDB): domain Bacteria; phylum Pseudomonadota; class Gammaproteobacteria; order Burkholderiales; family Burkholderiaceae_C; genus Ramlibacter; species Ramlibacter cellulosilyticus. The sequence goes on along the minus strand of NZ_JACORT010000007.1, from coordinate 232,064 downwards.
GCAGCAGCAGGCGCTCGCGCCCTTCGCCGACCAGGTGGAGTGGGTGAGCGAGCTGCCGGAGAAGATCCGCGGCGTGGTGGTCGGCAACGAGGTGCTCGACGCCATGCCGGTGAAGCTGGTCGTGCGCAAGAACCTGCTGTGGCACGAACGCGGCGTGACGGTGCAGGACGGCAAGCTGGCCTGGTCCGACGTGCTCACGCACCTGCGGCCGCCGCACGAGCCGCCCGGCACCCACGACTACCTCACCGAACTGCACCACCAGGCGCAGGCCTTCCTGCGCACGCTCGCGGAGCGCCTCGACGCGGGCGCGGCCTTCTTCATCGACTACGGTTTTCCCGAGGCGGAGTACTACCACGCGCAGCGGCACATGGGCACGCTGATGTGCCACCGCGGGCACATGGCCGACCCGGACCCGCTGGATTCGCCGGGCGAGAAGGACATCACCAGCCACGTCGATTTCACCGGCATCGCCGTGGCCGCGCAGGAGGCTGGGCTGCCCACGCTGGGCTATGCCTCGCAAGGGCGCTTCCTGGTGAACTGCGGCATCGTCGAACGCATGGCGTCGCTGTCCGTCCCGCAGCAGGCGGCGGCGCAGCGTCTCGTGGCGGAGCACGAGATGGGGGAGCTGTTCAAGGTGATCGGCTTCCAGCGCGGGGCCTTCTGGAACGCGATCGGGTTCCGGTATGGGGATCGGACGCATGCGCTTTGAGTGAGTTGGGGTATTGCTGGGGTGCGCTGCGCGCAACCCAGCCTACGGTGCGCTTCGCGCAACCCAGCCTCCGGCGCGCTGCGCGCAACGCAGCCTACGCACCCGCGCCACCCAGCCCGCGAGCCCGCCAGCCGGCATGGCCCGTTCGTAGGCTGGGTTTCGCGCAGCGAACCCCAGCATCCCGCACACTTTCCCCACTTCGGCCTAAATCTGGCCGAAGATCAGTCTTGCCCGGCTAAAGTCACCGTCCTAGCATCCAGACCCACCCGGCAAGCACAGCCGGGAGCAGGAGACAGACAGCGTGACCCGCTGGGACGAATTGACGCCCGCCGAGATGGACGTGCTCCAGACCGTTTTCTGGTCGCTGGGGAGCTCGCGCCATGTGCTCGCCAGCCGCCTCGACTGTTCCAGGAGCAAGGCCAACGCCCTCGCGGCCGGCCTCATCGAACAAGGGCTCCTCGAAGAGACGGGCCTGCAGGCCTCCTCCGGCGGCCGCCGCCCGGAGACCCTCCAGCTCGCCAGTGGCCTCGGCGTGGTGGTCGGCGTCGACCTCGGCGCGACCAGCCTCGACGTCGCCGTGATGCGCCCCGACCTGGGCGTGCTGGCCCGCCATTCGGAAGACGCCGACGTGCGCGACGGCCCCGGCGTCGTGCTGGCCCGCGTGCGCGACACCATGCGCGAGCTGCTGGCGCGCTGCGGCATCCCCGCGAAGAAGGTGATCGGCATCGGCATGGGCGTGCCCGGCCCGGTGGACTTCGCGAGCGCGCAGTTGGTCGAGCCGCCGCTGATGCCCGAGTGGGACAGCTTCTCCATCCGCGAGTACCTGGGCGAAGCCTTCACCGCGCCCGTGTTCGTCGACAACGACGTGAACCTCATGGCGCTGGGCGAGCTGTGGCGGCTGCAGCGCAGCCTGCAGAACTTCCTGGTGATCAAGGTCGGCACCGGCATCGGCTGCGGCATCGTGTGCCACGGCGAGGTGTACCGCGGCGCCAACGGCTCCGCCGGCGACGTGGGGCACATCTGCGTCGACCAGGCCGGCCCGCGCTGCCACTGCGGCAACTTCGGCTGCGTGGAGGCGATGGCGGCCGCGCCCGCGATCACGCGCATGGCCGTCGATGCGGCGCAAGCCGGCGAGAGTCCCGCGCTCGCCGCGGTGCTGCAGGCGAACGGCCGGCTGACCGCAGTGGACGTGGGGCAGGCCAGCCGCGCGGGCGATGCAGCCGCCAACGCCATCATCCAGAAGGCCGGCAGCCTCATCGGCCAGATGCTCGCCTCGGTGGTGAACTTCTTCAACCCGTCGCACGTGTTCATCGGCGGCGGCGTCACGCAGATCGGCCCGCTGTTCCTGGCCTCGGTGCGGCAGAGCGTGTACCACCGCTCGCTGGCGCTGTCGACGCGGCATCTCGACATCCAGTACACGCCGCTGGGTGGCCAGGCCGGCTTGGTCGGCGCCGGTGCGCTGGCGATGCAGGAGTCGCTGCGGCTGCACGGGAGCAAGGCATGAGCGCCGCCCGGCCGCCCGAAGGCGCTCGCACCGCAGTGCGCAGCACGGAGGTGTTCCTGTGACTCTTTCCGTCGAATTCCGGGAGATCACCCGCAATTTCGGCCCCGTGCAGGTGCTGCACGGCGTGAGCTTCTCGCTCGCGCCGGGGCACGTCGTCGGCCTGCTCGGCGAAAACGGCGCGGGCAAGTCCACGCTGATGAAGATCCTCTCCGGCTACCTGGAACCCACCAGCGGCGAGCTGCTGGTGGACGGCAAGCCCGTGCACTTCCGCAGCTCGCGCGAGGCGGAAGCGCAGGGCATCGTGCTGATCCACCAGGAGTTCAACCTGGCCGAGGACCTGACGATCGCGCAGAACATCTTCCTCGGCCACGAGAAGACGCGCGGCTGGGTGCTGGACGACGCCGCCATGCGCGAAGCCACGCGCGAGGTGCTGCGGCAGGTGGGACTGCAAGCCGACCCCGACACCCGCGTGCGCAACCTGATCGTCGCCGAGAAGCAGCTGGTGGAGATCGCCAAGGCACTGGCCCGCAAGGCGCGCCTGCTGGTCATGGACGAGCCCACCGCGACCCTCACGCCCGGCGAGACGCAGCGCCTGTTCGCGCTGATGGCGCAGCTGAAGGCCGAAGGCGTGACGCTCGTCTACATCTCGCACAAGCTCGACGAGGTGGAGAAGGTGACCGACGAAGTGGTCGTGATGCGCGACGGACGCTTCGTCACGCGCCAGCCCACGCGCGAGCTCACGCGCCACGCGATGGCCAACCTGATGGTGGGCCGCGAGATCTCGGACCTGTTCCCGGCCAAGGACGCCGCGCCGGAGGGCGCGCCGCTGCTGCAGGTGCGGGGCTTCAGCGTGCCGGGCTGGGCGCAGGACGTGAGCTTCGAGGTCCGCCCGGGCGAGATCCTCGGCTTCGCGGGTCTCGTCGGCGCGGGACGCACCGAGCTGTTCGAAGGGCTGCTCGGCCTGCGCGAAGCGAGCGCCGGCGAAGTGCGCCTGGATGGCCGCGAAGTGCGGCTGCGCAACCCCCGCGACGCCGCCAACGAAGGCATCACCTACCTGAGCGAAGACCGCAAGGGCAAGGGCCTGCTCGTGGACTTCGGCCTGCGCGAGAACCTCACCCTCATGAACCTGCGCGCCTACGCGCAGCCCGTGCTGGCCCCCGCGCGCGAACAGCAGGCGCTGGAAGAGGCCGTGCGCGCCTACGGCATCCGCACCGGCGACCTGCGCCAGCGCGCCTCGGCCCTGTCGGGCGGCAACCAGCAGAAGCTGGCGCTCGCCAAGGTGCTGCAGCCGAAGCCGCGCGTCGTGGTGCTCGACGAGCCCACGCGCGGCGTCGACGTCGGCGCGAAGCGCGACATCTATTTCCTGGTCCAGCGCCTGGCGCGCGAAGGCCGGGCCGTCATCGTCATTTCGTCCGAGCTGCTGGAGCTGATCGGCCTGTGCCACCGCGTCGCGGTGATGCGCGGCGGCCGGCTCACCGCCACGGTGCACGACGAACACCTCACCGAAGAGGAACTCATCGCCCATGCCACCGGAACTCGCTGAAACGCGGCCCGCCTCCGCCCGCGCCGCCGCACTGTGGGGGCAGCTGCACGGCTTCGGCCCCGTCGTGGGCCTGGTGCTCCTGTGCATCGCCGGCACGCTGCTCAATGGCGAGTTCGCCACCGTCGACAACCTGCTGAACGTGCTGACCCGCACCGCCTTCATCGGCATCATCGCCGTGGGCATGTGCTTCGTGATCATCAGCGGCGGCATCGACCTGTCGGTGGGCTCGATGGCGGCGCTCATCGCGGGCTGCATGATCCTGGTGATGAACAAGGCGGCCGGCAGCCTGGGCTCGCCGGTGCTGGTCATCGTGCTGGGCATGCTGCTGTCGCTCGTGCTCGGCGCGGTGTTCGGCCTGGTCCACGGCCTGCTGATCACCAAGGGCCGCATCGAGCCCTTCATTGTCACGCTCGGCACGCTGGGCATCTTCCGCGCCTACCTCACCTACTTCGCCGACGGCGGCGCGATCACGCTGGACAACGCGCTGGCCGACGTCTACAGCCCCGTCTACTACGGCAGCCTGCTGGGCGTGCCGTTCCCCGTCTGGGTGTTCGCGCTGGTCGCCCTGGCCGGCGGCTTCATCCTGAACCGCACCGCGTACGGGCGTTACGTGCAGGCGATCGGCTCCAACGAGCAGGTGGCACGCTATGCGGCCGTGGACGTCGACAAGGTCAAGGTGCTCACGTACATGCTGCTCGGGCTGTGCGTGGGCATCGCGACGCTGCTGTACGTGCCGCGCCTGGGCTCTGCCTCGCCCACCACCGGCATCCTGTGGGAGCTGGAAGCGATCGCCGCGGTGATCGTCGGCGGCACGGCGCTCAAGGGCGGCGCGGGCAGCGTCGCCGGCACGGTGGTCGGCGCGATCCTGCTGTCCGTGATCAGCAACATCCTCAACCTCACCAGCATCATCAGCGTGTACCTGAACGCGGCGGTGCAGGGCTTCGTGATCATCATCGTCGCCTTCCTGCAGCGGGGCCGGCGATGAACCCCTTTTCCAACCCCGGCCGCGAGGGCGGCTTTCATCCCAAGGAGACGAGCATGAAGAACGTGACCCGCAGGCTGGCGCTGGGCGCCGCGGCCCTGGCAGCGGCGCTGGCCATGGCGCCCGCGATGGCGCAGCAGAAGAAGGAGATCCTGGGCGTGTCCATGCCCGCCGCCACCCACAGCTTCATGGCCGGCGCCGTGTACTGGGCCAACGAGGCGAAGAAGGACCTGGAGAAGGCGAACCCGAACATCCAGGTGATCGTGAAGACGGCCGCCAACGCGTCCGAGCAGGCCAACCAGCTGCAGGACCTGGTGACGGTCAACAAGATCACTTCGCTGGTCGTGTTCCCCTTCGAGTCCGCCGCGCTGACCAAGCCGGTCGCGCAGGTGAAGGCCAAGGGCATCTACGTGACGGTGGTCGACCGCGGCCTGACCGACACCAGCGCGCAGGACGCCTACGTGTCCGGCGACAACACCGCCTTCGGCCGCATCCCCGCGGAGTACATCGCCAAGGCGCTGAACGGCAAGGGCAACATCGTGGCATTGCGCGGCATCCCGACCACGCTCGACAACGAGCGCATGGATGCCTTCAACGCGGTGATGAAGAACCATCCCAACATCAAGCTGCTGGATGCCAAGCACGGCAACTGGAACCGCGACGACGCCTTCAAGGTGATGCAGGACTACCTGACGCGCTTCAAGGAGATCGACGCCGTCTGGGCTGCCGACGACGACATGGCCGTGGGCGTGCTGAAGGCGATCGAGCAGGCCAAGCGCAAGGACATCAAGCTGGTGTTCGGCGGTGCCGGTGCCAAGGGCGCGATCAAGACGCTGATGGACGGCAGCGACCCGCTGATCCAGGCCAACGTGTCCTATTCGCCCAAGTTCATGTACGACGCCATCAAGATGACGGGCGAGGCGCGCCTGAAGGGCCAGAAGCTGCCGGCGAACAACATCGTGCCGTCGGTGCTGATCACGAAGCAGAACGCGAAGGAGTTCTACTTCCCGAACTCGCCGTTCTGAGGCCGATCGGTGGGGTTCGCTGACGCTCACCTTCGGCAGCTGTCGCTGCCCCGCCCTACACAACCGCGAACGCCGCGCCCGTGACCGCGAACGCGAACGCCGCGCCCGTGACCGCGAACGCCGCGCCTCGTAGGGTGGCGCGGCGAAGCCGCGGAAGGTGAGCGAAGCGAACCCCACCGAAGAAGGAGTCACCATGCCCCGCCCCATCACCCTCTTCACCGGCCAATGGGCCGACCTCTCCCTTTCCGAGCTCGCGCCCCTCGCCAAGCAGATGGGCTACGACGGCCTGGAGCTCGCCTGCTGGGGCGACCACTTCAACGTGCAGGAAGCGCTCAGGAGCGATGCCTACGTGCGCGACAAATGGGCGCTCCTGAAGAAGCACGGCCTCACCTCGCTCGCGATCGGCAACCACCTGGTCGGCCAGGCGGTCTGCGACCTGATCGACGAACGCCACAAGTCGATCCTCCCCGAGCACGTCTGGGGCGACGGCGACCCCGAAGGCGTGCGCCAGCGCGCCGCGAAGGAGCTTGCCGACACGGCACGTGCCGCGAAGAAGTTCGGCGTCCGGACCGTCACCGGCTTCACCGGCTCCTCCATCTGGCACGCCACCTACGCTTTCCCGCCCACCACCCAGGCCTACTGGGACGCGGGCTTCGCCGATTTCGGCAAGCGCTTCACGCCCATCCTCGACACCTTCGAGCGCGAGGACGTCGACTTCGCCCTCGAAGTGCATCCCACCGAGATCGCCTTCGACATCGCATCGACGCAGCGCGCGATCGCAGCCGTGCAGGGCCACAAGCGCTTCGGCTTCAACTTCGACCCGAGCCACCTCGCCTACCAGGGCGTGGACTACGTCAAGTTCATCCGCACCTTCCCCGACCGCATCTACAACGCCCACATGAAGGACGTGTGGTGGGGCCGTGGCGACGGCACCGTGGGCGTGTTCGGCGGCCACACCAGCTTCGGCGACGCGCGCCGCTTCTGGGACTTCCGCAGCGTCGGCCGGGGCATGGTGGACTTCGAATCCATCATCGTGGCGCTCAACGACATCGGCTACGCCGGCCCGCTCTCGGTAGAGTGGGAAGACAGCCGCATGGACCGCGTGCACGGCGCCACCGAAAGCGCCGCCTTCTGCCGGCGCCTGGACTTTCCGGCTGCCGCGAGCGGCGCGTTCGACGCGGCCTTCGCCAGGGAGAACCAGTGAACGAAGTTCCGCGCAGGCTGCGCTATGCCATGGTCGGCGGCGGGCAGGGCGCCTTCATCGGCGCCGTGCACCGCAAGGCGATGGCGCTGGACGGGCAGTACGAACTGGTCGCTGGCGCGTTCTCGTCCACGCCGGAGAAGGCGAAAGCTTCCGGCCGCGAACTGGGCGTCGCGGACGACCGCAACCACGCCGACTGGCAGGCGCTGCTCGCGGACGAACAGCGGCGCGACTCCTCCGATCGTGCCGACGTCGTGGTGATCGTCACGCCCAACCACGTGCACTTCCCGGTCGCCAAGGCTTTCGTGGACGCCGGCTTCCACGTCGTGTGCGACAAGCCGCTGGTGCACACCGCGGCGCAGGCGGAGGAACTGGTCGCGGCGGTGCGCCAGCGCGGCACCGTCTTCGGCGTGACCTACAACTATGGCGGCTACCCGCTCGTGCGGCAGGCGCGCGAGATGGTGCGCGCCGGCGAGCTCGGGACGATCCGCAAGGTCGTCGTCGAATACAACCAGGGCTGGCTCGCCACGCGGCTGGAGGCCGAAGGCAACAAGCAGGCGGCCTGGCGCAACGACCCGGCGCAATCCGGCGGCGCCGGCGCGCTGGGCGACATCGGCTCGCACGCGGAGAACCTCGTCGCCACGGTGACGGGGCTGGAGATCGAGAGCCTGTGCGCCGACCTCGGCTCGCTCGTGCCCGGGCGCGCGCTGGACGACGACGCCAACATGCTGCTGCGCTTCCGCGGCGGCGCGCGCGGCGTGCTCGTGGCCTCGCAGATCAACACCGGCATCGAGAACGGCCTGCGGCTGCGCGTGTCGGGAACGCTGGGCACGATCGAGTGGTGGCAGGAAGAGCCGAACCGGCTCACGCATTTCCCCATCGACGGGCCGGCGCGGGTGCTCACGCGCGGTTCGCCCTGGCTGCACGCGGCGGCACAGCGCGCGTCGCGCATTCCGCCGGGACATCCGGAGGGGTTCATCGAGGCGTTCGCGAACGTGTACCTCGGCGTGGCGGCGGCGATCCGGGGGGAGGGCGAGGCGGATTACCCGGATGTGGAAGCGGGGGCGCGCGGCGTGCGCTTCATCGAGGCGGTGCTGCGGTCGGCGAAGGGCAGCGAGAAGTGGACACGGGTGGTTGCGTGATCGCGCGTTCGTAGGCTGGGTTGCGCCGCAGGCGCACCCCAGCGATCCGGCGAAGCGCGAACAAGCTGGGGTGCGCCTGCGGCGCAACCCAGCCTACAGGCCCGCGAAGCAACCCGGCGCGAAAAGGCGGGCGACAACCGCGGCCCCCGCCCAGCCCCTACACTCTGGCGATGATCCGCTGGATGATCGTCGTCTTCCTCGCGCTGGTGCTGATCAGCTGGTTCTCGCCCGTGCTGCAGAAGCTGGGCTTCGGCCGGCTGCCGGGCGACCTGCGCTTCAAGCTCTTCGGGCGGGAGATGTTCATTCCCCTCACGTCGACCATCCTCCTCAGCATGGCCGCGGCCGCGATCGCCAAGTTCCTGTAGTCCCATGAAAGCCTGCATCGACATCGGCGGCACCAAGGTCGCCGTCAGCCTCAACACCGGCGCCGGCCTCGACCTGGTCGGCCGCCGCAGCGAACCCACCGCCAAGACCGGCAGCAACGACGCCGTCGCGCAGCAGGTGATCCGCATGGTGGACGAAGCCTGTGCCGAGGTCGGCGTCGACCCTTCGCGCGTGCAGCGCTGCGGCGTCTCGTCCGCGGGCCCTTTCGTGCTGAACGCCGGCCTCGTGGAACTGGCCTCGCCCAACATCTGCGGCGGCATGGCGGGCCCGGCCCGCGGCCTTCCGAACGACTGGATGACGGCGACGATGGAAGCGCCCCTGCGCCGCCGCTTCACCGAAGGCGTGCGCGTGGAGAACGACGCCGTGTCCGCGCTGGAAGCCGAACGCCGCTGGGGCGCGCTGCAAGGCTTCGAGCACTGCGCTTACGTCACCTGGAGCACGGGCGTCGGCATGGGCCTGTGCGTCGACGGGCGGGTGCTGCGCGGCAAGAACGGCAATGCGGGCCACGGCGGCCACATGTTCGTGAGCGACAACGACGACGCGCTGTGCGGCTGCGGCAACGTGGGCGACCTCGAGGCGCTGGTCGCGGGCAATGCGGTGGCGCGGCGCTTCGGTGCGGATGCGGCCACGCTGATGCAGCGGGCGAGCGGCGGCGACGTGGCGGCGGTGGACGTCGTCGACGAACTGTGCCGCGTGATGGGCCGCGCCCTCTACAACGCCACGGTGCTGCTGGACCTGCAGCGCATCAGCCTGGGCGGCAGCGTGTTCCTGCACAACCAGCAGCTGCTGTTGCCGCGCCTGCGCGCGCAGGTCGCCGGCAAGCTGCCGGCCCTGACCAGCGGGCTGGAACTCGTGCCGGCGGGCCTCGGCGAGAAGGTCGGCGACTACGCCGCGCTCGCCCTGCTGGTCTGAGCGTCGCGCACGACCTGCACCCGCGCCTGCTGGATGCGCTGGCCGATCGCGTCGCCGGCCAGGCCTTCGTCCCGCGCCCTGGCGGCGATGACTGACGTATCCACCGACCGCGCCGCCCGCAGCGCAGCCGAGAGCTGCGGGCGCTGCGGATAAGGCCGTTCCCCCGACGCGCTGCGCGCGATGCACTCGCAGGCCAGCAGCACGTCCTCGAAGCGCTGCGGCTTGCGGAAGGCATCGCAGCGCTCCAGCAGGCGCACCATCGCTTCCGCATCGGCGGGCGGCGTGGAGTCGATCGCAGCGCGTTCGCGTGCAACCACCTCCGCGAGTTCGCGGCATTCGTTGGGCACGCGCAGGCGCTCGCACAGTTGCTTGACTTGCGCCGCCTCGAGCCCCGCCGTCAGGCATGCGAAGCGGACGGGAAGCGGCGCGTCCACGCTCGCCGCCCGGTCCACCACGCGCAGGATCGCCTCACTGGCTGCGACCTCGGGGACGATGCGCGCCAGGGCACCGCAGGCCTGCAGGATCTCCAGCATGCGCGCGGGGCGGGGCTCCATCAGCCCGCGCGCGAGTTCCTGCCACACGCGTTCGGGCACGAGGTGGTCGGCTTCGCCTTCGGCCACCATCGCGCGCATCAGGTCCAGGGTTTCCGGCGCGAGCGCGAAGTCGTGGAAGCGCGCCCCGAAGCGCGCCACGCGCAGGATGCGCACCGGGTCTTCGCGGAAGGACTCGGTGACGTGGCGCAGCACCTTGCGCCGCAGGTCCTGCTGGCCGCCGAAGGGATCGATCAGCGAGCCGTCGTCGGCCTGCGCGATGGCATTGATGGTGAGGTCGCGCCGCGCGAGGTCCTCCTCCAGCGTGACTTCCGCAGAGGTGTGGAAGCTGAAGCCGCGGTAGCCGCGGCCCGTCTTGCGCTCGGTGCGCGCGAGGGCGTGCTCCTCGCGCGTATCGGGATGCAGGAAGACGGGGAAGTCCTTGCCGACGGGCAGGTAGCCCGCCTGGATCATCTCCTCCGGCGTCGCGCCGACGACCACCCAGTCGGTGTCGTTGACGGGCAGGCCGAGGAGGGCATCGCGGACGGCGCCGCCGACGCGGAAGGTGCGCATGGGGCGCAGTTTAAGGGGCTAGGGGTTAGGGGCTAGGGGTTAGGGCGCTCTGCTCCCTAGCCCCTAGCCCCTACTCCCTAACCCCTCGACGTCCGATAAGGCTCGTCGAACGCGACGAAGTCCTTCTCTTCCAGCGCGGCATCCAACCACGCCTTCACGCCCGGCAGCGCGCAGACCCGGCGGATGTAGTCGGTGATGTGGCCCGGCACCGGCAGCGCGTAGGTGAGGATGCGCGTGCACACGGGCGCATAGAACGCGTCCGCGGCGCTGAACTCGCCGAACAGCATGGGGCCCTTGTGCTCCTCCAGCAGCGAGGTCCACATGCCGACGATGCGTTCCATGTCCGCGCGCACGCCGGCCTGGTCGCGCCACACGAGCGCGCCGATGTGCGGCAGCGAAGCCTCGATGTTCATCGGGCAGTGGGTGCGCAGCGCGGCGAAGCCGGAGTGCATCTCGGCGCAGACGCTGCGGGCCCGCGCGCGGGCGCGCGCGTCGCGCGGCCACACGCCGCGGTCCGGGTGCTTCTCGGCGGCGTATTCGACGATGGCCAGCGAGTCCCACACCGCGAGGCCGTCGTCCACCAGCACCGGCACGCGTCCCGCGGGGTTCACCTTCAGCACTTCTTCCTTGAAGTGCGAGTCGCCGTCGAAGGAGTCGAAGCGCACCAGCTGCTCCTGGAAGGGGATGCCGGCCTGTTTCAGCGCCACCCACGGCCGCATGGACCAGGACGAATAGTTCTTGTTGCCGATGTAGAGCGTGGCCATCGCGGTCTCCTTGGAAGTTCTGCGCGCGATGCTAACGGGGACGGCGGCGGCATTGATGCAAAAAGCCGCCGCCATTGATGACTCAATCGTCGGGCGACTGGGGCCGGGCACCCATGCGGCGTCGGATCGGCCCTTCCAGGAGCAGGATGCCCAGCACGATCAGCGTGCTGAGGGCGGCGGTCATCTCCCGCCCCAGGCCCGCGGCGATGCCGATCGCCGCCGTCATCCACACGCCGGCGGCGGTGGTGAGGCCGTGGACCTGCTCCTCCTTTTCCAGCTTCAGGATGGCCCCGGCGCAGACGAAGCCCACGCCGGACAGCAGGCCCTGCAGCACGCGGCTCAGGGCCTCCTTGTCCATGCCGCTCTGCGTCGCGACCAGCACCACCAGCGCCGAACTCGCGGCCACGAGCATGTGGGTGCGCACGCCCGCGGGCTTGCCCTGGCGCTCGCGTTCGTAGCCGAGGATGCCCCCGAGCAGGGCCGCGAGCAGCAGGCGCACGACCAGCTGCGTCACGTCGCGGACGTCGCCGAGGTCCGAGAACTCGGCGACAATGGTGTCGGCGACCTGTTGCCAGACCGTCATCGATTAAGGCAGGTCCCCGTTGGGCGCGGGCTGCGCGGTGTCGCGCGGGCCGATCATGCCCAGGCGCGCCTTCAGCGACTGCGGCTGGCCCGTGAGCATGGCGGCGTAGAAGGTGGTGTTGGCCAGCACCTTCTTCACGTAGTCGCGCGTCTCGGTGAACGGCACGTTCTCGGCCCAGGCCGCGCCTTCCATCAAGGGCCCGTTGCGCCACGCGCGCGGCCGGCTGGGGCCGGCGTTGTACGCCGCGGCGGCCATCGGCATGGAGCCGCCGAAGTCGTCCAGCACCAGCTTCAGGTAGCCCGTGCCGATGGCGATGTTGGTGTCGCGGTCGTGCAGCTGGTCGGCCTTGAAGTTGTCCATGCCGATCTTGCGGGCCGTCCAGCGGGCCGTGGCGGGCATCACCTGCATCAGGCCCGAGGCGCCGACGCTGGAGCGCGCGTCCATCACGAAGCGGCTTTCCTGCCGGATCAGGCCGTAGACGTAGGCGGGGTCGAGGTTGATCTCCTTTGCGCGGCGCACCACCGATTCCCGGAAAGGCGTCGGATAGCGCTGCTCGAAGTCGAACTCCACCTTGGTCCGCTCGCTGGTGTTGATGCAGCGGTCCCAGACCTCGCGGTCGCAGGCGTATTGCGCGGCGGCCAGCAGCTCGCGATCGTTGAAGCCGCCGGGGCGGTGCAGGTTGGTGGTGTAGTTCCACTCGCGGTTGCCTTCGCCGCGCAGGCCCAGCGCGATGGCGTACAGCGCGCGGTTGAGGCCGGGCTCCTGGCGGGCCGATTTCTTTTCCTCGTCCGTGATCGGCTGCGGCTTGGCCGGCACGCCGATCTTCTGCCCCAGCTCCTCCAGCGCGAGCTGCTCGTAGAAGCCCTTGGCCGAAGCGATGGACTGCAGCAGCTTCTCCGCCTCGGCGCGGTGCGCCTCGGTGGGGTGGGGCGAGGCGAGCAGGGCGCGCGCCTTCCAGTACACCCAGGTGGGGTCGGCCTGGGCCTCGTCGCTCATCGCGTTGATCGCTTCGAGCACGTTCTTCCAGTCCGTGCCCCGGGGCGCGCGCAGGGCGGCGCGCACCTTCCAGCCGAGCAGTTCGTCGCTGAGGTAGCGGTCGCGCTCGACCTTGGAGAAGTACGCGTTGGCGTCGGGTTGCATGCGCTGGGCGGCCTGGCGGCCGATCACGCCCCAGATCCAGTCCCGTTCCTCGGGGTGCAGCTGCGGGCCCCACTTGTTTTCGAGCTGCGAGGCGGCGTTCTCGATGTCCGAAGTGGCCATCTTGATCAACGCCAGCCCCACCACCTCGCGCCGGGTGCGCGAAGCGGCGAACACCTTGCTGGAGAGGAACTTGCTCGGCTGCGCCATCAGCTCCTTCAGCAGGGGCTCGGCTTCGGGCTTGACGATCTGCAGCGCGTCGGAGGCGGCGCGCGGGCGGTTGGCTTCGACCGCCTGGCGCGCCTTGCGCCAGCCGTCGCCGGCGGTCAGTTTCGAACCCGGCTTGCCGAGGACACTGGCGGCCGCCAGCGTGCAGCCGTCGTCGGCTTCGCGCTGGGCGAGCCAGTTGCGGCGGACGTCCTCCGAGACGGCGGGCAACGTGTTCGGGTCCTTCAGGGCCGTCACGAGCAGCGCGTAGCAGCGCACCTCGCGGTCGTCCTTCATCCGGAACTTCGGGTATTCCTGCGCGAAGGTGTCCCAGTCGCGGCGCTGGCCGAGCACTTGCAGCCAGTCGTTGCGCAGGCGATCCTCCTGGTACGTGCCGGGAAAGCGCGCGAAGAACTGCTGCAGCTCGCCGGCCGACGCCGTGTCCAGGCGGGCGCGCAGCTCCCAGTAGGCCGCCCAGGGCTCCAGGGCATGGCCCTGGGCGAGGGGCAGGAGCTGCGCCAGGCGGGCCTTGTTGCCGGCGGCGAAGGCCTTCTGCATCTCCAGGATCACGTCGTCGCGGGGCTGCGTGGTCTGCTGCGCGTGGGAACAGGCGCCGAGGACGACCGCCAGGGATGCCAGAATCGTTCTCAACTTCATCGGGGAATTATGGACAGGTCGGAAGAAAAGAGGGCTTTGCGCCAGCGGCTGGTGGAACAACGCCTGAAGATGCCGGATCGCCTACGCCGCGCCGACCTGTTGCAGCAGGTCATGCGCATCTGGCTGGTGGGCCGTTCCGACACCGTCATTGGCGCCTATTGGCCGATCAAGGGCGAATTCGATCCGCTGCCGGCGCTGCACCGCTGGAAGGAGGATGGCGAGCTGCTGGACGAACCGCAGCTGCGCCGGATCGCACTGCCCGTGATCGACAAGGTTCATCAGACGCTGAAATTCCACGCATGGTTCCCCGGCTGCCCGATGGAAGAAGACGCCTTCGGCATCCCGAAACCCAAGGACACCGAAATCGTGGTCCCCACGCTGCTGTTCGTGCCTTGCGTCGGTTACGCGGTGGGCGGCTACCGACTGGGCTACGGCGGCGGTTTCTACGACCGCACCCTGGCTCAGCTGCAACCCCGGCCCTTCACGGCCGGGCTCGGCTTCGCCGCGGGCTTCCTGCCGGAATTCGAGCCGGAGGCGCACGACGTGCCGCTGGACGCGATATTGAACGAGCTGGGGGTGGTTTGGCCGATTTCTTTGGGTGACTGAAAGGCGGGAACGGACATCCGAACGCAAAGGGCGCAAAGGTTTCGCAAAGGACGCAAAAGGAAAACTTCAAGAAGCTTCTTCTTGGATTCTTTTGCGTCCTTTGCGTAGTTTTTGCGCCCTTTGCGTTCGGATGTCCGCTTTCAGGATGTCCGCTTTTCAGTCGATGTTGTCCACCGTATCCGGATCGGGCACTTCCCCGATCGTCTGCCTTGTGATCCGGCTCTGGACCATCAGCCATTCGCAGAAGGCCCGGATCTCCGGCCGCTGCGGGCTGCGCGGGCCCACGATCAGCCAGTAGGCCATGGGGGAATCCATGCGCAGCCTGGGCAGCGGCTCGATCAGGTCGCCATTGGCCAGGCTCTCCGCCACGAGCGGCAGGCGCGCCAGCACGATGCCCTGGCCGGTCAGCGCCGCCTGCACCATCTGGTACGCATAGTTGAAGTAAAGCCAGCGCTTGGGCTGCAGCTTGGTGAGGCCGTGCTCGTCGAACCAGCGGCGCCACGTCAGCCACTCCAGGTGCGTCTGGTGCGCATCGCCGGCCTCGATCAGCGTGAATTGCGCGACGTCCGCGGGTTTCGCCAGGGCGGGACTGCCTTTCAGGAGCCAGGGGCTCGCCACCGGCGTGAGCTGCTCGCCGAACAGGCGGATCGCCTGCGACGGCATGCTGGCCGTGGGGCCGTAGCGCAGGGCGAGGTCGACGTCGGCGACCTCCAGGTCCAGCGTGGCGTCGCTCGCGTCGATGCGGATGTCGATGTCGGGGTGGTCGCGCTGGAACTGCTCCATGCGCGGGATCAGCCACATCGAGGCGAAGGACGCGAAGGTGGTGATCGCCACCGAGCGCCGTCCGGCGCTCTGGCGGATCTGCCGCACCGCGTTGTCGATGCGCGGCAGCGACTGCGACACGGCCATCAGCAGTTGCGCGCCGGCGCTGGTCAGTTCCACCGCCCGCGTGTGGCGCAGGAACAGGCTCACGCCCACCTCTTCCTCCAGCGACTGGATCTGCCGGCTCACCGCGGACTGCGTCAGCGCCATCTCCTCGGCGGCGGCGCGGAAGTTGAGGTGGCGCGCCACCGCCTCGAAGGCGCGCAGGTGGCCGGCGGCGATCGGGCGGGTGCGCAAATGGGTCTGCGAATGCTGCATGGCGCGTTCGGCGATTGATGCGATTCGGGAATCAATAGGTTAGCCGGATTTCATTGGACCGCCAAGGGGGCGTGAACCATCATTCGATTCCGAAAAACGATCGCTGGAGAACACCATGTTCGACCTGTCCGCCACCCGCCTGCTCGCCTCCGCCCCCACTTCCGCCCTGCCCGGCACGTGGAAGCTGGCCCGCGGCCGCGCGATCACCCTGCGCCCCGCCACGGACGGCATCGTCCGCGTCGCGCACGGCCGCGTGTGGGCGACCGTGGACGGGCCGCATGGCGTCACCCCCGACGACTCCGGCGACCACGTGCTCGAAGTGGGCCGCTCGATGTACGTGAAGGCCGGCCAGCGCGTGGTGCTGGAAGCCTGGAACCAGGCTGGCGCGTCCTATTTCGCCTGGGACCCCGTGCTCGCGACCGTGCGGGTGGTGCGCCCGCGCCTCAATTTCTCCGGCGTGCTGCAGCCGCTGGCGGACCTGCGCATGGCGGCGGCGATCGGCTTCCGCGCGCTGGGGCAGCTGGCGACGGGGCTCGTGCGCCTCGCGTGGCAAGTGGTGCGCCCTGGCCGCGCGGTGCCTCCCGCTCGCGGGCGGCGCGCGTACGGGTGAGGGCTTCTCGCGTTCAACAATGCGTAACGCGTTACGCTAAGTAGAATGCCGGGAATCCACCGCGTGTAGCAGGAGACCCATGAGCAAAGCCTTCGCGAGCCAGGCCGACCTGGCCGACAAGAAGATCACCTTCGAGCAGCTGTCCCCGCATTGCTGGGCGTACACCGCCGAAGGTGACCCCAATTCCGGCGTGATCATCGGCGACAAGTACGTCATGGTCAGCGACTGCACGGCCACGCCGTCGATGGCGCGCGACCTGATCGCGCGCATCCGCACGGTGAGCGACAAGCCGATCAAGTACGTGCTGCTCACGCACTACCACGCCGTGCGCGTGCTGGGCGCGAGCGCGTACTTCAAGGAAGGCGCGAGCGAGATCATCGCCAGCCAGGGCACGTACGAGCTGATCGCCGAGCGCGGCAAGGAAGACATGCAGTCCGAGATGGACCGCTTCCCGCGCCTGTTCCGCAACGCCGAGGAGATCCCGGGCCTGACGTGGCCCACGCTGGTGATCGGCGGCGGCGTCCCCGGCAAGGGCGAAGCCCCCGGCCGCCTGACCGTCGACCTCGGTGGCGTGCGCGTGCAGATCTGGTCGCCCGGCAACGGCCATACCCGCGGCGACACCATCGCCTGGGTGGAGGAGGAGGGCGTGCTCTTCTCCGGCGACCTGGTCGAATACAACGCGGGCGTCTACACGGGCGACGCGCACCTGGCCGAGTGGCCGGCGACGCTGGAGCAGCTGCGCAAGCTGAATGCGCAGGCGCTGGTGCCCGGGCGCGGCGAGGCGCTGAAGGGCCGCGACCAGGTCGCCGCCGGCATCGCGTACACCCAGCGCTGGGTGGAGACGCTGTTCCGCTGCGCCAAGGAAGCCGCCGCGCAGAACATGGACCTCAAGGCCGCGATGGCGCACACGCGCAAGTCGATGGACCCGATCTTCGGCAACGTGTTCATCTACGAGCACTGCCTGCCCTTCGACGTGAGCCGTGCCTACGACGAAGCCCGCGGCATGGCGATCCCGCGGGTGTGGACGGCGGAGCGGGACAAGGAGATGTGGGCGTCGCTGCAGGATTGACGCCCATCGGTGGGGTTCACTTCGTTCACCTGCCGGCGCTGGCGCGCCGCCACCCTACGAAGTCCGCATTCGCCGCGCCCGCCTTGTAGGGTGGGCCGCCGTAAGGCGGCGAAGGTGAGCGAAGCGAACCCCACCGCAACGTAAGCCCGCGCCGACACGCCGCTCCCGCACCGGACGACATCTTCCCGCCAGCTCGCTTCCTAAGCTGGACAGGCGCGTGCCGCGACGGCCGCGCCATCCACCTCGAGGAGAACGACCCCATGGCGAACGAAGACAAGAGCCAACGCTCCCTGCAGCAGCAGCCCCAGCGCGAGAGCGACCCGCAGCAGCAGCGCTCCGGCGCGACCGACTTCCAGTCGCGCCCCGATGCGCAGGGCAGCCAGGTGGAAGGCGAAGGCAGCTACACCGCCACGCGCGACTACCAGAAGAACATCAAGGACTACCTCGACAAGGCCGACGTGAAGTCGGACGCCGAGGCGTCGAAGCCGCGTTCGGAATCGGAAGCGCGCGAGATGGAAGAAGCCGAGCGCGAAGGCAAGTCGCATTCGAAGGGCGAGAAGTAGGCTGCGGCGCTTGCTGGGGTGCGCTTCGCGCAACCCAGCCTACGGCGGCTGCGCTGCATCCAGCACCGCTGCTGGGGTGCGCTTCGCGCAACCCAGCCTACGGCGGCTGCACGCCATCCAGCATCGTAGGCTGGGTTCGGCGAAGCCGACCCCAGCAAGGCTCTCGCACCCTCACGCCGCCCGGCGCGCCGCCACCAGTCCCGCGGCCGCCAGCACCGACAACGCCACCGCGAGCCCCAGCGCCCCGCCACCCTCCAGCGCCGCGCCGCTCGCCAGCGGCCCCAGCGTCCCGCCCCATGTATAGCCCGTGATCATTGCGGCGGTGCCGCCCGCCGTGGCGCGGCCCGCGAACGCGTGCGCCACCTGCACCATGCTCAAGGTGTAGAGCGCGCCGCCCATGCCGCCCCACACGATCCCGCACACCCACAGCAGCCACGGCGCGCGCGTGACGAACGCCATCGCCAGGCTCGTGAGCAGCAGCGCGCCGGCCGCGGTGACGAACACGTTGCGCAAGGGCCAGCGGTCCGCCGCCCAGCCCGCCGGGTACTGGCAGAGGAAACTGCCGACCCCGATCGCACCCGCGACGCTTGCCGCCGCCCGCAGGCTCGATCCCGTCTCCGATGCATGCGCGGCGCCGACGGCACCCAGCCCCGCCTCGAACGCACCGCCGCAGAACGCGATCAACCCGAGCCAGGGCACCATCCGCATGGCCTGCCAGGTCCCCGTGTGCGTCGCGGCCTGCACCCGCGGCAGGTGCGGGCGCGCCGTGACGGCCAGCAGCAGGCAGCCCGCGACCATCCCCACGGCCAGCCACAGCACCGTGCCGCCCTCCAGTTGCAGCAGGCCGGGAACGAAAGGGCCCAGTGCCAGCGCCGCGCCCAGGGCGGTCTGGTACAGGCCCATCACCCGGCCCCGGATCTCCGGCGGAGCCTCCTCGGCCAGCAACGCTTCGGTCGTGTTCCACAGCGCGGCGGCGCCGCAGCCGGTGACGATCGAGCCCAGCACCCAGACGCCCACATGGCTGGAGACCGCATAACCGGTCACACCCGTGAGCTGCAGCACCGCGCCGGCGCGGTAGGTGCGCACCGTGCCCCAGCGCTTCAGTACACGCGGCATCAGCGGGATCAACAGGCCCACCATGAGGAACTGGATCATGGAAAACGCGCCGACGAAGGTCGTGCCGTGGCCGGCCTGCTGCAGCAGCACGGCGAGCACGGGCCCCGCCATGGAGAAAGCCATCACGATCAGCGTCGTGGCCGTGCCGAGGCGCCAGACGAGGGCGAGGCGGTGCGGGCCTTCCGTCACTGGGGCTGCGCCGACAGCTCGCGCAGGTCGCGCTGGTACGCCTGCAGGCGGCGCACGGCGTGCTCGCGCTGCGCTGCCGTGGTGCTGCGGTGCACGGCGGCGAACATGCGGCAACCCTCCTGCACCAGGCCTTCCTGCCATGTGCGGTAGGCGGCGTCGGGCGAGTGCATGGCGCGATCGAGCCAGGCGAGGAGCTGGCCGCGCGCTTCCTCCGGCGCCATGCGCGCGCGCGAGACGTGGCGCAGCGTCTGCAGGAGGTCCTGCTGGCGGCGCTGCCGGTCCGCGAGGATGCGCGCCGCGTCGTAGGCGGACTGCGCGACGCCGTCCCGCAGCACCTGCCGCTGCGCATCGCCCAGGCGGCCGTAGACCGTCTCCAGCCGGTCCAGCATCTGCTCGTACCGTTTCTCGTGCGCCTCCGCGGGCGGCACGTCGACGCTCTCCTTGCGGAACTTGTCGTTGCTGCGGCGGAACCGGCGCTCGATGTGCCGCAGCTGCGCGTCGCTGAAGCTGGCCGCGATGGCGCCCGCCGCGGGGCCCGCGCCGTGGGCCGCCGCACGCAGCCGCGCCTGCGCATCGGCCACGACGCCGCAGGCTTGCTGGGGCGTGATGTCCCCGGGCGCCAGCGCTTCCATGCGGGCCAGGACGTCGACGACCGGCGGCAGCTCCTGCTGGCGGTGCCAGCGGTGCAGGCGGGCGAGCTCGTCGCGCATGCGGGGCGCCTGCGCGTCGCTGAAGTCGGCGTAACCGTCGAGCCACCAGTACAGCAGCTCCGGCAGGTTGGCATAGCCCAGCTTGATCGCGCTGCAGCCGGAAAGCGCCAGCGCGAGGCCGAGCGCAAGGATAATCGCCGGCATGCGGACGGAGCGGTTCGGCTTCATGGATGTAAGGGTACGGGAATGACAGCAGTCGATGTGGTGGTGATGGCGGCCGGCAAGGGCACGCGCATGAAAAGCCGGACGGCCAAGGTGCTGCACCGGCTGGGCGGCAAGCCGCTGGTCGGGCATGTGATGGACACGGCGCAGGCGCTGCACGCGCGGCGCACGATCGTGATCACGGGCCATGGCGCCGAGGAGGTCGAGGCCTGGGTGCGCCAGTCGGAGCAGGCCGCGGGCCACAACGCTCCCGACTTCGTGCGCCAGGAGCCGCAGCTGGGCACCGGACACGCGGTGCAGCAGGTGGTGCCGGTGCTGCCGGACGACGGCATCGCGCTGATCCTCAATGGCGACGTGCCCCTGGTGCGGCCCGAGACCTTGCAGGCCCTCGTCGACAAGTGCGCGGGCGAGCGCCTGGCGCTGCTGACGATCGAAATGGCGGACCCCACCGGCTATGGCCGCATCGTGCGCCAGGGCGAGGCGGTGCAGGCGATCGTGGAGCACAAGGACGCCACGCACGCGCAGCGCGCCATCCGCGAGGTCTACACGGGCTTCATGGCCGTGCCCGCGAAGAAGCTGAAGGCCTGGCTCGCGCGCCTGACCAACGACAACGCGCAGAAGGAGTACTACCTGACCGACATCGTGCAGTTCGCGGTGCAGGACGGGTGCGAGGTCGTGGCCTCGCCAGCGCTGGAACAGGTGGAAGTCGACGGCGTGAACAGCCCCGTGCAGCTCGCGGACCTGGAGCGCGCGTACCAGCGCCGCCGGGCACGCGCGCTGATGGAGCAGGGCGTGCGCCTCGCCGACCCCGCGCGCTTCGACGTGCGCGGCAAGCTCACGTGCGGGCAGGACGTCGAGATCGACGTGAACTGCGTGTTCGAGGGCGAGGTGGTGCTGGGCGACAACGTGCGCATCGGACCGAACTGCGTGATCGCCAACGCGAAGATTGCCGCGAACGTGGTGCTGCAGGCGTACACGCACATCGAAGGCGAGAACGTGGGCGTGGAGATCGGCGAAGGCGCGCTCATCGGCCCGTTCGCGCGGCTGCGCCCGGGTGCGAGCCTCGGCCCCGAGGTGCACATCGGCAACTTCGTCGAGGTGAAGAATTCGACGATGGCGCGCGGCGCGAAGGCGAACCACCTCGCCTACCTCGGCGACGCCGCGGTCGGCGAGCGCGTGAACTACGGCGCGGGCAGCATCACGGCGAACTACGACGGCGCGAACAAGCACCGCACCGTGATCGAGGCCGACGTGCACGTGGGCAGCAACTGCGTGCTGGTGGCGCCGGTGAAGGTGGCGCAGGGCGGGACGGTCGGTGCGGGCAGCGTGGTGACCAGGGACACGGACCCCGGCGTGCTGACCGTGGCGCGCGGCAAGCAGGTGAGCATCACGAGCTGGACGCGGCCGAAGAAGGCGGCGAAGAAGTAAGGGGCGGGCGATCGCTGGGGTGCGCTTCGCGCAACCCAGCCTACGTGCGCTTCGCGCAACCCAGCCTACGTGCGCTTCGCGCAACCCAGCCTACGTTTGCGGCAGGTAGGCTGGGTTTCGCCGCAGGCGAACCCCAGCTAGGCCCCCCTCCCCGGCACCGGAATCCGCGGCCGGAACTTCCCCCGCTTCACCGAAAAGAACGCCTTCACGTTGCGCACGTTCGCATCGCTCGTGAACAGGCGCTGCGCCAGCGCGAGGTAATCCTGCATGTCCCGCGCATGCACCACGAGGATGAAGTCCGGCCCCGGCGACACGCGGTAGCACTGCTGCACGGCATCGTCCGCGATCACGCGTTCCTCGAAGGCCTCCTGCGCCTCGTTGCCCTGCCGGTCCAGCGAGACCTCGACGACTGCTTCCATCCCATGACCCAGCGTGGCTGCCACGCGCTCCGGGTTCAGGATGGCCATCTCGCGCTCGATCACGCCTGCGTCCCACAGCCGCTTCACGCGCCGCAGGCAGGTGGCCGGCGAGATGTGCACGCGCGCCGCCAGGTCCTGGTTGCTCAGCGAGCTGTCGTCCTGCAGCTGGGCGAGCAGGGCCAGGTCGGTGGAATCCAGTTCCGGAATTTCGTCCATTTCGGAATCTTATTGCATCAACTGCTTTACACGAAAGAAAATTCCGTAGACCAAGCAAACTAGCAAACATATTGCACAACCCCAAGCCTACAGTCCGTCCATCCCAGGCACTCACCAAGGCAGTCCACCATGTGCGGCATCGTCGGCGCGGTCTCCACCCGCAACATCGTCCCCATCCTCGTCCAGGGCCTCCAGCGCCTGGAATACCGCGGCTACGACTCCTGCGGCGTGGCCGTCTACGCCGACGGCCTGAAGCGCGCGCGCTCGGTGGCGCGCGTCGCCGAACTGATGTCGCAGGTGGACAGCGAGAAGATCGCCGGCGGCACCGGCATCGCCCACACGCGCTGGGCCACGCACGGCGCGCCCGCCGTGCACAACGCGCACCCGCACTTCAGCCACGGCCCCGGCGAAGCCGCGCCGCAGGCGCCGGGCCGCATCGCACTGGTCCACAACGGGATCATCGAGAACCACGACGAACTGCGTGCCGCGCTGCAGGCGAAGGGCTACAAGTTCACCAGCCAGACCGACACCGAGGTGATCGCGCACCTGGTGGACAGCCTCTACGAGGGCGACCTGTTCGACGCGGTGAAGGCCGCGACGAAGCAGCTGCACGGCGCGTACGCCATCGCGGTGTTCTGCAAGGACGAACCGCACCGCGTGGTGGGCGCGCGCGAAGGCTCGCCGCTGGTGCTGGGCGTGGGCAAGGACGAGAACTTCCTCGCCAGCGACGCGATGGCGCTGGCGGGCGTGACCGACCAGATCGTGTACCTGGAAGAGGGCGACCTCGTGGACCTGCAGCTCGGTCGCTACTGGATCGTCGACCGCAACCACAAGGCCGCCGAGCGCCCGGTGAAGACGGTGCAGGCGCACAGCGGCGCGGCCGAACTCGGCCCGTACCGCCACTACATGCAGAAGGAAATCTTCGAGCAGCCCCGCGCGATCGGCGACACGCTGCAAGGCGTGGAGAGCGTGACGCCGGAGCTGTTCGGCGACGGTGCGTACCGCATCTTCAAGGATGTGGACTCGGTGCTGATCCTCGCCTGCGGCACCAGCTACTACAGCGGCTGCACGGCGAAGTACTGGCTGGAAGCCATCGCGAAGATCCCGACCCAGGTCGAGATCGCGAGCGAGTACCGCTACCGCGAGAGCGTGCCGAACCCGAAGACGCTGGTGGTCACGATCAGCCAGTCGGGCGAGACCGCCGACACGCTGGCGGCGTTGAAGCACGCGCGCTCGCTCGGCATGGAGAACACGCTGACCGTGTGCAACGTGTCGACGTCCGCGATGGTGCGCGAGTGCAAGCTCGCCTACATCACGCGCGCCGGCGTGGAGATCGGCGTGGCCTCGACGAAGGCCTTCACCACGCAGCTCGCCGGCCTGTTCCTGCTGACGCTGTCGCTCGCGCAGGTGCGCGGCAAGCTGACCGAGACGCAGGAAGCGCAGCACCTCAAGGACATGCGCCACCTGCCTACCGCGCTGCAGGCCGTGCTGGCGCTGGAGCCGCAGGTGATCTCCTGGGCGGAAGACTTCGCGAACAAGGAGAACGCGCTTTTCCTCGGTCGCGGCATGCACTACCCCATCGCGCTCGAAGGTGCGCTGAAGCTCAAGGAGATCAGCTACATCCACGCCGAGGCGTATCCCGCCGGCGAGCTGAAGCACGGGCCGCTGGCGCTGGTCACCAGCGAGATGCCGGTGGTGACCGTCGCGCCGAACGATGCGCTGCTGGAGAAGCTGAAGTCCAACATGCAGGAAGTGCGCGCCCGCGGCGGCTTGCTGTACGTGCTGGCCGATGCGGATTCGAAGATCGAGAGCAGCGAAGGCGTGCACGTGATCCGGATGCCGGAGCACTACGGGACGCTGAGTCCGCTGCTGCACGTCGTGCCTCTGCAGTTGCTGGCGTATCACACGGCGCTGGCACGGGGGACGGATGTGGACAAGCCGCGAAATCTGGCGAAGAGCGTCACAGTCGAATGACGAACGCTTCGCCACATGAGTGGTTTGGGGGTTCACTCATATCGCGCAGCGATGTGAGTGAACACCACAAGCCACGGAACCTGGGGAAGTCGGCGACGGTGGAGTGAGCGGGCGGCTGCGTGCTTCCCTAGGGCACGAAGCAGAGCTGCGTACCCGAAGTCGGTAACTGCGCTAAGGCGAGGCCACCGCCTCGCCGGAGTTCAGGATCCGCCTTTCTTGTCCGACTTTTCACTCGCTGCCGGCGTCTGGTTACCCTGGCGGGATTGGTCGTACGCGACATGGTCGGGGTTGAGCTGGTCGCGCCGATTCTCGACGCTCGCTTGGTGACCTGGGTTGTTCGGATTGCGGTCGTTCGCACTTTGATCTTGCGACTGCTTGCTGGTCATGAGGCTCTCCTTGGGGGTGTCGAGACCCCCAGTTTCTGCCCGTGCCGCGCTCTTGGGTCGCCGAGGAAACAGGCTGTTGCCCCGGCCGTTTCTGACGGCTGCCTGCTGATGCTGCTGAATCCGTGCCGGTAGGTCCCGCTACCATCCTTCCTTTTCGTTGCAGCCGTCGCCGTCCATGGCCCTGAAGAAGTCCGAACTCTATTCCTCCCTCTGGAAATCCTGCGACGAGCTGCGCGGCGGCATGGACGCCAGCCAGTACAAGGACTACGTCCTCGTGCTGCTGTTCGTGAAGTACGTTTCGGACAAGTACGCCGGCGACCCGAACGCGCTGCTCGAAGTGCCGCCTGGCGGCAGCTTCGCCGACATGGTGAAGCTGAAGAACGACAAGGAGATCGGCGACAAGATCAACAAGCTGATCGGCCGGCTCGCGGACGCCAACGAGAGCCTGAAAGGCGCCATCAACGTCGCCGACTTCAACGACGAGGAGAAGCTGGGCAAGGGCCAGGAGATGGTGGACCGGCTGACCAAGCTGGTGGGCATCTTCGAAGGCCTGGACTTCGGCGGCAACCGTGCCGGCGGTGACGACCTGCTGGGGGACGCCTACGAATACCTGATGCGGCACTTCGCCACGGACTCGGGCAAGAGCAAGGGGCAGTTCTATACGCCGGCCGAGGTCTCCCGCACGATGGCGCTGGTGCTGGAGATGGGCAAGGCGAGCAACGCGGGCCAGAGCATCTACGACCCGACCTGTGGCTCCGGGTCGCTGCTGCTCAAGGCGCACGACGAAGCAAAGCACCGCACCGGCCTCGACCTGGCGATCTACGGCCAGGAGATGGACAACGCCACGTCCGCGCTGGCGCGCATGAACATGGTGCTGCACGACTGCCCGACGGCGGAAATCTGGCAGGCGAACACCCTGGCCAATCCGCACTTCACGAACAAGGAGGGCGGGCTGCGCACCTTCGACTTCGTGCTCGCGAACCCGCCGTTTTCGAACAAGGCCTGGACCAGCGGGCTGAACCCGGCGGAGGATCCCTACGAGCGTTTCGAGTACGGCATTCCGCCGGCGAAGAACGGCGATTACGCCTTCCTGCTGCACATCCTCAAGAGCCTGAAGAGCACCGGCCGCGCGGCGGTGATCCTGCCGCACGGCGTGCTGTTCCGCGGCGGCGCCGAAGCCGCGATCCGCACGCGGCTGGTGAAGCAGGGCTACCTCAAGGGCATCATCGGCCTGCCGGCCAACCTGTTCTACGGCACCGGCATTCCGGCCTGCATCATCGTCATGGACAAGGCCGGCGCCGCGGGACGCAAGGGCATCTTCATGATCGATGCCAGCAAGGGCTTCATCAAGGACGGCAACAAGAACCGGCTGCGCGCGCAGGACATCCACCGCATCGTGGACACCTTCGTGCGGCAGCAGGAGGTGCCCAAGTACGCGCGCATGGTGCCCCTCGCCGAAATCGAGGGCAACGATTTCAACCTGAACCTGCCGCGCTACATCGACAGCAGCGAGCCCGAGGACTTGCAGGACATCGAGGCCCACCTGCTGGGAGGCATTCCCGAGGCCGACATCGATGGACTGGCGCCTTACTGGAAGGTTCTGCCGGGCGTGCGCGCGGAACTCTTCGCGACGGCGAACCGGCCTGGCTACTGGCAGACCCGGGTGGACGCCGCGCAGGTGAAGCCGGCGATCTTCGGTCACGCGGAGTTCAAGGCTTTTCAGGCGAGCGTGACGGCGCTGTTCGACCTCTGGCAGGAATGGGCCGCACCGGTGCTGACCGGCCTGCAGCAGGGACTGCGTCCGAACGCCCTGATCGAAGACCTGTCGGAGCGGCTGCTGTCAACCTTCCGCTCCGATGCAGCGGTGGCTTCCCTCGTGGACCCCTATGGTGTGTACCAGCACCTCATGGACTACTGGGACGAGACGCTGCACGACGACGCCTGGATGATCTCCGCCGACGGCTGGCAGACGCTGCAGGACGGCAAGCCGAACGTGGACCTGATCCCGCCGCACCTAGTGGTGGCGCGCTACTTCGCTGCCGACCGCAAGGCGATCGACGAATTGGAGGCGCAGCGCGAAGCGATCGCGCGCCAGCTGGAGGAACTGGAAGATGAGCACGGCGGCGAGGGCGGCCTGCTGTTCGAGGCGCAGACGGACAAGGGCAAGCTGACCCGCGGCAGCGTCAAGGCCAGGCTGGCGGCGGCGCAGGAGGGCGGAGCGGATGTGGCCGTGCCCGGCGAGATCGACATGCTGCGGGAGTACCTCGAGCTGATCGAGCAGGAGGCTGCGGCGGCACGCAAGGTGAAGGACGCCGGCAAGGCGCTGGACGCCAAGGTGGCGGCGCGCTACAAGCAGCTGGCGCCCGCCGACATCCAGCAACTCGTGGTGCACGACAAGTGGCTCGCCGCGCTGCGCACGCGGGTGGACGGCGAGCTGGATCGCGTGAGCCAGGCGCTGGCGGGGCGCGTGAAGCAACTGGCCGAGCGCTACGCTAGGCCCTTGCCGCAACTGGCGGAGGAGGTCGCGGTGCTCTCGGCCAAGGTCGACGAGCACCTGCGGAAGATGGGGTTCGCCTGGTAGGTCGTCAGCCGTTGAGTCAGGCGGCTTATTAAAGTAAAGTCGCCCTGTGTTGAATAACCGCTTTTCTTATTCAAGCCTCGTCGGCACCGTCGCCCATGCGCCGTGAGGCCTCGGGTCGCCACGCCAGCAGCGTGGTGGGTGGTGAAACCGTGCGGGCCTTCGTGCCCTTTCCGCTGCCGCCCGCGCCGCCCCTGCAACTAACGGGCGAGCGCCAGGGCCTGCTGGAGCGGGCCACGCTGGCCCTCGGTCGGCTGGACAGCATCGCGCTGCTGCTGCCGGATCCCCAACTGTTCCTGTACGCCTACGTGCGGCGAGAGGCCGTGCTGTCGTCGCAGATCGAGGGAACCCAGTCGTCGCTGTCGGACCTGCTGCTGTTCGAGCTGGACGAGCAGCCCGGCGTGCCTTTCGACGACGTGGTGGAAGTCTCCAACTACGTCGCCGCCCTGGAGCATGGCATGGCGCGGCTGCGCGAGGGCTTTCCCCTCTGCAACCGGCTGCTGCGCGAGATGCACGCCCGCCTCATGGAGCGGGGCCGCGGCAGCGAGAAGCTGCCGGGCGAGTTCCGCCGCAGCCAGAACTGGATCGGCGGCACGCGGCCGGGCAACGCGCACTTCGTGCCGCCGCCGCCGGGCGAGGTGGAAGCCTGCATGGGAGCGCTTGAAGGCTTCATCCACGGAGGCCAGGACGGTGGCGCGCTGCCCGTGTTGCTGAAGGCGGCGCTGGCGCACGTGCAGTTCGAGACCATCCACCCTTTCCTCGACGGCAACGGCCGCCTCGGGCGCCTGCTGATCGCGCTGCTGCTGCATGACGGCGGCGTGCTGCGGCAGCCGCTGCTCTATCTGAGTCTCTACTTCAAGCAGCACCGCGCCGTGTACTACGAGCGGCTGGACGGCGTGCGCGCCGGCGGCGACTGGGAGGCGTGGGTCGACTTCTTCCTGGAAGGCGTGGAGCAGACGGCGCAGGGCGCCGTGGACACGGCGCGGCGACTGGTGGCCCTGTTCCAGGCCGACACGCAGCGGGTGCAGGAGGCGGGCGGGCGCAACGCGGCCAACGTGCTGCGCGTGCTGGATGCGCTGCGGCACCGGCCGATGTGCAGCCTGCGGCAGATCAGTGCGAGCACGGGGATCACCTTCCCGACCGCGAGCAAGGCCATGCTGGCGCTGGTGGACATCGGGATCGCGCGGGAATTGACGGGGCAAAGGAGGAATCGGGTGTTCGTGTATGACGCGTATTTGCAGGTGTTGAACGAGGGTGGGGAGGCGTGAGGTGACCAAGATTGCGAAAGGCCAAAAGCGAACCCCCGTAGGTCCTGTACCTAAAGATTGGGCCGTTGCCACGATCGGCGACATTGCGAGCACGGGCGAAGACGCTGGACTTGCACTGTGCCGAGATCGAAGATACTGACGAGAGGGTCACGCCAGCCGCGCCCGAAGAGACCTCGCTGAGACTGTATCCGGCGGGCACCGTGCTCGTCGCGATGTATGGTGGCTTCAATCAGATCGGCCGCACCGGGCTCCTCCGAAAGCCTGCGGCCGTGAATCAAGCGATCAGCGCAATT
The DNA here is from genome assembly GCF_014297465.1 of Ramlibacter cellulosilyticus. Taxonomy (GTDB): domain Bacteria; phylum Pseudomonadota; class Gammaproteobacteria; order Burkholderiales; family Burkholderiaceae_C; genus Ramlibacter; species Ramlibacter cellulosilyticus. The sequence continues at coordinate 203,484 of NZ_JACORT010000007.1, read as the reverse complement.
CAGGTTTCGCCAACCAAACTTTGGCCAGATTACCTGCTGGCCGTACTGAATCTCAGTGTGCATCACTGGAAATGGGTGGCAAGCAGTAGCCGCAAGGATCCCAACATCACAGCCGCGGACGTTCGGGGGTTCCCGATCGCTATTCCGCCGATGAATGAGCAGCGAGCAATTGCGGCAGCGTTGCGTGACATTGCAGGCCTCACAGGATCGCTGGACGCCTTGATTGCTAAGAAGCGCGACCTCAAACAGGCTGCGATGCAGCAACTGCTCACCGATCAGTTCACGAAGCTGCTGGACGCCCACCTCCCCGACTGGCGCGAGCGCAGGAAGGAACTTCAACAATCGACCTTGGGGGCGGAAGAATGGTCGTTGTGAGGCGATCCTCTGATACCACCTCCGGCAGAGCTTCTTGCGAGGGAGCAAACTCTGGAGCGCGAAAGCTGCGCGCCGACCGGCACTCGGGACCGCCGCGCGCAGGCCTGCTCTCAGGAAGCCCGCGTCAGGTTCCACAGCCGCAAGGTCATGTGGACCTCCAGCGCGCGCGTCGCGTTGCCGAGGTGGCCGATCAGGTCCTCGATCGTGTCCAGCCTCTGTCGCCCCGTGTTCACGTGGATGCCCAGGCGCTGCGCGGCGAGCTTGGCGTTCTGGTTGCAGTCGAAGTAACTCAGAAAGCTCGGCGCCAGTTCCGAGCCGCGCCTGGCGTCGTGCCCCATGAGGGCACGCGAAAACGGGGTCAGCACGAACATGATGAACACGGTATCGAGAGCTGGTCAGGGCTCTCGGCGGGCCAAGGCTCCATGCCCTAATGTTCGGGGAAAAGAGCGAAAGAGCGTCACACGAGCGCGAGCAGCGGCGATGAGGCGAGCCGAATCTCGACGTCCCCACCTTCGCGGAATCAGGCGATCCACAATTCGCGCACGCGAGCTGGCTCACCAGCCCTGAGCGACGGCGCCGTGCCTAAGCCCAAGGTCCAATACCCCCCTGGCCATGCGGCCGCTACCTTCTCGCCGAAGGTGCCCGACTCCTGGGTGGTGAGGGGGATGTGATGACTGCCGACACCGCAGCAATCCGCGAGCCGGGCCGCAGCGCAAGCGTGTTTGTCGCAGGGGTCGATCGGCTTGCAAGGCCGCATGCGCTTCCACGCGCACCCTGTTCCACCTGCCACCTGCGCCATTGCTGCGTCCCGGCCGGTCTGTCCCCTGCGCAGGTGGAAGGCCTCGATCGCCTGCCGTTCTCGCGCAGGCGCGTGCAACTCGGCGGGACGCTCTATGAACCTGGCGATGTGTTCAAGTGCCTCTACGCCGTGCGGAACGGCATGTTCAAGTCCTGCGTCACCCTGGAAGATGGCCGGCAGCAGGTGACCGGCTTCCACCTGCCTGGCGAGTTGCTGGGCCTGGACGGAGTGGCCACAGGAAGGTATGCCAGCAGCGCCACCGCGCTCGAGGACAGCGAGATCTGCGCCATTCCCTATGCGGACTTGCGCACCACTTCGTCCGCGGACCTGGAGCTGCAAGGCGCCATTGCACGCCTCATGAGCCGAGAGATCGTGCGAGAGCACAGCCTGATGCTGATGCTCGGCAGCATGAGCGCGGAGGAGCGCCTCGCCGCGTTCCTCCTGAGCCTCTCCACGCGCATGAAGGTGCGCGGCTTCTCGCCCATCGAGTTCCATCTGCGCATGTCGCGGGCGGACATCGGCAGCTTTCTCGGTTTGAAGCTGGAAACGGTGAGCCGCACCTTCACGTCCCTCGTGCGGCAAAGGCTCCTGCACGTGGACAAGAAGCACGTGCGCATCCTCGACTTGCACCTTCTCCGGTCCGCGCTCGACATGCGTACGAGCCCTTTGAGGGCAGCTGGTCCACACGGGGACGGCAGACGACGCTGAACCCGGCCAGGCGTCCGACCCGGTGTTCCATGTGACAGGGGCGAATGCCTGCTGCGAGGCGCGATCGAAACGTCAGGCCCTTGCGGGAGATCTCGCGCGCGCCTTCGTGCCCTCAGGACGGCCGCGTCAGGTTCCATAGCCGCAAGGCCATGTGGATCTCCAGCGCGCGCGTTGCGTTCCCGAGGTGGCCGATCAGGTCCTCGATGGTGTCGAGCCTCTGTCGCACCGTGTTGACGTGGATGCCCAGGCGCTGCGCCGCGAGCTTGGCGTTCTGGTTGCAGTCGAAGTAACTCAGCAAGGTCGGCGCCAGTTCCGAGCCGCGCCTGGCATCGTGCCCCGTGAGGGCGCCGATGGTCGCCTCCAGGAAGGCCGCCAGGCTGGTCTGGTCGTGCGTCTCGAAGAGCGTGGAATACAGCGCCATCTCGTTCTGGTTGACGACGTGCCCGTTCACGCCGATGCGGCGCAGCACCGGCAGCGCGCGCCGCAGCGTGACGTAGGCGGCGGGCAAGCTGGCCGGCCCGGCCAGGGGGCGTGAAAGCACGCCGCGGTAATCGCTGCCGGTCTCGGCGCGCGCGAGTTCCGTCGCCAGCTTGCGCACCTCGTCGGCCTGGGACGTGGCGCACAACACCGTCAGCACGCCGTCCATCTCGTCGAACACCGTTCCCGGCAACAGCCTGGCGGCACGCAGCCGCCGCACCGCCTGGCCGGCGTGCGGATCGCCCAGGTCCAGCAGCAGGAAGGAGCAGGGCTGCGCCAGCTCCAGGCCGAAGCGGCCTGCGCGTTCGCACAGCACGGCCAGGTCGTCCTGGCGCGGCGACACCAGCGCGCGCAGCAGCGCCGACTGGTCGCGGCTCTGGCTGGCTTCCATGCGCTCGCGCGCCAGCAGCACGATGCCCACGACGCTGGTGGCGCGCTCGAAGGTGCGCACCGACATCTGGTCCAGCGTCCCGCGCCGGAACAGCAGCACGGCGCCCAGCACGTCGTCGCCGGCGATCACCGCGCTCACGCGGCACGCCTCGCCGTGCGCCTCGTACGCGACGACCGAGCGGCCCACCTGCCGGCTTTGCCGCAGGGCGGCGGCCAGCGCGCTGCTGTGGTTGCCGTTGGCTTCGTAATGCTGCGCGGCACGGCCGCCGCCGCCGGGCGCGGTGGCGCGCGCGATCACCTGCGCGGCTTCGTCCAGCACCAGCACGTCGCCTTCCATCAGCCGCGCGACCGCTTCGCACAGCGTCGCCAGCGAAGCACCGCGCGCCAGCAGTGACGTCATTTCCTCGTGCGCCTCGGCGGCGGCCTGCACCTTGCGCGCGTGGTGCTCCAGCTCGGCGCGCGCCGCCTCGGCGCTGGCCAGCGCCGCACCGGCCTGCTCGAAGGCCATCGCATTCTTGATGGCGACGGCCGCGTGCGTGGCCAGCGTGGACAGGATGGAGATGTTCTGTGCGGTGTGCGTGCGGTGGTACCGGTCCGCCACGAACAGCAGGCCGATCACCTCGTCCTCCCACAGCAGCGGCACGCCGACGACGGCGGCGATGCCCTCGTCGCGGAAGGTCTGGTCCAGCGCCGCGTCGTGGGCGAAGCGCGTGTCGCTCAGGTAGTCCGCGGTGGTGAAGGGCAGCCGCGTGCGCACCACCACGCTGACGATGCCGAGATCGCGCGCCGCGGTCATGTTGCCGGTGCTGCGCGCCAGCGCGCCGTCGGTGGCCATCACGTGGAAGGCGCCCAGCGACTCGTCGAAGGAGGAGATCCACGCCACCTGCGAGCCCAGCATGTTGCGCGCGCGGGTGACGATGGCGCGCAGCAGCTCCTGCAGGTGCAGCCGGCTGGAGAGGTCGCGCGCCGACTCGATCACGGCCAGCATGCCGCTCTCGCGCTGCTGCGAAAGATCGAGCCGGTTGCGCAGCGCCATCGCCATGCGCACCAGTTCCACCAGGCCCGGCTTGGCGCGCTCCTGTTCCGGCAGGGCTTCCACTTCGGCCAGCCGCGCGGCGAACTCCTCCGCGGGCGCGCCCTGGTGCAGCAGCCGGATCAGGTCCCAGGCGATCGCCTGCGCGGCGCCTTCCTGGAGTTCGATGTCCATGCCTTGTCTCCTTCGTGGGTCGCGAGGCTAGACGGGTCGCGCGCGCGCACCTCCTAGGGTTTCTCCGGAGTGAGGCGTCTACATCGCCAAGGTGTGACCGATGTGGCCGCGTCACATTGGTTCAGGCCGACGGCTCCGCGACAGTCCTGCCAACGCAAGACGCACCGCAGGAACCGACCGCATGACCATCCTCGACTCGCTTCGGCCCCGGCCCGGCCTCAGGGTCCTCGTGACCGCCGGCGCGAGCGGGATCGGCGCCGTGATCGCGCGCGCCTTCCAGGAAGCCGGCGCCCACGTGCACGTCTGCGACGTCGACCGGGCCGCGCTCGATCGCCTCGCCGCCGACGCCCCCGGCATCAGCAGCAGCGCCGCCGACGCCTCGATCGCCGACGACGTCGACCTGGTGTTCGACGACGTCCAGGGCACGCTGGGTGGCCTCGACGTCCTGGTGAACAACGCCGGCATCGCCGGGCCGACCGGCACGGTGCAGGCGCTGGACCCGGGCCTGTGGGAGCGCACCGTCGCCGTCAACCTGAACAGCCAGTTCCTGTTCGCGCGCCGCGCCGTGCCGATGCTGAAGGACTCGCGCGCGGACCCCTGCATCGTCGCCATGAGCTCGGTGGCCGGCCGCCTGGGCTATGCCTTCCGCACGCCGTACGCGGCCACCAAGTGGGCGGTGATCGGCTTGATGAAGTCGCTGGCGATCGAGCTCGGCCCGCACGGCGTGCGCGTCAACGCCATCCTGCCCGGCACGGTGGAAGGCGAGCGCATCAACGGCGTCATCGCCGCGCGAGCCGCCGCCACCGGCGTCACCCCCGAGGCGATGCGCGAGGAATACATCCGCAAGACCTCGCTGCGCCGCATGGTCACCGCCGAGGACGTGGCGGCCATGACGCTGTTCCTGTGCTCGCCCGCCGCCCGCAACGTGAGCGGACAGGCCGTGAGCGTGGACGCCAACACCGAGTACCTCTGATTCCAACCACGAAGGAGACATCACGATGAAACGCATCCGCTCCCTGCGCCTGGCCACGTTCGCCGCCGCTGCCGTCCTGGCCTGCGGCGGTGCGCTGGCCGACCCGGTCAAGATCGGCCTGATCGAGACGCTCTCCGGCCCGCAGGCCGCATCCGGCCTGATGTACCGCGCCGCCGCGCGCTACGCGATCGAGCGCATGAACGCCGAGGGCGGCTGGAACGGCCAGCCGGTGCAGCTGCTGGAGTACGACAACCAGGGCGGCCCCGCCGGCGCGGCCGACAAGATGAAGGCGGCCATCGCCGATGGCGTGCACCTGGTGGTGCAGGGCGCTTCGTCCGCCGTGGGCGGACAGATCACCGAGGACGTGCGCAAGCACAACCTGCGCAACCCCGGCAAGGAAATCATCTACGTGAACGTCGGCGCCGAGGCGCTGGAGCTCACCGGCGAGAAGTGCCACTTCCACCACTTCCGCTTCAGCGGCAACGCCGAAGTGCGCACCAAGGTCCTGGTGCTGGCGATGAAGCAGGCCAATGCGCTGGGCGCGCGCGTCTACGCGATCAACCAGAACTACTCCTGGGGCCAGGACATGGAGAAGGCGATCGCCGAGAGCGCCCAGCTCGGTGGCTACCAGGTGGTGGAAAAGACGCTGCACGACGTCAACAAGATCCAGGACTTCGCGCCCTACGTCGCCAAGATCGGCGCCGCCAGGGCCGACACCGTGATCACCGGCAACTGGTCCAACGACCTGCTGCTGCTGATGAAGGCCACCAAGGCCGCCGGCCTCAAGGCGCGCTTCGGCACCGTGTTCCTGGACCAGCCGGGCAACATCGCCAACGGCGGCGAGCTCACCCTCGGCCACTTCATCGCCCACACCTTCAACGCCGAGGCGGGCGGCGCGGAAGGCGAGCGCTTCGTCGCCGACTACAAGGCGAAGGCCGGCCACGCGCCCGTGTTCATCGAGCCGCAGACGGTGCTGGGCCTGGCGATGGTGGCCGACGCTCTGAAACGCGTGAAGCCCGAGGGCGGCAAGCTGAACGTCAACGCGCTGGCGCGCGCGATCGAGACCGCGAAGGTCCAGACGCCGGTCGGCGAGATGAGCATGCGGGCCGCCGACCACCAGGCGCTGCTGCCGATGGTGGTGTCCACGGTGACCAAGGACGCGCGCTACAAGGTGGACGACACCGACATGGGCTTCAAGCCGGTCAAGGTGTTCACCGCCGCCGAAGCGTCCACGCCGGCGCAGGCCAGCTGCAAGATGCAAAGGCCCTCCTGACCCATGGACACGCTCGTCGTCTCGCTGCTCAACGGGGTCATCTACGGCTTGCTGCTGTTCATGGTCTCCGCCGGGCTCACCCTGATCTTCGGGATGATGGGCGTGCTCAATTTCGCCCACGCCTCCTTCTACATGCTGGGCGCGTACTTCGCGTACGCGCTGCAGCCGGTGCTGGGCTTCTGGGTCGCGCTGGTGGTGTCCCCGCTGCTGGTGGGCTTCGTCGGCACGGTCGTCGAGCGCTTCTTCCTGCGGCGGGTGCACCACCACGGACATGCGCACGAACTGCTCCTGACCTTCGGGCTGTCCTTCATCATCGCGGAGCTGGTCAAGCTGTTCTTCGGCAACTACCCGGTCAACTACCGGATCCCGAAGGCGCTCGACTTCGCCGCCTTCACGGTGGGCAGCGCGGACTATCCGGCCTACCGGCTGCTGATGGGAGGCGTGGCGGTGGCGATGTTCGTCGTGATCTACCTGCTGCTCACGCGCACCCGCGTCGGCATCGTGGTGCGCTCGGCGATCTACCGGCCGCGGATGGCGGAGGCGCTGGGCCACAACGTGCCGCTGGTCTTCATGGGCGTGTTCGGCGTCGGCGCGGCGCTCGCCGGCCTCGCCGGCGCGGTGGCCGGCGCGTTCTACACCACCAACCCGAACATGGCGCTGGAACTCGGCGTGATGGTGTTCGTGGTGGTGGTGGTCGGCGGCCTCGGCTCGCTGGAGGGCGCGATGCTGGCCTCGCTGCTGATCGGCGTCATCACCTCGCTGGCCGTCGCGGTCGATGCGACCGCGGCCGATGCGCTGGCCCTGGTCGGCGCGCGGGACTGGGCGCAGTCGGTCGGCGGCCTGCTCACGCTGAAGGTGTCCAGCCTCGCCGCGACCATCCCGTTCGCATTGATGCTGCTCGTGCTGCTGGTGCGGCCCGGCGGCCTGCTCGGCGAGAAAGGCTGAGACCATGTCCCGATCCTTCGTGGCGGGCGTCGCCGCCGCCGTGCTGCTGCTCGCCGCCTTGCCCCTGCTGCTGTCGCAGGGCCTGGTGAACGCGGCGATCCAGATGCTGATCGCGGCGCTCTTCGCCAGCGCCTACAACGTGCTGTGCGGCCAGGCCGGCATGCTGTCCTTCGGCCATGCCGCCTACTTCGGCGTCGGCGCCTTCGCCACCGTGCACGCGATGAACGCGGTCGGCGGCACCGGCCTGCTGCCGACGCCGCTGCTGCCGCTGGCCGGCGCGCTCGCGGGCCTCCTGGTCGGCGCCGCGGCCGGCTGGTTCGCGACGAAGCGCACCGGCACCTACTTCGCCATGATCACGCTGGCCATCGCGGAGCTGCTGCACGCGCTGGCCCCGCACCTGAAAGGCCTGTTCGGCGGCGAAGCGGGCGTGTCCGCGATGCGCATGCCTTCGCTCGGCCTGAGCTTCGGGTCGACCGTGCACGTCTACTACCTGACGCTCGCGTGGGTGCTGGCCTGCCTCGGCCTGCTGTACTTCTTCACCTTCACGCCGCTGGGACGGCTGTCGCTGGGCCTGCGCGAGAACAGCCACCGCCTGGCTTTCCTGGGGTACGACGTGCATCGCCTCGGGGTGATGGTGTTCGCGGTCTCGGCGATGTTCTCGGGTGTCGCGGGCAGCCTGCAGGTGATCAACAACGAGGCCGCCAACTACGTGGTCTTCGACGCGCACCTGTCCGCCGCGGTGGTGCTCAACACGTACATCGGCGGCGTCAAGGTGTTCCTCGGCCCGGCGCTCGGCGCCTCGATCATGACCTTCTTCGGCTACGCGGTCTCGGACCTCACGCGCTCCTGGCTGCTGTACCAGGGCATCCTGTTCGTGCTGGTGATGATGTTCATGCCGGAAGGCCTCGCGGGCCTGTTCGGCGCGGCGGGCCGCCTGCGCCGGCGGGTCGGCGTGGTGCGGATGCTGCCGGTGGTGCTGGGCTGCCTCGTGGCTGCGCTGCTGCTGGCGGCCGCGACCGCCTTCACCGTCGAACTGCTGCAGCGCGTGTTCTCGCAGGACTACCGCGCCGGCGCGCTCGTGCCGCTGTTCGGACGCACCTGGGCGCCGCTGGAGGCCGGCACGTGGGCCGTTCCCGTGCTGCTGCTGGCGGCCGGCGCAGGAGGCATCCTCGCCGTGCGGCGCATGTTGCGCCGGCTGGCGGACGACGACGGCAGCGCCGCGCCGGTGGCCACGACCATCGCACAACCGAGCGGGAGCGCGGCATGAGCGACGCCATCCTCACCCTGCGCGGCCTGCGCAAGTCCTTCGGCGAGACGGAGATCATCCGCGGCGTCGACCTGGAGCTGCTGCCGCACGAGCGCCATGCGCTCATCGGCCCCAACGGCGCCGGCAAGTCCACGGTGTTCCACCTGGTGTCCGGCATGCTCCAGCCGAGCGCCGGCGAGATCGTGTTCGACGGCCGGCACATCGAGGGCCGGCCGCCGCAGGAGATCAACCGGCTCGGCCTCTCGCGCTCGTTCCAGATCACCAACATCTTCCCCCGCCTGACGGTGTTCGAGAACCTGCGGCTGGCGGTCATGCGGCCGCACGGCCTGCACCGCAAGCCCTGGACGCTGGTGAGCCGCGACGCCAGCGTGCGCGAACACACCGAGCGGCTGCTGGAGCAGGTGCGGCTGCAGGGCCGCGCCGACGCGGTCGCCGGTGAACTCTCGTATTCCGAGCAGCGCTCGCTGGAGATCGCGATGACGCTCGCCGCCGATCCCAAGGTGATCCTGCTGGACGAACCGATGGCGGGCATGTCCAACGAGGAGACGGCCTACACCGCCGGACTGATCCGCGAGGTGAGCCGCGGCCGCGCGCTGCTGATCGTGGAACACGACATGCAGGTGGTCTTCGCGCTCAGCGACCGCATCAGCGTGCTGGTGTACGGCCAGGTGATCGCCACCGGCACGCCGGCGGAGATCCGCGCCAATCCGGCGGTGAGGGAAGCGTACCTCGGCGAGGAGGTGGCCGCATGAACGCCGCCCCGTTGCTGGCCCTCGACGGCGTCCACGCCCACTACGGCAAGAGCCACATCCTGCACGGCGTGAGCTTCGAGGTCCGCGCCAACGAAGTGGTGAGCCTGCTCGGGCGCAACGGCTCGGGCCGGTCCACGACGATGAAGGCGATCATGGGGCTGGTGCCGCCCACCGGCGGCCAGATCACCCTGCGCGGCCGGGACATCACCGGCGCGCGGCCGCATGCGATCTGCCGTGCCGGCGTGGCCTACGTGCCCGAAGAGCGCGAGGTGTTCGCCAACCTCACCGTCGACGAGAACCTGCGCATGGGCGAGCAGCGCGCCGCCGAAGGCGTGACGCGCTGGACCGTCGACGACATGTTCGCCTACTTCCCGCGCCTGAAGGAACGGCGCAACACCAAGGCGGGCAGCCTCTCCGGCGGCGAGCAGCAGATGCTGACCATCTGCCGCTCGCTCCTGGGCAACCCGCAGGTGATCCTGGTCGACGAGCCCACCGAAGGACTCGCGCCGAAGATCGTCGCCGCCGTCGGCGAATGCATCCGCGACATGCACCGCAAGGGCGTGTCGGTGGTGCTGGTCGAGCAGAAGCTGGCGATCGCGCTGAAGGTCTCCACGCGCGTGTGCGTGATGGGCCATGGCCAGATCGTCTTCGAAGGAAGCCCGCAGCAGCTCGCCGCGGACGACAAGCTGCTGGCCGACTGGCTGGCCGTCTGACCCGAGGAACCCATGGCAAGAACCCAGGACAAGGTCATCATCTCGTGCGCGGTCACCGGCTCCGTGCACACCCCGGCGATGTCGCGCTGGCTGCCGCTGACGCCGCAGCAGATCGCCGACCAGGCGATCGAGGCGGCGCAGGCCGGTGCGGCCATCCTGCACCTGCACGCGCGCGATCCGGGCGATGGGCGCCCGAGCGCGGACCCGAAGGTGTTCGACCAGTTCGTGCCGCGCATCCGCGAGGCCACCGACGCCGTCATCAACATCACCACGGGCGGCAGCACGCGCATGACGCTGGAGGAGCGGCTCGCCTATCCCCTGCAGGCCCGGCCGGAGATGTGCTCGCTGAACATGGGGTCGATGAACTTCTCGATCCACCCGGCCGCGCGCAGGATCCAGGAGTGGCGGTACGACTGGGAGAAGCCGTACATCGAGGGGATGGAGGACCTGATCTTCCGCAACACCTTCGGCGACATCAAGCGCATCCTGAAGTTGCTGGGCGAGGACTGCGGCACGCGGTTCGAGTTCGAGTGCTACGACGTCGGCCACCTCTACAACCTGGCGCACTTCCTCGACGAAGGACTGCTGCCGCCGGGGCCGCTGTTCATCCAGATGATCGGCGGCATCCTCGGCGGCATCGGCCCGGATCCCGAGAACCTGGTGTTCATGAAGGCGACGGCCGATCGCCTGTTCGGCGACCGCTACCGCTTCTCGGTGCTCGGCGCCGGCCGCCACCAGATGCCGCTGCTCACCGTGGGCGCCGTGCTGGGCGGCAACGTGCGCGTGGGTCTCGAGGACAGCCTCTATCTCGGCCGCGGCCAGCTGGCGAAGTCGTGCGCGGAGCAGGTCCGCAAGATCCGCCGGATCCTGGAGGAACTGTCGCTGGAGATCGCCACGCCCGACGAGGCGCGCGCGATGCTGCATTTGAAAGGAAGGAACGCATGAAGAAGGACCTGCAGGACAGGGTGGCGATCGTCACGGGAGCGGGTGGCGGCCTCGGCCGCGCGCACGCGCTGGAGCTGGCGCGGCACGGCGCGCGCGTGGTGGTGAACGACCTGGGAGGCGACAGGGAAGGCTCCTCCGCGCAGCAGGTCGCCGAGGCGATCCGCCGCCTGGGCGGCGAGGCGCTGGTGGACGGCGGCGACGTGCGCGACTTCGCGCGCATGGAAGCGATGGTGGAGGGCGCGGCCGCCCGCTGGGGCCGCGTCGACATCCTGGTGAACAACGCCGGCATCCTGCGCGACAAGTCCTTCGGCAAGATGACGCTGGACGACTTCCGCCTGGTGCTGGACGTGCACGTGATGGGCGCGGTGAACTGCACCAAGGCGGTGTGGGAACGCATGCGCGCGCAGAAGCACGGCCGCATCGTGATGACGACCTCGTCCTCCGGGCTGTACGGCAACTTCGGCCAGGCCAACTACGGCGCCGCCAAGATGGCGCTGGTCGGCCTGATGCAGACGCTGGCGCTGGAAGGCGAGAAGCACGGCATCCGCGTGAACTGCCTGGCGCCGAGCGCCGCCACCGGCATGACGGCGGGCGTCCTGCCCGAGGATGCGCTGGCGGGCCTGGCGCCGGAAAAGGTGAGCCCCGGCCTGGTCGCGCTGGTCGGCGACGACGCGCCCACCCGCATGATCCTGCTGGCCGGCGCCGGCAGCTTCGAATGCGCGCACGTCACCCTGACGCATGGCGTCTTCGTCGGCGACGCGCCCGACGCCGCGGCGCAGGTGCGGGCCCGGCTGCACGAGATCCGCGCCCGCAACGGCGAGACGGTGCCCGGCTCCGGCTGGGAGCAATACAAGCTCGAGCTCGCCAAGGCCGGGTTCGCGATGGAGCTGGCCGCCACCGAGTGACGCCGCGGGGCCGGGCGCCGTGCACCGGCCACACCTGCCAATGCGCGCAGGTGTCGCCCGGCCACATTGGCCCGGCCGACCGGCCACACCAGACTCGGCGCCGGGTCCGCCCGTGCGCCGGCCCATCCTTCCTACAACCCGGAGACAACATGGATCGCACATTCGTCCTCAAGCGCAGCCGGCTCTCGCTCGGCTTCCTGGCCGCGATGACGCTGGCGGCCTGCGGTGGTGGTGGCGGCACCGCCGTGGGCCCCGCACCCGCACCCGCACCCGCGCCGGCGCAGCCTATGGCCTGCGGCGCGCTGGCCGGCATGGCCATCCCGGCCAGCGCCATCGGCCTGCCGACCTCGGGCGGCACGGTGACCTCCGCCACCGTCGTCCCGGCGAGCGGCACCGGCGCGGCCAGCGTGCCGGAGCACTGCCTGGTCAACGCCAGCATCACCGCCGTCGACACCGCCGCGCCGAAGATCATGATGCGCGTCGCGCTGCCGACCATCTGGAACGGCAAGGCCCTGATGTACGGCGGCGGCGGCTTCGACGGCAGCATTCCCAACGTGGTGGGCAACGTGCCGCAGGGCGCGACCGACCAGCCGCTGCCCCTGGCGCGCGGCTATGCGGTGTTCGCCAGCGACTCCGGCCACCAGGCCAACGCGCGCGGCTCGCTGGATGGCAGCTTCGGCTTCAACGACGAATCGCTGCGCAACTGGGGCGGCGAGGCGCTGAAGAAGACGCGCGACACGGCCATGTTCCTGATCAAGTCGCGCTATGCGGAGGCGGCGGGCAAGGCTTACTTCGCCGGCGGCTCGACCGGTGGACGGGAAGCGATCCAGAGCATCCAGCGCTGGCCCGCCGACTGGGACGGCGCCATCGCCTGGTACCCGGCATGGAACCAGGCCTCCGCCATGCTCGGCGGGCAGGCGGGCTCGCTGCAGCTGGCCAAGCCGGGCGCGTATCCGAACCAGAACAAGCGCCTGGCGCTCTTCACCGCTGCCATGCAGGCCTGCGACGGGCTCGATGGCGTCACCGACGGCCTGGTGAGCAACCAGGCCGCGTGCAACGCCAGCTTCGATCCGGCGACGGCGACGCTCAATGGCGCGCCGCTGCGCTGCGCCGGTGGCGCGGACACGGGCGACACGTGCCTGTCCGACGCGCAGATCGCCGCGCTCAAGGCGATCAACGCGCCGGTCACCTTCGGCTTCGCGCTGGCCAGCGGCGAGACCGGCTACCCGGGCTACAACGTGTGGGCGGCGGACCTGGGCATGACCTCCGCGTCGCCCGTGCAGCCGACGGTGACCTTCCTGAACTTCGGCACCAGCGCGCCGGCCAACCCGATGCCGACCACGGCGCCCTACATCAGCCAGCAGCTGGAACAGGTGTTGAAGAACATCATCACGCGCGACGGCAGCTTCAACCCGCTCACCTTCGACCCGACGGGGCCGACGCCGTGGGCCTCGCGCTGGGGCGACCTGAGCAAGATGATCGACCAGTCGAGCGACCTCTCCGGCTTCGCCGATCGCGGCGGCAAGCTGCTGCTGGCCCACGGCGTGCATGACGTGCTGGTGAGCTCGCGCGCGACCGCCGATTACTACGGCCGCCTGGTGCGGAAGTTCGGCCAGCCCAAGGCGGACACCTTCGTCCGCTACTACGAGGTGCCCGGCTTCGGCCACGCCGTCAGCAGCCAGTTCAACGCGACCTGGGATTCGCTGACCGCGCTGGAGCGGTGGGTGGAGCAGGGCACCGCGCCGGCGGCGCAGGTCACCCGCGACACGGTGGGCGTGCCCGGGCGCACGCGGCCGATGTGCGACTACCCGAAGTGGGCGCGCTACAACGGATCGGGCGACGTGAATGCGGCGGCGTCGTTCACCTGCGTGAACTGAACGGCCGCGTGGAGGGGCGGGGGTGGGCACAATGCCGGGGTGACCTCCCCCTCCACGCCCGCAGCCGGCGTCCAGACTGAGCAGCGCTTCCAGACCCTCTTCGAGCAGGCCCCCTTCAGCGTGCAGCTGCTGTCGGTGGACGGCAGGACGCTGCAGGTGAACCGGGCGTGGCAGGACCTCTGGGGGACGCATGCAGGCGACCCGCTCCTCGCCTACGTGCTGTCCGGGTACAACATGCTCACCGACCCGCAGCTCGAGGCGAAGGGCGTCACGCCCTACCTGCGCCGCGCCTTCGCGGGAGAGGCCGTGCGCATCCCGGCGATCCATTACGACCCCGCCGAGATCGGAAAGGCAGGTACCGCGCGCTGGGTCGAGGCCACCGCGCGGCCCATCAAGGCGCCGGACGGCCGCGTCGCGGAGGTCATGTTGATCCACGAGGACGTGACGGAGCGCCTGCTGGCGGAGCGGCAGCTGCGCGCGAGCGAGGCGCAGTTCCGCACCATCGCCGACGCCATGCCGCAGATGGTGTGGTCCACGCTGCCGGACGGCTTCAGCGACTACTACAACCAGCAGACGTACGAGTTCACCGGCATGCCGCCGGGGTCCATCGACGGGGAGCGCTGGGCGGAGATCCTGCACCCGGACGACCGGCACGCCGCATGGGCGCGGTGGCGGCTCAGCCTGGAGACGGGCGAACCCTACGAGGTCGAATTCCGTTTGCGCCACCACTCCGGTGAGTACCGGTGGGTCCTGGGTCGCGCGCTGCCGGTGCGCAACGAGCAGGGCGAGCTCGTGCGCTGGATGGGGACCTGCACGGACATCCACGAGCAGAAGCGCATTCGCGACGAGCTGCTGGCGAGCAACCGGCGCAAGGACGATTTCCTGGCGATGCTCGCGCACGAACTGCGCAATCCGCTCGCGCCGATCAGCACCGCCGCGCACCTGCTGAAGGCGGCCTCTTCCGATCCGGCCAAGGTGCAGCGTTCGGCCGACATCATCGAACGGCAGGTGCGGCACATGACGGAGCTGGTCGACGACCTGCTGGACGTGTCGCGCGTCACGCGCGGGCTCGTGGAGCTCGATCGCCAGCCGGTGGAGATGAAGGCCGTGCTGGCGCATGCGATCGAGCAGGTGCGGCCGCTCATCGAGGCGCGCGGACACGAGCTGGCGATGCGCATGCCTTCGGGAGACGTCCACGTGCTGGGTGACCGGCCGCGCTTGGTGCAGGTCGTGGCCAACCTCCTGAACAACGCCGCCAAGTACACGCCGCCGGACGGCGCCCTGTCGGCGACCATGGCGGTCGACGGCGACGTGGAGATCCGCGTGGCGGACAACGGGATGGGCATCGAGCGCGAGCTGCTGCCGCACGTCTTCGAGCTGTTCACGCAGGGCGCGCGCACGCCGGACCGGGCGCAGGGCGGCCTGGGCCTGGGGCTCGCGCTCGTGAAGAGCCTGGTGGAGCTGCATGGCGGGCGCGTGGCCGCGGAGAGTGCAGGGCCGGGAACGGGCGCTGCGTTCACCGTCAGGCTGCCGCTGCTGAAGACCGAAGGCCGGGCGGGGTCCGCGCCGAGCGACGCGATGGCGCTGCCCCCTGCCGCGCGCAAGCTTCGCATCCTGGTGGTCGACGACAACCAGGACGCCGCCGAAACCCTGGGCATGCTGCTGGAGACGCTGGGCCACGAAGTGCACCTGGCGCACGACCCCGGACGCGCCATCGAGGTGGCAAGGAACGATGCGTTCGAGGCCTATGTGCTGGACATCGGCTTGCCGGGAATGGACGGCTACGCGCTGGCCCGCAGGTTGCGCGCCCTTGCCAGCGACGATGCGACCTTCATCGCGCTGACGGGCTACGGCAGCGACGGAGACAGGCACCGCGGCGACGAGGCGGGGTTCGACCACTACCTGGTGAAGCCGGCGGACCTGGGGGAGCTGGCGCGGCTGCTGCAGCGGGGTTGAGGGGCGGGCTGGGGTTACTCCCCAGAGGGTGCCCGGCGGTTTGCTGTATCTTTGATCAAAAATCGCAATCCCACTGCCGCCCCCGGGCGGCTTTTCCATGCCCCTGCCGCCCGTCATCGACGACCGCCCCGCCGAAGGCATCTTCCGCGTCCATCGCGACGTCTTCCGCGACGCCGCGCTGTTCGAGCGCGAGATGCGCACGTTCTTCGCGGGCCACTGGGTGTTCGTCGGCCACGCCTCCCAGGTGCCGGCGCCGCATGACTACCTGACGCTGCGCCTCGCCGGCCAGCCGCTGGTGCTGATGCGCGACGGCGCCGGCCGCCTGCATTGCGTGCACAACTCCTGCCGGCACAAGGGCGCGATGGTGGTGCACCACCGCCGCGGCAACCGGCGCACCCACGTCTGCGCGTACCACGGGTGGAGCTACGGCAGCAACGGCGCCAACATCGCGATCAAGGCGGAGGCGCAGGGTGGCTACACGGCGGCCTTCGGCGCCGAATGCCACGACCTGGTGCCGGTGGCGCGTTTCGCCGAGTACCGCGGCTTCCTCTTCGCCAGCCTGTCCGCGGACGTGCCGCCGCTGGAGGAATACCTCGGCGACGCCCGCGTCTTCATCGACATGGCCGTCGACCAGGCGGAGCAGGGCCTGGAGCTGGTGCCGGGCTCCGTCACCTACAGCTACCAGGGCAACTGGAAGCTGCAGCTGGAAAACTCCACCGACGCGTACCACTTCACGTCCACGCACCCGTCCTACCTGCGCCTGCTGGAGCGGCGCGCGCGCATGCCCGGGCGCGCGGACGTCGAGAAAGCCATCTGGCAGGCGGAGAAGAAGCAGGAGGAGACGATGGGCTCGTTCGGCTTCCCGAACGGCCACGCGCTGGTGTGGACCACGACGCCGCAGCAGAACCATCCGCTGTTCCCGCAACTGCCGCAGCTGCGCTCGCGCGTGGGCGACACGCGCGCCGACTGGATGCTGCGCACGCGCCAGCTGAACATCTTCCCCAACCTGCAGATCGCCTCCAACGCGGCGCTGCAGATGCGGGTGATCACGCCGCTGGCGGTCGATCGCACCGAGATCACCTCCTACTGCCTCGCGCCCGTCGGCGAGTCGCCGGAGCGCCGGCGGCAGCGGCTGCGGCAGTACGAGGACTTCTTCAACCCGAGCGGGCTCGCCACGCCCGACGACACGGTGACCTACGAGGACTGCCAGCGCGGCTTCGCCAGCGGCGACATCGAGTGGCAGCAGGGCTACATGCGCGGCATGCAGCGCGTGGTGCGCGGCGCCGACGCGCATGCCGCGGAACTGGGGATCACGCCCGACACCTCCGTCTCCGGATCGTTCGAGATGAGCGACGAGACGGTATTCCACGCCCTGTACCGGCACTGGGCCTCCCGCATGGAAGCCGCCGCATGAAGCTGTCCGCCGCCACCGTGCTCGCGGCGCAGGCCGTCGTCGGCCAGGAGGCACTGCACCTCGACGCGCAGCGCTGGGACGACTGGCTGGCGCTCTTCACCGACGACGTGCAGTTCTGGGTGCCGGCGTGGACCGACGAACACACGCTGGGCGCCTCGCCGGAGAGCGAACTCTCGCTGGTGTACATCACCGCGCGCGCCGGTCTCGAGGACCGCGTGTGGCGCGTGCGCTCGGGCCTGTCGGTGGCGTCGACCGTGCTGCCGCGCACCTGCCACCAGGTCACCAATTGCGTGGTCGCCCCGGCAAGCGAGGGCGAGCTGCGCGTCGAATCCAGCTGGAGCTGCCACCAGGTGCGCCTGAAGGACCGCAGCCAGCACGTCTTCTTCGGCCGCTACGAACACCGGCTGCGCGAGGTGGATGGCCAGTGGCGCATCGCCGGCAAGAAGGTCGTCCTGCTGAACGACGTGATCCCCACGATGCTGGACTTCTACTGCATCTGAGTCCGCACCATGAAAGCCACCCGCTCCCTCGCCGAAGCCGACCCGCTGGAAGTGCTGCAGCCCATCGTGCGCCAGCCCGTCAACGAGGCGGTGTACCAGGCGCTGCGCAGGAAGCTGATGCACGGCGAGTACCGCGCCGGCCAGGTGCTCGGCATCCAGTCGGTCGCCGACGCGCTGGGCACCAGCACGATGCCCGTGCGCGAAGCGCTGCGCCGCCTCGTCGCGCAGAACGCGCTCGAAGCCATGCCCAACGGAACGACGCGCGTCCCGCTCACCACGCAAGCAAGGCTCGCCGACGTGCGCCGCGCGCGCCTGCTGATCGAAGGCACGGTCACCGAGTGGGCCGGCCCGCAGTTGTCGTCGCCGGAACTCGACACGCTGGACCAGCTCGCGCAGGAGATCACCGCCGCACGGCGCACGCGCGAAGGCGTGGCGAGCAGCCTGGAGAAGAACCGCGTCTTCCACTTCACGATCTACGCCGCCGCCGGGTCGCCGGTGATGATGGCCGCGATCGAGAGCCTCTGGCTGCAGTCGGGCGCGTACCTGCGCGCCACCCGCGAGCTGCTGCACAGCGAGGAGCAGCCGGCCGACCGGCTGCACGAAGCCACCGTCGCTGCCCTGCGGCGTGGCGACTTTGCTCAGGCGCGCCGCTGCATCGAGGAGGACATCTCCTGGGTGTTCGACCGCCTGGCCCTCACCGACTAGACCCCCCGACTTTCCCGCAGGGACACCCGATGCTGAAGAAACACCGCTCCCACATGGTCACCGAAGGCGTGACCCGCACGCCGCACCGCGCCTTCCTGCGCGCCACGGGCCTCGACGACGAGGACCTGCAGAAGTCGATGGTGGCCATCATCGGCACGGCCGGCGACAACACGCCGTGCTCCAAGTCGCTGGGCCCCCAGGCCGACAGCGCCCGCCTGGGCGTGGCCGAAGGCGGCGGCGTGCCGGTCGTGATGAACACCATCTCCGTCTCCGACGGCACGTCGATGAACCACGACGGCATGCGCATGAGCCTGGTGTCGCGCGAGCTGATCGCCGACAGCATGGAGCTGGCCGTGCGCGGCCACGCGTACGACGCCCTCATCGGCTTCGGTGGCTGCGACAAGACGCTGCCCGGCACGCTGATGGCGATGGTGCGCCTGAACGTTCCTTCCGTGTTCGTCTACGGCGGCTCCATGCTGCCCGGCCACTCGCCCGACGGCCAGGAGAACACGGTGCTCACCGCCATCGAAGGCGTGGGCCGCTACCAGACCGGCACGATCAACATGGAGCAGCTGCGCGGCATCGAGCGCACCTGCGCGATGACGGTGGGCTCCTGTCCCGGCCAGTTCACCGCCAACACCATGGGCATGGTGGCGGAGGCGCTGGGCCTGTCGCTGCTCGGCTCGTCCACCATCCCCGCCGTGTACAGCGAGCGGCACGCGCTGGCGCGCCGCGCCGGCCGCGTGGTGATGCAGATCCTGGAGAAGGGCGGTCCGCTGCCGCGCGACCTCGTCACGCGCAAGAGCCTGGAGAACGCCGCGGCCGCCGTGGCCGCGACCGGTGGCTCCACCAACGCGGCCCTCCACATCCCCGCCATCGCGCACGAGGCCGGCATCCGCTTCACCGTCGACGACCTCGCGGAAGTCTTCAACCGCACGCCCCTCGTCGCGGACCTGAGCCCGGGCGGCCGCTACCTCGCGAAGGACCTCAACGTCATCGGCGGCGTGCCGGTGGTGCTGAAGGCGCTGCTCGAAGGCGGCCACCTGCATGGCGACGTGCCCACGATCACCGGCGAGACGCTCGCCGAAGCGCTGGCGCGCTTCCCGGGGCCGGACGGCCGCATCGTGCGCGCCGCGGGCCAGCCCATCATGCCCACCGGCGGCCTCGTGGTGCTGAAGGGCAACCTCTGCCCCAACGGCGCGCTGCTCAAGGTCGCGGGCCTGCGCTCGCTCACCTTCGAAGGCCGCGCGCGCGTGTTCGAGACCGAGGAAGACTGCATGGACGTGGTCTCCGCCCGCACCTACGAGGCCGGCGACGTGCTCCTGATCCGCAACGAAGGCCCCAAGGGCGGCCCCGGCATGCGCGAGATGCTGAGCGTGACCGCGGCGATCTACGGCCACGGCAACGGCGAGAAGGTGGCGCTGCTCACCGACGGCCGCTTCTCCGGTGCCACGCGCGGCATGTGCATCGGCTACGCCAGCCCCGAAGCGGCGGCAGGCGGGCCGATCGGCCTGGTGCGCGACGGCGACCGCATCACCATCGATGCGGTGGCCGGCACGATCCAGCTGCAGGTGAGCGACGAGGAACTGGTGCAACGCCGCGCGCAATGGAAGCCCTACGTGCGCTTCCCGCTGGCGGGTGCGCTGGAGAAATACGCGAAGCTGGTCGGCCCCACGCACGAGGGTGCCGTCACCCATTCGGGCGCCGCCGTCTGGCCGCACGAAGCCCACCAGGACCGCTGAAGCGAACGGAAGGCGAAGACGATGAAACTCGGATTCTGCGGATTGGGCCTGATGGGTGCCCCGATGGTGCGTCGGCTGCTGGCCGCCGGCCACGAAGTGAAGGTGTGGAACCGCTCGCCGGCCAAGGCCGCGCCGCTGGCGGAGCACGGGGCGCAGGTGGTGGCCACGCCGCGCGAAGCTGCGACCGGGGTCGACGGCGTGCTGATGTGCCTCTTCGATGCGAAGTCCTCGGAGGCAGTGGTGTTCGGCCCCGACGGCGTCGCGCAGGCCCCGGGCCTGCGCTGGGTGGTCGACCACGCGAGCATCCCGCCCGAGGCGACGCGCGGCTTCGCCGCGCGCCTCGCACAGCATGGCGCCGACTGGCTGGATGCGCCGGTGTCCGGCGGCGTCGGTGGCGTCGAAGCCGGCACGCTCGCCATCATGGTGGGCGGCGAGGCGCGCCACCTTGCACAGGCCACGGAGGCGATGCGCGCCTACGGCGCCAACATCACGCACATGGGCCCCTCCGGCGCCGGGCAGGCCACCAAGCTGTGCAACCAGACGATCGTCGCCACGACCATCGTCGCCGTGGCCGAGGCGCTGTCCTTCGCCGAGCGCAACGGCATCGATCCGCGCCGGCTCGCTCCCGCACTCGCCGGCGGCTGGGCCGACTCGAAGCCGCTGCAGGTGTTCGCGCCGCGCATGACCGAGGCGCAGGAGAAGTCGATCGGCGGCCTGAACACGATGCTCAAGGACGTCGACACCGTCATCGACACCGCGCGGCAGAGCGGCGCCCCCATGCCCGTCACGGCCAGCGTGCAGCAGGTGCTGCGCCTGGCAGCGGTGCTGGGCCTCGGCGAGGCGGAGCTGTCGGCGGTGATCAGCGTGCTGCAACCCGAGAAGCGCGCGGCCTTCCTGCGCCAGGTGCACTGAACGATGGGGATGCGACTCGCCGGCAACCTGACCTGGCTGTACCCCGACCTGCCGTGGGCGGCGCGCTTCGACGCCGCCGCGCGCGACGGCTTCCGCGGCGTGGAGATCCTGCTGCCCTACGACGAATCGCCCGCGTGGTACGCGCAGCAGCTGCGCGCCAGCGGTCTCGAACTGGCGCTGTTCAACACGCCGGTCACGCCCGGCGCGGGGCGCCTCGGCTGGGCCGCCGTTCCCGGCGCGGAAGCCTCGTTCCGCGAGGCGTTCGATGCAGCGCGGGGCGTCGCCGCTGCGACCGGTTGTCGCACCATCCACGTCATGGCCGGCCACGTCGCGGACCACGATGCCGCGGACTGCGCCGCGGCGCTGCGCCGCAACCTGTCGCATGCACTCGCGCTTGCCGAGGCCGACGACCTCACGCTGGCGCTGGAAGCGCTGAACCGCGACGACATGCCCGGCTACTTCTACGCGCGGCCGGCACAGGTGATCGAGGTGCTGCGCGGGTTCGCCTCGCCGCGCCTGCGCCTGCAGTTCGACTACTACCACTGCATGAAGGAAGGCCTGGACCTGGCGGCCGCGGTGCGCGACTGCGCGCCATGGACGGGCCATGCGCAGATCGCCGGCGTGGACGGCCGGCACGAGCCCGATCTCTCGCAGCATGGACTGGAAGAGGCCGTGGCCTCGCTGGCGGACCTCGGCTACGACGGCTGGCTCGGATGCGAATACGCGCCGCGCGGGCAGGCCGCCGAAGGACTCGCGTGGGCCGCGCCCCTGCGCGCGCGGGGCGTGCTCGCATGAAGAACGTGCTGGTGACGGGAGCCGACGGCTACATCGGCCGCGCCGTGGCGCACGCGCTCGCGCAGCGCCTGGCCGCCGGCGACATTGCTTCGCTCACGCTCACCGACCTCGCGCTGCGCGACGCGCCGCAAGCAGAAGGCGTGCGCTGCATCGAAGGCGACCTCGGCGATGAACGCGTGCTGCATGCTGCCACGACGCCGGCACCCGACACGGTCTTCCACTTCGCCGGCATCACGAGCCGGCTGGCCGAGGAGCAGTTCGCGCTGGGACTGCGCGTGAACGTGGGCCACGGCATCGCGCTGTTCGAACGCCTGCGCACCGCCGCGTCCTGCCCGGTGCTCGTGTTCGCCAGTTCCATCGGCGTCTTCGGCACGCCGCTGCCCGCCGCGATCGACGACGCCACGGCACCGGCGCCCACCCTGAGCTACGGCGCGGAGAAGCGAATGATCGAGATCCTGCTGGCGGACTACGCGCGCCGCGGCTGGATCGATGCCCGCTCGGTGCGCCTGCCCAGCGTGGTGGCCCGCCCCGCGCAGGCGCAGGTGGCGCTCTCTTCCTTTGCCAGCGATCTCATTCGCGAACCCGCCGAGGGCCGGCCGTACGCCAGCCCCGTCGGCCCCGATGCGCAGATCTGGCTGCTCTCGCTGCCCGCGTGCGTGGAGCACCTGCTGCGCGCCGCGACCGTCGATGCTGCATCGCTGCCCCCTGCCCGCGCGTGGACGCTGCCGGCCCTGCGCGCCAGCGTCGGCGAGATCGTCGACGCCCTGGGTCGCCGCTTCGGCGCCGACGTGGCCGGCCTCGTGCGCTACGCACCGCAGCCCGCCATGCAGGCGCAGTTCGCGCAGTGGCCGCCCCTGCGCACCGGGATCGCAGAACGTCTCGGCATGCGCCACGACGGCGATCTCGACACCTTGATCCAACGGGCCTTGCAGCCCGACACCCGCCTCTCCACTCCCTGAACCGAGAACCTGAAAGGAAGCCTGCGATGAAGATGAAATGGACGTCCTCCCTGCTCACGCTGTGCGTGGGCGCCGCGCTGCTCGCATCCGCGCCCGCCCGCGCGCAGAAGCCGGTGGAGCTCACCTTCTCGGCGTGGATCCCGCACACGCACGTGCTCGTCGCCGACTTCATGATGCCGTGGGCGAAGGAGGTCGAGCAGCAGACCGAAGGGCGCGTGAAGATCACCTTCCTGCCCAAGCCGGTGAGCAACCCGGTCGGCCACCTCGACGCCGTGCGCAACGGCGTGGTGGACCTGGCCTTCATCTCGCACTCGTACTACCCGGGCCGCTTCGACCTGATGAAGTTCGGCATCCTGCCGTTCTCGGGCAACAGCGCGGTGTCGACCTCGGTGGCGTCCTGGCGCATCTACGACAAGTACCTGCGCGCGGCCGACGAGCAC
Source organism: Ramlibacter cellulosilyticus (assembly GCF_014297465.1). Lineage (GTDB taxonomy): Bacteria > Pseudomonadota > Gammaproteobacteria > Burkholderiales > Burkholderiaceae_C > Ramlibacter > Ramlibacter cellulosilyticus. Next base: position 180,455 of record NZ_JACORT010000007.1, on the reverse strand, counting down.
CGCGGCGTGAAGCTGCTGGGCATCTACGGCCACGGCCCGGGCGGCGTCTACACCACGGGCAAGGCGGTGCAGAAGGTCGAGGACTTCGAAGGGCTCAAGCTGCGCATCGGCGGCGGCATCCAGGCCGACCTGGCGCGCGTGCTCAAGTTCAACGCGGTCGTGAAGCCCGCGCCCGAGTCCTATGAGCTCATGAGCACCGGCGTCGTCGACGGCGTGCTGTTCCCGCCGGAGTCGGTGTCGTCCTTCCGGCTCGACTCGGTGGTGAAGAGCGCCACGCTGTTCCCGGGCGGCCTCTATGCCGACCTGCACGGCATCATCATGAACAACGACGCGTTCAAGCGCCTGCCGGCGCGCGACCAGGCGATCCTCACGAAGCTCTCGGGAGAGCACATCGCGCGCATGGGCGGCAAGGCCTGGGGCGACGCCGACACGGCGGCCCTCGCGGCCCTGAAGGCGAAGAACGTGACCTTCCACCAGGCGAACGACGCGCTCGTGTCCGGCATCCGCGCGCGCACCGCCGGCTTCGAGCAGGAGTGGCTCGCCGCCGCCAAGGCCAAGGGCATCGACGGCCCGAAGGTGCTCTCCGATTTCCGCGCCGAACTGAAGGCGCTGGAAGCGGGCAAGTAAGCGCCGCGCATGCACCTGCTCCTGCGCATCCTGCGCGGCGCGTTGAAGCGCGCGGCCGAACTCTGCCTGGCCGCGCTCGCGCTGCTCACGCTCGCCGACGTGCTGGGAAGATACGTGTTCAACGTGTCGATCACCGGCGCCGTGGAACTCACCGAGATCCTGATGGTGGGCGTGATCTTCTGCGGCATGGTGCTGGCCACGGGGCGGCGCGAGCACGTCGCCGTCGACCTGGTGCCGGTGCCGCGCAGCCGCGCGGGATCGCTCGCGCTCGCGACGCTCAGCCACCTGCTCGCCGTGGGCGTGAGTGTGCTGCTCGGCGCGGCGAGCTGGCAGCAGGCGCAGTCGGCGCTGGAGTACGCGGACCAGACCACCATGCTGCGGCTGCCGCTCGCGCCTGTGGTGTTCTTCATGAGCCTGATGTTGTTCGTGAACGCGATCGTGCAGCTCGGGCTGCTGTGGGCCGACGCGCGCCGCAAGGAGGCGCATGACTGAAGCGATGCTCGGTTTCGGGGCCATGCTGGTCCTGATCTTCCTGCGCGTGCCGATCGCGTTCTCGATGGCGCTGGTCGGCCTGACGGGCCTCGCCACGATGCGCGGCTGGCCCGGCGCCTTCGCCATGGTCGGCGGCGTCGTGCGCGAAAGCGGCTTCCAGTACCTGCTGTCGGTGGTGCCGCTGTTCATCCTGATGGGCAACTTCATCACCCACGCGGGTCTCTCGCGCGAGCTGTATGCGGCGGCCTATGCCTTCCTGGGCCACAGGCGCGGCGGGCTCGCCATGTCCACCGTGGTGGCCTGCGGCGGCTTCGGCGCCGTGTGCGGCTCCAGCCTCGCGACGGCTGCCACCATGTCGAAGGTGGCCTATCCCGAGATGCGCAAGCTGGGCTACAGCGACGGCCTCGCCTCCGGCTCCATCGCCGCGGGCGGCACGCTGGGCATCCTGATCCCGCCTTCGATCGTGATGGTGGTCTACGCCATCCTCACGGAACAGAGCATCGGCAAGATGTTCGCCGCCGGCATCCTGCCGGGCCTGGTCGCGATCCTGTTCTACCTGGGCGCCGTGCGCTGGACGGTCTGGCGCAATGCCGATGCCGGCCCGCCCGGTCGCCGCATGCCGTGGCCCGAGCGGCTGCGCGCCTTGCGGGAGGTGTGGGGCGTGCTGGTGCTCTTCGCGGTGGTGATGGGCGGCATCTATGGCGGCGTGTTCAGCTCCACGGAGGCCGCGGGCATAGGCGCCTGCGGGGCGTTCGTGTTCGCCCTGCTGCGCGGCCGCCTGACCTGGAAGGTCCTGTCGGACGTGCTGCTGGAATCCTCGCGCACCACGGGCATGCTGTTCCTGGTGCTGATCGGCGCGCTCACGTTTGCCAACTTCATCAACTTCACCACGCTGCCCGCCGACCTGCAGGAGTACGTGCGGCACTTCGGGATCCGCCCGCTCTTCGTCATCCTGCTGATCTGCGCGATCTACATCGTGCTGGGCTGCCTGATGGAGAGCATGTCGATGATCCTGCTCACCGTGCCGCTGTTCTACCCGCTGGTGCAGTTCCTCGGCTACGACCTGATCTGGTTCGGCATCCTGGTGGTGGTCGTCACCGAGATCAGCTTCATCACGCCGCCGGTCGGCATGAACGTGATGGTGCTCAAGAGCCTGCTGCCCGACGTGTCCATGGGAACGCTGTTCCGCGGCGTCGGCCCCTTCGTGGTGGCGGACCTGCTGCGGCTGGCCGTGCTCATCGCCTTCCCTTCCATCGCACTGCTGCTGCCGCGTTTCGTGGCCTAGGCCGGAGTCCCAACGATGATCGTCGACCAGAGAACCTACACCATCCAGATCGGCCTCGTGCGCGACTTCCTCGCGCTCTACGCGGCCGAGGGCCTGCCCGTGCAGAGCGAGCACCTCGGCCCGCCCCTGGGCTACTACACCACCGAGGTGGGCGAGGTGAACGAGGTGGTGCACCTCTGGCAGTACACCGACATGGCGGACCGCGAGCGGCGCCGCGCGGCGCTGGAGGCGGACCCGCGCTGGCTCGCCTACCGGCGCAAGGCCGGCGCGGCCGGGCAGGTGCTGCGACAGCGCAATGCGATCCTGCGGGCCGTGGACTTCAAGGCGCTGGTGCCTGCGCGGCCGGCCTGAGCGTCGCCCTCACGACGTGCGCCGCACCCGCCGGCGCCGCTTCACCAGCACCGCCACGGTCCAGCCCACCTGCACGAGCACCCAGGCCAGGATGCTCCCCGCCACGGCGAAGATCACCATCCCGACGATGATCGGGCGGCCGATCTCGCGCGCCCGCTCTATCCAGTCCCGCGCACCTCCACGTGCCGGGGCGGCGCTGGACTGCTCCGTGCCCCGTGCCAGCGCCTCGGCTTCCTCCGGTCGCGTGGGCTCCCCCAGCACGGCGGAGCCCGTGCGGTAAGCCAGCACGAAGATGGGGCCGAAGGTCACGGGATTCGTGACGAGCGTCGAGAGCGCCGCCACGGGCAGGTTGGCGCGCAACAGCAGCGCGAGCAGGGCGGCCCCCGCGATCTGCGCCACCGGGATCATGAAGCCGCAGAAGACGCCGGCGGCTGCGCCCAGCGCCACGCGGCGCCGGCTGAGTTGCCACAGCACCGGCCGCCCGAGCAGCGGCGCGAGCCAGCGCAGCCCCGGCTGCTGCCGCAGCTTCTCCTCGGTCGGTGTCCAGCGTCGTATCCAGTCGCGCATCCGCGCATCCTACAGGCGTCACCCTGGAGCAAGAGTGCCGCGCCGATCTCCGATACATTCCCCTGGCCACTCCTCCATTCCAAGCAGGTTCCTCCATGCAATCCATCAAGAGCCGCGCCGCCGTGGCCTTCGCGGCGGGCCAGCCGCTGCAGATCGTCGAGCTCGATGTCGCTCCGCCCCGCAAGGGAGAGGTGCTGGTCAGGATCACGCACACGGGCGTGTGCCACACGGATGCGTTCACCCTGTCGGGCGACGACCCCGAAGGGCTGTTCCCCGCCGTGCTGGGACACGAAGGCGCCGGCATCGTCGTCGAGGTGGGCGAGGGCGTCACCAGCGTGAAGCCTGGCGATCACGTGATCCCGCTCTACACGGCCGAATGCGGGGAATGCCTGTTCTGCAGGAGCGGCAAGACCAACCTGTGCGTCGCCGTGCGCGCGACCCAGGGCAAGGGCGTGATGCCGGACGGCACCACCCGCTTCTCGTACCAGGGCCAGCCGGTCTACCACTACATGGGCTGCTCCACGTTCAGCGAGTACACGGTCGTGGCCGAAGTCTCGCTCGCGAAGATCCATCCCGACGCGAACCCCGAACAGGTGTGCCTGCTCGGTTGCGGCGTGACCACCGGCCTCGGCGCGGTGAAGAACACGGCCAAGGTGCAGGAGGGCGACACCGTCGCCGTGTTCGGCCTCGGCGGCATCGGCCTGGCCGTGATCCAGGGCGCGAAGATGGCCGGGGCGGGCCGCATCATCGCGATCGACACCAACCCGGGCAAGTTCGACCTCGCGCGGACCTTCGGCGCGACGGACTGCGTGAATCCCAAGGACCACGAGAAGCCCATCCAGCAGGTGATCGTCGAGATGACGGGCTGGGGCGTCGACCATTCCTTCGAGTGCATCGGCAACGTCAACGTCATGCGCGCGGCGCTGGAGTGCGCGCATCGTGGATGGGGCCAGTCCGTCGTGATCGGCGTCGCCGGCGCGGGCCAGGAAATCTCCACGCGCCCCTTCCAGCTCGTGACCGGCCGGCGCTGGCTGGGCACGGCGTTCGGCGGCGTGAAGGGCCGCAGCCAGCTCCCCGGCATGGTGGAGGACGCGATGGCCGGCCGCATCCAGCTCGCGCCCTTCGTGACGCACACGATGCCGCTCACCGGCATCAACGAGGCCTTCGACCTGATGCACGAGGGCAAGTCCATCCGTTCCGTCGTGCACTACTGATCGCCGCGGCTAGGGCGCGGAAGCCACCTTCGCCCCCGGCGCGATCGTCGGGGGCGCTGCATTCAGCGCTTCCATCGCGAAGCCCGCGGCCGCCTTGTAGCGCGCCATGTAGGCTTCGCGCTCCGCGGCCGGGATCACCTGGTCGATGTCGTCGAAGACGCCGCCGCAGCGCTCGTCGACCAGCCCGAGCAGCCCGAACGGACCCGAGCCGCGGTTGCGCAGGACCAGCGCGGAAATGTCCGCGCAGAGCTTCCGGTCGTAGGCCTGCAGCGCTTCGGCGCCGACGCCGTGCTCCACCATCGCCGCGCCCAGCACGCGCGCATCGACGATCGCCTGGCTCGCGCCGTTGGAGCCCACCGGGTACATCACGTGCGCCGCGTCGCCCAGCAGCGCGACGCGCCCGTCCACCCAGGTCGGCACCGGATCGCGATCGATCATCGGGTACTCGAAGATTTCGCTCGCGCCGCGCAGCATGGAAGGCACGTCGAGCCAGCTGAAGTCCCAGCCGTCGAAGTGGTGCGCGAAGTCCGCGAGCTGCACGCGGCGGTTCCAGTCGCCGTGCGTCCAGCCCTCGCGGTTGTCGACGGTGATCTCCGCGATCCAGTTGATCGTGGCGAGCCCGGTCTTCGCATCAGGCTGCGAGATCGGATAGAAGACGACGCGGTGCTTCAGGCTGCCCACGCCCACGAAGGAAGCGCCGGAGCGGATGGGAACACCCGGCGTCGTGCCGCGCCACATGATCGCGCCGCCCCACTGGATGGGAGGCTGCGCCGGATGCATCTGCGCGCGGATGGACGAATGCAGTCCGTCCGCCGCCACGAGCAGCGAGCCCTGCACTTCCAGCGTGCGGCCGTCGCGCGTCTGGATCGTGGCGACGACGCCGTCGGCCTCGTTGCGGTAACCGAGCACGCGGTGCCCGAGCTGCACGGAGCCGGGGCCCAGCCGCTCCAGCACCGCGCGGTACAACAGCATCTGCAGCCGGCCGCGATGCACGGAGTACTGCGGCCAGCGATAGCCGGCGAGCAGCCCGCGCGGCTCGCTGTAGACGTCCTTGCCGTTGCGTCCGACGAGGGCCCACTCGCGCGCCTGGATGCCGATGGCGTCGAGCACGGATGCATCCAGGCCGAGGTCGAACAGCTCCCGCACGGCGTTCGGTTGCAGGTTGATGCCGACACCCAGCGGCTGCACTTGCGCCACCGCTTCGAAGACGACGCACGGCACGCCGACCTGGTGCAGCGTCAGCGCCAGGCCGAGGCCGCCGATGCCGCCCCCGGCGATGAGGACGGGGCGTTGCGGGCGGGTCGGGCCGGCGGCGGCAGTCATGCGGCCATTGTCCGTCATCGCCCCGGGTCCCCGTAAGGGCTCACCCTGCGCAAGGGCGTGCGAAGTCGGATGCACCTACACTTTCCGCATTGCCGGCAACCCCTCCCTGCGCTCCACCCATGCGGCATCTCTTCAGCCCGGACGGCCTCGCGGCCCTGGACGCGGTCATCTCCCGGGCACCCCTCGTCGGCTTCGACTTCGACGGAACCCTGGCTCCCATCGTCCCGCGGCCCGAAACCGCCCGCGTGCCGCTCCCCTTGCGCCATCGCCTGGAGCGCCTGTCCGCCCTGCTGCCCGTGGCCGTCGTCTCCGGCCGCAGCCTGCCGGACCTCTCGGACCGGCTCGGTTTCGAGCCGCGCTACACCGTCGGCAACCATGGAGCCGAGCGCCAGGGCGGCACGTCCGCGGCGGGGCACGAACTCGATGGCTTGCGCGACTGGCTGCGCCGGTACGCGGCGGGCTTGCACGCGGCGGGCGTGGTGGTGGAGGACAAGGGCCTGTCCCTCGCGCTGCACTACCGGACGGCGTCCCGGCCCGACCACGCGCTGGCGACCATCCGCGAGTTGCTGCGTCCCTTCGGCGCGGCGCTGCATACCTTCCCCGGCAAGATGGTGGAGAACGTCACCGCACCGGGCAGTCCCGACAAGGCGGTGGCCGTGCACGACCTCGTGCGCGAGAGCGGCGCGCCTTGCGCGGTCTTCTTCGGCGACGACGTGAACGACGAACCCGTCTTCGCTTCCGCTCCGGCCGACTGGCTCACCGTGCGCGTGGGGTTCGACGACCGCGAGACGCAGGCCGCGTTCTTCATCCACCACACGCAGGAGATGGTGCCGGTCATCGACCGCATGCTCGCGCGGCTGGTGGCGGACGCCTGAGGCACCAAAAAAAGAAGCGGCCAGGGGCCGCTTTGCAAGAGTCCTCGTTCTGGACAACGCATTGTCCGCTTGCGCCGCGCCTTTTCCGCGGACGCGCCCGTAAGGGCGAACCCGCGGCGCGCCGGCGTCCCGGCGGGGCCTCGCGTCAGGCGGCGTCCTTGCCCGCGGCGTTGGCGATCCGCATCAGCTCCGCGAGGTTGCGCGCGCCGAGCTTCGTCATGATGCGGGACTTGTGGACTTCCACGGTGCGCGGGCTGATGCCGAGGCGCTCGCCGATGCCGCGGTTGTCCACGCCGTCCACCACCAGCGCCAGCACTTCGCGTTCGCGCTGCGACAGCGCGGTGGCGGCCGGGCGCGTCCCGAGCGCGCTGGCATCCGGTGGCAGTCCTGCCATCCCACGCTCGATCGCCGCCAGCAGCTGCGCGTGGTCGAACGGCTTCTCGATGAAGTCCACGGCGTTCCAGCGGAACGCCTGGCGCGCCGCGGCCAGGTCGCCGTGGCCGGTGATGATGATGACCGGCAGCCGGGAAGGGTGCTTCGCGAGCGCTTCCTGCATCTCCAGCCCCGACATGCCCGGCATGCGGATGTCCGCGATCACCACGCCGCGCCAGTCGGGCGTCAGCGCGCCGAGGAAGTCCTCGGCGCAGGCGAAGAGGGCGGTCGGGTAGCCGCGCAGGCTGAGGAGCAGCGAGAGCGCGTCCCGTACCGAGGCGTCATCCTCGACGATGAACACGGACTGGCGGTGGAGGGGGCTATGCATCGGCGACGGGGGATTCGAGCGGAAGCGTGAACAGGAAGCGCCCGCCGGGGCCGGGCTCGGCCCACAGCCGGCCGCCGTGGGCCTCGACGATGGAGCGGCTGATGGCCAGGCCGATGCCCATGCCGCCCGGCTTGTCGGAACGGCGCCGTTCGAACACGAGCGCGAGGTCTTCGCCGTGGAGGCCGGGGCCGCTGTCGGTCACCGCGATGACCATGTCGGCGTCTTCCTGTTTCGCTTCGACCGCGACCCACGCCGGCAGGTTCCCGCCGCGCCCCGCGGCGGAGGCTGCATCCATGGCATTGGCCAGCAGGTTGCGCAGCACCACGCCGACCTGCAGCGGGTCGACCCATGCGACGGCGTCGGCGGGTTCGCAGTGCCAGGACAGCTGCAGGTCCAGGCCGACGGCCCGCGCGATCTGGTCGCGATGCGCTTCCTCCAGCAGCTGCGCGAGGGAGGTGGGCTTCAGGTCGGTGGCGCGGTCGCGGAAGAAATCGCGCAAGCGCCGCACGACGTCGGCGGCACGGTGCGCCTCCTCCGCGAGCTTGGCGGTGATGTCCAGCATCAGCTCGGCCTGGCTGCGGTCGCCTTGCCGGATCTGTTCGGCGAGCACCTGCGACGCGTGGGCATAGGTGCTCATGGCCGTGAGCGGCTGGTTCAGTTCGTGCGCGAGGCCGGCCGCCATGTCACCCGCGGCCGCGAGGCGCAGCGACGCGCGCAGCGTGCGCGCAGCTTCCTCGCGCTCGTCCACCGTGGCCCCGAGCAGCAGGCTCGTGACCGCGAGCACGGCGACGAGCACCTGCAGCTGGAACACGGTGAGCGGCTGGTACTCCGCCGCCTGCACGGCGGCGATCACCGCGAGCTGCAGCACCGCGGTGGACCAGACCGCGCCCGTGATGCCATGGCGCGATGCGCACCAGACCACGGGAAGGAACAGCACGTAGAAGTACCGGAACTGCTCTTCCGCCGGCCGCGAGAACACCGCGATCACGGCGACCGCGGTGACGAGGACGGCGGCCCACCATTCGGGGTTGCGGAACATCGCCCGCGTGGCGGCGCGCCGCTCGCGGCTGCCCAGGAGCAGCAGCAGCGGCAGCGTGACCACGAGCGCGGCACCGTCGCCGATCGCGCTGCGATGGATGGCGGTCAGCACGCGGTCGGCCGCCACTTCGCCCGTCCAGTACAGGCCCGCCACCTGCAGCGTCGAAGCGAGGAGGGCGCCGCCGCCCGCGATGACGAAGAAGCGCAGCAGCAGCCTGCGCGTGACCGGTTCGGACCCGGGCCGTGCCCAGCGCCGCAGCGCGGCCGCCGTGGCCACGTAGCCGGCCACCAGCAGCGCGGTGGAACCGAACAGCGCGGCCCCTCCGAGCGGGCGCTCGGGCACCAGCGCTTCGCCCGACAGCGTGGCGAGCCACACGAGCCACCAGCTGCGGGGATGCCACAGGAGCATGCCGACCGCGAGCGCGGTCTGCGGGTTCCAGGGCGTGATGTTGAGGCCGCGCGCGGGATGGATGAAGCTGACCCAGGCGAGTGCCAGCGACAGCGCCAGGTAGGCCGCCAGCCGCGCCTGCGGTCGCGCCCATGCCGCTGCGAGCATGCGCGGCACGCGCGTGGAAAGACTGGCCATGCCCGATTCTGCCGCCGCCGCGGGGCGGGTCACTGGACTACCCTCCGCGCTACGCGCTGCGGGGCCATGAGCCTTGGGGCGACCCGGCGGCTCATGGCGGGGCGCGCAGCAGGTGGCGGCAGGCCTCTTCCATCAGGCCGGCCGCGACGAAAGCCTGCGGCGTCGGCCGCTTGCCGTGGGGGCCGCGGTCCTCGTGGTACCAGTGCAGGGCGGCCTGCAGGTCGCCGAAGTGGCGCTCGGCCACGCAGAGCACGCGCACGACGTTGCGAAGGTAGCGCTGCAACCTTTCGTCCGAGCCGGGAGCGCCCCGCGGCGCGGAGCCCAGCGCCTGCTGCATCAGCGAGGATGTGCCGGTGCCGACCAGGATCGCCACCGCGGAGGCCTGCAGCGGGTGGCCCGCCCCCATGGCGTGCTCGAGGTCGGCGAGGAGGCGGGACTTGAGCGCCCTGGGTTCGGCTCCGGAAATCATGGTGTTCGACAGAGCGGCGCAGTGTGCCACCCGCTGCGCGCGCGCGGCGGCGCGGCGCCCCATCGCGCGGGTTCGCCCGTAAGGGGACCATTGGCTTGATATCGTGAACAAACAGTCTCGCGTTGCTCGGTTTATCGTGGCGACGCAACCCAATACAGTGGATGCAAGCCCCGCACTCCGGGGCAGCTCCCCCTCGGAAAGGATTGCCAATGACCCCGCTGCCCTCCCTCTTCGTCTCCCACGGCGCCCCCACGTTCGCCATCGAACCGGGGCTCGCCGGGGCCCAGCTGCGCGCGCTGGGGCAGGCGCTGGGCAAGCCGCGGGCCATCGTGGTGGTGTCGCCGCACTGGATGACGCGCGGCGTGGAGATCACCGCCGTCGCGCGGCCGGAAACCGTGCACGACTTCGGCGGTTTCCCGCGCGCCCTCTACGCGCTGCAATATCCCGCGCCGGGCTCGCCGGAACTCGCCGCACGCACGCAGGAAGTGCTGCGCGCCCGCGGAATCGCCGCGTCCCTGGATCCCCATCGCGGCCTGGACCACGGCGCGTGGGTGCCGCTGCTGCACCTGTACCCGGACGCGGACGTGCCCGTCGTGCAGGTGTCCCTGCCGTTCGACACCGACGAAGCGAAGGCCTTCGCGCTCGGTCGCGCGCTGGCGCCGCTCGCGGGCGAAGGCGTGCTGGTCGTCGGCTCGGGCAGCCTGACGCACAACCTGTACGAGTTCCGCATGGGCGATGCCGCCGAGGCCGCGTACGCGCGCGAGTTCTCGCTCTGGATCCGCGAAGCGGTGGAAGCCGGCGATACGGTGCGCCTCACGCAGGCGCTGGAGCGCGCGCCGCATGCCGCGCGCGCGCACCCGAGCACCGAGCACTTCCTCCCGCTGCTCGTGGCGGCGGGGGCGGCGACGGCGGCGCAGCCCACCACCGTCCTGGACGGCGGCATCCGCCACGGCGTGCTGGCGATGGAGTCGTACGTGTTCGGCCGGCACGTGGCCCTGGAAGTCGAGGAGCCTGTGAATGCGTGATGCGTCCATCGTCGTCGCCCGTCCTGCGCAGGCGACGCAGCTCGTGCTGCTGTTCCACGGCGTCGGCTCGTCGCGGCGGTGATGCCCTCGTTCCTCCAGGCGATCGCCCGCTGGCAGCAGGAGACCGGGATCGCCGCGGACCGCACGGTGCTCGTCGGGTTTTCGCAAGGCGCGATCCTCTCGCTGGAGTCCACGCAGGTGGAGGGCGCGCCCGCTTGTGGCCGCGTCGTCGCGATCGCGGGCCGCTTCGCGCAGCCGGTGCGCCGTGCGCCGCCCTGTCCGGTGCACCTGGTCCACGGGGACCAGGACGGCGTGGTGCCGGCGCAGTCCTCGGTGGATGCGGCGGCGGCGCTGCACGGCCTGGGCGCGCAGGTCACGCTGGACCTGCTGCCGGGCCTCGGCCACGGCATCGACGGCCGCGTGGTCCAGGCGTTGCTGCGTCACCTGGAGCGCCCCACGGCCTGAGGTGCCTGCGACGACAATGTCGCGGTGACTTCTTCTCCTTCCCGCGCCGCCGTCATCGGCGGCGGACCGGCCGGCCTGATGGCCGCCGAGGTGCTGGCCCGCGAAGGGCTGGCCGTCGACCTCTTCGATGCCATGCCCTCCGTCGGCCGCAAGTTCCTGCTCGCGGGCCGCGGCGGCCTGAACCTCACGCATTCGGAACCCGCCGACAGGTTCCTCGCGCGGTATGCGGAGCGCAGCGAGGCGCTGCGGGATGCGATCGCCGCCTTCGGTGCCGACGCGGTGCGGCAATGGGCCGAAGGCCTCGGCATAGCCACCTTCGTCGGCACCTCCGGCCGCGTGTTCCCCCAGGACATGAAAGCCGCGCCCTTGCTGCGCGCGTGGCTGCATCGCCTGCGCGCCGCGGGCGTGCGCGTGCACGTGCGCCATCGCTGGACGGGATGGGACGCGGGCACGGGCGAGCTCGTGTTCGACACGCCGAACGGCCCGGTCCGCCACGCCGCCGACGCCACCGTGCTCGCCCTCGGCGGTGCCAGCTGGCCGCGCCTCGGCTCGGACGGCGCCTGGGTGCCGCTGCTGGGCGCGCGCGACGTCGACATCGCGCCGCTGCAAGCGAGCAACTGCGGCTTCGACGTGGCACCCACGCGGCCGGGTGCGAACGGCTGGAGCGACCACCTGCGCCAGCGCTTCGCGGGCCAGCCCGTCAAGCCGGTCGCTGCGCGCATGCCGGGGCAGGCGCCACAGGAGAGCGTGCAAGGCGAGTTCGTGCTGACCGATACCGGCATCGAAGGAAGCCTGGTGTATGCGTTCTCCGCACGGCTGCGCGACGCGATCGCGGCGCACGGGCAGGCCACGTGGCTCATCGACCTGCTGCCGCAGCACACTGCGGACCATGTGCTGGCGGAAACGCGCCGGCCGCGCGGTGCCCGCAGCCTGTCGACGCACCTCAAGAGTCGCCTGGGCATCGAGGGGCTGAAGATGGCGCTGCTGCACGAGCTGCTGTCGCCGCAGCAGCTGCACGATCCGGAGGCGCTGGCGTCGGCGCTGAAGTCCCTGCCGCTGACCCTGGCGCGCTGCCGCCCCGTCGAAGAGGCGATCAGCACGGCCGGCGGGGTGCGGCTGGAGGCGCTGGATGCCAACGGCATGCTGCGCAAGGTGCCTGGCGTGTTCTGCGCGGGCGAGATGCTCGATTGGGAGGCGCCCACGGGCGGCTACCTGCTGACGGCCTGTTTCGCCACCGGCGTCGTGGCGGGGCAGGGCGCGGCACGCTGGCTGCGCCAGCGATGAGGCACGCGCTGCCTACAATGCGCGTCCTTCCGCAATCCGCCCCGCACCGCATTCCCCGATGGACATCGTCGTCAACGAAGAACTCCAGGCCTACATCGATCCGCTGACACCCGACGAATACCGCGCCCTCGAGCGCAGCATCCTGGCCGAGGGCTGCCGCGACGCCCTGGTGCTCTGGGGCGACCTGCTGGTGGACGGCCACAACCGCTACGCGATCTGCCGCAAGCACGGCCTGCCGTTCCAGACGGTGCAGAGCACGCGCTTCCAGTCCATGGAAGACGTGCACCTGTGGATGATCGACCAGCACCTGGGCCGGCGCAGCCTCTCCGACTTCCAGCGCGGCGTGCTCGCGCTGCGCAAGCGCGAGATCGTCGCCGCGCGGCTGGCACGCACGGAACCGGAAGCCGCGTCCGAGGTTTCCGCCCCGGACGCAGCGCCTGCCGACGCGCCCGCTCCCGTCGAGGCGCCTGCCGCCGAGACGCAGGAGACCACGCGCGAGGCGCTCGCCCGCGTGGCCCGCCTGAGCAGCAGCCAGGTCATGCAGATCGAGAAGATCCACAAGCGCGCCGCGCCGGAGGTCGTCGCCGCCGTGAAGGCGGCCGAGATCTCGATCAACGCCGCGGCCACGGTGGCCAGCCTCCCGTGGGAGGAGCAGGTGGCCGCCGCCACCGGCGGCAAGGAGGAACTGAAGCAGGCGGCCAAGCGCGTGCGCGAGTCGCGCAGGAAGCCGGCCGCCGAGGCCGCGCCTGCGTCCGCGCAGGACGACCCGTCGGCGGAGGCGGAGGACACGATCGAGTCCCTGCGCCAGCGCGTCGCCGCCCTCACCGCGGAGAACATGCAGCTGCGCGAGCAGCTGGCGCGCTTGCAGGGCGAAGCCGCCGGCGGCTGACGCTCAGCCCTTCAGCCAGGCCTTGACCGCGTCGAGGTCCGTCAAGGACCGCACCTGCCGGCGCACGTCCTGCAACTCGCCGCGCAGGCGCTGCGCTTCCGAGGAGATGACGCGATCGGCCTTGCGCGGCTGCAGTCCGGACCCCGCCGGCAGGCCGGTCGCGGCGCGAAACGCAGCTTCGAGCCGATGCGCTTCGGCCTGCAGTTCCGCGACCTGCTCCTGCAGCACGGTCACGTAGTGCTGCAGGCGGCGGCCGTCCACCGGCGCCGCGCGTGCCGCATCGACCTGCTCGGCCTGCAATTGCAGCTCCAGCAGCGCCAGCAGGTCTTCGTCGGCGTACGCCTGGTTGGCGTGCTGCATGAGGGCGGTCTTGTGCGCCCGCCGTTGCGCATCGGGCTCGCGGTCCGGGTGCAGTGCGCTCGCGACGCGGCGGTACACGTCGCGCAGCGATTGCGAGACCTCCTGCTCTTCCTTCTTCCGTCGCTTCGCGGCACTGGCGGCACGGCGCTGTGCCGCCCAGGCTGCGCGCTGCGCGGCGGCCGCGGCGGCCTCCTGCTCCCAGGCCTGGGCCAGGTCTTCCAGGAGCCCGTGTCCGCCAAGGGGCGGAGCCGCATCGTCCTGCCGAGGCACCGCGGACGCGGTGTCCTCCGCATGCCGGCTCGCGATGGCGGCCAGCTCGGCATCGTCGTCCAGCTCCAGCAGCGCGGCCGCGGTGTCGCGTACCAGCTCGTCCAGCCGGGCACGCTCCGTGCGCGACAAGCCGGGCTGCAGGCTGGCGTCGTCGAGCGCGAGCACCCATTGCCGCCACGCGGCATGCAGCTCGCGCCGCACCGGCTCGACGGCCTGGTGGTAGCGGGTCGTCCTGTCCTTCCACTCCTGGACGGCGGCACGCCACCGCGCGACCTCCTGGACCAGGGCGTCGAAGCGCGACTGCGCCTGCTCCTGCACCGGGCCGGGCGCGCCTCGTACAATGCTCGCCCCGACAGGCAGCTGCGCGCGAGACATTCCCATTTCGATCATCCTTTCCCACCAGGTGCTGGACGAGATTCTGCAGAAGCACAAGATCAAGTCCAACGACCTCGCCGCCATCGACAGGCTGTTCGGCGGCGCCGACGGCTATTACTGGTACCACACGCTGCGGCACATGTGCCCGAAGAACGCCATCATGACGTGGCGCAGCGAGGACGAGATGCGCGCGGCCGTGCAGGACCACGAGAACGAGACGGCCGCCGAAGACGAGGTGAAGCCGCAGGTCCTGCAGGACGCGCACGTGGCGGCCATCGTGAAGCTGCTGTCGGTGCGCGGTTGAAGCCGCGCCATCGGCCCGACGCAAGGTCAATCGCCGGCAGCGTTGTAGGGTGGCGCGGCGAAGCCGCGGCCGGTGAGCGAAAGCGAACCCCACCGGACGGCGCCCATGTTGGCCGCCCATCGGTGGGGTTCACTTCGTTCACCTTCCCGGCGTTCCGCCGGCCACCCTACATGTTCGCGCGCGGCGTGATCAAGCGAGCCGTGACGCGAGCGGACCCCACCGGACTGAAGGCGCGCCATCGGCCCGACGCAAGGTCAATCGCCGGCAGCGTTGTAGGGTGGCGCGGCGAAGCCGCGGCCGGTGAGCGAAAGCGAACCCCACCGGACGGCGCCCATGTTGGCCGCCCATCGGTGGGGTTCACTTCGTTCACCTTCCCGGCGTTCCGCCTGCCACCCTACATGTTCGCGCGCGCCGTGATCGAGCGAGCCGTGACGCGAGCGAACCCCACCGGACGGCGCCCATGTCGGGCACCCCGTCGGTGGGGTTCCGGATCACCTCATCACCGCCGCGAGTTGCGCAGGTGGTCGCTCTCCAGCGACGGCATCCGGAAGTTGCCCTTGCCGCGCTGGCCGTTCACGGCTTGCGTGTTCATCGAGAACTGCAGCACCGCATAGGCGATCGCGTCGCTGTTGACGTCGAGCGCCGTGTCGTTGTTGTTCGCGTACGTGTCGCAGGCGAGGTGGTAGCACGGGTCGTACGCCTGGCCGGCGGTGCCGCCCCAGAGCGCCGCCTCCTGCGCGGTCTTCACGCCTTCGGCGCCGGTGAACAGGCCGCCCGCCGGGATGCCCGCCGCGATGAAGGGCCCGTAGTCGGAGCGCCCGTCGAAGTCGGTGCCCTTGAACGGGATGCCGCGGCTGGTGAAGAAGCCCTCGAACACCTGCTCGACCTGCGCGGAGCCGCCCGGCCCGGGGCCTTCGCCGACGTTGTCGGAGTTGTCGCCGTCGTAGATGAAGAACACGTGGTTGGGCGAGCCGACCATGTCGAAGTTGAGGTACAGGGCGATCTTCGCCTTGTCCGCGTCGCTCAGGCCGGCCACGTAGGCCGTCGAGCCGACCAGCCCCGCTTCCTCGGCGCCCCACCACGCGAAGCGCAGCTTGTTGCGCGGCTTCACCTTCGCCATCTGGAGGGCCGTCTCCAGGATCGCGGCGGTGCCGGAGCCGTTGTCGTTGATGCCCGGCCCGCGCTGCACCGAGTCGAGGTGCGCGCCCGCCATCACCACGTTGTTCGGGTCGCCGCTGCGCGACTCGGCGATCACGTTGTACAGCGTCATCTCCACCGGCGGGTCGACACGCACGCGCGCCGCCGAGCCCGGCGCGGCCAGGGCGGAACCGTCCGCGAACGAAGCGCCGACGACCGGGATGGCCGCCGTGTCCGGCGCCAGCGTGCCCACGATCAGCGGTTCGCGTTCCGGCGTGTTGCCCTGGTTGAAGATGATCACCGCGGAGGCTCCGGCGGCCTGCGCGTTGAGCGCCTTCACCGCGAAGGTGCAGGTGCCGCGCTGGACCAGCGCGATGTTGCCCACCGGGAAGCCCGCGAAGTCCGCCGCCTCGCACCCGCTGGTGCTCGCCCGCGGCGGCACGAGGTTGATGTCGACCGCGGTGACGGGTGCGCTCACGTTGCCGTACCCGGTGCCGGTGAACGCGCCGGAGTCGTACGTTGCAACGGTCGGTGCGGTCTGCTGCAGCAGCGGCAGCGCGACGTAGGTGAACGGGAAGGGGTTCAGCTGCACGTCGTAGCCCGCGGCCGTCATCTGGCCGACGACGTACTGCACGCTCTGCTCGTAGCCGGGCGTGCCCGCGGCGCGCGTGCCGCCGTTCGCATCCGCGATCGCCTGCAGGGCCGCCTGGTGGCGGCGCACGCCGGCGAGCGTGACGCACTGGAGCAGTTTCTCCTGCGTGTTGTTGACGCGCGTGTCGCACGCGCCGCTGTCGGACCCTCCCTTGGCCAGGAGGTCGGAAGTGCCGGCGTCGCCGCCGCCGCCTCCGCACGACACGAGGGCGACCGCGGAAGCGACCGCCAGCAACGAGAGGCCGAGCGAACGCGGCGCAGCGCGCCGCAAGATGGATGGCTGCATGTCACTCCTTCCCTGTCCGCCATGGCGGCGGTGCGGAGAGGATGCGCCGCGCCCGCCAGCCTCTACAAGGGGGCGGGGTGCCGCGATCGGGGGAGGGACGCGTTACATCGTGTGAAGTGTGCAGCGAAGCTCAATGCGCCGCTGCCGGCCGCTCGCGTTCGCGCAGCCGGAAACGCTGGATCTTGCCCGTGGCGGTCTTCGGCAGGTCGGCCACGAACTCGATGAAGCGCGGGTACTTGTAGGGCGCCAGCCTGTCCTTCACGAACGCCTTCAGTTCGGCCTCGCTCGCCGCGGAGCCCGGCTTCAGCACGACGAAGGCCTTGGTCTTGGTCAGGCCCTCCTCGTCTTCCTTGCCGATCACGGCCGCTTCCAGCACCGACGGGTGCTGCACCAGCGTGGCCTCCACCTCGAAGGGGCTCACGTAGATGCCGCTCACCTTGAGCATGTCGTCGCTGCGGCCGGCATAGGTGTACGTGCCGTCCTCGTTGCGCACGTACTTGTCGCCGCTCTTCGTCCAGCCGCCCTGGAAGGTCTCGCGCGTCTTCTGCCGGTTGCCCCAGTAGAGCATCGCCGCGCTCGGACCCTGGATGTAGAGGTCGCCGGGCTCCCCGTCCGGCACCGGCCCGCCGTCCTCGCCGCGCAATTCGATCTCGTAGCCGGGCACCGGCCACCCGGTGGTTCCGTAGCGCACGCGGTCCGGCCGGTTGGACAGGAAGATGTGCAGCATCTCGGTGGAGCCGATGCCGTCGACGATGTCGACGCCGAAGTGCGCCTTGAAGCGTTCGCCGAGATCCGCGGGCAGCGCCTCGCCGGCCGAGGACACGAGCCGCAAGGCCATCTGCGCGCGCGCGGGCAGGTTCGGCGATGCGAGCATGCCGGCGAAGCCGGTGGGCGCGCCGTAGAACACGGTGGGCTTCGCGCCGCCCACGCCGCCGGTGAGGCGGTGGAAGGTCGCGTCCGGCGTCGGGCGCTCGGCCATCAGCAGCGTCGTGGCGCCGGCCGCGAGCGGGAAGGTGAGCGCGTTGCCCAGGCCGTAGGCGAAGAACAGCTTCGCGGCCGAGAAGCACACGTCGTCGCTGCGCAGCTGCAGGACGCCCTTGCCGTACAGCTCGCAGGTCCAGTAGGGATTGGCGTGCGAATGCACGGTGCCCTTGGGACGGCCCGTGGAGCCGGAGGAATAGAGCCAGAACGCGGGATCGTCGGCCCCGGTGCGCGCGGGGCGCGCCAGCGGCGTCGCGGCCTGCAGGAAGGACTCGAACTCCACCTCCGCCGGATGCAGAGGCGCCACCGGGCGCGACACGATCACCTTTGCCACCTCGTGGTCGCTGCGGGTCATCGCCGCCGTGATCGCGGGCAGCAGCGCGCCCGACACCAGCACGGCCTGCGCGCGGGAGTGTTCGAGCATGTACGCGTAGTCGTCGGCCGTGAGCAGCGTGTTCACGGCGACGGGCACGGCGCCGGCATACATCGCGCCGAGGAAGGCTACCGGCCAGTCGTTGCAGTCCTGCATGACGAGCAGCACGCGCTCTTCACGCCGCAGCCCCAGCGCGCGCAGGCCGGCCGCGAGACGGCGCACGCGCTCGTCGAGGGCGCCGTAGGTGAGGGTGCCGAGGTCGTCGACGAAGGCGGCCTTCGCGTGGCGCGATGCGTTGGCGGCCAGCAGGTGCTGCGCGAAGTTGAAGGCCTCGGGCGGCGGCGGGACGGTGGTGGGCGGCATCGGGGTTCCTTCAGTTCAGCTGCGACAGGACAGGGGTGGCGGCCTGCACGGCGGCGCGCCGGTGGTAGAAGTTCAGGGCGCGCACGCCGCCGAGCTCTTCGCCGCCGCCGGCGCGACCCGGGCCGCCATGCAGCGATTGCGGCATCACGTTGCCGTGGCCGGTGTGGAGGACGGCGACGTCCGGCGACACGACGTGCACGCGTCCGTGGCTGTCGGCGAGTTCGAGCGCGGTGGCGCCCAGGCTGCCGGCGTCGCTGCCGTACAGGGAGGCGACGAGCGAGCCCTGGCCGCGGCGCACGAGCGCGAGGCCGTGCGCGAGGTCGCGGTAAGGCATGAGCGTGGCGACGGGGCCGAACACTTCCAGGTCGTGCACCTGCGGGCTCGCGTCGGGGTTGCGCGCACCGAGCAGCGTCGGGCCGACGCAGCACGCGACCGCGGGGTCCGCGTCCACGAGGGCGTGCGAGGCGCCGTCGTGCAGCACCTCGGCGTGCTGCTTCAGTTCCTCGAGGCCGGCGCGCACCGCGCTCAGCTGCGCGCGGCTCACCAGCGCGCCCATGCGCACGGAGTCGTTGCGCGGATTGCCGACCGTGGTCTTCGCCAGGCGTGCGGCGATCGCCTCGGCGGCTTGCGCGTACAGCGCCTCCGGCACGAAGACGCGCCGGATCGCCGTGCACTTCTGGCCGGACTTCTGCGTCATCTCGCGCGCGACTTCCTTCGCGAGCAGGTCGAAGGCCTCGCTGCCCGCCGCTTCGCCGCGCAGGAGCAGCGCGCTGTTGATGCTGTCCGCCTCGATGTTCACGCGGACCGAGCCGCGCGCGATCGCCGGATGCGAGCGGATGATGGCGGCAGTCTCGGCGGATCCCGTGAACGACACGACGTCGAAGGGCTGCAACTGGTCGAGCAGGCCGGCCGAAGAGCCGCACACCACCGACAGCGCGCCGGGCGGCAGGATGCCGGCCGCATTCACGTCCTGCACCATCTGCTGCGTGAGCCAGGCCGTCGCGGTGGCCGGCTTCACGATCACGGGCACGCCCGAGAGCAGGGCAGGACCGGCCTTCTCCCACAGCCCCCAGCCCGGGAAATTGAAGGCGTTGATGAACAGGGCCACGCCGCGCGCGGGCACCAGCACGTGCTGCGACTGGAAGGCGGGATCCTTGCCGAGACGCGCCGCTTCGCCGTCGAGGAGGTGGCGCCGGTCGCCGAGGGTCTCGCCCATCTTCGCGTAGGTGCCCAGGGTGTAGATGCCGCCGTCGACGTCGATGGCCGTGTCGTTCTTCACCGTGCCGCTGTTGGCGGTGGAGATCTCGTCGTAGCGATCGCGGTTGGCCTGCAGCACTTTCACGACCGCGGCCAGCAAGGCGCCGCGCTGCGCATACGTGAGGGCGCGCAGGGCGCGGCCGCCTTCCGCGCGCGCGAAGGCGAAGCCGCCCGCGAGGTCCAGGCCGCCGGCGTCCACGCGGGCGAGTTCGGTGCCGAGCACCGGGTCGAACAGCGCCGTGCCGGCGCCCGTGCCGGCCTGCGGACGGCCGGCGAGATGGTTCAGGAGGAGTTCGCTCATGGAGGGTTCCGGTCAGCGGGAGAGGGGAAGCGGCGGCTGTTGCGGCGGATCAAGATTGCGTTTACCGCCTGGATGCAATATCGTGCATGCGGAATGTAGAAGCAGCCCAAAATCCATGTCAAGCAAAATAATGCATGAATCGGGGTTAACCCTCGGCGACCGGATGCGCGACGTTTCCGAGCCCGCCGACGGCCCCGACGGCAACGGAAAGCATCCTTTCCTCGTGCGGCTGGGGGAGCGGGTGCGCACGCGCCGCAACGGGCGGGGCATGACGCGCAAGGAACTCGCGGCGGCCGCGGGCGTGTCGGAGCGCCATCTCGGCAACCTGGAGCTGGGCGTGGGCAACGCCTCCGTCCTGATCCTCCTGCAGGTGGCGTCGGCCCTGAAATGCAGTCCCGCGGACTTCCTGCAGGACGAAGAGCGCTCCATCGAAGGGGCCTTGATCCGCGAACTGCTCGCGAACCAGGACGATGCGACGCTGCGGCGCGTGAGGGAGGCGATCCTGCCCATCGTCGGTGGCCCGGCAGGTGCCGGCGGCGGGCCTCGTCCGCCGCGGATCGCGCTGATCGGCCTGCGCGGGGCGGGCAAGTCCACGCTGGGGAGCATGCTCGCCGACGATCTCGGCTTCCCCTTCCTCGAGCTGAGCCGCGAGATCGAGAAGTTCGCCGGCTGCACCATCAACGAGATCCAGGCGCTGTACGGCCAGAACGCCTATCGCCGCTACGAGCTGCGGGCCGTCGAAGAGACGCTGCAGATCTATCCGGAGGCGGTGGTGGCCATCCCCGGCGGGCTGGTCGCCGAACCCGCCACCTACAACCTGGTGCTCTCGCACTTCACGACCGTCTGGCTGAAGGCGCATCCGGAAGACCACATGGGCCGCGTCGCCGCCCAGGGCGACCTGCGCCCCATGGCCGGCAACAGGGAGGCCATGGAGGACCTGAAAGGCATCCTCGCGCACCGCACGCCCTTCTACGCGAAGGCCGAGATGCACCTGGACACCAGCGCCAGGCCGCTGGACGAGACCTTCCTGGCGCTGCGGGCCATGGTCCGCAACGCGCTGCAGATCGAGGGAAAACCCTAGGAACAAAAGTGCTTGAATTCTCCCGGCTGCATGCACTATGATGCGTGTACCGTCCAACGCGCTAACGCAGTTTAGTGCATCAGCCTCCGGAGACTTCCTTGACCGCATCTGCCCAGCCCACTCCCGCGCCGGTCGACTACCAGACGCATCCCAGCCAGTACCGCCACTGGAAACTGAGCTTCGACGGCGCGCTCGCGCGGCTGGTCGCGGACTTCGACGAGAACGCCGGCCTGCGCCCCGGCTACAAGCTCAAGCTGAACAGCTACGACCTCGGCGTCGACATCGAGCTGAACGACGCGATCAACCGCATCCGCTTCGAGCATCCTGAGGTCCGCACGGTCATCGTGACGAGCGCGAAGGAGAAGGTGTTCTGCTCCGGCGCGAACATCTTCATGCTGGGCGTGTCGAGCCACGCGTGGAAGGTGAACTTCTGCAAGTTCACCAACGAGACGCGCAACGGGCTGGAGGATTCGTCGCAGAACAGCGGCCTCAAGTTCCTGGCCGCGGTCAACGGCGCCTGCGCCGGTGGCGGCTACGAGCTGGCGCTGGCCTGCGACGAGATCATCCTCATCGATGACCGCAACAGCGCGGTGAGCCTGCCGGAAGTGCCGCTGCTCGGCGTGCTGCCGGGCACGGGCGGCCTGACGCGCGTGACCGACAAGCGCCACGTGCGCCACGACCTCGCCGACATCTTCTGCACCACCGCGGAAGGGGTGCGCGGCCAGAAAGCCGTGGACTGGCGGCTGGTCGACGAAGCGGTCAAGCCCGCGCAGTTCGCCGCCCGCGTGCAGGAGCGCGCGCTGGAACTCGCGGCGAAGAGCGACCGTCCCGCGAACGGCAAGGGCGTGACGCTGGTGCCGCTGCAGCGCACGATCGAAGCCGACGCGCTGCGCTATTCACACGTCACGGTCGAGATCGACCGCACCCGCCGCGTCGCCACCTTCACGGTCAAGGCGCCCGCCGCGCCCGTCGAAAGCGACATCGCCGCCATCGAAGCGAAGGGCGCCGCGTGGTACCCGCTGGTCGTCGCGCGCGAGCTGGAGGACGCGATCCTCTCCATGCGCACGAACGAGCTGGACATCGGGACCTGGCTGGTCAAGACTGAAGGCACTGCCTCGAACGTGCGCTCCATGGATGCCGCCCTGCTCGCCCACAAGGACCACTGGTTCGTGCGCGAGACCATCGGCCTGCTGCGCCGCACGTTCAGCCGCCTCGACGTCTCCAGCCGCAGCCTGTTCGCGCTGATCGAGCCGGGCTCCTGCTTCGCGGGCAGCTTCCTCGAGCTCGCGCTGGCCTGCGACCGCAGCTACCAGCTGGCGCTGCCTTCCGACCCCGCCGCCGCGCCGGCGATCGAAGTGGGCGAGACCAACTTCGGCCTGTATCCGATGGCCACCGGCCAGAGCCGCCTGCAGCGCCGCTTCTATGACGAGGCGCCGGCGCTGGAAGCCGTGCGCGCGAAGGCCGGCCAGCCGCTCGACGCGGATGCCGCGTTCGCCCTCGGCCTCGTCACCAGCAACCCCGACGACATCGACTGGCCCGACGAGACCCGCCTCGCCATCGAGGAGCGCGTCTCCATGAGCCCCGACGCGCTGACCGGCCTGGAAGCCAACCTGCGCTTCAACGGCCCCGAGAACATGTTCACCCGCATCTTCGGCCGGCTCACCGCCTGGCAGAACTGGATCTTCCAGCGCCCCAACGCCGTCGGCGAAAAGGGTGCGCTCAAGGTGTACGGCAAGGGCGAGCGCGCCCACTTCGACTTCAACCGCGTCTGACCCGAGGAGACGACATGAGCACGATCAACTACAGCGAGAAGATCCCCAACAACGTCAACCTGAGCGAGGACCGGACGCTGCAGCGTGCCCTCGAGCAGTGGCAGCCCAACTACCTGAGCTGGTGGAACGACATGGGCCCCGAGGGCAGCCAGAACTTCGACGTGTACCTGCGCACGGCGGTGAGCGTCGACCCCGAAGGCTGGGCGCAGTTCGGCTACGTGAAGATGCCGGAGTACCGCTGGGGCATCTTCCTCAACCCCGGCGACGCCAACCGCAAGATCCACTTCGGCGAGCACCAGGGCGAGGCTGCCTGGCAGGACGTGCCCGGCGAGTACCGCGCCAACCTGCGACGCATCATCGTCACGCAAGGGGATACCGAGCCCGCGTCGGTGGAGCAGCAGCGCCACCTGGGCCTGACCTGCCCGAGCCAGTACGACCTGCGCAACCTGTTCCAGGTGAACGTGGAGGAAGGCCGCCACCTCTGGGCGATGGTGTACCTGCTGCACAAGTACTTCGGCAAGGACGGCCGCGAGGAGGGCGAGGCCCTGCTGGAGCGGCGCAGCGGCAACGAGGACAACCCGCGCATCCTGCAGGCCTTCAACGAGAAGACGCCGGACTGGCTGTCCTTCTTCATGTTCACGTACTTCACCGACCGCGACGGCAAGTTCCAGCTGTCGGCGCTGGCCGAGTCCGCGTTCGACCCGCTGGCGCGCACGACGCGCTTCATGCTGACCGAGGAAGCGCACCACATGTTCGTGGGCGAGTCGGGCGTGAGCCGCGTCATCCAGCGCACCTGCCAGGCGATGAACGAGCTGAAGACGGACGATCCGAAGAAGCTGCGCGAAGCCGGCGTGATCGACCTGCCGACCATCCAGCGCTACCTGAACTTCCACTTCAGCGTGACCGTGGACCTGTTCGGCGCGGACGAATCGAGCAACGCGGCGACCTTCTACACCTCGGGGCTCAAGGGCCGGTTCGAGGAGGGCAAGCGCACGGACGACCACCAGCTGCGCGGCCAGACCTACCGCGTGCTGCAGGCCTCGAACGGCCAGCTCACCGAGAAGGAAGTCCCGATGCTCAACGCGCTGAACGAAGTGCTGCGCGACGACTACATCAAGGACAGCGTGGCCGGCGTCGGGCGCTGGAACAAGGTGATCGAGAAGGCGGGCATCCCCTTCAGGCTGACCGTGCCGCACAAGGCCTTCCACCGCAACATCGGCGCGCTCGCGGGCGTGAAGGTGTCGCCGGAAGGCCGGGTGGTGAGCGAGGCCGAGTGGAACGCCAAGGTCGGCGAATGGCTGCCGACGGCGCAGGACCGCGCCTTCGTCGCGAGCCTCATGGGCCGCGTGGTGGAGCCGGGCAAGTTCGCCAACTGGATCGCGCCGCCGGTCATGGGCATCAACCGCCAGCCGGTGAACTTCGAGTACGTGCGGTTCGCCTGAGGTTCGCATGGACGCGTCGGATGTCGTCTTCCTCAAGCAGCACCTGATCGACCCCGAGATCTGCATCCGCTGCAACACCTGCGAATCGGTGTGTCCGGTGGGCGCGATCACGCACGACAGCAACAACTACGTCGTGGACGCCGCGAAGTGCAACCTGTGCATGGCGTGCGTGCCGCCGTGTCCCACGGGCAGCATCGACAACTGGCGCACCGTACCGAAGGCGAAGGCGTATTCCGTCGACGAGCAGTTCGGGTGGGAGTCGCTGCCCGAGCCGCTCGGCGAAGCGGAACTCGCGGAGGCCGCGGGCGGCGTGGAGGCCGCGGTGCTGCCGCCGCAGGCGGAAGCGGCTTCCGCGCCGATCGGCATCGAGCCGGGCGACGCGACGTTCCGCAGCGCGGACTACGGCGCGGTCGTTCCGCCCTGGTCGGCTGCCCACGCGTACACCAACCTGTACGGCCCGAAGGCCGCGGTGAAGACGCTGGTGGCGACCGTGACGGGCAACGTGCGCGTGACCGAGGTCGGCACGGACTACGACACGCACCACATCGTGCTGGACTTCGGCACCACGCCGTTCCCGGTGCTGGAAGGCCAGAGCATCGCGGTCGTGCCGCCCGGCGTCGACGAACGCGGCAAGCCGCATTTCCCGCGCCAGTACAGCATCGCCAGCGCGCGCAACGGCGAGCGTCCCGGCTACAACAACGTCTCGCTCACCATCAAGCGCGTGCTGGAGGACCACCAGGGCCGCCCGGTGCGCGGGGTGGCGAGCAACTACATGTGCGACCTGAAGGTGGGCGACAAGGTGGAGGTGATCGGGCCTTTCGGCGCGAGCTTCCTCATGCCGAACCACCCGAAGAGCCACATCGTGATGATCTGCACCGGCACGGGCAGCGCGCCGATGCGCGCGATGACCGAATGGCGCCGCCGCCTGCGCAAGAGCGGCAAGTTCGAGGGCGGCAAGCTGATGCTCTTCTTCGGCGCGCGCACCCGCGAGGAACTGCCCTACTTCGGGCCGCTGCAGCAGCTGCCGAAAGACTTCATCGACCTGAACCTCGCCTTCAGCCGCGTGCCCGGGCAGCCGAAGCGCTACGTGCAGGACCTGATGCGCGACCGCGCCGCGGACCTCGCCGTGCTGCTGGGGGACCCGAACGCGTATTTCTACGTGTGCGGGTTGAAGGCGATGGAAGAGGGCGTGGTGCTGGCGTTGCGCGACGTGGCGCAGCAGGCGGGACTGGATTGGGAAGCCGTGGGGGCCGCGCTCAAGCGGGATGGGCGTTTGCACCTGGAGACGTATTGAGGCCCCATCGGTGGGGTTCTCTGCGCTCACCTTCCGCGGCTTCGCCGCGCCACCCTACAGCCGCGGTGGTCACGCGTCGGTCACGCGTCCCTCCGGTTCGTAGGGTGGCGACGCGCCAGCGTCGGAAGGTGAGCGCCAGCGAACCCCACCGTGAAGTTCCACGCGACGCAAAGAAAACGGGGGCCGACGGCCCCCGCTTCTGCTTTTGCGACCCTTCCCCTCACGACCCGAGAATCAGGTTCGTGATCACCCCCGTCGCGATCGCGGCGAGCACGTAGTCCGGCCCCACCTGCACCCAGTGGTACCCACGGGGCGGCGCGGAGAGGTGGTGGCCGCGCCAGTTGGACACGACGTACTGGTTCTGGCGCAGCTCCGGCGGCAGGCGGTGGCCGCGGCGGAACTCGGGGCTGCGCGCGTTGTAGTAGCGGCGCGCTTCGCGGCGGTCCTGCTGCGCGTTGCGCAGGTCACGCTGCGCCTCGCGCAGGTCCTGCCGTGCCTCGCGCGTTTCGCGGCGCGTGTCGGCCTGGCGCAGGTCGCGCTGGGCTTCGCGGATGTCCTGGCGCGCTTCGCGGGCATCGCGCTGGGCTTCGTGGCGCGCCGGCTGCGCGAAGGAAACCGAGCCGAGGCCGAGCGACGCGATGACGATGCTGGAGGCGATGGTCTTGAACTTCATGTCTTGTGTACTCCTTGTTCGAAGCTCCATGCTCGCGGCGCAACGCGAAGCGCAGGCAAACGGACGGTACGGAGATGCAAGACACTGTTTCGCGCGGCGGCGTTCGCGGCGCGGTCCTACGCGGCGCGTCGGAACGCGCGCACGGCACGCGCCTCAGATCGAAACGTCGTGAGCTTCTGCCCCATAAGCTAGGCACGAACGATTCGTTGGGATTCGCCGCGGGGCTCCGCAGAATCGGCCGCATGGACCGACTCGCCACCGCCCGCCACGGCGCCCTCGATGCCGACGGGGCTGGACCCTGGCCCCGCACGACGTGCCCGCGGCGGTCCCGCTCATCGTGCCAGGCTGGCGCAACTCCGGGCCCGGCCACTGGCAAACGTGGACTCCGGCCATGGGCAATGGCCGCTCGGGTTCGCGCTGCTGCAGTCGCTGCTGGCGCGCTCGCCTACCGCGCAGCCGCAGGGAAGGCCGGCAGCTTCCCGATATCGCGCGGGTCGTGCTGGATGATGATCGTCGCGCGCGTGTTCTTCTCGATGCCCTTGATGCGCTCGAGCGATGCGATGGTCTGCGCGCGGTCGTAGTTGAAGCCCGGCACGCCGTTGCTCTGGTAGTTCTCGTGGAAGTGCGCGGCGTCGCCGACCAGCACCACGGGGCCCTTCTCCTTCAGGCGCACCAGCAGTGCCTGGTGCCCGGGCGTGTGGCCGGGCGTGCGCAGGATCATCACGGTGCCGTCGCCGAAGACGTCCTTGTCCCCCGCCTGCGGTTCGACCTTGCCGCCGCCGCTGATCCAGTGCGTGAAGCCGGCGACATTGGCGCCTGGCATGGGCGGCTTCGACGTGATGCCGGCCCACTCGCGGTCGCCGATCAGCAGCGTCGCGCCGGGGACCGTGGCGAGCTGGCCGGTGTGGTCCGCGTGGAAGTGGCTGATGCCGACGTACTTCACCTGCTCGGGCCGCACGCCCATCTGCGCGAGCTGCTCCGCCAGCGAGATCTTCGGCGCGTTCGCGTTCGTGCCGGGCGCGTAGCCCGTGTCCCAGACCATGTAGTCGTCGCCATGCCGGATCACGTAGCAGCTGAACGTGAACGGCATGCGCGGGTCGCTGTACGCGAAGGTGTCCGTGAAGCGCCGGGAATCGTTGAAGCCGTTGCCGCAGTCCAGGCGGGTGAGCGTCACTTCGGGGCCGCCCGGCGCCGGGGCCGGTGCGGGCGAGGGTGCCGTGGCGCACCCGGCGGCGAGGGCACTGGCGGTGAGGGCTGCAAGCAGGATCCGGCGCATCTGTGTCTCCGAAAAGCCCGACCGGGCGAATGGGCGCGGAGTTTGCCTCAAGCGCCGTATTCCCGCCAGTCGACGAACGGAGGCTCAGACGAGGGTCAACCCTTGCCCCGCTTCGTCCACTGGATCGCGCCTGCCGGGACTTCGCCGTTCTTCTGCGGGCGCACGGTGCCGTCGGACAGCACCACGTAGCTGCGCCGTCCCGCGTTCGGGCCTTCGCCGCCGCTGCCGGACCACTCGATGGTTCCTGCGGGTTGCGGCGCAGCGCGCCTGGTGGTGGCCACGCGCGTGAGCTCTTCGGGCGGCAGCGGCGGCAGGCTCGGGCCGCCCAGGCGCGCATTCAGTTGGTCCGCCTGCGCCGCACCGGCGCGCAGGTTGCGGATGTGCCTCTGCGTTTCGACGGGCAGGCGATCCGTGTTCAGCCCGTTCCATGCGCTGCGCGCCTGGGACGACAGGTTGTAGTAGATGGAGACGCCCTCGCGCAGCTTGGCCGCGCGCTGCTGCGCCGACAGGCCCAGCCCACCGATGCGCTGCGCGCTCCACACCGCGGCTTCGCGCAGCAGGCGCGCGGCCGCATGCACTGCCTGCACGGCGTCCTGCGGATCGCGCAAGCCCACGGCACGCGCGGTCGCCGGCTCGAATTGCGCGAGGCCTTCGCTGGTGACGCCGTTCTTGCCCTTGCCGTCGCGCGGCACCCAGCTCGTCTCCGCGTGGATGAGCCCGTACACGTCGCGGAAGTCCAGTCCTACTTCGGCCAGGCCGGCGCGGTCCGCGGCGGAGCGGGCCAGGCGCAGGCGCGACGCGGGGTCCAGGGTCTGCCCCGCGGAGGACGAGACCCAGCGCAGCCCGGCGTCACGAGGCAAGGAAGAAGCGGGGGTAGCGGGAGAAGCGGCCATCGCGCTGCCGGCGAGCAGCAGCGTGGCGGCCCCCAGCACGGAGGCGCGGCGACGAAGCAATGGATTTCCTGGACGTAGGACGGAAGGAGGAGCCTTGTATGACCCGTCCTACGCGGAGAGTTCCCGAGGCGCGTGGCTCATCAGGACTTTCGCAGCACGCCCCGCCACAGCACCACGGCGCAGAGCGCCAGCGGCAGAGCCAGCACGACGAAGCTGGCGCGGTAGCTGCCGAAGCCCGCCGAGACGCTGCCGAACAGCGGCGGGCCGAGGACGTTGCCGAGGAAGGTGATCGCGAGCGTGCCGCCGGTGGCCATCCCGGCGCGGCCTTCAGGCGCTTGCCGTGCCACTTCCGCAAGATAGACGCCGTTCCAGCCGATCGCCGACGCGCCGAACACGAACAGGACCAGCACGACGACCGCATGCGGCACCGCCGGCTGGAGCAAGGCGGCCGCCAGCGCGGCGAGCGCCATCAGCGTGCCGAGCGACGCCAGCATGCGGCGCGCGCCGAACCAGCGGTCCGAGGCGTAGCCCCACCACACGCGGCCGAACACGCCACCCAGTTGCGAGATCGCCAGCACCGCGCCCGCCGCGACGAGCCCGTACGCGAGGTCCTGGGTGAGGAAGGTGACGAGGTAGGTGGTCAGCGACAGCTGCGCCACCGAGAACACGAAGGAGCAGCCGGCCAGCATGCGCAGCGCGGGCACCGCGAACACCATGCGGACCGGCTCGAGGATGTTGCCCAGGCCGAGCCGCCGCTTCGGGTCGCGGTCCGCGTCGAATTCCGCGCGGAGCGTTTGTGCGACGAGCGCGCACGCGATGCTCGCGCCCGCGACGAACAGCAGCGCGAACTGCCAGCCCGCCACGAGCTGCAGGCTGGGCACGATCGCGCCGGCCAGCGCGCCGCCGAGCGGCACGCCCGTCTGCTTGATCGAGAAGACCACGGCCATGCGGTGCGGCGGCGTCGTGCGCGCGAGCAGGTGCGAGCTCGCCGGCGTGATCGGCCCGTACCCGAAGCCCACCAGCACCGCGCCGGCCGCGATCGTCGCCACCGACGGCAGCGCGCACAGCGCCAGGCCCGCGGCGCAGAGCACCAGGCAGGCCTGGCTCACGCGGATGCTGCCCCAGCGGCCGACGGCCGCGCCGGAAGCGAGGCTCGCGAGGATGGACGCGAGATAGGCCGCCGCGACGTAGAGGCCGACGTAAGCCGCCGACACGCCTACGGCTTCGGCCACGCGCGGCGCCATCGCGGGCAGCGCCAGCAGCGCCATGGCGGTCATCGACTGGATGCCGGTCGTGATGGCCAGCGGGGCCCAGCCGCCGGCGTCGTTGCGTTGCGTCGTCATCGGGCCGCGCCTTTCGTGGGCTTGCGCGCGCGCAGGAATTCGCCGAGGCGCCCGGCTGCTTCGCCGCGGCCGTCCTGCGGCTGCAGGACGCCGATCGCTTCCATCGGGCCGAGCTGCGCCGTACGCACTTCCGCGAGCAGGCCGGATTCGATCAGCGGCCGCGCCAGGTTGAGCGGCAGCAGCGCGAGCAGGTTCTCGCGCCGCAGGAGCCACACCACCATGGGCAGGGCGCGCGTCACGATGGAATGCGTGCGTGGCGGCGCGGGAAACTGCTGCGCGAGCTGGTCGAAGCGCGCCCGCGCGGCGAGGCCCGTGGGCAGCAGCAGCCAGCCCTGCTGCCCGAGCTCCGCCCAGGGCACGACGCGGCGCGTGCGCGCGAGCGGATGCTCCGCGCGGCAGATGATGGCGAAGCGGTCCTCGCGTACGGCGTGGAACTCCCAGCCTTCGGGAATGACGGGCGGACGGCGGCAGGCGACGAGGTCCACCTCGCCGCGCGCGATGGCGAGCAGCTGGTCCTCGCCTTCCGCTTCGCGCAGCTGCACCTGGATGCCCGGCGCGCGCGCGCTGAACTCCGGCAGGGCGTCCACCAGCAGGCCGTTGATGGCGGCGGCGGAGGCGACCATGCGCACCACGCCTTCGCCGAGCTTCTGCCTCGCCGCGACGATCTCCGCGCTGTCGGCGATGCCCATCATCATCTGCCGCGCCACGGGCAGCAGGTCGGCGCAGGCAGGCGTGGGACGCACGCCGCGCGCGTGGCGCTCGAACAGCTTCACTTCCAGCAGGTCTTCGAGGTAGGCGAGGGTCTGGGTCACGGACGACTGCGTCATGCCGATCGCGTCGGCGGTGCGTTGCACGCTGCCCAGCTCGGCGAGGTGCAGCAGCACCTGCACGTGGCGGAACTTGCCGCGGGCAAGGAGCCGGTTCAGGAGGGCGGAGGCGGAATCGGGCAAGGTATGGGCAAGTCTAATACCTGCCCCCGGAAATTAATTTGGCACCGATGGCTCCCGCGGCCAAGATGCGCCATCGCAAGAGACGCGCCGCACGACGGCCGTCCACCAGGAGACAACGTGAGAAGCATTACCCGCCGGCTCGCCGCCGCCGCACTGGCCTGCCTGGCCGCCACCGCTTTTTCCGCCCACGCACAGGGCGACTGGCCCGCGCGGCCGATCCGCATCATCGTGCCCGCGCCCGCCGGCGGCCCTTTCGACCGCACCATCCGCCCGCTGGCGCAGCACCTGTCGCAGACGCTGAAGCAGCCGGTGGTGGTGGACAACCGCCCGAGCGCCGGCAACATCGTCGGCACGCAGGCGGGCGCGACCGCGGCGCCCGACGGCTACACGCTGACGATGACGGGCATGCTCAACACGATCGCGCAGGGCCTCTACGACAACGTGCCTTTCGACATCGTGAAGGACTTCGAGCACGTGGGCGCCATCGGCGAAGGTCCGCAGTGGCTGGTGGTGCGCAGCGACGCCGGCATCGCCACTTTCCAGGACCTGGTGCAGCAGGCGAAGCGCGAACCGGGCAAGATCAATTACGCGAGCTCGGGTGCGGGCAGCACGGGCCACCTGGTGATGGAGCAGCTGCAGCGCGCCGCCGGCGTGCAGCTCACGCACGTTCCCTACAAGGGCGGCGCCCCGGCGCTGCAGGACGTGCTGGCCGGCGTCGTGTCCGTCATCGTGATCCCGTCGAACGCGGCGCTGGCGCCGGTGCAGGCGGGCAAGCTGAAGGTGCTGGCCGTCTCCAGCGGCAAGCGCAGCGCCAACGCGCCGCAGGTGCCCACGTTCGCGGAGCTCGGGTATCCGCAGCTCACGGTGAGCTCGTGGATCGGCCTCTCGGCGCCCAAGGGCACGCCGGCGCCCATCGTGCAGAAATTGAACACCGCGCTGAAGACGGCCATGAGCGACGCCGCGCTGCTCAAGCAGCTGGAGTTCGAAGGCCTCGTTCCGCTCAGCACCACTCCCGAGCAGTACGCCCGGATGGTGCGCAGCGACACCGAGCGCTGGGGCCAGCTGGTGCGCAGCCTGAACCTGAAGGCCAACTGAGGATCCGCATGCCTTTCGTGGAATCGCGCGGTCGCCGCATCTATCACGAGCGCCACGGCGACGGCCCGGCCGTCCTGTTCCTGCACGGGGCGGGCTCGAACGCCGCCACCTGGTGGCAGCAGCTGCCGGCGTTCACGCCGCGGCACACCTGCCTGACGATGGACATCCGCTGCTTCGGCCGCTCCGTCGCGCCGGTGGAGGAGTTCTCGCTGGAGAATTTCGTCGCCGACGTGCTCGCGGTGCTGGACGCGGAGCGCATCGAACGCGTGACGCTCGTCGGCCAGTCGCTCGGCGGGATGATCGGCCTCAAGCTGGCGCTGGACCATCCTTCGCGTGTCGCCGCGTTCGCCGCCTGCGACACCTCGCTGGCCATCGACCATCCCGTGCTGCTGGACATCCTCCAGAAGCGCCAGCTCACGCAGCGCGCCGTGGCGATCGAGCAGCGCTCGCTGGGGCGCTGGTTCCTGGAACACCACCCGGACAAGGCGGTGCTGTACGCGCAGATCAACCACTTCAACCCGAGCGCGCATTCCATCCCCGGTCCCGCGTGGGGCCAGGCGCTCGCCGGCCTGCTCGCGCCGGGCCGCTGCATCCCCATCGACGCCTTGCGCGGGCTTGCGTGCCCGACGCTGTTCCTCGTCGGCAGCGAAGACCCAATCGTCCCGGTGGCGGTGATGCGCGAAGTATCGGAGCTGGTGCGTGGCAGCGAGGTCGTCGTCGTCGACGCCGCCGGCCATTCCACGTACTTCGAGAAGCCGCAGGAGTTCAACCGCCACGTGCTGGACTTCATCGCGCGCCGCGTTCCCGCTTCCACCCCCGAGGAGACCTCTTGAACATCACCTTCCGCGCGACCGTCGTCGCCGCCGCGGTCCTGCTGTCCGCCTGTGGCGGCGGCGGCAAAGGCATCACCATCGAAACGGAGCTGCCGCTGCCGCAGCTCACCGCTGCGCAGGGCGCGACGCTGTCGTCCTGCACCGCGCTCTCGGGCGGCGGCTTCAGCTTCGCGAACACCTCCATCACGGCGGCGTCCGTCGTCGCGGCCGGCACGCTGGTGAATGCGACCCAGCCGGTTGGCGAGCACTGCCTGGTCACGGGCAAGATGAACCAGCGCGTGAGCACGGTCGACGGGCAGACGTATGCCATCGGCTTCGAGATGCGCTTGCCGAAGGACTGGAACGGCCGCTTCCTGTACCAGGGCAACGGCGGCACCGACGGTGTCGTGTCGCAGGCCAACGGCGGCTTCGTCGGCGGCGGCCCGCTGCAGAACGCGTTGCAGATGGGCTTTGCGGTGATCAGCTCCGACGCCGGCCACAGCAGCGCGCAGAACCCGCTGTATGGCCTGGATCCGCAGGCACGCCTGGACTACGGCTACATGGCGGTGGGCACGCTCACGCCCATGGCCAAGGCGCTGGTGAAGGCCGCCTATGGCAAGGGCCCGGACCGCTCCTACATCGGCGGCACCTCCAACGGCGGTCGCCACACCATGGTCGCCGCCACGCGCTACGCGGACCAGTACGACGGCTACCTCGCGCTGTCGCCCGGCTTCCACCTGCCCAAGGCTGCCGTGGCGCAGCTCTATGGCGCGCAGCAGTGGGCGACGGTCGCGACCACGAACACCAACCTGGAAACCGGCTTCACGCAGGCGGAGCGCACGGTGGTCGCCAACGCCATCCTCGCCAGGTGCGACGCGCTCGACGGCGTGGCCGACGGCATCGTCAACGACGTCGAGGGATGCCGCACCGCCTTCGACCTGCAGCGCGACGTGCCCACCTGCACCGGCGCGCGCGACGGCACCTGCCTGAGCGCCGCGCAGAAGACGGCGGTGGGCAACGTCTACACCGGCGCGCGCAACAGCCGCGGCGAGAAGCTGTATTCGCGCTGGCCGTACGACCCGGGCCTGCGCGCCACCGGCTGGGCCGACTGGAAGTTCCGCAACTCGGTGGGCGCGGCACGCGACCCGGTCGCCGTGGCCTTCATCTTCTCCTCGCCGCCGGCGAGCACCAGCATCCTGTCGGACACGCTGAACTACGCGCTGACCTTCAACTTCGACACGGACGCACCGAAGATCTTCGCCACCAGCGGCGTGTACGCGGAGAGCTCCTGGTCGTTCATGACCCCGCCGAACGAGACGCGCCTGGACACGCTGCGCCAGCGCGGCGCGAAGATGCTCGTCATCCACGGCAGCTCCGACCCGGTGTTCTCCGTCGACGACACGACGACCTGGTACGAGGCGGTCGATGCGCAATACGAAGGCACGGCCGCCGACTTCGTCCGCTTCTACCGCGTGCCCGGCATGGGCCACAGCCGCGGCGGCCCGGCCACCGACCAGTTCGACGCCTTCACGGCGCTGGTGAACTGGGTCGAGAAGGGCCAGGCCCCCGACCGCATCGTCGCCAGCGCACGCGGCGCCGGCAACACCGGCGGTGTCAACCCCGAAGTGCCGTCCGACTGGGCGGCCAACCGCACGCGCCCCCTGTGCCCGCACCCGCTGGTTGCGCGCTACACGGGTGGCGACAAGGAGTCGGCGGCGAGCTTCGCCTGCCAGCGTTGAGGATTTTCTGAACGCAGAGGGCGCAGAGGAAGCGCAGAGGTCGCAGAGAACTTCCAGGATTCCTCTGCGACCTCTGCGTCACCTCTGCGACCTCTGCGTTCAAGAATGTTCGTTCTTGCGCCCCAGCTCCCCTTCGATCACTACCGCCAGTGCCTGCGCCGCCGGCGACAGCGACCGCCCGCGCTTCGTCACGAGGTAGATGTCCCGCGACACCACGGGTGCGTGCAGCTTGCGCACTGCGAGCCCCGTGCGCCCCGATCCCAGCGCATACGCCGAGGGCATCACCGCTCCGCCCAGCCCGCACTCCACCATCCACAGCGCCGTCGACAGGAAGGTCACGTCGTTGACCACATCCAGCTGCACGCCCGCCTGCGCCGCCGCGCCGTCGATGAGGGGACGGATGCCGTAGCCGGGCCGCACCGTGATCACCGGCTGCCGCACCAGGTCGGCCCAGCGCACCTGCCTGCGCGCCGCGAGCGGATGGTCCTTGCGGCACACGAAGGCCAGCGTGTCGCCGAGCAGCTTGCGCGTGTCCACGTCCGCCGCGGCGCGCTCGGGCGTGCCTATGCCCAGGTCCACGTGCTCGCCCACGACGCGCGACACGAACTGTTCCGGCGAGCAGTCGTCCACCAGCACCTGGATCTCCGGGTGCTGTTTCGTGAAGCGCCGGACCACGGCCGGCAGCAGGATCTCGCCCAGCGTCGGCGTCACCGCCACCGACACGCGGCCGCGCCGCAGCGCGCCCAGGTCGCGCAGGCCGGCACCGAGCGAATCGACGTCGCGCAGGATGCGCTCGGCCACCGCGATCGCTTCCGCCGCCGCGGGCGTGGGCCGCAGCGAGCGCGTGGTGCGGTCGAACAGGCGCGTGCCCAGCCCATCCTCCAGCTGCCGGATCAGCACGCTCACGGCCGACTGCGTGATCGACAGCTGCTCCGCCGCCGCGCTGAGCTTGCGCAGGTGGAACACGGCGCGGAAGGCCCGCAGCTGGCGCAGGCTGGGCGTGAAGGCGGTCGCGGCATTCATGAAGAAACATCATAGGTGCTTCGGAATTCTTCGATTTACGAATGAATGGGCGTCGGTTCCAATGGGGCGACAAGGAGACAACCCATGCGACACCTCGCCCGCGCGCTCGCCGTGCTGCTGGCGGCCGGCTTCACCGCCGCCGCCTCCGCGCAAGCCCCCGCCGACTTCCCGAAACAGCCGATCCGCACCGTCGTGACCTTCCCGCCCGGCGGCAGCGCGGATGCCGTCGTGCGCATGCTCGTACCTCGCCTGAATGAAAAGCTGGGCCAGCAGGTCATCGTCGACAACCGGCCCGGCGCGGGCGGGAACATCGGCTTGTCGATCGTCGCCAAGGCGCCGCCGGACGGCTACACGCTGGGCGTCGGCGCGGCGGGCGCGCTGTCCGCCAACAGCAGCCTGTACGAGAAGATGCCTTTCGACCCGCTCAAGGACTTCAAGCCGGTCAGCATGCTGGCGGCCATTCCCTTCGTGATCATCGGCAACCCCAGCGTGGCCGCGAAGACGCAGAAGGACCTGATCGCGCTGGCGAAGTCGCAGCCGGGCAAGCTGTCCATCGCGCACGGCGGCAACGGCACGGCCATGCACCTGTCGGCCGCGCTGTTCTCGCAGATGGCGGACGTGAAGCTGGTGGAAGTGCCGTACAAGGGCTCGGGCCCCGCGGCGCTGGACGTGCTGGCCGGCAACGTGCCGCTGGCGGTGGTGGACCTGCCCTCGGCCCTGCAGCACATCAAGGCGGGCAAGCTGGTGGCGTACGCCGTGACGAGCCCGCAGCGCCTGCCGCAGCTGCCCGACGTGCCCACCGTGTCCGAAGCGGGATTGGGCGGCTACGACTCCACCGGCTGGTTCGGCGTGGTGGCGCCCGCGGGCACGCCGCAAGCCATCGTGAACCGCCTCAACGCGGAGATCACGGGCGCGCTGAACGACGAGCACATCAAGGCCAGCATGCGCAACCTCGGCGTGGAACCCGCGCCGACGAAGCCCGAGGAATTCGAGGCCTACATCCGTGCCGAGACCCAGAAGTGGGCGAAGGTGATCCGCACCGCCAACATCAAGATCGAGCAATGAGCCTGCAGGACATCGAGACCGACGTGCTGGTGGTCGGCGCGGGCCCCGTGGGCCTGACGCTCGCCATGGACCTGCAGTCGCGCGGCGTGAAGGTCGCGATCGCGGAGATCCGCCGCTACGCCGAACCGCCCAACGTGAAGTGCAACCACGTCTCGGCGCGCACGATGGAGCGCTTCCGCCGGCTCGGCGTCGCGCACAAGCTGCGGGCGGCGGGGCTGCCGGAGGACTATCCGAACGACGTCGTGTTCCGCACCAGCGTGTGCGGCACGGAGCTCACGCGCATCCCCATTCCCGGGCGCGGCGAACGCTACACGTCGAAGGAAGGCCCCGACACCTGGTGGCCGACGCCGGAGCCGCCGCACCGCATCAACCAGCTGTTCCTGGAACCCATCCTGCTGCAGCACACGGCGGCGCTGCCGGGCGTGACGCTCCTGAACCGGACGCAGGTCACCGCCTTCACGCAGCAGGGCGACAGCGTCGTGGCGACCGCGCTGGACCTGGAAAGCGGCCAGGAGCGCCGCATCCGCGCACGCTACCTCGTGGGCTGCGACGGCGGCAGTTCCACGGTGCGCAAGGCGATCGGCGCGAAGCTGGAAGGCACGCCCGTGATCCAGCGCGTGCAGTCGACGTACATCCGCGCTCCGAAGCTGCGCGCGATGATCCCGGGCAAGCCTGCGTGGTCGTACTACTCCGTCAACCCGCGCCGCTGCGGCACCGTGTTCGCCATCGACGGCCACGAGACCTGGCTGGTGCACAACCACCTGAATCCCGACGAACCCGACTTCGATGCGATCGACCGCGACTGGTCCATCCGGCAGATCCTCGGCGTGGGCGACGATTTCCAGTACGAGATCATCAGCAAGGAAGACTGGGTGGGCCGCCGGCTCGTGGCGGACCGCTTCCGCGACCGCAACGTGTTCATCGCCGGCGACGCGGCGCACCTGTGGGTGCCGTACGCGGGCTACGGCATGAACGCCGGCATCGCCGATGCGCTCAACCTTTCGTGGCTGCTCGCCGCGCGCGTGCAAGGCTGGGGCGAGGAATCCATCCTCGACGCCTACGAAGCCGAGCGCCAGCCGATCACCATGCAGGTCTCGAACTTCGCCATGGACCATGCGGCCAAGATGATCAAGGCGCGGCGCGCGGTGCCGGCGAACATCGAGGCGCAGGATGCGGAAGGCCAGCGCGCGCGCGAGGAGATCGGCCGCGAGGCCTACGAGCTGAACGTGCAGCAGTTCTGCTGCGCGGGCCTGAACTTCGGGTACTTCTACCGCGGCTCGCCCATCATCGCGGACGACGGCGAGGAGCCGCCCGCGTACACCATGGGCGGCTTCACGCCGTCGACGGTGCCGGGCTGCCGCGCGCCGCACTTCTGGCTGGCGGACGGGCGCTCGCTGTATGACGCGTTCGGCGCGGGGTATACCTTGCTGCGCTTCGATGCGGGCGTCGACGTGCAGGCGCTGGTGGGTGCGGCGCAATCGCGTGGCATGCCGCTCACGGTGGTGGACGTGCAAGGCGTCGCCGCGCCCGAAGGCTACCGCCACCAGCTCGTGCTGTGCCGCGACGACCAGCACGTGGCCTGGCGCGGCGACACCGTGCCGCGCGATGCGGTGGAACTGGTGGACCTGCTGCGCGGGGCTCGCACGCAGGCGTTGCGGATGGCGGCTTAGGGGGCCGCCCGTGCTGGTTCGGGTCGTTTGAACGCAGAGGGCGCAGAGGAAGCGCAGAGGTCGCAGAGAACATCCAGGATTCCTCTGCGACCTCTGCGTCACCTTTGCGACCTCTGCGTTCAGACATTTCTCGCCTGACGGTGTGACGCCCTACGGGGCGCCTTTGGCTTCCCTTCAGGTTCGCCGCCCAGAATGCGGCGCATGGAAGCCATCGAACGTTCCACCGCGATCTCCTTGCGCCCGTTCGCGGGCGAGGAGGATTTCCCGCGCATGGCGCGGGTCGCCAACGCCAGCATGGCCGCGGACGTGCTGGGCATCGTGCGGCGGGTCGAGGACATCCGGCGGGACTACGCGAGCTTCCACCAGTGGGATCCGGCGCGCGACATGCGCATGGCGGAAGTCGGCGGCGAGCTGGCGGGTTACGCACGCACGACGGACTGGACGACGGCGGAGGGAAGCCTGGTGCTCGGGCAGATCGCCTTCGTGCACCCGGAACAGCGCCGCCGCGGCGTCGGCACCGCGCTCCTGCGGTGGATCGAAGCGCGCCAGCGGGAGATCGCCGCGGCGCGCGAGGACGTGCAGGACGCGTTCCACCACGCCGGACTGAGCGAGAGCGAACACGATCGCGCGCACCTGCTGCGTGCAGCGGGTTATGCGCCCGTCCGCCATTTCCTCACGATGCGGCGGCCGGACCTCGAGGACATCCGCGACTTTCCCCTGCCGCCCGGGTTCGAAGTGCGGCCCGTGGAGACCTCGGACCTGCGCGCGATCTTCGATGCGCACATGGAGGCGCTGCGTGGCCACTGGGGCTTTTCGCCGCCGACGCCGGGCGCGTTCGAGCGCTGGACGCAGTCGCGCCTCTTCCAGCCGCACCTGTGGCAGGTGGCCTGGCACGTCGCGAGCAACCAGGTGGCGGGGCAGGTGAAGCCCTGGATCGACTTCGAGCAGAACGCGACGCAGGACCGGCGCCGCGGCTACACGGAATTCATCAGTGTGGGTGCCCCGTGGCGCCGCCAGGGCATCGCACGCGCGCTCGTCGCGCGCGCCTTGCACGCGCAGCGCGAAGCCGGCATGACGGAGAGCGAGCTGGGCGTGGACGCGGCCAACGCGCACGACGCGGCGCGTCTCTACGAAGCGTGCGGCTTCCGGGTGGTGCAGCGGCACGCGGCGTGGCGCAAGCGGGTCGAAGCCGCCGTGGCCTGACGGCGGCTCGGCCCTCAGGCCACCGTGAGCACCGCGGCCAGCGCCAGCTTGCCGCCACCGAGCGCGGCCATCAGCCACGCATCGCGGCTCGCGGCGCCTGAGCGGCGCGCGAGCCACGCCGTGGCCACGCAGGTGCCGCCCAGCACCGCCAGCAGCAGCGCGAGGTCTTCGATCGTCATGCCACCTCCGCCTGTTGTTCCGCCGCGCCCTGCGCGGCGGGTTCGTACCGCACCAGCCACGACAGCACCTGCGATGCGCCGTCGGTGATCTCCATGACCCGGCTCTCGAGGTCGACCGCGCGGGCGAGCACCAGGTCCGCCCGCAGCACGATGCGCTCCCGCCGGATTTCCATCGCGTGGAGCGCCGCGCCGCATTCCTTCAGCAGCGCCTGCAGCGGCTCGCCGTGCGCCCGCGGCGCGTCGATGCGCACGAAGATCACGGGGACCATCGTCGCGTTCGTCCGCGGGTCCAGGTACGTGTGCACGGTCGGGATGCCGAAGGAGACGCCGGGCCCATAGGCCTGCCGCAGCAGGGCGCGCGCCTCCGCCAGCGCCCGTTCGCCGGCGGCCAGGATCTGGCCCCCGGCTCCGCCGTGCGCCACGATGGCGTAGCGGTGCGGCTTGGACAGCCGGTCCAGCAGCACCTGGCGGGCGAACACGTCGGCCGCCTCGCCGTGCACCGTCACCAGTTGCCGCAGCGGCAGCAGGTCGAGCGCGTCACGCATTGGCATGGTCCTGCTCCTTCGTGCCGAAGGCAGCGGCGCGCGCGCCGCCATCGAAGCCGACCAGCCGCGCCACGCCGTGCGGGATGCGGATGTGGCTGCCCAGCACCTGGCCGATGCAGGCGAGCCCGAGGTCGCTCAGCACCGACACGCGGCCGCGCCAGAGGTCTTCGTCCTGCGGGCGCACCAGCGTGATGGGGATGGGCTCTGCCTCGCCGGGGATCTCCAGCAGCAGCGTGCGGCCCAGCGCGGCGACGTCCTCGCGCGCGCAGTGCGGCTCGCGGATGTGCGAGGCCGCCAGCAGGGCGGCCGCGTCCTCGCCCGCATTGAACTCGATGTCGCGCACGCGCAGCCACCGCTCCGCCGCGTTCTGGATCAGGACCGCTTCGTCGGCGGTGAGATACCGGTTCGTGTTCATGCATTCCTCCTTCCTGCGGGCTGCATCCGCAGCGCGGGCTGCGGGTGGGTGCCGCGCATGCGCTGCGCGGCGGCCGGCGCGGTCGCCGGGACGAAACCGTGGGGCACGACGAGGACGTCGCTGCTGCCCCAGCTGAGGACGCGGTGGGCGACGCTGCCGCAGAAGAAGTCTTCCCACGCGGAACTGCGCCGCTTGCCCACCACCACGAGGTCGGCCTCCGAGTGCTCCTGCTGGATCACGGTCTGCCGCCCCGGGTCGCCGCGGCCCAGCGCCGCGAGCAGCCGGTTGCGGCGGGCCACGTACGAGTCGGTCAGCGTGAGCATGCGCTGGCGCGCATCGCGCAGGCAGCGCTCGCGGTACGCGCGCACGGCCTGCTCGGTCGCTTCCGCCGAGCGCAGCTTCGCTTCGCCGAGCGTGTCGATCGCGTGGAAGAGTTCCAGCGCCGCACGCGCGTCCAGGTCCGCCGCGAGCCGCACCAGCCCTTCGGACGCGGGCGAGAAGTCGACCGCCACCAGGATGTGGCGGTACGGCAGTTCGCCGCCGTGGCGCGTCA
Source organism: Ramlibacter cellulosilyticus (assembly GCF_014297465.1). Taxonomy (GTDB): domain Bacteria; phylum Pseudomonadota; class Gammaproteobacteria; order Burkholderiales; family Burkholderiaceae_C; genus Ramlibacter; species Ramlibacter cellulosilyticus. Next base: position 139,524 of record NZ_JACORT010000007.1, on the reverse strand, counting down.
CGAGCACGGGGCAGCTGGCGTCGCGCAGGATGCGCACCACGGGCTGCCCGCGGAAGAACGCGGCCGTGGAGCGCTCGCGCCGGTGCGGCAGCACCACGAGGTGGGTGCCGCGCGCTTCGGCGACGAGGTCTTCGGGCTTGTGCGCCTTCACGGGCACGGTGCGCACGCGCAGCGCGAGGTCTTCCTCCAGCTGCATCGCCAGCGCGCCCAGGCGCAGCGTCGCGTCCGCCGCGGGCTTGTGTCCCTGCGGCGGCATGTACATCAGTTTCATGGAGGCGCGGTGCGCATCGGCCAGTTGCCGTGCGCGCAGCACCGCCCCGTTTTCCTGCACGGAAAGATCCGTCGCGACGAGGATCGATTGGATCGTCATCTTCCTGCTCCTTGTTGGATGCCGGCCATTCGGGGGGCAGGCCGGCCGCCCGGGGACACGCGCGGCGACTACGTCAGGTAGTCGCCGGTGGCCTCCGGCTGGAACAGGATCCCTTCGATCTGTGCGACGCTCTCGACGCCGCCCGGTCCCACCCAGCGCGCGACCGCGCCGACCGGCAGGCCGATGAGGCCCATGCCCGCCGGGGAGAGCACCGAGATGTAGCCCTTCGCCGGCTCGGCGTCGGCCGGGTAGCAGAGCACCAGCGTCTGGCGGTTCTGCAGCTTCAGGTCGCGGATGACGAACTGGGCGTACATGGTGACCACGTCGCCCGGGATGGCGCGCGCGGGCACCACCTCCGCTTCGTCCAGCAGGTCGTGCAGCTGCGGCAGCGCGCCGGCAGCGGTGAATTTGCTCAGGCGGGTGAAGTCAAGCTCGGTGAGCCTGCGCTCGCCGTTGTTCGGGGGAAGCATGGGCACTCCAATCGAAAAGCGAAGGGCCGGGCACGAAGGCTCGGTTCGCGGACACGCCGGGTGTGAGCCCGGCGGTCGATGGAATGGCGCTAGAAGGGAGGAAGGGCGGCCGCCGGGCCTAGGAATGTGCGGGCGTTCGCCGCGGACCCGCCTGCACAGGCGTGGTCGCGAGCGCCCGCACGCCGCGTGCGGCACGGAGCAGCGCGGCGGAAGCGGTGGGATGCGACGTGGGAAAACGTGCCATGCGCAAGAGTATAGGCCGAGGTACCGGAAAGCGGCGAATCCATTCTGGCAAGGAATGCAAGGGCATTGCGCGCGGCGCGTGCACTCCTCAGGGAAGCACGAGGACGTCGGCCTCGGCTTCGGCCAGCACGCGCCGGCTGACGCTGCCCAGGAGCAGGTCCTCGACGCGGCTCTGTCCCTGCCGCCCCATGACGACGAGGTCGCAGTCCTCGTCGTCTTCGAGGGCCAGGATGCGTTCGGGCGCGGAGCCGTGCACGACCATCGGGTACGTGCCTTCCCGCAGGCCCGCCTCGTCGCACAGCGACGCCATCTTCGCTTCCGCCTCGACGCGTGCCTGCTCGCGGTACTCCTCGAGGTAGCGCTCCTCCACGCTCGCGACGCGCAGCTTGCCTTCGAAGGGCGCTTCGTAGGCGTGCATGGGCACGAGCCGCGCGCGCGGCGCCACGGCCCGCGCGAGCCGCAGGGCGGGCAGCGAAGCCTCGGAGAAATCCACGGGCACCAGCACGCAGCGGTACTCGGCGACCGCCGGGCGCTTCACCACGAGCAGCGGCCGCGTGCACACGTCGATGAGGCGCGCCGCGGTGGAACCGAGGACCAGGTGGCGCAGCATGCTGCTGCCGCGGGCGCCCAGCACGAGCAGGTCGGCGTCGACGGCGGCGGCGGCAGCGTCGATGGCCTGCAGCAGCGGTCCGGTGGCCACGTGCGTCGCGGCTTCCACGCCATGGCGTTCGCGCACGACGGCCGCGAGCGCGTCCACCAGCATCTGCGTCTGCTCGCGCATGCGCGACGCGACGTCTTCGGGCAGGCCCGCGACGAGGCGGCGCAGTTCGTCGACGCGGGAGTAGGCCGCGACGTGCACCAGGTCGAGCCGCGCGCCGGTGGCGCGTGCCACCAGGGCGGCGCGTTCGACCGCATGCCGCGCGGGAGCGGAGAGGTCCGTGGCGGCCAGCAGCCGCTGCAGTGCGTTCATCGTCGGCTCCTCGAAGCGAAGTTCATTCTAGGACGGGGGTGGATCGCCGCGCGTCGCGTCGGCCGCCTTCGTCAGCATGCGCTCCACCCTCGTGCGGAACAGCGCGGCCCGCGCCACCACCGCGGTGGTGATCGGCACCGTGATGCACAGCACCACCACGATCACCCACTGGTGCAGCGCGAGCCGGCCGGTGCCCGCGGTGAAGTACACGATGGACGCGAGCGCGACCGCCCAGCTCGCGAGCGTGTTGGCCAGCGCCGGCGCGTGCATGCGCAGGAAGAAGTCCTCCAGCCGCCACAGGCCCAGCGCCGCGGTGAGCACCAGCGCGCCGCTCGCGAGCAGCAGCAGCGCGACGAGCACCTGCACGATCATTCGATCACCTCCCCGCGCAGCAGGAACTTGCCGAGGGCCGCGGACCCGAGGAAGCCGAACACCGCCATCAGCAGCGCCGCGTCGAAGTACATGCTGCTGTCGTAGCGGATGGCGAGCACCAGCACGGCGAGCAGGGCCACGGTGAACACGAAGTCGAACGCGACCACTCGGTCCTGCGCGCGCGGCCCCCGGAACAGGCGGGCGAGGCCCACGATCATCGCCAGGCAGTACAGCACCAGCGTCGCCGTGATGGCGCCATCGAGCAGGGTCATCCGAAGATCTCCTTGAGCGGCAGTTCGTAGCGCTGCTTGTACATCGCGATGAAGGCGTCCTCGTCCTCGAGGTCGAACACGTGGATCAGGAGGTGGCTGCGGTCGGCGGCCAGGTCGCACCACACCGTGCCGGGCACCACCGCCGTGATGATGGCGAGCGCCGCCAGGCCGTGCGGGTCGTGCAGGTCCAGGGGCACGTCCACGAAGCGCCCGCGCGGGGCGTGCCTGCCGGCGCGCAGCACCCCCGCGGCGACTTCCAGCGCCGAGACGACGACGTCGCGGCCCACGCGCAGCACCAGGCGCGCGAGCACGAGCGGCTTGCGCAGGCGCGGGCCGGCCGGCTTCAGCGGCGCCGCCACGAGGGGCGCGAGGAACGCGAGGATCGCCCCGAGCAGCAGGTCCGCGGGTGCGACCGAGTCGTTCAGCAGCAGCCACAGCGCCAGCAGCCCGGCGGACAGCGGCAGCGACGGGAACCAGCGCCTCACGGCCTGCTCCCGGTCGGGGAGGGCACGGGTTGCGCCTCGAACACGGTCTGCACGTAGCGGTCGGGCGCATGCAGCGCGGCCGCGACGCCCGCGGTGAACGCGAGGACGCGCTCGCCGCCGGCCGCCAGCGCGATGCAGGCCGCCAGCAGCAGGCCCACCGGCAGCATCTCGGCGATGCGCAGGGTCGCGGGCGTGCGCTGGTACGAGGCCCAGAAATGCGTGGAGAAGGCGCGCAGCAGCGCGACGCTGCCGGTGAAGCTGGAGAAGATCAGCAGCGCGAACAGCAGCCAGGCGGCGAACTGCGGGGCCGGTGCGAAGCGGGCCTCGGTGATGGCGCGCAGCATCGCGAGCTTGCCGACGAAGCCGGACAAGGGCGGCATGCCGGCGACCACCAGCGTGCACAGGAGGAAGGCGGTGGCGAGCAGCGCCAGCGATGCGGGGATCGCTCGGCCCACCAGCGGCACCTGGCGGTCGTCGAGGTTGGCGTCGATCGGCGAGGCCTCGCCGAAGCGCGGCAGGCGGCCGCCCGTGTCCGCGCGCGGCGGGTCCACTTCCGCCTGGCGCCTGCGCTCCACGAGTTCCGCCAGCAGGAAGAGGGCGGCGGCGCCGAGCGTGGAACTCGCGAGGTAGACGAGCGCTCCCGCCGTGAGCGCCGGCGTGTCGAGCCCCGCCGCCGCGACGACGGTGCCCGAGGAAGAGATGATGCTGTAGCCCGCAACGCGCCCGAGCTGCTGCGAGCGCAGCATGCCGATGGCGCCGAAGGCAAGCGTCGCCAGCCCGCCCCACACCAGCAGGCCGCCGCCGAAATGCGCGGAGAAATCGGCGCTGGTGGGAAAGCACAGCGTCCACAGCCGCAGCACCGCGTACACGCCGACCTTGGTCAGCGTCGTGAACACGGCCGCCGACGGCGCGCTGGCCGCCGCATAGGCGCGGGGCAACCAGAAGTTCAGCGGCCAGAACCCCGCCTTCGCGAGGAAGGCCACGGCCAGCAGGGCCGCCGCCGCGTGCAGCAGCCCGCGGTCCTCCAGCGGCACGAGCGGCAGCTTGCGGGCGATGTCGGCCATGTTCAGCGTGCCGGTCACGCCGTAGAGCAAGGCCACGCCCATCAGGAACAGGAAGGACGCGACCAGGTTCACCGCGATGTAGTGCAGGCCCGGACGCACGCGGCTGGTCCCGCCGCCGTGCAGCAGCAGGGCGTAGGAGGCCGCGAGCAGCACCTCGAAGAAGACGAACAGGTTGAACAGGTCGCCCGTGAGGAAGGCGCCGTTCAGTCCCGCCAGCTGCAGTTGCAGCAGCGGGTGGAAGTGCACGCCCGCGCGGTGCCAGCGCGCGAGGGAGAAGAGCAGGCCTGCCAGGGCCGTGGATGCAGCGAGCACCAGCATGCCGGCGGAGAGCCCGTCGAGGACGAGCACGATGCCGAAAGGCACCGGCCAGTTGCCTGGCAAGTACACCGCGGGGACCGCGGCGCCCTGCGCCCACGCGAGCAGGCCGCAGGCGAGCACCAGGCTCGCAAGCAGCGAGGCCAGGCTCAGCGCCGCCTTCGCACCGCGCCAGCGTTCGCCGACGGCGAGCAGGACGGCCGCGGTCGCCAGCGGCAGCAACACGGGCGCAGCAAGCAGGTGCGGGCCCGGACTCAAGGCCGCTCCTCCTCGCCGTCGACGTGGTCGCTGTCCGTCAGCCCGCGCAGGGCGAGCAGCACGACGAGGAACAAGGCCGTGGTCGCGAACCCGATCACGATCGCGGTGAGCACCAGCGACTGCGGCAACGGGTCGGTGTACTGCACGAGGTCTGGCGTGACCCCGGGCTGCACGATGGGCTCGCGCGCGATGGACAGGCTGCCCACGCTGAAGATGAACAGGTTGGTCGCGTACGAGAGCAGCGACAGGCCCACGAGCACCTGGAAAGTCCGCGGCCGCAGCACCAGCCACACGCCAGCCGCCGTCAATACGCCGATGGCGATCGCGATCACGGCTTCCATCAGGCGCTCCCTCCGGAGGGGCGGCGGCGCGCGCGGCCGGACTGGTGGGCGAGAGCGGTGAGCAGGAGCATGGTGGAGCCGAGCACGACGAGGAAGACGCCGAGGTCGAAGAAGAGCGCGCTGGGCAGGTGCACCTCGCCGAGCACGGGCAGCGCGAAGTGCGCCGTGTGCGTGGTGAGCAGCGGATAGCCGAGCGCGAGCGAGCCGAGCCCGGTGGCCAGGGCGCCGAGCAGGCCCAGCGCGATCCAGGCGCGCGGGTTCACGTCCAGCCGCGCCTCCAACCAGCGGGTGCCGCCCACCATGTACTGCGCGACGAAGGCGATGGTGACCGTCAACCCCGCGACGAAGCCGCCGCCCGGCAGGTTGTGGCCACGCAGGAACAGGTAGGCGGCCACGACCAGCGTCACCGGCAGCATGAGCCGCGCGAGCACGGCTGGGACGACGAGGGAGGCGCGCACGGGGTCTTCCTGTTCCTCGGTGGCCTGGTGCTGCGCGAGGCGCTGCTGCGGCGGCACCTCGGTGAGTTCGCGCGGCGGGCGGAAGCGGCGCAGCAGCGCGTACACGCTCAGCCCCACGATCCCGAGCACGGTGATCTCCCCCAGCGTGTCGAACGCGCGGAAGTCCACGAGCATCACGTTCACGACGTTGTGCCCGCCGCCGCCGGGCAGCGCGTTCGCCAGGTAGAAAGGCGAGATGCTTTGCGCGCCCGTGCGCGTGAGGAGCGCGTACGACACCGCGGCCAGCCCTGCGCCCGCGAGCACCGACAGCAGCAGGTCGCGGCTGCGCCGCCAGAGCGAGCGCCAGGCCACGCCCTCGACTTCGTCGCTCCCCAGCGGCTTCGGCAGCCAGCGCAGGCCGAGGAGGAAGAACACCAGCGTGACCGATTCGACCGCGATCTGCGTCAGCGCGAGGTCGGGGGCGGAGAACCACGCGAAGGTCACGCACAGCACGACGCCGGTGACGCCGAGGAGCACCAGCGAGTAGAGACGGTGGAACCGCGCCTGCCAGGCGGCGCCGATGGCGGCCGCGCCGCCGACCAGCCACAGCAGCACGAAGTCGATCGTCACCGGCACGCGCGGGCGCGAACCCCATTCGAGGGGCACCACGATGGCCGCGGCCAGCGCCGTGCTGCCGGCCGCCACCACCATCCAGAGCAGTTGCCGCTGCAGGTGCCGGCTGCTCGTGCGCCGCACCGTGCGCCGCGCGAGGTCCGTGCCGGCGGCCAGCAGCCATTCGAAGGCGCGGCGGCCATCGGTGCGCGCGAGCAGCGGCGCCCTTTCGAGCCAGCCTTCGCTGCGCAGGCGCGCGAACACGAGGTAGGCGGCGACGCCGCCCGCCAGCGCCACGAGGCTCATGATCATCGGCGCATTGAAGCCATGCCACAGCGCGAGGCTGTATTCCGGCAGCGTGCCGCCCACCACCGGCGCGGCCGCGGTCGCCAGCAAGTCGCCGACCGCCGCTTCCGGGAGCACGCCGACGACGACGCAGGCGAGCACCAGGATCTCGATCGGTGCGCGCATCCAGCGCACCGGCTCGTGCGCCACGCGCGGCGTGTCGCCCGGCGGCGGCCCGAAGAACACGTGGTGCCCGATGCGCAGCGAATACACCACGGCGAGCACGCCGTACACCGTGGCGGCCACCGGCAGCAGCCACTGCACCACGGGGGACGACTGCAGCAGCACCGTCTCCGCGAAGAACATCTCCTTGGACAGGAAGCCGTTCAGCAGCGGCACGCCCGCCATCGCCGCGCTTGCGATGATCGCGAGCCTTGCCGTGTGCGGCATGTAGCGGTAGAGCCCGTGCAGCCGGCGCATGTCGCGCGTGCCGGTCTCGTGGTCAATGATGCCCACCGCCATGAAGAGCGAGGCCTTGAAGGTGGCGTGGTTCATCGTGTGGAACACCGCCGCCACCGCGGCGAGCGGGCTGCCCAGCCCCAGCAGCAGCGTGATGAGGCCCAGGTGGCTGATCGTGGAGTACGCGAGCACCGCCTTCAGGTCCTGCTGGAAGATCGCGAGATAGGCGCCGAGCAGCAGCGTCAGCAGGCCGGCGCCGCCCACGAGCAGCAGCCAGGTGTCGGTACCGGCGAGCACCGGCCACAGCCGCGCCATCAGGAACACGCCCGCCTTCACCATGGTCGCCGAGTGCAGGTAGGCCGACACCGGCGTGGGCGCGGCCATCGCATGCGGCAGCCAGAAGTGGAAGGGGAACTGCGCGCTCTTGGTGAGCGTGCCGAGCAGCACGAGCACCACGATGGGCACGTACAGCGGGTCCGCCTTGACCTTGTCGCCCGCGGCCAGCACGGCGCCGAGTTCGTAGCTGCCGGCAACGTGCCCCAGCAGCAGCACGCCCGCGAGCAGCGCGAGCCCGCCCGAGGCCGTGACCACGAACGCCATGCGCGCGCCGCGCCGCGCGTCCTTGCGGTCGTGCCAGTACCCGATCAGCAGGAAGGAGAAGAGGCTGGTCAGCTCCCAGAACACCACCAGCTGCACGATGTTGCCGGAGAGCACGACGCCCAGCATGGCACCCATGAACCCGAGGAGCAGCGCATAGAAGCGCGCGGCGGGATCGTCGGCCGAGAGGTAGTAGCGCGCATAGAGCACGACCAGCGCGCCGATCACGCTCACCAGCATGCCGAACATCCAGGCGAAGCCGTCGATGCGCAGCACCAGGTCGACGCCCAGTGACGGGAGCCAGGAGATGGTGTCCTGCAGCACTTCGCCGCCGGCGATGCGCGGGTGCAGGGAGGCGAGCCCGCCCGCGACCGCGAGCGCCACGCCGCCGGCGAGCAGCGACTCCCAGTTGCGCGCGCGCGTGGGCAGGACCGCCGCGAGCAGGCTCGCCGCGAAAGGCAGCAGGACGATCCACCAGAGCGGCATGGACCGACTCTAGCCGACGGCGGAGGTGTCCGGCGTGGCCGCCGCGCTTTCTGCCGCGAAAGAACGCGGCCGTGGCGGCACCAGCAGCACGTCGCAGCGCGATCCGGACAGCACCTCGCGCGTGACGGTGCCCAGGAACCAGTCCCCCAGCAGGCGGCGCTCGCGCCGGCCGAGCACGATGAGGTCGGCACCCACCGCGCGTTCCTTCGCGACGACGGATGCGCCTGCGTGCCCGAAACCGACCGCGGCGCGTGCGTCCGCGGCGGGGCCTGCCTGTGCCATGCGTTCCCGCAGCGCCGCCCGCGCGCGCTCCACGGCCGTGCCGGTGCCCGCCGCCTCGGCGCGCGCGCCCTGCTTCTCGGGGGCGACCACGTGGAAGACCTCCATGCGCGGATCGGCGGAAAGGCAGGTCGCGGCCGTGATCACGTCCGCCGATCCGGGCCCGAGGTCGACGCAGGCGAGCACGCGGTCGTAGAGGTCCTTGGGCGGCGGCGCGAGATCGGTGCGGTCGCGGGAGCGCGCGAGCGGCCGCTTGACGACGAGCACGGGAATGCGGCTCGCCCGCACGAGCCGTTCGGTCGTGGTGCCCGCGATGCGTTCGCGCATGCTGCTGCCTTCGCGCGCGGGGACCACGAGCAGGTCGGCCGCCAGCGCGGCGCGGGAGGTCTCGCGCGCGGGGTCGCCGCGCGCGACCTCCACGTCCGCGGCCACGCCCAGCCGCAGCTGCACGGCTTCGGCCAGCTGCGCGAGCGCGGTGCGCGCGGCCTCGGCTTCGCGCGGCTCGCCGGGCACGTGCAGCAGGCGCAGCGTGGCGCCGTGCGCGCGCGCGAGCTGCGCGGCGCGCCACGTGGCGTTGCGTGCCGCCAGCCCGAGGTCCGTCGCCACCAGGATGTGCCGCGGCGGCAGGCCGCAGTCGCCGCTGGCCGTCATGCGTTCTCCCCTGCGAGCGGCAAGTCACGCTGCGACAGCAGCAGCCCGGGCGCGAGCGCACCGCCGGCGAGGCCCGCGGTGACCTCGTCGGGCCCCGGCAACGGCGATGGCAGCAGCAGCGTGTCGGCGCGCGTGAGCGCGAGGAAGCGGCGGGCCAGCGAGGGCTGGCGCGCGCAGGGCACCGCGACCACGTCGGGCAGCAGCGTGCGCTCGCGCTCCAGCAGTGCCGCCGCGGACTGCAGCAGCGCCGTGGCGGGCGCTTCGCGGCCGTCGGTCATGGCGGAAGCGGTGGCGAGCGCGCGGCCGTCGTCGCTTTCGTGCAGCGCGCCCACGAGGATGCGGCGGTACGGCACGGTGGCCGGCGTGCGCACGACGAGCGTCGGCCGGTTGGCGAGTTGCGCGACGCGCAGCGGGTGCAGCCCGGTGGCCGCATCGAAGCCCGAGGCAGCGCGCATCACCACGAGGTCGGCATCCTCGGCTGCGCGCTTCAGCTCGCCGGAGAGCGAGCCGCGGAAGGCGTGCGTGAGCACGCCGAGCTGCAGGTGCTCCTGCACGCGCCATGCGAGCGGTGCCAGCCGCTCGCGCGCGCTTCCGGGATCGCGCAGCCTGCTCACGTGCAGCAGGCGCATCCAGCCGTCGTGCGGCCGCACGACGAGGGCGCCGCGCCATGCGGCGTTGTCGGCATCGGGATGCAGGTCGTGCAGCACCAGCACGCGGCGGAGCCGGGGCAGCGGTGCGCGGGAGGGGTCGTTCATGTCCTGTCCTTCCTGGCGGGAACGGCGCCGGGCGTCGGCCCGGCGGTTCGAGGTTTGGCGCCTGGAGAGAAGGAGGCGACCGCCGGGCTCAGGAATGTGCAGGCGTGCGCTGCAACCACGCCTGCGCGCGTGCGCAGTCGGGTGCGATCGGATGCATGGACGGGTGGCGTGCCATGGCCCGAGTATAGGAAATGCGCGTGACCGTGGCGCGGCGCATTCTGGCAGGCGATGCAGGGGCATTGGCGCGACGCTTGGCGCACGCGCAGGCACAGCCTAGACTGCGTGCGTGCCGAAACGAACCGCAGCACTTTCCTGAGCCCGGCGATCCCCACGTCCGAACGCGCAACGAATCGCCGGGCACTCCAAGCGCCCACCCGCTCCGCCTGCGCGCGCCCGTCGCGCCGGCGCCGATCCGCAACTGGAGTGTGTTCATGCAGACCCTGGCACCGCGCGCGCCCGCGCGCACCCTCACCCCCCACGACCTCGCCCACCTGACGCGCCTGCTCGCGGAAGAGGGCACGGCGCACGCCGGCAAGGAGGACATCCGGCGTGCCCTCGACGAGAGCCGCCTCGCGCCCGCGGGCGCGGTGGCACCGGGGCTCGTGACGCTGGACGCACAGGTCTTCCTCGTCGCCGGCCCGCAGGAGCAGTTCTGCCGGATCACGCTGGTGCTTCCGCCCGATGCGGACCCGGCCCGCGGCCGCGTCTCGGTGCTGTCGCCGCTCGGCTCCGCGCTGCTGGGACGCAGCACGGGCGAGACGGCTACCTGGCGTTCGTTCGGGCGCGTGCACGCCGCCCGCATCGTGGCGGTGCTCGCGCCGTTGCCGGCGAAGGGCCCGGACGAGGCGACTAGATGATGCCTTGCGCGATCATCGCGTCGGCCACCTTGACGAAGCCCGCGATGTTGGCGCCCCGCACGTAGCTGACGGTGCCGTCGGGGCGCGCGCCATGCTGCACGCACGCCGCGTGGATGCCCTGCATGATGGTGAGCAGGCGCGCGTCCACTTCCTCGCGCGGCCAGGAAAGGCGCATCGCGTTCTGGCTCATCTCCAGGCCGGAGGTGGCCACGCCGCCGGCGTTGCTCGCCTTGCCCGGCGCGTACAGCACGCGCGCTTCCTCGAGGACGTGCACGGCCGCCAGCGTCGCGGGCATGTTGGCGCCTTCGGCCACGCATTGCACGCCGTTGGCGACCAGCGTGCGCGCGTCCTGCTCGTCCAGCTCGTTCTGCGTGGCGCAGGGCAGGGCGACGTCGGCCGGGATCTTCCAGGGGTTGCGTCCGGGCAGGAACTCCGCCCCCGTGCGCTGCGCGTAGTCGCTCACGCGCCCGTACAGGTGGTTCTTCACCTCCATCAGTTCCGCGAGCTTGGCGGGGGTGAAGCCCTGCGCGTCGTGCACCGTGCCGCTGGAGTCGGAGACGCTCACCACCTTCGCGCCGAGCGCCATCGCCTTTTCCACGGCGTACTGCGCCACGTTGCCGGAGCCGGAGACCGTCACGCGCATGCCTTCGAGCGACTTGCCGGCGCGGCGCAGCATCTCCTGCGCGAAGTACACGGTGCCGTAGCCGGTGGCTTCGGGGCGCATCAGCGAGCCGCCGAACGACAGGCCCTTGCCGGTGAACACGCAGTCGGCGCGGTTGCTCAGCTTCTTCATCATGCCGGCCATGTAGCCGACCTCGCGCGCGCCCACGCCGATGTCACCCGCGGGCACGTCGGTGTCGCCGCCGATGTGGCGGAACAGCTCCGTCATGAACGCCTGGCAGAAGCGCATCACTTCGCCGGGGCTGCGCCCCTTCGGATCGAAGTCCGAGCCGCCCTTGCCGCCGCCCATGGGCAGCGTGGTGAGCGCGTTCTTGAGGGTCTGCTCGAAGGCGAGGAACTTCAGGATCGAGGGGCTCACCGAGGGGTGGAAGCGCATGCCGCCCTTGTACGGCCCGATGGCCGAACTGTGCTGCACGCGGTAGCCGCGGTTGACCTGCACCTGCCCCTGGTCGTCGACCCAGCACACGCGGAACTGGATGATCCGCTCGGCTTCGACGAGGCGGTCGAGCAGGCCGTGCTCCGCATAGCGCGGATGTTCCGAGATGAACGGCCAGAGGCTGTCGATCACCTCGGTCACGGCCTGGACATACTCGGGCTGCCCGGGGTTGCGGGCGGCCACCTGGGCCAGGAACTCGGTGCTGGTCTTGTATTTCATGCGGGTTGCAGGAGCGGATGCGTGGGTGGAAACGCCGGCTCGCGGACGAGTTCGGCGAAGTAGGTGGGCAAGGCGAACAGGGCGCCGTGCACCTGCGCATTGTAGAAACGCAGGTCGGCGATGCCCCGGGCGTCGAGCCGGGCGCCGACGGCGGCCGCATCCAGTTGCGCCGGCCGGGCGTGCTGCGAGGCGATGGCGAACCCCCAGTACGCCCCGTACAGCGGCACGTGCAGGCCGAAGGCGTCCACGTTCGCGAAGACGCTGCGCAGCGTCGCGGCGAGGCCGCGCACCTGCTCCTGCTCGTGGAACGGCGCGCCGAGGTGCAGCACGACCATCCCGCCATGCCGCAGCAGCGAACGCAGTTGCCGCAGGAAGCGTTCCGTGTAGAGCGGGCCCGCGGGCGTCTCGGGATCGGTGAGGTCCAGCAGCACCAGGTCGTAGCGTTCGTGCGTGCCGCGCACGAACGCGGCACCGTCCTCGCACAGCACGCGCACGCGCGGGTCGTCGAGCGCGCCGCGGTGGATGGACGCCAGGTGCTCGCGCGCGACCGCCACCACTTCCGCGTCGATGTCCACCAGCGTCACCTGTTCCACCGCGGGGTGCTTCAGCACCTCCTCCGCGGCACCGCCGTCGCCGCCACCGAGGATCAGGACCTTCGCGGGCGCGGGATGCGCGATGGCCGCGGGGTGGACGAGCGCCTCGTGGTAGAAGAATTCGTCGGCTTCCGAGGTCATGAAGCGGCCGTCGAGGCGCAAGGTGCGACCGAGCTGCGGCGACTCGAACAGCTCCAGGTGCTGGAAGCGCGTGTGCCGCGAAAGCAGCCGGCGGTCGAAGCGGAAGCCGTACACGCTGCCGGCGTCCAGGGGTTCGAGCACGAGCGCCTCGGCGTCGCGCGGCGTGTCGCCCGCGGCGCGGTCGATGCGCTCGCGCTGCGCGCGCACCGGCGCGAAGGCCGCGAGCAGCGCCGACATCACCGCTTCCGCGCGGGGCGAGTTGTCCTCGCTGAAGTTGCACACGTAGACGTCGAGCGTCACGCCGGCGCGCTCCGGCCAGGTGTGCACGGCGAGGTGCGATTCGGCCAGCAGCAGCATGCCGGTGACGCCGCCGGGCTCGCCCTGGTACGAGGGGAACTTGTGCCAGTGCTCGCCGACGACGGTAAGGCCCGCTTCGCGCGTGGCATGGCGGCAGAGGTCGGCCAGCCAGGCCGCGCTGGTGAGCAGGGCGGGCGGGCAGCGGCAATCGAACAGGTCGGCGGTGAGGTGCAGTCCTTGCATCCGGGCACTCCATCGTTGGCGGGCCGCAGGGGCCCGCAGATGCGCGGGGCGGTTGCCCGGCGGTCGATGGTCAGCGCTGAATGGGGAAGGAAGGAGGGACCGCCGGGCTCAGGAATCTGCTGGCGTGCCTCGATGGTCCGCAGGCAGCAGCATGCCGGCCGCGATCGGCGGCAGCACGGGTGCGTGGCGGAGGGATGGAATCACGCGCGTAGTGTAGGCCACGCACCGCGCTGGCTCATGGATGACCCGACGATCCTTGCCAGAATGGCGCGGCCGTTTCGCCTGCCCGACGCGGTTGCCTATACTCCCGCCCGCCATGGCTCGTGTCCCCGCACATCCCTGAGCCCGGCGGTCCTCCCCTTCGCCTGAAGCGCAACTTCGACCGCCGGGCCCGCATCCGCGCGATCGATTCGGCGCGCCGCTCGCCGGCGCGCGCACTGCCATGGATTTCACGAAGGATTTCGTCCGTTCGAAGAACCCCTGCACCGACGGGTTCCGGTGGTACCTGCGGCACCACCGTGACGGAAGCGACTACCAGCAGGTCCTCGACGACCTCGTGCGCGACGGGCGCGTCGAGGACGCGTGCTGGCTGCTCGAGAAGGTGGGCCCCAGCAACACGGTCCTGCGCCTGGACCACCTCGCCTGCGACGCGATCGTCCACGCCGGCAGCATCGAGGTGCGCGGCAGCATCGACGTGGGTTCGGTGCTGCGCGCCGGCGGCGCCGTGCGTTGCGGAGGCGTGGTGCGCACCGGCGGCGAGCTCGTGGCCGGCGACGACGTGCGTGCGGACGGCGGACTGAACTGCGGCGGCCCCCTGCGCGCGGCCGGCACGCTCGTCTCCGGCTGGCACGCCGTCGTCGGCGGCCGGTTGCGCGCCGGCGAAGTCAAGGTGGCGGGCAGCCTGCAGTGCGCGGGTGCGCTGGTGGCCGGCGGCCCCGCGCTGGTGAAGGGCGACCTGTCCGTCGCCGGCGACTGCACGGCCAAGGCCCTCAGCGTGCGCGGCGCGCTGGAAGTGACGGGATCGCTGCGCACGTGGCAGGGGCTGATCTGCGACGGCGACCTCGCGTGCGGCATGCACCTCGACGCGGGCTGGGGCGTGAAGTGCGGCGGCGAACTCGCCGCGGGCGGCGCGATCCGCGCGGGCGAGGGGCTGGAGGCGGCGGGCACGATCCGCGCCGGCGACGGCTACGGCGTGTTCGCGGGGCTGTGCGTGCAACGCGAGGCGTGGGAAAGCAGCGCGCGCGTGCGCGCGCGCGAGCGCCCCGCGCGGCTTCTCAGCGGGTTCTGGAGCGGCCATGCGGATTGACGTCAACCTCTCGCACCGCGACCTGGAGGCCGAACTGGCCGTGCTGCATGCGCGCATGCAGCGGCCGGCGGACGCGTTGCACGGCCTGCCCTCGATCGCGACCCATTTGCCCGACCTGGTGCTGCGGTACCGCGAGGCCGACGGCGAGTTCCACGTGTACGTGGAGGACACCGCGGCCGGCAGGCTCGCGGGCTGCACCGTCTTCAACCGCGTCTTCGAGGTGGACCGGCGCGCCGGCTGCTTCGTGCGCAGCCCGCACTCGCGCTATGCCGAGGCGTACCACCGCCGCGGCGTGGCGAGCGCCGTCTACGGGTGGGCGCTGGCCGCGGGCATGTGCCTCGTGAGCGGCCCGCGCCAGTCGCCGGGGGCACACCGCTTGTGGCTGGCGCTGGCGCGGTCGCACGAACTGGCGTTCGTGCAGGTGCGGGACAAGCGGCTGCACCTCCTGGGCTCCTGCGGACCATCGGCCTTCGAGGACCTGGACACGCGCATGCTGCTGCTCGGGGCGGGGTGGACGCTGGAGGCGTTCGTGCGCGCGACGCAGTGCGAAGTGGCGGATGTCTTGTAGGGTGGCGCGGCGACAGCCGCGGAAGGTGAGCGGAAGCGAACCCCACCGTTGTGCGCTCGTGCGCCGGCGCCGTTCGGCGAAGATGGCGAGCGACGAGGTCGCGCTCAGGGCTGGTAGCCCGACTTCTTCACCACCGGGCCCCATTGCTCCTTGTAGGCGCGCAGCATCGCCTGGCTCTGCGCGCGCGTGGCGCTCACGGGCGTGAGCCTCGCGGCGTTGAACTTGCGCTGCGTGTCGGGGTCGTCCATCACTTCCTTGATCGCGCGTGCCAGGCGGTCCACCTCGGTGGCAGGCATGGACGACGGTGCGAAGAACGCATTCCACCCGGTGGCGACGATGTCCACGCCCGCTTCGCGGAAGGTGGGGATGTCCGGCGCGAAGGGTGAGCGCTTCGCGCCGGACACGGCGAGGATGCGCAACTTGCCGCCTTCGTGCTGGGGCAGCACGGTTTCGAAGGTGTCGATCGAGACCGGGATCTGCCCGCCGATCAGGTCGGTCGTGAGCGGGCCCGAGCCCTTGTAGCCGACGACTTGAGCCTTGACGTTCGCGCGCTCGCCCAGCATCAGCGCGAAGAAGTGCGGCAGGCTGCCGGTGGCGGGGACGCCGAGGTTGGCCTTTTCGGGATTCGCGCGCAGCCACGCGACGAGGTGCGACAGTTCCTTCACCGGCACCGCAGTCGATACGCTGATCGCGAAGTCGTAGTTGTTGACGTGCGAGACCATCGTGTAGTCGCGCCCGGCGTCGTAGCCGTTGTCCTTGAACACGAGCGGGGCGACCACCATCACGGCAGGATTGGCGATCATCAGCACAGCCTGGTCGGCGGGTGTGGTCTTCAGCTGCTGCGCCGCGAGCCGGCCGCCGGCACCGGGCTTGTTCTCCACGATGACGGTCCGGCCCAGCTTGCCTTCCAGCTTCTCGGCGACGAGGCGCGCGACCCGATCGGTCGAGCCGCCGGGCGCGTAGCCGGACACGAGGCGGAGGGGGGCGTTGCCCTGGGCATGGCCTGCGGCGGCGATGCCCGTCGCGGCCGTGGCGACCAGGAACTTGCGGCGGGAAAGCGGAGCACGTTGCTGCATGGGGAGCCTCCTGCCCGCACCATACCCCAGCTTCCCGGCCCGCGGCTCAGTCGCGCATCTCTTCCTTCCATACCGCATCGAACGCATCGCAGAACGCTTCCTGCACCAGCGACGGCGGGCGGTAGCGGTTGCGCAGCACGGCCACCGGCAGGCGCTCGCGCGTCTGGAACGGGCGGACGGCGAGGTGCGTGAAGGTCGGTCCCGCAACCGCGGCACGATCGACCACCGCGACGCCCACGCCCGCCTGCGCCTGCCAGCACGCGCTGGTGGCGGAGCGCACGTGGAAGTTGACTTCCAGGGTCCCCGCTTCCTTGCCGTACGCGCGCAGCAGCGCCTGGCCGTACGGCGTGTCCGGTGGCGAGCCGATGACGCGCTCGCCCACGAGGTCCGCGGTCGTGACGGTGCGCTTCTTCGCCAGCCGGTGCCCGGGCGGCGCCACGCACGCGAAGCCGCAGTGGTAGCCGCGCACGCGCACGAGGTTGGGATGCTCGTTGGGCAGCAGCGCGACCGCGACGTCGGCGGACTGCTCGAGCAGCGCGTCGACCAGGATGGGCGCGATGAGGATCTCCATGCGCGCCTGCAGCCCGGGGAAGCGCTCGGCCAGCAGCGCCAGGGCGCGCGGCACGAGGAAGGGCGCGAGGCTGGCGGAGACGGCCACGCGCAAGGTGCCGCTGCGCGGCGACGAGAGCGTGCGCGCCGCATCGCGCACCCGCTCCACGCCGCGCCACAGCGCCTCCACCTCGGCGTGCAGCGCCTGGCCTTCGGGCGTGGGCACCAGGCGGCCCTTCACGCGTTCGAAGAGCGCGAACCCCAGCTGCCGCTGTGCCTGCGCCAGCACCTTGCTCACCGCCGGCTGCGACACGTGCAGCAGCTCCGCGGCCCCGCCCACGCCGCCTGTGAGCATCACGGCACGGAACACTTCCATCTGGCGCAGGTTCATGGTCATGGCGGGAACATAACCGATGGTTAAGTGCTGCCCAACTCTTTTCATTTGACGCAGCGCTCCGCCGCCGGGACCATGCGGGAAACAGGAGACAAGCATGCATAACCTTCCCCACGACCGCACGCGGCGCCACCTGCTGCTCGCCGCGCTCGCCGGCGCCGCCCTCCCCGCCTTCGCGCAGGGCCAGAAGTTCCCCACCCGGCCCGTGAAGCTCGTGCTGCCGCAGCCCCCCGGCGGCGCGGCCGACCGGCTCGCGCGCATGCTCGGCGACCGCCTCGAGGCGCACTGGAAGCAGCCCGTCGTGCTGGAGAACAAGCCGGGCGGCGGCGTCGTGATCGGCACGCAGGCCGTGGTGCGCGCGCCGGCGGACGGCTACACCATCGGCCTGCTGGGGAGCTCGCTGAGCATCAACGCGGTGCAGCGCAAGGACCTGCCTTACGAGGTGAAGGACCTGCAGCCGCTCGCGCGCGTCGGCTACTACACGGTGGCGCTGGTGGCCGCGGCCAACTTCCCGGCGAACGACATCAAGGAACTCATCGCGCTGGCGAAGGGCAAGCCGGCGAACAGCATCTCCTTCGGCTCCAACGGCATCGGCACCTCGGCGCACGTGGCCGGCGAGATGCTGAACCACATGGCCGGCATCGAGCTGCAGCACGTGCCGTACAACGGCGCGGCCAAGATGTACACGGACATCGTGGGCGGCGTGCTGCCCATGGGCTTCTCGGTCGTCAGCTCCGCCGAGCAGTTCATCAAGGCGGGGCAGATGAAGGTGCTGGGCGTCACCAGCGCGCAGCGCAGCCCGCTGTACCCGCAGTGGCCCGCGATCGCGGAGACGCTGCCCGGCTTCGAGGCGGTGAACTGGGCCGGCTTCTGCGGCCCCGCGGGCATGCCGCGCGACGTCACGCAGCAGGTGGGCGAGGACATCCTGGCCGTGCTGAAGGCGCCGGACATCGGCAAGGCACTGGCCGCCATGGGCATCGAGGTCGCGCCGCAAGGCCCGGCGGAGTTCGCCGCGTTCATCCAGAGCGAGATGAAGCGCTTCGCGGTGCTGGTGAAGCCGCTCGCGGCGCAGAAGTGAGGGCGTGGCCGTGAGTTCGACCTACCAGTTCTCCCGCAGCATCCCTTCGGATGCACCTTACGACCTCGTCGTGGCCGGCGGCGGCCCCGCCGGGACGGCCGCTGCCGTGTGCGCGGCCCGCCTCGGCCTGAAGGTCCTGCTGGCGGAAGCCACGGGCTGCCTCGGTGGCATGGGAACGAGCGGCCTCGTGGCCTCGTTCGGCCCGGTGTCCGACGGCGAACGCATGCTGGTCGGCGGCTTCATGAAGGAGCTGCTGGCCACCATGTGGGAGCGGAAGGCCTTCGGCCCGCAGGTCACGCCCGACTACCTGGACCGGCAGCTCAATCGCTGGGTGCCGTTCAACCCGGAGCACCTGAAGCGCATCCTCGACGAGTTCACCGTGCAGGCTGGCGTGGAGGTGCGCTTCTTCACCCGCGTGGTGGAAGCGGACATGCACGGCCGCCGCGTCAATGGCGTGGTCGTGAGCAACGTGGAAGGCCTGCGCTACGTGCCGGCGAAGGCGTTCATCGACGCGACCGGCGATGCGGCGCTGGCGGCGTTGACGGGCGCCGAATGCAAGGTGGTGCTGCGCGACACCGAGACCGTCGCGCCCAGCACGCTCTGTTCGCTGCTCGCCGGCATGAACTGGAACGATCCCGCCTACGCCGGCAACGGCATCGACGCGATCAAGGCCCGCGTGCGCAGCGAGTGGGTGCCGAAGGCCATCGACGACGGCTTCTTCACGCAGGAAGACCGCTTCTTCCCCGGCATGAACCGCGTCGGGCCGCAGGGCGCGACGCTGAACGCGGGCCACGTGTTCAACCTCAACCCGCTGTCGGTGCGCAGCCTGTCGGACGGCATGGTGTTCGGCCGCAAGCTGGCGGTGGAGTACACCGAGTTCTACCGCAAGTACGTGCCGGGCTGCGAGCAGGTGGAACTGCTCACGACGGCGCCGGTGATGGGCGTGCGCGATTCGCGGCGGATCGTCGGCGAGTTCGAGCTGGGAATCGACGACTTCCTGGCGCGGCGCCAGTTTCCCGACCAGGTCGCCGTCTACAACCGGCCGACCGACGTCCACCCGAGCGATACGAGCAAGAAGGAATACGAGCGCTTCCTGAAGGACTTCCACGGCAAGGACAACCTGGGCCGCGGGGAAAGCGTGGGCATCCCGTACAGCATCCTCGTGCCGCGCGGTTCGGAGAACCTGTGGGTGGCGGGGCGCTGCCATTCGAGCGAGACGAAGGTGCACGGGTCGATCCGTGCGCAGTCGGCGGCGTACATGATGGGGCAGGCGGTCGGCACGGCCGCGGCGCAGGCGATCGCGACGGGGCAGCCGGCGAACGACCTCGATACGCGGGCGCTGGTGGAGACCTTGCGGGCGAATGGCGCGTACTTGCCGCAGCGCGAACTGGTGCGCTCCATGACGCGGGAGTGAGAGGTTGTAGGGTGGCCGGCGGCCCCGCCGGGAAGGTGAGCGCGAGCGAACCCCACCGTGCGGCACCGGCACTCCGCGGCTGGGGCCACGGAGGAGCCCAGTCTTCTTTGGCCTTCCTTCAGCCTTCCCTTCCACAATGCCGGCCATGAAGATCGCCCAGAGCACGCCCGCGGGAGAGTCCATCGCCGAAGTCGTGGCCGATGCGTATGCGTTCGGCCCCGTCACGCGCAGCGTGCTGTACCGCCGCGGCTTCAACCACGTCTACGGCCTCACGTTCGCGGACGGCCGCCGTGCCGTGGCGCGGCTGCACGCGGAGCGGCCACGCGGCGCACCCAACGCGGAGTACGAGGCCGCCTTGCTCGCGCACCTGCAGCGCGCGGAGGTCTCCGTGGCCGCCTGCCTGCCCGCGCGGGACGGCGCCGTGGCGGTGCCCTTGCAGCTGCCCGAAGGCACGCGGCTGCTGATGCTCTTCGAGCACCTCGAAGGCGAACCGCCCGGGGAGGTCGCCGCCGACGTGGAGATCACGGGTCGCGACCTCGCGCGGCTGCATGCGGCGGGCGACAGCTACGAAGGCCCCGCGAGCCGTTATGTGCTCGAACGCGATCACCTGCTGCTGCGCCCCTTGCGCACGCTGTGGGCCGCGCCGACGATGACCGATGCCTTGCGCACCGCATTCGACACGTCGCGCAGCGGCTCGCCGACCGCGTGGGCGCGATGCCCGGCCTCTCGCGCGTGCACTGCCACGGCGATTGCCACGGCAGCAACAACTTCATGCGCGACGGCCCTGGCGGGCGCGTCGCTTCCTTCTTCGACTTCGACGAGGCGGGGCCGGGCTACCTGGCGTACGAACTGTCCGTGTACCTCTGGGCCATGCTGCCGCGCAAGCCCGGCGGCACGCTGGACGCCGACGCGCTGGAGCGCTGGCGCCGCTACCTCGCGGGCTACCGTGCGGCGCGGGCGGTTCCCGAAGCCGACCTGGAGGCCATCCCGCCCTTCATCGCCGTGCGGCAGTTCTGGCTCATGGGCGAATACGCAGGCCGCGCGAGCGTGTGGGGCACCGAGTCCATCCCGACCAGCTGGTTGCGCAAGCAGGTCGACCTGCTGCAGTCGTGGGAGACGATGGCCGTTCCGGCCTGAAGGCGCGCGGCGCGAGAATGCTCCCGGGGCGCGCAGCGCGCCCATCGTTGCCGCGGAGGGACTTCATGGAAGACGTTCAGGACGGAGCATCGCCGGCGGTCGTGCGGCCCAGGCTGCTGGTGCTGGCGGCGGGCGAACTGCGGCTGGTGCTGGCGCCGGACGCGGGCGGCTCCATCGCCGCCTTCACGCGCCAGTGGCGCGAAGGGTCGCGGCTGCGCGAGCTGCACTGGCTGCGACCCGCCAGCGCGAGCGGCCTGGCCGCGGCCAACCCGCTGGAAATGGCGAGCTTCCCGCTCGTGCCCTTCTGCAATCGCATCCGCGACGGCCGCGCGTCCTTCGGCGGGCGCGAGATCCGCATGCCGCGCAACCATCCGGGCGACACCGCGGGGCATCCCTTGCACGGCATCGGCTGGCTCCTGCCGTGGGAGCTGGCGTCGGCGGCGCCGGCGGAGGCCGTGCTCGCCTTGCGCGTGCCCGCCGACGCGGCGTGGCCCTGGTCCTTCTCCGCGCGCCAGCACTTCACGCTGCACGAGCGCGCCCTGCAGGTGACGATGACGGTGCGCAACGAGGACACCGCCGTGATGCCGCTCGGCATCGGCCACCATCCTTACTTCCCGCACCACCCCGGCACGCGGCTGCGCAGTCCCGCGGCTGCGATGTGGCAGGCGGACGCGGAAGTGATGCCGACGCGCCTCGACACCGGCGGCCCCGTGCCTGCCCTGCGCGAAGGCGTCGAACTGTCCCGGCTGGACCTGGACAACAACTTCACCGGCTGGGAGCGCTCGGCCCGCATCGACTGGCCCGCGGACGCGCACGGACCGCGGCGCTGCCTCGTGATGGAAGCGGAGCCGCCGCTGGACCATTTCGTCCTCTACTGCCCGCGCGGGCAGGACCACTTCTGCGCGGAACCGGTCGGCCAGTGCACCGACTGGCTCAACCTCCTGCCGCGGCACGGGCGCGATGCGCTCGGCGGCGCGGAGCTCGCGCCGGGCGAGACGCTGTCCGTGCGCTTCGTCCTGCGACCGGACTGGGACGGCGCCGGGGGCGCTTGAAACACGGACAACGGAGTGTTTCGGCGCGGTGCGCGGGCGGCCCGCGGCCGCAGAATGCGCCTTCCCAGGGAGGATCCCCGATGGAGCAGGGCAAAGCCCCTCCGCGCGTGCGCAGGAGCCGGCGCTTCATCAGCCAGTTCGCCGAACTCGAGTCGGGCGTGAAGCGCCGCCGCGGGCTGCGCGCGCTCGTCGTGGTGCTGCTCGCGGCGGCGCTGGCGCTCGCCCTCTACGACATGCTCGTCCGATGAACGGTCCGAAAAGCCTAGTGGTTAACCCCCGCGATTGCCAAATCCTGCACGGCCGCGGCGGCTGGAGACCGTCCGGCGTTGACGGCTGAGCTTACAGCTTGCAAAACACTGCACATCTTCGTTTCGTTGGGGTGTGCAGACATGAACCAGGTCCAGCAAGGAACGCGGCGCGCCGCGTCCGCCGTCGCCGCGATCCTCGCGGCGCTCTCCGTGGCCTCCTGTGGAGGCGGCGACCCGTACACCGGCCTCTGGCAGGGCACCGTGGACGGCAACCGCGCCGCCAGCGCCATCGTCCTCGGCGACGGCACCTACTACCTGAAGTACGCGCCGTCCGCGTCCTCGCCCGGCGGCCTCGTCCGGGGGACGGGGGAGTTCCGCGGCGCCACGTTCACGTCCACGGACGGCATCGACTTCCGCTTCGCCTACCCGCCGCAGGCGCCGGCCACGGCACGCATCACGGGCAAGCTGGGCGGGCACCAGACCGTGAGCGGCAAGATCAACGCGGCGCCTTTCAGCCTCACCTACGTCAAGCCCTTCGACCCGGATGCGCGCCTCGCCGACCTCGCCGGTTCGTATCCGGGCGAAGTGACTTTCTCGCTCGGCCTGCGCCAGACGACTTTCGACGTCACCGCGGACGGCAAGCTGAGCACCGTGCTGAACGGCTGCACGATCACGGGCCAGGTGGTGCCGCGCAACGACGACGCCTTCGACCTCACGATCCAGTTCGCGGGCTCGCCCTGCGTCTTCCCCGGCGCGGTGTTCCGGGGCGCGGCCCTCTACAGCCACGACCTGCAGCAACTCGATGCCGCGGTGGTCAACGCGAGCTTCGGCCAGGCGATCACCTTCACGGCGAGCAGGAAGCAGCCCTGACGGGCGCGGCGCGCACCGCGCGCGCGCGAAAGCTGCGAAGCTCCGTGTTCCCGCATCGCAAGGAACACGCAACCATGACGGACGGCATCACCAGGCTGGAAGAGCACCGCTGCCACGACGGCGTGCAGGGCTTCTACGAACATGCATCCGCCGTCGTCGGGCTGCCGATGCGCTTCGGCGTGTACGTGCCGCCCCAGGCGGCGAACGGGACGGTGCCCGTGCTGTATTGCCTGGCGGGGCTCACGTGCAACGAGCAGACCTTCGCCATCAAGGCCGGCGCGCAGCAGCACGCGGCCGCGCACGGCCTCGTGCTCGTCACGCCCGACACCAGCCCGCGCGGCACCGGCATCGCCGAAGCCGACGCGGACTGGGATTTCGGCAGCGGCGCCGGCTTCTACCTCGACGCCACGCGGTCACCGTACGCGGCGCACTGGCGCATGGAAAGCTGGCTGCTGCAGGAGCTGCCGCAGGTGCTCGCGCGCCACTTCCCCGTGCGGCAGGACCGCGCCGGCATCCTCGGCCACTCCATGGGCGGTCACGGCGCGCTGACGCTCGCGCTGCGGCATCCGGACCGCTTCCGCAGCGTGTCGGCCTTCGCCCCGATTTCCGCGCCGGGCGAAGTTCCGTGGGGACAGAAAGCGTTCCGCGGCTACCTGGGCGAGGACCAGGCGGCCTGGGCGCGGCACGACGCCGTGCGGCTCATCGAGCAGGGCGCGCGCGTGCCGCCGCTGCTGGTCGACCAGGGCCTGGACGACCAGTTCCTCGCCACGCAGCTGAAGCCCGAGCGCCTGGAACAAGCGTGCGCCGCGGCCGGGCAGCCGCTGGAGCTGCGCCGCCATCCCGGCTACGACCACGGCTACTTCTTCATCCAGAGCTTCGTGGCGGACCACCTGGCGCATCACGCGGCGCTGCTGCGGGCGTGAACGTCGCGTCCTGGGAGGGTGGCGCGGCGCAGCCGCGGACGGTGAGCGACGGCGAACCCCACCGAACGGCGCCTACCGACGCAGCGTCGCCACCAGTCGCGCATTGATCGCGGACGCGCGCGCGATCGCACGCGCGAACGCGTCCGCGCTGCCGGCGGCCGCCATGTTGCCCGCTCCCGCGAGCACCTTCAGGAACTCCGGTTGCGCGAGCACGCGTCCGCAGGCCGCATTGACCCGCTCCACCGCATCCCGCGGCGTGCCTTCCGGCGCGAACAGCCCGAACAGCGAACTCAGGTTCGCATCGGGGCAGCCCAGCTCGGCGAACGTGGGCAGCGCCGGCAGCAGCCGCGAGCGCTGCGGCGCACCGAGCGCCAGCGGGGTGAGCCGGCCCGTGCGCACGTAATCGAGCTGCAGCGGCGCGAGGTTCGTCGAGAGCAGCTCGAAGCGGCCCGCGAGCGCGTCCTGCAGTTGCGGGCCGCCGCCCGTGTACGGGATGTGCACCAGCGACAGCTGCAGCTGCCGCCGCACCTGCTCCAGCGCGAGGTGCCCGATGGTGGCCACGCCGGAGGTGGCCCAGCGCAGCGCCTCGCCGTCGCCGCGCGCGATCTTCACCATGTCCTCGAAGCTGCGCGCGGCCAGCCCGGGGGTGCCCACGAGCAGCAAGGGCGTGTGCATCACGCCGCTCACCGGCACCACGCGCGGCGCCGGCGTGCCGAAGTGCGGCGACAGCGCGAGCGGGCTGATGGCGGCAAAGCCCAGCGTGCGCCCGTCCGGGCGCGCCAGCGCGAGCTGCGCGAGTGCGAGGCCGCCGCCCGCGCCCGGGCGGTTCTCCACGACCACCGCGTGGCCCACCAGCGGCGCGAGCCGCTCCGCGAGCAGGCGCGCGACCTGGTCGCTGACGCCGCCGGGCGGATACGCCACCACGATGCGCGTGACGTCGGCAGCGCGCGCGCCGAGAGCCGGCGCGCACGCCGCCGCCGCGAGCAACTGCCGCCTGCGCATCAGCGCGCGCTCCCGCGCGGCGCGGCCTCGCGCACCAGGCGCACGAAGGATTGCAGCGGGCCGCGCAGTCCGGCCTCGCGGTAGACCAGGGTCAGCGGCGCGTCGAGGCTGCGCGCGCCGGACAGCGGGCGGTACTCGATCGCATCCGGGTGCGCGCCACGCATCGACGCCGGCACCACCGTGATGCCTTCGCCGGCGGCGACCAGGTTGAGCGCGGTCATCATGCGCGAGACTTCGTGCGCCACCGCGGGCGTGAAGCCCTGTTCCTCGCACAGCGCGAGCAGCTGCGCATAGAGGCCGGGCGCGCCCGTCTGCCGCACGAGGATGAAGCGCTCGCCCTTCAGCTGCGCGAGCGAGAGCGCGCGGCCCTTGCGCGCGAGCAGCGCGTGCCCCACGGGCAGCGCCACCAGCACCGGCTCGCGCAGCAGCGTCTCGAAGCGCAGGCCCGGCGGGCGATCGACGGGCACGCGCAGGAAGCCGCAGTGCAGGCGGCCGCCCGCCACCGCCTCGGTCAGGCCGGCGGCGTGGTCCTCGCGGATCTGCAGCGCGATGTCCGGGTATTCCTGGCGGCAGGCGCGCAGCACCTGCGGCGTGAACGCGTGCGATGCCGCCGAACTGGTGAAGCCCACCGCCAGCACGCCGGCATGGCCCGAAGCGACCGCGCGCATGCGCTCGCGCACGGCCTCGGCCTCGTTCAGCAGGCGGCGGCTGTCTTCCAGCAGCAACTGCCCGCTGTCGGTGAGCGTCACGCCCTTGGGATGCCGGTGGAAGAGGGTGGTGCCGAGGCTTTCCTCGAGCGCGCGGATCTGCTGGCTCAGCGGCGGCTGCTGCATGCCCAGGCGCTGGGCCGCGCGGGTGATGTGACCGGTCTCGGCGACGGCCACGAAGTAGCGCAGGTGCTTCAGGTCCATCGCGACCGCATATGTTTTTCGTCTGGAAAACGCGTGTTCATTGTATTTGACCTTATGCAGTCGCGTCCCTATCGTTCGCGCCCTGCGGTCGCAGAACCGCTGGCACAGCATTTCCAGGAGACACGCCATGCCCCCCGCCTCGCGCCTGCCGGCGCTCGCGCTCGTCGCCGTCCTGCTCTCCGCCTGCGGCGGCGGTGGCGGCGGCACCACTACCGCACCGCCCGGCGACGACACACCTGCTTCCCCTCCGCCCGTGCTGCAGCAGGTCGCGTGCGCCGACCTCGCGGGCCGCAACGTCGCGGCTTCGGCCATCGGCCAGCCCAGCGGCGGCGCGACCGTTGCGAGCGCGACGCTCGTCGCCGCGGATGCGCCAGGGAACCAGCTCGGCGCCTATTGCAAGGTGCGCGGGACGATCGCGCCCGTGAACCCGGCAGCGCCGCTGATCAACTTCGCGGTGAACCTGCCCGAGACCTGGAACGGCAAGTCCATCCAGTTCGGCGGCGGCGGCTTCAACGGCGTGCTCATCGACGGCACGGAGCAGGTGCGCTTCGGCCCGCCGGAGAAGCCCGCGCCCCTCGCGCTGGGCTACGCCACCTTCGGCAGCGACAGCGGCCACCAGAGCGGCAGCATCACCGACGGCTCCTTCGCCGCGGACGACGAGGCGCTCGCCAACTACGGCGGGCAGGCGCTGAAGAAGACGCGCGACGTCGCCATGGCGCTGGTCGCGCTGCGCTACGGCAAGGGCGTGGACAGGTCGTACTTCCTCGGCACGTCCACCGGCGGGCGCGACGCGCTCATCGCCATCCAGCGCTGGCCCGCGGACTACGACGGCGTGATCGCCAACGAGCCCGCGCTGAACTACAGCGGCACCCGCCTGCACAACGTGGCCGTCGGCCGCGCCCTCTACGCCAATGGCGGTGCCGGCTGGATGAACGTGGCCAAGACGCTGCTGGTACAGCGGACCGTGCTCGCCGCCTGCGACCGCCTCGACGGGGCCAGCGATGGCATCGTCAGCAACGTCGAGAGCTGCCGGCAGCTGAACACGCAGATCCTGGCGTCGCTGCGCTGCGCGGGCGGCACCGACCTGGGCGACGGCTGCCTCTCCGACGCGCAGCTCGACACCGTGCGCACCATCGAGTCGCCGCTGGAGTTCACCGACTACGCGCTCGCGCACGACACGCGCAAGGCGGGCGGCCTCAACATCCTCGAAGGTACGCTGGTCGCCGGTCCGTACACGACGCGCGACCTCGGCACGCGTCGCGTGCCGGCCAACCCAGCCACCTCCGCCGACGCCAACCAGTACGTGACCGGCGACCAGTGGACGAAATTCTTCGTCACGCGCCAGGCGAGCTTCGACACGCTCACCTTCGACCCGCTCGCGCCTGGCGCCTTCACGCAACGCGTGGTCGACGTCTCGAACATCACCGACGCGCTGGACCCCGACTTGCGCCCGTTCCTCGCGCGCGGCGGCCGCATCATCCTGCTGCACGGCCTCGCCGACGAGGTGATCAGCAACAACTCCACGATCGCCTACTACCGGCGCGTCGTCACCACCGTGGGCCAGGACGCGGCGGACAAGGGAGTGCGCTTCTACACCGTGCCCGGCATGGGCCACGGCACCGGCGTCTTCATCCCGTTCTGGGATTCGCTCGCGGCGCTGGAGAACTGGGTGGAGCGCGGCCTCGCGCCTTCCACGCAGGTCGTGACGGACGCGGTCGCCGGCACCTACGGCCGCACGCGGCCGCTGTGCCAGTGGCCGGCGTGGCCCAGGTACAAGGGCAGCGGCAGCCTGGACGCCGCCCTCAACTACAGCTGCGTGCAGGAGACGACCGACCCGCTCGCGTGCGCCAACCTGCCCGGCACGGCCACCAGCTACAAGGGCGGTGACGCCTACGGCGAGGAGCTGACGGTGCGCATCGACCCGGCGGCCCTCACGTACACGATCACCGTCGATGCGAGCCTGCAGCGCACGGCCGGCACGCAGCGCACCGGCGCACTGCTGCCCCTGGGCAACTGCACCTACGCGAGCGGCGAGAACGGCGCGGTGTTCGCCTTCGGCACGGGCGGCGCGCTGCAGGGCGGCGTGGCCGCGCCGGCGGGCGGCAGCTTCCTGCCGGTGGTGGCCTTCGCCACGACCTTCGACAACGCGAGCAACCCCGCGGTCTTCAACACGATCGCCAACATCTACAACGTGGTCGGCGTGCAGTACGGCAGCGGCGGCATCGCGAGCAGCTACGCGGCCTCCGCGCGGCTGCGCAATGCAGGCACCTTCCAGAGCTGCCAGGACCCGTCCAGCGGCCAGTTCGTCACCTACGACCCCGCGTGCACCAGCACCACGAAGGGCTACATCACCTGGAACGCGGCGCGCGGCGCCTTCGACCTGCGCGCCACCTCGCCCACGGGCAGCGCCGTCACCACGGGCGGCACGCTTGCCGGCTCGCTGGTCGCGGGCAAGGTGGGCAGCAGCTACGTGCCCCTGGTGCTGTGGCGCGAGTCGGCCACGAGCTACGGCATGCGGCTGTATTCGCCGCAGCAGACCCTGCTGCCCGGTACCGCCGACGGCACCTACGCGACGCTCGCCACGGCAGGGGCCCCGGGCAGCGCCACCGTGACCGGCAGCACGTACACCGCGGGCAGCGCGGCGTCCGCGCTCGCCTTCGACAACCCGGTGCTCGGCGTCGTGCGCGCCACCGGCGGCCGCACCGGCTTCCTGCTGTTCACGGCGGGCTGGTCGGGCTTCATCCCGGACGCGGGCGGCAGCTTCGAGCTGGGACTGCGGAATTGAGGACGACCATGCGACTGCTTTCCCTCCTCCTCGCTGCCCTTCTGCTCGGGGGCTGTGCCGGGCTCCAGCGCGAATCACCCGAAGTCGCGCCGCAGGCGGCGGCGTGCCCCGCGGAACTGCCGAAGGACACGCACTGCCTGCAGGGGCGCGACAGCGCCGGCGCGTTCTACCTGATCGCCATGCCGGCGCGGTGGAACGGCACGCTGGTGCTGCATGCGCACGGCGGCCCGACGCTGGGTGCGCCGACCCTGGAGCGCACGGCCGAAGACCTCAAGCGCTGGGCGATCGTGCCCAGGGCCGGCTACGCCTGGGCCGGCTCCAGCTTCCGCCAGGGCGGCGTCGCCGTGCGCGCGGCCGCCGAAGACACGGAGCGCCTGCGCCGCATCTTCCTGCAGCACGTGGCCAGGCCGCAGCTGACGCTGCTGCACGGCCAGTCCTGGGGGGCTTCCGTCGCCGCGGTGGGCGCCTCGATGTTCACCGATGACGGCCACGGCCGGCGCCCCTACGATGCGGTGCTGCTCTCCAGCGGCGTGCTGGCCGGCGGCACGCGCGCGTACGACTTCCGCCTCGACCTGCGCGTGCTGTACCAGGCGCTGTGCAACAACCACCCGCTGCCTTCCGAAAAGGCGTACCCGCTGTGGATGGGACTGCCGGCGGACGCGACCCTCACGCCCGCGGAGCTGCGACGCCGCGTCGATGCCTGCCTCGGGCTGGACCGTCCCGCGGCGCAACGCACGCCGGAGCAGCAGCGCAAGCTGCGGACGCTCACCACGGCGCTGAAAGTCCCGGCGGAATCCATCCCGGGGCACCTCCACTGGGCGACCTGGCACTTCCAGGACATCGCGCAGCGCACCGGCGGACGCAACGTGTTCGGCAACATCGGCGCGGAGTACCGCGGCTCCGACGACGATGCGGCGCTCAACGCCGCGGTCGCCCGGTACGCCGAGGATCCGCAGGCGGTGGCGCAGTTCGGTGCCGACACCGACCCCGACGGGCGCATTCCCGTGCCCGTGCTCACGGTGCACGGCATCGACGACCCGACCGCGTTCGTGGAGATGGACCACGCGTTCCGCCAGACCATGGAGCGCGCGGGCACGGCGGGGCACCTGGTGCAGACGTTCACGGCGGACCGTGCCCACAGCTACCTCAGCGATCCGACGTACGTGACGCTGTTCGAGGCGCTGGCGCAGTGGGCGAAGGGAGGAGCGAAGCCGACGGCGGCGGGGATCGCCCAGCGGTGTCCGGCGTTCGAGGCAACGTATGGCGCGGGGTGCCGGTTCCGGCCGGAGTTCGAGCCGCGGGCATTGGGCACGCGGGTCACGCAGCGGCGGTGAAGGGGAACGGGCCGACCGCGCACCCCAGCATCACTGCAACGCCGCGTCCACCGTGTACACCGTCCCGCCCCAGCTCGCCTGCACCGCCATGCCGGACTCCGGCACCTGGTAGATGTCGATCGAGGGATTGAAGGACCGCATCATGCCGTCCTTGCCCGTGCTGACGGAGGCGCCCACGTCGGCCCCGGCGCTGCCCGCGGCCACGAACTGCTCCAGCGCGCCCTTGGTCTTGAAGACGAAGACCTGGTAGACCTTCTGCTTGCCCACGCCGGGCCCCGTGCCCGCGCGCGAGCTGTTCATGAAGGTCGGCTTCTTCGTCGCGTTGTCGAACAGCACGCCCTTGCCCTTCTGGCCGACGAAGACGAGGGCGTAGATGGAGTCGACCTCGAAGACGGCGTAGCCCACGGCCTTCTCCACGGCTTCGCGCGCGTCCGGCTGGATCTTGTAGAGCTTCTGCAGCCCCTGGTCGGCCAGTTGCAGCCTGGCCTGGCGTTCGGCTTCCTTGGCCTCGGGGCCGGCGGGCGTGTCCTGGGCCCAGCCCGCGCCGCAGGTCGCCAGGACGAGGGCGGCGGCCGCCAGCAGGCCGTGGAGGGTTCGCATGGTGTGCTCCGGTGACAGCGCGACGCGCGGTACGCGAAGCTTGGCCCAGCCGCCGGCGGCCCGGCATTGGACCTAGGTCGCACCCCCTGCTATAACCGTCCGCCATGTCCACCTCGCCCACGCCCGACTCGCCCCAAGTGGAAGCCGCGCGCTACGCCCTGCTGCGGCGCCTCGCGCCGTCCATGCGCCACCACCTCGTCGTCAACCTGCAGCCCATCGGGATGATCTACGAGGTCATGGACCGGCGCCTCCGCGCGCCCACGCCCGACATCGCGCACCTGCAGGACAGCGCGGGCAAGATCAACGGCTTCGCCAAGGCGGCGCTGGCCTCGTGCATCGACGTGGTCGGCTGGCTCGCCCCCGATGACACGGTCGGTGTCTCCGTGCCGGACGCCGTGCGCGAATGCGCCGCGCTGCTCGCCACGAGCTTCAGCTTCCGCGGCTACGCCCTGCGCAACGAGGTCGGCGACGTCCGCGTGCAGGTGCGTCGCTCGGCGATCCGGCAACTGCTCGCCGCGACGCTGCTCCACTGCACCGACCATCACCCCGCGCCCGCGGAACTGGTGCTGGGCGCGGCGGCCGAAGAGGGCGGCGTGCGCCTGTCGGTACTCGTGCGGCCGACGCAGGGCGACAAGGGCATCCCGGCCGAAGCGCACTACCGCCAGATCGCCTGGGAAGACGTCGCCGCGCTGGCCGGCGCCGAAGGCGTGGAGCTCGTGCGCCAGGGCGACGCCGTGGTGCTGCGCTTCGCAGCCTTCTAGCGCGGTTCGAAGCCGAGCTTCTTCATCGCGTCGTCCAGCGTGCAGCGGCTCTTCTCGTAGTCGTCCCAGGGCGCGTTGCCCTGGTCGAGCCGCTGGTGCGCCGTGCCCACCGTCCAGTGGGCGCCACCTTTGAGCGCGGGAAGTTCATCCCAGCGCGTGGGTACCGAGATCCCCAGCCCCGGGCGCGCGCGGGCCGACCACGCGCAGACCGTCGTCGCACCGTAGCCGTTGCGCAGGTAGTCGATGAAGATGCGGCCCACGCGGTTCTTCGCGCCGCTCTTGGCGACGAAGCGGTCGGGCAGCGTGCGCGACAGGTGCTGCACGACCGCCTGCGAGAAGTCCTTGACCGTGTCCCAATCGAAGCGCGGCTTCAGCGGCACGACGAGGTGCAGGCCCTTGCCGCCGCTGGTCTTGAGGAAGCAGGGCAACTGCAGCTCGTCGAGCATGGTGCGCACGAGCGTCGCCGCCTCCTGGATCTGCGCCCAGGTGACGCCTTCGCCCGGGTCGATGTCGAAGGTCATGCGGTCCGGCCTGTCGATGGTCTTCACCACGCCGTTCCACGTGTGGATCTCGATCACGTTCATCTGCGCGGCCGAGAGCAGGCCTTCGGCACTCGCCATCTTCACCATGGGCGGGTGGCCCGGAAAGATCTCGGGCGCGAGCGGCTCGACGCCGGCCATCTTGTAGCGGTCCAGGTGCTTCTGGAAGAAGAGCTGGCCTTCGATACCGTCGGGCGCGCGCACCATGGCAATGGGGCGGTCTTCGAGGTGCGGCATCATCAGCGGCGCCACCAGCGCGTAGTAGCGCACCAGCTCCACCTTCGTGATCTTGCTCTGCGGATCGACGACGCGGTCGGGGTTGCTGATGCGCAGCGTGGACGGCAAGGGCGTCGCGGCGGCCGGCGCAGCCGCCGGCGCCGGTGCAGGCGCCGCAGCCTTCTTCGCCGCGCGCTTCGGCCTGGCCGCCGGCTGGTCCGGCGGCGGCTCGTGGAGCACCGGCTCTTCGCCCACTGCCGCCGCGGGCTTGTCGCTGCGCAGCCCGTGGAAGACCGAGTGGCGGATCTTGCCGTCGCGCGTCCATTCGCCGAAGGACACTTCGCAGACCAGGTCGGGCCGTACCCAGTGCGCGTCGCGCGGCAGGCCCGTGCCGGCCTCGAAGGGCTTGCGCGAGGCGGCGAGGGCGTCGAGCCGCTTGCGCAGGTCGCGCAGGGCCTCCTCGTTGAAGCCGGTGCCGACGTTGCCCGCGTAGCGCAGCTTGCCGTCGTCGCCGTGCACGCCGAGCAGCAGCGAGCCGATGCCGGTGCGCGAGCCCTTGGGATCGGTCCAGCCGCCGATCACGAACTCCTGCCGCAGCTTGCACTTGAGCTTGATCCAGTCGCTGGAGCGCCGGCCGACATAGGCGGAGTCGCGCCGCTTGGCAATGACGCCTTCGAGCCCGAGGCGGCAGGCGGAATCGAGCATGTCCTGCGGCGCCACGTCGAACACGGCGCTGAAGCGCACGTTGGGGTGGGGCTTGCGTTCGCAGATGCGCTGCAGCACGGCGCGGCGCTCGGTGAGCGGCACGTCGCGCAGGTCGTGGCCGGCGCAGAAGGGCAGGTCGAACAGGTAATAGACGATCTGCTCGGTGCGCTTGCTGTCGAACGCGCCTTGCAGCGCCTGGAAGTCCGCCGGCGTGTCCTTGCCGGGCATGATGATCTCGCCGTCGTACCAGCCGTCGGGCAGCTCCATGCTGCGCAAGGCCTTCACGAGGCCGGGCAGGCGCGGCGTCCAGTCGTTGCCGTTGCGCGTGACGAGCTGCACCTCGCCGCCCTCGGCGCGTGCGAGCATGCGATAGCCGTCGAACTTGATCTCGAAGACCCAGTCTTCCGGGTGTTCCGGCGGCTCGTCGACGAGGACGGCGAGTTCGGGCTGGAGGGTGTCGGGGAGCTTGGCCTTGCGCGCGCCTTCGGGCGGGCCGTCACGGGCCGGAGCCGCCTTCGGCGGTGGGTCCCCGCCGGCGCGGGGATGGCGGGAAGGGGGGCGATCCGCGAGCGATTGCACCGAGTCCGGCATCTCGTCGACGACGCTGAATTCCGCGGCGGGCCGCGCGAAGTCGTCGCGCTCCTTGATCAGGAGCCACGGGTCCTTGCCGCGGTCGCCGCGGCCTTTCATGCGCACGAGCGTCCAGTGGCCGTGCATCTTGTGCCCGCGCAGCTCGAACTTGAGCTTGCCGTCGCGGTACCCCTTGTGCGGATCTTCCAGCGGGATCCAGGTGCCCTTGTCCCAGATGATCACCTTGCCCGCGCCGTAGTTGCCGGGCGGGATGGTGCCTTCGAACTTGTTGTATGCGATGGGATGGTCCTCGGTGGGCATCGCCATGCGCTTGTCGTTCGGGTCGAAGCTGGGACCTTTCGGGACCGCCCAGCTCTTCATCGTGCCTTCCAGCTCCAGCCGGAAGTCGTAGTGCAGCCGCGTCGCCCAGTGCTTCTGGATCACGAAGCTGCGGGCGCTCTCGTTCGCTTCGCCGCCTTCCGCCGGTTCCGGCGTCGCGTCGAAGTTGCGTTTGTCGCGATAGGTCTTGAGGGCGCTCTTGTCTGCCATGGGTCTCGCAAAAGAGGAAGGGGCCGCGGCCCCTTCCTTGTACTCCGTCAGCTGGCGGCGCGGAACTGGTCGCGCAGCATCTTCACCTGGTCGTGGTTGCGCTGCACGCCCTGGTACTGGCGCTCCACCACCTGGCGCACGTCCGACGGCAGGTTCTTCTGCAGCGCCTTCATGTAGCGCGCCTTGGCGTTGTCCTCGCCGCGCTCCGCTTCTTCCAGCACCGCCTTGTCGTCGTAGGTGGTCAGCTTGGACTTGATCGACACCCAGCCGCGGTGCATGGCGCCCATGGCGCTGCCGCCGTCCTCGGTCTTCGCGCCGTACTGGCGCAGGCAGTCGTTGAGTTCCTGCGCGCCGCGGCGGCAGTCGTCGGCCCGCTGCAGGAAGGTGGACTTCAGGTCCTCGCGCTTCGCCTGCTCGGCGCACTCGCGGAAGCCGTACTCGCCGTCCTTGCAGCACTCGACCAGGTCCTTCAGCACGTCGATCACGTCGCCGCGGTCGCCGTCGTTGTTGCCGGACTGCTGCATGGCGCCCACCGCGCCGGCCGCGCCGGTGCCGGCGGCCGCGCCCGACATGCCGCTGCCGGAGCCGCGGTACTGCTCGTCGACGCGGGACCACGCAGCCTGCGACGCGGGACGGGCACGGTCCCAGTTCAGCGTGGAGTTGCCGCGGGTGCTCTCCCATTCGCCGGCAAGGCGGGGCTCGACGGCCGTCCACTGCTCGTCCTGGTAGCGCTCGCGGCCGGACAGGCCCAGGCGGTACGCGGGGCTGTAGTCGTCGAAGCTGCGGCCGCTCTCGTAGTACGGCTCCTTGCTGTAGTTCTCGCGCCAGAAGGCTTCTTCGGCGGTGGGGTTCACGGCTTCGCCGGCGGCCTTGCCGGCGAGCCCGCCGACCACCGCACCGACGACGCCGCCCACGGCCGCGCCCACGGGGCCGGCCACCGAGCCCGCCGCCGCGCCGGCGACCGCGCCGCCTGCGGCGCCCACGCCGGTGCCGATCGGGTGCGCACCGGGTTCGTCGGTGATCGGGTCGCGGTTCAGGTCGCGGTTCAGGTCGCGGTCTTCGCGTTCTTCAGCCATGGTGTTCGCTCCTTTTGTCTGCGGGGAATGAAGGAAAGGTTGCCTCTCATCTTGGGACGCTGGCCCAGCCGGCACGTGCGCCAAACCCCGGCATCGCCTGTAGGAAACGTCGTGCGTGGCGCGCGCGTGCGGCCGTGGCTGAGCGCACGCACAGCCACTCGCAACGCCGTCCTACACATCGGCCGCGGGCACTGCTTCAGGCTGTGCCCAACGGGTGATGCCCATGAAATATTCGCTGCGCAAAACGCCATCCCACCTCCACCTCACGTACAAGTACGGGGAGGCCAATGGCGGCCTGCTCGGTCGCAACCTCGTGCTCGAGGTCGTCGACGAGAACCTGCTCACGCTGGAGATCGACCTGTCCGCGAACCTGCTGGCGCGCAACAAGCAGTCGCCCTGGTACCTGGACGCGGTGGACCTCTCCTCCAACTACCACAAGCTCAAGTCGCTGCAGTGCCCGGACAACCTGGTGCGCACCCGGCTGATCCGGGCGTGGGAAGGCGTGGCGGACCCGAAGCTGCGCCTGCGGCTGGTGCTGCATCCGCGCGGCCGCTACCTGTACGAGGTGGCGCCGCATTCGCTGTTCATGGGCGGCATCCAGCTCGACGTCCAGGCCTTCCTGGAAGAAGAGTCGGAGACCACCGGGACCGCCGCCGAACCCACCGAGGCTTCGCACGTCGAGGAAGCCGACCCCCACAGGAAACACGCATGAAGCGCATCTCTCCGATCGCCCGCTGGATCACGGGCGTGGGCACCGCCTGCGTGCTCGCGCTGGGCTCCGTCGCCGCCTATGCGGACGCGGGCGCCCTGCAGGGCCGCTACACCGAGCTGAAGCCGCAGCTGCAGAACAACTCGTACGGCCGCCAGCTGTACATCGACTCCGCCGAGGGCAGCAACACGCTGCGCGGCGACGTGTACGCGGTGCTGGACCACCCGTTCGAGCAGGTGAAGGACGCACTGCAGGACCCGAACGCCTGGTGCGACATCATGCTGCTGCCGTTCAACACCAAGGGTTGCCGCGCGAGCGGCAACAGCCTCACGGTGCGCATCGGCCGCAAGTGGAACTCGCCGATCGACCAGACCTATCCGATCAGCTTCGCCTTCAGCCCCGGCGCGGCCAGCAGCGACTACCTGTCCACGCGCCTCAACGCGGGGCAGGGCCCCTTCGGCACGCGCGACTATCGCGTGAACGTGGAGGCGGTCCCGCTGGAGAACGGCAAGACCTTCATGCACATGAACTACGCCTACGGCTACGGCGGCATCGGCAAGTTCGCGATGCAGGCCTACCTGTCCACCGCGGGCGCCAACAAGGCAGGCTTCACCAGCGACGGCCTGCGCGGCGCGGTGGAGCGCAACGCGATGCGCTACTACCTGGCGATCGACTCGTATCTCGACACGATGGATGCACCGGCTGCGTCACGCGTCGACAAGCGCATCAACCAGTGGTTCAGCGCGACGGAGCGTTATCCGCGCCAGCTGCACGAGATGGACCGCGGGACGTACGTGAGCATGAAGCGGGCGGACTACGAGCGGCAGACGACGGCGTCGGCGCAGTAGGCCTGTTCGTCATTCCCGCTCCCCTCTCCGTCATCCCCGCGAAGGCGGGGACCCAGGGCTTCCATCTTTGAACGGGCGCGTTGCGCCCGTTCCTGCTTTTGGCGCAGCGCCCCCGTCGCCCCAGGCGGTGCGCGGTGCCGTCCCGCGGTGCGGCGTCCGGCGGCTTCGCGCGCCGGAGTCCCTGGAAAGCTGCTCGCGGCGCCGCACGCTCGACAACTCGCCTTCAGTTGCACGCGCGCGTGCAACTGAAGACTCAATCAGTCTCGCGAGTCAGACCGGCGCACGTCCCGGCGCTTCGCTCTCCGGGCCGTGCGGCGGCGCCACAAGCAGCTTTCCAGGCGCCGCCCCTGACTGCGGGACGACACCGCGCACCGCCTGGGGCGACGCCCACCGCCGGCGTCGCATTGGGAAGGCGCTTCGCGCCTTTCTTTCTGGAGCCCTGGATCCCCGCCTTCGCGGGGATGACGGAGAGGGGGGATGCGGAGTGCCGGAGCCCTGTAGGCTGGGTTGCGCGAAGCGCACCCCAGCATCCGCGCATACGCACGGCGCAGGCCGTGGACGGGGCGGCCCGTCTGGGGAAAGTAAAGGAGGAGACGCGGGCTTCAGCCCGCGGCGGGGGACATTTCCCCAGGCGGGCCGCCCCGTCCGCGGCCGGACCACCGGGCGCGATGACGCGGCCAAAGAAAAAGCGCCGCATGCGCGGCGCTCGTAAGCCCTGGTTCCCGCCTTCGCGGGAATGACGAAAGGCGGAATTACTTCAAACCAGCCGCTGCACGCAGCGCGGCAGCCTTGTCCGTCCGCTCCCACGTGAACTCCGGCTCCTCGCGGCCGAAGTGGCCGTAGGCGGCGGTCTTGGAGTAGATGGGTCGCAGCAGGTCCAGCATCTGGATGATGCCCTTCGGACGCAGGTCGAAGTGGTCGTGCACCAGCGAGGCGATCTGGTCGTCGGGGATCACGCCCGTGCCTTCGGTGTAGACGGTCACGTTCATGGGCTTGGCCACGCCGATCGCGTACGCCACCTGGATCTGGCACTGGCGCGCCAGGCCGGCGGCCACGATGTTCTTGGCGACGTAGCGCGCGGCGTAGGCGGCCGAGCGGTCGACCTTGGACGGGTCCTTGCCGGAGAAGGCGCCGCCGCCGTGCGGGCAGGCGCCGCCGTAGGTGTCGACGATGATCTTGCGGCCGGTCAGGCCGCAGTCACCCTGCGGGCCGCCGATGACGAAGCGGCCGGTGGGGTTGATCAGGTACTTCGTGTCCTTCAGCCACTCCTTGGGGAGCACCGGCTTGATGATCTCCTCGATCACCGCCTCGACGAAGGCCGGCTTCATGTGCTTGCCGTCGCTCATCTCCGGCGCGTGCTGCGAGGACAGCACCACCGTGTCGATGCTGTGCGGCTTGCCGTCGACGTAGCGCATCGTGACCTGGGACTTGGCGTCCGGGCGCAGGAAGGGCAGGCGGCCGTCCTTGCGCAGCTGCGCCTGGCGCTCCACGAGGCGGTGCGCGTAGTAGATCGGCGCGGGCATCAGCACCGGCGTCTCGTCGCAGGCGTAGCCGAACATCAGGCCCTGGTCGCCGGCGCCGGTGTTCAGGTGGTCGTCGGAGGCGTGGTCCACGCCCTGGGCGATGTCGTTCGACTGCTTGTCGTACGCCACCAGCACGGCGCAGCCCTTGTAGTCGATGCCGTATTCGGTGTTGTCGTAGCCGATGCGCTTGATGGTGTCGCGCGCGACCTGGATGTAGTCGACGTGGGCGTTGGTCGTGATCTCGCCGGCCAGGACCACGAGGCCGGTGTTGGCCAGGGTCTCGGCGGCCACGCGGCTGCGCGGGTCCTGCTGGAAGATCGCGTCGAGGATCGCGTCGGAGACCTGGTCCGCGAGCTTGTCGGGATGGCCTTCCGAAACGGATTCGGACGTGAAGAGGAAATCGTTCGCCATTGAATACACTCCGTTGGTTTGACTGCGAAAGGCGCGTTGCCTTTTGCCGGAGCTCTGGGCGAACGCTTTAGCAGAATTCTTTAACGTCGCCCTGCAAGTAGTTCCGTAACTCGGCGACCCCCAAATTCTAACGCGCGTGAAACGCCTCTTCCAACTGCTTTCCGGATGGCCCTTGCCGCTGTTGCACCTTGCCGGCACGGGGGTCGGCTGGCTGGCCTTCCTGCTGTCGCCCACCTACCGCCGCCGGTTCCTCGCCAACGTGCGGCAGGCGGGCTACCGCTTCGCGCAGGTGCGCCGCGCGGTGGCGGAGGCGGGCAAGCTGGTGATGGAGACGCCGCGCCTGTGGTTCGGCGCGCCCGCCGCCGTGCACTGGGACGGCGCGGAGCTGATCGAGCGGCTGCGTGCACAGCAGCGCGGCATCGTGTTCCTGACGCCACACCTGGGGTGTTTCGAGGTGACCGCGCAGGCCTATGCCGCGCGCTTCGGCCGCATCACCGTGCTGTACCGCCCCGCGCGCAAGGCGTGGCTGCGCGACCTGGTCGCCACGTCGCGCGTGCGGCCCAACATGGAGGCCGCGCCGACGACGCTGGCCGGCGTGCGCCAGATGCTGCGCGCGCTCAAGGCGGGCGAGGCCGTGGGGCTGCTGCCGGACCAGGTGCCGCCGCAAGGGCTGGGTGTCTGGGCGCCTTTCTTCGGCCAGGACGCGTACACGATGACGCTGCCCGCGCGCCTGGCGCGGCAGACCGGGGCGGCGGTGCTGCTCGCCTGGGGCGAGCGGCTGCCGCACGGGCGGGGCTACACGGTGCATCTGCAGCCCTGGGAGGGCGAGCTCGGGGACGACCCGGTGCAGTCCGCGCGCGAAGTCAACGCCGCGATGGAGCGCCTCGTGCGCGCCGGCCCGCAGCAGTACCTGTGGGGCTACGCGCGCTACAAGCAGCCGCGCGAGGAGCTCGCCGCATGATCAGCCGCCTGGGCATCCTCTTCATGCGCGCGATCGCGCCGCTGCCGCTGGCCTGGATCCGCGCGTTCGGCCACGCCGTCGGCCTGCTGCTGTACGTGCTGGTCGCGTCGCGCCGCAAGGTCGTCGACGTGAACCTCCGGCTGTGCTTCCCCCAATGGAGCGAGGCGCAGCGCAAGCAGGTGGCCCGCGAGGTCTTCGTGCACGTGGCGCAGGCCTGGTTCGATCGCGCGTGGCTGTGGCACGGCCACCCGGACGTGGTCCGGCGCCGGCTGGTGCTGACGGGCGCGGTGGAGGAGCTGGCCGGGCAGGACCCGACGATCCTGTTCTGTCCGCACTTCGTGGGGCTGGATGCGGGCGTCACCACGGTGTCGCAGCAGCTGCCGCGGCGCTTCGTGGGCATCTACACGCGGCAGAGCGACCCGGTGATCGATGCCTGGGTGCTGAAGGGGCGCTTCCGCTTCGGCGACGCGCGGCCGATGAGCCGGTCCGAAGGCGTGCGCGACATCATCGCGGCGCTGCGCGAGGGCGGCGTGCTGTACCTGCTGCCGGACATGAACTTCGGCGCGGAGGATTCGATCTTCGTGCCGTTCTACGGCGTGCCCGCGGCGACCATCCCGTCGCTGTCGCGCTTCGCCCGCCTGGGCAAGGCCAAGGTCGTGCCGCTGATCACGCGGCTGACCCCGGGGGGTTACGAGGTGCGGGTGCTGGAGTCGTGGAAGGGGTATCCGACGCGGGACGTGGTGGCGGACACGGCGTTGATGAACGAGCGGCTGCAGGGGTGGATCGATGGGATGCCGTCGCAGTATTACTGGGTGCACAAGCGGTTCAAGACCAGGCCTCCCGGGGAGCCGGGGGTTTACTGAAGGTGTGCGAAATCGCTGGGGTGCGCTTCGCGCAACCCAGCCTACAGGCCCGCGGCGCTGGGGTGCGCTTCGCGCAACCCAGCCTACAGGCCCGCGGCGCTCCCGGCGAGGTAGGCTGGGTTGCGCGAAGCGCACCCCAGCAAGATCCCGGGCCCGCGGCGCTCCCGGGACGTAGGCTGGGTTGCGCGGAGCGCACCCCAGCAAGATCCGCGGCCCGCAGCGCTCCCGGGACGTAGGCTGGGTTGCGCGAAGCGCACCCCAGCAAGATCCCAGGCCCGCGGCGCTCCCGGACGTAGGCTGGGTTGCGCGAAGCGCACCCCAGCAAGATCCCGGGCCTGCGGCGCTCCCGGACGTAGGCTGCGTTGCGCGAAGCGCACCCCAGCAGATCAGCGC
This sequence comes from Ramlibacter cellulosilyticus, assembly GCF_014297465.1. Classification (GTDB taxonomy): domain Bacteria; phylum Pseudomonadota; class Gammaproteobacteria; order Burkholderiales; family Burkholderiaceae_C; genus Ramlibacter; species Ramlibacter cellulosilyticus. Next base: position 98,965 of record NZ_JACORT010000007.1, on the reverse strand, counting down.
AGGAACGCCCCCAGCCTTTCCATCACCAGCCCCGGCTTCTCATGCACGATCCAGTGCGACGCCTCATCCACCTTCTCCAGCGTCAGCTCCGGGATGTACTCCTCCAGCCCCTCCACCAGCTCCGGCAGCAGCGCCGTGTCCTGCATGCCCCACAGCACCAGCGTGGGAACGGAGATCGTGAGCATCTCCCGCGGCAAGGTGATCGCCGACGCGCCCGGGTCGCCGTCGCGCGGCGGGCGCAGCGGCGAGGCGCGGTACCAGTTCAGGCCGCCGGTCAGGCTCGCGTCCCATACGGCGCGGTAGCGCGCCTTCAGGTCCTCGGTGAGCCAAGGCGCCGGACCCCAGTGCGTGAAGAACGCCAGCAGCCGCCGGTACCCGTCCTCGCGCAGCAGCTGCTCCGCGTCCGGCCGCACCAGGAAGTTCATGTACGCACTGGCCTCGCGCTGCGCGGGGCTCGCCTGCAGCGCGCGCAGGAAGGTGCCCGGATGCGGCGAGTTGATGATGGCCAGCCTGCGCGTGCGCTGCGGCAGCTGGTTGGCGAAGTTCCAGGCGACGGCGCCGCCCCAGTCGTGCGCGACCAGGCAGGCGAGCGGGGCGCCGCCGGCTTCGACCTCCGCGAGCGCCGCGATGTCCTGCACCAGGTGCTTCGGGCGGTAGAGGGAAACGTCCGCCGGCTGCGACGATTGCTCGTAGCCGCGGAGATTGGGCGCCACGCAGCGGTAGCCGCCGTTGGCGGGCTGCGCGAAGTGTTCCAGCAGTTCGTCCCAGATGAACGCGGCTTCCGGGAAGCCGTGCAGGAACAGCAGGACCGGGCGGCCGCGCTCCCCTGCGGCGCGGCAACTGAGGGTGATGCCGTGGGGAAGCGCCTGCTGCCAGGTCTCGATCGTCATGATGGGTCGGGCTCCGGTTCCGGTTCGGGATGGGTCCACTGCCACAGGAGGAGCGATGCTTCCTCCACGCCCTGCCGCTTGGGGGCGGAGAACAGTTTCACCTCGCCGCCGCCCGCCTGCAGTCGCGCGATGGACAGGGCCTTGTTCTGCTCGGACCGGTTGAGCTTGTCGGCCTTCGTCAGCAGCACGAGGAACTTCAGCCCCTGCTCGACGCGGGGGCGGATCACTTCCAGCAGGATGTCGTCGAGTTCGGTGAGGCCGTGGCGCGGGTCGACCAGCATCACCACGCCGGTGAGGTTCTCGCGCGTGACGAGGTAGTTGGCCATGACCTGCTGCCAGCGGATCTTGTCCGCCTTGGGCACGGCGGCGTAGCCGTAGCCGGGCAGGTCGGCCAGCACGGCATCGGTGATGCCCTGCTTGCCCAGGGAGAACAGGTTGATCGCCTGCGTGCGCCCCGGCGTCTTGGACGCGAAGGCCAGGCGCTTCTGCTGCGTCAGCGTGTTGATGCAGGTGGATTTGCCGGCGTTCGAGCGGCCGACGAAGGCGATCTCGGGGACCTCCAGGTCGGGGAGGTGCTCCAGCCTCGGCGCCGTGGTGAGGAAGCGGGCGGTGTGCAGCCAGGCAACAGCCTGCTGCGCCGCGGGGGAAGTGCTCATGGGGGGCGGGAGGAGAGGGGGAGGCGGCATTGTAGAATCCCCCGGTTTTGCGCCCCAGAAACAAAGAAACGTGATCAAGACGCCTGCTTCCCTGCTGCTGGCCGCCCTCGTGGCCGCGTTCGCGCTCCAGACCTGGGCCCAACAGCCCGCCGCCAGCGCCCCGGCTTCCGCCGCCAGCGCCGCCGCTCCCGGCGCGTCCGGGCTGACGGTGGCCCCGCCGCAGGCGTCCAGCGCCGTGCCGGCCCCCGGCCCGGCGGCTGCCACGCCGGCGCCCGCTGCGCCGAACGCGGTGGAGGCGACCGCTGCCGCGGCCAAGGCGGACCCCGCCGCCGGCGACACGCGTTTCGCCGCGGTGTGCGTGGCCTGCCACGGCGTGGGCGGCAACTCCGGCACGCCCGCCAACCCCAAGCTGGCGCAGCAGCACCCCGACTACATCGTCAAGCAGCTGCAGGAGTTCAAGTCCGGCAAGCGCCCGAACCCCATCATGCAGGGCTTCGCCGCGCAGCTGAGCGACCAGGACATGAAGAACATCGGCGCCTACCTGGCCACGCAGCAGTCCAAGCCGGGCTTCGCGAAGGACAAGGAACTGGTGAGCCTGGGCGAGAAGATCTACCGCGGCGGCGCGCAGAACCGCCAGCTGCCCGCCTGCGCCGGCTGCCACAGCCCCAACGGCGCCGGCATCCCCGCGCAGTACCCGCGCCTGTCGGGCCAGCACGCCGACTACACCGCCAGCCAGCTCGTCGCCTTCCGCGACGGCATCCGCAAGAACAGCCCGCAGATGGCGCAGATCGCCGCCAAGATGAACGACCGCGAAATCCGCGCCGTGGCGGATTACATCGCCGGCTTGCGCTGAATCAAGTCCGACTGTTGAACTAATAGTCCACTAGAGGCACCAAGTACGGGCGGGCTGCTCTTGCGAGCGCCCGCCTTTTTTCTTTCGGACGACATGAGCACCATCACCGCCGACCCGCCTGCCGCCAGTGCCCCCAGCCGGGTGCGCGGGCTCGTCGAGCTCCTCTCCTCGATGCGCTTCGCGATCGCCCTGCTGACGGTGATCTGCATCGCGTCCGTGATCGGCACCGTGCTGAAGCAGCACGAGCCCTTCACCAACTACGTCAACCAGTTCGGGCCGTTCTGGGCGGAGCTGTTCATGGCCATCCGCCTGAACACGGTCTACAGCGCCTGGTGGTTCCTGCTGATCCTGGCCTTCCTGGTGGTGAGCACCTCGCTGTGCATCGCGCGCAACACGCCCAAGATCCTGGCGGACCTGCGCACGGTGAAGGAGAACATCCGGGAGAACTCGCTGCTCGCCTTCCACCACCGCGCCGAGGGCGCGCTGGTCCAGGCGCCGGAGGCGGAGGCGCAGCGCATCGGCACCGCGCTCGCGAAGGCCGGCTGGAAGGTCAAGCTGCAGCAGCGCAGCAACGGCTGGATGGTCGCGGCGCGCGCGGGCGGCCTGAACAAGATCGGCTACATCTGCGCGCACAGCGCGATCGTGCTCGTCTGCCTCGGCGGCCTGCTCGATGGCGACCTGATCGTGCGCGCGCAGATGCTGTGGGGCGGCAAGCAGCCGTACAAGGGCGGCGGCATGATCTCGCAGGTGCCGGAGCAGCACCGGCTGGCCACCAACAACCCCACCTACCGGGGCAACCTGCTCGTGGCCGAAGGCACGCAGTCGTCCACGGCGATCCTGAGCCAGTCCGACGGCATCCTGCTGCAGGAGCTGCCGTTCTCCATCGAGCTCAAGAAGTTCGTGGTGGAGCACTATTCGACCGGCATGCCCAAGCTGTTCGCGAGCGACATCGTGATCCACGACCGCGAGACCGGCGAGGCCATCCCGGCGCGCGTGGAAGTGAACCACCCGGTGTCGCACCGCGGCGTGGAGATCTACCAGTCCAGCTTCGACGACGGCGGCTCCAGCGTCACGCTGAAGGCGGTGCCCCTGGACGGCAGCGGCCGCGCGTTCGAGGTGCAAGGCACCATCGGCGGCTCCACGGAGCTCACGCGCGGCAACGGCTCCGACGCGCAGAAGATGACGCTGGAGTACACGGGCCTGCGCGTGATGAACGTCGAGAACCTGGCGGGCAACTCCGGAAGCGGCGCCGACGTGCGCAAGGTCGACCTCGGTGCCTCGCTCGATGCGCGCCTGGGCGCGGCGAACAAGACCAAGGACAAGAAGAACCTGCGCAACGTGGGCCCGAGCATCACGTACAAGCTGCGCGACGCGGCCGGCCAGGCCCGCGAGTTCCACAACTACATGCTGCCCGTCGACCTGGGCGAGGGCGTGCCGGTGTTCCTCATGGGCATGCGCGAGACGCCGGCCGAGAACTTCCGCTACATGCGCGTGCCCACCGACGAGGCCGGCGGCATGGACGGCTTCCTGCGCCTGCGCGCCGCGCTGTCGGACCCGGTGCTGCGCGAGAAGGCCGTGCGCAAGTACGCCGCGGAGGCGACGGACCCGGCGAAGCCGGAGCTCTCCCAGCAGCTGTTCGCGTCCACCTCGCGTGCGCTCGCGCTCTTCGCCGGGGCCGAGGCGGCGCCCGGCAGGGCCCCCGGCGGCCTGCAGGCCGTGTCCGAGTTCATCGACGCCAACGTGCCCGAGGCCGAGCGCCCGCGCGCCGGCGAGGTGCTGGTGCGCATCCTCAACGGCGCCCTCCTGGAGCTCGCCCAACTGAGCCGCCAGCAGGCAGGCCTGGCGCCCCTGCAGCGCGACGAGCGCACGCAGGCCTTCCTCACGCAGTCGGTGCTGGCCCTGAGCGACGCCTTCGCCTACCCGGCGCCCATGGCCTTCGAGCTCAAGGACTTCAAGCAGGTGCAGGCCAGCGTGTTCCAGGTCACGCGTTCCCCTGGCCGCTACGTCGTCTACCTGGGGTGTACCTTGCTGATCCTGGGTGTTTTTGCCATGCTGTATGTTCGGGAGCGCCGCCTCTGGGTGTGGCTCGCCCCCGAAGGAGCCGGTTCGCAGGCGCGCATGGCGCTTTCGAGCAACCGGAAGCTGCTGGACGTGGACCGCGAGTTCGATCGGCTCCGCGACGGCCTCTTGGGAGACAAGCGATGAACACCGCCACGACGACCACCACCCTCTCGCTGGAAGAAGGCTTCTTCTCGCGCCGCAACTGGTTCGACTGGCTGTTCGCGGTGGTCGTGGTGGCCGGCGGCCTCTACGCCTTCGCGCGCTACCAGAGCTACATGGATGTCTACGAGAAGGGCATCCTGCTCGCGGCGATGCCGTCGGCCATCTGGCTCGGATGGTTCTGGAAGCCGCTGCGCGCGCTGATGCTGGTCGTGGCCGGCGCCTCGCTGCTCGCCGTCGCCTCCTACCAGGGCGAACTCGCGCGCGCCGAGAGCGTCTTCTGGCTCAAGTACTTCCTCTCCAGCCAGTCGGCCATCCTGTGGATGGCGGTGCTGATGGTCATGAGCACCGTCTTCTACTGGATCGGCATGTTCTCGCGCGCGCAGGGCCCCGCGATGGAGGGCATCGCCTCCCGCCTCGCCTGGGTGGCGGTCGGCATGGCGCTGATCGGCACCATGGTGCGCTGGTACGAGAGCTACCTGCTCGGGCCGGACATCGGCCACATCCCGGTGAGCAACCTCTACGAGGTGTTCGTCCTCTTCTGCTGGATGACGACCGCGTTCTACCTGTACTTCGAGCAGCAGTACGGCACCCGCGCGGTCGGCGCCTTCGTGATGCTCGTGGTGAGCGCCGCGGTCGGCTTCCTGCTCTGGTACTCCTTCGCCCGCGAGGCGCACGAGATCCAGCCGCTGGTGCCCGCCCTCAAGAGCTGGTGGATGAAGCTGCACGTGCCCGCCAACTTCATCGGCTACGGCACCTTCGCGCTCGCCGCCATGGTCGCCTTCGCCTACCTGGTGAAGCAGCAGGCCGGCGAGACGCGCTGGGTGAAGCTCGCGCCGCTGTTCGTGCTGGGCGTCGGGCTCACGGTCCTGCCGATGGTCTTCCGCCGCAACGTGGAAGGCAGCGCGAACTACTGGTTCATGTACTTCGGCGTCGCCTCGCTGATCGTGGGCGGGATCCTGTTCGGGCGCCGCCGCATCGCGGAGCGCCTCCCCAACCTCGAAGTGCTGGACGACGTCATGTACAAGTCCATCGCCGTCGGCTTCGCCTTCTTCACCATCGCCACCGTGCTCGGCGCGCTGTGGGCGGCGGAGGCCTGGGGCGGCTACTGGAGCTGGGACCCCAAGGAGACCTGGGCGCTGATCGTCTGGCTGAACTACGCAGCTTGGCTGCACATGCGGCTGATGAAGGGCTTGCGCGGCACCGTCTCGGCCTGGTGGGCGCTGGTCGGGCTGGCGGTCACCACCTTCGCCTTCCTGGGCGTGAACATGTTCCTGTCCGGCCTGCACAGCTACGGCGAACTCTGACGCGGCTGCAACCGGAACGCCTTTCGCTGCGTATCTGGGGAGGCAAGGCTACTTGAAGGAGACTGCATGCTGATCCGAACCGGCCGCGACGGCCACGACCACGGCGTTCCCAGCGAGATCACGCCCCGTGCCGTCCACGAGGACCGCCGCACGCTGCTGAAGTGGATGGCCACCGGCGCCGCCGGCGCGGCCCTGGCGACGTGGGCGCAGCGCGAGGCGCTCGCGCAGCAGGTACAGCGTCCCGGCAAGCTCGCGGCGCTCCAGGCCGTGCGCTCCACCGTGCCGGGCGCGGTGACCATGGAGAAGCTCACCGAGTACAAGGATGCGGCGAGCTACAACAACTTCTACGAGTTCGGCACCGACAAGTCGGACCCGGCGGAGAACGCGCACACCCTGAAGACGCGCCCCTGGGTCGTCGAGGTCGAAGGCCTGGTGAAGAAGCCGGGCAAGTTCGCGATCGAGGACCTGATGAAGCTCGCGCCCATGGAGGAGCGCATCTACCGCCTGCGCTGCGTCGAGGGCTGGTCGATGGTGATCCCGTGGGTGGGCTACCCGCTCGCGAAGCTGATCGAGAAGGCGGAGCCGCTGGGCAGCGCGAAGTTCGTCGAGTTCCTGACGCTGGCCGATCCCAAGACCATGCCCTTCGTCGGTTCGCGCGTGCTGGATTGGCCGTATGCCGAAGGCCTGCGCATGGACGAAGCCATGCATCCGCTCACGCTGCTCACCTTCGGCATGTACGGCGAGGTGCTCCCCAACCAGAACGGCGCGCCGGTGCGCATCGTGGTGCCCTGGAAGTACGGCTTCAAGAGCGCCAAGAGCATCGTGAAGATCCGCTTCAGCGAGCAGATGCCGCACACCGCCTGGAACAAGGCGGCGGCGCAGGAGTACGGCTTCTATTCCAACGTGAACCCGAACGTGGACCACCCGCGCTGGTCGCAGGCCACCGAGCGCCGCATCGGCGAGGACGGCCTGTTCGCGAAGAAGCGCAAGACGCTGATGTTCAACGGCTACGAGCAGCAGGTCGGCCAGCTGTACGCCGGGATGGACCTCAAGAAGAACTACTAGGGCTGCTGGGCGGCACGTCGTCCTTGCGCTCGCGGGCGGCTTCCGCTTCGGCTTCCTCCGCGAGCTCCCCCATGCGCAGGTGGTAGGTCGCGTACCAGAGGACGTACTCCGGCGTGCCGTTGTCGTAGGGGTAGCGCACCTCCGCGGGCGCGGCGTTCCAGTCCCGCTCCGCGCGGCGCTCCGCGTGCGCCCGGATGGCCGCCGCGTGTTCCGGGGTGATGCCGCCCGAGAGGGGCACCGGCGCGCTCGTGAGCGGCTGCACCGGCGAGTCCTTCCCGGCCTGTTCGTAGTACGCCCGCCGCGCGCGTCGCTTCGCCGAGCGCTGCAGCCAGTTGGCGAACCAGCCCACGAGGGCCGCCAATGCGACCGCCCCCAGGAGCCACATCCAGCCGGTGCCGTTGATCATGGCGGGCGAGTGGATCACAGCTCATCCCTGACAACCGTCTCAGCGGCATTACGGGAGTGACGAGGCGTAAGGACGATGAATACGAAAGCTCGCTTCTCCTCCCAATGGCTCGGCCGTTGCGTGAGAAAGCGCACGGCCGCCGCGCGTGCCGCCCCGCGGCGAACCGCATCCGGCGCGCCTTCTTGCGCGTACCTATGATGTGAAGATGACCCTTGCCCGCGCGCTGCTGCATCCCGCCGCCAAGCCGGCGGTCTTCGTGCTCTCGCTGCTGCCTTTCGCCTGGCTGGTGTACGGCGCGTTCGCGGACCGGCTCGGCGCCAATCCGGCCGAATACCTCACGCGCTCCACCGGCGACTGGACGCTGCGCTTCCTCTGCCTCACGCTCGCCGTGACGCCGGTGCGGGTGGTCGCGAACCTGCCCACGCTGGCGCGCTTGCGCCGGATGCTGGGGCTCTTCACCTACTTCTACGTGGTGCTGCACTTCATCACCTGGGCGTGGTTCGACCAGGGACTGGACCTGTCGGAGATGGCGAAGGACATCGCCAAGCGGCCCTTCATCCTGGTGGGCTTCGCCGCCTTCGTGCTGCTCACGCCGCTGGCGGCCACCTCGTTCAACCGGGCGGTGAAGGCGCTGGGAGCCAAGCGCTGGCAGGCGCTGCACCGCCTCGTCTACGCGATCGCGGGGCTGGGCATCCTGCACTTCTTCTGGATGCGCTCGGCCAAGAACAACTTCGCCGAGGTCGCCGTGTATGCGGCGATCCTCGGCGTGTTGCTGGGGTGGAGGGTGTGGAATCGTTCGCGGCGGATGTCCGTGGGGGCGGTGCGGTCCACCGCTTCGCGGTGACGGTGGGGTTCGCTTCGCTCACCTTCCGGCGCTCGCGCGCCGCCACCCTACGAAGAGGCGCCGCGCCGCGTGGGTGGTCGTGAACGGAATGAACCCTTGTAGGGTGGCGCGGCGAACGCCGCGGAAGGTGAACGAAGTGAACCCCACCGAAGGGCGCTTCTACGGCAGCAGCTTTTCCTTGCGCAACTGGTCCGCGACGTCTTCCCGCTCGCGGATCACGTGCACGGTGGACCCGTCGACCAGCACCTCCGTCGCACGCCCCCGCGTGTTGTAGTTGCTGGCCATGCTCATGCAATAGGCACCCGCCGACAGCACGGCGAGCGTGTCTCCCGGCTGCACGGCGAGCTTGCGGTCGCGGCCGATCCAGTCGCCGCTTTCGCACACGGGGCCCACGACGTCGTACGTGACCGGCTTCCCACCCGACGCCTGCAGCGGCACGATCTGGTGGAAGGCTTCGTACATCGCCGGACGCGGCAGGTCGTTCATCGCCGCGTCGATGATGCAGAAGTTCTTCTGCTCGCCCGGCTTGAGGTACAGCACTTCCGTGAGGCACACGCCGGCGTTGCCCACCAGCGAGCGCCCGGGCTCGATCATCAGCTGGCGGTCGCCGTAGCCGCGCGCGTCGAGGCGCGCGAGCAGGCGCTGCCACAGCGCATCGGCCGCGGGCGGCTGCTCCGCGTTGTAGGTGATGCCCAGGCCGCCGCCGAGGTCGATGTGCGCGATGGGGATGCCGGCGGCCTCGATCGTGTCGACGAGGTCCAGCATGCGGTCGAGCGCGTCGAGGTAGGGCGAGACCTGCGTGATCTGCGAGCCGATGTGGCAGTCGATGCCCACCACGCGCAGGCCGGGCAACGCCGCGGCGCGCTGGTAGGCGCGCAAGGCGTCCTTGTGCGCGATGCCGAACTTGCTGCCCTTGAGCCCCGTGGAGATGTACGGGTGCGTGAGCGGGTTGACGTCCGGGTTCACGCGCAGGCTCACCGGCGCCTTCAGGCCCATGTCCGCGGCCACCGCGCTCAGCACCTCGAGCTCCGGCTCGCTTTCCACGTTGAAGCAGTGGATGCCCGCTTCCAGCGCGCGCTTCATCTCGCGGCGGGTCTTGCCCACGCCCGAGAAGATGATGTCGGCGCCCTGGGCACCGGCAGCCAGCACGCGCTCGAGCTCGCCGCCCGAGACGATGTCGAAGCCGCAGCCCGCGCGAGCGAAGACCTGCAGGATCGCCAGCGACGAGTTGGCCTTCAGCGCGTAGTGCACCTTGGCCTTGCGGCCGGCGAAGCCGCGCTGGTACGCGGCCAGCGCCGCCAGCATCGAAGCCTTCGAATACGCGAACAGGGGCGTGCCGTGCTCGCGCGCCAGCTCGGCGAGCGGCACGTCTTCGAGGAACAGGGCGTCGCCGCGGTACTGCAGCTGCGGCGCGCCGGGGAGGAGAGGGGCGGCCATCAGTTGCGCACCGGGTTGACGATGCCCGTGGGCGGGAGGCTGGACGCGGCGGTGGACGGCACGATGGCGGTCCCCGAACCCGTGCGGTTGGTGGGGCTCAGCGTCTCCGGCAGGGTCGCGCGGCCCGCCGCGGCGTCGCCGGTCGGCAGGAACAAGGGGCCTTTCTGGCCGCAGGCGGCCAGCAGGGCCAGCACGCCGGCGGCGAGGACGCGGCGCCCGCGGGCGCTGACTAGAATCGGGAGAAGCATGTGGAAATTGTAATGACCGACCTCGAGTACCTCGATCGCGCCGAAGCCCTGCTCGCCAGCGTCGAGGCGAGCTGCGACCGCATCAACGAAGACACGGACGCGGACGTCGACAACCAGCGGGTCGGCGGCATGGTCACGCTGACCTTCGCCGACCGCAGCCAGATCATCGTGAACCTGCAGAAGCCGCTGCAGGAAGTGTGGCTGGCGGCGAAGTCCGGCGGCTTCCACTACAAGTGGGACGGCGCCGCCTGGCGCGACACGAAGCAGGGCAGCGAGTTCTTCGCCGACCTCACCCGCTACGCGAGCGAGCAGGCCGGCACGACCCTCGCCTTCAGTTCCTGAACAGGTCCAGGATGCTGCGGCGCTCGTCGGCGGGCGCCGGGGCCACCGGCGGCATGCCGCCGGAGTTCTGCATCGCGCGGTCGCCCGGCAGGCCCGGGGCCTGCTCGCCGGAGGAGCCGCCCGGAGCTGGTGCGCGCGCAGGCGCGTCGCCGCCGTTCAGCCCGAGGCTCGCCACGCCGTTGCCGCGCGCGTATTCCTCGTAGAACCACTCGCCGCCGACGTTCACCAGGCCTTCGGGCGCGGCCGGTTCCATCACGGGCACGCCCTTGAGCGCGGTCTCCATGAAGTTGATCCACACCGGCAGGCTCAGGCCGCCGCCGGTTTCGCGGTCGCCGAGCGAGCGCGGCTGGTCGTAGCCCATCCAGACGATCGCCACGAGCGTCGGGTGGAAGCCGTTGAACCAGGTGTCGATGGAATCGTTGGTGGTGCCGGTCTTGCCGTACAGGTCCGGGCGCTTCAGGTCGCGCTGCGAGCGCGCCGCGGTACCGGAGCGCGCCACTTCCTGCAGCAGGCGGTCCATCACGAAGGCATTGCGCGCATCGATGGCGCGCACCGACTCGTTCAGCAGCGGCGGCTGGCTCTCCACCAGCGGCTTGCCCTTCTGGTCGGTGATGCGCGTGATCAGCCAGGGGTTGATGCGGTAGCCGCCGTTGGCGAACACCGCGTACCCCAGCGCCATCTGCATCGGCGTGACGGAGCCGGCGCCCAGCGCCATGGTCAGGTAGGGCGGGTGCTTGTCGGCATCGAAGCCGAAGCGCGTCACCCAGTCCTGCGCGTTCTGCGTGCCGACGGCCTGCAGCACGCGGATCGACACCATGTTCTTGGACTTGGCGAGCGCCGTGTGCAGCGGCATCGGGCCTTCGAACTTGCCGTCGTAGTTCTTGGGCTCCCAGGGCTGGCCGCCGGTGACGCCGGCGTCGAAGAAGAGGGGGCTGTCGTTGACGATGGTCGAAGGCGAGAAGCCCTTTTCCAGCGCCGCGGAGTAGATGAAGGGCTTGAAGCCGGAACCCGGCTGCCGCCACGCCTGCGTGACGTGGTTGAACTTGTTCTTGTTGAAGTCGAAGCCGCCCACCATGGCGTGGATGGAGCCGTCGCGCGGGTCGAGCGCGACGAAGGCGCCTTCCACCTCGGGGATCTGCGTGATCTCCCAGGTGTCCTTGGGCGTCTTCATCACGCGGATGATCGCGCCGCGGCGGATCTTGATCTTGGGCTGCGCCTTCTCGGAAAGCCCGGAGCGCGCGGCTTCCAGGCCGGCGCCGACGATCTCGAAGCGGTCGCCGTTGCCGCGCACGGCCACGATCTTCTTGGGATTGACTTCCAGCACCACGGCGGCCATCACGTCGCCGTTGTCCGGGTGTTCGGCCAGCGCGTCGTCGATCGCGTCGTCCAGCTCCTTCGGGTCGCTGGGCAGGTCGACGAAGCGTTCCGGGCCGCGGTAGATCTGGCGCTTCTCGTAGTCCATGATGCCCTTGCGCAGGGCCTTGTACGCCGCTTCCTGCTCGTTGGCCTTCACCGTGGTGTAGACGTTCAGGCCGCGCGTGTAGGCTTCGTCGCCGTACTGCGAGAAGACCAGCTGGCGCACGGTCTCGGCGATGTACTCGGCGCGCACCGCGGAGGTCTGCAGGCCGGTACGGACGCGCAGCTCCTGCTTCTTGGCGGCGTCCGCTTCCTCGGCGGTGATGAAACCGTTCTCCTCCATCCGTTCGATGATGTAAAGCTGCCGGGAACGGGCGCGGGAGGGGTTGGTGACCGGGTTGAAGGCCGATGGCGCCTTGGGCAGGCCGGCCAGCATGGCGGCCTCGGCGATCGTGATGTCCTTCAGGGGCTTGCCGAAGTAGGTCTCGCAGGCCGCCGCGAAGCCGTAGGCGCGGTTGCCCAGGAAGATCTGGTTCATGTAGATCTCGAGGATCTGGTCCTTCGTCAGCAGGTGTTCCAGCTTGAAGGTGAGGAGCACCTCGTACAGCTTGCGCGTGAAGGTCTTCTCGGACGACAGGTAGACGTTGCGCGCCACCTGCATCGTGATCGTCGAGGCGCCCTGGCTCTTGGCGCGACCCAGGTTGGCGATGCCGGCGCGCATCAGGCCCTTGTAGTCGACGCCGCTGTGCGAATAGAAGCGCGCGTCCTCGATCGCGAGCACCGCGTTCTTCATGACCGCGGGGATCTCCGCGATCGGCGTCAGGTTGCGCCTTTCCTCCCCGAACTCGCCCAGGAGCTGGCCGTCGGCGCTGAAGACGCGCAGCGGCAGCTTGGGCCGGTAGTCGGCGAGCTCGCTGATGTCCGGCAGGTTCGGGTAGGCCACCGCGAGGGCGACGCCGGCCACCGTGACACCCGCGAGGACGAGGGCGAAGGCGAGGCCGAAAGTCCAGGCGAAGAACTTGAGGATGAAACGCTGCCAGGCCGGCCGGGGCGCGGGGGCGGGCGCTTCGGAAGAAGGATCGGAAGCCATAAAACTCCAACGGGCGTCCCGTGGTGCGCGCCCATTATCTAGAAAACATCAGAGCCGGCCCACCGGGCGGCGGTTCCGCGCCTGCTGTCGGGAGGCCTCTTGCGCCCGCTTGCGATGCCGGGTCGAGCGCCCGCAGTATGGCATCCGTGCTCGTCGGCTTTTGACAACGCGGCGAGTGCAGCGCAGCCGGAATTTCCTTTGGCGACAAGGATGTTACTGCTAGCATTGAAGTGGAATCTTAAGTTCGTTACGCCTTGACACGAGGCGTCGTAGGAGACGGGTTTGATCTCAATCGGCTCACTTTTCGGCAGCAAGTCCGCCCCGATCCTGGGCATGGACATCAGCTCCTCCAGCGTGAAGCTGGTCGAACTGAGTCTGGCCAAGAACGGTGGCTACGTCCTGGAGCGGTGCGCCATCGAGCCGCTCGAACGCGGCTGGATCACGGACGGCAACGTCGAGAAATTCGAGGAAGTGGCGGAAGCCATGCGCCGGGTGGTCAAGAAGAGCGGCACCCGCACCCGCAACGTCGCCATGGCGCTGCCGGCCTCCGCGGTGATCACCAAGAAGATCATCCTGCCGGGCGGCCTCTCGGACCAGGACCTCGAGGTCCAGGTGGAGAGCGAGGCCAACCAGTACATCCCCTTCTCGCTCGATGAAGTGAGCCTGGATTTCTGCGTGGTCGGCCCCAGCGCCAACTCCGCCGGCGACGTCGAGGTGCTGATCGCCGCCTCCCGCAAGGAGAAGGTGCAGGACCGCCAGGGCCTCGCCGAAGCCGCGGGCCTGAAGCCGGTGATCATCGACGTCGAGTCCTATGCCTCGCGCCTCGCGGCCGGCCGCCTGATCAGCAACCTGCCCAACGAGGGCAAGGACCAGATGGTCGCCCTGTTCGAGGTCGGCGCGTCGACCACCAGCATGCAGGTGATCCGCAACGACGAGGTCCTGTACGACCGCGACCAGGCTTTCGGCGGCGCCCAGCTCACGCAGCTGATCGTGCGCCAGTACGGCTTCTCCCCCGAGGAGGCGGAAAGCAAGAAGAGGAGCGGCGAGCTGCCGGACGACTACGAGTCCGGCGTGCTGCGGCCGTTCGTCGACAGCATGGCGCAGGAAGTGGCCCGCGCCCTGCAGTTCTTCTTCACCAGCACCCCGCACAACCGCGTGGATGCCATCATGGTGGCCGGCGGCTCGGCGAGCCTGCCGGGGCTGAGCGAGGCCATCACGGCCCAAACGTCCTTCCCCTGCGTCCTGGCGGATCCCTTCCAGGGCATGCAGTTCGGCGACGCGGTGCGCGAGAAGAAGGTCCGCCGGGAGGCGCCTTCCTACCTCACCTCGTGCGGCCTGGCCATGCGGAGGTTCATGCAGTGATCCTGATCAACCTGCTTCCGCACCGCGAAGCGGCACGCAAGCGCCGCCGCGAGATCTTCTATGCCGCCCTCGGCGCCTCCGCCTTCGGCGGCCTGGTGATCGCCGGCGCCGTCTGGCTCTGGTACGGGGCCCAGATCTCCAACCAGCAGAACCGCAACACGATCCTGAGCAACGAGATCAAGCGCCTCGACAACCAGATCAAGGACATCGCCTCGCTGCAGGAAGAGATCAACGCGCTGAAGGCGCGCCAGCAGGCCGTGGAAGACCTGCAGGCCGATCGCAACATGCCCGTGCACCTGCTCAACGAGCTGGTGAAGCAGCTGCCGGACGGCGTGTACCTGACCGGCATGAAGCAGACCGGCCAGACCGTGTCGCTGGTGGGCGTGGCCCAGTCCAACGAGCGCGTCTCCGAGCTGCTGCGCAACCTGAGCTCCAACAGCATCTGGCTCACGCGCCCCGAACTGGCCGAGATCGTGGCGGGCAACGTGAACATGGGCAAGGAGCAGCGCCGCGTCGCCAACTTCCGCATGACCGTGAAGCTGGTGCGCGCCGCCGAGGCGCAGAAGGCGGCGTCCGCCGCGGCGCCCGCGAGCGGCGTGGTGCCGACCGCGGCCGGTGCCGCCCCCGGCTCGCCCGCGGCCAGCACCGCCGTCGCCTCCGCCGCCATGGCCAATGCCGCCCCCGCGGCCTCCGCCCGGAAGTAAGGACTGAACATGGCTACGACTGCCAAGGGAATGGACATCAACGGGGCGTTCGAGCGCTTCGCCGGACAGTTCCGCAACCTCAACCCGAACGACCCGGCCTCCTGGCCCATCGTCCCCAAGGTCGCGCTGTGCGCCCTGGTGACCGTGGCCATCGTGGTGGCCCTGTGGTTCGTGTGGCTCACCGGCTCCGCCGAGGAGCTCGCCGCGGAGCAGAAGAAGGAAGAGGGCCTGCGCGCCGACTTCCAGAAGAAGCTCGCCCAGGCCGTGAACCTGGACGCCCTGCGCAAGCAGCGCGAGCAGGTGCAGCAGTACGTGACGCAGCTCGAGAAGCAGCTTCCGAGCAAGTCCGAGATGGACGCCCTGCTGTCCGACATCAACCAGGCCGGCCTCGGCCGCAGCCTGACGTTCGACCACTTCCGCCCCGGCCAGGTGAGCGTGAAGGAGTACTACGCCGAACTGCCGATCTCCATCCGCGTGACCGGCCGCTTCCACGACATCGGCTCCTTCGCCTCCGACGTCGCGCACCTCTCGCGCATCGTGACGCTGAACAACCTGGAAATCTCCACGCGGTCCGATTCCCTGGTGATGGACACGACCGCCAAGACCTTCCGCTACCTCGACCCGGACGAAGTCGCGGCGCAGCGCAAGGCGACCGGAGGGAAGAAGAAATGAGGCACACGCTGTTGCTCGCCCTGGCCGCCTGCGCGGCGCTCGCCGGGTGCGAGGGGTCCGAAAGCGAGGAAGTCACGAAGTGGATGGCCGAGCAGAGGGCCATCACCAAGCCGAAGGTGCAGCCCCTGTCCGAGCCCAAGCAGTTCCGGCCGGAGGCGTATGCGATGGAAGGGCAGGTCGAGCCCTTCAGCAACCAGAAGCTGCTGGTCGCGCTCAAGCGCGACTCGCAGCAGCAGGGCACCGCGAGCGCGGCGCTGCTGGCCCCCGAGCTCAACCGCCGCAAGGAGCCGCTCGAAGCCTTCCCGCTGGACGCGATGGCGATGGTGGGCAGCCTGATGAAGCAGGGGCAGCCGGTCGCGCTCGTGAAGGTGGACAACCTGCTGTACCAGGTCCGGCCGGGCAACTACCTCGGCCAGAACTACGGGAAGATCACGAAGGTGGGAGAAAGCGAAGTCGTGCTGCGCGAGCTCGTGCAGGACGCCGCCGGCGAATGGGTGGAAAGAGTCGCGACACTGCAACTGCAGGAGAAGGCCAGATGATGAAAAGAAACGCTTGGGGTTGGCGAGCCCTTGTTGCCGCGGCTGCGGTGTTCGTGTCCGGATGGACGTTCGCGGCGCCGGCCGTGCAGAACGTCACCGGGTCCCTGCAGGGCGGCCAGGAAGTGGTCCGCATCGAGTTCTCCGAGCCGCTGGCCTCCGTGCCCACCGGCTTCGTCACGCAGTCGCCGGCGCGCATCGCGCTGGACGTGCCGGGCGCGACCAACAGCATGGGCCGCACCGGCGTGGAGATGAACGTCGGCAACCTGCGTTCCGTGAACGTGGTGCAGGCGGGTGACCGCTCCCGCGTGGTGCTGAACCTGAAGACGCCCACGAACTACAAGCTGCAGCTCGAAGGCAATGCACTGCTCGTCGCGCTGGATCCGGTGGCCCAGACCGCCGCTGCCGCCAGCCAGCCGTCCACCTTCTCCGAAAGCCGCAACCGCGAGTCCCAGCCCCTGAAGGACCTGGACTTCCGCCGCGGCCCCGACGGCTCCGGCCGCGTGATCGTCGACCTGCCGACCAACCAGGTGGGCGTGGACATCCGCCAGCAGGGCCAGACCCTGGTCGTCGACTTCCTGAAGTCCTCGCTGCCCGAGGGCCTGCGCCGTCGCATGGACGTCACCGACTTCGGCACCCCCGTACAGAGCGTGACCACCACGCAGCAGGGCGACCGCGTGCGCATGGTGATCGAGCCGCGCGGCGCGTGGGAGCACAGCGCGTACCAGTCGGACACCCAGTTCGTCGTCGAGGTGCGCCAGCAGCGCCAGGACCCGAACAAGCTGACGCAGGGCCCGGGCTACAGCGGCGAGAAGCTGTCGCTGAACTTCCAGAACATCGAAGTGCGCTCCCTGCTGCAGGTGATCGCCGACTTCACCAACTTCAACATCGTGACCTCCGACTCGGTCACGGGCGCCGTGACCCTGCGCCTGAAGGACGTGCCCTGGGACCAGGCGCTGGACATCATCCTGCAGGCCAAGGGCCTGGGCATGCGCCGCACGGGCAACGTGCTGTGGATCGCGCCGAAGGACGAAATCGCCGCCAAGGAAAAGCTGGAGCTCGAGGCCAACGCCGCGATCCAGAGCCTGGAGCCGCTGCGCACGCAGGCCTTCCAGCTGAACTACTCGAAGGCCGGCGACATCGCCGTGCAGCTGACCGGCAGCGGTGCCTCGCGCATCCTGAGCACCCGCGGCAGCGCCATCGCCGAGCCGCGCACGAACCAGCTGTTCGTGACCGACGTGCCTTCGCACCTGGAGCGGGTGCAGGCGCTGATCGCGCGCCTGGACATCCCGGTGCCGCAGGTGCTGATCGAGGCGCGCATCGTCGAGGCGTCGGACAGCTTCGGCCGCTCGCTGGGCGTGCGCCTCGGCGCGGTGGACCTGCGCACGGACAACCCGCGCGGCGGCACCTCCGGCTACCAGGTGGGCGGCAACCGCGGCGCCTGGGGCGCGACCTACGACGCGGTGTCCGGCCAGACCGGCCAGCTCACGAGCGCGGGCCTCACGACGGCGAACACCACGTTCCTGAACATGCCTTCCGCCGGCGCGGGCGGCTTCCCGGCCGCGAGCTTCGCGGTGTCGATCTTCAACTCCGCCGCCAACCGCTTCCTGAACCTGGAGCTGTCGGCGCTGGAGGCGGACGGCAAGGGCAAGCTGGTGTCCAGCCCCCGCATCGTGACCGCCGACAAGACCAAGGCGCTGATCGAGCAGGGCACGGAATTCCCGTACCAGCAGGCGACCTCCAGCGGCGCGACCTCGGTGGCCTTCCGCCGCGCGACGCTGAAGCTGGAAGTCACGCCGCAGATCACGCCCGAGGGCAACATCATCCTGGACCTCGACATCGCCAAGGACAGCCGCGGCGAGACGACGGCGGCCGGCATCGCCATCAACACCAAGCACATCAAGACCCAGGTGCTGGTGGAGAACGGCGGCACGGTCGTGATCGGCGGCATCTTCGAGCTGACCGAGAGCGAGAACGAGGCGCGCGTGCCGCTGCTGGGCGACATCCCCGTCGCCGGCAACCTGTTCAAGAACAAGAACCGCAGCACGACCAAGCAGGAGATGCTGGTCTTCATCACGCCGAAGATGGTGAGCGACCGCCTCGCCGGCGCCGTCCGCTGATGCGGGGGTGATCCTCTCCCTCGTCGGCATGCCCGGCAGTGGCAAGTCCACTGTCGGGCGCCAGCTTTCCAGGCGGCTCGGGCTGCCTTTTTTCGATTCCGACCACCTGATCGAAGAGCGCCTGGGCTGCAGCATCCGGGAGTACTTCGCCCGCGAGGGCGAAGCGGCGTTCCGGGACGTCGAGGAGCAGGTGTTGCGCGAGCTCGCGCAAGGCCCGTCGGCCGTCGTGGCCACGGGGGGTGGCGCCGTCGTGCGCCCCGCGACGCGCGAGGCGCTGCGCGCCGGCGGCAAGGTGGTCTACCTGCGCTCGAGCCCCGAGGAACTGCACCGCCGCCTGCGGCACGACACGCAGCGGCCGCTGCTGCAGGTGGCCGACCCGCTGGCGAAGCTGCGTGCGCTGCACGCGGAGCGCGACCCGCTGTACCGCGAGGCGGCGCACTTCCACATCGAGACCGGCCGGCCGTCGGTGCCCACGCTGGTGAACATGATCCTCATGCAGCTGGAGCTGGCCGGGGTGCTGCCGCTGCAGCCTTAAACTCCGGGGCATGCCCGCCCCGTCCCCCGCAGTCCCCGAACGCGTGCGCATCGCGCTCGAAGAGCGCAGCTACGACATCCTGATCGGCCCCGGCCTGCTGGCCCACGCCCCGAGCTGGGAAGGGCTGCCAACGGCCGCGGCGGCCGTCATCGTGAGCAACGCCACCGTGGCCCCGCTGTATGCAGCGAAGCTGCGCAGCGCGCTCGCCGGCCGCTACCGCACCGTGCACGAAGTGGTGCTGCCCGACGGCGAGGACCACAAGGACTGGCCGACGCTCAACCGGGTCTTCGACGCGCTGCTGGCGCACGGCTGCGACCGCAAGACGGTGCTGTTCGCGCTGGGCGGCGGCGTGGTGGGCGACATGGCCGGCTTCGCCGCGGCCTGCTACATGCGCGGCGTGCCTTTCGTGCAGGTGCCCACGACGCTGCTGGCGCAGGTGGATTCCTCGGTGGGGGGCAAGACGGCGATCAACCATCCGCAGGGCAAGAACATGATCGGCGCCTTCTACCAGCCGGCGCGCGTGGTCTGCGACCTGGACACCCTGGCGACGCTGCCGCCGCGCGAGCTGAGCGCGGGGCTGGCGGAGGTGATCAAGTACGGGCCCATCTACGACATGGCGTTCTTCGCGTGGATCGAGGCCAACATCGATGCGCTGATGCGGCGCGACACCGCGGCGCTGGCGCATGCGGTGCGCCGCAGCTGCGAGATCAAGGCGGAGGTGGTGGGGCAGGACGAGCGCGAGGCGGGGCTGCGCGCGATCCTCAACTTCGGCCACACCTTCGGGCATGCGATCGAGGCGGGGCTCGGCTTCGGCGAATGGCTGCACGGCGAGGCCGTCGGCTGCGGCATGGTGATGGCGCTGCAGCTGTCGCGGCGCCTGGGGCTGGTGGGCGAAGACTTCGTGCGGCGCGTGACCGCGCTGGTGCAGCGCGCGGGGCTGCCCACGGTGGGCCCGGCGCTCGGCGCCGACCGCTACCTGGAGCTGATGCGCGTCGACAAGAAGGCGGAAGCCGGCGAGATCCGCTTCGTGGTGATCGAGCAGCCGGGCCGGGCCGCGGTGCGCGGCGCCCCGGACGACGTCGTGCGCCAGGTGCTCGCGGACTGCACGCGCTGAGCGCCGCCATGAGCCTGGCCGCCTACGCCTGCGACGCGGCGCGCAGCCGCGGGCGCCGCCATCCCGAAGCGCCCGCGCCGACGCGCAACGACTTCCAGCGCGATCGCGACCGCATCGTGCATTCCACGGCGTTCCGGCGCCTCGTCTACAAGACCCAGGTCTTCCTGAACCACGAAGGCGACCTGTTCCGCACGCGCCTCACGCACTCCATCGAGGTGGCGCAGCTCGCGCGCTCGATCGCACGGCCTCTCGGCCTGAACGAGGACCTCGTCGAGGCGATCGCATTGGCGCACGACCTGGGGCACACGCCCTTCGGGCACGCGGGCCAGGACGCGCTGAACGAATGCATGGCGGGGCACGGCGGCTTCGAGCACAACCTGCAGAGCCTGCGCGTGGTCGACAAGCTGGAGGAGCGCTATCCGGACTTCGACGGGTTGAACCTCTGCTTCGAGACGCGCGAAGGCATCCTCAAGCACTGCTCGCGGGCGAACGCGGAGAAGCTGGAGGCGCAGGAGCCGGGCGGCGTCGGCCGCCGCTTCCTCGACCGCACGCAGCCCGCGCTCGAGGCGCAGCTGTGCAACCTGGCCGACGAGATCGCGTACAACGCGCACGACATCGACGACGGCGTGCGCTCGGGGCTGATCACGATGGAACAGGTGGCCGAGGTGCCCCTGTTCGGGCGGTACCACCAGGAGGCCATGCGCGAGCATCCGCGACTGCAAGGGCGGCGCCTCCTGTACGAGGCGATCCGGCGCATGCTGAGCGCGCTGGTGTACGACGTGATCGAGGCGACGCGCGAGCGTCTCGCCGCGGTGCAGCCCGAAGATGCCGACGCGGTGCGGCGCGCGCAGCCGCTCGTGTGCTTCACGGCGCAGGCGCGCGCGCAGGCCGCGGAGCTGAAGTCCTTCCTGTTCCACAACCTGTACCGGCACGCGCGCGTGATGGACACGACCTCGCAGGCCCAGGAGGCCGTGCGCGAGCTCTTCGCCTGCTACGTGGCGCAGCCGGGCGAAATGCAGGCCGGTTTCACCGCGCGTGCGGACACGCATCGCGCCGTGGCCGACTACATCGCCGGCATGACCGACCGCTACGCGCTGCGCGAGCACGAGCGGCTCACGGGGCGCAGGCTGCTCGCTTCGGGGAGCGCATGACGCGGCGGATCGATCCCGCGCTGGTCGTCGTGCTCGCCGGCATCAGCGCGGCGCTGCACGTGGGCAAGCTGCCGCCGGCGTTGCCGGTGCTGCGCGACGCGCTGCAGATCAGCCTGGTGCAGGCGGGCTTCCTGCTGTCGCTCGTGCAGCTCGCGGGCATGACGCTGGGCGTGGCCATCGGCGCGGCCGCCGATTCGCTGGGGCCGCGGCGGACGATGGTGCTGGGGCTGCTGATCCTCGCGGTCGCGAGCTTCGCGGGCGGGTTCGTACAGACGCCGGGCGCGCTCATGGCATTGCGCGCTGCGGAGGGCGCGGGCTTCCTGCTGGCCACGCTGCCGGCGCCGGGGCTGATCCGCCGGCTGGTGGAGCCGCAGCGCCTGGCCGCCACGCTGGGGCTGTGGGGCGCGTTCATGCCGATCGGCACCGCCGCGGCGCTGCTGGCGGGGCCGGCGTGCATCGCGCTCGCGGGGTGGCCGGGCTGGTGGTGGCTGCTGGCGCTGCTGGCGCTGGTGATGGCGGTCGTGCTCGCGCTGGCCGTGCCTTCCAGTGCCGATGCGCGCATGGCGGCCGCGGCCGGTGCGGGGCGGCGCATCATGCGCACGATCCGCGCGAAAGGGCCGTGGCTGCCGTCGCTGGCCTTCGCCGTGTATTCGGCGCAGTGGCTCACGGTGGTCGGCTTCCTGCCCACGATCTATGCGCAGGCCGGGCTGCCTACGGCGTATGCTGCTTTCGCCACGGCGTTCGCGGCGCTGGTGAACATGACGGGCAACATCGCGTCGGGCCGCTTCCTCCAACGCGGCGTGCCCGCACCCGTGCTGCTGTTCGTGGGCTATGCCGCGATGCTGGTCGGCGCGGTGGTCGCGTTCTCGCCGGCCTTCGACAGCGCGGTGCTGCGCTACCTCGGCGTGCTGCTGTTCTCCTCGCTGGGCGGGCTGGTGCCCGGCACCTTGTTCTCGGTGGCCGTGCGCGTGGCGCCGGACGACACGACGGTGTCGAGCACGGTGGGCTGGGTGCAGCAGCTGTCCGCGTTCGGGCAGTTCGTGGGGCCGCCGTTCGCGGCGTGGGTCGCGGCGCGCATGGGCGGGTGGCACGTGATCTGGTGGGTGACGGGCGCGTTCGCGTTGGCGGGCATGGGCATGGCGCACGCGATCTCCCGCTTCCTCGCGGGGCATGCGGACGCGCCGCCTGCGGTACCGCATCCGCGTCCGTAGAATCCCGCCGGTGAGCACGCCGCCGAACGCCATCGCCGATACCCGCCGCTGGCTCGAGCGCGCCGTCGTGGGGCTGAACCTCTGCCCCTTCGCCAAGGCGGTGCTCGTGAAGCAGCAGGTGCACATCGCCGCCACCGGCGCGCGGGACGCGAACGCGATCCTCGCAGCGTTCGGCGAGGAACTGCAGGCGCTGGTCGCGCTGCCGGCGAGCGAGCGCGACACGACGCTGCTCGTGGTCCCCGAAGGCATGGACGATTTCCTCACCTTCCTCGACGTCGTGGCGCGCGCGGAGCGCCTGGTGCGCAAGCGCGGGCTCGAAGGGGTGGTGCAGGTCGCGCATTTCCATCCGCGCTTCGTGTTCGCGGACAGCGACGAGGACGACGTCACCAACTTCACCAACCGCTCGCCCTGGCCGACGCTGCACCTGCTGCGCGAGGAAAGCCTCGACCGCGCCGTGGCCGCGTTCCCCGACGCAGCGGACATCTACGAGGCGAACATGGCGCGGCTGCAGGCGCTCGGGCGCGAAGGCTGGGACGCGCTGGACGTGGGGCCGTCGCGATGAAGGTCCAGAAAGACATCCACGCGGAGCTGGGGCTGCGGCCCGGGCAGTCGCTGGAGCTGCTGCGCGAGCTGCACATCCTCACGCGCGAGGGCAAGGTCAACCAGGACTCGCGGCGCAAGCTCAAGCAGGTCTACCACCTGGTGCAGTTCATCGAGAAGCTGCTGCTGGAGATCCCGGCGGAGGGCGGACACCCGACGCTGGCGGACCATGGCGCGGGCAAGTCGTACCTGGGCTTCATCCTCTACGACCTGTTCTTCCAGCCGCGCGGGGTGGGGCACATCTACGGCGTCGAGACGCGCGCCGAGCTGGTGGAGAGGTCGCGCGAGCTCGCGCGGCGGCTCGGCTTCGAGCGCATGTCCTTCCTGCACCTCAGCGCGGCCGAGGCGGCGGACGCCGCGCAGCTGCCGGAGAAGATCGACGTGGTGACGGCACTGCATGCCTGCGATACCGCGACCGACGACGCGATCGCGTTCGGGCTGCGCAAGCACGCGAAGTTCATGGTGCTGGTGCCCTGCTGCCAGGCGGAGGTGGCGTCCTGCCTGCGCGAGCAGAAGGCGCTGTCGCTCTCGCGCACGCCGCTGGCCGAGCTCTGGCGGCACCCGCTGCACACGCGCGAGGTGGGCAGCCAGGTGACCAACGTGCTGCGATGCCTGTACCTCGAGGCCATGGGCTACTCGGTCACCGTCACCGAGCTGGTGGGCTGGGAGCACTCGATGAAGAACGAGCTGATCCTGGCCCGCTGGACGGGCCAGCGCAAGCGCAGCGCCGCGGAGCGCCTTCGCGCGCTGCTGGCGGAGTTCGGGCTGCAGTCGCTGGAGGCGTTGCGCTACCCGGGTCTTCCAGAATTGGCAGAATTGGGGTCAGATTCCAATTAAGATCGGCCGATGGCCCGCCTTCCACGCCTGACGGTCCCAGGCTACCCCCACCACATCATCCAGCGCGGCAACAACCGGCAGGCGATCTTCGGCGGTACCGCGGACTACGAACTGCTGCTGAGCCTGATCGACGAGCATGCGCGCAAGCAGCACGTGGCCGTCCATGGCTACGTGCTCATGAGCAACCACTTCCACCTGCTGGCGACGCCGGAGACGGAGGAGGGCATCCCGCAGATGATGCAGGCGGTGGGCCGCCGCTACGTGCGCAACTACAACCTGCGCTACCAGCGCACCGGCACGCTCTGGGAAGGCCGCTACAAGTCGACGCTGATCCAGGCCGAGCGCTACCTGCTGGCCTGCATGGTCTACATGGACCTGAACCCGGTGCGCGCCGGGATGGTGGCGGATCCGGCGGACTATCGCTGGTCGAGCTACCTGCACTACATCGGCCGGCGCTCGGACAAGCTGCTCACGCCCCACCCGCTGTACTGGGAGTTGGGCAACACGCCTTTCGCACGCGACGAGGCCTACGCCGCCATGGTCCGCGCCGGCATCAGCGAAAGCGAGAAGCAGGCACTCACCGACGCGACCTTGCGCGGCTGGGCGCTCGGCGAGCCGAACTACGTCGCGGACCTCCAACGGCGCACCGAGCGCCGGGTGGTGAAGTCGCAGGCCGGTCGCCCCGTCCGCAGGAGCTCCGAACCTGTCCCCAATTAGGATTGAGGCCCAACCGCGGACCACATAATTGGAATCTGACCCCAATTATTTTGCTTGGCAGGAGGAGGACGGTGCAGTAACCTCGGGTTTTCCCCGAATCCTGAGGACGCGCCATGACGACGGCTGCCGAAATCTCCCATTTGCAAGAACAAGGCCTGTACGCCGGCGCGAACGAGCATGACGCGTGCGGCGTCGGCTTCGTCGCCCACATCAAGGGCGAGAAGAGCCACAACATCGTCTCCCAGGCGCTGAAGATCCTGGAGAACCTGGACCACCGCGGCGCGGTCGGTGCGGACAAGCTGATGGGGGACGGCGCAGGCATCCTGATCCAGCTGCCGGATGCGCTGTATCGCGAAGAGATGGCGAAGCAGGGCGTCGAGTTGCCCCCGCCGGGCGAGTACGGCGTCGGCATGATCTTCCTGCCCAAGGAGCACGCCTCGCGCCTCGCCTGCGAGCAGGAGATGGAGCGCGCGATCAAGGCCGAAGGCCAGGTGCTGCTGGGATGGCGCGACGTCCCCGTGGACCGCGACATGCCGATGTCGCCTGCCGTGCGCGCCAAGGAACCGATCCTGAAGCAGGTCTTCGTGGGCCGCGGCAGCGACGTGATCGTGCAGGACGCGCTGGAGCGCAAGCTGTACGTGATCCGCAAGACCGCCAGCGCCGCGATCCAGAGCCTGAAGCTCAAGCACAGCAAGGAGTACTACGTCCCGTCGTTCTCCAGCCGCACGGTCATCTACAAGGGCCTGCTGCTGGCCGACCAGGTCGGCGTGTACTTCAAGGACCTGCAGGACCCGCGCTGCGTGTCCGCCCTGGGCCTGGTGCACCAGCGCTTCTCCACCAACACCTTCCCCGAGTGGCCGCTGGCCCACCCGTACCGCTACGTCGCCCACAACGGCGAGATCAACACGGTCAAGGGCAACTACAACTGGATGAAGGCCCGCGAAGGCGTGATGTCCTCGCCGGTGCTCTCCGCCGACCTGAAGAAGCTGTACCCGATCAGCTTCCCCGACCAGTCCGATACCGCCACCTTCGACAACTGCCTCGAGCTGCTGACGATGGCGGGCTACCCGCTCGCCCACGCGGTGATGATGATGATCCCGGAGCCCTGGGAACAGCACACGCTGATGGACGAGCGCCGCAAGGCCTTCTACGAATACCACGCGTCCATGCTGGAGCCCTGGGACGGCCCGGCCTCCATCGTGTTCACCGACGGCCGCCAGATCGGCGCCACGCTGGACCGCAACGGCCTGCGTCCCTCGCGCTACTGCGTGACCGACGACGACCTGGTGATCATGGCCTCCGAGTCCGGCGTGCTGCCGGTGCCGGAGAACAGGATCGTGCGCAAGTGGCGCCTGCAGCCCGGCAAGATGTTCCTGATCGACCTGGAGCAGGGCCGCATGATCGACGACGAGGAGCTGAAGTCCTCGCTCGCCAACGCCAAGCCGTACAAGCAGTGGATCGAGAACCTGCGCATCAAGCTCGACGACCTGTCGGAGACGGCGGGCAGCGCGCCGCAGAACCAGGTGGAGCTGCTGGACCGCCAGCAGGCCTTCGGCTACACGCAGGAAGACATCAAGTTCCTGATGTCCCCGATGGCGCAGGCCGGCGAAGAGGGCATCGGCTCCATGGGCAACGACAGCCCGCTGGCCGTGCTCTCGGACAAGAACAAGCCGCTCTACAACTACTTCAAGCAGCTGTTCGCGCAGGTGACGAACCCGCCGATCGACCCGATCCGCGAGGCGATCGTCATGTCGCTGGTGTCCTTCATCGGCCCGAAGCCGAACCTGCTGGACATCAACCAGGTCAACCCGCCGATGCGGCTGGAAGTCAGCCAGCCCATCCTCGACTTCGCGGACATGCAGAAGCTGCGCGAGATCGAGAAGCACACGCACGGCAAGTTCCGCAGCTACACGCTGGACATCACCTACCCGCTGGCCTGGGGCCATGAAGGCGTGGAGGCGAAGCTCGCTTCGCTGAACGCCGAAGCGGTCGATGCCCTGCGCAGCGGCCACAACATCCTGATCATCAGCGACCGCGGCGTCTCGGCCGAGAAGGTCGCGATCCCGGCGCTGCTGGCCCTGTCGTCCATCCACCAGCACCTGATCCGCGAAGGCCTGCGCACGACCGCCGGCCTCGTGGTGGAGACGGGCTCCGCCCGCGAAGTCCACCACTTCGGCGTGCTGGCCGGCTACGGCGCCGAAGCCGTGCACCCGTACCTCGCGATGGAAACGCTGGCGTCCATCCACCAGGACCTGCCGGGCGACCTGTCGGCCGAGAAGGCGATCTACAACTACGTCAAGGCGATCGGCAAGGGCCTGTCGAAGATCATGTCCAAGATGGGCGTGTCGACGTACATGTCCTATTGCGGCGCGCAGCTGTTCGAAGCCATCGGCATCAACAGCGACACCATCGCCAAGTACTTCACCGGCACCTCCAGCCGCGTGGAAGGCATCGGCGTGTTCGAGATCGCGGAAGAGGCGATCCGCCTGCACAAGGCGGCCTTCGGCAGCGACCCCGTGCTGGCCTCCATGCTCGACGCGGGCGGCGAATACGCCTGGCGCACGCGCGGCGAAGAGCACATGTGGACGCCCGACGCCATCGCCAAGCTGCAGCACGCCTCGCGCGCCAACAACTGGAACACGTACAAGGAGTACGCCCAGATCATCAACGACCAGAGCCGCCGCCACATGACGCTGCGCGGCCTGTTCGAGTTCAAGGTCGACCCGTCCAAGGCGATCCCGGTCGACGAGGTCGAGCCCGCCAAGGAGATCGTCAAGCGCTTCGCCACGGGCGCGATGTCGCTGGGCTCCATCTCCACGGAAGCGCACGCGACGCTCGCGATCGCGATGAACCGCATCGGCGGCAAGAGCAACACCGGCGAAGGCGGCGAGGACGAGAACCGCTACCGCCAGGAGCTCAGGGGCATCCCGATCAAGACCGGCCAGACGATGGCGCAGATCATCGGCAGCGACGTGGTCGAGGTCGACATCCCGCTGCAGGACGGCGACTCGCTGCGTTCGCGCATCAAGCAGGTTGCCAGTGGCCGGTTCGGCGTGACCGCGGAGTACCTGCAGTCCGCCGACCAGATCCAGATCAAGATGGCGCAGGGCGCCAAGCCCGGCGAAGGCGGCCAGCTGCCCGGCGGCAAGGTTTCCAAGTACATCGGCAAGCTGCGCCACAGCGTGCCGGGCGTGGGCCTGATCTCCCCGCCGCCGCACCACGACATCTACTCGATCGAGGACCTCGCGCAGCTGATCCACGACCTGAAGAACGTGGCGCCGCACGCTTCCATCAGCGTGAAGCTGGTGTCCGAGGTGGGCGTGGGCACGATCGCCGCGGGCGTGGCGAAGTGCAAGTCCGACCACGTGGTGATCGCCGGCCACGACGGCGGCACGGGCGCCTCGCCCTGGTCGTCGATCAAGCACGCCGGCTCGCCCTGGGAAATCGGCCTGGCCGAGACCCAGCAGACCCTGGTGCTGAACCGCCTGCGCGGCCGCATCCGCGTGCAGGCCGACGGCCAGATGAAGACCGGCCGCGACGTCGTGATCGGCGCGCTGCTGGGCGCCGACGAATTCGGCTTCGCCACCGCGCCGCTGGTGGTCGAGGGCTGCATCATGATGCGCAAGTGCCACCTGAACACCTGCCCGGTGGGCGTGGCCACGCAGGACCCGGTGCTGCGCAAGAAGTTCTCGGGCAAGCCCGAGCACGTCGTCAACTACTTCTTCTTCGTCGCCGAGGAAGTGCGCCAGATCATGGCGCAGCTGGGCATCCGCAAGTTCGACGACCTGATCGGCCGCGCCGAGCTGCTGGACATGAAGAAGGGCATCGCGCACTGGAAGGCGCGCGGCCTGGACTTCAGCCGCCTGTTCGCGCTGCCCAAGGTGCCGGCGGACGTCGCCCGCTTCCACGTCGAAGACCAGGACCACAAGCTCGAGAAGAGCCTGGACAAGGTGCTGATCGAGAAGTCGAAGGCGGCCATCGAGCGCGGCGAGCGCGTCCAGTTCATGGAGCACGCCCGCAACGTCAACCGCTCCGTGGGCGCGATGCTCTCCGGCGCGCTGACCAAGGTGCACCCGGAAGGCCTCCCGGACGACACGCTGCGCATCCAGCTGGAAGGCACGGGCGGCCAGTCGTTCGGCGCGTTCCTGGCCCGCGGCATCACGCTGTACCTGATCGGCGACGCCAACGACTACACGGGCAAGGGCTTGTCCGGCGGCCGCGTGGTGGTGCGTCCCTCGATCGACTTCCGCGGCGACGCGACCAAGAACATCATCATCGGCAACACCGCGCTGTACGGCGCGACCACCGGTGAAGCGTTCTTCAGCGGCGTGGCCGGCGAGCGCTTCGCGGTGCGCCTCTCCGGCGCGACCGCGGTCGTCGAAGGCACGGGTGACCACGGTTGCGAATACATGACCGGCGGCACGGTGGTGGTGCTGGGCAAGACCGGCCGCAACTTCGCGGCGGGCATGTCCGGCGGCATCGCCTACGTGTACGACGAGGACGGCAAGTTCGCGAGCCGCTGCAACACCAGCATGGTGTCGCTGGAGCGCGTGGGCAGCACCACGGAGCAGCAGGCGTCCGCCGGCCGCACCCGCCTGCACCGCGACCAGACCGACGAGGCCCTGCTGCGCAAGCTGCTCGAGGACCACAACCGCTGGACCGGCAGCCGCCGCGCCCGCGAGCTCCTGGACGACTGGGCGAACGCCCGCGCGAAGTTCGTGAAGGTCTTCCCGAACGAGTACAAGCGCGCGCTGGCCGAGATGTACGAGCGCGAAGTGGAGCTGGCGAGCGTCGGCAACAACCAGGAAGCCGCGATGACCAAGCGCGAGCACGCCCCCGCCAAGTAAGAGAGACGGAGAGAAACGAACATGGGCAAGGTCACCGGCTTCATGGAATTCGAGCGCATCGAGGAGGGCTACAAGCCCGTCCCCGAGCGCGTGAAGCACTACAAGGAATTCGTCATCGGCCTGGACGACCAGCAGGCCAAGGTGCAGGCCGCGCGCTGCATGGACTGCGGCACGCCGTTCTGCAACTCGGGCTGCCCGGTCAACAACGTCATCCCGGACTTCAACGACCTGGTGTACCAGCAGGACTGGAAGGACGCCTTCACGGTCCTGGACTCCACCAACAACTTCCCGGAGTACACCGGCCGCATCTGCCCCGCGCCCTGCGAGGCGGCCTGCACGCTGAACTACAACGCGGACCCGGTGGGCATCAAGTCGATCGAGCACGCGATCGCCGACCGCGCCTGGGAGAACGGCTGGGTGCAGCCGCGCATCCCGCGCATCAAGACCGGCAAGAAGGTCGCCGTGGTGGGCTCCGGCCCCGCCGGCCTGGCTGCCGCGCAGCAACTGGCGCGCGCCGGGCATGACGTCACGCTGTTCGAGAAGAACGACCGCCTGGGCGGCCTGCTGCGCTACGGCATCCCCGACTTCAAGATGGAGAAGCACCTGATCGACCGCCGCGTCGAGCAGATGAAGGCCGAAGGCGTCACCGTGCGCACCGGCGTGATGGTGGGCGAGCTGCCCAAGGACTCCAAGGTCACGAACTGGGCGAAGGAGACCATCTCGCCCAGGCAGCTGCAGGAACAGTTCGACGCGGTGGTTCTCACCGGCGGCGCCGAGCAGTCGCGTGACCTGCCCGTGCCCGGCCGCGACCTCGACGGCGTGCACTTCGCCATGGAGTTCCTGCCGCAGCAGAACAAGGTGAACGCCGGCGACAAGGTGAAGAACCAGATCCGCGCCGACGGCAAGCACGTCATCGTGATCGGCGGCGGCGACACCGGCAGCGACTGCGTGGGCACGAGCAACCGGCACGGCGCCAAGTCCGTGATCCAGTTCGAGCTGATGCCCATGCCGCCCGAAGAGGAGAACAAGGCGCTGACCTGGCCCTACTGGCCGTACAAGCTGCGCACGTCCTCCTCGCACGAGGAAGGCGTCACGCGCGAGTTCGCCATCGCCACGAAGGAATTCATCGGCGAGAAGGGCAAGCTCACCGGCCTGAAGACGGTGCACGTGGAGATGAAGGACGGCAAGTTCGTCGAGATCGCCGGTACCGAAAAGGAGTACAAGGCCGACCTCGTGCTGCTGGCCATGGGCTTCGTCAGCCCCGTGCAGACCATCCTGGAAGGCTTCGGCGTGGACAAGGATGCCCGCGGCAACGCGAAGGCGACCACCGACTTCCACGGCGGCTACGCCACGAACGTGCCCAAGGTATTCGCCGCCGGCGACATGCGCCGCGGTCAATCCCTGGTGGTCTGGGCGATTCGCGAGGGGCGCCAAGCTGCACGGGCCGTGGACGAATTCCTCATGGGCTTCTCCGACCTCCCTCGCTGAACCCTCGCAAATCGCCCCAAGGGGCGTCACGGAAACGCCGGGCTCGCCGCCCGGCGCGCGGGAAGGCCGACAGGCGGCCCGCGCCGTGGACGAATTCCTCATGGGATTCAGCGACCTGCCGCGTTAACGCCACAGCCGGGGCGGAGCTAAGCCTCCGCTCAGGCTGCTGCTCAGCAAAACACCTATCATTCCGGGTTTCCGCTAACGGCCGCCCGGTGCGGCCCGCTTCCTCGGGATGACCGAATCCGACCCGAGCGCGCTCGTCGAATGCCGCAACTTGCGCTTCGGCTACGACCAGCGGCGCATCCTCGATGACCTGAGCTTCACCGTGCCGCGCGGCAAGGTGACGGCGCTCATGGGCGCGTCCGGCGGCGGCAAGACCACCGTGCTGCGCCTGATCGGCGGGCAGGTCCGGCCGCAGTCGGGCGAACTGCTGTTCGACGGCCAGAGCATCCCCGCGCTGGACCGCGACGGCCTGTACCGCATGCGCCGGCGCATGGGCATGCTGTTCCAGTTCGGCGCGCTCTTCACCGACCTCTCCGTCTTCGACAACGTCGCCTTCCCGCTGCGGGAGCACTCCGGATTGCCGGAGAACCTGGTGCGCGACATCGTGCTGATGAAGCTCAACGCCGTGGGCCTGCGCGGCGCGCGCGACCTCATGCCCAGCCAGGTCTCGGGCGGCATGGCGCGGCGCGTGGCGCTGGCCCGTGCGATCGCGCTGGACCCGGACCTGATCATGTACGACGAGCCTTTCGCCGGCCTCGACCCGATCTCGCTCGGCACCGCCGCCCACCTGATCCGCCAGTTGAACGACACGCTGGGCATCACCAGCATCATCGTGTCGCACGACCTGGAGGAGACCTTCCGCATCGCGGACCACGTCATCGTGCTCGCCAACGGCCGCATCGCGGAGCAGGGCACGCCCGAGGCGGTGCGCCACTCCAGCGACCCGCTGGTGCACCAGTTCGTGCACGCGCTGCCGGAAGGCCCGGTGCACTTCCACTACCCCGGCCCGAGCGTCGCCGAAGATTTCAGCGAAGGGTTGGGGAAATGAGCTGGTGGCGTCCTTCCGACGTGGGCTATGCCGTGCGCACCAAGCTCGCCGACATCGGCGGCGCGGCGCGGCTGCTCGGCCAGCTGCTGGCGCTGGTCGGCCCGACCTTCGCACGCGCCCGGCTGCTGCGCGACCAGGTGCACTTCCTGGGCAACTACTCGCTCGCGATCGTGGGCGTGTCGGGCCTGTTCGTCGGCTTCGTGCTGGCGCTCCAGGGTTACTACATCCTGCAACGTTACGGATCGTCCGAGGCGCTGGGACTCATGGTGGCGCTCAGCCTGGTGCGCGAGCTCGGGCCCGTGGTGACCGCGCTGCTGTTCGCGGGCCGTGCCGGCACGTCGCTCACCGCCGAGATCGGCCTGATGAAGGCGGGCGAGCAGCTCTCTGCCATGGAGATGATGGCAGTCGATCCGGTGCACCGTATCCTTGCGCCCAGGTTCTGGGGTGGCGTGATCGCCATGCCGCTGCTGGCCGCGGTGTTCAACGCGGTGGGCATCCTCGGCGGCTGGGTCGTCGGCGTGGTGCTGATCGGCGTCGACCCCGGTGCGTTCTGGAGCCAGATGCAAGGCGGCGTCGACGTGTTCAAGGACGTGGGCAACGGCGTGATCAAGAGCGTGGTGTTCGGCATCGCCGTCACCTTCATCGCCGTGCTGCAAGGCTATGCGGCGAAACCGACGCCCGAAGGCGTTTCGCGCGCGACGACGCGCACCGTGGTGATGGCCTCGCTGGCCGTGTTGGGACTGGACTTCATCCTGACCGCGATGATGTTCAGCATATGAAAGGCCCACCCCCGAAGCGGCCTGCGGCCGCCTCCCCCTCAAGGGGGCGCCCCCAGCGGCCCGGCAAAGCCGGTTCCGCGGCGGCACTGGGTTCGGCTGCGGAGGCTTGGGTGCAGTGCCGGTAGTAGTAACGAGGAGAGTTTGATATGGAGCGCAACAAGAACGACGTCTGGGTGGGGCTCTTCGTCCTCGTCGGCGCCGCCGCGCTGGTGTTCCTGGCCCTGCAGGCGGCCAACCTGCTCACGCTGAGCTTCCAGCCGACGTACAACCTGAACGCACGCTTCGACAACATCGGCGGGCTCAAGCCGCGCGCCGCGGTCAAGAGCGCGGGCGTCGTGGTCGGCCGTGTGGAATCCATCACGTTCGATGACAAATCGTTTCGTGCGAGCGTCACGATGGCGCTGGAAAGCAGGTATCAATTCCCCAAGGACAGCTCGCTGAAGATCCTGACCAGCGGCCTGCTGGGCGAGCAGTACATCGGGATCGAGGCGGGCGCCGACGACAAGAACCTCGCCGCGGGCGATACGATCAACAGCACGCAATCCGCGGTCGTCCTCGAAAACCTGATCGGACAATTCCTCTACAACAAGGCGGCTGAGGGCCCGGCCCCAGCCGCCGCGAACAAGAAATGAAGACACCTCGCTCGGCAACGCGCACGTTCGCCGTCCTGGCGCTCGCCGGGGCGCTGGCCGGCTGCGCGAGCACGCCCAAGTCCAACCCGCGCGACCCGCTCGAGCCGCTGAACCGCCAGACGCACAAGTTCAACGAAGGCGTGGACAACGTGGTGCTCAAGCCCGTGGCCACGCTGTACCGCGAGAAGGTGCCGCCGCTCGTGCGCACCGGCGTGTCCAACTTCTTCGGCAACCTGGGCGACGCCTGGTCGGCCGTGAACAGCCTGCTGCAGTTCCGGCTGCAGGACGCCGAGGAGAACTTCGCCCGCTTCCACCTGAACACGATGTTCGGGGTGTTCGGCGTCTTCGACATCGCGAGCGACGTCAACATCGAGCGCCATCGCGAGGACTTCGGCCAGACCCTGGGCCGCTGGGGCGTCCCGGCCGGCCCGTACATCGTGCTGCCCCTGCTCGGCCCCTCCACGCTGCGCGACACGGTCGCCCTGCCGGTGGACTGGAAGGCGGACCTCCTGAGCGAGGTGCGCCCGATCGACGTGCGCAACGTGACCTACGGCGTGCGGGCGGTGGACACGCGGTCCAACCTGCTGCGCGTGAGCTCCGTGCTGGAAGAGGCGGCGCTGGACAAGTATTCCTTCACGCGCGATGCCTACCTGCAGCGCCGCCGCGCGGAGGTGTACGACCAGACCGAGGACGGCGAGGTCCCGCCCGGCCTGCCGAAGCTGCAGATCCTGCGGCGGGACGACGGCAAGGGGCAGGACGGCGATCCCAACGCCGGCAAATTGCCTCCGGTGGACGACGAGCCGCCCAAGGCGCCTCCGGCCCGCTGAGGTTGCACGCTGTTGCGATGGCCAGCAGCCCCTGCTGAACCTTGGGAAACTGCAGTGTTCCAAACGGGAGCTCCGGGCTTCGGCCCGGCTGAAAGGACAGAGATGAACCGACGTACCCTGGGCCGCCTCGCGGCGGCCGTGTTTGCCACCAGCCTCTTCGCGGGCCTGGCGCCGCTGGCGCATGCCGCCGACGAGGCGCCGGATGCCTTCATCAAGCGTCTCTCCGACGACGTGCTGGCCACGATCAAGACGGACAAGAACGTCCAGTCCGGCAACATCGACCACATCATGAAGGTGGTCGACGCCAAGATCATGCCGAACGTGAACTTCCAGCGCATGACCGCCGGCGCCGTGGGCCCGGCCTGGCGCCAGGCCACGCCGGAACAGCGCCAGCGCCTGCAGGACGAGTTCAAGCTGCTGCTGGTGCGCACCTACTCCGGCGCGCTGTCGCAGGTGTCGAACGAGCAGATCACGATGAAGCCCCTGCGCGCGGAGCCGACCGACACCGACGTCCTCGTGCGCAGCGAGATCCGCGGCCGCGGCGAGCCGATCCAGCTGGAATACCGCCTGGAGAAGACGCCGGGCCAGGGCGCCGGCTGGAAGATCTACAACCTGAACGTGCTGGGCGTGTGGCTGGTCGAGACCTACCGCAGCCAGTTCGCGCAGGAAGTCAACGCCAAGGGCATCGACGGCCTGATCGCCTCGCTCGCCGAGCGCAACCGGGCCAACGTCGCCAACGCCGGCAAGAAGGGCTGACGGCGTGCTGGTGCTCCCCGCCGAACTGACCCATGCCCAGGCCACCGCCTGCTGCCGCATGCTGGCGCAGGCGCTGCGCTCGGAGCCGGGTCGCGAGGCGGTGGCCGATGCCTCGGCCCTGCGCGACTTCGACTCCTCGGCGCTCGCCGTGCTGCTGGAATGCCGGCGCGAGGCACTGGCGCTGGGCAAGCAGTTCGCGGTGAGCCACATGCACCCGCGGCTGCGCGCGCTCGCCACGCTGTACGGCGTGGCCGAACTCCTGCCCGAAACCGCTGCCACCCCGGTCGCGGGCTGACCCCTCGCGGGCGGCGGGAAGGGCCGCGCCGTAAAATCGCGGGTTCCCCATGCCCGCCATCTCCTTCCAGTCCGTCTCCAAGACCTACAGCACCGCACGCGGCAAGTTCCAGGCGCTGGATGGCGTCTCCTTCGACATCGAGGAGGGCGAGTTCTTCGGCCTGCTCGGGCCGAACGGCGCGGGCAAGACCACCCTGATCAGCATCCTGGCCGGCCTCGCGCGCGCGACCTCCGGCCGCGTGCTCGTGCACGGCAAGGACGTCCAGCAGGAATACGCGGACGCCCGCCGGCAACTGGGCGTGGTGCCGCAGGAGCTGGTGTTCGACCCCTTCTTCACGGTGCGCGAAGCGCTGCGCATCCAGTCCGGCTACTTCGGCGTGAAGGACAACGACGCCTGGATCGACGAACTGCTCGCGAGCCTCGGTCTGGCGGACAAGGCCGGGTCCAACATGCGCCAGCTCTCCGGCGGCATGAAGCGGCGCGTGCTCGTCGCGCAGGCCCTCGTGCACCGGCCGCCCGTGATCGTGCTGGACGAACCGACGGCGGGGGTGGACGTGGAACTGCGCCAGACGCTGTGGCAGTTCATCGCGCGCCTGAACCGCGAAGGCCACACCGTGCTGCTCACCACGCACTACCTGGAGGAAGCGGAGGCCCTGTGCAGCCGCATCGCCATGCTCAAGACCGGCAAGGTCGTCGCGCTGGAGCGCACCAGCGACCTGTTGAAGGCGGCTTCGAGCAACGTGCTGCGCTTCAAGCTCGATGGGGCCCTGCCGCAGGAGTTCGAAGGCAAGGCCCGCGTGACGGGCCGCATCGTGCAACTGCCCGCGCACGACGCGCACGAGATCGAACAGCACCTGGCCGTGATCCGGCAGGCAGGCCTGCGCGTGGAGGACGTCGAGATCCGCAAGCCCGACCTCGAGGACGTGTTCCTGGACGTGATGACGGCGGAGCGGGGCAAGGTGGTCGCATGAGAAGAATGAACGCAGAGGTCGCAAAGGTCGCGCAGAGGTCGCAGAGGAAGTGCGTGGAAAGGTATTCCTCTGCGACCTCTGCGCTGTCTCTGCGACCTCTGCGTTCCATTTCCGGTTGCTCGAGGGCTTGTCCATGACCGGCTGGCAGACACTCCTGTACAAGGAAGTCCTGCGCTTCTGGAAGGTCAGCTTCCAGACCGTCGCCGCGCCCGTGCTCACGGCGTTGCTGTACCTCCTGATCTTCGGCCACGTGCTGTCGGACCGCGTGAAGGTCTACGACCAGATCAGCTACACGGCTTTCCTCGTGCCGGGGCTGGTGATGATGAGCGTGCTGCAGAACGCTTTCGCCAACAGTTCCTCCTCGCTGATCCAGAGCAAGATCACGGGCAACCTCGTGTTCGTGCTGCTGACTCCCTTGTCGCACTGGAGCTGGTTCATCGCCTACGTGGGCGCCTCCGTCGCCCGGGGGCTGTGCGTGGGGCTGGGTGTCTTCATCGTCACCGTGTGGTTCACGCACGTGAGCTTCGCGGCGCCGCTGTGGATCCTCGTCTTCGCGGTGCTGGGCGCGGGCATGCTCGGCACGCTCGGCGTCATCGCGGGGCTCTGGGCCGAGAAGTTCGACCAGATGGCTGCCTTCCAGAACTTCATCGTGATGCCGATGACGTTCCTCTCCGGCGTGTTCTATTCCATCCATTCGCTGCCCGAGTTCTGGCAGCGCGTGTCGCACCTCAACCCCTTCTTCTACATGATCGACGGCTTCCGCTACGGCTTCTTCGGCGTGAGCGACGTGTCGCCCTGGCTCAGCCTGGCGATCGTCGGCACGGCGATGCTGGCGGTGAGCGCGATCGCTGTCCACCTCCTGCGCATCGGCTACAAGATCCGAGGCTGAACCCCATGACTGCCGACCAACTCCGCTCCCTCATCGCCTCCGGCCTCGCCTGTGAACACATCGAGGTCGACGGCGACGGCCGCCATTGGTCGGCGGTGATCGTGTCAGCCGAGTTCGCCGGTTTGCGTCCTATCCAGCGGCACCAGCGCGTCTACGCCACCCTCGGTGCGAGAATGCACACCGACGAGGTACATGCCTTGTCGATGAAGACATTCACGCCCGCCGAGTGGCAGGCCCAACCTCGCTAAAGGCCCATGGACAAGCTCCTGATTCGCGGCGGCCGGCCGCTGAACGGCGAAGTGCGCATTTCGGGCGCCAAGAACGCCGCCCTGCCGGAACTCTGTGCGGCACTGCTGACCGCCGAGCCGATGACGCTGAAGAACATCCCGCGCCTGCAGGACGTGGCGACGATGCTCAAGCTCATCCGCAACATGGGCGCGACCGCCGAATTCAGTCCGGACGGCACCGTACGCCTCGACTCCAGCGAGCTGCACTTCCCGGAAGCGCCGTACGAGATGGTGAAGACCATGCGCGCCTCCGTGCTCGCGCTCGGCCCGCTGCTCGCGCGCTTCGGCGAAGCGACGGTGTCGCTGCCGGGCGGCTGCGCGATCGGCGCGCGCCCCGTGGACCAGCACATCAAGGGCCTGCAGAAGATGGGCGCCGAGATCGTGATCGAGCACGGCTACATGATCGCCAAGCTGCCCAAGGGCTGGACGCGCCTGAAGGGCGCGCACATCCGCACCGACATGATCACGGTCACCGGCACCGAGAACTTCATGATGGCCGCGGCGCTGGCCGAGGGCGAGACCATCCTCGAGAACCCGGCGATGGAGCCCGAGATCACCGACCTCGGCGAGATGCTGATCGCGATGGGCGCGAAGGTCGAGGGCCACGGCACCGGCCGCATCCGGATCGAGGGCGTGGAGAAGCTGCATGGCGCCACGCACAGCGTGGTGGCCGACCGCATCGAGTGCGGCACCTTCCTGTGCGCCGTCGCGGCCACCGGCGGCGACGTGTTCCTGAAGGACGGCCGCGCCGAGCACCTGGGCGCCGTGATCGACCTGCTCATCGCCGCGGGCGCGCAGGTGGAATCCGTCGAGGGCGGCATCCGCGTGCGCTCGCAGGGGCGCCTGGAAGCCCAGAGCTTCAAGACCACCGAATACCCCGGCTTCCCCACCGACATGCAGGCGCAGTTCATGGCGCTGAACTGCATCTCCGAGGGGGACGCCAAGATCACCGAGACCATCTTCGAGAACCGCTTCATGCACGTCAGCGAGCTGATGCGCATGGGTGCGCGCATCGACGTGGACGGCAAGGTCGCCATCAGCCACGGCGTGGAGAAGCTCTCCGGCGCCACGGTCATGGCCACCGACCTGCGCGCTTCCGCCAGCCTGGTCATCGCCGGCCTGGTGGCCGACGGCGAGACCCTGGTCGATCGGATTTACCATCTCGACCGTGGCTACGAGCAAATGGAAGCGAAACTCACGCAGCTCGGCGCCGATATCGAAAGAGTGAAATGAACCCTGCGGGCAAGCCCGCCATTACCCTGGCCCTCTCCAAGGGGCGCATCTTCGACGAAACCCTGCCGCTCCTGAAAGCCGCAGGGATTTCGGTTTTGGAGGACCCGGAGAAGTCGCGCAAGCTGATCATCGGCACGAGTGATCCGAATCTCCAGGTGGTGCTCGTGCGCGCCACCGACGTCCCCACGTACGTCCAGTACGGCGGCGCGGACCTCGGCGTGACCGGCAAGGACACCTTGATCGAGCACGGCGGCCAGGGCCTGTACCAGCCGCTGGACCTGCAGATCGCCAAGTGCCGCGTCAGCGTGGCGGTGCGCGCGGACTTCGACTACGCCTCCGCGGTCCGCCAGGGCTCGCGCCTGAAGGTCGCCACCAAGTACGTGAGCATCGCGCGCGACTTCTTCGCGGCCAAGGGCGTGCACGTCGACCTCATCAAGCTCTATGGCTCCATGGAGCTGGCGCCGCTGACGGGCCTGGCCGATGCCATCGTCGACCTGGTGTCGACCGGCGGCACGCTCAAGGCCAACAACCTCGTCGAAGTGGAGCGCATCATGGACATCAGCTCCCGCCTGGTGGTGAACCAGGCCGCGCTCAAGCTGAAGCAGGAACCCATCCGCCACCTGATCGACGTCTTT
Organism: Ramlibacter cellulosilyticus; assembly: GCF_014297465.1. Taxonomy (GTDB): domain Bacteria; phylum Pseudomonadota; class Gammaproteobacteria; order Burkholderiales; family Burkholderiaceae_C; genus Ramlibacter; species Ramlibacter cellulosilyticus. The sequence goes on along the minus strand of NZ_JACORT010000007.1, from coordinate 60,000 downwards.
TCGAAAACCGTCGCAGCCTCCCAGAAATGACCCTCCCTGCCCGTCCCCTGCGCCTCGCCACCACCGACAGCGGCTTCGACGCCGCGCTGGCGGCGCGCCTGCATTGGTCGGCGGACACGGATGCTGGCATCGAGCAGGCCGTCGCCGACATCCTCGAGGACGTGCGCAAGCGCGGCGACGCCGCGGTGCTGGAGTACACGAACCGCTTCGACATGCAGGCGGCCGCCATGGCGGACCTGCAGCTGAAGCCGTCCGAGCTGAAGGCCGCTTTCGACGGCCTGCCGCCCAGGCAGCGCGCGGCGCTGGAATCCGCCGCGCAGCGCGTGCGCAGCTACCACGTGGCGCAGCGCAAGGCCTCCGGCGAGAGCTGGAGCTACCGCGACGAGGACGGCACGCTCCTGGGCCAGAAGGTGACGCCGCTGGACCGCGTCGGCATCTACGTGCCCGGTGGCAAGGCGGCGTACCCGTCTTCGGTGCTGATGAACGCGATTCCGGCGCACGTCGCCGGCGTCGGCGAGATCATCATGGTGGTGCCCACGCCGCGCGGCGAGAAGAACCCGCTGGTGCTCGCGGCGGCGCACGTGGCAGGCGTGACCCGCGTTTTCACGATCGGCGGCGCGCAGGCCGTGGCAGCGCTCGCGTACGGCACCGAGACCGTTCCGCGCGTCGACAAGGTCACCGGCCCCGGCAACGCCTACGTCGCCGCCGCCAAGCGCCGCGTCTTCGGCCAGGTGGGCATCGACATGATCGCCGGCCCCAGCGAGATCCTGGTGCTGGCCGACGGCACCACGCCGCCGGACTGGGTGGCCATGGACCTGTTCTCGCAGGCGGAGCACGACGAGCTGGCGCAGAGCATCCTGCTGTGCCCCGACGCGAACTACATCGAGCAGGTGCAGGCGGCCATCGACCGCATGCTGGGCGAGATGCCGCGCGCGGAGATCATCGCCAAGTCCCTCACGGGCCGCGGGGCGCTGATCCACACGCGCTCGATGGAAGAAGCCTGCGAGATCAGCAACCGCATCGCCCCCGAGCACCTGGAGATCGCCAGCCGCGACCCGCACCGCTGGGAGCCGCTGCTGCGCCACGCCGGCGCGATCTTCCTGGGCGCGTACACCAGCGAGTCGCTGGGCGACTACTGTGCCGGCCCCAACCACGTGCTGCCCACCAGCACCACGGCGCGCTTCTCCAGCCCGCTGGGCGTCTACGACTTCCAGAAGCGCAGCAGCCTCATCGAGGTCAGCGAAGCCGGCGCCCAGGTCCTGGGCACCATCGCCGCCGAATTGGCCTATGGCGAAGGCCTGCAAGCACACGCCCGCGCGGCGGAGCTTCGGCTGAAGAGGTAGTATTTCGAACAACAGAACGCAGAGGTCGCAGAGGTAACGCAGAGGTCGCAGAGAAGAAGACCTGTCCCGGATGTTTCTCTGCGACCTCTGCGAACCTTTGCGACCTCTGCGTTCTTTTCCCCGCACCCGTACCCACCGTCCATGACCGCCCGCCTCGACCGCCTCATCGCCACCCGCATCCGCCAGGACGTGCAGGGCATGCATGCCTATGCCATCCAGGACTCGCGGGGCATGGTCAAGCTGGATGCGATGGAGAACCCGCACCGGCTGCCGCCTGCGTTGCAGCGGGAGCTGGGCGAGCGGCTGGCCTCGGTGGCCCTGAACCGCTACCCCGGCGAGCGCATCGAGGACCTGAAGCAGGCGCTCGCGAAGCACGCCAAGCTGCCCGCCGGCTTCGGCCTGATGCTGGGCAACGGCTCGGACGAACTGATCTCGCTGCTGGCCATGGCCTGCGACGTGCCGGGCGCCACCATCCTGGCGCCGGTCCCCGGTTTCGTCATGTACGGCATGAGCGCGCAGCTGCAGGGCCTGAAGTTCGCAGGGGTGGACCTCACGCCCGACTTCGAGCTCGATGAGAAGGCCATGCTGGACGCGATCGCGCTGCACCAGCCCGCCATCGTCTACCTGGCCTACCCGAACAACCCGACGGCCAACCTCTGGAACGACGGCACGATCGAGAAGATCGTGGAAGCCGCGCCCGGACTGGTGGTGATCGACGAGGCCTACCAGCCTTTCGCCAGCCGCAGCTACCTCGATCGCGTGACGAGGCACGAACACGTGCTCCTGATGCGCACCTTGAGCAAGTTCGGCCTGGCCGGCGTGCGCATCGGCTACATGATGGGCCCCGAGCGGCTGATCCACGAGGTGGACAAGGTGCGCCCGCCCTACAACATCAGCGTGCTGAACGCCGAGGCGGCGCTCTTCGCGCTGGAGCACGAGGACGTTTTCGCCGCCCAGGCGGCGGACCTGAAGAAGGAGCGCTCGCGCCTGCAGTCCGCCCTGGAGGAAATGGGCCTGAAGTCGTGGCCCAGCGACGCCAACATGATCCTGGTGCGCGTGCCCGACCCCGCCGCCAGCTTCGAGGGCATGAAGGCCCGCAAGGTGCTCGTCAAGAACGTTTCTAGAATGCACCCATTGCTGGCCGGCTGCCTGCGCCTGACCGTCGGGACGCCCGACGAGAACACGCAGATGCTGTCCGCCCTGCAATCCACCCTATGAGAACCGCCGAAGTCACCCGCAACACCGCGGAAACCAAGATCACCGTCCGGGTCAACCTCGATGGCACCGGCCAGGCGAAGCTCGCCACCGGCATCGGCTTCTTCGACCACATGCTGGACCAGATCGCCCGGCATGGCCTGATCGACCTGGACATCCACGCCGAGGGCGACCTGCACATCGACGGCCACCACACCGTGGAGGACGTCGGCATCACCCTGGGCCAGGCGGTCTACAAGGCGATCGGCGACAAGAAGGGCATCCGCCGCTACGGGCACGCCTACGTGCCGCTGGACGAGGCGCTGTCCCGCGTGGTGCTGGACTTCTCCGGCCGTCCCGGCCTGATCATGAACGTGCCGTTCAAGAGCGGCATGATCGGCACCTTCGACACCCAGCTGGCCCACGAGTTCTTCCAGGGCTTCGCCAACCACGCCTTCGTGACGCTGCACATCGACAACCTGCGCGGCGAGAACGCCCACCACCAGTGCGAGACGGTGTTCAAGGCCTTCGCCCGGGCGCTGCGCTTCGCGGCGGAGCTCGATCCGCGGGCGGCGGGCACCATTCCTTCGACGAAGGGCAGCCTTTGACCCGTCGTGTCGTCGCCGTGGTGGACTACGGCATGGGCAACCTCCGGTCGGTCTCGCAGGCGGTCATGCACGTCGCCGCGCAGGACCCCACCATCACGGCCATCGTGACCTCCCGCCCCGAAGAGGTGCGCGCGGCCGAACGCGTGGTGCTGCCGGGGCAGGGGGCCATGCCGGACTGCATGCGCGAGCTGCGCGAGTCCGGCCTGCTGGAATCCGTGCTCGAGGCCGCCGCCACCAAGCCGCTCTTCGGGGTGTGCGTGGGCATGCAGATGCTGCTGGATCGCAGCGAGGAAGGCCCGACCGCCGGCCTGGGGCTGATCCCCGGGGAGGTGGTGCGCTTCCAGCTCGAAGGGCGCCTCCAGCCCGATGGCAGCCGCTACAAGGTGCCGCAAATGGGCTGGAACCGCGTGCGCCAGGCGCAGCCGCACCCCATGTGGGCGGGCATTCCCGACGACAGCTTCTTCTACTTCGTGCATTCCTTCTACGCGCGGCCGTCCGAGGCACGCCACAGCATCGGGGAATCCGAGTACGGCGTGCGCTTTACCTGTGCCGTGGGCCGCGATAATATTTTTGCGACCCAGTTCCACCCCGAGAAAAGCGCCGACCAGGGGCTCACCCTCTATCGCAACTTCCTGCACTGGAATCCCTGATCGCCCAGGAAGCGGTCTCCCGTCCTCCAGTCCCTGCAGCACACCCCCCATGCTCCTGATTCCCGCGATCGACCTGAAAGACGGCCACTGCGTACGCCTGAAGCAGGGCGACATGGACCAGGCCACCACGTTCAGCGAGGACCCCGCCGCGATGGCGAAGACCTGGCTGGACCGCGGCGCCCGTCGCCTGCACCTGGTGGACCTGAACGGCGCGTTCGCCGGCAAGCCGGTGAACTACGCCGCCGTGCGCTCCATCCTCAAGGCCGTCGGTGACGACATCCCCGTGCAGCTCGGGGGCGGCATCCGCGACCTCGACACCATCGAGAAGTACATCGACGGCGGCCTGCGCTACGTGATCATCGGCACCGCCGCCGTGAAGAACCCCGGTTTCCTGAAGGACGCCTGCACGGCCTTCGGCGGCCACATCATCGTCGGCCTCGATGCGAAGGACGGCAAGGTGGCCACCGACGGCTGGAGCAAACTGACCGGCCACGAAGTGGTGGACCTCGCGAAGAAGTTCGAGGACTGGGGCGTCGAATCCATCATCTACACCGACATCGGCCGCGACGGCATGCTCACGGGCATCAACGTCGACGCCACGGTGAAGCTGGCGCAGGCCCTGACGATCCCGGTCATCGCCTCCGGCGGCCTGTCCTCCATGCAGGACATCGAGGCCCTGTGCGCCGTGGAAGACGAAGGCATCGAGGGCGTGATCTGCGGCCGCGCGATCTACTCGGGCGACCTGGACTTCGCCCAGGCGCAGGCGCGGGCCGACGAACTCAAGGAATAGTCCTTGCTCGCCAAGCGCATCATCCCCTGCCTGGACGTCACCGGCGGCCGGGTCGTCAAGGGCGTCAACTTCGTGGAACTGCGCGATGCGGGCGACCCGGTGGAGATCGCCGCGCGCTACAACGAGCAGGGCGCCGACGAACTCACTTTCCTGGACATCACCGCCACCAGCGACGGGCGCGACCTGATCCTGCACATCATCGAGGCCGTGGCCTCGCAGGTGTTCATCCCCCTGACCGTCGGTGGTGGCGTGCGCACGGTGGAAGACGTGCGCCGCCTGCTGAACGCGGGCGCGGACAAGACCAGCTTCAACTCCGCCGCGGTGGCCAACCCCGACATCATCTCGGCGGCGTCCGCCAAGTACGGCGCGCAGTGCATCGTGGTGGCCATCGACGCCAAGCGCCGCAGCGCCGAGGACGCCGCCACCCGCGGCCCGGGCTGGGACGTCTACACGCACGGGGGCCGCCGCAACACGGGCCTGGACGCCGTCGCCTGGGCCACCGAGATGGCGAAGCGCGGCGCCGGCGAGATCCTGCTCACCAGCATGGACCGCGACGGCACGAAGTCCGGCTTCGACCTCGCGCTCACCCGCGCGGTGAGCGATGCCGTGCCGGTGCCGGTGATCGCCTCCGGCGGCGTCGGCAACCTCGATCACCTCGCCGACGGCATCCAGCAGGGCGGCGCCGACGCCGTGCTGGCCGCCAGCATCTTCCACTACGGCGAGTACACCGTCGCCCAGGCGAAGGCGCGGATGGCGGAGCGGGGCATCCCGGTCCGCACCTGAGCGCGGATCGCGGCGGCGTGTCGTGGGACAATCGGGCCATGGACTGGCTCGATGAAGTCAAGTGGGACGCCCAGGGGCTCGTCCCGGTGATCGCCCAGGAAGCGAAGACCGGCGACGTGCTCATGTTCGCCTGGATGGACCGCGCGGCGCTGCAGAAGACGGCCGAACTCGGTCGCGCGGTGTATTTCAGCCGCTCGCGCGGCAAGCTGTGGTTCAAGGGCGAGGAGTCCGGCCACGTGCAGCAGGTGCACGAGATCCGCATGGACTGCGACAACGACGTGCTGCTGCTCAAGGTGACGCAGCTCGGGCACGACCCCTCCATCGCCTGCCACACGGGCCGCCACAGCTGCTTCTTCCAGCTCTGGCGCGACGGGCAGTGGCAATCCGTGGAGCCGGTCTTGAAGGACCCGTCCACCATCTACAAGTAGCGAGACATGAGCGATCCCCTGGCCCGCCTGGCCGACGTCATCGAAAGCCGCAAGCCCGCCAACGGCGGCGATCCCGACGCGAGCTACGTCGCGCGGCTGCTGCACAAGGGGCCCGACGCGTTCCTGAAGAAGATCGGCGAGGAGGCGACCGAGGTCGTCATGGCCGCCAAGGATTGCGACCAGGGCGGCGACCCGAAGAAGCTGGTCGGCGAAGTGGCCGACCTCTGGTTCCACAGCATGATCGCGCTGGCGCACTACGGCCTGAAGCCGGCGGACGTGATCGCGGAACTGCAGCGGCGCGAGGGCCTCTCCGGGCTGGAGGAGAAGGCCCTGCGCAAGGCGCAGGCCCGCGAGGCCGGGGGCGAATGAGACTCTCCTGGGGGTTGCCATGGCGGAAACCGACTACGTGACGCTCGAAGACGACAACGGCAACCCGGGCCGCCGCACCGTGATGCACGTCCTGTACGGCATGCACACGGTGGCGCCGTTCACGCTCTGGAGCCTCTCGCTGATCGCGCTGGTCGTGCACTACGTCAAGCGCGCGGACGAGACCGACGCCCGCTACGTGGCGCACCACAGCTACATGATCCGCACCGTGTGGTGGACGCTGCTGTGGCTGCTGATCACGTCGCCGCTGTGGCTGCTCTTCGTCTTCCCCGGCGCGATCGCGTACACGCTCATCGGCGCCTGGTACCTGTACCGCTGCCTGCGCGGCTGGCTGCGCTTCAACGACAATCGCTATCCCGATTGAGTCCCGCGGCCATGAACCACGACCCGAACTGCATCTTCTGCAAGATCGTCGAGGGGAAGATCCCCTCGAAGAAGGTGTACGAGGACGAGGACGTCCTCGCCTTCCACGACATCCACCCCTGGGCGCCGGTGCACTTCCTGCTGATCCCCAAGGAGCACGTCACGTCGATGGCGCACGTCGAGGAGCGGCACGCCGCGGTGCTGGGCAGGATCATGACGCTCGTGCCGAAGCTCGCGCAGCAGGAAGGCTGCCGGCCGTACCCGGAAGGCGGCTTCCGCATCGTGTGCAACACGGGCGCGGACGGCGGACAGGAAGTGCCGCACGTGCACTTCCACGTCATCGGCGGGCCGCGGCCCTGGCTGAAGGGCTGAGCAGTTCCCACACGGGGCGAACTTCCCAGCCCGACTAGAATCCGAGCAGTAAACAGGAGTAATCCATGGGTTCCTTTTCCATCTGGCACTGGCTGGTCGTGCTGTTGATCGTGGTGCTGGTCTTCGGCACCAAGAAGCTGAAGAACATCGGCTCCGACCTCGGTGGCGCCGTCAAGGGTTTCAAGGACGGCATGAAGGACGGCAGCCAGCCGGACACTCCCGTGCCGCCGCAGTCGCAGGTCACCGCGTCGCAGGGTCCGTCCGGCGCCCCCGCGGACAAGACCACCATCGACGTCGAAGCCCGCAACAAGTCCTGATCCGCGGTTCCTGAGTGATCGACCTCGGCCTGTCCAAGATGGCGCTGATCGGCGCCGTGGCCCTGATCGTGATCGGGCCGGAGAAACTGCCGCGCGTCGCGCGGACGGTGGGCACGCTGCTGGGCAAGGCCCAGCGCTACGTGAACGACGTCAAGGCCGAAGTCAACCGCTCCATGGAGCTCGACGAGCTCAAGAAGATGAAGGAGACGGTGGAGAGCGCGGCCCGCGACGTCGAGAGCTCCGTGTCCACCGCCGCGTCCGACTTCGAGAAGCAGTGGCAGGACGCGACGTCCACCGCGCAGGATGCGCTGCCCGACGCTTCGCCGTCCTATCCCGAGTACAAGCACCCGAAGAAGAAGTGGCGCGTGAAGCAGGGCGCCGTGCCCCACTGGTACAAGGCCCGCACGGGCGTGCGCACCCGGGCGCTGTCCGGTGCGGCCCGTGTGGCAAAGTACCGCCCGCAGAAGTTCAACTGAAAGCGGGGCCGGCAGCGCCGGCGGCCGTTCCCCTATGTCCACAACACCGAACGACCAGGAAGACGAGCTGGCCGGCACCGAGCAGCCCTTCGTCGCGCACCTGATCGAGCTGCGCGACCGGCTGATCAAGGCCGTCATCGCCATCGCCGTCGTCGCGGCGGTGCTGGCCGTCTACCCGGGTCCCGCCGCCCTCTACGACCTGCTGGCGCAGCCCCTCGTGGCGCACCTGCCCAAGGGCGCCACCCTGATCGCCACCTCGGTGATCTCGCCCTTCGTGGTGCCGCTGAAGATCCTGCTGATGGCGGCCTTCCTGGTCGCGCTGCCCGTGGTGCTGTGGCAGGTGTGGGCCTTCGTGGCGCCGGGCCTGTACTCGCACGAGAAGAAGCTGGTGCTGCCGCTGGTGATCTCCAGCACCATCCTGTTCTTCATCGGGGTGGGGTTCTGCTACTTCTTCGTGTTCGGGAAGGTCTTCTCGTTCATCCAGAGCTTCGCGCCCAAGAGCATCACGGCCGCGCCGGACATCGAGGCCTACCTGAGCTTCGTGCTCACCATGTTCCTCGCCTTCGGCGCCGCCTTCGAGGTGCCGATCGTGGTGGTGGTGCTGGCGCGCATGGGCATCGTCTCGGTGGAGAAGCTGAAGGAATTCCGCGGCTACTTCGTGGTCCTCGCCTTCATCATCGCCGCCGTCATCACGCCGCCCGACGTGGTGTCGCAACTCGCGCTCGCGATCCCGATGTGCCTGCTGTACGAAATGGGCATCTGGGCGGCGCAGATCTTCATCAGGCACACGAAGGCACCGGACGAAGAGGGCGAAGCGGCGAAGCCTTGATCCCGTCGTTCCCGCGGAGGCGGGAACCCACGGCTTCCTCGAAGATGCGGCGCACTGCGCCGCATTTGCTTTCCTGGCGGGTACGGAGGCTGGGTTGCCCGAAGGGCACCCCAGCTTTTCGCAACGGCGCGGGTTGCTGGGGTGCGCTCCGCGCAACCCAGCCTACAGGGCTCGGTCCGTCCCAGCCCTTTGCGGCCGGATCAGCGCTGCTGCGGCAACCCCGGCTGCTGCGGCACCTGGCGCGGTTTCGGACGCTTGCCGGGGGTGACCGTGACGTCCAGGTTGTCCTCCCGGCGCTGCAGCTTGAACTGCGTGGCCATGCCGGGCTTGAGGGCGGCGACCGAGGTCAGGAGTTCGGAGACGTTGGCGATGTCCTTGCCGCCCACCTGCACCACGACGTCGCCGGGGCGGATGCCGGCCTGCGCGGCGGGGCCGTTCTGCAGGACGCCGGTGATCAGCACGCCCTTGCGGGCCTTCACGCCGAAGGTCTCCATCAGCTCCGGCGAGAGGTCGGCCGGCTCCACGCCGATCCAGCCGCGGGTGACGACGCCGTCCTTGACGATGCCCTCCAGCACCAGCTTGGCCGTGGAGACGGGAATCGCGAAGCCGATGCCCATGCTGCCGCCCGAGCGCGAGTAGATGGCGGTGTTGATCCCCATCAGGTTGCCGTTGACGTCCACCAGCGCCCCGCCCGAGTTGCCCGGGTTGATGGCGGCGTCGGTCTGGATGAAGTTCTCGAAGGTGTTGATGCCCAGCTGGTTGCGCCCCAGCGCGCTCACGATGCCGCTGGTCACGGTCTGGCCGACGCCGAAGGGGTTGCCGATGGCCAGCACCTGGTCGCCCACCTGCAGGGCGTCGGAGTTGCCGAGGGTGATGACCGGCAGGCGCTCCAGGTTGATCTTGAGGATGGCGAGGTCGGTCTCGGGGTCCGTGCCGATGATGCGCGCGCGGGCCTTGCGGCTGTCGTTGAGGGCGACCTCGATCTCGGTGGCGCCCTCGACCACGTGGTTGTTGGTGAGGATGAAGCCGTCCGGGCTGATGATCACGCCGCTGCCCAGGCCGCTCTGCGGCACCGAGCCCTGGTCACCGAAGAAGAAGCGGAACCACGGGTCGTTGGACGAGGGGCGGTCGGCCGCCTTGCTGGTGTTGATGCTCACCACGGCCTGCGACGCCCGCTGGGCCGCGACGCGGAAGCTGCCCGCGGGCGGAGGCGCGTTGACCGACGTGGGCGCCTCCGACAGGGCGACGCCGGTGGTGCCCGTCGTGACCGGCCGGGTGCGCAGCCACTCCGGCTTCATCGTCAGGACCACGAAGTAGACCGCCAGCAGCACGGTGACGGCCTGGGAGAACACCAGCCAATAGCGTCGCATGTTGTATCTTGGGAAAGCCCGAGTGTATGCCCGCGCGACTGCGCGAGGGCCAGCCGCAGGGCGGCGCGGATCAGGTGGCGGCGCGCTGCGTGGCCGCCACCGGCTGCAGCAGGGGCCGGGCCGGCCGGCCGTGGAAGCTGGCCTGCTCCGCGGGCACCGGCTCGCCCGTCTGCGGGTCCGCCAGGGCGGCACGCGAGCGCATCTGCCGCGCCGCCTCGGCCAGGCGCTGCGCCTCGTCCAGCACGTCCTCGACTTCGAGGGGGCGGCGCCGCAGGTGCACGACGCCCACCCCGAAATCGACGCGCACCCGCATGGCCTCGCCGTTGCGGCCGGTGACTTCCACCGGCTGCCGCAAGGTGCCTGCCAGGCGCAGGCCGATGGTGCGCAGCCAGGGGCGGGCCGGGATGGTCTCCACGAGGCCGACGAAGCAGCGGTCCCAGTAGCGCCCGACCGGGTTCACCAGGCCGATCTGGCGCTGGATGCGCCCCGCCAGGGTCATCCAGACCTCGTTGAGGGCCGCGTTGCCCGCCAGCGTGGCGATGCGCTCCGGCTCGAAGATGGTGACGGCCAGCAGCGCGCCTTCGCGGCCGGTGCGGCGCCGCCGCTTCTGCGCGGCCAGCAGCTGCTGCACCAGCGCCGTGGAACTGTGGACCTGGGTCACCGGATCGATGGCCGTCGCGCCGCCCTCGCGCGTGCGCCAGGCGCGGCGCGCGCGCCGCCACAGGCCGTGGCCGGTGACGGCGTTGCTGCCGACCGCGGCGACGGCCAGCGCGACGTGCACCGCCAGCGGCCAGGGGCCCCGGTGCATGGCCAAGGCGTACAGGCCGGCGATGGCCGGCAGCGTCAGCGCGCAGCCGCCCGCCATGACCAGCGCGAGCCGGTCGCCGATGGTCCAGGCGCGGACGGTCAGCCAGCACGTGAGGCCGCTCCCCAGCAGCGAGAGCAGCGCCGCGGCGGGCAGCTGCAGCTCGCCCGGCAGCAACAGCGCGGCCACGCCGCCCGCCGGCACGCCGAAGGCGGCAGCGCGCAGCACCGCGGCCATGAGGCGGTCGCGCTCACCCGCGCCCAGCCAGCCCTGGATCCAGAAGCTGGAGACGCCGACGCACACCGGCCCGGCCAGCACCTGCAGCACGCGCAGCCGCTCCGGGCCGGGATGCGCCAGCTGCCGCAGCACGCCGCTTTCGACCAGCACCAGCAGGAACACGCTCAGGTGGAAGGCCAGCGCGCGCAGCTGCGCGGGACCGGGCCGCCGGAAGAGGTCGCCGGCCCGCGCGAGGCCCACGGCGGCGATCGCGCCGAGCGCCATGCTCCACACCACCAATGCGATCGTGCCCATGGACGCTCCTGTGCAAGCCGCCGATGGTGCGGCCGGCGGCCGCGCGGGGCATAGGACAATGGGGCCTGATCGCTGTGACCTCTTTCCCATGACCCACCGGCAAGACCTGCTGCAAGCCTTCGATTCCCTGCTCGCGCCGGAGCGCTTCAAGGACTACGGTCCGAACGGGCTGCAGGTGGAAGGCCGCGAGACCGTGCGCAGCATCGTCTCGGGCGTGACGGCGAGCCGCGCGCTGATCGAGGCCGCCGTGGAGCGCGGCGCCGACGCGATCTTCGTGCACCACGGCCTGTTCTGGCGCGGGCAGGACGGGCGCGTGACCGGCTGGATGAAGCAGCGCCTGGCGCTGCTGCTCGCGCACGACATCAACCTCTACGCGTACCACCTGCCGCTGGACGCGCACCCGGAGCTCGGGAACAACGCGCAGCTCGGGCAGCGCCTCGGCCTGCAGGCGAGCAGCCGTTTCGGCGAGCAGGACCTCGGCTTCATCGGCGGGCGCGCCGACGGCCAGGTGTTCGCGGACACCGATGCGCTGGCGGCCCACGTGCGCCAGGCGCTGGGCCGGCCCGTCACCGCGGTGGCGGGCGCGCCGGGCCCGATCCGGCGCGTCGCCTGGTGCACGGGCGGCGCGCAGTCGTACTTCGAGGCCGCGATCGCGGCCGGCGCGCAGGCTTTCCTCACCGGCGAGATCTCCGAGCCGCAGGCGCACTACGCGCGCGAATGCGGCGTGAGCTTCCTCGCCTGCGGGCACCACGCGACCGAGCGCTACGGCGCGCCGGCGGTGGCGGCGCACGTGGCGCGCGAGCTCGGGATCGCGCACGAGTTCGTCGACGTGGACAACCCGGCATGAAGCCGATCGCGATCACCATCGGTGATCCGGCCGGCATCGGGCCGGAGATCATCGCGAAGGCCTATGCGCAGGAGCCGGAGCTCACGCGCGGCACCTTCGTCGTCGGCGACGTCGAATGCCTGCGGCGCGGCACGCGTTCCGTGGCCGGCGACGCGCCTCCGCTGCCCGTCGCCGTCATCGACGATGTCGTCGACGTTGTGGACGTGCCGCCACGCTGCATCCCCTTGTTGCAGGTGGGCACACCTTTCACCGATTTGCCGACGATCGGGAAAGTCGACGCTGCCGCCGGCCGCCTCGCCGCGGAGGCCGTCACTTGGGCCGCCCGCGCCGCCCTGCGCGGCGACATCGCTGCGCTGGTCACCGCGCCCCTGCACAAGGAAGCGCTCGCCGCTGCCGGCGTGCCTTTCCCGGGCCACACCGAATTGCTGCAGGCGGAAGCCGCGCTGCATGCGGGCGTCGCCGTGGAGCAGATGCCCGTGCGCATGATGCTGGCCAACGAGGAATTGCGGACGGTCCTCGTGAGCATCCACGTGGCGCTGCGCGCCGCGCTCGATGCGGTGACCTGCGAACGGGTGCTGGAGACCTTGCGCATCACCGACCGCACGCTCACGCGCGCCCTCGGCCGGCGCCCGAAGGTCGCCGTCGCGGGACTGAATCCGCACGCGGGCGAAGGCGGCCTGTTCGGCCGCGAGGAACTGGACGTGATCGTGCCGGCCATGCAGGCCGCCGAGTCCGAGGGCCTGGACCTGCACGGTCCTTTCGCGCCCGACACGGTGTTCATGCGCGCGCGCCGCGGCGAATTCGACGTGGTGGTCGCGATGTACCACGACCAGGGGCTGATCCCCGTGAAGTACCTCGGCGTGGAAAAGGGCGTGAACGTCACGCTGGGGCTGCCGCTGGTGCGGACCAGCCCGGATCATGGGACGGCGTTCGATATCGCGGGGACGGGGAAGGCGGATGCGTCGAGCCTGGTCGAGGCGATCCGGATGGCGCGGGGGCTTGCTGGGGTTCGCTGACGCGAAACCCAGCCTACGGGCGCCGGCTTCCTGGGTTTCGTAGGCTGGGTTGCGCGAAGCGCACCCCAGCACCCCCTCACCGCGCCGCCGGCAACCCGTTCGTCTTCAGGCTGTCCCGGATCTCGCGCAGCAGCTGCACGTCCTCCGGCGGCGGCGCAGGTTCGGCCTTGGCTTCCGGCGCCGCGTTCAGGCGCCGCAGCCGGTTGACCTGCTTGACCATCAGGAAGATCACGAAGGCCAGGATCAGGAAGTTCACGGCCACGGTCACGAAGTTGCCCCAGGCCAGCACCGGCACGCCGGCCTTCTTCAGCGCGTCCAGCGTCAGGGGGGTGCCGGCCGGCGGCTCGGCGAGCACGAGGAACAGGTTGGAGAAGTCCAGCTTGCCCACGATGCGCGAGATGAGGGGCATCACCACGTCGTTCACCAGCGAGTCCACGATCTTGCCGAAGGCCGCGCCGATGATCACGCCCACGGCGAGGTCCACCACGTTGCCTTTCACGGCGAATTCGCGGAATTCGTGCAGCAGCTTCCCCATCGTCCTCTCCTCTTGCGCAAAAGCCGGAGTATGCGCGAGGCAACGCGAGGGTGGAATCCGGTGGATACGACCCGCTACAATCGCCGGTTGACCCTCAACAACGAGAGATCCTCGAGGACCCCATGAGCAACTCCACGGTGGACGCCAGCAAACGGACGTGGCTGATCGCGTCAAGTTGTGCGGGCGCGGTGGGCGCGGGCTTTGTCGCCGTCCCCTTCGTCAGCAGCTTCCAGCCTTCCGAGCGCGCCAAGGCCGCCGGTGCTCCCGTCGAAGTCGACATCTCCGCGCTCGCACCGGGCCAGAAGATGACGGTCGAATGGCGCGGCAAGCCCGTGTGGATCCTGCGCCGCACGCCGGAGCAGCTCGCGGGGATCAAGAAGGTCGACGCCGAGGTCGCCGACCCGCAGTCCAAGCGCACGGCCTACCCGACGCCCGAATACGCGCAGAACGAATACCGCTCGATCAAGCCCGAGATCTTCGTGGCCGTGGGCATCTGCACGCACCTGGGCTGCTCGCCCACCGACAAGCTGCAGCCGGGCCCGCAGCCCTCGCTGCCCGATGACTGGCAGGGCGGCTTCCTGTGCCCCTGCCACGGCTCCACCTTCGACCTGGCCGGCCGCGTCTACAAGAACAAGCCGGCCCCGGACAACCTGGAAGTGCCTCCGTACACCTTCCTGTCGGACACCCGCCTGCTGATCGGCGAAGACAAGAAAGCCTGAACGGACGCACCATGGCCGAATTCAAGGAAATCTCCCCGAACGCCAGCACCGGCGCCAAGCTGAACAACTGGCTGTACAACCGCTTCCCGACCGCGTACGACGCGTACAAGGTCCACATGTCGGAGTACTACGCTCCGAAGAACTTCAACTACTGGTACTTCTTCGGCTCGCTGGCGCTGCTGGTGCTGGTGATCCAGATCGTCACCGGCATCTTCCTGGTGATGCACTACAAGCCGGATGCGGCCGTGGCCTTCGCGTCCGTCGAGTACATCATGCGCGACGTGCCCTGGGGCTGGCTGATCCGCTACATGCACTCCACGGGTGCCTCGGCCTTCTTCATCGTGGTCTACCTCCACATGTTCAAGGCCATGATCTACGGCAGCTACCGCAAGCCGCGCGAGCTGGTCTGGATCTTCGGCTGCACGATCTTCCTGATGCTGATGGCCGAGGCCTTCTTCGGCTACCTGCTCCCCTGGGGCCAGATGTCCTACTGGGGCGCCCAGGTGATCGTGAACCTGTTCTCCGCCGTGCCCTTCGTCGGCCCCGACCTCGCCCTGCTGATCCGCGGCGACTACGTGGTGAGCGACGCGACGCTGAACCGCTTCTTCAGCTTCCACGTGATCGCGATCCCGCTGGTGCTGATCGGCCTGGTGGTGGCGCACCTGTTCGCGCTGCACGACGTCGGCTCCAACAACCCCGACGGCGTGGACATCAAGGCGAAGGACTACCCGAAGGACGCCAACGGCCACTCCGTGGACGCGGTGCCCTTCCACCCGTACTACTCCGTGCACGACATGGTGGGCGTGGCGGTGTTCCTGATGGTGTTCAGCGCGATCATCTTCTTCGCGCCGGAGCTGGGCGGCTACTTCCTGGAGTACAACAACTTCATCCCGGCCGACCCGCTGGTGACGCCCGCGCACATCGCGCCGGTCTGGTACTTCACGCCCTTCTACTCGATGCTGCGCGCCACCACCGAGGTGATGGTCAACGTGTTCTGCATCATCGTGGCGCTGGCGGCGGTCTGGGCCTTCTTCAGGAGCCGCCTGTCCTTCATGGGCAAGGTCGCCGCCGTCGTGGCCGCACTGGTCGCGATCGTGCTGCTCAAGACCTTCGACGCCAAGTTCTGGGGCGTGGTCATCATGGGCGGCGCCGTGGTCATCCTGTTCTTCCTGCCCTGGCTGGACAAGAGCCCCGTGCGCTCCATCCGCTACCGTCCGGGCTGGCACAAGGCGGTGTACGGCGTGTTCGTCGTGTTCTTCCTGGTGCTCGGCTACCTGGGCATCCAGCCGCCGTCGCCGCTGGGCACGCTGGCCGCGCAGGTCATGACCATCTACTACTTCGGCTTCTTCCTGCTGATGCCGTGGTGGAGCCGCCTGGGCGCCTTCAAGGCCGTGCCCGACCGCATCACCTTCGCGCACTGAAGCCCGGAGCCGACAGAATGAAAAAACTGATCCTCTCGTTCCTGCTGGCGCTGGGCGTGGCGGCCGGCGCGCACGCCGCCGGCGGCGAAACGGTGCACTGGGACAAGGCGCCCAGCAACACGAACGACCTGCCGTCGCTGCAGAACGGCGCCAAGCTGTTCGTCAACTACTGCCTGAACTGCCACTCCGCCGCCTTCATGCGCTTCAACCGCCTGCAGGACATCGGCATCAGCGAGCAGCAGATCAAGGACAACCTGCTGTTCATCAGCGACAAGGTGGGCGACACGATGAAGGCGCCCATCGACCCGAAGGAAGCCAAGGAGTGGTTCGGCGCGGTCCCGCCCG
This sequence comes from Ramlibacter cellulosilyticus, assembly GCF_014297465.1. GTDB lineage: Bacteria > Pseudomonadota > Gammaproteobacteria > Burkholderiales > Burkholderiaceae_C > Ramlibacter > Ramlibacter cellulosilyticus. Next base: position 43,871 of record NZ_JACORT010000007.1, on the reverse strand, counting down.
ACCTGACCCTGATCGCGCGCTCCCGCTCGGGCCACGGCGGCACCGGTGCGGACTACCTGTACACGTACATGCGCACCTTCTACCGCGACCCGTCGCGGCCCACCGGCTGGAACAACCTGGTGTTCCCCAACGTCGGCATGCCGCACGTGCTGTGGGAGCTGCAGGGCGACCGCGAGCCGGTGTTCGACAAGCGCGAGGAGCACGGCCACGAGGTGAAGGTCTTCACGGGCTGGAAGCAGGTGAGCCCCGGCGCCCTGACGCCCCTGAAGTACGACCAGGCCGTCGGCGACCTCGTCGGCTACCTGAGCTGGATGGCCGAGCCGGCGCAGAACCACCGGGTGCGCGTCGGCGCCTGGGTGCTGCTGTTCCTGGCCGTTCTCACGGTCATTGTCTGGCGCCTCAACGCGGCGTTCTGGAAAGACGTTAAATAACGGGTTGTAAGCGGCCGGACGTGCGTCCGGCCCGCTCCCTTGTTCAGAGTGGGCTGCAGCCGCACCCACTCTTTTTGGTTTTCTGAGGACTTTCAATCATGATGGTGCTGTATTCGGGAACGACCTGCCCCTTCTCGCATCGCTGCCGTTTCGTGCTGTTCGAGAAGGGCATGGACTTCGAGATCCGTGACGTCGACCTGTACAACAAGCCGGAAGACATCAACGTGATGAACCCGTACGGCCAGGTGCCCATCCTGGTCGAGCGCGACCTCATCCTGTACGAGTCGAACATCATCAACGAGTACATCGACGAGCGCTTCCCGCATCCGCAGCTGATGCCCGGCGACCCGGTCGACCGCGCCCGCGTGCGCCTGTTCCTGCTCAATTTCGAGAAGGAGCTGTTCGTGCACGTGTCGACGCTGGAATCGCGCGCGTCCAAGGGCAACGAGAAGGCGCTGGAGAAGGCCCGCTCGCACATCCGCGACCGCCTCACCCAGCTCGCGCCGGTGTTCCTGAAGAACAAGTACATGCTGGGCGAGAACTTCTCGATGCTCGACGTCGCCATCGCGCCGCTGCTCTGGCGCCTGGACTACTACGGCATCGAGCTGTCGAAGAACGCCGCGCCGCTCCTGAAGTACGCCGAGCGCATCTTCTCGCGTCCTGCGTACATCGAGGCGCTGACCCCGTCCGAAAAGGTGATGCGCAAGTAAATGTTGGCCCCCACGCTTGCCGCCTTCGGCTTCGGCGCTGCCCCCCGAGGGGGCGTCGGCCGCCTTGGGGCGGCCCGGCGGCGGCCGAAGCGGTAAGCTAGCGGTTCAGCAGTTTCTCCGCCGCATGAACGCACTCGAATCGACCTCCACCCGCCCGTACCTCATTCGGGCCCTCTACGAATGGTGCACCGACAACGGCTTCACGCCGTATGTCGCCGTGCTCGTCGACGAGACGGTGCAGGTGCCGCGCGAGTACGTGAAGAACGGCGAGATCGTGCTGAACATCAGCTACGACGCCACCTCGTCGCTGAAGCTCGGGAACGACTTCATCGAGTTCAAGGCGCGCTTCGCCGGCAGCGCGCGCGAGATCATGGTCCCCGTGAACCGGGTGATCGCGATCTACGCGCGCGAGAACGGCCAGGGCATGGCCTTCCCCGTGCCGGTGCCCGGCGCGCCCGCGGAAGACGCCGCCCCCGCGCCGTCGAAGCCGTCGCCGCTCTCCAGCGTGCCCGCCGCGCCGGCGGAAGAGGGCAAGGTGGTGCAGCTGGTGACCCCGGAAGAGGGCGGCAAGCCCCCGGGCACCGAACCCCCCAAGCCGCCGGGCGGCCCGCGGCCGGCGCTGAAGCGCATCAAATAAGATCCGTCCGCACCCCGCCGGTTTAGCTCAGTCGGTAGAGCAACCGCCTTGTAAGCGGTAGGTCGTCCGTTCGATTCGGACAACCGGCACCATTCCCCCACGCCTCACGCGCGCCGCACCACCAGCGCCACGGCCGCGATGCGTTCCGCCTCCGCATACGCGGGCTCGTCCAGTTCCTCGCCGAACACGTCGGGGTCCAGCTCCTCGTAGCGCCAGTCCCAACCGCCTTGCTCCAGCTCGGGAGCGAGTGCCTCCAGCAGCGGATCGTGCCCCTGCGCCATTGCCACGCCCGTGTAGAGCACGAGGCGTCCCCCGGGCGCGAGCCGCGGCAGGCCTTCGCGCACGATGCGCAGGGAGAGCGCTTCGCCGAAGCGGCCACCGCCGTGGCGGTAGGCGCGTTCGGTGCGATCGTTCAGGTAAGGCGGGTTCGCCACCACGAAGTCGAGGTCGCCTTCCACGGGGGCGTACAGGTCCCCTTGCACCAGCGTGGGCGCGCTGCACCCGGCGTGCGCCGCGTTCGCGGAAGCGAAGGCAAGGGCCCGCGCATTGATGTCCGCCAGCACCAGCGAATCCATCGCACCGCCGCTTGCCAGTGCAGCCGCTATGCCGCCGGCCCCGCTGCCGCAACCCACGTCCAGGATGCGGGCACCCGGGCGCAGCGGCGAGCCGGCGAGTTCCTGCTCCACGAGCTGGACGAAGCGGTAGGTGTCCGGACCGAAGAACACGGCGTCCGGCGCCGTCGTGGGATACGCGTCGTGCGCACAGAGCTGCGCACCGAGCGAGGAGAAGCGCACCTTGCTGCGAAGCAGCCCGGCGCCCGCCGGCTCCGCGAGGCCTGCCGATTGCAGCAGGTCCATGGCACGCGCGGGCAGCAGCGCAGGGCGGAACGGTCGGCTCCAGCCGAACACGTCACGCAGGCCGCGTGCCGGCCCCGCGTCGCGCGCCAGCACCCGCGCGTGCGTGGCCGGCGTGACGGTGGTGAAGCGATAGCCTTCCGCGCGCAGCCACTGCGCCAGCGGCACCAGTGCCGCGGACAGCAGGGGGCCGGAAGCCTCCTGCCCCTCTTGCTGCGTGCTTCGCGATGACGAGCGTGCCTGGATCCTGGTCATGCTCGCAGCATGTCACAGGTCGCGTCGGCGCGGTGACGCGCTGTTGCATTCGTTGCGTTCACAGTCCAGCGATGCGGGATTGACGCGATGCGGCACGAGCCGCCAAATACGCGTCCCCCAAGCGCGCGGTACAGCGCGTGGTGGTCTGTCCGGAGGTGGACCATGTCATTCGCAGCAGCCGCCGATGTGGGCCTCGTCGGCCACAACCGCGGCTTCGGCGCCGCGCTGGAATTCGCGCGCAAGGCGGCGCGCCACACCTGCCCGCTGCTGATCGTCGGCGAGACCGGCACCGGCAAGGACCAGGTCGCGCGCCTCGTGCACGCCCTGAGCCCGCGCGCCGACGGCCCTTTCGTCAGCCTCAATTGCGCGGCGCTGCCCGACTCGCTGATCGAGAGCGAGCTGTTCGGCTACGAACGCGGCGCCTTCACCGGCGCGGGCCGCTCGTACGCGGGCCGCTTCATGGCGGCGGACCACGGCACGCTCTTCCTCGACGAACTCGGCGACCTGCCGCTCGCCTCGCAGGCCAAGCTGCTGCGCGCCATCGAGCACGGCGAGGTCACGCCGCTCGGCAGCACGCGCCCGCGCAAGGTCGACCTGCGCATCGTCGCCGCCACCCACCAGCCGCTGGAGGCCATGGTGCGCGAACACCGCTTCCGCCAGGACCTGTTCTACCGCCTCAACGTGGCGCGCGTGCACCTGCCGCCGCTGCGCAACCGGCGGGACGACATCCTCGAACTGGCGGCGCATTTCATGGAGCCGCTGCGGCGCACGCAGGAAGGCGCGCGCGTGGGCTGGTTCGACGCGTCGGCGCTCAACCGGCTCCTGGGCCACGTGTGGCCGGGCAACGTGCGCGAGCTGCGCAACGTGATCGAGGCCATCTTCATCGACCCGCCCGACGGCCCGATCACCGAGCGTTCGCTGCCGTCCTACCTCACGCATGCGGAAGGCTGGGAGGACCGCGGCGGCGGCGCGGCCGGCGAGGAGGAGGTGGACGAGCGCCAGCGCATCCTCGACAGCCTGTGCGCGACGCACTGGAACAAGTCCGCGGCCGCGCGCAAGCTGCGCTGGTCGCGCGTGACCCTCTACCGCAAGATGGCCAGGTACGAGATCACGCCCGCGCGCGGCGCGTAGCGGTCACGGGTCTTCGGGAGGGGCCGGCGTGATGGGACCGAAGGCCGCCTCGTACTCCACGATGCTGCGATCGAGCAGGGCCCGGAACACCTTCGCGTACGCCGGCGCCGTGACGATGCGCGTGTGCGCCAGCGCGAGGCCTTCCGCGCTTTCGTAGGCCTGCGCGAAATCCAGCAGGAACTCGAAGGCGTTGAAGCCCACCTCGAAGTGGTTCGCATACGCTGCCGGCTCGGCCGCCGCCTGGGGCGCAGGCGGCGGCAGCGCCGTACGCGCCCGGGGCGGGTCGAGCGGCGGCATGGTTCAGGCCACCGCGGTCCCGCCCTGTCCCGGACGACCCGGCGACGGGAAGTTGGGGATCATCCCCGGCAGCGCCCCCGCGGCCGGCGCCGGCCGCCCCGCGACGGCCGCGGGCGCGCAAGGCGCCTTGCAGTACTCGAAGTGGTGCGGGTCCGTCGGGGCGAACCGCGCGCCCCAGCGGAAGTGGAAGGCCTCGAACAGCGCGACGATCCGCGGGTCCATGCTGCCGAATGGCCGGGCGGCCACGTTGTCCACGTTCTCGGGATAGTTGAGGTCCATCGCGATCCCCGGCGCGTGGTCGGACATCGTGTGCGCGGAGATGGCCGCTGCGATGACGGCCGCGCGCGAGGCCGGCGTGGCGTCGGTATTGAGGCGGTTCACCTTCGCCTGGGTGGGCGCCGAGAACGGCGCGCCGATGGGGCCGCCGGTCGTGACGACGATGCGCGGGTTGTGCTTGACGCCGCGGAACGCGATGGCGCCACTGGTCTGGTACAGCAGGTCGTTCCAGCCGAGTTCGCGGAGCGCGCGGAACAGCGCGATGGCGACCGGGTGCAGCTGGTTGAGGAGCTGCATGCGGGTGGCGACGCCGCCGCCGTCGCGCAGCGGGAAGGTTCCGCGCGCGAGCTCGACGCCCTGCAGGTCGAACATGCCCAGCGCGCCGGCGGGCGCGTTGCCGGGCGCGTCGGTCCGCAGCATCTCGGCGTTGAGCAGGCCATCGAGCGTGATCGGCGCGCCGGCCACCAGCGGCGGATGCGCGGCATCCACGGCGGCCACGCGACGGTCCCACGCCGTCTTGAAGGCCGCCCGTTGCACGGCGGTGTTCACGTGCGCCGGCACGGTGAGCAGCCCGGAATACAGGGGCAGGCCGGGCGTCGCCGCATTCAGTTCCGAGTCCCACTGGCGGCCTGCGAGGCCCCGGCGCCAGGACGCGTAGCGCCCGTTCCAGTTGCCGGCCGGCATGGCCGTGTCGATGAAGCCGAGGCGGGTGATCACCTGGCGCACCTCCGCGCTCACCGCGGGGATCGGGTTCGGCACCGCCGTCACCCAGTCCGGCGCCGGCGGGATCCACCAGCGCGTGCCGGTGGCGTTCTCGACCTCGCGCCGCAGGTGCGACAGCATGGCCCACCCCAGGCATTCGAGCACGAACGCTTCCGCCGCCGACGTGGTCCGCCGCGCGAGCTCGCGGAAGTGCCCGGGAACGTGCAGCAGCAGGCGCTGCACCAGCTTGGGCGTGGCGGAGCGGCTGTCCTCGTCGAAGAACGCGGGCTCCCAGCGCAGGCGCGCGAACAGCTCCGTGAGTGCACTGGCGCCGAAGGCCGCGGCGATGGGCACGAGCCCGGCGCGTGGGACGCGGCCACGCTGTGCGGGCGTCAGTCCGGCCGTGGTCAGCGCCGCGTCGATCGCGGCGGTGGTGGCCGTGGTCGGCTCCGGCAGGAAGGAGGCCGGGACCACCGTGAACACCGCGGGCGCGTCGTTGAACACGCCTTGCCGCGGCACGAAGGCCACGCCGAAGCGCGCCGGCGCCTGCAAGGCCCACGCCTCGTCGTCCGCCAGCGCGGCCGGCGTTCCGCCGGCGGCCTGCAGCAGCTTGCGCAGGGGCTTGTAGTGGCCGTAGACGTGGGTGGTGTTCACGGGCGCCCAGGCGCTGTCGGCCGCCGCGAGGTCGCCGCTGCGCTCGAGCCGCCAGCCGGTGAAGTTCGCGGTGCCCGCCTTCTTGTCGGGCACGAGGCGCCAGTACGCGACCGCGGGACCGATGTCCTTCGGATTCGAGGAGCGCGATTCGGCGGTGCAGAAGACGATGCGGTCGCCGCGCCGCTCGGCCCACGCGAGGATGCGGATGTGCCCGGAGAGCCACATCGTGTCGCCGCCGCACAGATGCGCGGGATCGGTGACGCGCTCGAACGGGCCCTGCCCGCCCTTGAGCGCGGCGGAGTTCGTGCTGTGCGGCGCCGCGATGCTGTCGGCTGCCGTGGCGGTGTTGAACAGCCCGACCAGCTTGTTGATCGCCTGCGCCACGAAGCCCGAGCAGTCCACGCCCAGCCCGTAGTGCTTCAGGAAGGCGCGCAACGTGTCCGGCGTGGCGCTTCCCCCGACCACGGCATCCGTCACCAGCACGCCCTTGGCATCGGCCGCTTCCAGCAGCTCGCGGATCGAATCCGTCGTGGCCTTGCCGATGCGCGTGTTCAGGAAGCGCTTCTCGCCGATCAGCGAGCGCAGCGCGGCGGGCGCGGCGGCGCGGTGCTGCTCCGCGAGCTTCGCGCGCTCCTTGCTCGCGGCCCCCGACTTGTCGTTGACGTTGATGTAGTAGGGCGGATGCACGTTCACGGTCTGCGTGCCCACCTTCACCGGGATCGCCTTCCAGAGGGCGAGGAAGTCCTCCACCGTGCTGCGGATGCGCGCGTCCCACGTGCTGCCATAGCCCAGCGCGCCCGCCACTTCCCAGGTGCCGAGGGCCAGCGGGTCGTCGCTGGCCAGCGCCTGCGACTTCGCGGTCGCGGGCTTGCCGGAGCGGTCGAGCGTGTAGCGCGGATTCGGGATCGGCCCTTCCGCGGCGATCAGCGTGCTCAGCTGCGGATCCTTCAGCACGTCGGCCACCGTGCGCGTGGCGCCGTCGACCTTCATCGTCGGCCAGACCAGGCGCACGCCGTGGCTGTAGTCGACGAAGCCCGGGCCGTGCGCGAACGAGGGCCAGCCGCGCATCACCTGCCCGTTGCTGCGCGGCGCCTGGTAGGGGACGCCGGCGGCCGTGAAGGCGCCGTAGAAGGCGAGCGTGGCCGCCGGCTTCACCTCGCCGGTCTCCTTGTCCTTGCGCGGATGGATGTAGTTCCTGCTGATGACGAGTTCCTTCTTGTGCCCCGCCGTGAGGATGGTCGGCGGCCGCCGCAGCTGCGCGTCGATCTTGCGGCTGTGCACCAGGTACTCGCTGGTCGCGTCCTGCAGCTTCGCCCGCGAGGTGCCGGCATAGTTGCCCTCGATGAAGGCCAGCTTGGTGGGCGCCGCCTGGTAGACCTGTTCCACCATGCGAGCCGTGGGCAGCAGGCATTCGAAGAAGTCGGCCACGCGCTGCGCGGTCACCGGGTCCATGGGGATGCGCACGTTGTCGGACTCGCTGCCGATGCAGAGCACGTCGGGCGTCACGTAGTACTCGAAGTCGTGGCTGGTGCCGGACTTGTCCTTGCCGGTGAGCCGCACGGTGTGGAAGGCCAGCAGCGAGGGCGGGATGTTGCCCGACTTCAGCTGCTCGAAGATGCGGTTCTCGCGTTCCACGCCCTTCTTCTCGCCCAGGCTGGCGATGAACTCGGAACCGGTGGGCGCGATGGGCGGCCGCTCCATCTTCTTCTGCGGCATCGTGACGTCCTGCGCCTCGGCTTCCCAGTCCAGCGCCTGCGCGCCTTCGGCGTCCACGCTTTCGTCGACCCAGTCTTCGTACGCCTGGGCGCGCGCGGCCGGCGCCGGCAGGTCCGCCGCCTCGGGCGACAGGTCGTTGGCCGGATCGGCCAGCAGGCGCCCGCCGCAGGCTTCGGGCACGCGGCCGTGCCAGGTCTTGGACGTGTCGGTGATCGCCTGCGCGCGGAAGCGCTTGCGCAGCAGCTCGCGCACGCCGGGGTCCGTCACCGCGTCCAGCTGCTTGCGCAGGAAGGTCTCGGTGTCCTTCGCCACCTTGGCCGTGCCGGTCTTGTCGATGAACACGATGCGCAGGTGCGCGGCCGTGTCCTGCAGGTAGCGCCGGCGCTCCTCGTCGTTGCGCTTGCCCAGCGCCGCCGCATCGCGGGCGATCGCCCTGGCCACCCAGCCGTCGGCCGCGGTCAGCGTGGCGAGGCCGCCGTAGGTGGCGTCGAAGAACTCGCAGCCGCACAGCATGCGGTAGTCCTTCAGCGCCGCCAGCAGCTTGTCCACCGCCCGCCAGCCGCCGGAATGGCAGGTGAGCACCAGGCGCCCGCGGCTCAGGCTGCCGCCGCGCAGCGTGGAGAAGCGCTGCAGCGCCTCGTCGACGAAGGCTTCCATCTTCGCCTGCGAGAGGACCTGCGGGAAGTTGAAGCCGTCGCCGACCCGCGAGCCGTCATCCTCGTCGTACCACTTGAAAGGCACGCCGTGCGGCACCAGGCCCAGCGTGGGCCGCCCGACGCCGGGCGAGCGCAGCTCGATGCCGCTGCTCCTGGCCATGTGGCCCAGCGTCGCGGCCTTGCCGCGCTTGAAGTTCCAGTGGCCGTGGAAGTGGATCACCACGTCCACCGGCCCGCTGTACTTCGCCGGGATGCGGGCCCAGCGCAGGATGCAGTTGTCGCCGTTGAGGTCGTAGGGGAACTCCGGGTCGCGCGGCACGGCGAGCGACGCCAGGTGCAAGGCCTGCTCGCCGGCCTCGTCCTTCACGTCGTACGCGCTGGCCGGAAGCTCGAGGTCGCCGCCGAACACGAGCGCACTGGCGGGCGTGGCGAGGACGAGGGTGGATGGCTGGTGCTGCAGGCGCATGGCGATCTCCTGGCGGATTTCAGGGAGCGGGCGCGGGCGCCTTCGCGCCCTCGCCGCCGTGGCTGTTGACCGGGGTGTTGGCCCCCGGGTTGGGCGTGTTGCCCATGATCATCGACATGAGTTCGGGCTTGGCGAAGCGCTCCATCGGGAAGTAGTCGCTCTTGAACTTGAGGTCCACTTCGCCGGTGAGGTCGGCGTGCACGTCGATGGCGTCGGCGCTGTTGGCCTTCTTCGACGAGACGTAGGCGACGCTGGTGGTCGCCTCGCCGCCGGGGCCGCCGAAGAAGCCGGCGATGCCGCCGCCGAAGTGCACCGTGCTCTCGTGCCTGGCGTCGAACTGGCTCGCGCTCTCGGCCTGGGCGAGGTCCTGCGCGTTGATCTGGAAGCCCATGCGCGCATAGATGCGCCCGCTGGTGATGACGATGCGGTTGATGCCCATGAGCATCATCGTCGAGAGCATCTGGTGTCGGCTCTTCGCCAGGTAGCGGCGCGCGGCCGGCACGAGCTTCTCCTCGGCCGCCTCGTCCGAGATGTCGACGTCCTCGTCGAGTCCGAGCGTGCCGCGGAAGTCCGGCTTCGCCGCGCCGTCGGCGCCGTCGCGCACCGTCATCTTCGGGCTGTCGCCGCTGGTGTCCACCTTGAAGTGGCTCGGGTAGGCGCTGGCGAGCCAGTCGCGCGCGTTGTTGTCGCTGATGTTGTCGGCCATGAACTGGTCGACCGTCTTCGACACGTTGGCCAGCAGCTTCCCGTAGGCCTCCATCTGCTGGATGCTCGCGTTGACGATGGCCTGGAAGGTGCCCTTGATCAGGTCGGCGACGAAGGTGGGGAAGGCGATCGCGTTGAGCGTGTCGCGCGTGATGCGGCCCACCTGGTTGGCCGCGCGCGCCTCGAAGTGCTCCTGCTTCACGGGCGGCGGCCCGCGCAGGGCCTCGACGGCAGCCAGCGCCGTGGGCGCCTGCGGCGGCGCCACCGGCAGGGTCTCGCGCTGGTGCAGCACCGGCGTCTGCCCGAGCCGCTTGGACTGGGCCCACTCCTCGTGCACGAGGGCGGCGGTGTAGCCCGCGATCTTCTCGAGGTCGCGGCCCATGAGGGCACGGCGCTCGGCCGGCAGGTCGTGGAAGGCGGGGCTGGACTCCAGCAGCGCCTGCACCTGCGCGTGCACCAGCCGCGACACCGGCGGCGTGATGCGCATGCCCTGGGCCAGCGGCGCCGTGTCGAACGGACCCGGCAGGCTGGGCGCGGCGGCGTTCAGTGGACGGTCCATGGCAGTCCTTTCGCGGCGAGCGCAAGGCCTTGCGCGTCCTCGCCTTCCGGTGGGGGCTCGGGCGGGGCCTCGGCTTCGGGCTTGCCCTTGTCCTTCGCCTTGCCCTTGGCGCCTTCCTTGGGCTTGGCTTCTTCCTTCGGCTTGTCCTCTTCCTTCTTCGCCTCCGGTTCCGGCACCGGGTCGTTGGCGTGCGGGTCGAGCGTGCCCTTGCCGATCGGCGCCGTCGGCAGCGCCGGCGCGGTCGGCAGGGGCGAGCCCACCGGCGTCATCGTCGGCGGCGGCTCGCGCTTGCGCCGCACGGGCGGGGGCGGTGGTGGCGGCGCGCCGACGGTGGGCGCAGCGAACGTGGGCGGCGGGTTCGCTTCGGGAACGGCGGTGTTGCCCGAGATCGCCTTCAAGGTGTTGGGCGGCGCGAAGCGTTCCACCGGGAAGTAGTCGCTCTTGAAGTGCAGTTCCACCTCGCCGGTGAGGTCGGTGCTGGTGTTGATCTCCGCGTCGCTGCCGGCGCGCTTGCTGCTCACGTAGGCCAGCGACGCGGAAGCTTCCACGCCCCACACCAGCGCGTTGTAGTGGCCGCGCACCGCCACGCGCGCATCCACGTCCTCGGCCGTGCGCTCGAACGCGCTGTCGCTCGTGTCGATGTGGAAGGCCATGGTCGCGCGGATCTTTCCCGCCGTGACCACGATGCGGTTGATCCCCATCAGCACCATCGTCGACAGCATCTGCAGCCGCGTCTCCGCCATGCGGCGGCGCGCGGCGGGCAGCAGCGTCTCCTCGATGGAGGACTCGTCCAGGCTGGCGCTGGTGTGCAGCTCGCCCTCGAAGTTCGGCGGCGGCAGCTGGTCGGCGTTGTCGCGCGGGACGGCCTTGCCGTTCTTCAGCTGCAGGTGCCGGGGATACGTGTCGGCGAGCCAGGCATGCGCGTGTTCGTCGGTGACGTTGTCTTCCATGAACTGGTCCACCGTCTTGGACACGTTGCCCAGCAGCCGGCCGAAGGCTTCCATCTGCTTGATGTTGGTCTGGAAGATCGCGTCGAAGGTGCCGCGGATCAGGTCGGCGACGAAGGTGGGGAAGGCGATGGCGCGCAGCGTCTGCTGCGTGACGTTGCCGATCTGGCTGGCGGCGCGCGGCTTGAAGTCGTTGGCCTGCGCGGTGGCGAGGGCGGGCGGCTGCGTGGCGGGAGCCACGGGACGGCTGGTGCGCGTTTCCTTGAGCACCGGGGTCTGCCCGAGCTTCTCGGACTGCCAGTAGATGTCACGCAGGCATTCCGCCGCGTAGGCCGCCACGCGCACCAGCTTGTCCTGCAGGGCGCGGCGTTCGCCGTGCGCGAGCTCGTGAAAGGAAGGCGTCGCCTCCAGCAGGCTCGCCACCTGCGAGCGCACCAGCGCTTCGGTGGCCGCCGTCGGCAGGATGCCGTTGGGGTCGGGCGGCGTGGCGAAGGCCCCGCTCAAGGTAGTGGGCGGCTCGCGCGCTGGCCGGGCAAGGACGGCGCTCATGCAGACACCTCGAACGCCGTCTCCGGCACGCCGATCGCGGAGGAAGGCGGCGGCAGCATCGTCGCCTGCGGCACCGGCAGCCCGCTCGCCACCAGCCAGCGCACCGCCGCCTGCACGGTCTCCGCGTCCGGCAAGCTCGTGGCCGCGGCGGGCAGCGCGCGCAGCAGCGCCTGGCCCGCGGCCCCGCGGCGCGCGGCGGCGTCGCGCTGCAAGGCGCCTTCTTCCGGCAGCAGCTTCGTGAGCGACTCCCAGGGCGAGCGCGAGAGCAGCCAGCGCATCAGTCCCGCATCGCCCAGGATGTCGAAGGCCTGCAGCGAGCGCGCATGGATGCGCCTTGCGGACTGCACGAGCCAGGCTCCCGGCTGCGCCGCCACGACCGCGAGCAGGTCCTGCGCGGCCGCCTGCCACGCTGCCTGGCTCGCGAGGCCCGGCTGGCCGGCCAGGCGGCTGCGTTCGAGGTCCGCGCGCACGGCGGCGGTGGCCAGGCGCAGCAGCCGCTGCAGGAAGTCGAGCCGCGCGTCGTCGCCGCGGCCTTCGCCCATGCCGAACAGCCGGCCGAAGATCACCGCGCGCTCGGAGCGCGCGGGGTGGTCGCGCGCCGAGAGGAAGAAGCGTTCCAGCCTGCCGATGGTGTTGCGGTCCTGCAGGGCGAGCCGGTAGCGCCGTTCCGCCAGCGCTTCCACCGCGGGCAGCACGCGCGCTTCTTCCAGTTCCGCGTGCAGGTACAGCGCTGCATAGGCGGCGAGCGCGTCGGCCGCCGGCGTGACCGGCGGCGCCGCCGGCAAGGGCGGCAGCGCGAGCCGCAGGGGATCGTCGGCGGCCGCCATGGCGCGCGCGCGTTGCGCCAGGCCTGCCTGCGCGGTGCGCAGGGCGAGGGCCAGCACGTCGAGGGCGCTGCGCATCGCCGTTCCTTCAGCGGAGGGCCACCGGCTGCTTCGGCGCCGGCAACGCGCCGACGGGCGTGGCACCCGCCGGCGGCGTGGCGCCTTCGGGCGTCTTGCCGCGGATCGCCTGGATCTGCATCACGTCCACCATGCGCTCCATCGGGAAGTAGTCGCTCTTGAACTGCACGTTGACCTTGCCGGCCAGCTTGGCGTGCATCTGCACCTTGGCGTCGGAGTCTTCGCTGCGCGAGGTGGTGACCGAGAAGTTGGCGGAGTCGTCGTGCGTGGACTTGCCGTACCAGCTCTGGTTCAGCTTCTTCTTCGCGCCGAGGCCGAGGAAGCCGGAGCTCTCGCGGCTGTAGTCGCCCTCGTAGCCGTGCTCGGACTTGTTCTGCGAATGCCAGTCCGCCGAGCGCTCCTGCCGCATGCGGCGCTTGACCGCATCGGTGGTGTTCAGCTCGAACATGCACGATGCCTCGATCGTCCCGTTGGTCACGACCAGCCGGTTCACGCCCATCATCACCATCGTCGCCAGCAGCTGCTGCCGGTCCAGCGCCATGCGACGGCGCGCCGCCGGCACCAGCTTGCCTTCGATCTCGTCGTCGTCCACGGAGGTCACCGGCTCCGGCAGGCCGAGGTCGCCCTGCAGGTCGGGCAGGTTCTCGTCGTTCGAACCCTGGCGCTTGCGCACGCGCGGCTTGTCGCCGGAGATGTCGATCTCGAAGTGCTCGGGGTAGCGGTCGGCCAGGTAGTCGCGCGCGTTGTTCTCGCTGACGTTGTCCTTCATGTACTGGTCGACCGACTTGCTGACGTTCTTCACCAGCTCGGCGTACGCCTCCATCTGCTGGATCGACGAGTGCACGATGGCGTTGAACACGCCGTCGATCAGCCCCGCGACGAACTGCGGGAAGTCCACCTTCTGGATCATCTCGGTGAACGCGGTCGAGCCCTGCTGCGCCGCGACCGCGCCGCTCTGCGCGAAGCGCGAGCCGGCGGTGTCGCCTTCCGGCAGCGGCGGCTTGTCGGCCATCGCCGCCACGGGCGTGCGGCCGGCCAGCGTCACGGCGTCGGGCCGCGTGCGGCCGTCGGCGCCGCCGAGGATGTAGTGGAAGGCGCGCACCGTGTCGTTGGCCACCTTGGCGCGCTGCGCGGGCGGCAGCCGCGCGAAGGCGGCGCTGGAGGTCAGGCCCTCCTTCACGCGCTCGCGGATCAGCGGCAGCAGGCGGTCGTCTTCGGCGGCCATGGCGGGACCTCCTCAGCGCCCGGGCGCCGGCAGGCCCGGCACCGGCGGCAGCGCGGGCATGGCCGGCAGCGGCGGCGGCGCGGGCAGGGGCACCGCGGGCGCGGGGGCGGCGGACGGCGTCTTCTCGCGGATCTGGTTGATCTGCAGCGCGTCCACCATGCGCTCCATCGGGAAGTAGTCGCTCTTGAAATTGAGCTTCACCTTGCCCGCGAGCTCGGCGTGCAGCTTGATCTCCTCCTCGTTCTTGTTGGTGTCCACCGTGGACACGCTGAACGTGGCGCTGCTGTCGCGCGTGTGGCCGTTGTACCAGCTGCTGTTGCCCGAGTACTTGCTGCTCTTGTTGCTGAACCAGCCGCCCTTGTTCTCGCCTTCCCAGTGCGAGTCGCCCTTGCCGCCCCACTCGTCGTGGCTGCCGCTGGTGGTGGTGCCGCCGGAGGTGTTGGTGCGGTTGCGGGTGCGCGTGTCGCGCGTGTCCAGGCGGAACAGGCACGAGGCCTCGATCGTGCCGTTGGTGACCACCAGCCGGTTCACGCCCATCATCACCATCGTCGCCAGCATCTGCTGGCGGTCCATGGCGATGCGCTGGCGTGCGGCGGGCACCAGCTGCTGCTCGGCGGAGTCCTGGTCGAGGCCCGACATCGGCACCTTGAGGCCGAGGTCGGCGAAGAAGTCGGGCAGGTTGGATTCGTCGGCGCCTTCGCGCGGCTTGACCTTGGGCGCCTCCTGCGTGTAGTCCATCTCCAGGTGCTCGGGATACTTCTGCACGAGGTAGTCGCGCGCGTCGCCTTCGGTCACGTTGTCCTTCATGTACTGGTCGACCGACTTGCTGACGTTCTTCACGAGTTCCGCGTACGCCTCCATCTGCTTGATCGAGCTGGTGACGATGGAGTTGAAGACGCCGTCGACGAGGCCGCCGACGAAGGAGGGAAAGTCGACCTCCTGCACGAGGTTGGCCATCGCGCTGCCGCCCTGGCGCGCCGCCTCGCCGATGGGCGGCGGCGCGGGCACCGTGAAGCGGCCGCCGGGCACCGGCGCGCCGGCCTGCGCCTGCGCGAGCGGCGCGAAGCTGCTGCTGTTGCCCGCCAGTTCCACGCCGGCCGGCCGCGAGCGGCCGTCGGCGCCGCCGAGGATGTAGTGGAAGGCGCGCACCGTGTCGTGCGCGATCTCCGAGCGCTTGGCCGCGGGCAGGGCGTTGAACGCGGAACTGCTGGTCAGGGCCTGCCGCACGCGCGCGCGGATGTCGCCGAGCAAGCGGTCGTCCTCGAGTGCGACGGCGTCCATGGCAGGCTCCGGTGAAGGTCAGGCGACGGGAAGCCAGGCGGAGGAAGACCACAGCGCCTGGCTGGCGACGGGCTCGGGCGCGCGCGGCGCGGGCGCCGGCGCTTCCGCGGGGCGGCGGTTGCGCAAGCCTTCCAGCCGCGG
This sequence comes from Ramlibacter cellulosilyticus, assembly GCF_014297465.1. Taxonomy (GTDB): domain Bacteria; phylum Pseudomonadota; class Gammaproteobacteria; order Burkholderiales; family Burkholderiaceae_C; genus Ramlibacter; species Ramlibacter cellulosilyticus. The sequence continues at coordinate 28,777 of NZ_JACORT010000007.1, read as the reverse complement.
GTCGAGCGAGGCGGGCCGCAGGTACAGCGCGACGCGCGCCGGCAGGTCCGGACGCACCCACACCGACAGCACGGACACCGTGCCCGGCCCGGGATAGCCGTCCGGCGTGAGCGCGGTGAGCCAGCGGTCCATGCCGTGCACGCTGCGCGGCCGCTCGCTCATTTGCAGGCGCGTCAGCGCCATCAGCTGCGACGGCAGGTCGGGGATCGCGTCCAGGCTGACGTCCAGCCGCATCTCCACGCCCTGGCGCAGCGGCCGCAGCGTGACCATCGCGGCTTCCGCGGGCAGCACGAAGCGCGCGCCGAGGATGAAGGCGACGGCACTCATGAGGCCGGCGTGGCGGTGCGCGAGCCCGAGCTGGTCCATCAGCGGCTGCAGCGCGGGCAGCGACAGCGGCCGTTCGCTCTCGAACGACAGCTGCTGCGCACCGGCCGCGCGGCCGCAGCGCACCGACATGATCACCGGCCGCAGCCCCGGCATCGCTTCCAGCGCGAGCCGCGCGATGCGGTGCAGCGGTGCCGGGAGGGCGTCCATCAGTCCCGGTCCCCATTCGCAGTGCACGTACGACTCGGCCAGCCCCGCGCGGTCGAAGGCGCTGCCGAACGCGGCGCCCCAGGAGGCGCCGCGGCCGTTGTCCTGCGAGCGGATCGCCTCCAGCTGGTTGTCCAGCCAATGGCGCGCGGCGCGGCCGAAGTGGCGGTCCACCACGTGCGTCATCGCGTGGCTGGCGCTGGCGATGCGGTCGGCGCCGGTGACGCCCTGCCCCGCGGCGCGCATCACGAAGTTCAGCTGCTCGGGCGTCTGTTCCGAGAAGTGGGTGGACAGCGGCGCGTCGTCGGTCGGCTCGCCGTAAGGCACGTCGAGCTGCTCGTCGATCGCCTCGCCGACGTCATCCAGCGGATCCGCGGTCCCCAGCTGGCGTGCCGACTGCGACAGCAGCCGCCGCGCCCGCAGGGCGAGGGTGTCTCTGGGCTTCATGGCCATGCTCCATCAGTGCAGCGAGGACAGCAGCTGCTGCACCTGGTCGGGGTTGGGCGTGCCGCTGGCCGTGAGCTGCTTCAGCTTGTTCAGCACGTCCATGCCCGACGTGTCGCCGCTGGTGGAGGTGCCGGGCAGGGTGGGGATGCTGGGCACCGTGTTCATCTCGACCGGTTGCGCGTACTGCTTCACCTGGTCGTCGCGCACGCCATTCACGGCGAGCCAGAGCTGCACGCTCGTGAGGATCTGGTTGGTGTCCGCCGGGCTCAGGCCGCTCGGCGGCCGCGTCGACGTGGTGGTGATGGCGAAGCCGCTGCTCACGCTGCCCGCGAGCGCCGGGTCGAACAGGAAGGGCACGCCGGTGGCGCTTGCCGACAGCGCCGGCGTGTTGCGCGCCAGCACGTCGAAGATGCGGCTCGCGGCCTGCGCCATCGTGCTGTACTTGGCCCAGTTGGGCGCGCCGCCGAAGTCCTGCTGCGCGACGCGCTCGATCACCTGCCAGTGGTTGCTGGCGGCATACACGCGCAGCACCGGCGGCTGGTTCAGGATCTCGATCGCGCGCTGCAAGTGGCGGTTGATGCGCGCGGCGACGTGGAAGCTGCCGCCCCAGGCATACAGCGATGCGTTCTGCGCCACTTCGAAGGCGCACTTGCGCACCTGTTCGTCGGTGGTGGCGAGGATGGACGTGCGGGTGGTGAACATGCGGTCCACCTCGCGCTGCCGCGTGAACTCCGAGACCGCGGAGATGAAGCGCAGGAACAGCTGCTCGAAGTTCTTGTTCGGCGCCACTTCCTTGGACACCTCGCCGCCCGGCATGCCGATCATGCGCGCGTACTGCGAGCGGCGCTGCGCCTCGTTCAGGCGGTCCTCGCTTTCCCAGTAGTAGTCGTCGATCGCCTTGCCGGCCGCGCCCTGGCCGAAAGGCAGCAGGCCGTTCATGAACAGCTCGGCGACGCGGTCCGCCACGCGCAGCGGCAAGGCCTTCTCCAGCAGTGCCAGCGGGTACACCAGGCCGATCACGCGGATGTTGTCGCTGTTCAGGTCGGCGTCGCCGCCGGCGTTCTGCGTTCCGCCCGGGAGCGTGCCCGGGGGCAGGCTCAGCGAGTCGCCGGTGGCGCGCGACTGCACGTACTGGTCCAGCGCGATGCGGATGGACGACTCGAGGTCGGGGTGCCCGAACTTGATGCTCGCGCCGTTGCCGATGATGCTGCGCGCCACGAACGCGAACTCCTGGTGCGAGATGCTGGTGCTGCCGCCCTTGAACTTGGGCAGCGTGTCGGCGATGAACTTGTAGACCTCCGACAGCGGCACCGTGGCATTCGGCGCGCCGACCGCGGGCATCTCGCCGATCGATTCCAGCCACGCCCGCTGCAGCGCCGTGCGCAGGCTGCCGGAGTTGGCGTCGGCCTCGCCATCCAGCAGCACCATGCCCAGCACCGCCGCCGCGGAGGGCACCGTCTTCACGTCCGCCTGCGCCGCCGAGACGCCGAAGGTCACCTGCAGTTCGCTGGTCACCTTGTCGGTGAGCGCCTTGACCAGCGTGTCGCGCGTGTTGGGGTCCTGGAACAGGGGGATCGAGCTCGGGTCGACGAAGAAGGTGGCGGACATGGAAATCTCCTTGAGGAACTGGACCAGCAGGTGAACGTCGGCATCGGTGGGTCGCCCGATGACGACGCGCAGGGCCGGCCCGACGAGCGGCCGGAGCGAAGCGAAGGGAAGGCGCGAGAGCGTCGTGGGCAGGGCCTTGAGCCCGGACTCCGGCAGCTCCAGCGCGGGGTGGCGTTCGATGGCGCGCCCGAGCAGGGCGGCCAGCATGAGGACGTAGCCCGGGGGCGCGGGCCCGCTCGGGATGCGCGCCGCGGCGGGTCCCTTCCCGAGGAGGTTGAGCAACTGTTCCGCGGTGCCGCTGTCGGTGGCACCGAGGGCCAGCTGCAGGTCGCGGATCGCCTCCGCGCGTTCGGCGGCGGGCAGGCGTGCGATCGCGTCGACCAGCAGGGTCCACGCGTTCTGTTCGTTGCCGGGGGTGGGCTTGGTCGCCATGGGTCACCTCGTCTTGGCATGCGAGGCATCCAGGGCCTCGATCGCGGCCATGCAATCCAGCAGGCCCGCACCGGTTTCCTCGCTCGCGCCGCCGGGCAGCGCACGCGCGCTGCCGCACAGCAGCGCCCGCACGGCCGCTCCGTCCAGGCTCTGGCCGCGCCGCTTCGCGCGCGCCACCAGCAGCGCCGCGGCGCCGGCCACGAAGGGCGAAGCGAACGACGTCCCGGAGCTGGTCTGGTAGCCACGGCGACCGACGCCCGCCACGGCCTCGCCCGGCGCGCACAAGGCGATCTGCGGGCCCCAGGTGCTGAAGCGCGAGCGGTGGCCCAGCGCGTCGACGGAGCCGACCGCGATCACCTCCGGCAGCGCGGCCGGATAGAACATCTGCCGCTGGCCGCTGTTGCCCGCGGCGGCGACGAGCACGCAACCGCGCGAGACCGCGTAGCGCACCACGGCGCGATGCGGCGGCACGGCGTGGGCGTCGTCGCCATCGACGGGCGAGCCCAGGCTCATGTTGATGACCGTCGCGCCCAGGTCCACGGCGACCTTGATGCCGGCGTCGATGTCCGGCAGCGCGCCGACGCCCATCAGGCGGCCGCCGGCGGTGTCGCGGCGCGCGGCCGCGAGCACGCGCACCGGCAGCAGCATGCACAGGCCCGCCAGGCCGCGCGGAACGCGGAAACCCTGCGCGCCGATGATCCCGGCCACGAGGCAGCCGTGGCCGACTTCGTCGTACGGGTTGTAGTCCCAGCCGCGCGAGTCGCCGACCAGCCGGGTCGATGCATTCAGCCGCCCGAGGCCGAGATCGACCGTGTCGTAGCCCGCGAGGCAGCGGCGCTGGAATTCGGGGTGGCCGACCACCACGCCCGTGTCGACCACGGCGACGGTGACCGACGCGTCGCCCGCCTCGCGTGCCAGCGCCTCGACGGCGCGGATGCGGCGTTGCGGCTCCATCACCTCGTCCCGCGTGAGCACGCGGCGCGCGCGGGTCGCGGGCGGGGCGGCGTCGAAACTCGTGACGGCCAGCGTCTGCAACTGGCACTGCTCCACCGCGCCCATGTCGCGCAGGGACTCGCGCACGCGCACCGCGGCGTCGGGGTTGCCCAGTTCCACCTGGTAGCTGCGCGACAAGCCCAGGGCTTCTTCCTGGTCGTCGAAGCCGACGTGGTGCTCGCCGGGGCGGCCGAGCGAGCGGCGCGCGTGGAAGATGCGGCGGAAGCGCGCGCCGTCCGCCTGTTGCCGCACCAGCGCGTCGATGCGGCCGCCATCGAGCACGGGGCTCGGCCGGCCCGCACCGGACAGGCAGTCCAGGTGCGCGGGCACGGCGGCCGCGGCGACGCCGGAGCGCAGCGTGAGCGTGAGGAAGCCGTCGCGCTTCATGACGGCCGCCTCGCGGGAGCCCACGGGTCGTCGCCGGCGGCTTCCCCGGGCGCGAGGTGCAGCGGATGCACCAGCGCGAAGCAGTGCGGCGGCTCGTCGCCCAGGCTCACTTCCAGCGCACCGGGCTGGAAGCCGTGCGGCAGCAGCACCACCAGGCGGTCGTCGTCGAGCTCGTCGATCTCCAGCGCCTCGCCGTTCAGGCGCACCGTGGGCGGATACGCCTCGTGCTGCAGGTTGCTGCCCGGCAGCGTGAGGCGCCGGGTGCCCGGGTCGACTTCGAGCACGCCCGCGGCGATGGCCGCGTCGTCCGCTGCGAGCGACTGCGCTTCGGGCAGGTCCTCCTGCGCGAGCAGCTGGCCCAGCTTGTTGCGCAGCACGGGGGAAGGCAGCGGGCGCGACGGCAGCGGCCGGGGCGTGGCCACGGGCGGACGCGGGACGAAGACGGGCGGACGCGTGTCGAGCACCGGCGGACGCGGCGCCGGCACGGGCGGGCGAGGCGCGGGAACGGGCGGCGTCGGCGCCACCACCACGGGCGGCCGCGGCGCCGGCGGGTTGGCCGGGCCGAGCCGCGGGCGCCCCGCCAGCAGCGCCTGCCGCAGCCGGTCCACCGGCATCGCGGCCATGCGCGCCACCGTGCTCGCGCCGGTGCTGCCGTTCAGGCGATCGAGCTGCGCGAGGTTGGTCACGCCCAGGCGTTCCAGGCGCATCTGCTCCTCGGGCTTCAGGCCCAGGTTGTCCAGCGGCGTCGAGCGCGTGGCGGCGAGCGAGATCGTGTTCTCCTCGATCATGGGCTTGGTGATCGTGGTGAAGTCCATGGCGAGCGTGCTCGCGCCGGCCTCGTTGGGGCCGGCGGCGCGCAGCATCACGTGTCCTTGGGCATCCATGTCGACGAACACCTTGAGTTCCAGGTGCAGCTCCTTCAGGGCGTAGGTGAGGGGGCGGTTGACGGCCTTGATGCGCAGGGCGTCCTGCACGCGATCGAGCTGGGTCGTGATCGAGGTGATGAAGTCCTCGACCAGGAAGCCTGCAGCGGCGGACACGTTGCGATCGGCCAAGTCATCACTCCTCCAGGACCAGCTTGGCGCCCAGGCGCTGCACCGGCGGCAGGAAGCCCGCCTGCCAGCGCGAATGGGGCGCCTGCGCGAGGAACACGAGCTCGCGGCCGCGCACCGCGGCGGTGACCTCCACCGGCATCTCGACGTCGAGCGAAGTCACGACGAGGCCGCTTTCCTCCGGCGCCGCGAGGCCCTGGAACAGCTGCAGCAGCGTGTCGGCGAGTTCGGTCCTCATGAGGCCGCTCCGACGGGGGCCCACGGGTCTGCGGTCAGCGCGAGGCCCTGGCCGGCGATCTTCGGTGCGGCGGGCGTCGCGGGGGTGGGCGCCGGGAGTGCGGGCGCGGCGACGACGGGCGCCGCGGGCACCGCAGGCGTTCCCGGCACCGCCCCGGGTGGCGCGGCCGGCGCCGGCACCTTCGCGTTGTTGTTGATCAACTGGATGGCCGCCGAATCGGCGAAGCGCTCCAGCGGGAAGGTCTCGCTCGCGAAGCGCACGGTGACCTGGCCGGTGAGGTCGGCCCGCACGTTGATCGCGCTCTGCGCGTTGAGGCTGGTCGTGTTGACCATCACGCTCGTCGCGCCGAAGGGGTTGCGGCCGGCCGTGCCGCTCATGTTGCCGCTGGTGACCTTGTTCTGGTCGAACTTGATGTTGGTCGACTCGGTGGCGTCGATGTGGAACATCAGCTTGGCGCTGATCTCGCCGTCCTTCACCACCACGCGGTTGATGCCCATGAGCACCATCGTCGCCAGCGTCTGCTGCCGCCGCTCGGCCATCTGCCGGCGCGTCGCGGGCACCACCACCTCGTTGATGCTCTGCTCGTCCAGCTGGTCGGGCGTGCTCAGGCCCAGGTCCTTGAAGAAGCTGGGCAACTCGCCCGAGGTCTGGTTCACCACCAGCTTCGCGGCACCGCTGCTCGTGTCGCGCCCGAGCACGCCGCTGTACTGGTCGGCCAGGTAGTCCTTGGCCTGGCCGTCGGTCACGTTGTCGGCCATGAAGCGGTCGACGGTGCCGGCGACGTTCTTCAGCAGCTCCGCGTACGCCTCCATCTGCTGGATGGACGCGTCGACGATGGCCTGGAAGGTGCCCTGGATCAGCGAGGCGACGAAGGTCGGGAAGTCGATCGCATTGAGCGTGGCGCGCGCCACTTCGCCGACGCGTCCCACGGGGCCGCTGCCGGCGGGCGCCGGGGCCGGCGCCGGTGCGGGCTGCAGGCCGGGCGAGGTCTGCGTCGACGGCGATGACGAACCGAGGCCCGACTGGTCGCCGCCCGGTGCGAGCTGCGAGCGCAGGTCGGGCGCCATCTGCCCCGCGAGGCGCGGCGCGCCGCCCGGGCCCGACGCCAGCGCCTGCTGGATCCGCGCGAGCGAGCGGTCGAATTCGCGCCGGGCCTCGTGGCCCAGCGCGTGGTAGGCGGGCGCCCGGTCCAGGACCTGCCGCAGCTGCTGCACGGCAGCGATCTCGTGGCCGGACAGCGGGGCGATGGTGGTGGCGGTGCGCATGGCGGGGGGCGCGTGCGCTCAGAGCTGGAACAGGCGATCGGCCGCCGACGCTTCGCGGATGCGCTGCAGGCGCGCCGCCCAGGGCGTGCCCTGCGCGTGCCGCCCCATGGCCGCAACGATCTCGTCGCGCCCCAGCACCGGCGAGGCCGCGTTGGGGCTCGCGCGCATCGCGGCGATCAGCGCCGCGTGCGTCGCGACGTCCCACACGCCCGTGGGCGGCAGCTTCTGCGCCGCCTGGAAGGACTGCAGGTCCGCGGCTCCGAGGCGCGCCAGCGCGGCCTGCTTCATCGCGGTGGTCTCCACCGGCGTCGCGCATTCGAGGATCCACGCGAGCGCGCCGTCCGCGCCCATCTGCACCGCGCGGTCGATCGCCATCGCGAGGCCCTGCTCGGAATCGAGTCCGATCTGGCGGCAGACGCCGACCACCGGCTGCACGTAGAGGCTCGCGGCGAGTTCGTTCTGCGCCGCCTGGAAGGGCGGATGCTGCCCCGCGCGCCTGAACCGCGCGAGCCAGGGCTCCTGCCACAGGCGCTGGCCGCCGACCGGCCGCAGCCGCTGCGAGAAGCCGTCGCCGGACTGCCAGGCGCGCGGGCCGTCCGCGGCGGTGGTCACGGCGATCAGCGTGTCGGCGTCCGGGAACGTGCTGTCGAAGGTCGCCCGGTCGCGCTCGCGCATCAGCACCAGCAGCTGGCCCAGCGTGCCGTGCTCCTGCACGAAGGGGAAGCCGCCGAAGGTGAGCCCGAGGTGGTAACGCTGGTAGGCCGGGTGCGCGGTGCCGAAGCGGCCGGCGAATTCGCCGTCGTCGATGACGCGGGCGAAGCCTTCCTTGCCCGACTCGAAAGGCATGATGCGCGCGAGGATCGCCTTGCAGGCGGCGATGTCGAAAGGCACGCGCGCGGGCTCGACGGCGGCGGCGTAGCCGTCCGCGTAGTCGTCGCCGTAGGCTTGCGCCGCCGCCTCGATCTCGACTTCGTCCTCGTCGCGTTCCCCCGCCTGCGCGACGTGCGCGCTGTCGGCATCTTCGTCGGGCAGCATCTCGGGAAGGGCGTCGCGGGGGGCGTCGTAGGCCTGCGCCTCCTCGTGTTCCGCGCGATAGGCCGGAGCGTCGTCCCGGTCCTCCGCCTGCTCCTGGTACGCGCGCACCGGGGCGGGCTCGCGCTCGGCCGCGGCGTAGGCGGACGGGGCGCCGAAGCCGTCGTCGTAGTCGTCGCCCCCTTCGCCGTACGCGGCCGCCGTGGCGTCGGCCTGGTCCTCGCCCACCTCCTCGTACGCGCGGACCGGCGTGGCGGGCTCGCCGGCCAGCGAGGCGGGATTGGCGTAGCCGTCGTCGTAGTCGTGGCCGGCCGCATAGGCGTCTTCGAAGACGTCGTGGAGTTCCTCCTCGCCGTAGGCGGCGGCGGTTTCCTCGTCCGACGGGATGGGCGCGTCACCGTCGTCGGCCGCGAGGCCCACCGATTCCGGCACGGTGCCGCCGACGTCCTCGCCGATGTCCTCGTACGCCTGTCCCCGGGCATCCTGCGCATCGACGCGCAGCAGCAGCCCCACCGGCGTGCCGAACATGAGCCCGAGCGAGCCGTTCAGGCCCGTGTCCACGCTCACCGAGGGCGCCTCGCGCGGCAGCGACTCCGGTGCCTGCGAATAGGTGGCGCCGGTGCCGTTCTCGTCGGCGTAGGCGATCAGCGTGTAGTACAGGCGCGGCGCGGGCAGCATCGGGTGCAGCGCGCTGCGCGGCACGAGGTAGAAGCAGGGTGGCCCGTCGAAGGCCAGCAGCCCTTCGCGCTGGCTGTCGTAGAAGTTGGAGGCGTTGCGCGCGCCGGCCTGGTCGGGGGCGAACAGGGCGCGGTCGCGCGCGACCAGCACGCGGAAGCGCGGGCGGCCGCCGGTGTCGACGCTGAAGCCCAGGTCGCTGTGGCGCTTGTCCAGCGTGTCGTGCAGCGGGGTGATCCGCGGCACGCCCGACGCCAGCGCGCGGGTCCTCAGGGCAGCACCGTGCTCGATGGTCAGCATGGACGACTCCTCGTGGCTCAGCCCCCGCCCTGCGCAAGGCGTGTGCCACCACGCAAGTCCTTGATTGCGCGCGGGATTCGCGGAAAGGCGGGGGAGGGGTGGTCAGCGGGTGCGACAACGGGCGTGGACAGCCGGGGCCGCACCGATACAGATCTGTCACGGCACGACCGATAGCCCCGCCTTCCGGCGCCCCTTGCAGACGACCGGCACGCCCTCCATGACGAGCGGAACGCTCGCGACGGCCGGTGTCAACCGCCGGGACGAGCGGGGGCGCAGCTTACTTTTGGTGGCTTCCCACCTTCAGGCGGATGGAAGTAATCTCCCACCCACGGCTGATGAGCTTCTGTTGCAGGAGTGGCAACAACTGACGGAGCTTCGCAGCCGCCGCGTTGCTGTCCACCAGCAGGCACCACGTGGTCCCCTCGACGGGACCGGGCCGGATGGACGCACGCAAGGGCGCAGGGATGGAGGCCTCGATCGCCCTGAGCCTTTCGCCGGAATCTCGCGCGAGCTGGGCGAGCCGCGCGAGCGTCGGCGCCTCCTCGGCGGCCTGTTGCAGGCTGACCGGGTGATGCCGGCGGATCGTTGGGGACGAGGACATGAGGGGGAAAAGAAGATGCATTTCATTATCACGGATGCCTGGCTCGCCAAGAGCCGCGCGGTCCACCTGAGCGGAACGAAGCTGGTCCTCGCGCTGCTCACGCTGGCGCTGGTGCTGGTGTTCCTGTCCGCGGGCCTCTACCACTGGGTGCTGCTCAAGGGCGCCCGCGAGCGCTGGCCCGTCATCGGCTCGGTGGTGCGCTTCGTGGTGCAGGACGAATTCGAGCAGCGCGACCGCTTCATGCGCGAGAACCTCGACGCCATGGCGCGCAAGCTGGGCGACATGCAGGCCCGCATGCTGCAGCTGGAGGCGCTCGGCGAGCGCGTCGGCGGCCTGGCCGGCGTGAAGCCGGAGGAGATCAAGGTGAGCAGCGCCGGCCGCGGCGGCGCCTTCGTGCAGGGCCGCCCGCTGACGCTGGAGGAAGTGCAGGCCACGCTGGCCGACCTGGAGCACCTCACCGGCGAGCGCACCGACCTGCTGACGGTCATGGAGTCCCGCCTGATCGACCAGCGCCTGAAGAAGATGATGGTGCCGACGCAGAACCCGGTGAACGCGCCGGTGGGCTCGCGCTTCGGCTGGCGCATCGACCCCTTCAACGGCCGCCAGGCCCTGCACACCGGCCTGGACTTCCAGGCCAACGTCGGCATGCCCATCGTGGCCGCGGCCGGCGGCGTGGTGGTGACCTCGGAGCCGCACCCCGAGTACGGCAACATGGTGGAAGTGGACCACGGCAACGGGGTCGTCTCCCGCTACGCCCACGCCTCGCGCCTGATCGTGAAGAAGGGCGACCTGGTCAAGCGCGGGCAGCAGATCGCCCTCGTGGGCACCACCGGCCGGTCCACCGGCCCGCACCTGCACTTCGAGGTGCTGGTGCAAGGCGTGCACCAGGACCCGTCCAAGTTCCTCGCCGGCAACGGCCAGGTGCCCGTGCCGGCCCACGACAACGTGGCCCAGATCGCGGTCGGGCCCGACCATCGCCCGCACTGAGCGTCCCGCATGACGAAAAAGCCCCGCCGCGCGGGGCTTTTTCATGCCTCTTCCGTCTGCACCGGCCTACAACCCTGCACAGTTAAAATCCCCTGCTTTGGCTGCCGCCCCGCCCCGGGCCTTGTGGAACGTGCAAGGCGGCGCCACCTGACCCTGCTGAACAACTAAAGGACTGCGCTGTCCGGACCGCCCGCCCAGGCGGTGCCTGACGACCTCGCGCCCATGGCCACCAACTTCCTGACCAAAATCTTCGGCTCCCGCAACGACCGCCTGATCAAGCAGTACCGGCGCACCGTGGAGCAGATCAACGCGCTCGAGCCCTCGCTCGAAAAGCTGTCCGACGAGCAGCTGCGCGCCAAGACCGAGGAGTTCCGCGGCCGCGTGGCGCAGGGCGAGGAGCTCGATGCCCTGCTGCCCGAGGCGTTCGCCGTCGTGCGCGAGGCCTCCAAGCGCGTCATGCGCATGCGCCACTTCGACGTGCAGCTGATGGGCGGCATGGCGCTGCACCAGGGCAAGATCGCCGAGATGCGCACGGGCGAGGGCAAGACGCTGACCGCGACGCTGCCGGTGTACCTGAATGCGCTCTCGGGCAAGGGCGTGCACGTCGTGACGGTCAACGACTACCTGGCCAACCGCGACGCGCAGTGGATGGGCCGCCTGTACAACTTCCTGGGCCTGACCGTCGGCGTGAACCTGCCGCACATGCCCAAGGACGAGAAGAAGGCCGCCTACGGCGCCGACATCACGTACGGCACCAACAACGAGTACGGCTTCGACTACCTGCGCGACAACATGGTGTACGAGGTCGCCGACCGCGTGCAGCGCGTCCTGAACTACGCGATCGTCGACGAGGTGGACTCGATCCTGATCGACGAGGCGCGCACCCCGCTGATCATCAGCGGCCAGGCCGAGGACCACACCGACCTGTACATGGCGATGAAGTCCGTCGTGCCGCTGCTCACCAAGCAGGAAGGCGAGGCCGACCCGCGCACCGGCGAGGGCGTCACCAAGCCCGGCGACTTCACGGTGGACGAGAAGACGCACCAGGTCTTCCTCACGGAGCAGGGCCACGAGAACGCCGAGCGCATCCTCGCCAACCTGGGGCTGATCCCCGAGGGCGCGACGCTGTACGACCCGGCGAACATCTCGCTGATGCACCACCTGAACGCGGCGCTGCGCGCGCAGCACCTGTTCCACCGCGACCAGCACTACGTGGTGCAGGACGGCGAGGTCGTCATCGTCGACGAGTTCACCGGCCGGCTGATGCAGGGCCGCCGCTGGAGCGACGGCCTGCACCAGTCCGTGGAAGCCAAGGAAGGCGTGCAGATCCAGCCCGAGAACCAGACGCTCGCCTCGATCACCTTCCAGAACTACTTCCGCCTGTACGGCAAGCTCGCCGGCATGACCGGCACGGCCGACACCGAGGCCTACGAATTCCAGGAGATCTACGGCCTGGAGACGGTGGTGATCCCGCCGAACAAGCCGAGCAGGCGCGACGACCAGCTCGATCGCGTCTACAAGACCTCGCGCGAGAAGTACGAGGCGGCGATCCAGGACATCCGCGAATGCCACGAGCGCGGCCAGCCCGTGCTGGTCGGCACGACCTCGATCGAGAACTCCGAGATCATCTCCGACCTGCTGCAGAAGGCGGGGCTGCCGCACCAGGTGCTCAACGCCAAGCAGCACGCGCGCGAGGCGGACATCGTGGCCCAGGCCGGCCGCCCGAAGATGATCACGATCGCCACCAACATGGCGGGCCGCGGCACCGACATCGTGCTGGGCGGCAACGTGGAGAAGGCGGTCGAAGCGCTGGAGGCCGACGAGACGGTGGACCCGGCCGGCAAGCAGGCCCGCGTCGCCGAACTGCGCGCGCAGTGGCAGCAGGACCACGAGAAGGTCGTGGCCCTCGGCGGCCTGCGCATCATCGCCACCGAGCGGCACGAGTCCCGCCGCATCGACAACCAGCTGCGCGGCCGCTCCGGCCGGCAGGGCGACCCGGGCTCCTCGCGCTTCTACCTGAGCCTGGACGATCCGCTGATGCGCATCTTCGCGGGCGACCGCGTGCGCGCCATCATGGACCGCCTCAAGATGCCCGACGGCGAGGCCATCGAGGCGGGCATCGTGACGCGTTCCATCGAGAGCGCGCAGCGCAAGGTGGAAGGCCGCAACTTCGACATCCGCAAGCAGCTGCTCGAATACGACGACGTCGCCAACGACCAGCGCAAGGTGATCTACCAGCAGCGCAACGACATCCTGGACGCGGGCCAGCTCGGCGCGCAGATCGCGGCGCTGCGCGAAGGCTGCTTCACCGACATCGTGCACCAGTTCGTGCCGCCGGAATCGGTCGAGGAGCAGTGGGACCTGGCCGGCCTGGAGAAGGTCCTCAACGACGACTGGGGCATCGCGCTGCCGCTGAAGGCCACGGTGGAGTCGTCCGAGTCGATCACCGACGAGGACATCGTGGAGAAGGTCGTCGTCGCCGCCAACCAGGCCTTCGACGCGAAGGTCGCGCAGATCGGCGAGGAGAACTTCACCCACTTCGAGCGCATGGTGCTGCTGCAAAGCATCGACACCCACTGGCGCGAGCACCTCGCCGCGCTCGACTACCTGCGCCAGGGCATCCACCTGCGCGGCTACGCGCAGAAGCAGCCGAAGCAGGAGTACAAGCGCGAGGCCTTCGAGCTGTTCGGCCAGATGCTGGACGCGGTGAAGAACGAAGTCACCCGCGTCCTCATGACGGTGCGGCTGCAGTCCGCGGAGCAGGTGGAGCAGGCCGCGGAGGACATGGAAGACCGCGCCGAGCGCATCGCCAACGTCACCTACACGGCGCCGACGGAAACGGGCGAGGTGGAGAGCATGACGGACACGGCCACCGCCGTGGCGCAGCGCCCCGCAGCGGCGGCGGCTGCCGTCGCTGCGGCGGCCGGTGCGCGCGTCGGCCGCAACGATCCCTGTCCTTGCGGCAGCGGCAAGAAGTACAAGCACTGCCACGGGCAGCTCACTTAATCCGTCCTTACGCGGCTGCCTTAACCCGCGTTGCCGACGAGTAACAAGCCGTAAAGACCCCTGTCAGTCCTGACAGGGGTGCGCTCGCGCGTTCGCAACAACTTGCATCCAATGGTCAGCTCTGGAGTGAGGAGTTGTCCATGGAAGTCGTTGAGAAAGATGTCACGAACGGAACCGCTGGTTCCCCCCAGGCGACCGGTCCCGGCCTGTCGCAACACCTGCGGTCGCGCATCGCGCGCGAATTCCGCGATCGCTACGAAAAGGAGTGGGGCAAGCGCTTCGTGACCCACGGGAGCCCTCCGGGCCCCGACGCGGTGCGCCTCGACGGCAACGATTACCTCGGCGTCACGGGGCACGCGGACATCGTGAACGCGCAGATCGCGGCGCTGCGCAACCAGAAGGACTTCGTGGTGCAGTCGGGCGTGTTCCAGCTCGATGGCAGCAGCCACCACCGCTTCGAGCAGGCGCTGGCCGCCTTCGTCGGCCACGAGACGGCGCTGCTGTGCCAGTCCGGCTACACGGCCAACCTGGGGCTGATCCAGGTGATCGCCGACCCGGAGACGCCCGTCTACGTCGACAGCCTGGCGCACATGTCCCTGTGGGAGGGCGTGCGCGCCGCCGGCGCGCCCGCCACGCCCTTTCGCCACAACGACCCGGAGCACCTGTCGCGCATGATCGCGCGCGGCGGCCCGGGCCTCGTGATCGTCGACTCCGTCTACAGCACCACGGGCGCGCTGTGCCCGCTGGCGCGCATGGTGGAAGTGGCGGAGCAGCACGGCTGCATGATCCTGGTGGACGAGTCGCACTCGCTCGGCACGCACGGCCCGCAGGGCCGCGGCCTCTGCGCCGAGCTGGGGCTCAGCCACCGGGTGCACTTCATCACGGCCAGCCTCGCCAAGGCGTTCGCCGGTCGCGCGGGCTTCTTCACGATGCCCGAGGAGCTGCGGCACTACCTCATGTGCCACAGCTATCCCAGCATCTTCAGCTCCTGCCTGCTGCCGCAGGAGATCGCGGGCCTGCATGCCACGCTGCAGATCATCGAGGGCGCCGACGATGCGCGCGCGGCCCTGCGCCGCAACACGCAGCGCCTGCGCGCGCGGCTCGTGCAACTGGGCTACCCCATCCAGCACGGCAGCGAGCAGATCATCTCGCTCGAGGCCGGGCCGGAAGTGGAGACGCTGGCGCTGCGCGACGAGATCGAGAAGCGCAACGTGTTCGGCGCGGTGTTCTGCGCTCCCGCGACGGCCCGCAACCGGGCCATGGTGCGCCTGACGCTCAACGCGGGCCTGACCGACGCGGAGCTCTCCCACGTGGAGGCGGTCTGCGAGGAGATCGCCCCGATCGTGAAGCCGTGGGAGTGGCAGATCGCGCGCCGTAGGGTGGCCGGCGGCACGCCGGGAAGGTGAGCGACGCGAACCCCACCGATCGCGTTCAATCCTGCACGAACCGCTTCGGCTGGCGCGCCAGCCAGCGGCTGTAGCTGTTGTCCGGGTCCGGGCCGTTGGGCGTCTCCACGGGGAAGACGGCGCCCAGCAGCCCGCCGGGCTCGCCCACGGCGAAGGCGTTCACCAGCGAGATCGGCTGCGTGGACGACAGGGCTTGGCGAAGCTCGATGTCCGCGAGCCTGGTGCCGGCGCGGATCTCCTCCACGTCGGCCGCGCCCACGCCGGCCACCTCGGCCAGCTCCGCGAGGGCGTGCAGGCCCTGGCGCGTCTCCAGCTGCAGCCACGCGACCTTGCCGTTGGTGTCCATGCCGAGCACGCCGAAGGGCGCGCCGATCACCACGTGCTCGACCCAGTGCTTCTGCGTGAAGGTCGCCAGCCAGGCGTCCACACCCGGCGAGCGCAGCAGCGCGTTCTGCTCCTGCGTGAGGGTGGAGCGCCAGATCTGCGCGTGGCGCGCGTGGGAGGTGAAGAGCAGGTGCTCCACCGCTTCGCGCAGCCGCCGCGAGATGTCCTGCGTCTGCTTGGGAATGAACTGGTCGATCAGCCCGCGGTTGAACGCGCGCACGGCCACCTGTTCGTCGGCCTGGCCGGTGAGCAGCACGCGGGCGCCGGGCCAGTCGCCGAGCTCCGCGAGCACCTGCAGGCCGTCCATGCCGGGCATGGAGAAGTCGACCACGCACACGCGCGACAGCGCATAGCGCTCGGTGTAGCGGGACCAGTAGGCCAGGACCTGCGGGATGAGGGGCTTGCCCTCGCGCCAGAGGCTGATCAGCTGCTGCTGGTTCCAGGCGTCGGCCTCCCAGAAGGGCGGCTCCTGCATGAGGTGCGCGATGGCGTCCGTCGGGCGCAGGAACAGCCTCAGGTGCCAGCTGCGCGGGAGCACGAGCGCGAGCATCTCGAGGTAATCCGGGTCGTCGTCCAGGAAGACGACGGTGCCGGGACGGTGGAACAGGGGAAACGTCATGGCGGGCTGGCGGACCTGCATTGTCCTATGCGACCGGCAGCTCGATCGTGAACACGGCGCCCTGGTGGGGCGCGGTCTTCACGCGGATGGTGCCGTGGGCGCCGTGCACGACCCGCTGGCAGAAGGCCAGTCCGAGCCCGTGGCCGGTGCCGCGGTCGGTGGAGAAGAAGGGCTGGAAGATGCGCTTGCGCAGGTCGGCATCCATGCCGATGCCGTTGTCCGTGAAGACGATGCGCCCCCGCTGCCCGTGGGCGCCGACCTCGATGAGGAGGTCGCCCGGCTGCGGCGAGGACGAGGCCGCGGCGAGCGAGCGCAGCGCGTTCTTGGTCAGGTTGTCGATCACCTGGTGGAACATGTCGCGCGAGCCGACGAACTGGAAGTCGCCGTAGACGCGCACCACCACGGCCTGGCGCTCGCGCGTGCTGCGGTAGGGATAGGCCTCGGTCGCATGGCGCACCAGCGCGGCGGCGGAGATGCGCTCCGGGTTGCCCACGTGCCGCATCAGGCGCGCGTTGGTGATCTGCATGTCGATCTGGTGGTTCATGTTGCGCACCAGGGTGTTCAGCCGCGTGCCCAGCTGCAGCAGCCGCTCGCCGCTCTCGCCGGCATGCTGCGGCGCCTCGTTGCGCACCGCTTCGGCGATGAGCTGCATGGTGGCCAGCGGCGTGCGCAGTTCGTGGGCCATGATGCCCATCGTGCCCAGCGTGAAATGGAGCTGCTCGCGCCGCAGGTTGGAGGACGAGATGCCCAGGATCAGCCCCATGAACCAGCAGAAGGCGAGCACCACCATGTTGGTGAGCGAGCGTTCCAGGCTCATGTCGGGCGTCGGCGGGCCGAACGTCTCGAACGCGAGCCATGCCACCAGCATGCCGGTGGCCCAACCGAGCGTGGCCAGGCGCCAGTCGGTGAGGTGGTAGTAGATCAGCAGGGCCGCGCCCAGGCTCGCGAGCCACACCGCGTTGCCGCTGTTGCAGAAATACATCCACGAGAAGAACCACGGCAGCGTGATCCAGAAGATGCCCGAGAAGATGATCGCGGCCCCGCGCGTGGGCGGCGAGGCGGTGACGCCCGGGATGACGAGCAGGCTCAGCCCGCACAGCGCCATCAGCAGGCGCAGGAAAAGGTTCTCGTAGGGCTGCGGCAGCCACAGCGCCCACACGGCGTAGAAGACGGGGTGCCCGAGCATGGTCGAGACGCCGAGCGCGCGGATCCGCCACTGCGAGGGATGCAGGATCGGCTCGACCAGCGACTGCAACACCTCGTCCGAGGCTTTCTGGCGCAAACGCATGGAGATGGATCCGAGTGCAGCCCGCGGCGGCAGGGGATAGGCGGCGCGCTGCAGTTCCTCGTTCATGGTGGGTGGTCCGTTGGTGATATTGTCACAGCCCGGCAGCGGTACGAACGAATGGGCATGGGGATCCCTGTTAACTTTGACAGTGTCAGCCTGGACGGCATCCTCAGCGACTGGGTGGCGGCGCTGCGCGAATTCTCCGTGGAGGCCGTGGTGGTGCTCGGGCCGGACCCGTTCGGCAGCTCCGACGACCGCCAGGTGGTGGCGGTGCACCCGCCCCTGGTGGCCGAGGCCGCCGCCGCCCTGGCGGAAAGCCGCGACTTCGGCGCCCGCTGGCGCGACTCCGATGCGCCCCTGGTGGCCTGGCAGACCATCGCCAAGTCCGACCCCCTGCACACCAGCCGCTGGCGCCTGCTCTGGATGGCGCACGGCTACCAGACCGTGGTGCGGGTGGAGTTCTCGCTGCCCGCGGGGCGCGCCTTCGAATGCTTCATGTTCAGCCCGCGCGAACTCACCGACCGCGCCGACGCGGCGCTGCTCGCCTGGTCGGCCCTGAACATCTGGCCGCTGGTGAAGCGCTCCATCGCCACGGCGCGCTCGCGCCTGAGCCCCCGCGAGCGCGAGTGCCTGGAGCTCGCCTTCCAGGGCAAGACGGCGCGCGAGACGGCGCAGGAGCTGCAGTGCACCGAGCGCACCGTCAACTACCACCTGGCCAACGCCATGAACAAGCTGAAGGTGGACAACAAGATGGCGGCGATCCAGCGCGCGTGCTGGCTCGGGGCGCTCTAGTTTCGTCCTGACGGGGGCTGGGCCGCAGCAACCGCCGGGTTTACCATTGCGGCCCATGAGCGCCTCCGACGACGACCGCACCGCGTCCCTCATGACGCCCGCCAGGCTGGCGCAGCTGCAGGTGCGGCCCGCGCCGGCCGCTTCGCCCACCGCATGGCTGGACCAGATGGCCACCGATGCCGGCAGCGGCCACGTGCGCCGCCTGCAGGACCTGCGGCAGCAGCTCGAGGCGGAGGTGCGCTCGCGCGAAGGCGACTTCCCCCCGGCCGCTGCGAGCTGCGACGCCCTGCGCGGCGCCGTCGAACAGGTCGATTTCTCCGCGGTGCAGCCGCGGGGCTGGCTGGCGCGCGCCACCGGCAAGGGCAAGGAGGCCGTCGCCGCGTTCAAGGCGCAGCACGGCAAGGTGACGCATGCGGCGGAGGACCTGGCCGACGAGGTCCGCGGCCTGCAGAAGCAGCTCGCGGCCCAGGGCGGCGGGCTGGACAAGCTGGCGCTGGAGATCGGCGCCGAGGTGCGCGCCCTCGAGAAGATCATGGACCAGGGCGCCCGCTGGCTGCAGGACATGCGCAACCAGCTCAAGGCGCGCGAGGCGCCGGAGGACGATCCGGATGCGGTGCGTTGCGAACTGCTGGTGGCGCGGCTGAAGCTGCTGCGCACGGTGGTCTCCACCATGCAGCAGGCCGTGGAGCGCTGCAAGGCCGCGCGGGCACGCCGCACCAGCGTGCTCGCCTCGCTGCAGCAGCTGCTGGACGAGGAATGGAAGTCGGCGCAGCAGAAGCTGGGGGCCGTCGTCCGCGAGGTCGAGGAGTCCGGTGCGGCCGACGCGGAAAGCCTGGAGCGCGCGGGCCGGGCGCGCGAGACCCTGCAGGGCGCCCTCAAGCAGGCCGCCCAGGACTGCACCAACGTGCAGGCGCTGGAACAGGCGGCGGCCGACGAGGTCGCCGCGCTGCAGGTGCCGCTGCAAGCCGCAGCATGAGCCGCCGGGCCGCCCCAGGGCTCATGGCCCCGCAGTGCGCAGCACGGAGGGTAGTCCAGTGACCTTCCTGGCCATCGACATCGGGAACACGCGCCTGAAGTGGGCGGTGTACCCGCAGGCCGTGGTGGGCGCGCAGCCGATCGCGAGCGGTGCGGAGTTCCTGGAGAACATCGACAAGCTCGCCGACGGCGAGTGGGCCGGCCTGCCGTCGCCCGAGCGGATGCTGGGTTGCTGCGTGGCCGGCGACGCGGTGAAGCGCCGCGTCGAGGAACAGATGGAGGAGCTCTGGCTCGTGCCGGCGCACTGGGTGGTGCCGAGCGCGGCGGAGGCCGGCATCGTGAACGGCTACGACCACCCGACGCGCCTCGGCGCCGACCGCTGGGTCGCCATGATCGGCGCGCGCCAGCGCATGCTGGCCAGCGGTCCCGAGCGGCCGATGGTGGTCGTGATGGTGGGCACCGCCGTGACGGTGGAAGCCGTCGACGCGCACGGCCGCTTCCTGGGCGGCTTCATCCTGCCGGGGCACGGCATCATGCTGCGCGCGCTGGAAAGCGGCACCGCCGGCCTGCACGTGCCCACCGGGGAGGTCGTCGAATTCCCCACCAACACCAGCGACGCCCTCACCAGCGGCGGCACCTTCGCCATCGCCGGCGCCATCGAGCGCATGGTGCAGCACGTCCGCGAGCACTGCGGCGCCGAGCCGGCCTGCTACATGACGGGCGGCGCCGGCTGGAAGATGGCCCCGCACATGCTGGAACGCTTCGAACTGCTGGAAAGCCTCATCTTCGACGGCCTGCTGGTGATCGCGCAGTCGCGGGCGGTGGCGGCTTGAGGGGCGCTCCACGCTGGGGTGCGCTTCGCGCAACCCAGCCTACGGGCCCTGGTGATCGCGCAGTCGCGGGCGGTGGCGGCTTGAGGGGCGTTCCGCGCTGGGGTGCGCTTCGCGCAACCCAGCCTACGGGCCAGCGATGCCGGCGGGCGTAGGCTGGGTTGCGCGAAGCGCACCCCAGCGATTCGTCATTCCCCTCCCAACCCGTCCACCGCCTGCAGCAGCGCCTCCCGCGACTGCGCCAGGATCTGCCCGCGCCACGCGTCGGTGTCCGTGTAGAACGCTTCCATCATGCGCTTGCGGATCGCGGCCGCCTTTTCCGCGGGGGCGTCGGGGTGCGCGTTGAGCCACTGCTCGCCCCGCAGCGCATTGAACACGTCCATCACCGGCAGCGTGCCGTACTCCATGGCAATGCCCGTGTACTCCGCCTGCGGGCACTCCTCGTACGCCGCCGTGAACATCAGGCCCGTCAGTCGCGCCGAGGACGAGGAGCCGTCGTAGAAGGAGACCACGGGCGTGCGGCCATCGCCGCCCCACCACGCCTGCGCGCGCGCGAGCGCGACGGGGTCGTCGATGCCCGCGTAGATGCGCTCGCCGACGCCGCTCGGGCCGAGGCCGGTGTGGATGTCGATCCAGGCGATGCGGCCGGCGCGGCGGCCGTGGGTGCGCAGCACTTCGCGCAGCGCGAGGTTGCTCCAGGTCGGGGCGCGGCCGCCGAAGTAGAGGCCGTCCGGGTGGGTGTGCTGCCCGCCCGAGACCACCGCCTGGAAGGCTTTCTCGCCGTGCTTCGCGATGTACGCGCCCAGCGCGTGCTCGTTCTCCGCCGTCGGCGGCCACTCGGGCGGCACCAGCACCGGATGCAGTTCGCCGAAGCCGGGGTTCTCCGGCAGGGGCGCCGCGAAGTCGTGGAAGTTGCGGTTCAGGTCGACGTTCTCATGCGTCGTCCGGCGCAGGTGCGAGAAGCCGTAGGGGTTCAGGCCGTGGATGTAGAGCACGGCCACGCCCTGGTCGGCGGCGCGTTGGCGGAACTCCGCGTCGCGCAGCGCCGCGACCTGCACGCCGCTGCCGCAGAAGCCCTCGACGCCGTGGCAGGCGCTGCTCAGGACCAGCAGCTTCGCCGCACTCGGATGGCCTTCGCGCGCGACGTCCATCGCGAGCGCCTCGCCTTCGAGGCCGGGCAGGGGATGGGGCTTGCCCTCCACCTGCAGGCCCGCGTCGGCCGCGGCTTGCAGGAACTTCCGGCGGGCCTCGGCGTAGCTGCGCGAGAACGCGCCTGCGGCGCTCACGCGCTGCCCTTGGCCAGCCACTCCTCCGCCAGCCGCACCCAGTAGGTGGCGCCCAGCGGGATGAGGTCGTCGTTGAAGTCGTAGCTCGGGTTGTGCAGCACGCACGGTCCCGCGCCGTGGCCGAATTCGCGGTGCGAGCCGTCGCCGTTGGCGATGAAGCAATAGGCGCCCGGCTTGGCCTGCAGCATGAAGGCGAAGTCCTCCGCGCCCATCGTGGGTTCCTGCACGAGGACGTTCTCCTCGCCGACGATGGTGGCCATCACCTTGCGCGCGAAATCCGCCTCGGCCTGCGAGTTCACCGTCGCCGGGTAGTTGCGCTCGAAGCTGAACTCGCACTGCGCATCGTGCGCGGCGCAGGTGTTCTCCGCGATCTGGCGCATGCGCTTCTCGATCAGGTCCTGCACTTCCTCGCGGAAGGCGCGCACGGTGCCTTGCAGCTCGCAGCTGTCGGGGATCACGTTGGTGGCTTCGCCGGCGTGGATCATGGTGACCGAGACCACGCCCGCGTCGATCGGCTTGACGTTGCGGCTGACGATGGTCTGGAAGGCCTGCACGACCTGGCAGGCCACCGGCACCGGGTCCACGCCCAGGTGCGGCATGGCGCCGTGGCCGCCCTTGCCGCGGATGGTGACCTTGAATTCGGCGGTGGACGCCATCACCGGCCCGGGGCTCACGGCGAAGCGCCCGACCTGGCCGCCCGGCCAGTTGTGCATGCCGAAGACGGCTTCCATCGGGAATTTCTCGAAGAGGCCGTCCTTGATCATCTCGCGCGCGCCGCCGCCGCCTTCTTCCGCGGGCTGGAAGATCAGGTAGACGGTGCCGTCGAAGTGGCGGTTGCGGGCGAAGTGCTTCGCCGCCGCGAGCAGCATGGCGACGTGGCCGTCGTGCCCGCACGCGTGCATCCGGCCGGCGTGCTTGCTGGCGTGCGCGAAGGTGTTGAATTCCTGCATGGGCAGGGCGTCCATGTCGGCGCGCAGGCCGACGGCGCGGGAGGAAGTGCCGTTCTTGACGATGCCGACGACGCCGGTGCCGCCCAGGCCGCGGTGCACCGGGATGCCCCATTCGGCGAGCCTGGCCGCGATGACGTCGGCGGTGCGCACTTCCTCGAAGCAGAGTTCGGGATGGGCGTGGATGTCGCGGCGGACGGCGACGATGGACGCAGCTTCGGTGACGATGGAGTCCAGGAGCTTCATGGTGGTGCGAGGGGGTCCTGCTGGGAGCCTGCCAGTCTACCGAGGTGCAGGAAGCATGCCTATGAGGGGTAATCCGCGAAATCTTTTCGCGCAGAATGCGGCGCATGGCTGCCACCCCTTCCGCGCCGCGCGCCCTCGCACTGGCGCGCACGCTCGTCGGCTTCAACACCGTCAGCGCGAACACCAACCTGCCGCTCATCCATTGCATCCGCGACGAACTCGCGCGCCTGGGCGTGAAGAGCCGGCTGAGCTACAACGCGGACAGGACCAAGGCGAACCTGTTCGCCACGCTGGGCGAGGGCAAGCCGGCGGGGCTGATCCTCTCCGGCCACACGGACACCGTGCCGTGGGACGGGCAGGACTGGTCGGTGGATCCGCTCGGTGGCGTGGTGAAGGACGGCCGCCTGTACGGCCGCGGCTCGGCGGACATGAAGGGCTTCATCGCCACGGCCGTCGCCCATGCGGAGCTGTTCCTGAACAGTTCGGCGCCGTTCGCGATCCACTTCGCCTTCAGCTACGAGGAGGAGATCGGCTGCTTCGGCGTCAAGGAGCTGATCGCCGACCTGCGCGACGCGGGCATCGCACCGCTCGCGTGCATCGTCGGCGAGCCCACGTCCATGGTGCCCGCCATCGCGCACAAGGGCGTGTACCGCTACCGCTGCTGCGTGCGCGGCAAGGAGGCGCACTCCTCGCTCACCCCGCACTCGGTGAACGCGATCGAGATGGCGGCGCGCGTGGTCGGCCGCGTGCGCGACATGGCGGAGGGATTCGAGCGCGAGGAGCCGCGCTATGCGGGCTTCGACGTGCCGTTCTCCACGGCGAGCGTCGGCCAGTTCCACGGCGGCATCGCGGACAACGTCGTGCCGCGCGACGCGGAGTTCCGCTACGAGTTCCGCGACCTGCCGACGGCCGATGCGCGGGCCATGCAGGAGCAGGTCGTGGCGTATGCGCGCTCGCTGGAACCGGCGATGCGGAAGGTGGCGCCCGACACGGGCTTCCGCTTCGAGACCCTCTGCGAGATCCCGAGCTTCCTCGGCTCCGAGCAGGACGGCGTGACGCAGCTCGCGATGCGCCTCGCCGGCGAGCCGCGCACGACCAACGTGGCGTTCGGCACGGAAGCGGGGATCTTCAGGAATGCGGGGATCCGCACGGTGGTGTGCGGGCCGGGCAGCATCGGCCAGGCGCACCAGCCGGATGAATACGTGAGCCTGGAGCAGCTGGGGCGGTGCCAGGCGTTCATGGAGGGGTTGGCACAGGTGCGGGGGATCTCTTGATCTTGATCGGTGGGGTTCGCTTCGCTCACCTTCCGGCGCTGTCGCGCCGCCACCCTACGAATTCCCGGCGCCCCCTGCAGGGTGGCGCGGCGAAAGCCGCGGAAGGTGAGCGCCAGCGTTCGAGTGACGCCGTGGCGGCACGTAGCCCGAAGAGAAGGCGAAGCCGAGCCTCGGACAGCCCACCGATGACCCCGCCTTACGTCCGCACCTTCCCATCCCCCGTCAGCATCGACAACTCCACGAACTTCGACGCCACGTGGTCGTTCGGCGAGAACGACACCGTGAAGCCGCCGAAGTCCTCGTTGCCGATGGCCTCCAGCCCCGCCACCACGCCTTCGTGCGTCGGCTTGCCGCGGCGGATGCCTTCGGCCATCACCTTCGCGGCGAGGTAGCCTTCCATGCTCGAGAAGTTGGCCTGGTAGTCGCCGCCCGCCTTCTTCACGGCGGCGAGGAACTCGCGCGTGATCGGGCGCGCCGCGTTGTACGGCGAAGGCATCACCTGCGAGACGACCACGCCCGTGGCGTCCTTGCCCAGTTCGTCGGCCAGCGCCTGCGTGCCCACGAAGGACACGTTGAAGAAGGTGCCGCCGAAACCGGCCGCCCGCGCCTGGCGGATGAACGCCGCACAGGCCTTGTACGCTCCGATCTGCACGATCGCATCCGGCTGCGCCGCGACGAGCTTCCTCACCGCGCCCGCCACGTCCACGGAGTTCCGTTCGACGGTGGCCTGCGCCAGCACCTTCATGTTGCGCGCCTTCATCGCGAGCTCCACGCCGTCGAGGCCGGCCTTGCCGTACGCGTCGTTCTGGTGGAAGACCGCGATCCCGTGCACGTTGAGCGAGGTGAGCTGCTTGACGATCAGCTCGGTCTCGTCGTTGTAGGAAGCGCGCACGTGGAAGGCCCAGCGGTTCAGGGGCTGGCGCAGCGCCATCGCGCCGGTGAAAGGCGCCACGAAGGGAATCTTCGCGGCGGTTGCCAGCGGCAGGGCGGCGACGCTGGTGGGCGTGCCGATGTAGCCGAAGAGGGCGACCGGGTCTTCCGCGATCAGCTTGCGCGTGTTCTCCACGCAGCGATCCGGCTCGTAGCCGTCGTCCAGCTTCACCAGCTCGATCTGGCGGCGGTGCAGCCCGCCCTGCGCGTTGAGCTGGTCGAAGTAGAGCTTCGCGCCCTGGTGGAACTGGATGCCCAGCTGGGCGGATGGACCGGTGAAGGGGGCGGACTGGGCGAGCAGGAGGCGATCGCCCTGCGCGCGCAGCGCAGGAGCGCCCGCGAGGGCGGCCGCGCCGGCGAGGGCACGGGTGAAACGGCGTCGGTTGAGCATCCGGACGATTCTCCGGACCGGGCCTTGCTTTTCGCTGTCGGATGGGCCTGGGGCCCTAGGCCAAATCCCTAGCGCGCCACACGGGTTGGTTACCATGCACGCCACCGCGCCCGCCCGCCGACGACAATGGACCGCATGCTGGAGACCGTCCCCGCAGCCGCCGCACGCCAGGTGCCCGGTGCCTGTCCGCACGACTGCCCCGACACCTGCGCCCTGGTCACCACCGTGCAGGACGGCGTGGCGGTGCGCCTGCAGGGCAACCCGGCGCACCAGCCCACCGACGGCGTCCTGTGCAACAAGGTGTCGCACTACCTGGAGCGCACCTACCACCCGGAACGCCTCCTGCAGCCGCTGCGCCGCAGCGGCCCCAAGGGTTCGGGCCGCTTCGAGCCGGTCTCCTGGGACGCCGCGCTGGACGACATCGCGCGCCGGCTCTCCGCGATCGCCGCGCGCGACCCGCAAGCGATCCTGCCTTACAGCTACTGCGGCACCATGGGCCTGGTGCAGGGCGAGGCGATGGCCGGCCGCTTCTTCCACCGCCTGGGCGCCTCGCTGCTCGATCGCACCATCTGCGCCTCCGCCGGCGCCGAGGCGCTCGTCCAGACCCTGGGCGCCAAGGTCGGCATGAAGGTGGAGTTCTTCGCCGAGGCGGGGCTGATCCTCGTGTGGGGCAGCAACGCGATCACCAGCAGCGTGCATTTCTGGCGGCTCGCGCAGGAGGCCAAGCGGCGCGGCGCCAGGCTGGTGTGCATCGACCCGCGGCGCACCGAGACGGCGGAGAAATGCCACGAGCACGTGCAGCTGCTTCCCGGCACCGACGGCGCGCTGGCCCTCGCGCTGATGCACGAACTGGTGGTCCACGACTGGCTGGACCACGACTACATCGCGCGCCACACCTCGGGCTGGGAAGGCCTGCGCGAACGCGCGCTGCGCTGGACGCCCGAGCGCGCCGCGCACGTGTGCGGCATCCCCGCGCAGCAGATCCGCGACCTGGCGCGGGACTACGGCACGATCCGCCCCGCCGCCATCCGCCTGAACTACGGCATGCAGCGCGTGCGCGGCGGCGGCAACGCGGTGCGCGCGGTGGCGTGCCTGCCGGCGCTCGTGGGCGCGTGGCGCCATCGCGCGGGCGGCGTGCTGCTTTCGAGCTCCGGCTTCTTCCCCGCCGACCGCGCGTGGCTGCAGCGGCTGGACCTGCTGGGCGATCGCCGGCCGCGCACGATCAACATGGTCACCATCGGTGACGACCTGCTGCGGCCGTCCTCGCCGTCCTTCGGCCCGGCGGTCGAGGCCGTCGTCGTCTACAACAGCAACCCGCTGGCCGTGGCACCGGAGTCGGGCAAGGTGGCGCGCGGCTTCGCGCGCGAGGACTTGTTCACCGTGGTCCTGGAGCAGTTCCACACCGACACGGTGGACTACGCGGACTACGTCCTGCCCGCCACGACGCAGCTGGAACACTGGGACATCCACGGCACGTACGGCCACACCGACGTGATGCTGAACCAGCCCGCGATCGCGCCCGTGGGGCAGTCCCGGCCCAACACGCAGGTGTTCCGCGAGCTGGCGCAGCGCATGGGCTTCACGGACGCGTGCTTCCGCGACAGCGACGAGGACCTGTGCCGCCGCGCCTTCGGCGGCCACGTCGATTTCGAGCGGCTGCTGGGGCAGGGCTTCGCGAGCCTGCACATCCCGGACGCGCCGTTCGCCGATGGCGGCTTCCCCACGCCTTCGGGCAAGTGCGAGTTCTTCAGCGAGCGGCTCGCGCGCCAGGGCCTCGACGGCCTGCCGGACCATGTGCCGAACTACGAGGCCGCGGGCAGCTCGCAACGCCATCCGCTGGCCATGATCTCGCCACCGGCGCGCAACTGGCTCAACTCCACCTTCGTCAACGTGCAGAGCCTGCGCGACATCGAGGGCGAGCCGCTGCTGGAGATACATGCGGACGATGCGGCCGCGCGCGGCATCGTGGACCGCCAGATGGTGCGCGTCTTCAACGACCGTGGCGAGTACCACTGCCGCGCCCGCGTGTCGAAGCGCGCGCGCCCCGGCGTGGTCAACGGCCTGGGCATCTGGTGGCGCAAGCTCGGGGCCAACGGCACCAACGTCAACGAACTCACCAGCCAGCGCCTGACGGACCTGGGCCGCGCGCCCGTGTTCTACGACTGCCTGGTCGACGTCCAGCCCGCGTGAGGAAGAAGGCACTGTTCATGGGATTGGCGGGCGTGGGAGCGGTGGCAGTGGCGGCGACGCTGTGCCTCACCGGGTGTGCGAACGTGGGCTACTACTGGCAGTCCGTCACGGGGCACCTGAACATCATGGCGGCCGCGAAGCCGATCGACGAACTGCTGCAGGAGCCGCAGACGTCCGAGCGGCTGCGCGAGCGCCTGAAGCTGGCGCAGCGCATCCGGCGCTACGCGGTCACCGAGCTGCACCTGCCGGACAACGCCAGCTACCACCGCTACGCGGACCTGCACCGCACCGCCGCCCTCTGGAACGTGACCGCCGCCCCGGCGTATTCGCTGGAGCTGAAGACCTGGTGCTTCCCGGTGACGGGCTGCGTGGGCTACCGCGGCTACTACGACGAGAAGCGCGCCCGCGTCGATGCCGCGGACCTGGCGCAGCAGGGCTACGAGACGAACGTCTATCCGGTCACGGCGTATTCGACCCTGGGGTTCATGAACTGGGCGGGGGGCGACCCGCTGCTGAACACCTTCATCGGCTACCCCGAAGGGGAGCTGGCGCGCCTGGTCTTCCACGAGCTCGCGCACCAGGTGATCTATGCCAAGAACGACACGACCTTCAACGAGTCGTTCGCCACCGCCGTGGAACGCCTGGGCGGCGAGCGCTGGCTGCGCACGCAGGCCGACGACAAGGCGCGGCAGGAATACGCGGCCTACGACGGCCGCCGGCGCGCGTTCCGCGAGCTGTCGCGGCGCACGCGCGAGGACCTGAAGGCGCTGTACGAGACGCCGGGCATGGCGCCCGATGCGAAGGAAGCCGCCAAGCAGCAGCGCATGGCGCAGTTCCGCGAGGAATACGAGCGGATGAAGGCGGGCCACGGCGGCGAGGAGCGCGTGTGGCGCGGCTACGACCGCTGGGTGCGCGAGGCGAACAACGCCTTCTTCGGGGCGCAGGCGGCGTACGATGAACTGGTCCCGGGCTTCGAGGCCCTGTTCCACGCCAACGGGGACGACTGGCCGCGGTTCTATGATGCGGCCCGGCAGCTCGCCGCCCTGCCGAAGGAGGAGCGGCACCAGAAACTGAAGGAGGCCGCCGGTGGCTGACATCCGCATCGTCCGTGAACACGCCCTGGGCCTCGAACAGGCGCGCAAGCTCGCCTGGCGATGGGCCGAGGTGGCCGAGAAGAAGCTGGACATGGAGTGCACCTACGAGGAGGGCAAGACCCACGACACGGTGCGTTTCGAGCGTCCCGGCGCCAGCGGCGAGCTGCACGTGGGCAAGGACAAGTTCCAGCTGCACGCGAAGCTCGGCCTGCTGCTCGGCGTCTTCAAGGGCAAGATCGAGAGCGAGATCGTGAAGAACCTCGACCAGCTCCTCGAGCAGGAGGACCCGCTGCATGCTTTCGAGCAGGGGCTGGCGAAGCACGAGGCGAAGAAGGCCGCCAAGCATGCCAAGCCGCATGCGGAGGGGCACAAGCCGGCGGGGAAGACGGCGGCGAAGGCGGCGCCGCGCAAGCACAAGTAGCCAAGGTGCATGTCATTGCGGGCTTGACCCAGTAGTGTCCGGAGATCCATTCTCATTTGAGCGCTAAGTTGTTGATGCGCATGGAGAAAGAGGTGGTCTCCGGAGAAATCTATATCGATTCCGCGTGAGCTGGCTTGGACACTTTCCGCT
>NZ_JACORT010000006.1 GCF_014297465.1 Ramlibacter cellulosilyticus | reverse complement strand
CCGAAGGGCACCCCGGCAAGAGATCGCGTCACACGCAGGGTTGGGTTGCCCGAAGGGCACCCCGGCAAGAGATCGCGTCACACGCAGGGTTGGGTTGCCCGAAGGGCACCCCGGCAAGAGATCGCGTCACACGTGCTGGGTTGCCCGAAGGGCACCCCGGCAAGAGCGGCGACCGCCTCAGGCCAGTTGCCCCGCATTCGGCATCGTGAACCCCACCTTGTCCAGCGCCGCCTGCAGCACCTGCTGCTGCTCCGCATTCAGGTCCACCAGCGGCGGGCGCACGTGCACCCAGTCCTGGCGGCCGGTCTTCCAGGCGATGGCGGCTTTCATGGCGGGGATCAGCGGGAACTGCGCGAAGGCGGCGCGCGTCGCGTCCAGGTCCTTCTGCTGCTGGTCGGCATCGGCCTGCTTCCAGGTCTTGTACAGGCGCATGATCGCCGTCGGGTTCACGTTCGCCGTGGCCGTGATGCAGCCCGGGCCGCCCGCCCGCAGGTCGGCCAGCAGGAAGTTCTCGCTGCCGGCGAACACGTCGAAGCCCTGCGGACCGAACTCCTCGATCATCGCCTTCGTGTGGTTCCAGTCGCCGCCGCTGTCCTTCATGCCCGCGACGATGCCCGGATAGGACTTGAGCAGGCGTGCGACCACGGCGCGCGGAATCGGCGTGCTGGACACCGGCGGAATGTGGTACAGGTACACGCGCAGCCGGTCGTCGGCCACCTGGTCGATGATGGTCGCGAAGTTGCGGTACAGGCCTTCGTCGCTCACGCCCTTGTAGTAGAAGGGCGGCAGCATCAGCACGCCGCCGGCGCCTGCCTGCACGGCACGCTTCGTCAGTTCCACCGAGTCCGGGATCGCGCAGCAGCCCGTGCCGGGCATCATGCGCGCCGCGGGCAGCCCCGCTTCCAGCAGCGCGTCGAACAGCTTGCGCTTCTCCGCCACCGACATGGAATTCGCCTCCGAGTTGGTGCCGAAGATGGCCAGCCCCACCTCCTGGTCCAGCAGCCAGCGGCAGTGCCGGATGAAGCGGTCGGCATCGGGCGTGTAGTCGGCGTTGAACGGCGTCAGGACGGGCGACAGGACGCCCTGGAGGCGGGGAGTGGATGCGGTCATGGCGGAGGATTGTGGAGGGCGGGACCGCAAAACATTTTGCGTCAGAAGATAGCGGAAGCGTGTTTCCCCTCGACAGGCACCTGCGCACACTCCACCCTGGGCCATTCCAGACCAACCAGGAGACAAAGACATGCCCCAGACCTTCCGCCGCGGCCTGCTGGCCGCCCTCGTCGGCGCCGCACTGCTGCCCGCCGCCGCCCTCGCGGCCTGGCCCGAGCACCCCGTGAAGCTCGTGGTGCCTTACCCGCCGGGCGGCGCCACCGACGTGATCGGCCGCATCGTCGCCCAGCGCCTGTCCACGGCCCTCGGCCAGCAGGTGGTGGTCGACAACCGCGGCGGCGCGGGCGGCAACATCGGCGCGGACCTCGTCGCCAAGGCGAAGCCGGACGGCTACACGCTGCTGATGGGCGCGATGACCTCGCATTCGACGATGGCACGGCTGGAGCGCGGCAAGATCAGCTACGACCTGCAGAAGGACCTCACCGCCGTGCAGGTCGTGGGCTACGTACCGCTGGTGTTCATCGTGCATCCCTCGGTGCCCGCCAACAGCTTCCAGCAGCTGGTGAGCCACGCCAAGGCGAACCCGAAGAAGCTGACGTACGCGTCCTCCGGCGCCGGCGCGCCGCAGCGCATGGCCGTCGAGATGTTCCGCGTGCAAAGCGGCGCCGACATGATCCACGTGCCGTACAAGGGCAGCGGCCCGGCCATGACCGACCTCATCGGCGGCCAGGTGCTGATGGCCGCCGAGACGGTGCCCGCCGCCCTGCAGCAGATCAAGGCCGGCAAGGTGCGCGCGCTGGCCGTCACCACGCCGCAGCGCATCTCCATGCTGCCGGACGTGCCGACCGTGGAAGAGTCGGGCTGGAAGGGCTTCGACGTGGTGTCGACCTTCGGCGTGATGGCGCCCGCTGGCACCCCGGCCGATGTCCTCGCGAAACTGAACGCCGAAATCGGCAAAATCATGCAGGACCCCGCGGCCAAGGAGCAGTTCCTGCAGCAGGGCGTGTACACCCTGGCGCCGCAGACGCCCGCGGAAGCCTCCGGCCGCCTGAAGGCCGAAGTGGCGAAGTGGGCGAAGGTGATCGACGAGACCGGCGTGAAGGCCGACGAATGAATCCATGACGAAACAAGACGACGCGAGCGGGATGCGCAAGGGCCTCACCAACTACGGTGATGCCGGCTTCTCGCTCTTCCTGCGCAAGGCGTTCATCAAGGGCGCGGGCCTCACCGACCACGCCCTCGACCGGCCGGTGATCGGCATCGCCGACACGGGCAGCGGCTACAACCCCTGCCACGGCAACATGCCGCAACTGGTGGAGGCCGTGCAGCGCGGCATCATGCTGGCCGGCGGCCTGCCGGTGAAGTTCCCGACGATCTCCATCGGCGAGAGCTTCGCGGCGCCCACGAGCATGTACCTGCGCAACCTCATGTCCATGGACACCGAGGAGATGCTGCGGGCGCAACCCATGGACGCGGTGGTGCTGATCGGCGGCTGCGACAAGACCGTGCCGGCGCAGCTGATGGGCGCCGCGTCGGCGGGGCTGCCGGCGATCCAGCTGATCACCGGCTCCATGCTGACCGGCTCGCACCGCGGCGAGACCGTCGGCGCGTGCACGGACTGCCGCCGCTTCTGGGCGCGCTTCCGCGCCGAGGACATCGACCAGCAGGAGATCGACGACGTCAACAACCAGCTGGTGGCGAGCGTGGGCACCTGCTCGGTGATGGGGACGGCGAGCACGATGGCGTGCATCGCGGAAGCGCTGGGCATGACGGTGCCCGGCGGCGCGTCGCCGCCGGCGGTGACTTCGGCGCGCATGCGCGTCGCGGAGCAGACGGGCACGGTTGCCGTGCAGATGGCGAAGAGCCGCCTGACGATCGACAAGATCCTGACGGAGAAGGCCTTCGAGAACGCGATGCGCGTGCTGCTCGCGATCGGCGGGTCCACCAACGCGATCGTGCACCTCACCGCGATCGCCGGCCGCCTCGGCTTCGAGGTGGACCTGAAGGCACTGGACCGCATGGGCCGCGAGACGCCGGTGCTGGTGGACCTGAAGCCTTCGGGCCAGCATTACATGGAGCACTTCGACGCGGCGGGCGGCATGACGACGCTGCTGCGCGAGCTGAAGCCGCTGCTGCACCTCGATGCGCTGACGGTCACGGGCCGCACGCTGGGCGAGGAGCTGGAACGCGCGAGCCCTTCGTTCAAGCAGGACGTCGTGCGTCCCCGGGACAACCCCATCTACCCGCAGGGCGGCATCGCCGTGCTGCAGGGCAACCTGGCGCCCGGCGGCGCGATCATCAAGCAGTCGGCGGCGGATCCGAAGCTCATGGAGCACGAAGGCCGCGCCGTGGTGTTCGAGGGCCTGCAGGACCTGGCCGAGCGCATCGACAGCGACGACCTGGACGTGAAGGCCGACGACATCCTGGTGCTGAAGAACATCGGCCCCAAGGGCGCACCCGGCATGCCGGAGGCGGGCTATATCCCGCTGCCGCGCAAGCTGGCGAGGCAGGGCGTCAAGGACATGGTGCGCATCTCGGACGGCCGCATGAGCGGCACGGCCTTCGGCACCATCGTGCTGCACGTGACGCCGGAGTCGGCGATCGGCGGGCCCTTCGCGCAGGTGCGCACCGGGGACCGGATCCGGCTCTCGGTGGCCAACCGCGAGATCAGCCTGCTGGTGTCCGACGAGGAGCTGGCGCGCCGTGCGAAGGAGCAGCCGGTGCAGGTGCCGCGCGCCGAGCGCGGCTATCGCAAGCTGTTCCTGGAGAACGTGACGCAGGCGGACAAGGGGGTGGACTTCGAGTTCCTGGCCGCGCCGGAGGTGAAGGGGCGGGTGCCGAAGGGGTAGGCCCTTCGGTGGGGTTCGCTGGCGCTCACCTGCCGCGTTCGCGCCACCCTACAGGCGCGTTCGCGCCGCGATCCGTGCATGTGCGCGCCACCATCGGTGCATGCCCGCGCCACCATCCGTGCATGCCCGCGCCACCATCCGTGCATGTCCGGCGCCGCCATGCGTGCATGTGCGCGCGAATGCGCCTGTAGGGTGGCGCAGCGACGCTGCGGACGGTGAGCGCCAGCGAACCCCACCGTTTCAACGGCGTCCCTGCGCCGCATGCTTGCGCAGGTCCATGCACGGCGCCTTCGCCGCCGCGAACGCGGCCAGCGCGGCGAAGACCGCCAGGATGCCGAACACGATGTCGAACGCGTGCGTCACGCGTGCCGGGTCCAGCCCCTGCAGCGACAAGGTCTCGCGCGTCGCGCCTTCCCCTGGCTGCAGCAGCACGAATGCCAGCCCGCCGAAAGCGGCGGTCCCCAGCGTCGCGCCGGTCGAACGCGTCAGCGACAGCAGGGCGGCAGCCGCGCCCAGGCGCTCGCGCCCGGCGAGGATCTGCGTCGCCAGTTGCGAGCTGGGCATCACCGTGCCGAAGCCCACGCCGCACACCGCGGCCGCCGCCGTGATCACCCACGGCGCCGGCGGCAGGATGGCCAGCCCGGCGATCGCGATCGCCGCGGCGCCCAGCCCCCACGGCGGCAGCTTGCCGCTGGTGCCGGTGCGCGCGCTGAAGCGGCTGTTGAAGGTGGAGCCCACCACGATCCCGCCAGTCAGCGGCAGCAGCTGCAGCCCCGCGTCGAGGGCGCTCGAATGGCGCACCACCTGCAGGTAGATCGGCAGCAGGAAGAGCAGCGCGAACATCGTGCCGGCGAAACCGACCACGGACGCGCAGATCCAGGGCACGCCCGGCAAGCGGAGGATGTCGAGCGGCAGGAAGGAGTTGGGATGGCCGCGCTGCTGGCGCGCCAGCGCGAAGCCGGTTGCCAGCGCGAACGCTGCGAACACCGCGCTGGCGAACGACAGGAGCGGGAAGCGATGCCCCACCTGCCCGAACCACACGAGCGCACTGGTTGCGCACAGCACGAAGAGGACGAAACCGGTGGGATCGTAGGGAGCGTGCCGCGCGGCCGATGGCGCGGGCTTCGGCAGCCGGCTCATCCGCCAGAACGCGAGCAGTCCCAGCGGCAGGTTCGCGAGGAACAGCCAGCGCCAGTCGTAGTGGTGCACCACGAAGCCGCCGATCAGCGGCCCGCCGACGCTGGAGGTCGTGAAGATCAGCGCGAAGTAGCCCTGGTAGCGCGGGCGCTCCCACGGCGGCACCAGTTCTCCGATCAGGGCCTGCGACAGCACCATCAGCCCGCCGCCGCCCAGCCCTTGCAGCACGCGCGCCGCGATCAGCAGGTGCATCGTCGGCGCGAGGGCGCACGCGAGCGAGCCCAGCACGAAGACGGTCAGCGCGGCCAGCATCACGTTGCGCCGGCCGAAGCGGTCGCCGAGGCGCCCGTACATCGGCGCGGTGATCGTCGCGGCGAGCAGGTAGCCGGCGGCGATCCACGAAGTGTCGGAGAGGCCGCCGAGCTCCCGTGCGATGCGCGGCGTGGCCGTGACCAGCAGCGTCTGGTCGACGGCGCCCATGAACATCGGCAGCATGACGGCGCTGAAGAGCGCGAAGAACGTGGCGCGCTCGACGCCGGCGGGCTTGGGCGCCGGAGGCGCGGCAGGCTCGAATCCCGGGTCCTCGCCGCCGGTCGTGGACGACGGCATGCCGCCTTCGCTCAGCAGGGGAGTGTCGCGCCCGCTCGCCGGCGCGGCGCGGCCCGGCGCGGGCGGCTCGTCATCTCTCACCCGGCGATCCTAAGCGAGCGGCCGCCGGCTTGCAGCGCGGAGTCGGCCCGCTCCTACAGGCCGGCGGGCGAAAAAAAAGGACGCCGCGGCGCGGCGTCCCCTGCATGCACGGATCGGGGGATCAGTACACGACGATCTTGCCCGTGGGACGGGGGCTGTGGCAGTCGTTGTAGAAGTACTCGCCCGGCTTGTGGAACGTGAACTGCGCGGACTCTCCGGGGGCCAGCTTGAAGTTGAACAGGCCTTCGAAGAACTGCGTGGCGCAGTGCGTGTTGGCGTTGTTGGCCGGGTTGGTGAAGGTCACCGTGGTGTTGGCGGGGACGCGCATCCAGGTGGGCGTCATCGCATTGACGGCGGTGGACTCGGTCGCGCCGGGCGTGTTCGCGGCGGTCTGCACGCGGGCCAGGAACACGGTGTTCTGCGTCGGCAGGGCCGCGCCTTCCACCGGGTTGCCCGACACCGGGCGGCGCACCTCGGGCGGCGTCGGGGTCGCGGCCTGGGCCACGGTGCCGCCGATCTTGAACGCCCACAGCGAGTCACCGCGCGGAGCGGAGTTGCCGTAGGGGATGCCCGTGCCGCCGGCGTACACCGCGATGTACTGCTCGCCGTCGATCTCGTAGGCCACCGGGCTGGCGCTGATCGCCGCGCCGGTCTGGAAGCGCCACAGCTCGGCGCCGTTGTGCGCGTCCATGGCGATGAGGTTGCCGTCCGGCTGGCCGATGAACAGCAGGTCCGACGCGGTGGTCAGGATGCCGTTGCCGTGCGCCAGGGAGTAGGGCATCGGCTTCTTCCACTTCACCACGTTCGTGCTCGCGTCCACGGCGACGACGGCACCCGTCTGGTACTCGCCCGGGGGACGCAGGCCGTTGCTGGACTCGGTCAGCGAGTGCGCCGCCGCCACGTAGCCCATGCCGGTGTAGATCATCCCGGTGCGCGGGCTGAAGGACATGTGGTTCCAGTCGGCGCCGCCGCCGTGGCCGGGGATCGACAGGATCGGCACGTCCCAGTGCGCGTCGTACAGGCAGCCCTTCACGTAGTTGGGGACGGCGCGGTTCGGGTTGCCCGGGATCGCGGTGCCCAGCGGCTGGTCGACTACGCAGGTCTCGGTCCAGGCGCCCTGGCGCGGGAAGGGCTGCGTCGGGTAGCTGGCCTGGCGCGGGTCCTGCTTGACCGGCACTTCGTCGATGCCCAGCGGCGCGCTGCCGTCCTTGCGATCGAGCACGTAGTACATGCCGCTCTTGCTGCCGTAATACAGCACCTTGCGGTCGCGGCCGTGGATCTTCACGTCCGCCAGCACCGGCGCCATCACGTTGTCCATGTCCCAGATGTCGTGGTGGATGGACTGGAAGTGCCACTTGTATTCGCCGGTCTTCAGGTCGAGGGCGACCACGGAGTTGGCGAACAGGTTCATGCCGGGGCGCGTGGAGCCGTTCTGCGAGGAACCGCCGCGGGCGTTGCCGAAGGTCCAGTACACCATGTTCAGCTCGGGATCCACGGCGGGGTGGATCCACGGCGTGGCGCCGGTGCGGTTCGCCTCGGCGGCGCCGCCCCAGGTGTCGTAGCCGTACTCGCCCGGACGCGGCACGCCCCAGAACTTGGTGAGGATGTTGCCGTTGGTGGCGTCGATGGACAGCGCGGCGCCGCGGCTGCCGTCGTTGGTGCCCATGTAGAGGCGCTTGTCGTGGTAGACGACGGCGACCTTCTCCACGTTGCCCACGTACTCGGGGTCGGTGGACGAGGTCGGGTATTGCTTGACCCACTTCACCGCGCCGGTGTCCTTGTCCAGGGCGACCAGGCGGTTGTCGTTGGCGACGGTGAAGACGGTGCCCAGGTCCCTGGCGACGGCGGCGCCGCGGCGCGTGATGCCGCCGTAGGGCGTCGTCCACTTCCACTTGGTGGCGCCGGTCTTGCCGTCCACGGCGATCACGTTGCCGAGGGCGGACTCGATGTACAGCACGCCGTCGACGACGACGGTGGTGCTCTGGTTGGTGCCGGTCTTCAGGCCGCCTTCGATGTTGTTCACCCAGGCGCCGCCCAGCTGCTTCACCAGGCCCTTGTTGATCTGGCGCAGCGAGGAGTAGTTCTGGTTGCCCAGGTTGCCCCCCACCTTGGGGAAGTCCTTGTCGCCGGCGCTGCAGCAGCTCTGGAGGTCGGCCGCGGCCGCGGGTGCCGCGGGCTGCGCGAACAGGGTGGGCGGCGCGAGCACGCCGCACGACAGCAGCAGGGCTGCCAGCGATTTCAGTTTCATGGTGTCTCCATTGGGAGTGGTTGGACCGTCCGGGGCTTGGATCGTCGCCGTTCTATGCTGCAGAACGGCGTTTCAAAATAGTAGCTGCGCTGCACGTGGCGGGGCTTCGGGGGATTCCCTTAGAGACGGTGCTCGAACGGGCAGGTCGTTCTGAAGGACGCAACGCGCGGGCGTCCGGCCTCGCGAGTGGAGGGCGGGGAATGAACCCGGCGAAGCGGCGCGGGTGCGCCTGGCGGCGCCGGCGTCAGCCCGCGTGCGCGCGCGGAGACTTCGCGGGCGCGCTGCTTCGCGCCGTGGAGCGCGTGGCCGTCTTGCGCGCCGGCTTCAGCTTCCAGCCGGAGAACTCCACGGCCTCGGGGTCGCCGCCGAAGGTGCGGGTGAGGGCCTGGGCGTGCTTGAACAGCACCGGCACGATCTTCTCCTCGCCCAGCGCCTCGATCCGGTAGCGCGGGCCGGAGACGCTGATCGCGCCCACCAGCTGGTTGCCGTGGCCGAACACCGGCGCCGCGAAGGCGGCGATCTCCGGGTCGCGTTCGCCGAAGGAGGCGTCGAACATGGCGGTACGCACGCGCTCGGGGCGCTCGCCGCGCGCGCCGCGGAAGGCCCGCAGCACGTGGCCGGCCGCGCCGGCCGCCAGCGGCAGCCGGTCGCCCTCCCGCACGGAGTCGCGCACGGTACGGGAGGCATCCACCCGGTGCAGCACCACCCGGTGGTCGCCGTCGACGATGTAGAAGGAAGCGCCTTCCTGGAGCTCCTCCACGACCTTGCGCAGCACGGGCGGGACGATCTCGGAGGTGCGGAAATGGCGCTGGTAGAGGGATCCGAGGTAGAGCACCTTCGAACCCAGCCGGTAGCTGCCGTCCTCGGTGCGCAGGACGTAGCCGAACCGTTCCAGCGACTTCGTCAGCCGCAGCACCGTGCTCTTGTAGAGCCCCGTGCGCTTCGACAGCTCTGCCAGCGAGATCTTCTCGTCCGTCAGGGCATCCAGGATCGTCAGCGCGCGATCGACTGCCGCAACGCCGCCTTCATCGCTCATGGGCTTACCTCCACGGGGGGAGTCTAGCAGCGGGGCCTTTCTGGCGCCCCCCTGCCGGAGGAGGGCGGGGGGCGCGCCTGAGGGTAGACCCGGATCAGCGAAGTTTTAGAACACTGTTATGCTGTACGGAACGCTGCGACCCCGCCGGCGCACGAACGCATTGCCCTGCCCACTGACGGACCGACCATGCCCACCCTGCCACGTTTCGACCACTACATCGCCGGGGCTTCCGTGCCCCCGTCGTCCGGGGAATACCTGCCCACGGAAGATCCGTATTCCGGCGAGGTCTGGGCGGAAGTCGCCCGCGGCAACGCCGCCGATGCGGAGAAGGCGGTGGAGGCCGCGAGCCGCGCCTTCGAGTCCGGCCCGTGGCCGGCCATGACGCCGTCCGAGCGTGGCCGCCTGCTCTGGCGCCTGGCCGACGTCATCACCGCCAACGCCGAGCGCCTGGCCGTCATCGAACAGCGCGACAACGGCAAGCTTGCCGTGGAGGTGACCGCGCAGGTCCGCTACATGGCGGACTACTTCCGCTACTACGCCGGCCTCGCCGACAAGGTGCAGAGCTCGGTCATCCCGACCGACAAGAAGGGTGTCTTCGCCTATACGAAGTACGAAGCCAAGGGCGTCGTGGCGATCATCACGCCCTGGAACTCGCCCCTGACGCTCACCAGCTGGAAGCTCGCGCCCGCGCTGGCGGCCGGCTGCACCGCCGTGGTCAAGCCTTCGGAGTTCACCTCCGGCTCCATGGTGGAGTTCGCCAAGCTGTTCGCCGAAGCCGGCTTCCCGCCCGGCGTGGTCAACGTGGTCACCGGCCTGGGCCCCGAAGTGGGCGAGGCGCTGGTGCTGCACCCCAAGGTGCCCCACATCGGCTTCACCGGCGGGACGGCCGCCGGCAAGAAGATCTACGAGATGGCGGCGCGCCACCTGAAGACCGTCACGCTGGAACTGGGCGGCAAGTCGCCCAACATCGTGTTCGACGACGCCGACCTGGACCAGGCCGTCAAGGGCGTGGTGTCCGGCATCTTCGCCGCGTCCGGCCAGAGCTGCCAGGCGGGCTCGCGCCTGCTGGTGCAGGAAAGCATCCACGACCGCTTCATCGACAAGCTGCTGGCCTTCATGAAGGACGTGAAGCTGGGCGACCCGAAGGCGCCGGACACGCAGGTCGGCCCCATCGCGACGCGCCCGCAGTTCGAGAAGGTCATGGGCTACATCGAGATCGCGAAGAAGGAAGGCGCCCGCGTGGTGCTGGGCGGCAAGAGCCGGCCCGACCTCGGCGCCGGCCAGTTCGTCGAGCCCACCATCCTGACCGGCGTGCGCAACGACATGCGCATCGCGCAGGAAGAAGTGTTCGGCCCCGTGCTGTCGGTGATTCCCTTCCGGGACGAAGCCGACGCGCTGCGCATCGGCAACGACACGGTGTTCGGCCTCGCCGCGGCGGTCTGGACGAAGGACCTCAAGCGCGCCATGCTGATGACCGACAAGCTCAAGGCCGGCACGGTGTGGGTCAACAACTACCGCGCCACCAGCTTCACCTCGCCTTTCGGCGGGTACAAGGAAAGCGGCATCGGGCGCGAGTCGGGCACGGAGACCATCAAGGAGTACCTGGACACCAAGTGCGTCTGGATGTCCTCGGACCTCGACGTTCCCAACCCCTTCGTGCGGCGCTGAAGGCCACGGGAACGAACTCGGAGACCCGATGAACGACAAGGCATTGCAAGGCATCCGCGTCCTGGACCTGACCAACGTGCTGGCGGGTCCCCTGTGCGCCTACCAGCTGGCGCTGCTCGGCGCCGACGTGATCAAGGTGGAAGTCCCCGAGTCCGGCGATCTCGCGCGGCAGCTCGGAAGCGAACCGAAGCTGAACGCCGAACGCATGGGCGCCTCCTTCCTCGCGCAGAACGGCGGCAAGCGCTCCCTCACGCTGAACCTCAAGCAGGAAGAGGGCAAGGCGGTGCTGCGCCGCCTGGTGGCGACCGCGGACGTGCTGGTGGAGAACTTCCGTCCCGGCGTCATGGAGCGCCTCGGGCTGTCGTACGAGACGCTGCGCGAAGTGAACCCGCGCCTCGTGTACTGCGCGATCACCGGCTTCGGGCAGGAAGGCCCGATGCGCGATGCGCCGGCCTACGACCAGATCATCCAGGGGCTGTCCGGGATGATGAGCGTCACCGGCGACGCGAAATGCGCGCCGCTGCGTGCGGGCTACCCGGTGGCCGACACCATCAGCGGCATCATGGCGGCGTTCGCGATCTCTGCCGCGCTCGTGCGCCGGAACGCGAGCGGCCAGGGGGCCTTCGTCGACGTCTCGATGCTCGATTCGGCCCTGGTCTCCATGGGCTGGGTGATCTCCAACTTCCTCATCGCCGGCACGCAGCCGCAGCCGCACGGCAACGACAACTTCACGGCCGCGCCCTCGGGCACCTTCCGCACCGGCGCCGGCCTGCTGAACATCGCCGCGAACAAGCAGGAGCAGTTCGAGGCGCTGTGCAAGGTCGTGGGCCGCGAAGACCTCGTCTTCGACGAGCGCTTCGCCCGGCGCGAAAGCCGCAAGCAGAACCGCGCCGCGCTGACCGTGGAACTGGAGCGGGCGCTCGCCGCGCATCCCGCTTCGCATTGGGAGAAGGTGCTCGTGCGCGCCGGCGTCCCCTCGGGCGCCGTCCTCAGCCTGCCGCAGGCGCTGGACCTGGAACAGGTCGCCGTGCGCGGCCTGCTGCAGGAGTTCCCCGAAGTGCCGGGCACGGGCCGCGCGATCAAGGTGGCGCGCACCGGCTTCAAGCTCTCGGGCGCGGATCCGGAAGCTTCGCTGCCGCCGCCGCGCCTCGGCGAGCACACCGATGCGCTCCTCGCGGAGCTGGGGTATTCCGCCGCGGACATCGCGGCGCTGCGCAAGGACGGAACGGTATGAGCAAGACTCCCGGCGAGATCGTCGACGAGGCGAAGACCTGGTGGACGACGGAGATCGTCGACATCCAGCCCGGCAAGATCGGCATCCGCGGCTATCCCATCCAGCAGCTGATCGGCAACGTCAGCTTCCCCGAGATGATCTGGCTGATGCTGCGCGGCGAAGTGCCGCGCGCCGACCAGGCGAAGCTGCTGGAAGCGGCGCTGGTCGCTGCCGTGGACCACGGCCCGCATGCGCCGTCGATCGCCATCTCGCGCATGGCCGTCACCTGCGGCCTGCCGATCAACGGGGCGATGGCTTCCGCGATCAACGCGCTGGACGACATCCACGGCGGCGCCGGACAGCAGTGCATGGAACTGCTGCAGGAGATCGACCAGGCACTGGCCGGCAGCGAACCGTCGATCGAAGTCGTGGAGGCGGTCCTCGCCTCCTACGTGGAGCGCAACGGCAAGATCATCCCGGGCTTCGGCCACCGCTGGCACGGCACCGACCCGCGCGCGGTGCGCCTGGTCGCCATCGTGCGCGAAGCGCAGGCGCGCGGCACGGTCGCGGGCCGCTACACGACGATCGCCACCCTGGTGGAGGAAGCGCTGGGCCGCAAGAAGGGCACGCGCATCCCGATGAACATCGACGGCATCACCGCCGCCATCTACCTCGAGCTGGGCTTTCCCGCGCCGCTCGGCCGGGGCCTCTTCATCCTCTCGCGCTCCGTGGGCATCCTGTCGCATGCCTGGGAGCAGTCGCAGCAGGGCGGCCGCATCAAGGGCCCGATGCCGCCCAGTGTCTCCTACACCTACGCGGGCCCCGCGGCGCGCGACCTGAAACGCTGAAACCACCCCCGTCACACCACCCACAGGATCCCCCATGAAGGAACTCGTCTCCAAGCAGCTCGTGCGCTACCTCGAACGGCGCGGTGTCACCCACGTGTTCGGGCTCTGCGGCCACACCAACATCGCGGTGCTCGCCGCGATGGCCGACAGCAAGCTGACCTTCGTGAACACGCGCCACGAGCAGGTGGCCGCGCACATCGCCGACGGCTATGCGCGCGCGAGCAAGAAGACGGCGGTGATCCTGTCGCACCTGGGCCCCGGCCTGACCAATGCCTCCACCGGCGTGGCGAACGCGGCGCTGGACTCCATCCCGCTGGTGGTGATCGCGGGCGACGTGCCGAGCCACTACTACGGCAAGCACCCGCACCAGGAAGTGAACCTGCATTCGGATGCGGCGCAGTCGGAGATCTACCGCCCGTTCGTGAAGCGCGTCTGGCGCGTCGAGCGTCCCGACCTCTTCCCCGAGATCCTGCAGAAGGCCTTCCAGCTCGCCGAGAGCGGCCGCCCCGGCCCCGTGCTGGTGTCGGTGCCCATGGACATCTTCTCGATGGAAGTGGACACGAAGCTGTTCGAGCGCCTTTCCCACCACACGCAGCAGCTGCAGAAGCCCTCGATCGACGACGAGGTGGCCGAGAAGATCGTGCGCACGCTGGTCGAGGCACGCAACCCGGTGGTGTATGCCGGCGGCGGCGTGATCCTGGCCGATGCGGCGGAGGAACTGCGCCAGCTGGTGGACCACCTCTCGCTGCCCGTGGCGCACAGCCTCATGGGCAAGGGCGTGCTGCCCGACGACCATCCGCTGACGCTGGGCATGACCGGCTTCTGGGGCACGAAGTTCGTCAACGACCAGTGCCGCAACGCGGACTGGGTGTTCGGCGTGGGCACCCGCTTCGCCGAGGCCGATTGCAGTTCCTGGGAAGCCGAATACACCTTCAGCTTCCCGCCGACGAAGCTGATCCACATCGACATCGACCCCGCGGAGATCGGCCGCAACTTCCCCGTGCAGATCGGCGCGGTGGCGGACCTGAAGCAGGCGCTCACCGTCCTGAACCGCGTGGCGCGCAAGCTGTTCCCGAACGGCCGTGCCGACGACGCGCTGAAGAAGTCCATCGCCGCCTACCGCAAGGAATTTGCCGCGGGCAACGCCGGCCACATTGCAAACGAGGGCTACCCGATGCGCCCGGAGCGCATCCTGTCCACCGTGCGCGAGGTGCTGCCGCGCGACGCGATCATCACCACGGACGTGGGCTGGAACAAGAACGGCGTGGGCCAGCAGTTCCCGATCTACACCCCGGGCAGCATCCTCACCCCCGGCGGCTTCGCCACGATGGGCTTCGGCTCCCCCGCGGCCATCGGCGCCAAGATCGCCTGCCCCGACCGGGTAGTCGTCGCACTGGTGGGCGATGGCGGCTTCGGGCAGAATCCCGCCGTGCTGGCCACTGCGGCCGAGCAGGAAGTACCGGTCGTCTGGATCGTGATGAACAACAACGCCTACGGCACCATCGCCGGGCTGGAGATGGCGCACTACGGAACCGCCTTCGGGACGGTCTTCCGGCGCAAGGGGGAGCCTTACCACGTGGACTTCGCGGCCATCGCCCGTGCCTATGGCGTGGACGGCGTGCAGATCCGCACGGCGGCCGAATTCAAGCCCGCCCTGGAGAAGGCGATCGCCTCCGGCAAGCCCTGCGTGATCGATGTGGCCATGCTGAACGAACCCGTGCCGACCGCCGGCCACTGGAACATCAATGACATCTACTCGCCGGGCCGCAAGGTCTCGCACGTCGCCGTCAAGTAAGCCCGCGCGCGGCTTCACGCTGCTGGAGCTCCTGGTGGTCATGGTGATCATCGGGCTGCTCGCGGCCTACGTGGCGCCGCGCTACTTCTCACAGGTCGGCCGCTCCGAGGTGCGCAGCGCGCAGGCGCAGATCGCCGCGCTGCGCAACGCCCTGGACGCCTATCGCCTCGACGTGGGTTCGTACCCGAGCACGGAGCAGGGCCTCGCCGCGTTGTCGGCTCGCCCGCAAGGCGCGACGCGCTGGAACGGGCCCTACCTGCAGCGCGCGGTACCGCCGGACCCCTGGGGCCGGCCGTACCAGTACCGTGCCCCCGGCCAGCATGGCGAGTACGACCTGCTGTCGCTGGGCAAGGACGGCCAGCCCGGTGGCTCGGACGAGGCCGCCGACATCACGAGCTGGCAGTAGCGCCATGCGCTTCGAGGTCCGGGCCCTGAAGCCGCGCGAAGGCGTGGTGTCGCTCCTGCTGGAGGCGCCGGACGCCGGCGCGGCGCAGGAGCAGGCCCGGGCGCAGGGACTCGCCGTTCTCTCGGCGCGGCCGCTGCGCTCGTTCGGCGACGTCATCGTGCGCCGCCGCCGTGCCTTCCCGCTGCTGCAGTTCACGCAGGAACTCGTCGCGCTGCTGCGCGCGGGGCTCTCGCTGCCCGAGACGCTCGAGACCATGGTGGAGAAGGAGTCGCGGCCCGAGGTGCGCGGCACGCTGCAGGAAGTGCGCGACCGCCTGTACGAGGGCCGCTCGTTCTCCCAGGCGCTGGAAGCGCAGCCGGCCATCTTCGCGCCGCTGTACGTGGCGACCGTGCGTGCTTCCGAGCGCACCGGCGACCTCGCCGAGGCCCTCGCGCGCTACATCGACTACCAGGAGAAGCTGGACGTCCTG
The DNA here is from genome assembly GCF_014297465.1 of Ramlibacter cellulosilyticus. Taxonomy (GTDB): domain Bacteria; phylum Pseudomonadota; class Gammaproteobacteria; order Burkholderiales; family Burkholderiaceae_C; genus Ramlibacter; species Ramlibacter cellulosilyticus. The sequence continues at coordinate 310,165 of NZ_JACORT010000006.1, read as the reverse complement.
CGCAAGAAGATCGTCTCGGCTTCCATCTATCCCGCGGTGCTGCTGGGCGTGGGCGGCCTGGTCACGCTGTTCCTCCTGGGTTACGTGGTGCCGCGTTTCTCGGCGATCTACGCCGAGTCCGGCCGCGACCTGCCGTTCCTTTCGCGCCTGTTGCTGGACTGGGGCCAGTTGATCCAGGGGCGGGGCGACGTGCTGCTCGCCGTGCTCGTGGTGCTGGCCGTGGGCGCCGTCGCCGGCTGGTCGCGGGTGAGGCGCGCGGCGGCGGCCGGCGTGCAGCGCGTGCCCGCCTTGCGCGAACGCCTGCTGGTCTACCACCTCGCGCGCTTCTACCGCACGCTGGGCATGCTGCTGCGCGGCGGCGTGCCCATCCTGCCCGCGCTGGGCATGGTGGCGGGCCTGCTGTCGCCGGAGCTGCGCGAGAAACTTTCGGTGGCCGTCGCGCGCGTGCGCGAGGGCGTCGCCCTCTCCGATGCGATGGTCGGTGCGGGGCTCACGACGCCGGTGGCGGCGCGCATGCTGCGCGTCGGCGAGAACAGCGGCGACATGGCCGGCATGATGGAGCGCATCGCCGTCTTCCACGACGAGGAACTCGCGCGCTGGGTCGACTGGTTCACCAAGCTCTTCGAGCCGCTGCTGATGGCCGTGATCGGCGTGGTGATCGGTGCCATCGTCGTGCTGATGTACCTGCCGATCTTCGAACTGGCGGGGAGCCTGCAATGATGCGCGAGCCCGTTCAGGACCTGCAACCCATCACGCCCGAACAGGTCGCGGAGGCGCGGCGGCTCGCACCCACGCGCAACCTCAGCGTCGTCGCGACGCTGGAAGAACTCGCGGGCGACGCCCCGGAGGTCTTCACCGCGCGACTCGGCCGCTCGTTGCACTACCCGGTCGCGAGCATGCAGGACCTGCACCGTGCGCAAGCCGCGTTCGAGGTGCTTCCCTTCACCGAAGCCGCGCGCGCGCAGATCGTGCCCGTGCGCCTGGACGGCCAGCTGCGCCTGGTGCTGGGCGATCCCTTCGAGGCGCAGCGCATCGCGTGGGCCGAGGAGCGCGTGCAGGAGCCCTTCGCCTGGATGCTCGCGCACCATGCCGACGTCGCGGCCTGGCTCGCGCGGCACGAGGAAGGCCTCTCCGCCATGGCCAGCCTGCTGCCCGAAGCAGGCGAGGGCGCGGCGACGGACCTCGGCGTGGAAGACCTCTCCTTCCAGAGCATCACGGAAGACACCAGCCAGGTCGTGCGCCTCGTGCGCTCCACGCTGTACGACGCCCTCAAGGCGAACGCTTCCGACATCCACCTCGAGACCGGGCCGCAGGGGCTGGTGATCCGCTACCGCCTCGACGGCGTGCTCGTTTCCGTGGGGCAGGCGCACGGCCAGGAATTGGCGGAGCAGGCGATCTCGCGCCTGAAGGTGATGGCCGAACTGGACATCTCCGAGCGCCGCGTGCCGCAGGACGGCCGCTTCACCGTGTCGGTGCAGGGCCGGGAGATCGACTTCCGCGTGTCCATCATGCCGTCGATCTTCGGCGAGGACGCGGTACTGCGGATCCTGGACAAGCAGCGCCTGGCCGATGCCGCGCGGGGCCTGACGCTGGATTCCCTGGGCTTCGAGGGCCGCGACCGCGCGCTGATCCGCCGCTTCGCGAGCGAGCCCTACGGCATGCTGCTGGTCACCGGCCCCACCGGCAGCGGCAAGACGACGACGCTCTACGCGGCGCTGTCGGAGACGAGCACCGGCCACGACAAGGTCATCACCATCGAGGACCCGGTCGAATACCAGCTGCCGGGCGTGCTGCAGATCCCGGTGAACGAGCGCAAGGGCCTGACGTTCGCGCGCGGCCTGCGCTCCATCCTGCGCCACGACCCCGACCGCGTGATGGTGGGCGAGATCCGCGATCCCGAGACGGCGCAGATCGCCGTGCAGGCGGCGCTGACCGGCCACCTCGTGTTCACCACGGTGCACGCGAACAACGTGTTCGACGTGCTGGGGCGCTTCACCCACATGCAGGTGGACCCGTACAGCTTCGCCGCGGCGCTCACCGGGATCGTCGCCCAGCGCCTCGTGCGCCTGAACTGCCCGCATTGCAGCGAGCCGGTGACGCCGAGCGCCGAGCAGCTGCAGGTGTCGATGATCGGCAAGGAGGCGCAGGGCTTCAACTTCATGGCCGGCAAGGGCTGCGGGCATTGCCGCAGCACGGGCTACCTGGGCCGCACCGCGATCGCCGAGATCATGGTGCTGACCGACGAACTGCGCGAGATGATCGTCGCGCGGGAGCCGATCCGGGCGCTGAAGGAAGTGGCGCGCCGCGGCGGCACGCGCTTCCTGCGCGACGCCGCCGTCGAACTGGTCCGCGAGGGCCGCACCAGCCTGGAGGAGATCGACCGTGTCACCTTCGTGGCGTAGGCGCGTCGGCCTCTTCGTGGAGCCGGGCGCGGTGGGCGCGCCCGCCGTGCCGGTCCAGCGCGCGGAAGTGGCGGCCACGCTGTCCAACCAGTTGGTGCGCTACGCGCTCGTTCCCGACGCCACTGCGCTGCGCAACGACGCGGAGCGGCAGGCCGCCGCGCAGCATGCGCTGGTGCAGACGTACGGCGATGCCGCGCGCGGCTGGGACGTCGCCGTGGACCGCGCCGGCCATTTCCCGCAGCTGCTGGTGGCCGGCATCGATGCGGGGCTGCGCGAGCAGGTCGAAGTGCCGCTGCGCGAAGCCGGCGCATCGTCGGTCGTCGTGCAGCCGGCGCTCGCGAGCGCGCTGGCGGTTGCCGGCGCTCCGCCAGCGGGGTGGGTCGCCGTGCTCGAACCGGGGCGCATCGTGCTGGCCGCTTTCGGCGGCGGCGCGCTGCTGGCCGTGCGCAGCCAGCGCGTGCGCGGCGCGCTCGCGGACGACCTGCTGGTGCTGCTGCAGCAAAGCCGGCTGCTCGACGGAGTGCCTTCGGACGCGGACGAAGTGCGGGTGTGCGCCGAAGGCCTCGCGGGCGAAGTCGCGCTGCCCGGCTTCCGCGCGGTGCCCGTGCCGATGGACTTCCGCGCGCCGCAACGCCCGCCGCGGCGCAGCGACCCGGTGCAGCTGGCGTTCGGCCGCGCGCCTTCGCTCGTGCGGGGTGCCGAGCTTGCGTGGCTGGGCGTGGCGGCGCTGGTGTTCGTGGCCGCGGCCTGGCAGTACACGCAGCTCGCGGGGCAACGCAGCGCGCTGCAGGCCACGCTGGCGGAAGCGGATCGCTTCTCCCAGCGCCAGGCGACGCAGCCCCTCGACGCGTCGCGTCCCGAAGCGCGTGCGCTGGCCGCGGAAGTCGTGCGCGCCAATGCCGTGGCGGCGCGGCTGCAAGTGCCATGGGAGGCGCTGTTCACCGACCTCGAACTGGCGGCCGGCGAAGGCGTCACGCTGACCGGGCTGGAGCCCGAGGGCGGCATGCGGCGCCTGCGCATCACCGGGGAAGCGCGCCGGTTCGAGGACCTCACGCAGTACCTGCGCCGCCTCGAAGGCACGCCGGCGCTGCACAACGTCTTCCTCACGAGCCACGAGCAGCGGGATCGCGGCGTGGCCTTCACCTTGACCGCCGACTGGGTGCGCAGCGATGAACCGGTCCGTCCCTGATCCGCGCCGGCTCCTGCGCCGCATCGGCTGGCCTGCCCTCGTCGCGGGGTTGCTGGTGCTGCTGGCCGTGCTCCTCTACGCCGCCGGCGTGCGCGCGCTGCAGCGCGACGTCGCGGACCTGCAGGTGCAGGCGGAAGCCGCGCAACGCAAGTTGCGCAGCGGCACGCTGGAGACGCGCAAGGCGCCGGCCACGGTCGCCGAGCAGCTGCGCACCTTCCAGGCCTTCTTCCCGCGCGCGGACTCGCTGCCGCACTGGCTGGACACGATCAACACCATCGGCCGCGGCTCCGGCCTCCTGATCCGCTCCGGCGAGTACCGCCTCGAGCGCCCCGAGCAAGGACCCTGGCGCTACCACATCACGCTGCCGGTCTCGGGCAGCTACCTGCAGGTGCGGCAGTTCATCACCTTCGTGCTGCGCGAAGTGCCGTCGGCCTCGCTCGACGACGTGCAGCTGCGGCGCGACGCCGCGAGCGATCGCGTCGATGCGCGGCTGCGCTTCTCGCTGCACTTCACGGGATCCTGAGATGGCCCTGAGCGCACGCACCCGGTGGTGGGCCTACGGTGTCGCGGGACTCGCGACCGTGGGCGCCATGCAGTGGGTGGACCAGCGGGCCGCCGAACCCGAGGTGGTTGCGGCAGCGACGCCGCGGCGCAGCACGCCCGTGCCCGCCGGTGCCGCTTCCGCGCCGGCCGACGACACGCAGGTGCGCCTGGACTGGCTGAAGCGCCGCACCGGCGAGGACCTGCCGCGCGGCGACCCGTTCGGCACGCAGAACATGGCCGTGCAGCAGCAACAGCAGGCACAGGCCGCGGCGGCACCGCCGCCTCCGCCGCCGCCGCAGGCGCCGCCGCTGCCTTACACCTACCTGGGCAAGTGGATCGAGCAGGGCCAGACCACGATCTATCTCGCGCGCGGCGAACACCACGTCGCGGTGCGCGGCCCCGGACGGCTGGACGACACGTACACCGTGGAGTCCGTGAACGAGAACCAGATCGTGCTGAACTACGTACCGCTCGGCATCAGGCAGACGCTGCCGCTGGTGCCCGGCGCGGCGCCCACGCAGGCGGCCGCGGGCGCGGCACCGCCGGAAGAATCGACAGAGGAGACGAATTGAGCCTGCATCCCGGAACCCGGGCCCTCGTGGCGGCCGCGGTCGCGCTGCTGTGCGCCGCCTGCACCACGCCGCCCGAGCTGTCGGAAGGCCGGCAGCTGATCGCGCAGGGCCGCTACGAGGAAGGCCTTGCCCGCCTGGAGGTCGCCGCGAGGACGCATCCCCGGCACACGGAGTCGTACACCGCCTTCGTCACGCAGCGCGACGCCCTCGTGAACGCCTACGTGCGCGAAGGCGACATGCAGCGCGCAGGCGGCAACCACGACGCGGCCGAGGCGCAGTACCGGCGCGCGCAGCGGCTGGACCCGAATTCGGCCGTCGTGCAGGCGAGCCTGGATGCGAACGCCCGCGCGCGCCACAACGCGCAGCAGGTGGCGCAGGCCGAGCTGGCGCTGCGTAACGGCGACCTGGCCAGCGCCGAACGCATCACGCGCGGCGTGCTGGGCGTGGAGCCCTCGAACACGCGTGGCCGCGCGGTGATGAAGGCCATCAACGAGAGGCGCGCCAGCGCGGACGCCGTGCCCCCGCGGCTGCGCTCCGCGCTGCAGCGGCCCGTGACGCTGGACCTGCGCGATGCGCCGCTGCGGTCGATCCTCGCGGTGATGGCCACGCACGGCGACCTCAATTTCGTGTTCGACCGCGAAGTGAAGACCGACCAGCGCACCAGCATCATGGTGCGCGACATGACGCTGGACGACGTGCTGAAGGTGCTGCTGCTCACCAACCAGCTCGAACGCAAGATCCTCAACGACAACTCCATCCTGATCTACCCCGCCACGCAGGCGAAGCAGCGCGAGTACCAGGAGCTGGTGACGCGCAGCTTCTACCTGTCGAACGCCGACCCGAAGCAGACCGCCGCGATGATCCGCGCGCTCGTGAAGACGCGCGACCTGTTCGTCGACGACAAGCTGAACCTGATCATCATGCGCGACACGCCGGATGCGGTGCGCCTGGCGGAGCAGCTGGTGGCGACGCAGGACCTCGGCGAGCCCGAGGTGATGCTGGAGCTGGAGGTGCTGGAAGTCGCCTCCAGCGTGGCGCAGGAACTCGGGCTGCGCTGGCCCGAGCAGGTGGGCTTCTACCTGCCCGACGCGAACGGTGCGATCCCGGACGTGGTGGAACTGAGCAGCCGGAATTTGCGCGCGATGGTCGCCAACCCGGTGGTGCTGCTGAACCTGCGCAAGCAGGACGGCACCACCAACCTGCTGGCCAACCCGCGCATCCGCGTCAAGAACCGCGACAAGGCCAAGGTGCACATCGGCGAGCGCGTGCCGGTGATCACGACGACGTCCACGGCCAACGTCGGCGTGTCGTCCTCGGTGAGCTACCTCGAGACGGGCCTGAAGCTCGACGTCGAGCCGAACATCTTCCTGGACGACGAAGTCGCCATCAAGATCCAGCTGGAGGTGTCCAACATCCTCGAGCAACTGAACGTGTCCGGCACGGTGGCCTACCGCCTCGGCACGCGCAACGCGGCGACCACGCTGCGCCTGCGCGATGGCGAGACGCAGGTGCTCGCCGGCCTGATCAGCAGCGAGGACCGCAGGAACTTCGCCAAGGTGCCGTACGCCGGCGACATGCCCGTCCTCGGACGCCTGTTCCGCAGCGACAGCGAGCAGGGCAGCAAGAGCGAGATCGTGCTGCTGCTCACGCCGCGCATCGTGCGCAACCTGTCGCGGCCCGATACGGTCGCGGCCCAGTTCTTCTCCGGCACCGAGCTGGCGCCCGGCGCCGCGCCGCTGCGGCTCACGCCGGGGGGCCGCGTGGGCATCACGCCGGACCCGGCGCTCGCCGCCGCGCCAGCTGCCGCCGCGAACGCGCCGCGGGCTGCGACGGGTGCGCCCGTACCGCTGAACATCGTCGCTCCCGCCCAGGCACCGGTCGGCTCGGAGTTCACCCTGAGCCTGATGCTGCCGGCGGCCGACTCGCCGGTGAACGCGACGCTGCAGCTGGCCTACGACCCCGCCGTGCTGAACGTCGTGGGGGTCGTGCCGCCTCCGGCGGGCGGCGCACCGGCGCCGGACCGCGGCAGCCTCAGTGTCGACGTCGCCTCGGCCGGCATCGCCGGCACGCCGTCCACGCCGACGCAGGTGCGCTTCAAGGTCGTGGCGACCGCGCCGACCAACACCGAGATCGGCATCGAGGTCGCGAACACGAACCGGCCGATCGTGGCGCCGCCTTCGGCGCAGCCCCTCAGCATCGTGGGGCGGTGAACATGCAGGGGCGGCGGGCACGCGGGTTCACGGTGATCGAGATGGTGGTCACCGTGGCCATCATCGGCCTGCTCGCCTCCATCGCGCTGCCGCTGGCGGAGCTCACCGTGCAGCGTGCGCGCGAGCACGAGCTGCGCCGTTCCCTGCGCGAGATCCGCACCGCGATCGACGCGTACAAGCAGGCCACCGACGCGGGCCGCGTCGCCAAGCTGGCCGATGCGAGCGGCTATCCGCCCAGCCTCGACGTGCTGGTGGACGGCGTGCCGGACGCGCGCGATCCCGGCAAGCGGCCGATCTACTTCCTGCGCCGCCTGCCACGCGACCCCTTCCACGAGGCGGCGCAGGATCGCCCGGCGGACACCTGGGGCGTGCGCGCCTACGACTCGCCGCCCGATGCGCCCCGCGCGGGCAAGGACGTGTTCGACGTGTATTCGCGTTCCACGGCGACCGGCATCAACGGCGTGCCGTACCGGGAGTGGTGAGCATGAAGGCGAAGGGATTCACGCTGGTCGAGCTGCTGGTCGTCATGGCGATCATGGCGGTCCTGCTCACCGTGGCGCTGCCGCGCTACTTCAACTCCGTCGAGCGTTCGCGCGAGGTGGCGCTGCAGCAGTCGCTGAACGTCGTGCGCGATGCCATCGACAAGTACTACGGCGACCGCGGCAAGTATCCCGAGAGCCTGTCGGACCTGGTGCAGGCGCGCTACCTGCGCTCGCTGCCGGTCGACCCCGTCACGGGCACCGGCGACACCTGGGTGATCGTGCCGCCGCCCGCGGGCTCGCCGGGCGGAGGCGGCATGTACGACCTGCGCAGCGGCGCGCCCGGCAAGACGGCGGACGGGAAGTCCTTCTCGGAGCTCTGAATGCGCCAGCGGGGCTTCACCTATGTCGGCCTGCTGCTGCTCGTGGCCATGAGCAGCGCGGCGCTGGCCGCGGCCGGGACGCTGTGGAGCCTCGAATCCCGGCGCGACAAGGAGGCCGAGCTGCTGTTCGTCGGCGCGCAGTTCACGCAGGCCATCACTTCCTTCCGCGAGCGCACGCCCGCGGGCCAGATGCAGCGCTTCCCCCGCGACCTCGAGGAGCTGGTGGAGGACAAGCGCTGGCCCACGCCGCGGCGCCACCTGCGCCGCATCTACGTCGACCCCATGACCGGCCTGCGCGAGTGGGGCCTCATCGCCGCGCCCGGCGGCGGCGTGCAGGGGGTGCACAGCCTGTCCCCGGATGCGCCGCTGAAGCGCGCGAACTTCGCGCCGGAGCACGAGGAATTCGCGGTCGCGACCAGCTACCGCGAGTGGCGCTTCGTCCCCCAGACCCCCGGCGCCGGCCAGCCCGAACAGAACTGAAGCGCGGGTCACCGGGATTGACCCTAGGCGGCCCAGCGCCCCGCCGCCCTATACTTTTGGAACTGTGTTCTATCCGGCGCAACGCTCGACCGGCGCCGGCTCCCCAATGCATCCCGCCTCGGCCGCTTCCCCTTCCCACGCACCGGCGTACGACCGGATGGCGGTCGCCCTGCACTGGATCGTGGCGCTCGCGCTGGTCGGCCAGGTGCTCCTGGGCTGGTACGTGCACGAGATCCCGCGCGGCACGCCCGCGCGCGGCTGGTGGATCAACCTGCACAAGTCCACGGGCCTGCTCCTCGGGCTGCTCGTGCTGTTCCGGCTCGGATGGCGCTTGCGCCAGGGCGCCCCGGCGCGCGTCACCGGCCTGCCAGCGTGGCAGCGGTACGCCGCGGGCGCGAGCCATGCACTGCTCTATGCATGCATGCTGGCGCTGCCGCTCACGGGCTACCTCGCCTCCAACTTCAGCCGCCACGGCATCAAGTTCTTCAACACCGCGCTGCTGCCCCCCTGGGGTGCGGACGACAAGGCGGTGTATGCCGCGCTGAACGGCGCGCACGTCGCCCTCACGTGGGTGCTGGTCGCCCTCGTCGCGCTGCACGTGCTGGCCGCGCTCACGCACCTCGTCCGGCGCGACGGCGTGTTCGCGCGCATGGTGCCGGCGGCGGGATGAACACGCTCGAAGTCCAGGACCTGCGGTTTCGCTGGCCCGGAGGCGAGCCTTGCCTCGACGTGCCGGCGTTCGCGCTCGCGCCCGGCGAGTCCGTGTTCCTGCACGGCCCCAGCGGCAGCGGGAAGAGCACGCTGCTGTCGCTGCTCGCCGGCGTGCTCGCGCCGCCGGTGGGCGAGGTGCGGCTGCTCGGCCGCTCCTGGGACACCCTCTCGAGCGCGGGTCGCGACCAGGTGCGCGCGGACCACGTCGGCTACATCTTCCAGCAGTTCAACCTGCTGCCCTATCTCTCGGTACTGCGCAACGTGCTGCTGCCGTGCCGGCTTTCGAAGGCGCGCGCTCAGCGGGCGGAACGCGCCGGCGGCGAACGCGAGACGGCGCAGCAGCTGCTGCAGAACCTCGGCATCGAAGCTTCGCTGTGGCACCGGCCCGCGTCCACGCTTTCGGTGGGGCAGCAGCAGCGCGTCGCCGCCGCGCGCGCGCTCGTCGGCCAGCCCGAGCTGGTGATCGCCGACGAACCGACTTCCGCGCTGGATGCCGAGCGGCGCGACGCCTTCATGCACCTGCTGCTCGCCGCCTGCGGCCGCGCCGGCAGCACGCTGCTGTTCGTGAGCCACGACGAGCGCCTGGCCTCGCATTTCCAGCGGGTGGTGGCGCTGCGCGACATCAACCGCGTGGCGCAGAGGGTGTCCGCATGAGGGCGATGCTCGCGATCGCCTGCAGCAGCGCGTGGAACCGGCGCTTCGTCGTCGGCCTCGTGGCGCTGTCGGTGGCGCTCGCCACCTTCCTCGTGCTCACGCTGGAACGGGTGCGCGCCGACGTGCGCGAGACTTTCGCGCAGTCCGTGTCCGGGACCGACCTGGTCGTGGGACCGCGCACCGGCCGCCTCGAGCTGCTGCTGCACAGCGTCTTCCGCATCGGTGGCGCCAGCGCCACGCTGCAGTGGCGCAGCGCCGAGGCGATCGCCTCGCACAAGGCCGTGGCCTGGTGGATCCCGCTGTCGCTCGGCGACTCGCACCGCGGCTTCCCGGTGCTCGCGACCAACACCGCCTACTTCGAGCATTTCCGGCACGGCCGCCGCGAGCCGCTGCGCTTCGCCGAAGGCCGCGCGTTCGGCAAGGGGCTCGAGGCGGTGCTGGGGGCCGACGTGGCGCAGGCGCTCGGCTATCGCCTTGGAGATCGCGTGACGCTCAGTCACGGCGACGGCAGCTTCGACGCGGCCGACCACGGCGACCAGCCGTTCACCGTCACCGGCATCCTGCGCCGCACCGGCACGCCTGCGGACCGCACGGTGCACGTCGCGCTGGAATCCACCGAGGCGCTGCACAAGGAGTTCGCGGGCGGCGTGAAGCTGCCGGGCCTCGCCCTGCACGTCGAACAGCCGGCCACGATCAACGCGATGCTCGTGGGCCTCAAGGACCGCAGCGCCGTCTTCTCCGTGCAGCGCGACGTCGCCGATTTCCGCAAGGAGCCGCTGATGGCGATCCTTCCCGGCGTCGTGCTCGACGAACTGTGGACGGTCGTCGGCGGCACCGAGCGCGTGCTGCAGGTGATGACCGGTTTCGTGGCGCTCGCCAGCCTCGCTGGCCTCGTCGCCGTGGTGCTGGCCGGCCTGGAGCAGCGGCGGCGCGAGCTCGCCATCCTGCGCGCCGTCGGGGCGGGCCCGCGGCACATGCTGCAGCTGCTGTGCGCCGAAGGGGTCGTGATCATGGTCGCGGGCGTGGTGCTCGGCGTGCTCGCCCACTGGGCCGTCGTCGGCCTGCTCTCCCACTGGGTGCGCGTGCACTACGGCGTCGTGCTGACGCTTGCGGCGCCCGGCGCGAACGAACTGCTGCTGCTCGCCGCCATCCTGGGCTGCGGGCTGCTCGCCAGCCTGGTGCCCGGCTGGCGCGCGTACCGCCTCTCCCTGGCCGATGGCCTGTCTCCCAAGGTATGAAGAAGATCCTCCAGACCCTCCTGGTCGCGTTCGCGCTCGCCGTGACCGTGACCGCACCCGCGGCGTCCTTCCGCGAGATCACCTGGCTCGAGCTGGTCCCCAAGGACTGGAAGCCGCAGGACCGCCTGGACCGCAAGAAAGCCGCGTCGCTCGCCGACGGCGATGCGCTGGCGCAGGAGATGATGAAGGAGCTGCGCGAGATCCTGGACACCGCGCCCACGGTGGCCGCCATGAACGGCGTGTCCATCCGCATGCCGGGCTACGTGGTGCCGCTGGAGCAGACGAGGGACGGCATCAGCGAGTTCCTGCTGGTGCCTTACCACGGCGCCTGCATCCACACGCCGCCGCCGCCCGCCAACCAGATCGTGCACGTCAAGGCCGCCGGCCCGCTCAAGGGCGTGCAGAGCATGAGCGCGGTGTGGGTCACCGGCGTGCTGCGCACCGTGCGCAAGGACTCGGGGATGGGCGTGAGCGGCTATGCGCTGGACCTCGCCGGGATCGAGCCGTACCGGCCGAACTGAAGAAAGAAAGAAAAGGGAGAACCGCATGCCGCGCAGAGCCGTGATGACCTCGGTGGCGGACGAACACGCCGCGCCCGGAGGCGCCGCGTCCGTCGACCGCGCCGTGACGCTGCTGGGACTGTTCGCACAGAGTGGCGGGCCGTTCACGCTCAGCTCGCTCGCCGAACAGGCGCGCCTGTACAAGAGCACCGTGCTGCGCCTGCTGGCGTCGCTGGAGCACTCGGGACTGGTGCTGAAGCAGGCCGACGGGCGCTATGCGCTGGGGCCGATGGTGGCGCAGCTCTATGCGTCGTATGCCGCGTCGTTCTCGCTGGAATCGGTGGTGATGCCGGTGCTGCGCGACCTCGTCGCGCACACCTCGGAGAGCGCGGCCTTCCACGTGCGCCAGGGCGAACACCGCCTGTGCCTGTACCGCGTGGATTCGCCGCAGCCCGTGCGCGACCACGTGCGCGTCGGCGACCTCATGCCCCTGACGCAGGGCGCCGGCGGGCGCGTGCTGCTGGCGTATGCCGGCGTGCAGGGCGAGCTGTACGACCGCATCCGGCGCGAACAGGTCGCGGTGCTGTGCGGCGACCGCGTGCCGGAGCTCGCGGGCGTCTCCTCGCCCGTGTTCGATGCGGCCGGGACGCTGGTGGGCGCGCTGACGCTGACGATGCCGAAGGAGCGCCTCGCCGACGCGCACGCGCCGAACGTGGTGCGCGCAGCCCACACCTTGACGGCACGCCTCGGGGGGCGTTTTCCACCGGCAGTCACCTGATTCACGCCGCGCAGCGGCTTTTGGGGGTTTGCCCTAGGGAATCTGCGCAACCCCCCTTCCTATACTGCCTCTGCGTCAAAACAAAACGCCGTTCTATACAACAGAACGACAGGCACTCCCGGAGTTTTTCTCGATCCGCGCCCCGCGCGAAAGGAACGCACGATGATCCAAACCACCCTTCGTCTCGGCTTCGCGACCCTGGTCGCGGCCATGTCCATCGGCGCGGCGCACGCTGCCCCGGCCAACAGCTTCGCGCCCGGCCAGGAGAAGAAGGTGCCTCCGAGCAACTTCGACCCGTACTACAACGTCTGCCGCGGCACCGACCCGGCCTGCCTGGCGCAGAACAAGGGCTGGCCCGAGATGTCCGCGAGCACGAAGACGCGCGTGCTGATCTACTCGCGCACCGCCGGTCCGCGCCACGCGAACCTGGGCACCGCCGCGCCCGCCGGTTCCGGCCTGAACCCGCCCTTCGCCGCCAACAACGTCATGCAGGCCACGCTCAAGGCATGGCTGGCCGAGGAAGGCATCACCGCCGACTGGACGGAGAACCCCGCCAACTTCAGCCCGAACAACTACGCCGCCGTGATCCTGGCCAGCGGCAACCGCGACAACCTGTTCGACATCGCCCAGACCTCGCCTACCACCCCGATGACCAACCTGCGCCAGTACATGCGGCGCGGCGGCGGCGTGGTCGCGATCCACAACGCCTTCGGCGCGAACTACAACTGGCCGTACTACGAAGGCCTGCTGGGCAACGCGAACTTCTACGACCACGGCCCGAACCGCGCCGGCGTCGTGAACACGCTCGCCGACGACCCGTCCACCGCCGGGCTGCCCGCCACCTGGAACTTCCAGGACGAGTGGTACAACCTGACCCCGTTCCCCACGAACGTGAAGTTCCTGCTGTCCGCCACGGTCAACCCGGGCGGCACGGGCGCCGCCACCGTGCGCGACTTCCACCCGGTCGCCTGGTGCCAGTACTTCGACGGCGGCCGCGTGTTCGCCACGACGCTGGGCCACAACGCCAACTCCTTCGACGGCACCGGCGTCGGCGCGGCGGAGTTCAAGAAGTTCATCGTTGCCGGCATCAAGTCGGCGATGGGCCTCACCCCCTTCTGCACCGCCAACTAAGAGCCAGGGCGCCCGCGCAAGCGGGCGCGCGCAGCACGAACAGGCCGGCCGCCCCCCTCAGGCGCCGGCCTGTTCTTCTTTCCGGATCCCCCATCATGCAAGCCTCCCTCCGCCGCGCCTGCGCCGCCGCGCTCGCCCTCCTGCTGGCCCCTGCCTTCGCGCAGGACCCCGCGCGCGAAGTCCTGCCCGAACAGAGGCAGCCGCTCGCCTTCGTCGCGCCTTCCGGGCTGGTGCCCGTGGGCGACAAGCTCCTGTTCACCGCCTTCCACGTCGTCAACGGCCAGGAGCCCTGGGTCACCGACGGCACCGCGGCCGGCACGATGCTGCTGAAGGACATCCGCCCCGGCTTCCGCGGCTCCTTCCCGGCCGGCTACGTCGCCTTCGGCAAGCACGTGTACTTCACCGCCACCGATGGCCAGAGCGGCCTGGAACTCTGGCGAACCGACGGCACGGAGCAGGGCACGCAGCGCGTGACCGACCTGCGCGCCGGCGAGGAGGACGCGACGCCCAACGCGCTGACGGTCTTCCGTGGTGCGCTCTATTTCGTGGCCGACGACGGCCGCAACGGCTTCCAGCTCTGGAAGACGCTCGGCGATGCGGAGGGCACCACGCGCGTGTCGTCGATCAACACCGGGCGTGGCGCCGTCGTGCGCCAGCTCACCGTCGCGGGCGATCGCCTCTTCTTCACCGCGACGACGCCGGAGCAAGGGCATGAGCTGTGGGTGACCGAGGGCACGCCCGCCAGCACGCGCCTGGTGAAGGACGTGCGCCCCGGCCCGGAGGATTCCGGCATCCAGAACATGGTCGCGGTCGGCCGCGACCTCTTCTTCACCGCCAGCGACGGCGTGCACGGCATCGAGCTGTGGAAGAGCGACGGCAGCGAACGCGGGACCGTGCTGGTGAAAGACATCCGGCCGGGCGAGGGCGCCTCACGCCCGGCGTACCTGCTGCCTTTCCGCGGCGCCCTGTATTTCGCCGCCGACGACGGCACCCATGGCGTGGAGCTGTGGAAATCCGACGGAACCGCGACCGGCACTTCGCTGGTGAAGGACGTACGTCCCGGCCCGGGGCATGCGCTCCCGAGCTACCTCACGGAGTTCCAGGGCAGCGTGTGGTTCGCCGCCACCGACGGCGCGCAGGGCATGGAGCTCTGGCGCAGCGACGGGACCGCGGCCGGCACGGTGCTCGTGAAGGACATCGCACCGGGCGCCCCCAGTGGCTCGCCCGCGCGCTTCGCGGTCGCGGCCGGCCAGCTCTGGTTCTCCGCGAACGACGGCACGGCGGGCATGGAACCCTGGACGAGTGACGGCACGAGCGCCGGCACGCGCAGGGCGGCGGACGTGGCCGCCGGCGCGCGCGACGCATCGCCGGCGGGCTTCCGCGCGCTCGGCGACGCCGTTCTGTTCATCGCGGACGACGGCGCCGGCAACGAGCGCCTGTGGAGGCGCGGCGCCGATGGCCGCACGGTGCTCGTGGGCGATCCGCTGAAGGCGCGGCTGCGCTGAGCCGCGGGCTTTCCCTGATTCTCGAAATACAGAACGCAGTTATGCTGGACAGAACGCCGTTGCGAGATTCGCGCAATGGCGCCCCGCCCCGCATCCCCTTCCAGGACACCATGGACCGCGCGATCCGCCATCTCTCCCGCACGCTGGAATACGTGCTCGCCGCGGCGCTCGCGCTGATGGTGGTGCTCGTGTTCGGCAACGTCGTCATGCGCTATGCCTTCAACTCCGGCATCACGGTGTCCGAGGAGGTGTCCCGCTGGCTCTTCATCTGGAGCACCTTCCTCGGCGCGCTGGTGGCGCTGCGCGAGCGCGCGCACCTCGGCGTCGACATGGTCGTGGCGCGCCTGCCCGCGTGGGGCCGCAAGGCCTGCATGCTCGCGACGCACGTGCTGATGCTCGTGATCCTGGGCATGCTGTTCTCCGGCGCGCTGCAGCAGACGCGCATCAACTGGGACGTGACGGCGCCCACCACCGGCTGGTCGATGGCCATCGTGCATGCCTCCGCGGTGGTGTTCGCGGCGCTCGCCGGCCTGATCCTCCTGAACGACCTGCTGCGCTTCCTCACCGGGCGCATGGGCAACGACGAACTGGTGATGGTGCAGGAATCCGAGGAGGCCGCGCAGGTCGAGCAGGTGCTGCACCAGGCCGCCCGCGCGGAGGCGACGCGATGACTCTCACGATCTTCATGGGCTCGCTGCTCGCCGCCATGGCGATCGGCATGCCGATCGCCTTCGCGCTGCTCGCCTCCGGCGTGGCGCTGATGTGGCACATGGACATGCTGGACTTCCAGATCCTGGCGCAGAACCTGATCGGCGGCGCCGACAGCTTCCCGCTGCTGGCCGTTCCCTTCTTCATGCTCGCGGGCGAGCTGATGAACACCGGCGGGCTCTCGCGGCGCATCGTGAACCTCGCGCTCGCGCTCGTGGGCCACATCCGCGGCGGCCTGGGCTACGTGACCATCATGGCCGGCTGCCTGCTGTCGGCGCTCTCCGGTTCCGCGGTCGCGGATGCGGCGGCGCTCACCGCGCTGCTGCTGCCGATGATGATCCGCGCCGGCCACAAGGGCGATCGTTCGGCCGGCCTCATCGCGGCAACGGGCGTGGTCGGCCCGGTGATCCCGCCCAGCATCGGGCTGGTGATCTTCGGCGTCGCCGCCAACGTCTCCATTTCCAAGCTGTTCCTCGCGGCCATCGTGCCGGGACTGCTGATCGGCGGCGCGCTGTGGGTCACGTGGGCCTGGCTGGTGCGCGGCGAGCACATCCAGCCGCCGCCGCGCAAGTCGCGCGAGGAAGTCCTGCGGGCGCTGCGCGATGCCTCCTGGGCGCTGCTGCTGCCGGTGATCATCCTCGTCGGGCTGCGCATGGGCGTGTTCACGCCGACCGAGGCGGCGGTCGTCGCAGCGGTGTACGCGTTGTTCGTCTCCACCGTCATCTACCGCGAGCTGAAGTTCCCCCAACTGCTGGACGTCTTCGTCGCCGCGGCGAAGACGAGTGCGGTGGTGATGTTCCTCATCGCCGCGGCGATGGTGAGCGCCTGGCTGATCACGGTCGCCGACCTCCCGTCCAAGGTCGTGGTGCTGCTGGAGCCGCTGATCGCCAACCCGATGCTGCTGATGGCCGCCATCATGGTGCTGGTGATGGTGGTGGGCACCGCCATGGACATGACGCCCACCGTCCTGATCCTCACGCCGGTGCTGATGCCGGTGGTGCAGGCCGCCGGGATCGATCCCGTCTACTTCGGCGTGATGTTCATCATCAACAACTCGATCGGGCTCGTCACGCCGCCCGTGGGCACGGTGCTGAACGTGGTGGCCGGCGTCGGCCGCATGCGCCTGGACGACGTCACGCGCGGCGTGCTGCCTTTCATGGGCGCGCAGTTCGCGATGATGTTCCTCATGGTCCTGTTCCCCGCGCTGGTCACGGTGCCGGCGCGCTGGCTCGCGGGCTGAACTGCGAAAAAGTATGACGCCAGAACACGACACCGGGATGGAATGCCGTTCCATTCCTCCCTATGATCCGTTCCGCCGCATGGTAACCATGTGTATCCAACCCAAATGACAGGAGACCTCCCCGTGAAAGCCTTCATCCGCAGCGCCCTCGCATGCGCCCTTCTCGCTGGCGTCGCTGCCGGCGCGTCCGCCCAGGACATCCAGGAACGCACCATCAAGTTCGGCCACCTGAACAACACCGACCACCCGGTGAGCATGGGCGTCAAGAAGTTCGCCGAGATCCTGGCAGCCAAGAGCGGCGGCAAGCTGAAGGTGCAGGAGTTCCCGTCCAACCAGCTGGGCAACGAGATGCAGCAGCAGTCCGCGCTGCAGGGCGGCGTGCAGGAGATGACGGCGCCCGCCACGACGTCGCTCGCCGGCATCGTCAAGGAATTCGGCCTGATCGACTTCCCCTTCACCGTCGCGAACTTCCAGCAGGCCGACGCGCTGCTGGACGGCCCCCTGGGCCAGGCGCTGATCGCCAAGCTGCCCGAGAAGGGCCTGGTCGCCCTGGGCTACTGGGACCTGGGCTTCCGCAACGCCACCAACAGCAAGCGCCCCATCACCAAGCCCGAGGACTTCGAAGGCCTGAAGATCCGCGTGATCCCGAACCCCGTGTTCCTCGAGACCTTCAAGGCCTTCAAGGCGAACCCCGTGCCGATGCCCTTCGCGGAGCTGTACGGCGCGCTGGAAGCCAAGGCGGTGGACGGCCAGGAGAACCCGTACTCCGTGATCGCGTCCAACAAGTTCTACGAAGTGCAGAAGCACGTGAGCGCCACCAACCACGTGTACGCCGCGAACATCGTGCTGGTGAGCAAGAAGTTCTGGGATCGCCTGTCGTCGACCGAGCAGAAGATCATGCAGGACTCGTTCAACGAAGCGAAGAACTACCAGCGCACCGTGAGCCGCGCCGCCGCGCAGAAGGCCGTCGCCGACCTGCAGGCCAAGGGCATGCAGATGAACGACATCTCCCCCGCGGAGCAGAAGCGCATGCGCGACATCGCCAAGCCGGTGACCGACAAGTTCGCCGCCAGCTACGAGCCCGCCGTCGTCAAGCTGTACAACGACGAACTCGCCCGCATCCGCAAGTAAGCAGCGCGCTTTCCGCGCGCCCGCCAAGGCCGCCCATCGGGGCGGCCTTTTTCGTTGGTGAAGCACCGCGCCGGCCTTGCCGCTCACACCCCAACGGCGGCCGTCTGTCGCCCGGGATCGTGCCGTGTGACGGGTGGTAACAGAATCGCGTTTCACGCAGAAGAACAGCGCGCGGCCGCGCCGCGCGACCCGGAGGGACTCCATGTTTGCGAAGTGGAAGATGGCGGCGAAGCTTTCGCTGCTGGTGGGATTGCTCGTGGCTGCCACGCTCCTCGTCGGAGGCTTCGGCGTGTACAGCCTGCGCCAGGCGCAGGAGGCGAATGCCGCGAGCCTGCAGGTGCAGCGCGACCTGAAGGACACCCTCAACAGCGCCCGGGCCGCGGGCACTTCCTTCCGCCTGCAGATCCTCGAGTTCCGCCACCTCCTGCTGCGCGGCAACGAGAAGAGCGACTACGACCGCTTCCTCGGCTCCTTCCAGCGGCGCACGGAGGAGATCCGCAAGCACCTGGCCGACGTGCAGGATGTGATGAACCGCGCGGGCCTGCCTTCCGACGGCGTCGAGGATGCGCGCCGGCTGCACGGGAGCATCGTCGCCCAGTACCTGGAAGCGCTCAAGCTGTTCGACCCCGAGAAGGTCGAAACGCTGCGGCTCGTCGACGACCGCGTCCGCGGCAAGGACCGGCAGCTCGAAGACAAGATCGAGATGCTGGTGAACGCGCTCCAGATCTACGCGGATTCCGAAGCCACCCGCGTGCTGGACCTCACCGCGGCCGAATCGCGCCAGGCGCTGTTCGTGCTCGCCGGCGCATCGGGCGGGCTGGCGCTGCTCGCCGCCGTGCTGGGATTCGTCATCATCCGCCAGCTGCGCCGCGCGCTGGGCGGCGAGCCCGGCTACGCGAAGGAGATCGCGTCGCGCATCGCCGGCGGCGACCTCGCCACCGAAGTGCACGTGGACAAGGGTGACAACGACAGCGTGATCGCGGCGATCCGCCGCATGCAGGAGGACTTGCGCCTGGTGGTGGCCGACGTGGCCGACGGTGCGCGCGGCGTCGCGGATGCGAGCGCGCAGATCGCGCAAGGCAACCAGGACCTGTCGCGCCGCACCGAGCAGCAGGCGAGCACGCTGGAGGAGACGGCGAGCGCCATGGAGGAACTCGCCGCGAACGTGACGCACAACGCCGAGGCCGCACGCGAGGCGAGCCGCCTCGCGGCCGCCGCGGCGGAAGTGGCGGGCAAGGGCGGCGAGGTGGTGGACTCGGTGGTGCGCACCATGGGCGGCATCAGCACGTCGTCGCAGCGCATCGGCGACATCATCGGCGTGATCGACGGCATCGCCTTCCAGACCAACATCCTGGCGCTGAACGCCGCGGTGGAAGCGGCGCGCGCGGGCGAGCAGGGCCGCGGCTTCGCCGTGGTGGCCGCCGAGGTGCGCACGCTCGCGCAGCGCAGCGCCGACGCCGCCAAGGAGATCAAGGCACTGATCGGCGCGTCCGTGCGCCAGGTGGAGGATGGCAGCGCGCTGGTCGCGGCCGCGGGCAAGACGATGGGCGAGATCGTCGGCTCGGTGCAGCGCGTGAGCTCGCTGATCGCCGGCATCGCGGCGGCGTCGCAGCAGCAGAACACCGGCCTGCAGCAGGTGAGCAGCGCCGTCGGCCAGCTGGAACTGGTCGTGCAGCAGAACGCCTCGATGGTGGAGGAGGCGGCGGCCGCGACGGGTTCGATGCGCGAGCAGGCGGACGCGCTGGTGGAGGCGATCGCGCGCTTCCGCCTCGGCACGCTGGACGTGGAAGCACCCGAGCCCGAAGCGGGCGATCCGGATGCCTACGGCCACACGGAGCCGCTGTTCCTGCCGTCGCGCGCGCCGCTGGAAGCGCTGCCCGCGACCGCTTAAGCCGAGGCCGTCACCCGGATCCCGCGGATCTGGCCCGCCTGCGACGTGCGCTCCGGCCGCGGCCAGGTCTCGGGGTCGAAGCGGTGCAGCAGCTCCGCTTCACGCGCGCGTGCGAGCGCCACGTTCGCGAGCTTCACGTGGCCGAAGCCGCGCATGGACAGCGGCAAGGCGGCGATCTCCGTGGCGACTTTCAGGCGGGAAGCGTCCAGCGTGGGCAGCAGTGATTCGATGCGTGCCCGGTAGGCCTCGACCAGTTCGCGCTCCATGCGACGTTCGGCGGTGCGGCCGAAGACGTCGAGCGGGGTACCGCGCAGGCGCCGGCCGAGCGCCAGCACCTTCATGAAGGGGAGCATCCAGCCGCCGAGGCGGACCTTGCGTGGAGCCTGGCCCTGCCTGGCGCGGGAGAGCACGGGCGGGGCCATGTAGAACTCGAGCTGGATGTCGCCTTCGAACTGCTGCCGGAGGGTGCGCGTGAACTCGCCGTCGGTGTAGAGGCGGGCGACTTCGTATTCGTCCTTGTAGGACATGAGTTTGAGCAGCGCTTGCGCTGTCGCGCGGGTGAAGGGGAGGGTGCCCTGGGCCTCCGCGGAGCCTGTCCCTGCGCAGGCAGGGGCGGGGGTGACGGAGGATTCGTGTGCGCGGACACGCGCGATGAATTCGGAGAAGCGGCGAGCGTAGGCAGCATCCTGGTACGCCGTGAGATGCGCGACGCCGCGGGCGATGAGCGCATCCAGCGAATCCGGCGCGGCCGCTTCCAGCGCCTCCCCGCGCAGCAGGCCCTCGATCGCCTCCATGTCGGCGGCCGCGAGCCGCCCCAGCGAGAACGCCAGCCGGTTGTTGTCGACGGCGACGCCATTCAGCGCGATGGCGCGCAGCAGCGCCTCCAGGCTCACGGGCACCAGCCCCCGCTGCCAGGCCGAACCGAGCGCGACGATGTTCGAGAAGATGGAGTCTCCCAGGAAGGCTTCCGCCAGGGCTTGCGCGTCGAGCGTCTCCACGCGATCGGCGCCCGCGGCGAAGCGCAGCTTCTCCAGCAGCTGCGGCACCTTGAGCGACGCGTCCGGGTTGCGCAGGCTCTCCGCGACGGGCACTTCGTGCGTGTTCGCGAGGATGCGCGTCCGGCCGTGCCGCACCGTCGCCAGCGCGTCCGGCGAAGCGCCGACGACGAGGTCGCACGCGAGGATCGCGTCCGCCTGCTGCGTGTCGATGCGCACCTGGTTCAGGCGGTCGGCGCGGTCGGCGAAGCGCACGAAGCTCAGGACGGAGCCGCCCTTCTGCGCAAAACCCATGAAGTCCAGCACGCTCGCGCTCTTGCCTTCCAGGTGCGCCGCCATCGCGACCAGTGCGCCGACGGTCACGACCCCCGTGCCGCCGACGCCGGTCACCAGCAGGTCATAAGGCGCGGTCCATGCGTGCGGCGCCGGGCGCGCCAGCGCGTCCACGCGGCGGTGGAATTCCTCCGCGCCGCCGGCCAGCGCGCCCGCGCGCTTGCGCGGCTTGCCGCCCAGCACGCCGACGAAGCTGGGACAGAAGCCCTTGGCGCAGGAGTAGTCCTTGTTGCAGCTGCTCTGGTCGATCCGGCGCTTGCGCCCGAGCGGCGTCTCCAGCGGCTGGACGGCGACGCAGTTGCTCTGCACGGAGCAGTCGCCGCAGCCTTCGCAGACGCGGTCGTTGATGAACAGGCGCCGCGCCGGATCCACCATCTCGCCCTTCTTGCGGCGGCGCCGCTTCTCCGCGGCGCAGGTCTGTTCGTAGATCAGCACGGTCACGCCGGGCATCTCGCGCAGCCGGCGCTGCACGGCATCGAGCTGGTCGCGGTCGTGGAATTCGGTGCCGGCCGGGAAGCGGTCGTGCAGGCCGTCGTACTTGCCGATGTCGTCCGAGAGCACGACCACCTTCTTCACGCCTTCCGCTTCCACCTGGCGGGCGATGCCGTCGACGCTGATGATGCCGTCCACGGGCTGGCCCCCCGTCATCGCGACGGCGTCGTTGAAGAGGATCTTGTACGTGAGCGTCGCGCGCGCCGCCACGGCCTGCCGGATCGCGAGGTAGCCCGAGTGGTAGTAGGTGCCGTCGCCGAGGTTCTGGAACACGTGCGGGACCTTGGTGAACATCGCGTGCGAGACCCAGTCGACGCCCTCGCCCCCCATCTGGATCAGGCCTTCCGTCTCCCGGTTCATCCAGCTCGCCATGAAATGGCAGCCGATGCCCGCCTGCGCATGCGAGCCTTCGGGCACGCGCGTGGACGTGTTGTGCGGGCAGCCGGCGCAGAAGTAGGGCAGTCGCTTGACGCTGTCGCTGTCGTTGGAGAGCAGCTCGGGCAGGGTGAAGTCGCGCACGAACGGCCGGCGGTCCAGGTCGGCGAAGTGGCCGACCAGCCAGTTCGCGACGATCTCGATCAGGCGCGACGGGCGCAGCTCGCCGAGCCCGGAGACCAGCGGCCGCTCCTGCGCGTCGCGCTTGCCGACGATCACCGGGCGCACGGGCGCGTTGTAGAACATGGAGCGCAGCTGCTCCTCGACCACCGGGCCTTTCTCCTCGATCACGAGGATCTCCTTCAGGCCGCGCGCGAACGCCTGCATGCGCGTCGGCTCGATGGGGTAGGTGAGTCCCAGCTTGTAGATGCGCACGCCGTGCGCGGCGAGCGTCTCCAGCGAGACGTCCAGGCGCCGCAGCACTTCCATCAGGTCGTAGTGCGCCTTGCCCGCGGTGACGATGCCCACCGTCGCCGCGCCGCTCTCCACCACGTGCCGGTCGATGCTGTTGATGCGGGCGAAGGCGCGCACGGCCTCCAGCTTCGCGTGCAGGCGCTGCTCGATGGTGAGCGAAGGCAGGTCGGGCCAGCGGTAGTGCAGGCCCCCGGGCGGCGGCGCGTAGCCCGTGAGCGCGCGCACGGTGTCCGCGTCCTGCCAGGTCGCCACGCGCGCGTTCACCAGGTCCAGGTCCACGGTGGAGCCGCTCTCCACCACTTCCGACAAGGCCGTGAAGCCGACCCAGTTGCCGGAGAAACGCGACAGCGCCCAGCCATAGAGGCCGAACTCCAGGTACTCGGCGACGTTGGCCGGCGCCACGATCGGCGCGTGCCAGGACTGGAAGGCCTGGTCGCTCTGGTGGGGCATCGAGGACGACACGCAGCCGTGGTCGTCGCCCGCCACCATCAGCACGCCGCCGTGCGGCGACGCGCCGTAGGCGTTGCCGTGCTTCAGCGCATCGCCCGCGCGGTCCACGCCGGGCCCCTTGCCGTACCAGAGGGCGAAGACGCCTTCGCAAGTGCGTTCGGGGTCGGCCTCCACGCGCTGCGTGCCCAGCACCGCGGTCGCGCCCAGTTCCTCGTTGATCGCCGGCAGGAAGCGCAGGCCGGCTTCCTCGAATTTCTTTCCCGCCTTCCAGACGGCCTGGTCCACCATGCCCAGCGGCGAGCCGCGGTAGCCGCTGATGAAGCCCTGCGTCGCCAGGCCCGCGGCGGCATCGCGTGCCCGCTGCATGAGCATGAGGCGGATGAGCGCCTGCGTGCCGGTGAGGAAGATCGCGCCGCGCGGGGCCCAGAGGCTGTCCGCCAGGCGGTAATCGGGGCGCACGATGGGCGAGGTGTCGGTGAGGCTGTCCATGGCTTTGTCTCCAGGGCACAGCTTAGGTGGCGCAAGAGGAAAAGTGCTTCTTCTTTTCTCGTCTTCAGGCTCTGGAGGAGAATGCCATTCCCCGAATTCCCGGATTCAAGGAATGGACCTGCTCGACCGCCACGACGTGCTCCTGCTCGCGGAGCTTCAGCGCGATTCCCGCCAGACCGTGCAGCAGCTCGCCGACGCCGTCGGCCTCTCCAGCACGCCGTGCTGGAAGCGCGTGAAGGAGATGGAGGCCGCCGGCATCATCCGCGGCTACACCGCGCTGGTGGACCGCGAGAAGGTCGGCCTCACGCTCGCGGTGCTGGCCGAGGTGAACCTCACGCGCCACAACGAGGACGACGTGCGCCGCTTCGAGGAAGCCGTCGCCGCGTCGCCGCAGATCGTCTCCTGCTATGCGACCACGGGCCAGGCCGATTACGTGCTCAAGGTGCTGGTGCCGGACATCAAGAGCTACGAAGCCTTCCTCCACGAGACGGCGTTCAAGCTGCCGGGCGTGACGCACGTGCGCTCGAGTGTCGTGCTGAAGGAGGTGAAGGCGGAGACGCGGCTGCCTCTGCAGCCGGAGAAGCCCTCGACGGCAGCGCGGCGCCGCCCCCGCTGACGACGCGGTCTCCCACGGCGCGCTGAAATCCTCTATCATCGACCGATCGGTCGGTAAAAAGAAGCCGCCCAGGAGACGCCATGTACACGCAAGCCATGGACACGCAGGGCAAGGATCCCGCGTCCCGCCAGAAGCCCGTGCGGTCCGCCGAGGACCTGCAGAAGGAAGAGCACTTCGAGGCGCGCATCGCCGCCGGCGAGTTCATCGAGCCCAAGGACTGGATGCCGGACCACTACCGCAAGACGCTGGTGCGGCAGATCAGCCAGCATGCGCATTCGGAGATCGTCGGCATGCTGCCGGAGGGCAACTGGATCTCGCGCGCGCCGACGCTCAAGCGCAAGGCGATCCTGCTCGCCAAGGTGCAGGACGAGGGCGGCCACGGCCTCTACCTCTATTCGGCGGCCGAGACGCTCGGCACCTCGCGCGACCAGATGCTGGAAGCGCTGCACACGGGCAAGGCGAAGTACAGCTCCATCTTCAACTACCCCACGCTGACCTGGGCCGACGTGGGCGTCATCGGCTGGCTGGTGGACGGCGCGGCGATCATGAACCAGGTGCCGATCTGCCGCTGCTCGTACGGGCCCTATGCGCGGGCCATGATCCGCATCTGCAAGGAAGAGAGCTTCCACCAGCGCCAGGGCTACGAGAGCCTGCTCACCATGATGGAGAAGGGCACCGATGCGCAGCGCGCGATGGTGCAGGACGCGGTGAACCGCTGGTGGTGGCCCTCGATCATGATGTTCGGCCCGCCGGACGACCAGTCGCCGAACACGGCGCAGTCGATGCGCTGGGGCATCAAGCGCGTCTCCAACGACGAATTGCGCCAGCGCTTCGTGGACGCAACCGTCGAACAGGCGAAGGTTCTGGGCGTCACGCTGCCCGACCCCGAGCTGAAGTGGAACGAGGAGCGCCAGCACAACGACTTCGGCGCCATCGACTGGAACGAGTTCTGGAACGTCATCGCCGGCAACGGCCCGTGCAACCGCGAACGCCTCGCCGCGCGGGTGGATGCGTGGGAAGACGGCGAGTGGGTGCGCGAGGCCGCGTTGGCTTTCGCGCGCAAGCAGGCCCCTGAAGAGAAGGTGGCTTGAATGAAGGGGAAGAACGCAGAGGTCGCGGAGATGACGCAGAGGTCGCAGAGAACATCCTTCAAAGGTCTTCTCTGCGACCTCTGCGAAATCTCTGCGACCTCTGCGTTCTTCTTTCCAAACCAGCAACGGGACCCGAGATGACCGACGTGAAGCAAGAGTGGCCGCTGTGGGAAGTGTTCGTTCGCAGCCGGTCCGGCCTGGACCACAAGCACTGCGGCAGCCTGCATGCCGCGGACGCGAAGATGGCGATCCAGATGGCGCGGGATGTCTACACGCGCCGGCAGGAAGGGACGAGCGTGTGGGTGGTGCGGTCGGACCATATCGTGGCCAGCGACCCGGGCGAGAAGGGCATGTACTTCGACCCGATGGAAGACAAGGTGTACCGCCACCCGACCTTCTACCAGCTGCCCGAATCCGTGGACCACATGTGATGCAAGCCTCCATCCAGGTCAGCGCGCGCCCCGAGGTGCAGTACCTGCTGCGCATCGGGGACACCGCCCTCATCCTCGGCCAGCGCCTGGGCGAGTGGACCGGCCACGCGCCGGTGCTGGAGGAGGACATCGCCCTCGCCAACATGGCGCTGGACCTCATCGGCCAGTGCCGCGCCGTGCTCACGCACGCGGGCGCGCTCGAAGGCGCGGGGCACGACGAGGACCAGCTCGCCTTCCTGCGCGACGAGCGCGACTACCGCAACGTCACGCTGGTGGAGCTGCCGCGCGGAGACTTCGCCGTCACGGTGGTGCGCAACGCGATGATGGCGACCTTCTTCAAGCTGCTGTGGCAGCGCCTTGCCGGATCGCGCGACGCGGAGCTGGCAGCGATCGCCGGCAAGGCCGTGAAGGAAGCGCGCTACCACCAGCAGCACGCGGCCGACTGGCTGGTACGCCTGGCGGGCGGGACCGAGGAATCGCGGCGCCGCATCGACAAGGCCGTGGCGCAGCTCTGGATCTACCACGCCGAACTGTTCGCCGACGACGAGGTCGACGCGCACGCCGACGAGAGCGGCCTCGGTCCGCGCTGGAGCGCCTTGAAGGAGGGCTGGTTCGCCGAGATGGGCGAGATCTTCGCGGAAGCCGGGCTGACCATGCCGCCGGCGGTGTCCTTCCTCAGCACCGGCAAGCGCGGCGTGCACAGCGAGCACATGGGCTTCATCCTCGCGGAGATGCAGCAGCTGCAGCGCGCCTACCCTGGGGGCGTGTGGTGACACGCACCGAGCGCGCCTGGGACGTCCTGGGCGGCGTGCTCGACCCGGAAGTGCCGGCCCTGTCCGTGCGCGACCTCGGCATCGTGCGCGACGTGATCGACCACGGCGAGGAGCTGGAAGTCGTACTCACGCCGACGTATTCCGGCTGCCCGGCGACGGAGGTGATCGAGGAGAGCGTGCTCTCCGCGCTGCGCGAGCAGGGCCTCGGCCCCGCACGCGCCACCTTGCGCCGCGCGCCTGCGTGGACCACCGACTGGATCAGCCAGGACGGCAAGCGCAAGCTGCGCGAGTACGGGATCGCGCCTCCCGTCATCCCCGCGGAGGCGGGGACCCAGGGCGTCCGGCTGTTCCGGCGCAAGCCGGAAAGCGTCTCCTGTCCGCGGTGCGGCAGCCTCGCTACCGAGCAGAGCTCCGCCTTCGGCTCCACCGCCTGCAAGTCCCTCTACCGCTGCCTCGCCTGCCGCGAGCCCTTCGAGTACTTCAAGCCGCTATGAGCGTCATGTTCCACCCGCTGCGCGTGCGCGCCGTCCAGCCCGATACGTCCGAGGCCGTGATCGTCTCCTTCGATGTTCCCGAGGACCTGCGCCCCGTCTTCGGCTTCACGCAGGGCCAGTACCTCACGCTGCGCAAGGAGATCGAGGGGCAGGACCTGCGCCGCTCCTATTCCATCTGCGCCGGCGTCGACGACGGCGAGCTGCGCGTCGGCGTGCGCAAGGTGGCCGGCGGCGTGTTCTCCAACTGGATCAACGAGCACCTGAAGCCCGGCGACACGATCAACGTCATGGCCCCGCAGGGACGCTTCTTCGTGCCGATCGAGCCGCAGGCCCGCCGGCACCATCTCGGCATCGCCGGCGGCAGCGGCATCACGCCCATCCTCTCCATCATGAAGACGGTGCTGGCACGCGAGCCGCACAGCCGCTTCACGCTGGTCTACGGCAACCGCAAGCTGCGCTCCACCATGTTCAAGGAGGAGCTCGACGACCTCAAGGACAAGTACCTCACGCGCCTCGTGGTCCACCACGTGTTCTCCGACGAGCACACGGAGATGGACATCAACAGCGGCGTGATGGACCGCCGCAAGATCGGCGAGTTCCTGCAGGCGCTGGTGCCGGCCGGGGCGATCGACCATGCCTTCATCTGCGGGCCCTTCCAGATGAACGACGAGGCCGAGGCGGCGCTGCTCGCCGCCGGCGTGCCGGAAGACCGCATCCACATCGAGCGCTTCGGCATCGCGCAGCAGGCGGCGGGGCAGGTGGGCGCGATCGTGCACCAGGCGCAGCCCGGCGACGCGGCGAAGGCGCGCATCACCATCATCCGCGACGGCCGCCAGCGCGAGATCGCCTTCAGCCGCGAGCAGCCCAGCATCCTGGACGCCGCGTCGGCCGCCGGCATGGAAGTGCCGTACTCCTGCACTTCCGGCGTCTGCGGCACCTGCCGCGCCAAGCTGGTGGAAGGCAGCGTGCGCATGGAGCGCAACTTCGCCCTGGACAAGAAGGAGGTCGCCGCCGGCTTCATCCTCACCTGCCAGGCGCACCCCACCACCGAGCGCGTGGTGCTCTCCTTCGACGAGCGCTAGGGCAATGGTGGCCCCCACGCTTGCCACTTCGTGGACTGCGCTGCCCCCCGGGGGGGCTTCAGCCGCCTGGGGGCGGCCCGGCGGCGGCTGATGGGACGCGGACGCCACGCCGGCTACGAGGACCAGCGCGGGATGATCCTCGCGCAGGCAGCGGCGCTGTTCGCGCGCGGCGGCTATCCGGGCACGTCGATGAACCAGGTAGCGGAGGCCTGCGGGCTCTCCAAGGCCACGCTCTACCACTACTACCGCGACAAGTACGAACTGCTGGTCCACATCACCGAGGAGCACGTGAACCGGCTGCAGGCGATCGTCGGCGATGCGCTCGCCGAGGAAGACGCGCCGGCGGGACAGATGCGCGCCCTGATCCGCCGCCTGGTGGAGGAATACGCGAACGCGCAGAACGAGCATCGCGTGCTGACGGAGGACGTGAAGTTCCTCGCGCCGGAAGACCGCGACCGCATCCTCGGCAAAGAACGCGAGATGGTCGCCGCGTTCGCGCGCGTGGTCGCCGCCTTGCGGCCGGACCTGCGGGAAGCGGCGATGACGAAGCCGCTCACCATGCTGCTGTTCGGAATGGTGAACTGGATGTTCACGTGGATGCGGCCGGAAGGGGCGCTGGCGTACGAGGACATGGCGCCGGTGGTGGCGGACCTGTTCCTGGGCGGGCTGGAGAAGGTGCAGGTGCCGCTGAAGGCCGCGACGGTGTGAGTTTGCTGGGGTCGCTGCGCGAACCCAGCCTACGCATGCACGTCGCCGCGTAGGCTGGCCCTGTCCTGAATTTCGTGTGTGAGGCATAAAGTGACCAACTCTGGAGCTCAATATGCCGAGCAGAACGAAGCAGAAGAACGCGGAGATCGCCGCCAGGAGCGCGGCGCTTCCGAAGATTCCCAAGGAACTGATTGATCAGTTCGTCTCGGGTCCGATGACCGGTGAGGCGGTGAACGCTGCCACGATGGCGTTCAAGAAGGCGCTGATCGAGCGCGCCTTGGGCGCAGAACTGGGCCACCACTTGGGCCAGCCGCCGGCGGAGGAGGAAACCGCCGCCAACCACCGCAACGGCACCAGTCCCAAGACGGTGCTGACTGGAGAAGGGTCGGTGCGGGTGGACATTCCGCGCGACCGCAACGGCAGCTTCGAGCCGCTGCTGATCCCCAAGCACGAGCGGCGCTTCACCGGCTTTGACGACAAGATCATTGCGATGTACGCGCGCGGCATGACCATGCGCGAGATCCAGGGCTTCCTGCTGGAGTCCTACGGCGTGGAAGTGTCGCCGGAGTTCATCAGCTCGGTCACCGAGGCGGTGATGGCCGAAGTCACCGCCTGGCAGTCGCGCCCGCTGGAGCCGATGTACCCGGTGGTCTTCTTCGACGCGCTGCGGGTGAAGATCAAGGAAGACGCGGTGGTTCGCAACAAGGCGATCTATCTGGCCTTGGGCGTGCAGCGCGACGGCAGCCGCGACATCCTGGGCCTGTGGATCGAGGGCAGCGAGGGCGCCAAGTTCTGGATGAAGGTGTTCAACGACTTGAGGACGCGCGGAGTCAACGACATTCTCATCGCGGTCACCGACGGCCTCAAAGGTATGCCGGAGGCGCTGGGGGCTGTGTTTCCGGCCACGACGCTGCAGACCTGCATCGTGCATCTGATCCGCAACAGCCTGGAGTTCGCCAGCTGGAAAGACCGCAGGACCATGGCCAGGGCGCTTAGACCGATCTACACGGCTGCCACCGCAGAAGCTGCCCTGGCGCAACTGGATGCCTTTGAACGCGGGGCGTGGGGCCAGAAATTCCCCACCGCAGTAGCGGCCTGGCGGCGAGCCTGGGACCACGTGATCCCGTTCTTTGCATTCCCCCCGGACATTCGCCGGGTGATCTACACGACCAATGCGATCGAAAGCGTGCACGCGCGGCTGCGCAAGATCATCAAGAGCCGCGGGCACTTCCCCAGCGACGACGCCGCATCCAAACTGATCTGGCTGGCGCTCAAGAACATCACGGCCGATTGGGGCCGAGCTGCAAAGGAGTGGAAGGACGCCATGAACCAGTTCGCGATCCTTTATGAAGATCGCTTCACGAAAGTTGCCGCATAACATGCGACACCGACTTGCCCACCGCGTCGGTCGTTCGTCGCAAGCGACGCCCGCCGCCCTGGATAAGTCTCAGGGCCTCACACACAAAAATTCAGACAACCCCGGGTCGCTGCGCGAACCCAGCCTACGCATGCACGTCGCCGCGTAGGCTGGGTTCGCGCAGCGACCCCAGCAACGGCTCCCACTCGGCCCCGGCCGCTGCCTCGACCCGCAAGCCCCCCAGCTCCATCCACTCGCAATGCAGCCACAGCCGCGACACTCCCAGCCACTGCGCGACCGCGCGGTTGTGCGCGCCCTTGCCATGCGTCGTGTCCCCCACCAGCGGATGCGCGATGTGCTTGAAGTGCCGCCGGATCTGGTGCCGGCGCCCCGTGAGCGGCTCCACTTCCATCAGCGCGTAGCGGCTTGTCGCATGACGCGCATCCACCTGGAAGGGCCAGTCGAAGCAGGCGAGCCGCCGGTAGCGCGTGGCCGCCGCGAGCCGCTCCTGCCCCGTCGAAGGCAACTCTGGATCGCGAGCGAGCGGCTGCGCGATCTCGCCCGCCGCATCGGGCCAGCCGCGCACCAGGGCGAGATAGCGCTTGGCGACGCGCCCCTCGGCGAACGCGAGTCCCCACTCGCGTGCGGCGTCCGCATCGCGCGCGAACAGCAGCACGCCGCTCGTGGCCTTGTCCAGGCGGTGCAAGGGCCAGAGGCGTTCGCCGAGCTGGTCGCGCAGCAGCTGCAGCGCCGTGCGTTCCTCCTGCGCATCCAGGCCGCTGGGGTGCACCAGCAATCCCGCGGGCTTGTCGATGGCGACGAGCCTGTCATCGAGGTGCAATACGCGAAGGGGAGAATCGATCATCGGGAAGCTGCAACCAATCGTAGGATGATTCCCACAGGAACGGTGGAGAAGCCTGTGGACAAGCAGGTGAGCAAGTGCGCGGAGCCGCGCCGGCATTGGGTTTGGACGCGGTGACCATTCCGCGAGCAGCACCGTCACACCCGCGAAATGTCCTCTTGACAGTGCCGCATGTTAGGGTCGCGGCCATGAAAAGGTTGCGGTGGACGCTCTCCGTGTTGTGCTATGTCGGCTTGCTTGCGGCGTGCAGCGAGAAAGCCCCCGACGGCCAACTGCGCATCGCCACCGACGACCCCGCCGTGCTCGCCACGGGCCAGGCCGTCTACGCGCAGCATTGCGCGGCGTGCCACGGCGCGAAGCGCGAAGGCCAGCCCCGCTGGCGCGAACGCGATGCCTCCGGCCGCCTGCCTGCTCCGCCGCACGATGCCAGCGGCCACACCTGGCACCACCCGGACCAGGTGCTGTTCGACATCACCAAGCACGGCGTCGCGAAGGCGGCGAAGCTCCCGGGCTACGAATCCGCGATGCCCGCCTACGCCGGCGTGTTGAGCGATGCGGAGATCGTCGCGGTGCTCGCCTGGATCCGCTCCACGTGGCCGCCGGACATCCGGCGGCAGCAGGAGGAAGTGAACGCGCAGGCCTTGCGCAACGCCGCTACGCGTTAGCCGATGCGGCGGGCTGCACCACCGTCGGCGTCGGGGCGTGCTGCGCATGCGCGGACGCGGGCGGCGTGGCTTCCGGCGCTTCGCGCGCGAGCTCGAAGAGACGGAACGCCGGCTCGTCCGGACGGCTGCGCAGCAGCAGCGGCCGGGCGACATTGAACACCGGCACGCCGTTGATGGTCTTCGCTTCCAGCGTGCCGCGGTGCGCGTGCCCGTGGAACACGGCATCGACGGGGTAGCGCAGCAGGGGTTCCTCGAGGCGGCTGCTGCCGAGGAAGGGGAAGATCTCCACCGGTTCCCCCGCCACGGTTCCGGCAATGGGCGAGTAGTGCAGCAGCGCGATCTTGCGCGGGGTGCGCAGCTTGGCGAGCGCGGATTCGAGCTTCATCGCCTCGTGCAGCGCCTCCTGCACGAACATCTTGATCGCGGGCTCGCCCCACGCGCCGAGCGAGCCGCGGCCGAACCCGCCGGCGAAGCCCTTGATGCCGGCGATGCCCACGCCCTCGATCTCGCAGGCTTCGCCATCGAGCACGCGCACGCCGGCCTTGGTGAGTGCTTCCACCACGACCTCCGGCGTGCCCGACTCGAAGTCGTGGTTGCCCAGCACCGCGACGATGGGAACCTTCACCACCGACAGCTCTTCGGCGAGCACGTGCGCTTCTTCGGCCGTGCCGTAGTCCGTGAGGTCGCCGCAAAGAAGCAAGGCGTCCGCCGCCTCCGCGGCCTGCGCGAACAGCGCGCGCAGTGTCCCCCCCGCATCCTTGGTGACGTGGAGGTCGCCGACGGCGGCGAAACGGACGGTGCTGGCGGACTTGGCCATGGAAACTTTCCGGATGAGACGTCCGCCATACTGCCGCGACACGGGGCTGACGCGTGTAGGCCGGTACTGACGTTGCGTGAGGTTCCCTGTCCCTCCCCGATGGCGCGTCGGCCGAGATGAAGGAAGAGCACCTTTGCGTAATGTGGGACGCATGTGTTCCACCATCCCGCTCGCACCGTCGCTGGAGGAAGAGGTCGCCCCCCTCACGGCGGAGTTCTATCGCCGCGCGCTGCGCGTGCTGGTGGACGCCGACGTGCCCTTCCTCGTGGGCGGCGCCTTCGCGCACGCCTGCTTCACCGGCATCCGGCGTTCCACCAAGGACCTCGACCTGTTCATCCGCCGCGAGGACTATGACCGCGTGGCCGCGCTCATGCAGGCCGAAGGCTGGCGCAACGAGATGCCTTACCCGCACTGGCTCGCCAAGGTCTACGCGGGCGAGGACTTCATCGACCTGATCTTCAACTCGGGCAACGGCCTCACCCCGGTGGACGACGCCTGGTTCCACGACAACGCGCAGGCCGAGATCCTCGGCGTGCCGGTGCGCGTGGCGAACATGGAAGACGGGCTGCTGTCCAAGTCCTTCATCATGGAACGCGAGCGCTACGACGGCGCCGACGTGGCGCACACGATCCAGGCGAACGCCGAACGCATCGACTGGGACCGGCTCGTGGAGCGCTTCGGCCCGCACTGGCGCGTGCTGCTCGCGCACCTCACGCTGTTCGGCTTCATCTACCCCGGCGAGCGGGACCGCATCCCGGCCTGGGTGATGCAGCACCTGATGCGCAAGCTCGCGGACGAGACGCAGCACCCGCCCGAGGAAGACCTGCGCATCTGCGGCGGCACGCTGCTGTCGCGCGAGCAGTACCTGCACGACGTGGAGAACCTCGGCTACGTGGACGGGCGCCTGACGCCGGTCAGCACGATGACGCCCGACGACGTGCGCACGTGGACCGAAGCGATCCCCGCGCGGCAGGCCGCCGCGGCCGAAGCCGCCGAAGCCGCGGAGCGACCGGCCTGCGAACTCGCGCCCCTGGGCATCGCCCTCGAGCCGCGCATCCCGCCCTTCGCCTGATCCGCGTCAGCGGATGAACTTGCCGCCCGCGTCCACCATCGTGATCTCCACGAAGCTGGACCCGTGGCGCCGGTGCTCGCCCCAGGCGAGGCGGTAGCCGCCGAGGTCCAGGTCCGGCAGCTTCTCCAGCGTCGCCTGCACCGCTGCGGCGGTCGGCTTCGGCCCGGCGCGGCGCAGCACTTCCACCAGCACGGACGCATTCAGGTAGCCCCACATGCGGTCGTAGGTCGGCGCGAGGCCCGCGGCGCTCACCGCCGCGCCGAACCTGCGCGTAAGGGGCGTCACCTGCCGCATGGGGTACGGCACGACCTGCGTGAACGCCATGCCGCGCGCCACCGGACCCAGTTGCTCCAGCAGCGCCGACGTCCCGGCGAGCGACAGCGCATAGACGGGAACGCGGGCGCCCGGGGGCAGCGCCTTCATGAAGCCCAGCACCGCGGCGCCGCCCGCGAGCAGCAGCACGGCCTGCGGCTCCGCCTTCGCCACGGCCGCCGTCGCGGCGAGTGCGTTGGAACCATCGGGCTCCACCGCCACCTTGGCCGCCAGCGCTACCTGGTGCTCCGCGGCGACGGCATCGATCTGGGGCAGCATGAAGCGCCCGAGCTCGTTGTTCTGGTAGGCGACCGCGAGCTTGCGCGTGTTGAGCGTCGCCAGCGTGCGCACCATCGCGGCGATCTCGTCGCGCAGGCTCGCCGTGGTGGTGAACAGCCAGGGGTGCGGCTCCTTGCGCACGATGTCCGCGCCGTTGTAGATGCCCAGGAGCGGCACGCGGCGTTCGTCCAGCAGGGGCAGCGTGCGCACGAGGCCCGGGACGAATGCATAGCCGAACAGGCTCGCGACGCCCTCGTCCAGCAGCTTCTGCGTGAGTTCCGCGGTGCGCGCGGGCTGGGCGGCGTCGTCCAGCGTGACGAGTTCCACGGGCGCGCCGTGCACGCCGCCCTGCGCATTCACGGCATCGATCATCAGCTTCTGCCCCTCGGCGATCGGCCGCACCACCGGTCCCAGCGGCCCGGTGAGCGGCAGGCACTGGCCGATGCGGATCGGTGCCGGCGCGGCTGCGCGCGCGCGCGCGAAAGGCAGCGCGCATGCCGCGGCCAGGAGGCTGCGGCGGGCGAGCAGGGCTGGCTGGTCTTGGCGGCGGGTTCCCAACATGGACGTCTCCTCTCGTGCTTAGGGAGCGACCGTACGGCAGCCTAGGTGGGCCGCTTCCCACCCGCGGCGGGGGGGATGGTGACAACCCGGGTACGCTGCCGGTACCTTGCCACGGCCGCGGCCGCCCCAAAATGCACGGGATGGTCCCCCTTTCCGTCCTCGATCTCTCGCCCATCCTGGAAGGCAGCGATGCCGCCCAGTCCTTCCGCAACACCGTGGCGCTGGCGCAGCATGCCGAGCGGCTCGGCTACCGCCGTTTCTGGCTCGCGGAACACCACGGCATGCCCGGCATCGCGAGTGCCGCCACCTCCGTCCTCATCGGCCACGTCGCGGGTGCGACGCGCAGCATCCGCGTCGGCGCCGGCGGCATCATGCTGCCGAACCACTCCCCGCTGGTGATTGCGGAGCAGTTCGGCACGCTCGAAGCGCTGTACCCCGGCCGCATCGACCTCGGCCTCGGCCGCGCGCCGGGTTCGGACCAGACCACCGCCCGTGCGCTGCGCCGCAACCTGCAGACCGATCCCGACGAATTCCCGCGCGACGTCGTCGAACTGATGGACCTGATGTCCGACGCGCCGCGGCAGCAGGTGCAGGCCGTGCCGGGACGGGGCGCGAAGGTGCCGGTCTGGATCCTGGGGTCCAGCCTCTTCGGCGCGCAGCTCGCGGCGATGCTGGGGCTGCCTTACGCGTTCGCTTCCCACTTCGCGCCGGGGCAGATGATGCAGGCCATCGAGCTGTACCGGGCCACGTTCCGCCCTTCGGAGTCCCTGGCGAAGCCGTACGTCATGCTGGGCTACAACGTGTTCGCGGCCGACAGCGACGAGGAGGCGGCGCTGCTCGCCAGCTCGATGCAGCAGGCCTTCGTCAACCTGCGCACCGGCCGCCCCGGCAAGCTGCAGCCGCCGGTCCCCGGCTACCTGGAATCGCTGCCTTCGGGCATCCGCGCGATGCTGGACGAAGTGCTCGCCTGCACCGCGATCGGCTCCGGCAGCAGCGTGCAGCGGCAGATCGAGGCCTTCGTGGAACGCACGGAGGCCGACGAGCTCATGGTGACCTGCCAGGTGTTCGACCAGGACGCGCGCTTGCGGTCCTACGAGCTCGCCTCGGCGGCGATGGCGAAGAAGTGATCCTTCAGCCGCGCTTGCTGCGCGGCAGCCGCCCCAGCACCGGATAGTTGGGGTCCGTGTAGCCCGGCGTGGAAGGGTGACCTGCGGGCACCAGGCGGTCCACAAGCGCTTCGTCTTCCGCCGTGAAAGGCGCTTCCTGCAAGGCCGCCACGTAGTCCTGCCACTGCTCCAGCGTGCGCGGGCCGCAGATCACCGACGTGACGGCGGCGCTGTCCAGGACCCACTTGAGCGCGAAGTGCGCCGCGGTGCTGTCGCTCGCCTCGGCATGCTTCTTCACCTCCTGCGCCAGCGCCACGGACTCGCCGCGCAGCTCCGTCTGCAGGATGCGCTTGTCCTTGCGCGCCGCGCGGCTGCCTTCGGGCAGCTGGTCGAGGCTCGCGTACTTGCCCGTGAGCACGCCGCGCGCGAGCGGGCTGTACGGGACCACGCCGATGCCGTAGTAGGTGCAGGCGGGCAGCAGCTCCGCTTCCGCCGTGCGGTTCATCGCGTTGTACAGCGGCTGGCAGGCCACCGGGCGGTCGATGCCGGCTTCGTCGCACAGGCGCACGACTTCGGCGATGCGCCACGCGGAGAAGTTCGACACGCCGAAATGGCGGATGCGGCCCTGCCGCACGAGGTCCGCCAGCGCATGCACCGTTTCTTCCAGCGCCGTCGTGCGGTCGTCGCGGTGCAGGTAGTAGATGTCGATGTAGTCGGTGTCCAGCCGCCGCAGGCTCTGGTCCACCGCGCGGAACAGGTTCTTGCGCGAGAGGTCCGGCGGCGTGGCGAGCAGCGGGTCGGGCAGGTAGCCCACCTTGGTGGCGACGACCCAGCGGTCCCGCTCGGCCTGCACGGCCTTCCCGACGATCCGCTCGGAATGGCCACCCACGTAGGCGTCCGCGGTGTCGATGAAGTTCACGCCGGCTTCGCGGGCCGCGGCGATGATGCCGCGCGACGCGGCTTCGTCGGCCTGGTCGCCGAACATCATGGCCCCGAGGCAGAGGGGCGAAACCTTCAGGCCGGAGCGGCCGAGACGGCGGTAGTCCATTGCTTCTCCTGGTGAACCCTCCAAAGACAAGACCCCTTGTAAATCGTTGATCTACAAGGGGCCTGCTTTTCTGGTGCCGGAGAGAGGAATCGAACCCCCGACCTTCTCATTACGAATGAGCTGCTCTACCGACTGAGCTACTCCGGCGAAGCCTGCCATTATAGGGCATGTGGTTGGACCGGATGGACGGGCTGTTGCGCTGCCGTCAGAATCCGGCGCCAGAAAGGGAGCAGGATTTTGCAGAGACTCGCCTTGTCGGTCGCCATGGGCGACTACGACCGCACCCGCGCGCTGCTGGATGGCAGCGTGCGCATCGACGGGGTGGACCCCGTCTTCATGACCATGTCGCCGGAGGAGGCCTTTTTCCGGGCTTTCCGGGGCACCGAGTTCGACATCGGCGAACTTTCGCTTTCCAGCTACACGCTGAAGGTGTCCCAGGGCGACTGCCCTTACGTGGCCGTCCCGGTGTTCCTGTCGCGCGCCTTCCGCCACACGGCCATCTACGTGCGCCGCGACCGGGTGCGCACGCCGGCGGACCTGCGCGGCAAGCGCGTGGGCATCCCGGAGTACCAGCTCACGGCCAACGTCTGGGCGCGCTCCCTGCTGAAGGAGGACCACGGGATCCTTCCTTCCGAGGTGACGTGGGTGCGCGGCGGCATCGAGACGCCCGGCCGCGCCGAGAAGCTGCGCATCCAGCTGCCACCCGGCGTGCGCATCGAGGAAGCGCCGGAAGGCGACACGCTGGCGGCCATGCTCGATCGCGGCGACCTCGACGCCTTCGTGGGCCCGCGGGCGCCGTCGTGCTTCGGCCGCAACCCGCAGGTGGGCTGGTTCTACGCCGACCCCACCGCGGCCGCGGAGGACTACTACCGCCGCACGCGCATCTTCCCGATCATGCACGTCGTGGGCATCCGCCGCGAGCTGGTGGAGCGCCACCGCTGGCTGCCGGTCGCCGTCTACAAGGCCTTCGAGGCCGCCAAGGCGATCGCGCTGGAGCGCCTGGCCGACCCCTCCGCGCCCAAGGCTTCGCTGCCCTTCCTGGAGGAGCTGCTGGCCGCCACGCAGCAGCTCATGGGCCGCGACTACTGGCCTTACGGCGTGGAGGACAACCGGGTCACGCTCGAAGCCTTCCTGGCGCACCACCACGACCAGGGCCTGTCCGCCCGCAAGGTGCAGCTCGAGGAGCTGTTCGCGCCCACCACGTACGAAATGGCCAAGATCTGACATGACCGCACCCGATCCCGCCCTGGTCGACGACCTCGTCGCCGCCAACCACATCCTCCTCGACGAAGGCGTGCTGGATGCCTTCGGCCACGTGAGCGTGCGCCACCCCGGCGCGCCCGACCGCTTCCTGCTCGCGCGCAACATGGCGCCGGGCCAGGTGCGCCGGGAGGACATCCTGCAGTTCGCCCTCGACGGCACGCCGCTCGATGCTGGCGACCGTCGCGTGTACCTGGAGCGCTTCATCCACGGCGCGATCTACCGCGCGCGCCCCGACGTGATGGCGGTCGTGCACAGTCACTCGCCCTCCGTGGTGCCGTTCTCCGTGTCGCGGCGGGCGCGCCTGCGGCCCGTGTGCCACATGAGCGGCTTCCTCGGCGCGGGCGCGCCGCTGTTCGAGATCCGCGACACGGCGGGCGATGCGAGCGACCTCCTGGTGCGCGACGACCGCCTCGGCCGCGCCCTGGCGGACACGCTCGGCTCGGCCAGCTTCGTGCTGATGCGCGGGCACGGCTCCACGACCGTCGCACCGTCGCTGAAGCTGGTGGTCTACCGCGCGGTGTACGCGGAAGTGAACGCGAAGCTGCAGATGCAGGCACTGCAGCTCGGGGACCCCGAATACCTCACGGACGGCGAAGCGGTGGCCGCGATGGCCAGCACCGAAGGGCAGGTGGAGCGGCCCTGGGCGCTGTGGAAGGAAGCGGCCCGCCAGCGCCGCGGGCTCTGAACGACACGAACGAGGAGGAGACACCATGGCTTTCCAACTGCCCCGCCGCACCGTCCTGGGCGGCATCCTGCTGGCACCCTTCGCGGGCGCGTTCGCGCAAGCCGCCTGGCCGGCACGACCCGTGCGCGTGATCGTGCCTTCGTCGCCGGGCGGCGGCACGGACGCCTTCGGGCGCATCCTGGCGCAGGCGCTGACCGAACAGACGGGCCAGTCCTTCGTCGTGGACAACAAGCCCGGCGCCAGCGGCAACATCGGCGCCGACATCGCGGCGAAGGCGGAGCCCGACGGCTACACGATCCTCGTCGCCTCCAACTCCTCGCTGGGCATCAACCCGGTGCTGCTCAAGACGATGCCTTTCGACATCGAGCGCGACCTCGCGCCGGTGACGCGCGGCGTCATGGCGCCGATGGTGGTGGTGGCTTCCCCGGCCACCGGATGGAAGACGCTGAAGGACCTGGTGGACGCCGGCAAGCGCGAGCCGGGCAAGTTCTTCTACGGCTCCGCCGGCGTGGGCAGCCCCGTGTACGTCGGCGTGCGCATGATCGAGGACGCCACCGGCGCGAGGTTCACGCACGTGCCGTACAAGGGCGTGGCGCCGGCGTACCAGGACCTCCTGAGCGGAAGGCTGCAGTTCATGTTCACGGACCTGGCGTCGATCGACCAGCACATCAAGGCCGGCAAGGTCGTCGCGCTCGCGGTGAACCAGAAGACGCCGCTGCTGCCGAACGTGCCCACGCTGGGCGACGCCGGCTACCCCGGCGTGCGGGCGTGGACGTCGTTCAGCGTGATGGCGCCCGCGAAGGTGCCGCCGGCCATCGTGAAGCGGCTCGGCGAGGAAGTCGGCAA
The DNA here is from genome assembly GCF_014297465.1 of Ramlibacter cellulosilyticus. Lineage (GTDB taxonomy): Bacteria > Pseudomonadota > Gammaproteobacteria > Burkholderiales > Burkholderiaceae_C > Ramlibacter > Ramlibacter cellulosilyticus. The sequence continues at coordinate 270,744 of NZ_JACORT010000006.1, read as the reverse complement.
GGCCATGCGCAATCCGGCGGTGGTGCAGCGGCTGGAGCAGCAGGCGCTGATCCCGGTGCACGACACGCCGGAGGAATTCGCGGCGGAGCTGCGCAAGGAGCGGCAGCACTGGGGGGAGTTCATCCGGCGGAACAACATCCAGCCGGAGTGACGTAGGCTGGGTTGCGCGCACGCGCACCCCAGCGGTTTGCGCGAAAGCGCTGGGGTTCGCTGGCGCGAAACCCAGCCTACGCTCCGGCGCGAAGCCCGGCCGACGGTTCCGCGCGAAACCCAGCCTACTGCTGGTGGTACGAAGTGACGCGCTCCACTTCGTTCTTCGAGCCGAGAATCACCGACACCCGCTCGTGCAGCTTCTTCGGCTGGATGTCGAGGATCTTCTCCCTGCCGTTGGTGGCCGCGCCGCCCGCCTGCTCCACCAGCCACGACATCGGGTTGGCTTCGTACATCAGGCGCAGCTTGCCCGGCTTGTCCGGCTCGCGCTTGTCCCAGGGGTACATGAAGATGCCGCCGCGCGTGAGGATGCGGTGCACGTCGGCCACCATCGAGGCGACCCAGCGCATGTTGAAGTCCTTGCCGCGCGGGCCTTCCTTGCCGGCCAGGCACTCGTCGATGTAGCGCTTCACGGGGGCGTCCCAGTGGCGCATGTTCGACATGTTGATAGCGAATTCCTTCGTGTCCTCCGGAATGCGCACGTCCTCCTGCGTCAGCACGAAGGAGCCCTGTTCGCGGTCCAGCGTGAACATCGCGACGCCGTCGCCGACGGTCAGCACCAGCGTGGTCTGCGGGCCGTAGATGCAGTAGCCGGCGGCCACCTGCTTGCGGCCGCACTGCAGGAAGTCGCCTTCGTCCACGCCGCGGTCGTCCTCGGGCATGCGCAGCACGCTGAAGATCGTGCCGATGCTCACGTTGACGTCGATGTTGGAGGAGCCGTCCAGCGGATCGAACAGCAGCAGGTATTCGCCCTTGGGGAAGCGGTTGGGCACCACGTAGATGCCTTCCATCTCCTCGCTGGCCATGCCGGCGAGGTGGCCGCCCCATTCGTTCGCCTCGATCAGCACCTCGTTGGCGATGATGTCCAGCTTCTTCTGGATCTCGCCCTGCACGTTGCCCGTGCCGGCGGTGCCCAGCACGTCGCCGAGCGCGCCCTTGTTCACGGCATGGCTGATGCGCTTGCAGGCGCGGGCCACCACTTCGATCAGCAGGCGCAGCTGGCCGGGGATGTGCCCGTGCGTGCGCTGCTGCTCGACGAGGTAGCGGGTGAGGGAGGTGTTGGAACTCATGGTTGAACTCTAATCGGCCAGCGCGCGGGTGACCACCTCGCGCACGTCGTTGCTCAGGTCGGGCTTCGCGGCCACGCGGGCGATCGCCTCGCGGGCGGCGCCGCGCAGGGGCTCGGCCAGCTTCTTCCAGCGATCGAGCGCGCGCGCGAGGCGGGCGGCGACCTGCGGGTTGATGGCATCCAGCTCGATGACGCGGTCGCTCCAGAAGACGTAGCCCGCCGCGTCCGCGCGGTGGAAGCCGCCCGGGTTGGCGCTGCAGTAGCTGAAGATCACGCTGCGCGCGCGGTTCGGGTTGCGGATGTTGAAGTCCGGGTGGACCATCAGCTGCTTCACGGTGGGCAGGATGTTGCCTCCGCGGTCGGGCGCGCCCGCCTGCAGGGCGAACCACTTGTCCAGCACCAGTGCCTCGCCCTTGAACATGGCGTGGAAGCGCTGCAGCGCCTCGGCCGCGAGCGGATGGCCGGTGCTCACCAGCGCGGCCAGCGCGTTGAAGCGGTCGGTCATGTTGGACGCGTCCTTGAAGCGCTGGTAGGCCTTGCCGGGCCACACCGCGTCGCCCGAGGAACGCGCGGCGAGGCACAGGTTGGTCAGCGCCATCCCGGCCAGCGCGCGGCGGCCGCTGGACACCGGGTCCGGGCGGTAGGCGCCGTTGTCCTTGTGCGCCTCGTAAGCCCATTCCCATTCGGCGGCCAGCGCGCGCGCCAGCTGCTCGCGCATCGCCTCGCGCACCGCGTGGATGCGCTGCGGGTCCACCACGTCCAGCTGTTCGGCGATGTAGGTCTCGCCGGGCAGCGTCAGCACCAGCTCCTTGAAGGCCGCATCCAGCGTCGGGTGGCGCAGCACGGTGCGCATCGCATCCAGGTAGGGCGCATCCAGTTCCACCGGGCTGCCGGTGCGGATGAAGGTCAGCGCACGGCCGGTGGCCAGGCGCTGCGCGGCCTCCCAGCGGTTGAACGGGTCGGTGTCGCTGGCGAGCAGGGCCAGCAGCTGCTGGTCGCTGTAGTCGTAGTCCAGGATCACCGGCGCGCTGAAGCCGCGCAGCAGCGAAGGCACGGGCTCCGACGCGTAGCCCGGGAAGGTGAGCGTCTCGGTCGCCTCGGTCAGCACGTGCAGGCCGCTCGTGAGCTCGCGGCCCTCCGCATCCAGCAGCCCGAGGGCCACGGGGATCACGAAGGGCTGCTTCTCCGGCTGGCCGGGCGTGGGCGCGCAGCTCTGCGTGAGCGTCAGCGTATAGATGCCCGAGACCGCGTCGAAGTGCGTCTGCGCCCGCACGCGCGGCGTGCCGGCTTGCGAATACCAGCGCTTGAACTGGTCCAGGCGCTGCGCGAGCTGCGACTCCGGGTTCGCGTCGGCGATGGCCTGGGCGAAGTCGTCGCAGGTGACGGCCTGGCCATCGTGGCGCTGGAAGTACAGCGACAGCCCCTTGGCGAAGCCTTCGCGGCCCACCAGGGTCTGCATCATGCGCACGACCTCCGCGCCCTTCTCGTACACCGTCACGGTGTAGAAGTTGTTGATCTCCAGGTACTGGTCCGGGCGGACGGGGTGGGCCATGGGGCCCGCGTCCTCGGGGAACTGCGCGGTGCGCAGCACGCGCACGTCCTCGATGCGCTTGACCGCGCGCGCCGACGCATCGCCGGCCAGGTCCTGGCTGAACTCCTGGTCGCGGAAGACGGTGAGGCCTTCCTTCAGCGAGAGCTGGAACCAGTCGCGGCAGGTCACGCGGTTGCCGGTCCAGTTGTGGAAGTACTCGTGGCCCACCACCGACTCGATGTTGGCGTAGTCCACGTCGGTGGCGGTGGCCTGGTTGGCGAGAACGTACTTCGTGTTGAAGATGTTCAGGCCCTTGTTTTCCATCGCGCCCATGTTGAAGTCGCTGGTGGCGACGATCATGAAGCGCTCCAGGTCCAGCGGCAGGCCGAACCTGGCCTCGTCCCAGGCGACCGAGGCCATGAGCGAGTTCATCGCGTGCTCGGTCTTGTCCAGGTCGCCGGCGCGCACGTACACCTGCAGCAGGTGGTCCTTGCCGTTGCGCGCGGCGATGCGCTGCTCGCGGCACACCAGCTGGCCGGCGACGAGCGCGAACAGGTAGCTGGGCTTGCGGAAGGGGTCGACCCACTTCGCGAAGTGGCGGCCGTCCTCCAGGTCGCCGTGGTCGACCAGGTTGCCGTTGGACAGCAGCACGGGGTACTTCTGCTTGTCGGCGCGCAGCGTCACCGTGTAGCTGGCCATCACGTCGGGACGGTCCAGGAAGTAGGTGATGCGGCGGAAGCCTTCCGCCTCGCACTGGGTGAAGAAGGACTCGTTGCTGACGTACAGGCCCATCAGCTTGGTGTTCTTCGCCGGCGCGCAGGTGGTGAAGATCTCCAGGTCGAAGGGCTCGTTGCCTTCGGGCAGGTTCTCCAGCACCAGTTGGCCTTCCTCCATCTTGAAGGAGGTGCCTTGCCCGCCCACGAGCACCCGCGCCAGGTTCAGCTCCTCGCCGTCGAGGCGCAGGGGCTGCGGCATCACGTCGGGGTTGCGGCGGATGCGCATGCGATTGAGCACGCGGGTCTTGGCCGGGTCGAGGTCGAAGCAGAGTTCGACGCTGTCGATCCAGAACGCCGGCGGCTGGTAGTCCGCGCGGTAGATGACCTTGGATGTTCCTTCACGCATGGAGGCTCTCCAGAAAATCGTTCTTCATGAGTTCTTCGAAATCCCGCACCGAGGCGATCACGTGCGGGCCTGCGAGTTCTTCGGCCTTGTGGGTGCTGCAGATGGCGACGGCCCGCATGCCCGCGCGGTGCGCGGCTTCGATGCCGAAAGGCGCGTCCTCGAACACGATGCAGTCGCGCGGCTCGGCGCCGAGCTTCTTCGCGGCGGCGAGGAAGATGTCCGGCTCCGGTTTCCCGGGCAGGCCCTGGTCGCCGCGCACTTCGGCCTCGGGTCTCACGTGCACCCGTTCCAGCACGAAGTGCAGGTTGTTCCTGTCCCCGGCGGTCGCCACGGCGATCTTCAGCCCGCGCGCCTGCGCGCGCCGCGCGAACTCGGAAAAGCCGGCGACCTCGCGGAAGTCCTCCGCGAAGATGCGCCGGTAGTCCGCTTCCTTCTCGTCGATCAGCCGCTTCGCTTCTTCCTCGGGCAGGTCGTCGCCGAGCAGCAGGCGCACGCACTCGATGCCGTTGCGGCCGGTGGTGCGCTTGAGGATCTCGTCGACGGACAGCTGCACGCCGTGGCGCTGGCGGAACAGGTCCCAGCTCTTCGCATGGGCGGGCATGGAGTCCACCATGGTCCCGTCCATGTCGAAGATGAGGGCAGCGGCCTTCAAGGCTTGTCATCCCGGGCTTGACCCGGGATCCATGGGGCGTTCGTTGCGGCGCGGAAGCCGCATGGATTGCGGGTCAGGCCCGCAATGACATGCTTCCTTCTCATACGCCCTGCTTCAGCGAAGCCTCGATGAACGCATCGAGGTCGCCGTCCAGCACCTTCTGGGTCGCCGAGATCTCCACGCCGGTGCGCAGGTCCTTGATCCGGCTGTTGTCCAGGACGTAGCTGCGGATCTGGTGGCCCCAGCCCACGTCGGTCTTGGAGTCTTCCAGCTTCTGCTGCGCTTCCATGCGCTTGCGCATCTCGAAGTCGTACAGGCGCGAGCGCAGGCGGCGCCAGGCGACGTCGCGGTTGGAGTGCTGCGAGCGGCTGTCCTGGCACTGCACGACGATGCCGGTCGGGATGTGCGTCAGGCGCACCGCCGAATCGGTCTTGTTGATGTGCTGGCCACCGGCGCCGGAGGCGCGGTAGGTGTCCGTGCGCACGTCCGCCGGGTTGATGTCGATCTCGATCGAGTCGTCGATCTCCGGATAGACGAACACGCTCGCGAAGCTCGTGTGGCGCCCGCCCGAGGAGTCGAAGGGCGACTTGCGCACGAGGCGGTGCACGCCCGTTTCCGTGCGCAGCAGGCCGAAGGCGTAGTCACCCTCGATCTTGATCGTGGCGCTCTTGATGCCGGCCGTGTCGCCCGGCGTCTCGTCTTCCACGGTGGTCTTGAAGCCCTTGCGCTCGGCGTACTTCAGGTACTGGCGCATCAGCATGCTGGCCCAGTCGCAGGCTTCGGTGCCGCCGGCGCCGGCCTGCAGGTCCAGGAAGCAGTTGCTGGGGTCGGCCGGCTGGTTGAACATGCGCCGGAACTCCAGGTCCTTGACCAGGGCTTCGAGCTTGCTGCCTTCGGCCTCGATGGCCTGCAGGCCCGCCTCGTCGCCTTCCTCCTTGCTCATCTCGTAGAGCTCGAGGTTGTCGGCGAGCTCGCGCTCCAGCGTCTGGATCGTGCCCACGACGCCGGACAGCTGCTTCTGTTCCTTGCCCAGTTCCTGCGCCTTCTTCGGGTCGTTCCAGACCGCGGGGTCTTCCAGCGAGGCGTTGACGGTCCTCAGGCGCTCCGACTTCGCATCGAAGTCAAAGATACCTCCGGAGATCGGCCGTCCGGGCCTGCAGGTCCTGCAGGGTGGTACCGATCAGGTTGATGCGTTCTGCGTCCATGTTCTATTCATTCCTTCGTCGAACCCTGAATTTTCTCATGCCGGGCTCGCGGGCGCAGGCAGGGGCAGGGAGAGGATGAACTCGGAGCCCTGGCCCACGGTGCTGCGCACCTCCAGCCGGCCCTGGTGCGCCTGCGCGATCTGCCGCGCGATGTACAGGCCGAGGCCGAGGCCCGCGACCTGCGCCGCGCCTTCGGTGCGCTCGAACTGCTCGAAGATGCGCTCCTGGTCGGCGGGCGCGATGCCCATGCCCTGGTCGCGGACGGACACGAAGGCTTCGCGGAGGTCGTCGCGCAGCCCCACGGTCACGACGACCGGCTTGCCGCCGCCGTAGCGCAGCGCGTTGGTCAGCAGGTTGGTGATCACCTGCTCGATGCGGAACTCGTCGCCGACGATGCGCAGCGACTCGGGCGCCGCCAGCGTGAGCTGCACGCCGGTCGCGTTGGCCTGCTCCTGGATCGCCTCGACGACCGCCTGCGCGGACGCGGCGAGGTCGAACTCCGCGGGAACGATGGCCAGCTTGCCCGTGCGCGCACGCGAGACGTCGAGCATGTCGTCGAGCAGGCGCACCATGCTGCGGATCTGGCGCTCGTCGCGTTCCACCATCTTCTGCATGGCCTGCGTATCGGGCGCCTTGGGCGAGGACAGCATCTTGCGGCGCAGCTGCGCCTGCAGGTAGACCGAGTTCAGCGGGTTGCGCAGCTCGTGCGCGATCATGGACATGAAGTCGTCGCGCATGGCCACCGCGCGCTGCAGCTGCACCTGCGCTTCCTGGAGCTCCTGGCGCTGGCGGAACAGGTCCACGAACACGGAGACCTTGCTGCGCACGGCATGGGGGTCGAGCGGCTTGTACAGGAAGTCGACGGCGCCGGACTCGTAGCCCTGGAAGGCGTAGTTCAGCTCGCGGCCGGCGGCGCTCACGAACACGATGGGGATGGTGCGGGTGCGCTCCGTCCCGCGCATCAGCTCGGCCAGCTCGAAGCCGTTCATGGACGGCATCTGCACGTCCAGGATGGCGAGCGCGAAAGGGTGCTCCAGCATCAGCGACAGCGCGTCGTCGCCCGAGCGCGCGGTGAAGATGCGGCGGCCCGGCCCACGGATCAGCGCTTCGAGCGCGATCAGGTTCTCCTGCAGGTCGTCGACCAGGAGGATGTTGGCTTCGGGGGTGGGGGAACTCATCGGCAGGCCACAGTGTGCAGCAGGCGGTGCAGGCCTGCCAGCGGAAGGACGAAATCGGGATCGGCGGCGGCGATGGCGGCGTTGGGCATGGTGGCGTGCAGCGCCTCGGCGGGGTCCTGCACCGCCGTGAGGCCGCCGCGGGCCTTGATGGTAGCGAGGCCGGCGGCGCCGTCCTCGTTGGCGCCGGTGAGCACCATGCCGAGCAGGCCCGGGCCATACGTTTCGGCGCAGGATTCCATCATGACGTCGATCGAGGGCCGCGAGAACAGCACCGGCGGGTCGCAGCTCAGCGCGAAGGTGCGGTCCGTCTCCACCAGCAGGTGGTAGCCCGGCGGCGCGAAGTACACCGCGCCGGGCGCCGCGGGCGCGCCGGGCTGCGCCTCGTGCACGGGCACGCGCGTGCGCTGCGCGAACACCTGCACCAGGCGGCTCTCGTGGTCCTCGGGCAGGTGCAGTACGATGATGATGGGCGCTGCCATCGGCGGCTGCAGGTCGTCCAGCAGCGTGAACAGCGCGTCGATGCCGCCGGCGGACGCGCCGATCGCGACGGCTTCGGCGGCGAAGGCGAAGCGCTTCGGCAGGGCGGTCTTCATGCGTCCCCCCGCTTGCGGTAGAGGCGGTCGGGCCGGCTCACCGGCTCGAAGCGATCGGCGTAGGCGGAGAAGTCCAGCGTCTCCTTGGAGCCCAGGCCGAGGAAGCCGCGGCGCGTGAGCGACTCGTGGAACAGGCCCAGCGCGCGGTCCTGCAGGCCGCGGTTGAAGTAGATCAGCACGTTGCGGCACGACACGAGCTGCGTCTCCGCGAACACCGCGTCGGTGGCGAGGCTGTGGTCGGCGAAGGTGATGCTGTCGCGCAGCTTGCGGTCGAACAGCGCGCCGCCGTAGGCCGCCGTGTAGTAGTCGCTGAAGCTTTTCAGGCCACCCGCGCGCTGGTAGTTGCGCGTGAAGGACTGCATGTGGTCCAGCGCGAAGATGCCCTGGCGTGCCTTCTCGAGCGAGGCGTGGTTGATGTCCGTCGCGTAGAGGATGGTGCGTTCCAGCAGGCCTTCCTCCAGCAGCAGGATCGCCATGGAGTAGGGCTCCTCGCCCGTGCTGCAGCCCGCGACCCAGATCTTGAGGGACGGATAGGTCCGCAGCACCGGCACCACCTGCCGCCGCAGCGCGAGGAAGTAGGCCGGGTCGCGGAACATCTCGCTCACGGGCACGGTGAGGTACTGCAGCAGGCGCGCGAATTCGTCCGGGTCGTGCAGCACCTTCTCCTGCAGCGCGGAGATGGAGCCCAGCCCCATGCGCTGCTGCGCCTGCAGCACGCGCCGGCGCAGCGAGGCGAAGGCGTAGTCGCGGAAGTCGTGGCCATAGCGCAGGTACACCGCCTGCACCAGCAGGCGGATCTCGATGTCCGCCACCGACATGGTCAAAGTATGCGCTCCAGCTTCGGCATCCACACGCGCATCAGCGAGAACAGCCGCTCCAGCTCGATCGGCTTGGCGAGGTAGTCGTTCGCGCCGGCCGCGAGGCACTTCTCCTGGTCTTCCTTCATGGCCTTGGCGGTGACGGCGATGACGGGCAGCTTCTGCCAGCGCGGGTTCTTGCGGATCTCGCGCGTGCAGGTCAGGCCGTCCATCTCGGGCATCATGATGTCCATCAGCACGAGGTCGATCCCGTCGGGATTCTCTTCCAGCTTGCGCAAGGCCTCCACGCCGTTGCGGGCGACCTCCACCTCGGCGCCCTTCTGCTCCAGCGCGCTCGTGAGCGCGAAGATGTTGCGCATGTCGTCGTCCACCACCAGGATGCGGCGCGCCTCGAAGGCCTTGTCGCGGCTGCGCGCCGTGCGCAGCATCTTCTGGCGTTCGCTCGAGAGCTGGTTCTCCACCTTGTGCAGGAAGAGGGTGACCTCGTCCAGCAGGCGTTCCGGCGAGCGCGCGCCCTTGATGATGATGGACCGGGAATAGCGCAGGAGTTCCGCTTCCTCGTCGCGGGTGAGGTTGCGGCCGGTGTAGACGATCACCGGCGGGAAGGAGCGGCTCTCGCCCGCGGCCATGCGGCGCAGCAGTTCCTGCCCGCTCATGTCCGGCAGCTTCAGGTCGATGATCATGCAGTCGAACACCGACCCCGCCAGCGCGTGCAGCGCGGCGGCTCCTTCGGAGACCGCCACGATCTCCACGTCGCCGTCGCCGATCAGCGCCCGCACGCTCTCCTGCTGCCGCGGGTCGTCTTCCACCAGCAGCACGCGCTTGAGCTTCTGGCTCAGCTTCTCCTCGAGCCGCTTGAACACGGCCTGCAATTCCTCGCGCGAGGCGGGCTTGCGGGCATAGCCGATCGCGCCCATCTGCAGCGCGGGCTCGGAGCGGTCTTCGGCGGACAGCGCGTGCACGGGGATGTGCCGCGTGCGCGGGTCTTCCTTGAGCCGCTGCAGCACGGCGAGCCCGGTCTCGTCGGGCAGCAGGATGTCCAGCAGCACCGCGTCGGGCACCTGCTGCGTCGCGAGTTCCACCCCGGCGCGCGCGTCGTGCGCCACCAGGCAGCGGTAGCCGAGTTCGTGCGCGAGGTCGAACAGGATGGACGCGAAGCGCACGTCGTCCTCGACCACCAGCACCGTGCGGCGGCCGTGGGCCGGCACGTCGCGGTCGTCGGGAAAGCTGGGGGCGCTCGGCGCAGGCGCGGGCGTGGCGGCTGGCGCCGGGCCCTGCGCCACGCGGGGCGCGGCGGGGGTCGGCGTGGGCGGCGCCATGGCCACGGGCTCCTGCGCCTTCTCCACCCGGTATTCCAGGGGCAGCACGACGGTGAAGGTGCTGCCCTGGCCGGGCGCGCTCTCGACGGAGATGTCGCCGCCGAGCAGGCGGGCGAGGTCGCGCGAGATGGACAGGCCCAGGCCCGTGCCGCCGAACCTGCGGCTGTTGGTGCCGTCCGCCTGGCGGAAGGCTTCGAAGATCAGGTCCTGCTGCGACTCCGGGATGCCGATGCCGCTGTCCCGCACCTCGAAGCGGATGCGGTCCCCCGGCTCGCGGCCGACGCGCAGGGCGACGCTGCCGTGCTCCGTGAACTTGACGGCGTTGGCCAGCAGGTTGCGCAGGATCTGCTCCACGCGGTGGCGGTCCGTGTAGAGCGAACCCGGGGCCTCGGGCTCCGCCGCCACTTCGAGCTGCAGGCCCTTGCGGGTGGCCAGCGGCTGGAACATGGAGCGCAGGCCTTCCATGACGGACGCCACGGAGGCCACCTCCGGCCGCACTTCCAGCTTGCCGGCTTCGACCTTGGCGATGTCCAGGATGTCGTTGATCAGGTTCAGCAGGTCGTTGCCTGCGTTGTAGATCGACTCGGCGAACTTCACCTGCTCGTCGCTCAGGTTGCCTTCCGCGTTGTCGGCGAGCAGCTTCGCGAGGATCAGCGAGCTGTTCAGCGGCGTGCGCAGCTCGTGCGACATGTTGGCGAGGAACTCCGACTTGTAGCGGCTCGCGCGCTGCAGCTCGCCCGCGCGTTCCTCCAGCTGCACCTGCGCCTCGCGCAGCTGGTCGCGCTGCTGCTCCAGGCGCTCGGCCTGCTCGGAGAGCTGCACGTTGGTCTGTTCCAGCTCCGCCTGCTGGCTTTCCAGGTGGGCCTGCGATTCCTTCAGGGCGCGGGACTGCTCCTCGAGCTCCTCGTTGGCCGTGCGCAGTTCCTCCTGCTGCACCTGCAGTTCCTCGTTGAGCTGCTGCGTTTCCTCCAGCACGTCCTGCAGGCGCTTGCGGTAGCGCGCCGCCTCCAGCGAAGCCCCGAGGATGCTGCTCGCGTACTCGAGCAGTTCGCCGTCGCGCGCCGCCAGCGGGCGCAGCAGCCCGACTTCCAGCACGCCGGCGAGGCGGCCTTCGTGTTCCACCGGTGCGATCAGCACGGACTGCGTCGTGGCCTCGCCCAGCGCGGAACTGACCTTCAGGTAGCCGGCGGGCACGTCGCTCATCGGGATCTGGCGACGCTGCGCCGCCGCTTCCGCGACCAGCGTGCGGTCCTGCGCGAGGCGTTCCCCGGCGCCCCCGGTGCCCGCCGACCAGCCCCAGGTCGCCACGCGCACGAAGCCGGGAGGCTCGGGCACGTAGAGCGCCCCCACGGCGATCCCGAGGTACTGCGACAGGAACTCCAGCGCGCCGTGGCCGACCGCCGCCAGGTCCTGCTCCTTGCCCAGGCGCTCGGAGAGCAGCGACTGCCCTTCGCGCAGCCACGCCTGCGCCTGCAGCGCCTCCGCCTGGCGCTGCTGGTCCGCCAGCGCCGTCTCGTAGTTCTCCGACAGCCCCGTCAGGTCCTTGCGGCCGCGCCAGGCGATCAGGGCGCCGGTGGTCAGCATGAACAGGACGAAGGCGACGGAGGTGATCAGCGCGTTGTGGTTCGTCTCCTCGATGCGCTGCGCGCGGTCGCGGCGCTCGACGCGGAAGAACTCGTCGAACTCGTCGCGCACGTCGTCCTTCAGCTCGCGTCCCGTGCTCGCGCTGATCGGCGCGAGCGGATCCTTGCGCTTCTGCGCGATGCGGTCGGCGGCGTACTCGCGCCAGCGTGCCTGCAGGTGCTCGATGCGGTCCAGCCGCTGCGTCTGGCCGGGGACGCCGTGCAGCATCTCGCGCAGGCGGCGCCCTTCCGCCGGTTGCCGCGCCATCGATTCCTCGTAGGGTTTCAGGAAGCGCTCGTCCCCGTTCAGCAGGAAGCCGCGGACCGCCGACTCCATGTCGAGGTCCAGCTTCTGCACCACGGTGGCCTGCTGGAGCAGTTCATCGCTGCGCTGCACCGCCGCGATGGCCGAGGCCAGGTACCAGAGCAGCGAGAGGAAGACGAGGGCGCTGGCGACGCCGAGCGCCAGTGGCAGCGCGAGGTTGCGCTGGAGGATGCGGCGGAAGGTACCGGGATCGTTGGGGCTGGATTGGGGCATGGCGCGGCTTGCCTTGGCAGGCAGCCGGCCAGTGTGCCGGGAAATCGCTCGGCCGTGGGGTGACTCAGGCGGAGGTCGGGTCCCCGGGCGAAGAAAAAGGGCTTAACGCGCCGTCGCGGCACCCAAGCGGGCCTGCGCGGTGCGGCTGCCCAGGTTGGCGGCGCGCTGCAGCCAGCGCACGGCCTGCGTCGAGTCCTGCGGCACGGTGGCGCCTTCGAGGTAGGCGATGCCGAGGAAGTAGCTCATTTCCATGCGGCCGAAGCGGATGCCTTCGTTCGTCGACTTGCCCGAGCGCTTCACGATCATGGGCACGTCGCCCTGGCCGTCGGCGAAGGACTGCATCTGGTCGATCGTGTTGCGGAAGAAGCGGTCGCGCGAGAGCATCGCCCGGTCGCGGTCCGGCATGGAGGCGACCAGTTCGTCGGCCAGGACCGGCAGCACCTCGAACGGCGTCATGCCGCCGCGCATGCGCGGGGAGTACCAGGCGCGCAGCATCACGCGGTCCAGCGGCAGCAGGCCGTCGACCTTGCTGGGGAAGTAGCTCAGGACGGTCTTGCCCGCGGGATGGCCCCGCACGCCCATCACGTGCATCGCCTCGTGGTAGGCGCAGCGGTAGGCGTCGCGGTTGCGCATCTGCATGGCCGCGGAGTCGATCCTCGTCTCGGTCTGGAAATTCAGGAAGGTGACGCAGGGCTGGTTCTCTTCCAGCATGTTGTCCGGCACGATCTCGACGCTCACGTTCGCGACCTGGGCCGCGTCGGGGCGGTCGCTGACGTCGATCACGCGGATGCCGGCCTCGGTGCCCACGTCCTTCAGCGCCTGCAGGGTGACCTGCTTGTGGACCCCGAGGTTCACGCCGTAGATGCGCACCTTGATGTCCTGCTCCCAGCGGACGAGGCGGGTGGGCGTGCCGCTCTGGTGCCAGAGCACTTCCCACATCGTGTTCATGCCCTGGTCGAACTCATCCGACTGCGCCAGGACGGGACTGATGACTGCAGCCGCCAGGAGGGCGGTCACACCCGACTTCCACATGAGTCACCCCTATCGAAGATGTCCGACTATGGGGTAGGCGTTCTCCTACGACAAGCGCTTTTACGTACAACTGGTTTCATGCAGCGCTACAGCCACAAAATTTCACGAATTCCGCCCATGCTGAGGCGCGAACGCCGCGCCGGCGGCCGTCAGGAGGAAAGGAAGTCCTCGATCAGCCGGGCGACTTCCGCGGGCTGGTCGTGGTGCAACATGTGGCCGGCGTCCTCGACCCGGCCCAGCCGCAGGTCGGACACGGACTTCAGACGTTCGTGGTACTCGGCGAGCGTGTACCGGCCCTGCCACCACTGGCCCAGGCTGTCGTCGCCGGCTTCCACGTTCAGCACCGGCGCCGTGATCGCCTTGTAGATCTCCAGTACCTCGTCGACACGGAACAGGCTCGCATTGACGATCTTGTGCGCCGGGTCGCCCAGGATGTGCCATTGGCCGTCCGCTTCCTGGCGGGCCCAATGGCGCGCGAGCCAGTCCGCCTTGTCCTGCGTCAGGCGGCGGTTGGTCTTCATCAGGCGGCGCGCGACGCCTTCGACGCTGTCGTAGGTCTTCAAGGCCATCTCGCCGCGGTGGAAGGCCTTGAGCTCGCCGATCCACTTGGCATACCGTCCGGGCGCCTGCGCGGGCCGCGTGGCCGGCATGCCGAAGCCTTCGAGGTTGGCGAGCCGGCGGATCCGCTGCGGCCGCGCGCCGGCATAGAGCATGGCGATGTTGCCGCCCATGCTGTGGCCCACCAGGTCCACCGGCGCCTCGCCCGCGTAGTGATCGAGCAGGAATTCGAGGTCCGCGAGGTAGTCGGGGAACCAGTAGTTGTCCGGCCGTGGGCCTTCGGTGAGGCCGTAGCCGCGCCAGTCGGGGGCGATCACCAGCCGGTCGTGCGCGAAGGCGTCGACGACGAACTGCCACGAGGCCGCCACGTCCATCCAGCCGTGCACCAGCACCAGCGGCGCGTGCCCCTCGCGCGCCTCGCCCCAGAGCCGCACGTGGTAGCGCAGGTTGCGGATCGGGACAAACTCGCTGCGGGACGCGCGCTTCGGTTGGTACATTCGGTCGATCATAGGAGACAGGACGATGGCGGGCAGTCAAGGCAGGGACAACTGGGCGGCCATGCACCGCGGGTTCGGCTGGCAGGTGCCGCCCGGCTTCAACATCGCCGAGGCGTGCTGCGGGCGCTGGGCGCGGCGCGAGGATGCGGACACGCGCGTGGCCATCGTCGCGCATGGCGCTTCGCCCGCCGCGACGCTCACCTTCGCGCAGCTGCAGCGCGAAGCGAACGCGATGAGCCGGTTGCTGGTGGGGCTGGGCGTGCACCGCGGCGACCGCGTGGCGATCGTGATGCCGCAGCGCTTCGAGACCGCGATCGCCTACATGGCGGTGCTGCAGCTCGGCGCGGTCGCGATGCCGCTGTCCATGCTGTTCGGGCCCGAGGCCCTGGAATACCGGCTGCAGGACAGCGAAGCCGTGGTGGCGATCTGCGACGAGAGCTCGATCGGCAACATCGGGCAGGTGCGTGCGTCGTGCCCCTTGCTGCGCAGCGTCGTCGGCGTCGGCGGTGCCGCGGCGCAGGCGGACCTCTCGTGGGAGGCGCAACGTGCGACGCTGGAGACCGGCTTCACGCCGGCGGCGACGCATGCGGACGATGGCGCGGTGCTGATCTACACCAGCGGCACGACCGGGCCGCCGAAAGGAGCGCTGATTCCGCACCGCGCGCTGGTGGGCAACCTGCCGGGCTTCGTGTGCAGCCAGAACTGGTTCGGCTTCCGCCCCCTGCGCCCCCGCCCCGGCCCTCCCCCGGCGGGGGAGGGGGCAAGTCCGGAAAGCGACGCAGTGTTCTGGTCGCCCGCCGACTGGGCGTGGACCGGCGGGTTGATGGACGCGCTGCTGCCTTCGCTGTACTTCGGCCGCCCCATCGTCGCGTGCAACGCGCGCTTCAACCCCGACACCGCGTTCACGCTGATGCAGGAGCACGGCGTCACGCACACCTTCCTCTTCCCCACGGCGCTGAAGGCGATGATGAAGGCGTACCCGCGGCCGCGCGATCATTTCGCGTTGCGCCTGCAGGCCGTCATGAGCGCCGGCGAGGCGGTCGGCGACGCGGTCTTCCAGTACTGCCGCGAGCAGCTGGGCGTGACGGTCAACGAGATGTTCGGCCAGACCGAGATCAACTACGTGGTGGGCAACTGCAGCATGAATGGCGACACGGCCGGTGGCGTCGGCTGGCCCGCGCGGCCGGGCAGCATGGGCCGTCCCTATCCCGGCCATCGCGTGGCGGTCATCGACGACGACGGCAACGAGGTGCCGCCCGGCGTACCCGGGGACGTGGCGGTGAACCGCTACGACGTGCACGGCGAGCCGGACCCGATCTTCTTCCTCGGCTACTGGAAGAACCCGGAAGCGACGCGGCGCAAGTTCACCGGCGACTGGTGCCGCACGGGCGACCTCGCGACGCGCGACGAGGACGGCTACCTCTGGTACCAGGGGCGCGCGGACGACGTGTTCAAGGCCGCGGGCTACCGCATCGGGCCGAGCGAGATCGAGAACTGCCTGGTCAAGCATCCCGCCGTGATCAATGCCGCGGTCGTGCCCAAGCCGGATCCCGAGCGGGGCGCGCTCGTGAAGGCCTACGTGGTGCTCGCGCCCAACGTGCTGGAGGCCCGCGCGATCACCACGCGCGGCCCGGACGCCTTCGACGCGGAACTCGTGAGCGAGCTGCAGCTGCACGTCAAGGGCAAGCTCGCTCCCTACGAGTATCCCAAGGAGATCGAGTTCATCGACGCCTTGCCGATGACGACCACGGGCAAGGTCCAGCGCCGCGTGCTGCGGCTGCAGGAAGAGGAGCGGGCCCGCGGCAGGGTGTCGTCGTAGGAACGGTCCGGCTCCCGCTGTCCTGCCTGTCCCGCCTGCCGCGCGCCGCCGGGCCGCTACCGTGGCGGCCATGGTCAAGGACACCCGCAAGAGCGTGCTGTTTGGCGTGGGGCTTCTGGTCGGCGTCGCGGCCGGCGCGGTGGGCATGATGAGCCTGCGCGGCGGCGACGGGCCGTACACGGGCTCGCCCGCGCCGTCCACGCGTGCGATGGGCGCCTCCCCAAGTACCGCGTTCGTGACCGCGATGGCGGGCAACTGCGAGATGGCCCCCATGTTGCCCAGTGCGGGCGACGGCGACGGGCGCGCCACGTTGCAGCAGAAGGCGGGCACCGGCAGCGCGGACGAAGTCGCCTCGCTGATCCTGGACGGCAAGGAGGCGGCCGCGGCCGGCCGCCAGCGCGACGCGGAAGTCGATTTCCTCAATGCGTGCCGCAATGCGGCGACGCTGCAGGACGGCGACCCGATCCCGCTCGCCGATGCGATGTACCAGCTGGGCCGGCACTACGCCACCGTGGCCGCGCTCGGCGCGCCCGGCAAGGGCAAGGACCTGTTCCAGCGCGCCGAGCGGCTGTACAGCGCCAGCCTCGAAGGCTATCGCGCGCGCTACGGCGAGGACCACGAGAAGACGCGCTTTGCCCGCGAAGGGCTGGTGACGGTGCAGCACGCGACCGGCGGCAAGGCGCCGACGGCGATCGCGAAGGCGCCGCCGGCTCCGCCCGCACCGGCGCCCGCGCCCGTCGTGCAGGCGCCCGAGCCCGCGGCGGCAGCATCTGCTGCGCCTGTCGCGAAGACGGCGCCTGCGCCCGCACCCGCACCGGCCGTGGCCGCGAAACCGGCGCCTGCTCCTGCGACTGCGGCCGCACCTGCTCCCGCACCTGCACCGGCACCGGCACCTGCCGCCGCGGCGGCGCCCGCGAAGCCGCCCGTGGCGAAGGCGCCGGCCCAGCCGCGCCCGCCCGAAGCGCAAGCCGCAGGCGAAGAGCGCACGGCCTCCACACCCGCGCGCAAGCGGCGCGTGGAGGAAGAAGCGGCGCCGCGCGTCGAGCGACGCGTCGAACCCGAAGTCACGACGGCCGCTCCGGATGAGCCACGTCCGCGTCCGCAAGCACGTCGCACGCCCCCGCGCGACGTGGCCGAGCCCGGCGACACCATCGTGGACGTGACGCCGCCGCCGGTTCGCCGGCCGCGCCCCGCACCGTACGCGGAGCAAGCCCAGCCGGAGCCGCCGTCTTCGCCGCCCGACGCTTCCAGCAGCGGCGCCGGGCCGGCGCCCAGCGCGGAGGGTTCGCCGGACGCGCCGTAAAGTTGCGGTGCGTCAGCCACGGCCTACACGCGGGCGTCCCGGGCCTCACGACAATAGCCGCTTACGCAGCGGCTGCTGCCGGGACATGCACATGGACCTCGCGGATGCGGGAACCACCGACCTCGCGCGATCACGCGCACTGCTGGCTGGCCAGAACCAGGCCTTGCAGCTCGCCGTGGGCGGCGCACCGCTCGCCTCCGTGCTCGACGTGCTCGTGCTCACGGCCGAACGCCAGTCCGACGGCGGCGTGCTCGCTTCCATCCTGTTGCTCGAAGAAGAGGGCGAGCGCCTGCGCCACGGCGCCGCGCCCTCGCTGCCCGCTGCGTACAGCCAGGCGATCGACGGGCTCGTGATCGGCCCCAGCGTCGGCTCCTGCGGCACCGCCGCCTGGCGCAACCAGGTCGTGGTGGTCAGCGACATCGCGAGCGACCCGCTCTGGACGGCGTTCCGCTCCCTCGCGCACGAGCACGGCCTCGCGGCCTGCTGGTCCACGCCGATCCGCTCCACGCTCGGCGAAGTGCTCGGCACCTTCGCCATGTACTACCGCGAGCCGCGTGCGCCCTCCGGCCACGACCGGCAGGTGGTGGAACTGCTCGCGAACACCGCGGCAGTGGTGATCGAACGCGACCGCGAAGCACGCGAGCGCAGCCGCATCGAGCAGTCGCTGCGCAGCAGGCAGGAGCGCTTCCGCGCCCTCGTCGCGGCCAGCCAGGCGATCCACGCCAGCCTGTCGGTGGAGGAAGTCGTCGCCGTGATCACCGAGCGGGCGCGCACGATCGTCGGCGCGCGGGACGCGACGGTCACCTTGTTCGCGTCCGGCAGTCCTGCGTCGCTGCAGGTGCCGGAGTGCGAGGGCCTGTCCGTGTCGCTGAATGGCGCGCAAGGCGCGAAGCTCGGCATCGTGCAGCTCACGGGCAAGCTCTCCGGAGAGTTCAGCACGGACGATGAAGCCGTGCTCACCCAGCTGGCCTCCATGGCTTCGGTGAGCATCGAGAACGCGCGCCTCTACGAGTCGCTGCGCGAAGCCAACCAGCGCAAGGACGAGTTCCTCGCCACGCTCGCCCACGAACTGCGCAACCCCCTCGCGCCCATCGGCAACGCGATCGCGCTTCTGCGCAAGGGCGGCGCCCAGGCGACCGAGAAGGTGATCGGCATCATGGAGCGCCAGCTGCGCCAGATGGTGCACCTGGTCGACGACCTGCTGGACGTGTCGCGCGTCACGACGGGCAAGATCGTGCTGAAGCGGGAGCCCGCCGAGGTGCGCGAGATCGTGCAGGTGGCGATCGAAGCCAGCCTGCCGCTGATGCAGGCGGCCCGCCACACCTTGCACCTGGACCTGCCGCCGGAAGCGCTGCACGTGGTGGGGGACCGCACGCGGCTCGCGCAGGTGCTCACCAACCTCCTGAACAACGCGGCCAAGTACACGCCGGACGGCGGCCGCATCACGCTGACCGCGCGCGCCACGCGGCGCGACGTGCTGCTGCAGGTGCGCGACAGCGGCCTGGGCATCCCGGCGGACATGCTGCCGCGCGTGTTCGAGATCTTCACGCAGGTGAAGCACGCCGAGGAACGCTCGCAGGGCGGCCTGGGCCTGGGGCTCGCGCTGGTGAAGAAGCTGGTGGAGATGCACGGCGGCGACGTGTGGGCCGAAAGCCCGGGGCTGGTGCAGGGCAGCACGTTCACCGTGCGCCTGCCGCTGGCGCATGCCGAAGTGCAGCCGCAGGAAGGCGCCGCGACGGCGCCGGTGGCGGCCGCCGCGGCGTTCCGCATCCTGGTCGTCGACGACAACCACGACGCCGCCGAAAGCCTCGCCATGCTGCTGCAATTGAGCAACCACGAGACGATGACGGCGTACAGCGGCCCGCAAGCCATCGACGTCGCCCGCCGCACGCGTCCGCGTGCCGTGTTCCTGGACATCGGCCTGCCCGGCATGAACGGCTACGAGGTCGCGAAGGCGATGCGCGAAGACCCGGACCTCTCCGGGACGACGCTGGTGGCGCTGACGGGTTGGGGGACGGAGACGGACCAGAAGCAGGCGCTGCAGGCGGGCTTCGACTACCACCTCACCAAGCCGGCGGCACCGGACCAGGTGCAGGAGTTGCTGGCGCGGATGGGGCAGGGGCCTGTGCGGGACGGCCTGTCTTCGTAGGGTGGCGCCGCGGCAGCGGCGGAAGGTGAGCGAAGCGAACCCCACCGATCATGCGTAGAGCACCTGGCAGTGCTCGCACCAGAAACTCCTGCGATTCGTCCTCCCCAGGTGCCCCTTCTTCAACGGAATGAGGCACCTCGGGCACGTGCGCTTCGTGTGCGCCAGCCAGTGCTTCTTCAGCACGAACTGCTTCTTCCACTCGTAGAAGTCGAAGCTGTACTGCCGCGCCTCGCGCACCAGTTCGCGCAACTTCGCCGCCGACAACGCGCCGATCGTCGAGAGGGGATGCACCCGGATGCGGAACAGCACCTCGTTCTTGATGATGTTGCCCACGCCCGCGAAGATGTCCTGGTCCAGCAGCGCGTCGCACACCAGCATGTCCGGCGCGGAGCGCAGGCGCTTCAGCGCGAGCTTCTCGTCCCAGTGCTCGGACATCACGTCGGCCCACCAGTCGTAGGCGAGGTCCAGCGGTTCCTCGATGAAGCGCACCGAGCAGGCGTAGAAGTTGATCTCGCCCACGTCGAACCCGAGCGACAGCCGGGGCACCGCCCAGCTCTTCGCCTCGTTGATGCGGTAGCTGCCGAACAGCATGAAGTGCACCCGCAGGCTGAAGTCCGGCAGCTCCACCAGGAAGTGCTTGCCCCAGCTGCGGAAGGACTCGACCTTCTGCTCCTGCAGCCGCTCCTTCTCGATCGTCGTGTTGCCGGACACGCGGCGGATCGTGTGCCCGAGGAAGGGCGTGACCTGCTCCTTGAGGATGACAATCGAGGGACCTTCGGGCATCCCGCTAATATGCTCGACCGATTCCACACACCGTCAACGCTGTAACGCCATGCAAACCATCCAGCTCGGCCAGAGCGACCTGCGCGTCACGCCCATCTGCCTGGGCACGATGACCTTCGGCGAGCAGGTGAACGAGGGCGATGCGCACGCGATCCTCGACCGCGCCGTCGCGCGCGGCATCAACTTCCTCGACACCGCGGAGATGTACCCGGTGCCGCCGCGCGCGGACACCTGCGGCGCCACGGAGGCCATCATCGGCCGGTGGCTCGCCGCGCGTCCGGGCCTGCGCAGCAGGATCGTCCTTGCCACCAAGGTGGCGGGTCCCTCGCGCGGCATGCCGTGGGTGCGCGCCACCCCGGGGCTCACGGCGGCGGACATCGTCGCGTCCTGCGAGGGCTCGCTCAAGCGCCTGCAGACGGAGGTGATCGACCTGTACCAGGTCCACTGGCCCGAGCGCCACGTCCCGACCTTCGGCGAGATCTACTACCAGCCCGGCAAGGAAACGAGCCGCACGCCCATCTACGAGCAGCTCGAAGCCTTCCAGAAGCTGGTGCGCTCCGGCAAGGTGCGCTACATCGGCGTGTCCAACGAGACGCCCTGGGGCGTGCACGAATTCGTCCGGCTCGCGGAGCAGCACGACCTGCCGCGGGTCGCGACGGTGCAGAACCCGTATTCGCTCACCAGCCGCATGGTCGACAACGGGCTGGACGAGACGATGCACCGCCTCGGCGTGTCCCTGCTCGCGTATTCGCCGCTCGCGTTCGGCGCACTCACCGGCAAGTACGACGACGGCGGCCTCGATGCGCCGGCCGTGCGCGAAGGGCGCCTGTCGAAATTCGAACGCATGCGCAACCAGCGCTGGGCGCGCCCCGACGCGCTGGAAGCGGCGCGCCGCTACAGCGCGCTGGCGCGCAAGCACGGCCTCACGCCCACGAAGCTCGCGCTCGCCTGGTGCTACGGCAACTGGCGCGTGGCGAGCACGATCATCGGCGTGACTTCGCTCGCGCAACTGGAGGAAAACGTCGACGCGTGGGGCACGCAGCTGTCGCCCGAACTGCTGGCGGAGATCGACAAGGTCCGCTGGGAGATCCGGGACCCCGCGGCCTGACGCCATGGCGAAGAAGGACCACGTCAGCGAAACGCCCGCCACCGCCTTCCTCAAGGCGAACGGCGTCGCGTTCACCGAGCATCCTTACGAGTACGTGGAGCACGGCGGGGCCCTGCACAGCAGCGAGGTGCTGGGCTTCGACCCGTTCACGGTGGTGAAGACGCTGGTGATGGAGGACGAGAAGGCGCGGCCGCTCATCGTGCTGATGCACGGCAACCGCAAGGTGTCCACCAAGAACCTCGCGCGCCAGATCGGCGCGAAGTCGGTCGAGCCCTGCAAGCCGGAGGTGGCCAACCGCCACAGCGGCTACCTCGTGGGCGGCACCTCGCCCTTCGGCACCCGCAAGCAGATGCCGGTGTACATCGAGGAGAGCATCCTCGCGCTGCCCCGCATCGTGCTCAATGGCGGCCGGCGCGGCTACCTGGTGGGCATCGACCCGCAGGCCTGCGTGCAGCTGCTCGGGGCGAAACCGGTGCAGTGCGCGCTGGCAGAATAGCGCCCACACAAGGAGGAGACGAGAGATGGAGTCGCTGTATCCCGCGCTGGCGGTGCTGGCCGCCTACCTGCTGGGGTCGCTCGCGTTCGCCGTGCTCGTGAGCAAGGCGATGGGCCTCGCGGACCCGCGCACGTTCGGCAGCAAGAACCCGGGCGCGACCAACGTGCTGCGCTCCGGCAGCAAGCCCGCCGCCGTCGTCACGCTGCTGCTCGATGCGATGAAGGGCTTCGTACCCGTGCTGCTGGTGAAGCTGTTCGGCGACCGCCACGGGCTGCACGAAGGCACGATGGCGATGGTCGGGCTTGCGGCCTTCCTCGGCCACCTCTATCCCGTCTTCTTCCGCTTCCAGGGCGGCAAGGGCGTGGCCACCTTCCTGGGCGTGGTGTTCGGCATCGACTGGATGCTGGGCGTGGCCACCGGCCTCACCTGGCTGATCATCGCCTTCTTCTTCCGCTATTCCTCGCTCGCCTCCCTGGTGTCGGCGGTGTTCGCGCCCGTGTACTACCTGATGGGCGACCGCCTCGCCTGGTACGCCGAGCGCCCGGTCGCGGTGGCACTGTTCGCGATGGCGCTGCTGCTCGCATGGCGCCACCGCGAGAACATCCAGCGGCTGCTGGAAGGCAAGGAAAGCCGGCTGGGGGCGAAGAAAGCCGGGTGAGGGCAGGCTATTCCTGTTCCACCAGGAAGCGCGACACGCGCGGCGGCTCCTCGCCGATGTGGAAGGCGAGGCGCTTGTCGCGCAGGGCGACGTCGTCGGCGCTGATGCGGTCGAAGCGGCGCAGGTGCTCGGTCCAGGACGCGTCCGTGATCTGCTCCACGTAGCGCCCCGGCTCGTACAGGTCGTGCAGCAACTGCCAGTCGAGCGCGCCCTGGCGCAGGCGGCTGCGGCGGCTCTCCTGCATGAGGGCCAGGAATTCCGGTGCCCGTGCCGGGTCGATGCGGTATTCGACCCGCACCTGGATGCGGCCGGCCTGCGGCGGCTCCGGCATCTCCGGGACCTTCAGCACGCGCGACGGCGTGTGGTCTTCCTCGGTGCCGCGGTCGACGACGGTGCGCTGCGCGACCAGCATCGTCACGACGCTCGTGACGGCCGCGATGGCCAGCGCATGCTGGATGCTGGTCCACGTGGCGACCTGGCCCCAGAGCGCGGCACCGGCGGCCGTGGACCCCATCAGCGCCATCTGGTAGATCGACATGCCGCGCGCCCGCACCCAGTCGGGCAGCGCCATCTGCGCGGCCACCGTGAGCGAGTTCGCCACGGTGATCCAGGCGGCGCCGGCGACGATCATCCCCGGCACGGCCAGCCAGATGCTCGGCGCGTACACCACCACGACGGACGCGAACGCCTGCAAGGCCGTGCCCACCAGCACGCGCGGCTGCAGCGGCAGCCAGCGCCGGATCTGCGGCATCAGCAGGGCGGCGATGATCGCGCCGACGCCCATGGAGGCGAGCAGCACGGTGAAGGTGCCCGCGGTGCCTCCGTGCAGGCCGCGCGCCACCAGCGGCAAGAGCGCCAGCAATGCCGTGGAATGCAGGAAGAAGAGGGCGATGCGCAACAGCACCGCGCGCATGCGGCCCGACTGCCACACGTACTGCACGCCCACGCGCATCGCGCTGGCGAGCGGCTCGCGCCCGAGCGGGCTTTCCTGGTGCACGCGGCGCCAGCGCATGATGGTGATGCCCGCCATCACGGACAGCGTGGCGTTCAGCACGAAGACGTAGGCGCTGCCGAAGCTCGCGATCAGCGCGCCCGCCACCAGGGGGCCGATGATGCGCGAAGCGTTCATCGCGATGCCGTTGAGGGCCAGCGCCTGCGCCAGCTGCGGGCGCGGGACGATCTCCGGGATGATGGCGGCGAACACGGGCCAGCGCATCGCCAGGCCGATGCCGTTGGCGAAAGTGAGCGCCAGCAGCAACGGGGCGGTGAGCCGGTCCAGGAGGATCACGACGCACAGGAGCGTGGCCACGGCCGCCACCCAGAACTGCGTCGCCATGAAGTAGCGCCGGCGGTCCACCGTGTCGGCCAGCGCGCCGCTGGGCAGCCCGAGCAGGAAGACGGGCAGCGTCGATGCGCTCTGCACCAGGGCCACCCACAGCGGCGACGGCCCCAGCGTGGTCATCAGCCAGGCCGACGCCACGTCGTTCATCCACATGCTCGTGTTGGCGGCGAGCCAGGTGAACCACAGCATGCGGAACACCGGCGCGCGCAAGGGCCCGAGCGCGCTTTCGCGGGGCCGCGCCTCGCGGGGCCCGGGGTATTCGGAGTCCCTCAAGTCAGTAGCGGCGCTCCAGCACCAGCTGGTCGTTGAAGCGTGTCATCTGGAAGCGGCCGAGGAAGCTGTTGCCCAGCAGGATGTGCCCGCCGTGGTTGGGAAGGACCGCCGCATCCACGTCGTAGACCTCCACGTCGCCGACGCGCACGGAGGACAGCTTGACCTGGTAGACGGTGACCTGCCCGTTGGCGGTGTTGCCGCGCCCGAGCTGGCCCTTCCTGTAGTCGATGCCCAGGCGCTCGGCCTCCGCCGCCCCCATGGCGATGGAGGTGGCGCCGGTGTCCACCATGAACTGCACCGCGCGTCCGTTGATCGCGCCCTGCGTGACGAAGTGCCCGCCGCTGCCGGCCGTGAGCACGATCTTGTTGCCCATCGGCGCCGCCGTGGCGCCCCAGGCCATGGGCGAGTCGCCCACGCGCAGCGTCTGGCGCTGGCCGCCGACCTCCAGCACGGCCTGGTCGCCGGCGGTGGAGACCACCTTGACGCCCTGCCAGGTCTCCCCGGCCGCGACGGCCTTGGGCGGGCGGCCGTCGACCACCAGCAAGGCCTTGGACCCGAGCATGCCCTGGAGCGTGACGGATTGCGCGGCGGCGGCCCCGGCCGCCAGGGCCAGGAGGGTGGCGAACAGGCGCTTCATGGGCTCTCCCTTTTCAGTCCCGGAAATTCGTGAAGGACAAGGGTAGCTCTGCCATCTCCTTGCGCACAAGGGCCATCGTCGCCTGCAGGTCGTCCTTCTTGGCGCCCGTGACCCGCACGGAATCGCCCTGGATCGCCGCCTGCACCTTCAGCTTGCTGTCCTTGATCAGCCTCTGCAGCTTCTTCGCCTGTTCGGACTCGATCCCGCTGCGGACCTTGACGACCTGCTTCACCTTGTCGCCGCCGATCTTCTGGACGTCGCCCTTGTCCAGGAAGCGCACGTCCACGTTGCGCTTGGCGAGCTTGCCGACCAGGATGTCGTAGACCTGGTTCAGCTGGAACTCGGCGTCGCCCGTGAGGGTGACTTCCTTGTCCTTGATCTCGATGGCCGCGGCGGTGCCCTTGAAGTCGAACCGGGTCCCGATCTCCTTGGCGGCGTTTTCCACGGCGTTCTTCACTTCCACCATGTTGGGCTCGCACACGGTATCGAACGACGGCATATGAGGTGTCCTCCTGCACAGCCGGGTGGCTGCTTGGGCCACAATTCTCCCATGATCGTCGAGACCAACGCGTCGCTGCAGCCGCACAACACGTTCGGCATCGTGGCGCGCGCCAGGAACATGGTGCGCGTGAAGTCCGCCGCGGACGTCCACGCCGTGCTGGCGCACCCCGAGCTTTCCAAGGAGCCCAGCTTCGTCCTGGGCGGCGGCAGCAACATCGTGCTGACCGGCGACGTGAAGGCGGTGGTGCTCAAGGTGGAGGTGCCGGGCCGGCGCGTGCTGGAGGACGGCCCCCGGTCCGCCGTGGTCGAATTCGGCGCCGGGGAGAACTGGCACGAGGCCGTGACCTGGACCATCGAGCAGGGCTTCGGCGGGCTGGAAAACCTGGCGCTGATCCCGGGCACCGTGGGCGCCTCCCCGGTACAGAACATCGGCGCCTACGGCATCGAGCTGCAGGACCGCTTCGAATCGCTGGACGCCATCGACCTGATGACCGGGCGCGAATTCACGCTCGATGCCGGACAGTGCGCCTTCGGCTACCGCGATTCCGTGTTCAAGCATTCCCCGGCGCGCGACAGCGACTTCGGCCTCGCGGGCCGGGCGCTGATCCTGCGCGTGCGCTTCCGGCTGCCCAAGCCCTGGAAGCCGGTGCTGGGTTACCTGGACCTGCAGCGCAAGGTGACGGAGTCGGGCGTCGTCCACCCCAGCCCGCGGCAGATCTACGACTGGGTCTGCGCGATCCGCAGCGCCAAGCTGCCGGACCCGCGCGTGATCGGCAACGCGGGCAGCTTCTTCAAGAACCCGACCGTCACCCCCGAGCAGTGCCAGGACATCATCGCCCGCGACCCCGGCATCGTGCACTACCCCATGCCGGACGGCTCGATCAAGCTCGCCGCCGGCTGGCTGATCGACGCCTGCGGCTGGAAAGGCAAGTCCGTGGGGCAGGCGGGCGTCTACGAGAAGCAGGCGCTGGTGCTGGTCAACCGCGGCGGCGCCACGGGCGGCGAGGTCGTCACGCTGGCGCGCGCCATCCAGACCAGCGTGTACGAGCGGTTCGGGATCCGGCTGGAGCCGGAGCCGGTGGTGGTGTGATGGCTTGAGATTGCTGGGGTGCGCTTCGCGCAACCCAGCCTACGGGGGCGAACGCGTACGTTCGTAGGCTGGGTTGCGCGAAGCGCACCCCAGCTTTCCGTCCTCTACCCGACGTTCTTCTCCCACCACCCCGCCAGCACGTCGTCGCTGGCGAGCACCCACAGGGCGAGGAAGGTGACGATCGCGCCGCAGGCCAGCGCGTTCTGCAGCGCCGGACGTACGCCGTCGAAGCCGAACACCGTGGGCAGCAGCATCAGCGCGACGCCGAGCACCACGTCCAGCCATTCCTCCCAGGCCTGCGAAAACTGCATCGCGCCGACGCTGGTGGCGAAGAGGAGGGCGCCGACCGCCGCCGTGGTGGCCGCGGCGATCACCACGGACTGGAAGCCGAGGACCCAGGGGGAGAGGACCAGCCAGGCGCCGACGAGGGCGTTCACGGGATCCTGCCAGTGCTTCACGCGTGCCATGCGGAACTCCTTTCGCCGCCACGGCGGCTCTCCGGTGGACGGGACGGTGCCATGGTAATCCTCGCGCGCAGGGAAGCCAACGTCTGCCGCAGGGCGGTGGCGACGACGCCTCAGGCGACGCCGCTCGCCGCGGCCGCCGCCTCGCCCGGCCCGCGCGGGACGGCGCCGGGCAGCGTGTCGTCCACGTCGCGCGTGGCCAGCGGCTGCACCCACGCCGCGGCGGCCGCCGTCACCGCCGGCTGCACGGGCGGGGCAGCCGGCTCGGCGATGCCGTCGCACAGCATGCCCACGTCCACCTCGTCGATCTGCTCCGGCTTGAGGAACTGCTCGGCGTACTGCCGCCACACGCCGGATTCCACGAACAGGCCGAACAGGTCCGGGTCGATGTGCCTGTCCTTCACCATGAAGCGCATGATGCGCAGCGCCTCCGAGAGCTTCTTCGGCGGCTTGTACGGGCGGTCGGCCGCGGTGAGCGCCTCGAAGATGTCGGCGATGGCCATGACGCGTGCGGGGATCGACATCTCCTCGCGCCGCAGGCCGCGCGGGTAGCCGGTGCCGTCCATCTTCTCGTGGTGGCCGCCCGCGTATTCCGGCACGCGGCGCAGGTGGCGCGGCCAGGGCAGCGACTCGAGCATGACGATGGTCTGCGCCATGTGCTCGTTGATGCGGTAGCGGTCTTCCTCGGTCAGCGTGCCGCGGCTGATCGACAGGTTGTAGATCTCCCCGAGGTTGGCCTCGCGCTCCGGGGCGCGCATGCGGAAGCCCCAGGGGTTGCCCTCGGCGGACAGCCGCAGCCCCTCGCGCGGGCTGATGTGGTCGTAGCGGTCCTCCAGCAGCTTCTCCTGCACCGGCAGCGGCCGCTCGGGGCTCGCGTCGCGGCGCTTCTTCTCCGCGTAGGAGATGCCCACGCGGTTGGAGAGCGTACGCGTCCACGTGCGTTCGGCGATCTGCTTCAGGCGTTCGACCTTCTCCGGCGCCATGTATTCGCCGCCGACGTTGCATTCGCCGATGAAGGCGAACTCCTCGTCGAGCGTGGCGCACTGCCGCTCGTACTCGGCCCGCAGCGCGGTGGCGTCGCCGCCTGCGAGCAGGCCCTGCAACATGGCGATCTCGGCATCGCGCTTGAGCACCTCGAAGCGCATGCGGACTTCGTGGATGCGGTCGTAGATGCACTCCAGCTTGGTCGCCTTGTCGACGATGTGCTCCGGCGTGATCACCTTGCCGCAGTCGTGCAGCCAGCAGGCCACGCGCAGCTCGTACCACTCTTCCTCGGTGAGGTCGAAGGCGCCGAAGGGCCCGTCCTGCGCTTCGCACGCGGCGCGCACGAGCATCTCGGTGAGCACGGGCACGCGCTGGCAGTGCCCGCCCGTGTACGGGGACTTGGTGTCGATCGCCGCGGCGATCACGCCGATGAACGCGTCCAGCAGCTGCTTCAGCTCCGCGATCAGCATGCGGTTGTCGATGGAGACGGCCGCCTGCGAGGCGAGCGCGCTCACCATCGGCACGATGGAGGGATCGAAGGCGATGACCCGGCCGTCGCGGTCCTTGGCGTTGATCAGCTGCAGCACGCCGATCACGTAGCCCTGGTGGTTCTTCAGGGGCACGGTGAGGAAGGAGCGCGACCGGTAGCCGAGGCGGCGGTCGAAAGCCTCGGTGCCGGAGAAATCGAGCTGGTCGGTGCGGCTGTACGCGTCCTCGATGTTCACGATCTCGCCGGTGATCGCGCAGTACGAGGCGACGTTCCGCAGGTTGGCTGCGCCCGTCTCCGTCACCAGCGGCACCGGCGGCAGGTCGATCTCCACGCCGGTCGTGCCGCCCATCGCGATGCCGAGCGAGTCGTTGCGCACGATCTGGAACGCGAGCTCCGTGCCCTTGCGTTTGAGATACAGCGTGCCCGCGTCGGCGTTGGTGAACGCCTTGGCCTCCAGCAGGATGCGTTCGCGCAGGCGCGCAGGGTCCTTCTCGGCGGACAGAGCGATGCCGATCTCGATCAGCTCCTGGTAGGCCTGCGCGGTGCTCTGGTGCACATCCATGCGGACACCCCTTTCCCTGCGACACCACAGGTTACACCGCGTAGCGCGAGCGTGCGGCGGCTGAGCTTGCGGCGGAACAGGTCCGCGTGTGAGCAAATACCGCGTCGCGATCAGCGGCGGGCGATCCGTCCCACGTAGAAGCCGAGGGCGGTCTGCCAGCCGTCGAGGAGGACCGTGTCGCCCGGCTTCGGCAGGGCGCCGGTGACGCGGCCGTCGAGGCAGAGGTTCGCGGTCTGCCCGGCGTGGAGGAACTCGCCTTTCTGGCGGCAGATCTTGCTGCTGCTCGAACCATCATGCAGGGACAGCAGGCGGCCTTCGCGCGCATGGACTCCGTCACCGAGGGCGCGCGTGAACATCGCCGCCCAGCCGAGGGGGCTCACCACCAGCGCGAGGGAGATCACCATGGCCGTGGCAGGAAAGAAGAAGCCCCAGCGCAGGACCGGATTGCGCCAGGTGGCCCGCGCGGCGTTCGTCCAGCGCTCGGAGACGAGCAGCAGCGTGCCGAACGCGAGGGTGAGGAGCCCGAACATCCACGGCATCGCCGCCCGGTACGCGTCGGCCCGCACGAAGAAGAAGCCGCCTTCCTGCACGTGCGCGACCGCGCCCACGACCACCCCGATGAACAGTGCAACGAAGGCCCACTGCCACCACGACATGCTGCCCGCCTCGAGGGAGCGCATCTGATCGCGCGCGTGGGCGAGGATCGCTTCGGTCTCTTCTTCCGACCGGCGCAGGATCGCGTCGCTGCGCGCCTGCAGGCGCTCGCGTGCGGCCTCGTCGAGGCGGCCTTCACGCTCGAGGCGCTGCATCTCCTCGACGAGCGCCGTGAGCTCGGCGTGGACGGTCGACGCCGGGGGATCGCGATCCGCCGCCATCCACCGTCCTCCCGCCCGCCGGGCCTCAGTCCTTGCCCAGCGACGGCAGCGGCGCGTCGCCGCCGCTCGTGAGCAGCCCGGTCTTCGAGTAGATGCCCAGCTTCTGGCGCGTGTCCGTGATGTCCAGGTTGCGCATGGTCAGCTGGCCGATGCGGTCCTTCGGCGTGAACGGCGCGTTCTCGACCTTCTCCATCGACAGGCGCTCCGGCGCGTACGTGAGGTTCGGCGACTGCGTGTCGAGGATCGAGTAGTCGTTGCCGCGGCGCAGTTCGACCGTCACTTCGCCCGTCACGGCGCGCGCCACCCAGCGCTGCGCCGTCTCGCGCAGCATGATGGCCTGCGGGTCGAACCAGCGGCCCTGGTACAGCAGGCGGCCGAGCCGGCGGCCGTTGTCGCGGTACTGCTCGATGGTGTCCTCGTTGTGGATGCCGGTGACGAGGCGCTCGTACGCGAGGAACAGCAGCGCCATGCCGGGCGCTTCGTAGATGCCGCGGCTCTTGGCCTCGATGATGCGGTTCTCGATCTGGTCGCTGGTGCCCAGGCCGTGGCGGCCGCCGATGCGGTTGGCTTCCAGGAACAGTTCCACCGGGTCGTCGAAGGTCTTGCCGTTCAGGGCGACGGGCTGGCCTTCCTCGAAGCGCACGCGCACTTCCTCGGCCTTCACCTGCACGTCGTCCTTCCAGAACGCCACGCCCATGATCGGGTTGACGATGCGCAGGCCGGAGTTGAGGTTCTCCAGGTCCTTGGCCTCGTGCGTCGCGCCGAGCATGTTCGAGTCGGTCGAATACGCCTTCTCGGCCGACATCTTGTAGCCGAAGCCCGCGGCCGTCATGAACGCCGACATCTCGGCGCGGCCGCCGAGTTCGTCGATGAACTGCTGGTCCAGCCAGGGCTTGTAGATGCGCAGCGACGGGTTGGTGAGCAGCCCGTAGCGGTAGAAGCGCTCGATGTCGTTGCCCTTGAAGGTGCTGCCGTCGCCCCAGATGTGGACGTCGTCTTCCTTCATCGCGGCCACGAGCATCGTGCCGGTCACCGCGCGGCCCAGGGGCGTGGTGTTGAAGTAGGTGATGCCGGCGGTGCTGATGTGGAACGCGCCGCACTGCAGGGCGGCGATGCCTTCGTGCGCGAGCTGCTTGCGGCAGTCGACCAGGCGGGCCTTCTCCGCGCCGTATTCCAGCGCCTTGCGCGGGATCGCGTCGTAGTCCGGCTCGTCGGGCTGGCCGAGGTTCGCGGTGTACGCGTAGGGCAGGGCGCCCTTCTTCTTCATCCAGTGCAGGGCGGCGCTGGTGTCCAGGCCGCCGGAAAAGGCGATGCCGACCTTCTGGCCGAGCGGCAGGCTCTCGAGGATGGTGCTCATGACGTGATCAACCGAAGTGGCAGATGTAGTGGTAGGCCTCGGTCACGCGGATCTCGAAGCTGGAGTTGCCCGGGACGGAGAACTTCCCGCCGGCGGCGGACTTCTTCCACTCGCTCGTGCCCGCGAGCTTGTACTCGCAGGAGCCCGCCACGCATTCCATGACCTCCGGCGCGCCGGTGTTGAAGGTGAGGGTGGCGGGCAGGATCACGCCCACCGACTTCTTCGTGCCGTCGGCCAGGGTGATGCCGTGGCTCACGCACTTGCCGTCGAAGTACACGTTGGCCTTGGTCGCGACGGACACGGCGTCGAATTTCTCGGTGGTCATGGGAATAGCTTCCGGGGAAACCCGCAATTTTAGGCGAGCGCGCCGCGGCGCCGGCCGGGCAGGAAAAAGGGCGCCCGCAGGCGCCCTTGGCACGCGAGGCGCGAGGCCTAGCGATGGCGGTGGCCGTGGCCGTGGCCGCTGAAGGAGAAGCCCAGCGACAGGCCGATGGGGAAGGCCGGATACGGACGGGCGTACGGATAAGGATACGGATAGGCGGGATACGCCGGGTAGGCCGGGTACGCGGGATAGGCGCCGTACGCCGGATAAGGCTGGCCGTAGACCACCGGCGCGGGGCTCTGCACGATCACCGGCGTCTGCACGGTGGCGACGGGCGTCGGCACCGTGGTCACCTGCGGCGCGGGCATGGCGACCTGCGGGGCCTGCTGTTGCACCGGGGGTGCGACGACGACACCGCCGCCATCGCCCAGCGGCGTGGCCGCCGGCGCCTGCGTCACCACCTGGCCCTGCAGCTGCACGGTGCGGCCCGGGTCGTAGGGCATGCGGGCGCTGTACTGCTGGCCGCGGTACTCGTACACCACGTCGTAGCCCACCGTGCGGTTCTCGGTCACGTTTTCGGTGGCGCACTGCGGGTAGGTCTGCGCGTAGCGCTGGTTCTGGGCTTCGACGTTGTTGCCGATGATCGCGCCCATGATCGTGCCGACCGCGATGGCGGCGGTGTTGCCGCTGCCGTGGCCGATCATGCTGCCGATGCCGGCGCCGGTGAGGCCGCCCACCGCGGCGCCGCCGCCGGTGGTCGTGACCTGGGACGGGGCCATCGGCTGGCAGACGGTGCGGGGCACCGCCACCTGCTGGACGACGGGGGTGCTGGAGAGGACGTTCCCGAATTCCTGCGCGGCGGCGCCGAAGGCGGCCAGCCCCAGCGCGGCGAAAAGGACGGTCTGTTTCATGGCGAGGACTCGTTGGACTACTGGTGCTGAAATCTTAAGCACGCGCGGATGACCTTGCCAGCCTTTACGGTAAAGCGGCTGTAAACCGCGCTGGCTCATGCATTTGTTCGCGCCTCCCAGGCTTTCGCGTCGAAACCGACCGTCACCTGCCCGTCCGCCCACTCGACGACCGGCCGCTTGATGACGCTGGGCTGCGACAGCATCAGGTCACGCGCCCCTTGCGCGTTGCCGGCCCGCAACTGCGTGGCTTCGTCCAGAGCCCGCCAGGTGGTGCCCTGGCGGTTCAGGAGCTTCTCCCAGCCGGCCGCCGCCTGCCAGCGCTCCAGGCGGTCCGCCGGGACGCCCTGCTTCCTGAAGTCGTGGAAGCCGTGGTCGACGCCGCGGTCCGCGAGCCAGGCGCGCGCCTTCTTCACCGTGTCGCAGTTCGGGATGCCGTAGAGGGTGATCGCCATGCAACGGATCATAGGTCGCGCGGGGCGGGACAATGCAGGGATGAAAGAACTCGGCGAATGGCTCGCGCACTGCGAGCGGCTGCATCCGAAGACCATCGACATGGGGCTCGCGCGCGTGCACGAGGTCGCGCAGCGCCTGCAACTGCGCTTCGACTGTCCGGTGGTCACCGTCGCGGGCACCAACGGCAAGGGCTCCACCTGCGCGATGCTGGAAGCGATCGCGCTGCAGGCCGGCTACCGCACCGGCGTGTACACGTCGCCGCACCTGGTGCACTTCGAGGAACGCTGCCGTATCGCGGGCGAGATCGTGCAGCCCGGCGCGCTGGTGCCGCACTTCGAGCGCGTCGAGGCGGCGCGGCAGGGTGTGACGCTCACGTACTTCGAATTCACGACGCTCGCCATCCTGAGCCTCATGGCCGCGAGCGCGCTCGACGTGGCCATCCTCGAGGTGGGGCTGGGCGGCCGGCTCGATGCGGTGAACGCGATCGACACGGACTGCGCCATCCTCACCAGCATCGACCTGGACCACATGGAGTACCTCGGGCCGGACCGCGAGAGCATCGGCCGCGAGAAGGCGGGCATCCTGCGCGAAGGCAAGCCGGCGATCGTGAGCGACCCGATGCCGCCGCACAGCGTGCTGCAGTACGCCGCCGCCCTCGGCGCGGACCTGTGGCTGCTGGGGCGCGACTTCAACTTCTCCGGCGACAAGCAGCAGTGGGCCTGGGCGGGCCGGGGCCGCCGCTATCCGGGGCTGGCCTATCCCGCGTTGCGCGGTGCCAACCAGTTACTCAATGCCTCGGGCGTGCTCGCGGCCTTCGAGGCGCTGCGTCCGCGCCTGCCGGTCACCGCGCAGGCGATCCGCAACGGGCTGGCGATGGTCGAACTGCCGGGGCGCTTCCAGATCGTCCCCGGCCAGCCCACGCTGGTGCTGGACGTGGCGCACAACCCGCATTCGGTCGCGGCGCTCACCGCCAACCTGGACGCGATGGGCTTCTATCCGGCCACCCACGCCGTTTTCGGCGCGATGGCGGACAAGGACCTGGCGCCGATGTTCGAAAGGATCGGGCCGCTGGTGGACCGCTGGTATTTCACGGACCTGCCCACGCCGCGCGCGGCTCCGGCGCAGCAACTCGCCGAGCGCTGGCAGGCCGTGCCC
The DNA here is from genome assembly GCF_014297465.1 of Ramlibacter cellulosilyticus. Classification (GTDB taxonomy): domain Bacteria; phylum Pseudomonadota; class Gammaproteobacteria; order Burkholderiales; family Burkholderiaceae_C; genus Ramlibacter; species Ramlibacter cellulosilyticus. Next base: position 237,068 of record NZ_JACORT010000006.1, on the reverse strand, counting down.
GGCAAGCGCGACGTGCCCGTGAGCACCCACACCGGCCCGCGGGACGCCCTGGACAGCGCGGTGGCTGCTGCAGAGCCCGCTGATAGAATCCTCGTGTTCGGATCGTTCTACACCGTGGGCGGCGTGCTGGAGAAGGGCATTCCCCGCCTGGCCGCCAAGCACCTCGGCTGACCCTCACCATGGCCTTGTTCAAGTCGCGCAAGAAAAAGGTCGACGAGCCGGTGGCCGCGGCCTCCCCCGCCGAAAGCATCGAGGTGATGCGCCGCCGCGCGCGGCATCGCCTGATCGGTGCCGTGGTGCTGGTGCTCGCCGGCGTGATCGGCTTCCCGCTGCTCTTCGACACCCAGCCGCGCCCCGTCGCGGTCGACATTCCCATCGAGATCCCGGACCGCAACAAGGCGAAGCCCTTGCCGCCGCTGCCGCAGCAGCCGGTCGCGAGCGGCAAGGTCTCCGCGGCCCCGGCGGCGTCCGCGCCGGCGGCTTCCGTGGCCGCGGCTGCGTCCACGCCCGTGATCACCGAAACCCGCGAGGAAGCGGGCGTGCCGGCGCAGAAGACGGAAGCGAAGCCCGCGCCCGCGGAAAAAGTCGCCAAGGCGGAGCCGGCGGAGAAGAAGGCGGAACCGAAGCCGGATCCCAAGGCCGAAGCCAGGGTGGCCGAAGCGGCCAAGGCCCGCGCGCTGCTGGAAGGCAAGCCGGTGTCCACCGCCGACGACGCCTCGGGGACGCGCTACGTCGTCCAGGTCGGTGCCTTCGCCGAGAAGGGCAAGGCCCGCGAGGCCCAGCAGAAGCTGGAGCGCGCCGGCCTCAAGAACTACACGAACGTCGCCGAGACGAAGAACGGCACGAGGATCCGCGTGCGCGCGGGGCCGTTCGCGTCCAGGGCCGAGGCCGACAAGGCCGCCGAGAAGATCAAGGGGCTGGATTTGCCGGCCGCCATCCTCACTCTGTAAGTGGCGGTTCTCGACTGGGTGGTGGTGGCCCTGCTCGCAGCCTCGGTGCTGCTGGGCCTATGGCGCGGCCTCGTGTACGAGGTGCTGTCGGTGCTGAACTGGATCGCGGCCTTCGTGCTGGCCCAGTGGCTGGCGCCGCGGGCGGCCGCGATGATGCCGCTGAGCCGCGCGGGCGAGTCGATCCAGTACGCTGCGGGATTCGTGGTGGTGTTCATCGCGGCCCTGTTCGCCGGCGGGCTGCTGGCCTGGCTCACCAGCAAGCTGGTGGCCGCGGTGGGCCTGCGGCCGGTGGACCGGGTGCTGGGCGGGATGTTCGGCGTGGTGCGCGGCATCGTCGCCGTGCTGGCGCTGGCGGTGGTGGTGCACCTCGCGGGCCTCACGGACGGCGCGTGGTGGACGGAATCGAAGACGGCCGGCGTCGCGACGGCGGCCTTGCGGGGTTTGAAGCCGGTGGTGCCCGAGCGTTTCGGGTCCTACCTCCCGGCCTGAAGGAAAGACTTATGTGCGGAATCGTGGGGGTCGTCAGCCATGGCCCGGTCAACCAGCTGATCTACGACGCGCTGCTGCTGCTGCAGCACCGCGGGCAGGATGCCGCGGGCATCGTGACCCTGCAGGGCCGCAAGGTCTTCATGCACAAGGCCAAGGGCATGGTGCGCGACGTGTTCCGCACCCGCAACATGCGCGCGCTGCCCGGCACCGCGGGCCTCGGCCAGGTGCGCTACCCGACGGCGGGCAACGCGTACAGCGAGGAAGAGGCACAGCCCTTCTACGTGAACGCGCCCTTCGGCATCACGCTGGCGCACAACGGCAACCTGACCAACGCGCAGGCGCTGAAGGCGGAGCTGTTCAGCGCCGACCACCGCCACATCAACACGGAGAGCGACACCGAGGTGCTCGTGAACGTGTTCGCGCATGAACTGGAGCGCACCACGCGCGGCCTGCCGCTGACGCCGCAGGACGTGTTCTCCGCCGTCGGCAACGTGCACCGGCGCATCCGCGGCTCCTATGCCGTGGTGGCGCTGATCGCCGGCCATGGCCTGCTGGCGTTCCGCGATCCCTACGGCATCCGGCCCCTGTGCTTCGGCCGCTCGCCGGACGGCACGGTGATGGTCGCGAGCGAGTCGGTGACGCTGGAAGGCACCGGCCACGTGTTCGAGCGCAACATCGCGCCGGGCGAAGCCATCTTCGTGGACATGAAGGGCAACGTGCACACGCGCCAGTGCGCGGAACATCCGCAGCTGTCGCCCTGCATCTTCGAGTTCGTCTACCTCGCGCGTCCCGACTCCGTGCTGGACGGCATCTCCGTCTACCAGGCGCGCCTGAACCTCGGCGAGACGCTGGCCAAGCGCGTGATCTCCACCGTGCCGCCCAGCGAGATCGACGTGGTGATCCCGATCCCGGAATCCAGCCGCCCGAGCGCGATGCAGCTCGCGCAGCTGCTGGGGCTGCCGTACCGCGAAGGCTTCGTGAAGAACCGCTACGTGGGCCGCACCTTCATCATGCCGGGGCAGGCGGTGCGCAAGAAGAGCGTGCGGCAGAAGCTCAACGTGATCCAGAGCGAGTTCAAGGGCCGCAACGTGCTGCTGGTGGACGACTCCATCGTGCGCGGCACCACCTCGCGCGAGATCGTGCAGATGGCCCGCGACGCCGGCGCGCGCAAGGTCTACCTCGCCAGCGCCGCCCCGCCGGTGCGCTTCCCCAACGTGTACGGCATCGACATGCCCACGTCCTCGGAGCTGGTGGCGCACAACCGCACGGTCGAGGAAATCCGCGAGATCATCGGCTGCGACGCGCTCATCTACCAGGACGTCGAAGGCATGAAGAACGCCATCGGCAAGCTGAACCCGCAGCTGAACGGCTTCGACGCGTCCTGCTTCGACGGCGTCTACGTCACCGGCGACATCAACGCGGAGGACATCTCCAGGATCAACGAGGCCCGCATCGGCCAGGAAGACCCGCTGGAAGAGAACACCACGCGCCTCGCCATCCCGAATCCCCAGGAAGCCTAGAAATGTCCCACCCCCGAAGCGCCTCCGGCGCTTCCCCCTCAAGGGGGCGCCCCCAGCGGCCCGGCAAAGCCGGTTCCGCGGCGGCTCTGGGGTAGGCTGCTGGACGACGAGCGCTTTGCGCAATGGAAAGCTAACGTGAACAAGAAACCTCTGCCCGAAGGACTGCACCGCGACACGCTCGCCGTGCGCACGGGCCTGCCCGCCAGCCAGTGGGGCGAGAACTCCGAGGCGCTGTACCTCACGAGCGGCTTCGTGCAGCCGGACTCGGAGACGATGGCGCACCGCTTCGCCAACCCGCAGGAAGGCTACACCTACGGCCGCACGTCGAACCCGACGGTGACCTCGTTCGAGCTGCGCCTCGCGGCGATGGAAGGCACCGAAGCCGCGATCGCCACCTCGACCGGCATGGCCGCGATCCTGCTGCTCGGCATGGGCGTGCTGCGCGCCGGCGACCACGTGATCTGCTCGCGCTCGGTGTTCGGCTCCACGCTGAACCTGTTCGCCAAGGAATTCGGCAAGTTCGGCGTCGAATCCACCTTCGTGTCGCAGGTCGACCTGAAGGAATGGAAGGCCGCGGTGAAGCCGAACACGAAGCTGCTGTTCGCCGAGACGCCGACCAACCCGCTCACGGACGTGTGCGACATCGCCGCGCTCGCCGACATCGCCCACACGGCCGGCGCGCTGCTGGCCGTCGACAACTGCTTCTGCTCGCCGGCGCTGCAGCGCCCGGTGGAGTCCGGCGCGGACTTCATCATCCACTCCGGCACCAAGTACCTCGACGGGCAGGGCCGCGTGATGGCCGGCGCGATCTGCGGTCCTTCGAAGTGGATCGTCGACACCTTCGCGCCCATCGTGCGCACGGCCGGCATGACGCTGGCGCCGTTCAACGCCTGGGTGGTGCTCAAGGGCCTGGAGACGCTGGGCATCCGCATGCAGGCGCAGTGCGCCAATGCGTTGCAGATCGCGCGCTTCCTGGAATCGCACCCGAAGGTCGGGCGCGTCTACTACCCCGGCCTGGAGTCGCATCCGCAGCATGCGCTCGCCATGAAGCAGCAGTCCGGCCTCGGCGGCGCCGTCGTGTCCTTCGACGTGAAGGGCGGCGACCCGGCCACGCTGCGCCGCAACGCCTTCACGGTGATCGACAGCTCGGAAGTCATGAGCATCGCCACCAACCTCGGCGACACGAAGAGCATCATCACGCACCCCGCCACCACCTCGCATGGGCGGCTGACGGAAGAACAGCGGCAGGCGGCCGGCATCGGCCAGGGCCTGATCCGGCTGGCCGTCGGCCTGGAACATCCGTCCGACATCCAGGCGGACCTCGAGCGAGGCCTGAGCAAACTGTGAAAGTCAGAACCCGATTCGCCCCGTCGCCGACGGGCTTCATCCATCTCGGCAACATCCGTTCGGCGCTGTACCCGTGGGCCTTCGCGCGCTCGCAGGGCGGCACCTTCATCCTGCGCATCGAGGACACCGACACGGAGCGCTCCTCGCAGGAGGCCGTGGACGTCATCCTCGAAGGCATGCAGTGGCTGGGCCTGTCGCACGACGAAGGTCCCTTCTACCAGATGCAGCGCATGGACCGGTACCGCGAGGTGCTGGAGGAGATGAAGGCCCGCGGCCAGGTCTATCCCTGCTACATGAGCGTCGAGGCGCTCGACGCGCTGCGCGAGCGGCAGATGGCCAACAAGGAAAAGCCGCGCTACGACGGCACCTGGCGGCCCGAGCCGGGCAAGACGCTGCCGGCGGTCCCGGAAGGCGTGCAGCCGGTGTGGCGCTTCCGCAATCCGCTGGACGGCGTCGTCGCGTGGGACGACAAGGTCAAGGGCCGCATCGAGATCGCCAACGCCGAACTCGACGACCTGGTGATCGCGCGCCCCGACGGCACGCCCACGTACAACTTCTGCGTCGTCGTCGACGACATCGACATGCAGATCACGCACGTGATCCGCGGCGACGACCACGTGAACAACACGCCGCGCCAGATCAACATCTTCCGCGCACTCGGCTACGAGCCGCCGGTGTTCGCGCACCTGCCGACGGTGCTCAATGCCGATGGCGAGAAGATGTCCAAGCGCCGCGGCGCCAAGCCGGTCACGTGGTACCGCGACGAAGGCTTCCTGCCGGATGCGATGGTGAACTACCTCGCGCGCCTCGGCTGGTCGCACGGCGACGACGAGATCTTCAGCCGCGAGCAGTTCCTGCAGTGGTTCGACCTCGACCACCTCGGCCGCAGCGCGGCGCAGTTCGACGAGGCCAAGCTGCGCTGGGTGAACGGGCAGCACCTCAAGGCGATGGCTGACGAGAACCTCGCGGTGATCGTCGAGCGGCTGCTGAAGCAGCGCGGCATCACGCCCGACAGGCGCCTGGCCGCCATCTGCGGCCTGTTCAAGGACCGCTGCGACACCACGCTCGCGCTGGCCGACTGGGTGCAGCGCTTCTACGCCGACATCACGCCGAACCCCGACGAAGTGGCGAAGCACATCCACGAGGGCGTGCGCCCGGCGATCTCCATGCTCGCGAAGATGCTGGAAGGCTGCCCGTGGACGAAGGAGGACATCGCCGAGGCGGTCAAGGAGACGCTGCGCGCGACGGGACTCAAGATGCCGCAGCTGGCCATGCCGGTGCGGGTGCTGGTGCTCGGAACGGCGCAGACGCCGTCGCTCGATGCTGTCTTGGCGCTGTCACTGCGCGAGACCGTGCTGGCACGCCTGCAGAGCGCCTGAAATTTCAGTGTAGAATTGCGGGCTCGACACCTGCAGGGGGTATAGCTCAGCTGGGAGAGCGCTTGCATGGCATGCAAGAGGTCAGCGGTTCGATCCCGCTTACCTCCACCAAGCAGATGTCGATGGAAATCAGTCCAGGTTTTGACCCTATCGTCTAGAGGCCTAGGACATCACCCTTTCACGGTGAGTACCGGGGTTCGAATCCCCGTAGGGTCGCCAAGTTTGGCTGCACTTGGCCTGCTGCGAAGCAGGCACGACGCAGCTCCACGCGGAGTGGTAGTTCAGTTGGTTAGAATACCGGCCTGTCACGCCGGGGGTCGCGGGTTCGAGTCCCGTCCACTCCGCCAGATGGATTCCCAGGAAGCGGGCCCGCAAAGGCCCGTTTTCTTTGAGTGGCGACACACCACGGGGGTATAGCTCAGCTGGGAGAGCGCTTGCATGGCATGCAAGAGGTCAGCGGTTCGATCCCGCTTACCTCCACCAAAGTGTCCGGAGTTCTTAGGTTACGACCCTATCGTCTAGAGGCCTAGGACATCACCCTTTCACGGTGAGTACCGGGGTTCGAATCCCCGTAGGGTCGCCAAGTTTGGCTGCACTTGGCCCGCGCAGGCGGGCACGACGCAGCCCCACGCGGAGTGGTAGTTCAGTTGGTTAGAATACCGGCCTGTCACGCCGGGGGTCGCGGGTTCGAGTCCCGTCCACTCCGCCAGAGGTTTCGCAAGGGGTCGCATCGCAAGGTGCGACCCCTTCGTCCTTGCGGTCGCCCGCAACCCGGATGCGTCCGTGCCCGCGCCGCGCGATCATTCGCGGCGGAGCGCGCATGAACATCGACGACCTCACCCGTCTCTACCAGGCGCACGGGGAGCTCGTCACCTTCCTGGTCGTCTTCGCCAAGCGCATGGGCGTGCCCGTCCCGGTGCTGCCCTTCCTGCTGCTCGCCGGCGCGCGCGGCGCCGACGACGGCGCGTTCGCCTTCGCCATCCTGGCGCTCGCCACGCTGGCCTCCGTCGTTGCGGACGGTGTCTGGTTCGCGGCCGGCCGCCGTTTCGGCCGCGGCATCCTCGCGCTGGTGTGCCGCATCTCGATCTCGCCCGACAGCTGCATCCGCAAGAGCGAACTCGCCTTTGCCCATCGCGCCGCCGTGACCGTCGTCGCAGCGCGCTTCATCCCCGGCATCGGCCCGCTGGCGCCGCCGCTCGCCGGCGCGCTGGGCATGCGCACCGGCAGCTTCCTGGTGCTGAACCTTGCCGGCACCGTGCTGTGGACCGGCAGCGCCCTGGCCGCGGGCGTGGTCCTGCGCGAGCAGGTGGCGCAAGCCGTGGCGGCGCTGCAGGAGCTGGGCAGCCGGGCCTTGCCCGTCCTTCTGCTCGCCATCGCGGCTTACGTGGGCTGGCTGGTGCTGCGCCGCGCCCTGATCACGTTCGCGGCCCTGAAGGCGCCGCGCATCCAGCCGCACGAGCTCGCCGACCACATGGACCGCGGCGACCCCTTGCTGCTGCTCGACGTGCGTGGCGCGATGCCCGGCGATGCACGCATCCCGGGGGCCGTCCTGGCCCGGTCGGACCACGAGCTGGTGGAGGAGCTCGTGCGACTGCCGGCCGACGTGCACCTGGTGACGTACTGCGACTGCCCCAACGACGTGAGCGCCGCGCGCCTTGCCGCGCGGCTGCGCAAGCGCGGGCTGCCGGTGCGGGTGCTGGCGGGTGGCTATGGCGCGTGGGTCGCGGCCGGGCTGCCCGTGCAGCCCGGCTGAGGCTACTTGGCGAGGCCGGCGGGCTTCGCGTCCGCCGCGGCGGCCGCCTTGCCGCCACCCCCGCCGCCCGCCCCGTCGATGCCGGGCAGGGTCGTCGTGAAGCGGTCCTCGATGAAGCCCTGGATGGTCGGCCGGATGATGTTGGGCGCCTTGAACACGCCGTAATGCGCGCCGGGATCGGCGAAGTGGGCGAAGTAGGCCCCGGGCACCTGTTCGCTCGCCTTGCGCGCGTTCTCCACCATCAGCCACATGTCGGTGTCGACGTGCACGACCAGCGTGCGCGCCTTGATGCGCTTCAGGTCCTTGTTGATGTTGTACGAGAAGCCGGCGTTGTTGCGGTACCAGTAGTCGACCGGGTCCTCGTTCTTCACGCGGTTGATGTAGGTCTGCCCCTCGTCGCCCTTCGGCTGCCAGTAGAAGACCTCCTTCTGCAGCGTGCCCCAGGGCGTCGCGGAGCGCACGGGGAAGGTGTAGCCCGTGAGCTGCAGCGCCGACCACATGAATTCCAGCCCCTTCTTCGGATGCTGCTCCTCGGGCAGGTCGTAGTAGTTGCCGCCGGTCTTGCGCCACACGGGATCGGATTCGATGGCGGCCTGGCCGAGGCGGAAGGTCCACTGGCCCACCGGATCGTCGCCGTCCGAGGCGGTCGTCCCCCCGATCGGCATGATCGCCTTCACGAAGCCGCTGGGCGAATACATCACGCCCCACACCCAGCTCTGGGTCGCGCCCATGGACACGCCGGTCGCCACTTCCACCTGCGCCACCTGGAGGTGGTCGCGCAGCAGCTGGTAGTTGGCCTGCACCATGTCGAAGTAGCTGTATTGCGGGAACCTGCGTCCCAGCCCCGCGGAGGGCTTGGCTTCGCCCCACAGCCCCAGCGCGTCGAGGAAGACGACGTAGAAGCGGTCCGTGTCGATCGTGCGCCCCGGGCCGACGATGGGCCCGCCGGAGAACGCATTGGCGGGCTGGCCTTCGTACCAGGTGTTGTACATCCAGGTCGAATCGCCCGAATAGAAGGTGCTGATGATCAGCGCGTTGGTGATCTCGCCCTGCGCGTTGCGCCGCGGCGTGCCGACGGCGATGTAGCCGACCTTCAGCGGCGGGGCCCCGAGCGACTCCAGCGTGGTGCCGCCGGGGGCGCCGTTGCGCCACGTTGCCGGGTCCGCGTCGAGGTCGTACTTGCCGCCGATGCGGAAGTTCGGGATCGTGTAGTACTCCTTCTTCGCGTCCTGCGCCATGATCGACGAGGGCGGCGTGATGCGGTGCATCCTGCTGGTGTCGAAGGCCTGCGCGTGCGCGCAGAAGCCGGCGGCCGCGAGCGCCGCGGCCAGGACGGTCGTGCGGAAGGTCGTGTTCATGGCGCAGCTCACTTGGCGAGGCCGGAGGGCTTGTCGGAGGCGGCGGCCGGCGCGGCCGCGGCGGGCACGCTGCCGTTCACCAGGGCGGACGTCACGGAGGGCGTGGCCGCGTCGACGCGGCCGGTCTTCATGAAGTCGACCGTGTCGCGCGCGTATTCGTAGGGCACGTCCGTGTGGATGAAGTGGCCCACGCCGGGATACACCTTGATCACCGGCGGGTTGCCGGCGGCGGTCATGCGCTGCTTGAAGGGCACGATGATGCTCTTCGACAGGTCCGTGAGGCCATTGAGCGCGGTGCCGGGGATGAAGGGTTCCTGCGCGCCGAAGGCGAGGAACACGGGCATCTTCAGCTTCGTGAGCTGCTTGTAGATGGAGGCCGGGTCGTCCCTGACCAGCTCGGAGCAGATCGAGTACAGGTCGTAGATGAACATGAACGACCACTGCTCGAATTCGCGCGGGTTGCCCGCGATCATCGCGACGCGCTGGTCTGTGTGCAGCCGCGCGTACTCGGTGTCGTTGAAGAAGTAGCCGGTGCTGGTGGGCACCGCGTTGCCCGCCGGGTCGCGCTTCTTGAAGTAGAAGAAGTCGCGCACGCCCTGCGGGCTGCGCTTCCGTTCGCCTTCGACGAGGCCCATGGGGTCGTAGGCCGCGTGCCAGGCCTTCAGGTCGTAGGCGATGGACTTGTCGCAGATCGGCAGGTCCTGGTCGCCCATGCGGAAGGTGCGGGAGTACTCCTCCAGGCCCGCCGGCGCCTCGAGCACCAGCCCTTGCACCGCTTCCGGATAGCGCAGCGCGTAGCCGATCACCGTCTGCCCGCCCAGGGAGTGGCCGTGGTACCAGGCCTTCTTCACGCCCAGCTTGTCCACGACGAGCGCATGGAACGCGTCGCGGACGTCCGTGAGCGTGCGCGTCATCGGCTTGTCCAGGTTGCCGGGGCCGGACGTGCCCCACTGCGGCATGTCGGGCGCGATCACGCGGTAGCCGCGTTCCACCGCGTACTTGATCAGGTAGCCATAGTGCGCGCCGAACGCGCCCTTGCCGTGCACGACGACCAGCACCGGCGGGTTCGCCGACTTGCCGCAGTATTCGTCCATGTAGCCCAGTTCCCATTGCACGCCGCGCCTGTCCTGCACCTGCGCGTACTTCACGGGGAAGGGCGACACCATCTCCTGCTTCCAGAACGAGCGGGCCTTGTCGGCCTGCATGTTCACCTTCGGCGTGCGGTAGTTCGTGGCCTCGCACACGATGTCCCGGTCGGCGAGGATGCCCACGTCGTGCAGGTAGCTGTCGAAGATGGGGTTGGTCCGCAGCACATTGGGTGCCTTGAACACCGCGTAGTGCGCGGTCGGGTCGCTCAGGCCCACGTACTGCCCGCCGGGGATGGCCTGTGCCGCGGCGCGGGCCTTGTCCGAGATCAGCCACTGGTCGTTGTCGACGTGCACGACCAGCGTGCGCGCCTTCATCTGCGGCAGCAGCGCGTTGATGTTGTGGATCTCGCCGACCGTGTCGCGGTACCAGAGGTCCACGCCGTCGAAGACCTTCGCGAGGTTCTTCAGGTTGGACCCGGCGTTCGCGCCCATGCGCGGGTCGGCCTCCCAGGAGAAGACTTCCTTCGACACCGCATCCCAGCCCAGGCTCTGGCGGTAGTTCAGGTCGTAGCCCGTGATGGACAGCATCGACCAGTGGAACTCGACGCCCTTGTTGGGGTGCTGCTCCTTCGGCAGCCTGTAGTAGTCGCCGTTCGTGGCGACCCAGACCGGATCCGACTCGAGCGCCGCCTTGGCGAGCTGGAAGGTCCATGCGGCCACCGGGCCTTCACCGTCGGTGGCGGTCGCCCCGCCGATCGGCATCACGGCCGCGACCATCTCCGGGTGCATGAGGCCCCAGTAGTAGGCCTGGGTGGCGCCCATGGAGGCACCGGTGGAGAGCACCACCTTGGCGACCTTCAGGTGATCGCGCAGCAGCCTGTAGTTGAGCTGCACGACGTCGTAATAGCTGTAGACCGGGAACTTGCGCCCCAGCCCGTCCGAAGGCTTGGACGCGCCCCACAGGCCCAGCGCATCGACGAAGACCACGTAGAACCTGTTGGTATCGAAGAGCAGCCCGGGACCCACCAGCGCCCCGCCCGAGAAGCCGTTGCCCGCCTGGCCCGCGACCCAGTTGTTGTACATGGCGGTCGCGTCGCCGGAGTAGTAGGAGTTGATGACGATGGCGTTGACGATCTCGCCCTGGGCGTTGCGCTTCGGCGTGCCGAGCGCCATGTACGCCGTGCGCGCCGGCGCCGCGCCCAGGGATTCCAGGGTCGTGCCGCCCGGCGCGCCGTTCTCCCAGGCCTTCCCATCGGCCAGGTCGTACTTGCCGCCGATGCGGAAGTTGCGGACTTCGTAGGTCTGCTTCAGGCGGTCCAGGTCGGCGACCACGGAGCGTGGCGTCAGCGGTTGCTGGGCCTGGGCGCTGGCGGCGAACCAGAGCACGGCGAGCAGTGGCGCCAGCCAGCGTGCAGCGAAGGAGAGGGGGAGGAGAAGGGGGCTCACGGGGCACCTCACTCGTCGAGGCGGGGCGGCCAGAGTGCTCCCGGCGGCCGCTCCCCGGCAAGTTGGACCAAGGGCCATCTGCGCCGGTCCCGCGATCGGGCGCAACATCGCCGCACCGATCGCCACCGAACCGGGAAGGACCCATGGCCAGCGTCCGCCTCGACGCAGTGCAGGTGAACTACGAACTCGCCGGCGCCCGGGGGCGCCCGGTCATCACCTTCCTGAACGGCCTCACGCAGAACGCGAACCTCTGGACGGCCTACGCGGACTACTTCGTGCCGCGGGGCTGGCGGGTGCTGGCCTACGACATGCTGGGGCAGGGGCGCTCGTCCAAGCCGGTGGTCGACATTCCCTTCGCGGCGCATGCCGACCTGCTGGCGCGGCTGCTGGACACGCTGGGCATCGCGAAGACGCACCTCGCCGGCATCTCCTTCGGCGGCGTGATCGCGCTGGACTTCGCCATCCGCCACGGGGAGCGCCTGGAGAGCCTCGTGGCCATGAGCACCTTCGCGGAACTCACGCCGCAGCTGGAGTTCCTCGGCACCGTGATGCTCCAAGGGCTGATCGAAGCCGGTTTCCCGTACATGCAAAGCATGCTGTACCCCATGAACATGAGCTCCGCCTGGATCGCGGCGAACCGCGAGCGCATCCCGGCGATGAAGCGCTCGGGCTACATCGGCAACGACGGCTACGCGATGCAGAACCTGATGGAGTCCTTCGTCGCGTTCCGCCCGCTCACGCCGCACCTGCACCGCATCGCCGTGCCCACGCTCGTCATGAACGGCGAGTTCGACTTCTTCACGCCGCGCGAGTGCCACGACCTGATCCGCAGCCACGTCGCCAACTCGCGGCTGGTGATCGTGCAGCGCGCCTACCACGCGTTCACGCTGGAGATGCCGGCCGTGACCATGCGCCAGATCGGCTTCTTCCTCGGCCAGGTGCGCGACGGCGACTGGGTCGGCGACCAGAGCGTGTGGGCTGCGGCGGAGAATCCCGCCGCGCACGCGCAGTGGCTCCCCATCCTGGGCGACTGGCGCCGGGCCATCCAGGTCGCGCCGCCGGAACCGCCGCCGGTGCGCACCGTCGTGCGCGCGCCCGCAAGATCGCAATCGCGCCGCACTGCAGCGGCCAGGGCGGCGGCGAAGCCATGATCGCCCCCGAACTCTACGACCGGGCCCGCGAGCGCATCGCGGAGCGCGGCTTCACGTCTGTGCTGCAGACGAAGATCGCCGTGCTGCTCTCGGCCGCCAAGACCGGCAACCTGGCGTTCCACGCGGCGATGCAGTGGGCGCCCGCGCTCGGGCTCGCGCAGCAGTTCGTGATCTCGCAGGCGTCCCGCGAGCTGGAGGCGATCACGCTGCTCGCGCGCACCACGCACTGGTCCGCTCCGCTGGCCGTCGGCACGGCGTGGCAGGTGGCGGCACCTCTCACCGCGGCCTGGAGCCGGGTGATGCAGCCTCCCGGGCCCTTGTTCAACCCCGCCGCGACCTACGCGGGCCTGTCGCTCGGACATGCGCAGTTCGCGCGCATCCGGCTCGCGCCCATCGTGCCGGAGGACGCGGACCCGCTGCAGCCGTTCGCCATGGCGCTCGCGCGCATCGAGCAGGAGAACGGCCGGATGCTGCAGACGCAGATCCGCCTGCTCAAGGTGCTCGCCGGCGACGTGCCGGTCGCCGAGCGCGAGGCGCGGATCGAAGCCGACCAGGTGCTCGTCGACGGCGTGATGACCGGGTTCCTGGACTGGCTGGCCGCGCCCGAGGCGGCCAGCCTTCCACCCACCGTTCCCTCCCCCTGGAGTCCTCCATGGCCCGCATCGCTACCGACACCGTCACCATGAGCTGCGTCGAGCACGGCAGCGGCGACAACGTCGTCCTCGCCGTGCACGGCAACCTGGGCTGCGCGAACTGGCTCGACCTGGTGCTCCCGCTGCTGCCGCCCGGCCTGCGCGTGATCGCGGCGGAGTGGCGCGGCTGCGGCGACTCGGACAAGCCGGCGCCGGCAGCGGACCATTCCAACTACTCCATGGCGGTGCACGCGCGCGACCACCTGGCGCTGCTGGACGCGCTCGGCATCCGCAAGTGCCACCTGTACGGCCACTCCACGGGCGGGATCATCGCGTCGCACATGCTGGCGATGGCGCCGGATCGCTTCGGCAAGGTGCTGCTGCTGGATCCGGTCACGCCGCTGGGGCTGCAACTCGCGCCGGGGCAGGTCGACGTGCTGACCGCGATGAAGAACGACAAGGACGTCTGCTTCGCGGGGCTGGCGAGCGCGGCGCCGACGCTGTTCCGCCCGGAGACGCTGGCGGCCGGCCAGGTGCCGCAGTTCGCGGGGACCGCGTCCGCCGCGCAGCGCGCCGTGTTCCGGCTGCTGGTGGAAAAGACACGGCTGCTCTCCGATGGCGTCTGGTTCGGCACGCCGCACAACCTGGCCCTGGAGTGGGCGTCGGGCGCGCTGGCGGAGAAGATGCCGAAGATGCTGCAGGAACACCTGGTGCTGTACGGGGCGATGGACTGGTGGATCCCGCGCGAGCACATGGACGTGATGGTGCAGAAGCTGCCGAAGGCGCGGCTGGAGCTGTTCCCCTCGATCGGGCATTCGATGAACCTGGAGCAGCCTTCGCTGTTCGCGCGGATCTTCTCCGACTGGTTCCGCGGCTGAACGCGTGGGCCCCCGGCGGCGCGGGGCGGCACGCATCGCGGACAATCGCCCCCCATGAGCAGCCAGGACAAGATGTTGGCCTTCCTCGACGCGTTCAGCGTCGACGCCCCGGTATGGTCCGCGGAGGAGCTGGCCGCGCGTTTCGAGCTGCCCTTGTCCACCTGCTACCGCTACCTGAAGTCCTTGCACCAGGCGGGCCTGCTGGCGCGCGTCGGCAGCGGCTCCTATGTCGTCGGTCCGCGCGTGCTGGCGCTGGACCGCATCTCGCGCCTCTCCGATCCCGTCTACAGCATCGGCAGCCCCGTGGTGGCCGCGCTGTCGAAACGCACGGGCTTCAGCGCGCTGCTGTCGGTGCTTTACAGCGATTCCGTCATGTGCGTGCAGCAGGTGGCGACCGAGGACGCGCCGGCCGGGCTCTTCGGGCGCGGCCAGCAGCGGCCGCTGGTGGCCGGTGCCACGGCCAACATCATCCTCGCCCACCTGCCGCCGCACCAGCTGCGCAGCGTGTTCGGCAAGCAGAAGGACAGCATCGCCGCCGCGCGCCTCGGCCACGACTGGGACACGCTGCGGGCGAAGCTCGCGGAGATCCGCCAGCAGGGCTACGCCTTCTCCGCCGGCGAGTACCGCGCGGGCATCGCGGGCCTGGCGGCGCCGCTGTTCAACAAGGACGGCGAGGTGCTGGGGAGCATCGCGCTCGCGACGTCCACGAAGTCGGAGCGGCTCGCCGAATTCAAGGCGCTCGCACCCGCCGTGATGAAGGCGGCTGCCGCCATTTCGGCCGGCATCGCCGAGAGTTCCAACGTGGTGGACCTGCCCGCCCGCGCGCTCGGCTAGCGAGGGCCGCGCTTGACGCGGCGGAAAAGTCTCCTACAATGTGAGAATCTTTCCGATCCCTCACCGCGGCCCCGCCGCGTCCGCATGACCCCCTCCCTGGACGAGATCCTCCGCAATAGCGTGAAGGAGAAGCTGGCCCGCGACGAAGTCGTGGCCTCGATGATGGTGCGCCTCGTGCGCGGCGTGGAGATCGCCCGCATCGCGAAGAGCGCCGGCTTCGACACCTTCTACATCGACATGGAGCACTGCTCCTTCTCGCTGGAGACCACGTCGCAGATCTGCATGGCGGCGCTGGAGATCGGCATCCCCGCCTTCGTGCGCGTGCCGGCCAACACCCCCGAGTACATCTCGCGCGTGCTCGATGGCGGCGCCGTCGGCGTGATCGCGCCGCACGTGCGCTCGGCGGAGCAGGCGGCCGAAGTGGTGCGCTACGCGCGCTTCGCGCCGCAGGGCGACCGCTCCGCCAACGGCGGCCTGCCGCACCTGCAGTACCGCAGCTTCCCGACGGAGCAGGCCAACCTGGCGCTGAACCGGCAGACCATGGTGATCCTCATGATGGAAGCGGTCGAGGCGCTGTACCGCGTGGAGGAGATCGCCGCCGTGGAAGGCGTCGACATGCTGCTGGTCGGCACCAACGACCTGACGGCCGAATGGGGCATCCCGGGCCAGTACGACGACCCGCGCGTGTGTGCCGCCTACGAGCGCACCATCGCGGCCTGCCGCAAGCACGGCAAGCACGTGGGCATCGGCGGCCTCGCCTCGCGTCCCGACCTGGTGGAGAAGTTCGTGCGCATGGGCGCGCGCTTCGTTTCCACGGGCACCGACCTGTCCTTCCTCATGGGCGCCTGCACCGCCAAGGCCAAGGCCGTGGCCGCGCTCACCCGCTGAATTCACAACAGGAGACTTCCCATGCAGTTCCCCCGCCGCACCCTGGCGAAAGCCGCTTTCGCCTTCGTCGCCGCCGCCTCGCTCGGCTCCGCCGCGTTCGCGCAAGGCGCGTTCCCGAACAAGCCCGTGAAGATCGTGGTGGCCTTCACCGCGGGCGGCCCGACCGACGTCGTCGCCCGCCTCATCGGCCAGAAGCTGACCGACAAGTGGGGGCAGCAGGTCGTCGTCGAGAACAAGCCGGGCGCCGCCGGCCTGCTCGGCTCCGAGTTCGTCGCGAAGTCTCCCGCCGACGGCTACACGCTGCTGATGGCGACCGCGGGCAACCTCACGGTCAACCAGCACCTGTACAGGAACATGAAGTTCGACCCGGTGAAGGACTTCTCGCCGATCGCGCAGACCGCCGCCGTGGACTTCGTGCTGGTCACGCAGCCGAACGCGCCCTTCCAGAACGTGAAGGAGCTGGTCGCTGCCGCGAAGGCGAAGCCGGACACCATCACGAGCGCGACTTCCGGCAACGGCGGCGCGCCGCACCTGGCCGCGGCGCTGTTCGAGAACGCGGCGGGCGTCAACCTGACGCTGGTGCCGTACAAGGGCACGGCCGACGCCGTGAACGCCGTCCTCTCCGGCCAGACGCAGCTCGATTTCGACGCCGCTTCGCAAGTCATGCCGCACATCAAGGCCGGCAAGCTCAAGCCGCTGGCCGTGCTGGGGCAGAAGCGTTCCGCGCTGCTGCCGGACGTGCCGACGATGGCCGAAGCGGGCCTGCCCTCGTACAACTTCAGCAACTGGTTCGGCCTCGTGGGCCCCGCTGGCCTGCCGAAGGACGTGCTGGAGAAGCTGCAGCGCGACGTCGCCGACGTGCTGAAGGATCCCGAGCTGCGCAAGAAGTTCGAAGGCATGGGCCTGCAACCCGGCAGCGGCACGGCCGCACAGTTCGAGGCGCTGGTCCAGGCGGATGCCGCCAAGTGGGGCGCCACGATCAAGGCCGCCAACATCGTCGCGGAGTGACGCGATGGGCATGACCATCACGGAGAAGATCCTGGCCCGTGCCGCGGGCCTGGACGCCGTGCGGCCCGGCCAGTTCCTCGATTGCCGGGTGGACCAGGTGGCCAGCATGGACCTGCAGGGCAAGCTGGTGTTCAACACCATCGGGAGCCTGGGCAGCGAGCAGCTGTTCGACCCGGCGCGGGTGGCGTTCACGCTGGACCACCAGAGCCCGGCGCAGACGGTGGCGATCGCCGACGTGCACGCGGCGATCCGCCAGGCGGCGAAGAAGTTCGAGGTGAAGAACCTGTTCGACGTCGGCAGCGGCATCATGCACGTGGTGATGCCCGAGCGCGGCCTCGTGCTCCCCGGCGAGCTGGTGGTCATGAACGAATCGCACACGCCCACCGGCGGCGCGATGGGCGCGGTGGTGATCGGCGTCGGCCAGACCGATGCCGCGGTTGCCGCGGCGCTGGGCGAGATCTGGCTGGTGGTGCCGGCCACGATCCGCGTGAACCTGCGCGGCACGCTGCGCGAGGGCGTCACGACCAAGGACGTCGCGCTGCACCTCATGAGCGTGCTCGGCTACGAACGCAAGGCGATCTACAAGACGATCGAGATCGGCGGCCCGGGCGTGAAGGCGCTGTCGATGGACGCGCGCTTCACCATCACGAACTACTGCTCCGACATGGGGGCGAAGTCCGCGATCTTCGAGCCGGACGCGGTCACGCTGGAATACGCCGCTGCGCGCGCGCAGCGGCCTTTCACGCCCGTCTGCAGCGACGCGGACTGCCGGTACGAGGAGGTCGTCGACGTCGACCTCGGCGCGCTCGAGCCGCTGCTCGCCTGCCCGCATGCGCTGGACAACATCCACAGCGTCGCCTCGCAGGCCGGCAAGGCGATCAACGAGGCCTTCATCGGCACCTGCACGAACGGCCGCTTCGAGGACCTGGCGGCCGCGGCAGCCATCGTCCGGGGACGCCAGGTTGCGCCCGGCGTCCGCTTCGTCGTCGTGCCGGCGTCGCGCGAGGTGTACCAGCGCGCGCTGAAGGCCGGCCACATCGCGACCTTGTCGGAAGCGGGCGCGCTGGTGTTCCCGCCCGGTTGCGGCCCTTGCATGGGCGAGCACAGCGGCGTGCTGGGCGCGGGCGAGGTGGCGATCAGCTCCGGCAACCGCAACATGGAGGGCCGCATGGGCAGCCCCGATTCCTTCGTGTACCTGGGCTCGCCGCAGACCGTGGCGGCCTCCGCCGTGTGCGGCGTCATCACCGACCCGCGCAAGCTCGCACCCTTGCCCCAGGAGGAGGTGGCCCATGCCTAGGACCATCCAGGCCGGCGCCTACCGCGTCGGCGACGACGTGAAGGCGCTGGAGATCATGCCCACGCGCTTCAAGAGCTCGAATGCGCTCTCGGACGCGGAGCTGGCGAAGGCGGCCTTCGCCGACCTCGACCCCGCCTTCTCCGCGAAGGCCCTGGCCGGCGAGTACGGCATCGTGGTCGCCGGGGTCAACTTCGGCGGTGGCGGCAAGACGGTGGAAGGCCCGGTGTTCGCGCTGCGCGGCGCCGGCGTGAAGCTGGTGATCGCGGAGTCGTTCGCGCGCTTCTTCCTGCGCAACGCGATCAACAACGCCTTCCCGGTGCTGGTGTGCCCCGGCATCCAGCACGCGGTGCAGACGGGCCAGCAGCTCGAGGTGGACCTGGACGGCGCCCGCATCACGAACGTGACGACCGGGCAGGTGCTGCAGGCGACGCCGCTTTCGGCAACCGCGCTGCAGATCATCGAGGCCGGCGGCCTGGTGCCGTATGCGCGCCGCAACCTGGCCCAGCGCGCATCGGCAACTCCCTGAATGGCAGGACGGTCCGGGGCGGCTACGATGGCGCCATGGACCTTTCCCGCTTCCCCCGCCGGCGTTACACGAACTTCGTAACCCCGCTCGAATTCCTCCCCAACTTCACCAGGGCGCTGGCCGCCAGCTGCCCCGGCGGCAAGGGCCCGCGCGTGTGGATCAAGCGCGACGACATGCTGGGCCTGTTCCCCGGCGGCAACAAGACGCGCAAGCTCGAATTCCTCGTCGCCGACGCGCTCGCGCAGGGCGCCGACACGCTGGTGACCTGCGGCGCGCCGCAGTCCAACCATTGCCGCATCACGCTCGCGGCCGCGGTGAAGGAAGGCCTGAAGTGCCGCTTCGTGATCGAGGAGCGCGTGCCGGACAGCTACGACGAGAAGGCGAGCGGCAACAACTTCATGTTCCGCCTGCTGGGCGTCGAGGCGATCACGGTCGTTCCCGGCGGCAGCAACATGGCCGCGGAGATGCAGAAGGTCGCGGAGCAGCTGGCGAAGGAAGGCCGCAAGGGGTACATCATTCCCGGCGGCGGTTCCAACGCCATCGGCGGCCTGGGTTACGTGGCCTGCGCGCAGGAACTGCAGCAGCAACTGTTCGACGAAGGCGTGCGCATCGACCGCCTCGTGGTGGGCTCCGGCAGCTCCGGCACGCATGGCGGACTGGTCGCCGGCTTCCTGGGCAACAACATCCGCATCCCGATCACGGGCATCGGCGTGAGCCGCGACCTGAAGGACCAGCAGCCGCTGGTGCTCAAGGAAGCCCAGGCCGTGCTGGACCTGCTGGGCGTCGATCGGAAGGTGAAGCCCGAGGACGTGGAATGCATCGGCGGCTACTGGCAGCCGAAGTACTCCGTGCCGAACGCGCGCATGGTGGAAGCCGTGCAGATGCTCGCGCGCACCGAAGGCATCCCGCTCGACCCGGTCTACACCGGCAAGATCATGGCGGGCCTGATCGGCCTCGCGCGCGAAGGGAAATTCAAGCCGGACGAGAACGTGCTGTTCCTGCACACCGGCGGCCTGCCGTCGCTGCATGCCTACGAGGCGACGGTGCTGGGCGAGGGCGGCGGCCTGCCGGCCTGAGGCTGCCGTGGCGGGCCACGTCGGCATCGTCGGCTGCTCCGCGGAGGGCGCGGCGCTCTGCTACCGCACGACCTGCACGGAAGGCACGGCGCACAGGCACCCCGAGGTGTCGATGCACACGCCTTCGCTGCACCTCTACGTCGAGCGGCTCGACGCGGGTGACCTGCAGGGCGTGGCGGACCTGATGCTGGCATCGGCGGAGAAGCTGGCGCGCGCCGGCGCCGATTTCCTCGTGTGCCCCGACAACACCATCCACCAGGCCTTCCACCTGGTGGAGCCGCGCTCGCCGCTGCCCTGGCTGCACATCGCCGACGAAGTGGCGCGCGAGGCGCAGCGGCGCGGCTTCCGCAAGCTGGGGATCACGGGGACGCACTGGCTGGTGGCAAGCGAGGTCTATCCGGAGCGGCTGCGTGCGCACGGCCTCGACTTCGCGCGTCCCACCGAGGCGGAGCGCCTGGAAACAGGCCGCCTGATCATGGACGAACTCGTTTGCGGCATCCAGTCGCCGCGGCAGGTGGAGTACCTGGCCGGCGTGATCGCAGGGCTGAAGGCGCAAGGCTGCGACGCGGTCGTGCTCGGTTGCACCGAACTGCCGCTGATCCTGAACGACGGCAATTCGCCGCTGCCCACCCTCGATTCGACGCGCCTGCTCGCCCGCGCCGCCTTGCGCCGCGCCGCCGCTATTCGGCCGTGATGTTGTTGGCCTTGATCAGCGCGCCGTACTTCGCGAGCTGGGCCCGCGTGGCGGAACCCAGTTCCTCGGGGCTGCTGCCGCGCGGCGTGAGGCCCTGGGCGGCGAGCTTCTCGCGCACTTCGGGATCGGCCAGCGCCTTCTGCACTTCGGAGGCGAGGCGGTGCGTGATGTCCCTGGGCGTCCCGGCCGGCGCCATGATCGCGAACCACGAGTTGAACTCGAAGCCCGGCAGCCCGGACTCGGACACGGTCGGGACGTCCGGGAACTGCGGCATGCGCTGCGGCGTGGTCACGCCGATCAGCCGCACCTTGCCGGCCTTCACCAGCGAGGTGACCGTCGCGATGCCCTGGAAGGCCGCGTCCACTTCCTTGCCCGCCACGCCCATCGCCGCCTGCGTCGCGCCCTTGTAGGGCACGTGCTTCATGTTCAGGCCGGACTGCGAGGCGAAGAGCGCCATGGCGATGTGCTGCGGGCTGCCGTTGCCGCCCGAGCCGTAGTTGATGGCGCCCGGCCTGCGCTTCGCGTTGGCGATCAGGTCGGCCGCCGATTTCTCCGGCGCGTCCGTGGGCACGACCAGTCCCCATTCCACGGTGGCCACCAGCGACACCGGTTCGAAGTCCTTGAGGATGTCCCAGGGCATCTTCGGATTCAGGTTCGGCACCATGGTCATGATGCTGTCGTTGAACCCGGCGATCGTGTAGCCGTCCGGCGCGGCCTTTGCCACGGTGCCCGCGCCGATGAGGCCCGCCGCCCCCGGCTGGTTCTCCACCACGATGGATTGGCCGAGGTTGCGGCCCACCTTCTCGGTCACGATGCGCGCGGCCGCGTCGACCGCGCTGCCGGCGGCCAGCGGCACGATCATGCGGATCGGCTTGTTCGGCCAGTTGGACTGCGCGTGCGCGCCGAGCGTGAAGGCGCCGGCGGCGAGCGCGAGGACGAGGCGACGGGTGTGCATGCTGGTTGTCTCCTGTGTTGTACGTTGTCAGCTGTCCTGCAGCAGGGGGATGCCCATCTCGCGCGCGAAGGTGTCGAGCTGGTCGTGCAGCGCGCGCGGCAGCGCCAGGCCTTCGCGCTCGTTCGCGAGCTTCTTCGCGTGGCTCTGTTCGCCGGGCATCCAGATGCGGTCCACGCCCGGCATGCGTTCGCTCGCGCGCAGTTCGCGCACCAGCTTGTCGACGCGTGCCTTGAACGCGTCGAGCTCGCCGAAGGCGTCCGGGTCGATGGCGACGATCGCCTGGCCGGTGTTGGTGATCGTGGTGTCGTCCTTGTTGAAGTCCACTACCTCGCTGCCCATGGCGGCGCCGTTCAGCGTGCCGGCGAGCAGGCCCACGATCATGGCGAGGCCGTAGCCCTTGTAGCCGCCGATGGGCATCAGGAAGCCTTCCTCGGCGCGCTTCGGGTCGGTGAGGGGCTGGCCCTGGCGGTCGATCATCCAGCCGACGGGCATCTGCTCGCCGCGCTGGGCCTTGGCCTTCACCTTGCCGTAGGCGGCCACGGTGGTCGCCATGTCGAGGACCACCGGCGGCTCTTCGCCCGCGGGCACCGCCACGGCGATGGGGTTCGTCGACAGCAGCATGTCGAGCCCGCCCCAGGGCGGCAGGTGGTTGGCGTTGCCGACGGCGAAGTACATGCCCACCATGTCGTGCCGCAGGCACATGCGCGCATACAGCGAGGCAGGACCCGCGTGATTGGAGACACGCGATCCGACCCAGGCCACGCCGCACTGCTTCGCCTTGGCGATCGCGATCTCGGCGGCCTTCTTCATCACGAGGTGGCCCATGCCGTTGTCGCCATCGACGAGCGCCATGGCCGCCTTCTCCTTGACCACGCGGATGTCGGGATGGAGGTTCAACCCGCCCGCGCGGATGCGGCGCGCATACGGCACGAGGCGGATCACGCCGTGGCCGTCGGAGCCCTGGAGTTCGGCTTCGGTCATCAGCTCCGCCACGGTGGCGGCATCGGCGCGCGGCAGGCCCAGGCTTTCGAAGGCGGTCGCGAGGAAGCGGCGCACTTGCGCCGCGGGGATGCGGGATTCAGGCATGCCGCATTCTCTGCAGGAGGGCGAGCACGGCGCAATCCGGGCTGCTCAGGACGGGGCAGGGCAGTTGCGCCTGCGCCGCAGGGGCGGCGGCCGCCATGGAGAACTGGGCGAGCATCACGGCATCGCAGTCGGCGAGCGCGCGCGCCGCCTCGGCGATCCTGCGGTCGTGGTCGGCGGCGCGGCCGGCGGCGAGGTCGTCCATGGCTTCGGGGACGAAAACGGTGCGCAGTTCGATCGCCTGGCCGCGTTCGCGGGCCATCGCCTCGAGCTCGTGCGACATGGAGCCCAGCGACGCCTGGAAGGTCGCCAGCAGCCCGAGCTTCCGGGTCGCGCCGCGCGCCGGAGTCGCGAGCGCCTGCTCGAACATGGCTTCGTTGGGCTTGAGCGTCGGCAGCCCGGTGGCGCGCCCCGCGGCCTCGATGGCCGGCCCGAAGGCGGAGCAGGTGAAGAGGATACCGCCGCAGCCGGCACGCTGGGCGTAGCCCGCGAGGTCCACGAAGCGCTGGACCAGGGCGTCGGTCAGCTTGCCGGCTTCCGCGCGGTCGACGGACAGGCTGTCGTCCAGCAGGTTCATGCGCCGCGCCTGCGGCCAGTGCCGCTCGAAGGCGGCGCGGATGGGTTCCACCGCGAGCGCGGTGGCGTGCACGAGGGCGATGCGCGGGACGCTCATCGCCGCATCCTAGCCGAGCTTCAGGCGGGCACTTCTTCGGTGGTGGCGCGGCGCAGCTCGCGGCGCTCCGCGAAGTCGAACCAGCGGCCGCGGTGCACGGTGGCCGTGTTGTCCCACATCACGAGGTCACCGACCTGCCAATGGTGCTGGTACACGAACTCGCGCTGCGTGGCGTGTTCCAGCAGGTCCAGCAGCAGCATGCGGCCTTCCGCGAGGGTCATGCCTTCGACCTGGCAGGCATGCACGCCGACGAACAGGATCCTGCGGCCGGAGCGCGGGTCCACCTGCACCAGGGGCCAGCTCGCCGGCGGGATGCTGTTCTTCTGCTCTTCGGTGTAGTTGGTGTCGCCGAGCAGGAAGCGCGAGTGCAGGGCGTAATGCAGGGCGTGCAGGCCTTCGACCTGCTTCTTGCGCCAATCCGGAAGAGCGTCGTAGGCCATGCGCAGGTCGGCGAACTCGGTCTCGCCGCCGAAACCCGGAACCGTCACCGCCGAGAGCATCGAGTACTTGGCGCGCGGCTTCTGGAAGGAGCTGTCGCTGTGCCACAGCTGGTTGGCCACGTTGCCGACGATCTTCGCGTGCTCGCGGTCGGCCACCTCGCCGTCCACCTTCACGTTGGAGATGTCGGCGAGCTCCGCGTACTTGAAGCGGTGCGGCCCGCCCTTGAGCTTGCGCAGCCCCAGGTCCAGCGGGCCCAGCGCCTTGGCGAACGCGATCTGCTCGTCCTGCGTCAGCGGCTGGTTGCGCCACACGAGGACGGCGTGCGTGTCCATCGCGTGCTCGATCTCCTTCACCTGTTCCGGCGTGAGGGGCCGGCGCAGGTCGATGCCGCTGGCTTCGGCGGCGAAGGGTTGCAGGGGTTTCAGCTGCAGGCTCATCTCGGGGTCCTTCTCACTCGATCCTGATGTTCGCGGTCTTCACGATGGCCGCCCACTTGTCGATTTCCGCGCGGATCTGCGCGTTGTACTGCTCGGAGGTGGAGCCCACCGGCTCCAGCCCCAGCGTGGCCATGCGCGCGCCCATCTCGGCGCTGCGCACCGCCTGGCCGACGTCGGCGCTGATCTTCTGCAGCAGTGGCTGGGGCAGGCCGCCGGGGGCGATGATGCCGATGGAGCTCATCGCGCTGAAGCCCGGCAGCGTGTCGGCGATCAGGGGGATCTCCGGATTCGAGATGGCGTGCTTCGGGCTGGACAGCGCGATCACCTTCAGGCGCTTGTCCTTCACGAACGGCATCGACGAATACAGGATGTCGAACAGCAGCGGCACGCGGCCGCCGATCACGTCCTGCTGCGCCGGTGCGCTGCCCTTGTACGGCACGTGGACCATCTTGATGCCCGCCATGTGCGCGAGCATCTCGCCGGCCAGGTGCGTGCCGGTGCCGGCGCCGGGCGTCGCGAAGCTGAGCGCATCCGGGTTCTTCTTCGCGTAGGCGATCAGCTCGGGGACGGTGTTCACCGGCAGCGAGGGATGCGCGAACAGGCCGAAGTGCGCCTGCGCCACCTGCGCGACGCCGACGATGTCCTTCCTGGTGTCGTAAGGCAGGTTGGCCTGCAGGCTGGGGTTGATCGTCAGGGCGGAGATCGCCATGCCCAGCGTGTAGCCGTCGGCGGGCGACTTCGCGACCACGGAGGTGCCGAGCACGGTGCCGGCGCCCGGCTTGTAGTCGACCACGACGGGCTGCTTCCAGATCGCTTCGAGTTGCGTGGCGAGCATGCGGGCGACGGTGTCGGTCGGGCCGCCGGCCGTGAAAGGCACGATCAGCTTCACGGGCTTGTCGGGCCAGGTGGGCGCCTGCGCGAAGGCCAGCAGCGGCGCGGCGGCGAGCGCGGCGACGATGCCGCGGCGGGTGAGTCGCGATGCGGTCATGGTGCGTCCCTCAGTCGGCCGTGGCGCCGGAGGCCTTCACCACCTGGGCCCAGCGCGGGATCTCGGTGCGGATGTACGCATCGAACTGCTCCGGCGTGTTGCCCACGCCCGTGAGGCCGATGTCGGCCATGCGCTGCTTCACTTCGGCGGACTGCAGCACCTTGTTCATGTCGGCGCTGATCCTCTGCACCACGTCCTTGGGCGTGCCGGAGGGAACGACCGCGCCGAAGACGCTCTCCACGACGAAGCCCGGCAGGGTCTCGGCGACTGTGGGGATGTTCGGCGCGATGGGCGAGCGCCTGGCGCTCATGATCGCGATCGGCTTCAAGCCGCCGGACTTGATGTGCGGCAGCGAGGAGAAGAGCGGGTCGACGAGCAGGTCGACGCGGCCGGCCATCACGTCGGGATAGGCGCCGCCCGCGCCCTTGTACGGCGTGTGCAGGATCTCGACGCCCGCGGTGGTCTTGAGCAGTTCGGCCCCGAGGTGCATGGAGCTGCCGCTGCCCGGCGAGGCGTAGCTCAGCTTGTCCTTCTTCGCCAGGGCGATCAGCTCCGGCAGGTTGTTCGCGGGGAGCCTGGGGGAGGCGGTGAGCACGATCGGCGACGTCGCCAGCAGCGACACGCCGGACAGGTCCTTGAGCGTGTCGAAAGGCATGTTCCTGCGCAGGCTCGGGTTGATCATGTGGCCCGTGATCACCATGCCGATGGTGTGTCCGTCCGGCGCGGACTTCGCGACGAAGTCGGTGCCCATCACGGTGCCCGCGCCCGGCTTGTACTGCACGATCACCGGCTGCTTCCAGGTTTCGCTGAGGTTCTTCTCCAGCAGGCGCGCCAGGATGTCGATGGCGCCGCCCGGCGCGTTCGGCACCACGATGGTCACCGGCTTCGAAGGGAAGGGGGCCTGCGCGGAAGCCGCGAAGGGCAGCACGGCGCAGGCGGCCGCGGCAAGGAGGTTCTTCAGGATCTTCATGGAGCAAACGGGGTGGGTTACTGTTTCTCGAAGCCGATCTGCTTGATCATCTGGCCCCAGCGGTCGTAGGCGACGCGGATCTCGTTGCCCAGCTCCGCGGGCGTGGAAGGCGAGGCCTCCCAGGCGCCGCGGTAGTAGAAGTCCTTCACGTCGGGCGCGTTCAGCGCCTGCGTGAGCAGCGCGTTCAGGCGCGCCACGAGCTCCGGCGGCATCTTCGGCGGGCCGACGAAGGCGATCCAGCTCGTGAGGTCCATGCCGGGAATGCCTTGTTCGGTGAAGGTCGGCACCTCGGGCGAGGCCGGCATGCGCTTGGGGGAGGCGACGCCCACCATGCGGATGCGCCCGGTGGCGGCGTTCTGGATGGCGGTGGGCGCGGCGTCGAAGTAGGCCTGCACGCGTCCTTCCAGCAGGTCGCGCGCCGCTTCGGCCGTGCCCTTGTACGGGACGTGCGTCACCTCGATGCCGGCCGCCTTCGCGAAAGCCATCGCGTAGATGTGCGAAGAAGTCCCGGTCCCGAAGGAAGCGAAGTTCAATTGGCCCGGATGCGCCTTGGCCCACGCGATCAGTTCCTTCGCGTCCTTCACGTTCAGGGACTGGTGCACGGTGAGCACCAGCGGCCCTTTCGCGGCGACCGTGATCGGCGTGAAGTCCTTGAACGGGTCGTAGGGCACGCTGGACAGCGTGTGCGGGTTCTGCGCGAAGAGCGACGAGGGCGCGTACAGCAGCGTGTAGCCGTCCGGCTGCGCGCGCACGACCTCGCTGGCCGACAGCATCATGCTGGCGCCGGGCTTGTTCTCCACGACCGCCTGCGTGCCGGCGATCTCGGACAGGCGCCGCGCGACGGACCGCGCCTGCCCGTCGAGCGAGCCGCCGGCCGCGAGCCCGACGAGGATGCGGATCGGCCGGCCCGGTTGCGGAAAGGTGCCTTGCGCCAGGCCTGCGAGGGGCGACGCCAACACGGCGCCAGCGGTCCATGCGCCAAAGTGGCGCCGGGAAATGCGCGAACCAGCCATTTTCTTGTCTCCTGATGTGCTTGCGCTGCGATTTTTCGCGGTCGGGATTGCACATTTTGAACGCGGCGTCCAGAATACGCAAGATGCAAGCAACCGAAGAGAGCGTCGCCGCCGTCGCGAAGCCGGACACCGTCAGCGCCCTGGAGCGCGGCATTGCCGTCCTGCGCTGCTTCACCGAGACCCGGCGCACCCTCACCTCCACCGAACTGTCGCGCCTGACCGGCGTGCCGCGGCCCACCGTCACCCGGCTGGCGTCCACGCTCGTGACGCTGGGCCTGATGAAGCAGGAGCCGGAAGGCGACCGCTACATGCTCGGCCCCGGCGTCGTGTCGCTGGCCCGCGTGTTCCTCGCCGGCCTGGACGTGCGCGCGATCGCGCGTCCCCACATGCAGGCGCTCGCCGAAGAAGCGGGCGGCTCGGTCTACCTCGCCGTGCCCGACGGCCTGGAGATGGTGATCGTCGAAGCCTGCCGCCCCCGCACGACCATGCTCGCGCCGAGACTCGACGTCGGCTCGCGCGCGCCGATCGCCAATTCGGCGCTGGGGCGTGCGTATCTCTGGGCGCTGTTCCCCGAAGAGCGCGCGCGCCTGATCGAGACGCTGCGCCTCTCGCGCGGCAGCGACTGGGCTGCCCTGGAGCCGCCGCTGAAGAAGGCGCTGGAAGAAGGCGACCGGCTCGGCTACTGCATCTCGGCGGGCGAGTTCCACCGCGAGATCAATTCCGTCTCGGTGCCCCTCGTGGGGCCGAACGGCGAGGTCATGTCGCTCAACTGCGGCACGGCGGCCTTCGTCTACACGGAGGACCACCTGCGCCAGGAGATCGCACCGCGGCTGCTGAAGATGGCCGGGGCGCTGGCTGCGGACATCGGCGGCCACGTGCCCGCGCCCCGTTGAATTCCAGGACGTACGAGGAGACACGAGAGATGAATGCACCTGCGCGCAAGCTGCGCAGCAATTTCCCCCGGGGGTCCTACCTCTGGGCCGTGCGCAACGCGCAATGGCAGGCCATGGGCATCCCGGAGGAGGACTGCGAGAAGCCGAAGATCGCCGTCGTCAACAGCAGCTCGGAACTCGCCGCCTGCTACAGCCACCTCGACCAGGTGGCCAAGGTGGTGAAGGAGGCGATCCGCGCCGCCGGCGGCGTGCCCTTCGAGATCCGCACCGCGGCGCCCAGCGACTTCGTCACCGGCGCGGGTGCCCGCGGCGCCTACATGCTCGCGGCGCGCGACCTGGTCACCAACGACATCGAGGCCGCCGTCGAAGGCGCGCAGCTCGATGGCATGGTGTGCCTCACCTCCTGCGACAAGACGGTGCCCGGCCAGCTGATGGCCGCGGCGCGCCTGAACGTGCCCACGATCCTGGTGCCTTGCGGCTACCAGGCCAGCGGCGAGTACAAGGGGCAGCACGTCGACATCGAGGAAGTGTTCATCCACTCGATGCACGCGCAGATCGGCAGCACGCCGGTGGATGAAGTCATCGGCATGAGCCGCTGCGCCATCCGCTCGCCGGGCGTGTGCTCGGGCCTGGGCACGGCCAACACGATGCACATCGTGTGCGAGGCGCTCGGCATGGCGTTGCCGGGCAGCGCGCCGGTCGCAGCCCTGTCCGACAAGATGTTCACCGACGCCCGCGCCGCCGGTGCGCGCATCGTGCAGATGGTGTGGGACGACCTCAAGCCCCGCGACATCCTGCAGCCCGGCGCGTTCGCGAATGCGGTCAAGGCGGTGCTGTCCATCGGCGGCTCGCTCAACGCGGTGAAGCACCTGCAGGCGGTGGCGACCGAGGCGCAGAACGGCGTCGACGTGTACGGCCTGTTCGAGCGGCTCGGCCCCGAGACGCCGGTGCTGGCCGGCGTGCGCCCGATCGGCGAGCACCTGATCGAGGAGTTCGAGGCCGCCGGCGGCTGCCGCGCGCTGATGAAGCAGCTGCAGCCGCTGCTGGACAACGGCGTGCGCACCGTCACCGGCGGCAGCGTGGCCGACAACCTCACCGGCTACCAGCCGGCGAACGCCGAAGTGATCCGCCCCATCGCGCGACCGGTCGCGCCGCGTCCCGCGATCGTGCTGCTGCGCGGCTCGCTCGCGCCGGAAGGGGCACTGATCAAGCCCGGCATCGTGGAGCGCAAGGTGCGCCGCTTCAGCGGTCCGGCGATCTGCTTCGACACCTCCGACGCCGCCGTCGCCGCGCTGCGCGACAAGCAGGTGCCGTCCGGCTCCGTGCTCGTGCATCGCGGCGCGGGCGCGTGCGGCGGCCCTGCCATGGGTGGCGGCGCTTCGCGCGTCGTGTTCGCCATCGACGGCGCGGGCCTCGGCGACGAAGTCGCGATGCTCACCGACGGCCACCTGAGCGGCCTGGTGTGCAAGGGCATCGTCGTCGCGGAAGTCGCGCCGGAAGCCGCGCTGGGCGGCCCGCTCGCCCTCGTGCAGGACGGCGACACCATCACCATCGACCTGGACACGCGCCGCGTGGACCTGGAGGTCGCGCCGCAGGTGCTGGAGCAGCGCCGCGCGGCCTGGACGAAGCCCTCGCCGCAGTTCGACCGTGGCTGGCTGCAGATCTACCGCCGCAACGTGGGTCCGCTGGCGCAAGGCGCCGTGCTCACCCGCGACACCGCCGAATGAGACGACCGACATGAGCATCGACAAGCCCACCATGAAGACCGCCGTCCGCGGCGACGAGCGCATCCTCCAGTCCGACATCTTCTCGCGCGACGCCAAGCCGCCGCGCCCGCAGCTGGGCACGGTGCACGAGCCGGGCCGCGACATCCCCGTGTACCGCCAGTGCGACGTGCTGGTGGTCGGCGGCGGGCCCTCGGGCACCGCGGCGGCCGCGGCCGCTGCACGCGCCGGTGCCGACGTCGTGCTGCTGGAGCGCTACAACCACCTCGGCGGCCTGTCCACCGGCGGCCTGGTGATCTGGATCGACCGCATGACCGACTGGGAAGGCAAGCTGGTGATCCGCGGCTTCGCCGAGGAACTGTTCGACCGCCTGCCGGCCGATGCGGTCGCCGGCCCCGCGCCCGAAGACTGGGGCTCGCAGGATCCGAAGAAGGCGCACCACTGGTCCTTCCGCACCGCGGCCTACCACGGCGTGGTGACCTGGTCGCCCACCATCGACCCCGAGCGCCTCAAGCTGCTGTCGCAGGAGATCATGATCGAGCGCGGCGTGAAGCTGGTCTACCACTCCTGGGCCGCGATGCCGCTGGTGGAAGACGGCAAGGTCACCGGCGCCACCTTCGAGAGCAAGGAAGGCCGCATGGCGATCCGCGCGAAGGTGGTGGTGGACGCGACGGGCGACGGCGACCTGTTCGCGCGCGCCGGCGCCGGCTTCACCAACGACATCGAGGAAGAGGACGTGCACCACTGCATGAACACGTCCTGGCTGTTCGGCGGCGTCGACATGAAGAAGTGGCTCGCGTTCCGCTCCGGCGAGCCGGAGGCCTTCCAGGCCTTCATGGCCGGCGGGCGGGAGGAGTGCGGCCTGTTCGAGCGGCCCTTCGTCTCCTGGCGCGACGACATCGCGCTCTTCATGGGGCCGCGCCAGTCCGGTTATTCCGCGCTGGACGTCGACGACCTCACGGCCGTCGAAGTGCGCTCGCACCGTGCGATGGCCGCGCACCTGGAGTACTTCCGCAAGCACGCGCCCGGCTTCGAGAACGCGTACATGATGCTGTCCGCGCCGCAGATCGGCGTGCGCCACGCGCGCCGCCTGAAGGGCGTGGACGCCGTGCTGCGCAGCCGCTGGCCCGAAGGCACGGCGCTGTGGGACGAGGTGGGCGTGACGCCCGCGGTCTCGCCCAAGTTCCCGAACATCTCCATTCCCTACGGCGCGCTGGTGCCGGAGACGCTCGACGGCCTGCTCGCCTGCGGCCGCCACATCTCGTGCGACCGCAACTCGCACGGCTTCATGCGCGAGATTCCGCAGTGCTGGATCACCGGCCAGGCCGCCGGCGCGGCGGCGGCGCTCGCGGTGGCGCAAGGCGTGCAACCGCGCCACGTCGACGTGCCCACCCTGCAGCAGGAACTGCTGCGCCAGGGCGCGTTCCTGCGCGCGAGCGACAAGGCGAAGGCCACCGTCGCCGGGGAGAAGGCATGCGCCTGACCGACGCCGAGAAGGCGATGCGCGACGGCCAGGGCGGCGAAGCCGTCGCCGCCGCCATGGACCTGCTGATCCGCTACGGCGAGGCGCTCGGCGCCGAGTGCCTGGTGGAGACGCACAACGTGACGGGCACCGTCACCGCCACCACGCCTTTCATGCGCGACTTCGCGCTGGAGAAGGGCGGGATGGACGCCGTGTTCAGCGAATTCAGCCTGGACAGCCGCAAGGTGGTGAACATCCCCAAGGTCAAGGCGTTCAGCTCGCACCTGCAGCTCGGCTTCGATCCGCACCATCCGCAGGAGATGGGCCTGTCCGAGGAGATGGTCCGCTTCTACAGGAAGAGCGAAGCGGAGACGGCGCGCCTGGGCGTGCAGATCCTCAACACCTGCACGCCTTACCAGGTGGGCAACGTGCCCACGCGCGGCGAGCACTGCGCGTGGATGGAATCGTCGGCCGTCGTGTACTGCAACTCCGTGCTGGGCGCGCGCACCAACACCGAAGGCCGCGAGAGCGTGGGCGCGGCGATGCTCACCTGCCGCATCCCGGACTGGGGCTTCCACCGCGACGAGGGCCGGCGCGGCACGCTCGGCATCCACCTCGACATCCCCGTCGAGACCGTGGAGGACTGGGGCCTGCTCGGTTACTGGATGGGCGACTGGGTGCAGGAGCGCGTGCCCGTCATCACCGGCGTGGGGCAGGTGCCGAACCTGCCGAAGCTGAAGCACTTCGGCGCGGCGGCTTCCTCGTCCGGCGGCGTCGAGATGTTCCACCTCGTGGGCATCACGCCGGAAGCGAACACGAGAGAACAGGCTTACGGCGGCAACACGCCCACCGAGCTGCGCCACTACGGCGCCCGCGAGCGCGCCGCGACCCTGGAGCGCATCAACGCGACCGGCAAGGACCGCCAGGTCGACTACGTGATGCTGGGCTGCCCGCACTACACGATCGAGCAGATCTGGGAAGCGGCGCAGCTGATCGAAGGCCGCAAGGTGAACCCCGGAACGGCGCTGTGGATCTGGACGCCGCGCGCGATCAAGGAAATCGCCACGCGCAACGGCTACACGAAGATCATCGAGGACGCGGGCGGCAAGATCCTCACGGACAGCTGCTCCGCGATGAGCCGCGCCGTGCCGCCGGGCACCAGGGTCGTCGCCCTCGATTCCGCCAAGCAGGCGCACTACCTGCCCGCCATCCTCGGCGTGCAGGCCTGGTTCGGCACCACCGCGCAATGCATCGACGCGGCCTGCACGGGCCGTTGGAGCGCAGCATGAACTCCGCCGTGATCGAAACCATCGTCATCCGCGGCCGCAAGGTCGTCCCCGGCGTCGCCGAAGGCGAAGCCCTCGTCACCACCGAGCCGATCTCCGGCTGGGGCGGCGTCGACCCGCGCACCGGCACCATCGTCGAAGTCCGCCACGAGCTGCGCGGCCAGAGCTTCGCCGGCAAGGTGCTGGTGTTCCCCGGCGCCAAGGGCTCGTCCGGCTGGTCGGCGATGTTCCACCTGGCCCGCGTGATGGGCACCGCGCCGGCGGCATGGCTGTTCAACCAGATGACGGCCAAGGTGGCGCTGGGCACCGTCGTGACGCACGCCCCCGCCATGACCGATTTCGACATCGACCCGCTCACGGTGATCCGCACCGGCGACTGGGTCCGCGTGGATGCCGATGCCGGCATCGTGACCATCACCCGCAAGTAGAGATCCGCACAGGACCGAGGAGACATCGATGGACAAGACCTTTACC
Organism: Ramlibacter cellulosilyticus; assembly: GCF_014297465.1. Lineage (GTDB taxonomy): Bacteria > Pseudomonadota > Gammaproteobacteria > Burkholderiales > Burkholderiaceae_C > Ramlibacter > Ramlibacter cellulosilyticus. Next base: position 204,355 of record NZ_JACORT010000006.1, on the reverse strand, counting down.
CGCCGGCACGTGCTGCAGGCCATCGCCGCTGCGGCGGCCTCCTGCGCGGTGCCCGCCGCCTTCGCGCAGGGCGGCAAGCCCGTGCGCATCGTCGTCGGCTTCACGCCCGGCGGCGCCGCCGACGTGATGACGCGCATCATCGCCAAGGGGCTCGCCGCCGAACTCGGCACGCAGGTGATCGTGGACAACAAGCCCGGCGCCGACGGCATCATCTCCGCGCAGGAGGTGATGAAGGCGCCCGCGGACGGCACGACCATCCTCATGGGCACCAACACCGCGATGGTGGCCGTGCCTGCGCTGCGGCCCAACCCGCCGTACGAGCCGTTCAAGGCGTTCACGCCGATCAGCTCGGCGGGCGAGTTCTCCATGTTCCTTGCCGTCGCGCCGCAGCTGCCGGCGAAGACGCTGTCCGAGTTCCTCGACCTCGTCGCGGCCAACCCGGGCAAGTACACCTCCGCCTCGAGCAACAGCGCTTCCGAGCTCGCCATGCTGCAGCTGCTGTCCACCCGCGGCGCCAAGGTGGTGAACGCGCGCTACAAGGGCGACGCGCAGGCGCTGACCGACCTGGCCAGCGGGCAGATCAGCATGATGTTCTCCACCGGCACGCTGATGCCCGCCTTCGTCAAGGAAGGCAAGGCCAAGGCGCTCGTGACGCTGCTGCCCAGGCGCAGTCCCTTGATGCCCGACGTTCCGACGGCGGCCGAGCTCGGCATCGGCAAGCTGACCATCACGCCCTGGGCGGGCTTCTTCGGCCCGGCCGGCATGCCCGCGGACGTCACCGAGAAGCTCAGCGCCGGCTTGCGCGCGGCGCTGGCGCGCCCGGATGTGCGCGAGCAACTGGTGGGGCAGGGCTTCTCCAGCTACGGCATGACGCCGGCGGAGTTCAGCGCGTTCTTCCACAGGCAGTACGACGGCTTCGTGGCGACGGTCCGCGAGAACAACGTCAAGTTCGACTGACCGCCCGGCCCGCCCGGTGTGCAAAGCCGCACATCGGGCGCCGCGCCTGCCGCTGCGTTGCGCGCTGTCCTACAGCGTTTTCGTGACGGTTTTCCTAGAGTGCAAGCATGAGCACCAGGAACGGACCGCACGCACGCGCCCACTCGATCGACGATCGCCCGGGCAGCAGTGGCAGCGGCAGCAAGAACACCGCGCGCTACAGCCGCGCGGAGTACGCGAAGGTGCTGGCCCTGCAGGAAGAAGTGGCCCGCGCGGACGCCGACTACCAGCGGCTGCGGCTGGCCTACCTGGACGTCGTGGAGCACGAGCCCACCCACGAGGTGGCGATCGCCATGATCGGCGCGGACATGGACCGCGCGCACGCGCGGCTCCAGGCGCTGATCGGCCTGCCGCGCCTGCCCTTCACGCACGAGCCCAGCAGCGTCATGCGCCGCGACGCGCAGCGCGTGGCCGACGAAAAGCACTGACGCGCGGAGGCGCCGTCGACTACAGGCGATCGTCCCCGCGACCGTAATCGCGGCCGAACCGCCCGGCGCACCATCGCGGCAGGAAGCGACCCATGAACCACCAGGAGATCGACGCCAGCCTGCGTGCCGCCGAGCCGGCGCGCGAAAGCCTCGCCGACGGCTTCTCTCCTCCGGCGGATGCGCAGCCCGCCCCCGCGGGGGAGCATGGCCGCATCGACCCACCGGAGCCCGTGCTCTCGCCCAAGAGCCCGTTCTGACCATGACGCACCCCACGCCCACGCACCCGGTCGAGCCCGAGCCTTATCCGCCCGGCACCGACGTCCCCGCCAACCCGACGCAGCTGCCGGTCGAGCCCGAGTTCGGGCAGGCGCTGCCGCCGGCCGAGCCCGAGGACCCCGGCGTGGCCAAGCCCACCATCTGAAACCACAGGAGCCTTCCCATGCCCACCATCCGCGTCCCCCGCGGCATCACGCCGCCGGCCCCCGGCCTCGACCGCGAGGAACCGGCCTTCGTGCCCGAACAGGACATCCCCGCCGACGGGAAGGGCGATGCGCGCAGCGAGCGCGGCACCGGGCGTGACGAGCGCCCGGCGCGCAGCCCCGAACGCGAATGACCACGGGCGCGCCCACCCCGGCGCCCAAGCCGGCCAACCCCGAGCCGACGCCGGCGCCCGCCGATCCCGAGAAGGGGCACGTGCCGAGCGGCCCGGAGCAGGGCCATTCGGAACATCCGAAGCAGTAAACGACGCGAGGTCGCGTTGTAGGGTGGCGCGGCGCAGCCGCGGCAGGTGAGCGCAGCACACCCCACCGATCGGCGCTAGTTCACGCCAGCATCCCCTGCGCGTCCTCGTCGCTCCCCGCCAGCGGCGTCGCCTTCGCCAGCGCGATCCACACCCCGAACGGCAACGCCGCCCGCGCCGGCCTTTGCGCCGTCCGCGCGACCACGAGCCGCTCCCCCTGCAGCAGCATCACGCCGCATTCCGGCGGCACGTCCTCCGGCTCGCCGATCGGCTTGCCGCGCGCATCGCTTCCCAGCACGTACCAGCACTCGCCCAGGTCGCGATAGGCGGCCCGCTTGGCCTCGACCCGCAAGTCGGCGAGCAGGTCCGAGCGGCGCACCTTGATCTCGTGCACGATGGGTTCGACGTAGCTCTCGACGGACGTGTGCCGGATCGAGAACACGTCCGGCCGCGCGATGCACCAGCGCGTGGGCTTCGCTTCGTCCCCGGTCGCGACCTGCGCGCGCAAGCTCAGCCCTGTCCACGCGAGCCGGCCCGCACGCGCCATTTCCTGCGCCACCTTCTGCACCAAAGCCTCGTGCGAGGACAGTGCGGCCCGGTTGCGCGCCAGGGTCACCGCCAGCCACTGCACGCCGGCGTCGGTGACGCGCAGCGTCTCGTGCCCGGCGGGCGAGCGCACGCGTTCCAGCAATCCGGCCGCGAGCAGGTCGATCTCCAGCGCATCCTGGCTCGGCCATCCCGCCGAGCGGTAGAGGTCCCGCAGCCGCCGCGCATGCGCGCGGGACAGCACGGACGAGGAGACAGGGCTGGTGGAGGACATGGCGGGGAGTACAGTGTACGGTTCGACGGTAGGCAGACTCCCACGCCTTCACGCGCGCCCCGCTTATCGAGGCCGGAAGGTGGGTGCCCACAATGTGCCCCATGGTTGAGAAATCGATGTCGTTCCCACGCAGCACCGCGTCCATCCCGCCCCTGGCCGGCGGCCCGGTGTCCACCGTGCTTTACGGCATCACCGCCGTGCGCCTGGAAGGTTCGCAGGTCTCGGAGGTGATGATGGGCATGATCGATCCCAGCCTGGAACACTGGGATTTGCGCCCCGCGCCCACGCGGCTGGTGGAAGTGGTCGACCGCCTCGTCGAGGGCGACACCATCGTCACGCTGTTCCCCACCGAGCGCGGCACCCTGCAGATGGGCCCGCAGGTGAAGGTGGACGTGCTGCCGGAAGGCACCGAGACGCTGGCGCCGGCGGAGGAGAGGCCGGGGCGGCGGTTGACGGACCTGCCGCGGTTCTAGGAAGACCTGCGCGGTATTAGGAAGGACCTGCGCGGTTCCAGGAATTTTGAACGCAGAGGTCGCAGAGGATACGCAGAGGTCGCAGAGAAAGCCTTCGCAAGGTTGTCCTCTGCGACCTCTGCGCAACCTTTGCGACCTCTGCGTTCTTCCTTCTCGCGCCCCACCCCTTTCACCTTGCGCGCACGCCTCATGCCTGCGTACGCACTGACGGGATCTTCAGCAGCCCCGTCGACAGCGCCGTGCCGAGCACGACGACCGCGCCCCACGTCAGCATCCAGGAAGTCACCGGCTCGCGCAGGAACAGCGCGCCGTAGAAGATCGCGAAGACCGGCAGCGCGAAGGTGACGGCCAGCGCCCGCGACGGTCCCGCCTGTTCGATGAGGCGGAAGTAGAGGATGTACGCGATGCCGGTGCACAGCACGCCGAGCACGAGCAGCGCCAGCCACGCTTGCACCGGCGGCACGTGGTCGGGCCGCAGCCACAGCGCGGGCAGTGCCAGCACCAGCGTCGCACCGAGCTGGCTGCCCGTGGCCGTCATCAGCGGCGGCAGGCCGCTCAGGTAGCGCTTGGTCGCGCTCGCCGCGATGGCATAGCAGACCGTCGCGAGCAGGCAGGCGAGCACCGCCCAGGCCGGCGCGATGCCGCTCACGGCGTCCGGACGGAAGCTCGCCTTGTCCCAGGCGAGCGCCGCGACGCCGGTGAAGCCCACGAGCAGGCCCAGCAGGCGCGAGCCGGTCGGCCGGTCCTTCAGCCAGACCCACGCCACGAGGGCGCCGAACAGCGGCACCGTCGCATTCAGGATCGCGGACAAGCCCGTCGTGATCGACAGCAGCGAGAACGCGAACAACATGAAGGGCAGGGCGGAGTTGAGCACGCCCACGAGGCACACCTTCCACCAGTGGCGGCGGAACAGCGCGCCGTGGCCCTTGGCCAGCATCAGCGGCACGAGGAACGCGGTGGCGATCGCGACGCGCATGGCCGCCGTCGCCACGGGGCCGAAGTCGCCGACCGCGAGGCGCATGAAAAGGAAGGACGCACCCCAGATCGCCGCCAGGGCGATGAAGTCGATGACGGAAGCGAAGGACATGAGGACGCCTAGTGTCGGGCGATTCGGGCCGCGTTCCGGCGGCCACTGATGAATTCTGCAGGCCGCATTGATTCGCGGCTCACATCAATGCGCCTTCCAGCTGCAGCAAGGCGGTCTTGCGCTCCAGCCCGCCGGCGTAGCCGGTGAGCGTCCCATTGGTGCCGAGCACGCGATGGCAAGGCACCACGATGCTCACCGGGTTGCGGCCCACGGCGGCGCCGATCGCGCGTGCGGCCTGCGGCTTGCCGAGGCGGCGCGCCAGTTCCGCATAGCTCGTGGTGCCGCCGCGCGGGATGGTGCGCAAGGCGTCCCACACGCTTTGCTGGAACGCGGTGCCGGCCCGCAGGTCCAGCGGCAGGTCGAAGCCGGTGCGCTCGCCGGCGAAGTAGGCGCGCAGTTGCGCGACGGCCTGCTGCAGCACCGGATGCGCCGGGTCTTCGCGCCAGCCGCTGCTGTCCGGCCCATGCCGCTGGCCGACGAACCAGACGCCGGCCAGGCCGGCGCCGGTGGCCGCCAGCAGCATCGTGCCGAGGGGGCTCTCGTAGTACGTGCAGACGCGTTCGTTCATTGCATGCTCCTCAGAGGGCGCTCCAGGCGCGGATGACCGCATAGCTGCGCCACGGTTTCCAGGCCTGCGACGCGGCCTCTGCCTCGCGTGCGGGCTGCTTCGCCTCCCGCACGCCCAGCGCCTTGTGCAGGGCGACGTCGCCGGCGGGGAAGGCATCGGGCCAGCGCAGGGCCCGCATCGCGATGTATTGCGCCGTCCAGTCGCCGATGCCGGGCAGTTCCTTGAGCGCGGTCGTCGTGGCCGCGACGTCGGCGCCGGCATGCAGCGCGACGCGTCCTTCCGCCACGGCCCGCGCGATCGCCACGATCGCGGCCTGCCGCTGCCGCACGATGCCCAGCTGCCCGAGCGCGTCGCCTTCGGCCGCGGCCAGGACTTCCGGCGCCGGGAACAGGTGGCGCAGCGCCGGATCCGGCGTGGCGACCGGGGTGCCGAAACGTTCGACAAGGCGCTGTGCGAGCGTGCGCGCCGCCGCCACCGTGATCTGCTGGCCCAGCACGGCACGGATGGCGAGTTCGTAGCCGCTGAGCGCGCCCGGCACGCGCAGCCCGTCGCCGAGCGGGAAGCTGCCGTGCAGCCGCGCGTTGATGGCATGCGGGTCCGCATCCAGGTCGAAGGCGGCCCGCACGCGGCGGATCACCAGCGGCAGCACGCCGTGCAGCGATTCGCTCACGCGCAGCAGCACCTGGCAATGCGCTTCGTCGAAAGTGGCCGTGAGCCAGCCTTCCCAGCGGCGGCCGGCGGCGTCGAGCGCCAGCGTCCGCGACAGCGATCGTTCGGTGATCGCCTCCAGCCCTGCGATGGCCCGCGTGCGGAAGAAGCCCAGCATCGCATCCACGTCGTACGGTGGACGGTAGCCGAGCCGCACTTCGCAAGCCGCTTCGCGCGCCGGCCCTTCGCGCCGCACGGCGCCGGGGCTCAGCCCGTAGTGCGCCGTGAACGCGGCATTGAAGCGGCGCACGCTGCCGAAGCCGCTGACGAGCGCGACCTGCGTGATGGGCAGCGCCGTGTCGGCCAGCAGTTGCTTGGCGCTCAGCAGCCGGCGCGTCTGCAGGTACTGCAGCGGCGAGACGCCGAGGTGCGTGTCGAAGATGCGGCGCAGGTGCCGGTCGCTGATGCCGAGCCGCTGCGCCAGCCCTTCCACGGAAGGACCCGCGTCGCCCCACGCTTCCGGCTCGTCGAGCAGGCGCGCCGCCTGCTGCGCCAGCACGGCCCCCGCGTCCTGCAGCGACCAGCGCAGGGCCTGCGGCGCCAGCTCCGGACGGCAGCGCAGGCACGGCCGGAACCCGGCACTCTCGGCCTGCGCCGCGTGGGCGAAGAAGCGGCAGTTCTCGCGCCGCGGCGTCCGCACGCGGCACACGGGCCGGCAGTAGATGCCGGTGCTCGTCACGCCGGTGAAGAAGCTGCCGTCGAAGCGCGCGTCGCGCGCCTTCAGCGCGAGGTAGCAGGCATCGGGGCTCAGGGGCGGCTCGACCGGGGTCATGCGATGGATGATACGCAGCGCGGCGCGCGGCACTAGCCGTTTTCGGACATGTTCCTGCCGGCCCGCCGCCTAGAATGCCCGGGACACCTCCAACACCAGAACCGCTCTTTCCATGCAGCTCAGTCCCAGCATCTTCAAGGCTTACGACGTCCGCGGCATCGTGCCGTCCACCCTGACGGAAGAGGTTGCCGAGGCCCTTGGCCGCGCCTTCGGCACGATGGCCCGGCGCGAAGGCGAGAAGGCCGTCGCCGTCGGCCGCGACGGGCGCCTCAGCGGCCCCTCGCTCTCCGCCGCCCTCGTCCGCGGCCTCGTCGCCAGCGGCGTCGACGTCGTCGACGTCGGCATGGTGACCACGCCCATGCTGTACTTCGCGGCGAACACGCTCGCCACCAGCGGCATCCAGGTGACCGGCAGCCACAACCCGAAGGACTACAACGGCTTCAAGATGGTCCTGGCCGGCCGCGCCATCTACGGCGACGAGATCCAGGCCCTGCGCCGCATGATGGAGACCTCCGGCTGGGACGAACCGCCGGCGCCCGGCAAGGTCCGCAACGTGAACGTCACCGCCCCCTACCGCGACCGCATCAAGGGCGAGATCAAGCTCGCCCGGCCGCTGAAGATCGTCGTCGACTGCGGCAACGGCGTCGCCGGCGCGTCGGCCCCCGACATCTACCGGGCGATCGGCTGCGAGGTGATCGAGATGTTCAGCGAGGTGGACGGCAACTTCCCGAACCACCACCCCGACCCGAGCAAGCCGGAGAACCTGCGCGACCTGATCGCCAAGCTGAAGGAGACCGGCGCCGACCTCGGCCTCGCCTTCGACGGCGACGGCGACCGCCTCGGCATCATCACGAAGGAAGGCAACAACATCTTCCCGGACCGCCAGATGATGCTGTTCGCCCAGGACGTGCTCTCGCGCGTGCCCGGCGCCCCCATCCTCTTCGACGTGAAGTGCACGCAGCGCCTCGGCCCGGCCATCGCCGCGGCCGGCGGCCAGCCCGTCATGTACAAGACGGGCCACTCGCTGATCAAGGCGAAGATGAAGGAGCTCAACGCGCCCCTGGGCGGCGAGATGAGCGGCCACATCTTCTTCAAGGAGCGCTGGTACGGCTTCGACGACGGCACGTATGCCGGCTGCCGGCTGCTGGAGATCCTCTCGCGCTCGCCGGACCCGAGCAAGGTGCTCAACGAGCTGCCCACCAGCTTCTCCACGCCGGAGCTGAACGTGAAGTGCGAGGAGGGCGAGCCGCACCGCGTCGTCGCCGAGCTCGTGAAGAAGGCCAGCTTCCCCGCCGCGCAGGTGTCCACCATCGACGGCCTGCGCGTGGACTGGAAGGACGGCTTCGGCCTCGTGCGGGCGTCCAACACCACGCCGGTGCTGGTGCTGCGCTTCGAGGGGCACACGCAGGAAGCCATGCACCGCATCGAAGGCGAGATGCTGGCCCTGCTGCGCAGCGTGAAACCCGACGCGAAGATCGGCGAGGCGGCACACTAGCGGCTTGGACCTCCTCATCGTCAAGCTCTCGTCGCTCGGCGACGTCGTGCACACGCTGCCCGTGGTGCACGACCTGCGCGATGCGTTTCCGGACGCGCGCATCGACTGGGTGGTCGAGCGCGGCTTCGCGCCGCTCGTGCGGCGCTGCGCGGGCATCGACCGGGTCATCCCCTGTGACCTGCGCCGCTGGCGCAAGGCGCCGTTCGCGCGCGAGACGCGGGTGGAGTGGCGGGCGTTCCGCGAGGACCTCAAGGCCCGGGCCTACGAGGCCGTCGTCGACCTGCAGGGGCTGACCAAGTCGGCCCTCGTCGCCCGCATGGCCACGCTCGCCCCCGGCGGGCGGCGCTACGCCATGGCGAACGCGACGGACGGCTCGAGCTACGAGCGTCCCACGCGCTGGGTCGCCGACGTCGCGATCCCGCTGGAACAGCAGCTGCACGCCGTGGAGCGCGCCCGCGAAGTCTGTGCCCGCGCTTTCGGCTATGCGCTCTCCGGCGCGCCGCGCTACGGCCTGGCGCGCGCCGCGGGACCGCGCGAGGACACCGTCGTCCTGGTGCACGGCACCTCGCGCGAGGACAAGTGCTGGCCCGAGGACCACTGGCTGGAGCTCGGGCAGCGCCTGCTCGCGCAAGGGCACGCGCTGGCGCTGCCGCACGGCAACGAGGCCGAGGAGAAACGCAGCCGCCGCATCGCCGCGGCCCTCGGGCCGCGTGCCGAGGTGTGGCCGCGGCTGTCGCTGGACGCGCTCACCCAGCGCATGGCCCGCTGCGCCGGCACCATCGGCGTGGACAGCGGCCTGAGCCACATCGCCGTCGCGCTCGACCTGCCGCACGTGCAGGTCTACAACTTCGACACGGCGTGGCGCACGGGGCCGCTCGGCAACCGGCGGCAGCAGGCCGTCTACGCCCGGCCCACGCCCTCGGTGGATGCCGTCTGGCACGCGTGGCAGGGCGTCACAATGGCGGGATGATCCGGCCGCTCTATTCCCTGGTCCTCATCGGGGCCCAGCCGCTGTTGCGCCGGAAGCTGCGGCGCCGCGGCGTGGCGGAGCCGGGCTACCTGGAACACGTCGAGGAACGCTTCGGGCGCTACCACGGGCCCTCGGAGCCGGGCCGGCTCTGGATCCACGCCGTGTCGCTCGGCGAGACCCGGGCGGCCGCGATCCTCGTCGACGCCTTGCGCCGCGCGCAGCCGGACCTGCGCATCCTGCTCACGCACGGGACGGCGACGGGCCGCGCCGAAGGGCAGCGCCTGCTGCGCGAAGGCGACGCGCAGGCCTGGCTGCCCTGGGACACGCCGCAGGCCGTGCGCCGCTTCCTGGACCACTTCCGTCCCAGCGCGGGCATCCTGATGGAGACGGAGGTGTGGCCGAACCTCGCGGCGCTGTGCCATGCGCGCGGCGTGCCGCTGGCGCTCGCCAACGCGCGGCTGTCGCCCAAGTCGCTCGCGCAGGCACGGCGCCTCGCGCGCCTGTCGCGGCCGGCCTATGGGGCGCTGCATGCCGTGTGGGCGCAGACGGAGGAGGACGCGCGGCGCCTGTCCGAGCTCGGTGCGCGCGTCGAAGGCGTGTTCGGCAACCTGAAGTTCGATGCCAGCCCGGACGCCGGGCAGCTGCGGCTGGGCCGCGACTGGCGCGGCACCTCGCCGCGGCCGGTGGTGATGTTCGCGAGCTCGCGCGAAGGCGAGGAAGCGGAGTTCCTGCGCGCGATCGCGGCGCACCGCGACGTGCAGTGGCTGCTGGTGCCGCGGCATCCGCAGCGTTTCGACGAGGTCGCGGCGCTCGTGGCGCAGGCCGGTTTCTCGGTGTCGCGCCGCAGTGCCTGGACGAACGAAGCGCCCGCGCCGGCCGACGTGTGGATCGGCGATTCGCTGGGCGAGATGGCGCTGTACTACGCGACGGCGGACGTGGCGCTGCTCGGGGGCAGCTTCGCGCGCCTGGGGGGACAGAACCTGATCGAGGCGGCGGCCTGCGGGTGCCCGGTGGTGATGGGGCCGCACACGTTCAATTTCGGGGAGGCGGCGGAATTGGCGTTGCAGGCCGGGGCGGCGATGCGGGTCGCCGACATGGAAGCGGGAGTGCGGGCGGCCGTTGATTTGGTGCGGGACGACGCGGCGCGCCAGGCGGCCGCGGAAGCAGGCGAGCGGTTCGCCGCGGCGCATCGCGGGGCGGCGGTGCGGACGGCGAAGGCGGTGTTGGCGATGGTGAGGGTTTGAGGGCGATCGGTGGGGTTCGCTTCGCTCACCTTCCGTGGCTCTCGCCACGCACCCTACGAGTCGTGGCGCATCCCGTGTTGTAGGGTGGCGGCGCGCCAGCGCCGGAAGGTGAGCGAAGCGAACCCCACCGCAAGCGCGATCAGCGCGCCAGCAGCGTATTCAACCGCGTCAGGTCTTCCGCCGACAGCGTCCCGTTCGCCTGCCGCAACCGCAGGTGCCCCAGCAGCACGTTGTACCGTGCCTGCGAAAGATCCCGCTTGGTCTGGAACAGCTGCGTCTGCGCGTTCAGCACGTCGATGTTGATGCGCACGCCGACCTGGTAGCCCAGGCGGTTCGCGTCCAGCGAGCTCTGGCTGGACGCCTCCGCCGCTTCCAGCGCGCGCACCTGGCCTTGCCCCGACACCACGCCGAAGTACGCGGTGCGGACCGCCTGCGCGATCTGGCGGCGCGTCGCCTCCAGGTCGGTGCGCGCCTTTTCCTCCAGCGCCAGCGTCTCGCGGACGCGGTTCTGCACGGCGAAGCCGGAGAACAGGGGCAGGTTGAAGGCGATGCCGGCCGTGCCCTGCCGCGGACGGTTGTCGATCGTGGAGCTGGCGCTGCCGTTGTTGTTGTGCACCCAGCCGTAGCTGGCCGTCAGGTCCACCGTGGGCTTGTGGCCCGCGCGCGCCTTCTCGGTCTCCAGTTCCGCGATTTCCACGTTCGACTTGGCGGCGAGGATCTGCGGGCTCGCATCTTCGGACGCGGCGACCCAGGCTTCCGGGTCGGCGGGCTGCGGCGGCGGAACGTTGTTCAGCGGTCCCAGCACGTTGGGCTGGGACCCCGGTCTACCCACGAGCGTGTCCAGCGCCAGGCGCTTGATGCGCAGGTCGTTCTCGGCCTGGATCTCCTGCGACAGCACGAGGTCGTAGCGCGCCTGCGCCTCCCGCGTGTCGGTGATCGTCGTCGTGCCCACCTCGAAGTTGCGCTTGGCGGACGCGAGCTGTTCCGCCGTCGCTTCCTTCAGGGCGCGCACGAAGGCCAGCGTGTCCTGCGCCGCCAGCACGTCGAAGTAGGCCTGGCTGACGCGGATGATCAGGTCCTGGCTCGCCGCCGTGAGCTGGTATTCGGCGAGCTGCAGCTGGCGCTGGCCCTGCCGGTAGGTGGCCAGGTTGGCCGGGCGGTACAAGGGCTGCGAGGCGCTGAGCGTGGCGTTCTGCGTGCCGAACATGCGGTCCGTCGGCGGGTTGTCCACGTCGATCTTGCTGCGGCTCACGCCGGCGGAGAGGCCGGCCTGCGGCAGGATGCCCGCCTTGGCCTGCTCGGCCCGGTACAGGTTGGCGTCGTATTGCGCCTTCGCCGATTGCCAGGTGGCGTCGTAGGCACGGGCGGCCTCGTACATGTCCAGCAGGCTCTCCGCCGATGCCGGTCCGGCGCCGGCCAGGGCGATCGCCACCGCGAGGGGCGCAAGCCGCAACTTCTTCATGGTCCGTCCTTTTCGGGTCTTGCTTTTCTGCTCGTCGTCCTCGGCGATTGTCGACGGCGCTTCAATACCTGGGAATCCCCGGATCGCGCTCCCGCGACCACGCATCGATGCCGCCCGCGATGTTCGCCACGTCCGCGTAGCCTTGCTGCGCCAGGAACATGGCCACGCGCAGGCTGCGGGCGCCGTGGTGGCACAGGCAGGCGATGGGCCGGTCCTGCGGCAGTTCCGCCAGGCGCCCCGGGATCTCGTTCATGGGAATGGCCACCAGGTCGAAGTCGCCCGCGGGCACGCTGGCGGTCTGCACCTCCCAGGGCTCGCGCACGTCCAGCAGCACGGGGCGCCCGGGCTGCGCCTGCAGCCAGTCGGGCCAGTCGGCGGGGCGGACCTGGGCGATCATGCCGGCCGCCTCAGAAGTGGAAGCGCGAAGGCGCGGGGAAGTTGGCCAGGCGCGGCGCCGCGGTGTCCCAGGGCTGCGTGGTGGTGTACGAGGCCTCGCCCGTGCGGGTGATGAAGGTGGCGCGCATGACGGGCTCGTCGCCGACGATCGCGGCCAGCCGGCCGCCGACCTTCAGCTGCGCGAGCAGCGCCTGCGGCACTTCGGCGACGGAGCCGGAGAGCACGATGGCATCGAACGGGCCTTCCGCGGCCAGGCCCTTCGCGCCGTCGGCCTCGCGGACTTCGACGTTGCGGATGCCCGCGCGCTGCAGGTTCTCGCGGGCCGTGCGGGCCAGTTCCGGCACGATCTCCAGGCTGATGACGCGCTGCGCGCGGCTGGCGAGCAGGGCCGCCATGTAGCCGGAGCCGGTGCCGACCTCCAGCACCTTCTCGTGGGCGCGGGGGGCGACGTCCTGCAGCATGCGGGCTTCCTGCTTGGGCTCGAGCATGCACCAGCCCTGGCGCATCGCTTCCTCGGTGGGGGTGCCCAGGGGGATCATCATGTCCGTGAAGGCCAGCGCCTGGTGGGCGGCGGGCACGAACTCCTCCCGCTTCACCTGCGACAGCAAGGCCAGCACGTCGAGGTCCAGCACGTCCCAGGGACGGATCTGCTGCTCGATCATGTTGAAGCGGGCGCGTTCGAGGTCGGGGACGGCGGTCATGGGCTTTCTCGTGGCATTCAGGACAAACCCCCCATTCTAGAAGCCGGGACGGGCTCGGCCCCCGCGCCACCGCCGCTGCCTTCGGGGGCCGCGTGGCGCCCACGCCTCAGCCAGCGGGCGAAGTCGTCGAGGTAGCAGTACACGACCGGCACGACCACGAGCGTCAGGAGCGACGAGGTGATCACCCCGCCGATCACGGCCTGCCCCATGGGGGCGCGCTGCTCGGAGCCTTCGGTGAGGGCGAAGGCGAGCGGCACCATGCCGAACACCATGGCCAGCGTCGTCATCAGGATCGGCCGCAGGCGCACGCGGGCGGCATGCAGCAGGGCCTGCGAGCGCTCCATGCCCTGCTCGCGCATGCGGATGGCGAAGTCCACCAGCAGGATCGCGTTCTTGGTCACCAGGCCCATGAGCATCACGATGCCGATCACCGAGAAGATCGAGAGCGTGGAGTGGAAGGCCAGCAGCGCCAGCACCACGCCGATCAGCGTGAGCGGCAGCGAGGTCATGAGCGCCAGCGGCTGCAGGAAGCTCTTGAACTGGCTCGCCAGGATCATGTAGATGAAGATCACGGCCATCGCCAGCGCGGAGACCGCGTAGCCGAAGGACTCCTTCATGTTCTTGGTGGAGCCGCTGAACTGGTAGCGGTAGCCGGGCGGCAGCTGGATGGTGTCGAGGCGCGCGCGGATGTCGTTGGAGACGTCGCCGGCCGAGCGGCCGTGCGCGTTGGCGCTGATCGCCACCTCGCGCGTGAGGTCGCGGCGGTTGATCTGGTTGGGGCCCGTCGATTCGCGCACCGTCGCGACCTGGTTCAGGCGAACGATGCGCGGACTGCCGTCGGCGTTGCTGCCCACGGAGAAAGGCAGGCGTTCCAGGTCCTGCGGCGCGTTGCGCGCATCCGGGGCGAGCCGCACGTTGACGTCGTAGGTCTCGTCGTCGGGCGCGCGCCAGTTGCCCACCGTCTGGCCGGCGACCAGCGTGCGCAAGGCGCCCGCGATCTGCGCCACCGACAGGCCCAGGTCCGAGGCGGCGTCGCGCCGCACCTGCACGGCCACCGTGGGCTTGTCCGGCTTGACGCTGGAGTCCAGGTCCACCAGGCCGGGGATGTCGCGGATGCGTTCGGTCGCCAGGCGCGAGAGGCGCTCCAGCTCCTTGAGGTCGGGACCCTGCAGCGAGAACTCGATCTGCTTGTTGCCGCCCACGGCATCGAGCAGGCCCGCGTGCGTCACCGTGATGCCCGGCACCTGCTTCAGGCGCTCGCGCAGGATGCTGGCCATGGTGTCCACGCTGCGCTGCCGGTCCTTGCGATCGACCAGCCGCACGTAGAGGTTCGCGTAGATCTTGCCCGCGGCGGCGCCCGTGTTGATCGTCGCCACCGTGTAGCGCACTTCCGGGAACTCGCGAACGATGGATTCGACCTGGCGCGCCTTGGCTTCGGTCAGCTCCAGCGAGGAGCCCACCGGCGTGTAGAAGCTGATGGTCGTCTCGGAGAAGTCCGCTTTCGGCACGAACTCGGTGCCGAGCAGCGGCACCATGAACACGCTCGTGAGGAAGATGGCGACGGAGCCCAGCACCGTGGCCAGCTTGTGCGCGAGCGACCAGCGCAGGATGGACTGGTAGGCGTCGGCCAGCCGCTCGGTGGAGCGGTCGAACCAGCCCGTCACGCGGCCGATGGTGCGGTCGTAGGTGGTGAGCTTCGCCTTGGGCTTGCCGTGGCCCTCCGCCTCCGGGTCGTGCCACACGGAGGACAGCATCGGGTCCAGCGTGAAGCTCACGAACATCGAGATCAGCACCGCCGCCACGATGGTCACGCCGAACTCGTGGAAGAACTTGCCGATGATGCCGCCCATGAAGCCGATGGGCAGGAACACGGCCACGATGGAGAAGGTCGTGGCCAGCACGGCCAGGCCGATCTCCTGCGTGCCTTCCAGCGAGGCCTGGTAAGGCGGCTTGCCCATCTGCACGTGGCGCACGATGTTCTCGCGCACCACGATCGCGTCGTCGATCAGCAGGCCCACGCACAGCGACAGGGCCATCAGCGTCACCATGTTGATGGAGAAGCCGAAGGCGTACATGAACAGGAAGGTGCCGATCAGCGCGATGGGCAGCGTCAGGCCGGTGATGACCGTGGACCGCCAGGAGTTCAGGAACAGGAAGACGATCAGCACGGTGAGCGCCGCGCCTTCCAGCAGCGTGCGCCGCACGTTCTCCACGGCGACGCGGATCGGCCGCGAGGAGTCGGTCACCTGCTTCAGCTTCACGCCGCCGGGCAGCTGCGCCTGCATGTCCGCCAGGGTGCTGCGCAAGCCGTCGATCACCTCGATGGTGTTCTCGTCCTGCGCCTTCAGCACCTGCAGCAGCAGGGTGCGCTGGCCGTTGTAGAGGGCGAGGCTCTCGACTTCCTGGCCGCCGTCGGTGACGCGCGCGACCTGGTGCACGCGCACGGGCGTGCCCCCGCCGGCTTGACCGGCGGTTCCTGATCCCTTGCGGGCGACGATGATGTTGCCGAAGTCCTCGGGGCGCTGCATGCGCGCGTCGATCTGCACCACCCGCTCCTGCGCCAGCGAGCGGATCGCGCCGACGGGGAGGTCCTGGTTCTCGCTGCGCACCGCCGCCACCACCTGGTCGGCCGTGATCCCCAGCGCTTCCAGCGCCGCCGGGTCGAGGTAGATGTTGATCTCGCGCTTGCTGCCGCCCACGAGCGTCACGGAGCCGACGCCGCGCACGTTCTCCAGCCGCTTCTTGAGCACCTGGTCGGCCCAGTTGGTCAGCTCCACCGGCGTCATCGCGCGCGCGCCGCCGCGGGTGTCGGGCAGCACGGCCAGCGACCAGATCGGGCGGCTCGCCGGGTCGAAGCGCAGGACGCGGGGCTCCTTCACTTCCGTGCGGAAGAGGGGGCGCACGGACGCCACCTTCTCGCGCACGTCGTCGGCGGCCTTGCGGCCGTCCACGTGCAGCTGGAACTCGATGATGACCAGTGACTGGCCTTCGTAGCTGCGCGAGGTGAGGGCGTTGATGCCGGCGATGGAGTTCACCGCCTCCTCCACCCGCTTGCTGACCTCGCTCTCCACGATCTCGGGCGATGCGCCCGGGTACTCGGTCTGCACCACCACCACCGGGAACTCGATGTTGGGGAACTGGTCGATGTTGAGGCGCTTGTACGAGAACAGGCCCAGCACGACGATGGCGAGCATCACCATCGTGGCGAACACGGGGTTCCTGAGGCTGACGCGGGTGAACCACATGGCGGTTACGGGCTGGGACTCTTGCTCCCTCTCCCGCTTGCGGGAGAGGGCTGGGGTGAGGGTCCCCCGGTGAACTTCACCAGCGTCCCCTCCCGCAACGCCCCCACATGCCCCAGGATCACCACCGCCCCCGGCGCGATCCCCTGCACGGCCACCCACTTCTCCTTGTCCGCGTCGCCGCGCTCGCCGGCCTGCACGGCGCGGTGCACCACCTTGCCGTCCTCCACGAGCTGCACGTAGGGCGAAGGCTTGTCCGTGCGCACCGCCGACAGCGGCACGGCGAGCGCCGAAGACTGTCCCAGGCGCACGGTGCCTTGCGCGAACAGGCCCTGGCGCAGGCCCGTCGTGTCCGCGATCGAGAGATAAGCGAGCACGCTGCGGCTGCCCGCCTGCGCGCTGGGGTTGATGCGCGCCACGCGCGCCGCCACGGGGCGCGCGCTGCCTTCCACCTGCAGGGTGGCGTCCTGGCCGACGCGCAGCTCCACGGAATCGGCAGCGCTCAGCGTCGCTTCCATCTCCAGGCTGGAGAGGTCCACGATCTCGAGGATGCGGCCGTCGATCGCCACGCGCTCGCCCGGTTGCGCGAGGCGCTGCGCGACGACGCCGGTGATGGGAGCGCGCAGCACGGTGTCTTCCACGCCCTTGCGCGCGAGGTCCACGGCGGCCAGCGCGGCCTGGTGCGTGGCGCGTGCGGCGGCGAGGTTGTTCTGCGAGGTGTCCAGCGCCGACTTCGAGATGAAGCCCTGGTCCACCAGCGCCTTGTTGTTGTTGAACTGGCGCTCGGCGATGTCGATCTGCGCCTTGGCCGCGTCGGCCTGCTGCTGCGCCTGGTTCAGGCGCGCCTGGCCTTCGGTGCGCTCGATGCGGGCGACCACCTGGCCGGCCTTGACCGGGTCGCCTTCGCGCAGCACGAGTTCCAGCAGTTCGCCGGGCACGCGTGCCTTCACGAAGGCGGAGTTCACCGCCTTGATGGAGCCGGAGACCGGCAGGCCGCGGCGCAGTTCGCGCGTCTCGGCGCGGACCACGTCCGTCGCCGCGAGTTCCACCAGGGGCTGCGCCTTCTGGGTCGCGAGCTGGGCCTGCGCGGCCTGCTGCGCCTGCCGCGCGCCCATGGCGCGCCAGCCGCCGACGGCGACCACCACCACCACGACGGCCGCGGCCGCGATGCCTTGCCAGCGCTTCATGCCTGCGCTCCCGGACGTGCGCAGAGGCCCTGCAGCAGCATGTCCATCTGCGTGTCCACGTAGCGTTGCGGGTCGAGCGGGTAGTCCTGGGGCGCGCAGGCGCCGAGCGAATGCTTCATCATGATCAGGAAGATCATCGGGGCGACGACGCCGAACACCGCGTATTCGACGTCGACGGGACGGAACTCGCCGCGCGCGATGCCCCGCTGCAGGATGCGCCGCACCAGGTCGGTCCCGGGGCGGATCACTTCCTGCTGGTAGAACGCAGCCAGTTCCGGGAAGTTGCGCGCCTCGCTGATCATCAGCTTCGTGATGCCGGAGGCGCGCGTGGCGCCGATGCGCTCCCACCACACCCGCATGAAGTGGCGTGCCATGTCCGCCGTGGAGCCTTCGAACTTCATGAACTCCTCCTGCCACTCCGCGAAGCGGCCGGACATGTTCTCGCGCACGACGGCCTTGAACAACTCCTCCTTGGTCGGGAAGTAGAGGAAGAGGGTGCCCTTGGAGACGCCGGCGCGCGCGGCGACCTCCTCGGAGCGCGTGGCGGCGAAGCCCTTCTCGACGAAAAGGTCGAGGGCCGCATCGAGCAGCTCGCCGGGGCGCGCTTCCTTGCGGCGTTCGCGCCTGGACTGGCTGTCGTCGGCGAGGCGGGTGGAGGACATGGGCGGGGGTGCCGGCACCCCGGGGCGGAGTGGGCGGCAGTTAATGACTGACTGGTTAGTAATGTAGCTGTGCGGGGTTTGCCGCGTCAAGGCAGCCCATCCTTGCGGCGGCGGGTACAGTCGCCCGCAGGAGAACCGACATGAGCGACCTGCAGCAAATCGTGCTGGGCGGCGGCTGCTTCTGGTGCACCGAGGCGGTGTTCAAGGAAGTGCGCGGCGTCACCGACGTGGAGTCCGGCTACAGCAACGGCGATGCCCCCAACCCGACGTACGAGGAAGTGTGCACCGGCCGCACCGGCCATTCGGAGGTCGTCAAGCTGACGTACGACCCCCGGCAGGTGAGCCTGGACCAGCTGCTGCAGGTCTTTTTCGTCGTGCACGACCCGACGCAGATGAACCGCCAGGGCAACGACGTGGGCACGCAGTACCGCAGCGGGATCTACTACACGACCGAGGAACAGAAGCAGGTGGCGGACGACCTGATCCGGCAGATGAGCCAGGAGAAACTGTTCGGGCGGCCCATCGTCACGGAGGTGCAGCCGCTGCGGAACTACCACCCGGCGGAGACGTACCACCAGGACTTCTTCGAGAAGAACCCGACGCAGGGCTATTGCCTGGCGGTGGCGGCGCCGAAGGTGGCGAAGTTCAGGAAGACGTTCGTGGAGTTGACGAGGAAGTAGGCGCGGCGCGGGGTCGCTGGGGTGCGCTTCGCGCAACCCAGCCTACGAACCCGACGAACCCGACGAACCCGACGAACGCGACGAACGCGACGAACGCGACGAACGCGACGAACGCGACGAACGCGACGAACGCGACGAACGCGACGGACGCGACGAACGCGACGAACGCGACGGACGCGACGAACGCGACGGACGCGACGAACGCGACGGACGCGACGAACCCGACGAACGCGCACGGGCCTTGCCCTGTAGGCTGGGTTGCGCGAAGCGCACCCCAGCACCCCCTCAAGGCGCCAGCCGCTCCCGCACCCACGTCCCCTCATCGAGCCGGTACCGCAGCCGGTCATGCAACCGGCTCTTCCTCCCCTGCCAGAACTGCCACGTGTCCGGCACCAGCCGGTACCCGCCCCAGTGCGGCGGACGCGGCGGGTTCAGCAGGTACTGCGCCCCGTACTTCGCCGCGTTGGCCACCAGCACGCTGCGCCCCGGGATCACCTGGCTTTGCGGGCTGGCCCAGGCGCCGATGCGCGAGTCGAGCGGACGGCTCGCGAAATACGCGTCGCTTTCCTCCGCGCTGGTCTTCTCCACGCGGCCCTCGATGCGCACCACCCGCTCCAGCTCCACCCAGTGGAACTGCAGGGCGGCCCAGGGGTTGCCGGCCAGTTCCAGGCCCTTGCGGCTCTCGTAGTTGGTGTACCAGACGATGCCGCGCGCGTCGTAGCCCTTCACCAGCACGACGCGCGTGCTGGGACGCAAGTCGCTGCCCACGGTGGCCAGCGTCATGGCATTGGGCTCGGGGATCTGCGCGGCGATGGCCTCGGTGATCCACTGGTCGAACTGCTTCAGGGGATCGGCGTGGGAGGCGTCCTCGCCCAGTTCGGCGCGCTCGTAACTCTTGCGCAGGGCGGCGATGCCGTCGGCGGTGCTGCTGCTCATGGCGCGATTCTCGCCCACAATGCCGCATGGCCTCTCCCGTCGTGCTCGTGCTCGCCTCCGGACGCGGGGAGCGCTTCGTCGCCTCCGGCGGGCGCGGGTCCAAGCTGCAGGCGCTGCTCGCGGGGCGGCCCGTGATCGAGCACACGCTCGCTGCGGTGCGCGCGAGCGGGTTGCCTTGCCACGTGGAGGATGCGGGGCATCCGGGGATGGGAGATTCGATCGCGGCCGGTGTGCGCGCCACGGCGGATGCGGGCGGGTGGCTGGTGCTGCCGGGGGACTTGCCGCTGGTGGCGCCGGGGTCCTTGCGTGCGGTGGCAGAGGCGCTGGGTCGTGCGAGCGTGGTCTTGCCGTTCTACCGCGGGATGCGCGGGCATCCGGTCGGTTTCGCGGCGGAGCATCGGGACGCGTTGCAGGCGCTCACGGGAGCCGAGGGCGCGGCATCCATCGTGCGGGCGTCGCAGGCGATGAAGCTGGAGCTGGAGGACGAGGGGATCGTGACGGATATCGACACCGTCGCGGACCTGGAGCGGGCGGAGGCGCTGCTGCGCATGCGCTGACGGTGGGGTTTGCTTCGCTCACCTTCGCGGCGTTCCGCCGCCCACCCTACACAGACACATCAACCCCGCTGGATCAAGCGCAGCAGCTTCTCCAGGTTCCTGTCCCGGATGTCGTGCCGTTGCAATTCCTCGTGCGTCCGATGCGCGTAATCGAGCGTCGTCCCGTAGATCCCCGACGCGAACGCGAAGATCGCCCGGTATTCCTCCTCGCTGAGCTCCCCCGTATGGCTCGGGCTCTTGCGCGACAGCGTGAATGCGAGCGCGCGCACGCGCCCCTGCGGCGTTTCCGCGGCGAGCCAGCGCGGGTCGTACACCGCGGTGGCCATCTCGCGCTTCCACAGGCGCGCCAGCACCTCGCCGCCTTCCTCGCGCGGGATGCGGAACACCACGCCGCGGCAGCAGCCGCCCGACAGCAGGCCGAAGACGAGGCCGGGCCGCTCGGGCGTGCCGCGGTTGATGCGGCTCCACATCTTGAGGGCGCGATGCCAGCCGTGCACGCGCGCGGCCCGGCGCTCGGCATAGTCGAAGTCCGGCCGCCAGATGAGCGAGCCGTAGCCGAAGAGCCAGAGGTCTTCGTCCCCGCCCCATTCGGACAGCGCTTTTTCCAGCATGGCCGCGGGGTCCCGCAGCGGCTTCAAGGGTTCGCTCACGAAGCGGAACTCTAGCGGAGCGCGCGCACGCCCGGAAGTTGGTAACCGGTTCGTACCGCGCACGGGCCACAAGTGCTGCGCGGCGGGGTAGCATTCCTGCAACCCATGAAAGTCCATCCCGTCCTGGAGGCGGTGACGCAGCGCATCCGCGAACGCAGCGGCCCCACGCGCTCCGCTTATCTCAGCCGCATCGAAGCCGCCGCCGCCCGCGACCGCGGCGCCGACCGCATGGGCTGCGCCAACGTCGCCCACGCTTTCGCCGGCATCCCCGCCAACGACAAGTTCCGCGTCGTCGCCGAGCGCGCGCCCAACATCGCGATCGTCAACGCCTACAACGACATGCTGTCGGCGCACGCGCCCTACGGCAGCTATCCGCAGGTGATCAAGGACGAGGCGCGCAAGCAGGGCGCGAGCGCGCAGGTCGCCTCCGGCGTGCCGGCCATGTGCGACGGCGTGACGCAGGGCACCGCCGGCATGGAGCTGAGCCTGTTCTCGCGCGACACGATCGCGATGGCCACGGCCGTGGGCCTGAGCCACGACGTCTTCGACGCCGCGCTGATGCTGGGCATCTGCGACAAGATCGTGCCCGGCCTGCTGATCGGCGCGCTGCACTTCGGCCACCTGCCGACCGTGTTCGTGCCGGGCGGCCCGATGCCCAGCGGCCTCTCCAATACCGAGAAAGCGAAGGTCCGCGAAAAGGCGGCGCAGGGTCTCGTGGGCCGCGCGGAACTGCTGGAAGCCGAGGAGAAGGCGTACCACACGCAAGGCACGTGCACCTTCTACGGCACCGCCAACAGCAACCAGATGCTGATGGAGGCCATGGGCCTGCACGTGCCGGGGGCCGCCTTCATCCAGCCGCAGGACAGCCTGCGCGAGGAGCTCACGCGCGAAGCGGTGCGCACCGCGCTCGGCATCCTGCAAAGCCGCCGCTACGCGCCCATCGGCCGCATCGTCGACGAGCGCTGCATCGTGAACGCGATGGCGGCGCTGCTGGCCACGGGCGGCTCCACCAACCACCTGATCCACTGGGTCGCCGTCGCGCGCTCGGCCGGCATCGTGATCGACTGGGACGACTTCGATCGCCTGTCCTCCGTCGTGCCGCTGCTGGCCCGCGTGTACCCGAACGGCACCGCCGACGTGAATGCCTTCCAGCATGCCGGCGGGCCGGGTTACGTGATCCGCGAACTCCTCGACGCCGGCCTGATGCACGAAGACGTGCTCACGGTGCGCGAAGGCGGCCTGCGCGAATACACGCGCATCCCCGCACGCTCGGAAGTGGACGCCGGCCTCGCGTGGAACGACATCGGCGCGAGCGGCGACGACACCATCCTGCGCCCCGCGCACGCGCCCTTCAGCCCCACCGGCGGACTCAAGCTGCTCAAGGGCAACCTGGGACGCAGCGTGATCAAGGTGTCCGCCGTGCCCGAAGACCGGCACGTGATCGAGGCGCCCGCGCGCATCTTCGACAGCCAGGAAGCGCTGCTCGCCGCCTTCAAGGCCGGCGAGCTCGAACGCGACCTCATCTGCGTCGTGCGCTGGCAGGGCCCGCAGGCGAACGGCATGCCGGAGCTGCACAAGCTGACGCCTCCGCTCGCCGTGCTGCAAGGCAAGGGCTTCCGCGTGGCGCTGGTGACCGACGGCCGCATGAGCGGCGCCTCCGGCAAGGTGCCGGCCGCGATCCACGTCACGCCGGAAGCGGCGGCCGGCGGGCCGCTGGCGCTGCTGCGCGACGGCGACCTCGTGCGGCTGGACGCTCCTGCCGGCACCCTGGAGGCGCTGGTGGATGCGAGCGAATGGTCGCGGCGGCAGCCCGCCGCGATGACCGACGCGCAGCGCGAGCAGAATGCGCACGGCGTCGGCCGCGAACTCTTCGCCGGCATGCGGCGCAATGCGAAGGCGGCAGAGGAGGGCGCCTGCACATGGCTGTGAACATGGCGAACCGGCGGCCCACGCCGATGGAAGTGATGCAGGACGCGGCGGTGATCCCCGTCATCGTGCTGCAGGAGACGGCGCATGCCGTGCCGCTCGCGCGAGCCCTGGTGGCCGGCGGCATCCGCATGCTGGAAGTGACGCTGCGCACGCCGGTGGCGCTCGCCTGCATCGAGGCGATCGCGAAGGAAGTGCCGGACGCGGTGGTCGGCGCAGGAACGGTGCGAAGCGCCGCCGACGCGCAGGCCGCGGCCCTCGCGGGCGCGCGTTTCGCGGTCAGTCCGGGCTACACGCATGCCGTGGGCAAGGCCTGCCACGACCTCGGCATCGCGCTGCTGCCCGGCGTGGCGACGGGCAGCGAGATCATGATGGCGCAGGAGGACGGCTACACCGCCCTCAAGTTCTTCCCGGCGGTGCCTGCGGGCGGCGCGGGCATGCTCAAGGCCTGGCACGGTCCCTTCAACGACGTGAAGTTCTGCCCCACCGGCGGCATCACCGCGGGCAACGCGCGCGAATTCCTGGCGCTGCCCAACGTGGCCTGCGTGGGCGGTTCCTGGCTGACGCCGGCCGACGCGCTGGCGGCGCAGGACTGGGGGCGGATCACGCGCCTGGCCACGGAAGCGGCCGCGCTGCCGAGGTCCTGAGGCGCATGCCGCGCCAGGCTGCCTTCCTGCGGGGCGTCAGCCCCATGAACTGCAGGATGGCCGAGCTGAAGGCGGCGTACGAGGCCGCGGGCTTCACCGAGGTCCGGACGGTCCTGGCCAGCGGCAACGTGGTCTTCGGCGGCAGCGGCACGCGCCGCGCGCTGGAGAAGAAGGCGCAGGCGGCGACCGAGCAGCACCTGGAAAAGGGCTTCCGCACCTTCGTGCGCCGCGTGGACGACCTGCGCGGCATCGTGGAGGACGATCCGTTCCGGCACTTCCGGCTGCCCGCGGGCGCGAAGAGGATCGTCACCTTCCTCGCCGACGGCGCCGGGGCCGGCGCGAAACTGCCCGTGGAGATGCAGCAGGCGAGCATCCTCGCCGTCGCCGACGGCATCGCGTTCGGCGCTTACGTCCCGCTGGAGAACGACCCCGCCTTCATGCGCCTGATCGAGAAGACTTTCGGCAAGGACGTGACCACGCGCACGTGGGACACGCTCAAGAAGGTCTGCGCCGCGGCGTGACGGCCGCCGGGTCAGGCGGACGCGTTCGCGCGCTGGATCAGCTCGATCTTGTACCCGTCCGGGTCCGCCACGAAGGCGATCACCGTGGTGCCGCCTTTGACCGGGCCCGGCTCGCGCGTGATGCTGCCGCCGGCGGCGCGGATGCGGTCGCAGGACGCGTACACGTCCGGCACGCCGATGGCGATGTGGCCGTAGGCGGAGCCCATCTCGTAGCGCTCGACGCCGTGGTTGTAGGTGAGCTCCAGTTCCGCGTGCTCCGGGTTCGTGCCGTAGCCCACGAAGGCCAGCGAGTACTTCTGTTCCGGCCGCTCCGTGGTGCGCAGCAGGTTCATGCCCAGCACCTTCGTGTAGAAGTCAATGGACCTTTGGAGATCGCCGACGCGCAGCATGGTGTGGAGAATTCGCATGTGTCCATGATAGCCACCGGCCCCAGCTCGACCATGCGAAGCGTGCAAGCGTCGGCTTGCGCCTACGGCGCGGCATGCGCAGCCCGGCGATAGTTCTGCCCTTCATGATCCGCACCCTCCTGGCGGCCGCGGGCCTGGCCTTGCTGGCGACCGCCGTCGTCGCGCAGCCCGCCGACGCCCCCGTTCCTCCCGGCCTGGCGCCTGCGCCCGGCCCGGAAGCCAAGGCCCCGCCGGCGTTCGACCTCGTGGTGCGCGCGCCGGACCCGCTCAAGGAGATCCTGGAGAACAACCTGGAGTTGCGCCGCTACCGGGAGGTGAGCGACCTCGACGACGCCGAGATCGCGCGGCTGGTGGTGCTCGGCGAGAAGGACGCGCGCGAGCTGCTCGCCACGCAAGGCTATTTCGACCCGCAGGTGCGCATCGCGCGCGAGCCCGGGGCGCGCACGACGCTGGTCGTCACCGTCGAACCGGGGCGCCGCACCACCGTGTCGGAAGCGCGCGTGGAGTTCGAGGGCGACATCGCCACCAGCGCCGACCCGGAGGCCGCCGCCCAGCGCGAAGGCATCCGCAGCGGCTGGAGCCTGCCGGCGGGCCAGCCCTTCACCCAGACCGGGTGGGACCGGGCCAAGTCGGTCGCCACGCGCGCGCTGCTCGCGCGCCGCTATCCGGCCGGGCGCATCAGCTACAGCCTGGCCGATGTCGATGCGGCCACGGCCTCCGCCCGCCTCGGCCTGCGCCTCGACTCCGGTCCCGTCTACCGCCTCGGCGCCCTGCAGGTCACCGGCACGCAGCGCTACGACCCGCTGCTGGTCTCGCGCCTGGCGCGCCTGCCCGAAGGCACCGTGTACGACCAGGAGCAGATCGTGCAGGCCCAGTTGCGCCTCACGGGCAGCGGCTATTTCGATTCGGCGTTCATCTATGTGGATCCGGAGTCGGACCCGAACGCGGCGCCGGTGCAGGTGACCGTGCGCGAGGCGCCGCTGCAGAAGCTGGTTCTGGGCGTGGGCTTCACCACCGACGGCGGCCCGCGCCTGACGGCGGAACACACGCACAATCGCGTGCCCGGCATCGGCTGGCGCGCCGTCACCAAGCTGCAGGCGGAGAAGAAGAACCCGTACGCGCAGACGGAGTGGACCGACATCCCCGACGAGGACGGCTGGCGCTGGTCCGTGCTGGCGCGCGGCGAGAAGCTGGACGACGACCGGCTCGTGACGCACTCGCAGCGCCTGCGCGCCGGCCGCTTCAAGAACGGCGACCGCATCGACCGCAACTGGTACGTGCAGTACGAGCGGGCGCGCGTGCAGAACCCGCGCAACGTGCCGCTGACCAGCGCGGACACCGGCGACGGCTCCGCGTTCACCGTCAACTACATCTGGACCGGCCGCTACTTCGACAACGTGCAGTCGCCCACCTCGGGCTACGGCATCGGCTTCGAGCTGGGCGGGGGCCTCACGCTGGAAGGCAACAACCAGCCGTTCCAGCGGTCGCTGGTGCGCTGGCTCGGGTACCGCCCCCTGTCTTCCGGCCGGCTGGAGCTGCGGGCCGAAGCGGGCGCCGTGTTCGCGAAGCCGCAGGCCGAGGTGCCGTTCACGCAGCTGTTCCGCACCGGCGGCGACACCTCCGTGCGCGGCTACAAGTACCTGGATATCGGCGTGGAGCTGCCGGACGGCCTCATCGGCCCGGGCCGCTACATGACGGTGGGCAGCGTCGAGTGGCAGCGGCCGATCCGCGTGCGCGGCCAGCCTTCGGCCTTCGAGCACACGCTGTTCGTGGATGCGGGCGCCGTGGCCGACAAGCCGTCCGAGCTGCGCGCCCGCGTCGGCGTGGGCACGGGCGTGCGCTGGCGCAGTCCCGTGGGCCCGATCGAGGCTGCGATCGCGTACGGGCTGGAGGCGAAGCGCTTCCGGCTGCATTTCAGCGCAGGATTCGTCTTCTGATGAAAGCCGCGGCTGCTTCCCTGGCGCGCTGGACCGTGCGGGTCCTCGTGGGCTTCGGCCTGCTGCTCGCGCTCGCCGCCGCCGTGTTGTGGTGGTGGGCGGGGCAGGAAGGCTCGCTGGAGTGGACCTTGCGCCGCATCGGCGGCAGCGTGCCGCTGCAAAGCGAGGGCGTGACGGGGTCGCTGCGCGGCGGCTGGCACGTGGACCGCATCGTGTGGGAGCGCGACGGGCTGCGCCTGGAAGCCGAGGACATCCGGCTCGAATGGCAGCCGCTCGCGATGCTGAACCGCACCTTGCAGCTGCAGCTCGTGCACGTCGCGCGTGCGCGCGTCGTGGACACGCGGCCGAAAGACGACGAGCCGCTGAAGGAGCCGGAGAACCTGCGCCTGCCGTGGCGGGTGGAGGTCGAGTCGCTGAAGGTGGGCAGCCTGAAGTACGAAGGGCGGACGCAAGTCGAGGCGTCGCAGCTCGAGGCGGCCTATGCCTTCGACGGGTTGCGGCACCGCGCCTCGGTGCAGTCGCTGCAGGTGGCGGGCGGCAGCTACAGCGGCGACCTGGCGTTGCTCGCGATCGCGCCGCTCACCATCGACGCGAAGCTGCGAGGGCGCTTCACGCCGCCCATGCCCGAGGGCGGTCGTGCCGTGCCGCTGGAGCTCGAAGCGAAGGCGGAGGGCCCGGCGGCCGCCGTGGCGGTCCGCGCGCAACTGAAGGCGGCGCGCAGCGGCAGCACGGGCGAGGCGCCGTCGGCGACCGTGCAGGCACGGCTCACGCCTTTCGCGAAGATGCCCGTGCCGCGCGCCGATGCGGAGCTGCGTGCGATCGACGCGGCGCTGTTCTGGCCGTCGGCGCCGCGCACTTCGCTGTCCGGCACGCTGCAGGTGCGGCCGCAGCCGGGCAACGTGTTCCGGCTGCAGGCGGACGTGCGCAACGGCCTCGCGGGGCCGTGGGACAGCGGGCGTCTGCCGCTGGCGTCGCTGCGAGGTGCCGCGGAGTGGCGCGAGGGCACGGCGCTGCTGGAGTCCCTGTCGGCGCAGGCCGGCGGCGGCACGGTGGAAGGCAACGGCCGCTGGCAGGGCGAGGGATGGCGCTTCGAAGGGCGCGTGGACGGCGTCGACCCGGCGCAGCTGCACACGGCGCTGGCGTCGCTGCCGCTCTCGGGGCCGCTGAAGCTCGATGGCGAAGGCCGCGCCGTCGGCTTCGACGTCGCGCTCGCGGCCGGCCGCCCGGGCCGCAAGGCGCCCGCCGTGCTCGACACGCTGGACCTGCGCGACGTGACCGCCACGGGGCGCTGGTCGGGCGACACCTTGCGCCTGTCCGTGCTGCGCGTGCGCACGAGCGATGCGCAGCTGGAGGGCGAGGGCGAGGTCGCGATCGCGGCGCGTGCCGGCAGCGGCCGCCTGGAATTGCGCGCGCCGGGGCTGCAGCTGCAGGCGCGCGGCAGCCTCGCCGAGACGCGCGGGCAGGGCAACGCGGAACTGCAGGCCGGCGACCTCGCCCGCCTGCAACGCTGGATCGCCCGCTGGCCGGGCGCGGGCGCCGCGGTGCGCGACCTGGCCTTGCGCGGCCAGGCCGATGCGCAAGTCGCCTGGCAGGGCGGCTGGCGCGACCCGACCGTGCAGGCGCGCGCGACCGCGCGTTCGGTGGGCTGGCAGTCGCCGCCACCGGCCGACAGCGGGGCGCCACCGGCCTGGACCGTGCGCGACGCGGTGCTGCAGGTGCAAGGCCGGCTGCGCGATGCGGCGCTCGACCTGCGCGGACAGGCGGAACAAGGGCAGCGGCAGGTTTCGCTCGCGACGCGGGGGCGGCTCGGCATGCAACCGGGCACTGCGACGTCCTGGCGCGGCAACGTGGCGACGCTCGACGTGCAAATGCTCGATCCTTCCATCACGCCGGGGCCCTGGCGGCTCGAACTGCAGCGGCCGGTGGACTGGCGCGCGGCGGGCGGCACCATCGAAGTCGGTGCCGGGGAAGCCTTGCTGCGCGCGCCCGCGATGCGCAGCGGCGCCGGGGCGACCGACGCGGTGCTCGCCTGGTCGCCCGTGCGGCGTCAAGGCGGGCAGCTCACGACGGCGGGACGGCTGTCGGGCCTGCCGCTCGCGTGGCTGGAGCTGGTCGGCGGCGCACAGCTGGGAGGCGCCGCGCTCTCCGGCGACCTCGTCTTCGACGCGCAGTGGAATGCGCAGCTCGGATCGACCGTGCGCGTGGACGCATCGCTGGCGCGCGTGCGCGGCGACGTGAACGTGCTTGCCGAAACGGCCGACGGCGGCACGGCCCGCGTGACGGCGGGCGTCCGCGAGGCGCGCGTGACCGCGAGCACCGTGGGCGACCAACTGGAGTTCCGCCTGCTGTGGGACAGCGAGCGGGCGGGACACGCGGAGGGCGTGGTGCGCAGCCGGCTGGTGCGGTCCGGCGATGGCTGGGCCTGGCCGGAGCAGGCGCCCTTGTCGGGGCGGCTGCAGGCGAACCTGCCGCGCATCGGCGTGTGGTCGCTGCTGGCGCCGCCCGGGTGGCGGCTGCGCGGCTCGCTCGTCGCGGACGTGCAGTTCGCGGGCACGCGCGCGCAGCCGGACCTCTCGGGCACCTTGCGTGCGGACGAACTCGCGCTGCGCTCCGTGGTCGATGGCATCGAACTGCGCAACGGGCGGGTGCGCGCCGAGCTCGCCGGGCGCAAGGTGGTGGTGACCGAGTTCGTGCTGCACGGCAGCCAGCAAGGCGGCGGCGACGGCGGCAGCCTGGTGGCGACGGGCGAAGGCAGCTGGACGGCCGAAGGGCCGCGCTTCAGCGTGGACGCGCAGCTCTCCCAGTTGCGCGCCAGCGTGCGCAGCGACCGGCAGCTCACGGTGTCGGGGACGGCGGCCGCACGCATGGACCGCAGCGGCACGCGCGTGACCGGCAACCTGCGCGTGGACCGCGCGCGCATCCAGGTGCCGGACGAAAGTCCTCCGCGCCTCGGCGAAGACGTGGTCGTGCGCAACGCGGGCGGCGTGGCGGCGACGGAGGAGGAACGACGCAAGCGGCCCCCTGCGGCGGAGGGCGGCTCCCGCCTCGACCTGCGGCTGGCGTTCGACCTCGGGCCGGACTTCCGCGTGAGCGGCCGCGGCCTCGACACGCGCCTCGCCGGCACGGTGGAGGTGCAGGGCAGCGCCAGCGGCACGCCGCAGATCGTCGGCGTGATCCAGACGGTGGGCGGCACCTACGAAGCGTACGGGCAGCGCATGAAGATCGATCGCGGCGAGCTGCGCTTCACCGGCCCGCCGGACAACCCGGCGCTGGACATCCTCGCGATCCGGCCGAACATGGTGCAGAAGGTCGGCGTGCAGGTGACGGGCCGCGCGCAGTCGCCGCACGTGGAGCTGTATTCGGACGCGGGGCTGTCGGACGCGGAGACGCTGTCGTACGTGGTGCTGGGGCGGTCGTCGGCGGGCAGCGGTGCCGAGACCGCGCTGCTGCAGCGCGCCGCCACCGCGCTGCTGGCGGGCCGCGGCGGCAAGGGCAAGGGCATCGCGGGCAGCCTGGGGCTCGACGACCTGAGCGTCACGCCGGACAGCACGAGCGGCGCCGTCGTGCGCGTGGGCAAGCGCTTCGCGGAGAACTTCTATGCGGCGTACGAGCGCAGCCTGCAGGGGGCGATGGGCACGCTGTACCTGTTCTACGACGTGTCGCGCAAGCTGACGGTGCGGGCGGAGGCGGGGGAGAGGACGGGGCTGGACCTGATCTGGACGTTCAGTTTCCAGTGAACGACGATCGGTGGGGTTCGCATGCGCTCACCTGCGGACGCTGGCGCGTCCCCACCCTACAAAGCCTGCCTCCATGTAGGGTGGCGCCGCGCCAGCGGCGGAAGGTGAGCGCACGCGAACCCCACCGATGACCACTCACTTCATCTCGAACACCAGGCACGTCGTCGTCGCGTGCGCATACAGGGTCCCGTCCGGCCCCACCAGCTTCGCTTCCGCCGTCGCGAGCTGCCGCCCGCAATGCAGCACGCGGCCCTCGGCGCGCACGCGCTGCACTTTCGTGCCGATGGCCTTCACCAGGTTCACGCCCAGTTCGGCCGTCGTGTAGCCGCGGCCCGGCGGCATCATGGTGTGCACCGCGCAGCCGAGCGCGGAATCGAGCAGCGTCGCATACCAGCCGCCGTGGATGCCGCCCATGGGATTCAGGTGCGCCGGCCCGGGCTGGCCCTGGAACACGGCACGCCCTTCACCGACTTCCAGCAGCTGGAAGTCCAGCGTGCGCGCGATCGGCGGGTACGGCAGCTCGCCGCGCAACATGGCCTGCAGCAACTCCAGGCCGCTGCGGCCCACCACCTGCTGCGGCGTCGCCACCCCGCAGCCCGCGCCGGCATCCAGCCGCTGCTGCACCTCGCGCTCCTGCGCCAGCCACTCTTCCAGTCGGTCCATCGTCACCTCGGTCGAAAAACTTGCATATGCAATAGTTGCAGCTACAATAGTCCGCATGGACACCGCTGTCAAGCCGCAGGGCTGCACCAACCTCAAGCTGCGCCAGCTGATGCGCCGCGTGGCGCAGCTCTACGACGCCGAGGTCGGCAAGACGGGCTTGCGCGGCACGCAGTACTCGCTGCTGTCGTACGTGGTGAAGCTCGGTCCCATCCGGCCCGTGGACCTGGCGCGCGCCATGAAGGTGGATGCCTCGACGCTCACGCGCAACCTGCGCCCGCTGCTCGATGCGGGCCTGCTTGCGATGGAGCCCGGCCCCGATGCGCGCAGCCGCCTCGTGACGGCGACGGCCGCCGGGCGCGAGAAGCGCACCGAGGCGCAGCGCCGCTGGCGTGTGGCGCAGGAGTCACTGAACGCGCGACTCGGCGCGGACCGTGTGCTAGCGTTGCACGCGCTGCTCGACGAGTGTCAGGACCTGCTGGCCGACCTTCCCGAAGGAGAGATCCATGAGTGATGCCACGCGCCGCACCGCGTTCTGGCTGGTGCTGCTGGCGGCGGCCGGCACCTTCGCGCTGACGATGGGCAGCCGGCAGAGCATGGGCCTCTTCCTGCCGGCGCTGAACACGTCGACAGGGCTCGGCCTCGGCAGCATCAGCCTGGCGTTCGCGTTCGGCCAGTTGTGGTGGGGCCTCACGCAACCCTTTGCGGGCGCCATGGCGGATCGCTACGGCGCCGGCCGCGTGCTCGTCGTGGGCCTTGCCCTGATGGCGCTCGGCACGGTGCTCACGCCTTTCATGACCACCACCCTGGGCCTGATCTTCGCGATCGGCGTGCTGGCGGCGGGCGGCTCCGGGATGGCGGGCCCGGCAGTGCTGATGTCCGCCAGCATGCGGATGATCGAACCCGCCCGCCGCGGCATCGCCACCGGCATCGTGAATGCAGGCGGCTCCTTCGGCCAGTTCGCCACCGCGCCGATCGCCGCGGCACTGATCGTGGGCATGGGCTGGGCCTCGGCGATGCAGGTGCTGGGCGTCATGGTGCTCCTGTGCCTGCCGGCGGCGTGGGTGCTGCGTGGCACCGGTGCGCGAGCGGAAGGCGCCGCGGCGCAGAAGCCGGTCGGCGCCGGGCACGCGGTGCGCGAGGCGCTGCGCAACCCGAGCTACGTGCTGCTCGCCGCGGGCTTCTTCGTCTGCGGCTTCCACGTCGCCTTCCTCGCCGTGCACCTGCCGGGCGTGATCGAAGCCTGCGGCCTGCCGACGCAATGGGGCGGCTGGGCGCTTGCGATCATCGGCCTGTTCAACATCGCGGGCAGCCTCGCGGTGGGCTGGGCGATGGGCCGCTGGCGTTCCAAGTCGCTGCTCGCCTTCATCTATGCCGTGCGGGGGCTCGCGGTGCTGGCCTTCCTGTTCGCGCCGAAGACGGGAACCGTCGTGCTGCTCTTCGCGGCGGTCATGGGCCTCAGCTACCTGTCGACCGTTCCGCCCACCGCCGGGCTGGTCGCGAAGTTCTTCGGGCCTGCCAACATGGCGACGCTGTTCGGCGTGGTCATGCTCACGCACCAGGTGGGAGCCTTCTTCGGCTCCTGGCTGGGTGGCAAGGTGTACGAGTGGACCGGTGCCTACGACTGGTTCTGGTACATGGACGTCGTGCTGGCCGCCGGCGCGGCGCTGGTGCACCTGCCCATCCGCGAGGCGCCGCTGCCCGCGCGCAGCCCGGCCGCCGCAGCCGCCGCCTGAGCGCTCGCAGCAGCGCGCCCGCACCGCCCCCGCCGCCCGGCCGAGGCGTTTGCCATTGACTCAGCGTTGGCGCCGGCCTACAAAACGAAGAGCCAGAGACCGATGCGCTGTCGGTGGGTTTCCCCGAACCCGAGCCGCGCGAAAGTACTACCATCCGACTCACATGATAGGTGCACAGTATTATCATGTCCGGAAAGCAGAACGATCGCATGGAAGACAAACCTGCACGCCTCACCGTCCTCATTGACGCGGAGAAGAAGAAAGCCTTCGAGCAACTCTGCGCATCGCAGGACATCACAGCCTCGCAGGTAGTGCGGCAACTGATCCGCGACTACCTCGCGAAGCATGGCGTGAGCTACACCGGCACCGCCAGCGCGCAGCCGGAATGAACGCGCACCGTCGCCCGCGGAAAGGAATTACAATCCGATTAACATCGGACACCGCGCGCGCATGGAGCTCAAGACTGCAAGGCTGACGATCCTGATCGACCCGGCGAAGAAGTTGGCCTTCGAGGAGTTGTGCCGCACGCAGGACATGACGCCCTCGCAGGTGGTCCGCCGGCTCATCCGCGAGTTCATGGAACAGCAGGAGCCGGAGCCTGCGACGCGCCGCGCGCCGCGCAAGGCGGCAGTGCCCGCCCGAAAGCGCTAGACCGGCACCGTGTAGTTCAGGGTCATGCGCCCGCCGTCGACGACGACGATCTCCCCCGTCACGTAGCTCGCCGCATCGCTGGCGAGGTAAGCCACGACGTCCGCCACTTCCCACGGTTCGCCGAGGCGCTTCATCGGCGTGCGCGTCATGATGCGCGCCTTCGCTTCCTCGCTCGTGAGCACGGCCTTTGCCGCAAGCTCCGTCGCGATGGTGCCGGGCGCCACGGCGTTGACGCGCACGCCCTTGTCCGCGAGCGACAGGGCCATCACGCGCGTGAGCTGGTTGATCCCGCCCTTGCTCATGTTGTAGGTGGCGATGCTCGGGATGGTCAGCACCGCGTTCACCGAGCTCATGTTCACGATCGCGCCGCGGCCCGCCTTCGCCATCTCGCGCGCCACGGCCTGGCCGACGAGGAAGGAGCCTTTGAGGTTCACGCGCAGCACCGCGTCGTAGTCGGCTTCGGTGATCTCGAGGAAGTCCGCGGCCTTGAAGATCCCCGCGTTGTTCACCAGCACGTCGATGCGGCCGTGGCTGAGCATCGTCTTGGCGACCAGCGTGTCCACCTGCGCCTTGTCGCCCACGTCGCAGTGGACGAAGAGCCCCTGCAGTTCCTGCGCGAGCGCCTGGCCGCGCGCGTCCTCGATGTCGGCGATCACCACTTTCGCGCCCTCGCGCGCGAAGCGGCGGGCGCAGGCCTCGCCTATGCCTTGCGACGCGCCGGTGACGATGCACACGCGGTCGCGCAGGCCGAACTGGACGCTGGTGGACGGGGTCGGGGGGGCGCTGGTCATGTGCGGATCGTACCCGTCCAGGCGTCCGCGAACGCTTGCGCGGACGCGGCGATCGCATCGCCATCGCGGCCGGGCTGGTAGAGCGCCGAGCCGATGCCGAAGCCGTTCGCGCCCGCGGCGCGGTACGGTGCCATCGTGGCCGGCGCGATGCCGCCGACCGGGAACAGCAGCACGTCTTGTGGCAGCACCGCGCGCACGGCTTTCACGGCTGCCGGGGGGATCACTTCCGCGGGAAACAGCTTGAGCCCGGTGGCACCGGCGTCCAGCGCCGCGAAGGCCTCCGTGGGCGTCATCACACCGGGCAGCGCCACCATGCCGAGCGCCGCGGCGGCGCGCACGACGCGTGCATCGAAGTGCGGCGACACGATGAGCCGGCCCCCCGCGGTGTGCACCGCGCGGACTTCGTCTTCGGTGCGCACGGTGCCCGCGCCGACGATCGCGTCGGGGAAGCGCCGGGCCAGCGTGGCGATGCTCGCGAGCGGCTCGGGCGAATTGAGCGGCACTTCCAGCAGCCGCCAGCCGGCACCGTGCAGCACGTTGCCGACGGTTTCGGCCTCGTCGGGACGGATCCCGCGGAGGATGGCCACCAGCGGCAGTGCGCCGACTGCGCCTTGCCAGGCGGCCGCGAGCGATGTGTTCATGCGGACTCCAGGGAACGGGCGAGGGCCCACAGCCCGCGCCAGGTGGCCTCGGCGCCGAGGGCGCGGCTGCCGCGGCCCAGCGCTGCGAGCGCGATCGCATAGCGGCGTGTGAGCTGCGGGCTGCCCACCAGGACCACGTCACCGGCATCGCGCGCCTGCAACCGCAGTTCCTCGCCGATCACGAGGCCGGAGAGGTAGCTGGGCGCCACAGGCGTGTCGAGCCGGTCGAACAGCGACAGCGTGCGTGCGCTGAACGCCGCGTGCAGCAGGCTGCCGCTGCGCTGCGCGTGCTGCACGCCGCGCACGAAAGCGGCCTCGTCCAGCGCGCCATCGTCCTGCGGCAAGGTGCGCGCGAGGATCGAGTGCTGTCGCAGCAGCGCATAGAACTCGCCCGACATGCAGGTGGCGAACGACTGCACGCGTCCCGCGTCGACGCGCACCCACTTGCTGTGCGTGCCGGGCAGCACGAAGGTGCCGTGCTGCGCGCCCAGGAGCGCCATCGCGCCGAACACCTGCACCTCCTCGCCGCGCATGACGTCGGGGACGCCGTCCGCTTCGCAGGAGAGCCCCGGCACGAGGGCGATGCGCCGGGGTTCCACCCAGAGCAGCGCCTGTGCGAGTTCGCCGAAGCCGGCGGGGCACGGGCAGTATGGCGCCTCGACCCACCCTTGGCGGCTGCCCGCCATACCGCTGACGAGGCAGAGCGCGGCGGGATCCTCCAGCCAGTCGCCGCAGGCCTCGTGCAGCACGCCAGGGAAGCCGCCAGCCGGGACGGTGAGGATGCCGCGCTGGGAGGCGCGTTGTTCGAGCACCGTGCCGTCCGCGGCGATGCGGGCGGCGCGGAGGGAGGAGGTGCCCCAGTCGACGGCGATGAGCATTGCGTTCGCCTGTCCGCCTTCCGCCTTCCGTCTTCAGTGGTTGTCCCGCGGCACGAAAGCCCCGCGCTTGCCGACCAGGAAGTCCAGGTCCGCGCCCTGGTCGGCCTGCAGCACGTGGTCCGTGTACAGCTTCCAGTAGCCGGAGTCCAGCTTGGGCGTCGGGGGCTTCCACGCAGCCTGGCGGCGCGCGAGTTCCTCGTCGCTCACTTCCAGGTGGATGCGGCGCTTCGGGACGTCCAGCTCGATGATGTCGCCGTTGCGCACCAGCGCGAGCGGCCCGCCCGCGGCGGCTTCGGGCGCGGTGTGCAGCACCACGGTGCCGTAGGCCGTGCCGCTCATGCGCGCATCGCTGATGCGCACCATGTCCGTGATGCCCTTGCGCAGCACCTTGGGCGGCAGCGGCATGTTGCCCACTTCGGCCATCCCGGGGTAGCCCTTGGGCCCGCAGTTCTTCAGCACCAGCACGCAGCTCTCGTCGACGTCGAGGTTCTCGTCGTCGATGCGCGCGTGGAAGTCCTCGATGTCCTCGAACACCACCGCGCGACCGCGGTGCACCATCAGCTTGGGCGTGGCGGCGCTCGGCTTGATCACCGCGCCGCGCGGCGCGAGGTTCCCGCGCAGCACCGCGATGCCCGCCTTCTCCTTGAACGGCGCGTCGAGCGGCTGGATCACTTCCTTGTTCCAGTTCTGCGCGTCGGCGATGTTCTCGCGCACGGACTTGCCGCTGGCGGTGACCGCGTCCAGGTGCAGGTGGTCCTGGATTTCCTTCATCACGACCGGCAGGCCACCGGCGTAGCAGAAGTCCTCCATCAGGTGCTGGCCCGAGGGCTGCAGGTTCACCAGGCAAGGCATCTCGCTGCCGAGGCGGTCGAAGTCCTCGATGGAGAGCTCCACGCCGATGCGGCGGGCGATCGCGATCAGGTGGATGACCGCGTTGGTCGATCCCCCGATGGCCGCCAGCGTCCTGATCGCGTTCTCGAAAGCCTCGCGCGTGAGGATCGACGACAGCTTCTGGTCCGTGTGCACCATCTCCACGATGCGCCGCCCCGCCATGCGCGCGAGCACGTTGCGGCGCCCGTCGACGGCGGGATAGGCCGCGTTGCCCGGCAGGCCCACGCCCAGCGCTTCGACCATGCTCGCCATGGTGGAGGCCGTGCCCATCGTCATGCAGTGGCCGTGGCTGCGGTGCATGCAGCTCTCGGCCTCGAAGAAGTCCTGCAGCTTCAGCGTGCCGGCGCGCACCTGCTCGCTCATGCTCCACACGCCGGTGCCGGAGCCGAGCTCCTGGCCGCGCCACTTGCCCGAAAGCATGGGCCCGCCCGACACGCCGATGGTGGGCAGGTCCACGCTGGACGCGCCCATCATCAGCGAAGGCGTCGTCTTGTCGCATCCCATGAGGAGCACCACGCCGTCGATGGGGTTGCCGCGGATCGATTCCTCCACGTCCATGCTCGCGAGGTTGCGATAGAGCATCGCGGTGGGACGCAGCATCGTCTCCCCGAGCGACATCACGGGGAATTCGAGCGGAAAGCCGCCCGCTTCGTACACGCCGATCTTCACCTGCTCCGCCAGCGTGCGGAAGTGCGAGTTGCACGGCGTGAGTTCGCTGAAGGTGTTGCAGATGCCGATGACGGGGCGGCCGTCGAACTGGTCGTGCGGCACGCCCTTGCCTTTCACCCAGCTGCGGTATGCGAAGCCGTCGCGGTCCTGGCGGCCGAACCATTGCTGCGAGCGCAGCTCCTCGGGTTTCTTGCGGGGCGGTGTCATAGGGTTGGTCCTGATCGATGAACCATCTTATGGTCATACGATTGCGACCCCTTTACGGACAAACCATGAGCGATCCTCAGCGTCCTGCCGTGCTGGCCGTCATGAAGCTGCCGCCGTTCTTCCTGGAACCGCTGCGCGCGCACTTCACGGTGCACGACCGCCTGCACGAAACCAACCCGGAGGAATTCGCGCGCGTCGCCCCGACGATCCGCGCCGTGACCGGCGGCGGCGATTCGCAGGTGCCGCGCGCCCTCATGGACAAGCTGCCTGCCCTGGAGATGGTGTCCATCATGGGCGTGGGCTACGACAAGGTGGACGTGCCCGCCGCGAAGGAACGCGGCATTCCGGTGACGCACACGCCCGACGTGCTGAACGACGAGGTCGCGGACCTCGCGCTGGCGCTGATGCTCTCCATCGCCCGCAAGGTGCCGCAGGCCGACCGCTACGTGCGCGAGGGCCGGTGGGAGCAGGGCAACATGCCGCTGGCCACCCGCATGTCGGGCAAGCGCCTGGGCATCGTGGGGCTGGGGCGCATCGGCAAGGCGATCGCGGCGCGCGCGCAGGGCTTCGGCATGTCCATCGCGTACACGGGCCGCACGCAGCAGTCCGGCGTCGCCTTTCCCTACCACCCATCCGCGAAGGCGCTTGCGGCCGCGGTCGATTTCCTGGTCGTCATCACGCCCGGCGGTGAAGCCACGCGCCGCATGATCAACGCCGAAGTGCTGCAGGCCCTCGGCCCGAAGGGCTATCTCGTGAACGTCGCGCGCGGCTCCGTCGTCGACGAGCAGGCGCTCATCGAGGCCTTGCAGGACGGCGTGATCGCCGGCGCCGGCCTCGACGTGTTCGAGAACGAGCCGCAGGTGCCCGCCGCCCTGCGCGCGCTGGACAACGTGGTGCTCACCCCGCACATGGCGAGCGCCACCCACGAAACCCGGCAGGCGATGGCGGACCTCGCCCTGGCCAACCTGCAGGCGCACTTCGCCGGCAAGCCGCTCTTGAGTCCCGTGCCCGAATGCCGCTAGCGCGGCGCCGGGTCCCTGTTTCTTCCACCACGACAGCACAGGAGACAAAAGGCATGAAAACGAGACTGGTTCTGGCCGCCGCGGGCATCGCCTTCGGCCTGCTGGCCGGGGCGCCCGCGATGGCGCAGGAGAAACTCACCGTCTGGTGGGTCAAGGGCTTCTACAAGGCCGAGGACGACGCGCTGTTCGAGGCCATCAAGAAGTACGAGGCCAGGCACAAGAACGTCAAGATCGAGCTGTCGCAGTACCCGATCCAGGACATGATCCCGAAGACGGTGGCGGCGCTGGACTCCGGCAACCCGCCCGACGTGGCGTATGCCGACGTCTACGACTTCCAGGTCACCGCCAAGTGGGCGTACGACGGCAAGCTGGAGGACATCAGCAGCGTGATCGACCCGCTGCGCGCCAAGTTCGAGCCGAACGCGCTGTCCACGACCTTCCTGTACAACGATGCGGCGAAGAAGCGCGCCTACTACGCCTTCCCGCTGAAGCAGCAGACCATGCACATCCAGTACTGGAAGGACATGCTGGCCGAGGCGGGCTTCAAGGACAGCGACATCCCGAAGGACTGGAAGGGCTACTGGAGCTTCTGGTGCGACAAGGTGCAGCCCGCCGAGCGCCAGAAGACCGGCCAGCGCGTGTTCGGCATCGGCCAGCCGCTCGGCGTGGATTCCAGCGACTCCTTCTATTCCTTCCTGACCTTCATGGACGCGTACAACGTCAAGCTGGTCAACGATTCGGGCAAGCTGCTGGTGGACGACCCCGCGGTCAAGCAGGGGCTGGTCAACGCGCTCACCGACTACACCTCGGTGTACAGCAAGGGCTGCTCGCCGCCGTCCTCCACCAGCTGGAAGGACCCGGACAACAACGTCGCCTTCCACAACAAGACGACGGTGCTCACGCACAACGCCACGATCTCCATCGCCGCGAAGTGGCTGGACGACGCCAACAACGCCTCGCTGACGGACGCCCAGCGCGCCGCCGCGAAGAAGAACTACACCGACAACATCGCGACTGCGGGCTTCCCGATGAAGCCGGACGGCTCCAAGATGGTGTATCGCGCCGCCGTGAAGACGGGCGTGATCTTCAGCGCCGCGAAGAACAAGCAGCGCGCCAAGGAGTTCGTGGCCTTCCTGCTGCAGGACGAGAACCTCACGCCTTACGTGGAGGGCTCGCTGGGCCGCTGGTTCCCTGTGACCAAGGCCGGCCAGCAGAGCGCGTTCTGGAAGCAGGACCCGCACCGCACCGCCGTCTACAACCAGTTCATGAGCGGCACCACGCCTTTCGAGTTCACCAAGAACTACCGCTTCACGGTCCTGAACAACGAGAACGTGTGGGCCAAGGCGGCCAACCGCGTGCTGAACGAGAAGGTGCCGGTGGACAAGGCGGTCGACGAGATGATCGCCCGCATCAAGACGGTGGCGGGCAGCCCGCAGTAAGCCGCGCGCAGGCCGGGCCATGAACACGACCATCGTGACGACCAGCGCGGACGCGCTGCCGGCCTCCGCGCCGGCGGCGAAGCGCCGCGCCACCAGCACCTGGGACTTCTGGGGTCGGGTGCTGGTGCTGCCGTACCTCGCGGTCTTCGCGGTGTTCGTGCTCTACCCGGTCGGCTACGGCCTGTGGCTCGCGCGGCACCCCACGAGCTACGAACACCTCTTCGCCGACCCGATCTTCTTCCGCACCGCGATCAACACCGTCGTGTTCCTGGTGGTCGCGATCAACCTCAAGATGGCGGTCGCGCTGCTGCTCTCGGGCTTCTTCGTGCAGGGCCGCTGGTGGATCCGGATCCTCTCGGCCCTGTTCATCCTGCCCTGGGCCGTGCCTTCCATTCCCACGATCCTCTCCGTGCGCTTCATGCTGAACCCGGAGTGGGGCGTGATCAACTCGCTGATCTTCCGCTTCACCGGCCTGGACGGGCCCAACTGGCTGAACGACCCGACGCTGGCCCTGTCCTTCTCGATGCTGATGCACATCTGGAAGTCGCTGCCGTTCTGGACGCTGATCCTCGTTGCCGGGCGCCTCGCGATTCCCGCGGAGCAGTACGAAGCTGCGGCGGTGGACGGCGCCAGCACCTGGCAGAAGTTCCGCTTCATCACCTGGCCGTCGATGCGGACGCTGTATCTCACGTCGACGATCCTCTCGATGATCTGGACGCTGGGCGACTTCAACAGCGTGTACCTGCTCACCGGCGGCGGCCCCGCCGACCTCACGCACGTGCTCGCGACCCTGGGCATCCGCTACCTGCGCCTGGACCAGGTCGACCTCGCCATGGCGGCGATCGTGGTGGCCCTGCCGCTCGTGCTGCCCCTCGTCTACTTCATGATGAAGCGGCTGTCGAAATGAAGAAGATTTCCTGGCGCGCCGTGGCGGCGGAAACCAAGCTGCTGCTGATCGGGATCCCCGTGTTCCTGTGGACCATGATCCCGATCTACCACCTGTTCCTGTTCGCCATCTCGAGCAAGGACTCGGCGACCTCCGGCCGCATCTGGCCCAAGGAGCCGACGCTGCAGAACTTCGCGATCGTCTTCAAGGAGCAGCACCACTACCTGAACCACTTCTGGCTGCAGATGTGGAACTCGGTGCTGATCGCGGTGACGGTGGGCGCCCTCACGCTGTTCGTCGCGACCTGCGCCGCCTTCGCGATCTCGCGCCTGA
Organism: Ramlibacter cellulosilyticus; assembly: GCF_014297465.1. GTDB lineage: Bacteria > Pseudomonadota > Gammaproteobacteria > Burkholderiales > Burkholderiaceae_C > Ramlibacter > Ramlibacter cellulosilyticus. The sequence continues at coordinate 163,603 of NZ_JACORT010000006.1, read as the reverse complement.
AGGTGCCGGGCGGCCGCACGGTGATGAACCTGGCGCTCTTCACCTACTTCATTCCGGCGGCCTTCCTCGCGGTCCCGATGTACAAGGCGATGGGCAACTACGGCCTCCTGAACAACCAGTGGGCGCTGATCCTCGCGATGGTCACCATCGCCTCGCCCTACTGCATCTGGGTGCTGAAGCAGGCCTCGGACAAGCTGCCGCACGAACTCGACGAGGCCGCGCGCATGGACGGCGCCACGCCCTTGCAGCTGTTCCGGCTCGTGTACCTGCCGCTGATGGTGCCCTCGCTGGTGGCGGTGGGCACCTATGCGCTGCTGCTGGCCTGGAACGAGTACCTCTACGCCTTCCTGCTGCTGTCGGACGACAAGAGCACGACGCTGGGCGTGGCGCTGGGCAGCTTCCTCTCGGCCGACGATTCGCCCTGGGAGCTGCTGATGGCCACGGGCCTGATCTACGCGCTGCCGCCGGCGGCGATCTACTACGCGTTCAAGCGCTACATGGTGTCCGGCCTCACCGCCGGCGCGGTGAAGAGCTGACCCACCGGAGTTCCAGATGGCATCCGTTTCCTTCCGCGGCGTCGAGAAGAACTTCGGCCGCTTCAAGGTGATCCACGGCATCAGCTTCGACATCGCCGACGGCGAGTTCGTGGTGCTGGTGGGGCCGTCGGGCTGCGGCAAGTCGACGCTCCTGCGCATGCTGGCGGGCCTGGAGCCGATCAGCGGCGGCGAGATCGACATCGACCGGCGCGTGGTGAACGACGTCGACTCCAAGGACCGCGACATCGCGATGGTGTTCCAGAGCTATGCCCTGTATCCGCACATGACGGTGCGGGACAACATGGGCTTCAGCCTGCGGCTGCGCAAGGCGGACACGTCCATGACGGCGCAGCGCGTGGACGACGCCGCGCGGATCCTGAACCTCACGCAACTGCTGGACCGCTACCCGCGCGAACTCTCCGGCGGCCAGCGCCAGCGCGTGGCCATGGGCCGCGCGATCGTGCGCGATCCCAAGGTGTTCCTCTTCGACGAGCCGCTGTCCAACCTCGATGCGAAGCTGCGCGTCGCCATGCGTGCCGAGATCAAGGCGCTGCACCAGCGCCTGAAGACCACGACGGTCTACGTCACGCACGACCAGATCGAGGCCATGACGATGGCCGACCGCATCGTGGTGATGCACGACGGCATCGTGGAGCAGATCGGCACGCCGCTCGAGCTGTTCGACCGTCCCGGCAACCTGTTCGTCGCCCAGTTCATCGGCTCGCCGGCGATGAACATCCTGCAAGGCACGCTGCGCCAGGGCGAGGGCGGCAGCTGGGTGGAGGCGCAGGGCCAGCGCTGGCCCACCGTGCCTCAGGCGCAGGGCAACGACGGCCAGGCGGTGCAGTACGGCGTGCGCCCCGGCGACCTGCATCTCTCCACGACGGGGCAGGGCATCCCCGCGAAAGTCGTCGTCGTGGAGCCGACCGGCGCCGAGACCGAGCTCGTGCTGCGCGTGGGCGAGGCCGACCTGGTCGTCGTGCTGCATGGCCGCACCGGCGTCAAGCCGGACGACACGGTGCTGCTGGACGTCGCGGCGGACAAGACGCACGTGTTCGACACGGCCGGCGGGCAGCGCCTGGATGCGCCACCGCAGCGCCTGCAATGATCAAGAACTTCCACGGCCAGACGCTGGACCACCTCGGCCAGGCGATCGTCTCCGGCCGCTACCCGCCGGAGACGGCCGTGCCGCCGGAGCCCGTGCTCTGCGAGGAGCTGGGCGTCAGCCGCACCGTGGTGCGCGAGGCGGTGAAGTCGCTGGTGGCGAAGGGGCTCGTGTCCACGGGCCCCAAGGTCGGCACGCGCGTGCTGCCGCCGCAGCAGTGGAACTGGTTCGACCCCGACGTGATCGTGTGGCAGTCGCACGCGGGGCTCACGCGCGAGTTCCTGCGCGACCTGCAGGAGCTGCGCCGCGTTGTGGAGCCCGCGGCGGTGCGCATCGCGGCGCAGCGCCGCACCGCCGACGACATCGCCGCCATCGAGGCGGCCTTCGCCGGCATGAAGCACGCGGTGGAGCAGGGGGGCGACTACGTGAAGCACGACCTGCAGTTCCACCAGGGGCTGCTGAAGGCGTCGCACAACCGCATGATGGTGCAGATGAGCAAGGCGCTGTCGGCGCTGTTGCGCACCAGCTTCGAGATCTCGACGACGCGCAAGGACGGCCCGCGGCTGTCGCTGCCGCTGCACCGGGAGGTGCTGGATGCGGTGGTGGCCGGCGACGCGGAACGGGCGGAGCGGGCGTCGCTGGTGCTGATCGATGGCGCCAGGGCGGATATCGACCTGGTGCTGGAGAGCCGCAAGCCGCTGCCGCGGCTGGATGCGCCGGCGAGGCGGTTGCGGGCGGCTTGATTGCTGGGGTGCGCTTCGCGCAACCCAGCCTACGGGTCGCGGCACACCATGTAGGCTGGGTTGCGCGAAGCGCACCCCAGCATCACTCCTTCACCGCCCCCGTCAATCCCGACACGTAATACTCCACGAAGAACGAATAGATGATCGCCACCGGCAGCGACCCCAGCAGCGCGCCGGCCATCAGCGACCCCCAGTGGTACACGTCGCCTTCCACCAGCTCCGTCACCACCCCCACCGGCACCGTCTTCACCTCCGACGACGACACGAAGGTCAGTGCGTAGATGAACTCGTTCCACGACAGCGTGAACGCGAAGATGCCGGCCGAGATCAGCCCCGGCACCGCGAGCGGCAGGATGATCTTCCACAGGATCTGCAGGCGCGACGCGCCGTCGATCAGCGCGCACTCCTCCAGCTCGTACGGAATCGACCGGAAATACCCCATGAGCAGCCAGGTGCAGAACGGGATCAGGAAGGTCGGATAGGTGAGGATCAGCGCCCAGCGCGTGTCGAACAGCCCCAGCTTGAACACGATCGCCGCCAGCGGGATGAACAGGATCGACGGCGGCACCAGGTAGGCCAGGAAGATCGACAGCCCCACGTGCTTGGCCCCGCGGAAGCGCAGCCGCTCGATCGCGTAGGCCGCCAGCACGGACGCGAGCAGCGACACGAACGTGGACACCACGGACACGATCACCGTGTTCCACAGCCACTCCGGATACGAGGTCTTGAACAGCAGCTTGTCGATGTGCGCCAGCGTCGGTTTCACCACCCAGAAGGGATTGCCTTCGCGCGAGAGCAGCTCCTCGTTCGGCTTGAAGGTGGTGATCACCATCCAGTAGAACGGGAACAGCAGCACGAAGACGAAGATGCCCAGCGGGATGTAGACCGTCACCACGCGCCGCGGCAGCGTGCTCAGGTAGTTCATGCCTTCGCTGTCGTGGGACCGGTCGCTCATGAGTCGCTGCCGCCTTGCTGCCACGCGCGGCGCTGCAGGCCGAAGTAGCTGAAGAGGATGGATGCGAGCAGGAACGGCACCATCGCGATCGCGATCGCCGCCCCTTCGCCCAGCGCCCCGCCGGGGATCGCGCGCTGGAACGACAAGGTCGCCATCAGGTGCGTCGCGTTCAGCGGCCCGCCGCGCGTGAGTACGTAGATCAGCTGGAAGTCGGTGAAGGTGAAGAGCACCGAGAAGGTCATCACCACCGCGATGATCGGCGTGAGCAGCGGCAGCGTGATGTAGCGGAAGCGCTGCCAGCCCGTGGCGCCGTCGATGGCGCCGGCTTCGTAGAGCGATGGAGAGATCGTCTGCAGCCCGGCCAGCAGGGTGATCGCCACGAAGGGCACGCCCCGCCAGATGTTCGCCGCGATCGTCGACAGCCGCGCGTTCCAGGGCTCGCCCAGGAAGTCGATGTACTTGTCGATCAGCCCCATCTTCATGAGCGCCCAGCTCACGATGGAGAACTGCGAGTCGTAGATCCACCAGAAGGCGATCGCGGACAAGGCCGTCGGCACGATGTACGGCAGCAGGATCACCGTGCGGAAGAAGGTCTTGAAGGGCAGGTGCTCGTTCAGCAGGATCGCGAGCCACAGCCCGAGCGCGAACTTGATGACGCTGGCGACCGCCGTGTAGAAGAGGGTGTTGAACAGCGCCAGCCGCGTGACGCTGTCCCCCCACAGGAAGGCGTAGTTCTCCAGCCCGATCCAGGCGCCGCCGCGGCCCACCTTGGTGTCGGTGAATCCGAGCCAGACGCCCAGGCCGAGCGGGTACGTGAGGAACAGCAGCAGCAACACTGCCGCGGGCAGCATGAAGAGCAGCCCGAGCAGGTTGCGGCTGTTCTGCAGGGCGCGGAGCATCCGCGCGCTCAGACCTTGTAGTAGCGCTCGGCGCGCTGTGCGGCGCGCTGCGCGGCCTCCTTGGGCGACTTGGAGCCGCTCACGGCCTCGGCCACCATGTCCTGCACGATGAAGTCGGCGAGCGCGCCCGCGGACGCATAGCCCAGGCGGCCCATGTAGCCCGCGGGCCGCATGTTCTTCACCGCATCGCGGTACGGCGTGTTCTTGGGATCGGCCGTCCACACCGGGTTCTTCTCGTACGCGCGCAGCGGCTGCGAGATGTAGCCGCCGGCCGCCTGCATCCACGGGCCGTACTGCTCCTCTTCCATCATGAAGCGCACGAACTCCTTGGCTGCCTTCGGGAATTTCGTGTGCTTGAAGACCATCTGGTTGAAGAACAGGTGGTACTCGGTCGGCACGCCGACCGGCCCCACGGGGAAGTTCGCGTGCTGGATGTCGGAGGCGAGTTCCTTCACCTTGGCGTCCGTCGCGTTCTTCGCCGCGTAGTAGATCGAGATGCCGTTGTTGGTCACCGAGACCTGGCCGTCGAGGAAAGCCTTGTTGTTGTTCGGGTCCAGCCAGGACAGCGTGCCGGGCACGAAGGTGGCGTACAGCTCCTTGCCGTACTCCAGCGCCTTCTGCGTCTCGGCGCTGTCGATGATCACCTTGTTGTTCTTGTCGACGAGCGCCGCGCCGAAGGCCCAGATCAGCCACTGCGTCCAGCCGCTGTCGCCCGTGGCGTGCCCCAGCGCCATGCCGCCGGGCGTGCCCTTGGCCTTGAGCGCCTGGAACATCTTGAGGAAGCCGTCCGTGTCCTTCGGGAAGGCGTTCACGCCCGCGGCCTTGAGCATGCTGTCGCGGTAGACCATCATCGAGCCGGTGCCGCCGAGCGGCACGCCGATCCAGCGGCGGCCGTCGGGCCGCAGGTAGGCTTCGCACGCGGGATACCAGCCGCCGTACTTGTTGCCCAGGTAGGTGGCGACGTCGGTCATGTCCACCAGCTTGTCCGGGTACAGGTTGGCGTCGTCATTGGTGGACAGGATGATGTCCGGGCCCGCGCCGGTGTTCGCGGCCACCGCCGCCTTCGGCCGCACGTCCTCCCAGCCTTCGTGGTCCAGGCGCACCTCGATGCCGTACTTGTCGCTGAACTTCTTGACGTTGGCGATGTACGCGTCCTCGTCCCCCTGCACGAAGCGTTTCCAGCGCAGCACGCGCAGCTTCGCGCCTTTCTCCGGCTGGTTGTTCCACTGCTGCGCCAGGGCCCCGGTGGGCCACAGCACGGGCAGGGACACCGCGGCCGCGCCGGCCGAGGCTTTCTTCAGGAACTTGCGACGGTTGGTCATGGCTTGTCTCCTGTCGTTGGGGTTGGAAGGCGGGATTCAGTGGGCGAGCCGCAGGCCGCTGGCGGCATCGAACAGATGGGCGCGCGCCGGGTCCGGGCGCAGGCGGATCATTTCGCCGGGGCGGAAGTCGTGGCGGTCGCGGAAGACGCTGGTCACTTCCACGCCCGCGATCTTGGTGAAGACCTGCGTGTCGGCGCCCGTGGGTTCCACGACGACGACTTCGGTCGCGACGCCTTCGTCGCTGCCGGCGAGCTGCATGTGCTCGGGCCGCGCGCCGTAGAGGACTTGTTGCCCGTCCTGCGCGGCGGCGGCCTGCGGCGGCGCGGGCAGCCACAGGCCGTCGCCGAACTCGACGCGGGAGCTGCCGTTCGCGCGGCGCAGCACGCCGGGCAGGAAGTTCATCGCGGGCGAGCCGATGAAGCCGGCGACGAACTGGTTGACCGGGTGGTCGTAGAGCTCCAGGGGCGATCCGGTCTGCTCCACGCGGCCGTCGCGCATCACGACGATCTTGTCCGCCATGGTCATGGCCTCGATCTGGTCGTGCGTGACGTAGACCGAGGTGGTCTTCAGGCGCTGGTGCAGCTCCTTGATCTCGGTGCGCATCTGCACGCGCAGCTTGGCGTCGAGGTTGGACAGCGGCTCGTCGAAGAGGAACACCTGCGGGTCGCGCACGATGCAGCGGCCCATCGCGACGCGCTGCCGCTGCCCGCCGGAGAGCTGGCGCGGGAAGCGATCGAGCAGCGCCTCCAGGCCCAGGATGTCGGCCGCCTTGCGCACGCGTTCGTCGACCATGGCCTTCGACTGCTTCGCGAGCATGAGGCTGAACGCCATGTTGTCGCGCACGGTCATGTGCGGATAGAGGGCGTAGTTCTGGAACACCATCGCGATGTCCCGTTCCTTGGGCGTGAGCCGGTTCACCACCCGGCCGCCGATGGCGATCTCGCCCTGGCTGATCTCCTCCAGCCCCGCGATCATGCGCAGCAGCGTGGACTTGCCGCAGCCCGAAGGGCCGACCAGCACCGCGAACTGTCCGTCCGCGATCGAGATGTCGACGCCGCGGATGATCTGCGCGGCGCCGAAGTACTTCTCCACCTTTCGGATGTCGACCGTGGCCATGGTCCCCCGGGGATGAAAGTGCGACGGACCTTGTAACACGCGTCCCCGCCAACGTCATCAGGAGCGAACCCCCTGCTACTTTCTGCCGCCTGGCCCCCGGAGCCGACCGTCGGTATCCCCGAACAACGCTTAGGGCACTCTCCTAGGCGGCGCCCGCCGGTTGGCCATACACTTTGACACAACTCCGGGCCGCACCGGCACCGGGGAAGAACGACGTTGGGAAAAGGTAGTCGACGTGGCTTTGCCCACCCATTGGATCGCGGACGAGGCGATCGACGATCCCGAGCGCTGGCTCGGATCCTCGCCGCTCCTCGACCTCGAAGACCCGAAGCTGCGGCTACGCGTGCGCTCGCTCGTGCAGCTGTGCAAGACCGAGCGCGAGAAGGCGCTCGCGGTGTACGGCTACGTGAAGCGGTTGCCGCTCGCGCGCCGCGTGAAGCTGCGCGCGCTGACGGCGCGCGAGGTGTACGACGCGGGCCGGGGCGATTCGCCGGACAAGGCCACGCTGCTGGTCGCGATGCTGCGCATCGCCAAGGTGCCGGCGCGCCTGCGCATGGTGGGCATCTCGGGCGAGATCCTGCGGGGCGTGGCGCCGGGCCTGAAGGAGGCCTACCGTCCCGTGGTGGAGGTCTTCCTGCAGGGCCGCTGGCTGCGCACGGACACCTACATCTACGACGCGGCCTGCATGGCCGCCGCCCGCCAGCGCCTGAAGGACCTGGGCTGGGAATGGGGCTACGGCATCCACGTGAACGGCCACATGCTGTGGGACGGCCACGAAGACGCCTTCCTGGGCGGCGTGCCCACGGAGTGCGACCTGATGGTGACGGGCGACTTCGGCCTGTTCAACGATGCGGGGCACTTCCGCGCGTCGCGCGCGTATCGCCGGCAGTTCCCGCTGTGGCAGACCCTGCGCTACCTGCTGCTGGCGCCGCTGGTGGACTGGGGCTTGCGCAACCTGCGCAACGAGGTTGTGCGGCCGATGCCGCAGACGAGCAAGTTCAACTGACGGGTGCTGGGGTTCGCTGGCGCGAAACCCAGCCTACGGGCCCTCGGGGCACCAGTAGGCTGGGTTGCGCGAAGCGCACCCCAGCGATACGCGCAGCGCGCTACGGCTGCATCGCCCCCGACAACAACACGCGCTTCCCTTGCGCCGTAGGCACCTCCCGCAACAGGGCCCGCGCCACGTCCGCCGCCTGGATAGACCGGTAGTTCCCCGGAATCAACGGCCGCAGCCAGCGGCTCACGTGCAGCGCCAGCTTCTCCCCACCGCGTTCCGGCTGCCCCAGCGACGCACGATCGCCCGCCAGCATCGACGGACGCGCGATCACGACGCCCTCGTAGCCGAGCCCGTCCAGGGCCGCTTCGAGCTCGCCTTTCACGCGGCTGTAGAAGAGGGAGGAGCGCGGATCCGCGCCCATGGCGCTCACGAGGCCCAGGCGGCGTGCGCCCGCCGCACGAGCGGCGCGCGCGACGTTCAGGTTGGCGTCGTGGTCCACCGCGCGGAAAGCCTGCTGGCTTCCCGCCACCTTGATGGTGGTGCCGATGGCGAGATACACCTCGTCGACCGCGGGCAGCGCAGGCAGCGCCCCGAAGTCCACGCGGTGCGCGGTGAGTCTGGGATGCTGGATGTCCAGCGGGCGGCGGGCCAGCACGTGCACCGCCGCAACGGTGTCATCCGCGAGCAGCCCCCGCAGGATCTCGCGCCCCACGAGTCCCGTCGCACCGGCCAGCAAGGCGGTGCGCGCGGCGTGGGGGCGGGCGGCGCGATCCATCGCCGCCCAGCTTAGCGCGGATCGGGCTCAGCGCCCGTAATTGCGGTTCGGGTTGCCGCCGCGGCCGCCGCCACCGCCGCGGTTCTGGCGGCGCGAGGCGCCCATGCTGTCGATGCTGGTGCGCGTGGGATCCGGCTGGCCGTTGGTGTTGACGCGCTTCACGCCGGTCATGTCGCGGCGGCCCGGCAGGTTGGTGCGCAGCGGGTCCACGTTGCGCGGCATCCGCTCCTCGCCGTCCTCGTCGCGCTCGCGGCGCACGTCGCGCGCCTGTTGCTGCGGCGGACGCTGCTGGTGCTGGCCGCTGGCGCCGTTCGTGCCGTTGCGCCCGTTCTGGGGCTTCGGCCCGCGCGGCTGCTGCGGCCTGGCGTGGCCGTTGCCGGATCCATTGCCGTTGCCGGAACCATTGCCGTTGCGCGCCTGCTGGCCGTTGCCGCTGCGGCCTTCGCCCTCGGGCTTGCGCCGCGCCGGCTGGCCCTGCTTGTCCTTGTTCTCGCGGATGCGCTGCATCATCTCGCTGCGCGCCGCCTTGGCCGCCGCGTTCATCACTTCGCGCGACGGCGGACGGCCCTTGCCGCCCCACAGCACCTGGCGGCCCATGGCGATCGGCTCGGCCTGCTCGCCGGCCTCGGGGCCGAAGCCCTCGACGACCTGCACCGGGATCTCCTGCTTCGTGAAGCGCTCGATCTCCTGCATGAAGCCCTCCTCGTCCAGGCAGACGAGGGACACGGCCTGGCCTTCCTTGCCCGCGCGGCCGGTGCGGCCGATGCGGTGCACGTAGTCTTCCGGCACGTTGGGGATCTCGTAGTTCACCACGTGCGGCAGGTCGTCGATGTCGATGCCGCGCGCCGCGATGTCGGTCGCCACCAGCGCGCGGATGTCGCCGGTCTTGAAGCCGGCCAGCGCCTGCGTGCGCGCCGTCTGGCTCTTGTTGCCGTGCAGGGCCATCGCGGTGATGCCCTTCTTGTTCAGGAAGTCGGCCACGCTGTTGGCGCCGAACTTCGTGCGGGTGAACACCAGCACTTGCGACCAGTCGTGTTCCTGGATCACGTGGGCCAGCAGTTCCTTCTTGCGGCCGCGGCCGACGGGGTGCACGACCTGCGTGATGCGCTGCACCGTGGTGTTGCGCGGCGTGACCTGGATGCTCCTGGGGTCGCGCAGCAGCGTGTGCGCGAGTTCGCGGATCTCGTCGCTGAAGGTGGCGGAGAACAGCAGGCTCTGCTTCTCCTTCGGCACGAGCGCCAGCACCTTCTTCACGTCGGGCAGGAAGCCCATGTCCAGCATGCGGTCGGCTTCGTCCAGCACAAGGATCTCGACGGTGCCCAGGTCCAGGTGGCCCTGCTGGTGCAGGTCCAGCAGGCGGCCCGGCGTGGCGACCAGGATGTCCACGCCCTTGCGGATGCGGTCGATCTGCGGGTTCATGCCGACGCCGCCGAAGATCACCGTGGAGGTGAGGGGCAGGTACTTGCCGTAGGTGCGGATGGACTCTTCCACCTGCGCGGCGAGTTCGCGCGTGGGCGTCAGCACCAGGGCGGCGACGCCGTCCTTGCCGAACTTGTTGGTCTTGCCCTGGCCCTTCGTCAGCTTGTGCAGCATGGGCAGCGTGAAGGCCGCCGTCTTGCCGGTGCCGGTCTGCGCGCCGGCGAGGAGGTCATGGCCCTCGAGGACGGCCGGGATGGCCTGGGCCTGGATGGGGGTGGGGTTTTCGTAGCCTTGCTCGTGCACTGCCTTGAGGATGGCAGGGGCGAGGTTCAGTTCATCAAAGGTCATTGAGCAATAGAGCGCCTTCCCGGGCGCTGGGGCATCGGCCGTTCCGGGCCGCTCGGGCCGGATCCAGTCAAGGCAGATGAGGTTTCAAGGGGTGGGAGCCGGCGGGCGCTGCGAAAGGCCCGAAGGGTCCCCAGCTGGAACGCTGAGCTCGCGGGCAACTGGAGGCCGCGAGAGGACGTATTGTCGCATGGATGGCCGGAAGCTGCCCGGCGGCCCGCGTTCCGACCGTCCACGTTGCGTGAAAGCACCGGCCGTCCTCCGCAAAGTGTCACCCGTCCTGCCAAAAATTGGCCCGGCGCCACGGCAGACCCATAATGGCCCGCAGCAGTGCACGAGATCCCATGGCCAAGACGTTGAAGCTCCGCCTCGGTGTGGCGGACGACCCGACCCAGCTCCAGCCTTCGCTCAGCGACTGCCTGGCGGCCATGCTGCAGCAGGCCGACCCCCTCATGACGGAAGTCCTCGACGGCCTGGCCGCGGGCGCGGCCGGCACGTCGGCGCGCCGCCTCCCCGCCTTCCAGCTGCCGAACGTGAAGGGCGCGATCCTCGCGCTGCACACCGCGCAGAAGACCGTGAAGGCGACTTTCGTGCAGGAGCTCACGCGCCTGGTCTACGAAGGCGGCGGCAAGGACCAGACCACCGCCGAAGTGCTGCGCTTCGAGGACCTGCAGCTGTTCGCCGACGAACAGCTCGATCAGAGCATCGAGATCGCCCGCGCCCAGCAGGAAGTGGCCATGTCGGTGGACGACACCCTGCCGCCGCTGGATGCCCTGATCAGCACGATGCTGGGCTGGCGCACGATCCAGCCGGGGCTGAACCCGGTGCGGCCGGACGTCTTCGTGCGCGCGCTGCAGTTCACGCTGCAGGAGCACGTGCCCGAGAACGAGGTGCGCGAGGCGCTCATCACCCCCGCGGCCGGCCTGCTGGGCGTGAACCTGCGCCGCCTGTACAAGGAGATGTCCGACTGGCTGCGCTCCACCGGCATCGAGCCGGCGGTGCCCCTGGGCGGCCGCATCGACAAGGGCACGGGCGCGAGCGGCAAGTCCGTGACCGACGCCGCGGCGAAGACGCTGCTCACGCTGGACCGCCTGCGCAAGCTGCTGACGGGCGACTTCGACCAGCCCCGCAAGGCCGAATTCGTGCACACCGTGCCCGCCTCGATGGCGATGCTGCAGGACCTGAAGAAGACCGACGAACTGGTCAAGCGCCTCGAGCAGCGCCCCAAGGCGGCGCCGGCGCCGGCGCAGCCCGTGGACATGCTCGCCGAAGTCGGCCTGCCGCAGACGGCGCCGGTGCGCATCGGCCAGCAGCTGGGCGAGGAAGTGGTGCACATGATGTTCGAGCACCTCATGGAGGACCGCCGCCTCCTGCCGGGGCTCAAGCGCCAGCTCAAGACCATGGAGGCGGCAGTCGACCGCCTCGCGAAGGAAGACTCGCGCTTCTTTGCCGACAAGAACCATCCCGCGCGCATGGTGCTCGACCGCATCACGCAGCGCAGCCTGGCCTTCGCCTCCGAGCAGGACCCGGGCTGGGGCCGCTTCATCGCCTCGGTGGAATCCGCCAGCAAGTGGCTGGAGAGCAAGGTCGTCGACGCGGAAACCTTCAAGGAGCTGCTGCAGAGCCTGCAGGAGCAGTGGAAGGACCAGGACCAGGGCAGCAAGCAGAAGCGCGAGGAAGCCGCCCGGGCCCTGCTGCACGCCGAACAGCGCAACCTGCTGGCCCAGAAGCTGGGCAACGAGTTCGTGAACCTGCTGGAAGGCCTGGACGTCGCCGACTTCGTCCGCGACTTCCTGCGCAATGCCTGGGCCCAGGTCGTGGCGGAAGCGCAGCTCAGTTGCGTGGATGGCTCGTCCGACCCCTTCGGCTACCGCGCGCTCGTGGACGACCTCGTCTGGAGCGTGCAGAAGACCTCGGCACAGCGCGGGCGCGCGCGCCGGCTGGTGCAGATGATCCCGGGCCTGCTGCAGCGCATGCGCGAGGGCCTGGCCCGCATCGGCTACCCGCCCGAATTGACCCAGCGCTTCTTCGACCACCTGATCACGCTGCACAAGGCGGCGGTGCAGGAAGGCCGCGACCCGGCGGCGCAGAAGGCCGCCGACGAGGCCTGGGAAGAGGAGTCCAAGTTCAGCGACAGCGCCGTGGAGATGTGGCTCGACGGCGTGGAAGTGCAGGAGTCGGGCTACGTGGACTTCCCCGGGCTGGAGACGGACATCGAGCACGTCGCCTCGCCCGAGGCGGCCCAGCAGGAAGCCGTGGCCCGCGAGCAGGAAGCCCTGCGCGCCGAGGAGGAGGACGCCCCGGGCGAGGTGACGGCCGCGGCCGCGCGTCCCGACGACCTGCGCGTGGGCACCTGGGTCGAGATCCAGATCAAGGGCGACTGGGTGCGCGCGCAGCTCACCTGGTGCAGCCCGCACGCGACGCTCTTCATGTTCACCGCCGTCGGCGGCACGGCGCACTCGATGTCGCGCCGCACGCTCGACCGCCTGCGCGCCAGCGACCACGTGCGCGTGGTGGCGGACCGGCCGGTGGTGGACGAGGCGCTGGACCAGGTGGCGCAGGCGGCGCTGAAGAACAGCCTGAAGTAAAAGGGGCTAGGGGCTAGGGGCTAGGGGCTAGGGGCTAGGGGCTAGGGAGCGGCGGTCCCTAACCCCTAGTCCCTAGTCCCTGGCCCCTTGCGGGGATAATGCACGGTTTCCCCCAAGAACCGCCATGGCCCAGTACGTCTATACGATGAACCGTGTGTCCAAGATCGTGCCGCCCAAACGGCAGATCTTGAAGGACATCTCCCTCAGCTTCTTCCCCGGCGCCAAGATCGGCGTCCTCGGCCTCAACGGCTCGGGCAAGTCGACCCTCCTGAAGATCATGGCGGGCATCGACAAGGAAATCGAGGGCGAGGCCACGCCGATGCCGGGCCTGCGCATCGGGTACCTGCCGCAGGAGCCGCAGCTCGATCCCGAGGAGACCGTGCGCCAGGCCGTCGAAGGCGGCATGGGCGAGGTGATCAGCGCCAAGGCGCGCCTCGAGGAGATCTACGCCGCCTACGCCGAGCCGGACGCCGACTTCGACAAGCTGTCCGAGGAGCAGGGCCGCCTCGAAGCCATCCTGGCCGCGCAGGGCGACGCCGGCGAGCACCAGCTGGAGATCGCGGCCGACGCGCTGCGCCTGCCGCCCTGGGACGCCGTGATCAAGAACCTGTCCGGCGGCGAGAAGCGCCGCGTGGCCCTGTGCCGCCTGCTGCTGTCCAAGCCCGACATGCTGCTGCTGGACGAGCCCACCAACCACCTGGACGCCGAGTCGGTGGAGTGGCTGGAGCAGTTCCTCGCGCGCTTCCCCGGCACGGTGGTGGGCATCACCCACGACCGCTACTTCCTGGACAACGCCGCCGAGTGGATCCTGGAACTGGACCGCGGCTACGGCATCCCGTGGAAGGGCAACTACTCCACCTGGCTGGAGCAGAAGGAAGCCCGCCTGGAGGCGGAACAGAAGGGCGAGGAAGCCCACGCCAAGGCGATGAAGCGCGAACTGGAATGGGTGCGCAAGAACGCCAAGGGCCGCCAGTCCAAGAGCAAGGCCCGCCTGGCCCGCTTCGAGGAGCTGTCCGACGTCGAATACCAGAAGCGCAACGAGACGAACGAGATCTTCATCCCGGTCGCGGAGCGCCTGGGCAACGAGGTCATCGAGTTCGTGAACGTCTCCAAGGCCTTCGGCGACAAGGTCCTGATCGACGACCTGAGCTTCAAGGTGCCCGCGGGCGCCATCGTCGGCATCATCGGCCCCAACGGCGCGGGCAAGTCCACGCTGTTCAAGATGATCGCGGGCCGCGAGAAGCCGGACGCCGGCGAGGTGAAGATCGGCAAGACCGTGAAGCTCGCCTTCGTGGACCAGAGCCGCGATGCGCTGTCTGCCGACAAGACCGTCTGGGAAGACGTCTCCGGCGGGCTGGACATGATCAACGTCGGCAAGTTCCAGATGGCCAGCCGCGCCTACTGCGGCCGCTTCAACTTCAACGGCAGCGACCAGCAGAAGAAGGTGGGCCTGCTCTCCGGCGGCGAGCGCGGCCGCCTGCACCTGGCCAAGACCCTGATGCAGGGCGCCAACGTGCTGCTGCTGGACGAACCGTCCAACGACCTGGACGTGGAAACGCTGCGCGCGCTGGAAGACGCCCTGCTGGAATATGCCGGCAGCGTGATGGTGATCTCCCACGACCGCTGGTTCCTGGACCGGATCGCCACGCACATCCTGGCCGCGGAAGACGAAGGCAAGTGGATCTTCTTCGACGGCAACTACCAGGAATACGAGGCGGACAAGAAGAAGCGCCTGGGCGAGGAAGGTGCAAGACCGCACCGGGTACGCTATAAAGCGCTGAAGTAGAGCAAGGGCCTGCGGCCCTTGCGCACGAAAGCGTCCCTGCGCAGGCAGGGACCCATAGGGCTCGAGGAGGGGCAACCACCGTTGGCCGGCGCCACGCCACAACCCCAGTACCACTCGCTGTATCGCGCCTGCATCAAGGACGCCGCCATCGCCGGCGGGGACCTGATGCGGGCGACGCTCGTTCGCGCCCTCTCCGAGCTCCCCTTGCAGGCGGCAGCGATCCACGACGTCGTGGACCGCAACCTGCTGCTCGAGGCCGTGGGCGTGCTGAAGGAACGGCAGTCGGCCCTCGCCACCGCCTTCCCGCAGGCGCTGCTCGCCGAGTTCGCCCAGGCCATCGCGGGCGACCGCGACGCGAGCCTCAGCTTCGACACGCTGCCCCTGCTGGGCGACGAGCAGCTGCAGGAAAACGCCGAACTGGTGCACGGCGCGCAGGCGCTGGAAGCCGCGGTACGGCCCCAGCTGGCCGCACTCGAGTCCGCGCTCGCCGCGGCCCACCTCACGCCCCAGGGCGGCGAGCGCCGCCATCCGCTGCGCCCCGAGGTCTATGCACGCAGCATCTACCGCCTCGCGCGCCAGAGCCCGGTGTCGCCGGCGGTGCGCCGCCGCTGGCTGCGCTACCTGCCGCCGCTCATGGCGCCGGAGCTGGTGCACACCTATGCGGCGATGGCCCAGCGCCTGCAGCCGCCCGCGCCTTCGCAGCCCATGGCCCTGGAGCCCGGCGTGCCGCAGGAGGCCCGCGACAGCGCGACGCAGCTCACCATTCGCGAGCTGCGCAAGCTGCTCTCCGGCGACCCCGGGGAGGCCGCGGACGACGGGGTGATCGTCTTCTCGGATTCCGATTTTTCGCACACCGTCCCTGCGGCACTGGAGATGGTGCAGGACATGCGCAAGGTCGACCAGCTGCTGCTGCAACTGCGCCAGCGGCAGGCGGCGATGCCCGGCCGCGGCCGCGACAGCCTGGCGGCCTTCCGCGAGGCGCTGCGGCAGGAGGCCAAGCGGCCCGCGCAGGCGCTCGGCCTCGAAGTCGTGCACCTCATGATCGACCACTTGGCCGGCGACCCGCGCCTGCTGCCGGGCGTGCGCGACATCGTGCGCGACCTCGAGCCGCCGCTGCTGCGCCTCGCCCTGGTCGACCCGCGCTTCTTCAGCGACCGCGAGCATGCGGCCCGCCGCCTGCTGGAACAGATCACGCAGCGCAGCCTCGCCTGGTCCTCTCCCGAGGACCGCGGCTTCTCCACCTTCATGGAGGGCCTGCAGCAGGCCACGGAGGCGCTGCTGGATGCAGGCGGCACCGGGCCCGAAGCTTTCGAGATCGCGCTCTCCGCGCTGCAGGAAGCCTGGGACGAATCGCAGCCGAAGGGCCGGCGCAACCGCGAGCGGGCCGTGCGCGCGCTGATGCGCGCCGAGCAGCGCAACCTGCTGGCCGGCCGCATCGCGCAGCAGATCCTCGACCGCCCCGATGCGGCCAAGGCGCCGCCGGAGGCACTGGCCTTCCTCACCGGCCCGTGGTCGCAGGTGATGGCCCAGGCGCGGCTGGCCGACGTGACGGGCGCCGAGGACCCGGGCGGCGGCTGGTGGGTGGTGCAGGCGGTGCTCTGGAGCGTGCAGCCCGCGCTGGCCGGGCGCGTCGCGGGCCAGCACCGCACGCTGGTCGCACGCATCGACGACGGGCTCGCGAGCATCGACCACCTCCCGGCCGACACGGACCGCTGGCAGAACCTGCTGTCGGCCCTGCGCGACCTGGCCTTGTCCACCGCGACCGGCAGCGCGCTGCGCGCGCACGAGCCGGAGCCCGTCCCCGAGACCAGCAACACGTGGCTCGCGCCGATCGAGATGCACGAATCGGGCTTCGTGCCCGACTCCGGCCTGCCGCACGGCGCCGCCGACCCGGACACGCTGCCGCCGCACGACCTGGAAGTCGGCGCCTACGTGGACCTGCTGGGCGAAGGCTGGGAGCGCTGGCAGCTCACGTGGGCCAGCCCGCACGGCCTGCTCTTCATGTTCACGCACGCGAGCGGCACGACGCGCTCGATGACGCGGCGCAAGCTGAACGCCATGATGGCGCAAGGCAGCCTGCGGCTGGTGTCGGCGCATCCGGTGGTGGATGGCGCGCTGGATGCGGTGGCGCGGGCGGCTTGGCGGAACAGTTCCAGTCTTTGATGCGGTTTTGCTGGGGTGCGCTTCGCGCAACCCAGCCTACGGTGCCCATCCCGGCCGGCGTTTGAGGCTCTCTCGTAGGCTGGGTTGCGCGAAGCGCACCCCAGCGATGCAACGGAAACCCGTCTTCAAGCCTGCCAAACCCCGTACCCCTTCTCCCGCAACGCGATCCCCAGCTCCACCTCCATCTCCACCGCCGCGCGATACGGCATGGGGTTGTAGACGGCGTAGAGATCCGGCCGCAGCCGCACCCCGTACTCCTGCACGAACGCGTTCGCCTGGATGCCGGCCTTGTGCCGGTCGAAGCGCAGGTCGGGGTCGAGGCCCGTCATGCCCACGTACACGAAGGGCATGCCGAGGCGGTAGTCGGGGTTGCAGCGGCGGAAGCGCGCGTTGTTCCACACCGCGTCGGCGAGCTCCACCACGTACACGTGGTAGTGGTGGCGCGCCGCCCGCGGCACCTCAGGCGCCCCGCCAGCCGCCTTCGACACGCACGGCCGTGCGCAGCGAGTTCGCGATGTAGCAGCGCTCGTGCGCCACGTGGTGCAGCGCGTCCACGCCGGCCTGGTCGGGACGGCGCGCGCCGGAAAACACCACCTGCGGGCGCAGCACGATGTCGGTGATCGCCTGGCGCCCGAAGCCGATGGGTCCCATCTGCGCCTCCGCGGCGTCGCTGTAGCTGTCCACCACGTAGCCTTCGGCGGCCGCGAGCGAGAGGAACCACAGCATGTGGCAGCTCGAGACGGAGGCCACGAGCGCCTCCTCCGGGTCCACCGCCGAGGGGTCGGAGAAGGGCAGGCGCACCGAATGCGGCGAGCTCGAGCCGGGCACCACGGCGCCGCCGTCGAAGCGCCAGGTGTGCGCGCGGCTGTATTGCAGGTCGGTGAACGCGGCATCGCCGCGGCGCCATTCCACCGTGCAGCCATGGGTCGCCATGCCGTCCTCCTTCAGCCTTTCGCGAGCGCGGCGAGGGCGCTGCGCTCCGTCTGCTCGATGTGCGCCTGCAGCACCTTGCAGGCGGCCTTCGCGTCGCGCCGCCGCACGGCGCGGATCAGCGCGTGGTGCTCCTCGTGCCAGCCTTGCGCGCGCGTGCCGGGCTTCATGCGTGCGAAGTAGAAGCGGTCGACGAGGTGGCGCAGCCGCCGCACCACTGCCATCGATTCCGGCCGCTGCGCCGGCGCATACAGCGCCTCGTGGAACTCGCGATCGCCCGCGATCCAGTCCGCCACGGCCTGCGCCTTGTCCAGCGCCGCCTGCACCGTCTCCACGCGATTGAGCGTGGCGGCGGTGTGCAGGGGCACCGCCTCGGCGAGCACGTCGCTTTCGACCAGCAGGCGCAGCCGGAACCATTCGCGCAGGTCGGCCTCGGAGGGCGTGCGCACGTACATGCCCTTGTTCGGGACCATGTGCAGCAGCCCCTCGGCCTGCAGCTGGAACAGGGCTTCGCGCACGGGCACGCGGCTCACGCCGAACTCCGCCGCGATCTCTTCCTGCCTCAGCGGTTCGCCCGACGCCCAGCGCCCGCGATCGAGCGACTGCCTCAGCAGCTGCGTGACGGCGGACGACGTGGTCTGGACCATGGATGAGGCAGGCATGCCGTGATTTATACGTGTATACAAACTGGGCCACAAGGCCGGATTGGCGCGGGCGCAACACCGCGGAACGGCTGTGAATATTCACGTGCAGAGCCACCCTCGCCACGCTCGTTGTATGAGTTTTTCACGTCTGACAAGGATGTAGGACAAGACGCTGTAACAGGCCGAACTTTCGCCGACAGGTCCCGTCTGTCACAACTCGTTCGCAACAAGCAGGGGACACCGGAATGAAAGAGCGCGCCGCCACGCAACAGACTTCCGCCCACAACGTCGTGATGCTCGCCGGCCTCGTGGCCGTGTGCCTGAGCAGTTCGGTGGGCACGTCTCCTGCACCGACGTCCGATACGCTGGCCCAGCGGATGCACGCCGGCAAGGTGGCGGACGTCGCGCCCGCCGGCGCGCCGCAGATCGCCTTCGGCGCCGTTGCCGGCAAGGCCGCGGCATTCGATACCAAGCTGGACGCCTACTACGAGCAGCTCCGGAGCAAGATGCGCTGGCTGCCCGTGAAGTACGCGGGCAACGTGCTGCAGACCCCCGACGTTCCTTCGCGCCTCCTGCTGGCCCGCGCCGCGGCCAGCCGCGCCGGCCTCGACCAGGTGGGCCTGAGCTACCGCGACGTGTACGGCATCATCAACGCCGAGACCTCGTGGATCCCCCGCATGGGCTCCAGCAAGGACGGCACGCCCAACCTGGGCATCGCGCAGTTCGAGCCCGCGACCGCCAAGGCGGTGGGCCTCACCGATCCGACGGATCCCGTCGAAGCCGTGCACGCGATGGCCGTGCACCTCAAGGAAGCGGCGATCTGGAGCGCCAAGCGCATCGACGGCCTGAAGCTCCCGCCGGAGCAGTACGCGCAGAAGCTGCGCGAAGGCGTCTCCATCTACTACAACCTCTCCAGCAAGGGCCGCAGCGTCTGGAACGGCAAGAACACGGCCAAGCTGCCGATCGAGACGCAGCGCCACATCGCCAACGCGCGCCTGGGCGCGCGCCAGGCCGCGGAGCTGGACGAACAGCTGCGCCAGGTGAAGGCCCGCGTCGGTGCGCCGGGCATGATGACCGCCTCCTTCGAGAGCGGCAACTGAGCGGTCCCTCTCAGGCGCCGGCGCCCGCGCGGCGCCGCACCGCGTCGATGTTGTTGCGCAGCGCGTAGAGCTCGTCGGCGTACGACAGGGGCACGCTGATGCGGCCCACGCGCTCGTCGAGCGCGTCCAGCTCACGCACCACGTTGCCCGCCTCGTCCGGGTCCGCATGCAGGCGGTTCTCGAGGTCGCGCAACTGCCCGTACCAGCGGAACACGCGCGAGCGGATGCGGAACTGGTACAGCGGCGGCACGATGCGCGTCAGCGGCAGCAGCACCGCGAGGATGATGCCCAGCACGAGCCACATGCGCTCGACCAGGTTCGCCAGCCAGAACGGCAGCCACCGCTGCAGGAAAGGCTTGCCGACGCGCATGGTGCGCTCGGCCTCGGCGGCCACCGGGTACTCGCTGTGCTCGATGTTCGGGAAGCTCCCCGCCTTGTTGAACCAGCCCGCGGGCCCGTGCAGGTCGCGCGCGGCCTGCGAGAAGAGCTGCAGCAGCGCCGGGTGCGTGCCTTCGCGCGCGAGCAGCCCCGTCGTGGTCGCCACCAGCCGCACGTCCTGCGGCGGCAGGTCGCGCGCGAGGTCCACCACGCCGCGCGGCAGGACGGCGGGCGTGAGGAAGGGCATGCGGCGCGAGTAGGCCTCGCTCTGGCTGAAGTCCACGAGCCGCACGCCGGGCGTCTGCAGCAGCATCTGCACCATCAGCGATTCCGGCGCGGACGCGAACACGATCACGTCCAGCTCCCCGTTCAGGAAAGCGACCGTGGCTGCCGTCTGGTCGAGGCGCGACACCTTCATCTGCGCGACGTCGAGGCTGTTGGCCTCCAGCAGCCGGCGCATGATGCCCGGCGCGCCGCTGCCGCGGGCGCCTATGTTCACGCGCAGGTCCTTGATCTGCGACAGCGAGGTGAAGGACCCGCCGGGCACGCCCTTCGCCGCGTCCTCGCGGTAGAACAGCCACAGCGGCTCGACGAACAGGCTGCCCAGCGACACGATGCCGCTGTCCTCGTTGGCGCTCGCATCGCCGCTGCCGCCCTGCACGAAGGCGACGTCGGCCTTGCCTTCCTTGAGCAGGCGCAGGTTGGACCGCGAGCCTTCGCTGGGCAGCAGCACCACCTCGATGCCGTAGCGCTTGAGCGCCTGCTGGTAGCGCTTGCCGAACGCCTCGTACGCGCTCTGGCCCGGTCCGGTCGCGAGCGTGACCGTCTTCGGCGGGTTCGGATCCAGCCACCAGTAGGCGAGCACCAGCAGCGCGATGGCCAGCACCGCGATGGGACCCGCGGAGATCAGCAGGTCGCGCAGGGACAGCAGCGTGTGGCGCAAGAGCTTGACCGGTTTCTTCATGCGAGGTCGCCCGCGGCCGGCAGGTGCACGCCGGGCAACGTGACGGCGCGCGCGGCGCGCACCGCGCGCAGCACGGCGAGGGCGCAGGCCTCGGCCGCCATCGCGCCCAGCGTCATCATGCCCAGCGTCCTGCCGCTGGCGCCGGTGGCGAGCGCGAACAGCGCATCGCCGTCGGAGAGAGTGTGCACCGGCCGGATGGTGCGCGCGAGCCCGTCGTGGCCCTGCGTCGCGAGGCGGCCGGCCTGCACCTTCGTGAGGGCCGCGTCGGTGGCGATCACGCCGATCGTGGTGTTGCTGCCCGCGAGCATGGGACGCGCTTCCTCGCCGCGCAGCAAGGCGGCGTGCGCGTCGAGCAGCGCGCGGCCGTCGGGCGTGCGCGCGCCGGCAATCACGCGGCCCGTTGCGGGGTCCACCACGTCGCCGAGCGCGTTGCACGCCACGATCGCGCCGACGGTGACGCCGTCCACGCAGACGGAGGCCGAGCCGATGCCGCCCTTCATCGCGCGCGCGAAGCCGAAGATCTTGCCCACCGCCGCGCCCGCACCGGCCCCGACGTTGCCTTCCGCGGGCGCCTGCCGCGACGCGGCTTCGCAGGCCGCGTAGCCAGCCGCTGCATCGGGACGGATGCGGGCGTCGCCGAGGGGCAGGTCGAACAGCACCGCGCCGGGCACGATGGGCACGCGCGCGGGTCCGACCTCCAGGCCGATGCCGCGCTCGTCCAGCCAGCGCATCACGCCTCCCGCGGCGTCGAGGCCGAACGCGCTGCCGCCGGACAGCAGCACCGCGTGCACGCGCTCCACGACGTTGTGCGGCGCCAGCAGGTCGGTCTCGCGCGTGCCCGGTGCGGCGCCGCGCACGTCGACGGCTCCCACGGCGCCCGCGCGTGCGAGGACGACGGTGCAGCCCGTGGGCCGGCGGCCGTCGGTGGCGTGGCCCACCTCGATGCCGGCCACGTCGCAGATGGAAGAGCTCATGAATCGATGATATGCGGCCCGACGCCGCGCGCACTATGCTTGCGGCATGAAGCCGGCCAACCTGTCACGTCCACGCATCGCCTACTTCTCGATGGAGATCGCGCTGGACGAGGGGATCCCCACGTACAGCGGCGGCCTCGGCGTGCTGGCCGGGGACATGATGCGCAGCGCGGCGGACCTGGGCGTGCCGATGATCGGGGTCACGCTGGCGAGCCGGCAAGGCTATTTCCGCCAGGAGATCCGCGACGGCCGCCAGGCGGAGCAGCCGGAGCCCTGGGACCCCGCGGCGCACGCGCAGCGGCTGCCCTGCAAGGTGCAGGTGAGGATCGCCGGCCGCGTGGTGTGGGTCGGAGGCTGGTGGTACGAGGTGCAGACCCTGTGCCGCCAGTTCCAGGCCGTGCCGGTGATCCTGCTGGATACCGACCTGCCCGAGAACGCCCCCGAGGACCGCCGGCTGACCGACAGCCTCTATGGCGGCGACGAAGCCTACCGCCTGCAACAGGAGATCGTGCTCGGTTTCGGGGGCGTGCGGATGCTGCACGCGCTGGGCGCGCACGTCGTGAAGTACCACCTGAACGAGGGCCACTCGGCGCTGCTGACGCTGGAGTTGCTGCGGGAGAAGGAGGCAGGCGGCGAACGCGGGGGCCTGCAGGAGGCGATGGCCGCCGTGCGCAGGCAATGCGTGTTCACGACGCACACGCCGGTGGAGGCGGGGCACGACCAGTACCCGCACGCGATGGTCGAACAGGCGCTCTCCGGCTCGGTGGACCCGCAGGTGCTGCACACGGTGTGCCCCGACCCGCGCTTCAACCTCACGCGCCTGGCGCTCACGCTGTCGGGATGGGTGAACGGCGTGGCGGCGCGCCATGCCGAGACTTCGCGCACGCTGTTCCCCGGCTACGAGGTGCACGCCATCACCAACGGCGTGCATGCGCTCACGTGGACGGCGGCGCCCCTGCAGGCGCTGTTCGACCGCTACATGCCGCAGTGGTGCCACGAGCCGGAACTGCTGGTGCGCGCGCTGCGCATCCCCGACGGCGAAGTGGCCGCGGCCCACGCCGCCGCGAAGCAGCAGCTGCTGCAGTCGCTCTCCGGCGTCGCGGGGGCGGAGCGGCTGGATGCGCGGCGCTTCACCATCGGCTTCGCCCGCCGCATGACCGACTACAAGCGGCCCGGCCTGCTCTTCTCGGACCCGGAGCGGCTGCGGGCGGTCGCGCAGCGCCATCCCTTCCAGGTGGTCGTCTCGGGCAAGGCGCACCCGCACGACGAAGCGGGCAAGCAGCACATCGCGAGCCTGCATGCCTGGGCGCGCGAGCTCGCGGGCAGCGTGCCGGTGGTGTTCGTGCCGGACTACCGCATGGAGGTCGCGCGGCGCGTGGTCGCGGGCGTGGACCTGTGGCTGAACACGCCGCAGCCGCCGCTCGAGGCTTCGGGCACCAGCGGCATGAAGGCGGCGCTCAATGGCGTGCCGAGCCTCAGCGTGCTGGACGGCTGGTGGGTGGAAGGCTGCGAGGAAGGCGTGACGGGCTGGGCGATCGGCGAGGACGGCGAGCGCGACGCGCACCGCCACGCCGAGTCGCTCTACGACAAGCTGGAGCGCGTGATCCTGCCGGCCTTCGCGGCGGAGGATGGCGCCTGGGCGGCGATCATGCGCTCGACGATCGCGCGCAACGGCTCTTACTTCAACAGCCACCGGATGATCCGGCGCTACGTCTCCGAGGCGTACTGGAACTAGGCCGCCATCTTGCGGCACTCGGCCGCGCAGCGGCGGCACGCTTCGGCGCACTGCTGGCAGTGGTCCATGTCGTGCTTCGCGCACTCCTCGCCGCAGGCTTCGCAGATCTCCGCGCACACGCGGCAGACGGACGCCACGTGGTCGCTGCCGCCGGACATGAACGCGATCGCAAGCTGGCAGATCTGCGCGCAATCGCTGTCGAGGGCGATGCAGCGCACCATGTGCTCGACGTGCGGCTCCTGCAGGCAGGACGCGGCGCAATGGTTGCAGGCCACCACGCAGGCGTGGCAGGCGGCGATGCAGTCCTGGTATTCCTCGTACTTCTCGTGGGACATGGGGGCTCCTGGCTTGCGTCCAGTCTAGGGACGGGCAGCGCGCCGCGGCCTCGGCCGTGCAAACGTTTACACGATTGAGGCAGGTCAAGCAGCGGGACGGCAGTGCGGGCTACCTTGGAACGCAAAGGAGGTTCCCATGCGAAAGAAGGCATTCGTGTCGTTCGCCGCCGCCGCGCTGCTGTGCGGTGCCGCGCTGGCCCAGGGCGCAGGCCCCGGCTACGGTCCGGGCTTCGGCCCGGGGTACGGTCCCATGATGGGCGGCGGCTACGGGCCCGGCTATGGTCCCGGCGGCGGTTATGGCCCGGGCGGCGGCTACGGAGGCTATGGCCCCGGAATGATGGGCGGCTACGGCGGCTACGGCCCCGGCATGATGGGCGGCTCCGGTTACGGCTACCTGCGCGACCTCACGCCCGAGCAGCGCACCAGGATCGCCGAGATCCAGCGGGAGGCGCGCGCCCGTCAATGGCCGCTGATGCAGCAGATGCACGAGCTGATGTGGAGCGACGCGGCCGACGAGCAGGCGCAGCGGCGCGACTACGACAAGCTCGCCGCACTGCAGAAACAGATGTTCGAGAACCAGCTCGAGACGCGCAAGCGCGTCGACGGGGTGCTCACGCCACAGCAGCGCGAGGAAGCACGCCGGGGCTGGGGCTCGGGGCGCTGAGCACGGCCGGGCCCCGCGGGCCCCGCCGCGCGCGGCGATCGCGCACACTTGCCTGCGAGGACATCGCATGCAAGCTTCCAGGATCGCCATCGTCGGCGCCGGCCGGGTCGGCAGCAGCTTCGCGTACACGCTCGCCGCGTCCGGGCTGGTGCGGGAGATCGTCATCGTCGACGCGGATGCCGGCCGCGCCGAAGGGGAGGCGATGGACATCCTGCAGTCCATCCCCTTCCACCGCCCGGTCACGGTGCGGGCCGGCACCCTCGCCGACACGGCAGGCGCGCTGGCGACGGTGATCACGGCCGGCGCGGCGCAGCGGCCCGGCGAAACGCGCCTGGCGCTCCTGCAGCGCAACGTCGAGGTGCTGCGCGGCGTCGTCGAAGCGACGGTCCGGGCGAACCCCGGCGGGCTGCTGCTCATCGCCACGAATCCCGTCGATGCGCTGACCTGGACGGCCCTGCGCCTGTCGGGGCTGCCGCCCGGGCGCGTGCTCGGGTCGGGCACCGTGCTGGACTCCGCCCGGCTGCGCGTGGAGCTCGCCGCGCACTATGGCGTGGACCCGCGCAACGTGCACGCCTACGTGCTCGGCGAGCACGGCGACAGCGAGTTCGTCGCATGGTCCACGGCGTCCATCGCCAACATGGGCCTGCCCGCCTACTGCAGCGCCACGGGGCACGCCTGCACGCAGGAAGACCTGGACGCGATCGCCCTGCGCGTGCGGAATGCGGCCTACGAGATCATCCGCCGCAAGGGCGCGACCAACTACGCGATCGCGGCTTCGCTCATGCGCATCGTGGAGGCGGTCGTGCGCGACGAAGCTTCCGTGCTCACCGTCTCCAGCCTGCTGCAGGGCGAATACGGCATCCGCGACGTGTGCCTGAGCCTGCCGGCAGTCGTCGGGCGCGAGGGGGTGCGCCGCATCCTGCCCGTGCCGCTGTCGGTCGGGGAGATCTCCGCGCTGCGCCGCTCGGCCGATGCGATCCGGGATGCCGCTGCCGGGCTGGGCTAGCGACGCACCGACAGGCAGGCTGCCTCCGCTCCGACTTGCGCCGCGGCGCCACGCGCCGAAGCTGGCGAGGATGCATTTGGAGCAATGGACATGCGCAAGTACGCCGGCTTCGGCCTGATGATCCTCGTTTCGACGCTGGTCATGCTCGGCCTCATGTATCTCAACGTCTATCGCGCCGCCGACGTGCATTTCAGCCAGACGCGGCTGTTCATGGCCCTCATCATGGGCGCCGCCATGGCGGTCGTGATGCTGGCGTTCATGCGAACCATGTACGACAACCGCAGGGCCAACGTCGGGATCCTCGTCGGCAGCGTGGCCGTCTTCGGCCTGGCGCTGTGGCTGGTGCGGTCGCAGGACACGGTCGGCGACGTCGCCTGGATGAAGGCCATGATCCCGCACCATTCCATCGCGATCCTCACCAGCGAGCGCGCGGAGATCACCGATCCGCGGGTGCGCAAGCTCGCGGACGAGATCATCGCCTCGCAGCGCCGCGAGATCGCCGAGATGGAGGCGCTGATCCGGGACATCCGGCGCAACGGCTCGCAGGGTACCGCCGTGCTGGCGCCGCATCCGGCCGGGGACCGGCCGGGCTGATCGAACGCGGGCCCCGAGCGGCGCCCGCGACCCTCTCCTTCTTGCCGGCCCGCAACCAGGCGTCGAACGGCGCGACGTCCTTCTGCTGCTCGTGGCCGCAACACCAGCGCGCGTACGCGCTCCATGTGGGAGGAGAGCCGGTGGGGATCGTCGAGGTGGTCGAACAGCGCTTCGGTCGTCGCGTGCACGGGGCCGGACGCCTCGCAATGCAAGGGCCAGGAGGGGGCCCCGGCGGAACCGTTCACTTCAGCGTCCAGCGGAAGGTGCGCGGCGCCGCTTCGCCCGCGCGCCGGATGCGCAGGACCAGCGGGTCGGGCACCGCGGAGAGGGCCTGGAAGCGCAGCACGCCGGCGCGGTGGTGGCCGCCCGGCGGCGCGCCCTTCCATTCGAGCGGCGCGACTTCCCTGCCGTCGGCGCCCAGCAGCACGGCGTCCTTCATCAGGTCGTCCCCGAGTTCGCGCGAATGCGTGTCGAAGGCGATGTCGAACTCCCAGACCGCCCCGTCGAGCACGCGCGGCGTGACCTTGACGGTCACCGCGGCTGCCTCGCTCACCTGCGGAGGCAGCGGCTTCGCCGCTTGCGCTGCGGGCGCGGCGAGGAAAGCTGCCAGCACGAGAGTCGTCAGTCTTCGCATCGCGCATGCTCCCTTTCGGCCTGGCGCAGCCGGTTCCAGACGAAGGCGGCGCCAGCGGCACTGAAGCCCAGGCCGACCCAGAACAGTTCCCGCTGGAACTGCGCGGCGAACGCGACGAGGCCGGTGGCGCCGAGCACCGGCGCGAGGTTCACCAGGTAATGCGCGCCGAAGTAGACACCCAGCAGCGCGGCGGCCGCGAGCACGCCGTTTCGCACGGGCCGCGTCCAGCGCGAGCCGGACACCCGCGGGGCGAAGGGGGAAGGAGCGGCGTGGTCCATGGAGGCCTTTCAGGGGTGTGCCGGCGCCTCGTCCACCTTCACGGTCCGCAGCCGCAGCGCGTTGGCGATCACGCTGACGGAGGACAGCGCCATGGCCGCGGCCGCGACCACCGGCGACAGCAGCAGCCCGAAAAAGGGGTAGAGCACGCCCGCGGCGAGCGGGATGCCCGCCACGTTGTAGACGAAGGAGAGGAAGAGGTTCTCGCGGATGTTGCGCATCGTGGCGCGCGAAAGCCGCCGTGCGCGCACGATGCCCAGCAGGTCGCCCTTGAGCAGCGTGACGCCGGAACTCTCCATCGCCACGTCGGTGCCGGTGCCCATCGCGATGCCGACCTCGGCGGCGGCGAGGGCCGGCGCATCGTTGACGCCATCACCGGCCATGGCGACGACGCGACCTTCGCCGCGCAGGCGCTGCACGATCGCGGCCTTGTCTTCGGGGAAGACCTCCGCCACCACTTCGTCGATGCCGAGCGCGCGGCCGACGGCCTCGGCGGTGGTCTTGCCGTCGCCCGTCAGCATGACGATGCGCACGCCGGCCGCGCGCAGCGCCTGCAGGGCGGCTGGCGTGGTTTCCTTGACGGGGTCGGCGATGGCCACGAAGCCGGCGAGGCGCCCGGCCAGCGCCACGAAGATCACCGTCGCCGAGCGCGCGCGCTGCGCTTCGGCGGCGGCCTGCAAGGGCGCGATGTCCACGCCGTGTTCGGCCAGGAAGCGCGGCGCACCGCTCACCAGCGCCGTGCCGCCCACGTTGCCGACGACGCCCTTGCCCACGGGCGAGTCGAAGTCCGCCACGTCGAGCAGGGCCAGCTTGCGGTCCTGCGCCGCCGCGACGACGGCGAGCGCCAGCGGATGCTCGCTCGCGCGCTCCACGCTCGCCAGCTTCTGCAGGATGTCCCGTTCCTCGAACCCGGGCGCCGCCTCGATGTGCACGACGCGCGGGCGCCCTTCGGTCAGCGTGCCCGTCTTGTCCACGACCAGCGTGTCCACCTTCTCCATCCGCTCCAGCGCCTCGGCATCGCGGATCAGCACGCCGTGCTGCGCGCCGCGGCCGACGCCGACCATGATCGACATGGGCGTGGCGAGGCCCAGTGCGCAAGGGCAGGCGATGATGAGCACCGCGACCGCCGCCACCAGCGCATACGAGAACGCCGGACTCGGGCCCCACAGCAGCCAGGCGACGAAGGTGAGCACCGCCACCAGGATGACGACGGGCACGAACCAGGCGGCGACCTGGTCCGCCATGCGCTGGATGGGCGCGCGGCTGCGCTGCGCCGCGGCGACCATGTGCACGATCTGCGCGAGCAAGGTGTCGGCGCCGACCTTCTCGGCGCGCATCACGAAGCCGCCCGTCTGGTTGATGGTGCCCGCGGTGACCTTGGCGCCAGGCGCCTTCGCCACCGGCATCGGCTCGCCCGTCACCATGGCCTCGTCGACCGTGCCCTTGCCCTCGGTGAGCTCGCCGTCCACGGGCACTTTCTCCCCGGGACGCACGCGCAGCAGCTCGCCGACCTGGATGGTGTCGATGGGAACGGTTTCGTCGCTGCCGTCGGCGCGCACGCGCACCGCGGTCTTGGGCGCGAGGTCCAGCAGCGCCTTGATCGCGCCCGAGGTCTTCTCGCGCGCGCGCAGCTCCAGCACCTGGCCGAGCAGCACGAGCACCGTGATCACCGCGGCCGCCTCGAAGTAGATCGCAACCGCACCCTCGTGGCCGCGCAGCTCCGCCGGGAAGAGGCCGGGCGCCAGCGTCCCCGCCATGCTGTACAGCCAGGCCGCGCCCGTGCCGAGCGCGATCAGGCTGAACATGTTGAGGCTGCGGTTCCTCACCGAAGCCCAGCCGCGCACGAAGAACGGCCAGCCGGCCCACAGCACGACCGGCGTGCCGAGCACCATCTGGATCCAGTTCGAGGTGTGCGCGCCGACGAGGTGGCCGATGTCGAACAGGTGCCCCCCCATCTCCAGCACGACCACCGGCAGCGCCAGCACCAGACCGATCCAGAACCGGCGCGTCATGTCGCGCAGTTCGGGGCTTTCGCCTTGCTCGCCCGTCGCGACCACCGGCTCCAGCGCCATGCCGCAGATCGGGCAGTTGCCCGGCCCGATCTGGCGGACCTGCGGGTGCATGGGACAGGTGTATTCCACGTCCTTGCCGCCGGCGGCGGCAGGACGTGGTTCGGCACGCGCGTGACCCTGGTGGGTGGCGTGCGCGGAATGGTCGTGATGCGCGTGCTGCGCGCGCGCGTGGTGCCCGGAGGCGGGGGGAGCTTGTTCCGGCATGGGGTTCCTCTCGTTCGCTGGCAGCACTATCCACCTTCCCATGGTGGGAAGGTCAAGTGGGCCAGGTCAGCCTTGCCGGCAGGCTCGGGGTCCATGGACTTCTCCTCGTCGGATGTCCCGAGGATCGCCCCGGCCGGGGGCACGCGCTTGACGCGCGTCAAGCGCGGCGCGAACGCTACTTCTTCTGCTGGATCGCCGTCAGCACGTACTCGCCCGCGGCATCCTTGTCCGCGGCGAACTGCACGTGGTCGCCCGCCTTCACGCCCTCGAGCAGTGCCTTGTCCTTCGCCGTGAACACCATGGTCATGGGCGGCATGTCCAGGTTCTTGATCTCGCCGTGCTTCAGCGTGATCTTGCCGGTCTTCGCGTCCACCTTGCGGACTTCGGCGTCGGTCCAGGCGGCTTGGGCGAAGGCGGCGGTGGCGAGGCCCAGTGCGAGCAGGGCGGCGGAAATGCGTCGGATCATGGTTCTTCCTCCGGGATTCAGGACTTGTTGTACGAAGCGTAGACGCGGCTCTCGCCGTCCTTGCCGACCAGCAGCACGTCGTAGGGGTCGCGGCGGCCGTTGTAGGCGGGACCGTCCATGCCGGGCGAACCCACCACCATGCCGGGCACCGTCAGGCCGAGGGCCCGCGGCTTCTCCTTGAGCAGCCGGCGGATGTCCTGCGCCGGCACGTGGCCCTCGACGGCGTAGCCGCCCACCAGGGCGGTGTGGCAGGAGCCGAGCTTCGCGGGGATGCCGAGCTTCGCCCGCATGGCGTTGTTGCCGGTGTCGTTCACCTTCACGGCGAAGCCGCTGTCCTGCAGGTGCTTCACCCAGTCGTGGCAGCAGCCGCAGCTGGGGTCCTTCCAGACTTCCACCAGCACCTTTGCAGGTGCCTGGGCCAGGCCGGCGAGGGGCAGGGCGGCGGCTGCGAGCAGCAGCGCGCGGCGGGTGGTGTCCGTCTTCATGCTTTCTTGCCTTTCGGTGCGACGACGATCGTGCCTTGCATGCCCGCCTCGAAGTGGCCGGGGATGAGGCATGCGAATTGGAAGGTGCCGGGGCGATTGAAGTTCCAGACCAGCTCGCCTTTCGCCGACGGCTTGACGTGCGACATGTACGGCTCGTCGTGCTCCATGCCGGGGAACTTCTTCATCAGCGCGGCGTGCTCCGCGAGCTCCGCCTCGGTGCCGATCACCATCTCGTGCAGCACCCGGCCCTTGTTGCGGATCACGAAGCGGATGGTTTCGCCTTCGCGCACGGCGATGCGGTCCGGGCGGAAGCGCATGTCGTCGCCCATGTCGATCGTGACGGTGCGAGCGCGCTTCGCGTCGCCCGCGATGCCCCACGGCTTCTGCTCCTTCACGACCGGGCCGGGATGCGTCGCGTGCTCCGCATCGCCGTGGGCCCAGGCCAGCGGCGCCGCCAGCAGTGCAGCCAGGGCGATCGTCTTCATTGCATTCAAGGCCATTCCTCCTTCAATGGTGTCCATCATGGCCGCCGGGCTTGCGCACTTCCAGCGGCGGCGATTTCGTCTTCGGTGCGGGCGCGGACGCGCGCGCCGGCGCCGGCAGCTCGCCGGTCCATTCGCGCGCCACGGTGCCCGGGGGGTGGCGGTACCAGCCGGGATCCGAGTGGTCTCCCGGCTTCTGGTCGCGGCGCACCTTGAGCAGCGTGAACATGCCGCCCATCTCCGCGGGGCCGAACGGGCCGCGCCCGGTCATCATCGGCAGCGTGTTGTCGGGGATCGGCATCTCCATGTCGCCCATGTCCGCCATGCCGCGCTCGCCCATGACCATGTAGTCGGGCACGATCTTCTGCATCTTCTTCACCAGCCCGGCGTGGTCCACGCCGATCATGGTCGGCACCGCGTGTCCCATCGCGTTCATGGTGTGGTGGCTCTTGTGGCAGTGCAGCGCCCAGTCGCCCTCGGCATCGGCCACGAATTCCATCTGCCGCATCTGGCCCACCGCGACGTCCACCGACACCTCCGGCCAGCGCGCGGACGTCGGGACGGGACCGCCGTCGGTGCCCGTCACGGTGAACTCGTGGCCGTGCACGTGGATGGGATGGTTGGTCATCGTGAGGTTGCCCACGCGGATGCGCACCTTGTCCCCCTGGCGCACGTTCAGCGACGCGATGCCCGGGAACACGCGCGTGTTGAAGGTCCACAGGTTGAAGTCCAGCATGGTGTTCACGCGCGGCGTGGCGCTGCCGGGGTCGATGTCGTAGGCCGCCAGCAGGAAGCAGAAGTCGCGATCCACCCTGGCGATGAGCGGGTGCGCGCCTTTCGGGTGCGTGACCCACAGGCCCATCATGCCCATCGCCATCTGCACCATCTCGTCGGCATGCGGGTGGTACATGAAGGTGCCGGGCCGCTTCGCCTCGAACTCGTAGACGAAGGTCTTGCCGGGCGGGATCTGCGGCTGCGTGATGCCGCCGACGCCGTCCATGCCGTTCGGCAACCGCTGGCCGTGCCAGTGCACCGCCGTGTGTTCCGGCAGTCGGTTGGTGACGAAGATGCGCACGCGGTCGCCTTCCACCACCTCGATCGTGGGGCCGGGCGACTGGCCGTTGTAGCCCCAGAGCCGCGCCGTCATGCCTGGCGCGAGCTCGCGCTCGACCGGTTCGGCGACCAGGTGGAATTCCTTGACGCCGTTGTTCATGCGCCAGGGCAGGGTCCAGCCATTGAGCGTGACCACCGGGTTGTAGGGCCGCCCGTTGGGCGGCTGCAGCGGCGGGGCGGTGTCGGGCTTGTCGTTGCTGACCGCCTCGGGCAGGGCGGCCAGCGCGACCTTGCTCACGGAAGCGGCCGCCGCGGCCGTGAGGGCCGCGCCGCCGAAGAAGGCTCGTCGTTGCATGTTCAGTGTCCTTGGGGCGCGCTCTCGGCGCCGGCACCGGCGGCCGCGGGCGAAGCGATCGCGCCGGGCGAGGTGCCGGTGAGGGCCGTCTGCAGGTCGGTGTCGGCGATCCAGAAATCGCGTTGCGCTTCGATGGCGGCGTTCACCGCGGCGATGTGGTTGCGGGTCTCGGCGAGCAGGTCCCACACGCTTGCGAGCATGCCGTTGTAGCGCAGCTGCATCTCGTCGGCGATGAAGCGGCGCAGCGGCACGACGCCATCGCTGTAGTGGCGGGCGAGGTCGTGGGCCGTGCGCCAGCCGTGCCACGCCTCGCGCGCCTCGCTGCGGGCGCGCACGGCGACGTCGCGCACGCGCGCCACCGATTGCGCGTAGCTGGCCCGCGCGCGGGCGGTTCGCGCCTGGCCCCAGTCGAAGAGGGGGACCGGAACCTCGATCTCGAATCCGTTCTTGTTCTCGCGGGCGCCGGAGGCGTTGTCGAAGATCGTGTCGTGCACCGCGCCGACCGTGAGCGCGTCGACGAAGCCGGTCGCGCGCGTGAAGCCCAGCGTGCCCGCCACGTACGCCGACTCGTCGCGCGCGGCGCGCACGTCCAGGCGTTCGCGCAGCGCGGTGGCCTCGATGTCGCTGCGTTCCGGCAGCGCCTGGGGCAGGTCCGGCAGGCGATCGGGCAGGGTGTAGCTGGCGTCGGCGCCCCACAGGCCCAGCAGCCGCGTGAGCTTCTCGCGCGCGGCCACGGCCGCCTGTTCGGCACGCGCCTGCTGCGCCGCCACGTCGGCGAGCAGCGCCTGTTCGCGCGCCTGCTGCAGCTTGCTGAAGTTGCCGACCCGCGCCATGCGCCGCGCGAGCTCGGCGCCGGCCTCGGCGGCTTCATGCGCATCGCGCAGGTAGTTCACGGTCTGCCGCGCGGCCACCGCCTGCACCCAGGCCTTGCGCGTGTCGGCGGCCGTGCGGATCACGTCCTGCGCGGCGCGCAGGCGTGCCAGCTGCAGCGACTCGTTCGCGTATTGGGCGCGCCACGGCAGCGTGACCAGCTGCAGCACGTTGAAGCTGAGCATGCGCTCGATCTCCAGCAGCTGCCCTTCGCGCAGGCGCGAGAAGGCGAAGTGCGGGTTGGGCAGCTGCGCGGCCGCGACGCGGTCCGCGTCCGCTATGGCGAGCGTGGCGAGGCTGGCTTCCAGGCCGGGGTTGTTCAGCAGGGCGATGCGCACGGCGGTGTCCGCGTCCAGGGGCTGGCGCGCCAGCAGGTCCTGGAGCGTGGCCCGCGCATCTCCGGTCACGCCCGTGGCCGGGGCGGCGAGCCGCGCGACGTCCGACTTCAGCACTTCGGGTGGCGTGACGCTCGCGCAGCCCGCCAGGGCCAGCGCGGCGCAGAGGACGAGCAGGCGCATCAGCGCCTCCCCGCTTCGGGCGCCCGGGGTGCGGACGCCGGTGCGGCGGGCGCGGCCTGCCCGTTCTCCCACTTCACGATGTCGGCATGGCCGCGGGGGAAGCGGGCGACGGCATCGTTGGCCTGGCGCCAGGGCAAGTCCGGCTCGGCCAGTGCCGCCGGTTGCCCGGGCAGCACGGAGCGGTAAGTGGTGGGCGGCACGGCGGCCGCGGGGTCGGCCGCATCGGCCGCCGCCAGCAGGGGAAGCGCGGCCAGGGCCGCGGCAAGGCATGTCGTTCTCAAGGCGATCTCCGGAAAAGGACGAGGCAGCCGCGCGGGGCGCGGACGCACTTCGGGCGGGGGAGATCAGCCCCTGGGCGGCTTGAAGGCGAGCGCGGGCTCGGCGCTCGTGAAGGCGCGTTGCACGTGCGAGGGCGGGGGATGGTGGAAGCTCGTCGTGGTCACCACCGGCAGCGGCGGCCACATCGCGACCGACGAGCACACCTGGCAGGCCGCGCAGGTCGGGCAGTCGTCCGTGGACGGTGGCTGGGCGTGCTGCTGGGCATGGCCGTCGTGCGCGGCGTGGCCGTCGTGCGCCGCGTGGTGGCCCGTCTGCGCGTCGCCGTGGTGGTCGCAGTCGTGACCGTGCGCAGCCGGCACGGACACGCCCATCTGCTGCCGCAGCATCTCGCCGGCCATGGCTTCGCCCACCCACCCGCGCAGGGGGAGCAGCAACACCATGAAAACGAGCAGCCAGCGGCGCATGGTGCGATGATAAGCGCCGCCGCACCCACCCCCGTTGAGGCAGGACAAGTCCTACAGCCTCCTCTGGGGGTTCTCCGACAGGCCCGAATCGCTGGGCTTCCTACAGTGTCTGCTTCGGCCGGCATCTGCCGGCATTTATTCCGCAACGACCCGCCGAGAGAGGAACAGCATGAACGCCGATACCGCTTCCACCAACCCCTTCCCCACCAGCGCCGAACAGTCCGGCACCAGCGGCAGCGGCGGCCTGAACGGCGACGCGAACCGCGTGCGCCGCATCGCCCAGAGCCTGCACGAGGCCGTGGACACCCTGGAGCAGAAGATCGGCGAGGGTGGCGAGCGCATGATGGGCCTGCAGGAGGAGTACGGCAACATGGCCCGCGAACAGGTCCGCAGCAACCCGCTCGCCGCGCTGGGCGTCGCCTTCGCCGCCGGCTTCATCATCGCCAAGATCCTGCGCTGATGCTTACGGGGCCGCGCGCCCCGTCCCCGTTTGCCGCCGGCATTCCGGCCAGCCTGGGCGCGGCGCTCCTCTTCGGTGCCGCCGCCCCGCTCGCGAAGCTGCTGCTCGCGCGCATCGATCCCTGGCTGCTGGCGGCGCTCCTCTACCTCGGCTCCGGCCTCGGGCTCGCCCTGCTGCGCGCTCTGCGCGGTCAGGGTTCCGTCCGCTTGCCCGCGGGCGAGGGCCGCTGGTTCGGCGGTGCCGTGCTGGCCGGCGGTGTCGCCGGACCCGTGCTGCTGATGGCAGGCCTCGCCGGCCTGCCGGCGGCGCAGGCGTCCCTGCTGCTCAATGGCGAGGCCGTGCTCACCGCCTTGCTGGCCTGGATCGCCTTCCGCGAGAACGTGGACCGGCGCGTCGCGCTCGGCATGCTCGCGATCGTCGCCGGCGGCGTCGTGCTCGCGTGGCCCGGCCAGGGCGCGGGTGGCGCGCCCGTCGCGCCCGCCTTGCTGGTGCTCGCTGCCTGCCTCGCCTGGGCCATCGACAACAACCTCACGCGCAAGGTGTCGCTCGCGGACGCATCGTGGCTCGCGATGGTGAAGGGCCTCGCGGCGGGCAGCACCAACCTGGTCCTCGCGCTCGTGCTGGGCGCTTCCTGGCCACCCGCCGGCGCCACGCTCGCGGCGATGGCGCTCGGCTTCTTCAGCTACGGCGTGAGCCTCGTGCTCTTCGTGCACGGGCTGCGCGCGCTGGGCACGGCCCGCACGGGCGCCTACTTCTCGGTCGCGCCGTTCTTCGGGGCGGCGCTCGCGGTGCTGCTGCTGGGCGAGCCGGCGCAGGGGCCGCTGCTCGCCGCCGGCGCGCTGATGGCCATCGGTGTCTGGCTGCACCTCACCGAGCGGCACGAGCACCCGCACGCGCACGAAGCGCTGGACCATGCCCACGAACACGTGCACGGCGCGGGCGACGCGCACCACGACCACGTGCACGAGCCGCCCGTTCCGCCCGGCACGCGCCACAGCCATCCGCACCACCACGCGCCGCTGGTGCACACGCATCCGCATTACCCGGACGCGCACCACCGGCACGAGCACTAGCGCGTCGGCACGGGCGCAGGCACCGCGATGCCGCGGCGCTCGAGCAGTGCGCGCAGGCGGTCGGGATGGTCGGTGATCAGGCCGTCCACGCCCCAGTCCAGCAGCGTCGCCATCTGCGCCGGTTCGTTGATCGTCCACGGGACGACCTGCAAGCCCAGGGCGTGCGCTTCCGCGACGAGGGCCTGCGTGAGGGGATTGCCGTTGGGCGACCACACGCTGCAGCCCGTGGACCTGGCCCGCCGCGCGCTGTCCGCGTTCACCGTGCGGCCGCCACTGAGGCAGGCGAGGGGGATCGCGGGATCCAGCTCGCGCGCACGCTGCAGGCTGCGCCAGTCGAAGCTCTGGAGATGGACGCGCTCGCGCATGCCGGCGTCGCGGATCACCTTCAGCACCGCAGCGACCATCTGCTCCAGGGGGACGGTGGCGTCGGGCGCGTCGGGGAACAGCTTCAACTCGATGTTGAAGCGCACGGTGTCCGCGCGCAGCGCGCGCACGCGCTCGAACAGCGCGGCGAGCGTCGGGATGCGGGTGCCGTCCACCGGCTGCTGCGCGGCAAACCCGCGCGCGTACTGCGAGGCGGGATCGAGCCGTCCCACGTCATAAGCCTGCAGTTGCGCGAACGTGAGGTCCTTGATGCGCGGACCGGTACCCGCGAGCCAGGCCCCGCTCGCATCGCGCGTGAGCGCCGGGTTCAGAGCGGGATCGTGCGAGATCACCACGACGCCGTCGGCCGTGACGGCGACGTCGAGTTCCAGCGTGCTGACGCCGATGGCGAGCACCTGCTCGAAGGCCGGCAGCGTGTTCTCCGGCGCGAGGCCGCGCGCGCCGCGGTGGCCTTGCAGGTCGAAGGCCGCGCTGCCGAACGACAGCAGCGCCGCCGCGGCCGCGACGAAGGCCTTGCGCATGGCGCTCAGTCCAGCTTCGCGCCGGACTTCTTCACCGCGTCCGCCCAGCGCGGCATCTCCGCGGCGAGGTACTTCGCGAAGTCCTCGGCGCCCAGGAACGCGGGGTCCGCGCCCTGCGTGATCATGCGATTGCGGATGTCGGGGTTGGACAGCACCTGCCGGAAGGCATCGCTCAGTTTCGCGGTCACGTCCCTGGGCAGGTTGGCGGGTGCCAGGAAGCCGTAGAAGCCGACGACCTCGAAGCCCTTCAGCCCGCTCTCGATCGCGGTCGGGGTCTCCGGCAGTGCCGGGTTGCGCTCGCGGCTGGTGACGGCAAGCGCCTTCACCTTGCCCTGCTTGTGGTACGCCGCGGCCTGCGGGATGGACTCGGCCATGAACTGCACCTGGCCGGCCATGAGGTCGGTGAACGCCGGCGCGCTGCCGCGGTAGGGAATGTGGACCATGAACAGGCCCGTGCTGTTCTTGAACATCTCCGGCACGAGGTGGCTGATGCCGCCGTTGCCCGCCGAGCCGTAGTTCACCTGGCCGGGCCGCGCCTTCGCGTAGGCGATGAAGTCCTGCAGCGTGTTCACCGGCACCTGCGGATTCACGAGGAGCGCCAGCGGCTGCATGGCCGTGCGGGCGATCGGCGTGAAGTCGCGCAGCGTCTGGTACGGCAGCTTCGAGTAGAGCGCCGGGTTGATCACCATCACGCCCGTGTTGGCGAGCATCAGCGTATAGCCGTCCGCCGGTGCCTTCATCACCTCCTGCGCGCCGACCGTGCCGCCGGCGCCGGCCTTGTAGTCGATCACGATGGGCTGCCCGAGCACGGCTTGCAGCCGCTCGGACAACAGCCGCGCATGCTGGTCGAGCGGGCCGCCGGCGGGGAAGCCGATGACCAGGCGGATGGGCTTCTCGGGGTACGCGGCATGCGCGGCGGCAGCGAGGCCGGCCAGCAGCCAGGCAGCGGCGAGGTGGCGGAACTTCATGGGATCTCCTCTTCTGGTGGCGGCGATCATAGCCAGCGCGGCGCGTCGCCTGCGTGACGCGCGTGGGGCTTCCCCGCATGGAGCCGCCGGCGCGCGTGGCTTATGGTGCGGACCAGACCCTCCCGTCTCGTCATGGACCGCCCGCACCACAAGTTCTGGCCCAAGCGCCTGCCCCACGCCCTCACCATTCCCGCCACCTCCGTCTGGGACAACCTCGCGATCAGCGCCCGCCGCTACCCGGAGAAGGTGGCGATCGCCTTCTTCGGCCGCACGCTGCGCTACGCCGAACTGCAGCGGCAGGCCGAGCGGCTCGCCGCCCGCCTGCACGCGATGGGCGTGCGCAAGGGCGACCGCGTGATCCTGGACATGCAGAACTGCCCGCAGCTGGTGGTCGCGCACTTCGCGATCCTGCGCGCCAACGCCGTCGTGGTGCCGGTGAACCCGATGAACCGGGCCGAGGAGCTGAAGCACTACATCGTCGACCCGGACGCGAAGGTCGCCATCACCACCGGCGACCTCGCCGGCGAGATCGCGCGTGCCGATGCGCAGCTGCCGCAGGCGCAGCGCCTCGCGCACCTGGTGGTCACGCAGTTCACCGATGCCTTCGATCCGCAGGCGCCCGACGCCGGCCCCATACCCGCGGGCTGGAAGGACTGGCTGCTCACGCGCCATCCCCTGCCGGAGCTCGCGAGCGGCCGGGTGACGCCCTGGACCGATGCACTCGCCAACGACCTGCCGCTGCCGCCGCTGGAAGTCGGCCCGGCGGACATGGCGCTGCTGCCTTACACGAGCGGCACCACCGGCAACCCGAAGGGCTGCATGCATCCGCACCGCAGCATCCTGCACAACGCGATGTCCAGCGCCGTCTGGGGCAACGCCACGCAGGAGACCGTGACGCTCGCCGTCGTGCCCATGTTCCACATCACCGGCATGGTGAGCATGATGCACGCCAACATCTACAGCGGCGCCACGCTGGTGATGATGCCGCGGTGGGACCGCGAGCTGGCCGGCTGGCTGATCTCCAACTGGAAGGTCACCTCGTGGACCAACATCCCGACGATGGTGATCGACCTGATGGCGAGCCCCAACTTCGCGGACTACGACCTCTCCAGCCTGGTGCACATCGGCGGCGGCGGAGCCGCCATGCCGCAAGCGGTGGCGCAGCGCCTGTTCGACCAGTTCGGCTTGCGCTACGTCGAGGGCTACGGCCTCACGGAGACGGCCGCGCCCTCGCACAGCAACCCGCCGGACGCGCCCAAGCAGCAGTGCCTGGGCATCCCCTTCATGGGTTGCGACGCGCGCGTGGTCGACCCCGAGACCCTGAGCGAACTGCCGCCCGGCGAGCAGGGCGAGATCATCGTCCACGGCCCCATGGTGTTCGACGGCTACTGGAAGCGGCCCGAGGCGACCGCGGCCGCCTTCGTCACCTTCGAGGGCAAGCGCTTCTTCCGCACCGGGGACCTGGGGCGCACCGACGAGGACGGCTACTTCTTCCTCACCGACCGTCTCAAGCGCATGATCAACGCGTCGGGCTTCAAGGTGTGGCCGGCGGAGGTCGAGGCACTGATGTTCCGCCACCCCGCGATCCAGGAAGCCTGCGTGATCTCCGCGCGCGACGCGTACCGCGGCGAGACGGTGAAGGCGGTCGTCGTGCTGCGTCCCGCGTTCCAGGGGCAGGTGAGCGAGCAGGACATCGTGGACTGGTGCCGCGCGAACATGGCGGTCTACAAGGTGCCCCGCATCGTGCAGTTCGCCGACGCGCTGCCCAAGAGCGGCAGCGGCAAGGTGATGTGGCGCACCTTGCAGGAAGCCGAGGGCCGGTCCGGCTGAGTCGGGACGCCGGCGGACGGAGTTGTCGGAAAGAGCCTAC
This sequence comes from Ramlibacter cellulosilyticus, assembly GCF_014297465.1. GTDB lineage: Bacteria > Pseudomonadota > Gammaproteobacteria > Burkholderiales > Burkholderiaceae_C > Ramlibacter > Ramlibacter cellulosilyticus. The sequence goes on along the minus strand of NZ_JACORT010000006.1, from coordinate 124,096 downwards.
AAGTCTGCTCTTGCACAGCGCTTAGGATCGGCGGGCCGCTAGACCCTGCGGCTGCTGGCACTGGATGAGACGCACCGCTAACACTGAGAACCTCCCCGCGCAGGAACGCGCCTCTACCGGCATCCCGGGCCTGGACGATGTCCTCGGCGGCGGGTTGCCGAGCCGGCACGTCTACCTCGTCGAGGGCGATCCCGGATCGGGCAAGACGACCCTGGGGCTGCACTTCCTTCTCGAAGGCGTCCGGAACTCGGAGAAGGGCCTCTACGTGACGCTCTCCGAGACGGCGGAGGAACTGCGCACGGTCGCGGCCTCGCATGGCTGGAGCCTCGAAGGCGTGGAGCTGTTCGAGCTGGTGAGCAGCGAAGGCCTCAGCCCCGAACTCGAACAGTCCATCCTGCATCCCTCGCAGGTCGAACTGGGCGAGACCGTGCGCGGCGTGATGACCGCCGTCGAACGCCTGAACCCGAAGCGCGTGGTGTTCGACAGCCTCTCCGAGATGCGGCTGCTGGCGCAGGACCCCTTGCGCTACCGCCGCCAGGTGCTGGCGATCAAGAAGTTCTTCGCGGACCGGGGCTGCACGGTGATCCTCCTGGACGACCGCTCCAGCCGCGACACCGACCAGCAGCTGCACAGCATCGCGCACGGCGTGATCAACCTGGAGCAGGCGGTCGACCAGTACGGCCCCGAGCGGCGGCGCCTGCGCGTGCTGAAGATGCGCGGCATCCCCTTCCGCGGCGGCGACCACGACGTGGTGCTCGATACCGGCGGCCTGGCCGTCTTCCCGCGGCTGGTGGCCGCGGAACATCGCCTGCACGCGGAACACAACGTGGCGAGCAGCGGCGTGCCCAAGCTGGACCAGCTGATGGGCGGCGGGCTCCCCTGCGGCAGCAGCACGCTGTTCTCCGGCCCTTCGGGCGTGGGGAAGACGACGACGGCGATGGCCTGCGCGATGGCGGCGCTGCGGCGCGGCGAGCGCGCCGTGTTCTACCTGTTCGACGAAGGCCTCTCCACGCTCGTCGTTCGCGGCCGCGCGCTCGGGCTCGACCTGCAGCCCTACATCGAGAACGGCATGCTGCGCGTGGTCCCGCTCGATCCGGCGGAAGTCTCCGCCGGCGAATTCGCGCACATGGTGCGCCACGCGGTGGAGGACGACGACGCGAAGCTCGTCGTGATCGACAGCCTCAACGCCTACCTGCAGGCCATGCCGGGCAGCAAGTACCTGATGCTGCAGATGCACGAGCTGCTCACGTACCTGAACCACCGCAACGTCGTCACCATCCTCATCCTCGCCCAGCACGGCGTGCTCGGCGAGATGCGCACCGAAGTGGACATGAGCTACCTGGCCGATGCGATCCTGATGTTCCGCTTCTTCGAGGCGCGCGGCCACCTGCTGAAGGCGCTGTCCATGGTGAAGAGCCGCACGCAGGAGCACGAGCAGACGATCCGCGAGTTCCGCCTCGGCAGGGAAGGCCTGGAGGTGGGACAGGAACTGACGGACTTCGAGGGCGTGCTGGCCGGCGTGGCCACCTACCGCGGCAAGCTGCCGCTGCTGGGGGATCGGTAGTGGACAAGGAACTGCGCGTCCTCATCCACGCCCCGCGCGGACGCGACGCGGCCGTCGTGCAGAGCGTGCTCGACCAGCAGAAGATCGCGACGCACGTGTGCGCGCGCGAGGACGAACTGCTCGCCGCCCTGCTCGAAGGCGCAGGCGCCGTGATCCTCACCGAGGAGGCACTGCCCCAGCTGCTCTCGGACGACCGTCTCCTCGCCTGGCTGCGCGACCAGCCGCCCTGGTCGGACTTCCCCTTCGTGGTGCTCGCCACCAAGCGCGAGGGCCGCCGCCCGGAGAAGGACTTCCGCTCGCTGCACAGCCTGGGCAACCTCGTGCTGCTGGAGCGGCCCCTGAATGCCGAGACGCTGGCCAGCGCCGCCGAATCCGCCGTGCGCGCGCGCCGGCGCCAGTACGCCGCGCGCGAGCACCTCGACGAACTGAAGCGCACGCGCAGCGAGCTGGAGCGCCTGAACCGCGAGCTGGAGGACCGCATCCTCACCCGCACCAAGGAGCTCTCCAGCGCCAACGATCGCCTGATGAAGGAGATCAACGAGCGCGAGCGCGCGCAGGCGGCGCTGACGCAGGTGCAGAAGATGGAGGCGATCGGCCGGCTCACGGGGGGCATCGCGCACGACTTCAACAACCTGCTGCACGTGGTCAACATGAACCTCGAGCTGGTCTCCCTCTACGCGAAGGAGGAGAAGGTCAAGCCCGTGGTGGACCGCGCGAAGAGCGCCGCGCGCCGCGGCGCGCGCCTGACGAACCAGCTGCTCTCCTTCGCGCGCAGCCAGTCGCTGATGCCCAAGCTCACCCGGGTCAACCAGTTGATCAACGGCATGAAGGACCTGCTGGAGATCTCCGTGGGCTCCGGCATCGAGGTCGACTTCGACCTGTGCGAGGAAGACGCCACGGTGGTGCTGGACCCGAGCCAGCTCGAGATGGCGATCCTGAACCTCGCCGTGAACTCGCGCGATGCGATGCCGGAAGGCGGCAAGCTGAAGATCACCACCGGCACGCGTTTCCTCGACGAGGATCGCGACCTGCCCGAAGGCGACTACGTGCTCCTGAGCGTGACGGACACGGGCGGCGGCATCCCCGCGAACATTCTCGCCAAGGTGTTCGATCCCTTCTTCACCACCAAGCCCGTGGGGCGCGGCACCGGCCTGGGCCTGAGCCAGGTGTACGGCTTCGCGCGCCAGTCCGGCGGCGTGGCGCGCATCCGCAGCGTCGAAGGCAGCGGCACGACGGTGGAGATGTTCTTCCCGGAAGCGGACGCGGAGGCCGACGAGGAAATCGTCGTGCGCCAGCAGCCGGCGGTGCCGGCCCTCGCGGGTTCGTGCCACATCCTCGTGGTGGAAGACGAGCCGGACGTGCGCCGCGTGATCGTCGAGTGCCTGAGCCTGATCGGCTACAAGGTCACGGAAGCGGCGAACGGCGGCGAGGCGCTGGCGCATCTCTCGGCGATCAAGCCGGACCTGCTGGTGGTGGACTACGCGATGCCCGACATGACGGGGGCGGAAGTGATTTCCGAAGCGCGCAAGATGATCGGCGACGTGCCGGTGATCCTCGCTACCGGCTACGCGGACATGGCCGCCGTCGAACGCCTCGCGGGCCGCCCGCGCATCCTGCGCAAGCCCTTCGACATCGCGCAGCTCGGCGACGCGGTGAGCAGCGTGCTGGAGGCGGCGCGCGAGAAGGTGGAAGTCGCGCCTTAGCGGCGTTTCTTCATCAGCATGCTGCCCGCCATCAGGCCCAGGGCGAAGCACGCATACACCGCCGTCATCTCCGGCCGCGCGAGCCGGTGCTCGAAGCCCGGCGTGAGGCGCTTGGGCGTGAGCTGGTAGTCCACGAAGCTCGCCACGCTGGCCGCCGCGATCGCGCCCGCCGCCGCCGGCAAGGGGCTCTTCGCTTCCGGACGCGCGCCCCACGCCTTCGCATGCAGGACCCCCCAGAACACCGCCGCGAGATGGTGCGTGACGTAGCCGGTCGCGGTATAGACCGGGTCCGCATCGTCCTTGCGCAGCGACCGGTCGCCGAAGAACCAGTGGCTCACTGCATTCACCGGCGCGGCCGGCGTGCCGTGGCGCCAGCCTGCATAGGCCAGGTACGCTGCGGAGAAGAGGCTGGCCAGGCTGCCGGAGACCAGGCCCTCGCGGATGGCTTCTTTCCAGGTGCTCATGCCCGGCAGTGTAGGCAAGTGCGCGCGCGTCGTGGGGCCACGCTCTCAAAGGGTAACGGACCGACACCGCGATGCGGAGCCGCTGGCTAGACTGGCCGTTTTCCCATGCGAATCCTGCTCACGGGTGCCACCGGCTTCATCGGCCGCGCTGTCGCGCAAGCCTTGCGCGGGCGCGGCCACGCGGTCGTGCGCGCGCTGCGGCATCCGCCGCCCGGCGCGAACGATGCCATCGCGGCGGACTTCTCCGGCGTGCCGCGGCGCGGCTGGTGGGTCTCGCACCTGGCCGGCATCGATGCCGTGGTGAACACGGTGGGCATCCTGCGCGAGCAGGGTGGGCAGAGCTTCCGCGCGCTTCACACGGAAGCCCCCGTCGAGCTCTTCCAGGCCTGCGCGGCCGCGGGCGTGCGCACGGTGGTGCAGGTTTCCGCCCTCGGCGCCGACGAAGGCGCGCGCTCGGCGTACCACCGCAGCAAGAAGGCCGCGGACGACGTGCTGCGCTCGCTGCCGCTGGCCGGCGCCATCGTGCAGCCTTCGCTCGTCTACGGCCCCGGCGGGACCAGCGCCGCGCTGTTCAACAAGCTCGCCGTCGCCCCCGTGCTGCCGTTCCCGCAAGGCGGCCGCATGGCGGTGCAGCCCGTGCACGTCGACGACGTGGTGCAAGGCATCGTGCGCCTCGTCGAGGAGCCGCCGCTGTCGATCGCGACGCTCGCGTTCGCCGGGCCGCAGCCGCTGCAGCTGCGCGAGTACCTCGCCGACCTGCGCGAGGCGCTCGGCGAGCCGCGGCGCCAGTGGGTGGTGGCGGTCCCGGAAGGCCTGTTCCGCAGCGGCGCGTCCTTCGCGGGGCACCTCCCGGGCAGCATGCTCGATGCGGAGACCGCCGACATGCTGCTGGCAGGCAACGCGACGCAGCACAACGCCCTGCCGGAACTCCTCGGACGCCCGCCGCGTCCGCCGCGCGACTTCGTCCCCGCCGCCGAGCGCGAACTGCAGCGCCGCGCCGCCGTCCTCGACCTCTGGCATCCCGTGCTGCGCCTCGCGCTGGCGCTGATGTGGATCTGGACGGCCATCGTCTCCTTCGGCCTGTACCCGGTGCAGGACAGCTACGCCTTGCTCGCGCGCGTCGGCCTGCAGGGCGCGCTCGCGACCGTGGCGCTCTACGGCGCTGCGGCACTGGACCTGGTGCTGGGCGTGCTCACGCTGGCCGCGCCCGCGCGGTGGCGCCGCCCCGTGTGGCTCGCGCAGCTCGCGCTGATCGGCGGCTACACGGTGCTCGTCACCTTCTTCCTGCCCGAGTACTGGCTGCATCCATACGGGCCGATCTCCAAGAACCTGCCGGTGCTGGCGCTGATCATGCTGCTGTGGGCGCTGGAGCTGCCCCCGCGCAAGGAGGCGCGGCGCTGATGGACTACCTGCTGCTGAAGTGGGTGCACATCCTGTCGTCGACCATCCTCTTCGGCGCCGGCGTCGGTTCGGCCTTCCACCTGTTCGCGTCCAGCCTGCGCCGGCGCATCGGCGGCGTGGCGAGCAGCTCGCGCAACGTCGTGCTGGCCGACTGGCTGCTCACCACGCCCACCGCGATCCTGCAGCCCGTGACCGGGCTCGCCCTCGTGCACGAGCTGGAATTGCCGCTCTCCACGCCCTGGGTCGCGTGGTCGCTGGGGCTCTACGCCGTCGCCGTCGCCTGCTGGCTGCCGGTGGTGGTGATCCAGATCCGCATGCGCAAGGTCGCGGAAGCCGCCGAAGGGCAGGGGGCGCCGGTGCCCGCCGCCTACGACCGCCTGTTCCACTGGTGGACGGGGCTCGGCCTCGCGGCCTTCTTCGCCTTCCTCCTCATCTTCTGGCTCATGGTGGGCAAGCAGCTGCCCTGGGCCGACTGACGCCATGCCTGACGACATCCTCGATTGCCTCGTGATCGGCGGCGGGGCCGCCGGCCTGACCGCCGCGGTGTACCTGGGGCGCTACAAGCGCCGCGCCCTCATCCTCGACGCCGGCGGCAGCCGCCTGCAGTGGATCCCGCGCACGCGCAACGTCCCGGGCTTCCCGGACGGCATCGAAGGCCCCGAGCTGCTCGCGCGCATGCGCGAACACGCGCACCGCTACGGCACGCCGACGGAGCAGGTGACCGTGGAGCGCCTGCACAAGCTGGACGACGGCAGCTTCCGCGCGGAAGCGCAAGGGCGTGCGTGGACGGCGCGCTTCGTGATCCTCGCCACCGGTGCGCGCGACGTGGAGCCGGAGATCGACGGGCTGCGCGGTGCGATGAAGGCGGGCCAGGTGCGCTACTGCCCCATCTGCGACGGCTACGAGACGCAGGGCCAGCGCGTGGCGGTGCTGGGGCGCGCGGGCCACGGCCTGCGCGAGTCGCTGTTCGTGGCGAACTTCGGCAACACGGTCACCTGGCTCGCGATGGCGACGCAGGAGGAGGTGGCCGCGGCCGACCTGGCGCAACTGCGCGCCGCGGGCGTGCTCGTCGCCGACAGCCCGCCGCACTGCATCTCCTGCGGCGTGGACGACGTCGGCGTGCGCGTGGAGCTGCAGAACGGGCAGGTGCTGGAGTTCGACACGCTCTACCCGGCGCTCGGCTTGCACCATTCCTGCGAGCTCGCCACCGCGCTGGGCGCGCGTGCGAGGAAGGACGGCCAGCTGGAAGTCGACTCGCACCAGCAGACCAGCGTGGAGGGGCTCTACGTGGCGGGCGACGTGGCGGTGGATCTGAACCAGATCGCGGTGGCAGCCGGCCACGCGGCGATCGCCGCCACCGCCATCCACAACCGGCTGTAGCATCGCGGCCATGCTCCCCGGCACGCAAGCGGAACTCGGGCGCCCGGAAAGCGGCTGGCGCCGGCGCCTGTACGAGATCGTCTTCGAATCGGAGACGCCGGAGGGGCGCCTCTTCGACAAGGTGCTGGTGGTCGCCATCCTCGTGAGCATCGCGGTGGTGGTCGTCGACAGCGTCCCGGCCCTGCATGACCGCCACCCGGTCGCGCTGAACGCGGCGGAGTGGTTCTTCACGCTGCTCTTCACGGTGGAATACGTCGCGCGGCTGGTGAGCGTGGAGCGGCCCCTGCGCTACGCGCGCAGCTTCTTCGGCATCGTGGACCTGCTCTCGGTGCTGCCCACGTACCTCGCGTTCTTCCTGCCCGAGACGCACGCGCTGATCGACGTGCGCATCCTGCGGCTGCTGCGGGTCTTCCGGATCTTCAAGCTGACCGACTACCTGGTCGAATACCAGATGCTGGCCGAGGCGCTCGCGGCGAGCCGGCGCAAGATCCTGGTGTTCCTCTCGGCGGTGCTGATGGCGGTGCTGATCCTCGGCACGCTGCTGTACGTGGTCGAAGGCCCGGAGCACGGCTTCAAGGACATCCCCACCTCGGTCTACTGGGCGATCACGACGATCACCACGGTGGGCTTCGGCGACATCACGCCGAAGACGGACCTGGGGCGCTTCATCGCCTCCGTGATGATGTTGATCGGCTGGGGCACGCTTGCCGTGCCCACGGGCATCGTGACGGCGGAAATGACAGCGCGCCGCCACCGTCCGATGTTCCTGCCGCGGGTGTGCACGCAGTGCGGCGCCGCGGCCGCGACGGGGGATGCGCGGTATTGCCATCTTTGCGGGACGGCGTTGCCCGCGGAGGGGGCATCGGGGGCGTGACGGGGTGTGTGGCGGGGTGGGTGAGGGGGTGGGTGACGGGGGATCGCTGGGGTGCGCTGCGCGCAACCCAGCCTACGAGGCCGCGTCGCGTCCCCGTGTCATGCACACGCTCCCGTGCGTGCTCCGTAGGCTGGGTTGCGCGAAGCGCACCCCAGCATTCCGCTCACGCCAGATCCGCCCCTCGTTCGGAAAGCAACTCCCGCAACACCGACCGATGGCACCGCGCCTCGTTTTCGCAGTAACACCCCACCGCGAACGCCGTCTGGTGCGACAGCGCCGCCAAGGCATCCAGCAAATGGCTCGCGTCCGGCTGCTTCATCTCCGCCAGGTAGCCCTTGCGGAACGCGGCCCACTCCTTCTCGTCCTGCGCCGCGCGGCCCTGCGCCATCAGGTCCGCGCTGGGCGCCAGGTTGGGCAGCCACACGTCGTAGAAGTCGCGGCGCGCGAACTCCTCCTTCGGCACGCCGCGCGGCGGCCGGCGCACGGTGCCGAGGCGCAGGCCTTCGCCGGGCGCGCGCGGGGAGCCGAGTTGCACGATGCGGATGGGCATGGGCTTGCAGCGTAGCAGCGGGACGCTATCCTGTCTTCCATGAAGGTCCTCATGTTCTACGAGCTCGCCGAGGACGGACTGGCCAAGGTCCCGGCGCACATGGCCGGCCACCAGGCGCGGCTGCGCGAGTTCCACGGACGCGGCGTGCTGCTGATGGCCGGCCCTTACGGGGCGCCGCCCGTGGGCGCGCTCGGCGTCTTCACCTCGCGTGCGGCCGCCGAGGAGTTCGCGCGCGACGATCCCTTCATGCTGAACGGCATCGTGGGCCGCTGCAGCATCCACGACTGGAACGAGGGTCTTGCGTGAGCAAGACGCGTAGCCGGCGCCGGTCAGGACCGGCGTCGACAGGAGGGACGTAGCGGCAGAATCGCGGCATGTCCCGCCCCCTGCAACTCTCCGTCCTGGACCAGTCGGTCGCCTGCGTGGGCCGGCCGCAGGACGAATCCATCCGCAACACGGTCGCGCTCGCCGAGCTGTGCGAGCGCCTCGGCTACCAGCGCTTCTGGATGAGCGAGCACCACAGCCTGCCGGCCATCGTCGGCACGGCGCCGGAGGTGCTGATGGCGGCCGTCGCGGTGCGCACCCGCAGCATCCGCATCGGCAGCGCCGGCGTCATGCTGCCCCACTACTCGCCGTTCAAGGTCGCGGAGCAGTTCCGCGTGCTCGACGCGCTGGCGCCCGGCCGCATCGACCTCGGCGTGGGCCGCGCGCCGGGCAGCGACCACCGCACCGCCATGCTGCTGAACCCGGACCCGCGCGCTTCCGAGATGTTCCCGCAGCAGGTGCGCGAGCTGCAGGCGTGGGTGGGCGGGCACGACATGCCCGAAGGCCATCCCGGCCACGGCATCCAGGCGTTCCCCCGGGGCAGCACCGCGCCGGAACTGTGGATGCTGGGCAGCTCGGGCTACGGCGCGCAGCTCGCGGCGCATTTCGGCCTGCCGTACTCCTTCGCGCACTTCATCACCGACGGCGAGGGCTGCGCCGAGGCGCTGGAGCTGTACCGCCACCGGTTCAAGCCTGGTGCGCTGCAGGAACCCCGTGCCAACGTCTGCGTGTGGGCGCTGGCTGCTGACACCGAAGAAGAAGCCTGGCGCCTGTTCGCCAGCCGCGAGCGGGCGCGCGTCGACCGCCAGACCGGGCGCTTCGGCCCGCTGTTGCCGCCCGAGCAAGCCGTGCGGCCCTATGACGAGGCGGAGGAGGTCTATCGCCGGCAACTGCGCGGCAAGGCCATGGTCGGCACCGGCGAGCAGGTCGCGCAGAAGCTGCGTGCGCTGGCGGAGGAGCTGGAGGTCGACGAGCTGGTGGTCATCACCTGGACCTGGGATCCCTTCGCGCAGCGCCGTTCCTACGAGCTGCTGGCGCAGGCCTGCGGGCTGCAGCCCGCCTGAGTCAGTCGTCCTCGGGCAGGCCGAGCGCGGAGGCGACGATGTCGCGCAGCTCCTCGGTGGTCGCGCTCTTGGAGATGGTGGGGTAGTCGCCGAACACGCCTTCGAGGTCCGGGTGGTCCTCGGGGCCGACCAGCGCCGTCAGGTAGATCAGGGGCACGGTGGCCGTGCGCGGGTCCTGCGACAGCGCGAAGGCGACCTCGTCGCCCTGCAGCCCGGGCATGTTGATGTCGCACAGGATCAGCCCCGGCTTCTCCTCGCGCGCGCGCTCCACGGCCCGCGCGGGATCGCTCAGGCCGACGACGCGGAAGTCCTTGCCGAGGCGCCCCGCGATGGCCCAGGCCACCGCCTCGTCGTCGTCGATCACGAGGACGCAGGGCTTGGCGCGTTCGGGGTCGGGGAGGGATCGCATCGAGGCCGGAGGAACACTTCTGGTGTAAGGTGCCATGATAGGCGTTCGAGCGCCATCCGCCGAAGAGGAGACGACAAGCATGTTCGCGACGACGATCGCCGGCAGCCTGCCCAAGCCGGGCTGGCTCGCGGAGACCCACAAGCTGTGGCCACGCTGGAAGGCCGAGGGCGAGGCGCTGCAGGAGGCGAAGGCCGACGCCACGCTGCTCTGGCTGAAGGCGCAGGAGGACGCGGGGCTCGACATCGTCACCGACGGCGAGCAGTCGCGGCAGCACTTCGTGCACGGCTTCCTCGAGCAGGTCGAAGGCATCGACTTCGCGCACAAGGTGGAGATGGGCATCCGCAACGACCGCTACAAGGCCATGGTGCCGCAGGTGGTCGGCCCGCTGCGCCTGAAGGGCCGCGTGCACGCGGCGGAGGCGCGGCTCGCGCGGGCGCACACGAAGAAGAAGCTCAAGTTCACGCTGCCCGGGCCGATGACCATCGTCGACACGGTGGCCGACCGCTTCTACGGCGACCGCGTGAAGATGGCGTTCGCCTTCGCCGAGCTCCTCAACCAGGAGGCGCTCGCGCTGCAGGCCGACGGCGTGGACGTGATCCAGTTCGACGAGCCCGCGTTCAACGTGTACATGCGCGACGCCGCGGACTGGGGCGTGCAGGCGCTCGAGCGCGCCGCGCGGGACCTCGCCTGCACGACGGCCGTCCACATCTGCTACGGCTACGGCATCCAGGCCAACAACGACTGGAAGAAGACGCTCGGCGAGGAATGGCGACAGTACGCGCAGGTGTTCCCGGCGCTGGCCGCGAGCAGCATCGACCAGGTCAGCCTCGAGTGCTTCCACTCGCACGTGCCGGCGGACCTCATGGCGCTGCTGAAGGGCAAGGACGTGCTCGTGGGCGTCATCGACGTCGCCAGCGACGAGGTCGAGACGCCCGAGCAGGTGGCGGAGACCATAGGCCGTGCGCTGCAGTTCGTGCCGCGCGAGCACCTCTTAGCGTGCACCAACTGCGGCATGGCGCCCATGGACCGCGAGATTGCGATGAAGAAGCTCGAGGCGCTCGCCAAAGGCGCCGAGCTCGCCCGCCGGAAGTTCGCCTAGGCCTCAGCCTTGCGGCGCGGCCGGCAGGCTGCGCAGGTAGAGGTGCAGCGCCCGCACGTCGGTGTCGCTCAGCTCGCGCAGCGACTCGAAGGGCATCACCTGGATCTTCGATCCGTCGGGGCGCTGGCCCGTCTTCATCATCTTCGCGAACGCCTCCGGCTGCGCATAGAGCGTGGCCATCGGCGAAACCGAGGTCGCGGTCAGGTTGGCGGCCGCGGGCCAGTCGGGCGGGCCGCCCGGAATGCGGCCGCCGGTCAGCTGCGCGCCGTGGCAACCCAGGCACATGTTCGCGACGTAGGCGCCGTGCTGCAGGTTCACGCCTTCGGTGACGGGCGCAGCGGGCGGCTGCGCGTGGTCGATCTTGGCGGCCGCGTCCTGGATGGCGCCGAAGCCATAGAGCACGCGCGCGGGCAGGGGCAGGCGCACCTCGGCGGGCGTGCCGGCCACGGGCGGCAGCGAGCGCACGTAGGCCACGATGGCCGCGACGTCGCCGTCCGTGAGCCGGTTGTAGTCCTCGCTGGGCATGATGAGGAGGGGGCGGCCGCCGGGCGCCACACCGTGGCGGATGGTGCGCACCCAGTCGGCCGGCTGGTAGGCGGCGACCACGCCGCCGGCGCCCGTGGTGATGTTGGGACCCTTGATGCGCAGGTCGCTCCCGTTGTCGACGAACACCTTGCCCGCGCCGCTCGCGCCATGGCAGTCCACGCAGCCGCGCGAGGCGTACAGGTACTTGCCGCGCTCCAGCGCCGCGGCGTCCGCGCCGTACGCGACCGGCCGCACGTCCACGCTCACCTGGCGCGCCATGCGGCGCTCCGCCAGCTGCAGCCCGCCGAACACGCCGGCCGCGGCCAGCAGCACCAGCACCCCGAGCGCCAGCGCGCCCCGCTTCACCCACTTTCGCGTCATCTCGTCACCTCGTTTAAAATTGAACACGACGACAAAATTTGATTCTATGACCAAAAATGGCTGATGTCTCTCATCCCAATGGCTTACCCGCCCTGCCGCCGGTGCTCGCGGCCGCGTTCGCGGCGGCCACGGCGGGCGGCGGCAAGCGCGAGCGCACGCAGGGGGCGCTGGTGCGTGCGGCGGTCGAGGTGTTCGGGGCGAGGGGCGTGGCCGCGGCCACGATCCAGGAGGTGGCCCAGGTCGCGGGGCTGACGCCGGCCACCGTCTACAACCACTTCGCCTCCAAGGAGGAACTGCTCGAGCGCGTGATCGTGGTGCTGGCGCAGAGCCTGTGCCGCGCGATCGCGGAGAGCCAGGCGCGGGTGGCCGACGGCGCGGAGCGCGTCGCGATCGGCCAGCGCCGCTACGTGCTGCTCGCGCAGGAAAGCCCCGGCTGGGCGCTGCTGCTGCTGGACCTCGCGGCGACCACGCCTTCGCTGCTCGCGCACATCGAGCCTTATCCGCTCGCCGACCTGCGACTCGCGGCGAAGCAGAAGCGGCTGAAGGTGCCGAACGAGGCGATCGGGCTCGACGTCCTGCAAGGCATCTGCACGATGGCGATGCGGCGCGTCGCGCTCGGCCTCGCGCCCGCGAAGTACGACGTGGCCGTGGCCACGGTCGTGTTGCGCGCGCTCGGCATGGGCGCCGAGGAGGCGGCGGAAGTCGCCAGGCGGCCGTTGCCGGAGCTCGCCGTCCCGGCACCGGCGGACGCGCTGCCGTCCGTCGCCGCGCGGCAGCGCGCGCCGCGTTCCCGCTGACGAGCTGGAGCGCCGTGTCGGACGGCGCCGACGCGGCGCCAGCGCAATCCTCCGGCACGCGCCTGCGAGCTCCTACAAGGCGTTTCGCGACCCCGTGGGTACAAACGCGGCCGTACCTGGAGCTCTGCATGGACCAGCCCACCGCCGCCCGCTGCGTGCCGGCCTTTGCCGTCATCGCCGTCTGCATCGCCGCTGTTGGCGCCGCCACTTTCGGCAGCGCGCCGGAAGCGCCGCCTGCCGTCGTTGCCGCGCGTCCCGCCGCCGACGCGAGCATCGACGTCGTGCGCGCGCCCGCGTCGTCCACACCGGCGCAGGATGGCGCCTGCCGCACCTGCACGCTCGGCGCCGGAAAGGGCTGGCTGTGAAGCGCGCCGCGCTGCTCCTGCTCGCCGGCGCCGCCGCCGCAGCCGCGCACGCCGGTCCCGAGTACCGCAACGTGACGACGGGCAAGCCGCTGCGGCCCGGCATCTACGGCCGCATCACGGTCGCGGCCAAGGCGCCGCCGCCGCCGGTGATCTATGCGCAGCCGGTGATCGCGTCGCAGGCGCTGGTGCCTGCCCGCGCCCAGCCGGTCTACCTGTACGTGCCGCCCGGCCAGGTGCGCAAGTGGAAGGAGAACTGCGCGCGGTGGTCGGCCTGCGACCAGGCGGTGCTGTTCGTTCGCGTGGACGACAGCCCCAGCCGCTGGGGCAAGTGGCGCGAGCGGCGCGAAGCCCAGCTCGCGATGCACGAGCGCGATTGACCCATCCCCCTGCCGCGGCCGCTGTGCTGTAATGAAACGGCAGGGGATCGAAAGGAAGGCAGCGCGGCCGAGGGAGGCGTGCTGCACCATCTGGAGCGCGGACGCATGTCCTTGAATCCATCCACGGCCGGCTTGCGGCCCGTGCCGGGCGCGCGCAGCGCGCTCGCCGAACGCTTCGCGCGTGTCCGCGCGCGCACGCTGGCGCTGGCCGCCCCCTTGTCCGCCGAAGACCAGTGCGTGCAGTCCATGCCGGACGCCAGCCCCACGAAGTGGCACCTGGCGCACACGAGCTGGTTCTTCGAGGCCGTGGTGCTGGGCCCGCATGTCCCCGGCTACGAAGCGTTCGAGCCGCGCTGGCACCACCTGTTCAACTCCTACTACGAAGCGCTGGGGCCGCGCCATCCACGGCCGCAACGCGGGCTGCTCACGCGGCCCCTGCTGCCGTCGGTGCATCGCTACCGGGCGCACGTCGAAGCGGCCGTCGAGCAGTTCATGGCAACGGCGGACGACGCCACCTGGGATGCGGTGCACCCGCTCCTGGAGCTGGGACTGCAGCACGAGGAACAGCACCAGGAGCTGATCCTCACGGACATCCTGCATGTGCTGTCGTGCAATCCGCTGCTGCCCGCGTACGAGCCGCTGGAACAGCCCGCGCTGCGGCTGGCGGCCAGCACGCCACCGGTGGCTTGGGTGCAAGGGCCCGCGGGGCCCGTGCGCATCGGCCACACCGGCGAAGGTTTCGGCTTCGACAACGAGACGCCGCGCCACACGGTGTGGCTGCAGCCTTACCGCATCGCGGATCGACTCGTGACCTGCGGCGAGTACGCCGACTTCGTGGAGGACGGCGGGTACCGCACCGCGTCGCTGTGGCTGTCGGACGGCTGGGCGCTCGTGCAGTCGCAGCAGTGGCAGGCGCCGCTGTACTGGATCGCGCCGGACAACCCGCGCGCGCCCGCGTCGCAATGGCAGGTGTTCGGCCTCGACGGCGTGAAGCCCATCGACCCGCACGCGCCCGTGACGCACCTGAGCTTCTACGAGGCCGCGGCGTTCGCCGAGTGGGCCGGCGCGCGCCTGCCGACCGAGGCCGAATGGGAAGCCGCCTCCGAGCTGCCGGGCATGCGCCAGCTGGCCGACCAGGCGTGGCAATGGACGCGCTCTTCGTACGACCCGTATCCGGGCTACCGCCCGTGGACCGGCGCCGTCGCCGAATACAACGGCAAGTTCATGGTGGGCCAGGTCGTGCTGCGCGGCGGCAGCGTGGCCACGCCGCCGGGCCATGCGCGGCGCAGCTACCGCAACTTCTTCCCGCCGGCGGCGCGCTGGCAGTTCAGCGGGCTGCGCCTCGCGAAGGATGGGGCATGCTGAGCGAGTTCGCACGCGACCTGCAAGCCGCGCTGGCGAACCAGCCGCACGCGATCTCGCCGAAGTACTTCTACGACGCCGAAGGCTCGCGCCTGTTCGACCGCATCTGCGAACTGCCCGAGTACTACCCCACGCGGACGGAACTCGCCATCCTGGAGCGCAGCGTCGGCGAGTTCGCGGCGCTGGCCGGGCGCGGCGCGGAGATCGTGGAGTTCGGCGCCGGGTCGCTGCGCAAGGTGCGGCTGCTGCTGCAGGCCTTCGACGCGCCGGCGCGCTACCTGCCCATCGACATCTCGGGCGAGCACCTGCGCGATGCGGCGGCGATCCTGCGCGGCGAGTTCGCGGGGCTGGAAGTGCGCCCTGTCGTGGCGGACTACACGACGGACTTCGCGCTCGCGCCCCACGAGGGCGCGGGCAAGCGCATCGGCTTCTTCCCCGGTTCGACGATCGGCAACTTCACGCCGGACGAGGCGCTCGTCTTCCTCCAGCGTGCCGCGCGGCTGCTGCAGGGCGGCGCGCTGCTGCTCGGCGCCGACCTGGTGAAGGACCCCGCCGTGCTGCACGCCGCGTACAACGATGCGCAAGGCGTGACGGCGCAGTTCAACCTGAACCTGCTGGCCCGCGCCAACCGCGAGCTCGGCGCCGGTTTCGTGCTGCCGCAGTTCGCGCACTACAGCTTCTACAACGCGCCGCTCCAGCGCATCGAGATGCACCTCGTGAGCCGCGCGCGGCAGGCGGCGACGGTGGGCGGCGAGCGCTACGTCATCGAGGAGGGCGAGAGCCTGCACACCGAGAACTCGTACAAGTTCACCGTCGACGGCCTGCGGGCCCTGGCGGAGCGCGCCGGCTTCCGCCCCGGGCCGGTGTGGACCGATCCCGACCGGCTGTTCAGCGTGCACTGGCTGCACGCACCCCCAGGAGCTTCGCGATGAAGGCAGTGTGGAACGGCGTGACCGTCGCCGAGAGCGACGACACCGTGCTGGTGGAAGGCAACCACTACTTCCCGGCCGATGCGCTCAGGCGCGAGTACGTCACCTTCAGCAACCACCGCACGTCCTGTCCCTGGAAGGGGCAGGCGAGCTACTACTCGCTGCTGGTCAACGGCGAGATGAACACGGACGCGGTCTGGTACTACCCGGACCCGAAGCCCGAGGCCAGCATGGTGAAGGACCGGGTGGCGTTCTGGAAGGGCGTGGAAGTGACGGAGTAAGACGCCGTCCTCCCCGCGCAGGCGGGGATCCATGCAGGGTCCCTACGAGCAGCTCGCTCCCCCGCATCCGCTGATCTCCAGCGCCGGCAGCCTCTCCGGCTCCCGCACCTCGCCCGTCTCCGCGTCATAGCCGACGCCGCGCAGGTGCAGCGCCAGCGCCGCATCCATCGTCTGCGCGTGCTGCGGGAACCACGCCGCGAGCTCCTGGATCATCTGGCGCGCCGGCCGGAGGTCGCCGTCCCTGGCGCTGGCCGCGCCTTCGCGCAGCACGTGCAGCACCACCTTGTGCTGCGTGCTGTGGCAGTTGCCGCTGGCGAAGCCGGTGGAGAGCATCCACTCGTCCTCCCGGCCGAAGTGGTCGGCCGTGTGGGCGATGAGCTCGTCCCAGAGCGCCGGCAGCGCGTCGTCGCCGGCTTCCTCGCAGCGCGCGAGCAGGTCCACGAATTCCTTGTGGGTGTCGTCCATGAAGGACAGGCCGAGTTCGAGCGCGTCGGACCAGGGCAGGGCGGGCATGGGATCTCCTTCTGGCCGGCAGCTTAGAAGCCCGCGCGCGTGCCGATGTTGATGCACGTCACGGAATGGCGCCGCGTGCGATTTGGTTAAGCTAGCGCATGCTCCTGCGCCCCGCCTACACGTACCCGGACCAAGTCGCCACCCTGCTGCGCCAGCAAGGCTATGCCGTGCTGAGCCCCGACGGCGTGGGCGAGCTCGCCGGGTGCACGCGCGCCGAACTGCAGGCGCTGCTGCCGTCGTGGAACGGCCTGCCCCCGGACAACTACCTCAAGGACGGCGGGCGCTACCGCCGCAGGCGGCATTCCTGCTTCGTCGCGGACGGCACCGCCCTCACGCTGGCGCCGCATCGCGCGCACTGGCAGCCGGTGGAATACAACGCGCTGCACGGCGGCATGCAGCGCTGGTTCGAGCCCATGCTGCCGGAGATGGTCGCGCAGCCGGCGTGGACGCGCCTGCTGCAGGCGATGGCGCGCGTGGCGACCGACCTGCGCGGGCCGCAGCCCTGGTACATCGAGGCGCACCAGTTCCGCATCGACACCGAAGGCGGCATCGGCCGCCCCACGCCGGAAGGCGCGCACCGCGATGGCGTCGACCTGGTGGCGGTGTTCCTGCTCGCGCGCGAGAACATCAAGGGCGGCGAGACCCGCGTGTTCCAGGCCGACGGACCGGCGGGGCAGCGGTTCACGCTGACGGAGCCGTGGAGCGTGCTGCTGCTGGACGACGCGCGCGTGATCCACGAGACGACGCCGATCCAGCCGGTGGACGGGGCGGGGCATCGGGATACGCTGGTGCTGACGCTCAGGGCGAAGGGGTTCCAGGGGGATTGACGGGGGGTGCGTCATCGCTGGGGTGCGCGCGCTTCGCGGGCGCAACCCAGCCTACGGTGCGCGCGGGCTCGTAGGCTCGTAGCACCCGCCTCAATCCCGCACGTCCGCCACCGGGTTGCTCCCGAAATCCGGCCGATCCAGGAACGCGAGAACCCGCGCCGCCGCCTCTTCCGGCGACGCCAGCGCCCCCTTCTCCTTCAACCCCACGAAATTCCCCCGGTCCGGGAAGCGCTCGCCATCGGCTTCGCGCAGTTGCACCTGCATGTCCGTATCGATCACCCCCGGCGCCAGCGAGCACACGCGTGCCCCATTGGGCAACGCCGCCTGCTCCAGCGCCACGCAGCGCGTGAAGTGGTCCATGCCCGCCTTCGCTGCGCAGTAAGCAGCCTGCGACGCCATCGCGCGCCTTCCCAGGCCGGAGGAGATGTTCAGCACCCGGCGCGGCACCTTCCAGTCGGCCGTCGCGCGCAGGAACACGCTGGTGAGCAGGATCGGCGCCTCGAGGTCGACGCGCATGGCGTCCTTCAGCTCCGCCAGCGGGATGTCCTCGATCGAGGCGATGCGCGGGATCAGTCCCGCGTTGTTGATCAGCGTGACCGAGGCGAGCGTGCGCTGGTCCTGCGCGAGCAGCCAGGTGTCCAGCCGGCCCGCGGGGGTGTCGGCGCGCGCCAGGTCCTGCGGCCACTGCTCGCACATGCGTCCGAGGCGCCTGGCTTCGTCGGCGAGCGCGTCGCTGGTCTTGCGCGAGATGCACAGCAGGTCGTGGCCGGCCGCGAGCAGCTGGCGCGCCATCGCGTGGCCCATGCCGCGCGAGGCGCCCGTGAGGAGGGTGAGGTGTCGCTGGGTCATGGGGCGATCCTATGCGCTGGCGAGCACGATGGGGAAGTCGGCCTGCAGGCCTTCGCCCGAGCGGCGGAAGGGCACCGTCACCAGAGCGCGGTCCTCGCCGAGGTTGCGCCACAGGAAGTCGCGCTCGTTGTGCGGGTCGCCTTCCACATAGAGCTGGGTCGTGAGCAGCTCGCGGCGATCGAGCTTCACCTTGACGTGGATGTGCGGCGTGCGCCCGCTGTAAGGCGCGGGCCTGATCGTGCGGAAGCGATAGCGGCCGTCGGCGCCCACCGTCACGCGGCCGAAGCCCTGGAAGCGCGGGTCGGCGGTGCCGCGGTCGCCCGGGTGGTGGTAGTGCCCGGCCTGGTCGCATTGCCAGATCTCCACCTGCGCACCCGCGACGGGCCGGCCCTGCAGGTCGCTGACCGTGCCTTCCACCCAGGCCGGCTCGCCCAGCGTGTACTGCAAGGCACCGTTGCGCAGCAGGTCGGCGTCCGCGTCCTTGGGCAGGGCCACCGGATAGAAAGGGCCTTCGGTCTGGCGCGGCGTGGCGCGCAGGGCCGCGGAGGGCTGCGCGCGCGCGCCGCTCCAGCAGAAGGGCAGGGCGACGAGCGCGGCGGCGGCCGCGCGGCGGGAGAAGCTGGGCATGGCAGGCTCCGTCATGGCAGCCCCAAGCATCGCCGAAGTGCGCGTCGCTTGCTAGAACGGCACCGCGCTCGCGAAGGCGAGCGGCTCGCCGGTGGCCGGATGCGCGAGCTGCAGGGCGCTGGCGTGCAGCAGCAGCCGCGGCGCGCGCTGCACCGTTTCCGGCGGTGCGTACAAGGCATCCCCCAGGATGGGATGCCCGATGGCCTGCAGGTGCACGCGCAATTGGTGCGAACGGCCGGTCACCGGCTCCAGCGCCACGCGCGTGCTGTCCGCGTCCTGGGCGAGCACCGTCCACCGGGTCTCGCTGGGCCGGCCGTGTTCGCGGTCCACTTTCTGCCGCGGCCGGTGGGGCCAGTCCGCGACGAGCGGCAGGTCGATCACGCCCTGCGCCCCCGGCGACGCCAGCCGGCCCGCGACCACCGCCTCGTAGCGCTTGTGCACCCGGCGCTCCGCGAAATCGCGGCTGAGCACCCGCTGCATGTGCACGCCCCGCCCCATGAGGAACAGGCCCGAGGTGGCCATGTCCAGCCGGTGCACCACCAGCGCGTCGGGCCACAGGGCCTGCGCGCGGGCCGAGAGGCAATCCTGCTTGTCCTCGCCCCGGCCCGGCACGGCCAGCAGGCCCGCCGGCTTGTCCAGCACCAGCAGGTGCTCGTCCACCCAGACCAGCCCTTCCGATAATCCTGGCATGACCGCCATTTCCTCCTTCTCGCCTTCCCTGCAGACCGTGCTGCTGCTGGTGGGCTCCAACGTCTTCATGACCTTCGCCTGGTACGGGCACCTCAAGAACCTCGCGACCTCGCCCTGGTACGTGGCGGCCCTCGTGAGCTGGGGCATCGCCCTGGCCGAGTACCTGCTGCAGGTACCGGCCAACCGCATCGGCTTCCGCGACGCGGGCTTTTCCGTCGGCCAGCTCAAGATCATGCAGGAACTCATCACGCTCGCCGTCTTCGTTCCTTTCAGCCTGCTGTACCTCAAGCAGCCGCTCAAGCTGGACTTCCTCTGGGCCGGCCTGTGCATGGTGGGCGCGGTGTATTTCATATTCCGCAATTCCTGACAGGGTGCGGCGGGTAAACTCGCCGCGCACCCACTACAAGATTCCGAGCTCTCCCCATGCTCTTCAAGAAACTGCTGCCGAAGGAAGGCAACTTCTTCGAGATGTTCAACCAGCACGCCGAGCGCATGGTGGAGGGCGCGCACGCCTTCGCCAAGCTGGTGGCGAACTACAGCGACGTGAACCTGCGCGAGCAGTACAACCGCGAGGTGGACCACGCCGAGCGCTCCGCCGACAAGGTGACGCAGGAGGTCAACCGCCTGATCCACTCCACCTTCATCACGCCCATCGACCGCGAGCAGATCCACACGCTGATCAACACGATGGACGACGTGGCGGACCTGATCCAGGACTCGGCCGAGACCATGGCGCTCTACGACGTGCGCCACATGACCGAGGAGATCACGCGCCTCACCGACCTTTCGGTGCGCTGCTGCGAGCGCGTGCAGGAGGCCGTGCAGCTCCTGAGCAAGCTGTCGGACCACCAGAGCGCCGTCGCCGCGCTGAAGACCTGCGAGGAGATCGACAAGATCGAATCGGACGCCGACCGCGTGATGCGCTCCGCCCTCAGCAAGCTGTTCCGCGAGGAGCCGGACGTGCGCGAGGTCATCAAGCTCAAGGCCATCTACGAGCTGCTGGAGACCATCACGGACAAGTGCGAGGACGTGGCGAACGTCGTCGAAGGCATCGTCCTCGAGAACTCCTGAGGACGGCGCATGGAAGTGACGCAAGCGGCCCTCTGGGTCGTGATCCTGCTGGTGGCCGTCGCCATCCTGTTCGACTTCATGAACGGGTTCCACGACGCGGCCAACTCCATCGCCACCGTGGTCTCCACGGGCGTGCTGAAGCCGACCCAGGCCGTGGTGTTCGCCGCCTTCTTCAACATGGTGGCGATCTTCATCTTCCACCTGAGCGTGGCGGCCACCGTGGGCAAGGGCATCGTCGAGCCCGGCGTGGTGAACACGCACGTGGTGTTCGGCGCCCTGGTGGGCGCGATCACCTGGAACGTGATCACCTGGTGGTACGGCATCCCCAGCAGCTCCTCGCACGCGCTGATCGGCGGCATCTGCGGCGCCGTGATCGCCAAGGCCGGCGCCAGTTCGCTGATCGCGGCGGGCATCTGGAAGACCGTGATCTTCATCTTCGTGTCGCCGACGCTGGGCTTCATCCTCGGCTCGCTGATGATGGTGATCGTCTCCAACATCTTCCGCACCACGCGGCCGAACAAGGTGGACAAGTGGTTCCGCCGGCTGCAGCTGGTCTCGGCCGGCGCCTACAGCCTGGGCCACGGCGGCAACGACGCGCAGAAGACCATCGGCATCATCTGGATGCTGCTGGTGGCCACCGGCTACGTCGCGGCGGAAGCCGACCGTCCGCCGAGCTGGGTGATCATCGCCTGCTACATCGCGATCGGCCTGGGCACCATGTTCGGCGGCTGGCGCATCGTGAAGACCATGGGCCAGAAGATCACCAAGCTCAAGCCCGTCGGCGGCTTCTGCGCGGAGACCGGCGGGGCGCTGACGCTGTTCATCGCCACGGCGATGGGCATCCCGGTCTCGACCACGCACACGATCACCGGCGCCATCGTCGGCGTGGGCTCCACGCAGCGCATGAGCGCGGTGCGCTGGGGCGTGGCCGGCAACATCGTGTGGGCGTGGATCTTCACGATCCCGGCGAGCGCGTTCGTCGCCGCGATCGCGTACTGGGTCAGCCTGCAGCTGTTCTAGGGCCTCACGCGGCGAGCCGCCCCGCGCGGGCGGTGTCGCCGAGGGCGGGCACGTCCGGGACGTCCGCCGACCCATGTTCCGGCGCATGCCGCAGCGGCTCCGTCGCGGGCGCCAGGTGCGCCGGGCCGATCTCCGCGAGCGTCCGCGCACCGAGCAGCGCCTGGGTACGATCGATTTCCGCGTGCATCAGCGCCAGTGCGCGTGCTACGCCCCCTTCGCCGGCAGCGGCCGCGGCGAAGAGGATCGGTCGCCCCGTGAACGTGCACACCGCCCCGAGCGCCAGCGCCTTGGCCACGTCCGTGCCGCGGCGGATGCCGCCATCGAGCAGCAGGGGCAGCCCCGGCACCGCGTCGCGGATGGCAGGCAGCGCGTCGAGCGGCGCGATCGTTCCATCGAGCTGGCGGCCGCCGTGGTTGGAGAGCACCAGGCCGTCGGCGCCGAGGGCGCGGTAGCGCAGCGCGTCTTGCGCGCTCACCACGCCCTTGACCACCAGCGCGCGGTCCCAGCAGCCGCGGATGAAGCGGAAGTCGTCCCAGGAAAGCGGCGGATGCGCGGGGCCCGCGGGCGCGTCGGTCACGCGGTTCAGCGGCACGTCGTCCTGGTTCTCCATGCGCGGGATGCCGCCGGCCAGGACGGTGCGTGCCGCCGTGCCGAGCAGCCAGCCCGGGTGCAGCAGGGTGTCCGCCATGAGCCGCAGCCCCGGGCGCACGGGAATGGAGAAGCCGTGGCGCAGGCTCAGCTCGCGGCTGGGCGGCACTGGCGTGTCCACGGTGAGCACGAGCACCTGGCACGACGTGCGGTGCAGGCGCGCGAGGAGACGGGAGATGCGCGCGCGGTCGCCATCGACGTACGCCTGGAACCAGGCCTGCGGCCAGGCCGCGAAGATGCGCTCCATCGGCGTGAGCGATGCCCCGCTGAGGATGAAGGGCACGCGCGCCGCCGCGGCCGCGCGCGCCATGGCGGCGTCGGCGTCGAAGCAGAAGAGGGCGCTCACGCCGAGCGGCGGGATGCCGCAGGGCGACGCGAAGGACTGGCCGAAGAGGGTGAGGTCCTGCCGGCGCGTGGGGCCTGCGGCCAGCGTGCGCGGCACCAGCGCCCAGCGGTCGAAGGCCGCGCGGTTGTTCGCGGCGGACCAGCCGTCGGCGGAACCGCCGGCGACGAAGCCGTACAGGCCGCGGGGCAGGCGCGCGCGCGCCGCCGTTTCGAAATCGTGCAAAGACAGGTACCGCTCGTCCGCGTTCATGCGCGGGATCATAACGAGCAGCGCTGGATAATCGCCGCATGACCGAGCGACTGGACCTCCTCACGCTGCGCGTGGTGATCGCGGTGGCCGACTCCGGCTCGATCAGCGCGGGCAGCGACCGGCTGCAGCTGGCGGTCGCTGCGGCGAGCGCGCGCATCTCGTCGATGGAGGCGAGCCTGGGCATCCGCATCTTCGAACGCTCGCCGCGCGGCGTGGCGCTCACGCCCGCGGGCCGCATGCTGGTGCAGCGCGGGCGCGAACTGCTGGATGGCGCCGACCAGCTCGCCACCGACTTGCGCGACTGGAGCCTCGGCCTCGCGGGCCACGTGCGCATGCTGGTGAATGCGTCCGCGCTGCTGGAGGTGCTGCCGCCGCGGCTGGAAGCGTTCATGCGCAGCCATCCGCGCATCCACGTCGACGTGGAGGAGCGCATCAGCCCCGAGATCCTCGGCGCGCTGCTCGAAGGACGCGCCGACGTCGGCGTGGTCGACGTCGCCATCCAGTCGCGCGACCTCGCCTTCACGCCCTTCTTCCGCGACCAGCTCGCGCTCGTGGTGCCCGCGCAGCATCCGCTCGCGGGCGAGCGCGAGCTGCGCCTGCCGCAAATACTGGCCGAGAACTTCATCGTGCTGGCGGGCGCGAACGCCGTGGCCACGCGCCTCTTCAACGCCGCAGCGGCGATCGGCGAGCCGATCCAGGTGCGCATGCAGATGCGCAGCTTCGATGCGGCCTCGCGGATGGTGGCGGCCGGGCTCGGCGTGGCGGTGCTGCCCATGGAGGCGATCGCGCCGCAGCTCGCGCACCTGCCCGTGAAGGCCGTGCCGCTGGCGGAGGACTGGGCGCAGCGCACGCACTACCTCGCGCTGCGCACCGCGGTGGAGGCGCCGGCCGCGGCGCGCACGCTGGTCGAGGCGCTGCGCTCGGGGTAAACCCGGGGATTTCGCCTTTCGCGAAAGCCCCCTTCGCGCACACCGCTTGCCCGCGGGGCGGCCGAGCCCGCAGACTCGCCGCGGTATGAAGATCGCATCCGTCCGAGCGACCCCGCTCAACCTGCCCATCACCATGGGCACCGGCGCCCGCGCCAAGTCCACTTCGCTGTCCCTGTGCCTCGTCGACGTGGAGCTCGATGACGGCCGCGTCGGCACCGGCATGACCGCCATCACGGAGGAGGAAGTCATCGCCTCCGTCGTGAACGACGTCGCGGGCCACGCGCTCGTGGGCATGGACCCGCTGCGGCACGAGCAGATCTGGGACAGGTTGTACTGGCTGCTGACCCCGCGCGGCCAGTCGGGCTACGCGAGCCACGCCATCGCCGCCATCGACCTCGCGCTGTGGGACCTCAAGGGCCAGATCCTCGGCCAGCCGGTGTGGAAGCTGTTCGGCGGCGCGCGCGCGCAGGTGCCCGTGTACGCCACCTTCGGCTTCGCCTTCTTCGACCGCGAGGAGCTCGCGGCCGCCGCGAAGAGCTGGGTGGAGCGCGGGTTCAAGCGCCTGAAGATGACGGTGGGCCACCACGCGCTGCAGCGGCGCGACGAGCCGCGGCCGCTGGCCGAAGTGATCGCCGAGGACGTGAAGCGCATCGAGGCCGTGCGTTCCGCCGTAGGCCCCGACGTGCAGATCTTCATCGACGCGAACTGCAGCCTGGACTACTTCCACGCCTCGGCCCTCGCGCAACGCATCGAGGACCTGGGCATCGCCTTCTTCGAGGAGCCGGTGTCGCAGAACGACATCCCCAACATGGTGAAGCTGCGCCAGAAGACGCGCATCCCGCTCGCCGCCGGCCAGAACGAAGGCCTCGCCAGCCGCTTCCGCGACATGCTGGCGGCGCAGGCGGTGGACGTGGTGCAGCCCAACGCCTGCATCACCGGCGGCTACACGCAGTGCCTGCGCATCGCGGGCATGGCGGCCGCGTTCAACGCGCAGTTCGCCAACGGCGGCGCCTGGCCGCACCACAACATGCACCTGCACGCGGGTCTCGCGAATGGTTCGCTGGTGGAATACCACTCGGTGGCCGTCGAGGTCTGCAAGCAGGTCTTCGACGGGCTGCCCGAGCCGACCCATGGCATGCTGGCGCTGCCCGACACCCCCGGCCTGGGCTTCAAACCGAACCGCGAGCGCGTCGCCGAACTGGCCAAGCGCCCCGGATCGCGCGGCGTCGGCAAGGCCTGAGCCCGCAACGAACACGAACAGGAGACGAAGCAGTGAAGACATCCTTGACCCGCCGCGCCGTGCTCGCGGCTGCCCTCGCCGCCGCCGCCCCGCTGGCCGGCGCGCAGACGGACTTTCCGAACAAGCCGATCCGCCTGCTGGTGGGCTACAGCGCCGGAGGCGGCGTCGACGCGCTGGCGCGCATGCTGTCGTCGCGCCTGCCCGCCATCCTCGGCCAGCAGGTGGTGGTGGAGAACCGCCCCGGCGCCACGGGCATGATCGCCGCCGACCTCGTCGCGCGTTCCGCGCCGGACGGCTACACGCTGCTGATGGGGGAAAGCGGCCTGCTGATCGCGCCGTACCTGCAGGCGAAGAGCCCGGTCGACCCGTTGAAGGCGCTGATGCCGGTCGCCGGTACCTTCGTCGCGCCGCTGATGATCGTGGCGAACAACAGCCTGGGCGCGAGCAACCCGAAGGAACTCGTCGCGTTGCTGAAGAAGAACCCGGGCCGCTACTCCTACGCCACCTCCGGCGTCGGCACCGTGCACCACCTGGGCTTCGAGATGATGAAGGCGCGCACCGGCACGTTCATCGTGCACGTGCCTTACCGCGGCGCCTCGCAGATCATGCCGGACGTGATGAGCGGCCAGATCCCGCTGGGCGTCGTGAGCGCCACCGCCGGACTGGCGCAGGCGAAGGCGGGCAAGGTGCGCGCCGTGGCGCTGCTGAACACGGCCAAGCTCCCCGGTGCCGAGAACGTCCCCGCCATGGCCGATGCGCTGCCCGGCTTCGACGTGGCGCCGCGCCTGATGCTGCTGGCCCCCAACGGGACGCCGCAAGCCGTGGTGGAGAAGCTGAACGAGGCCGTGCGCACGGTGCTCGCGAGCGCGGACCTCGCGCAGGCCGCGGCCCTGCAGGGCACGATCCCGTCGTACATGCCGCCGGCGCAGCTCGGAACCGAGATGCAGCGCGAGTCGGTGGCCTGGGGCAAGCTGATCAAGGACCAGAAGATCTCGGCGGAATGAGCATGGCCACGCGCACACCCTGCATCGGCCTGGTGGTCCCGCCCGCGCACGGGCAGGTGCCGCAGGACGGGCCCATGCTCTATGGCGACCGCTACCGCTTCATCGCGCGCGGGCTCGGCATCGGCGGCGTGTCGCCGGAAGGCTTCGCGCCCGTCGTGGACGGCATCGTCGAACGCGCCGTCGAACTGCGCAAGGCCGGCGCCGAGGTGGTGTCGATGATGGGGACCTCCATCAGCTTCTACCGCGGCCCGGAATTCACCGAGTCGCTGCGCCGCGCGATGGAGGAGGCCACGGGCGTGCCCTGCACCACCATGAGCCATGCGATCGTGCGCGCCTTGCAGCAGCTGGGCGTGAAGCGCGTGGCGGTGGCGACGTCGTACATCGACGAACTGAACGACAAGCTGCAGGCCTACCTGACGCACGCGGGCTTCACCGTGACGGCGATCGAAGGCATGTCCATCACCGGCGTGAAGGAGGTCGGCGAGGTCAGCACCGAGCAGCTCGTCGCGCTGGCCAAGAAGGTGTATGCGCAGGATCCTTCCGCGGAAGGGATCTTCATCTCGTGCGGCGGGCTGCTGACGCTGGACGCGATCCGCCGGCTGGAAGACGAAGTCGGCGTGCCGGCGACGGCCAGTTCGCCGGCAGGGTTCTGGGACGTCGTGCGGCTGGCGGGCGGGGACGCCAGCAGCGCGGGCTTCGGCAAGTTGTTCGCCTGAACGCGCAACTGCGGAGCGCCCTCCGGTGGGGTTCGCTTCGCTCACCTTCCGCGGCTTCGCCGCGCCACCCTACAGGAGGTCCCGGCGTGCGCGGGCGAGAACGTCCCGGCGTGCGCCGGCCGCCACGAGTTACCGCGAGATCTCCCGCCCCGCTTCCACCTGGTCCTGGAAGTAGGCCTGGAAGCTCATGGCGATGCTGGTCATGAGCACCGCGGCGCCGATCATCAGCGACAGCACGATCGCCCAGATCGTCGCCCAGCGGGTGGCACCCGCGGGAGCTTCCGGATCCGCGCCCGGATTGAAGCGCGCGTTCCACTCCTCCGGCTTGCGCAAGCCGTACACGATGGCCGTGAGGCAGCAGCCGGCGAAGGTGAACCCGAGCACGGGCACGAGCAGCCAGCTCGCCACGTCGTCCTGCCCCAGGTTCCACATGCGCAGCACGCCGTAGGCGCCCAGGAGCGTGGGCACGGGCATCAGCCAGCCGAGCCAGTCGCCGAAGCCGTGGAGATAGAAACGGTGCAGCCCGAAGGGGCCGCCGAGGAACGCCAGCCAGGCCGCGAGGGTCTTGCTTTTCATTTCGGCGCCGCCTCGGGCGCCGTGCGGTTGCCTTCGCCGAGCGATTTCTCCATCAGCACGATGTCGAGCCAGCGGTCGAACTTCCAGCCGCAGGACTCGATGGTGCCCACGTGGCGGAAGCCCACGGCGCGGTGCACGCCGATGGAGCGCACGTTGCCCGAGTCGCCGATCACGGCGATCAGCTTGCGCACGCCCGCCGCTTCCGCCTGCTTCGCCAGTTCGGTCAGCAGCTTGTTGCCCAGGCGCTGGCCGGCCGCGTCGGGGTCGAGGTAGATGGAGTCTTCCGCGGAGAAGCGGTAGGCGGGGCGGGGCTTGAACCACTGGCAGTAGGCGAAGCCCACGACGCGACCGTCGAGGTCCGCGACGAGGTAGGGCAGGCCCTTGGCGAGCACGTCGGCGCGGCGCGTGGCCATGTCCGCCTCGGTGGGTGGCGTGGTCTCGAACGTGCCCGTGCCATGGGTGACGTGGTGGGAGTAGATGGCCGTGATGGCGGGCACGTCGGCGTCGGTACTGGGGCGAAGAATCAGGGGCATGGCGGAAAAGCTATAATCGCGGGCTTTTCGGCGTGTCGCTGGCCGGGTGGCCAGTCGCGTGTCTCAACGCCGGAAAATCATCGGCATGTTCCCGGAAGGAACCTGCCTCATCCACCCGAAGGATAAATCATGGTCGTCATTCGACTCTCCCGCGGCGGTGCGAAGCACCGTCCGTTCTACAACATCGTCGTCGCCGACAAGCGCGTGCGGCGCGACGGCCGCTTCATCGAGCGCCTGGGCTTCTACAACCCGGTCGCCAAGGACGGCGAGGAAAAGCTGCGCGTCGCGCAGGACCGCCTGACCTACTGGCGCGGCGTCGGCGCCCAGGCGTCCCCGACCGTCGAGCGCCTGCTGAAGCAAGCCCCGGCCGCCGGCGAAGCCGCGGCTCCCGCCCAGGCCTAAGCCAGCATGGCCGCACCCGGCCGGCCGGCAGCCACGCTGCCGGCAGCGATCGAGCCCGCGGACCTGCCCGCGGACGCCATCGAAGTCGGGCGCATCGCCGATGCATGGGGGGTCAAGGGCTGGTTCAAGGTCCTCCCCCACAGCGCCGAGCCCCAGGCGCTTCTTTCTTCCACCCGCTGGTACCTGCAGCCGTCCGAGAGAGGCGCCAAGACCTTCTCCGGGACGGTGCTGCTGCGCGTGCGCGAGACGAAGGATCATTCCGATTCGATCGTCGCGCGCGCCGATGGCGTGGAAGATCGCAACGGGGCCGAGGCGCTCAAGGGCGCCCGCATCTTCATTCCCCGCTCCTCCTTCCCGACGGCGGACGCCGACGAGTTCTACTGGGTCGACCTGATGGGCCTCGACGTGGTGAACCGCGAAGGCGTGCACCTCGGCAAGGTGACGGACCTCATGGCCACGGGCCCGCAGACCGTGCTGGTCGTCGGCTACGAGGAAGAGGGCAAGGCGCAAGAGCGCATGATCCCCTTCGTCTCGCAATACGTGGACGGCGTGGACCAGGCCGCGAAGCGCATCACCGTCGACTGGCAACCCGACTACTGAAGCCATGCGCTTCGACGTCGTCACGCTCTTCCCCGAGCTCTTCGCGCCGTTCCTCGCCGCCGGCGTCACCCGCCGCGCCTACGAGACGAAGCAGGTCGACGTGCGCCTGTGGAACCTGCGCGATTTCGCCGAAGGCAACTACCGGCGCGTGGACGACCGGCCCTTCGGCGGCGGCCCCGGCATGGTGATGCTGGCGGAGCCGCTGGCGCGCTGCCTCGCCGCCCTGAAGACGGACCGGGGCGATGCCGCGCCGGTCGTGCTCTTTTCCCCGATCGGCCGGAAGCTGGACCACGCCGGCGTGGAATCCTGGTCGGCGAGCGAGGGCGCCATCCTCCTGTGCGGCCGCTACGAAGGCATCGACCAGCGCTTCATCGACGCCCACGTGGACGTGCAGCTGAGCCTGGGCGACTTCGTGCTTTCCGGCGGGGAAATTCCTGCCATGGCCTTGCTGGACGCGGTGGCGCGCCTGCAGCCCGGGGTGCTGAACGACGCCGGCAGCCACCAGGAAGACAGCTTCAACCCCGCCCTGGACGGCCTGCTGGATTGCCCCCACTACACCCGCCCCGAGGAATGGGACGGGCGCAAGGTGCCCGAGGAACTGCTCTCCGGCCACCATGCGCGCATCGACGCCTGGCGCCGGCACCAGCGGCTGGCACTGACCGCGAAGCACCGGCCCGACCTGCTGGAAGCCGCCCGGAAAGCCGGCCGCCTGACCCGGGCGGACGAGGCTTTCCTCGCCACGCTATAATCGCCGGCTTCCCAGATCCTCTGTCCGGCCGTCCAGCCGCCGTCGCCACCTGCGACACCCGTGAGCCAGGACCTTTAGTGCAGCGCGGACACGATCACTGAGGTAAACATGAACCTGATCCAGACCCTCGAGCAAGAGGAAATCGCCCGCCTGGGCAAGAACGTTCCCGCGTTCGCCCCCGGCGACACCGTGATCGTTTCCGTGAACGTCGTCGAAGGCACCCGCAAGCGCGTGCAGGCCTACGAAGGCGTGGTGATCGCCAAGCGCAACCGCGGCCTGAACAGCGCGTTCACCGTGCGCAAGATCTCCAGCGGCGAAGGCGTGGAGCGTACCTTCCAGACCTACAGCCCGCTGATCGCCGGCATCGAAGTCAAGCGCCGCGGCGACGTCCGCCGCGCCAAGCTGTACTACCTGCGCGAGCGTTCCGGCAAGTCCGCCCGCATCAAGGAAAAGCTCTCGCACGGCCAGAAGAGCGCCGCCGCCGCCGAGTAAATCCCGGGGCAGCCCGCCAGAACCGCCGCCGGCCCTGCGCTCGCGGCGGTTTTTTCGTTTTCCGCCCATATGCCGATCGATCCTTCCGCCACCATCCCCCCGGACACCCCGCTGTCGAAGATCCCGAACTTCGACCCGCGCGAGGTGCCCGTGGTCGGCGTCGACACGCACCTGCCGCCCGTGAGCACGGCGCGCATGGCGCCCGACGCCCTCCGCTGGCGATTCGGGCATCCGCCGCACTGGCAGCCGGAGCTGCAGTCGGAGCGGCGCTTCACCGACCGCCAGCCCGCGGAAGCCTCGGTGCTGGTGCCCGTGGTGATGCGCAAGGAGCCGATGGTCCTGCTCACGGAGCGCACCGCGCACCTGACCACGCACAAGGGGCAGGTCGCCTTTCCCGGCGGCAAGCGCGACGACACCGACCTCGACGCGGCCGACACGGCGCTGCGCGAGGCGGAGGAAGAGATCGGCCTGCACCGCGACCTGGCGGAAGTGATCGGCACCATGCCGACCTACACCACCGGCACCATGTTCATCATCACGCCCGTCGTGGCGCTGGTGAAGCCCGATTACCGGCTGGTGCTGAACGAATACGAGGTGGCGGACGCCTTCGAGGTGCCGCTTTCCTTCCTGATGGACCCGCACCACCACCGCCGCCACGCGATCGAGCTCGGTGGCGTGCGCCGCGAGTGGTTCTCGATGCCGTACACGGACGAACGCAAGGAGCGCTTCATCTGGGGCGCGACGGCGGCGATGATCCGCAACTTCTACCGCTTCCTCGCTGCGTAGGCGCCGCCATGGGCGCGGCTATCATCGGCCCATGAGCTTCTTCGCGATCCTGTTCGCCCTGCTGATCGAGCAGGTGCGTCCGCTGGGAGCGCACAACCCCATCCACACCGGCCTGCGCGTCTGGGCGCGCTGGGTGAGCCGCAACTTCGATGCGGGCAAGCCGCAGCACGGGTGGGTGGCGTGGGCCCTCGCCGTCGTCGCGCCGGCACTCGCCGCGCTGGGCATCCATTGGGCGCTGACGCTGTTCGTCGGCTGGCCCGCGGGCATGGTGTGGAGCGTGATCGTGCTGTACGTGACGCTCGGCTTCCGCCAGTTCAGCCACCACTTCACGGAGATCCGCGACGCGCTGGAGTCCGGCGACGAGGGCAGGGCGCGCGAGCTGCTGGCGTTGTGGCAGCGCGTGGACGCGAGCGAGCTGCCCCGCAGCGAGATCGTGCGGCACGTGATCGAATATTCGGTGCTGGCCGCGCACCGCCACGTGTTCGGCGTGCTGGCGTGGTTCTCCATCCTGGCGGCCTTCGGCTTCGGTCCGGCCGGAGCGGTCCTGTACCGGATGGCCGAATTCGTGGGCCGCTACTGGCGCTGGCGCAACCGCACGCACGCGCAACCCGCGAGCGAGGCGCTGCAGTCCGCGGCCGCGCGTGCCTGGACGGCCGTCGACTGGCTGCCTGCGCGCATGACGGCCATCGCGTTCGCGGTGGTCGGCAGCTTCGAGGAGGCGATCGATTGCTGGCGCAACTATGCGCAGCGCTTCCCGAACGACAACGACGGCGTGATCCTCGCCGCGACGTCGGGGGCGATCAACGTGCGCCTGGGTGGGCAGGCGCTGCAGCCGGTGTTCGCGCCGAATGCGTCGGGGACTTTCCAGGCTTCCGGCCTGGGCATGGAGCCGCCGATCGGAACCGACAGCACGCCGGGGCGCGAAGCGGAAGTCGCGCACCTTCGGACGGTGGTGGGGCTGGTGTGGCGGTCCGTGGTGTTGTGGATGGTGTTGCTGGCGCTGTTGACGCTGGCGAGGTTGCTGGGGTGAGCGTCCATTGCTGGGGTGCGCTTCGCGCAACCCAGCCTACGAACCACAACGCCGGCATCGCCCCCACGTAGGCTGGGTTGCGCGAAGCGCACCCCAGCATTCCGCTACGCCGTCAAGCCGTACTCGCACTCCGCGCCAGCTGCCCCTGCGTCCACCGCACGATGTCCGCCGCGCCCATCGCGCCGGCCTGCCGCGCCACTTCGCGGCCGTTGACGAAAAGCGCCAGCGTCGGGATGCTGCGGATGTTCAGCCGCGCGCCCACGCCCTGCGCCTCGTCGGTATTCACCTTCACCACCTGCACCCGCGGCTCCAGCTGGGCCGCGGCCTGTTCGTAGGCCGGCGCCATCATGCGGCAGGGGCCGCACCACGGCGCCCAGAAGTCCACCAGCACCGGCAGCTGGCTGCGCGCAATGTGGCGCTCGAAGGCGGTGGCGTCGAGGTTGGCGGGATGGCCGGTGAAGAGCGCCTGGTGGCAGCTCCCGCAATCCGGGCCCTTGGCCAGGTCGTCGGACTGGACGCGGTTGGTGGTGTGGCAGTGCGGGCAGACGACGTGCAACTGGCTCATTTCGATGGGCGCCTCCTGATTCTTCTTAGATGCGGCCGCGGCGAAATGGTGCAAGGGCTCAGTAGCGTGGTTGTGTCAATTCCTCGTAGAGGCTGCTGTAGATGCGGTAACGGCTGGGCTCGATGCGGCCGGCGGGGGCGCCCGGCTGCTCGGCCACGGCCGCCATCACGCCGCAGCCGGGCTCGTGCCGGTGCGTGCAGTTGTAGAACCTGCACTGCGCCACATGCGGCTTGAGGTCCGGCATCAGGGCCGGCAGCTGGGCCGCATCGATGTGGTTGAGCCCGAATTCCTGGAAGCCGGGCGAGTCGATCAGCGCCGTCGTGCGTTCCGCGTCCACCCAGTACCAGGTCGTGGCCGTCGTCGTGTGCTTGCCCGAGTTGAGCGCCTGCGAGATCTCGCCCGTGAGCGCCTGCGCCTGCGGCACCAGCAGGTTGATCAGCGTGCTCTTGCCGGCACCCGAAGGGCCGAGCACCAGCGTCGTCTTGCCCTGGAGGTGGCGCAGCAGGTGCTCGCGGTCGGTGTCCTTCGACATCCTCAGGGACAGGGGCAGCACGCCGTAGCCCATGTGCTGGTAGGGCAGCAGGCGCCGCCATGCGCGCTCGAAGGGCTCGACCAGGTCGCTCTTGTTCAGCGCCACCAGCGGGGCGATGTGCTGCGCTTCCGCGGCGATGAGCGCGCGGGCCAGCTGCATCTCCGAGAACTCGGGTTCGGCGGCGATCAGCACCAGCACCTGGTCGAGGTTGGCCGCGAAGGACTTGGTGCGGATCTCGTCCTGCCGGTAGAACAGGTTGCGCCGCTCCTGGACGCCGGCGACCACGCCTTCGTCGCCGGTGGGACGCCAGCGCACGCGGTCGCCGACGACCGCCTCGTTCTTCTTGCCCTTGGCATGGCACAGGATCCGGCTGCCGTCCGGGGACTCCACCAGGCAGTGGCGGCCATGGCTCGCCACCACCAGTCCCTGTCGTTCGCCGTCCGTCACGCGAGCAAGGCGTCGGCCCGGGCCGCGCACTCGAAGTCGGTGTCCGAGATGCCGTGCACGGCGTGCGTGCGCAAGCGCACGACGCAGCGGTCGTAGTGCACGGACAGGTCGGGGTGGTGGTCCAGCCGGTGGGCGACGAGCGCCAGCGCGTTCACGAAGGCGATCGTCTCGTAGTAGTCGGAGAAGCGGAAGGACTTCTCGATCGCGACCTCGTCGCCGTCGCCGCTGAGCTTCCAGCCCGGATGGTCGGCGAGCCGCTTGACGATCTCGGTCGGCGTGAGTGCCCGCCGCGGTACCTGCGACCAGTCGCGCGCCTGCAGCATCGACGTCATGCCGCCCCCAGCCGCGCCAGCCGCTCGGAAGCAGGCGGGTGCGAGTAGTAGAACTTGACGAACACCGGGTCGGGCGTGAGCGTCGAGGCGTTGTCCTCGTAGAGCTTCAGCAGTGCGGTCCCCAGCTCCTGGCCGCTCGTCTGCTTCGCTGCGAAGGCATCGGCTTCGAACTCGTGCTTGCGCGAGAACCGCGCCATCAGCGGCGAGATGAAGTACGTGAAGACCGGCACCGCCAGCATGAACAGCAGCAGCGCGATCGCATCGTTCGGCCCTTCCAGGTTTGGCCGCACGCCGAGGCCCGTGTAGAACCAGACGCGGGTGGCCAGCCAGCCGAGGAGCGCGAAGCCGAGCAGGCTCAGCGCGAACATCGCCGCGACGCGCTTGACGATGTGCTTGTGCTTGAAGTGGCCGAGCTCGTGGGCCAGCACGGCATCGACTTCGCCGGGCGAGAGCTTCGCGAGCAGGGTGTCGTAGAAGACGACGCGCTTGGCCGCGCCGAAGCCGGTGAAGTAGGCGTTGGCGTGGGCGCTGCGCTTGCTGCCGTCCATGACGAACAGGCCCTTGGCGGCGAAGCCGCAGCGCTGCATCAGCGCGGTGACGCGCGCCTTCAGCGTCTCGTCTTCCAGCGGCTGGAACTTGTTGAACAGGGGTGCGATGAACGTGGGGTAGACCACCAGCAGCAGCAGGTTGAACCCCATCCACACGCCCCAGGCCCACAACCACCACCAGCTGCCCGCCGCACCCATGAGCCACAGGATCAGGGCGGCGATGGGCAGGCCGATCAGCGCGCCGAGCGCGGTGGATTTGACGAGGTCGGTGAACCAGAGCTTCCAGGTGATCTTGTTGAAGCCGAAGCGCTCCTCGATCACGAAGGTCGTGTACAGGGAGAAGGGCATCTCCAGCAGGCCGGAGATGAGCGCGAAGCAGGCGAGCAGCGCGAGCTGCTGGGTCATGCCCGTGCCGAGCCACGCGATGAGGCCGCGGTTCAGGGCGTCCAGGCCGCCCAGCAGCGTCCACGCGAGCAGCACCGCGGCGCCGAAGGCCGTCTCGAGCAGTCCGACGCGGGACTTCGCCACGGTGTAGTCGGCGGCGCGCTGGTGCGCAGAAAGCGAGATCGTGCCGGCGAAAGGCGCGGGTACGGCGTCGCGGTGGCGCGCGACGTGGCGCACCTGGCGCGTCGACAACCAGAACTTCACGGCGAGGCCGGCGACGAGGAACGCCGCGAAGGCCAGCGTGAGCGCGGAGGAGGGGTCCATCCCTTGATCTTACGGCCATCGGCGACAATGGCCGGATGTCCGAAACGAGTCCCGTCACCGCGCCCGCCACGCTCGCCAGGAGCGACCAGAACCTCGTCTGGCTCGACTGCGAGATGACCGGCCTGGACCCGGAGCGGGACCGCATCATCGAGATCGCGGTGGTGGTCACCGGCCCCGAGCTCCAGCCGCGCATCGAAGGGCCCGTGTTCGCCATCCACCAGAGCGAAGCCCAGCTGGACCTGATGGATTCCTGGAACAAGGGCACGCACGGCAAGAGCGGCCTCACCGAGCGCGTGCGCGCCTCCACGATCACCGAGGCGGAGGCGGAGCAGCAGCTGCTGCAGTTCATCAGCCAGTACGTGCCCAAGCAGTCCACGCCGATGTGCGGCAACAGCATCGGCCAGGACCGGCGCTTCCTGGTGAAGTACATGCCGCAGCTGGAGGCCTGGTTCCACTACCGCAACCTGGACGTGAGCACGCTCAAGGAGCTGGCGCGGCGGTGGAAGCCCGAGGTGTACACCTCGTTCAAGAAGCGGCAGCTGCACACCGCCCTGGCGGACGTGCACGAGTCGATCGACGAACTGGCGCACTACCGCGAGCATTTCCTGAAGCTTGGTTGAACGCTGGGGTGCGCCTTGCGCAACCCAGCCTACGGTTCGCTGTCGCGAAACCCAGGGCCGGTAGGCTGGGTTTCGCGCAGCGAACCCCAGCACCCGTGCGGGAAAACCCGAAACCTGCGATAATCCGTTCTTCGCCGCGACAAAGCGGCGTTTTCGCGCATCGCCTTCTTGCACCGCCTCACGAAGAGGCACACAGGCTCCCCTGCCTGCGTAGTCGTTGGAATGGTTGATGTCTACCAATCATTTCAATGACGGCGCGCCCGCCCCGGGCAGCGCCGGTGGAATCTTCATGACGGAACAAATCGAATCCGTGGCCAACGGCTTTGCCGTGTTGGGCCTCGCCCCCGAACTCCTCGCCGCGGTCGCCGACCTCGGCTTCACCCAGCCCACCTCCGTGCAGGAGCAGGCGATCGGCCGCGCCATGGCGATGGACGCCGAAGGCAAGGCGGTCAACGACCTGATGGTCTCCAGCCAGACCGGCAGCGGCAAGACCGCGGCCTTCCTGCTGCCCGTGCTGCACACGCTGATCCAGCAGAAGGCCGCCGAGATCGAATCCGAGCGCAAGGCCTACGAAGAGGCCGTCGCGCGCGGCGAAGCGCCGGCCAAGCGCAAGCGCGTCAACCCGACGAGCGCGCGCAACTTCAAGGCCGCCGTGCCCGGCGCGCTGATCCTGTGCCCGACGCGCGAACTCGCGCAGCAGGTGGCGCACGACGCGATCGACCTGGTGAAGCACTGCAAGGGCCTGCGCATCGCCAACGTGGTGGGCGGCATGCCTTACCAGATGCAGATCGCGCGCCTGCAGAACGCCGACCTCGTGGTCGCCACCCCGGGCCGCCTGCTCGACCTGCAGCGCTCCAGCCAGATCAAGCTGGACAAGGTGCAGTTCCTCGTCGTCGACGAGGCCGACCGCATGCTGGACCTGGGCTTCGCCGAGGACCTGGCCGAAGTGCACCAGCTGACCGCGAACCGCCACCAGACCATGATGTTCAGCGCCACCTTCGCGCCGCGCATCCAGCAGCTGGCCGTGCGCGTGATGCGCGAGCCGCAGCGGATCCAGGTGGACTCGCCGCAGGAGAAGCATGCCAACATCGAGCAGAAGCTGTTCTGGGCCGACAACGCCCAGCACAAGCGCCAGCTCCTGGACCACTGGCTGCGCGACACCAACATCAACCAGGCCATCGTGTTCGCCAGCACCAAGATCGAGTGCGACGGGCTGGCCGAAGACCTGCAGCAAGCCGGCTTCGCCGCCGTGTCGCTGCACGGCGACCTGTCGCAGGGCCTGCGCAACCGCCGCCTGATGGCGCTGCGCAATGGCCAGGTGCAGTTCCTGGTGGCGACGGACGTGGCCGCGCGCGGCATCGACGTGCCGACGATCACCCACGTCTTCAACTTCGGCCTGCCGATGAAGAGCGAGGACTACACGCACCGCATCGGCCGCACCGGCCGCGCGGGCCGCGACGGCCTGGCGATCACCTTCGCCGAGTTCCGCGACCGCCGCAAGATCGGCGACATCGAGTACTACAGCAAGCAGCGCTTCAACGCCGAGACCATCCCCGGCCTCGAGCCGAAGGCGCGCTTCGAGAACCGTCCGCCCCGCCAGGGCTTCGGCGGCAAGCCGGGTCGCCCCGGCGAGCGTCGCCACCAGGGTGGCGGCTTCGGCGGCGACCGCAACGGCTACGGCAAGCACTCGGGCTTCGGTGCCACGTCGGGCGCCCCGCGCGATGCGCGCGGCTTCGGCGGCGGCGAGCGGGACGCGCGCGGCTTCGGCGGCGGTGACCGCAGCTTCGGCGGCGGCGATCGCGGCTTCGGCTCGCGCGACCGC
The DNA here is from genome assembly GCF_014297465.1 of Ramlibacter cellulosilyticus. Lineage (GTDB taxonomy): Bacteria > Pseudomonadota > Gammaproteobacteria > Burkholderiales > Burkholderiaceae_C > Ramlibacter > Ramlibacter cellulosilyticus. The sequence goes on along the minus strand of NZ_JACORT010000006.1, from coordinate 86,777 downwards.
GGCTTCGGTTCGCGCGACGGCGGACGCGATGTCGGCCGCGGCCGTTCCTCGCGCTAAGCAGCTCATGCACAAGGCGGCCTCCGGGCCGCTTTTTTTTCGTCCGCTTCCCGTGTGGCCGGGCGAGATTGTCGTGGGACAGCTACCATCCCGCAGGTGAACGAAGTCCCCGCCGCCGCCCTGCAGCCATTGTTGATGGGCAGTGCCTCCCGTGGTGGCGCCGCCGCCGGTGTGACCGGCCAGCTGCTGCTGGACACCGACTGGGCCGCCACGCCGCTCGGCCCGATGGAGCGCTGGCCCCAGGCCTTGCGCATCGCCGTCAGCATCTGCCTGAACTCCCGCTTCCCCATGTTCGTGTGGTGGGGGCCGGCGGCGATCAACATCTACAACGACGCCTACATCCCCATCCTGGGCAAGCGGCACCCGGAGGCTTTCGGCCGGCCGGCGCAGGAGACGTGGCACGAGATCTGGGACGTGGTCGGCGCCCAGCGCGAAGCGGTGATGGAGCGGGGCGAATCGACCTGGAACGAGCGCGTGCTGCTCGTGATGGAGCGCAACGGCTTCCGCGAGGACACCTGGTTCACCTGGTCGTACAGCGCGATCTACGACGAGGACGGCAAGGTGGGCGGCATGTTCTGCGCCTGCTCGGAAGAGACGGGGCGCGTGCTGGCCGAGCGCGAGCGCGACCGCCTGGTGCGCGAAGCGCAGGACGCCGCGCGCACGCTGCGCACCTGGTTCGACAACGCGCCCGGCTTCGTCGCGCTCTTGCGCGGGCCCGACTTCGTGTTCGAGCTCGTGAACCAGGCGTACTACCAGCTCGTGGGCCACCGGCACCTGGAGGGCCGGCCCGCCCTGCGGGCACTGCCGGAGGTGGAGAGCCAGGGCTACTTCGACCTGCTGCAACAGGTGTACGAAACGGGCGAGCCCTTCGTCGGCCGCGCCATGCGCCTCGTGCTGCAGAAGACCCCCGACGCCGCGCCCGTCGAGCGTTTCGTCGACTTCCTCTACCAGCCGGTGCGCGATGCGCAGGGAGCGATCGTGGGCATCTTCGCCCAAGGCCACGACGTGACGGAGCAGGTGCAGGCGGCCGCGGCGCTGGAGGAGGCGAACCAGCGCAAGGACGAATTCCTGGCAACACTGGCGCACGAGCTGCGCAACCCGCTGGCGCCGATCCGCCAGGCGGCCCTGGTGGCCAAGACCTCCGGCGACGACAAGCGCAAGAAATGGGCGCTCGACGTGATCGAGCGCCAGGTGGGCCACATGGCGCTGCTGCTCGACGACCTGCTGGACGTGTCGCGCATCTCGCGCGGCAAGCTGCAGTTGCGCCCCGCGCCCGTGGACCTGAAGGCGGTGGTGGATGCGGCGGTGGAAACGGCCTGGCCCTTGATCGAGGCGAGGCAGCACCGGCTGGAGGTCGTGCTGCCGGAGGAGCCGATACAACTCGTGGCGGATGCCGTGCGCCTCGCGCAGGTGCTCGGCAACCTGCTCTCCAACGCGGCCAAGTACACGGACCCGGGCGGGCACATCCGGCTCTCGGCGGAACAGCGCGGCGGGCGCCTGCTGCTGCGGGTGCGCGACAACGGGATCGGCCTCTCGCCCGAGGACGTCGAGCCGATCTTCGGCATGTTCTCCCAGGTCACGGCCGCCGCGGAGCGCGCGCAAGGCGGGCTGGGCATCGGCCTGGCCCTCAGCCGCGGGCTCGTGCAACTGCACGGAGGCACCTTGCAGGCGACGAGCGCGGGACGCGGGCAGGGATCGGAATTCACCGTGACGCTGCCGCTGCCGGCGCGTCCCGCCGACGAGGCTCCGCCGGCGCCTGCCGCGGCGGGCGAACGCGCGGCGGGGCAGCCGCGCAGCGTCCTGATCGCGGACGACAACCCGGACGCGCTCTCCACGATGAGCCTGTTGCTGGAGATGGAAGGCCACGAGGTGCACAGCGCCGCCGACGGCGAGCAGGCGCTCGCGCGGGCCGAGGCGCTGCACCCGGACGTGGTGATCCTGGACATCGGCATGCCGCGCATGAGCGGCCACGAGGTCGCCGAGCGCATCCGCGCCTCCGACTGGGGCCGCGACGCCTTGCTGATCGCGCTGACCGGCTGGGGCCAGGCGCACGACCAGGAGCGCGCGCGTGCGGCGGGCTTCGACCACCACTGCACGAAGCCGGTGGATGTGGGCGAGCTGCTGGCGCTGGTGCAAGGGGAGTCGAAGTCGGAGGCGTGAGGAGGCGGCGGACGCGCTGCGCGCGCGGTGGGGTTCGCCGCTTCGCTGGCTCACCTTCCGCGGCTGGCGCCGCGCCACCCTACGGGGAACGCGGCCGGTATTCGTAGGGTGGCGCGGCGAAGCCGCGGCAGGTGAGCGAAGCGAACCCCACCGTCTCAACCGATTGCCGCCCGCCCCGTCTCCGGCCACCGCCACTTCACCACCAGCCAGCTCACCAGCCCCACGCCCATCATCAACAGCGAGGCCACGGCCAGCTGCCGGGTGGAGTGCATCACCAGGGGCGCGATCGCGCCGGCCACGATGCCGTTGGCGGCGGAGCCGATGAAGGCCTGCAGCGACGAGGCCATGCCGCGGCGTTCCGGGTGCAGGTCCAGCACGAGCAGCGTGACCACCGGCACCATCAGCGCCCACCCGAAGGCGAACACGGCGATCGGGATCAGGGCCCACCAGGCCTGCGGCGCGAAGAGGAAGTTGGCGAGCACGTTCGCGAGCGACACCGGCACCATCACGAGGAAGCCGTAGCGGATCTGGCGCTTCGGCTGGATGCGTCCGGCGAGCCGCCCCGATGCGAACGAGCCGAGCATGATCCCGGCGATCGTGAGCAGGAAGAACCAGAAGAACTCGGTGGGCGCCAGGTGCAGGTGCTCGCCCAGGAACGCCGGCGCCGCCAGCACGTAGAGGAACATGCCGTTGAACGGGATGCCGCTCGCCAGCGCGAGCAGCAGGAACTGCGGGCTCGCGCCCAGCTGCCAGTAGCCCCGCATCAGGTTGCGCACGTTGAAGGGCTGGCGGTGCGTGGCATGCAGCGTCTCGGGCAGCAGCTTCCAGTTGGCCAGCCACAGCGCCACGCCCACCGCGGTGAGGAACCAGAAGATCGCGTGCCAGCCCGCGTGCACGAACAGCCAGCCGCCCACGATGGGCGCGATCGCCGGCGCCACGCCGAAGTAGATCGTGACCTGGCTCATGACCTTCTGCGCCTGGTCGGGCGGGAACATGTCCCGGATCACCGCGCGCGAGACCACGATGCCCGCACCCGTCGACAGCCCTTGCAGTGCACGGAAGAACACCAGCTGCCCGATGCCTTGCGCGAGCGCGCAGCCCGCCGACGCCACCGTGAACACCGCGATGCCCCACAGCACCACCGGCCGCCGGCCGAAGCTGTCCGACAGCGCGCCGTGGAACAGGTTCATGAAGGCGAAGCCGAAGAGATACGCCGACAGCGTCTGCTGCATCTCCACCGGCGTCGCCCCGATCGCCTGCGCGATGCCCGAGAACGCGGGGATGTAGGTGTCGATGGAGAACGGCCCCAGCATGCCCAGCAGGGCGAGGAGGGCGGCGAGCGCCCAGCGCGGGGCAGTCCAGATCTGGCTGGCTTCGGGGTTCATCGACGGGGAGACGCGGAGGGAATCCCCGAGATTACCAAGCGTTCAGTGGGTGAGGACGATCGCCAGGCCGCCGACGAGGCCGACACCGAGCAGGATGCAGGTGTCGCGGTACAGCGTCCACGCGTCGAAGTCGTCGCGCGTGAGCTGGATGATGTCGGCATTGCGCAGGTGCGCGTGGTGCTTGCGCAGCAGGGCCCGCTTGCGCGGCGCGAGCCATGCCGCCGCGGCCGTGAGCCACAGCAGCATGCCCAGCAGGATCAGCGTGGCGCGCATGGCGGCCTCAGTCGGCGTCGGAGGTCTCGCTGGCGGCCTGGTCCAGCATCTCGCGCGTGATCAGCACCACGCCCGCGTCCGTGCGGTGGAAGCGCCGCGCGTCCTCGTCCGCGTTCTCGCCCACCACCGTGCCTTCGGGAATCCTGCAGCCGCGGTCGATCACCACCTTCGACAGCCGCGAGCCGCGGCCGATCACCGTGTCCGGCATGATCACCGCCTCGTGCAGGGTGCAGGCCGCCTCCACGCGCACGTTGGAGAACAGCACCGAGCGGCGGATGTTGGAGCCGATGACGATGCAGCCTCCCGAGATCAGCACGTTGGAAGTCTCGCCGTTGAGGCCGTGCACGTCCGGCACGAACTTGGCGGGCGGCAGCTGTTCCTGGTACGTCCACACCGGCCAGTCGCGGTCGTAGAGATTGAGCTCCGGCATGTCGGCGGCGAGGTCCAGGTTGGCGGCCCAGAAGGCGTCCACCGTGCCCACGTCGCGCCAGTACGGGCGGTGCCGCGTGTTGGCCGGCACGGCGGAGAGGTTCAGCGGGTGCGCCACCGCGCCGCCGTCCTGCACGATGCGCGGGATGAGGTTCTTGCCGAAGTCGTGCTCGGACGCCTCGTCGCGCATGTCGGCCTCGAGCAGCTTGTACAGGTACTCCGCGCTGAACACGTAGATGCCCATGCTGCCCAGCGCCTTGTCCGGCTTGCCCGGGATGGGCGGCGGGTCCTTGGGCTTCTCGAGGAAGGCGGTGATCTTGCGGTCCGCGTCCACGTGCATCACGCCGAGCGCCGTGGCTTCCATGCGCGGCACCTCGATGCAGCCCACCGTGACCTTGGCGCCGCTCTCCACGTGGTCCAGCAGCATCAGCGAGTAGTCCTGCTTGTAGATGTGGTCGCCCGCCAGCACCAGGATGTATTCCGGCCCGTAGGCGCGCAGGATGTCGATGTTCTGCGAGATGGCGTCGGCGGTGCCGCGGTACCAGAACGCCTCGTCCACGCGCTGCTGTGCCGGCAGCAGGTCGATGAACTCGTTGTGCGCGCCCTGCAGGAAGTTCCAGCCGCGCTGCAGGTGGCGCAGCAGCGAGTGGGACTTGTACTGGGTGAGCACGCCGATGCGGCGGATGCCCGAGTTGAGGCAGTTGGACAGCGCGAAGTCGATGATGCGGAACTTGCCGCCGAAGTACACGGCGGGCTTGGCGCGGCGGTCGGTGAGCTCGTAGAGCCGGGAGCCGCGGCCGCCGGCGAGCACCAGCGCGATCGTCTTCTTGGGCAGGTCGCGCGCGAGGATCATCCGCTGCATGGCCGTGTCGCTGGCCTCGCCGCCGACCGCGTCCAGGATGGTCAAGTTTTCCTTCATGGTGGTTCCCCCTGTAGACCCGGCGATCACTGTCGATCAGCCGCAGGACGAGCCATGTAGGACACTGCCGCCTTCCGCGCGCCAGCGTCCACCGCACGAGGCGGGCGTCAGGAGGCGGCGTTGGTGCTGCTCTCGTGTTCGCGGTGGCGGCGCACGGTGCGCTTCTCGACCAGGGCCGAGATGCCGAGCGCGGCGGCACCAATGACGAGCACGAGGATGAAGGCGTTGGCAAGCGTGATCATTCCGGTTGGGCATCCGCAAGCCGTCCGTCGTTCGTAGGACAAGCGCGCATCCTGACGAAGGGAGCCCCGCACCCGCTGCACGCGCGACGGCAGAGCCGCTAGCATGCGGCCCTTCGCCCGGAGTCCGCCATGCCAGCTGCCACCCGCTTGCTCGTCGCCTTCGTCCTGCTCGTCTGCGCCTTCGTGGTGCTGGTGGGGGTGGCGGTGTTCAGCCTGTACGTGGCGGGCGAAGGGATGCTGGCTGCCGTGGTCGCGACGGCCGGGCTGGCCGGCGTGGCAGCCGGGGGCGTGACTTACTGGTTCCTGCGCGGCGAGGTGATGGACGAGACGGTCGAGTTCGAGCTGGAGCCGCTGGTGCCGGCCACGCCGGCGCCTGCTTCGGTGAAGCGCGCCCAACCGGTGCTGCGCCGGACGCCGCTGCGCGTGCAGGCGATGCCCGTGGCCGACCTGCCGCCGGCGTACGTCGATGCGGTGATGCGCGGGGCGCAGGCGCGGCTGAATGCGTTGAAGGCGGAAGAACGCCAGCACCCGTCCTTGCAGTGAATTAGTTGCACGCGGGGCGTGTCATGCCGCCTTGAGCGCGGCCTCGCTCCTGCATCCAATGGCAGCCTGCACGTCAAGGCCCGCCATGAACCTCACGCCCGCATCCGATCGCCTGCAGCGGCTGACCGCCTACCTCCATGAAGACGCGAGCAACGCGGAGCTGCTCGCGGAAGCTTGCGACGCAGCACTGGCCTGCGGGCAGCACGATGCCGCCTCCGATTTCCTGGCCGCGGCGGCGCGCGTCGCGCCGCATGCGCCCGGGCTGCCGCTTCGGCGAGCGCACGTGCACATCGCGCGCGGCGACCTGCAAGCGGCGCGGGCGGCGCTCGAGGCCTTGCGCAGCCAGGGTGGCGAAGCGCACGGGCTGCTGCACGACCTGGCTTACGTGCACCTGCTGCAGGGCGATGCCCAGGCCGCGCATGACCTGCTGGAAGCCGCGGCGCCGGGGTTCTTCCGCGAGGCAGGCATGTCGCAGGAGCTGCTGCAGGTGCAGTGGCTTCGCGCGTGCCATCACCTGGGTTGCCTGGAAGATGCCTGGGAATGGGCCCGGCGCGCGGCAGCAGCAGGTGCCCTGCAGCCTGCTGCTGCGGGCATCGCCGCACTGGTCGCGCTGGACTGCGACCAGCCAGCCGCCGCGCGTGAATGGGCCGAGCGCGCGCTCGCCGTGGACGCGGGGCACCGCGAGGCGCTGGTGACGCTCGGCTCGCTCGCCCTCGCGGCGGGCGATCCCGCGCAAGCGCGCCGGTGGCTGGAACGCGCCCTCGAAGGGACCACGGGGGACGGCCGCACCTGGTTCACGCTCGGCACCGCCAACCTGCTGGATCGCAAGGTGCCGCTGGCGAAGGAGCAACTGCAGCGCGCCGCCGCGGCTGCGCCCACGCACGCCGCGTGCTGGCAGGCCCTCGGCTGGGCCACGCTGCTGCTCGGCGACGCGGAAGAGGCCCTGGGTGCCCTGCAACGTGCCGTCGACCTGGACGGCACGGCGGCCGAAGCGCAGGCCGCGCTGGCGATCGCCACGGGATTGACGGGCGGCGTGGCGAAGGCCGCACCGTTGCTCGCGCGTGCGGAGGCGCTGGACCCCGAAGACGCTACGGTGCAGCTCGCGCGTGCCTTCCTGGCCGGCGACAGCCGCCCCATGCAACGTTACGAGGCGCTGCAGTTGCTGCTGTCTCAGTGGAGGCCGCGGCCGTAGGCGGCCAGCAGCACGTGGCTGGCCGTGGGCTCGTCGGCCGGCGCCCCTTGCTTGCCGGACACCAGGCCGTGCACCGCCTCCAGCACCTGCCGGATGTCCGATGCGACGGCCGGATTCGCATCCGCGCAGGCGAGCCCGGACGCGAAATGCTGCGCGGATTCTTCGAGGCGCTCTTCCGCCAGGGCCGCGAAACCGCGCACGAAGTGCCCGAGCGAATCCGCAGGGCCGAGCGATAGCAAGGGCCCCCAGGTCACCAGTGCCATGGCTGCACGCTGCGAGCTGAATTGCAGCAGCCCGAGCTGGTAGCGCGCGAGCGGGAAGTCGGGCGACAGCAGCACCGCCGTGGCGAACGCCGCCTCGGCGGCGGCAAGGTCGCCCGCCGACGCGTGCTCGGACCCGATGAGGAAGTGCGGGATGCCCGACCCGGGCAACACCGCGCCGGCCTGCGCGTACAGGTCGAGCGCGGCCTCGCGCCGGTTGTCGCGGCTGGCGGCGAGCCCTTGGCGGATGAGGGCCTGGAAGCGTTCGTCGGCGTTCATGGGATCCGGCAGGAGTGCTGGCCAATACATCCGCGGTATTCCGCACCGGTTTAGCCGCTAAACCAGCCGCGCGCGACGAGGACGTATTGGGGTACCTACGTCCAGGGGCAAAGATGGTAGCGATCGTCAGTGGCATGCGCAGCGGCCTGGAGCTCGGCTCGCTGGAGGTCCTGGGGCTGCGCGAGAACGTCGGGGGCACCCTGCGCGGGAGCAACGGGCAGGGCGTGTACGTCAACGTGTCGCAGGGGCAGGTCGTCGTGCAGGACCAGGACGACCTGCTGGTGGCCCGCGGGCACGACGCCGCGTTGCTCCGCACGTACAACAGCAATGGGTCGATCAATGACGACAACGGGGACGGGTGGACGTCGGGCGTGAGCCAGTTGCGCGTGACGGGCACCGTCGGCGCGGTGGGCAGCACGATCCAGCGCATTGGAGCGGACGGTGCAGCCGCCATCTACGCCTACGATTCCTTCGCGAACCGCTACTTCACCACCGAAGGGTCCGGCGCCTACGACACCATCGCCTACGTCGCTGCCGATGCGCAGTTCGAATGGTGCGATGGCAGCACCGGTGCGTTGCAGCGGTACGAGGGCAGCGGGGCGATGCGCCTGCTCTCCAGCCGCGACACGAGCGGCAACGCCCTCACCTGCAACTACGGCGCGAACGGGTTCCTCTCCAGCGTCACCACGGCGAACGGCGACACCGTCTGGTACGACTACGCCGGGAACAACCTCTCGCAGGTGCGGACGACGGCTGGCGGCGTGACGACCACGCGCGCCCGGTACGCGTACGACGCCTTCAATCGCCTGGCGAGCGTCACGCTGGATCTCTCCCCGGCGGACAACAGCATCGCCGATGGCAAGGTGTACCAGACCAGCTACACGTATGACGGCGCGAGCAAGCGCATCGCGTCGGTCACGCAGAGCGACGGCACGAGCGTGGCGTTCACGTACCAGGACGTGGGCGCCGGGGTCTACAAGCTGGCCACCGTGCGCGACGGCCTGGGGCAGGCCACGAGTTTCACCTACGGCACGGGCTTCACCACGGTGACGGACCCGCTCGGTTTCGTCACCCGCTACGACCACGACGGCCAGGGACAGATCACCGGGATCACGGGGCCCGCGGTTGCTGGCACGGGTGCCAATCGCCGGTTCGTCTACGACACCTCCGGCAACGTCACCTCCGTCACCGACGGCGAGGGGCGCGTCACCACTTACGAGTACGACCGCGGCAATCAGACCCGGCAGCGGGACGCCGCCGGCAACACCGTCGACCGGACGTTCGACGCACGCAACCAGCTGGTTTCCGAGACCACCTACACGCAGCCCGATGCGGATGGTGCCGGGCCCGGCCTCCCCGGCGGTGCGCTGGTGTCGCGGCGCGTGTACGACGCCACTGGCCGCAACCAGCTGCGTTTCGCCATCAGTGCGGAAGGGCGGGTGACGGAGTACCGCTACGACGGTCCCGGGCAGCAGGTGTCGCAGATCACCTACGCCGGCAGCACGTACCCTTACCTCGGGGTGGCACCCGACGCCTCGTTCACCGAAAACGCCCTCGCGAGCTGGGCGGCCGGGCAGGACAGGAGCCGCACGCAGCGGGTGGACCTCGCCTACGACGTGCGGGGGCAGCTGCAGTCCCGCACGACGTTCGCGCGTGTCGGTGCCACCGGCGATGGCATCTTCGATGGCACGCAGGCGGTGGAGCGTTACGTCTACGACGCGGCCGGTCGCCTGCTGCAGACGGTCTCGCCCACCGGCGGCGTGACGAGCTACACCCACGACGGGCTCGGCCGGATGCTCACCGCCACCGATGCGCTGGGGCAGGTGACCATCACGCAGCACGACGACGCAGGTCGCAAGTTGCGCGTGAGCCTCGCGGGCGGGCTCGTGACCACCACCACGATGGACGCCGCAGGGCGGGTGACCGCCGTCGCGCAGTCGAACACCTCCGGCGCGGCGCTCGGCGAGACACGCTTCTTCTACGACGCGGACGATCGCCTGCGCATGACGCAGGACCCGACCGGCGTGCGCAGCTGGGTGCTCTACGACCCGGCGGGGCGCAAGACGGCGGAGATCGACGGCAACGGCACGATGACCGAGTACACGTACGACCGCCGCGACCTGGTCACCGGCATCACCACCTGGGGCACGGCCGTGAACACCGCGATGCTGGTGGATGCGGCGGGGCTGCCGCTGCTTTCGGCGACGGCTGCCGGCGTGCGGCCCCCTGCTTCGGGGGGAGATGCCGGCATCTGGCGCCAGTACGACGACGCTGGCCGGCTGGTGCGCGAAGCGAAGAGTGTCGGCACGTCGAGCAATGCCCAGGTCACGGAGATGCGCTATGACGGGGCGTCCCGGCTGGTGCAGACGGTCCGCTATGCCAACACGATCGTGGCCACGATCGGAACAGCCAACGGGGTCGTGATGCTGCCGGCCCCGTCGCCACAGGATCGCGTCACGCGCCATTTCCACGACGCCGACGGGCTGCTGGCCGGCACGCTGGACGCGGAAGGCTATCTCACGACCTTCCGGTACACGGCCGCGGGCCAGCTGCTGGAGCGCGTGGCGTACGCCACGGCGACGCCGTCCGGTGCGCGCGCGGCGGGGACGCTCGCGCAGCTCGTGCCGGCGTGGTCCCCTGCGGATGTCCGCGAGCAGACTGCCTACAACGCACGCGGCCAGGCCTGGATGCAGGTGGACGGCGAGGGCTTCGTCACCGAGACCGTGTACGACGCCAGCGGCAACGCCACGCAGGTCATTCGTTATGCCACGGCGGTGGCGGTCGGCATGCCCGGATCCACGACGCAGCCATCGCGTCCCGCGCCGTCACCGTCCGACCGCAGCACCTTGCGCAGCTTCGATGCCTTGAATCGCGTCGTGCGGGAGACGAGTCCCGAGGGCGTGGTGACGCAGTTCAGCTACGACGCCGCGGGCAACCTGGTCTCCACCGTGCGTGCGGCGGGCACCGGGGAAGTGCGCACGATCCTCGCGCGCTACGACGTCCAGGGGCGGCTGACCGGCGAGCTGACCGCGGAGGGGGCGGCGCTGCTCACGGGCGGCCAGACCCAGGCGCAGGTCGATGCGATCTGGGCGCAGTACGGCACCAGCCACGCCTATGACGCCGCGAGCCGGCGCATCGCCACCACCGACGCGCTGGGCAACCGCACGCTCTTCTTCTACGACGCGGACGGAGCGCTCACGCACAAGGTGAATGCGCTCGGAGAGGTGCAGGAGTCACGCTACGACGCCCGGGGGCGCCTGGCGGCGATCCTCTCCTACGCCGGCCGCATCGCGACCACCGGCCTCACGGGCGGGCTCGCCAGCAACGCGTTCACCACGGCGCTGGCCTCCATCGCCAACGCAGCCCTCGACAGCCGGACCACGCTCACCTACACGCGCGACGGGCGCGTCGCCTCGACGACGGACGCACTGGGCACGGTGAGCACCTCGACGTACGACGCTTTCGGCGACGAGGCGTCTCGCCAGCTGAGCGGGGCGGCGGTGAACCTGCTCGAGACCTACACGGTCGATCGCCGCGGGCAGCGGACCGGCACGCTGCAGAGCGTGGGCGGCACCCAGCTTTCCACGTCGACCGTCTACGACGCCTTCGGCCGCACGATCCGCTCCACGGACGCGAACGGCAACGTGCGCGAGCAGGCCTACGACCGCCTGGGGCGCGTCGTCTCCTGGAAGGACCCCGCGGGCGGCAGGCGCAGCGCAACCTACGATGCGTTCGACCGCGTGCTCACGCAGACCGACGCGCTCGGAAGCGTCACCCGCTACGCCTACGACGCCGCTGCGCGCAGCCTGCGCGTGACCACCGCGGAAGGGATCGTCACGACGACGTTCTACACGCGGCACGGCCAGGTGGAGCGCGTCGTCGACGCCAACAACCAGTCGACCAGCTACCTGTACGACCGCAACGGGAACCTGTTGCGCACGACGCTGCCGGTGGGCACGACCTCCAGCGCCTATGACGCCGCAGGCCGTGTCACGGAAACGATCGATGCCAACGGCACGCGGGTGGCCTACGCCTATGACGCGGCCCATCGTGTCCTGACGCGCCGGGTGGATCCGGCAGGTCTGAACCTGACCACCACCTACCAGTACGACGCGAAGGGGCAGCGGGTGTCGGTCACGGACGCCATGGGCGTGACCTCCACCGTCGAATACGACCGCCTGGGCCGCGTGCTCAAGCAGACGGTCGACCCGGCAGGGCTGAACCTGCAGACGGTCTCCACCTACGACGCCCGCGGCAACGTGCTCACGGTGCGCTCGCCGGGTGGCACGCTCACGCAGTACGTCTACGACGCGCTCGGGCGACGCACGCAGGAGCGCGTGGATCCCGCGGGGCTGAACCTGCAGCGCAGCTGGGCCTACGACCGCAACGGCAACGTCGTCTCCAGCACGGACCCGCGGGGCTACGTGACGCGCTACGCCTACGACGTGAACGACAGGCTGGTGTTCACCGTGGATGCCCTCGGCAACGTGCAGCAGCTGGCCTACGACGCCGCGGGCCGGGTGGTGAAGACGGTGACGTACGCGAAGCCTGCCGCGATCGGCACGCTCCCGCCGGCCCCCACGGCCGCACAGGTGGGCGCCCTCGTCACGCCGCAGCCAGCGCTTGACGCGGTGGAGCACCGGGTGTACGACAAGGACAGCCGACTGGTCGCCACCGTGGATGGCACCGGCGGCGTCGTGCGCTACGTGTACGACGGAAACGGCAACGTCGTTTCGCGCACCGCCTTCGCCAGCCCTCTCGCGATCCAGGCCTGGACACCCGGCACGCTGCCCGTGCCAGGCGCGGACTCCGCTCGGGACGCAACCCTGCGCACGGTGTACGACGGCATGAACCGCGCGATCTACACGATCGACGGCACGGGCGCCGTGGTGGCGAACAGCTACGACAACAACGGCAACCTGCTCCGTCGGACAGCGTATGCCGCGGCCGTGCCCGCAGGCACCGCTGCGACGACCTCGGCTCTGTCGACGGCCGTGGCACTGGTCGCCAACGCGAGCCGGGACGCCACCGTGAGCCATACCTACGACGCCGCGGGTCGCCTGACGTGGACGGTGGACGCCGTGCGCGCCGTGACGCAGCGCGTGTACGACCGGAACGGCAACGTCGTGCGGCGGGTGGAGTACGCGACCGCGTTGCCGCAGGGCGGAGCGGCGAGCAGCGTCGCAGCCAGCGCCGGGGACCGCTCCACCACGATGGCGTACGACGCTGCGAACCGACTCGTGTTCGAGGTGGACGCGCTGCGCGGCGTCACCGAACAGGCGTACGACGCGGACGGCCACGTGACGCGACGCACAACCTACGCCGCACCCATCGCGAGCGTGCCGACCCCTGGCCAAAGCGGGACCGCCGACGCGATCCGGTCCTTGCTCGCAGCCAATGCCGGAGCCGACCGGTCCACTCGCTTCGGCTGGGACGCGGCGGGGCGCCAGGTGCTGGTGGTCGACGCCCTTGGCGCGGTGACCGAGACGCAGTACGACGGCACCGGCAACGTGGTCGCGACGATCGCGTATGCGAAGACGGTCGACGCGGCGGTGCTGGGCGCGAATCCGACGCTCGCCGCCATGAAACTCCTGGTGCGCGCGACACCCAGCGCAGACCGAACGAGCCGCACTGCCTACGACGCGGGCGGGCGGGCGGTGTACACCGTCGATGCGCTGGGCGCCGTTCGCGGGAGCCAGTACGACGGCGTGGGCCGCCTCGTCCGCACGGTCAGGTATGCAGTGGCCGTAAACCCTGGCACGACCGGCGTCGACGCCATCGCGACTGCCCTGCGGCCCGACCCGTCGCGCGACCCGGGGGAGTTCTTCACGTACGACGCGGCGGGCCGCCTCATCACCGCGGTGGACGCGCATTGGAACACCGAATCCTTCGCTTACGACGCGCTCGGCAACAAGCTGACTTTCACGAACAAGAAAGGGGCGAGCTGGACGTACGCGTATGACGCCGCGGGCCGGCTGATCACGGAGACTTCGCCGGAGGTGCCCTTCTCCCCAGTGCCGCTCCCGGATGGCGCTCTTGTCGCCAGTGCTGCCGAGAACAAGCGCATCGTCACGCGCCTTGCCTATGACGCCTTGGGCAACCTCGTCCAGCGGACGGAGGCGTCCGGCCTCTCCGGCGAACGCACCACCCGCTACGAGTACGACGCGCTCGGCCGCCAGGTCCGGGTGATCCATCCACCGGTGGGGATCTACGACCTCGCGGCGGACGCGCTGACAACCAACGGCGCGACCTATCTTGCCGGGCGGGTGGAAAGGAACGTGCAGCTCACGAGCGAGACCTTCTACGACACGCTTGGCAACGCCGTCGCGAACCGCGACGTCGGCAATGCGGTCAGCCAGAAGGTCTACGACGTGCTGGGGCGCTTGGTGTACGAGGTCGATGCGCTGGGGTACGTGACGGGGTACACGCACGATGCGTTCGGCGACGTGACGCAGCTTGTGCGATATGGCACGCAGACGGCCCTCACGGGGGCAGGCCTCACCCAGAGCGCACAAGCGGCGAGCCGCGCGCAGGTCAACACGGCATTGGCCGCCGCCGGATTCGACCATTCACGCGACCGCGTCCTGGTCTCCACCTACGACCGCCTGGGGCAGCTGGTCGAAAAGACGGAGCCCTCGGCGTTCTTCTACGACTCCAGTGCGGATGCGGCCTCGCAGACCGGCACCGCGGGCCGCAAGACGCAGAACACCTACGACGCCTTCGGCCAGCTGGTGAAGTCGCGCGTCCTGCGCAACCAGAAGACAGATACCTGGGCCACCACGACCCGCTACTACGACCGGCTGGGGCACGAAGTCGCGATGGTGGATGCCATGGGGTACCTCACCGAACGCGCGTTCGACACGATGGGCAACCTCACGTCCTTCACCGAATATGCGAACGCGGTGGCGGGGGCGTGGACCGTGGACGGCTACACGAAATCGGCCACCAGCCCGGACGACCGTACCACGGTGTACACCTACGACGGGCTGAATCGCAAGACGAGCGAGCGTCGGGTGCAGGTGGAGATCAGCATGCGGCCGGACGGCACGCCCGACCGCGCCACGCCCGTCACGAGCTTCGGCTACGACGCCGTGGGCAACCAGACGTGGGTGTCGGATCCGCTGGGCAAGGTCACCTACACCTATTACGACGCCCTTGGCCGCGTGGTCGCCATCGCCGCGCCGCCGCGCTCCAGCACCGCAAGCGGTGTTTCGCTCACGCCGCTGACGACCTTCCTGCGCGATGCGTACGGAAATGCGGTGGCGGTCGTGGAGCATGCCCGTGGCACGGCGAGCGCCACCGGCGAGCGCTGGGAGCCGCCGATCGCCGACGGCGCCGACCGATGGACCATCTCCACTTTCGACAGCTTCGGGCGTGCCACGCAGGTGCAGGATGCCGCCGGTTCGAGCACCTACTTCTCCTATGACGCGTACGGGCACGTTGCCAAGCAATGGCAGGGCGCCACCGGCGACGATACCGTGACGCGCACCGCGTTCCAGGTGCACGAGTACGACCCGCTCGGCCGGCTGGTGAAGACGCACACGCCGGCTTCCACGTCCGTGTGGCAGGCCGGCGTGGGCGTCACGACCGTCAGCCAGGCACAGGCGGGGCTCGTCACGGCCGCCATCGAATACAACGCCTTCGGCGAGATCACCCGCAAGGGCACGCAGGGCGGCTGGCAGGAATACTTCGACTACGACAACGCAGGGCGCCTGTGGCGCACCAACACGGGCGACGGCGTCGACCGCATCCAGTTGTACGACCTGCAGGGCAACGTCACCTCGGAGATCCGCAGCGGCGGCAAGGGCGGAGGCGACGTGGACCTCCGGACGTTCGCCAATGCGGAGGCCGCCGCCAACCATCCGTACACGCGGCGCGTGGACATGCAGGTGGACATGCTGGGCCGGGTGACGAGCAAGGCCGAAGCCGTGCGGCAGGAGACGCAGGGTGGGCTGTCCGTGCAGCACCAGTACACGACGGCGACGGTGCTGCAACGCGCCGATGGCCCGTATTCGCAGAACCTGATCGCCCTCACGTGGAACAGCCTGGCGGCGCTGGGAAGCGGCGACATCCGCATCACCCTCGAGTACACCACGCCCGTCTACATGTTGGCGGATCACACGACCGGGGGCGGCACATGGCGAACGTTCACCACGGGCGTCATGGAGGGCGACCGGTGGAACGCCGGCGGACAGCTCGGGTGGAACAACGGACTGGCGGAC
The DNA here is from genome assembly GCF_014297465.1 of Ramlibacter cellulosilyticus. Classification (GTDB taxonomy): domain Bacteria; phylum Pseudomonadota; class Gammaproteobacteria; order Burkholderiales; family Burkholderiaceae_C; genus Ramlibacter; species Ramlibacter cellulosilyticus. Next base: position 70,816 of record NZ_JACORT010000006.1, on the reverse strand, counting down.
TGGGGTGTCGACAAGATCTACCGCATCGCCGTCGAAAAGAAGGACAAGTACGGCAACTGGCAGTTGATCCTCGACCAGCCGCCGGGCCACGGCCGCAACAGCATCACCGTGCAGGTGTCCCCCGACCCGAATGCGATCGTGGAGCTGTACCTGCACCCCGCCAGCAACACCGCGAACCCTGACTACTACTACGCGGGCCTCGTGAACTTCGGCATGGGTGCGCGCATGGATGCGTCCGGGCTTGCGCCGGGCGACTACGACTACGCGATCATCACGTGGGATCCGCTGCGCACGGACAACCGCATCACGACGATGGGCAGGTTCACCGTTTCCCTGCCGCCGCTGAACTCCATCACCGGCCTGCGGTACTTCCAGCAGAACGTCCCGCCAGGCTTCATCACCTGGCCCAACCCGCCGCCCGCCACCACGCAGGTGTTCCGGTACCGCCCGAACGGCAGCACGGGCGCGTGGTCCACACTGGAAGTGACCCCCCCTCGAACCTTCGATCCCTTGCGCGAGGTGACGAGTGCGGTGGATACGAGCGCGTTGCGAGGCTCGTATCAGTACGAGCTGCTCTGGACGTACGCCGGCCAGAACGCGCCGGGCGCGCATGCGACGGGCTACTTCGAGTATTGGGGTCCGACGCAGGCGGGCGTGAGCGTCACGACCTCGCCTGGCTCGCCCGCGATCAGCACCAACGAAGGCATCGTGATCGGCGGCCAGACGGTCTCGATGGACGCGGGCGCCCGCTCTCTGCGGCCCGTCGTGTCGCAGAAGGTCGATCGGTGGGGCAATGTCGTGGAGATCACCGACCCCCGCAACGCGGCCTGGAAGACCACCTACCGGTACAACGCGAACAACCAGGTCGTGCAGCAGGTCCTGCCGGACGCCGGCCAGGGGGCCGCGACGACGACCATCTACTACGACGCGCACTGGCGGCAGATGGCGGTGCGCGACGCCAACGGCCGCATCAACTGGCAGTTCTACGACGAAGGCGGCAACCTGGAAAAGGAAATCCAGGCGGACTGGGGCGAGGTGCGCCACCAGTACAACGCGTTCGGGGACAAGGTGCGGACCATCGACGCAATGGGCAAGGCGGTCGGATACGCCTACGACAAGATGTCCCGCGTGGTCAGCATCGACAAGGGCGTGGCGAGCGTCTGGCGGGCGGACTGGACCGCAGCGACGGTGGTCGGTACGCGCATGCTGACCGAGGTGATGCGATACGACCAGCTCGGTCGCAAGCTGTCGCAGACCAACGGCAATGGTGAAACGACGCTCTACGCCTACGACGCCGCCGGCAATCTCATCGCCACGACCCAGCCGCGGGGACAGGTGACGCGCGCCGCCTACGACGCGCGCGGAAACAAGACTTCGGAGCACGACGCCAACGGTTCCGTGGCGAGCTGGTCGTACAACTATTTCGGGCAGGTCCTGAAGCACTGGGACCTGGGCGGAAGGGAGTTCACGTACTCGTACGACAACGCCCGCCAGCTCGTCTGGCAGGGGAGCCCCGGCGGGCAGTCCATTAGCTACGACTACGACGCCGCGGGGCAGGTGGTGAACATCCGCGACTGGGCCAACGGCAAGACGACCACCTACGTGTACGACCTGTCCGGACGCAGGCTGCGGGAGCGCGTGGACCAGGGCGGCATCACGTACCAGGACAACTCGCTCGCCTACGACACGCGCGGCAACCTGCGCGTCGCCACGGACGGCCACGCCGTGGCGCTCATGGAGTACGACCAGGTCGGGAATCGCACGCGCGTGTGGACTCACGTGGGCTACGACGGCGTGAACGGCGAGCGGGCCGTGTCGACGGACCGCTACTTCCGCTACGACGAGATGAACCGGCAAATCGTGGTGGACGCCGTCGACGCCGCCGGCAACATCGGCCGGCAGGGTCACCGGGTCACCTACGACAAGAACGGGAACCGGACGAGCGACACCTTCTGGGGCCAGCGGATCATCGCGGCGGATGGAAGCTCCGTGGGCAACTTCGACCAGTACGGCACGGGCTACTACACCAACCTGTTCGCGACCTACCTCTCACGCGAGGACGAGGTGCAGGAGACCTACCGCTACGACGCGCTGAACCGGCTCGAGAGCGTGATCCGCGACGGCGTGCAGATCGACATCCGTCGCTATGACGCCGCCGACCGTGTTGTGCAGTCCGGGCCGGGTACCTCCCTGCCGGTGCGGTACGCGGAGCTGATCAACCAGGGCCTGTCGCCGGAGCAGATGAACGGGAAGGAGACCCGGATCAACCACTACGACACCAATGGGTGGTTGGTGCACCAGACGGTGTTCAAGAGCGACAACACGCGCAAGCTGGACATCGGCTGGGGGTGGACGCTCTCGTACTACGGCCAGAGCTGGGCGGGTAGCCGGGATGCAGTCGGTAACGCCAACGCGTATGTCGTGGTGAACCACGAGGGCGGGTACATGAACAAGTTCACTACCACCCGCTTCGCGAAGTACGACAAGTACGAAGCAGAAGTCACGACCGCCCAGTCCACGAAGCTGCTGCCGGGATCGTCCACGCAGCGGTACGACGCGAATGGCTTCCTGGTCGGCGTGGAGGACGCGACGCAGCCGGCCAACAACCGCTGGTTCGTGAATGACGCCACGGGCAAGGCGCTGTACGCGAACCAGGGCTGGCGCATCCAGCGGCAGTTCATCGTCGACGGCGAGGTGCTTGGCCTGTACGGCCAGGGCGTCGATCCGATGACGCCCGCGACCGGATACAACAACGTCCCGAACTTCAGGAACGTGGAGGACTTCGACTTCGGTTACTCGCCGATCGGTGCGAATTACCCGGCGCCGAGCCCGGGCGCCTACATCGTTCGCAGCGGTGACACGTTACAGGGGATTGCGCAGGGTGCGTACGGTGACAGCGCGCTCTGGTTCCGGATCGCGGAGGCGAATGGCCTCGCCTCGAGCAACGACCTGCGCGTCGGTCAGGCACTGACCATCCCGAACCGCGTCTCGACGATCCACAACAACGCCACGACGTTCAAGCCCTACGACCCGAGTCGGATCGAGGGGGACAAGACGCCGAGCATGGCGATGCCGCAGCCGAAGAAGAAGAGCAGTTGGTTAAAAAAGCTGCTGATGGCGGTGGTCGCGGTCGCGGTCGCGTACCTCACCGGACAGTGGTACTTGACCAACTTCGGAAGCGGGGTGAGCGTGGTCGCGGCAACCGGGGAAATGACCACGGTGTGGACGACCACTTCTTTAGGGGCAGCGGGCGCCTTGGGCGGGGCAGTGGGTTCCATCGCAGGTCAGGCTGTAGGTATCGCAACCGGTGAACTTGACCGCTTCGACTGGAAAGGTGTTGGCCTCTCCGCGATCGGAGGTGGTATCGCGATGGGTCTGGGAGGCGTCAACGGCACCGGCGGCGTTAGCTCTGGGCCCCTCACGAATCCTGCGATTCGTGCAGTAGTGACGTCTGCAGCCACCCAAGCAATAGGCGTGGCCACGGGCTTGCAAGATCATTTCAGTTGGAAGTCAGTCGCGGCAAGCGGTGTCGGGGCGTTTGTCGGGGCTGGTGTCGCGCCTGAGGCGGGTGAAAGTTTCGGTGGGCGTCTAATCACTGCGTTGGCCGCAGGTGCTGCAGCGGCGGTGGCCAAGGGTGGAAAGGTCACTGTGCAGCAAGTGGCAGTAGACGCATTTGGCAATGCGTTGGGGGCGAGTTTGGCGACTGCGTCAAGCGAGGCTCCGACAACGCCGTCGGCGGTTGGTTCTGACGATTCGCTGGGGGACTTCATCACCAAGAACAACAACTGGGCGCACGTGGACGTCGGGCCCATCCCGGCGCTTGTGAGCGGCCGAACGTTCTCGGAAAGCATTGCCGAACGGAAGGCTGCAAACAATCCTCATGAGCTCCCGACCTTTAGCCGAGAGGCGCACGCGGATGCGCCAAGCAGTGAGCAACTTCAGGCGATTCAGAGCTACTCCGGCGTGCCGGCAGCCGAAGCGCAACGACTGCTTGACTCCGGCTATAGGGTAACGACGGAAGGCCTTCGCAACATGCAAGCCCTTGACAATCCCGAAGGACGGCCGACGGGATTTCTTCCAGCCATATTTGGTACGGGCAGCGCAGCCGGCAGTGGCGGCATCGTTGGCGGCGGGTACCAGGCTGTGCGTCCTCAAGGAACTGGTGCGCCTCCTCCCTTCATCGACCCAAGGACCGACATGCCGACCGGTGCGCCGGGATTTGCGCCAGCAGATCCGAGTCTGACTTGGGGGGTATCAGGCAAGCCGATTTTCGAGCTTCCTTCAATTGACTGGACCAAGCTACCCCCGTTGCTCCAGGCCCCCAAAGTACTCTCGGATTTCTTGACGTACATGGTGGCTGGAGGCTCCGATCGGAAGACTTTTGAAGTCACTGCGCCTGTAGAGATTACTGGTAAAAGCCCAAGGGAGTGGGCCCGAAGTTATGAGGCCGGCGTTCGAGGTCTCTACGGCCAGACGGAAGAACAGCGGTATAAGGTAATACTTGATGGGAAGGTGAGAGATGGCCGTGCTGACGCAACGACGGTGATCGGCGGAAAGGAAGCCGCCGTCGAAGCCAAGTTCGTTAGTGACTGGGAAAGGTCTCCCAGAAATCCGGCCAATACTCGACCGTGGATGGACCCACAGGAGCAAGCGGCGATGTTCAATCAGGCCAGACGTTATTCGGCTGCATATGAAGGTGGTGCCATCTATCACACCAACAGCGTCGAACTCGCAAAGCACTGGTCCAAGGTGTTCGCCGATGCAGGCTTAAACACTAGATTCCTCATTACGCCAGCGCAAAGAAAGTGAGAGACGAATGAATAGTCCGCGTGAACAAACTGAAAGAGCCTTGGGTGAAAAGATCGAGCCACTAGCTGAGCAACAGCTGCCAGGGCTGGTGCCGTCGTCAACGGCGGAGGTTGTTTACTTTCAGGATGATGGTCGACTGAGTCTCTATGACCAGTTTGATCGCCTCACTGAGCATATCGCCCCCCCGCTAGCGAAGCACGGCGGTGTGACGACCACTAAACACACACTCAGAGTGCCTGATGGTCAACTCTTTCATGCTATCAAGTACCGTGGCGACGTTGAAGGGTGGCGGCGCCAGATTGCTGAGGGCGCAAAAAAGCTGGGAGTGATACTTGGCAGCATCCAGAACGGTTCGACGTTCATACTCTCAGATGGCCGAGCATTTGTCCTTTCTGACTGCAAGCACGGTACCGTTTAGAAGAAAATCCCCCTGCTGAGAGCAGGGTTCCAAATAGAGGAGGCCGCGATGCGGCACCTTTACTGCGCCTACCCGACCGCGTTCAGCGCCCGATCTCGATCAGCTCGATTTCCTTCTTCAGCAGCTTTGACGAGGGTAGACAGCTCTACGCCTTTGGCGCTGGCCAGAGCTGCGAGCCGCGCCTGCACCTGCCGTTCCAGGTGCACCGGCAAATTGAGCTGCGCGCCGGCTTGGTAGAACTTGCCGCGCTTGCCCCCCGGAGAAGTCGATCTCCGCGGGCATCTCGTCGTCGCGGGGCGTGGTCTGGTTCATGGTGTCTCCCTACCTGGGTTCGTCCTCATACTGCTGCCGCTCGCGCCGGGTGGCGTCTCATCCTGATTTCGAGGGGCGGAGCTCGCTAAACGAGTCCCTGGCCACTGAGCGGGTACGCCGACAGGGCACGACCTCGCCGTCGTTCTTTCGTTCAGCGCCCGCCTGACGTTTTCTTCTTTTCCTCCGGTGGCACAAACCCTATCGGCCGTTTGGTCGGCTCGGGGGGCGTCATCATCTCGCGCAGCGCATCGAACACCTGTTTGAGCTGAACGCGGGTGTTGCGGCTGAAGGTGTCATGCTGCAGGGCGAGCGCCTCGGTTTTCTCTTCCAGTGCGTCCAGTCGCTTGGCGAGTTCCTGGTGGTTGGCTGCGAGTTCGCGCAGCCGTACAAAGGCGCGCACCACGTACATCGACACCTCGATGGCGCGCGGGCTGTTCAACACCGAGGCAGCCATGATGGCGCCGTGCTCGGTGAAGGCCCGGGGGCGGTAACGCCGACCACCGCGCCCAGCCGGGGCGTTTGAGGTCGCAATTTGCGACCTCAAAGCCTCGAACTCCTCGGCCGAGAGCTGGAACATGAAATCGGCCGGGAACCTGGCCAGGTTGCGCTTGACGGCCTCGTTAAAGCGCTTGGTTTCCACTCCGTAGAGGGCGGCCAAGTCTGAGTCGAGCAGCACCTTCTGGCCACGCACCACCGTGATGCGATGAGTGATCGCCTCCAGCGGCAGCACAGAGTGTTGCGCGGTGCTCACCGATGCGCCACTGTTTGAAGTAACCGATGGCGATCCATTGAATTCCCCTCTTGGTCCTCCGACCGACGCCGTCCTTGGAACGCAGAGTAGGGGATTCAGAACACTTTGGATCGCGTGTGTCCAGAGCTCACAGCCACCGCGGTAGTACTGCGCACGGTCGCCAGGGGGTTCAGGCGCTCGGCGTCCAAGGGGAGCCGAATGCCCGTCAAGTATTCGTCTGCTCCGGCTGCACCCTCTCCGGCATCGCCTGCGTATCCTTCCCCTCCGCAAACGCCCCCGGCACCTCCATCCCGACGAGATAGCTCGTCATGCTCAACGACCCCAGCGTTCTCCCCTCCGCGAACGCCTGCGGCTTCTCCCCCGCAGCCGCAGCCATCCCCGCGATATACGCCAGCGGCAGGAAATGCTCCGCCGTCGGCACCGCCAGCGCGCAGTCCGGATCCTTCGCCACTTCCCCCAGTTCCGCCGGCCGGGTGGTCATGATGTCGCGCACATGCGCATCGAAGCGCTCCGCCCAGTCGAAGCCCCGATCGCCATACGCACGATTCATCATCCGCAGGTTGTGCACCACGTTCCCGCTGCCCACGACGAACACGCCGCGATCCCGCAGCGGTGACAGCATCGCGCCCAGCTCGATGTGATACGCGAGCGGCGCACCCGAATGGATGGACAGCTGCAGCACCGGGATGTCCGCCTGCGGAAACACATGCGCCAGCACCGACCATGTGCCGTGGTCCAGGCCCCAGCTGTCGTGGTCCAGGCCCAGGTAGGTCGTGGGCTTCAGCAGGTCGACGATCTCCTGCGCCAGCTGCGGGTCGCCTGGCGCCGGGTAGTCGAAGGCGAAGAGTTCCGGCGGGAAGCCGTAGAAGTCGTGGATGACGCGCGGCCTGGCCATCGCCGTCACCGCCGTGGTCGGCACGAACCAGTGCGCCGACACGCACAGCACCGCGCGCGGCCGCGGAACCGCCTGCCCCAGCGCGCGCCAGGCGCGCGTGAAGTCGTTCTGCTCCAGCGTGTTCATGGGCGAGCCGTGGCCGATGAAGGCCGCAGGCATGCGGGGAAGGGCGTTCATGGCGTGTGCTGCGTCAGGTCATGCAAGGGCCGGCTTTGCAGCTCCGGCGCCGGCGGCAGCCCGGTCGCCTGCAGGATCTCCTGCTCGCCCACCGTCTCCTTCTCCAGCAGCGCGCGCACCAGTCCATCGAGCGCGGCGCGGTGCTCGCGCAGCAGGCGCAGGGCCTGCTGGTGGCATTCCTGGATGATGCGCTGCACCTCGTCGTCGATCAGTTTCGCCGTCTCGTCGCTGAAGGGCTTCTCGCCGCCGAAGGCGCCGGCCTGGCCCAGGTAAGCATTGCCGCGCGGCGCGAGCTGCACCATGCCGATGGCTTCGCTCATGCCCCAGCGCGTCACCATGTTGCGGGCCAGATTCGTGGCCTGCTCGATGTCGTTTTCGGCGCCCGTCGTCTTGGTGCCGTACACCACTTCCTCCGCCGCGCGTCCGCCCAGCATGCCGATGATGCGCGCGCGCAGGTAGGCCTCGGGGTAGTTGTAGCGGTCGGTCTGCGGACGCTGGTAGGTGACGCCAAGCGCCTGCCCGCGCGGCACGATGCTCACGCGGTGCACGGGGTCGGCGCCCGGAACCACGAGGCCCAGGATGGCGTGGCCGCTCTCGTGGTACGCGATGCGTTCCTTGTCGTCCGGTGACAGCAGCAGCGGCCGCTCGGGGCCCAGCACGATCTTCTCCAGCGCGTCGAGGAAGTCCTTGTGGTGCACTTCCGTTTCGTCGCGGCGCGCCGCCAGCAGCGCGGCTTCGTTGACCAGGTTCTTGAGGTCGGCGCCGGAGAAGCCCGGCGTGGACTGTGCCAGTTCCTCCAGGTGCACGTCGGCGGCCAGCGGCACCTTGCGCACGTGCACCTTCAGGATGGCCTCGCGGCCCGCCTTGTCCGGCAGGTTCACCACCACGCGGCGGTCGAAGCGGCCGGGGCGCAGCAGTGCGCGGTCCAGTACGTCGGGCGTGTTGGTGGCGGCCAGCACGATGATGCCCTCGCGGCCGCTGAAGCCGTCCATCTCGGTCAGGATCTGCTGCAGCGTCTGCTCCTGCTCGCTCGCCCCGCCGATGGCCACCTGGCCGCGCGCGCGGCCGATGGCGTCGATCTCGTCGATGAAGATGATGGCCGGCGCGTTCTCGCGCGCCTGCTTGAAGAGGTCGCGCACGCGGGCCGCGCCCACGCCGACGATCATCTCCACGAACTCCGCGGCGCTCATGCTGAAGAACGGCACGCCCGCCTCGCCCGCCACCGCCTTCGCGAGCAGCGTCTTGCCGGTGCCGGGCGACCCGATCAGCAGCACGCCCTTGGGCGAGGTGCCGCCCAGGCGCGTGTACTTCTGCGGGTTCTTCAGGAACTCGACGATCTCCACCAGCTCGGTTTCGGCTTCGTCGATGCCGGCCACGTCCTCGAAGGTCACGCGGTTGGCGGCGTCGGCGTTGTCGTAGCGCTTGGCCTTGCTCCGCCCCAGGCCGAACACGCCGCCGCCCATGCCGCCCATGCCTCCTTGTTTCGCAGCGCGCCGGTACATCCAGACGTAGAAGCCGATGATCAGGATGGCGGGGCCGAAGCCATAGAGCAGCGTGGCGAGCAGGCTGCCCTGGTTGATCGGCACCGCACCGATTTCCACGCCGTGGTCGATGAGGAACCTCTCCAGGTCCTTGTCGAAGAAAGTGGGCAGCTCGGTGGTGAAGGTCGTCGCCGTGCGCGAGGGGCCGCGCGGCTCACCGGGGATGGGGCGCACGCGCGGCGCCTCGGGCTGGCCCGGTTGCGCGGCGGGCTTGGCCGGCGGCCAGGTCACCGCGTTCTTGAAGCGGCCCTCGATCGTGTTGCCGCGGCTGTAGATGGAGCTCACGTTGCCCGCGCCGGCCTGCTCGCGGAACTCGGTGTACGGCACCGTCACGGGCGCATCGCCCGGGAACAGATAGCTGCTGATCACCCAGTTCACCAGCAGCACCGCGGCGAAGAGCAGCCAGAAGCGCCTTGGCGGCATCGGCGTGCGCTGGACGTTGGGTTTGCCGGGCGGGTTGGTGCTGGTGTTCTGGCCGTTCATGGCTGGGCTGGAGATTTAACACCCCATCATGCCGCGCCTTGCCCTTCCGTGGGCGAGCGCGACTGGCGCGCATGCGCGTCGGCCAGCATCTCGCGCAGGGTGTGACGCTCGTGGATCATGGCGCGGTATTCCTCCGGGAGGGCGCGGACGGCCTTCTCCGCCGCCACCAGCGCCTCGTAGGCGGCCGCGCGGTCCGCGGCCGCGGCGTGCCTGGCGTCCAGCTCCTGCCACACGGCGAGGCGCCGGCGCAGGCGGCCCACGGCGGTCTTGGCCTTGCCGCGCGGGCTGAAGAGGGACAGCAGCACGGTCACGACCAGGATGCCGACGATCACCACCAGCGAGGTGATGGTGGTGATCTCCACCACGTTCACGGGGTTGCCGTCGTTGATGAAGGGCACGTTGTTCTCGTGCAGGGCGTGCAGCACCAGCTTGATGCCGATGAACGCCAGGATGGCGGCCAGGCCGTAGGAGAGGTACAGCAGGCGTTCCAGCAGGCCCTCGATCAGGAAGAACAGCTGGCGCAGGCCGAGCAGCGAGAAGGCCGTGGCCGTGAAGACGATGAAGACGTCCTGCGTCAGGCCGAAGATCGCCGGGATGGAGTCCAGCGCGAACAGGATGTCGGTGAGGCCCAGGGCGACGACCACCAGCACCATGGGCGTCATCACGCGCTTGCCGTCGCGCACGGTGAAGAGCTTGTCGCCGTCGTATTCGCAGCCTTCCGGCATCAGCTTGCGCGTCATGCGCAGCACGACGCCTTCGGACTCCTCGCCGTGCCGCTTGTCCTCGGGCACCATCATGTGCCCGGCCGTCATCAGCAGGATGATGCCGAAGATGTAGAACACCCAGGCGAAGTGCTCGATGAGCGCGGCGCCGACGAAGATGAAGCCCGCGCGCGCGACCAGGGCGATGACGATGCCGATGAGCAGCGCCTTCTGCTGGTCCTCGCGCGGCACCTTGAAGCTGTTCATGATCACGAGGAACACGAACACGTTGTCGACCGAGAGCGCCTTCTCCGTCAGGTAACCCGCGAAGTACTGGACGCCCAGCTCGCTGCCGCCGAAATACCAGACGGCGCCGCCGAAGGCGATGGCCACGCTGACGTACAGCGCCGACCAGCGCGCGGCCTCGCCGATGCCCGGCACGTGCGCCGCGCGGACGTGGAAGAAGTAGTCGTAGAGCAGCAGCCCCAGGATGAGGACGAGCGTGAGCTCCCAGGCGATGGGGGCGTGCGGCATGACGGGGTTCTCCGGCCGGTGGGTCGCGCCATCATGCCGGGGTTCCCGGCCGCGCGGGGCCGGGGCCGGTGCGCGTCAGAGATAGCGGCGCAAGGGCAGCATGCGGTTGGAGCCCGGGGCGCTTTCCACCGACCGCCAGTAGCAGCCCCGCGTGCCCGCCTGGTGCAGGTAGGCGAAGAACTGCACGCAGCCCTGCGCGTCGATTTCCATGACCGGATTCGAAAACCCGCCGGGTCCTTCCAGGATCTGCGGCTCGGTCCACCAGCGGCCGCCGACGGCGTCCTGCCGCCGGCAACGCACCACGCCGGACGGGTCGATCGTGAACAGCACCAGCCGCTGGTCGGGCGCCATCATCATGCAGGCGTCGGCCACCGGCTGGTCCACCAGGTCCCACCGCTCCCAGTGGCCGTCGGCCTCGTTGGAATGGCAGCAGTAGAGGCCCGAGAGGATGGTCTGCGCGAGCACGGTGAGCTTGCCGCCCGAATTGAGCGCGGAGAAGACGCGCTCCACCTTCTGCTCCGGCAGGGCCTGGATCACGTAAGGGTCGCGGCAATAGCCGCCCGGGTACTGCGTGAGGGCCCACACCTGCGCATCGGAGCCGATGTGCAGCACGATGACCGTGTCGTCCGCGCAATGGGTGACGGTCATGCTCGGCTTCGTGATGCCGGCGCCGCCCACCAGCCCCCAGCCGCCCCAGCCGGATCCATCGGCGCGCTGCCAGAGGTTGTACAGCTTGCCGTCGGTGCCGATGCCGAAGATGTCGAACCGCCGCCCCTGGTCCGATTGGGAAGCCTTCCAGGCGATGAGGGGGATCGCTTCGTTGATCGGGTCCGGCTGGCTCCACCCGCCCTGGGCGTCCTGCTGGCAGAGCCTGATGCCGCTGTCGCGCCCATTCCCGAAGGCTTGCGGGATTCCCTTCGCGTCGGGAACCACGACCACATGGTCCATGAGGGACGCGGCTTGCGACAGCGCGACCCAGGGCGCCCACGCCTGGCCCGCCAGGGGCTGGCGCAGCATGTACAGCCGGCCGTTGACCTGGTTCAGGAACAGTTGCAGCGACCTGTCCTGTGCGGGCATGCAGACCAGGCGGTCGTAGCCCTGGCTCGGGTCCGGCGAATGGTAGACGGTGGGGATCAACGCCCTGGCCTCCGCGTACTTGTCGGCCATCCAGGCCGCCCAGCTCCAGAGGATCGGGGCCGCCCAGCGGACCCGGTCACCGACGGCCGCGCCCGGACACAAGGCTTGCCAGACCGCTTCCAGCCAGGGGATCGCCGGCCAGGACGTCAGGTACGCGTAGTCCCCGTACTGCGCGATCTGGTGGTACAGCAAGGGGAACACGAATTCCTCCGGGACCGCGACGCCCGGGCGATCGGTGGCCAGGGCGAACCGCGGCGTGCCGTTCTGGCGCGCCTTGACCACCAGCCATTCGGGCGGGATCGTTTCCTCGCTGGACCACGCCGGCAGCCCCTCCAGGCCGGCACTCCGCAGGATGCGGTCGCCTGCTTCCGCCAGGGACACGCATTGCGTCGAAAAGGTCCGGGTCTGGTCGGGCCGGGGCGCAGGAACGTCCTCCAGGTAGATGTCGCTGAAGGAAGCGAACAGCGCGTCCACCATGCGCTGCCGCTCGGCAGGCGGGACGTCGTTCAGGCGGCGGCGCGGCATGGCGTTCCCTTCGCGGAGCGAAATTGCGAGTATGGATAGCGGCCGAGCTTCTTCAAGGCGTGCGGATGGGCGGTGCATGCGCGGACGCGCGCGAGCCCTTGATCCGGCGCATTGCGGCCGCCGCCGGGGGGCACTACCGTGGGGGCACTGCGTGAGAGGAGTTGCCGATGCGAATCGTCCTGAATGCGGCCGGCCTTGCCGCCGGCCTTCTGTGCGCCGCTGCCGCCGCGCAGCAGCCTCCGCCTCCCGCCGATCCCGCCTCCGTCGTGCGTGCGCCGCGGGTCGGCCCGGAGTACACGCCGGGATGGGACATGATGACCGACAAGGAGCGCCACGATTACCGCCAGCGCATGATCGCCGCGCCCACGCGCGCCGAATGCCAGCGCATGCGCGACGAGCAGGTCCGGCTGGCGGCCGAGCGCGCCCGCAGCCGCGGCATCAAGGACGTCCCGAATCCGCGGCTCGAAGCCTGCGAGTAGCGGCGCGCGCTGCGCGGGCGGTTAGCATGCGCGTTTGCCCCGTGCCGCCTGCCCATGAACCGACTGCGGGAGTTCCTCGCCCGTGAGCTGCGCGAGCTCGCCCGCATCAACGCGAGCAACCGGCCGTGGGAGATGCCGCTGGCCGCCGCGGCCGCGACCGCGCTGCCGGTCTTGATCGGCGCCGCCTTCGGCGAACTCGCCCATGGCCTGGCGGCTTCGCTGGGCGGCCTCGTCTTCCTGCACCTGCCGGGCACCGTGCTGTCGCACCGCATGGCGTGGCTGATGGCGTGCGCGTTCGGGCTGATCTCGAGCTATGCGCTGGGCGTGCTGAGCAACGTGTACGAGCCGCTCACGATCCCGGTGCTGGCCGTGATCGCCGCGGTGGTCACGATGGTGTGCCGCTTCTATGCGGTGCCGCCGCCGGGAAGCCTCTTCTTCGTGATGGCGGCGGCGATCGGGGCGTACACGCCTGCGTCGGGTGCGGCCACGGTGCTGCAGGTCGGGCTGGTGAGCCTGGGGTGCGTGCTCGCGGTGGGCATCGCGTTCCTCTACAGCCTGTACCTGTTGCGGCGACAGGCGCCGGGCGCTGCCCCAAAAGCGGTGCACGACTTCGACGTGGTGGTGACCGAGCCGGTGCTGATCGGCGCGTTCGTGGGCCTGTCCCTCGCGTTGGCGCAGGCCCTGCAGTTGCCGCGGCCTTACTGGGTGCCGGTGAGCTGCCTCGCGGTGATCCAGGGCGTGACCCTGCGGGCCGTGTGGACGCGGCAGGTGCAGCGCATCATCGGCACGGGGCTGGGGGTGTTGCTGTTCTGGGGGGTCGCGGCCCTGCCGCTGAATGCGTGGACCGTCGCGGTGGCGATCTTCACGCTGTCCTTCATCATCGAGACGCTGGTCGTGCGCCACTACGGGATGGCGGTCGTCTTCATCACGCCGCTGTCGATCCTGCTGGCGGAAGCCGCCCACCTGGGGAGCATCGACGCGCACGTGCTGATGCAGGCGCGGCTGCTGGATACCGTGCTGGGTTGCGTCGTCGGGTTGGCGGGCGGGGCCTGCCTGCACAGCGACGCCGTGCGGGGCAGGGCGGGCGCGCTGCTGCGCCGGATGGTGCCGCAGCGCGTGGGCTGAGCGGCGCCGTCAGGCGGCCTGCATCAGCTCCTTCTTCAGGCTGGATGCTTCGGCGTGCGCGCGCTGGATCGCCTGCTGCAGGCGCGGGTCGACGTTGCCGGCGCTGCGGCAGGCCTGCATCGCGCGGTCGGCGGTTTCCTCGAGCTGCAGGAGGTCCTGGCGCAGGCTGTCCTGCGTGGCGGACTGCTGTCCTTCGGTCGCGTGCTTGGCGGCGCTGGCCTGCGAGTGCAGGTTCGTCACGCACTCCTTCAGGTCCTGCGCCACTTGGCCGGCGTTCTGGCAGGCGCGCTTGGCGTCGTCAGCGGCTTGTTCGAGGGTGGCGATGCGCTGCTTCAGCTGTTGGTCTTGCATGGGTTCTCCTTGTTTGCGTGGAGGACCACTGTAGGAAGGGGCGTGCGTTGCGCGTGTAGTCAGTGCCGCAGGCGGGTCGTCGGACAGGGTGGGCGAGCCGTGGGATGACAAACGGGCTTTGGCGGTGGGGTTCGCTGCCGCTCACCTTCCGGCGCTGTCGCGCCGCCACCCTACGAATGCCGGAACCGGGATGTAGGGTGGCGCGGCGCCAGCCGCGGACGGTGAGCGCCAGCGAACCCCACCGCCCGCCCGCGGGTCAGCTCCGCGAACTGCGCGAACTGCTCGAACGCGAGCTGCTGCTGGCCCTCGGCTTGCTGCTCGAACGCGAACTGCTGGACTTCGATCCGCTGCTCGCCTTGGGCTTGCTGCTGCTGCTGGAACGCGAGCTGCTGGATTTGGAGCTGCTGCTGGCCTTGGGCTTGCTGCTGCTGGAACGCGAGCTGCTGGACTTCGAGCTGCTGCTGGCCTTGGGCTTGCTGCTGCTCGAACGCGAGCTGCTGGATTTGGAGCTGCTGCTTGCCTTGGGCTTGCTGCTGCTGGAACGCGAGCTGCTGGACTTCGAGCTGCTGCTCGCCTTGGGCTTGCTGCTGCTGCTCGAACGCGAGCTGCTGGACTTCGCACTGCTGCTTGCCTTCGGCTTGCTGCTGCTGCTCGATTTCGACCCGCTGCTCTTCGCACTCGCGCGGCTGGAGCTGCTGCGGGACTTGGATCCCGACTTGGAGCTGCTCGAGGTCTTCGTCTCGCCTTTCTCGGCGCGCTCCTTGTTCACCGTGCGCGCGGCGATCTCGGCGGCACGGCCCTTCTGGCCGCGCTTCTCGTAGCTTTCCTTGATGTGCTCGTACTGCCGTTCTTCCTTGGGCGTGGAACCTCTGGGCATGCTGTCTCCTTTCGCTGCTCCGCGCGACGGCGCGGCGCCACCACTCTAGGGCTGGGTGGCGGCCGCGCCTTGTAGGAGCACGCCGCCTCTAGGGCAGCACGGTGCTGTTCTGCGCCGACGTGATGTACGCCTGGGCGTCCGCATCGAGCAGCAGCCGCTGCGCCTTCAGCGCATTGGCGGCGGCGGTGACGGCAGCCACGTAGCCCGCCTTGTTCACGTAGCGCTCCTCCAGCGACAGGCGCGGATCCCCCGAGGCGACGCGCTGCGACAAGGTGGTGGCGAACGAGATCATCTGCCCCGATGCCTCGCAGCCATCCGGCCCGCCGAAGGCCGTCGCGCGCAGGCCCCAACCCGTGGTGGTGGCGATCGGCGCCGCCACCGGCGGCAGGCGCACGCCGGCGATCTCGTTGCCGTCCACATCCACTTTCGAGACGAAGGAGGGATACACCTTGCCGGTGGCGGTGGGTGGCTGCTTGTCGAGGATGCCGGAGGCGAAGCGCGATCCGAAGTCGAACAGGTTGCGCACCGTGACGAGACCCGTGTACTGCACGCCGGGGATGTTCGGCCAGCCGAGCGACGCTTGCGGCACCACGCCGATGCCCAGCGCGGACTGCGCCGTCGTCGTGGTGAACACGGCCGTGCCGTCGCTCCGGCGCGGCATCCTGCTGGCGGGCGGCGCGGTGCCGTCGATCCACTGGTCCATCGCGACGAAGAGGGCGCGCAGCGCCGGGTTCGGGTCCGTGTTGTTGCGGAACTGGGCGCAGGTGCCCGCGGAGTTCGTGGGCGAGCCGGTCACCGTGTGCTCCAGGCCGGAGAGCAGGTAGAAGCGGACGTTCTCCGGGTCGGCGATGTCGTTGCCGGCCGTGTCGGTGTGCACCAGCGAGCCCGCCTTCACCCAGTACTCGTTCGCCGAATTGACGGACATGATCTTCGGGCACGTGTTCGTCTGCTGGCAGCGCCGGTTGCGCCCGTCGGTCCTGCCGGTGAGCGTGTCGGTCAGCGTGTTGTACGCGAAGGGGAAGGGCGCCTCCGGATACAGGTGGTTCTGGCGGTTGCGCTCGGTGCGGCCCGGCTGCGCGAAGCGGTAGTTGAGGAAGATGCCGTTGCCCGCGGCGATCCAGTTCTCGACGCCGTCGAAGACCTTGCGGCCGCGGATGTCCTCGTTGAAGCCCAGCCACACGAAGTCGTTCATGTAGCGTCCCGGCTGCGAGACCGTGTAGCCCAGGACGCGCTTCACGTCACCGGCCACGGGATTGGCAGTGCCTTGCGCATCGACGGTGTTGTGGCGCAGCCAGGAGATGAAGTCCCGCGTCGCCGCGAAGCCGATGCCTGCGACGACAGGGTCGATCGCGGTGTACGTGAACTCGTAGATCGCGCTCTGCTTGAACGCCGTGCCGGCGGGCAGCAGCCGGATGGACATGTCGCTCGCGTACTCCCACCCGGTCGACGGCACCGTCACCGGCGTGTCGGCCAGGTGGTCGCGCACCGTCAGCGTGGCTTTCGTCTTGTCGAGGGTGGCTGCCTTGTACGACAGCGTTGCACTCTGCGTGGTCGCGTTGTCGAAGACGATGTACTCGTAGGAAGGCCCGGTGATCGAGGACCCGTCGGGGTTCTTCGCGACCGGCACGTTGATCGTCATGCTGCCGCCGCCCGAGGGCGCGGACGGGTCCCACCCGTTCCAGGCCATCGTGTAGCCCTGCTTCATCAGGAAGGCGCCGCCGGCGTGCGCCGCGGTGCTCGGGTCGTTGCCGCCGCTGGACTGGTTGAACGCGCCGAACAGCTTGCCGCCCCTGTTGTTCACCTCGACGAACAGCTTGTGGTTCCCCTTCGCCAGGTCGGTGGGCTTGAGGATGTAGATGTCCATCGAATACTCGATGCGGCCGCGCGCGTTGCGGGGCGCGAGCACGAGGTCGGTGATCACCTGGTTGCGCGGATCGTTCGGGTCGATCTCGCCGTAGGCCTTGCCGACCAGCTTCTCGTACGTGCCCACGCTGCCGAAGGACGTGCCGTCGAAGGTGGTCGCGCGGGACGTGATCTCGATCTTCTGGATGCCGGCGGGCGCCAGGTCCGGCGGCCGGATGTCGATCCCGCTCCCGCCGCCGCCGCATGCGGCGAGGGCCAGGAGCGATGCTGCCGCGCCGGCGCGGACGAAGTTTCTCGGTTCCACTGTTGTCTCCTTCGTTGGGGAATCGCGCGCTGCGGACCACTATCCGCCTGCGGTGCATGCGCCGAACGAGGGAAAGCACGGAGCGGCCGCGCGCGCCTGCACACGGCCGAGTTCGAAACGAGAACCTTGGTCTTCGCGTGTCAGCGCGCCAGGTAGCCGCCGTCCACGGGGTAGTACGCGCCGGTCACGAAAGATGCCGCGGGCGAGCTCAGCCAGAGCACCAGTTCCGCCACTTCCTCCGGCGTGCCGAGCCGGCCCATCGGATGCAAGGCCGTGAGCTGCTGCGCCGTCGCGGCATCCTGCTCGAGGCCCGCGATCATCGGCGTGTGGATGAACGCGGGACCGACGGCGTTGATGCGCACGCCTTGCGCCCCGTATTCCACTGCCGCCGTCTTCGTGAGTCCCAGCACGCCGTGCTTCGCAGCGACGTACGCCGGTGCATTGGCGAAACCCACCGCGCCCAGGATCGAGGCCATGTTGACGATCGCGCCGCCGCCGGCCTTCAGCATCTGCGGGATCTGGTACTTCATGCAGTAGAAGACGCCCGAGAGGTTGATGCCGATCACGCGCTCCCAGCCCTCGAGAGGGTAGTCCGCGGTGGGCGCGAGATCGCCGCCGATGCCGGCGTTGTTGCACGCGATGTCCAGCCGTCCGTATTGCTGGATCGTGCGCGCGACCAGCGCTTCGCAATCCGCGGCGCGCGAGACGTCGGCGTTCACGTAGAGGGCATTGCCGCCGGTCTTGCGGAGGAGGGCGACCGTTTCCTCGCCGCCGGCCGTGTTCACGTCGGAGACGACGACCTTGGCGCCGGCGCGCGCATACGCGAGCGCGATGGCACGGCCGATCCCGGACGACCCGCCGGTGACGATGGTGACCTTGTCTTTCAGCATGGTGCGGGCTCCTTGCAGGCACTGTAGGAGCCGCGGCGGCGACGGCGATTGAGCCAGCGCAAGTGCCGCAGACCTTCACCCCAACGCCCTGCCGGGAGGGGAGGGAGGAAGGCCGGCCTCGTCGTCCGCCGGCACGAACATGTAGCCCGCGTCGCGCGCCGTGCGGATCACGCGCGGCTCGGCGTCCGGTACTGGTGCGACTGGTAGCCCGAGCCGCACCGAGCTGCGGGGCATCACCGCGTAATGCGGCAAGGGGGTGTCGTGCTTGCGCGCGGCGCCCCCGCGGCGCGGGTCAAGGCGTCGTGATGCCTCCGTACTCCGATTCCTCGGGGAGGCGCCTCGGTCCGGATGGCAAGTCGTGCGTGATCCGGATGCTTCCGTCCGGCGTCATGCGGATTCCGCTACCGAGGTCGAGGTCCGGCAGCGCCTCCACGGCGTCGGTTGGCCCGATGGCCAGCAGCAGGCCAGAGAACAGGACGACGGCGAGGACGACCGCGAGGACGAGCGTGCGGCGTGAGGACGGGAATCGCATGGCGTGCTCCGCAGGTACTGCAAGAACATCCTTGGGGTGGTGTGCGGCCATCCCGCCGGCAGCCGCAACCAGGCGGCCGGCACGACGAAGGAGGCTTCGTCAGCCGGCCCACTGTATGCCCCCTGGTGATGGGCCACAAGCAGCGCGCCCGCACAGCCGTCGGATGGGGGCCGCGCAACAAAAAGCGGCGCTACCTTTCGAGTAGCGCCGCTGCGTGCGGTGACGGAAGAGATGGAGTGGTGGGTCCTGTAGGATTCGAACCTACGACCTACGGATTAAGAGTCCGCTGCTCTACCAACTGAGCTAAGAACCCACTGTCGAAAAGAGTTGTGGTGGAGAGGAGGAGGATCGAACTCCCGACCTTCGCATTGCGAACGCGACGCTCTCCCAGCTGAGCTACCCCCCCACAACGAACGTTATTGTAGCAAAAGCCGCGCAGCCTTTTTTGCGCCGTCGCGACTCATCGCAGCCCGTTGCGCGACGCGAGCTCCACGAACAGGCCGGAATGGTCCAGGTCGGTGAGCCCGTGCTCGGCGGCCTGGGCGTACAGGCGCTCGAAGAGGCCGGTGATCGGCGCGTCGAAGCCGACTTCCTCCGCGGTGGCCAGGGCGTTGCGCATGTCCTTCAGCTGCACGGCGATCTTGGCGCGCGGGGCGAAGTCGCGCTCCACCATGCGCTGGCCGTGCAGTTGCAGGATGCGGCTGTCGGCGAAGCCGCCGGTGATGGCCTCGCGCACCTTCGCCATGTCGGCGCCGCCCTTGGCGCAGAGCAGCAGCGCCTCGGCGACGGCGCCGATGGTGATGCCCACGATCATCTGGTTGGCCAGCTTGGCGAGTTCGCCGGCGCCCGAGGGCCCGACGTGGGTGGCGCGCCCGAACACCTGGAACACGCCCTTGGCCCGCTCGTAGTCGGCCGCCTTGCCGCCGACCATGATGGCCAGGGTGCCGTTTTCCGCGCCGACCGTGCCGCCGGAGACGGGCGCATCGAGCTGCTGCACGCCGCGCTCGGCCAGCCGGGCCGCGTGGTCGCGTGCTTCCTTCGGCTGGATGGAGGCCATGTCGATGAAGAGCGTGCCCGGGCGCATGGCGTCCGCCGTTCCCTGCCGGAAGAGGACGTCCTCGATCACCGGCCCGTTCTCCAGCATGCAGACCACGATCTCCGCCCCGCGCACGGCGTCGGCGGCGCTGGCATGCACCTTCGCGCCGAAGGGCAGCAGCCGGTCCGCCTTGTCGCGGCTGCGGTTCCACGCATGCACCACGTGCCCCGCTTCGCAGAGGCGGCGCGCCATCGGGAAGCCCATGAGCCCGGTGCCGAGCACGGCGATCTGCATGGTGTGTCTCCGGAAAAGGAATGGGCCGCCATCATGGCGGCCCGGCCCGGGGAGCGCCTGTCACGCGGCTTTCAGCTGCGGGGCGGCGAATTGGGCTTCCAGCTCGCGGCGGATGCGGTACGCGTGGGTGGTGGTGTCCATGGCCACGTCCGACCAGCTCAGGCTCTGGCCCTTCTTCACCGGGCGCACCACCTTCACGTCGTGCGCCAGGCCGAGCGGCACCCCGCCCATGCGCACCGAGGCGTCCGCCGGCAGCAGCTTGCCCCACACCGTGTAGCCGCCTTCGCCGTCGAGGATCTCGCCCGGCTGCAGGTCGCGCTTGGCGGTGGCCACCACGTCGGCGTTCCAGCAGGTCGCCACGCCCGTGGCTTCGCCGCGCAGCGCGACGCTCGCCACCGACAGGCCCACCTCCAGGCCGATCAGGTGCCAGCGCTTGTACAGCGTGAAGTAGCGGCCGCTCGGGTCCGTGTGCGCCTTGTATTCCTCGAAGCAGTTCTTGATGTACTCCGTCTCCGCTTCCACGGTGACCCACACGCCCATGCGGATCTCGTAGGGGATCTCGCGGCCGTCGGTCTCCAGCGAGGAGATCACCTCCACCATGCCCTTGCGCTCCAGCACGCCGCCTTCGCTGCGCGGGCGGGTGACGTACGGGATGTCGGCGATGCTGGCGGGCGGGTAGAGGAGGCCGTCGCTCGGCACGGTCAGGCCGGTGGCGTTGGCGACGGCGGTGCTTTCGATGGAGGGCTTGGAGCCGTCCAGGAAGCTGTTGAACATCTTCGGGTTGAGTCCGCCGCGCTTCGCCTGCTCCGGCGTCAGGCCCCAGTTGTTCCACACGGTCTCGGGCGTGGATTCGCTGAAGTGCGGCAGCCACTTGTGGCCGCGGCCCGCCGCCACGACGGGGAAGCCGCAGGTGCGCGCCCAGTCCACCAGGTCGCAGATCAGGGCCGGCTGGTCGCCGAAGGCGAGCGAATAGACGACGCCGGCCTCGGCCGCCTTGCGCGCGAGCAGCGGGCCGCAGAAGGCATCGGCTTCCACCGTCACGTTCACCACGTGCTTGCGGTTCGCGAAGGCTTCCAGGCAGTGGTCGACGGCCGCGATCGGGTGGCCCGTGCATTCCACCACCACGTCGATGGCGGGATGGCGCACCAGCGCCTGCCAGTCGGTGCCCACGTGCGTGGCGCCGGTCTTGAGCGCTTCTTCCAGCGAGGCGGCCTGCGTGCGCTCCGGCTTCCAGCCCACCCGGGCGAGGTTGGCCCTGGCGTTGTCCGGCGAGAGGTCGGCAATGCCCGCCAGGTGCACGCCCGGCGTGCGCGGCACCTGCGCGAGGTACATGGAGCCGAACTTGCCGGCGCCGATCAGCGCCACGCGGATCGGCTTGCCTTCGGCCTGGCGTTGCAGGAGTTTCGCGTGCAGGGACATGGTCAGGCGGCCTTCTTCAGTTGGTCGAACGGTTCGGAGGTGGTGGCGAGCGCGCTGGCGGGCATGCCGTTCTTCCACGGCACGTCCACGGGGTAGGGCTGCAGCAGGCAGTCGTCCGGCAGGCAGGCGATGGGCGTGAAGTCGCGGTGCGCGATGTACTCCGGCCGCTTGAAGCGCCGGATGTGGTTGGACACGGCGCACAGGCTCAGGTAGACGCTCACGCGGTTCCACGGCGACAGGTTGCTGCTGGAGGCGTGCACCAGGCAGCTATGGAACAGGATCATGGAACCGGCGGGGCCCTTGGGGCTGACGATGCCGCCGTCCTTGCCGCCGGCCCGCTCGACGAGCTTCGCGATGAGCTCGTTGTCGACCGTCCACAGCGGGTAGCTGGTGGTCGTGAGGTCGTGCTTCGCTTCCACCACGCCCTTCTTGTGGCTGCCCGGGATGAACATCAGCGGGCCATTGAACTCGTTGACGTCGTCCAGGAAGATCGCGACGTTCATCGCACGCTCGGTGGGCATCATGTCGTCGTTCAGCCAGGTGCCGTAGTCCTGGTGCCACTGCCAGACGTCGCCCTCGAAAGCCATCTTCCCGTTGATCTTGAACTGGTGCATGTAGACCTCCTCGTCGAAGAGGTCCATCACCGGCTGCACCATGCGCGGGTGGCGCGCGAGCCGGGCGAAGGGCTCGCTGGTCAGGTGCGCGGCGAAGTTGGTGCGCACCGCGTCGCTGCCTTTTTCGCGCACGTTGTAGGCCTCGCGGCGGGCATACAGGTCCGGCACGGCGTCCGTCAGCGTGCGCGTCTCTTCCGGCGTGAACAGGCCGGGGAAGAACAGGTAGCCGTCGCGGTCGAACTGTTCCAGCTGCTGCGGGGTGAGTCTCACGTCTGTCTCCTGGGGTCGTTGGTGGGGGCGCTCTGGAGGACCTGCTCCAGCCGCTCCGCGAGGGTGCGGCTGGCCTGCAGGCTGTGGTCTTCGATGAGGCGGGCCGCGCGTTCGCCGTCGCCGGCCGCGATGGCATCGGCAATGCGCTGGTGTTCGTCCCACACCGCTTCGCGCTGGCCCATCTCCTGCAGCACCGCGCCCATCACGCGCTTGAGGTGCCGCCAGTGCAGCTGGGCGCTTTCGCCGATGAGGGGGTTGCCCGCCGCTTCGTAGATCGCGCGGTGGAAGCCCAGGTCGGCTTCGATCATGGCGGCGACGTCGTCGCTGCGCGCGGCGGCGCGGCCGGCGGCGATCACCTCGTCCGGCATGCGGTAACGCCGCTGCGCCGCCAGGCGGGCGGCCAGCGCGTCGAGGGCGCCGCGCACCTGGTAGATGTTGCGGATCGCTACCGTGTCGAGCGGCGCCACCTGCAATCCTCGGCCCGGGGCATCCTGCACGAAGCCGTCCTTCTTGAGCAGGCGCAGGGCCTGCAGGACGGGCTGGCGCGACACTGCCAGTTGCTGCGCGATCTCCTCCTGGGTGATGCGCGTGCCGGGTGCGAGGGTGCCGCCGCTGATCGCGTCCAGCAGGCTGCGGTAGACACGGTCGACCAGGTCCGGGGCTGCTTCGAGCTGAAGGAGTTGCGCAGGCATGTTCCGTACACTGTATACAGAACACAATGAGGAAACCGCCAAAAACCTCACCGACTGTATGTGACAAGTTGTGTCAACATGTTGCGAACTGCTGAGGTGGGAATGGAGAACAAGCGGGACGGAGCGTGGCACGACGCCATGTACAACAACCGGGACCGGGTGCCGGAGCACCCGGCCATCCTGGCGCGCTGGGCTGGAGATTCGGCCCAGGCACGGGCGGAGGGCCCGTGCGAACTGGACATCGCCTATGGCCGGGAGCCCGGCGAGCGGCTGGACGTCTTCCCGGCACCGAACGGCGATGCGCCGGTGCTGGTGTTCGTGCACGGGGGCTACTGGCGGGCGCTGGACAAGGCGGACCACTCCTTCGTGGCGCCGGCCTTCACGCGCGACGGTGCGTGCGTCGTGGTGCCGAACTACGCGCTGGCGCCGGCGGTCACCATTCCCCAGATCACGCTGCAGGTGGCGCGCGCGGTCGCGTGGACCTGGCACCACATCGGTCGCTACGGCGGCGACCGCCGGCGCATCGTCGTGGCAGGCCATTCGGCCGGCGGCCAGCTCGCGGCCATGATGCTGGCCTGCCTGTGGCAGCAGCTCGATCCGGCCCTGCCGCGCGACGTGGTGCGGGGCGCGCTGGCGATCTCGGCGCTGCACGACCTGGAGCCCATCATGAACACGCCGTTCCTGCAGGGCGCGCTGCGCCTCACGCCGGAGCAGGTGCAGCAGGCGAGCCCGGCGCGCTTGCCGGCGCCGCGGCAGGGCACGCTGTATTCCGTGGCCGGCGCGGGTGAAACGGCCGAATACCACCGCCAGAACCGGCTGATCCAGGACGCGTGGGGCCTGCGCCGCGTGCCGGTGTGCGAGCTGGTGCCGGGGAGGAATCACTTCACCGTGCTGGATGCGCTGGTGGAGCCGAAGCACAGGGTGCACCAGCTGGCGCTGGATCTGTTGCGGGATTGAGGTCCGATGCTGGGGTGCGCTTCGCGCCCGCAACCCAGCCTACCGGTGCGGCCCGCGCGCAGTCCGTAGGCTGGGTTGCGCGAAGCGCACCCCAGAAACGAAAAGGGCGCCCGCGGCGCCCTTCTTCTTTCACATCAGCAGGTGCTCCCCCGCGTTGTCCCCCCCGAGGATCACGTAGTTCACCTTCTTGATGTCCGCCAGCTTCGTGCCGCCGGCATAGCTGATCGAGCTCTGCAGGTCTTCCTGCATCTCGCGCAGCGTGTCCGCCAGCTTGCCCTTCACCGGCTCGAGGATGCGCTTGCCCTCGACGTGCTTGTACTCGCCCTTGTTGAAGTCCGAGGCGCTGCCGTAGTACTCCTTGTACAGGCGGCCGTCCACTTCCACCGTCGCGCCGGGCGATTCCTCGTGGCCGGCCAGCATCGAGCCGATCATGACCATCGTCGCGCCGAAGCGGATGCTCTTGGCGATGTCGCCGTGCTCGCGGATGCCGCCGTCGGCGATGATGGGCTTGGTCGCCACGCGGGCGCACCACTTCAGCGCCGACAGCTGCCAGCCACCCGTGCCGAAGCCGGTCTTCATGCGCGTGATGCACACCTTGCCCGGGCCGATGCCCACCTTGGTCGCGTCCGCGCCCCAGTTCTCCAGGTCGATGATCGCTTCCGGCGTGCCCACGTTGCCCGCGATCACGAACGAAGAAGGCAGCTTCTTCTTCAGGTGGTAGATCATGTTCTTCACCGTGTCGGCGTGGCCGTGCGCGATGTCGATCGTGACGAACTCCGGGACCAGGCCTTCGGCGGCGAGCTTGTCCACCGTCTCGTAGTCGGCCTGTTTCACGCCCACGGAGATCGAGGCGAACGCGCCCGCTTCCTTCATGCGGCGGACGAACTTCACGTTGTCCAGGTCGAAGCGATGCATGACGTAGAAGTAGCCGTTCTGCGCCAGCCACAGCGCCACGTTCTCGTCCAGCACCGTCTTCATGTTGGCCGGCACGACCGGCAGCTTGAAGCGGCGGCCGCCGAATTCGATGGAGGGGTCGCACTCCGAGCGGCTTTCCACGCGGCACTTGCGCGGCAGCAGCAGGACTTTGTCGTAGTCGAAGATTTCCATTTCCAGGCTCCGGAAACTGTTGTTGAACAGGTGAGCGCTTGGACTGGGACCCGGCGTCGTTCGCGGGGCAGGCCCGCAACGAAAAACCGGGCCACAAATGCTTGGGCCCGGTGATTGATTCTAAGCGGGCCCGCTTACCCGGAACATGCGGTCCGGCTGATAGCCCTGATACGCCCACGTGAATCGGCGAGCACCGCCACCAGCCTCAGCCGCTCCGGCTTCGCCCCGTCGTGGATCTGCATCGCGCGGCCGTCGGCGTGCCCCTTCGCCGGCTGCGACCAGTCGGGGCGGAACACGTTGCGCACCAGGTGGCGCTCCACGGGGCTGCCCTCGGTGCCGGCGGGCAGCTGCTCCACCAGCAGCAGCCAGGCTTGCCACGGGCCGCGGCCGGCGGATTTCAGCTCGATGGACGTGCCGATGTAGTCGTTGAAGGCGTCGCCTTGTGCCAGGCGCAGGCCCACCGCAGCGCCTTGTCGCCGACCGAAGACGGCGTCGCTCCCTTGCGGCGCGCTCCGGCCGAGCGTGGCAAGGCGCTCCGTCGCTTCGTCCAGCGCCACCGCGGCCAGCGGAGCGTCGTCCCCGCGGGTTCCGGGCACCACCCAGTCGATCGCGAAGCTGCCCGCCGCCGGCTCCGGCGTGGCGCGGTCGCGCCAGCAGTCCGCGCAATCGGCGCTCACGAAGCGCTCCAGCAGGGCGCCGGGCTGGGCGACGCCATCGCTGGTGCAGAGCGCCTGCGCCGCGAGGGGCAGCGCGAGGAGGAGGGCAGGGACGAGGCGGGCTGGCACGGCAGTTCGGATCGTGGGCGGGGCCGGTCGGTTCCCGGCCGCCTTTCTACAATGCCACATGTTCCCAGAAGCCGCCGCCGACTCGCCCCTGCTGCAGTCCCTCAACCCCGAGCAGAAAGCGGCCGTCACCCTCCCGGCCGAGCACGCACTCATCCTCGCCGGCGCCGGGTCCGGCAAGACGCGCGTGCTCACCACCCGCATCGCCTGGCTGCTGGCCACGGGCCAGATCGGCCCGGGCAACGTCATGGCCGTCACGTTCACCAACAAGGCGGCCAAGGAGATGATGACCCGCCTCACGGCCATGCTGCCGGTGAACGTGCGCGGCATGTGGATCGGCACCTTCCACGGCCTGTGCAACCGCTTCCTGCGTGCGCACTGGAAGCTCGCCAACCTGCCCGCCACCTTCCAGATCCTGGACACGCAGGACCAGCTCTCGTCCATCAAGCGGCTGATGAAGCAGCACAACGTGGACGAGGAGCGCTTCCCCGCCAAGGAGCTGCAGTGGTTTATCGCGGGCGCCAAGGAGGAAGGCCTGCGGCCCAACATGGTGGAGGTGCGGACCGAGGACGACCGCCGCAAGGCCGAGATCTACCAGCTGTACGAGGAGCAGTGCCAGCGCGAAGGCGTGGTCGACTTCGCCGAGCTCATGCTGCGCAGCTACGAGCTGCTGCGCGACAACGACGCGATCCGCGAGCACTACCGCCGCCGCTTCCACCACATCCTGGTCGACGAGTTCCAGGACACCAACAAGCTGCAGTACGCCTGGCTGAAGATGTTCGCCGGCGGGAACAACGCGGTCTTCGCCGTGGGCGACGACGACCAGAGCATCTACGCCTTCCGCGGCGCCCGCGTGGGCAACATGGCGGACTTCGTGCGCGAGTTCGACGTGCGCCACCAGATCAAGCTGGAGCAGAACTACCGCAGCTTCAGCAACATCCTCGATTCCGCCAACGCGCTGATCGCACACAACAAGACGCGCCTGGGCAAGAACCTGCGCACCGACCAGGGCCCGGGCGAGCCGGTGCGCGTGTACGAGGCGCCCACCGACATGGCCGAGGCGCAGTGGATGGTGGAGGAGATCCGCAACCTGTACCGCGAGGGCGTGCCCCGGCACGAGATCGCGGTGCTCTATCGCAGCAACGCGCAGTCGCGGGTGATCGAGACCTCGCTGTTCAACGCCGCGGTGCCTTACCGCGTGTACGGCGGCCTGCGCTTCTTCGAGCGCGCCGAGATCAAGCACGCGCTGTCCTACCTGCGCCTGCTCGAGAACCCGAACGACGACACGAGCTTCATCCGCGTGGTGAACTTCCCCGCGCGCGGCATCGGCGCGCGCACCATCGAGCAGCTGCAGGACGCGGCACGCGCGTCGGGCTCCTCTCTGCACGACGCGGTGAAGGCGACCACCGGCAAGGCCGGGGCCAACCTGGCCGCCTTCGTGCAGAAGATCGACGCCATGCGTGCCGAGACCGAAGGGCTCACGCTGCGCGAGATCATCGAGGTGATGTTGCAGCGCAGCGGCCTCGTGGAGCACTACCGCGCCGAGCGCGACGGCGCCGACCGCATCGAGAACCTGGAGGAACTGGTCAACGCCGCCGAGAGCTTCGTCACGCAGGAAGGCTTCGGCCGCGACGCGGTGGCGCTGCCCATCGACGAACTCGGCGCCAACGTGCTGCGCCAGTCCCCCGCCAGCCAGGGCCTGGACCCGAGCCTGCCGGAGGTGAACGAACCGGCGCCCGACTACGTGCCGCCGGATGCGGAGACGGGCGAGACGCTGTCGCCGCTCGCGGCCTTCCTCACGCACGCGGCGCTGGAGTCCGGCGACAACCAGGCGCAGGCCGGGCAGGACGCCGTGCAGCTCATGACGGTGCACGCCGCCAAGGGGCTGGAGTTCGACTGCGTCTTCGTCA
Source organism: Ramlibacter cellulosilyticus (assembly GCF_014297465.1). Lineage (GTDB taxonomy): Bacteria > Pseudomonadota > Gammaproteobacteria > Burkholderiales > Burkholderiaceae_C > Ramlibacter > Ramlibacter cellulosilyticus. The sequence goes on along the minus strand of NZ_JACORT010000006.1, from coordinate 43,031 downwards.
CCGGCCTGGAGGAGGGCTTGTTCCCCAGCGAACGCTCGCTCGCCGACTACGAGGGGCTGGAGGAGGAGCGCCGCCTGATGTACGTCGCGATCACGCGCGCGCGCAAGCGGCTGTACCTCAGCTACTCGCAGACGCGCCTGCTGCACGGGCAGACCCGCTACAACGTCAAGAGCCGCTTCTTCGACGAGCTGCCCGAGGGCGCGCTCAAGTGGCTGACGCCCAGGAACCAGAGCTTCGGCGGATCGGCCTTCGGCTTCGGCATGGGCTATCCGACCTCACGTTCCGGCAACTCGATGGCCACGGGCTACGGGCGCGACCGCACGGAGACCTTCGCCAGCCCGCCCGTGCCGCAGCAGAAGGCGGAGCCGGCGCACGGGCTGAAGCAGGGCATGAAGGTGTTCCACACCAAGTTCGGCGAGGGCACGGTGCTGACGATCGAGGGATCGGGACCGGACGCCCGCGCCCACATCAACTTCCCCCGCCACGGCCAGAAGTGGCTGGCGCTGGCGGTGGCGAAGCTGACGCCGGTTACCTAGCGAGGTGCCACTCCGGCTCGCGCAGCGCCTTCAGGAAGTCGTAGGCCGCCTGCAGGCAACCGTGGCGCGCCGCCCATTCCAGCTGCTCCTCGAAGCACATCCGCTTGGCCAGCGGCGGCGTCGCGGCCCAGGCGGAGCCCAGGAGCGGTTCGGCGGGGAGGGTGGCGCCGCGGGCGTGCTCCTTGAGGAGCGCGAAGAACTCCAGCCAGCGGGAGGGCTGCGGGCAGACGCGGTCGTCCTTGCGCGCGAGCGCCATCGCCTCGTAGACGCTCACCTCCATCGGTGCGAGGGCCAGGGGCTCCGGGCGCGCGGGCCGCACGCTGGCGAGCGGCATGGGCTCCGTCTCGGCGTAGGCGCTCTCCTCCCAGGGCGGCACCATCGGCAGGGTGGACTGGGGCTCCGTGTCCGGGAAGTCCTTGCGCTTGCCCCACAACGACTTGTTCATTTCGCTCACCTCCCTCGTGGCGGGCGGAATGGTAACAAAGGCTTACACGGGCGGGCAAAACCGGGCGTCGGCTGGGCCTTGGGCGGTGGGGTTCGCGGGCGCTCACCTTCCGGCGCTGGCGCGCCGCCACCCTACAAATGCTGGCGCTGTCGCGCCGCAACCGTACCAATGCTGGCGCCGTCCCCGAACAGAAGGCACAGCCGAGCCTCGGACAGCCCACCGCGTGCGCGTCAGCGCACCAGCGGATGCGGCGGGTGGTTCTCTTCCATGTACCCCGCCCCGTCCTTCACGCCCTTGCGCCCCAGCTCCTGCCAGCGCGTGGGCTGTCCCAGCAGCGCCGCGACCAGCTCCACTTCCTCGTCGGAGTGGTTGATCGCGCCCGCGGGCGTCAGCAGGCGGCCGTCGCGCGGCGCGACCTCCGCCCAGAAGGACTGGTGGTAGTCGGAGCGCGACACCGTCCGGTCCCGTCCCGCCACGAGTTCCACCGTGCCGTAGCAGTTGCAGAAGTAGCTGCGCCCGTCCTCGCGCACTTCCGTGTACACGCCGGTGCCGCGGATTCCTGCCGTGAGCGTCGGCGTGACGATCTGGCGCGACGGGCCCTTGCTCCACACGCTCACGATCGCGCCGGTCAGCAGCCGCAGGACGCTGACGGCCGACAGCGTGTCGCCGCGCTCCACCACGAAGCGGGAGTTCTGGCGCACCAGGAACGAGGAGTTGCCCATCACGAACACCAGGTGCCCGTCGGGCCCGGTCTCGATGCGGTCCCCGGTCTGGATGTACTGGTCCCGCCGCAGTTGCGCGCCGTTGACGAAGGCGTCGCCCCGCAGGTCCACGACGTTGCTGCGCTGCTGCGCCATGGCCGCGCCCCAGCCCCCCAACGCGGTCCAGGCGGCCGCCGCCTGCAGGAAGCCGCGGCGGCGGTACCAGAGCAGTTCGTCCTCGGTGCGTCCTTGCAGGGTGTGCTGGCTCATGGCGTGCTTTCTCCTTCCGGTGGGGCCGCGACCTCGCCCTCGCCGTCGGCGCGGAAGCTGTCGCGGAACGTGAAGTAGAGCGAGGTGGAGAACATCGCCACCAGGATCAGCACCGTGGGCATCATGATGCTGCGGGCGACCGCGAGGCCCCCCAGCATCATCCCGACGGTGCTGACGAAGAAGCCGATGGCCATGAACACGGCCAGCCAGGCCAGGCTGTACACGACGAAGGCGCCGAAGTTGCGGAAGCACGCGACCGCGCTGAAGAACAGGCTCTTCGCGGGCGCGACGCCATGCCAGTGCACGAGCGCCGGCGCGTGCCAGAACAGCACCACCAGCGGGATGTGCAGCAGCAGCACGAGCAGCGTGCGCGCGTCCACCTGCGGCGCGGCATCCACGGCGGTGGCGGCGGATTCCCCCACCACCAGCGCGCCCAGCACGCTCGCGAGCACCGAGCCCGCGGTGTAGATGACGCCCAGCACCAGCATGGCGCGGGCGCGCTGGCGGCCGGCGCGGAAGGCGCTGACCAGCACGGTGGGCATGGGGAAGCGCCCCGCCGCCGCTTCCGCGGTGGCCGCCATCAGGCCGAGCGTCGCTGCCGGCACCAGCATGGCGCCGAGGACGGGCCCGACCACGGGCAGCTGCGAGATCACCAGCACCACCGCCATGTACATGAAGAACAGGCCGGTCAAGGCCAGGGGCTGCTTCAGGAAGGTCTTCACACCGAGTTTCACCCACTCGATGCCGGTACGCGCGGGAACGATGTTCAGTTTCACGGCGTGTGTCGCGCCCCGTTCACAGGCCAGCGGCGGAGACCGGGTGGCGCACCCGTTCCCGCAGCACGCGCTCGAAATGGGAGGGGTCGTGCGGGTTCAGCAGCGAGGCCTCGCGCGGCAGGTGGAAGTCCCAGAGGCGGGAGATCCAGAAGCGCAGCGCCCCGGCGCGCAGCATGGCCGGCAGCAACTGGCGTTCGGCGGCGGACAGCGGGCGCACCGAGGCGTACGCCTCCACGAAGGCGCGGGCCCGCTCGGGGTGGTGCACGCCGGTGGGCAGGTCGATCGCCCAGTCGTTGAGGCACACCGCCAGGTCGAACAGCCAGGTGTCCACGCCGGCGAAGTAGAAGTCGAAGAAGCCGGTCAGCCGGTCGCCGTCGAACATCACGTTGTCGCGGAACAGGTCGGCATGGACCGGCCCGCGGGGCAGGGCGGCATAGGCGGAGGTGGCGGCCACGTGGTTCTGGAAGGCCAGCTCGCCGCGCAGCAGGGCGGCCTGCTCGGCGCTCACGAACGGCAGCACCACGGGCACGGTCTCGTTCCACCACGCCAGGCCGCGCAGGTTGGGCTGGCGCCGGCCGTAGTCGCGGCCGGCCAGGTGCATGCGGGCGAGCATGGCGCCCACCTGCGCGCAGTGGTCCGGGCCCGGCGCCAGTTCGTGCTTGCCTTCCAGCTTGTTCACCAGCGCCGCGGGCTTGCCGCAGACCGTGTGCAGGATCTCGCCGTTGCGGTCCGCCGCCGGGTCCGGCACGGGGATGCCATGCTGCGCCAGGTGCTTCATCAGGTACAGGTAGAAGGGCAGCTGTTCGGCCGTGAGGCGCTCGAACAGCGTCAGCACGAACTCGCGCGTGCCCAGCACGTCCCGCACGGTGACGAAGTAGTTGGTGTTCTCGATGCCGCTCTGGATGCCGCGCAGCTCGGCGAGCTCGCCCAGGTTGAGGGCGCGCAGCAGCGCGGTGGCCTCGTCCTGCGAGACTTCGGTGAAGACCGCCATCTCAGAAACCCAGGACGTTCCAGACGCGCTGCTTGCGCTCGGCGAAGCCGTCGCGCCCCTGCTCGGGCCGGCTGCGGGCCTGGTCGGTGGGCTGCAGCTCGTAGGCGGGCGCGCCGTTCTTCGGCTGCACCGTGACGCTCTGCACCTGGCCGCCGACGCGCACTTCGTCGATGCGGTTGTCCTTGTCCTCGGTGCGGATGTGCTCGATCTTCTGGTTCTTGCGCGGATCGAGCTTGCCTTCGCGCTCGATGGTGTTTTGCGCGAGGACGGGGAACGCCGCCGCGACGGAGATCAGGACCAGGAACTTTCCCATGTGCGGATTGTAGGGTGGCGGCGCGCCCGCGCCGGAAGGCGAGCGAAGCAAACCCCGCCGTGCCCGCAAAGGCACAATCCCCCCATGAGCGAGACGGACGCAGTCCCCCACCCCCAACCCAAGGTCCTCCTGCTGGTGGACGGCTCCAGCTACCTGTACCGCGCCTACCACGCGATGCCCGACCTGCGGGCCGTTCCCGGCGACCCCGCCAGCCCCGCCACCGGCGCGATCCGCGGGATGATCAACATGCTGCAGAAGCTGCGCCGCGACATCCGCGCGGACTACGCAGCCGTGGTCTTCGACGCGCCCGGCGCGACCTTCCGCGACGAGTTCTATCCCGACTACAAGGCGACGCGCTCGCCGATGCCGGACGACCTGCGCGCGCAGATCCCGCCGATCCACGAGGTGGTGCGCCTCCTGGGCTGGAAGGTGCTGCACGTGCCCGGCGTTGAGGCCGACGACGTGATCGGCACGCTCGCCTGCATGGGCACCGAGCGCGGGTTCGTGACGGTCATCTCCAGCGGCGACAAGGACCTGTCGCAGCTCGTGAACGAACACGTGACCGTGATCGACACCATGAACGACCGCCGCCGCGACATGACCGGCGTGGAGGTCGAATTCGGCGTGCCGCCGCGGCTGATGGTGGACTACCAGACGCTCGTCGGCGACGCCGTCGACAACGTGCCCGGCGTCGACAAGGTCGGCCCCAAGACGGCGGTCAAGCTGCTGAAGGAATACGGCTCGCTCGACGCGCTCATCGAGCGCGCGCACGAGGTGAAGGGCGCCGTGGGCGAGAACCTGCGCAAGGCGCTGGACTGGCTGCCCAAGGGCCGCCACCTGCTCACCATCCGCACCAACTGCGACCTCAAGGACCACATCCCCGGCTTCCCGGAGCTGGAGGACATCGTCATCGGCGGGCAGGACGTCGAGCAGCTGAAGGCCTTCTACGACCGCTACGGCTTCAAGGGCCTGGTCAAGCAGCTGGAGGAGCACGCCGTCCCGCCGGAGCTGCTGGAGGAGCGCCAGAAGGAGGCCCGCGGCCGGCCCGCGCCGGGCGGCCTGTTCGAGGAGCCGGACCTGTCCGGCCTCTCGCAGGCGACCACGCTGCACTACGAGACGGTCTTCACCTGGGCCGAGTTCGACACCTGGCTGGCGCGCATCGAGGCGGCACCGCTGGTGGCGGTCGACACCGAGACCGATTCGCTCGACGAGATGCTGGCTTCCATCGTCGGCCTGTCCTTCAGCCCGGAACCGGGCCTGGCGTGCTACATCCCGCTGACGCACGACTACCAGGGCGCGCCCGAGCAGCTGCCGCGCGAGGAGGTGCTCGCCCGGCTCAAGCCCTGGCTGGAAAACCCGGAGCGCAAGAAGCTGGGGCAGCACATCAAGTTCGACCGGCACGTCTTCGCCAACCACGGGATCGAGGTGCGCGGCTACCAGCACGACACGATGCTGGAGAGCTACGTCCTGGAAGTGCACAAGCCGCACGGCCTGGCCAGCCTGGCCGAGCGGCACCTGGGGCGCACGGGCATCGACTACGAGACGATCGCCGGCAGCGGCGCCAAGCACATCGGCTTCAACCAGGTGCCGATCGACAAGGCGGCCGAATACTCCTGCGAGGACTCGGACCAGACGCTCGACGTGCACCTGGCGCTGTGGAACAAGCTGGAGCCGGACGGCAAGCTGCGCTTCATCTACGACCTGGAGATGCAGTGCAGCGAGGTGCTGTACCGCATCGAGCGCAACGGCGTGCTGGTCGACAGCGCCGCGCTCGGCCGGCAAAGCCACGAGCTCGGGCAGCGCATCATGCAGCTGGAGCGCGAGGCGCACGAGCTCGCCGGGCAGCCGTTCAACCTGGGCAGCCCCAAGCAGATCGGCGAGGTGTTCTTCGTCAAGCTGGGACTGCCCGTGGTGAAGAAGACCGCGAGCGGCGCGCCGAGCACGGACGAAGAAGTGCTGGAGAAGCTGGCGGAGGACTATCCGCTGCCGGCGAAGATCCTGGAGCACCGCAGCCTCTCCAAGCTCAAGGGCACCTACACGGACAAGCTGCCGCAGCAGGTGCACCCGCGCACGGGCCGCGTGCACACGCATTACGCGCAGGCGGTGGCGGTGACGGGGCGGCTCTCCAGCAACGACCCGAACCTGCAGAACATCCCGATCCGCACGGCGGAAGGGCGCCGCATCCGCGAAGCCTTCGTCGCGCCGCCGGGGTGCCGCATCGCGAGCGCCGACTACTCGCAGATCGAGCTGCGCATCATGGCGCACATCAGCGAGGACGAGGCGCTGCTGCGCGCCTTCCGCGAGAACATGGACGTGCACCGCGCCACCGCGTCGGAGGTGTTCGGTGTCGCCCTCGACGAGGTGTCGAGCGAGCAGCGCCGCTATGCGAAGGTGATCAACTTCGGCCTGATCTACGGCATGAGCAGCTTCGGCCTCGCGCGCAACCTCGGCATCGAGACGTCCGCGGCCAAGAGCTACATCGACCGCTACTTCCAGCGCTATCCCGGCGTGAAGCAGTACATGGACGAGACGCGCCTCTCGGCCAAGAGCCGCGGCTACGTCGAGACGGTGTTCGGCCGCCGGCTGTACCTGCCCGAGATCAACTCGCCCAACGGCCCGCGCCGCGGCAGCGCCGAGCGGCAGGCCATCAACGCGCCCATGCAAGGCACGGCGGCGGACCTGATCAAGCTGTCGATGGTCCAGGTGCAGCAGCGCCTGGAGAGCGAGAACCGGCGCACGAAGATGATCATGCAGGTGCACGACGAACTCGTGTTCGAGATTCCCGAAGACGAGGTGGAGTGGGCGCGCGTGGAGATCCCGCGGATCATGGCGGGCGTGGCGGAACTGCGGGTGCCGTTGCTGGCGGAGTTCGGGGTGGGGGCGAACTGGGAAGAGGCGCATTGATGGAGGGGGGCGGGGTGCTGGGGTGCGCTCCGCGCAACCCAGCCTACGAACCGCCGGCCCCGTAGGCTGGGTTGCGCGGAGCGCACCCCAGCACGGCGTAAGCCGCGACCCACACCCCCGCGCGCCATTTCGCCGCAGCTGTCACACCACGGCTGCCTAGACTGTCCCGTCCCACAGGGAGAGTCCATGGCAGAGAAAGAACGCCCCGATGCAGGGGACGCGACGGGAGCACCTGCGCTGCTCCCCGCACCGGCGCAGCAGTCCTTGCCGGTCGGCCTCACCGTCAACGGCAAGGCCTGTGAGCTGCAGCTCGATACGCGCACGTCGCTGCTCGACGCCTTGCGCGAGCACCTCCACCTCACCGGCACCAAGAAGGGCTGCGACCACGGCCAGTGCGGCGCCTGCACGGTGCTGGTGGAAGGCCGCCGCATCAACAGTTGCCTGAGCCTCGCCGTCATGCACGACGGCGAGGAAGTCACCACCATCGAAGGCCTGGGCGAACCGGCCAGCCTGCACCCGCTGCAGCGCGCCTTCGTCAAGCACGACGGGTTCCAGTGCGGCTACTGCACGCCGGGGCAGATCTGCTCCGCCGCGGGCATGCTGCAGGAGCTGCGCGCCGGCATGCCGAGCCACGTCACCGCGGACCTGCAGCAGCAGCCGCTCCTGAGCGAGGAAGAGATCCGCGAGCGCATGAGCGGCAACCTGTGCCGCTGCAGCGCGTACCCGAACATCGTCGACGCGATCCGCGAAGTGGGGGAGGCGCCATGAAGCCCTTCACCTACGAACGCGCGAGCAGCGTCGAAGCCGCGGCGCAGGCGGTGGCGCAGAAGCCCGAGGCGAAGTTCATCGCCGGCGGCACCAACCTGCTGGACCTGATGAAGATCCAGGTCGAGACGCCGCTGCACCTCGTCGACGTCAACCGCCTCGGCCTCGACCGCATCGAGGACACGCCCGAAGGCGGGCTGCGCATCGGCACGCTGGTGCGCAACAGCGACCTCGCCGCCGACGCGCGCGTGCGAGATCGCTACCCCGTGCTGAGCCGCGCGCTGCTGGCCGGCGCGTCGGGCCAGTTGCGCAACAAGGCCACCACCGGCGGCAACCTGCTGCAGCGCACGCGCTGCTACTACTTCTACGACCCGAGCAAGCCGTGCAACAAGCGCACGCCGGGCTCGGGGTGTTCGGCCATCGGCGGCTTCACGCGCAACCATGCGGTGCTGGGCACCAGCGAGCACTGCATCGCCACGCATCCCTCCGACATGGCGGTCGCCATGCGCGTGCTCGACGCGCAGGTGGAGACCGTCGACGGGCAGGGCGGCCGGCGCGTGATCCCGATCGCCGACTTCCACCGCCTGCCCGGCGACACGCCGCAGGTCGACACCAACCTCGCGCACGGCGAGCTGATCACCTCGGTGGTGTTGCCACCGCCGCCACCCGGTAAACAGGTGTACCGCAAGGTGCGGGACCGCGCGTCCTATGCCTTCGCGCTGGTGTCGGTCGCGGCCATCGTGGAATCGGCCGGCGGCGTGGTCCGCAGCGGCCGCGTCGCCTTCGGCGGCCTGGCGCACAAGCCCTGGCGCGTGGACGCCGCGGAGCAGGCGCTGGCGAACCGCAAGGTCGACGAAGGCGCGCGCGACGCCGCGGACGCCGCGCTGCAGGGGGCGCGCGGCCAGGGCGACAACGACTTCAAGATCCCGCTGGCGCGCCGCGTGCTCGCGGGCGTGCTGGCCGAAGCGGCAGCGTGAGGGGAACGCGATGGAGATGAACCAACCCGCGCCGCCGAATGCGCTGGACGCCAACCGCCAGGGCCTGATCGGCCGCGACCTGGACCGCGTCGACGGGCCGCAGAAAGTGTGCGGCACGGCGCCGTATGCGTACGAGGTGCAGGAAGCGCCGGAACGTCCCCTCTACGGCTTCATCGTCGAGGCGCCCATCGGCTGCGGCCGGCTGGTGTCGATCTCCACGACCGAGGCGGAGCGCGCGCCCGGCGTCGTCCACGTCATGACGCACCTCAATGCGCCGGAGCAGGCGGCCTTCAGCCTGGAGGAAAGCGAGCGCTTCAACCGCCCGCATCCGGTGCTGGGCGATGCCGTCATCCCGCACTACGGCCAGCCCGTGGCCTTCGTCGTCGCCGGGACTTTCGAGCAGGCGCGTGCCGCCGGCTTCCTCGTGCAGGCGCAGTACGAAGCGATGCCCGGCCAGTTCCGGATGAAGGAGCACCTGGACCTCGCGGAGAAGCCGCCGGAGGAAGAAGGTAAGCAGGCGGACAGCGAGGAAGGCGATTTCGACACCGGCTTCGCCGCGGCCGACGTGCAGGTCGACGTGGAGTACGCGACGCCGGTCCACATCCACGCGCAGATGGAGCCGCATGCGGCACTCGCGTGGTGGGAGGGCGACCGCGTCGTCGTGCACTGCTCTACGCAGATGCTCGAGAGCGCGCAGAAGCGGGTGGCGAACACGTTGAAGATGCCCGAGGAGAAGGTGCGCATCGTCAGCCGGTTCATCGGCGGCGGCTTCGGCGGCAAGCTGCCGGTGTGGGCCGACGTGATCCTCGCGGTGCTCGCGGCCAAGGCGCTGCAGCGTCCGGTGAAGACCGCGCTCACGCGCCAGCAGATGTTCCACCTCACCAGCCACCGGCCCGACACGGTGCAGCGCGTGCGCCTCGGCGCCGGGCGCGACGGCAGGCTGCTCGCGATCGGTCACGAAGCCTGGTGCCATTCGGCGCGGCTCGACGACTACCTGGAGCCGGTGTGCACGTCCACGCGTTCGCTGTACGCCGCGCCGCACCGCATGACGCGCCAGCGGCGCGTGAAGCTGGACCTGCCCGTCGCCGATTCCTGCCGTTCACCCGGCGAAGCGGTCGGCATGCCGGTGCTGGAATGCGCGATGGACGAACTTGCGGAGAAGCTGGGCATGGACCCGGTGCAGTTGCGCATCGCCAACGAGCCCTCCGAGGACCCGGAGAAGCACGTGCCGTATTCGAGCCGGCAGCTCGTCGCCTGCCTCGAGGAAGGCGCGCGCCGCTTCGGGTGGGACCAGCGCCGGGCGCAGCCCGCGATGGTGCGCGAGGGCCGCTTCCTGGTCGGCATGGGCATGGCTTCGGCCTCGCGTTCCAACAAGCTGCAGCCGTCGAAATGCAAGGTGAAGCTCGGGGGCGACGGCGTGCTGGTGGCGCGCATGTCGATGACCGACATCGGCACCGGCAGCTACACGGTGTTCACGCAGATCGCCGCGGAGATGCTGGGCCTGCCGGTGGAGAACGTCCGCATGGAGCTGGGCGACAGCGACTTCCCGCCGACCGCGGGGTCGGGCGGTTCGTTCGGCGCGGCGAGTGCCGGTTCCGCGCTGTACGTGGCCTGCGAGGAGTTGCGCCGCAAGCTGGCGCAGTCCGCCGGCATCGCCCCCGACGAAGCGGAGTTCGCGGACGGCCACGTGCGGGGCGGCGGCAAGGGCGCGGCGCTCGCGAAGCTCGCCGGCCCTGACGGCATCGAGGCGGAAGGCGAGATCGCGCCCGGCACCATGGAGAAGCAGTACCGGCAGATGGCCTACGGCGCCTTCTTCGCCGAGGTCGCGGTCGACACGGAAAGCGGCGAAGTGCGCGTGCGCCGCCTGCTGGGCGTCTTCGCCGCGGGCCGCATCCTCAATGCCAAGACCGCGCGCTCGCAGCTCCTGGGCGGGATGATCTGGGGCGTCGGCACCGCCTTGCACGAGGAAGCCGCGCTCGACGCGCGCCACGGCTGCTTCGCCAACCACGACATCGCGGAATACCACGTGCCCGTGCACGCGGACATCCCGGCGATCGACGTGGTGCTGCTGCCGGAGGTGGACGACAAGGCCAACCCGCTGAAGATCAAGGGTCTCGGCGAACTGGGCATCAGCGGCGCCGCCGGCGCCGTGGCGAACGCGATCTACAACGCGTGCGGCGTGCGGGTGCGGGAGTTTCCGATCACGCTGGACAAGCTGCTGCCGGGCCTTCCGGCCTGACGCTCCGTCATTCCCGCGAAGGCGGGAACCCAGGGCTCCCGGGAACTCGCCGCGCGCGGCGAGCCTTCCAAGCCCTGGGTCCCCGCCTCCGCGGGGATGACGATCACCCGCAGCGGACCGCGGTGATCCTGTTCTCCGCATCCACCACCACGTTCACGCGCTCCGCGTTGAACTCCATCGTCACCACCTGGTTCGGCCGCAGGATGCGCGCGATGTGGGCGCCGGTGCGCTGGCGGATTTCCTCCACCAGCGGCGCGGTCTGCGGACGGCCCACGGCGTACTGCGCGGCGTCGGCATTGCAGGCCGAAGCGGGCGGGGGCGGGGGTGACGCGGGCGGCGCGGCGGGCGGTTGTTGCGCGCAGGCCGCGAGCAGCAGCGCGCAGGCGGGAAGGAAGGCGCGTCGCATCGCCGTCATCCCTTCTTCTTCTCGGACCACAGCTCGCCGCCGGTCGCCCAGTTCGACGGTGCGATGTCGAACAGCAGGATGTCGACGGATTCGGCCTTGCTGCCGATGGTCTCGACGCAGGCCTGGGTGAGCGCCTGCACGAGGGCCTTCTTCTGCTCGGGGGTGCGGCCCTCGAACAGTTCGACGCGGATGGTGGGCATGGATTCTCCTGGGACGAAAAAGGCGTAGTCTGCGCCAAGCCCGTAGACTCCGCGCTTTCGTTACTGCACGCACTTCCCATGCCGCGACACGACCTCGAGAACGACCTGCACGCCCTGGTGCCCGGTTCCGTCACGGAGCAGGGCGCGACCCGCCGCACCGCCCTGAAGGCCGCGCTCGGCGCAGGCTACGCCGCGGCGGCCGGGCCGCTCATGGCGCAGACGGCGATCCGCACGCCGGCGGACGGCCTGGTCGCAGGCGAGATCACCTACGAGGTCAACGGCTTCCAGGTCCCCGCCTACCGCGCCGCGCCCGCGGGCCGCACCGGCCTGCCCGTGGTGCTCGTCATCCACGAGATCTTCGGCGTGCACGAATACATCGCCGACACCGCGCGCCGCTTCGCGCGCGCGGGCTACCTCGCCATCGCGCCGGAGCTCTTCGCGCGCCAGGGCGACCCCGGCAGCTACGGCGAGATCGCGAAGCTGCAGGCGGAGATCGTCTCGAAGACGCCCGACGCGCAGGTGATGGCCGACCTCGACGGCGCGCTGAAGTGGGCGGCGGCGAACGGCGGCGACGCGGGCAAGGCCGGCATCACCGGTTTCTGCTGGGGCGGGCGCATCACCTGGCTGTATGCCGCGCACGCGCCGGTGAAGGCCGGCGTGGCCTGGTACGGCCGGCTGGTCGGAACGCCCAACGCGCTGCTGCCCCGCAACCCCATCGACCTCGCGGGCAGCCTCAAGGCCCCCGTGCTCGGGCTGTACGGCGGCGACGACGCGGGCATTCCCCTGGACACGGTTGATAAGATGAAGGCGGGCCTGGCGCAGGGTTCGCCCGCCGCGCGGGCCTCGCAGTTCGTGGTGTACCCGGACGCGCCGCATGCCTTCCACGCGGACTACCGCCCCAGCTACCGGCAGGGGCCCGCGGATGACGGCTGGAAGCGCGCACTCGCGTGGTTCGCCGCGCACGGCGTCGCCTGAGAGAAAGAACAACGACACCAGCATCCGGCCGCCGCGGGGCGGCCGTCCGTCCGTGACCCTGATCACCATCCTCCTCGCCACCTTCGCGGCTGGCATCGGCAGCGTGTGGCTCGCCGCCGCCCTCATGCGCCTCGGCTGGCAGGACGCCGGCACGGGCGTGGCCGGCCGCGGCCTGCCGGAGCAGCACCTCCTGAGCCTCGCGGCGGGCGCGCTGCTGTCCACCGCGTTCATGCACCTGCTGCCCGAGGCGATGGAAAGCGGCCGCGAGGCGCACGCCCTGTTCGCCACGCTGCTCGTGGGCCTGGTGTTCTTCTTCCTGCTGGACAAGGCGGAGCTCTGGCACCACGGCCACGAGCACCACCACGGCGCCGAAGGCGACCACGCGCACGTGCACAAGCACCACCATGCGGAGGGCCACGGGCATGCGCACGGGCACGGCGAGGTGCGCTCGGGCGGCTGGGCCGTGCTGGCGGGCGACAGCGTGCACTGCTTCGGCGACGGCATCCTCATCGCATCGGCGTTCGCGGCGAGCCCGAAGCTCGGCGCGGTGGCGGCCATCGCGGTGCTCGCGCACGAGGTGCCGCACCACATCGGCGACCTCGCGGTGCTGCGCCAGAGCAGCGGCAGCCGGCGCGCGGCGCTGGTCAAGCTCACGCTCGCAGGGGCCATCACGCCCCTGGGCGGGCTGGTGGGCTGGTGGCTGGTGGACCAGCTGGTGGCCTACCTGCCCTTCTTCCTGGTCGTGGCGAGCAGCAGCTTCATCTACGTCGCGCTCGCGGACCTGATTCCGCAACTGCAGAAGCGCCTCGGCGCGCGCGAGACGCTTGCGCAAGTCGCCTGGCTGCTGGTAGGCATCGTCCTCGTCGTCGTCGTGAGCGCGGTCGCGCACCACGATTGAACGTGCTGGGGTGCGCTGCGCGCAACCCAGCCTACGCGCGGGGACCGTAGGCTGGGTTGCGCGCAGCGAACCCCAGCACCGTGGCTCGTCAGCGACGATAGGGGTTCGTCGGCCGGCGGTCCCAGCGGTTCGGCACGCCGTCCCCGTCGCGGTCGCGGTCCCAGCGGTTCGGGATGCCGTCGCGGTCCTGGTCGCGACGATGGGAACGCTGGTAGCCGTGGCCGTAGTGGTAAGGCCGCGGCGCCTGGTAGTACTGCGGGCCCGTGACCACGTAGCCCGGCTGCGAGTACGCCGGGTAGTAGGGCGTGCCGATCTGCACGTGCACCGAGGCACCCGCATGCGCCGGAGCGGCGAACGCGACCATCAGCGCGGCCGCACCGGCCAAGGTCATCCACGACGTCTTTCTCATGTGTGTCTCCTGTCTCATGGGGGCATGGTGGCCGCGCCATGTGAACGCGCGGATACGCGCATGCAAACGGCATGTGAACGCGGAGAGGTTTCGTTTCCGGATGGAACAGCAGTCCTACATGCCAGCGGATGTTGTCCGACAGGGTCAACCCGACGCCCGTCCTACGCTGAGTGCGCCGATCGCGAACATGTTCGTCGCGCATCGCGCTACATCCACAAGGAGTGAAAGACATGGCGTCTCGTGATTACGAAGACCGCGACCGGCAGGGCCGCTGGGGAAGTGGCGGCGACCAGCAGCAGGAGCGCGGCCAGGGATACGGCGGCAGCGAGTCGCGCGGCAGCTGGGGTGGCCAGGGTGGCGGCTACGGCGGGTTGCAGGGCTCGCAAGGGTCGCAAGCCTCGCAGGGTTCCCAAGGCTCCCAGGGTTCGCAGGGCGGCTACGGCCGCTCCGGGTCGGAGTTCGGCTCGCAGCAATCCTCGGGCTATGGCGGCTACGGTGGCGAAGGCCATGGCTACGGCCGCGGCTCGTCCGGTTCCGAGTACGGCGGCGGCAGCCAGGGCCAGGGCACCTGGGGCCGCGAGTCCGGCGGCAGCAGCTACGGCCAGGGCGGTGGCGGTTACGGCCAGGGTGGCAGCAGCTATGGCCAGGGCGGCGGCGGTTACGGCGGCCAGGGTGGCGGCGGCTACGGCAGCCAGGGCGGCCAGGGCAGCTGGGGCGGCCAGGCCGGCCAGAGCGACTGGGACCGTTACGGCGGCCAGCAAGGCAGCTGGGGCGGCGGCCAGGGCGGCGGCATGCACGGCAGCTACGGGCAGGGCAGCGGCATGGGCGGCAGCAGCTACGGCCAGATGGGCAGCAGCGGCGTCGGCAGCAACAGCACCTACGGCCAGATGGGTGGCGGCACGTACGGGCAGGGCGGCGGCGGCCACTACGGTGGCGGCGGCTATGGCCAGAGCGGCGGCGGCTACGGCAGCACCCAGGGGTACCAGGGCGGGCAAGGCAGCCAGGGCTACGGCCAGGGCCAGGGCTCGCAGGGATCGCACGGTTCGCAAGGCTACGGCAGCTACGGCGGCGGCATGGGCAGCATGGGCCAGGGCAGCTACGGCGGCGGCCAGGGCTACGGCAGCCAGGGCGGCTCGCAAGGCAGCTGGGGCGGCAGCCAGGGCTACGGCGGCGGGCAGGGCGGCGGCTACGGCAGCAGCCAGGGCAACTTCGGCGGTGGCGGCATGGGCAGCTACGGCCAGACCGGCTACGGCGGCAGCCAGAGCCAGGGCGGCAGCTACGGCGGCAGCGGCGCGGGCTACGGCCAGAGCGACTGGGGCCAGGGCGGCGGCGGTTACGGCAGCCAGGGTTCGGGCTGGAGTCAGGGCGGCGGCACCGGCACGCGCTCGCACACCGGCGGGCACGGCCAGGGGCACCACGACCCCGAGTACCACCAGTGGCGCGAGGAGCAGATCCGCAACCTCGACAACGACTACCAGTCGTGGCGGCAGGAACGCTATCGCAAGTTCAGCGACGAATTCACCAGCTGGCGCAACAGCCGCAGCGGCGGCCAGGGGCAGAACGACATGTCCGGTTCGATGGGCTCCGGCGGCTCGGGCTCTTCCGGTTCGTCGTACGGCCAGGGCGGCACGGGCGGCGTGAGCGGATCGGGCACCAGCGGCATGGGC
This sequence comes from Ramlibacter cellulosilyticus, assembly GCF_014297465.1. Taxonomy (GTDB): domain Bacteria; phylum Pseudomonadota; class Gammaproteobacteria; order Burkholderiales; family Burkholderiaceae_C; genus Ramlibacter; species Ramlibacter cellulosilyticus. The sequence goes on along the minus strand of NZ_JACORT010000006.1, from coordinate 27,559 downwards.
GGCTCCGGCGGCACCAGCGGCACCAGCGGGATGGGCAGCTCCAGCGGCTCCGGCAGCTCGGGCAGCTACGGCAGCACGGGCCAGAGCGGCTCGAGCAGCCTGCAGGGCTCCAGCGGCATGGGCAGCGCGGGCACCTCCATGAGCGGCGGCACGGCCAATCCATCGAACGTCGGTTCGGGCAGCAGCGGCTCCACGGGGAGCAGCAGCGGCACGGCGGGGTCCAGCACCGGCAGCAGCAGTTCGGGCAGCAGCACGAAGAAGTAAGCCATTGAAGTTCATGCGGCGCCGTGCGAGCGGCGCCGCCTTTTTTTTCCTCGAGACCAAAGCACAAGGGAGATCCTCATGAAATCACGCCTCGCACAGGCACGCGCCGCGCTCCTGCCGGCCTTCCTCGGCCTCGCCCTGTCCTGGAGCACCGGCCAGGCCCAGACCACGGGCGCGGGCAGTTCCGTCACCGGCGGCCAGTCCTCGCCGGCCGCGCAGGCCGGCACCGGCACGCGCAACACGCCCGAGAAGAAGCAGGACGTGGCGCGCGCCGACCGCAAGTTCATCGAAGAGGCCGCCAACAGCGGCATGTTCGAGGTGCAGGTGTCGCAGCTCGCCGCGAGCAAGGCGACCGACCCGGCGGTGAAGAGCTTCGCGAGCATGCTCGTGGACCACCACACGGCCGCCAACAACGAGCTCGTGAAGATCGCCAACGGCCGCGGCATCGAGCTGCCGGCCGCGCCCAAGCGCGCGCTGCGACGCGATATCGAGAAGCTGGGCAAGAAGCAGAACGGCGAGGAGTTCGACCGCGCCTTCGTGCGCGACGTCGGCATCAAGGCGCACGAGAAGGACATCAAGCTGTTCGCCAAGGCGAGCAAGGACGTGAAGGACCCGGAGCTCAAGGCCTTCGTCGACAAGACCCTGCCGGTCCTGCGGGAGCACCTCGCTGCTGCAGAGAAATTGCCGCAGTCGGGCAAGAATGCCGCGACAATGGGCGCCAACAGGAAATAGCGATGGGGCGAGGCGGGGCGTGAACAGGAGTTGCGGGATGCGCTGGACGACGCTCGTCTTGTCTGCCACGGCCGTGCTGGCCGCGTGGCCTGCTTTTGCCACCGCCGCGCCCGGCAGCTATGCCGCGGCCGCCGCCGCGGAAGCGAAACCGCTGCCGCCCGCGCAGCGGCTCGAACGCCGCTTCCTGCAGATCTCCGCCGCCAACCTGCGCTTCCAGTCGGAGGCTTCGCAGCTCGCGGAGGCGCGCACGAACAACCCGGCGGTGAAGGACCTCGCCCGCACGCTGCTCGCGCGGCAGCAGACGGCGCAGCCCGAGTTGCTGCGCCTGCTGCACGTGCGCGGCATGGCACCGCCGATGCCGACCAACGAGCACGGCAAGGTGCTCAAGCAGCTCGCCAAGCTCACGGGTGCCAAGTTCGACCGGCTCTACGTCGACGAGGTCGTGCTGCGCTCGTACCAGGCCGACATCGCCAACTACGAGAAGGTGGGCGCCCAGGCCGAGGACCCGGTGCTCAAGGCCTGGATCGACCGGCAGCTGCCCACGCTGCGCTTCCACTACGCGAAGGCGGGCAAGGCACTGCCGAGCGCATCGCTGCGCGGGCAGCGCGCGGTGTGAATGACGATGGATCCTGGCTTCCGCCAGGATGACATTGCTCCCGCGGCGCGGCGCGCCGCGTGCAATGTCATTTCGGGCTGTAGCCCGTGACGCGCCAGCGGCCGTCGCTCTCGCGCACGGTCGTGACCGTCTCCTCGACTTCCCTGTTCGCGAACTTCGTGACGAACACCACCGTCACGTAGTCGCCTTCCGGGCGGCCGGGGAGCGTCTTCTTGTAGACCGCGATGCCGGGCGTGCGCTCCACGAGCGCCCCGTAGGGCTCGCGCACCCTGGGGACGTTGTCCATCCACGTGCCCAGCGGCACGTTCTGGCGGAACACCCCGCTCGATGCGTCCCACGCCGTGCCCCAGTCCTTGCGATCCAGCAGCAGCAGCCACCCGTGCGCGGCGTTCTGGCCGGCCTTCTCGAATTCGGGGTTGCTGATCACGCCATTGGCCGCCGCGGCCGGTGCCGCTGCCGGCGCGGGCGCGGCGGCGGCAGCCGGCTTCGTCTGCGCCTGGGCGGCCATCGCGAGCACCAGGCCCGTGGCCAGCAGGCCGAGGCGGACACGCTTGTTCATTCTTTCGTACTCCATCGGGAATCGGTTGCGGCAAGTCTAGCCGCTGCAGCCGGCGCCTCCGCCGCTGTACATCCCTTTACCGCGCTTTTACCCGCAGCAGCTCGCGCATCATCCGCGCGCCCACCTGGCCCTGGTCCTCGTGGTTGGTGTTGAAGATCACGTGCACCTGCCGGGCCTGCTCCGCCAGGTGCTCGATCTCCGGCACCATCGCGGCGAGTTCGTCCGCGTTGTACTGGTAGTCGAAGCGCGCCGACGACGCGGCGAGGCCCTTCTTGTTCCAGGTGTCCCTGTTGCGCCCGTGCAGGCGCACGATCGCGAGCCGCGGGTTGGTGACGTCCCACACGCAGGGCACGCAGTTCGCGAAGCCCTGGGGCGAGTCGACCACCGTGTGCACGAGGCCGAGGCCGCGCTCCCAGTCCAGGGTGGCTTCGAGGTGTTCGCCGAAGAACCAGGTCTGGTGCCGGAACTCCGCCGCGACGAGATGGCCCTCCATCTTCTCCACGCAGTGCTCCACGTGCGCCATGCTCGCGCGGTTGCGCAGCATCCAGGGCGCGAACTGGAAGTGCACGGCGCCCAGCTTGCCGGCCACCTGCAGCGGCGCGAGCGCGCCGCGAAACCGGCGCCAGAGCTCGTCGCGGATCTCGCCGGGCAGCTTCTCGTAGTACAGCGTGCGGGGCACGTCCGGGCCGAGCGCCTTCTGCAGGTCGCGATCCAGTGCGGTGGGCAGGGCCTGGTGTCCCGTGAGCAGGCGGAAGGCCTTCACGTTGAAGGTGAAGCCCGCGGGCGTGCGGTCGGCCCAGAGCTGCGCGGTCTGCGGCAGCGGCATCGCGTAGTAGCTCGAGTCGACCTCCACCAGCGGGAACTGCTGCGCGTAGAAGCGCAGACGCTGTTCCGCGGTCCTGCACCCGGGCGGATAGAAGCGGCCGCAGGCAATGAGCGTCTTGTCGGTCCAGGACGCCGAGCCGACGAGGATGTTGGCGATCACTGGATTAATATACAGGGTCAGTAGGCTGGGTTGCGCGAAGCGCACCCCAGCAACCAGGACCATGCAGTACCCCGATCCGCTCGAATCCCTGAACCCGCAGCAGCGCGAAGCCGCGACCCACGGCACGGGCGAGACCGCGGGCGACACCCGGCCGCTGCTCGTCATCGCGGGCGCGGGCTCCGGCAAGACCAACACGCTTGCGCACCGCGTCGCGAACCTGATCCGCCACGGCGCCGACCCCCAGCGCATGATGCTGCTCACCTTCAGCCGCCGCGCCGCGCAGGAGATGGAGCGCCGCGCGGGCAGCGTGCTGCAGAAGGCGCTGGGGCTCGCCGGCACGCAGCAGATGCCCAACCTGCCGTGGAGCGGCACCTTCCATGCGATCGGCGCGCGCCTGCTGCGCGAATACGCGCCGCGCATCGGCCTGGAGGAGAACTTCACCATCCACGACCGCGGCGACGCCGAGGACCTGATCGGGATGGTGCGGCACGAGATCGGCTTCTCCGACACGAAGAAGCGCTTCCCGCTCAAGGGCACCTGCCTGGGCATCTATTCGCGCGTGATGAACACGCGCGAGCCGCTGCACCTCGTGCTGCAGTCCGTCTACCCCTGGTGCACGCAGTGGGAGGACGAGCTGAAGAAGCTGTTCGGCGCCTACGTGGAGGCCAAGCAGCAGCAGAACGTGCTGGACTACGACGACCTGCTCGCCTTCTGGGCCGACATGGTGGCCGAGCCGACCCTCGCCGAGGAGATCGGCGCCCGCTTCGACCACCTGCTCGTCGACGAATACCAGGACACCAACCGGCTGCAGGCCGAGATCCTGCTCGCGATGAAGCCCACGGGGCAGGGCGTCACCGTCGTGGGCGACGACGCGCAGAGCATCTACGCCTTCCGCGGCGCCACGGTGCGCAACATCCTCGACTTCCCGCGCCAGTTCACGCAGGAGGCGCGCATCGTCACGCTGGAGCGCAACTACCGCAGCACGCAGCCCATCCTGGACGCGAGCAATGCCGTGATCGCCGCCGCGCGCGAACGCCACGCCAAGGACCTGTTCACCGACAAGGCCTCGAGCAACCGCGCGCAGCTGGTGCTGGTGCCCGACGAGGCCCAGCAGGCCCGCTGGGTGGCCGACCAGGTGCTGCGGCAGCGCGAGGCGGGCAGCACGCTGAAGGCGCAGTCGGTGCTGTTCCGCGCCAGCCACCACAGCGCCGCCCTCGAACTCGAACTCGCCCGGCGCAACATCCCCTTCGTGAAGTTCGGCGGGCTCAAGTTCCTGGAGGCGGCGCACATCAAGGACGTGATGGCCGTGCTGCGCTTCGCGCACAACCCGCGCGGTCGCATGGCGGGCTTCCGCGTGGCGCAGCTCGTGCCGGGCATAGGCGCGGCGACGGCGACGCGCCTGCTCGATGCGATGGCGGAAGCGAGCGACCCGCACCAGGCCCTGCAGGCCTTCGAGCCGCCGGCCGCGGCGAAGGCGGAGTGGACGCGGCTCGCCGCGCTGCTCGCGCAACTGCAAGAGCCCGGGCTCGCCTGGCCCGCGGACATGGAGCTGGCCAAGACCTGGTACCTGCCGATGCTGGAGCGCATGCACGACGACGCGCAGGTCCGGAAGCTCGACGTGGAGCAGCTCGCGCGCCTGGCCGCCGGCTACGCGAGCCGCGAACGCTTCCTCACCGAGCTCACGCTGGACCCGCCGGAGGTGACCAGCGACCAGAGCGGGCCGCCGCTGCGCGACGAGGACTACCTGATCCTCTCGACGATCCACAGCGCGAAGGGCCAGGAGTGGAAGGCCGTGCACGTGCTCAACGTGGTGGATGGCTGCATCCCGAGCGACATGGCCACGGGCACGACGGAGGAACTGGAGGAGGAGCGCCGCCTGCTCTACGTCGCGATGACGCGCGCGAAGGAGCACCTGCACCTGCTCGTGCCGCAGCGCTTCTACGTCTCGCAGCAGGCGGGCGGCGGCGACCGCCACGTGTACGCGGGGCGCACGCGCTTCATCACCGAGGCGATGCTGGCGCACTTCGAGCAGCTGGCCTGGCCGCAGGCCGACGCGGCGCACGCCGGCGCGCACGCGCAGCCGCAGGCGCCGGTGATGCAGGTGCGCGCGCGGGCGCGCGCGGCCTGGCGCTGAAGTTCCCGCGTGCGCCGCGGAAGCGAGCACGTCCTACGCCTCGCGCGGTGCACGGCCTACAAACACTGCCAACGTGCGGCCTACAGTGCCGCTCTTGACGCGGGTGCCTCCATCCGCCAAGCGATGGATCGCCAGGGGCAGGGCGATTCCTACGCGGAGCCGCAGGGTGAACCGACAGGCTCCGTGATTGGTCTGCCTAGATTGAGCGGGTGGCCGCAAGCAGGAACAAGCGGCCGTTCATGCATCCAAAGGAGCAAGCTATGGCATCGCGCAGTTCTTCTTCTTCCTCCAAGTCCTCCTCGTCGCCGAGCAAGTCGAGCGCGAGCAAGGGCGGCAAGGCCAGCGCCTCCAGCCGTTCTTCCAGCGGCCGCGCCAGCGCCAGCAAGAGCTCGGGCAGCAAGGGTTCCGGCAGCTCCAGCCGCTCTTCCAAGGCTTCGAGCAAGTGACGTGACGTCGCGGCGCAGCCGCGCGAGTCACGTCATCCCGGCGCAAGCCGGGATCCCTAGGGCCTCCCTACATGCCTGGCCGCTCGCGCCGCCAGGCATTCTTCTTTCCGGCACACGAGATCCCATGAATTCCCAACGACCCGACGACGCCGCCACCCTCCCCAGCACGAAGAGCCCCGGCAACGAAGGCGCCCGCGGCAGCCGCGGGCAGGCCAACAGCGGCGCGCAGTCCGGCAACCCGGACGGCGGCGCCAACGAGCGCGCACCCAGCGAGGGCACGCCCGACCTGCGCGATGCCGACGCCCAGGGCGGCGGGGGTGTCGCGAGCGAGTCGAGCCGATCGAAGTAGGCTCCGCGACAATGGAGGGATGCGCTTCGCGAGTTCCTCCAACTTCCGCCGCGTGGGCGTGGGGTCCGTGCCCGGGCTGCCCCTGCGCAAGCTGTACCGCTCCGACCACCTCGGCGCCCTGGACGCCGCCGACGCCGCCCAGATCCGCGCGCTGGGCATCACGCGCGTGCTCGATTTCCGCGGCGTGCACGAGCGCACCAGCGCCGCCTGCCGGCTCGAGCAAGTCACCGTGCACTCGCTGCCGATCGAGCCGACCATCGTGCAGAAGCTGGCCGAGATGCGCGAGGCGGGCGAGCGCCTCACGGGCGATCTCGTCGCCGTCCACATGCAGGACACCTACCGCGGCTTCGTGCGCCACAACACGGAGCGCTTCGCGGAGTTCTTCCAGCACCTGCTCGCCTCCGACGAACCCACCGTCTTCCACTGCACCGCGGGCAAGGACCGCACCGGCTTCGCCGCGGCCCTCCTGCTCAAGGCGCTGGGCGTGCCCGACGAGGAAGTGATGCGCGACTACCTGCTGACGAACGACCGCCTGGTGCTTCCCGAGGCGTCGCGGCTCGGGCTTCCGCGCGAGGCCATGGAAGTGCTGTGGCGCGTGCAGCCTGCTTTCCTGCAGGCCGCGCTGGACGAAGTGGACGCGCGCTACGGTTCGCTGGAAACCTACCTGCGCGAGGGCCTGCGCCTGCGGGATGCCGAGCGTGCCGCGCTGCGGCAGCTTTACCGCGAAGGGTAGGCCCTCCTGCCGGGCCCCGCGCCCGGCTCCTACGCGAGACCCCGGGCGGAACCGACAGGTCAGCGATTGCGCGGCGCGAACACTCCTGCCATGGGACTGCCGAAAGGCAGCCAATGGAAAACACCAAGGAAAAGGAGTCCGCGATGCCCAACCAGGAACAATCCCGCGACGGGATGCCGCGCAAGGACGACGACCGGCCCTCGCCGGACGTGAACCAGGCCACCGACGGCCAGGCCTCCGCCCGCGGCACCGGCGACGCGCCGGGCGTCGGCCAGCGTCGCGACCGGCCCACCGCCGGCGAAGAAAAGGGCATGCCGGTCTCCAGCGAATCGCCCTCCGCGCAGGACTACCGTGGCGACGGGCCGGCCAAGGTCGGCATCACCAGCGACAACCAGCCGGACCTCGTGTCCCCCTCCGGCGTCAACGAACGTGACCACGGCGCGGCGGACGACGCACCGCCCGCGGGCGGCGGTGCCCTGAACTTCGACGACGGCACCGACGAAGTCCATCCGCGCGGCAAGGTGACGGGTGCCGGCGGCACCTGGAACGAGAAATTCGCGAGCGACAGCGGCCGCCTGGGGGCGCCGAACCCCGGCCTGTCCGACCGCAACGGTCCGAGCGATCCCGATGCCAAACGCGGTCGCTAGCGCGGTCCGGGGAGGAGGCAACATGGTCTACGCGATCTTCTCCGCCTCGGTCCTCCTGGCCATCGGCGCGATCTACGCCGGTGCCATCGGATGGCTGTACTTCCGCCAGGAACGCCTGCTGTTCGAACCGGATCCGCTGCCGCAGGACGATCCGATCTGCAACGATCCGGACACGCGCGAGTTCTTCGTCGAGGTGCCCGGCGCGCGGCTGTCGGTCGCGCACATGCGGCGGCCCGATCCGCGGGGCGTCTTCTTCTTCCTGCACGGCAATTCCGGCAACCTGAAGAAGTGGTTCGTGGAGCTGGATGCCTTCCGCCAGGCGAACTTCGACGTCGTGATGTTCGACTACCGCGGCTTCGGCAAGAGCAGCGGCCAGATCGAGAGCGAGGAGCAGCTGCGCGCCGACGTGCTGTCGGTCTGGCAGCACTTCGCGCCCATGTACGAAGGCAGGCGCGTCGTCATCTCCGGCCAGTCGCTGGGCACCGGCCTCGCGGCGGGGCTCGCGGCCGACCTGTGCTCCAACGGGCGGGCGCCGGACCTCACCCTGCTCGTGTCGCCGTACAGCAGCATGAAGGCTCTGGCGGCGGAACTGTATCCCTGGGTGCCGATCCAGGTGCTGCGCTACCCGCTGCAGACGCTGGAGCATGCGGCGAAGCTGCTCGGCCCCGTGATGCTGATCCACGGCGAGAAGGACGAGCTCATCCCGATCCACCACAGCGAGAAGCTGTGCAGCGCGATGCGCTCGGCGCAGCTGCTGCGCGTCGACGGCGCGGGCCACAGCGACGTGCATCGCTTCCCCACCGTGCGCAAGGCGCTGCTGTCCGCGCTCGGGCGGCTCTGAAGAAGGGGCTCGTCATTCCCGCGAAGGCGGGAAACCAGTGCTATCGGACTGCGCCCGCGTTGCGGGCGCAGCTCTTCCCACGCCCTGGGCCCCCGCCTCCGCGGGGGTGACGGTAGCGATGCAAACCGCCCTCTGGTCCCTCATCGTCGGCCTGCTGCTCGTGCTGATGGCGCTCGCCGGCAGCGTGCTCAAGCGCCTGCCGCTGTCGACCGCCATGCTGTACCTGCTGGTGGGCCTCGCCGTCAGCCCGCTGCTGCTGTATCTCGTCGCACCGCAGCCGCGCACGCATGCACCGATCCTGGAGCACGTCGCGGAAGTGGTGGTGCTGCTGTCGCTGTTCACGGCGGGGCTGAAGCTGAGCCCCGGCCTGCGCGACCGGCGCTGGCTGCTGCCGGTGCGGCTGGCGCTCACGTCGATGGTGATCACCATTGCGCTGATCGCGCTGGCCGCGTACTTCTTCCTCGGGCTGCCCGCCGGTGCCTGCATCCTGCTCGGTGCCATCCTCGCGCCCACCGATCCCGTGCTCGCGTCGGACGTGCAGCTGCACGAGCCGGGCGACCAGGACAAGCTGCGCTTCGCGCTCACCGGCGAGGGCGGACTCAACGACGGCAGTGCCTTTCCTTTCGTGATGCTGGGCCTCGGCCTCCTCGGCCTGCACGATCTCGGCGCCGGCGGCTGGAAGTGGCTCGCCGTCGACGTGGTGTGGGCGACCGCCGCGGGACTGGCGTGCGGCTGGGTGCTGGGCCTCGCGGTGGGCCGCCTCGTGCTGTACCTGCGGCGCGAGCACAAGGAGGCCGTGGGCCTCGACGACTTCCTCGCGCTGGGACTCATCGGACTCGCGTACGGCACGGCCCTGGAGCTCCACGCGTACGGCTTCCTCGCGGTGTTCGCGGCCGGCGTGGCCTTGCGCCGCCTCGAGCAACGGCAGTCCGGCGGCGACGCGAGCCTCGCGAAGGTGGAAGAGGCGCTGGTGGATGCGGACCGCACCCTGGCGCACCAGGTCGCGGTCGACCCTCGCCACGCGCCCGCGTTCATGGCGCGCGCCGTGCTCGCGTTCAACGAACAGGCGGAGCGCATCGGCGAAGTCGCCGTGGTGATCACCATCGGCGCGCTGCTGTGGGCCGTCGCGTGGGAAAGCGCGGCGTGGTGGTTCGTGCCGCTGCTGCTGCTCGTGATCCGTCCGCTCTCGGTACGGCTGGGCCTGGCGCGGTCGCCGGTCTCGCGCGGCCAGCGCCTGCTGATCGGATGGTTCGGCATCCGCGGGGTGGGTTCGCTCTACTACCTCATGTACGCGCTGAACCACGGATTGCCGCGCCACCTGGCCGATCCGCTCGTGGCGCTCACCTTGTCGGTGGTGGTCACGTCGATCGTCGTGCACGGAGTCTCCGTCACGCCGCTCATGGCGGCGTACGAGCGTGCCTTGCGCCGCCCGCGCGGCCGGGCTTGAAGGAGGGCTTTCCTACATGACTGACGTCTTCGCACTGACAGCGCCGGGCGCGTGCATCTTTAGAGTGGTACGACGAGAAAGAGCCATGAATCCCACGCCCAAGACCCCGCGGCCGCAGGCCGCACGCAAGGAACGCACGCGCGCGGAGCGCCAGGAGGAGCTGCAACCGGCTCCCACGGGCGCCAATCGCGGCTCGCCCGCGGCGCCCGTGATGCAACAGTTCGTCAAGACCAAGGCAGAGCGCAACGGCCGCGGCTGACGCATTCCGACGGAGACGCCCCATGCACACCACCAAGAAACAGGCTCCCGACGCCATCGACCTGCTGGATGCGGACCACCTCGCGGTGCACGCGATGTTCGAGTCCTACCGCGACCTCGTGCGCACCGGCGCGCCGGCGCTGCAACGCCGCGCGCTGGCCGAGGAGATCTGCATGGAGCTCACCATCCATGCACGCCTGGAGGAAGAGCTGTTCTACCCTGCCGTGCGCGATGCGCTGAACGACGAGGATCTCGTCGACGAGGCGGAGGAACAGCACGGCAGCCAGCGCGAATTCGTCGCGCAGATCCTGTCGACGTCGCCGGAAGACGAGCTGTACGACGCGCGCGTCGCGGTGCTCGCCGAGTACGTCGCGCGGCACGTGCGGCAGGAGCGCGAGCAGGTCTTCAACCGCGCGCTCGCGTCGCGCCTGGACCTGCAGTCGCTTGCACGTTCGCTCACGATTCGCAAGGAAGAATTGCGCGCCGTATCGGATGCCCTGCGCGAAGATGCGCTGGCCTCGGCGCTCGCTTGAGGAGGCTGCAAGGCGCGGCGTTCCGGCCGTGCCTTGTCCTACAGCCTTCGACAGTGCGAGACGACATGGCCGAAGAGATCGCCCACTAAAGTGAGCCGCAGGCAACGGGGCCAACCCGCTGTCATCTCTCTCGATGCAATCCGATTCGAAACCAAGGAGTTCCTGATGATCAAGTCCCCGATCGCGCAATGCGCCGCCCTGGCCCTGATGGCTGCCCTGACGCTGAGCGCTTGCGGCAAGAAGGATGAGGCGGGCACCGCCGCCACCGACAGCTCCACCTCTTCGTCCACGACTTCCAGCACGTTGCCGTCGACGACGACGACGCCGAGCGACACGACCAACAGCACGACCGCCAGCGGCTCGATGGGCACGACCCCGTCCACCACCGACACGACCACCGGCAGCGGCACCTCCATGGGCGCCGGCACCGCTACCACCCCGGGCACCAGCACCGACATGGGCTCCGGCTCCACGGCGGGCAGCACCACCGGCACCGGCAGCAGCATGGGCTCCACGACCGGCAGCACCGGCGCGACCGGCGCCCCCACGGGCAGCACCACCGGCACGACCGGCACGGCCAAGTGATGTTGCGGCGCGCGTCCTGGCCTCTCGCGAGCCTGGCCGCCGCGTGCACGCTCGCCCTGGGCGCGTGCAGCAAGCAGGCGGACACGAACGCGACCGCCCCGGGGAGCCCGGGCACCGGCAACGCCACCGAAGTGGTGCGGCCGGCCGCTCCGGACGGCCCGCCGGGCGGGCCTTCGGGCATCGCAGGTTCCGCGCCGCACACGGGTTCTTCCGGCGGCGACGCGGTGCCGGGTGCCACGGGGCAAGGGACCGCGGAAGCGAACGGGCGCAGCCAGGCGGCACAGCCAGGCACCGGCCTCAATGGCGGGCTGGGCAGCAACACGGCGATGGGCGCTTCGGGCGCGAACGGCCCGACCGTCCCCGACGGCAGCGCCAACACGACGTCCGGTTCGGCCGTCGGCAGCCGTCCCTGAAGCTTCCCGCAACGCCATGAAAAAAGCCGGGCACGTCCCGGCTTTTTTCATGCGTGCGCGAGGATCAGCCTTTCTCCACGGGCAGGCCCGGCGTGCGGGTCCATTCGCTCCAGCTGCCCGCATAGAGGCCGGTGGGCGCGTAGCCCGCGACTTCCATCGCCACGAGATTCGGCACCGCGCTCACGCCGCTGCCGCACTGGTGCACGACGCCGGCCGGGTCGCGGCCGGCGAGCAGCGCGTCGAACTCGGTGCGCAACTGCTGCGGGCTCTTGAACAGGCCGTCCGGCCCGAGGTTCTGCGCGAACGGGCGATTGAGCGCGCCGGGGATGTGCCCCGCCACGGGATCGAGCGGCTCCGCTTCGCCGCGGTAGCGTTGCGGCGCACGTGCGTCGACGAGCGTCTGCGCCTGCTGCCCGAGGGCGGCGCGCACGTCCTCGGTGCTCACCAGCCGCCGCAAGGGCGGCCCCAGCTCGAAGTTGCTCTGGAAGTGCGACGGCTCGGTGCCCGAGCGCACCTCGCCGCCGGCGGCCTGCCAGGCCTGCAGCCCGCCGTCGAGGATGGCGACGGCATCGTGGCCGGCCCACTTGAGCATCCACCACAGGCGCCCGCAGTAGTTGGCGCCGTTGCGGTCGTACACCACGGCCTGCATGTCGTTGGCGAAGCCCACGCCGGACAGCCACATCGCGAACTTCTCGCGCCGGGGCAGCGGGTGCCGGCCTCCCGAGGCGGCGCCGCTGTGCGGGGCGACCTGGCCGTTCGCATCCAGCGAGCCCTTGTCGCTCAGCGCCGTGTCCAGGTGCGCATACACGGCGCCCGGGATGTGCGCCTGCAGGTACTGCTTCTCCCCGCTCGTGGTGTCCATCAGGTCGAAGCTGCAGTCGAACACCATCAGGCGGGCCTTCGCGGCCTGCAGGTCCATCAGCTGGCGGGCGGAGATGAGGGTGGTGTACATAGGGGCTAGGGGCTAGGGGCTAGGGGCTAGGGTGCATTGTGGCTGTTCCCTCGTCCCTAGCCCCTAGCCCCTAGCCCCTTTTCCCTCAATGTTCTTCCCCCGGCGCGTCCGGCGCCGCCCGGGCCCGCAGCACCGTGCCGGCGATGCCGCTGGCGCAGATCAGGCCCATGCCGATCCAGCCGACCAGCGGGATGCGGTCGCCGAACAGCACCAGGCTGTACAGGGCGCCGAAGACGATGCCCGAGTACTGCAGGTTGGCCACGAGCAGGGTGGGGCCGTGGCTGTAGGCCCGCGTCATGCACCACTGTCCCAGCGATGCGAGCAGCGCCATCGGCAGCAGCCACAGCGCATGGCCCCAGTCCCAGGGCGACACGCCGGTGACGAGCATGCCCGCCGCGCCCGCGACCATCGACCCCGCCGCGAAATAGAAGACGGTGCGCACCTCCGGCTCGCCGATGCGGCCGAGGGCCATCACCTGCAGGTAGGCGAAGGCGGAGAGCAGCCCCGACAGCAGGCCCACCAGCCCGGCGAACACCTGGTGCTGTTCGATGGTCGGGCGCAGCATGAGCACGACGCCAGCGAAGCCCGCCAGCACCGTGAGCGCCAGCGGCCCCTGGCGCGCGGGCAGGGCACCGTCGGTGCGCGGGTTCCAGGCGACGAGGGCGCCGCCCACGAGGAAGGCCGCGATCCACACGCTGCTCATGTAGTTGAGCGTCATGGCGGTGGCCAGCGGCAGGCCGGCGATGGCGTAGAACCACGCGCCGAGCGAGAGCACGCCGACCAGGCTGCGCCACGCGTGCATGAACGGGTAGCGCGTGGCCAGCGACGTGCGCCGCGAGCGTGCCCACAGCGCCATGATCACCATGCCGATCAGGCCGCGCCAGAACACGAGCTCGGCGGCGTTGAACCACGCGGAGGCGATCTTGATGCAGACCGCCATGGTCGCGAAGAACAGCGACGCGGCGAGCATCCACAGGGCTTGCATCAGGTCTCCGGGAACATCCTGGCCAGCCAGGGTTGGCGCGCGAGCCGCTCCGCCTCGAAGGCGCCGATGCGCTGGCGGTGCGCGAGGGTCGCGCCTATCCAGTCGATGTCCTGCGTGAGCAGCAGCCGTTGCCGCGGCGTGAGCTCGAAGCGGAAGCGTTCCGGCCCCGCGGACAGCGTGCCTTCGTTCACGTCGATGGCGACCGACAGCACGCCCGCTTGCGCGAGGTCGAACAGCCTGCGCACTTCGTGCCCCGCGAGCACGATGGGCGCGACGCCGTTCAGCGCGCAGTTCTGCCGGAAGATGTCGCCGAAGCTGGGCGCTACCACCGCGCGGAAGCCGTAGTCGCGCAGCGCCCAGACCGCGTGTTCGCGGCTGGAGCCGCAGCCGAAGTTGTCGCCCGCGAGCAGCACCGTCGCGTCGCGCAGCGCGGGCGCGTTCAGCACGAAGCCGGGATCGGGCCGGCGCAGCGCGTGGTCGCTGTCCAGGTCACCGGGATCGAGGTAGCGCCAGTTGTCGAACAGCACGGGCCCGTAGCCGCTTTTCGCGGTGGAGCGCCCGTACTGCTTCGGGAAGATCGCGTCGGTGTCGACGTTGCGCCGGTCCAGGGGCACCACGGTGCCCCTGTGCACGCCGGCAGGGAACGAAGGCACTCAGCGCAGCGCGGTCTGCGGGCCCATCGCGTCCCGGTACCACTCGTGGAAGTGCTGCATGCCGTCTTCCATCGGGCTCTGGTACGGGCCGACCTCGTTGTCTCCGCGGTCCATGAGGGCCTTGCGGCCCGCGTCCATCCGCAGCGCGATCTCGTCGTCCTCCACGCAGGTCTCCATGTAGGCGGCCTGCTGGGCTTCGACGAACTCGCGCTCGAAGGCCTGGATCTCCTCGGGGTAGAAGAACTCCACCATGTTGAGCGTCTTCCGGGGCCCGCGCGGGAACAGCGTGGAGACCACCAGCACGTTCGGGTACCACTCCACCATCACGTTCGGGTAGAGCGTGAGCCACACCGCGCCGTGCTTGGGCATGCGGCCGTCCTGGTAGCGCAGCACCTGCTCGTGCCACTGGCGGTACACGTCGGAGCCGGGCTTGCCGAGCTTGCCGGCCACGCCCACCGTCTGCACCGAGTAGTGCGGGCCGAACTCCCAGCGCAGGTCTTCGCAGGTCACGAAGTTGCCCAGCCCCGGGTGGAACGGGCCCACGTGGTAGTCCTCCAGGTAGACCTCGATGAAGGTCTTCCAGTTGTAGTCCACCTCGTGCAGCTCGGTGCGGTCGTACACGTAGCCGGAGAAGTCCAGGTCCGCCTTGGGACCCAGCTTCGCCAGTGCGCGGTTCACGTCGAAGCCGGCGCCGCCCTCGAACACGAGCCCGTTCCACTCCTGGACCGGGTAATTGTTCAGGTTCAGGCAGGGATCGGTCGCGAAATGCGGGGCACCCAGCAGCGTGCCCGCCTTGCCGCCATGGCCGGCGCTGTAGGTCCAGCGATGTAGCGGGCACACGATGTTGCCTCCCGACGAGGGCTTCTCGTTCACGGAGCCGCGCCCGCGCAGCATCACCGCCTGCCGGTGGCGGCAGACGTTGGAGATCAGCTCGATGCCATTGCGCGAGCGCAGCAGCGCCCGCCCTTCGCCTTCCTGGGGAAGGGCGTGGTAGTCACCCGACTCCGGGATGGCCAGTGCGTGCCCCAGGTAACGGGGCCCGTGCTGGAAGATGAGCTCCTGCTCCCGCGCGAAGAGTGCCGGATCGAAGTAGCTGGAAACGGGAAGTTGGCTTGCGGCCTGCTGTAACTGAAGACTTAAATCAGACATTTCACCTGACCTAGAGACTCCCCCTATGAAGGGGCAGGGCCACGCTCGGGAGCGCGACAGAAAGGGAGGGCGATTCTACCCTCCGGGGTCAGATGGGGTGGGCTCGCCTAAAATCCACTGTTGATCTGAACGCCATTGCATGACCAAGCCGCCCTTCAAACCTCCCGCCAGCTATGAAGCGGCGATGGAAGAGCTCGAGCAGCTCACGGGACTCATCGAGTCCGGCCAGCTCCCGCTGGAGCAACTGCTCGCGGGCTACGAACGCGGCGCCGACCTGCTGAAGTTCTGCCGCGAGAAGCTGCAGGCCGTCGAGGAGCAGATCAAGGTGCTCGACGCGGGCGTGCTGAAGCCGTGGGCCAGCGAGTGAGCTTTCACCTGAAGGACTGGTCGGCCGAACGACTCGATCGCGTGGAACAGGCTCTCTCCGCCTGGGTCCCTTCCGAAGCTCCCGCACAGCTGGGCGAGGCGATGCGCTACGCCGTGCTCGATGGCGGCAAGCGCCTGCGGCCCCTGCTCGTGCTCGGCGCGGCCGAAGCCGTGCGCGGCAACATGGACGCGGCGCTGCGCGCGGCCTGCGCCGTGGAACTGATCCATGCGTACTCGCTGGTGCACGACGACATGCCCTGCATGGACAACGACGTGCTGCGCCGGGGCAAGCCCACGGTGCACGTCGCGTTCGGCGAGGCCACCGCGTTGCTGGCGGGGGACGCGCTGCAGGCGCTGGCCTTCGAGTTCCTGGCGCCCGAGGACGCCGGCATCCCGGAGCGCACGCAGGCGGCGCTCTGCAGGCTGCTGGCGCAGGCCGCAGGGCACGCGGGCATGGCGGGTGGCCAGGCGATCGATCTCGCGGCCGTCGGCAAGTCGCTGACCGAGGACGAGCTGCGCCAGATGCACCGCCTGAAGACCGGCGCGCTGCTGCAGGCGAGCGTGGCGATGGGCGCCGCCTGCGGCCACACCACGGCGCTGGCGCGCCGCGGACTCGAGGAATATGGCCGCGCGCTGGGCCTGGCGTTCCAGGTGGTGGACGACATCCTCGACGTGACCGCGGATTCCGCTACCCTTGGCAAGACCGCGGGCAAGGACGCACTGCACGACAAGCCCACCTACGTGTCCCTGCTGGGCCTGGAGCGCGCGCGCAGCTATGCACGCGAACTGCTGGAGCAGGGCCGCGCGGCGCTCGCCACCACGGGCTTGCCGGACACGCAGGCGCTGCTGGCGCTGGCGGAGATGGTGGTCCACAGGGACAACTGAAAACATGGCTACGCTGCTGGAAACGATCAACGACCCCGCCGACCTGCGGCGGCTGCCGCGCACGCAGCTGCCGCTGCTGGCGGAAGAACTGCGGGCGTACGTGCTCGAGTCGGTGGCGCGCACCGGCGGCCACCTCAGCTCCAACCTCGGCACGGTGGAACTGACCATCGCGCTGCACTACGTCTTCAACACGCCCTGGGACCGCGTGGTCTGGGACGTGGGCCACCAGACCTATCCGCACAAGATCCTCACCGGCCGGCGCGACCGCATGGCGTCGCTGCGCCAGCTGGGGGGCCTCGCGGGCTTCCCGCAGCGCGCCGAGAGCGAGTACGACACCTTCGGCACCGCGCACTCGTCCACGAGCATCTCCGCCGCGCTCGGCATGGCCGTGGCGGCGAAGCAGAAGGGCGAGCAACGCAAGGCGATCGCCGTCATCGGCGACGGCGCGATGAGCGCGGGCATGGCCTTCGAGGCGCTGAACAACGGCGGCGTGCTGGACACCGACCTGCTGGTGATCCTCAACGACAACGACATGTCGATCAGCCCGCCCGTGGGCGCGCTGAACCGCTACCTGGCGCAGCTCATGAGCGGCCGCTTCTATGCGGCCACCAAGGAGCTGGGCAAGAAGGTGCTGCACGTCGCGCCGCCGCTCTTCGAGCTGGCCAAGCGCATCGAGGAACACGCGAAGGGCATGGTCGTGCCCGCGACGCTGTTCGAGAAGTTCGGCTTCAACTACATCGGCCCCATCGACGGCCACGACCTGGAGTCGCTGGTCCCCACGCTGGAGAACATCCGCCAGCTGAAGGGCCCGCAGTTCCTGCACGTCGTGACGAAGAAGGGGCAGGGCTACAAGCTCGCCGAGGCCGACCCCGTGGCCTACCACGGGCCCGGCAAGTTCGATCCGGCCGTGGGCCTGGTGAAGCCGGCCACGCCGCCCAAGCCGACGTTCACCCAGGTGTTCGGCCAGTGGCTGTGCGACATGGCGGCGCAGGACCATCGCCTGGTCGGCATCACGCCGGCGATGCGCGAGGGCTCGGGCATGGTGGAGTTCCACCAGCGCTTTCCCGAGCGCTACCACGACGTCGGCATCGCCGAACAGCATGCGGTCACCTTCGCGGCCGGCATCGCTTGCGAGGGGCTGAAGCCCGTCGTCGCGATCTATTCGACCTTCCTGCAGCGCGCCTACGACCAGCTGATCCACGACGTGGCGCTGCAGAACCTGCCCGTGGTGTTCGCGCTGGACCGCGCGGGACTGGTAGGGGCCGACGGGCCGACGCACGCGGGCGCGTACGACATCGCGTACCTGCGCTGCGTCCCGAACGTGAGCATCGCCTGCCCGGCCGACGAGAACGAGACGCGCAAGCTGCTCACCACGGCCTACCAGCAGGACCACCCCGTGGCGGTGCGCTATCCGCGCGGGGCCGGCGTGGGTGCCGCCGTCGAACCGGGCCTGCAGCCGCTGCCTTTCGGCAAGGGCGAGGTGCGCCGCCAGGGCCGCCGCGTCGCGGTGCTGGCTTTCGGCACGCTGCTGTATCCGGCGCTGCAGGCGGCGGAGAAGCTGGACCTGACGGTGGCCAACATGCGCTGGGCCAAGCCGCTGGACACCGAGCTGCTGCTGCAGCTGGCCGCGTCGCACGACGCGATCGTCACGGTGGAAGAGGGCGCGATCATGGGCGGGGCGGGCAGCGCGGTGACCGAGGCGCTGAACGCGGCCGGCGTCGTCAAGCCGGTGCTGCAGCTCGGGCTGCGCGACGAGTACGCGCCGCACGGCGATCCGGCGAAGCTGCTGGCGATGCAGGGGCTGGACGCGGCGGGGATCGAGGCTTCGATCCAGGGGCGGTTCGGCGGCATCCTGGAGCGGCCGGCGCCGAGCCTGAAGGTGGTGGGCTGAGCGGGCGCCCGTCGGTGGGGTTCGCTGCGCTCACCGTCCGCGGCTGTCGCCGCGCCACCCTACAGGGGGCGCATTCGTCCTCGTAGGGTGGCGCCGCGCAGCGGCGGAAGGTGAGCGAAGCGAACCCCACCGCAGGAAGCCCGGGAAAACCCGTTCCTGACAAAAACCTGTCAAATCCAGAATGGTCGCCTCGTCACCTGAGGAGACCGCCATGGACCGTCGTTCCCTGATCCGCAACGCAGGCATCGCGGGCGTGCTCGCGACCGGCATCGCGCCTGCCGTCCACGCCCAGCCGGCGATCCGATGGCGATTGGCCTCCAGCTTCCCGAAGTCGCTCGACACGCTCTATGGCGGCGCGGAAGTCTTCGCCGCGCGCGTCAAGGCGATGTCCGGCGGCAAGTTCGAGGTGTCCACGCATGCGGCCGGCGAACTGATGCCCGCGTTCGGCGTCGTCGACGGCGTGCAGCAGGGCACGGTGGAAGTGGCGCACACGGCGCCCTATTACTTCTTCGGCAAGAGCGAGGTGTTCGCGCTGGGCTGCGCGATCCCCTTCGGCCTCAACAGCCGGCAGATGACCGCGTGGATGTTCGAGGGCAACGGCCTGAAGCTGATGCGCGAGTTCTACGCGAAGTACAACATGCTCAACTTCCCGGCCGGCAACACGGGCGCGCAGATGGGCGGCTGGTACCGCAAGGAGATCAAGAGCGCCGCCGACATGAAAGGCCTGAAGTTCCGCGTCGGCGGCTTCGCGGGCAAGGTGATCGAGCGCATGGGCGGCGTGCCGCAGAACATCCCCGGCGGCGAGATCTACCAGGCGCTGGAGAAAGGCACGATCGACGCGGCCGAATGGGTGGGGCCGTACGACGACCTGAAGCTCGGGTTCAGCAAGGTCGCCCCTTACTACTACTACCCCGGCTGGTGGGAAGGCGGCCCGGAGCTGGACATCCTGGTCAACGACAAGGCGTTCAACGCGCTCTCCGCGGAGAACAAGGCCATCGTCGAATCCGCCGCTTCCGAGGCGCACATCATCGTGCAGGCCCGGTACGACGCGCGCAACCCCGCGGCGCTGAAGCAGCTGGTCTCCGCCGGCACCAAGCTGCGGGCCTTCTCCAACGACCTCATGTCGCGCGCCTTCAAGGAGTCCATGGCGCTCTACGAGGAGATCGGCGCGAAGAACGAGGACTGGAAGAAGATCTACGCGGACTACTCGAAATTCCGCGCCGAAGCGAACCTGTGGTTCCGGTTCACGGAAGCGACCTTCGACCGGTTCATGCAGACGCAAAAACTCTAAGGCGAAGACAAGGCGCCTGTCGGCGCCTTGTCTTCGATGATGCGGCCCTTCGGGCCGGTCCCAAAAGCAAATGCTGCTCGCCGCTGTTGCTCGGCAGGGAAAACCCCCGGCTGACAATAACCTGTCATTCCTAGAATGAGCCACCCTCGCAATCGATACGAAAGTAGGAAGTCGAGGTCCAAAGGCAAACCTAACGTGTGACAGGAGAGTTCATGGATCGTCGTTCCCTCATCAAGCAGGCCGGCATCGCGGGCGTGCTGGCTGCCGGCGTGGCGCCGGCAGTGCATGCGCAGACTGCCATCCGCTGGCGCCTCGCGTCCTCGTTCCCGAAGTCGCTCGACACGATCTTCGGCGCCGCGGACGTGTTCGCCGCCAGGGTCAAGGCCATGTCCGGGGGCAAGTTCGAGGTGTCCGTGCATGCCGCCGGCGAGCTGATGCCCGCCTTCGGCGTGGTGGATGGCGTGCAGCAGGGCACCGTGGAAGTGGCGCACACGGCGCCCTATTACTTCTTCGGCAAGAGCGAGGTGTTCGCGCTGGGTTGCGCGATCCCCTTCGGCCTGAACAGCCGGCAGATGACGGCGTGGATGTACGAGGGCAACGGCCTGAAGCTGATGCGCGAGTTCTACGCCAAGTACAACATGATCAACTTCCCCGGCGGCAACACCGGCTCGCAGATGGGCGGCTGGTACCGCAAGGAGATCAAGTCGCTCAAGGACATCAAGGGCCTGAAGATGCGCATCGGCGGCTTCGCCGGCCGCGTGCTGGAGCGCATGGGCGGCGTGCCGCAGAACATCCCCGGCGGCGAGATCTACCAGGCGCTGGAGAAGGGCACCATCGACGCCGCGGAATGGGTGGGGCCGTACGACGACCTGAAGCTCGGGTTCAACAAGGTCGCTCCCTACTACTACTACCCCGGCTGGTGGGAAGGCGGCCCGCAGCTGGACTTCTTCATCAACGACAAGGCGTTCAATGCCCTGTCGGCGGAGAACAAGGCGATCGTGGAGTCCGCCGCCGCCGAGGCGCACATCGTGATGCAGGCCCGCTACGACGCGCGCAACCCGGGCGCCCTCAAGCAGCTCGTGTCGTCCGGCGCCAAGCTGCGCCCCTTCTCCAACGAGATCCTTTCCGCGGCTTTCAAGACCGCCATGGGCGTGTACGAGGAGCTCAACGCCAAGAACGAGGACTGGAAGAAGATCTACGCGGACTACTCGAAATTCCGCGCCGACCAGAACCTCTGGTTCCGCTTCACGGAGGCGACGTTCGACCGCTTCATGCAGTCGCAGAAGCTCTAAGGCGCGCACCGCGACAGCGAAGGGCTCCGGAGGGAGCCCTTTTTTCTTACGGACATCCCCCAGCCCGCACCGCCAGCCGCGTGCAAGCTTGCCGCGCGGGCGGGCAACCATGATCCAGGCACTACTCATCCAACACCGGAGTTGCCATGGATCGTCGTTCCGCCCTCAAGCATGCCGGCCTCGCCGGCGTCCTCGCCGCCGGCGTCGCGCCCGCCGCGCACGCGCAGTCCGCGATCCGCTGGCGCATCGCGTCCAGCTTCCCGAAGTCGCTGGACACGATCTACGGCGCCGCCGAAGTGTTCGCGCAGAAGGTGAAGGCGCTCTCCAGCGGCAAGTTCGAGGTGTCCGTGCACGCCGCCGGCGAACTGATGCCTGCTTTCGGCGTGGTCGACGGCGTGCAGCAAGGCACCGTGGAGGCGGCGCACACGGCGCCCTACTACTTCTTCGGCAAGGACGAGACCTTCGCCATCGGCGGCGCGATCCCCTTCGGCCTGAACAGCCGGCAGATGAGCGCCTGGACCTTCGAGGGCAACGGCCTGAAGCTGATGCGCGAGTTCTACGCGCAGTACAACATGGTCAACTTCGCGTGCGGCAACACCGGCGCGCAGATGGGCGGCTGGATGCGCAAGGAGGTCAAGTCCGCCGCGGACTTCAAGGGCCTGAAGTTCCGCATCGGCGGCTTCGCCGGCCGCGTGCTGGAGCGCATGGGCGGCGTGCCCCAGAACATCCCCGGCGGCGAGATCTACCAGGCGCTGGAGAAGGGCACCATCGACGCGGCCGAGTGGATCGGCCCGTACGACGACCTCAAGCTCGGCTTCCACAAGGTCGCGCCCTTCTACTACTACCCCGGCTGGTGGGAAGGCGGCCTGCAGCTGGACCTCTACATCAACAACAAGGCGTACGCGGCCCTGTCCGCGGAGAACAAGGCGATCGTCGAATCGGCCGCGGCCGAGGCGCACGTCGTGACCCAGGCCAAGTACGACGCGCGCAATCCCGGCGCGCTGAAGCAGCTGGTGGCGCAGGGCGCGAAGCTGCGTCCCTTCCCCGCGGACCTGATGACGGCGGCGTTCAAGCAGTCGATGGCGCTGTACGACGAGCTCTCGGGCAAGAACCCGAACTGGAAGAAGGTCTACGCGGATTACGCCAGGTTCCGCTCCGACCAGAACCTGTGGTTCCGCTTCACCGAGGCGACGTTCGACCGCTTCATGCAGTCCCAGAAGCTGTAGTACGGAAGAGCGCATCTCATGCAAAAAGCCGCACGCAATGCGGCTTTTTGCTTAGCACATGCACCAGGACTGCGGGTTTCGCCCGACGGCGGTGCCAGCCTCCTGACAGCTTTGCCCCGAATGGGGGCGCATCATGCGCCCACTTTTTGTCACATCCCAAGTTTCAGGAGCTGTCCTCCATGGATCGTCGTTCCCTCATGAAGCGCGCCGGCATCGCCGGCGTCCTCGCATCCGGCATCGCGCCCGCGGTGCATGCCCAGGCCGCCGTACGCTGGCGCCTTGCTTCCTCCTTCCCGAAGTCGCTCGACACCATCTTCGGCTCCGCCGAGATGTTCTCGAAGACGGTCAAGGAACTCTCGGGCGGCAAGTTCGAAGTGTCCGTGCACGCCGCCGGCGAGCTGATGCCCGCGTTCGGCGTGGTCGACGCGATCCAGAACGGCACGATCGAGATGGCGCAGACCGCGCCCTACTACTTCACCGGCAAGGACCCGATCTTCGCGTTCGGCTGCGCCGTGCCCTTCGGCCTGACGGCGCGCCAGATGGACTCCTGGATGGAGCACGGCAACGGCCGCAAGCTGATGGACGAGTTCTACGGCAAGTACAACATCAAGAGCTTCAGCGCGGGCAACACCGGCACCCAGATGGGCGGCTGGTACCGCAAGGAGATCAAGAGCGCGGCCGATCTCAAGGGCCTGAAGATGCGCATGGGCGGCGGCCTGCTCGGCGAGGCGATGAACAAGCTCGGCGTGGTGTCGCAGAACATGCCCGCCGGCGAGGTGTACCAGGCGCTCGAGAAGGGCACGCTGGACGCCACCGAGTTCGTCGGCCCCTACGACGACGAGAAGCTGGGCTTCGCCAAGGTCGCTCCCTTCTACTACTACCCCGGCTGGTGGGAAGGCGGCGCGGAGCTGGAGTTCTTCGTGAACAGCAAGGCGTTCAACGCGCTGTCGCCCGAGAACAAGGCGATCGTCTCCGCCGCGACGCAGGTCGCCGCGCGCGACATGACCGCCAAGTACGACGCGGTGAACCCCGTCGCGCTCAAGCGCCTGGTGGCCAACAAGACCAAGCTGAAGCCCTTCCCGAAGGACGTGCTGCAGGCCGGCTACAAGGCGTCGATGGAAGTCTTCGCCGAGCACGAAGCCAAGTCGCCCGAGTTCAAGAAGATCCACCAGGACATGCGCGCCTTCCAGCGCGACCAGCTGCTGTGGACCCGCTTCTCGGAGTTCTACTACGACAGCTTCATGGCGTCGGTGAAGATCTGATCCTTCAGCGCGACGACAGCAAAGGCCGCAGCAATGCGGCCTTTCTGCTTCCTGCGCCGTAGTAGATTGGGGGCATGGAGCACAACATCCCCCTGATCACCACGATCGCCGGAGGCCTGGGGCTTGCCCTCGTCCTCGGCTTCGTGGCCGCGCGGCTGCGGCTGCCCGCGCTCGTCGGCTACCTGCTGGCCGGCGTCGTCATCGGCCCGTTCACGCCCGGCTTCGTCGCCGATACGCACATCGCCTCGCAGCTGGCGGAGATCGGCGTGATGCTCCTGATGTTCGGGGTGGGGCTGCACTTCTCCTTCGCCGACCTGCTCGCCGTGCGCCGCATCGCGGTACCGGGCGCGATCGTGCAGATTCTGGCTGCGACCGCGATGGGCGCGGGCGTTGCCATGCTGTGGGGCTGGAGCTTCGCCGGTGCGCTGGTGTTCGGCATCGCGCTCTCGGTCGCGAGCACGGTGGTGCTGCTGCGCGCGCTGGAAAGCCTGGGCATCCTGGACACGTTCAACGGGCGCGTGGCGGTCGGCTGGCTGGTGGTGGAAGACCTGGCGATGGTGCTCGTGCTGGTGCTGCTGCCGCCGCTGGCGGGCGTGCTGACGGGCGGCGCCGCGGACGCGCAGGCGATCTGGCGCAGCGTGGGCCGCACGCTGCTGTCCGTGGGGCTCTTCGTCGCGCTGATGCTGATCGTGGGCCGGCGCCTCTTCCCGTGGGTGCTGTGGCAGGTGCAGAAGGTGGGCTCGCGCGAGCTGTTCACGCTGTGCGTGGTGGCCGCCGCGGTGAGCATCGCCTACGGCGCCACGATGGTGTTCGGCGTGTCCTTCGCGCTGGGGGCCTTCTTCGCCGGCATGGTGCTGCGCGAGTCGCAGTTCAGCCACCGCGCGGCGGAGGAGACCCTGCCGCTGCGCGACGCCTTCGCGGTGCTGTTCTTCGTCTCCGTCGGCATGCTGTTCGATCCGCGCATCCTCGTCGACCAGCCGCTGCGCGTGGTCGCGGTCGTGGGCGTCATCGTCTTCGGCAAGTCGATCGCGGCCGCCGTGCTGGTGCTGCTGCTGCGCTACCCGCTGCACACCGCGCTGACAGTCTCCGCCAGCCTGGCGCAGATCGGCGAGTTCTCCTTCATCCTCGGCAGCCTGGGCATGGCGCTGGGCCTCCTGCCGCAGGAGGGCGCCAGCCTGATCGTCGCCGGCGCGCTGATCTCCATCGCGATCAACCCGCTGGTGTTCAAGGCGATGCGGCCCTTCCAGGCATGGCTGCTCGCACGCTCGCAGCTGGCGCGCCAGCTCGAGGCCCGCGACGACCCGCTGGCGGAGCTGCCCATGACCACCGACCCCAAGTACCTGTCGCGTCAGGTGGTGCTGGTGGGCTATGGCCGCGTGGGCCGCAAGGTGGCCGAGTCGCTGAAGGCCGCGGGGCTGCCTTACGTGGTGGCCGAAGAGAACCGCGAGATCGTGGAGCAGCTGCGCGCGCAAGGCGTGCCGGCCGTGAGCGGCGACGCGAGCCGTCCCGAGGTGCTGGTGCAGGCGCACATCGCGCGTGCCCGCCTGCTGGTGATCGCGATCCCGGACACCATCGGCGTGCGGCAGATGGCGGGCTACGCGCGCCAGCTGAATCCCCAGGTGGAGATCGTCGTGCGCTCGCACAACGAGGAAGAGGCGCGCCGCCTGGAGCAGGAGCTGTCGGGCCGCGTGTTCGTCGGCGAGCACGAGCTGGCGCTGGCGATGAGCCACTACGTGCTGGAGCGGTGCAAGGCGTAGGCCTTGACCCGCGCTCGTAGGCTGGGTTTCGCGCCAGCGAACCCCAGCGCATCCGCGCGATGCCGGGGTGCGCTGCACGCAACCCAGCCGACTTGCCTTGCGTTCGGAGGTCCGCCTTCGTTCTAAGGGTTCCCCCGATCTTTTCTTAATTCACCAATTGGTGAATAGTGGCGGCATGACGGAATCCGCCAAGGACCTGCCTGCCCGCATCGCGGACGTGGCGGCGCTCGAGGAATTGATGAGCCGGCCTTCGCCGGAACTGGTGCAGGCGCTGGAACGTGTCGACGGCGACCTGATGGTGCTCGGTGTCGGCGGCAAGATGGGCCCCACGCTCGCCCGCATGGCCAAGCGCGCCGGACCCGGGCGCCGCGTGATCGGCGTCGCGCGCTTTTCCGAGCCGGGCCTGCGCGAGCAGCTGCAGCAAGCCGGCGTCGAATGCATCGCCGCCGACCTGCAATCGCGCGAAGCGCTCGCGCGCCTGCCGGACGCGCCCAACATCGTGTTCATGGCCGGCCGCAAGTTCGGCTCCACCGGCAGCGAGTGGCTTACGTGGGCGATGAACGCCTACGTACCCGGCCTGGTGGCGGAGCGCTTCGCGCGCTCGCGCATCGTGGCGTTCTCTACCGCCTGCGTGTACCCCTTCGTCTCGAAGGAGACCGAAGGCGCGCCCGAATCGATGCCGCCGACGGCGCCGTCCGGCGAGTACGCGAACTCCTGCGTCGCCCGCGAGCGCCTGTTCGAGCACTTCTCGCACCTGCACCAGACACCGGGCCGCCTGCTGCGCCTGTCCTATGCGATCGACATGCGCTACGGCGTGCTGCACGACGTGGCGCAGAAGGTGCTGCGCGGCGAGCCCATCGACCTCTCCATGGGCCACGCCAACATCATCTGGCAGGGCGAGGCGAACGACTGGGCGCTGCGCTCGCTGGCGCACTGCACCGCGCCGACCACGCCGCTGAACCTGAGCGGCCCGCGCGTGAGCATCCGCGAGCTCGCGTGCGAATTCAGCCTGCGCCTGGGCAAGGCGCCGCGCTTCACCGGCTACGAGGCGGAGACCGCGTGGCTGGTCGATTGCCGCGAAGCCTTCCGCCTCTTCGGCGAGCCGCAGGTGGGGCTCGCGCGCATGCTCGATTGGACGGCGGACTGGGTGCAGCGCGGGGGCGCGTCGCTCAACAAGCCGACGCACTACGAAGCCCGCGACGGGAAGTACTGATGCACTGGTCCGAGATCCCGCGCGACAGCCTCGCCGTCCTGCGCCGCGGCGCGGCGATCCCCGCGCACCTGCTGGCGCTGGACGCGCAGCGCAAGCTCGATGCACGCCGCCAGCGCGCGATGACGCGCTACTACCTCGATGCGGGCGCCGGCGGCGTCGCCGTGGGCGTGCATTCGACCCAGTTCGCGATCCGCGACGTCGGCCTCTACCAGCCGGTGCTGGAGCTCGCGATGCAGACGGCGCGCGAGTGGGAGCCGCTCGGTGGCAAGCGACCGCTGTTCATGGTGGCAGGCCTCGCGGGCCGCACCGAGCAGGCCGTGCGCGAAGCACGCATCGCCCGCGGCCTCGGCTACCACGCGGGGCTCCTGAGCCTGGCGGCGATGAAGGGCGCGAGCGAAGACGAAATCGTCGCGCACTGCCGAGCGGTGGCGGAGGAGTTCCCGCTGGTGGGCTTCTACCTGCAGCCCGCGGTGGGCGGCATCCACCTGCCGATGACGTTCTGGCAGCGCTTCGCCGCGATCGACAACGTGGTCGCCATCAAGATGGCGCCCTTCCACCGCTATCGCACGCTGGACGTGATCCGCGGCGTGGTGGCGGCGCGGGCGGAGGAGCGCGTCACGCTCTACACCGGCAACGACGACCACATCGTGATGGACCTGCTCGCGCCCTTCCGCTTCGTGCGGGATGGCGCGCCGGTCACCGTGCGCGTGAAGGGCGGCCTGCTCGGGCACTGGAGCGTGTGGACCCGCGCGGCCGTGCAGTTGCTGGAGCGCATCCACGCCGCGGTCGAGGCCGGGCAGGCCGACATGGACCTGCTCGCCCTGGACAGCCAGGTCACCGACTGCAATGCGGCGCTCTTCGACGTGGCGCACGACTTCCACGGCTGCATCGCGGGCTGCCACGAGATCCTGCGGCGTCAGGGGATCCTGCAGGGGACGTGGTGCCTGGATGCGAACGAGGGATTGAGCCCGGGCCAGGCCGAAGCCTTGTCGCGGGTGCAACGCGATTACCCGCATCTCACGGACGACGCGTTCGTGGCGGAGCACAGGGAGCGGTGGCTGGCGTGAGGGGGCCGATCGCTGGGGTGCGCTTCGC
>NZ_JACORT010000005.1:155101-357249 GCF_014297465.1 Ramlibacter cellulosilyticus | reverse complement strand
CGACGCCACATTTCCGCGGCGTGCTCCGGCGCGAGTCCTCGATCCTTCTTTGCTGTCATTCCGGTCCTCTCTCTCTCAACATCCATGATGTTGCATTGACCGGTTGAGACCGCCGGGACCCAGGGCTCCCAAAAGCAAAAAGCGGCCAGTGGCCGCTTTTTCTCTGGTTCCCCGCCTTCGCGGGGATGACGACTAGGACTCCGCCAGCAGCTTCTCGATCAACTGGTGCAGTTCCGCGAAGTTCGGCTCGCCCACGTAGCGCTTCACGATCTCGCCCTTCTTGTTCACCAGGTACGAGGTCGGCGTCAGCTGCACCTCGCCCCAGGCCTTCGCCACCGCGCCGGTGTTGTCGATCGCCACCTTGAACGGCAGCTTGCGGGTCTGCGCGTAGTTCACGACGTAGCTCGGAGGGTCGTAGGCCATCGCCACCGCGACGTGCTCGTAGCCCTTGGCGTGGTACTTGTCGTAGGTGGACACCATCTTGGGCATCTCCGCCACGCAGGTGGTGCAGCTCGTCGCCCAGAAGTTGACCAGCGCGACCTTGCCCTTCAGGTCGGTCGTCGTCTGCTTCGAGCCGTCCAGCAGCACGAAGGTGGTGTCGGGGGCCGCATCCCGGGCGCAGCCCGCGAGGACGGCCGTGGCTGCCAGGGCGGCGGCCAGGAGCGCCCGGCGGCCGGGGGAGGGGTGGGACGGGTTCGCCATGATGCTGGGATTGTCGCGCAATGCGCGGGTTCCCGCCTGACCCTGGATCAAGTCCAGGGCAGGCTCCGGCTCAAACGCAGGCCAGGAGCGTCCGGGTGAGGTCCTCCGGCGCGCTGACCATGGGGTCGTGCCCGGTCTGCAGCTCCACGATGCGAGCGCCCGCTCCGCCCATCCAGGCGCCGTCCCAGAAGTTGGCGTCGCGCACCCGCGGACGGATCGAATCGATGGTCCCCAACTTCGGCTTCACGCAATCGACGAAGGTGCGCGCCACCGACGCCACGCGCCTCGGGTCGAACTGCAGCGGGGCCTGGTAGGTGTGGCCGGGGTGCGGCGTCTGCCGGCGCTGCACCCAGGCGTGGTCTTCGGCCGCGAGGCCGAACACCGCCGGGTCCGGCGCCGGGAAGCTGAAGTCGGGCGAGCCCTGCGCGGCCGCCAGCCGCGCCTCGCGCGTGGCGCTCGCATGCGTGCTGCTCCAGCTCTCGCCCGGCTTGGGCACGACGGCGTCGACGTACACGAGGTGCTTCAGGCGGTCCGTCATGCGGTCGGCGATCGCCGTGCCGATCATCCCCGCGTACGAATGCACGGCCAGCACGACGTCCTGCAGCTCCTCCGCCTCGATCACGTTCGCCACGTCGGCGATATGCGTCTCCAGCGTGATGAGCGAGGACATCAGGTGGGCGCGTTCGCCCACGCCCGTGAGCGTCACCGCGTACGCACGGTGTCCCTGCGCCTGCAGCCGTTCCACCACGCGGCGCCAGCACCAGCCGCCATGCCACGCCCCATGCACCAGGACGAAGTTCGCCATCAGATCACCTCCTTCGCGCGCAGCGCCGCGATGCGCGCCGCATCCCATCCGAGCACCTCGCCCAGCACCTGTTCGGTGTGCTGCCCCAGCAGCGGCGGCGGCAGGTCCGTGCGCACCGGCGTGCCTCCCAGCTTGAGCGGGCTGGCCACCAGGTTCAGCGAATCCGCGAGCGGATGCCGCCACTGGTGCACCATGCCGCGCGACTGCACGTGCGGGTCTGCGAACACTTCCGCCAGGTTGTTGATCGCGCCGCACGGCACCTTGGCGGCTTCCAGCGCGGGCAGCCATTCGTGCTTGCGCCGCGTCTTCATCACGTCTTCGAGCATCGGCACCAGCACGGCGCGGTTGCGCACGCGGTCCTGGTTCTTCGCGAAGCGCGCATCGCTCGCCAGTTCGGGCCGCCCCGCCACCTGGCAGAACTTCGCGAACTGCCCGTCGTTGCCGACCGCCAGGATGATGTGGTCCTTGCTGCCGTCCTCGGCCGGCGCCACCTCAAACACCTGGTAGGGCACGATGTTCTGGTGCGCGTTGCCGGCGCGGCCCGGCACCTTGCCGCTCACGAGGTAGTTCGCGCCGAGGTTCGCGAGCATCGCCGTCTGCACGTCGAGCAGCGCCATGTCCAGGTACTGTCCTTCGCCCGTCCGCTCCGCGTGGCGCAGCGCCGCGAGGATGCCCACGGTCGAATACATGCCGGTGAAGAGGTCGGCCACCGCCACGCCCACCTTCTGCGGGCCGCCGCCGAGGTCGTCGCGCTCGCCGGTGATGCTCATGAGCCCGCCCATGCCCTGGATCGCATAGTCGTAGCCGGCGCGTTCGCGGTAGGGACCGGTCTGGCCGAAGCCCGTCACGCTGCAGTAGACGATGCGCGGGTTGATCGCGCGGATGCTGCCGTAGTCGAGGCCGTAGCGCGCCATGTCGCCGACCTTGAAGTTCTCCACGAACACGTCGCAGTGCTTCGCCAGCTCGCGCACGAGCGCCTGGCCTTCGGGCTGCGCGATGTCGCAGGTGACCGAGCGCTTGTTGCGGTTCGTACCGAGGTAGTACGCGGCTTCCGCCGTGTCCTGCCCGTCGCGGCCCTTCAGGAAGGGCGGGCCCCAGGTGCGCGTGTCGTCGCCGGTGCCCGGACGCTCGATCTTGATCACGTCCGCGCCCAGGTCGGCCAGCGTCTGCGTGCACCAGGGGCCCGCGAGCACGCGCGAGAGGTCGAGAACGCGGATTCCGTCGAGAGCATTCATGGAGGGCATTATCGATAATGCATGCAGCGCGCCCCACAGCGCGGCAGCCTTCCATCCAAAGATCCCGATGTCCCTGCTCGATCGCCGCCAGGCGGTGGTGGTTTTCCTCGCTTTCGCGTTCGCCTATTTCTTCGCCGCCGTGCTGCGTGCGATCACGGCCACGCTGTCCCCCGTCCTCACCCAGGAGTTCAGCCTCGACGCCGGCGACCTCGGCCTGCTGGCCGGCGGCTACTTCCTCGGCTTCGCGATCATCCAGCTGCCGCTGGGCAGCTGGCTCGACCGGCATGGCC
The DNA here is from genome assembly GCF_014297465.1 of Ramlibacter cellulosilyticus. Taxonomy (GTDB): domain Bacteria; phylum Pseudomonadota; class Gammaproteobacteria; order Burkholderiales; family Burkholderiaceae_C; genus Ramlibacter; species Ramlibacter cellulosilyticus. The sequence continues at coordinate 354,217 of NZ_JACORT010000005.1, read as the reverse complement.
CGCGCAAGGTGAACGTGCCCTTCGTGGGCCTCGCCGTGGCGGGCTGCGCCGCCTTCGCGCTGGCGAGCAGCTTCGGCTGGCTGCTCGCCGCCCGCGTGCTGTGCGGGCTGGGCGTCGCCTCGTGCCTGATGGCGCCGCTCACCGGCTTCCGGCGCTGGTTCACGCCCGGCGTGCAGCTGCGCACGAACTCGTGGATGCTGATGACCGGCTCGCTGGGCATGGTGGCTTCCACCTTGCCGGTGCAGTGGCTGCTGCCGGTCGTGGGCTGGAGGCCGCTGTTCTGGGGGCTGGCCGTGCTGATGGCGCTGTCGATGGCCCTCATCAGCTGGAAGGTGCCGGAATGGTCCACCGAGGACGCCACGAAAGGCCCGCGGGGCAGCTACGGCCCGGTCTGGCGCCACCCGTATTTCTGGCAGATGGCGCCCATCGGTTTCTTCAGCTACGGCGGCATGATCGCCGTGCAGTCGCTGTGGGCCGGCCCCTGGCTGTCGCGCGTGGCCGGCTTCACGCCGGACGCGGCGGCGGTCGGGCTGTTCACCATCAACGTCTCCATGCTCGGCACCTTCTGGTGCTGGGGGCTGGTCAACCCGTGGCTGCAGCGCCGCGGCATCGTCACCGACCGGCTGATCGCCTGGGGCCTGCCCCTGAGCTTCGTGTCGCTCGCCGCGCTGATCGTCCTGGGGCCTTCGGCCGGCCCGGTCGTGCTGGCCCTGTTCTGCACCACCAGCACCTTCGTCTCGCTGGCGCAGCCGGCCGTCGGCATGATGTTTCCGGCGTCCCTGGCCGGCCGCGCCCTCTCGGCGTACAACCTCGTGATCTTCGTCGGCGTGTTCGTCGTGCAATGGGGCATCGGCCTGCTGGTGGACGCCTTCCGGCACGGCGGCTGGACCGAGGTGGATGCCTTCCGTGGCGCCTTCGGTGTCTTCCTCGCCACGAGTGTCCTGTCCTACGCATGGTTCCTGTGGAGCAGAAGCCATAATCGGCCGACAAGCCCATGAACGCCATCCTGCTGATCGCCCACGCGCCGCTGGCCAATGCCTTGCGGCAATGCGCGCTGCACGTGTTCCCGGACTGCGGGGCGACGGTGATGGCGATCGACGTCCAGCCCAATCTCTCGCCCGACGAGACCCTGGGCTCGGCGCGCATCGCGCTGGACCAGCTCTCGCGCGTGCCGCAGGTGGACGGCGTCCTGGTGCTCACCGACATCTTCGGCGCCACGCCCAGCAACGTGGCCCAGAAACTGGTCGACGGCGTGAGCTCGCGCCTCATCACCGGCGTGAACCTGCCCATGCTGCTGCGGGCCGTGACGTACAAGCACGAACCGCTCGAGACGCTCGTCTCGCGCGCGATGGTGGGCGGCACGCAGGGCGTGATGCAGGTGGCCATCACCGCGCCGCAGAACCAGGCCCGACGGAACCATGATCAAGAAAAACACGACCATCAGCAATAAGCTGGGCCTGCACGCACGCGCCTCGGCCAAGCTCACCAAGCTCGCCGGCAGCTATCCCTGCGAAGTCTGGCTGAGCCGCGGCGAGCGCCGCGTCAACGCCAAGAGCATCATGGGCGTCATGATGCTCGCGGCCGGCGTCGGCACGGAGATCACGGTCGAGACCAATGGCGACCGCGAGCAGGAGGCGATGGACGCGCTGCTCGCGCTGATCAACGACAAGTTCGGAGAGGGTGAGTGACCTTCAGCGTTCATGGCATCGCCGTCGCCCGGGGCATCGCCATCGGGCGGGCGGTCGTCATGGGCTCCGGGCGCGCCGACGTCGCCCACTACTTCGTCACGCCGGAGCAGGTGCCCGCGGAGATCGAGCGCATCCGCAACGGCCGCAATGCGGTGATCGACGAGATCCATCGGCTGCAGCAGACCATCGCCGCGATGGGCCCGAAGGAAGCGCCGCACGAGCTCTCGGCGCTGCTGGACGTGCACCTGATGCTGCTGCAGGACGAAGACCTGATCACCGGCATCAAGCACTGGATCACCGACCGCCTCTACAACGCCGAATGGGCGCTCACCACGCAGCTGGAAGTGCTGTCGCGCCAGTTCGACGACATGGAGGACGACTACCTGCGCGAACGCAAGGCCGACCTCGAGCAGGTCGCCGAGCGCATCCTGCGCTACATGAAGGGCATGGCCTCGCCGGTCGCGCAGCCGCCCGCTCCCAAGCGCAAGACGCAGCAGGACCTGCTGCTGGACGACAGCGTCGACGTGCCGCTGGTGCTCGTCGCCCACGACCTGTCCCCCGCGGACATGCTGCAGTTCAAGCAGAGCGTGTTCGCCGGCTTCGTCACCGACGTCGGCGGCAAGACCTCGCACACGGCGATCGTGGCACGCAGCCTCGACATCCCCGCCGTGGTGGGCGCGCGCGGTTCGAGCAACCTGGTGCGGCAGGACGACTGGGTGATCATCGACGGCGACGCCGGCGTGATGATCGTCGACCCGTCGCCCATCATCCTGGCGGAGTACGGCTACAAGCAGCGGCAGGTGGAGCTGGAGCGCGGCCGCCTTTCGCGCCTGCGCCACACGCCTGCCGTCACGCTCGACGGCCAGAAGGTGGAGCTGCTCGCGAACATCGAATTGCCGGACGATGCGGAGGCCGCCTTGCGCGCCGGCGCCGTGGGCGTGGGGCTGTTCCGCAGCGAATTCCTGTTCATGGGCCGGCAGGGCAACATGCCGGACGAGGAGGAGCAGTACCTCGCGTACCGCCGGGCGGTGGAAGGCATGCAGGGCCTGCCGGTCACCGTCCGCACGCTCGACGTCGGCGCCGACAAGCCGCTGGACGAGGGCCACCGCGACGAAGCCCACCTGAACCCCGCGCTGGGCCTGCGGGCGATCCGCTGGAGCCTGGCGGAGCCGGAGATGTTCCGCACCCAGCTGCGCGCGATCCTGCGCGCGGCCGCGCACGGGCGCGTGAACATGCTGATCCCCATGATCGCGCACGCCACCGAGATCCGGCAGACGCTGTCGCTGATCGACTTCGCGCGCGCCGAGCTGGACAACCGCGGCATCGCCTACGGCGAGGTGCCGGTGGGCGCGATGATCGAGATCCCGGCCGCCGCGCTGTCGCTGCGCACCTTCCTCAAGTACTTCGACTTCCTCTCGATCGGCACCAACGACCTGATCCAGTACACGCTGGCGATCGACCGCGCCGACGAGTCGGTGGCGCACCTGTACGACCCCTGCCACCCGGCGGTGCTGCGGCTCGTGGCCGACACCATCTCGGAGTGCCGCCGCCAGGGCAAGCCGGTCAGCGTCTGCGGCGAGATGGCCGGCGACACGCAGTTCACGCGCCTGCTGCTCGGCCTCGGCCTGCGCAGCTTCTCCATGCATCCGGCGCAGATCCTCGCGGTGAAGCAGGAGGTGCTGCGGGCGGACGCGGGCCGGCTGGAAGCGTGGGCGCGCGAGGTCGTCGATTCGGAAGATCCGTCGGTGGCCTTGGGCGCGTAGGGCACCTCCGCCTCGCGACCTGTAGGGTGGCGCGGCGAAGCCGCGGACGGTGAGCGACAGCGAACCCCACCGTGCGGCTTCGATGGCGACACCCTTCGGTGGGGTTCGCTGTCGCTCACCTTCCCGCCGTGCCGGCGGCCACCCTACAGGATTCGCATGCAGCCCGCTGCTAGCGCGCCCGCGTTCCCACCACCGCGGCGCCGATGATCAGCGCCGCGGACAGCGCGATGCTCGCCGTCAGCGTGCGGCCGGTCACCAGCACCAGCAGCGTCGTGGACAGCAGCGGCGTGATGTAGCTGAGGATGCCGATCTGGCGCGCGTCGCCGCCCTTGAGCGCCTTGTCCCAGAGGAAGAAGGCGGCGCCCAGCGGGCCGAGGCCCATGACGGCGACCAGCAGCCAGTCCTTTGCCGAGAGGTCCGGCGTCGTTTCCAGCAGCCAGTGGCACGCCAGCGACAGCAGGCCGGAGACGAGCCCGAACAGGCCGATCGCCGCGGTGGGGAAGGTGTCCACGCGGCGCGTCCACAGCGAGTAGGTGGACCACATGACGGCCGCACCCAGCGCGGGCAGGTAGCCCCAGGACCAGGCGCCGCTGGCACCGCCCCCGCCGAGGATGGCGATGGCCGCGCCGGCGAAGGCCACGAGCGCCGCGAGCACGTGGGCGGCCTTGAGCTGCAGGCCCGGGAGGAACACGGGCGCGAGCACCACGATCAGCAGCGGCCAGAGGTAGTTCACCAGGTTGGCTTCGACGGCGGGCGCGACGCGCAGCGCGATGAACAGCAGGAAGTGGTAGCCGAACAGGCCGTAGATGCCGAGCGCCAGGGTGCGCGGCGGCACGCGCCATTGCCGCACGAGCGGCCACGCCGGGATGCTGCCGATCACCAGCGCGAGGCCGGTGAGCAGGAAAGGCGGCACGTGCCTGAGCGCCACCCCGAGCGATGCGAGCGAGGCCCACAGCGCGATCGCGCCGAGGGCGTAGACGTTGGGATGCATGGCGCCGGAGGATACGCGTTGCCGATGCGTGTCCGGAGATACGGGCATGGAGGCTGGGTTGCGCGTACGCGCACCCCAGCGGTGGGCAGGAGCGCTGGGGTTCGCTGGCGCGAAACCCAGCCTACGACCTGCTTCTCCGTGAAGGCCCTGGATACACCCGGCTTGGCGGGAATGACGGGTTACGCGCCGATGGAGACGCCGGCCGCGTGCGCCTGCTGGTCGGCGTGGTAGGAGCTGCGCACCATCGCGCCGACGGCGGCGTGCGTGAAGCCCATCTCGTACGCCTTCTGCTCGAACATCTTGAAGGTGTCCGGGTGCACGTAGCGGCGCACGGGCAGGTGCGAGGTCGAAGGCGCGAGGTACTGGCCGATCGTGAGCATGTCGATGTCGTGCGCGCGCATGTCCCGCATGACCTCGAGGATCTCTTCGTCGGTCTCGCCCAGGCCCACCATGATGCCGCTCTTGGTCGGCACGTCCGGGTGCAGGGCCTTGAACTTCTTCAGCAGGTTGAGGCTGAACCGGTAGTCGGAGCCGGGCCGCGCTTCCTTGTACAGGCGCGGGATGGTCTCCAGGTTGTGGTTCATCACGTCCGGCGGCGCGGCCTTGAGGATTTCCAGCGCGCGGTCGTCGCGGCCGCGGAAGTCGGGCACCAGCACCTCGATGGTGGTCTGCGGCGAGAGCTCGCGCGTCTTGCGGATGCACTCCACGAAGTGGCCGGCACCGCCGTCGCGCAGGTCGTCGCGGTCCACGCTGGTGATCACCACGTACTTGAGCTTCAGCGCGGCGATCGTCTTCGCCAGGTTCTCCGGCTCGTTCACGTCCAGCGGGTCGGGGCGGCCGTGGCCCACGTCGCAGAACGGGCAGCGGCGCGTGCACTTGTCGCCCATGATCATGAAGGTCGCCGTGCCCTTGCCGAAGCACTCGCCGATGTTGGGGCAGCTGGCTTCCTCGCAGACCGTGTGCAGCTTGTGCTCGCGCAGGATCTGCTTGATCTCGTAGAAGCGAGACGTGGCGGAGCCCGCCTTGACGCGGATCCACTCCGGCTTCTTCAGGATCTCGCCCTGCTCCACCTTCACCGGGATGCGCGAGAGCTTGGCGGCAGCCTTCTGCTTGGCCGTGGCCTGGTAGGTCTCGACGGATTGCGCCTCGCGCACGACGGGATTGGAGCTCATGGGGTCCTTGCGGCGGTCAGGAGGCCAGCAGTGCCTGGAGCTTGTGGCCCAGGCGGTCGGCGGCCTCGTTCCATGTGGTGGAAACCCCGATTGTAGAAAGGTCGACGGTCGCGAGCCCTGCGTAGCCGCAAGGGTTGATCCGATGGAAGGGTTGCAGGTCCATGGCGACGTTGAAGGCGAGGCCGTGGTACGTCCTGTGGCGGGAGACCTTGATGCCGAGGGCGGCGATCTTGCCGAGGTTGGTGAAGTCGGGGCCACCCTCACCCCCGCCCTCTCCCGCAAGCGGGAGAGGGAGTCCGGCCCCGCTCCCTCTCCCGCTTGCGGGAGAGGGTTGGGGTGAGGGCAGGCGCGCATGCGAGAACGGGTCGTCCAGGCGAACGTAGATACCCGGGGCGCTGCGGACGCGATGCCCCGTCACCCCGTAGTCGCCCAGCGTGCGGATCACCGCCTCCTCGAGCCGGTAGACGTATTCCTTGACGAAGTAGCCCGCCCTCTGGAGGTCCAGCAGCGGATACGCGACGACCTGCCCGGGCCCGTGGTACGTGACCTGGCCACCGCGGTTCGTGGAGACGACGGGGATCGCACCCGGGTCCAGCACGTGGTCGGCCTTGCCGGCCAGCCCTTGCGTGAACACCGGCGGGTGTTCACACAGCCAGAGTTCGTCTTCGGCGCCGGGGCCGCGGCTTTCGGTGAAAGCCGCCATGGCCTGGTACGTGGGCAGGTAGTCGACCCGCCCCAGCACCTTCACCAACACGGCTTAGAGGACGACCTTCACCATCGGGTGCGACGTGAGCGCCCGATAGAGGTCGTCCAGCTGCTCGCGGCTGGTCGCGGTCACCGTGATGGTGATGCCGAGGTAGTTGCCCTGGCTGCTGTTGCGCAGCTCCACGGTGGACGCGTCGAAGCTGGGGTCGAAGCGCTTCGCGATCTCGGTCACCGCATGGACGAAGCCATCCACCTTCGCGCCCATCACCTTGATGGGGAACTGCGACGGGTACTCGATCAGCGACTCCTTGCGCGGGTCGGTGGTGAGGGTCTTGGGCGGGTGGATGGAGGCGGACATTCAGGCGCTTTGTCGTTTGGCTTGCTGGTAGCCGGAGAACAGCCTGTCGTAGATAGGGCCGGGCCGGCCGTTTCCAACTGGCTTTCCGTCCAGCACCGTGCAGGCCAGGATCTCCTTGGTCGCGGAGGACAGCAGGATTTCGTCCGCGGCCAGCACCTCGTCGCGCGAGACCCGGCGCAGCTCGAACGGGATGCCCTGCATGCGGCACAGCTCTTCCAGCAGGCCGTAGCGGATGCCTTCCAAGACCAGGTTGTCCTTGGGCGGGCCGAGGACGACGCCGTCCTTCACCACCCACACGTTCGATGCCGCGGCTTCGCTCAGGAAGCCGTCGCGGAACATGATGGTCTCGTTGCCGCCCGCGTCCGCGCTCATCTGGCGCGACAGCACGGCGCCCGCCAGGCTGGTGCTCTTGATGTGCGCCTTCTTCCAGCGGAAGTCGTCCGCCGTCACGCACATCACGCCCTTGCCGCGCTCTTCGGCCGTGTAGATATAGAGGCGGTTCACCATGGCGAACACCGTGGGCTGCAGGTCCGGCGGCATCACGTGGTCGCGCCAGGCCACGCCGCGCGTCACCTGGATGTATACGAGCTGGTTGGTCTCCGCGGGCTGCTTGCCGACGTGCTGCGCGTACCGCGCCACGAGCTCGTCGACCAGCTTGCGCCACGCCGTGCGGTCCATGGGGTTCGGGATGCGCATCTCGCGCAGGCTGCGGTCCAGCCGGTCCATGTGTTCCTGGAAGCGGAAGGGCCGGCCTTCGTAGGCCGGCACCACTTCGTAGACGCCGTCGCCGAAGATGAAGCCGCGGTCGAGCACGCTGACCTTCATGTCGCGCGTGTTGCCGAATTCGCCGTCGAGGTAGCAGGGCAGGGCTGGGATGTCGCTCATGGCATGCATTGTCACTGCTTCGCCGCGCCCGTGGCGGGCGGCCCGGCGGGCCACCAGGTGCCGCCGATGGGCAGCAGGAAGAAGTCTTCCGCGGTCACGCCCTGCTGCATGCGGGCGGCGGCCAGGTCGCGCGGCGGCTGGTCCAGCGCTTCGTCCGTCAGGGAGAAGGTGCCCCAGTGGATGCCGAGGCTGCGCCGGGCGCCAAGGTCCTTGTGCGCCTGCACCGCTTCGGCCGGGTTCATGTGCTGGGCCGCCATGAACCAGCGCGGCTCGTAGGCACCGATGGCGAGCAGGGCCAGGTCGAACAAGGCGCCATCGCGCACGCGCCCGGCGAGCTTCTCGCGCGTCTCGCGGAAGGAGTTGCTGTAGCCTGTGTCGCCCGAGAAGTACCAGCGCAGGTCGGGCGCGAACACCGCCCAGCCGCCCCAGAGCGTGTGGTTGCGGTCGCCCAGGCCGCGCGCGGACCAGTGCTGCACCGGCACGAGCTGGAAGTCCACGCCTTCGTGGCGGTGCACGTCCCACCAGTCGAGTTCGAGGACGTTGCGGATCCCCACGCCGGCGAACCATTCCTTCAGCCCCAGCGGCACCAGGAACAGCGTGCGGCCCTGCGCGCGTGCGTCGAGCCGGCGCACGCTGTCTTCATCCAGGTGGTCGTAGTGGTTGTGGGAGATGAGCACGACATCGATGGCGGGCAGGTCCGCCAACGCGATCCCCGGCGGCTGGGCGCGCGTGGGTCCGGCAAAGGAGACGGGCGAAGCCCGCTCGCTGAAGACCGGGTCGGTCAGGACGTTGAGACCGCCGCTCTGCATGAGCACCGTGGCGTGGCCGATCCAGGTGGCCGAGGGCAGGGACGGATGCGCGGCTCGCGTGCCCACGCGGCGCACCGGGTCCGTGTTCGCCCGCAACGCCCCGAGCTGCGGGGTCACCACCGGCGTGGCTTCCTGCGCCGGCGGCGGCAGGTCGTCGCGCCAGGCGTCCAGCTTCCAGCGCAGCAGCGCCGACAGGGGCTTGGTGGTCTGCGCACCGTTCGGGTTGCGGAAGCCCTCCGCCGTGTGGTGCGGTTTCGCGGCCTCGTCGCCGTGGTTCGCCTGCGCGGCCAGCGCGCACGCCAGCAGCGCCGCAGCCACGCATGCGTGCCTCACCGCCACAGGAGCACCGCCGCGATCGCGATCCAGCCGAGTCCGAGGTTCACCTTCACCAGCAGCGCGATCTGGTTCATGCGCCTGCCGCCCTCGGGCCAGTCCTGCGCCGCGACCGCGCGCTGCGCACGCCTCCATGGCGCGAAGAAGATGTGGCCGAACACCAGCATCATCACGACGCCCAGTCCTGCCATCGCATGCCATCCGCGTGGAGCCTCCGCACCGGGCACCTGCATCAACAGCGGCATGCCCGTCGCGAGCAGCACCGCGATGCTGGCGATGACGACCACGAAGAACCGCCGCAGCACCTGCACCATCAGCGGAAGGCGCTGCGGCGGCTGCAGCTGCGCGTGCAGCGCGGGCCGCAGCGCGATGACGACGAAGGCCATGCCTCCCATCCAGAAGACGGCGGCGGCGAGATGCAGGAAGACAAGCAGGTTGCGCATGGGGCGGATCGGATGCGAAGCGCCCATTGTGCGGGGGTCCGTGAGACCGCGTAGGACGCGCGCGGGTCCGGGGGGTGGCGGGAGCCTGCGCGTTTCTACTTATAATGGGAGGCTTTCCTAAATTTCTCAGGGCCAACAGCGGCAGCCATGCCAACAAGAAGAATCGCCCCGCTGCCTGATGAGCCGGAGGAGGCCTCCCCCGTCCAGCCGCTGAGCGCCGAAGAGGCGCGCCGCGTGCGCGATCAGAACCCGCCGCTTTCTCCGTGGCGGGTCGTGGCGGGGCAGGCCGGAGTGGGGCTGCTTGCAGCGCTGCTCGCCTGGGGGTTCACCGGAAAGCAGAACGTCGGTTGGTCCGTGGGGTATGGGGCGTTGGCTGTGCTGCTCCCCGCGGCCGTGTTCGCACGGGGGCTGACCGGCAGGTTTTCGTCGCTCAACGCGGGAACGGCTGCGGCCGGCTTCCTCGTCTGGGAGATGGTGAAGATCGCCTTGACGCTCGCGATGCTGTTCGCGGCGCCGAGGCTGGTGGCGGGATTGAGCTGGCCGGCATTGCTGGTGGGCCTGGTCCTCGCGATGAAGGTTTACTGGGTCGCCCTGGCGTTCGCGCCGCGGCCCAAGACGAAATCGAGCTGAAAGAAACATGGCTGCTGAAAGCGCTGCCGCGGGGCACGGTCCGACCGCGGGTGAATACATCGTTCACCACCTGACGTTCTGGCAGAACAAGAAGCCCGGCAACGTCGTCGATTTCTCCGTCTTCAACTGGGACTCGCTGTTCTGGGCGATCCTGCTGGGCGTGGTGACCTGCTTCTTCCTGTGGAAGGCCGCGCGCAAGGCGACTTCCGGGGTGCCGGGGCGCTTCCAGGCCGCGGTGGAAATCCTGGTGGAGATGGTCGACTCGCAGGCCCGCGGCATCGTGCACAACGCGCAGAGCCGCAAGTTCGTCGCCCCGCTGGCGCTCACCGTGTTCGTCTGGATCTTCATGATGAACGCGATGGACCTGCTGCCGGTCGACCTGCTGCCGGTGCTGTGGCAGTGGGCCTACGGCGCCGCCGGCCACGACCCGCACCACGCCTACATGCGCGTCGTGCCGACCGCCGACCTGTCGATCACGATGGGCCTGTCGATCTCCGTGCTGCTGGTCTGCCTGTTCTACAACGTGAAGATCAAGGGCCTGGGCGGCTGGATCCACGAGCTGTTCACCGCTCCCTTCGGCTCGCACCCGCTGCTGTGGCCGTTCAACTTCCTGATGCAGATCATCGAGTTCGTCGCCAAGACCGTCTCGCACGGCATGCGACTGTTCGGCAACATGTACGCCGGCGAACTGATCTTCCTGCTGATCGCCCTCATGGGCGGCGCGTTCTCGCTGTCCGCCACCGGCATCGGCCTGGCCATCGGCCACATCATCGCGGGCTCCGCCTGGGCGATCTTCCACATCCTGATCATCACGCTGCAGGCGTTCGTGTTCATGATGCTGACCCTCGTCTACGTGGGCCAAGCGCACGACGCTCACTGAGCGGCGTCGGTCTCCCGCAGTTTTCCTTTTCCTTTTCTCGTCAACCAAAAGTCCTTAGGAGTAGAAACAATGGAACAAGTCATCAGCTTCGTCGCGCTCGCCGCCGGCCTGATCATCGGTCTGGGTGCCATCGGCGCCTGCATCGGCATCGGCGTCATGGGCAGCAAGTACCTCGAATCTGCTGCGCGTCAGCCCGAACTGATGAACGAGCTGCAGACCAAGATGTTCCTGCTGGCCGGCCTGATCGACGCCGCTTTCATTATCGGCACCGGTATCGCACTGTGGTTCGCCACCGCCAACCCGTTCCTGGGCCAGCTGGCCGCCCGCTGATCCGCATCCCTTCGCCAACCCGTCCCCGCGTGCAATCGGCGCGCGGGCTAGAAGGATGAAAAAGTGAGCATCACCGGTACCCTCATCATTCAGATCATCGTCTTCCTGATCCTGGTCGGGTTCACGATGAAGTTCGTGTGGCCGCCGATCGCGGCAGCGCTCGACGAGCGCGCGCGCAAGATCGCCGAAGGCCTGGCCGCCGCCGACAAGGCGAAGGCCGAGCTGAGCGCCGCCGACAAGAAGGTGGAGCAGGAACTGGCCAAGACGCGCACCGAGACCGCCTCCCTGCTGGCCGACGCCGAGCGCCGCGCCCAGGCGATCGTCGAGGAAGCCAAGGGCCGTGCCACGGAAGAGGCCAACAAGATCATCGCCGCCGCCCGTGCCGAGGCCGAGCAGCAGACGGTGAAGGCCCGCGAAGTCCTGCGCGAGCAGGTCGCCGCCCTGGCCGTGAAGGGTGCCGAGCAGATCCTGCGCAAGGAAGTGAACCCCTCCGTGCACTCCGACCTGCTCAAGCGCCTGGCGACCGAGCTGTAAGAGGACTCCATGGCCGAACTCGCCACCATCGCCCGCCCGTACGCCGAAGCCCTGTTCCAGTCGTCCCGCAACGACCTGAACGGCGCGTCGCAGTGGCTCGATGCGCTCGCCGTCGTGGCGGGCAACGAGCAGCTGCTGCAGTTCGCGGACAACCCCAAGGTGGGCAAGCAGCAGGTGTACGACGTCGTCACCGACGTCGCGCGCGTGCAGCTGCCGCCGCCCGGCCAGAACTTCCTGCGCACGGTCATCGACAACGGTCGCCTCCCGGCCCTGCCGGAAGTCGCGCGCCAGTTCCGCGAAATGAAGAACGCGCAGAGCGGCGCCTCCGACGCAACCGTGTACAGCGCGTTCCCGATCGCGGCGGACCAGCTGGCCGGCGTTGCTCAGGTACTCGAGAAGCGGTTTGGCCGTAAGCTCAATGTCACCGTGCAGGAAGACCCGTCGCTCATCGGCGGCATCCGCGTGGTGGTCGGCGACGAGGTGCTCGACACCTCGGTGAAGGCCCGCCTGGAACAAATGAAAGTCGCGCTGACGGCGTAATGCCGCTTCGCTCCAAAGGACAAGGAACGAGTCATGCAGCTCAATCCCGCAGAAATTAGCGAACTGATCAAGAGCCGGATCGAAGGCCTGGCCGCCAGCGCCGACATCCGCAACCAGGGCACCGTGATCTCGGTGACCGACGGCATCGTCCGCATCCACGGCCTGTCCGATGCGATGGCCGGCGAAATGCTGGAATTCAAGCCCACCGCCGATGGCACCCCGACGTTCGGCCTCGCGCTGAACCTCGAGCGCGACTCCGTCGGCGCGGTGATCCTGGGCGAGTACGAGCACATCTCCGAAGGCGACACCGTCAAGTGCACGGGCCGCATTCTCGAAGTGCCCGTCGGCCCGGAACTCGTGGGACGCGTGGTGAACGCCCTGGGCCAGCCGATCGACGGCAAGGGCCCGATCAACGCCAAGATGACGGACGTGATCGAGAAGGTCGCTCCCGGCGTGATCGCGCGCAAATCGGTGGACCAGCCGGTGCAGACCGGCCTGAAGGCCATCGACTCCATGGTGCCGATCGGCCGTGGCCAGCGCGAGCTGATCATCGGCGACCGCCAGACCGGCAAGTCCGCCGTCGCGGTCGACACGATCATCAACCAGAAGGGTCAGAACATGACCTGCGTGTACGTCGCGATCGGCCAGAAGGCGTCCACGATCAAGAACATCGTGCGCGCGCTGGAGCAGAACGGTGCGATGGACTACACCATCGTCGTGGCCGCTTCCGCCTCCGAGTCCGCCGCCATGCAGTACGTCTCCGCGTACTCCGGCTGCACGATGGGCGAGTACTTCCGCGACCGCGGTCAGGACGCGCTGATCATCTATGACGACCTGTCGAAGCAGGCCGTTGCGTACCGCCAGGTCTCCCTGCTGCTGCGCCGTCCCCCGGGCCGCGAAGCCTACCCCGGCGACGTGTTCTATCTCCACTCCCGCCTGCTGGAGCGCGCCGCGCGCGTGAACGCCGACTACGTGGAAGCGTTCACCAAGGGCGAAGTGAAGGGCAAGACCGGCTCGCTGACCGCGCTGCCGATCATCGAGACGCAGGCCGGCGACGTGTCCGCGTTCGTGCCGACCAACGTGATCTCGATCACCGACGGCCAGATCTTCCTGGAAACCAACCTGTTCAACGCCGGCATCCGTCCCGCCATCAACGCGGGTATCTCGGTGTCGCGCGTGGGTGGTGCCGCCCAGACCAAGCTGATCAAGGGCCTGTCCGGCGGTATCCGTACCGACCTGGCGCAGTACCGTGAACTGGCTGCCTTCGCGCAGTTCGCGTCCGACCTGGACGCCGCCACGCGCAAGCAGCTGGATCGCGGCGCCCGCGTGACGGAACTGCTCAAGCAGCCGCAGTACAGCCCGCTGCCCATCTCGCTGATGGCTGCGTCGCTGTTCGCGGTGAACAAGGGCTACTTCGACGACATCGATGTCAAGCGCGTGCTCGCGTTCGAATCCGGCCTGCACGGCTGGCTGAAGGACAAGCACTCGGCGCTCGTGAACAAGCTGGACACCAACAAGGCGATGGACAAGGATTCCGAAGCCGAGCTGACCAGCGCGATCGAAGCGTTCAAGAAGACCTTCGCCTAAGTCAGAACCAAGGAAACGAGGCAATGGCAGCAGGCAAGGAAATTCGCGGCAAGATCAAATCGGTGGAGAACACCAAGAAGATCACGAAGGCCATGGAGATGGTCGCCGCGTCCAAGATGCGCAAGGCGCAGGACCGGATGCGTTCGGCCCGCCCTTACAGCGACAAGGTTCGCAACATTGCCTCCAACCTCGGCAAGGCGAACCCGGAATACACCCACGCCTTCATGAAGACCAACGACGTGAAGGCGGCGGGCGTGATCGTGGTGTCCACGGACAAGGGCCTGTGCGGCGGTCTCAACACGAACGTCCTTCGTGCGGTGACCACCAAGCTGCGCGAGCTGCAGGGCGAGGGCGTCAGCGTCCAGACCGTTGCCATCGGCAACAAGGGCCTGGGCTTCCTGAACCGCATCGGCGCGCAGGTGGTGTCGCACGTCACCCAGCTGGGTGACACCCCGCACCTCGAGCGCCTGATCGGCCCCGTCAAGGTGCTGCTGGACCAGTACGCCGAAGGCAAGCTGAACGCCGTGTACCTGTCGTACACGAAGTTCATCAACACCATGCGCCAGGAGCCCGTGGTGGAGCAGCTGCTGCCCCTGTCCGCCGCCAAGATGGAAGCGGACAGCAAGGCGTCGGGCTCGCACGAGCACGGCTGGGACTACATCTACGAGCCGGACGCGAAGACGGTGATCGACGAGCTGCTGCTGCGCTACGTCGAGGCCCTCGTGTACCAGGCGGTGGCCGAGAACATGGCCTCCGAGCAGTCGGCCCGCATGGTCGCCATGAAGGCAGCCACGGACAACGCCGGCAACCTGATCGCCGAGCTCAAGCTGGTCTACAACAAGACGCGCCAGGCCGCGATCACGAAAGAGCTTTCGGAGATCGTGTCGGGTGCGGCAGCGGTTTAAGTGAATACGGAGAGCAACAAGATGGCTCAGAACCAAGGAAAGATCGTCCAGTGCATCGGCGCCGTCGTGGACGTCGAATTCGCCCGTGACCAGATGCCGCGCGTGTACGACGCGCTGAAGATGGAAGGCTCCGCCCTGACGCTGGAAGTGCAGCAGCAGCTGGGCGACGGCGTCGTGCGCTGCATCGCGCTGGGCTCCACCGACGGCCTGCGCCGCGGCCTCGTCGTGTACAACACCGGCGCCGCCATCACGGTGCCGGTCGGCAAGGCCACCCTCGGCCGCATCATGGACGTGCTCGGCAACCCGATCGACGAGCGCGGCCCCGTGGACCAGTCGCTGACCGCGTCCATCCACCGCAAGGCCCCCGCGTACGACGAGCTGTCTCCCTCGCAGGAACTGCTCGAGACCGGCATCAAGGTGATCGACCTGATCTGCCCGTTCGCCAAGGGCGGCAAGGTCGGCCTGTTCGGCGGCGCCGGCGTGGGCAAGACCGTGAACATGATGGAGCTGATCAACAACATCGCCAAGGCCCACTCCGGCCTGTCGGTGTTCGCCGGCGTGGGTGAGCGCACCCGCGAAGGCAACGACTTCTATCACGAGATGGCCGAATCCGGCGTCGTGAACCTCGACAACCTGGGCGAGTCCAAGGTGGCGATGGTGTACGGCCAGATGAACGAGCCCCCGGGCAACCGCCTGCGCGTGGCGCTGACGGGCCTGACGATCGCGGAATCGTTCCGTGACGAAGGCCGTGACGTGCTGTTCTTCGTGGACAACATCTACCGCTACACGCTGGCCGGTACCGAAGTGTCCGCGTTGCTGGGCCGCATGCCTTCCGCCGTGGGCTACCAGCCGACGCTGGCCGAGGAAATGGGCCGCCTGCAGGAGCGCATCACGTCCACCAAGGTCGGCTCGATCACCTCGATCCAGGCCGTGTACGTGCCCGCGGACGACCTGACCGACCCGTCGCCCGCCACGACCTTCGCCCACCTGGACGCGACCGTCGTGCTGTCCCGTGACATCGCCGCCCTGGGTATCTACCCCGCGGTGGACCCGCTGGACTCCACGTCCCGCCAGGTCGACCCGAACGTCGTGGGCGAGGACCACTACGCCACGACCCGCGCCGTGCAGCAGACGCTGCAGCGCTACAAGGAACTGCGCGACATCATCGCGATCCTGGGCATGGACGAACTCGCGCCGGAAGACAAGCTGGCCGTGGCCCGCGCCCGCAAGATCCAGCGTTTCCTGTCGCAGCCCTTCCACGTGGCCGAAGTGTTCACGGGCTCGCCCGGCAAGTACGTGCCGCTGTCCGAAACCATCCGTGGCTTCAAGATGATCACGGCCGGCGAGTGCGACCACCTGCCCGAGCAGGCCTTCTACATGGTCGGCACCATCGACGAGGCCTTCGAGAAGGCCAAGAAGCTGGCGGCTGCGTAATCCATGGCTGATTCCACGCACACCATCCACGTCGACGTGGTGAGCGCCGAGGAGTCGATCTTCTCCGGCGAGGCGCGCTTCGTCGCGCTGCCGGGCGAAGCCGGCGAACTCGGCATCTACCCGCGCCACACGCCGCTGATCACGCGCGTGAAGCCCGGCTCGGTGCGCATCGAGAAGGCCGATGGTGGCGAGGAGTTCGTCTTCGTCGCCGGCGGCATCCTGGAAGTGCAGCCGAACCGCGTCACCGTCCTGTCCGACACCGCCATCCGCGGCAAGGACCTGGACGAGGAGAAGGCCAACGAGGCGCGCGCCGCCGCCGAGGAAGCCCTGAAGAACGCGAAGAGCGACATCGACATCGCCAAGGCGCAATCCGAGCTGGCCGTGATGGCCGCGCAGATTGCTGCCCTGCAGAAGTACCGTCAGAAGAAGTAAGCTCTGGACTGAAACAAGAACGGGCTAAAAACCAGCCCACTCCCGCCCCGTGCCGCAAGTCACGGGGCTTTTTCATTTCCGGGTTACAAAGCGGGCTATGGCCGAAACCGACCGCACCTTCCACGTCGACGTCGTCAGCGCGCACGAGTCCATCTACTCGGGCGAGGCGCGCTTCGTCGTGCTGCCGGGCGAGGCGGGCGAGCTGGGCATCTATCCGCGGCACACGCCGCTGATCACGCGCATCAAGCCGGGCTCGGTGCGCATCGAGAAGCCGAACGGCGACGAGGAGTTCGTGTTCATCGCCGGCGGCATCCTCGAGGTGCAGCCGGACCGCGTCACCGTGCTCTCGGACACGGCGATCCGCGGCAAGGACCTCGACGAGGAAAAAGCGAACGAAGCGCGGCAGGCCGCGGAAGAGGCATTGCGCAACGCGAAGAGCGAGATCGACATCGCCAAGGCGCAGTCGGAGCTCGCGATCCTCGCTGCCGAGATCGCCGCGCTGCGCAAGTACCGCCAGAAGCGGTAACGTCGCTGCATGGCCTCCTTCACCGAAAACCACCCCGGCGTCGTCGCCGACGCCCCCGCCGCCACGCGCGGCTTCGTGTTCAACCACTCCATGCTGCGCGTGAAGGACCCGAAGGTCTCGCTCGCGTTCTACTCGCACGTGCTCGGCATGCGCGTGCTGCGCAAGCTGGACTTTCCCGAGATGAAGTTCTCGCTGTATTTCCTGGCGAAGCTCGAGGAAGGCAGCGAGGTGCCGCAGGACGTCGGCGAGCGAACGCAGTGGACTTTCCGCCAGCAGGGCATCCTCGAGTTCACGCACAACTGGGGCACGGAGGACCAGCCGGACTTCCGCTACCACGACGGCAACGCCCAGCCGCAGGGCTTCGGGCACATCTGCTTCTCGGTACCGGACCTGGCGGCGGCGGTGAAGTGGTTCGACGAGAACCAGGTGCCGTTCGTGAAGCGGCCGGAGCAGGGGAAGATGAAGGACGTGGCATTCATCAAGGATCCGGACGGGTACTGGATCGAGATCGTGCAGGCGGACCTGCTCGCGAATCTGGGGCGGTGACCGGTGGGGTTCGCTTCGCTCACCTTCCGTGGCTCTCGCCACGCCACCCTACAGGCGAGGCGACTCCGCGTTGTAGGGTGGCGGCGCGCCAGCGCCGGAAGGTGAGCGCAGCGAACCCCACCGATCACCGCCCCGACACCAACCCCTCCATCAACGGCGGCACCTCCGCCGCCAGGTCCCGCGCGAGATACCCCACGCGCCCATACCGCTGCGCCAGCGCCGCGCCCGCGCGCGCATGCAGCGCGACGCCCCAGGCCGCGGCATGCTCGGGCGAGGCGCCGCGCGCCGCGAGCCCACCGATGATCCCCGCCAGCACGTCACCCGACCCCGACGTCCCCAGCCCCGGCACCTGCGCGCTGTGCGTCCAAGAACGGCCGTCCGGCGTCGCGATGGCGGTGGTGGCCCCCTTCAGCGCGATGACCGCGTTCCACATCGCTGCATGCCGCACGGCCGCCTGCAAGGGCGTGTCCTGCAAATGCTCTTTCTCGTGCCCCGTCAGGTGCGCCATCTCGCCGCAATGCGGCGTGAGGATCACCGGTTGCGAGAAGCGGTCCATGCTGCGCACGATGTCCATCGCCAGCGCATCGAGCAGCACGGTCGACTCGCGGAAAAGCGGCAGCAGTTCGAGCACGAACGCCAGCGTGCCCTCGCGCCCGATCATGCCCGGCCCGATCACGAGCGAAGCCGTGGCCGACGCGATCGCATGCAGCGGCGGCAGGCCGAAGCGCGTCGGGCTCCCGTCGGACCCCTCGGGCAGCGCAATCACCCGCGCTTCCGGCACGGCCGCAGCCACGACCGCAGCCGCCGACTGCGGCGTCGCGATCGCAAGCTTTCCCGCGCCCGCGCGCAAGGCCGCGATGCCCGCCAGCACCGCCGCTCCCGGCATTTCGCGGCTGCCCGCGACCACGAGCACGCGGCCGCGGCTTTCCTTGTCGCCTTCGTCCTCGACCGGGGGCAAGGCCCAGTCGCGCAGCAGTTCGTCGTCGATGGTGATCGCGTTCATGGCTTCGGCGCGGTCGCAGCGTCGGGCTCGACGGTCACCGGCGCGCCCTCGCGCACCAGCGGCGCCGTGAAGTTCACCAGGTCCGGTCCGAGCCTGCCGCTCACCGCATCGCGCCGGTAGGACGTCACGGCGCAGTTCGGCACGTCGCCGAGGCGGTCGATGGCGAGGATCGCCTCCTCGTCCAGGTTCTCGATCAGGTAGCGCATGCAGTTCACGATCACCTGGTGCGCGACCACGAGCACGCGCTCGCCGGCGTGCTCGCGCGTCATCATCTCGGTGAGGCTGCGCAGGCGCAGGATCACGTCGCACCAGCTCTCGCCTCCCGGCGGGCGGAAGTAGAACTTGCCGACGTGGCTGCGCTGCGCGTGCAGCTCGGGGTATTTCGCGCGGATGCCGTGCTTCGTCAGCCGGTCCAGGATGCCGAATTCCTTCTCGCGCAGGCGCTCGTCGATGCGCAGGCGGATGTCGTCGCCGGTGCGCCAGCCCGCCTCTTCCTGGATCAGACGCGCGGTGTCCCGCGCCCGCACGTAAGGCGAGGCGAGCACCACCTGCGGCCGCTCATGCAGCGGCAGCTTCGCGAACCAGCGCCCGAGCGCGCGCGACTGCTCGACCCCCAGCTCGGACAAGGGCGTGTCGATGTCGCGGAACTCCACGTCGATCAGCACGTGGCCCGCGGCCTCGGCGGCATCGCGCGCGACGTTCCCGGCGCTCTGTCCGTGCCGGACGATCCACAGGAGGGCGGGCCACTGTTCGTTCATGTTTTCTGCCTGTGCAAGCAGCCGCCAGTGTCACGCACCCGGGCCGCCGGGTGTGTGGAACGAGCTTGGCGGCGCCTGTAGGCGAGCGCCCCAGCAGCAACCGGCTCATCCGTTCGCCTGGTCCGCCTGGAGCTTGCCGCGCTTGCGCGAGGGCGTCGGCCGCTTGCCCGCGGACCGGGTCTTCCACAGCGACAGCAGCACGCCGCCGGCGATCAGCGATCCCGTGACGCCCAGGCTCACGGCGGCGGGAATCTTGCCGGTGATGTTGACGAGGAAGATCTTGGTCCCGATGAACACGAGCACGAGCGCGAGCGCGTACTGCAGGTAGGCGAAGCGGTGGATCATCGCCGCGAGCGCGAAGTACAGCGCGCGCAGGCCGAGGATCGC
Source organism: Ramlibacter cellulosilyticus (assembly GCF_014297465.1). Taxonomy (GTDB): domain Bacteria; phylum Pseudomonadota; class Gammaproteobacteria; order Burkholderiales; family Burkholderiaceae_C; genus Ramlibacter; species Ramlibacter cellulosilyticus. The sequence continues at coordinate 334,578 of NZ_JACORT010000005.1, read as the reverse complement.
GAAGATGTTGCTGGTGTAGACCATGAACGGGTCGGTCGTGATCGCGAAGATCGCCGGCACGGAATCGACGGCGAACACCAGGTCGGCGAACTCCACCATGACGAGCGCGAGCAGCAGCGGCGTCGCCCACAGCACCGGCCGGCCCGTCACGGGGTGCGGCTCGCGCACCACGAACGCGCTGCCGTGCAGGCGCGGCGTCACGCGGATGTGCCGCCGCAGCCAGAGCAGCAGGGGATGGCGGTCCAGGTCGGGCGCGTGGTCCGGCATGCGCAGCATGCGGATGCCGGTCCACACGAGGAAGCCGCCGAAGAAGTAGAGCACCCAGGAGAACTGCGCGACCAGCGCCGCGCCCAGCCCGATCATCAGGGCGCGCAGCACGATGACGCCGAGCACGCCCCAGAACAGCACGCGGTGCTGGTACTCGCGGGGCACGGCGAAGAAGGAGAAGATCAGCGCGATCACGAACACGTTGTCGAGCGACAGCGACTTCTCGATCAGGTAGCCGGTGAAGTACTCGATGCCGCTTTCGCTGCCGAGGTGCCACCAGAGCCAGCCGCCGAACAGCGTCGCGACTGCAACGTAGCCCGCGGACAGCCACAGGCTTTCGCCGACGTCGATCGCGCGGTCGTCACGGTGCAGGACGCCCAGGTCGAAGGCGAGCAGCGCCATGACGATGCCGATGAAGGCCAGCCAGAGCCACGCTGGCTGGCCGAGGAAATCTGCAAAGAGGAACTCGGTCATCATTGGGTGAGGGAAGCGATGAGCATGGCGGCTCCGCCGCAGGCTGCGGCCAAGCCGAGCACCCGGCGCAGGTCGCGCCGGGGATGGCGTGGGCGCCGCGCGAGCACTGCCGCGGCAAGGAAGGCGAGCGCCAGCGTCGAGGCCAGCAGCGCCACGTGCAGGTCAGGCATCGCGGGTCCTGATGGCATTGGCCGCCGCCAGGTCGGGGCGGCCGTGCGGCAGGCGCAGGCTGGGGGTCCGGAGGTCGACGTCCATGGCAGCTCCTTTCGTTGGCACGCCACGCGCGGGCGTGGCATGCCGTGAATCTAGGAGCGGTGCGCGCGCGGAAGAAGGGGGAAAAATGCGCGGGGTCGCTTCGCTTGCAGCGAAGTCCAGACCCTCCCCACGATCCCGCGCATCTTCCGCACGCCCGGCATGCGGCCGAGCGCGATGGCGGTGGCTCAGCCGAGCACGGGCGCGTCGGGCAGCTCGTTCGGATTGGGCTGGCCGCCGGCGGGGAAGTGCCGCACGAGGTGGGCCGTCACCGCATCGACGGCCTGCTTCAGGCCTTCCTCGTAGCGGCCCGCGCGGAAGGCCTCGCCCATGCCTTGCACGATCCGCTGCCATTGCTCCGGCGCCACGTGGCGGGCCAGGCCGCGGTCGGCCACCACCTCGATCGCGTGCTCGGCGAGCAGCAGGTAGATGAGCACGCCGTTGTTCTGCTCCGTGTCCCACACGCCCAGCTTGCCGAACATGGCGATCGCGCGCTCGCGCGGCCTGGCATCGCGCCAGAGGTAGCTCAGGGGCAGGCCGGGCTCGACGTAGATGCGGATCTCGCCCGTGTGGCGGCGCTCGCTGTCCGCCACGTACTGCGCGAGCTTGTCGACCAGGGCCGGCGGGATGGCGCGGCGCGTGTCCGCCTCGTCCACCCACCGGTGCTTCAGGATGCGCTGCAGCCGGTTCGCCATCACCAGTCTCCCGAGGCGCCGCCGCCGCCGAAATCGCCACCGCCGCCCGAGCCGAAGCCGCCGCCACCGCCTCCGCCCCAGCCGCCGCCTCCACCCCCGCCGAAGCCGCCGGGGAAGATCACGGGGCCGCCCCAGCCCCTGCCGCGGCGGCCACCGAAGGGGCTGCCCGAGACGAGCGAGAACAACAGGCCCACCACGCCGGCGATCACCGCCACGACGAGGCTCGAGGTGAACAGCATCGCGAGGAAGCCTACGCCGCCACCGGTGACGAGCGATCCGAGCTTGCGGCCGAACATGCCGCGCAGCACGGTACCGGCGATGGGCACGGCGAAGAACAGGAAGATGGCGAGGTCGAACCAGTCGAAGCCGCCGTTGCCCGCGTTGCGCGGCGCGGTGCGCTGCTGCGGCGCCGGCAGCGCCTCGCCGCCGATGCGCGCGATGAGCTGGTCGACGCCGGCCTGCAGCCCGCCCGCGAAGTCGTTCTGGCGAAAGCGCGGCGTGATCGCGTCGTCGATGATCTGCTTCGCCGCCAGGTCGGGCACCGCGCCTTCGAGCGTCTTGGCGACCTCGATGCGCACCTTGCGGTCGTTCTTCGCGACGATCACGACGATGCCGTCGCCGACGTCCTTGCGGCCGATCTTCCAGGCGTTGGCGACGCGGTTGGCGTAGCTGGCGATGTCCTCGGGCTGCGTCGTCGGCACCAGCAGCACGACGATCTGCGTGCCCTTCTGCTGCTCGAAGTTCGCGAGCTTCTCTTCCAGCCCCTTGCGCTGGATCGCGTCCAGCGTGCCCGTCTGGTCGATGACGCGCGCGGTGAGCTCGGGGACGGGCAGCACGTCCTGCGCCGCGGCCAGCACGCTGGCCAGCAGCGCGAAGGCGAGGAGGAGGACGCGCTTCAAAGGATCAGCGGGATGCGGCGGACGCTGCGGGGGCGGCTGCCGGCGCCGCCGGCTTGCTGAAGTCCACCGTCGGCGGCACCGCGATCTGCGCCTCGTTCTGCACGGCGAAGTTCGCCTTGGGCTGGTAGCCGAACACCATCGCGGTGAGGTTCGACGGGAAGCTGCGGGCGAGCACGTTGTACTCCTGCACCGCCTTGATGTAGCGGTTGCGGGCCACGGTGATGCGGTTCTCCGTGCCTTCGAGCTGCACGCGCAGGTCGCGGAAGGACTGGTTCGCCTTCAGGTCGGGATAGCGCTCGCTCACCACCAGCAGCCGTGACAGCGCCGAGGACAGCTCGCCCTGCGCCTGCTGGAAGCGCTGCATGGCTTCCGGGTTGTTCAGCGTCTCGGGCGTCACCTGCACGGCGGTCGCGCGGGCGCGCGCTTCGACGACGCGCGTGAGCGTCTCCTGCTCGAAGTTGGCTTCGCCCTTCACGGTGGCGACCAGGTTCGGCACGAGGTCGGCGCGGCGCTGGTACTGGTTCAGCACCTCGCTCCAGGCCGACTTGGTCTCTTCGTCGAGGCGCTGGAAATCGTTGTAGCCGCAGCCGGTGAGGGATGCGAGCAAGGCCAGGATCAGCAGCCACTTCTTCATGTCGGTTCCTTCCTGTCTCGGCGGGAATCGGGGACGGTAGCATAGATGGGATGCGGCAGGACCCGATTCAAGTCATACAGGCCGCAAGCCGTTCCACCCCCGCCGCGCAGGGCCAGAGTCTGCTCATCGCGGGCGCGACGGGGGCTCTCGGCAACGAAGTGTTGCGGCGGCTGGCGGGCTCCGGCCGCTACGGCGTCGCCCACGTCCTGGCGCGCGAACCGATCACTGAAGGCCTGCGCGGCGTGCGCACGCTGCTCGTCCCCGGGGACGATCCGGGTGAGTGGCCGCTCGCACCGGCCGACGTGGCGGTCGTCCTGTTCGACCCGCCGCGCATGTTCTACGAACGAGAACGTGCGCTGTGGACGCCCCGTCCCGAGCAGCTCGTCGCGCTCGCCCGCTGGCTGCGCGCGGGCGGCGTGCGCACGCTGGCCATCGTGCTGCCCCACGCGCCCGGCCGCCTGCCGGAGGCGCTCAAGCGCGGCCTGGCCAACCTGGACGAACAGGCGATCGCGGCGCTGGGCTTCGAGCGGCTGCTGGTCGTGCGCTCGGCGCAGAAGCCCGCGGAGGTGCGCCACGCCAGCGCGCCGTCGCGGCTCGCGCACTGGATGCTGGGCATCTTCCAGTACATGGTGCCCTCGAGCGAGCAGCCGGTGCGGGCCGTCAAGGTGGCGGAGCTCGTGTCCGTCCTGCTGCGCCTGGCGCCGCCCGGCACCCACGTCGTTCCGCCGGACCTGGTGTGGCAGGCGGCGCAACAGGACGCGGCCGAGGTGGTCCGCCGATGGCTGGGCTGAGGCGGGGTGCGGCACAATGGGCGGCAGGGACCCCCCATGCGCAAGTCCAAGATCCAGGCCGCCAACCTCGAAGGCGACGCCGACGACATCGAAGCCGCCTTCTACGACGCCCTCCAGCGCGGGGACGTCGACCGTCTCATGGCCTGCTGGGCCGACGAGGACGAGATCTTCTGCATCCATCCGGGCGGTCCGCGCGTCGTCGGCGCCACGGCGATCCGCGCCACCTTCGAGGCCATGTTCGCCGACGGCGGCTCCGTCCGCGCCTGGCCGGAGCGGGCCCGCAAGATCGTCGCCGTCGCCAGCGCCGTGCACAACGTGCTGGAGCGCGTGGAAGTGCTGGCGGGCACGACGCCCTCGGTCGCCTGGGTGATCGCCACCAACGTGTACCACCGCACCGCGCAAGGGTGGCGGCTGGTGGCCCACCACGCGAGCCCGGGCACGACGAGCGAGATCCAGGAAGTGTCGGATGCGCCTGCGGTCCTCCACTAGCGAATTCATGCGGAACTACCGGGCGCCGTGGTGGCTGCCCGGGGGCAACCTCCAGACCATCTGGCCGGCGCTGTTCGCGCGGCGCACGCGCGGGCCGGTGCCGGAGTACCGGCGCGAGCGCTGGTCCACCCCGGACGGCGATTTCGTCGACCTCGACTTCCTGGACACCGACGTCTCGCCGCACCGGCCGCTGATCGTGCTGTTCCACGGCCTGGAGGGATCGTCCCGCAGCCACTATTCGGAAGCGTTCGCCGACGTCGCCTGGCGCGGCAAGCTCACGTACGTGGTGCCGCACTTCCGCGGCTGCAGCGGCGAGATGAACCTCGCGCCGCGCGCCTACCACTCGGGCGACCACGAGGAGATCGACTTCATCCTGCGCGGGCTGCGGGCGCGCCATGCGGGCCCCATCGTCGCGGTGGGCGTGTCGCTCGGCGGCAATGCGCTGCTGCGGTGGGCGGCGGAGAACGGGGCGTCGGCGGCGTCGGTGGCGCAGGCGGTCGCGGCCGTGTGCTCGCCGCTGGACCTCGCCGCCGGCGGCCACAACATCGGGCGCGGCTTCAACCGCATGGTGTACACGACGATGTTCCTGCGCACCATGAAGCCCAAGGCGCTCGCCAAGTGGGCGCAGCACCCGGGCCTGTTCGACCGCGATGCGCTGATGCAGGCGCGCGACCTCTACGAGTTCGACAACATCTTCACCGCGCCAGTGCACGGCTTCACGAGCACCGAGGACTACTGGGCGCGCGCCTCGGCCAAGCCGCACCTGTCGCGCGTGCGCATCCCGGCACTGGCGCTCAATGCGCTGAACGATCCCTTCGTGCCGGCGGCGAGCCTGCCGCGCGCGGAGGAGGTGTCATCGTCCGTGACGCTGTGGCAGCCGGAACATGGGGGCCACGTGGGCTTCCCTGCCGGTACGCCGCCGGGGTACGTGTGGGCGATGCCGGAGGCGGTGACGTCGTGGTTGCTGCGGGCCGCGGGAATTGCCACGCAGGTGCCGGAGGAGTGGCCGGAGCATCCGATGACGGTGCCGGCGGCGTTGTAGGGGGCGGGGGGATTGCTGGGGTGCGCTTCGCGCAACCCAGCCTACGGCGCCGCGCAACCCAGAGCTCGTAGGCTGGGTTTCGCGCCAGCGAACCCCAGCGACAGCTAGTGCACCTGCGTCGCCGGCTTCGCCGACGGCCGCACCGCCGACGCCGGCGCCACCGCCACCGGAACCTCATGCCAGCGCGGCACCGACGTCGTGCCGTGCGTCGTGATCCCCGTCGTCGCCGTCGCCACCGGCGAGAACGCCGCCGCGATGGTCTGGCCCGCGGGCACCGGCGCCAGGGCCACGGCGGCACTGGCCGCGCCGGTGGCCGCCGCGGCCGCGACGTTCGCCGGCGGCCACGCGAACTCGGACGCCGGACGCTGCACACCGACCGGCGTGGTGGCCTTGCCCTGCTTCACCAGCGCCATGTCCTCTTCGCTGGGATACAGCCCCATCAGGTAGTAGTCGAACGCCCGCCGCGCGATCGGCGCCGCGTTGGACGCGCCGAAGCCCGCGTTCTCCACGATCATCGCGATCGCGATCTTCGGGTCTTCCGCCGGCGCGTACGCTTCGAACAGCGCGTGGTCGCGGTGGCGTTCGTCGAGCTGCGCGGCGTTGTACTTGGCGCCCTGCGCGATGGTGAGCACCTGCGCGGTGCCGGTCTTGCCGCCGCTCGTGTAGCCGGCGCCGCGGAACGCCGCCGCCGACGTGCCTTCGATGTTCACGCCCACCATCGCCTTGCGGATGATGGCGAGGTTCTCGGGCTTGGCCGTGAGCTGGCCCACCTGTTGCGGCTGGACCACCTGGCTTTCCTTGCTGGTGACGTCCACCACCTCCCGCACGAGGTGCGGCTTCATGCGCGCGCCCTGCGGATTGGCGATGGTGGACATCGCCGTGGCGAGCTGCAGCATGGTGAAGTTGTTGTAGCCCTGGCCGATGCCCAGCGAGATGGTCTCGCCCGCGTACCACTTCTGCTGCTCGGGCTTGCGGTAGGCCTTGCGCTTCCACTCGGTGGACGGCAGCAGGCCCTTGGACTCGCCCTGGATGTCGATGCCCGTGATCTCGCCGAAGCCGAAGTGCGACATCTGCTCGTGCATCAGGTCCACGCCCATGTCGTTGGCGAGCAGGTAGTAGTAGGTGTCGCAGGACTGGACGATGGACTTGTACATGTCCACGCTGCCATGGCCGCCGGGCTTGTCGTCGCGGAACTGGTGGTTGCCGAACCAGAAGTAGCCGGGGTCGGAGATCGCCTGCTCGGGGCGGCGCTTGCCGGTCTCGAGCGCGGCGAGCGCCATGAAGGGCTTGTACGTGGAGCCGGGCGGATAGGTGCCGCGCAGGGCGCGATTGAGCAGCGGCTTGTCGATCGACTCGTTCAGCGCCTGCCAGTTTTCCTGGTCGATGCCGTCGACGAACAGGTTGGGGTCGAAGGTCGGCTTGGACACGAACGCGAGGATCTCGCCCGTCCTGGGATCGATCGCGACGAAGGCGCCGCGGCGGTCGCCGTAGAGGTCTTCCACCAGCTTCTGCAGCTTGATGTCGATGGAGAGCTTGACCGTGTTGCCGGGCGTGGCAGGCGTGCTCGCCAGCTTGCGCACGGCGCGGCCGCCGGCGGAGGTCTCCACCTGCTCGACGCCGGTGATGCCGTGCAGCTGCTTCTCGAAGCTCTGCTCCACGCCGAGCTTGCCGATGTACTCGGTGCCGCGGTAGTTGGCCTGCTCTTCTTCCGGCCAGTCCTCGATCTGCTTCTTCTCCGGCTGGTTGATGCGGCCGATGTAGCCGATGGCGTGGCTGGCGAGCTCGCCCCAGGGATAGTTGCGGAACAGGCGCGCCTTGATCTCCACGCCCGGGAAGCGGAAGCGCTGCACGGTGAAGCGGGCGACTTCCTCGTCCGTCAGCTTGGTGCGGATCGGGATCGAATCGACGCTCTTGCTTTCCTCGAGCAGCTTCTTGAAGCGGCGGCGGTCGCGCGTCTGCACGTCGATGATCTGCGACAGCTCGTCGATCACGCCCTCCAGCGGACGCGCCAGGCGCGACGGCGTGATCTCCAGCGTGTACGCGGAGTAGTTCGTCGCCAGCACGATGCCGTTGCGGTCCAGGATGAGGCCGCGGTTGGGAACGATGGGGACGATGGCCGTGCGGTTGGCTTCGGCCTGCTCGTCCAGCTCGACGTGCCGGACGACCTGCAGCCACACGAGCCGCGCGGCCAGCAGCAGGAAGCAGATCAGCACGGCCGCGCTGGCGGCAAGCACGCGGCCGCGGAAACGGGAAAGGTCGGCTTCGACGTTGCGCAGCTCTGTCATGGGTGTAATTGCTGACGGCAACCTCGATTGTGGCGCTTTCCCGTGCGCCGCGGGCTCCCCCGTTACCGTGCCCCGTGGCGCCGGCGGGGCACCCAGCCGGCGCCGGTGCCGGAGGTGGGCGTGCCCGACTGCGCGTTGTGCACCGGCGAGAAGGCCGTGTGCACGGTCAGGTCGGAGCGGACGGTGGCCACCGCCGCTTCCGGCGCGCTCGCCGAGGCCATCGCGGCAGCGGCGGCCGGCACCGCGGGCGGCCAGGCGGCCTCGGTCGCGAGGCGCGGCGTGCCGATGGGGTTGGCGGCCTTGCCTTCGCGCACGGCCACCAGGTCTTCCTCGCTCGGGTACTGGTTCATGAGCGCGTAGTCGAACACCCGCCGCGCGATCGGCGCCGCGGCAGCCGCGCCGAAGCCGGCGTTCTCCACGATCATCGCCAGCGCGATCGTCGGCGCCTCCGCCGGCGCGAAGGCGATGTAGAGCGAGTGGTCGCGCTGGTGCTCCTCCAGCTTGGCGGCGTTGTACTTCGCGCCTTGCGCGACGCCGACGGCCTGCGCCGTGCCGGTCTTGCCGCCGGACAGGTAGCCGGCGCCCTGGAACACGCGCGTCGAGGTGCCCTGCTGCGTGACGGCGACCATGGCCTTGCGCACCACTTCCAGGTGCGCAGGCTTGTAGCCCAGCGGCACGCCTTCCGCCTTGGGCACCGGCGTGAGCTCCTTGCTGGTGGCGTCCTGCGTGGCGATCACGAGGTGCGGCTTGTGCTTCACGCCGCCGTTCACCACGGTGCTCAGGGCCTGCGCGATCTGCAGCATCGTGAAGTTGTTGTAGCCTTGGCCGATGCCCAGCGAGATGGTCTCGCCCGCGTACCACTTCTTCTGCTCGGGGCGCTTGTAGTAGTTGCGCTTCCACTCCTGGCTCGGCAGCACGCCGCGCACCTCGCCGAAGATGTCGATGCCGGTGAGCTGGCCGAAGCCCAGGGGCTTCATGAAGTCGTGCATCAGGTCCACGCCCATGTCGTTCGCCAGCGCGTAGTAGTAGACGTTGCTGGACTTCACGATGCTGGTGTGCATGTCCACCGGCCCGAGGCCGTGGTCGCCGTGGCTGCGGAACACGTGGCCGCCGAAGCTCCAGGAGCCGTTGTCCTGGATCACCTGCGTCGCCGTCCGCTTGCCGGTCTCCAGCGCGCCGAGCGCCATGAAGGGCTTGTAGGTGGAGCCGGGCGGATAGGTGCCGCGCAGGGCGCGATTGAGCAGCGGCTTGTCGATCGATTCGTTCAGCGCGGACCAGTTCTCCTGGTCGATGCCGTCGACGAACAGGTTCGGGTCGAAGGTCGGCTTCGAGACGAACGCGAGGATCTCGCCGTTGCGCGGGTCGATCGCCACCATCGCGCCGCGGCGGTCGCCGTACAGGTCCTCGACGAGCTTCTGCATCTTGATGTCGATGGAGAGCATCACCGTGTTGCCCGGCGTCGCCGGCGAGCTGGCCAGCTTGCGCACGGCGCGGCCGCCGGCGGACGTCTCCACCTGCTCGATGCCCGTGATGCCGTGCAGCTGCTTTTCGTAGCTCTGTTCGACCCCGAGCTTGCCGATGTATTCGGTGCCCCGGTAGTTGCCCTGTTCCTCCTCGGGCCACTCCTGGATCTGCTCCTTCTCGCGCTGGTTGATGCGGCCGATGTAGCCGATGGCGTGGCTGGCGAGCTCGCCCCAGGGGTAGTTGCGGAACAGGCGCGCCTTGATCTCCACGCCGGGGAAGCGGAAGCGCTGCACGGTGAAGCGCGCGACCTCGTCATCCGTCAGCTTCGTGCGGATCGGGATCGAGTCGACGCTCTTGCCTTCTTCCAGCAGCTTCCTGAACCGCCGCCGGTCGCGTTGCTGGATCTCGACGATGCCGCCGAGCTCGTCGATCACGCTCTCCAGCGGCCGCAACAGGCGCGACGGCGTGATCTCCAGCGTGTAGGCCGAATAGTTGGTCGCGAGCACGATGCCGTTGCGGTCCACCACCAGGCCGCGGTTCGGCGCGATCGGCACGATCGCGGTGCGGTTGGCCTCCGCCTGTTCGTCGAGCGCGTCGTGCTGCACGACCTGCAGCCACACCAGCCGCGCGGCGATGAGGCCGAAGCAGAAGAGCGCCGCGGCGCTGGCCACCAGCACGCGGATGCGGAAGCGCGAGAGGTCGGCTTCGAGGTTGCGGAGTTCGGTCATTTCAAAAGGGGCTAGGGGCTAGGGGCTAGGGATTAGGGGCCGAAGGCTCCCGGGCGTTCCCTAGCCCCTAGTCCCTAATCCCTAGCCCCTCGCCTACAGCGGCCGATTCTCGTCCGGATCCGGCGCCCTGCGTTGCGGCAGTAACAGCAGGACACTGACGACCGGCCAGAGCGCGGCTTCCGTCACGGGCGCCAGCAGGAACAGCGGGCCCGGCCAGGCGCCGCCGGCCAGCATGCGGATCGCCAGCTCGATGGCGTGGGCGGCCGCGAAGAGGGGCAGCACCTGCACCGCCTGCGAAGGCACCGTGAACCACAGCAGGCGGCGGTGGATCGTGATCGCGAAGTAGGTGAGGGTGGTGTAGGCGAGCGCGTGCTGGCCCAGCAGCGAGGTCTGGTGCACGTCCACGGCCAGCCCGAACAGGAAGGCGACGATCACGCCGATGCGCAGCGGCTGGTGCACGCTCCAGAACACCAGCACCACGGCCAGCACGTCGGGCATCCACGGCAGGCGGCCCAGGGGCAGCATGTTGAACATCAGGGCCACGATGAGCGTGAACCAGATGAACAGGGGGTTGGCTGGCAGCAGCAGCGGCTGCCCGGGGCGCATGATCATGCGGTGGCGCTCCTCACTTGCGCGCCGGCCGCTTGGCCACCGGCTGCGCGGCGTCCTCGGGCGCGGGCCGCGGGGGGATCTGGCTCAGCAGCGACTTCAGCACCATCACGTGCCGGACGCCGTCCACCTGCGCCTGCGGGTAGCAGACGATGCGGGCGAAGGCCGAATCGGGCCGGCGCTCCACCTTGGCGACCTTCGCCACCGGGATGCCGGGCGGGTAGACGCCGTCGACGCCGCTGGTGGTGAGCAGGTCGCCGGGCTGCACGTCGGCGTTGGCGGCCATGTAGCGCAGCTCCAGCCCCCCGCTGCCGTGGCGGCCCGCGTCGCCGTAGGCGATGCCGCGGTTGCCGGTGCGGGTGTTCAGCACGGGGATGGCCTGTTCGCTGTCGGTCACCAGCGTTACTTCGCTGATGAGCGGGTGCACGCGCGTCACCTGCCCGAGCACGCCCGATTCGTCGATCACCGGCGAGCCCGCCTCGACGCCCTGCGCGAGGCCCTTGTCGATGATCACCTTGCGGGTGTACGGGTCCGCGGCGTCATAGAGCACTTCGGCCGTCTGCGTCGGGGTGTTCAGGCGTTCGCGCAGGCCCAGCAGCTTGCGCAGCTGCGCGTTCTCGTTGATCAACTGCTCCACCTGGCCGGCGCGCGCGGACTGCACGATCAGCTTGCGGCGGGCAGCTTCCTCGTTCTTCAGCGCCGCGTTCAGGGAGGTGAAGTAGTCCTCCACGGTGCGCACCGCGAGCACGGGCCGCATGGCGAGCCACTGCACCGGGAACAGCACGGTCGCGATCGAGGCGCGGATCGGCTGCGTGATGCGGAAGCGCACGTCCGCCACCATGAGGAACAGCGCCAGCGCGCTGCAGACCATCAGCTTGGAGAGGGCTGATGGTCCTTGCTTGAAGAAGGGCGGAGGCGTCCGGTCGAGGGTGCCGAGGGGCATGGCGGAATTGTGCCCCGGCCCCGCTGAGCCGGGGCGTCAGACGATCACTCGCTCGTGAAGATCGAGCCCAGCCGTTCCATGCGCTCCAGCGCGATGCCGCAGCCCCGCACGACGCAGGTGAGCGGGTCTTCGGCGACCAGCACCGGCAGGCCGGTTTCCTCGGCGAGCAGGCGGTCCAGGTCGCGCAGCAGCGCGCCGCCGCCCGTGAGCATCATGCCGCGCTCGGCGATGTCGGCACCCAGTTCCGGCGGGGTCTGCTCCAGCGCGTTCTTCACGGCGGAGACGATGTTGTTCAGGGGGTCGGTCAGCGCTTCCAGGATCTCGTTGGACGAGATGGTGAAGCTGCGCGGCACGCCCTCGGAGAGGTTGCGGCCCTTGACCTCCATCTCCTTCACCTCGCTGCCGGGGAAGGCGGAACCGATCTGCTTCTTGATGCCTTCGGCGGTGGGCTCGCCGATCAGCATGCCGTAGTTGCGGCGGATGTAGCTGATGATGGCTTCGTCGAACTTGTCGCCGCCCACGCGCACCGAGCCCTTGTAGACCATGCCGCCCAGCGAGATGACGCCCACCTCGGTGGTGCCGCCGCCGATGTCGACCACCATGGAGCCCGAGGCTTCGGACACCGGCAGGCCGGCGCCGATGGCCGCGGCCATGGGTTCCTCGATCAGGTACACCTCGCTCGCGCCGGCGCCCAGCGCCGATTCGCGGATGGCCCGGCGTTCCACCTGGGTGGAGCCGCAGGGCACGCAGATGATGATGCGGGGGCTGGGCTTCAGGACGGACCGGGGATGGACCATCTTGATGAACTGCTTGAGCATCTGCTCGGTGACGGTGAAGTCGGCGATCACGCCGTCCTTCATCGGGCGGATCGCTTCGATGTTGCCCGGCACCTTGCCCAGCATGGCCTTGGCTTCGTGGCCGACGGCCTGGATCGTTTTCTTGCCCTGGGGGCCGCCTTCGTGGCGGATGGCGACGACCGACGGCTCATCGAGGACGATGCCCTTGTCGCGGACGAAGATCAGCGTGTTGGCCGTGCCCAGGTCGATGGCCAGGTCCGTGGACAGATAGCGTCGGAAGGCTCCGAACATTTGGGGGAATCCTCGTTTCTTCTGCGAAAGCGGCCGCGTTGCGCGGCCACTGCACACGACGGCGGAGCTCCGCTCGCCGAAGGCGGGATAATACCCCATCCCCTGTGCCGGACCCCCGCGCGCGAGCCCTCGCCACGCGTCCCTGTGGCGCTGGCGCAAAGACAAATTTCACCATGTCGCTGAACCCCCAAGACATCGCCCGCATCGCCAACCTGGCGCGGCTGGAACTGCAACCCGATGAAAGCGAGCGCATGCTCGCCCAGATCAACGGCTTCTTCGAGATCGTGGAGAAGATGCGCGCCGTGGACACCTCCGGGGTGGACCCGCTGCCCCACCCCGTGGCGGCCGTCCAGGACGTCCACCTGCGCCTGCGCGAGGACGTCGCGAGCGAGCCGAACGCCCGCGAGGCGAACCAGCAAAGCGCCCCCGCGGTGGAGCGCGGGCTGTTCCTGGTGCCGAAGGTGATCGAATGAGCGGCGAACTGCATCGACTGGGCGTCGCCGCCCTGGCCGCGAAGCTGAAGGCGAAGGAAGTCTCGGCCAGCGAGGTGGCGCAGCATTTCCTGGCCCGCGGCAAGCAGCACGCCGGGCTGGGCGCGTACCTCGCGACCGACGAAACCGTCACCCTGGCCCAGGCGAAGGAAGCCGACGCACGGCTCGCCCGCGGCGACGCAGGGCCGCTGGTCGGCGTGCCCGTGGCGCACAAGGACATCTTCGTCACCAAGGACTTCCCCAGCACCGCCGGCTCGAAGATGCTGGAGGGCTACCGCTCGCCCTTCGACGCCACGGTGGTCCGCAAGCTGGCCGAAGCGGGCATGGTGAGCCTCGGCAAGCTCAATTGCGACGAGTTCGCGATGGGCTCGTCCAACGAGAACTCCGCCTATGCGCCGGTGAAGAACCCCTGGGACACCAGCCGCATCCCCGGCGGCTCCTCCGGCGGCAGCGCCGTCGCGGTGGCCGCGGGGCTGGCGCCGTCCGTCACCGGCACCGACACCGGCGGCTCCATCCGCCAGCCGGCATCCTTCTGCGGCATCACCGGCATCAAGCCGACCTACGGGCGTGCTTCCCGCTACGGGATGATCGCCTTCGCGTCCAGCCTGGACCAGGCGGGACCGATGGCGCGGTCGGCGGAAGACTGCGCGCTGCTCCTGTCCGCGATGTGCGGGCCGGACCCGGATCGGGACTCCACCTCGCTGGACGTGCCTTCCGAAGATTTCACGCGAGCCCTGGGCGGCTCGCTGGAAGGCCTGCGCATCGGCGTGCCGAAGGAGTTCTTCGCCGAAGGCGTGACCGCCGACGTGCGCTCCGCCATCGAGTCGGCGTTGCAGCAGTACGAGAAGCTGGGCGCGAAGCGCGTGGAGATCTCGCTGCCCCGCACCGAGCTCGCCATCCCCGTCTACTACATCATCGCCCCGGCCGAAGCGAGCTCCAACCTCTCGCGCTTCGACGGCGTGAAGTTCGGCCACCGCGCGAAGCAGTACGCGGACCTGCTGGACATGTACAAGAAGACCCGCGCCGAAGGCTTCGGCGACGAGGTGAAGCGCCGCATCATGATCGGCACCTACGTGCTCTCGCACGGCTACTACGACGCCTACTACCTGCAGGCGCAGAAGGTGCGCCGCATGATCGCCGACGACTTCCAGGCGGCGTTCCGGAAGTGCGACGTGATCGCCGGCCCGGTGGCGCCCAGCGTCGCGTGGTCGCTGGGCGGCCACGGCGGCGATCCGCTGGCGGACTACCTCGCCGACATCTTCACGCTGCCCGGTTCCCTGGCAGGCCTGCCCGGCATGAGCATCCCCGTGGGCTTCGGCGAAGGCGGCATGCCGGTGGGGCTGCAGCTCCTGGGCAACTACTTCCAGGAAGGGAAGCTGCTGAACGCGGCGCACCGCTTCCAGCAGGCGACCGACTTCCACCTCCGCACCCCGGAGGGCTTCTGAACATGACCGCCAAGTTGATCCACGGCTACGAAGTCGTCATCGGCTTCGAGACGCACGCGCAGCTTTCCACCGAAAGCAAGATCTTCAGCCGTGCGCCGACCCGGTTCGGCGCCGAGCCCAACACGCAGGCCTCCCCGGTGGACCTGGCGCTGCCCGGCACGCTGCCGGTGATGAACCGCGGCGCGGTGGAGCGAGCCATCCGCTTCGGGCTGGCGATCGGCGCGCACGTGGCGCCGCGCAGCATCTTCGCGCGCAAGAACTACTTCTATCCGGACCTGCCCAAGGGCTACCAGATCTCGCAGTACGAGATCCCGGTGGTGCAGGGCGGCGTCGTCGAGTTCTTCGTGGACGGGGAGAAGAAGACGGTGAACCTCGAGCGCGCGCACCTCGAGGAGGACGCGGGCAAGTCCCTGCACGAGGACTTCGTCGGCCAGTCCGGCATCGACCTGAACCGCGCCGGCACGCCGCTGCTCGAGATCGTGACGAAGCCGGACATGCGTTCGTCCGACGAGGCGGTCGCCTACGCCAAGGAACTGCACAAGATCGTCACCTGGATCGGCATCTGCGACGGCAACATGCAGGAAGGCAGCTTCCGCTGCGACGCCAACGTGTCGGTGCGCAAGCCGGGGCAGCCGTTCGGCACCCGTCGCGAGATCAAGAACCTCAACTCCTTCAAGTTCATGAAGGAGGCGATCGACTTCGAGGTGCGCTGGCAGATCGAGCAGCTGGAAGACGGCCTCGCGATCCAGCAGGCCACGGTGCTGTTCGACCCGGACACCGGCGAGACCCGCGCGATGCGGACCAAGGAAGACGCGGCGGACTACCGCTATTTCCCGGACCCGGACCTGCCGCCGCTGGTGATCGCTTCCGAGTGGATCGAGCGCGTGAAGGGCGAGATGCCGGAACTGCCGCGCGTGATGGCGGCGCGTTTCGTGGCGGACTACGGGCTGCCGGAGTACGACGCCACGACGCTCACGCAGAGCAAGGCGATGGGCGCCTACTTCGAGGAGGCGGCGAAGGCGAGCGGCCAGGCCAAGCTGGCCAGCAACTGGATCATGGGCGAGGTGTCGCGCCGGCTGAATGCCGAGGAGATCGGCATCGCGCAGGCGCCGGTGCCCGCCGCCACGCTCGCGAAGCTGCTGCAGCGCATCGCGGACGGCACGGTCTCGAACAATGCCGCGCGGCAGGTCTTCGATGCCTTGTGGAGCGGCGAGGGCAGCGACGTGGATGCGGTGATCGAAGCCAGGGGGCTCAAGCAGGTGAACGACACCGGCGCCCTGGAGAAGATCGTCGACGAGGTCATCGCCGCCAACCCCGCCAACGTCGAACAAGTCCGCGCCGGCAAGGACAAGGCGTTCAACGCCCTGGTCGGCCAGGCCATGAAGGCGAGCAAGGGCAAGGCGAATCCGCAGCAGGTGGGGGAGTTGCTGCGGAAGAAGCTGGGGGTGTAAGGGGGCTCGGAGCCCTGGAGGCCGGGTTGCGCGAAAAGCGCACCCCGGCGATGCGCGAAAAGCGCTGGGGTTCGCTGACGCGAAACCCAGCCTACGCTTCAGCGCCTCGAGGACCGCATCAGCGCGTCACCGCCGCGGGCATCGCCGCGGCCTGGTTCTGCGCCCACACCTGCCGCAGCCGGGCGAGTTCCTCGTCGTAGCGGGCAGCGATGCGCTTCTTCTCGTCTTCCTGGGCGGCGATGAAGCGCTGCTGGGCGGCGACCTGCTGGTCGTTGTCTTCGAGCTGGCGCTTCAGCTGCGCCGGCAGCGGCTTCGGGGCCTTGTAGAACTCGCTCTCGTCATCCAGCTTCTTGCGGTCGGCCGCCAGTTCCACGATGCGCTTGCGGGCGGAGGCGATCACCCCGTCGATGGCCTGCAGGGCCTTGGCGCGGTCCGCGTCATGCGCGGCCTGGTTGGGGTAGCGGGCCACCAGCAGCTTCTGCACGCGCTTCTGTTCCGCGGACCGTTGCTGTTCCTCCGCTGCCTTCTTTTCGCGTGCGTCGATCTCGGCGCGCTCGGTCGCCGTCGGCGTGGGCGGCACCACGCGGCGCAAGGTCCCGCTGGGATTCATCTGCTTCTGTTCCCGGTCCGCGCATTCCGGGATGGGGCGGTCCGACGTGAGCCGGCGGCCCTTGGCATCCACGCACACGTAGATGCCCTCGGCCCATGCGCCGGTCAGCGCTCCCGCCAGCAGGCAGGTGCAGGCAAGGCGGATCGGACCGGACATGGGACCTCCCTTGGTTCAGCCGGCGCCGTAGCGGTCCCGGTAGGCCACCACTTTCGCGTGGTATTGCCCCAGGTCGTCGCCGGCGTGCTGCTCCAGGTAGAGCAAGAGGTCTGCCAGCCTGGCAATGGCACAGACCTGCAGCCCCAGTTTTTCACGGACATACTGCACGGCGCTCCAGGGCACGTCCTGGCCATTCTCCGTCGCCTTCTCCTGCCGGTCCAGGGCGATCGCCACCGCGTGCGGGGTCGCGCCGGCCGCCTGGATCAGGGCGATGGACTCGCGGGCCGCCGTGCCGGCCGACATCACGTCGTCGACGATCAGCACCTTGCCGCGCACCGGCGCGCCCACCAGCGTGCCGCCCTCGCCGTGGTCCTTGGCTTCCTTGCGGTTGTAGGCATAGGGAACGTTGCGGCCGAGGCGCGCCAGCTCGATGGCGACGGCGGCGGCGAGGGGAATGCCCTTGTACGCCGGCCCGAAGAGCATGTCGAACTGCACGCCGGAAGCCAGGATGCGCTGGGCATAAAATTGCGCCAGCTGCCCGAGCTTCTCGCCGTCGTCGAACAGGCCCGCGTTGAAGAAATAGGGCGAGAGCCGGCCCGCCTTCGTCTTGAATTCGCCGAAGCGCAGGACGCCCGACCGCACCGCGAACGCCACGAAATCCTGCGCCAGCCGGTCCTGGCCCGTCACCGCCATCATGGGAAATTCCTTGTTCAAACTGACCAGCCTCAACCTGAACGGCATCCGTTCGGCCGCCAGCAAGGGCGTGGAGGCATGGGTCGCACAAAACTCTCCGGATTGTATTTGCGTGCAGGAGGTGAAGGCCCAGGCGGAGGACGTGCACGGCAAGCACGACAGCCTCGCCGGACTCAGGGGGCATTTCCACTTCGCCCGGAAGAAGGGTTATTCGGGCGTCGGCGCTTTCTCGAAGCACGAGCCCAGCGACGTCGTCGTCGGCTTCGGCTGCCCGGAGTTCGACGAGGAGGGCCGTTACGTGGAGCTGCGCTTCGACACGCCGCAGCGCAAGCTCTCCATCATCAGCTGCTACTTCCCCTCCGGCTCCTCCGGGGAAGACCGGCAGGCGGCGAAGTACCGCTTCCTGGACGCGCTCGACCCGCACCTGGTCGCCCTGAAGCAGTCGCGCGAGTTCATCCTGTGCGGCGACGTCAACATCGCCCACCACGAGAAGGACCTCAAGAACTGGAAGGGCAACCGCAAGAACAGCGGTTTCCTGCCCGAGGAACGCGCCTGGATGACAAAACTGTTATCCGAAACCGGCCTGGTCGACGTTTATCGTCACCTCCACCCCGAGACCACGGACGACTGTTACACCTGGTGGAGCAACCGCGGCCAGGCCTGGGCGAAGAACGTGGGCTGGCGCCTGGACTACCAGATCGCGACGCCCGGCCTGGCGCAGTCGGCCCGCGATGCGGCCATCTGGAAGACCACGCGCTTCAGCGACCACGCGCCGCTGACCATCCAGTACGAAATAGGTCTCTGATCCGGGGCGGTGGCGGGGCGCCTGCGCGTCCCGCCCTTCCTGCCTTCCCCTTTTCCTGACCACAGACCGCCGGGTCTGTACTAGCATCGCCGCACTTGCAAGGTGCACCGGAGCTTCGCGGCCGCTGCCGCGGGCCACCGGTTTCCGACAGGAGAGGTGATGGGCGAACAAGATCCACGAGCGCCGTCGACGTTCCGGGAGGAACTCCGGACGTTCCTGTTCCTGACCGTGGCCATGGCCCCGATCCTCGCGGTGGCGATCGTGGGCGGCTACGGCTTCGCCGTCTGGATGTACCAGCTGGTCACCGGGGACCTGCCCGGATGAACGGCGCCGAAATCCACGTGGCCGGTGTCCTGGTCCACGCCAGGCCCGAGAGCCTGCACGACGTCTGCGTCGCCGTCTCCCTCCTGCCGAACGCCGAAGTGACCCACGAGGCCGCCGACGGGCGCGTCGTCGCGGTGCTCGAAGCCGCCACGAGCCGCGCTGTCATGCAGCAGCTCGATGCCATCCGCTCGGTCCGCGGCGTCCTGAACGTCGCCGTGGTCTACCAGCACGCCGAGCCCGAGGAAGCCATGAACGAGGAGATCCCGGAATGACGAGCCGCCGCGATTTCATCCGGCAGACCGCGTCTGCGACCACCGCCTTCGCCGCCGGCCTGCCCGTCGCGGCCGGCGCCCAGAACGTGGTGACGGACGCGTCCCGCACGCAACTGAAATGGTCGAAGGCGCCTTGCCGCTTCTGCGGCGTGGGCTGCGGCGTCAACGTGGCGGTGAAGGACAACCGCGTGGTCGCCACGCACGGCGACATCCAGGCGGAGGTCAACCGCGGCATCAACTGCGTCAAGGGCTACTTCCTCTCCAAGATCATGTACGGGGAGGACCGCCTCACGCGTCCGCTCCTGCGCATGAAGGACGGCAAGTACGACAAGAACGGCGAGTTCCAGCCCGTGTCGTGGGAGGTCGCCTTCGACACGATGGCCGCGCAGTTCAAGCGCGTGCTCAAGGAGAAGGGCCCGACCGGCGTCGGGATGTTCGGCTCCGGCCAGTGGACGATCTGGGAAGGCTATGCCGCCGCCAAGCTGTTCAAGGCCGGCTTCCGCTCGAACAACATCGACCCCAATGCGCGCCACTGCATGGCGTCGGCGGTCGCGGGCTTCATGCGCACCTTCGGCATGGACGAGCCGATGGGCTGCTACGACGACATCGAGCAGGCCGACGCCTTCGTGCTGTGGGGCTCGAACATGGCGGAGATGCACCCGATCCTGTGGACGCGGGTGACCGACCGGCGCCTGTCCGCGCCGCACGTCAAGGTGGCCGTGCTCTCGGTCTACGAGCACCGCTCGTACGAACTCGCGGACATCGCCCTGACCTTCCGGCCGCAGACGGACCTGGCGATCCTGAACTACATCGCCAACTACATCATCCAGAAGAAGGCGTACGACCAGGCGTTCGTCGACAAGCACACGCGCTTCATGATCGGCAACGCGGACATCGGCTACGGCCTGCGGCCGGAGCACCCGTTGCAGATGAAGGCGAAGTTCGCCTCCGACACCGGCGGCGGCCGCCCCGCCAACTTCGACGAGTACGCGAAGTTCGTGAGCCAGTACACGCTGGACAAGGTGGCCGAACTCTCCCGCGTGCCGAAGGAGCGCATCGAGCGGCTCGCCGAGCTGTACGCAGACCCCAAGGTGAAGGTCGTCTCCTTCTTCACCATGGGCTTCAACCAGCACACGCGCGGCACCTGGTGCAGCAACCTCCTCTACAACCTGCACCTGCTCACCGGCAAGATCTCCACGCCGGGCAGTGGCCCGTTCTCGCTCACCGGCCAGCCGTCGGCGTGCGGCACGGCGCGCGAGGTGGGGACGTTCAGCCACCGGCTGCCGGCCGACATGGTGGTGACGAACCCGAAGCACCGCGCGATGGCGGAGGAGATCTGGAAGCTGCCCGCGGGCACCATTCCCGACAAGCCCGGCTACCACGCCGTCCTGCAGAACCGCATGCTCAAGGACGGCAAGCTCAATGCCTACTGGGTCCAGTGCAACAACAACATGCAGGCGGCCCCGAACATCATGCAGGAGGCGATGCCGGGCTACCGCAACCCCGCGAACTTCATCGTGGTGTCGGACGCGTATCCGACGGTGACCACCATGGCGGCCGACCTGGTGCTGCCCACCGCCATGTGGGTGGAGAAGGAAGGGGCCTACGGCAACGCCGAACGCCGCACGCAGTTCTGGCACCAGCTGGTGAAGCCGCCGGGCGAGGCGCGCTCGGACCTGTGGCAGCTGATGGAGTTCTCCAAGCGCTTCCGCATGGACGAAGTGTGGCCCGCCGACCTGCTCGCGAAGGCGCCGGAGTACCGCAACAAGACGCTGTTCGACGTCCTGTTCGCCAACGGCCAGGTCAATGCCTTCCCGCTCACGCACATGGAAGCGGGCTACGACAACGACGACGCGCGCTCCTTCAACTTCTACGTGCAGAAGGGCCTGTTCGAGGAGTACGCGAAGTTCGGCCGCGGTCACGGCCACGACCTCGCGCCCTTCGACACCTACCACCAGGTGCGCGGCCTGCGCTGGCCGGTCGTGGACGGCAAGGAAACGCTGTGGCGCTACCGTGAAGGGACGGACCCGTACGTGAAGAAGGGCGAGGGCGTCCGCTTCTACGGCCACCCGGACGGCAAGGCCGTGATCTACGCCCTGCCTTACGAGCCGGCCGCCGAGGAGCCGGACCAGCAGTTCCCCTACTGGCTGTGCACCGGGCGCGTGCTGGAGCACTGGCACTCGGGCTCCATGACGCGCCGCGTTCCCGAGTTGTACCGCGCGTTCCCCAACGCCGTGGCCTACATGCACCCCGAGGACGCCGCTGCCTTGAGCCTGCGGCGCGGCGACGCGGTGGAGATCGTCTCGCGCCGCGGCAGCATGCAGACGCGCGTGGAGACCCGCGGCCGCAACAAGCCGCCGCGCGGCCTGGTGTACGTGCCCTGGTTCGACGCCAGCCAGTTGATCAACAAGGTGACGCTCGACGCGACCGACCCGATCAGCTTCCAGACGGACTTCAAGAAGTGCGCGGTCGCGATCCGCAAGGTGTCGGCATGAGCACCGCGCGCCGACTCCTCCTCGCTTCCGTGGCCTGCGTCTTCGCGGTGCTGGCCGGCTGCAACAAGGCCGAGCCGCCGCCCGCGGAGCCCCCGAAGCAGCAGCCGCAGCCCCAGGCTCAGGCGCAGCAACCGACCACCGCGCCGACGGTGGTCGCGTCGCGCGAGATGGCGCCCGGCATGGACGTGATGCGTGGCGCGCCGATCACGGAGACGACGAAGCCGCCGCCGATCACCAACCCCGACAACAGCGACATCAAGCGGGTGCGCAACTACTCGATGCAGCCGCCCGTCATCCCGCACAAGGTCGAGGGCTACCAGATCGACAAGAACGCCAACCGGTGCATGTTCTGCCACGCCCGCACGCGCACGCAGGAGAGCCAGGCGCCGATGATCAGCGTCACGCACTTCCAGGACCGCTCCGGCAACCACCTGGCCGAGCTCTCGCCGCGGCGCTACTTCTGCATGCAGTGCCACGTGCCGCAGGCGGACCTGCAGCCGCTGGTGGCCAACCGCTTCGTCGACGTCGACGCCATGCTGAACCCGCAGGCGGCCGCGAGCGCGGCGGCGAGCACGCCGGAGAGGAAGTAAGGCATGCGCGGCCTCGTTCGCCTCGCGAAGCGGTACTGGACGGTGCTGTGGCGGCCCAGCCGCTACTTCAGCCTGGGCTTCCTCACGATCCTGGGCTTCGTCGCCGGCATCGTGTTCTGGGGCGGCTTCAACACGGCGCTGGAACTGACCAACACCGAGAAGTTCTGCATCGGCTGCCACGAGATGCGCGACAACGTCTACCAGGAGCTGCAGGGCACCATCCACTTCAGCAACCGCAGCGGCGTGCGCGCCAAGTGTTCGGACTGCCACGTGCCGCACAACTGGACGGACAAGATCGCGCGCAAGATGCAGGCGTCCAAGGAAGTGTGGGGCAAGATCTTCGGCACCATCAACACGCCCGAGAAGTTCGAGGCCATGCGGCGCACGCTCGCCGAGCACGAGTGGGAACGCATGAAGGCCAACGACTCGCTCGAGTGCCGCAACTGCCACCTGTTCCAGTCCATGGACTTCACCAAGCAGAGCAAGCGCGCGGTCGATGCGCATTCGACCCAGCTCGCCAGCGGCGACAAGACCTGCATCGACTGCCACAAGGGCATCGCCCACCGCCTGCCGAACATGGCGGGGCGTCAACCGTGAGCCTGGCGGCGGAGGGCCTGGCCCTCGGTCGCGGCGGGCGCTGGCTGGTGCGGGACATCGGCTTCGAGCTCGCGCCCGGCCACGCGCTCCTCGTGCAGGGCAGCAACGGCTGCGGCAAGAGCACGCTCCTGCGCACGCTGTGCGGCCTGCGCGCGCCGCAGGCGGGCACGCTGCGCTGGCGCGGCCGTGCCTTGCCGCAGGCCACGGCGGACCTGCAGGCGAACCTGGCGTACCTGGGGCATGCGGATGCCACCTCGGGCGAACTCGCGCCGCCGGAGAACGTGCGGTCCCTGCTGGCGCTCACCGGCGAAGCGTGCACGGACGACGAGATCGATGCGGCCCTGCACGCGCTGGGCCTCGCTGCGTACCGCCACGTGCGGGGCCGCGCGCTGTCGCCCGGGTTGCGGCGCCGCGCGGCGCTGGCGCGCTTCTGGGTGACGCGTCGCCCCCTCTGGGTGCTCGACGAGCCGCTCGCCGGCCTCGATGACCATGCCACGCGCGCCGTCGTGGACCGCGTGCGCACCCACCTGCGCGCCGGCGGATGCGCCGTCCTCAGCTGCCACACCGACACATGGACCCGGACCGAGCTGCCGTTGCACCGCCTGCGCTGGTCCTGATCCCGCAGGCGCCGACCGACGCGCCGGGGCCTTCGCCCTGGGCGGCGGGCCGCGCCATGCTGGCGCGCGGCCTGCGCCTCGCGTGGCGCCGGCCGGCAGATGCCGCCACCAGCGCCGGCTTCTTCCTGCTGGTGGGCGCGCTGGTGGCGCTCGCGACCGCGCCCGCGGGCCTGCCCGCGCCGCTCACCGCCGCCGTCGCGGCCTGGGTCGGCGCGCTGCTCGCCACGCTGCTCGCGCAGCAGCAGGGCATGCGCGAAGAGGCGGCGGCGGGGATGCTCGACCAGCTGCGGCTCGCCCCGGGCGGCGCGCTGGCGCCGGTGGCGGGCTTGCTGGCGGCGCAGGTGGTGGCGACCGTCGTCCCGCTCGTCCTCGCCACGCCGGCCATCGCGCTGTTCTTCCAGCTCTCCGTCGCGCAAGGCGTGGCGCTCGCGGTGTCGCTGCTCGCGGGATTGCCCGTGGTGGTGGTGCTCGCGCTCTTCGCGGCCACGCTCACGCTCGCCAGCCGCACGACGCCGGCCGCGCTGGGGCTGCTCGTGCTGCCGCTCGCCGTGCCGGTGTTGCTGTTCGGCGTGCGCGCCGCGGATCCCGCGGCGGGTGCGGGGGCGCTGTGGCTGCTGTGCGCGTGCTCGCTTGTCGCGGCCACGCTGGGGCCGTTCGCGATCGCAGCCGCCTTGTCGCTGGAGGACGCCGCATGAAGGCACTGCGTCCCGCGCGCGCCCTGCTGTCGCCGCCCGTGTTCCTGCCGTGGTCACGCCGCTGGGGGCTGCGGCTGTGGTGCCTGGCCGCGATCGCGGCCGCGTGGGGCTTGTGGAACGCGTTCTTCGTCGCACCGACCGATGCCGCGCAAGGCGAGGTCTACCGCCTGCTGTACCTGCACGTGCCGACGGCGTGGATGTCGATGTTCGTGTACTTCGTGATGGCGCTGCACTGCGCGGCCGGGTGGATCTGGAACACGCGCGTCTCCTGGGCGCTGGCGCAGGGGCTCGCGCCGGTCGGTGCCGGCTACACCGCGGTGGCGCTGCTGACCGGCTCGCTGTGGGGGCAGCCCACCTGGGGCACGTGGTGGGTCTGGGATGCGCGCCTCACGTCCGAGCTCCTGCTGCTGCTCCTGTACGCGGGCGTGATGGTGCTGCAGCACGGCTTCGAGGACCGCGAGCGCGGCCGCCGCGCGGCGGGCCTGCTCGCGATGGTCGGCCTGGTGAACCTGCCCGTCATCTACTTCTCCGTGGTCTGGTGGAACACCTTGCACCAGGGTGCGACGCTGTCGCCTTCGCAAGGCGCACAGTTGGCGCCGGCCATGCTGCACGCGCTGCTCGCGATGGCCGTCGCCGCCTGGTGCCATGCCGCCGGCTCGGGGCTGCTGCGAGCGCACCTCCTCCTGCGCGCGGAAGGGCGCCGCGAAGAGCAGTTCGCGCGCTCCCGCGACGGCGCGCCGGCCGCGCAACTGCAGCCCGCCACGGCAGGCTCGGAGCTTTCGCCCACATGAGCATCGACTGGACCGCCTTCTGGCAACTCGGTGGCCACGGCATCTACGTGTGGCCGGGTTACATGGCCGCCGCCGTGCTGGTGGCGCTGGAGGCTGCCTGGCTCCTGCGCAGGTTGCGCAGCGGCGGACCGGAGGACGACGCATGAGTCCCGCGCGCCGCCGGCGCCTGCTCCTGCTGCTGGCCATCGTCGCCTCGCTGGGCGTGGCGGCGGCGCTCGTGCTCTCCGCGCTGCGCGACAACCTGCTGTTCTTCTACACGCCCGCGCAACTGCAGGCGATGCCCTCGGGCACGCGCCAGGTCGTGCGGCTGGGCGGCATGGTGGAGGCGGGATCGGTGCAGCGCGAAGCACAAGGCCTGAAGGTGCGCTTCGTCGTTGCCGATGGCCAGGCACGCATCCCGGTGGAGTACGAGGGCCTGCTGCCCGACCTGTTCCGCGAGTCGCGTGGCGTCGTCACCTCGGGGCGCCTCGGTGCGCAAGGCGTGTTCGTCGCGCACGAGGTGCTGGCCAAGCACGAGGAAACCTATGCGGCACCCGCGCCGGATCACGGGGCGGCCGCGCGGCCGCCGTGGGTGAAGGCGCCATGATCCCGGAACTGGGCCTCTTCGCGCTCGTGCTGGCGCTGTGCTTCGGCCTGCTGATGGGGGCTGCGGGCACGCCCCTGCTTGCGCGCGCCGGAGTCGCTCCCGGCAGTGCCGACGCGTGGGCCGCGCTCGCGCGCCGGTCCGCCACCATGGTCCTCGTGCTGTGCGGGATCGCCACCGCCGCCCTCGTCTGGGCGTTCGTGTCGCACGACCTCTCCGTCCGCTACGTGGCGTCCAACAGCCACTCCACGCTGCCGCTGCTGTACCGGCTCTCCGCGATGTGGGGCAGCCACGAAGGCTCGATGCTGCTGTGGGTGCTGACGCTGGCGGGCTGGGTGAGCGCGGTCGCGCTGTCGACGCGGCGCGTCGAGGCGGACCTGGCCTGCCGCCTGTTGTCGGTGCTCGGGCTCGTGCAGGCCGGGTTGCTGCTCTTCGTGCTGCTCGGGTCCAACCCGTTCACTCGGCTGATCCCGTCGGCTGCCGAAGGCGCGGACCTCAACCCGCTGCTGCAGGACCCGGGCATGGCCTTCCACCCGCCCGCCCTGTACCTCGGCTACGTCGGCTTCGCGGTGCCGTTCGCGTTCGTGGTCGCGTGCCTCTGGGCGGGACGCATGCCGGCGACCTGGCTCGCGTGGCTGCGGCCGTGGGCCCTCGCCGCGTGGGCGGCCCTGACGGTGGGCATCGTCCTCGGCAGCCACTGGGCCTACCGCGTGCTGGGCTGGGGCGGCTGGTGGTTCTGGGATCCGGTGGAGAACGCATCGCTGCTGCCCTGGCTCACGGGCGTCGCCCTGTTGCACCTGCTGCCTGCTGCGATCGCGCGCGGGACGTTCCGGCGCGCGGTGGTGCTGCTGGCCATCGCCGGCTTCGCGCTCAGCCTCATCGGTACCTTCCTCGTGCGCTCCGGCGCCATCACCTCCGTGCACGCCTTCGCGACGGACCCGCGGCGCGGCGTGTTCATCCTGTCGCTGCTCGGGCTGACCGTCGGGACCGCCTTGCTGCTGCACGGGGCGCGCGCGCACCGCCTGGCGTCCGGGCCTCCTTTTGGGCTCGTGTCGCGGCAGACCTTCCTGCTCGTGAACGCGCTGCTCTTCTCGGTGGCTTCGGCGACCGTGCTGCTGGCCACCGTGTACCCGATGGCGCTCGAGGCCTTCGGCGGGCCGCGCATCTCGGTGGGCGCGCCGTACTTCGAGGCTGTCCTGGTGCCGCTGATGCTGCCTGCGCTGCTGGCGATGGTGCCCGCACCGCTGGCGGGCTGGGACCAGGCCGCGGGGCGCGACCTGCTGCGCCGCTGCGCGTGGGCGGCTGGCGCTGCGCTGGGCGCGGCCTTGCTCGCTGCGGCCCTGCACGCGGACGCGTGGCGGTTCGGGCCCGTCCTGGGAGCGGCGGTGGGCACCTGGGTGCTCGCCGGCACGCTCTTCATGGCGGCGGCGCGCGTGCGGCGCGACGGCCGCCGGGCGCTCACGCGGCGCAGCGCCGCGCTGTGGATCGCGCACGCCGGCATCGGCGTGTTCGTGGTCGCCGTGTCGCTGCTGCGCGGCGGCCAGGTCGAACGGGAAGTCGCGATGGCGGTCGGGGAGACGCAGGCGCTCGGCCGCTACCAGGTCACGCTGCAGGAACTGCAGGCCGCGGCGGCGCACAACCACGATGCGGTGCGCGCGCGCTTCCTCCTGCGCGACGGCGCGGGCCGCGCGCTGTCCGTGCTCGAGCCGCAGAGCCGCCGCTACCGCACGCAGGAGATGACGGTCTCGGTGCCCGCCATGGACATCGGCCCGTGGCGCGACGTCTACGTGGCGCTGGGCAACGAGACCGCGCCCGGCACCTGGGGCGTGCGGCTGCAGTACAAGCCGATGATGTCCTGGGTCTGGATCGGCTTCCTGCTCGCGGGCGTGGGCGCGGCGCTGGGTGCGCTGCCAACGCGCCGCACGGCGCCGGCCGCGGAGCCCGTCGCCGGCATCGACGGCGACGCGCCCGCCACGGGAGCCCTCGCATGAAGCGGCTGCTGCCCTTGCTCCTGCTCGGCGCGCTGATGGCGCTGCTCGCCGCCGGCCTGCGCCAGCAGCCGCAGGTGCTGCCCTCGGCGCTCGCCGGCAAGCCGCTGCCACCGCTGGACGCGCCCCTGCTGCACGACGGCGGCCAGCGCTTCGACGCGTCCGCCATGAAGGGCCAGGTGTGGCTGCTCAACGTCTGGGCGACCTGGTGCACCGGCTGCCGCGAGGAGCACGACACGCTGCTGGCCATGGCGAAGCAAGGGCTGCTGCTGCACGGCGTGAACTACAAGGACGATCCCCAGCGCGCCGCGACCTATCTGCGAACGTCGGGCAATCCGTTCCGCTCCAGCCTGGTGGATGCGGACGGGCGCCTGGGCATCGACCTCGGGGTGTACGGCGTGCCCGAGACCTTCGTCATCGATCGCGAAGGACGCGTGCGCATGCGCCATGCGGGGCCGCTGACGCCCGAGCTCGTGCGCGACAAGCTGCAGCCGCTACTGCAGGAGTTGCGGCAATGAAGGCGCTCGCGCCCCTGCTGCTGGCGCTGGTCGTGTCCGCGGCAGGCGCCACGCCGGACCGCGTGCACGCCCTCGCCACCGAGTTGCGCTGCCCCGTGTGCCAGAACCAGAACCTCGCCGATTCCAACGCGGACCTGGCCGTGGACCTGCGGCGCGAGATCGCGCGGCAGGTGGCCGCCGGCCGCCAGGACGAGGAGATCCGCCGCTTCATGGTGGAGCGCTACGGCCACTACGTCCTCTACGACCCGCCCTGGACGGCGCACACGGCGCTGCTGTGGTGCGCGCCCGCGCTGCTGCTCGCCGTCGGCGGCCTCGTCGCGTGGCTGCGCCTGCGCCGGCGCGAGGAGCAGGCCGCATGAACGCCATGCAGGCCGCCTTCGCCGCGCTGGCGCTGCTGCTCTGCACGGGTGCGCTCGCATGGGTGCTCGGGCCCTTGCGCGACGCGCGGCGCGGCGCCGCGCATGCGGTCGCGCTCGCGTTGCCGCTGGCCGCGGTGGCGCTGTACCTCACCCTCGGCAGCCCGCGCGTGCTGGAGGCGCAGTCCCAGGCGGCGGCGCATCCGCAGACGCCGGCCGACCTGCAAGGCATGGTCCGGCGCCTGGAGGCGCGCCTGCAGGCCGACCCCGCCGACGTGGAAGGCTGGTTCATGCTGGCGCGGTCGCACCAGGTGCTCGAGCAGTGGGAGCTGGCGGCGGCGGCCTATCGACGCGCGCTCGCGCTGGCACCGGACGACGCGGACCTGCTCGCGGACCTCGCCGACGCGCTCGGCGTGGTGGCGCAGGGCGAGCTGGCCGGCGAACCCACCGCGCTGCTGCAGCGCGCCGTACTGGCCGCTCCCGCGCATCCCAAGGCCCAGCTGCTGCTGGCCACCGCGGAGTTCCGGCAAGGCCGCGTCGCGCAGGCCCGCGAGCGCTGGCAGCTGGTGGTGCAGACCGCGCCGGCCGAGTCCCCGGCGGCCCGCATCGCCCGGGACAGCCTGGAGAAGCTGGCCCCACCCGCGCTGCCTGCGAGCGCGCTGCGCTGAAGTGCGCCCCCGGGGCTGGCATGATCCTGCCCCTGACCTCCGCGTCCCGAGCTTCCCTCCGCATGCCGTTCCCTGTCCCGTTCGTCCCGCGCTCCACCAGCAGCCGGGCGCCCCGCCCGTGATCGTCCGCGACCGCCCCCGGGGCCTGCAACTCTTCTACATCCTGCGCGGCTCGGTGCTGCCGCACATCGCGTGGGAGCTGGCCGTGTGCACCGGCGTCGCCGTGCTGGTGACGCTGACGCACGGCTTCGTCTACCAGTGGAAGATCACGTTGACGACGGTGCCGTTCACGCTGATCGGCCTGGCGCTCGCCATCTTCCTCGGCTTCCGCAACAACGCGGCCTACGATCGCTACTGGGAGGCACGCAAGCTGTGGGCCGACCTGCTGCATCGCTCGCGCAGCTTCGCGCGCGAGGTGCAGACGTTGCTGCACTTCGACGCGCCGGCGGGGCCCGAGGACCGCGACGACCCGCGCCACCGCATGGTGATGCGCACCATCGCCTTCGCTTCGGCGCTGCGCCACGAACTGCGCTGCACGGACGCGAAGCCGGACATGCGCCGGCTGCTTTCGCCGGACGAGGCCGAGGCTTTCGCCGCGGCGCGGTTCCGCACGGACTGGCTGCTGCGCAAGCAGGGCGAGGACCTCGGCGCCTTCCTGCGCGCACGCAGGATCGACGCCCCGGTGGCCGCCGACCTGGACCAGACGATCTCCGCGTTCGCCGCCGTCGCGGCGGGCTGCGAGCGCATCAAGTACACGCCGATCCCGTTCCCGTACACGCTGCTGCTGCACCGCACCGCCTGGCTGTATTGCTTCCTGCTCCCCTTCGGCCTGGTGGACCTCGTCGGCTTCATGACGCCCTTCGTGGTCGCCATCGTCGCCTACACCTTCTTCGGGCTGGATGCGCTCGGCGACGAGATCGAGGAGCCGTTCGGCACGGCCGACAACCACCTGCCGCTCGATGCGCTGTGCCGCGAGATCGAGATCAACCTGCTGGAGGCCCTGGGCGTGAAGGAGCTGCCGCCGCGGCTGAAGCCGGTGGACGGCCGCCTCACCTGATGTGGGGACGGGGCTCCCCGCACCAGAGGGATTCCCCGTAATCCGCGCCGGGAGGCCGGTGGTACTGTGGCGTTCCTCATCCTCCAGGGGCACGCGATGCAGACGAAGACTGGCGTTCCGGCACTCCTCTTGTCTCCGTACCGTCTCGCGCTGCGATGTCTGGCGCTGCTCGCGTTCCTCGGCTTCGGCGGGCACGCGGCGGCGAACACGCTGACGCAGAACGTGTCCTGGACCATCGACCGGGCCGGCACCACGACCAAGTACCGCGTCGTGGCCTACGGCGACTCCATCTATGCCGGCTACAACGGTTCCACGCTCAACGCCGCCAAGTACGCGGCCCCGACGGTCGATGCCGAGTACCTGTCGGCGCTGTGGAACGCCGACATCGAGAGCGTGCGCCGGGCCAAGTCGGGCGCGGTCGCCTCGGACATCTACAACAACAAGATCGTGGCCGAGCGCTCGTACATGCAGGCGAGCTCCACGCGCGTCGTGACCTTCGAGATGTGCGGCAACGACGGCCTGCAGGCGCGGTCGAACTTCAAGGGCCAGACGGGCACCTGCAACTACGCGCAGCTCGACACGGCGGTCAACAACTGCAAGACCTACGTCGCGGCCGCCATGGACTACATCAACGCCAACGCGTATCCGGGCACGAAGCTGAAGATCATCTCCAACCTGCACTACCCCGGTTATGCAGCGGACAACGTGCAGAGCTCGTGCCGCGACGCGAGCACCGGCGCGACGGTGAACCTGCAGGCGCTCTTCCTGCCCCGGATCGCCACGATGAACTACTGGATGTGCGAGTTCGCGCGGCAGAAGGGCTTCCAGTGCGCGGACAGCTTCGCGCAGTACATGGGGGCGGACTACGACAGCAACGGCGACGGCCGCATCGATTCGGACGCGTTGCGCTACGTGGCCGGGGAAAGCGAGTCGGCGTATGTCACGCGCCTCACGACGACGCTGCGCTCGACCATCCGCGACGCCAACACGCACTTCGTGTCGTCCACGAGCAGCTACGACTACATCCAGTCCGACGACACGCACCCGACGTACACGGGCGGCACGGTGAACGCCGGGCTGTTCGGCGGCACGACGGGCACCGGCGCGGCGCGCTACACCTCCTTCACCAACGGCAAGAGCCCGATCTGGAACCAGTACGGGCACGAGCGCATGGGCTGGGGGCTGTCCACTGCCAATCCGGCAGCGCCCTGACGGGAAGCGAGCCTCCGGGCCATGGGCAAGCCGCGCCGCAGCGACACGCCGAAGGACGACGACGTCCGCAGGGACGGCGCGTGGCGGCCGTCCCTCGGCCTGCTCGCGGCCGCGGTCGTGGTCTGCGCCGGCGGGTTCGCGTGGTGGGCGAGCGCCGCTTCCGCGCCGGCTGCTGCCGTCGCTGCGTTGCCGGCGCCGGTGGTTCCCGTCGCCGTGCAGGTGCCGGCGCCCGCGCAGCCGCCTTCCGCGGCGCCGGCGCCCGCTGCTCCCGCAGCGCCCGCGATCGCGAAGCCGGCCGAGCCGCCCGCACCAGCGCGCATCGTCCGCAACCGCGACCCGTACGGCGACCAGACGCCCGACCTGTCCGACTACGTCAACCCGGGGGAACTGCCCACCATGGCGCAGGTGATCGAGCGCCTGCACCAGGCGGGCGTGCGCAGCGGCCTCGGCGCTTTCTCGCCGCCCGGCACGCGGCCGCCGCTCGTGGGGCTGGCGGTGCCCGAAGACTTCGCGCTGCCGGAAGGCTACGTGCGCCACTACCAGGCCACCGATGACGGGCAGCGCATCGAGCCGATCCTGATGTTCGCGCCCGACCGCCCCGTCTTCGACGCCGCCGGCAACCCCGTCACGGTGCCGGAGAGCCGCGTGGTGCCGCCGGAGCTCGCGCCGCCCGGCCTGCCGCTGCGCCGCATCGCCATCCCCGCGCCGGTCGATCCGGCGAAGCCGAGGAGCTGACGATCGCTTTCCCATCGACCCGGCTGCGCGAGAGCAGGTGGGCCGGGATCCTCGCGAGCGGCGTGCTGGTGTTCCTCCTCGCCCGCGGCGGCGTGGCCTGGCTGCTGGCCTTCGTGGCGCTCGTGCCCTGGCTGCGCACGCAGGACGCGCAGCGCTCGGTGGCCGGCGCGTTGCTCGGCGCCTGGGGCATGGCGGTCGCCTATACCGCAGCGGCCTTCGCGTGGTTCGGCAGCGCGATCGGCAGCTACACGCAGGTCGGCACCGTGGCCGGCACCGCGATCGTGCTGCTCGCCGCGCCCTTGCTGCAGCCGCAGTTCCTCGCGTTCGCGCTGGTGCGCCACGCGGTCGGCGCGCAGCGGCCGGTGCTGCGCGTCTTGGCCGCGGCGGCGGCATGGGCGGCGACGGAGTGGCTCGTGCCGCGCCTGCTGGGCGACACCTTCGGCTACGTGCTGTACCCGGCGCGGCTGCTGCGGCAGGCGGCGGACCTCGTCGGCGTGGCGGGGCTGACCGTGCTGTTGCTGCTCGCGAACGAGGCGGTCGCTGCCGCGGTGGCGCGCCGGCGCGCGGGCGTGCGCACGGTGGCGGTCCCGCTGGGACTCGCCGCGCTCGTGCCGCTGCTGCTCGCGGGCTACGGGCTGGCCGTGCTGGCGACGCTGCCCGCGGCCGGCGAACGCGTGCGCGTGGGGCTCGTGCAGTCGAACATCGTCGACTACGAGCGCCTGCGGCGCGAGAAGGGCGCGGGCGCGGTGGTGCGCGAGGTGCTCGACACGCATTACGCGATGAGCTACGACGCCGTCGAACGCCAGCATGCGGGCGCGGTGCTGTGGTCGGAGACGGTGTACCCCACGACCTTCGGGCATCCGAAGAGCGAGGCGGGCGCCGCGCTCGATCGCGAGATCCTGCAGATCGTCGACGCGGCCGGCGTGCCTTTCGTGTTCGGCACCTACGACCGCGATGCGCAAGGCGAATACAACGCGGCCGCCTTCGTCGCGCCCGGCGCGGGACTGGTGGGCTTCTATCGCAAGGCGCGGCCCTTCCCTCTGACCGAATACGTCCCGCCGTGGCTCGATGGGCCGGCCTTGCGGCAGTGGCTGCCGTGGGCCGGGAGCTGGCAGCCGGGAGCGGGTCCGCGCGTGTTGCCGCTGCGCCTGAAGGACGGCCGCGAGGTCCCGGTGCTGCCGCTGATCTGCCTCGACGACGTCGACACCGGCCTCGCGCTCGCGGGCGCGCGCCTCGGGGCGCAGGCGATCCTCACGCTGTCCAACGATTCCTGGTTCTCGGCGCAGCCGCTCGGCGCGCAGCTGCACCTGCACGCCGCCGCCTTCCGCAGCATCGAGACGCGGCTGCCGCAGTTCCGCGTCACCACGAATGGCTACAGTGCGGTCATCGATGCCACCGGCTCCGTGGTCGCGGGCTCGCGCATGGGCGAGCGGACGCTGGTGGTGGGGGACCTGCCCGTGCACGAAGCACCGTGGACGCTGATGCTCGCCTGGGGGGACTGGATCGGTCCGGTCGCCGCGGTGTTCCTCGCCTTGCTGGGCGCGGGGGCGGCGTGGAGCCGGTGGGGGCGGCCGCGTGCGCGTCCTGTCGTCGCGCCGGCGCAGCCGCTTCCGCGCGAGGTGGTCGTCCTGCCTCCGGCCGCGCGGCTCGTCGCCGGATTGCTGCGGACGTTCGCGCGCGGCAACCTGCTCTGGATGGCCGCGGCGGTCGTGCTGGGGCACGGCGACTGGCATGCGAACACGCTGGCGCAGATCCGCAGCTTCGTGGCACTGTTCCTCGCGCCGGAGGTGGCGGCGTGGCTGGTGCTGCGCGCGTTCACGGCCGGCGTCGCCATCGAGGACGGCAGGCTCGTGTTGGCACGCGGTCGCCAGCGCCTGCAACTCGCCTTGCGTGAGATCGTGGGAGTGGAGCCGTGGCGCGTGCCCGTCCCGCTGGCCGGTGCGTGGTTGCAGCTCGCTTCCGGACAACGCTGGGGCTACGGCATCGCAGGGGCGGATGCGGACGTGCTCGCGCGCGAGCTGGGCGGCGGCGGTGCTTCGCTGCGGGCGCCGCCCGCTTCGCCGTGGACCGCATACCGTCTCGCGCGGCTGTCGGTGCGCCGTGGGCGCCTGCACCACCCCGTGGCGAAGTTCGTGCTGCTGCCTTTCGTGCTGGCCATCCCCGCCTTCACGCTGCACCAGCACATCGCCTACGGCAGCGCCTTCGGCGAGATCCAGTCCTTCGGCTTCGCGGCCTACCTGAAAGGCTTCGCGCTGTGGTGGGCTGCGTGGGCGATGGGCGTGGTGCTGTGCGCCGCGGTGTTGCGGGCGATCGTGGAGGCGCTGACGCTGGCGGCGAGCGTTGCGCGCCCTGCCGCCGCCGCGCCGCTGCGGCAATGGGCGGAAGGCCTCGCGCTCGCTGCGCTGTATCTCGGCTTGCCGGCGTGGCTGCTGCTGCTTACCTAGCGGTCACCAGCAGCGCCTGGCCGTAGCCCGTGTAAGGGTCACCGCCTTGCCGCGCGAGGGCCTCGGCGGCTTGCGCGACCACCGCGTGCGGATCGAGGCCCCGCTGCGCGATGACGGCGGAGCGCGGTGTGCCGAGGATCATGCCGGTCGCCATCCGCTGCGGGTCCGCGTCCGCGATGGGCAGCCGTACGGTCTCGACCTGCACGTCCGTGAAACCGGCGGCCGCGAGCATCGCGCGCAGCCGGGACGCGTCCGCCATTTCGTAAGGCGTGCGGAAGCGCAGTTCGGCGTCGCCGGGGAAGAGCCCTTCGATCACCTCCGCCACGGCGAGCGCATGCGGGTTGTGCTCGATCGCATCCCAGACGCTGAAATGGAAGGGCGCGCCACGCGCGAGGACGCGTCGTGCCTCCGCCAGTGCCGCCTGGCGGTCGGGCGGGAACATCACGCCGAAGCCGCACACGGCCGCGGCGAAGCTTCCGCCGGCGAAGGGCAGCGCCAGCATGTCCGCGCGCTCGAAGGTGACGTTCGCCAGGTCCGCGGCCTGGGCGCGCGCGTAATCGAGCATCGCGGCGCTCAGGTCGGTCGCGACGAGTTGCACCGGCGCGTCGAGGTGCTGGCGCAGCGGCCGCGTGACGGCGCCCGTGCCGCAGGCGAGCTCCAGCACCGCGCCCCGCGGAACCTGCGCCACGCGCCGGACCAGTTCCGCCGCGAACGGCCCGAAGGTGACGGGCGCGATGAACTCCGCGTAGTACTGCGGGCCGGAGAAGCCGGCGTCGGATGGCGTCATGCGAATCCTCCTGCGGACGCGTTTACCACTCCACGAGACTGAAACCGATGCTGAACACGGTGCGGGACTTGTTGTAGTCGATCAGCGTGTCGCCGTAGCCGCTGAACAGCTGCGTGTGCAGGCGCAGCCCGCCCGGCAGGCCGAAGCCCGGGTCCGCGAGGGTGTGGAACCACTCGAGGCGCAGCGATCCGTGCGAGCCGCTCTTGAGGCCGTGGCGGCCGGTGAGCGCCCACAGGTTGCGGCGGTCCGCGTTCCAGCGCACGGCGACCTCGCCGCGCCCGACGTAGTCGCTGATGCGCGGGTTGTCGTCGTTGTTGCCTTCGTCGATGCGGTTCCACAGGCGCGCATGCACCTGCACGTCGTTGCGCTCGGCGCCCGCCATCAGGTACACGCGGTTCCAGCTGCGCGAGAGCGGCAGCGACTGCCCGTTGGACTGGTGCACGAGGCCGACGCCTCCGAGGCGCAGGCGCCATTCGCCGGGCTGCGCACGCTGGATCGGCGTGACGTACAGGATCTCCGGCTCGTGGTCGGTGTTGCGGAAGGGGCGCGACAGCGCGGGCGTGAACACCTGCCAGTAGGAGAGCTGCGTGTACGCGAGCCACAGCGAGTCCATGCCGCGTTCGCCGTAGGAGAACAGGCCTTGCGCGACCTTCGTGCGCACGGACAGCTGCAGCCGCGCCTCGGTGGTGCGGTAGTCGGTGACGGCGGTGGCGTTGTTGTTCGGGTTCTCGGACGTCGGCTGCCGGTTCACGGTGTTGGCGGTCGCCACCGCGATGGAGATCGGCCGGTAGCCGCGGATGCCGAAGGTGCCGCAGTCGGCGCCGGGTGCCAGCTCCCAGAAGCGCGTGAGTTCGCTGTATTGCGGGTCGTGGCAGTCGTCGCT
Source organism: Ramlibacter cellulosilyticus (assembly GCF_014297465.1). Taxonomy (GTDB): domain Bacteria; phylum Pseudomonadota; class Gammaproteobacteria; order Burkholderiales; family Burkholderiaceae_C; genus Ramlibacter; species Ramlibacter cellulosilyticus. Next base: position 298,655 of record NZ_JACORT010000005.1, on the reverse strand, counting down.
GGACGTGAGGGTGAAGCCGCGGCGGGGGACGACGGGCAGCGGAGGTTGCGCGAGTTCCTCTGGAGGAGGCGGCGGCGTTGTGGCCGCGGGAGCGGCAGTTGCTGCGGCAGGGGCTTGCTGCTTCGCCCAGGCGTCGAAGCAGGCGAGGCGCTGGTCCTTGTCGGCCAGCGCCGTGCAGGCTTGCCACGCGTCGCCGGCTTGCGCGTGGGCGAGCAGGGGGAGGGCGAAGGCCGCGAGGGAGGTGAGGGTGCGGTGCATCGGGGGGATGCTAAAGGCTGAGCACGATCGGTGGGGTTCACATTCGTTCACCGACCGCGGCTTCGCCGCGCCACCCTACATCGGGCGGTTCATGACCGCCCGTTTACATCCGGTGATTCACAACCGCCGGTTTACATCCGGCGCAGGACGAACGGGCCACCTTGTGATTCGCCGTCGCGCGTCCACGTGCCGCGGATCTCGCGGCCGCAGGAGCCTTCGACGATCTCGCCGGCCCAGGCGGCGGCGATGCGCCTGCCGTCGGCGGACTCCTCGAGCAGGAACTCGCCGTCGGTGAATTCGCCCGCGACCTGCCAGCTGCGGTCGCCGCGTTGCAGGGTGCCGCGGAAGCTGCCCGCGTACTCGGGGTGCTTCACCAGTTGCAGCGTGGAGGTGTCCCACTGGCCGGGCAGCTCCGCCTGCCACAGGCCCAGCAGCATCTCGGGCGTGATCTCGCCGAGCAGCGGGCAGGGCGCTTGCGCCAGCGCGGGGCCGGCGATGGCCAGCGCGAGGACGGCGACGCGGCGCTTCATGGCGCGTTCGATGCCGCCGCCGCGGCGGCTGCCGCTTCGGCGCTCTTCTTCGCGAACTCGGCGCGCAGCGCCTTGAGCTTCTCGCGCGGATCTTCCTTGACCGTCGCCTTGTCCAGCGCCATCTCGGCGATGAACCGGCTCGGCTGCGCGGCCACCATCTCGCGGCCCTTCTTGCGCTTCTTGCTCCAGCTGACCACCAGCGAGCGCTGCGCGCGCGTGATGCCCACGTACATCAGGCGGCGTTCTTCCTGGATGCGTTGCAGCAGCGAATCGGCGGGAGCGTCCTCGTCGGGCTTGAACGGCAGCATGCCTTCGACCACGCCGGCCAGCACCACGTGCGGCCACTCCAGGCCCTTCGACGCATGCAGCGTCGACAGCGTCACCACGTTCTGGTCCTTCTCGCGCTCGCTGATGGTCGAGAGCAGCGCGATGGTCTGCGCCACTTCGAGCAGCGTCTTGCGCTCGGTGGCGGTGGCCACGCCCGCCGCGTCGTCGATCTGCCCGCCGCAGCGGCCGGCCATCCAGTCACAGAACTCCAGCACGTTCGTCCAGCGCGCGGCGGCGACCTTCTCGTTCTCCTCGCCGTCGTAGAGATGCTTCTCGTAGCCGATGTCCTTGAGCCAGTCGGCGAGGAAGGTCTTCGCGTCTTCGGCGCCCGACGTGTGGCGCGCCCGGTATTCGAGGTCGTTCACGAAGCGGCCGAACTCCTGCAGGCTGCCGAGCGCGCGCGCGTTCAGCACGCTGGGCAGCGAGGACGAGAACAGCGCCTCGAACAGCGACAGCTTGTACTGGCTCGCGAACACGCCGAGCGAACCCAGCGTCTGGTGGCCGATGCCGCGCTTGGGCGTCGTCACCGCGCGCAGGAAAGCGGGATCGTCGTCGTTGTTCACCCACAGGCGCAGCCAGGCGCACAGGTCGCGGATCTCGGCGCGGTCGAAGAAGCTCTGCCCGCCCGAGACCTTGTACGGGATCTGCGCCTTGCGCAGCGCCTGCTCCAGCACGCGCGCCTGGTGGTTGGCGCGGTACAGGATGGCGAAGTCCTTCCACTCCTTGCCCAGCCCGTTGGCGCGGATCGACTGGATGCGGGCCACCGCGCGTTCGGCCTCGTGCTCCTCGTTGTCGCAGTCGACCACGCGCACGGGCTCGCCTTCACCCAGTTCCGAGAACAGCGTCTTGGGGAACAGCTTCGGATTCGGCTGGATGACGTTGTTCGCCGCCCGCAGGATCGCGCTGGTGGAGCGGTAGTTCTGCTCCAGCTTGATCACCTTCAACGTGGGAAAGTCCTGCGGGAGCTTCCGCAGGTTGTCCAGCGTGGCGCCGCGCCAGCCGTAGATGGACTGGTCGTCGTCGCCCACCGCGGTGAAGCGGCCGCGCTCACCCACCATCAGTTTCAGCAGCTCGTACTGCGTGGCGTTGGTGTCCTGGTATTCGTCCACGAGCACGTGGCCCAGGTGCTTCTGCCACTTCTCGCGCACTTCGGGGAAGTCGCGCAGCAGCTTCAGCGGCATGCCGATCAGGTCGTCGAAGTCGACGCTCTGGTAGGCGGTGAGGCGCTCTTCGTAGCGCTGCATGATGGTGGCGATGACGCGCTCGTTGTCGTCCTTCGCCTGGGCCAGCGCCTGGGCGGCGTTGAGGCCCGAGTTCTTCCATGCGCTGATGGTCCATTGCCACGAACGCGCGGTCGCGGCGTCGGTGGTGCCGCCGGCGTCCTTGAGGATGCCGGTGACGTCGTCCGCATCGAGGATGGAGAACTGCGGCTTCAGCCCCAGCACCTGGCCGTCCTGCCGCATCATGCGCACGCCCAGCGCGTGGAAGGTGCAGATCAGCAGGTCCTTGGCCTCGCGGCCGATCAGCGCCTTGGCGCGCTCGCGCATTTCGGCGGCGGCCTTGTTGGTGAAGGTGATGGCGGCGATGCGCTTGCCTTCCAGGCCGGCCTGGATCAGCCGCGCGATCTTGTGCGTGATGACGCGCGTCTTGCCGGAGCCGGCGCCGGCGAGCACCAGGCAGGGCCCATGCAGGTAGTTGACGGCTTCTTGCTGGGCGAGGTTCAGGCCGGACATCGAGGGGAGAGCGGGGACAGCACGGGAAACAGCGACAGATGATAAGCGGCGCTCCCCCGCCGCGAGTGTTGCGTGCGCGGTACCCGGTCGCGCGGCGCGGCTTGGGTTGCCACGACAATACGCACGTGTTAAGCATCCTGGCGATCACCTTCCCCTTCTTCGCGCTGGTGCTGGCGGGCTACCTGGCCGCGCGGCGCCGCATGCTGCCGCTGGAGGCGATCGGTGGGCTGAACACGTTCGTGCTTTTTTTCGCGCTCCCGGCGATGTTGTACCGCTTCGGGGCCGGCACGCCGATCGGGCAGCTGCTGGACCCGCTCACGATCCTGGCGTGGACGGTGTGCGCGCTGGTCGTGGTGGCCGTCACCGTGAAATGGAGCATGAACGAGCGCATCCGCTGGAACGATGCGTCCTTCGGCGCGCTCGTCGCGGCGTTTCCCAACACCGGCTTCATGGGCGTGCCGCTGCTCGTGGCGCTGCTCGGGGCCGCCGCCGCCGGCCCGGCGATCCTCACCATCCTGATCGACCTGGTGGTCACCAGCTCGCTGTGCATCGCGCTGTCGCGCCTGGACAGCGCCGACGAACACGGCGCGTCGGAGGCGGCGAAGAAGGCGCTCAAGGGCGTGGCGCTGAATCCCATGCCCTGGGCCATCCTGCTGGGAGGGCTGTCGTCCGCGCTGCAGTGGAAGCCGGTCGCGCCGGTGATGAACACCATCGGCCTGCTTGCGGACGCGGCCTCGCCCGTGGCGCTCTTCACGATCGGCGCGGTGCTCGCCCGTTCGCAGTTCCTCGCGGCGCAGAACGAGCACGGGCCGATGCCGGCAGCCGACTTCGTGCCGGTGGCACTGATCAAGCTGTTCGTGCACCCGCTGCTCGTGTGGCTCGTGGGGAGGGGCATGCAGGCCGCGGGGCTGCCGCTGGACCCCTTCACGCTGCACGTCCTGGTGCTGGTGGCGGCGCTTCCCAGTGCGAGCAACGTCTCGCTCCTCGCGGAGCGCTTCGGGGCGGACACGGGGCGCATCGCGCGCATCATCCTGCTCACGACGGCGGCGGCGTTCCTCACGTTCTCCGGCGTGGTGGCGCTTCTCGCATGAAGCGCACCGCCCTGGCGGCGCTGGTGCTGTCGCTCGCGGGATGCGTCGTGGTGCCGCAGACCGTGTACCGCCCGCACCCCGAATGCCGCACCGTGGAGCGCAGCATGGAACTGCAGGCCGTGCAGGTCGCGTGGATCAGCGGTTGCAGCAACGAAGGCTGCGCCGTGCTGCTGGCCGCCGCGGGCGTGACCGCCGCCGCGAGCGCGGTGGTGTCCGGCAGCATCGTGGTGGTCGGCAATTTCGTGTACTGGCTCGAACGCCAGGGCCGCTGCGCGCACACAAGCTGAAACACGCGCGGGCAGGCGGCAGCGCGAGCGCGACGAACGGCGCGCGGTGTCGAGTAAGCCCCACAACAAGCGCACGCACAGCGTGTACGGGGTTCACTTCCCGCTTCCTCTCCCCTAGAGTCGCCGCAAACAGGGAGGGCCTTCAGGCCAAGGAGGAAGCATGAGCGCAGAAGGTGGCTTCTACGCGCTGAGCGACGACCAGCTTGCGCGGTTGCTCGCAGGCGATCTGGCGTACGCGCCGTTCCTGCAATCCGCCGCCGGCGAGAAGCCGCGCGAAACGCACGGAGACGCGATCGCCGTCTGGTACGAGTTGAGCCAGGTGCTGCAGGCCGAGGCAGGCTGCGGCGCCGAGCAGACCGACAAGATCCCCACGATGGTGGGCTACTCCAGCTCGCAGCAGGTGCAGGCTACCGCGGCCAAGCTCGCGGCGCTGGCCGATGCCGAAGTTCGCAAGCGCTGCGAGAGCGCGCTCATGGAAGCGACCCCCGACCAGGTGGTGCAGGCGGTGCAGGGCCTGAAGGCCTTCTACCAGCGCGCCGCCGCCAACAAGGACGCGGTGCTGTTCCGCGTCGCATGAGATTCCCGTCCCCGCAGTCCCCATGTCCGCACATACCCAGATCCGCCTCGCTTCCCTGACCACGGCCGCCTACGGCGCGCTGCTCGCGAGCGGCATCGTCTACCACTTCCAGCGCACGGGCAGCTTCCGCGCGCTGGGCCGCGCCCTCGCCGAGCCGACCATTTGGATCGCGCTGGCGCTGGTCGTCGCCGTCACCTTCGGCCTCTGGAAGCGCTACGCCTGGGCGTGGTGGCTCGGCGTCGCCGCGGCCTGCTTCCAGTTGTTCCGCATCTTCGAAGCCTGGTACGACCGCGGGCTCGCGCGCGTGCCCGGCGTGCCGACGCTGATCGCGCTGGCGCTGCTGGTGATCCTGCTCGTGCTGCTCCTGCCGCGGCGGTCCCGCCTGGGCTGCAACCGCTGACGCCATGCGCCGCTGGCCCGCGTCCTGGAGAGGCAATGCATCCCTGGCGTGGCTGGCGGTGGCGGCCTATGCGGCCGCGGCGGCGTGGCCGCACCTCGCGGGCCACCCCATTCCCCTGTTGGGACTGCGCTCTCTGAGCAACGTGCACGTCGGCGTTCCGCTGGTGTTCGCGACGCTGGCGCTCGCCGTGTTCCTTTCCGTCCCCGCATGGACCACGCGCGACCGCATGCTGGTCTGCGCGGGCGCGGCGCTGTGCCTGTTTGCCGTGGTGGCTTATGCGGTGGGTGCTTCGGCGGCGCTGCCCTTCGCCTTCATCGGCGGGAACATCCTGCGCGAGTCGCGGCATCCCGGCCCGCGCTCCTCGCCGCTGTGGGCGGAAACACAATAAAGGGAGGGAAGGGCCATGCCCATCGTCGGCTTCGGACTCTATTTCGCGCTCGCGCTCTTCTGCGCGGTGCACGTCGTGCGCACGGGACAGCCGTTGTACTGGCTGATGATCCTGTTCGGCTTTCCCATCCTGGGCAGCGTCGTGTACCTGCTCGCCGTGTACCTGCCGGCCTCGCGCCTGGAGCGCGGTGCGCGCAAGGTGGTGTCCGCGGCGGCGCGCGTGCTGGACCCGCAGCGGGACGTGCGCGCGGCACGCGCGGCGTTCGAGGAGACGCCGACCGCGCAGAACCAGATGCGGCTCGCGGCCGCCCTGCTCGATGCGGGCGACGCACCCGCCGCCGCGCAAGCCTACGGACAATGCCTCGCCGGCCCGTTCGCGAAGGATCCCGAGATCCGCTTCGGCGCGGCCCGCGCGTTCCTCGAGTGCGAGCGCCACGCGGACGCGCTGCAGTTCCTGGAACTGGTGCGTGCCGAACACCCGGAGCATCGCCCGGAACCCGTGGCGCTGCTCACGGCGCGCGCGCTCGCCGGCGTCGGCAAGCATGCGGAGGCGCGGGCGGCGTTCGCCGCGGCGGAAGAACGCTTCGGCACGTTCGAGGCGAAGGCGGAATACGCCATCTGGGCGTATGCGGTGGGCGAGCGGGCGACGAGCGCCAGGCTGCAGGCGGAGGCGGACCGGATCGCGTCGCGGTGGAATGGCCTGGCGCGCGAGCTGAATGCGCCGGCCATGCGGCGGTTGCAGGCGGCGAGGGCGGCGGCGCGGCAGGTTTAGGGGGGCTGCGTGTTGCTGGGGTGAGCTTCGCTCAACCCAGCCTACGGTGAGCTTCGCTCAACCCAGCCTACGGGGCCGCATGTAGGCTGGGTTTCGCGATAGCGAACCCCAGCATTACAGCACCGGCGCCAGCAGCGCCGCGGCGCGCTCGCGCGCCCGTTCCATGAACGGCCGGCGCTGCCACTCCTCGAAGGTGCACCGCTTGCACCGCTGCAAGTCCTGCTCGAACACCTTCGTCAGCTCCCGCGCGAATGCGGCGTCGTAGACGTTCAGGTTGGCCTCGTCGTTGAGGTGGAAGGAGCGCGGGTCGAAGTTCGTCGATCCCACCGAGGCGAGCAGGCCATCGACGATCACGGCCTTGCAGTGGTACATCGTGGGCTGGTAGACGTACATCTCCAGCCCCGCCTCCAGCAGCTCGCCCCACAGCGCGCGCGAGGCATGGCGCACCGTCTGCTGGTCGATGTGCTTGCCGGGCGTGATCACCCGCACGCGGACGCCACGCTTCAGCGCGGAGACGAGCGCCAGGCGCGCCATCTCGTCGGGCACGAAATAGGCGCTCGCGATGTCGATGGTCTTCACGGCCGCCGTGATCGCGATCAGGTACATCAGCTGCATGCTTTCGCTGCCGCCGCTCGGCGAACTGTGGAACATCTGCGCGCGTTCGTCGCCCATTTCGCGCAGGGGCGGGAAGTAGTCGTCGCCGTGCAGAATGCGGCCGGTGGTCTTGCTCCAGTTGGCGAGCATGACACTCTGCATCTGCGCGACGACGGGACCTTCGACGCGGTAGTGCGAATCGCGCCAGTGGTCCTCGTCCTGCGCGTGGCCGGTCCAGGGCGGCGCGATGCCGACGCCGCCCGTGAAGCCGATGCAGCCGTCGACGATCAGCAGCTTGCGGTGCGTGCGGTTGTTGATGCGGCCCAGGTTGTACCAGCGCAGCGGATGGAAGCGATGCACCTGCACGCCCGCCTCGCGCATGGTCTGCACGAGGCCCTGGTCCACCTTGAGGCTGCCCACCCAGTCCAGCAGCACGTAGACCTTGACGCCGGCGCGCGCGCGCTCGGCAAGCGCCTGCGCGAACGCATCGCCGATCTCGCCCGACCAGTAGATGAACGTCTCGAACAGCACGTTGCGGCGCGCGCCGCGGATCGCTTCCAGCATCGCCGGGAAGATCTCGTCGCCGTTGTGCAGCGCCTTCACCCGGTTGCCGCTGGTGATGCCCGGACCGAGCAGCATGCCCATGGCGCGGAAGAACTGCGGGTCGTCGACCGGGTAGAGGTGGGGGATCTCGCAGGTGACGCGACGCTCCCCCGCACTGAGGTTCACGTACAGCAGTGCGGCGATCAGGGCGAGGGCGATTCCCAGGGCGACGAACAAAGGCTGCCTCGGCAGTGCAAAAGCCGAGATGCTAGCGGCGCTCGCGCGAGTCGGGGGGCGAGCGTTACCAGGTGTCGATGAATGGCTGCGCGGCCGCGGGCGCGATGCGTGCGGCGTCCAGGCCCCGCAGCAGCCAGTCGCGGGTCTGCGCCGGGTCGATGACCGCGTCGATCTCGAGCGTCGCCGCCATGTTCGTCGCCTGGCCCGCGTCGTAGTGCTTCCGTACCAGGTCCTGGAACAGGGCTTCGCGCTGCGGGCCTTCCGGCACCGCCTCCAGCTCCTTGCGGTAGCCGAGGCGCACCGCGCCTTCCAGGCCCATGCCGCCGAACTCGCCGCTCGGCCAGGACACCGTGAACTCCGGCGCGTGGAAGCCGCCGGCCGCCATTGCCATGGCGCCCAGGCCGTAGCCCTTGCGCAGCACGACGGCGAAGAGCGGCACCCGCAGGTGCGCGGCGGCGACGAACATGCGGCTCACGTGGCGCACCTGCGCCTGCTCCTCGATGGCGGGGCCCACCATGAAGCCGGGGGTATCGACCAGGCTCACGACCGGCAGGCCGTGGGCGTTGCACAACTGCAGGAAGCGCGCCGCCTTGTCGGCGGCATCCGCATCGATGGCGCCGCCGAGGTGCAGCGGGTTGTTGGCAATGAGGCCGACGGGGCGCCCGGCAATCCGGCCGAGGGCCGTGTGGATGCCCACGCCGAAGCCGGTGCGCAGTTCCAGCAGCGTGCCGCGGTCGACGATGCCCTGCAGCGCGGTGCGGCTGTCGTAGACGCGCAGCCGGTTTTCGGGGACGACCTCACGCAGGGCCTGCGGCTCGGGCGCCTCGAACGTGGCGATGGCGCCCTGGAAGAAGGACAGGTACTTGCGCGCGGTGGCAACGGCTTCGGCTTCGTCCTGCACGAGGACGTCGATGACGCCGTTGCCGTGCTGCACGCGGGCGGGACCGATGTCTTCGGGGCGGTAGGCGCCGAGGCCGCCGCCTTCGACCATCGCGGGCCCGCCCATGCCGATGTTGCTGTCCGCCGTCGCGATGATGACGTCGCAGCATCCGAGCAGGGCGGCATTGCCGGCGAAGCAGCGCCCCGCGACGATGCCGACGACGGGTACCTGCCCGTTGAGCCGCGCGAAGCTGGCGAAGGTCGGCACGTGCAGGCCGGCGACGATGGGCATGTCGGTGTCGCCCGGCCGGCCGCCGCCGCCCTCGGCAAGGAGCACGACCGGCAGCTTGTTCTTCAGCGCGACGCCGAGAAGCCGGTCGGTCTTCTGGTGGTTGCGGAAGCCTTGCGTGCCGGCGAGCACCGTGGCGTCGTAGGCGAGCACGGCGGCCTGCGCGCGCTCGGGCGCGAACAGGTCGCCGTTGATGCGTGCGATGCCGGTGACCATGCCGTCGGCCGGCGTGTTGCGCACGAGATCGTCTTCGCTGCGGCGGCTGCGCTGGGCGGCCACGGCGAGCGCTCCGTATTCGTTGAACGAGTTGGCATCGCAGAGATCGGCGATGTTCTCGCGGGCCGTGCGCAGGCCGAGCGCGTGGCGCCTCGCAACCGCTTGCGGACGGGCTTCATCGAGGGTGAGGGCGTGGCGGTCGAGGACGCGCTGGAGGTCCTCGCGTGTCCTGCCTTCCTCCCTCCCCCTCCGGGGGAGAGCCGGGGTGGGGGCGCTCGCGGCCTCCCCAAGCTCCTCCAGCACCAGCAGCACCTCCCGCTCGTCCACCGTCTCCCCTTCCGCGAACAGCCGCTCGCGTACTCGCCCCGTACCGGGGCTGCGCACCTCGTGCTCCATCTTCATCGCTTCCAGGATCACGACGACGTCGCCGGCGCGGACCGTGTCGCCGGGGGAGACGAGCCACTGGACGACCTGGGCCTGCAGGGGGGAGCGGAGTTCGGTCATGGCGCATTGTGCCGCCGTGCGTGCCCCTCACCCCCACCCTCTCCCCAGAGGGGAGAGGGAGCAGAATCCGGGCATGAATGAACTGGTTCCGCTGGTGGAGACGTATCGCGGCGGCACGCGCGAGTGCGTGCATTTCGGGGCGCTGGCCGTCACGGACACGCAAGGCCGCGTGCTGGCGCAGGCGGGCGACCCGCACTGGATGACGTTCACGCGCTCCACGCTCAAGCCGCTGCAGGCGCTGCCTTTCGTGGAAGGCGGCGGCGTGCGGCACTTCGGCCTCACGTCGGCCAACCTCGCGCTGCTCTGCGCGAGCCACAGCGGCGAGCCCATGCACGTGGAGCAGGTGGAGCAGATCCTCGGGAAGGCGGGCGTGGGCTACCAGCGCCTGCAATGCGGCTGCCACGTTCCCGTCTTCGCGGAGCTGGGCGCGTACCCGCCGCCGGCGCCGGGGAGCTACGACGAGCGCCACCACAACTGCAGCGGCAAGCACAGCGGCTTCCTCGCGTACTGCGTGCAGCACGGGCTGCCGCTGGAGAGCTACCTCGACCCGGCGCATCCGCTGCAGCGGGCCATCCGCGCGCATGTCGCCGAGGCGGTGGGACTCGACGAGGCCCGGCTCGCGATGGGGATCGACGGCTGCTCGGCGCCGAACTACGCCATGCCGCTCGCCAACCTGGCGCGGGGCTTCGCGCGTCTCGCCGCCGGGGAGCGCGAGAGCTTCACCGCACTCGCCGATGCCATGACAGCGCATCCCGACCTCGTCTCCGGCACGGGACGCAACGACCTGGACTTCATGCGCGCCGGCCGCGGCGACTGGGTGACCAAGGTCGGCGCCGACGGCGTGCAGGTGGTTGCGAGCCGCAGCCGAGGCGAGGCGCTGGCGCTCAAGATCGCGGACGGCAACAAGCTGGCGCTGTTCACCGCGACGGTGGAGGCGCTGGACCAGCTGGGGTGGCTCGATGAAGAACAGCGCCAGGCCTTGCGGCCGTGGCGCTGCGAGACGATCGCGAGCGTGAAAGGGGCGCCGGTCGGCGAACGCAAGGCGGTGTTCCGCCTCGCGCTCCCCGCATGAAGCGCCTCAGTGCACTTCCTGCGGCGACGCCATCCGCATCAGCTCCGTGCCCGGCGTCCACTGGTAGGTCGCCGACACGCTCTCCGACGGCGAGCCGCCCGCGTTGACCTGCTCGCGGTATTCGCGCGAGGACGCCGGTTCCTGCGACTCGTCGACGAATTCCGTGCCGTCCTTGCGCAGCTGCACCTCGGTCTCGACGACCTTGCGCACGAACTCGCGCTGGCTCTTGAACTCGATGAAGGGCGGCAGGCTGCCGTCGCCCAGCACCTCGGCGGGGTCGCGCCGCTCGATGTCCTTGAACAGCTGCAGCGCCACCTGGAAGTGGCCCAGCTCGTAGTCCAGGAAGCGTTCCCACATCGCCTTGATGCGCGGGTTCGTCTCCTGCGCCGCGCAGCCGGCGTAGTTCCAGATCTCGGTGGCTTCGCAGATCAGCAGCTTCTCCAGGATGGACTCCTCGGGGTTCAGCATCGAGCCGTAGTGCTGGATGTGCTGCGACTCCACCGAGGCGATCTCCGCGTACAGCTGGCGCGCCAGCGGGTCCGCGAAGGTCGGGCCGATGTTCATGTAGTAGTCGTGCGTCTGGTACTCGCCGCCGGTGAGGGACAGCGCATGCATCTTCGTCGCGAGCGCCGCACCGGGTTCGTACGGGCGCAGCAGTTCGTGCTCCGGCGCGCGATGGTGGAACAGCGTCGGCCGGCCCGGCACGATGTCCGTGTAGCCCTGCGTGATGTTGTTCGCGTCCTTGCCTTCCAGGCGGTCCAGCAGCGCGGAGTAGCGGTACAGGTGATCGAAGTCCTCCAGCAGCGCATAGCGGTAGCCCTGCGCGAGGTAGGCGTCCGGCTCGAGCTGCGCGACGGAGGCCGTGATCTCGATCGCCACCTGCTCGTAGGCGATGGTGGTTTCCAGCGGCGAATGGTCGGCGCCGATCAGCCAGTTGATCGACGTGGCCTGGTGCTGCTCCACGCGCATCAGCTTGCCGAGCTGCTCGCGCGCCTCGCGGTTGCAGCGGATCGCCACCTGCTTGGTGCGCAGCGAGTCGAGCTCCTGGCCGTTCATCCAGATGATGCGAACGCGCGTCCACGCGTCGTCGTCGAGCTTGCTGATCGGCTTGCCGACCATGTCCTTCCAGCTGAGGCGCTGGCGGTCGACGGGCGTGCCCTTGTCCTGCAGAAGATTGATGGCCATGTGTTCCCCTCTCAAACCGCCGGCGTGCCGGCACCTTGTTTCACCAGCTGCGTGAGCCAGCCCTTGACGATGGCCAGGTGCTCCTGCTCCTGGGCGAGCGCGCCGAGGAAGCGGCCCGCCAGCTCCGTCTCGCCTGCGTCTTCCGCGAGTTGCACCAGCAGCTCCCAGCCGGCGTTGTCGGTGAGTTCGGCGGTGAGGAGCGCGTTGAGGCACTGTGCGATCGTCGTGCGCGGGTCGGTGAGGACCTGCACGATGCCCATGCTGGCCGTCGCGGTGACGTCGGCGCACGGCGTCTGCGCCGTGGGGTCGCCGCCCATCTTCATCATGGCCTGCCCCAGCATGTGGAAGTGCTCCAGCTCCTCGGCGCGGATGCGCTGCAGCGTGGCGAGCGGCGTCTCGCCGGCGACCGACCCCGGCGCGGTGCCGGAATCGAGCGGGGGCAGCTGGTCCGCGGGCGGCAGCACTTCCTGCCCCAGCCCCTCCACCGCCTGGTACTTGGTGATCAGCGCCTCGTACAGGCGCGTGCCGGCGCGCTCGAAGGCGATGCGCTCGCCGAGCTTGTCCATGAAGATGCTCGGCGCGCCGCCCTTCATCTTGGCCATGCCCGCCTTCAGCACGCCCTTCATCGACGCGGGCGGCGGGATCGACCCCACCGTCTCCGACTCGTTGATGTACATCGTGCGCTCCGCGTCCATCGCCGTCGTGTCGATGGGCATGGCCGGGCTCAGCGCGTCCGCGGCGTCCGTCATCGCCTTCACGTCCACCGGCGACATCGCGGTGCCGGTGCGGTTCATCCCGATCGTGGTTGCTTCCATGGGGTACTTCCTTGCCAGAAAAAATCAGCGGCGCTTGCGCCGCGCGTTCATGTAGAGCAGCACGCCGACCACGCCGGCGGCGATCGCGGCCTTCTTGTAGAACCCCGCGCGGTTGTAGCGCCATTCGGCGGGGCCGCCCATCTCGCGGAAGACGTTCGGCACGTGGCCGTGGACCAGGTCGTCGATGATTCCCTCGACCACGTTCACGCGGTCCGCGAAGAGCAGCATCAGCCAGTGGCGCAGGTCGTTCTCGCTCCAGCGGAAAGCGGCGCCGCGGATCATTCCGGAGACGCCGCTGGGCGGCTGGGCGGTGCCGAACACGGGCGTGAGTCCGGGGCGTTCGGTCGAATGGAACACCTTCACCGTCGCCTTCTGGTGCTCGAGGTCGTCCCAGTGCTTGTTGATGAAGCGCGGCGGCGTGCGCTCCTTCGGGTAGGCGGGCCGCGCCTGCGGGTCGAGGTCCGCGCCCCAGCCCTCGATGCCGGCGGGCGGCTTGCGGCGCTGTTCCTCGGGCGAGGTCTTCTCGACGTAGATCGTCATGTCATCCGGTTGGTTGCTCATGTCGCCTCCGTTCAGTGCATCGCCATCTGCCGCTCGTACTGGCGGCCGGCCGGCGGGATCATCACGGGCTTGATGCAGTTGTCCAGCTTGCTCGAGAAGATGTGGTACGCGTCCGCGACGTCCTCCAGTTCGAAGCGGTGGGTGATGATCGCGCTTGGCTTGAGGCGGCCGGCCTGGATGTGCTCGATCAGCCGCGGCAGGTGGCGCTTCACCGCCGCCTGGTTCATGCGCAGCGTGAGGCCCTTGTTCAGCGCATTGCCGATCGGGACCATGTTGCCCGTGGGCCCGTACACGCCGACGATCGAGACCGTGCCGCCCTTGCGCGCCGAATTGATCGCCCAGTGCAGCACCGTCGCCGCGCCCGCCTGCAGCTTCATGTAGCGGCCGGTCAGTTGCTGCAGCATGCTGCCCACGGCCTCCGCGCCCACCGCGTCGATGCACACGTCCGCGCCCAGCCAGTCGGTCATCTTCTTGAGGTGGATGGCCATGTCGTCCACCTCCTTGAGGTTCACGGTCTCGCACTGGGCAAACTTGCGCGCGAACTCGAGCCGGTATTCGAGGTGGTCCACCACGATCACGCGGCCGGCGCCCATGAGCCAGGCGGACTTGGCGGCAAACAGGCCGACGGGACCGGCGCCGAACACGACCACCGTGTCGCCTTCCGCCACCTCGCCCATCTCCGCCGCCTGGTAGCCGGTGGGGCAGGCGTCGGTGAGCAGCACGGCGTCGTCCATGCTCAGGTCGTCGGGGATCTTGTGCGGACCCACGTCCGCCATCGGCACGCGGACGAACTCCGCCTGGCCGCCGTCGTAGCCACCGGTGCTGTGCGAATAGCCGTAGATGCCCCCGATGGCCGTGGCCTCGGGGTTCACGTTGTGGCAGTTGGAATAGAGCTCCTTCTGGCAGAAGAAGCAGCTGCCGCAGAAGATGTTGAAGGGCACCAGCACGTGGTCGCCCTTCTTGAGGCTCTGCACGGATGGGCCCACCTCCTCGACCACGCCGACGAACTCGTGGCCGAAGGTGTGCCCGACGCGCGTGTCCGGCACGAGGCCGTGGTAGAGGTGCAGGTCCGAGCCGCAGATGCACGAGCGCGTGACGCGCACGATGGCGTCGTTCGGGTGCTCGATGCGGGGCTCGGGCTTGTGGGTGGCGCGAACCCGGTAGGGACCGCGGTATTGCATGGCCAGCATTGAATCGTTCTCCCTGAAGGTGCTGGCGACCCATTCTGCGAATTCGAACCCAGCCTTTGTTATCTTTGATGCATCCTGTAGCAATGCAGACGCGCGTGCTGCCGCGTGCCACACAATGAGGAAAGCAATGGCCACTGTGAGTCTCATCGGCGCGCCCACCGACGTTGGCGCCAGCGTGCGCGGCGCCGGCATGGGGCCGGATGCGCTGCGCGTGGCCGGCCTCGCCGCCGCGCTGCAGGCGCAGGGCTTCGACGTCATCGATCGGGGCAACCTCGCGGGCCCGCCCAATCCGTGGCAGCAACCGGCGCAAGGCGTGCGCCACCTGCCCGAGGTGGTCGCGTGGAACCGCGCCGTGTTCGAGGCCGTGTCGACGGCGCTCGCGATGAACCATGTGCCGCTGCTCATGGGCGGGGACCACTGCCTGGCCATCGGCTCCATCAGCGCGGTCGCGCGGCAGTGCCGCCAGGAGCGCAAGAACCTGCGCGTGATCTGGCTCGACGCGCATACCGACGTCAACACCGAGACGATCAGCCCCAGCGGCAACATCCACGGCATGCCGGTCGCGTGCCTCCTGGGCCACGGACCGGCCGACCTCGTCGGCTGGAGCGGCGAGCGCGCGGCCATCGACGCGGGCAGCCTCGACTTCATCGGCATCCGCAGCGTCGACGCGGACGAGCGCCAGGCCATCAAGCAGATGGGCCTGCAGGTCTTCGACATGCGCCACATCGACGAGCACGGCATGCGCAACACGATGACCGAGGTGCTGCAGGACGTGGACGAGGACACGCACATCCACGTGAGCTTCGACCTGGACTGCCTCGACCCGATGGAGGCGCCCGGCGTCGGCACGGGCGTGCGCGGCGGCCCCACCTACCGCGAGATGCAGCTGTGCATGGAGATGATCGCGGACACGGGCCGGCTGGGCTCGCTGGACGTGGTGGAGATCAACCCGGCGCTGGACGTCCGCAACCGCACCGCGGAACTCGCCGTGGAATTCATCCAGAGCCTGTTCGGCGCCTCCACGCTGGTGCGCTAGGAGGGATCGCCCGGGAACCGCTGGGCCGCCGGACACGGTAGAGTCGCACCGTGACCCCCACCCCCTCCCGTCCGGGCGCCGAGAGCGCGAGCGAAGGCCGCCGCGTCGACGCCCTGCGCAGCCTGGCCGTGCTGGACACGCCGTCCGAGGCCTTGCTGGACGGGCTGGCGCGCGCGGCCGCGGCCGCCTGCGGCACGCCGGTGGCGATGATCAACCTGATCGACAACCGCCGGCAGTGGACGAAGGCGCGCGCGGGGTGGACCGGGCCGCTGGAAACGCCCATGGAAGAGGCGATCTGCCCGCTGGTGGTGGAGTCCGGCGAGTTCGTGGAAATCCCCGACACGCGCCGGGACGCGCGCGTGGCCGACAAGAGCTGCGTGCGCGACGCGCCCCGCATCGCCTTCTATGCCGGCGCACCGCTCACCACGCCGGAAGGGCACGTGATCGGCGCGCTCGCGGTCATCGACTTCCAGCCGCGGGCCGGCCTCGCGGCGGGCGAGCGTGCCGCACTGCAGGAACTCGCAGCCACCGTCGTCCAGGCGCTGCTGCTGCGCCAGGCAGCGCACCGGTCGCTGCAGGGCTCCAGCGAACAGATGTTCCGCGAGCTGTCGGAGTCGTGCCCGGTCGGCATCTTCCACACCGACGCGCGCGGGCAGGTGATCTACGGCAACCCGGAGGCGGCGCGCATCTTCGGCCGCCCGCTCGTCGAGCTCATGGGCGACCAGTGGGTCCAGTGGCTGCACGAGGACGATGAGGACGCCATGCTCGCCCTGTGGCAGCAGGCCGCCGCGGACGGCACCGTGTTCGACCACACCTACCGCGTGCGCCGGCCCGACGGGAGCGTGGTGCACGTGCGCGGCCGCTCGCAGGCCGTGCGCCTGCCCGACGGTTCCCCCGGCGGCTACGTCGGCTCCATCGAGGACGTGAGCGAGCAGGTGCGGTCGCAGGAGCAGATGCGCGCGAGCAACGAGTTCCTGGCGCGCGCCGAGCAGATCGCGGGCGTCGGTGCCTGGCGCTACAACCTGGTGACGCGCGAGATCTTCTGGACCAGCCAGACGCGCCGCATCTACGAACTGCCGCCCGACTACCAGCCGCGCGGCGACGAGCAGGCGCGGTACTTCGATGCCGAGGCGCAGAAGCTGATCCGCGATACGGCCATGGCCTGCATCGAGAACGGCCGGCCGTGGGACGTGCAGCTGCCGATGACGACGGCGCGCGGCCGCCGCGTGTGGGTGCGGTCGGTCGGACAGGTGGAGCGCCGCGACGGCAAGCCGTACGCGCTGGTCGGCGCGCTGCAGGACGTCACGGAGACGCAGCTCGCGCACGCCGCCCTGGAGCGCAGCCAGGAGCGTTTGCACCGCGCCCTGGAAGGCTCCGCGCTCGCCTTGTGGGACCTGGACGTGGCGGCCGAGGAGATCTACCTCTCCGAACAGTGGTCGGTGATGCTGGGCGGCAAGCCGCAGGAAACCTTCTGCACGGCGCAGCAGTTGCTGGAGCTGGTGCCGGCGGAGGACCTGCCCGCGATCGAGCTGGCGCTGAAGGACGTGCTGGCCGGGTCCTCGATGCGCTACGTGGTGCAGCACCGCGTGCGGCGGCGCGACGGCACGCTGCTGTGGATCCACAGCGAAGGACGGGTGGCGGAACGCGACGGCGAAGGCTCGCCGCTGCGCATGGTGGGCACCAACCGCGACATCACCCAGGCGCGCGCGGCCGAAGAGGAGCTGCGCATCGCGCGCGACGCGGCGGACCAGGCGAACAAGGCCAAGAGCCAGTTCCTGGCCACCATGAGCCACGAGATCCGCACGCCGCTGAACGGGATCATCGGCATGACGAAGCTGCTGCTCGATGAGAAGCTCACGCCGGAGGTGCGCCGCCATGCGGACCTGATCGACCGCAGCGCGCAGTCGCTGCTGGCGCTGGTGAACGACATCCTGGACGTCTCCAAGATCGAGGCCGGCCAGATGGAGATCGAGCGCGTGACCTTCGACCTGCAGGAGCTGCTGCAGGACCTGGCGACGCTGTACCGGCTGCGCGCGACGGAGAAGAGCCTGCTGTTCCGCGTGCGCATCGATCCGAACCTGCCACAGCACGTGGTGGCCGACCCGACGCGCCTGCGCCAGGTGCTGGTGAACCTGCTGGGCAACGCGCTGAAGTTCACGTCGACGGGCTGGATCGGCCTGGACGTGCGCGCGACGGCGGAAGAGGCCGCCCACGTCGTCGAGTTCACGATCGCGGACACGGGCATCGGCATCCCGCCGGACGTGCAGCCGCAGCTCTTCACGCGCTTCATGCAGGCGGACAGCTCCACGTCGCGCCAGTTCGGCGGCACGGGGCTGGGGCTGTCGATCGTGCGGCAGCTGGTGGACCTGATGGGCGGCACCGTGAACGTGACGAGCACGCCGGGCAAGGGTTCGCGCTTCACCGTCACGATTCCCTTGATCGCCGCGCAGGAGCCCGCGGCGGCCTCGATCTGGGTCGACCTCAGTCCCGCGGCCCCGTCGGCGCGCATCCTGCTGGCGGAGGACAACACGACCAACCAGGTCGTCGCGTTCGGAATGCTGCGCAAGCTGGGTTATGGCGACGTGAGCATCGCCAACGACGGCAAGGAAGCCTGCGAGATGGCGCAGCGCGAGACCTACGACCTGATCCTGATGGACTGCCAGATGCCGGAGATGGATGGCTACGAAGCCACGCGGCGCCTGCGCGAAGCGGGGATCACGGCGCCCATCGTGGCGATGACGGCCAACGCGATCAAAGGGGATCGCGAGCGCTGCATCGAAGCGGGGATGAACGACTACCTCACCAAGCCGATGGACCTGAAGACGCTGCGGGCCATGCTGGCGCGGTGGATCGGGGCGCAGCCTTCGCGGCTGGCGGACTTGCCGCTGTTCGACGCGAGTGCGATGCACTCGCGGTTTGGTGGGGACGAGGAGCTGAAGGAAGTGGCGCTGACGGCGTTTCGCTCGAGCACGCCCTCGTTGCTGGCGAAGATCCGGGTGGCGCTGGAGGCGGGGGATCGGAAGCAGCTGTCCCGGTTGGGCCACTCGGCGAAGGGTGGCGGGTCGATGATTGCTGCGGAGCGTTATGCGGGGATCGCGGCGGCGCTGGAGGAGCGCGCGGAATCGGCGCCGATGGAGGAACTGCAGCGGCTGGTGGAGGAGCTGCAGGTGGCGTTTGATTTGTTCGTGGCGATGGCGGTGTAGGGGGCGAAGGAAAGTCCCGCGCTGGTGCTATCAGTGCTGGATGGCGTGTCGCTGGAACGCGTCAGGGCATGCAGCAGGGAAGCTTCGTCCGTCCGGGGCGAACGCGAGTCGAATCAACCCAGGGCTCGTTCTCGACGAACGGTAGTGCCCGCCTTGCCTCCGCATTCTTACGGCGCAAGCGCCCCCGTGGAGCGGTGCGCCATAAGAAGTCTTGGTTTTCGCCCCAGCTTATGGCACAAGAAGAGGGGAAAAGCGAAATGAATCAGGAACTTGCTTGCGGACTCGCTGAGGTCTTATCGCGCAAGTGCGGGATAAGAGGGGGCGAGGTGCGGGCGAAATTACGTTAGACCTCAGATTCCGCGCACCCCCGTTCGCTGCGCCGGCCAAGCCCCTGGAGATCAAGGCAATGGACTTCTTTGACGACCATCCACCAAGGAAAGATTTTTGGCTGATGTTTAAAGTCTCGAGCCTTGAACGACTAACTCAGATGCGTAGCGGGCTCTTGTACATGAATAGCTTGGACTACTTTTCCAAGCTGCCTGGCGAGGAGCTGCTGCCTCTTCGGAAGGACGAGTTGGAAACTGTCTACGGTGTCCTTCGGGCAGGTCCCAATGCGCGAGGTTTCTCCAAGATCTCGATGAAAATTGGGGAGTCCGAAAAGGAGATCGATCTCGGTGCGAAGGCTGTTATCACTGCAACGTTCCCGCGCCCAAAGAACTACATGCTTTTCTGCATGGGTGCCTTTTCGGATGGTGTGGATGGAAAGATAACTGGGGAAGTTGATGGCAGGCTTTACTTTGACGAGAGATTTCTGCACTTCGGATCTCACGTTCTGTTAATTTCTAACGCCCCGGTCTTCGGAGAGAGGATATCCAAGGCGATCGCGGGCAACAAGGGCATCTTCGGATCAAAGTTCTTTCATGATGGATTCGGGCTGGTCCAGTACCGCTCCCTGGCCGACTACTCAGGGCCGAAGGGCCTTTACATGAAGGACGAACGATACTCTTGGCAGAGGGAGCTCAGGATCGCGCTCGGCGCCGAGGATCACCTTCTCAATGAATCGGGCGCCTTAGAGCTCAACATCGGAGACATCTCCGATATCAGCCAGATCGTTAGTGTTCAAGCCCTCATTGACGAGCCCTTCCGTATTAACCGAAGGCGCTACGCGGTCGTTGATGGACATCCAAGGTTGATAGATGATTAGACTGAATCGTCGAGCGCAGCTTCTGCGAGGTAGCCCCAAAACGTGCTCATCGCTGAGGTCTAACAAGTCGTTCGACGCGGACACGCACCGGCAGGGCGCCGCAAGCCGTGCGCGGGAGCATACGTCTTGCGGCGCCCTGCCGGTGCGTGCCGGTCAACTCCGACGTTAGACCGCGCGTCCGTCCCGTGCTCGGGCTTGACCGATCTGTAGCCCATAGGATACAATTCGCGCATGCGCGTGGAGATGACCGAGGTCTACCGAGACTGGATCAACTCTCTAAGAGATCGGGCTGGCCGCGCGCGGATTCAGGTGCGAGTGGATCGGCTAGTTCACGGGAATCCCGGCCAGTACCGGGTGCTGTCTGGCGGCGTGAGTGAACTGAAGATCGACTTCGGACCTGGGTATCGTGTGTATTACACCGAGCGCAAGGGCGTGCTGATCGTTCTTCTCGCTGGCGGCGACAAGTCGTCCCAGCAGAAGGACATCGAGACCGCGCTGGCGCTTGCGAAAGGTTTGCTGGAGTAGCTATGGCCAAGGCAGTCAAGGCAACGGAACCCGCGGCGCCGCGTACCAGGACGGTACCCTACGACATCGCAGAACAACTGCGGACGCCGGAAGAAATGGCGGCGTACCTCGATGCGTGGCTCGACGAAGCTCCCGAGGCCGCAGCGGGTATCGCGCGCGCACTGGGGGACATTGCTCGCGCGAAGGGGATGAGCCAAGTCGCGCGCGACGCGGGCCTTAGCCGAGAGAGTCTGTACAAGGCACTGAGCGAGAACGGCAACCCGAGCTTCGCCACGGTGCTAAAGGTCGCCCGGGCTCTCGGCGTCAAATTTCATGCCGAGGCCGCGTAGCTTGCGGTCGAACAGGTCGGTCGGCACGGACACGGCAAGGCGCCGCTCACCTTTACGCTAGACCTCGCCAGAGCCACCGATGCCTACGGACACCCTGGTGATCCTTTGCGTGGATGCCATTTGCGTGGTGGCGGTGGTCGTTGCATTTGTTCGTGGCAAGCCAGGATTTGTCGTGCCGCTGGCAGAAGCTGTGGTGATTCTCCCGGTGTCATTGCTCGGCGTCTTTGGCATGGGCCTTATCGATCAGCTGCAGTACACGGGGCACATCCCGACCCAACCGGCCCCTGTGGAGAATCTGATCGAACTGACGGCTGCATTCATCGGCGTCGTGGCACTGTGGACTGCCCTCCTGGTGCCGCCGTCGTGGTGGGCCAGGCTTCCCATCGTCGCCACGCTGATCGTCGCGGGCTTGTTCGCTGGAATCGTCGTTTCAGCCCGATTCATCGCGGAGTGGCACCAACTTGGCTACGGTACTGTGACCAATCCAGCAGCCTACATCCTGTTCTTGCCGGTTCTCGTGGCGGTTCATCAGGCTGTGAGGATCGCCAGGCACCTCATGTGCAAGACTCGTATCGCGCGAGCTTGATGGAAGCCCGGACCAGGCGTTCGTCCACGCGCAAGTCGATCACCATCCCGCTGTGGGTGCGCCTTGCCATCGCACTCGCGGGCGCGGCAGCGCTCACGCTGCTCGTGTACGTGCTGACGTTGGACGATTCGGGACGCGTCGGAGGCAAGGCGGCTTTCGTCGGCGGCGTCATCGCCCTTCCGTGGATCCTGGGCGCCAGGTCCGGGTGGTCGACGGCCCTCTCGATGGCCTTCGCGTTCGTCACTTGCTTCGCCGTGTGCTCCCTGGCGGTCTGGGTCCTCACGCGCGAGCGGCACCCGCGGGACGCGAACAGGACGAGCGACGCGGAGTAAGCTCCGTCTCCGCACGGGCACGGCGCCCAAGGGAGCACTCCATGCAGAGTTCCGACACACCGAAGGACGGAGACTTCGCTTCCTACCTGGAGGGTGGGAAGAAGCCTTCGGCCGAAGTTTCGGCCAGCCGCCCCGACGTGAGCGCGGAGGCGCCCTCGGAAGCGCCACCCCAGACGCTAGAGCAAGTCCTGGTCGAGGGCCAGGATCCGACCGAGGAATTCCTCGAGCGATGGAACGACCTGCAGAACGCGCCCGAGCTGTCCGACGAGGAGATCGAGCGGCAGGCGCTCGAAGCGGGTGGGGACGACGACGACCCGAACACGCCGGAGTGAGGAAGCGCGCATGCAAATCGCCGCCACCGTCAGGAGTTCCCTCGCAGGTCACGCAGCCGCCGTGCGTACGGGGGAAACGACGCAGTCCGTCCCGATTGCGCGCAAGTCAACCGGACCGGGGTCCGGCGTCAATGGCGGCGAGTTCCTGATGCTCGCCCTGGCCACCTGCTACTGCAACGACCTCTTCCGCGAAGCGCAACGCCTCGGCATCGCGATCGATGAAGTCGAGGTGGAGGCGCAGGCGGAGTTTCCGGGGATCGGGCTCGCGGCGACGGAGATCACGTATCGGGCGAGGGTGCGGTCGTCGGCGGGCGAGGAGAAGATCCGGCAGCTCCTGAAGGAGACGGATGCGGTCGCGGAGGTGCACAACACGGTGCGGGCGGGGGTGGGGGTGCGGCTGGTGAACGAGTAGCCGCGGGCGCAGACGCCGCGCGGTGGGGTTCGCTTGCGCTCACCTTCCGCGGCTTCGCCGCGCCACCCTACGAATTCCGGTTTCGCCGCGCCACCCGAAGCGCGGCGTTGAGGGCGGGCAGCGCAGCCGCCGCCCTTCCAAAGCTCCTACTGCGGCTCCAGGCCCACCTTCTTCACCAGCGTCGCGAAGCGCTGCAGCTCGCTGCGGAACATCGCGTTGGCCTGCTCCGTCGTGCTGACGTTGATGGTGTTGCCTTGCTTGGCCATCGCTTCCTTCACCGCCGGGTCATTGAAGGCGGCGACGACGGCGTCGTGCGCCTTCTTCACGTTGGCGGCGCTCAGGCCCTTGGGACCGATCACGGCGAACCAGGCGTCGGCGGAGAAGTTCGAGAGGCCCTGCTCGGCGAAGGTGGGGATCTCGGGCGCGGCCGGCGTGCGCTGCGCGGTCAGCAGGCCGATGGGACGCAGCGCGCCGCTCTTGATCTGGCCCTGCACGCTGGGCAGCGCCGCGGTGGCGAAGTCGATCTGGCCGCCCATGAGGTCGGTCACCATCGGTCCCACGCCCTTGTACGGGATGTGTTTCGCGTTCGCGCCGCCGGCTTCCAGCACCATCTCGCTCGCGAGGTGCAGGATGGTGCCGTTGCCGCCGGAGCCGAAGTTGTAGCCGCCCGGCTTGGCCTTCAGCGCGGTGAAGAACTCCTTCGCGTTGGCCACCGGCATCTTGTTCGGGTTCACCACCAGCACCATCGGCGTGGCGCCCACGACGGCGATCGGGGTGAAGTCGCCGGGCATGTCGAAGGGCAGCGACTTCAGCACGCTCGGGAAGATCACGACGTTGTTCGACACCACCGACAGCACGCTGCCGTCCGCGGGCGAGCGGGCCAGCGCCTGCAGGCCCACGACGCCGCCTGCGCCCGGCTGGTTGTCGACGACCACGCTGGCGCCCAGCGCCTTGCCGAGCGCCGGTGCCGCGGAGCGGGTGATCGTGTCCACGCCCGAGCCGGTGGCGTTGGGCAGGATGAACTTGACGGTGCTTTCCGCGAAGGCGTTGCCTGCGGCCGCGGCCGCGGCGATGGCCAGCAGCACGCTGCGGCGCGAGAAGTTCGAGTTGTGGTCTTGCATGTCTTGTCTCCTTGTCGGATGGTTCTCAGGCCACCACGGCCTGCTGCTTCAGGGTGTCGATCTCGGTGTCTCCCAGGCCCAGCGAGCGTAGCAGCTCGCGGCTGTGCGCACCGAGCGGCGGCGGGTCCAGCCGCACGCCGAGCCGCTCGCCCGCGAGGGTGAAGGGCAGCAGCGCGGTCTTGACCGTGTCGCCGGCGCGCGGGCCGTCGGGCAGCTTCACGTCGGCGAGGCCGCCGGTTGCGCGCAGGTGCTCGTCATCGTACAGGTCCTCCGGCCGGCGGATCGGTGCGAAAGGCAGCCCGGCCTGCTCCATCAGCGTCGCCAGTTCCGCGGCACCGCGGTGCTCGAGGCGCTCGCGCAGCGTGGCGAGCAGGCGGGGGCGCTGCTGCACGCGCTGGTTGTTGGTGGCGAGCTCGGGCTCGGCCTTCAGGTCGGCGAAGCCGAGCACGTCACAGAACTTGTTCCACTGGGCATCGCTCACGGCCGCGAGGAAGATCTGCTCGCCGTCCTTCACGCTGAAGACGTCGTACACGGCCCAGGGGTTGTCGCGCGCGGGCAGCGGCGCGGCCGGCTTGCCCGTCACGGCGTACTGCAGCATGTGCTGGCCGACGAGGAACACGTTGTTCTCGTAGAGCGCCGACTGCACCTCCATGCCCTTGCCGGTGATGCCGCGCTGGATCAGCGCGCCGAGCACGCCGACGGCCGCGAACAGGCCGCCCATGATGTCGTTCACGCTCGTGCCGGCGCGCAGCGGGTCGCCGGGCCGGCCCGTCATGTACGCGAGGCCGCCCATCATCTGCACCACTTCGTCGAGCGCGGTGCGGTGGTCGTACGGGCCCGGCAGGAAGCCCTTGCAGGTCGCGTAGATCAGCTTCGGATTGGAGGCGCTGAGCGACGCATGGTCCAGCCCGTACTTCTCCATCGTGCCGGGCTTGAAGTTCTCCGCGACGACATCCGCGCTCGCGCACAGCCTGCGCGCGAGTGCCGCGCCTTCCGGCTTGTGCAGGTCGATCGCGATGCTCTTCTTGTTGCGGTTGAACATGGGGAAGAAGCCGGCGCCCGCGCCCAGCAGCCGCCGCGTGCGGTCGCCGTCGATGGGCTCGACCTTGATCACTTCGGCACCGAGGTCCGCGAGCACCATGCCGCAGGTGGGGCCCATCACCATGTGGGTGAATTCGACGACGCGAAGTCCCTGGAGGGGGAGGCTGCGCTCAGGCATGGGCTGCCACCTTCATCGTCTTCGGCAGGCCCGTCTTCCAGATCGTGCCATGCGTGGGTTCGCCGGCCAGCCACTGCACGATCTTCGCGCGCAGGGCGAGCAGCTTGTCGAAGTCGAGCCCGGTCTCCACGCTCATGCTGTGCAGCATGTACGTGAGGTCTTCGGTCGCCACGTTGCCGCTCGCGCCCGGCGCATGCGGGCAGCCGCCGATGCCGGCGCTGCACGCGTCCAGGCGCGCGATGCCCAGCTGCAGCGCCGCGTAGCAGTTCGCCAGGCCCAGGCCGCGCGTGTCGTGGAAGTGGCCGGCCGCGAGCTTGTCGCCCGCGACCTTCAGCACGCGCTCGAACAGGCGGGAGACCATCGCCGGGTCCGCATAGCCCACCGTGTCGGCAAGGCTCACCGCGTCGACGCCGAGGTCCAGCACGGCCTGCACCAGGCGCACCACTTCCCCGGGAGCGACCTCACCCTGGATCGTGCAGCCGAAGGCGGTGCTGATGCCCACCTCGATCCGCGTCTTCGCGCCGCTCGCGTCGCGCTCGGCGCGGATGCGCGCGATCTCCGCGACCACGTCGTCGGGCGTCTTGCGCAGGTTGGCGAGGCTGTGCGCGTGGCTGGCCGACAGCGGCAGCAGCATCATCTCCGCCTTCGCCTCCAGCGCGCGCTGCGCGCCCTTCAGGTTGGGCACGAGCACGGTGGCGCGCAGGCCGGGCAGCGTCTGCGCGAAGGCGAGCACTTCGGCCGTGTCCGCCAGCTGCGGCAGCAGCTTCGGCGGCACGAAGGAGCCCACTTCGATCTCGCGTTCGCCGGCGTCGTAGGCGGCGCGGACCCATTCGATCTTGGCGGCGGTGGGCACGAGGGTCGCGACGCTCTGCAGGCCGTCGCGCAGGCCCATCTCGCGCACGACCACGCGGCGGGGCAGGGCGGCCGTCGCGGAAGGAGGTGTCGGTTGCATGGGGCGAGTCTAGAATTTCCAAAACGAGCGCTCTGCTCATTTTCGGAACACCTGCGTTCCGGCCTGGAACACCTTGCGCGACTTCGACCTGACCACGCTGCGCCTGTTCGTCTCCGTCTGCGAGGCGGGGAACATCGCGCGCGCCGGAGAGAAGGCCAACATCGTCGGGTCGGCCATCAGCAAGCGGCTGGCGCAGCTGGAGCACCAGGTCGGCACGCCCTTGCTCGTGCGCAAGCGGCACGGGGTCGTGCCCACCGCCGCGGGCCAGACGCTGCTGGAACACGCGCGCGGCATGCTCGATAGCGCAGCGCGGATCGAGCGCGACATGCAGAACTACGTCGCCGGCGGCCGCGGGCAGGTGCGCATCCTGGCGTCGGTGTCGGCGATGACGGAGTCGCTGGCCGACGACGTCGCGGCCTTCCTGCGCCGGCCCGCGCATCGCGCGATCCGCGTCGACATGGAGGAGCGCGTCAGCCCGGAGATCGTGCGCGGCGTGCGCGAAGGCCTCGCCTCGCTCGGCGTCTGCTGGGACGCGACCGATCACTCCGGGCTGCACGCCCGGCCCTACCGCCGCGACACCTTGTGCGTGATCGTGCCGCAGGGGCATCCGCTCGCCGCGCGGCGCAAGCTGCGCTTTGCCGAGACGCTGGACTACGAGCACGTGAGCCTGCCCGTCAACAGCGCCGTGCAGCTGATGCTGCAGCGGCACGCGGCGCAGCTCGGTCGCACCGTGAACCACCGCGTCATCGTCACCAACTTCGAAGCGGCGCTGCGCGTGGTGAACGCCGGCCTCGCCATCAGCCTCGTGCCGCGCGAAGTGGCGCAAGGGCCCGCCGAGGCGCTGGGCCTGCGGCTGGTCCCGCTGGCCGAGCCCTGGGCCGAGCGCCGCTTCATCGTCTGCTACCGCGACCCACCCGCGCTCAGCCCCGCCGCGCAGTTGCTGGTCGACCACCTCGCCTCCCAGGCACCGCCATGAACGACACCCTCTCCCTCGGGCCGCAGCCGCGGCTGCTGTTCCTCGCCCGCGATGGGGACGCCGTGCGTGCGCAGCTCGCCGGCCGCGCGCTCTCCCGCGACGAAGCGGGCGCGCTGCGCGACGACGTGTCCACCGACGAGATCACGCCGGTGCGCATCATGTCCCACTACGACGCGAGCCTCGCGCGCTTCCCGTACACGGGCTTCACCGCGGAAGACGGCACGCGCCCCATCGCGGCGGGCGCCGTGCAGGCCGCGGGCTTCCAGGTCACGGTGGCCGGACGCCGCTACGGCAAAGGCTCCTCGCGCGAGCACAGCCCCGCGGCGGAGAAGCTCGCGGGCATCCGCCTCGTCATCGCGGAGAGCTTCGAGCGCATCTACCGGCAGAACGCGGACAACATCGGCCTGTTCACGTCCACGGACTTCGGGCTCGTGGAGCGCCTGCAGCGCGGCGAGTCCATTCCCATCGAGGAGCTGGTGGCGGGGCGCGATGCGCTCGCCGCTGCCATCCTGCGCGCGGGCGGCCTGCTGCCGTTCGGCCAGGCGCACCTGCGTGCGGCCGAGCCCGCCGCTGCCGCGGACAACGGTGCGCCGCAAACCCTCTTCGGCAAGATCGTGCAGCGCCACTTGCTGCGCACGCCGGTGACGCCCGACGTGCCGCGGGCCGGCGAAGGCTGCTTCGTGCGCGCGGACTGGCGCTTCATCCACGAGTACTACACCGGCATGGCGGCGCACATGCTGCATGCGGCCTTCGGAAAACCGCTCGCCCTGCGCGAGCCGCCATCGATCGTCGTGTTCGAGGACCACACCTCCTATGTCGACGAGAGTCCCGCGCACGCCGGCTCGCCGCTGCTGCCGAACGTGCATGCGATGTGCGAGGCGCAGCGCACGTTCGCGCGGGAGTACGGCCTGCGCGAGCACCGCACGCTGACGGAAGCCGAAGCGCGGCATGACGACGGCGGCAGCGCCGCGGGCATCTCGCACGCGATGATGGCGGAGCACTACGCCTTGCCGGGCCAGCTGGTTGCCGGCACCGATTCGCACACGCCGCACAGCGGTGCACTGGGGTGCGTCGCCTTCGGCGTGGGAACCTCCGACATGGCGAACGCCTTCGTCACCGGCGCCGTGCGGCTCACCCTGCCGCAGGTGCTGCGCATCGAACTCGAAGGCACGCTGCCCGCCGGCGTCGCAGCCAAGGACATCGCGCTGCACCTCCTGCAACTCCCGGCGATCCGCGCCGGTGCCGGCGTGGGCCGCGTGTTCGAATTCGCCGGCCCGGTGCTGCGCGCACTTGCGACCGACGAGCGTGCGACGCTCACCAACATGACCGCGGAGCTCGGCGGCCTGACGGGCATCGTGGAGCCGGACGAAGAAACGGTGCGCTTCCTGAAGGAGCGCCGCGGCCTCGACTTCCGCATCGAGGACTGGATGCGCAGCGACCCGGGCGCTGCTTACGCCGACGTGATCCGCGTGGACTGCGGCGCGCTCTCGCCGATGGTCGCGCGCCCCGGCGATCCGGGCAACGGGGTGCCGCTCGCAGGGCTCGGCGAGCGCGTGCGCGTCGACATCGCCTACGGCGGCTCCTGTACCGCGGGCAAGCGCGAGGACTTCGACCAGTACCACGCGGTGCTGGCCTGGGGCCTGGAGCACGGGCTGCGCGTGCCGGAGCACGTGCAGCTGTACCTGCAATACGGCACGACCGCCGTGCGGGACTACTGCGCCGCGCAAGGCTACGACCGCACCTTCGCTGCCGCGGGCGCACGCATCCTGCAGCCCTCGTGCGGCGCCTGCGCGAACTGCGGGCCGGGCTCGTCGACGGACGCGTCGCAGGTGACGGTGAGCGCGATCAACCGCAACTTCCCCGGCCGCAGCGGGCCGGGGCAGGTGTGGCTGGCCAGCCCGGCCACGGTCATGGCGAGCGCGCTCGCGGGCGAACTGCGTTCGTGGCAGGAGCTGCGGGAGCGGTCGGCCGGGCACTGAAACGCGATCGCGCGGTTGCAATCCGTTTCCTCCGGCGACCGCCCGTCCCGGCCTTTCGCACATCTCGTCCGCCCGGGGCCCCGGCTGTCTCCGCGGCGCGACCGATTCGTTGACGCTGCCCCCGCCGCCCGGGATGCTCCTGTCCTCCAGGAGGACAAGACATGAACGCGAAAGCATGGGTGGCCGCGGCCGCATTTCTCGCCACGGGTCTCGCGCACGCGACCTGCTACACCGTGTACAAGGCCGACGGCACGGTGCTGCAGGAAGGCTCCACCAGCCCCGTGAACATGGCCCTGCCGATCGGCGACACCATCCCGGAGAAGTTCGGTCCCGGCAGCACCATGACCGTCTCGGATCTCGGCATCTACTGCAAGGACAGCCGCCGCGGGGTCGTCGTCGAATCGCCGGCGATCAAGGCCGCGAAGGAACAGGCGAAGGTGGAGAAGGTGGGCGAGAAGGTCGCCGTGAAGGAAGACGCGGGCGAGTCCGCGCGCTGACGGCGCCGTCGAATTTGGCACAAATGCAACGCGGGCGGCGCGTGCGGCACGTTTCGCGCGGCGCCGCGTAGCGCGCGGCCCCCGCCGCGCGCCGTGCGCGCGCACAATTCCTGCAGGAAGGGTGCAGCAGGCATGGCGACTTCGGCGACAGCCAGGAAAGCAGGCGCGGTGCGCGCAGACCCCGCGTCGCAGGTGCTGCGGCGCTTCCGCACCGTGTTCAACGCCGTGCGCAGCCACTTCCGTTCCATCGAGACCACCGTCGGGGTTTCCGGCGCGCAGGTCTGGGCGCTCAGCCAGGTGGCTTCCAATCCCGGCATCGGCGTGGGCCAGCTTGCGCGCAAGATGGACGTCCACCAGTCGACGGCGAGCAACCTCGTGCGCGCCTTGCTCGACGCGGGTCTCGTCGTCTCCGAGAAAGGCGAGACCGACCGCCGCGCCGTGCACCTGCGCGCCACCGCCCGCGGGCTGAAGGCGTTGAACAAGGCGCCCGCTCCCCTCACCGGCCTGCTCCCCGACGCGCTGCGCCGGCTCGACGACGCAACGCTGCAGCGCCTCGACCGCGATCTCGAGAAACTCATCCGGGAACTGAAGGCGGATCCGGCGATGGCCAACGTCCTGATCGGCTCGGACGAGTAGAGCAAGGCTTCCTGCACGCGGTCGAAAGTACGCGAGCCCGGGCGCGCGCCGTTGCCGGCGTGGCGTGCGCGTGCGCACCTCTGTCGGCGCGTTCCGGCAGCAGGCATCATGTTTGCGGCAAATGCATTTTCCGGGCATGGCTCCAAGCTGCCTTGCAGGCGCCCGCGCCGGCTGCCAGCCGGTGGCCGGCGCAGGTCGCCGTCCATCAGCTACCAGCAAGGAGAATCGACATGTCGAAGAGAACGGCCATCGGCTGCATGGTGCTCGCCGTCGTCGCCGGCGCGGCGAATGCGCAGGCGACGAACACGCCTGCCACCCCCACGGGCACGGTCATCGCCACCCAGCCTGTCTACACGCAATCGATGCGGGCCCTGCAGGAGTCGGCGCAGAGGCTGCGCGAATCCATCCAGGCGCTCGCGCAGAAACCGCCCGGGCCGGAGCGCACCGTGGCGCTCGACCAGGCGCGCTCCGCGCTTCTGCGGACGCAGGAAGCCATGGTGCACCTGCCTCCGCAGGACCGGGTGGTGGGCACCATGTCCAGCACCGCGGACTACGACGCATCCGTGAAGAAGCTCATGTCCGCGGCGGACAGCCTGCGGCGCGCGGTCCAGGAGATGGCGGCGCAGCCCGCGGGCGCCCGGCGCAACCAGGCGATCCGTGACGCCAACCGCGCGCTGCTGGACACGCAGGTCGCGATGGCGAACGCCTATGACCTGACTGCCTTCCCCGCACGCACCGCGACGATGGGTGCCGCGCCCATGCACTGCGTGCAGCTCGAAGACATGCGGGCCTGCCGATGAACTCAGGAGGTCGCGGGCGGCAGCACGTAGGCCCTGCCCTCGAAGAACAGGACGCGTGCGGTGACGGTGGGCGTCCCGGTGACGGGGCTCGTCCAGGTGCCGAGCACGTCGAACGTCCCGCCGATCTTCGGCCGGGGCACGTCGGCGACCTGCAGCTGTGCGAGCGTGGGCAGCTCGACGCGCCAGCGCTCCCCGCCGGCCGACGGCGGCACGATGGCCGCCGCCAGCAACCGCACCGCTTCGTCGGGCGCGCCGGCGCGCGCGGCGAGCCGCTCCAGGTTGCGCAGCGCGGCGCGCGCCGCCGGGCGGTGCAGCATCTCGAGGTGCGGCTGCGGATCGGACCAGATGATGATCGTCACGGGACCGTGCAGGAACAGCGGCCGGGAGAGCGTGCCGGCTGGCGCGGCCCGCCCGAGTGCGGGGATGCAGGCGCCGCAGGCGCCCGCGAGGAGCAAGGTCCTGCGATGCATTCCGTCTCCCGAAGCATTTGGCACAAATCTACCAGAAAGAGAGGCAGCAGATGAACGATCCACGCAAGCTCCTGGCGGCCGCGCTGTGCGCGGCGCTCGCCGGCCCGGCAGCGGCCGCCGTGCCGTCCGCGGAGGCGGAACGCCCCGCGGCACAGCCGCTGGCGGCCGTGCCGCTCGTGCGCGGCGACCTCCAGTTCATGCTGGCGGCGGCCCATGCCGCGGCCGCCGAGGTGCAGGCGGCGCATGTCGTGCTCCAGCGCTCCGTGGACCCGCACGTCCGCGCCTACGCGGGCGAGCTGATCGAGGACCACGCGGCGGCACGGCAGCGGCTCGGGGAGATCGCGCAGCGCAAGGGTGTCGCCCTGCCCGACACACCGACGCAGCAGCAGGCCTACGACGTCGCCACCCTGCGCGGCCTGGCCGGCGAGAAGCTGGACCAGGTCTTCCTGCAGAGGCTGGGCGTCGAGGCGCACCGCGAAGCGCTGGCGCGCGCCCACCGCGAAGCGATCCCCGTCGATCGCGACGAGGAGCTCGCGCGGTTCGCGCAGGACCGGCTGCCCGCGCTGCAGCAGCACCTGCGCAAGGCGCAGGCGCTGTACCACGCCAACGTCGCGATGGAGAAGGTACGCGCGCGCACGCTCGCCGCCGCACCTGACGGCGCGGCGGCCGAGATCCGCGAGGCGGTGCAGGTGGTGCACGCGATGCAGGGCGATCCCGACGCTGCCGACCTGCTGAAGCGCGCCTACGGCGTGTTCATCCTCCCGGACTACGCGCGCGCCGCGCTGGGCGTCGGCGTGCAGGGCGGCAGCGGCGTGCTCGTCACGCGCAGCGAGGGACGCTTCGGCAACCCGGCGTTCTACCGGCTCTCCGGCATCAGCGTGGGGCCGCAGGCGGGCGCCGCCAGTGGCGAGATCGCGCTGCTGCTGATGACCCCGCGCGCGGTGCAGCAGTTCGTGTCGGACAGCCGCTTCTCGATCAACTTCGACCTGGCGCTGACGCTCGGCGAGTTCACGGGGCGCGAACAGGCCTCCGCCGGCAAGATCCAGGACATCGTGCTCTGGTCCGGCACGCAGGGCGCCTACGCGGGCCTGTCCTTCGGCGTGACCAACGTGGTCGCCGACGAGGCAGCCAACGAGGCCTACTACGGCCGCCCGGACATCACGCCGCTGGAGATCTTCGCCGGCCGCGTCGCGGATCCGCGCAACAACATCCTGGCGATGGTGCTGAACGCGTGAGCCCGCACGCGCTTCACTTCGGCAGCGCGTAGGCGATCACGTCGTCGCCGGCCTTCGTGCCGAGCGAGCCGTGGCCGCCCGCGACCACCAGCAGGTACTGGCGACCGTCCGCTCCCTCGTAGGTCATCGGCGTCGCCTGGCCGCCCGCGGGCAGGCGGCTGCGCCAGAGCTCCTCGCCCGTGGCCACGTCGTAGCCGCGCACGTAGTAGTCCAGCGTGCCGGAGAGGAAGGCCACGCCGCCGGCGGTGACGATGGGCCCGCCGAGGTTGGGCACGCCCATGCGGAAGGGCAGCGGCACCGGCGCGAGGTCGCGCACCGTGCCGTTGCGGTGCTGCCAGGCGATGCGCCCGCCCGCGAGGTCGACGCCTGCCACGTAGCCCCAGGGCGGCTGCTGGCACGGGATGCCGAGCGGCGAGACGAAGGGCTGCATCTTCGCGGCGAACGGGGCGCCGAAGTTCTCGTTCAACGCCGGCAGGCTGCCCGAGGGCGGGCCGTCGTCCTGCACCATCAACGCCGTGTCGTTGGGGCGGGGCACGAGCTTCGAGACGAAGGCCAGGTAGGCCGGGGTCGTGAACGCGATGCCGCGCGTGGGGTCCACCGCGATCGAGCCCCAGTTGAACACGCCGAAGTTGCCGGGATACACCAGCGAGCCCTGCACGGAAGGCGGCGTGAAGCGGCCCTCGTAGCGCAGGCGGTGGAACGCCACGCGGCAATAGAGCTGGTCGAACATCGTGGTGCCCCACATGCTGCTGCCGGCGAGCGGCACCGGCTCGAACGACAGGCCGGACTTCGGCTGCGTCGCGGCGGTGTGGTCGCCTTCCGCCGCGCCCTGCGGCGCCGGCTGCTCGCGCACCGGCACCACCGGCGTGCCGGTGCGGCGATCCAGGACGAAGAGCTCGCCTTGCTTGGTGGGCTGCACGAGCACGGGCACCATGCTGCCGCCGACGCGCAGGTCCAGCAGCGATGGCTGGGACGGCACGTCGTAGTCCCAGAGGTCGTGGTGCACGGTCTGGAAGGCCCAGCGCGCCTTGCCCGTCGCCACTTCGAGCGCCACGATGGACGAGGAGTAACGCTCCACGGCCGGACTGCGCTTGCCACCCCACTGGTCGGGCGGCTGGTTGCCGAGCGGCACGTACACCAGGCCGAGCCCCTCGTCGACGGCGGAGATGCTCCAGCTGTTCGGGGAGTTCGGCACGTAGGTCTGGCCCGGCGGCAGCGGCGCGGTCTGGTCCGGATTGCCGGAGTCCCAGTTCCACACGAGGCGGCCCGTCTCGCTGTCGAACGCGCGGATCACGCCGGACTGCTCGTGCACGGAGGCGTTGTCCAGCACCGTCCCCCCCACGATGACGAGGTTGCGCGTGACCACGACCGGCGAAGTCGCGTAGTACGCGCCGGGGCGGTAGTTGGGCATGCCTTCCCACAGGGAGATCTGGCCCTTGCCGCCGCCGAAGCTCGCGCATACGTGTCCGGTGTCGGGATTCAGCGCGATGAGGCGGCCGTCCGCGGTCGGCATGAACAGCTTGGCGGCGCAGGCGGGGTCCGCCGGACCTTCGGCCGCCGCGACGATGGGTGCGGTCGCGGGCGCAGGCGAGGCGGCCGAAGCCGGCGCGGTTGCGACGGGAGCAGCGGCAGGAGCGGCGGCCGCCTGCCAGCTGAGCCCGCGGCAGGTCAGGTGCTGCAGCGCGAGCTTGTCCTGGATGCGCGGGTCGTAGCGCCAGACCTGCCGCCCCGTGGTGGCATCGAGCGCGATCACGTCCTGGTGCGGCGTGCAGAGGAAGAGCCGGTTGCCGATCTTCAGCGGCGTGACTTCGAAGGTGGTCTCCTCCGGGTCGCCCGGCCGCCCGCGGAAGTCGCCGGTCTGGAAGTGCCACGCTTGCTGCAGCTGCTTCACGTTCGCGGGGGTGATCTGCCGCAGTGCCGAATAGCGCTGGCCGAAGGCGGTGCCGCCGTACGCCGTCCAGTCGGCCGCTGCCGTGCCGGTGGTCGCGGAAGCGCCTTCGCTCCCCGCGAGGGTGCCCCGCAGGTCATGGGGGTCGTGCACCGCGCTCGCGACGGCGACCACCACGCAAGCGAGCAGCACGACCGACAGTGCCGCGCGTCCGCTGCGCGTGCCGGAAGGTTCACGCGCCACGCCGGGCAGCAGGAGCAGCAAGCCGAGCACGAACAGCACGTCGAGCCGTGCCGCGAGCGGCCACCAGTCGAGCCCCGACTCCCACAAGGCCCAGGCCAGCGTGCCGGCCAGCAGGAGCGCGAAGAGCAGCCGGGCCGCCGCACGACCGCGCCAGAGGAGCCAGGCGTCGGCGAGCAGCACCACGCCGGCGACGGCGTAGTACCAGGACCCGCCCAGTCCCACCAGCCAGCCGCCTCCTGCGAGCAGGACCAGCCCGGCCAGGGCCAGCACGGCGGCCAGCACGCGACGAAGCACATTGCCGGCTGCTGACATCGGAACGCCTCCCGCGGGTGGCGCCACCCGCACGATACATTTGCCACAAAAATACTTGCGAAGGCATCCTACATCCGATCGGCGCCGCGCGGGCCAGACTGGGAGTCGCAGGCTGCGGGCCTGCGCATCCGTGGAGGCAACGCATGAAGATCGCGATCGCCCTGGGCCTCGCACTGCTGGGGCTGCTGGCCTTCCGCCGCGGCGTGATGCCGCCCCTGCTGCGGCAAGGCCGGGGGAGGCGCGCGCCGTGAAGACGACCAGCGACCAGATCCTCGAACGCCTTCAGGCCT
Source organism: Ramlibacter cellulosilyticus (assembly GCF_014297465.1). Classification (GTDB taxonomy): domain Bacteria; phylum Pseudomonadota; class Gammaproteobacteria; order Burkholderiales; family Burkholderiaceae_C; genus Ramlibacter; species Ramlibacter cellulosilyticus. Next base: position 263,631 of record NZ_JACORT010000005.1, on the reverse strand, counting down.
GGGGCGTGCGCCGGGTGTTCGGCTATCCGGGCGACGGCATCAACGGCCTGATGGGCGCCTTCGAGCGCGTGGGCGACGGCCTGGAGTTCATCCAGGCCCGCCACGAAGAGCTGGCGGCCTTCATGGCGACGGCGCACGCGAAGTTCACCGGGGAGGTGGGCGTCTGCATGGCCACGTCGGGACCGGGCGCGATCCACCTGCTCAACGGCCTCTACGATGCGAAGGCGGACCACCAGCCGGTGCTGGCGATCGTCGGCCAGGCTGCGCGCACCGCGATGGGCGGCGACTACCAGCAGGAGGTGGACCTCCTCAGCCTCTTCAAGGACGTGGCGCACGAATACGTGCACATGGCCATGGTGCCCGAGCAGGTGCGCCACCTCGTGGACCGCGCGATGCGCATCGCGCGCGACCAGCGCACGGTCACCTGCATCATCGTGCCGCACGACCTGCAGGAACTCGACGCGGTGGAGAAGCCGCCGCGCGAGCACGGCACGATCCACAGCGGCATCGGCATGACGGCCAAGCGCGTGGTTCCCTCCGAGGCGCAGCTGCGCGAGGCGGCGAACCTCCTCAACGCCGGGGGCAAGGTCGCCATGCTGGTCGGCGCGGGGGCCTTGCACGCGACCGACGAAATCGTGGAAGTGGCGGACCTGCTGGGAGCCGGCGTCGCGAAGGCACTGCTCGGCAAGGCGGCGGTGCCGGACGACCTGCCCTTCGTCACCGGCTCCATCGGCCTGCTGGGCACGCAACCGAGCTGGGAAATGATGAGAGCGTGCGACACGCTGCTCATGGTCGGCTCCAGCTTCCCGTACTCGGAGTTCCTGCCCGCGGAAGGCCAGGCGGCCGGCGTGCAGATCGACCTCGACGGCCGCAAGCTGGCGCTGCGCTATCCCATGGACGTGAACCTCGTGGGCGACGCACGCGAGACCTTGCGCGCACTGGTCCCCCTGCTGCGGCGCAAGGAAGACCGTCGCTGGCGCGAGGAGATCGAAGGCCACGTGCGTCGCTGGTGGGAGGTGCTGCAGGCGCGCGCGATGAACGACGCGCAGCCGATCAACCCGCAGCGCGTCTTCTGGGAGCTGTCGCCGCGCCTGCCCGATGCCAGCATCCTCACCTGCGACTCGGGTTCATCCGCCGCCTGGTATGCCCGCGACCTGAAGATCCGCCGCGGCATGATGGCTTCGCTCTCCGGCGGCTTGGCGACCATGGGTCCCGCGGTGCCCTATGCGCTGGCCGCGAAGATCGCGTACCCGGAGCGCGTGGTGGTCGCGATGTCCGGCGACGGCGCCATGCAGATGATCGGCAACAACGGGCTGGTCACCATCGCCCATCGCTGGAAGAAGTGGAGCGATCCGCGGCTGCTGGTCGTCGTCCTGAACAACGGCGACCTGAACATGGTCACCTGGGAGCAGCGCGTGATGAGCGGCGACCCCAAGTTCGAGGATTCGCAGGTGCTGCCCGCCTTCCCGTACGCCGGTTACGCGCGCTCGCTCGGCCTGCACGGCGTGCGCGTGGACGACCCGAAGGCCGTCGGGCCCGCGATCGAGGAGGCGCTGCGCGCCGGCCGCCCGGCGCTGCTGGAGATGGTCACCGACCCGAACGTGCCGCCCCTGCCGCCGCACGTGAGCGCGAAGCAGGTGAAGGCGTACGCGCGCGCCTTGCGGCACGGCGACCCGGAGTCCGTGCAGACGGTGATCGCCACGGCCAAGGAGTGGTGGGACGGCCTCGTCGCGGGCCGCCACCGCGGATGAGGCCGCCATGCTGCGCGACAGCGCTGCGCCCGTGGAGGACGTGCAGGCCTGGTCCTGGCGCATCCCCACCGACGCGCCGGAGTCGGACGGCACCTTCGCCTGGAACGCGACGACCCTGGTGCTCGCGCAGGTGCGCGCCGGCGGTCGGGAAGGCATCGGCTACAGCTACGGGCCGGCCGCGGGCGCGGCGCTCGTGCGCGAATCGCTCGCGCAGGTGCTTCACCAGCAGGATGCGCTCGACACCATGGCGCTCTTCGTGCGCATGCGGCAGGCTGCGCGCAACCTCGGCCGGCAGGGCGTCGCGGCGCTCGCCATCTCCGCGGTGGATGCCGCACTCTGGGACCTGAAGGGCAAGCTCCTGGGCCAGCCGGTCGTCCACCTGCTCGGGGGCGCGGCGCGCCGCGCGGTGGCCGTGTACGGCAGCGGCGGCTTCACCAGCTACGACCGCGCGCAGTTGCAGGAGCAGCTCGCCGGGTGGGCGTCGCAGGGGATGCGCTTCGTGAAGATGAAGGTCGGCCGCGAACCGGCGCAGGACCCGCAGCGGGTGGCGTGGGCGCGCGAGGCGGTCGGCCCGGATACGCAAATCTTCGTCGACGCGAACGGCGCCTGCACCCGCAGCGAGGCGCTTGCCCTCGCGCAACGCTTCGCCGAGTGCGACGTGCGCTGGTTCGAGGAGCCGGTGAGCTCGGACGACGTGCCAGGCCTCTGCCTGCTGCGCCATCGCGCGCCGGCGCGCATGGAGATCGCGGCCGGCGAGTACGGCTTCGACCTGCTGCACTTCCGCAGCCTGCTGGAGGGCGGCGCGGTGGACGTGCTGCAGGCGGACGCGACGCGGTGCGGCGGCCTGACCGGCTTCATGGCCGCGGCCGCCCTCTGCCAGGCGCACGGCGTGCCGCTCTCCAGCCACTGCGCGCCGGCGCTGCACGTGGCCGCCTGCTGCTGCGCGGCGACCGCCGTGCACATGGAATGGTTCCACGACCACGCCCGCATCGAGCGCATGCTGTTCGACGGCGCGCCGCAGCCGGTGCAAGGCCTGGTGGAGGCCGACCGGTCCCGGCCGGGCCTGGGCCTGGCCTTCCGCTGGGCCGACGCGAAGGAGTACGCGTCGTGATCCCACCCGGTGCGGTTTCCCCGGACATCGACATCGCCGCGCTGGAGGAAGACTTGCGCGCGACGGTCCGGGGGGAAGTGCGTTTCGACAGCGGCAGCCGCGCGCTGTACGCGGCGGACGCGTCCAACTACCGGCAGGTGCCGATCGGCGTCGTGCTGCCGCGTTCGGTGGACGACGTGGTGGCGGCTGTCGCCGCGTGCCGCAAGCACGGCGCGCCGGTGCTGTCGCGCGGGGGCGGCACCTCGCTGTGCGGCCAGACCTGCAACGTGGCAATCGTGCTGGACTTCTCCCGCCACATGGACCAGGTGCTGGAGATCGATCCGCAGCGCCGCATCGCCCGCGTGCAGCCCGGGCTGGTGCTGGACCGGCTGCGCGAGGCAGCGGGCGCGCACGGCCTCACGTTCGCGCCCGATCCCGCCACGCACACGCACAACACGCTGGGCGGCATGATCGGCAACAACTCCTGCGGGCCGCATTCGGTCATGGGCGGTGAGACGGTCCACAACGTGATCGAACTGGAAGTGCTCACGTACGATGGCCTGCGCCTGCGCGTCGGGCGAACGGACGACGAAGCCTTCGAAGCGCTGCGGCAGGCGGGCGACCGGCGCGCGGAGATCGCGCTGCGCCTGAAGACGCTGGCGGAGCGGCACGCCGAGGCGATCCGCGCGCGCTATCCGCCCATCCCGCGGCGCGTCTCGGGCTACAACCTCCCCGCGCTGCTGCCGGAGAACGGCTTCGACCTGGCGCGCGCGCTCGTCGGCAGCGAAGGCACCTGCGTCGTGGTGCTGGAGGCGACGCTGCGGCTGCTGCCCGACCCGAAGGCGCGCTCCCTGCTGGTCCTCGGCTACCCCACGGTGTACGACGCCGGCGACCACGTGCCGGAGGTGATGGCCTCCGGTCCCATCGCGCTCGAGGGCATGGACGACCGCCTCGTGTCCGACATCACGCGCTCGCACATCCATCCTGAGGACGTGAAGATGCTGCCGCAGGGCGGCGGCTGGCTGCTGGTGGAGTTCGGTGGCGACGACCAGCAGGAGGCGGATGCCAGGGCGCACCGCCTGATGGATCGCCTGCGCCACGCGCGGAACGCGCCGACCATGAAGCTCCTCGACGGCCCGAGGCAGGAAGCCTGCATCTGGAAGGTGCGCGAGTCGGGGCTCGGCGCGACCGCGCACGTGCCGGACCAGCCGATCACCTGGGAAGGGTGGGAAGACTCTTCCGTGCCGCCGGAGCGCCTGGGCGAGTACCTGCGCAAGCTGCGCGCGCTCTTCGACCGCTACGGCTACGGCTGCGACCTGTACGGCCACTTCGGCCAGGGCTGCGTCCACACGCGCATCGACTTCGACCTGGAGACCGCGGACGGCATCGCCAAGTTCCGGCGTTTCCTGCACGACGCGGCGCAGCTCGCGGTGAGCCTCGGCGGGTCCATCTCCGGCGAGCACGGCGACGGGCAGAGCAAGGCGGAACTGCTGCCGCTCATGTTCGGCGAGGACCTGTGCGGCGCCTTCGAGGAATTCAAGGCCATCTGGGATCCGGAAGGCCGCATGAACCCCGGCAAGATCGTGCACGCGTACCGGCCGGACGAGAACCTGCGCCTCGGCACGGGCTACCGTCCGCAGCCGGTGGAAGCCGTGCTGCACTTCACGGCCGACCGCGGCGACTTCGCGCGCAGCGTGCTGCGTTGCGTCGGCGTGGGCGAGTGCCGCAAGAAGGACGGAACGATGTGCCCCAGCTACAAGGCCACCGGCGAGGAGATGCATTCGACGCGCGGCCGCGCCCACCTGCTGTTCGAGATGCTCAATGGCGAGCGCGAAGGCGGCGTGCTGAAGGGCGGCTGGAAGGAGCCGGCGGTGAAGGAAGCGCTGGACCTGTGCCTGTCCTGCAAGGGGTGCAAGAAGGAATGCCCGGTCAAGGTGGACATGGCGGCGTACAAGGCGGAGTTCCTGTGGCACTGGTACCGGGAGCACCGGCGGCCGCTCGGTGCGTATGCCTTCGGCTTCGTGGACCGCTGGGCCCGCTGGGCGGAGCACGCGCCGGGGGTCGTGCGCCATGCGTCCCGCTCGCCGCTGCTGGCTGCCCTGGCCAAGCGCGCGCTCGGCATCGCGCCCGGGCGCCGGTTGCCCCTGGTGGCGGAGCGCAGCTTCCTGCGAGCGTTCCGCGCCGACGGGGCATCCGGCCGGCGCGAGGTCCTGCTCTGGCCGGACACCTTCAACAACCACTTCCATCCGGGCACCGCCCACGCGGCGGCCGAAGTGCTGCGGCACGCAGGCTTTGGCGTGCGCGTACCGGCGGCGCCCGTGTGCTGCGGCCGGCCCTTGTACGAGTTCGGCTTCCTCGACGCGGCACGCGACTACCTGCGGCACGTCCTGCGCGTGCTCGACGAGGACCTGCGGCGCGGCACGCCCATCGTGGTGCTCGAACCTGCGTGCCTTTCGGTGTTCCGCGAGGAGCTGCCGCTGATGTTGCCGCGCGACGAGCAGGCGAAGCGCCTGCAGGCCCAGGCCGTGTTGCTGCCCGACTTCCTGCAGGACCAGGCAGCGGGGGCGGCGTTCGCAGCCCTGACGGAACACGCGCTGGTGCACGGCCACTGCCACCACAAGACGGTGCTCGGTTTCACCGCGGAGGAGAAGCTGCTGCGCGACCGCCTGCACCTGGACGTCGACCTGCCGGACACGGGATGCTGCGGCATGGCGGGGTCCTTCGGGTTCGAGGCTGCGAAGTACGCGGTGGCGCAGGCCTGCGGCGAGCGGGTGCTGCTGCCGGCGGTGCGCCGCACGGCGCCGGGGACGCTGATCGTGGCAGACGGTTTCAGCTGCCGCGAGCAGATCGCGCAGAGCACAGGGCGCCAGGCGCTGCACGTCGCGGAAGTGCTGGCGCGGGCGATCCCGCGCTGAGGTTCACCTCCTGCGCAGCAGCCACGTGACGGAAGCGGCCAGGGCGCCCACCGCCAGCGCCGCCCTGCGCTCGTCCACCCACTGCTGCCAGCTGGACGCATGCGCCTGCGCATCGAAGCGGCCGTGCGCGCCGTGGTCGCCGGGGACCGGCTCCCACAGGTTGTCGCGCCGCCCCGGCGGGATCGGCTCGTCGGTGTGCTGCCCGTCCACCGCCGTGCGCCCGAGCATGCGGTCCAGCAATCCCGGCACCAGTTTCTGCCCCAGGATCGCCTGCACCGCCGGCCAGCCCACCCACAGTTCGCGGCGGCGGTGCGTCGCCGCGTAGTACACCGCGCGCGCCGCGATCTCCGGCTGGAAGATCCTGCCCATCGGCCGCGGCCGCCGGTGCAGGTTGGTGCGCCCCCATTCGAACTGCGGCGTGTTGAAGGCCGAGAGCTGCACCATGGTCACGTGGACCCGGCTGCGCGCGTGCACGAGCTCGCAGCGGACCGAATCCGTGAAGCCGCGCAGCGCCGCCTTGGCGCCGCAGTAGGGCGCCTGCAGCGGGATGGACCGGTAGGCGAGCGCGGAGCCGACCTGCACGATGGTGCCGCGGCCGCGCGGCCGCATGCGGCGCAGCGCGGCGAGCGTGCCCCATACCGCGCCGAGATAGGTCACTTCGGTCGCGCGGCGGAAGTCCTCCGGCGCGATGGACAGCGCGTCGGCGAAGATGGTGGCCATCGCGTCGTTCACCCACACGTCGATGGCACCCCACTGCGCCTCCACTTGCGCCGCGGCCGCCTCCACCTGCTGCGGATCGGCGACGTCCGTGGGGATCACCAGGGCCTCCGCGCCCAGCGCCTCCGCCTCGGCGCGTGCCGCGTCCAGCCCGTCGCGGCCGCGCGCGAGCAGCGCGACGCGCCAGCCGCGCCGCGCGAACTCGCGCGCCGTGGCGCGTCCGATGCCGGCGGACGCACCCGTGATGACGGCCACTCCCCGTGCGTGCTGCTTCATCGTGCCTCCTGCAGGTGCGGCGCGACTTGCTGCGGGTCCTGCGCGGGCGCGGGCAGGCGCGGCCGCTGCGTGGTGTCCAGCCCGCCCAGTGCCAGCAGGATGCACCACGTGGCCAGCGCCGTGGCGGCCACGATGCGCAGCAGCGCGCCGGCGCTCCACAGGCCCATGAACAGCGACACGACAATCGCCGACTTCAACATTGCGATGCCCGCGCCGATCAGCCCGTTCGCGGTTCCCAGCGGGATGTAGGCGCTGCCCAGGCTGGCGAGCATCAGGAGGATCAGCGCGGCCCAGGCCACCAGCAGGTGGCGCGCGCGGCGCCGGAATTGCGCGTCGTTCATGCGTGCCTCTCGACGAGGTAGAGGAAGGGATAGAGGAAGATCCACACGACGTCGACGAAGTGCCAGTACAGCGCGACCGCGTCGAGCCGCTCGGCGTCGGCCCACGCACGTCGCGCGCCGATGGCACGCGCGAACACGGCCACGGCCGCGATCCCGCACACGAGGTGCACGGCATGCAGCCCGGTCATGAAGAAGTACAGCATGAAGAACAACTGCGCGCCCGGCTCCCGCAGCGCGAACGCCGGCCCGGGAAACAGGTGCTCGCGCCACTCCATCGCGTACTCGCCGCCCTTGATCGCCAGGAAGACGAGGCCGAGCGACGCCGTTCCCCACAGCAGGCGCGCCGTCCAGCGGCGGTGCGCGTGGTGGCGCGCGCACGCGACGGCGAGCGCCACCAGCGCGCTGCTGGTGAGCAGCACCGCGGTGTTCAGCGTGCCCAGTACCACGTGCGTATGCCGGCTCGCGGCGCCGAAGCCGTGCGGCCAGTGCAGCCGGCCCGCGAGGTAGGCGGCCAGCAGCGCGCCGAAGAACAGCAGCTCGGAGGCGATGAACACCCACATTCCCAGCGTGCGGGGCGCGGTGCGATCGCCACCGAGCGGATGCGCCGCGGTGTTCATGCGGGCGTCCCGCGCGGCTGCGTCGGGTCGTAGTCGTACACGCGCTCCGGCGGCTGCGGCGGCGTGTCGAAGTTGTGCGTCGGCGGCGGCGAAGGCGTGTGCCACTCCAGCCCCTTCGCCTCGAAGGGGTTCGGCCCCGCCACGCGGCCGTGCCGCAAGGACCAGGCGAAGTAGAAGAGCGGCAGCAGGTAACCCAGCGCGAGCACCACCGCGCCGGCCGAGGAGAGCAGGTGCAGCACCTGGAACTCGGGCGGGTAGGTGTGGTAGCGCCGGGGCATGCCTTGCACGCCCAGGATGTACTGCGGGAAGAAGGTGAAGTTGAAGCCGAGGAACACCAGCACCGCGGCGATGCGGCCCCAGGTCTCGGGATACATGCGGCCGGTCGCCTTCGGCCACCAGAAGTGCAGCCCGCCGAAGTACGTCATCACGGCGCCGCCGACCATGATGTAGTGGAAATGGGAGACGACGAAGTAGGTGTCGGTCAGGTGCACGTCGAGGGACAGCGACGCGAGGAAGAGGCCGGTGAGGCCGCCGATGGTGAAGAGGCCGACGAAGCCCAGCGCGTACAGCATGGGCGCATCGAAGCGGATCGACCCCTTGTAGAGGGTGGCCGTCCAGTTGAACACCTTGATGCCCGACGGAATCGCGACGAGGAAGCTCAGGAGCGAGAACACCAGGCTCGCGGCTACCGACTGGCCGCTCACGAACATGTGGTGGCCCCACACGAGGAAGCCGATGCTGGCGATGCCGAGGATCGCGTAGGCCATGAAGCGGTAGCCGAAGATGCGCTGGCGCGCGAAGCAGGGGACGATCTCGCTCACGACGCCCATGGCCGGCAGCACCATGATGTAGACGGCCGGGTGCGAATAGAACCAGAAGAGATGCTGGAACAGCAGCGGGTCGCCGCCGTGCGCGGGGTCGAAGACTCCGATCTGCATCAGCCGCTCCGCGATCACCAGCAACGTCGTCATGGCCAGCACGGGCGTGGCCAGCACCAGCATCACGCTCGTCGCGTACAGCGCCCACACCAGCAGCGGCAGGCGGAACCAGCCCAGCCCCGGCGCGCGCTCGCGGTGCACGGTGACGATGAAGTTGAGGCCGGTGAGGATCGACGAGAAGCCGACGATGAACACGCCGGTGAGCGTCACCGTGACCCAGCTGTTGGAGAACATCGTGGAGTACGGCGTGTAGAAGGTCCAGCCGGTGTCCACGCCGCCGAGTGCGAGGGCCACCAGGATCACCAGCCCGCCCGCGCAGTACACGTACCAGGACAGCAGGTTGAGGCGCGGGTAGGCGAGGTCCCGGGCACCGATCATCAGCGGCACGAGGAAGTTGCCCAGCACCGCCGGGATGGACGGGATCAGGAACAGCCAGACCATGATGATCCCGTGCGCGGTGAACAGCTTGTTGTACGTGGTGTGCGACACGAGGTCGCCGGCCGGCGTGGCCAGCTCCAGCCGGATCAGCGTGGCGGCGGCGCCACCGACGAAGAAGAAGGCCGTGATCGCGATGGAGTAGAGGATCGCGATGCGCTTGTGGTCCGTGCTCGTGAGCCACGAGCGCAGCGTGTGGCCGTCGTCGAGGTAGCTCATGGCGCCGCCCCCGCTCGCAGGTAGGCGACCAGCGCCTGGATGTCCTCCTCGCTCACCTGGCCGGCGAAGGAAGGCATCACGGGCGCGAAGCCGGCGACGACGTCCTTGCGGGGCAGCAGGATGGAATCACGAACGTAGTTCTCGTCCGCGACGACCGTGCGGCCGTCCTGCAGGTGCACCTGCCGCCCGAGCAGGCCCGCGAGCGAGGGCGCGTGCACCGTGGAGCCGGCGGCATGGCAGCCGCTGCATCCGAGCTGGCGGAAGAGCGCGAAGCCGTACTGCGCGAGCGACGGCTCCTGCGGCCCGGACGCGAGCCAGCGCGCGTAGTCCGCCGGCGTCATCACCACGACGCGGCCGATCATGCGCGAGTGCTCCGTGCCGCAGTATTCCGCGCAGAACAGGTGGAACTCGCCCAGCTGCGTGGGCGTGAACCACAGGCCGGTGAAGCGGCCCGGCAGCACGTCCTGTTTCAGGCGGAAGGCGGGCACGTAGAAGCTGTGGATCGCGTCCTGCGAGCTCATGACGAGCCGCACGGGCTGGCCGAGCGGCACGTGGAGCTCGTTGATCTCGCGCCGGCCGTTGCGGTGCTGCAGCTTCCACATCCACTGCTTCGCGACGACATACACGGGAAGGGCGTCCTCGGGCGCCTGGTACAGCCGCACGAAGTCGTGGCCGGCCCAGACGAAGAGGCCGATGAACAGGGCGAGCGGCACCAGCGTCCAGCCCACCTCGAGCCCGAGCTTGCGGCCGACGAGTCCGCGCTCCACGCGCGCGCCCTGCCGGTACCGGATGCAGAAGACGACGATGGTGGCGCAAATCGCGAGGGCGATCGCACCGGTGAGCAGCAGCATGCCCGTGAAGAGCAGGTCGGTCCGGTCCGCGATGCTGGAGGCGCTCTGCTGCAGCAGGCGGAAGGTGGCGCTCAGGCGCGCGTCCGTGTCGTTCATCGCTGCCTCCGCCGCGACTGCCGCCAGGCGAGCGCCGCCCACAGGGCCAGCGCCGCGATGCCGGTCAGGCGCAGCGCCGCCATCACGGCGCCCGTGTGCCGGCCCCTACCTGGATCGAGGTGGCTGCACAGGAGCGCGAGCCGCTCGCTCCAGGTGCCGAGCCTTCCCTCCCTGGCCTGGACGAGGGCGTCACGCAGCTGCGGCGCGTCCAGGCCGACGCCGTTGAAGTAGCGGGCGACCCGGCCCTCCGGCGTGAGCAGGACCACCGTGGCCGGATGGGAGATGCCGTCGTCCCGCGGCGCGTAGCGCAAGCCGGCCGCGTCGGCGATGCGGTGCACGTCGTCCGGCGCGGCGACCAGCAGGTCCAGGCGCGGCAGGACGCCGCCGTCCTGCAGCCAGCGGGCGTAGGCGAGGTCCTGTTCACTCCGGCGGGCGGCATCTTCGGGGCCTTCGTCGGGCGCGAGGCTCAGGCCGACGATGCGCCATTGCGCAGCGGGGAGGCCGGTGCGGTGCAGCCCTTCCAGCAGGCTGTGCATGACCAGGCCGCACAGCTGCGGACAGCGGTAGTAGCCGAGCACCAGAAGCACCGGCGTGCGGGCGGCGAAGAAGTCGGAGAGGTGCGCCGCGTGGCCGCGCGCGTCGCGCACTTGCGTCGTCAAGGGGAGCGGCTTGCCGATACGCTGGTCCAGCGACACGCCGGCAGGCGAGGGGATGGGTTGCGCCGCGGCCGTGCCGAACGCGAGGAGCAGCGCGCCGGTCCAGGCCTTCATCGGGTGGCCTCCGCGCGTGGCGCCGAAGCGGCCAGGATGGCCATCGCATCCGCGATCGGGATGCGCGCGATCCCGCGCTGCGCATCCACCCACGCGGCGCTTTCGAGGATGCGCCGCTTTTCCTCGCGATAGGCCCGCAGGTCCTCTTGCGGCGCGCTCTGCACCACCGGGCCGGGGACGAGCACGGTCTCGCGCATGCGCACGCGGTCGGCGCCAGGGTCGGCGTTCCACAGGCGCAGCAGCAGGAACACGGCCACGACCACGAGCGCCACGACGGCGGCGATCGAGGCGCCGACCCACGCGATGGGCCGCACGGCGATCTCATCCCGCATGCGTCGCCTCCATGCCGGCGACGTGGCGCCGCAGCACGCTCCACAGCAGCAGCGCCGCGGCGAGGAACACCGCCGGAAACAGCCACCACCCGTGCCAGGTGTGCGGGTCGACCGAGGGCAGGACAATCCAGGTCGCATCCAGTGCGCTGGCGGCGAGCAGCAGTGCGGCCACGCGGCGCAGGCGCTGCGGCCGGTCCTTCACGGCGCGGAACAGCAGCAGCACGAAGGGAACCGCCAGTTGCAGCAGCGCCAGGGCCACCCCGACCGCGCTCCAGCCGGTCTGCAGGCGCGGCACGTACCAGGTGACTTCCGCCGGCAGGTTCTCGGCCCAGATGATCAGGAACTGCATGAAGGCGAGGTAGGCCCAGCTCATGACCCACATCAGCAGCAGGTTGCCGAGGTCGCGCGAGACCGGCACGCCCCCGGCGCTGCGCTGCCCGGGCGCACGCGCGAGCAGGGCGACCACCGCGGCGCCGGACAGGGCCTGCACGGACAGCACCACCAGCCCGAAGGCGGTGCTGAACCAGCGCGGCACGAGCGCCATCAGCAGGTCGACGGAAGCCAGGGAGGTGAGGAGCACGTGCAGCAGCAGCGCGGCGGCCGCCCGCCCCTTGCTCGCGAGGCTGGCCGGGCGGGTGATCCACCACCAGGCGAGCGCATAGACGGCAAGCCGTGCGAGCCAGAAGGGCGAGGACAGCCAGGTGCGGACGAAGGCCGGACGCGCGTAGTGCGCGAGCCAGGCGTCGCCGGACGCCCACGGATACAGCCACGCGTGACCGAGGGCGAGCGGCAGCATGGCGAGCAGCAACCAGGGCAGCGCCCGCCGCAGCAGCAAGGCGCTGGCCTGCACCGGCACGCCCCACGCGCCGCCGGACAGGCGGCTGGTCCACGCATTGGCGAAGCAGCCGAGCACGAGGCCCAGGCACCACCACCAGGCGGCGAGCCACGCGGCGAGCAGCAGGCGCGTCATCGCGGGCCTCCGGCCGGCCCGCCGCCGGGAAGCTTCGCGCGCACGGCGGGCGGCAGTTGCGCGACCGGTGCCTGCTGGCTGAACTGCAGCGCGCGGATGTACGCCACGATGGCCCAGCGGTCCTGCGGCGGCACGCGGTCCGCATAGGAATGCATGATCCCGTAGCCGTTGGTGATCACGTCGTGGAAGTGGCGGTCCGGTGCGTCGCGCAGGCGCTGCTCGTGGTAGCTGGGCGGATGCGGGAAGCCGCGCCGCACGACCGGCCCGTCGCCGTCGCCGACCGCGCCGTGGCAAGGCAGGCAGTAGATGCCGTAGCGCTCCTGGCCGCGGGCGAGCAGCGTGTCGGTGACCGCCGGCAGCGCCTGGCGTTCGGAGGCGACCTGCCAGGCGAGCGGGAGTTCGCGGCCCTTGCGGCCGCTGCTCGTCATCGCCAGCGTGCCGGCTGCGACCGGCACGCTTCCCGCGGGCGGCGGGCGCTCGCCGCGCCCGTCCGGGAACAGCGGGCTCGCTTCGCCCTGGTCCAGGCGCGGTTGCCGGTACATGTCGTGCATGGAGCGTTCGCAACCGGCCAGCGCCAGCACCGCGAGGAGGACGCAGGCGCATTTCATGGCGCCACCTCGATGCAGGCCAGGGGTTGCAGCGACTGCAGGAAGTCGCGCGTCTGCTGCGCATCGAAGGCGGGGTCGTCGCCGCGCAGGCACAGGAAGAAGCGGTTGCGCGTGGCGAGGTCGAAATCGCGCGAGGCGAAGAGCGGGTGGCGCAGCCGCGGAAGGCCGCTGGCGGCGAGGAAGGCCACGACCGCCGCGAGCGCGCCCCCGAGCACCGCCAGCTCGAAGGTGAGCGGGATGAACATGGGCCAGCTGTGCAAGGGCCGCCCGGCGATGTTCACGGGGTAGTCGACCACGGCCGAATACCACTGCATGAAGTAGCCGCCGGTGCCGCCCCCGAGGGCGCCGAGGAAGGTCCAGAAGGGTACCGGCGTGCGCGCGTAGCCGAGCGTCTCGGCCAGGCCTTCGACCGGGAAGGGCGAATAGGCCTCGACGTGCCGGTAGCCGGCGGCGCGCGCGCGCCGTGCCGCGGCCAGCAAGGCGTCGGCACCCGCGAACTCCGCCATCAGTGCCCAGGGTTTCATCGCGCGTCCTCCCGCACGCTCTCGCGGGCGAGCTCGCGCATCTCGGAGATCGAGATCGCCGGCAGCAGGCGGATGAACACCAGGAACAGCCACGCGAAGGCGCTGATCGAGCCGAGCAGCATGATCCAGTCCCAGACCGTGGGCACGAAGCGGCCCCAGGCCGAAGGCAGGAAATCGTGCGAGGTGCTCTGCACCACGATCACGACGCGCTCCATCCACATCCCGAGGTTGACCACGAGGCTGAGCGCGAACAGCGCGCCCGCGCTGCGCCGCACGCGGCGGAACCACAGCACCTGCGGCAGCAGCACGTTGATCGCGAGCATGGTCCAGTACACCGGCGCGTAGAACCCCGTCCAGCGGTCCACCGTCATTGCGATCTCGTAGGCGTCGCCGCTGTAGAAGGCCATGAAGGTCTCGCTCGCGTAGCCGTAGGCCACCAGCGCGCCGGTGGCGAGCATCACCTTGGCGGCGTGGTCCAGGTGCACGTCCGTGATGAAGTCGTACAGCCCGAAGGCGCGGCGCAGCGGGATCGCGAGCGTGAGCACCATCGCGAAGCCGGAGAACAGCGCACCCGCCACGAAGTAGGGCGGGAAGATGGTGGAGTGGTAGCCGGGCGTGTTGCCGATGGCGAAGTCCAGCGAGATGACCGAGTGCACCGACACCACCAGCGGCGTCGCGATGCCGGCCAGCAGCAGGTAGGCGGACTGGTGCCGCGCCCAATCGCGCGCCTCGCCGCGCCAGCCGAGCGCGAACAGGCCGTAGGCGGCCTGCTTCCAGCGCGCGTGCGCGCGGTCGCGCAAGGTCGCCAGGTCCGGGATCAGCCCCATGTACCAGAACAGGAAGGAAACGGTGATGTAGGTGGCGATGGCGAAGAAGTCCCACACGAGCGGGCTGCGCCACTGCGGCCACAGGTTCATGCGGTCGGGATAAGGGGCGAGCCAGTAGAAGAACCAGGGCCGCCCCAGGTGCAGGATGGGGAAGAGGCCCGCCATCGCGGCCGCGAACAGCGTCATCGCTTCGGCGAAGCGGTTGATGGAGGTGCGCCATTTCTGCCGCAGCAGCAGCAGGATCGCGGAGATGAAGGTGCCGGCGTGGCCGATGCCGATCCACCACACGCAGTTGGCGATCGCGAAGCCCCAGCCCACCGGGATGTTCACGCCCCAGATGCCCACGCCGGTGAGGAACAGGTAGGTCATCGCGCCGAGCAGCACCAGCGTGCCCACGAAGGTGCCGAGGAAAGCGGCGAGCCAGGGCCAGCGCAGCGGCCGGGTCAGGACGGCGTCGCTGATCTTGTCGCCGATGCTCGCGTAGCCCCAACCCGCGCGCAGCACGCCGATGTCGCGGGAGACGATGGGGGGCTCGGCCATCGCTCAGGTCCTGCGGGCCAGGTAGGTCGTGCGCGGCCGGGTGTCGAGCTCCTCCAGCAGCACGTAATGGCGTGGCGATGCGCGCAGCCGCAGCACCTCGCTCGCGGGATCGCGCAGGTCGCCGAAGTGGATGGCCTGCGTGGGGCAGACGGCCTGGCAGGCGGTGACCACGTCGCCGTCGGCCAGCGGCACGCCTTGCGCCTGCGCGTGCTGGCGCGCGCGGGCGATGCGGTGCAGGCAGTAGGTGCACTTCTCCATCACGCCGCGGTTGCGCACGGTGACCTCGGGGTTGCGCTGGCCCTTGAGGGACTCGGTCTGCGCGTCGGTGTACTGCAGGAAGTTGAAGCGCCGCACCTTGTACGGGCAGTTGTTGGAGCAGAAGCGCGTGCCGATGCACCGGTTGTAGACCTGCACGTTGAGGCCCTCGTCGTCGTGCATCGTGGCGCCCACGGGGCACACGAGTTCGCACGGCGCCTTCTCGCAGTGCATGCAGGGCACGGGCTGGAAGATGCTGCCGCCGGGCAGCGCACTGTCGTAGCGGTCCACCCGGATCCAGTGCATCTCGTGGCCGCGCGCGACCTCCTCCTTGCCGACCACGGGGATGTTGTTCTCCGCCTGGCAGGCGATGGTGCAGGCGTTGCAGCCGATGCAGGCATCGAGGTCGATCACCATGGCCCAGGCATGGTCGGGCGATGCGTAGCCGGGATAGAGCGACGGCACCGGGTGGGGCGGGCCGGGGCGTCTCGCGTTCGCGGACTGGCTGCGCGCCGGTTCGCGGCCCGACGGGTCCTGCGTGTTCTGCGTGAGGGCGAAGGCGTGGCCGCCGCCGGGCAGCTTCTGCAAGCGCACGGCGGCATCCACGTCGCGCAAGGGGCGGACGCGATAGGCATCGAAGCCGACGCCGTTGCCGACGCGTCCCGCCGCGCGCCGGCCGTAGCCCAGGGGCAGCGTGACCACGCCTTCGGCATGCAGGGCGCCGACCCACACCGGCGCATCCACGTGCGCGCCGAAGGCCGACACGCGCACGCGGTCGCCGGTGGCGAGGCCCGCGGCGTCGGCCGTGCGCGGGCCGAGGAAGGCCGCGTTGTCCCAGGTGTGCTTCGTGAAGGGGCGCGGCAGTTCCTGCAGCCAGGCGTTGTTCGCGTGGCGACCGTCGAGGACGGAAGGGTCGGGGCGGAACACCGCGGCGAGCTCGCCGTCGGGCACGCGCGCGCGTTCCCGCTGCCGGGGCGCCGGGGCGGCGGGGGTTGCGATCGGCGCAGGCGCGCTGTCCCGCACGACCCCCGCCCCCAAGCTCTCGCGCCAGCGTTCGTCGAACGCATCGCCCCACGCCGCGCGCCAGGTCGCCTGCACGAGCGCGTGGCCCTCGCGCGCGTCTTCGCCGGCGAGCAGCGCCACGATCTCGTGCAGTGCGCGCGTGTCGTACAGCGGCGCGATGGCTGGCTGCAGCAGCGTGGCGGTGCCGTCGTGCGCGAGGGCGTCGCTCCATTGCTCGAAGGCATGCGACACGGGCAGGTGCCAGGCGCTCGCGCGCGCCGTCTCGTCGCGATACGTCGCGGCGTGCACAGTGAACCGCACCTGCTCCAGGGCCTGCGTGAAGGCAAGCGCGCCGGGCGCGTCGTAGACGGGATTGGCGTCGAGCATCACGAGCGTGTCGACGGCACCCGCCAGCATGGCGTCCACCAGCTCGCGCAAGGTGCCCGCCTCCGGCGCCCAGGCGAGGGGGGGCAGCCACGACAAGGTGCGGCTGGTCGCGCCCGCGCGGTCGTGCATCGCGTGCACCGCGGCATGGCTGGCAGCATCCAGTCCGGGGCCGGGCAGCAGGAGCAGGTCCGGGCCCGCTGCGCGCATCGCCTGCAGCAGCTCGCCCTCGAACGCGGAGTCCGGCGCGTCCGCGGCCAGGCGCTGTACCAGCGCATCGATCTCGCGCGGCGCCAGCGCGATGCGCCGGTCGGCCCGCCCGCCGAACAGGCCCGGTGCGACTTCCACGGCGAACAGCACGGGCGTGCGCCCTTCGCGACGCAGGCGTGCCCAGTCGGCGGCGTGCCGCACGCAGGCCGCGCCTTCCGAGAACGGATCGCCGCCGAGCGCGACCACGCAGCGCGCCCGGTCGAACCGCGCCACCGGGTGCGCGGGCGTGCCGAACGCGGACAGGGTCCACTCGGTCGCAGTCGCGTCCGCCAGGGCCGCGTGCTGGTGCCAGCGCGCCTGCGGCAGGGCGTGCAGCCATCGCGCGAGCTGCGCGCGCAGCGTCGGCGAGGTGAGCGGCCCGCTCAGGATGCGCAGGCCGGCGCCGCGCTGCGCCTGCAGCCGCCCTGCGAGCGGACGCCATGCAGATTCGAACGCCGGCCAGCTCGAGAGGCCTGCGGCCTGCGTCGCATTCGGCGTGCCGACCGGCGCGAGACGCTGCACCACCGCCTGCGAGCGGTCCGGGTCCCACAGCTGCAACACCGCCGCCTGCCCGAAGGGGTCCGTCGCGCCCAGGGACGAAGGATGCGCCGGATTGCCTTCCACCTTGATGGGCCTCCCGAGTTGCGTGCCCACCAGCACGCCTTGCGCGAAGCCGTCGCGCAGCACGGCGCTGGCGTAGTACACGGGGTCGCTCGCCCCGCGCGCCTCGGGCATGTCGACCCACGGCAGGATCCGTCCGCGTTCCGGCGGGCTGCAGCCGGCGCTCGCGAGGGCGGCCGAAGCGGCCATCCACGCCATGGCGCGGCGGCGCGTGATCGCGCCCGGTACCGCGCGGTGGAACACGAGGGATTGCGGCGTGGTGTCCATGGCGTCAGCGGTGGCAGGTGGAGCAGTCGGTCAGCCGCCGCGTGCTCTCCAGTTGCATCAGGCGGGCGAGGTCCTGTGCCTGCCGTTCGGACACCCGCGGCGGCGGCATGGCGAAGACCTGGTCGCGCGGGTGGAGGTGCGGTGCCGGATCGCGATGGCAGGCGATGCACCACTGCATCTGCAGCGGCTGGGCGCGCCACGTGAGCGGCATTTGGTCGATGCGGCCGTGGCACTCGTGGCAGGCGACACCCTTGGCGACGTGCACGCCGTGGTCGAAGAAGACGAAGTCCGGCAGCGTGTGCACCCGCCGCCAGGGGATGGGCTGGCCCGTCCGCGCGCTTTCGCGCAGGGGCTCCAGTACGGCGGCCTGCGTGTACAGCTGCGAATGGCAGGTGAGGCAGATGCTGGAACCGGGCAGGCCGGCGTGGCGGCTCGTTTCCACCTGCGTGTGGCAGTAGCGGCAGTCGATGCCGTCGTCGCCCACGTGGTGCTTGTGGCTGAAGGGGATGGGCTGCGCGACCGGTTCGCCGATCGCCTGGTAGCTGCTCTCCCGCCAGACGCCGTAGGCCACCAGCGCGGGGAAGGAGAGGAAGAGCGCGAGCACGCCGAGCTTGATCCCCAGCTCGACGCGGCGGCTGAACACCTGGTCGCGCTCACTGCTGGCCATGCTCCGCTCCAGGCACGGCGGACACCGGCTCGATGAAGATGCGGCGCAGCGTGGGGAAGCGCGCGCGGATCGCGGCTTCGATGCGCTTGATCGCGGCCCCCACGTCCTCCACGGGCTGGTCGGCCGCGAAGGCCACGTCGAAGGTCACCAGCGCCTCCTCGGGACCGATGTACATGGAGAGCACGCGCCCCACCTGTTCGACGCCGCGTTCCCCACGCGCGATCTGGACGATGGCCTGCACCGTCTCCGGCCGGATGCCTTCGCCCACCAGCAGGCCGCGCGACTCGCGGATCAGCAGCACGGCCACCCCCGCGAGCAGCAGCCCGATCACGATCGACGCGGCGCCGTCGAGGCGCGGCATGTCCAGCGCATGGCTGCAGAACACGCCGATCGCCGCGACCGCGAGCCCCAGCAGGGCGGCGCCGTCTTCCGCGAGCACCGTGTACACCGCGGGGTTCTTGCTGCCGCGCAGTGCCTGCCAGAACGGCCGGCTGCCGCGTTCGCGCGCGAATGCGTGCCAGGCGATGCCGAAGCTGATGCCTTCGAACACGGCGGCGGCGCCGAGCACGACGTAGCTCCAGTGCGCGCCCTCCAGCGGATGCGGGTCGCGCACGTGCAGCACGCCTTCGTAGAACGAAACGCCGCCGCCCACCCCGAAGATCAGGACCGCGACGATCAGGCTCCAGAAGTACAGCTCCTTGCCGTAGCCGAACGGGTGCTGGGCCGAAGGCGCCTGCCGGCTGCGGTGCTCGCCCACGAGCAGCAGCACGCTGTTGCCCGTGTCGACCAGCGAGTGGACGCCTTCGGAGAGCATCGCCGAGCTGCCGGTCACGGCCGCGACGACGAACTTCGTCGTGGCGATCGCGACGTTGGCGGCCATGGCGCCGTACAAGGCGGTGCGGGACTCCGCCATCACGCTGCTCCCGCGCGTGCGACGCCCATGGCCTGGCCCAGCGCCAGGGCGGCGGTGATCAGGCCGACGTGGCTGAACGCCTGCGGGAAGTTGCCCATGGGCGTGCCGTTTTCCACGCGGAATTCCTCCGCGTAGAGCCCCACGTGGTTGCGCAGCGAGAGCAGCCGCTCGTACATGCGCAGCGCCTCGTCGACGCGACCCTGCCGCACCAAACAGTCCACCGCCCAGAAGTTGCAGATGGCGAACAGGTGCTCTTCGCCCGAAACGCCGTCGTAGCCCTGGTCGGGCGGATAGCGGTACAGCAGGCCCTTGACCGACAGCTCGCGGAAGATGCGCTGCACCGTGCCGAGCACGCGCGGGTCGCGCGCCGGCAGGTAGCCCAGGCGCGGAATGAGCAGCAGGCTCGCATCCGCCCACTGGGTGCCGTACACGCCGACGTAGCTGTCCAGCGAGGCGTCGAAGCCGCTCGCGTCGATGTCGGCGCGCAGCAGCTCGCGTTCGCGCGCGACATGCGCGCGGTCGAGGGGCACGCCGTGCCGGTCGTGCAGCCAGAGCGCGCGGTCCAGCCCCGCCCAGCACATCAGCTTGGAATGCGTGTTGTGCCGCGGAGGCAGGCGGACTTCCCAGATGCCCTGGTCCGGCTGGCGCCAGATTGCGCAGATCCGGTGCGCGAGGCGCGCGAGCAGCTGCTTCTCGCCCGGATCGAGCATGCCGCCGGCGCGTGCGTGCTCGCAGGCGGTCAGCAGCACCTCGCCGTACACGTCGTGCTGCACCTGGCCCGACGCCGCATTGCCGATGCGCACCGGCCCGATGCCGTGGTACCCCGCGAGGCTTCCCACGACGTGCTCCGCCAGCAGGGGTTCGCCGTGCACGTCGTAGACGACCTGCAGGCGGTCGCCCGTGCTGCGGGTCGCGTGCAGCAGCCAGCGCAGGAACGCGTCGCTCTCGCCCACGTAGCCGAGATCGACGAAGGCGTGCAGCACCAGCGAGGTGTCGCGCAGCCAGCAGTAGCGGTAGTCCCAGTTGCGGCGGCCGTCGGGGCCTTCCGGGATGGACGTGGTGGCGGCGGCGACGACTGCGCCGCTCGGACGATAGGTGAGCAGCTTCAGGGTGAGCGCGCTGCGCACCACGTCCCCTGCATGCGGACCGCGGTAGGTGCACCGGCCGCACCAGGCGCGCCACCAGGCGAGGGTGCTTGCCAGGCGCTCCTCCACATCGGTGGCCAGGGCGGCGACGTTGATGCGCGTTGCCGCCGGGGCCTGGATGAGGCTCACGTGCCGCTCGCCCTCGCGCATGCGCGAGGAAGCGACGAGGTCCTGCCCTTCGGCACGGAACGGCAGCGTGGAACAGAAGGAGAGGCTGAAGCCGTCCGCGTCGCAGCGCCATGCCTGCGGGTGCAGCGCCCGCCACGCGACCTGCCGCGCCGCATAGGCAGGACGGGGCTGCAACCGGCCGGCGAGCTCGACTTCGCCGCCCGTGCAGCGCAGGGACCGGATCAGTTGTTGCGGGACGCGCTCGTCCGAGGATGCGCCTGCCTCGGCGACCGGCATGAAGTCGAGCGCCTCGACGGTTCCACCTGCACACGTGTAGGTCGTGCGCAGAACGTTGCTGCCGGGTTCGTACTGCTGCTGCGGGACGGACAGCAGAGTGTGGGCGGGTGGCGCGAGCAGGTAGTGGCCGCCACGCTCCGCGTCGAGCAGCGCGCCGAACACCGAAGGCGCGGAGAAGACGGGAGTGCAGAACCAGTCGATGCTGCCGTGCCGCGAGACGAGCGCAAGGGACCGGCAGTCCCCGATGGCGGCATGGTCTCCGATGCTCGGTGGTCCCAAGGACACGCGATCTCCCCGGCGCCCGCGACCGGCGGAAGATGCCCGCCGCGGATTCCTGTTGGATGTATTTGTCGCGAATGTATCACCGACGCGGTTTGTTGTGTGACGGAGTCTTCAGCCCTTTTCCGGACTCGACGGCACCACGCCTTCCTGGCGCCGCTCCTGCTCGATCTCCTTGCTGAGGAAGTAGTTCAGCGCAGTCCGGATCACCGCGATGGCCGCGAGCTTGCCGATGCGCTCCCAGGTGGGTGCGACCGAGGTGGAGAGGATGTCCGCGGCGAGCTGCAGTTCGAGCGCGAGCGTGAGGTAGCGCGCGAACGCGAGCCGGATCGGCGTGAAGCTGCGGCCACGCTCGTGCAAGGCATGGCGCGCGAGGCCTGCGATGGCGAGCAGCACGCCCACGGCGATGACCAGCGCGCCCAGGGTCTCCACCCCCAGGCGCAACCATTCGACGCCGGCGCGCACGCCCTCTTCGAAGCTGGCGAACATCGTTCAGCGCCAGCCGGGCAGCGCGCTCGGGAACGTGCCGCCGGTGGGACCGGGCGGCCCGATCACGGGCGACTCGTGCAGCTTGCCCGTTTCCTCCTCGATCGGCCGCTTCGAACCCAGCGGGATGCCGCGTGCGGCGAGCACGCTCGGGAAGGTGCCGCCCATCACGCCGTCGTCGCCCTTCGGGCCGAGCACGGGCGAGTCGCCGATCCTGCCGGCGTGCTCGATCACGGGCAGGTCCTGGGGCACGAACCCTTCGCCTTGACGCCCGGGCGGAATCGCGCTGGGGAAGGTGCCGCCCATGACGCCGTTGGGCGAGGGTGGCCCGAGCACGGGCGACTTCGGGACGGGATCGGCGCGGCCGGCGCCGGCGGCGTGCACGGCGGCGCTTGCGGCCAGCAGCACGGACAGGAAGAGGTGTTTCGAGGCAGGCATGGCGTCGTCCTTGCATGGAGCTGCCACCATGCTCGGAGTGCTGGCGCGTCCGGGGCATAGGCCTGCGCCGACGCGCCCTGTATGGATTTGGCCCAAATGCATCTTGCCGCCGTCGAGGCGTCCCGGCCTCGGCGGTGGCGCGCGCAAGGTCGGACCCGCGCGTGCGCGCGCTGACGCAGAATCGTCGCGATGGAAGGACCGCCGCGCCCGCACGACATGAGCTACCCCGGCAAGGTGCTGGTGACCATCGCCCTGCTGGCGCTGGCCCTCGCCGCCTGGCACCTGCGCCACCTGTTCCTGCTGGTCTTCGCAGGCCTGCTCGTCGCCACGGTGCTGGTCGCGCTGGCCGGGCGCGTGCGGCGGCTCACCCACCTGTCCCACCGGCTGGCGGTGATCGTCTGCGTGATCCTCGCGTGCGCGCTGCTGGCCGCGTTGGGCTGGTTCGTCGGTGGCGTGCTCGTCGCGCAGGCGGGCGAACTGGCGTCGCGGCTGCCCGGCGCGCTCGCGGCCGCGCGGGCGTGGCTGGAGACGAGCCCGGTCGGCCCCTACGTGGTGCAGCTCTGGGACGACGTGCGCGCGCACGACGTCTCGTGGTCGCGCGTGGCCGGCGCTGCGGGGCTGACGCTGGGCATCGCGGGCGACACGCTGCTGGTGTTGCTCGTGGGGGTCTTCATCGCGGCCGAGCCGCAGCTGTACCGGCAAGGCCTGCTGCGCCTGCTGCCGACGGCGCATCGTCGCGCGGTCGGCGACGCGCTGGACTGCTGTGGCGGCGGGCTGCGCGGCTGGCTCAAGGGCCAGGCGCTCTCGATGACCTTCGTCGGCCTCGCCACCGGCGTCGGGCTGTCGCTCCTCGGCGTGCCGCTCGCGCTGGTGCTCGGCATCGTCGCGGCGATGCTCGATTTCGTTCCCTTCTTCGGACCGATCGTCTCCGGCGGCCTCGCGGTGCTGCTCTCGCTTTCCGAAGGCCCGCAGGTGGCGATGCAGGTTGCCATCCTGGTCCTCGCGATCCAGCAGGTGGAGGGGAACCTGGTGGTGCCGCTCGTGCAGCGCCACACCGTGCACCTGCCGCCCGCGGTCGGCGTGGTGAGCGTGGTGGTCGCGGCCGGCCTGTTCGGACTCACTGGCGTGCTCCTCGCGACGCCGCTGGCCGTCGTGGCCATGCTGCTCGTCAAGGCGCTGTACGTGGAGGCAGCGCTCGAAGGCGCACCCGCGCGCCGGTGAGCCCGCAGCGGTGCAGCCCACTGGCGCCCCGTTGCGGCTTGGCCTACAGTGCTTCCCCTCCACTTCGAGGAGTTGCACATGCCGATCCGCACCGCAACGCTGAGCAAGAAGATCGCGAGCAACGGCCAGGCGCTGCACCGCGCCATGGCGCGCCGGATGGAAGCCGCCGCCGGTGACGAGCCCTCCGAGGCCGAAGCCGCCCTGCTCGAGGAGCGCCGCCAGCTGAAGGAGGAGCGGGAGAAGCGCCACGCGCAGGCGCAGCTGCCGCGGCCGACCGCCCTCGACCGCCTGGTGCGCACCCACCACGCCCAGCCGAAGGAAAGGCCGAAGGCGGAGAAGGACGCGCACGCCAAGGACGTGAAGAAGCCCAAGGCCCGTCGCTCGCGTGCGGAGAAGCACGCGGAGCAGGCAGCGGCCGAGGCCGCGCGCCGGTCACCGAAGCCGAAGGCGACGAAGTAGCGGCCGGCCGGGCGGGCGCGCTACCCCAACCGGGGATGGCCGCGCCGCGCACCGCATCCCATACTCCCCGCATTCCCGGGGAGGTGGCGCATGACGATCCAGTGTCCGCGGTGCCAGGCGGCGAGCCCCGATGGCAACCGGTTCTGCGGGGCGTGCGGGTTCGGGCTGCAGCCCGAGGCCGCGACCGTGCGCGAGTACGTCGATGGCGCGATGCGCCAGCAGGTCGAGGCGGCGGTGGCGGCGCGCTTCAAGGACCAGAAGCTGCTGGAGGTGGAGACGGCGCAGGCCATCGCCGCGCGCCTGACCGACTGGGCGAAGCTGTTCGGCTTCTTCGTCGGCGTGCCCGCGGCCCTCGTGCTGCTGGTGCTCGCCATCCTGGGCATCAAGACCTACTCGGACTTCACCTCGCAGGTGCAGCGGGCGCAGGCGGAGGTCACGAAGAAGCTGGAAACCGCGGGCAGCAGCGCGGAGAAGCTGAAGGGCGACAGCGAGAAGCTCGCGCTCGAATACGACAAGCTGAGTGCGCGGCTGCGCGACACGACCGCCATCGCCGCGCAACTGGATTCGCTGACCAGGCGCGTGGACCAGATCGGCGAGAAGGTAGGGATCTCCCCCACGTCCAACGTTTCCGCGTCGCAGAAGGCGCAGATCCAGGCGGCGTTCACGGGCTACCAGCAGTACCTGGGCGAACTCGGGTACGGCCAGACGAAGGAACGCGTGGAGCTCGACGTGCGCGGCGACCTGTTGCAGAAGCAGGGGGCCGTGGCCTACTACGAGCCGGACAAGCGCCGGATGGTGATCGACAGCAAGTACGTCACGGAGCCGATCGTGCTCTACCGCGAGTACATGCACCACGTGCTGATGGGCGGCAGGAAGCTCGGGAATTCCCCGGAGCATTACGCCCTGGAATCCGGCATCGCCTGGTACCTGCCGTGCAGCTTCGTGGGGCGGGCGGAGACGCCGGCGGTGTCGGCCTGGAAGCTGACGAACCAGCGCCGGTTCAGCGAAATCCGCCCGGGGCACGAGTCGGCGCTCGTCGACGGCACGGAGATCTGGGGCGCTGCCTTCTGGGAGATCCGCCAGATCCTCGGGCAGCGCGCCGCGGACAAGCTGATCCTGGATGCATGGTTCAGGCTGCGCCCGGCGGTGCCGCCGCGCGAGCTCGCCGCGACGTTCGCGAAACTGCTCTCGCAGGATGGCACGCACGCGGCGGCCATCCGCGAGATCTTCAGCCGGCGGGGCGTGGCGGTCTAGGCGTCAGCAGCCGTTGCGGCAGCGGAACTGCTGCGCACCCGCCACCTTGAAAGGCGCCAGGCGCGAACGGGGCATGTGCTGGCCGCACAGGAAGCAGCTCATGGTGCCTCCGTACGGACCGGGGAAGTCGGTGCCGACGCTCTTGGACTCGTACCGCAGTCCGTCCGGTCGCACCTTGGTCTTGACCTCGTCCTTCATGCGGCGGGCCTACTTGGGCTCTGCCACGGGCGGCTGCACGGGCGCGTTCTGCGGAGCGGCCTTGCGCTGCTCCTTCTCCTGCTTCTTGCGCTTCTTCTCCAGCTCGCGCTGCCGCTTCTCGAACGCGTAATTCGGTTTGGCCACGGTGTCCTCCGGTTGCACAGGCTGCGCAGGGCCTGTCGGTTGCTCGCCACTGCTTTCACCAGGGCTTCGGCGCGTTCCTCGTCCCATGCTACCCCATGGGCGGGGAGAGGGTCTTTCCGCAACCGTTAAGGAAAACGCTTAATTCAACCTGACGGAATCGACAGGCATTTCACGGGGCGGAGGAATTTTCGGTTGCTACTGCCGGGCTCGGGTCGTAACTTCATGTTACCAACCCGAAGGAGAGAACCGTGTCACGTGCCTCCCTGCTGCCTGCCTTGCTGGCCGGCGTCCTCGCACTCGGCGCCCATGCCCAGGGCGCACCCAACGTGCGGATCGGCCTCATCGTGCCGCTGTCCGGCGGTTCCTCCGACATGGGCAACAGCGCGCGCGTCGGCGCGCAGGTGGCCGTCAACGAGATCAACGAGGTGGGCGGCTACCTCGGCCGCAAGCTGGAACTGGTGATCCGCGACGACCAGGCCGACAACGACACCGGCCTGAAGCACGCGCAGGAGCTCGTGACGCGCGAGAAGGTCGTGGCCACCGTGGGCTTCTGCAACACGGGCGTGGCGATGAAGGCGCTGGACGTGTTCCAGGCGAACAAGAGCGTGCTGATGGTGCCCTGCGCCACGGGCACGGCGATCACCGCGAAGTACCCGCCGGCCGAGAGCTACATCTTCCGCACCTCGGCACGCGACCAGCTGCAGACGCAGTTCCTCGTCGACGAGATCGTCAAGCGCGGGCTGCGCAGCGTCGCCCTGCTGGTCGACGCTTCCGGCTACGGCGACGCCGGGCTGAAGGACCTGGAGGCGGCGCTGCAGCGCGCGGGGCTCAAGCCCTCGGCGGTCGTGCGCTTCAAGGTGGGCGTGAAGAACCTCGAGGAGGAAATGAAGCAGCTGCGCGACTCCGGCGCCGATGCGCTCATCGGCTGGACTGTCGGCCCGGAGCAGGGCGTCATCTCCGCGGCGCGGGCGGCGATCGGCTGGAAGGTGCCGCAGTTCGGGCCCTGGGGCCTGTCGCACGCGTCCGCGTACGCCGTGTCGCAGGGCCGGGTGGACGGCGGCTACATGGTGCAGACGGTGCTGCCGAACATCTTCCTGGAGCGCAACTCCACCTTCCTGCGCAACTACGCCAAGCTGAGCAAGGAGGCGCCCATCGGCTCGATGATGTCCGCCGCCCAGACCTACGACAGCATCCACCTGCTGCTGCGCGCCATGTTCGACTCCAAGGGCGACCTCAGTGGCCCGGCGCTGAAGCGCGCGCTGGAGAACCCGTCGAACATCTACCGCGGCGTGGTCACGACCTACGACCGCGCGTTCTCGCCGACCGACCACGATGCGATTTCGGGGAACATGCTGTGGCTCGGCACGTGGCGCGGCGGCGAGCGTGGCTACGCGTACAAGGAAGACGAGCGTCGCGCGAGCATCATCCGCCGCAAGGAAGTGGTCTCGACCAAGTGAGCGGCCGCCGAAAGACTGTATAGAATGACAGTACTGCGGGCGGACTCCTGTTCCTCGCGGTTGCCAACTTCAGGCCACGGTGCGGTTGCGCCGTGGCCTTTTCTTTGGCGTCAGGACAGCAGCCCCCGATCGGCCAGCCCTTTTCGCACGTCGGCCGGACTGCGCACCAGCACCGCCTGCAGGCCGAGCGCGCGGGCGGCTTCCACGTTCGGCGCGAGGTCGTCGAACAGCAGCACCTCCCCCGCCGGCAACCCGATCGCCTGCAGCACGTGCGCGAAGCTCTCCGGCTGCGGCTTGCGGTGGCCGATCTCGTGCGAGGTGAAGACGTGGTCGAAGCGGTCGAGGAAGCCGGGGAAGGCGCGCCGCATGTGCAGCACGTGGGCGGGGTTCGTGTTGCTGATCGCGTAGCAGGGCACGCGGCCGCGCAGGGCCTGCAGCAGCGAGACGGTCTCGGTGATCTCGCCGATCAGGATGGCGTTGAAGCCGGCTTCCACCTGGGAGAGCTCGCAGTCCAGGTCCAGCGCCTGGCGCAGGTGGGCGAAGTAAGCGGCGTCGTCCAGGCGCCCCGTCTCGTGGTGGCGGAAGGGCTCGTCGAACGCGAAGCGTTCGCGCACCTGCTGCGGCGGCAGGCGCGAGTGCCGCGTCCAGGCGGCGACGGCACGGCCGAAGTCGATGTCCAGCAGCACGCCGCCCAGGTCGAACAGCACGGCGCGCACGGGCGCGGAAGTCTCTTGCATGCCGGGATTGTCCGCCGGCGGCGGCGCACATCGGCCAAGGCTCAGGCGCCTGGCGCCGGGAGCCACGCGAACGCCTTGATCTCTTCGAGGAACAGCCGCGCGGCGGGCGTCCGCACGCGGCCGCGCACGTCCACGGCCAGCACGTCGCGCTGCACGGCGGGTTCCACCAGCGGGCGCTGGTGCAGGTCGCGCGAACGGATGGAGTACGCCGGCATGAACGCGAAGCCCAGGCCCGCCTGCACCATCGCCTCGACCCAGTCCTCCCGCTCGCTGCGGAAAGTGGCGTAGAGGTTGATGCCGGCGTCGCGCGACAGCGCCATCACCGCCTCGCGCATCTCGCAGGACAGCCGGTCCACGTAGGCTTCCCCGTCGACGTCCGCCAGGCGGATCTGCGGCAGCCGCCCCAGCACGTGGCCGGCAGGCAGCACGACCACATAGGGTTCCGCATAGAGCGTCTCGTAGCGGAAGGCTTCGGCGATCGGCTGCGCGCCGCTCAGCAGCGCGAAGTCCAGTTCGCCCCGCTCCAGCTTGTCCAGCAAGGCCACCGGTGTGCCGTCCTCCACGGTGATCTCCACGCCGGGCTGGCGGCGGTGGAAGACGGAGAGGAAGGATGCGATGCGCGTCGGGCCGATCGTGGTCTGCAGGCCCAGTCGCAGCGGCGCCTGCCGCAGCAGCTTGAAGTTCTCCGCGAGGCTGCGCGCGCTCTGCGCGCCGACGACCGCCTGCTCCAGCGCGGGCTGGATCAGGCGGCCCAGCGCGGTCAGCACGAGCCGCTTGCCTTCGCGGTGGAACAGTTCGCCGCCGACTTCCTCCTCCAGCTTCCTCACCGCCTGCGTGAGCGCGGGCTGCGACACGTCGCAGTCCTCGGCGGCGCGCGAGAAGCTGCCGTGCCGCTGCACGGCGAGGAAGTAGCGGATCTGCTGCAGTTCCATGCGATGCACGGTAGCAGCGCGCTCGCGCGCCGGTCAAGGCGGCGCGCTTATGGATCCATAAGCGCGCGACCCTTCCGCGCGCCGCGGCCCGCGACCATCATGGCGCTCCCTTCACCCACAGGAGTCGCGTCATGGAAGTCTTCATGGTCGAGCGTTCGCTCAAGGGCATTCCGATGGACCAGCTCGCCGCCGCGCAGCAGCGGGCGATCCGCACCGCCGCGGAGATGACCGCCGCAGGCACGCCCATCCACTACCTGCGCACGACCTTCGTCCCCGAGGACGGCCGCTGCATGTGCCTGTTCGAAAGCGGCAGCTGCGAGAGCGTCGAGGCGCTGAACCGCAAGGCGCAGATCCCCTTCGACCGGGTGCGCCCCGCGCTCGACCTGCGGCCGTAGGGTGGCACTACACGGCGATCACGATCTTTCCGAGGTGCGCATCGGCTTCCATGCGTGCGCGCGCGGCCGGCACGTCGTCGAAGGAAAAACGGCGGTCGATCAGCGGGCGCAGCTTGCCGGAAGCCACCAGGGGCAGCATGTCCTGCACGAAGCGCTGCGTGCCTTCGGCCTTCTGCGCGGGGCTCGTCATCTTCTGCGACACGCCGAAGAGCACGAGCCGCTTCGCGTGCAGCGCCTGCAGGTCGATCTCGGCCTGCAGCACCTTGTCGACGTAGCCGACGGTGGCGAGCCGGCCTTCGAAGGCGAGGCAGCGCACGCACTCGGCGAACACGGAACCGCCCACGTTGTTGACGACGAGGTTCACGCCGGCGCCGCCGGTGGCATCCATCACCTGGGCGTGGAAGTCGGGCCGGCGCGTGCAGAGGCCGACGTCGAGTCCCTGCGCGCGCAGCTTCTCCAGCTTCTCGCGCGAGCCGGAGGTGCCGATCACCCTGGCGCCGATCGCCTTTGCGATCTGCAGCGCTGCAACGCCCACGCCCGCGCTCACGCCCGTCACCAGCAGCCAGCCGCCCGCCTGCAGGCCGCCCTGCAGCAACAGCATGTCGTGCGCCACCATGTACGTGGTGGGCAGGCCGCCCGCTTCTTCCCACGAGAGGTTCGCGGGGACGGCCATCGCTTGCGCTTCGTCCGCGAGCACCTGTTCCGCGAGCGCGCCGGGGAAGCGGCCCATCACGCGGTCGCCTGCGCGGAAGCGCGTGACCTCGCTGCCAACCTGCACCACCTCGCCGGCGCCCTCGATGCCCATCGCCTTGCTGCTGCCGGCCTTGACCAGCCCGCCGACGATGAACTCGCCCCGGTTCAGGCCGGCCGCGCGCACGCGCACCAGCATCTGGCGCGGGCCGGGCTGCGGCACCGGCGTTTCGCGCAGTTCGAGCCGGGCGTCGGTGTCGCCCACGTTCATCCACCAGGCACGCATCCATGTCCCCCTGAATTCCGGGTTGCGGTCGAGGCCGGCATTGTCCTCCAGGATTTCCGCGAGCATCCGCTTGCGGCGCTTCACGCGGGGGCGGGCTGGCCCAGAAGTGCGAGCGGCGGCGCGTCGCGCACCAGCAGCACGCTGCAGGGCGCCTCGGCGGCGATGCGCGCGGGCACCGTCGGGATCCACCGCTGCAGCGCCAGGCCGTGCGTGGCCGCGCCCAGCACCATCAGGCTGACGTGGTTCGCGCGCGCATAGGCGAGCAGGGCGCCGGCGACATCCTCCGCCTGCAGCACCTGGAAAGACACCTGGTGGCCGTGCAGGTCCAGGCCGCGCGCCCATTGCCGCAGCTGCTCGCCGTGGTGGCGGTGCAGCGCCGCTTCGTCGTCCTGGATCCCGGGCGCCACGACCGTCACGCAGGCGAGGCGCGCGCCGGGCCGGATGCCGAGCGAGCGCTTCACCGCCTGGCGCAGCGCGTAGAGCCCCGCGTCCGTCGTCTCGTGGTGCGGCACGGCGGCCATGACGATGGGCACTTCGCCGACGCGTTCGCTGGGCTGCGGACTGGGCTGGTACTGCAGGCCGGCGGCGCGGATCCAGCGCCGCAGCTGCTGCGTCCACGGCGTGCGCGTGGTGCGCTGGCCGCGCGTGCCCACGTCCACCTCCTCGGGATGCGCGAGGTCGAATGCCAGGTGCGCGGCCGACGGCGGCCGCTGCGCCGCTTCCGGCTCGAGGCAGTGCAGGATCACCTCCTGCAGCCAGGGCGGACACGCCGGCTGCAGCGCGCGTGGCGGCGCCGGGTCCATCCACAGCCGCTGGCGCAGGCCGCCCTGCGTGACGGGCTCGCCGAAGGGAAGCTCGCCGGTCGCGAGCTCGTACAGCATCGCGCCGATCGCGAACAGGTCGCTGCGCGGGTCGCCGCGCACGCCGACCACCTGCTCCGGCGCCATCCACGCGGGCGAGCCGATCGCGGGCCGCATCTCCGCCGCGAGCAGGTCGGGATAGTGCGCATGCCAGCTCAGGCCGAAGTCGATCAGCACGCAGCGGCCGTCGGCGCGCAGGAGCACGTTGGCCGGCTTGAGGTCCTGGTGCACGGCGTTCTGCTGGTGCAGGCTGTGCACGGCGAGCGCGACCGCGCGGCCCCAGCGCGCGATGGCTTCCGGTGCGGGCCGCTGGCGCGCCGCCGCGGCTTCGTCGAGGAGGGATTGCAGCGTGCGGCCTTCCACGTATTCCATGACGAGGAAGGGCAGGCGGGCCAGGTCGCCGGCCGCGACGAAGCGCGGCACGTGCGGGCCTTCGAGCACCTGCAGCATCTGCTGCTCCACCTCGAAGCCGACGAGGTTCTCCGCGCCTTCGCCGCCGCCCATGCGCGGCACCTTCATCACCATGGGGAAGCCCGGGTCCGGGCGGCCGCCGTCGTAGGTGACGCGGTACAGCTCCGCCATCGCGCCGGCGTGCACGCGCGGGCCGACCACGAAGCCGTCCACCACCGAGCCTGCCTGCAGCCGCGTCATCGTCCCCGCTCCAGTCTTCGCGCGAAAGCCTCCGGCAGTCCCGCCGCGCGGATCGCCGCGGCAGCCCCCGCATGGTCGTACGGTACGCGGTGGAAGGCGAGGCGGCCCTGCGCCACGTCAAGCAGCGCGTACATGGCGCGCGCGTCGCCGTCGCGCGGCTGGCCGGCGGAGCCCACCAGCGCCACCCACCCGCGGTGGGCAGCGAGTGGCACGGGCACGCCGGGGACGGGCGTGAAGGCCTGCAGCCGGCCGTCCGCGCCGCCGTAATAGAGCTGCTGTTCGTGCACGTGGCCGCAGAACACCTGGCGTACGCCGTGGGTGGCCTGCGCTGCGTCCAGGCAGCGCTGCGCGAGCGCGGGACGGTCCACGTATTCCCAGCGTGCGGGCTCGTGCGCGCTGGCGTGCACGAGGAGCGCGTCGCCCACGCGTGCCGTGAGCGGGAGCGCAGCGAGCCAGTCGCGATGCGCCGGCGCGAGCTGCGCATGCGTCCAGCGCGACGAGACTTCCTCCGCGGTCCGGTCCCCGGCTGGCGGACGGCAGGCGGCTTCGTCGTGGTTCCCTTGCAGGACGACGGCGCCCTCGTCCCGCAGCGCCATCACTTCCCGCAGCACCGCCACCGGTTCCGGCCCGTAGCCCACGCTGTCGCCCAGCACCGCGAAGCGGGTGGCGCCGGCCTGCCGCGCGTGCGCGAGGCAGGCGCGCAGGGCGCGCAGGTTGGCGTGCAGGTCGGACAGCAGGGCCAGCTTCACCGCGCCATGATGGCGCAAAAGCCCGCGTCGTCCTACATGCCCCGCGGCGCCGCGGCGCCAGCATGCGGCCATGTACTACGTGATCGAAGCGGTGCGCTGGGGCGAGGATGGCCACATCGCGCAGGTGCGCTGGCACACGGTGTCCTTCGACGGCGAACGCGTCCACCGCGGGGCTTCCACGGTGGCGCCGGTGGTGGACGCGGCGGAGGTCTGCAGGTCGAGCGAGGTACGGGTGTTCGTCGACGGCGACACCGGCCGGTTCTTCCGCATGAAGGCGTGCCCCGAGGGGATCGACGCGGAAGTGGACGACGCCGGCACGCCGCTGCGCAGCCGCATGGCGCACCTCCCGACCTTCTGAGGGCGGCTTGACGCGCGTCAAGGCGCCGGCGCCGCCCGGCGCCACACTGGGTCTGCGCGCTCGCCGCGTGGAGTACCACCATGAAGACCCAAGCTGCCACTCCCGTCCTCGCCGGCGCTCCCTTGCGCCAGTTCCGCGGCGCCCACTCCGGCATCCTGTCCGGCCTCGCCGGCCTGGAGCAACTGCCGGCGCTCGCCACGGCCGCGGAGCGCGCACGCGAGACGGCCGCGGCCACGCTGGACCTGTTCGACCGGGTCGTGCGCGGCCACCATGGCGACGAGGAGGAGACCTTGTTCGACGCCGTGCAGCGCAGCTGCCGCGGTGCGGAGGAGCGCCAGCAGGTGGAGGACTTCGTCGTGCTGCTGACGGCGCAGCACCGGCAGATCGAGGCGCTGTGGGACAAGCTGCGTCCGGCCGTCGTGCGCATTGCGGCCGGCAAGCCGGCGAACGAGCTGCTGTTCGGCGCGGAAGTCGATCGCCTGGTGAGCCTCTACGAGGAGCATGCGCATCGCGAGGAGGAGGGCTTCCTGCCGCTCGCGGACGCCATCCTGCGCCGCGACGGCAACCACATGGCCGCCCTCGACATCGCCCTGCACCTGCGGCACGCGCCGCTGCCCCGCGCCTACATCTGAGCGCGCATCCACTGCGCGGCGGCGAGCGCCAGCTCGTCGAGCACCTGCGCATCGGTGCGGCCGGAACGCACCAGCACGTGGAACGCATGGTCCGCGCCGTCGACGACGTGCAAGGTCGCGCGTGGCCGCAGCGGCTGCACGACTTCTTGCACGAGTGACAGGTCCGCCAGCGCATCGCGCGTGCCTTGCAGGAACAGCATGGCCACGTGTACGCCGTCCAGGTGCGCGGCGCGCGTGATCCCCGGCTTGCCGGCCGGATGCAAGGGAAAGCCCACGAAGACGAGCCCGCGCACGCCGGGCAGCGGTGACGCCGCCTGTGCCTGCGAACTCATGCGCGCACCGAAGGACTTGCCGCCGGCGAAGAGCGGCAAGCCTGGAAAGCGCTTCCCGGCCTCCTCGACCGCTGTGCGCACGGCCGCCTGCGCGACCGCGGGCGGATCGGGCCGCCGGCTGCCTTGCTGCATGAAGGGGAACTGGAACCGAAGCACCGCCACGCCTTGCGCGCACAGCCGCCCGGCCAGCGCGGCCAGGAAGGCGTGGTCCATCCCGGCGCCCGCGCCATGGGCAAGGACGTAGCACGCGTAAGGGGAGGGTGGGGAATCGAGAAGGGCGGCCAGCGGGCCGCCCTGGGGCGGGGAAAGGGCAAGGGATTGCTGGTTCACGGCGAGGTCGCGGGGCGGTGCGCCCCAGCGTACCTCAGTGCATCAGTGCATCAGCATCGCGCTTTCGATGGCGGGCGGCGACAGCTCGCGGCCGACCATCGCACGGGCGTAGAAGTAGTTGTTCCGGGCCCGCTCGCTCATCGCGTCGAGGTCGACGTGACCCTGGGGGTCGCACGGGAAGGCGTAGCCGCGGCCACTGTGGAACAGGGAACGGAAGCACAGCTGGTGGGCGTTGGCGCTGGACTGGTTCATGTCGCTACTCCTTGGACCGGGGGCACATCGCCCCTCCTGTGTGCCTTCATGATGGTCGACGCCCCGGGTTCCTTCGATCGGAACTGGCTGAATCGGGGGCAAGGACTCTTCCGATTCGCGGGGGGTCGTCCGCCGAGGCGGGATAGGAGCCGTCCTATGCCGGGTCAGCCGCAGGATGACCCAGCCATGCGCGTCTGGCTGGGCCATGCGTGCTACCACAAGGCGTCGGCCTGCGCCCACACGCGCCGCCCGAGGTGCCCGACGCCGGCACCGCGCCGGCTGGGTGAGCATGGAAGCCATACGCGAACAGGAGAATCCATGAACGACTCGAAACAGCACGAAGTGATCTGGGACCTCATCAAGGAACAGCGCTTCTGCATGCTGTCGCACCGCCACGCGGACGGCACGCTGCACTCGCACCCGCTGACCACGCAGAACAAGACGCTGGAAGAGGACGGCTGCCTGTACTTCTTCGTCTCGAAGTCCACCGAGGTGGGCCAGCGCCTGCAGCAGGACGGCAACGTGAACCTCGCCTACGCCAACCCCGACAAGGACACGTGGGTCTCCGTCACCGGCACCGCGCGCGTGCTGGACGACCTGGCGAAGAAGCAGGAGCTGTTCAACCCGATCGCCAAGGCCTGGTTCCCGGGCGGCCCGGAGGACCCGGACATGGAGCTCGTCGAGGTGAAGATCGACGAAGCCGAGTACTGGAACGTGAAGGAGAACAAGCTGCTGCAGATGCTCAAGATGGGCAAGGCAGCGGTGACCGGCAGCCGCCCGAAGAAGATGGGCGAGCACCAGGAAGTGCAGTTCAACTGATCACTTCGGCCCGGCGGCGACGCGGTCGTTGATCGACTGCAGGTACACGGTCACGTCGTCGATCTGCTCGTCGGTGAGTTCCTCGCCCCACGGCGGCATGAACTCCGAGCGGTTCATCGCCTTGCCGCCGCGGCGGACGATGAGCCGCATGTACGCCAGGTTCTTGTCGCTGGCGCGCAGGTTCGCGGGGCGCGGGTCGTACAGCCGCGCGGCACGGCCGTTGCCATCGGCGTTGGGCCCGTGGCAGGTCACGCAGTAGTTGAAGAACACGAGGCTGCCGCGGAACGCCTGCGCGTCCGGGCCGTCGCGCGCCAGCAGCGGCTTCGCGGTGGTGGCGACCACCTGCGCGTAGGCGCTGCTCAGTTGCGCCTGCGCGGGCGCAACGGCCAGCGCCGCGACCAGCGCGGCGAGCGAGGCAGCGGCCCTCACTTCACTTCCACCGTCATCTTCATGTCCGGGTGCACGGCGCACTCCACGTCGACGATGCCCTTCTTGTCCATCAGCACGGACTTGAACAGGCCCTGGCCGTAGGAGCCGAGGTCGAAGCTCTTGATGTCCGAGAGCGAGAACACGTTGTGCGCGAACGGGTCGTCGTTGACGAACTTCACCGAGTCGCCGGCCTGCACGGACAGCTTCTTCACCGAGAAGGTCTTGCCCTTCTGGCTCACGACGTGTTCGGCCGCGAGCGCCGGGCCGGCGGCGAGCGCCAGCAGCAGCACGCCGGCGCGGATGAGGGTCGAGCCCATGGAGGTCTCCTTGGTATTCGGGGTTTTCATGCCTGGAGGTTCGACAGGCGCTGGAGCAGCGCCGTGGAGGTCTGGGTGAGGGACGCGGACGTGCGGTCCAGCAGTTCCGCGTGCCGGTGGCCGTCGTCGAGCGCCGAGGCCAGCGCCTGCGACTCGCGGTCCATGGACTGCACGCGGTCCACCTGCCGCTGGAAGGTGTCGCGGAAGCCCTGCACTTCCTTGTGCATGCCGTCGGCCAGGGCCTGGTTGGAACGCGCGGAGGAGTCGAGGCCCGCGATGCGCGTGGCCCCCTGGTCCATCAGCACGCTGGTGGCCTGCACGGCCTCGGTGGTGGCCCCGAGCTGGCGGGTGATGTCTTCGCTGGCGCGGCGGATCTGCAGCGCGGCTTCGGCCGTGTCCTCCGAGAGCTTGCGCACCGAGCTGGCGATCACCGAGAAGCCCCGCCCGGCGCTGCCCGCGCGCGCGGCTTCCACCGCGGCATTGAGCGACAGCAGCCGCGTCGTGGCGGAGATCACCTCGATCTGGTCGGCGAAGCGCGCGATGTCGCTGCGGCTGCGCGCGAGCGCCTGCGTGGTCTCGAGCAGCTGGTGCAGCCGCGCGCTCGTCGCCTGGATCTGCTGCGCCACTTCGCCGGCTTCGTCCGCGTGCCGGCGCGACATGGATGCCGACGCATCGCAGGTGGCGCCGAGCTGGTCGACCTCCTGCAGGCAGCGCTCGGCCTCCTGCATCATCGCGTCCATCGTGGTCTGGCTGCGTTCCAGCAGCACGCGCAGCTGGCGGTTGGCGCCCTGCACGTCGGTGTTCACGCCATCGAGCTCCTGGCCACCGGCCTGCAGCT
Source organism: Ramlibacter cellulosilyticus (assembly GCF_014297465.1). Classification (GTDB taxonomy): domain Bacteria; phylum Pseudomonadota; class Gammaproteobacteria; order Burkholderiales; family Burkholderiaceae_C; genus Ramlibacter; species Ramlibacter cellulosilyticus. The sequence continues at coordinate 227,363 of NZ_JACORT010000005.1, read as the reverse complement.
CGCGCGCGCTGTTCGCCACCTCTTCCAGCAGCTGTTCGACCGGCACGAAGCGGCGCATCAGGCGGCGGTAGAACAGCACGCCGGTCAGCGTGCTCAGGAGGGCGGCGACGAGCAGGCCGTAGAGGACGCGTTCGAACAGGGCCGATCGTTCCTGTGCGGCGACCTCGCGGCTCTCCGCTTCCTTCTGCAGGATGCTCGCCGACAGCGCGTCGATCTGCCTGAGCTGCTCCAGGATGGACTGGCGCGCCGCCGCCGCTTCGCTGCGCTGGCCCTTGCGCGCGAGCGTGATGACGTTGACGCGCGGGGCCTTCACGTCGTCGACGAGGCGGCCCATCTGCGCCACGTCCGTGCTGTGGGGCAGGGCGACGCGCAATGCATTCACCGCGTCTTCCAGGCGCGAGGCCGCGGCGATGGAGGCCACGGCCGCAGCGCGCACCTTGCCAGGGTCTTCCTCCGCCATGGTCTGGGAGAGCAGGCGGTCGACTTCCAGCACCGCGAGGCGCGCGTCGACGGCCGCGGCGGAGCGCGCTTCGTTCGCGCGCTCGGCGGCGGCCACCTGGCTGATCACCTGCCACATCGCGGTGGCGCTCGCGGCGGCCACCAGCACGACCAGCACGGTCATGGCGCTCGCGAACCAGGCCAGCTGCCGCTTCCACTGGCCGACGGCGCTGCGCCGCCGGACCCCGGGCGCGGCGGCCGGAGCCTCCGCTTCCGCAGGCGGCAGCAGCGGCGCGGCGATCACGCCCGACTTGATCATCCCTCCCTCCCGGCCGCGGGTTTCTTATTGCGGCAGTTTCGGCGCCACGAACGCGACGCTCTCGCCCGTCAGGGAGCGCATGAAGGCGACCAGGTCCTGCTTGTCCTGCTCGGTGAGGTTCAGCGGGCGCACGTCGGGCGACACGTTGCTGCGGTCGTCGCCGCCACGCACGTAGTGGTCGACCACGTCGCGCAGCGTGGCCGCGGAACCGTCGTGGTAGTAAGGCGCCGTCAGCTCGATGTCGCGCAGCGTCGGCGTCTTGAAGGCGCCCTTCATCGACGCGACCTTGCGGAAGGGGAAGCGCCCTTCGTCCTTGCCGGTGATGCCGATGTTGTGGAAGCCGTTGTCCGTGAAGTTCGGGCCGTTGTGGCAGGCCGCGCAGTTGCCCTTGGCGGGGTCGGCGAAGACCTTGTAGCCGCGGTACTGCTCGGGGGTCAGCGCCTTCGTGTCGCCCGCCACCCAGCGGTCGAAGGGCGAGTTGCGCGTGACGATCGTGCGCTCGAAGGCGGCGAGGGCCTTCGAGATCGACTCCTCGTTGATGGCTTCGCCGGGGTAGGCGGCGGCGAACATCTGGCGGTACCCGGGCATCTCGCGCACCTTGGCCGCGGACGTCGCGAACGCTGCCTTGCTCAGGTGGCGGTGCGGGCCGATGGCCTGCTCCTCCAGCGTGGTCTTGCGGCCGTCCCACATGTAGATGTTGTTGTAGGCCAGGTTGAGCATGGTGGGCGAGTGGCGGCCCAGGACGGTGCCGTCCGGCAGCACGGGCAGCTTGCGGCCATCCGTCCAGCCGAGGTGCGGCAGGTGGCAGGAGGCGCAGGACATCGCGCCGCTGTCGGAAAGGCGGTGGTCGAAGAACAGCGCCTTGCCCAGCTCGACGCGGGCCGGCGTGCTGCGGTTGTTCGCCGGTTGCGGGATTTCGGCGGGCAGGCGCCAGGCCTGCTCGGCTGGCGTCGGTGCCGGCACGGAAGAACCCAGGGTGGCGCAGGCAGCGAGCACCGCGGCGGCGGCGGCGCAGGTCAGCAGGCGGGCGGAAATGGCCATTCGATCTCTCCTCAACGAGCGCCGGCTTCGGCCGGGCAGGTCACAATTTAGGCGAGGATTGATACAAGTGGCAACAAGCCGTTAGGGGGGTTCCCTACCGCTCGGTAGGGCTGCTGCCGCCGCCGGTCGGGCGGGGGAAGTCTTGCGTTCTAACTCACGCAGCCAGGATGGGCGTCGCGGGGCCCTGGCCGTGCCGGCCTTCTTCGACCTGGAAGCGGGCGACGATGCGCAGCAGCGATTCCGCCTGGGTCGCGAGCGCGGCGGTGGCTTCCGCCGCTTCCTGCACCAGGGACGCGTTCTGCTGCACGCCCTGTTCCATCTCCGCGACCGCGGTGTTCACCTGCACGATGCCCGAGCTCTGCTCGCGGCTCGCGGCGGCGATCTCCTCGATCAGCAGGGCGACCTTGCGCACGGAGCCGACGATGTCCTGCATGGTCTCGCCCGTGGTCGTCACGAGCCGGTGCCCGGCTTCCACCTTGGCCACCGAGTCGCCGATCAGCGTCTTGATCTCGCGGGCGGCTTCGGCGCTGCGCTGCGCCAGCGTCCGCACTTCGGAGGCGACGACGGCGAAGCCGCGGCCCTGTTCGCCCGCGCGGGCCGCCTCGACGGCGGCGTTCAGGGCGAGCAGGTTGGTCTGGAAGGCGATCCCGTCGATCACGCTGCTGATTTCGCTGATGCGCCCGGCGGAATCGGAGATGCCGTCCATGGTGGCCACGACGTCGGAGACGAGCTGGCCGCCCCGCGTGGCCACTTCGGAGGCGGTGCGCGCGAGCTCGCTCGCCTCGCGCGCGGTTTCCGCGTTCTGGGCGACGGTGGAGGTCAGTTCCTCCATGGAGCTGGCCGTTTCCTCGAGCGTGCTGGCCTGGTGCTCGCTGCGCCACGCGAGGTCGCGGTGTCCCTGCGCCAGCCGCGCGCTGTTGGCGGCGACGGTGCGCGCGCTGCCGTTCACCTGGCGCACGAGCGAGGCCAGGTCGGCGGTCATGCGTTCCAGGCCGCGCAGCATCTTCTCGGTCTCGCCATAGGCACGCACGCTGACGCGCGCGGTGAGGTCGCCCTCGGCGACGCGGCCGATCACGTGGCTGGCGGCGCGCAGGTTGCCGACGATGCCGCTGCGGATGGACAGGCGCAGGACGAGCCCCGCGACGGTGAACGCGCCGATCAGGATCGCGGCGCCCACGCCAAACTGGTACCGGTCGGCCTCCGGAACGTAGCGCCATGCCAGCGCTGCCACCAGCAGCATGCCGGCGACGATCAAGGCCAGCATGAGATACAGCTTGGTGATGACGGTGAACCGCATCTTGCCCCCAACTTATGTGTACTTCTGCGGCAACACTGTGGCACAGCCATTGCCGGGCACCAAGCACGCAAGCGGCGACTCCGTGCATTCCTGCACAGCGCAGCGCTTGCTCACTCCAGGCAGTAGCTGCTCGCGCGACGGTGCGAGGCGCCCCAGGTGCGGTAGCCGGTGCGGTCGATGTGGATGCGGCCCGAGGGATAGCGGCTCACGCCCATGTCCCAGGCCTTGCCTTCCTCGCGCCAGAAGCGGCACAGGCGCGCCCCTTCGGGCTCGGGCAGCGGCGCGATGTCCACCGCGAAGCGCTGGTGCGAGCTGCCCGGCGCGCCGCCCGCGCATTTGTTGAGGCGCGGGTCGCGGTAGGCGGAGACCACTTCGAAGTCCAGCAGCACGCCGCGCTTGCGCAGCTCGCGCAGCAGCACCAGCAAGTCGCGGACCGCGGGCCATTCCACCGCGGGCGGCAGCTGGAAGGGCTCGGCACGGCACTCCTTCCACATCGACGCGCTGCGCAGGAGCTGGTAGGTCGGCACGACCGCGGCCACGTGCTCGCGGACGAGGAATTCCTCGAAGGCGTCGACTTCGGCCACGTGGGTGGCGCGCCAGTGCGTGAAGAGCACGGCGTCGCGCTCCCTGTCCGCGGAGGGGGCGCTCGCCGCCGGGGCGGCCGGAGCAGGAGCTTCGGGCGGCGCGGACGGTGCCGGTGCGGGCGGCGGCGGCGCGGGCGCGCGCGGGCTGCACGCGGCCAGCGCGGCCACCAGGGGCCACAGCAGCGCGAGGCGGCGCAGGTTCGTTCGCATGCGCGCAGCCTAGCGCAGCACCGCGCGCGCCGGGGGCTGCGACTGCCTCAACCGTCCAGGGGCAGCGCGAGCTCGAACACCACGCCGCCGCGTTCGTTGCGGCAGCGGACGGAGCCGCCCATCTTGGCCATGTAGGTGCGTGCGACGAACAGGCCCTGGCCGCGGCGGCCGCTCGCTTCGTCCGCCGCGCCTTCGCTCACGCCGTAGTCGAAGATGCGCCCGATCAGCGCTTCCGGAATGGGCTCGCCGACGTTGTGCACCGCGACCACGGCCTCGCCTTCGCCGGCGGCGAGGGACAGCGTGATCGGCGTGCCGGGGGCCCGGTGGCGCTGCGCGTTGCGCAGGATGTGGGTCACGACGTCTTCCAGCGAGAACGGGTCGGCGCGCACCGGCAGCGGCGTGCCCGGCCCGTCGTAGCGGACGTCGTCGATGCCGGCGTACGCCGCGTTCTCCGCCACCTCGCGCAGGAAGGCGTCCAGGTCCAGCGCGGAGAGCTCCAGCTGCGCGGCGGCCAAGGCCTCGCTCGGCGAGGCCTGCCCGTACAGCACGCGCACGGCCTGCTGCATGCGCTGCACGTAGCGGTGCGCGGGATCGGTCGGGTCGGGATGCAGCACCATCAGCGACTGCAGGGGCGACAGGATCTCGTGGCCCACCGCCTGCAGCATGTCGCGTTCGCGCTGGGCGCGGACCTGCTCGCGCTGCACGTCGCTCTTCACCCGCTGCAGCAGGTCGGACAGGCCGCCGGCCAGGATGCCCAGTTCGTCCCTGCCGCGCAGGTCGGACACGTCCAGCTGCACGATGCGCGCGTCGCCCGTGGGTTCCAGCTGCACGTTGTGCGACACGGCCGCGGCGCGCCGCGTCAGCACGGCGATGCGGCGGATCAGGCCGACCTCGATCACGATCCACGCGAGCGCGATCGCCGCCAGCATCGCCCCCACGTACCAGGACATGCGCGTGGCCACCACGCCCAGCCCGCGCGCGACGCCTTGCGCGTCGCCGGCCAGCCGCACCTCGTAGTTGCCCAGCGGCGTGCCGACGATCTCCTGCGCGGACACCGGCGCCGGCCGCGAGGTGACCGGCAGCCGGTCGATGAGCCGCAGGATCAGCGGCGAGGTGCGCTCCGCGCCGTCGCCCGGCGACTTCAGCACGGCGAGCGGCTGCGTGCTGCCCGCGCGGCGGATCGTGAGATCCTCGCCCGGTTGCAGCAGGCGGGCGAGGTCGTTGAGCGTCGCGGGCGGCACGGCGCCGGCCGCGTTGCTGTCGAACACCGTCGCGCCCCCCGGCGCGAACATCTGCAGGTGCACGCGGATGCGGTCCAGGTCCGGCGGCGGCCAGGCGGGCCGGCCGCTGCCCAGGGCGGCGCGGAAGCCTTCGACCGGCAGGCGGATCGCATACGAGATGCGGCGCAGGCAGTCCGGCGGCTCGCCGCCGGCGGAGCACGACGCGCTCTGCCAGACCCAGCCGCGGAAGTCCCGCAGCGGCGCCGCGGACTCGACCCATGGCGATCCCTCCGCGGGCGCCGCATAGGCGACGAGGCGACCGCGCACCAGCGGCTCGCCGCGCATGGACTGCCGTTCGAAGGGCGCGATCCAGCTGCGCACTTCGCCGCGCATCTCCAGGCGGATGCGCGCCAGGTGCACGTCGCCGAAGTTCGCCTCGCCCGGGTCGCGCCCCACCAGCTCGCCGCCCGTGAAGCTGCCCACGAGGTACAGGAAGCCGCCCGTGTACGCATTGCTCCCCACGCCGGCGCAGAGCGCGCTGTCGTCCGGGTAGATGGTGGAGCAGCCCGCGAGGTCCGCCGCCTGCAGCGCCTTGCCCGGATCGTCGAAGTCCAGCGCGGGGTAAGGCAGCACCAGCGGATGCAGCGGCACGACTTCCGCGGGCGGATAGGGATTGAGCAGCGCGAGCTGGCCCGCCGGCTGGCGCAGGCGCGCGAGCACGTCCGCCTGCGTCTTGCGGAAGTTCTGCTGGTAGTTGCGCAAGCTGCGCTCCTTCTCGTCCTGCAGGAGGACCACGGCGAGGGCGAGCGTGGCGAGCGCGAGCAGCAGGAACACGGCGCGGATGAGGATCCGGCGCCGGAACGACGCCAGGCCCAGGCGCGGCACTTCGAGCGCCAGTTCGCGCAGGGCCAGGTCGGGCAGCTTCATGCGCGCTTGCGCGGGGCCGGGTCCGTCCAGCGGAAGCCGCGCATGGGGACGTTCTCGATCGCCTCGAAGCCGGGGTCGACTTCGCGGAACGCGTCGCGGATGGTGGCCACGTGCTTGCGCACGTTGTCGCGGTTGCGGCCGCTCTTGACCACGTCGAACAGTTCCTCGTACGACACCACTTCCCCGCGGCGCTGGTAGAGCGTGGCGAGGATGCGCTGCGCGGTGAGCGGCAGGTTGATGCGCTCGCCGCGCCAGGTGGGCGTGCGCTGCCAGAGCGGGTCGAGCGCGAGCTCGCTCGCGGGCGGGGGCGCGGGTTCGTCCTGGGCGCGCCGCTCGCGCGCGACGCGCAGGATCTCGAGGAAGGTCTCGATGAAGTCCGCCTCCTCGAAGGTCGTCTTCTGCAGGTAGTCCCAGGCGTCCAGCGCCTTCATGATGCTGCGGTAGATCGCCGCCGGCATGGCGGACACCACCAGCACCGGCACGCCCGCGCGCCGCTTGTTGATCGCGTTGATCAGCGCCACGCCCGCATGGCGCTCGCGCCCGAGCTCGATGTCCAGCAGCACCACGTCGTAGGTTTCGCGCTCCAGCGCCGCCTCGGCGCTGTCCCGGTCGAACCACTGGTCGATGGTGATGCCGGGGCGGGCGGCGCGGATCCAGCCGGCGAGCTGGTTGCTGGTGGGCAGGTCGTCCTCGATGACGGCGACGCGGGTCATGCGGGCCATTATCGAATGCCCCGCGCGGGGCCCCCCGGAAGATTTCTTCCGGGGCGTGAACGAAGCCGCCCTGCCGCTGCATTGTTCCTTCGCGGGCCGCTTCGAAGAATGGCTTCCATCGTCACCAAGCAAGGAGAAGCACGATGAAGCCCCTGAGCACCCGCAGCGCCCTGGTCCGTTTCGCGCTCGTCGCCGCCGCTGCCGGCGCCGCCGCGTCCCTGTGGGCGCAGAACCGTCCCGAGCAGGGCCTGCTGCTGGACGCGCTGACCTGGCAGCAGGAAGTCGTCAGCGGCCACAGCGGCCCGTGGCCGTCCACCGGCTGGTACCGCATCGCCGCGCTCGAACAGGACATCGACGTGCGGGCCGTGAAGCCGACCGAGCGCCAGGCCATCCCCGCGGACGCGCTGTACTTCCGCCTGCCCGGCACGACGCTGAAGACGGGCCTGCGCCCCGGCCTGATGCACCTGGAGATGGTGCGTCCGCGTGACGACGACGCGGCCCGGCCCGGCCGCTACACCGTGCGTGTCGAGGAAGTCGATGCCAGCGTGCGCTACCAGATCGGCTACGCCGGCCACACCTACACCTACGTCGTCGGCCCCGCCGGCGCCAGCACCAGCGTCCGCGCGGTCGCGGACCTCGACGGCGACAGCCGCCCCGATTTCCTCGTCGATGTCGAGGGCCTCGCCACCTACCTGCTGCTGTCCACCAGGGCCCAGCCCGGCCTGAACCTGCCGACCGCCGAAATGCCGGCCGACGGCTGCTAGTCCCCACCCGAACCTTCCTGGAGAGAAGACATGCTGGCCCGACTGAATTCCATCGTCCGCGCGCTCCGCATCGGCCTGCAGCGCCGGTGGCGCCGCCCCGCGCAAGGCGAGATGCTGTTCGCCGAAGGCGCCCTGGCGCGGGTGCAGCAGGCGAAGCGCGCGATCGGCGTCGCCGCCGTGGTCGGCGCCGCCGGCTGGGTGCTGTTCACGCATCCGCCGCTGCGCACGGTGGGCGCGGGCGAAGTGGGCGTGCGCACGAACCTCGTCACCGGCGACGTCGTGCAGTGGCGCGACGGCAGCATCCTCGTGCTGCCCGGGCTGCACGAGGCGCAGGTCTTCACCGTGCGCGACCGCGTGTACCGCCCCGCGCAGATCGCCAGCGCATCGGGGCCGGCCCCGGTGCAGTCGGTGGAAGGGCTCTCCGTCGGCATCGACATGGCCGTGCGTTACGCGCTCGATGCCTCCCGCCTCCGCGCCACGGCGCGCAGCCTGCCCGCGGACCTGGATGCGGAGATCGTCGAGCCGGCGGTGCAGAACGTGGTCTACAAGGTGTTCGCCCGCTACACCGTGCGCGAGATCTTCTCGACGAAGCGGGTCGAGATCCAGCAGGCGATCGAGGCCGACCTGCGCCAGCGCCTCGCGGCCGACGGCGTGGCGCTCAAGGGCGTCCTGGTCGGCAAGGTGGACCTGCCGGCCGACTACAAGCGCGGCATGGAAGGCCTGCTCGCCGAGGAACTCGAGACCCAGAAGATGGAATACACGCTGCAGCTGAAGGACAAGCGCGTGAAGGAGACGGCGCTGGAGGCGTCGGCCGAGAAAGTCCGGCGCGAGCTGCGCGCGGAAGCAGCCGCACGCGAACAGGTGATCGCCGCGCGGGCGCAGGAAGAAGCGATGAAGCACGTGCTGCCCTTCAAGCAGCGGCAGGTGGAGCAGCGGCGCCTGGAAGCCCAGGCGGAGAAGGAAGCGCGCATGAAGGTGGCGGAAGGCAATGCCCAGGCGCGCCGCATCGAGGCCACGGGCGAGGCGGACGCGCGCAAGCGCCTGGCCGAAGCCGAGGCCTTCCGCATGGAGAAGGTGGGACAGGCGAACGCGGAGCAGATGGCCCGCGAAGGCGCGCTGCTCTCGCGCCACCCGCTCCTGATCCAGAAGACGCTGGCCGACAAGCTCTCGGACAAGGTGCAGGTGATCATCGCCCCGCCCGGCTCGGGCGGCGGCTTCCTGGCGGCCAACCTGCTGGGCGGCGGCGCCGGCGCACGCGAAGCCGGTCCGCAGCACGCGTCCGTCCGCGAGGAGGAATGAGCATGCTCGCGACCGTCCTCGCTGCCGCGAGCCTGGGCACCGCGATCGTCGCCACGGACCAGGCGGTGCTGCGCGCGTCGCCGCGCGATTCCGCCGCCGCGCAGGTGCAGCTCTGGCAGGGCGAAGCGCTGGAGGTCCGGGGCGAGCGCCTCGGCTACCTGCAGGTCTGGGACCACCAGCGCGAGCGCGGCGGCTACGTCCGCGCCGACCAAGTGCGGCGCGTGGCGCTCACGCCGGCCGAGGCGCCGGACCTGCTCGCGGTGCTGCGCTTCCTGCGGGAAGCCCCCGGCGCGGAGTCGCTGGGCATCGGCCTCGCGGCGGCGTGGGTGCAGGCGGCGCCGGCGGAGTCCGTGCGCGGGGCCGCGGGGGCGGAAGCGCTCGACGCGCTCGGCGTCTTCGCGCAGAGGCTGGCGCAGCGCGCGTCGGCTGGTGGCGCGGCGAGCAAGCAGGCGCAGCTCGCGTTGTCGGCGCACCTCGACGTCGCCGCGCGCTACGGCGTGAAGTTCGCGAGCTACGAGAGCGAAGGCCGCATGCGCATCTGCTACGACGGCGACGCGTTCCAGCGCGTGCTGGCGCTGCCTGCCAACGGCGAGCAGAAGGCGCGGGCGGCGCTGGCGCTGACACAGGCCGAATGCATGGATCCCGCGCTGCAACCCTTGCAGCGCCACAAGGCCAACCTCTGGCGCGCGGAGGTGCTGGACCGCGTGGAGATCGCCAACGTCCCGCCGCACGTGCGCAACCGCCTGCTGCTGCGGCGCGCCTCGGTGTGGAGCACGCTCGCGTACGAACAGGCGCGGCTCGGCGAGCCGGCGCACCTGGCGGCGCAGCGCGCGCTCGACGAACTGGCCATGGCCCGCAAGGAGGACCTCGCGGAAGAGGACCTCGCCGCGTGGAACGAAGCGGCCATGCGCGTGAACGCGTCGCGCTGGGCGGCGCTGCCGGGATCGGCCGTCGCCGCCGACGGCAAGCGGCCCTGGATCGTGACGCAGCCGGGCCAGCCCGGCGAAACCTGCGTGCTGCTGGTCGACGGGCAGCACGGCCCGTCGCAACCGCTGGCGCGACGCTGCACGTATGCGCTGGTCTGGCCGCAGTCCGCCACCCTCAACCGCGAAGGCAATGCGCTCGCGCTGGCCGTGCAGCCGATGGAAGCGTGGCGCGAGCTGTGGTTGTTCCGCCGGCAGGGCAAGCAATGGGCGATCGACGTGCTGCCACCGGCGACCTTCACGCCGCAGCTGGGCTACGCGGAGTTCGCCGGCTGGGTGCCCGGCGGGCAGCAGGTGCTGGTGGCGCGCGAGGCGCGCGGCGAGGGCAGGTATCGGCGCAGCTACGAGGTGGTGGGCCTGGACTCGCTGGCGACGCAGAAGCAGTCGCCGGAGGCGGGGGCACTGGGGCCGTTCCAGCGGTGGCAGGATCCGGCGTGGAAGAGGATGACGGTGTCGGTGCGGTGATGGTGGGGCGCTGGGGTTCGCTGCGCGAAACCCAGCCTACCAGCCGCGACGTCGGGTCTTCGTAGGCTGGGTTTCGCGAATGCGAACCCCAGCTTCGACTCTCATGCCGGCGCGCCGCTCGCAGCCGCCTTGGCCTTCGCCGCCCTCGCCCTCTTCACGTACTCCGGCAGGAAGCTCCTGCGACTGCGGTCCGCGAACGCCACGGTCACCTGCGTTGCCGTGGCTTCCTCGACCACGCCGCGGCCGTAGCGCCGCACTTCGACGAGGTCGCCGCGTGTGAACACCGGCGAGTCGCTCTCCTCGTGCGCTTCTTCCTCCGGCTCGGACTCCTTGCGCCGCAGCAGGTCTTCCACCACCGCTTCGTGCGCGGCGATGCGCCGGCAGTTGTCGCAGTGTTCGCAGCGCTCGAACGGGGCTTCGCCTTCCAGGTGTTCCAGCACCACGCGCCAGCGGCACTGCCCGGTCTGCGCATAGAAGACCATGCGCTCCAGCGCCTCGCGGTCCAGGTCGCGCTTGCGCCCGTAACCTTCGGTGAGTTCGCGCACGCGCGATCCCTTGGGCAGGCGGGCCGCGAGGCGCAGGCTGCCGTCGCGCGCCATGGCGACGATCCTGTCCTTGCGCAGCAGCCCGAGCGCGACCTGCAGCTTGGACTTCGGGCGGCCGACGCGCGCCTGCAGCAGCGGCAGCGTCCAGGCGCCGCCTTCGGCGGGCTTGTCCTTCAGCGCCTGCACGATCGCCTGCGCGTCTTCCTCGCCGGGATAGCGCCCGGCCATGAAGAACTGCTGGATCGCCTTGTCGCCGCGCAGGAAGAGCAGGGTGCACCGCGCTGTCCCGCCGTCGCGCCCGGCGCGTCCCGCTTCCTGGTAGTAAGCCTCCAGCGTCGCCGGCAACTGGTAGTGCAGCACGAAGCGGATGTCGGGCTTGTCGATGCCCAGGCCGAACGCATTGGTGGCGACCATCACGCGGCGCTCGCCGTCCATGAAGGCTTCCTGCGCCTGGGTGCGTTCCGCCGCGGGCAGCTTGCCGTGGTACAGCCCCACGGACTCGTCGGCTGCCAGCAGCGCCTCGTACACCGCCTGCGCTGCCTTCACGGTGGCGGTGTAGACGATGCCGCTGCCTTCGGTGGCCTTCACGAGCTTGAGCACCTGCGCCAGCTTGTCGGCCTCGCGTGCGACGGGCACCACGCGCAGGTCCAGGTTCGGCCGGTACGCGCTGGTGTTGACGACCCCGTCGCCGGGGATGCCGAGCTGCTGGCAGATGTCGCGCGCAATGTCCTCGGTGGCCGTCGCCGTCAGCGCCAGCACCACCGGATGGCCCAGGCGCGGCAGGGCATGCGCGATCTCCAGGAAGGCGGGCCGGAAGTCGTGCCCCCACTGCGAGATGCAGTGCGCCTCGTCGATCGCGAGCAGCGCCACGGGATGGGTCGTGAGCTTCTCCAGGAAGCCGGGCTCCGCCAGCCGCTCGGGCGTGGTCATGATGATGCGCGCGCTGCCGTCGGCCATGGCGGCTTCGGCGGCTTTCGCTTCCTCGCTGTCGATCGCGCTGTTCATCTGCACGGCGGCGATGCCCAGTTCGCGCAGCGACTCGCACTGGTCCTTCATCAGCGCGATGAGCGGCGACACCACGACCGTGCGGCCTTCCAGGATCAGGGCGGGCAGCTGGTAGCACAGCGACTTGCCGGCCCCCGTCGGCATGATCGCCAGCGTGGGCTGGTGCGCCAGCACGCGGTCGATCACGGCCAACTGGCCGGGGCGCAGGCGCGACAGGCCGAAGGTGTCGCGCAGGAGGGTCCGCACCTGCCGCGCGACGGCGGCCGGCGTGGCGCTGCGGGGCATGGGGTCAGCGGTCCTGGTCCGACGCGTCTTCGTCGGCCATGGCCTGCACGTCGTCGTTGTCCAGGTCGGTCATCTCCATGCCGTCGGGGTCGGCTTCGGGAAAACCTTCGTCGTCGGCGAGGTTCACGACGCGGTCGGGCCGGATGTCGCCGCCGATCTCCGCTTCGGCGCCGGCCACCGCGCCGCGGTCGCCCGTCTTGCCACTGTCGGTCGTGTCGTCGCTCGCCTCGAAGGTGCCGATCGTGTCGCTGCCCGAGTCCGTGTTGTCGCTCGGGCCCAGCAGGTCGGCTTCGCGGCCGCTCGGCTGCTGCGGCGCCACTTCGCCGCCCAGGATGCTGCTGTATGCCATCTCGTTCTCCTTCCGGGATCAGGATGGGGACAGTCTCCCGTGCGCGCCCGCAGCGGGGCGTCGGCTCCGGCACCACGGCCGTGTCGGACGCAGCCCTGCGGCGACCCCTCGCGTACAGTGCGCGCAAGGAGACACGATGAGCACCGCAGCTTCCCCGGCCCCCGCGGGCCTGCCGCCGTTCCGCACCATTCCCGACCTCGTGCGCGAGCACGCACGGGCCAGGCCCCGCCACGCCGCGGTGCGCCAGGGCGGCGCCTGCCTCAGCTGGTCGGAACTCGACGCGCTGGCCGACCGCATCGCGGTGCGGCTGCAGGGGCTGGGCTGCCAGCCGCGCGAGAGCATCGCGATCTGCGGCGCGAATTCGCTGCCGTACGTGGCGTTGTTCCTCGGCGGCTTGCGCGCCGGGCTCGCCGTCGCGCCGCTGCCCACCGGCACGACCGTCGAACAGCTGGCGGGCATGGTTCGGGACAGCGGTGCGCGGCTCTTCTTCGCGGACGGCAGCGTTCCTGCCGTCGACGTGCCGGTGCCCCGCATCCGCATGGACACCGCCGAATTCGAAACGTGGCTCGGCGATGCCGCGGGCGCGCCGCAGCCGGTCGCGATCCGGCCGGAGTGGCCCTTCAACATCATCTATTCCTCCGGCACCACGGGCACGCCCAAGGGCATCGTGCAGCCGCACGGGATGCGCTGGGCCCACGTCGCCCGCGGGGAGAACTACGGCTACGGCCCGGACACGGTCGCCCTGGTCGCCACCTCCTTGTGCTCCAACACCACGCTGGTCTCGGTATTCCCCGCGCTGGCCAAGGGCGGCACGGTGGTGCTCACGGAAGGGCGCTTCGACCCGCAGCGCTACCTGGCGCTGGCGCAGGAGGTGCGTGCCACGCATGCGATGCTGGTGCCCGTGCAGTACCAGCGGCTCATGGCCGTGCCCGATTTCGCGCGGCACGACCTGTCGTCCTTCCGCATGAAGTTCTGCACCAGCGCGCCCTTCGGCGCGAAGCTCAAGGCGGACGTGCTCGCGCGCTGGCCGGGCGGCCTGGTGGAGTACTACGGGATGACCGAAGGCGGCGGCACCTGCATCCTGGAAGCGCACAAGTTCCCGGAGAAGCTGCACACGGTCGGCCGACCCGCGGAAGGACACGACATCCGCCTGATCGACGAGGACGGCCGCGAACTGCCGCGCGGCGAGATCGGCGAAGTGGTCGGCCGCTCGGGCGCGATGATGACCGGCTACCACCACCAGCCGGGCAAGACGCGCGAAGCGGAGTGGTACGACCTGCAGGGCAACCGCTTCATCCGCACCGGCGACGTCGGGCGCTTCGACGGGGACGGCTTCCTCATGCTGATGGACCGCCGCAAGGACATGGTGATCAGCGGCGGGTTCAACATCTACCCGAGCGACCTGGAGGCCGTGCTGCGCGGCCATCCCGGCGTGCAGGACGCCGCGGTGGTCGGCGTGCCTTCCGAGGAATGGGGCGAGTCGCCGGTGGCCTTCGTCGTCGCGTCCGCCGGCGCGCCGGCGGCCGAAGCGCTCCGCACCTGGGCGAACGAACGCCTCGGCAAGACGCAGCGCCTCGTCGACCTGCGCTACGTGGACGAACTGCCCCGCAGCGACATCGGCAAGGTGCTCAAGAGGCAGCTGCGCGAAAGTTACCGGCCCGGCTGACCTTGCCCGGCAGGAAGCTGCCGGGGCAATCACAGCCTTGACAATATTTGCCTAGGCAAGTATTATCCGGGCCCTCATGAGCCGAAGCAGCCGCGCCATCACCTTCTACAAGCCGGAGACCTACCAGCCCGACGAGAGCGCGGCGTATCTGATGCGCCAGATCCTCAGCCTGGCCACGTCGCAGATCGACAAGGCGCTGGAGCCTGCCGGCCTCACCAACGCGCAGTGGGTGCCGCTGGTCAAGCTGCACATGGGCCAGGCCTCCACCGTGGCGGAGCTGGCGCGCGAATGCAAGCTCGACGCGGGCGCGATGACGCGCACGCTCGACCGCCTGGAGGCCAAGGGGCTGGTCGCGCGCGTGCGCTCCTCCGAAGACCGCCGCGTGGTGAACCTCGAGCTCACGCGCGAGGGCCGCGAGGCCGCCAAGGAGATCCCCGCGGTGCTGTGCGACGTGCAGAACGCCTTCCTCCAGGGGCTCACGGTCGCCGAGTGGACGCAGCTCAAGGACCTGCTGCGCCGCATCCTCGCCAACGGCCAGGCGCTGCAGGCCGAAACCCAAGGACAGGAATGAACACACGATCGCACGGCCGGCCGCTCGCCGGCCTCGCTGCCGCCCTGCTGCTCGCGGGTTGCGCCAACATGAAGGGCATCGCACCCGAGGCCACGCTGCGGACCCCGCCCGTGCCGAGCGTCGCCGCCACCGAAGTGGCCCCGCTCGCCGCCGACTGGTGGAAGGACTTCGGCGACCCTCAACTCGACCGCCTGATCGAACAGGCGCTGCGCGACAGCCCCAATCTCGGCGTCGCCCGCGCCCGCCTGCGCCGCGCGCAGGCCGCCACCGAGGCCGCGGATGCGAGCCGCTACCCGCAGGTGAACGGTGCGCTGGACATCACGCGCCAGCGCTTCAGCGAGAACAGCCTCTATCCCAAGCCGCTCGCCGGCTCCATCCAGGACACGGGCACGCTGCAGGCGAACGCGAACTGGGAGATCGACTTCTTCGGCAAAAACGAAGCGGCGCTGCAGGCGGCCCTGGGCGGCGCGCGTGCCGCGGATGCGGACGTTGCGGCTGCGCGCGTCGTGCTGGCCAGCAACGTGGCGCGCACCTACTTCCAGCTCGCCCGCTTGCAGGAACAGCTCGTGGTCGCGCGCCGCACGTTGCAGCAGCGCGAGCAGCAACTGCAGCTGGTGCAGCAGCGCGTGAGCGCCGGCCTCGACACCACGCTGGAACAGCGCCAGAGCGAAGGTGCGATCCCCGAAGCGCGCCAGCAGATCGAGGCGCTGCAGGAGCAGGCGCAGACCACGCGCAACGCGCTGGCCGCGCTCGTCGCTTCGCAGGACGTGCCTGCCGTGGGCCAGCTCCCCGCCTTGCGCACCGTGCGCGCCGGAACGACGCTGCCCGCGCTTCCCGCCGACCTGCTCGCCCGCCGCCCCGACGTGAACGCCGCCCGCTGGCGCGTCGAAGCCGCGTCGCAGGACGTGAAGTCGGCGCAGGCGCAGTTCTATCCCAACGTCAACCTCACCGCCTTCCTCGGCCTCTCCACGCTCGGCCTCGGCAAGCTGCTGGACCTGGGCAGCACGCAATGGGGCGTGGGCCCGGCGATCCGCCTGCCGATCTTCGACGCCGGCCGCCTGCGCGCCAACCTGAAGGGCCGCACCGCCGACCTCGACTCGGCGATCGAGAGCTACAACGGCGCCGTGCTGGAAGCCTTCCACGAAGCCGGCGATGCCGTGGCCGCCGTGCAGTCCGTCGAGCGCCAGCAGGCCGAACAGCGCCAGGCCGAAGCGGCCGCCGAAGGCGCCTACGACATCGCCGTGCAGCGCTACCGCGCCGGCCTCGGCACCTTCCTGAACGTGCTGAGCGCGGAAAACGCCGTGCTGGCGCAGCGCCGCCTCGGCGTGGATCTCGCGGCGCGGGCGCTGGACGCACGCGTCGCCCTCTACCGCGCCCTGGGCGGCGGCTATTCCGCCACCGCCGAGAACGTCGCGGCGCACTGAACACCTCGCAAAGAAGACCTACACCATGAGCGAACAACAACATCCCGCCGCCGTCCCCGCGCTGCAGGGCCGCAACACCAAGCGCCGCAAGGCCCTGACGGCGCTGGCCGCGATGGTCGTGGTCGGCGGCGTCGCGTGGGGCGCCTGGGAGTGGCTGGTGGCCAGCCACTACGAGAGCACCGACAACGCCTACGTGCAGGGCAACGTCATCCAGATCACGCCGCAAGTCGGCGGCACGGTGATGTCCATCCACGCGGACGACACCGACTTCGTGAAGGCTGGCCAGCCGCTGGTGAAGCTCGATCCCGCCGATGCGAAGGTGGCGCTGGAGCAGGCCGAGGCCGCCCTGGGCCAGACGGTGCGCCAGGTGCGCACGCTGTACGCGAACAACGGTTCGCTCGCCGCGCAGGTGACGCTGCGCCAGGCCGACGTCGCCAAGGCGCAGTCCGAGGTGACGCGCGCCAGCGACGACTACAACCGGCGCGCCTCGCTGGTGGGCAACGGCGCCGTCTCGCGCGAGGAACTGAACCACGCGCAGACGCAGCTCAGTGCCGCGCGCAGCAACCTCACGGCGGCGCAGGCCGCGATGGTGGGCGCGCGCGAGCAGCTCGCGAGCAACCAGGCGATGACCGCCGGCACCGACGTGGAGCAGCACCCGCAGGTGCAGGCCGCCGCGGCGAAGGTGCGCGAAGCCTGGCTCGCCTACCAGCGCGCCGTGCTGGTCGCTCCCGTCGACGGCTACGTCGCCAAGCGCACCGTGCAGCTGGGCCAGCGCATCCAGGCGGGCGCGCCGCTGCTGTCCATCATCCCGCTGAACCAGGTGTGGGTGGATGCGAACTTCAAGGAAGTGCAGCTGCGCAAGATCCGCCTCGGCCAACCCGTGACGCTGACCGCCGACATCTACGGCAAGCGCGTGGAATACAAGGGCACCGTCGCCGGCCTGGGCGTCGGCACGGGCGCGGCGTTCTCGCTGCTGCCGGCGCAGAACGCCACGGGCAACTGGATCAAGGTCGTGCAGCGCGTGCCGGTGCGCGTGGCGCTGGATGCGCAGCAACTCAAGGAGCACCCGCTGCGCGTCGGTCTCTCCATGGAGGCCACCGTCGACATCAGCCGGCAGGAAGGCAAGACCCTCGCGGACGCCCCGCGCGCTTCCGCGATCGCCCAGACGCAGGTCTTCGAGACCCAGGACGATGGCGCCGACGCCGAAGTGCGCCGCGTCATCGCGATGAACAGCGGGGCCGCCAACCTGCGCGCCCACGGCGCGATGGCGTCCTCGCGGCACTGATCGCGCGCATGGCCAACGCCCAAGCACCGCTCCCGCACCCGCCGCTGGAAGGCTCCGCGCGGGTGTGGGGCACGATCGCGCTGTCCGCCGCCACGTTCATGAACGTGCTGGACACCTCGATCGCCAACGTCTCGCTGCCGGCCATCGCCGGCGACCTCGGCGTGAGCCCCAACCAGGGCACCTGGGTCATCACCAGCTTCGCGGTGGCGAACGCCATCGCGGTGCCGCTCACCGGCTGGCTGTCGCAGCGCGTCGGCCAGGTGCGCCTGTTCGTCGCCAGCGTGGTGCTGTTCGTGATCGCGTCCTGGCTGTGCGGCCTCGCGCCGAACATGACGGCGCTGATCGCCTTCCGCGCGCTGCAGGGTTTCGTGGCGGGGCCGATGATCCCGCTGTCGCAGACCCTGCTGCTCGCCAGCTACCCGCGCGCGCAGGCGGGACTCGCCATGGCGATGTGGTCGATGACGACGCTCGTCGCGCCCGTGATGGGGCCGCTGCTGGGCGGCTGGATCACGGACAACATCGCGTGGTCCTGGATCTTCTACATCAACATCCCCGTGGGCATCGCCGCGGCCTTCGCCTCGTTCGCGATCTACCGCAAGCGCGAGAGCCCGACGCGGCAGCTCCCCATCGACAAGGTGGGCCTCGCGGTGCTGGTGCTGTGGATCGGCTGCCTGCAGGTGATGCTGGACCTGGGCAAGGAATACGACTGGTTCTCCTCGCCCCTGATCGTGGGCCTCGCCGTCGCCGCCGCGATCGGCTTCGCGTTCTTCCTCGCGTGGGAGCTCACCGAGGAACACCCGGTGGTCGACCTGCGCCTGTTCGCGCGGCGCAACTTCTGGGGCGGCACCATCGCCATCTCGGTGGCCTACGGCCTCTTCTTCGGCAACGTCGTGATCCTGCCCCTGTGGCTGCAGCAGTTCATGGGGTACACGGCGACGGAGGCCGGCATGGTGATGGCGCCCGTGGGACTGATGGCGCTGGTGCTGTCGCCCTTCGTCGGCAAGACCCTGGGCAAGGTCGACCCGCGCAAGTACGCCACCTTCGCGTTCGTGGTGTTCGCGCTGGTGCTGTGGATGCGTTCGCGCTTCAACACGCAGGCCGACTTCGCAACCATCCTGGTGCCGACGGTGATCCAGGGGATCGCGATGGCGTTCTTCTTCATCCCGCTCACCACGATCACGCTGTCGGGGCTCACGCCGGACCGCATTCCCGCGGCCTCGGGCCTGAGCAACTTCGTGCGCATCACCGCGGGCGCGATGGGCACCTCGATCTTCACCACGCTGTGGGAAAGCCGCGCGGCCCTGCACCACGCGCAGCTGGCGGAGTCCGTCTCCAACGGGAGCGCGGCGGCCCAGATGACCTTGTCCGGCCTCGTCGCCAGCGGCCTCACGCAGGAGCAGGCGCTGGCGCAGGTGAACCAGATGGTGAACCAGCAAGCCTTCATGCTGGCCGCCAACGACGTGTTCTACATGTCCGCGGCGCTGTTCCTGCTGCTGATCCCGCTGGTGTGGCTGACCCATCCGCAGAAAGCCGGCGCCGGCGCGGGCGAAGCCGCGGCGGGAGCGCACTGATCAGGCGGCCAGTGCGGTGGCGTCCGACACCGCATTGCCGCCGCTTCGACGCCCAAGGCTGTGCTTCGCACTGACGTGGCGGGAAGAACACGCCGGTCACCCGAACCCTTCGCGAGCCCACAGGCCAGGCCCCGTGCGTGGCGCATCCTTCTTCGCATACCAGGGAGATGCTCCATGAAATACATGCACAAGGCCATCTGGCAATGCGACGGCAACCTCGTCATCCGCGGCAACACCCGCGCGCTGCTGTTCCGCGCGCTGGAGGACGTGCAGGCGGACCTCGCGAAGCGCGAGAACGCCGACGAGCTGAAGCGCACGCTGTCCGCCCTGCAGGAAGTGCTGGGCGCCTACGACGGCAAGCTGCCGAGCGCCAACGAACTGCTGGGCGACCCGCAGAAGGAGCGCCTGTCGCGCAACCTTCTGAAGCTCACGACCATCTGATCAGGCCAGGAGCGCCACGTTGCCGCCAGCGGCAGCGGTGTTGATCGTCACGGTCTGCTCGGCACAGAAGCGCGCCAGGTAGTTCGGACCGCCGGCCTTGGGCCCGGTGCCTGACATGCCTTCCCCGCCGAAGGGCTGCACGCCGACGACCGCGCCGATCATGTTGCGGTTGACGTAGACGTTGCCGATGCGCGCCTCGCGCGCCAGCGCCTCCGCCCGGCTGTCGATGCGGGTCTGGATGCCCAGCGTGAGGCCGTAGCCGATGCGGTTGATCGCGTGGATCACCGCCTGCGGGTCGCCGCTCCAGCGCGCGACGTGCAGCACCGGCCCGAAGATCTCGTGCCTGACCTGCTCGACCGCCGCGACCTCGAAGGCTTGCGGCGGCAGCAGGCGCGTCGCTTCGTCGGGCTCCGATTCGGGCAGCAGCGGCTTCGCTTCCGCCTGGAGTCGCCGCACGTGGCGCTGCAGGTTCGCGAACGCCTCGCCGTCGATCACCGGGCCGACGTCGGTCCGCCACTGCGAAGGGTCGCCTGCCACCAGCTCGCCCGCGGCACCTTGCAGCATGCGGATCACCCCGTCCGCGATCGCCTCGTGCACGACCAGCAGGCGCAGCGCCGAGCAGCGCTGGCCCGCCGAGCGGAAGGCGCTCTGCACGACGGCGTCGACCACCTGCTCGGGCAGCGCCGTCGAATCCACCAGCATCGCATTGATGCCTCCAGTCTCCGCGATCAGCGGGACGATGGGCCCGTCCTTGGCCGCCAGCGTCCGCTGGATGATCTTGGCGACCTGCGTCGAGCCGGTGAACACGACGCCGGCGATGCGCGGCTCCGCGACCAGCGCGGCGCCCACGGTTTCGCCGGCACCGTGCAGCAGTTGCAGCACCGGGTGCGGCACGCCTGCCGCGTGCAGCAGCCGCACCGCTTCGGCCGCGATGCCCGGCGTCTGTTCGGCCGGCTTCGCGATGACGCAATTGCCGGTGACCAGCGCCGCCGCGACTTGCCCGGTGAAGATCGCGAGCGGGAAGTTCCAGGGGCTGATGCAGGCCCAGGTGCCCCGGCCGGTGAGGCGCAGCACGTTGCTCTCGCCGGTGGGTCCCGGCAGCGTGGCGGGCTGCAGGATGCGCTCCGCCTCGTTCGCATAGAAGCGCAGGAAGTCCACTGCCTCGCGCACCTCGGCCACCGCGTCGCCCCAGCACTTGAAGCCTTCCTTCACCAGCAGCGCGCACAGGCGCGGCAGCTCGCCTTCCATGGCGTCGGCGGCGTGGCGCAGGATGAGCGCGCGGTCTTCGGCGCTGCGCCGCTCCCATGCCGGCCAGGCGGCGACGGCGCGGTCGACCGCGGGCACCACGTCTTCCGGCGCGGACCCGGGAATGGCCGGGACGCTCGCTGCGGCGAAGGCCTGTTCCAGCTGCGCGCGCACCGCGGGCACGGCGAGGTCGAGGCCGTGGCTGTTGCGGCGTCGAGGGCCATAGAGGTCGGGCGGCAGCGGCAGCGAAGGCTCGGGCGCGAGGTGCAGCGGCGACTCCAGCAGCTGGTCCAGACCCACGGATTCGTCGGCGAGCTGGTGCACGAAAGAGGAGTTGGCGCCGTTCTCGAGCAGCCGCCGCACGAGGTAGGCGAGCAGGTCGCGGTGCTGTCCCACCGGAGCGTAGACACGGCACGCGAGGCTGCCGTCTTTCAGCACCTCGCGGTAGATACCTTCGCCCATGCCGTGCAGGCGCTGGAGTTCGAAGGGGGCGCCGTTCCTGCGCGCCATCTGCACGATGGCTGCGATCGTCCCAGCGTTGTGCGTGGCGAACTGCGGGAAGATGACGTCCTGCGCTTCCAGCAGCGCCCTGGCGCAGGCGAGGTACGAGATGTCGGTGTGGTGCTTGTGCGTGTACACCGGATAGTGCGCGAGCCCGAGCTCCTGCGCCCGCTTGATCTCCGCGTCCCAGTACGCGCCTTTCACCAGGCGGCACATGAGCCGGATTCCGTGGCGGCGCCCGATGGCCGCGACTTCCGCGATCAGCTCCAGCGCGCGCGTCTGGTAGGCCTGCAGCGCGAGGCCGAAGCCTTGCCATTGCGGATGCGTCGCGGCCACGTGCGCGGCGAGCGCTTCGAACACGTCCAGCGACAGTTCCAGCCGGTCTACTTCTTCCGCGTCGATGGTGAGGTTGATGTTCGCGCGCGCGGCCTGCTCGCACAGACGCGCGACGCGCGGCACCAGCTCCTGCAGCACGCGCTCGCGCTGCAGGGCCTCGTAGCGCGGGTGCAGGGCACTCAGCTTGATCGAGATGCCGTCGTTGCGCGGCAGCGGCGCGGACGGATCCGCCGCGGCGGCGATGGCGGCGATCGCCTGCTCGTAGTGCGCGAAGTAGCGCCGGGCGTCCTCCGCCGTGCGCGCGCCTTCGCCGAGCATGTCGTAGGAGAAGCGCAGCTGCGGCTGGCGCCGGCGCGCCTCGCGTGCTTCGTCCATCGCTTCGCCGATGTCCTGTCCCAGCACGAACTGGCGGCCCAGGAGCTGCACGGCGCGCAGGGTCGCCGCCACCACGGTCCGCGCGCCGAGCCGCGCGAAGAGGCCGCCTTCGGGCTGCGCGCCGTCTCCCGGCAGGAAGCGCTTGGAGAGCGTGATGGCGCTGTGCGAGAGGCGCGCGAGCGCGCTGTCGGCGGAGCCGGCGAAGTCCGCGCGCGAGAGCTGGTCGGCGGTCAGCGCGATCGCGGTCTCCGCGTCGGGCACGCGCAGCAGCGCCTCCGCCAGTCGCATCAGCGCGAGGCCTTCGGCGCTGGAGATGGGGTACTCCTTGAGCAGGCTCTCCATCGCCCAGAACGGCGGCGGATGCCGGCGCACCGCTTCCACCCAGGGCGCGGCGTCGCGCGCGGCCGCGTCCCAGTCGAGCGAGCCCTGCAAGGTCT
Organism: Ramlibacter cellulosilyticus; assembly: GCF_014297465.1. Classification (GTDB taxonomy): domain Bacteria; phylum Pseudomonadota; class Gammaproteobacteria; order Burkholderiales; family Burkholderiaceae_C; genus Ramlibacter; species Ramlibacter cellulosilyticus. The sequence continues at coordinate 205,067 of NZ_JACORT010000005.1, read as the reverse complement.
CGAGGCGGTCGGCGACGATGGCCGCTTCGGGCCGGTAGGGCGAGGGCAGGCGCTGGTGTTCGGGGCTCATGTCTGCAAGTGTGGATTGCCTCCATCGTCGCTGGTAGTGCGACGAATGTTCCGCTAAATTTCGCCAGAATCACCGAAGGAAATTCGACGCATGGACTCAATCGCTGCCGATCTGGATCGCATCGACCTCAAGATCCTGGAGGTCCTGCAGGCGGACGGCCGCATCTCCAACCTCAAGCTCGCCGAAGCCGTGGCCCTGTCGCCGACCGCCGTCCTCGCGCGCGTGCAGCGCCTCACGCGCGAGGGCTACGTCGTCGGTTACGAAGCCCGGCTCGATCCCGTGAAGCTGGGCCTGGGCATGCTGGTGTTCGTCGAGGTGCTCCTGGACCGGACCACGCCCAACGTCTTCGACGCCTTCAAGGCGGCCGTGCAGGTGCATCCGCAGATCCTCGAGTGCCACATGGTCGCCGGCGGCTTCGACTACCTGCTGAAGACCCGCATGGCCGACATGCAGGCCTATCGCGACTTCGCGGGCACGGTGCTGTGGCAGTTGCCCGGGGTGCGCGAGACGCGCACCTATGCCGTCATGGAGGAGGTGAAGGACACGACGCGGCTGCCTTTGCGCAACTGATCACGGTCGCGGCCCGTCCGGGTGATAGGCAGCGGCTGCACGCGTCGGCAGAATCCGCGCTTTCCATCCGGAGGAGAACCATGCACAAGAAGCTTTACGCCGCGGCGGCCGTCCTGGCGCTGGCCCTGCCCGCGGGCGCCCAGACCATGAAGCCCGGCCTGTGGGAAATGAACAACAAGAGCAGCGGCGGCCAGATGGACCAGGCGATGGCCGAACTGCAGAAGCAGATGGCGCAGATGTCGCCCGAGCAGCGCAAGCAGATGCAGGCCGCGATGGCCGCGCAGGGCGTGAAGATGATGCCGGACGCGGGCGGCGGGATGGTCGTGCAGATGTGCCTCACGAAGGAGCAGGTCGAGCGCAACGACATCCCCATGGAGAACGGCTGCAAGACCACCCGCAACGAGCGCAGCGGCGGCAAGATGCGCTTCGCCTTCACCTGCAGCAACCCGCCCTCGAGCGGCGAGGGCGAGGCGAGCTTCACGCCCGAGAGCTACACGAGCCGCATGACGCTCAAGACCGTGGTCGACCGCAAGCCGGAGACCATGACCATGGAAGGCAGCGGCAAGTGGCTGAAGGCCGATTGCGGGGCGGTGAAGCCGATGCCGCAGGCGAGGAAGTAATCAGTCCCTGGGCGGACGCGTCCCGAAGATCGCCGTCCCCACCCGCACCATCGTGCTGCCCGCGTGGATGGCCGCCTCGAGGTCGGCCGTCATGCCCATCGAGAGCGTGTCCAGCGGCAGCCCGGCGGCGCGCAGTTCGTCGTAGAGCGCACGCGCGCGGCGGTGCACCGCCACCTGCGCATCGAAGTCCCCGGCCGGTTCGGGGATCGTCATGATCCCGCGCAGCGCGAGCCGTGGCAGCTCGGCGACGTGGCGCGCGAGCGCGAGCGCCTCGCCCGGCGCGACGCCCGACTTGCTCGGGCCGCCATCGATGTTGACCTGGATGCACACCTGCAGCGGCGGCAGGCTGCCGGGCCGCTGCTCCGAGAGGCGCTGCGCGATCTTCAGGCGGTCCACGCTCTGCGCCCAGGCGAAGTGCGCGGCCACGAGCCGCGTCTTGTTGCTCTGGATCGGGCCGATGCAATGCCACGCGATGGGCAGGGCCGCGAGCAGCGCCTGCTTCTCGACGGCTTCCTGGATGTAGTTCTCGCCGAAGGCGCGTTCGCCCGCGTTGTACGCCGCCTGCACGGCGTCGGGTCCGAACGTCTTGGAGACAGGCAGCAGCGTGACTTCGTTCACGTCGCGTCCGGCGGCCGCGCAGGCCCTCGCGATCCGCTCGTGCACGCTCTGGAGGTTCAAAGCAATCGTCGTCATAATGGGCCGGCCCAGGTGCGCGCGGGGCGCCGCCCGGGGAAGGACCACAAGGAAGAGGGATTCGTGGATATTACCCAGCTGCTGGCATTCAGCGTCAAGAACAAGGCGTCGGACCTGCACCTTTCGGCCGGCCTGCCGCCCATGATCCGCGTGCACGGCGACGTGCGCCGCATCAACGTCGACCCCATGGACCACAAGCAGGTGCATGCCATGGTGTACGACATCATGAACGACAGCCAGCGCAAGCAGTACGAAGAGTTCCTGGAGTGCGACTTCTCCTTCGAGATCGAGGGGCTGGCCCGCTTCCGCGTGAACGCCTTCAACCAGAACCGCGGCGCCGGCGCCGTGTTCCGGACGATTCCTTCCAAGATCCTCACGCTGGAGCAGCTGAACGCGCCCAAGATCTTCGGCGACCTCGCGCTCAAGCCGCGCGGCATGGTGCTGGTGACGGGCCCGACGGGCTCGGGCAAGTCGACCACGCTGGCGGCGATGATCAACCACCTGAACGAGACCGAGTACGGCCACATCCTGACGGTGGAAGACCCGATCGAATTCGTGCACGAGTCCAAGAAGTGCCTGGTGAACCAGCGCGAAGTGGGCCCGATGACGCTGTCCTTCTCCAACGCGCTGCGCTCCGCGCTGCGGGAGGACCCGGACTGCATTCTCGTGGGCGAAATGCGTGACCTGGAAACGATCCGCCTGGCGATGACCGCCGCGGAAACGGGCCACCTGGTGTTCGGCACGCTGCACACCTCGTCCGCCGCCAAGACCATCGACCGGATCATCGACGTGTTCCCCGCCGAAGAAAAGGAAATGGTCCGCGCGATGCTGTCGGAATCGCTGCAGGCCGTGATCTCGCAGACGCTGTGCAAGACCAAGGACGGCAGCGGCCGCGTGGCGGCGCACGAGATCATGATCGGCACCTCCGCCATCCGGAACCTGATCCGCGAGGCGAAGGTGGCGCAGATGTACTCCGCCATCCAGACCGGCAACAGCGTGGGCATGCAGACGCTGGACCAGAACCTCACGGACCTGGTGAAGCGCAACATGATCAGCCCGGCCGAGGCGCGCGCCAAAGCCAAGATCCCCGAGAACTTCCCCGGTTAAGGAGCGCGCGCCATGGAACGCGATCAGGCATCGAAATTCATCAACGACCTGCTGAAGCTGATGGTGGGCCGCAACGGCTCCGACCTGTTCATCACGGCCGACTTCCCGCCCGCGATCAAGGTGGACGGCAAGGTGACCAAGGTCTCGCCGCAGCCCCTGAACGGCGCGCACACGCTGGCGCTGGCGCGGTCGATCATGAACGACAAGCAGGCCGCGGAGTTCGAGCGCACCAAGGAGTGCAACTTCGCGATCTCGCCCCCGGGCGTGGGCCGCTTCCGCGTGAACGCCTTCGTGCAGCAGGCCAAGGTGGGCATGGTGCTGCGGGTGATCCCGCAGATCCTGCCGACCATCGACGGCCTGGGCGTGCCGCAGGTGCTCAAGGAAGTGGTGATGTCCAAGCGCGGCCTCGTCGTGCTGGTGGGCGCCACGGGCTCCGGCAAGTCGACGACGCTCGCGGCCATGATCGACTGGCGCAACGAGCAGAGCTACGGCCACATCATCACCATCGAGGACCCGGTCGAATTCGTGCACCCGCACAAGAACTGCGTGGTGACGCAGCGCGAGGTGGGGCTGGACACCGACAGCTGGGAGGCGGCGCTGAAGAACACGCTGCGCCAGGCGCCCGACGTGATCCTGATGGGCGAGATCCGCGACCGCGAAACGATGGAACACGCGATCGCGTTCGCCGAGACGGGCCACCTGTGCATGGCCACGCTGCACGCCAACAGCGCCAACCAGGCGCTGGACCGCGTGATCAACTTCTTCCCGGAAGAGCGCCGTCCGCAGCTGCTGATGGACCTGTCGCTGAACCTCAAGGCCTTCGTGTCGCAGCGCCTGGTGCCCAAGCAGGACGGCAAGGGCCGCGGGGCGGCGGTGGAGATCATGCTGAACTCCCCGCTGATCTCCGACCTGATCTTCAAGGGCGAGATCTCCGAGATCAAGGAGATCATGAAGAAGAGCCGCAACCTGGGCATGCAGACCTTCGACCAGGCGCTGTTCGACATGTACGAGAACAACGTCATCAGCTACGAAGACGCCCTGCGCAACGCCGACTCCGTCAACGACCTGCGCCTGCAGATCAAGCTGAACAGCCAGCGCGCGAAGACGCAGGACCTGGCGGCGGGCACGGAGCACCTGGCGATCGTCTGAAGACGAGAGCGGACATCCGAACGCAAAGGGCGCAAAGGATTCGCAAAGGACGCAAAAGGGAAACCCTTGAAGTTTTCCTTGGCTCTTTTGCGTCCTTTGCGTAGTTTTTGCGCCCTTTGCGTTCGGATGTCCGGCTTCCTGCGCTGCTAAAGTGCCGCGCATGGCAAGCACCAACCCCCGTACCTACGAATCCGTTCCCTCGCGCAAGGTCGCCTTCCTCGGCCTGGGCGTGATGGGCTTTCCCATGGCTGGCCACCTGGCGCTGGCGGGCCATCGGGTCACGGTCTACAACCGCAGCGCGGAGAAGCGCCTGGCCTGGTGCAAGGAGTTCACCGGCGCCGCCGCGCCGACGCCGCGCGAGGCGGTGGCGGACTGCGACCTGGTGTTCTGCTGCGTCGGCAACGACGACGACCTGCGCTCCGTGGTGCTGGGCGAGCAGGGCGCGTTCGCCGGCATGAAGGCCGGCGCGATCTTCGTGGACCACACGACCGCCTCGGCGAACGTCGCGCGCGAGCTCTCGGCCGAAGCGCAGAAGCGCGGCCTGCAGTTCGTCGACGCCCCGGTGTCGGGCGGGCAGGCGGGTGCGCAGAACGGCATGCTGACGGTGATGTGCGGCGGCGAGCAGGCGGCCTTCGACGCCGCGAAGCCCGTCGCCATGGCTTTCGCGCGCGCCTTCACGCTGCTGGGCGCGAGCGGCGCCGGGCAGCTGGCGAAGATGGCGAACCAGGTGGCGATCGCCGGCCTGGTGCAGGGCCTCTCCGAAGCCATCTCCTTCGGCCTGAAGGCCGGCCTGGACATGGAGCAGGTGCTCGAGGTGATCGGCAAGGGCGCGGCCCAGAGCTGGCAGATGGACAACCGCGGCAAGACCATGATCGCCGACAAGTTCGAGTTCGGCTTCGCGGTGGACTGGATGCGCAAGGACCTGGGCCTGGTGCTCGACGAAGCCAAGCGCAACGGCGCCCGCCTGCCGGTGACGGCGCTGGTGGACCAGTTCTATGCGGACATCCAGGCGATGGGCGGGAACCGCTGGGACACGTCGAGCCTGATCCGGCGCTTGCGCTGATCGCGCGCCCCCCGACCTCCGTGGGGGCGCAAGCAGGAGAACGCAGAGGTCGCAGAGGTCACGCAGAGGTCGCAGAGAACAGCCAGGATATTGGGGAAGGTCTTCTCTGCGATCTCTGCGTCACCTCTGCGACCTCTGCGTTCCGAAGTCTTCGATGTCCGCGCAATCCTGTGAAGAACAAGAAGAAAGCCCCGCGTTGCGGGGCTTTCTTCCTGGGTCCCCGCCTGCGCGGGGATGACGGTTATCGCACCGGCGTCGCGATCGCCCCACCGCCCGCGGGCGGGATCTCGGAGGCGGGATCCACCGGGCGCGCTGGCGCGGGGGCCGGCGTCGGCGCCACCGTCGCCGGCGCCGCGGTGCTGCCGCCCGGCACCGACACGCCGGCCTGCCGCAGTTCCTCCGGGGACATGATCTCGAAGATGCGCACGACGCGCTGCACGCCGGGGATCTGGCGCGCGATGTTCGTGCCGCGCTCGGCTTCGCGCGGCGTCACGCGCCCCATCAAGTACACGGTGCCGCGCTCGGTGACCACGCGGAAGGCCTGCGCCTGCAGGTCGGCGGCGTCGACGAAGGAGGCGCGCACCTTGCCCGTGACGAACACGTCGCTGCTGCGTTGCGTGAGCGAGGTCGGCGGCATCACCGCCAGCTCGTTCACCACCGAGCGCACCGTATCGACGCGCGACACGATCTGCTCCGCCTGCTGCTTCGCGGCTTCGCTCGGCACCTCGCCCGTGAGCAGCACCTGCCGGTTGTAGCTCGCCACGTTCACGTGCGCGCGTTCGCCGAACGCTTCGGTCAGGCGCGAGCCCGCGCGCATCTCGATCGTCTCGTCGTCGATCTGCGCGCCGGAGCTGCGGCGGTCGTTCATCATGATCGCGGCACCGGCGGCCGCGCCGCCGATCACCAGCGGCGCGCAGCCCGCCAGCGTGCTCGCGAGCAGCGCCGCGGCGAGCGAGGCAACGGGAAGGGAGAAGGTCTTGCGGGTCATGCGGGAGGGTCCGGGTCTCCGAGGAGCTGCGCGTCCACGCCGTCGCAGATGCAGTGCAGCGCGAGGATGTGGACTTCCTGGATGCGCGCGGTGCGCTCGTGCGGCACGCAGATGTGCACGTCGGTTTCGCGCAGCACGCCGTTCATCTTGCCGCCGCCGCGGCCGGTGAGCGCGACCACCGTCATCTCGCGCTCGTGCGCGGCCTCGATGGCCGCGAGCACGTTCGCCGAGTTGCCGCTGGTGGAGAGCGCGAGCAGCACGTCGCCGGGCTGTCCCAGCGCGCGCACCTGCTTGGAGAAGACACGCTCGTAGTCGTAGTCGTTCGCCACCGCGGTGAGGATGGAACTGTCCGTGGTGAGCGCGATCGCGCCGAGCTCGGGACGCTCGCGTTCGAAACGGCCCACGAATTCGGCGGAGAAGTGCTGCGCATCGGCGGCGGACCCGCCGTTGCCGCACGCGAGCACCTTGCCACCGCTCGTGACGCAGGCAAGCACTGCCTGCACGGCCTGCGCGATGGGCTTGCTGAGGATCTGCGCCGCCTGGTACTTCAGGTCGGCGCTGTCGATGAAGTTCTGCTGTATGCGTTGCTCGAGCATGGCCCCTCCATGATACCCCCCTGCCTCCGCGTGAAAAATGTCTGCTGCATGAGCCAACGGTGAACATGCGGTTACCCGTTTTGTCCCAATGTTTCGCGTGGCGCGGCAGGTGTAGTCCCTATCGGACGAATGCGGGAAGGAATGACCGACGCGCTGGCGGACGCGACCCGACACGAGCTCACGCGCGGAACTGACTTCGCCGCCGCTGTGGCTCATTAATCTTGCGCTTGCTGGCTAACCAATCAAGCCCGCAGGTTCTGAGTTCCCACAAATCAAGTTCTAGGAGAAGTTGCAATGGCTGTTCTGAAAAAAATTGCCGGTCTGGTTGCCGGTGCTTCCGCTGTCGCCGTGATCGGTGTCGCCGTGGCTCAGGGTGTTCCCCCGAACCCGTTCGTGTCCAACCCCGCGCTGGGCGCCGGCCAGCAGAGCTCGCACCTCACCTCCATGGGTGAGACCGGCGTGCCCGGCCTGATCGACCAGGTGCAGACCGCCCAGGTCACCACGGTGCGCGAAGTCGCCGTCGTGGAGCAGCCGGCCCAAGTGGCGCAGGCCCCCATCGTCGAAGAGCGCCAGTCCATGGGCGCCGCCCCGGCCCCCGTGGAGCAGCCCGCTCCCGTGATGGCGCCGAAGCGCGACCGCGGCTGATCACGCGTCCTTGCTGGGGCTCGTCCTGCGGGCGCAGCCTCAGCCAGCATCGAAGGCGGCACGCATCCACTGGATGCTGCCGCCTTCCATGCTGATGACGTCGAAGCGGCATGGCGGCGGTGAAGGCAGCCGCATGAGGTAGTGCCGCGCCGCGAACACGATGCGCCTGCGCTTGCGCCATCCGATGCTGGCCGCCGCGCCGCCGAAGGCGCTGCCGCTGCGCTTGCGCACCTCCACGAAGACCAGCGTGCCGTCGGTGTCGCGCACGATGAGGTCGATTTCGCCGCCTCCGCGCCCGGGCGTCCGATAATTGCGTGCGACCAGCCGCAGGCCGCGCGCGAGCAGGTGCGCGAGAGCGCGGTCTTCCGCCGCGTCGCCTTGCTGCTTCGTGGTCGCCATTGCAGGAGTCCCCTTGAGCGCTTCCTTCGCCGCCGCACTGGCGGCCGCACGCGAGGCGGCCGGTGCGCAGCACTATCCGCCGGGCGCCCTTTATATCGTCGCCACGCCGATCGGCAACCTGGCGGATGTCAGCCTGCGGGCCTTGCACGTCCTGCAATTGGTGGACGCCGTCGCGTGCGAGGACACGCGCCACACGCAGGCCCTGCTGCGCGCCTACGGCATCGAGAAAGGGGCCTGGCTCAGCGTGCACCGGCACAACGAAGCCGAAGGCGCGCAGCAGGTGGTCGCGCGGCTGCAGCAGGGCCAGCGCGTGGCGTATGCGAGCGATGCGGGCACGCCGGGCGTGAGCGACCCCGGCGCGCGGGTGGTCGCCGCCGTGCGCGCGGCGGGGCTGCCGGTGGTGCCGCTGCCCGGGCCCAGCAGCGTCACCACGCTGCTGTCGGCGGTGCCGGCACAGCAGGAGGACAGTGCGTTCGTGTTCTTCGGCTTCCTGCCGGCGAAGGCCGGCGAGCGCCAGCAGGCGGTGGAAGCGCTGAGGCAGGAGGCGCGGGCCGTGGTCCTGCTGGAGGCGCCGCACCGCATTGCTGCGCTTGCGGACACGCTCGCCGCGCTGGGTGCGCGCGGGATCACGGTCGGGCGCGAGCTCACCAAGCAGTTCGAGGAGATCGCGTCGCTGGCGTGCGCGGAGCTGCCGGCGTGGGTGCAGGCCTCGCCGCAGCGCAGCCGGGGCGAGTTCGCCCTCGTGCTGCATCCGGAAGCGCGGGTGCAGGACGATGCCGAGGCTCAGCGGGTGCTGGGACTGCTGCTGGCGGAGCTGCCGCTGAAGACGGCGGTCAAGCTGGCGGCGGAGATCACGGGGGGGTCGAAGAACGAGCTGTACGACAAGGCGTTGCAGATCAAGAACGGTGGGGTTCGCTGACGCTCACCGTCCGCGGCTTCGCCGCGCCACCCTACAGGCGCGGCGTTGCCGCGCCACCCCCACGGAGAAGGCGGCGCCGGTGTTCGTAGGGTGGCGCCGCGCCAGCGGCGGCAGGTGAGCGCCGCGAACCCCACCGATCGGCCTCAAATCGCCAACGGATCCACATCCACCGCCCACCGGATCAAGCCCTTCATCCGCAGCCCGTGCAGCACCGGCTGCCAGTCCGCCAGGAAGGCCTGCAGCGCGGGCCGTGACCCGCTTTCCAGCAGCAGCTGCGCGCGCTCCACGTTCGCCACGCGCTGCACCGTCATCGGCACCGGCGCATAGACGACCACGCGGTCGCTGCCGGTCAGGGCTTCGCTCGCGGACGCCGCGGCCTGCAGGAAGGCTTGCGCGACTTCCTGCGTGCGCGCCTCGGCCCGCAGCAGCGCCTGGTAGGCGAAGGGCGGCATCGCCGCCTGCTGGCGTTCCTTCAGCTGCTGCTCGGCGAACGCCGGGAAATCGTGGCGCTTCAAGGCGGTGAACAGCGGATGCTCGGGGTTCCAGGTCTGCACCCACATCTCGCTCGCGTCCGCGTGCGCGGCATCGCGGCCGGCGCGCCCCGCGGCTTGCTCCAGCAGGCTGAACAGCCGCTCGGGCGCGCGGAAATCGCTGGAGAAGAGCGCCGCGTCCGGGTTCACGGCCGCCACCAGCGTGATGCGGCGGAAGTCGTGGCCCTTGGTCACCATCTGCGTGCCCACGAGCACGTCGACCTCGCCCGCGTGCACCTGGGCGAGCTGCTCCTCCAGCGCGCCCTTGTGGCGCGTGCTGTCCGCATCCATGCGCGCGATGCGCACGGGCCCACCGTCCGGGCGCCGCGTGTCCGCGAGCAGTTCGGCGAGCTGCTCCTCCAGCCGCTCCGTGCCGCGCCCGAGCGGGGCGATGTCGACGTTGCCGCACTTCGGGCAGGCGCGCGGGACCCGTTCGGTGTAGCCGCAGTGGTGGCAGCGCAGGGTGCGGTCGATCTTGTGGAACACGCGGTAGGCGCTGCAGTGGCTGCATTCGCTGCGCCAGTCGCAGGCCGTGCAGGCGAGCACGGGCGCGTAGCCGCGGCGGTTCAGGAACACCAGCGACTGCTCGCCGCGGGCGACGCGCTGCCCGATCGCCGCGAGCAGAGGCGGCGAGAACAGCGTGCCGCGCGGCTGGTGGTTCATGTTGACGATGCGCACGGCCGGCAGCGAGCCCGCGCCGACACGCGTCGGCATCTCGAGGCAGCGGTAGCGGCCGCGGTCGCAGGCCTGCCAGCTTTCCAGCGAAGGCGTGGCGGAGCCCAGGATCACCTTCGCGCCTTCCAGGCGGCCGCGGTACACGGCGAGGTCGCGCGCGGAATAGCGGGCGCCTTCCTGCTGCTTGTAGCTCGGGTCGTGCTCCTCGTCGACGACGATGAGGCCCAGCCGGGGCAGGGAAGCGAAGATCGCCATGCGCGTGCCGAGCACGATGCGCGCGCGCCCGAGGTGCGCCGCGATCCAGCTGCGCAGCCGCTGCGGGTTGGTCATGCCGCTGTGCAGCGACACCACCGCGGCGGCCCCGAAGCGCTCCTCGAAGCGCGCCTGCAGCTGCGGCGTGAGGTTGATCTCGGGCACGAGCACCAGCGCCTGCGCTTCCGCGTCGCGCTCCAGCAGGGCTTCGACCGCACGCAGGTAGACCTCCGTCTTGCCGCTGCCGGTCGCGCCGAACAGGAGGAAAGGGCCGGCGTCGCCGGCCATGGCTTGCAGGGCCTGCTGCTGGTCGGCCGTGAGCTGCGGCCGCGCGGCAGGCGCCGCGTCCGGCGCGGGTGGGGCCGCGCGGGCGAGGCGTCGGGCGAGCTGCGTTGCGTCCAGCGCACGCAACTGGGGCGGCAGGGCCGCCAGCGCCACCTCGCCCAGGCTGCGCTGGTAGTAGCCCGCGGCGAAACCGACGAGCTGCCGCCAGGCAGCGGAGAGGGGCGGCAGGCCTTCCAGCGGCCCGAGCACGGGCTTGAGCTGCTCCGGAGTGGGACTGTCCGGCTCCGCGGGCGCCTCCCACGCGACACCGCACACTTCGCGCTGGCCCAGGGGAACGCGCAGCAAGGTTCCGGGCGCGAGTGGCAACTCACTGCGGTAGCTCAAGGGTTCGCCGAGCGCGCTGTGCGCGGGCGTGGCAACGATGACGTGCGTGACGCAACTCATCGGTAGGGGCGCTTAGGCGGCATGCTTAAGACCGACTCGCGAAAACCCGAGTAAGTCGTTGATTCCACTGCACTTTGCCTCCACCCCTTCGCTCCTGTGGATAACTTTGTTGATACTGCCCGTCTCCGTGCCCGGAAGGGCCCGAAAAATCAAGGGCTTGGCTGGGCCGTGCCGGATTTTTTCCGTTCGCCGAACCTAGAAAAATCAACGACTTACGAGCGCTAGCGATTTTGAAGCGCCGCGGGCGTCCCAAAGCCGGGCTAGCTGCGCCGCAACACGGTTTTTGTGCATAAGTCAAGCGCGCGACCGGACGGATTCGTGCTTCTTGTCTGCTAGGGAAGCCCCTGATACGCGACTTTCACGCTTTCGGGTTGCTTGCGCGCAGGCGTGCCGAATGCGTGTGCACCGCCTCCACCAGCGCATGCACGTGTTCCGGCGGCGTGTGCTGGCTGATGCCGTGTCCCAGGTTGAAGACGTGGGTGGGGCCGGTGCCCGGGCCGGCGTGCGGCGTGCCGAAGTCGTCGAGCACGCGGCGCGCTTCGGCCGCCACCTGTTCCGGGGGCGCGAACAGCACGGCCGGATCCAGGTTGCCTTGCAAGGCCTTGCTGCCGCCGACGAGGGCGCGTGCGCGTCCGAGGTTCACGGTCCAGTCCACGCCGAGCACGTCGCAGTCGAGCTTCTCCATTTCCTGCAGCCAGAGGCCGCCGCCCTTGGTGAACACGATGCGCGGGATGGTCACGCCGCCGCGGCTGCGCTCGACTTTTGCCAGCACCTGCTGCGTGTAGCGCAGGCTGAACTGCTGGAAGGCGCCATCCGCCAGGGCGCCGCCCCAGCTGTCGAACACCATCACCGCCTGCGCGCCGGCGGCGATCTGCGCATTGAGGTACGCAGCGACGGCTTCGGCGTTGACGTCCAGGATGCGGTGCATCAGGTCGGGCCGGCTGTACAGCATGTTCTTCACGCCGCGCCAGTCGTCCGAGGAGCCGCCGCCTTCCACCATGTAGCAGGCCAGCGTCCACGGGCTGCCGGAGAAGCCGATCAGGGGCACGCGGCCGTTCAGGGCGCGGCGGATGGATGTCACGGCGTCGAAGACGTAGCGCAGCTTCTCCAGGTCCGGCACCTGCAGCGCGGCTACGGACTGCTCGTCGCGCAGCGGACGCGCGAGCTTCGGGCCCTCGCCCTCGGCGAAGCTGAGGCCCAGGCCCATCGCGTCGGGGACCGTGAGGATGTCCGAGAACAGGATCGCCGCGTCCAGCGGGAAGCGGTCCAGCGGCTGCAGCGTCACCTCGGTCGCGTACTGCACGTTCGTGGCCAGCCCCATGAAGCTGCCGGCGCGTGCGCGCGTGGCCTTGTATTCGGGCAGGTAGCGGCCCGCCTGCCGCATCAGCCACAAGGGCGTGTAGTCGGTGGCCTGGCGCAGGCAGGCACGCAGGAAGGTGTCGTTGGCGAGCGGCGCGAAAGTCATGCCCCGATTGTCGCAGGGCCTATGATCCCGACCCGACATGGACAAGACCCTGGAGCAGGCGCGCACGTTCTTCCTGGAAGGGGTCGCGCATTACGAAGCCGGCCGGCTGGAGCAGGCCGAGCGGCAGTTCGCCGCCGCCCTCTCGCTGGCCCCCGGCCGGCCCTCCGTGCTGACCAACCTCGGCGCCGTGCGCCTGCGGCTGCAGCGGGCGGCGGAGGCGCTGCCCGTGCTGGAGGAAGCGCTGGCGCAGGAGCCGGACAACCCGGAAGCGCTCGCCCACGCCGCGACGGCCCTCGCCGAGCTGGGCCGGACGCCGGACGCGCTGCCCCTGTTCGACCGGGCCATCGCCGCCGGCCCGCAGCCGGCCACCGTGTGGATGTTCCGCGGCAGCGTGCTGCGCGAACTGGGGCGCGCGCAGGAGGCCGCGGCTTCGTACCGGGAAGCGCTGGCGCGCGGCGGCGACGCGGAACTGCTGAACTACTACCTCGCCGGCCTCGAAGGCGGTGCCGCTCCCCCGCGGCCGCCGCGGCATTACGTGCAAGGCCTCTTCGACAGCTACGCCGACGGCTTCGACACGCACCTGAAGACGCTGCGCTACGACGCGCCGGGCGTGCTCGTGCAGCGCCTCGCCGCCTCCGGACGCCGCTTCGCGCATGCGCTGGACCTGGGCTGCGGCACGGGCCTGTGCGGGAGGCTGCTGCGGCCGCTGGCCACGCGGCTGACCGGCGTGGACCTGTCGCCGCAGATGCTGGCCAGGTCCCGCGCGCTCGGCGTGTACGACGACCTGCAGCAAGCCGACGTGGTGGAGTACCTCGCCGCGCAGGCCGGCCCTTTCGACGCGGTGGTCGCCGCCGACGTCTTCATCTACGTCGGCGTGCTCGACGAAGTGTTCCGGCTGCTCGCGGCGCGCATGCCGCCCGGTGGCCTCTTCGCGTTCACCGTGGAAGAGAGCACGGGCGCCGAGGTGGTGCTGCGCGGCAGCCTGCGGTACGCGCACTCGGAAGCGGGGCTGCAGCGCCTCGCGCGGGAGCATGGCTTCCGCATCCAGGCGCTGGAGCGGCGTCCGGTGCGCGAGGACCAGCGGCAGCCGATTGCGGGGCTGTTCGCGTGGATGGAGAGGCTGTAGGGGCCGTAGGCTGGGTTTCGCGAAGCGAACCCCAGCTTGCTTCGCGCGCCGCAATGCTGGGGTGCGCTTCGCGCAACCCAGCCTACGACACGGCCCGGCGCAAGGCCTGGTCGAGGTCCCAGAGGATGTCCTCGACCTCCTCGATGCCCACGGACAACCGGATCATGTCCGGCCGCACGCCGGCGCGCTCCAGCTCCGCCTCGTCCAGCTGGCGGTGCGTGGTCGAAGCGGGGTGGATCACCAGCGTCTTGGCGTCGCCGATGTTCGCGAGGTGGCTCATGAACTCGCAGGCGTCGATGAAGCGCTCGCCCGCCTTGACCGCGTCCGCGGCGCGGATGCCGAAGGTCAGGATGCCCGACGCGCCCGGCCGGCCGTCGATCGCGCGGAACTGCTTCTTCGCCAGCGCATGGTGCGGCGAGCTTTCCAGGCCGGGGTAGTTGACCCACGACACCAGCGGATGGCCTGCCAGGAACTCCGCCACGCGCTGCGCGTTGCGGCAATGCGCCTGCATGCGCAGGTGCAGCGTCTCGATGCCCTGCAGGATCAGCCACGCGTTCAGCGGCGACAGCGCGCCGCCGAAGGTGCGGTTCACCTCCATGCGCGCCTTCATCGTGTAGCCGAAGTCGCCGAAGGTCTCGTAGAACTTCACGCCGTGGTAGGCGCGGCTGGGCTCCAGCATCTCCGGGAACTTCTCGCGGGCGAGGCCGCTGCCCCAGTCGAACTTGCCGGATTCGACCACCACGCCCGCCATGGTGGTGCCGTGTCCGCCCAGGTACTTCGTCGCGCTGTGCACGACGATGTCTGCGCCGAAGGCGAAGGGGTTGCACAGGTAGGGGCTCGCCACGGTGTTGTCGACGATCAGGGGCAGGCCGTGTTCGTGCGCGATGCGCGCGACGGCCTCGATGTCGAGCACGTTCACCAGCGGGTTGCCCAGCGTCTCGCCGTACACGGCGCGCGTGTTCGGGCGGATCGCGCGGCGGAAGTTCTCCGGATCTTCCGGGTCGACGAAGGTGGTCGCTATGCCGAGGCGCCCGAAGCCGATCCCGAGCTGGCCCACCGTGCCGCCGTACAGCGTGGAGGCCGCGACGATGTGGTCGCCCGCCTTCAGGATCGCGAGGATCGCCGTCATCTGCGCCGCCATGCCGGTGGCGCAGGCCAGCGCGGCGCGCCCGCCTTCGAGGGAGGCCACGCGTTCCTCCAGCACCGCCACCGTGGGATTGCTGATCCGCGAGTAGACGTTGCCGAAGGTCTGCAGGTTGAACAGGCTCGCCGCGTGTTCGGCGGAGTCGAACACGAAGCTGGTGGTCTGGTGGATCGGCGTCGCGCGGGCGCCGGTCACGGGGTCGGGAATGGCCCCTGCATGGATGGCGCGGGTTCCGAACCCGTAGTCGTGGTCTTGGCTCATGGAGGTAGGCTGGGTTGCGCGAAGCGCACCCCAGCTAGTAGAACAATTGCTGCGGACGCCGCGCCGAAATCACCTTGGTGTTCACGCCCGCCCAGTTCAGGCCGCCGAAGAGGCGCGCGTGCTCGATCTTCACGCAGCGGTCCATCACCACGTCCAGCCCCGCGGCGCGCGCCTTCGCCGCTGCTTCCTCGTTCACCACGCCGATCTGCATCCACAGGCACTTCGCGCCGACGGCGATCGCTTCGTCGGCAAGCGGGGGAATGTCGGCGCTCTTGCGGAAACAGTCCACCATGTCGATCGCGATGCCCGCTTCCGCGGCCGCCGTGACGCTGGCGTAGCTGCGCTGTCCGAGGATTTCCGGCGCCGAAGGATTGATCGGCACGATGCGGTAGCCGTGCTCCTGCATGTACTTGGCCGCGAAGAAGCTGGGACGGTGCCATTGCGGCGACAGCCCCACCACCGCGATCGTGCGGCAGGTGCCCAGGATGCGGCGCAGTTCGTGGATCGTGCTCATGGCGCCAGTGTAGGGACGCGCCACGGGCCGGCGCTCAGGATTTGTACTTGATGGAGCAGCCGTACGCGCGCGTGGTCGCGGCGCTGATCGCCTTGCCGGCCGTGGCCTCGGCCAGTCCCTGCCGCACGTAGTTCACCGCCTTCGCGATGTCGTCCTTGCTGCTGGAGGGAATGCTGTCGATGCCGCCGGCGTACACCAGCCGGCCCTGCGGATCGACGATGTACATGTGGGGCGTCGTGCGGGCGCCGTAGGCCTTGCCCACCGTGCCTTCCTCGTCCAGCAGCATGGCCGTGGGCTGCGCCTTGCGCTCCTTCTGCCAGGCGACCAGCTTCGCGGGCTCCATCCAGTCGTAGCTCGCCTTCTCCGTGGAGCTGATCGACAGCCACACGGCGCCGCGCGCGAGCGCATCCTGCTGCGTGGCCGCCATGTTGCCGCTGTCGTAGTGCTTGCGCACGTAGGGGCAGCCGGGGTTGGTCCACTCCAGCACGACGTACTTGCCGCGGAAATCGGCGAGCTGCACGGTGCGGCCGCTCGCGTCCTGCAGCGCGAAGGCCGGCGCGGGCTGGCCGACGGCGGGCGCCGACTGCGCGGCGGCGGCGAAGAGGAGGGCAGGCAGGGCGATCAGGGCACGGCGCAGCATGGCAGGCTCCTAGAGGTCGGACAGGGCGGCGCGCACTTCCTCCACTCCGAGCACTTCGGAGAGCACCACCGGCGCGCGCCCCGGCCGGTAGACGACGTACACGGGCACGCCGCTGCGTCCCAGCTGCGTGATGGCGGCGGTGATGGCGGGATCGCGGCGCGTCCAGTCGGCGCGCAGCAGCGCGAAGCGTCCTGCGTCGAACGCGGCCAGCACCTCGGGGTTCGCGAGCGTGGTCTTCTTGTTGTACTGGCAGGTGACGCACCAGGCTGCGGTGAAATCCACGAACACCGGCTGGCCCTGGGACACGAGTTGCCCGACCCGGTCGGCCGACCACGCTTGCCAGCGCGTGTCCGACGAGGCCACGGCACCGGCGGGCGCCGGGCGCGTGATCGCTCCCCCCGCAGTCCACGTGACGCCCACGAGCGCGGCGAGCGCCAGCGCGCCGAGCGCCACGCGCGCGCGGCCGCGCAGCGTCAGCGCCCAGACCAGCATGCTCAGCGCCACCAGCATCGCGAGCAGGGCGCCCGCACCGTCGACGCCGCTCTGCTGCCCGAGCACCCACACGAGCCAGGCGACGGCCGCGAACATGGGGAAGGCCATGAGGCGGCGGAAGGTCTCCATCCATGCGCCGGGGCGCGGCAGCATGCGGGCCACGGCAGGGATCCAGCCCGCGGCGAGGTAGGGCAGAGCGAGGCCGACGCCCAGCACCGCGAAGATCGCGAGCGCCTGCACCGCCGGCAGGCTGATCGCGAGCCCCAGCGACGCGCCCATGAAAGGCGCGGTGCATGGCGAGGCCACCGCCACGGCGAGCACGCCGGTGAGGAAGGCATCGAGCACCGGGTGCTTCGCCTGCAGGCTGGCCACGCTGCTCGGGAGCATCGCGCCGAACTCGAACACGCCGGCGAAGTTGAGCGCCACCAGCGTGAACAGCACGGCAAGGCTCGCCACCACTGCGGGCGACTGCAGCTGGAAGCCCCATCCCAGCTGCTCGCCGGCCGCGCGCAGGGCCAGCATCACGCCACCGAGCAACAGGAAGGACACCACCACGCCCGCCGTGTACGCCAGCGCGCTGACCCGGTGGCCGCGGCGGTCGTCCGCGTGCCGCGTGAAGCCCACGACCTTGATCGCGAGCACCGGGAACACGCAAGGCATCAGGTTCAGGATCAGGCCGCCGACCAGGGCGAACAGCAGCGCGGTGGCGAAACCGACGGCCGGTGCCGCCGGCCGCGCCGCGTTCTCGCGCAGCGCCTGCTCCAGCGCGGGGGAGACCGTCGCCGGCGGCGCGACGGCCGGCCAGGTGCCCGCGACCTTCAGCTCGGAGCGCCAGCCCTGGCCATCGGCCGCGACGACGACCGGGAACACGCCCGGGCTCGCGCTGCGTTGCGGCGAGAGCGGCACGCGCGCCGTCCACGCCGCGCCGTTCCACGCCTGCGTCCACCTGGCGCCGTTGTCGATCACTTCGCCGAGCTCGGGGAAGAAGTCCAGCGTCTTGCCGCGCAGCTGCACGGGCAGCCCTTGCACGGTGAGCGCGAGCGCGTCGCCGTCGATGCGGGCGCTGCTCGCCGTGACGATGCCGGTGTCCGGCAGCGCGGGCTTCGGCTGCGCGGCCAGCGCCGCGTCGAAGGCCGGGCCGTTCAGCGCCGTGGTGCTGCGCACCGGGAGCTTGAGGAGGAACTCGCCCTCCTCGGGGATGCATTCCTTCTTGCACACCAGCCAGGTGGCCTTGAGCTTCACCGGCACCTCGCCCGAGAACGGCGAAGGCTTGAAATCGGGCGTGACGGTCAGCGGCACCGGCAGCAGCACCGTGCCCTCGTAGCCGTAGTTGACGAGCGTGCCGATCGGGATGCGCTTCGGCGTGGGCCAGGCGATGTCGCCGGCGACGATGCCCGCCGGCAGCGTCCACGCGAGTTCCGTGGGCAGCCCGGAATCGCCCGGGTTCTTCCAGTACGTGTGCCACTCGGGCTGGTGCGTGATCTGCAGGCCGACCCACAGGGGCTTGCCCGGCTGGACACCGTCGGGAGCGTGCGCGAGCAGTTCGGCCCGCACCTGCGGCGTCGTCACCGTGCCGGCGGGCGCGGGCTGGGCGAGCGCGAGCAGCGGGGCCGCGAAGGCCAGGCAGGCGGCGAACAGGCGCGGGAATCTCATCGGAGCGTGGGAGCGCATGGGGGCGGCCAAGTTCCGGCCACTCAGGCGAAGCCGAGCACCACCCGTCGGGTCGTGGCGCTCTTCTTCTCGATCCTGGTGACGACCACGGCGCCGATCTCCGAGGTGTTGGCCACGTGGGTGCCGCCGCAAGGCTGGTAGTCGATCGCGGTGTCGCCCGCGCCGATGCGGATGGTGCGCACGCGGCCGGTGCCGCGCGGCGGCTGCACGGACATGCTCTTGACCAGCGCGGGGTTGGCGTCCAGGTCCCCGTCGCTGATCGAGCCGACTTCGACGCCGTGGCCGGCCGCGACCAGCGCGCGGATGCCTTCGGTCAAGGCGTCCTTGTCGAGCGGATCCGTCATGTTGAAGTCCAGGCGCGCGTATTCGGGCGTGATCGAGCAGCCGTTCACCAGTTGCGGCACCAGGTGGCAAAGCAGGTGCGTGGTCGTGTGGAAGCGCATCAGCCGGTGGCGGCGGTCCCAGGCTATCCGCGCGACGACCGCGTCGCCGGGGCACAGGCGCGCAAGAAGCGCTTCCTGGCCGGGGGCGGGCACGTGCGCGATCTGCGCGGTGGGTCGGCCTTCCGCGTCCTTGCACTTGCGCGTGTCGGCCACCTGCAGCAGGCTGCCGTCGGCCAGCACGAGCACACCGGTGTCGCCGGCCTGGCCGCCGCCCAGCGGATAGAAGACGGTGCGGTCCAGGACGATGCCCTGCGTATCGACGCCCACGACCGTGGCGGGGCTTTCGCGGAGGTACGCGTCCTGGCGGAACAGCTCTTGCGTCATGGCGGCATTGTCCCGCTTCTGCGGGGGGCCCGCCGACGTGGGGGCGCTGCCGGGGGCGGACGACGCCTGCGGCGTGGTGGGGCGGGTCGTCCCGGAGTTCAGCCGCAGAGGTAGGTCAGCACCATCGCGGTGATGGAAGGGCCGCGCGTGCACTGGTCCATCGACGCCACGACCATCAGCGCGAGCGAGGGCCAGAAGGCGCGGTTCCAGCTCTCCCGCCAGGCCCAGTCAGCGATCGTGTACAGCTTTTCCATGCACACATGGTCGCCGTCCGCCCGGGGTGTGTGATTCAGAGGACACCGATACTGCATGGTCGCGCAGTGGCTGCGCGGCAGTCAGCCCCGTCTGCGCCTGGCGGGCGCAAGGTACTACGCGTGTCGGTCAGGAACGCACGGGCAGCGGGAGCGCCGTCTTGTACCGCACCTGCTTGAGCGCGAAGCTCGAGCGGATCTTCTCGATGCCGGGGATGGGCGTGAGCTGCTCCAGGATGAAACGCTCGAGGGCGGCGATGTCCGGCACGGCCACGCGGATCAGGTAGTCGCTGTCGCCGGTCATGAGGTAGCACTCCATCACCTGCTCGTGCTCCGCGATCCGGCGCTCGAAGTCCGCCAGCGCTTCCTTGGACTGCGTCTTCAGGCTGATGTTGATGAAGACGTTGAGGCCGAGCCCCAGCAGCTTGGCGCTGGCCAGGGCTACGTAGCGCTCGATCACGCCCGCCTGTTCGAGCGCCTTCACGCGGGCGAGGCACGGCGAGGGCGAGAGGTGGACGCGACGCGCCAGTTCCACGTTGGTCAGCGAGCCATCGTGCTGCAGCTCGGCCAGGATGCGGAGGTCGATGGCGTCGAGTTGCATGCTGGCGGCATTTTATGCTGCAACTGGGCCATGGAGCGGGCTTTTCGGTAGCCCATTCCGTCCGTGCGCGCCTAGAGTGCGGCCATGGCCGATCAGAGCATCACCCGCTACCTCGCCGACCAGGGCGGCGACGCCGACCCCGTCGAGACCACTGAATGGCGCGACGCCTTCCAGGCGCTCGTCGCATCGCAGGGGCCGGCGCGTGCCCGGTTCATCCTGGACCAGCTCGCCGTGCTGGCGCGCCACCCTGCGGTCGCGTGGTCGCCGGAGCTGGTGACGCCCTACGTGAACACGGTGCCGGTGGAGAAGCAGCCCGTGTTCCCCGGGGACCTCGCGATCGAGGAGAAGCTCGCATCGCTGATGCGCTGGAACGCCCTGGCGATGGTGGTGCGCGCGAACACGGCCTACGGCGAGCTGGGCGGCCACATCGCCAGCTATGCCAGCGCGGCCGACCTGTTCGAGGTCGGCTTCAACCACTTCTTCCGCGCCCGCAACGACAGGCACGGCGGAGACCTGGTCTTCTTCCAGCCGCACAGTGCGCCCGGCGTGTATGCGCGTGCCTTCCTCGAGGGGCGCCTCACCGAGGACGACCTGGCGCACTACCGCCAGGAGATCACGGCGCCGGACGCCGGCGCCCGCGGGCTTTCCAGTTATCCGCATCCCTGGCTGATGCCGGACTTCTGGCAGTTCCCGACCGGATCGATGGGCATCGGCCCCATCAGCTCCATCTACCACGCGCGCTTCATGCGCTACCTCACGCACCGGCAGCTCCTGGACTGCGAAGGCCGGAAGGTGTGGGGCGTGTTCGGCGACGGGGAGATGGACGAGCCGGAGAGCATGAGCGCGCTCACGCTCGCCTCGCGCGAGAAGCTGGACAACCTCGTGTGGGTCGTGAACTGCAACCTGCAGCGCCTCGACGGCCCGGTGCGCGGCAACGGGCGCATCGTCGACGAACTGGAGAAGCTGTTCCGCGGCGCGGGCTGGAACGTGATCAAGCTGCTGTGGGGCAGCGACTGGGACGGCCTGTTCGCGCGCGATGCGACGGGTGCCCTGGTGCAGGCGTTCGCGCACACGGTGGACGGCCAGATGCAGACCTTCGCGGCCAAGGACGGGCGCTTCAACCGCGACAACTTCTTCGGCCAGAACGAGGCGCTGGCGCGGCTCGCGCAAGGCATGACCGACGAACAGATCGACCGCCTCAAGCGCGGGGGCCACGACCTCGTGAAGATCCACGCGGCCTACGACGCGGCCGCGAAGCACCGCGGCCAGCCGACGGTGATCCTCGCCCACACGAAGAAGGGCTACGGCATGGGCGCGGCCGGCCAGGGCCGCATGACCACCCACAGCCAGAAGAAGCTGGACGACGCGGCATTGCTGGAGTTCCGCAACCGGTTCAACCTGCCGATCAGCGACGACCAGGCGACCAGCCTCGCCTTCTTCAAGCCAGCCGCGGACAGCGCGGAGATGGAGTACCTGCACGCCAGGCGCGAAGCCCTCGGCGGCTACCTGCCGAAGCGAGAGACTGCCTGCGCCGTGGTGCCGGTCCCCGACGCTGCCGCCTACGCGCAGTTCGCGCTGCAGGCCGGCGGCAAGGAGATGTCCACCACCATGGCCTTCGTGCGGCTGCTCGGCGCCCTGCTGAAGGACCCGCAGCTCGGCCCGCGCATCGTGCCCATCGTCGCCGACGAGGCGCGCACCTTCGGCATGGCCAACCTGTTCAAGCAGGTGGGTATCTACTCCAGCGCGGGCCAGAGCTACGAGCCGGAGGACATCGGCTCCGTGCTCTCCTACCGCGAGGCGCTCGACGGGCAGATCCTCGAGGAAGGCATCAGCGAGGCCGGCGCCATCGCGAGCTGGACGGCCGCGGCGACCAGCTACAGCGTGCACGGCCACGCCATGCTGCCGTTCTACATCTACTACTCCATGTTCGGCTTCCAGCGCGTGGGCGACGCGATCTGGGCGGCGGCCGACCAGCGCGCGCGCGGCTTCCTGCTCGGCGCCACCTCGGGCCGCACCACGCTCGGGGGCGAAGGGCTGCAGCACCAGGACGGCAGCAGCCACCTGGTCGCCGCGACGATCCCCAATTGCAAGGCGTACGACCCGGCGTTCGCGGGCGAGATGGCCGTGATCGTCGACCGCGGCATGCGGGAGATGCTGGTGGAGCAGCGCGACGTCTTCTACTACGTCACGCTGATGAACGAGAACTACGCCATGCCGGACCTGCCGGCGGAGGCTCGCGAAGGCGTGATCCGCGGCGGCTACCGCTTCGCCCGCTACGGGCAGGGCGAGCCGCGGGTGACGCTGCTCGGCTCCGGCGCCATCCTCACCGAGGTGCTGAAGGCGGCGGAGCAGCTCGCGGCCGACGGCATCGCGAGCGAGGTGCTGAGCATCACGAGCTGGAGCGAGCTGGCCCGCGACGGCGGCTACGCCACGCAGCTGCTGGCCGGCACGGGCGGGCCCCTGGTCGCCGCGACGGACTACGTGCGCATGGTGCCGGAGGCGATCCGCGCCTTCGTGCCCCAGGGGCGCAGCTACACCACCCTGGGCACGGATGGTTTCGGCCGCAGCGACACGCGGGCGGCGCTGCGGGCGTTCTTCGGGGTGGACAGCGTCAGCATCGCGCAGGCGGCACGCGATGCGATCGCATGATTTCGGTGGGGTTCGCTGGCGCTCACCTGCGCCGGCATTCGCCGGCCTACCCCACGGGCCGCGATGGCGTAGGGTGGCGCGGCGAAGCCGCGGACGGTGAGCGGCAGCGAACCCCACCGTAAACTCCTTCCCCATGGCACTCCCCTCCCGCTACTGGGCCGACCTCACGACGACCGACTTTGCCGCGCTCGACCCGGCGAGCACGGTCGCCGTGCTGCCGCTCGGCGCCACCGAGCAGCACGGCCCGCACCTGCCGCTGGCGGTGGACCACTGCCTCGTGGACGGCATCGTGCAGCGCGCCTTGCCGCTCCTGTCCGGGCAGCTCCCGGTCCTCGTGCTGCCCACGCAGCAGGTCGGCTACAGCCCCGAACACGCAGACTTCCCCGGCACGCTGACGCTGCCGATCGACACCGTGATCGCGACCTGGGTCGCGCTGGGCGAATGCGTGGCGCGCGCGGGCGTGCGCAAGCTGCTGCTGTTCAACGCGCACGGCGGCCAGGTGAGCGTGATGGACATCGTCGCGCGCGAGCTGCGCATGCGCTGCGGCCTCATCGTGTACGGGGCCAGCTGGTGGAACCTGCCGCTGGGCGACGACGTGAACGGCCTCTTCCCGCCGGAGGAGCACCGCTTCGGCGTGCACGGCGGCGACATGGAAACCTCCCTGATGCTCGCGCTGGCCGCGGACCGGGTGCGCATGGCGCAGGCCGGCGACTTCCCGTCCACGTCGCGCGACCGCGCGGCGAAGTACGCGATCCTCGGCAACGGCCGCAGCGCCAAGCTCGGTTGGGCCATGCAGGACTACAACGCGCAAGGCGCCGCGGGCAACGCCGCCGCAGGCAGCGCCGAGAAAGGCCGGGCCGTGCTCGACGCCGCGGCCCGGCAGCTGGCGCTGCTGCTGCAGGAAGTCGCGCAACTGCCGCTCTCCACGGTCGTGAAGCGCAGCTAGTCGCGTCCGAAGCGCGGCGAGAGCGGTCCTACACCACCTTGCGAGGCCACCGACAGCGCCCGCGCAGCGCGGCGCTAGATTGGGAGGCATTCTTGCAAGGAGCTAGCCTATGACGACCGTGGCAGATGTCATGACGCGGGACGTGCGCACCCTGGGGCCGAACGATACGGTGGTGGATGCGGCGCGCTGCATGGACGAACTGAACGTCGGCGTGATCCCCGTTTGCGAGGGCGAGAAGCTGGTGGGTGTCGTCACCGACCGCGACATCGTCGTGCGCGGCGTGGCCCAGCAGGGCGAAGTGGGCAGCATGAAGCTCGCCGACGTGATGAGCGGCCACGTGCGCTGCGCGCGCGAGGACGACGACGTCGACAAGGTGCTGTCCGAAATGGCCGAGGCGCAGATCCGGCGCCTGCCGGTGGTCGACGGCAACGAACGCCTCATGGGGATCGTTTCGCTGGGGGACATCGCTGCGAAGAACCCGGAGGACGAGGCGGACGTCGCCATGTCGCTGGGCGACATCTCCTCTCCCGCCGAGCCGGACCGCTCCGGCACCGGCACGCAGCAGTCCCAGTCGCAGTCGCAGCACTGACACCACGCGGGCGCCGCCCGTCGGCGCCCGCGTCCATCTCCCGGATGGACGAGTTGGAGGCTGGCCACAGGGGCGCGCAGCATGTCGCGCTCCCCCGAAAGGGTCATGCCGTTGTCATGGCGCCTGCCTACACTGCCAGGCAGGTGAACCTCATGCGTTTCTCGTCCGTCTTCCACCGCCCCGAATCGCCGGCCGAAGCCCGGCGCGAGGAGCCGCTGCGCGACGCGCCGCAGCCGGCCGTGGCGCCCGGGCAAGACCTTCCCGACGACCTCGACGCGCGCGTGCGCCTCGTGGGCGAGTGGCAGTTCGGCGAAGACTGAGACGAATTCACGGTCCCAGGATGAACAAGGCCCGCGGATGCGGGCCTTGTCGTTGGAGGGGAGGCCGGGGAGCCTTCCGTGCAGCTGACTTACTGCGAGCTGTTGCCGCTGCCGCCGTGCGAGCCGCCGCCGCTGTTGCTGCCGCCCGCATGCGAACCGCCGCCGTTGGCCTGGTTCATCGCGTTGCGACGGTTGGCGCTGCGCGCCATCCCGCCCTTGCGGCCGGCTTCACGGGCTTCTTCGGAAGTGAACTCGTGCGCAGTGCCTTTCTCGTGCGCCGCGCGACCGCCTTCGCTGGCAATCTCCCGTTGCCGCTGCGGGTCCATGGAGGCGAAACCACGGTTGGATTTGCCGCCCTGGTTGCCCTGATTGTTGGAAGCCATGATGAGGATCTCCTTGCAAACTGAATGTTGGAACTGCATGCCCGGTCTGCGCCGGCCATGCTGTGATTGAGCTTGCAAGTGCGCACTCCGCTCGTCAGGCGTCAATGCTGCCGCTTGTAGGAGCTTTCCTGCCTCGTCAGAGCAGCGTGCGGGGCAGGACTTCGGTGCGCAGCCGCGCGAGCAGCGCGTTGGCTTCGGCCGGAACGCCCGGATCGGGCGCAGGCTGAGCTTGCAGGCGCGCCAGCAGCCGCGTGAACTGCGTGCCGAGCGGCGGGATGGGCGCGAGATACATCACCTCCGCGCCGCGCGCGACGAGCAGCGTCGGGAACGTCTCGATGTCGACGTCGCCCATGGTCTCGTCCTCGTCCTCCACGTCGACCCACGCGAAGCGCATCGTGGGGTGCGCGCGTGCCTGCGTCGTGAACTGGGGCAGCCACTCGCGGCACACGCCGCACCAGGCGGCGCACAGGCACGCGACCCACCAGGTGGGTTGTTCGGCGTCTCCCGGCGGGTTCTCCATGCGGGCAGTTTATCCCGCGCCGCGCGGCCGCTCAGTGCTGCTGGCAGCCCGCGTACGCGTCCAGGGGGCGGCGGTAGGCCGACGTGCCCACCTGCATCAGACCGAGCACCGAGTGGAACAGGGCGTCGTGCGTGACGTGCACCTGCGCATTGCGCCGCAGGCAGCTGGTGGCAACGCCGCTCGCCTGCTCGAAGCCAGGGGACAGCCACGTGATCCAGGGGACGTGCTTCTGCACGTCCGGGGCCAGTGCGTAAGGCAGTCCGTGCAGGTACAGGTTGTTCTCGCCGAGGGATTCGCCGTGGTCGGCGACGTACAGCATGGCCGTGTCGTAGTCGGCGCGCTGCTGCAGCCAGCGGATGGTGGCGCCGAGCACGTGGTCGGTGTAGGCGATGGTGTTGTCGTAGGCGTTGCGCAGGGTCGCGGGTTCGCAATCGGGCAGGTGGTTGCTGGTGCACTCCGGCAGGAAGCGCTTGAAGGCGGCGGGCGTGCGCTGCGCGTACGCGGGGCCATGGCTTCCCATCTGGTGCATCACGAGCACGACGCCGTTGCGGCGGCGTTCCGCGGGAAGCGACGCCACGCGATCGTCGAGGCCGGCCAGCAGGATCTCGTCGCGGCATTCGCCGTCCGGGCAGAGCAGCGGATCCTTCAGCTGGGAGGTGTTCACGTTCGGCACGCGGTCGCACACGCCCTTGCAGCCTCCCGGCTGGTTGTCGATCCAGAGCACGGCGAGGCCCGCGTGCTGCAGGACATCCAGCAGGTCCTCGGTGTCGCGCTCGCGCGCCAGGAAGGCGTCCCGCCCCAGGGGCGAGAACATGCAGGGCACCGAGGCGGCCGTGCTGGTGCCGCAGGACCAGGCGTTGCGGAAGCTCGCCACGTCGGCCCGCGCGAGTTCCGGCGTCGTGTCGCGGTCGTAGCCATTGATGCCGAAATTGCCGCTGCGGCCGGTCTCCCCGAGCACCAGCACCAGCATGCGCGGCTTGCCGCCGGCGGCGAGCAGTTTCGCGTCGCGACCCACCGGCAGCAGTTCGCGTTGCACGTGCCGGCCGGCGAAGGCCGCCTGCCCCGTGGCCCACAGCGCGTTGAGCGGATTCAGCAGGTAGCGGATCTCCTTGTGGTTGCGCATCGTCGACGCGAGCGGCTGGAAGCTGAGCAGCACCAGGGCGATCACCGCGGCGAGGCCCGCGAAAGTGCCGAGCGCATTGCGCCACGCCTGCTGGCGCCACGGCCGGTGCAGCAGCGGGACCCGCCACAGCAGCCACGTGGGCAGGGCCGCCCCGAGCAGCAGCACCAGGACGAGCCGCCACGTGAGCAGGCCCTTCACCTCGCGCCAGTCGGTCTGCAGGGTGTTGGTCGCCATTGCGCCGTCGATGACGATGTGGAAGGTCCACATGTAGTACGCGCCGAGCGCCGAGACGAACAGCAGCACGGCGATCAGCGGCTTCAGCAGCGGGCGCCAGGTGGCCAGGCTCAGCAGTGCGAACAGCGCCGCCGCCACCATGCCCCCCAGCGTGATCGCGAGCAGCCAGCCACCGTGGGCCTGCAGCAGCCCCAGTCCCTGCAGCTCGCGCCACAAGGGAGCGTTGCCTGCGGTGGCCATCCAGGCACTGGCGGCCCCCACGACGGCGGCGGCAGGCAGTGGGCGCGACTGGCGCTTGTTCACGACCTCAGGCTCCTTCCGCGTTCCAGGCGCGGGGCCATGCGGCCTGCAGGAGGCACGCGACGCCCCAGCACACGAGCGCAGACCACAAGGTATGGCTCATGAAATGCGCTCCGCGCCACTGCTGCGCGAGGCCGAGCACCAGCCCCGCCGCCAGCGAGGCCGCGAGCCAGCGGCGTGCCAGGAGCGGATGCGAGGACCGGAACGCGAAGTAGCCCCCGACGAAGGTGAAACCGGAAGCCGCGTGGCCCGCCGGGAAGCAATGGCCGCTGCCGCCGTCCACGGAAGCGCTCCAGTGCGGGACGTAGCGTGCGAGCCCGCCGAAATCGGCGAGTTCCCAGGGGCAGCTGGTGTGGCTGCCGGTCTTGAGCAGCGACACGGCCAGCGCGCCCAGCAGGGTGGAGAGGGCGAGCTGCAGGCGTTCGCGCTGGCCGATGCGCGCCAGCGGGCCGACCGGCCACCAGGCGGCCAGGCACAGGGCCAGCGCCAGCAGCCAGGCGAGCGACCGGCCGCCTTCATGCACCAGCACCGCCAGCAGCCAGCTGTTGCGCCACGCGAAGCCGTCCGCGCCGCCCGCGAGCCGCGCCGCCGGCAGGTCCAGCCCGCTCGCGTCCCAGGCCAGCGCCAGGGCCGCCAGTCCCAGGGTGATCCAGCCGGCTTCGCCGAGCCCGCCCCGCATCCTCGTTTTCATGGTGGCGGATGCTCGGGGTTGCTTCTTAAGTGATCCTTAACGGCACAATGCCGCATGCGCGTGCTGGTGGTGGAGGACGACCGGGGCATCGCGGACGGCCTGGCGGCCCACCTGGGGCGGGCGGGCCACGCGGTGGATTGCACGCCGGGCATGGCGCCGGCGTGGCGCGCGCTGTGCGCGGAACCCTACGACGTCGTCCTGCTGGACCTGGGGCTGGAGGACGGCGACGGCACGGACCTCCTGCGGCGCCTGCGGCAGGCCCCGGCGGGCCGGCTGCCCGACCCGGCGACCCCGGTGCTGATCATGACGGCACGCGACCAGGTGGCGTCCCGCATCGAAGGCCTGGACCTCGGCGCCGACGACTACCTCACCAAGCCTTTCGACCCGGACGAACTCGCCGCGCGCATGCGTGCCCTGACGCGCCGCCTGGCCGGGCGCGCGCAGACCACCATCCGCTACGGCGAGCTGGAGATCGATCCGGCGGCCCGCACCGTGCGGCGGGCCGGCGAGCCGGTGGAACTGTCCGCGCGCGAGTTCTCGGTGCTGCTCGCGCTGATGGAGTCGCGGCCGCGCGTGCTGTCGCGCGCGCAGATCGAGGGCAAGCTCTACAACTTCGAGAGCACGCTCGAGAGCAACGCGATCGAGGTCCACGTCCACCGCCTGCGCCGCAAGCTGGGCGAAGGCGTGGTGCGCACGGTGCGCGGGGTCGGCTACTACGTGCCGGCGGAGCCCGAAGCGTGAACGGAGCGCGATCCCCGACGTTGACGCGCCACCTGCTCGCCTGGGCGCTGGGCGCGCTCACGATCGTCTGGGCCACGTTCGTCTTCTTCGGCTACAAGACCGGCGAGCACGAGGCGGACGAACTGACCGACGGGCACCTGGCCAGCGTCAGCTCGCTGCTGTTGCCGCTCGCGCCCGGCGGCCTGCAGCCCGATGGCGCACCGCCCGTGCGCATCCACGGCACCAGCAACGGCAACGGCAAGGACCTGCGTGCCCACGACTACCAGCGCTCGCTGACCGTGGTGGTGTGGGATGCCCAGGGCCGGCTGCTCTCGCGCACGGGCGATGCGCCCGCGCCCCCGTTCGCGGTCCCGGAGGGCTTCGCCACCCTGCAGCTCGGCCAGCCGGCGCAGGCCTGGCGCACCTTCTCCCGCTGGGACGAGCCGCACGCCTTCAAGCTCACGGTGATGGCGTCGGCGCAGGAACGCGACGAACTCGCCGCGGACATCGCCGAACAGGTGATGCAGCCGGGCCTGTGGCTGCTGCCCGCCGTGGCACTGGTGCTCGGGCTCGCGATCCATCGCGGGCTGCGGCCGATGCGCAGGCTCGCCGCGCAGATCCACGCACTGGACACGCATGCCGCGCAGAAGGTCGACGCGCCGGTGCGCTTTCGCGAGCTCGCGGCCACGGTGGACGCGATCAACCGCCTCGTCGACCGCTATCACGCGGCCCTGACCCGCGAGCGGGCGCTGGCCAACGAGTTCGCCCACGAGCTGCGAACGCCGCTGGCGTCCATCGCCTTGCAGGCGCGCAGCATCCAGGACACGCCGCCCGGCCCCGAGCAGGAGGCCGCCCTTGCGCGGCTGGGGGCGGACGCGCTGCGGGCGGGCGAAGTGCTCGCGCACCTGCTGGCCCTGGCCCGCGCGAGCCGCGCCGAGCTCGACGAAGCCGCGGAGTCGCTGGACCTGGACGCGGTCGCGCGCCGCGTCGTGGCCGACTTCGCGCCCGATGCGCATGCCGGTGGCCGCGAGCTGGGGCTCTCCAGCCCCGGCCCCTTCCCGCTCTCCGGCCACCCGCTGCTGCTGGAACTGGCGCTGCGCAACCTGGTGCAGAACGCGCTGGCCCACACGCCGCGCGGCACGCGCGTGGAAGTCGAGCTCGACCCCGCTCAGCACTGGCTGCAGGTGAGCGACGACGGCGCGAGCCACGGCACGCAGGACGAGGAACCGGCGGCGCCGGGCGTGCAGGCCCTGCGCCTCGGCCTCGGCCACCGCGTGGTGGAGAAGGTCGCGGCCTTGCACGGCGCCATCTTCGAGCCGGACCTGCCGCTGCCGGGCGAGCGCCGCGGCTGGCGCATCCGCTTCGACGCGCCCGCGCCCGCGCTTCAGGTGTAGGTGACCCAGTCGCGCCAGGCCGGCGCGTCGAGGTGCGGGATCGCGTTGAAGGACACCAGCATGTGGCGCTTGGGCGTGAACGCGAACTCCGTGATCGCCGTGTTGCGGATGCGCATGTTCAGGTCGATCGTCGTCTCCGGCCGGGTGCCGAGGACGTGGCCGACCGCCGTCGCGATGGGTCCGCCGCTCGTGACCACCAGGACGTTCTGGCCGTAGTGGTTGGCCCGCACGTGGTCGAGCGCGCCGGCCACGCCCGCCACGAAGTCGACGTAGCTGGGCATGCCCGCGGGGCTCGCCGTGCCCGCCATCCATTGCGACAGGCCGTCGCGCAGCAGGCGGAAGTGGTGACGCACCATCTCGGGGGAGCTGGGCTTCTGCAGCTTTTCCGGGTGCACCGTCGCGATCACGGCCTCGCTGTCGTACTCGTTGAGGCCCTCCCACGCGAGGTGCTCGCCCGCGTGGTTCATGCCTTGCAGGATGCCTTCGAGCGTCTGCTTGTGCCGGCGCAGGGTGCCCGCGATCAGCCCGTCGAAGTGCACGCCGCGCTCGGCGAAGTACTCGCCGAGCCGCACGGTCTGGCGCTGCCCGAGTTCGCTCAGGTGGTCGTAGTCGTCGGCGCCGAAGGAGGCCTGGCCGTGGCGGACGAGGTAAAGGGTGCCCATGCGGCCATTCTGGCAAAGCGCGCGG
Source organism: Ramlibacter cellulosilyticus (assembly GCF_014297465.1). Taxonomy (GTDB): domain Bacteria; phylum Pseudomonadota; class Gammaproteobacteria; order Burkholderiales; family Burkholderiaceae_C; genus Ramlibacter; species Ramlibacter cellulosilyticus. Next base: position 174,574 of record NZ_JACORT010000005.1, on the reverse strand, counting down.
CGCGCGCGCGTCCCAGCGGCGACTTCAGCGCGGCGAGCCGCCGCCGAGCACGCGCGCGAAGACCGCGGTGTCCACGTTGCCGCCGGTGAGGGCGAAGCCGACGCTGCGGCCGGCGGCACGCTCCCGGTCGCGGATGACCGCGGCCAGGCCGGCGGCGCCCGCGCCTTCGGCGACGTTGTGCGTGTCGGCGAACAGGATGCGCATGGCGTCCGCCACTTCTTCGTCGGTCACGGCCACGATGTCCTCCGCTTCGCGCAGCACGATCGCGAGCGCTTCCTCGTCGGCGATGCGGCAGGCCATGCCGTCGGCCAGCTGCGTCGTGACAGGGGCTTCCTGCACCCGCCCGGCGCGGAAGGAGTCCAGGTAGGTCGTGGCATGCGCGGAGACGACGCCGACGAGCCGGCTGCGCCGTCCCGTGTGCGCGCGGGCGGCAGCCGCTGCGCAGAAGCCCGAGCCCTGGCCGATCGGCACGTACACGACCGCCGGTTCCTCGCCGGCCGGGAAGCTCTCGAAGAACTCCACCCAGTAGCTCATGACGCCCAGCACCAGGTCGCGGTGGAAGGACGGCACCATGTGCAGCCCGCGCTCGGCCGCGAGCGCGATCGCATGCTCGCGCGCGGCCTGGAAGTCGTCGCCGTGCTCCAGCAGGGTGACGCCGAGTGCCCGCATCGCGGCGTTCTTCTCGATCGAATTGCCGTGCGGCACCACGATCGTCGCCTCCAGGCCGTAGCGGCGCGCGGCCGAGCCGACGGACTGGCCGTGGTTGCCGCGCGTGGCGGAGATCACGCCGCGCACCGCGGGCTCGCGGCGCACCAGTCCCTCGAAGTAGGTCATGCCGCCGCGGACCTTGAAGGCACCTGCCGGCGTGTGGTTCTCGTGCTTGACCCAGACCGTGGTGCCGAGCCGTTCGCGCAGCAAGGGCCAGGCGTACTGCGGGGTGGGCGGTACGGAGCGGCGCACCGTCGCCCGCGCGTGTTCGACTTCGTCGGCAGAGAAGTGGATGGCAGTCGTCATCACAGGCCTTGCGAGGCCAGCTTCACGCGGCCGCGGGGGGTGTCCAAGACGGCGCAGAGGTCGGCGGCGCCTTCCTTCACCGCGACGCCTTGCAGGCCCACGGCTTCGTACGCGGCGCGCAGCGTCGCCGCCTGCGGGTGGCAGGCGGTGAGGGATTGCAGCGTCACGCCGGACTCCGGCAGGGCCGATGCGGGATGGGCGTCGCCCCATTCGATGAGCGTGGGCAGCAGCCCGTCCAGCAGGCGCTGGCCATCGTCGCGCAAGGTGATCTGCCAGGAGAGCGGTCCGCGCGGCGTCATGCGCGAAGCGGCGACGGGTTCGCCGCGTTCGAGTCCGAGGCCGCGCCAGGCGGCCACGCCGGCCGCGGCGTCGCTCACGCTCGCGACGAAGTGCAGCAGGCGCGGGCCTTCGCGCGCCAGCGTGTCGCGCACGCTCTCGTCGTCGAGATCGAACCAGCGGCGCGCGCGCTGGGGCTGCCGCCCCGGCTGGATCGCGATGATCTCGAAGTAGGCCCGCGGATAGTCGACGGTCGCGATGCGCAGCAGGCGGTTGTGCGTGCCCATGAGCGGATGCTCGCCCCCGGGGCCGGGCGTCACGCCGAGCGTGGCTTCGCACCAGGCGGCGCCCTGCTCGAGGCTGGCGGCCGCGACGACGAGGTGGTCGACCCGCGCCGCCATGTCAGAGCCTCACCTGGCCATGCACGCAGGTGACGGACGCGCCGCCGATCCAGGTCTCGCCGCCCTCGTCGCGCTCGACGTGCACGCGTCCGGCGCGGCCGAGCGCCGTGCCCTGGCTCGCGACGTAGCGGGGCGGTGCGATGCCGTCACCGATCAACCATTGCGCGAGCGCCGCATTCAGGCTGCCGGTGACGGGGTCTTCCGCCATGCCGTTGTTGCCCGGGAAGAAGGCGCGGACCTCGAACGCGATCCCGTCGCCCGCGGGGCGGGAGCCGACGACGCCGACCTTGCCGCGCCGACCGACGACGCCGATGTCCAGGCCCGAAAGGATGGCGGCATCGGGCTTCAGCGCGAGCACCTGCTCGGCCGATTTCAGCAGCACGCCGCGCCAGTTGGGGCCGTTGTCGCACCAGGCGTGGCCGACGATGTCCTCGCGCGCCACGCCGAGGCCGCGCGCGATCAGCGCCACGTCGTCTTCCGGCAGCGGACCGCTCTTGCGCAGCGGCGGGGCCGCGAAGGCGAGCTGAGTGCCGTCGCGCCGCAGCTTCACGAGGCCGACGCCGCATTCCTGCACGACGAATTCACCGCGGGGTTGGCCGCCGGCGGCCAGCCAGGCGTGGCAGCTGCCGAGGGTCGGGTGGCCGGCGAAAGGCAGCTCGCGACCCGGCGAGAAGATGCGCACGCGGTAGTCCGCGCCGGCCTGCGTGGGCGGCAGCAGGAAGGTCGCCTCGGACAGGTTGGTCCAGTTGGTGAAGTGCTGCATCTCCGCGTCGGAGAGGCCCTCCCCATCGAGGACCACCGCGAGCGGATTGCCGCGGTAGGGCACGTCGGTGAACACGTCGACTTGCTGGAAGGGTCGCAGGCGCATGGGGCCTCCTAGGTCCGCGCGGCAGCGAGCGCCGCGCGCAGGGTCGCCGCCAGCGCGGCCATGCCGCGGTCGATCTCCTCGACGGACGCCGTGACGAAGGAGAGGCGCAGCGTGCGCGTGTCGGCTTCGCCTGCATAGAAGGCCGCACCCGGCACGAAGGCGACGCCGCGCTCCACGGCTTGCGGCAGCAGGCGCACCGCGTCGAGGCCGGCCGGCAGGCGTGCCCACAGGAACATGCCGCCCTCGGGCGCGTTCCACTGCACGTCGAGGCCCTGCATCTCGCGCGCGAGGGCGGCCAGCATGGCGTCGCGCTGCGCCTTGTACAACGCGCGGATGGTGGGCACGTGGCGGTCGAGGAAGCCGTCCCGCAGCACCTCGGCCACCATGCGCTGGTTGAAGCTGGGGCTGTGCAGGTCCGCGGCCTGCTTCGCCTGCAGCAGCTTGGGGAAGACGGCGCTCGGCGCGACGAGGTAGCCCAGGCGCAGGCCGGGCGCCAGCACCTTGGAGAAGGACCCCAGGTAGATCGTGCCTTCCGGATGGCGCGATGCGAGGCTGGCGGGGGGCGGCATGTCGAACCAGAGGTCGCCGTACGGATTGTCCTCGACGATGGGCAAGGCCAGCTCGCGCGCGGTCTGCACGAGGGCCTGCCGGCGCGCCTCGCTCATGGTGCGGCCGGTGGGGTTCTGGAAGTTCGGCAGCACGTAGAGGAAGCGGGCCCCGGCGCGCTGGCGAGCGAGGTCGGCGACGTCGATGCCTTCCGCGTCGCTCGCGATGCCCACCGCCTGCGGCTCCATCGGCGCGAAGGCCTGCAGCGCGCCGAGGTAGGTCGGCGTCTCGACCAGCACGCGGCTGCCTTCGTCGAGCAGCACCTTGGCCACGAGGTCGAGGCCTTGCTGCGAGCCGGTGGTGATCAGCACCTGGTCGGGGTCGACCTGCCAGGGTAGCAGCCGCGCGACCATCTCGCGCAGCGGCCGGTAGCCTTCGCTCGCGGCGTACTGCAGCGCGCCGGGGCCGTCGCTGCGCAGCACCTGCTCGCAGGCCTGCGCGAACGCGTCCACGGGGAAGGTGCGCGGCGACGGCAGGCCGCCGGCGAAGCTGATGATGCCGGGCCGCTCGGTGACCTTGAGGATCTCGCGCAGGACGGAGGGGTTCATGCGCTCGGCGCGGCGTGCGAGCGTCCATTGCGAGGTGGGCGGCAGGTCGTGGGGCTTCATCGGGGCTCCATGGCGGGGGACAAGGATGGCGCGGAACGCGCGGCGGGCCGCACCGGCATGCGGCGGCCCAGGAACACGGTGGCGATCACGCCGAGGGCGAAGCCCAGCGTGACGAGGTCCAGCCGCTCGCCGAGCAGGGGCACGGCGAACAGCATGCTCATGAAAGGCTGGACCAACTGCACCTGGCTCACGCGCACCGTGCCGCCGAGGGCGAGGCCGCGATACCAGGCGAAGAAGCCGATCCACATCGAGAACAGCGACACGTACGCGAAGCCCCACCAGGCGCTCGCCGGCAGGGCGACCGCGGGACGCGTCCACCAGGCGAGCGGCAGCGTCAGGGGCGTGGCAATGACCAGCGCCCAGCAGATCACGTGCTCGGCACGCATGCGCTGCGACAGGCGCGCGCCGTACGCGTACCCGACGGCGGCGCAGGCCATGGCAAGGAGCAGCAGGACGTCCGCGAGGTGCAGCTGCACGCCCGGGCCGGAGCGCAGCAGCGCGAAGGCGACGACCAGCGCGCTGCCCAGGATGGCGCAGGCCCAGAAGCCCGCCGAGGGCCGCTGCCGGTGCAGCAGCGCGCCCACCAGCGCCGTGGCGAGCGGCAGCACGCCCACGATCACGCTCGCGTGCACGGCCTCCACGTAGCGCATCGCCACCGAGGTGAAGAGCGGAAAGCCGAACACCACGCCGGCCGACGTGAGCACGAGCGGCCACCAGTCCTCGCGGCGCGGCAGGGGCGCGCGCGTGGCGAGCAGGAAGACGGCGGAGAGCGCCGCCGCGACCGCGGCGCGGCCGAGGGCGACGAACACGCCCGACATGAGCGGCGCCTCCGGCGTGCCGACCGACAGGCGCGTCATCGGCAGCGTGAGCGCGAAGATCGCGACGCCGAGGAACCCGAGCCAGAGCCCGCGCCGTTCCGCGGCGTTCATACCGTCACCATCCAGGCGGCCGTGCCCGCCAGCACCAGGGCCAGCGCGCGGTTGAACCAGAGCAGGCGCTGCCCCTGCGCGAGCCAGTGCCGCAGCAGCGAGCCCACCAGCGCATACGTGAAGTTGCTGGTGAAGGCGAACGCCAGCATCACCAGGCAGATGATCGCCAGCCGCTCGCCGGGGTTGGCCGCGGGCTGCCCGCCGCTGTTGACCACCCATCCGGCGGTGAGCGTGAGGGCCAGCATCCACGCCTTGATGTTCACGAACTGCAGGCCCACGCCCTGCCAGAAGGTGACGTCGAGCCGGCGCGCGTCGACTTCGGCGAGCTTGCCGGCGCCGGCGACCTTCCAGGCGAGCCACAGCATGTAGGCGACGCCGGCGAACTTCAGCGCCCAGCGCAGCGCCGGCACGCCCAGGACGAGCGCGCCCAGGCCCAGGCCGCTGCCCGCCATCAGGAGCGTCCAGCCCGTGGGCACCGCGACGCAGAAGCGCAGCGCGCGGCGCAGTCCGCCGTTGGCGGCAAGCGCCGTGGACAAGGTGGTGTTCGGCCCCGGCGAGAAGCTCATCGCCGTGCAGAACAGGAGGAGGGCCGTCAGCTCCGCGGCACTCATCGCGGGCAGGGGGATTGCAGGGTCATGCGAGCCAATGTAATCTGGCTGACCAATACACGGCCAATACAGTTTTCCAGATCACTATGGGAACTGTATTGGCCGCCATGCCAGTACACGAGGATTCCCCATGCTGATGAAGGCATCGTCGCAGTCGCTCACCGAGCAGCTCGCGGCCCGCTTTTCCGAGCGCATCCGCAACCGCCTGCTCGCGCCCGGGGCGCGGCTGCCGTCCGTGCGCCAGTGCGCGGAGCAGCATGGCGTGAGCCCGTCGACGGTGGTCGCGGCGTACGACCAGCTGCTGGCGCAGGGCCTCGTGGAGGCGCGCAAGAACCGCGGCTTCTTCGTGCGCGAGGCCACCGTGCCGGCCGCGGAGGAAGCGCCGCAGCAGGTGCCCGCGTCGCCGCAGGAGTGGAATGCGGCGCACTGGATCGTCGCGCGCCGCGGCCCGGCGCCGGTGAACGCCACCTCGCTGATCCGCGGCATGTTCCACAGGATCAGCAACAAGCCGCAGCCGGGCATGGGCGTGTTTCCGTCGGACTGGCTCGAGACCTCCTTCATGCCGGCGGCGGTGCGCAAGGTGACCGGCACGCGGGTGCTGCACGACTTCTCGCTGCAGTACGGCGAGCCGCTCGGCGACGCCGGCCTGCGCCGCGCGCTGGCCAACAAGCTCACGGGCCTGGACGTGCCTGCATCGCCGGAGCAGATCATCACCACGGTGGGTGCCACGCATGCGCTCGACATCGTCAGCCGCACGCTGCTGCGCGCGGGCGACCCGGTGATGGTGGAGGAGCCGGGCTGGGCCGTGGAGTTCGCACGCCTCAACGCCCTGGGCATGCACCTGCTGCCCGTGCCTCGCCGCGCCGACGGGCCCGACCTCGAGGTGATGGCGAAGTACTGCGAGGTGCACAAGCCCAAGCTGTACGTGAGCGTGAGCGTGTTCCACAACCCGACCAGCTACTGCCTGTCGCCGGGCAGCGCGCACCGGCTGCTGCAGCTCGCCAACCAGCACGACTTCCACATCGTCGAGGACGACACGTACAGCCACATCGCGCCGCCGCACGCAACGCGGCTGTCTTCGCTGGACGGCCTGCGCCGCACGATCTACGTCGGGGGCTTTGCCAAGATCCTGGCGCCCAACTGGCGCATCGGCTTCCTGGCCGCGCCGCCTGCGCTGCTGGAGCAACTGCTGGACACGAAGCTGCTGGCGACGCTCACGACGCCCGCGCTGCTGGAAAAGGCCCTGGCCCTGTGCATCGAGCAAGGCCAGTTGCGGCGGCACTGCGAACGCATCCGCACCCGGCTGGACCTGGCGCGCGCACGCAGCGTGAAGCTGGCGCTGGCCGCCGGCTGCACGTTCGCGGCGGAGCCCGCCGGCCTCTTCGGCTGGGTGGACACCGGCGTGGACACGGATGCGCTCTCGCAGCGCATGCTGGACGAGGGCTACCTGCTCGCGCCCGGCGCGCTGTTCCACGCCGAGCGCAAGCCGAGCACGCTGATGCGCATCAACTTCACCACCGCGCAGGACGCGGCGTTCTGGAAGAAATACGGGGAGATCGTGAAGAAGCTCTGAGGCTTCAGAGCATCTCGTCCGGCGCGAACGGGCCGATCAGCTTCACCATGAGCTTGAGCTTCGTGCTCGCGCCCGGCTCGCTCGTCTCGTTGCCGAACGAGGCCCCCGGGGGCGCCCGCCAGAAGAACTTGCCATCCTGCTTCTCGAGGCGGTACGCGGCCGTCGCCAGCGTGTTCTCCACCTGCCGGTGCGCCTGCTGCGCGAGCGCGGTGCTGCGGATGACGAGGCCGACCTCGCTGTTCTTCAGCTGCGAGCGCAGGTCCAGGTTCATGGAGCCGATGACGGACAGGCGCTGGTCGATGATGACCGCCTTGGAATGCAGGCTGGCGCGCGAGTGCGTGGCGCTCTTGGACCCGCCCGGGCCGCTGCCGAACCAGCTGTTGCCCTCTTGCTTCCTTGACTTGCCCGAGCCGGAGCCGCCCAGGAGCTCCGCCGCCGTTTCCGGATCCGAGCGCATCTCGTACACCTCGATGCCCATGGCGAGCAGCTGGTCGCGGTAGCGCGCATAGCCTGCATGCGCGGCGGGCGCGTCGTTGGATGCCATCGAGTTCGTGAGCACCCGGATGCGCACGTTGCGCCGGCGCAGCTCTTCGTACACGGCCATCATGCGCGGCCCGGGCACGAAGTAGGGGGAGATGATCAGCACCTCGCGCTGCGCGCCGCGTATGAGCTGCAGCAGGCCGTCGATGACGGTTTCGCCGGCGTTCACCTCGTCGTCGCCCGGCGCGACCTTGCCGGGCTGGTCGACGAGCAGCACGGAAGGCGCCCACACCAGCGGGATGGTGCGCAAGTCCATGGGCGGCTTCTCGGCGTCGCGCGCTTCTCCCGGCGTGACCGACGGCAACACCGTGGCGGACGCGGTCACGGGCAGCACGGGCTTGACGGCCTGCGGCGCGCCGGCAGCCGGCGGCGCCGCGGGCTCGGGCTTGCGCAATGCATCGAGGTCTTCGGGATCGAGCAGCGTCTGCACGGGATAGGCCAGCGGGTCGTTCCAGAAGTGGTCGAAGCTGGCCGCCATGTCGCGCACGATGCGGCCGGTGGCGAGCACGTCCAGGTCCACGAAGTTCTGCTTGTCGCCGCCGCCGAAGTAGCGGTCGCCGAGGTTGCGGCCGCCGGTGATGCCCCAGGCGCTGTCGGCGATGAACAGCTTGTTGTGCATGCGCTTCTGCATGCGTTCGACGTCCTTCAGCGACGTGACGATGCGGCCCAGCATGCTGTTGCGCGGCCCGGGCAGCGGGTTGAACAGCCGCATCTCCACGTTGGGCTCGAAGGCGAGGCGCAGCACCTGCGCGTCCTCGCCCACGGTGTTGAAGTCGTCGAGCAGGATGCGCACGCGCACCCCGCGGCGCGCCGCCTCGCGCAGCCGCTGCAGGATCACCTCGGAGCTGGCGTCGGCGTGGATGGCGTAGTACTGCAGGTCCACCGTGCGCTGCGCGGCGTCCACCAGTGCGAGCCGGCTCGTGAGCGCGGTGTCCACGCTATCCAGGAGGAAGAAGGCGGAATCGCTGCGCGTGCCCGCCTGCGAGCGGCGTGCCTGCGTGAGCTGGCCGAGAGCCGTCTGCTCCGGGTGTGCGAAGTGGGTGGACGGCGTGCGGTTGGTGTTCGCCGGCAGGCTCGCGCAGCCGCTCGCCCAGCCCGAGAAGATGACGAGCACGCACCACCGCAGCAGGCGCAGCCAGGCCGGCAGGGAGGGGATCGCGGCGCTGGCAAAGGTCATCTGCATGGGTGCAGCGACTGTAGCGGCCGCGCTGCCGCGATGGGGCCAGGCGTGGGTCGGCTGGCGCCGTGAAAAGGTGACGGCGGCAGCCTACAGCTGACCCAGGGCTTCCCAGCGCTCCAGCGCCGTCATCAGTTCTTCCTCGATCTGCTCGCTGCGCGTGGCCAGCTGCGCGGCGCGCTGCGGATCGTCGCGATAGACGGCACCGGCGGCGAGTTCTTCCTGGATCGCCTTCTGCTCCTTTTCGAGCGAATCGATCAGCGCCGGCAGCGCTTCGAGCTCGCGCTGCTCCTTGTAGCCCAGCTTGCGTCGGGCTGCGGGTGCGGCCGTCGGCGCGGCTGCAGCCTTTTCCGGCGCCGGAGCCGGCGCGCGCGCAGCCTCCGCGATCTCCCGCGAACGGCGCGATTGCGTGAGCCAGTCCTCGACGCCGCCTTCGTACTCGCGCCAGCGGCCGTCGCCTTCGAAGGCGATCGTGCTGGTCACCACGTTGTCGAGGAAGGCGCGGTCGTGGCTGACCAGGAACACGGTGCCTTCGTAGTCCTGCAGGAGTTCCTCGAGCAGTTCCAGCGTGTCGATGTCCAGGTCGTTCGTGGGCTCGTCGAGCACGAGCACGTTGGCTGGCCGCGCGAACAGGCGCGCGAGCAGCAGGCGGTTGCGTTCGCCACCGGAGAGCGAGCGCACCGGCGATGCGGAGCGCGCGGGCGAGAAGAGGAAATCCCCCAGGTAGCTCTTGACGTGCTTGCGCTGGCGGCCGATCTCGATCCACTCGCTGCCCGGGCTGATGAAGTCCTCGAGCGTCGCGTTCGGATCGAGCGCGGTGCGCATCTGGTCGAAGTACGCGACCTGCAGGTTGGTGCCGAGGCGGACCTTGCCCTTGTCGGGAGCGAGTTCGCCCAGGATCAGCTTGAGCAGCGTCGTCTTGCCCGCGCCGTTGGGGCCGACCAGGCCCACCTTGTCGCCGCGCAGCAGCGTGGCGGTGAAGTCGCGCACCACGGCCTTGTCGCCGAAGGACTTGGAGACGTTCGTGAGTTCGGCGACGAGCTTGCCGCTCGGCTGGCCGGTGGCGACTTCCATGCTGACGCGGCCGAGCGCCTCGCGGCGGGCGGCACGCCGTGCGCGCAGTTGCTCGAGGCGGCCGATGCGGCTCTGCGAACGCGTGCGCCGCGCTTCCACGCCCTTGCGGACCCAGACCTCTTCCTGCGCGAGCAGCTTGTCGGCCTTGGCGCTGATCACCGCCTCCTGCGCGAGCTGCTCCTGCTTGAGCGCCTGGTACTGCGTGAAGTTGCCGGGGTATCCCAGCAGCTTGCCGCGATCGAGCTCCACGATGCGCGTGGCGACGCGGTCGAGGAACGCGCGGTCGTGCGTGATCAGCACCACGCTGCCGCGGAATTCCAGCAGCAGGTTCTCCAGCCACTCGATGGAGTCGAGGTCGAGGTGGTTGGTGGGTTCGTCGAGCAGCAGCACGTCGGGGCGGCGCACGAGGGCCTGCGCCAGCGCGACGCGCTTGCGGTTGCCGCCGGACAGCGCGCCGATGCGGGCCTGCGGATCGAGGTGCAGCCGTTGCAGGGTCTCGTCGACGCGCTGCCGCCAGTTCCAGCCGTCCTGCGCCTCGATGCGCCCCTGCAGCGCGTCGAGGTCGCCGCGGCCGTGCGTGTAGTCGTCGACCAGCGCGATCACGTCGCCGAGGCCGGACTGCACCGCCTCGAACACGGTCGCGTCCTCGTGCAGGACGGGCTCCTGCGCGACGAAGGCGGTGTGCAGGCCCTGCTGGCGCTGCACTTCGCCGTCGTCGGGACGCTCCGAGCCGGCCAGGATGCGCAGCAGCGAGGACTTGCCCGCGCCGTTGCGCCCGATCAGGCCGACACGCTCGCCGCCTTCGAGGGAGAAATCGGCGTGGTCCAGCAGCGCCACGTGTCCGTAGGCGAGTTGTGCGTCGGCAAGGGTGATCAGGGCCATCGTGCGGGGGAAAAGCCAGCGAGCGTATCACCGCGCGCTGCAACCGGCGCGTTGCGTGCTTCGTGCCGCGGCCGCGCTTGGCTATAGTGGGACCTGCCGTTGGAGGAGGGGTTCCCGTGGAGATGAATGTCAATGGTGCGCGCCTGCAGGTGCAGGCCGATCCCGCGATGCCCCTGCTCTGGGTCCTGCGCGACGTCCTCCAGCTGACCGGCACGAAGTTCGGCTGCGGCATCGCTGCGTGCGGCGCGTGCACCGTGCGTGTCGACGGGCAGGCGGTGCGCTCGTGCGTGACGCCGGTGGGCAGCGTGGCCGGGAAGGCGATCCAGACGATCGAGGGGCTCGGCACGGCGGCGAAACCGCATCCGCTGCAGGCCGCCTGGATCGCCGAACAGGTGCCGCAATGCGGGTACTGCCAGAGCGGCATGCTCATGGCCGCCGCGGCCCTGCTGGAGAAGAAGCCCAAGCCGAGCGACGCGGACATCGACGAGGCGATCACCAACATCTGCCGCTGCGGCACCTACCAGCGCGTGCGCGTGGCGATCAAGCGGGCTGCGGGGGTGAAGGCGTGAAACGCCGCGCGTGGCTGCTCGGCACCACGGTGGGTGCGGGCGCCTTGCTCCTGGGCTGGATGGCGCTGCCGCAGCGCTCGCGGCTCGGGCTCGCTTCCATGATGGCCCCGGGCGAAGGCGACATCGCCCTCAACGGCTGGATCAAGATCCTTCCGGACAGCAGCGTGGTCCTTGCCATGCCGCGCAGCGAGATGGGGCAGGGCGTGCACACGGCGCTGCCGCAGCTCGCGGCGGAGGAGCTGGACGTGCCGCTGGCCAGCGTGCGCATCGAGCAGGCGGGCTGGGACGCGGTCTACGGCAACGTGGCGATGCTGGTGGGGAACCTGCCGTTCCATCCGCTGGAGGAAGAACGCGAGGACGGCTTCGGGCGGGTGAAGGCCGGCCGCTGGCTGGTGGGGAAGTTCAGCCGCGAGCTGGGGCTGAATGCGACCGGGGGCTCGTCCAGCGTCGCCGATGCGTGGGAGGTGGTGCGGCTCGCGGCGGCCACGGCGCGTGCCTCCCTGCTCGGCGCAGCGTCCCTGCAATGGAAGTTGCCCGCGGAAGACTTGAAGACGGCGCGGGGCGTGGTGTCCCACCCGTCGGGCCGCTCGATCACCTATGGGGAACTGGCGCGCGTCGCGGCAGCCACGCCGCCGGGCGTCGTCCAGCTGAAGGATCGCAAGGAGTGGCGGGTGATCGGGCAGCCGGCGCCGCGGCTCGACGTGCCGGCCAAGGTGAACGGGAGCGCGCGCTTCGGACTGGACGTGCGGCTGCCGGGCATGCGATTCGCGGCCTTGCGCCTCGCACCCATGTTGCGCGGCGCGCCGGGCCGCGTCGACGCGCAGGCGGCGCTTGCCATGCCGGGAGTGGACCGTGTGGTCACGCTGCCGGCTTATGCAGGCTCGACCGCGGGCATCGCGGCGGTCGCCGACAGCTACTGGCGTGCGCAGCAGGCCTTGAATGCCGTGCAGGTGGATTGGCTGCCGCCGCCCGGCAGCGGGCCGGATTCGCAGCGGGTGCAGGAAGATCTGCGACGCGCCGTCGAGAGGCGCGACGGCTACCGTTTCTTCGAGCAGGGCGAGGTCGACCGGCCCTTGCGGGCGGGCGCGCGTACCCTGGAGGCCTGGTACAGCGCGCCTTTCCTGGCGCACGCGACGCTCGAGCCGATGAATGCCACGGCACGCGTGGCGGGCGGACGCGTGGAGGTCTGGGCACCGACCCAGGTGCCGGGAATGTGCCGGGCGGCCGCGGCGCGCGTTGCCGGCGTGCCGGAGGACCACGTCGACCTGCACGTGACACTGCTCGGCGGCGGCTTCGGACGGCGGCTCGAGGTCGACTACGTTGCCCAGGCCGTGCGCGTCGCGATGGACCTTCCCGGGGTTCCGGTGCAATTGATCTGGTCCCGCGAAGAAGACATGCGGCACGATTTCTACCGGCCCATGCACGTCGCTCGCATGCGGGCGGTGCTGGGCGCGGGTGGGGAAGCGCTGGGGCTGCACATCAAGTCGGCCGGAGATGCGATCTCGCCGCGCTGGATGGAGCGCGGGCTGCCGGCGCTCGCCGGGCCGGTCGATCTGCCGGACAAGACGGCGTCCGAGGGGCTGTTCGACCAGCCTTACGAGTTCGACGACCAGCGGATCGAGCACGTGTTCGCGCACACGGGAGTGCCGGTGGGCTTCTGGCGGTCCGTGGGTCACTCGCACAACGCCTTCTTCACGGAGTCCTTCGTCGACGAGCTCGCGAGCGAGTTGCGCCGGGATCCGGTGGAGTTCCGGCGCGCGCTGCTGCGTCGCGCGCCGCGCCATCGCGCAGTGCTCGACCTGGCGGCCGAGCGTTCCGGCTGGGGCTTGAGGCCGCTGCCGGCGGGACGCGCCCGCGGGGTGGCCTTGCATGAGAGCTTCGGCACGGTCGTGGCCCAGGTCGCCGAGGTCTCCCTTGAAAGAGGGCTGGTGCGGGTCCATCGTGTGGTGTGCGCGGTGGACTGCGGCACGGTGGTGAATCCGCAGATCGTCGCGCAGCAGATGGAAGGGGCGGTCGTGTTCGGCCTGACGGCTGCATTGCACGGCCGCATCGACATCCGCGACGGCGTGGTGCAGCAGGGGAACTTTCCCGAGTACCCCATGCTCAGACTGGCCTCTGCGCCGCTGGTGGAGACGTACATCGTCCCGTCGGAGCGGCCGCCGGCAGGCGTGGGCGAGCCCGGGGTCCCCCCGATCGCGCCCGCGGTGGCGAATGCGCTGTTTGCCCTCACCGGGCAGCGCAACCGTTCGTTACCTTTCGCGCTGTAGGGGTCGGGGTTTTCCCTGTGCTATAGTCGCGGGCTCCGCTGACAACGGCGCTGCGAAAGCAGCAGGTGCCGCGAAGGCAGCAAGCGAAGGCGGCGGAGAAAAAATTGAGCCTGGGGCTCGACGACGATGAAAAGTCGGTATAGAATCGAGGGCTTCGCTGATCGCAGCGGGGCTGGCAAGAAAAGAAGGCGCAACGCTGGAAGGTCTTGCTTCGGATCGTTAACAACATACAGCCGATAAGCGTGGGCGTTTGATGGCGGATTGCCAAGTTCTTCGGAACAAATCAAACGCTCATGAAAAGACAAGAAGGTTCAGAGATGAGCCGTCTTTGTCGATTCCTAAATGAGCGAGTTATTCAAGATCGAACTGTAGAGTTTGATCCTGGCTCAGATTGAACGCTGGCGGAATGCTTTACACATGCAAGTCGAACGGCAGCACGGGGGCAACCCTGGTGGCGAGTGGCGAACGGGTGAGTAATACATCGGAACGTGCCCAGTCGTGGGGGATAACGTAGCGAAAGCTACGCTAATACCGCATACGATCTCTGGATGAAAGCGGGGGACCGCAAGGCCTCGCGCGATTGGAGCGGCCGATGGCAGATTAGGTAGTTGGTGGGGTAAAGGCTCACCAAGCCGACGATCTGTAGCTGGTCTGAGAGGACGACCAGCCACACTGGGACTGAGACACGGCCCAGACTCCTACGGGAGGCAGCAGTGGGGAATTTTGGACAATGGGCGCAAGCCTGATCCAGCCATTCCGCGTGCAGGATGAAGGCCCTCGGGTTGTAAACTGCTTTTGTACGGAACGAAAAGGCTCTGGTTAATACCTGGGGCTCATGACGGTACCGTAAGAATAAGCACCGGCTAACTACGTGCCAGCAGCCGCGGTAATACGTAGGGTGCAAGCGTTAATCGGAATTACTGGGCGTAAAGCGTGCGCAGGCGGTGATGTAAGACAGGTGTGAAATCCCCGGGCTTAACCTGGGAACTGCATTTGTGACTGCATCGCTGGAGTGCGGCAGAGGGGGATGGAATTCCGCGTGTAGCAGTGAAATGCGTAGATATGCGGAGGAACACCGATGGCGAAGGCAATCCCCTGGGCCTGCACTGACGCTCATGCACGAAAGCGTGGGGAGCAAACAGGATTAGATACCCTGGTAGTCCACGCCCTAAACGATGTCAACTGGTTGTTGGTCCTTCACTGGATCAGTAACGAAGCTAACGCGTGAAGTTGACCGCCTGGGGAGTACGGCCGCAAGGTTGAAACTCAAAGGAATTGACGGGGACCCGCACAAGCGGTGGATGATGTGGTTTAATTCGATGCAACGCGAAAAACCTTACCTACCCTTGACATGTCTGGAATTGCGCAGAGATGTGCAAGTGCCCGAAAGGGAGCCAGAACACAGGTGCTGCATGGCTGTCGTCAGCTCGTGTCGTGAGATGTTGGGTTAAGTCCCGCAACGAGCGCAACCCTTGCCATTAGTTGCTACGAAAGGGCACTCTAATGGGACTGCCGGTGACAAACCGGAGGAAGGTGGGGATGACGTCAAGTCCTCATGGCCCTTATGGGTAGGGCTACACACGTCATACAATGGCTGGTACAGAGGGTTGCCAACCCGCGAGGGGGAGCTAATCCCATAAAACCAGTCGTAGTCCGGATCGTAGTCTGCAACTCGACTGCGTGAAGTCGGAATCGCTAGTAATCGCGGATCAGCATGTCGCGGTGAATACGTTCCCGGGTCTTGTACACACCGCCCGTCACACCATGGGAGCGGGTTCTGCCAGAAGTAGTTAGCCTAACCGCAAGGAGGGCGATTACCACGGCAGGGTTCGTGACTGGGGTGAAGTCGTAACAAGGTAGCCGTATCGGAAGGTGCGGCTGGATCACCTCCTTTCTGGAAATACTAGCAATCCAATTCAAACGTCCACACTTATCGGTTGTTGGAAGATGTCGCCAGCGGCGAAGCTCGCAACTGAAGCGACCGGCCCGGGGTCTGTAGCTCAGTTGGTTAGAGCACCGTCTTGATAAGGCGGGGGTCGTTGGTTCGAGACCAACCAGACCCACCATCTCTCCTCGAATTGAAATTCCTGGGGGATTAGCTCAGCTGGGAGAGCACCTGCTTTGCAAGCAGGGGGTCGTCGGTTCGATCCCGTCATCCTCCACCAAACGTTGTTGGGCGCGGCGCTACAATGCGCCTTCCCGAAAAATCAACACCAAAGCGGCTTGATCGCAAGACCAGGCTGCTTTGTTGTTGACTGCGAGATTGCTCGCAAGTCAATCGGCTGTTCTTTAACAATTCATAGAGTCGAATCAGCGTCGTTAGCGGAAACTGCTTCATGGCAGACCGTGCCGCTAGCGACAATTTTTTGATTGCGTCAACCAGACTTCAATTTCGGATCAAACCGAAAGTATGAAGACGGCATAACGCGCGAGGTGAAAGACCTCGCGAGTCCTTGATTGATGATGAATCCTCGTGAGAGGGATCAAAGTTATAGGGTCAAGTGACTAAGAGCATGTGGTGGATGCCTTGGCGATTACAGGCGACGAAGGACGTGATAGCCTGCGATAAGCTTCGGGGAGCTGGCAAATAAGCTTTGATCCGGAGATTTCCGAATGGGGAAACCCACCGCGCAAGCGGTATCGCGCAATGAATACATAGTTGCGCGAGGCGAACCGGGTGAACTGAAACATCTCAGTAGCTCGAGGAAAAGACATCAACCGAGATTCCGAAAGTAGTGGCGAGCGAAATCGGAAGAGCCTGCTAGTGATAGCGCAGAACTTAGCGGAACGGCTTGGAAAGGCCGGCTACAGAGGGTGATAGCCCCGTACGCGAAAAGATCTGTGTGGTACTGAGCTAGCGAAAAGTAGGGCGGGACACGTGAAATCCTGTCTGAAGATGGGGGGACCATCCTCCAAGGCTAAATACTCGTAATCGACCGATAGTGAACTAGTACCGTGAGGGAAAGGCGAAAAGAACCCCGGGAGGGGAGTGAAATAGATCCTGAAACCGCATGCTTACAAAAAGTCGGAGCCCGCAAGGGTGACGGCGTACCTTTTGTATAATGGGTCAGCGACTTACATTCAGTGGCAAGGTTAACCGAATAGGGTAGCCGCAGGGAAACCGAGTCCGAACAGGGCGAACTTCAGTCGCTGGGTGTAGACCCGAAACCAAGTGATCTATCCATGGCCAGGATGAAGGTGCCGTAACAGGTACTGGAGGTCCGAACCGACTAGTGTTGCAAAACTAGCGGATGAGCTGTGGATAGGGGTGAAAGGCTAAACAAACTTGGAAATAGCTGGTTCTCTCCGAAAACTATTTAGGTAGTGCCTCGCGTATTACCTTCGGGGGTAGAGCACTGTTTTGGCTAGGGGGTCATGGCGACTTACCAAACCAAGGCAAACTCCGAATACCGAAGAGTACAGCGCGGGAGACAGAGCACCGGGTGCTAACGTCCGGACTCAAGAGGGAAACAACCCAGACCGCCAGCTAAGGTCCCTAAAATTGGCTAAGTGGGAAACGAAGTGGGAAGGCTAAAACAGTCAGGATGTTGGCTTAGAAGCAGCCATCATTTAAAGAAAGCGTAATAGCTCACTGATCGAGTCGTCCTGCGCGGAAGATGTAACGGGGCTAAGCCAGTTACCGAAGCTGCGGATTTGCACGCAAGTGCAAGTGGTAGGAGAGCGTTCTGTAAGCCTGTGAAGGTGGCTTGTAAAGGCTGCTGGAGGTATCAGAAGTGCGAATGCTGACATGAGTAGCGTTAAAGCGGGTGAAAAGCCCGCTCGCCGTAAGCGCAAGGTTTTCTACGCAACGTTCATCGGCGTAGAGTGAGTCGGCCCCTAAGGCGAGGCAGAGATGCGTAGCTGATGGGAAACAGGTCAATATTCCTGTACCGATTGCAAGTGCGATGTGGGGACGGAGAAGGTTAACTCAGCCGGGTGTTGGATGTCCCGGTTCAAGCCTGTAGTCGTGCCTGGTAGGTAAATCCGCCGGGCTTAGATGAGGGGTGACAACGAGGAGGCTTGCCTCCGAAGTGAGTGATACCCTGCTTCCAGGAAAAGCCACTAAGCTTCAGCTTGCAACGACCGTACCGCAAACCGACACTGGTGCGCGAGATGAGTATTCTCAGGCGCTTGAGAGAACTCGGGAGAAGGAACTCGGCAAATTGACACCGTAACTTCGGAAGAAGGTGTGCCCTTAGTAGGTGAAGTCCCTCGCGGATGGAGCCCAATGGGGTTGCAAAAAATCGGTGGCTGCGACTGTTTAATAAAAACACAGCACTCTGCAAACACGAAAGTGGACGTATAGGGTGTGACGCCTGCCCGGTGCTGGAAGATTAAGTGATGGGGTGCAAGCTCTTGATCGAAGTCCCAGTAAACGGCGGCCGTAACTATAACGGTCCTAAGGTAGCGAAATTCCTTGTCGGGTAAGTTCCGACCTGCACGAATGGCGTAACGATGGCCACACTGTCTCCTCCCGAGACTCAGCGAAGTTGAAATGTTTGTGATGATGCAATCTCCCCGCGGAAAGACGGAAAGACCCCATGAACCTTTACTGTAGCTTTGTATTGGACTTTGAACGGATCTGTGTAGGATAGGTGGGAGGCTTTGAAGCCGGGTCGCTAGATCTGGTGGAGCCGACGTTGAAATACCACCCTGGTGCGTTTGAGGTTCTAACCTAGACCCGTTATCCGGGTCGGGGACAGTGCATGGTAGGCAGTTTGACTGGGGCGGTCTCCTCCCAAAGCGTAACGGAGGAGTTCGAAGGTACGCTAGTTACGGTCGGACATCGTGACGATAGTGCAATGGCATAAGCGTGCTTAACTGCGAGACTGACAAGTCGAGCAGATGCGAAAGCAGGACATAGTGATCCGGTGGTTCTGTATGGAAGGGCCATCGCTCAACGGATAAAAGGTACTCTGGGGATAACAGGCTGATACCGCCCAAGAGTTCATATCGACGGCGGTGTTTGGCACCTCGATGTCGGCTCATCTCATCCTGGGGCTGTAGCCGGTCCCAAGGGTATGGCTGTTCGCCATTTAAAGAGGTACGTGAGCTGGGTTTAAAACGTCGTGAGACAGTTTGGTCCCTATCTTCCGTGGGCGCTGCAGATTTGAGGAAGCCTGCTCCTAGTACGAGAGGACCGGAGTGGACGCACCTCTGGTGTACCTGTTGTCACGCCAGTGGCATTGCAGGGTAGCTAAGTGCGGAAGAGATAACCGCTGAAAGCATCTAAGCGGGAAACTCGTTTCAAGATGAGATCTGCCGGGGCCTTGAGCCCCCTGAAGAGTCGTTCTAGACCAGGACGTTGATAGGCTGGGTGTGGAAGCGCAGCAATGCGTTAAGCTAACCAGTACTAATTGCTCGTGCGGCTTGACCCTATAACTTTGATCGACATCGATCAACGTGTATGCCGGGTTGAACGCAATCAAATACCAGGTGCCCACCAGCACCGAAGCTGAGAAGACTCTATGAATTGGCTTTGCAGCCCACAAGGCTGCAGGGCAAAAAGTTATGCCTGATGACCATAGCGAGGTGGTCCCACTCCTTCCCATCCCGAACAGGACAGTGAAACGCCTCTGCGCCGATGATAGTGCGGATTCCCGTGTGAAAGTAGGACATCGTCAGGCTGTTATTCGAGCCGCCCCGTTGGAAACGACGGGGCGTTCTCATCAGTGCTTCTGGGCGGCAGCTGCAGCGAGCATTGATGAGAACGCGAAAAGCGTGCTAGAATGTGAGTCTTCGCTGACAGTCGCGTGAGAGCGCGACAGACAGCAAGGCAAGCAAGAGGTTGACAGTCCTCTCAAAGCTCTGTCATAATCGAGGGCTTCGCTGATCGCAGCGAGGTTGGGCAAGAAAGAAGGCGCAACGCTGGAGTTCTTGCTGCGGATCGTTAACAACATACAGCCGATAAGCGTGGGCGTTTGATGGCGGATTGCCAAGTTCTTCGGAACAAATCAAACGCTCATGAAAAGACAAGAAGGTTCAGAGATGAGCCGTCTTTGTCGATTCCTAAATGAGCGAGTTATTCAAGATCGAACTGTAGAGTTTGATCCTGGCTCAGATTGAACGCTGGCGGAATGC
>NZ_JACORT010000005.1:0-155001 GCF_014297465.1 Ramlibacter cellulosilyticus | reverse complement strand
TATGCCTGATGACCATAGCGAGGTGGTCCCACTCCTTCCCATCCCGAACAGGACAGTGAAACGCCTCTGCGCCGATGATAGTGCGGATTCCCGTGTGAAAGTAGGACATCGTCAGGCTGTTATAGCGACGAAGGCCCGGCAGAAATGCCGGGCCTTTTGTTTTTCCGGATCGAAACGGCAGCTGGCCGGCGATGCCGATTCTCGGAAGATCGCGCCACAATCGGCGCGGTTGGCGTCGGTACGCCACAAAAGCGGCGCGGAAGGGTGAATGGCACCGCGTGCCGTCGGAAGCCACTGCCCGAGCCCGCCTCCGACCGTTCAGGCGTTGGTCAAAGCCCCGTTTTCCTCGCGAAGCGCCCCGCTCGCAGCCAGGTCGCGCAACAACGCGTCGACCCATTCCGCAAGCGGCATCCCTGAGGCGAAGCGCTCATGCACCAGCCGCAAATAGGCGGCGTTTTCCGCCCAAGTCAGGAAATCTGCCCGTCGCACCTGCTGCAGTTCCAGCAGCTTGAACTTGAGCAGGACCTTGGCTGCATGGGCCGCGTGGCGCCGCGGATCCGCCACATACGCGGCCAGCCGGCTGCGGGCGCGGGCGAGCGCCTCCGCTACGCCCGTGAAAGCCCGCCCGTGTCCCGGCAGAACCAACCGCGGCGACAAGCGCTCGATGAGGTCCAGGGTCGCAGACACTTCCTCGAAGGCGCGCTCCCCCTCCAGTTCGGGAAAGACGATGCCGAAACCGTTCTCCCACAGCGCGTCCGCGGAAATCGCCGTGCGCGACGCGGGCTCGAACAGGATGACCGAGTGCGGATCGTGACCTGGCGCCGCGTGCACCTCCCAGTCCGCAGCGCCAAGGCGCACGGCAGTCCCAGGCACCAGTACATCATCGAAGCGGAAAGCAGGGCACGCCTGCCCCGTCGGTTCGTGGCTCAGCGCGACGGGATCCCAGTCCCGCACGGCGGCTGCCTGGCCGGGGGGAATCAGGGTGCGCAAGGCCGGATGCGCGGCTTGCAGCGCCGCGTTGCCGCCGCAGTGGTCGCTATGCAGGTGGGTGTTCACCAGGGTCGTCATCGCGCGTCCCTGCGCGACACGCTCGACCAGGTCGATCGTCTGCGCCGCATGGGTCCAGTAACCGCTGTCCACCACGGCCGCTTCGCCGTTGCCAAGCAGCACGATGTTGTTCGACGAGAGCCAGCCGCGCTCGAGCAACACGACGCCCGGCGGCAAACCCACGGCGCTCATCTTGCGCCTCGACTAGTTCGCCGCACGCAACTCGCGTCGCAGGATCTTGCCCACGTTGGACTTCGGCAGCTCATCCCGGAATTCGATGTACTTGGGTTGCTTGTAGCCGGTCAGATTGTCGCGGCAATGCCGGGCGACGGTGTCCTCGGTCAGGGCCGGATCGTTCTTCACGACGAATACCTTGATCGCTTCGCCCTGCTTCTCGTCGGGAATGCCGACGGCGGCGCACTCCACGACCCCCGGACACAAGGAGATCACGTTCTCCAGCTCGTTCGGGTACACGTTGAACCCGCTCACCAGGATCATGTCCTTCTTCCGGTCCACGATGCGCGTGTAGCCGCGCTCGTCCATGATGCCGACGTCGCCGGTGCGGAGGTAGCCGTCGGCGGTGAATGCCTTCGCATTCTCTTCCGCCTTCTCGTAGTAGCCCGGCGTGACGTTGGGGCCGCGGATGCAGATCTCGCCAGGCTGGCCGAGCGGCAGGTCCTGCCCTGCATCGTCCTTCACGGCGAAGTCGATGCCGGGCAGCGGAATGCCGATCGTGCCCGAGAACTCCGTGGAGTCCAGGGGATTGTTGGTGCCGATCGCGCAGGTCTCGCTCATGCCCCAGCCTTCGACCATCACGCAACCGGTCGCCTTGCGCCACTGGCGCGCCGTTCCTTCGGAGGCCGCCATGCCGCCCGCCTGCGACACGTGCAGCTGCGAGAAGTCGATGGAGCGGAACTGCGGATGCTGCAGCAGCGCATTGAACAGCGTGTTCACCGCGGGCAGCATGTGGAAGGGCCGCTTCTTCAGCGTCTCCACGAAGCGCCCGATGTCGCGCGGATTCGGGATCAGCGTCATGTGCGCGCCGGAGCGGATCGCCAGCAGGCACAGCGTCAGCGCGAAGATGTGATACAGCGGCAGCGCCGCTATGGCGTTCGTGCGGCTGACGTCACCCACCTTGCGCAGCGCCGGCGTGAACCAGGCTTCCGCCTGCAGGATGGCGGCGACGATGTTCCTGTGCGTGAGCACGGCGCCCTTCGACAGGCCGGTCGTGCCGCCGGTGTACTGCAGGAATGCGACGGAGTCCAGGTTCTGCGCAACGGGGCGCAGCGTCAGCCGCGCGCCCTCTGCCAACGCCCGGGGAAATGGCGTCACGGTGCGGCCATCCCCCAGGGGAAGACGGAACGCGGGCACCATCTTCGCCAGGTGGCGCACGGCGAAGGTGATCCAGCGCCCGTACACCGCCCCGAGCTGGTCGCCCATCGCGGCGACGACCACGTGCTTCACCGGCGTGTCCGCGATGACCTGCTCCAGCGTGTGGCAGAAGTTCTCCAGGATCACGATCGCGGTGGCGCCGGAGTCGCGCAACTGGTGCTCCAGCTCCCGCGCCGTATAGAGCGGATTCACGTTGACGCACGTGTAGCCCGCGCGCAGCACCGCCGCCATGGTCACCGCGAACTGGGGGATGTTCGGCAGCATGATCGCGACGCGGGCGCCGGGCTCGAGCCCCTGCGACTGCAGGAACGCGCCGAGCGCACGCGACGCCGCGTCGAGCTCCCGGTAGGACATCCACCGTTCCATGCACACGCTGAACGGGCGGTTCGCGTGCTTGCTGAATGACTCCTCCAGCAGCTGCGTCAGCGACGCGTACTGCTCCGGGTCGATGTCGTGCGGCACCCCTTCCGGGTAGTGCGCGAGCCAGGGCCTCTGCTGCATCCAAGCGCTCCTTCGCGGCGCATTCTGGGGCGGCGGGCGGGTTGCGGGCTAGCGGGCTTGTCCTAGGATGCGACGCAGTTCCGTCTCGCAAGCGACAGCTTCGTCGTCGAACAACATGTCCATGAGCCGCTGCTCGCGCTCGCGGACCGTCTCCAGGAATCGCTCCGCGCCGCCTTGCTGCCTGGCGACGGCGGCGAAGGTATCGAACCCGGATTCGAGGAAGGACTGCAGCGAGCTCAGTCCCGCGGCCGCGGCGGGCCGCCGCATCATCTTCAGCATGGTGCGCAGCCCCGGGAGCCGCGTGAGGCGCGTCATCTCGGCGCCGAGCCCCACGACGGATTCCAGCTGCCGCTGCCGGTCCGCGCGCCGGCCGACGGCCTTCCAGGCACGCACGTAGGCGGCCACATCTTCCGCATCCGCCAGCGGAATCGCACGCGCCATCCCGTGATCCAGCGACTCGGTCAAGGCGTGCAGCTGCGCCAGTGCGCCGGCCGTCTGCGCCACGTCCCTGGGAAAGAGCTTTTCCACCGCGCCCGCGATCCGCGCGAACTGCGTGTCGCGATCGGCGTAGTCGCGGTCACCGTACAACTCCTCGAGGAAGAAGCGCGCTGCCGCCCCATAGGTCCCCGATGCAAGCAGGTCCGCGTAGGTGCCGGCGAACCGCGCCGCCTGGAACCGCTTCAGCCGCACCACCGCCTGCCCGATGCCGGGCCATTCCCGGCATTCCTCGCGCAGGCGCTGCACTTCGGCGACGGCTTCACGGATCGTTTGCGCGGTGCTCATGCGAGCCGCAGTCTAGCGGCGCCGGTGCCGCCGCGGTGCGGACGGCGCGTGGGATACTGCACCGGATGCCCCGACACTCGAGCGTCGCCCGGCTGCTGCTCGCGGCCTGCGGCGGCCAGGCCATCCTCGTGCTGGCCTGTCTCCTCTGGCGCTGGCCGGCGTCGCCGCTGCAGGCCCTCCTCGGCGCCGTGGCGATCCTACTCGTCGCCCCTGCCGCCCTTGCGCTGGAGCTCGCCATCGTGGCGCGCGTCGGCAAGGCGGCGAAGGTGCCGCAGCCCTCGCCGGCCCAGCTGGTGGGTGCGTGGTGGCTGGAGACCGCGCACCTGTTTCGCACCTTCTACTGGCGCCAGCCGCTGCGCTGGCGCGTGCAGCCTGACGCCATCGGGCCGCAGTGCGCGCAACGCGTGGGCGTCGTGCTGGTGCACGGCTTCATGTGCAATCGC
Organism: Ramlibacter cellulosilyticus; assembly: GCF_014297465.1. Taxonomy (GTDB): domain Bacteria; phylum Pseudomonadota; class Gammaproteobacteria; order Burkholderiales; family Burkholderiaceae_C; genus Ramlibacter; species Ramlibacter cellulosilyticus. The sequence goes on along the minus strand of NZ_JACORT010000005.1, from coordinate 150,835 downwards.
GGATTCTGGAACGCATGGATGCGGGACTTCCGGGCGCGCGGCCACGCCTGTGTCGCGGTGAACCTGGAGCCGCCCTTCGGCTCGATCGATGCCTTCGCCGACGCGATCGACGCGGCCGTGGAACGCGTCACGGCCTGCACCGGGCGCGCCCCCGTGCTCGTCTGCCACAGCATGGGCGGCCTCGCAGCGCGGGCATGGTGGCGCGGCACGCAGGGCCGGCGCGCCGTGGCGCATCTCGTGACGATCGGCTCGCCCCACCACGGGACCTGGCTGGCGCGCTTCAGCCGCAAGACCAACGGGCGGCAGATGCGGCTGGCCAGCGACTGGCTGGCGCAACTCGCGCGCGACGAGGAGCGGCATCCCCTGCCGCCCGCGACCTGCTGGTACTCCAACTGCGACAACGTCGTGTTTCCCGCCGACACCGCGACCCTGCCGCACGCGGACAACCGCTTCGTGCCGGGCGTGCCGCACGTGGCGCTCGCCTTCGCGCCGCAGGTCCGTTCCGGCACGGTGGAGCTCGTCGCCAGCCTGCGAGTTCCGTGTCAAGGTGATTCCTTCACCGGAAACGGTCCCGAGAATATCTAACGTTCCTGCAGGGTGCGTTCATAAGCTTTTTCCCTCACACAGGGGGAAGCGAATGGATGCATCGGCAGAAGGCGCGCGCAGCGCCATGTACGTGGCGACCATCCCGGACGGTCCGGGCCACGGACTCTCGCTCGTCATGGACGAGCTCGCGCATGGGGTGCTGCTCGCGTCGGCCAAGGGCCAGTTGCTGCACGCCAACCAGGCCGCCCGGCACGAGCTCGCGCGGCGGCGCGTGGTAGGCGTGCACGAGGGCCACCTGCACACCACGGACGCCGCGCAATCGAAGGTGCTGATGCAGGCGCTCGCCCGCGCGGAAACCGGGCGCCGCAGCCTCATCGCGCTGCGCACCGCGACCCGGCAACGCGTCAGCATCGCGGTCGTGCCGCTGCGGCCCGAGCGGCTGCAGCCCACCTGCTCGGTCGCCCTGCTGTTCTCGCGCGCATCGGTGTGCGACGCCGTGATGCTCTGCTTCTTCGCCCGCACGCACGGCCTCACGCCCGCCGAGGAACAGGTGCTCGGCATCCTCTGCCAGGGCTATTCCGCACCGCAGATCGCGCTGCAGCTCCATGTCGCGGTGTCCACCATCCGGAGCCACGTGCGCAGCATGTGCGCCAAGACGCACTGCCACGGCGTGCGGGCGCTCGTGGCCCAGGTTGCCGTGCTGCCGCCCATCGGGGCGGCGCACCTGCAGGACCCGGTGCACTAGGCAGCCCTCTTGGGCTTCGCCGGAGCACCTGCTAGAGTTTTCCACAGGGGAGGACGCCATGAACGTGTCCAGGGCTGCCATCGAGCAGGACAGGCTGTTGGCCACGCTGGAGCCGTCGCTGGCCCGGCTGGCCGCGCGCGGGATCATCCGCAACTACCGCAAGAGCACGATCATCCTCAACGAGGGCGAGCCGGGCGATTCGCTCTTCGTGCTGTTGCAGGGGCAGGTGAAGGTGTACGCGACCGACGAGAACGGGCGCGAGATCACCTACGGCACCATCCAGGCGGGCGACTACTTCGGCGAGATGTCGCTCGATGGCGGGCCACGCTCCGCCTCGGTGATGACGCTGGAGCCGTCGCTGTGCGCCCTGGTGTCGAAAGCGGCGGTGCAGCAGCACCTGGCGGACGAACCCGGCTTCGCCCTGCAGCTGGTCACCCAGGTGATCCGGCGCGCACGCTCCGCCACCGAGACCGCGCGCCAGATGGCGTTGATGGACGTGTACGGACGCGTCATCCACACGCTGGAGGGCCAGCAGGGGCCGGCAAGCACGCAGGCCCCCATCCAGCTCACGCAGATCACCCACCAGCAGATCGCGAGCCGCGTCGGTGCTTCGCGGGAGATGGTGAGCCGCCTGCTGAAGGACCTCGAAAAGGGCGGCTACGTGGAGCTGGGCATCAAGCGCATCACGCTGAAGAAGAAGCTCCCTGCGCGCTGGTAGGCCGCGCTCAGTGCGCGGGCGCACCCGCCTGGAGCAGGGCGTCCGCGAAGCGAGCTTCCAGGCCGTCGGTCAAGGGCGTCGAGCCGATGAACCCCCGCACCGTGAAGGCCGGCAGGCGCTTGAGCAACTGCTGCTGGCTCGCATGCGCCTCGCCAAGGCGGTCGCATTCCACCTGCGCGACGATCAGGCTGCGCCAGGCCGGCAGGTAGCGCGGATTGCGCTGCACCGCCAGTTGCGCGAGCCCCGCCGCCGCCTCCGGGTCGCCGTCGGCGAGTGCCGCCAGCGCCGCGATCGCGTCGTAGAGATAGCGCATCGGCTCCAGCACCAGCAGGCTGCGGGCCGTGAGCGCCGCAGCCCGCGCTGAACGTGCGGCGCCGCGCAGGGCTTGCAGCTCCGCGTGGAAGAGGAGAGCCACCGAATGCTGCGGCCGCAGGCTGAGCGCCTGCGCGTACCGTTCCGCGGCCGCTTCGAGGTTGCGCATCCCGTGCAGGCACGAATAGCCATCGAGCGCCAGCACCAGCGGCGAACCCGGGTCCGACTGCGCGGCGGCCGCGGCGTGCGCGCGGGCGAGTGCCGCGTCGTGCTGGGCAAAGCCCGCGGCCGTTTGCTGCACGCGCAGCACGTGCAGGTGCGCGAGCCAGGCATTGCCCGTGGGATGGCGCCGCCAGCGGTCCAGCAGGTGCACGAGCAGGTGGCGCGCCTGTTCCATGTCCACCGGCGAAAGCCTGTGCATGAGGCCGAGCGCGCCGAGCAGCAGCGTGGAGCCCTCGAGTGCCGGTACGCGCCGCGTGGCGGCGAGCTCCATCTCGTGTTCGATCACGGCAGAGTGGACCGCTGCGACCGCCTGGGACCGCAAGCGGCTGTCCAGCACGCCCGCCGCATCGGCTGCGCCCTGGAAATTCTCGGCCCACATCACATGCCCGTTCACCGCGTCGGCGAGCTCCAGGTAGAGGGACAGCGCGCCACCCTGCGAACGCGGCCGCCCGGTCAGCACGTAGCGCGCGCCCACCTCCTGCAACTCCGCCTGCAAGGTGTCGCGGGTCGCGTCGAGCGCGGGCGTCGTCATCCGCGACACGACCTGCAGCGCGTCGCTGCGCGCCAGCCCCGCGATGAGTTCGTCCGACAGCGTGTCGCCTTGCTGGCCCGGCAGGGCGAACGGGAGCACGGCCACGGCCGCGCGCAGCCCCGCCGGGTCCACGCCGTGTCCCGGCAGCTCCGGTGTTTCGGTGGCCTGTGCCACGCGGTACGCATGCACGCGCTGCTTCACGTGCTTGAGGTGGCACTCCCCGAGGTCGACGAGGCGCACGGCCAAGGTGCGTCCCAGCGCCGCGCGCAACGCCGCCGAGATCACCACCTCGCCCGGACCCGCGAGACTCGCGATGCGCGCGGCGACGTTCACGTCGGTGCCGTAGATGTCGTACTGGTCCGCGACGAAGACCGCCAGGTGCGCGCCGATGCGCAGGTGCACATGGTCTTCCGTCGGCAGCCCCTGGTTCACGTCGCGGAACCACGCCTGCATGGAGAGCACGGCCCGGATGCAGCCATCGGCGTCGGCGAATTCCAGCATCACGCCGTCGCCGAGGCTCTTGTGCAGCCGCCCGCCATGCGCGGGAATCTGCTCCTGCACGAAGTCGACGAAGCGGTGCCAGCGCTCGATGAACGCCTCTTCGCCACGTTCCATGAGCCGCACCGACTCGACGACGTCCGCCACCGCGATCACCTTCCTGGCGCGCGTGAAGGGCGAACGGGCGAGCGAAATGGCGGACATGTCAGAAGCGTGGGCCGTGACTGGAATTTGTAGCACGCTGTGAGTAACGTCGCGAGGTGCGACGCGTCATGGCGTGAACATGTGTTTTCCCTGAAGCCTCTGCAATTCCTAAGGGGAAACCCTTATATTTGAAGCATGGAAGCACCGCAGCAAGACGATCGCAACGACCGCATCGTGCCGATCCGCTCCTTGGGCGCGGGGCACCGCCGGCGGATTGCCGACCACCTCCTGGCCCTGGACGAGCAGGACCGCTACCTGCGCTTCGGCTACAGCGCCAACGACGAACAGATCGGCCGCTACGTGGACGGGCTCGATTTCGAGCGCGACGACATCTTCGGCATCTTCAACCGCCGACTGGAGCTCATCGCGATGGCGCACCTCGCCTTCATGCCGGGCGAGACCGGGGCGCCCGCGGGCGCGGAGTTCGGCGTGTCGGTCGCGAAGAAGGCGCGCGGCCGCGGTTACGGCGCCCGCCTGTTCGACCGCGCCGTGGTCCACGCGCGCAACGAGGGCGTGGAGCTGATGTTCATCCACGCGCTGTCCGAGAACACGGCCATGCTGCGCATCGCGCGCAACGCCGGTGCCACGCTCGAGCGCGCCGGCAGCGAAACGGAGGCCTATCTCCGCCTGCCGTCGGCCACGCTGGAGAGCCGCGTGAGCGAGATGGTGGACGAGCAGGTCGCGCAGGCCGACTACCGCCTCAAGCGCCAGGCCAAGAGCTTCCTGGACTTCCTCTCGCAGCTGCAGGAGATCCGCCGCGGCGCCATCGACGCGCGTCGCAAGAGCGGGCGCTGAAGGCCGCCGCCGGCCGGCTGAGCCAGGGGCACGGCCAATCCGGTATCCTATGGACACCTCCACTTCCGCCTCACGGCTGTGTCTGATCCCCACCCTGCGCGCACCGCGCATGAGAAGCAGGACAAGCGCACGTTCCTGCAAAAGGTCGCCGAGTTCATCCATCCGGGTCCGGACTCGAAGGCCGAACTGATCGAGACGCTGGCCGACGCCGAAGAAGCCGACATCATCGGGCCCGAGTCCCGCGTGATGCTCGAGGGCGTCATCCGGATGGCCGAGCTCACGGCCGGCGATGTCATGGTCGCCGCGCCGCGCATGGACCTCGTCAACATCGACGCGCCGTACGAGGAGATCCTCCACGTCGTCATCGACACGGCGCACTCGCGCTTTCCCGTCTACGAGGGCGACCGCGAGAACATCATCGGCATCCTGCTCGCGAAGGACCTGCTGAAGCTCCAGCGCGCGCCGGGCCTGAACCCGCGCGCCCTGCTGCGCCCCGCCGTCTTCGTGCCCGAGAGCAAGGGCCTCAACGACCTGCTGCGCGAGTTCCGCGGCAACCGCAACCACCTCGCCGTCGTCATCGACGAATTCGGCCGGGTGGCCGGGCTGATCACCATCGAGGACGTGCTGGAGCAGATCGTCGGCGAGATCGAGGACGAGTTCGACATCGTCGAGGACGAAGGCGACATCTTCGGCCTCGCAGACCGCACGTACCGCGTGAGCGGCGACACCTCCATCGAACGTGTCGCGGAGGCCTTCGGCACCCGGCTCGCCAGCGGGGAAGACGAGCTCGAGTTCGACACCATCGGCGGGCTGATCGCCCACCGCATGGGACACGTGCCGAAGCGGGGCGAGGTCGCCACCGTGGGCGGCCTGAACTTCGTCGTGCTCCACACCAAGGGCGGCGCGGTGCGCTGGTTCAAGGTCTCGCCCGCCGAGGCGGACGGCCAGCCCGCTTGATCGCCCGGGCGCATCGCTTCGCCGCCCCGGCAGCCGCGGCCATCGCCGGCGTGCTGCAGGCCCTGTCGCTCGCCTGGCCGGGCAGCGGGCAGCCCCTGTGGTGGCTGCAGATCCTCTCGCTCGCGGTACTCGCAGGCCTGCTGCAGCGGCAGTCCGGCTGGCGCGGCGCCGCCGTCGTCGCGTGGTGCTTCGGCACGGCCTGGCTGGTGGCCACCTTCTGGTGGCTGTTCATCTCCATGCACGTCTACGGCGGGCTTCCGGCGCTGCTGGCCGGCCTGGCGGTGCTGCTGCTCGCGGCCTTCCTCGCCCTGGACTACGCATTGGCCGCGGCGCTGTGGCGCCACGCCACGCCGCGCGGTCCCGGCTGGGACGCCGCCCTCTTCGCCGCGCTCTGGCTGGGCGCCGAACTGCTGCGCGGCACCCTCTACACCGGCTTCCCCTGGGGCGCCGGCGGCTACGCGCACGTGGACGGTCCGCTCGCCGTGTTCGCGCCCTGGGTCGGCGTCTACGGCATCGGGGCGCTCGCCGCCTGGAGTGCCTACCTCCTGTCGCTGTTCGTGCAGCACCCTGCGGGCTCGTGGCGCTACTGGGTGGCGGTGCTGGCCAGTGCGGGCCTGCTCGCCGCCTGCAATGCGCACACGCGCCTGTCCACCCCGGAGCCGGCGGGGCCGCGGCTGCGCGTGGGCCTGCTCCAGGGCAACATCCCGCAGGACGAGAAGTTCGAGGGCGGCACCGGCATCCCCCTCGCCCTCGAGTGGTACGGCAAGCGGCTGCGCGACACCGACGCGCAGCTGGTGGTCGCGCCGGAGACGGCCATCCCCCTGCTGCCGGTGCAATTGCCCGATGGCTACCTGGAAGGCATGCGCGACACGTTCGCGCGGGGCGCGCGCGCGGCGCTGGTCGGGATCCCGCTGGGCAACTTCGACCAGGGCTACACGAATTCGGTCATGGGCTTCGCGCCCGGGGCGGCCCCCTACCGGTACCACAAGCACCACCTGGTGCCTTTCGGCGAGTTCATCCCGCCGTTCTTCAAGTGGTTCACGCGGATGATGAACATCCCGCTGGGCGACTTCAACCGCGGTGACGTGGGACAGCCCTCCTTCGCCTGGGGCGGGCAGCGGCTCGCGCCGAACATCTGCTACGAGGACCTGTTCGGCGAGGAGCTCGGCGCGCGCTTTGCCGACCCGGCGACCGCCCCGACCGTCTTCGTGAACCTCAGCAACATCGCCTGGTTCGGCGACACGGTGGCGATCGACCAGCACCTGCAGATCAGCCGCATGCGCGCCCTGGAGTTCGAGCGCCCCATGATCCGCGCCACCAACACCGGGGCGACCGCCATCATCGACCGCCACGGCAACGTCAGCGCCAACCTGCCGCGGCTCACGCGCGGCGTGCTGGTGGGCGAAGTCGAAGGCGGAACGGCGATCACCCCCTTCGCCCGCTGGGTGTCCCGCTTCGGCCTCTGGCCCCTGTGGGCGGTGGCTGCCGTTGCCGCCCTGGTGGGCTGGCGCGGGCGGCGACCCGGCGCGCAGCCCTAAAATCGACGGTTCCGCGGGCCGCCGGCCCGCGCCGCAACGGGACGGCCTTCGCGTTCCGCAGCCTATGCTCACATTCCAGCAATTGATCCTCAAGCTGCAGTCGTACTGGGACGCCCAGGGCTGCGCACTGCTGCAGCCCTACGACATGGAAGTCGGGGCCGGCACCTCGCACACGGCGACCTTCCTGCGCGCCATCGGCCCCGAGCCGTGGAAGGCCGCCTACGTGCAGCCCAGCCGCCGCCCCAAGGACGGCCGGTACGGCCAGAACCCGAACCGCCTGCAGCACTACTACCAGTACCAGGTGGTGCTCAAGCCCGCCCCGGACAACATCCTCGAGCTGTACCTGGGCTCGCTGGAAGCGCTGGGCTTCGACCTGAAGAAGAACGACATCCGCTTCGTCGAGGACGACTGGGAGAACCCGACGCTGGGCGCCTGGGGCCTGGGCTGGGAGGTCTGGCTCAACGGCATGGAAGTCACGCAGTTCACGTACTTCCAGCAGGTGGGCGGCATCGACTGCAAGCCGATCACCGGCGAGATCACCTACGGCCTGGAGCGCCTGGCCATGTACCTGCAGGGCGTGGACAACGTCTACGACCTGAAGTGGACCGAAGGCTTGAGCTACGGCGACGTGTACCACCAGAACGAGGTGGAGCAGTCGACGTACAACTTCGAGCACAGCGACGCCGAATTCCTGTTCACGGCCTTCGGCGCGCACGAGAAGATGGCGAAGCACCTGATGGAGCAGCAGCTGGCCCTGCCGGCCTACGAGCAGGTGCTGAAGGCCGCGCACAGCTTCAACCTGCTGGACGCGCGCGGCGCGATCAGCGTCACCGAACGCGCGGCCTACATCGGCCGCATCCGCAACCTGGCGCGCAGCGTCGCCCAGAGCTACTACGAGAGCCGCGAGCGCCTGGGCTTCCCCATGGCGCCGCGCGAGTGGGTGGCCGACATGCAGAAGAAGGCCGCCTGATGTCCATGAACAACCTGCTGGTCGAACTCTTCGTCGAGGAACTGCCTCCGAAGGCCCTGAAGAAGCTGGGCGAGTCCTTCGCCGGCGTGCTGCTGGAGCAGCTGAAGGCACAAGGCCTCGCGACGAACGAATCGAAGCTCACGGCGTATGCATCGCCCCGGCGCCTCGCGGCGCACGTCACGGCCGTCGCTCCGCGCGCCGCGGACAGGTCCGTGTCGCAGAAGCTGATGCCGGTGAGCGTCGGCCTCGATGCGAGCGGCAACGCCACGCCCGCCCTGCTGAAGAAGCTGCAGGCGCTCGGCGCCGATGCGTCCGCGGTGCCCAGGCTCAAGCGCGCCATGGACGGAAAGGCCGAGGCGCTCTTCCACGACAGCACCGTGGCCGGCGTGACGCTGGCCGACGGCCTGCAGAAGGCGCTGAACGAAGCGATCGCGAAGCTGCCCATCCCGAAGGTCATGACCTACCAGCTCGCCGACGGCTGGACGGACGTGAAGTTCGTGCGTCCCGCGCACAGGCTGGTCGCACTGCACGGCAAGGACGTCGTTGCGGTGCAGGCGCTGGGCCTGCAGGCCGGCCGTGTCACGCACGGCCATCGCTTCGAAGCCGCGCAGGCGGAAGTCCACATCGCCGACGCGGACGGCTACGCCAGGACGCTGGAGCGCGATGGCGCCGTCATCGCCGGCTTCGCCGAACGCCGCGCCGAGATCGCCCGCCAGCTGCAGGAAGCGGCCGCGAAGGTCGGCGGCGGCGCGCGCCCCATCGAAGACGACGCGCTGCTCGACGAAGTGACGGCGCTGGTCGAGCGCCCGAACGTGCTCACCTGCCAATTCGAGGCGGAATTCCTCGAAGTGCCGCAGGAATGCCTGATCCTCACGATGAAGGCGAACCAGAAGTACTTCCCGCTGCTGGACGCGAAGGGCAAGCTCACGAACCGCTTCCTCGTGGTGAGCAACATTCGCCCGCAGGACCCAAGCGCGGTGATCGGCGGCAACGAGCGCGTGGTGCGCCCGCGCCTGGCCGATGCCAAGTTCTTCTTCGACCAGGACCGCAGGAAGTCCCTCGAATCGCGCGTGCCTGGCCTGGCCAAGGTCGTGTACCACAACAAGCTGGGCACGCAGGGGGAACGCATCGAGCGCGTGCGCGCGATCGCGAAGGTGATCGGCGCCGAGCTCGGGAGCGACCACCTCGCCCACGAAGCCGACATCGCCGCGCGCCTGGCGAAGGCGGACCTGCTCACCGACATGGTGGGCGAGTTCCCCGAGCTGCAGGGCATCATGGGCGGCTACTACGCGCGCCACGACAAGCTGGGCCACGAGATCGCCACCGCCATCGAGGACCACTACAAGCCCCGGTTCGCCGGCGACGAACTCCCGCGCAACCCGCTGGGCCTCGTGGTGGCCCTCGCCGACAAGCTGGAAACGCTGGCCGGCCTCTTCGCGATCGGCCAGCTGCCCACCGGCGACAAGGACCCGTTCGCGCTGCGCCGCCATGCGCTGGGCATCGTGCGCATGCTGATGGAGAAGGACCTGCCGCTGAACCTGCGGGAGATCGTCACCGCGGCCCTCGGCCTGTTCCCCCAGGCCACGCCGGAGACGACGGAGCAGCTGCTCGACTTCATCTACGACCGCCTCGCCGGCCAGCTGCGCGAGCAGGGCTACAGCGCGCAGGAAGTCGAAGCCGTGCTGGCGCTGAAGCCGCAGCGGCTCGGCGACGTCGCCAAGCGCCTCGCCGCCGTGCGCGCCTTCGCGGCGCTGCCGGAAGCACCGGCGCTGGCCGCCGCGAACAAGCGCATCGGCAACATCCTGAAGAAGGCCGAGAAGGCTGACGCGCACGTCAACGAGCGCCTGCTGAAGGAAGACGCGGAGAAGGCGCTCTTCGCCGCCACGCAGAAGATCGCGCCCCAGGCGCGGGCCCAGTTCGAATCGGGCGACTACACGGCGTCGCTGCAGACGCTGGCCGTGCTGCGCGGGCCGGTCGACGCCTTCTTCGACGACGTCATGGTGAACGCGGAAGAAACCGACCTGCGCCTCAACCGCCTCGGCCTGCTCGCGACGCTGCACCAGGCGATGAACCGCGTCGCCGACCTGTCGCGCCTGGCCCAGTAAGGACGCCCCCATGAAGCTCGTCATCCTGGACCGCGACGGCACCATCAACGTCGACAGCGACGAGTTCATCAAGTCGCCGGACGAGTGGCAGCCGCTGCCGGGCGCGCTGGAAGCCATCGCGCGCCTGAACCACGCGGGCTGGCACGTCGCCGTGGCGTCCAACCAGTCCGGCCTCGGTCGCGGGCTCTTCGACGTCGGTTCGCTCAACGCGATCCACGCCAAGATGCACAAGGCGCTCGCGGCGCTGGGCGGTCGCATCGACGCGGTCTTCTACTGCCCGCACACGCCCGACGACAACTGCCAGTGCCGCAAGCCGCTGCCGGGCCTGTTCGAGCAGATCGGCGAGCGCTTCGGCGTGGACCTGCGCACCACGCACGTGGTCGGCGACACGCCGCGCGACCTGCAGGCCGGCGTCGCCGTCGGCTGCCAGCCGCACCTGGTGCTCACGGGCAAGGCGGAGCCATTGCGCGGCAAGCCGCTGCCCGAGGGCTACCCCGAAGGCACGCGGGCCCACCAGGACCTCGCCGCGTTCGCCGACTGGCTGATCGCTCGCGCGCCGGCACCCAAGCCGGTCGCCTGAACTCGAAAGGAATCGATGTCCCTGCTCCGTTCGCTCCTGCATGGCCTCTGGATGCTGGTCACCGTCATCCCGTGGGGGATCTGGATGGTGCTGTCTTCCCTGTGGGCCAGCGGCGAGGCCATGTACTGGAAGGCCGAGCGCTGGCTGTCGTGGCAGATCGACGGCCTGCGCATCCTGTGCGGCGTGCAGGTGCGCGTCACCGGCATGGAGAACCTGCCGCAAGGCAAGACCAGCCCCGCGATCCTGCTCGTGAAGCACCAGTCGACGCTGGAGACCTTCCTGATCCCCACGCTGATGCCGCATCCGCTCGCCTATGTGTTCAAGCGCGAGCTGATCTACATCCCCTTCTTCGGCTGGGCGATCGGGCGCATGGACATGATCCACATCGACCGCAGCCAGCGCACGCAGGCCTTCAACAAGGTCGTGGAGCAGGGCAAGCGGCTCCTGGCGCAAGGCGTGTGGGTGATCATGTTCCCCGAAGGCACGCGCATCCCGCGCGGCAAGGTCGGCACGTACAAGACCGGCGGCACGCGCCTCGCGATCGCCACGGGCGCGCCCGTGATCCCGATCGCCGTGGCCTCGGCCAAGGTCTGGCCGCGCAAGGCCTTCGTGAAGCACCCGGGGATCTGCGACGTCTCGATCGGCAAGCCGATTCCCAGCGAGGGCCGCACGCCGGAGGGCCTGATGCAGGAGGTGCAGGAGTGGATCGAGTCGGAGATGCGCCGCCTCGACCCCGAAGCCTACGCGCACGAGGAAAAAAAGCAGGTCGCGGAAGCCTGAGCGCCTTGGCGGGGCATGGGGTGCGCCCGTAGAATCGCGCCCCATGCAGTCGCCGTTTCAGCTCCTCCTCGACCTGTTCGACGAGCCGAAACCGGTCCCTCCCGCGGCGAAGCCCGCACTCGTCGTCCCCACCGAGGACCTCGAGTCCGTCCCCGGCGAGCCGATCGAGCCGCTGCTCGCGCCGACGGCCTTCCGCCATCCGGACGCGAACCGCGAGATCCGCCTCGGCGAGGTGGTCGTCGCCTACGAATTCCGCCGCGCCAAGCGCAAGAACATCGGCTTCGCCGTCGGTCCCGAGGGCCTGGTCGTCAGCGCGCCCCGCTGGGTGCCCATCGGCGAAGTGGAGCAGGCCACGCGCAGCAAGGCGCGCTGGATCGTCAACAAGCTGGAAGCGGCACGCGAGCGCCAGGAGCGCATCGAGGCGGCGCGCATCACCTGGGCCGACGGCGCCACCTTTCCCTATCTCGGCGAGCAGGTGATCCTGGTTCTGGACCCGCGGCAGGACGTGGGCGGGCTGCTGCGCACCGACACGAGCACCTTGCCCGGCGTCGCCCGCCACACGCTGCACATCGGCCTGCCGCACACGGCGCAGCCGGCGCAGATCCGCGACGCGGTGCAGGCCTGGTTGATGCGCCAGGCGAAGGCCTTGTTCGTCGAGCGTTTGAACCACTATGCGCCGCAGCTGAAGGTGCAATGGCGCAAGCTGACGCTCTCCAGCGCCGGCACGCTCTGGGGCACGGCACACAGTGACGGATCGATCCGCCTGAACTGGCGGCTGGTGCACTTCCGCCTGCCGGTGATCGACTACGTGGTGGCGCACGAACTGAGCCACCTGCGGGTGATGGACCACAGCCCGCGGTTCTGGGAGACGGTGAAGACCGTGGTGCCGAATTACTCGGAGCTGCGCGGGCAGCTCAAGGACGAGCCGCTGCCGGCGTGGTGAGGGCGGCATGCTGGGGTGCGCTGCGCGCAACCCAGCCTACGAAATCCGCGTAATTCGAGGCCCTGCTCCTCTTCGGGGCCGGTAGGCTGGGTTGCGCGACAGCGCACCCCGGCGTTGCTCACACCGGCCCGAAGCGCCACACCCCTTCCGCATCCTTCGTCCGCCGCATCTTGCCCGCATGCCACAGCGCATGCAGGTGCGCCACCGACTCGCCCATCGCGAAGGTCGTCTGGTGCAGGTCCAGCTTGCGCTTGAACAGGATCGGCAGGATGTCCCAGGCGGACACCGGCTGGTCGCGGCTCGCGGCCATCACCTCGTCGAGGCGCTCGCGGTGGTGCTCGTGCAGCTGGCGGATGCGCGTTTGCAGCCCGCGGAAGGGCTTGCCGTGCGAAGGCAGCACCAGCGTGTCCGGCGGCAGCGGCCGGAACTTGTCGATCGACGCAAGGAACAGCGCCAACGAGTTCGCCTCCGGCTCCATCTCGTAGACGCTCACGTTGGTGGAGATCCGCGGCAGCATCATGTCGCCGCTGATCAACACGTCGACGTCCTCGCAGTACAGCGAGATGTGCTCCGGCGCGTGCCCGTACCCGCTGATGCAGCGCCAGCTGCGCCCGCCGATCGCGAGCAGGTCGCCGTCCTGCATGCGCCGGTAGCGCGGCGGCAGCGCGGGCACGAGGCCGGGGAAGTAGTTCGCCCGGCCGCGGATCTTCTCCAGCGACTCCGGGTCGGCCAGGCCGTGGGACGCGAAGAAGCGTGCCGCGCCTTCGCCGCCGAAGGCGGTGGTGCTCTGTGTCGCGAGTCGGGCGGCGTGGTAGTCCGTCGCGCTGATCCACAGGCGGCACTCGTGTTCCGGCGTGCTCCAGCGCTCGCACAGCCAGTGCGCCAGGCCGATGTGGTCCGGGTGCATGTGCGTGACCACGACGCGCACGATGGGCAGGCCTTCCAGCTCGTGCGCGAACACCTGCTCCCACTGGGCCTTCGACGCGTCGTGCGTGATGCAGCAGTCCACCACCGTCCAGCCTTCGCGGCCGTCCAGCCGGTCGCGCAGCAGCCAGAGGTTGATGTGGTCCAGCGCGAAGGGCAGGGCCATGCGGATCCAGCGCACGCCGGGGGCGAGCTCGATGGTCGTGCCGGGCCCGGGCAGGGTGTCGCCCAGGGGGTACTGCAGTTCGCGTTCCAGGAGGTTCATGGGCGCCCCGTTGACGTTGACGTAAACGTCAGATGTAATCGGCCATTGTAGGCAGCCCCCGCGGGCGCCGCTGTCCCCTGCCGTACAAGACCATGGCCGCCACGCATCCCAACACGACCTACACGATCAGCGACCTGGCCCGCGAGTTCGACCTCACCACGCGGGCGATCCGCTTCTACGAGGACATGGGCCTGCTGCAGCCCGCCCGGTCCGGTCCCGGCGGCCGCAACCGCATCTACAGCCCGCGCGACCGCACGCGCCTGAAGCTCACCCTGCGCGCCAAGCGACTGGGCCTGTCGCTGACCGAGGCGAAGGACATCATCGAGATGTACGACAGCCCGCGCGACACGGGGCCGCAGCTGCGCAAGTTCCTCACCATCCTCGCGCAGCACCGGCAGCAGCTGGAGGAGCAGCTCGCCGAGCTGCAGGCCAACCTGGACGAGGTGCGCACCCACGAGCGCGAGGCCCGTTCCCTGCTGGCGCGGCTGGAAAAGGACAAGGCGGACAAGGTCCGGGCATAATTGACGTTGACGTAAACGTCAATTACCCGCCATGGCCGCCCACCGCCCCGAACCGCAGGATCCCGCCTTCGAAGAACGCGTCCGCGCCAGCTTCGCGAAACAGGGGGCGATGCACACGATAGGCGCCACGCTGGCCGAGGTCGCGCCCGGTCGCGCCGTGATCGAGCTGCCCTGGCAGCAGGCGCTCACGCAGCAGCATGGCTTCCTCCACGCAGGCATGGTGGCCACCGCGCTCGACTCCGCGTGCGGGTACGCGGCCGCGACGCTGATGCCCGCCGACGCCGGCGTGCTCACCATCGAATACAAGATCAACCTGCTCGCGCCCGCGCAGGGCGAGCGCTTCCGCATGGAAGGCCTGGTGCTCAAGCCGGGCCGCACGATCACCGTGGCCGAGGGCCGCGCCTATGCGCACCACGAGGGCGGCGAGAAGCTGGTCGCCACCATGACGGCCACTCTCATGACCATCACCGGACGCGCGGGCATCCGGCACTGATCCCAAGGAGACAAGCATGCAGCAGCTACCCGGCCTGGACTTCGGCCTCGGCGAAGACCTCGAGGCCCTGCGCGACACCGTGCACCAGTTCGCCCAGAGCGAGATCGCGCCGCGCGCCGCGGAGATCGACCGCACCGACCAGTTCCCGATGGACCTGTGGCGCAAGATGGGCGAGATCGGGGTGCTGGGCATCACGGTGCCCGAGGAATACGGCGGCGCCAACATGGGTTACCTCGCGCACATGCTGGCGATGGAGGAGATCTCGCGCGCGTCCGCATCGGTGGGCCTCTCCTACGGCGCGCACAGCAACCTGTGCGTGAACCAGATCAAGCGCAACGGCACCGAGGCGCAGAAGAAGAAGTACCTCCCGAAACTCATTTCCGGCGAGCACGTGGGCGCTCTCGCGATGAGCGAGCCGGGCGCGGGCAGCGACGTGATCTCCATGAAGCTGAAGGCCGAGGACAAGGGCGGCTACTACGTCCTGAACGGCAACAAGATGTGGATCACCAACGGCCCCGACGCCGACACGCTGGTGGTCTACGCCAAGACCGAACCGGAGCTGGGCGCGCGCGGCGTCACCGCCTTCCTGATCGAGAAAGGCATGAAGGGCTTTTCCATCGCGCAGAAGCTCGACAAGCTCGGCATGCGCGGCAGCCACACGGGCGAGCTCGTCTTCCAGGACGTCGAAGTGCCGGCGGAGAACGTGCTCGGCGCGCTCAACGGGGGCGCGAAGGTCCTCATGAGCGGCCTCGACTACGAGCGCGCCGTGCTGGCCGCGGGCCCGATCGGCATCATGCAGGCGGTGATGGACAACGTGGTGCCGTACATCCACGACCGCAAGCAGTTCGGCCAGAGCATCGGCGAGTTCCAGCTGATCCAGGGCAAGGTCGCGGACATGTACACGGTACTGCAGGCCGCGCGCGCTTTCACGTACACGGTGGGCAAGAACCTGGACAAGCTCGGTACCGAGCACGTGCGCCAGGTGCGCAAGGACTGCGCTTCCGTCATCCTCTGGTGCGCCGAGAAGGCGACCTGGATGGCGGGCGAGGGCATCCAGATCTACGGCGGCAACGGCTACATCAACGAGTACCCGCTCGGCCGCCTCTGGCGCGACGCCAAGCTGTACGAGATCGGCGCCGGCACCAGCGAGATCCGCCGCATGCTCATCGGTCGCGAACTGTTCGCCGAGACCATGTAGGCGGGCCGCCGCAGGGGGAAAGCCCGTAGGTGGTTCTACAGACCGCGCCCATCCGGGAGAATGTGCCCATGCCATCCGTCAATGACCTCTTCGCCCACAACCGCGCATGGGCCGCGCAGATGGAGCGCGACCGCCCCGGCTTCTTCAGCAGCCTGACCAAGCAGCAGAAGCCCAAGTTCATGTGGATCGGCTGTTCCGACAGCCGGGTGCCCGCGAACCAGATCACCGGCCTGGACCCGGGCGAGGTCTTCGTGCACCGCAACGTCGCCAACGTGATCGTGCACTCCGACCTCAATGCGCTGTCCACCGTGCAGTTCGCCGTGGACATGCTCAAGGTGGAGCACATCATGGTGGTCGGCCACTACGGCTGCGGCGGCGTGCTCGCCGCGCTGAACAACACGCGCGTCGGCCTGGCCGACAACTGGATCCGCCACATCCAGGACGTGCGCGACCGGCACCGCGGCCTCCTGGACAACATGGCCCCCGAGCAGCGGGGCGACGCGCTCGTCGACCTCAACGTGATCGAGCAGGTGGTGAACCTCTCGGTCAGCACGGTGATGATGGACGCCTGGGCCAAGGGCCAGAAGGTCAGCATCCACGGCTGGGCCTTCGGCGTGCACGACGGCCTGCTGCAGGACCTGCACATGACCGTCGCCAGCACCGACGCGATCGAGCCCACCTACCGCGCCGCCGTCGAAGGCGTGATCGCCGCCCGGGCGCGCCCCTAGCAGGACCATGTTCCCGGAACGCCTGGATGCGCCGCAAGCCTTCGACATCGCCAAGGCGATGCTCGATGGCTTCAACCGGCACTACCAGCTGTTCCGCAGCGAGTCCGCGCGCGCCAAGCACCGCTTCGAGACGGCCGACTGGCACGGCCAGCAGCGCGCCCAGCGCGAGCGCATCGAGTTCTACGACCTGCGCGTGAAGGAGGCGGTGCAGCGGCTGGAAAAGGAGTTCAAGGCCGGCCAGCAATCCATGGAGGTGTGGCACCAGGTCAAGCTGCACTACATCGGGCTGCTCGTCGACCACCACCAGCCGGAGCTGGCGGAGACCTTCTTCAACACGGTCACCACCAAGATCCTGCACCGGACCTACTTCCACAACGACTTCATCTTCGTGCGGCCGGCGGTCAGCACGGAGTACATCGAGAACTCCGAGCCGGCGGCCACGCCCACGTACCGCTCCTACTATCCGACGCGCGAGACGCTCCGCGACGAGCTGGTGCGCATCGTCCACAACTTCCGCCTGGCCCGCCCCTTCGAGGACCTGGAGCGCGACGCCGGCTTCGTGCTGGAAGCGATCGCCGCGCGGCTGTCGCACGTGAAGCTGCGGGCCAACTTCCAGATCCAGGTGCTGTCGTCCCTGTTCTTCCGCAACAAGGGCGCCTACGTCGTCGGCAAGATCATCAACGGCTTCTCCGAGCTGCCCTTCGCCCTGCCGATCCTGCACGGCCGCGAAGGCAAGCTCGTGATCGACACGGCGCTGTTCGGCGAGGACGAGCTGCTGATGCTCTTCTCCTTCGCGCGGGCCTACTTCATGGTGGACATGGAGATCCCGGCGGCGTACGTGCAGTTCCTGCGCAGCCTCATGCCGCGCAAGCCGCGGGGCGAGCTCTACACCGCGCTCGGCCTCGCGAAGCAGGGCAAGACGCTCTTCTACCGCGACTTCCTCTACCACCTGCGCCACTCCAGCGACAAGTTCCGCATCGCGCCCGGCATCAAGGGCATGGTGATGCTGGTGTTCGACCTGCCGTCCTTCCCCTACGTGTTCAAGGTGATCAAGGACTTCTTCCCGCCGCAGAAGGACACCACGCGCGAGCAGGTGCAAGGCAAGTACCTGCTCGTGAAGCAGCACGACCGCGTGGGCCGCATGGCCGACACGCTGGAGTACAGCCTGGTGGCCTTTGCGCGCGAACGCTTCGAGGACGAACTGCTCGAGGAGATCCGCCGCTTCGCCCCCAGCCAGCTGGAGATCGGCGACCGGGACGGCGACGGCCACGAGGAGGTGGTGATCCGCCACCTCTACATCGAGCGGCGCATGATCCCGCTGAACATCTACCTGCAGGAAGCCTTCGATGCGGGCGCCAGCGAGCAGGTGGAGCACGCGGTCGTCGAGTACGGCAACGCGATCAAGGACCTCGTGGCGGCGAACATCTTCCCCGGCGACATGCTGTGGAAGAACTTCGGCGTCACGCGCAACGGCAAGGTCGTCTTCTACGACTACGACGAGATCGAATACCTCACCGACTGCAACTTCCGCAAGGTGCCGCAGGCGCGCACCGAGGAGGAGGAGCTCTCCGGCGAGATCTGGTACAAGGTCGGCCCGCGCGACGTGTTCCCGGAAACCTTCGAGCCCTTCCTGCTCGGCAACCCCGCGGTGCGCGACGTCTTCCTGCGCCACCACGCGGACCTGCTCGACCCGGCGTTCTGGGAATCGCACAAGGCGCGCATCCTCGCCGGGCACGTGCACGACGTCTTTCCCTATGCGCGCGAGCAGCGCTTCGCGCGGCGGCAGCAGGTCGCGAACGCCGAGGCGGTCGCATGAACTGGCGCGACGGATGGGAACTGGCGAGCTTCATCGTGACGGCGCTGGGCCTGCCCTTCGCCATCCTGTTCTTCGCCTGGGAGCAGCGCAAGGAGCGCGACAACGAGGAGGAAGAGGCTTACCAGCTGCTCTCCGACGCGTACAACGACTTCCTGAAGATCGTGCTGCTCAATCCCGACCTGCACCTGCGCACCAACGACCCGCTGTTCAACCCGACGCCGGAACAGAAGGAGCGCATGCTGGTCATCTTCGACATGCTGATCTCGCTGTTCGAGCGCGCCTATCTCGTGGCGTACAAGCCGCGCATGGGCGAGACCGAGGCCCGCCGCTGGAACAGCTGGGACGACTACATGCGCGAGTGGTGCCGCCGCGAGGACTTCCACAACGCGCTGCCGCTGCTGCTGCGGGGCGAAGACCCCGAGTTCCAGGACTACATCCGCCGCATCGCCGAGGAGGAACGCGGCGCCCTCGTCATCCCCACGACCAATTACTGAAGGAGTGAACCATGGCTGAATCCATCGTCATCGTCGGCGCCGCGCGCACCCCCATGGGCGCGTTCCAGGGCGACTTTTCCGCGCTCGCCGCGCACGACCTGGGCGGCGCCGCCATCAAGGCCGCCGTGCAGCGCGCCGGCATCCCCGCCGACGCCGTCGGCGAAGTGCTGTTCGGCAACTGCCTGATGGCGGGCCAGGGCCAGGCGCCCGCACGCCAGGCGGCGTTCAAGGGCGGCCTGCCGCGCAGCGCCGGCGCCGTGACGCTGTCCAAGATGTGCGGCGCGGGCATGAAGGCCGCGATGCTCTCGCACGACATGCTGCTCGCCGGCACCCACGAGATCATGGTCGCGGGCGGCATGGAGAGCATGACCAACGCGCCCTACCTGCTGCTCAAGGGCCGCGGCGGCTACCGCATGGGCCACGACAAGGTCTACGACCACATGATGCTGGACGGCCTGGAAGACGCCTACGAGCCGGGCCGCGCGATGGGCACCTTCGGCGAGGACTGCGCCGCCAAGTACAAGTTCTCGCGCGAGGCGCAGGACGCCTTCGCCATGGCGTCGGTCAAGCGTGCGCAGGCCGCGACGCAATCCGGCGCCTTCGCCACCGAGATCACGCCCGTGACGGTGAAGGACCGTGCCGGCGAGCGCGTCATCAGCATCGACGAAGGCCCCGGCAAGGTGAAGCTGGACAAGATCCCGCAGCTGCGTCCGGCGTTCAAGAAGGACGGCACGATCACCGCCGCCTCCAGCTCCTCGATCAACGACGGCGCCGCGGCGCTGGTGATGATGACCGAGAGCACCGCGAAGCGCCTGGGCGTCAAGCCGCTGGCGCGCATCGTCGGCCACACCACGCACGCGCAGGAGCCCGAGTGGTTCACCACCGCGCCCGTCGGCGCCACGCAGAAGCTGCTGGCCAAGACCGGCTGGAAGGTGTCCGACGTCGACCTGTGGGAAGTGAACGAGGCTTTCGCCGTGGTGCCCATGGCGCTGATGGAGGAACTGAAGGTCTCGCACGACATCGTCAACGTCAACGGCGGCGCCTGCGCGCTGGGCCACCCGATCGGCGCGTCCGGCGCCCGCATCATGGTCACGCTGCTGCACGCGCTGAAGGCGCGCGGCGGCAAGCGCGGCATCGCGACGCTGTGCATCGGCGGCGGTGAAGGGACCGCTGTCGCTCTCGAGCTCGTTTGAGGCCCTTCGGTGGGGTTTCGCTTCGCTCCACCACCACCCTACGGGGTGCTCTCCCGTAGGGTGGCGGCGCGCCAGCGCCGGAAGGTGAACGCAGTGAACCCCACCGCCACCCCCGAACCATGAACATCCTCGTCATCGGCGCCTCCCGCGGCATCGGCCTCGAATTCGTGCGCCAGTACCGCGAAGCGAAGCACACCGTCATCGCCACCGCCCGCGACGCCGAGGGGCTCGCGCGCATCGAGGCCCTCGGCGCGAAGGCGCTCAAGGTGGACGTCGCCGACCCGGCCAGCGTCAGCGGCCTCGGCTGGCAGCTCGATGGCGAGAAGATCGACCTGGCCCTCTACGTGGCCGGCGTCATGTCGCGCGGCGACGCGAAGCAGCCGCCGTCGCGCGACGACTTCGACCGCGTGATGCGAACCAACGTGTGGGGCGCGATGCAGGCCATCGTGCAGGTCGCGCCGCTGGTGGAAGCCGCACGCGGGCAGTTCGCCTTCGTCAGCAGCCAGATGGGCCACATCGCCGGCGTGGAGTCCAGCTACAGCTGGGTCTACCGCGCGAGCAAGGCCGCCCTGAACATGGCGGTCGCCGCGGCGCAGCCGGACTACCCGCACGCGTCCTTCGTCGTGGTCAGCCCCGGCTGGGTGCAGACCGACATGGGCGGCGCCGGCGCGCCGCTCACCGTGGACGCCAGCGTGGACTGGATGCGCCACTCGCTGGACCAGCAGCAGCGCAAGCACCGGCACGTGCCTTTCATCAACTACGACGGCAGCCCCTTCAAGGGCTGGTGAACGCTCGCCATGCTCCTCAGTCCCGACCAGGAAATGATCCGCGACGCCGTGCGCGACTTCGCGCGCGAGCAGCTCTGGCCGCATGCGGCGCAATGGGACCGCGAGCACACCTTCCCGCGCGAGGCGCACAAGGGTCTCGCGGCGCTGGGCGCCTACGGCATCTGCGTGCCGGAGGAGCTTGGCGGCGCGGGGCTCGACTACCTGACGCTCGCGCTGGTGCTCGAGGAGATCGCCGCCGGCGACGGCGGCACCAGCACGGCGATCAGCGTCACCAACTGCCCGGTGAATGCGATCCTGATGCGCTACGGCAGCGAAGCGCAGAAGAAGAAATGGCTCACGCGCCTGGCGCAGGGTGAGCTCCTGGGCGTGTTCTGCCTCACCGAGCCGCACGTGGGCAGCGATGCCTCCGCACTGCGCACCACGGCGGCGAAGACGAACGACGGCTACGTCCTGAACGGCGTCAAGCAGTTCATCACCAGCGGCCAGAACGGGCAGCTCGCGATCGTCATCGCCGTGACGGACAAGGCCGAGGGCAAGCGCGGCATGAGCGCCTTCCTCGTGCCCACGGACACGCCCGGCTACGTCGTGGCGCGCCTGGAGGACAAGGTCGGCCAGCATTCGAGCGACACCGCGCAGATCCGCTTCGAGGACTGCCGCATCCCGACGGAGAACCTGATCGGCGAGGAGGGCGAGGGCTACCGCATCGCGCTCTCGGCGCTGGAAGGCGGCCGCATCGGCATCGCCGCGCAGAGCGTGGGGATGGCGCGCAGCGCCTTCGAGGTCGCGCTGCAGTACGCGAAGGAGCGCGAGAGCTTCGGCACCGCCATCTTCCACCACCAGGCCGTCGGTTTCCGGCTGGCCGACTGCGCGACGCAGCTCGAAGCGGCGCGCCAGCTGGTGTGGCACGCGGCGTCCTTGCGCGACGCCGGCAGGCCCTGCCTGAAGGAAGCGGCCATGGCGAAACTGTTCGCCAGCGAGGTGGCCGAGAAAGTGTGCAGCGCCGCCATCCAGACGCTGGGCGGCTACGGCTACGTGAGCGACTTCCCGGTGGAACGCATCTGGCGCGACGTGCGCGTGTGCCAGATCTACGAGGGCACGTCGGACGTGCAGAAGATCCTGATCCAGCGGGCGCTGGCTTAGCGCACCAGTTCTTCCAGGAACCCCCGGAACGCCACGATGTCCCCCTTCTCCAGCAGGTGGTACACGCCCATCGTGGCGCACTCCTGCCGGATCTCCTTCCACAGGTGCGGCCCCAGTGCCACGACCGTCCCCGGCTTCGGCTGCGAGAGCAGGCGGGAGATCACGTCCTGGCTCGCCTTTTCCGGCAGGGCGAGGTCGACGAAGGCATAGTGCCAGCCGCCGCGGTCCCACACCGTCCATTCGATGGCGTCGGTGGCGTTGTGGAAGAAGCCGGCGAGCTGCAGGCCCGGGATGGAGCGCACGACGTCCGCCATGCGCAGCGTGAGCGCGGGCGGATCCACCAGCACCAGGACGCGCTGCGGCGCGCCGAGCTTGAAGCGCTGGGGTTTGGGAGGAAGGGGCAGACTGTCCATGGCCGGGCTCGAAGCCCCACTATAGGATAGGCTGGGCTTGCCGTGGGCAGATGAGGAGCACCGGAATGACGATCACCAAAGGCTACAAGGCGCTGGTCGACGAGGCGATGGCGCAGGTTCGTACCTATACGGTCGGGGAAGTGCGCGCCCGCCTCGGCGCGGCGGACCTGCAGCTCGTGGACATCCGCGACGTGCGCGAGCTGCAGGCGGAAGGCACGGTGCCCGGCAGCTTCCATGCGCCGCGGGGCATGCTCGAGTTCTGGGTGGATCCCGCCTCGCCTTACTTCAAGCCGGTGTTCGGCACGGAAGGCAAGGAGTTCGTCCTCTTCTGCGGCGCCGGCTGGCGCAGCGCGCTGGCGGCCAGGACCTTGCAGGAGATGGGCATGACGAATGTTGCCCACATCGACGGCGGCTTCGGCGAATGGAAGAAGCAGGGTGCCCCTACGGAGACGCTGGAAGAGCGCAAGGCGAAGAAGAGCGGATGACGCCGGCGGCTCCCTGCCCGTGCGGGCGTGTCGATGCGCGCGGCCGCCCCTTGGCGTTTGCGCAGTGCTGCGGCCCCTTCCTCGCCGGCTTCGCGAGCCAGCCCGCCCCGGATGCCGAGACGCTCATGCGCTCCCGATACAGCGCCTTCGTGCTGCAGGATGGCCCGTACCTGCTCGCCACCTGGCACCCCTCCACGCGGCCGCCCGCCGTCGACTTCGAGCCGGGGCTCAAGTGGCTGGGCCTCGACGTGCGCGACCACCGCGTACTGGACCCCACGCACGCCGAAGTGGAGTTCGTCGCCCGCTCCCGCCTCGCCGGCCGCGGCCACCGCCTGCACGAGCGCAGCCGCTTCGTGCGCGAGGAGGGCCGCTGGTTCTACGTGGACGGGGACCTCTCTTGACGCGCCGCAATCGCTGGCGGCTTGCATTCGGCTTCTTCCTCGTCGCGCTCGCCGCGTGGTCCGTGCTGCTGGAGCCACGCTGGATCGCCCGGCGCGAGCAACGCGTCGAGGTCGCGCAGCCCGCACCTGCGCGTTCCCTGCGGGTGGCCGTCGCATCCGACTGGCACTTGTCGCTGCGCCCGTTGTGGCGCGTCACCACGGTGGAGCGCGCCCGCGCGCTGGTGGACGAGATCAATGCGGCGCAGCCCGACCTCGTCGTCCTGCCGGGGGACTTCATTGCCGATCGCGACTTCCACTCCGAGGATGGTCGCCCCGCTTCCGAAGTCATCGCCGCGGAACTCGGCCGCCTGCGCGCGCCGCTCGGCGTCGTCGCCGTGCTGGGCAACCACGACTGGTGGCACGACGGGCAAGCTTTCACCGATGCCTTCCGCCGCCACGGCATCACCGTGCTGGAGAACGCGGCGCAGCCCTTGCCGGGCACGGCCTGGTGGATCGCGGGTGTCGGCGACGACTCCACCGGCCACGCCGATCCCGCGAAGGCCGTCCGCGCCGTGCCGAAGGGTGCGCCCGTGCTGGTGGTCATGCACGACCCCGCCGCATTCGCGCGCCTGCCGCGCATCCACGGCTTCGCGCTTGCGGCGCACACGCACGGCGGCCAGGTCTACCTGCCCTTCATCGGTGCGCCGGTCGTGCCGGGTGCGGCGCCGAGGGCCTGGGCCTACGGCTGGATCGCGCACGGCGACAATCGCCTCTACGTCACCAGCGGCGTGGGCGTGAGCATCCTGCCGCTGCGCTTCAACATGCGGCCGGAGTGGGTGCTGTTCACCCTCGCGCCGCCCAGGGAGATCGCGAAATGAGTTTCGAGGCCGTGCTGTTCGATTGCGACGGGGTGCTGGTGGACAGCGAAGGCATCACCCACCAGGTGCTGCGCGCCATGCTGGCGGAGCTGGGCTGGACGCTGTCGCCCGAAGAGTCGATGCGCATCTTCCTCGGCAAGGCCGTGAAGGACGAGAGGGCGCTGATCGAAGCGAAGACGGGCAGGGAACTCACCGAGGAATGGTTCGTCCGCTTCCGCGAGCGCCGCAACGAGGCGCTGCTCGCGTCCGTGCAGCCCGTGCGGAATGCCGTCGCGGCGGTGGAGGCGATCAGCCAGAGATACCTCGGGCGCATCGCCTGCTGTTCGGGCGCCGATCGCTGGAAGGTGGAGATGCAGCTGGCCAAGTGCGGGCTGCTGCCGTTCTTCGAGGGCCGCATCTACAGCGGGCACGAGTTGCCCCGTTCCAAGCCCTTCCCCGACGTCTACCTCGCGGCCATGGAGCCGCTGGGCGTCGTGCCGCAAGGCTGCGTCGTGATCGAGGACACCGTCACCGGGGTGACGGCGGGCTTGCGGGCCGGCTGCGAAGTGTGGGGCTACAGCCCACCCGAAGCGGGGCACGACACCCCCGTCGCCCTGCGCGCCGCGGGCGCCTCGCGCGTGTTCGGCGACATGGCGGAGTTGCCCGCTCTCCTCGGATAGCAGCGCGACCGTGTGTCGGTCTTCTCCTACACCTGGCAGCTCGACCGCACGCCCATAATGCCTGTCCCTTACCCCCACTCCGTTCCCGCCCCATGGCCCAAGAAACACAGACCGTGCTGCAACTCGTCACGCAGCACGAAGAACAGATCCTGACGGAGTGGCTGCAGGAGGCGGGTTCCGCTTCCACGCGCCTCACGGATGCGAACCGCCGCGCGATGCGCGGGGAGGCGGAGGAACTGCTGCACGCCCTGCGCAAGGCGCTGCAGGCGGGCGGCGATCCCGACAACTTCCAGCAGCCGGCCTGGGCACCGCTGCGGCAGACGCTCGAGGGGCTCTCCCGTTCGCGCGCGGCGCAAGGCCAGTCCGCGGGCGACACCAGCGTGTTCGTGCTCGCCTTCAAGCGGCCGCTGTTCGCCGCGATCCAGCGCGACCTCGCGGGCCAGGCCGACCGCCAGATGGCCGCCGTGTGGACCCTCTCCACCCTGGTGGACCGCATGGCGCAGTGGACCGTCACCACCTACCAGCAGACGCGCGAGGAGATCATCAAGCGCCAGCAGCAGGACCTGCTGGAGCTCTCCACGCCGGTGATCAAGCTGTTCGAGGGCGTGCTGGCCGTGCCCATGATCGGCACGCTGGACTCCAGCCGCACGCAGGTGGTGATGGAGACGCTGCTGCAGCGCATCGTGGAGACCGGCTCGCGGCTGGCCATCATCGACATCACCGGCGTGCCCACCGTGGACACGCTGGTGGCGCAGCACCTGCTGAAGACCGTGAGCGCCATCCGCCTGATGGGCGCCGAGTGCATCATCAGCGGCATCCGGCCGCAGATCGCCCAGACGATCGTGCACCTGGGCATCGACCTGCAGGGCATCGCCTCCAAGTCGAGCCTCGCCGACGCGCTGGAGCTGGCGATGGAGCAGCAGGGCTTCGTCATCTCGCGCACGCGCCAGGGCGCCTGACGCCATGAACCGCATTCCCATCCTGCAGATGGGCCAGACGTTGCTGGTCACCATCCAGGTCGACATGCAGGACCAGATGGCGCTGGCGCTGCAGGACGACCTGGCGAACAAGATTTCCACGAGCGGCGCCAGGGGCGTGCTCATCGACATCTCCGCGCTGGAGATCGTCGACTCCTTCGTGGGCCGCATGCTCGCGAGCATCTCCGGCATCTCGCGCATCCTCGATGCCACCACCGTCGTGGTCGGCATGCAGCCCGCGGTGGCCATCACGCTGGTCGAACTCGGCCTGTCGCTGGAAGGCGTCCGCACTGCCCTGAACGTGGAGCGCGGCGTCGAACTGCTTGCGCTGACCCGCAAGGAGAACGCGTTTGCCCGCTGAAGACGCCACCGGCACGCAGCCCCTGCGCACCGAGGAAGACATCGTCGCCAGCCGGCAGAAGGTGCGGCAGCTCACGCAGCAGCTGAAGTTCTCGCTGGTGGACCAGACGAAGATGATCACCGCCGCGAGCGAGCTGTCCCGCAACACGGTGGTCCATGGCCACGGCGGCGAGATGCGCTGGGAGCTGCTGGACGACGGCGTGCGGCGCGGCCTGCGCCTGCACTTCGAGGACACCGGCCCCGGCATCCCCGACATGAAGCTCGCCCTCACCGACGGCTGGACCTCCGGCGGCGGCATGGGCCTGGGCCTCCCGGGCAGCAAGCGCCTGGTGCAGGAATTCGAGCTGCAGTCCGAGCCCGGCCAGGGCACACGCGTGAGCATCACCCGGTGGAAATGATGGCCGGCAGTTTCCACGCGGCGTTCCCGATGGGGGATCCGAGTCGCGTGGGCGAGGCCCGCCGCCATGCGGCGCTGCTGGCGGCGGAATGCGCTTTCGACGACGTGGCGGCCGGCCGGCTGGCGCTGGTGGTCACCGAGCTGGCGACCAATCTCGTGCGCCATGCGCAGGCGGGCCGCATGTGGTTGTCCATGCGGCGGGAGCGTCGCGAAGTCGAGGTGCTGGCGGTGGACGCCGGCCCCGGCATGCACGACGTGGAGCGCTCGCTGGGCGACGGCTTCTCCACCGCCGGCACGCCCGGCACCGGCCTGGGCGCCGTCCGCCGGCTGGCCGACAGCTTCGACGTGCACAGTGCCCGCTCGCAAGGCACCCTGGTCCTGGCGCGCGTGCGCGCCGCCGGCGACGCGCCCGCGGGCGCCGCGTGCGTGGGCGCCGTGTCGCTCGCCGCTCCCGGCGAACTGGTGTGCGGCGACGGCTGGGGCTTTGCCCTCGACGGGCCCCGGGCCGCGGTGCTGGTCGTCGACGGCCTCGGCCACGGCCCCGATGCCGCCGAGGCAGCGGCGGTCGCGCTCGAGAGCTTCTCCGAAGACCCGTTCACCGCCCCCCGCGACCTGCTGGAACGCCTGCACCAGTCCTTGCGCCGCACACGCGGCGCCGCCGTCATGGTGCTGCACTGCGACGCGGATGCAGGCACCGTCCGCAGCGCGGGCGCGGGCAACGTCGTCGCGCGCCTGGTCTCCGGCATCTCGGACCGCAGCATCCTCTGCCAGCATGGCACGGCGGGGCTCAAGATCCGCAGCCCGGACGAGACGGTCACGCCCTGGCCCGACCACGCGCTCCTGGTGGTCTGCACCGACGGCATCGAGACACGCTGGAAAGCCGAGGTGCTGGTGCCGGTGCTCGGCCACGACCCGGCTATTGCCGCCGGGCTGCTGGCGCGCGACCATTGCCGCGGGCGCGACGACGCGACGGTCGCCGTGCTCCGGCGCAAGGACTGACATGCCCCCCGACACCTCCACGCCTCCCACCGACCTGCAGGCCGCCCTGGCGGAAAGCCGCCAGGAAGCGCAGGATCTGCGCGCCGAACTGGAGGAGACCAACCGCGGCGTGCTGGCGCTGTACGCGGAGCTCGACTCGCAGGCCGAGCAGCTGCGCCAGGCGACGGACCTCAAGAGCCGCTTCCTGGCCTACATGAGCCACGAGTTCCGCACGCCGATCAACTCCATCCGCAGCATCACGCGCCTGCTGCTCGATCGCGTCGACGGC
Organism: Ramlibacter cellulosilyticus; assembly: GCF_014297465.1. Lineage (GTDB taxonomy): Bacteria > Pseudomonadota > Gammaproteobacteria > Burkholderiales > Burkholderiaceae_C > Ramlibacter > Ramlibacter cellulosilyticus. Next base: position 123,014 of record NZ_JACORT010000005.1, on the reverse strand, counting down.
CCGCTCACCGAGGAGCAGGAGCGGCAGGTCGCCTTCATCCAGCAGAACGCCACCGAATTCGCGGAGATGGTCGACGACCTGCTGGACCTCGCGAAGGTCGAGGCCGGGCGCGTGGAGATCTCCCCCGCCTGGTTCGAGATGGTCGACCTGTTCTCGGCGCTGCGCGGCATGTTCAAGCCGGTGCTCACCAACGCCGCGGTCAACCTCGTGTTCGAGGAGCCGCAGGACGTGCCCAAGCTGTACACGGACGACCGCAAGCTGTCGCAGATCCTGCGCAACTTCATCGCCAACGCGCTGAAGTTCACGCCGAAGGGCGAAGTGCGCGTCGGCGCGAGATTCGAGGGCGACGGCCGCGTCACCTTCTCCGTGGCGGACACGGGCATCGGCATCGCGCCGGAGTTCCACGCCTCCATCTTCGAGGACTTCCAGCAGGTGCAGTCGCCGCTGCAGAAGCGCCTGCGCGGCACCGGGCTGGGGCTGTCGCTCAGCAAGAAGCTCGCGACGCTGCTCGGTGGCAGCGTCGACCTGCGCAGCGAGCCCGGCAAGGGTTCCGTCTTTTCCGTCACCATCCCTGTCCAACTGGAGGGCGCGAAACCGGAATGATCGATCCGGAGGTCATCCACCCCACCATCGAACGCGCGGAGCACACCGTGCTGGTGGTGGACGACAACCCGGCGACGCGGTACGCCACGGGGCGGGTCGTGCGCGCGGCCGGCTTCCGCACGGCAGAGGCGGGCAGCGGCGCCGAAGCGATGGAACTGATCGCGGGCGGCGTCTCCGCCGTGGTGCTGGACGTGCACCTCCCCGACACCGACGGTTTCGAGCTTTGCCGCCGCATCCGCGCGAACCCGCAGACGGCCACGCTGCCGGTCGTGCATCTCTCGGCGGAGTACGTGCGCAACGAGGACCGCGTCACCGGCCTCAATGCCGGCGCCGACGGCTACATGGTGCATCCGGTCGAGCCCGCGGTGCTGGTCGCCACGCTGCAGGCCCTGATCCGCGCGCGCACCGCCGAAGACCGCATGCGACGCAGCGAGCAGCGTTTCCGCGCCATCTACGACCAGGCGCAGAGCGGCATCGCGCTGCTGGACGAACAGGGCCGCTTCGCGGACGTGAACCCGGCGCTGGTTCGCCTGCTGGGGCGCAGCCGCGAGGCGCTGATCGGGCTCGCCGTGAGCGACATCGTCCCGCCCGACTGGCAGTCCTTCGTGGCGCGGCAGCTCGCGACGGCGGGCGGCGAGGGCGCCCCGTGGCGCGGCGAGTTCCCGCTGCTGCACGCGGCGGGCCGGCCCGTGCCCCTGGAGTGGAGCGTGTCGCCGCACGTGGAGCCCGGGGTGCGCATCGCCATCGCCATCGACGTCTCGGAGCGGCACGAGCTGGAGCAGCGCCGCCGCGACGTGCTGGAGCGCGAGCAGGCGGCACGGCAGGTGGCGGAGCGCCACAGCCGCACCAAGGACGACTTCATCGCGGTGCTCTCGCACGAACTGCGCACGCCGCTGAACGCGATCATCGGCTGGGTGCACATCCTCAAGCGGCGCGGCATCACGCCGGAGGGCGCGAAGGGGCTGGAGGCGATCGAGCGCAACGTGAAGACGCAGGCGCGCATCATCTCGGACATCCTCGACGTCTCGCGCATCAACTCCGGCAAGCTGCACCTGGACCGCGAGTGGACCGATCCCGCGGACCTGGTCGCCAGCTCCATCGAGGCGCTCTCCGGGCCCATCAACGAAAGGCGCATCCGCGTGGAGACCGACCTCGCGGGGGCGCATGCGCCGGCGTGGCTGGACCCGGCGCGCTTCCAGCAGATCTTCTGGAACCTGATGACGAACGCCGTCAAGTTCTCGCCCGACGCCGGCCGCATCGAGGTGCTGCTGCGGCGCGAAGGCGACCGGCTGCTGCTGGACGTGCGCGACTTCGGCCAGGGCATCACGCCGGAATTCCTGCCCCACCTGTTCGACCGCTTCACCCAGAGCGACGCGCCGGGCAACCGGCGGCACGGCGGCCTGGGGCTGGGGCTGTCCATCGTCAAGCACCTCGTCGACCTGCACGGCGGCGTGGTGAGCGCGCACAGCGAGGGGCCGGGGCTCGGCACCACGATGCGCGTGGTGCTGCCGGCCCTGCAGCCTGCCGACGCGACGGCCAGCGAGGGCCCTGAAACCGAAAGCGGCTACGAGCCCGGCGAGGAGCAGCTGCATGCCTTGCAGGGGCTGGACGTGCTGCTGGTGGAGGACGACCGCGAGGCCACCGAGATGATGACGCTGGTGCTCTCCGAGCGCGGCGTGCGCGTGCGGACGGCGGGAGACTTCGACACGGCGGTGCAGGCGCTGCAGCAGGCCTGGCCCGACGTGCTGGTCAGCGACATCGGCCTGCCCGGTCGCGACGGCTACGAATTGTTGCGGCGCGTGCGCGAGCTGCAACAGGAGCAGGCCCGGCCCGCGCTCCCGGCGATCGCGCTCACGGCCTTTGCCCGTCCCGAGGACCAGCGCAAGTCGCTGGCCGCCGGCTTCGCGGTGCACCTGAGCAAGCCGTTGCGTCCGCACCTGCTGCTGGACGCGATCGTGCGCTGCCGCCCCGGGGCGTGACGAGCCCATAATCCCGCATGCGTACCCTTTCCATCGCCCTCGCCAGCCTCGCCTGTGTCGCCGCGTGCGCGCAGACCGCCACCCCGCCCGCTGCAACGGTGCCGAACGCGAAAGCCCTCACCGGCACCGCGCGCACCACGACCGCGAGCGGCATCGTGTTCGAGAACGTGGTCACCGGCAGCGGCGCGTCGCCCAAGGCGACCGATACGGTCACCGTGCATTACCGCGGCACGTTCCCGGACGGCCGCGAGTTCGACAGCTCGTACAAGCGCGGCCAGCCGACGGCCTTCCCGCTGAACCGCGTGATCCCCTGCTGGACGGAAGCCGTGCAGCTGATGAAGCCGGGCGGCAAGGCGCGCATCACCTGCCCGCCGCAGCTGGCGTACGGCGAGCGCGGTGCCGGCGGCGTGATCCCGCCGAATGCCACGCTGGTGTTCGAGATCGAACTGGTGAAAATCGGGACTTGAGCGCCCGGCGGCGGCCGACCACAATCGGCCGCATGCTGACCTTCTACTACGCCCCGGGCACCTGTGCCCTCGCTTCCCACCTGGCCCTCGAATACGCGGGCGCCCCGTACGAGGCCGTGCGGCTGGACTTCAGGAACCAGCAGCAGCGCTCGCCCGAGTACCTGCGCGTGAACCCGAAGGGGCGCGTGCCCGCGCTCGTCACGGACCGCGGTGCGATCAGCGAGAACGTCGCGATCCTGCAGTACGTCGCGCAGTCCTTCCCGGCCGCCAACCTGGCGCCGCTGGACGATCCCTTCCTGCTCGCGAAGGTGAACGAGTTCAACAGCTACCTGGCGTCCACGGTGCACGTGAACCACGCGCACAAGGGGCGGGGCTACCGCTGGGTGGACGCCGAGGACACGGCCGCGATCGAAGCCATGAAGAAGAAGGTGCCGCAGACGATGGCCGAGAGCTTCACGCTCATCGAAGAGAAGATGCTGCAGGGCCCCTGGGTCCTGGGGGAGCGCTTCAGCACCGCCGACCTCTACCTCTTCACCATCGCCGGCTGGCTGGAAGGCGATGGCGTCGACGTGCAGCGCTTCCCCAAGGTCGCGGAGCACATGGCGCGGCTGGCTGCCGCGCCGCAGGTGCAGAAGGTCGTCGCCGCGCAGAAGGCCTGAGCGCATGTACCGGCCTTTCGACCTGGCGGGACAGGGCGTCGTCGTCACCGGCGGCAACGGCGGCATCGGCTACGGCATGGCGCGCGCGCTGCTTGCAGCGGGTGCCAGGGTGGCGATCTGGGGCTCGAACGTGGAGAAGACGGAGCGCGCACTTGCGTCCCTCGCGCAGGAGTGCGGGGACGCCGGCCGCGTGCACGCCTTCGTCGGCGACGTCGGCGACGAGGCGCAGGTGGAGCGCACGTTCGGGCAGTCCGTCGCGGCCCTGGGGCGCGTGGACAGCTGCTTCGCCAACGCCGGCGTCTCCAGCAAGGGCACGCTGCTCACTGACATGACGCTGGAGGAGTTCCGGCGCGTGCAGCGCATCAACGTGGAAGGCGTGTTCCTCACCTTCCGCGCGGCGGCCCGGCACATGGCGCAGCACGGGCAGGGCGGTTCGCTGGTGGCGACGGCCAGCACGGCGGCCGTGGAGGGCGCGGCGCGCAACAGCCACTACGGTGCCTCCAAGGGCGCGGTCACCTCGATGGTGCGCGCCCTCGCTGTCGAACTCGCGCGCCACGGGATCCGCGTCAATTCCATCCTGCCGGGCTGGATCGTGACGGACATGACCGAGCGCTCGGTGCAGAACCCCAAGTTCGCCGACGCGGTGCTGCCCCGCATCCCCGCGCGACGCTGGGGCGAGATCGACGACTTCGGCGGCATCGCGGTGTACCTGGCGAGCAAGGCGTCGGCGTACGCGACGGGCGAGCAGTTCCTGATCGACGGGGGCTACACGAAATTCTGAGGCCGTTCGGTGGGGTTCGCTGCGCTCACCGGCCGCGGCTGGCGCCGCGCCACCCTACATCGGGGGCACGCCCGGTTCCCATTGGGGCGCGGCCGGTGCTCGTAGGGTGGCGGCGCGCCAGCGCCGGAAGGTGAGCGCCAGCGAACCCCACCGTCCTGTGCCACAATGCGCGCAGCTCCGGGGTGTACGCCAAGGCGTGCTGAGATCCAGACCCGTGAACTTGAACCGGTTCAGACCGGCGGAAGGAGAGCTGCAACCCTGACCTCGCGCGCGCGGTCGGGGGCGAACCCTTCGGAGCTGTCCTGCCTCGCGAAGGAGCCCCCGTGAACAGCACCGCAGCATCCGCCTACCCCCGCGTCCTGTCCATCGCAGGCTCCGACTCGGGCGGTGGCGCCGGCATCCAGGCCGACCTCAAGACCTTCTCCGCCCTCGGCTGCTTCGGCATGACGGCCATCACGGCCCTCACCGCGCAGAACACCCTGGGCGTGCGCTCGATCCACGCGGTGCCGCTGGACATCCTCGCCGACCAGATCGACGCGGTGGTCGAGGACATCGGGGTCGATGCCGTCAAGATCGGCATGCTGCATTCGGCGGACACCGTGCGCACGGTCGCCGCGGCGCTGCAGAGGTACGGCCTGCGCCGCGTCGTGCTGGATCCCGTGATGGTGGCCACCAGCGGTGCCAAGCTCATCGACGAAACGGCGATCGAGGTTCTCGTGCGCGAGCTCTTCCCGCTGGCGACCGTCGTCACGCCCAACCTCGACGAAGCCGCGTTGCTGGTGCGGCGTCCCCTCGCGACCGAAGCCGACATGGAGCGCGCCGCGCGCGAGCTCCTGGAACGCGGCGCGCAGGCCGTGCTGGTGAAAGGCGGGCATCTCGCGGGCGACACCGTGAGCGACCTGCTGCTCGCCCGCGGCGCCGCGCCGCAGTGGCTGCGCGCACCGCGCATCGCCACGCCCAACACGCATGGCACCGGCTGCACGCTCTCCAGCGCCATTGCGAGCCATCTCGCGCTCGGCGCCGACCTGCCGGAGGCCGTCGCGCGTGCCAGCGGCTTCGTGCGCGGCGCGCTGGAGGCCGGCGCGCGCGTGCGCACAGGCGCCGGCAGCGGCCCGCTGAACCACGGCCATGCGCCGCGGCCCATGCAACTGCGGCCGCTGTGATGCACGGCGATCTCGTCGAGGCGCTGCTCGCCTTCATCGCACAGGACGGCTGCAGCGACGCGGAATTCGATGCGCTGGCGCTGCGCCTGTTCGCGCACCAGCACGCGAACAATGCGGCGTACCGCCGCTTCTGCCAGTTGCGCGGCACGACGCCGCGCACGGTGAAGGGCTGGCGCGACATTCCCGCGGTGCCGATCAGCGCCTTCAAGGAGGTGACGCTCAGCTGCACGCCGGCGGATGCCGCGGAACGCGTCTTCATGACCAGCGGCACCACGCGCGGCGACGTGAAGGGCAGGCACTACCACCCGACCATCGCCGTGTGGGACGCGTCCTGGCGGGACAACTTCGCGCGCCGCTTCCTGCACGGCACGGCGCGCGTGCCCATGGCGATCCTCTTCCCCGACGAGCAGGCGCTGCCCAACTCCTCGCTCGCGCACTACCTCGCGATGGCCGTGCGCCACTTCGGCGCGGAAGACAGCGCGTGGTTCGTCACGCCCGAGGGCATGGACGTCGAAGGCCTGCTGGCGTGGCTGCGCCGCGCGGAGGAAGGCGGCCAGCCCTGCGCGGTGCTCGGCGCCAGCTACAGCTTCGTGCACCTCGTGGACGCCTTGCACGCCCGCGGCGAGCGCCTGCGCCTGCCGGAAGGCAGCCGCATCCTGGACACCGGCGGCTACAAGGGCCAGGCCCGCGATCTGCCGCTGGAAGCGTTCTACGCGGGGCTCGAAGCCTCCTTCGGCGTGCCGCGCAAGCGCTGCATCAACATGTACGGCATGACGGAGCTGAGCACGCAGCTCTACGACGACGGCAACGTCCGCGTGCCTTCGGTCAAGACGGGGCCGCACTGGCTGCGCTCGCGCCTGGTGGACCCGCTCACCGGCCGCGAGGTGCCGCGCGGCGAACGCGGCGTGCTGGTCCACTGCGACCTCGCGAACTTCAATTCCGTCACCAGCATCCTCACCGAGGACGTGGGCGTGGCCGCGGGCGACGGCTTCCTGCTGCTCGGTCGTGCCGAAGGCGCGCAGGCCAAGGGCTGCTCGCTGGCCGTGGCCGAATTCCTGCAAGCGGCGAAGCCATGAGGACCGCCTGGACCGCGGGCTACCTGCCGGGCGTGGCCGAAGACGAGGTGGGCTGGCACGTGCTCGCGTTCGACGGCCTCGAGGTGCGCGTTCCCGTCCTGCAGCCCGCGCAGCTCGCCACGCTCGCGCGGCGCGTGAAAGCCGCGGCCGCCGAACACCTGAAGCCGCTGCCCGTCTCGCGCATCGTGGAGATCCTCGATGCCGCGATCGCGCGGCTGCTCGACCCGCGCGACCCGTACCGCCAGCAGGCGCAGGCCTTGCTGCCGCGCGTGAGCGGCTACGACGCGGAGATGGTGCGCCTGGGCCTCACCGGTTACCTGCAGTCCTTCCGCGCGCCGCAGCTGCACCGTTTCGTCGCCGAGGATTTCGCCAACCCCAAGGTGCTGGACGAATTCCAGCCGGCGGCCAAAGGCGGCTTCGTGCGCGCCTGCGGGCCCGACCTGCTGGTGCACAGCTGGGCCGGCAACGTCCCGGGCCTGCCCTTGTGGAGCCTCGCCTGCGGGCTGCTCGTGAAGGCCGGCAACGTCGGCAAGCTGCCCAGCGCGGAGCCCGTCTTCGCGACACTGATGGCCCGCATGCTGGCCGAAGTGCATCCGCCGCTCGCCGACTGCCTGGCGATCGCCTGGTGGAAGGGCGGCGACACGGCGAGTGCCGGCGCGGTTTTCGGCGAGGCGGACGCCGTGCTGGCCTACGGGGGCAACGAGGCGATCGCGCAGGTGCGGGCGCAGGTTCCCGTCACCACGCGCTTCCTGGGCTACGGGCACAAGCTCGGTTTTGGCGTCATTTCGCGCGCGGCACTCGACGCGCAGCGCGGCCCGGCTACCGCACGCCTCGCGGCCCACGACATCGCGCGTTACGAGCAGCAGGGCTGCTATTCCCCGCACCTGTTCTACGTGCAGCGCGGCGGCCGCACCGACCCGCGCAGCTTCGCGCAGCACGTGGCGGCGGAACTCGCGGGCCTGCAGCACCGCTTTCCGCGCCGTGCGCTCGCGCTGGAGGAAGCGGCCGCGGTCTCGGGCTGGCGCCAGTCCGCCGAACTGCAGGCGTTGTCCGACGCGGGCTGCGAACTGCTCGGAGCACCGGACGCAACCTGGTCCGTCGCGTACAGCGACGCCGCGCGGCCGCTCGCCCCCACGGCGGGCGCGCGCAGCATCCTGGTCTGCGCCGTCGACACGCTGGATGCCGTCGTGCCCCTGGTGGCCCCGCACGCGCGTTTCCTGCAGACAGCAGGCGTCGCCTGCGATCCCCGCGAGCTCTTCGCGCTCGCCGAAGCGCTGGGCCGCGCCGGCGTGACGCGCATCGCGGCGCTCGGCGCGATGACCTCCCCCGAAGCGGGCTGGCACCACGACGGCCGCTTCAACCTCGCGGACCTGGTGCGCATGGTGGAGATCGAGTCTTCCGCCGAACGCGCGGCCGACCGCCTTGCGCCGTACGCGCAGGAGGAGCGGCCGTGAGCCTGCTGAAGCTGGAGCAGGTGCGTTTCGCCTTCCCCGGATGGCCGCCGACCGTGGACGGCGCCGAGCTCGACGTCGCGCAAGGGGCTTTCCATTGCCTGGTGGGACGCAGCGGCTGCGGCAAGACGACGCTGCTCAAGCTGGCGGCCGGCCTGCTGGAGCCGCAGCAGGGGCGGGTGGTGTTCCACGGCACGCCGCAGGACATCGGCTTCGTCTTCCAGTCGCCCAACCTGCTGGAGTGGCTGCGCGTGATCGACAACGTGCTGCTGCCCGTGACGCTGCACCATCGCCCGGATGCGCAGGAGCGCGAGCGCGCACTGCGGCTGCTCGAACAACTGGGGCTGGCCGCGCACGCGCAGAAGTACCCGCGCCAGCTCTCCGGTGGCCAGCAGAGCCGCGTGGCGCTCGCGCGGGCGCTGATCCTGCAGCCTTCGCTGCTGCTGCTCGACGAACCGTTCGCGGCGCTCGACGCGATCACGCGCGAAGAGCTGCAGCGCGACCTGCTCGCGATGGCACGCGGCAGCGGCGCCACCGTGCTCTTCGTCACCCACGACATCGCCGAAGCCGTGTTCCTGGCCGACCGCGTCGACGTGGTGGAGGACGGCCGCATCGCCCAGGAGATCGCCGTCACCCTTCCGCGCCACGATGCGCAGGTGCGCTACGGGACCGAGTTCGCGCGCCTGTGCGCGCAGGTGCGCGCGGCGCTGCACCTGGAAGGCGCGGCCGCATGAACTGGGCCCTGCGCGCGGGCTCGCTGCTGCTCGCCATCGCATTGCTCCTCGCGTGGGAAGCGGCGTGCCGGGCGTTGAAGGTGCCGGCGCTCGTGCTGCCGCCGCCGTCGGCCATTGCCGCCTCGCTGTGGCAGGGGCTCGCGAGCGGCTACTTCTGGCCGCACCTGCGGGCCACCGCGCTGGAACTGGTGCTGGGCGTGCTGGCGGGCAGCAGCCTCGGCTTCGCGGCCGGCGTGCTGCTCGGCGAGCACGCGACGCTGCGCCGCCTGCTCATGCCTTACGTCATCGCGAGCCAGGTCGTGCCCAAGCTCGCGCTCGCGCCGCTGTTCGTCCTGTGGTTCGGCTTCGGCATCACGTCCACCGTCGTCATCACGGCGCTGATCTGCTTCTTCCCGCTGATGGAGAACACGCTCACCGCCCTGCAGCAGGTCGCGCCCGAGCGCCTGGAGCTGTTCCGCATGCTCGGCGCGACGCGCGCGCAGACGCTGTGGCGCCTCAAGCTGCCGTCGGGGCTGCCCGCCATCCTGGCCGGCCTGCGCGTCGCCGTGGTGCTCGCGCTCGTGGGCGCCGTCGTCGGTGAATTCATAGGCGCGAGCCAGGGTCTCGGCGCCCTCGTCATCGCCACACAGGGCACGATGGACACCGCGCGCATGTTCGCGGTGCTGGTGCTCATCGCCGCGCTCGGCCTCGCGGCCTACCAGGCCACGCTGCTGCTGGAGCGCTGGCTGCTGCTGCCTTTCACGCGCAACACCTGAGGAGAAGAAGATGAACCCGATCCCCCGCCGCACGCTGCTCGCCGGCCTGCTCGCCGCGCCCTTCGCACTGCGCGCCCAAGGCACGGCGCGCCTCGAGCGCTTCGTGGTCGCCGGCTGGAGCAAGCCCATCACCGAGGTCACGCCCTTGCTGGTGGACGAGGACAAGGGCTTCTACCGCGCGCAGGGGCTCGCGCTGGAATACGTGCCCGGAGCAGGCAGCGCGGATGCGATCCGCAACATCCTCGCCGGGCAAGCCGACGTCGCCTTCAGCGACCCCGGTTCCTTCTTCGCGGCGCTCGACAAGGGCGAGCAGCTGCGCGCCGTGTACGACATCTATCCGCAGAACGTCTTCAACGTGGTCTCGCTGAAGAACAGCGGCATCACGAAGCCGGCCGACCTGAAGGGCAAGAAGATCGGCGTCTACAGCCTGGCGAGCGGCACGCGGCAGGCGCTGCAGGTGCTGCTGCACACGGCGGGGCTCACCGAAGCGGACGTGACGGTGGTCGTCACGGGCCTGCTCAATTTCGCGCCGCTGATGCAAGGGCAGGTGGACGCCACCGCGGCCACCGACACGGGGCTGCTGGTCGGCCGCCGGCGCGGCCTGCCGGACGTGAACGTGATCGAGGTCGGCAAGTACCTGCCGGTCTCCAGCGACCTCTTCGTCGTGCGCGAGGAGACCTACCGCACGCGGCGCGACGCGCTGCAGCGCTTCCTGCGCGGCTATCGCGACGCCGCGGCGTGGATGATGCGCGAGCCGCAGGAGGCGGCGCAGCTGGCGGCGAAACGCGCCATCGACGGCACCGACCCGGCGCTGAACCTGGAGATCATCCGCCTGCGCAACGCGGCGAGCGTGTCCGAGCTCACGCGGCGCAGCGGCCTGGGCAGCATGGACGTCGCTTCCCTGCAGGCGGCCGCCGACACCTACCGCAAGCTCGGCCTGTTGCAGCAACGCGTGGACGTCGCGCGCCACGTGAGCGCGGACCTGCTGCCGGGCCGCAAGGGAGAGCCGGGATGAACTTCGCCGGCCAGGTCGTGCTGGTGACCGGCGCCAGCCGCGGCATCGGCGCGGCCATCGCGCGCGCCTTCGCGGCGGAGCAGGCGACGGTGGCCGTCAACTACCTGCGCCATGCGGAGGCGGCCGAGCGCGTCGTCGCGCAATGCCGCGAGCTCGGCGGCGACGCGTTCGCCGTGCAGGCCGACGTGACGCAGCCCGCGCAGGTGGAGTCGCTCGTGGAGCAGGTGGTGGCGGAAGCGGGCCGCATCGACGTGCTGGTGAACAATGCCTTCCGCGCGTACGCGTTCGACCCCGAGCAGCGGTCGCGCTTCGAGGAGCTCTCCTGGGCCGACTACCAGGCGCAGTTCGAAGGCTCGGTGGGCGCCGCCTTCCACGCCTGCCGCGCGGTGCTGCCGCACTTCCGCCGCCGGGCGCAGGGCAGCATCGTCAACATCGTGAGCGACCTCGTCGAGCAGCCCACCGTCCCCTACCACGACTACACGACGGCAAAATCGGCGCTCGTCGGCTTCAGCCGCAACCTGGCGGCCGAGCTCGGCCCGCTGGGCGTGCGCGTGAATTGCGTGGCACCCGGCCTGGTGTACCCCACGGACGCGAGCGAAGCGACGCGTGCACCGTTCCGCGAGGGCCTGATGGCGGCCACGCCGCTGCGCCGGCTGGCTCGGCCGGAAGACGTGGCGGGGCCGGTGCTGTTCCTGGCTTCGCCGTGGAGCGGCTTCGTCACGGGGCAGGTGCTGGTGGTGGATGGTGGATTGGTGATGCGATGAAGGACATGCAGGAATTGCTGTTGTGCACGGTGGGAGAGGCGAGGCAGCGCGCGGGGACGCAGGGCGAAGCGCCGCAGCTCGCCGCGGCGTTGCGTGCGCAGGGCTGCGAAGCCGTGTGCATCGTCGGCGCGCGCGCTGCGTTCGCCTGGCTGGACACGCCGCATGCCCGCGGCTGGCTGGCGACGGCGTCGCAGGACGCGGAGGCGCTCGCCGCGCGCGCGCGTGAGGCGATGGGCCGCGGCTTCGTTGCGGCCGACGCCCTGATCGTCGCCGCCATGGCTTCGCCGCACGCGCTTCCCTTGCTGTCCTGGGGCGAGGCACTGCCCGACCCGCCGCGCTTCGCCCCTGCGCAACGCCGACTGGACCTCTACGCCATCGTCGACAGCGCTGACCGCCTGCGCCAGGTGCTGGACGCCGGCGTGCGCACGGTGCAGTTGCGCATCAAGACGCCCGCGCAGCCGGATGCGGGCTGGCACGCGCTGCTGCGCGAGCAAGTGCAGCAGGCGGTCGCCGACAGCGCGGATGCCGGGGCCGAGCTGTTCGTCAACGACCACTGGCGCCTCGCGCACGAGCTCGGCGCCACCGGGGTGCACCTCGGGCAGGAGGACCTGCTGGCCCTCGGCGACGAAGGCCGGCGCGAACTGCGTGCGACCGGCATGGCGCTGGGCATCAGCTCGCACAGCCTGTGGGAGCTCGCGCGGGCCCGCACGCTGTCGCCGCGCTACATCGCCTGCGGCCCGGTGTGGCCGACGACGACCAAGGACATGCCGTGGGTGCCGCAAGGGCTGGACAACCTGGCGTGGTGGTGCCGCGCGGCCGGGGCGCCGGTGACGGCGATCGGCGGGATCCTCGAACCGCGCGAAGTCGAGGCGGTGGCGACCACGGGCACCGACGGTGTCTGCATCGTCCGCGGGCTCGGCGACGAGCCGCGCCTCACCTTGCCTGCGTTCGAGGCGGCGCTCGCCGCGGGGCGCGCCCACCCGCTGCAGGAGCTGCCCGCATGGCCGCACCCGAGCTTGCCTCGCGGCTCGTGAACCCGCCGCGGGCCGGCCGCTGGCGCTCGGCCGCGATGCTCTTCTGCCTGGCCGTGCTGGTGCTGCTGGCGCTGCAGGTGGTGACGCATGGGCCGATGCTGGAGTTCGACCAGCAGGTGAGCCACTTCTTCGCCTCCCGCCACCGTTCGACCCTCACGGCCGTCCTGATGGCGGTGACGACGGCGCACCAGACCGTCTACGTGCTGGCCGCGACGGCCGTCGTCGCGTTCTGGCTCGCGTGGCGGCGCGACTGGAACTCGGCGCGCCTGCTGCTGGTGGTCCCGACCGGCATGCTGGTGAACGTCGGCTTCAAGAACCTGTTCCAGCGCGCGCGGCCCGCGTGGGACGACCCGCTCGTGCAGCTCGCCACCTACAGCTTCCCGAGCGGCCACGCGGTCGCGTCCACGGTGTTCTACGGGATGCTGTGCGCCCTCGTGTACGCGCACACGCGCACGCGCTGGAAGCGGGCGCTGGCGCTCGCAGTCGCGGTGGGCATGGTGCTGCTGGTGTGCACGAGCCGCGTGGTGCTGGGTGCGCACTTCCCGGGCGACGTGCTCGCGGGCGTGGCGCTCGGACTGTTCTGCGTGCTGGCGTTCCTGGGGTGGTGGCGGTCCCCGACGGCGTGAGCTGCTGGGGTGCGCTTCGCGCAACCCAGCCTACGGCGTCGGCGGCGAACCCGGCCCAGGAGGCTGGCGATGTAGGCTGGGTTGCGCGAAGCGCACCCCAGCACCCGTGACGCTCAACCCACTTTCCGGTGGTTGCCGGCGCGGAAGGCTTCGCGCCAGCGGGCGTCCTCCGGGCCGAGCGCGGGCACGACTTCCAGCTCCGACAGCGCGTACCAGCCGGTGCGCTTGACGCCGCCGTCCACCCAGGCGCATTCCGCGCGGTCGCCGACGATCTGGTCGACGGCCATGTAGCGGCCGCCGCGCCGCGGACGCACGACGTTCAGGAGCGAGACGTGGGTGCCGCCGTCGGTGTCCCGCGCGCCTGCGCCGCGCCGGCGGCGGGACAGGGGCCGGAACCAGCGGCCCAGCCAGGCGGCCAGGCTGGGCCAGGAGCGCAGGAACATTTGCATGGATGTGTCGATGCTAGCGGCGCACGGCGCGGGTGGATGTCGCCGCACCGTCTCATCCGTGCGCAGGTCGCAACCCTTGCAACGATCCGTGATCGTCCCACGCCGGAAAGCAGCAGAAGGCTCTACATTCCGGGGCAAGATGAAGATGAATTACGCGAGCGTGGGCGGCACCGGGCCGAGCTACGAGATCGAGGCCGACCGGCACGGCAGCTACACGATCCGGCGCGAGGGCCGGGTGGTGAAGCGCGTGACCGCGGTCAGCAACTACATCGGCCGTCCGCGCTTCGGCAGCCGCAAGCTGGAACTGGCCGCGATCGAGGAGGCGAAGGCCGCCATCGACGCGCAACACACGACGCCGAGCACCTAGGAGCCTTTGGGCGCGAAGCTCACTTCCAGCCCGTCCTCCAGCACCGTCACCCGGTCCGGCTTGAAGCCCATGGTGTCGGGCAGGGCCAGTTCGCGCGGCGTGAACTGGTGCAGCACGAACTCGCCCAGGTCGCGCGTGATGCGCGGCAGCAGCGCGCGGATCGCCTGCGCTGACTCCGGTGGGGTGCCGGGCAGGCGCAGGTCCAGCACCTCGGGTTCGTAGGCGCGCAGCGTCTGGTCGCTCGCTTCGTAGCGCAGCGCGAAGACGAGGTCCAGGTCGCCCACCTGCGGCGTGCGCAGCGCGGGGCCGCTGGCTTCCACGCGCAGCGACGCGCCGATCTTGTTGCGCGCGGGCAGGAGCAGGAGGCCCGGCGCGCTCACCACGAGTTCCAGCAGGCCGCCCAGGCCGCGCTTCACGGGGAAGCGCCTGGACAGCGCCTCGTAGATCTGCGCGGCGGAGACTTTCTGGCGCGGACGCGGCGACTCGGGCGGCTCCTGCGCGAAGGCGGGCGCGCAGGCGAGGGCGGTGACCAGCAGGCGGCGGCGCATGGGTCAGCCATCCAGTTCCGGGTAGCGCCGGAAGATGCCTTGCTGGTTGAACGGAATGCGCCGCTCGCTCGCGAGGTAGTCCGCCAGCCGCTTGTGGCGCGGCACGCCCGCGTGCAGCGCGGCGACCAGGGGCGTCTTGCGCAGCACGCGCTTCGTTGCCTTCGGAAAGGCGTACAGCAGGCCGTCGACGACCTGGAACAGCGACAGGTCCGCGTACGTGAGCTTGCCGCCTACCATGCGCGGCACCGCGCGACCGGCATTGCCGTTGCGTTGCAGGACGGCCTCGCACCATCCGAGGAATTTGGGCAGGCGGTTGCGCCGGAAGTCTTCCGCGCGCCGCAAGGCTTCGGCCTTCTGGTCTTCGTAGTAGAGGCCGCTCGCGATCGGATGGTGCGTGTCGTGCGCTTCCACCACGAGGTCGGCGAGCGTCAGCTGGACCTGGTGCACCCACAGCTGGTCCGCCTCGCCCGCAGGCACGAGCTCGAGCCGCGGGCCGAGGTACAGCAGGATGGCCGCGGTCTGCGCGATCACCTTGCGGCCGTCGACGAGGAAGGGGCAGGCGAAGGGCGGGCGCTTCACGCCGGGGCCGTCGAGGTAGCCCATCATCGCCTCCATGCCGCCTTCCTCGCGCGCGACGTCGACGTAGTCCGCACCGGCCGACTCGAGCGCGAGCCGGACGAATTCGCCGCGGCCCTGGATCGTGGGCCAGTAGTGCAGTTCGTAGGCCATGCACCCACTATACGCACCCGCACGCCGTACCATTGCCGGTCGCAACAAGGAGACACGGATGAATGGCGCGCGCAGCCTGGTCGAGACGCTGGTCGCGGCGGGCGTGGACACATGCTTCGCCAATCCCGGCACGAGCGAGATGCACTTCGTCGCGGCGCTGGACCAGCACGCGGGCATCCGCTGCGTGCTGGGCCTGCAGGAGAACGTCGTCACCGGCATGGCCGACGGCTATTACCGCATCGCGGGCAAGCCGGCCTGCACGCTGCTGCATTGCGGCCCGGGCCTGGCCAACGGCCTGGCCAACCTGCACAACGCGCGGCGCGCGCGCAGCGGCATCGTCAACATCGTCGGCGACCAGGCGACGTACCACCGGCCGCACGACCCGCCGCTCACGGCCGACACGGAAGGCTTCGCACGCGGCGTCTCCGGCTGGGTGCGCGCGAGCATGCGCTCCGCGGACGTGGGGCGCGACGCTGCGGCGGCCGTGCAGGCCGCGCGGTCCTACCCGGGCCAGGTCGCCACGCTGATCCTGCCCGCGGACGCTTCCTGGGACGAGGGCGGCATCACGGCACAGCCGCTGCCCGTGCCCGCCGCGCAGCCGCTCGACCCGCATGCGGTGGAGCAGGCAGCGCGCGTGCTGCGTGCGAAGGGCGGCAAGGTGCTGCTGCTGCTCGCGGGGGCCGCGGTGCAGGCCGAAGGCCAGGCGCTCGCGTGGCGCATCGCCCAAGCCACCGGCGCGCAGGTGCTGGCGGACTTCGTCAATCCGAAAGTCGCGCGCGGCCGCGGCCGCCTGCAACTGGAGCGCGTGCCGTACAAGAGCGAGCTGGCGATGAAGGCGCTCGCGGGCTTCGAGCACATCGTGCTGGTGAACGCGAAGGCACCGGTGGGCTTCTTCGCGTACCCGGGGCTGCCGTCCATCCAGTACCCGCCGGAGGCACAGCTGCACGTGCTGTCGCGTCCCGAACAGGATGCGCTGGTCGCCCTGCGCGCGCTGGTGGAAGCCCTGCACGCGCCGGAAGCGGCGCTGCCGGATCCCGGCCCGCGCCCGCAGCCTGCCTCGGGCGAGCCCACGTCCGACAAGCTGGCGCAGACCGTCGCCGCGCTGATGCCGGAGCACGCCATCGTCTCGGACGAAAGCGTCTCCTACGGCCGCGGCTTCTACAAGAGCTCGCACGTCGCGCCGCCCCACGACTGGCTGCACCTCGCCGGCGGCGCCATCGGCGACGGCCTGCCGGTCGCCACCGGCGCCGCGATCGCCGCGGGCGGCCAGCGCCGCGTCATCGGCCTGCAGGCGGACGGCTCCGCGATGTATTCGCTGCAGTCGCTGTGGACGCAGGCGCGCGAGAAGCTGCCCGTGACCACGATCCTGCTGAACAACCGCAGCTACAACATCCTCGTCGGTGAGTACAAAGGTGTCGGTGCGACGCCGGGACCGACGGCGATGCGGATGCTGGACCTGGGGGATCCGGGGCTGTCGTTCGTGAAGCTGGCCGAAGGCATGGGGGTGGAGGCGGCACGGGCCACGACGATGGAGGAGTGCGCCGACCTGATGCGCTCCAGCTTCGGGCGGGAGGGGCCGTTCGTGATCGAGCTGATGGTTTGATGGGGGCGGGGGGGTGCTGGGGTGCGCTTCGCGCAACCCAGCCTACGAAGCCCACGAAGCCCACGAAGCCCACGAAGCCCACGAAGCCCACGAAGCCCACGAAGCCCACGAAGCCCACGAAGCCCACGAAGCCCACGAAGCCCGGGCGCCTGTAGGCTGGGTTGCGCGAAGCGCACCCCAGCATGCACCGAGGGTCTCCCCGAAGCGCGTAACCCCGGTTGACGCCTCCGCGGCCCGCTCGCTAGTCTGCCTGCCTTCCCAAGGCAAGGAGACAAGATGCGCCTGCTGTCCAAACTCGTGCCTGCGCTCGCCCTCGCATGCGCCACGATCGCGCTGCCCGCGGCGGCCCAGTCCGACTATCCCAACAAGCCGATCAAGTGGATCGTGCCCTACCCGCCTGGCGGCTCGACCGACCTGCTCGCGCGGCTGATGGGGCAGTACCTTTCCACGAAGCTGGGGCAGCAGATCCTGGTCGAGAACCGCGCCGGCGGCGGCAACAACATCGGCACCGAGTTCGCGGCGAAGTCCGCGCCGGACGGCTATACGTGGCAGCTGGTGAACCCGGCCAACGCGATCAACGCGTCGCTGTACCCCAAGCTGAACTTCAACTTCCTGGAAGACTTCGCGCCGGTGGCGGGCTTCATCCGCGTGCCCAACGTGATGACCGTGACGAAGAACTTCCCCGCGAAGAACATCCAGGAGTTCATCGAGTACGGCAAGAAGAACCCGGGCAAGATCAACATGGCGTCCTCGGGCGCGGGCACCTCGGTGCACCTCTCGGGCGAGATGTTCAAGCACATGGCCGGCGTCGACATGAAGCACGTGCCGTACAAGGGCGCGGGCCCCGCCATCACCGACCTGATCGGCGGCCAGGTGGACGTGCTGTTCGACAACATGCCTTCCATCATTTCGCACATCCGGGGCGGCTCCGTGCGCGCGCTGGGCGTCACGAGCGCGCAGCGTTCGCCGGCGCTGCCCGACGTGCCCGCCGTCGGCGAAGTGGTTCCCGGCTACGAAGCCAGCGCCTGGTTCGGCGTCGCGGTGCCCAAGGGCACGCCGCGGCCCATCATCGACCGCATCAACCGCGAAGTGAACGCCGCGCTCGCGGATCCGGCGATGAAGGCCAAGCTCGCGGAGCTGGGCGGCGTGCCCATCCCCGGGACGCCGGAAGACTTCTGGAAGATCCACCGCATGGAAACCGAGAAGTGGGCGAAGATCGTCCAGGTCTCGGGCGCGAAGGCGGAGTGATCGTCACCACAGCGCGCGCATAGCCTGCACGAAGCCCGCGGAGTCGGGCTTCGCCGCGACGTCCTTGCCGGCCACGACGACGCGCAGCATCGACGCCGCGGGCGAAGAGAAGACGAGCGCGTCGAGCAGGTGATCCGCCGGGAGGCCCGCCAGGGCCGGCGCGTGCGTGTCGACCACGCACAGGTCCGCCCGCTGGCCGACGGCGAGGCCCCCGGTGGTGACGCCGCAGGCGGCGCTTCCTCCGGCCAGCGCGCCTTCGAAGAGGACGGCCGCCGTGCTCTCCGCACGCCCGGCCCGTGCGGCCACGTTGCGTTGCCGCAGCGCCAGCCGCTGCGAATATTCGAGCAGGCGCAGCTCCTCGCTCCAGCTGCGCGTGACGTGGCTGTCGGATCCGATGGACCAGGCGCCGCGCACCGCCAGCCAGGACGGCAGGTCGAAGACGCCGTCGCCCAGGTTCGCTTCGGTGCTCGGGCACAGCACGATGGCTGCACCCATGCCTTGCACGCCCTCGAGTTCGGCGCGCGTCGATTGCGTGGCGTGCACCAGGTTCCAGCGGGCGTCGAGCTTCGCGTTCCGCAGCAGCCACTCGATGGGTCGCACGCCGTGGGCCTGCACGCAGTCGTCCACCTCCTGCTGCTGCTCGGCGACGTGGATGTGCACGGGCATGCCTGCCGCGCGCGCCGCGTCGGCGCATTCGCGCAGGGCTGCCGCGTCCACCGCGCGCAGTGAATGCAGCGCGATGCCGGCGGTGACGAGCGGCGAAGCCTGCGCGCGCACGGCCTGCGCGATGCGCAGCACCGACTCCGGCGTGGACGCGAAGCGCCGCTGGTCCTCGCGCAGGCCTGCGGCCCCGAAGCCCGAGCGCATGTAGAGCGTCGGCAACAGGGTCAGGCCGATGCCGGCGCGCTGCGCCGCGCGCACGAGCGCGAGCGACATCTCCGCGGGGTCCGCGTACGGGCGGCCATCGACCGCGTTGTGCAGGTAGTGGAACTCGCACACCTGCGTGTACCCCGCGGCAAGCAGTTCGCCATAGAGCTGGGTGGCGATGGCTTCCAGCTGCTCCGGCGAGATGCGCAGGGCCGCGGCGTACATGCGGTCGCGCCAGCTCCAGAAGTCGTCGTGCCCCGCCGCGCTGCGCTCGGTGAGGCCGGCGATGGCGCGCTGGAAGGCATGGCTGTGGCCATTCACCAGCCCCGGCAGCACGGGGCCGGCGAGCACTTCCGCGCCGTCCGGTTGCGCGCCCGCGCGCACCTCCTGCCAGGAGCCGTCGGCCCCGGCGACGAGCAGCACGTCGCGTTGCCAGCCTCCCTGCACCCACGCTTGCGGCGCGAAGAAGCGGCGTGCTTCAGGCATACAGTGCATCGCACGCGGCCATCGCCGCTTCCACCATGGAGCGCACCACCGGCGCCACGCGCGCGGCCTGCTCCGGCTCGTAGTTCCAGGGCGGGGCTTCGCGCATGTACAGGGACTGGCACATCTCGAGCTGCACCGCGTGCACGTGTTCGGCCGGCCGGCCGTACTGGCGCGTGATGTAGCCGCCCTTGAAGCGGCCGTTCAGGACGTGGGTGAAGCGCGGGTCGCGCGCCGCGGCGGCGACCACGGCCTGCGCGATGGAGGGATCCGCGGCCTTGCCATCGGCCGTGCCGATGTTCAGGTCGGGCAGGCGGCCTTCGAACAGCCACGGGATCTCGGCGCGGATGCTGTGCGCATCCCACAGCAGGACGTGCCCGTGCTGCGCGCGCAGGCGTGCGAGCTCCTCCTGCAACGCCTGGTGGTAGGGCTGCCACCAGGCGGCACGCCGGCGCAGCTTCTCTTCCGCACCCGGTGCCGAACCCTCGCGGTACAGCGCATCACCGTCGAAGAAGCGGGTGGGGCACAGCTCGGTGTTGGACGCGCCGGGGTACATGGGCGCATCGTCCGGCGGCCGGTTGAGGTCGATCACGTAGCGGGCGACGGTGGGCTGCAGGATGCTCGCGCCCAGATCGCGCGCGAAGGCGTAGAGCCGGTCGAGGCGCCAGTCGGCGTCCTCGACTTCGAGGGCGCGCGAAACGTAGCCGCCGCGCAGCTCCTGCGGGATCTCCGTCCCCATGTGCGGGATGCTCACCAGCAGCGGCGCCGTGCCGCGGTGCAAGGTGTAGGTCATCGTTCGGTTCCTTCGACGATCGTGGCGAGGCGCGGGTTGGCGCCGAGGGCGTAGGCGAGTTCGGCGGGACTGCGCGCGTCCCAGAGCACGAAGTCGGCGCGCAGGCCGGGCGCCAGCACGCCGCGGTCCGCGAGGCCCAGCGCCCGTGCGGCGTTGCGGGTGATGCCGGCGAAAGCTTCTTCCGGCGTGAGGCGGAACAGCGTGCACGCCATGTTCAGCATCAGCAGCAGCGAGGTGCAGGGCGACGTGCCCGGATTGCAGTCGGTCGAGACGGCGATGGGCACCTGGTGTTCGCGCAGCAGCGCCACCGGCGGCAGCTTCGTCTCGCGCAGGAAGTAGAAGGCGCCCGGCAGCAGCACGGCGACGGTGCCCGCGCGGGCCATGGCCTGCGCGCCTTCCTCGCCCAGCCACTCGAGGTGGTCGCAGCTCAGCGCCCCGAAGGAGGCCGCGAGCTCCGCGCCGGCGCTGTCGCTCAATTGTTCGGCGTGCAGCTTGACGGGCAGGCCGAGCGCCTGCGCGGCCTCGAACACGCGGCGCGTCTGCACGAGGGAGAAGCCGATGTTCTCGCAGAAGGCATCCACCGCATCCACCAGCCCTTGCGCGTGCAGGCGCGGGAGCATGCGGCAGACCTCCGCGATGTAGTCGTCGGCGCGGCCGCGGAACTCCGGCGGCAGCGCGTGCGCACCGAGGAAGGTCGTGCGGACCGCCACGTTCTCCCGTTCGCCCAGGCGCCGCGCGACGCGCAGGCACTTGGCCTCGTTCGCTTCGTCCAGGCCATAGCCGGACTTGATCTCGATCGTGGTCACGCCTTCGGCCAGCAGGGGGCGCAGGCGCTTGAGCGACTGGAGCAGCAGCTCCTCTTCGCTCGCCTCGCGGGTCGCCTTCACCGTGGACACGATGCCGCCACCGGCACGCGCGATCTCCTCGTAAGTGGCACCGTTCAGCCGCGCCTCGAACTCGGCGGCGCGGTCGCCGCCCCACACCAGGTGCGTGTGGCAGTCGACGAGGCCCGGCGTGAGCAGGGCGCCTTGCGCGTCGTGTTCGACCGCGCCGTGGCGCAAGGCGGCGGGCAACTCCGCGCGCGGGCCGACCCACGCGATGCGCCCGCCTTCCACCGCCAGCGCAGCGTCGTCCACGAGCCCGTAGGGAACGGTGGCATCGGGCGCCATCGTCGTGATGCGGGCGTTGCTCCACACCTCGATGTTCATGCGAAGGCCTCCATCCAGAGCGCGTCCTGGGCGGCAACGTGCGCCTGCACCGCCTCTTCCGCCACGCGCCAGGCGAGGTGGAAGGGCGGAAGGGCCAGGCGATCTTTGCCGCTGCGCAGTTCCGCGCCGGTTCCGTGCGTGTACAAGGCGAGCAGGGCGCCTGCTTCACCGCGCAGCTCCGATGCGCCCCACACGCGCTGCATGCGCGAGGCCCCCGGCCGCGCCATCAGGTTGAAGTCGCGCGTCGGCCCACCGAGCAAGCTGCAGTCGACGGCGAGCGCGCCGTCGAAGCGCAAGGGCGCGCTGTCGGCCGTGAGGCGGTGCGTGGCGTCCTCGGTGTGCAGCACCACGCCGTCGCCCTCCAGCACCGCGAACCAGCGCTCGATGCCGTCGAAGCGGGAGAAGGGGCCGGACGCCTGCACGTCCGCTACCGAGAGGCGGATGCGCCAGTCGTGCGGCTGGGGCCACGCGAGCAGCTCGCGCGTGAGGCCGCCGCCGTTGCGCCATGGCTGGGCGGGCTGCCGTTCCAGTGACACGAGTTGCCAGTTCATGCCTGGAACTGTCCGCTGAAGCTGTAGCGCGTGCCCGGATAGAGCTGGCGCGCGACGCTCGCCACGTTGGCGCCGCTGACGGTGCGCCGCACCATCGCCAGGCAGGGTTCGGAGGTGCGGATCTGCAGCGCCTTCGCTTCCTCCGCGCTCGGCAGGCAGGCCTCGATGGTGTAGCTCGCTTCCGTGAGCGGCGCGTGCTCCAGCAGGTGGTGCGTCGGCGAGATGCGGGTGAAGTCGGTCTCCAGGTAGTGCGGCGCCGCCTGCGGGTTGACGTAGCGGTCCTCGTACTGGATCGGCACCCCGTTTTCCAGGTGCACCAGCACGCTGTGGAACACGCGCGCACCCCGCTTGACCCCCAGGGACTCCGCGAGCGCGGCCTCCGCCTTCTCCTGCACCACCTTGATCACCCGCGTGCTGTGCACGTGGCCGCGCTCGGCGACTTCCTCGTGGATGTCGCGGATCACGAGCTGCGAGGAGATGCGGTGCAGCTGCGCCACGCGCGTGCCGGAACCCTGGACGCGCTTCACCAGTCCTTCCGTCGCCAGCTCGCGCAGCGCGCGGTTGGCCGTCATGCGGCTGATGGCGAAGCGCTCCATGAGCGAAGCCTCGCTGGGCACCACGTCGCCCGGCTTCCACTCGCCGCTGGCGATGTGCTGCCGGATCCAGCCCTTGACCTGTTCGTATGCCGGCCGTTCGTCCTTTGCCATGGGCCCGAGCATACCCCCGTTGACACGGCTTGTATAGACAACTACATTCCGCCTCCAGCAGCTTGTATAGACAACTCGGCCGTACTTCCGGAGCCCGCCATGTCCGACCTTTCCCAGGCCAGCTTCCTCACTGCCGGCCCCCGCGCGGTGCGCGCGCCGCAAGGCAGCCAGCGCACCTGCGCCGACTGGCAGATCGAGGCCGCCTTCCGCATGATCCAGAACAACCTGGATCCCGCCGTTGCCGAAAACCCCGATGCGCTCGTCGTCTACGGCGGCATCGGCAAGGCGGCCCGCAACTGGCCCGCCTTCGAGGCCATCCTGGCGACGCTGAAGCGCATGCAGCCCGACGAGACCCTGCTCGTCCAGTCCGGCAAGCCGGTGGGCGTGTTCCGCACGCACCCGGGCGCGCCGCGCGTGCTGATCGCCAACTCCAACCTGGTGCCGCGCTGGGCGACGTGGGAGCACTTCAACGAGCTCGACCGCAAGGGCCTGATGATGTACGGCCAGATGACGGCGGGCAGCTGGATCTACATCGGCACCCAGGGCATCGTGCAAGGGACTTACGAGACCTTCGCGGAGGCTGGCCGCCAGCATTACGGCGGCGACCTCGCCGGCCGCTGGGTGCTCACGGCGGGCCTGGGAGGCATGGGCGGCGCGCAGCCGCTGGCCGCTTCGTTCGCCGGCGCCTGCTCGCTGAACATCGAGTGCCAGCAGTCGCGCATCGACTTCCGGTTGCGCACGAAGTACCTCGACAGGCAGGCGAAGGACCTCGACGAGGCGCTGCAGCTGATCGAGCACCACACCGCCCGCAAGGAAGCCGTCTCCATCGCCTTGTGCGGCAACGCGGCCGAGATCGTGCCGGAGCTCGCCCGCCGTGCGCAGGCGGGCGGCCGCAAGCCGGACATCGTCACCGACCAGACTTCGGCCCACGACATCATCAACGGCTACCTGCCGATCGGCTGGAGCGTGGACCAGTGGCAGGCCGCGCAGAAAGACCCGGCGCAGCACGACGCCCTGAAGCAGGCCGCGGGCGAGTCCTGCGCGCAGCACGTGCGGGCCATGCTGGCCTTCCACGCCATGGGCGTGCCGACGGTGGACTACGGCAACAACCTGCGGCAGGTGGCGCAGGACTTCGGCGTCGCCGACGCCTTCGCCTATCCGGGCTTCGTGCCCGCGTACATCCGGCCGCTGTTCTGCCGCGGCGTGGGGCCGTTCCGCTGGGTGGCGCTCTCGGGCGACCCGGAAGACATCCGCAGGACGGACGCGAAGATGAAGGAGCTGTTCCCGCAGAACCGGCACCTGCACCGCTGGCTGGACATGGCGGGCGAGCGCATCGCCTTCCAGGGGCTGCCCGCGCGCATCTGCTGGATCGGCCTGGGCGAGCGCCACCTGGCGGGGCGCGCGTTCAACGAGATGGTGCGCACGGGCGAGCTGAAGGCGCCCATCGTGATCGGCCGCGACCACCTGGACAGCGGCTCGGTGGCGTCGCCGAACCGCGAGACGGAAGCGATGCGCGACGGCAGCGACGCCGTGAGCGACTGGCCGCTGCTGAATGCGCTGCTCAATACGGCGAGTGGCGCCAGCTGGGTGAGCTTCCACCATGGCGGCGGCGTCGGCATGGGGTACTCGCAGCACGCCGGCGTGGTGATGGTCTGCGACGGGACGCGGGAAGCCGACGAGAAGATCCGGCGCGTGCTGTGGAACGACCCGGCGACCGGCGTGATGCGCCATGCGGATGCGGGGTACGAGATCGCCGTGGAATGCGCGCGGGAGCAGGGGCTGGACCTGCCGATGGTGCGGTGAGGTTGACGGTGGGGTTCGCCGTCGCTCACCGTCCGGTGCTCTCGCACCGCCACCCTACAGGACGGCCGGCGTTCCGGCCATTCGTTTGCCTCTTTTGTAGGGTGGCGCGGCGAAGCCGCGGAAGGTGAGCGACAGCGAACCCCACCGACGCAGCACATGAACAACGAACTCCTCACCCCCGGCGAGCTCACGCTCGCCCAGCTCCGCCGCCTCGTCGACACCCCCGACGTGCAGGTGGCGCTGGACCCCTCGTGTCGCGCCGCGGTGCGCGCCAGCGCGGAAGCGGTGCGCCGCGCCACCGAAGGCGACGCCCCGGTGTACGGCGTCAACACCGGCTTCGGCAAGCTGGCCACGCAGCGCATCGCGCGGGAAGACCTGGCGCTGCTGCAACTGAAGCTGCTGCGCTCGCACGCGGTCGGCGTCGGCGAGCCGCTCGCGCCGCGCGTCGTGCGCCTGATCCTGCTGCTGAAGGCGACGAGCCTCGCGCGCGGCTACTCCGGCGTGCGCGAGGAGGTCATCGACGGCCTGCTCGCCATGCACAACCGCGGCGTCGTGCCCGTCGTCCCGGCGCAAGGCTCGGTCGGCGCCAGTGGCGACCTCGCGCCGCTCGCGCACCTGTGCCTGCCCCTGATCGGCGAAGGCGAAGCGTTCCTGGAAGGCGTTCGCATGCCGGGCGGCCAAGCCCTGGAGCGCGCGGGGCTGAAGCCGCTGCAGTTGGGCGCCAAGGAAGGCCTCGCCCTCATCAACGGCACCCAGGTGTCCACCGCACTCGCGCTCGACGCGCTGCTCTCGGCGGACAAGCTGTTCGAGGCGGCGGTCATCGCGGGATCCCTGACCCTCGATGCCGCACGCGGCAGCGATGCGCCCTTCGACCCCCGCATCCATGCCGTGCGTGGGCAACCGGGCCAGGTCGATTGCGCGGCCGCCTACCGGGCGCTGCTGGTCGGCAGCGCCATCCGCCATTCGCATCTCGAAGAAGACGACCGCGTGCAGGACCCGTACTGCCTGCGCTGCCAGCCGCAGGTGATGGGCGCCTGCCTCGACCAGATGCGCTACGCCACGCAGGTGCTGGTGCGCGAAGCCAATGCGGTGACCGACAACCCGCTGGTGTTCGCGGGCGACGCCGGGCAGGCGCCGACCATGGTCTCCGGCGGAAACTTCCACGCGGAGCCGGTGGCGCTCGCGGCCGATGCACTGGCGGTCGCCATCGCGGAAATCGGCGCCATCTCGGAGCGGCGCGTCGCGATGCTCGTCGACACCGTCGTCTCGCGGCTGCCGCCTTTCCTCACGCCCGAGCCGGGGCTCAACTCCGGCTTCATGATCGTGCACGTGACGGCGGCGGCACTCGCCTCCGAGAACAAGTCGCTGGCGCATCCCGCCAGCGTCGACAGCCTCCCGACCTCGGCGAACCAGGAAGACCACGTGAGCATGGCGACGTTCGCCGCGCGGCGCCTGCGCGCCATGCTCGCGAACACGGCGCACATCGTCGCGATCGAGCTGCTCGCCGCGGCGCAGGGCATCGAGTTCCTGCGGCCGCTGGCGAGCGCCCCCGGCCCCGAGGCGGTGCTGCGCCTGGTGCGCAGCGTCTCGCCCGCCATGCCGGCCGACCGCAGCCTCGCGCGCGACATCGAGGCCGTGCACCACCTCGTGGCGGCGGGCGACATCGGCCACGCCATCGAGCACCAGATCCCGGAGTTGCAGGCATTGCGCCTGGCATGAGCCGTGCATAGAGTCCCATCACCATTCCACGAACGGAGAGCATCCATGAACAAGCTGTTCCCCCTCGCCCTGCTGGCCTGCGCCGCGGTGGCCGCCCAGGCGCAGGAGACCAAGGTCGCGATCGGCATGTCCGGCTGGACGGGCTTCGCGCCGCTGACGCTCGCGAAGGATGCCGGCATCTTCAGGAAGAACGGGCTCGACGTCACCATCCGCAAGATCCCGCAGAAGGACCGCCACCTCGCCATCGCTTCGGGCGACGTGCAGTGCGCAGCGACGACGGTGGAGACCTGGATCGTGTGGAACGCCAACGGCGTCGCCACCACGCAGATCTTCCAGCTGGACAAGTCCTATGGCGCCGACGGCATGGTGGTGAAGGGCAACATCGCGAAGATCGCCGACCTGAAAGGCAAGACGGTCGCCGCCAGCGCGCCCGGCACGGCGCCTTACTTCACGCTCGCGTGGATGCTGAAGAAGAACGGCCTCACGCCGAAGGACGTGAAGGTCGTGAACCTCGAGCCGCAGGCCGCGGCCAACGCCATGATCGCGGGCACCGCGGACCTCGATGCCGCGATGACGTACGAGCCGTATCTCTCCGCCGTGCGCGCCAAGCCCGAGGCCGGCAAGATCATCGCGACGACGCTGGACTACCCGATGGTGATGGACACCTTCGGCTGCACGCCGAAGTTCCTCTCCGACAACCCCAAGGCCGCGAAGGCGCTGGCGGACAGCTACTTCGAGGCGGTGGAGATGATCCAGAAGGAACCGAAGAAGAGCTTCGAGATCATGGGCGCCGACGTGAAGCAGAGCGGCGAGCAGTTCGAGGCGAGCCAGAAGTACCTGCGCTGGCAGGACCGCGCGGCCAACCAGAAGTTCTTCTCCGGCGAGCACGCCGCCTTCAGCAAGGAAGCCGCGGACCTGCTGCTGGAGGCGGGGATCATCAAGCAGGTGCCGGACCTCGCGAAGCTGGCGGACACGCGGTTCCTGAAGTGAAGCCGCTCGTTCCCGTCTCCCCCGCCTCGCGCGTCACTCTGGGGGTCTCCTTCTTCGTGGTGTTCTTCGCCCTCTGGGCGGCGGTCACCTTCAGTGGCGCGGTGTCGAAGACCTTCCTCGCCGATCCGCTCACGATGATGCGATCGGGCTGGTCCCTGCTCACGCAGGGCTTCCTGCACGACATCGGCATGACGGTGTGGCGCGTGGTGGGCGGGTTCGTCATCGCTGCGGCCATCGCCGTCCCGCTCGGCGTCGTGATGGGTGCGTACAAGCCGGTGGAAGCCTTCTTCGAGCCTTTCGTGAGCTTCGCGCGCTACCTGCCCGCCTCGGCCTTCATCCCGCTGCTGATCCTGTGGGCCGGCATCGGCGAGGCGCAGAAGCTCGCGGTGATCTTCATCGGCTCCTTCTTCCAGCTGGTGCTGATGGTCGCCGTGAGCGTGGGCAACACGCGGCGCGACCTGGTGGAGGCGGCGTACACGCTGGGCGCCGGCGACGGCGGCATCGTCAAGCGCGTGCTGCTGCCCTCGGCCGCGCCGGAGATCGCCGAGACGCTGCGCATGGTGCTGGGCTGGGCCTGGACCTACGTGATCGTCGCGGAACTGATCGGCGCCTCCAGCGGCATCGGCCACATGATCACGGACAGCCAGGCGCTGCTGGCCACCGACCAGATCATCTTCGGCATCCTCGTGATCGGCCTCATCGGGCTGGTGACGGACTTCGCGTTCAAGGCAGCGAACAGAAAGGTCTTCCCGTGGGCGCAATTGAGATGATGATGACCCACCCCCGAAGCGCCTACGGCGCCTCCCCCTCAAGGGGGCGCCACCAGCGGCCCGGCAAAGCCGGTTCCGCGGTGGCACGCGACAACACGTCCGACGTGCTGCGGATCGAAGGTGTCGGCAAGACCTTCCCCGGCGGCACCGTCGCCCTGCAGGCCACCGACCTCGCCGTGCAGGAGAACGACTTCATCACCATCCTCGGCCCCTCCGGCTGCGGCAAGAGCACCTTGCTGCGCATGGTCGCGGGGCTGGACACGCCCACCGGCGGCAGCATCACGCTCGATGGCCGCACGGTCTCCGGGCCGGGCGCCGACCGCGGCATGGTGTTCCAGAGCTACACGCTCTTTCCCTGGCTCACGGTGCTGCAGAACGTGTGCTTCGGCCTGCGGGAGAAAGGCATCCCGCGCGCGGAGCAGGAGGCGATCGCGCGTCCCTTCCTCGCGAAGGTCGGCCTGCAGGACTTCGCGCAGCACTATCCCAAGCAGCTCTCGGGCGGCATGCAGCAACGCACGGCGCTCGCGCGGGCCCTGGCCAACGCGCCCCGCATCCTGCTGATGGACGAGCCCTTCGGCGCCCTGGACCACCAGACGCGCGAGCTGATGCAGGAACTGCTGCTGTCGATCTGGGAAGCCGAGCGCAAGACCGTGCTGTTCGTCACGCACGACATCGACGAGGCCATCTTCATGGGCAACCGCGTGGTCGTGATGAGCGCGCGGCCCGGGCGCATCAAGTGCGACCTGCCGGTGCCGCTGCCGCACCCGCGGCACTATGCGATGAAGACGACGCCCGTGTTCGCGCAGATGAAGGCGCAGCTCACCGAGGAGATCCGCATCGAGGTGCAGCGCGCGGCCGGCCTGGTGCCGGGCTGAGGCTCAGAAGCGCAGCGACGAGTCCGGCCGCTTGGGCAGGTCGCCGTAGGCTTCCTTGGCGCGCTGGATGCGGTCGATGTCCTTGAGCAGCGTTTCCAGCGCCGACTTCGACCCCTGGCCGCTGCGCCCCCGGGGCACGCGGTAATCGGGAGGCTTGACCTCCGGATCGAGGTAGGGGATGGACTGCGACATGATGCAAAGCCGGATGGTAGCCAGTCCGCGCCCGCCTTGCCAGCCGGCGTCAGGGCGGGCCAAGGTCTGTCCGCGGCTATCATCCCGCTCCATGTCCGCGTTGCGCCACGCCCGCCGCCTCGCCTGCTTCGTGCTGGCGTGGTTCGCGCTGTGGCTGGGCGCCACGCTCGCGGCGCCCCTGGTCGGCGATGCGGGCCTGCAACTCGTCTGTGCTGGGGGCTCCTTCAAGCTGGTGTCGGGCGACGACGGCGCGCCCGCGAAGCTCTCCGGCCACCTGGGGCAGTGCCCTGCCTGCGTCACCGGCGCTGCGCCGCCGCCCCCGGCCTTCGCGCTGCGGCTGCCGCCCGCGCCGGCGCACGAGGCGCCCGAAGCCATCCTGGCGCACGGCTTCGTGCGCAATGCCGCGGCGCCGCCCGCGGCCCGCGGTCCACCCCGGCTCTCCTGATCGCTTGCCTTTCCTCCCGCTGCACGCGCGGCGGGAGCCTGCCTTCGAACAGGAGATCCTGATGCGTTCCTCTTTCCGTGCCACGGCGCTTGGCGCCGTCCTGGCCTTCGCCTTCCTTCCTGCCGCGCACGCCAGCTGCGGCGCCGCCTTCTGCGCCGTCAACGGCGACTGGGCTTCCGACGCCCTCGGCCTGCAGGAGGGCTCCGTGCTCGACCTGCGCTACGAATACATCCCGCAGGACCAGCCGCGCGCCGGCTCGCGCCGCATCGGCGTGGGCGAGATCCCGCACCACCACGACGAGGTGGAGACGACCAACCGCAACCTGCTCCTCAACTACAGCAGGAACTTCGCGGGCGGCTGGGGCTTCTCGCTCGCCCTGCCGCTGGTGCACCGCGAGCACCTGCACGTGCACAACCACCACGGGGCGCAACTGCCCGAGCGCTGGGACTTCCGCGAGCCGGGCGACCTGCGAGCGACCGGCCGCTACCAGGCACCCTGGATCGACCAGTCCGCGGGCCCGGCGAGCGCCGGCGTCACCTTCGGGCTGAAGCTGCCCACGGGCCGCACGAACATCGCCAACGCCGAAGGCGACGTCGCGGAGCGCAGCCTGCAGCCGGGCACCGGCACCACCGATGCGATCCTGGGCGCCTTTTTCCACCAGCAGCTCACGACCCGCCCTGCCTCCTGGTTCGCGCAGGTGCAGGTGCAGGCCGCCCTGCACCAGCACGACGGGTTCGCTCCCGGCGCGCAGCTGTCGGCCGACCTCGGCTACGCGCATGCCGTCACGGACAGGTTCTCGGGACTGCTGCAGCTCAATGCCGTCTTCAAGCAGCGGGACCGCGGCGCGAACGCGGAGCCCGAGGACAGCGGCGGCCGCTTCCTGTTCGTGAGTCCTGGCTTCAGCTACGAGCTGTCGGAACGCTGGCGCCTCTATGGCTTCTGGCAGCAACCGCTGTACCAGTACGTCAACGGCGTGCAGCTCACCGCGGACAAGGCGCTGGTGATCGGGGTGGCCACGCGGTTCTGAGAGAATCGTCCGGTCGGAAGCGTGGCAGAGCGGTTGAATGCACCGGTCTTGAAAACCGGCGATGTCGCAAGACATCCGTGAGTTCGAATCTCACCGCTTCCGCCACCGGCGCGTACGCAGCTCCTGCAAAG
Organism: Ramlibacter cellulosilyticus; assembly: GCF_014297465.1. GTDB lineage: Bacteria > Pseudomonadota > Gammaproteobacteria > Burkholderiales > Burkholderiaceae_C > Ramlibacter > Ramlibacter cellulosilyticus. Next base: position 92,402 of record NZ_JACORT010000005.1, on the reverse strand, counting down.
TCGGAGCATTCCTACAGCCATCTTCGCGCGCTTCAGACAGAATCCGCCGCTTTGGACTGTCATGTTGGTCCTCTGCCGGGCGATTGGCCCGGCTGCGGATCCGGAGGTGGTATGGCTGTACGCGTGTTCATGGTGGAAGATTCGAAGCCCATGCAGGAGCTCCTGCGGGACCTGCTCGAGTCCGTCGGCGGATTCGAGCTCGTGGGCATGGCCACCAACGAGACCGCTGCCACCGAATGGCTGCTGCGCCACCGCGGCGGCTGGGACCTCGCGATCGTCGACCTGCTGCTGGCCGAGGGCTCGGGCTTCACGCTCGTGAGCCGCATGAACAAGGAGCCTTCCGGCGCCGTCGTCGTGTTCAGCGACTTCGTGACGCCCGTCGTGCGCCAGCGCTGCATTCGCCTGGGCGCGGACGGCGTGATCTCCAAGGGGCAGTTCGGCGAACTGCGTGCCTACCTGCACGCCTTCCCCGGGCGCGTGCACGAGGTGCAGGAAGCCTGATGGATGTCCGCAAGCGCAACAACGTGCACGTGCAGGGCGAAGGCCCGCCCATGGTGTTCGTGCACGGCTTCGGGTGCGACCAGGCCATGTGGCGCCTGCTGGCGCCGCACTTCGCCGAAACGTACACCTGCATCCTGCTCGACCTCGTGGGCAGCGGGCAGTCCGACCTCTCGGCCTACGACAAGCAGAAGTACTCCAGCCTGCACGGCTACGCGTCGGACCTGTGCGAGGTGCTCGCGGCCGTGACCACCGCGCCGGCCATCTGCGTGGGGCACTCCGTGAGCTCCATGATCGGCATGCTGGCCAACATCGCGTCGCCGGACCAGTTCCTGGCGCAGGTGATGGTGGGGCCCTCGCCCTGCTACATCAACGACGGCGACTACGTCGGCGGCTTCGAGCGCAGCGACATCGACTCGCTGCTGGAGACGCTGGAGAGCAACTATCTCGGCTGGTCCAGCAACATGGCGCCGGCCATCATGGGGGCCCCCGACCAGCCGGAACTCGCCGTCGAACTGACCAACAGCTTCTGCCGCACCGACCCCGAGATCGCCAAGCAGTTCGCGCGCGTCACCTTCCTCTCGGACCACCGCGCCGACCTGCCGAAGCTGCAGGCCCCCACGCTGGTCCTGCAGTGCAGCGAGGACCTGATCGCGCCCGTCGCGGTCGGGCAGTACCTGCAGAAGCAGATCCCGAACTGCACCCTGCGGATCATCGAGAACGTGGGGCACTGCCCGCACCTGAGCGCACCGAGTGCCAGCGCGGACGCCATGGAGCAGTTCCTGCGCCAGCTCTAGCGATGGACACGCCCCTCCTCCCCGGGGCGGAAGCTTTGTACGAAGCGGCCCCTTGCGGACTGCTGCTGGCCGCGGCGGACGGCCGCATCGTCGGCGCCAATGCAACGCTCTGCCGCTGGCTGCAATATGCGCGCGAGGACCTGGTGGGGCAGCTGCGCTTCCAGGAGCTGCTCACCATGGGCGGGCGCATCTTCTGGCAGACGCACCTGCAGCCACTGCTGCGCATCCAGGCGTCGGTGGCGGAGGTGAAGCTGGAACTGCGGCGCAAGGATGCGTCGGGCGTGCCCGTGATGGTCAACATGGCCGAGCGGCCGTGGAACGGCGGCACGCTGCTGCACGTGGCCGTGTTCCTCGCGGAAGACCGCGACAAGTACGAGCGCGAGCTGCTCCTGCAGCGGCGCCGGGCCGAGGAACTCGCGGCGCAGGTCGCGCGCGACCAGCAGGAGCTGGCCGTCGCGCGTGGCGAGGCGGAGGACCGCGCGGTGTTCGCCGAACAGCTGGTGGGCATCGTCAGCCACGACATCCGCAACCCCCTGTCGGTGATCCACATGAGCACCGCCCTGCTGGAGCGCGGGCTCGCGCCAGCGCAGCAGGCCCAGGCCGTCGCGCGGGTGAGCCGCGCCGTGCAGCGCGTGCAGCGGCTGATCGCGGACCTGCTCGATTTCACGCAGGCGCGCGTGGGCGGAGGGCTGGGCATGAAGAAGTCGGATGGCGACCTGCACCAGGCCATCGCCGACAGCGTGTCCGAACTCGCGGTGGCTTTCCCGGCACGGGAGCTGCGCCACGAGCGCAGCGGCGACGGCCGCTGCCTGGCCGACGCCGACCGCATCGTGCAGGCGGTGGGCAACCTCGTGGCCAACGCGGTCTCGCACGGCGACCCGGCGCGGCCGATCACGGTGCGCAGCGAAGGCAGCGCGGACAGGATGCGGGTGAGCGTGCACAACGACGGCCCGGCCATCCCGCCCGAGCTGCTCCCGCGCATGTTCGAGCCGATGGTGCGCGGCGCGCAGGCACGTGCGCAAGGGGTGGGCCTGGGGCTCTACATCGTGCGCGCCATCGTGCAGGCGCACGGCGGCACCGTTGCCGTGCAGTCGGCGGCAGGGGAGGGCACGACTTTCCTGCTGGAGTGGCCCCGGGGTGGCGGGGCCTGATTCAGGGCCCGGAGGCGTCCGGCCCCGCGCGCGAAGCCGGCCCGGCGCTGCGCAGGCGCCGCAGCGCGGCGATCTCGAAAGTCCCCTGGTGCAGGCGGCCGTCGACCAGCCACGCGCAGTACGCGAGGTTCTGGGACCGCGCCTGCACGGTCATTTCCGGCCCGCCGGCGCTCGGCGCGACCAGGTCGCCGACCTGGATGGGTTCTTCAGACATCGGCGCGATTATCATCGCATGTGCGTCGGAGCGCTTGCCCGGCCATGGTAACGGCCGGGCGCCGCTGGCCCGCCGCTTTCCCATAGCCGTTACGGGCGACGTCCTACACCTGCGCGGCAGTCGCGGCGCGAACATGCGCACAAGCAGGAAGGTTTCCGATGTCCCAACAGCAAGAACAGCTGCTGCCCGAGGATGGCCAGTCGCCGCCGAAGGAAGAGGTGCAGCAGCAGCAACAGCAGCCCCAGTCCGGGCCCGAAGGCCATGCCGGCCAGGGTTCCGACAGTGCCATGAAGCAGATGCGCATCTGGGAGCAGCGCCGCGCGAGCAATTCCGGCGGCAAGCGCCGCCACGGCCCCAACTGAGGGCCGGCGACACGACGGCAAGCGAGCGGCCCGCGGGCCGCTTTTCTCTTGGTGCGTACGGAAAAAGTGCTCAGGCGCTCGGCCGCGAGGCCGCGTCCTCTTGCGGCTGCGCCTCGCGCCCGCGGGCTTCGCGCGCATCCGCCGAATGCGCCGGCCTGGCCTGCAGCGACTTGGTCAGGTAGGGCAGCACGCTTTGCGCTCCCGAGCCCCACCGCTGCCCCGGGGGAGGCAGGTCGGGCTGCTCCTGGTCGTAGGCCTGGGCTTCAGCCATGGCTGCCAGGCCAGAGGTCGACCGCCGGCTTGCGGATGAAGGACGGGTCGTCCTCGGCCACGCGGGCGTGCTCGCCCGGCCACGAGAACAGCATGTCGCACCCGAACATCTCGTCCTCGCCGCCCAGCAGGTGCTCGCGCCAGCCCAGGTCCCGCAGGTGGTCGGCCACGAAGTTGACCTGCCGGTAGCCATCGAGGTTGTCGTGGGCGAAGAGCTTGCCGTCGCAGGCGAGCCCGATCCGCAGGTTCATGCGCCGCGAGGTCGGCAACTGCCTCGCCATCGCGAACAGGCGCGCGACGCTCTCGAACGCCGGCGGGGGTTCCTTCAGCAGTTCCATGGTCCCGGAAGGTAGGCCTGCCTTGCCGGCTCCGCTGTAGGACGGCATCCCGTTGGGGTTACATCTCGTGACTACGCATGTCCTGTTTGTTGCAGCATGCCGCGCTGTTCGATGAAGCGGACCACCTCCTGCAGGCCGTCGCGCGTCTTCAGGTTGGTCATCACGAAGGGCTTGTCCTTGCGCATGCGCTTCGTGTCGGCCTCCATGACGCCGAGGTCGGCCCCGACGTGGGGAGCGAGGTCGGTCTTGTTGATCACGAACAGGTCGCTCTTGGTGATGCCCGGGCCGCCCTTGCGCGGGATCTTCTCGCCGGCCGCCACGTCGATCACGTAGATGGTCAGGTCCGACAGCTCGGGGCTGAAGGTCGCCGCGAGGTTGTCGCCGCCGGACTCGACGAACACCACGTCCGCTTCCGGGAACTCGGCCAGCATGCGGTCGATGGCTTCGAGGTTGATCGACGCGTCTTCGCGGATCGCCGTGTGCGGGCAGCCGCCGGTCTCCACGCCCAGGATGCGCTCGGCCGGCAGCGCGCCGCTGACGGTCAGCAGGCGCTGGTCTTCCTTCGTGTAGATGTCATTGGTGATCGCCACGAGGTCGTAGCGCTCGCGCATCGCCTTGCAGAGCATCTCCAGCAGCGTGGTCTTGCCGGAGCCGACGGGGCCGCCGATGCCCACGCGCAGCGGCGGCAGCTTCTTGGTGCGGCGGGGGATGTGGTGGAGGACGGCGGCGCTCATGATCGGAACAGGCGGGAGTACTGGATTTCGTGGCGGGCCGAGAGGATGGCCAGCATGGGGGTGAAGGACTGGCGGCCGTCGTCGCCCAGAGCGAGCGCGTGGTCGACGGCCGAAGGGATGTCGCCGGCGAGTCGCTTCAGGATCCGCTGCCCGGCCGACTGCCCGAGCGGCACCGCCTTGATCGCGGCCTGCATCATGTTTTCGGACCAGGCGAAGGCGTAGGTGAGGGCGATGGGCCGCACCGCGGCACCGGTGGCGTGGGCGGCCAGTGCGAAAGCCACGGGGTAGGTGTGTGCCGTAGGCTGGGTTCGCGAAGCGACCCCAGCGGAACCGCGATCCAATGCTGGGGTGCCTTCGGCAACCCAGCCTACGGTGCCTTCGGCAACCCAGCCGACGGACCGCTGCCAATCGGCAAGCGACTTCCCCATCTGCTCGCCCTGCTGCCGCAGCTCGCCCGTCTCCCGGGTCTGCCGCACCCACGCATCGAGCTCTGCCGCCCGCCGTGGATCGCGCGCAACCGCTGCCACGACCGCCAGGTCGCCGCGCGCCAGCGTGAGATGCAACTGGTCGACGAGCCAGTCGCCGGCGCTCTGCTCATCCCGCACGAGCCCGTGTTCGACGGCGGCCTCCAGCCCTTCCGAATACGAGAAGCCCCCCACCGGCAGCGCCGGCGAGGCAAGCCACACCAGCCGCAGCAGCGCGGCGTCAGTGTCCATGGCCGTGGTCGTGGTCGTGGTCGTGGTCGTGCGATCCATGCTCGTGGTGGTGGTGCCCGCCCGCATTGCCGTACGCACCGCCTTCCGGTTCGAATCCTTCGTTGGACTCGCGCACGATGAGGTGCATGGACCGCAGCATGTCCGCCAGCACGTGGTCCGGCTCGATCTTCAGGTGGTCGGGCCTCAGCTCGAGGGGCACGTGCCGGTTGCCCAGGTGGTAGGCCGCGCGCAGCAGGTCGAAGGGGCTGCCGTGCCCGGTGCAGTGCGTGATGACCAGCACCGGTTGCGGCGCGGCCAGCACGCGCACCATGGAGCCGTCCTCGGCCACCAGCACGTCGCCGCCGCGCACGACCGTGCCGCGCGGCAGGAACACGCCCAGCGTGCGGCCTTGCGAATCCGTCGCTTCGAAGCGGCTCTTCTGCCGCACGTCCCAGTCGAGTTCGACGGTGGCGGCGCGCTTGAGCAGCACGGGCGCCAGCCCCTGTCCGCCGGGGAGGATCTTGTTGACGGCCAGCATCAGCGCGAAGCGGGTTGGTGGCCGAACGCCGTGAGCACGCCGAGGCCGATGAACGAGGTGCCGGCGATGCGGTTGCCCCAGGCCGCGTGCCGCCCGGCGCGCGCGAGCCGCGGGCCGACGATGCTCGCGGCGAGCACGTAGCCCAGGTCGGTGCAGCCGGCGATGGCGCAGAACACGAAGCCGAGCGCCAGTGTCTGCACGAGGGGGCTGCCGTGCGCATCGAGGAACTGCGGCAGGAAGGCGGCGAAGAAGAGCGTCGTCTTCGGATTGAGCAGCGCGACGACGAAGCCGTCGCGGAAGATGCGCCGCCACGGCTGCGCGGCGGGGCGCGGCACGCTCGCGTCCACCGCGGCGGGCGTGCGCCACAGGCGGATGCCCAGCCACACGAGGTAAGCCGCTCCCGCCCACTTCACCACGGTGAACGCAGCCGAGGACACGGCGAACAGCGCCGCCAGGCCCAGCGCGGCGCCGGCCGCATTGGCCAGGTTGCCGAGCGCGACGCCGAGCACCGACGCCAGGCCGCTGGCGCGGCCCTGCGCCACGGTGCGGGCGATGATGTAGACGACGGCGGGGCCGGGCGTGAGCGCCAGCGCGAGGCTGGCCCCCACGAAGGCGAGCAGGAGGGGGAGGTCGGGCAGCATGGTCCCCACTCTAGAACAGGAAGTACCGCTGCGCCATCGGCAGCACCGTGGCCGGCTCGCAGGTGAGGAGTTGCCCGTCCGCCCGCACGGCATAGGTCTGCGGGTCGATCTCCATCTTCGGCAGCCAGTCGTTGTGCACGAGGTGCTGCTTGCGGATGCGGCGGATGTCGCGCGCCGCCGCCACGTGCTTCTGCAGGCCGAACTTCTCCTTCACGCCGGCGGCCATGCCGGCCTGCGAGACGAAGGTGATGGAGCTGCGGTGCAGCGCGCCGCCGAAGCTGCCGAACATGGGCCGGTAGTGCACCGGCTGCGGCGTCGGGATGGAGGCATTCGGGTCCCCCATCGCGGCCATCGCGATGCTGCCGCCCTTGAGGATCAGCGCCGGCTTCACGCCGAAGAACGCCGGCTTCCACACCACCAGGTCGGCCCACTTCCCGGGGGCTATGCTGCCCACCTCGTGCGCGATGCCGTGCGCCAGCGCGGGGTTGATGGTCAGCTTGGCGATGTAGCGCTTCGCGCGGAAGTTGTCGTGCCGCTCGCTGTCGCCCGGCAGCTTGCCGCGCTGCAGCTTCATCTTGTGGGCGGTCTGCCAGCAGCGCAGGATCACCTCGCCCACGCGCCCCATCGCCTGCGAGTCCGAGGAGAACATGCTGATCGCGCCCAGGTCGTGCAGGATGTCCTCGGCCGCGATGGTCTCCTTGCGGATGCGGCTCTCGGCGAAGGCCAGGTCCTCGGGGATGGCGGGGTCGAGGTGGTGGCACACCATCAGCATGTCGACGTGCTCGTCGAGCGTGTTGACGGTGTAAGGCATCGTCGGGTTGGTGGAAGAGGGGAGGAAGTTCGCCTCGCCCACCACGCGCAGGATGTCCGGCGCGTGCCCGCCGCCCGCGCCTTCGGTGTGGAAGGCGCAGAGGCCGCGGCCCTTGGTCGCCGCGATCGTGTTCTCGACGAAGCCGGATTCGTTGAGCGTGTCCGAGTGGATCGCGACCTGGATGTCCATCGCTTCGGCGACGTCGAGGCAGTTGCCGATCGCCGAAGGCGTCGTGCCCCAGTCCTCGTGCAGCTTCAGGCCGATGACGCCGGCTTCCACCTGCTCGCGCAAGGCTTGCGGCAGGCTGGCGTTGCCCTTGCCCATGAAGCCGAGGTTCATCGGGAACGCATCGGCGGCCTGCAGCATGCGCTCGATGTGCCACGGCCCCGGCGTGCAGGTGGTGGCCAGCGTGCCCGTCGCCGGGCCGGTGCCGCCGCCGAACATGGTGGTGATGCCGGAAGCGAGCGCCTCCTCGATCTGCTGCGGGCAGATGAAGTGGATGTGGCTGTCGATGCCGCCCGCGGTGACGATCGTGCCTTCGCAGCTGATGATCTCCGTGCCCGGGCCGATGACGATGTCCACGCCAGGCTGGGTGTCCGGGTTGCCGGCCTTGCCGATGGCGGCGATGCGGCCGTCCTTCAGGCCGATGTCGGCCTTCACGATCCCCCAGTGGTCGAGGAGGAGGGCGTTGGTGAGCACCGTGTCCATCGCACCCTCGGCACGCGTGCGCTGCGACTGCGCCATGCCGTCGCGGATGGTCTTGCCGCCGCCGAACTTCACCTCCTCGCCGTAGCCGCCGGCGCGCAGCGTGTAGTCCTCCTCGACCTCGATCACGAGCTCGGTGTCGGCGAGGCGCACGCGGTCGCCCTTCGTGGGGCCGAACATGTCCGCATAGGCGCGGCGGGGAATGGTTGCCATGGTGTTCTCAGAGGGATCCCTGCACGAGGCCGCGGAAGCCGTGCACCTTGCGGTCGCCGGCGTAGTCCACGAGTTCCACCGTGCGTTGCTGGCCGGGCTCGAAGCGCACGGCCGTGCCCGAGGGGATGTTCAGGCGCATGCCTTGCGCGGCGGCGCGGTCGAACGACAGCGCGCCGTTCGTTTCGGCGAAGTGGTAGTGCGAGCCCACCTGGATGGGGCGGTCGGCGGTGTTCTGCACGACGACGACCACCGTGCGGCGGCCGGGGTTCAGTGCGTGGTCGCCGGGCTCGGGGAGCAGTTCGCCGGGGATCATCGGTTCACTCGCCGCGCGAGAGCCAGATCGCGAGGGCGGCGAGCGCGGCAACGAGGAGGAAGCCCCAGGTGTCGCTCGCGTGCCAGTGCCAGGGTTCGCTGATGCCGTGGCCGGGGTGGGCGTGGACGCCGCTGGCGAGGGCGAGCAGCGGCGTGGCGAGCAGGATGCGCATGTTCTTCTTCTCCTCAGACGATGGGCTGGTGGACGGTCACGAGCTTGGTGCCGTCGGGAAAGGTGGCCTCGACCTGGATCTCCGGGATCATCTCGGCGACGCCTTCCATCACGTCGGCGCGCGTGAGCACGGTGCGGCCTTCGCTCATGAGCTGCGCGACGGACTTGCCGTCGCGGGCGCCCTCCATCACGGCGGCCGAAATCAGGGCCATGGCTTCGGGGTAATTCAGCTTCAGCCCCCGGGCCATGCGGCGCTCCGCCAGCAGGGCAGCCGTGAACAGCAGGAGCTTGTCTTTCTCGCGGGGGGTGAGTTCCATGGTGGTGCGGGGACGTTGCAACTGTCGTGCCCGGCACGGAAAGTGCACCTCTGACGCGTGAGCCGCACCATCCCCATCTTCCCCGCCGACCCCGACACCGCGCCCCAGCGCGTGGTCAAGGTCCGGCGGGACTACAACAGCTGGGTGGGGAGCGAAACGCTGGAAGACTACGCGCTGCGCTTCACGCCGCAGCGTTTCCGCAAGTGGTCGCCCTGGCGCGTCGCCAACACGGCATTCGGCGCCGCGTCCTTCCTGATCCTGGAGGCCGTGGGCGCCACGCTGCTGGTGCAGTACGGCTTCCTCAACGCCTTCTGGGCCATCCTCGCCACCGGCCTCATCATCTTCCTCGCGGGGCTTCCCATCAGCATCTATGCCGCCCGCTACGGCGTCGACATGGACCTGCTCACGCGCGGCGCGGGCTTCGGCTACATCGGCTCCACGCTCACTTCGCTGATCTACGCGTCCTTCACCTTCATCTTCTTCGCGCTGGAAGCCGCGGTCATGGCGTACGCGCTGGAGCTCGCGCTCGGCATCCCGCCGACCTGGGGCTACCTGGTGTGCGCGCTGGTGGTGATCCCGCTCGTCACGCACGGGGTGTCCGCCATCAGCCGGCTGCAGATGTGGACGCAGCCCTTGTGGCTGGTGATGCTCGTGGTGCCTTTCGTGTACGTGATGGTGCGCGATCCTGGTGCCTTCACCGGCATCGTGCACTACGCCGGGGAAAAAGCGCAGGCCACCGGCTTCGACCTGCACCTGTTTGGTGCTGCACTGACCGTGGGCATCGCGCTGATCACGCAGATGGGCGAGCAGGCCGACTACCTGCGCTTCATGCCGGCGCGCACCGCCGCGAACCGGCGGGCCTGGTGGGCGGGCGTGCTGGTGGGCGGGCCCGGCTGGGTGCTGCTCGGGGTCGTGAAGATGCTGGGCGGGGCCTTGCTCGCCTACCTCGCGATCCAGCACATGGTGCCGTCCGACCGCGCGGTGGATCCCAACCAGATGTACCTGGCCGCCTACGAGTACGTGTTCCCGCACTACGGGTGGGCGGTGGCCGCGACGGCGCTCTTCGTCGTGGTGTCCCAGCTGAAGATCAACGTGACCAACGCCTATGCGGGCTCGCTGGCCTGGTCCAACTTCTTCTCGCGCCTCACGCACAGCCACCCGGGGCGCGTGGTGTGGGTCGTGTTCAACACGCTCATCGCCTTCATGCTGATGGAGATGAACGTGTTCCAGGCGCTCGGCGACGTGCTGGGGCTGTACTCCAACATCGCCATCGCCTGGATCATGGCGGTCGTCGCGGACCTGGTGGTGAACAAGCCGCTGGGGCTGTCGCCGCGGGGCATCGAGTTCAAGCGCGCCTACCTGTATGACGTGAATCCAGTGGGCGTGGTGTCGATGGCGCTCGCGTCGACGCTGGCGATCGCCGCCTACCTCGGCGTGTTCGGTCCGGGCGCGCAGGCGTTCTCGGCGCTGATCGCGATGGGCGTGGCGTTCGCGAGCGCGCCGCTGATCGCCTGGTTCACGCGCGGCCGCTACTACATCGCCCGCGCACCGGAGGGAAGCTACCGCCGCTACGCGAGCCGCCGCTGCGTCATCTGCGACCGCGACTACGAAGCTCCCGACATGGCGCACTGCCCCGCCTACCAGGGCCCGATCTGCTCCCTGTGCTGCACGCTCGATGCGCGCTGCGGCGACTTGTGCAAGCCGCACGCGAGCCTCTCCGCGCAGTGGTCCGGCACGCTGCGCTGGCTGCTGCCGCGCCGCGTGTGGCCTTACCTGGACACGGGGCTCGGTCACTTCCTGCTGCTGATGCTGGTGATCGCGCCGCTGCTCGCCGCGCTGTTCGGCCTGCTGTACCACCAGGAGTTGCAGGCGGAGCAGCACGTGGGCGTCGAAGCATTGCGCGCCACCTTCCTCAAGGCGTATTTCGCGCTGCTGCTGGTGGCCGGCATCGTCTCCTGGTGGCTGGTGCTCGCGCACAAGAGCCGGCAGGTGGCGCAGGAGGAATCGAACCGGCAGACGCACCTGCTGATGCGCGAGATCGAATCGCACCGCCAGACCGACGAGGCGCTGCAGCAGGCCCGCCGCGCGGCGGACCAGGCGCGGCACGCCGCCGAACAGGCGAACCACGCGAAGAGCCGCTACATCAGCGCCATCAGCCACGAGCTGCGCACGCCGCTGAATTCCATCCTGGGCTACGCGCAGCTGATGGGCGAGGACGCCGCGATTCCGTCTCACCGCAAGCATGCCGTGCACGTGATCAAGCGCGGCGGCGAGCACCTGCTGTCGCTGATCGAGGGCACGCTGGACATCGCCCGCATCGAGTCCGGCAAGCTCACGCTCAACGTCAGGCCGGCGCGCTTCGCCGACGGCGTGCACGAACTCGCGGCGCTGTTCGAAGTGCAGGCGGCCGCCAAGGGCCTCGCCTTCCGCTTCGAGGCCGAAGGCACGCTGCCGGAGGTGGTGCGCGCCGACGAGAAGCGCCTGCGCCAGATCCTGATCAACCTGCTGGGCAACGCGATCAAGTTCACGTCGCAGGGGCAGGTCGTCTTCCGCGTGCGCCATGCGCGCGAGATGGCCGTGCTGGAGGTGGAGGACACGGGCCCAGGCCTCAGCCCGCAGGAGCTGTCGCAGATCTTCGAGCCTTTCGCGCGCGGCCAGAGCTCCGCGCCGGGCGCGGGCCTCGGCCTCACGATCGCCAAGATGCTGACCGACCTCATGGGCGGCGAACTCTCGGCGACGAGCGCGCCGGGCCGCGGCTCCGTGTTCCGCGTGCGCCTCTTCCTGCCCGAGGTGCATGCGCCGGTCGCCGCCGTGCCCGCCCAGAGCCGCCCGCGGCGGGGTTACGAGGGCCAGCGGCGCCGCATCCTGGTGGTCGACAACGAGGAGGCCGACCGCGAGCTGCTGGTCGCCCTGCTGGAGCCGCTGGGCTTCGAGCTGCGCACGGCGGCAAGCGGCCACGATGCGCTGGACCTGCTGGCGGCCGGCCTGCGCCCCGACGCCATCTTCATGGACCTGGCCATGCCCGGCATCGACGGCTGGGAGACGATCCGGCGCATCCGTCGCCTGCCCAAGCTGCACGCGAAGGTCGCCGTGGTGTCCGCGAACGCTTTCGACAAGGGCCTGGAGAACGATGCCGGCGTGCGCGCGGAGGATTTCCTGCTCAAGCCCGTGCGGCACAGCGAGCTGCTGGACTGGCTGGAGCGCCAGCTCGGCCTGCGCTGGCTGCACGAGGAGGTGGCGCCCGCGCCGGCCGCGGCGCCCGCCAGCGTGCCGGGCGTGTGGCCGCGGCCCGACCTGCTCGCTCCGCTGCGCAACGCCGTGGAGCTCGGGTACTACCGCGGCATCCTGAACCAGCTCGATGCGATCCAGGTGGCGCAACCGGAGTGCGCCGCGTTCGCCGGCGAGATGCGCGAGCTGGCGCGCCAGTTCCAGTTCGAGGCGATGGGCCGGGCGCTCTCGCGCGCCCAGCCCGAAGGAGCCCTGCGATGAAAAGCCTGCTCGAGCGCGGCGACAGCGACGTCGTGCTGGTGGTGGACGACGTGCCCGACAACCTCTCGGTGCTGCACGATGCGCTGGACGAATCCGGCTACACGGTGCTGGTCGCCACGAATGGCGAGGCTGCGCTGCAGCGGGCCTCGCAAGCGCTGCCCGACATCGTCCTGCTCGACGCGATGATGCCGGGCCTCGACGGATTCGAGGTCGCGCGCCGGCTGAAGGCGCAGGCGCAGACCGCGCACATCCCGATCATCTTCATGACGGGGCTCACCGAGACCGAGCACCTGGTCGCCGCGCTGGACGCGGGCGGCGTCGACTACGTCACCAAGCCGATCAAGCCCAAGGAGGTGCTGGCCCGCATGGGCGTGCACCTGCAGAGCGCGCGGCTCGCGCGGCAGACCCGCAATGCGCTCGATGCGTTCGGCTACGCGAGCATCACCGTGCGCCCGAGCGACGGCCGCCTGATGTGGCAGACGCCGCTCGCGCGCGACCTGCTGCACGCGTACTTCGGCACCAGCGCCCCGGAGACGCCGCCCGCCATCCTGCAATGGCTGCGCCGGCACCTGGCCGACGCCGAGCGGCAGATCGAGCCGCCGCGCCTGTGCGCCGAGAACGGCGCGCGGCGCCTCTCCATCCGCCTGCACCAGCAGACCGGCGACGACGACTGGCTGATCGTGATGCGCGAAGTCTCCGACGCGGCCATCATCGAGTCCATGAGCCTCGCCTTCAAGCTCACGGCCCGCGAGGCCGAGGTGCTGTACTGGGTGGTGAAGGGCAAGATCAACCGCGACATCGCCGACATCCTGGGCGCCAGCCCGGCGACGGTGAAGAAGCACCTGGAGCGCATCTTCGCCAAGCTGGGCGTGGAGACCCGCACGGCCGCCGCGGGGATGGCGATGAACCGGATCCGGCAATTGCATCCACAGTTCGAAGGGTGAACCCGACCAAGGTGCGCCCGCGTCCCTCCTGCGCTAGCATTGTTTCCTCCACGGAGGTGCCTGCCATGACCAGCGCCATCCTCGTCATCGACGTCCAGCAGGAGTTCTGCGGCGGGCCGCGGTCCTGGGACGTGAACGGACTGCTCTCCCGCATCAACGCGGTGACCCGCGCGGCGCGCGAAGCGGGCGCGCCGGTGCTCTTCATCCAGCACGAAGGCCCCGCGCTGCCGCACGGCAGCCCGGGCTGGCATCTCGCCGAGGGCCTGCGCGTGGAGGCCAGCGACCTGCGCGTGCCCAAGACGACGCCCGACGCCTTCCTGCGCTCCAACGTGCAGGAGCTGCTGCAGGCGCGGCACGTGGGCGACGTCGTGGTCTGCGGCCTGCACACGCAGTTCTGCATCGACACCACCGTGCGCCGCGCCCTGGCGCTGGGTTATCCCGTCACGCTCGTCTCGGATGCGCACTGGCCGTGGACGAGCGAGGTGCTGACGCCGCAGCAGGTGATCGCCCACCACGAGGCGACGCTCGCCAGCCTGGCCAGCTTCGGCCCGCGCGTGCAGCTGCGGCGCGCCGCCGAGCTGGACCTGCGCGCCCTCAGCCCACTGCCTTCGGCCTGACTTCCAGCCCGGCCAGTTCGACCAGGCCGCGCAGCACGGCCTCGGCGGCCGCGATCAGGTAAGGATGCCGGTCCTGGCCGACATAGGTGCACTCGTGCACGATGAGGTCGCGGTAGCGCGTCGCGACTTCGAAGAGCTCCCACGTGTCGCGCTCGAAGTGCTGCGGCGCGGCGCCGGCGCCGCGCAGGCGCAGGACTTCCTCGACCAGCTCCACCGGCCCCGTGTGCCGGAACTGCTTGTGCCGCATCTCCGCGGTGCTGGCGGGCCGCCCCGCGGCATGCACGACGAGCGAACGCGAGAGCGCCTCGACCGCCGACACGATCGTGACCAGCCGCGTGGAGCCCATCTCGCCGTGCGCGCTGGCGAGCCGCTGCTTGATCACGCGCAGGCGCGCGGCCGGCGTGGCCATCGCGTACGCGCGCTGCAACTCGTCGGGGTGTTCGAGGAGCTCGTTCATGCGCGCAGTGTAGGAAGGCAGGCGCCGCGCCCCTGCGGATTCCGCACGTTCTGCGCCGCTGATACACCTGCCTGTCGCGGCGCGCCGACAGCACCCGGGAAAGATCAGGCCGTTTGCTGCACCGCCATGCGCGCGCACAGCTCGAAGGCGTGCTGCAGGCCCGCCACGCGCGCCACGCCCTTGCCGGCGATGTCGAAGGCGCTGCCGCTCGCCGATGTCGCCACCGGCACCGGCAACCCGCCGTGCAGCGTCACGCCGCGCTCGAAGCCCATGAGCTTCATCGCGATCTGGCCTTGGTCGTGGTACATGGAGACCACCGCATCGAAGTCGCCGCGGCGCGCGGCGATGAACACGGTGTCCGGCGACCACGGGCCGCTCGCTTCCACGCCGTCGCGCTTCAGGCGCTCGACGGCCGGTGCGATCACCTCGATCTCCTCGCGGCCGATGGAACCGCCGTCGCCGGCGTGGGGATTCAGCCCGGAGACGCCGATGCGCGGCTTCGCGATGCCGGACCGGCGCAGCGCGCCATCGAGGATGTGCACCGCATCGCGCACCGCTTCTTCGGTAACCAGGTCCGCGACTTCGCGCAGCGGCACGTGCGAGGTGACGCGCGAGGTCCACAGGCCGTCGGTGATGTTGAACTCGCAGGTGAAGCCGCGCACGCCGAACAGGTCCTGCATGTAGCGCAGTTCGTCCTCCTGCTGCATGCCCGCGAGCCGCAGCGCGTGCTTGTTCAGCGGCGCGAAGACGATGCCGTTCACCGCGCCTTCGCGGGCGAGGTGCGTGGCCGCGGTCAGCGCCTGCAGCGCCGCCTGGCCGGCGGCTTCCGTGCAGGTGCCGAGCGGCGCCTCCCCACCCGCGGGCTCCTCCAGCACCAGGTGCGTGACCCGGCCCGGCGCAAAGCGCAGGGGCTCGCCGCGCGCGATGCGCACCACGTCCAGCTTCGTCCTGGCGATGCGCTCGCCGCCTGCCAGTACCGAAGGCGCGGCCACGAGCAGCACCTCCGCCGCGAGCACGTTCGCCTGGTGCGCGAGCAGCTTCACGCCCATCTCCGGCCCGACGCCCGCGGGGTCGCCCAGCAGCACCGCGATGCGTGGCTTGCGTTCGGCGCTCACAGGCCTTCCGCCTTGATGTTGGCGTCCTTCACCAGCTTCCTGAAGCGCTCGAACTCCTGCCTGTTCATGTCGGCGAACGCGTCGGCGGTGAGCGTGCCCACCTCGCCGCCCATGCCCTTGATGCGGGCCTGCACGTCCGGCAGCTTCAGCACCTTCACGAGCTCGGACGTCAGGCCGTCCACCACGGGCTTGGGCGTTCCGCCGGTGACGTAGAGGCCGTACCAGGTGGAGACGTCGATGCCCTTGATGCCCAGCTCGAACATCGTGGGCACGTCCGGCAGTTCCGCCGCGCGGTGGTCCGACATGACCGCCAGCGGCCGGAACTTGCCCGACTTGATCTGCCCCATGGCGGAGGAGGTGGAGTCGAACATCATGGTGACGTCGCCGCCGATGATGTCCACGTGCGCCTGCGCGCTGCCCTTGTACGGGACGTGGATGGACTTGGTCCCGGTGGCCAGGCCGAAGGCTTCGCCCGCGATGTGCTGCGTGCTGCCGATGCCGGAGGAGGCGTACTTCATCTGGCCCGGCTGCGCGGTCATCGCGGCGACGAGATCCTTGAGCGACTTGTAGGGCGAGGCGGCGGACACGACCAGCACGTTGGGCATCACGGCGACGAGCCCGATCGGCTGCAGGTCCTTGAGCGGGTCGAACTTCAGCTTCAGCAGGTGCGGCGCGATCGCCTGCGCGGTGTTGGTCGCCAGCAGCAGCGTCGTGCCGTCGGCCGTGGCCTTGGCCGTGATCTCCGCGGCGATGGTGTTCGAGGCGCCGGGGCGGTTCTCCACGACGACCGTCTGCTTCAGGTCGGGCGCGAACTTGTCGGCGAGCATGCGCGCGAGGATGTCGGTGCCGCCTCCGGGCGAGGCGCCGACCATGATGCGCACCGGCTTGTCGGGCAAGGCCTGGGCGAAGGCGGGTGCGGCTGCGGTGCAGGCGAACACCAGCAGGGAAAGTGCCGCCTGGCGGCGCGTGGGAAAGGCCATGGCTTGTCTCCTGGCGGCGGGTCGGACGCCCGCTCGTGCGACGCAGGGTACGGCCGGCAGCCATTCCCGGCCAATGAAAGTTCCGGAAGGAGCCATCTCCTTTTGTATATTGCTCCCATGGCCAAGGCCCTTTCCGACACCGCGCTCCTGATGCGGCTGCGCACGCGGCAGCTCCTGCTGCTGGAGGCGCTCGGACGGGAGCGCAACCTGGGCCGCGCCGCGGCGGCGCTGGGCATGAGCCAGCCCGCGGCGACCAAGCTCCTGCAGCAGGTGGAGGAGGCGGTCGGCGCGCAGCTCTTCACGCGCCAGGCGCGCGGCATGGAGCCGACGGGCGCGGGCGAGGTGCTGATCCGCTTCGCGCGGCAATCGCTGGTGGACTTCGGCTTCGCCCGCGAGCAGATGGCGGCGCTCCGCTCCGGGCTGCACGGGCGGTTGCGACTGGGCAGCGTGCCGGGCGCGCTGCCGGAGCTGCTGGCGCCTGCGCTGGCTGCATACAAGAAGCAGCATCCGCGCGTGGCGGTGTCGGTGCTCGTGGAGACGAGCGATGTGATGCTGGAACTGCTGGCGCGCGGGGACGTGGACCTGGTGCTCGGGCGGCCCACCGAAGGCCACTACGGGGACGAATTCGAGATCCGGCCCTTGCTCGGGGAGCCGCAGGTGGCGGTGGTCCGCGCGGGACACCCGCTGTTGAAGAAGCGCAAGCCGGCGCTGGAGGACCTGGTGCACTGGCCCTGGATCCTGCAGCCGCCGGGTTCGCCCCAGCGCAGCCGCTTCGAGTCCGCGCTGCGCGTCGCGGGCCTGCATGCCCGGCTGGACATCACCGAGACCGCGTCCACGGTGGCGACCACCGTGCTGCTGGAGGCGAGCGACATGGCGGCGATCATGCCGGCGTCGCTGGCGGCCCACTACGCGCGGCTGGGGGTGTTGCAGGTGGTGCCGCTGCAGTTGCCCTTGCAGGTGCCGCCGCTGCACCTGGTGACGCGGAAGCACAGGGAGTTGACGCCGGCGGCGGCGGGGTTTGTCGAGGTGTTGGTGGGGCGGTGATCGGTGGGGTTCGCTGCGCTCACCTTCCGCGGCTGTCGCCGCGCCACCCTACGAAATTCCGTCATGGCCTTGCTGTAGGGTGGCGGCGCGCCAGCGCCGGAAGGTGAGCGCAGCGAACCCCACCGCCGCGCCAGCGCGCATCCCTCCCCCTCACGTCACGTCGCGCTCAGATCACGCGGGCAAAGCGGTTGCGCGCGGCGGCGAGGCGGTCCCCGTAGCGGTGGCGGGTGAGCATGTAGGCGCCGGCGAGCGCGGTGCTGCCGGCGGCGAAGATCGAGCCCAGGCTCATCGCACGGGCCATGCTGCTCGCGAGTTCCGGAGCGCGAGGCCCGGCCAGCTCCAGCCGGCGGCGCGTCATCTGCGCCCCGAGCTCGGTCAGCTGCTGGGGCAGCAGCCGTTCCGCCGCGGGCAGCAGCAGCGTCTCTTCGTCGGCCACGTGGTGCATCACGTGCCGCATCAGCTCGAAGAAGGTGTCGTCGAACGCCGGGTCTTCGACCGGCATGTTGCGCAGGCGCGAGATGAGCCCGCGCATCTCGTCGTGCTCGGGCGTGCTCTTGCGCAGGATCTCGGTGTCCGCGACGGCGCGCAGGGCGGGATAGAAGATCTCCTCTTCCAGCTGCGCGTGGATCTCGATGGCGAGGCAGACGTTGTCGACCAGCCCGCGCTTCAGGCGCGCGGAGGAGCCGATCTCGTACTGGTGGAACGCGGTCAGCACGTGCGTGTGGTCCAGCCGGATCTGGTTGGTCACGCTGGGGGACAGCTGGGACATCAGGGATGGCATGTCGTGCCTCGCTCGCGGTATGTGGTTTGCGTCGATTGGGCCGCGTGCGCCGGCCGTGCCTTGTCGGACGCGGACGGCGGCTGCTGTCGTCCCGCCTTGCGCGCGCGTGGCGGCCGTACGCCATGTGTCGTATGGCCTCCGTAGGACGCGATCCCTAGCATGGGCCTTGCGTTTTCCTACCAACCCCGGAGCACACATGCAACGTCGATTCACCCTCCAGGCGCTCACCGCCGCCGTCGTCCTCGCCGCCGCGGGCGCGCCGGCCCTTGCCGCCGACGACACCATCAAGGTCGGCATCCTCCACAGCCTGTCCGGCACCATGGCGATCTCCGAGACCGTCCTGAAGGACACGGCCCTGATGGCCATCGAGGAGATCAATGCCAAGGGCGGCGTCCTGGGCAAGAAGCTCGAGCCGGTGGTCGTCGACCCCGCCTCCAACTGGCCGCTGTTCGCCGAGAAGACCAAGCAGCTGCTGACCCAGGACAAGGTGGCCGTGATGTTCGGCTGCTGGACCTCGGTGTCGCGCAAGTCCGTGCTGCCGGTCGTCGAGGAGCTGAACGGCCTGCTGTTCTACCCCGTGCAGTACGAGGGCGAGGAGCTGTCCAAGAACGTGTTCTACACGGGCGCCGCGCCCAACCAGCAGGCGATCCCGGCCGTCGAGTACCTGATGTCCAAGGACGGCGGCGGCGCGAAGCGCTTCGTGCTCCTGGGCACCGACTACGTGTACCCGCGCACGACCAACAAGATCCTGCGCGCCTTCCTCAAGTCCAAGGGTGTCGCCGAGTCCGACATCATGGAGGAGTACACGCCCTTCGGCCACGCGGACTACCAGACCATCATCGCCAAGGTCAAGAAGTTCTCCAGCGAGGGCAAGAAGACGGCGGTGATCTCCACGATCAACGGCGACTCCAACGTGCCTTTCTACAAGGAGCTGGGCAACGCCGGCCTGAAGGCGAAGGACGTGCCGGTGGTGGCGTTCTCGGTGGGCGAGGAGGAACTGCGCGGCGTGGATACCAAGCCGCTGGTGGGCCACCTGGCCGCGTGGAACTACTTCATGTCCGTGAAGAACCCGACCAACGACGAGTTCACGAAGAAGTGGGCCGCTTACGCCAAGGCGAAGAACATCGCCGGCCACAAGGACAAGCCGCTGACCAACGACCCGATGGAGGCGACCTACATCGGCGTCTACATGTGGAAGCAGGCCGTGGAGAAGGCCAAGTCCACGGACGTCGACAAGGTGATCGCCGCGATGGGCGGCCAGACCTTCAAGGCGCCCTCGGGCTTTACGGCCAAGATGGACGAGAAGAACCACCACCTGCACAAGCCGGTGTTCATCGGCGAAGTGAAGTCCGATGGCCAGTTCAACGTGGTGTGGAAGACGCCGGGCCCGGTGAAGGCGAAGCCGTGGTCGCCCTTCATCGAAGGCAACGACAAGAAGAAGGACGAGCCGGACGGGAAAAGCAAGCTCTGATCGAGCTCTGATGGCTGTTCCTCCCTCTCCCCCCCCGGGGAGAGGGCGGGGGTGAGGGGCACGCACGGCCGGGGCGCCCCCACCCCAACCCTCCCCCAGAGGGGGAGGGAGTGAAAGCGGTTTCTTCATGACCTACAGATTTCTCCTCCTGCTCACGCTCTTCCTCGCCGGCACCGCCCACGCGCTCACCGCCGACGAAGCGAAAGCCATCGCCGTCGGTGAATCCGACGACCGCATCGCCGCGATGAACAAGGCCGTCGCCAACGCCGACGACCGCACCGCCGCCTTCCTCCAGGCCCTCGTCGACGACGCCGTGAAGACCGCGGCCGGCCAGGTGTACGTCGTGCGTGACGGCAAGGGCAGCGACCCCGTCACCGGCGCCGAAGTCCCCGTGCCGCCCGACGCCGAGGACGTGATCAACAACAACCGCATGCGCGGCGAGCTCGATACGGCGCTCGCGGCGCTCAAGCTGTTCTCGAAGGACGCGAAGCTGCGCGCCGCCGCCGTCACCGAGCTGCAGAAGGACACCGACCCCTCCAAGCTGCCCCTGGTCGAGAAGGCCTGGGCAGCGGAAACCGACGCGGACATCAAGGAGCGGCTCGGCCTCGTGCGCGCCGCCGTGCTGCTGTCCGGCGAGGACAAGGGCAAGCGCCTCGAAGCCGCGCGCCTGCTCGCGGACAGCCGCAGCCCCGCCACGCGCAGCCTGTTGCTGCAGCGGCTGAAGGAAGAGACGGACGCCGAGGTACAGGCCGCGCTGCAGTCCAGCGTGCGCAGCGTCGAAGCCTCCCTCGCCTGGGGCGAGCGTGCCGCCGCCGTGTTCTCCGGCATCAGCCTCGGGTCCATCCTGCTGCTCGTGGCGCTGGGACTTGCGATCACCTACGGCCTGATGGGCGTGATCAACATGGCGCACGGCGAGCTGATGATGATCGGCGCCTACGCGACCTACGTCGTCCAGGGCCTGTTCCGGAAGTACCTGCCCGGCGCCTTCGACTGGTACCTGGTCGCCGCGGTACCGGCCGCCTTCCTCGCGTCCGCCGTGATGGGCGCCATCCTCGAACGCGGCGTGATCCGCTTCCTCTACGGCCGCCCGCTGGAGACGCTGCTCGCCACCTGGGGCATCAGCCTGATGCTGATGCAGCTGGTGCGCTCCACCTTCGGCGCGCAGAACGTCGGCGTGGAGAACCCGGGCTGGATGAGCGGCGGCCTCGTGCTCGGCAACCTGCAGCTGCCCTGGAACCGCATCGTGATCATCGCCTTCGCCTTCGCGGTGCTGGCGGGGATGGCGCTGCTGATCTCGCGCACCCGCCTCGGCCTCTTCGTCCGCGGCGTGACGCAGAACCGGCCGATCGCGTCCTGCATGGGCGTGAACACGGCGCGGGTGGACACCTATGCGTTCGCGCTCGGCTCCGGCATCGCGGGGCTCGCCGGCTGCGCCTTGAGCCAGGTCGGCAACGTCGGGCCCGACCTCGGGCAGGCCTACATCGTCGATGCGTTCATGGTGGTGGTGCTGGGTGGCGTGGGACAGCTCGCGGGCACCGTGTACGCCGCGCTGGGGCTCGGCGTCCTGAACAAGTTCATCGAAGGCTGGGCCGGCGCGGTGCTGGCCAAGATTGCCGTGCTGGTGATCATCGTGGTGTTCATCCAGAAGAGGCCGCAGGGGTTGTTTGCGGTCAAGGGAAGGAGTGCGGAAGCATGAGCGCGGTATTCGGCTCCTTCTCCCGCTCGCGGGAGAAGGCGGGGGATGAGGGTAGTGCCTCCCACCCTCACCCCAACCCTCTCCCGCAAGCGGGAGAGGGAGTGGTTCTCCCCGGGAGAGCGCCCTTGCTGACCCGGACCGGCTGGACCGCCTTCCTCCTCGCGCTCATCGCCGTCTGTGCCCTCGCGCCCGTCCTCAACCTGGTCGTCCCCGAAGCCAGCCCCTTCCACCTGAGCGACTACGCGGTCGCGCTCGTCGGCAAGATCATGTGCTACGCGATCTGCGCGCTGGCCATGGACCTGATCTGGGGCTACACGGGGATCCTGTCGCTCGGGCACGGGCTCTTCTTCGCGCTCGGCGGCTACGCGATGGGCATGTACCTGATGCGGCAGATCGGGCGGGAGGGCAACTACAAGAGCGACCTGCCGGACTTCATGGTGTTCCTGGACTGGAAGGAATTGCCCTGGCACTGGACGTTCTCGGACAGCTTCCTCGCCACCTGCCTGTTCATCGTGGCGGTGCCCGGCCTGGTCGCCTTCGTGTTCGGCTACTTCGCCTTCCGCTCGCGGATCAAGGGCGTGTACTTCTCGATCATCACGCAGGCGCTCACGTTCGCGGCGATGCTCCTGTTCTTCCGCAACGAGACGGGCTTCGGCGGCAACAACGGCTTCACCGACTTCAAGCGCATCGTGGGCATCGCCATCGCCACGCCGCAGACGCGCATGGTGCTGTTCGTGCTGACGGGCCTCACGCTGCTCGGCTTCTTCCTGTTCGCGCGCTGGCTGGTGCGCAGCAAGTTCGGGCGCGTGCTGCAGGCGATCCGCGACGCGGAGTCGCGCGTCATGTTCTCCGGCTACAACCCCATCGGCTACAAGCTCGCGGTGTGGACGCTCAGCGCCGTGATGTGCGGCGTGGCCGGGGCGCTCTACGTGCCGCAGGTGGGCATCATCAACCCGGGCGAGATGAGCCCGGCCAACTCCATCGAGATCGCGGTGTGGGCCGCCGTCGGCGGGCGCGCGACGCTGGTCGGCCCCATCCTCGGCGCCTTCATCGTCAACGGCGCGAAGAGCTGGCTCACCGTGGCGGCGCCCGAGTTCTGGCTCTATTTCCTGGGCGCGCTGTTCATCGCCGTCACGCTGTTCCTGCCGAACGGCGTCGTCGGCCTGCTGAAGAAATGGGGCAAGTCCGCATGACGCCCGACCTGATGGAAGAAGGCGCGCGACGGGCATCCGCCTACGCGCGGATGGCAGCGAAAGACAGGACGGAATCCGGTGGACGCCACGCGGCGACGGGCCGTCCCGTGGTGCCCGGGGAAGTGGACGTCGCGCACGGCCGCATCCTGTACCTGGAAGACGTGAGCGTCAGCTTCGACGGCTTCCGCGCGATCAACAAGCTCTCGCTGGACATCGCGCCCGGCGAGCTGCGCTGCATCATCGGCCCCAACGGCGCGGGCAAGACGACGATGATGGACATCATCACCGGCAAGACGCGGCCCGATGCCGGCACCGTCTTCTTCGGCAGCACCATCGACCTGCTGCGCTACAAGGAAGCGGAGATCGCGCAGATGGGCATAGGCCGCAAGTTCCAGAAGCCCACGGTCTTCGAGCAGCTCACGGTGTACGAGAACCTGGAGCTCGCGCTCAAGACGGACAAGGGCGTGCGGGCGTCCATGTTCTTCCAGCCCGACTCCGCCGACAGCGACCGGCTCGCCGAGGTGCTGCGCACGATCCAGCTGGCCGACAGCGTGAACCGCCTCGCGGGCACCTTGAGCCATGGGCAGAAGCAATGGCTGGAGATCGGCATGCTGCTGATGCAGGACCCGAAGCTGCTGCTGCTGGACGAACCCGTGGCCGGCATGACAGACGAGGAGACTGCGCGCACGGCGGAACTGTTCCTCACGCTCAAGGGCCAGCATTCGCTGATGGTCGTGGAGCACGACATGTCCTTCATCCAGGCGATCTCCGAGAAGGTGACGGTGCTGCACGAGGGTTCGGTGCTGGCGGAAGGCACGCTGGAGCAGGTGCAGAACGACGAGCGCGTGATCGAGGTTTACCTGGGGCGATGAGAGGATGAACGCAGAGGTCGCAGAGATACGCAGAGGTCGCAGAGAACAGCCTTCCAAAGATATTCCTCTGCGACCTCTGCGTAGCCTCTGCGACCTCTGCGTTCTTCTTGCAGATCCAACACCATGCTCACCATCCACAACATCCACCAGTACTACGGCGGCTCCCACATCCTTCGCGACGTGAGCCTCGAGGCGAAGCTCGGGCAGGTGACCGTGATCCTCGGGCGCAACGGGGTTGGCAAGACGACCTTGCTGAAGTCGCTGATGGGGCTCGTCCCCATCAAGTCCGGCACCATCCTCTTCGACGGCAAGCCCATCCAGGGCAAGACGCCTTACGAGCGGGCCCGCGCCGGCATCGGCTTCGTGCCGCAGGGCCGCGAGATCTTCGCGCGGCTGACGGTGGAAGAGAACCTGCGGATGGGGCTGGCGACGAAGCCGGGCAGCACGGCCATCCCCGCGGAGCTCTACGAGCTGTTCCCGGTGCTCCAGCAGATGCTGCACCGGCGCGGTGGCGACCTCTCCGGCGGCCAGCAGCAGCAACTCGCCATCGCGCGTGCGCTCGCGGCCAGGCCCAAGCTGCTGGTGCTGGACGAGCCCACGGAAGGCATCCAGCCCAGCATCATCAAGGAGATCGGCCGCGTGATCCGCATGCTGGCCGATCGCGGCGACATGGCGATCCTGCTCGTCGAGCAGTACTACGACTTCGCGCAGGAGCTCGCGGACACCTATGCGGTGATGGAGCGGGGGGAAGTGGTCGCGCAGGGCCGCGGGAAGGACATGGAGGCCAACGGCGTGCGGCAGCTGGTGGCGATCTAGTTCACGGGGGATGTAAAGGCGGCCTGTTCCTACCCGGCCCCTCTCCCGCTCCCGGCGCCTCGCCCGAGGCCCTGGCCTTAAGGTGTTCCCAGTACCACCTCAAGGAGAACACCATGCCCGTCATCCTCTGGCTTCTCGGCGTGCCCCTCGGCATCGTGCTGTTGCTGATGCTGTTCGGCGTGCTCTGACCTCGCGTCAGGTGCTGCGGGGCGCCTCGCTCTCGGGGCGCTCCGGCTTGCGCTTCACGGCGTCCAGGTCCTCGACGTTCCGTCCCGCGGTCTCGCCCGCGTTCCCTGCTTCCGGTTCCGGCATCGCGTCGGCGTGCTGTTCGGCATCGCCGCGGTTCGCGTACGGCTGGCGGCCCTGGCCGGCTTCCCAGCTCACCTCGTTGCGGTAGCCGTGCTCCGCGGTCCCGTCGCCCTCGGCCTCGCCCGGGCCCTTCTTCCTGTCGTTCATCGTGCTTCTCCCAAAAAACGGCTGGCCCGCCCAGCTTATGCGGCGGGGCGGGCCAGGGTGTAGGACGGAGTCGTCGGGCTTAGCGCGACGGGACCAGGACGATGGGGCCGGCTTCGGTCTGCGGCTCCACGGTGATCGAGTTCTGGCCGGACGGCATCACCACCGTCTCCACTTCGCGGATCAGGCCACCGCCGGCGACGCTGCCGTCGACGCTGCCCATGCCCATCACGCGGGCCTGGCAGGCGGCACGGTCTTCGGCGGTCGTGTGCACGTCGCAGCGCGCCGTGGCGTGCTGTTCGTTGGCGCCGTAGGTTTCCAGGCGGCCGCGGTTCTTCTCGGCGGCGGCGTTGCGCGCTTCCTTCATGCAGGTGTCGCGGTCCTGCTGCGTCTGGCCGCTCATGCAGGCCTGCATCTCGGACCGGAAGCTACCGGAGGAATCGATGGCGGAGGCGCCGGGGAAGCTCGCATCGGAGCCCGTGGTGGCAACCTGGGCGGTGGCGGCACCGACCGCCAGCAGCGCGGCGGCACCGAAGGACAGCATGCTCTTGAGCGACCGGTCCGTCTTTTTCATGGGGGAACTCCTTGCAGTTCGTTGAATGCTGCAAGTCTCGGTGCAAGGCCGTTCCGGGGCTGCCGGAGAGGGGCGGGCGTGCCGGGCGCGGGCGGCCCATGGTCGGGTAGGACGGCGCGCACCCGGCGGGTACGCGCCCGTCAGATCGTCCAGCCGCGCGGCTCTTCCGGGGCCCGGTTCCACAGCAGCGGCCGCCAGGCGCGCCGGACGGACTTCAGCAGCTGGAAGGCGGGCTCCACCAGCGGCGCGAGCACGCGCACGACGACCACCTGCGGCCCGGGCGCCGTCGCCCCCGCCGTGCTGGCGAGGGCGTGCGGCTCGATCACCTCCCGTGCGGCGTCCAGCAGCGCTTCGCGCCGCGCGCGCGGGAGCTCCGACCCCGCGGCGAAGAAGAGGCTCGCCAGGCAGCGGTGGCCGGCGAGGCCGAGCGGCCCGTCCATCAGCCGCGCGTCGTCCGCCGCGATGCGGCCGCGCTCCAGCCACGCGCCGGCGAGTTCCAGGTGCTGCAGCACGCTGCCCCGCACGAAAGGCTGGCCTGCCTGCGGCAGGCCCAGCGCCGCGATGTCCCACCCCAGGACTTCGGCGCCGGGTGCGAGGTCCATGCGCAGGCGATTCTCGGCGCGGCAACCGCTGTAGTACAGCGCTTCCAGCGGCAGCCACTCGAGGCGCGCGCCGCCTTCCATGCGCAGGTGCACGTCCTGTACCGCGGGCGCGCCTTCGCTGCGGTAGAAGCGCGCCGCACCGGGGCTCGTCACCAGCCCGTGGCTGCCTTCGCCGGCGCGCACGGCGACCTGCAGCGTGTCCCCGGCCACCAGCCCGCCGGGGGGGTGCACGAGCACGTTGTGGCACACCTCGCCGCCCTCCGGCCACAGGCTTTGCAGGATGCGCAAGGGCCCCTCGTGCGCGAAGCGGGCGACGCTGCGGCCGCCCTCGCGGGTGTAGTCGAGCGCCAGGCTCGCGTGCCAGCCCATGTCATTGCGCCTGCGAGCCGCGGTGCGCCCACGCCGTCGTGTGCTTCTCGATCGCGCTGAACAGCTCGTACATCGCCATCGCCATCACGCTGATCACGACCAGCCCCGCGAAGGCGAGCGGCATGCGCTGCTGGCTGCCCGCGGTCTGGATCAGGTTGCCGATGCCGCTGTCGCCCGCGGTCATCTCCGCCAGCACGGTGCCGACGAAGGCGAGCGTGATCGCGATCTTCAGCGAGCCGTAGAAGTAAGGCATGGCGCGCGGCAGGCCCACCTTCACCAGCACGTCCCAGCGGCGCGCGCCCAGCACGCGCAGCACGTCCTCCAGCTCCGGCTCCAGCGTCGCCAGCCCCGTCGCGATGTTCACCATGATCGGGAAGAAGGAGATCAGGAAAGCCGTGACGATGCCGGGCCCGAGCCCGATGCCGAACCACACCACGAGGATGGGCACGATGGCGGCCTTGGGCACCGCGTTGAAGCCCACCATGATCGGGTAGAGCGCCGCATACGCGACGCGCGAGGACCCGATCAGGAACCCGAGCAGCACGCCGACGACGATCGCGATCGCGAAGCCGACCATCGTCACCCAGAACGTGCTCCAGGACGCGGCGAGCAGCGGGCCCTTGAACTCCGCCATCTGCTGCGCGATCTGCCAGGGGCTGGGGAAGATGAACTCCGGGATCGCGAAGGCGGCCACGACCACCTGCCAGAGGACCAGCAGCGCCAGCACCAGCAGCAGCGGCGCCCAGCGCTCGAAATGCTTGTGGGGCTTCATTGCGCCACCTCCGCCCCGTGCTTCCGGAGCGCGCCGATGTGCCCGCGCAGTTCATGCACGACGTCCGTGAACTCCTTGGTGTAGGTGATCTCCAGGTCGCGCGGGCGCGGGAAGCCGATCTCGCGCTTCACCACGAAGCGGCCGGGGCTCTTGCTCATGACGTACACGGTGTCGGCGAGGAACACCGACTCGCGCAGGTCGTGCGTGACCAGGACGACGTTGAAGCGCTGCTCGGTCCACAGGTCGCGCAGGATGCACCACAGCTCCTCGCGCGTGAAGGCGTCGAGCGCGCCGAAAGGCTCGTCGAGCAGCAGCATCTTGGGCTCGTGGATCAGCGCGCGGCAGATGCTCGCGCGCTGCTGCATGCCGCCGGAGAGCTGCCACGGGAACTTGTCCTCGTAGCCGGCGAGGCCCACCTTGCGCAGCAGGGCGCGCGCGCGTTCCTCGTACTCGCGGCGCTTCTGCTTGAAGCGGCTGCGGTAAGGCTCCACGATCTCCAGCGGCAGCAGCACGTTGTCGATCGTCGTCCGCCAGGGCAGCAGCGACGGCGCCTGGAACGCCATGCCGGAGATCTTGAGCGGCCCCGTCACGGGCTGGCCGTCGATGAGGATGCGGCCGCGCGACGGCGGCTTGAGCCCCGTCGCGAGCTTCATGAACGTGGACTTGCCGCAGCCCGAAGGCCCGACGATGGCGATGAACTCGCCCTGGCGCACCTGCAGGTCGATCGCCTCCACGGCGAACTGCCCTTCGCGCAGCAGTTCGTCGTTGTAGGCGAGCCAGACGTCCCGGAAATCGATGAAGGCGGAGTCGGTGGGGAGGCTCACTTCTTGGCGGGAGGCAGCACGTTCAGGTCCGCCTTCGCGGGCAGGAAGGAGCCGTTCCACACGGCGTCCGGGTTCACGCGGGTCTTGGTCGCGAAGGCGTCGGAGACCTGCGAGGCCATGAGCGACAGGCGCGAGGGATTGACCTGGCCGAAGCCCTCGGCGCGCGCGTCGGGGCTGGCGATGACGTCGTTGATCGCCATCTTCAGGCGGCGCGTCTCCAGCTTCGTGTCGATGATGCCGTCCCGCTGCTTGATGTAGTCGACGGCGGCGTCGGGATTCGCCATGACTTCCCTGGCGCCTCTCGAGAAGGCGGCGAGGAACGCCTTCACCGCGTTCGGGTTCTCGCGGATCAGTTTCGGCGAGGCGATGATCACGTTGCCATACAGCTTCACGCCGTGCTGCGAATACGGCAGCGTGACGATGTCTTCCGGCTTGACGCCGCGCGCCTCGAGGTTCAGCAGCGAGGTGAAGGAGAAGCCGGTGATCGCGTCGATGTCACCGCGCGCCAGCATGGTCTCGCGCAGCGGCGGGTCCATCGACACCCAGGTCACGTTCGGGATGGCGTTGGCTTTCTGGAAGATCGGGAAGCCGCGGCGGCCCGCGTCGAACACGGGCGCGCCCATCTTCTTGCCGTTCAGGTCGGCGGGCGACTTGATCCCGGACTTCTTCAGCGCCATCACGGCGGCCGGCGTGTTGTTGTAGACCATCATGACGGCCACGGGCTTGTTGGGCGCGTCGGGGTTGTTGGCGTGGAACTCCATCAGCGCCGCCAGGTCGGCGAAGCCCATGTCGTAGGTGCCGGTGGCCACGCGCTGCACGGCGGCGCCGGAGCCGGTGCCCGCGTCGACCTGCACGTCGAGGCCGGCGGCCTTGAAGTAGCCCTTGGCCACGGGCTGCAGGAACAGCGCGGCCGGCCCTTCGAAGCGCCAGTCGAGCAGGAACTTGATGGGGGTGGCGGCCTGCGCGTGGGCGGCCGTGAGGCCGGTGGACAGCGCCAGGGCGGCTGCGGCCTGGAGAAGGACCCTCTTGTGCATGGAAAACGCTCCGGAATTCTCGAAAAGGAAGACGAAGGGGTTCAAAGCAAGATCGGTGCCGCCGAGCTGCGCCGGGCTGCCCGGCCGTATTGTCGGCGCGACGCGGCGAGGCGCCTGCGAGGGCTAACCCGTGAATATGGCTGTGCCGGTAGGGGTTGTCCGACGCCCCCACGCGCCGGGCCCGCACCTTCTCGCTTTACGCGCGACTACGCCTGCGCTTGGTGGCGCCGCCCATAGTGAACAGCACCCGCCCCGGATGGGGCAGGTGGACGTGACCCGGGTCGGGTTGCGGCCCGACCATCAACAACACGCCGTTCGCGGCTATAGGAGTGCAACTATGGGTTTTCTGATTTGGTTGATCGTTGGCGGTATCGTCGGCTGGCTCGCTAGCCTCGTGATGCGCACTGACGGCCAGCAGGGCATCCTGCTGAACGTGGTGGTGGGTATCGTGGGCGCGTTCCTGGGTGGCTGGCTCATCTCCCCGCTGGTGGGTGTGGGCACCATCAACCAGGGCATCAGCGTCGGCTCGATCGTCGTCTCGCTGATCGGCGCCATCATCCTGCTGGCCATCGTCAACCTGTTCCGCCGCGGCCGCGTCCGCTAAGCCGGGAACAGCACAACAAACAGATTCGCGGGTCTGCCGCCCGCATCACTGGAGCGCCGTTGGCGCTCCTTTTCTTTGGGGAACGGGAAAAGCTGGGGTGCGCCTTCGGCGCAACCCAGCCTACGGACGAACCGCTGGGTTCGTAGGGTCCCTGTAGGCTGGGTTCCGCGCAGCGGACCCCAGCACTCACTCCCCCCGCTTCCCCGCCGCTGCCACCAGCGCCGTCATGTTCACCACCCGCCGCACCGTCGCCGTCGGCGTGAGCACGTGCACCGGCGCCTTGGCCCCCAGCAGCATCGGCCCCACCGTCACCCCGGACCCGCCGGTCATCTTCAGCACGTTGAACAGGATGTTGGCCGAGTCCAGGTTCGGGCAGATCAGCAGGTTGGCCTCGCCGGCCAGCGTGCTGTCCATCAGGCTGTCGCGGCGCACCTTCTCCGAGAGCGCGGCGTCGCCCTGCAGCTCGCCGTCGTTCTCGATGTCCGGGCACATGCGGGCGAAGAGCTCCCGCGCCTGGCGCATCTTGCCCGCCGAGCCGCGGTGCGACGATCCATAGTTGCTGTGCGAGAGGAAGGCCACCTTGGGCGGCAGCCCGAAGCGGCGCACTTCCGTGGCGGCCATGCGCGCGATGCAGGCCAGCAGCTCCGCGTCGGGGTCCTCGTTGACGTAGGTGTCGGCGATGAAGAGGGTGCGGTTCGGCAGCATCAGCGCGTTCAGCGTCGCGAAGCCCTCGCCGGGCCGCGCGCCGATCACGTCGCGCACGTGCTCGAGGTGGTGCTCGAAGCGGCCCACCATTCCGCACAGCATCGCGTCGGCGTCGCCGAGGTGCACGGACAGCGCGCCGATCAGCGTGTTCGACCGCCGCACCGCCGCCTTGGCCGCCTCCGGCGTGATGCCGTTGCGCCCCATGATGCGGTGGTAGGTCTCCCAGTACTGGCGGAAGCGCGCGTCGCTCTCCGGGTTGACGCATTCCGCGTCCTGCCCGAGCTTCATGCGCAGGCCGGCCTTGGCGATGCGCGCCTCGATCACCGCGGGCCGGCCGATCAGGATCGGCTGCGCCAGCTTCTCGTCGATGGCGAGCTGCGCCGCGCGCAGCACGCGCTCGTCCTCGCCCTCCGCGTACGCCACGCGCTTGGCGCTGGCGTTGCGCGCGGCGACGAACACCGGGCGCATGATCATGCCGGTCTGGTAGACGAAGCGCGTGAGGTTCTGGCGATACGCCTCGAAGTCGGTGATCGGCCGCGTGGCCACTCCCGATTCCGCCGCGGCCCGCGCCACCGCGGGCGCGATGCGCAGGATCAGCCGCGAATCGAATGGCGTCGGGATGATGTAGTCCGGCCCGAACGAGAGCTCCTTGCCCGCGTACGCGTTCGCCACTTCCTCGCTGATGTCCGCCTTGGCCAGTTCCGCGATCTCGCGCACGCAGGCGAGCTTCATCGCCTCGGTGATCTTGGTGGCGCCGCAATCCAGCGCGCCGCGGAAGATGTAGGGGAAGCACAGGACGTTGTTCACCTGGTTCGGGTAGTCCGAACGGCCCGTGGCGATGATGCAGTCCGGCCGCGCCTCCTTCGCCACCTCGGGGCGGATCTCGGGCTCCGGGTTCGCCAGCGCGAGGATGATCGGCTGCGTCGACATCGTCTTCACCATCTCCCCGGTCAGCACGCCGGCCGTGGAGCAGCCCAGGAAGACGTCGGCACCCTTCACCACGTCGGCGAGCGTACGCGCGGACGTGTCCTGCGCGTACTTCTGCTTCGACGGGTCCATGCCGCCGGGGCGGCCCTGGTAGATCACGCCCTTGGAGTCCACGACGAAGATGTTGCGCGGGTTGACGCCCAGCCCCACCATCAGGTCGAGGCACGCGATCGCCGCGGCGCCGGCCCCCGAGGACACCAGCTTCACCTCGTCGATCCTCTTGCGCACCAGCTCCAGCCCGTTCAGCAGCGCCGCGCCGGAGATGATCGCCGTGCCGTGCTGGTCGTCGTGGAAGACGGGGATGTTCAGGCGCTCGCGCAGCTGCTGCTCGATGTAGAAGCACTCCGGCGCCTTGATGTCCTCGAGGTTGATGCCGCCCAGCGTGGGTTCCAGCGCGGCCACGATGTCCACCAGCTTGTCGGGGTCGCGCTCGGCGAGCTCGATGTCGAACACGTCGATGCCCGCGAACTTCTTGAACAGGCAGGCCTTGCCTTCCATCACCGGCTTGCCCGCCAGCGGGCCGATGTCGCCCAGGCCCAGCACCGCCGTGCCGTTGGTGATCACGCCGACGAGGTTGCCGCGCGAGGTGTATTCGGCCGCGAGCGAGGGATCGGCCTGGATGTCGAGGCAGGGGTAGGCCACGCCGGGCGAGTAGGCGAGCGACAGGTCGCGCTGGTTGGACAGCGGCTTGGTCGGGGTGACGCTGATCTTGCCCTTGCCGGGCGTGCGGTGGTACTCGCGGGCGGCGTCGCGCAGGGCCAGCTCGGCCTGGGAGGAGGGTTCCTTCATGGCGGGTCTCCGTTCTTCTTGGGGATGGCACCACGCTACGCCGAACGGGCGGGGCGAGGATGCGTACAAGTACGCGGGTGAAACTCTTTTGCACGCGGCACGGCCCTGCTGCCCAGCCTGTGTTTTTGCGTTATGGTCGGGCTTGTTTCCAAGCGAGCCGCCCATGCTGTTCCCCGAAGAGATCTATGCCCTCTCGCCGCTCGGCGAGACCGAGTTGCGCGGCGGCGCCACGCGCCTGTCCGCAGCGGAGATCAACGTGCTGGTGCGCATCGACGGCAGGCTGGAGGTTGCGCAGCTCACGCGCGGCATGACCGCGGCGGAGAGCACGGCATTCCAGGCGACGTTGAAGGACCTGCGCGACCGGCGCCTGGTGCAGCGCGTGGAGGTGGACCCGTTCACCGCGCAGTGGAACGCGGACGTCAAGCAGCTCTCCCGTGCCGCGGGCAAGGAAGAGGCCGACGCCAGCCTGGCTTCCCTGCAGCGCGCGGGCTTCTTCGTGGAGATCGCACGCCAGCGCGCCGCGCCGCCGCAGCGCCAGCCCGGCGAGGCCATCCACGTCGTCGTGGTGGAAGACGACCCGCAGCTCGCCAGCTTCACGGCCACGCTGCTGTCGCTCTCGGGTTTCGCGGTGCGCCAGGCGGGCACGCGCGAGGAGGTGGTGCACGAGATCCGGCGGCCGCCGCGGCCCGACCTGATCCTGCTGGACGTGGTGCTGCCCGATGCGGATGGTTTCGACATCCTGATGCGCGTCCGCCAGCATCCCGTACTGAAGGAAGTGCCCGTGATCATGCTCACGGGCAAGGCGACGCGCGAGGCGGTGCTCAAGGGCATCGCGGCCGGCGCCGACGGCTACATCACCAAGCCTTTCGAGCCGCATGCGCTGCTGCGTGCCGTGCGCTCCGTGCTCGGCTTGCCGGAGCAGGGCAGCGGCGACCGCTGGGCCAATCCGGACACCGGCAAGCGCGGCTGAGTCCGCGGAACGGCTCAGGAGGCAGCCCTTACCCGGCGCGGGGGCGCGCTCCGACGCCTGCTGCCGGACCGTCCCGGCCAGCCGTTTCCCCTTGCAAAGGCACCATGCCAGCAAGGAGTGACAGATGAACAAAGAGGACTCACTGCAGTTCGTGCACGAACGGCTGCGGCACAACCATCCCCTCGCCCGCGAATTCCGCCTGCGCCCCGCGCCGCGCGTGACCCGCCGCTTCGCGATCGAGATCGAGCAGGGCGAGGCGCACGTCTTCGAGACGGTGGACGCCAGCTTCGCGGTGCGGTGCAACCAGGGCAGCGTCTGGATCACGCACGACGGCGACCCGCGCGACGTCATCCTGATGGCGGGCGAGACCTACCGCGCGGACCGTACGGACGCCTTGCACCTGTTCGCGCTCGCGCCTTCCGTCCTCGAGATCGAATTCGAGGACGAGGTCACGCAGCACTAGCCGGCCGAAGCGCGGCTCGGCATTTCGCGGCCGGCGAAGAAGGCCGCGAGGTTGTCCAGCACGCGCTGCGCCATCGCCTGGCGCGTCTGGGCGGTGGAGCTGGAGATGTGAGGCGCGAGCACGACGTTGTCGAGGGCGAAGAGCTCCTGCGGCACGTTGGGCTCGTCCTCGAACACGTCGAGGCCGGCGCCCGCGATGCGCTTCTCCTGCAGCGCGCGCACGAGCGCGGCTTCGTCGACGACCGTCCCGCGCGACACGTTCACCAGGAAGCCTTGCGGGCCCAGCGCGTCGAGCACGCTTGCGTCGATCAGGTGGCGCGTCTCGGCGCCGCCCGCCGTGATCACCACCAGGAAATCGGCCCAGCGCGCGAGTTCCAGCAGCTGCGGCTCGTAGGTCCACGCCACGCCTTCCACGGGACGCCGGCTGTGGTAGCGCACGTCCATGTCGAAGCCGCTGGCGCGCTTCGCGATCGTGCGGCCGATGCGGCCCAGGCCCACGATGCCGAGCCTGGCACCGCTCACCTGGCGTCCGAGCGGGAACGCTTCCTTGCGCGCCCAGCGCCCCGCGCGCACGAAGCGGTCCGCCTCCGGAATGCGACGGCCGCTGGCCAGTACCAGCGAGAACGCCATGTCCGCCACGCAGTCGTTCAGCACGTCGGGCGTGTAGCCCACGGGGATGTTGCGTCGCGCCGCGGTGGCCAGGTCCAGCTGGTCGAGGCCCACGCCGAAGCTGGAGATCACGCGGACGTTGGGCAGCGCCGAGAGCAGCGCGCTGCTGGCGCCCCCTTGCGCGGACGTGACCACGCCTTCGATCTCCTTCCCCCGCTGCGCGAGGAACGCCTCGCGTTCGGTGCCGGCGGGCGGCAGGCGGTGGACGGTGTAGCTTTCGGCGAGCCCGCGTTCTAGCGCGGGCAGCAGGGGCAGGACTTGCAGGAGGACGGGCCGCTGTTGCATGGGTCTTTCAGTTCACGGTGATCCTGCGCTCGCGGATGATCTGGGCGTAGCGCTTGCGGTCATTGTCGATCAAGGCGGAGAACCGGTCCGGCGTGGTGGCGTTCGGCACGGCCCCGAGCTGCACCAGCCTGTCCTTCACGTCCTCGCGCGCGACCACTTCGCGGATGTCGGCGGAGATCTTCTCCACCAGTTCGCGCGGCGTGCCCGCCGGCGCGAGGATGCCGATCCAGGAGATGCTGTTGAACCCCGGCAAGGCGCCTTCGGAGAGCGTCGGCACGTCCGGCAGCGCGGGGACGCGCTTGTCGCTGGTGACCGCCAGCGCGCGCAGCTTGCCGGCCTTGATGTGGCCGCTGGCCTCCAGCACGGTCATGAACGAAAGCTGCACGTGGCCCGCGAGCAGGTCCGCGATGGCGGGGCCGCCGCCGCGGTACGGCACGTGCAGGATGAAGCTGCCGGTCGCGTCCTTGAACATCTCCGCCGCGAGGTGCGGGCCGCCGCCGGCGCCGGAGCTGCTGTAGGTCAGCTTGCCCGGCTGCGCCTTGGCAAGGGCGACGAACTCCCTCACGTTCCTCGCCGGCACGCTGGGGTTGATCATCATCGCGAGCGGCAGGTCCGCCACGAGCGCCACCGGCGCGAACGCCTTGTCCGGGTCGTACGGCATCTTCGCGTACAGCGAGGGGTTGATCGCCTGCGTGCCGATGTTGCCCATGAGGAGCGTGTAGCCGTCCGGCTTCGCCTTCGCCACCACGTCGGCGCCGATCTGGCCGGCCGCGCCACCCTTGTTGTCGATCACGACGGGCTGGCCCCACTTCTTCGCCAGCTGCTCCGCGACGATGCGCGCGCCCGTGTCGGTGCCACCGCCGGGCGGGAAGGGCACGACCACCGTCACCGGGCGCGAGGGCCAGCCGGCGGCGGCGCCCTGGGCGCAGGCGCCGGCGGCGGCGAGGGCCAGCGCCAGCGCGGAAGCGATCTTCTTCATGGCTTTGTCTCCTGGTGTTCCGGCGCAGTGTAGGGAGGCGATCGATGCAAGTCCAAGCCAGAATGTGGATGGCTCGATGCAGAATGTGGATCGATGCTCGACCTGTTCCAGCTCCGCTGCTTCGTCGCCGTCGCCGAGGAACTGCACTTCGGCCGCGCCGCCGCCCGCCTGCACATGACGCAGCCGCCGCTGTCGCGGCAGATCCAGCTGCTGGAACACGCGGTGAAGGTGCGGCTGCTGGAACGCACCAGCCGCAGCGTGCGCCTCACCGCCGCGGGCGAGGTGCTGTACCGCGACGCGGCGGCCATCCTGCGCCTGGCGCAGGATGCGGCCGCTGCGGCGGAGCGCACGGGCAAGGGGCTCGCGGGGCGGGTGGTGGTGGGCTATACCGCCGTCGCCGGCTACGCGCTCATGCCGGCGCTGCTCGCGGCGGCGAACCAGGCGCTGCCGGACATCGAGATCGTGCTGGAGGAGATGGTGTCGTCCGAGCAGCTGCATGCGCTGGAGGCGGGGACGATCGACATCGGCTTCGTGCGGCCGCAGCACGCATCCGGGCCCTTGCGCTACCACCTCGCCGCGCGCGAGCCCATGCTGCTGGCGCTACCCGCGGCGCATCCGCTCGCGGCGCGGGAGCGCATCCGCATGCAGGACCTCGCGGGCGAGCCGCTGATCATGTACTCGCAGAAGGAAGGCCGCTACTTCCACGACAGGATCACTGCCCTCTTCATGGCCGCCGCGGGGCAGCCGCAGTACGTGCACCACATCGGCCAGACGCACACGATCATGGCGCTCGTGCGGGCAGGGATCGGGCTGGCGATCGTGCCCGCGTCGGCGGCGCAGCTGCGCCTGGAGAACGTCGTCTACAAGCCGCTGTGGCGGCGCGACGTGGTGGCGGAGATCTATCTCGCGTGGCGGGCGGCGGAGCGCAACCCGGCGCTGCAGCCGCTGCGCGAGTTCTTCATCCGGCAGCTCGCGACGCCGGCAGCGCCGAAGCCGCGACGCGCGGCGCCTGCCGCAGCAGCGCCAGCCAGGCGCCCGCGGTGATGCCGGCCGTGGCGAGCAGTGCGCCGGAGGACAGCATCGCCAGCCCCGTCACGCCGTTGCCCAGCGAGCAGCCCAGGGCCGTGATGCCGCCGAAGCCCATGAGCGCCGCGCCGGCCGTGTGGGCGCCGAGCTCGCGCGGGGTCTGGAAGGACTCCAGCTTGAAGTCGCCGCGCAGCTTCGCGCTCACGAAGGCGCCGAGCAGCACGCCGAGGGCGACCGTCACGCCGAAGGTGGCGACGGTGTTCCTGTCCGTCCACAGCGTCAGCAGGTCCAGCGCGTGGCCCAGGGGCGCGGAAAAGGAGAGGCCTTCGGGGCGCTTCGACTGCGTGCCGAGCCAGGCCGGCTCCAGCGTCTCCGGGTGCTCCGGCAGGAAGCCGATCGTGCCCGTGAGCCAGAAGGCCGCCGCGACCAGCAGGCCGACGGCCACGCCGCCGAACCAGTGGGCCGGCTTCAGCTGGGCGCGCACGCGCCAGGCCAGGGCGAGCACGGCGGCGGCGACCAGCAGCGCGACGATCCAGCGCATCGTGCCGGCGGAGGAGGCGAGGGCGCGACCGAGCACCGCGCCGAGGTCCTGCGAGCCACCGAGGGAAGCCGCGACGGCATCGAGGCCGTTCGCGCGGATGGGCGCGAAGGCGCCGCGCAAGGTCATGAGGGACACGACGGCGACGATCACCAGCGTCGCGAGCGCCTTGAGGTTGCCGGAACCCGCCTTGACGAGGCAGCGCTGCGGGCAGCCGCCGGCGAGGATCATCCCGTAGCCGAACAGCAGGCCTCCCACGAGGTAGGACACCCAGGGGAAGCGCTCGCCCCAGGCGATGGTGCGGGTCGCGTCGAAGCTTCCCGCGCTGATCAGGGCCTGCAGCGCCAGGGCGCCCACGGCGACCGCGAGCATCCAGGAAACGAAGCGACCGGGGCTGCGCAGCTGCACCCAGTCCGCGATGGCGCCGCGCACGCAGAAGCGGGTGGCCTGGCCGACGGCGCCGAGCGCGAGTCCGAGCACGAGCCCGCCCCAGACGACGAATTGGGCGAGGGTGGCGGGGTCGGTTGGGCGCATGGCTCTGGCGGTACTGCTCTGGAAAGGAAAGGCGCGCGGAGGCTCCGCGCGGCGAAGCCGCGGAGTTTACCGTCCGGCGGGAAGGCCTCGCCCGCGCGGGGGCTCAGGGCGCCCGGTGGCCTTCGCGATCCAGCAGGCGGTCGGTGAGTGCGGCGCCGGCCCACATCGCCACCAGGGCCGTCCACGCCGTGAGCGAGAAGATCGCCCCGCCGCTCACGCCCGCGCCAACGGCGCAGCCGCCCGCCAGCATGGCGCCGAAGCCCATGGCCACGGCCCCGGCGATGTAGCGGCGCATGCCGTAGCCGTCCTTGAAGCCCTCCAGCCGCCATTGCCCGCCCGCGAGCGCACCGAGGAAGGAGCCGGCGAAGACGGAGGGCAGCATGCCGAAGTCGAAGCCCATGGGGGCCGCCGGTTGCGCCAGCACCCGCATCAGCCATTCCGCCGACGGGCCGCTGAAGGTGAGCCCCTGCACCGGCACGACCTGGAAGGACGCCGCCGCCACCCGCGCCGTGAAGGCCCAGGCCAAGGCCACGGCGATGCCCGCGCCCAGCCCGCCCAGCCACTTCCAGGCGTCGCGCCGGCTGCGCCATGCATACCAGAGGGCGGCCACGAGCCACAGCAGCCCGAAGGCCAGGCCGGCCCAGCGCTGCACGTGCACCACCGCCAGCAGGTCGCGCGCGCTGCCACCGTCGACGGTCCACCAGGCGCTGACCGCTTCGCGCGCCGGCGCCAGCGCGCCGCCGAGGGCGGCCTGCGCCGTGACCGCGAAGATGAGGCCCGAGAGCAGCGCCCGGAGGTTGCCGGTGGCCGAGAGCACCAGCAGCCGGCTGGCGCAGCCGCGCGTCATGATCATCCCGGCGCCGAACAGGAGGCCGCCGACGATGGCGCCGGAGAGGCTGCCGCGCGCGGCGAGCTGGCGCGTGCCGCTCACGTCGACCCACCCGCCCAGCACCAGGGCCTGCAGCGTGACCACCGCCGCCGAGAAGGCGAGCAGCCAGACGGCGAGCCGCTCGCCGGGGGTTCCGCGCGCGAACTCGATCACGGCGGCCCGCAGGCAGAAGGCGGAACGCTGGGCAAAGAACCCGAACAGGAGGCCGACGGCGGCGCCGCCGCCCGCGAGGACGACGGGTTCGCCGAGGCGTTCGAGGAGGGTCGCGAGGTCCATGGCTGGAAAATAAGCTTTGGCTTATCTTCCAGCCCGACCGGCCGGCGCGGCTTGCGCCGGATCAAGCAAGCGTCAGGGCGCGCCCAGCCAGTCCAGCAGCGCCCGCAGGCGGGGCTCGCTCTCGGTGTCGAATGCCTCGATGCCCACCGTCTTCAGCACGGCCTGGTCCGCCGGCGATTCGGTCATGGCGGCCAGCGCCTTGCGGATCTCGGCGCGCTGCGGCTCGGTGATGTCCGGGCCCGCGATCAGCGGGAAGTAGGGCTGCGTGCGGCTCCGGTGCACCACCGGCAGGCCGTCCTTGATCCACTTCTTCGAGACGCCGGAATAGGAGGCCACGCCGCCCACGTCGCCGAACTTGTTGTCCAGGTAGAAGGCGACGGCACCCTGCTCGCGCACGTACTGCACGTTCTCCCTGGCCAGGTCCACGCCCAGGTCGCGCAGCTCCGCGCGGCAGAACTTGGTCATGTACGCGGCGGGCTCGGGCATCACGAAGCGCTTGCCCTTCAGGTCCGCCACGGTGCGGATCCCGGAATCCTTGCGGGCGATGATGATGCACTGGCCGTCCGGCTTCGCGCTCGCGAGGAACTTGTAGCCGTACTGCAGCAGCCCGCGGGCGGGGTAGTCGCTGGGCCGCGCGATCACGAAATCGAAGCGGTGCGTCTTCATGCCGTCTTCCAGCTGCGCGAACTCGCGCGCGAAGACGACGTTCACCTTGCGCTTGATGCTGCGGCCGATCACGTCCGCGAGCCCCTGGTACTTGATGATCACCTGGGCGTGGTCCAGCCCGCCCGACGTGCCTTCGCTCACGCCCATCACCAGGTCCTGCGCCGCCCATGCAGGCAGCGCGCAGCACAGTGCCGCCGCCAGCAGCCACACCTTCTTCATCTCTTCTTCCTCTCCCAACGTCCGGCGGACGAGCGTGCCAGCCCATCAGGATAGAAGCAAGCAGTGATATTCTTAAGCGTCCCTTTCCGGAGCAACCATGACCCGTGCCGGCCGCCTCTTCGCCACCTTCGCCTTCCTGTGGCTGTTCGCCCTGTCCGCCCTCGCGCAGGACAAGGTCGTCTACCACATCGACAACGCCGAGGCCCAGGCGACCAAGGGGCTGCGCAACATCCGCAACCACCTCGACGTGGCGCCGGACACGAAGATCGTCGTGGTGACGCACGCCGAAGGCATCGACTTCCTGATGGAAGGGGCCAAGGACAAGAAGAACCCCAACATCGACTACCCCTCGCTCGTGAGCGCGCTCAAGGCACGCGGCGTGCGCTTCGAGGTCTGCGAGATCACCCTGCGCAACCGCAACATCAAGAAGGACCAGTTCATCATGGACGCGGAGTTCACGCCCTCCGGCGTGGTGCGCATCGGCCAGCTGCAGACCCGCGAAGGGTATGCCTACATCAAGCCCTAGCGCTTGCTACCATCACGCGCAGCGAGGTCCAGCATGGCAAGACGGCAGGCAGTGGTGGAGGAGGCGGGCAGCGCCGAATCGGACGAGGTGTTCGAGATGGCCGCCGAGGTGTTCCGCGTCATGTCGGCGCCCATGCGGCTGAAGATCATCAGCTCCCTGTGCAACGGCGAGAAGAACGTCAGCCAGCTGCTGGAGGAGATCGCCACCACGCAGCCCAACATGTCGCAGCACCTCAACACGCTGTACCAGGCGGGCGTGATCGGCAAGCGGCGCGAGGGCGTGCAGATCTTCTACCGCATCATCAACGACCGCGTGGTGACCCTCTGCCGGGCCGTGTGCACCCAGATCGCGATCGAATCGGACATGAAGTCCTGACGGGCGGGGCGGGGGCGCGGCGCGCATAATCAGCCACCGCTTATTTATCGAGCCCGTCGCCATGCCGCGCCCTTCCTGGAAAGTCCTGTTCGCGCTCGCCGCGGCCTTCGCCATCGGCAGTGCCGCCGCCCAGCAGGCGCCGCGCCCCGTGGTGCCGCAGCAGGTCTCCCCGTCCGCCTGGTTCGTGCAGGGCGAAGCGGCGCTGGGCACGCCCGCCAACCGCAACTTCATCTCCAACGCGGGCTTCGTCGTCACGCCCGCGGGCGTGGTCGTCATCGATGCGCTCGGCTCGCCGCAGCTCGCGCGCGAGCTGCTCGCCGCCATCGCGCGCATCACGCCGCAGCCGGTCACGCACGTGGTGGTCACCCACTACCACGCCGACCACGTGTACGGCCTGCAGGAATTCCGCAAGCGGGGCGCGAAGATCGTCGCGCAGCGCGGCGCGCTGGAGTACCTGAACTCCGAGACCGCTTCCTCGCGGCTGGCCGCGTCGCGCGTGGATCTCGCGCCGTGGATCGACGACAAGACGGAGCTGGTCGTGCCCGACCAGTGGCTCGACGGCCCTGGCGAGCTGGTGGTGGGCGGCGTGCGCCTGCTGCTGCGCCCCGTCGGGCCCGCGCACACGCCGGAGGACCAGGTGGTGCTGCTGCCGTCGGAGCGCGTGCTGTTCGCCGGCGACCTCGTGTTCCGCGGGCGCATCCCTTACGTGGGGCAGGCGGACAGCCGCCACTGGATCGCCGCGCTCGACGAGCTGCTGAAGATGGATGCGCGCATCGTCGTGCCCGGCCACGGCGCCATGTCCACCACGGCGCGCGAGGACCTGGAGCTCACCCGCGACTACCTCGTGTACCTGCGCGAGGCGATGGGCACCGCGGCGCGCGACATGGAGCCGTTCGAGGATGCGTATGCGCGCGCGGACTGGTCCCGCTTCGAGCACCTGCCGCTGTTCAAGGCGGCCAACCGCATGAACGCGTACAACACCTACCTGCTCATGGAGAGGCAGCTGAAGTGAAGGGCATCCCGCGCCGCGACCTGCTGGCAGCCGCCGCCTTCGCGGCGGCGCTTCCCCGCGTGCGCGCGGCGCAGCCGCTGCTGCCCCGGCCAGGCTCTCTCGCTTCGACCCTGGAGGCTGCCCTCGCGCGCCGGCGCGCGCTGGTGGTGCTCGTGAGCCTGCCCGGCTGTCCCTGGTGCAAGCTGGTGCGCGAGTCCTATCTCGTCCCGCTGCTCGCGGAAGGGCAGCCCGTCATCGAGCTCGACCTGCAGGACCGCGGCGGCATCGCGGGTTTCGACGGCGCGGCGACGAGCCCCGCGCAGCTCGCGCAGGCGCTGCGCATCCGTGTCGCGCCGACGGTGCTCTTGCTCGGCCGCGGCGGACGCGAGGTGGCGCAGCGCCTCACCGGCGTCGCTTCCGTCGACTTCTATGGCGCGTACCTGCAGCAGCGGGTGGATGCGGCCAATCGCGCCGCCGCCTAGGGATTTCCCCGAGCGGCGCATTCCTTTAAATCAGCGATTTCTTATATTAGACTCCGGCGAACAATGCAGTTCGATGCGGGAGCCGACTTGACCATCCCACCAGCCGCCGGACGCCTCCTCAAGGCACCGGAACACTTCATCGATCCCGCCGGCGTGAAGCAGGTCTTCGCGGAGGCCAAGGAAGGCCGGCGCGATTTCCTGCGCGGCGCCTTCGCGGCCGCCGCCGCGGGCCTCGCCACCGCCACCGCCGGCGCGCGTGCGGCCACGGCGCCGGCCGACGGCGACCCGAACATCCTGGAGCTGCCGGAACACTCGAAGGGCCTGGGCCAGGCCGTCGTGACCGACGGCTACGGCAAGCCCTCGAAGTACGAGCGCAACGTCCAGCGCCGCCAGAGTCCGGGGCTCACGCAGACCGCGCAGGCCTCGGTCTCCTTCGCGCCGCTGCAGTCGCTGTTCGGCATCGTCACGCCGAGCGGCCTGCACTTCGAGCGCCACCACCAGGGCTGGTGGGACATCGATCCCTCGAAGCACCGCTTCATGGTCAACGGCCTGGTGAAGACGCCCAAGGTGTTCACCATGGACGAACTGATGCGCCTGCCGGCGGTGTCGCGCTTCCACTTCATCGAGTGCGGCGCCAACACCGGCATGGAGTGGGGCAACGTCGCCGTGCCGACCTGCCAGTACACGCACGGCATGCTCTCGTGCAGCGAGTTCACCGGCGTGCCGCTGATCACGGTGCTGCAGATGGTGGGCGCGGACCTGAAGAAGGGCCGCTTCCTGCTTGCCGAGGGCGCGGACGGCTCCTCGATGACGCGCACCATCCCGATGGAGCTGATCGAGTCGGGCGAGGTGCTCCTCGCGTACGGCCAGAACGGCGAGATGCTGCGCCCGGAGAACGGCTATCCGCTGCGCCTGGTCGTGCCGGGCGTCCAGGGCGTGAGCTGGGTGAAGTACCTGCGTCGCGTGGAAGTGGGCGACCAGCCCTGGGCCACGAAGGACGAGACCGTGCACTACGTGGACCTGATGCCCGATGGCAAGCACCGCCAGTACACCAGCATCCAGGAGTGCAAGAGCGTGGTGACCACGCCCTCGGGCGGCCAGGTGCTGCTGGACAAGGGCTTCTACAACATCACCGGCCTCGCGTGGTCGGGCCGCGGCAAGGTGCGCAAGGTGGACGTGTCCGTCGACGGCGGCCGCAACTGGCGCCAGGCACGCCTGCAGGACCCCGTCATGAGCAAGTGCCTCACGCGCTTCAGCCTCGACTGGGTGTGGGACGGCAAGCCCACGATCATCCAGAGCCGCGCGACCGACGAGACCGGCTACGTGCAGCCCACGCAGCGCCAGCTGCGCGGCGTGCGCGGCACGCGCTCGATCTATCACAACAACGCCATCCAGTCGTGGCTGGTGACCGAGAGCGGGGAGGTGAAGAATGTCCATGTCTCGTAAGCCCCTGCTCGCCGCCGTCCTCGTGCTCGCCGCGATCGGTGCGCAGGCGCAGGAGCGCTTCCCCGGCATCGGCCGCGCCGCCACGCCGGCGGAAGTGAAGGCCTGGGACATCGACGTGCGCCCGGACTTCCAGGGCCTGCCCAAGGGCTCCGGCTCCGTCGCCAAGGGCCAGGACGTGTGGGAGGCGCGCTGCGCGAGCTGCCACGGCGTGTTCGGCGAATCCAACGAGGTGTTCAACCCGCTCGTGGGCGGCACGACCGAGGAGGACATCAGGACCGGCCGCGTCGCGAACCTCACGCGCAACGACTATCCGGGCCGCACCACGCTGATGAAGGTCTCCACCGTCTCGACCTTGTGGGACTACATCAACCGCGCGATGCCCTGGAACCAGCCCAAGTCGCTGTCGGTGGACGAGGTCTACGCCGTGACGGCGTACATGTTGAACCTCGGTCGCATCGTGCCGGACGACTTCGTCCTGAGCGACGCGAACATCGACCAGGTGCAGAAGCGCATGCCGAACCGGAACGGCATGACGACCGCGCACGCGATGTGGCCGGGCAGGCAACCTGCCGG
Organism: Ramlibacter cellulosilyticus; assembly: GCF_014297465.1. Lineage (GTDB taxonomy): Bacteria > Pseudomonadota > Gammaproteobacteria > Burkholderiales > Burkholderiaceae_C > Ramlibacter > Ramlibacter cellulosilyticus. The sequence continues at coordinate 48,540 of NZ_JACORT010000005.1, read as the reverse complement.
CGCCGCGAAGCCCGACGTGCTGGCACAGGCCTGCATGAAGGACTGCCCCGTGGAAGGCAAGCTCACCTCGCAGCTGCCCGCCTTCGCGCGCAACGCGCACGGCAACCTCGCGGAGCAGAACCGGCTCGTGGGCGCGCAGCGTGGCGTGGATACCACCCGCGCCGAGGGGGGAGCCCCTGCGCAGGGCATGGCACCCTCCGCCGCGACGAAGGTCGCCGCCGCGGGGCCGTCGCAGATGCCGGTGGACCTGTTGCAGAAGAACAGCTGCACCGCCTGCCACGCGCCCGACCGCAAGCTGGTGGGACCGAGCTGGAACGACGTAGCGAAAAAGCATGCCGGAAAGACCGACTACATTGCAGGCAAAATCCGCACTGGCGGTTCCGGCACCTGGGGCCAGATCCCGATGCCGCCGCAGACGATTTCCGCGGACGACGCAGGTCGCATCGCGCAATGGCTGGCCGGCGGCGCCGCGCCCTGAGAGGGATATCCCCTAATCGAGACCCCCGCCGAACAAATTAGCATCGGCTTAACTATCATCTGGAGAGCAGCAATGCAGAATCGACGTGAGACCCTGCGCCAGTCGCTGGCGGTCGCCGGCCTGCTGGGCGCCACCGGACTGTTCCCGCAGTTCGCGTTCGCCTTCAACAAGACGGCGTTCGACGCCAAGAGCATCGCCGATGCCGTGAAGGCCTATGGCGGCGCCGCGCCCGCCGAGAGCAAGGACGTCACGCTGACGGCTCCCGACATCGCCGAGAACGGCGCCGTGGTGCCGATGGCCGTGGCCTCGTCGCTGCCCAACCTGAAGCACCTGCTGGTGCTGGTGGAGAAGAACCCCAGCGCGCTGGTCGCCAAGTTCGACGTGTCCGACGCGGTGGAGCCGAACTTCTCCACGCGCGCCAAGATGGGCCAGACCTCCGACGTGTACGCGGTCGCCATCACCAAGGACAACAAGGCCTTCTTCGCGAAGAAGGAAGTCAAGGTCACCCTCGGCGGCTGCGGCGGCTGATCGAAGAGAACACAGGAGATTCCCATGGCAGATCCGATGCGCATCCGCGCCCAGGCGCAAGGCGACAAGGCCGTCGTCCGCGTCCTCATGAGCCACGAGATGGAAACCGGCCAGCGCAAGGACGCGAGCGGCAAGGTCATCCCCGCCTGGCACATCAGCGAAGTCACGGCCACCCACAACGGCAAGCCGGTGCTGTCCGCCGAGTGGGGCCCCGCCGTCGCGAAGAACCCCTTCCTGCAGTTCACCATCAAGGGTGCCAAGGCCGGCGACAAGGTGGCGGTCACGTGGAAGGACAACCGCGGCGACACCCGCACCGACGAAGCCACCGTCAGCTGACCACGCTGCGCGCGCCAGGCAGTACAGAACGAGAGAGAAGGAGACCCCGATGCGCATGATCCCCAGCCTCGCCGCGGTGGCGCTCGCGCTGGCCGCCGGTGGTGCGGCCGCGCAGAAGAGCGCCACGCAGGCCATCGACGAATACCGTGCCATGCTCGCCGACGGCAACCCCGCGGACCTCTTCGAGATGAAGGGCGAGGAGCTGTGGAAGAAGAAGCGCGGCCCGAAGAACGCCTCGCTCGAAGCGTGCGACCTGGGCAAGGGCCCGGGCGTCGTGAAGGGCGCGTTCGTCGAGTTGCCCCGCTACTTCGCGGACACGGGCAAGGTGCAGGACCTCGAGACGCGCCTCGTCACCTGCATGGAACGCCTGCAGGGCTTCAACGGCGCGGAAATCGCGAAGACGCCGTTCGGCAAGGGCGAGATGGCCAACGTCACGGCGCTCGCCACGTACGTCGCGGCGGCGTCGCGCGACATGCCCTTCGCCGTGCCGCAGTCGCACCCGCAGGAGAAGGCCTTCTACGAGGCCGGCAAGCGCCTGTTCTTCATGCGCGGCGGCACGCACGACTTCGCGTGCGCCTCCTGCCACGGCGAGGACGGCAAGCGCATCCGCCTGCAGGACCTGCCGAACCTCACCAAGAACCCGGGCGACGGCGTCGGCTTCGCGGCCTGGCCCGCCTACCGCGTGTCGAACGGGCAGATGTGGAGCATGCAGCTGCGCCTGAACGACTGCCTGCGCCAGCAGCGCTTCCCGTATCCGGAGTTCGGCGCCGACGCGCTCACCGCGATCTCCACCTACCTGGGCGTGAACGCGCACGGCGCCAAGTCGTCCGCGCCGTCGATCAAGCGCTGAAGAGGACCGCAGGATGAAGAAGACCCTCTGGACCCTGGGCGCGCTGGCGCTCGCAGCCGCCGTCGTGGGCTGCAACTCCCTCCCCATGGGCGGCATCGACGCCGACAAGCTGACGCAGGAGATGGTGCGCACCGGCTTCCGCAGCGAAGGCATCGCGAAGGTCGAGCGCGTGACGCAGACCGACGAGACGCTGCAGCTTTGCAGCGCGGCCGACGCCGCCGGCAAGCCGCTCGCTCCCGAAGTCGCCAAGCGCATCGAGGAAGCGAACCTGAAGACGATCAAGTGGCCGAGCGACGGCAAGTTCCTCGGCGACTGGAAGCAGGGCGAGCAGATCGCGCAGAGCGGCCGCGGCCAGACCTGGACCGATGGCGCGAACGCGGCCAACGGCGGCAACTGCTACAACTGCCACCAGATCTCCAAGGAGGAGATCTCCTTCGGCACCATCGGCCCCAGCCTCTACCACTACGGCAAGCTGCGCGGCGTGAGCGACCCGAACAGCGCCGCGGCGAAGCCGATCGTGGAATACACCTGGGGCAAGATCTGGAACGCGAAGGCGTACAACGCCTGCTCCAACATGCCGCGCTCCGGCCACATGGGCAACCTGACCGAGACGCAGGTGCGCCACATCATGGCGCTGCTGCTGGACCCGGCCTCGCCCGTCAACAAGTAAGGCGCGGCCCGCCGCACCACGGGCCCGGGCGCGACCCGGGCCTTTTTTTCCTTCAAATATCAGTCGACACGGAATCATGAACCTGTCCAAGCGCGAGTTCCTGCAGGTGATGGGCGCGGCCTCGGTCGCCGGCATGGGCCTGGGACGCTGGGCGAACGCCGATGCCCAGGTGGCGGCGAACGCGCTGTACGACGTGCCGCGCTTCGGCAACGTGTCCTTCCTGCACATGACGGACTGCCATGCGCAGCTGAACCCCGTCTACTTCCGCGAGCCGAGCGTGAACCTCGGTGTCGCCGGCATGCACGGCCGGCTGCCGCACCTGGTCGGCGAGCAGCTGCTGAAGGCGGCGAAGGTGCCTGCGGGCTCGGCGGAAGCGCATGCGCTCACGTACCTCGACTTCGAGACGGCGGCGCGCCGCTACGGCAAGGTGGGCGGCTTCGCGCACCTCGCGACGCTCGTCAAGCGCATGAAGGCGAGCCGCCCCGGCGCGCTGCTGCTCGATGGCGGCGACACTTGGCAGGGCTCCGCCACCGCGTTGTGGACGAAGGGCCAGGACATGGTCGACGCCGCCAAGCTGCTCGGCGTGGACATCATGACGGGCCACTGGGAGTTCACGCTGGGCATGGACCGCGTGAAGGAGATCGTCGAGAAGGACTTCGCCGGCAAGGTCGACTTCGTCGCGCAGAACGTCAAGACGACGGACTTCGGTGACCCCGTCTTCAAGCCCTACGTGATCCGCGAGATGAATGGCGTGCCCGTCGCCATCATCGGCCAGGCCTTCCCGTACACCCCGATCGCGAACCCGCGCTATTTCGTCGCCGACTGGGAGTTCGGCATCCAGGACGAGAACCTGCAGAAGCAGGTGGACGAGGCGCGCGCCAAGGGCGCGAAGGTGGTCGTCGTCCTGAGCCACAACGGCATGGACGTGGACCTCAAGATGGCGAGCCGCGTGACCGGCGTCGATGCCATCCTCGGCGGCCACACGCACGACGGCATGCCCGTCGCCACGCTGGTGGAGAACAAGGGTGGCAAGACCATCGTCACCAACGCCGGCTCCAACGGCAAGTTCCTCGGCGTGCTGGACTTCGACGTGAAGGGCGGCAAGGTCGCGGACTTCCGCTACCGCCTGCTGCCCGTGTTCGCGAACATGCTGCCGGCCGATGCGCAGATGCAGTCGCTCATCACGAAGATCCGCGCGCCCTACGAGGCGAAGCTCGCCGAGCAGCTCGCGGTGACCGAAGGCACGCTGTACCGTCGCGGCAACTTCAACGGCTCGGGCGACCAGCTGCTGCTGGACGCGCTGATGGACGTGCAGGGCGCCGAGATCGCGTTCTCGCCCGGCTTCCGCTGGGGCACTTCGCTGCTGCCGGGGCAGGCGCTCACGCGCGAGTGGCTGATGGACATGACGGCCACGACGTACTCGTACGCCACGGTCGCGCCCATCAGCGGCGAGATGCTCAAGACCATCCTGGAAGACGTGGCCGACAACCTGTTCAACCCCGACCCGTACTACCAGCAGGGCGGCGACATGGTGCGCGTGGGCGGGCTGCAGTACACGATCGATCCCACGGCCGCGATGGGCCGCCGCATCACCGACATGCGCCTGGGCGGCAAGCCCATCGAAGCCTCGCGCAACTACAAGGTCGCGGGCTGGGCGCCGGTCGCCGAAGACGCTGCCAAGGCGGGCAACAAGCCCGTGTGGGAACTCGTCGAGCAATGGCTGAAGGCGCGCGGCGGCAAGGTCACGGCGCGCAAGGTCAACGTGCCGAAGCTCGCGGGCGCGGTGCCGAATCCGGGGTTGGCCGAGGGGTGACGCGGCGGCGGGGGGCGGGCCGAAGGGAGCGGGAACGGACAGCCGAACGCAGAGGTCGCAAAGATGACGCAGAGGTCGCAGAGAAGACAAGGAAAGACCTAGAAGGATTTCCTCTGCGACCTCTGCGAATCCTCTGCGACCTCTGCGACCTCTGCGACCTCTGCGTTCGGCTGTCCGCCTTTTTCGCGGCCCTCGCCGTCGCTCCTAGAATCCCCGCATGACCCCCGCCGAGCTCCAAGCCCTGAACCAGCAGGTGCTGTGGGCGGCGTTCGGCGTCGCCTTCGCCTTCGGCGCGCTGGTGCAGCGCACCGGCTTCTGCACGATGGGCGCCGTGAGCGATGCCGTCGCGATGGGCGAGTACACGCGCCTGCGCCAGTGGGCGCTGGCCGCTGCCGTCGCCACCTTCGGCTTCGCCGCGCTCGCCGCGGGCGGCATCCTCTTGCCGCCGCAGACGCTCTATGCCTCGACGCGCTGGCTGTGGCTCTCGGCGCTGTTCGGCGGCGCATTGTTCGGCTTCGGCATGGTGCTGTCCTCGGGCTGCGTCAGCAAGACGCTGGTGCGCGTGGGCGGAGGCAGCCTCAAGTCGCTCGTCGTGGTGCTCGTGGCTGCGATCGCGGCATTCGCCACGCTGCGCGGCCTCACGGCGGTCTGGCGCGTGAACACGGTCGACCGCGTCGCCGTGGACTTCGGGGCGAACGCGGACCTCGCGACGCTGCTCGCGCGCGCGACGGGCATGGGATCGACGGGTGCCGCCCTCGCGGGGGCGGCACTGGTGGGCGGCGCGCTGCTCGCCTTCGCGCTCGCCACGCGCGAGGCGCGCCGGCCGCACAACCTGCTCGCCGGGGCGGGCGTCGGCGCGCTGGTGCTCGCCATGTGGTGGGTGACGGGCTCGCTCGGCCACCTCGCGGAGCATCCCGAGACGCTGGAAGAAGCCTGGCTCGCGACCAATTCGCGCCGCGCCGAAGGCCTCAGCTTCGTGTCGCCGACCGCGTTCGCCCTCGACTGGTTGATCTTCTTCAGCGACGCGAGCAAGCGCCTCACGGTCGGCATCGTGTCGGTGCTGGGCGTCGTTGCCGGTTCGGCCGTCGTGGCGCTCGCACGCCGCCGCTTCCGCTGGGAAGGCTTCGCCAACACGCCCGACCTCGGCCACCACCTCGCCGGCGGCGTGTTCATGGGCATCGGCGGCGTAACCGCGCTCGGCTGCAGCATCGGGCAAGGCGTGACGGGCCTCTCCACCTTGAGCCTCACCAGCCTCGTCGCCGCCGCGGCGATGGTCTCCGGCGCCGTGGCGGGCGTGAAGTACCAGATGTGGCGCCTCGAGCGCGACACGGGCTAACGAGCACACACGATCCGCGTCTCCTTCGCTAGCATGGACCGGCCCCGCCGCGCGGGGTGGCATTACGAACAAAGGAGACATTCCATGCACCGTCGCATCCTGCTGGGCGCCTTCGCCACGCTGCTCGCCGCCGGCACCGCCGTCCACGCGCAGGCCCAGTGGCCGGCCAAGCCGATCACCTACATCGTCCCCTTCGGCGCCGGCGGCACCACCGACGTGCTCGCGCGCCTGGTGACGCAGAAGGCCGGGCCCGCGCTGGGCACCAGCTTCGTGATCGAGAACAAGCCGGGCGCGGGCGGCGGCATGGGCTCGGACTTCACCGCGAAGGCGGCACCGGACGGCTACACCATCCAGGGCGGCACGATCAGCTCGCACGCGATCAACGTGAGCCTGTATCCCAAGCTGCCTTACGACCCCGTCAAGAACTTCACGCCGATCACCATGATCGGCTCCATGCCGAACATCCTCGTCGTGCGGGCCGACAGCCCGTACAGGAGCGTGCAGGACGTGATCGCCGCGGCGAAGGCGAAGCCGGGCACGATCAACTTCGCGTCGTCCGGCAACGGCACGTCGCAGCACCTCTCGGGCGTGTTCTTCGAGCAGCTCACGGGCGGCAAGATGGTGCACGTGCCCTACAAGAGCAGCGCCGAGTCGCTCACCGCGCTGATGTCCGGCCAGGGCGCGGACATCATCTTCGAGAACCTCGCGCCGGCGCTGCCGCACATCCAGGCCGGCAAGCTGCGCGCGCTGGGCGTGACCTCGGCGAAGCGCTCCTCCAGCCTGCCGGAGGTGCCGGCGATCGCCGAGGTGCTGCCCGGCTTCGACATCGTGTCGTGGCAGGCGATCTTCGCGCCCGCCGGCGTGCCGAAGCCCGTGGTGGACAAGCTGGCCGGCGAGATGATCAAGGCCGTCAACGACCCGGAGATCAAGGCGAAGCTGGTCGCGCAAGGCATCGAGCCGGGCGGCATGTCGCCCGCGGAGCTCGCGGCCTTCCAGAAGTCCGAGGTGGAGAAGTGGGCCCGCGTGATCAAGGCGGGCAACATCAGGATGGAGTGAGCGGCCGGGCCTGGCGCTGCTAGCGGCCCTCCCGGGCCACCAGTTCCAGGTCCTCCGGCGGATACGGTTCGTTCTGGGTGCGGCCGTCCGGGCCGACGGATGCGCACAGGACGGTGGTGGCCGAAGCGGCGCGCACGGTCATGAGGTGCGCCGGGCTGCCGCGCAGCAGGCGCACCGTGTCTCCCGGCCGGAATTCCTTGTGTTCGTCCAAAACCATGTCGTCCGCGTGTGCCGCCATTCTGCGCGGGCAGCGCGGCCATGGCATCCGAAACAGCCCTCGCCCGCGGGGCGGCGGCGCGTCCGCGCAACGCCCGGCGCGGCCCTTTCATCCTTTCGGCGTATGCGCGTGGCGCCCCAGCCGTCCGGAAGGGCTAAAGGCGTCCTACAGCAACATGGGCCGCCCGGGCAGCACGCGCCGCCGCCGCCGCCCGAAGAATGCGGGGCAGTGACAGGGAGCATTCCATGGCCGACGAAGCAGATCTCGCATTCGATTCCGAGCAGCGCCACCTGACGCATGCGCTCGCCGCGCAGCGTTCGCGTGGCGGCGCCTTGCGCGCCGTGGGCGCCTGCCACCACTGCGGCAACGAGGAAGGCATCGCCGATCGCCTGTTCTGCGACAGCGACTGCGCCGCCGACTGGGAGTACGAGGACAGCCTGCGCCGCCGCCTCGGCCTCGCGGCCCCGCCACTGCACTGAGCGGCACGCGCGCGGATCGGGCCTATAGTTGCCCGATGCGCGCCGCCAGGACTTTCGCCGCGCCCGTCGCCGGGCTCTCGCCCGCCAATTTCGCCATCGTCATGGCGACCGGCGTGATCGGCGTGGATGCCCAGCAGCAAGGCTACGACGTCCTCGGCGAGGTGCTGCTCGCCATTGCCCTGGTGGCGTGGCTGGCCCTCGCCGCGATGAGCACGGGCCGCCTGCTCTGGCACCGCGAGCACCTGCTGGCGGACCTGCGCAGCCACCAGCGCGCACCCGGCTTCCTCACCACCGTCGCCGGCACGTCCGTGCTCGGCAGCCTGTGGCTGGTGCTCGGCCTGCCCGTCCAGGCCAGCGCACTCCTCTGCGCCCTCGCGCTCGCGCTGTGGCTCGTCCTCACCTACGGCATCCTCATCGCGCTCACGCTGCAGCGCGACAAGCCTGCGCTCGCGGACGCGATCAGCGGCGCCTGGCTGCTCGTCGTCGTAGCCATGCAATCGATTGCCATCCTGGCCGTGCTCCTCGCCGCGCACGCGCAGCAGCCCGCGCGCCTGATGCTGAATTTCCTCGCGCTCGCCATGTGGTTCTGCGGCGGCATGGTGTACGTGTGGCTGATCTCGCTGATCTTCTACCGCCTCGCCTTCTTCCGCTTCGGCCCCGAGGACCTGGCGCCCACCTCCTGGATCAACATGGGGGCGATGGCGATCTCGGCGCTGGCCGGCGCGCAGCTGGTGCTGAACGCACCGGGCGCGCCTTTCCTCTCCTCGCTGCTGCCGGTGCTGCAGGGCGGCACCGTGCTGTACTGGGCGGTCGGCACCTGGTGGATCCCGCTGCTCGCGGGCCTGGCGCTGTGGCGCTACGTGCACCGCCGCTATCCCCTGCGCTACGAAGTGGGCTACTGGGGCGTGGTGTTCCCGCTCGGCATGTATTCGGCCGCGACGCAGCAGATGGCGCAGGCGCTGGGCGTGCGCTTCCTCCTGCCGGTGGCGCGCGGGTTCTTCTTCCTCGCGGTGGCGGCCTGGCTGCTCACCGCCGCGGGGCTCGTGCGGCAGTGGCTGCGGGCGAACGAGAGGAGGGCGACGTGAACGGACTGGCGGACTGGATCCTCGAACAGACCACCGATGCGGTCATCTACGCGGGCCGCGACGGCAACATCGCGCGCTGGAACGCGGCGGCGGCGGCGCTCTTCGGCCATTCGGCCGAAGAGGCCATCGGCCGGAGCCTGGACCTCATCATCCCGGAACACCTGCGCGCGGCGCACTGGAAAGGCTACGACGCCGCGATGGCGTCCGGCCGCACGCGGCTCGCGGGTCGTCCCGCCGTGACGCGCGCCGTGCGCAAGGACGGCGGCAGGATCTACGTCGAGATGACCTTCGCCGTGGTGCGCGACGACGCGGGCGCGGTCGTGGGATCCGTCGCGATCGCGCGCGACGTCACCGAGCGCGTGCAGCGCGAGCGATCCGCGGCCAGCCCCGCGCCGCCCGCGCAGTGAGCCCGGAGGAAGTCCTCGCCCGCGCACTGGAGCGCGCCGCGCGCCGCTACCGCATGCCGCCGCTGCCGGCGGATGCGGACGCCGCCGCGGCCGCCGGCACCGACGCCGCCCTCGCCTTCGCGATCGAAGCGGTACGCATGGGAAACGCGGCAACGCAGGAGCGCGAGCTGTTCACGCGCTCGCTCGCGCGGCTCGTCACGCAGGCCCTGGCCGGCGACGCGGCCTTCCAGGCGCTGGTGCTGCGCGAGCAGGACGCACAGGTGGCCACGTTCGTGGAACTCGCGGCAGGCGAAGCCGCCGACCGCAGGCGCGTGGCTTCGCTCGTCGACGCGTTCGCGCACCCGGGCAAGCTGCGCGGGCGTGCGCCGGATGCGCCGGGAGAGGGGCTCGCAGCCTTGCACGCGCTGGCGCGCGCAGGCGAGTGGCAGGCCTTGCGCACGCAGGCGCGATCGCTCGCAGGCGGCGATGCGGACGATGCACTGCGCGCCCAGCTCGCCACGGTCCTCGCCGACCCGGCGCTCGCCCGCCTGCTGCGTGCAGCCGGCCTGCGCCAGGCGCCTGCCGTGCAGCGCTACCTCGCACTGCTCGCCGCGCAAGGGCCGCTGGCGGGCACGGAAGCCGCCGCGCAGCGCGGGCGCGAAGCGGCGCGTGCGGGCGACGCCGTCGAGGCGCAGGTGTTGCAGGCGTTCGCCACGATCGCGGGCTGGATGGACGCACCGCATGCGCGCCGCCATCGTGCCGCGCAAGGGCTGCGCCCCGCCGGCGGCTTCCCGCCCGCGCCGCACGGTGCCAAGGACGAATGGGACGTCGCCCTGCTGCGGGACGATGCGGCGGGCGCCTGCGAGCTCCTGCTCCTCGCCGAATGCAAGGCAGCGCCTGCGGCCGCCGCGAGCGACTGGCCGCGCCTCCTGGGGGGACTGGCGCACCTCGCGCAGGCGGCACCGGACGAAGACGTCCTCTTCGCCGCCGGCACCGAGCGCTTGCGCGTGCACGGCGCCTCCTTGCGCGCACTCGCTCCGCGCGATGGTGCCATTCCCCCGCAGGTGTTCTACGCGTGCTGCGTGGAGGAACAGCGCGTGCCGCTGCTTTCCGCGGCCGCCCGCGCCCTGCTGCTGCAGGAGCGCGCGTGCATCGCCTTCGCGCGCGAGCTCGCGCAAGGCACGCAGCCGGCACCGGAGCAACTGCAGCCCGTCTTCGAGGCGCTCGCCCGCGAGCGGCGCCTGCGCCCGGTGCTGCTCCAGGACGACACCGCACGCCGCGCGCGCGAGGCCATGCTGCATCCCGCGGACCTGCTCGCGGCCGCCGCCGAAGCCTTCGGCGTGCCCGGGGCTCAGGGCCGGCCGAGGAACACGTAGAAGCTGTCGTAGCCCTTGCTCGCGCGGCCGTAGCCCAGGTACAAGGGACCGATCGGCGTGTCCACTCCCAGCAGCAAGGCGCCCGCGCGCAGCGTGCCGAGGTCGTTGCCGGGCAGCAGCGAGCGGTTCATGCGGCCGATCTCCAGCGAGGCGCCGGCATACACGCCGTCCAGCAGGCTCCAGCGCTGCACGCGGTTGTAGTAGACGACGCGCGCGAAGCGCAGGTCCTCGCCGATCAGCGCTCCCGTGGGCAGGCCCGACACCTGCAGGAAGCCGCCCCACTGGAACATCTCCGGCGGCGGCAGCGGGTCGCTGCCCACGCGGCGCCCCAGCTTCGCGCTGAAGCTGAACGTGTGCTCGCCGACGGAGTGCACGTAGCTGCCCGAGGCCTCCAGCCGCGCGTAGTTCGCGTCGCTGCCGAGCGACTTGCGGGCGCTGGCGAAATCGAAGCTGGCCGCATACCCCGCCCGCGGGAAATTCAGGCTGTCCAGCTGGTCGAGCAAGGCACGCACCGTGAAGCGCGTGCTGTCCAGGTGGCCGCGCGAGGTGTCGATGACCGCCGGGCCCGTGTCCACCGAACTGCGGTGCCGCGAGCCCTCGACGCCCAGGCGCACCTCTCCGTAGCGCGTCAGCTGCGCGCCGAGGTCGATGCCGACGACCGACTCGCGGCCGTCGAAGATCGCGATGCGCTGGTCGCCGCGGAACACGTCGGTGCTGCGGCGCTCGATCGCGGCGTGCGGCGAGACGAACAGGCCGGGGCCGCGCTGCAGCGGCTGGTAGAACTCCGTCGAGAGCCGGCTGCTGCGGCCCAGCTGGGCGTCGATGCGCCACTCCGCCCCCAGCGCGTTCAGCCAGGTCCGGCGGTAGCTGCCCAGGAGGTTGAAGTAGGCGTCGCCGCTGAAGTCGCTGGAGAGGCCGAGGCCGAAGCGCAGGTAGTTCGGCCCCCAGCTCTTTTCCACCGCATCGACGTTCAGGATGCGCTTGCCCGGCTCCTCCAGCAGCGAGTAGCTCACGTGCTCGAAGTCGCCCGTGCCGAAGAGGCGCTGCATGTCGCGGTCCAGCACCTTCTGGTCGATCGCCGCGCCTTCGCGCGTCTCGAGCGAGTGGCGCGCGATCTCCGGGTTCACGCGCTGCATCGCGTTGAAGCGGATCTCGTCGACCACCAGGGCTTCCTGCGACGGCACGGCCTGGCGGCGGCCGCTCCAGCGGGCATAGGCCAGCGGCGCCATCGCCAGCGGCGCGAGCTGCGAAGCCACGGCGCGGGTGGCGGCCTCGCCCGGTCCCACGGCATCGGGCAGGCGGTCGAAGTCGCTCGCCGAGAAGCCCTGCAGGTCCGGCAGGATCAGGATGTCCGTGGGCTGCAGGCTGGCGAGCGAGGCCTGGACGTTCTGCTCCGTCAGGATGTTCACCATCTGCGCGGTGACGCCCAGGATGGAGTCGAGCTGCTCGGGCTTCAGCAGCGGGGTGCCCAGGTTCACGGCGATGACGACCTGCGCGCCCATCGCGCGCGCCACGTCCACCGGCAGGTTGTTCGTGAGGCCGCCGTCCACCAGCAGCCGTCCGCCCACCTTCAGTGGCTCGATCGCGCCGGGCACGGACATGCTGGCGCGCATCGCGGTGGCGAGCTCGCCCTCGCGCAGCACGACGGCCTTGCCGCTCGCCAGGTCGGTGGCGACCGCGCGGAACGGGATGGGCAGGTGGTCGAAATTGCGGAAGCCGCGCGTCTTGCTCAGCTCGCGCAGCACCGCTTCGAGCTGCACGCCGGAGACCAGGCCCTTGGGCAGCAGCAGCCCGTCGCTGCCCAGGCCGATCTCCGGCGCGGCCAGGTTGCGCGCGTCGTCGCGCTTGAGGCGCACCGCGCGTTCCTCGCGGGGCGGCAGCTCCTTGAACAGCAGGCGCGTGTTCAGCCGGCGCAGCACCTCCTCCATCTCCTGCACGGTGGCGCCCGAGGCATAGGCCGCCCCGACGATGGAGCCCATGCTCGTGCCGACGATGCAGTCGACGGGCACGCGCATTTCCTCCAGCACCTTGAGCACGCCGACGTGGGCGGCGCCGCGCGCGCCGCCGCCGGAGAGCACGAGGCACACCTTGGGCCGGTCGCTCGTGGCCGCAGGCGCGGCCGGCGCCTGCGCGGTGGCGGCGAGCGGCAGCACCGCGAGGGCCGCGATGCACAGGAAGGCGCGAAGGGGAACGACGCGGCGGTCCACCCGCCGCGCTCAGATCTGCAGGCGGCCGATCTTGGTGCCGTCCAGGCTGACGTTGGCCATGAAGCCCTGCTGGTTGCGCACCAGGCCGAGGATCGCCGGGCTGTTGCCCTTGTCGAGGCGCGCCATGCCGCCCGCGTCGACCAGCACCACGGACGCATCGCCGCCCACCGTCCATCCGTCGCTTTGCAGGAAGCGGTTCAGCGCGTCCTGCGTCATGAAGAAGATGAACATGGTGCGCGTCTGCGCGCCGGCCAGCAGGCCCACGGAGCCGCTGTTCAGCGAGTAGTAGCCGGTGCTGGTGTTGCCGCGGCGCAGGGCGCCGTAGCCGTGCGAGCCGCCGACCAGGAAGCCGGCGGTGAACACTTCGGGGAAGACGAGCATGGCCTGAGCGTTGGCGGCGACCGCTCGCGCGCCGGGCGCATTGGCGTAGAGGTCGGCCAGCGCGGCGTCGACCTGGCGGTCGATGTCGCTGCGCCTGGCGGCCGCCTGCGCGGCGTCGGGCTTCGTGGCGCAGCCGGCGACCGCGGTGGCGGCGCCGGCGAGGAGGAGGAGTCTTCTTGCGATCATGGGGTTTCCTTCCTGGTTCTCATCGCTTCGGCACGGCGATCTCCTTCACGCGCTGCAGGGGCACCGAGACGGCCCCCGGCGGCGGCGTGAACTTGAAGGTGCCGGCGGCCAGCGGCGGGTTGAGCGTCCAGTCGTAGTCGGCCATCGCCTGCGGGCGCGCCGGGTTGGCCGTGGCCGTCACCACGATGCGGCGCGGCAGCGGCTGCGCGCCGCGCTGGATCCACACCTGCCAGTCGCGGTCGCCCTGGCGGAACGCGTACTGGTCGCAGGCGACGCCGCGGATGGTGGACAGGCCGACCACGCGCGCCACCTGCAGCGCCGGTTTCTCGGCCTTCTCGTCGGCCCACACGAAGAGGTCGAGCAGCGGCAGTTCCACGGCGTAGTCCGCCTGCAGCTTCTTCCCCAGCTCGTGGATGGTGCCGGTGGCCGGCGCCTGCGCGTAGTAGCCGCTGGACTTGCTGTAGACGCTGAAGGTGCCGCCGTCGTAGACGATCTGGCGGTGGCGCCGGTCGCTGGTCTGCTCGGCGCGCACGTGGTCGGGCCGCGAGACTTCCATGCTGGAAACCAGGTCGTACCGCACCTTCAGGCCTTGCGGCAGGACTTCCTCCGAACTGGTGGCGCCCTTGACGCTGAAGGTCTTGAGCGTCTGCAGGTAGCGGCCCATGCGCGTGAGCGCGGCCATCGCTTCGGGTTCGATGGCAGGGCCCCCGGTGTCTGCCTGCGCGAAGGCGGGCGCGGCGGAGAGGAGGAGCGAGGCAGCGGCGGTGGCGAGGGCAAGGCGCATGGAGGCTCCGGCTCAGTGGGCGTGCGACAGGTGCGCGTCCTGCGCGTGGCGCAGCGTCTTGAGCAGCGCGGGCAGCGTGTCGACCTCCAGCGTGCGCATGATGCGGGCGCGGTCGGCCTTGATCGTGCGCTCGCTCACGCCGAGGTCGGAGGCGAGCTGCTTGTGCAGGCGGCCCGAGGCAATGCCTTCGAGCACGAGGTGCTCGCGCTGGCCCAGCGCTGCGATGCGGGCGCGCGCGACCTCGGTCTCGTGGCGCAGCGCGCGCATGCGCACGTCGTGCTGCACGGCATCGGCCACGGCCGCGACCAGCACGTCCTGGTCGACCGGTTTCGTGAGGAACTCGCGCGCGCCGGCGCGCATGGCCTGCACGCTCGCGCGGATGTCGTCGGCGCCGCTCAGGAACACGATGGGGTGCTCGTAGCCCGGATGCCGCGGCAGCGCGTCCTGCAGGTCGAGGCCGCTGAAGCCGGGGAGCTGCACGTCCAGCAGCAGGCAGCCGGGCGACGGGTCCGGGGGCGGCAGCAGGTAGTCGCCCGCGGCGGCATAGCACTTCGTCGCATAGCCCGCGGCAGCGAGCACGCGTTGCAGCGCGCCGCGCACGGCGGTGTCGTCGTCGATGATGTGGATGGTTCCGGTCATGGCTGCACCACGCAGGACGGGTTGAGGGAAGGGGGCCGGGCGGGAGCCGGCGCGAGGGGCGCCGCGGCCGCGCGGGGCAGGGTGACGGTGAAGACGGCGCCGCCCCCGGCGCGCCTGCGCGCTTCGATGCGGCCGCCGTGCGCCTCGACGACGCGGCGGGCGACGGCGAGGCCCAGGCCCATGTGGCCCTGGCGCGTGGTGTAGTACGGGGAGAAGAGCGTGTCGGGCCGGCGCGCGCCGAAGCCGTGGCCGCGGTCGCTCACCTGCAGCTCCACGCCGCCGGGGCTCGCGTGCGTGGCGACCAGCACGCGCCGGAAGGCGGCGGGCGTGTCCTGCATCGCGTCGAGCGCATTGGCCACGAGCTGCAGCAGCACCAGGTGCAGCTCGGAACGCTCCCCGGCCACGAGCGCGCTGCCCGGGCAGGGCAGCACCACGAGCTCCATGCCGCGGCGCTTCGCTTCGGGCGTGATCAGGTGCACCGCCTCCGCCGCCATGTCGTTGGCGTCGAAGGTCTCGCGGCTGCGATCCCGCGGCTGCAGGAGGGCGAGCAGCGCGTGCACGTTCTCGCGCGCCTGCGCCGTGCGCTCCCCGAGCTCCGGCAGCGCCTCCTGCAGCGCGTCGAGCCGCCCCTGCGCGCAGAGCGACTGCGCAGCGGCGGTGCGCTCGCCCAGGGCGTCCAGCGCCTGCGCGAGTTCCTGCAGGCCGGAGCTGCCGAGGGGACCCGCCAGCGCGAAGCCGCATGCGTGGGCGAGCTGGCGATCGAGCTGGCCCTCGCGTTCGCGTGCCGCCCGCAGCAGCTGCCACAGGCGCAGCAGCGCGGCGGCGCCGGCGAGCACGAGGGCGGCGATGACGGACCAGAGCACGGCGACTTGCATGCCGGGCATGTTCGGCCCGGCCGCGTGCCGCGGCCAGTTGGACAAAAGTCCAATAGGCCGCGCAGGGCCGCCTTGCGATCCTGCCGCCGTGGACAAGACGTGGCGCTCCCCATGACGACCGTGAACACCGCGCGCGAAGCCGCGGCCGACACCGGGGCAGCCGTGCCGCAGGGCCCCGTCGCGACGCTGCCGCAGGCGGAGGACCTCTTCATGGAGGGGCCCCCCATGCTGGTGGAGGCACGGCTGGGCCTGCTGCGGCCGGGCCGCATGCACACGGCGCGCCGCTGCATCGTGTTCGTCCTCCTCACCTGGGCGCCCCTGTGCGTGCTGACCGCGATCGACGGCACGCTGCTGCCGCGCGCGGACGGCATCGGCTTCCTCGCCGACATGGGCGCGTTCGCGCGCTCGTGGGTGGCGGGGCCGCTGCTGCTGTTCGCGGACGTCTACGCCGCGCGCGAGCTGAGCCGCATCGCGGGCCGCTTCGGCTGGATGTGCGAGATGTCGACGGCGCGCGAGGGCTTCGCGCGCATCGTGGAATCCACGCGGCGCCTGCGCGACGGCGCGCTGCTGGAGCTGGCCGTGGCGGCCACCGTGCTGGTGCTCGTGGTCACCATGGTCAACGGGCTGTCGCTGTCGCAGCTGCCGCTGTGGCATCGGAGCACGGCGAACCCGGAACGGCTGTCGGCCGCCGGCTGGTGGTATTCGATGGTGAGCCTGCCGCTGCTGCTGGTGCTGGTCGTGGGCTGGCTGTGGCGCCTGCTGCTGTGGACGCGCTTCCTCTTCCTCGTCGCGCGCCTGGAACTGCCCATCGTGCCCGAGCACCCGGATCGCGCCGGCGGCATGGGCTTCCTCGGCTACTCGGTGCGCGGCTTCGCCTTCGTGGCCGCGGCCTTCGGCGCCATCGTCGCGGGGGCCGTCGCCAACCAGGTCCTCCACAACGGCCTGCCCTTCACCAGCATGCGCTACCTGCTGGCGGGCACGGCGGCGGCCTGCGTCGTGCTGTTCTGCGCGCCGCTCTTCGTGTTCGCCCCGCGGCTCGCGGCCGAGCGGCGGCGCGGCATGCGCTCGTTCGGCCAGCTCTCCACTTCCTTCGGCCTGCGCTTCGCGCAGGAATGGTTCGCGCCCGGGCGCAACGTCGAGCGCGAGGTGCTCGATCGCGGCGATTTCTCCGCGGCGACCGACCTGTACCAGGTGGTGGACCGCGTGAAGGAGATGCGCTTCGTGCCGCTGGACCGCACGAACATCCTGATGCTCGCCGGCGCCACGCTCGTCCCCTTCGTGCCCGTGGCGCTGCTGGCCGTGCCCTTCGAGACCGTGTTCAAGACGGTCCTGGGCCTGCTGATCTGAAGGCCGGCCGCACGCCCGGATGCTCCAGGCCCCCGTCCTGCCTTCCTGGAACGACGGCGCAGCGCGCTCCGCGCTGCTGCGGCTGGTGGCGGCCGTGTGCGACGAGCATGGGCCGTACTACGTGCCGCCGCACGAACGCGTCGCCGTGTTCGCGCACGACGGCACGCTGTGCTGCGAGTTTCCGCTGCCCGTGCACGCGCTCTTCATCGGCACGCGGCTGGAGCAGCTGGCCGCGCGCCGGCCCACCTTGCGCGACCTGCATCCCTTCAGTGCCTTCCTGCGCGAGGACCTGCCGCGCGTGCACGGGCTGGGCTGGCGCGGCATCGTGCAGCTCGGGCTGGTGGTGCACGCGGGCCTGCCGCTGGACGACTTCGCCGAGCGCTGCGCCGCGTGGCTGGCGGCGGCGGCGCATCCGTGGCTCGGCCGGCCGCTCGCGAGTTGCTGCTACCTGCCGCAGCTCGAACTGCTCGCCTTCCTGCGCGCGCACGGCTTCACGCCCTTCATCGTGACCGCGGGCGATTCGGGCGTCGTGCGCGCGATCGCGCACCGGGTCTACGGCATCCCGCCGCACCAGGTGATCGGCACCTGCGCGCGCACGCGCATCGAGGACGTCGACGGCGTGGCGCAGCTCGTGAAGCTGGCGCAGGAAGAGCGCCACGTGGAAGGCGAGGAGAAGGTGCGCAGCATCGCCCGCCACATCGGCGTGCGGCCGCTGCTCGCCTTCGGCAACGCCGACCGCGACCTGGCCATGCTGCGCTACGTGGCGGCGGGCGCGGGGCCGCGGCTGGCGCTGCTGCTGCACCACGACGACGCCCAGCGCGAGTTCGCCTACGACAGCGGCTTCGCGCTCAACCCGCTGGACGAGGCGCTGGAACGCGCCGCGTCCCTCGGCTTGCAGGTCGTGAGCATGCGCAGGGACTGGCGCACGGTGTTCGGCCCCGCCTGAGGACGCTGCGTTTCAGGGGGCCGCGATGGAGCGCCTGGAACCGTCTTCCGGACGCAAGGCGCTGGCGGCAGCAACCACAGCGGGCAGCACGAAACGGAAGGTGGCGCCTTCGCCGGGGCGGCTCTGGACCGAGAGCGTGCCACCGTGCGCGGCGGCGATGCGGCGGCAGATCGCCAGGCCCATGCCGAGGCCGCTTTCCTTGGTGGTGTAGAACGGCTCGAACACGCGTTCCATCTGGTTGGCGGAAATGCCCGGGCCGGTGTCGCTCACGGTGAGCTCCACCCCGCCTTCGGCGTTCTGCGCCGTCGTGAGGGTCACCACGCGGCGCTGCGTCTGGCCCTGCATAGCGTCGCAGGCGTTGCACACGAGGTTCAGCACGACCTGCTGCAGCTGCACGCGGTCGCCGCGCACCTGCGGCAGGTCGCTGCCGTAGGCGGTCTTCACGTCGACGCCGCGCAGCAGGAACTCGCCGCGGATGAAGTCCAGCACGTCGCGCACCAGCGGATTGAGGTCGACCTGCACGAACTCCTCCTCGCCCTTCTTCATCAGGAGGCGCAGGTGGTGGATCAGCAGGCCGGCGCGCTTGTCCGCGTCGGCGATCTCGTCGAGGATGGCGCGGATCTCCGCCACGTTGGGCGGGTCGCGCTGCAGGAAGCGCAGCGCCGCCTGCGCATTGGCGAGGATGGCGGTCAGCGGCTGGTTCAGTTCGTGCGCGATGGTGCTGGAGAAGTCCGACAGCGAGGCCACGCGCGTGAGGTGCGTGAGCTGCCGGCGCTGGTCGCGCGCGTCCTTCTCGGCCTGCCGCTGCTGCGTGATGTCGCGCAGGATGGTGATGCTGCAGGGCTCGCCGGCGACCTGCACGTGCGCCATCGCGACCAGCACCGCATGCTGGCGCCCGAAGCAGTCGCGCATGGCGACTTCGAGGTCGGCGCCCTGCTGCGGGGCGGCGGCCATGGCCTGCAGGCGGCGGCGGCTCGCGTCGTCCAGGTGGTCGCGGAAGGGCGCGACGGCGTCCGGCCGCGTGCCCAGCGGATAGCCGAGGAGCTCCAGCCAGCGGTCGTTGGCCTCGATGACGAGGCCGTCGGCCGCGCGGCTCAGCGCGATGGCGTCGGGACCCTGGCGGAACGCGGTGGCGAACAGTTCCTCGGACGCGCGCAGCCGGCGTTCGGCTTCGCGCCTTTCCTCGACGACCGCGGCGAGCAGCAGGAGCGGCACGGCCAGGCTGGCGAGGAACAGCTGGATCGGCAGGGCGTCGTACACCAGCGCCGCGGCGTGGAACGGCCCCCGCCCGTGCGCCGCGCCCCAGATCACGAGAAAGGCCACGATGGCGTAGGCCGCGCTGGTGAGGGCGGGGCCGAAGCGCAGCGCCGCCCAGATCAGGAAGGGCACGGGCAGGTACAGCAGCGACGGCGCGGTGGCGCCCGGCGCCAGGCGCGAGTCGAACACGGCGAGGCTCACGGCGAAGAGGCCGGCGACGAGCACCGCGATTTCGGCGATCTGCCCGCGCGAGCCCTGGCGCAGCGGCACCGGCTCCCCGGCGCTCCAGGCCAGGAAGACGGGCACGAAGATCAGGATGGCGAGCACGTTGGAGTAGAAGCGCATCTGCCACAGGGTGGCGAACTCGGCCTCGCCCCAGCCGATCGCCAGCACCAGGCCGGCATCCACGAAGGAGCTCAGGAAGGGGGCCAGCAGGGCGGCGCAGCAGAAGGCGACCACGGAGCGCAGCGTGCGCAGGCCCCGCGCCTCGGAGAAGCGGAGCACGATGGCGGCACCGATCGCGGCCTCCAGCACATTGCTCGCGAACCAGCCCAGCACCATGGCGAGGGGAACGCCACCCTGCAGTTCCGCCAGGAGGTGCGCGGGCAGCGCCCCGGCGATCGCCGCCCACCACCAGCGCCTGGGCGTGAGGATCAGTGCCGCGAGCAGCAGGGAATTGGGCGGCCACAGCACCGCCACCGGCATCGGCTCGAAGGTCAGGGCGAGCCCGATGCGGGCTCCCACGTAGTAGCCCACCCCCACCAGGACAGCGACGCGCAGCAGCGCCCAGGCCGGATCGGGCCATCCCGTCGGGCGCATCTCCAGTGCTTCGCGCATCGCTCCCCTTCTGCAAGGTGTCGGCACGGGGCTCCCCCGTACCGGGTTGGTCGTCCTGCGAACCTGCACCTGTTTGACGTACATCAGGCTCCGGACGGAGCCGGAAGTCAAACATTGGATAAAGACATCGCCACTTGACGACGCAGATTGTGCTTCTACACTAGATTCAAAATTCTTACAGCCGCGTTGGGGTAGCCAGAACTGGAGAAGGGGAACGACATGGACTACATCAGCACCCGACCGGCCTTGCCGAGCCAGGCCGACTTTCCGGCCGGCGCCGAACCCGCATTGGTACACATCGTCGACGACGATCCGGCCGTCCGCGCCGCCCTGGCCCGCCTGCTGCGCAGCCGCGGCTACGAGACGATGGACCATCCCAGCGCGCAGGATTTCCTGGACACGCACGATCCGGATTCGCACGGCTGCATCCTCCTGGACGTGAGCATGCCGGGCCTGGACGGCCCCGGCCTGCAGCGCCGGTTGCAGGAAGACGGCGAGCTCCTGCCGGTCATCTTCCTCACCGGCTCCGCGGACGTGCCGCTGTGCGCCGAAGCCATGCGCAACGGCGCGGTCGACTTCCTGACCAAGCCCGTGGACGAGGAGGAACTCGTTCGCGCGATCACTACAGCCTTGCAGCACGACGCGGTGCGGCGCATGGCGCGCCGGCACCAGGACGCGACGGAGTCGCGCCTGCACTCGCTGACGCCGCGCGAGCGCGAAGTGCTCGATCACGTCATGAACGGTCGCCTGAACAAGCAGATCGCGTCGGACCTGGGCACCGCCGAAAAGACCGTCAAGGTGCATCGCGCGCGCGCGATGGAGAAGATGCACGTGCGCTCCGTCGCGGAACTGGTGCGCATGGTGGAGCGGGCGCGGTTCTCGCTTCCCTGGCTCGGTTAGCGGCCTGCAACAAGCGTCTCACTTTACCTACGACCAAGGTCTCATTGGCCCGCACTCCACGGAGGCGTAGCTTTGGGGCGATGCACAGAGATGCCTGCCTGGTCGCCGTCGTCGACGACGAAGAGTCGGTTCGCCGCGCCCTCGGCCGGCTGATCCGCTCCGCGGGGTTCGGCGTCGAGACTTTCGCGTCCGGCGTCGAGTTCATGCAATCGCTGCAGCGCCACCAGCCCGATTGCGTCGTGCTGGACCTGCGCATGCCTATGGTGAGCGGCCTGGAAGTGCAGAGCGCGATGGTCCGCAGCGGCACGCGCGTGCCGGTGATCATCATCACCGGCGACGACTCCCCGCAGACCCGCGAGCGCACGCTGCGCCAGGGGGCGCGCGCCTACCTGCGCAAGCCGGTGGACGACGCGATGCTGATCGAGGCGATCCAGGGCGCCATCCAGGAGCGGACCTAGCGTCTTGGCCCTTTGGTCCCATGGCGCCGGCCGCGGGCGTCCGGTGAAATCTCCGCATCCATCCGAGGAGATCTCCGTGCAATACCGCCTCACCCTCGCCGCCGTGGTCCTGCTCGCGGCTTCCGTCGCCCAGGCGCAGGTCGTGTATCCCGCCAAGGGCCAGAGCGCCGGCCAGCAGCAGAAAGACCAGTCCGAATGCCAGTCCTGGGCCGCGGGCCAGGCGTCCACCGCGCCGCCGCCGCAGCAGGGACAGGTGGCACGCGGCGCGGCGCGTGGTGCGGTGGGCGGCGCGGTCATCGCCGGCGTGGCCGACGGCGACACGGGCAAGGGCGCGGGTGCCGGGGCCATCGTCGGCGGGGTGCGCGGCGCGCGGCAGAAGAACGCGCAGGCCGGCGCCGCCGCCAGCGACAATGCGCGCGCCTACGCGGCCTGCATGGAAGGCCGCGGCTACACCGTCAAGTAGCGCGGCTCACAGCAGCCACTCGATCGGCAGCAGCGACAGCAGGCCCATCCAGAGCGTGCGCAGGACGCCGGTTTCCGGCGTCCTCGTGTGGCGCAGCTCGCCCTGCGCCGTCCGGTCCATCCACACCACCTGCGAACCTTCCAGCCGCACCTCGTAGGCGTCGCGCGGGATCGTGTCGCGGAAGGCGTCCGCCAGCAGGCCTGCCAGCGCGGGGCTTTCCAGCACCAGCCCCATCTCGGTGTTGAGCGCGATGGAGCGCGGGTCGATGTTGAACGAACCCACGAAGACGCGGCTGCGGTCGGCGGCGAAGGTCTTGGCGTGCAGGCTGGCGGACGAACTGCCGCCCGTGCTCCCGCCGAAGCTGCCGCGGCGGACGTCGTCGTCGTCGGTGCCTGGCGGCGCGGCGGCGGGTTTCAGCTCGAAGATGCGCACGCCGCCCCGCAGCAGCTCCTGCCGGTAGCGTGCGTAGCCCGAATACACCGGGCCGACGTCGGTGGCGGCGAGGGAGTTGGTGAGCACCGAGACTTCCACGCCGCGCGCCGTGATGGCCAGCAGCTTGTCGGTGCCGCCACGGCCGGGGACGAAATAGGGTGACACGAGCTGCAGTTCGTGGCGCGCGTTGCCGAACGCCTCTTCCAGCGCCGGCAGCAGCGGGGAGCCGTGCCGGCCGCCGGCCTGCAGCACCTTGGCGGGATCGTCGCTCACCACGCGCGCGGCCACCCAGTCGAGCGGCAGCGTGCCGGCCATCATCTGCGCGAGCAGCGGGAGCTTGCGCACGGCCTCGAGGTAGCGCACCGCTTCGGCACGCTGGCGGTGCTCGGC
Source organism: Ramlibacter cellulosilyticus (assembly GCF_014297465.1). Classification (GTDB taxonomy): domain Bacteria; phylum Pseudomonadota; class Gammaproteobacteria; order Burkholderiales; family Burkholderiaceae_C; genus Ramlibacter; species Ramlibacter cellulosilyticus. The sequence continues at coordinate 25,828 of NZ_JACORT010000005.1, read as the reverse complement.
CCAGCGGCGCCGCGTCGCCTCCAGCGTGCCCTGGGGCGGCGGCGCCAGCAGCGCCGCGGCGGGCCACGCGGAGGCGCTGTTCCAGTAGCGGTCGAACACCGAGGAGACCTCGGGCACGACGGGGCCGATCGCCATCACGTCCAGGTCCGTGAAGGCCACGGGCGTGTCCGCGCCCAGGTACTCGTCGCCGACGTTGCGCCCGCCGACCACCGCCGCCTGGTTGTCGACCACGAAGGCCTTGTTGTGCATGCGCCGGTTCACGCGACCGAAGTCTACCGCGAGGTCGCCGAGGCGCCAGGTGCGGTTGGCGAAGGGATTGAACAGGCGCACCTCGATGTGGGGGTGCGCGTCCAGTGCCGCGATCATGTCGTCGAGCCCGGAGGTGTTGGCGTCGTCCAGCAGCACGCGCACGCGCACGCCGCGCTCGGCAGCGTCCCACAGCGCCTCCGCCAGCAGGTTGCCGCTGGTGTCCGATCGCCAGATGTAGGTCTGCACGTCGATGCTGCGGTCCGCGCCGAGCGCGAGCAGGTAGCGCGCGACGAAGGCTTCGCGCGCGTCGAGCAGCGCGCGCACGCCGTTCAGGCCGGCGTGCGGCGCGGCCAGCCGCGTGGCCCCGCGGCCGATGCGCGTGTCGCCGGTGTCCGTGGGCGCCCGGCTCTCCACGCGGTCGGCCGGCGGCGTGGCAGGCAGCGTCGCGCAACCGGCCAGCGCCAGGAACAGCGAGGCGGCCAGGGCGCGCATCGCGCGGGTCAGGAAGGAAGCGAGCACGACAGTGACTGCACCATACGCGTGCCTGCGAGGGCTAGTAGGCCCAAAGTCCCATTTTTTTGCAGTGCCGCATCGACGATCCTGCAGCGAGTCCGGTTGCGAGGTGTCCCGCCGGGCCTGTCTGGAAGTGTCTCCCCTTCGGCAGGCCCAAGATGGCGTGGAGTGGCCCGCCGGCCGTTCGCGGCCGGCGGGTTTTTTTCGTGTCACGCGGTTTCGATGCGGACACGCGCGAGGTGCTCGCGCAGGCCGCGGATGCGCGCATCGAGCGCGTCGCGAGCCCCTTCCGCGGCGGTGCGCTCGATGGCGCGGGCCTGCTCCGATCCCCAGTGCAGGCCCATCGCCGACAGGCCGCCGGCCAGCCGGTGCGCGAGGAAGTGCAGGTCTTCGCGGTCGCCCGCGGCGAGCGCCTGGGCCATGCCTTCCACCGTGGCACGGTAGCCTTGCAGGAAGCCCGGAAAGGCCTCCGCCCATTCGGGATCCACGACCAGGATCTCCTCCGCGGCGGCCGGGGCCGTGGCGGACGGCGCTGCCGGCGCGGGGGCGGGGGACGGCGCCGCCGGCGGCAGCCCGTCCTGCAGTTCCAGGATCGCGGCCAGCAGGCGCTCGCGGCTGGCCGGCTTGGCGAGGAACCGGTCCGCTCCCGCGGCGAGCGCGCGCGCCGGCGTCTGCGGATCGTCGTTGCCCGACAGCATGACCACGCGGCAGCGCGGACGCCCGCGCGTGGCTTCCTGTTCGCGGATCCAGCGCACCGTGTCGAGGCCGTTGCGGTGGGGCATCTCCATGTCCAGCAGCACGTACTGCGGCCAGTGGCGCTCCATGGCTTCGGCGGCGGCCAGCCCGTGCGGCGCCGTCTCGACGCGGAAGGGCGGTTGCGGCAGCAGGCGGCGGGTGACGAGCCTCGTGAACTCGTCGTCGTCCACCACGAGCACGTCGCACGCGGGCAGGGCGCCCACCGCGCGCAGCACGGCGCGTTCGTCCTGCGGCTCGGTGCGCGGCTGCGGCAGCTCGCCGCGCTGCGCCGGGAGCGTGAGCGTCAGCGTGGTGCCGTCGCCCGCGCTGGTATGCATCTGCAGGTCGCCCTGCTGCGCGCGGGCCATCAGCCGCGCGGAGTAGGTCCCCAGCCCCGTGCCGCCGCTCTTGCGGCTGGTGACGTACTTTTCGAAGAAGCGCCCGCCGACTTCCGGCGGCACCTCGCCGGGGTTGTGCACCGACAGCACCACGGGATGCCCCGGCAGGAGCGCGAGCGTGACGCGTTCCAGCGGGCCGGCCGCCTCGATCGCGTTCTTCACCAGGTTGGCGACGATGGAGTAGCACAGGGGCTCCTCCGCGCGCACCACCACGGGCGCGCGGTCCGAGCCCTGCAGGTGCAGCGCGACCTGGTTTGCCTCGGCGTAGGAACGCAGGTCCACCAGCACGCGGTTGACCACCTCGCGCAGGTCCACCGCTTGCGGACGGAAATCGTAGGTGCCCGTCTCCATGCGGAACAGGCCCAGCGACAGGTTCACCATCTCCAGCATGCGCCGCCCGGCGTGCTGCAGGACGTCGGCGAGTTCGCGCTGCTCCGCGTTCAGGCGCGGGTCGTCGCGCAGCAGCCGGCTTGCGCCCAGGATGCTGTTCAAGGGCGTCTTCAGGTCGTGGCGCGACATGCGCTCGACGTCCTCGCGCAGGCGGGCGTTCTCCTCCAGCGTGCGGCTGCGCTCCTCGGCGTTCAGGGCGTGGCTGAGGCGGCGCGCGATCACCACGGCCGGCGACAGCATGAACAGCGCGAAGCCGATGGGCGCGAACTTCTTGTCCGGGCGCGGCGCGTCGATCAGCAGCAGGTCGATCGCGAAGGTGACGAGCACCGCCAGCAGGCCGGCGAGCAGCACGCCGGCATCGATGGGCGTGCGGCGCTGCGCGCGCAGCATGGCCGCCGCCACGTACACGGCGACGAGGACGGCGATGGCCTGTCCGGGCACGGCCACGTAGGAATAGACACCCGGCGGCAGGAGGAGCACGGCGACCGCGGCGACCGCCAGGGCGCCGAGCACGGCCTGCACCATGCGGCGGTGGATCTCCTGCGGGAAGAGGCCACGCAGCGTCAGGAAGAACAAGGCCATCGCGGCAACCCACGACAGGTACTCGACCCACATGTAGTGCGCCCAGTCGATCTGCGCCGGCAGCCCGCGCAGGAACAGGCGCTCGCCGATCATGTCGGTGTACACCGCCATCGCCAGGCAGAAGAGCCCGAACACCAGCGGCACGCGCTCGCGGTGCCGCACGGCGAAGAAGATCAGCGACACGAGGCCCACCAGCAGGTAGCCGGTGAGCAGCACCGCCGCGTAGATCACCTGCGACTCGCGCTGCCTGGCGAGCGCTTCCGGCGTGCCCACGGCCATCGGCCGCACGAAACCGCCGGCGCGGTGGGCGAAGTTGGCCACGTGCACCGTGATGCGCAAGGGGCACGCGAACTCGCGCGTGAGGGGCATGCGGTTGTGGATCGCGGCCCAGGTGTCGGCGGCGGACTGGCCTGGCGTGCCGTGCTGGGCGACGAGCGTGCCGTTGACGTAGGTGCGCGAGGCGGTCCGCTGGCCGAGTGCCTCCAGGGCCAGCGACTCGCCGCGCGGACAGTCGACCTGCAGCACGTAGCTGCCCCAGCCGTTCTCGCCCGGCGGCTTGCCGTCCGCCGCGAGTTCGTTCCAGTTGCGGGGCACGGGCGCGAACGCCTGCGTGGGCAGCTGCTGCCAGCCCGGGTCCACGTAGCGGTGCCAGGCGAAGCCCCAGTCGCCGCGCAAGGGGACGGGGTGCTGCGGGACCTCGGGCAGCACCAGGCGCCCGGCGCTCGCGCTGGGCGAGGGCTGGCCCAGCGCCGCGGTGGCGGCGAGCGCCAGCCACCAGGCGACGAAGAGGACGAGCAACCGGCTGCCGCGCATATGCGCGACAGTGTAGGGCCTGCGGCGTTCGCATATAACAGCGGTCCGCTTCGCAAGAACAACATCCGAAAGGCACTTCGCATGATCGACAGGAGACAGGCGCTCGCCGGCCTCGTCGCCGGACCGCTGGCGCTCTCCGGCGCCCTCGCCCAGGGCGGCTACCCGTCCCGGCCGGTGCGCATCGTGGTCCCCTTCACACCCGGCGGCTCCAGCGACGTGCTCGCGCGCGCGATCGGCACGGACCTCGGGCGCTCGCTGGGGCAGCCGGTCGTGATCGAGAACGTGCCGGGCGCCGGCGGCTCGCTGGGCGCCGAGAAGGTGGCGCGTTCGCCCGCCGACGGCTACACGCTGCTGATGGGGCACATCGGCACGCTGGCGGTGAACCCAGCGCTGTATCCGAAGCTCGGGTACGACCCGGTGAAGAGCTTCGCGCCGGTGGCGTGGGTGGCGCGCGTGCCGAACATCCTCGTCGTGAACGCCTCCGTGCCGGCAAAGGACCTGAAGGAGTTCGTCGCACTCGCCAGGTCGCAGCCCGGCAAGCTGGCCTACGGCTCCGGCGGCAACGGCAGCGCCGCGCACACCACGATGGAGTACCTCAAGCTGCAGGCCGGCATCTCGCTGCTGCACATCCCGTACCGCGGCACGGCGCCTTCGGTGACGGACCTGCTCGCCGGCCAGGTGCAGGCACTCTTCACGGGCGTGCCCGCGCTGCTGCCGCACATCCGGGCGGGGAAGATGCGCGCGCTCGCCGTCTCCAGCCCGAAGCGGCTGGCCGTGCTGCCCGACGTGCCCACCGTCGCCGAGAGCGGCCTGCCCGGCACGAAGGGCTTCGAGGCGGACCAGTGGTACGGCATCGTCGCGCCGGCCGGGACGCCGGCGGACGTCGTCGCGCGCCTGAACCAGGACATCAACAAGGCGCTGGGCTCCGAAGAGGTACGCACGCGCCTCGCCGCGGAAGGCGCCGAGCCCACGCCCGCCACGCCGCAGGCCTTCGGCGAGCTGATCGCCCGCGAGATCCCGCGCTGGGACAAGGTGGTGAAGTCGGCGCGCATCCACCTGGACTGACCCTGCATGTCATCCCGGGCTTGACCCGGGATCCATGAGGCGCCTCGTGCGGACGCCTCATGGATTGCGGGTCAAGCCCGCAATGACAAGGGGCTTCTCAGTCTTCCAGGTTCTCGTGGTGCGCCGAGGCGCCCCGCTTCCAGTACGCCGCGATCCGCATCTGTTCCTTCGCGAGCCCGTGCTGCTCGCGCAGGATCCCGCGCAGTGCCGCCATCACCGCGGCCTCGCCGCCGGCCCACGCGAAGCCTTCGCCTTGCGGCAGCTCCAGGCCGGACACGGCGTCGAGCAAGGCCTCCGGCGTGTCCACCCAGTACACGTCCACCTTCGCCTGCGTCACGAAAGGAACGCGGTCGCCGGGCTCGACCTGCGCGAGCACGATCGCGCGGGCGCCTGCCGGCAATTCTTCCAGCCGGCGCCGGATGGCGGGCAAGGCCGTCGCGTCGCCCGCCAGCAGGTGCCAGTCGTAGTCCAGCGGCACGATGAAGGAGCCGCGCGGGCCGCCCACCAGCACGCGGTCGCCCACGCGGGCCTGGCGCGCCCAGTCGGAAGTGCGGCCGTGGGCATGCACGGCGAATTCGATGGTCAGTTCGCGTGCGGCCGCATCGTAGCGGCGGGGCGTGTAGTCGCGGCGCACCGGGTCGTCGGTGCCTTCGCCCAGCATGAACTTGACGTGGTCGTCGAAGGAGGCGGAGACGAAGCCGTCCAGCTCCTCGCCGCCGAAGGTGATGCTCACGAAGCCGGGGCCGAGCCGCTCGGTGCGGACGACCTCCAGCGCGCGGCGCCGCAGTTCGTGGCGGACGCGCTCGACGCGGCGGGTGGGGGCGGGGGATTCCATGGCGGTCGTTGTTCGTTGATAATGTCATCCATCATGCGCAGATCGGTTGAATATGTCAACTAAAGCCCGCGAGCCTGGCACGGACGACGTGCTGGAGCAGGTGCACGGGCTCATGCACCTCGTGCGGGCGCGGCAGTTCCGCGCCCTGCGCGAATCCGGCCAGGAGCTCACCCACATGGAGAGCCGCGTGCTCGGCTTCTTCGGCCGCAACCCCGGCGGGACGCTCAGCGAGCTCGTCGCGCACTCCGGCCGGGACAAGGGCCAGCTGGCCCGGCTGGTCGCCGGCCTGCGCGAGCGCGGCCTGCTGGAAGCGCGCGTGGACGAGGCCGACCGCCGCAACCAGCGGCTGCACCTCACCGGCGCGGGCAGCGAGGCGCACCAGGCGCTGCGGCGGCAGGCGCGCAAGCTGTCGACCGTCGCGGTCAAGGGACTGAGCGATGCGGAGAAGGCGCAGTTGCAGTCGCTGCTGGCGCGCCTGCGCGCCAACCTGGACGAGGAACAGCCATGAGTCACTTTGCCGAAGTCGCGCTGCACCATGCCAGCCGCCTCATCAACCATGGACCGACCGTGCTGGTCACGACCGCGCACGGCGGCCGCCGCAACATCATGGCGGCGGCCTGGTCCATGCCGGTCGAGTTCACGCCGCCGCGCATCGCGGTGGTGATCGACAAGAAGACGTACACGCGCGAGCTGGCCGCCGCCAGCGGCGCCTTCGGCATCTGCATCCCGGGCGCGGGGCTCGTGGACCTCACGTACGCGGTGGGCAGCACGAGCGGCCGCGACGAGGACAAGTTCGCGCGGCACGGGCTGCAGGCGCGGACGGGGCCGGTGCTGGGGGTTCCGCTGCTCGAGCAAGGATGCGCCGCGTGGCTCGAGTGCAGGCTGATCCCGGAGCGGCACGCCGAGGACGCCTACGACACCTGCTTCGCGGAAGTGGTGGCGGCCGCGGCGGACGCGCGCATCTTCGCGAACGGGCACTGGCGGTACGACGCGGGGAATGCGGAACTGCAAACGATCCACCATCTCGGTGGGGGGAATTTCGTCTGCGGAGGGAAGGTCGTGCAAGCGCGAAGCATGTCATTGCGGGCTTGACCCGCAATCCATGAGGCGCCCATGGATCCCGGGGTCAAGCCCGGGATGACAAGGTCTCTTACTTGCTCTTTCGTGCCTGCCGCCCGCTGTTGCTGCTGCGGCTGTTCATCGCGCTGCGCGTGTTGCTCTTCGTCGCCAGGTCGCCGGTGCTGGCCATCGGGGACGGAGAGCCTTCGGCGGGCTGGCTGCGCAGCCTGCCGCCCTGGGTGCGGTCCGTGCCGGCGCGTTGCTTCTGCTGGGTGTCGTGCTTTGCCATGCGTTGCTCCCTTCCACCATTGGGTGCCGGAGCGCGCGTGCCGTTTGTAGTCGCCGCTTGGGCGCCCGCGTAGGAAGGCCTACTCTTCCTCTTCGAGCTGCTGGAGCTGCACGAGCCTCTGGTAGAGGCCATCCGGGATCTCCATCAGCTGCGCATGCGTCCCCAGCTCCGCGATGCGGCCGTGGTTCAGCACCACGATGCGGTCCGCATCGCGCACGGTGGAGAGCCGGTGCGCGATGGCGACGACCGTGACGCGTCCACGCAGCGCGGCCAACGCGCGCTGCACCACCTGCTCGGTTTCCGAATCGACGTGCGCCGTCGCCTCGTCCAGCAGCAGGATGCGCGGCTCGCCCGCGAGCGCGCGCGCGATGGCGAGCAGCTGCTTCTGCCCCGTCGACAGCCGCGCGCCGCCTTCGCCGAGGAAGGTGTCGTAGCCCTGCGCCAGGGCGCGGATGAAGCCGTCCGCGTGCGCGGCACGCGCGGCCGCCTCGACCTGCGCATCGCTCAGCGGCCGCCCCACGGCGATGTTCTCGCGCGCGGTGGCCGCGAGCAGGAAAGGCTCCTGCGGCACCAGCCCCACGCTGGCGCGGAAGCTCTCCTCCGGGATCCCTTCCAGCGGAACGCCGTCGATGCGCACGCTGCCGGCAGGCGCTGCGTAGAAGCGCAGCAACAGCGACAGCAGCGTGCTCTTGCCGCTGCCGGTATGGCCCACGATGCCGTGGAAGCTGCCGGCGGGCAGCTCCAGCGTGATGTCGTGCAGCACCGGGCGGCCCGGCTGGTAGGCGAAGGTCAGCCGCTCGATCGCGATCGCGCCGGCACCCACGCGGCCGCGGTCGCCGGCCACCGGCGTCTCTGCTTCCGCCAGCAGCGCATGCACGCGCGAGGCGCTCACCAGCGCCTGCTGCAGCTGCGAGAACTGCATCGTGATCTGCACCAGGGGCTCGATCACGCGCGAGATGTAGCTGATGAAGGCGTACAGGATGCCGACCTCCACCGTGCTCAGCGCCTGCCCGCCGGCACGGAAGCCGAACACCGCCAGCACGATGGCCAGCAGCAGCACGTTGAGGAAGTCCAGCACGGGGCGCAGCAGCCACGCGTTGGCGCGCAGCTCGCGCCGGCGCGAGCGATAGTGGCCTTCGTTCAGCGTGGCGAACCGGTCGCGGAAACGCTGCGTCGCGTTCGCCGCCTGCAGCACCGGCATGCCCGCGATCGACTCCGCCACCTGCGCGTTCAGCTCGCTGCGCAGCTCGCGCGTGCGCGTGACCGCGGGCGCGGACAGGCGCTGGTACAGGTAGACGATGAGCGCCACCGCCGGCACGAGCGCCGCGACGATCAGCATCAGCCGCCAGTCCAGCCACAGCATGGCCAGCATCGCGCCGGTGAGGATGATCAGGCTGTCCAGGATGACGAACAGCACCTGCACGTAGAGGCCTTTCACCGCCTCGGTGTCGTTCGTGACGCGGCTCACCAGCTGGCCGATGATCGCGTGGTCGAAGAAGGCCATGGGCAGGCGCAGCACGTGCCCGTAGACGGTTTCGCGGATGCGCTGCACCGAGCGCATCGCCACGCCCGCGAGCCGCACGAGCTGGCGGTAGCGCAACCAGCTCGCCACGATGCCGGCCACCAGTGCGCCCACCAGCAGCGCCGCCATGCGGGGCAGGTCCGCGTCCCGCGGCAGCAGGTACTGGTCGATCAGCACCTTGCCCGCGAGCGGGCCCAGCGCTTCCAGGCCGGCTGCGAGCAGCAGCCACAGCGTTCCGATGGCCAGGTGACGGCGCTCGGGGGAGGCGGCGCGCAGCAGCAGGGCGGCGGCGTCGCCGACGATGCGGCGGCGCTGCACCGGCGGCGCCGGCAAGGTGCGGGGCTGGACGGCTTCAGGCGGCATCGAGGCTCGCTTGCAGTTGCTGGTACTGCCACTGGCGCGCATACCAGCCGTGCGCGGCGGCGAGCTGGGCATGCGTGCCCTCCTCGGCGACGTGGCCTTCGCGCAGCACGAGGATGTGGTCGGCGTCGAGGACGGCGCTGAGCCGGTGGCTCGCGATCACCACGGTGCGGCCGATGCGCGCCTCGCGCAGGTGGCCGAGGATGCGCGTTTCCGTTTCCGTGTCGACCGCGGACAGTGCGTCGTCGAGCAGCAGCAGCGGCGCATCCGCGAGCAGGGCGCGCGCGATGGCGACCCGCTGCCGCTGCCCGCCGGACAGCGTGACGCCGCGCTCGCCCACCGGCGTGTCGTAGCCGCGGGGCAGGCGCAGGATGTCGTCGTGCACGGCGGCGAGGCGCGCGGCCTCCTCGATCTCGGCACGCGTGGCCTGCGGCCGCGCGAGCGCGATGTTCTCCGCCACCGAGGCGGAGAAGAGGAAGGCTTCCTGCGGGACCCAGGCCACGGCGGCCCGCAGCGCGGCCAGCGTGTAGTCCTGCAGGTCCACGCCGTTCCAGAGCAGCCGCCCTTGCTGGGGCAGGTAGTGGCGCAGCAGCATCCGCAACAGCGTCGACTTGCCCGAGCCGGTGGGGCCGACGAGCCCCAGCGTGCGTCCCGGCGGCAGGGTGAGCGACACGCCGGCGAGCGCCGGACGGGCGGACTCCGCATACGAGAAGGTCAGGTCTTCCGCCACGAGCGGCCCGGGTTGCACCGTGGCCACCGTGCCGTGGTCCTCGATCGCGGGCGGCGCGTCCAGCACCGGCTGCAGCCGCGCCCACGCGGCCCTGCCGCGCTCGATCAGCGACAGCACCCAGCCCGCCGCGAACATCGGCCACACGAGCTGCCCCAGGTAGAGGCTGAAGCTCGTGAGCTGCCCCACGGTGAGCTCCCCCTGCCACACGAGCCAGCTGCCGGCACCGAGCACCAGCGCCGTCGCCGCCGCGAAGGTGCAGCCCACCGCAGGTTCGTACGCGGCTTCCCAGCGCTGCGCATCCAGGCTGGCCTGGGCCGCGCCGCCCGCGAGCTGGCCGAACTGCGCCTCGCTGCGGGCCTGCAGGCCGATGGCGCGCACGGTGCGCACGCCCGCGAGCGTCTCCTGCACTTGGTCGTTCAGCGCCGCGAAACGGTCCAGCGACAGGCGCGAGGCTTCGTGCACGTGGCGCGAGATGCGCCAGAAGCCCAGCGCCATCAGCGGGAAGGGCAGCACCGCGCAGGCGGCCAGCCGCCAGTCGACGCCGAGCGACATCATGCCCAGCACGAGCAGCAGCGTGAGCGTGCCGTCGAATCCGGCCAGCAGGGCTTCGCCCGCGGCCATCTCCACCGCGTCGACGTCGTTGGTGGCCAGCGCCATGAGGTTGCCGGTGCGGCGGTCCTGGTAGAAGGCGGCGCCCTGCAGGGTGAGGCGCGCGTAGAGGCGTTCGCGCAGTTCGACGCCGAGGCGGTAGGCAGCGGCGTAGAGCTTCAGGCGCCAGCCCACGCGCAGGAAGTAGATGGCGGTGCCGGCGGCGAGCAGCGCGCCGAGCTCCATCCAGAGCTGCGAGTCGGTCCAGCGCCGTGCCACCAGGCCGTCGACCACGTGCCCGACCTGGCGCGGGATCCACACGAGCATCAGCGCGATCAGCACCAGCATCACCGCCGACGAGGCATAGGCCGCCCGGTGGCGGAGCACGAAGGCGGCGATCAGGCGGTGGAGGGACACGGGGCGCGATTGTGGCAAAGGCGCGCGCCGCGCCGGCTTGCCCGCACGGCTTACGGGCGCGCCCTAGGGTGATTAGTGTGCCGTCCCCTGTGCTCCCGCAGCGGGTGCGGGGACAATCGGACACAAAGAAGGAGTCGGTGGGTGTTCAAGAACCTGTTTGGCGCGCGGCCGCCCGGCGAGCCTGCGCGCGCGTCCTCGCTGGTGGATTCGCGCATGGACTCGCGCCTGGTGGACGCCCGGCGCGAGCTCCTGAGCGTGGCGGTGCGCGAGACGCTGCGCAAGCACGGCTTTCCGCAGCACTGGGTGCAGCCGGAAACCCTGTCGGTGGTGACGCGGCAGCGCGAACGCGGGCTGCAGCTGCGGCTGGTGGTGCGCGAGTGGCAGCCGCCTTTCCTCGACTACTGCGTGGCGCTGCAGCGGGCCATCCGCCACCGGGTGCTGCGGCTGGACCCGCTGTCGGCCAGCTGGTTCACCGGCGTGACCTGGAAGTTCGACCCGGTGGACGAGAGCCTCTGCCCGGCGCTGCCTGCCGTCGCCAGCGACTGGGCGCCGCTGCCCGGCGCGATCCGCACGCGCAACGACTTCTCGCCCACGCAGCCGATGGCGCGCGAGGAAGGCCTGCGGGCCTGAGGCGGAGCGGCCGGGCGTCGGTTTGCCGCAACTTCCGCGCAGCCGGACGGCCCTGCGCGCCGGCTAGGACCAAGGTCCCGTCGCGCGGGCTGGCTCGGCAGGAAACAATGCGGGGATGACCGAACCGCGCAACGACCTTGCCCGCATCGTGCTCACCGTGCTGTTCATCGGTGGGCTGATCGGTGCGTCCTTCTGGATCCTGCGGCCCTTCCTGGGCGCGACGATCTGGGCCGTGATGATCGTGGTGGCCACCTGGCCGATGCTGCTCGCCCTGCAGCGCCGCGCCGGCGGCCGGCGCTGGGTCGCGGCGACGATCATGTCGCTGCTCCTGCTGCTGGTGCTGGTGGTCCCCTTGACGGCCGCCGTCAGCACGCTGGTGTCCAACGCCGACGCCATCGCGGCCTGGGTGCGCAACCTGCAGGACTACCACCTGCCGCCGCCGCCGGCGTGGGTGCGCGGCCTGCCCCTGGTCGGCGAACGCGCGGCCAGCACCTGGCAGGACCTGGCCACGGGCGGCTTCCAGGCCATGGTGGCGCTGGTGACGCCCTATGCCGGCGCGCTCACGCGCTGGCTCGTCGCGCAGGCGGGCGGCGTCGGTGCGCTGTTCCTCCAGTTCACGCTGACGGTGATCGCGGCCGCCGTGCTCTACGCGAGCGGCGAGTCGGCCGCCGCCTGGGCGCTGCGCTTCGGCCGCCGCCTCGGCGGCGAAGCGGGCGAGAACGCGATCATCCTGTCCGGGCAGGCGATCCGCGGCGTGGCGATGGGCGTGGTGGTCACGGCGCTGGTGCAGACGCTCGTCGGCAGCCTCGGCCTGCTCATTGCCGGCGTTCCGTTCGCGGCGCTGCTGGCGCTGGTGATGTTCCTCGCCGCGGTGGCGCAGATCGGCGCCGCGCTGGTGATGGCAGGGCCCGTGATCTGGCTGTACTGGTCCGGCTCGCCGGGCTGGGGGACCTTCCTGCTCGTGGTCACGCTCGTGGTGGCCACGCTGGACAACGTGCTGCGTCCGATCCTGATCCGCATGGGCGCCGACCTGCCGCTGCTGCTGATCTTCGTCGGCGTGATCGGCGGGCTGGTCTCCTTCGGGCTGATCGGCATCTTCGTGGGCCCCGTGGTCCTGGCCGTCAGCCACACGCTGATCAACGCCTGGATGGACAAGGGCCGCAGCGAGACGCGCGAGCTCAAGCCGTGAGCGCCGCGCCCGCGCGCACAATGCGCGGGTGCCCCTCCACCGCCTCTATCTTGCCGGGCCGGACGTGTTCCGGCCCGACGCCGTCGAACACGGCCGGCGCCTGGTCGCCCTGTGCGCCGAGCACGGCTTCAGCGCGATCTTTCCGCTGTCCGAATCGCTGCCGGGCGGCCTGTCGCCGCAGGCGCTCGCCCGCCACATCTACCAGGCCAACGTGGCGCACATCGATGCGTGCGACGCGGTGGTCGCCAATCTCGACTTCTTCCGCGGCCCGGAGCCGGACAGCGGCACCTGCTTCGAGGTCGGCTACGCGGTCGCGCGCGGCAAGCCGGTGATCGGCTACCTGCCCGAAGACGGCAGCTTCGCGGAGCGCATCCGGCAGCGGTATCCGCAGGCCGTGGGCGCGGGGCTGGTCGATGCGGCGGGGTGGCAGCTGGAGGAGTTCGGGCTGCCGTTGAACCTGATGCTGGCGGTGCCGGCGAGGGTCGTGGTGGGGGACCTGCGGGCGGTTCTGGAGGCGCTGCGGGGGTGATCGGCGCCGCACGGTGGGGTTCGCTTCGCTCACCTTCCCGGCGGGCGCCGGCCACCCTACAACTTCCGCAGTCGGGATTCGTAGGGTGGCGCGGCGAAGCCGCGGACGGTGAGCGAAGCGAACCCCACCGATGGGGTGCCTACCGCGCCCGCTGCCAATACGCGTACGCCCACGCCGTGGCGAACCCCCGCCGCGCATAGAGCGCCTGTGCGTTCGCGTTGGCGGCCTCCACCTGCAGGAAGCACCGCTGCACGCCGCGCGCCAGCGCCGCCTGCGCCAGGGCGGCGAGGATCGCGCCGGCGAAACCCCGGCCGCGCCACGCCGGCAGCGTGCGCATGCCGTGCACGCCGCACCAGCCGTGGCTGGTGCAGGCGGAGCCCACGGCGACGGTGCGGCCCTGCACGCGCACGCTCGCGAACAGCGAGTCGCGGCCGCGGCGCAGGATCGCCAGCCGGCTCGCGCCGTCGACGGGGTCGAAGCCTTCGCCCAGGAAGACCTGCTCCCATTCCCCGCCCGGTGCAACCTCGATCGCGAGCTCGCCTTCCGCCGGGCGCGCCGCCAGCAGCGCCGCGAGCTCGCCCGTCTGCACCAGCGTCGGCTTGCCGCGCGCGTAGCCCTGCGCGCGCAAGGCTTCGTGCAAGGGGGTGAAGGCGGCAAGCTCCGGGACGCGCAGCACCAGCGGCAGGCCCGCTTCGCGGTAGCGGCGCTCCAGCTCCGGCAGAACGCCGGGCGACGCGCCGCCGTGCGCCAGGGGCACCGCGCTGTGGCAGCGCCCCACGGTGCCGTCGTCCAGCGCCAGCAGCCAGTCGCCCCACTGCACCAGCCGCCGCGGCGGCACGGCGTCCAGCGTGGCGCGTTCGATGGCTTCGATGTCCTGCATCGCGCCATTGTGGCGCGCGGTCAGAGGCGACCGCCTGCGCGTGCGGCTTCGCAGACCGCGTCGTAGGCCCAGGCGAGCTCCGCCTCCTGCACGGGAAGGACGGGCCCCGGCACGCTGGACATGAGCAGCGGCGCGCCGCTGCCGTCGTACGCATGCGCCGCCAGCACGCGCAGGGTGCGGCGGCTGCAATCGAATTCCGTGCGCAAGGCCGTGCGGTGGATGCGCGCGCCGCGCGCGTTCCACGACGCGAGTTCCGGCACCCACGCGGGGCGGCCCCACCAGCGCAGCCACGCGGTCACGCGCGTGCGCTCCTGCTGCAGCGACGCGACGTCCACCTGGAGGTCGGGGGCGCCGGGCACCGCGCGCCAATCGGCCGCGTGCGCCGCGCCAGCCACGAGCACCGCAAGGACGGCGGGTGCGAGGCAGCGTGGGAGTGACATGGCCCTCTATCTCTGCCCGAAGCGCGAGCCCTCGAACAGGTCCTTGTATTGCCGCGGCTGCGAGCGCCAGTACTGCTTCGGCCCGAACACGTGCGCGCCCAGCTTCGCCGCCGCGTGCCAGGGCCAGCGCGGGTCGTACAGCATCGCCCGTGCGAGCGACACCGCGTCCGCTTCTTCGGCGGCGAGGATGGACTCCGCCTGCTCCGGCTCGGTGATGAGGCCGACCGCGATGGTGGGCAGCCCCACTTCGGCTTTCACGCGCTGCGCGTAAGGCACCTGGTAGCCGGGCCCGAGCTTGATGGCCTGCGCGGGCGAGACGCCGCCGGTCGTGACGTGGATCGCCGCGCAGCCGCGCTCCTTCAGCACGCGCGAGAGTGCCACCGTGCCCTCGATGTCCCAGCCGCCCGGCACCCAGTCGGTGGCCGAGATGCGCATCCACACCGGGATGTCCTCCGGCACCACCGCACGGACCGCGTCGAAGACTTCCAGCGGGAAGCGCATGCGGTGCTCGAGGCTGCCGCCGTACGCATCCGTCCGCTCGTTCGCGAGCGGCGACAGGAACTGGTGCAGCAGGTAGCCGTGCGCCCCGTGGATCTCGATGCCGTCGAAGCCGAGCCGCACGGCGCGCTGCGCGGTCGCCACGAAGTCGTCGCGCACCTTGCGCAGGCCTTCGGCGTCGAGCGCGAGCGGCGGGTCTTCCCCATCGGAATGCGGCACGGGGCTGGGCGCGAGCGTCTTCCAGCCGCCCGGCTCGTGCGGATGCAGCTGCGAGCCGCCTTCCCAGGGCGGCCGGCTCGACGCCTTGCGGCCCGCATGCGAGATCTGGATGGCCATGCGCACCGGCGAGTGCGCGCGGACGAACTTCAGCACGCGCGCCAGCGCGTCCTCGTTCGCGTCCGAATACAGGCCCAGGTCGGCAGGCGGCCTTCGGGCGAGACCGCGGTCGCTTCGACGATCAGCAGCCCCGCGCCCGAGAGCGCGAGGTGGCCCAGGTGCACGAGGTGCCATTCGGTCGCGCAGCCTTCCTCCGCGGAGTACTGGCACATGGGCGCGACGACGATGCGGTTGGGCAGGGAAAGGCTGCCCAGCTGCCAGGGCGTGAAGAGGCGGCTCATGGCGCGAGGGTAACTCCGGCGGGCGCCACGGTGGGAGCGGCATGGCACCAAGGTCCCATCGTGCACGGTCGCCGCGGCTCCTATCGTGCGTCCATGGAAACGAACACGGCGGAAGAAGCGGCCGCCCTCATCCCGGATGGCGCGGTGCTCATGATCGGCGGCTTCATGGGCGTCGGCTCGCCCGAACGCGTGATCGACGAGATCGTGCGCCAGGGCCGCCGCGACCTGACCGTCATCGCCAACGACACGGCGGTGCCCGGCACCGGCATCGGCAAGCTGGTGAGCGCGGGCGTGCTGCGCAAGGTGGTCGCCAGCCACATCGGGCTGAATCCCGAGACGCAGCAGAAGATGATCGCGGGCACGCTGGAGGTGGAGCTCGTGCCGCAAGGCACGCTCATCGAACGCATCCGCGCCGCGGGGCACGGCCTGGGCGGCGTGCTCACGCCCACGGGCGTCGGCACCGTCGTCGAGGAAGGCAAGCGCCGCATCGAGGTGGACGGCAAGCCTTACTTGCTGGAAACGGCGCTGCATGCGGACTTCGCGCTGGTGCAGGCTTTCATGGCGGACTACCTGGGCAACCTGGTGTACGCGCTCACCGCGCGCAACTTCAATCCGGTGATCGCGATGGCGGGCCGCAAGGTCGTGGCGGAAGTGGAGCAGGTCGTGCCGGTCGGCATGATCTCGCCCGACCACGTGGTCACCCCCGCCGTGCTGGTGGACCATCTCGTGCCGAGGGCGTGACCATGGATGCACAGACGCTCATCGCCCGCCGCATCGCGCTGGAACTGCACGACGGCATGCTCGTGAACCTGGGCATCGGCATCCCGACGCTGGTGGCGGGCTACGTGCCCCCGGGCCTGGCGGTCTTCTTCCAGTCCGAGAACGGGCTGATCGGCACCGGCGCCATCCCCGAGCAGGCCATGGCGCAGCCGCGCCTGACCGACGCGGGCGGCCGCCCCGTCACCGCGATTCCCGGCGCCTGCACCTTCGACAGCGCGATGTCCTTCGGCCTGATCCGCGGCGGCCACGTCGACATCACGGTGCTCGGCGCGCTGCAGGTGGATGCGGGCGGGCGGCTCGCCAACTGGATGATCCCCGGCAAGATGGTCCCCGGCATGGGCGGCGCGATGGACCTCGTGACCGGCGCGCGCCGCGTGGTCATCGCCATGCAGCACACCGCCAGGGGCAAGCCCAAGATCGTCGAGCGCTGCACCTTGCCGCTCACGTCGTCGCGGCCGGTGGACCTGGTCGTGACGGAGCTCGCCGTCATCGCGCAGCAGGGCGGGCGCCTCAAGCTGCTGGAGACCGCGCCGGGCGTCACCGTGGAGCAGGTGCTCGCGGCCACCGAGGCGAAGCTGGACGTCGCTGCCGACGTGCGGACCATGCCGATCGCCTGACGCGCTGCTGCAGTGCAGCGAAGTGCCGGTGGTCGTCGGCCTGCCGCCACACATCGGGCGGGCTGGGGGCCGAATCGTTCGCACGCCAACGATCCCCGCTATACAGTCGGGCTGGAGCCCTGCCGGAAAAGCACGGCAGGAAACCGACGCCACGATGATCTTCGCGAAACGTTCGCAACCCCCACCGCCGGCGGAGCACGACTCCGCCCATACGCACTACAGCTCCCAGCTCGCTGGCGAGGGGCTGGAGCGCGAGTACGAAGAGATCGTCCGCGCGCAGCTCGTCCGCCTGGGCGTGCCGCTGGAGAACGTCGAGGTCGAGGTGCGTTCGGCCGGCACCATGCAGGACGGCCGCAAGGTCTACCTGGGCATGGTGCGGCTGGTGAAGTGGGAGGCGCGCACGACGCTGCGCCTGCTGGTCGCGCTGCCGCTGCTGGAAGCCAAGACCCGCCAGTCGCTGGAAACCACCTGGCTGATGGACGTCAGCCACTTCGGCGGCCTCTGGGTCCATGCTTCCTCGGGGCTGCGCCACGGCGAAGTGATGGGCGACATCCGCGAGGCGATCAAGCTGCTGGAACTCGGCCCGCAGGCCCAGGACAGCCGGCCCGCCGAGGCCGGCTGGAGCGCGAGCGTCCAGGCGGTGCTGGAAGTCCCGCCCGACAGCAAACGCTAGCCTTTCTCCGGCTTCTCGTCGCTCGACTTGGGCGGCAGCCCGGCGCGCCGCCGGATGTCGCGCACCAACAGCTCGAACAGGTCCTTCAGTCCTTCGCCCGAACGTTCCCCCGGGAGGCGCGACTCTTCCCACTTGCTGTCGCGTGGGGGTTTGGGTTTCCGGCCGTCGGTCATGGGTCCACGGGGATGCTGGGCTGCAGTATCCCCCCGCGGCGTCGGGCCGCCAGTAGGACGTGGCGGAAAGCCGCATCAGCGTGCCCCCTATGGCGGGGAAAGGGCGCGACTACGCACTTGCCGGGAGGGCGGTGGCGCCGTTCGGTGGGGTTCACTTCGTTCACCTTCCCGGCGTGCGCCGGCCACCCTACAGGGCGCCCGCCGCCGGGGAGCGGGTGAACACCAGCAGGAGGTTGTTCGCCGGCATCGCGTAGCGCTCCCGCAGGAGCAGCCCGCAGCGGCGCGCTTCGGCTTCCACCGCCTCGCGCTCGCGAAGGCCCCAGGCGGGGTCGCGGTCGCGCAGGCTCTGGTCGAAGGCGACGTTGCCGGGCGCGGTGGGCACCTCGCGCTCCAGGTACGGGCCGTAGGTGACCAGCAGGCCGCCCAGCGCGAGATGGCGGGCCGCGCCCTCCATCAAGCCCGCGCAGGCCGCCCACGGCGCGATGTGCAGCATGTTGGCGCAGTAGATCGCGTCCAGGCGTTCGTCGACCGGCCAGGAGGGCGCGGTGACATCGAGCAGGACGGGCGGGCGGACGTTGGCGAGGCCGGCCTCCGCCGCGCGGGCGGCTATCGCGGGCAGCATGGACGCATCCGCATCCGTCGGCTGCCAGGACCACCCCGGGAACGCCGCGGCGAAGAAGGCGACGTGCTGCCCGGTGCCGGAGGCGATCTCCAGCGCCGTGCCCGAGGCGGGCAGCACCTGGCGCAGCACGTCCAGGATGGGTTGCTTGTTGCGGTCGGCGGCGGGGCTGTGGGGGAGGTCGGCCATGCCCCATTGTCCCCGTCGTGGGACGGCAATAGGACCAAAGGACGATGCAAAACGGGCGAAAGCCGGGCACACTGCTCCCCTCCCAACGACGTCCTTCCAAGGACTTGAAAGCCACCGCGAGGTGGCTTTTTTTTCGGCTGGGGCTCAGTCGACCCGGAGGAAGGTCTTGCGGACGTGGTCGCGGTCCAGCATTTCGAAGTGCCACCACTCGTTGTCGATGCCGCGGAACCCGCCTTCGAACATCACCTTGCGCAGGAGTTCGCGGTTGCCCACCTGCCGCGGGCTGAGCCGGCCGCTCACCAGGTGCTCCGCTTCCAGCTTGGGGTGGGAGAGCTCGGTCATCGCGTCGTAGCCCGTGCCCATGTCCAGCTCGCGGCCCTGGGCGTCGGTCAGCGTCGCATCGAGTGCCATGCCGAAGGAGTGGATGGACCCGCGCGCCGGATCGGCGACGTACTGGCGCAAGTCCGTGCCCTCGAGGTGGTCCCAGAGCTGGATCTGCACGCGGTGCGGCCGCAAGGCGTCGAGCACCAGCAGCCGGTAGCCCGGCGCTTCGCGCGCCAGCACGGCCACGGCGCGCTGCATGCCGGTGGCGGCCAGGTGGTGGAGGTAGGCGCAATCCAGCGCGCCGTACAGGTTGCGGCCGACGAAGTTGTCGGTGCCGGCATAGCGCAGGTCGACGGCCAGGCCCGGGAGGCTGGGCAGGTGGCGGAAGTCGGGGTGGGAGGAAACGTCTTCGCAGCGCATCGGGCATCATCCTGCCATGGCTAGATTGTCCTCGCCCGAACTGCGTTTCTTCGCCGACCTCTCCATCGAGGTCGCCGCGCCCCATGAAGTGGGCGACACGCCCGCCGGCCGCCGCCGCGTCATCTCCATCCTCGGAGGCGAAGTACAGGGCGACGGCTGGAAGGCCCGTGTCGTGCCCGGCGGCGCGGACTTCCAGCTGATCGTCGCACCAACGCTCGCCCGGCTGGACGCGCGGTACCTGCTGGAGACCGAAGCCGGCGAATTGATCTTCGTGCAGAACAGCGCGATCCGCGTCGCGTCCGCGGAAGTCACGGCGAAGTTGATCCGCGGCGAGCCCGTGGATCCGTCGCAGGTGTATTTCCGCTGCGTGCCCTCGTTCGAGACGGCAGCGCCTTCGCTGCGCTGGATCAACGAGCGCATCTTCGTGGGCACGGGCGTGCGGCGTCCGGACCGGGTGGAGATCAGCGCCTTCGAACTCGCCTGAATCAGGCGAACTGGCCGGCGAGCTGCAGGGCCTCCTGCGCGCCGGTGCGCACGTTCGCGATGTGGCGCTGCGTCTCGACGGGCAGCGAGGCGGTGTTGATGCCGTCCCACTTGTTGCGGCCGCGGACCGACAGGTTGTAGTAGACCGACACGCCTTCGCGCAGCTTGGCCGCGCGCTCCTGCGGCGAGAGCTTCAGGTGCGCGATCTTGCGCGACGCCCACTCGGCGCCATGCTTCATGTAGACGGCGGCGGCGTGCACGGCCTGCACGGGGTCGTTGGGATCCTGCAGGCCGAGGCCCTTGGCCGTGGCCGGTTCGAACTGCGCCAGGCCGACGCTGGCGACGCCGTTGCGCCCCATGAGACCGACGCTCGCCAGGCCCGCGTGGTCCGCGGCGGAGCGCGCAAGCATCAGGCGCGAGGCCTCGTCCAGCGTGCGCAGCGTCTTGCCGCCCTGGCGCACGGGCACCCAGCGCATCTTCTTGTGCAGGTCCTTGGGGCCGTGCACCGCCGCGACCGCCTTGGCCGCCGTCGCGCCCGCGGCGCGCGCAGCGATCGCCGCCACCGCCTTCGCAGCCGGTTGCGCGGACGGGTGCTTCTGCATGGTCGGGCCCGCATGGCTCGACAGGGCGGAACACCCGAGGAACGCGATCACGGCGGCGGTACGGACGGTGGAAGGACGGAAGCTCTGCATCGTTGCGGTCGGGCCTGTTTTGTAGGACGGCTCCGATAGACCGCGTAGGCGCGCAGGCGTTCACCTGGGATGCGTGCATATTCAGCAGATCGACGATCGATGGCGACCGTTCATCGCCAACACGGCGGATGAGGCAGCTCAGAGCATCGCGAGCGGCGTCGGGCCGTCGGCAGCTGCTGCGCCGACAACGGCTGGGCCAGCGCTGCGGCGTTCTCCTCCACGCGGCGCGTATCGCTTGCCTTCGGGATCGCGATCACGTCGTCGCGCGCCAGCAGCCAGGCGATGGCGACCCGTGCGGGCGTCATGCCGTGCTCCTGCGCGAAGCGCAGCAGCGCAGGGTGGCGCAACAGCCGGCCCTGGTCGAACGGCGAGTACGCCATCAGCGGCATGCGGCGCTCGCGCATCCAGGGCTGGAGGTCCCATTCGATGCCGCGCTCGCCGAGGTTGTAGAGCACCTGGTTCACCTGCGCCGCGCTGCCGCCCGGCGTGTCCCACAGTTCCTGCATCGCGTCGGTGTCGAAGTTGCTGACGCCCCAGTGGCGGATCTTGCCCGCGCGCTGCAGGGCCTCGAAGGCCTCCACCGTCTCCGCCAGCGGCACGGCGCCCGGCCAGTGCAGCAGGTAGAGATCGATCGTCTCCACGCGCAGCCGCCGCAGGCTCGCCTCGCAGGAGCGCGGCATCGCGCGCCGCGACGCGTTGTGCGGGTAGACCTTGCTCACGAGGAAGACTTCGTCGCGGCGGCCCGCGATCGCCTCGCCCACGAGTTCCTCGGAGCGGCCGTCGCCGTACATCTCGGCGGTGTCCACCAGGGTGAGGCCCAGGTCGAGGCCGCGGTGCAAGGCAGCGATCTCCTGCCGGCGCAGGCGCGGATCGTCGCCGATGTTCCAGGTGCCCTGGCCGAGGGCGGGCACCGTCTCGCCGCAAGGGAGCATGCGTTGCATGCGCGCAGTATGCGCTCAAGGAAAACCACGATGGCCCGGCCGCGGGCCATGGCATACACCGCGCCATGGCCGTCCTGACCGCGATCGAACCGGGCTATTACCGCCTGCCGCTGCCCACGGCGCTCACCGACGCGATGCACGGGGAGATGCGCGCCTTCGAGCTGAACACCGTGAGGGTGCGCGACGCCGACGGCGAGCAGGGCGTGGGCTACACCTTCACCTGCGGCCGCAACGGCGCGGCGATCGACGCGGTGCTGCGCCGCGACTTCCCCGAGGTGGCGATCGGCGAGGACGCGGACCGCATCGAGCACCTGTGGAAGCGCCTGTGGTGGGCTTCGCACTACGGCGGCCGCGGCGGGCCCACGGTGCTGGCCCTGTCGGCGCTGGACATGGCCTTGTGGGACCTGAAGGCGCGACGCCTCGGCCAGCCGCTGTGGAAGCTGCTGGGCGGACACGCGCCTCGCGTGCGCTGCTACGCGGGCGGGATCGACCTGCACCTGCCGGTGGACCAGCTGCTGCGCCAGACCGATGCGAACCTGGAGCGGGGCTTCCGCGCGATCAAGATGAAGGTGGGACGCGAGCGCCTGTCCGAGGACGTGGAGCGCGTCGCTTCGATGCGCCGCCATCTCGGGGACGGCTTTCCGCTGATGGCGGATGCGAACATGAAGTGGACGGCCGACCAGGCGATCCGCGCGGCGCGCGCCTTCCAGCCCTACGACCTCACGTGGCTGGAGGAGCCGATCGTCCCCGACGATGTCGCCGGCCACGTGCGCGTGGTGCGCGAGGCCGGCATTCCCATCGCGGCCGGCGAGAACCTGCGCACGCTGTGGGAGTTCAAGCAGCTGGTCGCGGAAGGCGGCGTGAGCTTCCCCGAGCCGGACGTGACCAACTGCGGCGGCATCACCGCCTTCCTGAAGATCGCGCACCTGGCCGAGGCGTACAACCTGCCCGTCACCTCGCATGGCGCGCACGACGTGACGGTGCACCTGCTGGCCGCGGTGCCCAATGGCGACTTCCTGGAGGCGCACGGCTTCGGCCTGGACGCCTACATCGCGGAGCCGCTGCGCATCGAGGACGGCTGCGCGCTCGCGCCGGACCGCCCCGGCCACGGCATCGCGTTCGACTGGGAACGGCTGCAGGCGATCCGCGCCTGAATGGAGGAGGAAGCTGCCATGGACAGAACGAGCGAACGCCTGGCCCAGTGCTACACGGGCGTCGTGCACGACGTGATGCGCGCGATGGGGCTGCGCGACTTCACGCTGCCCGCCGAACTGCGACCGCTCTTTCCGGAGCGTCGCCTCGCGGGCCCGGCCTTCACCATCGACGGCCGCGTGGACCCGCGCGCCGATGCGCACGAGACGCTGCTCGCCTGGACCGGTTTGCTGTCGCGAGCGAAGCCCGGCCACCTGTGGGTGAGCCAGCCGAACGACCGCGTGGTGGCGCACATGGGCGAGCTCTCCGCCGAGACCCTGAAGAACAAGGGCGTGCTCGGTTGCGTCGCGGACGGCTACGTGCGCGACGTCGACTTCCTGCTCGCCATGGGGTTCCAGACCTGGTCGCGCGGATTCACGCCGCGCGACATCGTGGGCTACTGGCTGCCGCGCGCGGTGGACGTCGACATCCGCATCGGCGACGTGATCGTCGCGCCGGGCGACTACCTGCTTGGCGACCGCGACGGCCTGGTGCGCGTGCCGAAGGCGATCGTGGAGGACGTGCTGGAGAAGGCGGAAGCGGCGATCGCCACGGAGAACAAGGTTCGCACGGCCATCCTGGGCGGGGTGGATCCGCAGGAGGCGTACAGGCGATTCGGGAAGTTCTAGTTCGCGGGCGGCTGGCGCCGACAACCGCCGCTTTCCGACGCGGGCTGCCAGCGTGCGGCTGACAAGGTGGGCTCCCGGGGGCTGCAAGGATGCAGTCCAAGAAGGGAGATTCCATGGCCACCGCCGCATGCCGTGCCCAGTCGCCGAAGGAAGAGGTTGCGAACTCGCTCAGCCACGGGCTGGGTGCCGTCCTCGCCGCGATCTTCAGTCCGCAGCTGATCCAGCATGCGCTGGACGCGGGCGCGGTGCACGGGCTGGCCGCCGCGGTGTACTGCGCGTCGATGATCCTCCTCTTCTCGGTCTCGGCGGCCTACCACTGGCTGCCGCCCGGCGCGACCAAGGACCTGCTGCGCCGGCTGGACCACGCGGCGATCTTCCTGTTCATCGCCGGCACCTACACGCCTTTCATGCTGGGCAGCCTCGCGGAGGACGGCGGCTACTGGGTGCTGGGGCTCGTGTGGCTGATCGCCACGGCGGGCACGGTGGCCAAGTGCGCCAACCGGCTCACGCATCCGGTGCTGTCGACGGCCGCTTACCTCGTGCTGGGCTGGTTGTCGGTCTTCATCCTCGATCCGCTGCTGCGCACCGTGCCGCAGGAAGGCCTGGCGCTGATCGTGAGCGGTGGCGTGCTGTACACGCTGGGCGCGATCGTGTTCCACCTGGACGAGCGCGTGCCGTACGCGCACTTCGTGTGGCACCTGCTGGTGCTGGGCGCGAGCGGCTGCCACTTCGTGGCGGTGCTGCGCTACGCGGCACCCTGAAGGACGCCGCGTTTTCGTCGTGACGCACCTCAGGCGGGGTGCGCTTCCATCAGTTCGGTCTTGCGCAGCTGCAGCTGGTCTCCCAGCCGCATGAGGTCCATGCCTTGCGCGGCGCGCGCCTTCGGGAACATCTTCTCGCGCTCGTCGTTCACGTGGTGCAGGATCGCGTCCTCGAGATCGAGCATCAGCTTCGCGTTCTGGCGGTCCGCGTCGATCTTGGCGATCAGCTCGCGCGCTTCCTTGTGCTCCTTGCGCGAGTCCTTCAACACCTCTTCGTCGCCGGTTGCCTGCTGGTAGGCCGGATAGAAGATCTCTTCCTCGATCTGCATGTGCACCAGCAGCGACTGGCAGATCTCGGACGCCAGCACCTGCTGGCGCCGTGCATCGTGCGCAGCCTTGTACTGCTCGAACATGCGGATCACTTCGTTGTGGTCTTCGTCGAGCAGTACGGTCGCATCTTGTTGAGCCATGGGTTTTCTCCTTGCATTTCGGTGATGGGACGAAGGTAGCAAGGGGGAGGGTGCGGGGGGAGAAAGGTTGTGAGAGGGTTGGTGTAGTTGGTGGCCTACGTGCGAGGGGGGCCGCGGCCGCTGAGCTCCTGTGGCGTGCACTGCCGCCTGGGGCAAGGGACGGATTGCAGCCCCTGGGGTGGTGATATTTCCCCGTGGAGGAACCTTGCGGCAAAGGAGGCGCGGGGCCGCGGGTGGGGCGCGTGTTGCGCTTCAACCATGCCTGGCTTGCACGTGCGCTTTTCGACCTGAATAATCGCGTCCCATGCAAAAGCAGCAATCGGGGCAGGAACTTGCGGGCGACTGCGATGCCAGCTTATGGCGCACGGTTGATCTTATGGCGCAGGTTTGCAGGTTTTATGGCGCGGGTGCGTGCGCTCGAAATTACAGTTAAATCGCAGAACCGATGTCTCGCCCAACCTCCCTTCCCAAGATCGCCTCGGCAACCGTTCTTGTACTGGTCTTGGTCGGCGCCGCCACCTTTCTCCAGGCGGTACTCGCCGGGTTGGCGCTTCCAGCCTTCGGAGAGCGCGGCGGCTCATCGACTGCGTTTGTTGTCTCCGATCTTCTTAGTCGCTTCGTCCTCGTGGCTGTCGCCGCTTGGGCGGGGACAGCGATGGCCCGAAGCTCGGCCAACGTCGTCGCCCTCGCGAGTGCTTGCATCCTTGGGGTCGTCGGCATCCTGCTGATGGTTCGCTCAGGCGAGCCCTCCACCTGGTACAACTACCTCGGCCTGCTCGTCCTAGTGGGAGGCTCGCTCTTTGGCGGCATGGTCTGGAGTCGGAAGGGGGCGGAAAGTGCGCGCGCTGCGACTTAACAGGTCGGTCGACTCGGACACGTTGCGGCAAGGGGCCGCACGGCGCCGTTGGGAATCGTGCACCGTGCGGCCCCTTGCCGCAACGTGCCGGTCACCTTTACGTTAGACCGCACGAAACGTCGTGGATGTTGAAACGCTCTTGGATTCCGCCCGTAGCAGCGAGGTGTTCCTCGAGGAAACAGGGTGGATGGCGGGAGTCGCTCCCGAGGAAATCGAACGGGCGCACTCGGAGTTCTCTGCGCATTTCCAGAAGTGGCTTGGCACATTGAGCGAGAAGCTTGGCCCGCCGTTGTTCACCCGCATTTCTGACCAGCAGCTGGCGGCCGACCTGTACCTCGAAGCCACCGAGCTCGCTGCATGGCCGCATGGTTCCGGATATTGGGTGCTTGCGCGTGGGCAGCACGACCGCGACACTCCTGTATTCGTCTCATTTGGGTATCGGGAGGCAAGTGCGGTCTAACAGGTCGGTCGACTCGGACACGTTGCAGCAATGCGCCGCGAGGCGCCGTTGGCTATCCTGCACCTCGCGGCGCATTGCTGCAACGTGCCGGTCACCTTTACGTTAGACGGCATGAACACCTACCATCGGTACAAGGAGCTCGGAAGGCCGCTTGAGTACTTGGCGGAGTGTTGGGCTCGCGGCTGGTCATCTGACCCAGTGGAGAAGGAGCAGTACGACTGG
>NZ_JACORT010000004.1 GCF_014297465.1 Ramlibacter cellulosilyticus | reverse complement strand
CGGTTCGACTGCCAGCCAGATCGCCTCGATGCGGATCACTTGAGCAGCTCGCTCATCCACACGGCGCACTCCGCCGCTGCGCCCGCGGGCCACGTGACCGCCATGCGCGTCGCGCCGTGCTGCAATTCGATGCGGATGTCCGCTGCGGGGCTGGGGGCAGGCAGTGCCAGAGGAACAAAGCCGGCAGCCGGAGAGGGCTCGATCTGGCCGGCGGCCTGCCGCCGCCACTTGTGCACGACGTTGGCATTGATGCCGTGCGACATCGCCACGCTCGCCACCGAGGCGCCGGGCTGGTCGCACTCGGTCAGGATTTGTGCTTTGAGCTCCTTGCTGTGACGCCGGCGAGGGAGCTTCCGGTGATCTGTCATGGTGTCCACCTAATTCTTGATGGACGCCATCCTTCCCGTCTATTCCGCAGCGCTCAAGGGTGGGATGGCCGGACGCTTACGAATTTCGTAGTCTGGGTCGCTTTCGACGAGGCGGTCACATCCAGCTGATTTGTGATTGGGGCTACTGGCGCGCCTTGCACGCCGTCGCAGCAGGATGCTATCCTCGCATCACTGCCTTAGAGGCAGAACGGAACGCCTCAATTTGCGGCCTCGGCTGCGCCTCGGGGGATTCGGTGTCAAAGCCGGATCAACCAAATGGAAACTTACTTTTACTAGGTTTCGTTCCGTGGGGAGCCCGAGCTTGTCTCGGGCTCTTTGTTTTGCGGGGGCATATGAGCTTAGAACTGCAACTTAGAGAACGGCTTGTCGCAGAGTGCGAAAGATGGATTGAGAGGCACCATGCGTATCACAATCACCTGAACTCGGAGTGGCTCCGGAACAAGGCTCGCATCGCCGACGCGCCCCCAAAAGTCGTCCAGGTCCCAGAGTATTGGGATGTGGACCGCAAGTTCAACCCGTTCTACGTTCGTAGCAACGCGAGTGCTATTGCTCGCTCCATTGCAGGAAAGATCCGGTCTTCCACTTACAGACCGCACAAGCCGTTTCAGAAGACGATACCTAAGCCCGGCGGTGGACAACGAGAATTGACGGTGTATCAGATTCCCGACGCGGCAGTCTCGGGGTACTTCTATTCCCGCCTACTTGCTAAGAACCGGCATCGGTTTAGCTCATTCTCGTATGCGTACCGCAACGACCGCAATGTGCATTTCGCTATCCAGGACATTGCTGTCGACTTGGCGCAGAACGCGCGCACGTTCATCGCCGAATTCGATTTCTCGGATTTCTTCGGTTCGATTAACCACGAATACCTGCTGTCTCAGCTTCACGAGAACGGCTTCTTTGTTAGCGACGAAGAGAAGGCCGTCATCAAGGCATTTCTGCACGGGCGCGAGCAAGGGATTCCGCAGGGCACCTCACTGTCTCTTTTTCTGGCCAACTTGGTCTGCTGGCGTCTAGATAAGTCCTTAGAGAAGGGAGGCTTGAAGTTTGCGCGTTACGCGGATGACACGGTCATTTGGAGCCCTAGCTATACAGCGATTTGCGAATCATTCAACATAGTGAATGCGTTTTCCCTGGAGGCGGGCGTTCCAATTAATCTGAAGAAGTCTGAGGGCATAAACTTACTTTCGAGGGAGGGATTGTCGTCGGAAATCGCATCTAAGGGTAGCTTCGATTTTTTAGGGTATTCGATCTCTGTTGACAAGATCTCTGTTAAAATTAAGACAGTTCAGCGGATCAAGAAGCAGATTTCATACATTCTCTATCGGAATCTATTGCAACCTCTAAAAACTGTCCCTCTCGGCGCCATGATCATTCCGGCGAACGATCGAGACAAAGCACTACTGGTCGCTATTAGTCAGATTCGGCGCTACCTATATGGCGGCCTATTGCACAGGGAAATGTGGGCCTACATCAAGGGGCGGAGGAAAACTCTGCACTTCAAGGGGGTGATGAGTTTTTATCCTCTACTAAACGACGAGGCGCAGTTGCGGGCCCTAGATGGGTGGTTGGTATCCGTTGTTCACCGCAGCGTTCAAGCGAGGTCAAAGCTTCTGCTAAGTCACGGATTTGACCGCCGCCATTCATTCCCGTTCAATGTTAGACGCGACGATCTAGTGGCCAAGTACCGAAAGAAGCGGATAGGCGGGAAGCGCCTCTTGGAGATGCCAAGCTTCCAGCTCGTATTTAAGGCGCTGGAGCGTGGACTGCTAGAGAGTGGTATCGAGCGCGTTATGCATCCTGAATCATCGAAGTATGGTTACGGCGCGTAGATCGAGGTTTGCACCCGGCGCGGTGATAAAAATTGAATACGCCTTCTCTGAAAATCTGTCACCGACGCGACGGATGCGATGGAGACTTGACCTAGCTGCCATGTCCGCTTCCGGCCGGCCAAGAGCGGACATAGGTGCGGGGCACCGTCCGCGGAGACCACGCCGGCGCTAGCGTCGACCCGTGCTCGTCGCCCGCGCAGCCGTCCTTGGGGACGCCCTGTCCAGCGTCGGGCACAATCCCGCCCATGCCTGATCCTCAGCAGTACGAAGACCAGGACTCCGGCAGCTACGAGGCGTACTTCCGAGATCCGTCGCTGGCGACGGAGGCCCCGCTCGCCTGGGCGCTGCAGCAGCGGCTTGAGGTGGTCGACGCGGTACGCGGCCTGCTCAGCGGAGCTCAGGCGGCCGCACGGCTGCGCCTGTGGTGCTTCATGGAACTGGCCAGCCAGCCGCAGGGCCGGCTACTGCGCGAGGACGTCAACCAGCTATTCCACGTGCTGCGGCCCGAAGCACTGGAGATGGTGCTCAAGCGCCTGCGCGAGCTGGGTGTGCTCGTCTGGGACCCCACGGCGCAGGACTATCACCTTTCTCCGCTCGCGCAGCAGGTGCATGCGCTCTTGGCGCCCCTGACCAAGGAGAGCGCCGGGGACGATGACGAGATGGCGTCGCTGCTGGCGCAGGTAGCCGGCGCGCAGGCGCTGGGCCTGGCCGATGCCAGCCAGGTGCGGCACCTGCACGCTCAGCTGGCGCGCCTGCACGACGACTTCGCGAACGCCATCGCCAGCGGCTCCGAGGCCTTGCTGCGCGCGGCGCAACCCCGCTTCGACCGCGCGCTGGCGCTGGTAGAGCGCGCTGGCGAGGCGTTGACGGCGCTGATCCGCAGCGACTTCGAAGACCCGCGCTTGGAAAAGGAAGCTCGCGCGCTCGGCCAGGGCCAGGCGCGCCTGCTCTCCATGGCAAGCCAATTCACCCGCGCGCTGCAACAGGCCGACCGCCAGCGCGTGACCCTGGGCAGCACCGGCGTTACCAGCTCCGACGTGCGGCGCTGGCTGCAGCAGCATCCGGCGCCGCACGAGTTGCTTGGCGAGGCGCTTGCCGCCGGCGTGCGGCCGGTGTTCGTGAGCCAACACGACCTGGTGGATGTTGCCGAGGGCGAGTTCGAGCGAGACCGACCCGACCCGCTGCGCTCCACCGGCCTTCCGCCGCCCGCCGCGGCCGCCGCCGGCACCATGGAGACGTTGCGCATGCCCCAGGAGCTGGAGGACCTCATTACGAAGCTGGCCGCCTGGAGCACTGAGCCGCGGCAGCCGGATGCGCAGCAACGGCCCGTGCGCGACGCTGTCGTCGGTGGCCGCTTCGCGCAGGCCGCCTACCGCCTGCAACTGCTGCCGCTGCTAGGCGACGCCCAGGCGCGCACGCTTCAGGGCCAGACCGGTGACCTGGCACGCGCACCCTGGCGCGCCGTGTTGACCCCGCAGGTGGAAACTGTTGCCGACGCGCATGTCGCTGCCGTCAGCACAGGTCATCTGCATCCCGAACGAGATTCCCCGCCATGAATGCCCCTCCCGACGACGCCGCCCTGCTGGCGGCGGAGCTGCTTGCCCGCCGCTGGCTGCCGCGCCAGCATCCCCGCGTCAAGCGCGCCCTGGTCGATGCCGACCTGTGGCAGGCCGTGCAGGACCGCTTGGCGCAGGTGGGCCTGAGACTCGTGGACAACATCCATGCCGACCATGTGACGGTTGCCCTGATGCGCGGCGCGGAGAGCGCCGTGTTCGGGGAAGGCGGTCTGGACGGCAGCAACAATATCGAGCTGCCGCGTGACGCGGTCTCGCTACTAGTGGTGCTGTGGTCGCTGATCGTGTTGCCCAAGCGCGAGCGCCAGGCCGCCCGCGCCGCCGCTGCCGAGAGCGACGGCCAGGGTGAGATGTTCCGCGCGGACAAGCCGCTGCCCACTGCCGCATCAGTGAGCCCCATCGTGTCGTACAAGGCGCTGCTGGCGGACTTCGGCAACCAGTTGGGCAAGAAGGTGCGCCTTGACAACAACCTGCGGCGGCTGGAGGCGCACGGCTTCATCGTGCGGCGCGGCGACGACATCGGGGAGGGGCCCCTGCTGGACCTGCTGCTGGAGTACGACGCGCTGGCACCACGGATCCTGGACGGCGCGCTGGGCGACGTGCTCGCGCAGAGGCGCAAGGAAAGCGCGGAAGAGGGCGGGGCCGCCATGCAGGGACAGGAGGGCTGACGCGTGTTCCACCTGCAAAGCCTCGAACTGCTGCACTGGGATTACTGCCAGCGCCTGTCGCTGCCGCTGGACGGCGCGATCATCACGGTAGCCGGCCCCAACGGCTCGGGCAAGACGACGCTGCTGGATGCCATGCGCACGCTGCTGGGGCTGGAATGTTCCGGCGGGCGCAACTACAAGACCTATGCACGCCATGCGAACGCGGACACCGCCTGGCTGCGCGCGGTAGTGGAAAACCGGCCGCGCAGCCGCCAGGCGTCGAGTCGGCCGTTCGCGCGCAACCTGCTGTACTCCGACCAGGTCACGCTGGCCTGCCGCATCGAGCGCAACGGCGGCGACTGGGTGCGCAAGTACCTCATGGTGGAGGGCGACGAGCCCGTCGAGAAGCTGGTGGACCGCCCCGAGAAGGACTGGCTGGGCATCGAGCACTGGCGCAAGCGCCTGGAGGGCGCGGGGCTGTCGCGGGCCATTGCACGCGTGTTGGCCCTGGAGCAGGGCCAAACGGACCGGCTGTGCGAGTACTCGCCCAAGGAGCTGCTGCGCCTGGTTTTTGACGTCTTCGGCGACCAGGAGGGGCTGGACCGCTACGAGGAAGCGCGCCAGCACCAGCGCCAGCTGGCCGAGGAGGTGGCGGCCGCCGAGCGCGATCTCGCCCACGGCGAGGCGCAGCTCGCGCACCTGGAGGGCCGCGTCAACCTGTACCGCCAGCACCAGGCCAAGCTGCGCGAACGCGAGACCCTCGCCACCGAGGTGGTGCCGGTGCTGACCTGGGCGGAGGAGCGGCTGGACATCGCCGCGCGCCTTCGCGAGCTGCACCGGCAGCGCGTGCACCACGCCATGGAGGCGCGACAGCGCCGCGACTACCGGCACAAGCTGCTGGCCCTCGCGCAGGAGCGCGACCAAGCTGCCGATCGGGTGCGCCAGCTGGAGTCGGACAAGGGCAGCGCGCAGGCCGCGCAGCAGCAGGCCCGCGACGCCGAACGACCGGTGGAGGAACTGGTCAAGCGCGCCGACGAACTGCAGGCGCTGGCCGCGGTGGAGGGGGACGCAGCGCAGCTCGCCCAGCGACTGCGCGAGCTGGAGGAACGCAAGTCGCAGCTGCAGGCGAAATGGCACGAGCTCTCCACGCAACGCCGCGCCGCCCAGGAGGCGCTGGATGGGCTGCAGGGCCAGCGACAGGCTCCGCCGCCATCTGACGTGGCGCGTTTCCTGCGCGTGCTGCGCCAGGAGAACATCGCCCACCACGTGATGGCCGACGTCATCGAGATCACCGACGAGCGCTGGCGCGCCGCCGCCGAAGGCGTGCTGCGCGGCGCGCGCTGGGTGGTGGTGCTGGGCGAGCGTGGCGACGAGGCGCGCGCCATGGGGCTGGCCGAGCGCGAGCGCTACCGGCACTACCTGGTGGCCGACGCGGCGCCGGCGCCCGCCAAGGCCGACCCGCACAGCCTGTTGGCGGTGCTGCGCTTCTCCGCGCCCGCACCGGCTTGGCTGCTGAAGCAGCTGGCGCTGATCCGGCGCGTGGAGAGCACGGCCGACGGCGTCAAGGCCGGTGCTGAGTGGATCACGCCCGACGCCTATTGGCGCGACGCGCGCGGCGGCCGCAGCGTGTGGGTGGACCCGGCCGACCACCAGTTCGGCGCGGCGGCTCTGGCCTCGCGCAAGGAGTCCATTGAGCGGCAACTGGCCGGCCTGGACCGCGAGCTGACGCAGGTTGCGGAGCAACAGCGCGACGTGGGCCGCCAGCTGACGGCGGCCATCGAAGCAAGCAAGGGCCACCGCGCCGCCGAGGAGCTGGCGCGGTGCAGCGACGACTTCGCCCAGGCGCGCCTGCAGCTGCCCGCGCTGAAGCAGGCCCGGGTGGAAGCGAGCCGCCGCTGGCAGGCGCTGGACGACGCGCACAAGCGCGCCGTCATCGCGCAGACGCAGGCGGAGGCCGCCTACCGCGAGACGCAGAACAAGCTGTCCGACAGCGAGCGTGCGGCCGAGAAGTTTGAACGGGAGTGGAAGGAGCGACACGACGTGCAGCGCAGCCGCGCGGCGGAATCGCACGCAACCAGGCGGCGCTTTCCGCCTCGCTGGATCGCCCGCGACAAGCTGGAGGAACTGCGCCGCCACTACACCAATGCGACCCAGGCGCGGCTGCGGCAGGAGGGCATCGAGGGCGACCTGGCCAACGGCCAATGGGAAACGGACGCCACCGTGGAGGAAAAGGCCACGCTGATGCGCGCGGCCGTCGCCGGCCAGCAGGGCGACCTGGAGCAGCGCAAGTCGAGCAACGAGGCCGCCCGCATTGCCGTGGGCAACGCCCGCGAGCGCTACATCGACGTGCTGCGTGCCACCGTGCGCCGCTACCGCAAGAACCTGATCGAACTGGGC
Organism: Ramlibacter cellulosilyticus; assembly: GCF_014297465.1. Taxonomy (GTDB): domain Bacteria; phylum Pseudomonadota; class Gammaproteobacteria; order Burkholderiales; family Burkholderiaceae_C; genus Ramlibacter; species Ramlibacter cellulosilyticus. The sequence goes on along the minus strand of NZ_JACORT010000004.1, from coordinate 384,282 downwards.
CAGCTGGCCGGCGTGGAAGTCACGGCGGACCTGCCGCATCTGGACAACGACGACACGGTGCTGCGCCAGGCGGAGCTGAAGGTCAGCTTCAACTTCGACGGCAAGGGCCAGATCGGCCTGAACGACGGCGAGGCCTCGGGCGGGCAGCAGGTGATTAAGTCGCTGATCCTGCTGGTGGGGTTGCTGAAGGACGACGAGACGCCGGGCGGCTTCGTCTTCATCGACGAGCCCTTCGCGCACCTGGACGTGCGCAACATCCAGCTGGTGGGCCACTTCCTCAAGTCCACGCGCGCGCAGTACGTGCTGACGACGCCGATCACGCACAACGTGGAGGTGTTCGAGCCTGCGGACATCACGCTGGTGACGGCGAAGAAGCCCGCCGGCGCCCGCTGGGCCCCGCCCATTGGCGTGCTGCAGCGCCGGGTGGAGGTGACTTGAGATCATGAGCGCCGGCGGCCCGGTCTGGATAGCCACGCCCAAGGGGCGGGGTGAGCGGTTGCGGCGGGCGGATGCGCCGGTGCCGCAGGAGCTGTCGGTGGAGGCGCTGCGCCATCGCGCCATCTGGGAGCGCTGGGTGCGCGGCGAGCGGCAGGCCGCGGCTCGAGGGACGCTGTTGAAGGAGGCGGCCGATGCGGGGATCGAAGCCGCCGAGGCAGCTTGCGAGCTGCTGCTGCGGGAGGGCTGGATCGAACGGCGCGAGCGGCTGCAGGGCGGGAGCTGGCAGTGGGATCGCGTGGTCTGGCGAGACCTGGAGCGATTGCAGCGCCTGCTGGGCGTCGCCGGACGGCAGCAGCGGGAGACCGAGCGGCGGGAAGCCATCGCGGAGGCGAAGGAGTGGTTGCGCGGGCGTGCGGACACCAGCCAGCCCACCGCTCTTGACGCGGACCTGCTGGATGAACTGACGCGGGCAGTGCGGCAGCTGGAAAGCGATGGCGCGCTGCCTCTGGAGACCTTGCGCTTGCGCTTGACCTTGTTGCGTGCAGTGGCGGACTGGCACGACCGCGGGGAGCAGGGCATGCGGCGCGATTTCGCTCTGCGTGCGCTCGGGGATACGAAAGCACTCGGCGCTGCGGACTGGCGCTGGCTGGAGGCTGCATTCGACCTCGAGCGGCTGCGGATCGCACAGTTCGCGCCGATGTTTTGGATCGCGGGCGAGGCGAGTTTGTGGTGGGGGGAGCGGCGCATCGATCTAAGCCCGCTGCATTGCCTTGGCGTTCCGGTGGAGGACGTGGCGCGGACGGAGGCGTTCGGCCCGGTGGCGCGTTATTGGCTCATCGAGAACCGGACCAGCTTCGAGCGCCAGGCGCGCGGGTTGCCCGCCGGGGTGGTGCTGCTGTGGATGCCGGGTCGGCCTTCGTCTGCGTGGAGCGAGGCCGTGGAGCACCTGCTGCGGTTGGCTCCGGCACCGGCGTGGATCAGCGCGGATGCGGACCCGGCCGGTGTGGATATCGCATGCAGCGTGGGTGCGATGTGGGATGCGCAGGGGAGCGCTTGGGATCCTCACCGCATGGGCATCAAGGAGTTACAGGAGAGTTCGCAGCGGTGGCGGCTGAACGAGCACGACGAGGCGCTATTAGACCGACTGCGTGCTCGCGAACAGCTGCCCAAGGAGCTGAGAGATCTGTGCGACTTCATGGCCATGCACGGTCGGAAGGCGGAGCAGGAGGGATGGCTGTGAGTCCACTTTGCAGTTGCTCCCGTGAGCGTTACCTGCGGGCTAAAGCTTCGGCGCTTCAACCGTGCTTGGGGCTATGCTGCTGACATAGGAGGCTCAGGGATGGCAAACGGGGAAACAGTGCGGCTCGCCGTGCTCATCGACGCGGACAACGCCACTTCGGGTGTTATCAAGGAGCTGCTCGAGGAGGTCACGAAGTTTGGCACTCCCACGATCAAGCGGGCGTACGGCGACTGGACCACGCAGAACTTGGTCGGGTGGAAAGATCGGCTCCACCGGCACGCAGTCCAGCCAATGCAGCAGTTTGCCTATACAAAGGGCAAGAATGCTACAGACAGCGCACTCATCATCGATGCGATGGACTTGCTTTACGCCGGCAACGTAGACGGTTTTTGCATCGTAGCCAGCGACAGCGACTACACGCGTTTGGCGACGCGACTGCGGGAGGCGGGCAAGCTAGTCCTCGGCATGGGGGAACGCAAGACGCCGGAGGCATTTATTGCCGCCTGCGACCGTTTCATCTTTGTCGAAGTTCTGAAGCCAACGGAGGCGGCCCAGCCCCCGCAAGTTGAGGGAGTGCCGGAACTCAAAGGCTTGCTTACACATGCAGTGCAGGAGACCTTGCGAGATGGTGAATGGGCATCGCTTGCAGCTATCGGCTCGTACATCGGCAAGAACAATGCGTCCTTTGATCCGAGGAACTACGGCTTCAAGAAACTGGGAGAGCTTGTTCGAAAGCAGCCCTACTTGGAAGTGAAGGAAACGCACGAGGCGTCTGGCTTGCTGTTTCTGCAGGTTCGGTTGCGTAGTAGCTTGGGTGTAGAGCGGTAGGCCAGATCATCGACCTGAAACGCTCGTGCACGAAGTACGTCGGCATCACCGCAGCGGGCTCAAAGCGGGTTGTCATTACGCCTCACAGGTCAGGAGGGGAGGCGCAGCGAGAGTGTCAGAAATTCCGTGTGTGAGGCATACCATGTCGACAAGGAGCATGAGTGCCACGCAAACCGAAGGCCGCTGGGGCGGCCAAACCTGACACCCCGCAGATCCCGCAGGAGTTGCTCGAGAAGCTGATCCCCGGGCCGGTCACGCCGGCGGAATTCGAGGACATCTTCCAGCGCTTCAAGAAGGCGTTCATGGAGCGCGCGCTGGGCGCGGAGATGACGCAGCATCTGGGCTACAGGGCCGGCGAGGCCAAGCCCGAGGGCACCCGCAATCACCGCAACGGCAAGGGCAGCAAAACGGTGCTGACCGACTCCGGCGAGGTCACCATCGAGGTGCCGCATGACCGTAACGGCACGTTCGAGCCGCAGCTGATCGGCAAGCACGAGAGGCGGTTCACGGGCTTTGACGACAAGATCATCGCGATGTACGCGCGGGGCATGTCGGTGCGCGAGATCCAGAAATTCCTGGCCGAGATGTACGCGGTGGAGGTTTCGCCCGACCTGATCAGCCGGGTCACCGATGCGGTCGTCGAGGAGGTCACCGCTTGGCAGTCGCGGCCGCTGGAGCCGGTCTATCCGGTGGTTTTCTTTGACGCCTTGCGAGTGAAGATCCGCGAGGACGCGGTCGTGCGTAACAAGGCCGTCTACCTGGCCTTGGCCGTTCTGCCCGACGGCACGCGCGACATCCTGGGCCTGTGGATCGAGAACACCGAGGGCGCGAAGTTCTGGATGAAGGTCTTCAACGACCTCAAGACCCGGGGCGTCGAGGACATTCTCATCGCCGTCACGGACGGCCTCAAGGGCATGCCCGAAGCCCTGGAGGCGACCTTCCCGGCTACGACGCTTCAGACCTGCATCGTCCACCTGATTCGCAACAGCCTGGATTACGCGAGCTGGCGCGATCGCAAGGCTCTTGCCGCTGCCGTCAAGCCGATCTACACGGCCGTCAGCGCCGAGGCCGCCGAAGGGGCCCTGGAAGCCTTCGAGAGCCGCGAGTGGGGCCGCAGGTACCCCACGGTAGTCGCCGCTTGGCGACGGGCCTGGGATCGGGTCATTCCGTTCTTCGCGTTTCCGCCAGACGTTCGGCGCATCATCTACACCACCAACGCGATGGAGAGCGTCAACGCGCAGGTGCGAAAGATCATCAAGACCCGCGGGCACTTCCCCAGCGACGAAGCCGCGACCAAGTTGATCTGGCTGGCCCTGCGCAACATCACCGCCGAGTGGAGTCGGCCTGCCTACAACTGGAAATCAGCGATGAACCAGTTCGCCATCCTCTACGGCGATCGATTCGTCAGAGGAGTTTCGTAAGATCGAGGACCGACTTTCCCACCGCGTCGGTCCGTTCGTCGCAAGCGCCGACCGTCGCCGTGGAAAAGTCTCAGCGCCTTGCACACGGAAATTCGGACACTCCCGGCGCAGCAGCGCCTCCCATTTCATTCTTGCCTGTTGTTAGTATCCGCTAGCCGTTTTCACCCAGCCGCGCGGCACCGGTACCAGCATCGCCGCGACCCTTCCCCGACGGTCCCTTTGCGGTGTGGCCAGCCGGCCAGCCTCCGGGCCCGCCGTATCCGCGGCCGCTCTTGCCGCCCGCACCGCCAGCCTTCCCACCTCCCTTCCCAGAACCACCGCCACCCTTGCCACCACTTCCACTTTTGGCCATCACAATCTCCTTGATGTCGCCGAGCTGCCAATAAGCCGCATTGCGCGCGACAGCCGGAATGCTGCCCGCCGAGAGGCCGGGTGACTGAGGAAACATGGAAACGACTCACGACTTCAGTACGGAAGAGCGGGCCATCGAGTCCCTGATCGTCCCCTTCGAACCGGTGACGATCCGCCGGCACTTAAAGGTGTTCGCCAGCTCCGCGGGGCTGACACCTGGCGTCACGTCTATCCCGAATGATGACTTCCTGGCTAACCTCGTCTCAGGCAAGCGCTCCTTCCTGGCGATCGTTCGACGCACTTTCGGAACTGATTTCCGCAATTTCCTTAACTACAGCGCCCGGGGGGCCGAGCGAACCACGCCGGAGGTCCGCGCCAGGCTGATTGCCTGCGTGGGCGGGAAGGAGGAAATCCTCGCGGAGATCGCGATGGCGGCCCGGGAAGGGATGCTCGCGGCCAAGCTGGGCAAGCTCGTCAAGGGAGGCGAGGGTGTCCTCTTCCGCTTCATGCGTGCGGCGATGTCTAAGAAGCTGCCGTGCCCGCACTGCCAGAAGAACATGATCACGGTACCAGCCGAGTGGTGGGCAAGACAGCAGTGCGACCTGGCGGAGCCGGAATACCGGTTCGTCGATCGCATCTTGTACGACGTGCTCGCCGCCACATTGCTGCCCCTGATCTTGGCAACGCCCCAGGAGCGGGAGGAGAGAGCGGTAGGGCTCGCGAATCTCTGTTCACCGGGCGCACACATGTTCGGCCACTGGCTCACGATGGTCTGTGAGGCATACCGGGCGCCGAACCTGGCTGCGCTGCAGGCCCGGGCACGGCTGAAGAGCGTAACCCCAGATAGCCTCTACCGCTTCGGCCGCGGAGAAATGCTCACATTCGATGCAATCGCTGAGATCACCAAGGAGCTGCCCAGAGATCGTTGGCTTGCGCAACTCGGGATCGCTGCGAGGGGCTTGGCCTTCGCTGCAGACGTCATCCAGGCGGCGCACCGGGGCGCCGACGAGCTCGACCATGAGACTGCCCAGCAGATGCTGCGTGCACGACTGATGCAAATGAAGAACGACCTGCGCCTGTCGTTCGTGACAAAACTGCTGCCAGCAGGGCCAACCCGCGCAGAACTTCCGGCCGGGTGAACTCCAGCGTCGTGCGTGCTCTCGGACTGTAGGTCCTCAGCTCGGCCACTGAAGCGTCCGTGGTCACTACCGCGCCCTGATCGGATGGCTCATCCACCGGTCTCATAGCGGGTGTACGGCTCACCGTGTCTGCGAAATGTGAACTGATAAAGCTGGTGTTCTTTGTTGGTCAGCTTCAAGGCACCGCGAGCCTGCATCTGCGCCATCAAGATCGCGAAGCGCTCGGGCGCCAAGCCGCTCATGTCAAGTAAGCACGAATGATTGTCGATCTTCATCGATCCGTCATCCTGGGCTTGATCTGACAAGGCGAGTGCGAGCAACAGCTCCTCACCGCCTGCAGGGTAGTAGCACCACACATCCGTGGTCATCCTTTGAGTCACATTTGTTCCTTTCGTGATTGGTCGGTCAACTGTCAAGTAGTTTGAAAACGCACCCACTAGATTTTCCGCGGGGGTCGAATCACCCGCACGGACCCTCGACCGGAAGTACCTCTGTGGGGGGGCTCAGCGAGCGACACTCTCCTTAACGGCGGCCGCCGCCAGAGGCTCTGGCGAACGAGTTCCGGAGTTCCTTCAGTTGTTCGCGCACCAACGAAGGCTGTGGTGCTGCTCGAGCCCAGTCCGTTTCGATCTTCACGAGAGCCGGATCACGACCATTTGACGCCGACGCCGAGCAAGGCTTGGGCGATGGGCTGGTCCCCTGAATGCGCTCGCGGAGAACCCACGTCCGAAAGCAGGCATCCCAGTCTGCTTTCGCATCGCCTGCGGCAAGGTAGTGGTTCCTGAAAACCTCAACTACCAGTTCGATCGCGAGATCGGGACGACCGCTCCGCGCCCACGCCAACAGTTCAGTGGTCGGACTCCATTCCGCGGAGATGGGCTTCCTGTCTTTCTTGATGTATGAGGAACCTGATGTCTTGTGTGCGCCCGGCGGACTGGTCCGGTGCGCCTCAGAGATGTGAGTAGTCCGGCTGGCGAACTGCTCGACGTCTGCCGGGACAACCGGTTGCTGCGGCGTGCTGGTCGTGGACTGCTGCAGGATGTACGCGTCGACAGCGACCAAATTGATGGTGGTGCGATTGCCGCGACCGTTTTGCCGTGAAACGGTGATGAGCCCATTCTCCTCCAGGCAACGCACCGCGCTGATGACGGCCGTGCGGCCGTAGCATGTCCAACGTGAAATATAGGACTGCGCAGGCCAGCAGACGCCCAGATCGTCTGCTCTGTCAGCGAGGCACATCAGCACCGCTTTCGCTGGCGGCGGGAGGACCGCGTCGCGGCAGCGATTGGTAACTGCGTTGCTCATGGCTAGTTAGAGCAGCGCCGCGCCCAGGGTGGATTCGCCGCCACGGATCTGACGTTCCATGAACTCACGAACAGACTGGCGGGGATACAGCACGCGGTTGCCGACGAGCGCGTACGCGGGGCCCTTGCGGCGCTTTCTCCAGGCTTCAGCTGTGCCCGGGGTGATTGCGAACAAGGCGCACAGGTCTTGCTCCGTCAGGCAGTCCAGGGAGCTTGCGAGGAGTTGCACCTGGGCCGGGCTGGAGGTGCATTCGGGGTGAGTCATTGGGGGCTGAGGTGGATCTCTGAGGTGCAGACTCTCCCCTGGGACGTTTCCTCCCCCGCAACCCTCCACCTCTCCCCCAGTTGGGGGGAGGGTTCACGACGCAGCGTCTTGCAATTGTCCGCTTGCTCGGAGCTCTTCCCAGGTCTTGGCAAAGACCGTCGACTTCGCCCAGATCCCTTTGTCGCCCAAAGCCTTCTTCACGTGCGCCTTCACGCCAGGACGGCCCGGATCGGCCTTAGGGAGGCGCAACGGATCGTGTCCAAGCTCCCGAATTTTCTCGAGTACAGCGGTCTCACGGACAATGTGCGCTTTCAGTGCGCTGGGCTTTCCGCTCTCCGCCGGGGCGACCAATCGGCTCAGTCGCACAAACGCCTCGTAAGCGTAGTCGTCCCTCTGGTGGATGTCGTCGTGATCGGGTGGAGTATTCAGCTTCCAATGACCGCAGCAGGCGAGTGCCTGGGCCGCGTTCCGGTCTTCAGGCGGAGTCTGGCCCATCCACGTGTAGAAGTCTGCATCCAACTTGTCCTGATCCCGCGGTATTTGCCAAGCACCCTTTCTCGTCCGAGCCAGGAAAGCGGCCAATCGTGCCTCATGGCCGGGGAGGCATCGAAGAGCGAGTGCGCGCGTTTGGCGCAATGCTTCGATCTTCTGACCACTTGCAAACAGAGCCTCGACTTGTTGAACCTCTTGGAGTAGCAGCATCGATTCAGTTATTTGAGTGCGGCAAAGACGTCTTCCGGCTTGACGTCGGTGTATCGGCGCAGCATCGCCCATGTCTTGTGGCCGGTGAGCAGCGCGACGCGTGGAATGTCCAGACCCATGCGAAAGAATTCCGCCGTCGCCCTGTGGCGGAGATCGTGGAAGCGGAGGTTCTTGATGCCCACGACCGCGCAAGCCCGCGTGAATGCAGTCGAAACAGACGCTGCGCGCGTGTTCTCGAAAACGGCGCCCTCTGTGCGTCCTTCGATCAACGGCTCGAGCATGACCCAAGCACTCGGCAACAGAGGAACAAGTTGATCGTTTCCTTCCTTCTTCTGCGGATCCTTCCTGTCGCGGATCACGACCGTTCTTCGCCCGCGGTCGACGTCTTCTACGCGAAGCGAGCAGATTTCGTTTTGACGCATGCCCGTGGCCAGCGCAAACCGGCAGAGGAGCGCCATATCGATTCGTTGCCTCGCGTTTCCACCCCAGTGAGCGAAAAGGCGTTCGAGCTCTTCATCCGTCGGCTCCCGCGCTCTCTCCTTGCTTCGCGTGTTCAGACCGCGCACCTTCAGACTGGCGCGCGCGTCCAGGGCCAACTTGTCGTTGATATCTAGCTGGCGCGCGTGCCGTCCCCACTTCAGAACGGCAGACAGAAAGGACAAGTCTCCGGCTACCGTCACGCCGCCCGCGCCAGCCTTCACGCGCCGGTCGATGAAGTCGCGCAGAACCACCGCGTTCAGCCCGGTGAGCCGGACATGGCCGAGCTCCCGCGCCAGCATCTCCAGGGTGGCTGCCTTCGTTTTCCCAGCCTCGCGACTGTGCTCTTCCCGGTACTTGTCGATCAGGTCTTTGACTGTCGCGGTCTTGGGAACAGGTGCAAAACCGCCCGCTGCGATGTGATTCGCTTGCGCCTCAATGGCCGTTGCCCAGTCACGCGCCTCCCGCTTCGTCGGGAATGTGGCAGCACGGTAGAGTCCAGCGCGTCGCACCTGGACGCGCCACTTACCACTAGGCAGCTGAGAAAATGTGGGCACGTGTGCACTTTCTGTGTGTCCAATCCTGACCCGATTATTACCTGCTGAGCTCGTCCATGTGCACCCCGTGTGCACGAAGCCGTGCACACCATGATTTCCGTAGTGCAGCGTACCGAAAAAGTTCTTTGTGAATCAACAACCTAGCCGCTGGCGCATGTCCGTCGCCCCGATGATGGACTGGACCGACCGCCACTGCCGCTATTTCCACCGGCTGATGAGCCGCCACACGCGCCTGTACACCGAAATGGTGACCACGGGCGCGCTGCTGCATGGCGACGTGCCGCGGCACCTCGATTTCGACGAGACGGAGCACCCGGTGGCCCTGCAGCTGGGGGGCAGCGAGCCGGCGGACCTGGCGGCCAGCGCGCGCCTGGGGGAGCGCTGGGGCTACGACGAGATCAACCTCAACTGCGGGTGCCCCAGCGAGCGGGTGCAGCGCGGGGCGTTCGGCGCCTGCCTGATGGCCGAGCCGCAGCTGGTGGCCGACTGCGTCAAGGCGATGGTGGACGTCGTGGACGTGCCGGTCACGGTCAAGCACCGGATCGGCATCGACAAGGTCGAGAGCTACGACTTCGTGCGCGATTTCGTCGGGACGGTGGCGCAGGCGGGTTGCGGCGTGTTCATCGTCCATGCGCGCAATGCCTGGCTGAAGGGCCTCTCGCCGAAGGAGAACCGGGAGATCCCGCCGCTGCGCTACGAGCTCGTGCACCGCCTGAAGCAGGATTTCCCGGACCTGGTGATCGCCATCAACGGCGGGGTGACCTCGGACGCAGTGGTGCACGCGGAGCTGGACCGTGTGGACGGCGTCATGGTGGGACGCGAGGCCTACCACCACCCTTGGTGGCTGGCGCGCTGGGATGCGCTGTACTACGGCGAGCCTGCGTCCGGCCTGCGGCGGGAAGAGGTGGAAGAGGCCATGGTGGCCTACATGGAGCGCGAGCACGCCGCCCGCGGGACGCCCTGGCATTCCATCGCCCGGCACATGATGGGCCTCTACAACGGCCTGCCGGGGGCGCGGCGCTGGCGGCAGGTGTGGAGCGACCACCGGCTGAAGGGGGAACCGGCGCGGGAGGTGATGCGGCGGGCGCACGAAGGACACTCGCTGGCGTTGACCCCGTAGGCTGGGTTTCGCGCCAGCGAACCCCAGCGCTTCCCCCCGACGCCGGGTTTCGCTGGCGCGAACCCCAGCCTGCGTTTCGTCCGCCACGGAAGTACTTGCGCCCGTCCGTCCAGATGCTTTAAACTTAAAATATCGAAGCCTGGAGAATCTCCATGAACATCGTGTGCATCGGCGGCGGCCCCGCGGGCCTGTACTTCGCCCTCCTGATGAAGAAGCAGGACCCGTCGCACCGGATCCGCGTCGTCGAGCGCAACAAGCCCTACGACACCTTCGGCTGGGGCGTGGTGTTCTCGGACCAGACCCTGGGCAACCTGCAGGTGGCCGATCCCGAGTCGGCGGCCGAGATCCTCGGGGCCTTCAACCACTGGGACGACATCGAGGTCAACATCCGCGGCGAGAAGTTCGTCTCGGGCGGCCACGGCTTCATCGGCATCGGCCGCAAGCGCCTCCTCAACATCCTGCAGCGCCGCTGCGAGGAACTCGGCGTGGAGCTGGTGTTCGAGACCGACGTGCAGGGCGACCAGGACTATCCCGACGCGGACCTCATCATCGCCAGCGACGGCCTGAACAGCCGCATCCGCACCAAGTACGCCGCCAGCTACCAGCCGGACATCGACGTGCGCAAGTGCCGCTTCGTCTGGCTGGGCACGCACAAGAAGTTCGACGCCTTCACCTTCGCGTTCGAGGAGACGCCTTTCGGCTGGTTCCAGGCGCACGCCTACCAGTTCGACGGCGACACCTCCACCTTCATCGTCGAGACGCCGGAGGAGGTCTGGCTGAAGGCCGGCATCGACAAGATGGAGAAGGAGGAGTCCATCGCCTTCTGCGAGAAGCTGTTCGCGAAGCACCTGGACGGGAACCGCCTGATGTCCAACGCGTCGCACCTGCGCGGCTCGGCGCAGTGGATCAAGTTCCCGCGCGTCGTCTGCAAGACCTGGGTGCACGACAACGGCCGCGCGCCGGTGGTGCTGATGGGCGACGCCGCGCACACGGCGCACTTCTCCGTCGGCTCCGGCACCAAGCTGGCGCTGGAGGACTCCATCGAGCTGGCGCGCTGCATCGGCCGCAATCCGGGTGACCTCAGGCAGGCACTGCAGGAATACGAGGACGTCCGCAGCATCGAGGTGCTGAAGATCCAGAACGCCGCGCGCAACTCCACCGAGTGGTTCGAGAACGTCGACCGCTACGTCAACCTGCCGCCGGAACAGTTCGCCTATTCGCTGCTCACGCGCAGCCAGCGCATCAGCCACGAGAACCTGCGCCTGCGCGACAAGGGCTACGTGGAGCAGTACGAGGACTGGATCGCGGAGCGCGCCGGCGTGCACCGCACGGCGGTGCAGCAGCCGATCCCGCCCATGTTCACGCCCTTCCAGCTGCGCGGCGTGACGCTCAAGAACCGCGTGGTGGTCTCGCCCATGGCGCAGTACTCCTGCGCCGACGGCATGCCGGCCGACTACCACCTGGTCCACCTTGGCGCGCGCGCCATGGGCGGCGCGGGCATGGTCGTCGCGGAGATGACCTGTCCCAGCCCGGATGCCCGCATCACCCCCGGCTGCCCCGGCCTCTGGAACGAGCAGCAACGCGCCGGCTGGAAGCGCATCGTCGACTTCGTGCACGGCAACTCCGACGCGAAGATCGCCATGCAGCTCGGCCACGCCGGCCCCAAGGGCTCCACGCGCGTGCCGTGGGAAGGCGGGGAAGACCTGCCGCTGCCTTCCGGCAACTGGCCGCTGCTGTCGGCGTCGCCCCAGCAATACCTCGACGGCGTGAGCGACTGGGCGAAGCCCATGACGCGCGCCGACATGGACCGCGTGAAGGAAGACTTCGTCCGCTCCACGCGCTACGCCGCCGAAGCCGGCTTCGACTGGCTGGAGCTGCACTGCGCCCACGGCTACCTGCTGTCCGCCTTCATCTCGCCGCTGACGAACCAGCGCACGGACGAATACGGCGGCTCGCTCGAGAACCGCCTGCGCTACCCGCTGGAAGTCTTCCGCGCCATGCGTGCCGCGTGGCCGGCCGACAAGCCGATGTCGGTGCGCATTTCCGCGCACGACTGGGTGGACGGCGGCATCACCCCGGACGACGCGGTGGCGATCGCGCGCGCCTTCAAGCAAGCGGGCGCCGACCTGATCGACTGCTCCTCCGGCCAGGTGAGCAAGAAGCAGAAGCCGGTCTACGGCCGGATGTACCAGACGCCGTTCGCCGACCGCGTGCGCAACGAGGCCGGCATTGCCACCATGGCGGTGGGGGCGATCTCCGAAGCGGACCACGTCAACAGCATCATCGCGGCGGGGCGCGCCGACCTCTGCGCCGTCGCACGGCCGCACCTGGCCAACCCGGCCTGGGCGCTGCTGGAAGCGGCGAAGATCGGCTACCACGACGTGGGCTGGCCCAAGCAGTACCTGTCCGGCAAGCAGCAGCTGGAGCGCAACCTCGAGCGTGAGCGCGCGATGGCACAACAACAGGAGACGAAGATTGAGCGATTCAACTGAACGTGTCGACCCGGCGCTCGTCGCCGGCAACCGCCGGCAGCTCGCCGGCTACCGCGCCGAGCACTTCCTCTGGGAGGTGAAGGAGGGCGTCGCCACCGTGACGCTGAACCGTCCCGAGCGCAAGAATCCGCTCACCTTCGACTCCTACGCGGAACTGCGGGACCTGTTCGGGCAGCTGAAATACGCGACCGACGTGCACGCGGTGGTGGTCACCGGCGCGGGCGGCAACTTCTGCTCGGGCGGCGACGTCCACGAGATCATCGGCCCGCTGGTGAAGCTGAAGGCGCCGGAACTCCTGATGTTCACCCGCATGACGGGCGACCTGGTGAAGACCATGCGCGCCTGCCCGCAGCCCATCGTGGCCGCCATCGACGGCGTCTGCGCCGGCGCCGGCGCGATCGTCGCCATGGCTTCGGACATCCGCTACGGCACCGCCCGCAGCAAGACCGCCTTCCTGTTCAACCGCGTGGGCCTCGCCGGCTGCGACATGGGCGCCTGCGCCATGCTTCCGCGCATCATCGGCCAGGGCCGCGCCAGCGAGCTGCTGTACACCGGCCGTGCGCTGGGTGGCGAAGAGGGCGAGCGCTGGGGCTTCTTCAACCGCCTGTGCACGCCGGAGGCGCTGCTGGAAGACGCGCAGTCGCTGGCGCGCCAGCTGGTGGAAGGCCCCACCTTCGCCAACGGCATCACCAAGACGATGCTGCACCAGGAATGGGCCATGACCATCGAGCAGGCGATCGAGTCCGAGGCGCAGGCCCAGGCGATCTGCATGCTGACGCAGGACTTCACGCGGGCGTACGAAGCTTTCGTCGCGAAGCAGAAGCCTCGCTTCCAGGGAGACTGAGATGCGCGAGCTGCAGCACCTGGACTGGCCCTTCCTCGAGGAGCGGCACGGCATCCTGGCTTCCGAGCTGGACACCTGGGCGCGCGAACACGTCGCCCACATCCACGGCCCCGATGTCGACGCCGCCTGCCGCACGCTCGTGCGCACGCTGGGCGGCGCCGGCTGGCTGCGCAACGCGATCGGCGGCGCCTGGGGCGAGCAGGAGACCATCGACACGCGGGCGATCTGCCTGATCCGCGAGACCCTGGCGTACCACAACGGCCTGGCCGATTTCGCCTTCGCGATGCAGGGGCTGGGCTCCGGCGCGATCAGCCTGCAGGGCACGAACGAACAGAAGGAAAAGTGGCTGCCGCGCGTGGCGCGTGGCGAGGCGATCGCCGCCTTCGCGCTGTCCGAGCCCGACGCGGGGTCGGACGTCGCGGGCATGCAGTGCGCAGCACGCGTCGAAGGCGATCACGCCATCCTGGACGGCGAGAAGACCTGGATCTCCAACGGTGGCATCGCGGACTTCTACGTCGTCTTCTGCCGCACGGGCGAAGCGCCCGGCGCGCGCGGCATCTCCGCCTTCATCGTCGAGGCGGGAACGCCCGGCTTCGAGATCGCCGAGCGCATCGAAGTCATCGCGCCGCACCCGCTGGCACGGCTGAAGTTCACCAACTGCCGCGTCCCGCTTTCGAACCGCATCGGCGCCGCCGGCGAAGGCTTCAAGGTGGCGATGCGCACGCTGGACGTGTTCCGCACCTCCGTCGCCGCGGCGGCCCTGGGCTTCGCCCGCCGGGCGCTGGACGAAGCGCTGCAGCGCGCCACCAGCCGCAAGATGTTCAACGGCACGCTGGCCGACTTCCAGCTCACGCAGGCCAAGCTCGCGCAGATGGCGACCACCATCGACAGCGCCGCGCTGCTGGTCTACCGCGCCGCCTGGATGCGCGACGAAGGCGCCACCGTCACCAAGGAAGCCGCGATGGCCAAGATGGCCGCCACCGAAGGCGCGCAGCAGGTGATCGACGCCGCCGTGCAGATGTTCGGCGGCCTGGGCGTCAAGAGCGGCGAGACCGTCGAACAGCTTTACCGGGAAATCCGCAGCCTGCGCATCTACGAGGGTGCCACCGAGGTGCAGCAGCTGATCATCGCGCGCGAACTGCTCAAGGAGTTGAAGGAATGAACCAGAACACGAAGCCGCAGGCCGTCCTGCCGGAAGGCTGGGCCCGCCCCAAGGGCTATGCCAACGGCGTGGTGGCGCAGGGCCGCCAGCTGTTCATCGCCGGCATGATCGGCTGGGACGGCGACCAGCGCTTCCACAGCGACGATTTCGGCGCCCAGGCGCGCCAGGCGCTGCAGAATGTCGCCGACGTGCTGAAGGCCGCCGGCGGGACGGGCGAGAATATCGTCCGGATGACCTGGTACGTGACCGACAAGCGCGAATACCTGGCCGCCGGCCGCGAGGTCGGGCAGGCGTTCCGCGAGATCATCGGCAGCTACACCATCGCGATGACGGCGGTGGAGGTGAAGGCCTTGATCGAGGACCGCGCCAAGGTCGAAATCGAATGCACTGCGGTTCTTCCCGCCTGACCTAGACAGAACTCCTGGAGTTGCCATGGCCGCTGCCAAAGCCTCGTTCCACTGGGACGACCCCCTCCTGCTGGACCAGCAGATCACCGAAGACGAGCGCGCCGTGCGCGACGCCGCCCGCGCGTATTGCCAGGACAAGCTGGCCACGCGCGTGCTGGAAGCCTTCCGTCACGAGAGCACGGACCCGGCCATCTTCCGCGAGATGGGCTCGCTGGGCCTGCTCGGCGCCACGATCCCCGAGCAGTACGGCGGCGCCGGCCTCAACTACGTCTGCTACGGCCTGGTCGCGCGCGAAGTCGAGCGCGTCGACTCCGGCTACCGCTCGATGATGTCGGTCCAGTCCTCGCTGGTGATGGTGCCGATCAACGAGTTCGCCAACGAGCAGACCAAGCAGAAGTACCTGCCCAAGCTGGCCACCGGCGAGTGGATCGGCTGCTTCGGCCTGACCGAGCCGAACCACGGCTCCGATCCGGCGAGCATGATCACCCGCGCCCGCAAGGTCGACGGCGGCTACAAGCTCACCGGCTCCAAGATGTGGATCACCAACTCGCCGATCGCCGACGTGTTCGTGGTCTGGGCCAAGGACGACGCCGGTTCGATCCGCGGCTTCGTGCTGGAGAAGGGCTGGAAAGGCCTCAGCGCGCCGAAGATCAGCGGCAAGGTGGGCCTGCGCGCCTCCATCACCGGCGAGATCGTGATGGACGAAGTGTTCTGCCCCGAGGAGAACGCCTTCCCCGAGGTGCGCGGCCTGAAGGGTCCGTTCACCTGCCTGAACTCCGCCCGCTACGGCATCGCGTGGGGCGCCCTGGGTGCCGCGGAAGACTGCTGGCACCGCGCGCGCCAGTACGTCGTGGACCGCAAGCAGTTCGGCAAGCCGCTCGCCGCCAACCAGCTGGTGCAGAAGAAGCTGGCCGACATGCAGACCGAGATCACGCTGGGCCTGCAGGGCTGCCTGCGCCTGGGCCGCATGAAGGACGAGGGCACGGCTTCGGTGGAGATCACCTCGATCATGAAGCGCAACTCCTGCGGCAAGGCGCTGGACATCGCGCGCCTCGCCCGCGACATGATGGGCGGCAACGGCATCAGCGACGAGTTCGGCGTCGCGCGCCACCTGGTGAACCTGGAAGTCGTGAACACCTACGAAGGCACGCACGACATCCACGCGCTGATCCTGGGCCGCGCCCAGACCGGCATCGCCGCCTTCTGACCTTGTTCCCTCTCCCTCCCCCTCCGGGGGAGGGCCGGGGTGGGGGCACGCACGACACCATGTCTTCCGCATTCATCCCCTACGGCCAGTACTGGTCGACCCCCTTCGCCCGCTGGCAGGGCTCCCTGGCGCACCTGCACAGCCTCGAATTCGCCGCCTGGAACAGCCGCCGCGAAATCGCGGCGCGCGGGCTCCGGCAGGCACCGATCGACTACGGCATCCTCGGCCTCACCGTCCCGCAGCAAGGCTCCTTCTACGGCCTGCCCTGGGCCATGGGCCTCATCGGCTTCGAAGGCGTGGGCGGTCCGTCGGTGGCCCAGGCCTGCGCGACGTCGGTTCGCTGCCTCGCGATGGCGGCCGATGAAGTGAATGCAGGGCGTGCATCCTGCGCTTTCGTCCTCACCGCCGACCGCGTGAGCAACGGCCCGCAGCTGTACTACCCCGACCCGCAAGGCCCGGGCGGCAGCGGCCGCAGCGAGAACTGGGTGCTGGACAACTTCCGCGAGGACCCCTTCGCGAAAGTGGCGATGGTGCAGACCGGCGAGAACGCGGCGAAGAAGCACGGGATCAGCACCTCCGAGCAGAACGAAGTCACGCTGCTGCGCTACGCGCAGTACCGGGATGCGCTGGCCGACGACCACGCCTTCCAGCGCCGCTACATGCGGTTGCCGTTCGAGGTACCGGATGCGCGTCTGCGCAAGACCGTCGCGCTGCTTGCCGGCGACGAGGGCGTGCACGCGACGACGCGCGAAGGCCTCGCGAAGCTGGAGCCGGTGCTGCCCGGCGGCACGATCACCTACGGCGGCCAGACCCATCCCGCCGACGGCCACGCGGCGATGTTCGTTGGCTCGCGCGAGCAGGCGAAGGCGCTGTCGATGCGGCCGGAGATTTCCATCGAGCTGCTCGCCTTCGGGCAGGCGCGCGTGGAGAAGGCGCACATGCCTCTCGCGCCCGTGCCCGCCGCACGCGCCGCGCTGCAGCAGGCGGGCGTGGACGCGAGGCAGGTCACGCACGTCAAGACGCACAACCCCTTCGTCGTGAACGACATCGTGCTGTCGCGCGAGATGGGCTTCGCCCTCGACCGCATCAACCGGTACGGTTGCTCGCTGGTGTGGGGTCACCCGCAAGGCCCGACCGGCCTGCGCAGCGTGATCGAGCTGGTCGAGGAGATGGTGCAGGACGGCGGCGGCATCGGCCTCTTCACCGGCTGCGCCGCCGGCGACACGGCGATGAGCGTCGTCGTGAAGGTGGACGGCGCGCGATGAGGGCGCACGCCAGCATCGTGGCGATGCTGGAGGCGACCGCGGGGGAGTTCCCGCGGCATGCGGCGGTGGTGTTCGGTGACACCACGTGGACCTACGCGGACTTGCGCCGCATCGTCGTCGGGCTGGCGCGGTATCTGGGCTCCGGCGGCGGACGCATCGCGACGCTGTTGCCCAACTCGCTGCTTGCGTGTGCGACCCCCTATGCCGCTGCGGCGGCAGGCGCACAGCTCGTCCCGCTGAACCCGCTCTACACCGCGCGCGAGCTGGAGTACATGCTGCGCGACGCTGCACCGCGCCTGCTCGTGGTCGACGACGCGCTCGTCGAACGCGTGCAGCCGGTACTGGGCGACTGCACGCTGCTGCGTGCTTCGGAACTCGCGGCCCGCTTCCCGGCCTGGCTCGCCCAGGATGACGAAGCCCTGCTGCTTCCCGATCCGGACGGCGAAGGCCTGCTGCAGTACACCGGGGGATCGTCCGGCTTCCCCAAGGGCGTGATCCTCACGCACCGTGCCCTCGCCACCAACGTCGCGCAGCGCGACAGCCTGCTGCCCGTCGCGCCCGGCGGCGAGCGCGTGCTGTGCGTGATGCCGCTGTTCCATTCCTATGCCATGGCGATGGGCCTCTTCCTGTGCGGCCATTCGGGCAGCACGCTGGTGGTGCAGCCCGGCTACCACCCGGAACGCCTGCTGGAAGCCATCGTGCGCGAGCGCATCACGATCTTCCCCGGCAGCCCGACGATCTTCACCGGGCTGATGCAGCACGCGGCCTTCGCGCACACGGACTGGTCGCGCGTGCACACGTGCTACTCCGGTTCGGCGGCGTTGTCGCGGGAAACGCTGGAACGGTGGCAGTCGGCCACCGGCGCGCCCATCTACGAAGGCTACGGCCAGACGGAAGCCGGGCCGGTGCTGAGCTTCAACCCGGCCCGCGGTCCGGTGAAAGTGGGCTCGGTGGGCGTCGCGGTGGCGGACACCGAGTTGCAGGTCGTGGACCTGGAAGAGGGCACGCGCGTGCTGCCGGCCGGCGAACGCGGGGAGATCCGTGCCCGCGGCCCGCAGCTGATGCGCGGCTACCTGAATTTGCCAGCGGAAACGGCGGAGGCGTTGCGCGACGGCTGGCTCTACACCGGCGACATCGGCGAGTTCGACGCCGACGGCTACCTGTACATCCGCGACCGCAAGAAGGACCTCGTGATCGTCGGCGGCTACAACGTGTACCCGCGCGAGGTGGAGGAAGTACTGTTCACGCATCCCGACGTCGCGGAAGCGGCGGTGGTGGGCCAGCCCGATGCGTACCGCGGCGAGATCCTGCGCGCCTTCGTGGTGCTGCGGCCGGAACGCGCGTTCGACGAAGAGGCGCTGAAGGCCTTCTGCGCGGAGCGGCTCGCGCGCTACAAGGTGCCGGCGCGCATCGAGGCGCTGGAGGCGCTGCCCAAGACGAGCGTCAACAAGACCGACAAGAAGGTGCTGAAGGCGCGCGTGCGGGCCTGAAGCTCATTCTTCCTCGTCGTCGCCGTCGTGCGCCAGGCCGGCGTGCAGCTCGATCATCTGCTTGAGCGTCTTCTTCAGCTCGTTGGAGCGCGACAGGCCGAAGGGCTCCAGCACGCGCCGCTCGTGTTCCTTGGCCATCTCGATCAGTCCCGCCACCAGCTTGTCGCCGGCGGTCGTGATCTGGATCAGCGTGATGCGCCGGTCCGTCTCGTGCGCGATGCGCCGCACGTGGCCGCCGGCCTGCAGCCGGTCGACGACGCGCGTGAGCGTCGGCTGCTTCATGGTGGTGAGGCGCACGAGCGCGCCGATGCTCATCGGTTCGGCGCCGTCCAGGCTGGCCAGCACGCGCCAGTCCGACACCGTGAAGCCCTTGGCCTTGACGATGCGGTGGAACTCGCCGGAGATGAGATGGCTCGCCTGCGCCAGCAGGGCAGGCAGGTAGTCGTCCACGAAAGCGGCCGGGTTGGCCTTGGCCTTGCTCATGACTGCATTGTCGTTTGTCCCGAGGTCTCGGTGCTTGACAGCTCAATATATGAAAAGTAATGTACATGCGCAAGCGTGCTGCCACCGGGTCGCCGCATCACAGGAGATATCGCCGAGATGAAGATCGCCATCCTGGGCGGCGGCCATGGCTGCTATGCCGCCGCCGCCGACCTGTCCGAAGCCGGCCACGAAGTGCGCCTCTGGCGCCGCGACGCGGCGGCGCTGAAGCCCGTCATTGAGACCGGCAGCATCGTCCTGAAGGATTCCGACGGCCCGCGCGACGTGAAGATCGCGCTGGCCACCGCCGACATCGGCAAGGCGCTCGCCGGTGCGCAGCTCATCGTGCTGCCTTCTCCCGCCGTCGCGCAGGAAGACATCGCCCGCGCCATGGCGCCGCACCTGAAGGACGGCCAGGTCGTCTTCCTGCCGCCCGGCACCTTCGGCAGCTTCGTGATGGCGCGCATCGTGCGCCAGGCGGGCAATCGGGCCGACGTGGCCTGGGCGGAGACGGGCACGCTGCCGTATCTCGCACGCAAGCACGGCGACCGGGAAGTGAACGTCACGATCCGCGCCGTGCGCCTGCCGACCGGCGTGTATCCCGCGCGCAAGAGCGAGCACGCGCTGAAGGTGATCCGCGAGGCCTATCCCAGCGTGCACGGCTGCGGCGACGCGCTCTCCGGCGCGCTGATGAACGCCGGCCCCATCATCCATCCGCCGCTGATCGTGATGAACGCGGCGCCGCTGCAGCACTTCGAGCGCTGGGACATCCACAACGAAGGCACGCAGTCCTCGGTGCGCGCGGTGACCGATCGCCTCGACCTGGAGCGCGTCGCGGTCCGCGAGGCACTCGGCTACGGCGCTCCTCACTACCCGCTGGCCGACCACTACAACAACGACCAGTGGATGTACGGCGACGCCCACAAGAAGCTGGTGAAGTCCGGCGACTGGCGCGAGCACATCGACCTGCACACGCACCGCTACGTCACGGAAGACACGGAACTGGGCCTCGCCTTCCTGGCCTCCGTCGCCCGCTGGGTCGGCGCCGATGCGCCCATCGCGCAAGGGCTGCTGGCGATCGCCGGCGGCTGGCAGGGGCGCGACCTGCGCAAGGGCCCGCGCACGCTGGAAGGCCTGGGCCTGGACAAGCTCGATCGCGCGGCCATGCAGCAGCTGCTGCACGACGGCGAATGAGCGCGCCGCGTTTCGTTGCCGTGGGCGCCGGCCGCATGGGCCGCGGCATCGCGATCAGCTTCGCGTACGCCGGCCATCGCATCGCCCTCGTGGACCTGCGGCAGCGCACACCGGAAGCCTGGCAGAAGCTGCGCGAGGAGGCGATGGCCGAAGTGCGCGGCGCGCTGCTCGGGCTCGCGAAGCTGGGCGCGATCGAGGAAAGGAACATTCCGGAGATCGCAGCGCGTGTCGAGATGGTCGACGCCGCCGGCGCGCCAGCTGCGCTCGCCGCGGCCGAACTCGTCTTCGAAGGCGTGCCCGAGACGATGGAGGCGAAGCGCGAAGCCTTCGCGCAGATCAACCGGCATTGCCGGGCCGACGCGATCCTCACCTCCACGACCAGCAGCATCCTGGTGACGCAACTGGCGGAGATCGTCGAGAAGCCCGAACGCTTCCTCAACATGCACTGGCTCAATCCGGCCTACGTGATCCCGGTCGTGGAGCTGAGCACGCATCCGGGCACCAGTGCCGAAGTGCTGGCGCGCACGCGCACGCTGATGGAGGGCATCGGCAAGCTGCCCGTGGTGTGCGGCCCGGCCCCGGGCTACATCGTGCCGCGCCTGCAGGCGCTCGTGATGAACGAAGCCGCGCGCATGGTGGAAGAGGGCGTCGCCACGGCGGAGGAAATCGACAAGGCCACCCGCTACGGCATGGGCCTGCGCTTCGCCGCGCTGGGCGTGGTGGAGTTCATCGACTTCGGCGGCTGCGACATCCTGCACCACGCCAGCCGCGAGATGGCCGGCAGCATCGACCCGCATCGCTACCAGGCGCCGGCGATCGTCGGCCGCATGATGGAAGAGGGCAAGCTGGGCCTGAAGACCGGCAGCGGCTTCTACCAGTACGAAGGGCGCGACGTACTCGCCTACCGGCTGGACGTGCTCTCGCGCACGCTGGGCATGCTGAAGCACGCAGGCCTGTGGAAGCCGCCGGCGGAGCGCACCCTGTCATGAGGATCCGCAAGGCGTACGTCGACCTGCCGCACGGGCAGGTGCACTACGCCCGATGCGGCCCGGACGATGCGCTCCCCGTGCTGCTGCTGCACCAGACGCCGCGGAGCTGGGCGGAGTATGCGGGCGTGCTGCCCGTGCTCGGTGCACGCTACCGTGCCATTGCGATGGATACCGCCGGCTTCGGTGCTTCGGATCCGCCCGCGGGGCCGGCTTCGATCGAGGCCTGGGCGCAAGTGGCGGCGCAGTTCCTCGACGCCCTCGGCATCCCGCAGGCGCACGTGGTCGGCCACCACACCGGCGGCGTGATCGCGATCGAACTCGCGGCCCGGCACGGCGGGCGTGTCCGCTCGCTGGTCCTCTCCTCGACGCCGTACACCGATGCCGAGTTCCGGCGCGTGCGCGCCGGGCGGCCGCCGATCGATGCCGTGGAGCCCAGCACGGACGGCAGCCATCTCGCCGCGCTGTGGCGCAAGCGCCAGGGCTTCTATCCGGAGGGCCGACCCGATCTCCTGGAGGCCTTCGTGCTCGACGCGCTCCAGGTCCGCGGCGACGTCGAAGGCGGCCACCGCGCTGTCGCCTCGTACCGCATGGAGGAGCGCATCGCCGCCGTCACGCAGCCGACGCTGGTGGTCCGCGCCGGCGGCGATCCTTTCGCAGCCCCGCATGCGGCGCACTGGCTGCAATTGCTGCCGCAGGCGCAACTGGCCGACATCCCCGAAGGCATGGTGCCGCTGCCGGACCAGTTGCCGGGGGCCTTCGCGCAGGCCGTGCTGCGTTTCCTGGAGGCGCAGCGATGAAGGCCGTGCGCGTGCACGCCTGGGGCGAGGCGCCCCGCGTGGAAGACCTTCCGCAGCCGCAGGGCGGAGCCGGGCGCACGCTCGTGCGCATGCATGCGGCGACGGTGGGGCACATCGACCGGACGGTGTGGAGCGGCGCCTTCCTGCGCCATCCGCCGCTGCCATACGTCCCCGGCGTCGAAGCGGCCGGGGTCGTGATTTCAGGCGAGCGATTCGCGCCCGGCACCCGCGTGTGGATGCGCGGCGCGGGCCTGGGCATCGCCCGCGACGGCACCTGGCGCGAGTGCATCGAGGTGCCCGACGACGCGCTCGGGGCATTGCCGGAGGGCGTCTCCTACGCGCTGGGCTCCGCCTTCTTCTCGCCGTGCACGTCCGCGTGGGTCGCGCTGCACGAAGTGGCGAAGCTGCGCGCCGGCGAGCGGGTCCTGGTGAGCGGCGCTTCCGGTGCGGTCGGCTCCATCGCGGTGCAGCTGGCGCGCGAAGCCGGTGCGCAGGTGGACGCTTTCGATGCAGCGCGGGAAGTGCAGCCGGAGGCGGACCTGCTCCTCGACATGGTGGGCGGTGAAGTGCTGCCACGGGCCTTGCGCGGCGTGAAGCCCGGAGGGCGCGCGGTGCTCGTCGGTTATGCGGGCGGGACCGAGGCGCGCATCGACCTGCCGGAGCTGCTGCAGCGGGACATCGCGCTGCTGCCGCTGAACATCCTGCGGCGCGAAGCAGCGGCGCGGGCCGCGGCGCCGCAACTGCTGCAGCGGATCGCGGACGGAAAGCTGCAGCTGGCGGTGCGCGAGTTTTCCCTCGACCAGGCGCACGAGGCGATGCAGTGGATCGCGACGCGCGGTCATGGTGGACGGGCCGTGCTCACGGCCTGAGCGCTTCGCGCAGCGCTGGGGTGCGCTGCGCGCAACCCAGCCTACGGGGCGCGGCCGCTGGATGTCGCAGCTGGGTTGCGCGCAGTGCCCGTAGGCTGGGTTGCGCGAAGCGCACCCCAGCAGGATCCCCGCTGCCCTAAACCCCGATCAGCTGCCGCAGCGAAAGCTTCAGCGCATCCGCGCCCTCCGCGCCGAACGGCGCGAGCACGCGCGCCTCGTGCTCCAGCGCCAGCGGCACCAGCTTGTCGGTGAGCTGCTGCCCGCGCTCCGTGATGCTCACCAGCGTGATGCGCCGGTCCCCGTCGTGGGGCACGCGCTGCACGTGGCCGGCGGCTTGCATGCGATCGAGGAGGCGCGTCACCGTCGGCTGCTTCATCACGATGATTTGCGCCAACCGGCTGATGCCGGTGGCCTCGCCGCTCGCGAGCGTGGCCAGCACCCGCCACTCGGACGGGCCGACGCCGTGTTCCGCCGCCACCGCGTGGAACTCGCTCGCGATGCGGTCGTGCGCCTGGGCCAGCAAGGCAGGGAGATACCCCTCCACGAACGGGGTCGATGCAGCTGCCGTGCTGCCGCGCGCACCAGCACGAGGCCTGCGTGCCGCCTGCGAATCGGGGTATTCCCTAGGCACAGAAACTGCATGACTTTTCATATGTTCCAGCTTAAACTAATCCGCAGGCAAGTGCACATCGCGCGTGCAAACGCGGCGACACCGGAGACATAGATGGCCGAGAGATCGTTCGTCGAGGAAGTGAAGAAGTTGCGCCTGGGCGAGGGCGAGACCTTCCGTGGGGAAGGCATCCTCGCGGTCACGAAGGCGCTGCTCGAATCCGGCGTCGCGTACGTCGCGGGCTACCAGGGCGCGCCCATCTCGCACCTGATGGACGTGCTCGCCGACGCGCAGGACATCCTGGCCGAGAACGGCATCCGCTTCGAGAACAGCGCGAGCGAAGCCACCGCCGCCGCCACGCTCGCCGCTTCCGTCAACTACCCCTTGCGCGGTGCGGTCACCTTCAAGGCCACCGTGGGCACCAACGTCGCCTCCGACGCGCTCGCGAACCTCGCCTCCGGTGGCGTCACCGGCGGCGCGCTGGTGGTGGTGGGCGAGGACTACGGCGAAGGCTCCTCGATCATGCAGGAGCGCAGCCACGCGTTCGCGATGAAGTCGCAGATCTGGCTGCTGGACCCGCGTCCCAACCTGCCGGCCATCGTGCGCGCGGTGAAGGAGGGCTTCGAGCTCTCCGAAGCCAGCCACACGCCGGTGATGCTGCAGCTGCGCATTCGCGCGTGCCACGTGCACGGCGAGTTCACCGCGTCCGAGAACAAGCGCCCGTCCTTCACCATCGGCGAAGCGCTCGACAACCCGCAGCGCGACGTGAGCCGCATCGTGCTGCCGCCCGCGAGCTTCGTCCACGAGCAGGAAAAGGTGCGCGAGCGCTGGCCCGCCGCCGTGAAGTTCATCGAGGAGCGCGGGCTCAACGAGTTCTTCGCCGAAGGCGCCGACGACGTCGGCATCATCGTGCAGGGCGGCAACTACAACACCGCGCTGCGCGTGCTGGAGCGCCTGGGCTTCGCCGACGTGTACGGCAACAGCAGGATCCCGCTGTACTGCATGAACGTCGCCTACCCGGTGATCGACAGCGAGGTGCTGCGCTTCTGCCGTGGCAAGCGCGCGGTGCTGATGGTGGAGGAAGGGCAGCCGAACTTCATCGAGCAGAACGTCGCCGCCATCCTGCGCCGCGAAGGCGTGCCCACCGCGCTGCACGGCAAGGACCTGCTGCCGGTCGCGGGCGAGTACACCGCGGCCGAAACGCTCAAGGGCGTGCGCGCCTTCCTCGAGAAGGTGGGCCGCCTGCAGCCCGAGCCCGTCGTCGCGAAGCCGCCCAAGGTGATCCCGCTCAAGCCGCTGGCCGACAGCGTTTCCGCCCGCCCGCCCGGCTTCTGCACGGGCTGCCCCGAGCGCCCCATCTTCACCGCGATGAAGCTGGTGGAGCGCGAGCTGGGCCCGCACCACGTCAGCGCCGACATCGGCTGCCACCTGTTCTCCATCCTGCCGCCCTTCAACATCGGCAACACGACGATGGGCTACGGCCTCGGCAGCGCCGGCGCGGCCGCGCTCAACACCGGCGAAGGCCACAAGCGCGCGATCAGCGTGATGGGCGACGGCGGCTTCTGGCACAACGGCCTGACCAGCGGCGTCGCCAACTCGGTGTTCAACCGCAGCGACAATCTGACCATCGTCGTCGACAACAGCTACACCTCCGCCACCGGCGGCCAGGACATCCTGTCGTCCGCCGCCGAGAACAAGACGCGCACGACGGGCCTGGCGATCGAGAAGGCCGTGCGCGGCGTCGGCGTGAAGTGGGTGAGGACGATCAAGCGCACCTACGACGTCGCCGGCATGCGCGACGCGCTGCGCGAGGCGCTCACGACCAGGGAGAAGGGGCCCAAGGTCCTCGTGGCCCAGTCCGAGTGCATGCTGAACAAGCAGCGCCGCGAGAAGCCGCTCGCGCGCAAGGCCGTGGCCGAAGGCAAGCGCGTGGTGCGCGAGCGCTTCGGCATCGACTCCGACACCTGCACCGGCGACCACTCGTGCATCCGCCTCTCCGGCTGCCCGTCGCTGTCGATCAAGCCGAACCCGGACCCGCTGCGCACGGACCCCATCGCGACGGTACTGGACTCCTGCGTGGGCTGCGGCCTGTGCGGCGAGGTGTCGCACGCCGCCGTGCTGTGCCCTTCCTTCTACAAGGCGCAGATCGTGACCAACCCGAGCCGCTGGGACCGCCTGCGCCAGCGCGTGAGCCGCGCCGTCATCGGCGCGCTGCAGCGCCGCGATGCCCGCGCGCGCGAACGCTACGCCTTCTGAGGACCGCATGAACGCACAGCAGCCGATCAAGATCGCGATCCTTGCCATGGGCGGCGAGGGCGGCGGCGTCCTCGCCGACTGGATCGTCGACCTGGGCGAGGCCAACGGCTACATCGCCCAGACCACTTCCGTGCCCGGCGTCGCCCAGCGCACCGGCGCGACCATCTACTACGTCGAGATGTTCCCGCGCGAGCAGGCGGAGCGTGACGGCGGCCACCCCATCCTCGCGCTGATGCCGCTGCCCGGCGACGTCGACGTGGTGCTCGCCTCCGAGCTGATGGAAGCGGGCCGTGCGGTGCAGCGCGGCCTGGTCACGCCCGACCGCACGACGCTCGTCGCCTCCACGCACCGCGTGTACTCCATCGCCGAGAAGATCGCCATGGGCGACGGCCGCGCCGACAGCAACAACCTGCTGGCGCACGCGCAGTCGGCCGCGCGGCGCTTCGTCCGCTTCGACATGGCGCAGGTGGCCGAGGCGAACGGCAGCGTGATCAGCGCCGTGCTGTTCGGCGCACTCGCCGGTACCGGCGTGCTGCCCTTCAGCCGCGCGCAGTTCGAATCCACCATCGAGCGCGGCGGCGTCGGCGTGAAGGCGAGCCTTCGCGCGTTCGGTGCCGGCTTCGCGCAGGCGGACGCCCCGGCGCGCGACGAAGCCACCCCGACGGCGGCGCTGCGCCCGGCCGGCACGCCGCACGACCCGCAGGTGCGCGCGCTGCTCGCCCGCATCGCCAAGGACTTTCCGCTCGCCGCGCAGCCGGTGCTGGTGGAAGGCGCGCGCCGCCTCGTCGACTACCAGGACCCGGCGTACGCCTCCCTCTACCTGGACCGACTGCAGCGCGTGCAGCAATGGCCCGGCGGCGACCAGCAGTTGCTGGTGGAGACCGCGCGCCACCTGGCGCTGTGGATGGCGTACGAGGACACCGTGCGCGTCGCGGAACTGAAGACGCGCGCGAGCCGCTTCGAGCGCGTGGGCAGCGAGGTGCGCGTGCAGGACGACCAGGTGCTGGACATCAACGAGTTCATGCATCCGCGCCTGCAGGAGATCTGCGACACGCTGCCGGCCGGCCTCGGCCGCTGGCTGGCCCGTTCCGGCTGGCCGCGCCGCGTGGTGGAGCGCGCCACGCGCAAGGGCAAGGTCGTGCGCACCAGCTCGCTCGGTGGCTTCCTGCTGCTGTACACGCTGTCCGGCCTCAAGCGGTGGCGCCGCGGCAGCCTGCGCTACCAGGCGGAGAACGCGCGCATCGAGGACTGGCTGCAGCGCATCGCGGCCGCCGCCGCCATCAACCCGCAGCTCGCGGTGGAAGTCGCGCAGTGCCAGCGCCTGGTCAAGGGATACGGCGACACCCACGAGCGCGGCACGCGCAACTACGAGACGCTGATGGATGCCGTCCGCCGCGCCGGCGCGCGCCTGGCGCCCGCCACCTTGCGCGAGCTGCGCGACGCGGCGCTGGCCGACGAGGCGGGCAAGCAACTGGGCGCCGCCCTGGAGCGCCTGTCGCTGGGCGGCCCCCTCAAGGAGGCCGCATGACGCTTGCGCTGCGTGTTGCGGAAAGCCGCGACCTCAACCCGCTCATCCGCCTGCTTCGGCTGCGTTCCGATGACGGCGCCGTGCTGCCCGGCTACGAGCCCGGCGCCCACGTGCGCGTGCAGGTCACGCTCGCCGACGGCAAGCAGGACTGGCGCCACTACTCGCTGGTGAACCTGCAGCCTGGCGCGGACCTGCGCACGCCGCGCGAGTACGTGATCGCGATCCGGCGCGAAGACACCGGCCGTGGCGGTTCGCGCTTCATGCACACGGTGCAGGCGGGCGACCTGCTCACGATCGAGCCGCCCAGGAACGACTTTCCCCTGCGTGCCGGCACCGCCGTGCTGGTCGCCGGCGGCATCGGCATCACCCCGCTGGCGAGCATGGCCGTGCAGTGCCGCGCCGCGGGCCAGCCCGTGCGCCTGCACTACGCCGGTCGCAGCCGCGCGCTGCTGGCCTTCCTGCCGGAACTGCAGGACCTGCTGCGCGAAGACCTGCGGGTGCACGCCGACGACGAGGCCGGTGCGCCGCTGGACGTCCAGGCGCTGCTGGACGCCTGCGCCTGGAACGACACGCTGTACGTGTGCGGCCCGCAGGTGATGCTGGACGCGGTGCTGGCCGGCGCGCAGGCGCGCGGCTGGCCGCGCGAGCGCGTGAAGTTCGAGCTGTTCTCCGCGCCGCCGGCTTCCGAGACCGAGGCGGGCTACGAGGTGGTGCTGTCGCAGTCCGGCCGCACCCTGCGGGTCGCCCCCGGGCAGAACCTGCTGGAGTGCCTGGAGCAGAACGGCTGCGACCCGATGTTCGACTGCCGGCGCGGCGAATGCGGCGTGTGCAGCGTGGCGGTGCTGGAAGGCGAGATCGAGCACCGCGACTACTTCCTGAGCGACGCCGAGAAGGCGTCGGGCAAGGTGATGCAGATCTGCGTGTCGCGCGCCCGCGGGCCGCGGCTCGTACTGGACATGTGAGGAGCGAAGTCCGATGACGACCAACCGTTACCGCGGCAACCCCGAGGCCCTGGCCGCCCTGGTGCAGCCCGATCGCGTGCACCGCGACCTGTACATCAGCCAGGAAGTGTTCGAGCTGGAGCAGGAGCACTTCTTCGGCAACACCTGGAACTACGTCGGCCACGACAGCCAGCTGCCCAGGCCCGGCGACTACATCACCAACGAGATCGGCGGCCGCCCGCTGATCATCGTGCGCCACACCGACAACTCGGTGCGGGTGATGATGAACCGCTGCGCGCACAAGGGCTCGCGCCTCGTGAACGACGGCTGCGGCAACACGGGCAAGTTCTTCCGCTGCCCGTACCACGCCTGGACCTTCAAGACCGACGGCGCGCTGCTGGCCATCCCGCTGAAGAACGGCTACGAAGGCACGAACCTGCACCAGTGCGAGAGCGGCAAGGGCCTGGTGACGGTGAAGAACGTGCGCGTGTACCGCGGCTTCATCTTCGTGAAGATCAACGACGCCGGCCCCGGCTTCGAGGAGTACTTCGGCGACTCGCTGAGTTCCATCGACAACATGGCGGACCGCTCCCCCGAGGGCGAGCTCGAGATCGCCGGCGGCTGCCTCCGTTTCATCCACCAGTGCAACTGGAAGATGTTCATCGAGAACCTCAACGACACCATGCACCCGATGGTGGCGCACGAGTCCTCGGCGGGCACGGCCAAGAAGATGTGGGCGGACAAGCCCGCGGACGCGCCCAAGCCCATGGCGATCGAGCAGTTCGTGCCCTTCATGTCCGACTACAAGTTCTTCGAGGACATGGGCGTGCGCGTCTACGACAACGGCCACAGCTTCTCGGGCGTGAACTTCAGCATCCACAGCAAGTACTCCGGCATCCCGGCGTACGAAGAAGCGATGGTGAAGACCTACGGCGAGGAGAAGGCGCACCGGATCCTGGGCCTCACGCGCCACAACACCGTCTACTACCCGAACCTCACCATCAAGGGCGCCATCCAGGCGATCCGCGTCGTGAAGCCGATCGCCGCCGACAAGTGCGTGGTGGAGAGCTGGACGTTCCGTCTCAAGGGTGCGCCGCCGGAGCTGCTGCAGCGGACCACCATGTACAGCCGCCTCATCAACTCGCCGTTCTCCGTGGTCGGCCACGACGACCTGCAGGCCTACCGCGGCATCCAGGCGGGCCTGCATGCCAGCGGCAACGACTGGGTGAGCCTGCACCGCAACTTCCAGGAGAACGAGATCGGCAAGCGGGAGCTGACCGCCAACGGCACGAACGAGATCTCCATGCGCAACCAGTACCGCGCCTGGGCGAAGTACATGACGCTGACGATGTGAGGACCACGATGGAACCGACCCGCCAGGACCTCATCGACTTCGTGGTGCGCGAGGCGCGCCTGCTCGACGAGAAGAAGTTCGAGGAGTGGAATGCCTTGTTCACCGACGACGCCTTCTACTGGGTGCCGCTGGTGCCGGACCAGCCGGACGGCATCAACCACACGTCGCACCTGTACGAGGACAAGCTGCTGCGCGAGCTGCGCATCGAGCGCCTGAAGAGCCCGCGCGCCTTTTCGCAGCAGCCGCCGAGCCGCTGCCACCACCTGCTGCAGACGCCGACCGTCGAGGCCTTCGAGCCCGAGGCCAACCGCTACGTGGTGCGCACCGAGTTCCACTACACCGAGACGCAGGGCGACGAGCTGCAGATCCACGTGGGGCATTTCCTGCACCACCTCACGGTGCAGGGCGGCGCGCTGCGCATGACGCTCAAGCGCGTGAACCTGATCAACCCGGACGCGGCGTTGCCGGCCGTGCAGCTGTTCATCTGAGCGCGCGATGAGCACCGTCCACCAACGCTTCGCCGCGACCGCGGCCCGCGCGCCGGCGAACGAGTTCCTGTTCCTCGACGCGGTGACGGCACAGGTCTACGGCATCCCGGCCCGGCCGGTGCACTGGGGCGAGGCGGCCGCGGAAGTCGAGCGCCTGCGCTCTGCGTACGCCGCCGCCGGCTATGGCCACGGCCACCGCGTCGGGCTGCTGCTGGAGAACCGGCCCGCCTTCCTGTTCCACTGGTTCGCGCTGAACGCGCTGGGCGTGAGCGTCGTGCCGATGAACGCGGAGATGCGTTCGGCCGAACTGGAGTACCTGGTCGGCCACAGCGAGATCGTGCTGGCCGTGACCTTGCCGCAGCGGGAAGCGGACCTGCGGGCCGCCGCGTCCGCGGCCGGCGTGCGCATGGCCACGTGGGATCCGGAGCAGGGCGCCGTACCGTCCGCGCCCACGAAGGCTCCGCTCGCGGGCGAGCCAGGCCTCGCCACCGAGTGCGCGCTGCTCTACACGTCCGGCACGACGGGTCGCCCGAAGGGCTGCCGCCTCTCCAACGAATACTTCCTGCGCGCCGGCGACTGGTACGCCGGCCTGGACGGCGTGTGCTCGGTGCGCCGCGACGCGGAACGCATCATCACGCCGCTGCCGCTGAACCACGTGAACGCCATGGCGTTCTCCACCATGGTGGTGCTGACGGCGGGCGGCTGCCTCGTGCAGCTCGATCGCTTCCACCCGAAAAGCTGGTGGCAGAGCGTTCGCGACAGCCGCGCGACCATCGTGCACTACCTGGGCGTCATGCCGGCCATGCTGCTGTCCGCGCCGGCGTCGCCCGCCGATCGCCGGCACGAGGTGCGCTGGGGTTTCGGTGCCGGCGTCGACAAGAAGAACCATGCGGTGTTCGAGGAGCGCTTCGGCTTCCCGCTGGTGGAGGCCTGGGCGATGACCGAGACCGGCGCCGCGGCCTGCATCATGGCCAACCACGAGCCGCGCCACGTGGGCACCAGCTGCTTCGGCAAGCCGGAAGCGTTCGTCGAGATCCGGCTGGTGGACGAGGAGGGCCGGGATGTTCCGTACGGCACGCCCGGCGAACTGCTCGTGCGCGCCAGCGGCCCCGATCCGCGCCGCTACTTCTTCGGCGAATACCTGAAGGACGCCGAAGCGACCGCCGAAGCCTGGGCCGATGGCTGGTTCCACACGGGGGACATGGTCAAGCGCGACGACGCCGGCCATCTCTTCTTCATCGACCGCAAGAAGAACGTGATCCGGCGCAGCGGCGAGAACATCTCCGCGGTGGAGGTCGAGAGCGTGCTGAACCAGCACCCGGCCGTGAAGAGTTCCGCCGTGGCCGCGACGCCCGACGCCGTGCGCGGCGACGAGGTGCTGGCCTGCATCATCCCGCGCGACCCCGTCCCAGCGGACCAGCGCGAGGCGCTCGCCGCCAGCATCGTGCAGCACGCGCTGGCGCAGCTCGCCTACTACAAGGCGCCCGGCTACGTGGCCTTCGTCGACGCCGTGCCGCTGACGCCGTCGCAGAAGATCCAGCGCGGCCTGCTGCGCGAGCTGGCACTGTCCTTGCCTGCGGATGCGTGCTGCATCGACACGCGCACCATGAAGAAACGGCAAGCATGACCCGCAAGCGCATGTCCTACGAAGGCGTGGCCGTCGCGGTGCCCGTGACGGTGCCCTACGTCCGCTATTCGACCCACAACGCGCACTGGTTCATCGGCCAGGCGCTGCAGGCGCTGGTGCGCGAGTCCGGCATCCCCAAGGAGCAGATCGACGGCCTCACCATCAGCAGCTTTTCGCTCACCCCCGACACCGCGGTGGGCGTGACGCAGCACATGGGCGTGTCGCCGCGCTGGCTGGACCACATCCCCACCGGCGGCGCGTCCGGCGTGATGTCGCTGCGCCGTGCCGCGCGCGCCGTGCAGGCGGGCGACGCCGACGTGGTCGCCTGCGTCGCGGCCGACACCAACCACGTGGAGTCGTTCCGTCTCACGCTCGGCGCCTTCAGCAACTTCGCGCGCGACGCCAGCTACCCCTACGGCTCCGGCGGCCCGAATTCGATCTTCGCGATGATCACCGCGAACTACATGCGCACCTACGGCGCGCAGCGGGAAGACTTCGGCCGCATCGCGGTGGCCCAGCGCACCAACGCGCTGCGCAACCCGAACGCGCTGTTCAAGAAGCCGCTGACGCTGGACGAGTACATGTCCGCCCGGGTGATCTCCGACCCCATCCACCTGTTCGACTGCGTGATGCCCTGCGCGGGCGCCGAAGCCTTCCTCGTGATGCGGGAGGAGAAGGCCCGCGAGCTGGGCCTGCCGCACGTGCTGGTGCGCGGCTCCATCGAGCGGCACAACGCCTACTCCGACGACCCCGTCATGGTGCGTGGCGGCTGGCGCATGGACCGCGACGACCTCTACGCGCAGGCCGGCGCCGCGCCCGCCGACGTGGACTTCATCCAGACCTACGACGACTACCCGGTGATCGTGATGCTGCAGTTCGAGGACCTGGGCTTCTGCGGCAAGGGCGAGGGCCCGGCCTTCGTGCGCGAGAAGAGCACCACCTTCGACGGCGACCTTCCCAACAACACCAGTGGCGGCCAGCTGTCCGTGGGCCAGGCCGGCGCGGCCGGCGGCTTCCTCGGCATGACCGAAGCGATCCGCCAGCTCACCGGCCAGGCCGGCGAGCGCGCCGTGAAGGACGCGGAGCTCGGCCTCGTCACCGGCTTCGGCATGGTCACCTACGACCGCTGCCTGTGCACGGGCGCCGTGCTGCTCGGGAGGTCCGCATGACGATGCCGCTGATGAAGCCGAAGCGGAAGAACCCGGTCCTCCGCACCCGGCAGATGAACCTGCCGCCGTGGGCGCGCGGCCGCGTCGCGCTCGGCATGACGGCCGCTGCCGCAGAAGGCCGGTTCGAGCTGCAGGTCTGCAAGGACTGCAGCGCCGTGCAGTACCCGCCGCGCGAGGCCTGCCACAAGTGCCTGTCGCCGCGCCTGCAGTGGAAGCCGCAGTCGGGGCAGGGCACCTTGCTGGCCACGACCACGCTGCACCACAGCAACGACCTCTTCTTCCGCGAGCGCCTGCCCTGGCGCATGGGCCTCGTGCACCTGGATGCGGGCCCCACCGTCATCGTGCACCTGCACGGGGAGGTGGGCGACGCGCCTGCGCGGGTGCACGTGGGCGCGCGCCTGGACCGCGCGGGCCAGGCGGTGCTGATCGGATTCCCCGAGAACGGGAGTGAACACATGGCTGACGACAGGATGCTGCGAGAAATGACGAGCGACCCCAAGTTCCGCAAGGTCCTGGTGACCGACGGCAAGACCGCCGTGGGCCAGGCGCTGGTGCAGGCGCTGGTGAAGGCCGGCGCCGAGATCGTGTGGGTCGGCCACGCCGAACCCTGGAAGAAGCTGCCCGGCTTCGAGGACATCACGAAGATGAAGGAGGTCACCCTGGTGCCTCTCGACGTGACCAACGGCCGCTCGGTCACGGAGCTGGCCGGCGAGATCGGCGGCAAGGTCGACATCGTGATCAACAACGCCGAACTGCACCGCACCTTCGGCATCTCCAACCGCCGCGGCACCGACGTCGCCAAGAACGAGATGGAGATCAACTACTTCGGGCTGCTGCGCCTGGCGCAGGAGTTCGGCCCCGCGCTGCGCGCCCGCTCGGCCGACGGCGTGACGCATGCGGCGGCGTGGGTGAACCTGCTGTCGATCTATGCGCTGTCCAACTATCCGCCGCACGGCACCTTCTCGGCCTCCAAGGCCGCGGCGCTGTCGCTGGCGCAATGCCTGCGCGCGGAGATGCGGCCCGCCGGCATCCGCGTGATCAACGTGTTCCCCGGTCCCATCGACGACGAGTGGAACCAGAACCTGCCGCCGCCCAAGGTCGCGCCGTCCGCGCTGGCCAGCGCCATCGTGAAGGCGCTGAAGGAAGGCATCGAGGACGTGTACCCCGGCGACGTGGCACAGGAATGGCTGGAGCGCTGGCGCGACAACCCGAAGGTGCTCGAGCGCGAACTGGCCGCCGGAGGCTCCTGACATGGCAACCGCAAGCGCAACCCCCAACCTCCTGGCGAGCGTGGCCCTCGCCCTCGCCACCGGCCGCATCCGCGTCGTGGACCTCACGCAGACGCTCACGCCCGAGTTCCCGCAGATCGCGCTGCCGCCCGAGATGGGGCAGTGCTGGCCCTTCCGCATCGAGGAGGTCTCGCACTACGACGAGCGCGGCCCGGGCTGGTACTGGAACAACTTCTCCTGCGGCGAGCACACGGGCACGCACTTCGACGCCCCCATCCACTGGATCTCGGGCAAGGACCTGCCGAACAACTCCGTGGACACGATCCCGGTGCAGGACTTCGTGGCGCCCGCCTTCGTCATCGACTGCTCGGAGCAGGCGAAGAAGGATCCGGACTACCTGCTGACGGTGCAGGACATCGAGGAGTTCGAGAAGCAGCACGGCCGCATCACGGCCGGCGCCTGGGTCCTGATGCGCACCGACTGGTCCCAGCGCCAGGACCCCGAGGCCTACCAGAACTTCGACGAGACGGGCCAGCACACGCCGGGCCCCAGCTCCGAGGCGGTGCAGTTCCTCGTGGAGCAGCGCCAGGTGCTGGGCTTCGGCTCCGAAGCCATCGGCACGGACGCGGGGCAGGGCTACCACCTGCGGCCGCCTTACCCCTGCCACTACTACATGCACGGCGCCGGCAAGTACGGCCTGCAGTGCCTCGCCAACCTGGACCTGCTGCCGCCCACCGGCGCGATCCTGATCTGCCCGCCGCTGAAGATCCAGAAGGGCAGCGGCAGCCCCTTGCGCGTGCTGGCGCTGGTGGAGGACAAGCCATGAACCCCAACAAGGTTGCGGTCGTGACCGGCGGCAGCGCCGGCATCGGCAAGGCGATCTGCGAATCGCTGCTCGCCGACGGCTACGAAGTGATCTCGCTCGCGCGCCGCAAGAGCGAGATCGCGCATCCGAAGATGCACGACATCGAGGTGGACCTGATGGACCGCGCCGCGACGGCGGAAGCGGCGAAGGAGCTCGCGAAGCGCTTCGAGGTCACCACCATCATCCACAACGCCGGCGTGATCCGTCCCGCGCTGCTGCCGGAAGTGCAGCTCACCGACGTGGATGCGCTGGTCAACCTGCACTGGGGCGCCGCCCTGCTGCTGGTGCAGGCCTGCCTGCCGGCGATGCGCGAACGCAGGTTCGGCCGCATCCTGCTGATGTCCTCGCGCGCCGCGCTGGGCGCGCAGACGCGCACGGCGTATTCCGCCACGAAGTCCGGCATGCTGGGCCTGGCCCGCACCTGGGCCCTGGAACTCGCGCCGCACGGCATCACCGTGAACGTGGTCGCGCCCGGCCCCGTGCACACCGAGATGTTCTACGACGTGATCCCGGCCGGCAGCGAGCGCGAGCAGAAGCTCGCCGCGTCCATCCCCGTGGGCCGCATCGGCGAGTCGGCCGACGTCGCGCGCGCGGTGTCCTTTTTCATCCATCCCGATGCCGGCTTCGTCACCGGCCAGTCGCTGTATGTGTGCGGGGGCGCCAGCCTCGGCAGCATTTCCCTGTGAGAACCCAAGGAGAACACGAATGAAAGCCATGCACCGCCTCGCCGTCGCCCTGGCCGGCACGGGCCTCGCGCTGAACGCGCTGGCCGCCGACCTGAAGGTCGGCTTCATCACCTCGCTGTCCGGTCCGGTGTCCTCGCTGGGCATCCCCTACGACAAGGGCATCAAGGCCGCGGCCGCCTACAAGTCCGTGATCGGCGGCCACAAGGTGCAGCTGGTCGCGCTGGACGACACGTCCGATCCCGCCACCGCCGCGCGCAACGCACGCAAGCTGATCGAGGAAGACAAGGTCGACGTGGTGATCGGCACCGCCGGCTCCCCGGGCGCGCTGGCCATCGCCGCCGTCGCGCGCGAAACGAAGACGCCGCTGATCTCCATCGCCAACGCCAACCTGCCCGGCGAAGACGGTGCGTGGATGGTCACGCTGCCGCAGCCCGCGCCCCTGATGGTCAACGCCGTCGTCGAGCGCATGAAGAAGAGCGGCGTGAAGACCGTGGGCTACATCGGCTTCTCCGACGCCTGGGGCGACCTGGTGTACGACTCGCTGGTGCCCGCCGCCAAGGCTGCCGGCATCCAGGTGCTGACGAACGAGCGCTTTGCGCGCGCGGACAGCTCGGTGACCGGCCAGGTGCTGAAGATCGTCGCGGCCAAGCCGGACGCCGTGCTGACCGGCACCTCCGGCACGCCGGGTGCGCTGCCGTACCGCGCGCTCGCGGAGCGCGGCTGGAAGGGCCAGATCTACGGCACGCACGCCCTGATCAACCCCGACTTCGTGCGCGTGGGCGGTCCCGCGGTGGAAGGCCTGCTGGCGCCCACCGGCCCGGTGATCGTGGCGGAGCAGCTGCCCGAGAGCAACCCGATCCGCAAGGTGGCGATGGACTTCCGCTCGGCCTACCAGAAGGCCAACGGCGCCGTGCCCACCGATGCCTTCTCCGCGTACTCCTTCGACGCCTGGCTGCTGTTCGCCAATGCGGCCGAGCGCGCGCTCGCCACGAAGGTCGAGCCGGGGACGCCGCAGTTCCGCGTCGCGCTGCGCGATGCCATCGTCAACACCAAGGAGCTGGTGGGCACGCACGGCGTCTACAACTTCAAGCCCGACAACCGCTACGGCTCCGACGAGCGCTCGCGCGTGATGGTGAAGCTGGAAAAAGGCGAGTGGAAGCTCGTCCCCTGAAGAAGAGAACACACAAGACATGACGAAAACGAAGTTCGCATTCCGCCTGGGCACGCTGGTCGCCGGCGTCGCCCTGGCCGCCCCGCTGCTGGCCGCCGACCTCAAGGTGGGGTTCATCACCTCCCTGTCCGGTCCCGCGTCCGCACTGGGCATTCCGTACAACAAGGGGCTGCAGGTCGCGGAGACCTACAAGAACACCATCGCCGGCCACAAGGTGCAGGTGATCGTGCTGGACGACGCGTCCGATCCCGCCACCGCGGCTCGCAACGCGCGCAAGCTGGTGAACGAAGACAAGGTGGACGTGCTGATCGGCACCTCCGGCGTGCCGGGCGCGATGGCGATCGCCGCCGTCGCGCGCGAAACCAAGACGCCCCTGATCTCCCCGACGCCCGTGAGCGTTCCTGCGGACGACGGCGGCTGGACGGTCACCGTGTCGCAGTCCTTCCCGCTCGTGGTTTCCGCCGTCGTCGACAAGATGAAGGCCAACGGCGTGAAGACCGTGGCGTTCATCGGCTTCTCGGACGCGCTGGGCGACCAGACGCTGGCCGCGCTGGAAAAGGCGGCAGGTCCCGCGGGCATCAAGATCGTGGCGCAGGAGCGCTATGGCCGCTCCGACTCCTCCGTCGCCGGCCAGGTGCTGAAGATCATGGCGGCCCGTCCCGACGCGGTCTTCGCCGGCAACTCCGGCACGCCCGGCGCGCTGCCTTTCCTGACCCTCGCGGAGCGCGGCTACAAGGGCGGGCTCTACGGCACGCACGGCCTGGTGAACGCCGAATTCGTGCGCGTGGTCGGCAAGGCGGGCGAAGGCATCCTGCTGCCCAGCGGCCCGGTGCAGGTGGCCGACCAGCTGCCCGCCAGCAATGCGTCGCGCAAGATCGGCATGGAGTACCGCGAGGCGTACAAGAAGAAGCACGGCGAGTATCCCGCCGACGCCTTCTCCGCCTACACCTTCGACGCGTGGCTGGTGTTCGCCGACGCGGCCGCCCGCGTGGGCAACAAGGCGGAGCCGGGCACGGCGGCCTACCGCCAGGCGCTGCACGACGCCATCCACCAGACCAAGGACGTGGTCGGCACGCACGGCGTCTTCAGCTTCAAGGGCGACGACCCCAACGGCCTCGACCGCCGCGGCGCCGTGATGATCCGGCTCGAGAAGGGCCAGTGGAAGCTGGCCCCGTAAAGGGAGAGCGAAGATGGCGCCGACCCGCAACGACATCCTCGCCCTGGTGCAGGAGGATCGCGTCCACCGCGACCTGTACCTGAGCGAGGAGCTGTTCCGCCTGGAGCAGCGCCACTTCTTCGCCAACACCTGGAACTTCGTCGGCCACGCGAGCCAGGTGCCGAACCCCGGCGACTACGTCGCCGTGGAGATCGCCGGCCAGCCGCTCCTGATGGTGCGGCAGCCGGACGCCAGCATCCGCGTGCTGAACAACCGCTGCGCCCACAAGGGCATGCCGCTCGCCACCGATGCCTGCGGCAGCACCGGCAAGTTCTTCCGCTGCCCCTACCACGCCTGGACGTACAAGCTGGACGGCTCGCCCCTCGCCATCCCGATCAAGAACGGCTACGAAGGCACGCGCCTGAAGGAGTGCGCGTCGGGGCAGGGCATGGGCGCGCTCGCGAACGTGGAGGTGTACCGCGACTTCGTGTTCGCCAAGGTCAACGAGGGCGGGCCGGACTTCCGTTCCTACTTCGGCGACGTGCTGGGCGCGATCGACAACCTGGTCGACCGCTCGCCCACCGGCAAGCTGAAGGTCGAAGGCGGCATCCTGCGCAACGTCATCCACTGCAACTGGAAGATGTACCTGGAGAACATCAACGACACCGTGCACCCGCAGTCGGCGCACGAGTCGGCGACGGCCGCCGCCAACATCCTCTGGCAGGGCAAGCCTGTCGACGAACCCAAGCCGATGGCGATGGAGCAGATCCTGCCCTTCGGCGCCGGCTACGACTTCTTCGACCGCATGGGCGGCCGCGTGTACCCCAACGGGCACAGCATGCTGGGGGTGAACTTCAGCATCCACTCGGGCTACGCGCAGGTGCCCGAGTACGAGGCCGCGCTCGTGGCGGCCCATGGCGCCGAGCGCACCGCGGAGATCCTGCAGCGCTCGCCGCAAAACTCCGTTTGCTTCCCGAGCCTGTCGGTGAAGAGCTCGCCGCAGGCGATCCGCGTGATCCGGCCGCTGGCCGCGGAGCGCACGCTCATCGAGGCCTGGAGCTTCCGCGCGGAGGGCGCCCCGGACGTGCTGTTCGAGCGTTCCATGACCTACAACCGGCTGGTGTTCTCGCCGATGTCGGTGGTGGCGCACGACGACGTGCACCTGTTCGAGAGCATCCAGGAAGGCCTGAAGGCCGGCCGCAACGAGTGGATCAGCCTGCACCGGGACTTCGACCCCGCGGAACTCGAAGGCGGCACGCGCGAGGTGAACGGCACCAGCGAGCTGCTGATGCGCAACCAGTTCCGCGCCTGGGCCCAGTACATGACGGCGGACATGGCATGAGCGCCGCCCGGCCGTCCGAAGGCGCTCGCACCGCAGTGCGTAGCACGGAGGTTTCATGATGCTCCCGATCGATTTCGTCGCCAATGAAGCGCGGCTGATCGACGAACAGCGCTTCGACGACTGGCTGGCCCTCTTCACCGAGGACGGCCGCTACTGGGTTCCCCTGCGGGGTGCCGCGCAGGCGGAAGGCGAGGCGCACGTCTCGCTCGCCGACGAAGACCACCTGCTGCTGCAGCTGCGCGTGCAGCGCCTGAAGAACCCTAAGGCGCATTCCCAGCACCCGCGCAGCCGCTGCCAGCACGTGCTGCAGCCCTCGCAGGTCGTCGCGCAGGACGACGCCGCCGGTACCTGCGAGCTGCGCACGCCCTTCCTCTACATCGAATCCCGCGGCGCGCGCCAGCTGCAGCTCGCGGGAACGGCCACGCACCGCCTCGTGCGGGCGGGCGACGCATGGCGCATCCGCATGAAGCGGGTCGACCTGCTGGACGCGGGGGAGCCCCTGCCCGCGATCCAGCTCTTTCCGTGAGCCAGTCCTTCACCTGGAGACAACCAAGATGAACGCTCTCTCCCGCCGCGCCCTCGTGGCCGCCTCGCTCGCCCTGGGCCTCACCGGCCTGGCGTCCGCCGCCGACCTGAAGGTGGGCCTCAGCGTCTCGCTGTCGGGGCCCAACTCCTCGCTGGGGGTGCCTTACGCGAAGGGCATGCAGGCCGCCATCGCCTACAAGCCCGAGATCAACGGCCGCAAGGTGCAGCTGGTCGTGCTGGACGACAACTCCGACCCCACGACCGCCGGCCGCAACGCGCGCAAGCTGATCGAGGAGGAGAAGGTCGACGTCATCATGGGCACCTCCGGCGTGCCCGCGGCGATCGCGATGGCGCAGGTGGCGCGCGAGACCAGCACGCCCATGATCGGCCTGACGCCGATCTCGCTGAAGGGACCGGACCTGGACTGGACCGTCACGGTGGCCCAGCCCACGCAGCTGATGGTGGACGCGGTGGTCGAGCGCATGAAGAAGGCCAACACGAAGACCGTGGCGTACATCGGCTTCTCCGACGCCTGGGGCGACCTCGTGTACGACGCGCTGATGAAGGCCACCGAGAAGGCCGGCATCAAGGTCGTGACCAACGAGCGCTATGCCCGCGCCGACCAGTCCGTCACCGGCCAGGTGCTGAAGATCATCGCCGCGCGCCCCGATGCGGTGATGACCGGCGGCGCCGGCACGCCGGGCGCGCTGCCGTACCTCACGCTCGCCGAGCGCGGCTTCAAGGGCCCGATCTACGGCCAGCACGGCCTGATCAACGCGGACTTCGTGCGCGTGGGCGGTGCCGCCGCCTCGGGCACGCAGGTGCCCACCGGCCCGATCATCGTCGCGGAGCAGCTGCCCGACAGCCATCCGACCAAGAAGGTCGGCCTCGACTTCCGCAACGTGTTCCAGAAGGTGAACAACGCGCCGACGACGGATGCGTTCTCCGCCTACTCTTTCGACGGTTACCTGGTGTTCGCCGATGCCGCGGCGCGCGCGATGAAGACCGCGGAACCCGGCACGCCCGCTTTCCGCGTGGCCCTGCGCGACGCGATCATGAACACGAAGGAAGTGGTGGGCGTGCACGGCGTCTACAACTTCAGGAAGGGCGAGCTGTACGGCGTGGACGAGCGCGCGCGCGTGATCGTCAAGCTGGACAACGGCAAGTGGACCCTCGTTCCGTAACGACGGCCTGAAACGCGGATCCTGGAGAGCTGAATGACTTGGGACGTAGCACTCATCCTGGGCATCGACGGCATGGCCAACGGGGCGGTGTACCTGCTGGCCGGGCTGGGCCTGGTGCTGATCTTTTCCGTCACGCGGGTGGTGTTCGTCCCGTTCGGCGACGTCGCGGCCTTCTCGGCCCTGAGCCTGGCGGCGTTCGAGGCGGGGCGCCGCCCCGCCACCATCGGGCTGGTGCTCACGCTGGCCGCGCTCGCGGTCGTGGTGGAGGTCGTGTCGCTCGCGCGGCGCGGCGAGTTCGCGCGCATCCCGCGCGCGGTGATCGGCTGGGGCGTGCTGCCGGCGCTGCCCTGCCTGCTGGCGTGGGCCGTGGGCGGGCAGCAGGTGCCGCATGCGGTGTTCATCGCCACGGCCATCCTGCTGGTGGTGCCGATCACGCCGCTCGTGGCGCGCATCGCGCTGCAGCCGATCGCCGACGCGTCCACCCTGGTGCTGCTGATCGCCTCGCTGGCGCTGCACTTCCTGCTCTCCGGCCTCGGCCTGCTGTTCTTCGGGCCGGAAGGTTCGCGCACGGCGCCGCTCGCCGAAGGCTCCCTGGCGCTGCCGGGCGGCTTCTCCGTGAGCGCGCAGGTGCTGCTGATGATGACGTCCGCCATCGTGCTGAGCGCGATGTTCTTCCTGGCTTTCGAGCGCACGGCGATCGGCAAGGCCTTGCGCGCCACGGCGGTGAACCGCATCGGCGCGCGGCTCGTGGCCATCCGGCCTGCGCGGACCGCGCTGCTCGCCTACACCTTCGCGGGCGTGCTGGCCGGCCTGATCGGCGTGCTGGTGGCGCCGGTGACGACCATGTATTACGACTCCGGTTTCCTGATCGGCCTGAAGGCCTTCGTCGCCGCCATCATCGGCGGCCTCGTGAGCTATCCGCTCACCGCCGTGGGTGCGCTCGCCGTCGGCGTCGTGGAGAGCTTCGGCTCCTTCTGGAGCGGCGCGCTGAAGGACGTCATCGTGTTCAGCCTGCTCATCCCGGTGCTGATGATGCGTTCCGCCATGACCCGGCATCCGGAGGAAGAGGTGGAGGAGATCGACCAATGAACCGCCCCCGCGTGATCCTGCTGGCGGTCGTCGTCGCCGTCCTGGCGCTGGCGCCGTTCGCCCTCGGCAACTTCGGCGTCAGCCTGCTGAACGACATCGGCATCAGCGCGCTGGTCGCCCTGGGCCTCGTGCTGCTGACGGGCGTCGGCGGCGCCACGTCCTTCGGCCAGGCGGCCTTCGTCGGCATCGCCGCCTATGCGACGGCGTGGCTCACCACGGCACAGGGCTACTCGCCCTGGATCGGCTTGCTGTTCGCGCTGCTGCTCACCGGCGTGGCGGCGCTGGCCATCGGCCTGCTGA
This sequence comes from Ramlibacter cellulosilyticus, assembly GCF_014297465.1. Lineage (GTDB taxonomy): Bacteria > Pseudomonadota > Gammaproteobacteria > Burkholderiales > Burkholderiaceae_C > Ramlibacter > Ramlibacter cellulosilyticus. The sequence goes on along the minus strand of NZ_JACORT010000004.1, from coordinate 341,724 downwards.
CGCTGCGCCTGGGCGGCCACTTCCTGCCGCTGTCCACCATCGCGTGGGGCCTGTCCATCGCGCTGCTGTTCGGCAACATGCAGGCCCTGGGCAGCCACACGGGCCTGTCCAAGATCCCGGCGCTCGTGCTGGGTGGCGTCTCGCTCGCCGACCCGCGCGCGATGTACTACCTGATCTGGGTGGTGGTCGGCCTGGCCGTGCTCTTCTGCTACAACGTGCTGCAGTCGCGATCGGGCCGCGCCATCCGCAGCCTGCGCGGCGGCGCGATCCTGCTGGCCAGCGTGGGCGCCGACGCCTTCCGTGTGCGCCTCACGCTGTTCGTGCTGGCGGCGCTGCTGGCCGGCGTGGCCGGCTGGCTCTATGCGCACACCAACCGCTTCGTGAGCCCGTCGCCCTTCGACGTGCGGGCCAGCATCGAGTACCTGCTGATGGCGGTGGCCGGCGGCCTGGGCCAGTTGAGCGGTGCCATCGTCGGTGCGGCCCTGGTGCTGGTGATGAAGAACGCGCTGCAGGACGTGCTGCCGATGTTCACCCAGCGCGGCGGCGAGCTGCAGGCGGTGGGCTTCGCCATCCTGTTCCTGCTGCTGCTGCACTATGCGCGCGCGGGCCTCATGGGCTTCGTCACGCGCTGGACGCGCGGGCGCTTCGCACGGAAGGAAGCTGCGCAGCCGCCGCAGGCGCCGCCCCTGCCGCGCCGCGAGCTGCCGGCACGCGGCACCAAGCTGCTGGGCGTGCGCAACGCGGTGAAGCGCTTCGGCGGCCTGGTGGCCGTGAACGACGTGAGCTTCGAAGTGGCGGCGGGCGAGATCGTGGGCCTGATCGGCCCCAACGGTGCCGGCAAGTCCACGATGTTCAACCTGCTCACGGGCACGGCGCCCATGACCAGCGGCAGCGTGGAGTTCCTCGGCGAGGACGTGACGGGGCTGCAGCAGCGCGTGATCGCCAACCGCGGCATGGCGCGCACCTTCCAGCACGTGAAGCTGCGCCCGCACATGACGCTCCTGGACAACGTGGCGCTCGGCGCGCACGGCCGCACGCACAAGGGCCTCATGGCCGCGGGCCTGCGCCTGGACCGGCGCGAGGAAGCGCAGATCATGGCGGAGGCCTGGCGCCAGCTGGATCGCATCGGCCTCGCGCAGCGCGCGCACGAGCTCGCCGGCAGCCTGCCGCTGGGCACGCAGCGCATCCTGGAGATCGCGCGTGCCCTCGCGGCCGACCCCGTGCTGCTGGTGCTGGACGAGCCCGCCGCCGGCCTGCGCCGCAAGGAGAAGCAGGAGCTCGGCGAGCTGCTGCGCAAGCTCCGCGCCGAAGGCGTGACCATCCTGATCGTCGAACACGACATGGACTTCGTGATGAAACTCGTGGACCGCCTGGTCGTGATGAACTTCGGCTCCAAGCTCACGGAAGGCGTGCCCGCCGCCGTGCGCGCCAACCCCGACGTGCAGGCCGCCTACCTCGGTGGCCCCGTCAACACGCCGCCTGCCGCGCGCGTCGAAGAGCCGCCCCGGAAGGCGGCGGTGGGAGCCGCAGCATGACCGCGATGCTGGAAGTCGAAGACCTGCACGTTTCCTACGGGCAGGTGGACGCCGTGCGCGGCGTGACGCTGACGCTGGAGCCGGGGCAGATCGTCTCCGTGATCGGCCCCAACGGCGCCGGCAAGACCACGCTGCTGGCCGCCGCCATGGGCCTGCTGCCGTCCAAGGGCAAGCTGCGCTTCGAAGGCGAGGACCTGCACGGCCTGGACGTGGAGGCGCGCGTGGAGCGCGGCCTGTGCCTGGTGCCGGAGAAGCGCGAGTTGTTCGGCGAGCTCACGGTGCTCGACAACCTGATGCTGGGCGCCTTCCCGCGCAAGCTGCGGGGCGCGGCGCTCAAGAAGCAGATCGACTTCGTCTGCGAGCGCTTTCCGCGCCTGGGCGAGCGCCGCGCGCAGCGCGCCGACACGCTCTCGGGCGGCGAACGGCAGATGCTCGCGCTCGGCCGCGCGCTGATGTCCTCGCCGCGCCTGCTGATGCTGGACGAGCCGAGCCTGGGCCTGGCGCCCCTGATCGTGCAGGAGATCCTGGGCTTCGTGCGCGGCCTGCGCAGCGAAGGCGTGTCCATCCTGCTCGTGGAGCAGAACGCGCGCGCCGCGCTGGACAGCTCCGACCAGGGCTACGTGCTGGAGACCGGCGAGATCGCGCTCAGCGGCCCGTCGGAGAACCTCGCTGTGGACCCGCGCGTACAGGCCACGTACCTGGGCGGCGCGACCGATGAAGACTGAATGGCTGCTGCCGCCCGGCGAGCGCACGCTCCCGGGCCTGCTGCGCCGCCAGGCGCGGCTGTTCGGCGCGCGGCCCTTCCTGTCCATGCCCGGCGCCGAGTGGCGGCACGCGGATGCGGCGCAGGCAGCGGCGCGGCGCGGCGGTGCCTTGCGGGCTGCCGGCGTGGAGCAGGGCGATCGCGTGGCGGTCATGTGCCCGAACCGCGCCGAATGCCTGGAGACGGTGCTCGGTTGCGGCTGGATCGGCGCGGCCTCCGTGCCGGTCAACAGCGCCTCCATGGGGCCGCAGATCCAGTACCTGCTGGCCGACAGCGGCGCGCGCCTGCTGGTGATCGACGAGGCTTTCCTGGATCGGCTGGAGACGGCGGACCTCGCCGCCACGGGCTTGCAGCAGGTGTGGGTCGTGGGGGCGTCGAAGGCACCCGCCGACATCGGTGCCGTGCGCGTGACGTCGTGGCCCGCGCCCGGCGATCCCGTCGAAGCGGCGGCCGTGCAGCCCGCCGACACCTTCGCCATCCTCTACACCTCGGGCACCACGGGTCCCTCGAAAGGCGTGCTGTGCCCGCATGCGCAGTACTACTGGTGGGGCGCGAACAGCGCGGACGTGCTCGGGGTCGGTGAGGACGACGTGCTGTGCACGACGCTCCCGCTGTTCCACATCAACGCGCTCAATACCTTCGCGCAGGCGGCCGTCGCCGGTTGCCGCGTGCATTTCCTCGAGCGCTTCTCGGCTTCCGGCTTCTGGCCGGCGATGGCGCGCACGGGCGCGACGGTGGTCTACCTGCTGGGCGCGATGGTGCCCATCCTGCTGGCGCAGCCGGCCGGCGCCGCGGAGCGCGACCACCGCGTTCGCATCGGCCTCGGTCCCGGCGTGCCGGAGGCGGCAGGCACCGCGTTCCGCGAGCGCACCGGCGTGCTGCTGCTGGAAGGCTACGGTTCCACGGAAACGAACTTCGTGATCGCCACCGCGCCCGATTCGCCGCGCCGCGGCGTGATGGGCTGGCTGCGCGCCGGCTTCGAGGCGCGGGTGGTGGACGATGCGGACAACGAGCTGCCGGCTGGCGAGGCGGGTGAACTGGTGCTGCGCGCCGGCGAACCCTTCGCCTTCGCCACCGGCTATTTCGGCAAGCCGGAGAAGACGGTCGAGGCCTGGCGCAACCTCTGGTTCCACACGGGCGACCGCGTGGTGCGCGAAGCCGACGGCGCGTTCCGCTTCGTGGACCGCATCAAGGACGCGATCCGCCGCCGGGGCGAGAACATCTCCTCGTGGGAGGTGGAGCAGGTGTTGATGGCACATGCCGCGGTCGCGTCGGTCGCCGTGTATCCCGTTCGCTCCGAGCTGGCGGAGGACGAGGTGATGGCCGCGGTGGTGCTGCGCGAAGGCGCGAGCGCCGCGCCCGCGGAGCTGGCCGCCTTCTGCACGGCGCGCCTGCCGAAGTTCGCCATCCCGCGCTACATCGATGTCCTGCCGGAGCTCCCCCGCACGGAAAACGGCAAGGTGCAGAAATACAAGCTGCGCGAGCGCGGCGTCCCGCCCGGGTGCTGGGACCGCAGCGCGGCGTAGGAGACCCCCATGACCCCATCCCTCACCGGCCGCCACGCCCTCGTGACCGGCGCCGCGCGCGGCATCGGCGCGGCCATCGCCCGTACCCTGGCGCAGGAGGGCGCCCGCGTGACGCTGCTCGGGCGCAAGCGCGAGACGCTGCAGGCACTGGCAGGCGAACTGCCCGGGGAGCACGGCTTCGTCGTGGCCGACGTGGCCGACGAGGCGCAGGTGCGCGCCGCCTTCGCCGAGGCGCGCGCCGCGCGCGGGCCGGTCACCATCCTCGTCAACAACGCGGGGCAGGCGGAGAGCGCGCCGTTCGCCAAGACTTCGCTGCAGCTGTGGCGCCAGATGCTGGACGTGAACCTCACCGGCACCTTCCTGTGCACGCAGGCGGCGCTGCCGGACCTGCTGGCCGCGGGCGGCGGCCGGGTCGTCAACATCGCCAGCACCGCCGCCCAGAAAGGCTATGCCTACGTCAGCGCCTATGTCGCCGCCAAGCACGGCGTGCTGGGGCTCACGCGCTCGCTGGCGCTGGAGCTGGCGCGGAAGAACATCACCGTCAATGCGGTCTGCCCCGGCTACACCGAAACCGACATCCTGCGCGAGAGCATCGCCAACGTGGTCGCCAAGACGGGACGCAGCGAGGAGCAGGCACGCGCGGAGTTCGCCGCCGGCAACCCGCAGCAGCGCATCGTGCAGCCGCAGGAAGTGGCCGACGCGGTGCGGTGGCTGTGCGGCGACGGGGCGGCCTCGATCACCGGGCAGGCGATCTCCGTGTCCGGCGGGGAGGTCATGTGAATGCTTTCGAGGTCCCGCGCAGGATCCGCTTCTCGGATTGCGACCCGGCGGGCATCGTCTTCTACCCGCAGTACTTCGTCATGTTCAACGGGCTGATGGAAGACTGGGTGGACGGGCCCCTGGGGATCGGCTTCGCCGACCTCGTGAGCCGCCGCCGCATCGGGCTGCCCACCGTGCGCCTGGAGGCCGACTTCCGGGCGGTGAGCCGCTTCGGCGACGACGTGGTGCTCTCGCTGCAGGTGGAGCGCCTGGGCGGCAAGTCGCTGACGCTGGCCTTGCAGTGCCGCGCGGCGGGCAGCGGGGAACTGCGCATGGCGATGCGGCAGGTGGTCGTGACCACCTCGCTGGAGACCCACGCCGCGATCGACGTGCCCGCGGACCTGCGGGAAGCGATCGCCCGGCACGCCGACTGAGGGGGCGTACGACCTTCGGGCGACTGGACGCCGCCGCCGGCACCCTTATCATGGAGGCCGAGCAGGAGGAAAGTATTAGTGCCCGAGCAACCGCCTTCCACGAGGCAGCGCAAGGCGCCGGGGGAGGCGCCGCCAGGCTTCTATCCCCACGGGTTCGTCGAGGCCCACCGCCAGAAGATCTTCATGGGCCTCTCGATCGCGGGCACCCTGCTGCTGGGGCCGTTCGCGGTGAACAACTTCTTCCAGGACCGCGTCGTGCTGGGCGTCGTCACCAGCGCCTTCGTCGTGTGCCTGCTGCTCAACGCGTTTTCCATCGCGAGCGGGCGGCGCGCCGTGGTCCCGCCGGAGGCCATCTTCGTCGCGTCGCTGCTGGGACTGGCCATGGCCATGTACCGCAACGGCCTCATTGGCGTGCTCTGGGTCTATCCCGGCATCCTGCTGTTCCACTTCATGCTCTCGCGGCGGCGGGCGAACATCGCCAACGTGACGCTGATCCTCGTGACGATCCCGCTCGCGTGGATGCAGCTCGGGCCGGAGCTCACGGCGCGGGTGACGGTGACGCTGGCCCTGCTGGTGGTCTTCACCAACATCTTCTCGTACATCGCGGACACCCAGCACGCCAAGGAGGCGGAGCAGCGGGAGCGCCTCGACGCCCTGGTGCGCCAGCTGGAGGACCAGAACCAGGCGCTGCGCGACGCCTTCCGCCTGCGCGAGGAGGTGGAGCGCATCGCCCGCCACGACCTCAAGACGCCGCTCGCCAGCATCGCCACCGTCCCCCGCCTGCTGCGCGAACGCGGCACGCTGGCCCCGGCGGACGACGAGCTCCTCGGCACCGTGGAGCGTGCCGCGCTGCGCGTCCTGAGCATGGTGAACCTCTCCCTGGACCTGTTCCGCATGGAGGAGGGCACCTACCGCCTGCGGGCGCAGGCCGTGGACCTCGCGGCGCTGGTGCAGACGGTGACGCGCGAGCTGGATGCGCATGCGCGCTCCAAGCAGCTGCGCATCGTCCACGACCTGCCCCTGCAGCCGGTGTACGCGCAGGGCGAGGAGCTGCTTTGCTATTCCACCATCGCCAACCTGCTGAAGAACGCGCTGGAGGCGTCGCCCGACGGCGCCGAGGTGCGGGTGACCCTGCGCCGGGTGAGCGACGAGAACGGCGACGCCGTCGCCCTGGACATCCACAACCTGGGCGAAGTGCCCGCCGAGGTGCGTGACCGCTTCTTCGAGAAGTACGCGAGCCACGGCAAGCGGGACGGCAACGGCCTCGGCGCCTATTCGGCGCGGCTCATGGCGCGGGTGCAGCGCGGATCGCTGCGCATGACGTCGGACGCGGCGGGCACGACGCTCGCGCTGCGCCTGCCGCTCTGGCACGCGGCGCCGCCGGTGCGCACGCGCAACGGGCGGGCCTCGCCGCAGGCGATCGTGCCCGCGAACGCGCTGCCGGCGCTGTCGGTGCTGGTCGTCGACGACGACGAATACAACATCGTGGTCCTCAAGAGCCTGCTGCCCAGCCCGCCGCTGACGGTGCGCACGGCGGTCAACGGCCGCATCGCGCTGGAGCTCGCCCGCGAAGCCCGCCCGGACGTGATCTTCATGGACCTGGAAATGCCCGTGCTGGGCGGCATGGATGCCGTGCACCGGATCCGTGCGCTGCAGAAGGAGCGCGGCGAGGCGCCCAGCCTCATCGCCGCCTTTTCGGCCCATGACGACGAGGCGACCCGCAAGCGCTGCCTGGAAGAGGGCTTCGACCTCTACCTCGCCAAGCCTTCCTCGCGCGAGGAGGTGTTCGCGGTCCTGTGCGGACAGGACCCGTCGGCGCTCGCCCATCCGGGCAAGGGCGCGCCGGTCCTGGTCGAACCGGGCCTGATGGCGCTGATGCCGGAGTTCCTGTCCTCCCGCCGGCAGATCGCCGAGGAACTCGCCGCCGCCGTGGCGGACGGGCGCCGCGACGCGATCCGCACCACGGCGCACAAGCTCGCGGGCAGCCTCGCGATGTACGGGTTCAAGGACGCGAGCAGCGCCAGCCGCGACCTGGAAGAGGCCGCCGCGACGGAGGACCTGGCCGTGCTGCAGGCGCGCTGCACGGCGCTGAGCGACATGCTGGCGCAGGCGCGTCCGGTGGCGCGTCCGGCGGCGGGATGAATGCCATGCGTTCGCTGCTTCCGGCCTGGACCCTGCTCGTCGCCGCCCTCGCGGCGGGATGCGCCTCCGCTCCCTCGCGCACGGACGCCGAGCGCGTGAGCGGGGAGCTGGTGCGCCTTTCGGGCATCGCGCTCGGCACGGCGTCCAGCGGCGACGACGTGCGGCCGCTGCTGCGCGAAGCCTTGAAGGCGGGGCCGCGCACGCGGGTGGTGCGCATCGCGGGGCACCGCTTCGTGCTCGCGCCTGCGACGCTGGACGCCATGGCGCCCGGGAGCGGCCCCTACCGCTGGCTGGTGGCCCAGAGCCTGGAGTTCGCGGAGCAGGCCTGCCTGCCGTTCGTGGCGCCCGGACGCGGCTGGCGTGCCCAGGCCGGCGCCACGGGCTCCGTCACGCTCGACGCGTCCGCCGAGCACGTGCAGTGGGTCAACGTCGGCATCGAACTGCACCGGGGCTGCATCGTCGCCCTGCACGTGGAACAGGCGAGCGCGTTCCAGCGGCAGTGAGAGGCGGTGGGCGCGCGTCCGCTCCCTTGACCCTGCTCAATTCCCACGCGGCGCTGCCGGCTAACGTGGGATGACCGCGTCTCCGGAGCACGCCATGCTGCCCTTCACGCACCAGCAGTTCCTCGATGTGCTGTCCGCCTACAACGCGGCGGCCTGGCCGGCCCAGGTGCTCGCCTACCTGGCGGGGCTGGCGGCCTGCTTCGCGCTGGTGCGCCGCGGGCCGGGAAGCGGCCGCTTCGTCGCGACCACGCTGGCGGTGGGCTGGGCCTGGACCGGCGTCGCCTACCACCTGCTGCAGTTCACGCACATCAACCCTGCTGCCTACGCGTTCGGGGCACTGTTCCTCCTGCAATCGGCCTTGTTCCTGCTCGCAGGCTGGCAGGGGCGGCTGGAGTTCGGGGCGGCGGGCGGGCCCAGGCGCGTGCTCGCGTGGGCGCTCTTCGCCTATTCCGGCGTCGTGTATCCGCTGATCGGGCTCGCCGCCGGCATGCCGGCAGCGCAGCTTCCCATGTTCGGCATCACGCCGTGCCCGCTCACGCTGTTCACGTTCGGCGTGCTGCTGCTCGCGACGGCGCGCCTGCCGTGGTGGCTGGTGGTGGTGCCGTCGGCGTGGGCCCTCGTCGGCGGTTCCGCCGCCTTCCTGCTGCAGGTGCCGCAGGACTGGCCCTTGTTCTTCTCCGTCCTGCTCGTGCCGGTGCTGGTCCGCCACCGCCGGGGCGACGCGGTGACGGCCACGGCCACGCCCTAGCTACGCCGCCGCTTCCAGCCCGTTGCGGAAGTGCTCCTGCATGCGCGCCCGCGTGCCCTCGGCGTCCCGCGCGGCCAGCGCCTGCATCACCGCCGCGTGTTCCGCGAGCGACTCCTCGACGCGGCCCGACTTCAGCAAGGAATGCTGGCGATTGAGCTTCATCACCTTGCGCAGGTCCGCGACCATCTGGTTGCGCCAGCGGTTGCCGGCGATCTCCAGCAGACGCATGTGGAAGCGCTCGTTGACCGCGAAGAAGCGGTCGCGGTCCGCCACGGCGCCCGCCAGCTCCGCGTGCAGCGCCTGCAGTTCCTTCACCTCCGCGTCCGAAGCCCGCTCCGCCACCACGGCGGCGGCGTCGCTTTCCAGCAGGGCGAGGAGGTGGTACACCTCCGCCAGATCGCGCTCGGACACCTCGGTCACGTAGGCACCGCGCCGGACCTTCATGGTCACCAGGCCTTCGGCGGCCAGCACCTTGAGGGCTTCGCGCAGCGGGGTGCGGCTGATCCCGTATTCCTGCGCGAGCTTCACTTCGTCGATCCAGCTGCCGGGCTCCAGCTCGCGGCGGAAGATGCGCTGGCGGATCAGCTCGGCGACTTCCTCGTAGAGGGCGCGGGGGGCTAGCGAGATGGCGGACATGCCCCCCATTCTAGGGTGGGCGGAATTCTTTATCAATAATTATGAATGCGGTAGACTAGGCACACCATGACCCCGACGCCCCCCAAGCCCGTCTCCCTCGAGGAGTGGAAGAAAGCCGCCGCCAGGTCCGCTCCCGGCGGCAACGTCGACGCCCTGAACTGGGTCACCCCCGACGGCATCGCGGTGAAGCCGCTGTACACGGCCGCCGACCTGGAAGGCCTGCCGTACACGAACACCATTCCCGGCTTCGCGCCCTTCCTGCGCGGCCCGCAGGCCACGATGTACGCGGCGCGCCCCTGGACCATCCGCCAGTACGCGGGCTTCTCCACCGCGGAGGAGTCCAACGCCTTCTACCGCAAGGGCCTGGCGGCCGGCGGCCAGGGCGTGAGCGTCGCCTTCGACCTCGCCACGCACCGCGGCTACGACAGCGACCATCCGCGCGTCGTGGGCGACGTGGGCAAGGCGGGCGTCGCCGTCGATTCCGTGGAGGACATGAAGATCCTGTTCGACGGCATCCCGCTGGACAAGGTCTCCGTCTCCATGACCATGAACGGCGCCGTGCTGCCGGTGCTGGCGGGCTACGTGGTCGCGGCGGAGGAACAGGGCGTGCAGCAGGACCAGCTGTCCGGGACCATCCAGAACGACATCCTCAAGGAGTTCATGGTCCGCAACACCTACATCTACCCGCCGGAGCCCTCGATGCGGATCGTGGGCGACATCATCGAGTACACGGCGCGGAACATGCCGAAGTTCAACTCGATCTCGATCTCCGGCTACCACATGCAGGAAGCGGGGGCGAACCAGGCGCTGGAGCTGGCCTTCACGCTGGCGGACGGCAAGGAGTACGTGAAGACCGCGCTCGGCAAGGGCCTGGACGTCGACGAGTTCGCCGGCCGCCTGTCCTTCTTCTGGGCGATCGGGATGAACTTCTACCTGGAGATCGCCAAGATGCGCGCGGCCCGCGTGCTGTGGCACCGCATCATGAGCGGCTTCGGCGCGAAGAACCCCAAGAGCCTGATGCTGCGCACGCACTGCCAGACCTCGGGCTGGTCGCTGACCGAGCAGGACCCGTACAACAACATCGTGCGCACGACCATCGAGGCGATGGCCGCGGTGTTCGGCGGCACGCAGTCGCTGCACACGAACAGCTTCGACGAGGCGATCGCGCTGCCCACCGAGTTCAGCGCGCGCATCGCCCGCAACACCCAGCTGATCCTGCAGGAAGAGACCCACATCCCCAACGTGATCGATCCCTGGGCCGGCAGCTACATGATGGAGAAGCTGACCCAGGACATGGCCGACGCGGCCTGGAAGATCATCGAGGAGGTCGAGGCCATGGGCGGCATGACCCGCGCGGTGGACTCGGGCTGGGCCAAGCTGAAGATCGAGGCGGCGGCGGCGGAGAAGCAGGCGCGCATCGACTCGGGCAAGGACGTCATCGTCGGCGTCAACAAGTACAAGCTCGCCCAGGAAGAGGCGATCGAGATCCTGGAGGTGGACAACGTCAGGGTGCGCGAACAGCAGATCACGCGCCTGGCGAAGATCAAGGCCTCGCGCGACGGCGCGAAGGTGCACGCTGCGCTGGAGGCCCTCACGGCGGCCGCGCGCACAGGCAAGGGCAACCTGCTGGACCTGAGCATCCAGGCGATCCGCCTGCGCGCGACGGTGGGCGAGGTGAGCGAGGCCCTGGAGAAGATCTACGGGCGCCACCGCGCCGATACGCAAAAGGTGACCGGCGTGTATGCAGCTGCCTATGACTCGGCCGAGGGCTGGGAGAGCCTGAAGAAGGAAATCGCCGCGTTCGCGGAGGCCGAGGGCCGCCGCCCGCGCGTGATGATCGCCAAGCTGGGCCAGGACGGGCACGACCGCGGCGCCAAGGTGGTGGCCACGGCCTATGCCGACCTCGGCTTCGACGTCGACATGGGCCCGCTGTTCCAGACACCCGAGGAGTGCGCGCGCCAGGCGATCGAGAACGACGTGCACGCGGTGGGCATCAGCACGCTGGCCGCCGGCCACAAGACGCTGGTGCCGGCCATCATCGCGGAGCTGGAGAAGCAGGGCGCCGACGACATCATCGTGTTCGTGGGCGGCGTGATCCCGCAGCAGGACTACGAGTACCTGTACAACGCCGGCGTGAAGGGCATCTACGGCCCCGGCACGCCCATCCCCGCCAGCGCGAAGGACGTGCTGGAGCAGATCAAGAAGGCCGTCGCGCAATCGTGATGGCGGCTGCGACCCGGCTGTTGCTCCCTCTCCCTCCGGGAGAGGGCTGGGGTGAGGGCGCTCCGGCGTGAACCTCTCCACGGCCATCCTCTCGGGCCCGGGCGCAGCCCAGCGCCGCGCGATGGCGAAAGCCATCACGCTCCTGGAATCCACCCGCGCGGACCACCGCGCGCAGGGGGATGCCTTGCTGACCGAGCTGCTCCCGCACACCGGCCACGCGTTCCGCCTCGGCATCAGCGGCGTGCCCGGCGTGGGCAAGAGCACGTTCATCGAGGCGCTGGGGCTGCACCTCATCGCGCAGGGTCACCGGGTGGCGGTGCTCGCGATCGACCCGTCGTCGACGGTCTCCGGCGGCTCCATCCTCGGCGACAAGACGCGCATGGAGCACCTGTCGGTGCACCCGCAGGCCTACATCCGCCCGAGCCCCTCCAGCGGCACCCTCGGCGGCGTGGCGGCGAAGACGCGCGAGGCGATGCTGGTGTGCGAGGCCGCCGGCCACGACGTCGTGATCGTCGAAACCGTGGGCGTCGGCCAGAGCGAGACGGCGGTCGCGGGCATGACGGACATGTTCGTCCTGCTGCAGCTGCCCAACGCCGGCGACGACCTGCAGGCGATCAAGAAGGGCGTGATGGAGCTCGCCGACCTGGTGGTGATCAACAAGGCGGACATCGACCGCGACGCCGCCACGCGCGCGCAGGCGCAGATCACCAGCGCGCTGCGCATCCTGGGCCAGCACGGCAACCCCGAGCACGCGCACCACGACGCGAGCCACTGGCATCCGCAGGTGCTGCAGCTCAGCGCCCTGAAGGGCGAGGGGGTGGACGCCTTCTGGCAGGCCGTCACGCGCTTCCGCTCGCTGCAGGAAGCGGACGGGCGCCTGGCGTCGCGGCGCAGGCACCAGGCGCTCGCCTGGATGTGGGAGCGCATCGAAAGCGGCCTGAAGCAGGCCTTCCGGCAGGACCCCGCGGTGCGGGCGCTGCTGCCGCAGATGACCAACGAAGTCGAGCAGGGCACGCTCGCGGCCTCCACCGCGGCCCGGCGCCTGCTCGATGCACTCAAGACCAACGGAGAACGACATGCATGACATCCTCGAGCAGCTCGAGAAGAAGCGCGACGCGGCGCGGCTCGGCGGCGGCGAACGGCGCATCGAAGCGCAGCACAGGAAGGGCAAGCTGACCGCGCGCGAGCGCATCGAGCTGCTGCTCGACGAAGGCACCTTCGAGGAATGGGACATGTTCGTGGAGCACCGCTGCACGGACTTCGGCATGGCCGACAACAAGATCCCGGGCGACGGCGTCGTGACCGGCTACGGCATGATCAACGGCCGCCTCGTGTTCGTCTTCAGCCAGGACTTCACCGTCTTCGGCGGCGCGCTGTCGGAAGCCCACGCCGAGAAGATCTGCAAGGTGATGGACCAGGCGATGAAGGTCGGCGCGCCCGTGATCGGCCTGAACGACTCCGGCGGCGCGCGCATCCAGGAAGGCGTGGCGTCCCTCGGCGGCTATGCCGACGTCTTCCAGCGCAACGTGATGGCGTCCGGCGTCGTGCCGCAGATCTCCATGATCATGGGGCCGTGCGCCGGCGGCGCCGTGTACTCGCCGGCCATGACGGACTTCATCTTCATGGTCAAGGACAGCTCCTACATGTTCGTGACCGGCCCCGAGGTGGTGAAGACGGTGACGCACGAGGAGGTGACCGCCGAGGAACTGGGCGGCGCGACCACGCACACCTGCCGCAGCGGCGTGGCGGACCTGGCGTTCGAGAACGACGTGGAGGCGCTGATCATGCTGCGCCGCCTCTACAACTACCTGCCCCTGAACAACCGCGAGAAGCCGCCGATCCGCCCGAGCAACGACCCGGCCGACCGCATGGACTTCTCGCTCGACACGCTGGTGCCGGACAACGCGAACAAGCCCTACGACATGAAGGAGCTGATCGTGAAGACGGTCGACGACGGCGACTTCTTCGAGCTGCAGCCGGACTACGCCAAGAACATCGTGATCGGCTTCGCCCGCATGGAAGGCCAGACGGTGGGCATCGTGGCGAACAACCCGCTGGTGCTGGCGGGCTGCCTGGACATCAAGAGCTCGATCAAGGCGGCGCGCTTCGTGCGCTTCTGCGATGCGTTCAACATCCCGGTGATCACCTTCGTCGACGTGCCCGGCTTCATGCCCGGCACCTCGCAGGAGTACGGCGGCATCATCAAGCACGGCGCCAAGCTGCTGTACGCGTATGCCGAGTGCACCGTGCCCAAGGTCACCGTGATCACGCGCAAGGCCTACGGCGGCGCCTACGACGTGATGAGCTCCAAGCACCTGCGCGGCGACGTCAACTTCGCCTGGCCGAATGCGGAGATCGCGGTGATGGGCGCCAAGGGCGCGGTGGAGATCATCTTCCGCGAGGACAAGGGCGACCCGGCCAAGCTGGCCGCCCGCGAAGCCGAATACAAGGCCCGCTTCGCCAACCCCTTCGTCGCCGGCGCCCGCGGCTTCATCGACGACGTGATCCTGCCCCACGAAACCCGCAAGCGCATCTGCCGCTCGCTGGTCATGCTGCGCGACAAGAAACTCGAGAACCCGTGGCGCAAGCACGGGAACATCCCGCTGTGATGATTGTCGCCGCGCCGTCGCGAGCCCTTTCGAACGCAGAGGTCGCAAAGGTTTCGCAGAGGTCGCAGAGAAAACCAGGAGTGGATGTTCGGATGTTCCTCTGCGACTTCTGCGCCTCCTCTGCGACCTCTGCGTTCTAGATTCTTCGATCGAGCCAACATGTTCACCAAGATCCTCATCGCCAACCGCGGCGAAATCGCCTGCCGCGTCATTGCCACCGCGAAGAAGATGGGCATCGCCACCGTCGCCGTCTACTCGGATGCCGACCGCGATGCGCGCCACGTGAGCCTCGCCGACGAGGCCGTGTACATCGGTGCGCCGCCCAGCCGCGAGAGCTACCTGGTCGCCGACAAGATCATCGCCGCCTGCAAGAAGACCGGCGCGCAGGCCATCCACCCCGGCTACGGCTTCCTGTCGGAGAACGAGGACTTCGCCAAGCGCGTGGAGGAGGAGGGCATCACGTTCATCGGCCCCAAGCACTACTCCATCGCGGCCATGGGCGACAAGATCGCCTCCAAGAAGCTGGCGAAGGAAGCCAGGGTCAACACGATCCCCGGCTACAACGACGCGATCGAGACCGCGGAGCAGGCCGTGTCCATCGCGAAGGACATCGGCTACCCGGTGATGATCAAGGCCTCCGCCGGCGGCGGCGGCAAGGGCCTGCGGGTCGCCTTCAACGACAAGGAAGCCTTCGAGGGTTTCACCTCCTGCCGCAACGAGGCGCGCAACAGCTTCGGCGACGACCGCGTCTTCATCGAGAAGTTCGTCGAGGAGCCGCGCCACATCGAGATCCAGGTGCTGGGCGACGCTCACGGCAACGTGGTGTACCTCAACGAGCGCGAGTGCTCCATCCAGCGCCGCCACCAGAAGGTGATCGAGGAGGCGCCGTCGCCCTTCATCAGCGAAACGACGCGCAAGGCGATGGGCGAGCAGGCCGTGGCGCTGGCGAAGGCCGTGAAGTACCAGAGCGCGGGCACCGTGGAGTTCGTGGTCGGCAAGGACCAGTCCTTCTATTTCCTGGAGATGAACACCCGCCTGCAGGTGGAGCACCCGGTCACCGAATGCATCACCGGGCTGGACCTGGTGGAACTGATGATCCGCGTGGCCGCCGGCGAGAAGCTGCCGGTCACGCAGGCGGACGTGAAGCGTGACGGCTGGGCGATCGAGTGCCGCATCAACGCGGAGGATCCCTTCCGCAACTTCCTGCCGTCCACCGGCCGCCTCGTGCGCTTCCAGCCGCCGCGCACCAGCATGTGGGCCTCGGACCGCGAGCACCTGCTGGGCGTGCGCGTGGACACGGGCGTCGCCGAGGGCGGCGAGATCCCGATGTACTACGACTCGATGATCGCCAAGCTGATCGTGCACGGCACGGACCGCAACGACGCGATCGCGAAGATGCGCGAGGCCCTCAACGGCTTCGTGATCCGCGGCATCTCGAGCAACATCCCCTTCCAGGCGGCGCTGCTGGCGCACCCGAAGTTCGTGGCGGGTGACTTCAACACCGGCTTCATCGCGGAGCACTACGGCAAGGGCTTCCGCGCCGAGGACGTGCCGCACGACGACGAGGACTTCCTCGCCGCGCTGGCCGCCTTCGCGAACCGCCGTGCGCTGGAGCGCGCGTCCGGCATCAGCGGCCAGATGCGCGGCCACGAGTTCAAGGTCAACGGCGAGTTCGTCGTGGTCCGCCTCGACGCCGAAGGCAGGCACGAGCACCTGCCCGTGAAGGTCACCGGCTTCGACGGCGGCGTCGGCGCCTGTTCCATCGAGGTGAACGGCAAGCGCTACGACATCTCCAGCAAGTGGCACCTGGGCGGCGCCCGCATCCGCGGCACCGCCAACGGCAAGGAGTTCACGGCGCAGGTGGAGCGCGGCGTGGCACGGAACCCGCTGGCGTTCCGCATCGTCCACAACGGCACGCGGCTCGACGCTCTGGTGCTCACCCCGCGCACGGCACAGATGTACAAGCTGATGCCCTACAAGGCGCCGCCCGACATGAGCAAGTTCCTGCTCTCGCCGATGCCGGGCCTGCTGGTCGACGTGGCGGTGCAACCGGGACAGAAGGTGCAGGCCGGCGAGCGCCTCGCCGTGATCGAAGCGATGAAGATGGAGAACGTGCTCTTTGCCTCGGCCGACGGCGTCGTGGGCAAGGTGCTCGCCTCCAAGGGCGAGTCGCTGACCGTCGACCAGCCGATCGTGGAGTTCGAGCGATGAACCGCCCGTTCCAGGTGCTGGGCATCCAGCAGATCGCCATCGGCGGTCCCGACAAGCTGAAGCTGCAGAAGCTCTGGGTCGACCTGTTCGGCCTCGAGGTCACCGGCACCTTCAAGAGCGAACGCGAGAACGTCGACGAGGACATCTGCGCGCTGGGCGTCGGCCCGCTGAAGGTCGAAGTCGACCTGATGCAGCCGCTCGACCCCGAGAAGAAGCCCGCCGTGCATTCCACGCCCTTGAACCACGTGGGACTGTGGATCGACGACCTGCCCAGGGCGGTGGAGTGGCTCCAGGGGCAGGGCGTGCGCTTCGCGCCGGGCGGTGTCCGCCGCGGCGGCGCCGGCTTCGACATCTGCTTCGTGCATCCCAAGGGCAACGAGGAATTCCCCGTGGGCGGCGAAGGCGTGCTGATCGAGCTGGTGCAGGCGCCGCCGGAGGTGGTGAAGGCCTTCCGCGCGTTGGCGCAGTCCGCTTCCTGACGCACCACCTGTTGTAAGCGCGCCGCGGTTTGCGGACCGAATGGGTCCGCAGGGCGGCGCGTGGGGCCCGCAAGGCGCCAGGGCGCAGTTTCATCTTGTAACGCCCTCGACAGTCCGGGAGAATCCGGCGGCCCACCTGCGTTTCCATGGACAAGGCCCCCGCCCACCTGCTGCAAGCCGCGGCGCCCGACCCGGCGCCAGCGGCGGCCGACGCCGTCCTGCGCTGCCAGGCGGCGGTGCTCGCGCGCCGCCCGCTCGCCGAGGCCGCGACTGCGCTCGCCGCGGAACTGGGCGACCTGCTGCGGTGCCGCCGCGTGAGCGTCGGCCTGCTGGAAGGCGAGGACCTGCGCATCGCCGGCAGCTCGCAGCAGGTGGAACTCGACCCCCGCCACGACGCGGCGGCTGCCGTGCTCGCCGCGATGCACGAGGCGCTCGACCAGCGACTGTCGATCGCGTGGCCCCCCGCCACCGCCGATGCCCCCATCAGCCTCGCACAGCGCCAGCTGGCGGGCACGGGCCAGGCCTGCAGCGTGCCGCTGGTGGCGGGCCAACGGATCGTCGGCGCCCTCACGCTGGAACGGGACGCGGGCATGGCCTTCACTCCCGCGCAACTCGCGGTCTGCGAAGACGTCGCGGCTTTCGCGGGTCCCGTGCTGGAGCTCAAGGCGGCCGCGGAGGCGCCCTGGCGCCGGCGCGCGGCCGGCTGGATCCGCGCGCACCTCGGATCGCCCACGCGCCGCCAGGTGCTCGCCGGCAGCGCGGTGCTGCTGGTCGTGGGCGCGCTCGCATTGCCCTGGCCCTGGCGCGTCAGCGCGCCGGCGCGGCTGGAGGGATCGGTCCAGCGCGCCGTGGTGGCGGCCACCGACGGCTTCCTCCAGCAGGCGAACGTGCGCCCGGGCGATCGCGTGACCGCCGGCCAGCCGCTCGCCCAGCTGTCCTCGCAGGACCTGGAACTCGAACGCAAGCGGCGCGAGAGCGAGCTGCGCCAGCACGAGAACGCGTACCGTGCGGCCCAGGCGCGCAACGATCGCACGCAGATGGTCATCAGCCAGTCGCGCGCGGCGGAGGCCCAGGCGCTGCTGGAACTGGCCGAGACGCAGCTGGAGCGCAGCCAGCTGGTCGCGCCGTTCGACGGCGTCGTGATCAAGGGCGACCTGCGGCAGAACCTCGGCGCGCCCGTGCAGAAGGGCGAGACCCTGCTGGTGCTGTCGCCCAGCGACAGCTTCCGGCTGATCGTCGAAGTGGACGAAGGCGACATCGGCGCCGTGGCGCCCGGGCAGCGGGGGCAACTCGCGCTGGCGGCACGCCCGGAGCGTCCGCTGGCGTTCACCACGCGTCGCATCGTGCCGGTCGCCACCGCGGCGGATGGCCGCAATTACTTCGAGGTGGAGGCGGTGCTGGCCGAGCGCGAGGCGGGGCTGCGTCCGGGCCTGAGCGGGGTCGCCAAGATCGAGGTCGGCCGGCGTTCGCTCGGCTGGCTGCTGTTCCACCGCGCCGCCGCGTGGATGCGGCTGGCGCTCTGGTCCGTCGCGCTCTGATGGCGCAGCCGCTGGTCAGCGGTTCCTGGTACCGGGTGGAGGCCCTCAAGCCCAGCCTGGTCGCGGGCCTGCGGATCGTGCGCCACCGCGTGCGCGACCAGTTGTGGCACGTGCTGGTCGAACCCGGCTCGGGCCGCCAGCTGCGCCTGAACCCCGCCGCCTATGCCTTCGCCGGCCGCTGCGACGGGCGGCAGACCGTGGGCGAGATCTGGCAGCTGCTGCTCGCGCGAGGCGGCGACGACGCACCCACCCAGGACGACGTGCTGCGCCTGCTCGCGCAGCTGTTCCGGGCGGGCATGCTGCACTTCGACGCCGCGCCGCACCTGTCGCTGCTGTTCGCGCGCCGCGCCGAGGACGAGCAGCAGCGCCGCCGCGCCTTCGTCAATCCGCTGATGCTGCGCACGCGCCTGTTCGACCCTTCGCGCCTGCTCGATCGGCTCGCGCCGCTGGCGGAGGCGCTCGCGCACTGGCCGGTGTTCGTGCTCTGGGCCGTCGCCGTGGTCGCCGCCGCACTGGCCTGCGCGGCCCATTTCCCCGCCCTGCAGGCCGAAGCGCTGCGGGTGCTGGCGACGCCATCGAGCTACGCGCTCGCATGGGTCGCATACCCGCTGGTCAAGTCCCTGCACGAGCTGGGCCACGCGCTGGCCGTGCGCCGCTTCGGCGGCGCCGTCCACGAAGTGGGCGTTTCGCTGATGTTCCTCACCCCCGCGCCGTACGTCGACGCGAGTGCCGCCAACGCCTTCGGCTCCGCGCGCCAGCGCGCGGCCGTCAGCGCGGCCGGCGTCGTCGTGGAACTCGCGCTGGCGGCGCTGGCGGCGTTTGCCTGGCTGGCGTTCACGCCCGGCATCGCGCGCGACGCCGCGCTCGTCGTGCTGCTGATCTGCTCGGTCTCCACGCTCGCCTTCAATGCCAACCCGCTGGTGCGGCTGGACGGCTACCACCTCCTGTGCGACCTGCTGCAGTTGCCGAACCTGGCGCTGCGCAGCCAGGCATGGTGGGCCTCGCGGTGGCGCCGCCTGCTGGGCGCGGAGGCTCCCTTGCCGGCTTCCGCACTCGCGGCGGGCGAAGCGAAGTGGCTCGCCTTCTACGCGCCTGCGTCCTGGGCGTACCGCCTCGGCCTGCTGCTCGCGCTGGTGTTCTGGGTGGGCCAGCACTCGTGGCTCCTGGGCTGGCTGGTGGCGCTCGGCCTCGCGGGCTGGCTCCTCGCCGGCATGGTCCGCGGCTTCCTGCGCACGGCTGCCAGCGCTCCGGACGCGGCTGCGCGGCGGCGGGCGCTGCAGCTCGCGGCGGGCACGCTGGCCGCAGCAGCCGTCCTCCTTTTCGTGGTGCCTGCACCGGCGAGCGTGGTGGCGCGCGGCGTCGTCTGGCCGCCGGAGCACGCGCAGCTGCGTCCGCAGGCCGGCGGCTTCGTCGAAGCGACGCTGGTCGCCGGTGGCGCGTCGGTGCGCGCCGGCGAGGTCGTGATGCAACTGTCCGATCCCGCGCTGGTCGCCGCACGCGAGAAGGCATGGGGCGAGCGGACCGGGCTGCTCGCGCAGCAATACACGGCGCTCCTGAACGATCCCGCGCGTGCCGGCGACGCGCAGGTGCAGATCGAGCGCAACACCGCGGAACTCGAACGCGCCGAGCAGCAGCTGGCGGAACTGGACCTGCGCGCGCACGCCAGCGGCCGCACCGTGTGGGCCCGCGAGGCGGACCTCCCCGGCAGCTACGCGAAGCGGGGCGCCATGCTCGGCTACGTCCTGGCGCCCGAACCTGCGCAGGTGCGCGTGGTGCTGCAGGACGAAGACATGCTGCGGGTGCGCGGCCAGGTGCGTGCCATCGAGGTGCGCCTGGCCGGCGCGCCCTTCACCGCGCACGCGGCGACCCTGGCGAGCGAAACGCCGGCGGCCACGCAGCAGCTGCCGAGCGCGGCGCTCGCCGACCGCCACGGCGGTCCGGTGCCGGTCGACCCCGCGGACCGCGACGCGCTGCGCACGCAGAAGCCGGTCTTCCTGCTGGATGTCGTGGTCCCCGACGTCCCCGCCGGCCACGTCGGCGGGCGCGCCTGGGTCAAGCTGCAGCTGGAACCGCAACCCGTGGGGTGGCAGGCCGTGCGTGCGCTGCGCCAGCTGCTGCTGCGGCAGTTCAACCCCACCGGGCAGGCATGACGCTCGCGGCCCGCTGGCCCTTTCCCGGCCTCGCCTGGGGCGAGTACCCCGAGCAGGATGTCCGCGCCGGTGCGCCGCGGCGTCCGCGCCGCGCGGGCATCCGCGCCTTGCACCGCTTCGCCGATGCCGCCGCCGTGGCGGGGACGGTGCCCGCGGACGAGTTGCCGCGCCGCCTCGCGGCCCTGTCCTCGCTCGCGGGCGAGCCCGAAGCGTGGCTGCTCGAAGCGACGGTGCTCGCCGCGAGCGCGCTCGCCGCAGCGCTCGGACATGCGCCGCACCGGCAGCAGCTCTTCGCCGCGCGCGTGCTGCTGGACGACCGCCTGGCGGAGATGGCGACGGGCGAGGGCAAGACCGCGGCCATCGCGATGGCCGCGGCCGTCGCCGCGCTGGCCTCCACGCCGGTGCACGTGGTCACCGCCAACGACTACCTCGCCGAGCGGGACGCCGTGCGGCTGCGCCCCTTCTACAGCCTGCTCGGCCTGCACGTGGACTGCGTCACCCAGTCCATGGATGCGGCCCGCCGCCGGCAGGCCTACGCGGCGCACGTCACCTACTGCACGGCGAAGGAACTCGCGTTCGACTACCTGCGCGACGCGATGCTGCGCACCACCGACCTCTCGCCGCTGGAGCGGCGCGCGCGCCGGCTGGCGGCGCCTGCGCCGGGCCGCAGCCAGCCCGTGCTGCGTGGCCTGTGCATGGCCATCCTCGACGAAGCGGACACGGTGCTGGTGGACGAGGCGCGGGTGCCGCTGGTCCTCGCGCGTGCGGAAGGCTCGGCGCTGGAGGAGGCTTTCCACGCCGGCGCACTGGCGCAGGCTCGCGAGCTCGAAGCCGGCACGCATTACGAGAGCGGCGCGGAAGGCCGCCGCTTCGTGCTCACGCCCGCGGGCCGCCAGCGCCTCGCCCGCTGGCCCGTCGCGAACCACCCGCTCCTCGGCCATCGCGTCCACCGCGAGAACGCCGTGGAACTCGCGCTGCTCGCGCTGCACGGGTTGCAGCGGGACCGCGACTACGTCGTGCGCGAGGGCGCCGTCGCCCTGGTGGACGAGACCACCGGCCGGGCCGCCGCCGGTCGCGCCTGGTCCGCCGGGCTGCACCAGCTCGTGGAGCTGAAGGAGGGCGTGGCCGCCACGCGCCGCAACAGCCCCCACAGCCAGACCACCTTCCAGCGCTTCTTTCCGCGCTACCTCCGCCTGGCGGGTGCCAGCGGCACCGTTCGGGAGGCGGCGCGGGAGCTGCGGCAGGTGTACGGGCTGCGGCTGGTGCTCGTGCCGCGCCGTACGCCTTCGCGCGTCGCATCGCCGCCGCTGGCCTTGTGGCCGGACAGCGCCGCGCTCTGGCCGCAGGTCGCGGCGCGCGCGCGAGCCCTGGCGCTGCAGGGACGCGCCGTGCTGGTCGGCACCGAGACGGTGGCGCAATCCGAGGCGCTTTCCGCCGTCCTCGCAGCGCAGGGGCTCCCGCACCGCGTGCTGAACGCCCGCCAGGACCGGGAAGAGAGCGAACTGATCGCGCGCGCGGGCCAGGCGGGATGCATCACGGTCGCCACCAGCATGGCCGGGCGCGGCACCGACATCCTCTGCGCGCCGGAAGTGCTGGAACGCGGCGGACTGCACGTCATCCTGTGCCAACTGAACGGATCGGCGCGCATCGACCGCCAATTCCTCGGCAGGGCGGGCCGGCAGGGCCAGCCGGGCAGCGCCGAGCGCATGCTGGCGGCCGATTTCGCGCTGCTCCAGCGCTGGTGCCCGGCCTGGTGGCGGCGCTGGATGGCGCGGCCGGGGGCACCCGCCGGCCTGGCAAAGATCACGGTCGCCTGGGTGCAGTTCCGCCAGTCCTTTACCGATCGTTACGAACGTGTGAAACTCAGCCGTGTCGCCTCGGAAGAAGAGCGCGACCTGGCCTTCAGCCGAACAGGTGCAGCATGAGAAGAGGTCGTTGGGTGCTGGTCGCGGGCTGGCTCGCCCCTGCGCTGGCAGGTGCGCAGGCGCTCGGCTGCCTGATCGAGCCGCTGCGGGTCTCCGAGGTCGGCAGCCCGGTCATCGGGGTCATCGAGTCCACGCTGGTGGAGCGGGGTGACCGCGTGCGGTCCGGCCAGCCGCTGGCCACCTTGCGCTCCGACGTGGAGCGCCAGTCCGTCGCGGTGGCGGCCAGCAAGGCGCAGGCCGTCGGCGAGCTCAAGGCGACCGAGGCCAATGCCGAACTCGCGCGGCAGAAACTCGCGCGGGCCGTCGACCTCGCCAACCAGCAGTTCATTTCCAGCCAGGCGCTCGAGCAGGCGCGTGCCGAGGCTGCCGTCGCCGAGAACCGGCTGGCGCAGGCGCGCGAGCAGCGCAACGTGTTCGCGCGCGAGCACGAGCTGAGCCTGGCGCAGCTGGGGCTGCGCACGATCCGCAGCCCGATCTCCGGCATCGTGGTCGAGCGCTACCTGTCCCCCGGCGAGCGGGTGGAGGAGAAGGCCATCTACCGCGTCGCCATGGTCCATCCGCTGCGGGTCGAGGTGGTGCTGCCCGCCACCGCCTACACGTCGGTGCGGCAGGGCATGGACCTCACCGTCACGCCGGAATTCCCGGGGGCGACGCCGCGCAGCGCCAGGGTCACGCTGGTGGACAAGCTGATCGACGGCGCCAGCAACACCTTCCGCGTGCGCATGGAGTTGCCGAATGCGGACCTGTCGCTGCCTGCCGGGGTGCGCTGCAAGGTGGACCTCGCGCTGCCCTCGGCTCCCACGCGCGCTCCGCAGCGTGGCCGCCCGCCGGCGCTGGACTCGTCGCTGAACCTGCAGATGGCGCCCGTGCTGGTCAACGCCGGCCCTCCGGGCAGGTAAGGGCCTGAGCCGTGCGCTGGTTCCGCCGCCACCCTGACGCCCGGGCCGCAAGGCCGGTGCCGGTGGCGGAGCCCATGGAGCCGCGCCTGCTCTTCTCGGCCGATATCGCCGCAGGCCTCGCGCTGGCCGCGTCTGCCGACGTCGCGGTGGAGCAGAGGACCCTGACCTCCGCCGGCGAGTACGCCGGCAGCACGGCGCAGGGCCAGGCGGCGACGTATGCCGCGATGCCGCTCGCCTTCGAGCAGAACGTGGGGCAGCACCGCGCGGGCATCGACTTCACGGCGTATGGCAGCGGCTACGCCATCGGGCTGGGCGGCGGGGAAGCCTGGTTGTCCCTCGCCGGCGAACAGGGGCAGAACATCGTGCACCTGGACCTGCAGGGCGCCCGCGAAGACGTGCAGGCCGAAGGCGAAGGGCTGCTCGCCGCGCGCAGCAACGTCTACGTCGGCGACGACGCCGCCGCGTGGCGCACAGCCATCGCCAACTACGGCAGCGTGCTGTACCGCGGCGTGTACGAGGGCGTGGACCTGCGCTATTACGGCGCGCAGCGCCAGCTGGAGTACGACTTCGTCGTGGCCGCGGGCGCGGATGCGGACGCGATCCGGCTGCGCTTCGACGGCGTGGAAAGTGCCACGATCGCAGCCGACGGCGATCTCGTGCTGCGCCTGCAGGGCAGCGAGGCCGAGCTGCGCTTCCAGGCGCCCGTGAGCTACCAGCGCGGCGAGCAGGGCCGGGAGGCTGTCGCAAGCCGCTATGCGATCCACGAGGACGGCAGCATCGGCTTCGAGCTCGGTGCCTACGACCGCGCGCGCGAGCTGGTGATCGACCCCGTTCTGGACTACGCCAGCTACCTGGGCGGCTCGGGGGGCGAGAACGCCACGGGGATCGCCGTGGATGCGGCCGGCCGGATCTACATCACCGGCCGCACGGCGAGCAGCGATTTCCCGGCAGCGGGGGGCGGCACCGTGATGGGGTCCGGCGGCAACGGGGACATGTACGTCGCCCGCTTCGATCCGACGCTCACGACGCTGCAGTACACGACACGCATCGGCGGCAGCTTCGTGCTGCTCGGGGGCGCGGGCGACGAGCAGGGCAAGGCGATCGCCGTGGACGGCAGCGGCAACGTCGTCGTGACCGGCTGGACCTCCTCCAGCAACTTCCCCACGACCGCGAATGCGCCGGACAAGACCCTCAACGGCGCGCAGGACGGCGTGGTGGTGAAGCTGGACGCCTCGGGGGCGCTGCAGTTCAGCACCTACGTCGGCGGCAATGCGGGCAGCGACAGCGCCAATGCGGTGGTCGTCGATGCCGCGGGCAACTTCTACGTCGCGGGGCAGATGAGCGACAGCGGGCTGCTCACGGGCCTGCTCTCGGACCTGCTGGGCAGCTCGGACAACGCCTTCGTCCAGAAATACAGTCCCACCGGCTCGCTGCTGTTCGACAAGCTGTTCGGCGGCAATGCGCTGGACAGCGCGACCGGGCTCGCGCTGAACGGCTCGCAGCTGTTCATGGTGGGCAACACGCAGTCCGCCAACGTGCCGATGGTGAACGCCTACCAGCCGGCCCTGGCCAACACCATCGACGGCTTCCTCGCCCGGCTTTCCACCGCCACGGGCGACGTGCAGTACGCCACCTATGTCGGCTCGACCGAGGACGACACGGTGACCGGCGTCGCCACGGATGCGGGCGGCAAGGCGTACCTGGTGGGCGTCACGCGCGGACGCAACACCAACCCGCTGGCGACCACCGCCGGCGCGTGGCGCACGACCTCGCCGGTGAACAACGCGGACACGGGGTTCCTGCGGATCTACGACACCACGGCGCCGGTCGCAGGGCAACTGGTGTACTCCACGTATCTCGGCGGCAACGACGTGGATCGCCCCACGGGCCTCACGGTGGCGAAGGGGCGCGTGGTCGTCGTCGGCAACGCCACGTCGACCGCAGGCCTGGCCACGACGGGCGCGCTCGATGCCAGCAACAACGGCCAGGCGATGTACGTGGCCGTGATCCACCCCGTGGGCGGCGGCGCCTCCGACCTGGAGTACGCGACCTACTACGGGCAAGGCATGTCCACCGGGGGCGTGCTCGTGCGCGGCAACGATGCGTACGTCGTGGCGACAACCTCGACGGCGGGTCAGGGCAGCACCGGCGCGGCGCAGTCCGCGCCAGGCGGCGGCGCGGATGCCTTCGTGCTGCGGCTCGCGGAGCTGCTGCCCAACCTGCCGCCCGTGCTCGGAGCCGCGACGCTCGCGGTTTCCGAAGGGCAGGCGGTCACGCTCTCGCCCGCCGACTTCAGCGTCACGGACGTCGACAGCAGCTCCTTTACCTTCACGGTCTCCGCGGTGAGCGGTGGCGGTTTCCAGGTCTTCGACGGCAGCGCCTGGAATGCGGCGAGCGCGTTCACGTCCGCGCAGCTCGCTGCGGGCGCCGTGCGCTTCGTGGACGACGGCGACGAGACGGCACCCGGCTACAGCGTGAGCGTCAGCGACGGCCTCGCTTCCAGCGCGATCGTCCTGGCGATCGTGAGCTACACGCCCGTGCCCGACGCACCCGTGTTGGACCTGAATGGCGCCGCGCCCGGCCAGGACGCCACCGCCGCCTTCACCGAGCAGACGCCCGTGCTCGTCGCTCCGGCGGCCACCCTGGCGGACGTGGATTCCGCGGCGCTGCAGTCGCTGACGGTGACGCTGGCAGCGCGGCCCGACGGGGACGCCCTCGAGTGGCTGTGGCTCGAAGACACTGCGCTCGCGACCGCCACCGGCGCGGGACTGGCGGTCGACTACACGCACGGCACCGGCGTGCTGTCGATCACGGGCACCGCCTCGGTCCCGACCTACGAAGCCGTGCTGCGCGGCCTGCAGTACCGCAACGACAGCGACGCGCCGACGACGGCCAACCGCTCGCTCACCGTGGCCGCCAGCGATGGCGCGGCAACGAGCCTCTCGCGCATGGCCACGGTGACGGTCAGTGCCGTCAACGACGCGCCGGTCGTGGACCTCGACGGCGGCTCCCCCGCGGTGAACGTCACCGTCGCATTCACCGAACGGACGCCGGTGGCCATCGCCCCCACCGCCCGCCTGGCCGACGCGGATTCCGCGAACCTGGTCTCGCTGACCCTCGCGCTGGGCGCGCGCCCCGATGGCAATGCAGTGGAGTCGCTCTCGCTCGATGCAGCCGCTGCCGCGGCCGCGAGCGCCGCGGGACTGGTCTTCGGCTATGCACCGGCGACCGGCGTGCTGACGGTGAACGGAAGCGCGTCGGTGGCCACCTACGAGGCCATCCTGCGGG
The DNA here is from genome assembly GCF_014297465.1 of Ramlibacter cellulosilyticus. Taxonomy (GTDB): domain Bacteria; phylum Pseudomonadota; class Gammaproteobacteria; order Burkholderiales; family Burkholderiaceae_C; genus Ramlibacter; species Ramlibacter cellulosilyticus. The sequence continues at coordinate 315,356 of NZ_JACORT010000004.1, read as the reverse complement.
GCGTGCAGTACACGAACACCAGCGACCGGCCAACCACGACGAGCCGCACGGTCACGGTCACGGCTTCCGACGGCGCGCTGCCGGCCGTCGCGCGCTCCGCGACCGTCACCGTCGCCGCCGTGAACGACGCGCCGACCGTGACGGTGCCGGGCGCGCAGACCGTTGCGGAGGATACGGAAGTCGTGTTCTCCGCCGGTGGCGGCACCCAGGTCGTGGTCGGCGACGTGGATGCCGGCAGCGGAATGGTGCAGGTGACGGTGTCGGTCACGCACGGCACGATCAGCCTCGGCGGCACCACGGTGGCCGCCGGGGGCGAGTTCCGCATCAACGCGACGACGGCGGGGGCCCAGTTCCTGGACCCGGACAGCCGGCAGGCCGTGGCCGTGGACGCCGCCGGCAACTTCGTGGTGGTCTGGCAGTCCGGCGACGGCAGCGGCACGGGCGTGTTCGCGCAGCGCTTCAATGCGGCCGGCGTGGCGCAGGGGGCCGCGTTCCAGGTGAACGCCACGGCCGGTTCCGACCAGGCCCATGCCGTGGTCGCGATGGATGCAGCGGGCAACTTCGTCGTCGCATGGGAAAGCGAGAACCAGGACGGGGCGAGCTGGGGCGTGTTCGCGCGCCGCTACGATGCGGCGGGCAATGCGCTGGGCGGCGAGTTCCAGGTGAACGTGGCGGCGTCCGCGAGCGAGCGGCAGCCGTCCATCGCCATGGACGCGGCGGGCAACTTCGTGATCGCCTGGCACGCCGGCAACCCGAGCGGCGCCGTGCCGACCTACGACGTCTACGCGCGGCGCTTCGACGCGGCCGGCAATGCGCTGGGCGGCGAGTTCCGCGTCAACGCCACGACCTCGGACGGCCAGATGCGGCCCGCCGCCGCGATGGATGCTGCCGGCAACTTCGTGGTGGTCTGGCAAAGCCGCGGGCAGGATGGCGACGGCTACGCGGTCGTGGGCCAGCGCTACGACGCTGCCGGCAACGCCGTTGGCGGCGAGTTCGTGGTGAACACGACGAGCAGCCACGACCAGTGGCACGCCACGGTGGCCATGAATGCGGCCGGGAGCTTCGTGGTGGCCTGGGAAGGCGAGGGCGCCGGCGACGACGACGGCATCTTCGCCCGCCGCTACGACGCGTCGGGCAATGCGCTGGGCGGCGAGTTCCGCGTCAACACCACGAAGCAGCACGCGCAGCTCGCGCCTGCGGTGGGCATCGACGACGCCGGCAACTTCGTCGTGAGCTGGGACACCAAGTCGATCGACGACGGCAACAGCCAGGGCGTGTTCATGCAGCGCTTCGCGGCGGACGGCAGCGCCGTGGGCGCCGAGACGCTGGTCAACACCACCGTCGCCAACGACCAGCAGAACGCCTCGCTGGCGATGACGCGCGGCGGGGACTATCTGGTGGTCTGGAGCGGCAACGGCACCGGCGACGGCAGCGGCATCTTCGGGCAACGCTACGACCGGCTGCCCGGGCTGTCGTTCAGCGCGGGCGACGGGGCCGCGGACACCACGGTGACCTTCACCGGAAGCGTGGCCGACGTGAACGCGGCACTGGCGGGCATGCGCTACCGCCCGGACGCGGAGTATTCGGGGCCGGCCTCGGTGCAGGTCACGGTGGACGACCTCGGCAACACCGGCGGGCCGGCGCAGTCGGCGAGCGGCACCGTTGCCATCGACGTCACGGCCGTGAACGATCCGCCGATGCTCGCGCTGGTCCGGCTGAACGTGACGGAAGGGGCGACGGTGGTGCTCGGCCCCGGGACCGTCGTCGCGACCGACCCCGACAGCAGCAGCCTGACCTTCACCGTCAGCGGCCTCAGCGGCGGCACGTTCGAGGTCCACGACGGCAGTGCGTGGAACACCGCGACCAGCTTCACGTCGGTCCAACTCTCGGCCGGGCAGGTGCGCTTCGTCGACGACGGCGACGAACTGCCGCCGGCCTTCAGCCTGACGGCCAGCGACGGCGCCGCCAGCAGCAACACGCGCGCGGCGAACATCACGTTCACGAAGGTGAACGACGCGCCGGTGCTCTCGTCGGCATCGCTCACGGTCGCGGAAGGCGGCATCGCGGTGCTGTCCGCGGCGAACTTCGGCCTCAGCGATCCGGACAGCAACGCCTTCACCTTCACCGTGTCGGCGGTCACCGGCGGCACCTTCCAGGTCCTGGTCGGGGCGAGCTGGAACACGGCCACGAGCTTCACGTCCGCGCAGCTCGCGGCCGGCGCGGTGCGTTTCGTGGACGACGGCGACGAGGTGCCGCCGGCCTTCAGCGTGACCGCCAGCGATGGCGCGCTCGCCAGCAGCACCGTGGCGGCATCCATCACGTGGGTGCCGGTGAACGACGCGCCGGCGCTCACGGCAGCCTCTCTCGCCGTGGCGGAAGGCGGCACCGTGGTGCTGTCCACCGCAGACTTCGGCGTGGACGATCCGGACAGCAGCGCCTTCACCTTCACCGTTGCGGCGGTCGCCGGCGGCACGATCCAGGTCTTCGACGGCGCGTCCTGGAACGCCGCCACGAGCTTCACCTCGGCACAGCTCGCGGCGGGCGCGGTGCGCTTCGCCGACGACGGCGACGAGACGGCGCCGACGCTCTCGCTGTCGGTGCGCGACGGGACGGCGACGGGCAACACGCGGGCCGTGGACATCGCGTTCACCCGGGGCAACGACGCGCCGGCGATCACGTCGGCGCAGCTGGCGGTGAGCGAAGGCGGCACCGTGGTGCTGTCGACGGCCAACTTCGCCGTGAGCGACCCGGACAGCCTGGCGTTCACCTTCACCGTTTCGGCGCTCACGGGTGGCAGCTTCGAGGTCTACGACGGGGTGGCCTGGAACGCGGCCACGAGCTTCAGCTCCGCGCAGCTCGCCGGCGGCGCGGTGCGGTTCGTGGACGACGGCGACGAGGTGCCGCCGTCGTTCAGCGTGACCGCCAGCGACGGCGCGCTGGCCGGCAACACCGTGGCCGCGGGCATCACCTTCACGCCGGGCAACGATGCGCCGGTACTCACGGGGGCCTCCCTCGCCGTCGTGGAAGGCGGCACGGTCGTGCTCTCGACGGCCAACTTCGCCGTCACCGATCCGGACAGCGGCGACTTCACCTTCACGGTGTCGGCCGTGACCGGCGGCGTGCTCCAGGTGTACGACGGCGCCAGCTGGAACGCGGCGACGAGCTTCACCTCGGCGCAGCTGGCGGCGGGCGCCGTCCGCTTCGTCGACGATGGCGACGAGACGGCACCTTCCTTCGATGTGGCCGTTGGCGACGGCACGGCCACGGGCAACACGGTCACCGCGGTCATCGCCTTCACGGCCGCCAACGATGCGCCGGTGCTCACCGGGGCTTCCATCGCGGTTGGCGAGGGCGGGACGGTGGTCCTGTCGCCGTCGGACTTCGCCGTTTCCGACCCGGACAGCGCGAGCTTCACCTTCGGCGTTGCCCTGCTGAATGGCGGGCGCATCGAGGTGTTCGACGGCAGCGGCTGGAGTGCGGCGACGAGCTTCACCTCCGCCCAGCTGGCCGCAGGCGCGGTGCGCTTCGTGGACGACGGCGACGAGATCGCGCCCGCCCTGTCGCTGTCGGTGGGTGACGGATCGGCGACGGGGAACACGCGTGCCGTGGACGTCGCCTTCACGCGGGTGAACGACGCGCCGGTGCTGGGTGCGGTCCAGGTCACGGTGGCCGAGGGCGGCACCGTCGTGCTGTCGGAAGCGGACTTCAGCGTCAGCGATCCGGACAGCAGCGACTTCACCTTCACGGTGTCGGCGGTCACCGGTGGCACGTTCCAGGTCTTAGCCGGCGCGGCCTGGAACACGGCAGCGAGCTTCACGACCGCGCAGCTCGCGGCCGGTGCGGTGCGCTTCGTGGACGACGGCGACGAGGTGCCGCCGTCCTTCAGCGTGACCGCGAGCGACGGCGCCCTGGGCAGCAACACCGTGGCAGCGGCCGTCACCTTCGTGCCGGTGAACGACGCGCCGGTCCTGACGGGGGCATCGTTGAGCGTGACCGAAGGCGGGGCCACGATGCTGTCGCCGGCGAACTTCGGCGTGGCGGACCCGGACGGCAGCGCGTTCACCTTCACGGTGTCGGCAGTCAGCGGCGGCACGTTCCAGGTGTTCGACGGCGCCGCCTGGAACACGGCGACGGCCTTCAGCTCCGCGCAGCTCGCCGCAGGCGTCGTGCGTTTCGTCGACGACGGCGACGAGCTGCCTCCCGCGTTCGACGTGTCCGTCAGCGACGGGGCGGCGACCGGCAACACGCTGGCCGCCGCCGTTTCCTTCACGGCGGCCAACGACGCGCCGGTGCTGGGTTCCGCGACACTGGCCGTCACGGAGGGTGGCACGACGGTGCTGTCGCCTGCCAATTTCGGCGCGACCGATCCGGACAGCACGGCATTCACCTACACCGTCTCCGCCGTGCTGGGCGGGGTGTTCCAGGTCTTCGACGGCACCACCTGGAACGCGGCGGCGAGCTTCACGTCCGCGCAGCTCGCAGCGGGCACCGTGCGCTTCGTCGACGACGGCGACGAACTCGCTCCGTCCTTCGACGTCACGGTGGGCGACGGGGTCGCGACGGGCAACACCGTGGCGGCGGCGATCACCTTCGTGCCGGCGAACGACGCGCCGGCGATGACGTCGGCCCAGCTCGCGGTGGGCGAAGGCGCCACCGTCCTGTTGTCGACGGCGAACTTCGGCGTGGCCGATCCGGACAGCAGCTCCTTCACCTTCACCGTTTCCGCCGTCACGGGCGGCAGCTTCGAAGTCTTCGACGGTGCTGCCTGGAACGCGGCCACGAGCTTCACGACCGCGCAGCTCTCGGCCGGCGCCGTGCGATTCGTGGACGACGGCGACGAAGTGCCGCCGTCCTTCAGCGTGACCGCGAGCGACGGCGCGCTGGGCAGCAACACCGTGGCCGCGGGCATCACCTTCACGCCGGCGAACGATGCGCCGGTGCTCACGGGAGCTTCCCTCGCAGTCGTGGAAGGCGGCGCGGTCGTGCTCTCGACCGCCAACTTCGCCGTCACCGATCCGGACAGCGGCGACTTCACCTTCACGGTGTCGGCGGTCAGCGGCGGCGTGTTCCAGGTGTTCGACGGCAGCAGCTGGAACGCGGCGACGAGCTTCACCTCGGCCCAGCTGGCGGCCGGAGCCGTGCGCTTCGTGGACGATGGCGACGAGACGGCACCTTCCTTCGCCGCGACCGTCGGCGATGGCGCTGCCACGGGCAACACGCTGGCCGCGGCGATCACCTTCACGGCGGCCAACGACGCGCCGGTTCTGGATGCGGCGAGCCTCACCGTCGCCGAAGGCGGCACGGTGGTGCTGTCGACCGCCGACTTCGCGGCGTCCGATCCGGACAGCACGACGTTCACGTTCACCGTGTCGGCCGTCAGCGGCGGCAGCTTCGAGGTCTTCGACGGAACGGCATGGACCGTGGCGACGAGCTTCACGTCGGCGCAACTGGCGACCGCTTCGGTGCGTTTCGTCGACGACGGCGACGAGCTGCCTCCCGCGTTCGACGTGTCCGTCAGCGACGGGGCGGCGACCGGCAACACGCTGGCCGCCGCCGTTTCCTTCACGGCGGCCAACGACGCGCCGGTGCTGGGTTCCGCGACACTGGCCGTCACGGAGGGTGGCACGACGGTGCTGTCGCCTGCCAATTTCGGCGTGACCGATCCGGACAGCACCGCCTTCACGTTCACGGTATCGGCCGTGAGCGGTGGCGCCTTCCAGGTGTTCGATGGCGCGGCCTGGAACGCGGCGACGAGCTTCACGTCCGCGCAGCTCGCAGCGGGCGCCGTGCGTTTCCTCGACGACGGCGACGAAGCCGCGCCGTCCTTCGACGTCACAGTGGGCGACGGGGTCGCGACGGGCAACACGGTGGCGGCGGCGATCACCTTCGTGCCGGCGAACGATGCGCCGGCGATGACGTCGGCCCAGCTCGCGGTGGGCGAAGGCGCTACCGTCGTGCTGTCGACGGCGAACTTCGGCGTGGCCGATCCGGACAGCAGCTCCTTCACCTTCAACGTTTCCGCCATCATGGGCGGCAGCTTCGAGGTCTTCGACGGTGCTGCCTGGAACACGGCCACGAGCTTCACGTCCGCGCAGCTCGCCGCCGGCGCGGTGCGCTTCGTGGACGACGGCGACGAGGTGCCGCCGTCCTTCAGCGTGAGCGCGAGCGACGGCGCGCTGGGCAGCAACACGGTCGATGCAGGCATCACCTTCACGCCGGCGAACGATGCGCCGGTGCTCACGGGCGCCTCGCTCGCCGTCGCCGAAGGGGGCACGGTCGTGCTCTCGACCGCCAGCTTCGCCGTCACCGATCCGGACAGCACCGCGTTCACCTTCACGGTATCGGCGGTCAGCGGCGGCGTGTTCCAGGTGTTCGACGGCAGCAGCTGGAACGCGGCGACGAGCTTCACCTCGGCACAGCTGGCGGCCGGAGCCGTGCGCTTCGCCGACGACGGCGACGAGACCGCACCTTCCTTCGCCGTGACCGTCGGCGATGGCACGGCGACGGGCAACACGCTGGCCGCGGCGATCACCTTCACGGGAACCAACGACGCGCCGGTGCTGGATTCGGCGAACCTGGTGGTCACGGAAGGCGGCACGACGGTGCTGTCGACCGCCGACTTCGCGGTGGCCGATCCGGACAGCACGGCGTTCACGTTCACCGTTTCCGCCGTCAGCGGCGGCACCTTCCAGGTCTTCGACGGCACGAGCTGGACCCTCGCGGCGAACTTCACTTCCGCGCAGCTCGCAGCGGGCGCCGTGCGTTTCGTCGACGACGGCGACGAGACCGCCCCGTCCTTCGACGTGACGGTGGACGACGGGCTCGCGACCGGCAACATCGTGGCGGCGGCGATCACCTTTGTTGCGGCGAACGATGCGCCGGTGCTCTCGTCGGCTTCGCTCACGGTCGCGGAGGGCGGCAGCGTCGTGCTGTCGGCGGCGAACTTCAGCGTCGGCGATCCGGACAGCAGCGCCTTCACCTTCACCGTCTCGGGGGTCACCGGCGGCACGTTCCAGGTCCTGGTCGGGGCGAGCTGGAACACGGCCACGAGCTTCACGTCCGCGCAGCTCGCGGCTGGCGCGGTGCGCTTCGTGGACGACGGCGACGAGGTGCCGCCGAGCTTCAGCGTGACCGCCAGCGACGGCGCGCTGGCCAGCGGCACGGTGGCGGCGTCCATCACCTTCGTGCCGGTGAACGACGCGCCGGCGCTCACGGCAGCTTCCTTCGCCGTGGCGGAAGGCGGCACCGTGGTGCTGTCCGCGGCAGACTTGGGTGTCGCCGATCCGGATAGCAGCGCCTTCGTCTTCACCGTCGCCGCGCTGTCGGGTGGCGGCGTCGAGGTGTTCGATGGCAGCAGCTGGAATGCAGCCACGAGTTTCACATTGGCGCAAGTGGCGGCCGGCGCGGTGCGCTTCGTCGACGATGGCGACGAGACGGGGCCGACCCTGTCGCTGTCGGTGGGCGACGGGACGGCGACGGGCAACACGCGGGCCGTGGACATCGCGTTCACGCCGGTCAACGACGCGCCGACGATGACGTCGGCGCAGCTGGCGGTGGGCGAAGGGGCCACCGTCGTGCTTTCGACGGCGAGCTTCGGCGTGGCCGATCCGGACAGCACCGCCTTCACCTTCACCGTTTCCGCCGTCACGGGCGGCAGCTTCGAAGTCTTCGACGGTGCTGCCTGGAACGCGGCCACGAGCTTCACGACCGCGCAGCTCTCGGCCGGCGCCGTGCGATTCGTGGACGACGGCGACGAAGTGCCGCCGTCCTTCAGCGTAAGCGCGAGCGAGGGCGCGCTGGGCAGCAACACCGTGGCCGCGGGCATCACCTTCACGCCGGGCAACGATGCGCCGGTACTCACGGGGGCCTCCCTCGCCGTCGTGGAAGGCGGCACGGTCGTGGTCTCGACCGCCAACTTCGCCGTCACCGATCCGGACAGCGGCGACTTCACCTTCACGGTGTCGGCGGTCAGCGGCGGCGTGTTCCAGGTGTTCGACGGCAGCAGCTGGAACGCAGCGACGAGCTTCACCTCGGCCCAGCTGGCGGCCGGGTCCGTGCGCTTCGTCGACGACGGGGACGAGACGGCACCTTCCTTCGCCGTGACCGTCGGCGACGGCGCGGCCACGAGCAACACGCTGGCCGCGGCGATCACCTTCACGGCGGCCAACGACGCGCCGGTGCTGGATACGGCGAGCCTGACGATCACCGAAGGCGGCACGGTGGTGCTGTCGGCAACCAACTTCGGCGTCACCGATCCGGACAGCACCAACTTCACCTACGCCGTCTCGGCAGTCACCGGCGGCACGTTCCAGGTGTTCGACGGCACGGCGTGGAGCGCGGCCAGCGGCTTCACCTCGGCGCAGCTGGCAGCGGGCGCCGTGCGCTTCGTCGACGACGGCGACGAAGCCGCTCCGTCCTTCGACGTGACGGTGGGCGACGGCATCTCGACTGGCAACACCGTGGCGGCGGCGATCACCTTCGTTCCGGCAAACGATGCACCGGTGCTCGCGTCGGCATCGCTCAGGGTGACGGAGGGTGGCGCGGTGGTGCTGGCGCCGGGCAACTTCGGCCTGTCCGACTCCGACAGCAGTGCGTTCACGTTTGTCGTGTCCGCGGTCACGGGAGGCAGCTTCCAGGTGTTCGACGGGACCGGCTGGAACACCGCCACCAGCTTCAGTTCGGCGCAGCTCGCTTCGGCCGCCGTGCGCTTCGTGGACGACGGCGACGAGGTTCCCCCGTCCTTCAGTGTGACCGCGAGCGACGGCGCGCTGGACGGCAACACGCTCGCGGCCTCCATCACCTTCCTGCCCGTGAACGATGCGCCGGTGCTCGCGGCAGTCACCTTGGGCATCACGGAAGGCAGCACCACGGTGCTCGCCCCCGGTGACTTCTCCGTCTCCGATCCGGACAGTGGCGCGTTCACGTACACGGTCTCGGCGCTCGGCGGCGGCCGCTTCGAGGTGTTCGACGGCAGCGGCTGGAACGTGGCCGCCGGCTTCACGTCGGCACAGGTCGCCGCCGGCGCGGTGCGCTTCGTGGATGATGGCGACGAGACGGCGCCTTCGTTCGACCTGGCCGTGAGCGATGGCACGTACACCGGCAACACCGTGGCGGCGGCGGTCAGCTTCACGCGGGTCAACGACGCCCCGGTCGTGACCTCCGCCCGGCTGGCCATCAGCGAAGGCGGCACCGTGGTGCTGTCGCCGGCGAACTTCGACGTGGACGATCCGGACGACAGCAGCTTCACCTTCAGCGTCTCCGCGGTGGTGGGCGGCACTTTCCAGGTCTTGGCCGGCAGCGCGTGGAACGTCGCCGCGAGCTTCACGACCGCGCAGCTCGCAGCCGGTGCGGTGCGCTTCGTGGACGACGGCGACGAGGTGCCGCCGTCCTTCAGCGTGGGCGCGAGCGACGGCGCCCTGGGCAGCAACACGGTGGCAGCGGCCATCACCTTCGTGCCGGTGAACGACGCGCCGGTCCTGACGGCGGCATCGTTGAGCGTGACCGAAGGCGGGGCCACGATGCTGTCGCCGGCGAACTTCGGCGTGGCGGACCCGGACGGCAGCGCGTTCACCTTCACGGTATCGGCAGTCGGCGGCGGCACGTTCCAGGTGTTCGACGGCACCGCCTGGAACACGGCGACGGCCTTCAGCTCCGCGCAGCTCGCCGCAGGCGCCGTGCGTTTCGTCGACGACGGCGACGAGCTGCCTCCCGCGTTCGACGTGTCCGTCAGCGACGGGGCGGCGACCGGCAACACACTGGCCGCCGCCGTTTCCTTCACGGCGGCCAACGACGCGCCGGTGCTGGGTTCCGCGACACTGGCCGTCACGGAGGGTGGCACGACGGTGCTGTCCCCCGCCAATTTCGGCGTGACCGATCCGGACAGCGCCGCCTTCACGTTCACGGTATCGGCCGTGAGCGGTGGCGCCTTCCAGGTCTTCGACGGCGCGGCCTGGAACGCGGCGACGAGCTTCACTTCGGCCCAGCTCGCATCGGGCGCCGTGCGCTTCCTCGACGACGGCGACGAGGTCGCGCCGTCCTTCGACGTCGCGGTGGGCGACGGGGTCGCGACGGGCAACACCGTGGCGGCGGCGATCACCTTCGTGCCGGCGAACGATGCGCCGGTGCTCACGGGCGCCTCGCTCGCCGTCGCGGAAGGGGGCACGGTCGTGCTGTCGACCGCCAACTTCGCCGTCGGCGATCCGGACAGCACCGCGTTCACCTTCACGGTGTCGGCGGTCAGCGGCGGCGTCTTCCAGGTGTTCGACGGCAGCAGCTGGAACGCGGCGACGAGCTTCACCTCGGCACAGCTGGCGGCCGGAGCCGTGCGCTTCGTGGACGACGGCGACGAGGTGCCGCCGTCCTTCAGCGTGGCCGCGAGCGACGGCGCACTGGGCAGCAACACCGTGGCCGCAGGCATCACCTTCACGCCGGCGAACGATGCGCCGGTGCTCACGGGCGCCTCGCTCGCCGTCGCGGAGGGCGGAACGGTCGTGCTCTCGACGGCGAACTTCTCCGTCACCGATCCGGACAGCACCGCGTTCACCTTCACGGTGTCGGCGGTCAGCGGCGGCGTCTTCCAGGTGTTCGACGGCAGCAGCTGGAACGCGGCGACGAGCTTCACCTCGGCAGAGCTGGCGGCCGGAGCCGTGCGCTTCGTGGACGATGGCGACGAGACTGAACCTTCCTTCGCCGTGACCGTCGGCGACGGCACGGCGACGGGCAACACGCTGGCCGCGGCGATCACCTTCACGGCGGCCAACGACGCGCCGGTGCTCATCTCCGCCCAGGTCGCGGTGCCGGAAGGCGGCACCGTGGTGCTGTCGGCAGCGAACTTCAGCCTGGTCGACCCGGACAGCAGCAGCTTCACCTTGACCGTCTCGGCCGTCGCGGGAGGGGTCTTGCAGGTGTTCGACGGCACGGCGTGGAACATGGCCTCCAGCTTCACCTCCGCGCAGCTCGCGGCAGGCGCGGTTCGCTTCGTCGACGACGGCGACGAGACCCCGCCTTCGTTCAGCGTGGCCGCCAGCGACGGCGCACTGGGCAGCAACACGGTCGCCGCGGCCATCACGTTCCTGCCGGTGAACGATGCGCCGGTGCTCACCTCCGCTTCCCTGAGCGTTGCCGAAGGCGCCACCGTGGTGTTGTCGCCGGCCGGTTTCGTGGTGGCGGACACGGACAGCGCCGCGTTCACCTTCACGGTGTCGGCCGTCAGCGGCGGCACGTTCCAGGTGTTCGACGGCAGCGGCTGGAACGCGGCGACGAGCTTCACCTCGGCACAGCTGGCGGCCGGCTCCGTGCGCTTCTTGGACGACGGCGACGAGGTGCCGCCGTCCTTCGACGTCACCGTCGGCGACGGCGCCGCCACCGGCAACACGCTCGCCGCGGCGATCACCTTCATGGCGACGAACGACGCGCCGGTGCTGCACACCGCATCCATGGTAGCGACGGAAGGCGGCACGGTGGTGCTGGGCCCGGCCAACTTCGGCGTCACCGATCCGGACAGCACGGCATTCACCTTGACGGTGTCCGCCGTACGGGGCGGGGTGTTCCAGGTCTTCGACGGCACCACCTGGAACGTGGCGGCCAGCTTCACGTCGGCCCAGCTCGCCGCGGGCGCCGTCCGTTTCCTCGACGACGGTGACGAGGTCGCGCCGTCCTTCGCGGTGGCCGCCAGCGACGGCCTGTCCACCGGCAACACGCTGGTCGCGACCATCGGGTTCGTTCCCGTCAACGATGCGCCGGTGCTCGATGCCGTGCAGCTGGCGGTGGGCGAGGGCGCGGCCGTCGTGCTCGGCCCCGGCAACTTCTCCTTCTCCGCGGCGGATCCGGACAGCGGCTCCTTCACGTTCTTCGTCTCCGGCGTGGCCGGCGGCTCCTTCCAGGTGTTCGACGGCACCGCGTGGAACGCAGTTGCGAGCTTCACCTCCGCGCAGCTCGCAGCCGGGGCCGTGCGCTTCGTGGACGACGGCGACGAGTTCGCGCCGGCCTTCTCGCTTTCGCTGCACGACGGGCTGGCCGGCAGCAACACGGTGGCGGCCGCGATCCGCTTCACTCCGGCGAATGACGCCCCCTTCCTCACGCAGGCCACGCTGGCGGTCACCGAAGGCGCTGCCGTGGTGCTCGCACCCGGCAACTTCACGGTGCTGGATACCGACAGCAGCACCTTCGATTTCGAAGTGAGCGACGTCTCGGCGGGCTCTTTCCAGACCTTCGACGGGGCGCGCTGGAACGCCGCTTCGCACTTCACTTCCGCCCAGCTGATGGCGGGCGCCGTGCGCTTCGTGCACGACGGCGGCGAGCTGGCTCCCGCCTTCACCGTGCGCGTGAGCGACGGCACGTCCACGGGCAACACGGCCGCCGCCACGGTGACGTTCACGCCGGTGAACGATGCGCCGGTGATCGCCGGGCCTGCAGCCGTGAGCGTCGCCGAGAGCACGCGCACCGTCGCGACGATGACGGCGGAGGATCCGGACCGGCCGGCACAGCGGCTCACCTGGTCGCTGGCGGGCGGCGACGACGCCGGGCACTTTTCGATCGATCCGCGCACGGGCGTCCTGTCCTTCATGGCCGCTCCCCACTTCGACCAGCCGGCCGACCGCAACGCCGACAACGTCTACCAGGTGGTGGTGCAGGTGAGCGATGGGGCGCTGGCGGCGACCTGGACGCTGGCGGTGTCGGTCCGCGACGTGGACGAGGTCGGCATGCCCGCGCCATCGCCGGCGCCGGCGCCAGTGCCCGCAGCTGCGACGCCGTCGGCGCAGCCGCCCGCGCCCGCACAGGCGCCTGCCGCGGCCGCCCCCGCGCCGGCACGGCCGGACGCTACGCAGCGCCCCGCCGGCAGCGCGACCCCCATGGACCAGGCGGCAGGCTTCGGCCCCACCGCGGACACGCAGCCGCTCGGCACCGGGGCGTCGCTGACCTTCGCCCCCGTTTCGCTGCTATCGCCCGGCAGCGGGCCGGAAGGTGCGCGCCTCCTGCAACTCGCGGCGCCGGAGCGAACAGCGCTGCAGCTGATCGCCACCCAGGCGCAGGCCGACCTGGTGCTGTCGCACTTCGGCCTCGACGCCCGCGGCGAAGGCGGCCGCGACGAGGAGCTGCAGCGCTCGCTGCGATCCACCCAGTTCGGCGGCGAGCTCGACCGCCTGCGCGAAGGCGTGCAGGAGGCGCTGGAGCTGGAGCGGTCGATCACGATCTCCGTGGCCGGCGTCTCGCTGAGCCTGTCCATCCTCTACATCCTGTGGCTGATCCGCGGGGGCGTGCTCCTCGGAAGCTACCTCTCCGCCCTCCCGGCCTGGCGCCTGCTGGACCCCTTGCCGGTCCTCTCGCGCGTGGACGAGGAGGCCGAGGAGGAGGAGGACGGCATAACGGACCTGCGCGGCGACGGCCGCGATACCCTGCGCGGCTTCGGAGGCGCTGCATGAAGCTGCTCGGCACCCGTACCTACATCTCGCTCGGCCTCGTCTCCATCGTGAGCACCGCCTTGCTCGCCGCGTCCTTCCTGGGGCTCGTGCCCGACCGCCAGGCCGCCGTGCGGGAAGGCCGCCTGGCACTGGCGGAATCGCTGGCGGCTTCCAGCACCGCCATCCTCGCCAGCGCCGATCCGCGGCCGCTGGAGGAAGTCCTGCGCTTCGTCCAGCGCCGCAACGCCGACCTGCGCTCGGCCGGCCTGCGCGCGCGCGACGGGCGCCTGGTGATCGCGGTGGGCGACCATGCGCGCCAGTGGCTGCCCATGGAAAGCGAGGCCGCGCGCGATGCGCAGATCCAGGTGAACCTGCAGTCCGGCGGCCAGCCCTGGGGCCAGCTCGAACTGCGGTTCGCGCCGCTGGCGGCGCACGGGCTGGAAGGATTCCTGCACCTGCCCCTCGTGGCCTTGCTGGCGTGCTGCGGCGTGCTCTGCTTCCTCGGGTTCCAGGTCTACCTGTCGCGCGTGCTGCGGCACCTCGATCCGGCCAAGGCGATTCCGGGGCGGGTCCGCTCCGCGCTGGATTCCCTCACCGAAGGCCTGGTGGTCGTCGACCAGCGCCAGGACGTGGTGCTGGTGAACGAGGCTTTCAGCAACCTCCTGGGGCGCCGCCACGAGCAGTTCATGGGGACCCCGGTGGCGGCGATCCCGTGGCTCGATGCGGCGGGCGCGCCGCTGGCCCCCGACGCGTACCCGTGGACGGCGGCGCTCGCGCAGGGCACCGTGCAGCGCGAACTGCACCTGAAGCTGCGGGACGCGCAAGGGCTGCTGCGCAGCTTCGTCGTCAACGCCTCGCCGGTGATGGCCAGCGGCGGCAAGGCCTCCGGCGTCCTCATCAGCCTGGAAGACATCACGCTGCTGGAGCGCAGCCGCGAGGAACTGCGGGAGGCGAAGGACGAGGCCGAGGCCGCCAACCGGGCCAAGAGCGAGTTCCTCGCGAACATGAGCCACGAGATCCGCACCCCGATGAACGCCATCCTCGGCTTCACGGAGCTGCTGCGGCGCGGCTTCGGCAAGAGCGAGCGCGAGTCCTCGCGCTACCTGGACACCATCCACCACAGCGGCAGGCACCTCCTCGGCCTGATCAACGACATCCTGGACCTGTCCAAGGTGGAGGCCGGCCAGCTCACGGTGGAGAAGATCGCCTGCGCGCCGCACCAGGTGGTGCAGGGTGCGCTCGCGGAGCTGGACCTGAAGGCGAGGGAGAAGGGCGTCGACCTGTCGCTGCGCCTGCTCACGCCGGTGCCCGAGCAGGTGCAGTCGGATCCCGCGCGCATCCGCCAGGTGGTGCTGAACCTGCTGTCCAACGCCGTGAAGTTCACGCAGCAGGGCGGCGTGGAGGTCGTGCTCGCCTGCCACGGCACGACCTACACCGTGGAGGTCAACGACACCGGCATCGGCATGGACCCGGCGAAGGTCGAATCGATGTTCGACCCGTTCACGCAGGCGGACAGCTCCATCGCCCGCCGCTTCGGCGGCACGGGCCTGGGGCTCGCCATCAGCCGCCGGCTGGCGCGCGCGCTGGGCGGCGACCTCGTGGCGACCAGCCAGCCGGGCGTGGGCACCACGATGATGTTCACGTTCGCGACCGGCGCGCTGGAAGGCGTGCCGCTGCTCGATGCCACGGCGCTGTCAGAGGCGGCGGCGGCCGGGCCGGCGCCGCGCCGCCGCTGGCGCATCCCCTCGGCGCGCGTGCTGGTCGTCGACGACGGCGCCGAAAACCGCGAGCTGATCTCGCTGGTACTCACGGAGCAGGGCCTGTGGGTGGACGAGGCGGAGAACGGCCAGGTGGCGCTGGACCGGCTGGCGGCCGGCAGCTACGACCTCGTGCTGATGGACATGCAGATGCCGGTACTGGACGGCTATGCCGCCACGCGCGCGCTGCGGCAGCGCGGGCAGGACCTGCCGGTGGTGGCGCTCACCGCGCACGCCATGAAGGGCTACGAGGAGGAGGTGCTGCAGGCCGGCTGCACCGCCTACCTCACGAAGCCGGTGGACATCGACGCCCTGCTGCAGCAGATCGCGCAGCTCCTGGGCGGCGTGCCGGAGGATGCGCCGGTCACGCGGCCGGCGTCCATCTTCGGCGACCTCCCGTTGCCGGAGGCGGCCGCCGACGGGCCGATCCGTTCGCGCTTCGCGAAGCAGGCGCGGCTGGTCCCCATCGTGCGCAAGTTCGCCGCGCGCCTGCGCGAGCAGCTCGAGCACACGCGCGAAGCGCACGACGCGGGCGACCTCGCGGAGGTGGAGCGCCTCGCCCACTGGCTCGCGGGTGCTGCCGGCACCGTGGGCTACGACGCCTTCACTGCCCCCGCGCGCGAGATGGAGTCGGCGGCGAAGGCGCGCGATGCAGCGGCGGTTGAGGTGCTGCTGCAACGCCTTGCGCGAATGGCGGGGCAACTCGAAGTCCCGGAAGTCGAAGTCGGCTGAGCAAGAGGCACAATGGACATGATGGAAAAGCATTACGGGGGAGCGGGGTACCGCAACAGCGGCGGGGACTCCGAGCGGGACGCGCCCGCCACGCAGCCGACGATCTTCGCCCCGGGCGAGGAGCGGCTGACCGAGCAGGCGCTCAAGGCCTTGTCCCCGCAGGATGGCGTGTGGCGCAACCGCGCCGTGAACGGCCTCTCGGACGCGTTGATCATGATGGTCGACGACGAGATGCTGAACATCGAGATGACGCAGGCCTTCCTGCAGGACGCCGGCTACCGCCAGTTCGTCTACACCGACGAACCCGAGTACGCGGTGGCCATGATGCGCAAGGAGCTCCCGGGGGTGCTGCTGCTCGACCTGAGCATGCCCAAGGTGAGCGGCCTCGACATCCTCGCCGCCATGCGCGACGACCCGGTGCTGCGCCACGTGCCGGTGATCGTGCTGACCATCAGCACCGACCCGCAGGTGAAGCTGAAGGCCCTGGCGATGGGGGCGATGGACTTCCTGTCCAAGCCGGTGGATCCGAGCGAGCTGGGACTGCGCATCCGCAACACGCTCGCGGCGAGCGCGTACCGCGAGTACCTGAGCCAGCACGACAGCCTCACCGGGCTGCCGAACAAGCAGGGTTACCGCAAGCAGGTGGCCGCGGTGCTGGCGGCCGCCCGCTCCGAAGGCAACAGCGGCGCGCTGCTGCACGTGGGCGTCGACGAACTGGGGCGGATCAACGATGCCCTGGGGCGGCCGGTCGGCGACCAGCTGCTGCAGCGCATCGCCAAGCGCCTCGCTAGCTGCGTGCAGACCGAAGCGGGCGGCGAGCTCAGCTCGGAGCACCACAACCCCACGCTGTACCGCTTCGACGGCGACGAGTTCGCCATCGTCGTCCCCTACATGGAAGGCGTGCACAGCGCCGCGGCGTTCATCAGCAAGCTGCTGGAAGACGCCACCGTGAGCTTCCAGCGTCCCGGCGGCCCGGAGGTGTTCGTCACCTGCAGCGTCGGCGTGTCGGTGTTCCCCAGCGACGGCCTCGAACCGGACCTGCTGATGCGCAACGCGGGCCTCGCGCTGCGCCATGCCAAGCAGGCGGGCCCGCATCGCTACGAGTTCTTCTCGCCCCGCTTCAACGAGATGGCGCAGAGCCGCCTCGACCTGAGCGCGGAATTGCGCCATGCGATCAGCCGCGACGAGATCGAGCTGATGTACGAGCCGCGCGTGGAGCTCGCCACCGGCCGCGTGGTGGCGGCGCAGTCGCTCGTGCGCTGGAAGCACCGCTCCGGCCGCGTGATCGAGGGCGACGAACTCCTGGACCTGGCGGGCAGCTCCGAGATGGACGTCGCGCTGACGGAGTGGACCTTCGAGCAGATGCGCGCCCACATGAAGAACTGGCGCGCCGCGGGCCTGCAGCCGGTGCCCACGGGCATCAAGGTCTCGCTGGCGAACATGCGGCCCACGGACGTGAGCTACCTGGTGAACGCGGCGGTCGCCGGCGGCATGGAGCCGCGCACCATTTCGCTGGAACTGCAGCAGGTCGGCGCGCTGGACAGCCTGCCCGCCAAGGAAGCCGCGGCCTTCGCCGCCCTGCGCAAGAAGGGCGTGCGCCTGGCGATGGACCGCTTCGGCAGCGTCGCCTCGGTGGCGCACCTGCGCAAGCTCATGTGCGACGAGATCAAGGTCGATTCGTCCTTCGTCCGCGACCTGGAGCAGGACGGCGCCGTGCAGGCGATGCTGCTCGGGATGGGCGACATGGCGCGCCGCCTGCGGCTGGACTGCGTGGCCTGCGGCGTGGACACGCCGGCGCAGCTCGCCTTCCTGCGCAAGAACGGCTGGGACCTGGGGCAGGGCAAGCTGTTCGGCGAGCCCACCGGCGGCCTCGCGTTCGCGGCGAAGTGGCTCACGCGCAGCGGCAAGCCGCAGCGCGTGCCGCTGCCCGGCGAAGGCGCGTAACGGGCCGTGGCGGGCGCCCGGCCCGCCGTCCATCCTAGTGGAATCCACGGAGAGGCGCCCGCGCGCGCGGCGGCGTAGACTGGCCGCCGGCCCCGGGGACCCCCGGGCCATCCGCGTGAGGAGGCCTGTTTGCAGCCGACGAACATCGCGAACCCGGCGTATTTCCACAAGGTCGTGGATTGCCAGTGGGCGTGCCCCGCCCACACGCCGGTCCCCGAATACATCCGCCTGATCGCCCAGCGCCGCTACGGCGACGCCTACATGGTGAACTGGGTGTCCAACGTCTTTCCCGGCATCCTCGGGCGCACCTGCGACCGGCCGTGCGAGCCGGCCTGCAGGCGGGGACGCGTGGAGCACAGCAACACGGGCGATCCCGAACCGGTGGCGATCTGCCGGCTGAAGCGCGTCGCCGCCGACCTGAAGGAGGACGTGCGCCAGCGCATGCCGCAGCGGGCGCCGTCCAACGGCCTGCGCGTGGCGTGCGTGGGCGCGGGGCCGTCTTCGCTGACGGTGGCGCGCGACCTCGCGCCGCTGGGCTACGAAGTGACGGTCTTCGACGGCGAGGTCCGTCCGGGCGGCTTCATGCGCACGCAGGTCCCGCGCTTCCGCCTGCCGGAGGAAGTGATCGACGAGGAGTGCGGCTACATCCTGGACCTCGGCGTGGAGTTCGTCCCCGGCCGTCGCATCGATTCGATGAAGGCGCTGATGGCCGAGGGCTACGACGCGATCTTCGTGGGCTGCGGCGCACCGCGCGGCCGCGACCTGGAGATCCCGGGCCGGCGCGAGGCGGCGGCGCAGATCCACATCGGCATCGACTGGCTCGCGTCCGTGTCCTTCGGGCACGTGACGCAGGTCGGCAAGCGCGTGATCGTCCTCGGCGGCGGCAACACCGCGATGGACTGCTGCCGCTCGGCGCGGCGGCTGGGCGGCGAGGACGTGAAGGTCATCGTGCGCAGCGGCTTCGAGGAGATGAAGGCCTCGCCCTGGGAGAAGGAGGATGCCATGCACGAAGGCATCCCCATCCTCAACTACCACGTGCCCAAGGCCTTCGTGCACGAGGGCGGGCGGCTCGTGGGCATGCGCTTCGAAGTCGTCCGCGCCGAGTACGACGCGCAGGGCCGCCGCTCGCTGGTGCCCACCGGCGAGCCCGACCCCTTCTTCCCCTGCGACGAGGTGCTGATCGCCGTGGGCCAGGAGAACGCCTTCCCCTGGATCGAGCGCGATTGCGGCATCGTCTTCGACCGCTGGGGGCTGCCGGAACTGTTCCAGGGCACCTTCCAGTCGACGGTGCCCAACGTGTTCTTCGGCGGCGACGCGGCGCTCGGGCCGAAGAACATCATCACCGCGGTCGCGCACGGGCACGAGGCGGCGATCTCCATCGACCGCCTGCTGCACGGCGAGGACACGCGCTCGCGTCCGGCCCCCACCGTGAACCTGATGTCCCAGAAGATGGGCATCCACGAGTGGAGCTACCACAACGAGACTTCGCTCGACGCGCGCTTCCGCGTGCCGTGGGCGCAGGCGGAGAAGGCGCTGGCCAGCATCCGCGTGGAGGTGGAACTGGGCTTCGACGCACCGACTGCGTTCCGCGAGGCGCAGCGCTGCCTGAACTGCGACGTGCAGACGGTGTTCAACCAGACCGCCTGCATCGAGTGCGACGCCTGCATGGACATCTGCCCCATGGACTGCATCACCTTCACGCCCGACGGCGAGGAGCCCGAACTGCGGCAGCGGCTCAAGGCGCCGGCGCTGAACCTGGCGCAGGACCTCTACGTGTCCGGTGCGCTCAAGACCGGCCGCGTGATGGTGAAGGACGAGGACGTCTGCCTGCACTGCGGCCTCTGCGCCGAACGCTGTCCCACCGGGGCCTGGGACATGCAGAAGTTCCTGTTCAAGAACGCGGTGGCCGGCATGCGGGTGCAGCCGCACGCCCCGGAGGTGCACGCATGAAGGCGCTCGAGGCGGTCAACGACTTCGTGGTGAAGTTCGCCAACGTGAACGGGTCCGGCTCGGCGTCGGCCAACGAGTTGTTCGCGAAATCCATCCTGCGCATGGGCGTACCGGTCAGCCCGCGCAACATCTTCCCGAGCAACATCCAGGGCCTGCCCACCTGGTACGAGGTGCGCGTCAACGAGCAGGGCTGGCTCGGGCGGCGCGGCGGCGTGGACATGATGGTCGCGATGAACCCGCAGACCTGGGACGCCGACGTGGCGGAGCTCTCGCCCGGCGGCTACCTCTTCTACGACAACACCCGGCCGCTGCCGCCCGCGGCCTTCCGCGAGGACGTGCACGTGATCGGCATGCCGCTCACGGAGATCTGCAACGCGGTCTACAGCGACCCGCGGCAGCGGCAGCTGTTCAAGAACATCGTGTACGTGGGCGCGCTGTCCGTGCTGCTGGAAATCGACCCCGCGGAGATCGAGAAGCTGTTCGGCGAGCAGTACAAGGGCAAGGAGAAGCTGCTGGCCTCCAACGTGCAGGCGCTGCAACTCGGGCGCGAGTTCGCGCAGGAGCACCTGAAGTGGCCGCTGGGCATCCGGGTGCGCCGGGCGGACAGCGTGGGCGACCGCATCTTCGTGGATGGCAACAGCGCCGCGGCCCTGGGCTGCGTGTACGGCGGGGCCACGGTCGCCGCCTGGTACCCGATCACGCCGTCGTCCTCGGTGGCCGAGGCGTTCCAGCGCTACTGCAGCAAGCTGCGCGTCGACGCCGACACGGGCCAGAACCGCTACGCGATCGTGCAGGCGGAAGACGAGATCGCCTCCATCGGCATGGTGGTGGGCGCGGGCTGGAACGGCGCGCGGGCCTTCACCGCCACGTCGGGCCCGGGCGTCTCGCTGATGACGGAGTTCATCGGCCTCGCGCACTTCGCCGAGATCCCCGTCACGATCATCGACGTGCAGCGCGGCGGCCCGTCCACCGGCATGCCGACGCGCACGCAGCAGGCGGACATCCTCGCGTGCGCCTATGCGTCGCACGGAGACACCAAGCACGTGCTGCTGTTCCCGGAGGACCCGCACGAGTGCTTCGAGCATGCGGCGAAGGCGCTGGACCTCGCCGACCGCCTGCAGACGCCCGTGTTCGTCATGACCGACCTCGACATCGGCATGAACCAGCGCCTGTGCAAGCCCTTCGCCTGGGAAGAGGGCGGTGCCTACGACCGCGGCAAGGTGATGAGCGCGGAGGAGCTGGAGGCGGGCCGCGACTTCGGCCGCTACAAGGACGTGGACGGCGACGGCATCCCCTGGCGCACGCTGCCCGGGACGCATCCCACCAAGGGCGCCTACTTCACGCGCGGCACCACGCGCGACCCGTACGCGCGCTATTCGGAGCGCGGCCCCGACTACGTGTACAACATGGAGCGGCTGCTGCGGAAGTTCCGCACCGCGGCCGGCCTCGTGCCGCAGCCGGTGCTGCACCGCGCCGGGGCGGAGACGAGCCTCGGCGTCATCTACTTCGGCTCCACCGGCCCGGCCATGCAGGAGGCGCTGGCCGTGCTCGCCGCGCAGGGCGTGCACGTCGACGCGCTGCGGCTGCGCGCCTTCCCCTTCGGCGACGGCGTGGCGGAGTTCATCGCGCGCCACGAGCGCGTGTTCGTCGTGGAGCAGAACCGCGATGCGCAGATGCGCACGCTGCTGGTCAACGAACTCGAGATCGACCCCGCCCGGCTGGTGAAGGTGCTGCACTACGACGGCACGCCCATCACCGCGCGTTTCATCACCAACGCCATCACCTCGCAAGTGCAGGCCGTCCCGGAGGACGTGGAATGACCTATATCGCCAAGCCGCCGCTGCACCACCCGACGCTGGAGAAGAACAAGGTCGGGTACACACGGCGCGACTACGAAGGCAAGATCTCCACGCTGTGCGCGGGCTGCGGCCACGACTCCATCTCCGCCGCGATCATCCAGGCCTGCTGGGAGCTGGACATCGAGCCGCACCGGGTGGCCAAGCTGAGCGGCATCGGGTGCAGCTCCAAGACGCCGGACTACTTCCTGGGCGCGTCCCACGGCTTCAACACCGTGCACGGCCGCATGCCTTCGGTGCTGACCGGCGCCAACCTCGCCAACCGCGACCTGCTGTACCTGGGCGTCTCGGGCGACGGCGACTCCGCGTCCATCGGCCTCGGGCAGTTCGCGCACGCCATGCGGCGCGGCGTGCGCATGGCCTACATCGTGGAAAACAACGGCGTCTACGGCCTCACCAAGGGGCAGTTCTCCGCCACCGCGGACAGCGGCAGCAAGAGCAAGAAAGGCGTCGTCAACAGCGACAGCCCCGTGGACCTGGTGGGCATGGCCCTGCAGCTGGGCGCGACGTACGTGGCGCGCGGTTTCTCCGGCAACAAGGCGCAACTGGTGCCGCTGATCAAGGGGGCCATGACGCATGGCGGCGCCGCCTTCATCGACGTGATCAGCCCCTGCGTGGCGTTCAACAACCACCCGGGCAGCACCAAGAGCTACGACTACGTGCGGGAGCACAACGAGGCGGTGAGCCGCATCGACTTCATCACGCCGCGCGAGGAGATCACCGCCGATGCGGCGCCGGGGCAGGCGGTGGACGTGCGCCAGCACGACGGCACGCTGCTGCGCCTGCGCAGCCTGCACCCGGAATACGATCCCACCGACCGCTACGCCGCCATGGCCTTCATGCAGGAGCACCAGGCACGCGGCGAGGTGCTGACGGGGCTCCTCTATGTCGATCCGCTGGCGACCGACCTGCACACCGCGCTGAACACCACGGCGCGGCCGCTCAACACGCTGGATGCCCCCGAGCTGTGCCCCGGTACTGGCGTCCTTGCCAGGATCAACGCATCATTGAGGTAGCGCACCGCGCACCGGCAAAAAGGGAGGCCGGCCTGCAGTAGAGCTTCGAAGGAGCTTGCCATGGCCGAACGCACCGTCTTCCAGTCCATCACCCAGCGGCACGTGCTCAGCCTGGGCCCGCATGCCAACGTGTGGGAAGCAGCGTGCGCCATGACCCGCGCCAACTGCGGCAGCATCCTGGTGATGGAGCCGCCCGACCGGCTGCTGGGCATCGTCACCGAACGCGACCTGATGACGCGCGTGCTCGCCCGGGCACTGGAGCCGAAGAACACCACGCTGGCGCACATCATGACGCCGCACCCGCAGTGCGTGCCACCCGAGACGGCCGTCTCCGACGCGGTGGTGATCATGCTGGAGCGCGGCTTCCGCCACCTGCCCATCGTGGGCGCCGACCGCAAGGTCCTGGGCGTGTTTTCCATCCGTGATGCGCTGCCGCTGGAGATCGGCGCCGCATTGAGCCAGGCGGAATTCAACGAGCAGGTGAACGACGCGCTGGGCTGAGTTGTTGAAGGGGAGGAGTCGATGAAGACCATTCGCCGCGCGCGTGGCGCGCTTTCCATCGTTCTCGCGACCGCCGCGGTGCTGGTCGTCGCGCAGGGCACCCACCGCAACGAACCCATCCAGCCGCTGCCGGACCAGGCCACGGACGTGGACGCCGCGAAGGTGAAGCTGGGCGCGCGCCTGTTCGCCGACAAGCGCTTCTCCGCGGACAACACCGTGTCCTGCCAGTCCTGCCACCTGCCGGAGCACGGCGGCGCGGACCCGCGTCGGCATTCGGTGAGCGCCTTCGGCAAGGTGCGCGAGCTGAACTCGCCGACCATCCTCAACGTGCGCTACAACACCTCGGGCCTCAACTGGACCGGCCGCACCAGGGACCTCGACGCGCAGATCGCGGGCTCGATCGGCAATGCCGACACCATGGCGCACGACTGGGGCAAGGTGATGCAGATCCTCGCCGCGGATCCGCAGGTGGTGGCCGAGTTCAAGGCAGCCTACGGCGGCGACGATGCGGTCAGCCAGAAGAACGCGATGCACGCGATCGTGAGCTTCGAGAAGTCGCTGGTCACGCCCTCGCGCTTCGACGACTGGCTCAAGGGCGACGACCGCGCCCTCACCGCGCAGGAGCAGCGGGGCTACGACCGGTTCAAAGCCTATGGCTGCGTGGGCTGCCACAACGGCATCAACGTGGGCGGCAACGGCTTCATGAAGCTCGGCATCGCCGGCGACTACTTCGCCGAGCGCGAGAAGATGGGCCGCGGCGCGGCGGTGGAGCTGGACAAGGGCCGGTTGCTGGTCACGAAGAAGCCCGAGGACCTGCACGTCTTCCGCGTGCCGTCGCTGCGCAACGTGGCGCTGACGGCGCCTTACTTCCACGACGGCGCGGTGCCGACGCTGGACGAGGCGATCCAGTTGATGGGCCGCTTCCAGCTCGGTCGCGAGATCCCGGCCGGGGACCGCCAGGACATCGCGGCCTTCCTGCAGTCGCTGACGGGCAAGCAGTACGAGCAGTGGGCGGCGTCGCCGGCGTCGGCGCGCGCGCTGGGCGGCTTCGGCCTGCCGCCGGCGGGAGGACGCTAGGAGGTTTCGCGCTTCGCCCGCGCGCGGGCGAGCGCCGCCTCGATCACCGACTTCTTGCGGGCGAGTTCATCGCCCTCGGCGCCTTTCGTCAGCGTGGGCAGGTCCGCGAGCTTGGCCAGCGCCTTCTGCTCGAGACGCTGGGCGTGCTCCACGTCCTCGCGCGCCTTGCGCACCTTGCGCGCCTCGTAGCGGGCGAGGGCGAGGTCCGCTTCGGGCTGGGACCAGGCGCGCCAGCCGGTGCGCTCGCCGGTCACGTTCTCCAGCGAGATGCAGTCGACCGGGCACACGGGCACGCACAGCTCGCAACCGGTGCAGTACGGCTCGATCACCGTGTGCATGGCCTTGTTGCCGCCGACGATGGCGTCCGTCGGGCAGGCGTCCAGGCACAGCGTGCAGCCGATGCACCAGTCCTCGTCGATCACGGCGACCGTGCGCGGGCCCTCGACGCCCACGTCGGGGTCCAGCGGCAGCGGGGGGCGGCCGGTGATCTCCGCGAGGCGCACGATGCCTTGCGCACCGCCCGGCGGGCAGCGGTTGATGTCGGCGTCGCCGGCGGCGACCGCCTCGGCGTAGCCGGCGCAGTCCGGGTAGCCGCAGCGCGTGCACTGCGTCTGGGGCAGGGCGGCGTGCAGGCGCGCCGCCTGCGGGTTCACTTGCGCCGGGCGCGCGCCGGGCTGGAGGCGCGCGCCGCCTCGGGAGCGCGGCGGGCGGCGGCCACGGCCTTGCGCGCGGTCCGCTTGCCTTCGGCCGGCGCGGGCTGGTCGAACTGCTTGATGAAGTCGCGCACCTGCGGGTACACGTTCTCGCGCCAGCGGCGGCCGCTGAAGATGCCGTAGTGGCCGGCACCCTTGACCTCGATGTGCTTCTGCCGTGCCTTCGGCACGTGGTAGCAGAGCTCGTGCGCCGCTTCGGTCTGGCCGGCGCCGGAGATGTCGTCGAGCTCGCCCTCGATCGTCAGGTGGGCCGTGGTCCGGATGTCCTCCGGACGCACCCGCTCGAGCTCGCCCTCGGCATTGCGCACGTCCCAGTTGCCGTTGACCAGGTTGAATTCCTGGAACACGACGCGGATGGTCTCGAGGTAGTAGTCGGCGTCCATGTCGAGGACGGCGTTGTACTCGTCGTAGAACTGGCGGTGCGCCTCGGCCGATGCGTCGTCGCCAGCGATCAGGTGCTTGAAGTAGTCGTAATGGCTCGAGAGGTGGCGGTCCGGGTTCATCGCCACGAAGCCCGTGTACTGCAGGAAGCCGGGGTACACGCGGCGGCCCGCGCCCGGGAAGCTGGTCGGAACGCGGTAGATCACGTTGTTCTCGAACCATTGGTAGCTCTTGTTCATCGCCAGGTTGTTCACCGCCGTGGGCGACTTGCGGGCGTCGATGGGGCCGCCCATCATGGTCATCGTGAGCGGCGTGGGCTCGCCGCGGCTGGCCATCAGCGAGACGGCCGCGAGCACGGGCACCGTCGGCTGGCAGACGCTCATCACGTGGCAGTTGCCGTACTCCGCCTGCAGGTGGCGGATGAACTCCTGCACGTAGCCGACGTAGTCGTCGAGGTGGAAGGCGCCTTGCTCCAGCGGCACGTTGCGGGCGTTCTTCCAGTCCGTGATGAAGACCTTGTGGTCCCGCAGCATGGTGCGCACGGTGTCGCGCAGCAGCGTGGCGTAGTGGCCCGAAAGAGGCGCGACGATCAGCACCGCGGGTTGCGCCTTCAGGTTCTTCAGCGTCTCGGGTTCGTCGGAAAAGCGCTTGAAGCGGCGCAACTCGCAGAACGGCTTGTCCATCTCCACGCGCTCGTGGATCGCGACCTCCACGCCGCCGACGTCGACCGTCTTGATGCCGAACTCCGGCTTCTCGTAGTCCTTGCCGAGGCGGTAGAAAAGGTCGTACGCGGCGGAGAGCCGCTGCGCGAGCGGCCCCTGGCCGAAGGGCGTGAGGGGATTGCTGTACAGCTTGGAAGCGGCCTGCGCGAAATCGGCAAACGGCTCCATGAGGGAGCGCTGCGCTTCGTAGATCTGGTAGAGCATGTTGGGTTCCGTTGTTGCAGTGCAATATACCAGCGGGAAACCGAGGCTGCACGAGGTAGAACTACGGATGAGCAACACCCCCTCTGCAAGGGTGGGGAAAGGTGTCTGGTGTGCGACAGCGAGCGAAAAAAAGCGGCCTGGCGGCCGCTTTTCTCCGGGTCCCCGCCTGCGCGGGGATGACGGGGTGCTTACTGCACCACCGCGGCAATGGACTCGGCGACATAGTCGATGTTCTTGCTGTTCAGCGCCGCCACGCAGATGCGGCCGCTCTCGATGCCGTAGACGCCGAACTCGTTGCGCAGGCGGACCATCTGGTCCTTGCTCAGGCCGGAGTAGCTGAACATGCCGACCTGCTGGGTGATGAAGCCGAAGTCGCCCTTGACGCCCTTGGACTTGAGCTTCTCCACGAGCGCCGAGCGCATCGCCTTGATGCGGCTGCGCATGCCGGCGAGTTCCTGCTCCCACAGGGCGCGGAGTTCGGGCGTGTTCAGGATGGTCGCGGCGATCTGGCCGCCGTGCGTCGGCGGGTTGCTGTAGTTCGTGCGGATCACGATCTTCAGCTGCGACAGCACGCGCGCGGCTTCCTCCTTGTCCTGGCACAGCACCGACAGGGCGCCCACGCGCTCGCCGTACAGGCTCAGGCTCTTGGAGAAGGAGGTGGAGACGAAGAAGTTCTCGCCCGAGGCCAGGAATTTCTGCACGGCCACGCCGTCTTCCGTGATGCCCTGGCCGAAGCCCTGGTAGGCCATGTCCAGGAAGGCGACCAGCTTGCGGCCCTTCACGGCGACGACGACCTGGTCCCACTGGGCGGCGGTGAGGTCGTAGCCGGTGGGGTTGTGGCAGCAGGCGTGCAGGACGACCACGGTGCCGGCCGGCACGGTGTTCAGCGCGGTCAGCATGCCGTCGAAGTTGATGCCGCGCTTCGCCGCATCGTAGTAGGGGTAGGTCTCGACGGTGAAGCCGGCCTGCGTGAACAGGGCGCGGTGGTTCTCCCAGCTCGGGTCGCTGATCAGGACCTTGGCTTGCGGGTTCAGCTTCTTCAGGAAGTCCGCGCCGACGCGCAGGCCGCCGGTGCCGCCCAGGGCCTGCACGGTGGCCACGCGGCCGCTCTTGACCGGCTCGGATTCGGCCCCAAATACGAGGCTCTTGACCGCAGCGTCATAGGCCGCGATACCGTCGATGGGCAGGTAGCCGCGGGCCGCGTGCGCCGCCATCATCTTCTCTTCCGCCTTCTGCACGCATTCGAGCAGGGGCAGCTTGCCGTTGTCGTCGTAGTAGACCCCCACGCCCAGGTTCACCTTCTTCGGGTTGGTGTCGGCGACGTATTGCTCGGTGAGGCCCAGGATCGGGTCGCGGGGCGCCATTTCGACGGCGGTGAAGAGAGACATGGGGTTCCTTGGATGCGGTGGCAAGAACGCCCGGCCTGTTGTACGCTGGCCGGCTGCCCGCAATTTTAGACCGTCGACTCCGTAGTTACCCGCATGAGCGCAATTCCCGAGGCCGCAGAGGCCCAGCCGACCGAGAAAAAGGGCCAGTTCGTCACCTTCCCGGACTCGCCCTTCGAGCTGTTCCAGCCTTACCCGCCCGCAGGCGACCAGCCGCAGGCGATCGAGAAACTCGTCGAAGGCGTGCAGGACGGCGAGGTGTTCCAGACGCTCCTGGGCGTCACGGGCTCCGGCAAGACCTACACCATGGCCAACGTGATCGCGCGCCTCGGGCGCCCCGCGATCGTGTTCGCGCCGAACAAGACGCTGGCCGCGCAGCTGTACTCCGAGTTCCGCGAGTTCTTCCCGAAGAACGCGGTGGAGTACTTCGTGAGCTACTACGACTACTACCAGCCGGAAGCGTACGTCCCGCAGCGCGACCTGTTCATCGAGAAGGACTCGTCGATCAACGAGCACATCGAGCAGATGCGGCTGTCGGCGACCAAGAGCGTGCTGGAGCGGCGGGACACGGTCATCGTCGCGACGGTTTCGGCCATCTACGGCATCGGCGCCCCCGAGGACTACACGCAGATGCGCTTCATCATGCGCATCGGCGACAAGATCGGCCAGCGGGACATCATCGGCCAGCTCATTCGGATGCAGTACAACCGCAACGAGCAGGACTTCGCCCGCGGCACCTTCCGCGTGCGCGGCGACACCATCGACATCTTCCCGGCGGAACACTCGGAACTCGCGATCCGCATCGAGCTGTTCGACGACGAGATCGAGTCGCTGCAGCTGTTCGACCCGCTCACTGGGCGCATCCGCCAGAAGGTGCCGCGCTTCACGGTGTATCCGTCGAGCCACTACGTGACGCCGCGCGAGAAAGTCGTCTCCGCCGTCGAATCGATCAAGCAGGAGCTCAAGGAGCGCCTGGACTTCTTCGTCAAGGAAGGCAAGCTGGTGGAAGCCCAGCGCCTGGAGCAGCGCACGCGCTTCGACCTGGAGATGCTCGCGGAGCTGGGGCACTGCAAGGGCATCGAGAACTACACGCGCCACCTCTCGGGTGCGCCTCCCGGTGCGCCGCCGTCCACGCTGACGGACTACCTGCCGAAGGACGCGCTGATGTTCCTGGACGAGAGCCACCAGATGATCGGCCAGCTCAATGGCATGTACGCCGGCGACCGGGCGCGCAAGGAGACGCTGGTGGCGTACGGCTTCCGCCTGCCCTCGGCGATGGACAACCGGCCGCTGAAGTTCGCGGAGTTCGAGGCGCGCATGCGCCAGGTGATCTTCGTGTCCGCCACGCCGGCCGACTACGAGAAGCAGAACGCGGGCAACGTGGTGGAGCAGCTGGTGCGTCCGACGGGCCTGATCGATCCGCTCGTGGAAGTGCGTCCCGCGACGCACCAGGTCGACGACGTGCTGCAGGAGATCCGCATCCGCGTGGAGAAGAACGAGCGCGTGCTCGTCACCACGCTGACCAAGCGGATGGCGGAGCAGCTCACCGACTACCTGAGCGAGAACGGCGTCAAGGTGCGCTACCTGCACAGCGACGTGGACACGGTGGAGCGCGTGGAGATCATCCGCGACCTGCGCCTGGGCCAGTTCGACGTGCTGGTGGGCATCAACCTGCTGCGCGAAGGCCTGGACATCCCGGAGGTGTCGCTGGTCGCGATCCTGGACGCGGACAAGGAAGGCTTCCTGCGTGCCGAGCGTTCGTTGATCCAGACCATCGGCCGCGCCGCCCGCAACCTGAACGGCAAGGCCATCCTGTACGCGGACAAGATGACCGACTCGATGAAGAAGGCGATCGACGAGACCGAGCGCCGCCGCGCCAAGCAGATCGCCCACAACGAGGCGCACGGCATCACCCCGCGCAGCATCCAGAAGCAGGTGCGCGACCTCATCGACGGCGTGTACAGCGAGAAGGCCAGCAAGGAGCAGGAGAAGCAGGAACTGCAGCGCGCGATGGTCGAGGACATGTCCGAGAAGGACATCTCCAAGCGGATCAAGCAGCTGGAAAAGCAGATGCTCGAGCACGCCCGCAACCTCGAGTTCGAGAAGGCGGCGCGGGTGCGCGACCAGCTCGCGGTGCTGAAGGAGCAGGCCTTCGGCGCGGCGACCCACGACAACGTGGTGCCGATCGACGCTGCGAAGAAGAAGTAGGCCCATGGGCTACGCCGTCCTCTTCGTCTGCACCGGCAACATCTGCCGCAGCCCCACCGGCGAGGTGGTGCTGCGCCACAAGGTCCGCGAGGCCGGTCTGGAGGAGCGGGTGCGCATCGCCTCCGCCGGGACGAGCGACTACCACCTCGGCTGCCCGGCGGACGAGCGCAGCACGGACCATGCGCGGCGCCGCGGCTACGACTTGTCGAGCCACCAGGCGCGCCAGGTGCATGCGCTGGATTTCGCGCGCTTCGACCTCATCCTGGCCCTGGACCGGGGCCATCTCGAGCTGCTGCTGGACGACTGCCCGCCGCCCCAGCAGCACAAGGTGCGGCTCCTGATGGAGTTCGCGCCGCATGGCTTCCCGCAGGAGGTCGCGGACCCGTACTACGGCGGCCGGCAGGGCTTCGAACGGGTGCTCGACGAGATCGAGGCCGCCTGCGACGGCCTCGTGCAGCACATCCAGCGCGAACTCGCCGCCTGACCGGTCCTGCTGCACTGCAGAAAGACCGGATTACCCGAGAGCGGCGGCGGGTTTTCTGGTATACTTGACCGAAACAGTCAGGAAACCCAAGAGAGAGTCAAACACGGCCGGCAGCAGCAGCCCGGCCACGAGGGCCGGCACCAAGCCGGAGCATGGGTGGAGACGGCCTGGCGCGGGGGTACCGCGCAGGCAAAGCAAGCAAGCGAACAAGGAGCTAGCGATGCGTCTCACGACCAAAGGCCGCTTTGCGGTCACCGCGATGATCGATTTGGCACTGCGCCAGAACAATGGTCCCGTCACCCTGGCGGCGATCAGCCAGCGCCAGCACATCTCGCTGTCCTACCTCGAGCAGCTGTTCGGCAAGTTGCGCCGTCACGAGCTCGTGGAATCCACCCGTGGTCCGGGTGGCGGCTACACGCTGGGCCGCAAGGCCAGCGAGATCACCGTGGCCGACATCATCGTGTCGGTGGACGAGCCGATCGACGCCACCCAGTGCGGCGGCAAGGAAAACTGCAACGACGGCGGCCAGTGCATGACGCACGAGCTGTGGTCCGCGCTCAACCAGCGCATGGTGGAGTTCCTGGATTCCGTCACCCTGCAGAAGCTCGTCGACGACCAGCTCGCCAAGGGCATGCAGATCGAGGACAAGCCCACCCCCAAGCGCGCGATCTCCAGCGCGCCCGTGGTGAAGCCCATCCGCGTGAACGCGCCGAACTCGGTGTTCGCGCTGGGCAACCAGCTCGTCAAGCAGTAACAACCTCTTCCTCTTTGCCAGCAGAAGAACGCCAGCAATGGACATGACCCCGCATTTCCCGATCTACATGGACTACGGCGCGACGACGCCGGTCGACCCGCGCGTGGTCGACGCCATGATCCCCTGGTTGCGCGAGCACTTCGGCAACCCGGCCTCGCGCTCCCACGCCTGGGGCTGGGAAGCGGAAGAGGCCGTCGAGAAGGCGCGCCAGAACGTCGCCGACCTGATCGGCGCCGACCCGCGCGAGATCGTGTGGACCTCCGGCGCCACCGAATCGGACAACCTGGCGATCAAGGGCGCCGCCCAGTTCTACAAGACCAAGGGCAAGCACCTGATCACGGTGAAGACCGAGCACAAGGCGGTGCTGGACACGATGCGGGCGCTGGAGCGCGACGGCTTCGAGGTGACCTACCTCGAGGTGCAGGAAGACGGCATGCTGGACCTGGAGAAGTTCAGGGCGGCCATCCGCCCGGACACCATCCTCGCTTCCGTCATGTACGTGAACAACGAGATCGGCGTCATCCAGGACATCGCCGCCATCGGCGCGATCTGCCGCGAGAAGGGCGTGATCTTCCACGTCGATGCCGCGCAGGCCACGGGCAAGGTCGACATCGACGTGAAGAAGCTGCCCGTCGACCTGATGGCGCTGGCCTCGCACAAGACCTACGGCCCCAAGGGCATCGGCGCGCTGTACGTTCGCCGCAAGCCCCGCATCCGCCTCGAGGCGCAGATGCACGGCGGCGGCCACGAGCGCGGCATGCGCTCGGGCACGCTGCCCACGCACCAGATCGTGGGCATGGGCGAAGCCTTCCGCATCGCGAAGGAAGAGATGCACAAGGACCTGGAGCACGCCCGCCGGCTGCAGAAGCGGCTGCTGGACGGCCTCAAGGACGTGGAGCAGGTGTTCATCAACGGCAACATGGAACACCGCGTGCCGCAGAACCTGAACATGAGCTTCAACTTCGTCGAGGGCGAGTCGCTGATCATGGGCATCAAGGGCCTCGCGGTTTCTTCGGGCTCCGCCTGCACGTCCGCGTCGCTCGAGCCAAGCTACGTGCTGCGGGCCCTGGGCCGCAGCGACGAACTGGCGCACAGCAGCCTGCGCATGACCATCGGCCGCTTCACGACCGAGGAAGAGATCGACTACGCGGTTTCGACGATCAAGCAGAACGTCGCCAAGCTGCGCGAGCTGAGCCCGCTGTGGGAGATGTACCAGGACGGCATCGACCTGAACACCATCCAGTGGACCGCTCACTAAGAAAACAGGAATCAGGAGTACGAAATGGCTTATTCGCAGAAAGTCGTCGAGCATTACGAGAACCCGCGCAACGTCGGCTCCTTCGAAAAGGGTGACGAGTCCGTCGGCACCGGCATGGTCGGCGCGCCCGCCTGCGGCGACGTGATGAAGCTGCAGATCAAGGTGAACCCGTCCACCGGCGTGATCGAGGACGCCCGCTTCAAGACCTACGGCTGCGGCTCGGCCATCGCGTCGAGCTCGCTCGTCACCGAGTGGGTGAAGGGCAAGACGCTGGACGAGGCCGCGTCCATCAAGAACGCGCAGATCGCCGAGGAACTGGCGCTGCCGCCGGTGAAGATCCACTGCTCGATCCTCGCCGAGGACGCGATCAAGGCGGCCGTCGCCGACTACAAGAAGAAGCACACGGGAGCGAACTGAGGCGATGTCCGTGACACTGACCGAAGCCGCGGCCCGGCACGTGACGCGCTACCTTGCCAAACGCGGCAAGGGCGTGGGCGTGCGCCTCGGCGTCAAGACCACGGGCTGCTCGGGCCTGGCCTACAAGCTCGAGTACGTCGACGAGGTGGCGCCGGAGGACGTCGTGTTCGAGAACCACGGCGTGAAGCTCCTGGTGGACCCCAAGTCGCTGGCCTACATCGACGGCACGGAGCTGGACTTCGTGCGCGAGGGCCTGAACGAGGGCTTCCGCTTCAACAACCCGAACGAGCGCGACCGCTGCGGCTGCGGAGAGTCCTTCCGCGTCTGACGACGGTGAACCTGCATTACACCGATTTCGAACTCTTCGGCCTGCCGCAACGGTTCGCGCAGGAGCGCTCCGAGATCGATGCGCGCTGGAAGGAGCTCCAGCGCGAGGCGCATCCCGACCGCTTCGCGGCGCAGGGCCACACCGCCCAGCGCGCCGCGCTGCAGTGGTCCGTGCGCATCAACGAGGCCTACCAGCGCCTGAAGGATCCGCTCAAGCGCGCAGCCTACCTGTGCGAGCTGCTGGGCGCGCCGATCAACGCCGAGAACAACACCGCGATGCCGCCCGAGTTCCTGATGGAACAGATGGAGTGGCGCGAGGCGCTCGACGAAGCGGGGGGCGAAGAGGAGCTCGAAGGACTTTCCGAGCGCGTCCTCACGCGCCGCCGCGAGGTCCTGGCTTCCATCCAGCAGCTGCTGGACCTCGAAGCCGACGCGCCGGCCGCGGCACGGCAGGTGAGAGCCCTCATGTTCATCGAGCGCTTTGCGCACGACGTCGATTCGCGGCTCGCGCAACTGGGACAATAGCGGGCTCACCATGTCCCTCCTGCAGATCTCCGAACCCGGCGCCTCGCCCGACCCGCACCAGCGCCGCATCGCCGTCGGCATCGACCTCGGCACGACCCATTCCCTCGTGGCCGCCGTGCGCAACGGCGTGGCCGAATGCCTGCCCGATGCCGAAGGCCGGGTGATCCTGCCTTCGGTCGTGCGCTACCTCGGCAACGGCCGCCGCCAGATCGGCTTCGATGCGCAGGCTGCGCAGTCCGAGGATCCCGAGAACACCATCGCGTCCGCGAAGCGCTTCATGGGCCGCGGCATCGCGGACATCGTCAACCGCGAGAAGCTGCCGTACCGCTTCGCCGACCGTCCCGGCATGGTGACGCTGCACACGCGCGAGGGCGAGAAGTCGCCGGTGGAGGTCAGCGCCGAGATCCTGGCCACGCTGCGCTTCCGCGCCGAGGACACCTTCAACGACGACCTCTACGGCGCCGTGATCACCGTGCCGGCGTACTTCGACGAGGCGCAGCGCCAGGCCACCAAGGACGCCGCGCAGCTGGCCGGCATCCACGTGCTGCGCCTGATCAACGAGCCCACGGCGGCCGCCATCGCCTACGGCCTGGACAACGGCAGCGAAGGCCTCTACGCGGTCTACGACCTCGGCGGCGGCACCTTCGACATCTCCATCCTGCGCCTGTCGCAAGGCGTGTTCGAGGTCGTGTCCACGGGCGGCGATTCGGCGCTGGGCGGCGACGACTACGACCGGGCGCTCGCCGACTGGCTGTCGCGCCAGGCGAAGCTGGAGGCGGAGACCCCGTCCGAGAAGGCGCACATCAAGATGCTCGCGCGCCAGGTGAAGGAACAGCTGTCCGACGCGGACACGGTGACCGTGAACGTGGCGCTCGGCGGCCGCGCGGTCGACGTGCGCGTCTCGCGCAAGGACTTCGACCTGGAAACCGGCGACCTGACGGCGCGCACCATGGGCGCCGTGCGCAAGGCGCTGCGCGACGCGAAGCTCACCAAGGACGAAGTGAAGGGTGTCGTGCTGGTGGGCGGATCCACCCGCATGCCGCAGGTGCGCCGTGCCGTGGCCGACTTCTTCGGGCACGAGCCGCTCACGAACCTGAATCCCGACGAAGTCGTGGCGCTGGGCGCCGCGATCCAGGCGAACCAGCTCGCCGGCAACAACCCGGCCGGCGACCTGCTGCTGCTGGACGTCATTCCTCTGTCGCTGGGCATCGAGACCATGGGCGGGCTCGTCGAGCGCATCGTGCCGCGCAACGAGACCATCCCCACGGCCAAGGCCCAGGATTTCACGACCTTCAAGGACGGCCAGACGGCGATGGCGATCCACGTGGTGCAAGGCGAGCGCGACCTCGTGGCGGACTGCCGCAGCCTCGCGCGCTTCGAGCTGCGCGGCATCCCGCCGATGGCCGCCGGGGCGGCGCGCATCCGCGTGACCTTCACCGTCGATGCCGACGGGCTGCTGCACGTGTCGGCGCGGGAGCAGGGCTCCGGTGTCGAGGCGCACGTCGACGTGAAGCCGTCCTACGGCCTCTCCGACGAGCAGATCGCGAAGATGCTGCAGGAGAGCTTCACCACCGCCGAGGCGGACATGAAGGCCCGCGCGCTCACGGAAGCGCGCGTGGACGCCGAGCGCATGATCCTCGCGACGCAGAGCGCGCTGGAGGCCGACGGCGACCTGCTGGAAGCCGGCGAGCGCCAGGAGATCGACGCCTTGGTCGCCACGCTGCGCGAGACGATGAAATCCAGCGAGGACGCTTCCGTCGTCGAAGCCGCGGTGCAGGCCGTCGCCAAGGGCACGGAAGCCTTCGCCGCCCGCCGCATGAACGAAGGCATCCGCAAGGCGCTCGCGGGCAAGAACCTGGAAGCCATCTAACCCCATGCCCGTCATCAAGATCCTTCCCCATCCCGAGTACGCGCCGCAGGGCGCGCAGGTGGAGGCGCCCGCGGGCACGTCCATCTGCGAAGCGCTGCTGGACAACGGCATCGCCATCGAGCATGCCTGCGACATGAGCTGCGCCTGCACGACCTGCCACGTGGTCGTGCGCGAGGGCTTCGCCTCGCTCAACGAGATGGACGAGAACGAGGAAGACATGCTGGACCGCGCCTGGGGCCTGGAGCCCAACTCGCGCCTGTCCTGCCAGGCCATCCTGGACCACAAGGACGTGGTGGTGGAGATCCCGAAGTACTCCATCAACCACGCGAAGGAAAACCACTGAGGGGGTTGCTGGGGTGCGCTGCGCGCAACCCAGCCTACGGGGCGCAACCAATGGTTGTAGGGTGGCCGCGGCGCGCCGCGGGCAGGTGAGCGTCAGCGAACCCCACCGGACGCCGTTTCGCTCCGCGCCACCGTCGTTTCGTCGCATGCCGCTGGCGTCGCCGCATCCGGCACGGGCATCATCCGCGCCATGAAGCGCAGAACCCTCCTGCAGGCCGCCCTCGCGTCGCCGCTCGCCGGCAACGCCGCCGCCGGGCCGACGGAAGACGCCTGGAAGCAGCTCGCCGCCCAGACCCGCGGCGCGCTGGTCCCGGTGCGGAATCCCTGGCCCGCCTGCATCGCCTCGCCCGCCAGCGAAGAATGCTCGCGCCTCTTCCGGCAGGCGAAGAACCCGTACTTCCTCGGTGACGACGCGGCGCTCACGCAGACGCTCGGCTACGTGGACGCCTGGACCTCGTCGCCGAGTGCGTATGTCGTCGAAGCACGCAATGCCGCCGACGTCGCGGCGGCGGTGAACTTCGCGCGCCAGCACCGCCTGCGCCTCGCGGTCCGGGGCGGCGGCCACAGCTACCAGGGCACGTCCAACGCACCCGATTCGCTGCTCGTGTGGACCCGCCGCATGCGCGACATCCAGTTGCACGACGCCTTCGTGCCCCAGGGCTGCGCCGGCAAGGTCGCCCCCACGGCGGCGGCGAGCATGGCCGCCGGTGCGCTCTGGGTGCACGCCTACGACGCCGTCGCCACGCGCGGCGGCCGCTACGTGCAGGGCGGCGGCTGCATGACGGTGGGCGTCGCGGGCCTGGTGCAGAGCGGCGGCTTCGGCAGCTTCTCCAAGCGTTTCGGCACGGCGGCGGGCAACCTGCTGGAAGCCGAGGTCGTGACCGCCGACGCACTTCGCCCGCGGCGTACCGCCGCCTCGTCGGCCTGGCGCTGGACTTCTACGCCGGCTCGCTGATGAACCCGCACTGGGGCGAGCAGATGCGCTTCCGCCCCGGCCACGTGCTCTCCGTCGCCATGGTCTTCCAGGGCATGGAGCGCAGCCAGGCCGTCGCGACGTGGGAGCCTTTCCTGGACGCCATCGCGCGCGCGCCGCAGGACTTCTCGATCGACTTCGCGCCCCTGAAGATCGTCTCCACCTCGGCGCGCACCTTCTGGTCGCCCACGCTGCTGAAGCGCACGCTCGGCTTCATGAAGCAGGACGACCGCCCCGGTGCACCGGAGGGCAACGTGTTCTGGCCGGGGGACGAAGGCCAGGCCGGCCAGGTGCTGCACGCGTACGCGTCCACCTGGCTGCCGGCTGGCTTGCTGGAGCCGGCGCGCCGCGGCGCACTCGCTGACGCGCTGGTGGCCGCGGCAGCGCAGTGGGGCGTGGGGCTGCACTTCAACAAGGGGCTGGCGGGGGCGCCGCCGGAAGCCATTGCGGCGGCTCGCGACACGGCCACCAATCCTGCAGTGCTCGACGCGTTCGCGCTCGCGATCAGCGCGGCGAGCGGGCCGCCGGCGTATCCGGGCGTCGCGGGCCACGAGCCGGACGTTGCGCTGGGCCGGCGCCAGGCCCAGCGCGTGCATGCGGCGATGGGCGAACTGCGCAAGCTCGTGCCGCAGCCCGGTTCGTACGTGTCGGAGAGCGATTATTTCGAGCGGGAGTGGGAGAGGGCGTTCTGGGGGGAGAACGTCGAGCGGTTGCGCGCGGTGAAGGCGAAGTACGACCCGGAAGAAGTGTTTTCCGTGCACCACGGGATCGGTGGGGTTCGCTGACGCTCACCTTCCGCGGCTTCGCCGCGCCACCCTACAACGCGGGAACCGGTCCTGTAGGGTGGTGGTGAGCGAAGCGAACCCCACCGATCGGCCCTCATTCGTACCGCTTCCCCGCTTCGAGCAACTCGGGCGTCCCGATCACGCCATTCAACCCATCGAAATCCAGCATCTCCCCCCGCATCGCCGCCGTCGTCCCGTCCCTCTTCAAGGTCCCGTAATACCGCTGCAGGGTGTGCGCCACCGCGCGGGCCGTCCCGCCCGGGAAGATGACGATGCGAAAGCCGATGCGCCCCAGCTCCTGCGCGTCGAGCACCGGCGTCTTCCCGCCTTCCACCATGTTCGCCAGCAGCGACACCCGCGACGCGAAGCGCTCGCAGGCCGCGCGCATCTGCTCCGGGCTGCGCAGCGCCTCGACGAAGAGCGCGTCGGCGCCGGCTTCCAGGTAGCGCTCGGCGCGTTCCAGCGCCGCATCCAGCCCTTCGATCGCGAGCGCATCGGTGCGGGCCAGGACCAGCGTCTCGCCGCTGCGCCGCGCATCCAGCGCCGCGCGGATCTTGCCGCACATTTCCGCAGCCGGAACGACGGTTTTCCCCTCGAGATGCCCGCAGCGCTTCGGGAAGCCCTGGTCTTCCAGCTGGATCATCGCGGCGCCGGCGCGTTCGAAGTCGCGCACCGTGCGCTGCACGTTGAGCGCATTGCCGAAGCCCGTGTCGCCGTCGACGATGACGGGCAAGCGCACGCGGTCCGTGATGTGGGCGAGCGTCTGCGCGACCTCGGTGGCGGTGGTCAGGCCGACGTCGGAGCGGCCCAGCCGCGTGTAGGCGATCGAGGCACCGGAGAGGTACAGCGCCTCGAAGCCGGCCTGTTCGGCGGCCAGGGCGCTGAGCGCGTCGTAGACGCCCGGTGCGAGCAGCGGCTGGGGCCGCGCGAGGAGGGTGCGAAGGGACATGGTCAGTTCCTGGAGGCGAGCTGGGCGGCCGCCGTGTGCGCCGCGATCCAGCCGCCGGCCACGGCGCTGAGCAGGCCGTTGCCGGAGAGGTAGCCCCATACCGCGTTGCCGCTCACGCCGCGCGCGGCGCCGCCGGCGGCGAGCAGGTTGGGGAAGGTGGAGCCGTCCGGGCGGCGCACGCGACATTGCGCATCGATGTCGAGGCCGCCTTGCGTGTGGAAGAGGGCGCCGGTCACGCGCACGGCGTGGAAGGGCGGGCCGAGGCGCGCGATTTCCGGCGCGAGCGCGTCCGGGTGACAGCCGATGATCGCGGCCAGCCCTGCGCGGTCCTGCGCGGTGCGCAGCGCGCCGGCGGCCTCGGCCTCGCGGAAGTCGGGGAACTCGCGCGCGAGCGCCAGCTGCGCGTCGCCGAAGACGTTCCACGCGATGCCGCCAGGCTGCGCGAGCACGTCGACCGCCGCTTCCGAGTAGCCCTGCGTCTCGTCGTGGAAGCGTTCGCCGCGCGCGTTGAGCTGCACGCCGCCCTGCATCATCACCGCCCAGGTCATGAGCGCGCCTTGCGGCACCACCCAGGAACCATGGCCCTGGTAGCCGCCCAGGTCCGCCAGCGCGGCCCCCAGGGCCTGGCCCCAGAGGATGGCACTGCCGTCGTTGCCCGCGTGCCCGGCGAAAGTCGCATCGCGCATCTCCGGCAGCAGTTCGCGCACGAGGGCCGGGTTGCCGCCGAAGCCGTTGCAGGCGAGGACCAGCACGTCGCAGGCGATGCGCTCGTGCTCGCCGCCGGGGCGCTCGAGCGCGACGCCGAGGACACGGTCTCTCGCGTCGACCACCAGCTCCTCGACGCGTGCCGACGTGAGCAGGTCC
Organism: Ramlibacter cellulosilyticus; assembly: GCF_014297465.1. Taxonomy (GTDB): domain Bacteria; phylum Pseudomonadota; class Gammaproteobacteria; order Burkholderiales; family Burkholderiaceae_C; genus Ramlibacter; species Ramlibacter cellulosilyticus. Next base: position 275,962 of record NZ_JACORT010000004.1, on the reverse strand, counting down.
GCCCCGGCCTCCACTGCCACGCGATGCAGCGCCGCGACAAGGGCGACGCCCGTGCGCTCCGGCAGGCTGTGCATCCGGTGCACGCGGTGCCCGGGGTAGAGGAAGTTGGCCAGCACCTCGAAGCAAAGGCCGTGTTCGCCCAGGCGGTCGAGCGCCGCGGCGCAGGCTTCGGCATAAGCCTGCACGAGGTGGGGCGCGGCCTGGCCCTTGGCCTTGGCGGCGATGTCCTCCGCGAACGTGGCGACGCTGTCCGCGATGCCGAGCGCCTCCTGCACACGGGTACCGGCCGCCGGGATGAATCCCGAGGAGAGCGCCGTCGAACCGCTGGGCGTCGCGTCCCGCTCCAGCACCGCGCAGTCCACGCCCGCGTCGCGCAAGGCGATCGCGGTGACCAGCCCGCACGCGCCGCCGCCGACGATCGCCACCGGCACCTGCACCGGCGCATTGAAAGTGTCGTTGCGGACGATGCGTGCCACGCGCTCAGGCCGTCGGCCGGAACAGGTACTGCCCGCGCGGCTGGCCGATCACGCCGCGGTCGTTCGCGTACACCTGCTCCCCGCGCAGGAACGTGGCCTCGACGCGCGCCGATAGTTCCAGCCCTTCGAAGGGCGTGTAGCCCTGCGTCGACGGCGAATCCTTGGCATGGATGGTCCAGGTCTTCGCCGGGTCGACCAGCGCCAGGTCGGCGTCGTAGCCCTCGGCGATGTCGCCCTTGCGGTTCAGCCCGAAGCGCTGCGCCGGCGTCCAGCTCGTCACGCGGGCCATGTGGTTGTAGCCCATGCCGCGCCGCGTGCCTTCGCTCACGAGCGCCGGCAGCAGGTACTCGGTGCCGCCGAAGCCGCTCTTGGCCATCCAGATGTTGCCGAAGTAGTGCTTCGGCACCTTCGTCTCGTGGCGGCAGCAGGCGTGGTCGGAGACGACCCAGTCCAGTTCGCCCGCGAGCAGGGCCTGCCAGAGGAACTCGACGTCCTCCCGCGGGCGAATCGGCGGGTTCACCTTGGCCAGTTCGGCCGCGGGGGAGTTGATGTCCAGCATCAGGTGCCCGATGGTCACTTCCCGGCGGAAGTCGATGTGCGGGAACACGTCGGCCATCATCAGCGCCGCCTGCACCGCCTTGCGGGAGCTGAGGTGCAGCAGGTTGATGTTGGGCAACGCGGTCTCGTTGGCGAGGTAGCTGGCGATGAATACGGCCAGCCCCTCCGAGTGCTGCGGCCGCGAGGCGCTGTACGCGGCGAGGCCGGACAGCGACTTGTCCTTCTCCACGATCCTGGTGTACGCCGTCATGATCTCCGCCGTCTCGCAGTGCAGCGACAGGGAGAGCTGGTGCGCGCGCTCCGGCATCTGCTCGCGAGCCGCCTGGATGCCGCGCATGATGAACTCGAAATGGGCGAAGTCGTAGCGCTGGTCCTCGCCGATCATGAGGAACTGGCGCTGCGAGTCGCTCGCCCCGTGCAGGCCGTGCGAGCCGTAGAACATGAAGATCTTGAAGCTGGCGACGCCGTGCTTCTCGATCAGCATCGGGATCTCCTCGATGTGCGTGCTGTCCATCGGCGCGAGGTGGTAGCCGTAGTCCACGTGGAAGCGGCCCCTGGAGAGCTCCAGCACCTCCGGATAGAAGTCGGCGTAGGGGCCGCCCTTGTTCAGGTAGTACTGCCCGGTGCGGAAGTAGTTGAGGCTGCTGGTCACGCCGCCCATCGCCGCGGCCTTCGACTCGGTGACGGCGTCTTCCGCCAGCGGGGAGTAGATGCCGCTGTGCATGTGCGCGTCCACGACGCCGGGGAAGGCGAGCAGGCCGCGGCCGTCGTGCACCTGCTTCGCCAGGCCGGCAGCCACGCCGGGCGCCACGCGCGCGAACTTGCCGTCGCGGATCGCGATGTCGCCTTCGTGCACCACGTTGCCGTGCGGGCGCACCACGCGCACGTTCTTGATCAGGAGGTCGTAGAGCGGTGTCGTCACGATGTCGTCCTTGCCTGGAATCGCTGTTGGAGTTGCGGAAGCAGGCCGCCCGCCTCGACCATGTCGAGGAGGAAGCCGGGAATGGGATCGGCCTGCAGCACGGCGCCGTCCTCGCGCGTGACGGTGCCCGCCCGCGCGTCGAAGGCGATGCGCTCGCCTTCGCGGATGGCCTCGCTGCCGGGGCAGGCGAGCAGCAGCAGGCCGAGGTTGAAGGCATTGCGGAAGAAGAGGCCGGCGAAGGAGGGGGCGATCACGGCCGCCACGCCCAGGTGGCGCAGGGCGGCCGCTGCCTGCTCGCGCGAGGAGCCGATGCCGAAGTCGCGGCCGGCGACGACCACGTCGCCGGGCTGCACGTTGCCTGCGAAGTCCGGGCGCAGCGCTTCCAGGCAGTGCTGCGCGATCACGTCCACGCCGTGCTGCATCCAGGCGCCGGGCGCGAGGGCGTCGGTGTCGACTTCGGCGCCCAGGCGCCAGACGCGATGCGCGCTCACGCGAGCACCTCGCGCGGGTCGACGATGCGGCCCGCCACGGCGGAAGCGGCCACGGTGTACGCCGAGGCCAGGTACACCTGCGTGCTCGGCGGCCCCATGCGGCCCTTGAAGTTGCGCGCGGTGCTGGAGATCACGGTCTCGTCGGCACCGAGGCTGTCGCCATAGCCGGCGCAGATGCCGCAGGCGCTGGGCAGCAGCTGCGCGCCCGCGTCCTGCAGGGCCTGCAGCGTGCCGTCGCGCGCGGCTTCGTCGCGGTCGGCGTGGCTGGCGGGGGCGACGAGCAAGCGCACGCCGTTCGCCACGCGCCTCCCGCGCAGCACCTCGGCCGCGAAGCGCAGGTCGTCGAGCTTGGCGCCCGTGCACGCGCCTATGTAGGCCGCCTGGATGGCGGTGTCCCGGAAGCGCGCCGCATCGCCCGCGTTCGCGGGACTGAAGGGGGCCGCCACCTGCGGCGCGAGCGCACCCGCATCGAAGGCGTGCTCCTCCGACGCGCTGCCCGGGTCCGAATGCCAGGGGGCGGTCTCGACGTCCGGCGCCCCGTGCGCCGCGAGCCAGTCCCGCGTGACTTCGTCGGGCGCGACCAGCCCCACCTGCGCGCCGAGCTCCGCACTCATGTTGGCCAGCGTCATCCGCTCCTGCATGGACAGCGCGCGGACCGCGTCGCCCCCGAACTCCACGGCCTGGTAGGCGCCGCCGTTCATGCCGAAGCGGCCGATCATGGCCAGCATCATGTCCTTGGCGGTCACGCCGCGCGCGAGGGCGCCGTCCCAGCGCATCAGGATCGTGCGCGGCACCTGCACCCAGATGCGGCCGGTGGTGACGACGCCCAGCATCTCGGTGCTGCCGATGCCGAACATGTACGCGCCGAAGGCGCCGCCGGTGGGCGAATGCGAATCACCGCCGACGCAGAACAGGCCGGGGCGGATGTGGCCGTGCTGCGGCACGACGACGTGGCAGATGCCGACGGAGTCGTACACGTGCGGCAGCTGCTGGTCGCGCGCCCAGTCTCGGGCGATGCGCACGATGCGCCGGGCATCGTCGCTGCGTTCCGGGACGTAGTGGTCCATCACCAGCACCACCTTGTCCTTGTCCCAGATCCCGGCACCCAGCTGCTCCAGCATGGGCTGGAGGCGCCGCGGGCCCGAGGAGTCGTGGAACATCGCCAGGTCCACATCGCAGGTGACGATCTCGCCCACGAGCACTTCGTCGCGCCCGGCCGCCCGGGCGACCAGCTTCTGCGCAAGGGACTGGGGCACGGTCATTCCGGCTTCGCCCCCGAGTACTTCACCACCTTCGCCCAGCGCACGATCTCCTCGTGCACGAAGCGGGCGAACTCGTCGGGCGCGTTGCCCACCGGTGTCGCGCCCTCGAACTCGATGCGCTTCTTCACCTCGGCAGAAGCGATCGCCTGGCGCGCGGCATCGCTCACACGCTTCACCAGCTCGGGCGGCATCTTCGCCGGCCCGAACAGGCCGAACCAGGCGCTGGACTGGTAACCGGGCAGCACCTCCGCGATCGCGGGCACGTCCGGGTACTGCGGCAGCCGCCTCGGGCTGGTCACGCCCAGGGCCTTGAGCTTGCCGGCCTTGAGGTGCGCCTGCGCGTTGCCCACGTTGGCGAACATCATTTCCACCTGCCCGGCGAGGACGTCCTGGATGGCCGGCGCCGTGCCCTTGTACGGGATGTTCACGATGTACGTGCCCGACATCATCTTGAAGGCCTCGCCGGCCAGATGGACCGAGGAGCCGAGCGAGCCGATGGCGAAGTTCAGCTTGCCGGGCCGCGACTTCGCCAGCGCGATGAGTTCACGCACGTTGTTCGCCGGCACCGACGGGTTCGCCACCAGCACCGCGGGCGACGTCGACACCATGGTGAGCGGCGTGAAGTCCTTCTCCGGATCGAACGGCAGGGTCGGATACAGGCTGGCGTTGATCGCATGGCTGGTGAAGCTCATGAGCAGCGTGTTGCCGTCCGGGGCCGCGCGTGCCACGGCTTCGGCGGCGATGTTGCCGCCCGCGCCGGGGCGGTTCTCGACGACGACGGTTTTGCCAAGCGCCCGCCCGAGTTCCTGGGCGAGCGTGCGCGCCATGGTGTCGGTGGTGCCGCCCGGCGGCGCACCGACGAGGATGCGCACGGGCGCGGGCGAGGCCTGCGCGAAGGCGGTGCCGGCGGACGCCAGCACGAGCCCTGCGAGGAGCGTGCGGCGAAGAAGGGAGGGGGACTGCGTCATTTCATACACCGAGGTAAGCTTGGCGAAGGCGATCCGTTGCGAGCAGCTCCGCGCTGCTCCCGGAGAACTGCACGCTGCCGTTCTCCAGCACGTAGGCGCGCTGTGCGATCTCCAGCGACTGCGCCACGTTCTGTTCCACCAGCAGGATGGCGAGGCCTTCCGCGTGCAGCCGTCCGATGAGGCCGAAGAGTTCTTCCACCAGCAGCGGCGAAAGCCCGAGCGAGGGCTCGTCGAGGATCAGCAGGCGCGGCTCGCCCATGAGCCCGCGGCCGATGGCCAACATCTGCTGCTCGCCGCCGCTCATGGTCCCCGCGAGCTGCGTGCTGCGCTCCCGCAGGCGCGGGAAGATGGAGAACACCCGTTCCAGGTTGTCGGCGCGGCGTGCCCGCGCGCGTGCGAACGAGCCGAGCTCCAGGTTTTCACGCACCGTGAGGTTGGGAAAGACCTTGCGGCCTTCGGGCACGTGCAGCAGCCCGCGGCCGACCACGGCGCGGTAGTGCGCGCCGGTGATGTCCTCGCCGTCGAAGCGGATGCTGCCGCCGCGCGCCGGGACCAGCGCGCTGACGGTGTGGTTGAAGGTCGTCTTGCCCGCGCCGTTGCTTCCCAGGAGGGCCACGATCTCGCCCGGCGCCACGTCGAGGTCGATGCCGCGCAGCACTTCCACCGCGCCGTAGCCGCTGCGCAGCCCCCGCACCGACAGCAGGGCTTCGCTCATGCGGGCTCCACCAACCGGCCCAGTCGCTGCGCGGTGCCGTGCCCGAGGTAGGCCTCGATGACTCGCGGGTCGCGCGTGACCTCGCCCGGGCTGCCCGCGGCGATCAGCTCGCCCTGCGAGAGCACCCAGACGTGCGAAGCCAGGTGCATCACGGCCTGCATCACGTGCTCGATCATCAGCACGGTCACGCCGCCGTCGGCGATGGAGCGCACCACCGGGACCATCTCGGCGACCTCCTGCGGGTTGAGGCCCGCGAGCACTTCGTCGAGCAGCAGCAGGCGAGGGCGCGTCGCCAGCGCACGGGCGAGCTCCAGCCGCTTGCGCCCGGCCACGGTGAGGTCGCCTGCGGGCTTGTCCAGCTGGGGCGCCAGCCCGACGCGCTGCGCCACCCGCTCCGCTTCCGCGAGCGCCTCGCGCCGGCCCGCGCAGTGCAGGTGCGCACCCACGGCGATGTTCTCGCGCACCGTCTGGGCGGCGAAGGGCTGCACGATCTGGAAGGTGCGCGTCATGCCGCGGCGCGCATTGAGGTGCGGAGGCACGCCGGTGATGTCCTCGCCCGCGAAGACGATGCGGCCGGTGTCCGGCCGGAGGAAGCCGGACATCAACGCGAAGAGGGTGGTCTTGCCGGCGCCGTTGGGTCCGATGAGGGCGGCGATGCGGCCTTCCGCCAGTTCGAGCGACACGTCGCGAACCGCAACGAGCCCGCCGAAGGACTTGGAAACACCTTCCAGGCGCAGCAACGGGCTAGCCACGCAGCACCTCCTGCGGCGGCTCGGCCACGCGTGGACGCGACCAGAGGCTGCGCACCGACTGCCCCAGGCCCAGGATGCCGCGCGGCGCGAACATCACGATCGCGACCAGCACGGCGCCGTAGATCACCATGTTGATCCCCGGCAGCGCGCCGAAGAGGCTGCGGGTGAAGTCGGCCAGCAAGTGCAAGGCCAGGGCGCCGAGCACCGGGCCCCACAGCGTGCCCAGCCCGCCGACGATGGCCGCCACCAGCGCCTCGACCGACGTGTGCGGTCCGTAGGCGATTCCCGGATCGATGTACTGGAACACCTGCACGTACAGCGCCCCGGCCGCACCCATGAGGGCGCCGGACAGCGCGATGGCGCCCAGCTTCACCCGGAACGGATCCACGCCGATGGCACGCGCGGCGTCCTCGTTGTCGCGCACCGCCTGCAGCCGCGCACCGAAGCGCGAATGGCGCAGCCAGGCCGTGGCGAGCAGCGCGATCGTGACCAGGCCCAGCGCGATCCACACGAAGCCGCGCCGGTCGGCGAACTGCATGTTGGCCGCGCCTTCCTTCAGCGGCACCATGAGGCCGACGCCGGCGCCTGTGAAGGGCACGGAGAGCGCGAGGATGCGGAACACCTCCGCAAAAGCGAGCGTGACGAGCGCGAAGTACGAGCCTCTCAGGCCGTAGCGGAAGGACAGCGCCCCGACGAAGACGCCCACGAGCGCGGCAGCGCCCACGCCGAGCGGCAGCGCCAGCCACGGATTCATGCCGCCCTGCAACTGCGCGATGGCCTGCACGTAGGCCCCGGTGCCGAAGAACAGCGCATGGCCGAACGAGAACTGCCCGCCGTAGCCCCCCAGGAGGTTCCAGGCCTGCGCCATGAGGCAGGCGTACAGCGCCATCATCGCGAAGTTCAGCAGGACGCCCGAACGCGCCGTTGCGGCGACGATCGCCACGACGACCACGAACGCCGCGATCTGCAGCAGGTCGCGCTTCGGAGTCACTGGACTACCCTCCGCGCTACGCGCTGCGGGGCTATGAGCCTTGGGGCGGCCCGGCGGCTCATGCCTTCGCCCCGAACAGCCCTTGCGGCCGGAACAGCAGCACGGCGATGAACAGCAGGAAGATGCCGACCTGCCCCAGTGACTCCCCGAGCCAGAGCCCGCCCAGCGACTCCACCACGCCGATCAGCAATCCTCCGAGCAGGGCGCCGGCGAAGCTGCCCATGCCGCCGAGGACGACGATGGTGAACGCGACCAGCACGAAGCCGTTGCCCACCAGCGGATTCACGTAGTACGCCGGCAGCAGGAAGCAGGCCGCGGCCCCGAGGCAAGCCAGCCCGATGCCGAAGCTCATGGCGTACACGTGGTCGACGTCGATGCCGACCAGCCGCGCCCCCTGCTTCTCGCGGGCCACGGCGCGGATCGCGCGGCCCAGGTCGGTGCCGCGCACGATCCACAGCAGCACCGCCGAAGCCACCAGCGCGCCCGCGAAGGCCACGAGCTTGGGCACCGCGATCATCGCCGGCCCGATGGCCACGGTCGCCAGCGTGTAAGGCGTGTCGATCGTGCGCGTGTCCGACTTGAACGCCAGCAGCGCCAGGTTCTCCAGCACGATGGACAGCCCGAGCGTCACCAGCAGGATGTTCTCGTCCTTGCCGTGGCTCGCGCGGTTGATGATCCCCCGCTGCAGCGCATAGCCGGCCACGAACATCAGCGGCACCATCGCCGGCAACGCGAGATAGGGATCGATGCCCAACGAAGTCTTCAGGAAGTACACGCCGTACAGCGCCATCATCAGCGCCGCGCCATGCGCGAAGTTGATGATGTGCAGCACGCCGTAGATCAGCGTGAGGCCGAGGGCCACCAGCGCGTAGACGGCGCCGGTGGTGAGCCCGTTGAGGACGGCCGGGAACAGGATGCCGAACTCGAACACCGTGCTGCCCCCGGGCGTGCGTTCAGGCCTTCAGCGGGAAGATGGGATCGGCCTGGCGGTAATCGCGCGGGATGATCACCTTGATGTCGTTGTCCAGCACCTGCGTCATGAGTGGTTGCGCCCCGGTGTTCTGTCCGTTGACGAACTTCGTCGGGCCGTACGGCAGGAAGTGGTCGCTGAAGGTGCTGGTCTCCAGCGCGTTGATGATGGCGGCGCGATCGGCGGACTTGCCGCGCTCCAGCGCATCGGCCAGCAGCCGCATCGCGGTGTAGGTGAGGAAGACCTCGTAGCTGTAGAAGAGGTTCTTCGCTTCCGTGCGCTTCTTCAGGTCGAAGGCGCGCTTGTCCTTCGGGTTGAACCAGTGGTTGCAGTCGATGATGCCGCGCGCCGCGTCCGGGAACTCCTTGACGAACTTGTAGCTCGACGCCGCGCCGCCCAGCACCGAGTAGATCGCCTTGGGCATCACCTTCTGCTGCTGCATGGTGCGCACCAGCAGCGCGTACTCGTTGTAGTAGTTGGCGGGGATGACGATGTCCGGGTTCACCGCCTTCATGCGCAGCACGATGTTGTTGAAGTCGCGCGTGGGGTTGGCGTGCTTGATCACCTCCTTGACCTCGTAGCCGTACCCGGGCAGCTCGCGCGCGAGGAGGTTGGCGGTGCCGGTGCCGAACAGCGACTCCTCGTGGATGATCATCACGCTCTTCGCGGGCTTGCCCGCGGCGGTGTTCAGCACGTGCAGGTTGGCCAGCGCGACCTGCGCGCAGGTGGTGTAGCCTGGCGCAAAGCGGAAGGTGTTCTTCAACCCGCGCTGCACGATCTGGTCGGCGACGCCCACGTCGACGATGTGCGGCAGGTTGTACTTGGCCGCCGCCTGCGTGGTCGCCAGGCAGATCGCCGAGGCGTACGCGCCCACGATGCAGCTCACGCCGGCCTCGTTCATCTTCTCGACTTCCGCCGTGCCGGCCGCCGGCGTCGACTGCGCGTCTCCGAGCAGCGCCTCCAGCTTCGCGCCGCCGAGCGACTTGATGCCGCCCGCCTTGTTGATGTCGTCGATCGCCATGAGCGCGCCTTCGCGGCACTGCTGTCCGGAATAGGCCAGCGCGCCCGTCACCGGGTGCAGCACGCCGACCTTCACCGTCCTGGGCTGCGCGCCGCCGACGAGCGGGAAGGCGAGGGCGGCGGACGCGGCGCCGGCCTGCGCGACGAAGCGGCGGCGGTTCAGGGAGGGCACACGGCTCATCGAGGTTCTCCTTCGTGGTTCAGTGGAACTGCGCGGACAACTCGCGGCTGACCCATACCTGCGCGGCGATGTCGCCGACGCGGGACAGCTGCATCTGGTACTCGTAGCGATCGGGGCGGTACAGGCCGTGCAGCCATTGCACGGGCCGGCCCGCGTCGTCGTGGATCAGGCGGCGCACCGCCAGCAGCGCGGAGCCGACGGCGACGCCGAGATGCGTGGCCACCTGCGCGTCGGCCAGGCGGGCGGAGATGTTCTGCTGGGCGCCGCCCACGCGCACGCCGGCTTCCTCCAGCAACACGAGGATCGGCTTCTTCGCCAGCTCGCGCTTGCCGAAGCCGCGGGCGAGGTCGCCCGGCACCCAGGTGGTGATGAAGGACAGCGGCCCTTCGCGCGTGGAGCGCACGCGCACGGCCTTCTGCACCGCGGCGCCGGGCGCGAGCTGCAGCGCCTGCGCGATCTCGCCGGACGCGGCGACCGAGGCGACTTCCAGCACGCGCACCGTGGTGTTCTGCGTCATGCTGACGATGTTTTCCAGCAGGCCGGTGAGGCGCGTGGTCTTCTGGCGGGCTTCGTCCACCGCCTGCGGCTCGCCGGCGGCGAGCGGGCGCGTGCCGCGGCCGCGCTCGCGGCAGATCAGGCCCTCGCCGGCCAGCTGCTGCAGCGCGCGGCGCACGGTGACCCGCGCCACGCCGAACTGCCGCATCAGCGCCAGTTCACCGGGGAGCCCCTGCGCGAAGCGCCCTTCGTGCAGCTGCTCGCGCAGCACCAGGTAGATCTGGTGGTACTTGGGCAGGGGGAGGGCGTCCGCCATGGCCGCGGATCGTCCACCGGTCCCAATGTACTGTCAATGGGACATTTGATGGGACATTCCCGCACGTACGGGCCGCGTTCCCGTAGGCTGGCGGCCGCTCGCGGCCGGAAGGTGCGCGAAGCGCACCCCAGCATCATGCGGCCGCGTACCCGCCGTCCACCGGGATGGCCGCCCCGGTCACGAAATCGCTCGCATCACTCGCCAGGAACACCGCGATCCCCGCCAGGTCCTGCGGCGTGCCCCAGCGCCCCGCCGGCGTGCGCGCCAGCACGCGCTCGTTCAGTCCCGGGACCTGGTTCCTTGCACCGACGGTCAGCTCCGTGTCGATCCACCCGGGAAGCACCGCATTCGCCTGGATGCCGTCCTTCGCCCACGCTAACGCGAGCGACTTGGTGAGCTGCACGATGCCGCCCTTGCTGGCGCAGTACGCGGGCGCGTAAGGCGCCCCGAATAGCGACATGATCGACCCGATGTTGATCACCTTGCCGCCGCCTGCCTTCTTCATCAGCGGATAAGCCGCGCGGGCGCAGAGGAAGGCGCCGGTGAGGTTCAGGTCCATCACGGACTTCCACTCGTCCAGCGTGAAGTCCTGCGGCGGCTTGCGCACCGTGCTGCCCGCGTTGTTCACGAGGATGTCGAGGCGCCCGTGACGCCGGTCGACGTCCGCGAACAGCGCCTGCACCGCGGCTTCGTCGGTGACGTCGCAGGCCTGCGCCTCGGCGCGGATGCCCAGCGACTGCAGTTCGCGCAACGCCGCCGCGGATTTTTCCGCGTTGCGGCCCACGACGATGAGGGTGGCGCCGGCCTGGCCCAGGCCCCGCGCCATCCCGAGGCCGATGCCTCCGTTCCCGCCCGTGACGAGGGCGATCCGCTCGGTCAGGTCGAACATGCGCTCAAGCATAATCCCCGACCATGCGCCAGATCGTCCTCGACACCGAAACCACGGGTTTGTCCGCAGAAGCCGGCGACCGGATCATCGAGATCGGCTGCGTCGAGCTGGTCGCCCGCAAGCTGACGGGCAACAACAAGCACTGGTACCTGAACCCCGAGCGCGACTCGCACGAGGACGCGCTCAAGGTCCACGGCATCAGCAACGAGTTCCTCCGCGACAAGCCCAAGTTCGCCGCCGTCGTCGACGAACTGATGGAGTACTGCGCGGGCGCCGAGATCATCATCCACAACGCCGCCTTCGACATCGGCTTCCTGAACAAGGAGCTGGAGTTGCTCGGTCGCAAGCCCTTCACCGGCCACGTGGCCAAGGTGACGGACACGCTGGCGATGGCCAAGGAGATGTACCCCGGCAAGCGCAACAGCCTCGACGCGCTGTGTGACCGCCTGGAGGTGGACAACTCCGGCCGCACGCTGCACGGCGCGCTGCTGGACGCGGAGCTGCTGGCGGACGTCTACATCAACATGACGCGCGGCCAGGACGCGCTGCTGATCGACGAAGTCGACGCCGGTGCCATGGGCGCCATCGTCACCCGCGTCGACCTGCGCCAGTTCACGCTGCCGGTGCTGCTCGCGAACGACCAGGAAGCGGCCGCGCACGAGGAAGTGCTGAAGCAGTTGGACAAGGCTTCGGGCGGGAAGACAGTCTGGCGTCAGGTGCCGATTTCACCTGTGGCATAATCGCGGTCTTGCCAAACGGCAACGGGTGATTAGCTCAGCGGTAGAGCACTGCCTTCACACGGCAGGGGTCACATGTTCGATCCATGTATCACCCACCAATTCAGGCAAACGCCACCTTCGGGTGGCGTTTTGCTTTGGGGCACACGTTCCGGGAGTCCTTGTTCGGAGACGGCGTCTCTAGAATGCGTCGAACAGCGAGTCACCGCGACCGCGCGTCGCTGCATGCGAAATGGAGGTGCGCCGATGTTCGAGAAGATCCTGATGCCCACGGACGGCTCCGACGTTTCGCTCGGCGCCGCGGAACGCGCGATCGAACTGGCGCGACTGGCGGGCGGCACGCTGCTGCTGGTGTTCGTGCACGAGCGCTACCCCTACGGCGGCGTCGGCACGACCAACACCGCCGGCCTGCACGAGCACCTGGCCAAGGGCCAGCGCCTGGCCGCCGAGGCGTTCGAGCGCGTGCGGGGCCTGGCCGAAGGGAAGCAGGTGCGGATCGAGACCGCGGTGCTCGAAGGCGACGAGCCGGCCGAACGCATCGTCGAGGCGGCGCGGTCCGCGGGCGTCGAACAGATCGTGATGGCTTCGCGCGGGCGTACGGGTGCGGCGCGCCTGCTCCTGGGAAGCGTCACGAGCAAGGTGCTGGAACTCTCCGGCGTGCCGGTGCTCGTGGTCAAGTAGCAAAGCCCCCGGCCTCCTTGCCAGAATCGACAGGCCGCCTGCGGAATTTCGCACGGCGGCCTACACTTGCTCCCATGGCTCGACGCTTTGCTTCGCAACACGACACGTCCACCCGCTCTGTGCGGGCCGCGGCGGCGCGCGCGTGCGCAACGTCGCGGCCGGGCATGCAGCGCACTCGCGCACGCTCCTAGGCCCAGCGGCCACCTCTTTTCCCACCAAGCGCCATCCAGCGACCCTCGGGCAGCAGCCCGACGCGCTCGCCATGGAGTGGCTTCGTGCAGACCTCGACCCTCGGCGGGCGCAAGCTCACCGGGCTTGATTTCACCCGCCTGGGCTTTAGCCCGCGGCATCGGCTGATCGTCCTGCCGGAGGGCGTCACGTGATCGCCGCAAGCGGCCCGTCACCTGCCTGCGCAGGACCTTGCGCAGCCCTGAACAAGGAGAACGACATGACCATCCGATCGATGCTGGTGGCAACGGACCTGTCCGTGCAGGACCGGTGGACGCTGCAGCGGGCCTGGCACATCGCGCGCGCGCACGGCGCGACCGTGCGCCTGATGTACCTGCCTCCGGCCGGCCAGCCGATGGCGGCCACGGCCGCTGCGCGCCTGGCGCAGACGGTCCGCGAGCTGGAACAGGCCCACGGCTTGCGCGTGCAGGTCGTGGCAGTGCGGCAGGAGCAATCTTTCGACGACCTGGTGGCGCAGGCGCGCGGCGCGGACCTGGTCGTGCTGCCGCACCGGCGCGAGCGTTCCACGGCCGCCTTCTTCCGTGGGCAGCCCGTGCTGCGCCTGCTGCGCAGCGCCGGTCGCCCGGTGCTGGTGCTGCGGCGTGCGACCAACGAGCACTACCGGCGCATCCTCGTCGCAGTCGACCTCTTGCCCGGATCGGCGGCGCTCGTGCAGTTCGCCGCGGACCTGGAGGAGCGTGCCGGACTGGAGATCTTCCACGCGGTCGGCACCCGCGAAGAGGCGGTGCTGCGCTCGGCGGAAGCCGCGGAGAAGGTGGTGCGCGCCTACCGCGCCGGGCGCCTGCGCCGTGCGCAGGAGCGGCTGGTGACGCTGAGCGATTCGTTCACGGCGCGACGCAACCGCGTGCTCGCCATGGCGGGCCGCGGCGACCCCGGCCGCCAGGCCGTGGTGCAGCAGGAGCGCTCGCGCGCCGACCTGGTCGTGCTCGGCAAGGGCCGCAGTTCCGCCTGGGGGGACTTCTTCTGCGGCAGCGTCGCCCATCGCGTCCTCAGCTGGGGCAGCAGCGACGTCCTCGTCGTGCCCGACGCCCACCTGCAGGCGAGCGCGCAAGTCGCGCCCCGCCGCATCCACGAGCCATCGCGTCCCGCGCTGGCCCTGTCAACCATCGGAAGGAGAGCCCCATGAAGAACCGTTACCTGACCCACGAAGAAGCCGGACTCGTCGAAGAGGCCGCCGAACAGTGGCTGCGCATGCGCGACGTGGAATTCAATGCGGGCGAGGAGGCCGCGGCGCTGATCGCGCGTTGCCAGCTGCGCGAGCCCGGTTGCGAGCGGCGTGACGTCGCCACGCTCGATCGGACGATCCTGCTGGAGGTGCCGGGGCACCCGGCCCCCGTTCCGCTGACGCTGGTGCGTCCGCAGGACGAGGACCTCTGGCAGGGGAGGGTCTCGTTGCTGGGCGAGCTGGGCTTGCCCATCATCGGCCACGTGGTGGGCAGCCACGTCAGGCTGCCGCAGGGCCTGGCCCGGTTCGTCGGCTTCGACCCTGCGGGAGCGAGCGCATGACGAGGCCTTACGTCGCGTTCCTGCTCTCCCTGCTGGCGGCTGCCGCGGCGTTGCTGGTGGTCACGGCCGAGGGCGCGGGAAGCCTGGTCCTGCCTCCGCTGATGCCGTGAGCAGCCGCCCAGGCTAGTTGCACTGGAGCGAGGCCCCCACCGTCACGCAGTTGGACGTCGTGCCGCGACGTGGATGGTTGTTGTTGATGATCGTGAGCCGGTCCGGCGTGCGCATGCCGCAGGCGCTGTACATCGCGGCCTCGGCGGCCGGGGCGCGGCTCTTGCTGCCGATGGAGCTGAGGATGACCTCGTAGTCCCGCTTCGCCCGTTCGCACTCGATGCTGTTGCCCCGCTCGGCCTGGAGGTCGGCCTGCGTGCGGCCGGTGACCGGGGCCGGAGGGGGCGGAGCCTGCTGCGCGCGCTCCCGTTCCATCCGTTCCGCGCTCTCGGCGCGGAGCCTGCGATTCTGTTCGTCGGCGAGCTGACGGCGCAGCTGCTCGTTCTCGATCTCGGCGGGCGTCCGCTCGACCTTCGGTGCGACCATCCGCGCGTCCTTGCTGGCCTGCGAGCAGGGCGCCTCGGAGTACTCGATCTTGCCGGCGGCATTCGTGCAGCGAAAGACCTGGGCGTGCGCCGAGGCGACGAAGAACAGGGACAGGACGACGGCAACGACTCGCATGGGACTCCCTCCGATGCGATCAATGTAGGCAGGAGGCGTGGCGAAGGCAATCGCCCGCGTGGGCGGAGTGGCTTGCCGTCCACACCCGCAGCGCTAGCGCGGAACCGCCGTCACCCCCACCGCCACCGCCTGGTTCATCGACACCAGCAGCTTGTCCCCCGCACGCATGCCCGCGAGCGCGGCGCGGTCGTGCACGGGGAAGTCCTTCACGTCGCCCTCGGGTCCGCGCAGGCGCAGCACCAGGTTGTCCTTGTCCACGGCCAGGACGTCGGTGACGTAGGTGATGGGACGGTCGTAGCTGCCGACCAGGTCGGCCGGCGCGCCGCTGCGCTGGGGCGTCGAGCGGAGGGCGCGGCCGCTCCCGCGGCGGGAGAGGACGAAGGCCGCCACGTAGTCGACCTGCACGCGCGACCCGACCTGGATCGCTTCCGCGTCCTGCACCCTGGGATCGAGGCGGAAGGTGATGCTGCCGCGTGGCGTGTCGACCGCCATCAGGCGCAGTTCGGGATCGACGGCGGTGACGGCGCCGGTGGCCGTGAGGCGCAGGGCGACGTTGCGCTCGTCTCCGAGCGCACTGGGATTGCCCAGCGTCTGGCCGGCGCCGACCGCGAACGCGGACGGTGCGATGCACGCGAGGGCGAGACAACATGCGAGCGCGCGGCGGGTGGTGGGCATGGGGGACCTCCAGGGTGCCCATGATGCGCCCGTTGCGGGCGCTTGCAATGGGCCGTTGGTCCCATCCGTGCGCCCGCCTGCCCGTCAGCCGAAGAAGCGCTCGAGGAAATCGAGTTGCGGCCGGCGCCAGGCCGCGCCCGGTTGCGCGGCGTCGCCGAGCACGAGGTGGTTGTCGGCGGCGGGCCGGTAGGGCTCCCAGCGCGGGGCGCCGGCGGTGTTCGGGTCGCCCGTGGCCGCGAAGGCCACCCAGGCCTTGCGCATCGCCGCGGAGAGGGCCGTGTCGACGGCGTCGTGGCGGCCCGGCCCCGATGCTTCCAGCGTCCCGAAGACGTGTCCCACCTCGTCGCCATGGTGGGGCCCGTCCTGCTGCCCGGGACGGCGGCGGGTGAAGAGGTATTTCCAGGTGCGCGGCTCGCGCGGCGCCATGCTTTGCGCGAGCAGGCGCGTGCCGTAGTTGAACTGGGTGTCGGCGAACATGGCGGCCACCGCACCGCGCGCTTCGGCATCGCTGCGCGCAGGGTAGAGCGACGCCGCTTCGTCCGCCGCCGCGCCGAAGTTCGCTTCCACCTGCTGCCGCCACGCGGCCACCGTGTCGACCGGCCAGGCACGCGTGAGCAGGCTGCCTTCGTCCACGTTGCTGCCCACCAGCAAGGGCAGGGCTTCGAACCGGCCTGCGTGGAAGGCGCTGCGCTCGTCCTCGCGCAGCAGCCAGCCGTCGCGGACCGGGCGCAGCACGCGTGGCGTCGTGAGCCCGCGCACGGCCGGCATCAGCAGGGAGGTCCGCGCGAGCACCTCTGCGCCGGCCAGGGCGCGCAATGCGGCCAGGTCGATGCCGAGGGCCATCCCCGCCCGTTCGGCGTCCTGCAGGCCCGCCAGGGGCCTTGCCGCGCCCGGGCTTTGCAGGATCGCGCCCTGGAACAGCCCGCGCGCCGCCTGCGACGTGAGCAGCAGCGAGAGCGATGCCGCCCCGGCGGAATAACCGAAGGGCGTCACGCGCTCCGGGTCGCCGCCGAACGCCGCGATGTTGTCGCGTACCCAGGCGAGCGCGGCGACCTGGTCCAGCAGCCCGTAGTTGCCGGAGACGCCGTGCTCCGACTCCGCGCTCAGCGCGGGATGCGCGAGGAAGCCGAAGAGCCCGCAGCGATAGTTGACCGAAACGACCACCGCCCCTTCGGCGGCGAGCCGGGCCCCGTCGGTGCGCACGTCGGAGCCGCTGCCGCTGCTGAAGCCGCCCCCGAAGAACCACACCAGCACGGGCAGCTTCGCGCCCGCAGCCAGCGTGGGCGTCCAGACGTTCAGGTAGAGGCAGTCCTCGTCCTGCCGTCCGGCGCGGAAGTGGGGATCGGGTGCCTGCGGGAAGTCGGGGCCGAAGGCGAGTGCGTCGCGCAGGCCGGTCCACGCTTGCACCGGCTGCGGCGCGCGCCAGCGCAGCGCGCCCACGGGTGGCGCCGCGAAAGGAATCCCGAGGAAGACTGCACCGTCGTCGCTGCGCCGGCCGCGCAGTGCGCCAGCGTGCGTGGTGAGGGTGGCGTAGGAGGAACCCGCCATCGCGCGAGTCTAGTCGCGCAATGGAAAACGCCACCTGGCGGTGGCGTTCGTGGCGATCAGCTGAAGATCTCTTCGGCCAGGTCCGAGGCCTTCTCGGCCCCCATCCGCGTGTTGCGGATGTGGCGCTGGGTTTCCACCGGCAGCTTCGCCGTGTTCAGGCCGTCCCACTTGTTGCGGCCCTTGATGGACAGGTTGTAGTAGATCGACACGCCTTCGCGGATCTTCTCGGCGCGCTGCTCGGGGCTGAGCTCCAGGTGCGCGATCTTGTCTTCCGCCCACTCGGCGCCGTGCTTCATGTTGACGGCGGCGAAGTACACGGCCTGCACGGGATCGTGCGGGTTCTTCAGGCCGAGGCCGCGGGCGGTGCGCGGTTCGAACTGCGCCAGGCCCATGCTGGTCACGCCGTTCTTGCCCTTGCCGCTGCGCGGGATCCAGGTGGTCTCCGCCCAGATCACGCCGTACACGTCCTCGAAGGTCAGGCCGACTTCCTGCAGGCCGGCCTTCTCGGCGGCCGCCTGGGCCAGCAGCAGGCGCGAAGCCTCGTCCGGGGTCTTCGTCTTCTCGCCGGCATAGCGCACGGGCACCCACTTGATCTGGGCACGCAGGGCCTCGTCGGTGGCGAACTTCACCGCGACCTTGGCCACGGGCGTCGCGAGGCTCGCGCCGGGCACGGCGTCGGCGGCGCGGCCCGTCACGGCCGCCACGGCTTCGGCAGCGCCGTGGGTCGTGGCGACGGCGGTGCGCGCAACGGCCGCGGCAGCGGACGTGGTCACGGCGGCCGCGCGGGCGACCGGCGTTTCACCGGAAGCGGAAGGAACCATCTGGCTCGTCAGGACGGCGGCGGCACCCAGGAGGGCGACGGCGGCGGCGGCGTGGAAGGTGGTGGCTTGCTGCATCTGTCTCGGTTGGCTGACGTTCATGTAGGAGGCTTCTGATGGACCTGTAGGACGGCCCCGAGTTCGCGGCCACAGCGTGAGTTTTCCCGCATTAAGCTGTCGAGTGCATGCGAATCCTGCTTGTCGAAGATGACGCGATGATCGGCAGAGCCGTCCTGGACGTGCTCCGGGCTGAGCATTACGCGGTGGACTGGGTCCGCGACGGCGTGGCTGCAGAGGCAGCCGCGCTGGCCGAGCGATACGACCTGGTGCTGCTGGACCTGGGCCTGCCCAAGGCCGACGGGCTCACCGTGCTGCGTTCCCTGCGGGCGCGCCGGGACACCGTCCCCGTGCTGGTGGCCACGGCGCGCGACGCTGTCGGCGACCGCGTGGCGGGCCTGGACGCGGGCGCCGACGACTACATCGTCAAGCCCTACGACACGGATGAACTGCTCGCGCGCGTGCGTGCCTTGCTGAGGCGCAGTGCCGCGCGTGGCGAGCCGCTGATCAGCCACAAGGGCGTGGAACTCAACCCCGCCACGCGCGAGGCGACGCTCGACGGCCAGCCGCTGAGCCTCACGCCCCGCGAGTGGGCCTTGCTCGAACCGATGCTGCAGCGCCCCGGCGTCGTGTTCTCGCGCCCGCAGCTCGAACAGAAGCTCTATGGCTGGAAGGACGACATCAGCAGCAACGCCGTGGAGGTCTACGTGCACGGCCTGCGCAAGAAGCTCGGCGCCGACTTCATCCGCACCGTGCGCGGGCTGGGCTACGTGGTGCCGCGCGAATGACGGCGGGCACCGCTTCCTGGTCCTTGCGCCGCCGTCTGCTCACGCTGGTGCTGGTGGCGATCGCCTTCGTCACCGTGCTGCAGGCGGGCATCGCCTATCGCTCCGCCTTGCGCGAAGCGGACCGCATGTTCGACTACCACCTGGAGGAAGTCGCGCGTTCGGTGCACGGCGGCATTCCCTTCGCACCGGGCGAAGGCGGGTCGGAATACTCCGTGCAGATCTGGGGCCCCGACGGCGTCACGCTGTACCGCTCGCAAGGGCTGCAGATGCCTTCGCAGGCGGTGCTGGGCTTCTCGGACTCGCGCGTGAACGGCGTGCGCCTGCGCATCTACACGCTGCAGACGACCGAGCACACGATCCAGATCGCGCAGGACCTCGATGCGCGCGAAGCGCGTGCGCGCACGCTCGCGCTGCGCGCCGTCACGCCGGTGCTGCTGCTGGCCCCCATGCTGATGCTGGCGGTGGGCGCGGCGATCGGCGGGTCGCTGCGGCCGCTCGCGCGCATGCGGCGGCAGGTCGCCACGCGCGCGGCGCGCGATCTCTCGCCGCTCAGCACCGACGGCGTGCCGGAGGAAGTGCAGCCGCTCGTGGCCGAACTCAATGCCCTGTTCGCGCGCGTGCAAGGCACGCTGGAGGCGCAGACGCATTTCGTGGCCGACGCGGCGCACGAGCTGCGTTCGCCGCTGACGGCCCTGCGCTTGCAGCTGCAGGCGGCCGAACGCGCGCGCGACGAAACCGCGCGGCAGGAGGCGATCGTGCAACTGCGCGCCGGCATCGACCGCTCCATCGCGCTGGTGGAGCAGCTGCTGGCGCTGGCGCGGCTGGAAGGCCAGGCGGAGGGAGCGCGCGAGGACGTCGACCTGGAGGAACTCGCCCGCGAAGCGGTGTCGGCCTTGTTGCCGACGGCGCACGCGCGCTCCATCGACCTGGGCCTCGCCACCACCGCCCCCGTGCGGCTGGCGGGCAGCCGCGACGCGTTGCACCTCATCCTGCGCAACCTCCTGGACAACGCGGTCAAGTACACGCCGGCGGGCGGCCGCGTCGACATCGCGCTGGGTCGCGATGCGCAAGGCGCCTGGCTCGCGGTGGAAGACAGCGGGCCGGGCATCCCCGAGGCCGAGCGCGATCGCGTGTTCGACCGCTTCTACCGCGTGGCGGGCAGCGAGGCGGAGGGCAGCGGCCTGGGCCTCGCCATCGTCAGGACGGTGGCCGAGCGCCTGGGCGGGCAGGTGCGGCTCGCGCGGTCCGAAGCGCTCGGCGGCCTGCGCGCCGAAGTCCGGTTCCCGGACGGGGCATTGCCTTCTTAAGGCTGTCCTAAGGCTGGCACCGCACATTGGTGGGGTCCGAACGAACCTGAAGGCAGAGGAACCCCACGATGAACAAGATGAACCTGAAGTCGGCCCCGCTGGTCCTGGCCCTGCTGGGCGCCGGCATCGTCGGCGGCGCCGCGGTGGAGGTCGTGCACCACGCCTCGCCCGCGGCCACGGCCGCCGTGCTGCCGCCCATGCCCGCGGCCACCGTGCAGTCGCCCGCACCGGGCGGCGGCAGCGTGGTGATGCCGGACTTCCCGCTGATCACGCAGCGCTACGGCCCGGCCGTGGTCAACATCAGCGTGAGCGGCAAGGCCCGGGCGACGCCCGACATGAGCGACCCGCTCGAATTCTTCCGCCAGTTCCAGCGCGGCGGCGTGCCGCAGCGCGACGTGCCGGTGCGCGGCATGGGCTCCGGCTTCATCGTCGGCGCCGACGGCGTGATCCTGACGAATGCCCACGTGGTGAAGGACGCCACCGAGGTGGTGGTGAAGCTCACCGACCGCCGCGAGTTCAAGGCGAAGGTCCTGGGCAGCGACCCGAAGACCGACGTCGCGGTGCTGAAGATCAACGCGAGCAACCTGCCCGTGGTCACGCTGGGCAGCACGGAGAACCTGCGCGTGGGCGACTGGGTGCTGGCCATCGGCGCGCCCTTCGGCTTCGAGAACACCGTCACCGCCGGCGTCGTGAGCGCCAAGGGCCGTTCGCTGCCCGACGACAGCGCCGTGCCCTTCATCCAGACCGACGTCGCGGTGAACCCCGGCAACTCCGGCGGACCGCTGTTCAACGCGCGCGGCGAGGTGGTCGGCATCAACTCGCAGATCTACAGCCAGTCCGGCGGCTACCAGGGCGTGTCGTTCGCGATCCCCATCGACCTGGCGAACAAGATCAAGGACGAGATCGTCGCCCACGGCAAGGTGGAACACGCACGCCTCGGCGTCGCGGTGCAGGAGGTGAACCAGAGCCTCGCCGATTCCTTCGGCCTCGACCGCCCCGAGGGCGCGCTGGTGGCGAACGTGGAGAAGGGCAGTGCCGCCGACCGCGCGGGCCTCAAGCCCGGTGACGTGATCCGTGCCGCCAACGGCAAGCCCATCGTGGCTTCCGGCGACCTGCCCGCCATCGTGGGCCTGTCGCAGCCGGGGCAGCGCCTGGCGCTGGACGTTTGGCGCGGCGGCAAGAAGCTGCAGCTCACCGCCGAACTCACGCGCAGCAACGACAAGGCCACGGCCGCGGCGGCGATCGAGAACGAGCAGGGCGGCCGCCTCGGCCTCGCGCTGCGCCCGCTGGAGCCGCAGGAGCGCCAGGAGGCCGGCGTCCGCGCCGGCGTGGTGGTGGAAGACGTGGCCGGCCCGGCCGAAGCCGCGGGCGTGGAGCCCGGGGACATCGTGCTGGCCGTCAACGGAACGCCCGTGACGACCGTCGACCAGGTGAAGGCGGCGGTGGAGAAGTCGCAGAAGTCCGTGGCGCTGCTGATCCAGCGCGGCGACGACCGGATCTTCGTGCCGATCCGGATGGGTTAACGCAGTTGCAGGGCCGCCGCGAGCGGTGCGAACTTTTCGGTTCCCACCGCTTCGCGGATCTTGCCGGCGATCGCCACGAGCTCGTCGTAGCACGTCGCGCCTTCCACGGCGATGTTCAGGCGGGCGCCGCGCAGGCCGAGGCCGGCCGTGAGCCGGGCCGCGATCGGATAAGCGGCGGCGTAGCGTTGTTGCGGCGTGACAGCGGGGCCGGGCACCTGCGGGACGCTGCCGGGGGCGGGCATGCCTTCGATCAGCTGCAGTTCCAGCAGGCGGCTGACGTCCTCGGGCTGCACGCCGGCCTGCTGCAGCACGTCGGCGATGCTGCGCTTGCCGTCGATGACGATCAGGGCGGCACGCTGCCGCAAGGTGAGTTCGACCGAACGGTCCTTCAGGACCTGCTGGCCCAGGGCGGTCTTGACAGGAATCATGGCTTCTCCCGCGGCGCCTGACCTGCTTGGGCGTGCGCTCGCGGGCGGAGTGTCGAGCAGGGCCAGCCCGACGGGAAGCCGGGATTTCCTTTAGGGAATTTTCCTAGCTCTTGTCCCCGTCCCGCGCTGCAGCAAACGTCTGCTTGACGCGACCGCCTTCCTTCTTCGCCTGTTTCGTGTCGCTGTCCTTCTCCGCCTTCGTGCGGGCGACCGCCTTGCGCTTGCCGTCGTCCTTGCCCTTGGCGACGGCGGTCTTGCCCGCCGTCTTCTTGCTCGCGGACTTCTTCGCCACCTTGCGATCGGACTCCGCCGCCTTCTTCTTGGACGCAGCGACCTTGCGCGGCGCTGCGTCTTCGCGCGCGCGCGCCACCGTGTCCGGCAGGCCCAGCTTCGCCACGACCCAGCGCCGCATGCGCTCGGCATCGCCCAGGCGGGCGCCGTTGCTGTCGGAGTCGAGCAGCACCATGATGAGGTTGCGGCCGCCGACGTCGGTGAGCATGGTGAGGCACCGGCCCGCCTCGACGATGTAGCCCGTCTTCTGCAGCTCGATGTCCCAGCCGGCGCGCTGGTTGCGCACCAGCCGGTTGGAGTTGATGTACTGCAGCGTGCGGCTGCCGAGCGTGGCCACGTGCGAAGGCGTCGTCGAGAACTCGCGCATCGTGGGGTTCTGCGACGCCGTGCGCACGAGCACCGCGAGGTCCCGCGCCGTGGACTGGTTCCGGTTGGACAGGCCCGTCGGGTCCACGTACGTGGTGTCCTTCATCCCCAGCTGCTTCGCCTTGGCGTTCATCGCCTCCACCAGCCTGGGCAGGCCACCCGGGTAGGCGCGCCCCAGTGCATGGGCGGCGCGGTTCTCGCTGGACATCAGCGCGAGATGCAGGGCCTCCTCCCGCGTGAGCTGCGTGCCCACCCGCAGCCGCGAGCGGCTGTGGCGTTCCTTGTCGACGTCTTCCTCGGTGATGGTGAGGACCTCGTCCATCGGCTGCTTCGCTTCGAGCACCAGGAGGGTGGTCATCAGCTTCGTGAGCGACGCCATCGGCAGCACGACCTGGTCGTTCTTGCGCATCAGCACTTCGCCGCTGTCCTGGTCCACCAGCAGGGCGGCGCTGGAATTGAGCTTCAGCGGGTCGGGCGTGAGGTGCAGGCCGGCGGCGCGGCCGTAGGAAAGCGTGGGTCCTGCCGGCGAAGCGGCGGCCGGGCCGCGGTCGCTCTCCGACTCTTCCGGCGGCACCACTTCGGCACCGGGCGGGGCGGGCGGCGGCGCCGTCTCTTCGCCCTCGGCGGGCGCGGGCGGGGCAGCGGGTGCAGGGGCCGTGGCCACCTGCGTCGACGGCGCCGGCGCAACGGCGACGTGGTTCCTGTAGGCCAGAGGCAGCAGCGCGCCGGCGGCCACGAGGGCGGCCAGCAGGGCGGCGACGCGGAAGTTTCTCTTGCGCTGGGGGCTCATGGGTTTCGTCCTTGGGGGCACTCTACCCATGGGCACTCTTCGGAGCCGGGCCAAAGGGACGAAGCTTGTGTAGGCCACCGACGACGCACGGCGCGAGCGCGGTTACCATCGACCGGTTGGTCTTTCCTTGCGCGGCCGCGCGCCGCTTCGCGCCATTCCTGCATCCTCTTCTCCCCTGCGCCTGATCCTGCTGCTGGCGCTCGGCCATGCCAGCTTCGGTGGCGCCCGCCTCGCGATCTCCCTGCAAGCGCTGCAACTGCACGCCACGCCGGTGATGGTGGGCCTGCTCATGAGCCTGTTGATGCTGGTGCCGACCTTCGTCGCCGTGCCGGTGGGCCGGTGGGTGGATCGCACGGGGTGGGTGATGCCGACGGGCCTGGGCCTCGCCGGCCTCGTGGCAGGAGAGTGCGTCGCGGCGGCGCTGCCCTCGCTCGTCGGGCTCGGCATCGCCAGCCTGCTGGTCGGCACCGCGTTCACCTTCGCGCACGTGGCGGTCAACAACGCCATCGGCCACCTGGCGGGCGCGGCGGGGCGCACGCGTGCTTTCGGCCTCATGGCGGTGGGCTTCTCGCTGTCGGCGCTCGCGGGGCCGATGATCGCGGGCGTGGCCATCGATGCCGTGGGCTTCCGCCTCGCCTTCGCGCTGCTTGCCTTGATCCCGGTGGGTTGTTCCGCGCTGCTGTGGCGCGCGCCCATCGTCGTGCGTGCAGCGGTGGAGCCCTCGTCCGGGCAGCCTTCCCGCGGCGTGGCCGACCTCCTGCGGCTGCCCCCCTTGCGTGCCGTGCTGGTCGTGAGCGCCATGGTCTCCGCGGGCTGGGACCTGTTCACCTTCCTGGTCCCGCTGCACGGCGCGCGCAGCGGACTGTCGGCCACAGCCATCGGCATCGTCGCCGGCGGCTTCGGCGTGGGCAGCGCCGTCGTGCGCGTCGCGCTGCCCTGGATCATGCGCCGCGTCCCCGAGTGGCGCCTGATCGGCAGTGCGCTGGTGCTGGCGGGCATCGGCTACTTCGCCTTTCCCTTCTGCACCACGGTCGGCACGATGTTGCCCCTGGCGGTCGCGCTCGGCGCGGTGCTCGGCTGCGGGCAGCCGGTCGTCATGAGCCTGCTGCACGTCACCGCGCCGCCCGAGCGCACGGGCGAGGCCGTCGGCCTGCGCGCGGCCATCACGAGCCTCGGCCAGACGCTCCTGCCGCTTGCGTTCGGAGCCTTCGGCACGGCCGTCGGCATGCTGCCGCTCTTCTGGGCCGCGGCGGCGCTGCTCGGTTTCGGCGGGGGCTATGCCGCACGCCGCCGCAGCGTGCACTAGTTCGAACCCTGTTGCCCGCCCGGGCCGCGCGTGCGAGATTGATCGCTCCATCCCCAGGAGCCCGCATGCTGTTTCCCACCACGATCGTCGGCAGCTACCCCCAGCCCGAGTGGCTGATCGACCGCGCCAAGCTGGCGGGACGCTTCCCGCCCCGCGTGCGGGCGCGCGAGCTGTGGCGCATCCCGGAGCCTTTCCTGGCCGAAGCGCAGGACGACGCGACCATCGTGGCGATCCGCGCGCAGGAAGAGGCCGGGCTCGACATCGTGTCGGACGGCGAGATCCGGCGCGAGAGCTATTCCAACCGCTTCGCGACCGCCCTCGAAGGCGTGGACCTGGACAACCCCGGCACCGCGCTGGACCGCTCCGGCCATCCCAATCCCGTGCCGCGCATCGTCGGCAGGATCCGCCGCAAGCGGGCGGTCGAGGTCGACGACCTGCTGTTCCTCAAGGCGCACACGGACCGCAAGACCAAGATCACCGTGCCCGGCCCGTTCACGATGCTGCAGCAGGCGCAGAACGACTTCTACGGGTCGGAGGAGGAAGCCGCGATGGACTACGCTGCGGCCGTCAACGAGGAGATCCAGGACCTCTTCGCCTCCGGCGCGGACGTGGTGCAGATCGACGAACCCTACATGCAGGCACGCCCCGAGAAGGCGCGCCAGTACGGGCTGCAGGCCCTGAACCGCGCGCTTGAGGGCGTGGAGGGCACCACGTGCGTGCACATCTGCTTCGGCTATGCGGCGGTGATCCACGCGCGGCCCAGCGGCTATTCCTTCCTGCCGGAGCTTGCGGGGTGCAAGTGCCGGCAGGTGTCCATCGAGACCGCGCAATCGCACCTGGACACGCGCGTGCTGCGCGAGCTCGGGGGCAAGCAGGTGCTCGTGGGCTGCCTGGACCTGAACGACATGGAAGTCGAGACGCCGCAGGTGGTGGCCGACCGCATCCGCCGCGCGCTCGAACACGTCAAGCCGGAGCAGGTGATCCTGGCGCCGGACTGCGGCATGAAGTACCTGCCGCGCGACGTGGCCTGGGGCAAGCTGGTCGCGATGGTGGAGGGCGCGAAGCTGTTGCGGCGCGAATTCGGCGCGGCCTGAACGGCGGCGCCGCAAGCAGGGGGGCTTGCACGCGCGCTGGCGGCACGTTACAAGCACGGCTCCGCGCCCCGAACGAGCGAGTGAGATCCCTTCTGGTAGTCCCCAACGGAGAAAACGCATGGCCAAGCAACTCATGATCTACGAATCCGCCGTCCCCGTGTCCAACGGGCGCCACGGCAAGTGGTCCGTGGACGTCGGCGCCGATTTCGGCTTCAGCCGCAACGTCAACTCCGTGCCGCTCGCCGCCGTGGAGTTCCCGGCCGCGGCCGCGGAGTACGTGATCATCTTCGCGGGCACCGGCGACGTGGTCACCCCCGCGGTGCTGCTCGGCGTGCGCGAGGAGGAGAACCTGTACCTGGCCGACGACGGCGGCTGGAAGGCGCGCTACGTGCCGGCCTTCCTGCGGCGCTATCCCTTCGTCTTCTCCAGCCGTGACGAGGGCAAGACCTTCACGCTCTGCATCGACGAGTCGTACACCGGCTTCAACCAGGACGGCCGCGGCCAGCCGCTGTACGACGCCAAGACCGAGAAGCCTTCGCAGTACACGCAGAACGTGCTGAAGTTCCTGCAGCAGTACCAGGTGGAGTCGCAGCGCACCCAGGCCTTCTGCCGCAAGCTGAAGGAGCTGAACCTGCTGGAGCCGATGCGCGCGCAGATCAGCCTGGCCTCCGGCGAGCGCATCGCGCTGGGCGGCTTCATGGCCGTCGACCGCGCCCGGCTGAAGACGCTGGCTTCGGACAAGGTCGCGGAGCTGCTGAAGTCCGACGAGCTGGAGCTGATCTTCGCGCACCTGCAGTCGATGCGCAATTTCGCGGGCATGCGCGAGCGGCTGTCGACGGCCGCGCCGGTGACCACCGTCGCGAAGGGCGCCGAGCCGGAGCCCGGCGAAGTGCGCGCGGCCGCGCCGGCGCAGGGCGGCTGATCCTGGCAGCCGGAGGTGCCTGCCGGCACCTCCGCCTCGGCGACAATGGCGGGATGTCCTCCACGCTGATCCGCCACTTGCCGGGCAGCGCACCGCTGGTGCTCGATTCGCCGCACAGCGGCGTTGCCTATCCCGCCGATTTCCGCCACGCCTGCGAGCTCGCCGTCCTCCGGCAGGCTGAAGATACCCACGTCGAGAAGCTCTACGACTTCGCCCCTGCGCTGGGCATCGCCTGGATCGAGGCACTCTTTCCGCGCAGCTACATCGACGTCAACCGCAATGCCACCGAGATCGACGTCGAAATGATCGAGGACGGGTGGTCCGACGCGGTGGAGACCACCCCCGCCGCGCTCGCCAAGGTGCGGCTCGGCAAGGGCCTGATCTGGCGCATGACGGACGATGGGGTGCCGATCTATGCGCGCCAGCTCTCGTCCGCCGAAGTACGCCAGCGGATCGAGCGCTGCTGGCGCCCTTACCACGAGGCCGTCTCGCGCGCGATTGCCGACGCGCACGCGCGCCACGGCTACAGCATCCACCTGAACTGCCATTCCATGCCCGCGGTCGCGGCGACCTACGCGACGGAGTTCCCCGGCCTCGTGCACGCGGATTTCGTCATCGGCGACCGCGACGGCAGCACGGCGTCGCCCGCGCTGTCGCAGCTCGTTTGCGACACGCTGCGCGGCTTCGGCTACGACGTGGCCTACAACCACCCGTACAAGGGCGTCGAGCTCGTGCGGCGCAACGGCGATCCCGCCAGCCATCGCCACAGCATCCAGGTGGAAGTGAACCGCAAGCTGTACATGGACGAGGCGACGCTGGAGCGCAATGCCGGGTTCGCGCGCCTGCGCGGGCACCTGCAGCAGCTCGTCGAACGGCTGCTGGCGACGGATCCGCGGACGCTCGCCTGATGGACCGCGTCGCGGCGGTCGTGATCGGCGCCGGGGCCGTGGGCCTGGCGGTGGCGCGCGCGCTCGCGCAAGCCGGGCGCGAGACCATCGTCGTGGAGGCGCAGCCCGGGATCGGGCAGGGCGTCAGCTCGCGCAACAGCGAGGTGATCCACGCCGGCCTCTACTACGCACCAGGCTCGCTGAAGGCCCGGTTGTGCGTGCGCGGCAAGGAACTGCTGTACGCGCTGTGCGCCTCGCACGGCGTGGAGCACCGCCGCTGCGGCAAGCTCACGGTGGCGAACGACGAGGACGAGGTGCGGGCGCTGCGGGTCCTGCAGGATCGCGCGCTTGCGAATGGCGTCCCGGTGGAGTTCCTCGAAGGCGCGCAGGCGCGGGCGCTGGAGCCTGCCTTGCGCTGCATCGCGGCGCTGCATTCGCCGAGCACCGGCATCGTCGACAGCCACGGCTTCATGCTGGCCTTGCAGGGCGACCTGGAGCGCGCGGGCGGCATGGTGGCGCTCGCGACGCAGGTGGAGTCCGCCACGCTCGGTGCGCCGCACGTGCTGCGCTTCGCCGACGGCAGCGAGCTCGCCTGCGACGTGCTGGTGAATTCCGCGTCGCTCCATGCCTGCGGGCTGGCGCGTCGCTTCGAAGGCCTGGATGCGCGCTTCGTGCCGCGCGAATGGTTCGCCAAGGGCAACTACTACGCCCTGGGCGGGCGCGCTCCTTTCACGCACCTGATCTACCCCGCGCCGGCGGATGCGCACCTCGGGACGCACCTGACGCTGGACCTCGGCGGGCAGGCGAAGTTCGGGCCCGACATCGAGTGGCTGGACGTCGCGACGCCGGAGGCGATCGACTACCGGGTCGACCCCGCGCGGGCCGAAGGCTTCTACGCGGAGGTGCGGCGCTACTGGCCCGGCCTGCCCGATGGCGCGCTGGCGCCCAGCTACAGCGGCGTGCGCCCCAAGATCCACGGCCCGCACGAGAAGGCGCCGGACTTCCGCATCGATGGGCCCGCGCTGCACGGCGTGCCGGGGCTGGTGAACCTTTTCGGGATCGAGTCGCCGGGGTTGACGAGTGCGCTGGCGATCGCGGAAGAGGTCTTGGAGATGCTTTGATCGGTGGGGTTCGCTGCGCTCACCTGCCGGCGCTGGCGCGCCGCCACCCTACGAGCGCTGGCGCGCTTCGCGTTGGAATTGCGACGGGCCGCTGGGCCCTGTAGGGTGGCGCGGCGAACGCCGCGGAAGGTGAGCGACAGCGAACCCCACCGAGCGGCGCTCACGCCCGCTGCGCCTTGAACGCGCGCGCGATCTCGTCGACCAGCGCCGGCCCGCGATAGATCAGCCCCGTGTAGATCTGCACCACGTCCGCCCCCGCCTGCAGCTTCGAGAGCGCATCCTGCGCACTCAACACCCCGCCGACGCCGATGATGGGGAACCCGGCGCCCAGCGCCGCGCGCAGCTGCGCGATCACCCGGTTGCTCGCTTCCAGAAGCGGCCCGCCGCTCAGGCCGCCTGCTTCCTCCGCATGCGCCAGGCCCGCCACCTTGTCGCGCGCCACCGTGGTGTTGGTGGCGATCACGCCGTCCATGCCGTGGCGGCGCAGGGTGGCGGCGATCACGTCGACCTGGGCCGCATCGAGGTCGGGCGCGATCTTCACGAAGATCGGCACGCGGCGGCCATGCTGTCCCGCGAGCTCGCCCCGGCGCGCCGCGATCGCGCCGAGCAGCGCGTCCAGCGCTTCGTCGCTCTGCAGCGCGCGCAGGTTCTTGGTGTTGGGGCTGGAGATGTTCACCGTCACGTAGTCGGCGTGCGGGTACACGCCCGCGAGGCAGGCGAGGTAGTCGTCCGTCGCGTGCTCGATCGGCGTGGCCGCGTTCTTGCCGATGTTGAGGCCCAGCAGCCGGCCCTGCTGCCGGAAGCGCGAACGCTGCACGTTGGCGATGAAGGCGTCCAGCCCTTCGTTGTTGAAGCCCAGGCGATTGATGAGGGCATTGGCTTCGGGCAGGCGGAACATGCGCGGCCGCGGGTTGCCCGGCTGGGCGCGCGGCGTGACCGTGCCCACCTCGACGAAGCCGAAGCCCATGCCGCCGAGCGCGTCGATGCAGCGGGCGTTCTTGTCCAGCCCCGCGGCGAGGCCGATGCGGTTGGGAAAGCGCAGCCCGGCGAGCTCGATGGGGTCGGGCACGAAGCCGTTGCACCAGGCCCAGCGCAGCGGCGTGCCCTGCGCGCGCGCGAGCGTGCCCAGCGTCAGCTCGTGGGCGGTTTCCGGGTCCATGCCGAAAAGGAAGGGGCGGGCGAGCGGGTAGGGCAGGAGCGGCATCCGATAATTCCGGCTTCAGGTCAAAACCGGGGATTGTCGCGTGACGCAGGATGAACTCAAGGCATTGGTGGGCCAGGCGGCGTTGAAGTACGTCGTGCCCGGCGAAGTGGTGGGCGTGGGGACGGGTTCCACCGTCAACAAGTTCATCGATGCGCTGGCGACGATGAAGGACCGGGTGCCGGGCGCCGTCTCGAGCTCCAACGCTTCCACCGAGCGGCTGCGCGCGCTGGGCATCCGCGTGTTCGACGCCAACGAGGTCGGGGAACTCGCGGTCTACATCGACGGGGCCGACGAGATCGACGGCCGCGGCTACATGGTCAAGGGCGGCGGCGCGGCCCTCACGCGCGAGAAGATCGTCGCGGCGCAGTCACGCCGCTTCGTGTGCATCGCCGACGAATCCAAGCGCGTGGAGGTGCTCGGGCGTTTCCCGCTGCCGGTGGAAGTGGTGCCCATGGCGACGCAGCGCATCGTGCGGCAGTTCCAGGCGATGGGGGGTGTCGCGAAGGTGCGCCTGAAGGACGGCCAGCCGCTGGTGACCGACAACGGGCAGCACATCCTGGACGTCACGGGGTTGCAGATCCGCGAGCCGCTCGCCTTCGAGCGCGACGTGAAGGCGTGGCCCGGCGTGGTGGACGTGGGCGTGTTCGCGCAGCAAAAAGCCGCGGTGTGCCTGCTGGGCACGAGCCGCGGCGTGGAGACGCTGGACTTCTAGAAGCGGATGCCGGCGGGGTTCGAGCCGGTCGACTCCGCCGGGGCGGGTGCCGGTGCCGGGGCGGCCTGCGCGGAGCCTCCCTGCGGCGCAGCGGGGGCCTGCGGGGGCGGGAGCTGCACCGCGACCAGCGGCGTGGCCGGCGGGTTGCGGTAGCTGGCCGGCAGCTGCGAGGTCTTGGGATAGCCCGCGGCGTCGAGGAACTGCGACCACTCGCCTTCGGCGAAGCCGTTCAGGTGCTGGCCACCGATCGTGGCGAAAGGCAGGCTGTTGCCGCCCGACACCCGCTGCAGCGCGGCGGCGTCCTGCGGGGTGTTGATGGTCTTTTCCGAGAACGGGATGCCGCGCCGCTGCAGCATGGCGCGCGCCTGGTCGCACGGGCCGCAGTCGCTGCTGGAATACAGGGTCACGGGGTACTGGCCCGCGGCCCGGCGCACTTCGGCCGGGAGGTTCGCGGCGGCGCCGCCCCCGAGGGGGAGCGTCGCCGCGGGGGTGGCCTTGCCGTCGACCGGCGGGCGGTCCGTGAACGTCACCTTCCCGTCGGGCCCGACGGAGCGATAGACCTGCGCCTGGGCCGTGGCCGCGGCGAGGGCGGTGGCGGCGTAGAGCGCGGCAAGGGCCGCGGTGCGGAAAGTCGGCATCGGTGTTCCCCCAATCTGGTGTTTGGGGGATTCTCTCAGGCCATTCCCTGGTGGCGCAACAAGGCGTCGAGGGTGGGCTCCCGGCCGCGGAAGGCCTTGAAGGAGTCCATCGCCGGCCGGCTGCCCCCCGCTTCCAGGATCGCCTGCCGGTACTTGCGCCCCGTCTGGACGCTGGGCATGCCGTCGTCGCCCGCCGTCTCCTCGAAGGCGGCGTACGCGTCGGCACTGAGCACCTCGGCCCACTTGTAGCTGTAGTAGCCCGCCGCGTAGCCGCCCGCGAAGATGTGGCTGAACGTGTGCGCCATGCGGTTGAACGGCGGCGGCTGCAGCACCGAGACCTCGTTGCGGACTTGTTGCAAAAGAGGCATGAAATCCGCGGCCGGATCGTGTTCAGAATGCAACAGCATGTCGAACAGGGCGAACTCGATCTGGCGCAGCGTCGCCAGCCCGCTCTGGAAATTCTTCGCCGCGATCATCTTGTCGAACAGCTCGCGCGGCAGGGGCTCGCCCGTCTCCACGTGGGCGGTCATGTGCTTCAGCACGCCCCATTCCCAGCAGAAGTTCTCCATGAACTGGCTGGGGAGCTCCACGGCGTCCCACTCGACCCCGCTGATGCCCGACACGTCGCGCTCGTTCACGCGCGTGAGCATGTGGTGCAGGCCGTGCCCGGACTCGTGGAAGAGGGTGATGACGTCGTCGTGCGTGAGCAGGGCGGGCTTGCCGTCCACGCCTTCGGCGAAGTTGCACACGAGGTGCGCGATCGGCGTCTGCAGGCGGCCGTCGTCGGGGCGCAGCCAGCGGGCGCGCACGTCGTCCATCCAGGCGCCACCGCGCTTGCCGGTGCGCGCCGAAGGATCCAGGTAGAACTGGCCCACCAGCTCGCCGCCGCGCTCGATGCGGTAGAACTCCACGCCGGGGTTCCACGCGGGCGCGTAGTCCTTGCGGATCTCCACCTCGAACAGCGTCTCGACGATCTTGAACAGGCCGGCGAGCACCTTGGGCGCCGTGAAGTACTGCTTGACCTCCTGCTCGCTGAAGGAATAGCGCTCCTCCTTCAGCTTCTCGGCGATGTACGACCAGTCCCAGGCCTGCGGGTCCGCGATGCCCAGCTGGTCGGCCGCGAACCTGCGCATGTCCTCGACGTCCTTCAGCGCGTAGGGACGGGCGCGGTTGGCGAGGTCCCGCAGGAAGCGGACCACCTGCTCGGGCGAATCCGCCATCTTGGGCACGACGGACACTTCCGCGAAGTTGCGGTAGCCGAGGAGCCTGGCTTCCTCCTGGCGCAGGGCGAGGATCTCGCGGACCAGCGCGCTGTTGTCGAATTGCGGGTCGCCCTGGTCGCTGGCGCGGGTGACGTAGGCGCGGTACAGCCGCTCGCGCAGCGTGCGGTTGTGGCCGAACTGCATGACCGGCAGGTAGCTGGGCATCTTCAGCGTGAGCTTGTAGCCCGGCTTGCCTTCCGCTTCGGCGGCCGCGCGCGCGGCCTGCACCACGTCGGGCGGGACGCCATCGAGTTCTTCCGGGGCGGCGTAGTAGGCGAAGGCATCGGTGGCATCGAGCGCGTTCTCGCTGAACTTCTGGCTCAGCTCCGCCTGCCGCTCCTGGATCTGCGCGAAGCGCTCCTTGGCGGCGCCCGTCAGTTCCGCGCCGGACAGCGTGAAGTTGCGCAGCGCGTTCTTGTGCGCCTGGCGCTGTTCGGGCGTGAGCTTCGCCGGGGCGATGGCCTTGTACTTGGCGTAGAGCTTCTCGTCGGCGCCGAGGCGGGTCCAGAACTCGGTGACGCGCGGCAGGGCCTCGTTGTACGCGGCCCGCAGCTCGGGGGTGTCCGCCACCGCGTTCAGGTGTCCCACCATGCCCCAGGCCCGCCCGAGGCGCTCGGTGGCGACGTCCAGCACCTTGGCGATCGCGTTCCAGTCGGCCGGGAAGTCGGGCGCGGTGACGGCGGCCAGGGCCTGGTCGGCCTGGCCCAGCAGTTCGTCCATCGCGGGGGCGACGTGCTCCGGCCGCACCTGGTCGAACAGGGGAAGGTCCTTGAAATCGAGGAGGGGGTTGCTCATAAGGACCCATTTTGCGGCAGCACGCGCCCCATCAAGGGGTGGGCGGGATTGCGAATCCCGATGGCGGCGATAAGCGCGCGGCCGTTCAGGAGGGGTTCATGCGCCGGGGCTTACCTTGGAGGCAAGTCGAAAGCTTCCGGGGGACCGCGATGAACGTGATGCAGAAACTGGCCTGGGCCGCGGTGCTCGCGAGCTCCGGCGTGCCGTCCACGGAAGTCGCGCGCCCGGAGGTCGCCGCCCCGGCGCCCGCCCGCCCCAAGGCAGAGCCGGGGCCGCCCGCGGAAGAGCCCGGCAGCGCCTGGCCGCTGGAGCTGGACGAGGACGAATTCGAGGGCGAGGGCTGGACCTTCTGGCCGCTCGCCGCCCCGCGCTAGCCGGCGGCCCGCTCCGCCGCCTCGATCGTGTTCGCCAGCAGCATCGCCCGCGTCATGGGGCCGACGCCGCCCGGCACCGGCGTGATCCAGCCCGCGACTTGCTGCACGCCGGCGAAGTCGACGTCGCCGCAGAGCTTGCCTTCGTCGTTGCGGTTCATGCCGACGTCGATCACCACCGCGCCAGGCTTGACCATGTCGCGGGTCAGCACGTCGCGCTTGCCGACGGCGGCGACCACGACGTCGGCCTGGCGGGTGAAGGCGGCGAGGTCCTTCGTACGGCTGTGGCAGATGGTGACGGTCGCATCGCGCCCGAGCAGCATCATGGCCATGGGCTTGCCGACGATGTTGCTGCGGCCGATGACCACGGCGTGCTTGCCCTTCAGGTCGTAGCCGATGGAATCGAGCATCTTCAGGCAGCCGTAGGGCGTGCAAGGCCAGAAACCCGGCTGCCCCACCATCAGCGCGCCGGCGCTCGCCACGTGGAAGCCGTCGACGTCCTTGGCGGGCGAGATGGTCTCGATCACGCGGTGGCTGTCCATGTGCTTCGGCAGGGGCAGCTGCACGAGGATGCCGTGCACCGACGGGTCTTCGTTCAGCGCCTTCACGCGGGCGAGCAGGTCGGCCTCGGACATCGTCGCGGGATGGCGCTCCAGCGTGGCCTTCAGGCCGGTCTGCTCGCTGTCGGCGACCTTGTGCTTCACGTACACCTGGCTGGCGGGGTCTTCGCCCACGAGGAGGATGGCGAGGTGCGGCTGGACGCCTTTCGCCTTCAGCGCCTGCGTGCGGCCGGCGACTTCTTCGCGCACTTTCCTGGCCAGCGCGTTGCCGTCGATGATCTGGGCGGTCATGGGTTCACGAGGTTTTGGAACGCAGAGGTCGCAGAGGAAGCGCAGAGGTCGCAGAGAAAACCCTTGGTGGATGTTCTCTGCGACCTCTGCGCAACCTTTGCGACCTCTGCGTTCAGAGGTTTTCGAGTTCAGGCTTTCGGCGGCGTTTGTCCGAGCGCGATCTTCAGCAGGTCGGCCACCGTGTTGGCGTTCAGCTTTTCCATGATGTTGGCGCGGTGCGCCTCCACCGTCTTGATGCTGATGCCCAGGTCGTCGGCGATCTGCTTGTTCAGGCGGCCGGCCACGATGCGTTCCAGCACCTGGGCCTCCCGCGAGGTCAGCTTGGAGAGCAGGGCGTCCCGGCTGGCGGCGCTCTGGTATTCGGCGAAGGTGTCCTTGGCCCGCTCCAGCATGCGCTCGACGAGGCTCACGAGCTCGTCTTCCTTGAAAGGCTTCTGGATGAAGTCCATCGCGCCCTTCTTCATCGTGTTCACGGCCATCGGCACGTCGCCGTGGCCGGTGATGAAAACGACGGGCAGGGGGGACTTGCGTTCGACCAGGCGGTCCTGCAGCTCGAGGCCGGTCATGCCGCCCATGCGGATGTCGGCGATCAGGCAGGCGACCTCGCGGGGGTCGTAGCGGGCCAGGAAGGATTCCGCGGAGTCGAAGCAGCGGACCCGGTAGTCCTTGCCTTCGAGCAGCCATTGGAGGGAATCGCGGACGGCTTCGTCGTCGTCCACCACGTACACGGTGCCCTTCTTGGGAATCAGGCTCATGCTGTCGTCACCCCCGCATCCTTACCTATTGTGGGACTGCCAGACCCGGAGACCGGAATCCAGAAGGAGAACCGGCACCCCGCGACTTCGGCGCCATTGTAGATGTTCTCCGCCTGCATCCTTCCCTGGTGCGACTCCACGATGGAGCGACACAGGTTCAGGCCGATGCCCATGCCTTCGGGCTTGGTGGAGAAGAAGGCTTCGTACAAACGCTCCATCACTTCCGGCGCGAGGCCTTCGCCGGAATCGGTGACGGCGAATTCCACGACCGGCTGCTCGTGCACCTGCTTCGGGATGACGCGCAGTTCCACGCTGCGCCGGCCCGGCGGGCGCTCGGCCTTCTCCACGGATTCGGCCGCATTGCGCAGGAGGTTCACCAGCACCTGCTCGATCAGGATCGGGTCCACCAGCAGCTCCGGCAGGCGCGCGGCGACATAATGGGACATGCGCACGTTGCGGCGGCGCAGCTCGATCTCGGCGAGTTCCAGCGCCTCGCTCACGATCGCGCTCACGTCCGAGGGCGTGCGGTTCGGCTCGCTGCGCTTCACGAAGCTGCGGATGCGCTGGATGATCTGGCCCGCGCGCTGCGCCTGGCGCGAGGTCTTGTCCAGGGCGGCGAGCATGTCCTCGTCGCTGATCTGCTTGCTGCGGATGCGCGAGACGAGGCCGTTGCAGTAGTTGGTGATGGCGGTGAGCGGCTGGTTCAGTTCGTGCGCCACCGAGGACGCCATCTCGCCCATCGTGATCAGGCGGCTGGCGGACTGCGCGCGTTCGGCCTGCAGCGCCGCCTGTTCCTCCGCGTTGCGCCGCGAGGTGATGTCCGTGGCGATCACCATCTGCGCGAGGCGGCCGTCCACCCAGTTCAGGTAGCGCGAGCGCACTTCGAGCCACTTCCCGAGTTCCGGGACGAAGATCTCGGCGTTCTCGGAAGTGGCGGAGGTGAGCGAGTTGGTCGGCAGGCCTACGAAGGCGTCGACGTCGTCCAGCGGCTCGTCGCTCGGGTGCGGTGCGTCGGACATGCCGGCCTGCACCACCATCTGCAGGTGGCCGGCGGCGCGCCCGCCGAACCAGAGGCGGTACAGCTTGTTCGCGAAGAGCAGTTCCTCGCTGCCCAGCGGCGCGACGGACACCGAGGCATCCAGCGCCTCCAGCACCGTGGTGAAGCGTTCGTGCGAGGCCTGCAGCTGCTCGCGGATGCGCGTCGGCTCGGTGATGTCCGTCATCGACGTCATCCAGCCGGTCTGGTGGCCGCGCGCATCGACCAGCGGCGACACGTACAGGCGCGCGTCGAACAGCGTGCCGTCCTTGCGCTTCACGCGGACCTGGAAGCCGCCCTGGATGGTGCGGCCATTGAGCTCGTCCTCCAGTCGGGCGGCGAGCAGCTCGCGGTCTTCGTCGGGCCAGTAGGGGAAGGGCGGCGTGCGGCCCACCAGCTCCGCCTCGCTCCAGCCGGTCATCTGGCAGAACGCGGCGTTCACGTAGGTGATGCGGCCGTTCATGTCGAGCGCCCGCATGCCGGTCAGCATGGAGTTCTCCATCGCCCGGCGGAAGTTGGTCTCGGCCATCAGCGCCTGCTGCACCTTCACGCGCCGGCGCGTGTGGCGCCAGTTCGCGATCAGCATCCAGGCCGTCATCGCGGACAGCGCGCCCACCAGCCAGAAGAGGCCGCTGCCGATCACGCCGAGCCCGGTGCGGTAGGCCTGCGCCCGCACGATCAGGCCGTTGCCGACGGGGGAGACCGGCACCTCGTATTCGTTCGGCTGGGCCGCCCAGGGCAGCAGCTGGGTGGCCGGGTTGCGCGGCGGCACCGAGGTGCCCGCGAGCACGCGGCCCTTGCCATCGAGGAGCGCGACGGCGTACTTGGCGGAGATCTCTGCGGGCACGCCGTAGCGCAGGAGGCCGTCGATCGAGTACTCGCCGAGGATCACGCCGCCGAACTTGCCCTGGTCGGCGAGCGGCACGTGCAGCTGCAGCAGGCCGGCGCTGTCGGGGCCGGCGACGGGCTGCGAGTAGACCGGCTGTTGCAGGTCGCGCGCCAGGCTGTACATGGTCTCCGTCTCGCCCGGGCGCAGCACCTCGCCCTTGGTGCGGACCTGCGGCGTGCTGAGGCTGGGGGCGGCGTAGCTCGCCGTCACGCGGCGGCGCTCGTCGATCCAGGTGAGCATCAGCACCTCGGGGTATTGCGCGATCATCGATTCGGCGCGGCCCACGAATTCCTCGGCGTCCACCTCCTTGTTGGAGATGTCCCGCGCGATGCGCATCAGCTGTTCCTGGCGCTCGAGCAGGCGCAGGCGCATGCGCTGCTGCGCGTATTCGACGTCGCGCTTGACCGCTTCCTGCTCGCGGTCCATCTCCTCCAGCCGCAGGTACCAGAACGCGGACACGATGGCGGCGAGGAACAGCAGCACCGCCGCCAGCGGTGCGAGCATCGCGTAGCGGTCCTGGCGGGTCGGCGTCTGCCGCCGCCACCAGTGGCGCCACCAGTTCGGGATCGGGACGTCGGAGTGCAGCTCCGACG
Organism: Ramlibacter cellulosilyticus; assembly: GCF_014297465.1. GTDB lineage: Bacteria > Pseudomonadota > Gammaproteobacteria > Burkholderiales > Burkholderiaceae_C > Ramlibacter > Ramlibacter cellulosilyticus. The sequence continues at coordinate 238,087 of NZ_JACORT010000004.1, read as the reverse complement.
GGGGAGAGTCATGCATGAGGAGCGTAAGTCTAAGGGGCGGCCCCTTCGTGAGAGCAACGTCCGCGCCAAAGGTGCCGCCGACACCAGTTCGCATTATGAAACGGGCGCGCACGATTTGAAATCGACCATTCTTTGTGCGACACTCCGCCCGCGTACGGCGAGCCCGTACTAAATTCACGAACGCCCCAAGGAGACAACATGTCCGCACAGCCCGAGCACCTGTTCGGTTCGGCCGCCAACGATTCCGACGCGCAGGAGACCCGTGAATGGCTGGACGCCCTGTCCGCCGTCATCGCCAGCGAAGGCAAGGAACGCGGGCATTTCCTGATCGAACAGCTCCTCGAGCAGGCCCGCCAGGAAGGCATCGACCTCCCGTTCTCGGCCACCACCGGCTACGTCAACACCATCGAGCCCGAGGACGAGGAGCGCTGCCCGGGCAACCTCGAGGTCGAGGAACGCCTGCGGGCCTACATGCGCTGGAACGCGATGGCGATGGTGGTGAAGGCCAACCGCCTGCACCCCGAGGACGGCGGCGACCTCGGCGGCCACATCAGCTCCTTCGCCTCGCTCGCGACCATGCTCGGCGCGGGCTTCAACCACTTCTGGAAGGCCGAGACGCCGGAGCAGGGCGGCGACTGCCTCTACATCCAGGGCCACAGCGCCCCCGGCATCTACGCCCGTGCCTTCCTCGAAGGCCGCATCAGCGAGGAGCAGTTGCTGAACTTCCGCCAGGAAGTCGACGGCAAGGGCCTCTCCAGCTACCCGCACCCGAAGCTGATGCCGGACTTCTGGCAGTTCCCGACGGTGTCGATGGGCCTCGGCCCGCTGATGGCCATCTACCAGGCGCGCTTCCTCAAGTACCTGCACGCCCGCGGCATCGCCAACACCGAGGGCCGCAAGGTCTGGGCCTTCCTCGGCGACGGCGAGATGGACGAAGTCGAATCGCTGGGCGCGATCGGCGTGGCGGCGCGCGAAGGCCTCGACAACCTGATCTTCGTCGTCAACTGCAACCTGCAGCGCCTCGACGGCCCGGTGCGCGGCAACGGCAAGATCATCCAGGAGCTCGAGGGCGAATTCCGCGGCGCCGGCTGGAACGTCATCAAGCTGATCTGGGGCAGCTACTGGGACCCGCTGCTCGCCCGCGACAAGGAAGGCATCCTGCGCCGCGTGATGATGGAAGTGCTGGACGGCGACTACCAGGCGATGAAGGCCAACGACGGCGCCTTCGTCCGCAAGAACTTCTTCGGCCGCGACCCCAAGCTGCTGGAGATGGTCTCCAAGATGAGCGACGAGGACATCTGGCGCCTCAACCGCGGCGGCCACGATCCGCAGAAGGTCTACGCGGCCTTCCACCGCGCCGCGAACACCAAGGGCCAGCCGACCGTGCTGCTCGTGAAGACCGTCAAGGGCTTCGGCATGGGCAAGGCCGGCGAAGGCCGCAACATCGCGCACCAGGCCAAGAAGCTGGGTGACGACGACATCCGCATCTTCCGCGACCGTTTCAACATCCCGATCCCGGACGACAAGCTGGCCGAGATCCCCTTCTACAAGCCGGACGACAACACGCCGGAGATGCAGTACCTGCACGCCCGCCGCAAGGCGCTGGGCGGCTACCTGCCGTCGCGGCGTGCGAAGGCCGACGAGCAGCTGAAGGTGCCGGGCCTCGACGCGTTCAAGGCGGTCACCGATCCCACCGCGGAAGGCCGCGAGATCTCCACGACGCAGGCGTACGTGCGCTTCCTGACCGCGCTGCTGCGCGACAAGGAGCTCGGCCCGCGCGTGGTGCCCATCCTCGTCGACGAGGCGCGCACCTTCGGCATGGAAGGCCTGTTCCGCCAGATCGGCATCTACAACCACCAGGGCCAGAAGTACACCCCGCAGGACCGCGACCAGGTCTCCTACTACAAGGAAGACGTGAGCGGCCAGATCCTGCAGGAAGGCATCAACGAGGCGGGCGGCATGGCCAGCTGGATCGCGGCGGCGACGTCGTACAGCACCAGCAACCGCGTGATGATCCCGTTCTACATCTACTACTCGATGTTCGGGCTGCAGCGCGTGGGCGACCTGTGCTGGGCGGCGGGCGACATGCAGGCGCGCGGCTTCCTGCTGGGCGGCACCTCCGGGCGCACGACGCTCAACGGCGAGGGCCTGCAGCACGAGGACGGCCACAGCCACATCATCGCGCAGACGATCCCCAACTGCGTGAGCTACGACCCGACCTTCGCGCACGAGGTCGCCGTGATCATGCAGCACGGCCTCAAGCGCATGGTGGAGAAGCAGGACAACGTCTTCTACTACATCACCCTGCTGAACGAGAACTACCCCATGCCCGGCCTGCAGGCCGGCACCGAGGAGCAGATCGTCAAGGGCATGTACCTGTGCAAGCCCGGCGACGCCGGCAAGCTGCGCGTGCAGCTCCTGGGCAGCGGCACGATCCTGCGCGAGTCCATCGCCGCGCAGGAGCTGCTCGCGAAGGACTGGGGCGTGCACGCCGACGTGTGGAGCTGCCCCAGCTTCAACGAGCTGGCGCGCGACGGCCTGGATTGCGAGCGCCACAACATGCTGCACCCGACGGCCACGCCGAAGGTGCCGTTCGTGGCGCAGCAGCTCGAGAAGCATGGCGGCCCGGTGGTCGCGTCCACCGACTACATCAAGCAGTACGTGGACCAGATCCGCGCCTTCATCCCGAAGGGCCGCGCGTACAAGGTGCTGGGCACCGACGGCTTCGGCCGCAGCGACTTCCGCAGCAAGCTGCGCGAGCACTTCGAGGTCAACCGCCACTACATCGTCGTCGCGGCCCTGAAGGCGCTGGCGGAAGAGGGCTCGCTGCCGGTGGCGAAGGTGGCCGAGGCCATCCACCGCTACGGCATCAAGGCCGACAAGATCAACCCCCTGTACGCCTGACGCGCGTCTTCCCCCACAACGAGAAGGCCCGCGCTCGGGCCACGGAGAACAAGAAACATGGCTCTGGTCGAAGTCAAGGTCCCCGACATCGGGGACTTCGCGGAGGTCGCCGTCATCGAACTGCTGGTCAAGCCCGGCGACACCATCAAGCAGGAGCAGTCGCTGCTGACCGTCGAATCGGACAAGGCTTCGATGGAGATCCCGTCGTCCACGGCGGGCGTCGTGAAGGAACTGAAGGTCAAGATCGGCGACAAGGTGGCCGAAGGGTCCGTGATCGCGATCGTGGAGGCGGCGGGAGCAGCTGCCGCCGCGGCGCCGGCGGCTGCGAAGGCGTCCGCGCCGGCGCAAGCACCCGCGCCTTCGGCGCCGCCCGCACCCCAACCCGCCCCCAGCGGGGGAGGGAGCAAGACCATCGAGGTGAAGGTGCCCGACATCGGCGACTTCAAGGATGTCGCCGTCATCGAGCTGCTTGCCAAGCCCGGCGACACCATCAAGCAGGAGCAGTCGCTGCTGACCATCGAGTCGGACAAGGCGTCGATGGAGATCCCGTCCTCCGCCGCCGGCGTGCTCAAGGAGCTGAAGGTCAAGGTCGGCGACAAGGTCAACATCGGTGACCTGATCGCGATCCTGGAAGGTCAGGGCGCGGCGCCGGCCGCGAGCCCCTCACCCCAACCCTCTCCCCAGAGGGGAGAGGAAGCAAGTCCGGCGCCCGCTCCGGCAGCGCCGTCCGACCGCGTCGCGCCGACCGCGGCCCTGCCGCCGCACGAGCCCGGCACGCCCACCGGCAACCTCCCGCATGCATCGCCCTCGGTGCGCAAGTTCGCGCGCGAGCTCGGCGTGCCGCTGGAGGAAGTGAAGGGCACGGGTCCCAAGGGCCGGATCACGCAGGAGGACGTCCAGGGCTTCACCAAGCAGGTGATGGCCGGCGACGTGCGCACCAAGGCGGCCGCGGCCAAGGCGCCGGCGGGCGGCGGCGGCGAGGCGCTGGGCCTGCTTCCCTGGCCCAAGGTGGACTTCGCGAAGTTCGGCCCGATCGAGCGCAAGGAGCGCCCGCGCATCAAGAAGATCAGCGCCGGCAACCTGCACCGCAACTGGGTGATGATCCCGCACGTCACGAACCACGACGACGCGGACATCACGGAGCTCGAAGCCTTCCGCGTCTCCACCAACAAGGAGAACGAGAAGTCGGGCGTCAAGGTGACGATGCTGGCCTTCCTCATCAAGGCCTGCGTCGCCGCGCTGAAGAAGTTCCCCGAGTTCAACAGTTCGCTCGACGGCGACGAGCTCGTCCTCAAGAACTACTGGCACATCGGTTTCGCGGCGGACACGCCCAACGGCCTGGTGGTCCCGGTGATCAAGGACGCGGACAAGAAGGGCGTGCTCGCGATCAGCGTCGAAATGGCCGAGCTGGCGAAGAAGGCGCGCGACGGCAAGCTGAGCCCGGCCGACATGTCGGGCGCGACTTTCACGATTTCTTCACTCGGCGGTATCGGCGGTCGTTACTTCACGCCGATCATCAACGCACCGGAAGTCGCTATCCTTGGCGTCTGCCGCAGCCAGACCGAACCGGTCTGGGACGGCAAGCAGTTCCAGCCGAGGCTGATGCTGCCGTTGTCGCTCTCGTGGGACCACCGCGTGATCGACGGTGCGGCGGCGGCGCGCTTCAACGCCTACCTGGGACAGATCCTGGCGGACTTCCGCCGCGTCCTTCTCTAAGAACCAAAAAGACTCGATGACAACTGTTGTGGTGGTGAAGAAAGCGGGACAGATCGCAATCGCGGCCGATACCCTGGTCACCTTCGGCGACACCCGCCTTGCGCACCGTTACGAGGACAACACCAAGATCTTCCGCGTCGAGACCGACGACGGCCCGAGCTACATCGGCATGGCCGGCACCGTGGCGCACTTCCCGGTGCTGCGCAAGGCGATGGGCTCGATGCCGCGCGAGATCCTGAAGCTGTCCTCCAAGGACGACGTCTTCGACACGTTCACGAAGCTGCACCCGTACCTGAAGGACAACTTCTTCCTGCAGACGAAGGAAGAGGACAGCGACCCCTACGAGTCCAGCCAGTTCAGCGTGGTGATCGCCAACGCGAGCGGCATCTACGGCCTGTACAGCTATCGCGAAGTCTTCGAGTTCAAGGAGTTCTGGGGCATAGGCTCCGGGCGCAGCTTCGCGCTGGGCGCGATGCACGCCGCCTATTCCCGGGCCAAGACCGCGCGCGAAGTCGCGGAAGCAGGCATCGCCGCGGGTTGCGAGTTCGACCGCAACTCCGAGCTGCCCTGCGACATCTTCACTGTCAAGACGAAAGAGGCAAAATGAAAATGAGCCCCCACGCGACGCGGGACGCGTCGCTGCCCCCCGAGGGGGCGTGCCGCTCCTTTGGGGCGGCCCGGCAGGAGCGGCAATGCCCCAGGCGGAAGTGAAAGTCCCCGACATCGGGGACTTCGAAAGCGTGTCCGTGATCGAAGTGCTCGTGAAGCCGGGCGACACGATCAAGGCGGAGCAGTCCCTCGTGACGGTGGAGAGCGACAAGGCGTCGATGGAGATTCCGTCGTCGCATGCGGGGGTGGTGAAGGAGCTGAAGGTGAAGGTGGGGGACAAGGTCTCCGAAGGCTCCGTGCTGCTGGTGGTGGAAGCCGCTGCCGGTGCCGCGGCCGCGAGCCCCTCGCCCCAGCCCTCTCCCCAGAGGGGAGAGGGAGCCTCTCCTTCTCCCTCTCCCGCCCGGGCGGGAGAGGGCAGGGGTGAGGGTGGGACGGCGCCAGCCGCTCCGCTGCCCGCCGGCTCCTACTCCGGCGGCGTCGACCTCGAATGCGAGATGCTGGTCCTCGGTGCCGGGCCCGGCGGCTATTCCGCCGCGTTCCGCGCCGCCGACCTCGGCATGAAGACCGTGATCGTCGAGCGCTACGCCACCCTCGGCGGCGTCTGCCTCAACGTGGGCTGCATCCCGTCCAAGGCGCTGCTGCACGTGGCCGCGGTGATGGACGAGGTGAGCCACATGGACGCCCTGGGCATCAGCTTCGGCAAGCCGACCGTGGACCGCGCCAAGCTCAAGGCCCACAAGGACAAGGTCGTCGGCAAGCTCACCGGGGGCCTCACGGCGATGGCCAAGATGCGCAAGGTGACCACCGTGCGCGGCATCGGCACCTTCCTCGATCCGTACCACCTGGAAGTGCAGGAGACCTCGGGCAGCGGCTCCGAGACGACCGGCAAGAAGCAGGTCATCCGCTTCCGGAACGCGATCATCGCGGCCGGCTCGCAGGCCGTGTCGCTGCCCTTCATGCCCAAGGACCCGCGCGTGGTGGACTCCACCGGCGCGCTGGAGCTCGCGACGGACCCGAAGCGCATGCTGATCCTCGGCGGCGGCATCATCGGCCTGGAGATGGGCACGGTGTACTCCACGCTGGGCGCGCGCCTGGACGTGGTGGAAATGCTGGACGGCCTGATGCAGGGCGCGGACCGCGACCTGGTGCGCGTGTGGCAGAAGATGAACGCGCCGCGCTTCGACAACATCATGCTCAAGACGAAGACCGTCGGGGCCGAGGCGACCAAGGACGGCATCCTGGTGCGCTTCGAAGGCGAGCAGGCGCCCAAGGAGCCGCAGGTCTACGACCTGGTGCTGCAGGCCGTCGGCCGCAGCCCCAACGGCAAGAAGATCGGTGCGGAGAAGGCCGGGGTGAACGTCAGCGACCGCGGCTTCATCCCGGTGGACATCCAGATGCGCACGAACGTGCCGCACATCTTCGCCATCGGCGACATCGTCGGCCAGCCCATGCTGGCCCACAAGGCGGTGCACGAGGCGCACGTCGCGGCCGAAGCCGCTGCGGGCGAGAAGAGCGCCTTCAACGCGCGTGTGATCCCGAGCGTCGCCTACACGGACCCCGAGGTCGCGTGGGTGGGCCTCACGGAGGACGAGGCGAAGAAGCAGGGCATCGCGATCAAGAAGGGCCACTTCCCGTGGACCGCTTCCGGCCGCGCCATCGCCAACACGCGCGACGAGGGCTTCACCAAGCTGCTGTTCGACGCCGAGACGCACCGCATCGTCGGCGGCGGCATCGTCGGCACGCATGCCGGCGACATGATCGGCGAGGTGGCGCTGGCCATCGAGATGGGGGCCGACGAGATCGACATCGGCAAGACCATCCATCCGCACCCCACGCTGGGCGAGAGCATCGGCATGGCGGCGGAGATCGCGCACGGCACCTGCACGGACGTCCCGCCGCAGCGCAAGTGACGGCGCGACTGCGCCGTCATCCCGGCGCAAGCCGGGATCCATCCCCTTTTCAGGGCCGCACCGCCGGCCCTTCCCACGGCATCCCCATCGCTCGCCGCGCGAGGTAGAGCTCCAGCTCGGTCATCTCCACGCTGCCGTACGCGAACGGCTCGGCGCGCACGCCGGTCATGCAGCCGCGGATGCGCCGGCCCAGCGAGCCGAGCGACTGCCATTCCAGCCGGTACAAGGGGTAGCCCGTGGCATGCCCTTGCGGGATGCGCGCGGGCCCCAGGCGGCCGCCGGCGCGCTCGTCGTGGCATTGCGCGCACGAGAGTTCCAGCTGCCCGATGCGCTGCCGCCAGGCCGCCTCGCCGCGCGCGAGGAAGGTCTGCAGGCGCGCATCCTCGTCCGGCCGGATCGTCGTGCCGCGCGATTGCAGTGCCAGGAAAGCCTCGAGTGCCAGCAGGTCGCCGTGCTCCGGCGGCAGCGCCGGCTGCTGCTGGTGCCGCTGCCGGCACAGGTTGATGCGGGTGGCGAGGTCCACGGGGCGGCGCAGCGTCGCGTCCCAGGCCGGGTAGCGCGCCGCGACCCCGCGCATGCCCTTCGGGTCCCCGTGGCAGGCGGCACAGGAACGCTCGCCGCGCGTCCACAGCTGCTCGCCGTCCTGCACCCACAGCATCGCCGGGTTCTGCGCGTCGTCGCGCTGCATGGCCTGCGTGGACGCCCCCATGTCCTCGAACCCGGACCGGCGCGTGTCCGCCGCCGGCGGCGCCGCGCAGCCCAGGAGCACGAGCGCGAGCACCGCGGCCGCGCGCCGCATCAGGCGACCTGCAGCGCGCGCTGCTCCACCTGGGCGAAGCCGTTGTCCCCCACCCATTCGAACTCCAGCGTGCCGCTCGCCTCGGCCCGCACGTGGAAGGCGAGATAGGGATTCGCCGCGATGGCCGGGTGCAGTTCGGCCGCGAACACGACCTCGCCGCCATAGCGGCAGGTGAAGCGGCGCAGGATGTCGCGCGGCAGCACGCGGCCGTCCGCGCCCGGGCGGTAGCCGGTCTCCATCGGATGGGCGATGGTCACGCGCACCTCCACGATCTCGCCGCGGCGCGCGCTGGCCGGCGCCTGGATCAGCGTGCGCGCCATCAGGGGTCTCCTTCGATGCAGGCCGCCAGCACCACGATGACGTCCACCGTGTCCGACCAGATGCTGCCGTCGTTCATGCGCGCGAGCGCAACCAGCTTCTGGCTCGTGGCGAGGCGGATGCGCGTGGCGATCTCCGCCTTGCCGCAGCGCGGTCCCAGGACGAAGCGGGCCACGTCGTTCTGCGGGTTCTTCTCGTTGAAGAGGGCGATGTCCGTGACGTGGTCGGCCGCGCTCATGGGGCTGTCCACCGCCACGCGCAGCGGCACGACGTTGCCGTTGTCCACCAGCGTGGCCACGTCCAGCTTCACGCGTCCGGGCCGGACCGGCTGGCCTCCAGTGAACCGCGCGATGGCCGCCGCCATGGCGGCCGCATCCTGCGCGGTCGCCGGCCGGACGAGGAGTTGCGCGAAGGCCGCGGCGCTGGCCTGCAGCAGCAGGCGCCGGGTGGGGAAGGGCCGGGACACCATGCGGGCCACCTAGCGCAGCGTGGCGAGCCAGGCCACGACATCCTCGACCTGCTGCGCGGAGAGGATGGGCTTGCCGGCCCAGGGCGTGCCCACGCGCGGCGCGCGGGCCTCGGCGTGAAATGCCGGCATGAAGCTGGCCGCGTTCAGCCGCCGCGGGTCGGCCACGCGCAGGCGCAGTTGCGCGGCGTTGTAGCGGCCGCCAATGCCGGCGAGGTCCGGTGCGAGGTCGCCCTGGAAGCGTTCCTCCGGGATCGGCGCCGCATGGCACAGGAGGCACAGGCCGGCCTGGCGGCTCGCCACGATGGCGCGTCCGCGCTGCGCGTCGCCTCGCAGGCCCGCCAGCGGCAGCGGAATGCCGTCGCCTTTCACCGCAAACGGCACGCGCTCCTGCGCGCCTGCGGCGGCGCAGGCCCATCCCAGCATCACCGCGCAGGCTGCACGCCGCAAGAGCCGTCCCTCAGGCGCGTTTCAGGCTGTGGTTCTTCAGCGGCAGCTCGCGGATGCGCTTGCCCGTCGCGGCGAAGATCGCGTTGAGCACCGCCGGCGCCGCCACGGCGATCGTCGGCTCCCCGACGCCGCCCCAGAAGCCGCCCGTGGGCATCACGATGGTCTCCACCTTCGGCATGTGCTGCATCTGCACGACCGGGTAGGTGCTGAAGTTCTCCTGCTCGATGCGCCCGTCCTTCAGCGTGCATTCGCCGAAGAGCGCGGCCGAGAGGCCGTAGGCGAAGGAGCCTTCCACCTGCGCCTCGATCTGTTGCGGGTTCACCGCGTGCCCCGGGTCGGTGGCGGCGACGATGCGGTGGATCTTCAGCTCGCCGTCATCGCTCACCGAGACTTCCGCGCAGGCGGCGACGTAGCTGCCGAAGCCCATGGTCTGCGCCAGGCCGCGGTACACCTTGCGGCCATCCACGTCGGGCGCGGGACGCCCCCAGCCGGCGCGTTCCGCGACGGCGTTCAGCACCCCGAGATGCTTCGGGTGGCCCGCCATCAGCTTGCGCCGCAGCGCCAGCGGGTCCTGCTTCGTCGCGAACGCGATCTCGTCGATGAAGGACTCGAGGTAGATCGCGTTCTGGTTCAGGTTCACGCCGCGCCAGAACCCCGGCGGCACCGGCGGGTTGCGCATGGCATGGTCGATCAGCAGGTTCGGGAAGCTGTAGCCGATCGACGCCTCCGGCCCCGGCGGGTTGAGGCCCTGGAACACCACCGGGTCGAGGCCGTTGCGGATGTTCTGCGGGAACACGCCCGCGACGATGGACTGGCCCGAGATGCGCATGTGCAGCGCCGTGACGTTGCCCTGCGCGTCGAGGCCCGCGCGCAGCTTGCATTGCGTCACCGGGTGGTAGCGCCCGTGCAGCATGTCCTCCTCGCGGCTCCACAGCAGCTTGACGGGCGTGCCCGGCACCTGCTTCGCGATCTCCACGACCTGCCGTACCCAGTCGTGCACGGCGCCGCGCCGGCCGAAGCCGCCGCCGAGGAGCAGCTTGTAGACCTCGCACTGCGCGGCCGGCAGGCCGGACGGACGCCGCGGCGAGGGCCGCTTCGCCGTTCTGCGTCGGCGTCCACACCTCGCAGCGCTCCGGGGTCCAGCGCGCCGTGGCGTTCATGGGCTCCATGGTCGCGTGGTTCTGGTGCGGGTACGCGTACACCGCCTCGATCACGCGCGCGGCCGAGGCGAGTGCGGCTTTCGCGTCGCCGTTCTGGTTGCCGACGGCCGCGTCGGGCGCGTCCAGCCCCGCCTTGAGCACCGCGGCCACCGTGGCGCTGGACTCCTTCGCGTTCGGGCCGAGGTCCCATTCGATGGGCAGCGCGTCGAGCGCGCTCTTCGCGTGCCACCAGGTGTCCGCCACGACCGCGACGGCGCTGTCGCCGACCGGCACGACCTTCTTCACGCCGGGGCGGCCCTGGATCGCCGCGGCGTTGAAGGACTTCACCTTGCCGCCGAACACGGGGCAGTCCTTGATCGCCGCGTTGAGCATGCCGGGCAGCTTCAGGTCGGCGCCGTAGACCTGCTTGCCCGTCACCTTGTCGACGGTGTCCAGGCGCGCGAGCCGCTTGCCCGCGAGCTTCCAGTCCTTCGGATCCTTCAGCTTCACGTCCGCCGGGGGGTCGAGGCGGCCCGCGGCAGGCGCGAGGTGGCCGTAGGTGAGGGTGCGGCCGCTGGGCACGTGCGTCACCACGCTGTTGGCGGCGCGCAGTTCCGTGGCGGGCACCTTCCATTCGTTGGCGGCCGCCTGCACCAGCATCATGCGCGCCGCGGCGCCGCCCTTGCGGACGTAGTCGTGCGACTCGCGGATCCCGCGGCTGCCGCCGGTGGAGAAGTTGCCCCACACGCGCTTGCGCGCGAGGTTCTGGCCGGGCGTGGGGTACTCGGTCGTCACCTTGGACCAGTTGCACTCCAGCTCCTCGGCCACGAGCTGCGCCAGGCCGGTCAACGTGCCCTGGCCCATCTCCGAGCGGGCGATGCGGATCACGACCGTGTCGTCCGGATGCACGACGACCCAGGCGTTCACCTCGGGGTCCGTCCCTGCCGCGGCGGCGCTGCCGGCGAAGGGGACGTGGAAGCCGAGCACGAGGCCGGCGGACGCGGAGGCCTTGAGGAAGCCGCGGCGGTCGAGGGACGGGGCGATGGTGTTCACGTCGTGCTCCCGTCGCTGTGCTGGATCGAGAGGCCGGCGCTCTTGAGGTCGCCGCGGGCCACGGCGTGGATCGCGGCGCGGATGCGGTTGTAGGTCCCGCAGCGGCAGATGTTGCTCATGGCCGCATCGATGTCCGCGTCGGTGGGATTCGGCTTGGCCTTCAGCAGCGCGGCGGCCGCCATCACCTGCCCGGACTGGCAGTAGCCGCACTGCGGCACGTCGAGCGCGACCCAGGCGCGCTGCACCGGGTGCGAGCCGTCGCGCGAGAGGCCCTCGATGGTGACGATCTTCTCGTCCGGCCCGACCGTGGAGACCGGCCGCACGCACGTGCGCGTGGGCACGCCGTCGACGTGCACGGTGCAGGCACCGCACGCGGCGATGCCGCAGCCGTACTTGGTCCCCGTCAGTCCGAGCTGCTCGCGCAGCACCCACAGCAAGGGCGTGTCGCCCTCGGCCTCGAACTCGCGCACCGCGCCGTTCACGTTGAGCCTCGCCATGCGGCCTCCTTGGTCGTCGCGCGCGCATGGTACGGGCCGCGGCGGGTGCTGGCACCCCCGCGTATTCCCCATGGGAAAGTTTCTTACGCTATGGAATTTATTGCGAAGCGGCCTGCTGCTGCTGCGCTGGCGTGACGACGCGGCGCGCGCCGTCGAAGCGGGTGGCCCAGTAGGGCACCGCCATGTCTTCCACCCGCACCTGCGCACCGGGCTTGGGCGAGTGGATGAACTTGTTGTCGCCGATGTAGATGCCGACGTGGCTGAAGGTGCGGCGCAGGGTGTTGAAGAACACCAGGTCGCCCGGCTGCAGTTCCTGCCGGTCGATCTTCTGCGTGGCCGCGGCCTGCTCGTTGGCGCGCCGCGGCAGCATGAGGCCCAGCGTCTGTTCGTACATCGCCTTCACGAAGCCGCTGCAGTCGAAGCCCGTTTCCACGGAACTGCCGCCGCGGCGATAGGGCACGCCGAGGAAGCCCATGGCGGTGACGACCAGTTCCGAGGTGCGGCTCTTCACGCGGGCGGCGCCGTCGTGCATGCGTTCGCCCATGAGGACGCGCACTTCCTCGAGGCGGTCCACCAGGCGCTTGTCGCCCTTTTCGGCCATGAAGCGGCTCACGTCTTCCTCCGCCGACGCAGGGGCAGCCTGGACGCCGGCAGCGGCGACCAGGAGGAGCAAGCCCATCCATTGCTTCATGGGCGCGGAGCGTAGCCCGGCGACGGTTCGCGCGTCAAGCGAAGAGTTCATTCCAAGTTCTTGATTTGTTTCGAATTCTTGCTATCGCACCGGGAGCGGCCCCGAACCTGTGGCGGCTGCGAAACAATCGCTCGCCATGCGTAGCAACAATCGAACCCTGTCCTGCCGACGGCTCTGGGGCCGGCTGGCAGCTTCCTGCACGGCGTGCATTCTCGCAGCTTCGATGGCTGCCGGGGTGCACGCCCAGACGGTGCGCGCCGAGACGGTGACGAACGGCCTGGACCATCCCTGGGCCGTCGCCTTCCTCCCGCAAGGCCGCTTCCTCGTGACCGAGCGCCCCGGCCGCATGCGCGTGGTGAGCGCGCAAGGCAGTGTGGGCCCGGCGCTGGCGGGCTTGCCCCCCATTGCGGCGGGGGGGCAGGGCGGTCTGCTCGATGTCGTGCTCGATTCCGGCTTCGCGCAGAACCGTACCCTCTATTTCTGCTTCTCCGAGCCCGGTGGCGCCGGCAACAGCACCGCCCTCGCACGGGCCCGCCTCTCGGCGGACGAGCGCTCGCTGGAGGACGTCCGCGTGATCTTCAGCCAGAAGCCGAAGGTGGCGAGTTCCATGCACTTCGGCTGCCGCATCGTGGAGGCGCGCGACGGCACGCTGTTCCTCACGCTGGGCGAGCGCAATTCGCGCCGGCAGGACGCGCAGACGCTGGACAACCACCACGGCAAGGTCGTGCGCGTGGACAAGGGCGGCGGCGTCCCGCGCGACAACCCCTTCGTCCAGCGCGCGGGTGCGCTGCCGGAGATCTGGAGCTACGGCCACCGCAACGCGCAGGGCGCGGCGCTCGCGCCGGACGGCACCTTCTGGATGCACGAGCACGGGCCGCAGGGCGGCGACGAGATCAACGTGCCGCAGGCGGGGCGCAACCACGGCTGGCCGGTGATCACCTACGGCGAGAACTACGGTGGCGGGAAGATCGGCGAAGGGCTCACCGAGAAGGCCGGCATGGAGCAGCCGCTGCACTACTGGGTGCCGTCGATCGCGCCCTCCGGCATGGTGTTCCTCACCAGCGAGCGCTATGGCGCGGGCTGGCGCGGCAACCTGTTCGTGGGCTCGCTGAAGTTCGGCTACCTCGATCGCATCGTGCTGGAGGGCGGCAAGGTCGTGCGCGAGGAGAAGCTGCTGCAAGGCATCGGCCGCGTGCGCGACGTGCGGCAGGGGCCGGATGGCTTGCTGTACCTGCTGACGGACGAAGGGGACGGGAAGCTGGTGCGGGTGGTGCCGCAGTAGTTTGCTGGGGTTCGCCTGCGGCGAAACCCAGCCTACGGGCGCCGGGGTTCGCCACGTCCGTAGGCTGTATTGCGCGAAGCGCACCGTAGGCTGGGTTGCGCGAAGCGCACCCCAGCGATCGCCCTACGCCTTCACCAACCCCTTGCGCACCGCATACCGCGTCAGGCTCGCGATGTCGTTCAGCCGCAGCCGCTCCATGATGCGGGCGCGGTGCACGTCCACGGTCTTCGGGCTCAACCCGAGCTCGAAGGCGATCTCCTTGGCGGACTTGCCTTGCGCGATCAGCGTGAGGATCTCGACCTGGCGCGTGGTGAGTTCGTCGTCCACCGTCGGTTCGGACGGCTGCAGCAGCCGCTGCGCCACCGCGGCGCTGAAGTAGCTGCCGGTGGCCATCACGCTGCGCAGCGCCTGTTCGAGCTCGAACGGCGGCGCATCCTTCATCAGGTAGCCGCAGGCGCCGTTGGCGACCGCGCGCTTGACGAAATCCACGGTGTCGTACATCGACAGCACGATCACCTTCACGTCGGGGAAGCGCGCGTGGATCTCCGCGATCGCGGTGATGCCGTCCATGCCGGGCATGGAGATGTCGGTCATCACGACATCGGGCTTCACCGACTCGAGCAGCTGCAGCAGTTCGTTGCCGTTGCGCGCTTCGGCGATCACCTGCACCCCGTCCACCGTGGACAGCAGGGCCTTGATGCCCGAGCGGACGAGGTCGTGGTCGTCCGCGAGCACCACCTGGATGGGCAGGGAAGCGTTCGAGTTCTTCTGGATCATGGTGCCCTCCTTCTCTTTCACAATACCGCACGGATCGCCACGCCGCCACCTTCGCGGGTGCGGATGTGCAACCGTCCGCCGGCAAGTTCCGTCCTTTCGATCATCCCGTACAAGCCGATATTCCTCTCGCTCTGGTGCCCATCGAGCACCGCGGCCTTGTCGAAGCCGATGCCGTCGTCGGCGATCAGCACGCTGATGCGGCCGCGCGGCAGGAAGCGCAGGCGCACCCACACGGTCGATGCCTTTGCATGCCGCACCGTGTTGGTCAGCGCCTCCTGCACCAGCCGCACCGCGACCGCCGCGTTCTCCTCCAGCCGTTCCGGCTCCTGCCCGCGGGTGGAGACCTCGCAGCGCAGGCCCGCGGGCTCCGCGATGCGCTGCATGGCCGACTGCACCGCGGGCACGAGCCCCAGCAGGTCCAGCTGCGCGGGCCGCAGCGAGAAGGACAGCGTCTTGAGCTGCTGCAGCGCGCCGTTGGCGAGTTCCGCCGCCGTCGTGTTGTGCTTGCGCCGGACGTCGGCGTCGCCCGCGCGGTCCGCCGCGTGCAGGTGGATCACCACCGCCGTGAGCGTCTGCCCGAGCTGGTCGTGCAGCTCGCGCGAGATGTGCGAGCGTTCCCGCTCCTGGGCGAGCACGAAGCGCGCCGACAGTTCCTTCAGGCGCGCATAGGCGCCCTGCAGTTCCGCGTCCAGCCGTTCCTTCTCCTGCGCGCGCCGCCGTTCCTCGAGCACCCGGCCGATGATCTGGGGCAGGGTGCCCAGCTTGTCCTTGGTCAAGTAGTCCTTGGCGCCGCAGCGCAGCACGTGCACCGCGGCTTCCTCGCCGATGGCGCGCGTCAGCACGATCAGGGGCACGTTGCTGCGGCGCGTGACGAGGATCTGCAGGGCGGCGTACGGGGAGAACCGCGGCAGGTTGAAGTCGCAGAGGATCACGTCCCAGTCGCCGTCGAGGGCGGCGACGAAGCTCGCCGCGTTGTCGACGCGGTGCAGCTCGTAGCGCCGCACGGGGTCGGCCCGTTCGAGGGCGATCCCCATCAGCTCCACGTCGTCCGGGTTGTCCTCCACGCACAGCAGCCGGATGGGTTTCGAATCGAGAACTGCGCGACTGGACATGAGAGGGTGGGCAGCGAGTTTACCGTCGGGTTGCGCGGCCGGGTAAGTAAGCCTGTTCCCTAACGCGCGCTGGAATAATCGGGGCCAAAGGATTTCCGCATGCTCCTGGACGCCGAAGAATCGCAACTGGTGCTGGTCGACTACCAGTCCCGCCTCCTGCCCGCCATCCACGAGGCCGACCTCGTCGTGGCCAACGCGCAGCGCCTCGCGCGCATCGCGCAGCTGCTGCAGGTGCCCGTCTGGGCCACCGAAGAAAACCCGGAGGGCCTGGGCGGCACCGTGGAGGCGCTGCAGCCGCTCGTGGCCGGCCGCGTGCTGCCCAAGATGGCGTTCGACGGCACCAGCGTGCTGCTGCCCCGGCTCAAGCCGGCGCCGCGCCAGCAGGGCGGCAACGCGCGCAGCCTGCCCAAGCACCTGCAGAAGGCCGCCCCGGCCCCGGCGCCGGGCCGCGAGATGATCGTGCTCGCCGGCTGCGAAGCGCACGTGTGCCTGATGCAGACGGCGCTGGGCCTGCTGGAGGAGGAGCTCGAGGTCTGGGTCGTCACCGACGCCTGCAGCTCGCGCAGTGAGCGCAACCGCGACGCCGCCTTCGACCGCCTCGCCGGCGCCGGCGCCGAGCTCGTGACCACCGAGATGGTCGCCTTCGAATGGCTGCGGGATGCGGGACATCCCCGGTTCAAGGAAGTCTTGAGCATCGTCAAATAGGCCTGCCGCGGCCTGTCAGCCTGCGGCAAGCCCGGTGCCCACAATGCGCCGGACAGCACAGGAGACACGGCATGGGGTACGCGGACTTCTACAGGCGTTCGATCGAGGATCGCGACGCCTTCTGGGCGGAGCAGGCGAAGCTGGTCGACTGGGAGACGCCGCCGGCCACCATCTGCGACGCGAGCCGCCCGCCGTTCTACCGCTGGTTCGCCGGCGGCCGCACCAACCTGTGCCACAACGCCGTCGACCGCCACCTCGCGCAGCGCGCGGACCAGGCGGCGCTGATCTACGTCTCCACGGAGACCGGGCAGGAAAAGGTCTACACCTTCCGCGAACTGCACGCCGAGGTGCAGCGCATGGCCGCCGTGCTGGCAACGCTCGGCGTCGGCCGCGGCGACCGCGTGCTGGTCTACATGCCGATGATCCCCGAAGCCGTGTTCGCGATGCTCGCGTGCGCGCGCCTCGGCGCCATCCACTCGGTCGTGTTCGGCGGCTTCGCCTCGGTGTCGCTCGCCTCGCGCATCGAGGATGCCACGCCCAAGGTCGTGGTCAGCGCCGACGCGGGGTCGCGCGGCGGCAAGGTCGTGCCGTACAAGCCGCTGCTGGACGAAAGCATCCGGCTCTCGCAGCACAAGCCGGGCGCCGTGCTGCTCGTGGACCGCAAGCTCGCGCCGATGGAAAAGGTGGCCGGCCGCGACCACGACTGGGCCACGCTGGCCGACCGGCACCAGCGCACGCAGGTGCCCTGCGCCTGGCTGGACGCCACCGACATCAGCTACACGCTCTACACCAGCGGCACCACGGGCCGGCCCAAGGGCGTGCAGCGCGACGTCGGCGGCTATGCCGTGGCGCTCGCGGCGAGCATGAAGCACATCTTCCTCGGCAAGCCGGGCGAGACCTACTTCTCGACCAGCGACATCGGCTGGGTGGTCGGCCACAGCTACATCGTCTACGGGCCGCTGATCGCCGGCATGGCCACCATCCTGTACGAGGGCCTGCCGATCCGCCCGGACGCCGGCATCTGGTGGAACCTCGTCGAGAAGTACAAGGTGGCCTCGATGTTCAGCGCGCCGACCGCGGTGCGCGTGCTGAAGAAGCAGGATCCGGCCTTCCTGAAGAAGCACGACCTCTCCAGCCTCAAGGCGCTGTTCCTCGCGGGCGAGCCGCTCGACGAGCCCACCGCCCGCTGGATCAGCGACGGCCTGGGCGTGCCCATCATCGACAACTACTGGCAGACCGAGAGCGGCTGGCCGATCCTCACGGTGGCCAACGGCATCGAGAAGAAGGCCAGCAAGTTCGGCAGCCCCGGCGTGCCCATGTACGGCTTCGACGTGCGCCTGGTGCACGAGTCCACCGGCGAGGAGCTCACCGGGGCCGGCCAGAAGGGCGTGGTGGTCCTCGAGGGGCCGACGCCGCCCGGCTTCATGCAGACGGTGTGGCGCGACGACGAGCGCTTCGTCCAGACCTACTGGTCCAGCATCCCGGGCCGGCAGGTGTACAGCACCTTCGACTGGGGCATCCGCGACGAGGACGGCTACTTCTACATCCTGGGCCGCACCGACGACGTGATCAACGTGGCCGGCCACCGGCTCGGCACGCGCGAGATCGAGGAGAGCATCTCCGGCCATCCCAACATCGCCGAAGTCGCGGTCGTGGGCGTCGCCGATCCGCTCAAGGGCCAGGTCGCCATGGCCTTTGCCGTCGTCAAGGACGCCTCGGCGCTCGTCGACGACAAGGCCCGCCTGAAGCTCGAAGGCGAGGTGATGAAGGTGGTCGACGACACGCTGGGCGCCGTTGCGCGTCCCGCGCGCGTGCGCTTCGTGACCGTCCTGCCCAAGACGCGCAGCGGCAAGCTGCTGCGCCGCGCGATCCAGGCGGTGTGCGAAGGCCGCGATCCGGGCGACCTGACGACGATCGAAGACCCGGCGGCTCTGCAGCAGATCAAGGATCTCGTGGCGTCCTGACCGCACTTGCGGCAGGCGCTTCCGGCCTCACCTTGGTGAAAACCCGGGTTCGATGGCACAATCCGCCCGCAACCAGACCCAGGGCCCTTCCCCCACAGTCGCATCCGCCAATCGGTAAAGCCGTGTCGCGGAAGGTTTTCCAACCAGCTCAGGCTCCCTGCAGGGGAGCGGAAAGTAGCGCAACAGGATGAGCGATCAGAGCTCGATCTATTCCGCGTACCGCGGAAACACCTATCTCTTCGGCGGCAACGCGCCGTACGTCGAGGAGATGTATGAAAACTACCTCGCGAACCCGGGCAGCGTGCCCGACCACTGGCGCGAGTACTTCGACGCCCTCCAGAACGTTCCCGCCGTCGACGGCAGCAACGCCAAGGACGTCCCCCACCTCCCGGTCGTCAACGCCTTCGCGCAGCGCGCCAAGCAGGGCGGCACCCGCGTCGTCGTGGCCGCCGGTGGCGACCCCGAACTCGCCCGCAAGGGCACGGCCGTCCAGCAGCTGATCGCCGCCTACCGCAACGTCGGCGCCCGCTGGGCCGACCTCGACCCGCTCAAGCGCGACGTGCGCGAGAACATCCCCGAGCTGGAGCCGTCCTTCTACGGCTTCACCGATGCCGACCAGGAAGCGGTGTTCAACACCAGCAACACCTTCTTCGGCAAGCAGAGCATGTCGCTGCGCGAGCTGATGAACGCGCTGCGCGAGACCTACTGCGGGACCATCGGCGCCGAATTCATGTACATCAGCGACCAGGGCCACAAGCGCTGGTGGCAGCAGAAGCTGGAAGCGATCCGTTCCAAGCCCAGCTTCAACGCCGAGAAGAAGAAGCACATCCTCGACCGCCTGACCGCGGCCGAAGGCCTCGAGCGCTTCCTCCACACCAAGTACGTCGGCCAGAAGCGCTTCTCGCTGGAAGGCGGCGAGAGCTTCATCGCCTCGATGGACGAACTGGTGCAGCAGGCCGGCGCCCGCGGCGTGCAGGAAGTCGTGATCGGCATGGCCCACCGCGGCCGCCTGAACGTGCTGGTCAACACCCTGGGCAAGATGCCCAAGGACCTGTTCGCCGAGTTCGAGCACACCGCTCCCGAGGACCTGCCCGCCGGCGACGTGAAGTACCACCAGGGCTTCAGCTCCGACGTCAGCACCCCCGGCGGCCCGGTGCACCTGTCGCTGGCCTTCAACCCGTCGCACCTGGAGATCGTGAACCCGGTGGTCGAGGGCTCCACCCGCGCCCGCATGGACCGCCGCGGCGACGCCAAGGGCAACCAGGTGCTGCCCGTGCTCGTGCACGGCGACGCCGCCATCGCCGGCCAGGGCGTGGTGCAGGAGACGCTGGCGCTGGCCGAGACCCGTGGCTACTACACGGGCGGCACGGTGCACATCGTCATCAACAACCAGATCGGCTTCACCACCTCCGACCCGCGCGACGCGCGCTCCACGCTGTACTGCACGGACATCGTGAAGATGATCGAGGCGCCGGTGCTGCACGTGAACGGCGACGATCCGGAAGCCGTGGTGCTCGCGACGCAGCTCGCGCTCGAGTACCGCATGGAGTTCAACAAGGATGTCGTGATCGACATCGTGTGCTTCCGCAAGCTGGGCCACAACGAGCAGGACACGCCCGCGCTGACGCAGCCGCTGATGTACAAGAAGATCGCGGCGCACCCCGGCACGCGCAAGCTGTACGCCGACAAGCTGGCCACGCAGGGCCTGGGCGACACGCTCGGCGACGACATGGTCAAGGCCTACCGCGCCGCGATGGACGCCGGCAAGCACACGGTCGACCCGGTGCTGTCCAACTTCAAGAGCAAGTACGCCGTCGACTGGGCGCCCTTCCTCGGCAAGAAGTGGACCGACGCGGCCGACACCGCCATCCCGCTCGCCGAGTGGAAGCGCCTCGCCGAGCGCATCACCACCGTGCCGTCCGACTTCGCCGTGCACCCGCTGGTGAAGAAGGTGCTGGAAGACCGCGCCGCCATGGGCCGCGGCGACGTCAACGTCGACTGGGGCATGGGCGAGCACATGGCCTTCGCCTCGCTGGTCGCCTCCGGCTACCCCGTGCGCCTCTCGGGCGAGGACGTGGGCCGCGGCACCTTCGTGCACCGCCACGCCGTGCTGCACGACCAGAACCGCGAGAAGTGGGACGTCGGCACCTACGTGCCGCTGCAGAACGTGGCGGAGAACCAGGCGCCCTTCGTCTGCATCGACTCCATCCTGTCGGAAGAGGCGGTGCTGGGCTTCGAGTACGGCTACGCCTCCAACGACCCGAACACGCTCGTGATCTGGGAAGCGCAGTTCGGCGACTTCGCCAACGGCGCGCAGGTCGTCATCGACCAGTTCATCGCCTCGGGCGAGGTGAAGTGGGGCCGCGTCAACGGCATCACCCTGATGCTGCCGCACGGCTACGAAGGGCAGGGCCCGGAGCACAGCTCCGCGCGCCTCGAGCGCTTCATGCAGCTGTCCGCGGACGCCAACATGCAGGTGGTGCAGCCGACGACGGCCAGCCAGATCTTCCACGTGCTGCGCCGCCAGATGGTGCGCAACCTGCGCAAGCCGCTGGTGATCATGACGCCGAAGTCGCTGCTGCGGAACAAGGACGCCACGTCCCCGCTCGCCGAGTTCACGAAGGGCAGCTTCCAGACGGTGATCCCGGACCAGCACAAGGACCTGAAGGCCGACAAGGTCAAGCGCCTCGTCGTTTGCTCGGGCAAGGTCTACTACGACCTGGCCAAGAAGCGCGAGGAGAAGGGGACCGACGACGTGGCGATCATCCGCGTCGAGCAGCTGTACCCGTTCCCGCACAAGGCGTTCGCGACGGAGCTGAAGAAGTACCCCAACGCGACCGACATCGTGTGGTGCCAGGACGAGCCGCAGAACCAGGGCGCCTGGTTCTTCATCCAGCACAACCTGCACGAGAACATGAGCGAAGGCCAGAAGCTGGGTTATGCCGGCCGCCCGGCGTCCGCGTCGCCCGCCGTGGGGTATTCGCACCTGCACACCGAGCAGCAGAAGGCGCTGGTGGATGCGGCGTTCTCGAAGCTCAAGGGCTTCGTGCTCTCGAAGTAAGGCCCTTCGTCACCCCCGCGCAGGCGGGGGCCCAGGGCGCCCTGGGTTCCCGCCTTCGCGGGAATGACGATGTCTGGCGCGCTCCCGAATCCAGAAAGAACACAAATGGCTATCGTTGACGTGAAGGTCCCGCAACTGTCCGAGTCGGTTGCCGAAGCGACCTTGCTGCAGTGGAAGAAGAAGCCCGGCGAGGCCGTGGCGCAGGACGAGATCCTGATCGAGATCGAGACCGACAAGGTGGTGCTCGAAGTGCCGGCCCCCAGCGCCGGCGTGATGGCGGAGATCGTGGTGGCCGACGGCGGCACCGTGACCTCGGACCAGGTGATCGCGAAGATCGACAGCGAAGGCAAGGCGAGCGCCGCCGCGCCGGCGGCTGCCGCTCCCGCGGCGGCCAAGCCGGCCGCTGCCACGTCCAGCGCCGCGGCACCCGGCGCCGGTGGCTCCAAGTCGGACGTGGCGATGCCCGCCGCCGCCAAGATGATGGCGGACAACAACCTGGCCGCCGGCTCCGTGGCCGGCACCGGCCGCGATGGCCGCGTCACCAAGGGCGACGTGATCGGCGCCCTCGCGTCCGGCGCGACCGCCAAGGCCCCGGCGGCGCCCGCCGCTGCCCCGGCCCGCGCGCCGCTGCAGCAGGTCTCCGCCCCGGTGGCGCCCGCCGACCTGGGCGACCGCCCCGAGCAGCGCGTGCCGATGTCGCGCCTGCGCGCCCGCGTGGCCGAGCGCCTGCTGCAGTCGCAGTCCACCAACGCCATCCTGACCACCTTCAACGAGGTGAACATGGCGCCCGTGATGGAGATGCGCAAGCGCTTCCAGGAGAAGTTCGAGAAGGAGCACGGCGTCAAGATCGGCTTCATGTCCTTCTTCGTGAAGGCGGCCGTGCACGCGCTGAAGAAGTACCCGGTGCTCAACGCCTCGGTGGACGGCAACGACATCGTCTACCACGGCTACTTCGACATCGGCATCGCGGTGGGTTCGCCGCGCGGCCTGGTGGTGCCCATCCTGCGCAACGCGGATCAGATGTCCTTCGCCGACATCGAGAAGAAGATCGCCGAGTTTGGCCAGAAAGCTCGTGACGGCAAGCTGGGCCTGGAAGAGCTCACCGGCGGCACGTTCTCCATCTCCAACGGCGGCGTGTTCGGCTCGATGCTGTCCACCCCCATCATCAACCCGCCGCAGTCGGCCATCCTGGGCGTGCACGCGACCAAGGACCGCGCGGTGGTGGAGAACGGCCAGATCGTGATCCGCCCGATGAACTACCTGGCGATGTCCTACGACCACCGCATCATCGACGGCCGCGAAGCCGTGCTGGGCCTGGTGGCGATGAAGGAAGCGCTGGAAGATCCGGCGCGGCTGCTGTTCGATATTTAAAAAACCAAGGGGCTAGAGACTAGGGGCTAGGGACTAGGGCAACAGCCGGTTCCTCCCTAGACCCTAGCCCCTAGAACCTAGCCCCTCAACATGAGCAAACAATTCGACGTGGTCGTCATCGGTGGCGGCCCCGGCGGCTACATCGCCGCCATCCGCGCGGCGCAGCTGGGCTTCAATGCCGCCTGCATCGACGAGTGGAAGACGAAGGACGGCAAGCCCGCGCCGGGCGGCACCTGCACCAACGTGGGCTGCATCCCGTCCAAGGCGCTGCTGCAGTCCTCGGAGAACTACGAGCACGCCTCGAAGCACTTCGCGGACCACGGCATCGGCGTGCAGGGCCTGAGCATCGACGTGCAGAAGATGCTCGGTCGCAAGGACGCCGTCGTGAAGCAGAACAACGACGGCATCCTGTACCTGTTCAAGAAGAACAAGGTCAGCTTCTTCCACGGCCGCGGCTCCTTCGGCAACAAGACCGACGCGGGCTACGAGATCCAGGTCGGCGACGAGACGCTGGTGGCGAAGCACGTGATCGTGGCCACCGGCTCCAACGCCCGTGCGCTGCCCGGCGTGCCCTTCGACGAGGAGAAGATCCTCTCGAACGACGGCGCGCTGCGCATCCCCGCGGTGCCGAAGAAGCTGGTGCTGATCGGCTCCGGCGTGATCGGCCTGGAGATGGGCTCGGTGTGGCGCCGCGTCGGCGCGGAAGTCACCGTGCTGGAAGCTCTGCCCACGTTCCTGGGCGCCGTCGACGAGCAGATCGCCAAGGAAGCGCACAAGGCGTTCACCAAGCAGGGCCTGAAGATCGAGCTGGGCGTGAAGGTCGGCGAGATCAAGACGGGCGGCAAGGGCGTGTCGGTGGCGTACACGACGGCCAAGGGCGAGCAGCAGACGCTCGACGCCGACCACGTGATCGTCTCGATCGGCCGCGTGCCCAACACCATCGGCCTGAAGCCGGAAGCGGTGGGCCTGAAGCTGGACGAGCGCGGCGCGATCGTCGTCGACGACGAGTGCCGCACGAACCTGCCGAACGTCTGGGCGATCGGCGACGTCGTGCGCGGCCCGATGCTCGCGCACAAGGCGGAAGAAGAGGGCGTGGCGGTGGCCGAGCGCATCGCCGGCCAGCACGGGCACGTCAACTTCAACACGATCCCCTGGGTGATCTACACCTCGCCCGAGATCGCGTGGGTGGGCCGCACCGAGCAGCAGCTCAAGGCGGACGGCGTGCAGTACAAGGCCGGCACCTTCCCGTTCATGGCCAACGGCCGCGCGCGGGCGCTGGGCGACACGACCGGCATGGTGAAGTTCCTGGCCGACGCCAAGACCGACGAGATCCTCGGCGTGCACATCGTGGGCCCCATGGCCAGCGAACTGATCTCCGAGGCCGTGGTCGCCATGGAGTTCAAGGCCTCCGCCGAAGACATCGCCCGCATCTGCCACGCGCACCCGTCGCTGTCCGAAGCGACGAAGGAAGCGGCGCTGGCGGTGGACAAGCGGACGCTGAACTTCTAGCAACGGAACGCAGAGGTCGCAGAGGCAACGCAGAGGTCGCAGAGAATACCTTCATGGATTTCTCTGCGACCTCTGCGGAATCTCTGCGGCCTCTGCGTTCATCTCTTCGATGAGCGTCAAGGCTGTCTACGAGGCGGAGCTCCAGGCCCGCGGCTACCAGAGCGATCCCGCGCAACTGCGCGGCGTCGCGGCGCTCGAGCGCTGCGCCAGCGACTGGGCGGCGTACAAGGAGCAGCGCTCCAACGCCTTCAAGAAGCTGATCAACCGGCCCCCGATCCCGCGCGGCGTGTACATGTACGGCGGGGTGGGGCGGGGCAAGAGCTTCCTGATGGACTGCTTCTTCCAGGCCGTGCCCGTGGTGCGCAAGACGCGCCTGCACTTCCACGAGTTCATGCGCGAGGTGCACCGCGAGCTCGCCGAGCTGCAGGGCACGGTGAACCCGCTGGACACGCTGGGGGCGCGCATCGCCAGGCGCTTCCGGCTGATCTGCTTCGACGAGTTCCACGTCGCGGACATCACGGACGCGATGATCCTGCACCGCCTGCTGGACGCGCTGTTCGACAACGGCGTGGGCTTCGTCACCACCTCGAACTTCAAGCCGGACGACCTGTACCCCAACGGGCTGCACCGCGAACGCATCTTCCCGGCGATCGAGCTCCTGAACCAGAAGCTGGAGGTGATCGACGTCGACAACGGCACGGACTACCGGCGCCGCACGATGGAGCAGGTGCGGCTGTACCACACGCCGCTGGGCGCGCAGGCCGACGCCGAGATGAACGATGCCTTCAGCCGGCTCGCCGAGAGCCACGACGAGGACCCCGTGCTGCACATCGAGCAGCGCGAGATCCGCGCGCGGCGCAAGGCCGGCGGCGCGGTCTGGTTCGACTTCGGCACCCTCTGCGGCGGTCCCCGCTCGCAGAACGACTACCTGGAGATCGCGACCCAGTTCCACACGGTGCTGCTGAGCGACGTGCCCCGCATGTCGGCGCGCAATGCGTCCGAGGCGCGGAGATTTACCTGGCTGGTGGATGTTCTTTACGATCGACGGGTGAAACTGATCCTGTCGGCCGAGGTCCCACCGGAGGCGTTGTACACCGAGGGCCCGCTGGCCCACGAGTTCCCGCGCACCGTGTCCCGGCTCAACGAGATGCAGTCCGCGGAATTCCTGGCCCTCGAACACCGCATGGTGGATACCCGTCTGACATGAAGCATTTCGTCCCGCTCGCCATTGCCATTGCCGCCTTCGCCGCCCACGCGCAGGCGCCGGACGACGCCGCGGAGCGCGCGCGCATCCGGGGCGAGCGCCAGGCCGCCGAGGCGCGCTACACGGAGGCCCAGAAGGCCTGCCGCGCGAAGTTCGCCGTCAACGACTGCCTCGACGACGCCCGCCGTGCGCACAACGTGGAAGTCAACGAGCTGAAGCGGCAGGAGCGCGTGCTGAACGACGCCGAGCGCAAGCGCAAGGCCGCGGAGCGCCAGCGGGACATCGACGAGCGCAACTCGCCCGAGCGCCAGAAGGAGGCCGCCGAGAAGCGCGCCAAGGCCGCCGCCGAGCAGCAGGAGCGCGAGGCGCAGGCCGCGGAGAAGGCGGCGAAGAAGTCCGCCGACGATGCGGAACGCGCTAGGCGCGGCCCGCGCGTCAAGGAGCCGCACGGCTCCTCCGGCCCGCAAGGCAAGCCCCGGGACCCCAAGGCCCCCGCGAGCCATGCCCCGACGCCGGACGAGGCCGCGAAGAACCGCGCCGCCTACGAGGAGCGCCTGCGCGAGGCGCAGCGGCACAAGGCGGAAGTCGCCGAGCGCAACGCGAAGAAGGGCAAGTCCGCTTCCGCGGACCTGCCGCCGCCGGCGCGCTAGCCTCCACCCCGGCCCTCCGCGGAGGGGGAGGGGGCAGATCAGGCCGCCAGCGGCTCCAGCTTGACGATCACCAGCGACAGGTTGTCGCCGCCGCCGTGCGCCCGCGACCGCGCCTTCTCGATCAGGAACTCGCTCGCCTCGCGCGGCGAGAGCGAGGACAGCACGGAGCCCAGTTCCTCGGGGCTGAAGTAGTGCCACACGCCGTCGCTGCAGGCGAGCAGGGTGTCGCCGGGGCGCAGCTGCGGGATGGTGTGCAGGTCCGCCGGCGGGTCGTCCTCGGCGCCGAGGCAGCCCATGAGGATGTTCGACTGCGGGTGCACGTTGGCCTCTTCCTCCGTCAGCTCGCCGCGGTCGACGAGCGTCTGCACGTAGGAGTGGTCCATGGTCCGCTTCACGAGCTGGTTGCCGTGGAAGTGGTAGATGCGCGAGTCGCCGGCATGCACCCAGTGGCATTCGCCGTCCGGGTTGATGATGAAGGCCGCGATGGTGCTGTGCGGCTCCTGCTCGGCGGAGATGGCGGTCAGCTTGATGACGAGGTGCGACTCCTGCACCATTTGCCTGAGCAGCGTGGGCGTGTCGTCGGCGGTCGGCGAGTAGCGGTCGAACAGCTGCTTGCAGGTCATCATGACCTGGTCGGACGCCTTGCGCCCGCCGCTGCGGCCGCCCATGCCGTCGGCGACGACGCCGAGCACGCAGCCGTTCACCCGCGGGTGGGCGATCAGGGCGATCTGGTCCTGCTGGTACTCCCGGTCCCCCTTGTGGATGCCGGTGGACGCGGTGAGTCGGTAACCTTTGCTGCTGCTCATGGGCGGGAAAAGTGGCGCTGGCGCGCGTTCGCTGCGATGATGGACGGTTGGGGTCGTATTATCGAACGATCCGCAGCGGCGCCCCGCTTATTACCTTTGGACTCCAACCTGCACTCTCCCGAACGGCGCCTGATCGAGCTGCGCATGGAGCACGCCGACCTCGACGCGCTGATCGACCGCGCAGCGGAGCAGCACCCCGTCGACGAACTCATGATGCGCCGCCTCAAGAAACGCCGGCTCGCCCTGCGCGATGCGATCGCGCGGCTCGAACTCGTCCTCGATCCCAAAGAACCGGCGTGATGACGGAATCGGCAGCGGCGTCGTCCGGGCGCCACGACGCGCCCGCGGCGGGCGTGTGGCCCGCGCCCGAGGCGCAGGACCTCGAACAGCTGGCACGCGAGGCCTTCGTGCCCGGCGGCGTGCTTTCGCGCGCGGCCGAAGCCTTCCGTCCGCGGCATGGCCAGACCGAGATGGCCGCGGCCGTCGCACGCACCATCGCGCACGGCGGGGCGCTCGTCGTCGAGGCGGGCACCGGCGTCGGCAAGACTTTCTCGTACCTCGTGCCCGCGCTCCTGAGCGGCGAGCGCGTGCTGCTCTCGACGGCCACGAAGACCCTGCAGGACCAGCTGTTCGCCCGCGACCTGCCGCGGCTCGCGGACGCGCTCGGCCTGCCCGTGCGCATGGCGCTGCTGAAGGGGCGCGCCAGCTACCTGTGCACGCACCGGCTGGAGCTGGCGCGGCACGACGCGAACCTCCCGGACCGCAGCGCGCTGCGCACGCTGGCGAAGATCGAGCAATGGGCGCAGACCACGCGCAGCGGCGACCTCGCCGAGATGCCCGGCCTCGACGAACGTTCACCGCTGTTGCCCCTGGTCACCTCCACGCGCGAGAACTGCCTCGGTTCGCAGTGCCCGAAGTTCCGCACCTGCCACGTGAACGCCGCGCGCCGCGAAGCGATGGCGGCGGACGTGGTGGTCATCAACCACCACCTGTTCTTCGCGGACCTGGCGGTGCGCGAGTCGGGCATGGCCGAACTGCTGCCCAGCGTGCGCGTCGTGATCTTCGACGAGGCGCACCAGCTCAATGAAACGGGCGTGCAGTTCCTCGGGCGCCAGCTCGGGACGGGGCAGGTCCTCGACTTCGCGCGCGACATGCTCGGCGCCGGCCTGCAGTTCGCGCGCGGGCTGGTGGACTGGCAGCTGGCCGCCGGCACGCTAGAACGCGCGGCGCGCGACTTCCGGCTCTCGGTGGGGCGCACGGCGCCCGGGGCGCGCCTGCGCTGGGCGGGAGCCGCGCCGGACGGCGTGGACGAGGTGACGTGGTGCGAAGGGCTCGCGGCCCTGGCTTCCGCGCTGGACCTCGCAGCCGAAGGGCTGGCGACCGTGCACGAGGCCGCACCCGACCTCGCGCGCCTGCACGAGCGTGCAGTGCAGCTCGCGCAGCGCGTGCGCGCGTTCGAAGAGGCGCCCCAGCAAGGTGCGGTCCGCTGGGTCGACGCCGGCACGCACCTGCGCCTCGTGGAATCGCCGCTCGACATCGCGGAGGCCGTGCAACGCAAGCTGCTGAAGACCGACGCCGACCCGGAAGCGGAGAACGCGCGCAAGGCCTGGATCTTCACTTCGGCGACCCTCGGCGACGATGCGCGCCTGTCCTGGTTCACCGAACCCTGCGGGCTGGGCGACGCCGAGGTCGTGCGGGTGGCGAGCCCGTTCGACTACGCGGCGCAGGCGGCGCTGTACCTGCCGCGCGGCTTGCCGAAGCCCAACGATCCGGGGCACAGCGACGCGGTGGCACGGGTGGCGCAGCGCGCGGCCCTGCGCATCGGCGGCCGCACGATGGTGCTCACCACGACGCTGCGGGCGCTGCGTGCCATCGGCGAGCAGCTGCAGGCGCGCTTCCAGGCCACGGGCGAGCTCGAGGTGCTGGTGCAAGGCCAGTGGCCCAAGCGGCGATTGATCGACCGCTTCCGCGAAGGGGCGGGCGACGGCCGCCCGGGCTGCATCCTCGTGGCTTCCGCGTCCTTCTGGGAAGGCGTGGACGTGCCGGGCGATGCGCTGCAGCTGGTGATCATCGACAAGCTCCCGTTCCCGCCCCCGGGCGACCCGCTCGTGGAAGCCCGTGGCCAGCGCCTGCAGGCGCAGGGCCGCAGCCCCTTCAACGACTACTTCGTGCCCGAGGCCGCCGTCGCCTTGAAGCAGGGAGCAGGGCGCTTGATCCGCCGCGAGAGCGACCGCGGCTTGCTGGTGGTGTGCGACACGCGGCTGGAGCAGATGGGGTACGGGCGGCGGCTGCTGGCGGCGCTGCCGCCGATGCGGCGGATCGTGGACGAGGGCGGGTTCGAGGAGGCGCTGGACGCGTTGGCCGGCTGATCGGTGGGGTTCGCTGACGCTCACCTTCCGCGGCTGTCGCCGCGCCACCCTACAACTTCCGCGCGCCTTGCATTCGTAGGGTGGCGGCGCGACAGCGCCGGAAGGTGAGCGTCAGCGAACCCCACCGCCAGAAACGACAAGGGCCGCAACCGCGGCCCTTTCCTCATCTCACCACACCTGCCACCAGGGCTTGTTCACCCCCGGCCCCCTGCCGGTGAGGTACGGGCTCTGCGGATAGCTCTTTTCCATCACGCGACGGGTGTCGTCGCGCAGCTGCGCCATGCCCAGCGCATCATAGCTGCGCATCAGGATGAACAGCGCCTCTTCCAGCGCCGGGACGTCGCGGTAGTCGGCCAGCGCGCTCTGCGCGCGGTTGATCGCCGCCACGTAGGCGCCGCGGCTGTAGTAGTAGCGCGCCACGTGCACCTCGTACTTCGCCAGCGAGTTGACGATGTAGGTCATGCGCGAGCGCGCGTCGGCCGCGTACTTCGAGTCGGGGAAGCGGTTCACCAGGTCGCGGAACGCCTCGAACGATTCCTTGGCGGCCTTCTGGTCCCGCTCGGACAGGTCCTGCCGGGACATGAACGAGAACATGCCCAGGTTGTCGTTGAAGTTGACGATGCCCTTGAGGTACAGCGCATAGTCCATCGCGGGACTGGCCGGGTGCAGCTTGATGAAGCGGTCCAGCGTGGCGAGGGCCTGCGCCTGCTCGTTCTGCTTGTAGTACGCGTAGGCCCGTTCCAGCTGCGCCTGCTGCGCGAGCGGCGTGCCGGCCGCGCGGCCTTCCAGCTTCTCGTACAGCGGGATCGCCTTGTCGTAGGCGCCCGAGTTCATCTCGTCCTTCGCCTCGGCGTAGATCCGGTTCGGGCTCCACTGGGCGGTCTTGTCCTCGTCCTTCAGGCTGGAACACCCTGCCAGCAGGGACGCGGCGAGGGCGAGGGGGACCACCGATAATTTGGCGCGAGCAAGCATGCAACTCTCTTGACCTGAAGGGCGAGCCATTATATCGACCGACCCCCCGCAGGACCCCGCCGAGGACCTGCTGGACGAACCCGGCGCCGAAGCGGAGACGCGTCCTTTCGTGATCGCCGCCGCCGCGCATGGCGAGCGCCTGGACCGCGCGCTCGCGCAGCTCGTGCCCGAGTTCTCGCGCAGCTACCTGCAGCAGCTGATCGAGGCCGGCGCCGTGCGCGTGCGCGGCGCCGTCGCGGCCAAGCCGTCCCAGCGCGTGAAGGCGGGCGAGGCCGGCGAGATCGAGCTGCGCCCCACGCCCCAGAGCCAGGCCTTCGTGGCCGAGGCGATCCCGCTCACCGTGGTGCACGAGGACGAGCACCTGCTCGTCGTCGACAAGCCCGCCGGCCTGGTGGTGCATCCCGCGCCGGGCAACTGGCGCGGCACGCTCCTCAACGCGCTGCTCGCGCGCGACGCGGGCGCGCGCCTGCTGCCGCGCGCCGGCATCGTGCACCGGCTGGACAAGGACACGAGCGGCCTCATGGTCGTGGCGCGCACGCGCGCCGCGATGGACCGCCTCGTCGCGCAGATCGCGGCGCGCGAAGTGGCGCGCCAGTACCTCGCGCTCGCGCACCGGCCGTGGCAAGGGCCCGCGAGCCGGCGCGTCGACGCGGCGATCGGTCGCGACCCGCGCAATCGCCTGCGCATGGCCGTGGTCGATCCCGAGCGCCATTCCGGCAAGCCCGCGGCCACCGTGTTCCAGCTCCTGGACCAGTCGCCGCAGGGCTGCGGCCTGCTGTGCACGCTGGAGACGGGCCGCACGCACCAGATCCGCGTGCACGCCGCGCACATCGGCCATCCCCTCGTGGCGGACCCGCTCTACGGCGGCGCGCCGGCGGCGGGGCTGCAGCGCCAGGCGCTGCATGCCTTCCGCCTCGCGTTCGCGCATCCGGTCACGGGCGTGTCCCTCGCCTTCCACGCCCCCCTGCCGCCGGACCTGCGCAGCGCATGGGCGGCGTGGGGGCTGCGTTACAATGAATCCGAATGGCTCACGAGCCAGCCGGCGGCGGCAGCCTTCGATGGCCTGTCCGGCCCGGCACCCGCTTGAGCATCCCGGAGGGGGTGCCCAGCGGCGACCAGGACGAAGCCCAGGGCCCAGAACCGAAGTGCCTCGCGAGGCACTCTTCCACACGACAAGACGATGAATACGGCGGATGCCAGGCGCGTCCTCGAAACCGCGCTGATCTGCACCCAGCAGCCGCTCACGGTGCGCGAGCTGCGCGTGCTGTTCGACGACGAGCTCGGGGCCGACACGGTCAAGGAGCTGCTGGGAGAACTGCAGCAGGAATGGGCGCAGCGCGGCGTGGAGCTCGTCTGCGTCGCGACCGGCTGGCGCTTCCAGAGCCGCCCCGAGATGCGCGAGTACCTCGACCGGCTGCATCCGGAGAAGCCGCCGAAGTACAGCCGCGCCGCCCTGGAGACGCTCGCCATCATCGCGTACCGCCAGCCGGTCACGCGCGGCGACATGGAAGACATCCGCGGCGTCACGATCAACACGCAGATCCTCAAGCAGCTGGAAGACCGGGGCTGGATCGAGGTGATCGGCCACCGCGAAGCCGTGGGGCGCCCCGCGCTCTACGCCACCACGCGCCAGTTCCTGGACGACCTGGGACTGGCTTCGCTCGACCAGCTGCCCGAGCTGCAGAGCCCCGCCCAGGAAGGCGTGTTCGAGGCGCTCGCGCACGCCGGCGAACCGCAGCCGGAGCTGGCGATGGAGCCCGCGGAAGCCGCGCCGGAAGGCGAGAACGGCGAAACCGCCACGGCCGAAGCCGAAGCCGGGTCCGCCGAAGGCGAATCCCGCCCCGCGCCCTCCGGCGACATCGGCGACCACGACCCCGCGCAGGCCATCGAGAACTGACATGAACAATCCCAGCGACGCGATGGCGCGCACCCCGTCCGACGAGACGCCCGAGGAGCCGCGGCAGGCGGAGACCGAAGCCGCCGCGACCGTGCCGGCCGAAGCCGCGCCTGCCGCCCCGGCCGAGGAGCCAGCGCCGGTGGCGCAAGCCGCCGACGACGACCAGGACCAGGACCAGGACGAAGGCGACGACGAGGACGACGACGACGACGAAGATCGCGACGACCGCGAGCGCGCCGCGCCCCGTGGCCGCCAGAGCGCGGCCGCTCCCGTGCCCGGCATCCGCTTCGAGGACGTGATCACCGGCCGCTTCGACGCCGAGGAGGAATCCGCCGAAGCGCCGCTCAAGCGCGTGCTCGCGCCGCAACCCGAACAGCCCAAGCTGCACAAGGTGCTGGCGCAGGCCGGCCTCGGCTCGCGCCTCGAGATGGAGCAGCTGATCATGGAAGGGCGCATCTCGGTCAACAACGAGCCCGCCCACATCGGCCAGCGCATCCAGTTCGGCGACCAGATCAAGGTCAACGGCAAGCCGATCAAGGTGCGCATCGCGCCGCCGCCGGCGCGCGTGATCGCGTACCACAAGCCGGTGGGCGAGGTCGTCACGCACGACGACCCGCAGAACCGGCCCACCGTGTTCCGCAAGCTGCCCAAGCTGCAGCAGGGCAAGTGGCAGTCCGTGGGCCGCCTCGACCTCAACACCGAGGGCCTGCTGCTGTTCACGAACTCCGGCGAGCTCGCGAACCGGCTCATGCACCCGCGCTTCGGCCTCGAGCGCGAGTACGCCGTGCGCGTGCTCGGCGCGCTGAGCAACGAGGAGCGGCAGAAGCTGCTCGATGGCGTGGACCTCGACGACGGCCGCGCGCAGTTCGGCTCCATCGACGAAGGCGGCGGCGAAGGCTCCAACGTCTGGTACCGCGTGACGATCAGCGAAGGCCGCAACCGCGAGGTGCGCCGCCTGTTCGAGGCGGTCGGCCATGCGGTGAGCCGCCTCATCCGCATCCGCTACGGCGCGATGCTGCTGCCGCGCGGCCTCAAGCGCGGGGCGTGGATGGAACTCGACGAGCGCGACATCGAGGCACTCACCCGCGCGGCCGGCGTGCCGGGACTGGCGCGACCGGATAGAGGCCAGCAGCGCGACGAAGGCAAGGGCGGCGGCGGGCGCAACAAGCGCCGCGGCGGCCCGCGCGGCGACGGCCCGCGTCCGCAAGGCGGGCCTGGCCAGCGCCAGGGCAATGCCCAGGGGCAGGGGCAGGGCGGCCAGGGCCGGCGGAAGTCCGGCGGCGGGGGTGGTGGCGCCGGCGGCGGTGGCGGCCAGCCCGATCCGATGAAGACCTCGCTGGGCTACATCGGCGCCGACAGCTTCAACCGGCAGCGCCGCGGCGGCCCCGGTGGCGGCATGCCGGGCGGCGGTGGCGGCGGCGGTGGTGGCCGGGGCGGGCGCGGCGGTGGCCGCGGCGGCCGCGGGCGCTAGCGGCCCTTTCCCGCATACAGGCATTTGTCATGCCCGCAAGCTAGAATTGCGGGCTTTGCCGAACTTTTTGCCTCCGGCGAAACCCTAAAACACAAGCTCAGGAACCCCTCATGGCTATCGAACGCACCCTCTCCATCATCAAGCCCGACGCCGTGGCGAAGAACGTGATCGGCCAGATCTACGCCCGCTTCGAAGCCGCGGGCCTGAAGGTCATCGCCGCCAAGATGGCCCACCTGTCGCGCGCGGAAGCCGAGCAGTTCTACGCCGTGCACAAGGAGCGTCCCTTCTTCAAGGACCTGGTGGACTTCATGATCTCCGGCCCGGTGATGATCCAGGTGCTGGAAGGCGAGGGCGCCATCCTGAAGAACCGCGACCTGATGGGCGCCACGGACCCCAAGAAGGCCGCCCCGGGCACCATCCGCGCCGACTTCGCCGACAGCATCGATGCGAACGCCGTGCACGGTTCCGACGCCGCCGAGACCGCGAAGAACGAAGTCGCCTTCTTCTTCCCGGCCATGAACATCTACTCGCGATAAGCATGAAATGACGGCCAACCTGCTCGATTACGACCTCGAGGGTCTGGCCGCGTTCTGCGCGTCGCTCGGAGAAAAGAAGTTCCGGGCGACCCAGCTGTTCCGCTGGATCCACCAGAAGGGCGCGCGCGAGTTCGGCGAGATGACCGACCTCGCGAAGTCGCTGCGCGACAAGCTCCAGGGCAGCGCCCGCATCGAGGGCCTGCCCGTCATCTCCCGGCACGAGAGCGCCGACGGCACGATCAAGTGGCTGTTCGACGTGGGCGGCGGCAACGCCGTCGAGGCCGTGTTCATCCCCGAGTACGGCGACGCCGGGCCGCCCCAAGGCGCCGTACTGCCCCCTCGGGGGGCTGCCGCCGCAGGCGGCTGGGGGCCGTCAGTTCTTGACCGCGGCACCCTGTGCATCTCTTCCCAGGCCGGCTGCGCCGTGGGTTGCCGCTTCTGCTCCACGGGCCACCAGGGCTTCTCGCGCAACCTGAGCACCGGCGAGATCATCGCGCAGCTCTGGTTCGCCGAGCACTTCCTGCGCGCGCACCTCCAAACGAACGGCGAGCGCGTCATCTCCAACGTGGTGATGATGGGCATGGGCGAGCCGCTGCAGAACTATGCCGCGCTCGTCCCCGCGCTGCGCATCATGCTGGACGACCACGGCTACGGCCTCTCGCGCCGTCGCGTGACCGTGTCGACCTCCGGGGTCGTGCCGATGATCGACCGGCTCGGCGAGGACGCGCCGGTGGCGCTCGCCGTCTCGCTGCACGCGCCGAACGACGAACTGCGCGACAAGCTCGTCCCCCTCAATCGAAAGTACCCGATCGCCGAACTGCTCGACGCCTGCACGCGCTACCTCGTGCACGCGCCGCGCGACTTCATCACCTTCGAGTACTGCATGCTCGATGGCGTGAACGACACGCCGGAGCACGCGCGCGAGCTGGCGCGCCTCGTGCAGACGCACGGCGGCCGCGGCGTGCCGTGCAAGCTGAACCTGATCCCGTTCAATCCCTTCCCCGCCTCCGGACTGGTGCGTTCGCCGCAACAGCGCGTGCAGGCTTTCGCGAAAATCCTGAGTGATGCTGGTATCGTCACGACGGTGCGGAAGACGCGCGGCGACGACATCGATGCCGCCTGCGGCCAGCTGGCCGGCGACGTCAAGGACCGCACCCGGGTGGACCGGCGCATCGCGCAGCAGCGTACGGTGATGCTCAAGCCGGTCCCCGCGGACACCACGAAGGAGGCCTAGGGGATCATGACGAAAGCCATGGCGGCAGCGAGCCGCTTCACGGCGGGAGGGCTGGCGGCCGTTGCGCTGGCCGGCGTGTTGGGGACCGTGCTCGTGGGCTGCGCCGCCCCGAACCAGCAGGCCTCCGCGGACCTGGCGGCGCCCACCATCGAGGAAAGCGAAGCCCGCAAGCGCGCCCGCATCCGCCTGGAGCTCGCCTCCAGCTACTTCGAGGAAGGCAAGACCGAGATCGCGCTCGAGGAGCTGAAGCAGGTCCTGGCCATCGACCCGAACTACTCCGACGCGTACAACCTGCGCGGCCTCATCTTCATGCGCCTCGGCGACGCACGCCAGGCGGAGGACAGCTTCCGCCGCGCGATCGTGCTCAACCCGCGCGACTCCGAGACGCTGCACAACTTCGGCTGGCTGCAGTGCCAGCAGGGGCGCTACCCCGAGGCGGAAGCGCAGTTCCACCAGGCGCTCACGAACCCGCTGTACGGCGGCCGCTCCAAGACCTTCCTGGCGATGGGCGTGTGCCAGGCGCGCGCCGGCCAGTTCGAAGCGGCGGAGCGCAGCCTCGCGCGCTCGTACGAGCTCGACGCGGCCAATCCCGTCACCGGCTACAACCTCGCCCGCGTGCTGTACCAGCGCGGCGAGTACCCGCGCGCGCAGTTCTACATCCGCCGCCTGAACAACAGCGAGCTCGCGAACGCGGAAACGCTGTGGCTCGGCATCAAGGTCGAGAACCGCATGAACGACATGGCGGCGATGAACCAGCTGAGCGAGCAGCTGCGCAAGCGCTACCCGCAGTCGCGCGAGCGCTCGTCGCTGGACCGGAAGGCCTTCGATGAGTGAGGCCGCCGTCCCGGCCGACGGCACCACGGCGGGCACGCTGCTGCGCGAGGCGCGCGAAGCGGCCGGCCTGCATGCCGCCACCCTGGCCGCCAACCTGAAGGTGCCGCTGCGCAAGCTCGAAGCGCTGGAGGAAGACCGCTACGACCTGCTGGGCGATGCGGTCTTCGTGCGCGCGCTGGCTTCCAGCATCTGCCGCACGCTCAAGATCGATCCGCAGCCGGTGCTGCAGCGGCTGCCGCAGACCGCGTCGCCGCGGCTCGTCGAGGATGCGCAGGGCATCAACGCCCCGTTCCGCGCCCCCGGCGACGGCCCCAGCCCCGGCGTGCTGGACCAGGTCTCGCGCCCCGTCGTGCTCACCGTGGTGGCGCTGCTGCTCGGCGCGCTCGTCCTGATCTTCCTGCCGATGGCGCAGCGCGGCTACGACGCGGTGACCACGGCAGGCAACGACAACGGCGTGCCGCCGGCCGCATCCGTTCCCGGTGCGCCGGCGACGCAGGCACCGGCGGAACCCGCGCCGCCGGCCGCCGTCGTGCCGGCCTCCGACCCCGCGCCCGCGACCGCCCCCGGGGTGCCGTCGGCCGCTCCCGCGCCGCTCGCTCCGCCGGCCCCCGCGGTCGTGGCGAGTGCCGCGCCCGCGCCGGCCAGCCCCGCCGCGAGCGCCGCCTCCGCGCCGCAAGCCGCGGCTTCGGGCCCGATCGACGCGCGCGGCATCGTCGTGTTCCGCACCCGCGCCCCGTCCTGGATCCAGGTCACGGATGCCGCCGGCGCCACCGTGCTCCAGCGGCTGATGCAGCCGGGCGAGAGCGCCGGCGCCAACGGCACCCTGCCGCTGTCGGTCGTGGTCGGCAGCGTCGAGGCCACGGAAGTGCAGGTGCGGGGCCAGCCCTACAACCTCGGCCCGGTGTCCAAGGACAACGTGGCCCGTTTCCAAGTGAAGTGATCCTGCGATGAAGGAGCCCTGCTTGCCCATCGAACCCGCGGCGCCCAAGGCGCGCCGCTCCGCCCAGGCCCGCGTGGCCTGGGGCGCGAACGTGGTCACGGTGGGCGGCGACGCGCCGGTGCGCGTGCAGTCGATGACCAATACCGACACCGAGGACGCGATCGCCACCGCGATCCAGGTGAAGGAACTGGCGCTGGCCGGCAGCGAGCTGGTGCGCATCACGGTCAACACGCCCGAGGCCGCGAAGCAGGTCCCCTACATCCGCGAGCAGCTCGATCGCATGGGCATCGCGGTGCCGCTGGTGGGCGACTTCCACTACAACGGCCACCGCCTGCTCACCGAATTCCCGGACTGCGCGCAGGCGCTGTCCAAGTACCGCATCAACCCCGGCAACGTGGGCAAGGGCGACAAGAAGGACCGCCAGTTCGCGCAGATGGTGGAAGCGGCCCTCAGGTACGACAAGCCCGTGCGCATCGGCGTCAACTGGGGCAGCCTCGACCAGGAACTGCTCGCGCAGCTGATGGACGAGAACGCGCAGCGCGCGCAGCCCTGGGACGCGAAGCAGGTGATGTACGAGGCGCTCATCACCTCCGCCATCCAGTCGGCGAAGCTCGCCGAGGAGCTGGGCATGCGGCACGAGCAGGTGCTGCTGTCCTGCAAGGTGAGCGGCGTGCAGGACCTGATTTCCGTCTACCGGGAATTGGCGCGCCGGTGCGACTACCCGCTGCACCTGGGCCTCACCGAAGCCGGCATGGGCACCAAGGGCACGGTGGCGTCGTCGGTCGCCATGGGCATCCTGCTGCAGGAAGGCATCGGCGACACCATTCGCGTCTCGCTCACGCCGCAGCCCGGCGAGTCGCGCACGCAGGAAGTCGTGATCGCCTCGGAGATCCTGCAGGCGCTGGGCCTGCGCAGCTTCGTGCCCAGCGTGACGGCGTGCCCCGGCTGCGGCCGCACGACCAGCACCACCTTCCAGGAACTCGCCAAGCAGATCGACGACTACCTGCGCGCGCAGATGCCGGTGTGGCGCGCGAAGTACCCGGGCGTGGAGAAGATGAAGGTGGCCGTGATGGGCTGCATCGTCAACGGCCCCGGCGAGAGCAAGCACGCCGACATCGGCATCAGCCTGCCCGGCACGGGCGAGGCGCCCGCCGCCCCCGTGTTCATCGACGGGCAGAAGGCGATGACCCTGCGCGGCGAGAACATCGCGCGCGAGTTCCACCAGATCGTCGAGAAGTACATCGAGAAGCGGTTCGGCCACGCGGTCGAGCACGCCTGAGCGACATGACCACTGAGAACAAGGCCGCCCCGAAGAAGGCGGAGAAGCTCGTTGCCGTCAAGGGCATGAACGACATCCTGCCGGCCTCCGTGCCGCGCACGGAGAAGCTGCCCGATTCCGGCCTGTGGCAATGGTTCGAGTCCTGCGTGCGCGGCGTAATGGGGCGCTACGGCTACCAGTACCTGCTGACGCCCATCGTGGAGCCCACGGCGCTGTTCGTGCGCGGGCTGGGCGAGGTGACCGACATCGTCGAGAAGGAGATGTACTCCTTCGTCGACGCCATGAACGGCGACCGGCTCACGCTGCGTCCCGAGGCCACCGCCGGCATCGTGCGTGCGATGAACGAGCACAACGCGCTGTACAACGGCCCGCTGCGCCTGTGGACCATCGGCCCCATGTTCCGCCACGAGCGGCCGCAGAAGGGCCGCTACCGCCAGTTCCACCAGCTCGACGTCGAGGCCCTGGGCTTCGCCGGGCCCGACGTGGACGCGGAGATGATCCTCATGGCGCGCGCGCTCTGGCGCGAGCTGGGCCTGGTCGAAGGCAGGGACGTGCGCCTGGAGATCAACAGCCTGGGCGAGCCCGAGGAGCGCAAGCAGCACCGCGACGCGCTGGTCGCGTACTTCTCCCAGCACGCCGCCACGCTGGACGAGGACTCGCAGCGGCGCCTGCACACGAACCCGCTGCGCATCCTGGACAGCAAGAACCCCGCGATGCAGGCCGTGATCGAAGGCGCGCCGAAGCTGATCGACTTCCTCGGCGAGGCCTCGCGCGCGCACTTCGACGCGGTGAAGGCGGCGCTGGACGCCGTGGGCCTGGCCTACCGCGTCAACCCGCGCCTGGTGCGCGGCATGGACTACTACAACCTCACCGTGTTCGAGTGGGTCACCGACCAGCTCGGATCGCAGGGCACGGTCTGCGGCGGCGGCCGCTACGACGGCCTGATCGCGCAGCTCGGGGGCAAGCCCGCGCCCGCCGTGGGCTTCGGCCTCGGCATCGAGCGCCTGCTGCTCCTGCTGCAGGAACTGCAGGTGAAGGTGCCCGATGCGGGCGCCGACGCCTACGCCATCGTGCCGCCCGGCACGCCGCTGCCGGCGGTGGTCGCGGTGCTCGAACAGCTGCGGGAATGCGGCGTCCGGGTGGTGCAGCACGCGGGCGGCGCGGACGGCCCCGGCAGCATGAAGTCGCAGTTCAAGAAGGCGGACGCCAGCGGCGCCCGCCACGCCCTCATCTTCGGCGCCGACGAGATCGCGCAGGGCAAGGTGGCGGTGAAATCGCTGCGCGACCGCGAAGCCGCGCAGGTGCTGCAGCCGCTGGACGCGGTACCGGCCTGGGCCGCCTCCCTGAGGTAACTACAATCTCGCCCGCAACTGGGCAACACATGGCACATTTCGACCTCGAAGAACAGGAGAAGCTTGACGAGCTCAAGCACTTCTGGAAGCAGTACGGCAACCTGATCACCTGGGTGCTCATCGCCGTCCTCGGCGCCTATGCCGCCTTCAACGGCTGGCAGTACTGGCAGCGCAAGCAGGGCCTGGAGGCGTCCGTCCTGTACGACGAGGTGGAGCGCGCCGCCGGCACGGGCGACACCGCCCGCGTGGAGCAGGCCTTCAAGGACATCCAGGACAAGTTCGGCCGCACGGCCTACGCGCAGCAGGCGGGCCTGCTCGCCGGCAAGGTGCTGGCCGAGAAGGGCAAGCCGGACGCCGCCAAGGCCGCCCTGCAATGGGTGGCGGACAACGCCGGCGACGAGGGCTACCAGGCGCTGGCCAAGCTGCGGCTGGCCGGGCTGCTGGTCGAGTCCAAGGGCTACGACGACGCGCTGAAGCAGCTCTCCTCGGGCCTGCCGGGCAAGTTCGAGCCGCTGGCGGCCGACCGCCGCGGCGACATCTACAACCTGCAGGGCAAGAAGGACCAGGCCAAGGCCGAATACACCAAGGCCTGGCAGGGCCTGGCGGCCGACACCGACTACCGCGCGCTGGTGGAGGTCAAGCTGACCGCCCTCGGCGTGGACGTGGCCACCCTCAAGGCGCAGCAGCCCGCGGAGGCCCCCAAGTCATGAGCCGCGCCGCCACGATGATGTTCCGCACCCTCGCCGTCGCATCGCTCGTCTCGCTCTCGGCCTGCTCCATGATGCCGACCGGCTGGTTCGGCTCCTCGGAAAAGCCCAAGCCCGCCGAACTGCAGCCGGACCCGAAGCTGCTGGGCGTGCGCCAGGCCTGGACGGGGCGCGTGGCGGCCGTGGACTTCCCGCTGGTGGTGGGCGTGAGCGGCAATGCCGTGGCCGTGGCTGCCGGTGACGGCACCGTCGCCGGCTTCGACGCGACCACCGGCCGCGAGCAGTGGCGCGGCACCGCCGGCGCGCCCATCGCCGCCGGCATCGGCTTCGACGGCAGCACCGCCGCCGTGGTCACCCGCAACAACGACCTGGTCGCCTTCGTGAGCGGCAAGGAAGCCTGGCGCCAGAAGCTGCCGGCGCTGTCGTACACGCCGCCGCTGGTGGCCGGCGCCCGCGTCTTCGTGCTGAGCGGCGACCGCTCCGTGAGCGCCTTCGACGGCGGCACCGGCCGCCGCCTCTGGTCGCAGCAGCGCACGGGCGAGCCCCTGGTGCTGCGCCAGGCCGGCGTCATGCTGCCGGTGGGCGACACGCTGGTCGTGGGGCAGGGCGGCCGCCTGGTCGGCCTGAACCCCCTGAACGGCAGCGTCCGCTGGGAAAGCACCATCGCCGCTGCCCGCGGCATCAACGACATCGAACGCCTCGTCGACCTGGTGGGCCACGCCAGCCGCGTCGGCGACTCCGTCTGCGCCCGGGCCTTCCAGGCCGCCGTGGGCTGCGTCGACACGGCCGGCGGCCGCACCACCTGGACCCAGCGCGCCAACGGCGGCGAGGGCCTCGGCGGCGACGGAGCTTCCGTGTTCGGCACCGAGAACGACGGCCGCGTCGTCGCGTGGAAGCGCGAGAACGGCCAGCGCGCCTGGACCAACGAGCGCCTGCTGCACCGCGGCCTCGGCACGCCGCTGGCGCTCGGCCGCTCGGTCGTCGTCGGCGACAGCTTCGGCTTCGTGCACCTGCTCTCCCGCGAGGACGGCACGCTGCTCACGCGCCTGGCCACCGACGGCTCGGCCATCGCGGCCGCGCCCGTGGCGGCGTCGAACAGCCTGGTCGTCGTGACCCGCAACGGGGGCGTCTTCGCCTTCGCACCCCAGTAAAAGAGGATTCCATGAAGCCGGTGATGGCCCTGGTGGGCCGCCCCAACGTCGGAAAGTCGACGCTGTTCAACCGGCTGACCAAGTCGCGCGACGCGATCGTCGCGGATTTCGCGGGCCTCACCCGCGACCGCCACTACGGCAACGCGAAGCACGGGCGCTACGAGTTCATCGTGATCGACACCGGCGGCTTCGAGCCGACGGCGGAGTCGGGCATCTACAAGGAGATGGCCAAGCAGACCCGCCAGGCGGTGGCCGAGGCGGACGTCGTCGTCTTCGTCGTCGATGCGCGCGAGGGCCTCTCCGCGCAGGACCACGACATCGCGAAGTACCTGCGCAAGCTGGGCAAGCCCACCGTGCTGGCGGCCAACAAGGCCGAAGGCATGCAGGAAGGCCCGCAGCTCGCCGAGTTCTACGAGCTGGGCCTGGGCGAGCTGCACCCCATTTCCGCGGCGCACGGTCAGGGCATCCGCAGCCTGGTCGATGCCGCCTTCGACCCGCTCAACCTGCCCGAGGACGAGGAAAGCGACGAGGCCGAAGGCACGGGGACCATCAAGCTGGCGGTCGCCGGCCGGCCCAACGTCGGCAAGTCCACCCTGATCAACGCCTGGCTGGGCGAGGAACGGCTGGTGGCCTTCGACATGCCGGGCACCACGCGGGACGCCATTTCGGTGCCTTTCGAGCGCAACGGCCAGAAGTTCGAGCTGATCGACACCGCCGGCCTGCGCCGCAAGGGCAAGGTGTTCGAGGCGATCGAGAAGTTCTCGGTGGTCAAGACGCTGCAGGCGATCGAGTCCGCCAACGTGGTGCTGCTGCTGCTGGACGCCACGCAGGGCGTGACCGACCAGGACGCCCACATCGCCGGCTACATCCTGGAGTCGGGCCGGGCCGTGGTGCTGGCCGTGAACAAGTGGGACGCGGTGGACGACTACGAGCGCGAAGTGGTGCGCCGCCAGATCGAGACGCGCCTGGTGTTTCTCAAGTTCGCCGAGCTGCACTTCATCTCCGCGCAGAAGCGGCAGGGCCTGGGGCCCTTGTGGGCCTCGATCGCCAACGCCTACCGGTCGGCGATGGTCAAGATGACCACGCCCGTGCTCACCCGCCTGGTGCTCGAGGCGGTGCAGTTCCAGTCGCCCAAGCGCGCCGGCATGTTCCGGCCCAAGCTGCGGTACGCGCACCAGGGCGGCATGAACCCGCCGGTGATCGTCGTGCACGGGAATTCCCTGGAACACGTGACGGACGCTTACAAGCGCTTCCTGGAAGGGCGCTTCCGCAAGGAATTCAACCTGGTGGGCACGCCCCTGCGCATCGAGATGCGCACCAGCAAGAACCCCTACGCGGACAAAGAATAGGGCGGGGCCCCGCCCGCCGGCCTTGTTTTCCGCCCGAACGGCGGCAACTGGTCAGCCTCGGCTTGACCGCCACGGCGCCTTGCTGTGGTAATGTGCAACTTCCAACAACGCCGGAACACGGAGAATATCGTGAGCAACAAAGGGCAGCTACTACAAGACCCCTTCCTGAACACCCTGCGCCGCGAGCATGTGCCGGTGTCGATCTATCTCGTCAACGGCATCAAGCTGCAGGGACAGATCGAATCCTTCGACCAGTATGTCGTCCTGCTGCGCAACACCGTCACGCAGATGGTCTACAAGCACGCCATCTCCACCATCGTGCCCGGCCGCGCGGTGAACTTCTCGCCGAGCGAAGCCGGCGAGGGTACCGCCAGCTGAAGCCGCCGTCCCGCGGCGCCCGGAACCCCGGGCGCCTGACCCGCAGTCCCTCCTGGTTGCCGGCTTGACCGCATCACCCGACCGCCCGGCCGCCGCCACCATCCTGGTGGGGGTGGACCTGGGCCTTCCCCATTTCGACGCCGAGCTCGAGGAACTGGGCCAGCTGGCCCAGACCGCGGGCATGGAGCCCGTCGCCCGCATCACCGCCAAGCGCAAGGCGCCCGACGCCGCGCTCTTCGTCGGCAAGGGCAAGGCCGACCAGATCAAGCAGCTCGCCGAGGAAACCGGCGCCAGCGAGATCCTCTTCGACCAGGCCCTCAGCCCCGCGCAGCAGCGCAACCTGGAGCGGCACATGGGCCTGCCGGTCAACGACCGCACCCTGCTGATCCTGGAGATCTTCGCCCAGCGCGCCCGCAGCCACGAGGGCAAGCTGCAGGTGGAGCTCGCCCGCCTGC
The DNA here is from genome assembly GCF_014297465.1 of Ramlibacter cellulosilyticus. Lineage (GTDB taxonomy): Bacteria > Pseudomonadota > Gammaproteobacteria > Burkholderiales > Burkholderiaceae_C > Ramlibacter > Ramlibacter cellulosilyticus. The sequence continues at coordinate 194,170 of NZ_JACORT010000004.1, read as the reverse complement.
AGTACCTGAGCACCCGGCTCGTGCGGCGCTGGTCGCACCTGGAGCGCCAGACCGGCGGCGCCGGCGTGCGCGGCGGCCCGGGCGAGAAGCAGATCGAACTGGACCGGCGCATGATCGACGACGCGATCAAGCGCACCCGCGAACGCCTGGTGAAGGTGAAGAAGCAGCGCGCCACGCAGCGCCGGCAGCGCGAGCGCCGCGAGACCTTCAACATCTCCATCGTCGGCTACACCAACGCCGGCAAGTCCACGCTGTTCAACGCGCTGGTGAAGGCGCGGGCCTATGCGGCCAACCAGCTGTTCGCCACCCTCGACACGACGACGCGCCAGCTCTACCTGCGCGACGAGGAGGGCCTGGACGGCACCGGCCGATCGGTGTCCCTGTCCGATACCGTGGGTTTCATCCGCGACCTCCCGCACGGGCTGATCGACGCCTTCCAGGCCACGCTGCAGGAGGCGGCCGATGCCGACCTGCTGCTGCACGTGGTGGACGCGTCCAACCCGCACCACCCGGAGCAGGTCGAGGAAGTGCAGCGGGTGCTGCACGAGATCGGCGCGGCCGAGGTGCCGCAGCTGGTCGTGTTCAACAAGATTGACGCCCTCCCGCCGGGGCAGCAGCCGCTCGCGACGGTGGACCGCTACGAGGTGGAGGGTGTGCAGGTGCCGCGCGTCTTCGTCAGCAGCCGGACGGGCGAGGGCCTGGCGCAGCTGCGGCGCGAGCTGGCGCGCATCGTCCACGAGGCCACGCCGGCTCCCGCGGAAACTCCTGGCTCATCCTGACGTCAGAGACCTTGGGCACAATGGCACCCGCCGACCACCGAAAGAAAACGAACGAATGAACCTTTTGTCCCGCAGCCTGGCCTTCACCGGGCTGAGACACCGCATCCGGGGGATGTTCAACCTGAACGATCCCCGCTGGGGCCGCGGCGACGACAACAAGAACGAGAACCAGCGTCCCGAGGGCAACAACAAGGGCCCCAACCAGGGACCGCCGGACCTCGACGAGCTGTGGCGCGACTTCAACCGCAAGCTGTCCGGGCTGTTCGGCGGCCGCCGGGGAGGCGGCGGCGGCTATGGCGGGGGCAACGGCGGCAACTTCCAGCCGGACATGAAGAGCGCCGGCGTGGGGGCCGGCCTGATCGCGATCGTCGTGGTCGTGATCTGGATGGGCACCGGCATCTTCATCGTGCAGGAAGGCCAGCAGGCCGTCATCACGCGCTTCGGCAAGTACAGCGCCACCGTCGGCGCCGGCTTCAACTGGCGCCTGCCGTACCCGATCGAGCGCCACGAGATCGTCAACGTCACGCAGATCCGCGCCGTGGACGTGGGCCGCGACAACGTGATCCGCGCGACGGGCCTCAAGGAATCGGCGATGCTGACCGAGGACGAGAACATCGTCGAGATCAAGTTCGCCGTGCAGTACCGCCTGAACGACGCGCGTGCGTGGCTGTTCGAGAGCAAGAACCCGCAGGAAGCCGTGGTGCAGGCCGCCGAGACCGCCGTGCGCGAAGTCGTCGGCAAGATGCGCATGGACACCGCGCTGGCCGAGGAGCGCGACCAGATCGCGCCCCGCGTGCGCGTGCTGATGCAGCAGATCCTGGACCGCTACAAGATCGGCGTCGAGGTGGTCGGCATCAACCTGCAGCAGGGCGGCGTGCGTCCGCCGGAGCAGGTGCAGTCCGCCTTCGACGACGTGCTGCGCGCCGGCCAGGAACGCGAGCGCGCCAAGAACGAGGCGCAGGCCTATGCCAACGACGTGATCCCCCGCGCGGTGGGCGCCGCCTCGCGCCTGCAGCAGGAAGCCGAGGGCTACAAGGCGCGCATCGTCGCGCAGGCCCAGGGTGACGGGCAGCGCTTCAAGTTGCTGCTGGCCGAATACCAGCGCGCGCCGCAGGTGACGCGCGACCGGCTCTACCTGGAAAGCATGCAGCAGATCTACAGCAACGTGACCAAGGTGATGGTGGAGTCCCGCCAGGGCGGCAACATGCTGTTCCTGCCGCTGGACCGGATCATGCAGCAGGTGGCCGCGGGCGGTGCCGCGGCCCCGGCCCCGGAAGCCGCGCCGCCCGCGAGCACCACCCCGCCTTCGTCCAGCGCGGGCGCGTCCAGCGACGCCCGCAACCGCGAGAACGCGCGCGGCCGCGAGAGGGAGTCCCGCTAATGAACCGCATCGGATTCATCGTCACGTCGCTGCTGGTCGCGCTCGCGCTGCTCAGTTCCATGCTGTTCGTGGTGGACCAGCGCCAGTTCGGCGTGGTCTACGCCCTGGGCCAGGTGAAGGAGGTCATCTCCGAGCCGGGACTGAAGTTCAAGCTGCCGCCGCCGCTGCAGAACGTGAGCTACATCGACAAGCGCCTGCTGACGCTGGACAGCGTGGACACCGAGCCCATGCTGACGGCGGAGAAGCAGCGCGTGGTGATCGACTGGTACGTGCGCTGGCGCATCACCGACCCGCTGGCGTACATCCGCAACGTGGGCCTGGACGAAGCGGCAGGTGCCAACCAGCTCAATCGCGTGGTGCGCAACGCCTTCCAGGAGGAAGTCAACCGGTTCACGGTGCGCGAACTGCTGTCGTCCAAGCGCGAACAGCTGATGGCCGACGTGAAGCGCGAGACGACCGAGACCGTGAAGGGCGCCAAGCCCTGGGGCATCGAGATCGTCGACGTGCGCATCACGCGCGCCGACTACGTCGAGGCCATCACGGAGTCCGTGTACCGCCGCATGGAAGCGGAGCGCAAGCGCGTCGCCAACGAGCTGCGCTCCACCGGCGCGGCCGAGGGCGAGAAGATCCGCGCCGACGCCGACCGCCAGCGCGAGGTGACGGTCGCCAACGCGTACCGCGATGCGCAGAAGGTCAAGGGCGAGGGCGACGCGCAGGCCGCGGCGGCCTACGCCGAGGCCTTCGGCCGCGACCCGCAGTTCGCGCAGTTCTACCGCAGCCTCGAGGCGTACAAGGGCAGCTTCAACAAGAAGAGCGACGTGCTGGTCGTCGACCCGAACGGCACCGAGTTCTTCCGCACGTTCCGCAACGGTCTCACCGGCGGTGGCGGCGGCGGGGCCGCTGCGCCCGCGGCTCCTGCGCGCCGCTGAGCCTTGGATACCGACGTCCTCTGGACGGCGCTCGCGCTGATGCTGGTGCTGGAAGGGCTGTTCCCCTTCCTGTCGCCGGGCGGCTGGCGCCGGACCTTCATGAAGCTGATCGAACTGCGGGACGGCCAGCTGCGGTTCTTCGGGCTGAGGAGCATCGCGATCGGGTTGGTGACGCTCTGGGTGCTGTCGCTCGGGTGAGCGCCGGGGTGCGCTGACGCGCAATCCAGCCTACGTACCGTTGCCGGTGCGTGGCGTTCGCGGCGTTCGTAGGCTGGGTTGCGCGAAGCGCACCCCAGCGAAGCTCGGCCGTTCCCCGCCGCCCGGTAGAATCACGTTTTTAACAGCCCCCGCATTCCCATGTCCGCCTGGGTCCTGCCGGATCACATCGCCGATGTGTTGCCTTCCGAGGCCCGGCACATCGAAGAACTGCGCCGCGAACTGCTGGACACCGCCCGTGGCTACGGCTACGAGCTGGTGATGCCGCCCATGCTGGAGCACCTGGAGTCGCTGCTCACCGGCACGGGCGAGGCGCTGGACCTGCAGACGTTCAAGCTGGTCGACCAGCTCTCCGGCCGCATGCTGGGCCTGCGCGCCGACACGACGCCGCAGGTCGCCCGCATCGACGCCCACCTCCTGAACCGCCAGGGCATCACCCGCCTGTGCTACTGCGGCCCCGTGCTGCACACGCGCCCCGACCGCCCGCACGCCACGCGCGAGCCGCTGCAGTTCGGTGCAGAGATCTACGGCCACGCGGGCCTCGAGGCCGACGTCGAAGCCCTGCAGCTCGCCCTCGACTGCCTGAAGGCGACGAAGGTCGAGGCGCTCACGGTGGACATGGCCGATGCCCGCATCGTCCGTTCGCTGCTGTCCGGACTCGGCGTCGATGCGGCGCGCCTGGAGCGCCTGCACGCCGCCCTGGCGACCAAGGACGCCACGGAGCTCGCCTCGCTCGCGAAGGACTTTCCCGCGGCCACGCAGCAGGCGCTGCAGGCCCTGATCACGCTCTATGGCGACGCGAAGGTGCTCGCCGAGGCCGCGAAGGTGCTGCCCCGCACGCCCGTGATCCAGCAGGCGCTGGAGCAGCTGCAGTGGCTGTCGGGCCGCGTGCAGGGCGCCCGCGTCACCTTCGACCTGGCCGACCTGCGCGGCTACGCGTACTACAGCGGCGTGCGCTTCGGCATCTACACGCCGGGCGCGAGCGACGCGCTGGTGCGCGGCGGCCGCTACGACGAGGTGGGCGCCGTGTTCGGCCGCAACCGGCCGGCCGTGGGCTTCAGCCTGGACGTGCGCGAGCTGGTGGGCGTGGCCGCGCAGCGGCCGCTGAAGGCGGCGATCCGCGCGCCCTGGCTCGATGCCGGGCCGGACGCCGCCGAACTGCGCACGGCGATCGCCGGCCTGCGCCGCGAGGGCGAGACCGTGGTCTGCGTGCTGCCGGGCCACGAAAGCGAAGTGGACGAGTTCCACTGCGACCGCGAGCTGGCGCGCGATGCCGCCGGCCGCTGGGCGGTGCGCGCCCTCTGAACCCCGAATCATTTTTCCCGAGAGCAAGTCATGACGAAGACGAAGGGCCGCAACGTGGTCGTGGTCGGCACCCAGTGGGGTGACGAAGGCAAGGGCAAGCTGGTCGACTGGCTGACCGAGATGGCACAGGGCGTGGTGCGCTTCCAGGGCGGCCACAACGCCGGCCACACGCTCGTGATCAACGGCGTGAAGACCGCGCTGCACCTGATCCCCAGCGGCATCATGCGCCCCGGCGTGAAGTGCTACATCGGCAACGGCGTGGTGCTCTCGGCGGCCAAGCTGCTGGAGGAGATCGAAGGCCTGGAGAAGGCCGGCGTGGAAGTGCGTTCGCGCCTGCGCATCTCCGAGGCCTGCCCGCTGATCCTGCCCTTCCACGCCGCGCTGGACATCGCGCGCGAGGCGAAGCGGGAGCAGGGCGGCACCGAGAAGATCGGCACCACCGGCCGCGGCATCGGCCCGGCCTACGAGGACAAGATCGCCCGCCGCGCGCTGCGCGTGCAGGACCTGAAGCACCCCGAGCGCTTCGCCGCGAAGCTGAAGGAACTGCTGGAGCTGCACAACTTCGTGCTGACGCAGTTCCTGGGGGCCCAGCCGCTGGACTACCAGCAGGTGCTGGACGAGGCGCTGCGCCACGGCGAGACCCTGCGTCCCATGATGGCCGACGTCTCGCGCGAGCTGAACGAGGCGCACATCCACGGCGACAACCTGCTGTTCGAAGGCGCGCAGGGCACGCTGCTGGACGTGGACCACGGCACGTATCCGTACGTCACCTCCAGCAACTGCGTGGCCGGCAATGCGGCGGCAGGGGCCGGCGTGGGCCCGGGCATGCTGCACTACATCCTGGGCATCACCAAGGCCTACTGCACGCGCGTGGGCGGCGGCCCGTTCCCGACCGAACTCGATTGGGAGAAGCCGGGCACGGTGGGCTACCACCTGTCCACGGTCGGCGCGGAGAAGGGCGTGACCACCGGCCGCTCGCGCCGCTGCGGCTGGTTCGACGCCGCCCTGCTGAAGCGCAGCGCGCAGGTGAACGGCCTCACGGGTCTCTGCATCACCAAGCTCGACGTGCTCGACGGCCTGAAGGAGCTGCAGCTGTGCACCGGCTACGAGCTGGATGGCGAGCACATCGACATCCTGCCCTTGGGCGCGGACGAGATCGCGCGCTGCAAGCCCGTCTACGAGACGATGGAAGGCTGGACCGAATCCACGGTGGGCGTGACCCAGTACGACAAGCTGCCGGTGAACGCGCGCCTGTACCTGCAGCGCATCGAGCACGTGACCGGCGTTCCCGTCGATATCATCTCGACCAGCCCCGATCGCGACCACACGATCATGATGCGGCACCCCTACCTGGCCTGAAGAATGGCCCACCCCCGAAGCGCCTGCGGCGCCTCCCCCTCAAGGGGGCGCCCCCAGCGGCCCGGCAAAGCCGGTTCCGCGGCGGCACTGGATGGTTTGGCGCAGCGTCCTGCTGCGGGCATCGTGAATAACTGAGAGGAAAGAGTGATGTTGACGGAAGACGGCAAGCACCTGTACGTGAGCTACGACGAGTACCACAACCTCTGCGAAAAGCTCGCGATCAAGATCCACCAGAGCGGCTGGGAGTTCGACACCATCCTGTGCCTGGCGCGCGGGGGCATGCGCCCCGGCGACATCCTGTCGCGGATCTTCGACAAGCCGCTGGCCATCATGTCGACGAGCTCCTACCGCGCCGAGGCCGGCACGGTGCAGGGCCACCTGGACATCGCGCACTACATCACCACGCCCAAGGGCGAGATCGCGGGCAAGGTGCTGCTGGTCGACGACCTCGCGGACTCCGGGCTGACGCTGCACAAGGTGGTGGAGATGCTGCGCAGCAAGTACAGCAAGGTCACGGAACTGCGCACCGCCGTCCTGTGGACCAAGGGCCTGAGCAAGTTCACCGCGGACTACTCCGTGGAGTTCCTGCCCACGAACCCGTGGATCCACCAGCCCTTCGAGACCTACGACTCGATGCGGCCGGAGAAGCTCATCGAAAAGTGGAAGGTGTGACGACGGGGTAGCATGCTCGCATGAGCAAGCCGGTCACCGACCTCATCCACCATCCTTACCAGCCGCCCGCCGGCTTCGCCGCGCCGCAGCCGGGCGTCTTCAAGGCTTCCACCGTCCTCTTCGCCAACGTCGCGGCCATGCGCGCGCGCGACTGGAAGCACAAGAACGGCTACACGTACGGCCTGCACGGCACGCCGACCACCTTCACGCTGGAGGAGCGCATCGCGGCGCTGGAAGGCGGCGCGGAATGCGTGCTGGTCCCGAGCGGACTGGCCGCCATCGCGAACGTGGGCATGGCGCTGCTGAAGTCCGGCGACGAGGTGCTGCTGCCGGACAACGTGTACGGGCCCAGCCGGGCGCTCGCCGAAGGCGAGTTCAAGGCGTGGGGCATCACGCACCAGCTCTACGACCCGATGAAGCCCGCCGACCTCGAAGCGCGCATCGGGCCGAAGACGAAGCTGGTCTGGCTGGAGGCGCCGGGCTCCGTGACGATGGAGTTCCCGCCGCTTGCGCACCTGGCGCACATCTGCCGCCAGCGGGGGGTACTCTCCGCCCTGGACAACACCTGGGGCGCCGGCCTCGCGTTCAACGGCTTCGACCTGGGGCGCGGCGACCGCTTCACGCCGGGCAGCGGCGCCGACATCGTCGTCCAGGCGCTGACCAAGTATCCCAGCGGCGGGGGCGACGTCCTCATGGGCAGCATCGTCACGCGCGACGAGAAGCTGCACCAGCAGCTGAAGCTCACGCACATGCGCATGGGCTTCGGCGTGGGCGGCAACGACGCGGAGGCGGTGCTGCGCTCGCTGCCCAGCATCGCCGTGCGCTATCGCGCGCACGACGCCGCCGCGCGCCAGCTGGCCCGCTGGCTTGCCGGCCGCGAGGAGGTCGCGCAGGTGCTGCATCCGGCGCTGGAAGGCTCCCCCGGCCACGAACACTGGCGCGCGCTCTGCGGCGAGGACGGCCTCGCGGCAGGCCTGTTCTCGGTGGTGTTCCACGAGCGCTACCCGGTGCGGCAGGTGGACGCCTTCTGCGACGCGCTCAAGCTGTTCAAGCTCGGTTACTCCTGGGGCGGGCCGCTCAGCCTGGTGGTGCCTTACGACATCCCCTCCATGCGCAGCGCGCAGCTGGCGACCTGGCCCCACAAGGGGGTGCTGGTGCGCTTCTCGGTCGGCCTGGAGGATCCGGACGACCTGCAAGGGGACCTGGCGCAGGCGCTGGCCGCGCTGCGTGCTGCCCCCTGACCTAGTGGACCTGCGGCCCGCGCCGCGCTACCCTGTGCGGCGAAGGAGGGTTGCCATGGACCACCCGATCTCCGAAACCGAAGCCGCGGGCGCGCGCGTCGCCCCGCCCATCCCCCGCGTCCGCTCCATCCCCTTTGTCGCTCCGTTGCGCTGGCTCGCCGGCGGTGCCCGCGACCTCGTGGCCTATCCGGGCATCGCGGCGTTCTACGGCGCCTGCTTCTGGGCGATGGCCGCCATCCTGGGCGTGGTGTTCCGCTACCGGCCGGAATGGACCATGACGCTGGTCTCGGGTTGCCTGCTGATGGGCCCCTTCCTGGCCATGGGGCTGTACGAGGTGAGCCGGCAACGCGAGCAGGGCGCCGAGCCGGACCTCTCGGCTTCGCTCACCTGCTGGCAGCGCCACCTGGGCAGCATGAGCCTGCTGGTGCTCGTGCTGGTGCTGCTGGAGATGCTGTGGGGCCGCGCCTCGCTGGTGGCCTTCGCGCTGTTCTTCGACAACGGGCTGCCCACGACGCTCACGGTGTTCGACGCCGTCTTCAATCCGCGCAACTGGCAGTTCGTCGCGACCTACCTCGGCATCGGCGCGGTGTTCGCGGCGGCCGTGTTCTGCTTCATGGCGGTGACGATCCCCATCATCCTGGACCGCGACACGGACGCGGTGACGGCCTCGCTGACGAGCCTGTTCGTCGTGCTCAACAACCTGGGCGCGATGCTGTTCTGGGGCGCGCTGGTGGTGGCGCTGACGCTGCTGGCGTTGTGGCCCTGGGGGATCGGGATCGTGGTGGTGGGGCCGTGGCTGGGGTATGCGACGTGGCACGCGTACAAGGACTCCGTGGGGTGGGATGTGCCGTGAGCGGTGGGGTTCGCTGCGCTCACCTTCCGCGGCTGGCGCCGCGCCACCCTGCAGGAGACCCGTCTGGCTGTCTGTAGGGTGGCGGTGAGCGAAGCGAACCCCACCGAAGGGCGTCACGACAGGACCAGCTCGCGCGCCAGGGCGGCCATCGCCTCCGGCGTCCGGTCCCTGGGCGCAATCGGCCGCGCCTCCCCGAACTGCCGGAAATTCCGCTCCGTCGAACTCGCGTACCCCGGGTCGTAGTGCTTCACGAGCAGCTCGCGCACGACCGGCTCGATCTCTCCGGCGCGGACCTGCGCCTGCCAGCGCTCCACCTGCTCGCGGCCGCGCAGCTGCACGAGCGCGTCGAGGCGGCGGCAGAACAGGTCCGTGTCGTGGCTGAAGAAGGCGTAGTCCTCCAGCAGCAGCTGCACGCGCTCGTCGTCGGGCAGGTCCAGGCGCAGGCAGGGGCTGGCGCGCATCGCGGCGATCAGCGCCTCGGGCACCGCCACGTTGCCGACCTTCCTGCTCTCGCTTTCCACGTACACCGGCCGCCCCGGGTCGAGGGAGCGCAGCTTCTCCCACACCAGCGTGTCGAAGCGCTTCTGCGAAGGCTGCGGCTGCCCCGGGATGAGCCCCAGCACCGAGCTGCGGTGGCTGGCGAGGCCTTCCAGGTCCAGCACCTGCGCGCCGGCCGCATCCAGCGCCTGCAGCAGGCGCGTCTTGCCCGAGCCCGTGGGGCCGCAGACCACGCGGTAGGCTAGCCGCTGCGCCAGGGCGGGCAACTGCTCCAGCACCGCGCCGCGGAAGGCCTTGTAGCCGCCTTCCACCAGCGCCACGCGGAACCCGATCTGCCCCAGCACCAGCGCCAGCGAGTTGCTGCGCTGGCCGCCGCGCCAGCAGTAGACGAGCGGATGCCAGTCCTTGGGCTTGTCCATCACGTCGCGCGCGATGTGGCGCGCGATGTTGGCCGCGACCAGCGCGGCGCCGCGCTTGCGCGCCTCGAACGGGCTGACCTGCTTGTACAGGGTGCCGACCTCGTGCCGCTCCGCGTCGTTGAGCGAAGGCCAGTTCACCGCGCCCGGAAGGCGGTCCTCGGCGTATTCGGATTCGCTGCGGGCATCCAGCACCGCGTCGTAAGCCGCGAGACCTTCGATGGCGGCTGAAGCGGGAACGACCAACACGCTCATTTCAGCAGCTTCCGCAGTTCCGGCCAGACGTTCTCCAGCATCTTCGGATGCGCCTCCGCCCGCGGATGGATGCCGTCCGCCTGGAACAGCGCGCGCGCATCGGGCACGTCGGCCACGCCCGCCAGCAGGAAGGGCACGAGCCCGGCCTTGTACTGCTTCGCCACCTTCACGTACGCCTCCGAGAAGCGCCGCGTGTAGTCGGTGCCGTAGTTGGGCGGCACCTGCATGCCCACCAGCAGCACCTTCGCGCCCGCCTTCTGCGCGGCCTGCGCCATCTGCGCCAGGTTGTCCTCGGTGCCGGAGATCGGCAGCCCGCGCAGGGCATCGTTGCCCCCCAGCTCGAGGACCACGAGCGTGGGCTTGTGCTGCGCGAGCAGGGCGGGCAGGCGCGCGCGGCCGCCGGACGTGGTGTCACCGCTGATGCTCGCGTTGACCACCTTCGCGGGGATCTTTTCCTTCGCGAGGCGGTCTTCCAGCAGGGCGACCCAGCCGCTGCCGCGCTTCAGGCCATACTCGGCGCTGAGCGAATCGCCCACGACCAGGATCACCGCCGGCGACGCCGCGGTTGCGCCGGCCGCGAAACAAGCAGAAACAAGCGCCGCGATAAAGTCGCGCCGCTGCCAAGAACACGAACGCATGCCTGAACCCATCATCTCCGTCGAACACGTGCACAAGTCGGTCACCGACTCGACCGGTACCCTCGAGATTCTCCGCGATATCCATTTCTCGCTGGCGCCAAGGGAAACCGCCGCCATCGTGGGCGCTTCCGGCTCGGGCAAGAGCACGCTGCTGTCCATCATCGCGGGGCTGGACACGCCCACGCAGGGCACGGTGCGGCTGGCGGGACAGGACCTCTTCGCCCACGACGAGGACGCCCGCGCGGAGCTGCGGGCGCGGCAGGTGGGCTTCGTCTTCCAGAGCTTCCAGCTGATGGGGAACCTCACCGCGCTGGAAAACGTGATGCTGCCGCTCGAACTGGCGGGACGGTCCGACGCGCGCAAGGCTGCCGGCGAGATGCTGGCGCGGGTGGGGCTGTCGGAGCGGCTCGGCCACTATCCCCGCGTGCTCTCCGGCGGCGAGCAGCAGCGGGTGGCGCTCGCGCGCGCCTTCGTGGTGCAGCCGGCCGTGCTGCTGGCCGACGAGCCCACGGGCAGCCTGGACTTCGCGACCGGGGAGACGGTCATGAACCTCATGTTCGACCTGAACCGGGAGCAGGGCACGACGCTCGTGCTCGTGACGCACGACCGCGGCATCGCGCAGCGCTGCCAGCGGCGCATCACCATCGAGGCCGGCCGCATCGCGCGGCAGGAGGACGCGGTCGCCACTCGATAATCGCGCGATGGCCACTCCCAAAGTCCTCTACGGTTTCCACGCGGTCGGCGTGCGGCTGCGCACGGCCCCGAAGACCATCCTCGAACTCTACGTGGACGCCACGCGCAAGGACGCGCGGATGCGGCAGTTCCTGCAGAAGGCCCAGGACGCGGGCCTGCGCCCCATCGAGGCCGACGGCCTGCGCCTGTCGCGACTGGCGGGCAGCGCCGGCCACCAGGGCGTGGTGGCGCGCGTGGAACCCCTGCCGGTGACCACCTCCCTCGACGACCTGCTCGACGGCCTGGAGGGCCCGCCGCTGCTGCTGGTGCTGGACGGGGTGACGGATCCCCACAACCTCGGCGCCTGCCTGCGCGTCGCCGACGGCGCCGGTGCGCATGCCGTGATCGCGCCGAAGGACCACGCCGTGGGCATCAACGCCACGGTGGCCAAGGTCGCCAGCGGCGCGGCCGAGACGGTGCCGTACTTCATGGTCACCAACCTCGCGCGCACGCTCACGGAACTCAAGGAACGCAACATCTGGTGCCTGGGGCTGAGCGACGAGGCCACGCAGACCCTGTACCAGTCGGACCTCAAGGGCCCCACCGCGCTCGTTCTGGGCGCGGAAGGGGCGGGCCTGCGCCAGCTGACGCGCAAGACCTGCGACGCGCTCGTCTCCATCCCCATGCTCGGGGCCGTGGAGAGCCTGAACGTGTCGGTGGCCAGCGGCATCTGCCTGTACGAGGCGGTGCGGCAGCGCACGGGCGCCTGACGGCGGGGCCTCCATGGGCGAGCGCGACGTAGCCGCCGTGAAGACCTGGGTGCGCGACGCGCGTCGCATCGTGCTGCTCACGGGCGCGGGCATGAGCGCGGAATCGGGCGTGCCCACCTTCCGCGACGCGCAGTCCGGCCTGTGGACGAACTTCCGTCCCGAGGAACTCGCCACCGAGGACGCCTTCCGTGCCCGCCCGCGGTTCGTGTGGGACTGGTACGCCGCGCGGCGGGTGGGCATGGCCACGGTGCAGCCGAACGCCGGCCATCGCGCCGTCGCCGCGTTCCAGCAGCGGCACCCGGGCCGCCTCACCGTGGTCACGCAGAACGTGGACGGATTGCACCAGCGCGCCGGCTCGGCGGGCGTGCTCGCCCTGCACGGCAACATTGCGGAAGACAAGTGGCTGGATCGGCCGCGCGCCTGTTGCACCGCGGAGAACGTGCAGGATGGGCATCCCCCACGGTGCGCGGCGTGCGGCAACCTGCGGCGGCCCGCGGTGGTCTGGTTCGGCGAACTGCTGCCGGCCGCGGCGCTCGTCGAGGCGGAAGAGGCCGCGAGCGGCAGCGACCTGGTGCTGGTGGTCGGCACCTCGGGCCGCGTCTACCCCGCCGCCGGCCTGGCACGCGCGACGCGGGGCCGGGTGGTGGTCGTGAATCCCGAACCGACCGCGCTGGACGACGTGGCGGACGTCGTGCTCGCAGGCACGTCCGCCATGCTGCTGCCGCGACTGCTGGAGGACTAGACATGCGACGGACCCTTGCCACCCTTCTTGCCGCGGTGCTCGCCGCCGGCTGCACCCAGGAGCAGCAGAACCAGCTGGGGCGCGGCATCCAGAACTGGACGGGCACCGACGGCGTGCTGGAGATCTACGCGGGCGACAAGCTGGTGCGCCGCTTCATCCGGGTCGACAAGCTCAGTACCGCCCTGGGCACCAGCGACGGCGAGCCGCGGGCCTATCGCTACGGCTACGGCATCCTGGACGAGAACCTGAACTTCGTGCCCGACCCGGGCGAGAAGAAGGTCTACTTCGAGACCGGCGTCCTGGGCAACTACGTGTTCTTCGAGAACCCCCGGTAAGGCCCTCCTTGTGCGGCGGCGCAAAGCGTCGCAGGATGCCCGGCGCGGCTTCCGGCCGCGCATCCACCAAGGAGACGGGACATGGAGAAACGGACGACGGCGGCCCTGGCTTCGGCCGCCCTGGTGCTGGCCCTGGCAGGCTGCGGCACGATGAGCACGATGATGGGATGGACGCCCCTCGTCGACGGCACCCGGGGCCTGGAGAACTTCCGCCGCGTCGGCGATGCCAACTGGGTCGCCGCCGACGGCGCCATCCAGGCGAGCAGCGGCGGCAAGGACCCGGGCTACCTGGTCACCAGCAACAGCTACCGCGACTTCCAGCTCCGCGCCGAATTCTGGGCCAGCGACGACGCGAACAGCGGCATCTTCCTGCGCTGCCAGAACCCCGCCGTCATCACCGACGAGAACTGCTACGAGGCGAACATCTTCGACCAGCGCCCGGACCCGACCTACGGCACCGGCGCGATCGTGAAGGTGGCGAAGGCGCCGGACCCGATGCCCAAGGCCGGCGGCAAGTGGAACACCTACGAGATCACCGCGCGCGGCGACCACCTGGTGCTGGTGTTCAACGGCGTGAAGACCGTGGACGTGCGCGACGCGAAGCTGGCGCAGGGCCCGATCGCCTTGCAGTGGGGCCGCGGCACGATCAAGTGGCGCAAGGTGGAGATCAAGCCGCTGTGAGCGGCGCGGGCGCGGGCTGCTAGATCCAGCCGAACCAGCCCAGCACCGCGCCGGCGCCGAGCAGCCACAGCAGGTGCACGCGCGTGCGCCAGACGAAGAGCGCCGCGACGGCCGTCACGAGCCACGAGCGCCAGTGCGCGAGGGCATAGCCCTGGCCCGTGGCGAGGATCCAGCCCGTGGACAGCAGCAGCGCGATCACGAGCGGGGCCATGCCCTGCTTGAAGGCACGCACGCCGCGCAGGTCGCGGTTGCGGTGGCTCCATTGCGCGGTCAGGTACACCAGCACCGAGCTGGGAAGCATGATCCCGCCCAGGCAGAGGAGCATGCCGAGGAGCGCGGTCCACAGCCCGCCCGCGTTGAGGCCCACGTTCCAGCCCATGAGGGCGGTGAAGAGCACGTTGGGCCCCGGCGCCGCCTGGGCGATGGCGATGGAGGCGCTGAACTGCGGGTCGGTGAGCCAGGCCTTTTCCTGCACCAGGAAGCGGTGCATGTCGGGGGCGGTGGTGATGGCGCCGCCCACGCACAGCAGCGAGAGGGAAGCGTAGTGCAGGAAGAGCGACAGCCAGTCGGCCGCGTGCAGCGAGATCGGGTTCACGGCGCGAGCTTCCTCCACGCGGCGATGCAGCCGACGGCGCCGAGCACGCCCAGCACCCAGGCCAGGGGCAGCTTGAGCAGGGCGATCGCGACGAAGGAGGCGATGCCCAGCGCGGTGCACAGGGGCAGGCCCATCACGTTCCTCTGCAGGGCCGGGAGCAGCTTGAGCCCGGTCGCGGTGATCAGGCCGGCGGCCACCGCGCCCATGCCGCGCAGCGCGCCGGACACATGCGGGTTGTCGGCGAAGTTCGCGTAGACGAGCGCCAGGGCCAGGACCACCAGCAGCGGCGCGGTGAGCAGGCCCGCCAGCGCGGCGAGGGCGCCGCGCCATCCGAACCAGCGCGAGCCCAGGGTGATCGCGAGGTTCACGACGTTGGGCCCCGGCATGATCTGCGCCACGGCCCATTCCTCGACGAATTCCTCCTTCGTCATCCAGCGCTTGTTCTCGACCAGCTCGCGCTGCACGACGGCGAGCACGCCGCCGAAGCCCTGCAGGGCCAGCAGCGTGAAGGAGACGAAGAGGTCGGTGAGGTTCTCGGGCCGCGCGGCCGCGGGCGCCGCCAGCGCTTCGGAGGGGGACGACATGCCCCGATTATCCGGGGGCCGCCTGTCGTTTCGCCGACGGGGGCCAGGTGGCGAGCGCGAGGCCGGCGGCGATCAGCACCAGCGCGCCGAGCATCTGCGCCGGCAGCGGCTCGCCCAGGAGCGACCAGCCGAGGAGCGCGGCGGTCACCGGGTTGAGCGCGAGGAACACGGTGACGCGCGTGGGGGACTCGTGCTTCAGGGCGTACAGCCACCAGAAGTAGCCGATGCCGCTGGACAGGCCCACGAAGGCCACCGCGCCCCAGGCCGGCGGCGACACCCCTCGCAGGCGGGCAGGCCAGTCCTCGCCCGATGCGATGGCGGCCAGGAACAACACCGAGGCCAGCATCGCGAAGGCGGACACCGGCACCGTGGGGTAGCGCTGCAGGTAAGGCCGGTACAGCACGCTGCACAGCGCGCCGACGCAGGCCGACGCGAGCACGGCCAGCTCGCCCCACCAGCTGCCGCCGTGCGCGCCGTGCAGCTTGGGCAGCAGCGACACCGCCACGCCGGCAATGGACAGCAGCACGCCGGCGAGCAGCCGCAGCGAGAACTGCTCGCGCCCGAGCGCCGCGGCGAGCAGCAGCGTGAGCAGCGGGAACAGGCTGAAGAGGAGGGCGGCCGGCGCCGCCGGCACCGTCCGCAGGCCCGCATTGAGCAGGGCGATCAGGATGCCGAACTGTCCCGTGCCCAGCGCCGCCATCGCGAGCAGGTCGCGTGCAGGGGGCAGGGTGCGCATCGCGCGCAGCGCGGGCACGGCGAACGGCAGCAGGCAGCAGAAGCCGATCGCATAGCGCAGCATCGCCAGCGTGAGCGGCGGCACCTCGGCGACCGCGAAGCGCGAGGCGACGATGGCGGCGCCCACCTGCACGCCGGTTGCCGCGGCGGCGAGCAGCGCGAGGTTCAGAGCACGAGCTCCCAGGTTTCGCTCACCAGCTTCTGCCCGAAGGCCTCGTTCGGCTCGCTCGCCTTCAGCACGAAGCCGCGCGAGGCGTAGATCGCCCGCGCCGCGGTGAGGTTGTCCTGCGTCCAGAGCACCAGCTTGCGGTAGCCCGCTGCACGCGCGAAGGCGATGCAGGCGTCGGTGAGCCGCCCGCCCAGGCCGAGGCCCCGCGCCTCGGGCCGCAGGATCAGCAGGCGCAGCTTGGCGACTTGCGCCGACTGGCGCACGAGGAACACGCTGCCGGCACGCTCGCCGTCGACTTCGGCGATCCAGCCTTTCTCGCGTTGCGGATCGAAATCGCGGATGAACTTCGCGGCGATCTCCGCCACCAGCGCCTCGAAGGTCCAGTCGAAGCCGTACTCGCGCGCGTACAGCTCGCCGTGCTGCTGCACCACCCAACCCATGTCGCCGGGCACGGGGTCGCGCAGCACGATGCGGCGCTCGCGCGCGGCGGCGGGCTCGAGCATGCGATGCACCTTCTCCAGCGCCGCGATCAGCTGCGGGCGGGCGTCGCGCGGCACCGTGGCAAGGAGCGCGGCGGTCTCGTCGCGCGACTTCTGCTGCAAGGGCGCGAAGACCGCGTAGCCGGGCTCGGTGAGGCGCAGCAGGTGCTGGCGCCCGTCGTGCGGGGCGGTCTCGCGGGCGATCCAGCCCCGGTCCTCGAAGCGGCGCAGGATGCGGCTCAGGTAGCCCGCATCGAGCTCCAGCTCCCGCACGAGGTCGCGCGCAGCGAGCGGCGGCCGGTGCGCCAGCTCGTACAGCACGCGCACTTCGGTGAGCGTGAAGTCCGTGTCCAGGTAGCGCTTGAGCACGCCGATGCGCTGCGTGTAGAAGCGGTTGAACGCGCGGACTGCCTTGACGTGGGACTTGGCGACGGAGGGCATGCGGCAGTGTGGCCCTCATCGTTGCCGGAGTCAACGATTCGGCGCGTGACCGCGGCGGGGCCCGTAGGCTGGGTTGCCCGCAGGGCACCCCAGCGTTTCGCCACGCGCGGGATCGCTGGGGTGCGCTTCGCGCAACCCAGCCTACAAGGGCGGCGCGCGCCCGGCCTCAGTACTTCGGCTCGAACCTGCGGATCGCGTCCTTCACCTGCGGCGCCACGACGAAACCCGGGCCGAACTTCGAGGCCAGCACTTCCGCGCGGTGCAGGAAGGTGTCGATACCCGTGCCGTAGATGAACTGCATGGCGCCGCCGGTCCAGCCCGGAAAGCCGATGCCGAAGATCGAGCCGATGTTGGCGTCGTGCACGCTCGTGAGCACGCCTTCGGCGAGGCAGCGCGCGGTTTCCACGGCCTGGCGGTACAGCAGGCGGTCCTTCAGTTCCTGCAGGTCCCAGGGCGCGTCCGGGTTCTCGAACAGCGTCTGGAGCTGCGGCCAGAGGAACTTCTTCCCGCCCTGCGGGTATTCGTAGAAGCCGCCGCCGGCCGCACGGCCGTTGCGGTCGAACTCCTTGACCATGCGTTCCACGAGCAGCTCGCCGGGCGTGGCGATGTAGGTCTGGCCTTCGGCGCGGAAGTCGGCGCGCGTCTGGTCCAGCACGTGCACCGACAGCGACAGCGCCGTCTCGTCCAGCACCGCGAGCGGGCCCACGGGCATGCCGGCCTGCAGCCCCGCCTGTTCCACGACGGGCGCGGGAATCCCTTCGCCGACCATCGCGGCGCCTTCCATCACGAAGGTGCCGAACACGCGGCTGGTGAAGAAGCCGCGCGCATCGTTCACCACGATCGGGATCTTGCCGAGCGCCTGCACGTAGTCGAAGGCGCGCGCCACCGTCTCGTCGTCCGTCGCCTTGCCGCGGATGATCTCCACCAGCTTCATCTTGTCGACGGGGCTGAAGAAATGGATGCCAACGAACTTCTCCGGTCGCGTGCTCGCCTTCGCGAGCCCGGTGATCGGCAGGGTGGAGGTGTTGCTCGCGAAGAAGCCGCCCGGCGCGAGCAGCGGCTCGGCTTCCTTCGTGACCTTCGCCTTCAGGTCGCGGTTCTCGAACACCGCTTCGATGATGAGGTCGCAACCCGCCAGGTCCTTCGCGGATTCGGTGGGCGTGATGCGCGCGAGCAGCGCCTGCTGCTCCACCGGGTCCATGCGCCCCTTCTCCACGCGCGGCTGCGTGATCTTCGCCGAGTACGCCTTGCCCGCTTCGGCCTTGTCCTGCGAGACGTCCTTGAGCACCGTGGCGATGCCGCGGCTCGCCTGCGCGTAGGCAATGCCGCCGCCCATCATGCCGGCGCCCAGGATGCCCACCTTCTGCGGCTTGAAGCGGCCTTCCCACTTCGGACGCGACTGCCCCGCCTTGATCGCGTTCATGTTGAAGAAGAAGGTGTTGATCATGTTCTTCGCCACGGGCGACACGATCAGGCGGGCGAGGTAGCGCGTCTCGATGCGCAGCGCGGTGTCGAAGTCCACCAGCGCGCCTTCGACCATCGCGGCGAGCGCGGCCTCGGGCGCGGGGTAGAGGCCGCGCGTCTTCTGCTTCAGCGCCGCCGGGGCGACGGACAGCATGCCGGCGATCTTCGGGTTGGACGGCGTGCCGCCCGGCATGCGGTAGTCCTTCGCGTCCCACGGCTGCTGCGCCTGCGGATGCGCGGCGATCCAGGCCAGGGCGGCAGGACGCAGCGCCTCGGCATCCGGCACGAGTTCGTGCACGAGGCCGAGTTCCAGCGCCTCGCGCGGCGCGAACAGCTTGCTTTCGAGGATGTAGGGCTGCGCGCCCATGAGGCCCAGGAGGCGGACCATCTTGGTGATGCCGGAGGCGCCGGGGATCAGCCCCAGCGTGATCTCCGGCAGGCCGAACTGGATCTTCGGGTTGTCGACGGCGATGCGGTGGTGCGCCGCGAGCGCGACCTCCCAGCCGCCGCCGAGGGCGGCGCCATTCAGGCAGGCCACCACGGGCTTGCCCAGGGTCTCCAGGGTGCGGAAGTTCTTCTTGACCTGCTCGATCTCGCGGAAGACCTGCGGTGCATCGCCCGCCTGCAGGCGCATGGTGCCCTTCAGGTCGGCGCCGGCAAAGAAGGTCGTCTTCGCGGACGCGAGCACGATGCCGCGGATGGTGTCCTTGTCCTTCACCACCTGCCGCACGGCCTCGGTGAGGTCCTCCTGCCACTGCAGGCACATGGTGTTGACCGGCGAGCCGGGCTCGTCGAAGGTAATCGTCGCGATGCCGTCGGCCAGTTCGTAGCGCAGGGTCTTCATGGCGTCAGATCCGCTCCACGATCGTGGCGATGCCCATGCCGCCGCCCACGCACAGCGTGGCCAGGCCGTAGCGGAGCTTGCGCCGGTGCAGCTCGTCGACCAGCGTGTTCAGGATCATGGCGCCGGTCGCGCCGAGCGGGTGGCCCATGGCGATCGCGCCGCCGTTGACGTTCACCTTCTCGTGCGGCACGCCCATCTCCTTCATGAACTTCATGGGCACGGCCGCGAAGGCCTCGTTCACTTCGAACAGGTCGATCTGGTCCACGGTGAGGCCGGCCTTGGCCAGTGCCTTGCGCGCGGCGGGCATGGGACCGGTCAACATGATGGTGGGGTCGGCGCCGGATAGCGCCGCCGCGACGATGCGCGCCCGCGGCTTCAGCCCGTGCGTCTTGCCCGCCGCCTCGCTGCCGATCAGGACGGCGGCCGCGCCGTCGACGATGCCCGAGGAGTTGCCCGCATGGTGCACGTGGTGGATGCGCTCGACCTGCGGGTAGCGGCTCATGGCGACCTGGTCGAAGCCCATCGCGCCGAGCTGCTCGAACGCGGGCTTGAGCGACCCCAGGCCTCCCAGCGTCGTGTGCGGCTTGATGAACTCGTCCTGGTCCAGGATCACCTGGTCGAGGAAGTCCTTCACGGGCACGACGCTGCCCGCGAAGAAGCCGCCTTCGCGTGCGCGGGCCGCGCGCTTCTGCGATTCGAGCGCGAACGCGTCCACGTCCTCGCGCGAGAAGCCTTCGAGCGTCGCGATGAGGTCCGCGCCTATGCCTTGCGGAACGAACGCCGTCGCGGAATTGGTTTCCGGGTCCTGTGCCCACGCGCCGCCGTCGGAGCCGATCGGCACGCGGCTCATGCTCTCCACGCCGCCGGCGACCACGAGGTCTTCCCAGCCCGAGCGCACCTTCTGCGCCGCCATGTTCACCGCCTCCAGGCCGGAGGCGCAGAAGCGGTTGAGCTGCACGCCGCTGCAGCGCCAGTCCCAGCCCGCCTTGAGCGCCGCGACTTTCGCGATGACGGAGCCCTGTTCGCCGATGGGCGACACCACGCCCATCACCACGTCGTCGACCTGGCCCGTGTCGAAGTCGTTGCGGCGCTGCAGCTCGGCGAGCACGCCGGCCAGCAGGTTCACGGGCTTCACCTCGTGGAGGCTGCCGTCCTTCTTGCCCTTGCCGCGGGGCGTGCGGATCGCGTCGTAGACGTAGGCGTCGGTCATGTCGTCTCCTGGGGTGATGCGCCGCAGTATAGGCACGCGCACCGAGCAATTGCCCAGCAGGAATCCGGGCGTCGCGTGCCACGGTCGCGCAGGATCTGTCACCGACGTGACGCGTTCCGGGTTTGCCGCCACCCACGCGGCGAGCGGCGGTTCTAGATTGGCGCGCAGCCTGCGGCGGTCACGCGGGCGCATCCCAAGGAGACAAGCTTGCTACCCCATCCCACCCGCAAGGCGCTCCCCGCGCCCGCACCGTGGCGGCTTGCCGCCGTCGCACTCGCTTCCGTGCTGCTCGCATCCTGCGGCGGCGGCGGAGGCGGTGGCGACGGAGGCGGCGGCGCCATCCAGATCAACACCCTGTCGAACCGCGCCGACCTCGTGAGCGACGGCGACGCGCTCGTGGAGATCACCGCGCCTCCCGGCCAGATCGACAAGGGCCTCCTCGTCAACCTCAACGGCGCCAACGTCGCGAGCAGCTTCACCCGGCAGGGCAACGGCCGCCTCGTGGGCCTGCTCACCGGCCTGAAGACGGGCGAGAACACGCTGGAAGTCCAGTTCTCGTCGCGCGGGATCGGCCAGAGCGAGCGCCTGGTGATCACGAACGCGCCGCGCAGCGGGCCCATCTATTCGGGCGCGCAGGTCAAGCCGTTCTACTGCGCGACCCCGACGCCGCAGCCCGCCTCCGGCAGCACGCCGGCCACGAACGGCAGCGGCCTGTCGGGCCAGCCGGACGCGAACTGCAACATCCCGACCGAGACGAAGCTCTACTACCGCACCACGACGGCCAGCAGCGGCACGGGCGCGTGTTCGCTCGCGATCCCCGACCCGGCGTGGAACAGCGACGGCGTGAACGGCACGATCCCGGCGCAGCCGGCGGCGCCGGCGAATCCCTGCTGGAAGCCGTACACGGCGGGCACGACGCCGGCGGACATGGCGACGATCACCACCGAGAACGGCCGGACCTTGCCTTTCGTCGTGCGGCTGGAGCGCGGCACGATGAACCGCGGCATCTATGACATCGCGGTGCTCTTCGACCCCGCGAAGGAATGGAAGTCGACCGCGCCACAGGCGCAGTGGAACGGGAAGGTCTACTACAGCTTCGGTGCCAGCACCGGGCAGCCGCGGCGCCAGGCGCGCCCGACGGCCACCGCCTGGTCCGCGCAGGAGGAACAGCTCAAGCGCGGCTGGCTGGTCGTGGGCAACAGCATGACGGACTCGGTGAAGAACTCCAACCGCGTGCTCATGACCGAGACGGTGATGATGATGAAGGAGCACATCATCGACACGTACGGCCCCATCCGGTTCACCATGGGCACCGGCTGTTCCGGCGGTTCGATCAATTCGAACATGAACCTCTCCATCTTCCCGGGCCTGCTGGATGGCGTGGTGACCAGCTGCACATATCCGGACTCGGAGACCACGACGCTGGAGGTCGGTGACTGCACGTTGCTGGTCGAGGCGTACCAGAAGACGCGCGTGCTGAACCTGTGGAGCTCGATGGGACTGACCCAGTCGCAGATCAACGCGAGGAAGGGCGCCATCAACGGCCACCCCGACCAGTCCGGTTGCCAGGCCTGGTACAACGCCTTCGGCAGCAACGGCCGTCCGGGCGTGTACAGCCAGCGCACCGTCGGCGCCCTCGGCAACGGCGCGCAGCGGCTCTCGGACTGGGACACGGGCACGATCCGCACCGTTCCCTTCGAGACCAACAACTGCGAGCTGCCGAACACGGCCGTCTACAACCCGGCGAACCCGACGGCGACGGCGAACCTGCCGCGGTGCAATGCGTGGGCCTGGGGCGAGAGCATCTGGGGCCACATCGGCACCACGGCCACGCCCCAGGACACGCGCGACAACGTCGGCGTGCAGTACGGCCTGAAGGCGCTCCTGGCGGGCTCCATCACGGTGGAGGAGTTCGTGACCCTCAACGAGGAGATCGGCGGGACCAACAAGGATTCCGAGCTGCGCGCGGCGCGTACGCAGGCCGACACCGCGGCGCTGGAGACGGCTTACCGCTCCGGCATCGTGGCCTCCGGCAAGAACCTGGCCAAGGCGCCGATCATCGACCTGCGCGGCTGGGACGACTCCAACATCAACGTACCGCCCGGGCAGAACCCGGTCGCCGTGAACTCCTCCGGCACGGGCCTCTCCGGCAACACGATCCCGATCCACCACCAGTGGTACAGCTGGGCCATCCGCGACCGCATCACGCGGGACGCGGGCGACGCCAACAACCAGGCGCTGTGGCGTTTCGCCCGTACCGGCCTCGCCGCACCGGGTACCGTCGGACTCGAGGCATTCAACGTCATGGACCAGTGGCTCACCGCGCTGGTCACGGAGCCGAGCAATCGCTCCATCGAGGCGAAGGTGCGCGCCACGCGTCCGAACGAGGCGCGCGACTTCTGCCTGAAGCCGGACGACACGACGCAGAGCAACCGCATCTACGACATGGCGGTGTGCGACGCGGACCCATGGCTGAAGCCGGCCGCTTCGCCGCGCCAGGTGGCCGGCGGCCCGCGCTCGGAGGACGTGCTGAAGTGCCAGCTCAAGCCGTTGAACCGCTCCGAGTACACGGGTGTCGCTTTCACCGACGCGCAGTGGCAACGCATGCAGGTCGTGTTCCAGGGCGGCGTGTGCGACTGGAGCAAGCCCGGCGTCGGCCAGCAGGCGGCGCAGAGCCCGCTGACGTTCAGGAACGGCCCCGGCGGCCAGCCGCTGGGGGATGCCCCGACGTCGACGCGCTTCTGAACGCGTAAGCTCCCAGGCCGTCGCCCCGTGCAAGGGCGGCGGCCTTTTGCTTTCCGGGGACCTCACGATGATCGAACGCACCCTCTTCAACGCCGACCACGAAGCCTTCCGCGACGCCTTCCGCCGCTTCGTGGACAAGGAGGTCGCTCCCTTCCACGAGGCGTGGGAGGAGCAGGGCTACGTGGACCGCGCGCTGTGGAACAAGGCCGGCGCGAACGGCTACCTCTGTCCCACGATGCCGGAGGAGTACGGCGGCGCGGGCGTCGACAAGCTGTACTCGGTGGTGCAGATGGAGGAACTCGCGCGCGGTGGCTTCACGGGCGTCGGCTTCGGGCTGCACAGCGAGATCGTGGCGCCGTACATCCTTCACTACGGCACGGAGGACCAGAAGCGCCGCTACCTCCCGAAGCTCGCGAGTGGCGAGATGGTGGGCGCGATCGCCATGAGCGAGCCGGCGGCGGGCAGCGACCTGCAGGGCATCCGCAGCACGGCAATCCGGCAGGCGGATGGCAGCTACCTGCTCAATGGCAGCAAGACCTTCATCACGAACGGCTGGCACGCGGACCTGGTGGTCGTGGTGGCGAAGACCGATCCCGAGGCCGGGGCGAAGGGCACGAGCCTGTTGCTCGTCGAACGCGGGATGCCGGGCTTCGAGAAGGGCAAGCGCCTGAAGAAGCTGGGGCTGAAGGCGCAGGACACGTCCGAGCTGTTCTTCGACAACGTGCGCGTGCCGGCGGAGAACCTCCTGGGCGGCGAGGCGATGCTGAATCGCGGCTTCATCGGCCTGATGGAGCAGCTGCCCTGGGAGCGCATCCAGATCGCGATCACGGCGGTGGCGGCGGCGCAGGCGGCGATCGACTGGACGGTGCAGTACGTGAAGGACCGCCGCGTGTTCGGCCAGCCCGTGGCCGCCTTCCAGAACACTCGCTACACGCTCGCCGAACTGCAGACCGAGGTGCAGGTCGCGCGCGTGTTCGTCGACCGCTGCCTGGAGCTGGTGCTGCAGGACAAGCTGGACACCGCGACCGCCAGCATGGCGAAGTACTGGACCAGCGACCTGCAGTGCAAGGTGATGGACGAATGCGTGCAGCTGCACGGCGGCTACGGCTTCATGTGGGAATACCCCATCACGCGCGCATACGCCGACGCACGCGTGCAGCGCATCTACGGCGGCACCAACGAGATCATGAAAGAGGTGATCACGCGGGCGATGGGGCTGGGCGGGCGCTGAGGGCCGGTGTCGCATCGGTAGGCTGGGTTGCGCGGAGCGCACCCCAGCAACCCGCGCCGTTGCGAAAAGCTGGGGTGCCCTTCGGGCAACCCAGCCTACGTGCCCGGTCCCACAGCGCGGCCGGACCACGAGGCGCGGGAGCCCTGGGTTCCTGCCTTTGCGGATGACGAACATACGCGCGGCGATCACGATCCCCGCGCTTGACACGCCGCCCATCCCGCCTAAACTAAACCACTCGGTTAACAAAAAAGGAGCTCCCCCATGGCACAAACCGGCAGCTGCCACTGCGGCCGCGTCCGCTTCGAAGTCGAAGGCGAGCCTGACAGCGGCATGGCCTGCAACTGCTCGATGTGCGCGCGGCGCGCGTCGCTGCTGTGGTTCGTGCCGCGGGAGAAGCTGCGCCTGCTCACGCCCGAAGAGGACGCCGCCACGTACATGTTCAACCAGCACGTGATCCGGCACCGCTTCTGCGCCAACTGCGGCATCCACACGTTCGGCGAAGGGAAGATGCCCGACGGCACGCCCATGGCCGCCATCAACCTGCGTACGCTCGAAGGCTTCGACGTGGACAGCGTCCCGGTGAAGCACTTCGACGGTCGCTCCCGCTAGGAGGACATGCACATGGATCCCGTCGTCCACTTCGAACTGCCTTACGACGACCGCGAGCGCATCGCGCGCTTCTACCAGTCCGCCTTCGGCTGGAAGCTGGAGATGCTCGGGCAGGAGATGGGCAACTACGTGCTCGCCACCACCGCGGAACAGGACCTGATGCCGCAGGGCAAGGCGAACCGCGGCGCCATCAACGGCGGCTTCTTCCAGCGCTCGCCCGAGATGCCCGGCCAGCACCCGTCCGTGGTCGTCGGCGTGCAGGACATCCGGGCCGCCATGCGCAGGGTGAAGGAAGCCGGCGGCGAAGTGCTCGGCGAGCCGATGGAGATCCCCGGCGTGGGCCCGTACGTCGCCTTCTACGACACCGAGCGCAACCGCCTGAGCATGCTGCAGCCGCTGATGCCTTCGTGACCGACGACGCGGCACTGGACCAGGTGTTCTGGGCGTTGTCCGACGCCACGCGGCGCAGCGTGGTGGACCGCCTCACGCACGGCCCGGCGAGCGTGAGCGAGCTGGCCCAGCCGCACGGCATGTCGCTGCCCGGGTTCATGAAGCACCTGCGCGTGCTGGAGGACGCCGGCCTGGTCGTACGCGAAAAGGAAGGACGAACGGTGCGCTGCGAACTGGCGCCCGGCGCGCTGGAGGACGCTGCGATGTGGCTCGCGCGTTACGAGAGATTCTGGACCGAGCGCCTCGACGCGCTGGGCCGCTACCTGTACCACCAGGAGGAAGTGCAGCCATGGACCGCCCCGTCGGCGAAAAGCCGCAGCTCCGGCTCACGCGCCGCTACCCCGTCGCCCCCGAAAAAGTCTGGCGCGCGTGGACCGACCCGCAGGCGCTGAGCGCCTGGTTCGGCCCCGGCGAGCCGCATTCGGTGACGCACGCGGAACTCGACGTGCGCCCGGGCGGTGCCTACCGCATCCGCTTCCGCACGCCCGATGGCGAGGAGCACGAGGTCGGCGGCCGCTACGAGGAGGTGGAGGCGCCCCGGCGGCTGGTCTTCAGCTGGGCGTGGCACAGCACGCCCGAGCGCGTCTCACGGGTGTGCATCGAACTCCAACCCGTGCCCGGAGGCACGGAGCTCGCGTTCCTCCACGACCGCTTCTTCGACCAGGCTGCCCGCGACAGCCACGAACGCGGCTGGACGGGCACCCTGGCGAAGCTCGAACGCTGGCTTACCAGCGGTTCGGATTGCGCGGATAGTTGTCGTCGCGGTTGATCACGCCGTCGCCGTCGCGGTCACCGTACGGGCCGCGGCGGTTGTCGCCGTAGGCCACGTTGTCGGTGCGCACCCAGGTGCCGCCCACGAGGTACCACGAGCCGTCGCTGCGCTGTTCCCAGCGCGCGGCCTGCCAGGCGTAGCCGGGGCGGGAGGCCATCCATTCACCGCCGCGCCAGTGGTAGCGGCCGTTCTCCCACACGTAGTGGCCCGGCGCCCAGATGTAGCCTTCGCGCGAGGCGGGCACGCTCTCGTAGATCGGGGCCGGCGGCGCACCTTGCACCACGACCGTGTTCGAGGGGTACGTGTACACCTGGGTGTTGCCGTAGTACGGTGCCGTGCTGCCGTAGTACGGGGCGGTGCCGCCGCCGTAATAGGGGACGGAGCCGCTGTTGCCGTAGGGGGTGGTGCCGGCCACGACGGCAGGCGCGGCCTGGGCCACGCCGAGGCCCGCGAAGGCGCTGGCGGCCAGCGCGGCGGCGATGAGGGTCTTGTGCTTCATGTCATCTCCTTGTCGGAACAAGGAGAAGGTGCGGCCGGGCTGGTCGCAACGGGATCGGACCCCGGCGGTTCTGCCCGTCAGCGGCGTCTGGCCTGCCGCAGGGATGTCCTGCGGCTCAGGTGCGGTGGCGGCAGGGCGTCGTGGTACCGGCGGCGGGAGCGGCGGCGACGGTGGCCGCGCACGGCTGGGCCATGGGGTAGGAAGCCGCCCGGGCGGGCATGGCCGTGAGGTACATGGCCGTGGCGACGGTGCCGAGCGCGACGGCGAGGGTCCCGAACAGCAGGTACCAGGGCCAGTTCGTGGCGGGATGCAGGTAGGCCCAGATGTTCGCGGGCAGGGGCGCCGCCGCGGGGGCGGGCTGGCTCGTCTGCGACGCGCGCCGGATCCACAGGTCGTGTTCGGCGCGGCGGTGCGCGTCCGACAGCACCTCGTAGGCCGCATTGATGGCCGCCATCGCCCGCACCGCGTTCACGTTGCCCGGCATCTTGTCCGGGTGGTACTTCTGCGCGAGCTTGCGGTAGGCGGCGCGCACCCGCTCGGGCGTCGCGTCGCGCTCGACCTGGAGCACGTCGTAGTAAGTGGGCATGGTGTCGGCCATTGCTACGATTTTCAGAGCTTCGTCGGCCGGCCGTCCAGCAAAAGCGCGCATGGTCCCTCGGGGTGTGGGTTGCCTGCTACAAAAACAGCAGCTTGCGGCTCAGGCCCAGCGGTGCCGGAAGAACGAGGTCACGAACAGGCGCGGCACCGGCACGTGGTCGCGCCGGCGCTGCTCGGCGAGCGTGCGCGCGTGGCGGGGCAGGTAGGAGATCTCGTTGCGCGCCTCCATCGCGACGGCGCTCAGCGCGCCCTCGAGCGAGCGATGGTGCTCGCCGCCGAAGATCTTGAACGCGCAGTCGGCGTCCCAGTAGCTGTCCGGACGGCTCCAGCAGACCTTGGCATAGCTGCTGAAACGATCGCCATCCCCCACGGGGGCGGCGTAGGCGGCGAGGTAGAAGCCGTTGACCGGCCCCCAGATCCTTTCCATGCTGACACTCCCTGTACTGCTTCTTCGGCCGGGAGTGTGCGACAGCGGATGCTGGGCCGTGACGTGCGGGACAGCGATTCGCGGCGCGGTCCTACACCGCGGCCTGGCCCGGCCGCGACCGATGTCACGCGCAGCGGCGCGCGCGCTAGGTGTGAAGGTTCAATAGGTTATTGCGGGTGTTCACCCGGAGAGGTTTTGAGAGACTGGGAATCGCCAAACCCCCCGTCAACCAAGATTTCCAAACCGGATGAACACCCATAAGAATGCCCGATTGACGTACCTTCGTCGCCTGGAGATGGTTCAAGACATCGTCGAAGGCGGTTTTTCTGCCTCAGAGGCCGCGGCCAAGCAGGGCGTCAGCGCCGTGACGGCACGCAAGTGGCTGGGACGCTACCTGGCTGGCGGCGCGGCCGGGTTGCTGGACAAATCGTCCAAGCCCGAGAGGTCTCCCCGCTCGATCGCCCCGCATGTGGCTCTGGCCATCGTGGAGTTGCGCCGCAAGCTGTTCCTGCAAGCGCGCATCGCCTCCTACATGGGCGTATCCAAGGCCACCGTCAGCCGCGTGCTGCGTCGGGCGGGGCTGTCCCGCCTGAGTGATCTGGGCCCTGCTGAGCCCGTGCAGCGCTACGAGCGTGAGCACCCCGGCGAGCTGCTGCACGTCGACATCAAAAAGCTCGGGCGCTTTGACAAGGCGGGCCACCGCATTACCGGCGACCGTAGCCAGCGCGCCCGTGACGTCGGCTGGGACTACGTCTTCGTTGCCGTGGATGACCACAGCCGGGCGGCTTTCACCCAGGTGTATCCGGACGAGACGCGGCACAGCGCCGCGGCATTCCTACGCGCGGCTGTGAGCCACTTCCATAGCTGGGGGGTGCCGATCCAGCGCGTACTGACGGACAACGGTATGTCGTTCCACTCTGCATTGTTCTCCGAGGCTTGCCTCGAGCTGGGTGTGACGCAGAAGTTCACCCGCGCATTTCGCCCGCAGACCAACGGCAAGGCCGAGCGCTTCATCCAATCGGCATTGCGCGAATGGGCTTACGGCCGCCGCTACGAGAACTCAGAGCAGCGCCGGCAGGCCCTGCCGGCCTGGACGCACTTCTACAACTGGCACCGCCCTCACCACGGCATCAACCTGGCGGCGCCCGTTTCACGTCTTTCGATTCCTCGAAAGAACCTGTTGACACTTCACAGCTAGGGGCGCAGGCGCAGCTCGGTCTCGGCACGCAGCGACACCGCGCGCTCGGCGCCTTGCCCTTCGCGTGCCTGGTCGCGCCGCGCCGCCTCCGCTTCCCAGGCCCGCGCGCTGCGCACGGTGTCGCGGAAGGCCTCGGCGCTCTGCAGCAGCCACTGCTTGTCGTCCGCGGACAGGGCATGGACTTTCAGCCGCGGGGTGGGCTCCCGCACGACGCGGATCACGCGCTCTATCTCGCCGGCGGCATGGGCCGGGCTGGACAGCAGCACCAGCCGGCGGCTGCGTTCCGCGTTGTCGGGCGCGTGGCAGCGGCTGCAATCCGCCTCGCGCAGCTGCAGCGCGAGGTCGCGCCAGGTCCGGTCGATCGCGGGGCGGTGCGGGTTGCCGGCGCGGTACTGGCCGTCGAACAGCGTCACGGCGGGCTGCATGCGGCCGGCCGCATCCGTCCAGGACCACTGGCCTTCGAAGCGGCGGGCGACGGGCGACACGGGCTGGAGCGGCGGCGTGGCGGCGCGCTCGGTGAACTGCGCGACGTGCACGCGCCCCGTCTGCGGCTGCACCCACAGCAGCACGCCGTTCGCATGCTGGTACGCGGACCAGGTCGCCTCGTCGTGCCAGAAGGGATAGGGGAACTGGCCGGGCGCGAGGCGGTTGCGGAAGGCGGCCTCGAGGCGGATCACGAACTGGTTCTCGGCCGCCACCCATTCCACGCGGTGGTTGCCGTTGAACATGAAGAGCGGTGCGTACAGGCGCGTCCACACCTCCGGCGCGAGCTGCGCGAAGGTGCCGCGCTCCAGCGCGCGCGCCGGCTCCGCGCCT
Organism: Ramlibacter cellulosilyticus; assembly: GCF_014297465.1. Taxonomy (GTDB): domain Bacteria; phylum Pseudomonadota; class Gammaproteobacteria; order Burkholderiales; family Burkholderiaceae_C; genus Ramlibacter; species Ramlibacter cellulosilyticus. The sequence goes on along the minus strand of NZ_JACORT010000004.1, from coordinate 164,563 downwards.
TCGCGGCCCCACAGCACGAAGTCGGGCAGGGACTTGCGCAGCACGCCGCCTTCCTCCAGCGCGGCGCGGCAGCTTTCGAAGGCGCCCGCGTCGTCCGCGTCCGCCAGCGGGCAGTGCATGACGAGTTCGGCGGCGATCGCGCGCGCCAGGCCGGCGACGGCGGGAGGTACTTGCGGCTGCTGCTGCGCATCGGCGCGCGGTGCGAGCAGGGCGGCCACCGCGAGGACGGCGGCCCGGACGTGAGAGGCGGTGGACTTCATGACGCTCCTCCTGGTGTCGGGCCACTGTAGGGAGGAGGCAGGTGAGCGGGCAATCCGCTCCGGCCGCCCGGCGCCGCCGTTTGGCAGCCAGCAACGCATGGCTGTCACAGCTGCTCACGCCGGATCACGAGGGCTCACAAACCGCGCCCGTCGCAGGGGCCCGGGCGGTGCGGCGCGCGGGACGGGCGGTTCGTCCCGGCACTCGTTCACGCCGGCGGCGCGCGCGTGAACGTAACGTGGACGGGATCCGTTGAACGGCGGGTGCGCGGGGACGGGTGGCACTCAGGCGCGCGGACCCTGCGCCTCGCCCGTGCTCCATGCCCTGCACCGGGCGAGGTGCTTGTCGCCACCCCAGATCTTCCACACGTCCTCTCTCGCGTACGCGCCGGCCTGTGCCAGGGCCGCTGCCGTGACCGCGCGGTCGCCGGCCAAGCAGGCGAGCGCGCCGTGGAGATTCGGTTCGTAGCCTTCCGGGTAGCGCTGCTTCAGCTCGGTGAAGCTGCGGTGCGCCACGTTCCAGTCCAGCGCGTCGTGCCCGAAGGGATGCGCCGCGAGATGGGGGAAGTGCCAGTACGCGGACGCGAGCACCCGCGCATACATGGTCGTGCCCTCGGTCGTGCGGGTGCGCTCCACGGCGAGCCGCATGAGCCAGGGCAGGTCGCCGGTGGAGCGGCCATCCGGCGACAGCGCGAGCGCGGCGAACTGCCAGGGACGCAAGGGGTACGGGTCCACCGCCGCGGCCGCATGGATCGCATCCAGCACGTCCTCGCGCGGCACGCCCTCCACCCCGAGCACCCGCAGGCGCACTGCATGCCAGTTCGCATCCCTCTTGCCTTGCTCGCGAGCGCCGGCCAGGAGGCGGCGCGCTTCGGCCACGAGTGCGTCCACTTCCTTCCAGCGGCCGATGGCCGACAGCCTGTTGCCCCGGCGGGCCAGCACGTGCGCGCGCACCATGGCGGCCAGCGGCGAACCGGGCGAGTGCGCGAGCCAGGCGGCCGTCGCAGCATCCACCTTCGGCCAGTAACTCTCGCTGGCCGGGTCGTCGTCCGAGTACCAGGGCAGGTTGCCCAGGAACACCTCGGACTGGAAACGCCCGTCGGCCGCGCGCCTGCGCTCGCGCAGGACCTTGTCGTAGAGCGCCTCGATCTCGTCGTAGCGTTGCGCCGCGAACGCCGCGTGGACGTCCTTCACGTCGCTGATCTCCGCGTGCACGGAGGGGAAGGCACCGGCGCTCAGGAGGGCGACCGCCAGGGCCGCCGCGCGGATCAAGGCGTCGCCCTCTGCACGCCGGCGGCTTGCATGCAGCGCACGTAGTTGGCACGCGAGGGCCAGACGTCCGGCTCGACCTGGTCCCCGATGCGCGCCAGGACCTTGCGTGCGGTCTCCATGTCCCGCGCCTGGCACGCCCACCAGGCGTACTGGTTCAGGTTGGAGCTGTCGGGGTAGCGCTTCACGAGGTCCTCGAAGCCGGCGCGGATGCGCGGCCACGGACTGCCGGGCGCCGACAGGTCCAGGTGCATCTGCTCCGCCATCCCCACGTAGATGCGCGCGAACATGGATTCACCTTCGCTCGCGCGGGACCGCTGCACGGCGTAGTCGGCGAAGCCTTCGAACGCCTCCATGCTGCCGCCCCACTGCGGCAGCAGGCGGTTGGCGGCCGCCAGGTAGATGTCCTGGTTCAGCGGGAAGGCCTGGGTCGCCTCGCCGGCGAGCTGGACGAATCGCTCGCGGGGCCAGCCCTGCATGCGCGAGACCATGAGCATCTGCGCATACCAGTAAGGGTCGCTGCGGCCGGCGTCCTGCTGCGCCATCAACGTGTCGTAGGCGCGCTGCGTGTACTCCGCCATCTTTTGCCGCCCCTGGTCGCTGACGTCGCGCGAGTAGCCGCCGCCCCGCCAGGCCCATCCATGGGAGAGGTAGGTGCGCGAGAGTCCCACCGCTGCCAGCGTCGACCGGGGGTACTGCCGCAGCCAGTCCTGCAGTGCGCGTTCCTTCCGTTCCCAGATGCCGTGGTCTCCGGCGGGCGCTCCCGGCACTTCCGCCACCGCCTTGCGCATGACGTCGGCCATGTACTCGCCGCTGTAGGTCCTGGCACGCTTCGCCAGCACGTCGTTGTAGCTCGCCTCGAGCTTGCGATAGTCGCCCGCCGCGAACAGGCGCTGCACCTCGTCGCGGATCTGCTCGCGCATCCCAGCATCCTCGCCGGCCGCATGCGCGTGCAGGGCGAACGCAGCCGCGAGGGCCGCGGCCCCCCAGCGAATCACTCCCATCGATCTCCTCCCGGTCGTTGTGGCCGGGAGCGTAGCGCATCGTCCTCGGGACGCGAACAGGCATGCGCGGACGATGTGGCGTGCGATCCACGCCGTCCGGCGCCGTCGATCACGCCGACAGCTTGCGCATCTCCGCGATCAGGTCGCTCTTGCCTTCGAAGCCGATGCCGGGCAGGTCGGGCATGGTGACGTAGCTGTCGTCCACCTTCACGCCGTCGGGGAAGCCACCATAGGGCTGGAACAGGTCCGGATAGGACTCGTTGCCGCCCAGGCCCAGGCCGGCGGCGATGTTCAGCGACATCTGGTGGCCGCCGTGCGGCACGCAACGCGCGGGTGACCAGCCGTGCTGCTTCAGCATGTCCAGCGTGCGCAGGTATTCGACCAGCCCGTACGACAGCGCGCAGTCGAACTGCAGCCAGTCGCGGTCGGGGCGCATGCCGCCGTAGCGCACCAGGTTGCGCGCGTCCTGCATGGAGAACAGGTTCTCGCCCGTCGCCATGGGGTTGGTGTAGTAGTTGCGCAGCACGGCCTGCAGCTCGTAGTCCAGCGGGTCGCCGGCTTCCTCGTACCAGAACAGGTTGTACGGCTGCAGCGCCTTCGCGTACGCGATGGCCGTGTCCATGTCGAAGCGGCCGTTGGCGTCCACGCACAGGCGCTGGCCGTCCTTCAGGATGGACAGCACCGACTCGATGCGGCGCTGGTCCTCGGCGAGCGAGGCGCCGCCGATCTTCATCTTCACCACGGAGTAGCCGCGGTCGAGGTAGCTGCGCATCTCGTCCTTCAGCTGCGCGTCGTCCTTGCCCGGGTAGTAGTAGCCGCCGGCCGCATAGACGAACACCTTGCGGTTCACGGAGCCGTCGCCGTAGCGGTCCGCCAGCAGCTGGAACAGCGGCTTGTTCTCGATCTTCGCCACCGCGTCCCACACGGCCATGTCGATGGTGCCGATGGCCACCGATCGCTCGCCGTGGCCGCCGGGCTTCTCGTTCCGGAACAGCGTGTCCCAGATCTTGTGGGGATCGAGGATGCCGCGGGCGTCCAGGAGGGTGTCGGGCTTGGCTTCGGTCAGGCGCGGCAGGAAGCGTTCCCGCATCAGCTGGCCCTGGCCGTAGCGGCCGTTCGAGTTGAAGCCGTAGCCCACCACCGGCTTGCCGTCGCGGACCACGTCGGTGATCACGGCGACGAGGCTCAGCGTCATCTTGCTAAAGTCGATGTACGCGTTGCGGATGGGCGAGGCGATGGGGACGGTCTTTTCGCGGATCTCGACGATCTTCATGGATGCTCCTTGGGAAACGGATCATCGCCAAGGCACGCCGCGCACGCCAATGCTTCTTTTCTCGGTTTCCATGCCGCCACGGCACCGCCCATGAACCTCACCTGGCTGGAGGACTTCCTCGCGCTCGCCGCCAGCGGCAACTTCTCGCGCGCCGCGGAGGAGCGCCACATGACGCAGCCGGCGTTCAGCCGGCGCATCCGCGCGCTCGAGGAGTGGCTGGGCGTGGACCTGTTCGACCGCAGCACCCAGCCCGCGCGCCTCACGGCAGCCGGCGAGTGGCTGCGCCCGCAGGCGGAGGACCTGCTGGCCCGCGTGGCCGGGCTGCCGCCGCAGGCGCGCGCCCATGCCGAGGCGAACGCGACGACGCTGCGCCTGGCCGCGACCCACGCGCTGTCCTTCACCTTCGTGCCGCGCTGGCTGCAGTCGCTGGAGGCGCACACGGCGGGCGGGCCGATCCGGCTGGTGTCGGACGTGCTCGCGCGCTGCGAGGGGCTGCTGCAGCAGCGGCAGGTGCAGTTCGTGATCGCGCATGCGCCGGCCGGCGGGCGTGGCGAACTGGATGCGGCGGGCGTCCCGTCGATCGTCGTCGGGACCGACATGCTGCTGCCGGTGCATGCGGCGGGCGCGCCGGAGCGGGCGCTGCTCGGGTTCAGCGACGAGTCCGGGCTGGGCCGCATCGTGCGGCACGCGCTCGGCGCGGAGCTGGCGGCGGCCGGGTTCCAGACCGTGTTCACGGCTTGGCTCGCGTCCGTCCTGAAGTCCATGGCCCTCGAAGGCCGCGGGATGGCGTGGCTGCCCGAGTCGCTGATCCGGGAGGAGCTCACGGCGCGGCGCCTGCAGGTGGCGGGGCCGGTGCACTGGCGGCTGCCGGTGGAGGTCCGGCTGTACCGGGATCCCGAGGTGATGACGCCGCACGCGGAGGGGTTCTGGCGGGCGGCGAGCGAGGGGGGAGGGTGATCGGTGGGGTTCGCGTTGCTCACCGTCCGACGCTGTCGCGTCGCCACTCTACATTCCGGCCGCGCCGGTTCCCTGCAGGGTGGGCGCGCGGTAGCGCGCGCAGGTGAGCGAAGCGAACCCCACCGATTCGGCGCTCAGAAGATATCCGGCTCCCCCGCCGCTTCCCCGAACTCCGTCCGCAGGAAATCCATGTCGCACCCTTCGTTCGCCTGCAGGATGTGCTGCGTGAACATCCACCCGTAGCCGCGCGCGAACCGCGGCGGCATCGGCTTCCACGCCGCGCGGCGGCGCTCCATCTCCTCGTCGGGGATCTCCACGCGCAGGCTGCGGTTCGGCACGTCGACGCTGATGCGGTCGCCCGTGCGCACCAGCGCCAGGTTGCCGCCGACGAAAGCCTCGGGCGCGACGTGCAGGACGCACGCGCCGTAGCTGGTGCCGCTCATGCGCGCGTCGCTGATGCGCAGCATGTCGCGCTTGCCTTCCTTCAGCAGCTTCACGGGCAGGGGGATCATTCCCCACTCGGGCATGCCGGGGCCGCCCTTGGGGCCCGCGTTGCGCAGCACGATGACGTGGTCTTCGGTGACGTCCGCCTGCGGGTCGTCGAGCATCTTCTTCAGGCTCGGGTAGTCGTCGAAGACGATGGCCGGCCCGGAATGCTGCAGGAACTTCTCGCTCATCGCGGACGGCTTGATCACCGCGCCGTCGGGTGCGAGGTTGCCGCGCAGCACCGCCAGCGCGCCTTCGCGGTACACCGGGTCGGCCAGGGGGCGGATCACGTCGTCGTTGAAGCACTCCGCGCCTTCCAGGTTCTCGCCGAGGGTGCGGCCGTTGACCGTGAGCTGGTCCAGCGCGAGGTGCGGCTTCAGGCGCGACATCAGGGCCGGCAGCCCGCCGGCGTAGTGGAAGTCCTCCATCAGGTACTGGCTGGTCCCGTTGGGTCGGATGTTCGCCAGCACCGGCACTTCGCGGCTGATGCGGTCGAAGTCGGCGAGGCCGATCTCCTGGCCGGCGCGTCGCGCCTGCGCGATGACGTGGATGATGGCGTTGGTGGAGCAGCCCAGCGCCATCGCCACGGTGATGCCGTTGAGGAACGCTTCGCGGGTCTGGATGCGCGCCGGCCGCAGGTCGTCCAGCACCATCTCCACGATGCGGCGGCCGCACTGCGCGGCCATGCGCTGGTGCCCGGCGTCCACGGCGGGGATCGAGGCCGCGCCGGGGAGCGTCATGCCGATGGCCTCGGCGATGGACGTCATCGTGCTGGCGGTGCCCATGGTCATGCACGTGCCGGCGCTGCGCGCGATGCCGCCGATGATGGACTGCCACTGCGGCTCGGTGATCGTGCCGGCGCGGCGCTCGTCCCAGTACTTGAAGGCGTCGGAGCCGGAGCCCAGCGTCTGCCCGCGCGACATGCCCCGCAGCATGGGGCCCGCGGGCAGGAAGATCGCCGGCACGTCCGCGCTCGTGGCGCCGAGCAGCATCGCCGGCGTGGTCTTGTCGCAGCCTCCCATCAGCACCACGCCGTCGACGGGGTACGCGCGGATCATCTCCTCCACTTCCATCGCCAGGAAGTTGCGATAGAGCAGGGCGGAGGGCTTGATGATCGCTTCGCCGAGCGACACGGTCGGCAGCTCCAGCGGGAAGCCGCCGGCCTGCAGCACGCCGCGCTTGACCTCGTCCACCCGGTGCTTGAAGTGCTGGTGGCAGGGGTTGTAGTCGTTCCAGTTGTTCAGGATCGCGATGACGGGCTTGCCTTCCCAGTCCTTGGGGTCGAAGCCCATCTGCATCACGCGCGAGCGATGGTTGAAGGAACGGAAGTCGTCGCGTGCCAGCCAGCGCTGGCTGCGGAGTTTCTGCAGCGGCATGCGCGCCACTGTAGCAAGCGCGGCCGCGCATGCCCGAGGTGCCGTAGGGATGAAGGCCGCCCGCCGTGCTCGCGCCGCGCACCGGGAGCACAATAAAAAATCCCCCGGGGCACTGCTGCCCCGAGGGGATAAGTAGCCGGGAAAGAAACTTGAAAAAGAACCCGGCTCAATCCTTCTGATTGCACAAGTCGTGCCGGGGTTCCCGCCGCCGGGGACCTGTGCAAGCGCGCAACGGGCGGAGTCCGGGGCGTTCGTGAATTTGTCACGCCGCCGTTTCCACCCCCCTGGCGAAACATTTTTGATCTCGCTTCCCGGGAACCCTTTATGTAGGATGACTCTGACAAGAGTCGCCTCTTTTCGGAGGCTCTCCGGAACCGATTTCCGTGCTGCACGCGCCGCGCGCAGCCAACCCGAGCAGGAACCCATGTCCGACCTCGCCGCCAAGAAAGACACCGTGGAAGACGCCGACGAAGGTGCGTCCTCCAGCCTCTGGCCCAGCCTCAGGAAGCTGGGCGCCCGTCTTTCCGACTGGTTCACCATCCAGTCCACCGCCATGAAGTGCATGCTGATCGCGGTGGCCATCCTCATCCCGGTGACCGGGGTGTATTCGTTCACCGTGTGGCAGCGCCAGGCCGCGGTCGCCGAGCAGGTCAAGGCCATGGCCGGCCAGACCGGCGCCGAGGCGATGTGGACGCTCAACGAGAAGCTGCCGGTGGTCTTCGGCTCCGGCTCCGTGCTCGGCTTCCTGGAAGCGAATCCCGTCGAACGCATTACCGTGGTCTACAAGCCGCTGATGTGGAACGTCTCCGAGCGCATCGTCCTGATCGAGTCGAAGGGCACGCAGTACGCGTACTACCCGAGCGACATGGAGACCAAGATCTTCGCGGACAAGGCGGTGACCGCCTCGTGGGGCCCCAAGATGGTCTTCGTCCCGCGCGGCGAGCTGTCCGCGACCAGCCAGGACATGCTGGAGAAGCTGGACGAGCGCTTCAGCGGCGCGCGCCCGCAGTCCGAAAAGGACGGCTGGAAGGCCGGCGTGAGCGGCGTGCTGTCCGCGGCGCTCACGGTGGGCCTGCTGGGTTTCCTCGCCTTCCACCTGAAGGGCCAGTTCAAGTCGCTGCGCTTCATCGAGCCCGCCCAGGTGCAGGGTTCCATCGACGACCTGGTCGGCATGGACGACATCAAGTCCGAGGTGCGGCAGATCAAGGACCAGTACGAGCGGCGCGCGGACTACGCGGAGTACGGCATCGACAAGCCGTTCAACGTGATGTTCAGCGGACCGGCCGGTACCGGCAAGACCAAGCTCGCGAGCTACCTCGCCAAGGAGCTGGGCCTGCCGATCCTGTTCCATTCCGCGGCGAACCTGGAGACCGGCTACGTGGCCGGCGGCTCCAACACGCTGGCGCGCATCGCCTCCATGGCCAAGCGCCGCAAGCGCTGCATCGTCTTCCTGGACGAGGCGCAGGACCTCTTCATGAAGCGCGGCGGCCACCGCAAGTTCGACGACGACACGCAGAACATGCTGCTGGCGATCCTCGACGGCGTCCGCACCAAGAGCGACGCCGAGATCATCTGGATCGTGGCCTCCAACTTCAACAGCGAGTCCATGGCGATGGACGAGGCCATGCTGCGCCGCTTCCAGATGAAGGTGGACTTCCGCCTGCCGAACAAGGAAGAACGCCGGGCGATCTTCGAGCACTACCTCGCGCAGCGCTCGGAGAAGGTCGCGAACGACCTCGACCTGCGCCACATCGTGGAGATCACGGAGGGGCGCAGCCCCGCCGACCTCGAGACCATCGTCAACCAGGCCGGCATCACCGCCGTGCAGCACGGCGAGCTGATCGACGCGGACACGCTGATGCAGGCCGCCGAGCGCGTGCTGGTCGGCAACGTGAACTCCAACACCACGAAGGAGCGCGAGCGCGACCGCCGCATCATCGCCATCCACGAGTGGGGCCACTTCCTGGTGGACTTCGAGCTGGAGCGCAAGAAGGCCGGCGGCGACTGGGAGAAGATCCTCGGCGAGATGAAGACCATCAAGATCTCGCTGAAGGCCAACCCGCGCAACAACGCGCTGGGCTTTGTGTTCCACAAGCAGGGCAACAACCTGCTGAAGACCAAGTCCGACATCGAGCACGACGTGCGCGTGCTGCTCGGGGGCATGGCCAACGAGGAGCTGTTCTTCGGCGAGGAGGGCACCACCAACGGCGCCCACAACGACATCACGCGCGTCACCAAGCTGCTGCACCACGCGGTCGCCGAGATGGGCATGTACCGCAAGACGCGCCTGAACTTCGGGGCGCTGAACGACAGCGGCAACCGCACCGTCGACGAGGAAACGCGCTCCATCATGGAGCTGCAGAGCGAGCGCCTGTACGGCGAGACCAAGTCCGCGCTGGCGCGCCTGAAGCCGCTGACCGAGCACCTGGCCGGCAAGCTGATGGACCAGGGCGAGATGAGCCTGAAGGACGCGCTGCACGAGATCCGCGCGTTCGAGGCGGCGTGCCACAGCTTCGACAGCCGCGTGGGCCTCAACGGCGCGGCCAGCGCGCAGCCGGCGCAGCCCGCGCCCGACGCCGCGGCAGGCTGACGGAACGACGCCGCCATGCAAAAGGCCCGCAGCTGCGGGCCTTTTTTCATGGCGGCGTGCGCGTCACTTCTTCGCCGGCGCGCGTGCGCCCGAAGCGGCCGGTGCATTGCCGCCTGCGGGCGGCGCGATGCCCAGGCGCTTGGCGATGCTGTCCTCGAGGGCCTGGAAGCGCTGTTCCACCTGGGGCTGCGTTTCCGCGACCACCTTCTGGACCAGGGCGCGCTGGATGTCGGCGCCGGCCGCCTGGAATTTCGTGAGCACCGGCGACTCGAGCAGCGTGATGACCTGCTTGAGTTCGTCCTCGGTGAACTTCTCTTCGAGGATGGCGCCCGCCGTCGTGGGCGCCACCTTGTTCGCGCGGTCGCGCACCAGCGGCACGGTCTCGTCGACGTACTTGCGGATGTCGGCCTGGATGCCCTTGGTCACCGCGTCGCGCTTCTCGGCGGGCACCCGGCGCACGGCGTTGTCCACCTGCTCCAGCAGCGGGCCGAGCGATTGCTGCACCAGGCCCTGCGCCATCGTGTCGATCGCGGGCTGCTGGATCTTGAGGATGCGCGCGACGAGTTCCTTCTTCGCGGGCGTGGAAGTCTGTTGGGCGTGCACCGTCGTGCACGCGGCGGCGATCGCGAGGATCAGCAGGGTTTTCTGGAACATCGGGGCAGTGTAATCCCTGCCCGTAACCGCAAAGTTACGCGCTCGGGCCCTCGCGCCGGCGACGCGCGCCCATCCGCTCGGCGACCGTGCGCCGCCGCGAAGGGTCGGCGGTCGCCACGGGGCGTGCGACCACCTCGGTGATGTCGACCGGCAGCCGCTTGTGGGCCTGGTCCTTGCGGACCTGGTCCCAGGCCTTCTTGGCGAGGCCGCTGGTCACGGCGAAGACGATGAGCTTGCGCAGCAGCATGGGGACCTCCTTGGCAATGCGCCATGGTCGACGACCGGCAGGCACGGCCTTGTAGTCGCAGCGCCATCGCGCAGGAAGGACGAGGGGCGGCCCCGCAGTGGTGCTTCCTACAGCCGCGCCAAGTGCGCGCGCACGCCATGCGGCACCGCCGTCCTGCCGCGGCAGCGCGGGGCGCCGCCTAACCTTCGGGCATCGGCAAGGAGGAACGAACCATGTCCGAAGATGCGAACAAGATGGCCGCGGAGCAGCTCCTGATCCACCTGGAGCCCGAATGGGAGCGCCGCAACTGGTGCAACTGGCTGGGGTGCAGCGAGGCCGAACTCGAACACGCGGTCACGTACGTCGGCCACGATCCGGACAACGTCCGCCGCTTCCTGCGCCAGGCGCGCTGATCGCGCCTAGGAGCCTGCGCGGCAGAGAAACGGGCCTGCGTTGGGCCGAGAAGGGGGCGGATGCTAGGCGCGAAAGTGGGTCAAGCCTGGCCGGCTTGACCCGCTTTCGCAACGACGCAGGCGCCCCCTTATCGGCCCAACCCTTCGGGCCGGTGCCTGGAAGCGTGCCATGCGTTGTTGCGACCTCCTTGTGTAGATGAACTACACGGCGTCGGCCGCGCCTAGCCTGGCACGCTTCCAGGCACCGGCGCAGGCCCGTTTCTCTGCCGCGCAGGCTCCTAGCCGCCTCGCGGCGGGGGCGGAGCGGCTTCGGCCGCGGCCTCCTGCGGGAGCTGCGCAGCACGCCGGCGCTCCTGCTGGATGAGCTGCTCGAAGGCGCTGCGGGCACCTTCGCCGCTGCGGCCCGGGCGCCTGTCGCTGCCCTGGCCGCCGGGCCGCTGGCCCGCCTGCGTACCGTTGCCCACCGTGTCCACCATGCCGCCTCGCCCGGGCCGACTGCGCCCCATGAGGCATTCAACGCGGGCGCCGTGTCGCGGCGCACCGGCGTGCACGAAGAAGGATGAAGATCGGTTACGGCTTGTGTCCGCCACCACGACAGGCCCACCCGCATCTAGACTCGGAGTACGTGGAAGACGGCATCCTGCATCTCGATGAAGCCCGCGCGCGCCAGCTGGTGCTGGTGCGCGCCATCGAGGACGCCGACACGCAGGGCAGGCTCCTGAGCGAGGTCGAGCGGGAGAAGCTCGAACGCGAGGCGCTCGAGGCCAGCCGGCAGGGCCCCGCCGGCGGCATCGACATCCCCGACTACCTGCGGGAGCGCGCGCGGCGCGTGCTCGCCACGGTGGAGAACCGCAACCCGCGCGTGGCCGCATTGCAGGACCCGGAGCCCTGGCGCTCCTGGCTGCTCGTGCTGCTGCCGCTGCTCGCGTGCGTGCTCGGCGCGGCGATGGACCGCATCGACAACCCGCAGCAGGTGAACATGCTGTCGCCGCCGCTGCTCGGCGTGCTCGCCTGGAACCTCGCCGTCTACGTGATGCTCGTCGTGTCGGCGCTGTGGCCGCGCGCGGCGGCGCCCCAGGGCCTGCTCGGGCACGTGCAGCGCTGGCTGGCAGGCGCGCCGGGCGACGGGCGCCGCACCGGCCGGCTGCGGGCCGACGTCCTCGCGCGCTTCCAGCAGCACTGGCTGCGCGTCGCCGGGGCGCAGCAGTGGCTGTGGGGCAAGGAGCTGCTGCACCTCGCCGCCGCGGGGTGGGCGGTGGGGCTGGCGATCTCGATCGTGCTCGGCGGCGTGGTGCGCGAGTACCGCGTCGGCTGGGAGAGCACGCTGCTGGAGGTGGGCCAGGTGCACGCTTTCCTGAGCGCGATGTTCGCGCCCGTGGTGGCGCTGCTGCCCTTCGAGGCGTTCAGCGTCGCGGACCTGCAGCGCATGCACTTCCGCTCCGGCGCCACCATCGGCGTGGAGGAAGCGCGGCGCTGGGTCTGGATGTACGTGGCCCTGCTGCTCGTCGTGGTGCTCGTGCCGCGCGCGCTGCTGGCCGGCTGGTCGCACTGGCAGCGGCGGCGCCTCGCGCGCGCCGTGCCCATCGACTTGCGGGACGCGTACTTCGTGCAGCTGCTCGCGCGCGTGAGCCCGGCGCGCGTGACGCTCGCGGTGCTTGCCAGCGAAGGCGGCGGGCACGAGGCCTGGGAACGCATGCTGCGCGAGGTGTCGGACCATCCGCCGCCGCGCGAAGGCCCGTGGACCGTGCTGGGCACGGCACGCGGCGACGTGCTGCGGGTGCTGGAGGTGCCTCCTGGCTACCGGCCGCCCGCGCCGGCCGTGGCGGCGCATGCCGGCGGGCTGCCGTCCGCGCAGGCGTGGCTGCAGGACCTGCTCGGGCGCTTCAAGGCGGCGCCGCGCGCGCTGGCGCACGATGCGGTCGGCAGCGCGCTGGCCGAGACGGACCTCTTGCTGCTGCTGCCCGCCAGCCCGGTGGACGTGCAGGAAGCCACGCGCCTGCTGCACTGGGTCGCGCAGCCCGCGCTGCTGCTCGTGCCGGGCGACGACGTGCCGTACCGCAGCGCGGTGCAGCGGCTGGGGCTGGCCGCCGAAGTGCTGCCGCTGGAGCGTTCCATGGCGCACTGGCTGCGCGACCCGCTGCTGCTGGAGGCCGCCGCGGCGCGCATGCCGACCGGCAAGCGCGCCGGCTTCGAGCGCATCGCGGCGACCTGGAAGGACCGCAACGCGGTGCGCTTCACCGAGGCCATGCACCGCGTGGCCGCGGAACTGGTGCGCGCCGCGCGCGACGCGGAGGAGGTCGGCAGCGCGCCGGTCAGCCTCCGGCAACTCGTGAGCGCCGCGGACCGCGACGCGGCGCAGCGCGCGCGCGAGGCGGCGCGTTCGGCGCTGCTGCAGCGGCTGCGCGCGGGCGAGGCGGACACCTTCGCCGCGCTGGTGCAGTTGCACCGCACCGGCACGCCGGTGGCGGCGCTGTCCGGCGCGCGCATGGAAAGCGGCTTCAGCGAGCAGCAGACCGTGGACTCGCCGCAGGCCGGCATGGCGGGCGCTGCCACGGGCGCCGCGATGGGCGCGGGCATCGACCTGATCACCGGTGGCCTGACGCTGGGCGCCGCGACGGCACTCGGTGCCGTGATCGGCGGTGGCGCCGCGTATGCCGCCGCGGCCTGGAAGAACCGCGGCAGCGCCACGGGCCAGCCGCAGGTGCAGATCGGCGACGAATTGCTGCAGACGCTCACCGAGAGCCTGCTCCTGGCCTACCTGGCCGCGGCGCACCGCAGCCCGGGCGAAGGCGAGGGCGGCCTGCCGCAATCCTGGCGCAGCGAGGTGGTGGCGGCGGTGGAAGCGCGGCGCGCCGAGCTCATCGCGCACTGGCAGCGCGCGCGCAACGGCGAGAGCGGCGACGACGCGGTGGCGCCGCTCGCGCGCGAGCTCGAGGAGATCGCGCGCGGCCTGCTGTCGCGCGTGTAGCGCTCCTAGCCGTCGCGCTTGGCCTGCGCCGCGGCGCGCAGCAATTCCTCGACGGCGGGCAGTTCCGCGGGCTTCGTGAGGTGCCGGTCGAAGCCGGCATCGCGCGTGCGCTGGCGGTCGTCTTCCGTGCCCCAGCCGGTGAGCGCCACGAGCAGCGTCTTCTGCATGCTCGGCAGCAGGCGCATGCGCTTGGCGACGTCGTAGCCCGTCATGTCGGGCAGGCCGATGTCGAGGAACACGACGTCCAGCGGCTGCGTCTGCGCGAGCTGCAGCGCCTCGGCGCCGGTGTGCGCGATGTGGGCCGCGTGGCCCTCGATGTCCAGGAGCACGCCGAGGCTTTCGGCGGCATCGGTGTTGTCGTCGACGACCAGCACGTGCAGCTGGTCGGGCTGGGTGGAGCTTGCGGGCTGCGACATAAGGGTGGTCACCTCCGAATCGGGCGAAAGGAGCGGCAGGCGCACGGCGAACGTGCTGCCCTGGCCGGGGCCGCGGCTGGATGCGGAGACGCTGCCGCCATGCAGCGCCACCAGGCTTTGTACCAGCGACAGGCCGATGCCGAGGCCCCCTTGCGGCTTGCCCGCACCGGGGACCTGGGCGAACATCTCGAACACCTTGTCGAGCGCGTCGGGGGCGAGGCCGATGCCGGTGTCGCTGACGCTCAGCACGGCCTCGTTGCCTTCCACGCGCACCTGCAGGGCGATGCGTCCGGCCTGCGGCGTGTACTTGGCGGCATTGTTCAGGAGGTTGCTGACCACCTGCGCGATGCGCGTCGGGTCGGCGTCCATGGGCAGCGGCTCGTCGGGCACGTCCACGGTGAGCTGGTGGCCGCCCGCCTCGACCAGCGAGGCGCTGGTCTCCACGGCGGTGGCGACCACGTCCCGCAGGTCGATGCGGCTGCGGCGCAGTTCCACCTTGCCGGTGCTGATGCGCGCGACGTCCAGCAGGTCGTCGACGAGGTGCACCATGTGCTGGATCTGCCGCTCCATCATCTGGCGGGTCTTCTCCAGCAGCTCCGGCTTGGTGGAGGCCATGCGCATGAGGTGCAGGCCGTTGGACAAGGGCGCGAGCGGGTTGCGCAGCTCGTGCGCGAGCGTGGCGAGGAACTCGGTCTTGCGGCGGTTGGCCTGCGCGAGTTCCTCGTTGAGCCGGCGCAGGTCCTGCTCGGCGAGCAGGCGCTGCGTGATGTCCGAGAAGAGCACCGCGACGAGGTCGCCACCCGGCGCGCCGAGCCGGCTCGCGTAGATGTCGAACCAGCGCTGCATGGTGCGGTCTTCCTGCACAAAGCGCGTCGCCTCGCCGGTGCGCGCGACGCGGTCGTACACGGGAAAGCGCGTGCCCTCGTAGCCGGGCACGAGTTCGCGCATGGTCTTGCCGACCGGGTTCTCCAGCCCGGTGTGCATGCTGAAGGCCTCGTTGGCCTCCTCGTAGCGCAGGTCGTACACCTCGCCGTCGGGGCCGCGCAGCAGCTTGACGACGCAGAAGCCCTCGTCGATGGACTCGAAGAGCGCGCGGTAGCGCTCCTCCTTGGCTTCCAGCCGCTGCTCGAAGTCGCGCCGCTCGCGCACGCGCAACTCCTCCTTGCTGCGATAGAGCTCCACGAACACGCCGACCTTCGCCTGCAGCACTTCGCTGCGCAGCGGCTTCGAGAGGAAGTCGACCGCGCCGAGCGCGTAGGCCGAGAGCATGGCTTCGTCGGGGTCGTCGCCCGCGGTGACGAAGAGGATGGGCGTGAAGCGGGAGCGCGCGCGCGAGCGGATCTCGCGGGCGACCTCGAAGCCGTCCATGCCCGGCATGCGGACGTCGAGCAGCACGGCGGCGAAGTCCTGCTTCTCCAGCGCGGCGAGCGCCTGCGTGCCGGAGACGGCGCGCACGAGGTTCACGCCGAGCGAATCCAGTGCGGCTTCCAGGGCCAGCAGGTTGGCGGGCTGGTCGTCGACCAGCAGGACGTGGGCAGGTATGGCGTTGTGTGGCACGGGCGAGGCGTCCGGCTCGCGGGGCCGGTGGGCCCAGAGTCTAAGCGCCTTCGATGTGCATTGGGTGTGAGTTGATCAGGTGGCGGCCTTGTCCTGCACGCGTGCCAGACAACGCCGCATCGCAGGTCCCGCGCGCACCGCGACGTCAGCCTCGCCGCAGGCTGCGCGCGGCCCGCGTGGCTATACTGGACGCGTGTACAGTTGTCGCCGATCGTGTCCGTGGCCCTTCGTGGCCGGAGCGCCGCTGCCGCTGCCGATGGTGCAGGGCACGGTGCGCGCCGGCTTCCCGTCGCCCGCCGACGATTTCGCGGAGAAGCGCCACGACCTGAACGACCTGCTCATCACGCATCCGGCCGCGACCTTCTTCTGGCGCGTGCGCGGCACTTCCATGCACGGCGCCGGCGTGGCCGACGGCGACATCCTGGTCGTGAACCGCGCGCTCGACCCGGTGCACGGCGACATCGTCGTGGCGGAGGTCGACAACGACTTCACCGTGAAGTACCTGCACCGGCGCGCGGGCCGCGTGAAGCTCGTGGCCGCGGACCCGACCTTTCCCGACATCGTGCCGCGCGAAGGCCAGGTGCTGACGATCTGCGGCGTGGTGACGGCCGCCATCCGCAAGTTCCGCTGAAAAGGAAAAGGGCCGGCAAGCCGGCCCCGGTAACCCTGGTAGCGCTGTTGTTGTTTACTTCTTCTCGGCAACCTTGTCGTCGTCACGGTCCTTGGCGGGCGTGACTTCCACCTTCGGGATCGTGAGGGTCTCCTTCTCGGTGTAGACGCCGACCTTCGGCACCTCGACTTCCTTCTTCTCGGTGGTCACGTCCACCTTGGGCGCGTCCACGTCGTACTTCGGCAGCGTCACGTCGCCTTCCTGGGTCTTGGACACTTCGTACTTCGGCACGGTCACGTTGCCTTCCTGGGTCTTCTGCACGTCGCAGCCGACGAGGCCGATGGACGCGGCGGACACGAGGCCGGCGAGGATGAAAGCGGTTTGGCGCATGGCAAGACTCCCTTTGGTTTGGTTGGTGACCTGAATTCTGGGAGCCGCGCGAAAGCCCGGCTGTAAGACCCGGACGGCAAGCACCGTCCGACGCGGGCAACCCGCTGTGCTACGCGCGGCCTACGCGCCGATGGCGTGGCCGGACAGCACGTCGGTGAGCGTGGCGTGGACTTCCGCGGGGTCCGCGGGCTTCACGAGGTGGGCGGCGAAGCCTGCCTCGGCCGAGCGCTGCCGGTCCTGCTCGCGGCCGTAGCCGCTGAGCGCGACCACCGGCAGGTCCTTGGCCAGGGCGCGGCCCACGTCGATGCCGCTGCCATCGGGCAGGCCCAGGTCGGTGAGCACCGCATCGAACGCCTGCGAGCGGGCCGTCCGCAGCGCATCGGCGCACGTGGCGACGTGATGCACGACGTACCCGTACTCCTCGAGGCACATCGCCAGCGCCACGGCGGCGTCCTCGTTGTCCTCCACCAGCAGCACGCGCTTGCGCCCGCCGTCCACCGGCGCGGACTCGGGGCGCGGCGCCGCGTCCGGCTGCGGCAAGGAGCCGGCGCAATGCATGCCGATGCTGAAGGTGGAGCCGTTGCCGCGTCCGTCGCTGCTGGCGACGATCTGTCCGCCATGCTGCGCCATCAGGCCCTGCGCGATCGCCAGGCCCAGGCCGAGGCCGCCGTAGCGCTTGGAGACTTCCGCGTCCGCCTGTTCGAAGGGACGGAAGATGCGCGGCAGCGCCTCGGGCGAGATGCCGATCCCGGTGTCCGTGCAATCCAGCGTGAACCGGCCGTCGACGTCGCGCGTGCGCACCACGATGCGGCCGCCGCGCGGCGTGAACTTGCTCGCGTTGCGGATGATGTTCCACAGCACCTGCTGCATGCGTGCCTGGTCGGCGTCCACCCACGGGTTCGCCGCCTCCAGCTGCAGGTCCAGCCGGATCTCCTTGTCCTTGAGCGTCTCCTGCACCATGGCCACGACGGCCTGCGTGAGCTGGTGCATGTCGACGCGCTCGCGCTGCAGGTGGACCTTGCCGGCGCTGATGGCGGTGAGGTCCAGCAGGTCGTCGATCAGCCGCGCCTCCAGCGCCACGTTGCGCCGGATCATGGGCAGCAGCTCGCGGTGGCGCATGTCGACCTGGGCGACCTTCTCCAGCACGTGCACGGCGGTGGTGATCGGCGCGAGCGGCGTGCGCAGTTCGTGCGACAGCACGGCTAGGAAGCGGTCCTTGGACTGGTTCGCCCGGTCGGCTTCCTCCTTCGCGGCGCGCAGCGCCTCGGCCGCGAGGTAGCGCTCGGTGGCGTCGTGCACCAGCTTGCAGAAGCCGCCGCGGCCGTCCTCGTTGTCCAGCGCGGTGAGCACGCCTTCGGCCCACAGCCGGCGGCCGTCGCGCGCGATCAGCCAGCGGTTGTCGCTCGCCTTGCCGGACGTGCGCGCCTGGTCCATCTCCGCGCCCAGGGCGGCCTCGGGCTGCGCCTCGGGCGGGAAGAGCAGGGCGGCGGAGCGCCCGAGCACCTCCCCGGCCTCGTAGCCGAAGATGCTGCGCGCGGCCTGGTTCCAGAACTGGATGCAGCCGGCGTCGTCCAGCAGTATGACGGCGTAATCGCGCAGGCCGTCGACCACGCGCGCGAAGATGATGTCCGCGTGGCGCAGCTGGCGCTCCGCCAGTTCGCGGCCGCGGCGGTCGTCCACCTCGCGCAGCGCGCGCTGCAGCACGGGCGCGAGCCGCGCCAGCCGCGACTTGCTCACGTAGTCGGTCGCACCGCGCTTGAGCAGTTCCACGGCGTTGTCTTCGCCGATGACGCCGGAGACGAAGATGAAGGGCGTCTGCGGCGCGATGCGGTTGCGGTGCTCCAGCAGGTCGGCGCCGGTGAAGCCGGGCAGCTCGTAGTCGGAGAGGATCAGGTCCCAGCGTTCGCCGCGCAGCGCGTCGACGAACGCCGCCTCCTCGCGCAGCACGTCCAGCCGCACGTTGGGATAGGCGCGCTCGAGCTGCACGCGCAGCAGCTCCACGTCGAGCCGCGAGTCCTCGACCAGGAGCGTCCGCAGGGGGCGGGTGTCCTCCCGCGCCTCAGTCATGCCGCCGCCTCGTCCGGAGCGACCCCGGCGGCGGCTCGTTGAGCACGGCCCAGAAGATGCCGAGGTCCGCGATGGCCTCGACGAACTGCTTGAACTCGACGGGCTTCACCACGTACGCGTTCACGCCCAGCTGGTAGCTGCGCAGCACGTCCGATTCCTCGTGCGACGACGTGAGCATCACCACCGGCACGCTGCGCAGGGGATCGGTGCTGCGCACGGTCTGCAGCACCTCCAGGCCGTTCACCTTCGGCAGCTTCAGGTCCAGCAGGATCACGGCGGGATTGCCTTCGGGCCGCGCGGCGTATTCGCCCGAGCGGGTCAGGTACTCCAGCGCCGCCTCGCCGTCCCGCACGACGATCACTTCGTTGGCGAGCTGGCTGCGTTCGAGCGCCACCAGGGTCAGTTCGAGGTCGCGGGGGTCATCCTCGACCAGCAGGATGGGCTTGAGCATCAGGCAGACTCCTCGGGGCGCGCGCCGGCGGCCCCCTCGTTGTTCTTGGGTCGGGGCGGCAGCACGAAGCCGAACGTGGCCCCCCGGTCGGGCTCGCCGCGCGCCCAGACGTTGCCGCCATGGCGTTCGACGATGCGTTTCACGTTGGCCAGGCCGATGCCGGTGCCATCGAAATCCTCGGTGCGGTGCAGCCGCTGGAAGACGCCGAACAGCTTGCCGACGTACTTCATCGGGAAGCCCACGCCGTTGTCGCTGATTTCCAGTCCGTCGCCCTCGGGCAGCGACACCGCGGTGACGCGGATGCGCGCCGGCGCGCGGCCGCGCGTGTACTTCACCGCGTTGCCCAGCAGGTTGCGCACCGCGACCTGCAGCAGCAGCGGATCCGCCCAGAGCATGGGCAGCTTGCCGGCGACGTCCCATTCGATCGCGCGGCCGCGTTCCTGCTGGCGCAGTTCCTCCACGAGGTCCTCCACCAGCACCGCGCTGTCCACCGCCGAGGGCCTCAGGCCGGAGCGGCCCAGCCGCGAGAAGTCGAGCAGCGCGTCCACGAGCTGGCCGGCGTACGACGCCGCGTCCTTCACGTGGCGCAGGTAGCGGCGCGCGCGGTCATCGAGCTTGTCCGCGTTGTCCTCCAGCACCAGGTCCACGTAGCCCGCGATGTGGCGCATGGGCGCGCGCAGGTCGTGCGAGACGGTGTAGCTGAAGGCTTCCAGTTCCTTGTTGACGCGCCCGAGTTCGACGGCGTGGCCCGCCATTTCCTCGGCGCGCCGCAGCACCAGCGCGATGAGCGCCTGCCGCAGTTCCGACACGGCCGCCTGCTGCGCGGGCAGCCAGGGGGCGCTGCGGCCGCGCACGCGCTCCTGCCAGCTCTCGAAGCTTTGCCGCGGATGGATGCGCCCGTGCGCCGGCAGGGTCTTGCGCGGGTCGCCGGCCCACCGGATCGTCTGGATCAGTTCGGGACGGAACCACAGCACGCAGTGCCGGTGCACCTGCGAGATGGAGATCGCCAGCACGCCGGCGCAGGCGGGCAGCAGGGCCTCGCCTTCCGGGTACACCTCGGGCAGGCGGTCGGTGGCGAACAGGTCCTCCCCGCGCGCCACGATCCAGTGCGCGAGCTTGCGGATGTCGTCCTGCGGCGGCGTCTCGCCGATCGTCCAGCAGCTGTCGTTGAGCACCACGGCGGCGCCGGTCGCTCCCGTGAGCCGGTCGATCGCGAGCTCGGGGTCGGTCAGGCGCTGCAGCGTGCCGTCGGTTTCCGCCATCAGGGCCACGAGCGTCAGCACGCGCTGGTGCAGAGCGAGCCGCTGCGCGACCTCCGCGTTGTCCTCCTGCGCCTGGATCTGCAGGGACAGCAGCCGTCCCAGGTGCTCGCACGCCACGCGCGTCTGGAACGGCAGGTGCCGCGGCTCGCGGTTGTGGCAGGAGATCAGGCCCCAGAGCCGCCCGCCCACCACGATGGACACGGACATGGAAGCCAGCGTGCCCATGTTGCGCATGTACTCGAGGTGCACCGGCGAAACGCTGCGCAGCGCGGCGAAGCTGAGGTCCAGGTTCGCGGGCTCGGGGCCGTCCGCCGCGGGCAGCAGCGGCACCGGATCGTAGTCGGCATCCGGGATCAGGCGGATGTGGTTCACGCGATAGAGCTCGCGCGCCTGCGCGGGCACGTCGCTCGCGGGGAAGCGGTGCCCCGCGTAGGAGTGGTAGCCCGGGTCCGCGCGCTCGGCCAGCACCTCGCCGTGGCCGTCGCTGTCGAAGCGGTAGATCAGGCAGCGGCCGAAGCCGGTGAGCCGCTTCATCTCGCGCGCCACCGTCTCGCACAGGGCGGCCACCGACTCGGCCTGCTGCAGCACCGGCAGCAGGTCGCGGGCGACGCTGTAGATCGGCGCCACCATGCTGGCCGCGGGGCCGCCGGGTTCGTATTCCACCAGGACGTGGTCGCCCTGGCGGTGCGCGGCTGCGTCCCAGGTGCGGCCTTCGAGCGGCAGGCTGCCGAGCCATGCGGGGCCGCTGCCAGGCTGCAGCCGCAGGCTGTCGACGGGCAACATGGACAGCGCTTCGCGCGCCGCGGCGTCCGAGGGCCAGTTGGCGCTGTAGGCGACCAGCCGGCCCGTGTCGGCGGTGAGCACGACCAGCCGGCCGTGCGGCTGGATCGCTCCCGGCGTGCGGATCGGTTCGTCCGCGCACTGCGACAGGTCAGGCAGCGGGAGTGCGCTCATGCAGCGTGCCTTCCAGCAGGTGGGCGAGGGTGTCGAAAGTCTCGCGCGCGGCGTCGCAGGCCTGCGCGATGCGCTCGGGGGTGTCGAGCTCCTGCGCCAGCAGGCCGCGCACGTCGCGCCACATCCCGCCGGTGGCTTCGCCCCAGCCGCGGAAATAGGAACCGGCGGAGCGGCCTTCCGCGCCCGTGTGCGAGAGGTGGCGCGCGATGAACTGCCCGCCGAGCGCGGAGCCTTCCATCACGTAGACCGAGCCCCACGCGGCTGCGCCGCCGGCCAGGGCCGGCATGCGCGCGGGTGCATCCGGCGCCGCGCCGAGTTCGCGCAGGTCCTGCCGCAGGAAGGCACGGCGCGAGCGCGCCTGAAGCCAGGGTTGCCAGCGCGCACCGAGCGCCGCGGCGACCACCGGTTCCCATCCGGCCAGAAAGGCGTCGAGGACCTGCAGCACGCGCGTGTAGTGGTCCCGGTCCTGCATGCGGGGCAGGTCCACGAGCCGGTCGACCCGGTCGTGGTGGGCGCGCGTGGCGCCGCGCAGGGCGGCGAGCGCGTCGCCGGGCGGATCGTCGGGAAAGCGGGCGGGAACAGCGTGCAAGTGCGAGGTCAACCTTTGGAATCAGATCGGGTCGGGTCGGCGCGATCCTGTCATCCCGCGGCGCGCCGGAGTGTAGGACGACATGCCGCGGCCGCGTCGGTATGCGAACCGGATGTGCGTGTGTGTTGGCATGCCAACACATGGATGGATGTACAGTGGCGGCCATGTACGCGCTCCTGGACGGCAACAACTTCTATGTCAGCTGCGAGCGCGTGTTCCGGCCGAGCCTGAACGGCAAGCCCGTCATCGTGTTGTCCAACAACGACGGCTGCGCCATCGCGCGCAGCAACGAAGCGAAGGCGCTGGGCATCCGCATGGGCACGCCCTTCCACGAAGTGCGGGCCGCGTTGCCCGACGCGGGCGTGGTGGCGCTGTCCGCCAACTTCCCGCTGTACGGGGACATGAGCAGCCGCATGATGGCGATCGCGGCCGGGCTGGGGCCGGCGCAGGAGATCTATTCGATCGACGAATGCTTCGTCGGCCTGCACGGGTTGCGCGGCGACCTGCGCGAACGCGCGCGGCGCCTGCGCGAACGCCTCCTGCAGTGGATCGGCATCCCGTGCGGCATCGGCATCGGCCCGACCAAGACGCTCGCGAAGTTCGCCAATCACGTCGCGAAGGAAGCGGAGCGCCGCCCGGGCGGGCCGTATCCGGCGTCGCTCGCGCAGGTCTGCGACCTGTCCGCGCCCGGCGTCCCCGTCGATGCGCTGCTCGCCGCCACGGATGCAGGCGACATCTGGGGCGTGGGCCGGCAACTCACCGCCCGCCTGCGCGCGGACGGCGTGGCGAGCGCCCTCGACCTGGCGCGCTGCGACCCGGCCAGCCTGCGCCGCCGCTACGGCGTGGTGCTGGAGCGCACGGTGCGCGAGCTGCAGGGCGTGTCGTGCCTGCAGGTCGAGGACGTGCCGCCGGCGCGCAAGGAGGTGTCCTGCACGCGCGCTTTCGGGGACCCGGTGGCCACCTTGCCGCCGCTGGTGGAAGCCGTGAGCGAATACGCCACGCGTGCCGCCTTCAAGCTGCGGCAGCAGGCGAGCACCGCCGCGCAGGTGCTCGTCTTCATCCACACGAACCCCTTCCGGCGCTCGGAGCGGCAGTACGCGCGCAGCATCACGGTGCCGTTGCGGCGGCCGAGCGCGGAGACGGCGGCGATCGTCGCGTCGGCGCTCAGCGGGCTGCGGACGATCTGGCGCAGCGGCTTCCGCATCCACAAGGCGGGCGTGATCCTGCTGGACCTGCAGGATGCGGCTGTCGTGCAGGGAGAGCTCGCGCTCGACGGCGACGCGGCCGCCTGGCCTTCGGGAAACAACCTCATGGCCGCGGTGGATCGCCTGAACGACCGCTTCGGCCGCGGCACGGTCCAACTCGCCAGCGCCGGTCTGGGCGGCGATGCACGGAGCTGGACGATGAAGCAGCAATGGCGCACGCCGCAGTACACGACGCGCTGGCAGGACCTGCCGGTGGCGCGGGCCTAGGAAAGCTTGTCGTCGTCGCGATGGGGATCGGCGGGCCGGGACGCCACCCGGCGCTTCTCCAGCTTCTGCAGGGTCTCGAGGGCGCTCGCGGACCCTTCGCCGCTGTGACGCTCGAGCGGCGACGGCGGCGTTGCCTTGTCCTTGCGCCCGGGCTTGGCGGGCCCGGAGCCGGTCGTGCGCTTGCCCACCTGCTGCCCTCCCTGCGGTTGCCGCGAGTGTGGGCTGCGGGACGCAATTGACTGTAGTCGCCGGCCTGTCGCCGACGTAGGACAAGGACGCACACGGCGCAACGGCTGCGATTAGGATGGCGTGCAGGAGGCACCCTGCCATGAAGAACGAGATCCCCGTCCAGGCCCAGGACCTGTTCCGCGCCCCCGCCGTGCGCGCCCTGCGCGACGACCTCGCGCTCGCGCTGCGCGCCGCCGCGCACCACGGCCTGGGCGAAGGCGTGTGCAACCATTTCAGCGTCGCGCTGCCGCAGCGGCCCGAGTGGTTCCTGCTCAACCCGCGCGGCATGCACTGGAGCGAGGTGCAGGGACACGACATCGTGCTCGTCGATGCCGAAGGACAGCGGCTGGCCGGCACGCACCCCGTCGAGCCCACGGCGATGTTCATTCATGCGGCCGTGCACCGCATCGCGCGCAAGGCCTGCGTGATGCACACGCACATGCCGTACGCGACGGCGCTCACCCTCACCGACAGCGGCGGGCTGGACACCACCTTGTCCCAGAACGCGATGCGCTTCCACGGGCGCATCGCCGTGGACGCCGCGTACAACGGGCTCGCGCTCGACGCGGGCGAAGGCGAGCGGATCGCGCGCGCGATGGGCGATGCCGACGTCGCATTCCTGGCCAACCACGGCGTGATCGTCTGCGGCGAGCAGGTGGGCTGGGCGTTCGACGACCTGTACTACCTGGAGCGCGCCTGCATGCACCAGGTGCTGGCGCAGGCGACCGGTCGGCCGCTGCGGCCGGTTCAGCCCGAACTCGCCGCGCGCGTCGCCGCCCAGACGGCGGGCGAACGCATGCAGTCCGACCTGTTCTTCGCCTCGCTGCGCCGCACGCTGCGCTGAGGCTGCGGCGCCAGCACGAACGCCGAACCCTGCAAGGCATAGAGCAGGGCCCGGCGGGGCTCGCCCGTGGCGAAGCTGTCGCCGGGCTCCAGGATCACGTCGCGCGGGTCGTCGTCCAGCGTCAGCCACAGGCAGCCGCTGGTGCAGGTGATGCGCGCGGTGGACGCGTCGGCGATCGCGAACAGCTGGCGGGCGGGCAGGGAAACGGTCGGTGCGGCGTCCATGGCGTGCTCCTTTGCATGCGGCATGCGAATCAATATACTGGCCGCTCCTCCCTTGGAGAAACGGCGAAATCGCATGTCTCGCATGCAGGAACGGAATGCGAACGCACCCGAGCCGCGGTCGCGGCAGCTGCGGCTGGACCTGCTGCACACCTTCGAGGCCGCGGCGCGCCACCTCAGTTTCACGAAGGCGGGGGAGGAGCTGTTCCTGTCGCAGTCCGCCGTGAGCCGGCAGGTGCAGCAGCTGGAAGAAAGCGTCGGTGCCCCGCTGTTCGAGCGGCGCCACCGCGCGCTGGCGCTCACCGAGCCGGGCCGCATCATGCGGCGCGCGGTGGAGGACAGCCTGGAACGCCTGCGCGACGCGGCCGCGCGCGTGCGCAGCACCGCGGTCCGCCCGCACGTCACGCTCACCTGCACGCCGGGCTTCGCCTCGTTCTGGCTGATCCCGCGCCTGGCCGGGTTCACCGCGGCCCATCCCGACGTCGACGTGCGCATCTCGGCGACGCTCGACCTCGTCGACCTGGAGCGCAGCGGCGTGGACCTCGCGGTGCGCTTCCTGCCGAGCGCGCAGGGGCAGGGGCCGCTGCTGTTCGAGGAGGAGGTGCAGCCCATGTGCGCGCCGCAGCTGCTGCGCGATGCCACGCGGCCGCTCAAGGCCCCCGCCGACCTCGAGCGCCACACGCTGCTCACGGTGGAGATGCAGGACGCGCCGCTCACCGTCGACTGGGAACCCTGGCTGCGCCTCATGGGCCTGCCGGGCCTGCACATGGCGCACACGCTGCGCTTCACGCAGTACGGCGAGGCCGTGGCCGCCGCGGTCGCAGGGCAGGGTGTCGTGATCGGCCGCCTGCCGCTGCTGGCCGACCTCGTGCGGCAGAAGAAGCTGGTCGCCCCGTTCCGCAGTCCCGCGGCATCGCGCCGCGGCTACTGCGTCACCCTTGCGCCGCAGGCGGCGCACAACCCCAGCGCCCGCGCCTTCGCCGACTGGCTGCAGGCGCAGCCGACCCCCAGGAGGAACTGATGGCCACGATCCGCAAGGACTTCGAGGTGCCCGCATCCGCGGAGGCGGTGTGGGCGGTGGTGCGCGAGTTCGGCGGGCTCGTGCGGCTCGCCCCGGGCTTCGTCGGCGCATGCGCGGTCGAAGAGGGCGGCGCCGTGCGCCTGGTGACCTTCGCCAACGGCATGCAGGTGCGCGAGCGGCTCGTGACGCTCGACGACGCCATGCGCCGCCTGGCCTACACCGCAGAAGGCGGCCGCGCGAGCCACTACAACGGTGTCGTCCACGTGCAGCCGCTCGCCGACGACCGCTGCCGGTTCGAGTGGACCGTGGACCTGCTGCCCGACGCGCTCGCCGTGCCTATCGGGCAGATGATGGCGCAGGGCTCGGAGGCGATGCGCTCGGCGCTGACGCCACCGGCTCGCTGACGGCCCGGCTCCAGCCTTGCCCGGCGGTGTAGCGGGCGACCTGCAGCTCGTTCGCATGGAAGCCGCTCGGCCACTGCGCCATGACGTTGCCCTGCGCGTCCATCTGCAGCTGCGGCGCGTCCTGGCCTGCGGGCGTGCCCGCGACGGCGGGGCGGGGCAGCGCGCCGGGCAGCACGTCCGGGAGGCTCCAGCCGTTCGCGTCGAAGCGGCTGAAGCGCAGGCTGTGGATGTTGCCCACGCGGTGGTGCCACACGGCCATGGCCTGTCCCTGCCCGTTGCTCGCGAGCTGCACGTCGCGCGATTCGCCGTAGATGCGTTCGAGCGGTTCCGGGGCGGACCATCCGGTCGCGGGCGTCCAGGCGGACGCCACCACGTGGTCGTCGGCGACCCACGCCGCGAGCGCGGCGTCCTCGGCGCTGCGCACGGCCTGCACGGTGGTGCCCGGCGGCGCCGGCGGCCGCGGAATCGCGCGCCCGCGGGCATCGACCAGGGCCTGCTCGCCGCCGCCGCCCTGCCCATTGCCGCCCAGGACGGCCGTGTCGTTGCGGCGGCTGCCGTCGCAGCCCGCGATGGCGGCCGCCAGCAGCGCCAGGGCCAACAACCCCCTGAGCTTCATGGGAGCACTCCCGGGATCAGCCGCTCTTGCGCTTCGCGGCCGGCTTCGCGCTGGCGCGCGCCGTCGTGGCGCTCTTGCGCGCGGCGGCCTTCTTCAGCGGGGCGGGCGCGTCGTTCGCCGCTTCCGCCTCGCGACGGGCCGCGGCCTTCTTCGCGGCAGGCGCCGCGGCGCCCGTATTGCCCTTGAGGCTGCGGCGCAGCAGCTCGGTGAGGTCGATGACTTCCGCCGTGGCGGGCGCGTCCTCGCCCGGCAGGGGCGCGGCCGCGCGCAGGCCGCCTTCCTTGGCCTTCTGCTCCACGAGCGCCATCAGCTTCTCGCGGAACTCGTCGTGGAAGAGGTCCGGCTGCCAGTCGCCCGCCATCGCGTCGACGAGCTGTTCCGCCATCTTCAGTTCGGCGGCGCTCACGGTGGTGTCCTCGGCGGGCCACGCGAGGCCGGCGGTGTCGCGGACCTCGTCGGACCAGCGCAGCAGGTTCAGCACGAGGCCGTTGTCCTGCGGCACCAGCATCGCGAGGTGCTGCTTGGTGGAGATCACGACCTTGGCGATGCCCACCTTGCCGGTGCGCGCGAGCGTCTCGCGCAGCAGCGCGAAGGGCTTCTGCCCGCCCTTGCCGGCCGGGCTCACGTAGTAGGGCTTGTTGAAGAAGACACTGGGGATCTGCTCGCGGTCGACGAACGACTCGATGTCGATCGTCTGCGTGGACCGGGGCATGGCCGCCTTGATCTCGTCGGGCGTGAGCACGACGAACTGGTCCTTCTCCACCTCGAAGCCCTTGACGATCTCCTCGCGGGGCATGGCTTCGCCCGTGGCCTTGTTGACCTGCTTGTTGCCCACGCGGGTCATCGAGGACTTCTCGAGGAGGTTGAACTTCATGCGGCTCTCCGCGGTCGCGGAGTGCAGCGTCACGGGGATGTGCACCAGGCCGAAGCTGATGGCGCCTTTCCAGAGCGTGCGGGAGCTGGTGGGTGCGGGCATGCGAAATCCTGTGTCTGCAGCCCATCCACGGTAGGGGACACGCCGCGCCGCCCCTGTAGGACGGCGCAGGCGAAGGGTGCAGGGCGCTTCGCGCCGTGCACCGCAGGCGATCAGCCGCCCTTGTGCGGACGCTTGCCGGGGTTCTTCTTGCTGCGCGTGGAGACGCCGCGCTCGAGGCTGACCTTCTGGCCGGTGCCCTGCTTGCGGACGCTCAGGCCATTGGCGGTCTTCGGCGCGGGGGTGCGCTTGCGGTCGGCTTCCGTGACGATCTTGTTGCCCATGGGGCTGCTTCCTTCTGCTTCGGGGTTGTGAAAGGCTACGGACAATACACCATCCCGCCCAGCTGGCTGCACAGCCCGCCCGGGCCCATGAGGTTGGGCGGGACGTGCCGCAGGTGCGTGCCGTCGTTCGTCCAGCAGCCGGTGGCGTCGCACGTCGAGGGCAGGGGAAGGCGCTCGATGGCCACCGGCGGCGGCAACGGCGTGGGCGCCGGCAGCGAAGGCGGCGCCGTGGGCGTCACCTCGACCTGCGGCGGCGGCACCACGACCGGTGCCTGCACCACGCGCGACAGGCGCGTGGGCACGGTGCCCGAGCCGAGGCAGGTGGACGCCGCCGCGCTGCGCAGCGTCTCCACGCGCGCTGCGGCCTCGCCCTGCGAGCGTGCCGCTTGCAGGCTCGCCAGCGCCGCGCCGCACGCGGGCGACTTCAGCGGGTCCTCCTGCGCGCGCACGGGCTGCGCCGCCGCGAGCAGCAGCAAGGCACAGGCGGGGAGGAAGGCATGCATCGCGGGCTTGTCCGACAGCGTGGGGCGGCGGCCGGGATTTAAGTTTGCACCATGAAATCCCGAGACACCCGCACCCGCAACGCGCACCTCGGCGAGCGTCCCACGTCCTCGGTCCCGGCCAAGCCGGACCACGGCGAGAACTCGGCGAGCACGATCACGGAGGCGCCGCAGGTGCCGAACAAGAGGCGGCTGGACCCGCACGATTTCCCCGACGGCGGCGGCAGCGGCGGGGCCGAAGCCTTCCGCCGCGACCGCGCCAGGCCCTAGCGGGAGCGGGACCCTTCGCCGGGGCCGGGGGCTTCCTTGTCCTTGAGGAAGCCGGCCTGGTTCTCGCCCTTGCCGGGGCGAGCTTCGTCCTGCAGGTCCGGGTCGGGGTCCTTGTCTTCCGCGCGGGCGCGGCCGCCGCTGTTGCGGCGCGCCTGCTCCTCGATTTCCGGCAGGTGCACGTCGCCGCTGGCCTTGGCGTTGTCCTTGGGATCGGGCATGTCGTTTTCTCCTGTGCGATGCAGCCAATCTAAGCCCGGCGCGCGGCGGTCTTCTGTAGGATCGGGCCGCCGATGAAAATCGCGACCTTCAACGTCAACGGGGTGAAGACGCGGCTGCCGCACCTGCTGCGCTGGCTCGAGCGCGAGCAGCCGGACGTCGCCTGCCTGCAGGAGCTCAAGGCGCTGGACGAAGGGTTTCCGGCGGAGGAGATCCGCGCCGCGGGCTACCACGCGCTGTGGAAGGGCCAGCGTTCCTGGAACGGCGTCGCCATCCTCGCGCGCGGCGTCGAGCCGGTGGAGGTGCGGCGTGCGCTGCCCGGCGACGAAGCCGACGAGCAGAGCCGCTACCTCGAAGCCGCGGTGGAGGGCGTGATCGTGGGCTGCCTCTACCTCCCGAACGGCAACCCGCAGCCCGGCCCCAAGTTCGACTACAAGCTCGCATGGTTCGAGCGCCTGATCGCGCATGCGAAGACGCTCGTGGATTCGGAGCACCCGGTCGTCCTCTGCGGCGACTACAACGTGGTGCCCACGGACGCGGACATCTACAACCCCCGTTCGTGGCGCAAGGACGCGCTGCTGCAGCCGGAAAGCCGCGCCTGCTGGGAACGGCTCCTCGAGCAGGGCTGGACGGACGCCATCCGCAAGCTGCACCCCGACGCGCCGGTCTACACGTTCTGGGACTACTTCCGCCAGCACTGGCAGCGCAACGCCGGCCTGCGCATCGACCACCTGCTGCTGAACCGCCGGCTCGCGCCTTCCCTGCGCGCAGCGGGGGTGGACACGTGGGTGCGCGGGGAGGAGAAGGCCAGCGACCACGCGCCGACCTGGGTGGAACTGGATCTCGCCGCCGCCACAGCCCCTCCCGCCAGGGCACGCAAGCGCCGGCCCTAGGAAAATCCCCTAGCAGCCCGACCGTTTTCCCTATCGCGTCACGGATGAGTGCGTGGTTTCATCCCGTTACGTCGCAAGGGGAAAAGATGCAATCAGTCCAGGAACGTGCCCTGCTGCTCGAGGCCCTCTCGGACAAGGTGCTGCACCAGCTGCCCGCCACCGTCTGGAAGGGGCTCTTCCTCGGGGAGGAGCGCGACAGCATCCGCTTCGAACAACGCCACCTCACGCTGGTCCACGCGGACCTGAGCGCCGCCCCTTCCCGGGCGGACGGGCTCGCTTCGTTCCACCAGGCCCTGCAGGTCCTCAACGGCCGCCACAACGGCCGGCTCGACCCCTACCAGGACGGCGCTGCGCTGGTGACCTTCGAGAACCCCGGCGCTGCCGTGCGCATGGCCATCGAGCTGCAGCGCGTGGCGGACACCATGCCGCTGCGCATCGGGGTGGTGAGCGGGGTCTGCACGCTGGCCTACTTCCGCGTGCAGGGGCGCCTGTGGTGCACCCCCCTGGGCAGCCAGCCGGAGCGCGCCGCGGCCGTCGCCGCGAGCGCCAGTGTCGGCGGCATCGTCATCTCTCCCGAGACCTACGGGCCCAACGAGGGCCGCGTGCGGCTGCATGCCGACGCGGACGCCCCCGACTTCGAGGACTCCGAACTCGACCTGTCGACGCTCGCGCTGCACAGCGAAGCGACCGCCGTCGACATCGTTTGTTAGGAGCCTGCGCGGCAGAGAAACGGGCCTGCGTTGGGCCGAGAAGGGGGCGGATGCTAGGCGCGAAAGCGGGTCAAGCCTGGACGGCTTGACCCGCTTTCGCAACGACGCAGGCGCCCCCTTATCGGCCCAACCCTTCGGGCCGGTGCCTGGAAGCGCGCCATGCGTTGTTGCGGGCTCCTTGTGTAGATGAACTACACGGCGTCGCCCGCGCCTAGCCTGGCGCGCTTCCAGGCACCGGCGCAGGCCCGTTTCTCTGCCGCGCAGGCTCCTAGCCGCGGAACCCGCCTTCCGCCAGGAAGCGCTCTTCCTCCGCTGAACTGCGGCGTCCCAGCACCGCGTTGCGGTGCGGGAAACGGCCGAAGCGTTCCACGATGCCCCGGTGGTGCTGCGCGAAGCGCAGGTGCTCGCCGCCGAGCTCCCGGGTGAGCGCCACGCACCGGTCCAGGTCGCGCAGTTCTTCCGAGTGCATGAACGGGAGGTAGAAGAAGGGGCGCAGCGACGGCTCGACGCGCAGGTCGTGTCCCGCCGCGATCGCCGCGTCGGCGACCTCGCGTGCCTTGGCATCGGTGGCGTAGACGCGCGGCGTGCCACGGAAGGCATTGCGCGGGAACTGGTCCAGCAGCAGGACCAGGGCGAGCGCGCCGTCCGGCGATTCGCTCCAGTGCGCCAGGCGGCCGGTGGCCGCGGCTTCGTGCGCGGCAAGGAAGCGATCGCGGAAGAGGGCGTCGAAGCCAGCGTCGACGCGGAACCAGCGCGCGGGGCCGGCGTCGCGCCAGAACCGCAGCACCTCGGTGGGATCGTGCTCGTCGCTCATGGCCGCGAGCTTAGGGCATCGCGCAAAAAACAAGAGGCGGGGTACCGCCCCGCCTCCGTCCTGTGGAAGGTCCGTATCAGCGCTGGTCCTGCCTTTGCTGGTCCTGGCGTTGCTGGTCCTGCTGGCTGCCGGACTGCTGGTTGCCGGACTGCTGGCGCTGCTGGTCCTGCGATGCCTGGCCGCGATCCTGCTGCTGGTCCTGCTGGCGTTGCCGTTGCTGGTCCTGCGAGGCCTGTCCCCGGTCCTGCTGCTGGCTGCCGCCCTGGTTCATGCCGGAGCCACCCTGGTTCTGCTGGTTGTGTTGGTCCTGCTGGCGGTTCTGCTCTTGGCCTTGTGCCATCGTGCTCTCCTTGAAGTTGCGAGAGGGCCGGCGTGGGGCCGGTCCGACAACCAATGTAAGAACGGCCGGGCGCCGTGCATGTCGGACGTGCGCGCGGCTGGTGTAGGAGCTGGCTTGCGCAGGGGCAGGGGAACTCAGCCCTGCCGGTCCCGCCTCAGCTGCTCCGCGAGCGCGCGCGCCTCGTCTCCTTCGGGAACGGGCCGGCCGCTGTCGCGCCACTGCACGGCGGCCTTGAAGCCCTCGGCCTGGGCATAGCGGCGAAACCACAGGCCTTCCGGGTTGTGGCGCGTGATGCCGTCGAACACGGTGGCCATGCTCTGCGCCTGCTCGAGGCCCATCGTGAGCAGCACCTGGTTCACCACGAGCTTGTGCATCGCGAGGTGGCTGCGCGGCACGCCCGCGATGCGCTGCGCGAGCGCCAGCGTGGCGGCGTCCAGCGCCTCGGCAGCGACCGCTTCGTTGGCCAGCCCCCACGCGGCGGCCGTGCGGCCGTCGATGGTGTCGCCGGTGAACATGAGTTGCTTGGCGCGCGTGGGGCCGAGGCGGAAGGTCCACATCGCGGTGGTGGGGCAACCCCACACGCGCGTGGGCATGTAGCCGATGCGTGCGTCCTCCGCCATCACCAGCAGGTCGCAGCACAGCGCGATGTCGCTGCCGCCCGCCACCGCGTGGCCGTGCACTTTCGCGATCGTCGGCTTCGGGCTGCGCCACAACGCCATGAAGTCCTCGGTGTTGCGCTTCATGTAGGCGTAGTCGACCATCGGGTCCCAGGGGCTGCGTTCCTGCTGGCACGGGTGGTCGACGTCGCCCTGGCCGAAGATGGAAAGGTCGTAGCCGCCGCAGAAGCCCTTGCCGGCGCCTTCCACGACGATCACGTGCACCTCGTCGTTGGCATTCGCCCAGTCCACTGCCGCGCGGATCTCGCGCGGCATCTCCTCGTTGATGGCGTTCAGGCGCTCGGGCCGGTCGAGGAGCAGCCGCGCGATGCGGGGATGCTGCTCGTCCTGGGTGATGCGAAGGGTGCTGAAGATCGGCATGGGCGCTCCTCCTGTGGGGCTGCCCAGTTTAGGAGCTGCGCGCGTGGCGTCCTACACCGCCCCGGCGGCGCTGCTTGCAGGTGCGGCCGCCGGCCGCGCCTAGATTCGTCCCCATGAGCACGAACACGAGCATCGGCCCCGAGGGCGACCGCGGGGGCAACGAGAACCACGGCAACGCCGACGGCTGCGGCAACAAGACGCTCGGCGACCAGGCCACCCAGCAGCCGCCCGCGGGGGCCGAGGGCGTCCTGGACGAAGCGGGCGCGCAGGTGCCCGCCGGCGTGCCCGGCGCGCGCGCGCGGCCCGGCATCGCGAAAGGGCCCGCGTCGTATCCGGACGGCCCGAACGTCGAGGACAGCCCCTGGGAGCTGGAAGCGGCGCGCGGCAAGCTGCCCAAGGACCGCTAGCGCTCCTCGTCCCGTGCGTGCGCTAGAGTGGCGCCGCACGATACAGGAGCTTGCGTGGCCTCATCCCCTCCGCTGCCGGACACCGTTCCGGTTCTCATCGCCGGCGGCGGACCGGTGGGACTCACCCTGGCCGCGCTGCTGGCGCGCCACGGCGTGCGCAGCCTGGTGCTGGAGGCGGACGCGGGCCATTGCACGGGCAGCCGCGCCATCTGCATCTCGCGGCGTTCCCAGGAGATCCTCTGGACGGCGGGAGCGGGCCCCGCGCTCGCCGCGAAGGCCTTGCCGTGGACCGGCGGGCGCAGCTACTGGCGCGACCGCGAAGTGCTGCACTTCGAGATGCCGCACGAGCCCACGCAGCGCTTCGCGCCCATGGTGAACATCCAGCAGTACCACGTGGAAGCCTTCGTGCACGCGGCGCTGCAAGGCGTGCCGGACCTCGTGCAGGTCGCCTGGTCCACGCGCCTCGTCGACCTCGACGCGGGGCCGGACGGGGTGGTCGTGGAGGCCGAGGGACCCGCCGGCCCGCAGCGCATCCGCGCGGACCACGTCGTGGCCTGCGACGGCGGCCGCAGCACCGTGCGCGAGCAGCTCGGGCTCGCCTTCGAGGGCACGCAGTACGAAGGCCGCTACGTGATCGTCGACATCGTGCAGGAGACGCGCCGCCCGGTGGAGCGCCTGGCGTGGTTCGATCCGCCCTCCAACCCCGGCTCCACGCTGCTGATGCACCGCCAGCCGGACTCGGTCTGGCGCATCGACTACCAGCTGCGGGACGGCGAGGATGCGGTGGAGGCGCTGAAGCCGGAGAACATCCTGCCGCGCGTGCAGAGCCACCTCGCGATGATCGGCGAGGACGCGCCCTGGCAGCTGCTGTGGGCCTCGATGTACAACGCGAAGTGCCTCACCTTGCCCGCGTACCGCCACGGGCGCGTGCTGTTCGCCGGCGATGCGGCGCACCTGGTGCCGATCTTCGGCGTGCGCGGGCTGAACTCCGGCCTCGACGACGCGGCGAACCTCGCGTGGAAGCTGGCGCTCGTGCTCGAAGGCGGCGCGGCCGACGCGCTGCTGGACACGTATTCGTCCGAACGCGTGCAGGCCGCGCGCGAGAACATCGCCTACGGCGCCAAGAGCACCGAGTTCATGGCGCCGCCGGATTTCGCGTTCCGGCTGCTGCGCGAGGCGACGCTGCGGCTCGCGCTGGACGAGCCGGCGGTGCGCTCCCTGATCAACCCGCGGCAGGTCGCGCCGGTCGCATACGGCGATTCGCCGCTGAACGCGCCGGAGCAGGGTGCGTGGGCGAACGCGCAGGCGGCTCCGGGGCAGCCTGCCCCGGAGGCGCTGTTGCAGGGGCGGCAAGGCGCCTGGCACCTCACGCGCTGCTTCGGCACGGACTTCACCTGCCTGGTGTTCTGCGACGGCGCGGTGCCGCACGCCGTGGCCGACCTCGCGGCGCACGGCATCGGGGTCCTGGAGATCGCACCGGAAGCCGATGCGCACGGGCAGGCATGGGCGCGCTACGGCCTGCCCGCGCCCGGGGCGACGGGGCTGGTGCTCGTTCGTCCGGACGGCTACGTGATGGGCCGGTGGCGGGGCCTGGATCCCGCGCCCGTGCTCGCCTGCCTGGAAGAGAAGGGACTCGCGCCATGAGCGACACCGAGCTGGATCGCAGCTACACCGCCTTGTGCCGGGCGCTCGGGGAGGTCGGCCCCGCGCGCAGCGAGCTGCTGCTCGCGATGGTTGCGCTGGGGCTGATGGCGAAGGCGCCCGACGCGGAGGAAGTCCTGCGGCTCGTGGCGCGTGCGCGCGAACGCTGCCTGCAGGACGACGCTCGCTAGGTCAGGGCGGGCCGCGTTTCCTGCCAGCCGACGGCGGGCGGCTCCTGCACCGGCGCCTGGTCGTCGAAGCCGCCAGCGTGGGCTTCTCCCGCGTCGAGCCGGAAGCGGTTCGCGGCCGCGACGAGGTCGCGCGCACCGGAGAGCAGGGCGTCGGTGAGCGTGCTGATCTCCTGGACCAGCCCCGCGTTGCTCTGCGTCGCGGTCTCGAGCTGGCTCACCGTGGTGTTCACCTGCTCGATGCCGGAGCGCTGCTCCTCGCTCGCCCGCGCGATGTCCGACACGACTTCCGCGACGTCGCGGGCAACGCGCACGACCTTCTCCATGGTCTCGCTGGCGCGTTCGGCTGCCTTGGCGCCGGTGTCCGCCTGGCCGACGGCCTCGTGCGCGAGCTGCTTGATGTCGCGCGCCGCCTCGGCGCTGCGCTGCGCCAGCACGCGGACCTGCGCCGCCACCACGGCGAAGCCGCGGCCCTGGTCGCCGGCGCGTGCCGCTTCGACCGCGGCGTTGAGCGCCAGCAGGTTGGTCTGGAACGCGATCTCGTCCATCATGCCCACGATGTCGGACACGCGGCGGGCCGACTTCTGGATGCCCGCCATCGTTCCCATCACGTCCTGCACGGCGGTGCCGCCGCTGCCGGCCAGCTGCGCGGCTTCGCGCGCGAGTTCGCTGCCCTTGAGCGCGCTGCCCGTGTTGTGCTTGACGCTGGCCGTGAGTTCCTCGACGCTGGCGGCCGCCTCCTCGAGCGCAGCTGCCTGTTCTTCCGTGCGGGCGGCGAGTTCGGCGTTGCCGCTCGAGAGCCGCGCCGAGGCGTGGTTCACGCCTTCCGCCCCCACCCGGACGGAGCGCACCAGCCCGTTCAGCGCCTGCTGCATGCCTGCGAGCGCCGCGAGGACGCGACCGGTCTCGTCGCGGCCCGCACGCACTTCGTGCCCGGTCAGGTCGCCGTCGGCGACGCGCTCGGCGGTGCGCACGGCGTCGGCCAGCGGACGCACGATGCCCCGCGTGATCAGCACCGTGGCACCCACGCCGAGCAGCAGCGCCGCCGCGAGCACCAGTGCGAGGCGACGCTCGTTCGACTGCGCCTCCAGCCGTGCGGCCGTGGCGCGCTCCTGGGCGAGGACATGGGTCCGCCCCGCCAGCTCGCGCAACTGCGTCGCGATGGCGGCCTGAAGCGGACGCACCTCCTTGTAGACGACGGACTGTGCCTGCTGGTACTCCGCGGTGTCGACGAGGTCCAGCGCCTCGCTGACCTTCGCGTTGACCCGCTTGCTGGCCGATTCGAGCTGGCTCGCCTGCGCGAGCAGCTCGCCGCCGAGGCTGCCGTCGGTGGCGAGTCGCGTCAGCACCGCGAGCGCTTCGGCGTACGCCGTTTCGCCCGCCCTCAGCGCGCGCAGGGCGGCGCGCTGGCTCTCCACGTCGGCCATGCCGACGAAATCGCGGATGGCGACGGCCTGGTTCAGCTGCGCCACCTGCATGGCGCTGGTCGCCTTCAGCAGCGCGATGTTCTCCTGTTCCAGGCGGGTGGCCTGTTCCTGTGCCGAGCGGATGCCGAGCAGGCCGACCAGCACCGCCGCGACCATGAGCGCCAGCAGCAGGCCGAAGCCGACTGCGAGGCGGACGCCGACCTTCAGATGGCGCATCGCAGGACCTACCTGATCTGCTTCTGGCCTTCCGGCGAGCGGAAGTAGTCGATCATCTTCTGCGCCTGCGGATTCGGGGCGCCGATGGTGACGAAGCCCAGCGGCCGGGGAATCACCGCGCCCGTGACCACGTGGACCTTCTCCGGGCCGGCCTTGATCACGGGTTCGCTCATCGCGCCGATGCCGGCGGGGTCGCCAGCGATCACCTTGAGCTGCTCCACCGCGGTGCGGATGTCCGTGGCGTCCGCCGGGTACTCGGCGCCCTCCATGAAACCTTTCTGGACCGCGTTGCGCACCGCCTGGCCCGGCGCCGCGGCGTAGAGCTTCACCGGCAGGTTGGGGCCGCCCACGTCCTTCCAGTTCTTCGTCTTGCCGGTCAGCAGGTCCTTGATCTGCTGGCGCGTCAGGGTCTTGACCGGGTTGGCGGCGTGCACGGCCACCACGATGTTGTCGGAGGCGACCGGGTGGTACACGAGGTTGGCGGGCACGGTCACCGTGCGGCCGGCCTCGGCGGCGGCGGCCTTGGCGCTGGCGACGGCGTCTTCCAGCGATTCGCCGGCGGCCGCGACGGGCACCTTGCCGTCGAACAGCGCCAGCATGCCCTTGCCCGTGCCCGGGCCCAGGAT
The DNA here is from genome assembly GCF_014297465.1 of Ramlibacter cellulosilyticus. Lineage (GTDB taxonomy): Bacteria > Pseudomonadota > Gammaproteobacteria > Burkholderiales > Burkholderiaceae_C > Ramlibacter > Ramlibacter cellulosilyticus. The sequence continues at coordinate 127,446 of NZ_JACORT010000004.1, read as the reverse complement.
CTTCAGCTGGATGCCCGTGGCCGCCTTGAGCGGCTCCGCGCCCGGCTCGAGCACGCGCCGTTGGACGGTCGTGGCGCCCGACACTTCCAGGACTTGCGCCGCCACAGGCTGCGACGCCGCAAAGGCGGCGCACGCCGCCAGGATCCCAACGTACTTGTTCATGCGACTCCTCCTCGTCAGCGAACCGCAAGCGTGCCCCAGCGGCTGGACGTCTGCAACATCTTGTTTCGTCTAAGCCGGCGATAAAGTGAGTGCAGTGTGATCTACGCCACACGCAGATGCCAGGAGGGCAATGTGCTGTCATGCGACGGCAAAGTCCCTGGAACCTTGGTGCTCAGGGGAAGTCCCTACAATTCCCCGCCCCCCATGAACGCACCTCTCGACGTCTCCCTCTTCGCCCGCGCCGCCAAGCCGATCACCAGCTACCGCAAGTACTGGGCGCATCGCTTCGGCCCCGCGCCCTTCCTGCCCATGAGCCGCAGGGAGATGGAGGCGCTCGGCTGGGACAGTTGCGACGTCATCCTCGTGACGGGCGATGCGTACGTGGACCACCCGAGCTTCGGCATGGCGGTGATCGGCCGCACGCTGGAGGCGCAGGGCTTCCGCGTCGGCATCATTTCCCAGCCGGACTGGCAGAGCGCCGAGCCCTTCAAGGCGCTGGGCAAGCCGAACCTGTTCTGGGGCGTGACCGCCGGGAACATGGACTCGATGATCAACCGCTACACGGCGGACCGGAAGCTGCGCAGCGACGACGCGTACACGCCGGGCGACGTGGGCGGCAAGCGGCCGGACCGCGCCGCGATCGTGTACAGCCAGCGTTGCCGCGAGGCGTTCAAGGACGTGCCGGTCATCCTCGGCGGGATCGAGGGCAGCCTGCGCCGCATCGCGCACTACGACTACTGGTCGGAGAAGGTGCGCCACAGCATCGTGCTGGACGCGAAGTGCGACCTGCTGCTGTACGGCAACGCCGAGCGCGCGATCATCGAGATCGCGCACCGCCTCGCGGCCCGCGAGCCCGTGGAGAACATCACGGACGTGCGCGGCACGGCCTTCGTGCGCCGCTCCACGCCGGAAGGCTGGATGGAGGTCGACTCCACCAGCGTCGATACGCCCGGCCGCGTGGAGGAGCACGTCAACCCGTACATGACGATCTCCGAGCAGGCGAAGGCCCAGGGCGAGACGTGCGCGAAGGAAGAGGGCGCCGGGCCCGTGCAGGGCGCGGTGCAGGCGCTGCAGTTCGTGCCGAACCCGCGCGTGAAGCTGAACCGCGAACGCACGGTGATCCGCCTGCCTTCGTACGAAGCGGTGAAGTCCGACCCCGTGCTCTACGCCCACGCCAACCGCGTGCTGCACCTGGAGACCAACCCCGGCAACGCCCGCGCGCTCGTGCAGGCGCACGGCGAACGCGACGTGTGGCTCACGCCGCCGCCCATCCCGCTCACGACGGCGGAGATGGACCACGTGTTCGGCCTGCCGTACGCCCGCGCACCGCATCCGTCCTATGGCGGCGCCAGGATCCCGGCCTGGGAGATGATCCGCTTCAGCGTCAACATCATGCGGGGCTGCTTCGGCGGCTGCACCTTCTGCTCGATCACCGAGCACGAAGGCCGCATCATCCAGAGCCGCAGCGAGGATTCGATCATCCGCGAGGTGGAGGAGATCCGCGACAAGGTGGAAGGCTTCACCGGCGTCATCTCCGACCTCGGCGGCCCGACGGCCAACATGTACCGCATCGGCTGCAAGTCGCCCGAGATCGAGGCGGCGTGCCGCAAGCCGAGCTGCGTCTACCCGGGCATCTGCCAGAACCTGAAGACCGACCACGGGCCGCTGATCCAGATCTACCGCCGTGCCCGCGCGCTGAAGGGCATCAAGAAGATCCTGATCGGCTCCGGCCTGCGCTACGACCTGGCCGTGCAATCGCCCGAGTACGTCAGGGAACTCGTGCAGCACCACGTCGGCGGCTACCTCAAGATCGCTCCGGAGCACACGGAGCAGGGGCCGCTGTCGAAGATGATGAAGCCGGGCGTCGGCTCGTACGACCGCTTCAAGCAGATGTTCGACCGGTTCTCGAAGGAAGCGGGCAAGGAGCAGTACCTCATCCCGTACTTCATCGCGGCGCACCCGGGCACCAGCGACGAGGACATGATGAACCTCGCGGTCTGGCTCAAGCGCAACGGCTTCCGCGCGGACCAGGTGCAGGCCTTCTACCCGAGCCCGATGGCGACGGCGACGGCCATGTACCACTCGGGCAAGAACACGCTGCGCAAGGTCACGCGCGACAGCGAGACCGTGGACATCGTGCGCGGCGAACGCCGGCGGCGCCTGCACAAGGCCTTCCTGCGCTACCACGACCCGAACAACTGGCCGATGCTGCGCGAGGCACTGAAGGCCATGGGCCGCGCCGACCTGATCGGCAACGGCAAGCACCACCTGGTCCCGACGTACCAGCCGGTCACGGACGGCAGTTACGCGAGCCCGCGCCGCAAGAACTCGACGGCCGCGCCCCGCAAGGGCGCCGTGCTGACGCAGCACACCGGCCTGCCGCCGCGCGTGACCGGCGCCGCCAAGCCGCCCCGCAAGCCGCGCTGAGCGCGCAATGCTTGACGCGACGCAAGGCGCGCCGCGCCGTGCGTGGCGATGATGCGTCCATGCCTTCGTTCCTGCGCGGCGCGCTCGCGCTGCTGCTCCTCGTGCTCAACACCCTGGTGTGGAGCCTTCCCGTCTTCGCCGGCGCACTGCTCAAGCTGGCCCTGCCGTTCCCCGCGGTGCGGCGCCGGGTCGACCCCGTGCTCAATGCGTTCGCCAACGGCTGGGTGGCCTGCAACAGCGGGTGGATGCACCTGGCGCAACCGACGCGCTGGGACGTGGAGGGGCTGGCGGGCCTGCGCGCTGGCGCGTGGTACCTGGTGAACTGCAACCACCAGTCCTGGGTCGACATCTTCGTGCTGCAGCACGTGCTGCGCGGGCGCATCCCGCTGCTGAAGTTCTTCCTCAAGCAGCAGTTGATCTACGTGCCGGTGATCGGGCTCGCCTGGTGGGCGCTCGACTTCCCCTTCATGAAGCGGCACGGGAAGGACAAGCTGCGCAAGCGCCCCGAACTGCGTTCGGAGGACCACGCAGCGGCCCTGCGCGCCTGCCGCAAGTTCTCCCTGGTGCCCACGAGCGTCATGAACTTCGCCGAAGGCACGCGCTTCACGCCGCGCAAGCGCGAGGCGCAGGCCTCGCCGTACCGCCACCTGCTGAAGCCCCGGGCGGGCGCGCTCGCGCTCACGCTGCAGGCCATGGGCGGGCAGTTCCGCTGCATGCTGGATGCGACGATCGTGTATCCCGGCGGGGTCCCGACGTTCTGGGACTTCCTCTGCGGCCGCGTGCCGCGCGTCGTCGTGCGCGTGCGGCAGGTGCCGATTCCGGCGGAATTCACGGCGCGCGACTACGCGGCCGACCCGCAGTTCCGCCGCGCCTTCGGGCGCTGGCTCACCGCGCTGTGGGAGGACAAGGACCGGGAGGTGGAGGCGTTGCTGCAGGGCGCCGGCTCGCGCGCCTAGGGCACGAGCGTGTGGAGCGGCAGGTCCTGCGCGGTCGCGAGCGCGTCGAGCTCGGTTCGCGTCTTCGCGGCGAAGAACGTCGCCAGTGCCGCATGCGTGTCCGGGCGGAACATGGTCTTCGCATCCGTCGCCTGGATCCCGGCCGCCTCGCACAAGCGGGCGGCGAAATGCGGTTCGAGCGCGGCGACGGCAACGCGCCCGTCCCGGCAGGGATAGACGCGGTAGCCCGCGTGCGCGCCACCCACCGAGCCGCTCGGCTGCGTGAGCCCCCAGCGCCGCGGTAGCGCGAGATAGCCCGCGGCATCGGACAGCGCCACCTCCAGGTACAGGCCTTCGGGATGCGGGTCGCCGCCACCCGCATAGCGCTCGTGCTTGCGCAGCGCCGCCTTCAGCACCGCCTCGGAGGCCATGAGCGAGCCGCCCATGTCGGCATACAGCGTGGCGGGCAGTTCCAGCCCGGGGACCAGTCCGTTGTCCGCGAGGTACGTGAGGTCGTGTCCCGGCTCCTCCGCGCGCCCGCCCGGCGCCCCGACGATGGCGACGTGGCTGAGGCCCGGGTAGCGGCTGTGCAGCCCTTTCCAGCCGAGCCCGAGCTTCTCCACCGCCGAAGGCCGGAAGGACGTGAGCAGGATGTCGGTGCGCGCGAGTTCGCGGTGCACCGTCTCCTGGCCCTGTGGGGTCTTGAGGTCGGCCTGCAGGACTTTCACGCCTTCGTGCAGCTCCGAGTAGGCCGAAGGGTTGTAGTGGCCCATGGGATCGCCCGCGGGCGGCTCCAGCTTCGTGCAGGTCGCGCCCATGCGGCGGCAACGCATCAGCGCCGCGGGGCCGGGCAGGTTCAGCGCGAGGCTCAGGATGCGGATGCCGTGCAAGGGTGCGTGGGTCATGGACACAGGCTAGCAGAGGGCCCGCCCGGGTACTTACCGATGGTGCTTTCCGCCGGGCTGGCTACCCTGCGGCCCATGCCGCGGTAGTCCGGCATCCATCAAGGAGCACAACGATGCAGTTCAAGCGCACCCTGTTCACGCTGCTGGCCCTGGGCACGGCCGCATTCGCCCACGCGCAGGGCAACTGGCCGACGAAGCCGATCACGCTGGTGGTGCCTTTCGCGGCGGGCGGACCCACCGACGTCGTGGCGCGCACCCTCGGCGCCGCGATGACCAAGAGCCTGGGCCAGACCGTCGTCGTCGAGAACAAGCTGGGCGCCGGCGGCACCGTCGCCGCCGCCTACGTGGCCAAGGCGCAGCCGGACGGCTACACCTTCTTCATCCACCACAACGGCATGGCCACCGCGCCGGCGCTGTACCGCAAGCTGTCGTTCGATCCCCTGAAGGACTTCGAATTCGTGAGCCAGGCGGTCGAAGTGCCGATGACCTTCCTCGCGCGCAAGGACTTCCCGGCGAACAACTTCCAGGAGATGGTGACCTACATCCGGGCCAACAAGGAGAAGATCAACCTCGCCAACGCGGGCCTGGGCGCCGTGTCGCAGCTGTGCGGCATGATGTTCCAGCGCGCGGTGGGCGTGCAGCTGACCGAGGTGCCGTTCCAGGGCACCGCGCCCGCGATGAACGCGCTGCTGGGCGGCCAGGTGGACGTGCTGTGCGACCAGACCACGCAGACGGTGCCGCAGATCAAGGCCGGCAGCGTCAAGCTGTATGGCGTGACGACGAAGAACCGCGTGAAGGTGCTGCCGAACGCGCCGACGCTGGCGGAGCAGGGCCTGAAGGACTTCGAGGTCGTCGTGTGGCACGGCATCTACGCGCCCAAGGGCACGCCGAAGCCGGTCGTCGACCGCATGAACGCCGCCGTGCGCGCCGCGCTGAAGGATCCCGACGTGATCAAGCGCATGGACGACCTCGGCGCCGAGATCGTGCCCGATGCCACGAACACGCCCGAGGCGCTGCACGCGTGGCTGAAGTCGGAGATCGACAAGTGGGGCCCGGTGATCAAGGCCGGGGGCAAGTTCGCGGACTGAGGACCGCACGAAACGAAAAGGGCCGCTCGCGCGGCCCTTTTTTCTTGCGGGCGTGCCTACAGCGGCAGCCCGACGTAGTTCTCGGCCAGCGACATCGACGCCGCCTTCGAGTTCACCAGGTAGTCCAGCTCCGCCTCCTGCAGCTTCTGCGCGATCGGGCCTTCGCCCGGGAACTTGTGCATGAGGGAGGTGAACCACCAGGAGAAGCGCTCCGCCTTCCACACGCGGCGCAGGGCGCGGTCGGAGTAGTGGTCCAGGCCGGCGCTGCTGCGCTCCCGGTAGTGCTCCACGATGCCGTCGGACAGGTACTTCACGTCGGAGGCGGCGAGGTTCAGGCCCTTGGCACCCGTCGGCGGCACGATGTGCGCCGCGTCCCCGGCGAGGAACAGGCGGCCGAAGCGCATGGGTTCGGCGACGAAGCTGCGCAGGGGCGCGATGCTCTTCTCCAGCGACGGCCCGCGCACCAGGCGCTCGCGCGCTTCCGGGTCCAGGCGGCGGCTGAGCTCGTCGTAGAAGGCGTCGTCGGACCACTCTTCCACCTTGTCCGTCAGCGGCACCTGCACGTAGTAGCGGCTGCGGGTCGGGCTGCGCATGGAACACAGCGCGAAGCCGCGCTCCGTGTTCGCGTAGATCAGCTCGTGGAACACCGGCGGCACGTCCGCCAGCAGGCCGAGCCAGCCGAAGGGATACACCTTCTCGTATTCGCGGATCGCGTCCTTCGGCACGCTCGCGCGGCTCACGCCGTGGTAGCCGTCGCAGCCGGCGATGAAGTCGCAGGCGATCTCCTCGTCGCGGCCGTCCTTGCGGAAGGTCACCTTCGGGCTCGTGCCGTCGAAGCCATGCAGCCGCACGCTGTCGCCCACCTCGTAGTAGGTGGGCAGGCCTGCCGCGGAGCGCGCCGCCATCAGGTCGCGCGTGACTTCGGTCTGGCCGTACACCATCACCGTCTTGCCGCCGGTGAGGCCGGGAAAGTCGATGCGGTGGCGCTGGCCCTGGAACAGCAGCTCGATGCCTTCGTGCACCAGGCCTTCCTTGTGCATGCGGTCCGCGACGCCGCATTCCTCCATCAGGTCCACGGCGACCTGTTCCAGCACGCCGGCGCGGATGCGGCCGAGCACGTAGTCGGCGCTCTGGCGCTCGAGGATCACGTTGGAAATGCCGGCCTTGTGCAGCAGCTGGCCGAGCAGAAGGCCGGAGGGGCCGGCGCCGATGATGGCGACCTGGGTGCGGATGGTCATGGGTGTCTCCTGTTGCCGCGAGCTTAGGCGTTGCAGGCCCCGGAGAACAGGGGAGGGCGCGCGGCTCTGTGCGATCATTGCGCACCTTGCGCGATCATCGCGCACCGACTCCCATGACGATCGCGCACGCCGACTACATCGCCGGCATGGCCAAGGGCCTGGCCGTGCTGGAAAGCTTCGATACCCAGCGCCAGCGGCTCAACGCCACGCTGGCCGCAGAGCGCGCCGGGCTCACCCGCGCGGCCGCGCGGCGCCACCTGCTCACCCTGGCGCACCTGGGCTACCTGGAAACGGACGGCAGCTGGTTCTGGCTGGCGCCCAAGGTGCTGCGCTTTTCCGGCAGCTACCTGGCGACGGCGCGCCTGCCGCGGGCGGTGCAGCCCACGCTCAACCGGCTGGCCGGACTGACCGGCGAATCGTTCTCGGCGGTCGTGCTGGAAGGCGATCACGTCGTGATCGTCGCGCGCAGCGGCTCGGCCTTGCTGGCCTACGGCCTGCACCTCGGGGCGCGCCTGCCCGCGCACGCGACCTCCACGGGCCGGGTGCTGCTGGCGGCGAAGGGCCGCACGGAGTTCAGCGCCTGGATGAAGGGCCGCGAACTGCCGCGGCTGACGGGCCACACCGTCGCCGACCCGCGCACCTTCCGTGCCCTGATCGACGAGGTGCGGCGCCAGGACTTCTGCATGGCGAGCGAAGAGCACGAGCTGGGCGTGCACGCGCTGGCTGTTCCCCTGCGGGACATGGACGGGCGCACGATCGCGGCCCTCAACGTGGTCACCACACGGCAGAGGCTGGAACCTCGCGCCGCGCAGAAAGACCTCCTGCCTCTGCTGCAGGAGGCCGCACGGGAGCTTCGCCCCCTGCTTTAGATGGCGGAAGCCATAAGCACACAACGACATATTCGTTGTGCAACTAAGAGGGCGTCTCCACAATCCTCCTTCCCCGTCCAGAAGGAGAAGGCCATGACCTTGCGGCTCGGCGATACCGCCCCCGATTTCACCCAGGATTCCACCGAAGGCAGCATCCGGTTCCACGCGTGGGCCGGCGACTCGTGGGTGGTGCTGTTCTCGCACCCCGCCGACTTCACCCCGGTGTGCACCACCGAGCTGGGGAAGACGGCCGCGCTGGCGGGCGAGTTCCGCAAGCGTGGCGTGAAGCCCATCGCCGTGAGCGTCGACCCGGTCGAATCGCACCACGGGTGGGTGAAGGACATCAACGACACGCAGAACTGCACCGTGAACTTCCCGATCCTCGCCGATGCGGACAAGAAGGTCGCAACCCTCTACGACATGATCCACCCGAACTCGCTGGCCAACGCCACCGTGCGCAGCGTGTTCATCATCGACCCGAAGAAGGTGATCCGCGCGACGCTGACGTATCCCGCGTCGACCGGCCGCAACTTCGACGAGATCCTGCGCGTGATCGACTCGCTGCAGCTCACGGACAGCCACAAGGTCGCCACGCCGGCGAACTGGAAGCAGGGCGACGACGTCGTCATCGTCCCGAGCATCACGGACCCGAAGGAACTGGCCGAGCGCTTCCCCAAGGGCTTCAACGCCGTGCGCCCGTACCTGCGCCTGACGCCGCAGCCGAATCAATAAGACCCAGCAGAAAGACGGGGCCCCCGAGGCCCCGCATGCCTCTCCCATGACCAAGTTCAAGATCCTCCTCGCCTCCCTCGCCCTCGCCGCCAGCGGCATCGCCTCCGCCCAGCAAAGCCTGCTGAACGTCTCCTACGACGTGGCCCGCGAGTTCTACAAGGACATCAACGCCGCGTTCGTGCCCTTCTACAAGAAGAGCACGGGCAAGGACGTGAAGATCGAGCAGTCGCACGCCGGCTCCAGCGCGCAGGCGCGTGCCGTGGCCGACGGCCTCGATGCCGACGTGGTGACGATGAACACCACGACCGACGTCGAATTCCTCGCGGACAAGGGCATCGTCGCCAAGGACTGGGCCAAGCGCTTTCCGCACAACGCGGCGCCGACCACGTCCACCATGCTGTTCCTGGTGCGCAACGGCAACCCCAAGGGCATCAAGGACTGGGACGACCTGCTGAAGCCGGACGTCAAGGTCGTGGTGGTGAACCCGAAGACCGGCGGCAACGGCCGCTACGCCTACCTCGCGGCCTGGGGTTACGTGAAGAAGAAGGGCGGCACCGACGCGCAGGCCGCGGACTTCGTGTCCAGGCTTTACAAGAACGTGCCGGTGCTGGCCCGCGGCGGCCGCGACGCCACCAGCGCCTTCCTGCAGCGCAACACCGGCGACGTGCTGATCACGTTCGAGTCCGAAGTGGAATCCGTCAACCAGGAGTTCGGCGCGAACAAGGTGGACGTGGTGTACCCCTCCGTCAGCATCGTGGCCGAGAACCCGGTCGCGGTCGTGGAGCGCACCGTCGCCAAGAAGGGCACGGGCGACCTCGCCAAGGCGTACCTGAACTTCCTGTACTCGGAAGAGGGCCAGGAGATCGCCGCGAAGCACTACATCCGCCCGACCAACGAGGCCGTGCTGAAGAAGTACCCCAAGTTCAAGCAGATCAAGCTGTTCACCGTGCAGGAACTGTACGGCTCGCTCTCCGAGGCGCAGAAGGTGCACTTCAACGACGGCGGCCAGTTCGACAAGATCTACACCGTCAGGTAGGCACGACATGAGTGGCGCACTCGCGGCGCCGCTGCCGGGATCGGCGGCGGCGCCTTCTTCTTCGCGCGGCCGCGGCCGGAAGGTGCTGCCCGGGTTCCACCTGACCCTGGGCTACACCGTCCTGTACCTGTGCCTGATCGTGCTGATCCCGCTGTCGGCGCTGGTCCTCAAGACCTTCACGCTGTCGTGGGACCAGTTCTGGGCGGCCGTCGCTTCCCCCCGGGTCCTCGCCTCGTACCGGCTCACGTTCGGCGCGTCCTTCCTCGCGGCGTGCGTGAACACGGTGTTCGGCCTGCTGGTCGCCTGGGTGCTGGTGCGCTACTCCTTCCCCGGCAAGCGCATCGTCGACGCGCTGGTGGACCTGCCGTTCGCGCTGCCCACCGCCGTGGCCGGCATCTCGCTGACGGCGCTGCTGGCCGGCAACGGCTGGATCGGGCAGTACCTGGAGCCTCTGGGCATCCAGCTCGCCTTCAACCCCAACGGCGTGGTGATCGCGCTGATCTTCATCGGGCTGCCATTCGTGGTGCGCACGGTGCAGCCGGTGCTGGAAGAGAGCGAGAAGGAGCTGGAAGAGGCCGCCATGTGCCTGGGCGCCACGCGCTGGCAGACCTTCCGCAAGGTGATCTTCCCCGCCATCGCGCCGGCGCTCCTCACCGGCTTCGCAATGGCCTTCGCGCGTGCCGTGGGCGAATACGGGTCGGTGATCTTCATCGCCGGCAACATGCCCATGGTCTCGGAGATCACCCCGCTGATCATCATCGGCAAGCTGGAGCAGTACGACTATGCCGGCGCGACGGCCGTGGCCGTGGTGATGCTGGTCATGTCCTTCATCCTGCTGCTGGTGATCAACGCGCTGCAGGCCTGGCAGCGTCGCCGGTCCGGAGGCCAGTGATGGCAGCGACCGACCTCACGCGCAAGCGCGTCACCACGACCGAGCCGGCCTGGGTCCGCTGGACCCTCGTCGCACTGGCGCTCGTCTTCCTGCTGCTGTTCCTCGTGCTGCCGCTCGCGGCGGTGTTCACCGAGGCGCTGCGCAAGGGCCTGGGCGCCTACCTCGAGGCCCTGAAGGAGCCCGATGCCTGGGCGGCGATCCGCCTCACGCTGATCACGGCCGCCATCGCGGTGCCGCTGAACCTGGTGTTCGGCGTCTGCGCGGCCTGGGCGATCGCCAAGTTCGAATTCCGCGGCAAGGCCTTCCTGACCACGCTGGTGGACCTGCCGTTCTCCGTCTCGCCGGTCGTTTCCGGCCTGATCTACGTGCTGGTCTTCGGCGCGCAGGGCTGGCTGGGCCCCTGGCTCGCGGCGCACGACGTGAAGATCATCTTCGCCGTGCCCGGCATCGTGCTGGCGACCATCTTCGTCACCTTTCCCTTCATCGCGCGGGAGCTGATCCCGCTGATGCAGGCGCAGGGAACGGAGGAAGAGCAGGCCGCGATCGTGCTGGGCGCCACCGGGTGGCAGACGTTCCGGCACGTCACGCTCCCCAACATCAAGTGGGGCCTGATCTACGGCGTGATCCTGTGCAATGCGCGGGCGATGGGTGAGTTCGGCGCGGTGTCGGTGGTGTCGGGCCACATCCGCGGCCAGACCAACACGATGCCGCTGCACGTGGAGATCCTCTACAACGAATACCAGTCGGTCGCGGCCTTCGCCGTGGCCTCCCTGCTGGCGCTGCTCGCCCTGGTCACGCTGGTGATCAAGTCGGTGGCGGAATGGCAGCAGGAACGCGAAATGAAGGCGTCGGCCGAGCTGCCGCCGGAGCGCCCGATGGCGCTGGAAGGGAAAGCAACAGCATGAGCATCGAGATCCGCAACGTCACGAAGAATTTCGGCAACTTCAAGGCGCTGAACGACGTCTCGCTGAACATCGATTCCGGCGAACTCGTCGCCTTGCTCGGCCCCTCCGGCTGCGGCAAGACCACGCTGCTGCGCATCATCGCGGGCCTGGAGACCGCGGACGCGGGCAGCATCCTGTTCGCCGGCGAGGACACGACCGACGTGCACGTGCGCGAGCGCCAGGTCGGCTTCGTGTTCCAGCATTACGCGCTGTTCCGGCACATGACCGTGTTCGAGAACGTGGCGTTCGGCCTGCGCGTGAAGCCGCGGTCGCAGCGCCCGAGCGAAGCGCAGATCAAGCAGAAGGTGCACGAGCTCCTCGGGCTGGTACAGCTCGATTGGCTGGCCGACCGCTTCCCCTCGCAGCTCTCCGGCGGCCAGCGGCAGCGCATCGCGCTCGCCCGCGCGCTCGCGGTGGAACCCAAGGTGCTGCTGCTCGACGAACCGTTCGGCGCGCTCGACGCGAAGGTGCGCAAGGAACTGCGCCGCTGGCTGCGGCGCCTGCACGACGACCTGCACGTGACCTCCATCTTCGTCACGCACGACCAGGAGGAGGCGCTGGAAGTCGCGGACCGCGTCGTGCTGATGAACGCCGGCAACATCGAGCAGGTCGGCTCGCCGCAGGAGGTCTGGGACCATCCCGCCAGCCCGTTCGTCTACGGCTTCCTCGGCGACGTGAACCTGTTCCACGGGCGTGCGCACGAGGGCGCGGTGAGCTTCGAAGGCGTGCAGATCGACTCTCCCGAACTGGCCGGCGCGCAGAACGCGCGTGCGGCCGCCTACGTGCGTCCGCACGACCTGGACGTCCGGCGCTGGGCGCCGGGCGCCAGCGGCATCGTGGTCAAGCTGTCGCGCGCGATCGTCGTCGGCCCCGTGGCGCGGCTGGAACTTCTGCCGGTCGACGGGACCAAAGCAGCGGACAATGCGGGGACGGACCCCCTGATCGAGGCGCAGATCCCCGCGCAGCAGTTCAGGGAGATGGGCTTGCGCGAGGGCGAGACGCTGGTGGCGACACCGCGGCAGGCCCGCGTGTTCCTGGAGAGCGGCGCCGGCATCTGAAAGGGAGCAGCCGGCGCGGAGAGGACGGAGAAGGATGAGGATTCTGGACTGGTTCGATGCCGCGCCCCGGCGCATCCTGGCCCTGGTGGCCCTGGCCTGCGTGGCGATGCTCGCCTTCGGGCTGTACCTGCAGCACGTGGTGGGGCTGGAGCCTTGCCCCATGTGCATCGTGCAGCGCTACGCGCTGGTGCTGGTGGCGATCGTCGCGGGCGTGGCCGCGGCGTTCAAGGGCCGCGGTGCGTGGCTCGTGGGCTCCGGCCTCATGACGCTCGTCGCCGGTTTCGGTGCGTTTGTCGCCGCGCGCCAGAGCTGGCTGCAGTGGTATCCGCCCGAGATCGCCTCCTGCGGCCGCGACTTCTACGGGATGATCGAGACCTTCCCGCTCAAGCGCGCGATCCCCATGATCTTCCGCGGCAGCGGCGACTGCACCAAGATCGACTGGACCTTCCTCGGCGGCTCCATCGCCAACTGGTCCTTCCTGTGGTTCGTCTTCTTCGCGATCGTGGGCGCCGTGCTGTTCGCGCGCCAGCTGCGCCGCCGTCCGCCCCAGGGCGTCAGCGCGCCGATGGCGGCATAGGGCGTTGCCTCCGGGCCGGTCCAGGGCGGGGCAGCCCGTCCCGGTGAATGTCCCCCGCGCGGCCCTCGCCTCCGGCTGAGGGCCGCTCCTCCTCCTTGACTTCACCGGGACGGGCTGCCCCGCCCTGGACCTGCGTTGCGCGGGCGACTGCGGTCCGCTCCTCCTGCTGCCCATCGAAGGGCGGCAGTTCGCGATCCGACGCGGCGCAGCGCCAGGAGGGGGCGGAAACGAAGCAACTCTCCCAGGGTACGGATCAGAGTCCCGACGGATACGTCTCCGCCGCTTCGCCGGCGTGCCAGAGCGGTTCGCGCACCAGCGGCTCCAGTGCCCGCGTGTGGTCGATGTGGATCATCGCGTCGAACTGCGCCGGCAGCCGCGTGTGGAAGTAGTGGCTCTGGCGCTCGGTGCGCGGCTGGTAGATCACGCCGATCGCGCGCTGCAGCATCTTCTCCTGCAGCAGGTCGCGCAGCGCCGCGTTGCCTTTCAGCGGCAGCCAGAAGCGCGCCTCCCCGACCTGGTGGAACAGGTCCTCGTAGCTGCCCGGAAGGCCCGGCCGCACGCGCTTGCGTTCCGCGGCCGCGTCCCATTCCGAGGCCGCGGTCACGGTCCCCGAATGGGTGCTGAAGCCCACCAGCATCGCGTCGTCGCCCCAGCGGTCGCGCGCGAGCTGGCCGACGTTCCATTCGCCGATGTCGCCCATCTCCGTCGCGCTGGCATCGCCCAGGTGCGAGTTGTGCGCCCACACGGCCATGCGCACGTGCCCGTGCAGGTTCTCCAGGTGCTTCTCCAGCGCCTGCAGCGTCTCCACCATGTGGCTGTCCCGCAGGTTCCAGGACGAGACCCGCCCGTGGAACATGGTCCGGTAGTACTCCTCGGCATTGCGCACCAGGCGCGCGTTCTGCTGCGCGAAGAACAGGTCGGCCCGGTCCTCGCCCGATGCGGCGAACATCTCCGCGCTGCGGCGGTTCATCTCGCGCAGCTGCTGGATCACTTCGTCCTCGCAGCTCGATTTCATGCCGAAGCTCGCGGCATAGCCGTAGGCCTGGCTGTCCTCGCCGTAGTGGTCGAAGCAGGCATAGCGGCTGCGCGCGCGCTGCGCGGCTTCCGGATCCGCGCGGTCCAGGTAGTCCAGCACGGCGCGGATGGAGCTGTACAGGCTGTACAGGTCCATGCCGTAGAAGCCGCACTGCTGCGACGGCGGCAGGGCGTGGTTGTGCTCGCGCAGCCACTCCACGAAGTCGCGCACCACGGTGTTGCGCCACATCCAGGTGGGGAAGCGTTCGAAGCCGGAGAGCGCCTGCTCCGCGCCGCGGTCGTCGGAGCGCCAGCGCACGTAGCGGTTGACGCGCCAGGCGTCCGGCCAGTCGGCCTCGACCACGACGGCATTGAACCCGTGGTCGCGGATGAGGCGCTGCGTAAGCCACGCGCGCTCGGCATAGAACTCGTGCGTGCCGTGGCTTGCCTCGCCCAGCAGCGCGAGCTTCGCGCCCGCGAGCCGTTCGACCAGGAGCTCGTCGTCGGCGACCGACTCGGGCAGGGCGCGCAGGTGAGGGCGCAGCTGTTCCAGGAGGCGGTCCTGGCGGGTGGAGGACGGGTGGGCCATGGAATCTCCGGTGGCGGTCTTCAGGCGGGGTGCGCGGCGGCGACGAGGTGGCGGGCGAACCAGCCGGCGGCGAGATCCGAGACGCGTTCCAGCGTGCCGGGCTCCTCGAAGAGGTGGGTGGCACCGGGCACGATCGCCAGTTCGCGCACGCAGCGCATGCGTGCGAGCGCCTGTTCGTTGAGTGCGATCACCCCGTCGTCGGCCCCGCCGACGATGAGGAGCGTCGGGGCGGAGACCGCGGCCAGGGCCGCGGGGCCGGCGAGGTCCGGCCGGCCGCCGCGCGACACGACGGCCGCCACGTCGCGCCCGAGCTGCGCGGCCGCGATCAGCGCCGCGGCGCTGCCGGTGCTCGCGCCGAAGAAGCCGAGCGGCAGCTCGCGCAACGTCGGTTGCGCGTGCAGCCACGCGGCCGCATCTTCCATGCGGCGCGTGAGCAGGGCGATGTCGAAGCGGTGTTCCCGCGTGCGCAGGTCGACCTGCTCCTCCTGGGCCGTCAGGAGGTCGAAGAGCAGGGTGGCGAAGCCCTCCTGCTGCAGCCGGCGGGCCACCTGCCGGTTGCGCGCGCTGTGCCGCCCGCTGCCGCTGCCATGCGCGAACAGCACGATGCCGCGGGCCTGGGGCGGCACGGCCAGGTCCCCGGAAAGGGACGCGGTGCCGGCCGGGATGCGGACTTCCTGCAAGGGGATGGCGGGGGACGGGCTGGTCATGGCTGCCTCCTGGTGAAGGTAGAGCAGCCGGCGGGTCCCGGATGTCGGCGCAGGGCGCCGGTGCTGTAGGACGCGCGGGCCGGCCGCGGATCAGGCAACCATAGGCGCCTCGCGGCCCCGTGTCACTAGGTCAGCTTCTTCACGAAGACCATGCTCTTGCGGTCCCAGTTGTACTTGCGCTTGCGCGCCTCCGGGAGCCAGTCGGGGTCGACCTGCACGAAGCCGCGCTTGAGGAACCAGTGCATGGTGCGCGTGGTGAGCACGAAGATGCTCTCGAGGCCCATGGCGCGGGCGCGCTGCTCCACGCGCCGCAGGATCTTCTCGCCGTCGCCCTGGCCCTGGCTTTGCGGGGACACGGTCAGCGCCGCCATCTCGCCGGTGCGGGCCTCGGGGTAGGGGTAGAGCGCCGCGCACGCGAAGATCACCCCGTCGTGGTCGATGATCGTGTAGTTCGCGATGTCGCGCTCGATCTCGGTGCGGTCGCGCTTGACCAGCGTGCCGTCCTTCTCGAAGGGTTCGATCAGCTGCAGGATGCCGCCCACGTCGTCGGCGGTCGCCTCGCGCAGCTCCTCCAGCTTCTCGTCGACGACCATCGTGCCGATGCCGTCGTGCACGTAGACCTCCAGCAGCAGCGAGCCGTCCACCGCGAAGGGGATGATGTGGCTGCGCTCGACGCCGGCCTTGCAGGCCTTGACGCAATGCTGCAGGTAGAAGCCCGTGTCGCTGGGGTTGCTCGCCGGCGGCAGGCTGGCCAGCAGCTGCTCGGCGGCCGCGAGCGGCAGCTCGGTGTCGATGGGGTTGTCCTCGCCTTCGGCTTCCAGGGGACGGGTGCGCACGCCGGGGATCTCGGTGAGGAACACCAGCTTGTCCGCCTGCAGCGCGATCGCCACGCTGGTGGCGACCTCCTCCATGGTGAGGTTGAAGGCCTCGCCGGTCGGCGAGAAGCCGAAGGGGGAGAGCAGCACCAGGGCGCCCAGGTCGATCGTGCGCTTGATGCCGGCGACGTCCACCTTGCGGACCATGCCCGAATGCTGGAAGTCGACGCCGTCCAGGATGCCCACGGGGCGGGCCGTGATGAAGTTGCCGGAGATCACGCGCACCGTGGAGCCGGCCATGGGCGTGTTGGGCAGGCCCTGGCTGAAGGCCGCCTCGATCTCGTAGCGCAGCTGGCCCGCGGCTTCCTGCGCGCAGTCCAGCGCCACTTCGTCGGTGATGCGCATCCCGTGCGAGTAGCGCGCCGCGTGGCCCTTGGCCTTGAGCTGCTCGTTCACCTGCGGGCGGAAGCCGTGCACCAGCACCACCTTGACGCCCATGCTCTGGATCAGTGCGATGTCCTGCGCGATGTGCTGCAGCTTGCCCGCCGCCACCGCCTCGCCCGCCATCCCGAGCACGAAGGTCTTGCCGCGGTGCATGTGGATGTAGGGCGCCACCGAGCGGAACCACGGGACGAAGGTGAAGTTGAAGATGGCGGACATTCGGCGGCGCTGCGCAACTCGGTGAGGACTCGGCGCGACAGTGTAAGGGAACCCCTTGGGCGGACCGCGCCGTTTGCGCTATCGTGCGCGCCATGGATCCGCTCGCCGCCGGGTTCTGGGGGGCCTTCTTCGGCACGGCGACCCTCATGCTCGGCATCTCCCTGGCCGCCTTCCTGCGCCTGCAGCGCCGCGTCGCGCTCACGGCGGGGTTGTCCGCGCTCGTCTCCGCGCTCTTCGTGGCGGCCTACCTCGGTTGGCTGCCGCTGCAAGGCGCCGCCGAGGCACGCGTGCTGGCGCACCTGGCGATGGGGGTCGGCACCGTCCTGGCACTGATGCTGCTGGCGCTGCTGGGGCTGCTGCGGCAGCCGGGGATCGCCCGACGCGCGGTCCTGGCGCTGGCGGCGCTGGATGCGGCGGTGCTGGCGGTGGGGTGGACGCTGCCGGCGCAGCACGCGCTGATCCTGAGCTCGGTGGTGTCCTTCGCGCTCGGGTGCGCGATGCTGGGCGTGGCCATGCGCAGCGCCCGCCGCGGCGACCGCCTGGCTTGGGCGACGGTGGGCGGGATCTCCGTGATGCTGATCTCGCTCGCGGGCCTGAGCTGGATCGCCATCGACCGCGACGTGGCCTGGCCCGTGCATGCGGTCAGCGCGATCGCGGGCATGGCCTACCTGTCCGTGATGGCCGCGGCGCTCTGGATCCGCTATTCCTACCTGCTGGAACTCTCCGAGGTGATGGCGCACGGGCCCAGCTACGACCCCGTCACGCGCATGCGTTCGCACAGCGAGACCGGCCAGCTGGTGGGCGACGTGTTCTTCCACCGCGAAGCCGAGGCCCGGCCCGTCGGCGTGCTGGCGGTGTGCATCGCGAACCTGTACGCGCTGGAGAACCTGCACGGGCGCGCCGCCTTCAACCACGCGCTGTTCATCTGCGCCGGCCGCCTGCGCCGCTGCGTGCCGGAAACGGTGGAAATGGGCCGGCTGGGCGAGGACGGCTTCCTGCTGCTCACGCGCAGCATGGACGACCTGCGCGCCCTCGACCAGCTCGCCCGCCAGCTGCGCGACCGCCTCTCGCGCCCCGTGTCCCTGAGCATCAGCCGCGAACCGGGGCGTATCGACGGACGCGGCACGGGCTGGGCGGCCGACGTGGGCATCGGCGTGCTTTCCACCAGCACGCAGGTGCGTCCCGCGCAAGCCGTGGCCACGGTGCGCGCCATGGCACGCACTGCCTGGACCTACGGCAGCCGCATCGCCTTCTTCGATCCGCAGGCAGGCCAGATCGCGGAACTGCTGCCCACGCAGCCTTCGCCGCTTTCGATCGCCTGACAACACCCGTGTGGCGCCTACCGGCGCCCTTTGATATCTTCATCGCATGGACAACGTCGCCGCCGCGTTCTGGGGCGCCTTCTTCTGCACGGCGACGCTGATGCTGGTGATCTCGCTGGCGGCCTTCCTCCGGTCGCAGCGGCGGGTGGCGCTCATGGCGGCGCTCACGTCCGTGTTCTCCGCCGGCTTCGTCGTGGCCTACCTTGGCTGGCTGCCGCTGGACGGGCCGGCGGAGGCGAGGGTGCTGGCGCACGTCGCCGTGCTCACGGCGGTGACGCTGGCCCTGATGCTGATGTCCACCATGGGCATGTTGCGCCACGCGGCCCTCGGTCGCGCAGGGGTGGCGATGCTGGTGGGCGGGGGCGCGCTGGTGCTGGTGGCCGGGTGGCTGCTCGCGGCCGAACAGGCGCTTGCGCTCAGTTCGGTGGCGGCCTTCGCGGTCGGGGCCGGGATGCTGGTCGCCGCCACGCGGGGCGCGCTGCGCGGCGACCGCGCGGGCTGGACGGCGGTCGCCGGCCTCGTGTTCATGCTCGTGGCCATCGCGGGCCTGAGCTGGATCGCCTTGAGCCGCACCCGCGCCTGGCCCGTGCACGCGCTCAGCGCCACGGCCGGCGTCGCCTACCTGTGCGTCATCGCCGCCGTGCTGTGGGCGCGCTACTCCTACCTGCTGGAACTGTCCGAGGTGCTGGCGCACGGGCCCAGCTACGACCCCGTCACCCGCATGCGCTCGCACAGCGAGACGGGGCAGATGGTGGGCGACGTGTTCTTCCAGCGCAATGCCGAGGCGCGGCCGATCGGCGTGTTGGCCGTGGTCGTGGCGAACCTGTACGCGCTGGAGAACCTGCACGGGCGCGCCGCCTTCAACCACGCACTGTTCGTGTGCGCCGGGCGCCTGCGGCGCGTGGTGCCCCAGAACGTGGAGATGGGCCGCCTGGGCGAGGACGGCTTCCTGCTGCTCGTGCCGAACGGGACCGACCTGGAGCGGCTGGCGGTGCTGGCGGTGCAGATCCGCGACCGGCTGGCGCGGCCGCTGTCGCTCAGCACGGCGCGCGATCCCGCAGCCCTCGAGCAGGCGGGGACCAGCTGGGGCGCCGACGTCGGCATCGGCGTGCTGTCCACCAGCACGCAGGTCCGCCCGTCGCAGGCCGTATCGACGGCACGCGCCATGGCGCGCACGGCCTGGAGCTACGGCAGCCGCATGGCCTTCTTCGACCCCGAAGCAGGGCAGATCGCCGAGCTCGACACCCGCGCGCCCGCCTGGGTGGCCCGCGCCGCCGCGGCCGCGGCCGCCTGAGCGCCGGCACGGTCGCCGGCGACATCGGATAATCACGGGCTTTTTCCCCGTGCCGTCTTGCCTTCCCCGCTGAACATCACCTTCCCCGAGAACCTTCCGGTCTCCGCCCGGCGCGAGGAGATCATGGCCGCGATGGCCGCGCACCAGGTGGTGATCGTCTGCGGCGAAACCGGCTCGGGCAAGACCACGCAGCTGCCCAAGATCGCCCTGGCCATGGGCCGCGGCAAGCGGAACGCGCCGGACGGCAAGGGCCGCCTGATCGGGCACACGCAGCCGCGCCGCATCGCCGCTTCCAGCGTGGCCAAGCGGATCGCGCAGGAGCTGGAGACGCCGCTCGGCGAGGTGGTCGGCTACAAGGTCCGCTTCCAGGACCGGCTGCAGCGCGACGCCTCCGTCAAGCTGATGACCGACGGCATCCTGCTGGCCGAGACGCAGTCCGACCCGCTGCTGAACGCGTACGACACCATCATCATCGACGAGGCGCACGAGCGCAGCCTCAACATCGATTTCCTGCTGGGGTACCTGCGGCAGCTGCTGCCGCGGCGGCCGGACCTCAAGATCGTGGTGACCTCGGCCACCATCGACGCCGAGCGCTTCGCGCAGCACTTCGCTTCGGCGAAGGGGCCGGCGCCCGTCATCTACGTCTCCGGTCGGATGTACCCGGTGGAGCAGCGCTGGCATCCCTTCGAGGAATCGCGCGAGTTCGACCTGAACGACGCGATCGCCGACGCGGTGGACGAGCTCTGGCGCGGCAACGCGCCGGGCGACATCCTCGTGTTCCTGCCCGGCGAGCGCGAGATCCGCGAGGCGGCGGACCACCTGCGCAAGCACCTGGCGCACGACGCGCTCACGCGCAACGCGGAGGTGCTGCCCCTGTTCGCGCGCCTGTCGCAAGCGGAGCAGGACCGCGTGTTCGACGGCCACACGGGCCGCCGCATCGTGCTGGCCACCAACGTGGCGGAGACCTCGCTCACCGTGCCCGGCATCCGCTACGTGATCGACACCGGCACGGCACGCGTCAAGCGCTACAGCTTCCGCAGCAAGGTGGAACAGCTGCTGGTGGAGCCGGTCAGCCAGGCCGCCGCCAACCAGCGCGCGGGCCGCTGCGGCCGGGTGGCCAACGGCATCTGCATCCGGCTGTACGACGAGCAGGACTTCGCCGGCCGCCCGCGCTTCACCGATCCCGAGATCCTGCGGTCCTCGCTCGCGGGCGTGATCCTGCGCATGAAGTCGCTGCACCTGGGCACGGTGGAGGACTTCCCCTTCATCGACCCGCCGTCGCGGCGGGCGATCGCCGACGGCTACCAGCTGCTCAACGAACTCGGCGCCGTCGACGACGCCAACGAGCTCACGCCCATGGGCGCGGAGCTGGCGCGGCTGCCGCTGGACCCGCGGGTCGGCCGCATGATCCTGGAAGCGCGCCAGCGCGGTGCGCTGCACGAGGTGCTGGTCATCGCCTCCGCGCTGTCGCTGCAGGACGTGCGCGACCGGCCGATGGAACTGCAGGCGCAGGCCGACCAGCAGCATGCCAAGTTCGACGACGAGAAGAGCGAGTTCTCCGGCTACCTGCGGCTGTGGCAATGGCTGGAGGAGTCGCGCGGCGGCCATGGCACGGACCATCGACTGTCGAACCGCCAGTACGAACAGCTGCTGCGCCAGAACTTCATCAACGTGCGCCGGGTGCGGGAGTGGCGCGACGTGCATTCGCAGCTGCTGACGGTCGTCACCGAACACAAGTGGCGCCTGAACGAGCAGCCCGCCAGCTACGAGCAGCTGCACAAGACGATGCTCTCGGGCCTGCTCGGGAACATCGGCTTCAAGCTGGAGGACCCCGGGTCAAGCCCGGGGCAGGCTCCCGACGCCTATCTCGGGGCGCGCGGCATCAAGTTCTACCGCCATCCGGGCGCGCACCTGAAGAAGCGGCCGGGCCGCTGGGTGGTCTGCGCGGAACTGGTGGAGACCACGCGCCTCTTCGGCCGCGGCATCGCGAACATCGAACCGCAGTGGGTCGAAGAGGTTGCCGGGCACCTGCTGAAGAAGCAGCTGCTGGACCCGCACTGGGAGAAGAAGGCGGCCGAAGTCGTCGCGCTGGAGCGCGCGACGCTGTACGGGCTGGTGATCTACAGCGGCCGCCGCGTGCCGTTCGCGCGCGCCGACCTGCAGGGTGCCCGCGAGATCTTCCTGCGCGAAGGCCTGGTCGCCGGCGAATGGGAGACGCGCCTGCCTTTCCTGGCGGCGAACCAGAAGCTGGTGCGGCAGGTGCAGGAGCTGGAGCACAAGTCGCGCCGCCAGGACGTGCTGGTCGACGAGGAGCTGATCTACGCCTTCTACGATCAGCAGGTGCCGCGCGACGTGTACAGCGGCTCCACCTTCGAGCGCTGGTACCGCGAGGCCAGCCGCGCGAACCCGGACCTGCTGAAGCTCACGCGCGACGAGCTGATGCGGCACGAGGCAGCGGGCATCACCAGCAGCGCCTTCCCGAAGACCGTGAAGCTCGGGGGCGTGGACTGCAGCGCGACGTACCTGCACGAGCCCGGCGACCCGCGCGACGGCCTGACCGTGGCGGTGCCCTTGTTCGTCCTGAACCAGGTGAGCGAGGAGCGCGCGGAATGGCTGGTCCCGGGGATGCTCAAGGACAAGGTGCAGGCCTTGCTGAAAAGCCTGCCGCAGCGTCCGCGTTCGCGCTTCGTGCCGCTGCCGGAGTCGGCTACGCGCATCGCGGAGCACCTGTCGGTGCCGGAACGCTACGCCGCGGGCAGCCTCACGGACGCCTTGCTGAAGCTGGTGCGCGAAGAAACCAGCCTCGACGTGAAGCGCACCGACTTCAAGCTGGACATGGTGCCGGCACACCTGTTCATGAACGTCCGCGTGGTGGACGAGCACGGGCGCCAGCTGGGGATGGGGCGCAACCTGGGGGCGCTGAAGGCGGAACTGGGGGCCAAGGCGCGTGGCGCATTCCAGGCCCTGGCGGGCCTCAAGACGGCTGTGGTTCCCTCCAACTCCGCGGGAGGGCAGGGTGGGGGCGCTCCGGCCCGCGCACAGGCCGCGAGCCCCCCTTCCAGCCTCCCCCCGAAGGGGGGAGGAGCAACTGCCGAACAGAAATACACCGCCTGGACCTTCGGAGAACTCCCCGAGCTCATGGAGATCCGCAAGGGCGGCACCAGCCTCGTCGGCTTCCCGGCGCTGATCGACAAGGGCGATGCGGTCACCATCGAGGTGTTCGACGAGCCCGAGGTGGCCGCGGCAAAGCATCGCGGCGGCCTGCGGCGCCTGTTCGCGCTGCAGCTGCGCGACGCCCTGAAGTACCTGGAGAAGAACATCCCGGACCTCCAGAAGATGGCCGTGGCGTTCATGCCGCTGGGCACGCAGGAGGAGCTGCGCGAGCAGATCCTGGAGGTGGCCCTCGACCGCGCGTTCCTGCTCGACCCGTTGCCCGCCGACGCGGCCGCCTTCCAGAAGCGGCTGGAGGAAGGGCGCGGGCGCCTGACGCTGATCGCCAACGAGGTGGCGCGGCTCGCGTCGACCATCCTCGTCGACCACGCCGCCGCCGCGCGCAAGATCAAGGACACCAAGATCCAGCCGGAGGCGACCGCCGACGCCCTGCAACAGCTGCAACGGCTCGTGCCGAAGCGCTTCCTGGCCGCGACGCCCTGGGCGCGCCTGCAGCACCTGCCTCGCTACCTGAAGGCGATCGTGCTGCGCCTGGACAAGCTGCGGGCCGACCCCGCGCGCGATACGCAGCGGCTGGCCGAGCTCAAGGCGCAGGAGCAGCGCTACTGGCGGCTGGTCGCCGAGCGCAAGGGCCACGTCGACGAGCGCATGGAGGATTTCCGCTGGCTGCTGGAGGAGCTGCGGGTGAGCTTCTTCGCCCAGGAGCTGCGGACGCCGCAGCCGGTGAGCGTGAAAAGGCTGGATAAGGTGTGGTCTCAACTGCAAAGCTGAGAACCTGCGTTCACGGTACAAACCCCGGATAGCCAGCCGCCTGCCCAGCGGCTACCTTGGGCGGAACGAAGAAGGGAGTCCTGCCATGGACCGACGCGGTTTCCTGGAATCCTGCACCGCCGGCGCCGCCTGCATGTCCGCGGCGGCCAGCTTTCCCGCCTGGGCGGCGGACGCGAAGCCGAAGGCCTACGCGCGGACCCTGCTCGTCGACGAGCGCGGCGATCCCCTCAAGGCGTCCGCGCTCAAGCCGCAGACCAACTACGTCTTCCTGTATCCCTTCGAGGCGACGCCGGTGTTCCTGCTGGACCTCGGAAAGGCCGTGGGGCCGAACACGCTCAGCACCCAGGACCGCAACTCCTACAGCTGGCCGGGCGGGGTGGGCCCGAAACGCAGCATCGTCGCCTTCTCCGCCATCTGCGCGCACCAATTGGTCTACCCCACGCGCGACGTGAGCTTCATCAGCTTCCGCAAGACGCGGGCGCAGCGGGGGGTGCAGGACGGCTTGATCCACTGTTGCGCCGAGCACAGCCAGTACGACCCCGCGCGGGGCGCCGAGGTGCTGTCCGGGCCCGCGAAGCAGCCCCTGTGCGCCGTGCTGCTGCAGCACGATGCGCAGGCGGACACGCTCACGGCCTACGCCACGCTGGGCGCGGAGCTGTTCGACGAGTTCTTCCGCAAGTACGAGATGAAGCTGAGCCTGGACGTCGGGCCGAAGGCGCGGAATGCGGTGGGCGAGCGGACGGTGGTGCGGGAGCTGGAGCGGTATTGCAAGAATCCGATCCAGTGTTGATGGCGGGATGCTGGGGTGCGCTTCGCGCAACCCAGCCTACGTGCGCGTCGCGTAACCCACCCTACGGGCGCTTCGCGCAATCCGGGTGCCCTTCGTAGGCTGGGTTTCGCGCCAGCGAACCCCAGCGCAACGCACCCCGCGTGCGCGTCAGAGCTTCGCCAGCCGGTCCAGCGCCGAGCGCAGCGTCTCGTCCTTCTTCGCGTAGCAGAAGCGCACCACGCGCTGGTCGAAACCACCGCCGTAGAACGCCGACAGCGGGATCGCCGCCACGCCGATCTCGCTCGTGAGCCACTTGCAGAACTCGGCTTCCTTCAGGTCGCTCACCTGCGAGATGTCCACGCACTGGAAGTAGGTGCCTTCGCTGGGCAGCAGCCGGAAGCGCGTGCGCGCCAGCCCTTCGCGGAACAGGTCGCGCTTGCGCTGGTAGAACGCGGGCAGCTGCAGGTAGGGCTCCGGCGATGCCATGTAGCTCGCCAGCCCGTACTGCATGGGCGTGTTCACCGTGAAGACGTTGAACTGGTGCACCTTGCGGAATTCCGCGCTCAGCGCGGCGGGGGCGGCCACGTAGCCGACCTTCCAGCCGGTCACGTGGTAGGTCTTGCCGAAGCTGGAGACGATCAGCGAACGTGCGGCCAGCCCCGGGAAGCGCGCGGCGCTCTGGTGCAGTTGCCCGTCGAACACCATGTGCTCGTAGACCTCGTCGCTGATGACGAACACGTCGGTCGGCGCCAGCAGCTCCTGCAGCTGCAGCATCTCGGCGCGCGTCCACACGGTGCCGCTCGGGTTGTGCGGCGAGTTGATCATGATCGCGCGCGTGCGCGGCGACAGGGCCGCGGCGATCTTCGGGAAGTCGGGCCGGAAGGTGCCCGGCACCAGCGGCACGCGCACCACCTTGCCGCCGGCCAGCTCGATGTTGGGCACGTAGCTGTCGTAGCAGGGTTCCAGGACGATGACCTCGTCGCCCGGCTTCACGATCGCCAGCACCGCGGTGATGATCGCCTGCGTCGCGCCGGCCGTCACCGTGATCTCGGAGACCGGGTCGTACTTGCGGCCGTAGATCGCTTCCACCTTGGCCGCGATGGCTTCGCGCAGGGGCGCGATGCCCGTCATGGGCGGGTACTGGTTCAGCCCCTTGCGCATGGCCTCCGTCACCGCGTCGACCAGCCTGGGGTCGCATTCGAAGTCGGGGAAGCCCTGGCCCAGGTTCACGGCGCCCTTTTCGGCGGCCAGCGCGGACATCACCGTGAAGATGGTGGTTCCCATCGTCGGGAACTTGGTTTCGATGGGCGGGGTGCGTTCGGAAATGCTCATATGGAACCTATTGTGTCAGCGCTGTTCCAGGGCCACCGCGGAACCGGCTTTGCCGGGCCGCTGGTGGCGCCCCCTCGGGGGGAGGCGGCCGCAGGCCGCATCGGGGGTCATAACTCGTAGTCGTTGCCGTGGCCGCTCATCGCTTTCGCGATGAGGTTGCGGTCGAGGCGGTCGGACAGCAGTTCGGCGAAGCGGTAGACGAAGTTTCGCAGGTAGGCGCCGCGCTTGAACGCCACCCGCGCCAGGTTCTGCCCGAACAGGTGGCCGAGGGGCCGCACGGCGAGGTCGCTGTTGCCGTTGAGGGGATCGTCGCGCACCGCCATCTCGGCGACGATGCCGATGCCCAGGCCGAGGCGCACGTAGGTCTTGATCACGTCGGAGTCGATCGCCTCCAGCGCGATGCGCGGCTGCAGCTTCTTCTGCGCGAACGCGGTATCGATCCGCGTGCGGCCGGTGAAGGACGGGTGGTAGGTGACCAGCGGCTCGGCCGCCAGGTCTTCCAGCGTGACGCGCTCCTTCTTCGCGAGCGCATGGCCTTGCGGCAGCACCAGCACGTGCTGCCACTCGTAGCAGGGCATCGTCACCAGGTCCGGGTAGTCGGACAGCGATTCGGTCGCGATGCCGATTTCCGCCACTTCGTCCAGGATCATGCGGGCCACCTGGTCGGGCGAGCCCTGGTGCAGGCTGACGGACACCTTGGGATAGGCTTCGCGCAGCTTCGCCACGGGAATGGGAAGCACGTAGCGTGCTTGCGTGTGCGTCGTGGCGATGGACAGCGTCCCGCTGTCCTGCGCGCTGAACTGCTCTCCGATGCGCTTGAGGTTGCCGACCTCGCGCATGATCAGCTCGATGCTCTTGAGGACGTGCTGGCCGGGTTCGGTCACCCGCTTCAGCCGCTTGCCGTGGCGCGCGAAGATCTCCACGCCGAGCTCCTCTTCCAGCTCGATGATCGCCTTGGACACGCCGGGCTGCGAGGTGTGCAGCGCCTTGGCTGCTTCCGTCAGGTTGAGATTGCGCCGCACCGCTTCCTGGACGAAGCGAAACTGATGCAGGTTCATGCTGAATTTCTTCTAAAGGAGAAATTCATTATGCCTTCGCTCTTTATTCCAGGGCAATCTTTGCGATCAGGTCCAGCACGCGCCCGTCTTCGCCGACGGGCTTCTGCAACACGAATTCCACCTGCGGGTGGGCGCCGCGCAGCTGCTCCACGAGCGCCGGCAGGTCTTCGCGCGCATGCCGGCCGGTGCCCAGGAACATCGGCACCACGGTGACCTGCACGGCACCTGCCGTGACCAGGTCCGCCACGGCCGCCGGCAGGCTGGGCGCATCCAGTTCCAGGAAGGCGCAGCGCACCAGCGTGTCCGGCCGCATGGTCCGCAGCCGGGTGGCCACGGTTTCCATGGGCAGGCGCCAGAGCGGATCGCGCGATCCGTGGCCGAAGAGGACGACGGCGCGTGCCATGCCTACCGCCTCAGCACGAGCCAGCCGAAGGCGCCGAGCGACATCAGCGTGTACAGGAAGCCGGGTGCCCCGGCCGCCACCCAGGGCTGCCAGTTCTGCAGGTTGCCGATGTAGCCGAAGACGTTGTTCAGGAGGAAGAAGCTGATGCCGATCAGCACGCCGCCGAACACGTAGCTCGTGATCCCGCCCGAGCGGAAATGCAGGTAGGCGAAGGGCAGGGCCAGCACCACCATCACCAGGCACGACAGCGGGTAGAACACCTTGCGCCAGAACTCGATCTCGTAGCGCTGCGAGGTCTGCGAGTTGGCCGCGAGGTGCCGGACGTACTGGAAGAGGGCGATGGTGCTCATGCGGTCCGGCTTGAGCAGGGCCACCGACACCATCTCCTGGGTGATCTCCGTCGGCCAGCGCATCGTGGGAAGCTTGAGGCGTTCCACCTTCGTGGTCCCGCCTTCGCTCTGGAACTCGGTGCGCTCCACGTCCTGCAGCACCCACGCGCCATCGGCGAAGGTCGCGCGCGGCGCCTGCGTGAGCGACACCAGGAAGCCGCGCGAGTCGGCCTCGAAGATGCGCACGCGGTCCATCTGGCCCTCGGGCGTGAGCTGGAAGACGTTCACGTTGTACGAGAGGTAGCGCTGCCGCTCCTTCAGCCAGGCGCCGGTCGTGCCGACCGTGAGGCCGCCGCTCATGCGCGCCTTGAGCAGCTGCGCGGTGCGGTCGGACAGCGGCGCGAGGTAGTCGCCCGTGGCGAAGGTCAGGATGGTGAAGCCCAGACCCAGCACCAGCAGCGTGCGCAGCGCCCGCCACGGCCCGAGGCCGCTCGTGCGCAGGATGGTGTATTCCGAGCTCTGCGCGAAGCGCGCCATCACGAAGATGGTGCCGATCAGCACCGCGATGGGCAGCAGCTCGTAGAGGTGGCTGGGCATGCGCAGCGCCACGTAGACGAGCGCCTGCGTCACCCGGTAGGCCTGCACGCCGCGGCCGACGTTGCCCAGCTCCTCGACGAAGTCGAAGAAGAAGAACAGCCCCAGGAAGCCGACGCTCACGAAGAGGACGGCGTAGAGGACTTCGACGTAGATGAGGCGGCGGATCGTCCTCATGCCGGATCCCGCCGGAAGCGGCGCAGCAGCGGGCGGACCGCCCAGTTGTTGTGCTGCTTGGCGAGCCACAGCGACGCCAGCGCGAAGGTGCCGCCGTGCACGAGGAGCAGGAAGGAGGCGAAGGGGATGCGCTGGCTGGAGATCCAGCTCTGGCCCAGGTTCAGCAGGTTGTAGTACACGATGAAGGCGAACAGGGCGAACACCAGGTTGCCGCTGCGGCCCACGCGCGGGTTGACGCTGGACACGGTGATCGCCAGCAGCACGAAGTTGAGGCCCGCGAGCGCGAGCCCGACGCGGAAGGCGAGCTCCGCCAGGTTGGCCGGCGTGGGGTTGCGCGCCAGGAACAGGCTGGAGCGCGTCTTCACCGGGGTGTTGTCGCCGGGCAGCAGGGAGTTCTCGCGCACGCGGGTGCCGTGCTGCTCGAACTCGCTGATGCGCAGGCCTTCGCCGCGCAGGGAGTTCTCCAGCCGCTGGCCGTTCGACAGCAGCAGGAACTGGTCGTCGCCGATGAACTCCACGCGGCCGCTGCGCGCCGACGTGACCGTCTCCTTGTCCTTCTCCACCGTGGAGATGAAGATGTTCTTGCCCGACTTGTTGTCCGGCGTGTCCTTGTCCAGGAAGAACACGCGGCGGCCGCTCGCGGATTCCTGGAACTGCCCGGGCGCGACCCGCTCGAGGTCGCCGCGGCGGCCGTAGCGGTCCTTGAGGTCCTGCGCCTGCTGGTTGGCCCACGGCCACACGGCCAGGGCCATGAGCGCGATCACCAGGAGCACCGGCCAGGCGAAGCCGAAGAGCGGCCGCACGAGCGCGGACAGGCCGCGGCCGGCGCTGAACCAGATGACCATCTCGCTGTCGCGATACATGCGCGAGAGGGTGCCGACGATGGCGACGAAGAGCGACAGCGTGAGGATGGTCGGCAGGTAGCCCAGGACGGTGTAGCCCATCACCATCATCACTTCCTCGGGATTCACGCTGCCGCGGCTGGCGAGGCTGAGCGTGCGGATCAGGGTCATCGTCATCACGATGGTGACGAGCACCACGAGGGACGCCCCGAAACTGCGGGCCAGCTCCTTGCGTACGGTTGAATGGAATAACATCTGCGGCTTGGCAGGCGCCTGGGCGCGCTGGAACGAACAACAAGGATTATGGACTTCGAACTCAAGACCCTGGCTCCCGCGGGTGCGGCCACCGAGAAGGCCGACGTGCTGCTGGTGCTGGTGACGGAAGGTTTCCAGGCGGGCAAGGACCCGGTCTCGCGCCTCGTGTCGGCGGCCCTGCAGGCCCGCGACCTCGAGCCCAAGCCCGGCAAGCTGCTGCACGCGTACCGCGCCGAAGGCATCGCCGCGCCGCGCGTGATCCTCGCGGGCTGCGGCGATGGTTCGGGCAAGCGGGTGCAGTCCGCGGTGCAGGCTGCCGCGGGCGCGCTGCGTTCCTCCGCCGCCAAGAAGCTCGTGATCCTGCTGCCGGCCGGCACCGGCGACGACGCGGTGCGCGCCGCCGTCTGCGGCACGGCCGAAAGCAGCTACGTCTACGTCGCCACCAAGTCCAAGCCGGAAGGCCGCGAGCTGAAGAAGGTGGTGATCGGCGTCGCCGACGCGGCCGCCGGCAAGCAGGCGTTCCACCGCGCCCGCGCGGCCGCCGTCGGCATCGAGTTCGCCCGCGAGCTGGGCAACCTGCCGCCCAACTACGCCACGCCCACGCGCCTCGGCGAAGAGGCCACCCGGATGGCGAAGTCCCACGGCCTGCAGGTCGAGGTGCTCGGCCCGAAGGAGATCGCGCGCATCGGCATGGGCTCGTTCCTGAGCGTGGCCAAGGGTTCCGCCGAACCGGCCCGCTTCATCACGCTGCGCTACGAAGGCGCGGGCAAGGGCGAGGCGCCCATCGTGCTGGTGGGCAAGGGCATCACCTTCGACACCGGCGGCATCTCCATCAAGCCCTCGGCCGAGATGGACGAGATGAAGTTCGACATGGGCGGGGCCGCCAGCGTGCTGGGCACCTTCCGTGCGCTCGTGGAACTGAAGCCGAAGCTGAACGTGATCGGGCTGATCCCCAGCTGCGAGAACATGCCGGACGGCAGCTCGTACAAGCCCGGCGACATCCTCACCAGCCTCTCGGGCCAGACCATCGAGGTGCTGAACACGGATGCGGAAGGCCGCCTGATCCTGTGCGACGCGCTGACGTACGCCGAGCGGTTCAAGCCGCGTGCCGTGATCGACATCGCGACGCTCACGGGCGCCTGCGTGGTCGCCCTGGGCAACGTGCGCAGCGGCATGTTCGCCACCGACGACGCGCTCGCGCAGCAGCTGGTCCAGGCCGGCGACGCGGCGCTGGACCCGTGCTGGCGCCTGCCGCTGGACGACGAATACGCCGAAGGGCTCAAGACCAACTTCGCCGACGTCGCCAACGTGGCGGGCCGCGCCGGCGGTGCCGTCGTGGCGGCCAAGTTCCTGCACCGCTTCACGCAGAACTATCCCTGGGCGCACCTGGACATCGCCGGCACGGCATGGAAGGGTGGCCCCGCCAAGGGATCGACCGGCCGTCCGGTCGGCCTGCTGCTCGAATACCTCGTCGCGCAGGAAGCGGCCGGCGCGCCCCGCGCGGCCGGGGGCAAGCCCGCTGCGAAAGCCGCGACGAAGCCCGCGGGCCGCCGCCGCGCCGCGGCCTGAGTCCCGCACGCATGACCGAGGTCACGTTCCACTTCAACGTGCAGGACAAGCTGGCGTACGCCTGCCGGCTGCTGCGCAGGGCCACGGGGGCGGGCTACCGCGTCGTGGTGACCGGGCAGCCCGAGATGCTGCGCAGCCTGGACGTGGAGCTCTGGACCTTCTCCCCGCAGGAGTTCATCCCCCACTGCTACGCGGCCTCGGCGGAGCCGCAGGTGCTGGCCGCCTCGCCGGTGGTGCTGGCGGATTCGCCGCGCGGCACGCCGCACGAGCAGGTCCTGGTCAACCTCGGGGGCCGCATCCCCGAAGGCTTCGAGCGCTTCGAGCGCCTCAACGAGCTCGTGTCGGTGGACGAGGACGATCGCCAGCAGGCGCGCGGCCGCTGGAAGCACTATGCGGACCGCGGCTACGCGATCAAGCGGCACGACGTCGCCACGAAGGAGGGCACCTGATGGCCACCAACCGGCCCCCGCCGCGGTTCGTGCCGACGCTGACCGAAGTGGTGCATTCGGGTCCGGCGTCCCTCGGCCCCACCTCCGTGGTCCCGCCGCTGGACCAGCTCGCCGAGCGCGTGCTGCGCCGCGTGGACCTCGTCCTCGAGCGGCGCCTGCGCGAGGAGATCGCCACCGTGGTCCTCGAGCAGACCAGTGCGCTCGCGCCGCTGCTGCGCGAGCGCGTGGAGGACCTCGTGCGCGAGATCGTGTCGCAGGCTGTCGCGGAAGAGATGCAGTCCCGTCAACGCAGCGGCGGCAGCGGCGTTTGAGGCAACGGGGGCTGCGCGCTCGCTTGGCGGCGCGATGGTCGCGATTCGCTGACGCCTAGAACCAATCCCTATGGTTCGGGCTCGGAAATTGCGATATGTTCGCGCCCGTTGAGCAAGAACAACGGACCTCAACCCATTACCCAATCCGGAGGTTTCCCTATGCAATTCAAGCTGAAATTGACGGCCGCGATGGCCATCGCCGCGGTGTGCGGCATGGCCGCCGCCCAGGACCAGGTCGTCAAGATCGGTCACGTCGCACCGCTGTCGGGCCCGCAGGCGCACTACGGCAAGGACAACGAGAACGGCGTCCGCATGGCCATCGAGGACCTGAACGCCCAGGGCGTCACCATCGGCGGCAAGAAGGTCAAGTTCGAGATCCAGGCCGAAGACGACGCGGCCGATCCGAAGCAGGGCACCGCCGCCGCGCAGAAGCTGTGCGACGCGAAGGTCGCCGGCGTGGTGGGCCACCTGAACTCCGGCACGACCATCCCCGCCTCCAAGGTCTACAACGACTGCGGCATCCCGCACGTCACCGGCGCGGCCACCAACCCGGCCCTGACCAAACCCGCCTACGACACGACCTACCGCATCATCGCCAACGACAACGCCCTGGGCGCTGCGCTGGCCCTGCACGCGGCCGACAAGCTGAAGCTGAAGAAGGTTGCCATCATCGACGACCGCACGGCCTACGGCCAGGGCGTCGCCGAAGTGTTCAAGAAGACCGCCGTGTCCAAGGGCATGCAGGTCGTCGACGAGCAGTTCACGAACGACAAGGCGACGGACTTCATGGCGATCCTGACCGCCATCAAGGCCAAGAACCCCGACGCCATCTTCTACGGCGGCATGGACCCCCAGGCCGGCCCGATGCTCCGCCAGATGGAGCAGCTGGGCATGACCAACGTGAAGTACTTCGGCGGCGACGGCATCTGCACGTCCGAGATCGCCAAGCTCTCCGCGGGCGCCAAGACGCTGGGCAACGTGATCTGCGCCGAAGGCGGCGCGTCCATCGCCAAGATGCCCGGCGGCACGGCCTGGAAGGAAAAGTACGACAAGAAGTACCCCAACCAGTTCCAGGTGTACAGCCCGTACACCTACGACGCGACCTTCGTGCTGGTCGACGCGATGAAGCGCGCGAACTCGATCGACCCGAAGAAGTACATCCCCATGCTGAAGAAGGCGAACTACAAGGGCGTCACCGCCAACATCGCCTTCGAGCCGAACGGCGAGCTGAAGAACGCCGCGACCACGCTGTACAAGTACGTCGACGGCAAGAAGACGCCGCTGTAAGCTGCTGATCCGCGGTAACACCGCGTATCCGAAAAGGCCGCCTCCGGGCGGCCTTTTCGTTTCCGGTGCATTGATGCAAAAGCGTCGCTTCCCCGCTCGCGCCATGTAGGCTCTGCGGTGCTTTTCCTGTGGGAGCGCTCCTACAACCCGCGCCAGTACTGGGTTTGCGGGCGATGCACACTTCCTGTCGTGTTGAAGGCTCTTTGGGAAGACAGTACCCTCCCAAGCTCTGTTGACGTGTCAACAGATGCTTACGAATGGGGAATCACATGGAAGTTCTGGCGAAACCGCCTGCCGCTGAGCACCGCGATGGGGATCTGAAACTCGTGCTGAAGGCCTTGTCGGCCTTCCGCCGCGGCGAGCAAGGGGTGACGCTGCCCACGGAGTGGGACGGCCTGTACGGCAAGATCGCCGCCGAATTCAACGAGCTGTCGTCGCAGACGGCGCGCTCCAGCAACAAGCTGAAGTCCGTCTCGGCCGGGCCGCACAGCGGCGCGAAGGCCGGCCGGCGCGTGGCCGACGACAAGCTCACCGGCTTCTGGCAGGAGAACGTGGCCGCGGTCAACGGCCTGCTCGACGAAGTCGAACTGGTGAACGAGCGGACCAAGACGCTCCTGGCCAGCATCACCGAGCTGCGCAAGGGCAATTCGCATGCGGAACTGCCGCACGACTGGACCGGCCTGTTCGGCAAGGTCGCCGATGCCTTCAACGAAGTCGTGGCGCAGAACGTGCGCATGTCGCAGGAGCTCGCGCGCCTCTCGCGCGTGGTCGGCAAGGAGGGCAAGCTGAAGGAGCGCGCCTCCATGCCCAGCAGCGACGGCTTCTGGCGCGACTCCGCCGAATCGATCAACTCCCTCATCGGCGACCTGGTGCACCCGACGTCCGAAGTGGCGCGCGTGATCGGCGCCGTGGCGCAGGGCGACCTCTCGAAGTCCATGGCGCTCGAGGCCGACGGCCGCGCGCTGGAAGGCGAGTTCCTGCGGACGGCCATGACCATCAACAAGATGGTGCAGCAGCTCGGCACCTTCTCCGCCGAAGTGACGCGCGTGGCGCGCGAGGTGGGCACGGAAGGCAAGCTGGGCGGCCAGGCGGAAGTGCAGGGCGTGGCGGGCACGTGGAAGGACCTGACCGACTCCGTGAACTCCATGGCCGGCAACCTGACGGCGCAGGTGCGGAACATCGCGGAAGTGACGAAGGCCGTGGCGGCGGGCGACCTCTCCAAGAAGATCACCGTGGACGTGAAGGGCGAGATCCTGGAGCTGAAGAACACCATCAACACGATGGTGGACCAGCTGCGTTCGTTCGCTTCGGAAGTGACGCGCGTGGCCCGCGAAGTGGGTACCGAAGGCAAGCTGGGCGGCCAGGCCGACGTGCAGGGCGTGGCCGGCACCTGGAAGGACCTGACCGAGTCCGTGAACTTCATGGCCGGCAACCTGACCTCGCAGGTGCGGAACATCGCCGACGTGACCAAGGCCGTGGCCGCCGGCGACCTCTCCAAGAAGATCACCGTGGACGTGAAGGGCGAGATCCTGGAGCTGAAGAACACCATCAACACGATGGTGGACCAGCTCCGATCCTTCGCTTCGGAAGTGACCCGCGTGGCGCGCGAAGTGGGTACGGAAGGCAAGCTGGGCGGCCAGGCCGACGTGCAGGGCGTGGCGGGGACCTGGAAGGACCTCACGGACTCCGTGAACTCCATGGCCGGCAACCTGACGGCCCAGGTGCGGAACATTGCCGACGTGACCAAGGCTGTGGCCGCCGGTGACCTCTCGAAGAAGATCACGGTGGACGTGAAGGGCGAGATCCTGGAGCTGAAGAACACCATCAACACGATGGTGGACCAGCTCCGATCCTTCGCTTCGGAAGTGACCCGCGTGGCCCGCGAAGTGGGTACCGAAGGCAAGCTGGGTGGCCAGGCCGACGTGCAGGGCGTGGCCGGCACCTGGAAGGAGCTCACGGACAACGTGAACTCCATGGCCGGCAACCTGACGGCCCAGGTGCGGAACATCGCCGACGTGACGACCGCCGTGGCGGCCGGTGATCTCTCCAAGAAGATCACCGTGGAGGTGAAGGGCGAGATCCTGGAACTGAAGAACACCATCAACACGATGGTGGACCAGCTCTCCTCGTTCGCCTCGGAAGTGACCCGCGTGGCGCGGGAAGTGGGTACCGAAGGCAAGCTGGGCGGCCAGGCGGACGTGCAGGGCGTCGCCGGTACCTGGAAGGACCTGACCGAGTCCGTGAACTTCATGGCCGGCAACCTGACCTCGCAGGTGCGGAACATCGCCGACGTGACGAAGGCGGTGGCGGCGGGCGACCTGTCCAAGAAGATAACCGTGGACGTGAAGGGCGAGATCCTGGAGCTGAAGAACACCATCAACACCATGGTGGACCAGCTCTCCTCGTTCGCCTCCGAGGTGACGCGCGTGGCGCGCGAAGTGGGTACGGAAGGCAAGCTGGGCGGCCAGGCCGACGTGCAGGGCGTGGCGGGCACGTGGAAGGACCTGACCGACTCCGTGAACTCCATGGCCGGCAACCTGACGGCGCAGGTGCGGAACATCGCGGACGTGACGAAGGCCGTGGCGGCCGGCGACCTGTCCAAGAAGATCACCGTGGACGTGAAGGGCGAGATCCTGGAGCTGAAGAACACCATCAACACGATGGTGGACCAGCTCCGTTCGTTCGCCTCCGAAGTGACCCGGGTGGCCCGGGAGGTGGGTACCGAAGGCAAGCTGGGCGGCCAGGCGGAAGTGCAGGGCGTCGCCGGCACCTGGAAGGACCTCACGGACAACGTGAACTCCATGGCCGGCAACCTGACCGCCCAGGTGCGGAACATCGCCGACGTGACCAAGGCCGTGGCCGCCGGTGACCTCTCGAAGAAGATCACCGTGGACGTGAAGGGCGAAATCCTGGAGCTGAAGAACACCATCAACACGATGGTGGACCAGCTCCGATCCTTCGCTTCGGAAGTGACGCGCGTGGCGCGGGAAGTGGGTACCGAAGGCAAGCTGGGTGGCCAGGCCGACGTGCAGGGCGTGGCCGGCACGTGGAAGGACCTGACCGACTCCGTGAACTCCATGGCCGGCAACCTGACGGCGCAGGTGCGGAACATCGCCGACGTGACGACCGCCGTGGCGGCGGGCGACCTGTCCAAGAAGATCACCGTGGACGTGAAGGGCGAGATCCTGGAGCTGAAGAACACCATCAACACGATGGTGGACCAGCTCCGTTCGTTCGCCTCCGAAGTGACCCGCGTCGCCCGCGAGGTGGGTACCGAAGGCAAGCTGGGCGGCCAGGCTTACGTGCAGGGCGTGGCCGGCACCTGGAAGGACCTCACGGACAACGTGAACTTCATGGCCGGCAACCTGACCTCGCAGGTGCGGAACATCGCCGACGTGACCAAGGCCGTGGCGGCCGGCGACCTGTCCAAGAAGATCACCGTGGACGTCAAGGGCGAGATCTCGGAACTGAAGATCACCATCAACACCATGGTGGACCAGCTCTCCTCGTTCGCTTCCGAAGTGACCCGCGTCGCGCGGGAGGTGGGCACCGAGGGCAAGCTGGGCGGCCAGGCCTACGTGCAGGGCGTGGCCGGCACCTGGAAGGACCTCACGGACAACGTGAACTTCATGGCCGGCAACCTGACGTCCCAGGTGCGCGGCATCGCCAAGGTGGTGACGGCCGTGGCCAACGGCGACCTGGAGCAGAAGCTGACCGTGGAAGCCAAGGGCGAGATCGCTTCGCTGGCCGACACGATCAACTCCATGACCGACACGCTCGCGACCTTCGCCGACCAGGTGACCACCGTGGCGCGCGAAGTGGGCGTGGAAGGCAAGCTGGGCGGGCAGGCCAAGGTGCCGGGCGCCGCCGGTACCTGGAAGGGCCTGACGGAGAACGTGAACCAGCTGGCCGCCAACCTGACGACGCAGGTGCGAGCCATCGCCGAAGTGGCGACCGCCGTGACGCAGGGCGACCTGACCCGCTCCATCACCGTGGAGGCGCAGGGCGAAGTGGCCGCGCTGAAGGACACGATCAACGAGATGATCCGCAACCTGCGCGACACCACGCAGGTGAACACGGAGCAGGACTGGCTGAAGACCAACCTGGCCAAGTTCTCGCGGATGCTGCAGGGCCAGCGCGACCTGGTCGCGGTGGGCCACCTGATCCTGTCCGAGCTGGCACCCGTGGTGGGCGCGCAGCAGGCGGAGTTCTACGTGCTGCGCTACAGCCAGGAACAGCCCAAGCTGCGCCTGATGGCGTCGTACGCCTCGGACGGCCACGGCGCCTATGGCAAGGAAGTCGACCTGGGGCAGGGCCTCGTCGGCCAGGCGGCCTTCGACAAGAAGAAGATCACGCTGACCTCCAGCTTCCCGGAGACGCTGAAGATCGTGTCCGGCCTGACGGAGTCGACGCCGCTGAACGTGCTGGTGCTGCCGATCATCTTCGAAGGCCAGGTGCGCGGCGTGATCGAGCTGGCCTCGGTCGAGCGCTTCAACCCGACCCACCAGGCCTTCCTGGACCAGCTGACGGAATCGATCGGCATCGTGATCAACACGATCGAGGCCAACATGCGGACCGAGGACCTGCTGGCGCAGTCGCAGTCGCTCGCGCAGGAACTCCAGTCCCGCCAGGAAGAACTGCAGCAGACCAACGAGGAGCTGCAGGAGAAGGCCCGCCTGCTCGCGCACCAGAACCAGGAGGTGGAGCGCAAGAACGCGGAAGTGGAACAGGCCCGGCAGGAGCTGGAGAACAAGGCCAAGCAGCTGGCCCTGACCTCCAAGTACAAGTCCGAGTTCCTGGCCAACATGTCGCACGAGCTGCGC
This sequence comes from Ramlibacter cellulosilyticus, assembly GCF_014297465.1. GTDB lineage: Bacteria > Pseudomonadota > Gammaproteobacteria > Burkholderiales > Burkholderiaceae_C > Ramlibacter > Ramlibacter cellulosilyticus. The sequence continues at coordinate 90,042 of NZ_JACORT010000004.1, read as the reverse complement.
ACGCCGCTGAACTCGCTGCTGATCCTGTCCGACCAGCTGTGCAAGAACCCGGAAGGCAACCTCACGCCCAAGCAGGTGGAGTTCGCCAAGACGATCCACTCGTCCGGCAACGACCTGCTGATGCTGATCAACGACATCCTGGACCTGTCCAAGATCGAGTCCGGCACGGTGGTCGTGGACGTCAACGAGCTGCGCCTGTCGGACCTGCAGCTGTACGTGGAGCGCACCTTCCGCCACGTCGCGGAAGCCAAGAACGTGGACTTCACCGTCCGCAGCGGCCTCAACCTGCCGGCCTCCATGGTCACGGACGCCAAGCGCCTGCAGCAGATCCTGAAGAACCTGCTGTCCAACGCCTTCAAGTTCACCCACCAGGGCCACGTGACGCTCTCCATCGAGGAGGTGTTCGCGGGCTGGAGCAACGACAACGAGGACCTGGGCCGCGCCCAGCAGGTGATCGCCTTCTCGGTGTCGGACACCGGCATCGGCATCTCGCCGGACAAGCAGCAGATCATCTTCGAGGCCTTCCAGCAGGCCGACGGCTCCACCAGCCGCAAGTACGGCGGCACGGGCCTGGGCCTGGCGATCTCCCGCGAGCTCTCGAAGCTGCTGGGCGGCGAGATCCGCCTGGTGTCCGCGCCGGGGCAGGGCTCCACCTTCACGCTGTACCTGCCGCTGGTCTACATGGCCACGCGCACGGCGCGCCGCGGCGGTCCCGACTACCGCTCCGAGCCGACGATCGCCCCGGTCGCCAAGCGCCTGCCGCCGCCGCAGCAGCCTTCGCCGGGCGCCGCGGAGGAGGTCACGGACGTCGCCATCGAGGCGCCGGTGGAGAACGAGGAGGTCGCCGCGGACAACGTCGCGAACGACGACCGCGACAACATCCACGGGGGCGACCAGGTGCTGCTGATCGTGGAGAACGACCTCGCCTTCGCCCGCTTCCTGCTGGATGCCGCCCGTGCCAAGGGCTTCAAGGGCCTGGTGAGCACGGTCGGCGCCGGCGCGCTGACCCTGGCCAGCCAGCACAAGCCCGCGGCCGTGACGCTGGACATGCACCTGCCCGACATGGCGGGCTGGCGCGTGCTCGATCGCATCAAGCACGACCTGGACCTGCGCCACGTGCCGGTCTGCGTGATCTCCACCGACGACAGCAAGGACCGGGCCTTCAAGTCCGGCGCGCTGGCCTTCCTGGAGAAGCCGATCCGCTCCAAGGAAGTGCTGGACGGCATGCTGGACAAGCTGCACGCCTACGTCTCCCGCCACGAGAAGAGCCTGCTGGTGGCGCTGGACGACCAGGTGGCCCGCAACGAGCTGCTCGCGCAGCTCGAAGGCGAGCAGGTGGACGTGACGGTGGTCGCTTCCGGCGCCCAGCTGCTGCAGGCGCTGGACGACGGGCGCTTCGACGCCGTGGTGCTGGAGGACGGCTTCGGCGGGCTCGACCCGCGCGAGTACCGCCGGCAGGTCGCGGCCCAGGCCAACATCGGGCCGGTGCCGCTCGTCCTCTACCGCGGTGACAACGGCGCCCGCCACGCCTGGCACTCCGACGAGGGCATCACCGTGCAGGAGGTGCACGGCGGCGCCCGCCTGTTCGACGCCGCGCTGATCGCGCTGCACCGCAGCCTGGCGCGCCTGCCGGAGGCCAAGCGCAACGTCATCGACATGGTCTACGAGACCGCCAAGCCGCTCGCCGGCAAGCGGGTGCTGATCGTCGACGACGACATGCGCAACATCTTCGCGCTGGCGACCGTCCTGGAAGAGCACGGCATGGACATCGTCTGGGCCGACAACGGCCGCGAGGCGATCAACCGGGTGGCCAACGACCCGGGGATCCAGGTCGTGCTGATGGACATCATGATGCCGGAGATGGACGGCATGGCGACGATGAAGGAGATCCGCAAGCTCCCGCAGGGCCGGAATCTGCCTATGATCGCCGTGACGGCGAAAGCCATGAAGGGAGACCGCGAGAAGTGCATCGAGGCAGGGGCCTGGGACTACCTGGCCAAGCCGGTGAACACGCCGGACCTGCTGGCGGTGCTGCGCGCGTGGTTGCAGCAGTAAGGAGAGCCCATTGACGACCAGCGCTGCGAGCGCGCCGGAGGCTGCCGAGAAGGTCAACATCCTCGTGGTGGACGACCTCCCGGAGAAGCACGTCGTCTTCCGGACGATCCTGGACGAGCTCGACCAGAACATCGTCAGTGCCCGGTCCGGCCAGGAGGCGCTGAAGTACATCCTGGACATGGAGTTCGCGGTCATCCTGCTCGACGTCAACATGCCCGACATCGACGGGCTGGAGACGGCGAGCCTGATCCGGCAGTACAAGAAGTCGGCCCAGACGCCCATCGTCTTCATCACGGCGTACGTCGACGAGCTCCAGGCCCGGCGCGGCTACGCGCTGGGGGCGGTGGACTACATCCCGTCGCCGGTGGTGCCGGAGGTGCTGCGCTCCAAGGTGCGGGTGTTCGTCGAGCTGTTCCGCATGAACCGCCAGCTGCAGAAGCAGGCGGTGCAGCGCGAGGAGCTGGCGCGTTCGGAGGCCGCCCGGGCGGCGGCCGAGGACGCGATCCACCGCGCCGACTTCCTGGCCGAGGCGAGCCGCACCCTGTCGCGCTCGCTGAACCTGGACGACACCATCGCCGCGGTGCTGCAGCTGTGCGTGCCGATGCTCGCGGAGCGGGCCGTGCTGGGCATCCCGGACAAGGAGGGCGGCGTGCGCCGGCTGGAGATGCATCCGGCGCCGCGCGCGGACGACCACGAGATCTTCACGGCGGAGCTGCGCGAGGCCGCCGACCAGGTGATCCGCACGCGCCAGTTCAACCTGTGGCAGAAGGACGGCCGCGTCGGCGCCATCTGCCCGATGCTGGCGGGGGACGAGATCCGCGGCGCGCTGGTCCTGCTGGGGCCGGCCGCCCAGTTCGATTCGACCCGCATCGCCCTGATGCGCGAATTCACCAGCCGCGCGTCCATCGCCATGGAGAACGCGCGCCTGTATTCCGCGGTGCAGGAGGCGGACCGGCGCAAGAACGAGTTCCTGGCCATGCTGGCCCACGAGCTGCGCAACCCGCTGGCCCCGATCCGCAACGCGGTGCACATCCTGGCCAGCGCGGAGGAACTGCCGCCCAAGCTGGCCTGGGCCCGCGACGTGATCGGCCGCCAGGCCGACCACATGGCGCGCCTCATCGACGACCTGCTGGACGTCTCGCGCATCGTGCAGGGCAAGGTGGCCGTCAAGCCGGAGAAGCTGCACCTGTCGACGCTGATCGAGCGCTCGGTGGAGGCGAGTTCGCCCCGCCTCGGCGCCCGCGAGCAGGTGCTGGACGTGATCCTGCCCAAGGAGACCATCGAACTGGAAGGCGACTCGGTGCGCCTGTCGCAGGTGCTCTCCAACCTGATCAACAACGCGAGCAAGTTCTCCCCGATCCGCAGCCGCATCGGGCTGGAGGCGAAGTACCAGGAGGGCGAACTGGAGATCGCGGTGAAGGACGAGGGCGCCGGCATCGCGCCCGAGTTCCTTCCGCACATGTTCGACCTGTTCGCGCAGGCGGACCAGTCCCTGGACCGCTCGCAGGGCGGCCTGGGCATCGGCCTGACCCTGGTGAAGCACCTCGTGGAACTGCACGGCGGCCGCGTCTGGGCGGCCAGCGAAGGGCTGGGGAAGGGCGCCCAGGTCTGCCTGGCGCTTCCCGCCAGCGTGGCGTCGGACCCCGCGGAGCCGCTGCCGGCGGTGAGCCACCACAGCCCATCCATGCCCGCCGGTGCGTCCCGCATCCTGGTCGTCGACGACCTGCAGGCCTCCGCCGAGACGCTGCTGACGCTGCTGGAAATGGAAGGCTTCGAGGTCCGCATGGCGCACGACGGCCAGGAGGCGCTCGCCATCGCGCGGGAGTTCAAGCCGCACGTGGTGCTCCTGGACATCGGCCTGCCGGGCATGAACGGCTTCGAGGTGGCGCACGGGCTGCGCAGCCTGGAGGAGTCGCGCGAGGCCCTGCTGATCGCGCTCACCGGGTACGGCGAGGCGGAAAGCCGCACCCGCTCGGCCCAGGCGGGCTTCGATTTCCACATGGTCAAGCCCGCGGACGTGAACCTGCTGCTGTCGATGTTGGCGAATCCTCAGGAAGCGAGGCGGGCGGTCGCCACGGCGTGAGCTACAATCGCGGGCTCTGCTGGAGAGGTGGATGAGCGGTTTAAGTCGCACGCCTGGAAAGCGTGTGTGGGTTAATAGCCCACCGCGGGTTCGAATCCCGCCCTCTCCGCCAGCAGAACAAACGACCCGCCTCCGGCGGGTTTTTTGTTGCCTGGGACAGACAGCGAAGATGCAGCCGGTATGTCTGTCCAGATGCTTGGACAGACACTTGGACAGTCAATTAGACAGAGTAGACACACGACCTAAGCAGTCTACCGATGGGTGCCACTGTCTACTCACCTAAGCAAGACAGTTCAAGTCATGTAAATTCAATGACTTGTGCGCTTCTAAGGGTTTGTCTGTGTATCAATGTCCAGACAGACGGTAAGCAACTGCATTGACCGTCCAATTCCCCATCTGTACATTCCACCTCGTCCATATTAGACAGACGAGGCGTTCTTGCTCACCAGCAAGGAAATCATCGAGAGGACCGGCATCTCGCGTGCCACTCTCAACAACTACATCGCCAGCGGCCTCGTGCCGCGGCCCCAGGTCCTGCCGCCGGGACCGGAGCACGGCGCTGCGCCTCGCATCGGCTTCTTCCCGGACGACACCATCGCGCGGGTCGAGGAGATCCAGCGCCTGAAGTCGCAGGGCTGGAGCATCGCCCGCATCGCCGAACACCTCTCGGCCCATCCGCCCGCAGCCGCCCCCGCGCAGCGTTCCGGCACCGTGCCGCCGGCGCCCGTCACGCCCGTGGCCGCCGCGGTGGCTGCCTCGACGCGCGGCGACGCTCCCTCGGTCGTCCTCAGCCTGCCGGCCGGTCCGCTGGGACACCCCGCCTACCTGGTGAACGACGCCTTCCGCATCACCTGGTCGAACGACGAGACCCGCTCCGACGCCCGCTCGCCGCTCGCCCAGCGCGCCGGCGTGCAGGGCACCAGCATCTTCAGCCAGTTGCTCTCGGTGGACCCCGCCAAGGGGGGCGACGCGATCCTGCGCTTTCATCTCCGGGTTGCGCAGGCGCGCGGCGCCACCGCCGGGGCCTTGTTCCGGGACCTTCCCCCGGACGAAGCCTCGCGCCTCCATCGCCTTTACGACGAGCCCAGCCGCGGCGACGCCGGCCTGCTGATGCAGGCGGCGATCCCCGCCGGCAACGGGCTGCCGGCCCGCACCGTGTACGCGGTGCAGTTCCGCGAAGGCGTGCTGTTCGCCTATGCGGCGCAGGATGAATCGGGCTCTGTCGCGGTGCCGGTGCCGGCGCAGCGGCCCGTGGCGGCGCCGGTCATCACGCCGGTGTCGGTGCTCGTGAGCACGCTGGAAGACGCCAGCGGCCTGTGGGTGAAGCTCACGGCGCAGGAGTATTTCGAGCTGCTGAACGAGATCTGGGCCGAGCTCGATCGCGTGTTCCGCAAGCACAAGGGCCGCGCCGGCCCCCAGGGCGGCGAGGTGCTGGTCTGCTACTTCCTGCCCCAGGAGGGCGGCAGCCACCTCTGGAACGCCCTGGCCGCCGCGCAGCAGGCGCGCGAGGCCATGCGCCATCTCTCGCAGCGCTGGCAGGCGCGCAAGGGCTGGGAGCTCGAGCTGGCGATGAACGTCGGCATCGACGAAGGACAGGAATGGATGGGCGTCGTGGGAGCGACGGGGGAGGGAGCACTCCGCGTGGTCGGCGACACGGCCGACCACGCGGAGCAGCTTTCCCGCGTCAGCCGCGAAGGCGCCATCCTGGTCACGCGCAGCCTGCTGGGCAAGCTCCCGGCGGACCAGCGCCAGCGCGTCAGGTTCGGCGTGCCCCGCCTCGAGGGCACCCGTTCCGAGACGCCGCTGCTTTCCACGTTTGCACGGCTCGCCGACATCGCCGCCCCCCAGGCGGTGCCGGCGCGCGTGGCCGGCCTCGCGGCGGCCGAACTGATCGACTTGCAACCCCTCAACGGCACCACACGCCCCCAAGAAGGCTGATTCGAAAGGATTCCCCATGCGCTGGTTCAAGACCAAAGACCTGAGGAGCAGCATCTACGCGATGTTCAGCGTCACCACGCGCGCCTCGCATGCCGAGGATGCCGCCTCGATGGACCAGATCCGCGAAGCCATGCTGGCCCTCGTGTCCGAGGACCCGGGCGAGCGCGCCGCGGGCCTCGCGCGGCGCATCCGCTACGCCACGGACCTGCAGGCGCTGTGGTTCATGCGGGGGGAGGTGATGCAGCTGCTGGCGCGGGACCAGGGGGAGGCCGTCGCGCGGGAGAAGGTCGACGAGCTGAGCTCGCTGTTCTCGGACCTGCTGCCCAGCGGGCTGCGCTCGCGCCCGAGCCCGCTGAACTCCAGCTACCGCAACTCGCGCCCGCCGGAGGACTACCGGACCTCGCGCCCCCACTCGGACGAGAGCTGAGGGGAGGGCGGAGGAGGAACGACAGGGGACCCCGCGCTGCCGGCCGGCGCGCGCATCCCGGTAATCATCTTCATCGCGGAAGCGATCAGGCCGGACACCTCGCTCATGTTCGCCGGGATCACCAGCGTGGTACTGGAATCCTCGGCCACCTTCCCGAACGCATCGACGGCCCGCTCGGCCACCTTCAATTGCACCGCCTGCTCGCCGCCCGGCTGGCGGATCGCCTCGGCCACCTTGCGGATGGCGTCCGCCGTTGCGTCGGCCACCGCGACGATGGCAGCGGCTTCGCCCTGCGCCTTGTTGATCTCGGCCTGCTTCTCGCCCTCCGAGCGGGCGATGAAGGCCTCGCGCTCGCCGGTGGCGATGTTGATCTGCTCCTGGCGGCGGCCTTCGGAGGCCGCGATCAGCGCGCGCTTCTCCCGCTCCGCCGTGATCTGCCGCTGCATCGCGTGCAGGATCTCCTTGGGCGGCGTCAGGTCCTTGATCTCGTAGCGCAGCACCTTCACGCCCCAGTTCAGCGCCGCCTCGTCGATCGCCTGCACGACCTGCGCGTTGATGATGTCGCGTTCCTCGAAGGTCTTGTCCAGTTCCAGCTTGCCGATCACGCTGCGCAGCGTGGTCTGGGCCAGCTGGGTGATGGCGACGACGTAGTTGGAAGAACCGTAGCTGGCCCGCGTGGGGTCGGTGACCTGGAAGTACAGGATGCCGTCGACCTGCAGCTGCGTGTTGTCGCGCGTGATGCAGACCTGGCTGGGGACGTCCAGCGGGATCTCCTTCAGGCTGTGCTTGTAGGCGACCCGGTCCACGAAAGGCACCAGGAAGTTCAGGCCGGGGGTGAGGGTCGCGTGGTACTTCCCGAGGCGCTCCACCACCCAGGCGTTCTGCTGGGGGACGACCTTGATCGAGCGGACCACGAAGATCACCGCCACGACGAACAGGACGACTGCGATTTCCATTTCTTCTTCTCCTCTTGTTCCTCAGATCTTTTCGACGACGAGCCGGCTGCCGTCGACCTGGCGCACGCAGTGCGGACCCGTGCCCTGCGGCGTGCCGCCGGCGGGCACCGCCGTCCAGACGGTGCCGCGGTAGCGCACGGTGGAGGTGTTGTCCGCCGTCCACGCGTCCACGTGGACCCGCTCGCCCGCGTCGAAGTCCATGTTGTTCCCGGGCAGGCCGTCGACGATGCGCCGGCGGCGCGCCACGTGCCAGCCCGCGACCGCGCCGCCACCGACGATGGCGGCCGCGACGACCTGCGCGGTCATCGAGGCACCCGCGTGCGCGGCGAGTGCCCCCGCGGCCATGCCGATGCCCAGCATGAGGAGGTAGAAAGTGCCCGTCAGCAATTCGACGGCCACGGCCGCGCCGGCCAGCAGCCACCAGAAAGTCCAGTCAGCCATAAGTCCCCTTTGAGCGGATTGTGGGCGAATTCCTCAGGCACGCAACTTCCGGGCGCTGCGGATTTCATACACTTCGCCCCTTCGTTTCGCTTTTTCGCCGCCCTGGACCGTCCCGCATGAAGTTCCGTTTCCCCATCGTCATCATCGACGAAGACTACCGCTCGGAGAACACCTCCGGCCTCGGCATCCGGGCCCTGGCGCAGGCGATCGAGGCCGAAGGCTTCGAGGTCCTGGGCGTCACCAGCTACGGCGACCTGTCGCAGTTCGCGCAGCAGCAAAGCCGGGCCAGCGCCTTCATCCTCTCCATCGACGACGAGGAGTTCACGCAGGGCCCCGACCTGGACCCCGCTGTCCTGAACCTGCGCAACTTCATCGCCGAGGTCCGCCGCCGCAACGCGGAAGTGCCTATCTATATCTACGGCGAGACCAAGACTTCCCAGCACCTGCCCAACGACATCCTGCGGGAGCTGCACGGCTTCATCCACGCCTACGAGGACACGCCGGAGTTCATGGCCCGCCACATCATCCGGGAGGCGCGCAGCTACCTGGAAGGCATCCAGCCGCCGTTCTTCAAGGCGCTGCTCGATTACGCGGAGGACGGCTCCTACTCCTGGCACTGCCCGGGCCACTCCGGCGGCGTCGCCTTCCTCAAGAGCCCGGTCGGGCAGATGTTCCACCAGTTCTTCGGCGAGAACATGCTGCGCGCCGACGTGTGCAACGCCGTGGACGAACTGGGCCAGCTCCTGGACCACACCGGCCCGGTGGCGGCCAGCGAGCGCAACGCCGCCCGCATCTTCAATGCCGACCACTGCTTCTTCGTCACCAACGGCACCAGCACGTCCAACAAGATGGTCTGGCACCACCAGGTGGCGCCGGGCGACATCGTGGTGGTGGACCGCAACTGCCACAAGTCGATCCTGCACTCGATCATCATGACCGGGGCGATCCCGGTCTTCCTGAAGCCGACCCGCAACCACTTCGGCATCATCGGGCCCATCCCGCAGAGCGAGTTCTCGCCCGAGGCGATCAAGGCCAAGATCAAGGCCAACCCGCTGCTCAAGGGCGTGGACCCGGAGAAGGTCAAGCCGCGCATCCTGACCCTGACCCAGTCGACCTACGACGGCGTCCTGTACAACACCGAGACCATCAAGAACCTCCTGGACGGCTACGTCGACGCGCTGCATTTCGACGAGGCCTGGCTGCCGCACGCCGCCTTCCACCCGTTCTACGGCAGCTTCCACGCCATGGGCCGGAAGCGGGAGCGCACCAAGAAGTCGGTGGTGTACGCGACGCAGTCCATCCACAAGCTGCTGGCCGGCATCAGCCAGGCGAGCCACGTGCTGGTGCAGGACGCCAAGGAGCGCAAGCTGGACCGGCACCTGTTCAACGAAGCGTTCCTGATGCACACGTCCACCAGCCCGCAGTACGCGATCATCGCGAGCTGCGACGTGGCGGCCGCCATGATGGAGCCGCCGGGCGGCACCGCGCTGGTGGAGGAGTCCATCGTCGAGGCCCTGGACTTCCGCCGCGCCATGCGCAAGGTGGACCAGGAGTACGGCAAGGACTGGTGGTTCAAGGTCTGGGGCCCCGACAAGCTCGTGGAGCAGGGCATCGGCCGCGCCGACGACTGGATCATCAAGGGCGAGGCGCGCACCGCCAAGTGGCACGGCTTCGGCAACCTGGCCGAAGGCTTCAACATGCTGGACCCGATCAAGTCCACCATCGTGACGCCCGGCCTGGACCTGAACGGCAAGTTCGCCAAGACCGGCATCCCGGCCGCGATCGTCACGAAGTTCCTGGCGGAGCACGGGGTGATCGTGGAGAAGACCGGCCTCTACAGCTTCTTCATCATGTTCACCATCGGCATCACCAAGGGCCGCTGGAACACCATGCTGACGGCGCTGCAGCAGTTCAAGGACGACTACGCCAAGAACCAGCCGATGTGGCGCATCCTGCCCGAGTTCTGCCAGCAGTACCCGCGCTACGAGCGCATGGGGCTGGCGGACCTGTGCCAGTACGTCCACGAGCTGTATGCCAAGTACGACATCGCCAAGCTGTCGACGGACATCTACCTGAGCGACCTGCAGCCGGCGATGAAGCCGAGCGACGCCTTCGCGCACATCGCCCACCGCAAGACGGAACGGGTGGAGATCGACGAGCTGGAAGGCCGCGTGACCACGGCGCTTATCACGCCTTACCCGCCCGGCATCCCGCTGCTGATCCCGGGCGAGGTGTTCAACAAGCGGATCGTCGAATACCTGAAGTTCGCCCGCGCGTTCAACCAGGAGTGCCCCGGCTTCGAGACGGACATCCACGGCCTGGTGGCGGAGGAAGGGCCGGACGGGAAGATGCGGTATTACGCGGACTGCGTGCAGGAGAACGCGGGCGGGAACGGCAAGTGAACGTCACCCCCGCGAAGGCGGGGGCGCAGGGCTTCCCGAAGTGAAAGGGCCGCGCCAGCGGCCCTTTGTTCATTCCGCCGCGATCGCCGTGTGGCTGAACCCGCCGTCCACGTACGTGATCTCCGCCGTCACGCCACCGGCCAGGTCGCTCAGGAGGAACGCAGCCACGTTGCCCACGTCCTCGATCGTCACGTTGCGGCGGATCGGCGCCGTCTCCGCCACGATGTTCAGCAGCTTGCTGAAGTCCTTGATGCCGCTGGCGGCCAGCGTCTTGATGGGGCCGGCGCTGATGCCGTTCACCCGGATGCCCTTGGGCCCCAGCGCGCCGGCGAGGTAGCGCACGGACGCTTCCAGCGACGCCTTGGCCAGCCCCATGGTGTTGTAGTTCGGGACGATGCGCACCGAACCCAGGTAGGACAGGGTCAGGAGCGCCGCCTTCTCGTTCATGTAGGGCAGGGCGGCCTTGGCCATCGCCGGGAAGCTGTAGGCGCTGATGTCGTGCGCCACCTTGAACGCCTCGCGGGACAGGCCTTCCAGGAAGTCGCCCGCGATCGCCTCGCGTGGGGCGAAGCCGATGCTGTGGACGAAGCCGTCGAACTTGGGCCAGGTGGCCGACAGGTCCTGGAACAGCTTCGCGATCTGCGCGTCGTCGCCGACATCGCAGTCGAAGATCAGCTTCGAGTTGAACTCGGCCGCGAATTCCGTGATCCGATCCTTGAAGCGGTCGCCGACGTAGCTGAAGGCGAGCTCCGCGCCCTGCGCGTGGCAGGCCCGGGCGATGCCGTAGGCGATGGACCGGTTCGACAGCACGCCGGTGATCAACAATTTCTTGCCAGCCAGGAATCCCATGGGTCTCTCTTCCAGAAAATCTCGGCAGAATTGTCGCATGCGAGGTTTGCCGCTACTGCTGGCCTGCGCGATCCTGAGCCCGGCCGCCTGGGCCGCCCACGGATACGCGCTCTGGGGGGACCTGAAGTATCCCGCCGGCTTTCCCAACTTCAGCTACGTCAATCCGCAGGCGCCCAAGGGCGGCGAGCTGCGGCTGGTGAGCAACCTGCGGTATTCCACCTTCGACAAGTACAACCCGTTCACGATCAAGGGCTCGCCGCCGGCCTACCTCTCGGCGCTGATGTTCGACAGCCTGCTGGCCGGCGCCGCGGACGAGGTCGGCTCCGGCTACGGCCTGCTGGCCGAGGACGTCGAGGTGCCCGCCGACGGCCTGAGCGCCACCTTCCGCCTGCGCAAGGAAGCGCGCTTCCAGAACGGGGACCCCGTGCTCGCGGCCGACGTGAAGCACACCTACGACATCCTCATCGGCCCGTACACCTCGCCGGCGTACAAGACGGTGCTGGACGACGTGGCGGGCCTGGACGTGCTGGACGAGCGCACGGTGCGCTTCCGCTTCAAGAAGAACAACCGCGAACTGCCGCTGACGGTCGGCGGCCTGCCGATCTTCAGCCGCAAGTGGGGCATGGAGAACGGCAAGGCCAAGCGCTTCGACCAGGTCGTGATGGACATCCCGATCGGCAGCGGCCCGTACAAGATCGGCCCGGTCAAGTTCGGGCGGGACATCACCTACGTGCGGGACCCGAACTACTGGGCGCGCGACCTGAACGTGCGCAAGGGCACGTCCAACTTCGACCGCATCACCGTCAAGATCTACAAGGACGCCACGGCACGCCTGGAGGCCCTCAAGGCCGGCGAGTTCGACATGATGCGGTTCTTCTCCGCCGGGGACTGGGCCCGCCGCGTCAACGGCCGCAAGTTCAACAGCGGCGAGCTTGTCAAGGGCGAGTTCCAGCACAAGCTGCCCTCCGGCTTCCAGAGCTACTTCCTGAACTCCCGCCTGCCCAAGCTGCAGGACCCGCGCGTGCGCCAGGCGCTCGGCCTCGCGATGGACTTCGAGTACATGAACCGGACGATGTTCTACAACTCGTACCAGCGGGTCACGGGCCTGTTCGGCAACACGGACTGCAAGTCGTCCGGCAGCCCGTCGCCCGAGGAACTGGCGCTGCTGGAACCCTGGCGCGGCAAGGTGCCGGAGGCCGCGTTCGGCCCGGCCTACGAGCCGCCCCGCACCGACGGGCCCGGCCATTCGCTGCGCGACAACCTGCGGCAGGCGCGCGAGCTGCTGCGGCAGGCCGGCTGGGAAGTGAAGGACGGGGCGCTGCGCAACGCGAAGGGCGAGCCCCTGGTGCTGGAATACCTGGACAGCCAGGAAAGCGGCGCGCGGGTGGTCACGCCCTGGATCCGCAACCTGGAGAAGCTCGGGATCACGCTGAACTTCCGGCCGGTGGACTTCGCGCTGTACCAGGAACGGCTGCAGAAGAAGCAGTTCGAGATCATCAGCCTCAACGTCCAGGGCACCCACACGCCCGGACAGGAGTACGTGGACCTCTTCGGCAGCAAGTCGGCGGACATCGAGGACTCGGGCAACTACACCGGCATCAAGAGCCCGGCGGTGGACGCGATCCTGGCGAAGATGACCGGCGCGCACACGAAGGCCGAATTCCTCCCCGCCTGCCGCGCCCTCGAACGCGTGATCATGCACTCGCACCTCCTCATCCCGCAGTGGTCCGCGTCGACCCACCGCATCGCCTACAACGCCTGGCGCCTGCAGCCCACGCCCTCCATGCCGCCGTATTCCCAGGGCGAAGGCTGGGCGATCGACACCTGGTGGTCGCGGCCGCAGCAGGCGAACCTCTGATGGCCGCCTACATCCTCAAGCGCCTCCTGCTCATGCTGCCCACGCTGCTGGGCGTGCTGCTGGTCACCTTCGTCGTCACGCAGTTCGTGCCCGGCGGCCCCGTGGAGCAATACTTCGCCGAGGCGCGCGCCGGCGCGGGCGGCGGGGGTGCCGAGGGCGGCACCTTCTCGTACCGCGGCGGGCAGGGCGTCGACACGAAGAAGCTGGAACAGATCAAGGCCCTCTACGGCTTCGACAAGCCGCCGCACGAGCGCTTCTTCCAGATGCTCGGGCAGTACGCGCGCTTCGACCTGGGCCAGAGCTTCTTCCAGAACAAGGCCGTGTCGCAGCTGATCGTCGAGAAGCTCCCGGTTTCCATCAGCCTGGGGCTGTGGACCTTCTTCATCAGCTACCTCATCGCGGTGCCGCTCGGCGTGGCCAAGGCGGTGCGGGCCGGCTCGCGCTTCGACCTCGTGTCGACGCTGGTGGTCCTCATCGGCTATGCGATCCCCGGCTTCGTGCTCGGGGTGGCGCTGCTGGTGATCTTCGGCGGGCAGCTCGGGTGGTTCCCCTTGCGCGGGCTGACCTCGTCGAACTGGGACGAGATGAGCCTGGGCGGCAAGATCGTCGACTACCTCTGGCACATCACGCTGCCGGTCACCGCCATGGTGGTGGGCAGCTTCGCCGTCACGACGATGCTCACGAAGAACTCCTTCCTGGAGGAGATCCGCAAGCAATACGTGCTGACGGCGCGGGCCAAGGGCCTCGACGAGCGCCGCGTGCTGTGGAAACACGTCTTCCGCAACGCGCTCATGCCCATCATCGCCGGCTTCCCGGCCGCCTTCCTCGGCGCCTTCTTCACCGGCTCGCTGCTGATCGAGACGCTGTTCTCGCTCGACGGCCTCGGGCTCCTCAGCTACGACAGCGTGATCCGGCGGGACTATCCCGTGGTGCTCGGGACCCTGTACCTCTTCACGCTGATCGGCCTCTTCACCAAGCTCCTGAGCGACCTGATGTACGTCTGGGTGGACCCCCGTGTCAAATTCGACTGACCGCACCCTGATGGCCGACCCCGCCGCCGTGGGCCAGACCGAGGGCGGCGGCGCGATGGCGGCTGCGCCCGCGGCAGTCGTGCTCCCGGTCCACGTCTCGCCGCGCATGCGGGCCTGGCGCCGGTTCCGCCGCAACAAGCTGGGCTTCGTCAGCCTGGTCCTGTTCCTGGTGCTGTTCGTCCTGAGCCTCTTCGCCGAGGTGATCTCCAACGACAAGCCGCTCGTGGTCCGCTACAACGGGGACTACTACTTCCCCCTGGTCCAGAGCTACCCGGAGACCACCTTCGGCGGCGACTTCCCGACCGAGACCGACTTCCTCGATCCCTTCATCCGCGAGCAGCTGGGCAAGGACGGCAACTTCGCCATCTACCCGCCCAACCCCTACGGCTCCAAGACGCTGAACTACTTCGCCAAGGCGCCGAACCCGTCGCCGCCGACGCGCGAGAACTACCTCGGCACCGACGACCGCGGCCGCGACCTGCTGGCGCAGTTGATCTACGGGTTCCGCCTGAGCGTGCTGTTCGGCCTGGCGCTGACCTTCATCGGCGTGGTGATCGGCGTGATCACGGGGGCGATCCAGGGCTTCTTCGCCGGCAAGACCGACCTCGCGTTCCAGCGCTTCATCGAGATCTGGGACTCGATGCCGGAGCTGTACCTGCTGATCATCTTCAGCGCGATCTTCGCGCCGAGCGTGGCGCTGCTGCTGATCCTGCTGTCGCTGTTCGGGTGGATGGGGCTGTCGCAGTACGTGCGGGCCGAGTTCCTGCGCAACCGGCAGATGGACTACGTGCGGGCCGCGAAGGCGCTCGGGGTGGGCAACGGCCGGATCATGTGGAAGCACATCCTGCCGAACAGCATGACCCCGGTGATCACCTTCCTGCCGTTCCGCATGAGCGCGTCCATCCTGGCGCTGACCTCGCTGGACTTCCTCGGCCTGGGCGTGCCGCCGGGGACGCCGTCGCTCGGCGAGCTGCTGTCGCAGGGCAAGAACAACATCGACGCGTGGTGGATCTCGCTGTCCACGTTCGCCGTGCTGGTGATCACGCTGCTGCTGCTGACCTTCATGGGCGACGCGCTGCGCGATGCCCTCGACCCGCGGAAGGCCGATACATGATGTGTGCGAAGCACGGTTCTCACCCTCTCCCTCTGGGAGAGGGGCGGGGTGAGGGCTCCTGAACATGCATGAACAGAAGAACGCGTTGCCGCCGCTGCTGCAGGTGAAGGACCTCCGCGTCGCCTTCGGCGGCAAGGAAGTGGTCCACGGCGTGGACCTCGCCATCGCGCCTGGAGAGAAGCTGGCCCTGGTCGGCGAATCCGGCTCCGGCAAGACGGTCACGGCGCTGAGCCTGGTGCGGCTCGTGCACAACGCGCGCATCACGGGGTCGGCGCGCCTGGCTCCCGCCAAGCCGGGCGGGCAGCCCGTCGAACTGCTGCAGGCTTCCGAGCGCCAGCTCCTGGGCATCCGCGGCGACGACATCGCCATGATCTTCCAGGAGCCGATGACGGCCCTGAACCCGGTCTACACGGTTGGCGACCAGATCGCCGAGGTGCTGCAGCTGAAGCAGGGCCTGTCGGCGAAGCAGGCGTGGGACGCCGCGATCGAGGCGCTGGCCGCCACCGGCATTCCCGAGCCGGCGCGCCGCGCCGGCACCTATCCCCACCAGCTCTCCGGCGGGCAGCGCCAGCGCGCCATGATCGCCATGGCGCTGGCCTGCCGGCCGCGGCTGCTGCTGGCGGACGAACCGACCACGGCGCTCGACGTGACGCTGCGCCAGCAGATCCTCGAGCTGCTGGCCAACCTGCAGCGGCAGACCGGCATGGCGGTGCTGCTGATCACGCACGACCTGAACCTGGTGCGGCGCTTCGCCGACCGCGTCGCCGTCATGGAAGGCGGGCACCTCGTGGAGCAGGGCCCCGTCGCCTCCGTGTTCGAGCAGCCGCAGCATCCTTACACCCGCAAGCTGATCGAGAGCCGCCCGGCCCGCGACGTGCAGGACCCGCAGCCGGGCGCCGCACCCATGATGCAGGCCGACGCGCTGCGCGTGAGCTACCCGGTGCCGCTCCCCGGCTTCAAGGGCTGGTTCCGCAAGGGTGCCTTCGTCGCGGTGCAGGGCGCGAAGTTCGCGGTGCCCACCGGCGGCACGCTCGGCATCGTCGGCGAGTCGGGCTCGGGCAAGTCCACGATGGCGCTCGCGGCGCTGGGCCTGATCCCGCACGAAGGCGAGCTGCAGGTGGTGGGCAAGCAGTGGGGGCCGGACAGCGCGGACAACCGGGCGATCCGCCGCCTCGTGCAGGTGGTGTTCCAGGACCCGTTCTCCTCGCTCTCTCCGCGCATGACGGTGGAGGAGATCGTCGGCGAAGGCCTGCTGGTGCACGAGCCGTCGCTGTCCGAGGAGCAGCGCCGGGAGCGCGTCTACCGCGTGCTGGAGGAAGTGGGACTGACCGAAGCGCAGTTTCCGGGCCTGCTGGGTCGCTACCCGCACGAGTTTTCCGGCGGCCAGCGCCAGCGCCTCGCCATCGCGCGGGCGCTGATCGTCGAGCCGCAGCTGCTGGTGCTGGACGAACCCACGAGCGCGCTGGACGTCACCATCCAGAAGCAGGTGCTGAAGCTGCTGCAGCGGCTGCAGCGCGAACGCGGCCTGTCCTACCTGCTGATCACCCACGACGTGGACGTGATCTGGGCGATGGCGCACGACGTGCTGGTGATGAAGGACGGGCAGGTGCTGGAGTCCGGGACGGTCGAAGACGTCCTGCGCCGGCCGCGCAATCCGTACACGCAGGCCTTGGTCGCTGCGGCTTCGTAGGCTGGGTTTCGCGCCAGCGAACCCCAGCACTTTGACGCAACGCTGGGGTGCGCATCCGCGCAACCCAGCCTACGGTCACAGCGCCATCCAGAGTCCCGCCCCACCCGCCAGCACCAGGCTCGCCGCCCAGGCCAGGTCCAGGTTGAACCACGCCTTGCGCAGGAACTGCAGGCCCAGGTAGCGGTAGACCGCCCACGCCATGCACAGGCCGGCGACCATCATCGCGACGGTGTGCACCACGGCCACGAGCAAGGCCGTTGCCAGGTCGGAACGGGCCAGGGCGGACTGCAAGCGCGCGTGCGCCGCATCTTCCGGCCCGCACAGGCCCAGCAGGAAAGGCACCAGCATCAGCCCGGCGCCGTGCGCCGTCGCCATCAGGAAGGACCACCACGCGAGGCGGCTGGGCGCGATGCGCGCAAGCGCCCGTGGATGCCGGCGCCAGGCGAGCCGTGCCAGGCCGAAGGCCAGCACGAGCCCGGCCGCGCCGAGGCGGATCGGCCGGTTCCATTCCACCAGCCAGCCGAGGAAGGCCACCGGCACGAGCACCACCGCCATCGCGGCGAAGTGGCCGCCGCCCAGGGGCAGCACCGTGCGGAACACCGCCGCGCCTCGGCGCTCCGCCAGCCCGTTGGCCACCGCCAGCGGCCAGCCCATCGAGGGGCTGAGCCCGTGGTAGAGGCCGAGCGCGACGACGGTGGCCCAGAGCGCGGCCGCGGTGCTCAAGCCGAGGGGTAGCAGAACGAGTCGGTGGAGCAGTCGCCGCCTTGCAGCCGCACCTGGTGCGCGCCGTAGCCCGCGCCGAAGTCCACGTAGAACTCCTTGTCCAGCGCGAAGCCGCCGTTCGCGTTGCACATCGCCTGCACGCCGGGGATGCCTTCCGGATAGAACTGCGTGTCCCAGCTGCTGTACAGCGAGTTGGTGAAGTACACGCGCTTCGCGTCGCGGCTGATCTCGATCATCTGCGGCCCGCCGCCGAAAGGCTTGCCGTTCGCATGCGGTGCGTGCTGCACGATGCCGCCCACGCGCACGCTGCCGGTCTGCTTCGGCTCCATCGGGTCGCTCACGTCGTACCGACGCAGCTCGCCCGTGCCCCAGCACGCCACGTACAGGTGCTTGTCGTCCAGCGACAGGTCGATGTCGCTCACCAGCGGCGGCACCGCGCCGAAGCCCTTGAGCAGCGGGGGCAGGACGTCCGCCTTCGCGGGTTCCGGCGGGATGGTGATCGTCTTGCGCGCGTGGAACTTGCCGTTCTCGCGGTACCAGGTCCAGATGGAACCCTCCAGGTTGGTCGTATCCACGACCACGCCGACGAAGCCGTACTCGCTGGTGGGCTCGTGCGCGGGCCGCACTTCCAGCGCCATCTGGTGGTTCGCGCCCAGGTCGATCGTCTGCACGTGCTTGCGATCGCGCAGGTCCCAGAAGTGCAGGGCATGGCCGTACTTGTTGCCCAGCAGGTCCTCGGGGACGATCCCGTTCTCGAACTGCGGCGGCAGCGCCCATTCGCTGGACACCATGTAGTCGCGCGGCAGGTTCCACCAGAAGTCGTAGTGCAGCTTCTGGGGCCCGCGGTCGATCTCCCACCGTCCCAGCACCTCGAAGGTCTGGCAGTCCATGATGAAGATGCCGGGCGGCCCTTGCGTGCCGTCCGGGCCGGCGCCGCCGAGGGTGCTGACGTAGATGCCTTCCGGCCCGCAGTGCACGGTGTGCGGGCGCGAGTAGCCGGTCTTGCGCAGGATCTCGTCGGGCTCGATGGTCTTGACGAGCTTCGGCCGCGCCGGGTCCGGCTGCGTGTCGTAGACGTGGATGCGCGAGGAGCGCATGCCCGGCACGATGAGGTAGCGCCGCTGCAGGAAGGCGTGGCCGGTGAGCGGCGACAGCGCCGAGCTGCAGGCGTTCCAGCCGAAGTGGTGGAGCTCGTCGCCCTTGTTCGGCAGGTCCACCTTCGTCAGGACCTGGCCGTACTTGCGCGAGCCGGGGTCGACGTCGACGACGGCGATCGCGTCGGGCCGCGAGCGGTCCGGCGAGAGCAGGGCGGTGTAGCAGAGATGTTCGGGCTCGGCCTCCATCGCCAGGCGGGGCGAGGGGTGGAAGGTCGGGTCCGGGCGCAGCGGTTCGGTCATGGCAGGCTCCTCGGACGGGGGACTGCGATGGTGGACCGTTCGCGCGCGGAGTCAAGCCGGCCGGACCGCGCAAATGCGCTTGCGGGCCGCCGGCGATCGGAGTAGCTTGGCTTCCTCCGTGAAGACCTGCCCCTACGGCGCCGAGCCGGCTGCGCCCTCCAGCTCCTGGCTGTACCTGCTGGAGCGGTTCGACGTGGGCGTGGTGAACGTCGACCGCGAGCTGCGCGTCGTGGGCATGAACGACTTCGCGCGGCGCAGCCTGCCGGTGCAGGAGAAGCTGCCCTTCGGCAAGATCGTCACGTCCTTCCATCCCGAGGCCGCGCGCGCCAAGCTGAAGTTCCTGCTCGGGCAGGCCGAATGCCCCGTGATGAACGCGCCGCCGATGGCGCTGATGATCAACATCCCCGACCGCGTGCTGCTGATCAAGGTGTCCAAGATCGGCGACGCCCAGGGCGCGACCACCGGCTACACGCTCGTCTTCTACGACATCACCGAGGTGGTGAGCCACAAGGCCGAGGACGACCCGGCCCGCGGCTCCGAGCGCCGCCGCCTGCGCAAGATCCCGACGATCAAGAAGAACCGCGTGCTGCTGGTGGACGTGCCCGCGGTGTCCTTCATCCGGTCCGAGGGCCACTACACCTGGGTGCACACGCCCCAGGGCGCACAGTTCTGCAACCTGGCGATCGGCGACCTGGAGAGCCGGCTCGACCCGCAGGCCTTCCTGCGCGTGCACCGCAGCTACATTGTGAACCTCGCGCAGGTGGACGAGATCGTGCGCGACGACGGCCGCCTGATGCTGCGCATGATGGGCAGCACGCCGGTCGACATCCCCGTGTCCCGCGCCAGCGCGCCGCACCTGCTGGAGCAGCTGGGGCTCGCCGGCGGCATCCCCACGCATCCGTAGCAGCCTCCGCCCCCCGTTCGTGCAGCCCGGCTGCCGTTCGTGCAGCCGGACCGCCGTTGGTTGCGCCGTCCGCGCGTGCACCGGCGGCGTGCCTACAGTCCTCCGCCCGGGCCTGCCGGCCGCACGAGGAGACGCACGTGATTCCCAGTGCCTTCGAGTACCACGCCCCCGCCAGCCTGGCCGACGCGATCGCGCTGCTGGTGCGCCTGGGCGACGACGCCCGGCCGCTGGCCGGCGGCCACAGCCTGCTGCCCATGATGAAGCTGCGCTTCGCCGCGCCGGCGCACCTGGTGGACCTGGGGCGCATCCCGGACCTGCGGGGCATCGCGGAGGTGGGCGGCGCCCTGCACGTCGGCGCCATGACCACCGAGAACGACCTCGTCTGGTCGAAGCTGCTGGCCGAGAAGGTGCCGCTGCTGGTGGAAGGCGCCCGCGCGATCGCCGACCCGCAGGTGCGTTATCGCGGCACGGTCGGCGGCGACCTCGCGCACGGGGATCCCGGCAACGACCACCCGGCGCTGATGCTGGCGCTGGATGCCGCGTTCGCGGTGCGGGGCGCGGGCGGCGAGCGCATGGTGGCCGCGGCCGACTTCTTCCAGGGACCGTACATGACCGCGCTGCAGCCCGGCGAGGTGCTCACGCGCATCGAGGTGCCCATCCCGCCGCCGGGCACGGGCTGGGCTTACGAGAAGCTCAAGCGCAAGATCGGCGACTTCGCCACGGCGGCGGCCGCGGTGCTCCTGCGCATGGACGGCGAGCGCATCGCGGCCGCCAGCATCGCGCTGACCAACGTCGGCGCCACGCCGCTGAAGGCGCGGGATGCGGAGCAGGCCCTCGTCGGCCGCCGGCTGGATGAGGCCGCCCTCACGGAGGCGGCGCAACTGGCCATGGAGATCTGCGACCCCGTCGCCGACCAGCGCGGCGACGCCGACTACAAGCGGGCGATGGCGGGCGAGATGACCCGTCGCGCCCTGCTGCGTGCGCGTTCGCGCGCGGCCTGAGCACCAAGGAGCAGGACATGGCGAACAAACAGGTGGTGTCGTTCCGTCTGAACGGCAAGGACGTCGACGTCGCGGTGGAACCGCGCGAACTGCTGGTCCACACGCTGCGCGAGCGGCTGCTGCACACCGGCCCGCACATCGGCTGCGAGACCTCGCACTGCGGCGCCTGCACGGTGGACGTGGACGGCATGTCGGTGAAGGCCTGCACGATGCTCACGGTGCAGTGCGACGGCGCGCAGATGCTCACCGTCGAGGGCCTGGAGCAGGGCGGCGTGCTGCACGCGCTGCAGGAGGCGTTCCACGAACAGCACGGGCTGCAATGCGGCTTCTGCACGCCGGGCATGCTCACCCGCGCGTACCGGCTGCTGCAGGAGAACCCGGACCCCACGGAGGACGAGATCCGCTACTGGATCTCCGGCAACCTGTGCCGCTGCACGGGCTACCAGAACATCGTCAAGGCGGTGCAGGCGGCGGCGCGCAAGCTCGCGGCCGCCCAGCCGGCCTGAGGAGCTGCCATGGACCTGTCCGAGATCCGCGAACGCGAAGACAAGCTGCAGGGCCTGGGCACCTCGCTCCTGCGCAAGGAAGACGCCCGCTTCATCCGCGGGCAGGGCAGCTACGTGGACGACGTGAAGCTGCCGGGCATGCTGTTCGGCGCGCTGGTGCGCAGCCCGTACGCGCACGCGCGCATCCGCGGCATCGCCAAGGACAAGGCTCTGGCCTGTCCCGGCGTCGTGGCGGTGCTCACCGCCGACGACCTGAAACCGGTCAACCTGCACTGGATGCCGACGCTCGGCGGCGACGTGCAGGCCGTTCTGGCGGACGGGAAGGTCTGCTTCCAGCTGCAGGAAGTCGCGATGGTGCTGGCCACCGACCGTTACGCGGCCGCGGACGGCGCCGCGCTGGTGGAGGTCGACTACGAGGAACTGCCCGCCATCGTCGACCCGAAGAAGGCCATGGCCGCGGACGCGCCCGTCATCCGCGAGGACATCGCCGAGAAGAAGGAAGTGGGCCACGGGCCGCGCACGCATCCCAACCACATCTTCACCTGGGAAGCGGGCGACAAGGCGGCGGCCGACGCGGCCTTCGCCGGTGCGGCGGTCACCGTGCGCGAGGAGATCCTGAACCCGCGCGTGCATCCCTGCCCGCTGGAGCCCTGCGGCTGCGTCGCCTCGTTCAACAAGGCCACCGGCAACCTCACGGTCTACCTGACCACGCAGGCGCCGCACCTGGTGCGGACCGTGCTGGCCATGCTCTCGGGCATCGCCGAGAGCAAGATCCGCGTCGTGGCCGGGGACATCGGCGGCGGCTTCGGCAACAAGGTGCCGGTGTATCCAGGCTATGTCGTGGCGATCGTGGCCTCCATCGTCACCGGGGTGCCGGTGAAGTGGATCGAGTCGCGCATCGAGAACATCTCCACCACCGGGTTCGCGCGGGACTACCACGGCGTCGGCGAGCTCGCGGCGGACGCCGACGGGCGCATCAAGGGCCTGCGCTTCACGGCGCTGGCGGACCACGGCGCGTTCAACTCGCACGTGTCGGCGACGAAGTTCCCGGCCGGGCTGTTCTCCATCTGCACCGGTTCCTATGCGATCCCGAACGCGTATTGCCGGGTCGACGCGGTCTACACCAACAAGGCGCCGGGCGGCGTCGCCTACCGCTGCTCGCTGCGGGTGACGGAGGCGGTGTACCTGATCGAACGCATGATCGACGTGCTGGCGCAGAAGCTCGGCATCGACAAGGCGGAGATCCGCCGGCGCAACTTCGTGCAGAAGGAGCAGTTCCCGTACACGACGTCCCTGGGCTGGACGCTGGACAGCGGCGACTACGTCCCGGCGCTGGAGAAGGTGCTCGCGGCGGTGGACTACGAAGGGCTGCGGCGCGAGCAGGCGGAGAAGCGCGCGAAGGGCGAGCTGATGGGCATCGGCATCTCCACCTTCACGGAGATCGTCGGCGCCGGCCCGACCAAGGCCTGCGACATCCTGGGCATCGGCCTGTTCGACAGCTGCGAGATCCGCGTGCATCCCACCGGCGGCGTCATCGCCCGGCTCGGGACCATGAGCCAGGGCCAGGGGCACGCGACGACGTACGCGCAGATCATCGCGACCGAACTGGGCCTGCCGGCCAGCGACATCGTGGTCGAGGAGGGCGACACGGACAAGGCGCCCTACGGCGCCGGGACCTGGGGTTCGCGCTCCACGCCGGTGTCGGGCGCGGCCACCGCCAAGGCGGCGCGCAAGATCAAGGAGAAGGCGCGCCAGATCGCCGCGCACCTGCTGGAAGTGGGCGAGGGCGACCTCGACTGGGAGGTGGACCGCTTCACCGTGAAGGGCAACCCGGGCCAGGCGAAGACCATGAAGGAGATCTGCATGGCCGCCCACCAGGGCAACCTGCCCGAAGGCATGGAGCAGGGCCTCAACGCGGTCGCCTACTACGACCCGCCGAACCTCACGTATCCCTTCGGCGCCTACGTCTGCGTGGTCGACGTCGACCGCTTCACCGGCGAGGTGAAGGTGCGGCGCTTCTACGCGCTGGACGACTGCGGCACGCGCATCAACCCGATGATCATCGAGGGCCAGATCCACGGCGGCCTCACCGAGGCCTTCGCGGTGGCGCTGGGGCAGCAGGTGCCGTTCGACGAGAACGGCAACCACCTGGGCAACAGCCTCATGGACTACTTCCTGCCCACGGCCGTCGAGACGCCGAAGTGGGAGACCGACCACACGGTGACGCCTTCGCCGCACCATCCGCTGGGCGCGAAGGGGGTGGCGGAGTCGCCTCACGTGGGCGGCATTCCCTGCATCAGCAACGCGGTGGTCGATGCGTTCGCGCACCTCGGGGTCACGCACATGGACATGCCCCACAGCGCCTTCCGGGTCTGGCAGCAATGCCACGCGCTCGGCATCGACAGGCACGAGGGCTGAGCCATGAAGGTGCAGCTCGAGAAGTCGTATGCGCTGGCGGCGCCGGCCGCGTCCGCGTGGGCGCTGCTGCAGGACGTGGAGGCCGTCGCCGGCTGCATGCCGGGCGCGCGCATCACGGAGCGCGTGGACGCGACGCACTACAAGGGCACCGTGACGGTGAAGCTGGGGCCGGCGAGCCTCGCGTTCCGCGGCGAAGTGGAGGTCGTCGCCTGCGATCCCGAGGCACGCATGCTGCGGCTGATGGCGCGCGGCACGGACACGACCGGCACGTCCGGCGCGTCCATGGACCTGCAGGCGCGGATCGAGCCGGTGGACCCGGCGTCCTGCACCTTGCTGGGAAACAGCGAGGTGTCGGTCAGCGGCAAGGCCGCCACCTTCGGCGGGCGCCTGATGTCCGGCGTGGCCGACCAGGTGCTGCAGCAGTTCGTCGCCAACTTCCGCGAGCGCCTGCCGTCGGTGCAGCCCGAGGCGGCACGCCCCGCGCCCGCGCCTGCGGAGCCCGCGCGCGAGCTCAACGGCCTGGCCCTCCTGTGGGCGATGGTGCGCGGCTGGTTCCAGCAGCTCTTCGCCCGGCGGGCATGACGGGTGGCCGCATGCAGGAAGTGGCCCGACTGCAGCAGGCGCTGGCGGCCGCCGGCTACATCGCCGAGCCCGCGCTCGCCGCCGCCTTGCTCCTGATGCGGGACCTCGGCCGGCCGCTGCTGCTCGAAGGCGACGCCGGGGTCGGCAAGACCGAGGTCGCGAAGGCGCTCGCCGCGATCCAGCAGGCGCGCCTGATCCGCCTGCAGTGCTACGAGGGGCTGGATGCGCAGTCGGCGATGTACGAGTGGAACTACCAGCGCCAGCTGCTCGCGATCAAGCTGCTGGAGGACGACGGGCGGGACCTGGGCCAGAAGGAGAAGGACATCTTCTCGGAGCGCTACCTGCTGCGGCGGCCGCTGCTGGAGGCGATCAGCTGCGCGGACCCGCCGGTGCTGCTGATCGACGAGGTCGACCGCGCCGACGAGGCCTTCGAGGCCTACCTGCTGGAGCTCCTGTCCGACTTCCAGCTCTCCATCCCGGAGCTGGGCACGGTGCGGGCGACCAGCCGGCCGCACGTGGTGATCACCTCCAACGGCACGCGCGAACTGTCGGACGCCCTGCGGCGCCGCTGCCTCTACCAGTACATCGAGTACCCGGACCACGAGAAGGAGCTCGCGATCGTGCGCATGAAGGCGCCGCAGGCGGCGCCCGGCCTCGCGCGGCAGATCGTCGCCTTCGTCCAGGCGGTGCGGCGGCTCGAGCTGCAGAAGAAGCCGGGCATCGCGGAGACCCTGGACTGGACCGCGGCCCTGCTGCGCCTGGGCATCACCGCCATCGACCGGGACGGCACCGACCGCATCCTCGAGACCCTGGGCGCGCTGGTGAAGACGCGGGTCGACCGCACCGCCTTGCCGCGGGAGACGGTCGCCCGGCTGGCGGCCGCATGTTGAATCTCGCGCCCTTGCCGCTGGAGGCGCGGGCGAGCGAACGCCTCGCGGGCTTCCCCGGCTTCCTGCACGCCAACGGTTTCGCGCTGGGCGCCGGCGACGCCGTGGAGGTGCTGCGCACGGCCGCCCTCGTCGGCGTGCTCGATCCCCGGCTGCTGCGCTGGTCGCTGCAGGCCCTGCTGTGCGGCCGCGCGGACGAGTGGCGGCGCTTCGACGCCCTGTTCGATGCCTGGTTCCTTCCGGCCAACCGCTGGGCCGCGCCGCAACGGCGCAGCGTGGAGGTGGGCGCCGGTGTCCCGTCGCCCCGGGGCGGGGAGGGCGGGCGGCGCGCCGGCGAGGGCGCGAGCCCGCGCGACGCGGCGAGCCCTGCCGAATCGCTGGCCTCCGCCGATTTCCGCGAGCTGCACGAGGGCGAGCAGCTCCTCGAGATCGAAGCGTTGATGCGCCGCTTCGCGCGCCGGCTCCGGCATGTGCAGCTGCGCCGCGAGGCGCGTGCGCGCCGCGGGCACCGCCTTGCGCTGGCGCCCACGATCCGCCGGAGCATCGCCAGCGGCGGCACGCCCTTCCACCTGTGCTGGAAGGCGCCGCGGCGCGTGCGGCCGCGGCTCGTGCTGCTGCTCGACGTGAGCCGCTCGATGGCCGCGTACAGCTTCTTCTACCTGCGCCTGGCGCGCGCGCTGAGCGGCGAGCTGGCGGACGTCCACACCTTCATCTTCCACACGCGCGTGACCGCGGTGTCCGACGCCTTGCGCGACCCCGATCCGTGGCGCGCGCAGGAGCGCCTGCACCTGCTGGCGCAGGGCTGGGGCGGCGGCACGCGCATCGGCGAGAGCCTGGCCCAGTTCAACCGCGAACACGCGCGCCGCCTGGTGCATGCGCGCACCGCGGTGCTCGTGCTGAGCGATGGCTACGACACGGGCGAGCCGGAGCAGCTCGCGACCGCGCTCGCCGCGCTGCGCCGGCGCGCGCGCCGCATCGTGTGGCTGAACCCGCTCGCCGCGCTCCCCGGCTACGCGCCGCTCGCCCGCGGCATGCAGGCGGCTCTGCCGTACCTCGACCTGCACGCCCCCGGCGCGAGCCTCGCCGCGATCGAGGCCGTGCTGCCGGAACTCCTGGAGGCCTTGCGATGAACGATCCCGCCTTCCGCTTCTCCGCCGTCGTCCTGGCGGCGGGCTCGTCCTCCCGCATGGGAGGCCCCAACAAGCTGCTGCTGCCCGTGCAGGGCGAGCCGCTCGTGCGCCGCACGGTGCGCACAGTGCTCGCGGCGGGCGTGCAGGAGGCCGTGGTCGTCACCGGCCACCAGGCGCGCGAGGTCATGCGGGTGCTGGCGGACCTGCCCGTCACGCTGCAGCCCAACCTCCGGCACGAGGACGGACAGATGCGCTCGGTGGCGGCCGGCGTCGCGGCTCTCGCGCGCGCCACCGATGCCATCCTCGTCTGTCCGGGGGACCTGCCCCTGCTGACGGCGGCCGACGTCGCGGAGCTGATGGACGCCTACGCCGCCCACGCGGACCACTCGATCGTCATCCCGCGCCATGGGGGGCAGCGCGGCAATCCGATCGTGTTCGCCGCAGCCTACGCGCCGGAGGTCGCAGCGGGGCGGCGGCTGGTCGGCTGCCGCAAGCTGGCCGCCCAGTACCCGGAGGAGACCTGGTACCACGACGCCGTCCACGACCGGTTCACCACGGACCTGGACACGCCCGCGGACTACGAGCGGGTGCTGCAGCGGCTCGCCGAGCCGGTGGAGGCGTGAAGTGTCCGCGCTCGCCTGGACGGCGCTGGGAGTGGCGCTGGTGCTCGCCGGGCTCCTGGTGCTCTCGCGGCTGCGGCCCGCGCGCGGCGGGCTCACCTCGCCGCAATGGATGCTGCTCCTCGGCGCCCTCGGCATGGGGGGCGGGCTGGCGCTGGATGCGCGGTCCGGCGGCCTGCAGGTGCTCGCCGCCCTGTGTTCCGGCCCGACCGACTTCGCCGGCATGCTGGCCTTGCACCTGAGCCAGCTCCCGCTGGCCCACGTGGGCATGCTGGCCGGCGGGCTCCTGGTCGTGCCGCTGATGCCGCGCGTGCGCCGAGGCTGCCGCCGCCAGCTCTGCGCCCGGCTGGGCCAGAACGTGGTCTGCTCCGCGTGGATGGTGGTGGGCATGGCGGCGGGCTCGCTCGTGTTCCTGGAGCTCGCGGGCTGGGTGCAGGCGGTGCGCGATGCGCCCGCCGTCCTCGCCGGCATGGCCGCGGGCATGGTGTGGGGCATGGTGGCGAGCGTGAGCCTCGTGCAGGCGTGGATCCGGCTGAGTTTCGGCCCCGCGCCGCACGCGGGCGGGAGCACTTGAAAAGCGCGGCGCGGCTGCCAGCTAGGAAATCCGCGCCCGCCACGGGCCGCGCGCCGCCCGTGGAGCCTTGCAGCACAAGGCGATCCTCGTTACAATACCGGCTTCACGACCAAACGGGCGGGTACCAACCGCCCGTTTTTTTTGGCTGATCGACTCACGAACTTGGCTCTGCAGGACATCGTCGCCCAAACCGTCGCCGGACTCGGCTACGAACTGGTGGAACTCGAACGTTCCGCCGGAGGAACCTTGCGCGTCACCATCGACTTCCCGTGGGAGCCCGGTGACGAGAAGTTCGTGAACGTGGAGGACTGCGAGCGCGTCACGCGCCAGCTGCAGTACACGCTGGAAGTCGAGGAAGTCGACTACAAGCGCCTCGAGGTGTCATCGCCCGGCATCGATCGTCCGTTGCGCAACGAGCGCGACTTCGAGCGCTACGCGGGCGAAGTCGTCGACGTGACGCTCAAGGCGCCCATGGGTGCCGCAGCGGCCGGGCAGGTCGCCGCCAACCGCCGCAAGTTCCGGGGCACCCTGGAGCAGGCGGCCGACGGCAGGGGCTGGCAGGTGAGCTGGAGCGACGAGCCGGCCCCCAAGCCGGGCCAGAAGGTCTCGAAGAAGAAGAAGGAACCTGCGCCGGTGCAGGTCCTGGGTTTCACGCTGGACGAGCTGAAGGAGGCGCGTCTGGCACCGATTGTGGATTTCAAGGGGCGCAAGCGCGCCGGGGTTCAGGAGCAAGGGAAATGAATCGCGAACTGTTGATGCTGGTGGACGCCATCTCGCGCGAGAAGAACGTCGAGCGCGACGTGGTCTTCGGCGCCGTCGAAGCCGCCCTTGCCCAGGCCACCAAGAAGCTGTACCAGGGCGAGGTGGACATCCGCGTCGCCATCGACCGCGACACGGGCGACTACGAGACCTTCCGCCGCTGGCTGGTCGTGCCCGACGAGCAGGGCCTGCAGAACCCGGACGCCGAGGAACTGCTGATGGACGCCAAGGACCGCGTGGGCGGCGAGGGCGAGGTGGAGCCCGGCGAGTACATCGAGGAAGGCGTCGAGTCGCTGCCGATCGGCCGCATCGGCGCCATGGCCGCCAAGCAGGTGATCCTGCAGAAGATCCGCGACGCCGAGCGCGAGATGCTGCTGAACGACTTCATGTCGCGCGGCGACAAGATCTTCGTGGGCACCGTCAAGCGCATGGACAAGGGCGACATCATCGTCGAGAGCGGCCGCGTCGAGGGACGCCTGCGCCGCGCCGAGATGATCCCCAAGGAGAACCTGCGCAACGGCGACCGCGTCCGCGCCATGATCATGGAAGTGGACCTGACGCTGCGCGGCGCGCCCATCATCCTGTCGCGCGCGGCGCCCGAGTTCATGATCGAGCTCTTCCGCCAGGAAGTGCCGGAGATCGAGCAGGGCCTGCTGGAGATCAAGAGCTGCGCCCGCGACCCCGGTTCGCGCGCCAAGATCGCCGTGGTCTCGCACGACAAGCGCGTCGACCCCATCGGCACCTGCGTCGGCGTGCGCGGCTCCCGCGTGAACGCGGTGACCAACGAGCTCGCCGGCGAGCGCGTGGACATCGTGCTGTGGTCGGAAGACCCGGCGCAGTTCGTGATCGGCGCCCTGGCGCCCGCCAACGTGACCTCCATCGTCGTGGACGAGGAGAAGCACGCGATGGACGTGGTGGTCGACGAGGAGAACCTCGCGATCGCCATCGGCCGCGGCGGCCAGAACGTGCGCCTGGCTTCCGAGCTGACCGGCTGGAAGATCAACATCATGGATGCGAACGAGTCGGCGCAGAAGCAGGCCGAGGAGCAGTCCACGATCCGCGCGCTGTTCATGGAGAAGCTGGACGTCGACGAGGAGATCGCCGACATCCTGATCGTGGAAGGCTTCACCAGCCTGGAGGAAGTGGCCTACGTGCCCATCTCCGAGATGCTGGAGATCGAATCCTTCGACGAGGACACCGTCAACGAGCTGCGCACCCGCGCCAAGGACGCGCTCCTGACGATGGAGATCCAGCGCGAGGAAAGCGTCGAGGAAGTCTCGCAGGACCTGCGCGACCTCGACGGGCTGAACCCGCAGCTCATTGCCAAGCTCGCCGAGAACGGCGTGCACACCCGCGACGACCTGGCCGACCTGGCCGTCGACGAACTCACGGATATCACCGGCCAGACCGCCGATGAAGCCAAGGCCCTGATCATGAAGGCGCGCGAGCACTGGTTCAGCAACCAGCCCGCTGCTGCGACCCATGAATAAAGGGAGGGGGACGAACAGAACATGTCTAGCACCACCGTCGCCGAGTTCGCGAACGAACTCAAGAAATCGACCGAGACGCTGCTGGAGCAGCTCCGCAGCGCCGGCGTCACCAAATCGGGCCCGACCGATTCCCTGACCGACGCCGACAAGCAGAAGCTCCTGGGGCACCTCCAGGCGAGCCACGGCACCGCCACGCCCGAACGCAAGAAGATCACGCTGGTGAAGAAGTCCACCAGCGAGATCAAGCAGGCGGACGCGACCGGCAAGGCCCGCACCATCCAGGTGGAAGTGCGCAAGAAGCGCACCTTCATCAAGCGCGACGAAGGCAGCGACACCGCGGTCGTCGAGGCGCCGGAAGCCGCCCAGCCGCCCGCGCCGCAAGGCCCGGACGAGGCTGAACTGGCGCGCCGGGAAGAGGAAGCCCGCCACCAGGCCGAACTGATCCGCCGCCAGGAAGAAGAACTGGCCGCCAAGCGCCGCGAGCGCGAGGAAGCCGAAGCGCGCCAGCGCGCCGAGGAAGAAGCCCGTGCCGCGCAGGCCCAGAAGGAGCGCGAGGCGCAGGAGCGCGCGGAGGCGTACGAGGCCAAGCAGGCCGGCGCCACCGCCGCCAAGGCCGCCGAACAGGAAGCGGCGCAGGCCGTCGCCAAGGCGCAGCAGGAAGCACGCGACAAGGCCGCCGCGGAAGCGCGCGAGAAGGCCGCCGCCGAATCGAAGGCACGCGCCGACGAGGAAGCCCAGCGCGCCAAGGACCTGCAGGAACGCCGCCGCAAGGCCGAAGCCGAAGCGGCCGCGATCCGCTCGATGATGAGCGCGCCCAAGAAGGTGCTGGTCGCCAAGGCGCCGGAGAAGCCGGTCGCCAAGGCACCGGAACCCGCGAAGCCGGGCGTCAAGGGCACGCTGCACAAGCCGCCGGCGCAGCCGGGCCGTCCGGGCGCGCCCGGCGCCGCCCCCGCGCCCGCCGGCCCGGGTGCCGGCAAGGAAGTGAAGTCCGCCAAGCTGTCCTCCAGCTGGGCGAACGATCCGGCCAAGAAGAAGGAAATCAAGACCCGCGGCGATGCGTCCGGCGGCGTCGGCCGCAATTCGTGGCGCGGCGGCCCCCGTGGCGGGCGCCGTGGCGACCACCGCGGCGACCGCGACGACCACCAGCAGTCCGCACCGGTGGAGCAGCGCATCATCGAAGTGCACGTGCCGGAGACGATCACCGTCTCCGAACTCGCGCACAAGATGGCCGTGAAGGCGTCCGAGGTGATCAAGACCCTGATGAAGATGGGCCAGCTCGTGACGATCAACCAGTCGCTGGACCAGGACACGGCCATGATCGTGGTCGAGGAAATGGGCCACAAGGCGGTGACCGCCGCCCTGGACGATCCGGAAGCGTTCACCGAGGAAGAAGTGTCCGGCGCCACCGCCGAGGCGCTGCCGCGCGCGCCGGTCGTGACCGTCATGGGCCACGTCGACCACGGCAAGACCTCGCTGCTGGACTACATCCGCCGCGCCAAGGTCGCCGCGGGCGAAGCCGGCGGCATCACGCAGCACATCGGCGCGTACCACGTGGAGACCCCGCGCGGCGTGATCTCCTTCCTGGACACCCCCGGCCACGAGGCGTTCACCGCCATGCGTGCCCGCGGTGCGCAGGCGACGGACATCGTGATCCTGGTGGTGGCGGCCGATGACGGCGTCATGCCCCAGACCAAGGAAGCCGTGAAGCACGCGAAGGCGGCCGGCGTCCCGATCGTGGTGGCCGTGAACAAGATCGACAAGCCCGATGCCAACCCGGACCGCGTGAAGCAGGAACTGGTGGCCGAGGAAGTCGTGCCGGAAGAGTACGGCGGCGATTCGCCCTTCGTGAGCGTGTCGGCCAAGACCGGTGCCGGCATCGACGACCTGCTGGAGCAGGTGCTGCTGCAGGCCGAAGTGCTGGAGCTGAAGGCGCCGGTGGACGCGATGGCCAAGGGCCTCGTGATCGAAGCGCAGCTGGACAAGGGCCGCGGTCCGGTCGCGACGGTGCTGGTGCAGTCCGGCACGCTGAAGGTCGGCGACGTGGTGCTGGCAGGCCAGACCTATGGCCGCGTGCGCGCCATGCTGGACGAGAACGGCAAGACCATCAAGTCCGCGGGTCCCTCCATCCCGGTGGAGATCCAGGGCCTGAGCGACGTGCCGCAGGCCGGCGACGAGTTCATGGTGATGTCGGACGAGCGCCGTGCGCGCGAGATCGCGACCTACCGTGCCGGCAAGTTCCGCAACACGAAGCTCGCCAAGCAGCAGGCCGCCAAGCTGGAGAACATGTTCGCGGACATGACCGCCGGCGAGGTGAAGACGCTGCCGATCATCGTGAAGGCGGACGTGCAGGGCTCGCAGGAAGCGCTGGCGCAGTCGCTGCTGAAGCTGTCGAACGAAGAGGTGAAGGTGCAGATGGTCTACACGGCCGTCGGCGGCATCAGCGAATCGGACGTCAACCTGGCGATCGCCTCCAAGGCCATCATCATCGGCTTCAACGTGCGTGCCGACGCCGGCGCGCGCAAGCTGGCCGAGGGCAACGGGGTCGAGCTGCGCTACTACAACATCATCTACGACGCGGTGGATGAACTGAAGGCGGCCATGTCCGGCATGCTGGCGCCCGAGAAGCGGGAAGAGGTCATCGGCTCCGCCGAGATCCGCACCGTCTTCGTGGCGTCCAAGATCGGCACGGTGGCAGGCTGCTACGTCACGTCCGGCACGGTCACCCGCAGCGCGCACTTCCGCCTGCTGCGCGACAACGTGGTGGTCTACACGGGCGAGCTCGAGTCGCTCAAGCGGATGAAGGACGACGTGCGCGAAGTCAAGGAAGGCTTCGAGTGCGGCATCAAGCTGAAGAACTACAACGACATCAAGGAAGGCGACCAGCTCGAATTCTTCGAAGTCAAGGAGATCGCGCGGACGCTGTAAGGCGGACAGCCAAAGACAAACAACCGGACGCAGAAGGCGCAAAAGTGACGCAGAAGACGCAAAAGAACTTCCAGAAGGACTTTCTTGGCTCCTTCTGCGTCTTCTGCGAAACCTCTGCGTCTTCTGCGTCCGGATGTTGGTAGTTCAGATCGCGCAAAGTCATGCCCAAGAAGTCCACCAAGCCCAATCGCTCCTACCAGATCGCGGACCAGATCCAGCGCGACCTGACGGAGCTGATCGCCCGCGAGTTGAAGGACCCGCGGGTGGGCATGGTCACGGTCAGTGCCGTGGAGGTCACGCCGGACTACGCGCACGCCAAGGTGTTCTTCAGCATCCTCGTGGGGGACCCGCAGGAAACCGAGGAGGCCCTCAACCAGGCCGCCGGCTTCCTGCGCAACCACCTGTTCAAGCGGCTCCACATCCACACGGTGCCCACGCTGCACTTCCACTTCGACCGCACCACCGAGCGCGCGGCCGACATGAACGCCCTGATCGCCAAGGCGGTCTCTTCCCGTTCCAAGGACGAATAGCACGTGAACGCGCCACGCACCAGGGTGCAGCGGCGCCCTGTGCATGGGGTGTTGCTGCTCGATAAACCGCTGGGCTTGTCCAGCAACGACGCGCTGCAGAAGGCCAAGTGGCTGCTGCGGGCGGAGAAGGCCGGCCACACCGGCACGCTCGACCCGATGGCCACCGGCGTGCTGCCGCTGTGCTTCGGCGCGGCGACCAAGTTCAGCCAGCTGCACCTCGACGCGGACAAGAGCTATGAAGCGCTGGCCCGGCTGGGCGTGCGCACGGCGTCCGGCGACAGCGAAGGCGAGGTGGTCGAGCGGCGCGACGTGCCGGCGATCCCGCCCGGGACGCTGGCGGAAGTCCAGGCGCGGTTCACCGGCGGGATCGCCCAGGTCCCGCCCATGCACAGCGCGCTCAAGAAGGACGGCAAGGCCCTCTACGAGTACGCCCGCGCGGGCGTCGAGGTGGAACGCGAGGCGCGGCAGGTGCGCGTGTTCGAGCTCCGCCTGGAACTCGTCGAGCCCGCGCTCCTGAAGATCGTGGCCAGGGTCAGCAAGGGCACCTACATCCGGACGCTGGGCGAGGACATCGGCCAGGCGCTGGGCTGCGGCGCCCACCTGCGCGCCCTGCGAAGAATTGCCACGGGGCCCTTCGATGTTTCGCAATGCCTGACGCTGGCGGAACTCGAGGCGCTGCCGGAGTCTGACCGTATCGGCCGGCTGCTGCCGGTGGAGGCCCTGCTGCCCGGCCACGTGCCGGTCACGCTGGGCACGGAAGATGCAGCCCGCTTCCTCAGCGGGCTGCGCCGCCGCGGCGGCTGGCGCGACGCCCCCCAGGTCGCAGTCTTCGGGGACGCTCCGCGTGCGCTCCTCGGCACCGCTCACGTGAAGGCGGGGGAGCTGATCCCCTCCCGCCTGCTGAGCCCCATCGAAATCCAGCAAATCCTCGGCGTGGCCGAGCCAGAGAACGTATGACGCAAATCCGAAACATCGCCATCATCGCCCACGTCGACCACGGCAAGACCACCATGGTGGACCAGCTGCTGCGCCAGTCCGGCACCTTCGCCGAGCACGAGAAGGTGCAGGACACCGTGATGGACAACAACGCCATCGAACGCGAGCGCGGCATCACCATCCTGGCCAAGAACTGCGCCGTGAGCTGGAAGGGTACCCACATCAACATCGTCGACACGCCCGGCCACGCGGACTTCGGCGGCGAGGTGGAGCGCGCCCTGTCGATGGTCGACGGCGTGCTGCTGCTGATCGACGCGCAGGAAGGCCCGATGCCGCAGACGCGCTTCGTGACCAAGAAGGCGCTGGCCCTGGGCCTGCGCCCGATCGTGGTCGTGAACAAGGTCGACAAGCCGGGCGCGAACCCCGACAAGGTGATCAACGCCGCCTTCGACCTGTTCGACAAGCTCGGCGCCACCGACGAACAGCTCGATTTCCCGGTCGTCTACGCCTCGGGCATCAACGGCTGGTCTTCGATGGAAGAGGGCGACGCCGGCGCCCAGTGGGGCCCGGACATGTCCGCCCTGTTCGACACGATCCTGAAGCACGTGCCGGAGCACGCCGGCGACGCCGCCGCGCCCCTGCAGCTGCAGATCTCCGCGCTGGACTACTCCACCTTCGTGGGCCGCATCGGCGTGGGCCGCATCAACCAGGGCACGATCCGTCCGTCGATGGACGTCCTCGTGATGGAAGGCCCGGACGGCAAGCAGGTCAAGGGCCGCATCAACCAGGTGCTGACCTTCGAGGGCCTCACGCGCGTGCAGGTCAAGGAAGCCGGCCCCGGCGACATCGTGCTGATCAACGGCATCGAGGACATCGGCATCGGCGTGACGGTCACCGACCCGGCGAACCCGCAGCCGCTGCCGATGCTGAAGATCGACGAGCCGACGCTGACGATGAACTTCTGCGTCAACACCTCGCCGTTCGCCGGCAAGGAAGGCAAGTTCGTGACGAGCCGCCAGCTCTGGGACCGCCTGCAGAAGGAACTGCAGTCCAACGTGGCCCTGCGCGTGCGCGAGACCGACGAGGAAGGCGTGTTCGAAGTCAGCGGCCGGGGCGAACTGCACCTGACCATCCTGCTGGAGAACATGCGCCGGGAGGGCTACGAGCTGGCAGTCTCCAAGCCGCGCGTGGTGTTCAAGGACATCGACGGCGTGCGCAACGAGCCGATCGAGCTGGTGACGGCCGACATCGAGGAAGGCCACCAGGGCGGCGTGATGCAGGCGCTCGGCGAGCGCAAGGGCGAGCTGGTGAACATGGAGCCCGACGGCCGCGGCCGCGTGCGCCTGGAGTACCGCATTCCCGCGCGGGGCCTGATCGGCTTCTCCAACGAGTTCCTGAACCTGACCCGCGGCTCGGGCCTGATCTCCAACATCTTCGACGGCTACGAGCCGTTCAAGGGCGACATCGCCAGCCGCAAGAACGGCGTGCTGATCTCCATGGACGAAGGCGAGATCTTCACCTACGCCCTGGGCAAGCTGGACGACCGCGGCCGCATGTTCGTGAAGCCGAACGACAAGGTCTACGAAGGCATGATCGTCGGCGTGCACAACCGCGACAACGACCTGGTCGTGAACGCGACGCGCACCAAGCAGCTGACCAACTTCCGCGTCTCCGGCAAGGAAGACGCGATCAAGATCACGCCCCCGATCGACCTCACGCTGGAATACGGCGTGGAGTTCATCGAGGAGGACGAACTGGTGGAGATCACGCCCCAGACGATCCGCCTGCGCAAGCGCTTCCTCAAGGAGCACGAGCGCAAGCGTGCGCTGCGCGAAGCGGCTTAAGATGCGAGGCGGGCCCGGTGCCCGCCTTTTCTTTCGCCCGCAGGCCGGGTCCGGCGAAGCCGACCCCGGCAGAACAACAATGAAACTCACCCACACACAGGCGGTGTTCCTCATGGTCGCCGTGACGCTCATGTGGTCCATCGCCGGCGTGGTCACGCGGCACCTGGAGCACGCGCGCAGCTTCGAGGTGACCTTCTGGCGCAGCTTCTTCACCGTGGTGTCGCTGCTGGTGATCCTGCCGTTCTTCCAGGGGCGCGAGGTGTTCACGAAGATCCGGCGCGCGGGCTGGCCCCTGTGGCTGTCCGGCGTGTGCTGGAGCATCATGTTCACCGCCTTCATGGTGGCCCTCACCATGACGAGCGTCGCCAGCGTGCTCGTGACGATGGCGCTGGGCCCTTTCCTGACGGCGCTGATCGCGTGGGCCGTCATCGGCCACCGCATTCCCGGCCGCACCTGGCTCGCCATCTTCGTCGCGGGTGCCGGCATCGCCTACATGTACGGCACGCAGATCGAGGCGGGCCGCTTCGCCGGCACGCTGGTGGCGCTGTGCGTGCCCATCGCGGGCGGCGTGAACTGGACCCTGACGCAGCGCGCGCACGCGCAGGGCACGCAGGTGGACCTGGTTCCGGCCGTGCTCGTGGGCGCGGCCCTCTCTTCGCTGGCCACGCTGCCGCTGGCGCTGCCTTTCCAGGCCACGTCGCACGACCTCGGGCTGCTGGCGCTGCTCGGGCTCGTGCAGCTGGCGATCCCCTGCGTGCTGGCCGTGGTCTGCGCGCGCGTGCTGCAGGCGCCGGAGGTCGCGCTGCTGGCGCTGCTGGAAGTGATCTTCGGCATCCTGCTTGCCTGGCTGGGGGCGAACGAAGTGCCGCGTCCTTCCGTGCTCACCGGCGGCGCGCTGGTGGTGGGGGCGCTGGTGGTCAACGAACTCGTGGGATGGAGGCAGAGGATATGAGTCACGTGCAGGCCGAAGTGCGCGGCACCGCGGGCCTGGTCACGCTGGACCGACCGAAGGCGCTCAATGCGCTGTCGCTGGAGATGATCCGCGACCTCACGGCGGCCTTGCTCGCCTGGCGCGACGACCCGCGCATCGAGCGCGTCGGCGTGCGAGGCATGGGCAAGGAAGGACCTTTCGGCGCTTTCTGCGCGGGCGGGGACATCCGCTTCTTCCACCAGGCGGTGCTCGCGGGCGACCCGCGGCTGGAGGACTTCTTCACCGAGGAATACACCCTCAACCACCTGATCCACGGCTATCCGAAACCGTATGTCGTGTTCATGGACGGCATCGTGATGGGCGGCGGCATGGGCATCTCGGCGCACGGCAGCGACGCCAGCCTGCGCATCGCGACCGAGCGCACGAAGATGGCCATGCCGGAGACGAACATCGGCCTGTTCCCGGACGTGGGCGGCGGCTGGTTCCTGGCGCGCTGCCCGGGGCGGATCGGCGAGTACCTCGCGCTCACGGGACAGTTGATCACCGGCGGCGATGCCGCCGCCGTGCGCCTCGCGGACGGCGTGCTGCCTTCCGCGGAGCTCGCGCGCGCGTGGGACAGCCTCGCGGACCGCGAGAGCTTCGAAGCCTTGCGCGAACAGGTGCAGCTGGCCGCCCGGCCGGCCAGCGATCTCGCGGCGCGCCGCGCCGGCATCGACCGGTTCTTCGGGCTGGGCACGGTAGGCGAGATCGTCCGCGCGCTGGAGGCGGACGCGTCCGACTGGGCGCGCGAGACGGCGGCGGTGCTGCGCAAGCGGTCCCCGCTCATGCTGCACGTCACGCTGGAACACCTGCGGCGCGCGCGGCACATGACGCTGGCCGCGGACCTGCGGATGGAGCGCGACATGGTGCGGCACTGCTTCCACCTGCGGCCCGGGGCCGCGGGCGAGACGTTCGAAGGGATCCGCGCGCTGGCGGTGGACAAGGACCATGCGCCGCGCTGGAACCCGGCGCGCATCGAGGACGTCACGCCGGAGATGGTGCAGGCGTTCTTCGCGAGCCCGTGGCCGGGGCACGCGCACCCGTTGCGGGACCTCGGGTAAGGACGGCGCTGCGCGCACCGCTGGGGTTCGCTCCGCTCACCGCCAGCCTACAGGTGAGGGGGCGTGAACGTAGGGTGCCGGTGGCAAAGGAACCCCAGCGATGCGCGCAGGACCTTCCTACAGCTGCTTGTAGACCGCGTCCGCCAGCGACAGCAGCCCCTGCCGCGGCAGGCGTCCGGACAGCGCGTAGCCGAAGCCCTGGTCCACCCAGTAGAAGGTCGACACGCTGCCTTCCGTGGCATAGCGGAACGCGGTTTCCTCCATGCCGCGCTGCTTCGCGCCGTCGACGGCGCCGATGTAGAGGGTGATGCGTTCGCCGGCCGCGTTCTGGAACATGAACTGCGCGCGGGCGCCGCCGTCGCCGGGCAGGAGCCGGCCGCCCACCAGTTCGTAGCCGTTGGCGGTGAGGTTGGGCACTTTCAGCGGCCGGTTCAGCCGCTTGGACAGCCACTGCACCAGGTGCTGCTGCTGCGCGGCCTCGACTTCCACCGGGTGCCGCACTTCGGGCATGTACACGACGTGCGCCACCGCGGCCTGGTGCGCGAAGGCGACGGTGCCGCGCGCATTGCCGGCGCCGAAGCCGCTGGCCTGCCACTGCACGTGGCCCGCCCAGCCCAGCGCGAACGCGAGCAGAACGGAAGCCGCCATGCCGCCCCAGCGCTGCCACTGCGCGAAGCGCACGCTGCGCCGCTGCAGCTGGCCGGCGGCATGCAGCAGGTGCTCGGGCACGGGCTCGTCGCGCACGTCGACGTGCAGCGCGCGCAGCAGGTCGCGCTGCATGCGCCACGCCCGCACGCGCTCCGCGGCCTCGGGGTCGACCGCGAGCCGGCCTTCCACCGCCGCCCGCGCGGCGGCGTCGAGTCGGCCATCGACGTAGGCGTGCAATTCGGCCTCCCCGGGCAGCAGTTGGGTGTCTTCCTTCATGTCCATCACTTCAGTCGGCGCAGCGCCGGGGCGGAGGGCGTGGCGGGCACGGGCTTGCCCTCCATCAGGTCCCGCAACCGGGCGCGCGCCCGCGACAGGCGCGACATCACGGTGCCGATCGGCACCCCCGTGATGCGCGCCGCTTCCTCGTAGCCCAGGTCCTGCAGCGTCACCAGCAGCAGCACCTCGCGTTGTTCGGCCGGCAGCCGCAGCAGGCAGCGCTGCAGGTCCAGCGCCTGGTCCGGCACGCCGCCGGGAGCGGCCAGCTCGTTCGCCACGTCGTCCACGTCGACCCGGTGCGCCACCTGCTGCCGCACCGCACGGCGCGCCCCGTCGACGAACAGGTTGTGCATCAGCGTGAACAGCCACGCGCGCAGGTCGCTGCCCGCCGCCCAGAGCTGCCAGCGATGGCAGGCGCGCTCCAGCGTGTCCTGCACCAGGTCGTCGGCCGCCCAGGCATCGCCCGTGAGCGAGCGGGCATAGCGCCGCAGGTCCGGGATGTGGCCGACGAGGCTGCTCGGTTGCGTGGACGACATGCCGCGAGCCTACCCGAGCGCAGCAAAACGCGACAGCGGCGCGTCGGGCCAGCCCTGGCGGAACAGGAGATCGAGTTCCGCCAGGGCCACCCGTGCTCCCAACTCGCCCCGTACCTTGGCGAGGGCCTGCATCAGGGGAGAGCGAAGGAACCACAGCGCCTGGAGGTCCGGCGCCCGCTCGATCGCTCCCATCAGGCGCGCCGTGGCTGCGCCCGGCACTTCCTGCACGCGTTCACGCATCGCCTGCCGCACTTCCTCGACCACGCAGGCATCCATCACCGGCGCGGACTCCAGGAAGCGGGGACGCCCCCAGCGCGCGAAGGACAGGAGCTGCTTCAGCATGGCTCAGGGACGGGCCAGGCGCCAGGCGTTGTTGAAGCCGTCGCCGGTGCGGTCCCCCGGCTTGGCGTCGCGCGCCCAGTAGTACACGGGCTTGCCCCGATAGGCCCACTGGCGGCTGCCGTCGTCGCGCGTGACGATGGTCCATTCGCCGCTGCCGGTGTCGCCGGCGCTGGCCATCAGGGGCGGCCAGGCGGTGGCGCACGGACCGTTGCACACGGACTTGCCCGCGCCCATGGTGTCGCGGTCGAAGGTGTAGAGGGTCATGCCGTTCGGGCCGACGAAGACGCCGTCGGCCACGGTCGCGGGCGCGCGCGACCAGGGCATGGACGAACAGGCCGCGAGCAGGGCGGCGCAGGCGAGGGGGGCGAGGCGGGAAAGGGCGCGCATGGCGTTCTCCGTGTATGGGTTTGACGGATGAACGCGGGGCGGGGCCGGTTTATTCCCGCCGGGCTGGCGCGGGCCGGATCAGCGGTGCCGTTCCTTCATGGCGCGCTCGACTTCCCGCTTGCCTTCGCGGTCCTTGATCGTCTCGCGCTTGTCGTGCGTGGCCTTGCCGCGGGCCAGCGCGATTTCGACCTTCACCTTGCCGGCCTTCCAGTACAACTGGAGCGGCACGAGCGTGTGGCCTTTCTGTTCCACCTTGCCGATCAGGCGGCGGATCTCGTCCTTGTGCATCAGGAGCTTGCGGGTGCGGGCGGCTTCCGGATTGACGTGGGTGGACGCGGTCTTCAGCGGGTCGATGTGGCAGCCGATCAGGAACAGCTCGCCGTCGCGGATGACGACGTAGCCCTCCGTGATGCGCGCCTTGCCGTTGCGCGCCGCCTTGACCTCCCAGCCTTGCAGCACGAGGCCGGCCTCGTGCCGCTCCTCGAAGAAGTAGTCGAAGGCGGCTTTCTTGTTTTCGGCGATGCGGGGAGAGGAGGTTTCTTTCTTTTGCGCCATAGGATGACAGTTGAGGCCGACAGCGGCTCTCTACAATCCCGCGCGGGCCCGCAATTCTCCATGAAATCCGTCCACAAGTCCGTCCTCATCTGGTACAGCGCCGAGGAGATGTACGCGCTGGTGACCGACGTGGCGAAGTACTGCGAATTCCTCCCCTGGTGCGACCGCTCCTCGGTGATCGCGCTCGAGCCGGACGGCATGAAGGCGGAGGTCGGCATCCATTTCTCCGGCATCCGCCAGACCTTCACCACCCGCAACACGCACCTGCCGGGGCGCGAGGTGCGCATGAAACTCGTCGACGGGCCGTTCTCCAACCTCGATGGCACCTGGAAGTTCCAGCCGCTCGGGCACGCCGGCCAGCGCGCCTGCAAGGTGACGCTGGAGCTGCAGTACGCGTTCAAGAACGCCGCGCTCGCGGCCCTGGTGGGTCCCGTGTTCGACCGCATCGCGGGCAACCTGGTCGACGCCTTCGTCAAGCGCGCCGAGCAGATCTACGGGTGATGCCATGCCGCGCGTGACCGTGCTCTATTCGCCCGCGCCCCGCGAGGTGCTGGAGTGGACCGTGGACCTGCCCGAGGGCGCCACGGTGCGCGACGCCGTGCTCGCGAGCGGCTGGCGCGCTGCGGCACCGGACGTGGCCGTGCCGGAAGTCGGGATCTGGGGGAGGCGCTGCGCCGGGCAGCAGCCGGTGCGCGACGGGGACCGGGTGGAGGTCTACCGCGACCTCAAGGTGGACCCGAAGGTGGCACGGCGCGAGCGTTTCCGCAAGCAGGGCTCCCGCGCCGCTGGCCTGTTCGCGCAGCGGCGGCCGGGCGCGAAGCCGGGTTACTGAACGCAGTCGCGCGAGATCAGGTCGCCGAGCCGCTTGATCTCGGCGGCACGCTCGGCGTCCTCGACGTAGACGCGTTCGCCCTTGGCGTCGACCCGCGCGATGCGTTGGCCGGACTCGTAGGTGGTCTTGGCGTTGCGGGCGCGGGCGCAGTTCTCCGCGCGGGCGGCGGCGAGTTGCGCCTCCTCGGCCTTCTTCTTCTCGGCGTCGGCGGCCTGGAGCTGCTTCTTCTTCTCCTCGAGCGTCTTGTCCTTGCCGGAGAGCTTGGGAACGGCGGGAGCGGTCGCGGTATCCACCACCGGGGTGGCGACGGGCGCGGCCGCCGCGGGCACCATGCCCTTGGGGCCCTTCAGGATCTTGTCCGCCGGGATGTCCGCCGGCGGAGCCTGGTCGCTGTAGACCTTGCGGCCACTCTTGTCCACCCACTGCCATTGCGCAGTGGCGGCCAGGGGCAGGGAGCAGGCGAGGGCGAGCAGGGCGAGGCGGGCAGCATTCATGCGTTTCAGTTTAGCTCGGCGGCCCCCCCGGACCCTAGTGCCTATCCCTCTTCGTTGCGGCCATGCCCCGGGCCGCCTGTGCGAAATTGCACGCGGGTACAATCCTTTTTTTGGAGCCTTCAGAATGCGCCTTCTCGGAAAAGCGCTCACCTTCGACGATGTGTTGCTGGTGCCGGCGTTCTCCCAGGTCCTGCCCAAGGACACCTCCCTCGCAACCCAGCTCTCGCGCAACATCCAGCTGAACCTGCCACTGGTGTCCGCGGCGATGGACACGGTGACGGAGGCGCGCCTCGCGATCGCCATCGCGCAGGAAGGCGGCATGGGCATCGTCCACAAGAACCTCACCCCGCAGCAACAGGCCGCGGAGGTCGCGCGCGTCAAGCGCTACGAGTCCGGCGTGCTGCGCGACCCCGTCGTGATCACGCCGCAGCACACCGTGCGCCAGGTCATCGCGCTGCAGGAACAGCTGGGGATCTCCGGCTTCCCCGTGCTCGATGCGGGCAAGGTGGTGGGCATCGTCACCGGCCGGGACCTGCGCTTCGAGACGCGCTACGACGTGCCGGTGAGCCAGATCATGACGCCGCGCGAGAAGCTGATCACCGTGCGCGAAGGCACCAGCCCGGCGGAAGCCAAGGCGCTGCTGAACAAGCACAAGCTCGAACGGCTGCTCGTGATCGACGACGCGTTCGCGCTCAAGGGCCTGATCACCGTCAAGGACATCACCAAGCAGACCAGCTTCCCGAACGCCGCGCGCGACGCGAGCGGCCGGCTGCGCGTCGGCGCCGCCGTCGGCGTGGGCGAGGGCACCGAGGAACGCGTCGAGGCGCTGGTGAAGGCCGGCGTGGACGCCATCGTGGTGGACACGGCCCACGGCCACAGCAAGGGCGTGATCGACCGCGTGCGCTGGGTGAAGCAGAACTACCCGCAGGTGGACGTGATCGGCGGCAACATCGCCACCGGTTCCGCCGCGCGCGCGCTGGCGGACGCGGGTGCCGACGCCGTGAAGGTCGGCATCGGCCCGGGCTCCATCTGCACCACCCGCATCGTCGCGGGCGTGGGCGTGCCGCAGATCACCGCCATCGACAACGTCGCCACGGCGCTGGCCGGCAGCGGCGTGCCGCTGATCGCGGACGGCGGCATCCGCTTTTCCGGCGACATCGCCAAGGCGATCGCCGCGGGCGCGAGCACCGTGATGATGGGCGGCATGTTCGCCGGCACCGAGGAGGCGCCCGGCGAGATCGTCCTGTACCAGGGCCGCAGCTACAAGAGCTACCGCGGCATGGGCTCGATCGGCGCCATGCAGCAGGGCAGCGCCGACCGCTACTTCCAGGAAGCGACCACCGGCAACCCGAACGCGGACAAGCTGGTGCCCGAAGGCATCGAAGGCCGCGTGCCGTACAAGGGCTCGCTGGTCACCATCGTCTACCAGCTCGCCGGCGGCGTGCGCGCGGCGATGGGCTACTGCGGCTGCGGCAACATCGAGGACATGCGCAACCGCGCCGAGTTCGTCGAGATCACGGCCGCCGGCATGCGCGAGAGCCACGTGCACGACGTGCAGATCACGAAGGAAGCGCCGAACTACCGGGCGGACTGAGTCGCAAGGCAAAAAAGGCCAGAATTTTCTGGCCTTTTTTCTTGCACGCCCTTAAAATCTGGCCAGATCCCGCCGCAGTCGAGCCAGATATGCAGACGATTCCCATCCACCAGGCCAAGAGCCAGCTCTCCGAGCTCATCCGCGCGGTGGAGCAGGGCGAGGAAGTCGTGCTCACGCGGCACGGCAAGCGCGTGATCCGGCTGATCAAGGAGCCGGAGACGGAGCAGCCCAGCATCGAGGCGCGCCGCCAGGCGATCACGCAGGAGCTCGAGGCCCTGCGCGCCAAGGTCGGCCGCGGCGAGCCCTTCCAGGAACTCTGGGAAGACCACAAGCGCGACCGCGATGCGCGCGGCGACGCGTGGACCCGCGACCCCAAGGGCGACGATGCTGGTCGTTGACGCTTCGGCCTTCGCGAGCTGGGTCTTTCCCGACGAAGGCGGCGACAAGGTGTCGCAGGCCCTCGTGCGCGTGATCACCGAGGAGGAGAGCGCCACCAGCGCGGCGATCTTCCCGCTCGAAGCCCTGCATGCGGCCGGCCAGGCGCTCGCGCGTGGCCGGTTCACGCCGAGCGTGCACCAGCACGTGCTGCGCCTGCTGAGCCGCCTGCCCGTGGCGCTCGCGCCCCTGCGCGTCTCGCCCCTCGAGTTCTGGAACTGGTCCCGGTCGCTCGAGCTCACGCCCTACGACGCCGCGTACCTCAAGGTCGCGGTCGACCTCAAAGCCCCCCTGGTGACCATGGACCGCGCCTTGCAGCGCGCCTGCCGGAAGATCGACCATCCGCTGATCACCGACCTGCCCTGAACGCCTGAACATGCAACACGACAAGATCCTCATCCTCGACTTCGGCTCGCAGGTCACGCAGCTGATCGCCCGCCGCGTGCGCGAGGCGCACGTCTACTCCGAAGTGCATCCCTGCGACGTCACCGACGCCTGGGTGCGCGAATACGCCGCCGACGGCAAGCTCAAGGGCGTGATCCTCTCCGGCAGCCACGCCAGCGTCTACGAGGAGTCCACCGACCGCGCGCCGCAGGCGGTGTTCGAGCTCGGCGTGCCCGTGCTGGGCATCT
This sequence comes from Ramlibacter cellulosilyticus, assembly GCF_014297465.1. Classification (GTDB taxonomy): domain Bacteria; phylum Pseudomonadota; class Gammaproteobacteria; order Burkholderiales; family Burkholderiaceae_C; genus Ramlibacter; species Ramlibacter cellulosilyticus. Next base: position 45,210 of record NZ_JACORT010000004.1, on the reverse strand, counting down.
GCTACGGCATGCAGACCATGGCGCAGCAACTGGGGGGCAAGGTGGAGCCGGGCCACAAGCGGGAGTTCGGCTTCGCCGCGGTTCGCGCGCGGGGCCACACGGAACTGCTGCGCGACATCGCGGACTTCACCACGGCCGAAGGCCACGGCATGCTGAACGTGTGGATGTCGCACGGCGACAAGGTCGCGGAGATGCCGCCCGGCTTCAAGCTCATGGCGTCGACGGAAAGCTGCCCCATCGCCGGCATGGCGGACGAGGCGCGCCGCTTCTACGCCGTGCAGTTCCACCCCGAGGTCACGCACACCGTGCAGGGCCGCGCGATCCTGGAGCGCTTCGTGCTGGGCATCTGCCAGGCGAAGCCGGACTGGGTGATGCGCGACCACATCGCCGAAGCCGTGGAGGCGATCCGCCAGCAGGTGGGCGACGAGGAAGTGATCCTCGGCCTGTCCGGCGGCGTCGATTCCTCCGTGGCCGCGGCGCTGATCCACCGCGCCATCGGCGACCAGCTCACCTGCGTGTTCGTCGACCACGGCCTGCTGCGCCTGAACGAGGGCGACATGGTCATGGACATGTTCGCCGGCAAGCTGCACGCGAAGGTGGTGCGCGTGGACGCGAGCGACCTGTTCCTCGGCAAGCTCGCCGGCGTGAGCGACCCCGAGCAGAAGCGCAAGATCATCGGCGGCCTGTTCGTCGACGTCTTCAAGGCCGAAGCCGCGAAGATCAAGCAGACGCACCAGCGCCACGTCGCGTGGCTGGCGCAGGGCACGATCTACCCGGACGTGATCGAGTCGGGCGGCGCCAAGAGCAAGAAGGCCGTCACGATCAAGAGCCACCACAACGTGGGCGGGCTGCCGGAGCAGCTCGGGCTCAAGCTGCTGGAGCCGCTGCGCGACCTGTTCAAGGACGAAGTGCGCGAGCTGGGCGTGGCGCTCGGCCTGCCGCCGGAGATGGTCTACCGCCATCCCTTCCCGGGCCCGGGCCTGGGCGTGCGCATCCTCGGCGAGGTGAAGAAGGATTACGCCGACCTGCTGCGGCGCGCGGACGACATCTTCATCCAGGAGCTGCGCAACTTCCGCGACGAGCACACCGGCAAGACCTGGTACGACCTCACCAGCCAGGCTTTCACCGTCTTCCTGCCGGTCAAGAGCGTGGGCGTGATGGGCGACGGCCGCACCTACGACTACGTGGTGGCGCTGCGCGCCGTGCAGACCAGCGACTTCATGACCGCCGACTGGGCGGAACTGCCGTACGCGCTGCTGAAGAAGGTGTCCAGCCGCATCATCAACGAGGTGCGCGGGATCAACCGCGTCACCTACGACGTGAGCAGCAAGCCGCCGGCGACGATCGAGTGGGAGTGATCCGGTGATTCAGCAGTACCCCGCCGGCCGCGCGGCGATCCGCACCTCCGTCGTCATCGTGGAAGACAACGCGCTGCACGCGCAGCGCTACCGCGAGAACCTGGCCCGCGACTCCAGCCTGGTGCTGGTGGGGGAGTTCGACAGCGCCTTCGCCGCGATGGCGGCCGTCGGCAAGCTGGCGCCCGACGTCGCGCTGGTGGACCTGGGCCTGCCGGACGGCAGCGGCTTCGACGTGATCCGGCACATCCGAGCCACCAGCCCGCACACGTCGATCATGGTGGTGTCCGTGTTCGGGGGCGAGCGCAACCTCTTCGAGGCGATCGAGGCCGGCGCCACCGGCTACCTGCTGAAGGACAGCCTGGCCGACGACTTCAACGCCAGCATCCACGCGCTGCAGGCAGGCGAGTCGCCCATCAGCCCCGCGCTCGCGCGCCTGCTGCTCGTGCGGCTGCGCCCCGGGTCCGGCGCGCCCGCGCCGGCCGCGCCCGTGGTCACCGAGGCGGCGGCCGTCCCGGCGGCGCCCGCCGAGCCGTCGCCCTTGTCGCCGCGCGAGATGACCATCCTCGAAGCCATCGCGCGCGGCAGCAGCGTCCCCGAGATCGGCGAAAACCTCCACATCTCGCCGCTCACCGTGAAGTCGCACGTGCAGAAGATCTACCGCAAGCTGGAGGCGACCTCCCGCCAGCACGCGGTGTACCTCGCGCAGCAGCGCGGGTTCCTGAAGCTGTGAGCCGGCTCGCCGGCGCCTTGCTGCTGCTCCTGCTGGCCGCGCTCGGCGCGGCGGCGGCGATGGTGCAGCTCGCGCAGCCGCCGGTGGACGCGCACAGCATCGAGATCACGCAGGCCCTGTTCCTCAAGTCCGACGCACGCGAGCCGCCGCCCGCCGGCGCGGGCTGGGTGCTGCGCGCGCTCCCCGACAACTGGAACCGCAGCAACCCCGGCCAGTCCGGCTACGGCTGGTACCGCGCGGAGTTCGAGCTGCCGTCCGCGCCGGCGGAAACCTGGGCGGCTTTCCTGCCCACGGTGGCGACGACGCACCAGCTCCTCGTCAACGGCGTGACGGTCGGCGGCGGACCCATGACGGGGGCGATCAGCCGCTCCCTGGGGCGGCCCCAGCTGAACGTGATCGCGCCGCAGCTGCTGCGCGCGGGGCGCAACGAGGTGGCGATCCGGCTGCGGGTGGCGCCCAACCTGCGCGGCGGGCTCGGGCCCGTCACCCTCGGGCCGCAGACCGTGGTCGAGCCCGTCTACGACCGGGACCTCGCCTTGCGCGTCACCTTCCCGCGCGCGCTGAACATGGCGCTGGTGTTCGTCGGCGTGCTGGTGCTGCTGTTGTGGCTGCGCCGGCCGGAGGAGGGCATCTACGGGCTGTTCGCGGCGCTGGCGCTCGTGTGGTCGCTGCGCAATTTCCACTACAGCCTCGACGTGCGGGGCCTGCCGTCGTCGGTCTGGGAAGCCTTCGTGCTGGGCAGCCTCGGACTGGTGGTGGTGCTGACGTGGATGTTCATGCGGCGCTACACGGGCCTGCCGCCCGCGCGGGTGGAGCGGGGGCTGCTGGCGTCCGCCCTGGCGGCGCTGCCCGTCTTCGCCTTGCTCGACCCCCAGGTGGTGCGTGCCGTGCGCATGCCCTGGTACCTGCTGTGCGCCGCGGTGGGCGCCTGGGCGATCGTGCTGCTGCTGCGTCACCTGCGGGGACCCGCACGGAGCAGTGCCGGCCCCTGGGTGATCCTCGGCGGCCTGGTGCTCACGCTGCTGCTGGGCCTGACGGACCTCGGCGTCTCCGCCCAGGTGCTGCCCTTCGGGCCCGCGGCCCGCATGGCCTACGGCGCGCCGCTGCTGCTGTGCGCGCTAGTCTACGCGATGGCCGAGAACTACTTCCGGACCTACGACCATGCCCGCGCACTGAACGCGGAACTGGAGCAGCGGGTGCAGGAGCGCGCCGGCGAGCTGCAGCGCACGCACGAACGGCTGCGCGCGCTGGAGCGCGACGCGACCGTCGCCGCCGAGCGCGACCGGCTGATGCGCGACATGCACGACGGCATCGGCTCGCAGCTGATCACGACGCTGGACGCCGTGCAGCGCGGCGCAGCCGACCCGCAGGAAGTGGAGCGGCACCTGCGCGATTGCATCGACGACCTGCGGCTCGTCATCGATTCGCTGGAGCCGGAGCGGGACTCCCTGCAGATCGCCCTGGGAAACCTGCGCTACCGCCTCGAGCCGCGCCTGCGCGCCTCCGGCGTCGCCCTGGAGTGGCGCATGGACGACGTGGCGGCGCTGCCTTCGGCCAGCGCCTCGCTGCAGGTCCTGCGCATCGTGCAGGAGGCCGTCACCAACGTCCTGAAGCATTCGCGCGCCACCCGGCTTCGCCTCGCCTGCGGGATGGAGGGCGGCGACTTCGTGCTGCGCATCGAGGACGACGGCTGCGGCTTCGCGGCCGAGGGTGCGCTCGCGGGAACGGCGCATCGCGGCATGCGCAACATGCGGCTGCGGGCGCAGCAACTGCACGGGCAGCTCGAGGTCGCGAGTTCCGAAGGCGGCACGCGCCTCACGCTGCGCGTGCCGGTCGGCACCGCGCAGCACGCGCCCGGCGCGAATACTCCTTCCGGCGGATAGGGCCGCTTCGTCACGCCTCGTTACATTGCGTCGGCACCTGCGCACGGCAGGGGCGAAGCCGCGATCCTGCGGAGACGTCATTGGAGAGAGCAGTGAAGAAGTTGTTCACCCTCGGCCTGCTGGCCGTCGCGGGCGCGGCAAGCGCCGGTACCTGCAAGGACCCGTGGGTCACGCAGGCGGTCACCGAAGTCATGGGCCGCGCGCCGAACGGCTCCGGCAGCAGCGGCGAATGCGACATCCACCGCTACGGCGGCGGCCGCTGGAACAGCTATCCCGACCTCGTGTCCAAGGTGAAGGTCGCGTTCGGCAAGAACATCGCCGGCTCGGCGCGTCCCGGCGCGGGCGGCAACAACTTCGGCAACGTCAACCCCGCGCTGAATGGCGGCCGCGTGGTGTCCGGTGGCGGCGCCAACGTGATCGCCCCCGGTGGCGCCAACGTCGTGTCGCCCGGCGGCGCGAACATGATGCAGCGTTGATGCGCGCGTGAGACGCGCGCCGCGGCTCCTGGCGACGCGCCGGGGGCCGCGCGGCACAATGCGGCCATGTACCAGCCGCCCCAGTTCCGCAACGCCGATCCCGCCGTCGCCGCGGAGCTGATGCGGCAGCACCCGTTCGCGAGCCTGGTCTCGACGGACGACGCCGGCTTTCCCTTCGTCACGCACCTGCCGCTCCACCTCGAGGAGAGGGCAGGCCGCTTCGTCCTGCTCGGGCACTGCGCGAAACCCAATCCGCACTGGCGCTACCTGCAGGCGCGGCCGCAGGCCCTGGTCACCTTCCTCGGCCCCCACGCCTACCTGTCCCCGAAGGTCTATCCCGACCTCCAGCGCGTGCCGAGCTGGAACTACCTGGCCGTGCACTGCAAGGTGCAGGCACGGCTGGTGGAAGACGCGGTGGCGAAGGACGCCTTGCTGAAGAAACTGATAGCCGACCACGAGCCGCCGTACGCGGAGCAGTGGCGCGGCCTCGGCGAGGAATTCGCACACAAGCTGCTCGCGGGGATCATGGGCTTCGAGCTGGAGGTGCTGGAGTGCGCCTGCAAGCTGAAGCTCAACCAGCACCGGCCCGAGTCGCATGCGGCATTGCACGCGGCGTATGCGGCCGGCGGCGAGGACGAGAGGGAACTCGCCGCATGGATGCAGCGGCTCGGCATGGAGGGAAAGCGATGAAGGCGGCATTCGGAGTCGTGGGACTGCTGGTGGTGGTGGCGATCGTCGGCCTGCTGGCGAAGAAGCAATTGACGGCGGCGGGCGCACCCGCGGCCACCGGTGCGCCGGCGGCGGTCACGCCGCAGCAGCAGGTGCAGCAGTTCCAGAAGGCGGCGGAAAGCGCGATGCAGCAGGCGCGCCCGCTGCCGGAAGAGCCCAAGTGACGCAGGGCGGCGAGCGCGACGCGCGGTTCATGCGCGAGGCGCTCGCACAGGCGTCGCTCGCGCTGGCGGCAGGCGAGGTGCCCGTGGGCGCCGTCGTCGTGCACGGCGACCGCATCGTCGGCCGCGGGCACAACGCCCCGGTGGGCAGCCACGACCCGACCGCGCACGCCGAGATCCGCGCCTTGCGCGAAGCGGCGCAGGCACTCGGCAACTACCGCCTCGACGGCTGCGAGCTGTACGTGACCCTGGAACCCTGCGCGATGTGCAGCGGTGCGATGCTGCACGCACGGCTCGCGCGCGTCGTGTACGGTGCCGACGATCCGAAGACGGGCGCCGCCGGCTCCGTCCTGGACCTGTTCGCGCAGCAGCGCCTGAATCACCAGACCGCGATCACCGGCGGCGTGCTGGCGCAGGACTGCGGCGCGCTGCTCACCACGTTCTTCCGCGCCCGCCGGCAGGAGACCCGCAGGAAGGCCCAGCCCCTGCGCGACGACGCGCTGCGCACGCCGGACGAACGCTTTGGCGACCTCCCGGGCTATCCCTGGCCGCCGCACTACGTGGGCGACCTGCCTGCGCTCGCGGGCCTGCGCATGCACTACCTGGACGAAGGCCCGCGCGATGCGCCGCTCACGTGGCTGTGCCTGCACGGCAACCCCGCGTGGAGCTACCTGTACCGCCGCATGATCCCGGTGTTCCTCGAAGCGGGAGGCCGTGTCGTGGCGCCGGACCTGGTCGGCTTCGGCAGGAGCGACAAGCCGAAGCGCGACGCGACGCACCGCTTCGAATGGCACCGCCAGGTGCTGCTGGAATTCGTCGAGCGCCTGGACCTGAGGAACATCGTGCTCGTCGTGCAGGACTGGGGCGGGCTGCTCGGGCTGACGCTGCCGATGGAGGATCCGGAGCGTTACCGGGGGCTGCTCGTGATGAACACGGCGCTGGGCACCGGTGATGCGCCGCTCAGCCCGGGCTTCCTCGCCTGGCGCGAGATGTGCGCGAAGAACCCGGACTTCGGCGTCGGCCGCCTGTTCGCCCGCGGCAACCCGCACCTCTCTCCCGCGGAGTGCGCCGCCTACGACGCGCCATTTCCCGATGCGGGCCATCGCGCCGCGCTGCGGGCCTTCCCGCCCATGGTGCCGGACCATCCCGAGGCCGACGGCGCCGCGGTCTCGCGGCAGGCCCGCGACTTCCTCGCGCAGCACTGGGACGGGCGCACGATGATGGCCGTGGGCGCTCAGGACCCGGTGCTCGGCGTCCCGGTGATGCAGGCGCTGCGCGCGCAGATCCGCAACTGCCCCGAGCCGCTGGTGCTGCCGCAGGCGGGGCACTTCGTGCAGGAGCACGGCGAGGCGATCGCCCGCGAGGCAGTGGGATACTTCCGGGCGTGACGCAACGCATCTACATCTTTTCCCCCTCCAGCGCCGTGCGCAACAAGCCGGCGCTGCGGCGCGGCATCGCGCGGCTGAAGGCGCTCGGGCACGAAGTCGAACTCGATCCTTCCGCCTTCTCCACGCACATGCGCTTCGCGGGCGACGATGCCACGCGCGTGGCGGCGATCGAGCGTGCAGCCGCGAGCGGCGCGGACATCGCGATCATCACGCGCGGCGGCTACGGCCTCACGCGCCTGCTGCCGCAGATCCCGTACAAGAAGGTCGCGAAGGCCATCGACCGCGGCATGAAGTTCGTGGGCCTGAGCGATTTCACGGCCTTCCAGAACGCGGTGCTGGCCGAGACCGGCCGCGTCACCTGGTCGGGGCCGGCCGTCGGCGAGGATTTCGGCGTCGAAGCGGAGCCGGACGAGATCATGCAGGCCTGCTTCGAAGACCTGGCGAGCGGGCAGGGCGAAGGCACGGGCTGGCAGCTGCCGGCGGCGGAGAGCTTCGCGCGTCCCATGCAGGCCAAGGGCGTGCTGTGGGGCGGCAACCTGGCGATGGTCGCGGCGCTGGCGGGCACGCCGTGGATGCCGCAGGTGAAGGGCGGCATCCTGTTCCTGGAGGACGTCAGCGAGCACCCTTACCGCATCGAACGCATGCTCACGCAGCTGCTGTACACCGGCGTGCTGCAGAAGCAGAAGGCGATCCTGCTCGGCCACTTCACCAACTGGTTGCCGGTGCCGCACGACAAGGGCTTCAAGCTGAAGACGGTGTTCGACTGGCTGCGCACGCAGGTCAAGGCGCCGGTGCTCACGGGGCTGCCGTTCGGGCACGTCCCCACCAAGGTCTGCCTGCCTGTCGGCGCGGAGGTCACGCTCGCCGCCGAGGGCCGCGACGCGCTGGTGTTCTGGGGCCATGCGCACGGCCACGGCCACTGAGGCATGAAAAAAGCGCGGCCGGGCCGCGCTTCGTTGCGAGGGTGGGGATCGCTCAGTTCATCAGCGGGCTGGGACGCGAGGTGAGGCTGCCGGGCAGCAGGCCCTGGAACATGCGCGTCACGCGCTGCACCTTCTGGCGCGCCACCGCTTCGCCGTGCACGCTGGCGAGCGCCGCGAGCAGGTCGCCGCGCAGGTACCACAGGCCCTGGATGTCGTTCGCGTAGCGGACGCGGCGCGTGACGTTGGCGAACTGCCGGCCGCCCGCTTCGGACAGCAGGGACAGCATCGCCTCGCGGATGTCCTCGGTGCCGGAGTCCAGCACGGATTCGCTGGGCAACGCGGGGTTGCCCAGGAGACCATAGATGCTCTGACGGAGCGAGCCTTTGAACCAGCGCATATTCGATCCTGTCCCCAACGGCTTGTGTTCGGATGTGATCCGTCTTGCGAAAGGTATGCCGATTGTCCTGGAGTGACAAGGGCGCCCGGTGACGGAGTTCACGGAATCTAGCTGGACAAGACTTCGATTCGTAACCGGAGGTCAGCCATGTCTGCCGTTCGTCGGGGAAAGTAGAACAAAAGGACCAAGGTCCGCGCCATCCGGGGATGACGAACGGTTGACCCGCGTCAACTGCTCCTGGCCCGGCAGCTTCCAAAGTGGTAGCATGAAAGCCCGCTCCGCCGCCTGCGCCTGCCTCGCGTTCCTGCTGACCGCCTGCACGACCATGCTGCCGCACGGTGCCACCGATGCGCCGCGGCCGTTCGAGAGCTACGAACAGGCGGAGGTCGCGGCCGGGAAGATCGTCCCCTTCCAGACCCGCGAGGGCGAACTGCCCCGGCTGGGCTTCGATGCGCGCGAGGGCAGCAACGTGACGCTGATCCCGTACCCCAACATCGTCGCGCGCCTCGCGCCGTACTCCGCGCTGGCCCTGGAGCACCTCGACCCCGGCATCCGCAGCTGCATCCTGGCGATGGCGGGCTGCAAGGGCTACCTGTTCCGCTTCGAGCGCGAGGACCGCAAGCGCGAAGGCAGCTTCATGCTGGATTTCTTCAACATCCGCCGCGTGACCAACGTGACCGGCTGGTGGTTCGAGGCGCTGGTCGTGGTGGACGCCAACGGGGTGGTCCTCTTCCGCAACGTCGCGGGGCAGCCCAGGCTGGGCCGCACCGACAGCCAGACGAACCCGCTCGGCCCGCTGCAGGGTGCGGGCGAGGCCGCGGGGGCCGTCCTGCTGCACTGAGCCGCCCGGTGCCGCGGCACCGGTGTTCAGCGGGCAGGAGGCTCGCTCGCGCGCACGGCCAGCACGGGCACGGGCGACAGGCGCAGCACCTGTTCCGCGCCGCTTCCGAGCAGCGCGCGGCTCACGCCGCGGCGGCCGTGCGTGCCGACGACCACCAGGTCGGCCTCCCAGGACCGCGCTTCGTCGGCGATGTCCTCGCCCAGGCGGGCACCGGGGGAGTCCATCAGCTTGGTGTCGGCGGGCACGCCGGCGGCCTTCGCCATCTCCAGGGCATCGGCCAGCACCTGCGCGGCGCCTCGCTTGCCCACCTCCAGCAGGTCCACCACCGGCCCGTAGCCCGTGCTGATGAAGGCCATGGGGTCGAGCACGTGCACCAGGCGCACGCGGCCGCCGCTCTCGCGCGCCATCTGCAGGCCGGCGACCAGCGCCTTGTTCGACGTTTCGCTGCCGTCCACCGGCACGAGGATGCGCTTGTACATGGAGTTCCTTCCTTTCCGGGAGCCATGCACCCATGGTGGAGGGCGCCATCGCGTCGCGAGTTGACCCGCATCAACTAGGACGATTCCTAGGCCGCCTCGGTCCCCGCGCCGGGGCGATTCGGATTCCTCCGAGCCTTCGATTCAGCCGGCGCCGATGTCGCGAAGACGCGGGCTCCGCGATAGTTCATCCCATGGTTCCGAACGCTTCCATCAAGGTTTTCCTCGCCGACGACTCGCAGCAGATCCGCGACCGCGTGAACGCGATGCTCGGCGCCGCCGACATGTCGATCGTCGGCGAAGCCGCCACGCCGCAGACCTGCATCGCCGGCATCCTGGACTCGCACCCGGACGTCGTGGTGCTGGACGTGCAGCTCGATGGCGGCACGGGACTGGAAGTCCTGAAGGCGGTGCGCCTGGCCGACCCGCAGGTCGCCTTCGTGGTGTTCAGCAACAACTCCGCGCCTGCCTACCGCAAGCGCTACCTGGGCGAGGGCGCCGTGCGCTTCCTCGACAAGAGCACCGAGTTCGACCAGCTGGCCCAGGCCGTCGCGAGCGCCGGCAGCCATTCCGTCCATTGATGAACAAGAGCAGGAGGACCCCCATGCAAACCGCCACCCACGCTTCCGTCGCCCCGATCCGCTTCGTCCCGCGCGCGACTGCCGCCGCCATCGACGACGCTCCCACGCCCCTGAAGACGCAGTGCTCGACCTGCCACCTCAAGGACCTGTGCCTGCCGTGCGGCCTCACCGGCACCGACGTGGAGCGCCTGGACGGCCTCAAGTTCGCCCGCCGCCGCGTCAAGGAAGGCCAGGCGATCTACCACGAAGGCGACAAGTTCCAGTTCATCTACGCGGTGCGCAGCGGCACGTTCAAGTCCACGCTGAACCTCCGGGACGGCCGCGAACAGGTGACGGGCTTCCAGATGGCGGGCGAGCTGCTGGGCCTGGACGGGCTGGCCTCCGGCAAGCACGCGAGCACGGCGACGGCCCTGGAGGACGCGGAGATCTGCGCGATCCCCTATGCCCACCTGAGCGAACTGGCGAGCACCAGCACGGACCTGCAGCACGTGATCTCGCGCCTGATGAGCCGCGAGATCGTGCGCGAGCACAGCCTGATGATGCTGCTCGGCTCCATGAACGCCGAAGAGCGGCTGGCGGCCTTCCTGCTGAACATCTCCCAGCGCATGAAGGCCCGCGGCTACTCGGCCAGCGAGTTCCACCTGCGCATGTCGCGTGCCGAGATCGGCAGCTACCTCGGCATGAAGCTGGAGACGGTCAGCCGCACCTTCTCGGCCTTCGCCCACCAGGGCCTGCTGGAAGTCGACAAGAAGCACGTGCGCATCACCGACCTGCCGGGGCTGCAGCAGGCGTTCGAGCTGCGCGTCCAGTAAAGTCGGTGGACTCCCAAGGAGTCCCGGCATGAAGTTCAAGGACTACTACGCGGCACTCGGGGTGCCGCGCGATGCGGACGCCGACGCCATCAAGAAGGCGTACCGCAAGCTCGCGCGCCAGCACCATCCCGACGTGTCGAAGGATCCGCAGGCCGAAGCCCGCTTCAAGGAAGTGGCGGAGGCCTACGCCACGCTGAAGGATCCGGAAAAGCGCGCCGCCTACGACGCGCTCGGGCAGCGCCCCGGCGGCGAGGACTTCAGCCCGCCGCCGCACTGGCAGCGGGAATTCGGCGGCGGCGACGCCTTCGGGGCCGCCGGCTTCGGCGACATCGACCTGTCCGACCTGCTCGATGCGCTCTCGCGACGCCATGGGGGCGGCCGCGCCTCGTCGCGCACCGTGCCCTTGCGCGGACGCGATTACGAAACCGCCGTGCGGCTGTCGCTGGAGGATGCACACCGCGGCACCACGGTGAACCTCGACGTGACCCACGAGGACGGCACGCGCACGCTCGCGGTGACCGTGCCGCCGGGCGTCGTCGACGGCCAGCGCCTGCGCCTGCGCGGCAAGGGCGGTGCCGGCCGGCACGGCGGGCCCGCCGGCGACATCTACCTGCACATCACCCTTGCGCCGCACCCGGTGTTCCGCACCGACGGCCACGACCTCCTGATGGACCTGCCCCTCGCGCCCTGGGAAGCCGCGCTCGGCGCGGAAGTGGAGGTGCCCACGCTGGAAGGTGCCGTGCTGCTCACGGTGCCCCACGGAACCCAATCCGGGCGTAAGCTCAGGTTGCGCGGACGCGGCCTCGCGAACGGTACCGGCGGCCGGGGCGACCTGTACGCCACGGCGCGCATCGAGGTGCCGGCCAGCCTAAGCCCGCGCGAACGCGAACTGTTCGAGGAGCTGGCGCGCGAATCCCGCTTCGATGCGCGCGCCACCGTCGCCAAGGAGGCCGTGCATGGCCACTGAAGCTTCCGACTGGACCTGGCTCGACCCGCTGCGCCGCATCGACCAGGCCGAGCTCGCGCACATGTGCAGCATGAGCGTGACGGAGCTCGACGAGCTCGTGGAGTACGGCGCCCTCGTGCCCGTGGTGGCGGAGCCGCGCAACCGCCAGTTCAGCGCGAGCTGCGTGCCCCCGCTGCGCGAAGCCTCGCGCCTGCGCGCGCACTACGACCTGGACCTGTTCACCATCAGCCTCCTGCTCGGGTACCTGCAGCGCATCGCCCAGCTCGAGCAGCAGCTGCGCTCGCTCAACGCGCACATTCCCCATCCGCCCACGCTGCCGCGCGAAGGGCCGACGCCCTGGCGCGAGCCGCACGCCTGACCCGGGCGGCCGTGCTCAGGCGGCGAGGAAGCCGCGGATGCCTTCTGCGAGCAGCGGCGCGACGCCGATCGCGTTGGTGGCGTGCGGCACCGTGTCGCAGCTCGCCAGGCGCGCGATGCCGGCCCGGTGCAACATGTCGACGCTCGCCACGTCGAGCAGGGCGTGCACGCCGACGCACCACGGCCGTCCCCAGCCCGCGCCGCGCAGCACGTGCGCCGCCGTGGCCATGGTGTGGCCGCTGGAGATGATGTCGTCCACCAGCACCGGCGTGCGGCCGGCGTGGTCCGCGCCCGCGGGCAGGTGCACGCGCACGTCGCGGTCGCCGTGCCGCACCTTGCTCATGACCACGTGGGGCGCGCCCATGCGCCGTGCCACGTCGGCGACCCACTGTTCGCTCTCGCTGTCCGGCCCCACGATGATCGGCCGCTCCACCTCGCGCTGTATCCATTCGGCAATGGCGGGCGCGGCAGCCACCACGCGGGTGCGGATCGTGTAGATCGCATCCAGGCTGGGCCAGCGGTGCAGGTGCGGATCCATCGTCACCAGGAAATCGACGGTGGACGACAGCAGCCGCGCGTAGGTGCGCGAGGTGATCGCCTCGCCGGGACGGAAGCGGTCGTCCTGGCGCATGTACGGCAGGTAGGGAGCGACCAGGCCCAGCTCGCGCGCACCGAGTTCGCGCGCGGCATCCGCGGCGAACACGAGCGGCAACGTCTTGTCGTCGGGGCGGTCCAGATGCGCCACGAGCAGCACGCGCTGCCCGTCGACGCTCGTGCGCAGGCGCACGACGCCTTCGCCGTCGGGAAAGCGGTGCAGCTCGAGCGTGCTGGCCGGGCAGTGCAGTTGCTGCGCGAGCGTTTCGGCCAGGGTCTCCGCGCCCGGCAAGGCCAGGATGATGGTGTTCATGCGTCCTCGCTGACGTGCACCGTCCCGGACTGGACGGCGGCGTAGTCGAGAGCGTACGCCAGTTCGCCGGGCGAATCGGCGTGCACGGTGAACAGTGGCTCGCCGCGCTCCACGAAGTCGCCGATACGCACGTGCAGGGCCAGGCCGGCACAGGCCGCGCGCGGCGCGCCGGCCAGCTTGGCGATGCGGGCCAGCCGGCGGTTGTCGATGGCCAGCACCGAGCCGCTGCGCTGCGCGGCGACTGCGTGCCGGAACGGCGCGACCGGCGGCTGCCGCATGCCCCCTTGCGCCTCGCAGATGTCCTGGAACTTGCGCCATGCGGCGCCGGTCGCCAGCACCTGGTGCGCGAGGGCGCGGCCGCCGCCGGCGGGCGCGGCGCCGCCAAGCTCGAGCAGGTGGCCGGCCAGGAGCAGGGCGCGGTCGGCCAGGTCCGGCGGCGCGGCCGCCTCGTTGCGCAGGACGGCCAGCACGTCGTGCGCCTCCAGGGCGGGGCCGATGCCGTAGCCGACGGGCGCGGTGCCGTCGGTCTGCACGACGCTCAGGTGCAGTCCCAGGGCCTGCGCGGTGACCTCGAGCTGGCGCGCCAGCACCTGTGCGGCTTGCGCGCTGCGCACCTTGGCCGTGGGGCCGACCGGCACGTCGATCAGCACGTGCGTCGATCCGGCCGCGACCTTCTTCGACAGCACGGACGCGACGAGCTGGCCCTGGCTGTCCAGGTCCAGCGGCCGCTCGACGCGGATCAGGACGTCGTCGGCCGGGCTGAGGCGCACGGCGCCGCCCCAGGCGATGCAGCCGCCGGTGCGCTCCACCACGCGCTGGATGGCCGGCACGTCGAGCTCCACCGGCGCGACGGTCTCCATGGCATCCGCGGTGCCCGCTGGCGAGGTGATGGCGCGCGACGACGTCTTGGGCATGCGCAGCCCGCAGGCGGCCACGACGGGCACCACGATCATCGTGGTGCGGTTGCCGGGAAGCCCGCCGACGCAGTGCTTGTCCAGCACCCGTCCGCCGCCCCACGCGATGCGCTCGCCGACGTCGACCATGGCCCGGGTGAGCGCGATCGTCTCTTCCTGGTCGAGCCGGTCGCCCGCGCACGCGGTGACGAAGGCGGCGAGCTGCAGCTCGGAGTAGCGGCCGGCGGCCACGTCCTCGATCACCGCGCGCACGGCCGGCGCCGTCAGCTTGCGGCCGTGGATCTTCGCGCGCACGTGGCCGAGCGATTCCAGGGGCGGCGGGTGGCGCAGGGCCACGGCACTGCCTTCCGGCGCCTGCAGCATGCGCCACGCGGCTTCGGACACGCCGGCCTCCGCCACGCCCAGGAAGCCGCCCTGCACGACGTTCAGCGTGGCCACGATGGTGCGCCCGCCCGCCGTCATCTCCACGCGCGACTGCGCCTCGAAGCCCTCGGAACGGCACACCGGGCACTCGAGGTGCATGTAGAGCACCGGCTCCTGGTAGGTGTCGATGCCCAGGCGGCGCAGGCGCAAAGGCGGGGCGGGGAGGGGTGCGGCGCTCATGCGGACGATTGTCCGGCAGCCGCCTGCGCACGTTGCGCGGCGCGCGCTGCGTGCTTGACCTGGATCAGCCGCGGGGCGTTGGCGGACGCTGCGGGAAGGTGTACGGTCATGCCATGTTCGAGGACCGCACGGACGCCGCCGCACAGCTCGCGCAGGCACTGGACGTCTGGCGCGGGCGGCACCCGCTCGTGCTCGCCATCCCGCGCGGCGCGGTGCCGATGGCGGCGGAGATCGCGCGCCGCCTCGAAGGCGAGCTGGACCTGGTCCTGGTGCGCAAGATCCACGCGCCCGGCGCGCCGGAGTTCGCCATGGGCGCGGTGGACGAATCCGGCTGGGTGTACCTCGCGCCGCACGCGACCGCCGTCGGTGCGACCGAGAGCTACGTCCGCGAGCAGAAGGAAAACGAGCTCGAGGAACTGCGCCGGCGACGGGCCTTGTACACGCCGGGGCGCGCCGCCATCCCGGCTGCGGGCCGCGTGGTGATCGTCGTCGACGATGGCCTGGCGACCGGCGCGACGATGATCGCGGCACTGCATGCCGTGCGCCAGCGCGGTCCGGCCCACCTGGTGTGCGCGGTGCCGGTCGCCTCCGAGGAAAGCGTCAAGCTCGTGCGGCCGCACGCCGACGAGGTCGTCGCGCTGCAGGTGCCGCGGCGCTTCGGCGCGGTGAGCCAGTTCTACCGTTCCTTCCCCCAGCTGGAAGATGCCGAGGTGGTCGCCATCCTGCAGGCTGCGCGGATGGGTGGCTCAGCCGGCGGGGAATTGCGCTAGCGCATGCGGTGTCGGCGTCGAGCCCGTATGGTGCAAGGATGAACAAGACAAGGCTCTGGAGCGCCGCGGCGCTCCTCGTCATGGCACTGCTGCCCGGCCTCGCACCGGCAGCCGGGACGCTGGGTCCCGCCGCCCTGCAGGCGCGGCACGCGGCGCTCGGCCCCGAACTGGCCAGCAACCCCTTCGGCGGGCCGCTGGTGCTGAAGTCGGAACAGGCGGCGCGGCGCATCGACGGCGAGGTCTTCGCCATCGTCGAGCACCCGTTCGCCAAGGTGTCGGCGGCGCTGTCCGACCCCGCGCAGTGGTGCGAGATCCTCATCCTGCACCTGAACACCAAGTACTGCCGCCGGCAGCAGGAGCCGGCCGGCACGAGCCTGGACGTGCGCATCGGCAAGAAGGGCCCGCAGTCCGTGCAGTCCGCATCGAAGCTGGCCTTCAGCTGGCGGCCGCCCGTGGTCCGGCCCGACTACATGGCGGCCACGCTGGAAGCCGCCGAAGGGCCTTACGACACGCGCGACTACCGCCTGCTGGCCGAGGCCGTGCCGCTCGACACGAACCGCACCTTCCTGCACATGGGCTATGCGCTCAGCCACGGCATCGCCAGCGAGGTGGCCATGCAGCTGTACCTCGGCACCGTGGCGCGCGAGAAGGTCGGCTTCACCCGGCTGCACCCGACCCGCACCGCCGACGAGGCCTTCGTCGGCGGCATGCGCGGCGTGGTGGAACGCAACACCATGCGCTACTACCTCGCGATCGACGCCTACCTCGACTCGCTCGCGGCGCCCGCCGGGCAGCAGCTCGAGCGGCGGCTGCAGTCCTGGTACGACGCGACCGAGAAATACCCGCGCCAGCTGCACGAGGTGGAGCGCGATGCCTACCTGCGCATGAAGCGCGAGGAAGTCGAGCGGCAGAGCGCGGCACGCTAGGCGCACACGAGGGGACGTTCGTCGTCCGCCAGTGGCTCCGCCTGCGCCAGCAGTTTCTCCAGCACCGCCTGGTCTGCTTCCGAGGCGTCGCCGCGGCGCCCGGCGATCCGGTCGCGCAGGACTTCCGCAGGAGCCTCGCAGTGCAGGATGGCGAACGGCACGCCCAGCGACTGCGCGAGCGAGCGCGCCGCGTTCCGCTCGGCCCGCCGCAGGAAGGCCGCGTCGAGCACGACGGTCCATCCGGCCTGCAGGATGGGGGAAGCCAGCGCGAAGAGCCGCTCGTACGTACGCTGCGTCGCCTCGGTCCCGTAGATCTCCAAGCCGCTCGCGCGCGAGTCGGCCAGCGCGGCGAGCCCGTGCAGGCGCTTGCGTTCCACGTCGGAGCGGATGCGGATCGCGCCCTCGCGTTCGAGCAGGCGCTGCGAGGCCCAGGTCTTGCCGGATCCCGGCAGGCCGTGCGTGATGACCAGGCGCGCCGGCGTGCGCCGGCTCCACGCGAGTGCTTGCGCCGCGTAGTGCAACGCCCTGGCGCTGCGCGCCTCCCGGAGGTGCTGCGCCGAGGCGCGGACCAGGGCGCGGTAGACGAGGCACAGCCGCAGCCCGGGGAGGGCGTCGTACTCGCCCGTGCCTTCCAGCCACGCATTCAGGAAGCGCCAGCACAGGGCGGGCAGGCCATGGGCGGCCAGGTCCATCGCGGCGAACGCGGCGTCCTCCAGGACGTCGATGCAGCGCAGGCCGGGGTCGAACTCGATGCAGTCGAAGGCGAGGACCTCGTCGCCGAGCTCCAGCAGGTTGGCGAGATGCAGGTCCCCGTGGACGTCGCGCGCATGGCCGCTCGCGCGGCGCTGCTGCCACAAGGGTTCGGCGACGCTCGCTTCCGTCCCGATGCAGGCGCGCAGCGCCTCGCCATCTTCCATCGACAGGAGCGCCGCGCACGCGTCCAGCACCGCCAGCGCGCGCTGCGAGAGCGTGGCCGGGGCCGGGTCGCGCACCGCCGGTGCGGCCGCGTGGAAGGCCGAGAGCATGGCCGCGAGCCGGTCGACGTCGGCCGGGCCCAGGCGAGCTGCCTGGGCGCGCGCGGCGAACGTCGCCTCCTCGGGAAAGCGCACCATGCGGACGGCGTGGTCAAGCGTTTCGCCGGTGCCGTCGAACGCCGGCGCGTCCGCGGGACCGGTCACGCGCGACACGCCCAGGTACAGCGTCGGCGCGAGCCGCCGGTTCAGGCGCACTTCCTCTTCGCAGAACGCCTGCCGCCGCTCGGGCGTCGAATAGTCCACGAAGGGCAGGCGCAGCGGCTTCTTCAGCTTGTACACGCGGTCCGGCAGCAGCACGACCCAGGAGATGTGCGTCTCGACGAGTTCGGCTCCGAGGCGGCGGGCCAGCCGTTCCACGCGTTCGCGCTGCATCGCCACTCAGCCGAGGCTGCGCACCTGGACCTGCGGCAGCAGCCGCGCCACGTCCTCCGGTTGGCACAAGGCGGTGCCGCCGGAGAGCAGCGCCGCCGCGGAGGCGGCCATTCCGTGCCGGAGCGCCGCTGCGAAGTCCTCGCCGCGCGCGAACGCGAACACCATGCCGCCGACGAAGCTGTCGCCGGCGCCTATGGTGCTGACCACCTGCACGGGCAGCGCCGGCGCGTGCCACGCACCTTGCGCAGACACGAGCAGCGCGCCCTCGGCACCGAGCGAGAGCGCCACGATGCCGGCGCTGCCCCGCTCGACGAGCGACCGGCACGCTGCCTCCCGCTGCGCCATGGTCGCGAGCGGCTGGGCCGTGAGTTCCTGCAACTCGCGCAGGCTGGGCTTGACCAGGTGCACGCCCGCATCGAGCGCGGCGGCCAGCGGCGGGCCCGACGTGTCCAGCACCAGCCGCACGCCGGCGGCCGCGAGCCGGCGCGCGAGGCGGGCGTAGAAATCGTCCGGCACGCCGGGAGGCAGGCTGCCGCTCGCGACGAACAGGCGGGCACCGGGGCGATGCAGGCAGGCGAAGTCCAGGCTGGCCTGCCACTCGGCGTCCGAGAGGGTGGGGCCGGGCAGCACGAAGCGGTATTCCTGTCCGCTCGCCTCTTCGCGCACCGAGAAGCTCTCGCGCGTGCTGCCGGCGATCGGCAGGGTCTCGTACGCCACGCCTTCCGCCTCCAGGAGCCCGCACAGCTGCTGCCCCGCGACGCCGCCCGACGGGAACAGCGCGCGCACGCCGGTGCCGAGCCGCGCCAGCACGCGCGCGACGTTGATCCCGCCGCCGCCGGGGTGCAGCAGGGGCGCGCCGCAGCGCAGCTTGTGCGTGGGCTGCACGCGCGCCGTGCTGGTGAACACGTCGAGGGCTGGGTTGGGCGTCAGTGTCAGGATGTCGGCCATCGGGGCGATCCTAAGGGCGGCGCGCGGCGACGCGCAGGCCATCGGCCACGGCAGGCGGGGGATAGACGACGACGGTGTCGCCGGGCTGGAGCCCGCCGCGCACCCGGGCCTCGTTGCCGTTGCGGCCGCCGAGCTCCACCGGGCGCAGGCGGGCGCGACCGTCCTCGACGCGGTACACGCCCGTGCCGCCGTCGGCAATGGGAAAGAGGGCGCCCACCGGCACGAGCACGGCCTGGTCCACGCCCTGCGTGATCACGCGCAGCGTGACGCGGAACCCGTCGCCCATCGCATGCCAGGCATCCGGCACCTGGTCCAGGTCCACGACCACCTTGACCCTCTGCTCCTCGATGCCGAGTGCCGAGACCTTGGTGAACGCCGCCGGTTCGACGCGGCGCACGCGTCCTTCCACGGGCGGGCCGCCCCAGCGCTCGATCCAGGCGCGGCGGCCGGGCTGCGCCTGCACGGCGTCGGTGGTCAGCAGGTCGGCCACGACCTCCATGCGCTTCGGGTCGCCCACGTCCAGCAGGACGGCCCCGGCGGGCAGCGTCGCCTCGCTCGGCTGGGCGACCTTCAGCACGACGCCGTCGACCGGCGACGTGACCGTGTAGGGCTTGCCGGCCTCGATGCCGCCTGCCGGCTGCAGGGCCGCCTGGGCCTGCGTGCGTTCGTGGATGGCGGCTTCGCGCTGCGCGCGCGGCGTCGTGCTCGCGCTTCGCGCCGTCCAGCGCGAGCCGGGCGCTGTCCAGGCGCGACCCGGGCAGGAAGCCTTCGCGCGCCAGCTTCTCGGTGCGGTGCAGCTCCAGCTGGGCGTCGTCGACGGCGATGCGCGCGCGCCCGACCTGCGCCTCCGCGCGGGCCACGAGCGCGGTCGCCATCAGCACGCGCGCGCTGGCCTCCCGGCGCGCGCGCTCGTCGATCATGGAAGACATCACGGGCACGAGCAGCGCCACCGGCTCGCCGGCCCGCACGGGATCGCCCTCCCGCAGCGTGATGCGGGTGAGCCGCGCAGCGACCGGCGCGGACACGGCATAACGGTCCTTCAGCCGGGTCTGCCCGTCCTCCTCGATGGCCTGTTCGAAGCGGCCGAGGCCCGCCACGGCAGTCTCGACCGGCACGGGCCGCGGCGCGAAGGCCCAGGCCACCATCGCGGCGACCGCGAGGACGGCGGCGCCCGTCCACAGGTGCTTCCTGCCGATGTTGCGGAACATGTTCACTCCCTGGTCTTGAGGGCCGCGACGAGGTCGAGGCGGTCGATGCGCCGGCGCACGACGAGCGCGCTGCCGATGCCGGCGGCGATGACGCACAGCGCCGCCCAGGCATAGGTGCGCGGCTGGATCACCACCGGGAAGAGGAACTGGTCGTGGCGCATGGCCTCCACGATCAGGTGCGCGAGGCCCCATCCGAGCAGCATCCCCAGCGGGATCGCCACGGCGATGCCGAGGGCCAGCTCGCCCAGGAGCAGCAGCGAGACTTCGGCGCGCGTGAAGCCCAGCACGCGCAGGCTCGCGAGTTCCCAGGTGCGCTCGGCCAGCGCGATGCGGGCGTTGTTGTAGACGACGCCCACCGCGATCACCGCCGCGAACGCGGTGAGGATCGCGCTCATGATGCGGATGTTGCGGGCGCTGATCTCCTGCATGTTGCGCAGCATCGTGGCCTTGCTGAAGGCGCCCGCCACCCGCGGCAGCTCCTGCGTCTGCTGCAGCAGGCGCGGGAGGTCGGCCTGGCCGACGCGCAGGCTGAAGAAGTTGGCCACGTCGCCGTCGTCGAGCAGCCGGTTGAGGGCGTCGCGCTGGATGAAGGCGTTGAGGCCCATCATGTCGCTCACGGTGCCCTGCAGGACGAGCTGCACGACGGAACGGCGGCCTTCGCGCACTTCGACCGTCACCGTGTCGCCCGGGCGCAGGCGCAGCTTCTCCGCCAGGCGGTCCGTCATGAGCAGGCCGTCGGCGGGCGCGAGCGCGAGATGCTGGTGCACGTCCACCACGCGCTGCAGCTGCGGGACGGCCACGTGGCCGTCGATGATCCCCTTCTCGCTGCGGTGGCGGTGGACGAAGCGCACCGCGAGCCGCCGGCCGGGTTCCACCTGCAGCACGCCGGGCAGGCGGGCGAGTTCGCGCCCCGCCGAGGCTTCCACGGGGTCGTTCATCCAGACGATCACGTCGCCGCGCATCTGCAGGTTGAACTGCGTGTCGACGATCGCCTCGATCGCGTCGCGGAAGAAGTTGCCCAGGACGACGATCGCGACCGCGGCCGCGATGCCGCCCGTGGTGAGCGCGGCGCGCAAGGGCCGCCGCTCGATGTTGCGCAGGATCATGCGCAGCGCCGGCGCGAGCCGCAGGCGCGGCACGCGTTCCAGCAGCGCGCGCCGGTAGCTGCCGGGTGCCGGCGGCCGCATGGCCTCCGCGGGCGAGAGCCGAACGGTGCTCGCGATGGCCGTGAGCGTGCCCAGCACCGCCGTCGTCGCCACGATGGCGAGCGCGATCCACGCCAGCTCCGGCGTGATGCGGTGCACGAAGCTGGGGAACCGGAAGAACTCCGCGTACAGCCCCGTGATCATGCGCCCCATGCCGCTCCCGAGCACCAGCCCCAGCAGGTAGCCGCCCAGCACCATCGGCGCCACGAGCTTGAGGTAGTGCAGGGCGATGCTGCGGTCCCGGTAGCCCAGCGCCTTGAGCGCCGCGACCTGCTCGCGCTGCGTGGCCACCAGCCTCGCGGTGACGACGTGCAGCAGGAAGCCCGCGACGGCGAGGAAGATCGCGGGCAGGATGGTCCCGAGCACGCGCTGCTCGCGGATCTCGTTGTCCAGCATGGCATGCGAGGGCTGCTCGTCGCGCCCGTGCGCCGGCGACCCGCCCAGGGTCGCGAGCCGCCGCGTCACGGCGTCGATCACGGCCGGCGGGGAAGCGCCGGGCGCCAGCTTGAGCGCGACGCGGTTGAAGGCGCCCCGCATGTCCATCGCCGCGGCGAGTTCGTCCTTGTCCAGCCAGAACACGCCGAAGGCGCGCAGGTCGGGCATGCCCATGATCCCGCCGAAGATGTACTCGGGCGAGAGCGCCGTGCCCGTGATGCGCAGCACGCGGTACTTGCCGTTCACGAGCGCCGACACGGTGGCGCCGGGCTTCAGCGCGTGGGCGTCGGCGAAGCTGCTCGTCACCACCGCTTCCAGTTCGCCGCCGCGATGGCTGCCGCCTTCGGGCCAGCGGCCGCTGCGCAGCTGCACCTGGTTCAGGCGCTGCGGCCGGCGCGGGTCGCGGCCGATCAGCTGACCCATGATGGGGTCGGTCGTGCCGGGGACCGCGACGCGCGCCATGGCCTCCACCGTGGGCTGCACGTCGACGACGCCGGGCAGTTCCGCCAGGCGCGCCGCCATGGCGTCGGGCGCGCGCTTGACGAGCGCGAACACGTCGGCGAACCGTCCGGCGGCATAGAAGTCGTCGCGGGCCTGGGCGAGCGAGTCCACCGCCGAGAGCGTCGCGACGAAGCCGCCGACGCCGCTGGCCACCACCAGCGCGATCGTCAGCGCCTGGCTCCAGAGCAGGCGCAGGTCGCGCCACACCTTGCGGTCGAGCGCCTTCACCAGGAGAGCTCCGCCGGGGTGAGCCGCCGCGCGGGAACCTCGACGCTCGCGATGCGCCCGTCGGCGACGCGGACCACGCGGTCCGCCATGCCCGCGATCGCGGCGTTGTGCGTGATGACGACGGCGGTGGTGCCGAGCTCCTGGTTGATCCGGGCGATCACCTCCAGCACCAGCTTGCCGGTGGCGTAGTCGAGGGCGCCGGTCGGCTCGTCGCACAGCAACAGCTGCGGCCGCTTGGCGATGGCGCGCGCGATGGCGACGCGCTGCTGCTCGCCGCCGGAAAGCTGGGAGGGGAAGTGGTTGCGCCGCGGCATGAGCGCCACGAGCGCGAGCGCCTCGTCCACCGGCATCGGGTCGGCCGCGATGTCGGTGACCAGCGCCACGTTCTCCGCCACCGTGAGGCTGGGGATCAGGTTGTAGAACTGGAACACGAAGCCCACGTGCTCGCGCCGGTACGCCGTGAGCGCCTCGTCCCCCGCGCCGTGCAGCGCGTGGTCCTCGAACCAGACCTCGCCGGACGTGGGCGTGTCGAGGCCGCCCAGGATGTTCAGCAGCGTCGACTTGCCGCTGCCCGAGGCACCCAGCAGCACGACGAACTCGCCCCGCGCGATCTCGAGGTCCACCGAGCGCAGCGCGTACACGGCGGACGCGCCGCTGCCGTAGGTCTTGGCGAGCGCCCGGGCCCGCAGGACCGGCTCGCCCGGTCCTGCCGGTGCCATGGCCGGCCTCCCTTACTGGATGGCGATCCGGCGTGCGTCGGCCGGCGCCTTCTTCGGCAGTTCCAGGCTCAGCACGCCGTCCGCGTACTTCGCCTGCACCTTGCCGTCGTCGATGTCCTGCGCCACGCTGAAGGTGCGGGAAATGCTGCCGTAGTAGCGCTCGCTGCGCAGCACCTTGTCGCCGTCGCCGCGCGTTTCCTTCTCGCTGCGCGTCGTGGCGTCGATCTGCACCACGTTGCCGTCGATGCGGACGTTGATGTCCTCCTTCTTCACGCCGGGGATGTCGGCCTTCACGCTGTAGGCCTTGTCGTTCTCCGTCACGTCGATGCGCATCTTCATCTGCGGCTCGCCCTCGAACGCGGCGGGGGAGAAGAAGCGGCGCAGGGCGGCGTCGAAGTTGTCGCCGAAGACCGGGTCCAGCAGTCGGATGTTGCTCATGGGGCTACCTCGCGAAAGGGTTGGGGGTTGGGTGGCCACGGGCCACGGGAGGCACTCTAGGAAACGCGGGCCCCTTGCCGCTTGATCTGTCTCAAGCTGCCGCGCCACGCCGGCGGCCGTTCAGGGCAGGAGCACCGCCGCACCCTGGAGCCGCCCGGCGCGCAGGTCGTCCACCGCAAGGTTGGCATCGGCCAGCGGATACGTCCGCACGTGCGTGCGCAGCGGCACGCGCGCGAGCAGGGCCACGAAGTCCTCCCCGTCCGCGCGCGTGAGATTCGCGACGGAGCGCAGCTCGCGTTCGCCCCACAGCAGCGCGTAGGGGAACGCGGGGATGTCGCTCATGTGGATGCCGCCGCACACCACCACGCCGGCCTTGCGCACCGTCGCGAGGGCGGCGGGGACCAGCGCGCCGGCCGGGGCGAAGATCAGCGCCGCGTCCAGTGGCTGCGGCGGGCTTGCGTCGCTGCCGCCCGCCCACACGGCGCCCAGGCTGCGGGCGAAGGCCTGGCCTGCCACATCCCCGGCCCGGGTGAACGCGTACACGGCCTGGCCCTGCGCCACGGCGAGCTGGCAGACGATGTGCGCGGCCGCGCCGAAGCCCCAGAGGCCGATGCGGTGCGCCGACGGTCCGCCCGCGAGCCGCCAGGCGCGGAAGCCGATGAGCCCGGCGCACAGCAGCGGCGCCGCGTGCGCGTCGTCGCAGGCCTGCGGCAGCGCGAGGCAGAAACGCTCGTCCGCCACGACGTACTCCGCATAGCCGCCGTCGCGGTCGTAGCCGGTGAACGTGGGCTCGTCGCAGAGGTTCTCGTGGTCGCTCGTGCAGTAGGGACAGGTGCCGCAAGTGCGCCCCAGCCACGGAATGCCGACCCGCGTGCCGCGCGCGAAGCGGCTGGCGCCGCGGCCCGGCAGCACCACCTCGCCGACGACCTCGTGGCCCGGCACCACGCCCGCGCGGTGCGGCGGCAACTCGCCGTCCAGGATGTGGAGGTCGGTGCGGCACACGCCACAGGCCCGCACGCGCAGCAGCACTTCACCCGGGCCCGGCTGTGGCACGGGACGCGTGACGGGCTGCAGCCGGCGGGTGGCCGCATCGACGGCCATGGCGCGCATCGAGGAAGGAAGCATCGCCGGATGCTAGGCCGCCGGGCGGCGCGCGCGGCGGCCGGATGCGATGGTGCTTGACCTGCCGCAAGTCCGCATCGCGCGCCAAACTCGACCATTCGAGCATGGCCACTTCCCGTCCCGCCGCCCCGGAGCCGCAAGCCGCGGCCCTCGACCTGCCGCTGAAGACGGCGATCGCTCGCCTGGCGAACGGCGTCTCGCCCGCTTCCCTGGGGCTCGCGCACTTCGACTGGCTGCTGCACCTGGCCGTGTCGCCGTCGAAGCAGGCGGAACTGGCCTCGAGTGCGCTGCGCAAGAACCTGCTCTGGTGGCAGTACCTGGGCGCCTGCGCACGCGGGCAGGGCGCCAGCTGCGTTGCGCCCGTCGCCGACGACAGGCGTTTCAGCCGCCCCGAGTGGCAGGCGCCGCCCTTCGGCGCCCTGGCGCAGGGCTTCCTCCTCGCGCAGCAGTGGTGGGAGGAAGCCACGCATGGCGTGCGCGGCGTGTCGCGCCACCACGAGCAGGTCGCCGCGTTCACGGTGCGGCAGTGGCTGGACATGCTCTCGCCCTCCAACGTGCCCTGGCTGAACCCGCAGGTCCTGCGCCAGGCCGCCGCGAGCGGCGGCCTCAACTTCGCGCAGGGCATCGCCAACTGGGCACGCGACGCCATGGCCGTGGCCACCGACGGCCGGCCGCGCGGCGTGGAGGCGTTCCGTCCGGGCGAGGGCGTGGCGCTCACGCCGGGCCGCGTCGTGCACCGCAACCGCCTCTGCGAGCTGATCCAGTACGAACCCACGACGCCCAAGGTGGCCCGCGAGCCGGTGCTGCTGGTGCCGTCCTGGATCATGAAGTTCTACATCCTGGACCTCACGCCGCAGGACTCGCTCGTGAAGTACCTGGTGGACCAGGGGCACACCGTGTTCGTCGTGTCCTGGCGCAATCCGCACACCGCCGACCGCGCGCTGACGCTGGACGACTACCTGGACCTCGGCGTGCTCGCATCGCTGGACCACGTGCGGTCCGCGTGCGGCGACGTGCCGGTGCACGCGGCGGGGTATTGCCTGGGCGGCACGCTGCTCGCGATGGCCGCGGCGGTGCTCGGCGCGCGCAAGTCGCAGGTGTTGAAGACCGTCACGCTGCTGGCGGGACTCGTCGACTTCGAACAGCCGGGCGAACTGGGCCTGTTCATCGACGAGAGCCAGGTCGCCTTCCTCGAAGACCTCATGGCCGAACCTGGCTACCTGGACGGCCGCCGCATGGCGGGCGCCTTCCAGTTGCTCAATTCCAGGGACCTGGTGTGGTCCAAGCTGCTCCACGAGTACCTCATGGGCGCGCAGACGCCGATGACGGCCATGCGTGCGTGGAACGCGGACCAGACCCGCATGCCCGCGCGGATGCACAGCGAGTACCTGCGGCGGCTGTACCTGGACAACGAGCTGGCCGAGGGCGACTACCCCGTGCACGGCCAGGCCGTGAACCTGCGCGCCATCCGCGTGCCCCTGTTCGTGCTGGCGACGGAGCGCGACCACGTCGCGCCCTGGCAGTCCGTGTACAAGGTGCTGCGGCTGGTCGGCGGGCCGACGCGCTTCGTGCTCGCCTCGGGCGGCCACAACGTGGGCATCGTGAGCCCGCCCGCAGGCCCTTCCGCGCACGCCGAAGCGAGCTACCGCTGGGCGGAACACGGCGTCGACGCGGCGCCGCCGGACCCGCTCGCGTGGCACGCGCGCGCGCGGCAGGAGGCGGGCTCGTGGTGGCCGTGCTGGGAGCAGTGGCTGCGCTCGCACGGCTCGGGCGAAGTCGCGGCACCCGCGGTGCCCCGGGTGCGCATGGCCGGCGCGGTGGTGGCCGCGCCGGGAAGCTACGTGTTCGAGGAGTGAGGCCGCGTCAGCGGCGCTGCAGGGACGGGCGCTCGTGGATCGCCTGGCAGGCGGTGCAGAAGCGCGTGGCGGGCAGGGCGCGCAGGCGGCGCTCGTCGACGGACTCGCCGCAGTCCTCGCACTGGCCGTAGGTCCCCTGGTCGACGCGGCGCAGGGCCGCGGCGATCTCCCCGAGTTCCGCGGCCGCATGCGCGTGCGCCACTTCGTCGACCATCGCGCGGGCGTCCTCGGCGGCGACGTCCTTGAAGTCGAGCACGTCGCCTGCCTGTTCTTCCTGCTTCGCGGCGCCGTTGGCGGCGGCCAGCATGGCCTGCAGTTCGGACTGGCGCTGGCGCAGTTGCGTCGCGAGTTGCCGGACGAGCACGGGAGAAGGAGCGATGAGGTTCATGGCAGGCCTGCGGTCAAGGGTTGCCTCATTCTGGGCAGGCGCCCGGGCGCCGCCTTGATCTGGCGCAAGTGTCGGTCACGCCCTGGGCCTAACCTGCCTGCATCCCCCCGCCGAAACCCCGATTGCCATGAGCGTCCGCCATCTCGACTCCCTGTTCGCCCCCCGTTCCGTCGCGGTGGTCGGCGTCTCCGCTTCGCCGGGCAACCTCGGCGCCATCGTGCTGCGCAACCTGCGCGCGGGCGGCTTCGCAGGGCCCGTCTGGGCGGTGAACCGGCGCGCGACCGAAGTGGACGGCGTGCCGGTGCTGGCCGGCGTCGACGCCTTGCCGGAAGCGCCCGAGCTCGCGGTACTCTGCACGCCGGCGGCGACGGTGCCCGGCCTCGTCGAAGCGCTGGGACGCAAGGGCACGCGCGCGGCGATCGTGCTCGGCGCCGGCATGCAGGCACCGGTGGAGCCGGGCGGCCCCACGCTGGAACAGGCGATGCTGGACGCGGCGCGGCCGCACCTGCTGCGCGTGCTGGGTCCGAACTGCATCGGTGCGCTGGTGCCCGGCATCGGGCTGAATGCCAGCTTCGCGCCGGGGCAGGCGCAGGCCGGCCAGCTCGCGTTCGTCACGCAATCGGGTGCGCTGGCCACCGCGATGCTGGACTGGGCGAACGCGCAGGGCATCGGCTTCTCGCATTTCGTCTCGCTCGGCGACAGCGCGGACGTGGACTTCGGCGACGTGCTGGACTACCTGGCGAGCGACAGCGGCACGCGCGCCATCCTGCTGTACGTGGAGTCGGTGAAGCACGCGCGCAAGTTCATGTCGGCGGCACGTGCCGCAGCCCGCAACAAGCCCCTGATCGTGGTCAAGGCGGGCCGCGCACCCGAAGGTGCGCGCGCGGCGGCCTCGCACACGCGCGCGCTGGCCGGCTCGGACGCCGTGTTCGACGCCGCGGTGCGGCGCGCGGGCATGGTGCGCGTCGACACGCTGGGAGCGCTGTTCGACGCGGCGCAGACCCTCGCACACGTGCGCCGCTGGCGCGGCGAGCGCCTGGCGATCATCACCAACGGGGGTGGCGCCGGCGTGCTGGCGGCCGACGCGCTCGCGCTCGGGGGCGGACAGCTGGCGAGCCTCGGCGAGGAAACCCTCGCGAAGCTGGACGCCGTGCTGCCCGCCAACTGGTCGCACGGCAACCCGGTGGACATCGTCGGCGACGCACCGGTGGAGCGCTACACGCAGGCCCTTTCCGTGCTGCTGCAGGCCGACGAGGTGGACGGCGTGCTCTTCATGCATGCGCCGACCGCCATCGTGCCGGCCGCGCGGATCGCGGAAGCCTGCGTGCCCCTGCTGCGCGATGCGCCCAGGCCGGTCCTGTCCAGCTGGCTCGGCGGGAGCAGCGTGGAGGAGGCCCGCGCGGCGTTTTCCGCCGCCGGCCTCGCGAGCTACACGACCCCCGAGCGTGCCGTGGATGGCTGGCTGCAGCTGGTGCAGTACCACCGCCACCAGGCCGCCTTGCTGCAATTGCCCGATGCGCAGGCGCGCCTGCCGGCCGTGGACGCGCGGGCGGCGCGCGAAGTGGTGCGCCAGGCCCTGGCGCGCGGCCGCGAGTGGCTCGACGAGACGGAAGCCCGCCAGGTGCTGGAAGCCTACGGCGTGCCGATGGTGCAGACCCGGCGCGCCCGCGACGTGGAGGAGGCCGTTGCGGCCGCCTCCGACATCGGCTACCCCGTGGCGCTGAAGATCCTGTCGCCGCAGGTGCTGCACAAGTCCGACGTCGGCGGCGTCGCGCTGCACCTCGGTTCCGGCGAGGAGGTCCGCGTCGCGGCCGTGCGCATGCGGCAGCGGGTCGCGCGCCTGAGCCCGCAGGCCTCCGTCACCGGCTTCACGGTGCAGGCGATGGCGCAGCGTCCCCGCGCGCACGAGCTGATCGTGGGCGTGGCCGAGGACGCCGTCTTCGGGCCGGTGCTCCTCTTCGGCGCGGGCGGCACGGCGGTCGAAGTCCGCAAGGACCGCGCCGTGGCGCTGCCGCCGCTGAACGAGGCGCTGGTGCGCGACCTCGTCGCCCGCACGCAGGTCGGGCCGCTGCTCGCCGGCTACCGGGGTGAACCGGGCGTGGACCAGGGTGCGCTCGTGCAGGCGGTGCTGCGCGTGTCGCAGATGGCCTGCGACCTCGCGGAGCTCGCGGAGCTGGACATCAACCCGCTGCTCGCCGACGCGCAGGGCGTGCTGGCACTCGACGCGCGCATCCGCCTGCGCCGCCCCGTCGCCGGCGAGGGCAGCCGGCTCGCGCTGCGCCCCTATCCCTCCGAGCTCGAACAGCCGCTGGTGCTCGGCGACCGCCGGCTCACGCTGCGGCCGATCCGGCCCGAGGACGGCACGCGGCTGCAGGCCTTCTATGCGGAGGCCACGCCGGCCGACATGCGCCTGCGCTTCTTCCTTGCGCGGCGGGAGGTGCCGCGCTCGGAGCTGGCGCGCTACTGCCAGATCGACTACGAGCGCGAGATGACGTTCGTCGCGCTCGACGGCGACCGCATCGCCGGCGAGGCGCGTGCCATCTGCGACCCGGACAACGAGGTGGCGGAGTTCGCGGTGCAGGTGGCATCGGACTGGCAGAAGCGCGGGCTCGGGCGCGCCCTGCTGGAAAAGCTGCTCGCGTACCTGCGTTCGCGCGGCACGCGCGCGGTGAAGGGCGAATGCCTGCAGGAGAACGGTGGCATGCTGGCACTGGCGCGATCGCTGGGCTTCACGACCCGGCCCACGCCCGAGGGCACCGTCTCGTTGCAGCTGCCGTTGCGGGCCGGCTGACGCGGCCGTCGCGGAGCGGCCTTCTTCTTGGGTCAGGTGCTCGCGCGCACGACGATCTCGAAGCCGAGGTCGATGCAGCGCTTCGTCACCGTCTCCCCGCGGATCAACTGCAGCAGCATGGCAGCGGCCTCGGCTCCGATCTCGGCGCGCGGCGTGCGCACGGTGGTGAGCGGCGGCACCATCTGGTCGCTGCCCGTGAGGTCGTTGAAGCCGGCGATCGCCACGCGCTGCGGCACCGGGACCCCCATGCGCAACGCACAGAGCAGCGCTCCCTGCGCCAGGTCGTCGTTGCAGAAGAAGATGGCGTCCACCGGCGGGACCTGGCCGACGATCTGCTCGAACAGCACGCCGCCCAGGGCGAGGGAAGAGGGCGCGGGGTTCAGCCACTCGAGCGTTGGGCCGTGCAGGCCCGCGTCGCGCATCGCGTCGCGCCAGCCTTCGAGGCGCTGCATCGTGCGCGGGTCGAGCTGCGCCGCCGCGAAGGCGATGCGCCTGCGCCCGCGGGCGAGCAGGTGCTGCGTCATGGCGTGGCCCGCATCCCGCTGCGACAGGCCCACGCTGTACACGCCTTCGGCGGAGGAGGTCTCCATGAGGTGCACGCAAGGCACGCCGCTGCCGGCGATCAGCTGCCGCGTGCGTTCGCTGCGGTCGAAGCCGCTGACGAGGATGCCGGCGGGGCGGTGCAGCAGCTGGCTGCGCAGCAGCTGCTCCTCCTCCTCGGCGTCGTAATGCGTGACACCGATCAGCGTCTGGTAACCGGCCCGCGCGAGCGTTCCCTGGGCGGCCTCGAGCAGGTCGACGAAGAGCGCGTTCGACAGCGCGGGCACGAGCAGCGCGACCTGCGTGCCGTGGCGCGAGGCGAGGGCGCGCGCCGCCGGATCCGGGACATAGCCGAGCCGCTCCACCGCCGCCTGCACGCGCGCGACGAGCTCCGGATCCACGGCCCGCTCGCCGCGCAAGGCGCGGGAGGCCGTGATCGGGCTGACCTGGGCGGCCTGGGCGACGTCGGCCAGCGTGACGCGGCCGGTGGCGCGGGAGCGGGGTGCTTTCTGCATGGATAAGGGAAAACCCGTACAGCAACCGTACGGATGCGGATTAGGATAGCGCTATCCAACAGGGTTTGACAAGGGTGCCTCGAAGCACCTTTTTCTTCGGATTATTCGGACAGCGCTATCCAGTGGGCAAGCGGATCGTGATCATGGGCGTGGCGGGCTGCGGCAAGTCGACCGTCGGCGCCGCCGTCGCCGCAGCGCAGCAGCTGCCGCTGGTGGAAGGCGACGATTTCCACAGCGCGGCGAGCCGGGCCAAGATGGCCGCCGGCATCCCGCTCACCGACACGGACCGGGCCCAGTGGCTGGTCACGCTCGGTGGCCAGCTCGCGGCGCACCCCGATGGCGTGGTGCTGACCTGCTCGGCGCTGAAGAAGGCCTACCGCGACCAGTTGCGGGCGGCGGCAACCGGCCTGCGCTTCGTGTTCCTGGAGATCGACCGCGAGAGCGCGCTGCAACGCGTGGGCAGCCGCGGCTCGCACTTCTTCTCCGCAAGCCTCGTCGACAGCCAGTTCGCGACGCTGGAGTCGCCCGTCGGCGAACCCGGCGTGCTGCGCGCCGACGCGCTCGCGCCGATCGAGCAGTTGCGGCAGGACGTCGCCGCCTGGCTGCAGGACAAGGACCCCGCATGAACCTCCCGCTCGCGCACGGGCGCTTCCAGCGCCTCACGCACTTCCTGATGGCGGCCTGCCTCGGCGTGATGGCCGTCGCCGTGTTCGTGAACGTGGTGCTGCGCTACGGCTTCGGCAGCGGCATCGCCGCGAGCGAGGAGCTCTCGCGCCTGCTGTTCGTCTGGATGGTGTTCCTGGGTGCCACCGCGGCCTACCCGGCGGGCGAGCACATGGCGTTCACCTCGCTCGTCGGCATGCTGCGCAACCGCCCGCACGCGATGGCCGCCATGACCGCGCTGATCCGGCTGCTCGTGATCCTCGGCTGCGTGCTGGTGGCCTGGGGCGCGTGGCAGCAGGTGATCGTCGGCATGGACAGCAAGTCGGTGGTGCTGGGTTATCCGGCGTCGCTGCTGCCGCTGCCGGCATTGCTGTGCGCCGTCGCCATCGCGGTGATGGCACTCGTCGAACTGGTGCGGCGCGATCCGCTGGACCTGGGCCACGCGGCGGAAGTGGAGTAAGCGATGTCCCCCGAAGCGCTCGCCTTCGTCGTCTTCACCGCCGGCATGCTGGTGCTAATGGGCATCGGCATGAACATGGCGCTCGCGCTCGTGCTCACGGGCGCCGGCATGGCGTACGTCCTGGGGTTCTGGGACACGCAGCTGCTCGCGCAGAACCTCGTCGCCGGCGTCGACAGCTTCCCGCTGCTGGCCGTGCCCTTCTTCATCCTCGCCGGCGAGCTGATGAACTCCGGCGGCATCAGCAGGCGCATCATCGACATGGCGCAGGCCTGGGTCGGCCACATCCGCGGCGGCCTGGGCTACGTGGCGATCGCCGCCGCGGTGCTGATGGCCAGCATGAGCGGCTCGGCGCTCGCCGACACGGCGGCGCTCGCGACCATCCTGCTGCCGATGATGAAGAAGCAGGGCTATCCGCTCGCGACCTCCGCGGGCCTGCTCGCGTCCGGCGGCATCATCGCGCCCATCATCCCGCCGTCGATGCCCTTCGTGATCTACGGCGTCACGACCAACACCTCCATCTCCGCGCTGTTCCTCTCCGGCATCGTGCCGGGGATCATCATGGGCGCCGGCCTGCTGGTGGCGTGGAAGCTCGTTCTGCGCAAGATCGACCTCCCGCAAGGGGAGCCGCTGCCGATGCGCGAGCGCCTGCGCGCAACGCTGCGTGCAGCCTGGGCCATGCTGATGCCCATCATCATCATCGGCGGCATGAAGACCGGCGTGTTCACGCCGACCGAGGCCGCCGTGGTGGCCGCGTTCTACGCGCTGGTGGTTGCGCTGTTCGTGCACCGCGAAATGCGCATCGTCGAGATCGGCCCGGTGCTGGTGCGCGCGGCCAAGACGACCGCCGTCGTGATGTTCCTGTGCGCCGGCGCGCAGGTCGCGAGCTACATGATCACGCTGGCGGACCTGCCCAACGTGCTCACCGGCTGGCTGGGCGGCCTCGTCGAGAGCCCGCGCCTGCTGATGACCGTGATGATGGTCGTGCTCGTGCTGATCGGCACCGCGCTGGACCTCACGCCGACCATCCTGATCTTCGGCCCGGTGATGCTGCCCATCGCCGTGAAGGCGGGCATCGACCCCGTCTACTTCGGCCTCATGTTCGTGCTCAATGGGGCGATCGGCCTGATCACGCCACCCGTGGGCACCGTGCTCAACGTGGTGGCGGGCGTCGGCCGGCTGCCGCTGCACCAGGTGATCAAGGGGGTGAACCCCTTCCTGGTCACCTATGTCCTGATCCTCGCGCTGTTCGTCGTCTTCCCGCAGCTGGTCACCGTGCCGGTCGCGTGGATGCGCTGAGGTGTTCCCCACGGTTTTCGTCCTTGCGAAAGAGAGACAACAAGTGAAGTTCGTGCGTCGCACCATCCTCGCCGCCGCCGCCACCGGCGCGCTGCTCGCGCCCCTGGCGGGCTTCGCGGCCGACATCAAGCCGCGCCTGATCCGCTTCGGCTACGGCCTGGTGGAGAACAGCAACCAGGGCCGCGCGGTCAAGTACTTCGCCGAGCAGGTGGAGAAGAACTCCCAGGGCAAGATGAAGGTCCGCGCGATCGGCGCGGCGGCCCTCGGCCCGGACACGCAGATGCAGCAGGC
The DNA here is from genome assembly GCF_014297465.1 of Ramlibacter cellulosilyticus. Taxonomy (GTDB): domain Bacteria; phylum Pseudomonadota; class Gammaproteobacteria; order Burkholderiales; family Burkholderiaceae_C; genus Ramlibacter; species Ramlibacter cellulosilyticus. The sequence continues at coordinate 12,001 of NZ_JACORT010000004.1, read as the reverse complement.
CCTGATCGGCGGCGCCCAGGAAATGATGGTGGGCTCCACGGCCACCCTGGTGGGCATCACCAAGGAAATGGCCCTCTGGGACACGCCCTTCCTGTTCAACAACGCCAAGGAAGCCGACGCGGTGCTGGATGGCCCGATCGGCCAGAAGGTGATGGACAAGCTGCAGCCCAAGGGCCTGGTCGGCCTGGCCTACTGGGAGAACGGCTTCCGCAACCTGACCAACAGCAAGCGCCCGGTGCAGAAGCTGGAAGACCTGGACGGCGTCAAGCTGCGCGTGATGCAGAACAACGTGTACCTCGAGTCCTTCAAGACCCTGGGCGCCAACGCCGTGCCGCTGCCGTTCTCGGAGCTGTTCAGCGCGCTCGAGACCAAGACGGTCGACGGCCAGGAGAACCCGTACAACACCATCCTGTCCTCCAAGTTCTACGAGGTGCAGAAGTACCTGACCGTGTCCAACCACGTGTACAGCCCGTGGATCGTGACGGTGTCCAAGAAGTGGTGGGACGGCCTGTCCAAGGACGAACAGAAGATCCTGAGCGACGCCGCCAAGGCCGCGCGCGACTTCGAGCGCAAGGACACCCGCGAGGAAGGCGCCAAGGCGCTGGCGGACCTGAAGGCCAAGGGCATGCAGGTCAACGAACTGCCGGCCGCGGAAGCCAACCGCATGCGCGAGAAGCTGTCCAAGGTGAACGCGACCATCGCCGCCGACGTGGGCCAGGATCTCTGGAAGGAGACCCAGGACGCGCTGGCGAAGCTGCGCAAGTAAGCCGTCCGCAGCACGCGAAAAAGCCGCCCCTCGGGGCGGCTTTTTTGCTGGGGACGCTCACCGGCGCTCGCTGCCGTTGCGGCTGCGGTCCGTCTGCGGCCGCCGGGGAGCGGCGCCGGTAGGACGCGGCCATGCATCAAGCGGGACTGCCACGGATGGGGTAGGCGCCGGGAACGCGCGGCGGACTCGTGGCGTCTAGGTCCGCACAACCACTGGAGATCCATCGCCATGCGCACCCGCACCCTTCTTGCCGGACTTCTCGCCGGCTCCCTCGTCCTGCCGCTCGCCGCCCAGCAAGGCCCCACCGACCCGCAGATCGCCCATATCGTGGTCACGGCCAACCAGGTCGACATCGATGCCGGCAAGCTCGCCCGGAAGAAGGGCTCTTCCAAGGACGTGCGCAGCTTCGGCCAGCAGATGGTCGACGACCACACGGCCGTCAACAAGTCCGCGACCGAGCTCGTGCAGAAGCTGAAGGTGAAGCCGGAAGCGAACGACACGAGCGCCAGCCTGAAGAAGGGCGGCGACGAGAACCTGGCCACGCTCGGCAAGCTGAAGGGCAAGGCGTTCGACAAGGCCTACGTGGACCACGAGGTCGCCTACCACCAGGCCGTGATCGACGCCGTGGACAAGACGCTCCTGCCATCGGCCCGCAACGAGGAGCTGAAGGCCCTGATCGCGAAGGTGCGCCCGGCGCTGGTGCACCACCTCGAGCACGCGAAGTCCCTGCAGGCGCAACTGAAGTGAAGAAGGCCGTCCTGGGAGCCGCCGCCGCGGCGTGGCTGGTCCCGGTGCTCGCGGCGGCGGGCACCCATGTCGTGACCATCGAGGGGATGGTGTTCCATCCCGCATCCATCGAGGTGAAGCCGGGCGACCAGGTCGTCTGGCGCAACAAGGACGTGGTGCCGCACACCGCCACGGCGAAAGGCGTCTTCGATTCGGGATCGATCGCCCCGGGGAAGAGCTGGACCTGGAAGGCGAAGGGGAAAGGCCGGCACGGCTACGTCTGCGTCTACCATCCCGGCATGATCGGCACGGTGAGCGTCCCATGAGCGCGGTCGCCAAGCACGTCGCCACCGACGAGGACCTGCTGCCGCGGCTGCGCGAGCGCGACGCCGCGGCCTTCGAGCTCCTGATGCGGCGCCACAACCGGCGCCTGTACCGCGTCGCGCGGTCGATGCTCGGGGACACGGCCGAAGCGGAGGACGCGGTGCAGGAGGCCTACCTCTCCGGCTTTCGCTCGCTCGCCGAATTCCGGGGCGACGCGTCGCTCGCCACGTGGCTCTCGCGCATCGTCGTGAACGAGTGCATGACCCGCCTGCGCCGCCAGGCGCGGCGCGACAACATCGTGCCCATCGTCGCCTCGGATGCGTGGACCACCGAGGACGGCGAATTGCCGCAGGAGGACGCGACGGCAGCGCGCGTGGAGCCGCCGGACCGGCTGCTGTGGCGCGCCGAGATGCGGGCGCTGCTCGAACGCCGCATCGACCAGCTGCCCGGGCCCTACCGGGTCGTCTTCGTGATGCGCGCGGTGGAGGAGCTGAGCGTCGAGGAGACCGCGCAGGCGCTCGGCATCGCCGAGGCGACGGTGCGCACGCGCCTGTTCCGCGCCCGCAGCTTCCTGCGGGAAGCGATCGCGCAGGACCTGGACATGGCGCAGGGCGACGTGTTCGACTTCGACGGCGAACGCTGCGACCGGATCGTCGCGCGGGTGCTGCAAGGGCTCAGCCTGCCGGCATCCTGAACTCGTAGCGGCCGTCGTCGTGCGAGAGGAGCACGAGGGCGGCGGTGGTCTTGCACACCCAGGTCTGCTGCAGGTGCTGCCGCGGCAGCGCCAGCGCCTGCACGTCGAAGACGACCTGGCAGAGGCCGCCTTCGCGCCGCGCGCTCTCGTAGCGGATCGCCTGCACGGGCGGCTCCAGCGCGCGCGCGGCCGCGGCGAGTTGCTGGCACGCAGCGTAGTCGTCCGGGTGGCGCCACTGCTCGCGGTGCTGCGCCCAAGGCGCCTGCGTGAGGTCCAGCTCGCGGCCCGCGAAGCGTGCCCGGAAGAAGGTGTGCTCGGTGACGAGTTGCGTCTCGCGCAGCCCGTCGGAATCCATGAAGAAGGTCCAGCGCCAGTGCGCGAGTTCCGCCGCCACGGTGGCAGGTTCGTCCGCGCCGTACCAGGCACCGGGCTCGTGCGGCCGCCGGAAGCGCGAGGGCCATGGCGACGCATACCGGAACGGCGTGAAGAGGAGGTAGTCGCGCGTGCGGGCGCCGGGCGGCAGCGGCGGCTTGCTGGCTTCGAGCAGTTGCTCCAGCAGCTCCTGCTCGGCGAGGTTGTCCACCAGGCGCATCGTGGCCACCCGGTGCTGCGCTTCCACCCCGCGCCAGAGCTCGCGCTGCGCTGCGGCCGCACCCGCGAGCCACTCCTGCTGCCAGGGCATCAGACCATGGCCCGCGCGCCGTCGAGGTAGTGCACGACGCGGGCGAGGCCTTCGGCCCGCTGGATCGCGTCCTTCGGCGCCTCGTTGAACGCGCGGTTGAAGCTGGTCATCCAGGCGCGGCGCTGCGGCTCGCTGTTGCCCACGAGCGCATCGAGGGAGCGGTACACGCGCACGACGAGCGCCGCGAGTTCGGCCGGCTTGGTGCCGACTTCGAGGACGCGCTCGCCCTTGGCCATGCGGGAGACGTGCGCTTCGCTCACGCCCACGACCCGCGCGAGGGTGGCGTTGTTGAGGCCCAGGAGTTCGGCGGCGCGCAAGGTGGCCTTGGTCAGCACGGCGGAGGCGGCGTCGGCCGAAGGCGCTGCGTCCTGCGGCGCGGCGGTGCGCTTGCGAAGCCCGGCCATGGCGACCTCCTTTCTTGCTGCAGCAATAATAGACTAAATCTCTTTCTGCAGCAAGGCGCGCGGCTGGAGGCGCACCGGCTGGGCCGCGCGGGCGCGCAACTGGCCGCAGCCGCCGTCGACGTCCTGCGCCGCCGACTGACGCAGCTTGGTCAGGATGCCGCGGCGGTGCAGCGTGCGCGCGATCTCCGCCGCGCGCTCCCAGGAAGGACGCCGGAAATCGAGGCCGTCGACCTTGTTGAACGGGATCATGTTCAGCACCCCGTACCGCCCGGAGAGCAGCTCCACGATGCCTTCGATCTCGTCCGGCCCGTCGTTCACGCCTTCGAGCAGCGTCCACTGGTACTGGATCGGATAGCCGGTGGCGCGCGCGTAGCGTTCGCCGGCCTCCACCAGTTCCTCGGGAGACATCCGCGGCGCCCGCGGCAGCAGCTGCTCGCGCAGGTCCTTCTTCGTGGTGTGCAGGGACAGCGCCAGCGCAGGCTTGACCGGGCCTTGCGGCAGCCGCTCGAACACGCGCGGGTCGCCGACCGTGGAGAACACCAGGTTCTTGTGGCCGATGTTGCCGGCGGTGCCCAGGAGCTCGATCGCTTCCACCACGTTGTCCAGGTTGTGCGCCGGCTCGCCCATCCCCATGAAGACGACCTTCTTGACCGGCCGCCGCGTGCGCGCGAGCGCGACCTGCGCGACCATCTCGGCGCTCCCGAGCTGGCGGACCAGTCCCTCGCGGCCCGTCATGCAGAACACGCACTTCACCGCGCAGCCGACCTGCGAGGAGATGCACAGGCCGTCGCGCGGCAGCAGCACGCTCTCCACGGCCTGGCCGTCGGCCAGTTCCACCAGCAGCCGCTCGGACCCGTCCTCCGCCGGGTGCACCGACTGCAGGCGGGCGAGCGCGGCGAGGTCGGCCTCGATCTCCGGCAGGGCGGCCAGCAGCGTCGCCGGCAGGAAGTGCTCCGGCCGCCGCTTGCCGCTGGACTGGGGCAGGGCGTTGGACCACAGTCGCAGCACGCGGTAGGCGTGGCCGGGGCCGGCGCCGGCGGCGCGCAGCCGTTCGCGGATCTGCGCGACCTGCATCAGGAAGGATTCAGCTCGCGCGCCAGGTCCACGAAGAACGCCAGGCTCGCGGGGTTGGCCATCGCGTCGGGGCTCGCCACCTTGTCGGGGGCGGCGCCCAGCAGCAGCTTGCGCACGGGCACTTCCATCTTCTTGCCGGTGAGCGTGCGCGGGACTTCGGCGATCGCGTACGCCTCGTCCGGCACGTGGCGAGCCGAGGCCTTGGTGCGGATGCGGTCGAAGATCTTCTTCTTCAGCGCGTCGTCCAGGGCATGCCCCGGCTGCAGCACCACGAAGAGCGCGAGGAAGGACGGGCGTCCCAGGTACTCGAGATCCACCACCAGGCTGTCGCGGACTTCGGGCAGCTCCTCCACCACGCGGTAGATCTCCGCCGTGCCCATGCGGATGCCGAAGCGGTTGATCGTGCTGTCGGAGCGGCCGTAGATCACCGCCGTGCCCCGCTCGGTGAAGCGGATCCAGTCGCCGTGGCGCCAGACGCCCGGGAAGGTTTCGAAGTAGCTCTCCCGGTAGCGCCGGCCTTCCGGGTCGTTCCAGAAGAAGAGGGGCATGGAAGGCATCGGCTGCGTCACGACCAGCTCGCCGACTTCGTCGACCACCGGCTGGCCCGCCTCGTTGAAGGCGTACGCCGCCACGCCGAGTTCGCGGCACTGGATCTCGCCGGCCGTCACCGGCAGCGAAGGCGCGCAGGCGACGAAGCCCGAGGCGATGTCCGTGCCGCCGCTGATGGAGGCGAGCCACAGGTCCGGCTTCACGGCGTCGTACACCCAGAGATAGGCCTCGATGGGCAGCGGCGAGCCGGTGGAGTTGATGGCGCGCAGCTGGTCGAAGCGCGCGAACTCCCGCGGCCGCAGGCCTTCCTTCATGCAGTTGATCAGGTACGCCGCGCCGCAACCGAGGAGGGTGACGCCTTGCTGGTCGACGAAGCGCCAGAGCGCCTGCGTATCGGGCCAGGCCGGGTTGCCGTCGTACAGGACGACCGTGGCGCCCACGAGCAGCGCGCCCACCTGCAGGTTCCACACGATCCAGCCGGTGCTGCCCAGGAACATCATGCGGTCGCCGGGACGCACGTCGTGCTGGAAGGCCATCGTCTTGAGGTGCGTGAGCACGATGCCGCCGTGCCCGTGGACCATCGCCTTGGGCAGGCCGGTGGTGCCGGAGGAGTAGACGATCCACAGCGGATGGTCGAACGGCAGGCGCTCGCAGCGCAGCGCGGCGGGCCTGGCGATCGCATCCTGCCACGGCAGGCGGTCGCGCCAGGTCACGGGGCGGCTGGCGGCCAGCGGCCCCGGCACGTGCACCACGTGCTGCACGCCGGGCAGCTCGCGCAGCAGCTCGGTCACCACGGCTTCCCGGTCGTGGGTCTTGCCGTTGTACCGGTAGCTGTCGGAGGCGAGCAGCAGTCTCGGCTCGATCTGCTTCAGGCGGTCCAGCACGACCGACGGGCCCATGTCCGTCGCGCAGCTGGACCAGATCGCGCCGATGCTGGCGCAGGCCAGGAAGGCGACGACGGTCTCCGGATGGTTGGGAAGGTAGGCAGCGACGCGGTCGCCGGCCTGGATGCCGAGCGAGCGCAGCGTCGCGGCCAGTGCGCCCACCTGGTCCTCCAGCGTGCGCCACGACACCTCGCGGACCCCGGTTTCGTCACGGGCGACGATCGCCGGCCGGTCTCCCGTGGCATTGCGGAAGACGTGCTCGGCGTAGTTCAGGCGCGCGTTCGGGAACCACTTCGCGCCCGGCATCTGCCGCGTGCCCAGAACCGGCTCCGGCGAACCGTCCGCCTGCACGTCGAAGAAGTCCCAGACGGTGCGCCAGAACGTGTCGAGTTCGTCGACGGACCACTGCCAGTATTTTTCGTAAGCCGAAAGTTCCAGCCCGCGATGGGCCTGCAACCAACGCTGGTAATCCGCCAGCCGCGAGGCGGCGACCCGATCAGCCGAAGGGGCCCACAGCACGGCGCCTTCGCTTGGAGAAGTTGAAGTCACGCCGCGATTATCGGCGCGCTCCCCCGGTCCGTCCGCCGGGCCGCCGACGCACCAGCGAAGAGCAGCGCGCGCCCGGTTGCAACCAGACGTTGAAACTGTCATTGAACTGAGACAAGCGTGAGGATAGGATCGCGGCTCGCACGCGGGAGATACCGGCAGCAGCCGGAGCCCGGGAGCCCGTGCCTACACGAACAACAAGCCCGCCGGGTTTCCCGCCGGCGCTGCCACTCCACGTGAGCCGCGCCGCGCGGTCCGTGACGGGCGATCCGTGCACGGAGGTTCCGTATGCGTCGGTCGTGGTCCCTCACGGGTGCCCTGCGCCAGGTCGGCGCGCGGGCGCTGTCCCTCTCCCGCATCTTCCACGCGCGCAAGCAGCGCACACACGCCGCGCGCGCGCGGCCCCCCTTCCGCCGCAAGGTGCTGTTCGAGATGCTCGAACAGCGCCTGCTGATGTCCGGCGACCCCCTCGTCGCGGCGCAGGACGGCATCCTCACCGCGAGCCTCACCGACGGGGCCGACACCCTGGTGGTGACGCAGGTCGGCACCTCCGCGGGCGGCGGCGTCATCGTGGACCTCACGGTGGGCGGCGTCACCAACCGGTGGGGCGATGACAGCGCAGGCCTTTCGACCATCGTGGTCCGGGGCGGGGAAGGGGACGACAGCTTCCGCTTCGTCGACGTGACCGCAGGGGTCGACCTGCTGGGCGGCGGCGGCACCGACGCCCTGGAGTGGGACAACGGCGACGCGACCTGGACGGTGAACGCCGCAGGCGCCGGCCTGGTGGGCACGGCGGGCTTCGGCGAAATCGAGAACCTGCAGGGCGCGGACGGCAACCAGGACCACTTCGTGGTCTCGGCGGCCGGCAGCATCGCCGGCACCATCAGCGGCGGCGAGGGCGGCCACGACACGCTGACGCTGGACGGCGGCAGCTTCGGCACGGTCCGTTACAGCGCGTGGGGCCCGCTTGCGGGCGAGATCCAGCGCGGCGGCGACGTGCTGCGTTACACCGGCCTGGAGCCCATCGTCGACAACACGACGGCGGCGCAGCGCATCTTCGAGCTGACCGCAGGCGACGATCCCGATGCGCTGCTGGCGGCGGGTGGCGCCGGACGCCTGGTGCTCTCCGGGTCCACCTTTGAAAGCATCGACTTCCTGTTGCCGGCGAGTTCGCTGACCATCGAGGGCGGCGACGGCGCCGACGGGATCACGCTCGGCACGCTGGAACTGGGCGGCACGGATCTCACCGTGCGGGTGGAATCCATCCACGTTCCCACCACATCGCGCGTGGCCACCAGCGGCAACGTGAGCTTGCGGGCAGAAGCGTCCGCGGAAACCATCGGCAGCGCCAGCCCGGACGCGATCGAATTCGGTGCCCAGGTGCTGGTCGAAGGCGAGATGGAAGTGGGCGGCGCGCTGGTGCTCGAGGCGGTCGTCGACAACACGGTCACGCTGGCGGCCTCCGGCAGCAACCTGCAGGTGGAGTCCAGCACCGAGGCGGTGGCGCGCATCGCCGGCACCGCGCACGTGACGGCTGGCACGCTCACGGTGTCTTCGCTCTCGCAGACGAACGTCACCGTCACCGTGACGGATGCACCCGGCGGCACGAGCGGCGTCGGTTCCCCCACCAAGGATTCGTCCCGCCCCGAGGTCACGCTGCTGACGCAGGACGGCCCGGCGAAGTTCTACCTGTGGGGCAAGGACACGCTGGACTATTCCAAGGCGACCTACGTGGTCGTCCACGGCTGGATGGGCGACCTGGACACCAGCTACTACGACCTGATCAATGCCGCGCAGGAAGTCGATCCGGAAGCCAATGTCGTCTTCGTCGACTGGGGCGAGTGGGCGAAGAACCCCATCTATCCGGAGGCCGCGGACGACACCTACGCCGTTGGCGGCCTGCTGGCCAACTTCCTGGCGACGCGTCCCTTCGACCCCCAGGACGTCACCCTGATCGGGCACAGCCTCGGCGGGCAGGTGAGCGGGGTCGCGGGCGGCCGCTACCAGGACCTCACCGGCAACGCGCTGGCGCGCATCTATGCGCTGGACCCGGCCGGCCCGAATTTCGAGGAGACCCTCGGCATCCCCGCGAAGGCGCTGGACCACCGGCTCGACATGGGCGACGCCGACCGCGTCGTCGTGCTGCACACCACGACCACGCTGGGCTTCGACGGCCCCGCCGGCCACCTGGACCTGTACGTCAACCCCGACTCGCCGACGCAGCCGGGGGCGGGGCACCTTGCCGCCAACCACAGCTACTCCAAGACGCTGATGGCGCAGCTGCTGCGCGGCGAGACGTTCGGCGAGGAGAGCACGAACCTGGTGGGCGAGGACCTGTCGTACGCGGACTTCCTCGACGCGTCCCTGGCCGGCAGCGCCGACGTGGAGACGATCTCCACCCCGCTGGTGGTCGTGACGCTCGCCAGCATCGACGGCGGCGCGCACGTGGTGACGGGAACGGAGCCCATTTCCGGCTCCGAATCCGCCAGCCTGCTCGTGCAGGCGCACGACGAGGTCTCCATCACGCTGGACGTCACGACGGCATCGCTTGCCGGCCTCTCGGCGGACGACTACGTGGAAGGCCTCCTCGGCCTGGACCGCGACACCACGGCCTCCATCGGCGACGCTTTGCAACGCGCAGACGTGCAGGGCGGAATCGTGAAGGTCGGTGCGGCGAACAGCGGCTCGATCGCCACCCGCGTAGCCTCGGGCCTGCTGGAGTTCCGCGCGACCACCTTCGTCCGCGACGATGTCGCGGCCTCGGTGACCAACGCCGACCTCGACGTGACGGGACTGGAGGTCCGCGCCGTCAATACCTCGGCGTATGCCAGCGAAGCCGAGGAGAACGGCACGACCGCGCGCGGCGAGGTGCGTGCCGCGATCGACGACAGCACGGTCACCGCCGACGCGGGCGGCATCACGGTGGAGGCCGAGGATGCTTCCAGCTACGTCGCCCGCTCGCTGGGCGAGGGCGACCGCAGCAGCTACAACGACGTCCGCAAGGACGTGGCCGCGACGGCGACCGCCTCGACGCTGGCCTCCGACGGCGGCAGCATCGTCCTCAGCGCCGACAACACGACCTCGGTCACGGCGCTGTCGACGCTCAGTGCGACGAGCCCGGTGTTCGGCGCGGCGAACGTGTCGGCGATCAACGTCGTGAACGGCTCGGTGATCGCCTCCGTCGAGGACTCGTCGCTGGGCACCACCGGTGCAGGCAGCGTGTCGGTCACGGCGGTCAACGCCGCCAGCATCGATTCGCGCGTGGTGGCCGACGCGACGGCCGCCTCGCTGGCCGTTCCCGTCCCCACGCCCGCGCTCGCCTTCGGCTCCGCTGCCGCCTACAACGCAGTCGGCTGGAGCATGTACGACGTGCTCGCGGCCACGGTGGAAGACCTGCTCGGCGACCCCGCCAAGGACTGGATCGAGAACCTCGTGCCCTTCGGCGTCGCCACGCCCATGGAGGCGCGCGCCTTCCTGCAGGGAACGACGGTGCTGGCTGCCGGCGCATTGACCGTGCGGGCGCAGAACGCCGCGCAGGTCAACGCCACGGTGAGCAACGCGGCCCAGAGCACCGCGTCCTCGCTTTTCGGCACCTTCGGCGGTGCGGGCGGCGGCGTGCTGGCCAGCAACAAGGTGGCCAGCGGCGCCGAGGCCTACGCGCAGGACGTGGACCTCACGGCTGGCGGCGCCCTCGCCGTGCAGGCCTCGGACGACGCCGGCATCTATTCCAACAGCAAGTTCGTCGCGAGTTCCATCACCACCAACGACGGCGGCCTGCGCACGGCCGACCAGCTCGCGGGACTGCTGCTGGACTCGGACCATGCGAGCACCGACGGCGTGCAGGACGTGGCCTTCGGCGACACCGTGTACGTGGCCGACGGCTACGCCGTGCCCACGCGCAGCTCGGACCACGGCTTGCAGTCGGTGGGTACCGGGACGATCGTGGGCGTGGCCGGCGACTACCTGGATGCCGACTACGACAGCGAGTACGGGAACCGCGCGCTGGTCGCGGGGGACAAGGTGCAGGTGCTGGACGGCTACGCCAACGGCGGCGAGGCTGGCGCGGTGTACGTGTACACCGGCGCGGGCGGCGTGCGCGACCTCTCTGCGCAGGACTACTCCACCGGCCCGTGGGTGAAGATCGGCGGCGAGGCCGGGGCGAGCTACCGCTACGTCGGCGGAGCCGGCACGCGCGACCTCGGCGTGCAGGATTACGGCGACACCGCGCTGTGGCGCAAGATCGCCGGCACGTCCGGCAGCGTCTACGAGTACATGGGCACGGCCGCCTCCGGCGCCGGCCTGGACCTCGGCGTGCAGGACTACAGCGACCAGGGCTTCTGGAAGGAAGTGCCGGAGACGCAGTACATCCCGCAGGGCATCAACTTCACGCAGTCCGGCTCGGTCGCCCTCGGCGGCATGGTGGTGCTCAACGACGTGCGGGCCTCGGTCCGGGCGCGCATCGAGAATGCAATCGTCGAGGCGGCATCGCTCTCGGTCGAAGCCGTGGAGAACGCGGTCATCCGCGCGAAGGCGGACAACAGCACGTCGTCCTCCGGCGGCAGCACGTTCACGGGGCAGGGCACCTCGCTCGCCGTGAACGGCACCATTGCCAGCAACATGATCCTGAGCGCCGCCGATGCGCACGTGGCGGACAGCGAGGTCACGGTCACCGGCGGCGACGCGAGCATCACCGCTGCCAACACCTCCGACATCCAGGCGACGACCCTGAGCGCCGCCACGTCCGGCGCGAACGCGGTGGGCGTGCTGCTGGCCTTCAACACCATCGGCTGGCAGCCCTCGGGGGTCCTCTTCAGCTCGGTGGACGCCCTGGTGGGCGATCCGCTGATCGCGAATGCGCTGGCCGCGTCGCAACCGGCCAGCGTGACGGCTCATGCGCTGGACACGACGTTCGACGTGGACGGCGCGCTGGAGCTCACGGCCGCGTCCTCGGCGCAGGTGAGCGCCAGGGTCGGCAACGAGGCGACGTCCGCGCCGAGCGCGTTCCTGGGTGCCGGTGGGATGAGCGCCGCCTTCGTGCTCTCCAGCAACATGGTGAACAGCACGGCCGAGGCGTACATCGACTTCACCACCGCGGGGCCGGGCAACACGGTGCAGGCCGGATCCGTGTCGGTGCATGCCGAGGATTCCGCTGGCATCGCAGCGGAATCGAACCTGCTGTCGGCCGTGGCGCCGACGAACGACGCCGGCGCAGGGCTGATCAACAACCTCGCGGGCGTGCTGCTGGACGACTACCAGTACACGAGCAACTCCGGCGTGGTGGACGTCACCTTCGGCCAGCGCGTGCGGGTGGCCGACGACTTCGCCGATGCGGACCGGGCCGGCAAGGTGTAT
>NZ_JACORT010000033.1 GCF_014297465.1 Ramlibacter cellulosilyticus | reverse complement strand
AACCCAGCCTTGTATTCTTCCAATCTTGTTTTTGGGGCAACCCGGAAGCGGGCGCACGCCGTACCCAGCCTTTGGTCTTTGAACCCGTGGCGTAGATCCTGCGGCGCCTGCTTCTCTTTCTCTTGTCCGTCTTCAAAGACCGGACAGTATCTTTCCGCCCGGCACGCCCGGAGCCCGCATTCACAAGGTTGATCAGAGATGGCGCAAGAGAAGAAGCTGGACACGATCGGCATCGATGTGTCCAAGGAGAAGCTCGACGTCGCACTGCTGCGCGAGCAGGGCAAGTTCCGAGACAAAGTGGTGGCGAACAGCCGCAAGGGCTTCCAGGAGCTGGCGGCGTGGTTGGCCAAGCAGGATGTGACCAAAGCGCATGTCTGCATGGAGGCCACGGGCGCCTATTGGGAGGACTTGGCGGAGTTCCTGGTGGATGCCGGCTTCGAGGTCAGCGTGGTGAATCCGCTATTGATCCGGAAGTTCGGGGAGTCGCTGGGCGAGCGCAGCAAGACTGACAAGCTGGATGCACGCGTCATCGCCAAGTTCTGCGCGCAGCGCGTTCCGGAGCGCTGGCAGGCACCGTCCAAGGCGATCCGAGGCCTGCGCGCCTTGGTGCGTCGGCGCGAGGCATTGATCGGGCTTCGCACCGAGGAGCTCAATCGACGCGACAGCGCCTCGGAGCCGCGCGTTCTGGAGAGCATCTCCAAGGTCATTGCGATGTTGGACGAACAGATCGCCGAGATCGAACGGCAGATCCGCCAGCACATCGATAGTGATCCGACTCTCAAGGATCAGCGCAAGCTGCTCGAATCGGTGCCGGGCATCGGTCCGGTCCTCTCAGGAATGCTGCTGAGCTATTACGGTGGCGACTTGCGATTCGCCACCAGCAAGCAGGCGGTGGCCTTCGCCGGCTTGGACACCAGCCGGCGCGAATCGGGAACGAGCGTACGAGGCAAACCGCGGCTGTCCAAGAAGGGGCATAGCGACATCCGCGGAACCCTCTATATGCCCGCGGTCGTAGCCATGACCAGAACTGCATGGGGGAGGATCTTCGCCGGCCGCCTTGCGGCAGCTGGAAAGCCGCCGATGCTTGTGATCGGCGCCGTGATGCGCAAGCTCGTCGCCATCGCATACGGCGTCCTGAAGTCGGGCCAACCCTTCAACCCGGCGCTTCACGCCGCTTGACCTGGATAACAGTATCTACG
>NZ_JACORT010000032.1 GCF_014297465.1 Ramlibacter cellulosilyticus | reverse complement strand
CGTGGCCGCCCTGCAGGAATCGATCAGCGACTTCGTGCCCGCGGACTTCAGCTCCGACGAGGGCGAGCGCACCATCCACTTCGGCGACAAGGTGCGCCTGGCGAACGACTACGCCAATGGCGGAACGGCCGGCGGCGTCTACGAGTACATGGGAACGACCCAGCTGCTCGATCTCGGCGAGCAGGACTACGCGGACCTGGGTTACTGGAAGGAGTGGCAGGGCACGCAGCTGATTCCCGACGGCCTGAACTTCACGAATTCGGATTCCGTGGCCGGCGGCGGCGTGGTGGTGCTGAACGACCTGCGCAGCAGCGTCGAAGCGTCGATGACGAACGTCATCGTGACGGCGGCGAACGTGGCGCTCAGCGCGCTGGAGAGCGCGACGGTACTCGCCGTCGCCGACAGCTCGGTGGAATCCTCGGGAGGAAGTTCCTTCACGGGACAGGGCACCTCGCTGGCGGTGAACGCCACGATCGCCACCAACACCATCCTGAGTGAGGCAGCGGCCTTCATCGAGGACAGCGACGTCACCACCACGAACGGGGACGTGGCGGTCGCGGCCCGGAACGACTCCAACATCGAGGCGACCACGCTGGCCGCCGCCACCTCCGGTGCGAATGCCGTCGGCGTGCTGCTGGCCTTCAACACGGTTGGCTGGAAGACGCAGAACGTCCTGTTCAACTCCGTCGACGCGCTCCTGGGCGACCCGCTGATCGCCAACGCGTTTGCCAACCAGAGTCCGGCGAGCGTCCGCGCCTACCTGCTGGACACGACCGTTGACGCCGAAGGCGCGGTGGTGCTGGTAGCGGAATCCACCGCGCACATCGCCGCGGAGGTGAGCAACACGGCGACTTCGGCACCGGCGGCCATCATGGGCGCCGGCGGCATGAGCGCCGCCTTCGTGCTCTCCAGCAACATGGTGAACAGCACGGCCGAGGCGTACATCGACTTCACGACGGCAGGCGCGGGCAACACGATCGCGGCCGCTTCCGTGGACGTGACGGCTTCGGACGATGCGGCCATCACGGCCGGGACCAGCCTCGAATCCTCGGTCTCGCCGACCAACGACGCGGCCGCCGGCATCATCAATGGACTGGCGGGCGTGCTGCTGGACGACTACCAGTACACGAGCAACTCCGGCGTGGTGGACGTCACCTTCGGCCAGCGCGTGCGGGTGGCCGACGACTTCGCCGATGCGGACCGGGCCGGCAAGGTGTAT
>NZ_JACORT010000031.1 GCF_014297465.1 Ramlibacter cellulosilyticus | reverse complement strand
AGGCGGGGGGCGGTCTCAAGGGATCAATGCAACGCTGGCAGCCAGTCTTTCGACTGGCTTCTCAAATCCCAAAGTCTCTCTGGGACGGGTATTTAGCTTCCTTGCGATTTCGTCGAGCTGCTCTTGGGTGTAGACAGACAGATCGTCTGTTCGCTTCAGGTAGTACCGAAGCAGCCCATTCGTATTCTCGTTGGTTCCCCGCTGCCACGGGCTGCGGGGGTCGCAGAAGTACACCTGCACGTCCGTGGCCACCGTGAACCTGGAGTGCTGCGCCATCTCCGTGCCTCGGTCCCAGGTCAGGGTCTGCATCAGGTTGGTTGGCAGCTTTTTCACCCGCTCGATCAGTGCATCCACCACCGTTTGCGAATCCTTGCCTCCCAGCTTGGCCAGCATGACGTAGCGCGAATGGCGCTCCACCAGGGTGGCGATGTGGCTGCCCTTGGCGCCGACGATCAGATCGCCTTCCCAGTGGCCCGGCACGGCCCTGTCGTCCACGCACGGCGGGCGCTCCCGGATCGACACCGCCCCGACGATCTGGCCTTGCTTGCGCTCCTTCAACGTCATGGTGCGGCGGACCTGGCGCTTGCTGCGCAACTGCGCCAGCAACTCCTTCTTCAGGGTGCTCTTGGCCTGCACGAACAGGCTGCGGTAGATCGTCTCGTGGGAAACCTGCATCTGCGGCTGATTTTCGTACTCCCGCTTCAGCCACCCCGCAATCTGTTGCGGCGCCCAGTCTTCCCGCAGCCTCTGAGATACAACCTCCCGCAGCGGCGCGTTGCTGGCCAACCGCCAGATCTTCGGTCGCGCCGCCCTGGTCCAGGCGCACTGCTCAGCCGCCGCGGCTCGGTAGGCCTGCGTTCCGCCATTGCGCTGAACCTCCCGGCTGATCGTGGAGACTGGCCGCCCCAGCTCACGCGCGATGCCGCGCAACGACCGGCCGGCCACCAGTCCGCGCGAGATCTCCTCCCGATCGGCCAGGCTCAGGTGCCTCTCGGACCGCACACGTGCCGCCGGGGCAATTCCACCGCGCTGCTTGATGTGCCAGTGAATCGTCCCGCTGTCGCGGCCGATGGCTAGGCCAATCTCCCTGAGAAATTGGCCGTCCTTCCACCGACGCCACATTTCCGCGGCGTGCTCCGGCGCGAGTCCTCGATCCTTCTTTGCTGTCATTCCGGTCCTCTCTCTCTCAACATCCATGATGTTGCATTGACCGGTTGAGACCGCCGGG
>NZ_JACORT010000030.1 GCF_014297465.1 Ramlibacter cellulosilyticus | reverse complement strand
CACGCCGAAACGGATGTCGTCCTCGTACGTCGCACCCGCACCCGGCAGCGGATCGCGGAACTCCGCCGCGCCCGCCACGAGGTAGTGCCAGAACGGGTTCACGCCGCCGTCGCGGATGTCGCGATAGGTCGCCAGGTACCCGGTGGTATCGAAGGCGTCCGACGGGTTGCGCCCTTCGCGCCACCCCCGCTCGCAATAGTGCCGCACCGGGTCATCCGGCGGCGGCTGCAGGTCCGGGTTCATCGCACGGTAGTAGTCCGCGTCGAACTGCCCGGAGTGGCGGATCAGCTCGGTCTCCGCCGCAAGCGATGCGTCGGACTGCCGCCGTCCGCGCAGTGCCCGCACCAGGCGAGAACGGACGGCGACCGCCACCAGGGGGTGGCGCTTCAGCGCCTGCAACCAACGCATGCCGGGCCGGATCCTTCTGCAGCAGCCTCAGGCGGCGGCAGGTTCTTCCACGCCGACCGCTTCGGTCGGAAGACCCTGGCGGAACAGGTCCACGTACAGCGAAGCCACCGACT
The DNA here is from genome assembly GCF_014297465.1 of Ramlibacter cellulosilyticus. Lineage (GTDB taxonomy): Bacteria > Pseudomonadota > Gammaproteobacteria > Burkholderiales > Burkholderiaceae_C > Ramlibacter > Ramlibacter cellulosilyticus. Next base: position 788 of record NZ_JACORT010000030.1, on the reverse strand, counting down.
CGATCCGGAAGCGCCCGGCGATCTTCGGCACGATCGCGCACGCCGCCGCATACGCTTCCGGCTCGCCGGCGAAGCGCGCGATGGCCTCGGCGGCCGCGTCGATGGGCACCTGCCAGTCGTCCAGGGCGATCACCTCGCCGGCCACCCCGTCCGGGGAGGTCAGCATGTTGGGAATGTCCCCCACGTCCGTGGCGATGTAGGGCTTGCCGGCGAAGAGGCAGTCGACGATGGTCAGCGGAAAGCTCTCCGAGCGGAAGCGCGTGAGCATGATGCCCATGTCGGCACCCGCGTAATGCCCCGCGGAGTTCTCGCTGAAGCCCACCAGGTGCACGAACGCCGGCACGCCGGCGCGGCGGTACTCCTCGTACACCGGGCCGTTGCCCACGAGCACCAGGCGGATGTCGCGGCCGGACTTCTCGCGCGCACGCTCGACCGAGGCGATCATCTCCGCCCAGCCCTTGTCGGGGATCGCGCGGCTCACGCAGCACAGCACGAACGCATCGTCGGGGATGCCCAGCTGCGAACGCGGCACCGGTTCGATCACCGGCGTCTGGATGCCGTTGGGCATCTTCACGAAGCGCTCCCCCTCGTCGCGCAGGAGGCCGATTTTCGCGAACGGGGCAACGTTCTTGTCCGCCGTGTAGACCCAGGTGCTGACATGGCGATCGGCGGTGCGCAGCTCCTGCTCCGTCACGCCGAAGGCGCTGCCGTGCTCGATCATGCCGTGCAAGGTGGCGACGTGGCTGCGCAGGCCGGAGAACACGTCCGGCTGCTGCACCGGGTACTTC
>NZ_JACORT010000003.1 GCF_014297465.1 Ramlibacter cellulosilyticus | reverse complement strand
TTCCACCGACGCCACATTTCCGCGGCGTGCTCCGGCGCGAGTCCTCGATCCTTCTTTGCTGTCATTCCGGTCCTCTCTCTCTCAACATCCATGATGTTGCATTGACCGGTTGAGACCGCCGGGACCCAGAGAAGCCGCCGCAAGGCGGCTTTTTCCTTGCTGTCGGCGTTCCCCATGGGCCGGCCAAGGACGGGGAAGCCTTTTCGGGGAATGTCCCCCGGCGCGGGCAAGCCCGCGCCTCCTCCTTCACTTCCCCGAAAAGGCTTCCCCGCCCTCGGCCTCCGCCGCGCGCTTTCTTGGAAAAGCGCACGGCGCAGGCCCGGGGTGGGGCAGTCCGTCTCGGCGAAGTAAAGGAGGAGGATCGGGCTTCAGCCCGATCCGGGGGACATTCGCCGAGGCGGGCTGCCCCACCCCGGGCCGGACCATGGGCCGCGCCAAACAGCCATCACCGGTTCGCCACCCGATCCGCATGCTCCTTCACGAACTGCGCGAACCGGTCCAGGAACTTCTGCAGGAATTGCTTCGTGTCCTCGTTGTCGAAGAAGCCGGGCTTGTTCTGCAGGAACATCTCGGGCTGGCCGAGCGTCGGCATGTCGAGATAGGCGAGGATGGTGCGCAGGTGCTGCTGCGCGACGGCAGTCCCGATGGCGCCGACGGAAATGCCGACGATGGCCGCGGGCTTGCCGGCCCACGCACTCTGGCCATAGGGCCGCGAGGCGTGGTCGATCGCGTTCTTCAGCACGCCCGGAACCGAGCGGTTGTATTCGGGGGTGACGAAGAGGACCCCCTGCGCTCCCGCGATCGCGGTCTTCAGCTGCTTCACCGCCTCCGACGGGTTCGCATCGTCGTCCTGGTTGTACAGCGGCAGGTCGCCGATGCCGACCTGCACGAACTCGAACTCCTTCGGAGCGAGCTTCGCCAGCGTGTCCGCGAGCTGGCGGTTGAAGGATTCGCGGCGCAGGCTGCCGACGACGACGGCGATGCGGTAGGTCATCATGGTTCTCCGGTTCTCGAGGGGACCATGTTCCGCGCGCACCGCGCCCCTCGCTGTAGTCGCCGTCCTATTTCCGCGTGTAGATCTGGTCGAAGCTGCCGCCGTCGGCGAAGTGCTCCTTGTCCGCCCTGGCCCAGCCGCCGAACGCCTGGTCGATGGTGAACAGGTTGATCTTCGGGAACTGCTTCGCGTACTTCGCCTGCGCCTTCTGCGACACGGCGGGACGGTAGAAGTTCTTGCCGATGATGTCCTGGCCTTCCTCGGTGTACAGGTACTTGAGGTACTCCTCCGCGACGGCACGCGTGCCCTTGCGGTCGACGTTCCTGTCGACCACGGCCACGGCGGGCTCGGCCAGGATGCTCAGCGAAGGCGCGACCACGTCGAACTTCGTGCCGAACTCCTTCTCCAGCAGGTAGGCCTCGTTCTCCCACGCGACCAGCACGTCGCCCTGGTTGCGCTGGGCGAAGGTGATGGTGGAGCCGCGCGCGCCCGTGTCGAGCACCGGCACGTTGGCGAACAGCTTCGCGACGAATTCCTTCGCCTTCGCGTCGCTGCCGAATTTGCGCTTGCCGAATTCCCAGGCGGCCAGGTAGTTCCAGCGCGCGCCGCCCGACGTCTTCGGGTTGGGCGTGATCACGCTCACGCCGGGCTTGACCAGGTCGTCCCAGTCCTTGATGCCCTTGGGGTTGCCCTGGCGCACGACCAGCACGATCGTGGAGGTATAGGGCGACGCGTTGTGCGGCAGGCGCTTCTGCCAGTCGGCCGCGAGCCAGCCGCCGTGCTTCACCAGCGCGTCGGTGTCGCCGGCCAGGGCGAGCGTGGCGACGTCGGCGTCGAGACCGTCGATGATGGAGCGCGCCTGCTTGCCCGAGCCGCCGTGCGACTGCTTGACGGTGATGTCCTGGCCCGTCTTGCCCTTCCAGTACTTCGCGAAGGCCTGGTTGAACTCGACGTACAGCTCGCGCGTGGGGTCGTAGGAGACGTTGAGCAGCTGCAGCGGCTGCGCGATCGACGGCATGCCGGTGAGGCCCAGCGCGGCCGCGGCGGCGACGGCCAGGGGAATCTTGATAAAGTCGCGGCGAAGGCTCATGGAGCGTCCTTGTTGTTGCTGGGGCGCATTCTGGAAGCCGGCGCTTCGGAAACGAACGACAGAGTTCTTGTTTCCATATCCGCATAAGCTCATCCCAACATCCCACAGGAGCGCGTGAAAGACATGGCACGCACCGTCAACTGCATCAAGCTCGGCCGCGAGGCCGAAGGCCTCGATTTCCCCCCGTACCCCGGCGAACTGGGCAAGCGCATCTACGACAGCGTCAGCAAGGAAGCGTGGCAGCAGTGGCTCAAGCAGCAGACCATGCTGGTGAACGAGAACCGCCTGAACCTCGCCGACCAGCGCGCGCGCGAGTACCTGAAGCGGCAGATGGAAAACCACTTCTTTGGCAGTGGCGCAGACACTGCCGCGGGATACGTCCCGCCATCGCAATAAGGCCATGAGCGAAGCCGTCGACTGGCGCGACGACGGCACGCCGCGCAGCCCGCGCTTCGACGACATCTACCGCACCGCCACCGGGGGGCTCGAACAGGCGCAGCACGTCTTCCTGCAAGGCACCGGCCTGCCCCAGGCCTGGGCCGGGCAGCCGCAATGGCGCGTGCTGGAAACCGGCTTCGGCCTGGGCCTCAACTTCCTCGCGACCTGGCACGCGTGGCGCAGCGACCCGCAACGCCCCGCGCTGCTGCATTTCGCTTCTGTCGAGGCCTGGCCCGTCGCGGCGGCGGACCTGCTGCGGGCGGTGGCGACCTATCCGGCGCTGCAGCCCCTGGCGGAGGAACTGGCGGCGCAGTGGGCCGGGCTCGTCCCCGGCTTCCACCGCTTCGTTTTCGAAGGTGGACGCGTGCTGCTCACCCTGTGCGTCGGCGACGTGGCACCCATGCTGAAGGAGCAGGAGTTCCGCGCCGATGCGGTGTTCCTCGACGGCTTCGAGCCGCTGCACAACCCGCAGATGTGGAGCCTGGACACGCTCAAAGGCGTGACGCGCCTGTGCCGCCGCGGCACCCGCATCGCGACCTGGACGGTCAACGGCCAGGTCCGCCGCGACCTCCGCTCCTGCGGCTGGCAGGTCGACAAGCGCGCCGGCCTGCCGCCCAAGCGCGAGTGCCTCGCCGGGCGCTACGACCCGTCCTGGCCCGTGAAAGGGCTGGACGACGAGGCGCCGCGCGCGGCTGCCGACGCCATCGTGCTCGGTGCCGGCTTGTCCGGCGCCGCGGTGGCGGCCAGCCTGGCACGCCGTGGCTGGTCGGTGCGCGTCCTCGACGCCGCGAGTGCGCCGGCGAGCGGCGCATCGGCGCTGCCTGCGGGCCTGCTGGCGCCCCACCAGTCCCCGGACGACAACCTGCTCTCGCGCCTCTCCCGGGCCGGCGTGCGCGTCACCCTGCAGCAGGCGCAGCAGCGGCTCGCGCGCGGGCTCGAGTGGGAGCGCACCGGCGTCCTCGAGTGGTGCGGCGACGATGCGCGCGCCCTGCCCGCGCTCGGCGAGTCACTGGCGCCCTGGACGCGCGAGGCCACGCCTGCGCAGAAGGACACGGCAGGCGTGGATGCGACGGAGAACGCGTGGTGGCACGAGAACGCTGCCTGGATCGAACCGGCGGCACTGGTGCGCAGCTGGTTGCGCGAGACTGGCGTGCGCTTCGAGGGCGGCAAGCGCGTCGCGCGCATCGTGCCGCTCGGGGATCGCTGGGGGGTGGAAGACGCCAGCGGCACCCGCATCGCTGAAGCGGGCCTCGTGGTCGTCGCGGCGGCCCTCGCCAGCGCGGACCTGCTGCCCGCGCCGCCCGTCCTGAACGCCGTGCGGGGCCAGGTGACCTGGGGACCGCACGGAGAGGACGCCGGCACGCTGCCGCCGTTCCCCGTCAACGGCCATGGCCACTTCCTGCCACGCGTTCCGCTCGTGGACCGCGGGGCGTGGATCACGGGCTCCACCTACGGCCGCGGCGACACCGATACGCGCTTGCGCCCGCAGGACGATGACGAGAACCTGCGCCGCGTCGCCGAGGTCCTGCCCGCCGCGGCGGAAGTGATGCAGGCCGCGGCCGCACGCGGCCAGGTCCGCAGTTGGGCCGGCGTGCGCTGCACGTCCGCGGACCGCCGTCCGCTGGTGGGAGAGATCTCGGCCGGCCTGTGGCTCGCCACGGCCATGGGTTCGCGCGGCCTGACCTTCGCGGCCTTGTGCGGGGAGTTGCTGGCGGCCCGCCTGCACGGCGAGCCGCTGCCGCTGGAGGCGCGCCTCGCGCGCGCGCTCGACCTCAGCCGGCTGGGCCCACCTCGATCCGGCTGAGCCACGCGTCCAGCCGTTCGGGATCCGGCGGGTCCTCCAGCAGCGCGGTGCTGCCGTGCCAGGCTTTCAGGCGTTCCGCCATCGAACGCGCAGCCTTGGTGAGTGCCAGGTGCGGAATGGGCCGGCGGCCGCCGCGCAGGCGCGACAGCAGCGCCCAGGCGTCCATGTCGTCCAGGCCGGCGTCGACGAGCGCCACGTCGTATTGCTTGCTGCGCGCCAGTTCCATGGCGTGCGAGCCGGTTTCGGCTTCGTCGGCCTGCGTGAGGCGCGCCAGCGCCAGCCGCGCCCGCAGGTAGAGCCGTTCGCCCCGGTCGGCGCTGACGATCAGCGCGTGCTTGCGGGCCATGGCGGACTCGGGTTCGGCAGCCGCGGCCGCCGGCTGCGCCGCGCCGGGCTCGAACAACGCGTCCAGGCCGCCGACGATCTCGGGCCAGGCGATGGGCCGCTGGAAGCTGCGCCACACGCCCGCCGGCGCGTTCGGACCGATCCACAGCAGCCGCATGCCCGCGTGCAGCGGCGACTCGGCCTCGACGCGCGCCTCCCAGCTCTGCCCGTCCAGCAAAGCCACGCGTGCCGGTTCGGCCGCCTGCGGAGTCCACAGCTGGTACATGGTGCGGCACTGCTCCGACAGCCGGAACACCGTGTTCAGCATGTGGCGCTCCTCGTCCGAGAAGCCGATCACCTTGACGTAGATCCTCTGGGCCATGTCCCTCGCTTATCCGGCGCCCGGCGAAAACCGCCGGGGAGCTCGCATCCGTCCTCGTGCATAAGCTTATCCGCATAAGGCGCTAACTTAAAAATAGTTTGGATTCATATGGCCCCTCCCTAAAGTCTCGGCTCCGCCTCCCTCCGGAGGCCCCCGTGACGTTCCATGTACCAATACACAGAATTCGACCGGCAATTCGTTCGTGCCCGCGCGGCCCAGTTCCGCGACCAGCTCGAACGCTGGCAGGCCGGCAAGCTCACCGACGAGGAGCTGCGTCCGCTGCGGCTGCAGAACGGCTGGTATATCCAGCGTTACGCCCCCATGGCCCGCATTTCCGTGCCGTACGGCGAGCTTTCGAGCACCCAGCTGCGCGCCCTGGGCACCGTCGCCCGTGAGTACGACCGTCCCGATCCCGCCCTGCTGCAGGAAGCGCAGGAGAAGCAGCTGGCGCTGGGCCCGGTGCCCGTCCCCGGCACCAACCGCCAGGTGGTCACGAACCTGAAGTACGGCTACGGCCACTTCACGACGCGCACCAACGTGCAGTTCAACTGGATCCCGATCACCCGCGCCGCGGACGTGATGGAACTGCTGGCCAACGTGAACATGCACGGCATCCAGACCAGCGGCAATGCCATCCGCAACATCACCACCGAGGAGCTCGCCGGCATCGCGGTCGACGAGATCGCGGACCCGCGTCCGTTCGCGGAAATCCTGCGCCAGTGGGCCGCTCTCCACCCCGAATTCGCCTTCCTGCCCCGCAAGTTCAAGATTGCGCTCAATGGTGCCAAGGAAGACCGGGCGGCGTTGGGTTGGTACGACATCAGCCTGCAGATCCTGCGCAACGAGGCCGGCGAACTGGGCTTCAAGGTGCTGGTCGGCGGCGGCATGGGCCGTACCCCGATCATCGGCACCGTCGTGCGCCCGTTCCTGCCCTGGCAGCACCTCCTGAGCTACCTCGAGGCCTGCATCCGGGTCTACAACACCTACGGCCGCCGCGACAACGTCTGGAAGGCCCGCATCAAGATCCTCGTGAAGGCCGAAGGCCAGGCGTACATCGACAAGGTGGAAGAGGAATTCCGCCAGATCGTCGAGATCGACGGCGCCCCGCACACGATCACGCAGGAAGAGTACGACCGCGTGGCCGCGCAGTTCGTCGCGCCCGAGATCCAGCGCGTCCCGCGCGATGCCGCTTCCGAACGCGTGCACGAGATCATCCGCGCCGACGCGGAAGCCGACCCGCTGTACGACCGCTGGCTGCAGCGCAACGTGCTGCCGCACCGCAACCCGCAGCTGCGCGCGGTGGTGCTGTCGTTCAAGCGCCTGGGCCAGAACCCCGGCGACTGCACGGCCGACCAGTTCGACGCCATCGCGGACCTCGCCGATCGCTTCTCCGCCGGCGAAGCGCGCGTGACGCACGAACAGAACCTGCTGCTGCCCTGGGTGCACCAGGACGACCTGCCGGAGCTGTGGGCCGCGGCCCGCAAGCTGGGCCTCGCGCGCCCCAACATCGGCCTGATCACGGACATGATCGCCTGCCCGGGCGGCGACTTCTGCTCGCTCGCCAACGCGCGTTCGCTGCCCATCGCCGAAGCCATCACCGAGCGCTTCCAGGACCTCGACGAGGAATACGACATCGGCGAGATCGACCTGAACTTCTCGGGTTGCATCAACTCCTGCGGCCACCACCACGCCGGCCACATCGGCATCCTCGGCGTCGACAAGGACGGCAAGGAGTGGTACCAGATCACGCTCGGCGGCTCCAACGGCTCCGACCTGTCCGGCCCCGCCACGCCGGGCAAGATCGTCGGCCCGTCCTTCGCCAAGGAGGAAGTGCCGGGCGTCATCGAAGCGCTGATCGATGCCTACCGCCAGTTGCGGCAGCCCGCCGCGGACGGCAAGTACGAACCCTTCATCGCCACGCTGCGCCGCGTCGGGCACGAGCCGTTCAAGGCCGCCGCCAACGCCGCCCGTTTCGTGGAAAGGGAAATGGCATGACCCGGCGCCTGATCGAGATCCTGCACGCATCCGAAGTGCAGGCTGAAGCGGGCGTGAACGTGCTCGTCGTCGCCAACGATGCCGACGTGACCGAGCTCTCGCTGGACGGCGTGGACCGCATCGAGCTGCACTTCCCCAAGTTCACCGACGGCCGTGCGTTCACGCAGGCCTACCTGCTGCGCCGCCGCCGCAAGTTCACGGGCGACATCCGCGCCACGGGCGACGTGCTGGTCGACCAGCTGGTGCAGATGCAGCGCACGGGTTTCTCCAGCGCGGTGCTGAAGGAAGGCAAGGACGCCGCCGACGCGCAGCGCCAGTTCGACCGCTACGCCGAGTTCTACCAGGCCGACGTGGTGGACGCCGAGCCCCACTTCGCGCGGAGCTGAGATGGGCGCCATCGACCTGAACGCGCGGCCCTCGAAGGACTTCGAGGCCAAGCTGGCCGCGACGCAGAAGCTGCTGGTGCGCGCCGCGTCCGAGCTCGCGCCGCTGAAGCAGGCCTCCAGCCTGGGCGCCGAGGACGTCGTCATCACGCACCTGATCAACAGCCTCGCGCTGGACATCCCGGTGTTCGTGCTGGAGACGGGTGCGCTGCATCCCGAGACGCTGGCGCTGCTGGAACGCACGCAGGCCGCCTCGCGCGCGCCCGTGGAGGTCTACCGCCCCGTGCAGGAGGCCGTCGTCCAGTTCGTCGGCCGCGAAGGCCGGGAAGCGATGTACAGGAGTATCCCGCTGCGCAAGGAGTGCTGCTCCATCCGCAAGCTGGAGCCGCTCGCCCGCGCGCTGGAGGGCCAGAAGGCCTGGATCACGGGCCTGCGCAAGGAGCAGTCGGCCGCGCGCGCCGACGTGCCCGCCATCGACACCACCGAAGCCCGCGCCAAGGTCAACCCGCTGGCCGACTGGACCTGGGGCGACGTCTGGCATTACATCGCCATCAACGCCGTCGACTACAACCCGCTGCACGACCAGTTCTTCCCCAGCATCGGCTGCGCGCCTTGCACGCGGGCGATCAGCCTCGGGGAAGATTTCAGGTCTGGCCGGTGGTGGTGGGAAGACGAAGCTGCAAAGGAATGCGGCCTGCACGTGAAGAAAGAAAAGGTCGCCGCATGAACGCCCGCACGGAACCCCAACTGCTGTCACGCATCTCCAGCGCGCACCTCGACGCGCTGGAAGAGGAAGCGATCTTCATCCTGCGCGAGGTCGCCGGCGCTTTCGAACGTCCGACGCTGCTCTTCTCGGGCGGCAAGGACTCGCTGGTCCTGCTCAAGCTCGCCGAGAAGGCTTTCGGCACGGGCCGCATCCCCTACCCGCTGCTGATGATCGACACGGGCCACAACTTCCGCGAGGTCACGGATTTCCGCGACTTCCGCGCGAAGGAACTGGGCGCCGAACTGATCGTGCGCAGCGTGGAGGACTCGATGAAGCGCGGCACCGTGCGCCTGGCGCGCCCGGACGAGAGCCGCAACGCCCACCAGTCGGTCACGCTGCTGGAAGCCATCGAGGAATTCCGCTTCGACGCCCTGATCGGCGGCGCCCGCCGCGACGAGGAGAAGGCCCGCGCCAAGGAGCGCATCTTTTCCCACCGCGACGGCTTCGGCCAGTGGCAACCCAAGGCGCAGCGCCCGGAGCTCTGGACGCTGTTCAACACGCGCCTGGCCCCCGGCGAGCACTTCCGCGTCTTCCCGATCTCCAACTGGACCGAGCTGGACGTCTGGCAGTACATCGAGCGCGAGGATATCGCCCTGCCGTCGCTGTACTACGCCCACCAGCGCCAGGTGGTGGAGCGCCGCGGCCTGCTGGTGCCGGTGACCGAGATCACCCCGCCGAAAGCCGGCGAGGAAGTCGTCACCCGCACCGTGCGCTTCCGCACCGTGGGCGACATCACCTGCACCTGCCCGGTGGCGAGCCCGGCGGCGAACGCCGCCGAAGTGGTCGCCGAGACGCTGCTGGCCGACGTGAGCGAGCGCGGCGCCACCCGCATGGACGACAAGACGTCCGATGCCTCGATGGAAAAACGCAAGAAGGACGGCTATTTCTGATGACGACCGCCATCCACACCGAACACGACGCCGCCCTGCGTTTCATCACCTGCGGCTCGGTCGACGACGGCAAGAGCACGCTGATCGGCCGCCTGCTCGTGGACAGCCGCGCGGTGCTGCAGGACCAGCTGGCCTCCGTCTCGAAGTCCGGCGAGACCGACCTCGCGCTGCTGACCGACGGCCTCTCGGCCGAGCGCGAACAAGGCATCACGATCGACGTGGCCTACCGGTACTTCGCGACGCCCGCCCGCAAGTTCATCATCGGCGACGCGCCGGGCCACGAGCAGTACACGCGCAACATGGTGACGGCCGCGTCGAGTGCCGATGCCGCCGTGGTGCTGGTCGACGCGACCAAGCTGAAGTGGCAGAACCCCGGCCTGGAGCTGCTGCCCCAGACGCGCCGCCACACGCTGCTGGCGAACCTGCTGCGCGTGCCCACGATCGTGTTCGCGATCAACAAGCTGGACGCGGTGGACGACGCCACCGTGGCGTTCAACAACATCCGCGGCGCGCTGGAGGACTTCACGGAAGCCGCCCGCATCGACGCCCATGCCGTGGTGCCGATCTCGGCCCTCAAGGGCTACAACGTGGTCGAAGCCAAGGCGGGTTGGGCCGGATACCAGGGTCCGTCCCTGCTGGCGCTGCTGGAAAAGCTGGACGTGACCCCCGCGGAGACGACGGAAGCCTTCGCCTTCCCGGTGCAGTGGGTGGAGAAGTTCTCTTCCTCCGCCGACACCTCGCAGGGCCGCCGCGTCTTCTGGGGCCGCGTGGCCACGGGCGAGGTGCAGCCGGGCCAGGAAGTCACCGTGCTGCCGGGCGGGCAGGTCGCCCGGGTGGCCCAGGTGCTGGACCACGTGCGCACGTCCGGGCCGGTGGCCGCGCGGCACAGTGCCGGCATCGTCCTGGACCGCGAGGTGGACGTCTCCCGCGGCGACTGGCTGCTGGCCCCGGCGGCCCTCACGCCCTCGCGCGAGGTCTCCGCCACCGTCGCCTGGCTCGACGACGAACCGCTCGTCGCCGGCCGCGTGTACTGGGCGCTGCACGGCCACCGCTGGGTGAAGGCCAAGGTGAAGCGCATCGTGCACAAGCTGGACGTGAACACCCTGGCCGAACAGGACGCGAACCAGCTGGAACCGAACGGCATCGGCCACGTCGAACTGGCATTGCAGGAGCCGCTGGCCACCCTGCCGTATGCGCGCTCGCGCGCGCTGGGCGCCCTGGTGCTGGTGGACACCGCCAGCCACAAGACCTCCGGCGCCGCGCTCGTTCGTTGATCCTGCTCGGGGTGGGGACACGAAAACCAAATAAAATCGAGGGTTTTCCCCCCATCCCTCGCCACCGCACATGACCCACGTCGTCACCGAACAATGTATCCGCTGCAAGTACACCGACTGCGTTGACGTGTGTCCGGTGGACTGCTTCCGGGAAGGTCCCAACATGCTGGTGATCGACCCCGACGAGTGCATCGACTGCGCGGTCTGCATCCCGGAGTGCCCGGTGAATGCGATCTACGCGGAGGAGGACGTGCCGGCCGACCAGGTGGGCTTCATCAAGCTGAACGTGGAGCTGTCGCACGCGCCCGGCTGGAAGAGCATCACCAAGCGCAAGCCGGCGCTCTCCGACGCCGAGGAATGGAAGGACAAGCCGGGCAAGTTGTCCGAGCTGGTCAAGTAGGGAACCATGAAATCTGAACTGAACGAAGAAGTGATCAAGACCGCCGCCGCGCACGACGGCCCGATCGAGACCGATGCGGTGATCATCGGCGCGGGTCCCGTGGGCCTGTTCCAGGTGTTCGAGCTCGGCCTCCTCGAGATCAAGGCCCACGTCATCGACTCGCTGTCCTATCCCGGCGGCCAGCCCATCGAGCTGTACCCCGACAAGCCGATCTACGACATTCCCGCGATCCCCGTGTGCACGGGCAAGGAACTGACGGACGCGTTGCTGAAGCAGATCGAGCCTTTCGGCGCGACCTTCCACCTGGGCCAGACGGTCACCGTCGTGCAGAAGCAGGACGACGGCCGCTTCTACGTCGAGACCTCCAAGGGCGCCCGCTTCCTCACGAAGACCATCTTCATCGCCGCCGGCGTGGGCGCCTTCGAGCCGCGCACGCTGAAGGTCGACGGCCTCGACAAGTTCGAGGGCTCGCAGCTGTTCTACCGCGTGAGGAACCCGGCCGACTTTGCGGGCAGGAACCTGCTGGTCGTGGGCGGCGGCGACTCCGCGCTGGACTGGGCGCTGAACTTCACCCCCGGCAACGAGGACGGCAACGTCAACAAGGCCGAGAGCGTGATCCTGGTCCACCGCCGCGACGGCTTCCGCGCCGCGCCGGCCTCCGTGGCCCGCATGCACGAGCTGTGCGAGCAGATGGAGATGCAGTTCGTCGTCGGCCAGGTGACCGGCTACGAAGAGAAGGACGGCAAGCTCACGGGTGCCAAGGTGACCGGATCCGACGGCGTGACGCGCGTCGTGCCGGCGGACGTGCTGCTGGTCTTCTTCGGCCTGTCGCCCAAGCTCGGCCCGATCGCCGACTGGGGCCTGGACATCGAGCGCAAGCAGCTGAAGGTGGACACGGAGAAGTTCTCGACCAACGTGCCGGGCATCTTCGCGGTGGGCGACATCAACACCTACCCCGGCAAGAAGAAGCTGATCCTCTCCGGCTTCCATGAATGCGCGCTGGCCGCCTTCGGCGCCGCGCCGATCATCTTCCCGGAAAAGGGCAAGATCCACCTGCAGTACACGACCACCAGCCCCAAGCTGCACAAGGTGCTGGGCGTGGAAACGCCGGTCTTCGACTGATCGGTTCAGGTCCCTGCAAGGTAGGGCCAAAACCCACGCTATAATCTAAGGCTTGTTCCCCGATAGCTCAGTCGGTAGAGCGCCGGACTGTTAATCCGTAGGTCCCTGGTTCGAGCCCAGGTCGGGGAGCCAAAACAGCAAGGGGCCCGCACGTCGTGTGGGCCCCTTTTCTTCGTGGCAAGAGGACGGAGAGCACCATGGCGGGCGGGGGACTGTTCGGCTTTTTCGGCAGGAAGGCCAGCGGGGCGAAGCGGCGGCGCGAGCCCGCCCGTTGCCAGGTCTGCGGCTCCATGGCCCCTTATCTCGCCACCGTGGACTTCAACAAGTCCTGCGCCGAACCCGGCGGGCGCGTCCTGCCGCCCAGCGGCCGGCTCGTGCGCTACCACCTGTGCGATACCTGCGGCTTCTGCTTCGCCCCGGAACTCCAGGCCTGGACGCCCGAGGAATTCGCCAGGAACATCTACAACGCCGAATACACCTTCGTCGATCCGGAGTGGGACGACGTGCGGCCGCGCGGCACGGCGGAGATGCTCGACGGGATCTTTCGCGATGCCAGGGGCGGCCTGCGCCACCTGGACTACGGCGGCGGCTCCGGCCTGATGAGTGCTTCGCTGCGCGAGCGGGGCTGGGACTCGACCAGCTACGACCCGTTCGTGAACACCGACATGCGGGTCGACACGCTGGGGCGCTTCGACCTCGTCACGGCCGTCGAGGTCTTCGAGCACGTGCCGGACGTGAATTCGCTGCTCGACAACCTCACCACCCTGTGCAAGCCCGAAGGGCTGATCCTGTTCAGCACGCTGCTGAACGACGGCGAGGTGGGCCAGGGCCGGCCGCTCAACTGGTGGTACGCCTCCCCGCGCAACGGGCACATCAGCCTCTTCTCGCAGGAGAGCCTGAGACGCTGCTTCGCCGCGCGCGGGATGCAGCTCGGCCGTCCGGCCCCGGGGTGGCATGCCGCGTACCGCGCGGTGCCGCCGTGGGCTCGGCACCTGCCCGGCCTTTCGCAGCGCTAGCGTTTATTCCGGCGCGCGTTCGCATGAACACGCGAGTACTGAGCAATAACGAGTTACCCCTGAGCCGTTCACGCGGTGCTACCTTCCGAGGCTCTTTCACAGGAGAGATGCCATGAAGAAGAAACTGGGAACCGTCCTCATCTCCTTGATCGCCGGCGCGGCGATTGCGCAGGCGCCGCTCGGCACCGTGACCAACGTCAGCGGAGTGGCCACGGTCACCACCGGCACCGCAGGTACCGCGATCACCGTGGGCGCGCCCATCGTCGAAGGCGCGCGCGTGATCACCACCACCACCGGCTCCGTCACTTTCCGCCTCGCGAACGGCTGCGTGATCACCGTGCCGCCGGGGCATGCGATCACCGTGCGTTCCGCCATGAGCTGCCAGCAGCTGCAGGCCGCGATGCAGCCGGTCACCACCGCCGTCACGACGACCACCGCCACCACCTCCGGCACCGTGCCGGCGGGCGTGGGCATCGGCACCCCCTCGGGCGCTGCGGTCGCGGGCTTCGCCGCCCTGCTCGCCGTCGGCGCGATCGCCGCCAACAACGACGACAACAACAACACCCCGATCAGCGGCCGCTGATCGCTGCAGGCATCCCGTCGCCCGCGTGCCGCCTTCAGGGCAGCACGCGGGCGATGCCCATTCCGCCCCATTCGCCGGACGCCAGTTCCTCGGTGCCTCCGGCCGCCCGCAATTCGGCCCACACGCGCGACACGCAGCAGCGGTTCTGCGCGTGCCAGTCCGAATCCACGATGTCGTGCAAGCCCACGAGGCGCGCTCCGCGTGAAGTCGCCAGCGCCACGTCGCCGCGGCACGCGCGGTAGCCGTGCTCGCCGTCGACGAAGGCGGCATCCACCCGCTGCGGCACGCCGCACGCCTGCGTCGCCAGCACGAGCTGCTGGCCGAAACGCGCGCGCGCGTCCTGCGCGGCCTCGTGCCATTCGCGCCTCGCCTCGGGCGCCAGGGTGGTGATGGACAGCGTGCGTCCCGCCTCGCGGAAGCGGCGCGCCATGTGCCACTCCTCGCCGCCCCAGCCGGCACCCACCACCAGCAACTCGCGGACGTCTTCCCGCAGCAGCCGGTCCAGCCACCAGGCGAACTCCTGCGGCTTCTGCTCGAGGCGCGGCCAGGCATGCCCCTCGAAGGGCGCGGGCGCCGCAAGGCCCGCGGGCACCGGCACGCTGCGCATCCCCGCCTTCCACTGGCGGAACGCCGGCTCGCCGCGCTGCTTCCAGAACGCGTCGCGGTACGGCAGGTCGCGCAACTGGTCCATCAGCAGGCAGCCGGTTTCTTCCGCGGCGAAGAGCGTGCCCGGCCAGGCCTCCACGCCGCCGTAGAAGCGCGGCACCTCGCGCCAGTGGCGCCGGAACACGTGCGCGTGCCGCATCCAGAAGAAGGTGCCGCTGTAGTGCCAGGCACCGACGCTCTCGTGGTTGCGGAAGCGGCCGTGGCGGCGGAACAGGCCGGTCATCGCGTGGCGCACCAGGTCCTCGCGCACCCGCACCCAGTCGTCGAGCGTCACCGCGTATTGCACCTCCGCCCAGCGGCGCACCGCCGGCGGCGCCTGCGGCTCGTACTTCACGCCCTTCGCGTGCGCATAGAAGGTGAGCTCGTTGCGCTCGGTGGAGGCCACGCGCTCCATCATCGCGGCGAAGGTGGCGCCCTCGCCGCTCGCATCGTTGGCCACGACGACGAACTCGAAGCCGTGTCCCGCCAGGTGCTCCTGCACCGCCTCGGGCGGATCGGTGCGCTCGTCGCACGCGATGCCGACGATGCGCCGTCCGTTGAAGAGGTCCACGCGCTGCAGCAGTTCGTCGAGGTTCCAGCGCCAGGTGGGACCTCGCACCGGCCACACGTGGTACAGGAGGTTGCGGCGCGGGGGCGCGTCGAAGGGCATGGGTTCGAGGCGCGCGGCGCGCCGGGGCGGTGACGCCACCGTCCGCGCTGCCGGTGGGCGCGCAGGCTGCGGCGCGACGACAGCCGCGGGCGGCAGGCGAGCCGGAGCCGGAGCCGGTGCCGCGGCGCCGGCCGAGGCGATCTCCAGCATGCGCGCGAGCCGGTCGCCGTAACTGTGTCCCGCGAGCCGCGCGGTGCAGGCGGCGCGCAGGTCGGCGAGCCCGGAACGATCGTCCAGCAAGTGCCGCACCTGCCGCACCAGGTCGTCGGGTCCGTCGAACTGCGGGAGCTCGGGAAAGACCTGCGCGATCTCGGCGCGCCGCTCGGACACCACCGCGGCGCCGCAGGCCAGCGCTTCGTAGATGCGCGGATTCATGGCATGCGCCGCGACGCCGCGCGCGTTGAAGTGGTGCTTCTCGCGGAACACGTTCACCACGACCTCGGTCTGGCGATAGAGCTCCGCGGTGCGCAGCGCCGGGACGTTCGCCGCGAGGCACAGGCGCTGCAGCGCGGGCGAGCGCCATGGGCCGCCGACGACGTAGCCGAGCAGGCCGGCATCGGCCAGCGCCGCGAGGCACCGCTCGCGGTTCGGGTTGCCGCCGCCGATGAAGCCGACCCGGTAAGCGCGCGCGCCCTCCCCCGGCCGATACACCTGCGGGTCGTAGGCCATCGGCACGTAGTGCGCGTGGCCGTGCCGGTCCAGCGTGGCCGGATCGTTCGCGAACACGAGGTCGAAGCGCGAGGACCACGAAGCCGTGTCGTCGACTTCGTAAGGCTCGTCGGTGAGCCACACCGCGGTGCGCCAGCGGGCGAAGCGCGCTCCCCACCTCTGGGCGAAGCGGCGCCCGTGCACGACCAGCAGCAGGTCGGGCGCGAAGGCCGCGACCTTCTCCGGCAGCCGGGGATCGTCCCACCGCGCGGCGGCGTGCTCCACCCCGAGCTGCTCCGCGGCATGACGCAGGCCGTCGGCGAACACCTCGCCACAGGAGAGGAAGCGGTAGTTGGCGACGAACACGCGCCGCGCCGGCCGCGCGACCGGGCGCGCCGCCTCGCCGGACGCGAACTCCGCCAGCGATGCGCGCGGCAGCGACTGCAGGCGGCTCGCCGGGCTCAGGTTCTCCAGCGCGACGCCGCGTGCGCGCAGCGCCTCCGCCAGCGCGCCGTACTCGCGGTCGATCTGCGCCAGCCGTCCGGCCAGCGGATGGCGCCCCGTGCGCGCGAAGAAGTGATGGTCCGTGAAGTCGACGCCCAGCAAGCCGATGCGCGCCGCGCCCATGTACGCGGCAAGGCAAGCCGCCACGTAAGGCGAGTTCTGCGTGTAGTGCAGCGCGTGCGCGTCGAGGTCGGTGCCGGCGAAGGTCCCGAGCGGAAAGCGCACCACGGGCGGGTCCACGCGGCCCAGGTCGAGGTGCGTGAACAGCGCCTTCGCGCGGGAGCGCTCCACGTGCCGGAACCGGTCGGAGCGGAACTGCGCGCGGGGATTGACGACGACGAGGTACGTCGGGTCGAAGAGCCGGCCGATGTCGTTGACGCCGATCGTGGTGAAGCGCGCCGCGTCCTGCAGCAGGGCGGCGGATTCCCCGCAACCGCACACCACGACCGACTGGCCGCGCAGGCAGTCGCGATAGGCCGCGAACGTGGCAGTCCGGGGCAGGAGCGCAGCGGCGATGTCCATGTCATTCCCAGGTCGTGGTGCCGTTGAGGACCACCTTCGCGCCGTCCACGCCGGCGCGCCAGCCATCGGTGACGGCCTCGGTGACGCCGTCCACCTTTTCGCTCACCGACTTCCAGGTCGCGTAGGGCTTGCCGGCAATGAGTTGCTTGACGCGTTCCGGTCCTATCCCCGGCAGCCGCATCAGCGCTTCCTTGTGTTCGGTGACGCCGCCCTTGCCGGCCGAGTCGTTGATCGCCAGCACCTTGAGCCGCCGGATCGCCTGTCCCGGCACCGCATAGGCGGCGAGCGAGGACTGGTCGACGACGTTCGCCACCTCGGCGACCACCTTCTCGGTGCCCTTGCGGCCGGGGGTGTCCAGCTCCTGCGCGCGCACGAGCAGGCTGGTGGCGACGTACTGCTCGGCGACCAGCACCTTGCGCTTGTTCTGCAGCACCGGGTCCGGCGCGGGGTCCGGGATCTGCGCCAGGAGCGCGCTCGCCTTGCGGCCGTAGCGCACCTGCACTTCGTAGCGGTACACGCGCTTGGACTTCAGCACCGGGTCGCGCAGCTTGGACTCCACCTGCTGGTCGTGCTGCGCGTTGCCGGTGCGCGAGAGCGGGGTGATGTTGCCCCACACGCTCCCGAGTCCGCCGAGCTGCATGTTCAGCAGGTGGCCGAGGATGTAGTAGCTCGCTCCGGAGGGCGACGACGCCGTGCCGTGCCGCCGCAGGTTGAGGTCCTGGAAGACCTTGTTGTCCACGCTCGGCTTCGTCCCCGGCGACTTCGGCTTGGCCAGCGTCAGCATCACCATGCCGGAACCCCAACCCGCGGGCCCGGGCGTGGCGCCGTACTGCGGCTCGCTGGCGGACGTGCCCACGAAGCACAGGGCGAGCTGCTCGGAGAGCTTCTCCCAGAGCTTCTCCAGCTCCGCGAGCGCCGCGTCGTCCAGCGTCTCGTCGGCCCCCTTCTTCGCCTTGTTGCGCACGGCGTCCATCTGCTTCGCGTAGCCCATGGCCGTGTCGCGCGCCGGGTTCGTCTTGGGCACCGTGGCCACGAAGTCCTCGAACGGCGTGGGATCGCTGGCGACGAAGAGGCGCGCGGCCTTCTTCTCGCCCTGGAAGTACATCTCGTGCTTGTCGCCGCCCGCGGTGAACTTCTTGCGCATGCGCCACCACTGCAGGATGCGTCCCGCCGCGGCCTTGGCGCCCGAGACCAGCGCGCGGCCCGCCTTCTTCGCCTGCTCCACGATCCAGGTGATCACGCGGTCGAGCGCCTTGTCGATCGGCTGGCGCACCTTGTCGATGATCTTCGTGACGGCGTCGCTCACGCGGCCCAGGCCCGCGATGCGGGCGAGGAAGCTGATCACCAGCGTCAGCAGGCCGGCCATGGTCTGCTCCACCCGGGTCGCCGCCGCGCCGATGACGCCGCGGGCGATGGCGTCGATGGAGTCGATCACCGCGGCGGCCACCTGCGCGATCTGCCGCATCCGCTCCACGAAGAACATGATCGTGTTGTAGATGGCGATGACCGCCTGGATGAAGGCGCCCGCCGGGTTCAGCATGGACACGAGCTTGGTGATCGCGGCCATCACCACGTTGTCGCGCACGAAGGTCATCACCTGCTCGATGACGAGGTCCTTCAGGTTGTTGATGCTCTCCAGGATCTTTTCCCAGGCGGCCGCCGGCCCTTCGCGGATCAGCGTGAGCACGATGTCGAAGCCGGTCTCCAGCGCCGCGACCGCCGTCTCGCCGATCGCCTTCACCAGCTTCTGCCGGATGTTCTGCCAGGTGAGCCCGAGCACGCTGAGCACGAACTTCAGGATCTCGCGCAGGTTGAAGGCCTGCGGGATGTAGATGTTCGCGCCGCTCATGGCGCCCGTCAGCCAGCCGACCAGCGCCGCCCGCAGGTGGCCGAGGAAGTTGGCGGAGAACTGGCGCAGGCCCTGCATCGCCGCCCGCACGAGGTTGCCGACGAAGCGGATCGGGTCGCGGATGATGGTGCGCAGGGAACCGGCGGCGCGCCGGATGTAGACCATCACCTGCGGCGCGACCACCTCGAAGATGATCTGCAGCAGGCCCCAGACCTGCTCGCCCGCCCAGGTGACGAAGCGCAGCGCGAAACTGCCGAACACCCCCGCGACTTTCGCGAAGGCGCGCGGCACCAGCACGATGTCGCCGATCGTGAGCGAGCGCAGCGCGTCCAGGAACATCGCCGGCAGCTCGCGCACGAAGCCGAGCACGCCCGACAGCGTGCCCTGGAACCAGGACCACGCGCGCCCGATGGCGTTGCCGCGCTGGATGTTCTGCCAGATCTCTTCCTGGCCGATCAGCTTCATGAAGCCGCCGATCAGGGTCTCCGCGTTGCGCGGCACGGTCTCCCCGGTGATCGGGTTGCGCCCGAGCACGGCGCACAGCAGGTCCCAGCCGCGCGTGTTGGACGCGAGCCGGGCCAGCGGCTGCAGGATCGCGTCCTTCACGAACTGGATGACGCGGTCGACGAGGTTGCCGACGAAGGTGCGGATGCGGTCGATGGGCTCCGTGAAGATGCGCTTGGCCCGGTCCCACACGCCGCCCAGGTCGAAGATGTCGCGCCAGCCGAGCGAGTCCAGGAAGCGCGAGATCGCGTCCTTGATCGTGGACCAGGACAGGCCGAGGCTGGCGATCTGCTGCTCCACCCAGGCACCCGCGCGCTCGAACACGCCGTGGTTGTCCAGCGCCTGCGTGATGAGGGCGCCGCCCGGCATGAACTCGATGACCGCGCGCAGGATGTTGGCCGCGCTGCGCTCGACGCGCCGCATGTTGATCGGGTTCATCCCCAGCACGATGGTGAACATGCGGAAGCCCGGGATCAGGTTCGCCTTGTCGGCGAAGTAGTCGAGCGCGTCCGAGAGGCCCAGGCGCTGCACGTGGCCGGCGGGCTGCGGCGTGAGCGTCAGGTCCGCGCTGCGCTGCACGGGCATGCGGGGCGCGGCGCCCTGCTGCACGGTGTGCGCGAGCTCGTGCGCGATCAGCTCGCGGCCCGCCGCGCTCTCCGGCTGGTACTGCCCTGCGCCGAAGAAGATGTGCTGGCCGGTGGCGAAGGCGCGCGCGCCGAGGCGCCGGCTCGCCGCGGCCGCCTGCGCGTCGACGTGGATGCGCACGGCGCCGAAGTCCGCGCCGAAGCGCGGCTCCATGAAGCGCCGGATCACCGCCGGCAAAGGCTGCCCGCCCGCGGGCCCGCCCGGCAACAGGGACGGAGCGGCCGGGCCCTGCGCCGCGCGCTGGATGACGCCCGGCCCCGCCGAACCCACGCGCGCCGGTCCCATCGCCATCACGGCGCGCGCCGCGGCGGTGGCTTCCCGCTCGCCGGCATCCTCGGGCGACGACACGCGCAAGGGGGCCCGCTGCACCGTCGCCGGCGCGCTGCCCGCGCGGAACGCGGCCGGCAGCGTTTCCGGGGGCGCGAGGGTCCGGGTCATGCGAAAGACAAGGAGGGGCAGGCCAGGCCGGCGCGGGCGTACTCGCGGCGCAGCGCCGCGCCGAGGTCGTGGGCGTGCAGCGCGGCGCCCTGCTCCAGCGCCAGCAGGCTCGCGTGCAGCGCCGCGTTGCGGACCTGCCCGCCGCTCAGCGCGCAGCGGCGCGCGACTTCCTCGAGCGCCGGCTCGTCCACGCCGTGGCCGGCGGGCAGGTGCGCACGCCAGAGGCGATAGCGCGTCACCGCGTCGGGCAGGGGGAACTCCAGCGTCGCATCCATGCGCCGGGCAAAGGCCGGGTCGATGCGCTCGGGCAGGTTCGTTGTCACCACCAGCAGGCCGCCGTGGCGCTCCACGCGCTGCAGCAGGTAGTTGGTCTCGAGGTTCGCGTAGCGGTCGTTCGCGTTCGCCACGGCCGTGCGGCCCGCCATCAGCGCGTCGCCCTCGTCGAGCAGAAGCACGACGTCGAGTTCCTCGGCGGCAGCGAAGACGCGCTCCAGGTTGCGTTCGGTCTCGCCGATGTACTTGCTCACGGTGGCGGCGAGGTCCACGCGATAGAGCGGCCGCCCGAGGGCGGCGGCGAGGTGGCGCGCCGCCAGCGTCTTGCCGGTCCCGCTGGCTCCCTTGAAGAGCGCACGCACCCCGGTGCTGCCCGCATGGCCGAAGGCCGCCGGCAGCAGCTCCGGCAAGGCTTCGCGGTGCCGGCAGCGGGCGACGAGCAGGTCGAACTCCTGCTGCGCGCCGTCGGACAACGCGAGCTCCTCGCTCGCGCCCGGCGGCGGCACGCGGTGCGCGAGGCCTTCGAGCCGGTGGCGGCATTGCGCATCGGCGTGGGCCGCCACTGCCACTGCGCTGCCACCGGCCTGCGCCGCGAGCCGATGGATCCACCCGCGCGGCAGGCGCAGGTCGACGACCGCCTCCTCCGGCTCGCGCGCGAGGGCGAGCTGCCAGTGCCGCTCGCGCTCCAGCCGGTCGGGCAGTGCGAGCTCGATGGAGCAGGCGACGCGGCCTGCCGCCGCTACCGCTGCGTCGCGCGGGACGCGCACGGCCACGGGCGCAGGCAGCCAGGGGAACGCGGGCACGTCCACGCGCTCGCCGGGTGACGGGCTGAAGTCGGCCAGCGGCATCGCGCCGAGCAGCACGGCGCACGCAGCGAGTTCCGCGGGGTCGGTGCCAGGGGATGGACCGAGCAGGCCGAAGCCCGCGCTGCGCGCCAGGGCGCCGGCCAGCGTGCGCCTGCCGCTGCCACTGCCACCCGGCAGCACCCAGCAGACACGCTGCGGCGCGTGCCGGGCCAGCGCCTGTTCGGCGGTTTCCCGCACGTGCGGCGGCAGCACGAGATCGGACCACTGCGGCAGCGCGTCCCGGTCCGTGCACGCTGCCGCGCGGCCCTGCACGGCCTCCCACACGGCGGGCGGAACGCACCAGGTCCGCCAGCGTCCCGCGGCCGCTTCGCGCAGGAAGCCCGCCTCGCGCAGCCGGTGCACGCCCTCGGGCAGCAGGCCTTCGGCATCCCCGAGCAGGCCGGGCGTGGCGCGGCCTTCGTGGCCACCGAGCACGTCCAGCAGGTCGCCGAGCGCGGGATCCTCGTCCGCCGCGGCGCACAGCAACCAGGCATCCACGTCGGACGTGGACAGGTCGAGGGCGCGGCGCAGGCGCGCGAGCGGCAGCTCCGTCGTTCGCGTGTCCCACAGTCGTTCCGACAATTGCCCGAGTCCGGCTTCGAGCGTGCAGCCTTCCAGGCCGGCGGCCGCGGCGCGGTCCAGCCAGCGCTGCGTGGCGGGAAAGCGTGTCGCCAGCGCGTCGAGGGGCGCGACCCGCTGCGTCGCACGCAGCAACAGGGCCAGCACGGCATGCAGCAGCGCGAGGCGCAGGTGGTTGGCCGGCGTCAGCGCGCGCGCGGTGGGGAGCGGGCTGGCGGCGTCCATGGCGTTCAGTCGAAGTGGAAGCGCACGTCGCGTCCTGCGGCAGGGATCCAGCCGGGATCGCGGTCGAGGCCGGCCATGCGCACGGCGAGGGGAAGGTCCGCGAGCGCCATGTGCACGTCGAGGCGGTCGGCCGATGCGCGCACGCGCCCGGGCACGCGCAGGACGAGCGCAACGGCCCGCGTCGGCGGCAGGTCCAGTGCCAATGCGAGGCGCAGGCGCAGCAAGGGCCAGGGCGTGTCCTGCACATTCGCGAGCGGCACCTCTTCCCCCCACGCGGCCCGCAGGAGCCGCGTGCAGGCGTGCCGCCAGTGGCGAGGTCGGCCCGCGTGGTGCCGCAACCAGCCGGCGAGCGGGTCGCGGCGAAATGCGCGGCCTCCCAGCGCATCGCCGGCCGCGAACAGGAAGCGCCAGGGACTGCAGGCCAACCCGGCATGCAGCGGGCGGGTGAAGTCGCCGTACAGGCCGGCTTCGAGCGCGGCGTTCAGCAGGAACAGCAGGCCGGCGAAGCGGGTGTCGATCACGTGCTCCTGCGCGGCCACCGCTGGCGCACCGTCGAGCGCGCGAGCTGCGGCGGGCCCGTGCGGCGGCGCCTCCGGCCCAAGCTGCCCCGGCGCCAAGGTCTCGAATGCGTGCGGAACACCGGCCGGCGCCTCGGCGCCGCCGCGCTGCGCTGGCATTCGATCGAGCGACAGGGTTGCAGGCGGGAGGGGCGCCTGTGCGGCAACGCCGCGGCGCGAGGATGCATGCGCAGGCAGCGCACCCGCGCGCGGGGGCGATGCGATGGACACCGCCGGCCGCACGCCGCGGGGGCCGGTGGATCGCTGCGCGCGACCCGCGGGCTGGGCCTCGCGACCTTCGTGCGAGCGAGAGGCTTGCTGCGGCTCGCGCGGATCCAGGTGCCCTTCGCCGTCCTGGCGGTCCCTCCGCGCCATCGGCAGGCGCAACCCCGCCATCGGGTCCGCGGCCAGGGCGGCCGCGAGCCGCTGCAGGCATTCCTCCGCGCGCTGGGGAGTGCGCCGCGGCTTGCGCAGCAAGGCAGACGCGGCACGCTGCCGCACGTCGCGCGGCGCCGGTGGCACCCGCCCTGCTTCCGGCCCGGCTTCCGCAGTATCCGCCCACTGCAGCACCTCCGGCGCGACGGGGAACACCTGCGCCAGCGCACCCAGCAGTGCACGCCGTTCGCTCGGCGTCCACTGCGCGAACCACGCAACAGCGGCGGCCTCGCCCAGCCTCAGGACCGCACGCGGCACGGCGCGCGGCTCGGCCATCCACCGGGCGCGTGCAGCCGCCGGCGCAACCATCGGCAGCACCAGCCGCCACCACCAGCACAGCGCGAGCCGGCCAGCCAGCGCGTCCTGTGCCAGGCACGCAAGCAGCTCGGCCTCGTCCGCGAACCACACGACGTCGCCCGACTCTCCCCGCGCGGGGCGCGCCGCGGCACCGAGTGCTGCCGCGAGCGGCGCATGGCGCACCTGCGCGTCGCGGCTGGTGACCTGCGACCAGCGTGCCCGCATGCGGCGGACCACCACGATCGCCTCGCGCGGCAGGCCGTGCCGCGCCGGGTCGGCGTCCGCCAGCCAGCGCTCCAGCCGCTCGCGCGCGGTCGGCCGTCCGGCGAGGTGCGCCGGCAGGCGCGCGGTGCGGATCGCATGCGCACGCGCGGTCATCGCACCGCCCCTCGAAAGTGGGGCGGGGCCATCATGGCCACCGCCCCGGCGTGCGCGGGATTCGAACCCGCTCGGCAAGTTTCCGCGTGCGTTCCGTCGTCCTCACGGATCGACGCGCAACGTTTCCAATCACCTGCTTCACCTACCGCGGCATGCACGCACAAACAGTCCATGGCCTCACTCCGGCACGTTGTCCGCCTGCCGCAGGGTGTCCATGAGGTTGCCCTGCGCCTTGAGCAGGGTGCCCACGCCTTCGCCCAGATTGCAGGCGACCTGCCACAGGCAGGACTCCCGCCCGGGGACCTCCCCCGCGCTGGCGATCTCGATGCCGATGCTGGTGTTGACGAAATGGTTGTCGCGCACCAGCAGGCGCGGGCCGTAGACGCCGTACAGCAGCAGGCCGCGGCCGCCGCCGGGCGTGGCCTTCTTCCGCCGCGCCTTCGGCTTCAGGTTGGTGCCGACGGCCATGCCGATCTCCGGGCGAGCAACGGCCCCGACCGAGACATGGTTGGCCTGCACCCGCACCGACTGCGCATTGCCCACGAACATCCCGTCGTAGCGCGACGTGCCTTGCGCCGCCTTCTTGCCGCGTTCCCAGTCCGGCGGCACGACCAGCACGATGCGGTTGCCCGAGAGCACGACGTGGTCCGCCTGCAGGGCGGATTCGTCCTCCCCGTCCGAAAGGCCGACGGCGATGCCGCGGCTGCCCAGCCCGACGAGGTTGTCCTCGACGCGCACCTCCAGCGCGACCTGTCCCGCCACGACGATGCCGCAGCCCATCGCCTCGTCGGTGTCCGTGGCGAACACCATGTTGTGGCGCGCCACGATCCAGTGGCACCCGATGCAGCCGAGGCCTTCCTGCCCCGCGCCCACGCGCAGCTCGCACTCCGACACGTGCACCCGCGTGGGCCCTTCCGTGCCGGCCGAACGCTTCTCGCGGTTCATCACGGTGATCGCACGCGCCATGAGCGAATCGGCGCCTTCGCAGCTCGCCGTGACGCGCTCGATGCGCACGCTGGGCGTGTCGAGGACCGTCAGCGCGCCGAGCAGGCCCACGCCCTCGCCTGCCTTGCCTTCGGCAGGTTCGCCACCGGCCACCGCGAGGTCGCTCACGGTCACCGAGCGGCAGCGCTCGATGCGCAGCGCCGCTTCGCCGGCACGGCAGCGCAGCAGCGACCCGGCGCCATGGCCGCGGATCTGCACGTCGCCCGCCCGCGCGAGGACCAGGGGCCGCTCGAGGTCCAGGATGCCGCTCTCGATGCAGAGCGCCACCTCGTCGTTGCCGGACAGCCGCTCGAACAAGGCGCGCGCGGCGTCTTCGCCCAGCTCGGGACGGAGCACGACCTGCGCGCACGTTCGCCTGGCGAGCTTGTCCAGTGCGAGCTGCACGTCGTCCACGCCGGGAAGGCCCGCACGCTCGCCGTCGAGCCAGACCTCCTCCGCGTGCCGCATGCGGGCGGCGTTGCGCACGAACAGGCGCGGGCCGCTGCTGCCCAGGCGGAACACGCGCAGGCCGCGCGAGCCGCTCGCGAGCGGCAGGGGATCGCGGCGCAGGGCCTCGGCGACGACGCCGGGCGCGTCCGCCGGCGCCAGCACCACTTCCTTCTGCGGCGCCTGCCCGCCGAGGAAGGTTCGCCAGTCGATCGTCGTCCCCGCCACTTCGAGGAATCCCGCCGGCGGCAGCCACCGGAACCATTCGTTCGCGCGAAGGGTCGCGAGCGCGCCCGAAGGCAGGTCGGACAGGTGCTGCTGGAACTGTGCCAGCCGCGCCTGCGCGAGTGCCTCGCCGCGCGCGCCCGCCCACGCGCCCCACGCCTGCGAAGCGAGCGACGCACCCACCTGCCGCCGCACGGCCCACGTATCCACGAAGGCAACGCCACTGGCCGCATTCAGGAAGACGAGCGCGAGCGGCACGTCGCATGCGGAGAGGCCGCGCGTGGCCATGTCGGCCAGCAGGCCGGGGGCTTCGTCCTCGCCGGGATCCTGCCCACTCTCCGCACCCCAGCGCAAGGACGCGACCGCGCGCGCGTGCGCTTCGCCGCGGGCGCGCTGGCCGAAGCAGGCGGCGGCCGCTTCGCTGCGCAGGAGGGACACCGCCTTGTCGGCGGCGACGTCGGTGTCGAGTGCGTGCGCCTGCAGCACGTCCGAAGGAACGCGCAGCAGCCGGAACTGGACGCCTTCGACCACCGCGTCGGAATTGCAGCGCGCGTTGCCGGGTTCCAGCGCCAGCACCTCGGCGCGCCCCTCCGGTTGCAGGGCCGGCGCGAGCGCCAGCACGTAGAGCCCGTCGCCCGCGACGTAGCTGCCGCCGGTGAGCACGGCGCAGGCGCCGAAGCCGCCCGCCGTCGCGGGCGCTTCCTCGTCCTCCGGGACGAGGGCGAGCACCTGGTCGTTGCCGAGGCACAGGGCCTGCCCTTCCCCGTTCAGCGCGAGGCCGGCACGCACCGTGAGCCGCCGCGCCGTGCCTGCGCCCGAGCGCTCGACGCCCAGGCCTTGCACCACGCCGCCGCCGATCGCCTGGCCGAGCCGCGCGTCGCCCTCGCGCCGGGCCTGCTGGTCGCGCGCCATG
The DNA here is from genome assembly GCF_014297465.1 of Ramlibacter cellulosilyticus. GTDB lineage: Bacteria > Pseudomonadota > Gammaproteobacteria > Burkholderiales > Burkholderiaceae_C > Ramlibacter > Ramlibacter cellulosilyticus. Next base: position 446,949 of record NZ_JACORT010000003.1, on the reverse strand, counting down.
TCGCGGCTCGTGACGAGCCGGCCGTTGAAGAAGTTGACGGCGCGGATGCCCTGCTCCAGCAAGGGCATGCCGGCGCGTACCGCGGTATCGGCGGCCATCTACGCCTCCTTGCCGAAGCGGCTCACTTCGAGCTGCAGCCCGAAGGGCATCGCGGTCCTGGTGAAGTCGTCGTCCGGCACCAGCAGCACGGTGAAGGCGAGCTGCATGCGCGGCGCGCGCACCGCCACACCGAGGGTGCTGGTCTCGCGGATCAGCTCCGGCCGCACGACGGGACCGGCGACGGGCGCGAGCGTGACCACGGGCGGGCGCAGCGTGGCGACGGGTGGGGTCGTGATGGGTCCCACCGTCACGCCGGGTGCGGGAGGACGCGTCAGCGTAGGTGTCGGCGCCGGCGTGGTCGTGGGGGTCGGCGATGGTGTCGGGGCGCGCGTGGGGGTCGGGGTGGGGGTCGGGGCCGGCGCGGGCGTTGGCGTGCTCGTGGGCGTGGGCGCCGGGGTCGGGGTGATGGGTCCCGCGGTGACGCCGCCCAGGAGGTAGACGCGGAACCCGAACGGCGTCTTCGGCAGCCACACCGGCGTGAGCTTGACCACGTGGCCGACGAAGGGCTTCACCTCGTCGACCATCACGACGAAATGCAGTTGCGCCCGCGTCGACGATTGCATCTGGATCGCCGTGCCCGCGAAGTCGATGGCGCCGTAGCGCTGCGTGATCTTGCCGCCTGGGGTGCGCCCCGCCGCGGGCATCAGCAGCGAGAGTTCCACCTCCGCGGCGGCCACGATCTCGTAGGCGGCCTTGTTGCCACGGGCGACGGACTGCTGCTGCGGCGGGGCGGGTGGCACAGGGAGGGGCCGCGGCATCCATTGCCCGCCGTGCAGGGTGAGCACCTGGCCTTCCACGAGCGGGCTGCCGTGCACGAGCGGCACGCCTTGCAGGCTCTGGATGGCGGCGGCGTCCATCGTTCCCGACAGGTCGCCTCCCAGCTCGGGCAAGGGGCGCGGCACCCAGATGCCGCCGTCCAGCGTCAGCACGTCGCCCTCGGCCAGCGGGCTGGTCGCTTCCAGCCGCGTCCCTTGCAGGGACTCGATGCGTGCGTCTTCCAGCGTGCCGGAGAGGTCGCCGCCGAGCGCGGGCAGCACCGGCGTGCCGTGGGTGTGGTCCTCGCGCGAGAAGCGCAGCGCATGGCCGGCGCCGGGCGGCTGGCCGAAGGACGTCTCGCTCACCACGGTGTCGGCAGGATCGGGCACCGGATGGCGCGCGACGAGTTCCTGCACCATGCGCAGGCTCAGGAGGTACGGCCGGCGCCCTTCCTCGACGTCGACCCAGCCGACTTCCCTGCCGTCGACCGTGCGCGACTCCAGCACCCAGCCGCCGGAGTCCACCAGGTGCAAACCGAGCTCGGCGAGCAGCACCGCATCGTCCTTGGGCGCGATGGGCTCGGCATGGCAGCCGCAATCCGCGCGCGCCATCCACAGCGGCCGCAGCTCCGTGACCCACAGGCGCAGCGCCGTGGCGAACAGCTCCTCGGTGGTTCCCGCCGGCGCCTCGCCGCTCATGTAGTCGGAAGGCCAGGTCGGCGGCGACGTGGGCGGCGAATCGGGCTCCAGCCACGCGCGCGCCGCCTCGCGCACGGCGTCCGTGAGCTGGTCGGCCGTGAGCACGGGCGAAGACGGCGCGAGCGGCAGGTTCAGCAACCAGGCCACGAAGTCGCGCAAGGCATCCTCTTCGCGCTGCGGCGGCGGCTGCAGGCGCAGCTCCAGCCGGAAACCGTCCGCCACGCGCGAGGGCTGCATGAGGTCGCTGTCGTCGCGGCACGGCTCGCCCGGGATCGGCACGTTGTCGGTGAGGCACTCCGCATGCGAGAGCACGACGTAGATGGAGCGCAGCATCCGGCCCGAGCTGTCCGTGCCGAGGTCCGCGCGATGGGTCCGCACCCAGTCCGTCAGGCTCGCGCACTGGTCGGACGAGATGCACACCGGCGTGCCCGACGGCATCCAGGCCATGCCCGGCGTGACGCGCAGGCGCGTGCCGTCCTGCCCCTGGGCATCCCTTCCGTTCTCGACGAGCACGCGCAGCCCGTGCGCCGTGCCGTAGCCGAGGAGTTCGCGCGCGAGCTCCCGGTTGCGCGCGAGGTGGTACGCGGACTCCTGCACGAAGTCGTCGACCCCGAGCAGCATGCCCAGCGTGTAGTTGACGCGCTTGCACGGGTCCGCCGCTTCGGCGCCGGGGCCCGTCTCGTTCGCTGTGCAGCATCCCATGACACTCTCCTCGTTCAGCAGGCCAGCACGAGCCGGTCGCCATCCGACTGTTTCCCGAACGCGATGCGGCTCGCCCCCACCTGGCCCTGCGCCACCACGAGCTGCGGCGCCAGCGACGGGGCGCGGCTGCCTTCGCCCAGCAGCGTGTCGAGCCCGAGCCGCGCGAAGCCGGTGCGGAACAGCGCCCAGTACGGGCCGACGTCGAACACGGTGTGCGCGGGCTTCTCCAGCGCCACCACGCGGCGCGCCCAGTCCATCCGGCCCGCGAGCACCTCGGCCCGCTCCAGTGGCCCGCTGGTGGGCACCAGCACCAGGAAGCGGTGCGCGGCGGCCGCCATCGGTTCCAGGCGCGTCTCGAACAAGGCCCAGTCCGCGAGCGCGTGCTGTGCCCGCGGCAGCACCGCCGGTGCGGGCACCAGGTCGAAGGCGGGCCAGTTCGCGGCCCACGCACGCGCGTAGGCGTCGATGCGCCCGTAGCGGCGCGCGAGGAAGGCCTGCCAGCGTGCGAGCCAGCGGCGCAGGTCGCGCGGCAGGCCTTGCGTGACGAAGCGGCGCCACAGCGCCTGGGCATTCGCGTTCGCGGGCCAGTCGCGCGGCAGCTCCGGGCCGAGGCCATGGCGGTCCGCCTCCGGCAGCGCGGTGACCGTCGCGGCCCAGCGCGCGCGCAGCGCCTCCGCGAGCTGCGGCACGGCACCGAGCTGCGCCGCGCAGAAGCGCTGCCACGCGGCAGCGACCGTGGCGTCTGGCGGGGGCACGGGCGCGAAGGCCTGGCTGTCCGCGTCCTCGAACCCTTCATCAGCGAGCGCGGCGCGGAAGCGGCGGTCGAGGCCTTCCGGCCCTTCCTGCACCGACCAGCGATCTCCGGGCTGCACGCGCCGCGGCGCATCGACCACGGTTTCGCCGAGCAGGGCGCGCGGCAGCCGGCGCGCGAGGAAGCGCTCCACGATGCGCACCCCGCGCGGCTGCTGCTGCGAGCGCTGCGGCAGCGCGAAGTCCTCGGGACGCACGCAGTCGGAGAGCACGAGCTCGGTGACCAGGCGCAGGCCTTGCGTCGTGCCGCGGTAGCGGAACAGCGGCACCGCGAAGCGGATCAGCTCGCGCTTGCGGTCCGGCGACACGGCAGGGTCGAGCACCAGGCCCAGCCAGCCGGCGAGCCAGTCCAGCGTCTCGGCCGGCGCGGTGCGCACGTCGAACAGGGCCGCTGCCGCGGCGATGCGGTCTTCCAGCGCCGTGAACATGCCTTCGAAGTTGGCGAGGAAGCGCTCGAGGAAATCGAAGGAAGCTTCGTCCTCGCGGTACACCGCCGGCAGGTAGCGCCGCGCGTACGAGAAGCGCGGGGACCAGGCCCGCAGCGCGAACAGGCGCGGCGTCGCGAGTTCGTCGGCGCTGTCGACCACCACGTGCAGCTGCAGGTAGCGCCCGCGGGCGCGCTGCAGCAGCAGCTCCCAGGCACCGCGGCCATGCGCGGCATCGGTGCGCACGGTGGGCCCGTCCTGCAGCCAGGGCAGTTCACTCCCGTCGGGGCGCAGCACCGGCAGCGGCTCGCTGCGATACGGCTGGTCCGGCAGTTCCAGCGCGAGGTCCGAGGCACGCGTCGCGATGCGCACCTGGCTGCCGGGCGGGATGCAGCCGTCGACCACCACGCGGTGCCAGGTGCACGCGGGCTCGCCGCTGTCGAAGACCGGCGTCTCGAACTCTCCGGTGGGCGCGTAGCGCGGCCGGCGCTCGCGCACGAGCGGCAGCCACACGCCGGCGCCGTCGTACAGCAGGCCCGTGTCCTCCGGCATGGCGACCGGCCCGTCGGGACGGCGACGCACCAGCCCCTTGCCGGCGAAGCGGCGCATGGGCAGGAAGCTGCGCACCGGCTTCAGGCGCAGCGTGCCGTCGTCCTCTTCCACGAGGTCGAAGGCGAAGCACTGGTTGCCTTCGTGCGAGGCGACGACGATGCGTTCGGGCTGGTCGTCGGCGACGACGGCGAGCGCCGCGTCATGGCCGCGCAGCACGAAGCCCTCGCGCTCGTCGGCATCGAGCACGTCCAGGATGCAGCGGGTGGAGAGCCGCGCGCGCAGCGCACCGGCTTCATAGAAGGACAGGAGTGCGAAGCCATCGGCGCCCTCCCCGTCCAGGACGAGCACGGAGTGGTCGCGCAGCACGGCGAGCGCCACGGGGTCGCCGCCTCCCGCCGCGTCCACGACGAGGGCGAACCAGGGCTGCCGCGGCGCAGGGGCGGCTGGCGTGCGATCGTCCTCGCCGGTGAAATCGTCCGGCTGCGACGCATCGGCCGCTTCGACCGGGAACACGGCATGCATGCCCAGGCGCCGGTCCAGCAGCCAGACGCGCGCGTGCGTGCGATCGAGCACGGCCACGCCGCCGCCCGGACGCGACGCGATCGCGAACGGCTCGAAGGGCCAGTGCCGCGGCCAGCGCACCGGCAGCGGCGGGCCGCCCGCGAGCAGGTCGTACACGCGCAGCCCACCGGCCGTGACGAGGGTGCCCGTGGCGTCCCGCTCCGGCAACACGCCGGCCACGAGGTGGTGCTGGGCCGTCACCGCGAGGCCGCGCAACACCCGCGTACGGGCGACGGGGGCGGTGAGTGGCGCGAAGTCGCCCTCGCCCGCGGCTTCGGGCGCGTCCTCCGCCAGCGAGTGCAATGCGGGCACGAGCCCGTCGCGCGCCAGCACCTCGATGCGCGCGCCGCCCTGCGCGATCCAGTACACGTTGCCGAACGCATCGCTGGCCGCGCCGAGCCGGCGCGCCGCGTCGGCGGGCGTATCGGTCGGTGCGGCACGGAAGCGCGCGACCCGCGGCGCCAGCGTGAGGCTCTGCGACTCGGGCTCGAACACCAGCGACTCGGCCTCGTCCTCGTCGGACCAGATGGCTGCCAGCGGCCGCAGGCTGCCATCCGCGGCCGGCGCACGGCAGCGGCCCCAGTCCGGCTCGCCGAGCAGGAGTTCGAAGCGGGAGCCGTTGGCGTCCTTCATCAGCACTCCTGCGGCACCACGGGCACCGGCACGACGCGGCGCGGCTGGCCGTTGGCGCCGGTCCCGGTCGTGTCCCCGCTGGTGCGGCCACGCAGCGCGTCCAGCGGCTGGGCGCTGCCGGCCTCCACGGCGAGGCCCGCGACCCGCGGCAGCTGCAGTCCCGCCATGGGGACTTCGGGCATGTCGCCTTCGGACCCGCGCGAGAGCAGCAGTTCGTCCACGCGCAGCACGCCCGGTTCGCGGCTCGCCTCCGCGAGCAGCTCGAGCCGGTGCACCGACTTGCGCAAGGGCCAGCCGTCCTCCATGCCGGGCAGCGCGAGGGCGCTGTTGCCCTCCTCGCGCGCACGTTCCGCATCGCGCGCCGGCGCGAGGTATTCCAGCAGCCGCCGCTTCACCCTGTCGCGCACGTCGGGCACGGTGAAACCGCCGGCCACCGTGATGCCGAGCGAGATCCACACGTCCTGGTAGTCGGGACCGCGCAGCACCAGCTCGGTGGTCACCAGGCGGCGGGGATCGAGGTGGCGGCACAGCGCGTCCAGCAGGGCGCGATCGGGCGCGGGCGCCAGCGGGTCGCGCGGATCGTTGCGCGGCACGACCATCAGCGTGACCGCCCCGGGGGCGTCGCCGGGCTCGCTCGCGCCGAGGTCGGGATGATAGGCAGGGAGGACTTCCACGCGCGCCAGGTCGACGCCGGGCGCGCGCCGGGCGATCTCGACGAAATCGTCGGCCGTCACGAGCCGATCCTGGTGGCGGATGAAGTGCGCCACGCGGCGCTCGCCGTCGGCCACGTCTTCCTTGTCCGCGCCGCCCCAGGTGGGCACGGGGTTGTCCGCCTTCATGCCGGGCGGCAGCGCGGGGCCGCCAGTGATCGCGTGCTCGGGCACGTTGCCCAGCGCGCCGTCGCAGGTGTCGTAGTGCGCCACGAGCCGGGCACCCGCCGCCGGCCGCCGGCCGCGCAGGCCGTCGCCGAAGCGCAGCACGCCGGCCTCTTCGTCGACGAGGAACACCTCGGCGGGCCGCGGGTCGCGCCACGCCTGACCCGGTGCACGGCGGCTGTCCGCCGCGCGCACTTCAGGGCCGGCCGCCATGAGGTCGTCGATGGCTTGCCAGGCCTGCGTGGTGCCGCCCTGCAGCACGTCGAGGCGCACGGAGCCTTCGACGACGCCGGCACGCGCGAGCCGGAACACCTGGTCGGTGCGGCCGTCGCCTTCGCCGAGCAGTTCGTTGCGCACGGCGACGCGTTGCTCGACGCGCGCGGCATTCACGCCGGCCCACAGGAAGCGCGCGCGCGCCGAGGCGGAGGGCACGACGCGCAGCCACGTGAGCACGCGGTCCGCGAGCGCGGAGTCCTCGATGGCCGGCGGGAAGTCGCCGACGCCCGCTTCCAGCGGATCGAGGTCGCGCCAGGTGTCGATCTGCGCCGCAGCGGCCGGCATGGGGATCTCGACGACCGCGGGCCCGGCGAGCACGTCTTCGCTGCTGCGCGCGTCGCGCACGCGGTACGCGGGCTGCCGCAGGCCGTCGCCGCCGGGCGAGGTCGCGTCCACGGCAGGCAGTTCGTAGCGCACCAGCGCGCTGGCGGCATCGTGCCCGCCGGCGCCGGTGGTGCCCAGCGTCTTCGGCACGTCGTCGACAGAGGGCACGAGGCCGAGCGACAGGGTGCGCCCGGCGAGCTGCGCGCGGACGGCGTCCGGGTCGGAACCCTTGGGCCGCAACAGCGCGATCCACAGCGCGCCGTCCACGGTGTCGCGCGCGAGGTCGACGATGCTGCGCGCGTCCAGCGCCCGCGTCTCGTACATGGTGAGGTCCGCGTCGGGCGACTGCGCCTGCGCCGCCGTGTACAGCAGGCGGTAGTACTCCGTCTCCGCGTCGTCGGGCGTGACCGCGAACTTGACGTAGGCCCGCGCCTCCACCGGCAGCACGTCGATGCCGTCGCGCATGCGGAAGGCGACCTGCCCCGCGCGCAGCTCGGTGCCGGGCAGCACGGTCTCCGTGCGCGGGTCGGGACGCTCGCTGCGCAGGGTCACGAGCCCGCGCGCCGGCGCCGCGGGCGCGAGCGGCAGGCCCAGCAGGCGCAGGAACTTGCCGCGGCTCACCTCGGGCACGCGGTTGGCGCGGTACAGGAGGCTTTCCGTGAGGAAGGCGAACAGCTCGACGAGCGTCACGCCGGGGTCGCTCTCCCCGAGCTGCGTCCATTCGGGCGTGTGCACGGGCACGCGTGCCAGCGCGTCGCGCACCAGGTCCTGGTAGCGGCGGTCGTCGATGACGGGCGTGTTGAGCGGCATGGCTCAGGCGCTCCCGCCGGAAGCGACCGGCACGGCGAGCGACACGCGCTCCAGTGCCTGGGTCGCCACGAGGCGATAGGTGATCGTCGCGATGCACGCGTGCGGATCGTCGCGGTCCGCGGCGACGTCCACGCCCTGCACGCGCACGCGCGGCTCCCACTGCGCCAGCGCATCCTTGATGCGTTCGGCGATCTGCGCGTGCGTCGCGACGATGTTCGGTTCGAACAGGAAGCGGCCCAGCCCCGCGCCGAAGCGCGGCAGGCGCAGCCGCTCGCCCGGCTCCGTCATGAGCACGACCCGCATGGATTCGCGGATGTTGTCCTCGCCCGCCGACCATGCGATGCGCCCGTCCGGCTGCACGCGCGGCGGGAAGCCCATGCCCTGGCCGTAGACGCGGGAGGCTTCCATCACTTGCGCCCCTTGAAGCCCGGCAGCGGGAAGCACATGATGAAGTACGGCATCCAGCGGAAGAAGTAGTCGAGGATGCTGACGATGATCATCAGCAGCAGCAGCGCGCACAGCGTGACGATCGGGATCGACAGCGAGCACATCACGCCCAGCGGCTGCCCGCCGGCCGTGCAGTCGCCCTTCTCCGGCATGCTCAGGTCCTTGTGGAAGGGCCAGGGCAGCACGCTGAGCACCAGGTCGGCCAGGGTGATGCCCTTCATGCGATCGACCTGGCCGCACAGCATGTCGGACAGCATGAAGGCCGTGTTCTTGTCGAACTTGCGCAGGCCGGCGGGACTGATGTCCACCGGCAGGCCGATGCGGATCGGGCGCGCGGGCGCGTCCGGGTCGAAGAAGCCGGCCATCTGGAACAGGCGCGTCGCGGCGCTCACCACGGGCGCCTGGAACGGCGCACAACCGGGGCACTCGTACACGAGGCGGATCAGGTACCAGCCGTCACGCATGTCGGTGGGCGTCATCGTGGCGAGCGGCGCTTCGGCGACGGGTACGCTGGGGTCGGCTTCGGGCAGCGCCGCGGCGAGCAGGTTCGCCAGCGTGTCGATGCGGGCCTGCACCTTCTCGACGAGGTAGTCGCCGGCGTTCAGCGGCGCCCCGGGCGCGACGGGTTGCAGCGGGCCGAACCACGGGTCGGAGAACAGGAAGAGGAAGTCGGGCCAGTCGGCCGGCACGTCGCCCGATGCCGGCATGTCGTAGGCGCGCGTGGCGGACTCCAGCCGCTCGCGGAACGCACCGATGGCGCCGAGGGCCGCAAGCAGGCTGGTATGCACCTTCGCGGCGGCATACGCGGTCTTCGGGGAGACGAGGCTCGCGACGTCGCCCGGGTCCTTCACGCCCAGGCCGGTGGCGAGCGGCATCGTGCAGCCGTCGAGCGCGTTGCGCAGCGCCGAGGCTTCCGGCGACAGCCCCGTGCCCGCCAGGAACCCTGCGCCCAGGTGTTCGACCAGGAAGTCGCGCAGGTCCAGCAGCAGGTACCAGGACCCGGTCTGCAGGGTGGAGCGCGCCTGGCGCAAGGCCTTCACGCCCTTGGCGTCCAGCGGACCGTTGCGGCTGCCGATCTCGTTCTCGTCGTTCGCCTCGAACAGGAAGTCGGGACGCGCGTTCGCGTAGCTCGACTCCAGCGTCACCCGCATCGCGCGCCCGGCGAGGGCCTTCCACGGACCCAGCACCTGCGTATGGAACAGCGCCACGCGCGGGTCCATGCCCGCGGGCGCGGCGGCACCGGAAGCGCCCTGCTCCCCCACGCGCGTGGCCGCCTGGTAAGCCTCGCGGCGACCGACCGGCACGTTGCCCACGAAGAGGCGCCGGGAGAGCCCGTCGTCCTGCACGAAATGCGAGGGGAACATCGGCAGCCGCTCCTCGCGCGGCTGCACGGTGCGCAGTGCGTCCTCGCGGTCGGCGCGCCCGAGGCTGCGCCAGGTGCCGCCCTTGCCTTGCGGCTCGAAGGCGTGCTCTTCCCATTCCGCGAGGTTCACCGGCTCGGGCAGGCGGTGACCGTGCCTCTGCATGTCCACCGGGAACAGGCGGCGCAGCACGAAGACGACCTTCTGCCGCGCCGGGTCGACCTGCCGGTCCGGCAGCCCCGGCGTGCGGCAGACGAGCGCCCCGCCCACCAGGTAGTGGCGCTGGTGCGCAGGCTGGTACAGCTTGAGGACGGGAGCCGTGGTCGTCGCGGGCGTCGCGGGGGCAGCGGGCCCCGCCTTGCGGCGCACCAGCCGCTCGAGATCGAGCAGCTTGCGCGGCTTCGCCTGCAGCCAGAGCGCGGGATCGGCAGCCTGCGCGCCGACGGGACCGCGCCACGTTTCCCTGTACGCCACGCACTCCGCCAGCGAAGCCGGATCGCGTTCCAGGCGCGCGAGCAGTTCCGCCATGAAGTCGTCGGTCGCGAAGCGCAGGATCTGCGGTTCGCCGAGCGCGTCGGCGGGCGACGATGCCCGGGCCGTTCCCGTCCAGAACGGCTGCGGTGCGGTCCATGCGAGCTCGTGCCGGATCATGCGCGCCTCACCAGATGTTGCCCGCGCCGGGCGTGTACGAACTGCTGATGACGCTGTTGGCGATCACCGTGTCCGCCTGCACGACCCCGGAGAACTTCGACATGCCGGCGTCCACCTGCACCATGCCGGCCGAGACGCTGACCTGGCTCGCCTGCACCGTCACCTTCGCCGAGGCGTTGATGGTGATGCCGGCGCTTTCCAGCTTCACCGAATTGCCGTTGCTGTCCACGATCTCCACGGACCCGGGGCCGTCCTTGAGCGTCACCTTCTGGCCGCCCGGCGTTTCCAGCACGAGGCTCTCCTGCCCGTCCTGGTCGTCCAGCGTGATCTTCACGCCATTGCGCGAGCGGATCACCTTCTTGTAGTTGTTGCCCGCGCCGTCCATGGACTCGGGCGGCGCATCCTGCCCATTCCACAAGGCGCCCAGCACGTAGGGCCGCCGCGGGTCGCCGGCCTCGAAGGCGAGCAGCACCTCGTCGTCCACGTCGGGCACGAACCAGGTGCCGCGGTTGTTCCCGGCCATCAGCGTCGCGAGCCGCGCCCAGAGCTCGCAGGTGGCGCCCTTCGCGTCGGGCGACCACGGCAGCTTGACCTTGATGCGGCCTTGCGCGTCCGGATCCTTGATGTCGGTGACGAGGCCCACGTGCACGCCGTGCCACAGCCCGCCCCAGCCGGCGGCCGTGCGCGCCTGCAGCAGCGCTTCGAGGAGGGGCGGTTCGGCGATGCGCATCACGGGTTTCCGATCCAGGGGCGTTCCACGACGAACTCGGTCCAGAGGCCTTGCGCCAGGTCGAAGCGGTGGCACGCCTCCACCACGCCGTAGGCGCCGGAGAACAAGGGTCCGAGGCCTTGCAACGTGATGCGCCGTCCCACGCGGATGCGCGCGTCGGCATCGGCCATGCCGCGGCCGCGCACGAAGCGCCGCGCGCAGGCGCGCAGGTGCGCCTCGGCCCAGTCGCGGGCCGCGCCGCTGTCGAAAGGCACGGCATGCGCGAACACGTCCTCGCGCTCGCCGAGCGCCTGCTGCAGCAGCTGCGGGCCGCTGGTGCCGCCGCTCGCCTCGGACGCGATCGCGCTGCTGCCCGCGCTCTCGCTCACGGCCTGCTTGGACGAGACGTCCCAGCCCGTGCAGCGCACCGCGGTGCGCTGGTGCGCGAGGTCCGCGCAGACCTCCATCTTGCGCAGGCGCGCGCCGTGCACGAGCTCCAGCTGCGCGTCGGTCCGCGAGGCGCGCTTCGCCGCATGCAGCGTCTTGCCTTCCAGCCAGAGCTCGCCGTCGTTGGCGAACACGCGAGAGCGCAGCAGGGCCAGGTCGCTCTGGTTCACCTGCGCCAGCACCTTGTGCGTGCCGCCGGCGAGATCCACCTGCGGGGTGAGGCCGTGGTCGTTGGCGAGCTGCTGCACCAGGTCGGCATCGCTCACCTGGTCGAACACGCGCGTGCGGCGCGTCATGCGCAGGTCCTGCAGCCGGTCCTCCGCGCGCACGACGATCGTCGGCGGCGCCTGCGGCGGGAAGCGCGCCTCCAGCGCCATGATGCGGCCGTCGAACACGGTGGTGCCGCCGATCTTGACCACGAAGTCCTTGCCGAAGTCCAGCGTCGCGCGGTCGAACCAGAGGAAGCCCGTCCCGCCCTGTGCGTCGCCCCAGTTGCCGAACTCTGCTTCGCAATGCGCGAGGCCGGCCTCCGTCTCGCCGCACGCGAGCCGCAGCAGCCCGGAATCCAGCTTGGGCCTGTCCTCCCCGCCGACGGTGAAGGCCGGCCGGGCGGAGGCGATTGCGGCGCGTCCGTCGTCCATGTCAGTGCGCCCACAGCCGAAGCTGCGCCTCCGAAAGCACGTCGAGCAGGCGGCGCAGGTCTTCCGGCTGCGGCAGCGGCTGCTGTTGCGGGCCGCCTTCCGCTGCCGGCGTGGCCGGCGCGGGCGGCGCGTCGACGGCTTCGAACTCGTTGATCACGACGGGCATCGCGGCTCCTCAGAAAGTCAGGCGCGGGACACGCGCCGAGAGGTCGACCAGCTGGCCGGGTGCGAGCAGCCGCGGGTTCTCGATGCCGTTGGCCGCGGCGATCCCCTGCCAGTCGCCGCTTGCGCCGCCGGCGAGACCTTGCAAGGTGCTGCCCGCGGCCGCCGGCGTGAGCGGCGTGGTGCCCGGCGCGCGCGGCCGCCCCGGCACCCGGCCCGACCCCGTGAAGCTGGAGACCAGGATGGTCTGCTGCGACAGGGTGAGCGAGATGTTCGCGCGCAGCGGCTTGCCTTCGGGCGAGAAGAAGTCGATCGTCTCCTCGATGCCGTCGACGAGCCCGTTGAACAGGAACGAGCCCCAGGCGAAGCGGATGCCCGGCGGCAGGAACTTGGTCGGGTCCGAGCTCGCCTCCTGCGGCGTGATGAAGTAGATGACTTCCTGCGTCAGGCGGCGCACGTCGTCCACGCGATCGCCGCCCTCGCCCGCCGCGTTCGCGTCGAACCAGAGTTGCACCGCCAGCTTGGTCGTTCCCGTGCCCACGAACTGGCGGCCCTGCGTGCCCTGCGACTGGTCGCCCGAGCCCCCGCCGCTGCTGCCCGCGTTGCTGCTCGTGCTGCTGTTCTGGACCTGGTTGGAGAAGCTGAGCTTGAGCGACTCCGGGTTGAACTGCACGGTGACGGTCTTGCCGCCCGGCTTCGGATCCTTCAGCGCTTCGTCGAGCTCGACGAGCTGCGCCTTCGCGGTGTTGCGCGGTTCGGCCATTCAGCCTCCTGCCTTGACGGTGAAGCACTCGTAGGCGAGCTGCAGTTCCTCGACCGCCACCCCGCCGTCCTTCGCGTTCAGGGCCGGCACCTTCAGCTTCACCGGCAGGCAGCGCTCCAGCACCACGCGGGCGCGCTCGGTGCTGCCGTCCGCTGCGTAGAGCACCACCTCGGCCTGCGCGCGCAGGCCCGGATCGGCGACGCTGTCGGCCATCCACTTCCACAGCTGCAGGCTCGCCGCGGTCATCCCGCGCTTGAGCGTGAGCTGCCCGAAGGTCGCGGGCCCGGCGAGGCGCACCTGCCGGTCGTTGCTGCCGCCTTCGCGGATGGTCTTCACGTCCATGCCCATCTCGAGGCCGTCGCACTCCGCGAACGCGGCGCTCACCAGCGGCGACGAGGCGCCGTCCGGCACGATCTCGACCGCGAAGTTGAACGAGGTGAAAGGCGTCGCGGCCATGTCAGTGCACCTCGCGCGAAGCCACGCGGTCGCCTTCGCGCACCACGCGGACGGTGAGGAATTCGAGCGGCAGCGCCGGTGCCACTTGCAGCTCCACCCAGAACTGGCCGGCATCGGCGCGCTGCCGCGTGTTGAGGGTCTCGCCCGCGTCGACGCGGTAGGCGGCGTCCGCGCGCGTGCCCGCGAAGGCCCCGCGCCGGAACAGCAGGTCGAGCATCGCGCCGAAGGCACGCTCCACCGTGCGCCGCAGCGCCGGGCCGTTCGGTTCGAACACATAGGTGACGCCGCGCTTCAGGGCCGAACGGCGCAGCAGCGCCATCAGGCGCCGCACGTTGACGGGACGCCAGGGCGCGTCGGGGGTCAGCGTGTCGGCGGTCGAGAGCACGATGCCGTGGGGCGCATTGCGCACCAGGTTCACCTGCGCGTCCAGCAGCGCCTGGCGCTGCGGCGTGTCGGGTGCGAGCGCGGCGGGCAGCAGCGCGACGACGTCGCGCAGCGGCTGGTTGGCGACGGCGATCCAGGCGCCGCGCCGCAGCGCGCTGCCGGCAAGCTGGCCGCAGACGGCGCCATCGGGCGGGAAGCGCAGCACCTCGCGGTCGCGGACGATCACCAGCCACGGGTGGTACAGCGCGCCGTGGGAGAGCGCGCGCGCCTCGTCCTCGCCGAGCGCGGGGGGATGCACCGGGCCGCCCGCGGGGTGCGGCTCGCGCAGGGCGTCCGCATGCGCGATGGCCTGCGTGCGGTCGAAGTGCGCGGGCAAGGCGAGCACCGCCAGCACGTCGCCGCGGCCCGCCGCGCTGCGCAGCATCAGGCGGTGGATGGCGAGCAGTTCGTCGGAGCGCCAGGGCTTCGTCACGAAGCCCGTCTCGCCCACGGTGATGCGCACCGGGCGCGACCAGCCGCTGCGGCGCGGCCCGAGCACCGCGCGCACGCGGAAGTGGTACGAACCGCCGGGGCGTTCGACGGCGGTGTAGCGGCTCGCGAGGGCTTCCTGGAGGATCGTGGCGGCGGCGAACGATGGATCGGAGGCTTCTTCCAGCACGTAGGTCGCACCCGTCTCCACGTCGGTCCAGTACAAGGTGAAGCCGCCCGCCGCATCGGGGTCGGCGCCGCGCTCGAAGGACGGCGCGGGCAGCGGTTCGGCGGCGCAATCGGCGAAAGGTCCCGCGGCCGGCGGCTCCGGATCGGGGAACGCTTCGCCTTCTTCCCAGGCCACGACCTCCGGGGCCGGGATCCAGCCGGGATGCACGGCATCCGGGATGGCGAGCAAGGTCGGCTCGTCGACGAGTTCGGCGCCGGCGCCGCCGAAGAGCGCGTGCATGCCGCGCAAGGGCCGGGGCTCGCCGCCGGCGAGCAGCAGCGCCTCGGCGCGGTCCGCCAGCACGTCGCTCGCGTAGCCGGCGAGTGCCGGCTCCGCGAAGACATGCCACGAGAAATCCGCGAGGCCATCGCGTTCCAGCGCGGAGCGCTCGCGCGGCCAGGGTGCGACGAAGGGAGAGAATCCCGGGAGGTCCAGCAAGGGCAGCCAGAGGCTCTCGTCGGGCGACGCGGGAGCGACCAGGGGGAAGACCGCATCGAGGCCGGACGCGCCAGGGGCACTGCGCAGCACGGGCGACAAGGCCTGCACCGCGCTGCCTTCGCGCACCTGCAACTGCACGCGCAGCACCTGCGCGACGCGCTCTTCGCCCGCGGCGCACCACGCCTGTACGAGCGGCGCGACGTCGGCCTCTTCCCATGCAGGACCTTGCAGTTCGACCAGCGCCGCGCGGTCGCGCGTGGCCGTTTCCACCACCTCCGCTTGCGTGAGCGCGAACCAGGCGGACGGCGCGAGCGGATCGCCGAGCGGCAGCACTTCGCCGAGCTGCGGCATCGCGCCCGCCAGGCGGTCACGCACGTGCAAGAGCCCGGCCTCGTCGATCCAGGAGGACCCGTCGTCCGCTGCGGGAGAGCCTTGCACCAGCGGCTGCAGCGCGCACAGGCTGCGCAGCCGCACAACGGCCAGCCCTGCGGAGGTCCCGATCCCCTCGACGCGCGCATGCAGCCGCACGCCATCGCGCTCGACGCGCAACAGGTCGCCAGCCTGCAACTGCGCCGCGGCAGCGGCCGTCGTGGAGAGCGACAGTGCTTCCGCATCGCCCTCCACGGGCCGCACGCGCAGCACCAGCGTTTCGGTGCGCGCCGCGACGCGCAGCGTGTCGGCGCCGCTGCCCGGCGTCGCAGCCCGCAAGGATGCGGGTGCGAACTGCCAGCCCTGCCCGCCTTCGCGCGGGGTCGCCAGCAGCATGCCCGGTACCGGGAACATGGAGGCTTCGACCGACGCGCCCGCCACCCGCAGGATCCAGCACCGCCGCCCGCCCTGGCTGAAGAAGCTGCGCACGCACGGATGCAGCAGCCCGGACACGGGCTCGCGCGTGTCGCGGTCGCGCGCCAGGGCGATGCCCGTGCCGTACACCGCCTCGAACTCCGCCAGGCTCTCCACCGCGACCGCGCGCACCAGCGGCCCGCGCGTGGCGAAGCCGACGAAGAACGCGATGTCCATGCGCGGCAGGGCTTCGTCGAGCGCCGGGGGCGGCACTTCGAAACGGACGCCCGGCAGGCGGCGCGGCGGCTGCAGGCTCACGGCTTCACTCCATCTCGAGCCGCTCGTAGGCCAGCACCAGTTCTTCCATCGCCACGTCGGTGCCCTTGGCGTTGAAGGGGCCGCTGGTGTGCTTGATGATGCGGGCACGCAGCAGCTTCCAGGTCTGCACCACCTGGGTGTGGTCCTCGTTCTGCAGCTGGATGGTGACGGTGCGCAGCGCGTTCTGGTCGCCGTTGCGGATCTGGTTGAGCCAGGCATAGAGCGACAGCGATCCGATCACGCCGCGCTTCATGGTGACATCGGTGGACTTGTTCAAGCCGGTCACCTTCATCACGCTGTTCTCGCGGCTGTTGCCGTTGCGGTATTCCGCGACGGTCACCTCCATGCCGACGCCGCTCACTTCCTGGAAGCCCGCGTCGGGCCCGTCGGTGGTGCCCGTGCCCAGGTCCACCAGGAAGTTGAACTGCACGTAAGGGCGCTCTCTCTGGACGGCCATGGCCTTCTCCTGTCGTGGCGGGGATCAGACCTTGCGGTCGGCCGTCCACTGGCCGATGCGGAAGATCACGAACTCGGCGGGCTTGAGCGGCGCGACCCCGATGAGGCAGATCAGCCGCCCGTTGTCCAGGTCGTTCTGCGTCATGGTCGACCGGTCGCAGCGCACGAAGAACGCCTTCTCCGGCTTGTCCCCGAGCAGCGCGCCGCTTTGCCATTCGTTGAGGAGGAAGTCCTCGACGGTGCGGCGCACGTTCGCCCAGAGCTGCTCGCCGTTGGGCTCGAACACGGCCCACTGCGTGCCCTTGTCGATGGACCGCTCCAGGTACGCGAAGTAGCGCCGCACGTTGACGTACTTCCACTCCGGGTCCGAGCTGATCGTGCGCGCGCCCCACAGGCGCATGCCGCGGCCCTCGAAGAAGCGGAAGCAGTTGATGCCTTCGGGATTGAGGACCTCCTGCTGGCCCTTGTTCAGGAGCGTCTCGAAGCCGAGCGCCAGCCGCACCACCTCGTTGGCCGGCGCCTTGTAGACGCCGCGGTCGACGTCGTTGCGCGCGTAGATGCCCGCGACGAAGCCGCTGGGGGGCAGGTCGATCTCGTTGCGCGTGACCGGGTCGAGCACGGTGACCCACGGGTAGTACAGCGCGGCGTACTTCGAGTCGATGCGCGCGCGCATGTCGCGCACTTCCGCGATCGTCTGTCCCTCCGCGCTGTCCAGGACGGCGATGCGGTAGCGCATGCGCTCGGCATGCGCGATCAGCAGGCCCTGGATGGCGTCCGCGTCCTCGTCGTAGTTCGCGTAGTCCCAGGTGTAGCCCGGCGCCGCGACGATGGAGATGTCCTCGATGTCCTCGAACTGCCGCAGGCCGAGCGAGTAGGACCGCCGCGGGTCCGCCGCGCCTTCATAGTCGCCGGCCGCGGGGCGTTCGCCGTCGTGCCCGCCTTCGAGCAGGAAATCGGCGGACACGCCCATGGTGAGCTTGTCCTCCACCGACACGTTGCGCAGGCGCTCGGTCTCGGAGGGCTGCAGCAGGGGCAGCGCGTCCCCGTCGAACAGCACCGAGAGGACGTCCGCCGCGTCGCCCACCTGCGTGCCGTCGCGCGCGATCACCAGCGGCAGCAGGCGCGCGTCGGCGGCGGACGCCGGTGACGTGGCGAAGCGGTCGAACACGGAATCGAGCCCGGCGCCCTGTCGGTGCGAGGGGTCGAGCGGCAGGTCCGACCAGGTCGCGAGCTCGCGCGTACCGTCCCGCGACAGCAGCGTGATGGAGAGGGTCACGACGCGCAGCGTGTCGCCGGCGGCCGGCGAAGGATCGGGGAACAGTTCGTCCAGCGTCGGCGTGCCGGAGGGCGCGCTCGGCGGCGAGCCGCTCTCCACCGGCTCGAAGGACCACGTGGCCGTGTCCTCGTTCCAGAGTGCGATGTGGAAGCGGCCGAGGTCGCCTTCGATGGCGGGACTCGTGATGTCCCGGACCCACACCAGGTCGCGGTGGGCCAACGCCCCCACCGTCGTACGCCGCGCGCGGCTCACCGGGTCGACGGCCGCGCCGAGGATGTTCGCGCGCCCCCGCAACGTGAAGCGCACGCGCCAGTTGCCGACGGCTCCGGGGTGGCGGGCCCGCACCATCACGCCGCGCGAGGCGAGGTCCACCACGCGCGCGTGCCCGTCGGCATAGCGCAGCGCGTCGCCGGTACCCGTCGGCGCCGGCACGGACAGTTCGCCGCCGGCCGTGATCGGCTCGTACAGCTGCGCCGGCTCGCCTTCCGCCGCGCCGCCCGCCTGGAACACGCGCGAGACGTAGAGCCGCTTGCCGCCTTCCGTGAAGAAGGCGCGCACCGCGTGCCACAGGAAGTTGGGCGTGCGCCCCGCGTCGCTGAACACGAGCTCGTCGCCGCCGCCGTAGACCTGCTCGAAATCGCCCAGGCTCGTGACGATGTCCGGCTCCAGGTGCACGGGGCCGGAGCGCGCGGCGCCGATGAAGCCCGTGGTGGTCGTCGAGACGCCTTCGATCGACTTGGCGCGGAAGGACACCTCCTCCACGAAGACGCCCGGGGCCAGGTATTCAGGCATGGATGCTCTCCTTCTCGGGTCTGCGGCGCCTCGTCATGCGCCGGCGAAGAGAAACGACGATGCGTCGCTGCGCGCGACGAGCGTGGCGCCGGGCCGCAGCACGAGCGCGCCCAGCGGTTCGGGGGGCGAGCCTGCGTTGCGCAGCAGCGGGACTTCGGGTTGCGCGCGCACCGCCTGCAGGTCCGGGACGGGCTCGGCGGCGAGCGCCGGATCCCAGTACGCGCGCAGTTGCACGTCCCAGCGATTGCGTTCGAAGCCCGCATCGGGCTCGGGGGGCGAGCCGTGCAGCGGCGGGTCGCGCGGGGGCGGCAGGTGGCAGGGCAGCAGCACTTCGCCGCCGGCGTCGGCGAGGCCCTCCCCGAGGCGCAGCACGCCGGCCCAGAGTTCCACGCGCGCCCAGGACAGGGGAGCGTCGGGGTCGGAGGCGCGCCGCAACTGCGCACGCAACAGGCCGACGCCACCGCCGAGGCCGCGCGTCGAAGCGCTGTACAGCGGGATGAAGGGGAGGTCCGCCGGCGGCGAGGCCGGGCCGTCGGGGTCGAGCAGGCCCGCCACGGGCAGTTCGGGCGAGAGGCGCAGCGGCAGGAAGCGCCCGCGCAGGTCGCGCACGCGCAGGCCGAAGGCGCGCCGCGGCGAAGGCGACGCGTCCGCGTCTTCCGGGCGGATGCGCGGCAGACGGTGCGCCACGAAGATGCCTTGCGTGTTCGCCTCCAGCGCCTGCATCCGCCGCGTGACGGGATCCGAAAGTTCCACGCGGAGGCCGGCGGCGACGACGCGGCCGTCGAAGCTGTCGCGGAACATCACCGCGAACGGCGTCCACACCTCCAGGCGGTCCGCGCCGGGCCGCAGCTGGCGCGGCACGAGGAAGCGCGGTTCGGCGCTCACGTGCTCTCCTCCAGCTGCTCGGTGCCCACGCGCAGGTCGCGGACGCGCACGAGGCCGCCTTCGGGCAGCGCGAGCTCGGAGTCGAGCCGCACCATGCGCGCCACGTAGGTGATGGAGGTCTGCCAGCGGGCCTTGTACTTGTCCCACAGCCCGAGGTAGTCGGCGATCGCGGGCGGATCGCAACTGAGTTCCACGGTCTCGTCGGGCTCGAACACCGGCAGCTCGCGGCGGCTCAGCGAGTGGTTCAGCTCGTTGGCGGCGAGGATCGCGTTGTCTTCCAGGAAGCGCATCGCCCATCCGAGCAGGCGCAGTTGCCGTTCGGCCTCGGCCGCCCACGGCGTGAGGAGGAAGTGCAGGTCCACGGGCAGCGAGGGGCGCCGCCGCAGGCCGTCCGCCGCGCGGCGCGGAGCGAGGTTGCGTCCGGGATTCACCGCGACGCGGTACAGCATCAGCGAGAAGCCTTCGTTGATCGCGGCGTTGCCGAAGTCGTGGCTCTGGTACAGCGCGAAGGAAGGCGTGCCGGTGAACTCGTCGCGCGGGCACTGCTGCTCCAGCAGGCGCAGCACCGTGCGCGCGACCGCGGCGATGGCGAGGTGCGTCGCCATGTCAGCCGCCCCGCCCCTTGCGGAAGCGCCGGTACACCACCTGCCCTGCCAGCTCGTGCCTGCTCACCACGCCGCGCCTTTCGAGTTCGTGCAACGCCTCTTGCACCAGGTCCACGGGCACTTCGCCGAACCGCGGCGCGAGCCACCATCGCTGGATGCCCGCGGCCGTGTCGGCGGCGCGCGGGTGCTGCGCGAGGTAGCTCTCGATGCCGTCGGCAACCTCGCCAGGGGTGGGTCGCGCCGGGCTCATCGGATTCGCTGTCAGCTGTGCCTGTGCGTCGTGTTCCTGCAAGACGCGAACCAGGGGTGGAGTGCTGCGGAATCAAGCACTTGCGTGCGGGGTGGGGCCGGTGGGCCCTGCGGCGCCTGCGTCGCGCCTGGGGCGACGGCGCCCTCGCCGGCACGCACGGAGCCACGGCCGGTGGCCGTGCGACGAAAGGGAGGGCTGCGTCAGTCCCGCGGCGGGCGCGCGTCGGCGTCGCGCTGCAGCCCGTACTTGCGCACGAGCTTGCCGAAGCGGCTGCGTTCCTTGCCGGCCAGGCGCGCGGCGAGGCTCAGGTTGCCCTTCGCTTCGGCGAGGAGGTCGAGCACGTAGCGGCGCTCGAATTCCGCGATCACCTGCGCCTTGGCGCGCGCGAAGGCGATCGGCGACGGCGCAGTCGTCCCGGCGCGGGGCAGCGGCGCGAAGCCGGCGGGAAGGGGAAGGCCCAGCGTGATCGACTGGCCCTGGGCGGTGAGGAAGGCGCGGTGCACGCGATGCTCCAGCTCGCGCACGTTGCCGGGCCAGGGCTGCCCCGCCCGCAGCGCGGCAAGGCTGGCGTCGTCGAGCGTGCGCGGCACGCCGTACTGGCGGCACAGGCGTTCCGTGAAGACGCGCGCGAGCAGCACCGCGTCGCCTTCACGCTCGCGCAAGGGCGGCAGCGTCACGGTGAGCAGGTTGAGGCGGTAGAGGAGGTCGCGGCGGAAGCGGCCTTCGGCGGCCAGTGCTTCCAGGTCGGCGTTGCTCGCGGCAATGACGCGCACGTCGCCGCACTGGAAGCGCGCGCCGCCGACGGGCCGGTAGCTGTGGTCCTGGACGAAGCGCAGGATCGCGGCCTGCGCGCGCGGGCTGAGTGAGTCCACCTCGTCGAGGAACAGCGTGCCGCCTTGCGCCAGCGCGATCATGCCGCGGGCGTCCTGCTTGGCGTCGGTGAACGCGCCGCGGACGTGGCCGAACAGCTCCGCCTCGAGCAGGCTGTCGGTGATCGCGCCGCAGTTGACCGGCACGAAGGGCCCGTCCTGCCGCGCGCCGAGGTAGTGGATGGCGCGGGCGGCGAGTTCCTTGCCCGTGCCCGTTTCGCCGCCGATCAGCACCGTCGCGTCCACGCGCGACCATTGGCACAGGGACGCAAGCACGCGCCGGAACGACGCAGAGGCCCCGATCAGGTTGAGCGCAGCCCAGTCGGGCTCGCTCTCCGGCTCCCGTGCGGGAGCCGCGGAGTGCTGGGCGTGCCCCTGCCGCCCTGTGGCCGTAAGCATGGCGTGTCCTCCCCCGCGCTTTGCAAATCACTCTAGCACTGGGGTTGCCGCGCACCAACGCGGCTGCAGGACGCCACGAGCCCGCACATCCGTGGCCGGATTTTGCAGCGGCATCGATTCGTAACGCGCGCGACGGCGCCCTTCGCCTGAAGAGCGGCGCGCTGCGGGCACACGGTCGTGCAGCAGCGGCTGGCTTACAGAATTTTCCCTAAGGCCGGCAGGAAGGCGCTATTGCCTTACTGGCGTTCCTGCAGCCCGCGCAGCGCGCGGTCCATGCGTGCGAACACGGGGTTGCGGATGGAGGCGAGTTCGTCGCCCGGACGGCTGTGCAGGGCCATCCCCAGGTAAGGCACCACGCTGTGCGCGCCGAAGCCCCAGCGCCTGCCTTCGGGCATCAGGCTGGGGGTCTTCTCGGGAGGACGGGAGGCGCGCATCATGGTCGGGACGCCAGTTTCGCACACGGTCGCCGGGCGGCCTACCCTTTTTTACAAGGGCACCCGAAGTGCGTGAATCCTGCCGCCCCCAGGCGCGTCAGGCGGACGTCAGCACCAGTGCGACGAGGGTCCAGGCCACCAGCGACACCACGCCGCCGGTGAGCCACAGGGTGGCATCGCCGAAGAAGCCTTCCGCTTCGGCCGGCAGGCCCCAGGCCAGGACGACCGGGTTGCTCTCGGTGCGCGCATCTCGGGAATCGTTCGCCATGTCGGTTCCTTCGCACTGTGAGCGGCCATGCTCGGAGCGCCGCGGCGCGCGCCGTGTGGGAAAACGCCTTCGCGCTGCGTAGTCGCGGCTCTGCCGGGCTTGCACGAAGCCGCCGTCCGACACGCGCGTGGGAGGCACGCCTACACGGGAGCCGCGCCTCAGCGATAAGGTCCCGGCAACCACGGAGAAGCCCCATGGCCCAACCAGGCCTCACGATCCCGGTCCCCCTGCGCACGCGCGACGAACGCCGCCAGGCGGAGCGCTTCCATGCGGCCATGCCGGTCAGCATCGACGGCCAGGAAGGCACGACGCAGGACCTCAGCACCACCGGCCTCTCCTTCCACGCGGAACACGCGTACGAGCCCGGCGCGCGCATCGAGGTCGTGATCGAGTACCTGCTGGACGGCCACCAGTACCCGCTGCGCTGCGAAGCCGAAGTGGTGCGCAGCGTGCCCGACGCCGCCGGCTTCACGGTCGGCGCGCGGCTGCTGCCGACTGCGGAGATCCCTGCGGCCGCGCTCGGCGAAGACGAGGCCGCGCCCCGCTCGCACCTGCGCAGCGTCGACTAGCGCAGCGTCGGCGGCGCCGCGATTTCCTCGCCCTCGAAGAAGGGCGTCACCAGCCGCGCCGCGACGCCGATGCGTTCGCCCTGGCGCTCCACGCGCACGACCTTGCCTTCGCAGAGCAGCCGGTGCCGCCGGCCCTGCAGCGTGTACTCCAGCTGGAAGTTCACGAGCGCGCCCGCCCGCGGCTCGGCGTCGGTCTCGAAGTACACGCCTTGCGCGCTGATGTTGTGCGTCCTGCCCGCGCCCTGCGCGGTGTGCACGGGCATGTGGGTGTCGAACCGGACCGCGCCCCGCTGGTCGCGCGGGGCCCGGGCCGCCTTGCTGCCGGCCATGGCACGTCCTTCCCTCGATTGGAAACAGTCCACGCTAGGCCGCGTGGCGGCGCGGGCCTGTAGGCGCGCAGCGACGCGAGGCCGTCGCCGCGGGAGGACAGCATCCGCGCGCACGCGAAGGCGGCGGCACAATGACAGGCGATGCACCTGCCCTGGCTCCAACCCGGCGACCCCTTCCCCGATCCCGCGCAGGCCTGGGACGAGCGGCAGCCGGCTCCCGGCCTGCTGGCCGCCGGCGGCGCGCTCGACGTGGACAGCCTGCAGCGCGCCTATGCCAGCGGCATCTTCCCGTGGTTCAGCGAAGGCCAGCCGATCCTGTGGTGGAGCACCGACCCGCGCATGGTGCTGTTCACCGGCGAGTTCAGGCTGCACCGCTCGCTGCGCAAGACGGTCGCGAAGTTCGCCGCGGACCCGCGCTGCGAGATCCGCTTCGACAGCGACTTCGACGCGGTGATCCGCGCCTGCGCCACCAGCCAGCGCCCGGGACAGTCCGGCACCTGGATCGTGCCGGCGATGGTCGCCGCCTACCAGTCCTTCCACCGCGCAGGCTTCGCGCACAGCGTGGAGACCTGGATCGACGGCCGCCTCGCGGGTGGCCTGTACTGCGTGGTGATCGGCCGCGCGGTGTTCGGCGAGTCGATGTTCACGCGCGTGCCCGACGCGTCCAAGATTGCGCTGGCCGCGTTGGTCGCGTGGTGCCGGCAGGCGGGCGTGACCGCCATCGACTGCCAGCAGAACACCCGCCACCTCGCCTCGCTCGGCGCGCGCGAGATCCCGCGAGAGGAATTTGTCCAACATGTGAAGGGGCAGGCGGTGCGCGCCCCTGCACCGTGGCAATTCGAACCCGTATACTGGGACGCACTCCTGCCGCACACTTCCGAAGCGTGACGCACCTCAAGGATCTTCCGCTCCAGACGCTGCAGTTCTATGCGACGGCGCCCTATCCTTGCAGCTACCTGCCGGGCAAGCAGGCCCGCTCGCAGGTGGCGACGCCCAGCCACCTGATCCACAACGACGCGTACTCGGACCTGGTCACCAGCGGCTTCCGGCGCAGCGGCATGTTCACGTACCGCCCCTACTGCGACGGCTGCCGCGCCTGCGTGCCGCTGCGCGTGCTGGTGGACGGCTTCCGGCCGAACCGCAGCCAGCGCCGCGCGTGGAAGCAGCATGCCAACCTCACGGCGCGGGTGCTCAAGCTCTGCTTCGTCCCCGAGCACTACCACCTGTACCTGCGCTACCAGACCGGCCGCCACGCGGGCGGCGGCATGGACCACGACAGCATCGACCAGTACACCCAGTTCCTGCTGCAAAGCCGGGTCAACTCGCGGCTGGTGGAGTTCCGCGAGACGCACGCGGACGGCACGCAAGGGGCCTTGCGCATGGTCTCGATCCTCGACGTGCTGAACGACGGCATCTCCGCGGTCTACACCTTCTACGAACCGGATCCGGACGCGAGCTACGGCACCTGGAGCGTGCTCTGGCAGATCGACCAGGCGCGCCGCCTCAAGCTGCCGCACGTCTACCTGGGCTACTGGATCGGCGAAAGCCCCAAGATGAACTACAAGGCGCGCTTCCAGCCGCACGAGGTGCTGCTGGACGGCGAGTGGCGCCCCGGCGACCCGGACGCGTGACCCCGATCGATTTCATCTCGTAAAATGCTGGGCGAGGATCCGCCCATGCGACAAAAAGACTCCCAGGCCCCGGCCACCCCGACCATCCAGGTGATCGAGCGCATGTTCGCGCTGATCGACGTGCTGGCCTCGCGCGAGGAGGCGATCTCGCTCAAGGAGATCAGCGAGAAGACGGGCCTGCACCCGTCGACGACGCACCGCATCCTGAACGACCTCGCGACCGGCCGCTTCGTGGACCGCCCGGAGGCGGGCAGCTACCGCCTCGGCATGCGCCTGCTGGAGCTGGGCAACCTGGTGAAGGCGCGCCTGAACGTGCGCGACGCCGCGCTGTCGCCGATGCGCGAGCTGCACAAGCAGATCCAGCAGCCGGTGAACCTGAGCGTGCGCCAGGGCGACGAGATCGTCTACGTGGAGCGCGCGTACAGCGAGCGCTCCGGCATGCAGGTGGTGCGCGCGATCGGCGGGCGCGCGCCGCTGCACCTCACGTCCACGGGCAAGCTGTTCCTCGCCGCGGACGATCCGCAGCGCGTGCGCGCCTATGCCACGCGCACGGGCCTCGCCGGGCACACCAGGAACAGCATCACGCAGCTGCCCATCCTGGAGCGCGAACTCGCGAAGGCGCGCCAGTACGGCATCGCGCGCGACAACGAGGAACTGGAGCTGGGCGTGCGCTGCATGGCCGCGGGCATCTACGACGACCAGGCGAAGCTGGTGGCGGGCCTGTCGATCTCCGCGCCGGCGGACCGGCTGGACGAGAACTGGCTGCAGAAGCTGCAGGCGACCGCGGAAGAGATCTCGGCGGCGCTGGGGTACAAGCCGCCGACGCAGCGGCTCGCGGCATAGCCTCCCGTCATCCCCGCGGAGGCGGGGACCCACGGCGTTCGGAAAAAAGCCCCGCAGCGCGGGGCTTTCTCATGGGAGCTCTGGTTCCCCGCCTTCGCGGGGATGACGAAGGGGTGGCGGGGATGCCGGAACGATCAACCGCTGACTTGCCGGATGACCGTGTTCCCGCCCGTCGTCGGCAGCGGCACGCCCGTGGGCGAGTGTGTCTCCACCCAGCGGCGCACGCGTTCGGCGTCGCCGATGCGGCTCAGCTTGCCGGCGGAATCCAGGAACACCATCACGAGCTTGCGGCCCGCGACCTTCGCCTGCATCACCAGGCACTGGCCGGCCTCGGAGATGTAGCCCGTCTTCTGCAGGGCGATTTCCCAGTTCGGGTTCTTCACCAGGCGGTTCGTATTGCCGAACTGCAGCGTGCGGCGGCCGACTTCGACGGCGGCGCCGGTCGAGGTGGACAGCTCGCTGAGCATTGAATCCTGGGCGGCGACCACTACCAGTCGCGCGAGGTCCTGCGCGCTCGACTGGTTGCGGCTGGACAGGCCCGTCGGTTCGACGTACTTGGTGTCGTTCATGCCCAGCAGCTGCGCGCGCTGGTTCATGGCCTCGACAAACGCGTTCAGTCCGCCCGGATAGGTGCGGCCCAGCGCGTGCGCGGCGCGGTTCTCGCTGGACATCAGGGCCAGGTGCATGAGTTCGCCGCGGCTCAGGGTCGTGCCGACCCGCAGGCGCGAGCTGCTGCCCTTTTCGGTGTCGACGTCGTCCTGGGTGATGGTGATCTGTTCGTCCATCGGCAGCTTGGCTTCGCTGATCACGAGGCCGGTCATGAGCTTGGTGATGGACGCGATCGGCAGCACGGCCGAATCGTTCTTGCGCAGGAGGATCTCGTTCTTGTCCTGGTCGATCACCAGGGCCACGCTGGACTTCAGCTCCAGGTCGTCCTGCGTGGAATGCAGGCCGGCCAGCTGCCCGAAAGACGGCTTCGCGGGAGCCAGGCGCACCACCGAACGCGGACGCGGAGCCGCGGCATAGGTCCGCGTGACCCGCGCCTTCTTGACGATGCTCGTGCTTTCCTTCTTGGCGACCCGCTTGGGCGAAGCTGCTTCGGCCTGAGCGGGAGCCAGCGCCAGAGCCAGAACACTCAGGGCGATGGTATGTACGAATCGGTTCAAGTGCGGTACTCCTGGCAACGACGTCCGGGGATGTAGGAGACTGCTGACATCCCTGGCGCGAAGTGTACTTCGGCCGTGTACTTCACGCGGCAATATTTACAAAAATCAAGTACTTAGGAGCGTAAGCTCACGGCTGAGCTTCAATATAGGGAAAAACCCTAGACGTTGCCGCCTCCCTGCGCCGCGACGCGCTCCACCTTGCTGTGCAGCTTGTTCAACGCGCTGAGGTACGCCTTGGCCGACGCGACCACGATGTCCGGGTCGGCGCCCACGCCGTTGACCACGCGGCCGGAGTTCTGCAGCCGCACCGTCACCTCGCCCTGGCTCTCGGTGGAGCCGCTGATGGCGTTCACCGAATACAGCACCATCTCGGCGCCGCTCTTCACCTGGCTCTCGATCGCCTTGAGCGACGCGTCGACGGGCCCGTTGCCGTCCGCCTCGCCCCGGATTTCCCGGCCTTCGGCCGTGAACACCACCTCGGCATGCGGGCGCTCGCCCGTCTCGCTGTGTTGCCGCAAGGAGACAAGCCGGTAAGCCTCCTGCTCGCTGGTGACCGCCTCGTCGCTCACCAGGGCCAGGATGTCCTCGTCGAAGATCTCGCTCTTGCGGTCCGCCAGCTCCTTGAACTTGGCGAAGGCCGCGTTGATCTCGCTCTCGCTGTCCAGCACCACGCCGAGCTCCTGCAGGCGCTGCTTGAAGGCGTTGCGGCCCGACAGCTTGCCCAGCACGATCTTGTTGGCGGACCAGCCCACGTCCTCGGCGCGCATGATCTCGTAGGTGTCGCGCGCCTTGAGCACGCCGTCCTGGTGGATGCCGCTCGCGTGCGCGAAGGCGTTCGCGCCGACGACCGCCTTGTTCGGCTGCACGACGAAGCCCGTCGTCTGGCTCACCATGCGGCTCGCCGCCACGATGTGGCTCGTGTCGATGGCCACTTCCAGGCCGAAGTAGTCCTTGCGGGTCTTCACCGCCATCACCACTTCTTCCAGCGAGCAGTTGCCGGCGCGCTCGCCCAGGCCGTTGATCGTGCACTCGACCTGGCGGGCGCCGCCCAGCTTCACGCCGGCGAGCGAGTTCGCCACCGCCATGCCCAGGTCGTTGTGGCAGTGCACCGACCAGACCGCCTTGTCGGAGTTGGGGATGCGCTCGCGCAGCGTCTTGATGAAGTTGCCGTACAGCTCCGGGATGGCGTAGCCGACCGTGTCGGGCACGTTGATCGTCGTCGCGCCCTCGCGGATCACCGTTTCCAGCACGCGGCAGAGGAAGTCGACGTCGCTGCGGTAGCCGTCCTCGGGCGAGAACTCGATGTCGGCGCACAGGTTGCGCGCGAAGCGCACCGACTGCTTCGCCTGCTCCAGCACCTGCTCGGGCGTCATCCGCAGCTTCTTCTCCATGTGCAGCGGCGAGGTCGCGATGAAGGTGTGGATGCGGGCGCGCGCCGCGCCCTTCAGGGCCTCGGCGGCCCGCGAGATGTCGCGGTCGTTGGCGCGCGACAGCGAGCAGATCGTCGAGTCCTTGATCGCGGCCGCGATCGCCTGCACGGCCTCGAAGTCGCCGTTGGAGCTGGCGGCGAAGCCCGCCTCGATGACGTCGACCTTCAGGCGCTCGAGCTGGCGCGCGATGCGCAGCTTCTCGTCCTTGGTCATGGACGCCCCGGGCGACTGCTCGCCGTCCCGCAGGGTCGTGTCGAAGATGATCAGTTGGTCTGCCATGTCGTTTCCTTCTGGTGCGCCCGGGCGCGCTGCACGCCCGAGGCGATGGCCTTGAGCGAAGCGGCCACGATGTTCGAATCCATGCCCACGCCGAACAGCGTGCGGTCGCCGACGCGCAGTTCGAGGTAGGCCACGGCGCGGGCATCCGCGCCCGAGCCGATCGCATGCTCATGGTAGTCGAGCACGCGGATGCTTTCGCCGATGGCGCGGCCGAGGCCTTCCACGAAGGCGTCGATCGGGCCGTTGCCGGTACCCCGCACGCCGAAGGCGCGGCCGCCGATCTTCACCTGCGCGGCGAGCGCGACGATGCTGCCGCCCTCGGCCGTGCGCTGCTCCTCCAGGACCTGGTGCTGCGGGACGGCCGTGGTCTTCAGGCCGTACTCGCGCTCGAAGACGTCCCAGAGGTCCTGCGCCGACAGCTCCTTGCCGCTCGCGTCCATCACGCCCTGCACGACCTGGCTGAACTCGATCTGCAGGCGCCGGGGCAGCTCCAGCTGGTACTCGGCCTCGAGCAGGTAGGAGATGCCGCCCTTGCCCGACTGGCTGTTCACGCGGATCACGGCCTCGTAGCTGCGGCCCAGGTCCTTCGGGTCCAGCGGCAGGTAAGGCATGTCCCAGACGTCGCCTTCCTTGCGGGCGGCGAACGCCTTCTTGATCGCGTCCTGGTGCGAACCCGAGAAGGAGGTGTAGACGAGGTCGCCGACGTACGGGTGGCGCGGGTGCACCGGGATCTGGTTGCAGTGCTCCACCGTGCGGCGGATCTCGTCGATGTCGGAGAAGTCGAGGCCGGGGTCCACGCCCTGGCTGTACAGGTTGAGTGCGACGTTCACCAGGTCGAGGTTGCCGGTGCGCTCGCCATTGCCGAACAGGCAGCCTTCCAGGCGGTCCGCGCCGGCCATGACGGCGAATTCACCGGCCGCGGTGCCCGTGCCGCGGTCGTTGTGCGGGTGCACCGAGAGGACGATGCTGTCGCGGCGCGCGAGGTGGCGGTGCATCCACTCGATCATGTCCGCGAAGATGTTGGGCGTGGAGTGCTCCACCGTCGACGGCAGGTTGACGATGCACTTGCGCTGCGGCGTTGGCTGCCAGACGGCGGTCACCGCATCGACCACGCGCTTGGCGAACGCGAGCTCCGTGCCGGAGAACATCTCGGGCGAGTACTGGAACACCCAGTCGGTTTCCGGCTGCTGCGCGGCGAGTTCCCGGAACAGGCGCGCCTGCGAGGTCGCGAGGTCGACGATGCCGTCCTCGTCCAGGCCCAGCACCACCTTGCGCATGACGGGCGCCGTGGCGTTGTACAGGTGCACGATCACGCGGCGGGCGCCCTGCAGCGACTCGAAGGTGCGGCGGATGAGGGGTTCGCGCGCCTGCGTGAGCACCTGGATGGTCACGTCGGCGGGGATGCGGTCCTCCTCGATCAGCTTGCGGAGGAAGTCGAACTCCACCTGCGACGCCGAGGGGAAGCCCACCTCGATCTCCTTGAAGCCGATCTTCACGAGCGTCTCGAACATGCGCAGCTTGCGCGGGATGTCCATGGGCTCGATCAGCGCCTGGTTGCCGTCCCGCAGGTCCACGCTGCACCACACGGGCGGCTTCGCCAGCACCGCGTCCGGCCAGGTGCGGTCGCTCAGGCGCACCGGGGGGAAGGCGCGGTACTTGGCGGCGGGGTTCTTCAACATCGGCATGGTCGTGGTCTCGCTGGGTGGGTGTGGTACCAGCAGCCCCAAAAGGAAACGGCCCGCTGCTGGTGCAAACGGGCCGTGATCCGGGAATTCGTGACGCGCGCGCGCTCTACCCTCTCCGCCCGTGGGGGGATAGCAGTAGGGCCAGGGCGATGCGGGTCATGGAATCCACTGTAGCACACCGGTTCCGCGCTGCAGCATCAGGGTTTTTTCTAGCGATGGAGCCCGGACTCTTCCGGCTCGTCGGTCGACGTGCTGATGACGCTCGCGCGCTCGCCGCGCGCCTTGCGCCAGCCGTAGATCACGTAGCCCGAGAGGCCGTAGATCACGAAGACCGCGAACAGGACGATGGGCGGGTGGATGTTGACCACGGCGATGCCCAGGGCGATCAGCACGATCACCGCGAAGGGCACGCTCTTCTTCATCTGGATGTCCTTGAAGCTGTAGAAGGGCACGTTGGTCACCATCGTGAGCCCCGCGTACAGCGCCACGCCGAACATGACCCAGGACACGTCGTACGGCTTGATCTGCGACTCGGTCATGATCCAGATGAAGCCGGTGACCAGCGCGGCGGCCGCCGGCGACGGCAGGCCCTGGAAGTAGCGCTTGTCGACCACCCCGGTGTTCACGTTGAAGCGCGCCAGCCGCAGCGCGGCGCACGCGCAGTAGACGAAGGCGGCGATCCAGCCCCAGCGGCCCAGGCCCTTCAGCGCCCACTCGTAGGCGATCAGCGCCGGCGCGGCGCCGAAGGAGACCATGTCCGAGAGCGAGTCCATCTGCTCGCCGAAGGCGCTCTGCGTATTGGTCATCCGCGCCACGCGGCCGTCGAGGCTGTCGAGGACCATGGCGCTGAAGACGCCCACGGCCGCCAGGTCGAAGCGGCCGTTCATGGCCATGACGATCGCGTAGAAGCCGCCGAAGAGCGCGGCCAGGGTGAAGAGGTTGGGAAGGATGTAGATGCCCTTGCGGCGCTTGCGCACCACCACGCCCTCGGCCGGCATCTCGTCCTCGTGTCCGTCGTGCATGGGCTCAAGTGTAAGGGGCTAGGGCCTAGGGTCTAGGGGCTAGGGAACAACAGAAAAGGGCCAGGAAGTTTCCTCCCTAGCCCCTAGGCCCTAGCCCCTAGTCCCTGCGGAACGTCAGTTCCGCGACTGGTCCACCAGCTTGTTCTTCTTGATCCAGGGCATCATGGCGCGCAGCTGCTCGCCCACGACCTCGATCGAGTGTTCCGCGGTGATACGGCGGCGGGACTGCAGGGTCGGGGCGCCGGCGCGGTTCTCGAGGATGAAGGACTTGGCGTACTCGCCGGTCTGGATGTCCTTCAGGCACTGCTTCATGGCCTTCTTGGTCTCCTCCGTCACGATGCGCGGGCCCGTGACGTACTCGCCGTATTCGGCGTTGTTGGAGATCGAGTAGTTCATGTTCGCGATGCCGCCTTCGTAGATCAGGTCCACGATCAGCTTCAGCTCGTGCAGGCACTCGAAGTAGGCCATCTCGGGCGCGTAGCCGGCTTCCACCAGCGTCTCGTAGCCGGCCTTGATCAGTTCCACGGTGCCGCCGCACAGCACGGCCTGCTCGCCGAACAGGTCGGTCTCGGTCTCTTCGCGGAAGTTGGTCTCGATGATGCCGGCCTTGCCGCCGCCGTTGGCCATCGCGTACGACAGGGCCAGGTCACGGGCGCGGCCGGTCTTGTCCTGGTGCACGGCCACCAGGTGGGGCACGCCGCCGCCCTGGCTGTAGGTGCTGCGCACGGTGTGGCCGGGGGCCTTGGGGGCGACCATCCACACGTCGAGGTCGGCGCGCGGCACGACCTGGCCGTAGTGCACGTTGAAGCCGTGCGCGAAGGCGAGGGACGCGCCCTGCTTGATGTTCGGCTCGACGTCGTTCTTGTAGACGGCGGCGATCTGCTCGTCGGGCAGCAGGATCATCACGACGTCGGCAGACTTCACGGCCTCGCCGACTTCCGCGACCTTCAGGCCGGCCTTCTCGACCTTCGGCCAGCTCGCGCCGCCCTTGCGCAGGCCGACGATGACCTTGACGCCGCTGTCGTTCAGGTTCTGCGCGTGCGCATGGCCTTGCGAGCCGTAGCCGATGATCGCGACCGTCTTGCCCTTGATCAGGCTGAGGTCACAGTCCTTGTCGTAATAAACCTTCATGAGTCTCTCCAGGGTGAAATCGTTTGTGGGGAAGAAAGGGGTTCAGACGCGGAGGATGCGTTCGCCGCGGCCGATGCCGGAGGCACCCGTGCGCACGGTCTCCAGGATCGCGCTGCGGTCGATGGCCTGCAGGAACGCGTCGTTCTTGGCCTGGTCGCCGGTGAGCTCGATCGTGTAGCTCTTGTCGGTGACGTCGATGACGCGGCCGCGGAAGATGTCCGCCATGCGCTTCATCTCCTCGCGTTCCTTGCCCACCGCGCGCACCTTCACCATCATGAGCTCGCGCTCGGTGTAGCTGCCTTCGGTGAGGTCGACGACCTTCACCACCTCGATGAGGCGGTTCAGGTGCTTGGTGATCTGCTCGATCACGTCGTCGGAGCCGGTGGTCTGGATCGTCATGCGCGACAGCGACGCGTCTTCCGTCGGCGCCACGGTGAGCGATTCGATGTTGTAGCCGCGGGCCGAGAACAGGCCCACCACGCGGGACAGGGCGCCGGGCTCGTTCTCGAGCAGCACGGCAATGATGTGCTTCATGTCTGATTCCTCTTTTCGCCGCCCTCCTCCGCTGCCGGTAAGCAGGGGACTCGGCGGTCAATAGATTCGTCTTGGTGGTTGATCGGTCAGGAGAACGCAGAGGTCGCAGAGGTTGCGCAGAGGTCGCAGAGGAATTCCTCTGGACGTCTTCTCTGCGACCTCTGCGCGATCTCTGCGACCTCTGCGTTCAAAAAGTCTTCAAAGATCCTCGGAACCCAGAAGCATCTGCGTGATGCCCGCCCCCGCCTTCACCATCGGCCAGACGTTCTCGGTCGGGTCGGTGCGGAAGTCCATGAACACCGTGCGGTCCTTGAGCTTGCGTGCTTCGCGCAGCGCCGGCTCCACGTCGCCCGGCTTCTCGATCAGCATGCCGACGTGGCCGTAGGCTTCGGCGAGCTTCACGAAGTTGGGCAGCGCGTCCATGTAGCTGTGGCTGTAGCGGCCCTCGTAGTCCAGCTGCTGCCACTGGCGCACCATGCCCAGGTAGCGGTTGTTCAGCGAGATGACCTTGATCGGGGTGTTGTACTGCAGGCAGGTCGAGAGTTCCTGGATGCACATCTGCACCGAGCCTTCGCCCGTCACGCAGAACACCTCGGCCTCCGGCTTCGCCAGCTTGATGCCCATCGCGTACGGGATGCCGACGCCCATCGTGCCCAGGCCGCCCGAGTTGATCCAGCGGCGCGGCTCCTGGAACTTGTAGAACTGCGCGGCCCACATCTGGTGCTGGCCCACGTCGGACGTGATGTAGGTCTCCACGTCCTTCGTCATGTTCCACAGCGTCTCGATCACGTGCTGCGGCTTGATGACGTCCTTGTTCCCGCGGTCGTAGCGCAGGCAGTCCTTCCTGCGCCAGCTCTCGATGGTCTCCCACCAGGAACCCAGCGCGCTGGCATCGGGCTTGACGCCGGACTCCTTGATCTGGGCGATCAGCTCCGCCAGCACTTCCTTCACGTCGCCGACGATCGGGATGTCGACCTTCACGCGCTTGGAGATGCTGGAGGGGTCCACGTCGATGTGGATGATCTTGCGCTCGCTCTGCGCGAAGTGCTTCGGGTTGCCGATCACGCGGTCGTCGAAGCGCGCGCCCACGGCCAGCAGCACGTCGCAGTTCTGCATCGTGTTGTTGGCCTCGATGGTCCCGTGCATGCCCAGCATGCCGAGGAACTTGGGGTCCGTGCCGGAAATGGCGCCCAGGCCCATCAGCGTGTTGGTGCAGGGATAGCCCAGCATGTTCGCCAGGGTGCGCAGCTCCTCGCTGGCATTGCCCAGGATCACGCCGCCGCCCGAATAGATGTACGGGCGCTTGGCGGACAGCAGCAGCTGCAGCGCCTTGCGGATCTGCCCGCTGTGGCCCTTGTGCACCGGCTTGTACGAGCGCATTTCCAGCTTGTCGGCGTAGCCGTTCCAGCCCGTCTTGTTGAACGAGACGTCCTTCGGGATGTCCACCACCACCGGGCCGGGACGGCCGCTGCGGGCGATGTGGAAGGCCTTCTTCATCACCGTCTCGAGGTCGCGCACGTCCTTCACCAGGAAGTTGTGCTTGACGATCGGGCGCGTGATGCCCACGGTGTCGCATTCCTGGAAGGCGTCCAGGCCGATCGCGGCCGTGGGCACCTGTCCGGTGACGATCACCATGGGGATGGAATCCATGTACGCGGTCGCGATGCCGGTCACCGCGTTGGTCACGCCGGGGCCGGAGGTCACCAGGGCCACGCCCACGTCGCCGGTGGCGCGCGCATAGCCGTCGGCCGCGTGCACGGCGGCCTGCTCGTGGCGCACCAGCACGTGCTGGATGGTGTCCTGCTTGTAGAACGCGTCGTAGATGTGCAGCACCGCGCCGCCCGGATAGCCCCAGACGTACTTCACGCCTTCGGCCTGCAGGGACTTGACGAGGATTTCGGCGCCGCGGAATTCGGAGGGCTGGCCGGCAGTGGCTGCGGCCGCGGAGCTCAGCTCCGTGCGGGAGATTTCCATGATCAACCTTTCGGGTTTCGACTTCGAACCTTGGGGTGCCCCTTGCCACTCCTTGTGGGAGCGCGTCGGGACTTAGAGCACCGGGCCATGGGCGGGCCGATCGCACCGCCGGACCAGGACTCGTTTGCCTTTGACTTGCAGCGCGCATTATCGCACTGCAACAAGCCGTTCGCCTAGCCCGACTGCACCGATGCCATAATTCGCGCCGCTTCAGCGCACGACGACAAGACCGAACCGGACTCCTTGGCCACCGAACGCGAACTCTCGGACTTCCTGCAGGGCGTGGAAAAGCGTGCCTTCAAGCGCACCGTCTACCACGTGCGCGACGAGGAAGCCGCCCTGGACATCGTGCAGGACAGCATGATGAAGCTGGCGGAGCACTACGGCGACAAGCCGCCGAACGAGCTGCCGATGCTGTTCCAGCGCATCCTGTCCAACTGCACGCTGGACTGGTTCCGGCGCCAGAAGACCCGCAACGCGCTCTTCTCCAACCTGAGCGACTTCGAATCCGCGTCGGACGACGGGGATTTCGACCTGCTGGAAACTTATTCCTCGCCCGAACAGTCCCAGCAGGTCGAAAGCGCGGAAGATTCCACGCGCCGGGCCCAGGTCCTGAGGGAGATCGAACTGGAGATCATGGAACTGCCCGCCCGTCAACGCGAAGCGTTTCTGATGCGTTACTGGGAAGACATGGACGTGGCCGAGACGGCCGCGGCCATGGGCTGCTCGGAAGGAAGCGTCAAGACGCATTGCTCCCGGGCGGTCGCCGCCCTCAGCAAGGCCCTGAAGGCGAAGGGAATCCAACTATGACGACGACCGACTTTCCGCGTACCCCTGCCCCGGCCGACCCGTTCGGCCGCGCGGTCGCGCGTCGCCTGTCGGCCGGCACGGACGAGCTGAGCTACGAAACGCGCGAGCGCCTGCGCGCTGCCCGCGTGCGCGCCCTGGCCGCGCGCAAGGTGGAAGACGTTGCGCCTGTCACCGTCGGACGTGGCGGCGCCGCAACGCTCGGCCTCGGCGAGCGCACCTGGTTCAACCGGGTGGCCTCCGTGCTGCCGCTGGTGGTGCTGGCCGCGGGCCTCGTGCTGATCCACACCTTCCAGGCGGACCGCCGCGCCAGCGAGCTGGCCGAGGTGGATGCCGCCCTCCTCACGGACGACCTGCCGCCGGCCGCCTACGCCGACCCGGGCTTCGTCCAGTTCCTCAAGACGGGCGGCGGCAACTGACGCGGAGCCGCCCGCCCATGACGCCGCCCCTGCGCCCGGCCCTTCCCACGCTGCTGCTGCTGGCCGCCGGCTTCGTGCTGGCCGCCGCCTCGGCTGCCGTGGCGCAGGCGCAGCCTGCCGCTCCGGCCTCTGCCGTCGTCGGCCAGGCCAGCAAGCCCTCCGTCTCCACGAAAGAGCCGATCCGTCCCGCGGCCGTGCGCAACGCGCCGCCGACGCGCGCCGAGGCCCAGCCCACCTGGGCCGAGCTCACCGGGCACCAGCAGCAGGCCCTGGCCCCCCTGGCGGCCACCTGGCGCACGCTGGGCGAGGCGCACAAGCGCAAGTGGCTCGTGCTGTCCGAGAACTTCCACTCCATGCCGCCGCCG
The DNA here is from genome assembly GCF_014297465.1 of Ramlibacter cellulosilyticus. GTDB lineage: Bacteria > Pseudomonadota > Gammaproteobacteria > Burkholderiales > Burkholderiaceae_C > Ramlibacter > Ramlibacter cellulosilyticus. The sequence goes on along the minus strand of NZ_JACORT010000003.1, from coordinate 410,753 downwards.
GAGCAGGCGCGCCTGCACAGCCGCATGACGGAATGGGCCGCCCTGTCGCCGCAGCAGCGCACCGCCGCCCGGCTCAACTTCGCCGAGGTGGAGAAGGTCGCGCCCGACGACAAGCGCGCGAAGTGGGAGGCCTACCAGGCCCTGCCACCCGAGGAAAAGAAGAAGCTGCAGCAGCGGGCCGCCGCCGCCAAGCCGGCGCCGCCGCCCACCGCGATCGCCGTGCAGCCGGTGCCGAAGGAGAAGCTGGCCAAGATCCCGCCGAAGGGCAAGAAGCCCGAGGCTTCCCCGCAGCCCGCCCCGGCCGCGCAGCCCGCGCAGCCCGCGCCGCCCGCCGCCCCCGCCCCCGTGGAAGGCAGCGCCCTGCTGCCCACGCCCGCGTCCCCCACCGCGCCTTGACCGCCCCCGATCCCCTCACCGCGCCCGGCATCGCGCGGCGCCTCGCCTGCCTGTTCTACGAAGCCTTCCTGGCGTTCGCGATCGCGCTGGCGACCGCCTTCGTGTTCTCCGTGTTCACGCAAATGCGGCACGCGCTGCGCGGGCGCGAGGCGCTGGCGGTCGCGATCGTGCTGGTGCTGGGCCTGTACTTCACGTGGTGCTGGTCGCGCGGTCGCACGCTGCCCATGCAGACCTGGCGCATCCGCATCATCGGCCCGCAGGGAGGCGCGCCCTCGCTGGCGCGGGCGTGGTTCCGCTACGTGCTGTGCTCGGTGTGGCTGCTGCCGCCGCTCGCCTTCTTCGCCCACCAGCGCGTCACGGACTGGAAACCCGTCACGGCCGTCCTGCTTGGCTGGATCGTGTTCTGGGCCCTGCTGAGCCGGCTGCATCCGCAGCGGCAGTTCTGGCACGACGCCTGGGCCGGCACGCGGCTGGTCGACGTCGCGAAGCCGCCCGCCGCCTCGTAGACAATCGCGGCATGAGCACGTCCCCCGAGTCGCTCGGCCAGCCGGTCAACCCGCAGAAGCTGCGCACGGGCTTCGTCCGCCTGTGGCACGCCACCGGCTACTCGCTGGCGGGCCTGCGCGCCGGCTGGGGCGAAGCCGCCTTCCGCCTGGAGGCCTGCCTCGCCTGCGTGATGGTCCCGCTCGCCTTCTGGATCGGGAGCGGCTGGGTGGAGGTGGCGCTGCTCGCCGGCTCCGTGCTCCTGCTGATGATCGTGGAACTGCTCAACACCGCGGTCGAAGCGGCGATCGACCGCATCGGCCCCGAGTGGCACGCGCTGTCCAAGCGCGCCAAGGACATGGGCAGCGCCGCCGTCTTCCTCGCCACCCTGCTGGCCGGCGGCATCTGGGCCGCGGGCCTCTGGCACTTCTTCTTCGCATGACCCCCCGCTTTTCCCTCTGCGTCTACTGCGGTTCCCGTCCGGGGGCCGACCCGTCCTTCGCCCGCGTCGCCACCGAAGTCGGCCACTGGATTGGCGCCCACGGCGGCCAGCTGGTCTACGGCGGCGGCAACAACGGCCTCATGGGCGTGCTCGCGACGGCGGCCCTGGAAGCCGGCGCGCGCGTCGTCGGCGTGATCCCGCATTCGATGGTCGAACGCGAATGGGCCAAGCGCGATTGCACCGAGCTGCACATCGTGGACAACATGCACCAGCGCAAGTCCATGATGGCCGAACGCGCCGATGCCTTCCTGGCGCTGCCGGGCGGCATCGGCACCTTCGAGGAGCTGTTCGAGGTGTGGAGCTGGCGGATGCTGGACTTCCACCGCAAGCCGGTGGGCATCCTGGACCAGGGAGGCTACTACCGCACGCTGCTCCAGTTCCTGGAGCAGGCCGTGGGACACGGCTTCATGAACGAGCGCCAGATGGAGCTGCTGACGGTGGACGAGGATCCGGCGCGGCTGCTGCGCAGCCTGGTGCAAGGGGCGGGGATCGATCCGCGGCCGGTGGATGTTTCGCAGATTTGAGGACGAACGGTGGGGTTCGCTTCGCTCACCGTCCGCGGCTTCGCCGCGCCACCCTACAGGACCGGTGTAGGGTGGGCCGGCGTCAGCCGGCGCAGGTGAGCGAAGCGAACCCCACCGATCGGCGTCTCAGACCGCGCTCTCGTCCACCTCGCCCGTGCGGATCCGCACCACGCGTTCGACCGTCGTCACGAAGATCTTCCCGTCGCCGATCTTGCCGGTGCGCGCGGCCTTGATGATGGCGTCCACGCAGCGGTCCACGTCGTCGTCCTTCACCACCACTTCCACCTTCACCTTCGGCAGGAAGTCCACCACGTACTCGGCGCCGCGATAGAGCTCGGTGTGCCCCTTCTGGCGGCCGAAGCCCTTGACTTCGGTGACGGTCAGGCCGGTGACGCCGCACTCCGCCAGCCCTTCGCGGACCTCTTCCAGCTTGAAGGGTTTGACGATGGCGGTGATCTGCTTCATGGATGCTCCAGGGAAATCGTTCTAGAAGGGTCCGCGTCTACGCGCGGAACTTGCCGGTAATAGGATACCGCCAATCCTTCCCGAAGCCCCGGTGCGTCACCCGGATGCCGATCGGCGCCTGGCGCCGCTTGTACTCGTTGATGCGCACCAGGCGCGCCACGCGTTCCACCGTGGCGCGGTCGTAGCCTTCGGCCACGATGTCGTCGACGCCGACGTCGTTCTCCATGTAGCGCGAGAGGATGCCGTCCAGGATCTCGTACGGCGGCAGGCTGTCCTGGTCCACCTGGTCGGGGCGCAGTTCGGCGCTGGGCGGCCGCGTGATGATGCGTTCCGGGATCGGGTTCGCGCCGGTGCCGTAGGGGTCGTTCTCGTTGCGCCAGCGCGCGAGCCTGAACACCACGGTCTTCAGCACGTCCTTGATCACCGCGAAACCGCCGGCCATGTCGCCGTACAGCGTGCAGTAGCCGGTGGCCATCTCGCTCTTGTTGCCGGTGGTCAGCACGATGCTGCCGAACTTGTTGGACAGCGCCATCAGCAGCACGCCGCGGATGCGCGCCTGGATGTTCTCCTCGGTCGTGTCCTCGGGCAGCCCGTGGAACTCCTTCTCCAGGGACTGCAGGAAGGACTCGAACATCGGCTTGATGGAGATCTCGTCGTAGCGCACGTTCATGCGCCTGGCCATCTCCGCCGCGTCGATCCACGAGATGCTCTGCGTGTACGGCGAAGGCATCATCACCGCGCGCACCTTGTCGGCGCCGAGGGCGTCGACGGCGATCGCCATCACGAGGGCGGAATCGATGCCGCCGGAGAGCCCCAGCAGCACGCCTGGAAATCCGTTCTTGCCGATGTAGTCGCGCACGCCCAGCACCAGCGCGTGCCACAGCTCCGCCTCGCCTTCCGGCACGGTGGCCTTGTCGCCGGAGAGCGCGACGCCGTCGTCGCCCAGCTCCGCCTGCACGTAGAACAGGTTCTCCTCGAACGCGGGCGCGAGCGCCGCGAGCGAGCCGTCGGCGTTCACCGCGAAGGAGGCGCCGTCGAAGATCACTTCGTCCTGGCCGCCGACCAGGTGCGCGTAGACGAGCGGCAGGCCGACGTCCTGCGCCCGGTCCGCCATGCGCGCGACGCGCTCGCCGCTCTTGCCGGCGTGGAAGGGCGACGCGTTCGGCACCACCAGCAACTGCGCGCCCGAGGCGCGCGCCAGCTGCGCCGGTTCGGTGAACCAGGCGTCCTCGCAGATCAGGAGGCCGACGCTGATGCCTTCGACCTGGAACACGCTCGTGCCCTGCCCGCGCGTGAAGTAGCGATATTCGTCGAAGACCTGGTAGTTCGGCAGCTCGCGCTTGGCATAGGTCTCGAGGACCTTGCCTTCGCACAGCACGCTCGCGGCGTTGTAGCGCTGCTGGACCTGCACGGACTTGCCGCGGATCGCGCTGCCGTGCGGATGCCCCACCACCACGTGCAGGCCCTTCAACCCCGCAAGCTCGCGGGCCACCGATTTCACGGCATCATCGCAGGCAGCGATGAAGGCCGGGCGCAGCAGCAGGTCCTCGGCGGGATAGCCGCAGATGGAAAGCTCCGGGGTGAGCACCAGGCGCGCGCCCCGCTCGTAAGCGGTGCGCGCGGCGGCGATGATCTTTTGCGCATTGCCGGCCATGTCACCGACGGTGACGTTGAGCTGCGCGGTACAGATTGTGAGTGCCATTTCAGACGTGCCAGACCTCTCGAACGATTATGTCACCCGGGTCCTCGCCACGCCGTCGGACGCGGACGCGAAGCAGTGGGACGCGCTGCTTCGGCTCGCGGGCGGCTCGCCGTTCATGCGGCACGCCTACCTCTCCGGCATGCACGACAGCGGCAGCGCCGTGCGCAGCACGGGCTGGACGCCGCAGTTCCTCACGCTGTGGCGCGAAGGCGAGCTCGAAGCCGCCTGCCCTCTCTACCTGAAGAGCCACTCGTACGGCGAGTACGTCTTCGATTGGGCGTGGGCCAACGCGTACGAGCAGCACGGCCTGCGCTACTACCCGAAAGCGCTGACCGCGGTGCCGTTCACGCCCGTGCCCGGCCCGCGGCTGCTGGCGCGCGATGCGGCGGCACGCGCCGCGCTGGTGCGCGCGGTGCTCGCATGGTGCAAGCAGAAGAAGGTGTCGTCGTGGCACCTGCTGTTCGGGAGCGACGAGGACGTCGCCGCGTGCGAAGCCGCGGGGATGATGCTGCGGCACACCGTGCAGTTCCACTGGATGAATGTGGCCCCCACGCATGACGCCGCGGGCTACGCGGACTTCGACGCCTTCCTCGCGAGCCTCACGCAGGAGAAGCGCAAGAAGATCCGGCAGGAGCGGCGCAAGGTGGCCGAGGGCGGCGTCACTTTCCGCCATGCGCGCGGGGCGGCCATCGCTTCGGAGGACTGGGACTTCTTCTACCGCTGCTACGAGCGCACCTACCTCGAGCACGGCAACGCGCCTTACCTGACGCGCGACTTCTTCGATCGCATGGCGCGCACGATGCCGGAGAACTGGCTGCTGTTCGTCGCGGAGCGGAACGGCAAGCGCATCGCGAGCAGCCTGATCGGGCTGGAGGACGGCGTCGCCTACGGCCGCTACTGGGGCGCCCTGGAACGCGTCGACTGCCTGCACTTCGAGGCCTGCTACTACCAGCCGCTCGCGTGGTGCATCGCCAACGGCTTCACGCGCTTCGAGGGCGGCGCGCAAGGGGAGCACAAGATGGCGCGGGCGCTGATGCCGGTGAAGACCACCAGCGCGCACTGGCTGGCGCATCCGGCGTTCGCGGATGCGGTGGAGAAGTTCCTGGAGCGGGAGGGGCGGGGGATCGAGAACTACCTCGAGCACCTGGAGGCGCGCTCGCCGTTCCACCAATGAAAAAGCGGCCTGTCGGCCGCTTCCCCGGGTCCCCGCCTGCGCGGGGATGACGGAGGAAGGTTTACCCGTTCGGGTGCGCCTTCTTGTACGCCTCGATCCCGTCCAGCACTTCCTTCTTCGCGGACTCGGGGCCTTCCCAGCCCAGCACCTTCACCCACTTGCCGGGCTCCAGGTCCTTGTAGTGCTCGAAGAAGTGCGCGATGGTCTTCAGGCGCAGCGGGTTCAGGTCTTCCGGCTTCTGCCACTGCGTGTAGATCGCGAGGATCTTGTCCGTGGGCACCGCCAGCACCTTGGCGTCGTCGCCGGCCTCGTCCTGCATCTTCAGGATGCCGATGGGGCGGCACGGCACCACCACGCCGGGGATCAGCGGCACGGGCGTGATCACCAGCACGTCGACCGGGTCGCCGTCGCCGCTGATGGTCTTGGGCACGTAGCCGTAGTTGGTGGGGTAGTGCATGGACGTGCTCATGAAGCGGTCCACGAAGATGGCGCCCGTCTCCTTGTCCACCTCGTACTTCACGGGGTCGGCGTTCATCGGGATCTCGATGATCACGTTGAAGGCGTCGGGAACGTTCTTGCCGGGGGTCACGAGGTCCAGGGACATGGTCGTTGTACGAGTTAAGAAATAGGCCGATCGGGGGAAACCCTGATTTTAGTGGGCCCGGAGCCGCATTCCCCGCCGGTGTCGTTGGTCTGTAAAGCGGCGGGTGCTAGAGTGCCCCCGTTGGCCAATCGGTCTCCTGTCCCCGGGAGTCACGAGGAAGCAACGCAGCGGTGGCGCCGCTCGCGTTGCGCCCTCGCAAAGACTCCAAATCGCAACGACAGGAGAAACTTCGATGAATGGCAACTCGGCGCTGATTCTGGCGCTCGTGTGCGGCCTCGCGGCCGTGGTCTATGGCTTCTGGGCCCGCAGCTGGATCCTCGGCCAGGACGCAGGCAATCCCCGGATGCAGGAAATCGCGGCCGCCGTGCAGGCGGGAGCCGCGGCCTACCTCGCACGACAGTACCGCACCATCGCCATCGTGGGCGTGGTCCTCGCGATCCTGATCGGCGTCTTTCTCGACATGCAGACGGCGATCGGCTTCCTCATCGGCGCCATTCTCTCGGGCGCCTGCGGCTTCATCGGCATGAACGTCTCGGTGCGCGCGAACGTGCGGACCGCGCAGGCGGCCACCCGGGGCATCGGCCCGGCGCTGGACGTCGCCTTCCGCGGCGGCGCCATCACCGGCATGCTGGTGGTCGGCCTGGGCCTGCTGGGCGTCACCGCCTTCACCTGGTTCCTCATGGGCAACGGCCAGCTCACGCCGGACCGCAAGCTCGGCGTGCTGCTGACCCCGCTGATCGGCCTGGCCTTCGGCGCCTCGCTGATCTCCATCTTCGCGCGCCTGGGCGGCGGCATCTTCACCAAGGGTGCCGACGTCGGCGCGGACCTGGTGGGCAAGGTGGAAGCCGGCATCCCGGAAGACGACCCGCGCAACCCGGCGGTGATCGCGGACAACGTGGGCGACAACGTCGGCGACTGCGCCGGCATGGCCGCCGACCTGTTCGAGACGTACGCGGTGACGCTGATCGCCACGATGGTGCTCGGCGCCCTGATGGTGGCGTCCGCCCCCGAGGCGGCCGTGCTCTACCCGCTGGCGCTCGGTGCGGTGTCGATCATCGCGTCCATCATCGGCTGCTTCTTCGTGAAGGCCTCGCCCGGCATGAAGAACGTGATGCCCGCGCTGTACAAGGGCCTGATCGTGGCCGGCGTGCTGTCGCTCATCGCCTTCTTCTTCGTCACGAAGTGGCTGATCCCCGACAACGCCATCGCGCAGACCGGCAGCCAGATGAAACTGTTCGGCGCCTGCGTGGTCGGCCTCGCGCTCACCGGCCTGCTGGTGTGGATCACCGAGTACTACACCGGCACGCAATACCGCCCCGTGCAGCACATCGCCGAGGCCTCCACCACGGGCCACGGCACGAACATCATCGCCGGCCTCGGCGTCTCGATGCGCTCCACGGCCTGGCCGGTGCTGTTCGTCTGCATCGCGATCTTCGTGGCGTACTGGCTGGCGGGCCTCTACGGCGTGGCCATCGCCGCGACGTCGATGCTGTCCATGGCAGGCATCGTCGTGGCGCTGGACGCCTACGGCCCCATCACCGACAACGCCGGCGGCATCGCCGAGATGTCGGAGATGCCCGCCTCCGTGCGCGACATCACCGACCCGCTGGACGCGGTGGGCAACACCACCAAGGCGGTGACCAAGGGCTATGCCATCGGCTCCGCTGGCCTCGCGGCGCTGGTGCTCTTCGCCGACTACACGCACAAGCTGGAGAGCTACGGCCGGCAGATCAGCTTCGACCTGTCGGACCCGATGGTGATCATCGGCCTGTTCATCGGCGGGCTGATCCCCTACCTGTTCGGCGCCATGGCGATGGAAGCCGTCGGCCGCGCCGCCGGCTCGGTGGTGGTGGAGGTGCGCCGCCAGTTCCGCGAGATCCGCGGGATCATGGAAGGCACCGCCAAGCCCGAATACGGCAAGGCCGTCGACATGCTGACCGCCGCGGCCATCAAGGAGATGATCATCCCGTCGCTGCTGCCGGTGGTCGTGCCGATCGTGGTCGGCCTGGCGCTCGGCCCGCGTGCCTTGGGCGGCCTGCTCATGGGAACGATCGTGACGGGCCTGTTCGTCGCCATCTCCATGTGCACGGGCGGCGGCGCCTGGGACAACGCCAAGAAGTACATCGAGGACGGCCACCACGGCGGCAAGGGCTCCGAAGCGCACAAGGCGGCCGTGACCGGCGACACCGTCGGCGACCCCTACAAGGACACGGCCGGCCCCGCGGTGAACCCGCTGATCAAGATCATCAACATCGTGGCGCTGCTGATCGTGCCGCTGGTGGTGAAGTTCCACTCCTGATCCGTCACCCCCGCGGACGCGGGGGCCCAGGGCTTGCAGGGAAGCGGCGCGATGCGCCGCTTTTTTTGCGCACCGTCCGTAGGCTGGGTTGCGCGAAGCGCACCCCAGCGATTCGGCGCTCGCGAAAGCTGGGGTGCCCTGCGGGCAACCCAGCCTACGGTGTGCGCGCCGACGGCAGTCCCCGTAGGCTGGGTTGCGCGAAGCGCACCCCAGCATGCGCGCCCACGCACGACGCAGGCCGTGGACGGGGCGGCCCGTCCGCGGCCGGACCACCCGGCACGGAAGCCCGGGGTTCCCGCCTTCGCGGGGCCTCAGCCCCGCACCACCGCCTTCACCAACGCCGACGCCGCCGGCGTGAGCTCCGCAAGCCGCTCCACCCTGCCCTCCTCGATCGCCTGCAGCACCAGCTCGTGGATACCGCCGACCACCGCCATCGCCAGCGCCGGCGTGACGCGGTCCGGGCCCACGACGGCCAGCATGTAGTCGGCGATCTCCTGGTTCACGCGGCGGCGGGCGGCCAGGCCTTCGGTGCCCAGGTGCAGGATCTCGATGAAGAGCGTGCGCAGCAGCACCGGGTTGCTCGCCATGCAGTCCAGGTACGCGCGCAGCGCGCCCTCGACCTGCAGTTCCCAGTCCCTGCCGGGTTCGACTGCCCCGCGCAGCACCTTCAGCGCGTTGTGGCTGGCTGCTTCGTAGAGCGCCACCAGGCACTCCGCCTTGGTCGCGAAGTGCTCGTAGAAGGTGCGCCGCGACACGCTCGCCTCGCGCACGATGTCGGCGATCGTGGTGTCGGCGTAGCCCTTCTGTGCCACGGCCACGGCCATGCCCTCCAGCAGCCGGCTGCGGTGCTGGTGGACGCCTTCGGTCGTTTCGAGCGTGACGGAATCGCTGGGCATGGGCTTCAATGGTACTTGACAGTACCAGCATGGGATGCCACGATGGTACCGACGCGTACCGTGTACGCAGGAACCTTCATTCTGCCGCCATGACCGATCTCGTCGTCCGCCGCCTCCTCGTCGACATGGAACAGCCGATCGCGCGCCACTGGTGCGCGGGCGATGCATTCCGCACGGCGCTGTTCAACGCGCTGTCGATGAGCTTCCCCGTGGGCGAGCAGTTCTTCATCGACTCGGTGCGCAACGGCTTCAAGGCCTTGCCGGCGGACAGGCAGGAGCAGTTCCAGGCGGAGGTCCAGGGCTTCGTCGGCCAGGAGGCCACCCACCGCCGCCTGCATGCGCTCTACAACGGGCACCTCGACAAGCTCGGGCTCGTCAACGACTGGGCTCCGCGCGCGCAGAAGCGCCTGAAGAAGATGGAAGGCCTCGATGCGCGCCACTGGCTCGGCATCACCGCCGCCAACGAGCACTTCACCGCGATCTTCGCGGACTTCATGCTGCACAACGCCGACCTGCTCGGCGACCAGGACGAGCGCCTGAAGACGCTGTGGCTGTGGCACAGCGCCGAGGAGTCGGAGCACAAGAGCACCGCCTTCGACCTGTACCAGGCCCTCGGCGGCAGCCACGCGTGGCGCGTGAAGTGGATGCGCACGGTGACCGCGTTCTTCCTCGTCGACACGCTGCGCCAGACCGTCAACAACCTGCATCGCGACGGCACGCTGTGGAAGTGGAGCACCTGGAAGAGCGGGTGGGGCTACCTCTTCGGCAAGCGCGGACTGGTGACGCTCACGTACAAGCCGTGGAAGGAGTACTTCCGCCGCGACTTCCACCCGAACCAGCAGGACTCCACCGCCTCGGTGCGCTGGCTGCAGGAGCACGGCGACAAGTTCGTCCCGGTGGGCCAGGCCGTTCCCGCGTAGACCCCCCAACTGGCGCCCCGTGCCGCGTTCGGCACAATGGCGCCATGCAGCTCCACTTCATCGGCAACACCCCCGTGCGCTCCTCCTCGGAGCGCACGCTGCCCGTCATCGATCCCTCCGACGGCCAGGTCTACGACGCCATCCAGCGTGGCACCCCCGAGGACATCGACGCAGCGGTGCAAGCCGCCCGCCAGTGCTTCGAAGGCCCCTGGAGCAAATTGAGCGCCGCCGAGCGCGGCCGCCTGCTGATGCGCCTGTCGCTCAAGGTCTCCGAGTGCGTGGACGAACTCGCTGCCATCGAGCAGCGCGACTGCGGCAAGCCCACCAAGCAGGCCCGCGCCGATGCGGTGGCGCTCGCGCGCTACTTCGAGTTCTACGCCGGCGCCTGCGACAAGCTGCACGGCGAGACGCTGCCCTACCAGGACGGCTACACGGTGATGACCTGGCGCGAGCCGCACGGCGTCACGGGCCACGTCATCCCCTGGAACTACCCGATGCAGATCTTCGGCCGCAGCGTCGGCGGCGCGCTGGCCGCCGGCAACGCGTGCGTGGTGAAGCCGTCGGAAGACGCCTGCCTGTCGCTGATCCGCGTGGCGCAGCTGGCGGCGGACGTCGGCTTCCCCGCCGGCGCGATCAACATCGTCACGGGCTTCGGCCACGAAGTGGGCGACGCGCTCGCGCGCCATCCCGGCATCGACCACATCAGCTTCACCGGGAGCCCGCGCGTGGGCACGCTGATCCAGCAGGTCGCCGCCGAACGCCATTGCCCCGTCACGCTGGAGCTGGGCGGCAAGAGCCCGCAGATCGTCTTCGCCGATGCCGACGTGGACCAGGTACTGCCCGTCGTGATCAATGCCATCGTGCAGAACGCCGGCCAGACCTGCTCCGCCGGCTCGCGCCTGCTGGTGGAACAAGGCCTGTACGAGCCGCTGCTGGAGCGCCTGGGCGAAGCCTTCACGCGCCTGCGCGTGGGCCCCGCCGCCATGGACCTCGACGTCGGCCCGCTGATCCGCGCGAGCCAGCAGCAGCGCGTGTGGGACTTCCTCTCCGACGCGCAGCACGTCGGCATCCCCATGGTGGCGCAGGGAACGATCGTCGACGAGGCGCCCGAGTCCGGCTTCTACCAGGCCCCCACCCTGCTGCGCGACGTGCCGATGACGCACCGCCTGGCGCAGGAGGAAGTCTTCGGGCCCGTGCTGGCTGCGATGAGCTTCCGCGACGAGGACCACGCCGTCGAACTCGCCAACGGCACCCACTTCGGCCTCGTCGCCGGCATCTGGACGCGCGACGGCAGCCGCATGCTGCGCATGGCCAAGCGCGTGAGGAGCGGCCAGGTCTTCATCAACAACTATGGCGCCGGCGGCGGCGTGGAGCTGCCGTTCGGGGGGGTGAAGTCCTCGGGCTACGGGCGCGAGAAGGGCTTCGAGGCGCTGTACGGGTTCACGACCTTGAAGACGGTCGCGATCAAGCACGGGTGAACCTGGCGGGGCGTTGCCGCCGGTAGGCTGGGTTTCGCGCGAGCGAACCCCAGCGTTTCGCCGCATCGCTGGGGTGCGCTTGCGCGCAACCCAGCCTACGACTTCTTCGCCGGCTCCCTGACCCGCGCCGTCTTCACCACCGCTTCCGCCAGCGGCAGCAGCCGCTGGTAGAACGACAGCTTCGGCGCCACGAAGGTCGCCGCATAGAGCTCCTCCCCGGTTTCCGCGCTGGGGCGCACGGCCACCCAGCCCACGCCCTGCATGCTCAGGTCGTCGCGGCGGCGCTCCAGCGTGAACTCGAAGCGCACGCCTTTCTGCCCCGCGAACACGGCGGGTTCGATCCGCGTGACGTTCACCGTGCCCGCGTTCGCATAGAGCTCCTCGAACAGGCTCACCAGGCGCTCGGCGGACAGGCCCGGCCGGAAGGTCGGCACGCGCGGCTGGCGCGCGTCCGGGGCGCGGGAGAACAGCGCCGGCCGCGTCATCAGCGGCTGCCCGGGCCGCACGCCGCCCCAGAAGCGCAGGTGGTCCAGCGGGATGCCTTCCTGCGTCCAGGTGTCGTACGGGTCCACGTCCCAGGGGTCGCTCACCTTGTTCCACGCATCGCTGACGTGGACCACGAGCTTCTCGTTCACGACCTGGTCGCCGTCCATGCGCTGCACGTTGGCGCAGGCGGCCAGCAGCAGGACGGCCGCGAGCAGCAGGAAGCGGCGGATCATTGCACTTCCTCCAGGTAGCTCCGCACCATGGCCGCATCCGCTGCCTGCGGGGCGCGCGCGAGATAGGTCTTGAAGGCGTCCGCGGCCGCGGCCTTGTCGCTGCGCTGCCGGTACAGCAGGCCCAGGGAGCGGAAGGTCTCGGCCGGCGCCTTGTCGAGGCCGCTCGCGAGGTTCAGGTCGGCCAGGGCGCGCTCGGCGTCGCCGCCCTCGTCGCGCAGGCGGTAGACCTCGCCGCGCGCGAACAGCACCTGGGCGTCCTTCGCGTCCTTGCGCAGCATGCGGCCGAAGAGCACCAGGCTCTCCTCGTACTGGCCGCGCTTGACCTCGTCCTGCAGCCAGCCCAGGCGCATCGGCGCGATCACCTGGCGGTAACGCTCCTCGCCGATGATGCCGCCGGCGTCGCCCGCGAGCTGCCGCAGCTCGTCGCGGCGTCCCGCCGTCACGGGGTGCGTGTCGAAGATGTCGCCGTGCTTGCCCGCGTCCTTGCCGCCGGTGACCTTCAGCTCCTCCAGCAGGTTGCTCCACACCGCCGCCGCTTCCCGCCCGTCGTAGCCGGCCAGGCGCATGAGGCGCATGCCCATGCGGTCCGCGCGCACCTCGTGCTCGCGCGAGAAAGCCATCAGGTTGGCGGCCAGGCCGATCTGGCCGAGGAAGGTACCGACGCCGCCGATCATGCCCACCATCGTCGACAGCACCGCGGTGTCCTTCTGCGCCCGCAGCTGCTCCACGGTGTGCCGCTCGAGGTAGTGCCCGAGTTCGTGCCCCAGGATGGCGGCGAGCTGCGCCTCGTTCTCCACGCGCAGCAGCAGGCCGCTCCACACGATCATCATGCCGTTGGGCGCCATCATCGCGTTGAAATGCGGCGTGCGCACCGGCGTCACGCGGATGTCCGGGCAATGGCCTTCGCTCACGCGGCAGACCAGGTCCTGCAGGTAGGCCTGCAGCTCCTTGTCGCGGATGGTGAGCGGGCTGCGCTTCAGCCGCGCCTCCTCGCGGTCCATCAGCCCCCACAGGCCGCCCTCGTCCGTGTCGGCGGCGGGACGGGTGAAGCGCGGGGGCACCTTGATGGCGGAGAGGTCCTGCGCGAGCGCCGGCAGGACGACCAGCGTCGCGACGGCGACGCCGCGCGTGCAGGCGGAACGGAGGAAGCGGCGGGTGCGGGGGAATCGGTTCATGGCTGCCTCACTGGAAACCGGGAAAGCCCTTGAGCAGGGTCTGCACCGTCTCGACGGCCGGCTCCGCGTCGCGCAGGTCGCCGGACATGCGGCTGAGCTGGTTGAACCAGACGACGCGGCCGGTGCGCAGGTCCACGAGCGACGCGTAGCCCTCCTGCTCGCCACCGAGGCTGATCGCCCCGAGCAGCGCCAGGGCCGCCATGGCGATCTTGCGCTCGCTGCTCGCGTAGCTGTCGCGGATCCAGGTGAAGAGCGCGTAGTCGGCGCCGGTGCGCTCGCGCAGCGGCTGCACCGCGTCGCCGAGCGACCAGTCGAGGCGGTCGCCCTTGGTGGCGAGCTCCATCAGGCCGCCCCGGTGGTGCAGGCCGATGGCGTCGGCGACGGCGCGGTGCAGCGTGACCACGTCCGAGAACTCCTCGGCTTCCGGCAGCGCCATGCGCGTGACCTTGCCGCCGAGGAGCTTGCCTTGCGACGCCAGCGCGGCGCCGAAATGCTTCTGCGCCGCCTCGGTCCAGTCCGCGCGCGGCTCGATCACCCCGCCCGCGCTCATGGAATACAGCTCGATGTCCGCCGGCAGGACCAGCAGGCGCGAATCGGCCGTGCGGGCGGTGAAGCCGGGGGCGAAGTTCTTCTTGCGGTCCTGCGCCTGGGCGGCGGCCGCGGCAAGCAGGAAGGCCAGGACGAGCAGCAGCGCTCGGGCGAAACGCGAAAGCGCGATGAAGGGCATGTGGTACTCCTGCCTCTGGGCCGCGGCGCGGGCTCGGGGACCGCGGCGGAAATCAGCAACAATCGAACTCTATGCAGAGGCAGCGCGGGGTCCAGTGCCCCGGGCGCCTCTTTCAGAAAACAGGGCCGGCGCGGAGAATTTTCACGGCGCGGCCGGCGGGCGAAACAAGGAGCGCACATGCGGGTCGAGGGCAAATCCATCATCGTCACGGGTTCGGGCGGCGGCATCGGCGAGGGCATCGCCCACCGGCTGGCCGCCGAAGGCGCGCGGGTGATCGTGAACGACATCGCCGTGGACCGCGGAGAGGCGGTGGCGGCGGCCATCCGGGCCGAGGGCGGCCAGGCCAGCTTCGTCCGCGCGGACGTCACGAAGTCCGCGGACGTGAAGGCGCTGGTGGAGGCCGCCGTGCAGCGCCACGGCAAGCTGGATGTCATGGTCAACAACGCCGGCTGGACGCACCGCAACCGTCCCGCGCTGGAAGTGAGCGAGGAGGAGTTCGACCGCGTCTACGCGATCAACATGAAGAGCATCTACCTCTCGACCATCCACGCGGTGCCGGCCTTCCGCGCCAACAAGGGCGGGGCCTTCATCAACATCGCCTCCACCGCGGGCGTGCGGCCCCGGCCCGGCCTGACCTGGTACAACGGCTCCAAGGGGGCCGTGATCACCACCAGCAAGTCGCTGGCGGCCGAACTGGGCCCGGACAACATCCGCGTGAACTGCATCAACCCGGTGTTCAACCCGGACACGGGCCTGTCCGCGGAATTCGCCGGCGGCCCGGTGGACGAGGCCCGCCGTGCGAAATTCCTCGCCACGATCCCGCTGGGGCGCTTTTCGACTGCCCTGGACGTGGCGAACGCCGCCCTGTACCTGGCCAGCGACGAGGCCGCCTTCATCTCCGGCGTCTGCATCGAGGTGGACGGCGCCCGCTGCGTCTAGGGTTCCGGGGTCTTGATTCCGGTCATTTGGCAGGACATCGCCCTGCCCGCACAATCGGCCCATGGCTGAACGCGTGATCCCCCTGGTGGACCAGCGCCTGGTGGCGCTGCGCGCCGCCGTGCCCGAGCGCGCCGTGCCCGCGACGGGCCTGCTGGCGGACACGCTCGGGCGGCCCTTGCGCGACCTGCGCATCAGCGTCACCGACCGCTGCAACTTCCGCTGCAGCTACTGCATGCCGAAGGAAGTCTTCGACAAGGACTACAAGTACCTGCCGCATGCGTCGCTGCTGAGCTTCGAGGAGATCACGCGCCTCGCGCGCCAGTTCCTGGCCCACGGCGTGCGCAAGATCCGCCTCACGGGCGGCGAACCGCTGCTGCGCAAGAACCTGGAAGTGCTCGTCGACCAGCTGGCGCAGCTGCGCACGGTGGAAGGCACGCCGCCGGAACTCACGCTGACCACCAACGGCTCGCTGCTCGCGCGCAAGGCGAAGGCCTTGAAGGACGCCGGCCTGCAGCGCGTGACCGTCAGCCTCGACGGCCTGGACGACGCGGTGTTCCGCCGCATGAACGACGTGGACTTCCCCGTCGCGGAGGTGCTGGAAGGCATTGCCGCGGCGCGCGAGGCGGGCCTGGGCCCGGTCAAGGTCAACATGGTCGTGAAGCGCGGCACCAACGAGCACGAGATCCTGACGATGGCACGGCATTTCCGCGGCAGCGGCATCGTGCTGCGCTTCATCGAGTACATGGACGTCGGCGCCACCAACGGCTGGCGCATGGACGAAGTGATGCCCTCGTCCGAGGTGCGCGCCCGGATCGCTGCCGAATTCCCGCTGGTGCAGCTGGACCCCACCGTGCCCGGCGAGACCGCCGAACGCTGGGGCTATGCCGACGGCGAGGGCGAGGTGGGCTTCATCAGCAGCGTGACGCAGGCGTTCTGCGGCGACTGCAACCGGGCGCGGCTGTCCACGGAAGGCAAGCTGTACCTGTGCCTCTTCGCGCACAACGGCTACGACCTGCGCGCGCTGCTGCGCGGCGGCGCGGGCGACGAGGAAATCGCATCGGCGATCGGCCACATCTGGCAGGGCCGCAGCGATCGCTACTCCGAGCTGCGCGGCACGATGGCGGCAGACACGGGCCCCGGCGGCCGCCGCGTCGAGATGAGCTACATCGGCGGCTGAACCGCCCCGGCCTTGTAGGGTGGTGGTGAGCGACAGCGAACCCCACCGGACGGCGGATAATCCCCGCCCATGATCTCCAAGGACGACGTCACCGGCGTGATCCTCGCCGGCGGCCGCGGCTCGCGCATGGGCGGGGCCGACAAGGGCCTGCAGAATTTCCGCGGCATGCCGATGGCGATGTTCACGCTGCTGCGCCTGGCGCCGCAGGTGGGCGACATGATGATCAACGCCAACCGCAACCTCGCGGCCTACGAATCGTTCGGCGTGCCGGTGTGGCCCGACGTGCTCGCGGACTATGCCGGGCCGCTGGCCGGCTTCCTCACCGGGCTGGAGCACTGCGAGACCGGCTACCTGGTCACCGTGCCGTGCGACACCCCCCTCTTCCCGCAGGACCTCGTGCAGCGCCTGGCCGAGGCGCTGGTGCGCGACGACGCCGACATCGCCATGGCCGCGGCGCGGGAGGCAGACCCCGGATCGGAGTCCGGGGCAGGCTCGCAGGTGCGCGCGCAACCGGTCTTCTCGCTGCTGAAGCGCGAGCTCATGGAAAGCCTCGTGCGCTTCACGCAGGGCGGCGGCCGCAAGATCGATGCCTGGACCGCGGAGCACCGGACGGTGCTGGTGGAGTTCGAGGACGCCGCGGCCTTCTCCAACGCGAACACCGTCGCCGAGCTGCACCGGCTGGAGCAACAGCGGTGAACGCGAGCATCGCCGAGATCGCGTCGCGCCTGCAAGGCTACGACCCGCAGGCGCTGAGCGCCGACGGCGTCGGCGAGTTCCTCGCGCAGCTGGTCTCGCCGGTGCGCGCAACCGAATCGGTCGGCGTCCGCGATGCACTGGGCCGCGTGCTGGCGCGCGACCTGGTGTCGCCGATCAGCGTGCCGCCGCACGACAACTCCGCGATGGACGGCTTCGCCTTCGCCGGCGCGCAGCTCGCGTCCGGCGCGCTGCGCCTGGAAGTCGTGGGCACCGCGCTCGCCGGCAAGGCCTGGCAGGGCGAAGTCGGCCCCGGCCAGTGCGTGAAGATCATGACCGGCGCGATCATGCCGGCGGGCCTCGACACGGTGGTGCCGCAGGAGTTCACGAAGACCGGTGCCGACGGCCGCATCGAGATCCCCGCGGGCCTGCTGCAGCCCGGGGACAACCGCCGGTGCAAGGGCGAAGACCTGATGGAAGGCAAGCCGGCGCTGCGTGCGGGCGAGCGCCTCGGCCCCGCGGCGCTGGGCCTGGTGGCCAGCCTCGGCATCGCGCAGGTCGAGGTGTTCCGCCGGCTGAGGGTCGCCTACTTCTCCACCGGGGACGAGATCCTCACCCTCGGCGAACCGCAGCGCGAAGGCGCGGTGTACGACAGCAACCGCTACACGGTGCACGGCCTGCTCGCGCGCCTGGGCTGCGAAGTCATCGACCTGGGCGTCGTGCGCGACGAGCCCGCGCTGCTGGAACAGGCCTTCCGCGACGCGGCTTCCCGGGCCGACGCGATCATCACCAGCGGCGGCGTGAGCGTGGGCGAAGCGGACTTCACCAAGGCCATGATGAAGAAGCTGGGCGACGTGGCGTTCTGGAAGATCGCCATGCGTCCCGGGCGGCCCATGGCCGTCGGCCGGATCGGCGAGTCCGTGCTGTTCGGCCTGCCGGGCAACCCGGTGGCCGTGATGGTGACCTTCCTCGCCTTCGTGCGTCCTGCCCTGCTGCGCATGATGGGCGCGCGCCCGGAAGCGCCGCTCTACCTCAAGGCGCACAGCGGCGAAGCCATGCGCAAGAAGCCGGGCCGCACCGAGTACCAGCGCGGCATCGTCACGCGCACGCCGCAAGGCACGCTGGAAGTGCGCACCACGGGCAACCAGGGCTCCGGCGTCCTCAGCTCCATGGTGCAGGCCAACGGCCTCGTCGTGCTGCACCACGCGCAGGGCAACGTCGCGGTGGGCGACGAGGTGGACGTGATGATGTTCGAGGGCGCGCTCTGAGCTAGGCCGGTCCGCGCCGCCCTCGCCAGGCGCGCGCGGCCCACCGCGACGCGATCCCCCACCAGTTCGCGGCGCTCAAGGGGCACAGGCACAGCAGCATGTCGCCCTCCGCGTGCCCCGGATTCACGCTGGCGAAGAACGCCAGGTCCGGATGGCGCTGCAGCTCCGGCGTGAGCGATGCCGTCTGCGGCAGCAGCTTCTTGCGCGGCGAGCGCGCGATGACGCCGTCCCGCCAGCTCTCGCCGTACTTCAGCCGCCCGTACGCCTCCATGACGGCCGCTTCGTGCCCGGGCGTCGGCCGGTCCCGGCGCGGCCAGAACTCCCGCATGTTGCGCGGCAGGAGCAGATAGCTCCTGTAGCTGAAGGTGTCGAACACCCAGTACTTGCGGTGCAGCGGATACCGCAGCCAGCAACGCAGGTAGCTGCGCGCGCCGGCGCGCTGCAGCAGGTTCTGCCCGCGGTAGCGCTCGTCGACGATCGCGTGCGAGGTGAAGATCATCAGCAGCCTGCGCTCCTGGACCTGCAGCGCGTCGACCTGCACGGCCGCCATGCCCACCAGCGTGCCGTCGCCGCGGTCGCGGAACAGCACGATGTGCTGGTGCCCCTTCAGCTTCTCCTCCACGTAGGCGCGATCGGCCTGGTAGAAGCGGCAGGTCAGCGCCCACAGCTCGTCCCACAGGTCCGGGGTGATGGCGCCCGTGGGCACGAAGCGCACGGAGGCAGCGCGCGGCCGCCCGGCCTGCGCCGCATCGCCGGCGACGGTGCTCACCGGACGACCCTCCGCGCTACGCGCTGCGGGGCCATGCGCCTTGGGGCGGCCCGGCGGCTCATGCGAACCGGACCACCGCGATCGGCGGCAGGTCGCGCGAGAGGCAGTGCCACAGCTGGCCCTCGTCATCGCTGAACCACAAGCCGCCCGTCGTCGACCCCATCGCGAGCGCGCGGCCATCGTCCGTGCACGCGAGCGCGTGCCGGTACACGAGGTGGTAGGCGTCCTTGGGCGGCAGCCCGTAGTGCAGGGACTGGAAGGTGCGGCCGCCGTCGCGCGTCTGCGTCACCACCATCTGGCCGTCGACCGGCACGCGCTGCTGGTCCGAATGCGCCGGGACGAACCAGGCGCGCTGCGGATCGCGCGGATGCGCGGCCACCGCGAAGCCGAAGCCGCTGGGCTGCGGGGCGTCCATCGGCTGCCAGTGCAGCCCGCCGTCGGTGCTGCGGTACATGCCGCAGTGGTGCTGCAGCCAGAGCGTGTCCGGCTGCGCCGCGCAGGAGGAGACGCGGTGCACGTCCTGGATGTTGCCGTCGAAGCGGCGCTCGGGCGGCATGTACGCTCCGGCGTCCAGCCCTTCGGAGGTGTTGCGCCAGGTGCGGCCGGCATCGCGCGTCTGCCACACGCCACCGCAGGAAATCGCCAGCGTCACGTGGTCCGCGTCGCGCGGGTCGACCAGGATCGTGTGGATGCCCGCATGGTCGTAGCCGCCGCCCATCCACTCCTTGCGGTCGGGGCGGTCCCAGAGGCTGTCCACCAGGCGCCAGCTCTCCCCGCGGTCTTCCGACACGAAGAGCCCCGCCGGCAAGGCGCCGGCCCAGAGCCGGCCGCCGCCCGCTTCCAGGCTCCACACGAGGTCGACGGTCCAGGGCGTCGGGTCGTCCTTCCACGGGCCTTCCGTGGGCTTGGGCGGAAAGGCGGGCGAAGCGATGTCGTCCCAGGTCGCGCCGCCGTCGCTGCTGCGCTTGAGCTTCACGCCGAAGTGGCCGAGCCGCAGCGCGGCGTACAAGGTGCCGTCCGCCGCATCCCGCACGACCTGCGTCACGGGTTCGCCGGGAAAGTGCGGCCGCGTGAGCTGCCAGCCGTGTTTCGCGGGCGGGAGGACGAAGAGGCCCTTGCGGGTGGCGACGAGCAGGTTCTGCATCTCATCCTCCTGTGAGGGCCTGGATGACGTGCACGCGGTCGGTCGCCGCCAGCGGGCGGCCGAGGTCGGTGCGGCTGGGGATCAGCTCCCCGTTGACGAACACGGCCACGTGCTTGCGCACCGCGCCCTGCTCGTCGAGGACGTAAGGCCGCAGCGCCGGCGCGGCGGCGAACGCCGCGTCGAGCACCGCCGCGAGCGGCCCCGCCGGCACTTCCTGCCGTGGGCAGGCGACGTGCCGCGTGAGCGCGGGGGCGAAATCGACGGTGGGCATGGGGAGGCTGATTGCACACCCGAGGCGGACGGTGCGTCAACCCGGTGGGCCGGGTTTCCCGGCGGGAACGTAGGCTGGGTTTCGCGGCAGCGAACCCCAGCGCTCGCGCGCATCGCTGGGGTGCGCTTCGCGCAACCCAGCCTACGTGCCCTGGCCGCCTTCGCGGGGTTATTTCGCGATCAGCTCGCCGTGGTGGCCGTGCGCATGCTCCTGCGCCTCCGCCTTGTTCGCCCCCGGCACTTCCTTGCGGGCGAACAGCAGGTACATGGTGGGCACCACGAACACCGTGAGCACGGTGCCCAGGCTCATGCCGCCCACGATCACCCAGCCGATCTGCTGGCGGCTCTCGGCGCCGGCGCCGTGGGCGATGGCCAGCGGCAGCGCGCCCAGCACCATGGCGCCGGTCGTCATCATGATCGGGCGCAGGCGCTGCGAAGCGGCCTTCACCACGGCGTCCACCGTCTCCAGGCCCTGCTCGCGCAGCTGGTTGGCGAACTCCACGATCAGGATGCCGTGCTTGGTGATCAGGCCCACCAGGGTGATGAGGCCGATCTGCGAATACACGTTCAGCGAGCCTCCGGACCACTTGAGCGCCAGCAGCGCGCCGATCATGGACAGCGGCACCGACAGCAGGATCACGAACGGGTCCACGAAGCTCTCGAACTGCGCCGCGAGCACCAGGAAGATGAAGAACAGCGCCAGCACGAACACGATGGCCAGCGCGCCCTGCGAGTTCTTGAACTCGCGCGAGGTGCCGTTCAGCTCCGTCGTGTAGCCGGTCTTCAGCACCTTGGCCGCCGTCTGGTCCATGAACTGCAGCGCCTGCCCGAGCGAGTAGTCGGGCGAGAGGCTGGCGGTGATGGAGGCCGAGCGGCGCTGCCCGAAGTGGTTCAGCTCGCGCGGGCTCACGCTCTCGCGCACCGTCACCAGCGCGGACAGCGGGATCATGGTCTCGTTGCGGCCGCGCACGTAGATGCCGTCGATGTCCTCCGGCGTGGAGCGGCCGCTGGCCTGCGTCTGCACGATCACGTCGTACTGCTCCGCGTCCCGCTTGTAGCGCGTGACGATGCGGCCCCCCAGCATGGTTTCCAGCGCCTTCGCGACGACCTCCACGCTGACGCCGAGGTCGGCCGCCTTCGCGCGGTCGACGTCGATGCGCAGCTCGGGCTTGTTCAGGCGCAGGTCGACCTGCGGCGAGACGATGCCCGGGTTCTTCGCGATCTCGTCCATCATCTGCCGCACCACGCGGTTCAGGTTCTCGTAGCTCTCCGAGGTCTGGATCACGAAGTTCAGCGGCCGCTCGCGGAAGCCCTGGCCCAGCGAAGGCGGCGTGATGATGAAGGCGTCCACGCCCGGCAGCGAGTTGGTCTTGGGCCCCAGCTCGCGCGCCATGTCCAGCGTGGTGCGCTCGCGCTCTTCCCAGTCCACCGTGCGGTAGACCACGCTCGCCTGCGACACGGTGGGATTGCCCACGTTGGCGAAGATGCGGTCGAACTCCTTGTAGGGCGCGCCCAGCTTCTCCAGCGCCTGGGCGTAGCGGTCCGTGTACTCCAGCGTGGAGCCGTCCGGCGCATTGACGCTCGCGAGGATGGTGCCGCGGTCCTCCAGCGGCGAGAGCTCGGACTTCATCGTCGGCCACACGGCGGCGATGGCCAGCGCGCTCGCCAGCATCACGCCCAGGATCAGCCAGCGCGCCTGCAGCAGCGTGCCCATGACGCGGTGGGACCCCGGCTTCGGCTGCCAGCGCGTGAGCAGCACCCAGCGCAGCGCGCGGGCGTAGCCGTTCGACACGGCGGTGAGCCAGCGCTCCATGTGCGCGTCGAACCAGGTCGGGTTCGGGTTGTGGCGCAGCAGCTTGGAGCACATCATGGGCGTCAGCGTCAGCGCCACGAAGCCCGACACCAGCACCGCCCCGGCCAGCGCCAGGGCGAACTCCACGAACAGCTTGCCCGTGCGGCCTGGCGTGAAGGCCAGCGGCGCGTACACGGCCACCAGCGTGAGCGTCATCGTGATCACCGCGAAGCCGATCTCGCGCGCGCCCTTGATCGCCGCCGAGAACGGGTCGAGCCCCTCCTCGATGTGCCGGAAGATGTTCTCCAGCATCACGATGGCGTCGTCCACCACCAGGCCGATCGCGAGCACCAGGGCGAGCAGCGTCAGCGTGTTCACGGTGAAGCCCGCCAGCGACATCATCGCGAAGGTGCCGATCAGGCTCACGGGGATGGTGATGATCGGGATGATGGACGCCCGCACCGTGCGCAGGAAGACGAAGATCACCAGCGCCACCAGGACGATGGCTTCCGCGATGGTGCGGTACACGTTCTTCACCGAGCGGTCGATGAACAGCGAGTTGTCGTTGGCGATGTCGACGGTGACGTCCGCCGGCAGGTCGGACTTGAGCTTCGGGATCATCTCCCGCACGCCGTCCGCCAGCTGCAGCGGGTTGGCCGTGGCCTGGCGGATGACGCCCGCGGAGATCGCGGTCTTGCCGTTGAGGCGGACCCGGCTGCGCTCGTCGGCCGCGGCTTCCTCCACGCGCGCCACGTCGCGGATCTTGACCGGGAAGCCGCTGACGTTCTTCACCACGATCTCGGCGAACTGCGAAGGCCGCACCAGGTCGGTCTGCGAGGTCACGCTGAACTCGCGCTGCTGCGACTCGATGCGGCCGGCCGGCAGCTCCAGGTTGCTGCGGCGGATCGCGTCCTCCACGTCCTGCGTCGTGAGGCGGAAGCCGGCCAGCTTGTCCGGGTCCAGCCACACGCGCATGGCGTACTTGCGCTCGCCGTAGATGCGCACGTCGGCCACGCCGGTCACCGTCTGCAGCCGCGGCTTGACGATGCGGTTGACCAGGTCGTTGATCTGCAGCGGGTTGAGCGTGTCGCTGGTGAACGCGAGCCAGATCACCGGGAAGGCGTCGGCCTCCACCTTGGCGATCACCGGCTCCTCGATCGACTGGGGCAGCTTGTTGCGCACGCGCGAAGTGCGGTCGCGCACCTCGGCGGCCGCGGCATCGGCGTCCTTCTCGAGCCGGAAGCGCACGGAGATCTGGCTCTGCTCGGCCCGGCTGATCGAGGTGAGCACGTCCACCGCGTCGATGCCGGCGATGGAGTCCTCCAGCGGCTTGGTCACCTGCGACTCGATCACCTCCGCGGAAGCACCGGGGTACTTCACGCTGACGGTCACCATCGGTTCGTCGATCTTGGGGTACTCGCGCACCGCCAGCCGGGTGAAGCTCACCAGGCCGACCAGCAGGACGAGCAGCGACAGCACCGTCGCGAACACCGGGCGACGGATGGCGATCTCGGGCAACTGCATGGCAGGCTCCTCAGCTGGCGCGGGTGCGCGTCGCCGCGGCAGACCCCGGAGCGCAAGGGTTGCCGGCGCGGGCGGCCGGCACGTCCATCGCCGCCGACTTGCGGCCCGGCCCGCCCGCAGGCGCAGCGCCGGCCGCGGCGGTGGGGCTGCCGTTGCCGCCGCGCAGGTCGAGCACACGCACCGGGGTGCCGTCCTTCTGGATGCGCTGCTGGCCCGCGGTCACCACGGTGTCGCCGGGCACCAGGCCTTCGGTGATCTCCACCTTGCCCGGCTGGCGGATGCCGACCTTCACCTCCACGCGCTGGGCGATGCGGGTGTCCTGGTCGGGACCGTCGACGAGCTTGTAGACGTACTGGCGGCCGCCCTGCGGGACGATCGCTTCCTCGGGAATGACACGCGCGCCTTCACGCACGCCGAACACCGGCGTCACCCGCGCGAACATGCCGGGGCGCAGCTGCATCTGGCGGTTGTCGATGCAGCCGCGGATGCCGACGGAGCGGCCGTTGGCGTCCAGCAGCGGGTCGACCGCCTGGATGAACGCGTGGAACCGCTGCCCGGGCAGCGCATCGACCTCGATCACCGCGGTCTGCCCGGGGCGGACCTTGGTCTGGTAGCGCTCGGGCAGGCGGAAGTCGACGTACATCGCATCGAGGTCCTCGATGTTCACGATGTCGGCGCCGTCCTTGAGGTAGTCGCCCACGCTGATGTTGCGGATGCCCGCGACGCCGTCGAAGGGCGCGAGGATCTTCAGGCGGGCGAGCGTGGCGCGCGCGAGGGCCAGCTTGGCCTCGGCCACCTGCAGGTTGGCCGCGCTCTCGTCCACGGCGCGCTGCGCGATGAACTTCTGCTCCACCAGTTCCTGGTTGCGGCGATGGTTGGCGCGGGCGATGGAAAGCTCCGCCTCGGCCTGCTTCACCTGCGCCTGCGGCAGCTGGTCGTCGAGCTGCACCAGCAGCTGGCCGCGCCGGACGCGGTCCGCGTCGCGGAAGTTGATCTGCGTGACGCGGCCCGACACCTCGGGGCGCAGCACCACGCTCTGGCGCGAACGCAGGCTGCCGACGGCCTGTGCATCGTCCATGATGCGCATGATCTCCACGCGCGCCACTTCGACGGATGGCACGCCACCACGGCCCCCCGGGGCCGGTGCCGCAGCCGTGCCAGCGGCGGGCTGCCCGGTCGGCGCGAGTTCGCCCGCGGCCACCGGCTGCTTCGGCTTGTGCTGGACCCACCAGGCGGCGCCCGATGCGGCGGCGATGCCGACGACGGCGACCACGCTGTAGATGGACTTCGATCCCATGAATTCTGATCCGTGGACAATACTGATGCGCGCGAGCGCCGGCGGTGCCAAGGCCAAACGCCGCAATGTAACAGGAGGTGTGTCCCAGGCCTAGTCGCGGCGGCTGCGATTCGCGACGGGCGACACGCGCCGGGCCCGTTTTACCCGGTCTTTACATGGCGGCCTTCAGCGCCGCTGGACGCTCGCCACCCCGAGGTTCGCCAGGGCATCCGCCCGCTCGTTGCCCGGGTCCCCGGCATGGCCGCGCACCCAGCGCCAGTCGACCACGTGCCCGCCCTGCAGCAGCAGATCATCGAGGCGCCTCCACAGTTCCGCATTCTTCACCGGCTGCTTGCTCGCCGTCTTCCATCCCTTGGCCTTCCACCCCGGCAGCCACTCCGTGATGCCCTTCAGGACGTACTGGCTGTCGAGATAGAGCGTGACGGCGCAAGGCCGCTTGAGGGCCTCCAGCGCCTGGATCACGGCCATCAGCTCCATGCGGTTGTTGGTGGTGCTCGGCTCGCCGCCGTACAGCTCCTTCTGGGTGGTGCCGGAGCGCAGGAGCACGCCCCAGCCGCCGGGACCGGGATTGCCCTTGCAGGCCCCGTCCGTGTAGATCTCGACCTGGTTCATTCAATGGTTGTGAGTTCGCGCGTCTCGCGCTGCGCATTGCGGTTCGTGATGGGAACCGGAGCTGTGGCGATGCGCTTGGCCTTCTTCCAGGCCGGTCCGATCAGCCGGGCACCGCGCACGCGCTTGACGGCGACGAGGAAATAGACGGCACCGAAGATCGGCCAGGAGCGCTCGCCGACGGCATCCATCCAGGTGAAGCGTTCCAGCCATTTCTCGCTGGCGAACGCGGGGCGGTAGCAGCCGAAGCTGCTGGTCTCCACCTCGAAACTGAGCAGGCGCAGCCAGTCGCGCAGGCGCCAGTAGCCGATGAACTCGCCCGCGTCCGGCAGGTAAAGCTCGCCGAACCCGAGGCGGCGGTAGACGTGCGCTCGCCGCTGGCGCAGGCCCCAGAGGCTCGCGGGGTTCAGGCAGCAGATCACCACCTTGCCTTCGGGCACCAGCACGCGCTCCACCTCGCGCAGCGTGGCGTGCGGGTCGACGTTCAGTTCCAGCGAATGCGGCAGCACCACCAGGTCGAGGCTGTTCTCCTCGAAGGGGAGCGCGCTGAAGTCGGTGACGAGGTCGGGCTTCACGCTGCCCACGCCAGCGTCCGCCGCGCCCAGCGCCAGCCACTTGTGCGGCATGCGGTTGGCCCGCAGCGTATCGAGCTCCGGCAGTCCCATCTGCAGCGCGTGGTAGCCGAAGATGTCGCCCACCGCACGGTCGAACGCCGCTTCTTCCCAGGCGAGCAGAACCCTGCCAGGCGGCGTCTCGAACCACTGCTGCATTCCTATAATCCGCTCGCTCATGAGGTTGATCGCGCTACCCGCTTTCCAGGACAACTACCTGTGGCTGCTGCACGACGGGCAGCGGGCGCTGGTCGTCGACCCTGGCGACGCCGGCCCGGTGCAGGCTTTCCTGGCCGACCAGGGCCTGCAACTGGAAGCGATTCTAGTCACGCACCACCACCCGGACCACGTCGGCGGCGTCGATGCCTTGCGCGATGCGACGGGGGCGCGCGTCTGGGGGCCCGCCCGCGAACGCATCCCGGAGCCGGTGACACGCCTGTCGGAAGGCGATGCCATCGAGGTGCTGGGGCTGCGCTTCGAGGTGCTGGACGTCCCGGGCCACACGGCGGGACACATCGCGTACTACTGCCCGGACTTCGAAGGCGCCCCCCTGCTCTTTTGCGGCGACACCCTGTTTTCGGGCGGTTGCGGGCGGCTGTTCGAAGGCACGCCGGCGCAGATGTTCGACTCGCTCGCCAAGCTGGCCGCCCTGCCCGGCGCCACCCGCGTGTGCTGCACGCACGAATACACCCTCTCGAACCTGAAATTTGCCACAGCCGTCGAGCCTGGCAATTCCCAGCTGAACCATTACCGGCAACAATGCGAGCAGAAGCGCTCGCATGGCGAGCCGACGCTGCCCTCCACGATCGCCGTGGAGAACGGCATCAATCCTTTCCTGCGCACGCGCCAGCCGGCCGTGGCGCAAGCCGCCCACGGGCACGACCCGGCGGCGGACCCGGCAGACCCGGTCGCGGTGTTCGCGGCCCTGCGCCAATGGAAGAACGAGTTCAGATGAAGAAGTACAAGCTGCTCGCCCTCACCGCCACGCTGGCTCTTGCCGGTTGCGCGACCACCATGGGTCCCGACGGCACGGCCACCGTCGAAAGCCGGGAGGTCGCCGCGGCCCAGGCGAAACCGCCGCTGCCCTCGGTCTTCCCCGACGGCCCGCTGTCGGCGATCCAGCCTTCGGAACTGAGCTCGCCATCCGTCGCCTCGCTGGAGCCGCCGCCGGACCTGTGGGCGCGCATCCGCCGCGGCTTCGCGATGCCCAACATCGAGAATGACCTGGTGCGGACGCACGAGCAGTGGTACGCCACGCGGCCCGACTACATGCAGCGCATGACGGACCGCTCGCGCAAGTACCTGTTCCACATCGTCGAGGAACTCGAGCGCCGCAACATGCCGACGGAGCTCGCGCTGCTGCCCTTCATCGAGAGCGCCTTCAACCCGCAGGCCGTGTCCAGCGCGCGCGCCGCGGGCATGTGGCAGTTCATGCCGGCCACCGGCAAGGACTACGACCTGAAGCAGAACGTGTTCCGCGACGACCGGCGCAGCGTGCTCCAGTCGACGCGCGCGGCGCTCGACTACCTGCAGCGCCTGTACGGCATGTTCGGCGACTGGCACCTCGCCCTCGCCGCCTACAACTGGGGCGAAGGCAACGTGAGCCGCGCCCTCGCGCGCAACCAGCAGCGCGGGGCCGGCACGGGCTACAACGACCTCAGCATGCCCGCCGAGACGCGCAACTACGTGCCCAAGCTGCAGGCGGTGAAGAACATCATCACCAGCCCCGACCAGTTCCGCGCGGAACTGCCGCTGATCGACAACCATCCCTACTTCCAGTCCGTCACGCTCACGCGCGACCTGGACGTGGAGCTCGCGGCCCGCCTGGCCGACGTGCCGATCGACGACTTCAAGGCGCTCAACCCGCAGTTGAACCGGCCCGTCATCCTCGCGGCCGGCACGGGACAGATCCTGCTGCCCTGGGACAACGCCACGGTCTTCAAGCGCAATTTCGAAGCGTACGACCAGGGCAGGTACGCGAGCTGGACGGCCTGGAGCGCGCCTTCCACGATGAGCGTGGCCGAAGCCGCGCGCCGCGTGGGCTGGACCGAGAACGAGCTGCGCACCGTGAACACCATCCCGCCGCGGATGTTGATCAAGGCCGGCTCCGTGCTGATCGTGCCGCGTCGCGGCGCCACCCAGTCCGACGTGGCCGGCCATGTCGCCGACAACGGGCAGTTGAGCCTCGCCCCCGAGATCGCCACGCGCCGCACGGTGGTCCGCGCGGGCAAGCACGAGACGGTCGGCAGCATCGCGCGCCGCTACAAGCTCAGCCCCGCGCAGGTGGCCGACTGGAACGACGTGGGTTCCTCGGCCGCCTTCAAGCCGGGCCAGCAGGTGGTGCTGCACCTGCCCGTGCGCAACACGGCGCGTGCGCCCGTGCGCGTGAACTCGCGCAACGTGAAGCAGGTGTCCTCCCGGCCGGCGGCGAAGCCCGCGGCGCAGAAGCCGGCGACGTCGAAATCGACGACGCCGAAGAAGCACCGCTGATCCGCGCCATGAGGTCCCCGGCCCCTTGATGCAGGACACCGGAGCCGCGCCGCTCGCAGCGCCAGGCCAGGCCGGTTCCTGGGGCAGGCCGGTCGCCGCCGCGGGCGCGGGCCTTGTCTACGGGTGCGCGTACGCGGGTGCGGGCTGGCTGCAGCCGTGGGTCGCGGCAGGTGCGCCCTCCACGATGCTCGTCGAAGGCGTGCTGCACATGCTGGTGCTGCCGCTGCTGCTGTGGGCGCTGGAACGCGCCTGCGCGAACACCCTGGTGCCGCTCGTGCCGCCCGGCGTGGCCTCGCGCCATCGCAAGCACGCACCCTGGACGGGCCTGGTGTGGGTGCCGGCGGCGGCGATCGCCGCGTCCGGCCACGCAAGTACCGCGCTGACCCTGGCGACGCTGGCGCTGCAGGTGCTGCTGCAGGCCGGCCTGCTGGGAGTGCTGCTGGAAAAGCGCGAGCGCGCCGCGCTGATGCGGTCGGAGCACTACCTCGCGAGCCTCTTCCTCCTCTCCGGCTTCGCGGCGCTGATCTACCAGGTCGCCTGGCAGCGCATCCTGTTCACGGAGTTCGGCGTCAACAGCGAGTCGGTGACGGCCATCGTCTCGGTCTTCATGTTCGGGCTGGGGGTCGGTGCCCTCGCAGGCGGATGGCTGCAGAAGCGCTTCCCGGACCGCCTGCTGCACATCTTCATCGCCATCGAATGCGGCATCGGCCTCTATGGTGCTTTCGGGGCCGCCCTCATCCACGCGGCCAGTCCGGCAACGGAGCCCACCATGGCGGGACTCGTGGCCCGCGTGTATGCCGTGCTGGCGTTGCCGACCTTGCTGATGGGCGCGACGCTGCCCGTGCTGATTGCGCACCTGCAGAAGTCCTTCCGCGACATCGGCCGCACGGTGTCCCTGCTCTACGCGTTGAACACCTTCGGCTCCGCGATCGCGTCCTTCGCCACCGTGCAGGTGCTGTTCGTCCTGTTCGGCTTGCGCGCGAGCATCGCCATCGCGGTGCTGTGCAACCTGGGCACGGCCTTCCTCGTGTACCGGGCGAGCCGGCACCTCGGCACCGCCGCGACGCCGGCTGCGGCACCGGCGCAGGAAGAGCGTGCGGAGGCCACGGCCTCCGCGTGGAGGCTGCCCTACCCGCTCGCGCTGGCCGCCCTCGCTGCCGTGGGCTACATCTCGCTGAGCCTGGAGATCCTGTGGTTCCGGCTGCTCGGGTTCATGACGGCGAGCCGGCCGGAGGTGTTCGGCATGCTGCTGGCCGTCTATCTGGCGGGCATCGGCTGGGGATCGCTGCGCACCCACGCCCGGCAGCCGGACGACCGCTCGGCCCGCCGTGCCCTCGTGCGCAGCCTCCTGCTGGCGGCAGCCGTCACCTGGCTGACCCTGCCCGTCACGAGCTGGACCACCGCGCTTGCGGGCAAGGGTCCCGGGCTGCTGCTGGCGTATGCCGCCGCAGGCGCGGTGGCCTTCTGGTGCGGCGCCGTGTTCCCGACCCTGGTGCACCTGGGCACGCGCGACCGCCGCAGCGATGCCGCCGGCCCGGTCACCTGGCTCTATTTCGCCAACATCGTCGGGGCGGCGCTCGGCCCCTTGCTCACCGGCTTCGTGCTGCTCGATCGCCTCTCGCTGGCGGACAACATGGCGCTGCTCGCGGTGCTGACGCTGGCGCTCGCGGCATTCGTCGGCGGACGCCTGGTGCTGCAGGCACCGCGCGGCCTGCAGGCGCTCGCGGTCGCGGCCCTGGCAGGCGCGGTCGTGCTGCACCCGCCCCTCGCCGCCGGCTCGCTCGAACGCCTGCTGTACGCGAGCGCCGGCAACCCCGCCTTCCGGCACGTGCTGGAGGACCGCAGCGCGATCATCGCCGTCGAGCCGAGCCGGCCCGACATCATGTACGGCCACGGCATCTTCGACGGGCGGTTCAACACCGACCCCGTCGTCGGCGGCAACGGGATCGAGCGCGCCTACCTCGGCGCGGCGCTGCATCCGGCGCCCCGGCGCGTGCTGGAGATCGGCCTGAGCACCGGCTCGTGGACGCGGGTGTTCTCCAGCTACGAACCCGTGCAGGAGATCGTGGTCGTGGAGATCGGGCGCGGCTACCCGCAGCTGGTGCGCCGCTACCCGGAGGTGGCGCCGGTGCTGGACGACCCGCGCATCCGCATCCTCCTCGACGACGGCCGCCGCTGGCTGAAGCACCACCCGGAGGAGAAGTTCGACTTCATCCTGATGAACACGAGCTTCCCGTGGCGCGCGAACATGACCAACCTGCTGTCCCGCGAGTTCCTCGAGCTCGCGCGCAGCCACCTGAATCCCGGCGGCATCGTCTACTACAACGCGCTGGGGTACGACCACGTCGCCCACACGGCGGCCCACGTCTTCCGGCACGTGAGCCGCTACCAGGGCTTCGTGGCGGCCAGCGACGCGCCCCTGGCGACGACGGCACCGCAACGCAGGGAGCGGCTCCTGCGGTTCCGGGGCGCCGATGGGCGCCCGGTGTTCGCGCGCTCTCCGGCGGCGACCGAGGTGCTGGAGACGCTCGCCGCCACGCCGCTGCCGGACGTCCGCGACCCGTTGCTCGCGCGGCGCGACCTGTGGCTCATCACGGACGACAACATGTCGACCGAGTTCAAGGTGCGGTACTGAACGGGCCTGCCGGAGACTGCCCGGCAGGCGCTTCCAGGCCTGTCAAGACTTGCACGCCACGCGTCCTGGTGCAGGACGACTCCGACGATCACTGCCGCCGCGCACTGATGCTTGCGGCGCGCAGCAGGCCCGACAGTCGGGTCATTGAATCCTCAGGAGTAAAAGCAATGCGAAACAAGACTCTGCTGGGCGCCGCTTTCGCCGCCGCCCTCATGGGCTTCGGTGCCGCCGCACAGGCGCAGTACACCGCCATCGTCTCCACCGCGCCGCCGGCGCCGCGCCACGAGGTCGTGCCCGCCCCGCGCGCCGGCTGGGTGTGGGCCCCCGGCCACTACGAGTGGCGCCGCGGCGAGTACGCCTGGGTCGAAGGCCAGTGGATGCGCGAGCGTCCCGGCTACGAGTACCGCGAAGCGCGCTGGGTGCAGCGAGGCGACGGCAGCTGGGTGCTGGTGGGCAACAACTGGGAACAGCGCATGGCCGAACGCGCCGAGCGTCGCGAAGAGCGCCGCGAAGCCCGCATGGCGCCCGACGCCGACTTCGACCGCGACGGCATCGCCAACCGCTACGACAAGGACATCGACGGCGACGGCATCCGCAACGGCCGCGACCGCTCTCCCTACAACCCGCGCCGCAGCTGAGCCGGCACACGTTGAGCCACAGGGGCCCGCACGGGCCCCTTTTTCTTTCGGATGTCATACCTTCGTGTGAGGCACGGTCCGACCTGCTTGACAGGGCCGCTCCGATGGTACCGGCGCGGCTTTCTGCCCATCATCGAAGCATCTTCACTTGCAGAGGTGCAACATGAAAAACAAGCTCGCATTCAGCGCCGCATTCGTCGCTTCCCTGATGGCCCTCGGGACCGCCGCCCACGCGCAGACGGGTCCGCGCCAGGACCTGGACCGCGACGGCATCCAGAACCGCTACGACAGGGACCGTGACGGCGACGGCATCGTGAACGCCCGCGATCCGCACCCGAACGTGCGCGACGTGCGCCGCGTGGCCCGCGTGGACCGCTTCGGCCCCAACGGCGACCTCGACCGCGACGGCATCCCGAACCGCCGCGACAACGATCGTGACGGCGACGGTTTCGCCAACAAGAGCGACCCGCAGCCGAACGTGTTCAACCGCACCCGCATCGTCCGCGGCCACGACATGGACGGCGACGGCATCGCCGACCGCTCCGACCGGGACCGCGACGGCGACCGCGTGGTGAACGCGCGCGACCAGTTCCCGAACGACCCGCGCCGGTCGTGATGAGGAGCATGTCATCGCGGGCTTGACCCGCAATCCATAGGGCGTCCCGTGGAGGCGCCCTGTGGATCCCGGCGCGAAGCCGGGATGACATGGGCTAAAGCTTCTCCGTCTCCCCCAGCCGCGGCTGCCACTTCATCAGCCGCCGCTCGATCTTCCCCACCATTCCATCCAGCGCCAGCGCGAAAGCCGTCAGCACCACGATCCCCGCGAACACCGTGTTCACGTCGAAGGTGCCTTCCGCCTGCAGGATCAGGTAGCCCACGCCGCGCGCCGAGCCGAGGTACTCCCCCACCACCGCGCCGACGAAGGCGAGCCCCACCGACGTGTGCAGGCTGGAGAACACCCAGCTCGTCGCGCTCGGGAGGTAGACCGTGCGCAGCAGCTGCTTGCGGTTCGCACCGAGCATGCGCGCGTTGGCCAGCACCACCGGGCTCACCTCGCGCACGCCCTGGTACACGTTGAAGAAGACGATGAAGAACACCAGCGTGACCGCGAGCGCCACCTTGCTCCAGATGCCCAGCCCGAACCACAGCGCGAAGATCGGCGCGAGGATCACCCGCGGCATGGAGTTCAGCGCCTTGATGTAGGGATCCATGATCGCGCTGGCCGCGGGCGCGAGCGCGAGCCACAGGCCCACCGCGAGGCCCAGCACCGTGCCGAGCACGAAGGCCAGCACGGTCTCCAGCAGCGTCACGCCCAGGTGCACGTAGATGTCGGCGCGCCCGGACAGGCCGTCCGGGAACAGCGCGTTGGGCGCGACCCCGATCGGCACGAACCACGACCAGATGCGCCCCGCCACCTTGATCGGCTCGCCCAGGAAGAACGCGGTCTGCTCGTTGCGCGAGACCAGGTGCCAGAACAGCAGCAGGAAGACGAGCACGCCGACCTGCCACGCCAGCAGCTTGCGCCCGCCCATCTCAGGCCGCCTTGCGCAGCTGCTGCGCGTAGCCCTTGAGCACCTCGTCGCGCAGCACCGCCCAGATGCTCGCGTGCAGTTCCACGAAGCGCGGGTGCATGCGGACTTCCGCCACGTCGCGCGGACGCGGCAGGTCGATGGTGAATTCGCCGATCGGGTGCGTGGCCGGCCCGGCCGACAGCACCACGACGCGGTCGCTCATGGCGATCGCCTCGTCGAGGTCGTGCGTGATGAACAGCACGGCCTTTCTCTTCGCGGCCCAGAGGTCCAGCACCTCGTTCTCCATCAGCTGCCGCGTCTGGATGTCCAGCGCGCTGAAGGGTTCGTCCATGAGGATGATGTCCGGGTCCAGCGCGAGCACCTGCGCGAGCGCGGTGCGCTTGCGCATGCCGCCGGAAAGCTGGTGCGGATAGCGGTCCCCGAAGCCCGCGAGGCCGACGCGCGCCAGCCACGCCTCGGCCTGCGCACGCGCTTCGGCGTCGGGCAGGCCGCGGTACTGCAGGCCGACCATCACGTTGTCCAGCGCGCTGCGCCAGGGCATCAGCGCCTCGGACTGGAACATGTAGCCGGCGCGCCGGTTGATGCCCGCGAGCGGCTCGCCGAAGACGCGCACGTGGCCCGACGACGGCTCCAGCAGGCCGGCGGCGATGTTCAGCAGCGTCGACTTGCCGCAGCCCGTGGGCCCCACCACCGACACGAACTCGCCGGCGGCGACGTGCAGGCTGGTGGCGGCGACGGCGGTGTAGCGCGCATCGCGCTCCTCGCGGGAGCGGAAGGTGACGGTGATGTCCTGGAGCTCGAGCGCGTGCAACGCCGCACTCACGCCTTGAACTTGTCCTTGGCGCGCCGGGCGAAGTCGTTGGTGTAGGTCTTCGCCAGGTCGATCTTCTCGGGCTTCACCGTCGGCTCGAAGCTGGCCAGCGCCTTGAGCGCCGTCTTCGCGCCGTCCTCGGGCAGCACGCCGTCGATGTTGATCGCCTCGCGCACCTTGTTGAAGGAGGCGAGGTAGAGCGCGCGGTCGCCGAGCAGGTAGCTTTCCGGCACGGTCTTGATGATGTCGCTCGGCCCGGCCGTCTGCAGCCACTTCAGGCCGTGCACGATGGCGTTGGCCAGCGCCTGGCAGGTGTTGGGGTTCTGGCGGACGAAGTCCGAGTGCGTGTAGAAGCAGGCCGCGGGCATGGGGCCGCCGAAGACCTCGTGCGTGCCCTTGAGCGTGCGCGTGTCGCTGATGATGCGCACGTCGCCCTTCTGTTCGAGCATGGTCATCACCGGGTCGGTGTTGCACATCGCGTCGATCTGGCCGGAGCGCAGCGCCGCGAGCGCGCCCGCGCCCGTGCCGACCCCGACGTAGCTCACCTCGGTCGCCTTGATGCCGGCGCGCGAGAGCACGAGGTTGGACACCATGTTGGTCGACGAGCCGGGCGCCGACACGCCGATCTTCTTGCCGCGCAGGTCGGCGAGGCCCTTGTAGCCCGGCACGGCCTTCACCGACACGCCCATCGCGATCTGCGGCGCGCGGCCCATGAGCACGATGGACTGGATGAACTGGTTCTTCGACTGCATGTTGATCGTGTGCTCGTAGGCACCGCTCACCACGTCCGCCGAATTGCCCATGAGGGCCTGCAGGGCCTTCGCGCCGCCGGCGAAGTCGGAGATCTCCACGTCCAGGCCCTCGGCCTTGAAGTAGCCCAGTTGCTCCGAGATCGTCAGGGGAAGGTAGTAGAACGCGGCCTTGCCGCCGACGGCGATCGCAACCTTGGTCTTCTCCGGCTTGCCTTGCGCGCGCAGCGAGGGCGCGGCGACGGCCGCGGCCGCGAGCAGCGCGAAGCGCCGCCGGTTCAGGGTTGTCCTCGTCATGGCAGGCCTCTCACCTCGTCATTCTTCTGGGAATGCCGAGAGGGTAGGCCGCGTGCTGCAACGCCGCATCGGGACGATCCCGTGCGGGTTTTCACGTAACGGGAATGACCTCAGCGCCAGGCCGCGCCGAGGAAGATCAGGATGTTGATCAGGAAGGCCGCGCCCCAGACCGCGGAGCGCGGCAAGCCGAAGCCGCCGACGTACAGCGCGATGTAGACGATGCGCATGAACACGAAGAGCACCGCGAGGATGTCCAGGCGCGTCTGCGCTGCGCCCAGCTGGTGCGCGATGATCACGGCGCCGATGAAGAAGGGCAGCGCCTCGAAGCTGTTGGCCTGCGCCGCGTTCGCGCGCGCCTGCCAGCCCTGCTGCCTGGCGAGCCATGCCCGCGGGTCGTTGTTGTCGTAGCCGCCCTGGCTGCGCGGCTTGCCGAACCCCTGGGACTTCGCGAGGTACGCGCAGCCGTAAGGCAGCAGCACCGCTGCCAGCACGCACCAGTACGCCACCGTCATGTGGGCGTAGTTCATGTTCTACCTGCTCCTCCGGTCCACCAGCGCATGCGCGATGGTCCCCAGATCGACGTATTCGAGTTCACTGCCTGCCGGCACGCCGCGCGCGAGGCGCGTGACCTTCAGGCCCTTCTGCTTCAGCGCTTCCGCGATCACGTGCGCCGTGGCTTCACCCTCCGCGGTGAAGTTGGTGGCGAGGATCACCTCCTGCACCTCGCCGTTGGTGGCCCGGGCGAACAGCTTGCCCAGGCCGATGTCGCGCGGGCCGATGCCGTCCAGCGGACTCAGCTTCCCCATCAGCACGAAATAGAGGCCGTTGTAGGCCTGCGTGCGTTCCAGTGCCGCCTGGTCGGCGGGCGTCTCCACCACGCACAGCTTGGTGCGGTCCCGCTGCGGGCTGCGGCAGGTGGTGCACACCTCGTCCTCGGTGAACGTGTGGCATTCGCTGCAGTGGCGCACGTTGCGGGCGGCCTGCTCCAGCGCGCGCGAAAGCACGTGCGCGCCCTCGCGGTCGTGCTGCAGCAGGTGGAAGGCCATGCGCGAGGCGGACTTGGCACCCACCCCGGGGAGGCGCCGCAGCGCCTCGACCAGTGCCTGGAGGGAAGGTTCTGCCAATGCTTAGAACGGCAGCTTCATGCCCGGGGGGAGCCCCGCGGTGAGCTTGCCCATCTTTTCCTGCGTGGTCTCTTCGGCCTTGCGCACGGCGGCGTTGAAGGCGGCGGCCACGAGGTCTTCCAGCATGTCCTTGTCGTCCGCCAGCAGGCTGGGGTCGATGGTGACGCGCTTGACGTCGTGCTTGCAGGTCATCACGACCTTCACGAGGCCGGCGCCGGACTCGCCGCTCACCTCGATGGTGGCGAGCTCGTCCTGCGCCTTCTTCAGGTTGTCCTGCATCTGCTGGGCCTGCTTCATCAGGCCGGCCAGCTGTCCCTTGTTGAACATGGTGGTCTCTCTAGTGTTTGGCGATCGGTTTGATGCTGCCCGGGACGATTTTCGCCCCAAAGTCACGCTGCATCTGCTGCACGAAAGGATCGTTCAGGATGATCTGTTCGGCCGCGAGCTGGCGTTCGGCGGCGGCCACGGCGTTGCGGCGCGCCGGGCTGTCGGTGATGGGACCCACTTCGACCGAGAGGTCGACGGCGTGGCCGGCCGCGTGCAGCGCGGTGCGCAGGCGCTCGCGGCTCTGCGGCTGGTTCAGCGATTCGCGCTCGACGCGCAGCATCCAGTGGCCCTCGTCGCGCGCGACGAGCTGCGCCTGCAGCGCGAGCTCGCGCACGAGCGCCGTGATGGCCTCGCGCTCCACGAGCTGCTGCACGGTGGCCTGCCAGAAATCGCCCTCGGGGGTGGGCACCACGGTGGGCACGCCGGAGGGCGCTTCGCGCAGGGGTTCGGGCTGCACGCGCACGGGGACGCCGAGCACGTCGTTGTTCGGGCGTGCCTGCGGCGGCGTGGCCCGCGGCGGGGCCTGGCGCGGTTCGACGACGGGGAGGACGTGGCCGGGGGGAGCGGCGGGGCGGGGTTGCGGTTGGGGTTGCGCCTGCGGCGCATCGCTGGGGTTCGCTGCGCTCACCGCCAGCCTACCAGCCGCCTCGGCGGGTTTCGGGGGCTGGGCCGCCGGCACCGTAAGCTGGGTTGCCGCAGGCACCCCAGCGTTCGCGCCCCCATCATTCAGAGTTTTTTTTTCCGCCGCGCCCGGTTTGAAGGCAAGAAGTCGCAGCAGCACCATCGTCAACGCCGCGTATTCGTCCGGCGCCAGCCCCAGCTCCTGCCGTCCATGCAGGCAGATGCTGTAAAGCAGCTGCGTCTCGTCCGCCGGCATCAGCTGCGCGAGCCGCGCGACCGTCGCTGCTTCCTCGTCGCCCGTGTCCGCTGCCTGGGGAACCGCCTGCAGCACTGCCATGCGCTGCAGCACCATGCTCATTTCCTCCAGCGCCGCGCCTGCCGACAGGCCGTGCACCCGCAGCGCCTCGGAGGTCTCGACCACCGACTTGCCATCGCCCCGCGCCAGCGCCTCGACGAGGCGGAACACGTGGCTGCGGTCCACGCTCCCGAGCATCTGGCGCACGGGTGCTTCCTGCAGCTGGCCGCCGCCGAAGGCGATCGCCTGGTCGGTGAGGGACAGCGCATCGCGCATCGACCCGCGCGCCGCGCGCGAAAGCAGCTTCAGCGCCTGCGCGTCCGCGGGCACGCCTTCTTCCCCGAGCACGCGCCCCAGGTGTTCCTGCACCGTCTCCGGCGCCATCGGCCGCAGGTTGAACTGCAGGCAGCGGGAGAGCACCGTCACCGGCACCTTCTGCGGGTCGGTGGTGGCCAGCACGAACTTGAGGTATTCCGGCGGCTCCTCCAGCGTCTTGAGCATCGCGTTGAACGCGTGCCCCGTGAGCATGTGCACTTCGTCGATCATGAAGACCTTGAAGCGCCCTTGCACCGGCTTGTAGACCGCCTGTTCCAGCAGCGACTGGACCTCGTCCACCCCGCGGTTGGAAGCGGCGTCCAGCTCGGTGTAGTCGACGAAGCGGCCCGCGTCGATGTCCATGCAGGCCTGGCACACGCCGCAGGGCGTGGCGGTGATGCCGCCCTGCCCGTCCGGCCCCTGGCAGTTCAGCGACTTGGCCAGGATCCGCGACACCGTGGTCTTGCCCACGCCACGCGTCCCGGTGAAGAGGTAGGCATGGTGCAGCCGC
This sequence comes from Ramlibacter cellulosilyticus, assembly GCF_014297465.1. Classification (GTDB taxonomy): domain Bacteria; phylum Pseudomonadota; class Gammaproteobacteria; order Burkholderiales; family Burkholderiaceae_C; genus Ramlibacter; species Ramlibacter cellulosilyticus. Next base: position 372,251 of record NZ_JACORT010000003.1, on the reverse strand, counting down.
TGCTGCTCCAGGGCATTCGTGAGGGCCTGCACCACGTGCTCCTGGCCGACCATCTGCGCGAAGGTCTTGGGCCGGTACTTCCGGGCGAGCACGAGATAGGACATTCCGTCGATTCTAAGGTGGCCTTCCGGCCAACTCGGCCTTGCAACTCGCCTACAATCTCACCTGACGGGCCTCCCCGCATGGTGAAGCGGCCAACCGGGTCAGGTGGGGAACCAAGCAGCCCTAACTGTGGAGCCAGTGCCGGGGGTAAGGCTCGTCAACTTCTTCTCGCAGAAGCCTTGTAGATCAAGCACTTAGTAGTGCGTGGTCGCCAAGACAGGGCCATCTGTGCCGCCTGCCGTGTCACTTCGGGTGCCACGTTGATCCACGCCGGCGGCCTTCACGTTCGATCAGGCAGCGGACGGCCGTCGCAAAGCCGTCCGGCAAGCAAGGTCCCCAGCACGGCTCCCACCACCTCTGCGGCCATGAACGCGCCGGCGCTGGTCGGGGCAATGCCTGCGAAGCTGTTGCTGAACATCCTGCCGACCACGGCGGCAGGGTTGGCGAACGAGGTACTGGACGTGAACCAGTACGCCGCGCCGATGAAGGCCGCCACGATGAGGCTTCCCCGGCCAGCGGGGGCACGCAAGATCACGAACAGCAGCCCTGCCGTGGCGACGGCCTCGCCGATCCACTGCCCCCACCCCGAGCGCACCTTGGTGCTGAACTCGGTGACGGGCATGTCGAACATGGCGTTGGCCAGGAACGCGCCGACGATGCCGCCGACGACCTGGGCCACGATGAACATCCCCACGGCAACGTACCCCTGCTGCGGCCTGAAGTCGCCGCGCACCGTGAGCATGACCGTCACCACCGGATTGAAGTGCGCGCCGCTGATCGGCCAGAGCGTCTCGATCAGGACGAACAAGATGAACACCGTCGCCAGTGTGTTGGCGAGCAAGGCGACGCCGGCGTTCCCGCCGCTCAGGCGCTCGGCCATGATGCCGGACCCGATCACGGCGCACAGGAGCGCCGCCGTGCCGACGAATTCGGCCACCAGCGCTTGACGCAGCGGACGCATCAGAAGACGTTCGCCATCTCGCGGGCCTTGGCTTGCAGGGACAGCCGGTCGAGGGTCTCCGGCCTTGCAGCGATGAACAGCTCCAGGCGTCGCCTGATGCCGTTCAAGGTGTCGTTGAAGGCCCAGAGCCGCGCCTCCTTGCTGCCCGGGAACTCGCTGGGGTCCGGGTAGCGCCAGTGCGCCGTGGCAGGAGCGCCGGGCCAGTAGGGGCACGCCTCCCCCGCCGCGTTGTCGCACACCGTGATGACCAGATCCATGGCCGGGGCCTCCGGGCGGGCGAACTCGTTCCAGCTCTTGCTGCGAAGCCCCTCGGTCGCCACGCCGGCCTCCTGCAGGACCTGCAGCGCGAGCGGGTTGGGCTGCTGGTCGTCGCGGGGGCTGCTGCCCGCCGAGAAGGCGCGGAGGCGGCCGTCGCCCATGTGGTTCAGGAGCGCCTCGGCCAGGATGCTGCGCGCCGAGTTGTGCGTGCAGAGGAACAGCACGTTCAGGGGCTTCGCGGCCATCGCGCTTCCTTCAGCAGCAGCTCTTGCCGCTGGTGTTCGCGACGGGCTTCGGCATGAACTGCACGGTCGCCGTCGGCGCGGTGGCGCAGCATGCGGCGTCCGCCGCCGGGCGCGTCTCGCTGAACACCGGGATCGCGTCCAGCGTCTGGAACTGCTCCCAGGCGATGCCCTGCGGGTCCGTGATCCAGTACTTGTCACTCCTGGCGTAGCAGCAGGTGGTCTCGCCTTCATCCAGCAGCGCCATGTCGGCCTGCATGGCGTTGGCCTTCATCGCGGCCAGCTCCCCGGGCGTCTCCACCTGGATGCCGAGGTGATCGACGCCGGTCGCGGTGCCCCGCGTCGAGATGGCGAAGTTGACCGGCGGGTCCGCCAGCATCCACTTGGCGTAGTCCGGCTCCGTGCGGGCGGGCTGCTGGCCGAACATGGCGCTATAGAAGGCGATGTTCCTGGCGAGGTCGTCGACGTGGACATGGACGTGGAAACGCTTCATGGTGGCTCCTTCAGCAGGTCTTGCAGGTCGTGGCTGCGGGGTCGAGGCACTCCGCGCCCTGGCAGCAGTGCGCCGTCAGGTAGCCGAGAACCTCGTTCATGCGGTCGTAGGCGGCGCGGTACACGATGTTCCGACCGGCGCGCTCCTGCGTGACCAGATCGGCGTGGACCAGTTCCTTGAGGTGGAAGGACAGCGTCGCGGCGGGCATCGCCAGCGCCTCGGCCATCGTGCCCGGCGTCAACCCTTGCTGGCCGACGACGACCAGGGCGCGGAATACCTGCAGGCGGGCGGGATGCGCGAGAGCCGCCAGTGCGCGAATGACTTCCTTTTCTTCCACGATTCGATAATAGTGGAAATATCGTCCCCGCGCAAAGTCCTCCCCGTGTGGACGTCGATCCTGCCGCGCGAGCGTGAGGAATCCTGGGGATGGGGACTCCAGGCCGCCCAGGGGTGCGCCCGGTCCCCAACTTCCCTCCCCTTTCCTTCCCCGCGCGTCGGACGAGTGTGCCGGATTTGGCACATCCCCCCGTCCGGGCGATGTACACGGCCCGCCATTGCCGCTTACATTTGACAACATACGAGGTTGGGGGCCATCCGTGAGCAACGCGAAGGGGAACCGCGTCCCGGGCCAGCTGCCGGCCGGGCGCGAAGAAGTCGAAGTCGTCGAAAAGAGCAGCGACACCTCCTGGGCCATGTTCCAGGCCCTGCAGGGCCAGCAGCAGCGTGGCTTCGAGAAGACGCGGCCCACGGGCCTTGCCGTCGGCGCGAACCATCCCGCGGCCAGCGAGGACATCACGCTCGACGACGTGCTGGTCGTCGTGCGGCAGAACAACCGCGTCTGCCCGTTGCCCGCGATCTGGCAGCGCCTGTACGCCTACCTCCCGAACACCGGCCCGCACCTGCCCAAGGTGCCGGCGACCCATGCCGAATGGTCGCAGGTGCCCTCGCTGCAGAAGCGCGCCATCCTGCGCGAACACATCCAGTGGGCGGCCACCCAGGGCGTGCTGCGCCAGGTCTACGAGGCGCTGCGCAAGCTGCCCGAGAACAAGTGGCACCACATCGGTGAATAGCCCCGGGACGGCACGGCCGCCGTCCTGCACAGGCTGCGTTTCCGCCTACCTGATGTCCTCCGCGCCGCCGGCGCTGGAGGTTCCTTTTCTTACAGCATCCACCCTCCAGCTCCCACAAACTTCCTACGGACCTGCCACCTAGACTGCGTCGCATCACTGGGAGGTGAGCCATGGAGAAGGTCGCTGGAGCCGGCGAGCACGCCGAAGGTCGTTGGAAGTCCGCGCTGGGCTGCATCGCCGCCCTGGCCGGTTGCGTCGTGTGCCCCGCCATCCAGGCGCAGGATGCGGACACGGGGTCCGCCGAAGTGCTCGTCGCCGAGGCACGAACGGACAAGCCCGTGCGCGTGGAGGTGCAGACGAGCGCGCTGCCCCGCTTCGACGCGCAGGACGGCGGCTTCCAGGCACCGCGCGTGGACTTCTCCGTCACCCCCCTCAACGCCAACGGCAACGGCCTCGGCGCGGTGCTCGGCATGGCCAACCCCGGCGCCGGCGCGCAACCGATGGGCCTGCAGCCCCGCCCGGCGGTGGACCTGGGCCTGCGCTGGACGCAGCGACTGCAGAGCCAGCGCATCGACGTCACCGCCTGGCGCCGCCTCAGCGGTGCGGACGACGCGTACACGATGATCCAGATGCGGCAGCCGGTCTACGGCGCACGGGTGGAGCTGAACCTGTCCGCTGCCCCGCCCCGCAAGGCTGGTTTCGCGTTCGATCGCGGCTTCGTCGGCCTGCAGCTCGAAGGCGGTGCGCGCATCACCATCAAGCGCAAGGATGGAAGGCCGATGGTGTACTACCGGACGGCGTTCTGAGGGCGAACGCTGGGGTGCGCTTCGCGCAACCCAGCCTACGGTTCGCCTGCGGCGAAACCCAGCCTACGAAGATCCCACCTGCGGCTCCGCCGGCACCACCGGCAGCTCGAAGAAGAATTCCGTCCGCACGCCCGGCTCGCTCGTGAAGCCCAGGCGGCCGCCGTGGGCCTCCACGATGCTGCGGCAGATGGCCAGCCCCAGCCCCGTGCCGCCCTTGGCGCGCCGGTCCGAGGCATCGGCCTGGGCGAAGCGCTCGAACACCCGGTCGTGGAATTCCGCCGGGACGCCGGGGCCCTGGTCCGCGACGCACACGCGGGCCCAGCCCTCCCGCTCCTGCAGCACCACTTCCACCTGGCCGCCGGTGGGCGAGAACTTCGCCGCGTTCGACAGCAGGTTGACGCAGACCTGCACGATGCGGTCGGCGTCCGCATGCACCAGCGGCTGCGCCTGCGCCTCCAGCGCGATGCGCACCTGCAGGCCGTCGGCGTAGGCCTGCGTGTCGCGCACGGCCTGCTCGAGCAGCGGCGCGAGCGGCTGCGCCTGCATGCGGTACTCGATCTTGCCGGAGGAGATCTTCTCCAGGTCCAGCAGGTCGTTGATCAGGCGGATGAGCCGCTCCGAGCTCTCGTGCGAGATCGCGAGCAGCTGGCGCGCCTCTTCCGGCAGTTCGCCCGCCATGCCCGAGGCGAGCAGGTTCAGCGAACCGTAGATGGCCGTGAGCGGCGTGCGCAGCTCGTGCGAGACGGTGGAGATGAATTCGTCCTTCATCCGCTCGACTTCCTTGCGCTGGGAGATGTCGTGCAGGAAGGCGCTGAAGAAACGCTCGCGGCCCGTGGAGACCAGGCCGATCTTCAGTTCCACCGGGATCTCGCGCCCCTGGCGGTCCACCAGCGTGCGCTCGAAAGGCCGGTTCAGGAAGCCGGCCTGCCCGGTGCGCGCATAGGTGGCGAGCGCCAGGTCCAGGTCGCTGGACACGCCGCGGGGCAGCAGCAGCTCGCCCGCCCGCCGCCCCAGCACCTCCTCGCGCCCCCAGCCGAACACGATCTCCGCCTGCGTGCTCCAGTCGGTGATGCGCCCGCGCAGGTCGAAGGCGATGAAAGGGTCCTGGGCCGACTCGATGATGGTCTGGATCCGCTGCTCGTTGGCGCGCACGCGGGCGAAGGCCTCGCTCAGTTCCGCCGTGCGCTGCTCCACCCGCTGTTCCAGCTCGGCGTTCAGCGCATGCAGTTCGTCCGTCTTCTGCTTCACCGTGCCGAGCAGCGAGTTGAGCGCGGTCCCCAGCACCTCCACTTCGCGGTAGGCGTCGGAGGTCTTCACCTGGGCGTCCTCGCCCTGCTCCAGCCGGCGCGCGGACGCTGCCAGGTCCAGCAACGGACGTGCGATCTTGCGCGCGGCGAGCCACCCCAGCAACGAGAAGAGCACGGCGAGCAGGCCCCCGCCCACCGCCACGCGGTGCTGCAGCTCGCGCACCGGTTCGTAGGCGACGTCCGTGTCCTGCCGCACCAGCACGTGCCAGCCCAGGCCCGGAGAGGACATGAAGCCCTGCGTCGATTCGTAGCCCACCACGTAGGTGCGGCCGTCCGGCCAGCGTTCGGTGACGTGGCCGTTGCGGCCCGCGCGGGCAGCGTCCAGGCTGCCCGTGCGCAGGATGCTGCCCTCCAGGCCTTCCGGTCCCATCAGCACGCGGCCGTCCTCCGCCACGATCACCGGCTCGGTGGTCAGCGGCCCATGGCCGAACACGGCCTGCCGCACGTCGCGGGCCCATGCCCAGGACACGTGCGCGCCCAGCACGCGCATGCCGTCGCCTGCCTTGAAGGGGAAGGCGATGTCGTAGAACTGCTGCGCCCGGCCTTCCGGCGAGAGCTGCCGCGGCAGCAGGATCTCCTCGCGCACCGGGCCCAGGTTGGCGCCGGCGAGCGCCTGCAGGAACCAGGGCTGCGAGGCAACGTTCTCGCCCACGCGCGCATCGTCGCTGGCGGCCATCACCACGCCGTCGTCGCGCGCGACCCCCATCCACAGGTAGTAGCGATAGCTGCTCTTGGCGGCGTCCAGTTCCACCTGCACGAGCTGGTCGTCGCCCAGGCGCGCCAGCCGCGCGGCCATGAGCTGCACCTCGCGGTGGCGCTCGAACATGCCGCGGTCCAGCCGGTTGGACATCTGGTGCGCGAGCACCGCGAGGTTGTCGCCGATGCTGCTCGCCACGTCGCGGCTGGCGCCACGCTCGATCAGCAGCGCCATGACCACCGTGAGCAGCACCGTGAGGGCCGAGAACGCGGCCGCCAGCCAGGCGCCCAGCGTGGTCCCGCCGACGAGGCGCCTCACGGGACGACCCTCCGCGCTGCGCGCGGCGGGGCCATGCGCCTCGGGGCGGCGCGGCGGCTCATGCCGGGACCACCCGCCCTTGCGCCGTGAGGAAGGCGGAGCGCACCGCCGCGCCGCCCTGCGCCGCGGCCACCGCTTCGCGGTAACGCTGCATCTGCGCGCGCAGCTGCGGCTGCCGCTCCGGTTCGGCCGCGGACTTGTAGTCCAGCACCCACCACTCGCCCGTGTCGCGGCGGCGCACGAGCCGGTCCAGCCGCAGCAGTTCGCCGCCGGCATGCAGTTCGATCTCGTTGGCCTGCCAGTCGACGACGGCGGGATCCCACGCCCAGGAGCCTTCGCCGGTGATGATGCGCTGCGCCATCGCCGCGGCTTCTTCCGCCGCGCCGGGCTCCAGCGCGAACAGGCGCTCCACTTCGCGCAGTTGCGCGGCGGCGATGCCCCCCTGCCAGGTCTCCAGCAGGCGGTGCATGGCCTCGCCGAGGCGCGACGCGCGGCTGCCTTCCGGCGCCTGCGGCCGCAGCCACTCCATGGTGACGGGCGTGGTGGCGCCGGGCACCACGTGCAGCACCACGGTGTCGGCCGCGCCGCGCGCCGGGTCCAGCGGCTCCGCTGCGCCGGGCGCCGGCAGCGGCGTCGCGCAGGGCAGCAGGCGCTGCCACCAGGTGCCGTTCGCACCCGTGGAGGAAGGCACGACCGAGGAGATCACCAGCAGGCGCTCGGCGCGCGTCATCGCGACGTACAGGGCGTTGAGCTCCTCGCGCGCGCGTGCCGCCTGTTCGACCTGCAGCGCTTCGGCGCTGCAGGCGGGCGGCCGCGATTCGCTGGCGAGGAAGGCGAAGCGCCATGGCGCCGGCGCCTCGCCCGGCCATTCGCACAAGGCACCCATGGACTCGGGCCTGGCCGGCGCGTTGTCGGTGTCCAGCAGCAGGACCACGTCGGCTTCCAGCCCCTTGGCACCGTGCACGGTGAGCAGCCGCACGACGCCTGCGGCCGCGACGGCCGGCCCGCGAATCCCGCCGGCCTTGAGCGCGCGCACGAAGGTGTAGGGAGTGAGGTAACGGCCGCCACCGACCTGCAGCGCCGCGCCCAGCAGCGCCTGCAGGTTGGCCTGCACGCTGGCACGCAGCGGTGCCGGCACGCTGCGCGCGAACCGCGCGAGCACGTCGCCTTCGTCGTAGATCGCCTGCAGCGCGTCGTGCGGCGGCAGGGCCTGCACCCAGCGTTGCCACTGCTTCAGGCGTGCGGCGATGGCGGCGCAGCCTTCGGGCAGGCCTTCGCCCTGCTGCAGCAGTTCGAACCAGCCGCGGGGCGGGCCCGCCTGCGCGGCGTCGCGCGCCCGCTGCGCGAGCGCGACCAGCACCTCGTCGCCGCAGCCGAAGAGCGGCGACTTCAAGGCGCGCGCGAGCGAGAGGTCGTGTCCCGGTGAGACCAGCACGTCGAGCAGCGCCACGAGGTCCATCACCTCGGGCGCCTCGCACAGGTCGGTCTTCTCCGGCTGCTGCGCGGGGATGTGCAGCGCGCGCAGCTCGTCCTCCATCGCGGACAGGCGCTCGCGGCGGCGCGCGAGCACCATCACCTCGCCCGCCTCGACGCCCGTGCGCAGCTGCTGCGCGATCCACGCGGCGGCCTGCCGGCACTCGAGCGCGACGAGCCTTTCCTCCGGCAGTTCGCGCGGCACCGTCAGGCTGTCGCGCCAGGCGAGGCCTTCCTCCTCCTGCGCGGCGCGCTCCGGCCGCGGCACGGGGGGCAGCGCCAGCACCGCGCCACCGTGCACGGACTGCGTCGTGTGCGCCCGGAAATCCTGGTACTGCCCGTCGCGCTGCGCCTGCTCCATCACCGTGTTGACGGCGGCGAGCACGGCGGGCGCGTTGCGGTGCGTGTGGTCGCAGCTCAGGCGGTCGCCGCCGAGGTCGCGGGCGATGAACTCCTGCGCGGCGCGGAACACCTGCGGCTCGGCGCGGCGGAAGCGGTAGATGCTCTGCTTCGGGTCGCCCACGATGAACACGCTGGGCCCGTCGCCGCCGGCGCCCGCGTAGCTGCCCAGCCAGGCATGCAGCGCCTGCCATTGCAGCGCGTTGGTGTCCTGGAACTCGTCGATCAGCAGGTGGCCCACGCGCTGGTCCAGCCGCTCCTGCACCCAGCCGGCGAGCACCGGGTCCGACAGCAGCACGTGCGCCGTGCGCTCGACGTCGCTCATGTCCACCCAGCCCTGCTCGCGCTTGAGCGCGGCATAGCTTTCCAGCAGCAGGCGCGCGAGGCGGGCGATGCGCTGGTGGTGCAGCCAGGCCTGGTGCTGGTGGACGGCGGCGCACAGGCGCTGCACCAGCGTCTGCGCGGTCCGCACGTCGTCGATGCCCGCGAGCTTGTCGCTGAACTTGCGCGGCTCCTGCTCCTTCGTGAGCAGGGCGGCGGCGACGCCGGGCCAGTGGCCGTCGGTCACGGCCTGTTCCAGCTCGCGGCCCTTCGCCGAGAACGTCGCCTGCGTGGCGCGCCCCAGCACGCGCGAGGCGGCGTACAGGGACTCGCGCACCCAGTCCTCGCCCAGCATCTGCTCGGGCTCGTCGGGACCCTGGAACTCCTCGAAGACTTCGCCGAAGGGCCGCACCGAATCCGCGACCACGCCCACCGCGTCGGCCATGGCGAACTCCACGCGCTTGCCGAGCGCGGACTCCAGCGCCTTGAGCGTGTTGAAGCGCCCATACGCGGCCACCGACGCCTCGTAGTCGGCGCGTGCCGCGGGTTCGCGCTCCACGGCGGCATGGAAGCGGCGCCACACGCGCGCCACCGCCTCCTTGTCGTCTTCCAGCAGCTCGAAGCTCGCGGGCAGGCCGAGCGACTGCAGCACCGCCACCGGCGCACCGCGCAGCAGCGCGGCGAACCAGCTGTGGAAGGTGCGGATCTGCACGGGCCGCCCCGCTTCCAGCAGCCTCGCGTACAACCCGCGCAGCGCCGCACGCTGCGCCGCGTCGGCATGCGGCAGCCCGCGTGCGCGCAGCGCCTCGGCCAGCTCCGCGTCGGACGCCGTGCCCCACAGCGCCAGCCAGTCGTCCAGGCGCTGGCGCATCTCGCCCGCCGCCTTGCGCGTGAAGGTGATCGCCAGGATCTCGTGCGGCTGCGCGCCCGCGAGCAGCGCGCGCAGGATGCGCGAGACCAGCATCCAGGTCTTGCCGGCGCCCGCGCAAGCCTCCACCGCCACGTGGCGGCGCGGATCGCAGGCGATCGCGTAGAACTGCTCGCGCGTGACCGTGCGGCCGTTGTGCTCGTAAGCCGGTTCACTCACTCCAGGAATCCCTCCGGCAGAGGCCTCGGGCGGCGCAGAACTCGCAGGCGCGTCCCTCGCCCAGCGCGGGCATGGGCGCGCCCTCGGAAATGCGGCGCATCTCGGTGGCGATCGCCTCCTTCAGCATGTGGCTCGCCTCGGACAGCGACTCGTGCGCCACTGCCTTCACCTCGCCGCGCTCGCCGACGTTCAGGTACGCGGCCTGCACCTCGCGCTCCGGCAGGAGCAGCGCGTAGAAGGCGAGCTGCGTGTCTTCCAGCGGCGTCTTCATGCGGTCGCGCGTGGCCTGCAGGCCCTCGGTCTTGTAGTCCATGACCAGCGTGCCGCCATCGGGCAGCCGGTCGATGCGGTCGATGCGCCCCGCCAGCGTGAGCGGGCCCAGTTGCACGGAATGCTCGCCCTCGGCCTCCTCGAACGCGCCTTCGTGCTCGCGCAGCCACGCGAGATAGCCTTCGCGCACGGCGGGCCACGCAGCGGCGAAGGGCAGGAACTCGCCTTCGCCCAGGCGCTGGCGCTCCATGGCGTCGCGCGCGATGGATTCCAGCAGCGCGGCGCGCTCCCCGGGTGGCACCTCGCCGCGGTCGCGCAAGGTCTCGTGGAACACCTTCAGCACGCCGTGCAGCCAGGTGCCGAAGTCGCGCTTGTCGACCTCGGCCTCGATCTCGTCGGCTTCCTTCAGGCCCAGCATGCGCAGCGCGAAGAAGCGATAAGGGCAGCGCCGCAGGTCCTCGTAGCTGCTCGCGGAGAGTTGCATGGGCACGAGTTGCGGCGCACGCGCGGTGGGAGCGACGACCGGCTGCGCGGCTTCCTCGCGCAGCATGCGCGGGTCGGGTGCGCTCTCGCCGGCGCCGGCGAGGCGCACGGCTTGCACCAGCGGGCTGGCGAGGCTGCGCTCGCCCGTGTCGTCGCTCGCGCGCCAGAGCACGTCGACGCGCGGCGTCTGCAAGGCATGGGCCCATGCGGCGCGCTGTGCCGCCTCCAGGTCCTCGCGCACGGGCAGTCCCAGCAGCCGCCGCTGCGCCTGCGACCAGCCGGCGGGCGGCTCGGGCGACGCGGGCAGGCTGCGCTCGTCGCACCCGGGCAGCACGAGCGACGCGAACGGATGCCCCAGCAACTGGCTCATGGGCAGCACCACGACCTGCTCGTCGCCACGGTGCGGCGGCACGAAGCTGACGCTTTCCAGCACCTCGTTGGCCCAGGCGTTGAACTCGCGCGCACCGAGGCGCCGCTGCGCCTGCGGCCAGGCGGCCCACTCGCCGGAGGCGGATTCGTCCAGCCGCAGCGCTTCCAGCGCCTTCATGCCGGCGGCGTCGGAGCGCAGCACGTCCCACTGGCCGCAGTCGCGCAGCAGGGTGCGCGTCGCGGCCAACCATTCGAGCAACGTGCGCGTGGCCTGCATGCCCTCGCGCCAGCCGGCGATGCGCTGCACCGCGGCCTGCAGGCCTTCGGACTCGCCCCAGTCGGAGGCGCGCAACATGCGCCATTCGCGCTGGCCCGCGCGGCGCACGCGCCGCTCCAGCGCCTGCACGGTGCCCGAGCCGATCGCGGGCACGTTCTTCAGCCAGTCCAGCACCGCGTCGGCCGGCGCGTCCCACGCGCTCGCGCGCAAGGCCGTCATCAGGTTGGCCGCCGCGCGCGTCGTCGACAGCTTCCAGCCGGTCTCGTCGCGCACGGGAACGCCGCGCGTGAACAGGAGGGCGCCGATGCGGCGCGTGAGCACGCGGTCGGTCGCGCCGAGGGCGACGGGCACTTCGCCGGCGGCCAGCCGCTGCAGCACGCAGGCGGCCGCGCGTTCGGCTTCCTCGGTGGCGTCCGCGGCGGCATGCAGCGCGATCGCGCCCTGCGTCGCCTGCGCGGGCAACGGCCACGTGAGGGCGCGGTCTCCCAGCTGCCGCGCGAGTGCCTGCGGCACCGCCTCGGCCTGGAAGCCCTGGAGCACCACCAGCAGGTCCAGCCCCGCGGCGAGGCTGCCGTCGAGGACCGCATCGGTGGCGTAGCTGGAGGCCGCGACCCACTCGAACGCGATGCGCGCGATGGCCGCCTCGATGGCGACCACGGGCGCTTCCATGCCTTGCAGCAGTTGCGGACGCAGCCGCGCGGCCCAGCCGGCGCGTTGCGCGGGCGGCACGGCGCGGGCCGCTTCCGCGGCCTGCCAGGCCGCATCCACGAGCTGGCCCGCGAGGGCATCGGCCTGCGTGCGCAGGCCGCCCTGCTCCAGCCAGCCGCGGGCGGTGAGCAGGTCGCGGCCGATGTCGAAGGAGAGGTCGAGTTCGCCGGCCATCCAGGGGCGCTGGCGCGCCCAGTTGTGGGTGGTCTCGAAGCGCGGCGCGAAGCCGTCCGGCGCCAGGTCGGCCCAGAACCGCCGCGCCAGCGGCATCAGCTGCGCGTACGGCACGAGCACGACGGTGCGTGCGGGATGGGCGCCCCGGGCCGCCATTTCGGCCCGCAGCCTTTCCATGAGTTCACGCCAATGCCGCGCCGATGGATGGTGAATTGCTATCCCATCCATAGCAAACACCCGCCGGCCCCGACCCGGCGAGGGGTCTTGGTTTCTGTCACAATGCCCTGACTGTAGCTGTAGCGGGGTAGGTCCCCGCATCCCGAGAGGAATCCATGGCAAGCGACCTGATCAAGCACATCTCCGACGCCTCCTTCGAATCCGACGTCCTCCAGGCCGACAAGCCGGTGCTGGTGGACTACTGGGCCGAGTGGTGCGGTCCCTGCAAGATGATCGCGCCCATCCTCGACGAGGTGTCCGAGAGCTACAAGGACAAGCTGCAGGTCGCGAAGATGAACGTCGACGAGAACCGCGACATCCCGGCCAAGTTCGGCATCCGCGGCATCCCCACCCTCATGCTGTTCAAGGGCGGCCAGCTCGCCGCCACCAAGGTGGGCGCCATGAGCAAGGCGCAGCTGACGCAGTTCCTGGACCAGCAGCTGGCGTAAAGACAAGGGACTAGGATCTAGGGGCTAGGGACTAGGGGTTCCTGGCCCTTTTCGTTTCTGCGCCCGTTTTCCCTAGCCCCTGCTCCCTAATCCCTACCCCCTGGTTTTTTGCTGCATAATCCGCCCCATCGCTGATCCGCCACAGGCAGGCGGGCAGTCCGATACCCGGTTCGCAGGGCACTTCTCGCCCCGCACGGAACCTTCCCCCCACACCTTTCAAAGAACATCCCCCAAGGGGTCCCTCCATGCACCTGAACGAACTCAAGGCGCTGCACGTCTCGGAAGTCCTCAAGCAGGCCGAAGAGCTCGAGATCGAAAACGTCGGCCGCATGCGCAAGCAGGAGCTGATGTTCGCCATCATCAAGAAGCGCGCGCGCGCCGGCGAACAGGTCTTCGCGGACGGCGTCCTGGAAATCCTGCCGGACGGCTTCGGCTTCCTGCGCAGCCCGGACACGAGCTACACCGCGAGCACGGACGACATCTACATCTCGCCCTCGCAGGTGCGCCGCTTCAACCTGCACACCGGGGACATGATCGAAGGCGAGGTCAGGACCCCGAAGGACGGCGAGCGCTACTTCGCGCTGACCAAGCTCGACAAGGTCAACGGCCGCGCGCCCGAGGACAACAAGCACAAGATCATGTTCGAGAACCTGACCCCGCTGTTCCCGCGGGAGCAGATGCGGCTCGAACGCGACAACCTCAAGGGCGACGAGAACATCACCGGGCGGATCATCGACATCATCGCCCCCATCGGCAAGGGCCAGCGCGCGCTGATCGTCGCCCCGCCCAAGAGCGGCAAGACGGTGATGATGCAGCACATCGCGCACGCCATCGCCGCCAACTTCCCCGACAGCTACATGATGGTGCTGCTGGTGGACGAGCGTCCCGAGGAAGTGACCGACATGCAGCGCTCGGTGAAGGCGGAAGTCATCGCCTCCACCTTCGACGAGCCGGCCGCCCGCCACGTGCACGTCGCCGAGATGGTGATCGAGCGCGCCAAGCGCCTGGTGGAACTGAAGAAGGACGTGGTGATCCTGCTGGACTCCATCACGCGCCTGGCCCGTGCCTACAACAACGTGGTGCCCTCGTCCGGCAAGGTGCTGACCGGCGGCGTGGACGCCAACGCCCTGCAGCGCCCGAAGCGCTTCCTGGGCGCCGCGCGCAACGTGGAGGAAGGCGGCTCGCTGACCATCATCGCGACCGCGCTGATCGACACCGGCTCGCGCATGGACGAAGTGATCTTCGAGGAGTTCAAGGGCACCGGCAACTGCGAACTCCACCTGGACCGCCGCCTGTACGAAAAGCGCGTCTTCCCCTCCATCCAGCTCAATCGCTCCGGCACCCGCCGCGAGGAACTGCTGCTGGCCCCCGAGATCCTGCAGAAGACCCGCATCCTGCGCCAGTTCATGTACAACATGGACGAGATCGAGGCGATGGAGATGGTGCTCAAGTCGATGAAGGCCACGAAGACGAACGTGGAGTTCTTCGACATGATGCGGCGCGGCGGCTGACGCCTGGAGCGCTGGGGTGCGCTTCGCGCAACCCAGCCTACCGCCCGCTGCGTCATCTTTGCGACCTCTGCGTTCTTCTGCTCGCACCCGGCTGAGGCATCCTGGAGCCGCCCGCGCTATAATCACCGGCTTTCCCGGAAAGTACGCCAGATGTCCTGGCGCGGCTGCCGCGACACCTGACGAGGACACCATGAAAGAAGGCATTCACCCCAACTACCGCGACGTGGTCTTCCAGGACCTGTCGAACGGCTTCCAGTTCGTGACCCGCTCCTGCGTGGCCGCGCGCGACACCATCACCCTGGACGACGGCCGCACGCTGCCGCTGTACAAGCTGGATACCTCCAGCGAATCGCATCCGTTCTACACGGGCACCCAGAAGTCGGTGAACGACATGGGCGGCCGCGTCGACAAGTTCTTCAAGAAGTTCGGCAAGACCGCCGGCAAGTAAGCCGCGTGGCTCCCCGGGAAAGGCAGCTTCGGGCTGCCTTTTTTGTTGCCGCGACGGCTGTGACACACTCCCGCGCGTGAACCGCCCCACCCCCGCCATCGTCGCCCAGAGCGCCGTGCGCCGCCTGCCGCGGGTGGCGCTGCTGCTGTTCTGCGCGGCGTACGTGCTCTCCGGCTTCGTCGGCCGCGAGCCGTGGAAGAACGCGGACATCATGGCCTTCGGCTACATGTTCGAGCTCGCGCGCGGGCACGCCGCCTGGCTGCAGCCCACGCTGCTCGGCCAGCCGCCGGAATTCACCGCCTTGCTGCCTTACTGGCTGGGCGCCTGGGCCATCCAGCTCGCCCCGGGCTGGATGCCCGCGGACTTCGCGGCGCGCATCCCCTTCATCGCACTGCTGGTGCTGAGCCTCGTGGCCTCCTGGTACGGCGTCTACTACCTCGCGCGCTCGCCGGCGGCGCAGCCCGTGCCGTTCGCGTTCGGCGGCGAGGCGCACCCCACGGACTACGCGCGCGCGATCGCCGACGGCGGGCTGCTGGCCCTGATCGCCTCGCTGGGCCTCATGCAGCTGTCGCACGAGACCACGCCGGCCTTGGCGCAGCTGTCCTTCACCGCCCTCGCCTTCTACGGCCTCGCGGCCCTGCCGTACCGGCTCCTGCTGCCCTCGCTGGCCATCCTCGCGGGACTCGTGGGCCTCGGCCTGAGCGGCGCGCCCGCCATGGGCGCCTTGTTCGCCGCCGGTGGCGCCTTGCTGCACGCGGGCAGCGCACCGGAGGAAAGCGCGAACGGCGCCACGCGCAGCCAGAGCGTGACCGTGATCCTGGCCGCCGCCCTCGTGGCCGCTGCCGTCGCGGCAGCCCTCGGCATGTGGGAGTGGCGCGTCCAGCCGCTGTCGGAGCTCTCGCTGCGGGAATGGGGGTCGCTGCTGCGGCTGCTCGCGTGGTTCACCTGGCCCGCGTGGCCCCTCGCGCTGTGGACGGTGTGGCGCTGGCGGCGCCAACTGGGACAGCGGCACGTCGCGCTGCCGCTGTGGTTCGCGCTGGTGGGCCTCATCGCGGCCGTCTTCTCGCACAACCCGGACCGCAACCTGCTGCTCGCGCTGCCCGCGCTGGCAACGCTCGCCGCCTTCGCCTTGCCCACGTTCCGGCGCAGCGTCTCCGCGCTGATCGACTGGTTCACGCTGCTGTTCTTCAGCGGCTGCGCGCTGGTGATCTGGGTCATCTGGATCTCGCTGCAGACCGGCGTGCCGGCCAAGCCCGCCGCCAACGTGGCCAAGCTGGCGCCCGGCTTCCAGCCGACCTTCGGCTGGGTCGCGTTCGCCATGGCGCTCGTCGCCACCGTCGCCTGGCTGTCGCTCGTGCGCTGGCGCACCAAGCGCAACCGCGAAGCGATCTGGAAGAGCCTCGTGCTGCCCGCGGGCGGCGCCGCGCTCGCCTGGCTGCTGGTGATGACGCTGTGGCTGCCGGTCCTCGACTACGCGCGCAGCTACGCCGCGCCGGTGCAGCGCCTCGTCGCGCGCATCGACGCGCCCGGCTGCGTGCAGGCCTTCGGGCTCACCCGCCCGCAGGCCGCCGCGCTGATGTACCACGGCAAGCTGGACCTGCGCGGCGCCTCGACGACCAGCCCGTGCACCTGGCTGGTGGTCGCCGAAGACCTGGAACTCTCGGTCGCCACCGCCTTCGACAAGAGGCACTGGGCGCTGGTCGCCCGCATCCCGCGCCCGACCGACGCCCGCGAGAACCTGCTGCTGTACAAGAAGAAGTAGACGTGAGCGAACGCGGGATCATCGCGCGGCACGCGGGCACCGTGCTGGCCGGCCAGCTGGCCACCATGGCCTTCGGCATCACCGACACCGTCGTGGCCGGCCGCTTCTCGCAGCAGGCGCTCGCGGCGCTGTCGGTCGGCTCCGCCGTGTTCATCACCGTGTTCGTGGCGATGATGGGCATCTTCCAGTCGCTGCTGCCCGTGTGGGCCGAACTGCACGGCGGCGGCCGCCATGCGCACGTGGGCCGCTCGGTGCGGCAGGCCCTCTACCTGGCGGGCCTGGCCTCCGTCGTGGGCGTGATCGGCCTGCTGTACCCGAACGCGCTGCTGCACGGGACGGAGGTGCCGCCGGCGTTGCAGGAGAGCGTGCGCAACTACCTCGCGGTGCTCGCCCTGGCCCTGCCGCCGGCGCTGCTGTTCCGCATGTACAGCACCCTCAACCAGAGCCTGGGCAAGCCGCAGCTCGTGACGTGGCTGCAGCTCGGATCGCTCCTGCTGAAGGTGCCGCTCACGGTGTGGTTCGCCTTCGGCGGCCTCGGCCTTCCCGCCGGCGGCGCGGTGGGCTGCGCGTGGGCGACGGTGGTGGTGAACTGGGCGATGCTCCTGGTCGCCGCCTGGCTGCTGCGCCACGACCCTCTCTATCGCCCTTACGCGATCTGGCGCGCGATCGAGCGGCCGCACTGGCCCACCATCGGGCAGTTCGCGCGCCTGGGCGTTCCCGCGGGCCTGTCCATCATGGTGGAGGTCACGTCCTTCACCTTCATGGCCTTGCTGATCGCGCGGCAAGGCACCTTGCCGTCCGCCGCGCACCAGATCGCGGCCAACATGGCAGCGGTGATGTACATGGTGCCTCTCTCGATCGCGATCGCGACCAGCGCGCGCGTGAGCTTCTGGCTGGGCGCGGGGGATCCGAAGAAGGCCCGCGCGAGCATGCGCACGGGCTTCCGCATCGGCCTCGGCATGTGCGTGTCGCTCATGGCCACCGTGCTCGTGGCCCGTTCGGGCATCGCTTCGCTGTACTCGGGCGACCGGCAGGTCGCCGCGCTCGCCGCGGGCCTGCTCGCCTGGGTGGCCGTCTACCATTTCGGCGACACGATGCAGGCGCTGTGCGTGTTCATGCTGCGCTGCTACCGCGTGACGGTCTCGCCCCTGCTTGCGTACTGCCTGCTGCTGTGGGGCGTGGGCGTCGTCGGCGGCTACCGTTTCGCGTACCACGGCGTCGGGCCGTGGCCGGCGCAGCAGTCGCCCGATGCCTTCTGGATGGCCAGCACCACGGCGCTGGCCCTGCTCGCGCTCATCCTGCCGCTGATCCTGTGGCGGGCGGTGCGTCGCTACCGGCCGGCGTGAGCTCGGCCGCCCGCACGCGCCCGGCGGGCAGCACGAGGGTGAACGTCGAGCCGGCGCGCGGCGCGCTCTCGATGCGCAGCTCGCCCCCGTGCCGCTGCACCACGTGCTTGACGATCGCGAGCCCGAGGCCGGTGCCGCCGCTTTCGCGGGAGCGGCTGCGGTCCACCCGGTAGAAGCGCTCGGTGAGGCGCGGCAGGTGGTCCGCGGCGATGCCCGGGCCGGAGTCGCGCACCGCGAGTTCCAGCCTCCCGTCCTCCCCGGTCCGCGCCTGCACTTCCACCGTGCCGCCGCCGGGCGTGTAGCGCACGGCATTGCTCACGAGGTTGGACAGCGCACTCTGCAGCTCGCTCGCCGCCCCGGCCACCTGCCAGCTGCAGGCCTCGGGAAAGCGCAGGTCCAGGCGCTTGCCCTGGTTCGCCGCGAGGGCACGCGCCTCCTGTTCGGCCTGGGCGAGCAGGCTCGCCACGGGCGTCCACTCCGCCTTGCCCGGCAGGGGGCTGCCTTCCAGCCGCGAGAGCGTGAGCAGGTCCTGCACGAGGGTCTGCATGCGCTGCGCCTGCTGCGCCATCATTCCCAGGTAGCGCTGCCGCTCCTCCTTCGGCAGGTCCAGCGTCTGCAAGGTCTCCACGAACCCGGAGAGCACCGTCAATGGCGTGCGGATCTCGTGCGAGACGTTGGCCACGAAGTCGCGGCGCATCGCCTCGGCCTGCTCCACCTCGGTGACGTCGCGCGAGAGCAGCAGCCGCCGCCCTTCGCCATACGGGTGCAGGTACAGCGAGAGGCGGCGCGGCCGCGTGGCCGAACTCGCCGGGGCCTCGACGATCACGTCGCGCGTGTAGTTCCCGCCGTGGTAGAAGCCGGCGAAATCGGGATCGCGCACGAGGTTGACGATGTGCTGCTGCAGGTCGCGCACGGGGTCCAGTCCGAAATGCAGGCTCGCCGTCTGGTTGCACCACTCGATGCGCCCCTGCGGGTCCAGCAGCACCACGCCGTTGGGCGAGCCGCGGATCGCGTCCAGGAAAGCCTCCAGCCGGCGCTCGGCGTCCTCGGCGCGCAGCTCGCGCGCGGCCAGCGCGCGGCGCGCGCGTTCGCCGGCCTCGCCCCACCAGCCGCCGACGCTCGGTGCGCCGCGCAACTGGCCTTCGCGCAGCCAGCGCAGCACGCGGCGGGCACGGAAGCTCTCGATCGTGAACCAGGCGAGCGCGCCGGCGGCGACACCCGCTGCCGCCCCCGCGCTTCCCCCCAGCAGCCAGCCTGCCAGGGCGCCCAGCGCGAGGCAGCAGGCGAAAGCCAGGAAACGCAAGGTCATGCGGGCTGCGCCGTGATGCGGTAGCCCGCGCCGCGCACGGTCTCCACGAGCGCGCCGCCGGGGCCGAGCGCCTCGCGCAGGCGCTTCACGTGCACGTCCACCGTCCGCTCCTCGATGAACACGTGGTCCCCCCAGACCCGGTCCAGCAGCTGCTGGCGGCTGTGCACGCGTTCCGGGTGGCGCATGAGGTAGTGCAGGAGCTTGAATTCGGTCGGGCCGACCTTCACCGGCTGGCCGTTCCACGCGACGCGGTGCGCCGCGGGGTCCAGCGTGAGGCCGCCGACCGTCACGGTCTCCTCGATCTTCTCCGGCGCGCGCCGGCGCAGCACCGCGCGGATGCGCGCGAGCAGCTCCTGCGTCGAGAAGGGCTTGGTGATGTAGTCGTCGGCCCCCGCATCCAGGCCGGCCACCTTGTCCGGCTCGTCGCCGCGCGAGGTGAGCATGAGGATGGGAATGCCTTTCGTGCGCGCATCGGAGCGCCAGCGTTTCGCGAGCTGCAGGCCGGAGGCACCGGGCAGCATCCAGTCCAGCAGGATGGCATCGGGCAGCACCGCGTCGATCTCGCGCTGCGCCGCCTCGCCGTCGGCCGCCCACACCGGCGCCAGGCCGTTGTGCCGCAGGTTCACGGCGATGAGCTCGGCGATCGCCGGCTCGTCTTCCACGACCAGGATGCGAGGCTGGGTCTTCATCTTCCCTGCTGCACGGCGGATTCGATGTGCTCCATGGAGCTGTGGCGCACGTCCGCGCCCTTCACGACGTAGATGATGAACTCCGCGATGTTCTTGGCGTGGTCGCCGATGCGCTCGATGGCCTTGGCCACGAACAGCAGGTCCAGGCTGCTCGAGATGGTACGCGGATCTTCCATCATGTAGGTCACCAGCTTGCGCACGAAGCCGTCGAACTCCTCGTCGAGGAGGTCGTCCTGCTTCATGATCGCCACCGCCGCCGCCGTGTCCAGGCGGGCGAAGGCGTCCAGCGCCCGCCGCAGCTGGCCGGACGCGAGGTCCGCAGCCACGTTCAGCTCGCCGGCGGGCAAGGTGCGCACGGAGCCGCTCTTGGCGACCATCGAGCGCACCATGCGGGCGATCCGCATCGCCTCGTCGCCGACGCGCTCCAGGTTGGCCGTGGTCTTCGAGATCGCCATCAGCAGCCGCAGGTCGCGCGCCGTCGGCTGGCGTCGCGCGATGATCGAGGAGAGGTCGCGGTCGATCTCGATCTCCATCTGGTTCACCCGCGCTTCGGTCTCCATCACCTGCTGCGCGGCGTCCTCGTCGAAGTGCGCGAGCGCGTGGATCGCCTGCCGGATCTGGGCTTCGGCCAGGCCGCCCAGCTCCATGACGCGCTGCGACAGCGCGTTCAGCTCGCTGTCGAACTGGGTGGAAAGGTGCTTGTCCGCCATGTTATTTTCCTTAGCCGAAGCGGCCCGTGATGTAGTCCTCGGTCTCCTGGCGCCGCGGCTTGAAGAAGATCTGCTCCGTGTCGCCCACTTCGACCAGGTCGCCCAGGTACATGTACGCGGTGTAGTCGGAGACGCGCGCCGCCTGCTGCATGTTGTGCGTCACGATCACCACCGTGTAGTCCTTCTTCAGCTCCACGATCAGCTCCTCGATCTTGCCGGTGGAGATGGGGTCGAGCGCCGAACAGGGTTCGTCCAGCAGCAGCACCTCGGGCTTGATCGCGATGCCGCGCGCGATGCACAGGCGCTGCTGCTGGCCGCCGGAGAGGCCGCTGCCGCTCTGGTGCAGCTTGTTCTTCACCTCGTCCCACAGCGCGGCCTTGCGCAGCGCCCACTCCACGCGGTCGTCCATGTCCGCGTCGGGCAGCGTCTCGAACAGGCGCACGCCGAAGGCGATGTTGTCGTAGATCGACATGGGGAAAGGCGTGGGCTTCTGGAACACCATGCCGACCTTGGCGCGCAGCAGCGCCACGTCCTTCTTCGAGGTGAGCAGGTTCTCGCCGTCCAGCACCACCTCGCCTTCGGCGCGCTGGTCCGGATAGAGCTCGTACATGCGGTTGAAGGTGCGCAGCAGCGTCGACTTGCCGCAGCCCGACGGACCGATGAAGGCGGTCACCTTGCGTTCCGGGATGTCGAGGTCGATGTTCTTCAGCGCGTGGAAGCGGCCGTAGTAGAAGTTCAGCTTGCGCACGGCCAGCTTGGCGCGCACGCGTTCCGGGGCGAGGGAGGCGTCCATGGTCAGAGCTTGTTGCGCGTCAGCACGCGCGCGAGGATGTTCAGGCCCAGCACGGCCAGGGTGATGAGGAAGACGCCGGCCCAGGCGAGCTGCTGCCAGTTCTCGTAGGGGCTCATGGCGAACTTGAAGATGGTGACCGGCAGGCTGGCCATCGGCTCGCCGAGGTCGGAGGTGAAGAACTGGTTGTTCAGCGCGGTGAAGAGCAGCGGCGCCGTCTCGCCCGAAATGCGCGCCACCGCGAGCAGCACGCCGGTGACGACACCCGCGCGCGCGGCGCGCAGCGTGATGCGCGTGATGACCTTCCACTTGGGCGCGCCGAGGGCGTAAGCCGCTTCGCGCAGCGCCGCCGGCACCAGCAGCAGCATGTTCTCGGTCGTGCGGATCACCACCGGGATGACGATCAGCGCCAGCGCGATGGCGCCGGCCCCGCCCGAGAACTGCTTGTAGCGGGCCACGACGACCGCGTACACGAACAGGCCGATCACGATCGAAGGCGCCGACAGCAGGATGTCGTTCACGAAGCGCGTGGTCGTCCCGAGCCAGCCTTTCAGGTCGTACTCCGCCAGGTAGATGCCGGCCATGATGCCGATGGGCGTGCCCACGAAGGTGGCGAGCAGCACCATGAGGAACGAGCCCCAGATGGCGTTCAGCAGGCCACCCGCGTCGTTGGGGGGCGGCGTCATCTGGCTCACGGCGGCCCAGGTGAGGCCCCCGATGCCCAGCTGGATGGTGGACCAGAGGATCCACACCAGCCAGAACACGCCGAAGGCCATGGCCGCCAGCGACAGCGCGAGCGCCACCTTGTTCACGCGCTTGCGCTTCGCATACATGCGCTCGCGCTGTTGCGCGAGTTCCGCCGCCCGCAGCAGGGAGTCCGCCGTGCTCACGAGCGCGCCCCCTCGTTGCGCCGCAGGCGCGCCAGCAGCAGCTTGGACAGGGCCAGCACCACGAAGGTGATGAAGAACAGCACCAGCGCCAGGTAGATCAGCGCCGCCTGGTGCATGCCGCTCGCGGCTTCCGCGAACTCGTTGGCGAGCGCCGAGGTGATGCTGTTGGCCGGCGCGAAGAGGCTCAGCGAGTCCAGCTGGTTGAAGTTGCCGATCACGAAGGTGACGGCCATCGTTTCCCCGAGTGCCCGGCCAAGGCCGAGCATCACGCCGCCGATGACGCCGCCCTTCGTGTAAGGCAGCACCACCTTGAACACGACTTCCCAGGTCGTCGAGCCCAGCGCGTACGCGGACTCCTTCAGCATGGGGGGCGTGACTTCGAACACGTCGCGCATGACGGCGGCGATGAAGGGAATGATCATGATCGCGAGGATGATCCCCGCGGAGAGGATGCCGATGCCCACGGGCGGGCCGGAGAACAGCGTGCCGAGCACGGGCACGTCGGCGAAGACGGATTGCAGCGGCTGCTGCACGAAGGTGGCCAGCAAGGGGCCGAACACCAGCAGGCCCCACATGCCGTAGACGATGGAGGGCACCGCGGCAAGCAGCTCGATCGCGGTGCCGAGCGGGCGCTTCAGCCACGCGGGCGAAAGCTCGGTGAGGAACAGCGCGATGCCGAAGCTCACGGGCACGGCGGTGACCAGCGCGATCAGCGAGGTGGCCAGCGTGCCGTAGATCATCACCAGGCCGCCGAACTCCTCGCTGACCGGGTCCCACGTCGTCGACGTGAAGAAGCCCGGCCCGTACGCCTGGATCGCCGGCCAGGCGCCGATCACCAGCGAGACCAGGATGCCGAGCAGCAGTGCGAGCGTGAGCAGGGCGGCAGCGCGGGCGGTCCAGCCGAAAAGGCGGTCCACGACCGCCCCCACGCGCGCACGCCGGGCCGGCGGCGGCGAACTCTCGGCCTGGCCGCCCTGCATCGCTCCGTAACCGACCGCGCCCGTCACTGCGTCGCCAGCGGCTTGCCGGAGGCGTCCTTCAGTTCGGCCGCCCACAGCTTCTGGATCTGCGCCTTCACGCCCGCGGGCATCGGCACGTAGTCGAGGTCGTCGGCGGTCTTGTCGCCGTTCTTGTAGGCCCAGTCGAAGAACTTGAGCGTCGCGGCGGCTTCGGCCGGCTTGTCCTGCACCTTGTGCATCAGGATGAAGGTGGCGCCGGTGATCGGCCAGGACTGCGCACCGGGCTGGTTCGTCAGGATCTGGTGGAAGCTCTTGCTCCAGTCCGCGCCCGCGGCAGCGGCCTTGAAGGCGCCGTCGTCGGGCGCGACGAACTGGCCCGCGGCGTTCTGCAGCAGCGCGTAGTTCATCTTGTTCTGCTTCACGTACGCGTACTCGACGTAGCCGATCGCGTTGGGCAGGCGGCCCACGAAGGCGGCCACGCCTTCGTTGCCCTTGCCGCCGGCGCCCGTCGGCCAGTTCACCGCCGTGCCCTCGCCCACCTTGGCCTTCCACTCCGCGTTGACCTTGGAGAGGTAGTTGGTGAACAGGAAGCTGGTGCCGGAGCCGTCCGCACGGCGCACCGGCGCGATGGCGGCGTCGGGCAGCGCGAGGCTGGGGTTCAGCGCCTTGATCGCCGGATCGCTCCACTTGGTGATCTTGCCCAGGTAGATGTCGCCGAGCACCTGGCCATTGAGGCGCAGCTGGCCAGGCGCGACGCCCTGGATGTTCACGACCGGGATCACGCCGCCGATCACGGTGGGGAACTGGATCTGGCCCTTCTTCGCCAGCTCCTCGTCCTTCAGCGGCATGTCGGAAGCGCCGAAGGCCACCGTCTTCGCATCGATCTGCTTGATGCCCGCGCCGGAGCCGACGGACTGGTAGTTGATGCGGACGCCGGTCGCCTTGTTGTAGTCGGCGGCCCAGCGCGCGTACAGCGGGGCGGGGAAGCTGGCGCCGGCGCCGGTCACGTCCTGCGCGGCTGCGATGCCGGCGAAGGCCAGGGAGGCCAGGGCCATGGAAGCCACGTGGATGCGGATGGTCATGCAATCACCTTTTCGGGTTGGGGAATCGGTTGACCTGCACTCTAGGAAGCTTCCGTGACAGCTCCGTGACACCCCCGGAACGCGAAGGACTGCCGTCACGGCCGCGTCACGAAACCGTCACGCGGCCGTCACCCCGGCTTCCTAGGCTCGGCCGCCTTTGCATCCAGGACACGAGCCATGCCCCTCCCGCTTCGCCGCCGCAGCCTGCTGGCGGCCACCGCAGCCGCCCTTGCCTTCCCCGCCTTCGCGCAATCCGCGCGATCTTCCCCGCGGCCGCTGGTGGTCGCGCAGATGCACGACGTCTCCGCCGCGGAGCAGGACGTCACCAGGGATTTCCTGGTCGGCGCGCGCGCGGCGTGGCAGGACATCAACGCGCACGGCGGCGTGCGCGGCCGCCCCGTGCAGCACCTGGCGCTGGAAGTCGAAGGCAGCAAGGCGGGCGTGCAGGACGCCTGGCAGGCGCTGCGCGAGAACCCGGCCTGCGTGGCGCTCTCCGGCACCGTGAGCGATGCCGTCTCCATGGAACTCGCGGCGGCGCTGCGGGAGGAAGACGCCGGCATCTCCCACGCCGCGCCCTGGCTGCAGAACGGCAGCATAGCCGCCGACGAGCGCACCTTCCCCATCTTCTCCGGCCGCCAGGAACAGATCGCGCATGCGCTGCGCTCGCTGACCGTGAGCGGCATGCGGGACGTAGGCGCCGTGTTCGCTTCCGCGCGCGCATCGCGGCTGTACGCAGGCGACGTGCAGCGTGCCGCGCAGGCCGCGCAGCTGAAGCTCTCTTCGTTCGTGGCGGAAGGCGACCTCGCCCGCCTCGGCCGCAGGCTCGGGCCCGACACGCCCGCCGTGCTGCTGTTCCTGGGCGGCACGCCGGAGCTCGTGCAGTTCACGCAAGGACTGGACCGCCAGGCGCGCCAGCGGTACGTGGTGGCACTCGCGGACGTGAACCTGCAGGTCGTGCAACAGGCGGGCGCGGCGCGCACCACGCCCGTGATCGCCACGCAGTCCGTGCCGCTCGTGACCGCGGCGATTCCCGTCGTGCGGCGCTACCGCGAAGTGCTCGCGCGCCTCTTCGACGAGCCACCCACGGCACTGAGCCTCGCGGGTTTCATCGCCGCCCGCTACACCTTCGAGGTGCTGGCCGGCATCGAAGGACCTGTCACCCGCGCGAGCGCGCTCGCCGCTTTCCAGAAGCGCGAGGACCGCGACGTCGGCGGCTACTGGGTGCGGTACCAGGGCCAGCGCCGCAGCGCCTCCTTCGTCACGCAATCGATGCTGACGCCCGACGGCCGCGTGGTCGGCTGATGTCACGAAGCTTTCACGCGCGCTTCCTACGCTCCCGCTCGTTCCGACATCACCCAACCACGCAGCAGAAAGAAGAAACGACATGTCCCACTTGACCGACAAGTACCGCGAAGCTTCCCGCGCCCGCAACGCGATGGCGCCCGTCCCCGGCCAGATGATGGAAGACGTGCTGGCGCAGTCCACGGTCCCGCGCCGCACCCTGCTGCGCGGCGGCTTCGGTGCCGCGATGGCCGCGGCCTTCGGCGGCGCGATGCTGACCGCGTGTGGTGGCGGCAGCGACGGCGATGCGGCGGCGACCCCCGCTCCCGCCCCTGCGCCGGCCGCGCCGCCCTCCCCGCCCCCGGTCAGCTACGCCGTCACGTTCAAGGGCATCCCCGCTTCCGTCGGCGACCAGGTCACGGTGCCGGAGGGCTACACCATGGACGTCCTGTTCGCCGCGGGTGACGCGGTCGTTGCCGGTGCGGCGGCCTACGCGGGCACGCCGCTGGACGCAGCGGGCTACGAGCAGGTGGCCGGCGGCAACCACGACGGCATGCACCTCTACGCGATCCCCGGCAAGGACCCGAACACGAACGCGCTGCTGGCGATCAACCACGAGGCGCCGGATTCGCAGATCCTGTACACCGGCGCGGCGAGCTACAACCCCGCGACCGCCACGGCGGACCAGAAGAAGATCGTGCTGTCCTCCGTCGGTGTCTCGGTGATCGAGATCGAACGCATCGACGGCAAGTGGACCGTCAAGCGCAACTCCGCGTTCAACAAGCGCTACACGGGCAACACCGTGTACCAGGTCGGCGGCCCCGCCGCGACGCTCGTGGGTCCCACCGTGGTCGGCACGCTGAACAACTGCGCGAGCGGCAGCACGCCATGGGGCACCTACCTCACCTGCGAGGAAACCACCGACAACTACCTCGACCCGTCGCAGCCCGAAGTCGGCTACGGCTGGGTGGTGGAGATCGATCCGCAAGGCACCTTTCCCGCGACCAAGCGCACCGCACTGGGCCGCTTCGACCACGAGAACACGGCCTACATGCTCGACGCGGACAACACCGCGGCGATCTACATGGGCGACGACAGCACGCCCGGCTGCGTCTACAAGTTCGTGCCGTCCGCCAGGTACAACCCCGACGACCGCGCGGCCAACCGCAACCTGCTCGATAGCGGCACGCTGTACGCGGCGAAATTCAACGCCGACGGCACGGGCCAGTGGCTCGAGCTCACCCAGGGCAGGAACGGCCTGGTGACCGGCGCGCAGGACCCGGGCAACTACACGCAGTCGGCCGTCGCGCCGGCCCCCGTGACGACGAACTTCGCCACGCAGGCCGACGTGCTGGTCAACACCAAGGCCGCCGCACGCGTCGCTGGCGCCACGCTGATGGACCGTCCCGAATGGGTGACGGTGGGGCCGGACAAGAAGGTGTACATGACCTTCACCAACAACGGCCCGCGCGTGCAGACCGACGCCGCGAACCCGCGGCCGAACAACTCGCATGGCCACGTCTTGCGCTGGGACGAGGATGGCAACACGGCGAAGGCGACCACGTTCAAGTGGGAGGTCTTCCTGCTCGCCGGCGACCCGCGCCTGGCCACGGCCAACCTGAAGGGCAACATCGTCGGCGACACGTTCTCCAGCCCCGACGGCATCGGCATCGATCCGCAGGGCCGCCTCTGGGTGGAGACGGACGCGAGCACCAGCGCGTCGACCACCAGCACCTTCGGCAACAACGCGATGTACCACCTGGACCAGGTCACGCGCCGCTCGACGCGCTTCCTGGTGGGCCCGAACGGCTGCGAGATCACGGGCCTGACCTACTCGCCGGACCTGACGACCTTCTTCATCAACATCCAGCACCCGACGGGCACCTGGCCGTCGAACGTGCAGGGCAACGCGCTGCCGCCGCGGTCGGCCACCATCGTGGTCCGCCGCAGCGACGGAAAGCCCGTGGGGGCCTGATCAGAAGCGCACGCCGGCCTGGAACCGCAGGTCGGCGGTGCCCGGCGCGCGCAGCGGCTGCTCGTAGGCGAGCCGCAGGTAGGAGCGCTGCCAGTCGTAGCGCACGGCGAGGCCCAGGCGCTCCTGCCCGAGCTGCCGCATGACCTGCATCGACAGCGCATCGCCGGAGGCGAAGCGGTAGCCGCCGCCGAGGCTCAGCGTGCCGTTGTCGATGCTGCGCCCGAGGCCGGCGCGCGCGAACCACTTCTCGCCCGCTTCCAGCGACAGGCCGCTGCCCGTGGAGGAACCGGAAGACGCGAGGCGCACGGGCCCGAAGGCCGCCACCGGGAAGCGCGGGGAGAGCTCGGAATCGCCCAGCGTCGCGGCCGGCAACAGCCAGCTCGGTGCGGTCAGCGCGTAGTCGGGCGAGACGAGTTGCGCGGCCACCGGCGACGCCAGCGCGCCCAGCAGCACGCCGGCCGCGAGGGCGCGGACGGCGGTGGCGAAGGGACGGAAAACGCGGCGCATGGAAACAATGTAGACCTCCCGCGCGCGGCCTGCACAGTGACAGATTTCCTATGTGGCTGTCGCGCGACGGGCGGCCGCCGGACGGCGCTACACGGGTTGCAGCGCGTGGTGCGGAAGCTGTGGGAGCTGCACAACGACGGCGTCGCCGGCGCGCACCTCGCCGCCGCGGCGGACGACGGCCATGACGCCGGCCTTGCGCACGAGCGCGCCGTTCGCGTCACGATCGAGAACTTTGGCAGTCAATCCCGGCTGGAAGCGGTCGATCTGGCTGCACGGGTTGCGCAGGCCCGTGAGCTCCACTTCCGCCTGCGCACCAAGACGCAGCACGGTGCCCGCGGGCAGCGACAGCAGGTCGACGCCGCGCGTGGTGACGTTCTCGCCCAGGTCTCCGGGAAACACCGCGTGGCCTTCTTCCAACAAGGCATCGAACAGCTCCGACTGCAGCAGGTGCACCTGGCGCAGGTTCGGCGCCAAGGGGTCGCGCTTGACGCGCGAGCGGTGCTTGACGGTCGCGCCGGCGTGGGCGTCGCCTTCGACACCCAGCCCTTCGACCAGCGTGATGCCGTCTTCGGCGAACTTGCTGAAGCTGTGGCTGCTGCTGCGATGGACCGCGAGGACGGATCCCGTCATCCGGCGCGCACGGCGTCGGCCAGGCGCTCGGCGCTGCGCTGCGCCACCTGCGCGTCGCTCGCCTCCACCATCACGCGCAGCACGGGCTCGGTGCCGCTCGCGCGGATCAGCACGCGGCCGGAGCCTTCCAGCTCCTTCTGCAGGCGCTCGCACTCGGCGGAGAGCTTCTCGTTCTTCTTCCAGTCCTGCCCGGGCTGCAGCCGCACGTTGATCAGCGTCTGCGGGAACAGGCTCACGCCCTCGAGCAGCTGCGCGAGCGACCTGCCGCTGCGCGCGCTCGCCTTGAGCACCTGCAGCGCGCTGATGAGGCCGTCGCCGGTGGTGTGCTTGTCCAGCGCGAGCAGGTGGCCCGAGCCTTCGCCGCCCAGCAGCCAGCCGCGCTTCTCCAGCTCCTCCAGCACGTACCGGTCGCCGACCTTGGCGCGCACGAACTCCACGTCCTTCGCCTTGAGCGCGAGCTCCACGGCCATGTTGGTCATGAGCGTGCCGACGGCGCCGGGCACGCGCTGCCCTTGCGCGAGGCGGTCCATCACCATCAGGTACAGCAGCTCGTCGCCGTTGAACAGGCGGCCGCTGGCGTCCACCACCTGCAGCCGGTCGGCGTCGCCGTCCAGGGCGATGCCGAAGTCCGCCTGGTTGGCACGCACCGCGCTCACCAGCGCCTCGGGGTGCGTGGCGCCCACCTTGTCGTTGATGTTGAGGCCGTCGGGCGAGCAGCCCATGCAGTACACCTCGGCGCCCAGTTCGTGGAACACCTTGGGGGCGATGTGGTACGCGGCGCCGTGCGCGGCGTCCACCGCGATCTTCATGCCCTTGAGCGTGAGGTCCTGCGCGAAGGTGCTCTTGGCGAACTCGATGTAGCGGCCGGCCGCATCCTCGAGGCGGCGCGTCTTGCCCAGGCTCGCGGAGTCGGCCCACTGCGGCGGCTGCTGCAGGGCGGCCTCCACGTCGCTCTCCCAGTCGTCCGGCAGCTTGGTGCCTTGCGCGCTGAAGAACTTGATGCCGTTGTCCGGATACGGGTTGTGGCTCGCGCTGATCACCACGCCCAGGCTCGCGCGCTGCGCCTTCGTGAGGTACGCGACACCGGGGGTCGGCAAGGGGCCGAGCAGCACCACGTCGACGCCCGCGGAGTTGAAGCCGGACTCCAGCGCGCTTTCCAGCATGTAGCCGGAGATGCGCGTGTCCTTGCCGATCAGCACCGTGGGACGCTCCTCGGTGCGCTTGAGGACGCGGCCCACCGCGTGGGCGAGCCGCAGCACGAAGTCGGGCGTGATGGGCGGCTCGCCTACCGTGCCCCGGATGCCGTCGGTGCCGAAATACTGCCTGCTCATGTCGTTCCGTCTCCCTGGTCCTGCATGGCGCTCCAGACCTTGAGCGCCGCCACTGTCTCGCGCACGTCGTGCACCCGCACGATCCGCGCACCCTTCTCCACCGCGAGCACCGCCGTCACCACGCTGGGCAGCATGCGCTCGTGCACGCCCGCGCCGGTCACCTTGCCGAGCGAGGACTTGCGCGACCAGCCGGCGAGCACCGGATAGCCGTCGTGCAGCAGCTCGCGCTGGCGCGCGAGCAGCGCGAAATTCTGCTCCACCGTCTTGCCGAAGCCGATGCCCGGGTCCCACACGATGCGGCTCACGGACACGCCGCGCTGCCGCAGCGCCTCGCTGCGATCGCGCAGGAACTCGCGCACCTGCGGCACGGCGTCGCCGAGCATGGGCGCGCGCTGCATCGTCTGCGGCTCGCCGTGCATGTGCATCAGGCACACGCCGCAGGACGCGTGGCCGGCCACGACGTCCACCGCGCCAGGCCGCTGCAGGGCCCAGACGTCGTTGACGATGTCCACGCCCAGGTCCAGCGCCTCCTGCATGATCTCGGGCTTGTACGTGTCCACCGAGATGGGCAGGCCGAACTTCACGGCGGCGCGCACGACCGGCATCACGCGGGCGCGCTCCTCCTCCAGGGGCACGGGCGCGATGCCCGGCCGGGTGGATTCGCCGCCGATGTCCAGGATGTCGGCACCGTCGCGGATCAGCTCCTCGCAGTGCTCCAGCGCCGTGCGCGTGCTGGCGAAGCGCCCGCCGTCCGAGAAGGAGTCGGGCGTCACGTTGACGATGCCCATCACCTTCGGCCGGTCGAGCGCGATCGCGAAGCGCGTGGTCTGCCACTGCATGTGCATAAGCGGATTGTGCCTGTCGTACAAAGGGGCTAGGGGCTAGGGCCTAAGGACTAGGGAGTAATCTCCCCAATCCCTAGCCCCTAGCCCCTAGCCCCTAGCCCCTAGCCCCTGGCTTTACGCGGCGTTCGGTTCCGGATTCGCGGCAGCCGTCGGGCCGCCCGTGCCACCGGAGTTGCCGGCGCGCGGCGTGAAGTCCTTGGGCGGGCGCGGCTCCTTGCCGGCCATGATGTCGTCGATCTGCTCGGCGTCGATGGTTTCCCACTCGAGCAGGGCCTTCGCCATGGCGTGCATCTTGTCGCTGTTGTCCTCGATGAGCTTGCGCGCCAGCGAGTACTGCTCGTCGATGATGCGGCGCACCTCGAGGTCGACCTTCTGCATGGTCTGCTCGGAGATGTTGGTGGTCTTGGTGACCGAGCGGCCCAGGAAGACCTCGCCCTCGTTCTCCGCGTAGACCATCGGGCCCAGCGCGTCGGACATGCCGTAGCGCATGACCATGTCGCGTGCCAGGTGCGTGGCGCGCTCGAAGTCGTTGCTGGCGCCGGTGGTCATCTGGTTCATGAACACCTCTTCCGCGATCCGGCCGCCGAACAGCATGCTGATCTGGTTGAGCATGTAGTCGCGGTCGTAGCTGTAGCGGTCCTTCTCCGGCAGCGACATCGTCACGCCCAGCGCGCGGCCGCGCGGGATGATGGTCACCTTGTGCACGGGGTCGCACTTGGGCAGCAGCTTGCCGATGATCGCGTGGCCGGACTCGTGGTAGGCCGTGTTGCGGCGTTCCTCTTCCGGCATGACCACGGACTTGCGCTCCGGGCCCATGATGATCTTGTCCTTGGCCTTCTCGAAGTCCTGCATCTCCACCACGCGCGCGTTGCGGCGGGCGGCCATCAGGGCGGCTTCGTTGCACAGGTTGGCCAGGTCGGCGCCGGACATGCCCGGCGTGCCGCGCGCGATGATCTCGGCCTTGACGTCCTGGCCGATCGGGATCTTGCGCATGTGGACGTTCAGGATCTGCTCGCGGCCGCGGATGTCCGGCAGCGTCACGTAGACCTGGCGGTCGAAGCGGCCCGGGCGCAGCAGGGCGGCGTCCAGGATGTCGGGACGGTTGGTCGCCGCGATGACGATCACGCCGAGGTTGGTCTCGAAGCCGTCCATCTCCACCAGCATCTGGTTGAGGGTCTGCTCGCGCTCGTCGTTGCCGCCGCCGAGGCCCGCGCCGCGCTGGCGGCCGACCGCGTCGATTTCATCGATGAAGATGATGCAGGGGGCGTTCTTCTTGGCGTTCTCGAACATGTCGCGCACGCGGGCCGCGCCCACGCCCACGAACATCTCGACGAAGTCCGAACCGGAGATCGAGAAGAACGG
Organism: Ramlibacter cellulosilyticus; assembly: GCF_014297465.1. Classification (GTDB taxonomy): domain Bacteria; phylum Pseudomonadota; class Gammaproteobacteria; order Burkholderiales; family Burkholderiaceae_C; genus Ramlibacter; species Ramlibacter cellulosilyticus. Next base: position 340,344 of record NZ_JACORT010000003.1, on the reverse strand, counting down.
CACCTTGGCCTCGCCGGCGATGGCCTTGGCCAGCAGCGTCTTGCCGGTGCCCGGGGGGCCGACCAGCAGCAGGCCCCGCGGGATGCGGCCGCCGAGCTTCTGGAACTTCTGCGGGTCCTTCAGGAAGTCGACGACTTCCTTGGTCTCTTCCTTGGCCTCGTCGCAGCCGGCGACGTCGCTGAACGTCAGCTGGTTGCTGCTCTCGTCGAGCATGCGGGCCTTGGACTTGCCGAAGCTGAAGGCACCGCCCTTGCCGCCGCCCTGCATCTGGCGCATGAAGTAGATCCAGACGCCGATCAGCAGGAGCATGGGGCCCCAGCTCACGAGCAGCGTCATCAGGAGCGAGCCTTCCTCGCGCGGCTTGACGTCGAACTTGACGCCGTTGTTGATCAGGTCGCCGACGAGGCCGCGATCGAGGTAGGTGGCCGTGGTGCGCACCTTGCGGTCGTCCGTGGTGATGGCGACGATTTCGGTGCCGCCCTGGCCTTCCTGGATGACGGCGTTCTTGATCTGCTTGTTGCGGACCTGCTCCAGGAAATCCGAGTAGCCGACCACGGAAGCGCCTGCGGCCCCCCGCGTGTCGAACTGCTTGAAAACGGTGAATAGCACCAGTGCGATCACCAGCCAGACGGCGATCTTGGAAAACCACTGATTGTTCAAAACAAGTCTCCGGGAAGGCGCGACCTCATCTGCACGAGGTCAGGTGACGCCCATTCTAGGGGTTTCAAGCTACGGAACGATCTATTTTTACTACGCGCTCCATAGGAGCGCGGGCCCCGTTGATGCAGGACAAGACCCCACTTATCGGGCCGGCTTGAGGCCGATGCCCACGAGGAAGGTTTCCGAGGACTTGTCGCGGGACGCCTTGGGCTTCAAGGGCTTCACGATGCGGAATTGTTCCTTGAACAACTTCACGAGCTGGCTGTAGCCGCTGCCGTGGAAGACCTTGCAGACCAGCGCACCTTCGGGCTTCAGGTGCGCCTGGGCGAAATCCACCGCCAATTCCACCAGATGCGCGATGCGCGCGCTGTCGGAGGACGGAATCCCCGACAGATTCGGGGCCATGTCCGAGACCACCACGTCCGCCTTGCGGCCGGCCAGGATCTCGCCCAGCTTCAAGGCCGGCCCGGGCTCGCGGAAGTCGCCCTGGATGAAGGTGACGCCCTCGACCGGGTCCATGGGCAGGATGTCCAGCGCCAGGATCTGGCCCTCCAGCACGCCCGCCGCGGCGCCTTCCGGCGCCAGCTTGCGGCGCACGTACTGGCTCCAGGCACCGGGCGTGGAGCCCAAGTCGACGACCACCTGCCCCGGCTTCAGCAGGTGCAGCGACTCGTCGATCTCCTTGAGCTTGTAGGCCGCGCGCGCGCGGTAGCCCTCCTTCTGGGCGAGCTTCACGTACGGGTCGTTGACGTGGTCGTTCAACCACGCCTTGTTGACCTTCTTGCTTTTCGTCTTGACCTTCATGTGGGAACCGATAATAGAGGCATGCCAGCCATTCAACTTTCCATCCAGGACCGCAAGGCCCACCGAGCCGAAGCCCACCACCTGGATCCCGTGGTCATGATCGGCAACGACGGCCTCACGCCCGCCGTCAAGAAGGAGACCGACGCCGCCCTCAACGCGCACGGCCTGATCAAGGTCCGCGTGCTGGGCGACGACCGCGAGGCGCGGGAAGCGATCTACCAGCAGCTGGCCGACGAACTCAACGCCGCGCCCATCCAGCACATCGGCAAGCTCCTGGTCCTGTGGCGGCCCAAGCCCAGGAAGGTGAAGGCCGAGGACGAGGATCGCAAGCCCGGCCCGCGCGAATACAAGGTCATCAAGAACTCCAGCCGCGGCGGCCAGCGGCCCGAGGTGCGCAAGGTGCGGGTGCTGGGCAACCAGCGACTGACGACCGGCGGGATGGTGAAGAAGGCGAAGCCCAAGCAGAAGTCGGTCAAGAAGACCCGGGCCGACTGAGCTTCCAGAGGACCACCAGGGCACACAGCCACTGCACCGCGAATGCCGCCGTGCCCGCCGTGTGCCAGAACCGCAGGTCCTGGCGCGCCAGGATGTGCGGCGCGATCGCGAACTCCTGCAGCAGCGCGGCCAGCATCCCCAGCAGCACGTAGACCACGGCGCCTGAAGCCCAGTCCATCGTCGCCGTTCCGTCGCGCTGCCGCGCGCCCATCAGCAGCACGAGCCCGCAACCCAGCCCCACCCACGACTCCGCGCTGAAGAGCTTGCCTGCCAGGCTGCCGGCAACGGCGGGCGAGGAGGCATTCGCGAACAGCAGCGGCACGGCCAGGAAGCCGATGGCGCAGAGGCTGCCCCACCAGAGGGCCGCCGCGAGCACCGCCAGCCGCTGCTTCCAGTCCATCAGATGTAGTTGACCGCCACGATCTCGTAGCGCTTGGTGCCGCCGGGCGCCTGCACTTCGGCGGTGTCGCCCTCTTCCTTGCCGATCAGCGCGCGGGCGATCGGGCTGGAGACGTTGATCAGGCCCTGCTTCAGGTCGGCCTCGTCCTCGCCGACGATCTGGTACTTCACGGTCTCGCCGGAGGTCTCTTCCTCCAGTTCCACGGTGGCGCCGAACACGACGCGGCCGCCCGCGTCCAGCGACGAGGGGTCGATGACCTGGGCGGCGGCCAGCTTGCCTTCGAGCTCGCGGATGCGGCCCTCGATGAAGCCCTGGCGGTCCTTGGCGGCGTCGTACTCCGCGTTCTCCGACAGGTCGCCCTGGGCGCGCGCCTCGGCGATCGCCTGGATCACGCCGGGACGGTCGACCGTCTTCAGGCGGTGCAGTTCGGCCTTGAGCTTCTCGGCACCGCGGGTGGTGATGGGAATGGTGGTGGCCATCTCGGGTTGTCTCCTGCAAAAGCGAAACCGCCGAACGTTGCCGCTCGGCGGTTCTGGTGTTGGGCCGGATTATAAAACCGGGGCACGCGGGCCGCGTCAAGCGGCCCGGCGTTCCCCAGCGGTGGCTGGGGCCCGGGCCCCGGTCAAGCCAGCTGGGCGTGCATTTCCTGGACCGAAATCACGTCCAGGTTCTCCATGGCCTTCATGCCCTCCACCGCGGCTTCCGCCCCCGCGATGGTCGTGAAGGTGGCCGTGACGCGGGCGGCCAGCGCCGACGTGCGGATCGCGCGCGAGTCGGCGATGGCGTTGCGGCGCTCTTCCACCGTGTTCACCACCATGCAGATCTCGTTGTTCTTGATCATGTCGACCACGTGCGGGCGGCCTTCCGTGACCTTGTTGACGGTCTCGCAGGGAACGCCCGCGGCGGTGATCGCCGCAGCGGTGCCCTTGGTGGCGATCAGCGGGAAGCCCATGGCGTGGAGCTGGCGCGCCACCTCCACCGCGCGCGGCTTGTCGCTGTTCTTCACCGTCAGGAACACCTTGCCGGTGCACTTGCCGTCCGCGTCCAGCGCCTTCGGCAGCCGGGTGCCGGCGCCGAGCTGGCTCTTCACGAAGGCTTCGCCGAAGGTCTTGCCCACGCCCATGACCTCGCCCGTGGACTTCATCTCGGGGCCGAGGATGGTGTCCACGCCCGGGAACTTCACGAACGGGAACACGGCTTCCTTCACGCTGAAGTAAGGCGGCGTCACTTCCTTCGCGATGCCCTGCTTCTCCAGCGACTGGCCGACCATGCAGCGCGCCGCGACCTTGGCCAGCTGGATGCCGGTGGCCTTGGACACGTAGGGCACGGTGCGCGAGGCGCGCGGGTTCACTTCCAGCACGAAGATGACGTCCTGGCCGTCCTTCTCCTGGATGGCGAACTGCACGTTCATCAGGCCGACCACCTTCAGGGCCTTCGCCATCTCGGCGGTCTGCCGCTTCAGTTCGGCGACGGTCGCCGGCGACAGCGAGTACGGCGGCAGCGAGCAAGCGGAGTCGCCCGAGTGCACGCCGGCCTGCTCGATGTGCTCCATCACGCCGCCGATGAACACGCGGCCGGTGCTGTCCGCGATGCAGTCGACGTCGCACTCGACGGCGTCGTTCAGGAAGCGGTCCAGCAGCACGGGGGAGTCGTTCGACACCTTCACGGCCTCGCGCATGTAGCGCTCGAGGTCGCGCTGCTCGTGCACGATTTCCATCGCGCGGCCGCCCAGCACGTACGAGGGACGCACCACCAGCGGATAGCCCAGGGCTTCCGCCTTCTGCAGCGCCTCGGCTTCCGTGCGCGCCGTGGCGTTCGGCGGTTGCCGCAGCCCGAGCTCGTTCAGCAGCTTCTGGAAGCGCTCGCGGTCTTCCGCCGCGTCGATCATGTCCGGCGAGGTGCCGATGATCGGCACGCCTTCGCGCTCGAGGCCCAGGGCCAGCTTCAGCGGGGTCTGGCCGCCGTACTGCACGATCACGCCGGTGGGCTTCTCCTTGTCCACGATCTCCAGCACGTCTTCCAGCGTCAGCGGCTCGAAGTACAGGCGGTCGGAGGTGTCGTAATCGGTGGAAACCGTCTCCGGGTTGCAGTTGACCATGATGGTCTCGTAGCCGTCCTCGCGCAGGGCGAGCGCGGCGTGCACGCAGCAGTAGTCGAACTCGATGCCCTGGCCGATGCGGTTCGGCCCGCCGCCCAGCACGATGATCTTCTTCCTGTCCGTCGGCTCGGCTTCGCACTCGTCCTCGTAGGTCGAGTACATGTAGGCCGTGTTGGTCGCGAATTCGGCCGCGCAGGTGTCCACGCGCTTGTAGACCGGGCGCACGTTCAGCGCCTTGCGCGCTTCGCGGACGGCCTTGTCGGTCGTCTTGAGCAGCTTGGCCAGGCGGCGGTCGCTGAAGCCCTTGCGCTTGAGCGCGCGCATCGTCGGCGCGTCGAGCGCGGCCAGGGCCTGGTCACCCTTCGCTTCCACCAGCTGGTCCAGGTCGAGCTCGATCTTCACGATCTCCTCGATCTGCACCAGGAACCACTTGTCGATCTTCGTGAGGTCGTAGACCTCGTCGACCGACAGGCCCATGCCGAAGGCGTCGCCCACGTACCAGATGCGCTCGGGACCGGGCTCGCCCAGTTCCTTCTCGAGCACTTCGCGGTCGGTGGTCTTCTGGTTGAGGCCGTCCACGCCGACTTCCAGGCCGCGCAGGGCCTTCTGGAAGGATTCCTGGAAGGTCCGGCCCATGGCCATCACCTCGCCCACGGACTTCATCTGCGTGGTGAGGCGGTCGTTCGCGTCCTTGAACTTCTCGAACGCGAAGCGCGGGATCTTGGTGACGACGTAGTCGATCGAAGGCTCGAAGGACGCCGGCGTCGCCCCGCCCGTGATGTCGTTGCGCAGCTCGTCGAGCGTGTAGCCGACGGCCAGCTTGGCGGCGACCTTGGCGATCGGGAAGCCCGTGGCCTTGGAGGCCAGCGCCGAGGAACGCGACACGCGCGGGTTCATCTCGATGACGATCATGCGACCGTCCTTCGGGTTGATCGAGAACTGCACGTTCGATCCGCCCGTGTCCACGCCGATCTCGCGCAGCACCGCGAGCGACGCGTCGCGCATGATCTGGTATTCCTTGTCGGTCAGCGTCTGCGCGGGGGCGACGGTGATCGAGTCGCCCGTGTGCACGCCCATCGGGTCGAGGTTCTCGATGGAACAGACGATGATGCAGTTGTCCTTCTTGTCGCGGACCACCTCCATCTCGTACTCCTTCCACCCGAGCAGCGATTCCTCGATCAGCAGCTCGTTGGTGGGCGAGGCTTCCAGGCCGCGCTTGCAGATGGTCTCGAACTCTTCCGGGTTGTAGGCGATGCCGCCGCCCGTGCCGCCCAGCGTGAAGCTGGGACGGATGACGGTGGGGAAGCCCACGTTCTTCTGCACCGCCCAGGCTTCGTCCATCGAGTGCGCGATGCCGGAGCGCGCCGAGCCCAGGCCGATGCGCGTCATCGCGTCCTTGAACTTCAGGCGGTCTTCGGCCTTGTCGATGGCTTCGGGCGTGGCGCCGATCAGCTCGCACTTGTACTTGTGCAGCACGCCGTTGCGCCACAGGTCCAGCGCGCAGTTCAGCGCGGTCTGGCCGCCCATGGTCGGCAGGATCGCGTCCGGCCGCTCCTTGGCGATGATCTTCTCCACCGTCTGCCAGGTGATCGGCTCGATGTAGGTGACGTCGGCGGTGGCCGGGTCCGTCATGATCGTCGCCGGGTTGGAGTTGATCAGGATGACCTTGTAGCCCTCCTCGCGCAGCGCCTTGCAGGCCTGCACGCCGGAGTAGTCGAACTCGCAGGCCTGGCCGATGATGATCGGGCCGGCGCCGATGATGAGGATGCTCTTGATGTCTGTGCGCTTGGGCATCTGTAAAAGGGACTAGGGGCTAGGGCCTAGGGGTTAGGGAGCTTCGCTTCCAGCTTCTGCTGAATGCCGCGGAGCATCCTTCCAACCTCATCTGCGCTGCCAACCAGCTCGTCCAAGTGAGTTGATTGAATTCGGTACAAGCGAGACGCCAATTCGATAAGCGTCTCGAGTTCTGCGAGAGATCCTGCTGCGATGGACAGGAACCGGAGATAGTCCTTCGTGGACGAGCGGCGATGTCCCTCGGCGATATTTGCGGGCACTGACACCGCTGCCCTACGTGCCTGGGAAATCAGCCCGAAACGCTCATCCGACGGCAATTCCGCCGTCATGCGATAGACAGACGAAGTCAGCTCCATGGCCTTCTGCCACACAGCAAGGTCTTTGTAGCTTCTGACTTCCATGCCTGATCCCTAGTCCCTACCCCCTAATCCCTAGCCCCGCTTCTTCTCGTCCATCAGGCCGGTGAAACGGTCGAACAGGTAGCCGATGTCGTGCGGGCCGGGAGACGCTTCCGGGTGGCCCTGGAAGCAGAACGCGGGCTTGTCCGTACGGGCGAGGCCCTGCAGCGTGCCGTCGAACAGCGACACGTGCGTGGCGCGCAGGTTCGCGGGCAGCGTCTTCTCGTCCACCGCGAAGCCGTGGTTCTGGCTGGTGATGCTCACGCGGCCGGTGTCGAGGTCCTTCACCGGGTGGTTGGCGCCGTGGTGGCCGAACTTCATCTTGAAGGTCTTCGCGCCGGAGGCGAGCGCCATGATCTGGTGGCCGAGGCAGATGCCGAAGGTGGGGTAGCCCTCCTCGATCAGCTCGCGCGTGGCGTCGATGGCGTAGTCGCAGGGCTCCGGGTCGCCCGGGCCGTTGGACAGGAACACGCCGTCGGGGTTGAGCTTCTTCACTTCCGCGGCGGGCGTCTTCGCCGGCACGACGGTCACCTTGCAGCCGCGCTCGGCGAGCATGCGCAGGATGTTCTTCTTCACGCCGTAGTCGAAGGCGACGACGTGGTACTTCGCGTTCTCGAGCTGGCCGTAGCCGGTGCCCAGCTGCCACTCGGTCTGGTCCCAGTCGTAGGGCTTCGTGACGGTCACTTCCTTGGCGAGGTCCAGGCCCGCCATGGACTTCTCGGCGCGCGCCTTGGCGACCGCTTCGTCGACCAGTGCCGGCGTCACTTCCTGGCCCTGCTTCAGCGCGAGGATCGCGCCGTTCTGCGCGCCCTTGGTGCGCAGGATGCGGGTGAGCTTGCGGGTGTCGATGTTCGCGATGCCGACGGTCTTCTCGCGCTGCAGGTACTGCTGCAGGGTCATGTCGGCGCGGAAGCTGGAGGCGATCAGCGGCAGGTCGCGGATGATCAGGCCGGCGGCGTACACCTTCGTCGCCTCGACGTCCTCGGCATTGACGCCGTAGTTGCCGATGTGGGGATAGGTGAGCGTGACGATCTGGTGGGCGTAGCTCGGGTCCGTCAGGATTTCCTGGTAACCGGTGAGCGCCGTGTTGAACACGACTTCGCCGGTGGTGGTGCCGGGGGCACCGATCGAGCTGCCGATAAAGACCGTGCCGTCTGCGAGCGCCAGGATGGCGGGCGGGAAAGCTCCCTGAAGCGACGAAAGCACTGGGTTCTCCGTGGATGCGGGTACGCCCTAGACGCGATCGAAAGCACGGCTCTCGATGTTGCTTTTGTCGGGGGAGTGGCTGGATGCGCTAGGCGTACGCGGGGGTTTGCGGGAAAGCCGCTCATTATAGCCCGAGAGGGAAAACCCCCATCCTCAGGAACGTGCCGCTGCGCTCGCGTGAAGGCAGATCGCCGCCGCGGCGCCGACGTTGAGGGACTCCTCCCCGCCCGGCTGCACGATGCGCACGAACTGGCTGGCCCGCTGGGCCAGCCCCGCGCTGACGCCCTGCCCTTCGTGGCCCAGCACCCAGGCGCAGGGCCAGGGCAGCTTCGCCCGGTGCAGGTAGTCGCCCTGGTGCGAACTCGTCGCGAGCAGCGGGACCTGCAGTGCGTCCAGCTGCTCCGGAAGCACGCCCTCGATGAGGCGCAGGCCGAAATGCGCGCCCATGCCGGCGCGCAGCACCTTCGGGCTCCACAGCGCCGCAGTGCCCTTCATCGCGAGCACCTGCGGGAAGCCGAAGGCGCCCGCGCTGCGCAGGATCGTGCCCACGTTGCCCGCGTCCTGCAGGCCGTCGAGGACCACCGTCGGGGCCTGCGGCTCCAGTGCCGGCGACGCAGGTAGCGGCAGCACGAACCCCATGCGTCCCGGCGATTCGAGGGAGCTGATCGTGTCGAACAGGGCGTCCTCGACGATCACCACCTTGCCGCCGGCGTCGGTCCAGTCGTGGCCGACCCGGTCGAACCAGGACATCTGGAACACCGCCATCGCCGGCTGCAGCCCTCTCTGCAGCGCAGCGCGGCACAGGTGGTCCCCTTCGAGCCAGATGCGTCCCTGCTTGCGGTAGGCATGGCTGTCCTGCGCCAGCTTGCGCAAATCCTTCAGCAGCGCGTTGTCGCGCGAGCTGATCGTCTGCGGGCCGGAGGTCACGCGGCCTTCAGGGTGATGACGTCGCCTTCGGGCGTCATGAAGGTCGCCGCCACCGGCGCGAAGTGGCGGCGGTGGTGCACGCACGGCCCGTGCAGGCGCAGGGCCTCGAGATGCTCCGGCGTGCTGTAGCCCTTGTGCGCAGCAAAGCCGTACTGCGGGAATTCTTCATGCAGCTGCGCGAGCATGCGGTCGCGCGTGACCTTGGCGATGATCGAAGCCGCCGAGATCGATTTCACCTTGGCGTCGCCGCCGACGATGGCCTCGGACAGGATCTCCAGCTTGGGCAGCGCATTGCCGTCCACGAGCACCTTCACCGGCTTCAGCCGCAGCCCTTCCACCGCGCGCTTCATCGCCAGCATGGTCGCGTGGTAGATGTTCAGCGTGTCGATCTCCTGCACGCTGGCCATGCCGACCGAGCAGCACAGCGCCTTCTCGCGGATCTTGTCGTACAGCTTGTCGCGCTGCAGGGCCGTGAGGACCTTGGAGTCGTTCAGGCCCAGGATGCGCTTGCCGTCGTCGAGGATCACCGCGGCAGCCACCACCGGGCCGGCCAAGGGGCCGCGGCCGGCTTCGTCGACGCCCGCCATCAGCCCCACCGGGTCCCAGTCCAGGCGGTGCTGACGGGTCTTAGGACGAGAGGACTTGGGCGATGGCATCGGTGGCAAGGGTCGCGGTGTCGCGCCGGAGCAGGACGTGGAGGTCCCGGAATTTCTCCTGCACGGCGCGCATTCTCTCAGGCGCTTCGAGCCAATCCGCCAGCGCCCCGCAGAGCAACTCGGGTTTTGCGTTGGACTGCAGCAACTCCGGCACGACGAAGTCACGGCAGAGGATGTTCGGCAGCCCGATCCAGGGCTGCAGGTGCCGCGGCTTCATGAGCGCGTACGTGAGCCAGTGGGTCGCGTACGAGATGACCATCGGCCGCTTGAACAGCGCCGTTTCCAGCGTCGCCGTGCCGCTGGCAACCAGCGCCACGTCGCACGCGGCGAGCACCGCATGCGACTGGCCGCGCACGATCACCAGGTTGCGGGGGGCCGGCCCGGAAGCCGCCAGCCGCTCGATGCGCTCCTGCAGCACGGGAACGGCGGGCACGACGAAGGTGGTGCCCGGCCGGCGGCGCTCCAGCAGCGCCGCCGCGGCGAGGAAACGGGGCAGCAGGCCCTCGACTTCGGACGCCCGGCTGCCGGGCAGCACGGCAACCACCTCGCCCTCCGCGGGCAGGCCCAGCGTCGCGCGCGCGCCCGCCTGGTCCGGCTCCATGGGAATGACGTTCGCCAGCGGGTGGCCGACGTACGTCGCGGCCACGCCGTGCTTCGCCAGCAGCTCCGGCTCGAAGGGAAAGATGCACAGCACGTGGTCGCAGCCGCGCTGCAGCTTCTCCACGCGCTTCATGCGCCAGGCCCAGATGGACGGGCAGACGAAGTGGACGGTCTTGACCCCGCCGGCGCGCAGCTGCGCCTCCAGGCCGAGGTTGAAGTCGGGCGCGTCGACGCCGATGAAGACGTCCGGCCGCTCCCGCAGCAGCCGCTCGCGCAGCGCGTCGCGGATGCCGAGGATCTCGCGCAGGTGCCGCAGCACCTCGACGTAGCCGCTGACCGAGAGCTTCTGCGCCGGCCACCAGGCCTCGAAGCCCTGCTCCGCCATCTGCGGCCCGCCGATGCCCTGCGCCTGCAGCTGCGGCCAGCGTTCGCGCATGGCCTTGAGCACGAGGCTGGCGAGCAGGTCGCCGGACGCCTCGCCCGCGACCAGCGCGAAGCGGGGCGCGCCGGGGGTGGACACTAGCGGGCGATGCCGCGCGTGGCGGCAGCCAGGAAGGCGCCCATCATGGCGGCGTCCGCCGCCGCCTCGGGCTCGGACTGCGCCAGCGCGGCGATGGCCGCCTTGGCGTCCTCGAGCGTGCGGCCTTCGCGGTACAGCAGCTTGTGCATCTGCTTCACGGCCGCGATACGCGCGGCGGAAAAATCGCGGCGCTTCAGGCCTACGGCGTTGAAGCCGCGGACCGCCATCGGATTCCCGTCCACGAGCATGAAGGGCGGGACATCCTGCGACACGGCGGTCGCAAAGCCGACCATCACATGCGCGCCCACCTTCACGAACTGGTGGATGCCCACGAGGCCGCCGATGGTCACCCAGTCGCCGATCTCGATGTGGCCCGCGAGTGTGGAGTTGTTGGCCATCGTGACGTTGCTGCCCACGATGCAGTCGTGCGCGACGTGGCAGTAGGCCATGATCCAGTTGTCGTTGCCGATGCGCGTGACGGCCTTGTCCTGCACCGTGCCGACCTGCAGCGTACAGAACTCGCGGATGGTATTGCGGTCGCCGATCACCAGTTCGGTGGGCTCGCCCTTGTACTTCTTGTCCTGGTTGGCCGCGCCGATGGAATTGAACTGGAAGATCCGGTTGTCGCGCCCGATGCTGGTGTGGCCTTCGAGCACCACGTGGCCGGCGATGGTCGTGCCGGCCCCGACCTTCACGTGCGGTCCGATCAGCGTGTACGGGCCGACGGTGACGTCGGCGTCCAGCTGCGCCTTCGGGTCGACGATCGCCGTCGGGTGGATGTTGGCCATGGTCCCGTTCAGGCCACCGAGCGCATCGTGCACATCAGCTCGGCCTCGCAGGCGATCTCCTCGCCCACGCGCGCCGTGCCCTTGAACTTGTAGATGCCGGCCTTGTGCCGCAGGATCTCCACGTCCATCACGAGCTGGTCGCCCGGCTCCACGGGACGCTTGAAGCGCGCACCGTCGATGCCGGCGAAGTAGATGACCGAGTTGGTGTCGCTGCCCTTGGACTCGTCCGCGAACGCGAGCAGGCCCGCGGTCTGGGCCATGGCTTCGAGCATGAGCACGCCCGGCATCACCGGGCGGTGCGGGAAGTGGCCGACGAAGTACGGCTCGTTGATCGTGACGTTCTTCAGCGCCCGGATCGACTTGCCGGGGTCGACCGACAGCACGCGGTCCACCAGCAGGATGGGGTAGCGGTGCGGCAGCTTCTTCAGGATCTGGTGGATGTCCATGGGGGCTATCAGAGTTTCTTTTCCAGCGCCTTGAGGCGCTCGCGCAAGGTGTGCAGCTGCTTCAGCGTGGCCGCGTTCTTCTCCCAGGACGCATTGTCGTCGATGGGGAAGATGCCGGTGTACAGCCCGGGCTTGCCGATCGAGCGCGCCACGAAGGAACCGGCCGAGATGCTCACCCGGTCGGCGATGGTGAGGTGGCCGAGGATCATGGCCGCCCCGCCGATCATGCAGTGCGCCCCGATGGTCGCGCTGCCGGCGATGCCCGTGCAGCCGGAGATGACGGTGTGCCGCCCGATGCGGCAGTTGTGCCCGATCTGCACGAGGTTGTCGATCTTGACGCCCTCCTCCACCACCGTGTCGGCCAGCGCCCCGCGGTCGATGCAGGTATTGGCCCCGATCTCCACGTCGTCGGCTATGCGCACGGCGCCGAGCTGCTCGATCTTGACGAAGCCCTGCGGCGAGGGCGCGAAGCCGAAGCCGTCGGCGCCGATCACGACGCCGGGGTGCAGCACGCAGCGCGCGCCTATGCTGCAGTCCTCGGCCACGTGCACGCGGGCCTTGAGCACCGTGCCGGCGCCGATGCGCGCCCCCCGCTCCACCACGCAGTGCGGGCCGATGCGGACGTCCTCCCCGAGCACCGCCTCGGGATCGATGACGGCGCTGGGATGGATGGCGGGCCCAGGCGGGCGGGCATGCGCGCGCTTCCACAGCTGGGTGCTGCGCGCGAAGTACACGTAGGGGTCGTCGGCGACGATGCAGGCACCGCGGGCCAGCGCGGCGTCGCGCATGGCGGGCGCCACGATCACGCAGCCAGCCTGCGAAGCCTGCAGCTGCGGCTGGTAGCGCGGGTTGCTGAGGAAACTGAGGTGGCTGGGCCCGGCGGATTCGAGCGGCGCCAGCCCTTCGATGGCCAGCGTGGCGTCACCGTGCAGTTCGCCCCCGAGGGCCGCGACGAAATCGCCGAGCTGCAGCGCCATGTGCGCTCCCGGCCTCACTTGACGGCGTTGAGCGCCTTGATCACCTTGTCGGTGATGTCGTGCTTGGGGTTGATGTACACGGCTTCCTGCAGGATCAGGTCGTACTTCTCCTGCTCGGCGACCTGCCGCACCACGCGGTTGGCGCGGTCGAGGACCTGCTGCAGCTCCTCGTTCTTGCGGGCGTTGAGGTCTTCCTGGAACTCGCGGCGCTTGCGCTGGAACTCGCGGTCCTGGTCGATCAGCGCCTTCTGGCGCTGCGCGCGCTGCGACTCCGCCAGCGTGGGGGCTTCGCGCTCGAAGCGCTCGGAGGCGGACTTGAGGCCGGCCCCGAGGTCGTTCAGCTCCTTCTCGCGCCGGGAGAACTCCTGTTCCAGCTTCGCCTGGGCCGCCTTGGCGGTGTTGGCCTCGCGGAAGATCCGGTCGGTGTTGACGAAGCCCACGCGGAAGTCGTCCGCCCGGGCCTGGCTGCCGAACGCCAGTGCGCCCAGCAGGACCACCAGCCATGGACGGGTCAGATACTTCATCAGAACGAGGTCCCGATCTGGAATTGCAATTTCTGGATTCTATCGCCAGGCTGCTTCTTGATCGGCTGGGCGAAGGCGATGCGCAGCGGCCCGATGGGCGACAGCCAGGACAGGCCCAGGCCCGCGGAAGCCCGCATGTCGCTGAAGGTGAACTTCTCGTTCTCGCCGAACACGTTGCCGATGTCGACGAAGCCGAACATGCGCAGCGTGCGGTCGTTGCCCGCCCCCGGGAAGGGCGTCAGCACCTCGGTGTTCAGCGTGATCTTGCGCGGGCCGCCGATCGACGCGCCGGTGACGTCGCGCGGGCCCAGGGTGCCCTGCTCGAAGCCTCGCACCGAACCCAGGCCGCCCGAATAGAAGTTCTTGAACACCGGGAAGGGCTGGCCGTTGAGGCCCTTGCCCAGGCCCAGCTCGCCATTGAAGGCGAGGGTGTAGGCCTTGGCGAGGGGCACGAACTGCTGGTACTGGTAGTTCGCGCGGATGTACCGGGCATCGCCGGCCACGCCCCACTCCCCGCCGAAGCGCTGGAAGCGGCCGGTGGTGGGCACCAGGGTGCTGTCGCGGTCGTCGCGCGACCAGCCGATCGTCAGCGGCACGGTGTTGCTCTTGGCGCCGAACTGCGCGGCGTACGCGAGGTAGGCGGCCGGGATGTTGGTGCCTTCCACGATCTCGGTGCGTTCCAGGCCCGCGCCGAAGAAGACCGTGTCGACCTCGCTGAAGGGCACGCCGAAGCGCAGGCCCACGCCGGAAGTGACCAGCCGGTAGTCGCCGCCCTGGTTCTCGTACGGGCGCGAGGAGCGGTGGTACAGGTCGAAGGTGCGCGAGATGCCGTCGGGCGTGAAGTACGGGTTGACCGTGTTGAACGCGATCGTCCGGTTGTACTTGCTGGTGTTGACTTCCACCGCCAGGTAGTTGCCGGTGCCGAAGGCGTTCTCCTGCTTCACGGCGAAGGACAGGCCCAGCTTTTCCGCGCTGGAGAAGCCGGCGCCCAGCTGCAGGCTGCCCGTGGGCCGCTCGGTCACGCTGATGTTCAGGTCCACCTGGTCCGGCGCCCCGGGCACGTCGGTGGTCTCGATGTTCACTTCCTTGAAGTAGCCCAGGCGGTCCACGCGGTCGCGGGACACCTTGATCTTCTCGGCGTCGTACCAGCTCGACTCGAACTGGCGGAACTCGCGGCGGATCACTTCGTCGCGCGTGCGGTTGTTGCCCGCGACGTTGATGCGGCGCACGTAGGCGCGGCGCGAGGGTTCGGCCACGAGCACGAAGGCCACGCGGTTGTTGGCGCGGTCGATCTCCGGGCGCGCCTCGACCTGCGCGAAGGCGTAGCCGAAGTTGCCGAAGTACTCGGTGAAGGCCTTGGTGGTCTCGGCGACCTGGTCCGCGTTGTACGGCTCGCCCGGCTTGATCTTCACCAGGGTCTTGAACTCCTCGTCCTTGCCCAGGTAGTCGCCTTCCAGCCGCACGCCCGAGACGACGTAGCGGTCGCCCTCGGTGACGTTGATGGTGATGCTGATGTCCTGCTTGTCCGGCGAGATCGCGACCTGGGTGGAGTCGATGCGGAACTCCAGGAAGCCGCGCTGCAGGTAGAAGGAGCGCAGCGCCTCCAGGTCCGCATTGAGCTTGGTGCGCGAGTAGCGGTCGGACTTGGTGTACCAGGTCAGCCAGCCGCCGGTGCTCAGGTCCATCAGGTCCTTGAGCGTGGAGGTGCTGAAGGACTTGTTGCCGACGATCGTGATGTCCTTGATCTTGGTCGGCTCGCCCTCGGTCACCGTGAAGGTCAGGTTCACGCGGTTGCGCTCGATCGGCGTCACCGTGGTCACGACCTCCGCGCCATAGAGGCTGCGGTTGATGTACTGGCGCTTGAGCTCCTGCTCCGCGCGGTCGGCCAGGGCCTGGTCGAACGGACGGCCTTCGGTCAGGCCGATGTCGCGCAGGGCCTTCTTCAGCGTGTCCTTGTCGAATTCCTTGGTGCCGGAGAAGTCGACGTCCGCCACCGTGGGGCGCTCTTCCACCACGACGATCAGCACGTCGCCCTGCACTTCCAGGCGCACGTCCTTGAACAGGCCCAATGCGAAGAGGGCCCGGATCGCGGCCGAGCCCTTGTCGTCGGTGTACTGGTCGCCCACCCGGAAGGGCAGCGAGCCGAAGATCGTGCCGGGCTCCACCCGCTGCAGGCCCTCGACCCGGATGTCGCGCACCGTGAAGGGATCGACGGCCCAGGAGTTCGCGGCGAAAGCCAGGGCCGCGACAGCCGAGACGGTACGCACGCGGAAGCGCTTGAAATGTTTCTTCATTGATTCTGGAAAGGCGCCGGCGGGACGGATGCGGTCACCGCGGGGCGGCTGCTGCCATCTTTGTTGTCTATCCGAAGAGCCGGGCGACGTCGTTGAACAGGGCGATCGACATCATCACCAGCAGCACCGCCACGCCACCGCGCTGCAGGCGCTCCATCCAGGCGTCGGAGATGCTCCGGCCCGTGACGGCCTCCCAAAGATAATACATCAGGTGCCCACCGTCCAAGACGGGCAAAGGGAGGAGGTTCAGCACCCCGAGGCTCACGCTGATGAGGGCGAGGAACAGCAGGTACTGCGTGAGCCCGAGGCTCGCGGACTTGCCCGCGTAGTCGGCGATCGTCAGCGGCCCGCTCAGGTTCTTCACCGAGGCTTCGCCGATCACCATGCGGCCCATCATCTTGAGCGTGAGCGCCGAGACTTCCCAGGTGCGCACCGCGCCGTTCCACAGGCCTTCGAACACCCCGTAGCGCACCGTGACCATCGCGGGCGGCGCGCCGACGTAGGCGGCGATGCGGCCCACGCCGTTGCCGCCGGCCGGGTCGGCCACGAAGTCCGGCGTCACGGGCAGCTGCAGGCGCTGGCCCGCGCGCTCGATGTCCCAGGTGGAGGCGATGCCGCGCCCGCCCTGCACCTGGCCGCGGATCAGGTCGCGCAGCTGCTGCGCGTCGCCGACCTCCTTGCCGTCCACGCGCAGCACCGTGTCGCCCTTGCGCAGGCCGGCACGTTCGGCGGCGCCGCCGGACATCACGTCGCCCAGCACCGGCGGGCTCCACGGCGAGACGATGCCCACCTTGCGCAGCAGCTGCGCGTCGGCGTCGCGGGCATCCAGGCGGGACAGGGGCAGCAGCACCTCGCCGCCGCGGCCCCCGCCCTCGCGGGAGAGCACCAGCCGCAGGTCGCGGCCGTCCAGGGCGCCGCGGGTGAGCATCCAGCGCAGTTCCTCGAAGGAGCGCAGGGGCTGCATGGCCTCGCCCTCGAAGCCGGCGGACTGCACGCGCTCGCCGCCGTGCAGGCCCGCCTCGGCGGCGATGGAGCCGGCCACCGGCGTGCCCAGCACGGGCTGCGGCTCCTCCACGCCCATCCAGTTGACGGTGGCATAGAGCAGGATGGCGAGCAGCAGGTTGGCGATCGGGCCCGCGGCCACGATGGCGGCGCGCGATTTCAGCGGCTGCGTGTTGAAGGCGCGCTCGCGTTCGGCGGGATCGACGGGGCCCTCGCGCTCGTCGAGCATCTTGACGTAGCCGCCGAGGGGGAAGGCGCCGATCACGAACTCGGTGTCCTGGCCGGCGCGCGGGCGGCGCGGCTTCCAGCGGTACAGGACCTTGCCGAAGCCGATGGAGAAGCGCAGCACCTTGACGTTGCACGCCACCGCGACGCGGTAGTGGCCGTACTCGTGCACGGCGATCAGCAGCCCCAGGGCGACGATGAAGGCGACGACGGTCAGCATGGTTCCCCTCCTGCCCTCAGGCCGCGAGGCGCCGGATCGCCTGGTCCGCCTCGCGGCGGGCCTGGGCGTCGAGCGCCAGCAGGTCCTGCAGGGTCTGCGGCTTGGAGGGCAGCAGCCCATCCAAAGTTGCCAGGTTTACCGAATGGATCTGGTCGAAGCGGATGCGGCGCTCGAGGAAGGCCGCCACCGCGATCTCGTTGGCGGCGTTCAGCACCGCCGTCGTGCCGGGGGCGCCGGCGAGCGCGTCCCAGGCGAGCTGCAGGCCTGGGAAGCGTTCGCGGTGGCCGCGGGTATCGAAGGACTCGAAGCTCATGTCGGCGAGCGCGGCGAAGTCCAGCGGCTGCGCGCCGGAGGCCACGCGCTCCGGCCAGGCCAGGCCGTAGGCGATGGGCACGCGCATGTCGGGCGTCCCGAGCTGCGCGACGACCGAGGTGTCCCGGTACTGCACCATCGAGTGGATCACGCTCTGGGGATGGATCACGACCTGCAGCCGCTCGGGCGCGAGCCCGAACAGCCAGCGCGCCTCGATCACCTCCAGCGCCTTGTTCATCATGGTGGCCGAGTCGACGGAGATCTTGCGGCCCATCACCCAGTTGGGATGGGCACAGGCCTCCTCGGGGGTGACGTCGCGCAGGCTCGCCGGCGCGCGGGTGCGGAACGGGCCGCCCGAGGCCGTGAGGATGATCTTCTCGACCCGCGCGTCCCAGGTCGCCGGGTCTTCCGGCAGCGACTGGAAGATGGCCGAGTGCTCGCTGTCGATCGGCAGCAGCGTCGCCCCGCCCTCCCGCACGGCCGTCATGAAGAGTTCGCCACCGACGACCAGCGCTTCCTTGTTCGCGAGCAGCAGCTTCTTGCCGGCACGTGCCGCGGCGATGCAGGACGCGAGGCCGGCGGCGCCGACGATGGAGGCCATCACGGTGTCCACCTGCTCGTGCGCGGCGACGGTGTCGAGCGCGGAGGCGCCCCACAGCACGCGCGTGGGCAGGCCGCTGGACTCGATGCGGGCCGCGAGCGCGCGGCCGGCCTCCTCCTGCGCCATGACCGCGAAGGCGGGGCGGAACTGCAGGCACTGCTGCAGCATGGGGTCCACCTGCGAGGAGGCGCTGAGCGCGAACACCTCGAAGCGGTCCGGATGGCGGGCGACCACGTCCAGCGTGTTGGCCCCGATCGATCCGGTGGAGCCGAGGACGGCGAGTCTTTGCTTCATTTCTGGGCCAAAGTGGCCAGCATCATCGCGAGGGGCAGCGTCGGCAGCAGCGCGTCGACGCGGTCCAGCACGCCGCCGTGTCCCGGCAGGAGCTGGCTGGAATCCTTGATCCCGGCGCTGCGCTTCACCAGCGACTCGGTGAGGTCGCCGACGATGCTCATGGCACCGAGGAAGAGCGCCCCCAGCACCAGCACCAGCCAGTTCAGGGACGCGAGGCGGGAGTACAGCGAAGGCACGGCGGCCTGCGCGGCCTGGTCGGCGAGTGCCCACGCGATGGCGAGCACCACGACGCCCGCCATGCCGCCCCACACGCCCTCCCAGCTCTTCTTCGGGCTGATGACGGGGGCGAGCTTGCGCTGCGTGAACTTGCCGCCGAAGGCGCGGCCGGCGAAGTAGGCAAAGATGTCCGCGACCCACACGAGCACGAGCACGGACAGCAGGAAGTTGACGCCGATGACGCGCGCCTGCGCCATGGCCAGCCACGCGAGCACGAGCGCGAGCACGCCGCCGACGACGCGCAGGCCCCGCGGGATGCGCGGCCAGCCGTCCACGCCGGCCTTCACGAGCGCGGCGCCCGCAAGGACCCACAGCGCGCCCACGGCGAGCCACAGCATCGCCGACGGCCGCTCCGGCCAGCCCAGGGCCCAGGTGCCGGCGCACAGCGCCAGCGTGACCACGCCGAGCACGACGTTCGTGCCCTGCCCCAGTCCGTTCAGCCGTCCCCACTCCCAGCCGCCCGCCGCGATCATCAGCAGCGTGATGGCGAGGAAGGGCTCGGGCGTGCGCCAGAACAGGGCCGGCAGCAGGATGGCCAGCAGGACGATGGCGGTGATGACGCGCTGCTTCAGCATCGCGGACCCTCTCAGGCCGCCTTGCGGCTCGCCGGCTTGGCCGGGGGGGACACCTGCTCGGAGGTCTTGCCGAAGCGGCGCTCGCGCTGGCCGTAGTCGGCGATCGCGGCGTCCAGCGCCGCGGCGTCGAACTCGGGCCAGAGCTTGTCGGTGAAGTACAGCTCGCTGTACGCGGCCTGCCAGAGCAGGAAGTTGCTGATGCGCAGCTCGCCGCCCGTGCGGATCACGAGGTCCGGGTCGGGCACGTGCGCGAGGGCCATGGCGCGATCGAGGTTCGCCTCGGTGATCGCTTCGCCGCGCGCGGCAAGCTTCGCGGCGGCCTGCGCGATGTCCCAGCGGCCGCCGTAGTTGAAGCAGATGTTCAGCACCAGGCGTTCGTTGCCGGCGGTCGAGGCCTCGGCCAGCGCGAGCCCGTTGCGCACCTTCTCGGACAGCGCCGTGCGGTCGCCCACGAAGTGGATGCGCACGCCTTCCGCCTGCAGCTGCGGCACCTCGCGCGAGAGCGCGGCGGCCAGCAGTTCCATCAGGCCGGAGACTTCGTCGGCGGGGCGGTTCCAGTTCTCGGAGGAGAACGCGAACACGGTGAGCACCTTCACGCCCACGTCGCCGCAGTGGCGCACGCAGGCGCGCAGCGCATCGACGCCGCGCTTGTGGCCGGCGACGCGCGGCAGGAAGCGCTTCGTGGCCCAGCGGCCGTTGCCATCCATGACGATGGCGATGTGGTGGGGGACGGCGCGCGGCTGCTTGCTCATGAGGGGCTAGGGGTGAGGGGCTAGGGACTAGGGACTGACGGCTGGTGGCTGTTTCCCTAGCCCCTAGCCCCTAGCCCCTAACCCCTGGTCCTCAGACCTCCATGATCTCCTTTTCCTTGGCGGCCACCAGCGCATCGATCTCGTTGATGTGCTTGTCCGTCGCCTTCTGCACGTCGCCTTCGGCGCGCTTGAGGTCGTCCTCGGTGGCCGTCTTGTCCTTCACGAGCTTCTTCACGTGCTCGTTCGCGTCGCGGCGCAGGTTGCGGATGGCGATCTTGGCGTTCTCGCCCTCGTGGCGCACCAGCTTCGTCATCTCCTTGCGGCGCTCCTCGGACATCGGCGGCATCGGCACGCGGATCAGGTCGCCCATGGATGCGGGGTTCAGGCCCAGGTCGCTGTCGCGGATGGCCTTCTCGATCTTGGGGCCCAGGCCCTTTTCCCAGGGTTGCACGGAGATCGTGCGCGCGTCCAGCAGGGACACGTTCGCCACCTGCGAGATCGGCACGGAGGAGCCGTAGTAGTCGACGTGCACGGTGTCCAGGATGCCGGGGTTGGCGCGGCCGGTACGGATCTTGGACAGGGTCGTCTTGAAGGCAGCGATGGTCTGGTCCATCTTGCCCTGCGTGGTCTGCTTGATTTCGGGGATCGTTGCCATGTGCTCTGCTCCTCTTGTCGGGCCGTTCAGGCGTACACCAGGGTGCCTTCGTCTTCGCCGAGCACCACGCGCTTGAGCGCGCCGTGCTTGAAGATCGAGAACACCTTGATCGGCAGCTTCTGGTCGCGGCACAGCGCGAAGGCCGTCGCGTCCATGATGCCCAGGTTCTGCGCCATCGCCTCGTCGAAGCTGATGCGGGAATAACGCTCGGCGGACGGCACCTTCTGCGGGTCGGCGGAGTACACGCCGTCGACCTTGGTGGCCTTCAGCACCATCTCGGCGCCGATCTCGGCGCCGCGCAGGGCGGCGGCCGTGTCCGTCGTGAAGAAGGGGTTGCCCGTGCCGGCCGCGAAGATCACGACCTTGCCTTCTTCCAGGTACTGCAGCGCCTTGGGGCGCACGTAGGGCTCGACCACCTGCTCGATCGCGATGGCGGACATCACGCGGGAGATCAGGCCCTGCTTGTTCATGGTGTCGGACAGCGCCAGCGCGTTCATCACGGTGGCCAGCATGCCCATGTAGTCGGCGGTGGCGCGGTCCATGCCGACCGAGCCGCCCGCGACGCCGCGGAAGATGTTGCCGCCGCCGATGACGACGGCCACTTCCACGCCCATGTTCACCACCTCGGCGATCTCCTGCACCATGCGCACGATGGTCGCGCGGTTGATGCCGAAGGCGTCGTCCCCCATCAGCGCCTCGCCGGACAGCTTGAGCAGGATGCGCTTGTGGGCTGGCTGGGCGGGCATGGGAACGGGTCTCCTGGGTGCGAACGGGGTGAGTGTAACGGGGCGGATTGGGAAACGGCCGCCCGGGAGCATCCCCCCGGACGGCCGTTGTCTGCGGGCAGCTTAGGCGGCCTGCTTGGCGGCGGCGACCTGGGCGGCCACTTCGGCGGCGAAGTCGTCGGCCTTCTTCTCGATGCCCTCGCCGACCACGTACAGGGTGAAGCCCTTGATCGTGGTGTTGGCGGCCTTGAGCATCGCCTCGACGGTCTGCTTGTCGTTCTTCACGAACGGCTGGTTCAGCAGCGAGACTTCCTTCAGGTACTTCTGGACGGAACCCTCGATCATCTTGGCGGCGATGTCGGCCGGCTTGCCGGATTCGGCAGCCTTGGCGGTGGCGACGTTGCGCTCCTTCTCGATCAGGTCGGCGGGCACGTCGGCGGACGACAGGGCGACCGGCTTCATGGCGGCGACGTGCATGGCGACGTCCTTGGCGGCCACTTCGTCACCGGTGTACTCGACGACCACGCCGATGCGCGTGCCGTGCAGGTAGCTCACCAGCTTGTTGCCGCCTTCGAAGCGCTTGAAGCGGCGGAAGCTCATGTTCTCGCCGATCTTGCCGATCAGGCCCTTGCGCACGTCTTCCAGGGTGGGGCCGAAGCCGTCCTGGCTGTACGGCAGCGCGCCCAGCGCGGCGATGTCCGCCGGGTTGTTCTTCGCGATCAGTTCGGCGGCTGCCCTGGCCATCGCCAGGAAGCTGTCGTTCTTGGTGACGAAGTCGGTCTCGCAGTTGACTTCCAGCAGGGCGCCGGTGGTGCCCTCGATGGAAGCGGCGACCACGCCTTCGGCGGTCACGCGGGAGCCGGCCTTGGCAGCCTTGCTGCCCAGCTTCACGCGCAGGATTTCCTCGGCCTTGGCCATGTCGCCACCGGCCTCGGTGAGGGCCTTCTTGCACTCCATCATGGGAGCGTCGGTCTTCGCGCGCAGTTCGGCGACCATGCTTGCGGTGATTGCGGCCATCTTGTCCTCTACTCGGTTCAGTTCAGTTGGTTCTCGATAGCAAAGGGGGCCCGAAAGCCCCCCTTGTCGCGGCTTGGAGCCGGCAGGTCAGGCGGCGGCGCCTTCCTTGACCTCGACGAACTCGTCACCGCCCTCGGACACGGCGCGCTGCACGTCGGTCACGGCGTTGTTCTTGCCTTCGAGGATGGCGTCGGCCATCTCGCGGACGTACAGCGTCACGGCCTTGGCCGAGTCGTCGTTGCCGGGGATGACGTAGTCGATGCCCTCGGGCGAGTGGTTGGAGTCCACCACCGCGATGATCGGGATGCCCAGCTTCTGCGCTTCGGCGACGGCGATCTTGTGGTAGCCGACGTCGACGATGAACAGGGCGTCCGGCAGGGTGTTCATGTCCTGGATGCCGCCGATGTCCTTCTCCAGCTTGTCCAGCTCGCGCTGGAACATCAGCTGTTCCTTCTTGGACATGGACTCGAGGCCGGCTTCCTGCTGGGCCTTCATGTCCTTCAGGCGCTTGAGCGACGTCTTGACCGTCTTGAAGTTGGTCAGCATGCCGCCCAGCCAGCGCTGGTTCACGAAGGGCATGCCGGCACGGCCCGCTTCCGTCGCGACGAGCTCGCGCGCCTGGCGCTTGGTGCCCACCATCAGGATCGTGCCGCGGTTGGCGGCGAGTTGCCGGGCGAACTTGGTCGCCTCCTCGAACATCGGCAACGTCTTTTCGAGGTTGATGATGTGGATCTTGTTGCGATGGCCGAAGATGAACGGGGCCATCTTGGGGTTCCAGAAGCGCGTCTGGTGTCCGAAATGGACACCGGCTTCCAGCATTTCACGCATGGATACGGTCATGGGAGCTCCGAAGGTTGGGTCTAGAATCCCGGCCTGAATCGCAACGGTTCGTATGCGACACCTTTGAGGGGCGGGATTCGCGATTTGTCTTGCTGACAATGGCACCGCACCTTGCATGTGCCGTCCAGCAAAACCGCGAGATTCTAGCACAGGCCCCTCTTCCCCACCCTGCCTCATCCATGCCCCGCCCCGACCTGCACAGCACCCGAGAGCGCATCCGCCAGGGCCACGCCACCGCGGCCGACGCGCTGCAGGCCGCCCGGGCCGCGGCCGAGGCACCCGAGAACGCGCACGTCTTCGTCTCTACCCGCTGGGACGCGGCGCTGGCCGAGGCGCAGCGCACCGCGCCCGGCACGCCGCTCGACGGCCTGCCGGTGTCGATCAAGGACCTGTTCGACTTCGAGGGCGAGGCCACGCGGGCGGGGTCCGTTGCGCTGAAGGACGCCCCCGTCGCGAAGTCGGATGCGGTGGCCATCGCCCGCCTGCGCGCCGCGGGCGGCGTGGTGGTCGGCCGGACCAACATGACGGAGTTCGCGTTCTCCGGCGTGGGCATCAACCCGCACTACGGCACGCCGGCCAACCCGGCCGATCCGAAGACGCCCCGCATCCCCGGCGGCTCGTCGTCCGGCGCCGCGGTGTCGGTCGCGACCGGCGCGGCCTTCATCGGCATGGGCTCGGACACGGGCGGCTCGATCCGCATCCCCGCCGCGCTGTGCGGCATCGTCGGCTTCAAGAACACGGCGCGCCTGACGCCGCTGCAAGGCGCGTACCCGCTGTCCTCCACGCTCGACACCGTCTGCGCCATGACGCGCAGCGTGCGCGACGCGGTGCTGGCGCACGAGATCCTCGCCGGCCGCCAGGTGGCGCGCAGCGACAAGCCCCTCTCCGGCTACCGCCTCGCGATCGCCCGCACGCAGATGCAGGACCACCTGGACGCGACCGTCGCCCGCGCCTTCGAGCGCACGCTCTCGCGCCTGGCGCACGCCGGTGCGAAGATCACCGAAGTCGCCCTCACGCAGATCCAGGACCTGGGCACCATCCAGTCCACCGGCGGCTTCACCGCGGCGGAGAGCTATGCCTGGCATCGCCGCCTGCTGGAGCAGCAGGGCAGCCGCTACGACCCGCGCGTGCGCCTGCGCATCGAGCGCGGCGCGAACATGAAGGCCTGGGAGTACGTGGAGCTGCACCAGGCGCGCACCGCCTGGATCGCCGAGGTCGAGTCCGCGCTGGCGGGCTACGACGCCGTGCTGTCGCCCACGGTTCCCATGGTCGCGCCCGCGATCGCGGACGTCGCCCCCGGCGCCGAACGCGACGAGGCCTTCTTCCGGACGAACGCCCTCCTGCTGCGCAACACCAGCGTCGTCAACATGCTGGACGGCTGCGCGCTGTCGCTGCCCTGCCACG
Organism: Ramlibacter cellulosilyticus; assembly: GCF_014297465.1. Taxonomy (GTDB): domain Bacteria; phylum Pseudomonadota; class Gammaproteobacteria; order Burkholderiales; family Burkholderiaceae_C; genus Ramlibacter; species Ramlibacter cellulosilyticus. The sequence continues at coordinate 315,859 of NZ_JACORT010000003.1, read as the reverse complement.
CGCCGGACGAATTGCCGGTGGGCCTCATGGCGTGGCATGGTGCAATGCGCGACGATACGATCCTGAACCTCTCGCTGCAGATCGAACATCTGCTGTCTTCCGCTTCCCCGAACTGATGAAAATCGCCATCGTGGGCGCCGGCATCATCGGCGTGACCACAGCGTACGAGCTGACCGCCGACGGCCATGAGGTGACCGTGTTCGAAAGACACGGCGCCGCCGCGCTCGAAACCAGCTTTGCCAACGCCGGCGTGGTCGCGCCCGGCTACGTCACGCCCTGGGCCGCTCCCGGCATGACCGGCAAGGTCGCCCGCTACCTGTTCAGCCGCCATGCGCCGGTGCGCGTGTGCTGGCCGCTCGCCGCGCACGAGGTGCGCTGGATGATGCGCTGGCGCCGCGCGTGCGACCTCGAGACCTACCTCGCCAACCGCTCCCGCCTGCAGCGCCTGGCCTTCTACAGCCGCATGCGCCTCGGGCGCCTTACCGAGGACCTGCAGCTCGAATACGACCGCTCGCAGGGCTACATGGTGCTGCTGCGCTCGGAGAAGGACCGCAAGCTGGTGCAGCCCGGGCTGCAGGTGCTGCGCGACGCGGGCGTCAAGTTCCAGGAGGTCGACGCCGCGACGGCGCGCACGCTGGAGCCCGCGCTGAATCCCGACACGGACTTCGCCGGGGCGATCCACCTGCCCGACGACGAGGTCGGCAACTGCCGCCAGTTCGCGCTGCTGCTGAAGAACCAGACGCAGGCGCTCGGCGCGCGCTTCGAGTTCAACTGCTCGGTGGCGCCGCTGGACACCGCGCAACCGACGGTGCTGCGCATCACGCGCGGCGACGATGCCGTGCCCGTCACGCAGCGCTTCGACGCGGTGGTGGTGTGCAGCGGCATGGCGTCCGCGCAATTGCTCAGGCCGGTCGGCCTGCGCGTGCCGCTCGCGGCCGTGCACGGCTACTCCATCAGCGCCCCGATCCGCGAGCCGCTGAATGCCCCGCGCAGCGGCGTCATGGACGACCGCTACAAGGTGGCGATCTCGCGCCTGGGCAACCGCGTGCGCGTGGCGGGCAGCGCCGAGATCGGCGGCCAGCCGAACCACAAGCGGCCGGCGGCCATCCAGACCCTGTACAAGGTGCTGCACGACTGGTTCCCCGGCGCCGCGCAGCTGGCCAACACCGGCGCCGCGGTGCAGGAGTGGAAAGGCGCGCGGCCCATGCTGCCCGACGGCCCGCCCGTTCTGGGAGCCACGGGCATCCCCGGCGTGTGGATCAACATCGGCCACGGCTCCAGCGGCTGGGCGCTTGCCTGCGGCAGCGCCCGCGCGGTGGCGGACCTGATGGGAGCCAGGGCGCCGGAGGTGGACCTCGAAGGGCTGGGCGTCGAGCGCCTCACGGCGTGACCCGGGCGGGCGCCCTCTTCTCGGGCGGGCGCCCTCTTCTCGGGCGGGCGCCCTCTTCTCGGGCGGCGCCCTCTTCTCGGGCGGCGCCCTCTTCGTAGGGTGGCGTGGCGAAGCCACGGAAGGTGAGTGAAACGAACCCCACCGTGCACAATCCCCCCATGCAGCGCGTCCTCCCCGACCGCCCCTGGCCCCTCCACGACGTCGCGGCCATCCGCCGCCTCGAACAGCGCGCCGCCGCGGCGCTCCCCCCGCACACCCTCATGCAACGCGCCGGCCTCGCCGTCGCGCGCCTCGCGCTCGCCGTGGCGCCGCATGCACGCACGATCTGGATCGCCTGCGGCCCCGGCAACAACGGCGGCGACGGCTTCGAAGCCGCGTTGCACCTGAAGCAGTGGGGCAAGCACCCGATCGTCACCTGGCTCGGCGAGGAAGCACGCGCACCCGAGGACGCCCGCGCCTCGCTGCAACGCGCGCGCGCCGCGGGCGTCGCCTCGTCCCCGCAGCCGCCGGAACACTTCGACCTGGCCATCGACGCCCTGCTGGGCATAGGCGCCACCCGCAAGCCCGAAGGCATGCTGCTGCAGTGGATCGCGCGCATGAATGCCGGCCCCGCGCCCGTGCTCGCGGTCGACGTGCCCTCCGCCCTGAACGCGGACACCGGCGATGCCACCACCTGCGTGCGCGCCACCCACACGCTGGCGCTGCTCGCGCTGAAGCCGGGCCTGTTCACGGCGAAGGGCCGCGACGCCGCGGGACAGGTGTGGTTCGACGACCTGCAGGTGGGCGGGGACGGCAGCGCGCCCGCAGCGCACCTGTCCCCGCCGCCCGCGGTCACTGCGCGCCTGCACGCCACGCACAAGGGAAGCTACGGGGACGTCGCCGTGATCGGCGGCGCGCCCGGCATGGCGGGCGCCGCCCTGCTCTGCGCGCGCGCCGCCCTGCACCACGGCGCGGGACGCGTGTTCGTGGGTTTCCTCGATGCGGATGCGCCCGCGCTCGATTTGCAGCAGCCGGACCTGATGGTGCGTCCGTGGGACAGTCTCGATCTCGCGGACAGGACCGTGGCCTGCGGGTGCGGCGGCGGCGAGGCGGTGCGTGCCGCGATGCCGCGGGCCCTCGCGGCGGATGCGCTGGTGCTGGACGCCGATGCGCTCAACGCCGTCGCGGCCGACACGTCGTTCCAGGCGCAGCTCGCCGCTCGCGGCGGGCGGGGGGCGAAGACCGTGCTCACGCCGCATCCGCTCGAAGCGGCGCGGTTGCTGGAGCTGAGCACCGCGGACGTGCAGGCGAACCGCCTCGCTGCCGCGCGAGACCTGGCGCGGCGCTTCGGATGCGTGGTGCTGCTGAAGGGGTCGGGGAGCGTGATCGCCGCGCCGGACGGGAACGTGCGCATCAACCCGACGGGGAATGCGCGGCTCGCGATCGCGGGCACGGGGGACGTGCTCGCGGGGATGGTCGCCGCGCGGCTGGCGAATGGCGAAGGAAGCTTCGATGCCGCCAGCGGCGCGGCGTACCAGCATGGGGCCGCGGCGGATGCGTGGCCGGTAGGGGAGGCGCTGACCGCGGCGGGGTTGGCGTCACGCGTGGCGTGACGTTGCTGGGGTGCGCTTCGCGCAACCCAGCCTACGTGACGGCGGTCTTCGTATCCGCCACAACCGCGCCCTACCCGCGCCCCACGAACGGCATCTTCGTCGCCATCACGGTGTGGAACAGGATGTTCGCCTCCAGCGGCAGGCTCGCCATGTACAGCACCGACTGCCCGACGATGTCCACGTCCATCAGCGGCTCCACGGCGATCTCGCCATTGGCCTGCGGCACGCCCTTGGCCATGCGCGCGGCGAGGTCCGTCAGCGCGTTGCCGATGTCGATCTGCCCCACGGCGATGTCGTAGCGGCGGCCGTCCAGCGATGCCGCCTTCGTGAGCCCCGTGACTGCGTGCTTGGTCGCCGTGTAGGCGATCGAATGCGGCCGCGGCGCATGCGCGGAGATCGAGCCGTTGTTGATGATGCGGCCGCCCTTGGGGTCCTGCGCCTTCATCACGCGAAAGGCGTTCTGGATGCCGTAGAACATGCCGTTGAGGTTGGTATCCACCACCGCCTTCCAGTCGGCGACGGACATGTCCTCCAGCGGGTTCGCCGGCAGGCCGCGGCCCGCGTTGTTGAACAGCAGGTCCACCCGGCCGAAGGCCTTCACCGTCTCGTCGAACAAGGCGCGCACCGCGTCCGGGTCGGTCATGTCGGTCGGCACCGGCAGCGCCTGGTTCGGAAAGCCTTTCGCCACCTCCTGCAGCGGCTCGGCCCGGCGCCCGGCCAGGGCCACGCGCCAGCCCGCGCCCAGCAGCGCCAATGCGGCCGCCTTGCCGATGCCCGTGCCACCGCCGGTGACGATCGCGACCTTGCCGGTCGCCGCGGAATGGACTGCCATGGGGGTGTCTCCTCTTCGTCTCGTTGGATCAGCGCCGCGTCTTGCGCGGCGCCTTGGCCTTCGCGGCCGCCTTCTTGGCGGCGCGCACCACCTGCTTGGGCGCCTTCGCGACCTTCCCGGCCGCCTTCTTGGCGGCGCGCTTGGCGGTCGCCTTGGCCGGTTCGCCGTCGCGGGCCGCGACGCCCTTCTCCTTCATGGCGCGGGCGAGGAACTCCTCGTCCTCGCGCACCAGGCGGAAGTCGATCTTGCGGCCGTCCAGGTCCACGCGGCTCACCTGCACGCGCAGGCGCGTGCCGATGGCGTAGCGGATGCCGGTGCGCTCGCCGCGCAGCTCCTGCCGCGCCTCGTCGAACTTGAAGTACTCGCCCCCGAGTTCGGTGATGTGCACCAGCCCCTCGACGTACATCGCATCGAGCGTGACGAAGATGCCGAAGGACGTGGCCGCGGTCACGACGCCGGAGTACTCCTCGCCGAGGTGGTCGCGCATGTACTTGCACTTGAGCCAGGCCTCGACGTCGCGGCTGGCCTCGTCGGCGCGGCGTTCGTTGGCGCTGCAGTGGAAGCCCGCGGCTTCCCAGGCCTGCATCTCGCGCGGCGAAGCCTTCACCTTCTGCTGCAGGCGCTGCGTGGGCGGCGACGCGCGCGCGGCGAGGCGCCGCGCCAGCTTCTCGTGCGCCTCGCCCGGGGTCGGCAGCGTCGGCAGCTGGTAGCGGTCCTTCGCCAGGATCGCCTTGATCACGCGGTGCACCAGCAGGTCCGGATAACGGCGGATCGGGCTGGTGAAGTGCGTGTAGGCCTCGTAGGCCAGGCCGAAGTGGCCGCTGTTGTGCGGGCTGTAGATCGCCTGCTGCATGGAGCGCAGCAGCATCGTGCTGATCTGCTGCGCGTCCGGCCGGTCCTTGGTGGCCAGCGCGATCTTCTGGAACTCGCCCGGCGACGGGTCGTCGGAGATCGTCATGCCGACGCCCATGGCCTTCAGGTAGTTGCGCAGGATCTCCTTCTTCTCCGGCGTCGGCCCTTCGTGCACACGGTACAGGCCGGGCGTCTCCGCCTGCAGGATGAAGTCCGCGGAGCAGACGTTGGCGGCGAGCATCGCCTCCTCGATCAGCTTGTGCGCGTCGTTCCGCACGCGCGGCACGATCTGCTCGATGCGGCCGTTCTCGTCGCAGATGATCTGCGTTTCCACCGTGTCGAAGTCCACCGCGCCGCGGGCGTTGCGCGCCTTCAGCAGCGCCCGGTACACGTCCGACAGGTTCAGGAAGTGCGGCACCAGGTCCTTGCGGCGGTTGGCCTCGGGGCCGCGCGTGTTCGCCAGGATGGCCGCCACCTCCGTGTACGTCATGCGCGCATGGCTGTACATGACGGCGGGATAGAACTGGTACGCGTGGATCTCGCCCGCGGCCGTGATCAGCATGTCGCAGACCATGCACAGGCGCTCGACCTCGGGGTTGAGCGAGCACAGCCCGTTGGACAGCTTCTCCGGCAGCATGGGGATCACGCGGCGCGGGAAGTACACGCTGGTCGCGCGCTCGTAGGCGTCCACGTCCAGCGGGCTGCCCGTCTCCACGTAGTTGCTGACGTCCGCGATCGCGACCAGCAGGCGCCAGCCCTTGCCGCGGCCCACCTTGGCGGGTTCGCAGTACACCGCGTCGTCGAAGTCGCGCGCGTCCTCGCCGTCGATGGTGACCAGGGGCACGTCGGTGAGGTCCACGCGCTTGCGGTGGTCCTGCGGGCGCACCTTGTCCGGCAACGAGCGCGCCTGCGCGATGCAGGCCTCGGAGAACTCGTGCGGCACGCCGTACTTGCGCACGGCGATCTCGATCTCCATGCCGGGGTCGTCGACCTCGCCCAGCACTTCCTTCACGCGCCCCACGGGTTGCCCGTACAGGCTCGGCGGCTCGGTGAGTTCCACGACCACCACCTGGCCCGCCTTCGCGAGGCCCGTGGCGCCCTTGGGGATCAGCACGTCCTGGCCGTAGCGCTTGTCTTCGGGCGCGACGAGCCAGACGCCGCTTTCGTGCAGCAGGCGGCCGATGATGGGATGCGGCGGCCGCTCGATGATCTCGACGACGCGCCCTTCGGGCCGGCCCTTGCGGTCGTGCCGCACGATGCGGGCCCGCACGCGGTCGCGGTGCAGCACCGCGCGCATCTCGTTGGGGGGAAGGTAGATGTCGGCTTCGCCGTCATCGCGGACCACGTATCCGTGGCCATCGCGGTGCCCCTGGACCACGCCCTCGATCTCGTCGAGAAGTCCGGCACCGTTGTTTCGCTCTACGTTTTTAATGTACAATCTTGTTTTTCCTGAAATGCCCAGGTGGCGGAATTGGTAGACGCACTAGTTTCAGGTACTAGCGAGTAACATCGTGGAGGTTCGAGTCCTCTCCTGGGCACCAACTCTCGCAACGAGAGGCATCATAAAGCCGGCACAAGCCGGCTTTGTTGTTTCTGGAGATATTTTCCGCAGCATCGCTGCGATCTTCCGTCATTCCCGCGGAGGCGGGAACCCAGGGCTCCCTCGAGAAGGCCCGCGTTGCGGGCCGTTTCATGGACGCCCTGGGTCCCCGCCTCCGCGGGGATGACGAGCGGGGGAGCGCGGTCAGATCGGCTCGGCAATCAGGTCGTGGCCTTCGGTCGCCACGATCCGCGCCTTCGTGAACTCGCCCACGGCGAGCCGCTTGCTGAGCTTCGCGGGCGGCAGCAGGCGCACGGTGCCGTCGATCTCCGGCGCATCCGCGTAGCTGCGCCCCAGACCGCCCTTGCGGCCGAGCGCCGGGGCCGAGTCCACCAGCACCTGCATGGTCGCGCCCACGCGGCGCTTCAGGCGCTCGGCCGAGACCTGCTCCGCCACGGCCATGAAGCGCGCACGGCGCTCCTCGCGCACTTCCTGCGGCAGCATGCCGGGCAGCTCGTTGGCGGCGGCGCCTTCCACGGGGCTGTACGCGAAGCAGCCCGCGCGGTCGATCTGCGCCTCGCGCACGAAGTCCAGCAGGTGCTGGAACTCCTCCCCCGTCTCGCCGGGGAAGCCGGCGATGAAGGTGCTGCGCACCACGAGCTCGGGGCACATCTCGCGCCAGCGCGCGATGCGCTCCAGGTTCTTCTCGCCGCTCGCGGGACGCTTCATCCGGCGCAGCACCTCGGGGTGGCTGTGCTGGAAGGGGACGTCCAGGTACGGCAGCACGAGGCCGCGTGCCATCAGCGGGATCACCTCGTCGACATGTGGGTACGGGTACACGTAATGCAAGCGCACCCACGCGCCGTGCGGTTCCGCCAGCTCGCCGAGCGCCTGCACCAGTTCCAGCATGCGCGTGCGCACCGGGCGGCCGTCGAAGAAGCCGGTGCGGTACTTCACGTCCACGCCGTAGGCAGACGTGTCCTGGCTCACCACCAGCAGTTCCTTCACGCCGCCTTCGAACAGCGCCTTCGCTTCCTTCAGCACGTCGCCGATGGGGCGGCTCACCAGGTCGCCCCGCATCGAGGGGATGATGCAGAAGGTGCAGCGGTGGTTGCAACCCTCGCTGATCTTCAGGTACGCGTAGTGCTTCGGCGTGAGCTTGATGCCCGCGGCCGGCACGAGGTCCACGAAGGGATCGTGCGGCTTGGGCAGGTGGGCGTGCACCGCGTCCATCACTTCCTGCGTCGCATGCGGGCCGGTCACGGCCAGCACGGACGGATGGATCTCGCGGACCATGTTGTCGGTCTTGTCGCCCGCGCGCGCGCCCAGGCAGCCCGTGACGATGACCTTGCCGTTGGCCGACAGCGCCTCGCCGATGGTGTCCAGGCTTTCCTTGACCGCGTCGTCGATGAAACCGCAGGTGTTGACGATCACCAGGTCCGCGCCCTCGAAGGTCTTGGACGTGGCATAGCCCTCGGCGCTCAGTTGCGTGAGGATCAGTTCGGAATCGGTCAGGGCCTTGGGACAGCCGAGGCTGACGAAGCCCACCTTGGGCACGGCAGAGGCAGGGGTGTCCGGGGCGAGGAGGTCGCTCATCCCCGTATTGTCCCCGAAGCGGAAAGACCTATTTCTTGATGCCGAATGCGCCGAGCATCTGCTCGGTGTTCTTCTGCATCTGCTCCTGCATCTTCTCGAACATCCCCATGCCGCCCGTCATCGGGTTGGGCATGTTCATGAACTGCATCCACATCTCGGGCGTGAAGTTCTTCGTCTGCTCGGCGAGCTGCGCCTGCATGTCCGTGAAGGCCTGGACGTTCTTCTCCAGGTAGCTGCCCATGAAGCCCTGCATCGCATGGCCGTAGAAGCGGATGATGTTGGCCAGCGCGGCCTCGCTGAACATGGGCGCGCCGCCCGCCTCTTCCTCCAGGATGATCTGCAGCAGGATGCTGCGCGTGAGGTCCTCGTTGGTCTTCGCGTCGCGCACCACGAAGGGCTCGGCGTCCAGCACGAGCTGCTTCACCTCGGCGAGCGTGATGTAGGTGGACGTGTCGGTGTCGTACAGCCGCCGGTTCGGGTACTTCTTGATCACGCGCTGGGCCGGCTTGGCCTGGCCGTTGGCTTTCTTGCTGGTCACGAACGGGGCTCCTCTGCGCGGATCTCGGCCCACGCTGTTGCGTTGCAGCAGATTCTAGGGAGGTGCCCCACGGCCGGGCCGGGGGGGAACCCTTACGGTTCCCCGGCCCGCCGCGCGTGCTTCAGGACTTCCTGCGCGTGCAGTAATCGTAAGCGTCGGCCTTGGGCGCGAGGTCGGTGTCCACGAGGATGATCACCGGCTGGCCGTCGGCGCGATGCCCGGCGTGCGCCTCGAAGCCCTTGCCCAGCGGCCCGCCGGTGAAGGTGATCTTGCCGCTGCCCGTGTCGTATTTCATGCTGCCGGCCTTCTTGCCGCCATGCACCCACGCGTACTGCGTGGGGCTGTTGAACTCCACGACCTTGTACGTGTAGCCGGCCTGGTTGTACTGCTGGCGGCAGGAGTAGGTCCCCGTCTCCAGGGGGCCGCCGCGCTTCGTGAGCACGCTGAGGGGCTGGATCGCGGCGTCAGCGACGGAAGACAGGAGGGCGAGCGCGGCGAGGCCGCAGGCGAGGTGCTTCATGAACGGATAGGGTCGACGATGTGTGCCGGGCACTCTACGAACCGGCAGGGCGCGTCGCGATACTCCTTTCCGACGATCCATGCACCGCCGGTCGAGGCCGGCCGGCAGCATGCGTGGGCGGCACGATCTTCGGCTCGGCCGGGTCCACCATGTAGTGCGGCGACATGATCTGCACGCCGCGTTCGTTGAACACGTCCAGCACGTTGGCATGCAGCGTGTGCAGCACCTCGGCGCGCTCGCGCGGGTTTTCCGGCATCGCCTGGCACACCAGCCGGTAGTCCACGTAGAAATCTCCCAGCGCCCGCTGCAGCACGCGCGCCGCGGGCTGCGCCAGCACGCCGGGCGTGCGCCGGGCCGCCTCGAGCAGCATCGCCTCCACTTCGCGCCAGGCCGTGTCGTAGCCGATGGTCACGCCCGTCTCGACCATGTAGCCCGCCCCCTGCGCGGCGCGCGAGTAGTTCGAGATGACGCTGCCCATGACCAGCGCGTTGGGCAGCGTGACCTCGTCGCCGAGCCCGGTGCGGATGCGGGTGGTGAAGGTGCCGAGGCCCACCACGGTGCCCTCCGTGGTGCCCACGCGGACGTACTCGCCGATGCGCATGGTCCGCGTGTACATCAGGATCATGCCGCTCGCGGCCTGGCCGAACAGGCTGGAGCCGCCCAGCGTGACCATCAGGCCCACGAGGACCGAGACGCCCTTGAACGCTTCCGTCTGCGATCCGGGCAGGTAGGGATAGGCCATCACGATCGCGAACAGCCACAGCGACAGGTTGACCAGCCGGCGCGTGGGCCGCGCGAGGTCGCGGTCCAGCCAGCCGAACTGGCCGGTGCCCTGCTCCGCGCGGTCGAACACGGGCTTGAGCAGTCCGACCGCGCCGCGCGCCAGCAGGAAGATGACGCCGGCGACCGCGAGGTCCGGCAAGGCGTGCACGACGCCGCCGCCGATCTGCTCGCCGATGCCCAGCACGAAGGAGCCGAGCTGCTCGCCGGCCGCGCGCGTGCGCGGGAACTGCTGCAGCACGTACACCAGCCAGTTGTACGTCAGGGCCAGCAGCAGCACCCAGGAAGCGGCACGCAGCAACCAGCGCAGGGCCAGCTGCACGCGCGGGCCCTGCAACAGGGACATGCGCGCCCCCGCGCTGCGCTGGGCGGCGGATTCCACCCAGGCGGCGGCACGTGCGGTCATCGCACTGCGCACCCGCACCACGCCCCAGATCGCCAGCGCGTAGAGCGCGGTCGCCACCAGCGCGTAGCCCGCGGCGCGCAGCAGCCGCCCGCGGTCGCGGGCCTCGCGCGTCTCGGCGATCACGCGGGTGAGCGCGGCCACCGTGCCGCGCGTCGCCTGGTCCAGCGATTCGCCGCGCAGCACGTCGACGTCCTGCGGGGTGAGGACCAGGACCATGCTGCCGTCGATCGAGACCACGCGCCCTTGCGGCACCTGCTGCACGCCCACCTCGCCGGGACCGCCGCCCGCCAGCGTTTCCTCGATCGCGCGCTGCGCCCGCCGCGCGCGATCGGCCGGCGGGACGCCGAGGAAATCGGAACGGAACACGGCGACCGTCCGGTTCCACACGCTCAGCACCGCCTCCTGCGGCGGCGCGGCGTCGGCCGCGAGCGCGGCGCGCGCCAGCAGGAAGAGGAGGACGGCCAGCAGGGAACGCATGGGGCAGATCGGTGCTGAGCCGACTTTGCCGCTGCGCGCCCCGGCGGCCAATCGGGACGAGGGGAAGCGCCGCGCCGCGCCCGTGAACAGCAAATCCCGAGGATTGACCGGGCAGGACGAGTGGCGTACGACCGCGACTGGGCTGGGGGCGCGAACATGTCCCCCTGGACACTGGAGAACCTCCCCATGCGTGCCGCAAGCAGGTTCCTTCGTTCCTCGGTTCTTCCGGGCGACACCGGAACCGCATGCGTGCTGGATCCGACGAAGCTTCAACCAGGCGACGTGGTCGTCACCAGGGGCAGGAGCCTGGTCAGCCTCGGCATACGGGCCTTCACCCTCAGCTCCGCAAGCCATGCTGCGATCCACGTGGGAGGGGGCTTCATCGTCGAGGCGGTCGACCAGGGAGTTCGCAGGCTTCACGTGCGCTCCTTCGTGTATGCGGCGGATTCGGCGGTGGAGGTCCGCCGCCCCATTGCCGCTGCGCACGACCAACTGCTGCACGCGTCGAAGGTCGCCCGCTCCCTCGTGTACCGGCCGTATTCCGTTCGGGGCGCGTTGGGAGCGGTTGCACCGTTCTGCAGGGCCTCGGACGATCCAGGACGCTTTTGCTCGCAGCTCGTCGCGGAGGCGCTCGGCGCAGCGGGACTCATGAGCCGCGCAAGGCCGGCGCAAGCCATCACGCCCGGCGATCTCCTGAAGTCCCGGGCACTCGAGCCTGTGCCAGAGGCAAAGCGGCTGGCGGCGAAGCGCGCGATCCACCATGCCTTGGCAGAGATGCAGCCGGCGTGGAGCATCCCCAGCGCACCAGCCGGTGGGTTGCCGCAGGTTTCCGCGGAAACCTTCGAGCGTGAAGCGCTTGCCCTCGCAGAGGCAGCGATGGAGCAGCACGCCTGCTTCCGGCCGCCGTACCACTACTTCGACGCCGTCAGGCAGATGACGAGCGTGTTCCACTCCGACAGGCAGGCAGCACGTTCCGTGGACGAAGCGTTGATGGCCGCATTGCAGAAATTCCGGGTGCCTCTGGGGCTCGGCGTGGAACCCCGCTCCACCATCCCGGGCATCGTCTTCTCCACGCCGGACCCGCACCTGCCGCGCATCTTCCAGGCCGCGACCGAGGACGAAGCCGAGGAAATCCGGCGCCTGCACGCCGAACTGCTGGCGGGCCGCTCCTGGGACGAGGCGGAGTGGCAGGACACGATCGATGAGCTGGATCAGCAGCGCAGCGAGACTGCCCTCGACTCACTGACGGGAACGCTGTTGTGGCTGCTCGGCGACCAGGGACGGGTGTTGCAGACCTACCGCTGGCTGGCAGGCGAGTAGCGCAGCACGGGGAAGCCCGCCCGAGCGTCAGTCCTTCAGGTTGCGCAGCCGGTCATCGAACTCGCCCTTGTCGATCTCGCCGCGGGCATAGCGCTCGCGCAGGATCGCCACGGCACGATCGTGCCCGCGATGGTGGGCGCCGCCGCCGGCACGGAAGATCCAGCGCACCAGCGCCGCACCGCCCGCAATGAGCAGCAGCCACCAGAAGAGATGCATCAGCCCGAACCAGGCCATGCCGTAGCCGTATCCACCACCCCAGCCGTCCCACATCATGGCGTGCTCCTCCGAGAACTCCGAGCATCGACCGCTTGCGCCTCGCCGCCATTGACGAAGGTCAAGGGCGGCGGGCCATGCGCCAGGCGCCGGACCTCAGTTCAGGTCCTTGTCCTTCCACGCCTTGAGCCCCGACACCGCGGCCCCGGCCTGCAGGCCGCCCTTGGTGAGCGCATAGAACTTGCCGCCCTGCACGTTGCCCGCGCCCGCGCCGACGTTGGCGGCACTGCCGCCCGCGCCCGCGCCTGCGGCGGCACTGGCCGAGGCGTCCCAGCCCTTGTCGATGAAGTCGTTCACGGCCTTGGGGCTGTCGAAGACGAACAGGTAGCGCGTGTCGGACGCGCCCAGCTGCACGCCGGCGCTTGCCTGCGCGATGCTCATGTACGTGTCCTTCTTCGAGGCGTTGTCGTGGGCGACGCCCCGGCCCCCGGCCCCGCCGAGGCCGAAGCTGATGCCGTAGGTGGTGAAGACCGCATAGCCCGGCGCCCTGGCGACCGCGTCCTTCAGCTTGGGATCGGCCTTGTAGAAGTCCTCCAGCGCCTGCATGGACTTCGTCTTGATCTCCATCTGCTTGGTGCCCTTGTCACCCTGGGCGAGGGCGCCGGCGCTGGCCACGAGGAGTGCCGGGACGACGAAGAGGATCTGGCGTCTTTGCATGGGGTTCTCCGCGGAAGAGGTGACGTCCGCATTATTCGGAGGCAGGGGTGCACCGCCCCATTGGACCTAGGTCCTACTGGCGCGGCCGTCCCTCCCCGCCGCGGCGGACACCTCGGTGGCGCAAGTGGGTCGTTACCCCAGCGTTCGACGGATGAACTGGAAGACACGCTGCAAGCGGCCGCTGCGGTGCGTCTCGCCACCCTCCAGCTCGAGCAGGTCGAACCAGCTGGAACGGGAGGGTTCCTCGCCTGCCGGCGCGGAGTCCATCCACGCCACCTCGATGCGCTGCGCGCACCGTTGCCGGCAGATGTCCTCGAGCAGCGCACGCGCTGCGTCCGGCGCGAGCCCGGTGCGCCGGGAGAACCACGCGCAACTCACCGGGCCCAGCTCCATCCGCGCGAGGGCTCCGAGGATCTTCGCGGACCGATGCTCGTCGCGCAGGACGGGGCTGGCCACGAGCCGGTAGACGACCAGGACGGACGCCGCTGCGTCGCGATCGCGCTTGGCCACGGGTACCTCCTGGAACGGTCGCACGCACTGCACGGGACTTCGCAGGTCAGGAGGCGCCTGACGGCTGCATGGCATGCGAGGCCGATGCTAGGTCCCGACGGTGAAGAAGCGGTCTCTCCTTCGTAAAGGTGCCGCGGCTGAGGCATGCGTGGGCCCCAGGAAGAAAGGCCCGGAAAACCCAGCATTCACTGGACTTTCCGGGCCTTCGAATTGGTAGGCGCGATTGGACTCGAACCAACGACCCCCACCATGTCAAGGTGGTGCTCTAACCAGCTGAGCTACGCGCCTGTCGTTGAGCCCGCTATTCTAGCAGCACTTTTGCGCCGTCCTCAGCGGCTCGCATCGATTTCGATCCGCAGGCGTGTGCCGGTGCGCCGCCAGCCCCAGCCGAGCGCGAGGAAGAAGGTGGTGAAGATCGCGCCGCCCCACCACTCGGTCACGTTCTCCAGGGCGTCGCGCTGCGCCTCGGTGGAAAGCACCAGCGGCACGAACACGTGCACCAGCCCCAGCAGGGGCAGGCACAGGCACACCAGCAGCAACGCGCGCCCGACGCCGCGCGCGTGCGCGTGCCTGGCGTGCTGCGCCACCACCAGCATGCAGATGCAGGTGATGCCGAAATACAGCGGGGTCGCATACCGCCGCACGTTGCGGTAGCCCTCGCCTTCCACGCCCAGGAAGCTGGCGTACAGCACCAGCGCGCTGCCTGCCGCGATGCCCAGCGCCGGCAGCGCGCGCAGCCAGCGGTCGCGCGGCACGCCCAGCGAAGCCAGCCAGGCCGGCGCCAGCATCCAGCAAACCGCCTGCAGCGGCGCAGCCGGCATCACGATCGCGCGGAACAGCACGTTCGCGAGCCCGTGGCGCGCCGAGCGGCTGATGGACACGCAGCCTTCCAGGAAAGGATTGCAGTCGGGGATGGTCCCCTCGCGCACCGAGAGGACCCAGGCAACCGCGGTCGGCCACCACCGGCAGCAGCCCGGCGAGCAGCGGCAGCGGCCACAGCCTCGCCATGCGCCCGCCCTCAGCGGCGCCTTGCGGATCGCACCCCGCCCACCTCGCGCACCGTGCCCAGCACCCTGGCCAGGCGCTGCGAGTCCGCGATCTCCACGGTGAACGTCATCCAGGCGATGCCCTTCACGGTCTGCGACTGCACGCCGACGACGTTCATCTTCTCCTTGGCGAACACTTCGGAGATGTCGCGCAGCAGCCCCTGCCGGTCCAGCGCCTCGATCGCCACGTCCACCGGGTAGACGGCCGCCTCGCCCTTGGACTTGCCCCACTCCACCTCGATCACGCGCTCCGGGCTGCGCGCGGCGATCTCGCGGAAGCTGGAGCAGTCCCGCCGGTGGATGCTCACGCCCTTGCCGCGCGTGACGAAGCCGCTGATCGCGTCCGGCGGCGCCGGCTTGCAGCACTTGGCGAGCTGCGTCATGAGCGAGTCGACGCCCACCACCAGCACGCCGCCCTTGGGCGACTTCGACGGCGTGCCGCGCAGCTTCTTCGCCAGCACCTCGTCCTCGCTGGGCAGGGGCGCGTGCGGATGCAGCAGCTGCTCGATGGTGCGCAGCGAGAATTCGTCCTTGCCCACGACGAAGAACAGGTCCTCGGCGGACTTGAACCCGAGCTGCGACGCGAGTTCCTCCAGCTTGATCGCCGTCCTGCCTTCGCGCTGCAACAGCTTTTCCACCAGCTCGCGCCCGCGGCCTTCCGTCTCGTGGCGCAGCTGCTCGTTGAACCACGAGCGCACCTTGGCGCGCGCGCGGTTGCTGGCCAGGAACCCCAGCTCCGGGTTCAGCCAGTCGCGGGACGGGCCGCCCTCCTTGGCCGCGACGATCTCCACCGTCTGCCCGTTCTTCAGCTGCGTGTTCAGCGGCACCATCGCGCCGTCGACGCGCGCGCCGCGGCAGCGGTGCCCCAGGCTCGTGTGCACCGTGTACGCGAAGTCCACCGGCGTCGCGCCCTGCGGCAGCTCCACGATCGCGGCCTGCGGCGTGAGCACGTAGATGCGGTCCTCGAACAGGCCTTCCACCGAGCCGGCCAGGTCGCGCTCCCAGGCGAGCAGCTGCCGCAGCACGGCGATCTTGGTGTCGTACACCGCGCTGGCGCTCACGCCCGCATAGCCCTTGTGGCCGGCTTCCTTGTACGCCCAGTGCGCGGCGACGCCGTGCTCGGCGTGCTCGTGCATCTTCTGCGTGCGGATCTGGATCTCGATGGGTCGACCCGCCGCGTCGCGCACCACGGTGTGCAGCGACTGGTAGCCGTTGGGCTTGGGCCTGGCGATGTAGTCGTCGAATTCCTCGAGGATCGGCGAGAAGCGCTCGTGCACCCACGCGAGCGCCGCGTAGCAATCCTTCACGTCGGGCACGATCACCCGCAGCGCGCGCACGTCCAGCACCTGTTCGAAGTCCAGCGACTTGCCGCGCATCTTCTTGACGATGCTGTAGATGTGCTTCGGGCGCCCGTGCACCTGCGCCTGGATGCCTTGCGCGCGCAGGTCCGCTTCGAGCTGGCTGCGCAGCTGCTCCACGTACTGCTCGCGCTCCACGCGCTTCTCGTCCAGCCAGCGCGCGACCTGCTTGTACGTGTCCGGCTCGAGGAAGCGGAAGGCCAGGTCCTCCATCTCCCACTTCACCTGCCAGATGCCCAGCCGGTTGGCCAGGGGCGCGAACACCTGCAGCGCCTCGCGTGCCACGGCGGCTGCCACGGGTTGCTTGGTCGCGGCGTAGTAGCGCAGGGTCTGCAGCCGCGACGCGAGCCGGAGCATCACGACGCGCAGGTCGCGCGAGAACGCGAGCAGCATCTTGCGCACGTTCTCCGTCTGCTCGCGGCGGTGGTCCTGCAGGGGCAGCGTGTCGTCCGCGTCGCGCGCCTGCCGCTGCACGTGCACCAGCTTCGTCGTCTCGGCCGCGAGCGCGGCGTAGCTCTCGCCGAAAGCCTTGGTGATGACTTCCTGCGGCTTGTTCAGGTGCGCCCAGGCGTACACCAGGTAGCTCGCGGCCTGCATGGCCTCCGAGCCGCCCATGGACTTGAGGATGGCGGCGACGGCGTCGGCGTGGGCCAGCGTGTTCTCGCCCGTCTCCAGCGTCTCGGCCGCGATCAGCGGCTCGGCGAAGGCGCGGGCGCGCGCGAGCGCGTTGGCCTGCTGCGGCAGCGCCTGCTCGACGGCGGCGACCAGGTCCGGAAGCGCCGTGGCGGTGTCACCCTGTTCCGCTGCGTGGCTTTTCATGGGAAGCGGAATCCTTGGCGAGCAGGAAGGACGCCACGGCGTCCACCTGCTCCTGTGCGATGAGGGTCGGCGCGTGGCCGACCCCGGCGAATTCGACCAGCCGCGCCTTCGGGCCGCGGCGCTGCATCTCCTGGGCGGTGGCGCGCGACAGCAGGTCCGACGTGGCGCCGCGCAGCAGCAGCGTCTCGGCGCGGATCGCGTCGTACAGCTGCCAGAGGGCGGCCTGGCCCGCGATGGCCATCTTCTCGTCGAGCGCCCGGAAAGGCACGGCGATGGCCGGGTCGTAGTGCAGCGTGAAGCCGCCGGCGGGCAGCGGCTTCACCATGGCCTGCGACAGCGCCAGCCACTGCCCGGGCGTGTGCGGCCCGAAGCCCTGCGACACCGCCCACATGGCGTCCGCTGCCTGCTGCACCGACTCGAACTTGCCCGTCTTCCCGAGATACGTGCCGATGCGCTGCAGGGCGCTCCACTCGATGGCGGGACCGACGTCGTTCAGCACCAGCCGGCGCAGCGGCGCGCGGGGCACCGCCGCGATGCCCATGCCGATCAGGCCGCCCATGCTCGTGCCCACCCAGTCCAGGGTGGCGACGGGCGCGGTGGCCTGCAGGTCCTGCAGCAGGTGCAGCATGTCGGAGACGTAGGTCGGCTGGCCGTACCCCATGGCATCGGCCAGCCAGTCGCTGCGGCCGCGGCCCACCACGTCGGGGCAGACGACGCGCAGCGGATGCGGGCTCGCCTCCACCAGCGAGCGTGCCAGCACGTCGAAGTCGCGTCCCTGGCGCGAGAGGCCGTGCACGCACACAATGGCGTGCGGCGCATCCGCGGCGCCCCACAGCCAGTACGCCATGCGGTGGCTGCCGGCCGTGTCGGGACACGTTACGTAGTTCAGCGTAGGGACGGTCATGGATGCGCGCGCGGGGTCCGGGCGATTACGCTCGGTGTTTCACGTCATCCTAAATCATCCCGGAGAGAGAACATGCTGAAAGGCAAGACCGCCCTCGTCACAGGCTCCACCAGCGGCATCGGCCTCGGCATCGCCAAGTCCCTCGCCCGCCAGGGCGCCAACATCGTGCTCAATGGCTTCGGCGATGCCGAAGGGCCCAAGGCCGAAGTGGCCGCGCTGGGCGTGAAGGTCGGCTACCACGGCGCCGACATGAGCAAGCCCGCGGACATCGAGGCCATGATGCACTACGCCGCCGAGACCTTCGGCCGCGTCGACATCCTCGTCAACAACGCCGGCATCCAGCACGTCGCCAAGGTGGAGGACTTCCCGCCCGAGCGCTGGGACGCCATCATCGCCATCAACCTCACCAGCGCCTTCCACACCACGCGCCTGGCGCTGCCGGCGATGAAGAAGGCCAACTGGGGCCGCATCATCAACGTGGCCTCGGTGCACGGCCTGGTCGCTTCGGCGGAGAAGTCGGCCTATGTCGCGGCCAAGCACGGCATCGTGGGCCTCACCAAGGTCACGGCGCTGGAGACGGCGCCCACCGGCATCACCTGCAACGCGATCTGCCCCGGCTGGGTGCTGACGCCGCTGGTGCAGAAGCAGGTGGACGCGCGTGCGGCGGCGGCCGGCATCTCCAACGAGGAAGCGAAGAAGCAGCTGCTGGCCGAGAAGGAGCCGTCGCTGCAGTTCACCACGCCCGAGGAGCTGGGCGAGCTCGCGGTGTTCTTCTGCTCGGAGGCGGGGAAGAACGTACGCGGGGTGGCGTGGAACATGGACGGGGGCTGGGCCGCGCAGTAAGCCGCGGCTCGGGGCGCGGCGCAATCATGACGCGCCGAACCGTAGGCTGGGTTTCGCGCCAGCGAACCCCAGCGGTCGGGCGCATCGCTGGGGTGCGCATACGCGCAACCCAGCCTACGAAGCCAGCCGCGAACGGCGTTCATTCCCCAAGCGCAAGCTCGTACGGATGCGTCAGCTCGAAGCGGCTGTCCGCCAGGTCGTAGTCCCAGCGCTCCACGCGCACCTGGCGCGCATCGCCGTTGGCCGGGGGTGACCAGCGGATGACGTTCACCGAGTTCGGCGAGCCGTGCCGCACGCGGTGCGACAGGGCCGTGCCCGCCTGCACGCAATAGAGCGGGCGCGTGGTCGCCGTCTCGGCCCGCGCGCACAGGTCGCTCACGAACGGCAGGTGGATGTGCCCGCCCAGCACGAGGTCGGCGCCCGCGCGCGCCCAGGCCTGCACGGCCGCCTCGCCGCCGTGCAGGCGGTCCTTCTCGTCCTCCGGCCGCATCACGCAGGCCGGCTGGTGCGTCACCACCACGCGCAGCTGCTCGGGCCGGGCGCCGTGCAGGCGCTTCACCACGCGGTTGATCTGCGCCGCCGACACCTCGCCGTCCTTGTGCCGCTCGGGCCGCGTGGTGTTCACGCCGATCACCAGCACGTCGCCGAACTCCAGCTCGGGCTCCAGCTCGTCGCCGAAGCAGGCCTTGTAGCCGCCGTACGGAGAGAACAGGCGCGCCACCACGTTGTAGAGCGGGATGTCGTGGTTGCCCGGCAGCGTGAGCAGCCGCTGCACGCCGAGCGAATCGCAGAACTGGCGCGCCGCGGCGAACTGCGCGCTGCGCGCGCGCTGCGTGATGTCGCCGCTCAGGATCACCGCGTCCGGCTGCTGCTCGCGCACCAGGGCCTGCAGGGCCGCCACGACGGGCGGCTCCTCCGTGCCGAAATGCGTGTCGGAGATGTGCAGCAGGACGGTCATCGCGGCGGCAGCCTTTCTTCTTCGGGAGGGAGCATCACGCGCAAAGGCCTCGGCGCGACCGTGATGCGGATCGGCAGCTGCATCCATTGCACCTCGCCGTCGGTGGCCACCTTCAGGCGCTTCGCGTTGCGCGTGCCGACGGTGAGCGAGCGCAGGGCGAAGCTGTGCACCTGGTGGTCCTCGCCGAGCTTGCCGACCAGCGCCGCCGCCGCCATCCGCAGCTTGGCCCAGGTGGACAGCGGCTGCACGATCACGCACGCCAGGCGCCCGTCCCCCACCTGCTGCACCACCTCGTCCTCGATGCCGACGCGTTGCAGTTGCAGGCGGTTGTTGCCGATGAAGACACTTGCCGTCCGCAGCTGGCGCAGCTCGCCATCCATCTCCACGTCGAGCACGAGCTTCAGCCGCCAGTCCAGCAGGCTCTTGAGCGCGGCGAGCATCGCGATCCAGCGGCGGCGCCCCAGCTTCTGCTTGACCGCCTCGCGGTCGGCGAGCAGCTTGGGATAGAGCCCCAGCGACGCATTCACGAGGAAGACGCGCTGGTTCGCCCAGCCCACCTGCACGTTCTCGGCCGAAGCGCGCAGCAGCGCGCGCGTGGCCTCCGCGGCGTCGAGCGGCAGGCCCAGCTGGCGAGCGAACAGGTTGAAGGTGCCTTGCGCGATGAGCCCCAGCGGGCAACCCACGGTCAGTGCCGCCTGCGCCGCGCAATTGATCGTGCCGTCGCCACCGGCGGCGACGAGGATGCCGCCGTGCTCCTGCGCGAGCCGCGCTGCCTCCTGGCACGCGGCGACGATCTCCCCGGGGGCGACGGGCACGAAGCGATGGGGACGGCCGGCGGCTTCGAGTTCGGCCTCGATCGTGCGCCGCACTTCGTCCTTCTCGGCGGCGCCGGAGCCGCGGTTCATGACGATGAACCACTCCGGCGCCGCGCCATGCGCGGCGGCCGGATCCTGTTCGGCTTCGGTCAGGAGCGCTGGCATGCGGAGCAGCTTAGCCGCGCGCCGCACCGCGGCCTGTCGGACTGAACCCAGCGATGCGCGTCAGCGCAGCTGCACCGAGCCCGAGACCATCACCGTCACCGCGCTCTTGCCGGGCTCCACCGGCACCGCTTCGGCCGACGCGACCTTCGCATCCATGGCCTGCATGCGCATGCGCGGCTGGAAGCCCGGCTCGTTCGTGTTCACCGACACTTCGCGCAGCGTGTAGCCCGAGAAGCCGAAGGCCTTGGCCAGCTCGCCGGCCTTGGCCTTGAAGCGCTCGATGGCCTGCGCCTGCGCCTCCGTCTCCACCTTCGCCCGCTGCTCGCGGCTCAGGCCGAAGCTCACGCCGGCGAGCGTCATGGTCTGGATCTTCCCGGCCGTCTGCGTGATGCGGGGGAAGTCGCGCCCTTCGAGGACCAGTTCCGCCGTGCCGGTCCAGCCGCTGATGCGCCCTTCGCGGTTGTTGCGCGGGTAGATCGCGAAATTGCCGGTGCGCACGTCCATCTGCCCGGGCTGCGCGTTGCGCTTCGCCTCGGCGAGCGCGGCGTCGAGCGCCGTCCGCAGCTGGGACTGCACCAGCGCCGGGTCGGTGCCGTCGCGCGCGGTGCTGAGCGTGATCTGCAGCAGGTCCTGCTGCACTTCCACCGTGCCGGTCGTCTGCAGCTGCAGCACGTTCTGGGGCGGGGGCAGCACCTGCGCCGGGGCGGCCAGGGCGGCGGCGGCCAGCGCGCAGCCGGCCAGCATCGTTTTCGTTCTCGTCATGGTTCCTTTCTTCTCGGGGGATCAGCGTTGCGGCCGCGGCCGGGGCCGTCCTCGGGCCGGGGCGGCGGCCCGTACTCGGACAGCTGGCGGCGCAGCTGCGCCCGCTCCACGGGCGTCAGCTGCCGGGGCCCGGAGGCCCCATCGCGATGGTATTGCTGCAGCGCCTGCCGCAGGTCGGGCGCCACCAGGGCCGGATGGGGCGGCGGCGGGGCCGCGGATGCCGCGGCGCCCGCCAGGGCGAACACGGCCGCAAGGTACTTCATGCAGAGTAGAACGGCCCGGCCGTCCCCTCGTTCACCGCCCCCCTTGTCAACGGGCCACGGTCGGGGCAACATTTGTAACACGGGGAAAAAGGACGGGGGAAAACCCGGAAATCGCGATTTCGCCGTTCAGAATCGGCGCTGTTACAAATTGGCTGACTGGAGACCCATGACCCAAGCTGCAGCACGGACCGACAAGATCCTGGTGGTGGACGACGACGCGCGCATCCGCGACCTGCTTCGCCGCTACCTCACCCAGGAAGGCTTCGAGGTGATCCTGGCCGAGGACGGCAAGGCACTGAACCGGCTGATGCTTCGCGAGACCGCGGACCTGATCGTCCTGGACCTGATGATGCCGGGCGAGGACGGCCTGTCGATCTGCCGGCGCCTGCGCGCGGCCAACGACCGCACGCCGATCATCATGCTCACCGCCAAGGGCGAGGACGTGGACCGCATCGTGGGCCTCGAAGTCGGCGCCGACGATTACCTGGGCAAGCCCTTCAACCCGCGCGAGCTGCTGGCCCGCGTGCACGCGGTGCTGCGCCGCCGCCCCGCGCAGGAAGCGCCCGGCGCGCCCTCCTCCGAGAACGAGGTCGTGAGCTTCGGTCCCTTCGCGTTCGACCTCGGCGCCCGCACGCTGCGCAAGAACGGCGAGGAACTGCCGCTCACCACCGGCGAATTCGCCATGCTCAAGGCGCTGGTGCGCCACCCGCGCCAGCCGCTGTCCCGCGAGAAGCTGGCGCAGCTGGCGCGCGGCCGCGAGTTCGAGCCCTTCGACCGCAGCCTGGACGTGCAGGTCTCGCGCCTGCGCAAGCTGATCGAAGCCGACCCGGCGTCCCCGCGCTACATCCAGACGGTGTGGGGCGTGGGCTACGTGTTCGTCCCGGACGGCGCGGGTTGACGTGCCTGCGGGGCGCGGCGCATGACAAAACGGTCGCGCTGCGCTCCAATGACGCAATGACCCTGCAGTACCCGTCATTCCCGTCATGATCCGTTCCGTCGTGACCCAGCTCGAACAGACCAGCCCGGCGCCGCTCGAGACGGCGCCGGCGCCACTGGAGATGCGCCCCCGCCTGGGCCTGTCGCTGTTCTGGCGCACCTTCTTCCTGCTCTCGCTGCTGCTGATCGGCTCCATCGTCGCCTGGCTGCAGACCTTCCGCGCGCTGGAGTTCGAGCCGCGCGCGGTGCAGACGGCGCAGCAGATCGCCTCGCTCGTGAACCTCAGTCGCGCGGCGCTGGTGCATGCGGACCCGATCGCCCGCGTGTCCCTGATCAAGACCCTCGCCGACCAGGAAGGCGTGCGCATCCTGCCGCGCGAACCCAAGGACCGCTACGCGCCGCTCGCCGGCAGCGCGATGGACCGGCGCATCGTCGACGAACTGGTCAGCCGGCTGGGCAGCGGCACGGTCATGGCGAGTTCCGTGAACGGCGACGAGGGCTTGTGGATCGGATTCAAGATCGACCGCGACGACTACTGGATGCTGATGGACCGCACCAAGTTCTCCCAGGTGGGCGGCAAGACCTGGCTGGTGTGGCTGATCACGGCGGCGGCGCTGTCGCTGGCCGGGGCGGCGGTGATCGCGCGGCTGATCAACCGGCCGCTGAAGCAGCTGTCCTTCGCCGCGAGCCGCGTGCGCGACGGCGACTTCGATGCGAGCCGCCTCGACGAGAAGGCGGTGACCAGCGAGATCCGCGAGGTCAACATCGGCTTCAACCGCATGGCGCAGCAGCTCGCCAAGATCGAGCAGGACCGCGCCGTCATGCTCGCCGGCATCTCGCACGACCTGCGCACGCCGCTCGCGCGCCTGCGCCTGGAAACCGAGATGAGCGTGGTGGACCCGGATGCGCGCGAGCACATGGCCGCCGACATCGACCAGCTCGACGCCATCATCGACAAGTTCCTCGACTACGCGCGGCCGGACCACGCGGAGCTCAAGCCCGTGGTGCTGAACGACGTGATCGAGGCGTGCATGTACGCCATCGAGGACCACGGCGACATCAAGGTCACCGTGGACATGCCCAAGAACCTGCAGGTGCTGGCCGACGAAGTGGAACTTGCGCGCGTCGTCTCCAACCTGCTGGAGAACGCGCGCCGCTACGGCAAGACGCCCGAGACCGGCGTGGCCACGGTGGACATCGCCGCGCGCGCCCGCAACGAGTGGGTGCTGCTGAAGGTGCGCGACCACGGCATGGGCGTGTCGCCCGACGCGCTGCCGAACCTGGTGAAGCCCTTCTTCCGCGGCGATGCGGCGCGCACGGCGGCCACGGGTGCGGGCCTGGGCCTCGCCATCGTGGACAAGACGGTGCAGCGCATGGGCGGCATCTTCGCCCTCGCGAACACCACGTCGGGCGGGCTCGCGGCGCACATCAAGCTGCAGCGGCCGCGGATGATGCCGCCCGTGCCGGGCGGCTCCGAGCACCGGCCCACGCGCGCGCCGGAAGCGTCCGAGACGCCCGCGGCCTGAGCGCCGCGCTCCGCGGTTCCCGTAGGCTGGGTTTCGCGCCAGCGAACCCCAGCGACCACCGCCGCGCCTCCGTACCAACCACGATCTACGCGCGCATCCCGCCACGGCAGGACCTGCGCGTGGGCAGCT
Source organism: Ramlibacter cellulosilyticus (assembly GCF_014297465.1). GTDB lineage: Bacteria > Pseudomonadota > Gammaproteobacteria > Burkholderiales > Burkholderiaceae_C > Ramlibacter > Ramlibacter cellulosilyticus. The sequence goes on along the minus strand of NZ_JACORT010000003.1, from coordinate 292,052 downwards.
ATTCCGACGCGCTGCAGCTGGTGATCAGCTACTGAGCCGACAGCAGCACGACGGCGCGCGCCTCGATGCTGTGGCCCATGCCGACGGGGCCGAGCTTCTCGGCGGTCTTCGCCTTCACGTTCACCTGGCCGGGCGCGATCTCCAGCGCCTGCGCGATGCGCGCGCGCATGGCTTCGATGTGCGGCGCCATTTTCGGCGCCTGCGCCACGATCGTGCTGTCCACGTTGACGACCTGCCAGCCTTGCGCCCGCACGCGCACCGCAGCCTCCTTCAGCAGCGCCATGGAATCCGCGCCGCGGAAGCGTTCGTCGGTGTCGGGGAAGTGCCGGCCGATGTCGCCGAGCCCCGCCGCGCCGAAGAGCGCGTCGGTGATGGCGTGCAGCAGCGCGTCCGCGTCGGAGTGACCGAGCAGGCCGCGCTTATGGGGAATCTCGACGCCGCCCAGCACCAGCTTGCGGCCGGGCACCAGGGCGTGCGTGTCCCAGCCTTCGCCGATGCGCAGCTGCATCAGCGGCGGCCGCGGAGGACCGCTTCGGCCATCGCGAAGTCCTCGGGGTACGTGACCTTGAAGTTCTGCCCGCCGGCTTCCACCAGCAGCGGCTTGAGGCCCATGTGCTCGATCGCGCTGGCCTCGTCCGTGACCTTGTCGCCGGCGGCTTCGAGCGCCTGGCGCAGCATGCCGACGCGGAACATCTGGGGCGTCTGCGCCTGCCACTTGTCGCCGCGGTTGATCGTGCCGGCGACCCGGCCGTTCTCGGCGATCTTCAGCGTGTCCGCCAGCGGATGCGCCAGCAGGCCGCCGACCTCGTCGCCCACGCAGGCGTCGATGAGGCGGTCGATGAGCTCCGGCGTGATGAGGCAGCGCGCCGCATCGTGCACCAGCACCCAGTCGTTGTCCGTCGCACCGACACGGCGCAGCTCGCGCAGGCCATTGGCCACGCTCGCGGCGCGCGTCGGCCCGCCGCACGGGACGACCAGCGCCGAGGTGGTGGGATTGCGTTCGAAGAAGCCGTCGCCCTCGGCCACGACCACCAGCGTGCGCGCGATGCGCTTCACGCCGGCAAAGGCCGACAGCGTGTGCCACACCATGGGCTGGCCGCCGACACGCTCGTACTGCTTGGGTCCCGCCGTGCCGGCGCGGCTGCCGTGCCCGGCGCAGGGGATCAGTGCGAAGAAACGGGGAGGAGTTGCGTTCGCGTTCATGTCCGTCGAGTCCATTCTATGCCTGCCACCACGGGCGGCGCCATGAGGAAATTTGTGCTCTCCTGACGCCTTGCAAGGGCCCCCAAGGGACTTTGCGGGTGGGGTAATATCTTCCCGCACCCCCTCGTTCGCGACGCGGGGGTGTTTTGCATTTCCGCTTCCTCCCGATGGATTTACCCAAGCTTCAATCCGGCCGCCGCATGACGCTGCCGCGTCCCGTCGGCTCGGCCGATGCGCTGCTGCTCGCCCGGCTGGGCCAGCGCGAGCTCGGCGAGGGCAAGCTCACCGCCATCGTCACGGCCGACGCCAACGATGCCCAGCGCCTGCTGGAAGAGATCGCCTTCTTCGCCCCCCAGCTGCGCTGCGCGCTCTTCCCGGACTGGGAGACGCTGCCCTACGACACCTTCTCCCCGCACCAGGACCTGATCAGCGAGCGCCTGGCGACGCTGTGGCGCATCCTGCAGCGCGAAGCCGACGTGGTGCTGGTGCCCGCGAGCACGGCCTTGTACCGCCTGGCGCCGCCGGCCTTCCTGGCGGGCTACACCTTCCACTTCCGCGTGCAGCAGAAGCTCGACGAGGCAAAGCTCAAGGCGCAGCTGACGCTGGCGGGCTACAACCACGTCACGCAGGTGGTGAGCCCCGGCGAGTACGCGGTGCGCGGCGGCCTGATCGACCTGTTCCCCATGGGTTCGCCGGTGCCCTACCGCGTCGACCTGTTCGACGACGAGGTCGACTCGATCCGCACCTTCGACCCGGACTCGCAGCGCAGCCTCTATCCCGTGCCCGAGGTGCGCCTGCTGCCCGGCCGCGAGTTCCCCATGGACGACGAGGCGCGGGCGCGCTTCCGCAGCCGCTGGCGCGAGCTGCTGGAAGGCGACCCGACCAAGAGCCGCATCTACAAGGACATGGGCAACGGCGTCGCCACGGCCGGCATCGAGTACTACCTGCCCCTCTTCTTCGAGGAGACGGCCACCGTCTTCGACTACCTGGGCGCGCAGTCCAGCGTGGTGCTGCACGGCGACCTGGAGCCCGCGTTCCAGCGCTTCTGGCAGGACACGCGCGACCGCTACCGGCTGGTGCAGGGCGACCCGGAGCGGCCGGTGCTGCCGCCCGAGGCCCTGTTCCTGAGCAGCGAGCAGTTCTTCGTGCGCGCGAACGAGCACGCGCAGCTGGCGCTGAAGTCGGTGCCGCAGGAAGAAGGCTATGCCGAGTTCCGGCGGCTGCCGAACATGTCCGTGGTGCGCGGGGCCGAAGACCCGCTCAAGGAGTTCAAGTACCACGTCGGGCGCAGCTCGCATCGCGTGCTGGTCCTGGCCGAAAGTGCGGGCCGGCGCGAGAGCCTGCTGGATTTCCTGCGCGCGAGCCAGCTCACGCTGCCCGCCTTCGAATCGCTTGCCGAGTTCCAGGCCAGCCAGGAGAAGCTGGGCATCGCCACCGGGGCGCTGGCGAGCGGCTTCTCCTGGGTCGAGGAGGCGATCGACCTCGTCACCGAAACCGAGCTCTTCGCCACCGGCGCCACGACGCGCCGCCGCAAGAAGCAGGAGCAGGTCAGCGACGTCGACGCGCTGATCAAGGACCTGTCGGAGCTGAACGTGGGCGACCCCGTCGTGCATGCGCAGCACGGCATCGGCCGCTACCGCGGGCTCACGAGCATGGACCTCGGCCAGGGCAGCACCGAGTTCCTGCACCTGGAGTACGCGGGCGACGCGACGCTGTACGTCCCCGTGAGCCAGCTCCACCTGATCAGCCGCTACACGGGCGTGGGCTCGGACGAGGCGCCGCTGCACAAGCTGGGCTCCGGCCAGTGGGACAAGGCCAGGCGCAAGGCGGCCGAACAGGTGCGCGACAGCGCGGCCGAACTGCTGAACATCTACGCGCGGCGCGCGGCGCGGCAGGGCCACGCCTTCCGCTTCTCGGCGCAGGACTACGAGCAGTTCGCCAACGACTTCGGCTTCGACGAGACGGCGGACCAGAACGCGGCGATCCACGCCGTGATCCAGGACATGGTCTCGCCGCGGCCCATGGACCGCCTCGTGTGCGGCGACGTGGGCTTCGGCAAGACGGAAGTCGCGCTGCGCGCCGCATTCATCGCGGTCACGGGCGGGCGGCAGGTCGCCTTCCTCGCACCGACGACGCTGCTGGCGGAGCAGCACTACCAGACGCTGGTGGACCGCTTCAGCAAGTGGCCGGTGAAGGTGGCGGAGATGAGCCGCTTCCGCTCCACGAAGGAGATCAACGCCGCGGCGAAGGGCCTGGAGGACGGCAGCATCGACATCGTGGTCGGCACGCACAAGCTGCTCTCGGGTTCGATCAAGTACAAGAACCTGGGCCTGCTGATCATCGACGAGGAGCACCGCTTCGGCGTGCGCCACAAGGAGGCGATCAAGGCCTTGCGCGCCGAAGTCGACGTGCTGACGCTCACCGCGACGCCCATTCCCCGCACGCTGGGCATGGCGCTCGAAGGCCTGCGCGACCTCTCGGTCATCGCCACCGCGCCGCAGCGCCGCCTGGCGATCAAGACCTTCGTGCGCAACGAAGGCAACGGCGTGATCCGCGAGGCGGTGCTGCGCGAATTGAAGCGCGGAGGCCAGGTCTACTTCCTGCACAACGAGGTGGAGACCATCCAGAACCGGCGCGAGGCGCTGGAGCGGCTGTTGCCGGAAGCGCGCATCGCCGTGGCGCACGGCCAGATGCCGGAGCGCGAGCTGGAGCGCGTGATGCGCGACTTCGTGCAACAGCGCTTCAACGTGCTGCTGTGCTCCACCATCATCGAGACCGGCATCGACGTGCCGACGGCGAACACCATCGTGATCTCGCGCGCCGACAAGTTCGGCCTCGCGCAGCTGCACCAGTTGCGCGGCCGCGTGGGCCGCAGCCACCACCAGGCGTATGCGTACCTGATGGTCCCGGACATCGAGAGCCTGACCAAGCAGGCGGCGCAGCGGCTGGACGCGATCCAGCAGATGGAGGAACTGGGCTCGGGCTTCTACCTCGCGATGCACGACCTGGAGATCCGCGGCGCCGGCGAGGTGCTGGGCGAGAACCAGAGCGGCAACATGCTGGAGGTCGGCTTCCAGCTGTACAACGAGATGCTCTCCGAAGCCGTGAAGTCGCTGAAGGCCGGCAAGGAGCCGGACCTGCTGGCGCCGCTGTCGGTCACGACCGAGATCAACCTGCATGCCCCGGCGCTGCTGCCGGACGACTACTGCGGCGACGTGCACCTGCGGCTTTCCTTCTACAAGAAGCTCGCGACGGCGAAGAACGTGGACCAGATCGACCGCCTGCTGGAGGAGATCGTGGACCGCTTCGGCAAGCTGCCGCCGCAGGCGCAGACGCTGATCGACGTGCACCGCCTGCGCGTGCTGGCGCGGCCCTATGGCGTGGTGAAGGTCGATGCGGCGCCGACCGTGATCCACATCACCTTCAAGGCCAACCCGCCGGTGGAGCCGCTGGCCATCATCCAGCTGGTGCAGAAGAACAAGCACATCAAGCTGGCCGGCAACGACAAGCTGCGCATCGAGAAGTCGCTGGTGGACGCGAAGGAACGGGCGCAGATGGTGCGGGACGTGCTGCGGGCCCTGGGGCAGCCGAAGGTGACCGAACCCGCTTAGGTCTTCCTCCCTCCCCTCCGGGGGAGGGTCGGGGTGGGGGCACGCGCGTCGCTTGCGCCCCATCAAGTGCCTGCTCCTGCCGGGCCAGCACAATCGAGGCGTGCCCGCCGAACTCGCCCTTGCCTCCTTCGCACTGGCGCTCGCCCTCTGGTTCCGCCCCTGGGGCATCCTCCTCCGCGCCCCGGCGCTCCTCACGCCCGCCCTCGCGACCCTCGTCGTGCTGCCCTGGCTCTGGGCTCTTCCCGCCCTCCAGCACTCCGCCCTCCCCCTCCAGTGGTCCGGCGCAGTCCTCGTGCTCCTGATGCTCGGTTGGCCGCTCGCCGTCCCCGTCCTGGCGGCGGTGGGCGCCGTTGCGTGGACGATCTCGCCGCTCACCGTCGAACAGGCCGTGTCCCTCACCGTGTGGCTCGGCGTTGTCCCGGCAAGCTTGGCCGTCCTCGTGGGCGCCCTGCTGCGCCGCTGGACGCCGGACCACGCATTCATCTACATCCTCGGCCGCGGTTTCCTCGGCGCCGTGCTGTGCCTGTTCGCCTCGGGCCTCCTCGCGCAGCATTTCGGCGCGGCGCTGCCGGGCGTGTCCTCCGACCTGAGCCGCGTCGCGCGCTGGCTGATGGCGTGGGGCGACGCCTTCGTCACCGGCATGCTCACGGCGATCTTCGTCGCCTTCAAGCCGGAGTGGCTGCTGACGTGGTCGGATGCGCGCTACCTGCGCAAGGCGCCGTAGACTGCCGCATGGCTGCACCGAAAGACGCCTTCGCCAGCTACTGCGCCGAACTGCTGTCGGCCAACGGCACCGTGCGCGTGAGGCGCATGTTCGGCGGGCACGGGATCTACGTCGACGACCTGTTCGTCGCGATCGTGGTGGGGGAGACGCTGTACCTGAAGGCGGACGAGAAGACGCTGCCGCGGTTCGAGGCCGAGGGATGCGCGCCCTTCACGTACACGGCGAAGGGGAAGCGGCAGGTGTCGCTCGGGTACCGGGCGGCGCCGGCGGAGGCGATGGATTCGCCGGCGCTGATGCGGCCGTGGGCGCAGCTGGCGGTGGATGCGGCGCTGCGCTCCCGGTAGGCTGGGTTTCGCGCGAGCGAACCCCAGCGCCGTGGCGCATCGCTGGGGTGCGCATCCGCGCAACCCAGCCTACGGGGCCATGGCGCTCTTTGCGACAATCCAGCCATGCCTGCCCAAGAATTCTCCCCCGGCCTGCAAATCCAGGGCTTCACCCCGCCCCTGCACCTGAAGGACTTCAAGCTCATCGCCTTCGACATGGACTCCACGCTCATCAACATCGAGTGCGTGGACGAGATCGCGGATGCGGTCGGCAGGAAGGAGGAAGTGGCCGCGATCACCGAGGCCGCGATGCGCGGCGAGATCGCCGACTACAAGGAGAGCCTGCGCCGCCGCGTCGCCCTGCTCGAAGGCGTGACCGTGGCGGACATGGAGATGATCTACACCGAGCGGCTGCAGCTGAACCCCGGCGCCGAGCGCCTGGTGCAGGCCTGCAAGGCCGCGGGCATGAAGGTGCTGCTGGTCTCCGGCGGCTTCACCTTCTTCACCGACCGCATCCGCGACAAGTTGGGCATCGACTACACCCGCTCCAACGTGCTGGAGATCCGCTCCGGCCCGAACTGCGGCGAGCTCACCGGCCGGATGGTCGACCAGCCCTGGGGCGACATCTGCGACGGCGAGGAGAAGCGCAGGATGTTCCTCGAGACCTGCGCCAATCTCGGCATCTCGCCCAAGCAGGCCATCGCGATGGGCGACGGCGCCAACGACCTGCCGATGATGGGTGAAGCGGGCCTCTCCGTCGCCTACCACGCGAAGCCGAAGGTGCGCGAGCAGGCGATGGTGGCGATCAACTCGGGCGGGCTCGATCGCCTGCTGGAAGTGCTGCGGTAACCGGCCCCCGCCGCGCCGGCAGGTAACCCGGCAGCCGCACGATGAAGGTCGTGCCCTCGCCCACCGCGCTCTCCACGGCGATCGTCCCGCCGTGCATGTCCACCGCGTTCTTCACGATCGCGAGCCCCAGGCCCGTGCCTTGGATGTCGCCGACGTTGCTCGCCCGGTGGAAGGACTCGAACAGGTGGTCCATCTCCGCCGGCGGGACGCCGATGCCCTGGTCGCGCACGCGGAACACCGTGTCGTCCTCGTCGCGCCGCACCTCGAAGCGCACCTCCCCGCCGCCGGGCGAATACTTGATCGCGTTGGACAGCAGGTTGACGAAGATGTGGCGCAGCAGCTTCTCGTCGTAGAGGCTCGGCGCGAGGTCGGGCGCCACGTCGCACACCACGCGGCTCGTTGCGCCCGGGTGCTGCAGCCCCGCCTCGTCCACCAGGCGCGGGCACAGCACGCGCAGGTCGATGCGCGCCGGCTTGAATTCCAGCATCTGCGCGTCGGCGCGCCCGAGCAGCAGCACGCGGTCCAGCATGCGCGACATGCGCTGCACGCCTTGCGCGATCCCGTCCAGCGTCTCGTCGCGTTCCTCCGGCGGCAGGCGGTCGCCGTAGTGCCGCAGCAGCTCGCCCGCCGAGAGGATCGCCGCCAGCGGCGTGCGGAACTCGTGGCTGGTCATCGCGACGAAGCGTGACCGCATCTCGTTGAGCGCCTGCTGCTGCTCCAGCGCCTCGCGCATCCGCGCTTCGGAGTGCTTGCGCCGCGTGATGTCCAGGAAGGTCCAGATCACACCCGAGTCCGGGTCGTGCGGGCGCACGCAGCTGCCGCCCATCTCCACCCAGAACAGCTCGCCGGTGCGCCGGCGCAGCTGCATCTCGCAGGTGTAGGAGTTGGTCGCGATGAGCGTCGCGCGCGCCTCCACGCCGAAGCGTTGCCAGGTCTGCGTGTCGGGGTGGAGGTAATCCGAGCTCTGCCCCGTGAGCACCTGGCGTGGGTAGCCGAGCATGTCCGCGAACTTCTGGTTCACCCACTCGTGGCGGCGCTTCACCGACAGCACGATGCCCACCACCGCGTTGTTCAGGATGGCCTCGCGTTCGCGCATCGTGCGCTGCAGCTGCTCCTCCAGGTCCTTGCGGCGGGAGATGTCCCGGATGATCCACACGGTGCCCTGGTTGCGCGCGTCGTGGCCGACGGCCTTGCCCGAGAGCTGGATCCACAGGCGCGTGCCATCGAGCCGCTGCACCTGCAGCTCGCGCTCGTACACCTCGCCGCGCGCGGCGGCGGCGATGACTTCGCCGCCCACTTCCAGGTAGTGCTCGCGCGAGAGGTAGAAGGGCTCCATCGACTCCACCTGCTCGCCGTCGGCCGCGCCGAACATCTCCAGCATTGCCCGGTTGGCCCAGCGCAGCCGCCCGTCGCCGGTGAGGAAGCAGATGCCGACGATGGAGTTCTCCAGGATCAGCTCGCGTTCCTGCAGCGCCGTCTGCAGCTTCTGCTGCGAGTCCGACAAGGCCTCCACCAGCGCCTGCTCCGCCGCGAGCCGCGCGTTCGCCTGCTCGCGCTGGCGCTGCGCCACGTTGATGCGGTCGCCCAGCGCGAAGGACAGCAGCACCATCTCCACGGCGGACCCGAGCAGCAGCGAATTCGAGGTGAAGGCGTTCGACGGGATGAAGCCCGAGTTGTGCAGCAGCAGCGTGAACACGCCGAGCAGCAGCACCGCCCACGCGGCGAGGTACTGGCGCGCGCCGCCGTGGCCGCGCCGCATCGCCAGCACGCCGGTCGCGACGAGCGCCGCGATGCCCACCGGCGACAGGACCATCAGCATCCACGCGGAGAACACGTAGGGCAGCGCGGCGGCCGCGACCGCCGTCAGTGCCCAGAGCCAGGCCAGCACGCGCAGCACGCGGTCCATCCGCGGCAGCGACGTGGCGCTCTCCAGGAAGCGGCGCGCGAAGAGCAGCGCGAACACGCCGGCCAGCGCGACGCCCACGTGCGGCACCACGCCGTTCCACCACACCAGCCCCGGCCACAGGAACTGCGAGCCCAGCCCGGTCAGCGCGCCTTGTGCCAGCCCCAGCGAGGCGACGAACAGCACGTACAGCAGGAAGGAGAGGTCGCGCGCCGACACCCACAGCAGCAGGTTGTAGAGGAGCAGGCCGACGAGCAAGCCGAAATAGAGCGCCAGCGCGGCGTACGCCAGCTGGTCCTGGTGCCACAGGGCCTGCGGCCGCCACAGGCGCAGCGGCGCGGCCACGACGCCCTCGCTGGCCAGCCGCAGGTACAAGGTCGTGGCCTGCCCCGGCGCGATGCGCACCGGCAGCACGTGGTTGCGGTGCGCCATGGGGCGGCGCGTGAAAGGCTCCTGGTCGCCGCCCACCTGCCGCTGCCAGGCCCCCTTGGCGTCGCGCGTGAACAGCTCCAGGCGGTCCAGCGGCGGGTACGCGAGTTCCAGCAGCCAGTCCGGGTCGCTGCCGGCGGGAGCCTGCAGGACGATGCGCAGCCAGATGGCGCCGCGCGTCATGCCGAAGTTGGCCGAAGGCCCGCTGCCTTGCACCGCGTGGAAGCGGGCCTGCTGCGCGGGCTGCAGGATGCCGGCCAGGTCGAGGTCGCCTTCGTGGTCCTCCAGCACGTTGACGTGCGGGCCGAGGTTGTAGCGGCCTTCCGCGCCGAGCACGAGCGGCCCGCCCTGCGCCCAGGCCACCGGCAGGGCGAGCATCCAGAGCAGGACGAAGCGGAGGAGCAGGACGTGGCGCCGGCGCATGGCAGCTCGACTATAGCGAGCTCAGGCGGCGGCGCGTCCTCCCGCGCGGGTCCACGGCACGACCAGCCCCAGCGCGCTGGCGCGCCAGAGCAGGAAAGCAACGATGCTCACGTTCAGCAGGTTCCAGGCGATGCCGTTCAGGAAGGCGGCGCGGTACGAGCCGGTCAGGTCGAACACGGCGCCCGACATCCAGCCGCCCAGCGCCATGCCCAGGAGCGTCGCCATCAGCACCGTGCCCACGCGCGCGCCGGCCTGCTCGGGCGGAAAGTACTCGCGCACGATCAGTGCATAGGCCGGCACGATGCCGCCCTGGAACAGGCCGAAGAGGCCGGACACGAGGTACAGCGACACCAGCGCGTCGGAAGGCAGGAACAGCAGCAGCGCGATGCCTTGCAGCACCGACCCGAGCAGCAGCGTGCGCAGGCCGCCGATGCGGTCGGAGATCCAGCCCGAGACCAGGCGGCTGACCACGCCCATGCCGAGCATCAGCGACAGCATCTCCGCGCCGCGCGCCGGCCCGAAGCCCAGGTCGCCGCAGTAGGCGACGATGTGGACCTGCGGCATCGACATGGCCACGCAGCACGACACGCCCGCCACGCACAGCAGCGCGAGCAGCAGGTTCGGCGAGAGCCCGAGGGGGCGCGACGACGCGAGCGCCGGTGCGGCGCTTCCGCCCGGCGCCGCCGCAGCGAGCGGCTGCGACGGCGGCCGGCGCCGGAGCACGAGCGCCAGCGGCACCATGCTGGCGATGCAGAACACGCCCAGCCCGATGTACGCGTGCCGCCAGCCGTAGCCCTCGATGAAGTACTGCAGCACCGGCGGCCAGAACGCGCCGGCGGTGTAGTTGCCGCTCATGCAGATGGCCAGCGCGAGCCCGCGGCGCCGGTCGAACCAGCGCGAGGTGTCCGCCACCAGCGGCGCGAACGTGGCGGAGGTGCCGAGCATGCCCACCAGCAATCCCTGCGCGATGCCGAACAGCGCGAGCCCCGGCGCCAGGCCCGCGGCGATGAAGCCCGTGCCCAGGCCGACCGCCCCTATCATCACGACCACCATCACGCCGAAGCGATCCGCCACCCGGCCCATGACGATGCCGCCCACACCGAACCCCAGCATGGTCAGCGTGTACGCCAGCGAGGCGTCGCCGCGCGCCACGGCGAAGTCTTCCTGCATGCGCGGCAGCACCACCGTGATGGCGTACATGCCGGAGCCGCCGATCGTCATGAGCAGCAGCGACATGGCCAGGCGCGCCCAGGCGTAGGGGGACTCGATGAGGTGGCGTTCGTCGACAGGCATGGGCGCGGGGCATCGTAGCCGCCGGGCAGCGCGGCGTCAGCCTGAGGAAAGCCCGGACCGTAGTCGGGCGACTACAGCGCCAAGCGGCCCGCCACCGACGGGCCGCGCCCATGCTGGAGCTTAAGTTCGGTGGAGAACGAGGACAGATCCATGCAACGCACCGGCACGCGCCGCCACTTCTCGATGGTCCGGGAATTCCACCTGGCCGACTTCTTCACCCTGGGCAACGCCGCCTGCGGCGTGGGCGCCATCCTGCTCGCGATGCTCTTCATGGCCACGGGCGAACGCGCGCACTTCCTGGTCGCCGCCGCCCTGGCGCCGGCTGCCTTCATCCTCGACGTGCTCGATGGCCGCATCGCCCGCGCGCGGCACCAGCACTCGCCGCTCGGGCGCGAGCTGGACTCGCTGTCCGACGTGATCTCCTTCGGCATGGCGCCCGCCGCCCTGGGTTTCGCCGCCGGCCTGCAAGGCGGCTGGGACGCCGCGGCGCTGATCTACTTCGTGTGCTGCGGCGTGAGCCGCCTCGCCCGCTACAACGTCACCGCGGAACAGCTCGCGGGCGACGAATCGGGCAAGGTCAAGTACTTCGAAGGCACGCCGATCCCGACCAGCGTGGTGCTGACCGGCCTGCTCGCGTGGGCCGCCTGGGAAGGCCGCATCGGCGAGCGCCTCTGGGGCGGCGTGATGGACCTCGGCCCCTGGGACCTGCACCCGCTCGCCCTGCTCTTCGTGCTCTCCGGCAGCCTGATGATCAGCAAGACCTTGCGGATCCCCAAGCTCTAGAGCCCTAGGTGCGCGGCCGGTTCTTCTGCCAGATCGCGAACAGGATCAGGCCGTAGGAGATGAGGCGCAGGCCATAGATTTCGGGGCTGTCTTCCTGCGTGTCCAGGAAAAGGCCGATGGCCACGCGGTCGCAGGCCTCCAGCCAGAACGACAGCGCGAACCAGAGGAAGAAGCGGTCGCGCGTCTGCCGCCAGAAGCGGAAGAAGAACAGGCCGGCGACGACCCAGCCGGCCGCGATCGCGCCCATGATCATCTGCTCCATTCAGTCTTCCTCCCAGATCAGGCCGAACAGCAGCAGGAGCACCGCCGCGAGCGCCCACGCCAGGCGCCACAGACCCAGGTCCACGGACGTCGGGAAGACCACGCGGTCCAGGACCAGCAGGACGTTGTTGACGCTGAGGCACCCGAAGCACAGGGCGCTCCAGAACAGCAGCCGGGCCCGGCTGGCCCACCAGCTGCGCCACAGCAGGACGGCGCAGAGGATGGAGGTGAAGGCACAGAGTGTGTAGATGAGCGCTGCCATGCTTCGCTTCAGTCCTTGCGGAAACGGAACGCGTCGGCGAACTGGCGCGCGCGTCGGTCGATACGGGAGTGGATGAGGCTGGAGACGGTGACCAGGTCGGCCGCGTAGGCGTGCGCGAGGCGGTCGAGCAGCTCTGCAAGCTCGGCCGTGGGAGCGTAGCGCACCCAGCCCTCGCCCGCGGCCACCCCGCTTTCACGCAGCTGCGCAATGAGCTCGGCCGCGCTGCGCTCGGGCACGTACAGGCGGCGCGCCAGCTGTCCCGCGTCCCACTCGCGGGACGCTTCGGCGCGCAGCAGCAGCAGGGCCTCCAGGTACGGGACCGAAGGCACGCTGCTCAGGATGTAGCGGCGCAGGTCCGCGCTCAACTCGGGGACGCTCATTGTTCTGGCCGCCACTGTAGCGGTTGCCGGCTGCTTTGGGGCCCGCGCGCGGCACGCCTGTCCCAGAATCGGCGGCATGCCTGCTGTCGAAGCCGCCGACCTGCGCCTGTTCCTCGCGCTCTGGCCGGCGCCCGGCTGCCGGGAGCAGCTGGTCGCCCATGCGGACGGCTGGTCGTGGCCGGAGCGCGCGCGCCGCACGCGCCCCGAGCGGCTGCACGTGACGCTGCATTTCATCGGGAACGTGGCGGCGGCACGCTTGCCCGAGCTGCGCGAGGGACTGGACGTGGGGCCGGCCGACGGCGCGGGCCTGGTGCTGGACGAGGCGAAGGTGTGGCACGGCGGCATCGCGGTGCTGGAGGCGAGCCGCGTTCCGGCGGCCCTGGCGGACCTGCACGGGAGGCTGGCGGAGCGGCTGCAAGCGCTGCAGCTGCCGGTGGAATCACGCCCCTGGCGGCCGCACGTGACGCTGGCGCGCAAGGCTTCCGGGGCGCGGCCGCTCGCCTTCGCGCCGTTGCCATGGAGCGGCGCACCGGGGTACGCGCTGGTGCGCACCCTGGGCGGCGGCCGCGGCTACGAGACCGTTCAGGCCTTCGGCTGAGCCGCGGACTTGCGCGCGGCGTCGATCGCGGCGCGGGCCGCGAGTTCCGCGTTCAGCGCCCGCTCCAGTGGCGAGCGGCACAGGCCGGCGTGGCCGTACTGCAGGTTCTCGTAGAGCTCGGCGGTGGCCGGCGATGCTTCCAGCACGGCGTCCAGTGCCGCGTCGTGCGGCGCGCTGCGCAGGGCTTCGGCCAGGTGCTCCACCACCCCGCGGTACTGCTGCGCGTCCACCGCTTCGGCGCTGCGGTCCAGGCGCTCCAGCATGCGGGCGAGCATGACCAGGTTCTTGGTGGCAGTCGTGTTCATGGCTGGCACTTGGGGATGCGCGGCCGCCATTGCAAGAGGCAGGAACGCCATGAAAAAGGGCCTGCCGGATGGCAGGCCCTCGCGCGTGGCGTGCGCGACGCTCAGTAGGCGAAGTCCACCGTCTTCGAGCCGGAGGTCAGGTCCGCCGCCGACTCCTTCGTGGCGAGGCCGGAACCCGTGACGCGGATCTTGTACTTGCCGGCGTTGGCGGCATCCGCGGTCGGCGCCGGCAGGCCGGAGGCCGAGAACAGCTGGAACTCCGGCGCGGCCAGCGGCAGCAGCATCGTGTACTTCTGCGCATCGTCCGGACGGGTGCTGTTCACTTCCACCAGGCGGGTCCCCACGGTCTGGCGCGCGGCGACGAACGCGTTGTCCGCGATCGTGGAGGTGCCGACGGCGGTGCTCGCGCTGATCGTGCCGGTGACGGTGCCCAGGGCCGAGGCGCTCAGCGCGATCGTGCTGGTGCTCGTGTTCAGGCTCACCGTGGACGTGCCGACCGGCACGCTGTCCACCACGCGGGTGGCGGCGCCCTGGGTCGTGTCGGCCGCGAGGCCGCTGCCCGTGATCACCACGGTGTAGGTGCCGGTGGGCAGGTAGGACAGCACGAACTTGCCGGTCGCGTCCGGGATCGTGGAACGCACCACGGCGCCGTTCTGCTGCGCGGACACGTTGATGCTGCTCAGGGTGGCGGTGGCCGTGCCCTGCGCGACGCTGCTGCTCACGAAGCCCTGGATCGCGCCGGCGGGCTTGGACGAGAGGCGCACGACGGGCTTGAGGATGTACTTGCCGTTGCCGGTGAGCACGATCGACTTGCACGCATCGAAGTCCAGGAGGAGGTCGCTGACCTCGTCCTCGGCCACCTCGAAGTCCGCCTTGATCTTCAGGCCGCTCTGCTGGCCACTCGGCGTGGTCAGCGGCTGCGCGGTGCCGCCGATGGGCGTGACCGTGTTGCCGGTGTCCGCGAGCACCAGGCGCAGCTGGTGGTAGGTGCCGGCGGGCACTTCGGCGCTGCCCAGGTCCTTCAGCTGCCCGTTCGTGAGGTTCACGAGGTCGATCTGCACCGGCGCGTTCGGCGGCACGATGTCGCGCCAGCCGCTGCCGCCATCGTTCGTGCCGGTGTCGTCGCTCATGTGCACGCGCACCTTGGCGACGTTCACCATCACGTGCTCGTAGCAGGCCGGCGCATCGGTCACCGACAGCTGCAGCGTGCCCATGGGGGTCGCGCCGCCGCCACCGCCGCCACCGCAGGCCGCCAGCGCCACCGCCGCTCCCACGCCCGTGAGGGCCAGCATCCAGCGCTTCATCGTCTTCTTCTCCATCCAACTTCCTTCGTGGTCAAGACACGCGCGGATGGTGCAGGGGCGGAGGGACCCGGCGGTGTCGACGCGTAACGCATCCTGCCCGCAACGAGCGGACGGTCATGGCGTGCGGACCGGCGGTCGCTTGTGTGCGCTCCTGTTGCGGGCGGATACACCGCGCGCGGCAACGGCGCGACAGCAGAAGGTTCTACTTCCTGGAACCCCGGGGGTCGTCGGCGTCGGGCGACTCGGAAGAATCGGAGAAAGGCTGCGTGGGCTCGAACTCCTCGCCCTTCGGCGTGGACCGGCCGGCGGCATCGGCGAGAGCCTGGTCGCGGATGGCGAACAGCGCCTCCAGGTCGCGCTGCACGTCCTCGTCGCTCTTGGGGGGTTCGGCATCCGCCGCCAGCGGGTCCTCGGTGGGTTCGAAGCCCTTCAGCGCGCCGGCGCGCAGGCCGGGCATGGGCATGAGCGGCGCCGGGCCGCTCTGCGCCCAGGTGCGCGGGTCCGGCATCTCGGCGGCGTTGAAGCCCTGGAACTCCCAGCCGATGCTCAGGAGCCAGTCGCGCGCGCGCGGCTCGAAGCGCGCGAGCTCGCGCTCGAAGCTGTCCTGGAAGGCGAAGACATAGGCGAGCAGGCGGTCGTGCGCCTGCTTGACCACGAAGTTCACGTGCAGGCCGTGGCGCCCGACGCGGTTGACGGTGGACAGCATGCGGCACTCGATCCAGTCGGAAGGGATGCCGTGCTTGCGCATGGTGTCGCGCAGGATCACCTGCACCAGCTCGCGCCGCGGCGCGTTGCGCGAACCTTCCTGGTCGGACGAGTCGGGCTCGCTCTCGTGGAACTGCGTGGAGTGGGCGGCGGCGCCCTCGCTCCCCTTGCCCCCGAAGATCCGTCCGATCAGTCCCATGCAGTCATCGTACCCTCATTCCCGCAGCTGGAACCGCATCCGGGTGCCGGCGAGCTCCAGGACGTCCTGATCCGACAACATCACCGGGTCGCTGCCCATCGCCTGGCCATTGAGCAGGGGCGCGCTGGCCCCGCCGAGGTGGGTGACGAAGAAGCCGCCGCGGCGGTGCGCGACCGAGACGACGGACACGCCGGGCTTGCCGAAGGTGGTGACCGCCTTCACCACCGGCACCTCGAGGCCGCTGGACGAACCCGATTCGACGGTGAAGCTCGCGTGCAGCTGCGGCGCGTCCGGCATGAAGGCCTGCGTGCCGCCGAAGGTGCTGGGCTCCTCGCTCGCCTGCAGGTAGCGGATGCGGTAGGGGCCGATCGCGATCACGTCGCCGTCGTTCAGGCGCGTGCGCTCCTTGACCATGCGGTCGTTGACGTAGGTGCCGTTGGTGCTGCCCAGGTCCTGGAGGTAGACGTCCGCGACGCCCACGAGGTCGAAGGCGCAGTGCTGGCCGCTCACCACCATGGTGTCCAGCACGATGTCGTTGCCGGGCTTGCGGCCGAGCGTCGTGCGGTCCTTGTGCAGGTAGACGTGCTTGACTTCGACGCCCTTGACGGTGGCAATCAGCTGCGGCATGCCGGTCTCCTCACCGCGACCCGCGGCCGGACCATGCTACCCGGCGCGGCAGGCCGCTTCAAGCGGTCGGACCCCGGCCATGCGGACGAAGCCGGAAGTCCAGGATGCGCGTGGCGAGGAAGGTCTCCGCCAGGAAGCACAGGAGCGCCGCGAGGAAGGTGGCCACCCCGAGCAGGAAGCTGCCGATCGCCCAGCGGCTGATCTGGATGCCGCTGGTCTCGCCGAGGAACAGCACGATAATGGTCACGCCGATCAGGAAGGCGCAGGTGGTCAGCAGCGCGATGCAGGCGTTGGACAGCTTGCCCCGCACGCGCAGCGCCTCCAGTTCCTGGTGGGCGAGCTCCGGGCCGCCGGGGTAGGTGCCGGTCAGCGCGCGGTCTTCCACCGTCCGCGCGCGGTCGATGATGCGCGCGAGCCGGCCGGCCACCGCGCCGATCATCCCTGTGACCGCCGTGAGCAGGAACACGGGCGCGACCGCGAGCTGGATGCCGTGCGTGATGGAGGAGCCGTCGAGGGGAAACGCCATGCCGCGGATTATGTCCGCGCGGCCGCGCGCGTTGATGCAGGTCAAGCGTGGCCCGCAGCGGGCGGCGCAGGATGGACGCATGCCCTCACGGAGTTCCCCCATGTTCCAGCGCATCCTGCTCGCCACCGACGGCTCCGCCGCTTCCGAACACGCCGCCCGCCTCGCGGTCGACCTCGCGAAGGTGCACGGCGCGAGCGTCACGGGTCTGTACGTCGTGGACCCCTACCCTTACCTCGGCATCGGCGAGTCGAACCCGCTCGGTTTCCAGGCCTACATGTCGGCCGCCCTGCAGCACGCCGCCGATGCGCACAACAAGGTGCTGGCGCTGTGCGAGCAGGCGGGCGTCTCGTTCCAGCCGCGCCTCGCCGAAGACGTGGCCGCGGCGAGCGGCATCCTGCAGACCGCGAAGCAGGCCGAAGCCGACCTGATCGTCGTCGGCTCGCACGGCCGCACGGGGATCGCGCGGCTGATGCTGGGGAGCGTGGCGAGCAAGGTGGTGGCCGAGTCGCCGGTGCCGGTGCTCGTCGCCCGATAAGTCAGGCGACGATGCTCGCGCCCGCGCCGCGCAGGCGGCCGAGCACGTCCTGCCAGCGCTGCGTGTGCTCCGCGTGCAGGCGGCTGCCCGCCGCGAGCACGGGCTGGAACTTCCAGCCCTTCACCTGCTGCGCCTCGAACCACGCGCGCGCCCGCTGGCGCACGATCCACGCCGGGGTGCGCCACGCGCCCCAGGGTTCGGCCGTGCGGGCCAGGTCCGGGCTGCTTTCCAGCGCGCCCTCCGCGTAACTGAGCAGGCCGTAGCGGCGCGGCGTCGAAGGCTGGCGCGGGCCGTCGTCGAAGGTCTCGAAAGTCGTCGCGTCTTCCAGCGCCGCGGGCAGCAGTTCGCGCGCCACCAGGTGGTGGCCGCCGTCGTGCCCCTCGCCGGTCTTGAAATGCAGCACCGGCCGCAGCTCGAAGCCGGTGAGCCCGCTCGCGCGCAAGGCCTGCGCGAGGTCGCCGCCCAGGACGTACTCGCCGGTCCACTCGTCGACGTGGCTCAGCGCGCCACCGGCGAGCGTCTTGCTCAGGAAGATGCGCTGCGGCAGGCGCACCGCCCAGCGGCTCGCCGTGGGTTGCAGGGTCTCCTGGTGGTAGGCCGCCATGGTGGCCTTCGAGTCGGCGCGCGTCTGGCCGACGGTGCTGCGGCAGACCGCCTCGAAGTGGCTGCAGGCCTCCAGCTCGGTGGCGGTGCACTGCACGTCGCGCAGGAAACTCACGGGTTCGCCCTCGGCCAGCGCCAGCAGGCGCGGCAGCACGGGGCCGGACGCATCGAAAAAACGGGGGAACAGGAAACCGACGGCGGGATGCGCCTTGGCTCCCAGCGCCCTGGCCAGGGCCTCGTCGGCACCGAGGCGGCGCGCGAGCCCCGGGCTGCAGGGACGCAGCGCGAGCATGATCTTCATGGGCCGAGATGGTAGCCAATCGCCACGGCAGTGCCGGAACCGCGCTCCGTGCGACACTGCGCGGCCCCATGTCCGCCGTCCCGCCGCCCTCGCGCCCGCTCGCCATCGCCCTCGCCGGGCTCGTCTCGCTCGCCGTCGCCATGGGCATCGGCCGATTCGCCTTCACGCCGCTGCTGCCGATGATGCTGGCGGAGCGCTCGGTGACGCTCGCGGGCGCGAGCCTGCTGGCCAGCGCGAACTACTTCGGCTATTTGCTGGGCGCGCTCGCCTGCACCTTCCAGCCGTGGATCTGGCGGCGCTTGGGCGCCTCGCCCGCGGTGAACGGGCCGCGGCTGGTACGCGCCGGCCTCGTCGCGACCGCGCTGCTGACCCTCGGCATGGCCTTGCATGTCGAGCCCGCATGGCCGGTGCTGCGCTTCCTCGCGGGCGTGGCGAGCGCGGTGGTCTTCCTCTACACCTCGGGCTGGTGCCTGGAGCAGCTCGCGCGCCGCGGCGTGCCCGCGATGGGCGCGCTGATCTACGTCGGGCCGGGCGCCGGCATCGTGGCAAGCGGCCTCGCGGCGAGCGCGTTGGTGGCGATGGAGGCACCGGCGGCCGTGGGCTGGGCGACGTTCGCGGTCCTCGCGGCGGGGCTGAGTGCGTCGGTGTGGGCGGTGTTCGACTTGCGGCGCGGCCTGGCGGCGCCTGCGGTGACGGGCGACGGGTCCTCGGCGACCACGGAAACGCAGCGCATCGGGCCGGGGTACATGGCGATGCTCACGGTCGCCTACGGGCTGGCGGGGATCGGCTACATCATCACGGCGACCTTCCTGCCCGTGATCGCGCGGCAGGCCTTGCCCGGATCCCCGTGGCTCGATCTCTTCTGGCCCTTGTTCGGTGTCGGCGTGATGGTCGGGGCGATCGTCGCTTCGCGGCTGCGGGCGGCCGACCTGCGCCTGCGGCTTGCCGCCTGCTACGCGATCCAGGCTGCAGGCGTCGCCGCGAGCCTGGTGAGCCCGACGCTGGCGGGCTTCGCGATCGGCAGCCTGTTGCTCGGCCTGCCGTTCACGGCGATCACCTTCTTCGGCATGCAGGAAGTGCGGCGCGTGCGGCCGCGGCAGGCGACGAGCTACATGGGGCTGTTGACGGCGATGTACGGCGTGGGCCAGATCGCCGGTCCGCCGCTCGCGGCGTGGCTGGTGGCGCACAGCGCGGACGCGGCGCAGGGGTTTGCAAGGTCCTTGTGGATCGCGTGCGGGATGCTGGTGGTGGGAGCGGGGATGTATGTCGTGATGGCGCGGAGGCCGTAGCGCTTCGCGGAGCGCTGGGGTTCGCTGGCGCGAAACCCAGCCTACGAGCTACCAGCAACTCACCGCGCCGCCACCTGCTCCGCCGCCTTGGCCCGGCTCAACGCCGGATACGGATTCACCGCCTCCCCTTCCCACCACTTCGGCGGATCGCCGAGGCGGAACACGGCGAAGTGCAGGTGCGGCGTGCCGGGGTCCGCGTTCCCCGTGCTGCCCACGTAGCCGATCACGTCGCCCCGATGCACTTCCTGGCCCTCGCGCAGGCCTTCCGCGTAACGCTGCAAGTGCGCGTAGTAGTAGGCCAGCTTGCCGTCCGGGTCGTACTGGTAGATCGTGAGTCCGCCCGGCTTGCTCGTGAACAGCTTCGTGATGCGGCCGTCGTCCAGTGCGACCACCGGCGTGCCCGCGGGCGCGAGGATGTCGATCGCCTCGTGCTTGCGCGAACCGCGGCTCTGCTCGAAGTTGTCCGCGAGGCGGCTCGGGGCGATGCCCGCGACGGGGACCACCAGCGGGCGCTGCGCCAGCAGCAGCGCGCCCTGCGCGTCACCCGCATCGCGTACCGCCGGCAGCGGTGCAGTGGAGACGGCGGGCGGCGCCTCGGGCGGCACGGCCGCTTGCGGCGGCGCGGGCTCCGGCGCCTGCGGCTGCGCCACCGTGTTCTCCTGCACGTCCGGGCGCGGCGGATGGACCGTGGTCACCACCTCGCGGTCGCAGCCGGCCAGCACCGCGGCCAGGGCGCACGCGAGGAGCAAGCTGGCGCGGCGCATCGCGCTCACTGCTTCGCGGTCGCGCCCTCACCCGACCTGGCGCGGATCGGATGCTCCTGGAGGAAGCGCTCCAGTTCCGTCGGGGCAGCGACGCCCGCGGCGACGTTGTCGGTGGGCATGCTGCCCGTCCCCATGGCGGGGCCGCCCATCTCGCTCGTGCCGGGCTGCTGCGGCGCCGACATCGTCGTATCCGAGGGCGCCGAGGCGCCTGCGGCCGGCGCCTCCGCGGCGGGCTGCGTCGCAGGCTGCGGCGCTTCGCTGCTCGCCACGCTCGTCGTGTCGGCCGGCGCGGGCGCGGGGGCCGGTTCGCTCACGGACGACGACGCCTGCTCCTTCGACGCGTCGTGCACGGTGACATCGCAGGCTTGCAGCGACAACGCCGCCGCGGCCGCCAGCAGGGCCAGGCTCCAGGTCTTCATGCTTGCACCTCCACGGTGATGCCCTTCTCGGCGACGGTGGACAGCCGCACGACGTCCCAGTTGGTCAGGCGCACGCAGCCGCTGCTTTCGGCGCGCGACATCCGCGACGGTTCCGCGGTGCCGTGGATGCCCGTGTGCTCCTTGCTGAGCGAGAGCCACATCACGCCCACCGGGCTGTTCGGCCCCGGGGGCAGCTTCACCTTCTTGTCGCTCTTCGGGTTGCGCAGCAGCTCGGGGTTGTAGCTGTAGTCCGGGTTGGGCGCCTGCGCCACGATCTGCAGCGCGCCTTCGGGCAGCGGGAACTCCTGGCCGCCGATGGTGACGGGGAACGCGCCCATCACGCGGCCGTCGCCACCGATCATGTAGAGCATCTGGTCGGACTTGTCGATGCGCAGCGACGCCGCCTTGGGCATCGTGGCCGCGCGGCCGACGTCCGGCACCACGATGGACTGGCCGGCCTGCAGGTTGCGTCCCTTGTTCAGGGCGGCGAACAGCTTCGGGCTCATGTGGAAGCGTTCGCTGACCGCTTCTTCCATCGACTGGTAGCCGAGCGAGGGCAGTTGCGATTGCCCCTCGGGGTCGTCCTTGGGGATCGTCACGTAGGGACCGGCGACGTCCTGCTCGGTGAGCACGTAGCTCGCGAAGGCGGGCGACTGCTGGCCGAGCGCCTGCCAGGTGGCGGCGTCCACGACGCCGCTGGCCGGCAAGCCGCGCGCTTCCTGGAAGGCAGCCAGCGCCTTCTTCATGTTGCTGCCGAAGCTGCCGTCGATCTCGCCGACGGAGAACCAGTTGCGGTCCAGCAGCACCTGGGCGCGGATCACGGCGGGACCCTTGTCACCCTGCCGGAGTTCGGGGGTGGCGGTGTCCGCGTTCAGCTGCTGCACGTGCTGCGCCGCGTCCGCGGGGAAGCCCGCCGGCACGATGGCCGTGGACTTCTTCGCCGCGGCGGCCTGCGGCTTGGAGTGCGTGGCGGCCTGCGCGAGCGCGGGGGCGGCGGCGATGCCGAGCGGCAGCACCAGTGCCAGCGCGCGCAGGAGTTCGGATGTCTTGTGGGGCATGGCAGGGTCTCCCTGTTTCTTGCCCTACCGTAGCGCGCCGGCCCCCGCGGCCATGTAGTCGCGCAGCGAAGGCGGCAGTCGGCCGCCGCTGGCCGCGCGACGAAACCGGTGCCTGGCTCAGCCGGCCTGCACGTCGATGTGGAACAGCCCCCAGGGGCAGTTGGCGAAGCGCTGGTCGACCGGCTTCGCCATCATGTCGGGGAAGCGGTCGGGGTCGTACAGCGCCCACAGCGGCCCCAGGCCGCCCAGCGGCATGGGCTGGCCGTCCAGGTGCGTGGCGACGATGAAGCGGTACTTGGCCACGTCGGCCAGCGTGACCACCGGCGCGTAGCCGTCGACGGCGCGCATGGCGAGCTTGCCGCCCTGCCCCGACACGCCGGCCGCCTTCAGGACGTCGGTGACCAGGGGGCCCGAGAGCTTGTGCGGCTTGCTGTCGTATTCGAGCGTGGGCTGGATCTGCACCGCCGGCAGCGCGGTGAGCGCGGCGAAGTCGAAGGCGTGCGCGTTGGTGAAGGTGAGCTTCTGCTTGCCCATCATCTGGTCGCGGATCGGATCGAACGGCCCCCGGTTCGCGCGCACGCCGGCGCCCGTGACGGTCAGCAGCGCGGGGCCCTTCAGGGCCTTCGCCGCATTGCCCTGCGCGAGCGCGGGGCCGGCCGCGCCGACGAGTGCGGCGCCGAGGAACTGTCGCTTGTCCATGAACCCTCCTCCAGGATGGTCGCGGATCATAGGGCCGGGCCGGGCTCCTTCGCAACATCCTGCAGGAAGTCGCTGCCGTGCAGCTCGCTGCGCACGCCGGCGGCATGCAGCCAGCCGGGGTACACCGCGCGGAAGTCGGCGACGATGCGTTCGAGCGGCATCTCCGCGTAGCTGCCGCGGTCCTGGAGGTACTCCATGTGGCGCTGCCCCGACTTGTCGAAGGGGTGGTAGATGGAGTCCTGCAGGCCGTCGAACTCCAGCGGGTGCAGGCCGAAGCGGTCGCACAGTTCGACGTTGAAGGCCGGCGTGGCCTTGCGCCACGCGCCTTCCAGCCACAGGTCGGTGTAGCCGTGCCAGATGAAGACGTCGGTCTGCATGGTGTCGCGCATGCGTTGCGTGGACAGGTGGTTGCGCACGTCGGCGAATCCCAGGCGGGCCGGGATGCCGGACGCGCGCGCCGCGGCCGCGAGCAGGGCG
Organism: Ramlibacter cellulosilyticus; assembly: GCF_014297465.1. Lineage (GTDB taxonomy): Bacteria > Pseudomonadota > Gammaproteobacteria > Burkholderiales > Burkholderiaceae_C > Ramlibacter > Ramlibacter cellulosilyticus. The sequence continues at coordinate 269,199 of NZ_JACORT010000003.1, read as the reverse complement.
GCCTTGGTCACGCACCAGCCGTAGCCGAGCGAGAGCACCGAGCTCGCGCGCATGCCTTGCGCTCCGAGGTCCAGGCGATAGGGGTCGTAGCGGAAGCCGTCGCGCACGGCGTAGTACAGGGACACTGCCTGCTCGCGCCGCGTGGCCCCTTGCCCATGGCGCTGCGCGAAGGCGCGCACGTCGGGATGGTCGCTGTCCACGAGCGGCGTCGCGGCCAGGCACTGGTCGGGAGAGGGAGGCTGCATGGCGTCCCTCAGGTGAAGCGCACGGACAGCGGCGCGAGCGGGGCGCCGAACCCGGCGCGCCACTGCTCGCCGCGGTGCACGGGCCAGGCATCCGTCCAGGTGCCGGTGGTGACGACGTCGCCGGGCTGGAGGTCGGTGGCGCCGGGGCAATCGCGCAGCGCGCCGAGGAAATGCGCCAGTGCATGCAGCGGGCCATCGAGCACGTTGGCACCCACGCCTTCGTCGACGGGCTGGCCGTCGCGGGTGAGGCGGATGCGCGCGGCGGCGAGCTGCGCGTCAAAGGCGGCGGCATCGCTCGCGTCCACCGGGATGCGCCGGCCCACGAGGAGGCGCGCATGCAGGCCGCTGTCGGCGACGGTGTCCGCGGCGGTGAACTTCCAGTCCGGCATGTGCGACTGCACGATCTCGAAGCCGGGCGCCATCCACTCGATGCAGGCGAGCAGCTGGTCCAGCGTGGCGCGCGCCGGCGGCGTGGCCTTCAGGCCGAAGACGCATTCGGGTTCGATCCGCGGCTGGCAGGTGCCGGCCAGCGCGAGTTCGCCCTCGCCTTCGCAGAACGTGAGCGTCGTGTTCCACACGGTGCCCCAGATGGGCGCGTAGACGCCGTAGCGTTCCCAGATGGTGCGGTTGGTGAAGCCGATCTTGTAGCCGCGCGGCTGTTCGCCGCGACGCAGGCGCAGCTGCCGCACGCTGAGCGCACGCTCGTAGGCTTCGCCGAGCGCGAGGCCGCAGCCCGCCGGCCAGGGGGTGGCGTCGTCGAGGTGGCGGAGGAGGAGTTCGGGGGTCATGGGCGCAGCTTAACGCGCCCGCGTCCTCACCCCTTCGCCAGCGCCGCCTTCCGGTCCGCCTGCACCCGCTGCGCCGACGCCCGTTCGCCGATGAACTTCAGGTAGGGCTTGTAGTCGATGCCGTTGGCCAGCAGCAGGTCCTCGCCATACACCGTCTTCGTGGCGAGCCCCGCGAGCGGCAGGTCGACGAAGGCGCTGCAGTCCGCCATGGTGAAGATGTCGCCCGCCGCATACGGCGCCATCTTCAGCAGGCGCTTCACGCCGGCGAGCTTCTGCTCGATCTCGCGGCGGATGCGGGCCAGGTTGCCTTCCGACAGCGGCGGCGCGCCGAAGAAGGCCACGCCATACAGCTGCCGCACCGCCATCTCGAGGTGCCAGTCCAGGAAGGTGACGAGCTCGCGCACCTTGGCCGCCGCGAACGGGTCCTTCGGCAGCAGCGCGGGCTGCGGGTGCACGCTTTCGAGGTATTCCAGGATCACCTGGCTCTCGCACAGGCAGCCCTGCTCCGTGGTGAGGAAGGGGATCTTGCCCAGCGGCGAACTGGCGAACAGCGCGTCGTCCTTGTTGCGGAAGTCGACCACCTGCTCCTCGAAGGGCACGCCCTTCTCCAGCAGCGCGAGCTTCGCCTTGTTGTGGTAGTTGCTGATCGGGGAACCGTGCAGGGTGAGCATGGCGGGCCTCACTCGATCCTGGCGCCGGATTCCTTGACCACCTTGGCCCACTTCGCCGTCTCCGCCTGGATCAGCGAAGCGAGGGCTTCGGGCGTGCCGGGGTTCGGGTCCAGCCCCAGCTTCGCGAGCTTCTCCTTCACGTCGGGCATGGCCATCACCTTCAGCGTCTCCGCGTTGATGCGCATCTGCACGTCGCGCGGGATGCCCGCGGCGCCGAGCAGCGCGAACCAGGACGTGGCCTCGAAGCCGGGCAGCCCCGACTCCGCGATCGTCGGGATGCCTGGTGCCGCGGGCGAACGCTGCGCGCTCGTGACGGCAATCGCCTTCAGCTTGCCTTCCTGCACCAGGGGCAGCGCCGAGGGCATGTTGTCGAAGATCATCTGGATGCGCCCGCCCAGCAGGTCGGGGATGGCTTCCGCGCGGCCCTTGTACGGGATGTGCTGCATCTTCACCCCGGCCAGCGTGTTGAACAGCTCGCCCGAGAGGTGGATCGAGGTGCCGCTGCCGGACGAACCGAAGAACAGCTTCTCCTTCTTCGCCAGCTCGACCAGCTCCTTCACGTTGTTGGCCGGCACGCTCTTGTTGACGACCAGGAGGTTGGGCGTGGACGCCAGGAAGCTGATCGGCGTGAAGTCCTTGATGTTGTCGTAGGGCATCTTCGCGTACAGCGAAGGGTTGATCGCGTGGGTGCCCACCGTGCCGACCACCAGCGTGTGGCCGTCGCCCGGCGCCTTGGCCACGATGTCGGATCCGAGGTTGCCGCCCGCGCCGGGCTTGTTCTCCACCACGATGGGCTGGCCCAGGCCGCTCCACTTCTCCGCCAGCACCCGCGCCAGCGTGTCGGGCGCGCCGCCGGGCGGGAAGGTCACGATGATGCGCACCGGCTTCGTCGGCCAGGCGCCTTGCGCGTGGGAAGCCATGGGCGCCAGCGCGGCGGCGATCAGCAGGGCGGGCACGGCCGCGAGCAGGCGGACGCGGGAACGGGACATGGCGGTTCTCCTGGGACGGGGTTGCATGCAAACATTCTGGGGGGCCGGGCCGGCGGCGCCGCTAGGGGTTTCCGCCGTTCCCGGTCGCCAAGCGGACAGCCCGTTATGCTTGGCGGCCATGCAAGCCCCGTCCCTCCCGGCGCCCGAGGAGATCGCCCTCCTCGAGCCCTTCGAGCGCATCGGCCTCGACCGCATCGCGGTGGTGGCCACCGAAGCGGAGGCCGAACTCGCGGCCGACGCGCTCGTGCTCGCGCCCGTGTGGGGCTTCGACACGGAGTCCCGCCCCACCTTCGAGGCCGGCGTCGCCTCGGAAGGGCCGCACATCGTGCAGCTCGCGACGCGCGAGGCCGTCTTCATCTTCCAGCTGCACGACGCAGGTTGCCGCGCGATCGCCGGCGAGCTGCTCGAGCGCTCCGGCATCATCAAGGCGGGCTTCGGCCTGCGCGACGACAGGCGCCGCATCGTGAACAAGCTCGGTGTCGAGCCGCAGGAAGTGCTGGACCTCGACACGGTGTTCCGTGAGCGCGGCTACCGCCGGCAGATGGGCGTCAAGGCCGCGGTCGCGGTGCTCTTCGGCAAGCGCTACCTGAAATCCAAGCGCGCGGCGACCTCCAACTGGGCGCACCGCCGGCTGACGGAGTCGCAGCTGCTGTACGCCGCCAACGACGCCTGGGCGGCCTTGCGCGTGTACGAGGCGCTGGGCCTGGCCGGCTGAGCCAAGCTGCCTCAGCCAGGAACAATTCGCGCTGCATCGCAGATGCATGTACGACGATTGAACTTGCGCGCGTAGTCCCTCTCCTACTGCGTTCATGTCCTGGAGAGCCACCCCGATGTTCAAGACCGGTGCCGCCGCGCTGCTCGCCCTCGCGGCCGTCTTCCCTTCCCTGTCCCGTGCCGAAGCCTTCGACCAGGGCATGGACACGCTGTGGGAAGTGCTGTGGCACCAGAGCGGCACGGCGACCCGGGTCGTGCGCTGGGAGGAGGACCTGAAGGTGCGCGTCTACGGCGCCAGCGCTGCCACGAAGAAGGCACACACGCTGAAGGCGCTGCGCGATGTCGCCGCCGAAGCGGGCCTGAAGGTCATCGACGTGAGCGACGCCGCCGATGCCGCCCAGCAGGCGAACGTCAGCATCGAGATCGTGCCGGACAGCCAGCTCAGCGAAGCGCAGCCTTGCGAGACGCGGCTGAACTTCGGCGCCGAGACCAAGATCGATTCCGTGACCATGCAGATGCGCGAGAGCGAGGAATGGCGCTGCGCGTACCACGAGTCCATGCACGTCATGGGCGTGCGCGGCCACCCGGAAGGCTCGACCGTGCTGAGCTACTTCGCCACCAAGGTCGAAGGCCTGCAGCCGCTGGACAAGGCGATGCTGCGCGCCTGGTACTCGCCTCGTGCCCGCGGCGGCATGACGCCTTTCGAGATGCTCCCCATCCTGGCCGACGAGCTGGTGGCGATCCTGCCGGACAAGGCGAAAGCGAAGCAGTCGCGCGACCGCTACCTGTCCCGCACGGTGCAGGAGATGCAGGCCTTCGCGCAAGGGCAAGGCGACATCCCGATGATCGTGAAGCGCTGCGGCAAGTCCACCGAGCAAGGCATCCGCTACGGCCGCATGGAGATGAGCTACTTCCTCGGCGTGGCCTACCTGCAGGGCGCTTCGGTGGCCAGGAACGACACGCAGGCGGTGAGCTGGCTGCAGCGCGCGGCCAACCTGGGCAGCCGTCCGGCGCTGGCGCAGCTGGGCGCGGCAGGCGCGTCCCTCGCAGGGAAGAGCTAGGACTTCAGCACGTCCTGCACCTTCCGCAGCAGCACGTCGATCAGCACCGGCTTCCTCAGCAGTTCGATCTTCTGCGCCAGCAGGTCGGTGTCCGTCACCTCCTGCGCGTAGCCCGTGATCAGGATCACCTTCAGCGCCGGGCGTGACGCGCGCGCCGCGTCCGCCAGCTGCTTGCCGCTGACGCCGCCCGGCAGGCCGATGTCGGACAGCAGCAGGTCCACGGCACCCAGTTCGTTCAGCAGCTGCGCACCTTCGGGGCCCGTCGCCGCCGCGTGCACGCGGTAGCCCAGGCCGGTCAAGGTCTCGACGGCGAGCATCCGCACCACCTCGTCGTCTTCCACCACCACGATCACTTCGCCGCGGCCGCCCACCAGCTCGGGTGCAGGCTCCACCACCGGCCCCACCGCCTGCTCGCCGCTGTCGCGCGGCAGCAGCAGCGCCACGCAAGTCCCTTCCCCTTCGCGGCTCTCGATGCGCGCGAAGCCGCCCGACTGGCGCGCGAAGCCATAGACCATCGAGAGTCCCAGGCCCGTGCCCTGCCCGATCGGCTTGGTCGTGAAGAAGGGATCGAAGGCCCGCGCGATCACCGACTGCGGCATGCCCGTGCCGGTGTCGTGCACGCCCACCTCCACGAAGTCGCCGGCGGCCAGCACCTCGTTGGGCCCGAGCTGCGTCGCGGGCAGCTGCACGTTGCGCGTGGAAAGCGTGATCTGCCCGCCCCCGGGCATGGCGTCGCGCGCATTGATGGCGAGGTTCAGCAAGGCGCTTTCCAGCTGGTTCGGGTCGCACCGGGTCGGCCACGTGTCTCCCGCCAGGTCCAGCTGCAGCGTGATCGACTCGCCGGCCGTGCGCCGCACCAGGTCGCGCAGCGACTGCACCAGCGCCACGAGGTCCACCCGCTGCGGCGCCAGGGGCTGCTGGCGCGCGAAGGCGAGCAGGCGGTGCGTCATGGCCGCGGCGCGCTGCGCCGAGCTCATGGCCATGTCCACGAAGCGCGGGATGTTCGCCGAACGCCCGGTCTGCTCCAGCTTCCGGATCACGTCGAGCGCGCCCACGATGCCCTGCAGCATGTTGTTGAAGTCGTGCGCGATGCCGCCCGTGAGCTGGCCGATCGCCTCCATCTTGTGCGCCTGGCGCAGCTGCTCCTCGGCATGCAGCAACTGCTGGGTGCGGTGCTCGATCTGCCGCTCCAGCTCCTCGCGCGAGCGGCTCAGCACCTCGCGCGCGTCGACGATGTCCTGGATGTCGGTGCAGGTGCCGAACCAGCGCACGATGCGCCCGTCGCCGTCGCGCACCGCCTGCGCGCGCCCGAGCACCCAGCGGTAGGCCCCGGAGCGGTGCCGCAGCCGGTATTCGATGTGGTAGGGCTCGCCCGTGTTCAGGCTGTGCCGCCAGACGGCCCACGCGCGCTTCTGGTCGTCGGGATGGAACATGTCGTTCCAGCCCTGGCCGTCGGTGGAGCCGTAGGGCACGCCGGTGAACTCGTACCAGCGGTCGTTGAAGTAGTCGTGGAAGCCGTCGGCCTGCGTCGACCAGATCATCTGGTCGATGGAGTTGGTGATCGCGCGGAACTTGGATTCGCTCTCCGCCAGCGCCACCTGCGCGGCGACGCGCTGCGTGACGTCCGTCGCCTGGATGAAGATGCCCGTGATGCGGGCATCCGCGTCGCGCACGGGCTGGAACACGAAGTCCACGGTGCGCGGTTCGAGCGCGCCGTCGGCGAGCCGCCGCAGCTGGAGGCGCACCTCGTTGCCCACGAAGGGCTGCCCGGAAGCGTAGACGCTGTCGAGCGTCGCCACGAAGCCCTGCGCCGCGATCTCGGGGAGCGCCTCGGCCACCGTGCGGCCGACGAGGTCGCGCTCGCCCACGAGCCGCTGGTAGGCATCGTTCGCCAGCCGGTAGAGGTGCCGCGGCCCTTCCAGCCAGGCGACCGCCGCCGGCGCGTCCCGGAACAGGCGCTCCAGCTCGTCGAGGTCGTACCGGGACGGCGCCTCCGCCACCTGCCCCGCGCTGTCCCGGAAATCGCTCATTGGATCATGCGCATCAACCGCCCGAGAATGTCGTTCACCAGGTCCTGCACCGGGTCCTGGGGCTGCTCCCGCGGCTTGGGCCGCGGCCGCGGCAGGTCGAATTCGACCCGCGCGTCCACGGCGCGCGTGCGCAGCGCCTGCACGAAGAAATCGCCCACGATGGGCAGCGCGCTCCGTGCGCCCTGCCCCCAGCCGTCGCCCATGGTCGCGCGGTTGTCGTTGTAGCCGACCCAGGCGCCGGCCACCATCTGCGGGTGCATCAGGATGAACCAGCCGTCGGTGTTGTCCTGCGTCGTGCCGGTCTTGCCGGCCACGTCCGCCTGGATGCCCCAGCGCGTGCGGATCGCGGTGCCGGTGCCCTCGTCGATGACGGCGCGCATCGTGTCCACGATCTGCAGCGCCTGCGGCTTCGGCAGCACCTCCATGCCCTTGGGCCGCGTGAACAGCAGCAGCGTGTGGCCCTGGCGGTCATCGACGCGCGACACCAGCGTGGGCTCGCCCAGGTAGCGCCCGTTGTTGGCGAGCGTGCCGTAGGCGGTCACCATCTCGCGCAGCGTGACCGGGCTCGTGCCCAGCGCCAGCGAAGGCACCAGCTCCAGCTTGCTGTCGCGCACGCCGAGGTTGAAGGCGAGCTCGCCGACCTTCTGCGGGCCCACCTTCGCCATCACCTGCGCGGTGATGGTGTTGCGGGACTGCGCGAGGCCTTCGCGCAACGTCATCGGCTGGCCCGTGGGCGGCGTCGCGTCACGCGGCGTCCAGGGCGCGCCGCCCTTGTCGCGGTAGGTGACGATCTCGTCGACCAGGGTGTCCTGCGGCGAGAGGCCATGCGCGAAGGCAGCGCCGTACACGAAGGGCTTGAAGGTGGATCCCGGCTGGCGCCGCGCCTGGTTGACGTGGTCGAACTGGTCCTGCGTGAAGTCGGCGCTGCCCACCCAGGCCTTCACTTCGTTGCTGCGCGGGTCCACTGCGAGGAAGCCCGCCGACAGCAGCTGCCTTTCCTCGCCCTTGCGGCGGCTGCGGTCCGCCAGGTTCTGCAGTTGCTGGACCTGCCGGGTGACGGCGGCATTGGCAGCCTTCTGCAGCCGCGAGTCGATGGTGGTGCGCACCACCAGTCCGTCCGCGTAGATGTCGTAGTCCTCGCGGTCGGCCCAGGCGATCAGCCACTTCCTGATCTGCTGAGCGGCGTGCGGGGCGAGGCCCACCTGCTGGTCCTGCCGCTCGAAGTCGAGCCGCAGCGGCCGCGTGGCGAGCTGGTCGGCGCGTTTCGGGTCCAGCTTGCCGTACTTCGCCATCTGGGCGAGCACCGTGTTGCGGCGATCGCGGGCGCGTTCCGGGTTGAGCACGGGGTTGTAGTAGGCCGTGCCCTTGAGCATGCCGATCAGCGTGGCGCTTTCGAGCACGTCCAGCTTGTCCGCGGACTTGTCGAAGTAGGTCCGCGCGGCCATCTCGATGCCGAAGGCGTTGTACAGGAAGGGCACCGTGTTGAGGTAGGTCTCCAGGATCTCGTCCTTGGAGTAGATCGCCTCGATCTTCAGCGCCGTGATCGCTTCCTTGGCCTTGCGCGTGAGCGAGAGGGAGCGGCCGATCTCGTTGGGGTAGAGGTTGCGCGCGAGCTGCTGCGTGATGGTGGAGCCGCCCTCGCGCCGGCCGCGCAAGGTATTGAGCACCGCCGCGCCGGTGCGGCGGAAGTCGATGCCGTGGTGCTCGTAGAAGCGGCGGTCCTCGGTGGCAATGAGCGCATCGATCACCGGCTTCGAGATCTTGTCCAGCGGCACCCACTCGCGGTTGATGCGCTTGAACTCCGCCAGCACGATGCCGTCGGACGAGAGCACCACCGTGGGCACTTCGGACCTGGCCTTGCGCAGGTCGGAGATGCTCGGCGTGAAGGGGATCAGGACCAGCACGTACGCGAGCAGCAGGGCCGGCGGCAGCAGCGCGGTGCGCACCGGGTGCCGGCGTGCCAGGTCGCGCGCGCGCAGGAGGTGGTCGACGGCCCAGGCGCGGGCCCGGACGAGGGCCGGAGTCATGCGTTGGAATCTAGTAGTGCTTTAGGCTCAGCCGTGTAGGACTCCGGCGCGAGCGGACGGTTCAGCTGATTCGGTAAGGACTTGCGACTAGCCGCCGGCACGCCTGGCCTTGAAACCGCGCTGCTGCAGCAAGGCCATCACCTTGTCGACGTGGTCGCCCTGGACTTCGATGGAGCCGTCCTTGACGGTGCCGCCGCTGCCGCAGGCGGCCTTCAGGTCCTGTCCGAGCTGGAGGAGCGCGGTGGCGTCGACCGGGACGCCGCGCACGACGGTCACCGCCTTGCCGCCGCGGCCCTTGGTCTCGCGCAACACGCGCGCGATGCCGTCCCCGGCGGGTGCGGACGCCGCCTGGCGGCAGGTGCATTGCGCGACCGGCCGCCGGCACGCCGGGCACATGCGGCCGCCTTCGGTGGAATAGACGAGGCCGCCTCCCGTGTTGCGCATCCCCGCATTCTACGGAGCGGCGCCGGCCACCGCCTCGAGCGGCAGGACGCTCGTGAGGAAGCGGTAGCCCTTGCACGCGAGGTAGCGCGGGTCGCTGCGCACCATCGCCATGAACTCGCGGTGGCCGGACTTGCTCCGCCCCACCAGGCCGCCGGCGCTGCAGCGGCCCAGGCCGCCGCGTGCATCGTCGTCGCCGCAGTGCTGGTCCAGGCCGAGCACTCCGGCCAGCGCCGCGCCGTTCGCGTTGCGCGCTTCCACCGGCCCGGTCTGCACCAGCGCGTCGTACGGCGCGTCGCCCTGGTGCAGGCCCACGCTCCAGGATTTGTACTGGCCGCAGGCCACGTGCACCGCGCCCGGGCCGCCGACGTGCAGGCTGCCTTCCCACGCGCCGGCCAGCTGCGGCCGGCCGCGTTCGTCCACGCGCAGCAGCAGCCGCGCATCGCCGAAGGTGGCGTCCACGCTCGGTGCGCCGTCCAGGCCCATGTCGGCCACGTAGACGATGTTCAGCGCGCGCGGGTGGCGGCACAGCCAGTGGCCTGCTGCCTGCAGCGCGCGCACCGTATCGCCCGCGAGGTCGTCACCGGCGACGAGGGGAAACGCGGCGTCGGCCTGCAGCAGCGCGCTGGCCACGTGCATGTCGAGCGACGAGGCCCCGGCGAGCCCCCAGAAGACCAGGAATTCGGACAGTGCCCACTGCGACACGGGCCCGAAGAGGCCGTCGGCCGGCGGGTCGAGCAGGCCGGCGGCGGCCAGCCGCGCCTGCACGTCGGCGGCGAGTTCGGGATCGGCGCCCACGCGGGCGAGGGGCACGGCCGGCGCACCGCCGGCGATGTGCAGGAGTCTCATCGCATCCTCCAGCGCCGCGCGGTACGACGCGCAGGCGGGCACATGCTAGGCGCCGCGCGTGCCCTTGCCCTCTGCCGGATGGTGCATCAGCGCTGCGCCTGGGCCTGCGGGAAGCGGTAGATCGTTTCGTTGAGGTAGCGCGCGACGGCCTGCACGTCGTCCTCGGCCCAGTTGAGGCCGGCGATGCCCTGGAAGCGGCGCACCTGCCCGAGGAGCGTGTCCCAGTCGCGGGCCAGCCGCTGGTCGCGCCAGTGCATCTGCTGCGTGTGGCACTCCACGCAGTGGTTTCCGTAGAGCAGCCGCCCGCGGGTGGCGCTGGTGTCCTGCGCGTGGGCCGAGGTGGCCGCGAAGGCGGCGAGGGCGACGAAGAGGAGACGCATGCTGCACCTCATGGTTGTGCAGGCCATGCTAGGGACGCGGCGCCGCGCCCCGTTTGCGGCAGGTCAAGTCATTCGTGCGAATGCCGGCGGGCGATCACCCATTCCAGCAGCACGACACCGGCGGCGATGAGCACCGCCCACAAGGCCACGGAAGGCGCGACGAGGTTCTGCGCATAGGCGTCCGAGGCGCGCGTGTACGCCTTGAGCGCGAGCTTGATGCCCTGGGCCCATTCCTCGTGCAGGATGTCCATGTCTTTCCTCCCTGGCTGCGACGCACCGTCCCGCGCCATGCAAGCAAACTTAGCACCGGCGCTGCGCGCGTGCCTCGCCCTTTCGGGGTGGCCCTGCGGGAGGAATGCTCAATCGAGCGGCGGCGTGCTCTGCGGTGGCTTGCGCGCGTGCGTCGCCTGCTCGAAGGCGTACGCCAGCGAGAGCAGGCGCGGCTCGGTGTAATCGAGTGCAAGCAGCTCCGCGCCGATCGGCACGCCGATGGGTGCCGTCGCCGTCGGCGTGGAGAAGCCGGCCGGGAAGGTCACGGCCGGGAAGCCCGTGCCGTGCGAAAGCACGCCGTTGCGCTCCGGCTGGTCCGGCTGGCCGGCGGGCGCGACGAGCACGCGCTGCAGCGGGTACAGGATCGCATCGAGCTTCAGTTCCGCCATCTTCGCGGCGACGAGGACGCGCAGCTTGTCCCGGTTCAGCATGCGCTCGCGGTACGTCGCGTTCGCCAGGCCGTCCTCGATGGCGATCTCCGCTTCCATCGTCTTCTGGATGTCGGGCGATGCGGTGCGGCTGTCCACGAGTTGCCGGAAGCTGGTCACCGGCTGGCGCGGGCCGAGCTCGGCGAAGTACTTGTCGAAGGCGGCGCGCGCTTCCCAGCGGTCGGTGCCCACGTTGGCCGCCAGTGCGTCGAACCCGGGCACGCTGAAGCGCACCACCGTGGCGCCCTGCGCCTCCATGGTGCGCATCGCCTGCTCCATCACGCGGTTCACTTCCGCGTGCCGCGGCTCCTTGCCATACAGGTTGCCCATGACGCCGATGCGCGCGCCGCGCAATGCACTCGCGTCGAGCGCCGCGGCGTAGCTGGCCGGCGCCTTGCCGACGCCGAGCGCGGTGACGGGGTCGCGCGGGTCGAAGCCGGCCATCACGTCGAGGAGGTACGCGGCGTCCTTCACGGTACGTGCGATCGGGCCCGCTTCGTCCTGCGTGAAGCTGTTGGGCATGACGCCGCCGCGGCTCACGAGCCCGCGCGTGGGCCGCACGCCCACGAGGGCGTTGGCCGACGCGGGCGAGCGGATGGACTGGCCCGTGTCGCTGCCGGTGCCGAGCACGGCGAAGTTCGCCGCGAGCGCGGCGCCGGTTCCGCCGCTGGAGCCGCCGGGCGTGCGGGTGAGGTCGTAGGGATTCAGCACCTGCCCGCCGAGGCTGCTGACGGACACGCCGCCGCGCGCGAACTCCTGCAGGTTGCTCTTGGCGAGGATCAGCGCACCGGCGGCGCGCATGCGCTGCACGGTGAAGGCATCGGCGGACGGCCGCGAGTCGCGCATGGCGAGGTTGCCGCCGGTGGTGGGCATGTCCTTCGTGTCGAAGTTGTCCTTCAGGATCACGGGGATGCCATGCAGCGGGCCCACCTGCCCCTTCTTCGCCTTGTACTCGGCGTCGAGGCGCGCCGCCTCCTCGAGGGCTTTCGGGTTCACGGTGAGCAGCGCGCGCAGCGCGGGGCCCTTGCGGTCGTATGCATCGATGCGCGCGAGGTAAGCCTGCACCAGCTGCATGGTGGTGAGCGTGCCCGCACGGTAGGCCGCGTGGATGCTGTCGACGGTGGCTTCTTCCAGCGCGAAAGGCGGGGTCGTCATGCGCCGCCATTATGCGGATGAGCGCGCGCTTGCCGGCGTGGCTCGGCACGTGCACAGTGCACGGGGGCGCGGGCCGGTATGCAATCCGGCAGATGGCGCCTTCCCCGCTGCGGCCTAAGCTGGCTGCAGCTTTCCTGGGAGACGTCGATGAGCGAAGTCCTGAGCGCCACCATCCTGTGCAGCGACTGCAGCGAGCGCAGGCAAGACCTGGAGGGCACCGGCCACCACGTGGTCGACTGCCGCGAAGACCCCGGCCTGCCCGGCTACTGCGTGCTGCGCTACACGATGCCGCCGGCCACGCGCGGGGCCACCGGACCGCTGATCGCCGCCACGCAGGCCCAGGCCGCCAAGGCGATCGTGAACCTCTTCGAGACGGGGGCCGTGCGCGGCGACTACGGGCAGGTCACGCTGCTGCCGGGCGACACCGGGCGGCTCACCTACGGGCGCGCGCAGACCACGCTCGGCTCGGGCAACCTGCACCTGCTCATCGAACGCTACTGCGCCACCACCGGTGCGCGCTTCGGTGCACGCCTGCGCGCGTGGCTGCCCGCCCTGGCCTCGCGCAGCGCGGCCGCCGACACGGACCTGAAGCTGCACAACCTGCTGCGCGCCTGTGCCGACGACCCCGTCATGCGCGACGTGCAGGACGCCTTCTTCGACGAGGTGTACTGGGAGCCCGCGGTGCGCGCCGCCACGCGCATGGGCATCCGCTCGCCCCTGGGCATCGCCGTGGTGTACGACAGCTGGGTGCACGGCTCCTGGGGCCTGCTGCGCGATCGCACCACCAGCGCGGGCGCGCTGCAGCAGGTGGGCGAGCACGAATGGATCCAGCGCTACGTGCGCACGCGGCGCGAGTGGCTCGCGACGCATCCGAACGCGCTGCTGCGGCAGACGGTGTACCGCATGGACGCGTTCCAGCGCCTGATCGCGCTGGACGCCTGGGGCTTGCCGCTGCCGCTGGTGGTGCGCGGCGAGGAGATCTCGCTCGCGACGCTGTCGGCGCTGCCGCCCGGCTGCTACGACGGCCCGCAGCCCGGCACGCGCGACCTCGCGGTGCGCACGCCGCTGCAGCGCGGGCTGGACGTGCGGCTGGTGCAGCTCGCGCTGTCGGACCAGGGCTGCGACGTGCGCGCGGACGGGATCTTCGGCAACGGCACGGCGCGTTTCATCCGCGCGTTCCAGCGCACGAGCGAGTTGCCGGAGACGGGGGTGGCGGATGCGGGGGTGATCCACCGGTTGCTGACGATCGAGGGGTGATCGGTGGGGTTCACTGCGTTCACCTTCCGCCGCTGGCGCGGCGCCACCCTACAGGGGGCGACCGGTCCCCTGTAGGGTGGCGCGGCGAAGCCGCGGAAGGTGAGCGTCAGCGAACCCCACCGGGCGGCGCTCACGCCTCCAGCCGCCCCGTATCCGGCAACGCCATATACCCGACGGCCCCATCCGGATCGCACCCGACCGGATACACCTTCCGGTCCGGCTCCCCCGCCTGCAGATCCGCCTCGGACCGGAACAGCCGCGAGAACAGCCGCCGCGACTCCGTCGTCAGCCCGTCGAGGAAATAGCGATGCCCGCCCATCCCCGTCTGCGCGTTCGAGAAGCTGATGTAGCGGAAGCCCGGCCCGCGTAGCAGCGTCGCGCCGGGGTCCACCCCCAGCTTCGCCTGCTTGCCGCCGTCGGCCACGAAGGCGCCGAACAGCACGTTGTCCGCCTTGTTGAAGGTCACGTAGGTCCGCCCCTTCGGCCGCAGCTGGTGCAGCCAGCCGGCATGCCCGTCGGCGCGCGCACAGGGCGCGAGCAGCACCACGTTCTGCGCCGTCGCCACCGACTCGCTCGCCCCCGGCACCTCCAGCGTGTACTGCAGCAGGTGCGCCCCGAGGCTGTGCGCGGCCAGCGTGTACGGCCGCGCGTTGGAGATCAGCCGCGCCGTCGCGACCATGCGCAGGAAATGCGCGAGCGCATCGACGGAGTCCTGCGCATTGGTCTTGGCCTGGCGGTAGCGGCGCGCGAACTGCTGCGCGTCGGCCTGGCCGCGCGTCGCCGGCTTCACGACCGAGAGATCCATCTCCTCCACCGGCGCGTCGCCGCCTTCCAGGCGCGGCAAGGCGCTGCCGTCGCACAGGAAGCCTTCGGAAGCCCAGGAGAAGCCGACGACCTCCACGTTGTACTCGGTGTCCAGCTGCAGGCAGCGGCCGAAGGTGTGCACGGGCGTGTGGCTGTTGCCATGCACGAAGACCAGCACCGGCCGCGCGCCGGAGAACAGCGGCAGCAGCAGGTCCAGGGCGTCGCGTTCCGTGACGTCGTCGTCGATCCCGGACAGGTCCCACCGGCCCGAGGCATCGCGCACGGCCGCGGCCACGCCGATGCGGCGGGCGCCGGGGGCGAAGCTGCGCTGGAAGGCCGAGGCTCCCGCCCCGGGAACGACGTCGCGGTTGGTGAAGACGAGCATGGGGACCTCCTCGCAGGGGGAGGACAGTCTGCGCCTCGCGCGCGCGCATGTCACCCCTGCCCGATGGCAGAGGCATGCTGCGCGGCTTGGGTTCTCCCTAGCACGCCGACGCCACGGCCGGGCGTAGATTGGCCGGCAGTCGCCCTCCCCTCCAAACCGCGACGCAAGGAGACATCCGCATGACCCGTGCTTCCCGCCGCCTGCTCATCGCCGGGGCTTTCGCCGCCGCGTTCGCCGCCGCCCTGCCGGCTGCCGCGCAGAACTATCCCTCGCGCCCCATCCAGCTGATCGTGCCCTGGGGCGCGGGCGGCGGCACCGACGCGACGGCGCGCATCCTGGGCAGCCTGATGGAGAAGGAGCTGGGCCAGCCGGTGAACGTGGTGAACCGCACGGGCGGCAGCGGCGTGGTCGGCCACGCCGCCATCGCCTCCGCGCCGCCGGACGGCTACACCATCGGCCTCGCCACGGTGGAGATCGGCATGATGCACTGGCAGGGCCTGACCGAGCTCAAGGGCGACTCGTACACGCCCATCGGCCTCGTCAACGCGGACCCGGCGGGCGTGCAGGTGCGGGCGGATGCGCCGTACAAGTCGGTGCAGGACCTGCTCGCGGCCATCAAGGCGAACCCGGGCAAGTTCAAGGCGTCGGGCACGGGCCAGGGCGGCATCTGGCACCTGGCGCTCGCGGGCCTGCTGCGCGACCAGAAGATCGATCCCGCGGCGGTGGCCTGGGTGCCCAGCAACGGCGCCGCGCCGGGCCTGCAGGACATGGTGGCCGGCGGCATCGAGATCGCGCCGGTGTCGCTCCCCGAGGCGCGTTCGCTGATCGACGCCGGCAAGGTGAAGAGCCTCGCGATCATGAGCGACAAGCCCGCGGCGCTGTACCCGCAGGTGCCGACGCTGAAGTCCGCGATCGGCAGCGACTGGACCATGGCCGCCTGGCGCGGCATCGTCGCACCCAAGGGCATCCCGGCCGACGTCCGCAACAAGCTGGCGGCGGTGGTGCAGAAGGTCGCCAACAGCAAGGAATACCAGGACTTCATGGCGAGCCGCGGCTTCGGCGTCATCTACGCCGGGCCGGAGGAGTTCGGCAAGTTCATGGCGAAGTCGGACGCGGAACTGGGCGCGACGATGAAGGCCGTGGGCATCGCGAAGTGACGTCGCCACGGCGGCGCACGCCGCCGTCTCGCGACGTCATCCCTGCGCACGCAGGGATCCATAGGGCATTCCCACGGGCTACCGCATGAAACTCAATGACGCCGTGTTTGGCGTGCTCCTGCTGCTGCTCGGCGCCGCCGTCCTCGCGGCCATCCAGGGCTATCCCAAGATCCCGGGGCAGCCCGTCGGGCCTGCCCTCTTCCCGGGCCTCATCGCCGCCGGGCTGTGCATCTGCGGCGTGCTGCTCGTGGCGAAGGGCCTGCGCCATCGCGCGGAGCAGCACTGGCTGGTGTGGGACGACTGGGTGCGCTCGCCGCGCCACGTGCTCGCGTTCGTGGTGCTCATCGGATCCATCCTGTTCTACATCCTCGCGGCCGACAAGCTCGGCTTCCTGCTCACGGCGGCGATCATCCTCGCGGCGCTCTTCCTCGTGCTGCGCGTGCGGCCGCTGGGCGCCATCACCATCGCGATCGTTGCCAGCCTGCTCGTGCACTTCGCCTTCTACAAGCTGCTGCGCGTGCCGCTGCCCTGGGGCATGCTGCAGGGAGTGGCCTGGTGACCGGGGGCGCGATCGCCCAGGCGTTCGCCATGGTCTTCGAGCCGGGCACCCTCATCGCGATGGTGCTGGCCTCGCTGTACGGGCTGTTCGTCGGCGCGGTGCCGGGCCTCACGGCGACCATGGCCACCGCCCTGCTGGTGCCGGTGACCTTCTTCATGCCGCCGATCCCCGCGATCGCCACCATCGTGACGGCGACCGCCATGGCGATCTTCTCCGGCGACGTGCCCGGCTGCCTGCTGCGCATCCCGGGCACGCCGGCCTCGGCGGCGTACACCGACGAGGCCTATGCGATGACGCGCAAGGGCCACGCCGAACTCGCGCTGGGCGCCGGCCTGGTCTTCTCCGCCGTCGGCGGCCTGTTCGGCACCGCGGTGCTGATCCTCGCCGCTCCGGCGCTCGCCGAGGTGGCGCTGCACTTCAGCTCCTTCGAGTACTTCTGGCTCGTGCTGCTGGGACTGACCTGCGCCGTCTTCATCACGAGCGACCAGCCGCTCAAGGGCGTGGTGACGCTGCTGCTCGGCCTGCTCGTGGCGTGCGTCGGCCTGGGCAACCCGGCCGGCTTCCCGCGCTTCACCTTCGGCAATGCGGAGATGACGGGCGGCATCGGGATGATCGCGATGATGATCGGCATGTTCGCGATCTCGGAGGTGATCCGCTACGTCGTGGACACCAGCCCGCCGGCGGAACTGGTCGTGGACCACGTCGGCAACGTCATGCGCGGCCAGTGGGAGCTGGCGAAGAAGTACCCGGTGCAGATCCTGCGCGGCAGCACGCTGGGCACGGCCGTCGGCGCCCTGCCCGGCGCGGGGGCGGACATCGCGGCGTGGATGTCCTATGCCATGAGCAAGAAGTTCTCGAAGGAGCCGCAGAAGTTCGGCACCGGGCACGTGGAAGGCATCGTGGAGTCGGGCTCCGCCAACAACAGCGCGCTGGCCGGCGCGTGGATCCCGGCGCTCGTCTTCGGCATCCCCGGCGACTCGATCACCGCGATCGTGATCGGCGTGCTGTACATGAAGAACATGAACCCGGGGCCGACGCTGTTCACGACCAACCCGCAGAACATCTACGCGGTGTTCCTGCTGTTCATCATGGCGAACATCCTCATGGTGCCGCTGGGCATCCTGTGCATCAAGGTGGCCAAGCGCATCCTCAAGGTGCCGCGCAACATCCTGATGCCGCTGATCCTGCTGTTCTGCATCGTGGGCACCTTCGCGATCAACAACTCGCTGTTCGAGGTGACGGTGATGCTGGTGGCCGGCGTCGTGGCCTACGTGCTCGAAGCCAACCGCTTCCCGATCGCGCCGGCCATCCTGGGCGTGGTGCTGGGCGGGATGCTGGAGGAGAACTTCATCACGTCGATGATCAAGTCCAACGGGAACCTGGGCGCGTTCTTCGACCGGCCGATCGCGCTGGGGCTGGCGGTGGTGACGTTCGCGGTGTGGTTCGCGCCCGCGGTGATGAAGGTGGTGCGGGGGCGGCGGCCGGTGGTCGCGGCGTAGGTGCGTTCGCATTGCTGGGGTTCGCTTCGCGAAACCCAGCCTACGGAGCGTGCCTCGTAGGCTGGGTTTCGCGAAGCGAACCCCAGCGCATTTTCAAAGCGCCGCAGGCGCTGCCACCTTCAACTTCTCCGCCCAGGGCTTCAGCGCCTCCATGATCCCCGGGTGCAGCACCACGCCCTCCGCGGCCTGCTGTTTCGCCAACGCAAATCCCTTCTCGCCCGGCAGCCGCACCGGCCGCCCCTCCTGCGCCGGCTTCGCCGCATGGCACTGCCGCGCCACTTCGTCCATCTGCCGCACGAACTCCTGGCTGCCGCCGAAAGCCGCGGGGTCGAGGACCTGCAGGAACACCGTCGCGCCCCAGCCCTGCTTGGGGTCGGCGCGACCGAAACCCGCCAGGCCGCCCGTGAGCGCTTCGACGGTGAGCGACAAGCCATAGCCCTTGTGCCCCGAATCCAGCCCGCCCAGCGGCAGGATCGTCCCCTTCGGTTCCTGGAACAGCACCGCGGGATCGTTCGACGGCTTGCCGTGCCCGTCGATCACCCACGGCGCCGGCAGCTTGCCGCCTTCCTGGTGCAGGCGGTTGGTGAGCCCGTTGGTCGTGGCCGACGTCGAGATGTCCGTCACGATGGGCGTGCCCGACGTCGGGATGCCGAACGAAATGGGATTGGGCGTGAAGACGGGCGTGAGCCCGCCGTAGGGCGCGACGCTGGCCGAGTTGGCATCGGAGGACGCGAGGATCATCATCATCCCCTGCTCCGTCGCACGCTTGTGGAAGGCCGCGAGGCAGGCGATGTGGTGGCTCTTGCGGATGACGACGGTGCCCGTGCCGCAGCGCTTCGCCATCGGCACCGCCTTCTTCATGGCTTCCAGCACCAGCCAGGGACCGGGCAGGCGGCGGCCGTCCCAGGTGAGCGCGGCGGGCGTCTCGCGGATCACGTGCGGCTGCCCTTCCACGTTCATCGAGCCGGACTCCACCTCGCGCAGGTACGAGGGCAGCAACTGCAGCCCGTGCGTGGTGTGGCCGAGCAGGTCGCCTTCGATCAGGATGTCGGCCACCCCCTGCGCCTTGTCCTCCGGCATGCCGGCGGCGGCGAGCAGGTCGCGTGCATAGTTGTGCAGGGCGGAGGCGTCGTAGCGGGGGGTGGTCATGGCGCGCCAGTCTACGCCGTGACGCTGCATCTTGCCGGACACGGCCTGCGCCGGGCTGCGCCCCAGTCGTACCTCAGCCGTGCCCCGGATGGGCCACGATGGCGGGATTTGCATCCTGCGGGAGACCCAAGGCATGGAATCGCCGTTCTGGCTGTGGCTGTCCATCGCGCTCGTCGCGATGCTCGCGCTCGTCATCTACTCCATCCGCTGGCACCGCAGCCCGATCCTCGCCGTCGACAGCGACTCGGACATCGGCGAGCTGATGCCCTCGCTCTCGGGACTGACGCTCAGTACCTCCGTGGAGGGCAACACGGTGGACATCCTGGAGAACGGGCACTTCTACGACGTGCTCGTCGAACGGATGCTGGCGGCGCGGAAGTCCGTGCACTTCGAGACGTTCCTGTGGAAGCCCGGGAAGCTGGCGGACCGCCTGGCCGACGCCTTCATGGACCGCGCGCGCGCCGGCGTGCCCGTGCGCATCCTGCTGGATGCGCAGGGGAGCAAGAAAATCGAAAAGGACAAGGTGGCTTTCCTGCGCGAGGCGGGCTGCCAGGTGAAGTTCTTCCACAAGCGCTCGCTCTACACGATCGGCGTCCTCAATGACCGGGACCACCGCAAGATCTGCATCCTGGACGGCAAGGAAGCCTTCGTCGGCGGCCACTGCATCACCGACGACTGGCTCGGGGATGCGGAAGACGGCCTGCACAACTCCGACGTGAGCGTGTGGCTGCACGGGCCCATCGTGCACAGCATCCAGGGCGCCTTCAGCGAGAACTGGGCAGGCGAGACCGGTGAGCTGTTCGTGGGCGACGCCTACTTCCCCGTGCTGCAGAAGGTGGGCGACATCTCGATCCACGCCGCCTACGTCAAGCCGGAGAATTCCGCGCCGGTGGTGAAGATCCTGCACCACACGGTGCTGTGCCTCGCGAAGAAGAGGCTCTGGATCCAGAACCCCTACTTCATCCCCAAGAAGGAAGCCATCGCCGCGATGGGCGCGGCGGTGAAGCGCGGCGTGGACGTGCGCGTGCTGATGCCGGCCGCGAGCGGCTCCGATTCACCGACGGTGCAGCACGCGGGACACCGCCACTTCGAGACCATGCTGAAGCTGGGCGTGCGCCTCTTCGAGTACCCGCACACGCTGCTGCACCAGAAGGTGATGACGGTCGACGGCTGCTGGAGCGCCGTGGGCTCCACCAACTTCGACGACCGCTCCTTCGACACCAACGACGAGATCACGCTCGGCATCCTGGACAAGGACGTCGCCGCGAAATTCGATGCCATCTTCGAGAAGTACGTCGCCCGCGCCCGCGAGGTGAAGCTGGAGGAATGGCGCAAGCGCGGCTGGCTGCACAAGCTGCACGACAACGCGGCGTACCTGCTCAACGACGTGCTTTGACCCCGTCTTGCTCCCTCTCCCCCCTGGGGAGAGGGTTGGGGTGAGGGGCACGCACGCACTCAGCTCAGCACGAACGGCCGCATCCTCTCGAACGACCGATCCACGTTCCCCGCCAGGAAGTACTGCGGGCTCTGCGACCCGCCCAGCGCCGCGGACACCTGCTCCTGGAACTGCCGGTGCGTGCCCCGGAACTCGCCGTTCTTCCACGCGGCCAGCACCTGCGTCGTGAACGCGCCGTTCACCGGGCCGTCGTACGAGACCTGGTCGTCGCGGCAGCCGGAGATCAGGATGATGCTCGCGCCCACGGTCTGCTTCTCCGCCGGTCCCGCGAGCTGCTGGATGGAGTCGAACAGCGACTTGCGCGCCTGGTAGATCTGCGTCGCCTTCGGCAGCGGCAGCCACTTGGGCCGCATCTCGCCGCGCATCTCCGTCGGGCGCGTGCGCAGGCGGTCGCGGGTGACCGAGCCGCTGTGGCAGCTGTCGGAGAGCACGAAGATGCGCGCGCCGGCCGGGAAGCGCCCGAACATCGCGTACAGCTCGTCGTCGAGCAGCATGCGGTCGTGCAGGCACCAGGTCTCGTCGAACGTGTCGGGCTCGTCGCCGTTGGTGTCGGGCACCTGGCCGCCGTGCCCGGAGTACGTCATGAAGAAATGTTCGCGGGGGCCGACCGCGGCGGCCGCCTCCGCCATCGCCTTCAGCACGTTCGCCGAGGTCGCCTGCTCGCGCTTGAGCTGCTGCGCCTCGTAGCCCTGCGCGCGTGCGATCGCGAACATGTCGTCGCAATCGCGCTCGCAGGCGGCGAGCTGGCCGTCCCAGCCGTCGTAGGCCGCCGGATCGACGAAGTTGAGTCCGATGTGGAGCGAGCGATGCGCCATGGTGCGCCTCCTTCCAGGATGGTCCCGCGCGAGTGCGGGTTGCCACTTTAGGAGTCTCGCGCCACGGTTCGCATCTGTCGAAGGGATTAGCGTCCCCAGGCCGCGTTCGCTTACACCCTGCGACGCCGCGGTACGACTTGCAACTGCATCGTCGCCGTCGCCGGCGCATTCGTGAGCGTCAGTTGCTGCGGCGGCAGGTCCAGCAGTTGGTCCGCATGCCAGACGCGGATGCGCACCGGGCCTTCCGGCACCGCGTCGAAGCCCGCCTCGCCCTGCTCTCCGCTCACCGCGGCCCAGGGCGTGTCGCTCACGAACACGTGCGCCTTCATCGACGCATGCAGGTGGCAGCCCAGGAGCACGGCACCGGCCTTGTCGAACTTCGCGTCGACGGCGTGCGCCGTCTTGCCCGGCGCCTTGCCATCGAGGCGCAGTTCGAAGCCGCCCGTCGCGGCGCTGTCGAAGTTGTGGATGCCGGCGGGGCTGGCGCGCACGTGGTGCTCCCACGGGTCGTTGTTCACGAAGGTCGCCTGCGCTCCGACGCCCACGAGCGCCACGGCGGGCTGGAAGCGCATCTTCTCCTGCGTGATCGTGACCTTCGTGGGCAGCGGCTTGGGCGCGCCCGGCGCGGCGGGTGCGAGCACCACGACGGCGTCGGGCACGGGCTTGCCTTCCTTGTCGAGGACGGTCACCTTCAGCGGCCCGGCCTGGGCGGACCAGGCGAGCGCGCCCAGGGCGAGCGCGAGCAGCGAACGGGACATGGCGGCTCCTTCAGCGCACGATGTGCCAGACCTTGTTGTAGTTGTCGCCGTACTTGTCCCCCGGCTCCTGGTCTTCCGGCCACGTGTAGAGCGGCCAGCCCTTGTACGCCCACTGGCGCGAGCCGTCGTTGCGCACCACGATCGTGTAGTCGCCGCGCGGCTGGTCGGAGGCGGTGGCCATGTGCGGCGGCCACTTCACCGCGCAGTCGCCGTTGCAGTTGGACTTGCCGCTGCCCCGCACGTCGCGGTCGAAGCTGTAGAGGGTGAGGCCCTTGGCGTTGACCAGCATGCCGTCCTTCATCGTCGCGGGCTCGGCGCCCCGCATGGACGCGCAGGCAGCAAGAAGGGACACGGGCAGCAGCGCCGCCAGCAGCAGTTTCTTCATGGTGGTTTCTCCGTCGTCAGGCCGGCACGGGGCCTGCAACGCGATCAACGCCGGCCGGCACGGCCTTATTCCGGTGCAGGGCGTGAACGAGTTGGCAGGAAGGCGCACCGCGTGCACGTGCGGCGACAATCACGGCATGACCGACTTGCCCCAGCTTCCTCCCCTCGCGACCGAACTTCCACCCGAAGCCCTGCGCGTGCACGCGCTGGCGCGGCGCATCACCACGCCTTGCGGCGACGGCGACCTGGTGTGGCACGTGTGGGGCGAGGACAAGGGCGAACCTCTGGTGCTGTTGCACGGCGGCAGCGGGAGCTGGACGCACTGGATCCGCAACGTCGAAGCGCTCGCGGCCACGGGACGGCGGGTGGTGGTGCCGGACCTGCCGGGGTTCGGCGACTCGGCGCGTCCGCCGGGCGGGCAGGATGCGGACTCGGTGGCGCCCGCGATTGCTGCGGCCTTGCCGGCGCTGGTGGGCGATGCGCCCGTCGACGTGGTGGGATTCTCGTTCGGCGGACTGTGCGGTGGCTTGATGGCTGCTGCGCATCCGGAGCGGGTCAAGCGGCTGGTGATCGTCGGCGCGCCTGGGCTCGGCCTGCGCGACCGTCGCCTGCCGCTGATGTCGTGGCGGGATGCGCCCACAGAAGAAGGCAAGCTGGCGGCGCACCGGAACAACCTGGGCGTGCTGATGCTGCATCCGGAGAACGTGGACGACCTCGCGCTCGCCGTGCAGGCGGCCAACGTGCCGCGGGACCGGATGCATCGGCGGCGCCTGGCCCTCACCGATATCCTGGCGCGCACGTTGCCTGCTCTTACCTGCCGCGTGGATGCGATCTACGGCGAGGAAGACGCCTTGTACCGCGACGTGCTGCCGGCCCTGCGCGAGAAGATCGCGACGACGCCTTACCTCGGAGAGCTGGTGCTGATGCCGGGAGCGGCGCATTGGCTGCAGTACGAGCAACCGGAGGCGTTCCACCGCGAGTTGCAGCGGCTACTCTGAACGCTCTTCGGCGACTGGTTCTCGCGCCAGCGAACGTAGGCTGGGTTTCGCGACAGCGAACCCCAGCACACACGCCTCACGGGGCGCGCCTGCGCCATAGCAGCACGAACGCTCCGAGAACCAGGGCGGCCGTGAGCACATCGTCCGCCCGCTCGAACCGCCCGCGCAGCATCGCCCAGCTCCACCCCAGCGACCGCGCGCCGTAAACGAACAGCCCCGCCTGCACCAGCGCGCCGATGCCGTCGCCCACGAGGAACCCCCGATACGGCATCCGGAACGTCCCCGCCAGGAAGAACAGCGTCGCCCGCTGCCCCGGGAGGAAGCGCGTGACGAAGGAGAACGGCAGCGCGTAGCGACCTGCCCTCTCCTCGATCGCCGGCAGCCGCTCCGGCGCCACGAAGCTCGCCGCCCACGGCCGCCGCACCCAGCGCGCGCCCCAATGGTGGCCGGCCCAGAACGTGAAGAGATCCCCGAGCAGCAACCCCACCGCGCTGAGGATCACCACCGGCACCGGCTGCATCGTCCCGAGCAAGGTGAAGCTGCCCGCCACGAGCAGCATCACGTCCTGCGACACGGGCGCACCCATGCCGCACAGCGCCATCAGGAGGAAGAGGAAGCCGTACGCGTGCGCGCCCTGCAGCGTCGAGAAGTAGCCGACGACGAGTTCGAGGATCACGGCCTGCAGCGCAGCGGCCGGCGGCGCCTCAGAGCGCCTTCGCCAGCCGCGCGATCCCCTCGCGCGTCTTCTCCACGTCCGCCGTCGCGAAGCTCAGTCGCAGCGTCGCCACGTCCGGATCCTTCGCGAAGAACGGCGCCCCCGGCACGAAGGCCACGTTGTTCTCGATCGCGCGCTTGGCCAGCACGTTCGCGTCCTTCAGCTTGCCGCCCGCACCCGTCAGGCGCGCCCAGAAGAACAGCCCGCCCTGCGGCGCCGTGAACTCGATCGCGTCGCCCAGTTCCTTGCGCAGCGACTCCGCCATCACGCTCGCCCGCTCGCCGTACTTCCGGCGCACGTTCTTCAGCGTCTCGGGCATGCGGCCCGACTTCAGGTACTGCGCCGCGGTCGCCTGCGCGAAGGTGCTGGTGTGCGCGTCGCTGAACTGCTTGCACATCGTCGCCTTCGCCAGCAGCTCCGGCTGCGCGACGAGCCAGCCCACGCGCAGGCCCGGGCTCAGGACCTTGGACATGCTGCCGCAGTGCGCCACCCACTCGCGGCTGCCGGGCACTTCCTTCGTCAGGGCCAGGATGCTCGGAGGCGGCGCCTCGCCGAAGTACAGGTCCCCGTAGGGGTCGTCTTCCACGATGAGGACCTTGTACTTCACCGCGAGCTCCAGCACCTTGCGGCGGCGCTCCAGCGAGAGCAGCGCGCCGCTCGGGTTGCCGAAGGTGGGGATCAGGTACACGAACTTCGGCTTGTGTTCCTTGATCATTTCCTCCAGCCTGTCCACCTGCACGCCGTGCGCGTCGATGGGCGCGCTCTGCACGTCGGCGCCATAGAGGCGGAAGCACTGGATCGTGGCCAGGAAGGTCGGGCCTTCGACGATCACCTTGTCGCCCGGGTCGATCATGGTCTTGCCCAGGAGGTCCAGCGCCTGCTGGCTGCCGGTGGTGACGATCAGCTGGTGCGGCTCGAGGTCGGCCACGCCCTTGCTGCGCTCGAAGGCGGCGAGCTGGGTGCGCAGGGGCTCGTAGCCCTCGGTGGCGCCGTACTGCAGCGCGCCCCCCGGCTCCTCGGCCAGCGCGCGCTGCGAGGCTTCGCGCAGGCCTTCCACGTCGAACATCGCGCTGTCCGGAAAGCCGCCGGCGAAGCTGATGATGCCGGGCTTGCCGAGGAGCTTGAAGAGTTCGCGGATGGCGGAGGTTTCGACGTTGTCGAGGCGGGAGGCGAAGGAGAGGGGCATGGGGGCGTCTCGGGTTGCGAGCGCTTATTGTCGCCCAGCGGCGATCCCGGGCCGTGCGTGCCCCCACCCCAGCCCTCCCCCGGAGGGGGAGGGAGTGTTCAGCGCTTAGCGGGGCTTGTCCTCGTGGCTGGCGGGGATGTCCGGCGAGGCGATGGGCTTGTCCTCGTCGACGACTTCCAGCTTGCGCTGCTCGCCCCAGCCTTGCGAGGCCATGGCGCGCTCGGGTTCACGTTCGGGCGGGAAGAACTCGCCTGGGGCGCCCTTCACGTCCGCGTTGTGCAGCGCGCCCATGTCCGAACGGGCGGTTCCGAAGCCCTGCTCCGCGACGACGTCGCGCAGCGGCTGCTGGCCGGCGCGGTGGACCAGGTTGACCTCGCGCGCTTCCATGCCGTGCAGCACGTCCTGCGCGCGCGCGGCGTGCGCTTCGTCCTGGTCTTCCACCATGACGACGTACAGGCCCTTCTCCAGCGCGCTGGTGTAGGCCTCGGCATGCGGAGCGTGCTTGCCGGCCCCGAAGAGCCGCTCGAAGAAGGAGAACTTGCCGACCACGTCGTGGTCGCGCCGCTCCTCCATCGGGCTGCCGTCCGGGTGACGCTGCTCCATGTGGATGTCGTGCCGGTCGTAGCCGGCCTGGACGAGGCGGTCCACGGCCTGCTGGGCCAGGGCGCGGTCCTCGAAGGTGCAGATGGCGGTGTGCATGGCGCCTCCTTGACGATCAGACCGGCTTGTCCTTGTCGGAATAGCGCAGGCCCGGCGCGCGCTCGGACTCCGGCTCGCGCAGGTCGGGGCCGGACGTCGGGCTCACGCGGTTGGAGGCCATGGCACGCTGCGCGCGCTCGTAGTCCATGTTGGGCGAGCCGAAGCTGCCCGCGGCCTCGTACGTGTCGTTGCTGCGGTTCACGGCCGTCCCTTCGGACTGGCGCATGCCCACGATGTCGCGCAAGGGGCGCTGCTCGCGGCGGTGCACCAGGTTCAGGTCGCCGGCCTGCATGGCGCGCAGCAGGTCCTGCGCGCGGCGGGCCTCGGCCTCGTCGTGCGCGTCGACCACCACGACGTGGCTGCCGCGCTCCACGTGCTGCGAGTAGGTGTCGGCGTGGCCGGCGTGCTCGTCGCGGCCGAACAGGCTGGCGAAGAAGTGGCCGAAGTTCTGCACCACGCCGCGGTCGACGGCGATCTCGCGCTCCATGCCGTCCCAGCGGTCGTTGGCCTCGCGGCCTTCCGCGGAGGCGTGCTTGTGCTCGATGTGCAGGTCGTGGCGGGCGAAGCCGGCGCGCTCCAGCGAGGCGATGGCGTCCTTCGCCTGCTCATGCGTGTCGAAGGCGCAGATGGCGGTATGCATGGTCGTTCTCCTTTCGTGGCACTCCATCCTGTTTAGGTCGTGCGGAGGAGAAAAAGTGTCGTCCTGTCGAGGTGGGGCGGGTAGGTCTTGGACTACCCGTGGGCGGCGGTAGCCCTTCGGTGGGGTTCGCTGTCGCTCACCACCACCCTACATCCGCTCGATCACGACCCGTACCGGCCGGTCGCCTTCGGCCTTGCCCGTGATCGGCGGCCTGGGCAGCACCGGCTCGCCCGGGTCGAGCACGAAGTGGTGGTCCAGCGAATACCACTCGCCCTGCACGTCCGCCGCGGGCGCCGGTTCGCTCGCGTGATGCAGCACGTACTGCCCGACCAGCGCCTGCGTCACGCCGAACTGCACGTCGGTCTGCAGGAAGGGATCGTCGCTGGAGTACACCTGCGAGAACTGCGCCTTGAAGCCCGGCTTCGTGATCAGGAAGTGGATGTGCGCCGGCCGCATGTTGTGCCGCCCTTGCGCACGCAGCAGCGCACCCACGGGGCCGCCGACCGGGATGGGGTAGCCCGCCGGCTTCACGCTGCGGAACCACAGGTGGCCGCGTTCGTCGGTGGTGAAGGTGCCGCGCAGGTTCATGTCGGCCTGCCCGGGGTCCTGGTTCTCGTAGAAGCCCTCGGCGCTCGTGTGCCACACGTCCACGTCGGCGCCCGCCACGGGGCGGCCTTCGCGGTCGCGTACCCAGGCGTTCACGAAGATGGGCGCGCCCGTCGTCGCCGAACGCACGAGGCTGCCGCCATTGGCCAGGCGCGGCGCACCCTGGCGCCAGAACGGCCCCATGAGGTTGGCGGTCGTCTCGCGGCGGCCGCCTTCGCCGTTGTTCAGCAGGCAGACGAGCGCGGACACGCCCAGCGAGCCGGCGGCGAGCACCACCTCGTTGTGCGAGCCCGTGGTGGCCTGGCCCAGTTTCGCGATCCAGCCGCAGGCCTGGTGGAACTCCGCCTCGGTGAGGCGCGCGTCGCGGACGAAGCCGTGCAGGTGCCGCACCGCGGCGGCCAGGATCTCGCGCAGGCGCGCATCCGGCGTGCGCTCCACCTCCGCGAGCACCGCCGCGGTGACGTCCTGTTCGTTGCGGATGATCATGCGTGCCTCCTTGCGGCACGCATCATCGCATCACGGGCGCAGCAGCCAGTCGCGCGCGGTGCCCTCGTCGTCGAAGACGCGCACGCCGCCCGCCTCGCGGGCCGCTCCGGGCGTCGCCAGCAGGGCGACCTTGCGGCGGGAGGCGAAAGCCAGGACCGCGCCTTCCGCGGCCTGCAGCTGCTCGTCGTCCGACAGCGCCGGCTGCAGGTCCCGCAGGTCCAGCAGCACGGAAGCCGCCTGCCAGCTGCGGCAGTCCAGTTCCAGCACCTTCAGCAGCGACAGCAGCCTGCCGATGCCCGCGCTTCCCTCGATGCGCACCCGCGCCAGTCCTGGCTCGTGGGTGACCTTGATGTCGAAGCTCATGTCGCTTCACTCTGCCCGGGGGAGCACGAAAGCATGCGTGCGAAACTCCCTCTCCCCGGCGGCGAAACACTCTTTGCCCGGGAGGCAGGAGCGTCACATGCGGTTGCGTGTGCTTACCGGAGGAAGTCGCGGCAATGTTTCCGCGCTGAGTCGCATCAAGGCTCCAGCAGGCGCGCAAGGGGCGCGTAGTCGAGTTCGCGCGCGATGTCGGCGGCGGTCTTGCCGCGGTCGTCCCGCAGCGTGCGGTCCGCGCCGCGCTGCAGCAGCAGCCGTGCGATGGGCTCGTGCCCATAACCCGCGGCCCACATCAACAAGGTGAGATTGTGGTCCAGGCGCGCGTCCACGGGCGTGCCGGCCACCAGCAGTTGTTCCAGGCAGGCCGTGCAACCCTGGCCGGCGGCGTAGACGGCGGCGGTCTTCTTCACGCGGTCGACGGGGTCCGTGCGCGCGCCGGCCGCCAGCAGCTTGCCCACGATCTCCGGGCTGCGCGCATAGGCCGCGGACATGAGCGGCGTCACGCCCGAGAGGTTGGCGAGCTGCACGTCCGCCTTCGCCGCGAGCAGCACGTCGACCAGCTCGACATTGCCCTTGCCGGCCGCCATGTTCAGGGGCGAGTCGCCGTTGCGGTCCCGGGAATTCACCTGCGCGCCTTCGGCGAGCAGCTGCTGCACGCGCGGCACCAGGCCCGCGCGCGCGGCGAGCACCAGCTGCCCGTTGACGTTGATGTTGTCGGCTCCGCGCTGCGCCTGCGCGCCGCAGGCGGCGGCGAGTGCGAGGACGGCGATCCACCGGCTGGGGGATGGCATGCGCATGGAACCTCCTTGTGCGAGCCACGCGAAATCATGATACTTGTGATAGCGGTCCTTGCGAGCCCGACGCTTGCGCGCCGGACTTCACTCGAATCCAACCCGAGGAGAAGTCGTATGAGAGTGTTCCGCCTTTCGCCCTGGCCCGTGGCACTTGCGTGTGCGCTGGCCGCCGTCCCCCTCGCAGCCCAGGAAATCCAGGGCCAGCGCGCGCGGGGCGGGCCGCCGATGATCCTCAAGGCGCCCAACGTCACCCAGGAGATGCTCAACGCGGCGCACGGCCAGAACGCCAACTGGCTGCACACCAACGGCGGCTACGAGCAGCAGCGTTACTACGCCGGCAACCAGATCAACGCAGGCAACGTACGGCGCCTGCGCCCGGCCTTCATGTTCCAGACGGAAGTGAAGGAGTCCATGGAGACGGCGCCGATCGTGGTCGACGGGATCATGTACATGACCACGTCGTTCAACCACGTGTACGCGCTCGACGCGAAGACCGGCCAGCAGTTCTGGCACTACAAGCACAAGATGGGGCCGATCACCACCTTCTGCTGCGGCCCCAACAACCGCGGCGTGGCGATCGAGGGCGGCACGCTGTTCATGGGCACGCTGGACGCGAAGCTGGTCGCGCTGGACGCGCGCACCGGCCAGCTGCTGTGGGAGACGCAGATCGCCGACCCCGAGAAGGGCTACAGCGAGACGATGGCGCCCACCGTCGTCGAGAACAAGGTGCTGATCGGCACCAACGGCGGCGAGTACGGCATCCGCGGCTTCGTGAAGGCCTACGACTCGCGCGACGGCAAGCTGCTGTGGACCTTCTACACGATCCCCGAGAAGGGCCACGAAGGCGTCTGGGCCGAGAACGACGCGACCGGCCGCCACATGAAGCGCGACATAGCCGCCGAAAAGCAGGCGCTGGCCCGCGACAGCAACTTCTACCAGACGCTCGGCGGCGGCGTGTGGATGAATCCCGCGGTGGACCTCAGGACACGCACGATCTTCTTCGTGGTGGGCAACCCCTCGCCCGACCTGTACGGCGCGGAGCGGCCCGGCGACAACCTGTACACCGACTCGATGGTGGCGGTCGACCTGGACACGGGCCAGTACAAGTGGCACTCGCAGTACATCGCGCACGACGTCTGGGACCTCGACGCCGTGAGCCCGCCCATCCTGGTGGACGTGAAGGACGCGAGCGGCCGCATGGTGCCGGGCGTGATCCACGGCGGCAAGACGGGGCACGTGTACGTGCACGACCGCGCCACGGGCCGGCTGATCCGCTTCTCCGAAGCCATGATCCCGCAGGAGAACATGTGGGTGCTGCCCACGCAGCAGGGCGCGCGCATGCTGCCGGGCGCCAACGGCGGCGTGGAGTGGTCGCCCATGGCCTTCCACCCGCGGCACCGGCTCGCCTACGCGCTCAACCTCCACCAGCCGATGACCTACCACGTGGAAGAGGCCAAGTACCCCGGCGGCAAGCTGTGGCTGGGTGGTGCCTTCAAGGTGATCGAGGGCGAGCAGCAGTGGGGGCGGCTCGCGGCCGTCGACATCGACACGGGCAAGGTCGCGTGGAAGTTCGACACCGAGCAGCCCCTGATCGGCGGCGCGCTCGCCACGGGCGGCGACCTCGTGTTCTACGGCGAGGGCAACGGCTACATCCGCGCGCTGCACGCGCGCACCGGCCAGAAGCTGTGGGAGTTCAACTGCGGCGCCGGCGCGAACGCCATGCCCGTGAGCTACATGGTGGACGGCAAGCAGTACGTCGCCATGGGCTGCGGCGGCAACACGCAGCTGGACTTCAAGCGCGGCAACACCATGGTGGTGTTCTCGCTGCCGGACTGATGCGGCGCCTCGCCCTCGCCTTCCTTGCGCTGGCCGCCGCCGCGGCGGCCGCGCAGGACATCGAGGCGGGCCGCGCCAAGGCGCAGGTCTGCGCCGCGTGCCATGGCGCGGACGGCAACGGCGTACCCGGCATGCCGGAGGTGCCGTTCCTGGCGGGCCAGACCTGGCGCTACCTCTACGTCCAGCTGCGCGACTTCAAGGAAGGCCGGCGCACCAGCCCGGTCATGACCCCGATGGCGCAGCCGCTGTCGCGGGACGACATGATCGCGGTCGCCAACTTCTACGCCGCGCAAACGCTGAAGCCGCAGGCCTTCCAGGTCGACGAGGCGAAGGCCAAGCTGGGGAAGGCGAAGGCGGAAGAGACGCTCTGCACCATGTGCCACCTCGGCGGCTTCCTGGGCCAGAACGAGATCCCGCGCGTGGCGGGGCAGAACTACCAGTACGTCGTGGCGCAGCTGAAGGCGTTCAAGGACCGCACGCGGACGAACGACGCGGGGAACATGACGAGCGTGGCGCGGACGCTGAGCGAGCAGGACATCGAGAACCTGGGGCATTACCTGGCGGGGTTGAGGTAGCGCGGCGGATGCTGGGGTGCGCTTCGCGCAACCCAGCCTACGGACGCAGGCGACCCTGCACGTTCGGCCCGCGCCGTAGGCTGGGTTTCGCGCCAGCGAACCCCAGCAAATCAGCGCACTAGAACCCCGCCGCCAACCCATCCCTGCGCGAATCCGACGCGATCACGTACCCCTCCTTCTTCGTGTCGCCCATCTTCCAGATGAACTGCCCCGCCCCGAAGTCCTGGTAGCTGTCGTTGATCACGTCGATGCGGTGGCCGCGGCCGACGAGGTCCTGCACGACGCCGGCGTCCATCTGCTGCTCCACGTTCAGCTCCAGCCCCGCGTTGAAGCGCCAGCGCGGCGCGTCGCACGCGGCCTGCGGCTGCTGGCCGTAGTCGATCATGCGCACCAGCGTCTGCAGGTGGCCCTGCGGCTGCATGTTGCCGCCCATCACGCCGAAGCTCATGACCGGCTGGCCGTCCTTCGTGAGGAACGCCGGGATGATGGTATGGAAGGGCCGCTTGCCCGGAGCGACCTGGTTGGCGCCCGGCTGCAGGCTGAAGCCGTGGCCGCGGTTCTGCAGGCTGATGCCGAAGTTCGGCTCCACGCAGCCCGAACCGAAGCCCATGTAGTTGCTCTGGATGAAGCTGATCATCATCCCGTCCTCGTCCGCCGCCGTCAGGTAGATCGTGCCGCCCTTCACCGGGTTGCCGGCCTGGAAGTCCTGCGCGCGCTTCATGTTGATCAGCTTCGCGCGGCTCGCGAGGTAGGCGTCGTCCAGCATCTGCTCGGTCGTGACCTCCATCGCCGAACGCTCGGCGACGTAGCGGTACACGTCCGCGAAGGCCAGCTTCATCGCCTCGATCTGCAGGTGCTGCGAATCGGCGCTGTCCACCTTGTGCGAGGCGAGGTCGAAGTTGCCCAGGATGCCCAGCGCCATCAGCGCCGCGATGCCCTGCCCGTTCGGCGGGATCTCGTGCAGCGTGTAGCCGCGGTAGTCCTTGGCGATCGGCGTGACCCACTCCGGCTGGAACGACGCGAAGTCCTGCACCGCGTGCACGCCGCCGTTGTCCTTGCTGAAGCGCGCCAGCGCCTCGGCGATCTCGCCCTGGTAGAAGGCCTTGCCCTTCGTTTCGGCGATCAGGCGCAGCGCGCGCGCCGCCGCCGGGAACTGGAACAGCTCGCCCACCCGCGGCGCGCGGCCCCAGGGCAGGAAGCTCTGCGCGAAACCGGGCAGGCTGCCCAGCTCCGGCGTGGCGGCATCCCACTTCTGCTGCACGACGATCGGCAGCAGGTAGCCGCGCTCGGCGATCTCGATGGCGGGCGCGAGCAGGTCGCCGAAAGGCAGCTTGCCGTAGCGCTCCGACAGCGCCACCCAGGTGGCGACCGCGCCGGGCACGGTCGCCGAGTCGATGCCGCGCTTGGGCGGGGTCTTCGCGTCCGCGCCGTACTTCCTGCGGAAGTACTCGGGCGTCCAGCCCGCCGGCGCGCGGCCGGAGCCGTTGATGCCCTGCAGCTGCTTGCCGTCCCACAGGATCGCGAAGGCATCGCTGCCCAGGCCGTTGCTGACCGGCTCGCAGATGGTCATGGCGGCGGCCGCGGCGATGGCGGCATCCACCGCATTGCCGCCCTTCCACAGCATCCGCAGCCCCGCCTGCGCCGCCAGCGGGTGCGAGGTGGACACGGCATTGCGCGCGAAGACGGGGATGCGGGTGGTGGGGTAGGGGTTGTGGAAGTCGAAGTGCTTCATGGGGCGATCATAGGAAGCGTGACGCGAAAGCAAAAGCGAAACTTCCTTTACCCATCCTAAAGCCGTGCTTTAGCATGGCGCCATGAGCAGCATCCGCCTCCTGCGCACCTTCGCCGCCGTGGCGGCCGAGGGCTCCTTCGCCGCCGCGTCCTCCCGCGTGTCCCTCACGCAGGCCGCCGTCGGCCAGCAGATGCGCGCGCTGGAGTCCGACCTGCGCCGCCCGCTCTTCGAGCGCCAGGGCAAGAGCGTGGTGCTCAACGAAGCCGGACGCGAGCTGGTGCCGCAGGTGCGCCGGCTGCTCGCGCTGTACGACCAGATGCTCGCCCCCGCCCGCGGCGCCGACAGCATGGCCGGCACCGTGCACCTGGGGGCGGTCGTCTCCGCCGTGCGGCCGCTGATCCAGGCCACGCTGGCGCTCAAGGCGCGGCATGCGGCGCTGGACCTGCACGTGTCCGCGGCCAAGTCCATCGAACTGATCGAACGCGTGGAAGCCGGCGACCTGGATGCCGCGATCGCCATCCGCGAGCCGGGCACGCGCGCGGACCTCGTGTGGACCGCCCTCTATGCCGAGCCGATGGTGTTGCTGGTGCCGCGCAAGCTGGAGGAAGCGAGCCCGCGCGCGATCCTGCAGCGCCAGCCCTTCATCCGGTTCGACCCCACCCAGCACACCGGCCGCCTGGTGGAGCGCACGCTCAAGCGCCTGAAGGTGAAGCCGCAGGAAGTGCTCGAACTCAACGCGCTGGAGAGCATCGCGGACCTGGTGCGCTCCGGCCTCGGCGTGTCCGTGGTGCCGCTGCTGCGCGGCGCGCGCTGGGCGCAGGACGCGAAGCTGCGGGTGGTCGAGATCCCGCAGGCGGAGGAGCGGAAGGTGGCGTTGGTGCAGCGGCGCGACGCTGCCACGGCGGCCATCGTGGCGGCGTTGGTGAAGGAGATGTAGGCCGCTCGGTGGGGTTCGCTGTCGCTCACCGTCCGCGGCTTTCGCCGCGCCACCCTACCAATACGGCGACGATTGCTGCGGGCCCACCCACGCCCCCGCTCACGGCGCCCCCTCCACCAGCCACCGCACCAGCGCCCGCGCCTGCTCCTCCGTCAGCCGCTCGTGCGCGGCGACATGCGAGAACAGCGACCCGTGGTGCAGCCGGTCCACCAGCGCCTGTTCCGCCTTGCCGTCCAGACGGCCGCGGTACGTCGCATAGCGCGCGACGATCTCCCGGAACGACGGCACGTAGCGCCGCGGCGGCTCGCCGTGGCAGTTGTAGCAACCCTGGTCGGCGGCGAGCTGGCGCGCGTCCGCGAGGGGTTGCGCCGCGCAGGCGAGCGGGGCGAGCAGGAGCGCGGCGAGGAACTGGCGCATGCCGCACGATAACCGCACCGCGCGACAATCCCCCCATGAAAGACGCCGACATCGAACCTTTCTTCGCCACGCTCCAGGCCGCCAACCCCCTGCCCCAGAGCGAGCTCGAATACAGCACGGTGTTCGAGCTGCTCGCGGCGGTGCTGCTGTCCGCGCAGGCGACCGACGCCGGCGTCAACAAGGCCACGCGCCGCCTCTTCCACGTCGCCAACACGCCGCAGGCGATCCTGGCGCTGGGGCAGGACGGCCTGGAGCAGTACATCAAGACCATCGGCCTGTACCGCAACAAGGCGAAGAACCTGCTGGAGACCTGCCGCATCCTGGTCGAACGGCACGGCGGCAAGGTGCCGCGCGACCGCGAGGCGCTGGAGGCGCTGCCCGGCGTCGGCCGCAAGACGGCCAACGTGGTGCTCAACGTCGCCTTCGGCGACGAGACCATGGCCGTCGACACGCACGTGTTCCGCGTCAGCAACCGCACGGGCCTCGCGCCGGGCAAGGACCCCGTCGAGGTCGAACGCAAGCTGATGGAGCGCGTGCCGAAGGCCTACCTCGGGGACGCGCACCACTGGCTGATCCTGCACGGGCGCTATGTCTGCGTGGCGCGCCTGCCGAAGTGCTGGCAATGCGCGGTGGCCCGCTGGTGCGACTACCAGCCCAAGACGCCGCCGCCGGCCCTGCAGGCCTAGTGTCACAATGCAGCGATGGACCAGGACCAGGAAATCAGGGAAACGCTCGACGTCCACCGGCAAAGCATCCAGGGGCTCGTCGACAACCAGCTGATGCTCGCCGCCCAGGTGCACGTGCTGCAGGCGGCGCTGGCCACCGTGCTGCTGCACCACCCGGACCGCGCGACGCTGCTGCGCACCTTCAAGGGCTACATGAAGATCTCCAAGGAGTCGACGCCGCAGCTGGCGAAGCACATGGAGGCGCTGGAGGGCGGGATGCTGGCGCTGCTGGGGCAGGGAACGGAGCCGGAGCAATCCTGACCCCGTAGGCTGGGTTCGCGCAGCGACCCCAGCGACATCGCGGCGGCATGCTGGGGTTCGCTGCGCGAAACCCAGCCTACCTCCTGCGCGAAACCCAGCCTGGCCCGGGTGCGCGCACGCTCAGGCCGACCAATCCCCGAACACGAACCGGAACACCCGCGGCTGCTTCTCCGCGGGCCGCTGCAACTGCAGCTCCAGCTCCTTCGGCCGCGGCTGGATCGCGATGAACTTGAGGACGCCGGCGCGGTGCTTCGTGCCGTCCTTGTCGCCTTCCCATGCCAGCGGCTTCATGCGGCGGCCGTCGCCGAGCAGCACGAACTGGTCCAGCGGCTCGTCGCCCTTGAGCTGGCGCGTGGCCCCCGCGTCGTAGGCGACGGCGAAATCCCAGATGGTGGCGTCCGGCGACAGGTTGCCCGGCGTCACGGCGACCGTCACGCCCTGCACGACGGACTTCTGCGTCACGCTCGGCCACGCGGCCACGCCCACCGAGATCAGGACCGCGAGGATCAGCGCGAATTTGCCGTTGCCCATGCCGCGACGGTACCCCGCGGCGCTTGCGCGGAGTTGACGCCGATCAAAAGCCCCTGATCAGCGTCCGGCCTCCGCGAGGGCCAGGCCGGGCCAGCCGCCCCCGAGCGCCTGGATCAGCGCGACCACGGCGACCTGCCGGTCGATCTGCGCCTGGATGAGCGACCGCCGCGCCGACGCCGCGCTCTGCTGCGCCGTGATGACCTCGGTGTAGTTCACCTGCCCCGCCTCGTAGCGATTGAGCACCTGCTGTTCCACCAGGTCGGCCGCGCGGCTCGCCTGCGCGCGCAGCGCCTGCTGCTGCTCCAGCACCCGCAGCGCGACCAGCTGGTCCTCCACGTCCTGGAAGGCCGTGAGCACGGTCTGGCGATAGCGGGCGGCCGACGCGTTCAGCGCCGCGCGCGACTGGTCCACCCGCGCGCTCGTCGCGCCCGCGTCGAAGATCATCTGCGCCACCGACGTGCCCAGTGCCCAGGCCAGGCTGGACGCGTTGAACAGGTCGCCGATCGTGGCGGCCGAGGACGTGAGCGAGCCCGTGATGCCGAAGCTCGGGAAGTAGCCGGCGCGTGCGATGCCGATCTGCGCATTGGCCTGCGCCACCTGCCGCTCGGCCGCGGCGATATCCGGCCGCCGCTGCAGCAGCGTGCTGGGCACTTCCTGCGGCAGCGAGGGGATCTTCACGCTCCACTTCAGGTCGACCGGGATGTCGAAGTTGGCCGGCGCACGTCCCACCAGCACCGCCACCGCATGCTCGAAGGTGGCGCGCTGCTGCTCGATGCCCAGCAGGTCCGCGCGCGCGTTGGCGAGCTGGCTCTCGGCCTGCAGCGTGTCGGTGCGCGCGACCACGCCGGCCTGGTAGCGGTTGCTCGTGATCTGCAGGTTGCGCTGGTAGCCCGCCACCACCTGCTGCTGCAAGGCGTAGGCGATGTCCGCCTGGCGCAGCGCGAAGTAGTTGGCGGCGAGTTCGCCGCGTGCCGCGAGTTGCGCCGCGTACAGGTCCGCCTGCGCGATCTGCTCGCCGTAGCGCGCGCCCTGCACCGCCAGGCGCAAGCGCCCGAACACGTCCGGCTCCCAGGTGGCGCCGATGTTCACGCGGTACGAGCGCGTGGTCGGGCGGTCCGGGCCGCCGGTGCGGTTCTGGCTCGCATCCAGGTTCACCTGCGGGAACAGGGAGGCGCGCTGCTCGCGCGTGATCGCGCGGGCCTGGTCGTACGCAGCCACCGCGGCCACGACGTTCTGGTTGGAGATCTCCACCTGCGACGCCAGCGCGTTCAGCAGCGGGTCGTCGAACAGCTCCCACCACGGCCCTTTCTCCAGCGTGTCGGCGGGCGCGGCCTGCACCCACACGCCCTTGCCTTCCTTGAAGGCGACGGGCATGTCCGTGACGGGCAATTCGTAGGCGGGCTCCAGGCTGGCACAGCCGGCGAGCAGCAGCGCGGCGATCAGGGCAAGGGGACGGAAACGGTTCATTCTTTTCAGGTGACGGTCCGGGCGTCGCCGTGGCGGGAGAGCAGGCGCTCGTTCGGGCTGCGGCGGCGCAGCTTGTCCATCAGCAGGTAGACCACGGGCGTCGTCAGCAGCGTGATCACCTGGCTGGCCACGAGGCCGCCGATGATGGCGATGCCCAGCGGCCGGCGCAGCTCGGCGCCTTCGCCGAAGCCCACGGCGAGCGGCAGCGCGCCGAGGATGGCCGCGAGGGTGGTCATGAGGATGGGGCGGAAGCGCAGCAGGCAGGCCTCGCGCACCGCGTCGTAGGGCGACAGGCCGCGCGAGCGCTCCGCATCCAGGGCGAAGTCGATGATCAGGATCGCGTTCTTCTTGACGATGCCGATCAGCAGGAACAGCCCGATCAGCGCCATGATCGAGAAGTCCATCTTGAACAGCAGCAGCGCGAGCACCGCGCCGATGCCCGCGGAAGGCAGCGTGGAGAGCACCGTGATCGGGTGCACGAGGCTCTCGTACAGCACCCCGAGCACGATGTAGATGACGACGATGGCCGCGAGGATCAGCAGCGGCTGCTGCTGGTTGGTCTCCTGCGCCTGGCGCGCCTGCCCCTGGAAGCTGCCGCGCACGTTGATCGGCATGCGGATCTCGTCGGCGGCCGCGCGCACGGCGTTCTGTCCGTCCTGCAGGGTGTAGCCCTCCTCCAGGTTGAACGACACCGTGGTGGCCAGCTCGGCGTCCTGGTGGTTGATGGAGGTGGCCGTGGGCCGCTCGGCGAAACGCGCGATGGCGGACAGCGGCACCATGGGCGTCACCGAGGTGCTCACCGCGGCGCCCGTGGACGCGTCGCGCAGCGAAGGATTGGCGGAGGTGGCCGTCGCGGAGCCGGTGGTGGTCGTGGTGGACGTCGCGGACGACGACTGCGCGGCGGCCTGCACCGTGGCCGCACCGGTCTCGCTCGCCGGCACGTACACGTTCTTCAGCGCCTCCGGGCTGCGGATGTAGCGCGGCGCCATCTGCATGATCACCTTGTACTGGTTCAGGTCCTCGTAGATGGTCGCCACCTGCCGCTGGCCGAAGGCGTCGTACAAGGCGTTGTCCACGTCGCGCGAGCTGATGCCCAGGCGCGCCGCGGTCTGCTTGTCGACCTCGACGTACGTCTCGACGCCGTTCTCCTGCTGGTCGGTGTCCACGTCCGTCAGCGCCGGCTGCCGCTTCATGGCTTCGGCCAGGCGCGTGGCCCACAGCTTGAGGTCCGCCTCGTTGTCGCTCTTGAGCGTGTACTGGTAGGTGCTGTTGGAGGACCGCCCGCCCATGCGCAGGTCCTGCACCGGGTTGAGGAAGAGGCTCACGCCGGTCACCTGCGCGAGCTTGGGCCGCAGCCGCGCGATCACGGCCTGGCCCCGCTCGGCGCCCTGCCCGCGCTTGAGGTTCACGAACATGAAGCCGCCGCCCGCGCGGCCGCCGCCGGTGAAAGCCACCACCGTGTCCACCGCCGGGTCGGCGCGGATGATCTCCACGAGCTGCTTGATCTTGTCCTGCATCTGCTGGAACGAGATGCTCTGGTCCGCGCGGATGCCGCCGTTGATCTGGCCCGTGTCCTGCTGCGGGAAGAAGCCCTTGGGCACGCGCACGAACAGGAAGCCGTTCAGCACGATCACCAGCACCAGGATCAGCAGCACCAGCCAGCGCGCGGCCAGCGCCCAGTCCAGGCTCGCCGCGTAGGCGCGCTGCGCGAGGCCGAAGCCCTGCTCGGCCCAGCGCGAGAGGCGGCCCGGCTTCTTCGCGTGCGCGTCGCGGCGAAGCAGCCACGCGCACATCATCGGCGTGGTGGTCAGCGAGATCAGCAGCGAGATCATCACGGCGGCGGACAGCGTCACCGCGAACTCGCGGAAGAGGCGCCCCACCTGCCCGCCCATGAACAGCAGCGGGATGAACACGGCGATCAGCGACAGGCTGATCGAGAGCACGGTGAAGCCCACCTCGCGCGCGCCGCGCAAGGCGGCCTGGAAACGGTCCATGCCCGCCTCGATGTGCCGCGACGTGTTCTCCAGCACCACGATGGCGTCGTCGACCACGAAGCCGGTGGCCACCGTCAAGGCCATCAGCGAGAGGTTGTTGAGCGAGAAGCCCAGCATCCACATCACGCCGAAGGTGCCCAGCAGGGAGACGACGGTCGCGACCGCGGGGATGAAGGTGGCGCGGGCGCTGCGCAGGAACACGCTCACCACCAGCACCACCAGCAGGATCGCGATGACCAGCGTCACCTCCACCTCGTGCAGCGAGGCGCGGATGGAGTGCGTGCGGTCGGAGGCGACCTCCAGCGCGATGTCGTCGGGCAGCGCCGCTTCCAGCTCGGGCAGCAGGTCGCGCACCGCGTCGACGGTCTCGATCACGTTCGCGCCGGCCTGCAGCGTCACCAGCACGATCACCGCGGGCCGGCCATTGAACAGGCCCATGGTATTGATGTTCTCGACGCCGTCGCTCACCTCGGCGACGTCGGCCAGGCGTACCGCAGCGCCGTTGCGCCAGCCGACGACCAGGTCGCGATAGTCGGACGCGGTCTTGCCGTTGTTGGCCATGCCGGTGCCGGTGTAGATCTGCAGCCGCGTGCCGTTGACGCTGACGTCCCCCTTCGGGCGGTTGGCGGTGCCGGCCTGGATGGCCGCGCGGATGTCCTCCGAGGCGATGCCGTAGCGGCTGAGGGCGAAGGGGATCAGCTCGATGCGCACGGCCGGCTGCGATCCGCCGCCCAGCTCCACGTCGCCGACGCCGGGCACCTGCGCGATCTTCTGCTGCACGATGTTGGACACCGCGTCGTAGATCTGGCCGGGCGAGCGCGAGGCGGAGGTCAGCGCGAGGATGATCACCGGCGCGGCCGAGGGGTTGGCCTTGCGATAGGTCGGGTTGCTGCGCAGCGTGGACGGCAGGTCCGCGCGCGTCGCGTTGATGGCCGCCTGCACCTCGCGCGCCGCGGCGTCGATGTTGCGGTTCAGGTCGAACTGCAGCGTGACGCGCGTGCTGCCGTTGCCGCTGTTGGACGTGATCTCGTTGACGCCCGCGATCGTGGCGAGCCGCCGCTCCAGCGGTGTCGCCACGCTGCTGGCCATGGTGTCCGGGCTCGCGCCGGGCAGGCTCGCCGACACCGAGATCACCGGAAAGTCCACCTGCGGCAGCGACGCGACCGGCAGGTGGAAGAAGGCGAAGATGCCCGCCAGCGCGATCCACACCGTCAGCAGGACGGTGCCGACGGGGCGCCGGACGAAGGGGGCGGAGAGGTTCATTCCGCGCCTCGCGTGTGCCCCCACCCCGGCCCTCCCCCAGGGGGGGAGGGCGGAACATCCGGCCCCTCCCCCCTCTGGGGGGAGGATGGGTGGGGGGCAGTTCGGCCACGGAACCTCTCCCCCAACCGATCGAACGCCAGGTAGATCACCGGCGTCGTGAACAGCGTCAGCAGCTGGCTCACGATCAGCCCGCCGAAGATCGCCAGGCCCAGCGGCCGGCGCAGTTCCGCGCCCTCGCCGAAGCCGAACATCAGCGGCAGCGCCGCGAACAGCGCCGCCAGCGTCGTCATGAGGATGGGCCGGAAGCGCAGCAGCGCCGCCTGGTGGATGGCTTCCCGCGGGGACCTGCCCTCCTCCCGCTCGGCGTCGAGCGCGAAGTCGATCATCATGATCGCGTTCTTCTTCACGATGCCGATCAGCAGGATGATGCCGATGATGCCGATCACCCCCAGGTCGTTGCCCGTGAGCATGAGCGCGAGCAGCGCGCCGATGCCGGCCGAGGGCAGCGTGGAGAGGATCGTCAGCGGGTGCACGTAGCTCTCGTACAGCACGCCCAGCACGATGTAGACGCAGACGACTGCCGCCAGGATCAGCCAGAGCTGGTTGGAGAGAGAAGTTTCGTACGCGCCCGCCGCGCCGAGGAAGGTGACGCTCACCGTCGCCGGCAGCTGCAGCTCCTTCACCACACCGCGGATCACGTCCACGGCGGTGCCCAGTGCCACGCCGGGCGCCGTGTCGAAGCCGATCGTCGCCGCGGGGTACTGCGCCACGTGCGTCACCTGCAGCGGCGCCCGCCGCTCGCTGATGCGCGCCACGGCCGTCAGCGGCGTCGCCTCGCCCGAGCTCGCGCGCAGCTGGATGCCTTCCACGGCGTTCGTCGTGGTCTCCGGGCGCGCCTCCAGCACCACGCGGTACTGGTTGGTCTCGGTGAAGATCGTGGAGACGATGCGCTGGCCGAACGCGCTGTACAGCGCGTCGTTGATCGAGGACGTACTGATGCCCAGGCGCGCCGCGGTGTCGCGGTCCACGTCCACGTACATCGCCGCGCCGGTGGCGCCCGCGTCCGTCGTCACGTTCGCGAGCTTGCGCTCCTGCCGCAGGCGGTCCACCACGCGCTGGGCCCACTCGTTCACCGTCGGCGTGTCCGCGCCTTCCAGCGAGATCCGGTACTGGGTCGGCCCCGTTTCCGATTCGATGGTGAGGTCCTGCACCGGCTGCAGGAAGATCCGCACGCCCGCGACGCGCTGGCCCCGTTCGCGCAGCCTGTCCATCACCGGCTGCAGGCTGCCGCGGGCGGACTTCAGGTTCACCAGCATGCGGCCGGTGTGCAGCATCGTGGCATTCGCCGCGTCCACGCCGACGAAGCTGGCGATGGATTCGACCGCCGGATCTTCCAGCAGCGCCCTGGCCACCTGCTGCTGCAGTTCGGCCATGCGCGGATACGAGATGGACTGCGCCGCCTCCACGCGCACCTGCAGCTGCCCCGTGTTCTGCGTGGGGAACAGGCCCTTCGGGATCAGCATGTACAGCAGCACGGTGAGCACCAGCGTGCCCAGTGCGACGAGCAGCGTGAGCTTCTGGCGCGCCAGCACCCAGACCAGGGCGCGGTCGTAGTGGTGGATCACGCGGTCGAAGCCGCGCTGGATCTTCCCGCCCAGGCCCTTCTCCGGCTCGGTGTGCGCCTTCAGCCAGCGGCCGGACATCATCGGCACCAGCGTCAGCGACACGACCGCGGAGATCAGGATGGTGATCGCCAGCGTCACCGCGAACTCGCGGAACAGCCGGCCGATGACGTCGCCCATGAACAGCAGCGGGATCAGCACCGCGACCAGCGAAACCGTCAGCGAGATGATGGTGAAGCCGA
This sequence comes from Ramlibacter cellulosilyticus, assembly GCF_014297465.1. Lineage (GTDB taxonomy): Bacteria > Pseudomonadota > Gammaproteobacteria > Burkholderiales > Burkholderiaceae_C > Ramlibacter > Ramlibacter cellulosilyticus. The sequence continues at coordinate 226,824 of NZ_JACORT010000003.1, read as the reverse complement.
TCTCGCTCGCGCCCTGCAGCGCCGCCTGCATCGGCTTCTGGCCGTCCTCGATGTGCCGCGAGATGTTCTCGATCATCACGATCGCGTCGTCCACCACGAAGCCGGTGGCGATCGTGAGCGCCATCAGCGACAGGTTGTTCAGGCTGTACCCCAGCAGGTACATCACGCCGCAGGTGCCGATCAGCGAGATCGGCACGGCCAGGCTCGCGATCAGCGTGGCGCGCGGGCTGTGCAGGAAGGCGAAGATCACCAGCACCACCATCACCACCGCCAGCACGAGCTCGATCGACACGTGCTCCACCGAGGCGCGGATGCCGGTGGTGCGGTCGGCCAGCACGTGCACTTCCATGGAACCCGGCAGGCCGGCCGTGAGCTCCGGCAGGCGCTCCTTGATGGCATCCACCGTCGCGATCACGTTCGCACCGGGCTGCCGCTGCACGTTCAGGATGATGGCCGGTTGGGCGTTCGCCCAGGCGCCGAGCTTCACGTTCTCGGCGCTTTCGACCACCTGTGCGACGTCGGACACGCGCACCGGCGCGCCGTTCCTGAACGCCACGATCAGGCTGCTGTAGTCCTTGGCCGTGAGCAGCTGGTCGTTGGAGTTGATCGTGTACGAACGCGTCGGGCCGTCGATGCTGCCCTTGGCCGCGTTGGCGTTCGCCGCGGCGATGGTCGTGCGGATCGTGTCCAGCGTGAGCCCGAGCGACGCGAGCGAACGGCTGTCCGCCTGGATGCGCACGGCGGGCCGCTGCCCGCCGGCGAGCGTCACGAGGCCGACGCCGCTCACCTGGCTGATCTTCAGCGCGAGGCGCGTGTCCACGATGTTGCGCACCTCGGTGAGCGGCAGCGTGGGCGAGGTGATCGCCAGCGTCAGCACCGGCGCATCGGCCGGGTTCACCTTGGCATACACCGGCGGCGCCGGCAGGTCGGCCGGCAGCAGCGAACCGCCCGCGTTGATCGCTGCCTGCACCTGCTGCTCGGCGACGTCGAGGGCGAGGCCGAGGCCGAACTGCAGCGTGACCACCGACACGCCGGCGGCGCTGGTGGAACTCATGCGCGACAGGCCCGGCATCTGCCCGAACTGCCGCTCCAGCGGCGCCGTGACGGTCTGCGCCATCACCTCCGGGCTCGCACCCGGGTACAGCGTCTGCACCTGGATGGTCGGGTAGTCGACCTGCGGCAGCGCCGCCAGCGGCAGGAACTTCAGGCCCACCAGGCCGGCGAGCACGATGGCCACCATCAGCAGCGAGGTGGCGACCGGCCGCAGGATGAAGGGACGGGACGGACTCATTGCGCTGGTGCCGAACCCGCCGCCTCGCGCTGCGCGCGCCGTTGCGCGCGGCGCTGTTCACGCTCTTCGGGCGTGAGCTTCTGCCACTCGGCCGCGCGCGCGGCGCGTTCCTCCGGGCTCAGGTTGGCGCCCGGCTGCGGCGGGGCGCCCATCGCGGACGAAGCCGCGGCCTGCGACGGCGTGACGGCGTTGGGCGGCGACCCGCGAGGCCAGGTGCGGTCGCCGGCGGCCTGCTGCTGCACGGCGGACGCGCCCGCGAACGGATTCGTCGCGGGGCGCTGCGCGGCGGATGCGCCGGTGAAGGGTTCGGACGCGCCGGGCTGCGCCCCCGATGCCGCGGCCCCGGGCGCGGAAGCGCCGTCGCGGCGGCGGCCGCCGCCCTGGCGGCCGGCCGGCGGCGTGTCGCCCGGCAGCATGACGCGCGCGCCGTCGCGCAGGCGGTCCGCGCCCTCGGTGATCACGCGCTCCCCGAGCTGCAGGCCGCTGACGATCTGCACGCGCTCGGCCAGCGGCTGGCCGCGCACGACCGGCCGCTGCTTCACCGTGCGGTCCTGCTGCAGCACGAAGACGTACTCGCCGCTGCCGCTCTGGCGCACGGCCGTCACGGGCACCACCACCGCGTTGTTGATGGTGCGCACCTGCAGCTGCACGTTGACGAACTGGCTGGGGAAGAGCTGCAGCCGCGCGTTGTTGAAGCGCGCCTTCGCCCGCACCGTGCCGGTCGTGGTGTCGATCTGGTTGTCGATGGAGGCGAACACGCCGGTGTCGAGCAGCGTGGTGCGGGTGCGGTCGAAGGCACGCACCTCCATGAAGCCGCCGCCGTTGTGCTGCAGCCAGGCCGCGTGGTCCTGCGGGATGGCGAACTCCACGTCGATGGGCGTCATCTTGGTGATCACCGCGATGCCGTTGGTGTCGCTGTTGCTCACCTGGTTGCCGATGTCGACGTTGCGCAGGCCCACGCGCCCGTCGATGGGCGAGGTGATGCGCGTGTACGAGAGGTTCAGCCGCGCGGTGCCTTCCGCCGCCTTGTCGGAAACGACGGTCGCCTCCAGCTGGCGCACGGTGGCGCGCTGCGTGTCCACTTCCTGCCGGGCGATCGAGTCCTGCCTGAGCAGCGTCTCGAAGCGCTCGAGGGTGACCCTCGCGGCCGCGAGCTGCGCCTCGTCGCGCATGCGCTGGCCCACGGCCTGCTGCAAGGCCATCTCGAACGGCCGCGGATCGATGGTCGCCAGCAGCTGCCCGCGCTTGACGCCCTGCCCTTCCTTGAACAGCACCTGCGTGAGCACGCCGCTCACCTGGGGGCGCACGCGCACGGTCGCTTGCGGCGTGACCGTGCCCAGCGCGTCGAGGTTCACGGGAATGTCCGCGGCCTCCGCGACGGCGAAGCCGACGGTGACCGCGCCGCGCGCGCCGCCGGGGCCACCGGGGCCGCCGGGGCCGCCGCCGGGCCGGCCGCCTTGCGCGCCCATGCCGGCCGTCTGCTCGGGCCGCGTGAGGTCCCACGCCAGCCAGGCCAGGCCCGCGGCCACGACCAGGGCGAGCACGGTGCCGATGACGGACGCACGGCGGCTCAGCTTCCGCCGCGGCGGCGGCTCGGGCTGTTCGAAGTATTCGGGGGGATCGGCCGGTGCGGACGGCGGGGGTGTGGGCATCGATGTCCTTCTTGTTCCGTCAGGAGGCGGGCAAGTTCAGCAGGCGCTGAGGGTGCCTGCCGACGGCTGACCCAGCCGACAGTTCCCGGCGCAACCCTGTGTAGGTTGTTTCCTGCCGCGTTGCGAGCGCCCTAGGTTGCTCCTGGCGCGTAACCGCGGGGTAAGCCCCGTGTTGCCCGTTGGTGAAGTTTTCATGGTCCGGCGATGGGCGGTCAGCGCGCGAGGCGCAGCGGCTTGCCCTGGTTGCCCGCCGGCGCCGGGATGCCGAGGATCCCGGCCAGCGTGGGCGCGATGTCCGCGATTTCCGCGCGCGCGTCGCGCGGCCCTGCATGCACCCAGCTGGGGCCCCACGCCAGCAGCGGCACGTGCGTGTCGTACTCGTAGGGCGAGCCGTGCGTGCTGCCCGCATTGCCGAACATCCAGTACGGCTGCAACGCGTACTGCACGTCGCCGGAGACGTCCGGGTGCCAGGTGTTGCGCATCGCCTCGAACAGGGGCGCCCCGGCGCGGCTGCCGCTCGCGAGTTCGCGGCGCGTGTACGCGGCGGCGATCGGCGGCTGCGCGAGCAGCGCTTCGCGCGCGGCGTCGGCGACGGCGTCCAGCGCGAGTCCGCGCGCGGCGAGCTGCTTGCGATCGATCACCAGCGCGGAGGCGGACATCGCCTGCACGAGCCGGGGCGCGTCGAAGCGCTTTTCCAGCGCCGCGTTCACGGCGGCCAGGAGCTGGCTGCCCGAGAGCCGGCCGGCCGACAGGCCGCGCGCCTGGCTCACCTCCGGCGCAGGCATGAAGCCATGGTCGGCCGTCAGCACGGCGAGGTAGCGGTCGCGGCCCACGGTGCGGTCCAGGTCCGCGAAGAAGGCCTGCAGCAGGCGGTCGAGGTGCAGCAGGTGGTCGTGCGACAGGCGCGACTCCGCGCTCCACTGGTGGTTGACGTAGTCGTGCCCCGAGAGGCTGATGGCGAGGATGTCGGGCACGTCGTCCGCTCCGAGCTTCTCCCCCGCGATCGCGGCGCGCGCGAAGTCCAGCGTGAGTGCGTCGGCGAAGGGGCTGGCGAGCAAGGCGCCGTAGAACTTCGGCCCGGGAGCCTCATCGGCGGCGCCCATCTTCATCGGCAGGCGGCCGGGGCGCGGGAACCAGGGCTGGTTGTCCGGCAGCGAGCGCGCGTAGGCCTCTTCCGCGAGCAGGGGCTTCCACTCCGCATGGAAGAAGCGGTCGGCGGGCTTCGCGCCGTTGAACGCCTGTACCCAGCCCGGATGCTCTCGCATGTAGTAGCTGCTGGAGGCGAAGCCGCCGCTGTCGCTCATGTACATGTACGCGGTGCCCGCATGGCCCGCGGGCAGGATGGCGCCGCGGTCCTTGCCCGACACGGCCAGCACCTTGGCGCGCGGTTCCGCCTTGCGCAGCACGTCGCCGAGCGTCTCCACCTTCAGGTTGCGCGGGCTGGTGCCGTCGAGCGGATCGGTGAGGTGGCCGATGTACTCCGCGAGCGGGTCGCCGGTGCAGTAGACCTGCTGGCCGGTGGCGATGTCCAGCCACTGGTTGCCGATGATGCCCGTGCGGTGCGGATACGCACCGGTGAGCAGCGTCGCATGGCCTGCCGCCGTCACGGTGAAGGCGTAGCCATAGTGCGCCTGCTCGAACGAGGCGCCGCGCGCGAGGAAGCGCGCCAGGCCGTCGGGTGCGAGCTGGTCCCGGTAGGCGGCCACCTGCCGCTGCGGCAGGCCGTCCACGACGAACAGCACGACGAGCCGCGGGCGCTCCGTCGCGGCGAACGCAGGCGACGCGGCGAGCCAGGCGGCGAGGGCAAGCGCGATCCAGGCGCGCAACAGGGGGGCGATCCTCATGGGCCGCGAGCCTAACCCATGGCCGGGGATGCCCGTCTAGTGGCTCTCGCCGGCCGGCGCGGCGCCCGGGACCCGGCCGCTCACGATGTAGATGCCGCCGAAGCCGCGCGTCTGCACCTTCAGGTCCCGCAGCCGCTTCGCCAGCATCGTCCAGGGCTGCTCCAGCCCCTCCATGCAGGTGACGGAGTACATCGCGGCACCGAGCACGAACAGGTTGGCGGGCAGCATCCACGGCGGCGCCCACTGCAGGCCGGCGGCGACCACGTGGGCGCCCGGCTTCAGGTGCGCGATCACGTGGTCCAGGGCGTCGGGGTCGCGCAGCACGTCGTGCGTGAAGAGGAACAGCGCCGCGTCCGCCCGGCCCTGCAGCGGCGCCTCGCCGGCGGTCGCCTCCAGCAACGCGATGCCGCTCCAGCCGCGCTGCGCGACACGCTGCCGCGCGAGCGCCATCATCTCCGGCGAGGGATCGACGCCGACGATGCGTCCCGCGGCACCGACGCGGCCGACGAGCGGGCCGAAGCTCAGGCCCGTGCCGCAGCCCACGTCGACGACGGTGTCGCCCGTGCGCACGTCCAGCAGCGCGATGGCTTCGGTGCGCACCGGCTCGAACGGCAGCAGCTCGAGGTCGTACCGCGCCGCGCGCTGCCGGTACTTGGCGTTGGAGAGGGCCGGATCGGGCCTCCGGCCCGGGCCGGAGGCCTTTGGCATGGCCCGGGCCCTAGTGGGTGATGACGACCAGCACGCTGCAGGGCGCGTGCTCGATCAGCGCCCCGGAGATGGAGCCGCGCCACCAGCGGGCGGCCCAGCTGTCCAGGTGCTTGTGGCCCACGACGATCAGGTCCGCGTCGATCTTGCGCGCGTACTTGACGATCTCGTCGATCGCCTCGCCGGTGACCACCTCGCCGCGCGCGCTGAAGCCCGCCTCCTGCAGGCGGTGCAGGCCGTCGTCGAGGACGCCGCGGTATTTCTTCTTCTCGCGCTCCTCGAGTTCGACGTCGTAGACGCCGCCTTCGAGGCCGACGAAGCTCATGGCGGATGGCATCACGGCCACGAGGTGGAGTTCCGCATGGCTCCACTGCGCCACGTCGCGGCAGTCGAGCAATGCCTTCTGGCCGGCATCGGAGCCGTCATAGGCCAGCAGGATCTTCTTGTATGTCGCCATCGCAAGCCCCCAAGGACGTACCGCGGCAACATGCCCCGGTTCGGCGAAATGTAGCCCGCGCATGCCGTCTTGGGCAACGCGGGCGCGTACGTTGTAACCCTTAGAGGCGCTGCCCGGTGGGGTTCGCTTCGCTCACCTTCCGCGGCTTCGCCGCGCCACCCTACATCCATGGCAGGCGCCGCACCTCGTAGGGTGGCGGCGCGGCAGCGCCGGAAGGTGAGCGAAGCGCACCCCACCGACTAGCAGGCGATCAAGGAAGGCAGCACGCCCGTCTCGAAGTGCTGGTCCACCACGTCCGCGAGCCGCTCGAACACCGTGTCCAGCGTCGGCACCGCGGCGCCGAACAGCGCCTGGAGCACCTGCGGCTGCTCGAACAGGCCGTGCAGGTACACGCCCAGCACGTTGCCTTCCGCGTTCTGCCAGCCCAGGCCGTCGGCCAGGGCCACGCGGCCGGCGGCCATGCCGGCGTGCTGCGCCGTCTGCCCGGTGTGGATCTCGTAGCCTTCCACGCGCAGGCCCGACAGCGCCCGCCATGCGCCGGCGAGCGGCGCGAAGGCCACGCTGGTGCGCTGCACGGTCTTGGCCGGCAGGAACTGCGTGACCAGCGGCAGCAGGCCCAGGCCCGGCACGTTGCCGGCGATGTCCTGCGGGTCGATCAAGGCTTCGCCCAGCACCTGCAGGCCGCCGCAGATGCCCAGCACACGCCCGCCGGACTGCGCGAAGCGCGCGATCGCGCTGTCCAGGCCCTGCGCGCGCAGCCACGCGAGGTCCGCGATCGTGTTCTTGGAGCCGGGCAGGACCACCCAGTCGGCGCCGTCGAGGGCCGCGGGCGTGCGCGCCCAGCGCAGGCGCAGGCCGGGCACGTTGGCGAGCGGCTGGAACTCGTCGAGGTTGCTGATGCGGGGCCAGGCGACGACGGCGACGGTGAGCTGCGTGTCGCCGGCGGCGGCGCGCGTGTCGAACACGCCGTCCTCCTCCGGCAATCCGTGCTGCCAGACCATGGGGATCGTGGCGACGGTGGGCACGCCGGTGAGCCGCTGCAACTGCTGCGGCGCGGGGTCCAGCAGCGCGGGGTCGCCGCGGAAGCGGTTCAGGACGAAGCCGCGCAGCAGCGCGCGCTCTTGCTCCGGCAGCAGCGACCACGTGCCGTAGAGGTGCGCGAACGCGCCGCCGCGGTCGATGTCGCTCACGAGCAGGCAGCGGGCCCGCGTGTGCATCGCGACCTTCAGGTTCACGTAGTCGCTGTCGCGCAGGTTGATCTCGGCGGGCGAGCCGGCGCCTTCGATCACGACCACGTCGTTCTCCGCGCAGAGGGCATCCAGCGCCTGCCGCACGCGCGGCCACGCCGCGGCACTGCGCTCGCGCCAGGGCGTCGCGGTGAGGACCGGGTCGACCTGCCCCAGCACCACCACCTGGCTGTGCGTGTCGCTCTCGGGCTTGAGCAGCACGGGGTTCATGCGCACGTCCGGCAGCGCGCGCGCGGCCAGCGCCTGGAAGTACTGCGCGCTGCCGATCTCGCCGAGCGCGCCGCCGGCGGCGGGCACGACGCGCGCGTTGTTGCTCATGTTCTGCGCCTTGAACGGGGCGACCCGCAGGCCCATGCGCGCGTACCAGCGGCACAGCGCGGTGGCGAGCCAGCTCTTGCCCGCACCACTGTGCGTGCCGAGCACCATGACGCACATGGCCGTCATCTCAGGAATCCCCCTCCTCGCGCGGCAGCGCGACCCACCGTCCCGCGACGGGGTGCACGCGCACGCGCTGGTCGAACACCGCCTCCACCGCGCGGTGGGTGGCGGGGTCGCCGCAGGCCCCATGGTGCGCCACGCGGCCGTCCCGCAGCAAGAGCAGGTCGTCGGCCTGCAGCGCGAGGCCGATCTCGTGCAGCACGCTCACCGCGGTGCCGCCGCGCTCGACGTGGCGGCGCACGATGGCGAGCCAGTCGGCCTGGTGGGGCGGGTCGAGGTGCGACAGCGGCTCGTCCATGAGCAGGATGGGGGCACGCACGGCCAGCGCGCGCGCGAGCAGCACGCGCTGGCGCTCGCCGCCCGAGAGGCTGCCGAGCGGGCGGGCGCGCCAGTCCCAGCTCTGGGTCTCCTCCATCGCGGCGCGCACGGCGGCTTCGTCTTCCGCGCTGGCGCCGCCCAGCCAGTCCTGGTGCGGCAGCCGACCGAGCATCACGACGTCCTGCGCGAGGAGGTCTTCGGCCCCTGCTTCCGCCTGCCCGAGCCACGCCAGGCGGCGGGCGCGCTCGCGCGGCGACCATGCGGACGCTGGCCGCCCGAGCAACTCGATGGCGCCTTCCGCCGGCAGCAGTTGCGCGAGGGCCTTGAGCAGCGTCGTCTTGCCGGCGCCGTTGGGACCCGCCACCGCCGTCCAGCGTCCGGCGGGCAGTGCGAGATCGATGCCGTGCAGCACGGCGCGATCACCCAGCGCGACGCGCAGGCCGGTGCACGCGAGCGCGTTCACCGCCCCCTCCCCTGCAGCAGCACCAGCAGGTAGCCGCCACCGAGCACCGCCGTGAGCACGCCGACCGGCAACTCGCGCGGCGCGAGCAGCCACCGGGCGAGCACGTCGGCGCCCAGCAGCAGCACGCCGCCTGCGAGGCCGGAGAGCGGCAGCAGCCAGCGATGCGTCGGCTTGCACAAGGCGCGAACGAGGTGCGGGGCCATGAGGCCGATGAAGGCGACGAGGCCCACGTGGGCCACGGCGGCGCCGGTGGCCAGCGCCATCACGGCGACCAGCAGCAGGCGCACCGGCCCGAGCGCGATGCCGAGGCTGGCCGCGGTCGTCTCGCCGAGCGCGAGTGCGTCGAGCGCGCGGCTGGACACGGTGCCGATGACCGCCGTCACCGCGAGCGCGCCGGCCAGCACGCCGGTCGCGGACCAGCCGAGGAAGCCCGTGGTTCCGAGCAGGAAGGCCTGCATGGTGCGCATCAGCTCGGGCGCGAGGAACATCGCGAGCGCGGCGAAGGCACCGAAGACCATGCCGACGATCACGCCGGCCAGCAGCAGGCGCGTGGTGTGCTGCACGCCGCGGGCGAGCGCCAGGGTGACCGCCACCGCGATCGACGCCCCGGCGAACGCGGCACCCGTCATGCCGATGCGCGCGCCCCAGCTTGCGGCTGCGGCGGGGGCGGCGCCCAGCACGAGCAGCAGCACGGCGACACCGAAAGCGGCACCCGTCGCGCTCCCGAGCAGGTAGGGATCGGCCAGCGGGTTGCGGAACAGGCCTTGCGCGACCGCGCCCGCGAAACCGAGCAGCGCGCCCGCGGTCCACGCGCCGACGGTGCGGGGCAGGCGGATGTCCCACAGGATGGTGAGGCCGGCCCCGGTCTCGTCGAGCAAGGGCTCCCAGCCCATGCTGCCGACGGCGATGCCCAGCGCCAGCAGGCCGGCCGTGGCGGCGAGCAGCCAGGCAGCGACGGCGGCGGGCTGGCGGTTCGCGTTCACGGGCGGCCGTTCCCGGTGCGCAGCGTGCCGCGCAGGCACTGCACCATCAGCCGCGCGCCTTCCGCCATGCGCGGGCCGGCGCGCACCAGCACGTCGCCCTCGGCGCGCGTGAACTCGCAGGTACGGCCTGCGCGCAGCGCGCGCATGTGCTGCCAGCCGGGGCGCGTGGCCAGGCGCGCCGGTCCGTCGTCCTCGGTGAGCATGATCACGTCGGGGTCCGCGCGCACGACGAATTCTGGATTGAGCTTGGGGAACGGGCCGAGCGCGGCGGGCACGATGTTGCGGGCGCCGATGCGGGTGAGCAGTTCACCGATGAAGGAGGCTTCGGAAGCCGCGTAGGGGGCGGAACTCACTTCGAAATAGACGCGCGCGCCGCGTTGGGCCGCGGGGAGTTCCGCGGCCGCTTGCGCGACGCCGCGTTCGATCTCGCGCCACACCTGCGCGCCGTCGCGCGCGGCGAGCACCGGGCCGAGCAAGGCCAGCACGCGTTGCACGTCGGCGAAGGTGCGCGGCTCCAGCGCCAGCACCTTGAGGCCGAGGGCCTGCAGGCGCTCCAGGGCGCGGGAAGACGTGGGGACGAGCACGAGGTCGGGCCGCAGGCCGACGATGCTCTCGACGCGCGCGTCCTCGAGGCCGCCGACGTGGGGGAGCGCGCGGACGGAGGCGGGGTGGTTGGAGAAATCGTCGACGCCGACGAGGCGGTCGCAGGCGCCGAGGACGCAGGTGAACTCGGTGAGCGAGGGGAGGAGGGAGACGATGCGCTGGGGGGCACGCGCGATGTCGACGCGCTGGCCGAGATCGTCGGTGACGGTGAGGGCGTGCGATGCCGTGGAGAGCAGCAGGAAGAGCGCCGCAAGCACCTTACGCATGGCTGCGGCTCCATTCGACGATGATGCGGTGCAGTTGCTCGACCCCGTCGGTGAGCGCCGCGGGGCCGGGCTGCAGGATGTCGGCGGACTTGATCTCGAAGAGCTGCCGGTCGCGCACGGCGTTGACCTGGTCCCAGCCGGGGCGCGCGGCGACCTTCTCGGCGCGGAACTTCTTGCCGCACCAGGAACCGACCACGATGTCCGGATTGCGCCGCACGATCTCCGCGCCGTCGGGGACGATCCGGTCCTTGCCCAGCGCCTGCACCGCGAGTTCGGGAAAGACGTCGTCGCCGCCCGCGATGCCCACCAGCTCCGACACCCAGCGGATCGCGCTGATGTGCGGCTCGTCCCACTCCTCGAAGAAGACGCGCGGCCGGCGCGGCAGCGCGCGGCCGGCGGCTTCGACCGCGAGCAGACGGGCGCGCATGCCTTCGAGCAGCCCGAGGCCCTCCTCCGCGCGTCCGACCATGGCCGCCACCTGGTACAGCATGGCGAAGATCTCCTCCACGCTGCGCTGGTTGAAGATGGTGACCTGCACGCCCTTGCGCACGAGTTCCGCCGCGATGTCGGCCTGCAGGTCGGAAAAGCCGAAGACGCAGTCGGGCCGCAGCGCGAGGATGCGATCCATCTTCGCGCTCAGGAAGGCGCTGACCTTGGGCTTTTCCTCGCGCGCGCGGCGGGGGCGCACCGTGTAGCCCGAGATGCCCACGATGCGCGCCTCCTCGCCGAGCAGGTACAGCCATTCCGTCGTCTCCTCGGTGAGGCAGACGATGCGTCGGGGGCCGCGGGGAATGGCGATCATCCCGCCATCCTAGAACTGCACGCGCACGGATGCGGTGAACTGCCGTCCCGCCTCCGGGTAGATGCCGACGATCTCGCCACCGAAGCAGCCGAAGGCCTGCGTGTAGAACTGGCGGTCGAACAGGTTGGTCACGCCGAGCGCGAACTCCGCGTTGCGGTGGAACTGCCAGGCGTAGCGCGCATCCGCCGTCACGTGCGAGGGGATGCGGCAGGCGTTCTGGTAGTCCACGAACTGCGAGCCCACCCAGTTCACGCCGGCGTTCAGCCGATGTCCGGCCACGGGCACCCAGTCGGCACGCACGGCCAGTGCTTCGCGCGGCACCAGCGGCACGTCCTTGCCCTGGTATGGGCCGGAACGGAAGGTCGCGCGGCGCACGGCGGCATTGACCTGCAGGCCGAGCGCCGCGGTGAGCGAGTGGTTCCAGTCCAGCTCGACGCCTTCGCGCCGCGTGGGGTCGAAGTTGACGTTCGCGCCGAAGAAGGTGCGCGGCGCGTCCGGATCGAAGCCGATCTCGTCCTTCAGCGCGCTGTGGTACAGCCGCCCCTCCAGCCGGCCGGCGCCGTAGGTCCAGCGCGCGCCGGCTTCGGTGTCGGTCGACTCCTGCGGGCGCAGGGGCTCGTCCGGCCGCATGAAGGAGAACTCGTCGGCGTTCGGCAGGCGGTAGCTGTGGCCGACGCGGAACCACGCGGTCCAGTCGGTGGCGATGGGGTGGCTCAGGCCCAGCTCCCAGGCGTGCTGCCGGTCGTCCAGCACCACGCCGCCGCCGTCCTTGTGGATCTTCTCGGTGCGGGCGCCGAAGGAGGCGCGCGTGCCGGTCGCGAACACCACGTCGTCCTTCGCGAAGAGCGCGGTCGCCTCGGAGCGCGTGTCCGCGCCGAAGCTGTTGTTGGTGCGCGCCCAGTCGTTGCGGTCGACGCCCAGCACGAGGATGTTGGTGACGTTGCCGATCTTCGCCTGGTGGCGGCCCCGCACCGAGTAGTTGTGCGCCGCGACGTCGTAGTCGGCCGCGAAGCCGCCGAACTCGCTGCGCACTTCCTTGTCGCGCTGGCCGGCGTCGAAGGCGAGCTGCCAGTTGCCGACGTCCGCCTGCGCGAAGACCTGGGCGCGCTCGTTGCGGATGCTGCCGTGGTCGTTGGGGGTGTTCGATTGCGTGGGGTCCGCCGCATATTGCGCGGGCGTGAGCGAACCGGGCAGGCGCGCGTCGAGATCGTCGCGCGCCACGCGCGCGCCGAGGCGCAGCCAGTCGTCGGACCACTGGCCCGTGACGGAGCCGGCTTCCTGGTCGGAGGCGGCGTTCTGCCGGAAGCCGTCGCTCTTTCGCTTCTGCGCATCGGCGTCGATCGCGAAGCCGTTCGGCGTCACCACGGTGCCGCTCGCGCGCAGCTCGCGCAGGTGCTCGCTGCCGGCCGCGGCATACGCCGTGCCGCCGCTGGAGCGCTGCTTGCCGGCGCCGGACCGGGTCGTGATGACGATCACGCCGCCGGTGGCGCCTTCGCCGTACAGCACCGCCCCGCTGCCGCGCAGCACCTCGATGCGCTCGATCGACTCGATCGGGATGCCGGCCAGGCGCGGCGCGGCGAGGTCGCCCTCGCTCAGGCGCAGGCCGTCGAGGATCACCACCTGGTTCGCGTCGGCCGTCGCACCGAAGCCGCGCAGGTCGAAGCTGGTGTCGTTGCCGTTGGAGAGGTCCAGGCGGCCCGGCACGCCGAGCAGGCGCACGATCGCGTCGTTGACGGTCGTGGCGCCGGCGGCGCGGATCTGGTCCGCGGTGATCACGCTCACGCCGAGGGGCAGCGTGGAGGCAGGCTCGGAGAAGCGGGTCGCGGTGACGCGGGTCTCCGGAAGCGTCTGGGCCGCGAGGGGCAGGATGGAAAGCGATGCGACGGCGGCTGCGAGGCAGGCGCGCGCGCGCGGCGGATGCACGGTCTTTGTCATGGGATGCCGGATGCAAGAGGCCCGAACCGGCTTCCCCGCCGGCGTACTGGGCGATCACGGACCGCACGCTTCGCGCGCGGCCCACCTTGTTGGCCGGTATCCGGGCTGGCGGAAGGACGTTCCATCGCCTTCCCAGGGCCGCTGTTTCAGGCGGGCCCCAGTGGCTGGGTGTGATGGAAGTGGCGGATTCGGCTTGCGCGTCGCCCGCCTCCGCTTACCGTTGCGGGGGCAGCGCAGGTTGGCCGTTCGCGCGTGGCGCGGCGGGCTCCCTGCTTCCCGTTGAACTGCGGCATGCGAACCACACCGCGAGCACCAACGTTGTCGATTCTAATGCGCGGGGCTTGTACAAATCCCTACAATTCGCCCATGGCCAGTGGCTCCAACCTCGACCCCCTCGTCGAACGCGTCGAGCGCCTGCTCGTTCGCTACGAGGAGCTGCAGCGCACGAATGCGCTGCTCGCGCAGCAGGTGGAGCTGCTCACGCAGGAGCGCGACTCGCTGAAGTCGCGCCTGTCCGCCGCCCGCTCGCGCGTGGACGCCCTGCTCGAACGCCTCCCCGACCTCAACACGCCCGCATGAAGCAGCTCGAAGTCCAGATCATGGGCCAGAGCTACCTGCTCGGATGCCCCGAAGGCGGCGAACAGCGCCTGCTGGAAGCCGTGGAGAAGGTCGACTCCGCCATGTGCAAGATCCGCGACGCCGGCAAGGTGAAGGCCCGCGACCGCATCGCGGTGCTCGCGGCGCTGAACCTCGCGTTCGACACCGAGCGCAACGCCTCGCAGCAGCAGGTGCACGCGGCCAACGGCGACCCCACGGTGCCGGCCTCGCGCAGCCTCGCGGAAGACGTGCGGGTGGCGCAGCTGCTGGTGCGGCTGGACAAGGCGCTGGGCGACGACGGGCGCCTGATCTGAGGCCCTTCGGTGGGGTTCGGCGCTTCGCTGCCTCACCGCCACCCTACAACACCGCAAGGGGTCCCGCCCCTGTAGGGTGGCGCGGCGAACGCCGCGGAAGGTGAGCGCAGCGAACCCCACCGCGCGCGAAGCGCTCCCCCCAATGAAAAACGGGCTGCCACAAGGCAACCCGTTCGGAAAAGGTGTCTGCGAGCGGTACCGGACCGCATCCTGAACCGGAGTTCAGGTGGGCGAGGTCAGCAAACTGGCGTTGGGATCATCTGACGCGAGACGTTCACGCTCACCAGGCGATGTTCCAAGCCCGCGCTCAAAGAGCATTGGTTCAAGGAAATATAAAGCCCGACACACACTGCAGACGGTTTGGATTCTAGGACGCAAAACCGCGCGCGGGTGCAAATCGTTGGTGAAGCCATGAAAGCATTCCGGGCTTGACAGCGTAGGACATAGCTGAACCATGTCGTCGATGCGGCGACAATGCAGCCTTGCTTCTCCCGCACGCGCCCACAACTACAACATGTCCGCCCTGGACCCGCAGCTCGTACTCGCCCTTCTCCTGATCGGAACCTGCACCGGCTTCCTCGCCGGCCTGCTGGGCATCGGCGGCGGGATGGTCATGGTGCCCTTCGTCACGATGATCCTCTCGCACAAGGGCTTCCCTCCCGAATACACGGTGAAGATGGCGGTGGCGACCTCGCTCGCCACGATCGCGTTCACGTCCGTGTCCTCCGTGCGCGCGCACAACAAGCGCGGCGCGGTGCTGTGGTCCGTGGTGAAGGTGCTCGCCCCGGGCATCCTGCTCGGATCGCTGCTCGGTGCGCAGGTGGCGCACGCGCTGCCCGGGAAGCTGCTCGGCATCTTCTTCGCGGTCTTCGTGGCCTTCTCCGCCACGCAGATGCTGCTCAATCGCAAGCCCCAGCCCAGCCGCACGCTACCCGGGCCCGCGGCGACGTTCGGCGTCGGCACGATGATCGGCGGCCTCTCGGCGCTGGTCGGCGCGGGCGGCGCGTTCATGTCCGTGCCTTTCATGCTCTGGTGCAACATCAAGATCCACGACGCCGTCGGCACGTCGGCGGCGCTGGGATTCCCGATCGCGCTGGCGGGCACCCTCGGCTACATCTGGGCAGGCCACGGACTGCCGCAGATGCCCGCGGGATCCGTCGGCTACCTGTACCTGCCCGGCCTGTTCATCATCTCCGCGGCGAGCATGCTGCTGGCGCCGCTCGGCGCGCGCACCGCGCACCGCATGGACATCACGCCGCTGCGGAAGTTGTTCGCGGTGGTGCTGTACTGCCTCGCGGCATACTTCCTCCTGCGGTGATGGTGCGCGGCGGAGCCGCACACCATCGAAGAACGTCCCAAGGAGACCGAAAATCGCACGCATCGCCTTCATCGGCCAACAGGAATTCGGCAAGGCCGTCCTCGAAGCCTTCCTCGCCCGCGGCGACACCATCGCCGGCGTCTTCTGCATCCCCGACAAGCCGGGCGCCAGGCCCGATGCGCTGAAGGCGGATGCGCTGGCGCTCGGCCTGCCGGTGTTCACCTTCGCCAGCCTGCGCAGCCCCGAGGCCGAAGCGGCCATGCGCTCGCTCGACGCGGACCTGGGCATCATGGCCTACGTGCTGCAGTTCGCGCCGCAATCGTTCGTGAACATCCCGCGGCACGGCACGATCCAGTTCCACCCCTCGCTGCTGCCCAAGCACCGCGGCCCGTCGTCCATCAGCTGGCCCATCGCGCTGGGCGCGCGCGAGACGGGCATCACGATCTTCCGCCCCACCGACGGCCTCGACGAAGGCCCGGTCGTGCTGCAGAAGAAGTGCGAGATCGGCCCCGACGAGACGCTGGGCGAGGTCTACTTCAACAAGCTGTTCCCGCTCGGCGTGCAGGCGCTGCTGGAAGCCGCGGACCTGGTGATGGCCGGCAAGCACGGCGAACAGGTGCAGGACGAGCGCGGCGCCACCTACGAAGGGTGGATGCACGACGAGGAGGCCGAGATCCACTGGCCCGGCCACGTCGACACCATCTACAACCTCATCCGCGCGTGCAACCCCGCGCCCGGCGCGTGGATGATGCTCGCGGGCGAGAAGGTGCGCGTGTACGACTGCCGCAAGCACGTGGTGGGCCGCTTCGTCTCGCGCGGGCACAAGCCGGGCGACGTGGCGGGCGTCACGGACGAATCCATCGTGATCTGGGCGCAGGGCGGACTGATCGAGATCCTCAAGCTGCGCTCCGAAAGCGGAGGCAAGAAGACCGGCGCCGGCGAGTTCGCCCGCCAGCGCGGCCTGGCGCTCAGCGACGCCTGGCGGGAGTGGGTGCGGCCCGCCTGACGGGCTTCTTCCTCGGCTCGAGCGCCTGCTCGATCAGCCCTGCCCCGTCCGAGAGCAGGAAGTTGCGGAAGGCCTGCGCCACCGGCGGCAGGCGCTTGCCGCGCCGGCACACCACGTACCAGTTCAGCATCAGCGGGAAACCCTGCACGTCCAGCACCGTGAGGCTGCCGGACTGCAGCTCGCGGCTCACCGTGTGGGCGGAGAGGAAGCTCACGCCCATGCCCGCGATCACGGCCTGCTTGATCGTCTCCGTGCTGCGGATCTCCATCGCGATGTTCAGCCCGGGCAGCTGAGCGCCGAAGGCCTGCACCATCGAGTTCCAGGTGTCGGAGCCCTGCTCGCGCACCACGAAGGGCTCGCGCGCGATGCGCGTGACGGGAATGCGCGGCGTGCGTGCGAGCGGATGGCCGGGCGGCGCCACGATCACGTAAGGGTGCGGCGCGAAGGGCTCGGCCACCGTGTCCGCATCTTCCGGCGGACGCACCATCACCGCCAGGTCCGTGCGGTTCTCCTTCAGCTGCGACAGCAGCTCCTCGCGGTTCACGACGACGAAGTTGAAGGTGACGCCGGCGTGCCGCTGCGCGAAGTCGACCAGCAGGCGGGGGAAGAAGTAGTCGCCGGCGCTGATCACGGACACGTTCAGGCGGCCGCCCGACACGCCCTTGAACTGCGCCATCGCCTCCTCGGCCTCCTGGAACTTCTGGATGATCTCGCGGCTGGACAGCAGCATCTGCTCGCCCGCGGCGGTGAGGTGGATCTTCTTGCCCACCTGCTCGAAGAGCGGCAGCCCCGCGTGCTCCGCGAGCTTGCCCACCTGCGTGGACACGGCCGGCTGCGTGAGGTGCAGCTCCTCCGCGGCGCGCGAGAAGCTGCGGTGGCGCGCGACGGACTCGAAGACCTTCAGCTGGCGCAGGGTGGCGTTCTTCATGGGCCGATCATCCCATAACGCATGGTGAATGGAAACCATCAAATACTTTCACTATCCTTGATCGTTCCGCGCGCCTAGAGTGACCTCCATCGCAGCACCCGAACCCAAGGAGACGACGATGGCGCAGGACAAGACCCCCGGCTACACGGCCGACGACCAGCTGGATTTCTGCAGCGAGCTGGCCGCTGCGTGCGGCGGCGCCGAAGGCGTGCGCGACTGGATCCAGCGCGAGCGGCCGCACCTGCTGCGCGCCTACGACGCCGACTTCCTCGTGAACGCCGTCGAGCGTTCCCGCAGTGCAGCGCAAGCCGCGCCGCACTGAGCCTTCCCCCTTCCGCATCCGCCTCGCGCCCGCGCATTCGCCGCGGGCGTTTTCCTCTTTCGTAAGTACTCGTACGGATGCCGCGCGCGAGGCATGGGAACCTTTCACGCAGTGCTCGCGGCACGTTCCCCCGGACAAACCCTAGACGGGCTCCTCTCTTCCGAAAAATTGACCGCAGTCAAGAGAACTCGGGGCCGCTTGGTTGGACCATGCGGCCGCGGTCCCGCAATGAACGTCGGTTCATAAGTCGGCGCAGGCGGGGCGAACCACCAGGAGACAACGCGTGAGACTTTCGACCCTCAAGACCCGCATGACGATGGCCGCTTCGGCCGTCGCCGCATCGGCCGCGCTGTTCGCGGCCCCCGCTGCCCAGGCCGCCTGGGAGCCCGCGAAGCCCGTCGAATTCATCGTGCCCGCCGGCACGGGCGGCGGCGCCGACCAGATGGCGCGCCTGATCCAGGGCATCGTCGTCAAGCACAACCTCATGAAGCAGCCGCTCGTGGTGGTGAACAAGTCCGGCGGTGCCGGCGCCGAGGGCTTCCTCGACGTGAAGAACGCCAAGGGCGATCCGCACAAGATCGTCGTGACGCTGTCCAACCTCTTCACGACGCCGATGGCCACGGGCGTGCCCTTCAACTGGCGCGACATGACCCCGGTCTCGATGATGGCGCTGGACAACTTCGTGCTGTGGGTGAACGCCGAGACGCCTTACCAGAGCGCGAAGCAGTACCTCGACGCGGTGAAGGCCGGCGGCCCGAGCAAGTTCAAGATGGGCGGCACGGGCTCCAAGCAGGAGGACCAGATCCTCACCGTGGGCCTGGAGAAGGCCACGGGCGGCAAGTTCATCTACGTGCCGTTCAAGGGCGGCGGCGAGGTCGCGGTGCAGCTCGTGGGCAAGCACATCGACTCCAGCGTGAACAACCCCATCGAGGCCGTCGCGCAGTGGCGCGCGGGCCAGCTGCGCCCGCTGTGCGTCTTCGACGACAAGCGCATGCCCTATCCCGGCAAGATCACCGACAAGCAGTCGTGGCAGGACATCCCCACCTGCAAGGAAGCCGGCGTGCCCACCGACTACACCATGCTGCGCGGCATCTTCATGCCCCCGGGCGTCAGCAAGGAGCAGGTGGACTACTACACGGCGCTGCTGAAGAAGGTGCGCGAGACGCCGGAGTGGAAGGACTACATGGAGAAGGGCGCCTTCAACCAGACCTCCATGGAGGGCGAGCAGTTCAGCGCCTGGCTCGGCAAGGCCGAACAGAACCACCGCGAGCTGATGAAGGAAGCGGGCTTCCTCGCGAAGTGACCGGCCTACTCCTCCCCCCGCTGGGGGGAGGCCGGGAGGGGGGCACGCACGGCCTCCGCGCGCCCCCACCCCAACCCTCCCCCCGGGGGAGGAGCAAGACAAGACAGCGTCTGCAGGAGAACCCCCTCACATGAGCACCCCCCACGAACCCGCCGCCGAGCGCACGGGCGTCCCCACTTTCGCCGTCGAGGCCGCGGTCGCCGCGCTCGTCCTGCTGATGGGCCTGGTCGTGATCTTCGGCAGCCGCAAGCTCGGCGCCGGCTGGACCAGCGACGGCCCCGGCGCGGGCTACTTCCCCTTCTACATCGGGCTGATCCTGTGCATCTCGGGTGCGGGCGTCCTCTACCAGTCCCTGCTGGGCAAGAAGCGCAATACCGAGATCTTCGTCGACGGCGAGCAGATCCGCCGCGTGATGGCGGTGCTGATCCCCGCCGCGGTGTACGTGGGCGCGATCCAGCTGCTCGGCCTGTACGTGGCCTCCGCCATCTACATCGCCGGCTTCATGATCGTGCTCGGCAAGTTCAACAGGGTGAAGAGCGTGCTGCTCGGCGTGGTGATCGCCACGATCTTCTTCCTGATGTTCGAGGTCTGGTTCAAGGTGCCCCTCTTCAAGGGCGTGCTCAACCCGACCGGCTTCCTGGGCTACTGAGGCCTCCAGACCCCACACAACAGGCACGGCTTCCCCATGACCGAACTCAGCGCACTCTTCCACGGCTTCGCCGTCGTCCTCACGCCCATGAACTTCCTGCTCATGTTCGTGGGGATCACGCTCGGCGTGCTCATCGGCGTGCTGCCGGGACTCGGCGGCGCCAACGGCGTCGCCATCCTGCTGCCCCTCACGTTCTCGATGTCGCCCACCTCGGCGATCATCATGCTGTCCTGCATCTATTGGGGCGCGCTGTTCGGGGGCGCCATCACCTCGGTGCTGTTCAACATCCCGGGCGAGCCGTGGTCGGTGGCAACCACCTTCGACGGCTACCCGATGGCGCAGCAGGGACAGGCGGGCCAGGCCCTGACGGCGGCCTTCACCTCCTCCTTCTTCGGCGCCTTCGTCGCGGTGCTGATGATCACCTTCCTCGCGCCGATGGTCGCGAAGTTCGCGCTGAAGTTCGGTCCGCCCGAGTTCTTCGCCGTGTACCTGCTCACGTTCTGCAGCTTCGTCGGCATGGGCAAGGGCTCGCCGCTGAAGATCCTCGCGTCGATGGCGATCGGCTTCGCGCTCGCCGCCGTGGGCATGGACACGGTGACCGGCCAGCTGCGCCTCACCTTCGGCATCGAGGAGCTGATGCGCGGCTTCGACTTCCTGATCGCGGTGATCGGCCTGTTCGGCATCGGCGAGATCCTGCTGTCCATGGAGGAAGGCCTGGCCTTCTCCGGCAAGACCGCGAAGATCAGCCCCAAGGTGGTGTTCGAGACCTGGAAGCAGCTGCCGAAGTACTGGATGACCTCGCTGCGCAGCTCCGTCGTCGGCATGTGGATGGGCATCACCCCCGGCGGCGCGACGCCCGCCTCCTTCATGTCCTACGGCCTCGCGAAGAAGATGTCGAAGGACGGCGCGAAGTTCGGCACGGGCCAGATCGAGGGCGTGGTCGCGCCGGAGACCGCCGCGCACGCCGCCGGCACGAGCGCCCTGCTCCCGATGCTGGCGCTGGGCATCCCCGGCTCGCCCACCGCCGCGGTGCTGCTGGGCGGCTTGCTGATCTGGGGCCTGCAACCCGGCCCGCTGCTGTTCGTCGAGCAGAAGGACTTCGTCTGGGGCCTCATCGCCTCGATGTACCTGGGCAACCTGGCGGGCCTGATCGTGGTGCTCACCACCGTGCCGCTGTTCGCATCCATCCTGCGCATCCCCTTCTCGATCATCGCCCCGGTGATCGTGGTGATCTGCGCGATCGGTGCCTACACCGTGCACAACGCGATGCTGGACATCTGGCTGATGCTGCTGTTCGGCGTGGTCGGCTACGTGTTCAAGAAGCTCGACTACCCGCTCGCGCCGCTGGTGCTGGCGCTGGTGCTCGGCGACAAGGCCGAGGACTCGTTCCGCCAGGCCATGCTGCTGTCGCAGGGCGACCTGGGCATCCTGGTGTCCAACCCGCTGGTGGGCACCATCACCGGCCTGGCCCTGCTGCTGCTTGTCTGGCCGCTGCTCTCCAAGGCGATCGCCAAGGTGCGCAAGCCGAAGCCCACGACCTTCGCGGCCGAACAGCCGGTGGATTGAGCGAGGAAGGAACCGCGCCATGCCCGTGATCGCCCTCACCCAGGAAATGGGATCCCTCGCCAAGGACGTGGCCCTGCGCCTCGCCGAGGTGGGCGGCCTCGCCGAGATGCGCAACGAAGTGGTGGACAACGTCGCCGGCCGCATGCAGGTGCCCGCGAGCCTCGTCCGCCGCCTGCGCGAAGGCAAGGCCGGCTTCGTCGAGCGGCTCTCGACGGACAAGGAGCAGGTGGCGCTGTTCACCGCGGAGGAACTGTTCGCGCAGGCGGTGCGCGGCAACGTGGTGCTGCGCGGCTGGGGCGCCACGGTGCTGCTGCGCCCCGTGAGCCACGTGGTGCGGGTGCGCGTCACGCGCCCGTTCGAGCAGCGCGTGGCCTGGCTGATGGAGCACCTGGGCACCGACGACCGCGACGCGGCGGAATCGGAAGTGCGCCGCAGCGACAACGCCCACGCCCAGCGCATGAACGCGCAGTTCGGCGTGACCTGGGGCGACCCGCTCCTCTACGACATGGTGCTGAACACCGACCGCCTCTCGGTGGACAGCTGCGCCGACATGATCCTGCAGCTCGCCAGGCGCCCGGAGTTCCAGGAGACGGCGGACTCGCGCGCGACGCTCGAGGGCCTGGCGCTCTCGGCGCACGTGCGCGCGGCGCTGAAGGCCAACGAATCCACCAGCAACGTCGACGTGCAGATCGAATCGCGCAACGGCCGCGTGACGCTCAACGGCATCGTGGTGAACGAGCACGAGAAGGCGGAAGCCGAACGCGTGGCGAGCGGCGTGGCGGGCATCGGCAAGGTGGACAACCAGCTGCACCTGATGAAGGTGACGCGGAAGTTCACGTACGCGAAGACGTGATGCGGAGCATCACGTCCCTGCGCAGGCAGGGACCCATTCCTAGATCTTCCCCCGGGACTTCAGGCGGCTGAGCGTCTCCGCTGACAGGTTCAGGTACGACGCCAGTTCCTTCTTCGGCAGCCGCTCCTCCAGCTCCGGGTGCTTGCGCAGGAAGCGCTTCACGCGCCCCGGGGCGTCCAGCAGGTGCAGCGTGATCGTGTGCGCCATGATCTCGCTCATGTGGTGCATCACTTCGTACTCGAACGCCTGCTTGATGTTCGGGTGCCGGTCGATGAAGGCGACCCATTCGCGCAGCGGCAGCTTCGCGACCCGTGCCCGCGTGACGCACACCACGCTGTAGGGCGTGGGCGTGCCGAGGCGCCAGGCCGCGTAGCTGGTCTCCATCTGCCCCTCGTCGGCGAATCGCAGGATCATCTCCTTCGCCTCCTGGTTGCTCACCACGCGCTTGAGGATGCCTTCGAGGATGAAGTACTGCTCCATCTCGTGGACGCCCTGGTTCAGCAGTGCCTCGCCCTTCTGGCAATCCACCACCACGAGCATGGGCTCCAGCTCCGCCATCTGGGCGGGCGTCATGGCCTTGAGCGCCACGTTGTGGGCGAGCTGGACGCGGATGACGTTGCGTTCGGGGTGTTTGTCGATGGAGGACATGTGGGGTCAGGTGCGGGGGATTCCCCTAGCAGCCGCTTCGATTTCCCGAAAATTGACTGCGGTCAAGAGGGTTTCCGGAGGCGCACTTCTACCATTCTCGCACTCCCAACCAGGACCTTCCGACCATGAGCACTGACACGCAGGCTGGCGAAACGACCGACGGTTTCCACCTCGTCATCGACGCGCTGAAACTGAACGACATCGACACGATCTTCGCGCTGCCCGGCATCCCGATCACGGACTTCCTGCGCATGGCGCAGGCCGACGGCCTGAAGGTGATCTCCTTCCGCCACGAGCAGCACGCCGGCAACGCCGCGGCCGCCGCCGGCTTCATCACGCAGAAGCCCGGCATCTGCTTCACGGTGTCGGCCCCCGGCTTCCTGAACGGCCTCACCGCGCTGGCGAACGCCACGACCAACTGCTTCCCCATGATCCTGATCTCCGGCTCCAGCGAGCGCGAGATCGTCGACCTGCAGCAGGGCGACTACGAGGAGATGGACCAGCTGGCGATCGCGAAACCGCTTTGCAAGGCGGCCTTCCGCGTGCTGCACGCGGAGGACATCGGCGTGGGCATCGCGCGCGCGATCCGCGCCGCGGTCTCCGGCCGTCCCGGCGGCGTGTACCTGGACCTGCCCGCGAAGGTGTTCGCGCAGGAAGTGGCCAAGGACGTCGCCGAGCGCTCGCTGATCAAGGTGGTCGACCCGGCGCCGAAGCAGATCCCCGCCCCGGACGCGATCCAGCGCGCCGTGGACCTGCTGAAGGGCGCGAAGAAGCCGCTCGTGATCCTGGGCAAGGGTGCCGCGTACGCGCAGGCCGATGCGGAGATCAAGAGCTTCATCGAGAAGACCGGCATCCCCTACCTGCCGATGTCCATGGCCAAGGGCCTGCTGCCGGACAACCACGCGCAGTCCGCTTCCGCCGCGCGCTCCTACGTGCTGGCCGAAGCCGACGTGGTGATGCTGGTGGGCGCGCGCCTGAACTGGCTGCTCTCGCACGGCAAGGGCAAGACCTGGGGCGCCGGCGCGTCCAAGGGCTGGGGCAAGCAGCAGTTCATCCAGGTGGACATCTCCCCGACCGAGGCGGACAGCAACGTGGCCATCGCGGCTCCCGTGATCGGCGACATCGGCTCCGCGCTCTCCGCGATGAACCAGGCGATCGGCTCCGGCTTCGGCAAGGTGCCTTCCGACTGGACGGGCGCGATCGCCGAGCGCAAGGACAAGAACCTCACCAAGATGGCGGAGACCCTCTCCAAGAACCCGCCGGTGATGAACTTCCACTCGGCGCTGAACGTGATCCGCAACACGATCAAGGACAACCCGAAGGCCTACCTGGTGAACGAAGGCGCCAACGCGCTGGACTTCACGCGCTCCATCGTCGACATGTACGAGCCGCGCCGCCGCCTCGACGTGGGCACCTGGGGCATCATGGGCATCGGCATGGGCTTCGCCGTCGCGGCCGCCGCCGTCACGGGCGAGCAGGTGATCGCGGTGGAAGGCGACAGCGCCTTCGGCTTCAGCGGCATGGAGGTGGAGACCATCTGCCGCTACAACCTGCCGGTCTGCGTCGTGGTGATGAACAACAACGGCATCTACAAGGGCACGGACGTCAACCCGCGCGGCGACGCGATGGCGCCCACGCAGTTCGTGAAGAACGCGCGCTACGACCTGATGATGGAAGCCTTCGGCGGCGTCGGCGTCACGGCGAACAACCCCGAGGAACTCGATCGCGCGCTGAAGGAGGCGATCGCCTCGAAGCGCCCGACGCTGATCAACGCGATCATCGACGAGACGGCAGGCACGGAGTCGGGGCGGATCACCAGCCTGAACCCGGCCGCGGCGAAGAAGAAGACCGCGTAAGCGCACGCACCGAATCCAAAACTCGAGAGGTAGAAAGATGGGTAAAGCACTCGACGGCATCAAGATCCTGGACTTCACGCACGTGCAGTCCGGCCCCACCTGCACGCAGCTGCTGGCCTGGTTCGGCGCCGACGTGATCAAGGTGGAGCGGGCGGGCGAAGGCGATGCGACGCGCGGGCAGCTGCGCGACATCCCCGACGTGGACAGCCTGTACTTCACGATGCTGAACCACAACAAGCGCTCCATCACCCTGGACACCAAGAACCCCAAGGGCAAGGAAGTGCTGATCGAGCTGATCAAGCAGTGCGACGTGCTGGTGGAGAACTTCGCTCCCGGCGCGCTGGACCGCATGGGCTTCTCCTGGGAGCGCATCCAGCAGATCAACCCGCGCATGATCATGGCCTCGGTCAAGGGCTTCGGCCCCGGCCCGTACGAGGAGTGCAAGGTGTACGAGAACGTCGCCCAGTGCACGGGCGGCGCCGCCTCCACCACCGGCTTCGACGACGGCCCCCCGCTGGTCACCGGCGCGCAGATCGGCGACTCCGGCACCGGCCTGCACCTGTGCCTGGGCATCGTCACCGCCCTGTTCCAGCGCGAGCGCAGCGGCCGCGGCCAGCGCGTGATGGCCGCCATGCAGGACGCCGTGCTGAACCTGTGTCGCGTGAAGCTGCGCGACCAGCAGCGCCTGGACCGCAAGCACGTGCTCGAGGAGTACCCGCAATACCCCGAAGGCGAATTCGGAGAGGCCGTGCCCCGCGCCGGCAACGCCTCCGGCGGCGGGCAACCGGGCTGGATCCTGAAGTGCAAGGGCTGGCAGCACGACCCCAACGCCTACATCTACTTCATCACGCAGGCGCCGGTGTGGGAGTCCATCTGCAAGGTGATCGGCGAGGAGACGTGGATCACCGACCCGAGCTACTCCACGCCCAAGGCCCGCCTGCCGCACCTGAAGACCATCTTCAGCCGCATCGAGGAGTGGACCAAGACCAAGACGAAGTTCGAGGCGATGGAGATCCTGAACAAGTACGACATCCCCTGCGGCCCGATCCTCTCCATGAAGGAACTGGCGCAGGACGAGTCGCTGCGCGCCACCGGCACCATCGTGGAAGTGGACCACCCGAAGCGCGGCAAGTACCTGTCGGTGGGCAACCCCATCAAGCTGTCGGACAGCCCCACCGAGGTGACCCGCTCGCCGCTGCTCGGCGAGCACACCGAGGAAATCCTCACGATGCTGGGCTACACCCAGGACCAGATCGCCGAACTGAAGGCCGCCAAGGTCTGCTGAACAGCCAGGGACTAGGGGTTAGGGATCAGGGACTAGGGCAGCAGCCTGTCCCTCCCTAGACCCTAGCCCCTAGCCCCTAATCCCTCTGTATTTTTTCAAGGAGCCGACGATGGCCAACTTCCAAGGTGACAAGCAGAAGGTCCGCCAGATCCTGGACGCGGTGAAGAAGGAGGGGCGCACGTCCCTGACCGCGCCCGAAGGCAAGCTGGTGTGCGACGCCTACGGCATCAACGTGCCGAAGGAAGGCGTGGCGTCCAGCGCCGCGGAAGCGTCGAAGATGGCTTCTTCCATGGGCTTCCCCGTGGTGATGAAGATCGTCTCTCCCGACATCCTGCACAAGACCGAGGCCGGTGGCGTGGTGGTGGGCGTGAAGAACGCCGACGACGCCACCACGGCCTACGAGCAGATCATCGCGAACGCGAAGAAGTACAAGGCGGACGCGAAGATCGTCGGCGTGCAGGTGCAGCAGATGATCAAGGGCGGCCAGGAGACCATCGTCGGCGCCATGACCGACGACAGCTTCGGCAAGCTGGTCGCCTTCGGCATGGGCGGCGTGCTGGTGGAGGTGCTGAAGGACGTCACCTTCCGCCTGGCCCCGGCCACGCGCGAAGACGCCGCTTCCATGCTCGACGGCATCCAGGCCGCCGAGATGCTCAAGGGCGTGCGCGGCGGCAAGCCCGTGAACCGCGAGGCGCTGCAGGACACGATCGTCCGTGTCTCGCAACTCGTCTCCGACTTCCCCGAAATCGCCGAGATGGACCTGAACCCCGTGTTCGCGTCCGAGGACACGGCCATCGCCGCCGACGTGCGCATCGTCGTGAACTTCTCGCCCAAGGCGCCGCGCTTCCGCCCGGACGAGAAGGACGTGGTCACGTCCATGAACCGCATCATGAAGCCGAAGGCCATCGCCGTGATCGGCGCCTCCAACGAGGCGGGCAAGATCGGCAACTCGGTCATGAAGAACCTGATCAACGGCGGCTACAAGGGCACGATCTACCCGGTCACCCCCAAGGGCGGCGAGGTCATGGGCCTGCAGGCCTACAAGAGCGTCAAGGACATTCCGGGCGACGTGGACACCGCGGTGTTCGCCATCCCCGCGGCGCTCGTCGCCGGTGCCCTGAAGGAGTGCGGCGAGAAGAAGATCGCCGGCGCGGTGCTGATCCCCTCGGGCTTCGGCGAGACCGGCAACATCGAAGGCCAGGAAGAACTGCAGCGCATCGGCCGCGAGTACAACATCCGCCTGATGGGGCCGAACATCTACGGCTTCTACTACACGCCGTCGAACCTGTGCGCCACCTTCTGCACGGCCTACGACGTGAAGGGCGCGACGGCGCTCAGCTCGCAATCCGGCGGCATCGGCATGGCCATCATCGGCTTCTCGCGCTCCACCAAGATGGGCGTGTCGGCCATCGTCGGCCTGGGCAACAAGTCGGACATCGACGAGGACGACCTGCTCCTGTTCTTCGAGCAGGACGACAACACCCGCGTCATCGCGCAGCACGCCGAGGACCTGAAGGACGGCCGCGCGTTCGCCGAAGTGGCCAAGCGCGTGTCGAAGAAGAAGCCCGTGATCATGCTCAAGGCCGGCCGCACGGCCATGGGCGCCGCGGCTGCCGCCTCGCACACGGGCGCCGTCGCGGGCACCGACAAGATCTACGACGACATCCTCAAGAGCGCCGGCGTGATCCGCGCCAACAGCCTGCGCCAGATGCTGGAGCTGTCGCGCGGCGTGCCGATCCTGCCCACGCCCAAGGGCGAGAACGTGGTGATCATCACCGGCGCCGGCGGCTCGGGCGTGCTGCTGTCCGACGCCTGCGTGGACAATGGCCTGAAGCTGCTCAAGCCGATGCCCGAGGACCTGGACGCGGCGTTCCGCAAGTTCATCCCGCCGTTCGGCGCGGCCGGCAACCCGGTGGACATCACCGGCGGCGAGCCCCCGATCACCTACATGAACACCGTGCGCCTGGGCCTGGAGGACGACCGCATCCACGCGCTGATCCTGGGCTACTGGCACACGATCGTGACGCCGCCCATGGTCTTCGCGAAGAACATGGTGCAGGTGGTCAACGAGATGAAGGAGAAGGGCAAGGTCAAGCCCGTCGTCGCCTCGCTGGCCGGCGACGTGGAAGTGGAGGAAGCCGCCGAGTACCTGTACCAGAACGGCATCCCCGCCTATGCGTACTCCACCGAACTGCCGGTGGAAGTGCTGGGTGCCAAGTTCAAGTGGGCCCGCGCCGCGGGCCTGCTGAAGTAAGCGAGGCGAGATGGCAGGATCGCGCGTCATCCCCATCGCCGCGGCCTCTCCCGTCCTGCGGGAGCGCAAGCGCCAGGGTCCGAAGGGGCGCAAGCCCACGGACCAGGCGCTGGCCGAAGTGCGGCAGCTGCTCGGAGATGCATCGCGCCAGCGCGACCTGCTGATCGAGCACCTGCACAGGATCCAGGACCACTACGGCTGCCTCTCGGCGGCGCATCTCTCCGCCCTGGCGACGGAGATGCGCCTCGCCCAGAGCGAGGTGTACGAAGTGGCGTCCTTCTACCACCACTTCGACATCGTCAAGGAAGGCGACGAGGCGCCGCAGGCGCTGACCGTGCGCGTCTGCGACGGCCTGTCGTGCGAGCTGGCGGGCGCGCAGCAACTGCTGCAGAAGCTGCCCGCCCTGCTCGGCCGCGACGTGCGCGTGATCCCCGCGCCGTGCATTGGCCGCTGCGAGCAGGCCCCCGCCGCCGTCGTTGGCCAGAAGCCGGTGCCGTGCGCCACGACCCAGAAGGTCGTGGAATGCGTCAAGGAAGGGGCCACGAAGCACGAGCCCGAGGGCTACATGGGCCTGTCGCAGTACCGTGCGGCCGGCGGCTACCAGTTGCTGGAGCAGTGCCTGTCCGGCCAGCGCGACGTCGAATCGGTGATCTCCACCCTGGAAGCCACGGGCCTGCGCGGCCTGGGCGGCGCCGGCTTCCCCACCGGGCGCAAGTGGCGCATCGTGCGCAACGAGCCCGCGCCGCGCCTGATGGCGATCAACATCGACGAGGGCGAGCCCGGCACCTTCAAGGACCGCGTGTTCCTGGAGCGCGACCCGCACCGCTTCCTCGAAGGCATGCTGATCGCGGCCTGGGCGGTCGGCATCGACGCGATCTACATCTACCTGCGCGACGAGTACCACGGCTGCCGCACGCTGCTGCAGCAGGAGCTCACGCGCCTGCAGAACGACCCGCCGTCGCAGGGGCTGCCGCGCATCGAGCTGCGCCGCGGCGCGGGCGCCTACATCTGCGGCGAAGAGTCCGCGATGATCGAGTCCATCGAAGGCAAGCGCGGCATGCCGCGGCTGCGCCCGCCCTACGTGGCGCAGGTGGGCCTGTTCGGGCGGCCGACGCTGGAGCACAACTTCGAGACGCTGTTCTGGGTGCGCGAGCTGCTGGAGCGCGGCCCCGCCTGGTTCACGTCCCAGGGCGCGAACGGGCGCAAGGGGCTGCGGTCCTTCTCCGTCTCCGGCCGCGTGAAGAACCCGGGCGTGAAGGTCGCGCCGGCGGGCATCACGATCCAGGAGCTCATCGACGAGTACTGCGGCGGCATGGCGGACGGGCACAAGTTCTACGCCTACCTGCCCGGCGGCGCCTCGGGCGGCATCCTGCCGGCGAGCATGAACGACATCCCGCTGGACTTCGACACGCTGCAGCCCCATGGTTGCTTCATCGGCTCCGCTGCGGTGGTGGTGCTCTCCGACAAGGACACGGCCACGGCCGCGGCGAGGAACACGCTGCGCTTCTTCCGCGACGAGTCCTGCGGCCAGTGCACGCCGTGCCGGTCGGGAACGGCGAAGGCCTACGCCCTGATGCAGGCACCGAAGTGGGACCTGCCGCTGCTGGCGGAACTGTCGCAGGTGATGCGCGACGCATCCATCTGCGGACTGGGCCAGGCCGCGCCAAACCCGTTCGATTGCGTGATCAAGTACTTCCCGCACGAGTTGGGATGAAGCGGAACACGGAACAGCCAATACGGACATCCGAACGCAAAGGGCGCAAAGGATTCGCAAAGGACGCAAAAGAGGCAATGAGAAATCCTTTCTTCCTTTTGCGTCCTTTGCGTAACCTTTGCGTTCTTTGCGTTCGATGTTCTGTCTTTCAGGAACTACAAGCATGAACGCCGTCACCCGCGCCGAACTGGCCCAGATCGAAACGCCCGTCGTGAAGTTCACGCTGAACGGGAGGGAGGTCGAGGCGCGCGCGAACGAGACCGTGATCCAGGTGGCCGACCGCGAAGGCGTGGAGATCCCCCGCCTCTGCTACAAGCCGGGCCTGGACACCGCCGGCAATTGCCGCGCCTGCATGGTGGAGATCAAGGGCGAGCGCGTGCTGGCCCCGAGCTGCTGCCGCGCGCCGACGCCCGGCATGGACGTCAAGAGCGACACGCCGCGCGCGGTGGCCGCGCAGAAGATGGTGCTGGAGCTGCTGCAGTCCGACATGCCCGAGACGGACTACACCCGCCACAACGAGGTGGACGAATGGTCCGCGAAGCTCGGCGTCGGCAAGCCCCGCTTCCCCTCGCGCGGCCAGGTCAGCGCCGACCTCTCGCATCCCGCCATCGCGGTCAACCTCGACGCGTGCA
Organism: Ramlibacter cellulosilyticus; assembly: GCF_014297465.1. GTDB lineage: Bacteria > Pseudomonadota > Gammaproteobacteria > Burkholderiales > Burkholderiaceae_C > Ramlibacter > Ramlibacter cellulosilyticus. The sequence continues at coordinate 196,575 of NZ_JACORT010000003.1, read as the reverse complement.
TCCAGTGCACGCGCTGCCTGCGCGCCTGCCGCGACGAGCAGGTGAACGACGTGATCGGCCTCGCCTTCCGCGGCGAGCATGCCAAGATCGTGTTCGACATGGATGACCCCATGGGCGTCTCCACCTGCGTCGCGTGCGGCGAATGCGTGCAGGCCTGCCCCACCGGTGCGCTGATGCCGGCGCGCGGCGCCGCCCTGCCGGTGCCGGACAAGCAGGTGGACTCGGTCTGCCCGTACTGCGGCGTGGGCTGCCAGCTCACCTACAACGTCAAGGACAACAAGATCCTGTTCGTGGAAGGCCGCAACGGCCCCGCAAACCACGGCCGCCTGTGCGTGAAGGGCCGCTACGGCTTCGACTACGCGCACCACCCGCAGCGCCTGACGACGCCGCTGATCCGCCGTGCGGACGCACCCAAGGATCCGAAGGCGATCTTCGATCCGGAGCGCGTGCACGAGATCTTCCGCGAAGCGACCTGGGAAGAAGCGCTGGCGCTCTCCGCTTCGAAGCTGAAGTCCATCCGCGAAACGAAGGGCCCCAAGGCGCTGGTCGGCTTCGGCTCCGCCAAGGGCAGCAACGAAGAGGCCTACCTCTTCCAGAAGCTGGTGCGCACCGGCTTCGGCAGCAACAACGTCGACCACTGCACGCGCCTGTGCCACGCCTCCTCGGTGGCGGCGCTGCTGGAAGGCATAGGCTCCGGCGCCGTGTCCAACCCCGTGATGGACGTGACCAAGGCCGAAGTGATCGTCGTCATCGGCGCCAATCCGACCGTGAACCATCCGGTGGCCGCCACCTGGATGAAGAACGCGGCGAAGAACGGCACCAAGCTGATCGTGATGGACCCGCGCCAGTCGGACCTGACGCGCCTGGCCTACCGCCACCTGCAGTTCAAGCCCGATACCGACGTGGCGATGCTCAACGCCATCATGCACGTCATCGTGCACGAGGGCCTGGTGGCGCAGAGCTTCATCGACGACCGCACCATCGGGTACGAGGAGCTGAAGAAGAACCTGGTGGGCTACAGCCCCGAGGAGATGGCAGGCGTCTGCGGCATCGACGCCGGGACGCTGCGCGACGTGGCGCGCATGTTCGCGACCTCGCGCGCCTCCATGATCCTGTGGGGGATGGGCGTGTCGCAGCACGTGCACGGCACGGACAACGCGCGCTGCCTGATCGCGCTGTCGCTGCTCACCGGCCAGATCGGCCGTCCCGGCACCGGCCTGCACCCGCTGCGCGGACAGAACAACGTGCAAGGCGCCTCCGACGCCGGCCTGATCCCGATGATGTTCCCCGACTACCAGAAGGTCGTGGAGCCCGAGGTCCGCGCCCGCTTCGAGAAGCACTGGAACCTGGAGCCCGGCACGCTCGACGCCCAGCCCGGCCTGACCGTCGTGGAGGTGATGCACGCCATCGCCGACGGCAAGGTGCACGGCATGTACGTCATGGGCGAGAACCCGGCGATGTCCGACCCGGATGCCAACCACGCCCGAGAGTCGCTCGCGCAGCTGGAGCACCTGGTGGTGCAGGACATCTTCCTCACGGAGACGGCCGCCCTGGCCGACGTGGTGCTGCCCGCGAGCGCCTTCCCCGAGAAGACGGGCACCTTCACCAACACCGACCGCCTGGTGCAACTGGGCCGCCAGGCCGTGACGCCGCCCGGCGATGCGAAGCAGGACCTCTGGATCATCCAGGAGCTGGCGAACCGCATCGGCCTGCAGTGGAACTACAGGCACGTCTCCGAGGTGTTCGACGAGATGCGGCACACGATGCCCAGCATCGGCGGCATCACGTGGGACCGCCTGGAGCGCGAGCACGCGGTCACCTACCCGTGCATGAAGGAAGGCGACCCCGGCGAGCCGGTGGTGTTCGTGCAGGACTTCCCGCGCGCCGACGGCAAGGCCCGCTTCGTTCCCGCCGACATCGTGCCGGCCGCCGAGCGCCCCGACAGCGAGTACCCGATGGTGCTGATCACGGGCCGCCAGCTCGAACACTGGCACACGGGCTCGATGACGCGCCGCGCCACGGTGCTGGACGCGATCGAGCCGGATCCCGTGGCGCTCGTGCACCCGCTGGACCTGGAAGCACTGGGCGTGAAGCCGGGCGAGCTGCTGACGATCGAGTCGCGTCGCGGCAAGGTGTCCCTGTACGGCCGCGCCGACGAGACCTCGCCGCGCGGGGCCGTGTTCGTGCCCTTCTGCTACTACGAGGCGGCGATCAACCGCGTGACGAACGACGCGTTCGATCCCGTCGCGAAGATCCCCGAGCTGAAGTACTGCGCGATCCGCGTCACGCCAGGCGGCACGGCGCCCGAACAGGTGAGCTTCGGCGGGGGGCAGATCCTGCGGAAGCTGCAGCAGGAGACGGTGGCCTAAGCCGTCATCGCGCTACCCCTCCCGTCATCCCCGCCCCTATCGTCATCCCCGCGAAGGCGGGGACCCAGGGCTCCCCGGAAAGCGCCGCCATGCGGCGCTTTTCTCTTTCGGAGTCGCTATATTCCGCGCGATGTCTTCATTCCGCGTCGCGCTCGCCGTCATCGTCACTCTCAGCGTCGTCTGTGCTGCCTCGGTGATCTTCCTGATCCGGGAGCGCGACATCCCGCGATGGCTCGACGTCGCAGCTTCGATCCTGCTCCTGCTGATCTCCGCCATCTTCCTCGGCATGACGCAGGCGATCCTGGACCTCCTGCCGAACAAGACCTTCCAGGACAAGGACCTGCGGACCCAATACCAGATCGCGCTGCTCGTGATTCCGTTCTTCACGGCCAACCTGGCCACCAGCCTGATGGCGCACGCGCTGCTGTCCGACCGCAACTATGCCGGCCAGATGGGGTTCTGGACCGCATGCAAGGAGCTGGCGATCATCCTGGCGAAGGCCCTCTTCCTGCTGCTCCCCCCTGTCTGGCCGTTGCTCGCGTACTACTGGGTGAAGGTGAGGCCACGATGCGAGACGGGTTCGGCGAAGATGGCACCATCGGAGGCCACGTGAATCCGGGAACCACCAGGTCCGTCGCCGGCTTCTTTGGCTGGCTCCTCCTCACCTTCGCCGCCGCCGCCCTCGGTGCCATCGCTTCCGCGAACGCTCCGGCGTTCTACGCGCAGCTGGACAAACCCTCGTGGGCGCCCCCGGCCGGCGTGTTCGGTCCCGTGTGGACGGTGCTCTATGCGCTGATGGCCATCTCCGTGTGGCTGGTCTGGCGGGCGCGTCGCCTCACCCGCCCGGCGCTCGCCCTCTTCCTCGCCCAGCTCGCGGCCAACGCCCTCTGGTCCTGGCTGTTCTTCGCCTGGCACCGCGGCGCTTTCGCGGCGGTCGAAGTGCTGGTGCTGCTGGCCCTGATCGTCGCCACGGCGGTAGCGTTCTGGCGAAGCAGCCGCGTCGCCGCGCTCTTGCTCGTGCCTTACCTGCTGTGGGTCAGCTTCGCGTCGGCGCTGACGTGGTCGGTGTGGCTGCGCAATCCCGGCGTGCTGTGATCAGGCCTCTCGTGGAGCCTCCTGGCCCGCGCTGTCCACCACCCGCACCCGCACGTCGATCCCGCCCCGCACGCTCTGCGTCACCACGCAGAAGTCCTCGAACTGCGCCAGGGCGCGGTCCGCGTGCTTCAGGCGCGCCCACGGCACGCCGAGCTGGAGCTCCACGTCGATCCGAGGGATCCTCCACCGCCCTTGCGCGTTGCGCTCGCGCGCCACGGTGCACGGGGCCTGGAGCTTCCCCGGTTCATTGCCGAACTTCCGCAGCGCGAAGAAGAGGCTGGACGCCAGGCAGTTGGCCACGGCGGTCCCGAGCATACGGGCCGGGTCGGGGCCGGTGCCCCCGCCCAGGGGCGGCGGCTCGTCGGTCTGCAGCGGATCGATCTCCGTGCCCTCGAAGTGCGCCAGGAAACGGTAGTCGGCCTGCTGCTGCAGCGTGATGCGGAGGATGGGCTCGCTCATGCCCACAACTTAGGCGCAGGATGGGCCGCCCTCCTTGCGCCAGGTCAACGCACGATGGCGAGCACGGCGACGGCGGAAGCGAAGACCACGCTGCCGGCCGCGAACGCCATCAGCCGCGCGGAAGGCGCTGCGACCGAGCGCGCGAGCTGCCTGCGCCGGACCTGCCCTGCCGCGAGCAGCCCGATCGCGAGCACGGCCACGACGATGCCCAGCAGCAGCAGCGCAGGTTCGCCGGACTGCGTCCCGGCCCGGACGACCACCAGCGCGTGCGCCGCCATGACGAGCGAGGTGCGGCCCCACGCCAGCTCCGTGCGTTCGGGCTGCAGGCCGGGGTCGCGGGTCAGCGCCATGCGAGCATCACGGCGACCAGCAGGCCCATCAGGGCGACGGAAAAGGCGAGCACCGGAATCAGCAGCGAACGGGGAAGCGGCTGGTCGTGCCGCATCGCGATCTCGACGTGCTTCCAGCGGAAGTACGCGGCCAGCCCCATGGACGCCGCCAGCAGGGCGAGCGCGACGGCCAGCGCGGCCACCGCCCACCGGGGCTCCAGGCTGTGCGCCAGCTGGTGCAGCAGCACGCCGCCGGCCAGCATGCCGAGCGCGGTGCGCACCCAGGCGAGGAAGGTGCGCTCGTTGGCGAGCGTGAACCGGTAGTCGGGGTGCTTTCCCTGCTCTTGCCAGTGCATGCCCCACTCTCAGCGCGGCTGGCCCGCGCGGGAGCGGCTCGAAGCGTGGTCCAGGAGCTGGTGCGCGAGCATGCCGGCCACCATCGCGGCGACGAAGATCGCCGCCTTCGGCTGTCCTGCCGCCATCGAGACGATGCCGGGCCCCGGGCAGAAGCCGGCCAGGCCCCAGCCGGCACCGAACAACAGCGAGCCGACGACCAGGGGCTTGTCGATGTCGCGACGCGTGGGCATGTGCAGCGCGCCGCCGAGGAAGGTCCGGGTGCGCCGCTTCGCGAGCGCGAATGCGAAGAACCCGACCGCGATGGCGCCGCCCATCACGAAGGCGAGCGAAGGGTCCCAGGCCCCGAAGAGGTCCAGGAAGCCCAGGACCTTGCCGGGGTCGGTCATGCCCGACAACAGGAGCCCCCAACCGAACAGGAGGCCGACGGCGAATTCGAGGGCGCGATGCATGGCGGCGCTCCTTCAGGCGTGGCGGACGAGGAAGACGGTGAGGAAGCCGGCGGCCATGAAGGCCAGCGTGGCCACCAGCGAGCGGGGCGACAGGCGCGAGAGGCCGCAGACGCCGTGCCCGCTGGTGCAGCCGGATCCGTGGCGCGTGCCGAAGCCGACGAGCAGGCCAGCGGCCACGAGGGCGCCATAGCCCGCGTCGATGCGCGGCGCGGCCAGGAAGCCGGCGGGTGCCAGCAGCGCGAAGGTGAACGGCGCGGCGAGCATCCCCAGGAGAAAGGCGATGCGCCAGCCGGCGTCGCCCGGCTTCGGCCCGAGCAGGCCTCCCACGATGCCGCTGATGCCGAGGATGCGGCCGTTGAACAGGATGAACGCCGCCGAGGCGACGCCGAGCAGGACGCCGCCGGCCAGCGATGCCCAGGGGGTGAAATGGTTCCAGTCGATCAAGGGACTACTCCTTCGGTTTGGGCTTGCGGCGCGCCTTCGGCGCCGGATCCTCGCAGCAGAACTGCAGGTACAGCATCTCGATCACGGCCAGCGCCTTCGGGCTGGCGAGCGTGTAGTAGATGTTCTTGCCGTCGCGGCGCGTGGTCACCAGCGCCTCCTCGCGCAGCACCGTGAGCTGCTGCGACAGGGTGGGCTGCAGGATCCCGAGCACCTCCTCCATCTCGCCCACGCGCGCTTCGCCCTGCGACAGGTAGCACAGGATCAGCAGGCGGTCCGGGTTGGACAGCACCTTCAGCAGGCCGCACGCCTCGCGCGCGGCCTGCTGCATCTGCTCGAGCGGGACGGTGGGTGTGGTGGTGGCCGGCATGTTCTTCATCTTCGAGTTGAGGATAGTCTATTGACTTTCAATCTATCTGTCAATATATTGTTTGGAGCTTAACAAAGGAGCTGCGATGACCCCCTCCCCGCGACCCCAAGTGCACGGCATCTTCGACCGCAACACCTGGACGGCCACGTACGTCGTGCATGCCGGCCCGGGCACCGCCTGCGCCATCATCGACTCGGTGCTCGACTACGACCCCAAGTCCGGCCGCACGCGCACCGCGTCCGCCGACGACGTCGTCGCCTACGTGGAGGCGAACCGCCTGAAGGTGGAATGGATCCTGGAAACACACGCCCATGCCGACCACCTGACGGCCGCGCCCTACCTCAAGGCGCGCCTCGGCGGCCGCACGGGGATCGGCGAGCACATCACGACGGTGCAGAAGGTGTTCAAGGGCGTCTTCCACCTCGAGCCCGGCTTCCGGCAGGACGGCTCGCAATTCGACCACCTGTTCCGCGCCGGCGAGGCCTTCCGCATCGGCGAGCTCGAAGGCCAGGTGATGCACGTCCCCGGCCACACGCCGGCCGACGTCGCCTACCGCATCGGCGATGCGGTGTTCGTGGGCGACACCCTCTTCATGCCGGACGTGGGCACCGCCCGCTGCGACTTCCCCGGCGGCGATGCGAGGAAGCTGTACGCGTCGGTGCGCCGCATCCTGGAGCTGCCCCGCGACACGCGGCTGTTCATGTGCCACGACTACCCGCCGGACCAGCGGCCGGTGGCCTTCGAGACCACGGTCGGCGAACAGCGGGAGAAGAACATCCATATCCGCGACGGTATCACCGAGGAGCAGTTCGTGGCGATGCGCACGAAGCGGGATGCCACGCTGGAGATGCCGGTGCTCATCCTCCCCGCGGTGCAGGTGAACATCCGCGCCGGCGAGCTGCCTCCCGCGGAGGACAACGGCGTGTCCTACCTGAAGATCCCGCTCAACGCCCTGTAGCCCAGGCACCGGAGGACACCATGGAGATCCGATCCCTCGCGCCCGAACTCGCCGTCGCGGGCCAGGTCCGGCCCGAAGACGTGCAGGCCATCGCACGCGCCGGCTACCGCGCCATCGTCTGCAACCGCCCCGACGGCGAGGGCGCGGACCAGCCGGGCTTCGCCGAGATCGAGCGGGCCGCCAAGGAACACGGGCTCGCCGCCCGCTACCTCCCTGCGGAGTCCGGCAAGGTCACCGACGAACAGGGGCGCGACTTCGGACGCTTGCTGCAAGAGCTGCCGGGCCCGGTGCTTGCCTATTGCCGCACGGGCATGCGTTCCACCACCATGTGGGCGCTCTCGCAGGCCACGCGGCGCACCCTGCCGGATATCCTGCAGCGCGCCGCGGCCGCGGGTCACGACCTCAAGGGCGTGGTGCGCCGCATCGCGAACGGGGGAAAGACTCCGGTGGAAGTGGTCGACGCGTCGCATGCGGTGGTGATCGTGGGTGGCGGCGCCGCCGGCATCGCGGTCGCGTCGAGCCTCCTCAGGCGGCAGCCGCACCTGGACGTGGCGATCATCGATCCCGCGGACGTCCACTACTACCAGCCCGGATGGACGCTCGTCGGCGCCGGCGTGTTCGAGGCGCGCGAGACGGCGCGCACGATGGCTTCCGTGCTGCCGCGGGGCGTGCACTGGATCAAGGGCGCGGTGGCCGCGTTCGAGCCCGAGCGCGACGCCGTGATCCTGGACGGCTGCCGCGTCGTGAAGTACCGCCACCTCGTGGTCGCGCCGGGGCTCAAGCTGGACTGGGACGCGATCCCGGGACTGCCGGAGACGCTCGGGCGCAACGGCGTCACCTCGAACTACCGCTACGACCTGGCGCCCTACACGTGGCAGCTCGTGCAGCAACTGCGCCGCGGCCGCGCCGTGTTCACCCAGCCGCCCATGCCGATCAAGTGCGCCGGTGCGCCGCAGAAGGCCATGTACCTGTCCGCGGACCTCTGGCGGCGCGCGGGCGTCCTGCCGGACGTGGAGGTGGCGTTCTGCAGTGCCGGGCCCGCCCTGTTCGGCGTGCAGGACTACGTCCCCGCGCTCATGGAGTACGTGAGGAAGTACGGCATCCAGCTGAACTTCGGGCAGAACCTCGTCTCGGTGGACGGGCCGGCGCGGCAGGCGACCTTTGCCACCACCGGCCCCGACGGCAGCCGCCAGCTGGTGACGCGCGCGTTCGACATGCTGCACGTCGTGCCGCCCCAGAAGGCGCCGGACTTCGTGCGGGTGAGCCCGCTCGCGGACGCCGCGGGCTGGGTCGACGTCGATCCGGCCACGCTGCGGCACCGGAAGTACGCCAACGTCTTCGCACTGGGGGACGCGGGCAACATGCCCAACGCGAAGACGGCGGCCGCGGCGCGGAAGCAGGCGCCGGTGGTCGCCCACAACGTGCTGGCCGCGCGCGGCAACGCCGGCGGCGAAGCGCGCTACGACGGCTACGGCTCTTGCCCGCTCACGGTGGAGAAAGGCAAGATCGTGCTCGCCGAGTTCCTCTACGGCGGCAGGCTGGCGCCGAGTTTCCCCTCCTGGCTGATCGACGGCACGCGTCCGTCGCGGCTCGCCTGGTACCTCAAGGAACGCATCCTGCCGCCCCTGTACTGGCAAGGCATGCTGAAAGGAAAGGAATGGATGGCGCAACCCGAACGGGTGGACTGAACCGCGCGCCGCGCTGGCGGCGCTGGTTGCCCTCGCTCACCTTCCTGGAATGGGGACGCGGCTACGGGCGCGACACGCTCGCGGCCGACGCGCTGGCCGCGGTGATCGTCACGATCATGCTGATTCCCCAGAGCCTGGGCTATGCCCTGCTCGCCGGCCTGCCGCCGGAGTACGGCCTCTATGCGAGCATCGCGCCCCTGCTCGCGTACGCGCTGTTCGGCAGCAGCCGCGTGCTGGCGGTGGGCCCGGTGGCGGTCGTCTCGTTGATGACCGCTGCGGCCATCGCCCCGTACGCCAATGCGGGCCCCGCGGCGCACGCGGGCGCCGCACTGGCGCTCGCCCTCCTCTCCGGTCTCATGCTGCTGGTGCTGGGCGTGCTGCGCCTGGGCGCACTGGCGAACTTCCTGAGCCACCCGGTGATCTCGGGCTTCATCTCCGCGTCGGCGATCCTCATCGCCGCGAGCCAGCTCAAGACGCTGCTGGGCGTGAAGGCGGGCGGGGACAACCTGCCCCGCCTGCTCGTCTCGCTGGCGGGGCAACTGCCCGATGTGCACTGGCTCACCTTCGCCATCGGCGCCGCGGCAACGGCCTTCCTGTTCTGGGTGCGCAAGGGGCTGAAGCCGCTGCTGCTCTCCTGGGGCATGCGGGCGCGGCCGGCGGACATGCTGGCCAAGGCGGGCCCGGTGGGCGCCATCGCGGTCACCGCGACGCTCGCGTGGGCCTTCGACTGGTCCGCACGCGGCGTGCATGTCGTCGGCGCGATCCCTTCGGGGCTGCCGCCGCTCACCTTGCCGCCGTTCGATCCCGCGCTCTGGCGCGACCTCGCCGTACCCGCCCTGCTGATCGGGATCGTGGGCTTCGTGGAATCGGTGTCGGTGGGCCACACGCTCGCGGCCAGGCGGCGCCAGCGGCTCGAGCCGAACCAGGAACTGGTGGCGCTGGGCGCCAGCAACGTCGCCGCGGCCTTCACGGGCGGCTTTCCGGTGACGGGGGGCTTCGCGCGCTCGGTGGTCAACTTCGACGCGGGCGCGCAGACACCGGCGGCCGGCATCCTCACGGCCGGCGGCATCGCCCTCGCTTCGGTGGCGCTCACGCCCACGCTCTACCACCTGCCGCAGGCCACGCTCGCCGCGACGATCGTGGTGGCCGTCCTGTCGCTCGTCGACCTCGACGTGCTGCGCCGCACCTGGTCGTATTCGCGGTCCGATTTCGCCGCGGTCGCCGCCACCTTCGTCGCGACGCTGCTGCTCGGCGTCGAGCAGGGGCTGGTCAGCGGCGTCGCCGTGTCGCTCGCCTTCCACCTGTACCGCACGAGCCGCCCCCACATCGCGGTCGTGGGCCTCGTGCCCGGCACGCAGCACTTCCGCAACGTGCTGCGCCATCGCGTGCTGGCCAGCCCGCGCCTCCTGAGCCTGCGCGTCGACGAGAGCCTCTACTTCGCCAATGCCCGCGCGCTGGAGGACGCCGTGAACGAGGCCGTGGCCGCGCGCCCGCAGCTGAAGCACGTGGTGCTGCAGTGCACGGCCATCAACGCGATCGACGCCAGCGCGCTGGAGAGCCTGGAAACGATCCTGGAGCGGCTGCGCGCGGCCGGCATCCGGCTGCACCTGTCGGAGGTGAAAGGGCCCGTGATGGACCGCCTGCAGCACACGGACTTCCTGCGCTCGCTGAGCGGCCGCGTGTACCTTTCCCACTACGACGCGGTGCACGAGCTGACGCCGGAGGTGCTGGCGGGGCAGGAGGCGCCACCGCAGTCCGTTTAGCATGGTCCGATGCGCTTCGAAGGCACCCTGCAATCCTGGAACGACGAACGCGGCTTCGGCTTCCTCGCACCGGACCAGGGGGGAGACACGATCTTCGTCCACATCAAGTCGCTGCCGCGCGGTGGCGGCCGGCCGCAGCCGGGCCAGCGCTTCTCGTTCGAGGTCGAACCCGGCCCGCAGGGGAAGAAGCGGGCCCGCAACGTGCAGGTGGTGCGCGCTGCGCGCGCCCGGCCGCCGCGCAGGCGCGAATCGCCGGCCCGGTGGGGCACGGCGACCCTCTTCGTCCTGCTGCCCTTCCTCGTCCTGTGCGCGGTCGTCGCGGTCCTGTGGCGGCCGCCTGCATGGTTTCCGCTCGTCTACGTCGGCGCGAGCCTGGCCACCTTCGTCGCGTATGCCATCGACAAGTCGGCTGCGCGGAACGGGAGCTGGCGCACCCGGGAAAGCAGCCTGCACCTGCTCGCGCTCGCCGGCGGCTGGCCGGGCGCGCTGCTGGCGCAGCAGGTCCTGCGGCACAAGTCGGCCAAGGGCGAGTTCCGCGCCGTGTTCTGGGGAACGGTCGTGCTCAACGTCGCGGCCTTCGTGTTCCTGTGCTCGCCGATGGCGCGCGGTCTGTGGCCCGGGGCGAAGTGAGGATGGGACTCACCCATGCCGCTGCCGCGAGTCCCGCGGCGCCTGCGCCCGCTCGTTCTTGCCGTAGTCCCGCGTCACCTCCGCGATGCGCAGGCGGTACTCCTTGAACATGGTGCGGCGGCCCGCGTCCTGCGCGGCGCGATGCGCTTCGAGGTTGCGCCACTTCGCCAGGCATTCCTCGTCGCGCCAGAACTGCAGCGACAGCAGCTTGTCGGGGTCGGTCAGGCTCTGGAAGCGTTCGACGGAGAGAAAGCCCTCCATCTTCATCAGCTCGCCTTTCAGTTCGGCGGCCCAGTCCAGGTAGCCCTGGCGGTGCTGCGGCTCGGGCCAGACTTCGAAGATCACGGTGACCATGGTGTTGCTCCGGGAGTGAAAACGGGGACGCGCGCGTTCGGCAGCGGACGGTAACCGTTCGCCCGGCCGAAGATGCGCGACAAGGGCGCGTGCGACTGCAAGGTGCGCAGTGCAGCCGCCGCCAGCTGCAGCGCGATGCGATCGCCGGGGCAGGCATGCGCGCCGCGGCCGAACGGATGCTCGGGCACGAGGACCAGCACGAGCCCCTGCCCCGCGGCAATGGCGTAGCCGCCCAGCTCGAGGTCCCCCGCGGCAAAGCGCCGCGTGTTGTGGATCGCGGGATCGGTGCGCGCCACGTGCGCGACGATCTCCGCCGCGTCGCCCCCGGCGCCGTCCAGCGCGGCGCGGATCGCGTTGCCCAACAGGCCCGCCGTCGCATCCAGCGCCTGCTGCATGAGGGCGATGCGGTTCGCTGCACGCACGTGCGGCAAGCCCTCCCGCTCGCCCTGCGCCATCAAGGCCACCGTGGCGGCGTCGGCCTCTTGCAGCGCGCCGGCGCTCGCACCGGCCGCGATGCCCCGCGTGAACGCATGCACCCATGCGACCGTGGCATCGAGCGCGTCCCGCGGGACGCCCAGCATGCGTGCCATCGCCTGCACGGGGATGGCGGACAGCAACGCGTTCGCATCGCAGCGAGTGACCAGGTCGCTCGCGGATTCCTCCGCGGCGCGCTGCACCGCGCTCTCCTCCCAGCGCACGATCGCCTGCTCGACCCCGGGCCGATGCCGTGCGTGGAAGTCCCCGTCGTTCATGCGCACGAGTTGCGCGAACACCTCGCCCGCCGCGCGCCCCTGCAACGCGGGCGGCACCGGCTCCGCCGGCGGGCGCACCCGCAGCTGCGGATGGTGCAAGGCCTGCTCGACCAGCCACGGCCCGCTCGCCACCCAGAGCCCCAGCCCCTCGTCGAAGAACAGGGGCCGGCTCACGCGCAGGCGTGCGTACCAGGCGTAGGGGTCGGCATGGCTGGGAGCCTCCAGCACGTGGCGCGGTTCGTCCATGGGCGCAGTGTGGCCCCCGACCGGCGGTTTGGCCAGCGCCAATGGTTTGACTACGATCGAAGCATGGAAGCCGAACCCGACCTCGCGCGCATCGCCGCCACCGTGGGCGACCCGCGCCGCATCCAGATGCTCGCCCTGCTGATGGAAGGCCGCGCGCTCACCGCCAAGGAGCTCGCGCTGGGCGCGGGCGTGGAGCCCGCCACGGCGAGCACGCACCTCAAGCGCCTGCTGGAGGACGGCCTCCTCGAGGCGGCCGCGCAGGGCCGCCACAAGTACTTCCGCTTCGCCTCCGAGCAGGTGGCGCAGCTCGTGGAGAGCCTGATGCGCGTGGCGCCGCGCCGGGTGGCCGCCGTGCGCCCGTCGACGCCGCAGCCCTTGCGCCGCGCGCGCTACTGCTACGACCACCTCGCGGGTGCGCTCGGCACCGGCCTGCTCGCGCACATGTTGCGCAAGGGCTGGCTGCAGGACGACGCCGAACCCAAGCAGCTCGCGCTCACGCCGCGCGGCACGAAGGCCCTGGGCCAGCTCGGGGTCGACGTGGAGGCCGCGCAGGCCCGCCGCCGCCAGTTCGCCTGCCGCTGCCTCGACTGGTCCGAGCGCCGCGACCACCTCGGCGGCGCGCTCGGCGCCGCGCTCGCCGACGAACTGCAGGCGCGCCACTGGATCGAGCGCAGGAAGCATTCGCGCGAGGTGCGTATCACGCCCGCCGGCGAGGAGGCGCTGTCCTCCCTCGGAGTGAAGCTCGCATGAAGAAGGTGGCGGCGAGTCTCGTCCTCGCCCTCTCGGCGTCCGCGCACGCGGACGAATGGAGCGATGCCGACCTCGCGACGCGCCGCCTCGCGCCCTCGGAGGTGCAGGCCCTGCCGGCGCCGGTGCGCGCGGACCTGGAGCGGCGCGGCTGCCGCATCCCGCAGGCGTTCGCAGCGAAGAACGCCGGCAACTTCGCGCGCGGCACCTTCCTCGGCAGCGATGCCGACGACTGGGCGGTGCTCTGCTCGATCGCGCGCGCGTCGCGCATCCTCGTGTACCCGGGCGGCACGGCACAAGGCGTGCAGGAAGTGCCCGGCTCCGCGCGCAAGGACGCCGACTTCCTGCAGCAGGTCGGCGGCGGCAGGATAGGCTTCTCGCGCAGCGTGATCGCCATCGGCCCGACGCAGGCGCATCGGCGGCAGAACCAGGCGCGCGGCCGCATCGTCGTGCGGTTCCAGCATGCGGGGATCGAGGACGCGTTCCTGGAGAAGCGGTCGCGCGTGCACTATTTCAACGGGCGCAAGTGGGTGGAGGTGCAGGCGGGGGACTGAGGCGCCGTCAGCTGGGGTTCGCTTCGCTCACCACCAGCCTGCAGAGCTCCTCCAGGACGGAGAGGACAAGGTCCGGCTCGGTGAGCTGCGGGAAGTGCCCGCTCTTCTGCGCGATGACGTGCTCGCCCCGCGGCGACAGGCGCGCGAGCGCCTGCTGGTTCGCGCGCTTCGCCGCGATGGCGGCGGGCGACATCAGCGCGCCCCGGGGCGTGAGCCCGCCCGTGACCACGCGCACGGGGATGTCGGGGAAAGGGCCGGCGGACGCGATCTCGCGCACCGTGTCGTCCACGCAGGCCAGTTCACGCTCGACGTTCGGCCGCAGGAACATCTCGGGCAACGCCTGCATCCTGCCGAGCGCCTGCACGAGGTGCTCCTCGTGCTTCTGCAGCAGCTCGCGGTCGTCCGGGTGCGTGGCTTCCAGGAACAGCACGCCGGCCACCTGCTCGGGATAGACACGCGCATAGAGGTTGGCGAACAGGCCCCCCAGGGAATGGGCGACCAGCACGTACGGCGGCTCCAGGCCGCTGTACCCGAGCAGCTCGCGCAGCGACCCCAGCACCACGATGCCCGTCTGCCGCTCCACGGGCGGGTCGCTGCCCTGCAGGCCGAAGCGGTTCCAGCCGAAGACGGTGCCGACCTGTTCGATCCCCGGATACAGGGCCTCCCAGCCTTGCAGGCTCACGCCGGCGCCGCTCACCAGGACGATCGTGGGATCGCCCGTTCCGGAGAGCATGTAGCCCAGGCGGCCGCTGCGCGTCTGCAGCGCACGGACGGGAGGCAGGACGCCGATGCGGTCGCCTGGCATCGGCGCGCCGGTCAGGCCCCGCCGATGCCCACGATCACCTTGCCGGTGCCGAGGCAGTTGGGGCAGGCGGATGCGCCCAGCTTGCCGCTGCCGCCGCATTGCGGGCACACGCTCTCGCCGGTGCTGGGCGTGCCGGCCGGCGCTTCGTCGCCGGGGGCCATCTGCGCCTGCGCGCCACCGCCGGAAGGCTGCGTGGGCGCCTCGCCGGCCGGCTGGTCGTTGCGGCCTTCGGTGCCGCGCGGCTGCGCCATGTCGATGGACGCGCCGGGGTCTTCCTCGCCGGCCACGGACGTGGCGAGGTCGAGCGGGTCGCCCGGTCGGGCGGGCTTGCTGGAGCCCAGCGGGGAGTCGTCTTTCGCGGCCATGGTGCACCTCGTGATGCACCCATGCTAGGCAGCACCCGCGGCGCGGCGCGTAGGACGGCGTTGCTACTGACCCTTCCAGACCGGCGGACGCTTGCCCACGAAGGCCTGCACGCCTTCCCGGAAGTCCTCGCTGCCGTAGGTGCGGCGGATGAGGTCCTCGGCATCCGGCAGGCTGTGCCGCAGCAGGCGCGCGAGCGCCTCCTTGCTCACGGCCTGGGTCACGGGCGCCAGGTTCGCGAGCTTGCCGCACAGCTTCTGCGCGGCGGCTTCGATGTCCTCGGGCGCGGCGATCTCGAGCACGTAGCCGCAAGCCTGTGCTTCCTCGGCGCCGATGATGTCCGCCAGCAGCAGCAGGCGCTGCACGCGCGGACGGCCGAACGCGGCCACGAGCCCCGCGACGTTCGCCATCGACAGGCAGTTGCCCAGCGTCCGCGCGATCGGCACGCCGAACTTGCTCGTGGGCGTCGCGATGCGGAAGTCGCAGGTGCTCGCGATCGCGAGCCCGCCGCCGATGCACCAGCCTTGCACGACGGCCACGGTGGGCATGGGCAGCGCCGCGAGCAGCTGCATGGTGCCGTCGATGCGGTGCTCGTACTCCACGCCGTCCTTGCCGCTCGTGAAGTCCTGGAACTGCGCGATGTCGGTGCCGGCGACGAAAGCCTCGCCACCCGCGCCCTGGAAGCGCACCACGCGCACGGCCTTGTTCTCGCGCAGCTGCTCGCAGTGGCGGCGCAGCTGCTGGTACATCGCCCAGGTCATCGCGTTGCGCGCCTCGGGGCGGTCGAAGGTGATCGAGGCGACCGGGCCTTCGATCGCGAGGTGGACGGCGCCTTCGTTGCTCATGACCCGAACGCTCCTTCGCTGCGCAGCCGCGCGATGTCCTCGGCGGCCAGCCCCGCTTCGGCCAGCACTTCCTCGGTGTGTTCGCCGAGCAGCGGCGGGTGCCTGCGCACCTGCTGCGGCGTGCCGGAGAGCTTCACGGCGAAGCCGATGTTGGGCACCTTGCCCTCCATCGGATGGTCGATCTCCATGCGCATGCCGCGCACCTTCGCGTGCTCGCTGCCGAAGGCTTCGGGATACGAGAGGATGGGGCCGGCGGGGATGCCGTTGGCCAGCAGCGTCTCCACCCAGTAGTCCTTGCCCTGCGTGCGGAAGGTCTTCTCCAGTTCGTCCTGCAGCGCGGGGCGATTGGCCAGGCGCAGCGCGATCGTGGTGAAGCGCGGGTCCTCGAGCAGCTCCTCGCGCCCCATGACCTTGCACAGCTGCACCCACAGCTTCTGGTTGTTGGCGCCCATCACGAAGTGGCCGTCGGCGCAGGCCATCGCCTGGTACGGCGCCGTCATCTTGTTGGACGTGCCCAGCGGCTGCGGCGGCTTGCCGGTGCCCCACCAGTCGCAGGTGTCCCAGACCGAGAAAGCCATGGCGGTGTCGAAGAGCGCCGCGTCGATGTACTGGCCCTGCCCCGTGTTCTTCGCGCCGATGTAGGCCGCCAGCGTGGCGTAGATCGCGAACAGCGCGCAGCCGATGTCGGCCACGGGCACGCCGGCCTTCACCGGCGGCGAATCGGGATAGCCCGTCACGCTCATCACGCCGGACATCGCCTGCGCCATGAGGTCGAAGCCGGGCCGGTCGGCCCAGGGGCCCGTCTGGCCGAAGCCCGAGATGCTGGTGTAGACCAGGCGCGGGTTGATGTCCTTCAGCACGTCGTAGCCGAGGCCCAGGCGGCGCAGCGCGCCGGGGCGGTAGTTCTCGACGAGGATGTCGGCGTCGCGCGCGAGCGTCTTCAGCGCCTCCTTGCCGGCCTCGGTCTTGAGGTCCAGCGTGATGCTGCGCTTGTTGCGGTTCATGTTCAGGAAGCCGAGGCTGTCGGCGCCCTTCATCTTGAAGCCCATGGAGCCCCGGGTCTGGTCCCCGGTGCCGGGCGGCTCCACCTTGATCACGTCGGCGCCGAGGTCGCCGAGCAGCATGCAGGCGTAAGGGCCGGCCATCACCTGGGAGATGTCGAGGACGCGGACGCCCGCGAGGGGGAGCGGGCGCTGTGTATCGTTCATGCGGAAATGTCTCTGCTGTGCGGGCGCGAGCCCTTTCGAACGCAGAGGTCGCAGAGAAGACGCAGAGGTCGCAGAGAAAACCTTCCGTGGATGTTCCTCTGCGACCTCTGCGAAACCTCTGCGACCTCTGCGTTCAGGAAAATGCCTGCACCGGCACATGCCGATGCAGGCGCCGGGAAGTCAGGCGTCGACCTTGACGTTGGCTTCCTTGATGACCTTGGCCCACTTGACCTGTTCCACGTGCATGAACTCGCGGAACTTGTCGACCGAGCCGCCGCCGTCCTCGGCGCCGGAGGCTTCCAGCTTCTCGACGACATCGGGCATGACGAGGGCCTTGTTCACGTCCTCGTTCATGCGGCGGGCCAGGCCCACGGGCATCTTGCCCGGGCCCACCAGGCCGTACCACGTGGTTGCCTCGAAGCCGGGGAAGCCGCTCTCGGACATCGTGGGCACGTTCGGGTGGCCGGAGGCGCGCTTCTGGCGCGTCTGGGCGATCGCGATGGCCTTGCCGTTCTTCACGTGCGGCGTGGCGGCCGTCATCGTGTCGAAGCTGTACTGCACCTGGCCGCCGATCAGGTCGGTCAGCATCGGGCCGGAGCCCTTGTACGGCACGTGGATCGCCTTCACGCCGGCCTGCAGCATGAACATCTCCAGCGCGAGGTGCTGCGCGGAGCCCGGGCCGGCGGAGCCGAAGCTGATCTTGCCCGGTTCGGCCTTGCACAGCGCCACGAGGTCCTTCACCGTCTTGGCCGGCTGCATCTGGCCGCAGATCAGCAGATTGGGCGTCACGCCCACCAGCGCGATCGGCTGGAAGTCCTTCTCGGCGTCGTAGCCCAGCTTCTGCAGGTTGGGCATGAGCGCATGGCTGTTGATGTGCGCCATGTGCAGCACGGTGCCGTCGCCCGGCTGCTTGGCCACGTAGTCGGAGGCGATGGTGCCGGAGGCGCCGGCCTTGTTCTCCACGATGACCTGCGTTTTCCACATGTCGGCGAGCTTCTGCCCGATGACGCGCGCGAGGATGTCGGTGCCGCCGCCGGGCGCGAAGCCCACGATGATGCGCACCGGCCCGGTGGGCAGTTGCTGCGCGCGCGCCATCGGCAGCGCGACGGAAGCGGCCAGTCCGGCCGCGCCGGTCACGAAGGTTCTGCGTTGCATGTTGTCTCTCTCTCCTGGTGGACTTGGGTTTGGGAATCGAGAAAACCGTTACGCCGCCTTCTGCAGGGCGACTGGGGCCGGATGTCCGGCGAAGTACTCCATCGCCGCCTGCACGCCGGAGCCGGCCAGCTTCACGCCGGACAGCTTCAGGCCCATCTCGCAGCCGGAGAGGGCCGCCATGAGCGTCAGGTCGTTGCAGTCGCCGAGGTGGCCGATGCGGAACATGCGGCCCTTGACCTTGCCCAGGCCGGTGCCGAGCGACAGGTCGAAGCGTTCGTAGATCAGCTTGCGCACCGCGTCCGCGTCCACGCCCTCGGGCATGATCACGCCGGTCAGCACGGGCGACTGGCTCGCGGCCTCGGTCACCTGGATCTCCAGGCCCCAGGCCTTCACCGCGCCGCGCACCCCTTCGGCCCACCGCTTGTGGCGGGCGAACGTGCCTTCCAGGCCGCCGAACGCGGGCTCCAGCAGCATGTCGCAGGCTTCCGCCAGGCCGTACAGCAGGTTGGTGTTGGGGGTGTAGGGCCAGTAGCCCGTCCTGTTCATCTCCACGATCTCGTCCCAGGCCCAGAAGGACTTGGGCAGCTTCGCGGCCTTGCTCGCCTCCATCGCCTTGGGCGAGATCGCGTTGAAGCTGATGCCGGGGGGCAGCATCAGGCCCTTCTGCGAGCCGCTCACCGTGACGTCCACGCCCCACTCGTCGTGCTTGTATTCGGCGGAGGCGAGGCCGGAGATGGAGTCGACCATCAGCAGCGCGGGGTGCTTCGCGGCGTCGATGGCGCGGCGCACGGCCAGGATGTTGCTGGTGGCGCCGGTGGAGGTCTCGTTGTGGACCACGCACACCGCCTTGATGCTGTGCTGCGTGTCCTTCTTCAGGCGCTCCTCGATCAGGTGCGCCTGCACGCCCTTGCGCCAGCCTTCGGTGCCGGGCAGGCCGAGGAACTCGGTCTTGACGCCGAGGCGCGTTGCCATCTTGTTCCACAGCGTGGCGAAGTGGCCGGTCTCGTACATCAGCACGTGATCGCCGGGCGACAGCGTGTTGGCCAGCGCGGCTTCCCACGCGCCGGTGCCGGACGCCGGGTAGATCACGACGGGATGCTTCGTCTGGAAGATCTTCTGGATGCCCTTGAGCACGCGCAGGCCCAGCACGCCGAACTCGGGGCCGCGGTGGTCGATGGTGGGCAGGCTCATCGCCCGCAGGATGCGGTCCGGCACCGGGGACGGGCCCGGGATCTGCAGGAAGTGGCGGCCGGTGGGGTGGAAGTCGAGCGTGACCATGCGGGCTGTTCCGGTTGCGTTTCAGGAGGCGCCCATTTTTTGCATACAAAATTCAGTTGTCAAGGGCCATCAAGCCGAAACTACGGGTTTGCACCGAATCCGATTTGCATACAAAATCCACTCCATGACTGCGGACGTGATCTCCATCCCCCGCGCCGCCCTGCACGAGCAGGTGGCGCAACGGCTGCGCCAGATGCTGGTGGAAGGGCGCATCGCGCCCGGCGCCAAGCTCAACGAGCGCGAACTCTCCGAGCTGCTGAACGTCTCGCGCACGCCCTTGCGGGAAGCCATCAAGATGCTGGCCGCCGAAGGGCTAGTGGAACTGCTGCCCAATCGCGGCGCGATAGCGGTTTCCCTGACCGAGGCCGACGTGCTGAATACTTTCGAGGTGATGGCCGGGCTCGAAGGCATGGCGGGCGAGCTCGCCGCGCAGCGCATCACCGCGCAGGAGCTCGCCGAGGTGCAGGCCATGCAGTTCGAGATGATGGCCGCGTACACGCGGCGCGACCTCTCCGCCTATTACGCGGTCAACGCGCGCATCCACGCCGCCATCAGCGACGCCGCCAAGAACCCGGTACTCGCCACCGTCTACAAGCAGGTCAACGCCCGCCTGCAGGCCCTGCGCTTCCGCTCCAACCAGGACGGCGAGAAATGGAAGCGCGCCGTGAAGGAACACGAGAAGATGATCGAAGCGCTCGTCGCGCGCGATGGCCAGGCCATGCGCGAGATCCTGCAGCTGCACCTGCGCAACAAGCGCGACGTGGTGCTGGAACAGCTGCGCGAAGCAGCGAACGGCCAGCGGGGTGCCGCATGAACGCACGCGTCCCCCTGGAGATCGCGGGCGGCACCGCGAACGCCTACGACAAGGTCGCCGGCGCCAGCAACGAGGTCGCCGGCCGGTTGGCGCAGCGCCTCGCCGCCGAGACCACCGGCGAAGTGCTCTTCTCCCCCGCGGACCGCGGCCGCTACGCCACCGACGCCTCCATCTACCAGGTGGTGCCGGTCGGCGTGTTCGTGCCCAGGTCCGCCGAGGACGCCCGCATCGCCCTGGACATCTGCCGCGACCTGAAGGTGCCCGTCGTCCCCCGCGGCGGCGGCACGAGCCAGTGCGGCCAGACCGTGGGCGCCGGCCTCGTCATCGACTTCTCCAAGCACGTGCGCAAGGTACTGGAAGTCGACGAGGCGAACCGCACCGTCACCGTGGAACCCGGCATCGTGCTGGACCACCTCAACGCGCACCTGAAGAAGACGGGCCTCTGGTACCCGGTGGACGTCTCCACCTCCGCGCAGGCGACGCTCGGCGGCATGGCGGGCAACAACTCCTGCGGCAGCCGCTCCATCGCCTACGGCAACATGGTGCACAACGTGCTGGGCGCGCAGGCCTGGACCTCCGACGGCCACCTGCACACCTTCGGGCGCTTCGACGAAGCGACCGGCACGGTGCGCCAGCTCGGCGAACGCGTGCGCGACCTGGCCATGGCGCTGCGGCCCGAGATCGAGGCGCGCTGGCCCAAGGTGCTGCGCCGCGTGGCGGGCTACAACCTCGACGTCTTCCACAACCAGAACGAGAAGCCGTACACGCGCGACGGCAGCGTCAACCTCGCGCACCTGCTGGTGGGCAGCGAAGGCACGCTCGCCCTCACGCGCAGCCTCAAGCTGCAGCTCTCGGACCTGCCGCGCAGCAAGGTCCTGGGCGTGGTGAACTTCCCGACCTTCTACAAGGCGATGGACTCCGCCCAGCACATCGTCAAGCTGGGCTCGGACGGCACGCTCACCGCGGTCGAACTGGTGGACCGCACCATGATCGAGCTGTCGCTGCAGAACCCGGCCTTCGCTCCCACGGTGCGCAGTGCCCTCATCGGCTCGCCCGACGCGCTGCTGCTGGTCGAGTTCGCCGGCGCCGACAAGGCGGCCCTGGTCCGCAAGCTCTCCGAGCTGGAACAGCTGATGGGCGACCTGGGCCTGCCCGGCTCGGTGGTGCTGATGCCCGACGACGTGCCGCAGAAGGCGCTGTGGGAGGTGCGCAAGGCCGGCCTCAACATCATGATGAGCCTCAAGGGCGACGGCAAGCCGGTGTCCTTCATCGAGGACTGCGCCGTGCCGCTGCAGCACCTGGCCGAATACACCGACGCCCTGACCCAGGTGTTCCGCAAGCACGGCACCAAGGGCACCTGGTACGCCCACGCGTCGGTCGGCACGCTGCACGTGCGCCCGATCCTGGACATGCGGCGCAACGGCGCGCCGGAGATGCGCCGCATCGCCGAGGAAGCCTCCGAGCTGGTGCGCAAGTACAAGGGCGCCTACTCCGGCGAGCACGGCGACGGCCTGTGCCGCGGCGAATGGATCCAGTGGCAGTTCGGCCCGGCGATCAACACCGCTTTCGGCGAGATCAAGCAGCTGTTCGACCCGATCGGCCTGCTCTCGCCCAACCGCATCATCGACCCGCCGCGCATGGACGACACGCGGCTCATGCGCTTCCCGCCCTCGTACAAGGTGATCCCGCTGCAGCCCGCGCTGGACTGGAGCGCCTGGGACGTGCAGAACGACCCCGCCACCGAACGCACCACCGCGCCGGGCACCGGCGGCGATCCCGCCAAGGGCTTCGCCAAGGCGGTGGAGATGTGCAACAACAACGGGCACTGCCGCAAGTTCGACGCGGGAACCATGTGCCCCAGCTACCGTGTGACGCGAGACGAGCAGCACCTCACCCGCGGCCGCGCCAACACGCTGCGCCTCGCGGTGAGCGGCCAGCTCGGCCCCGAAGGGCTCGCGAGCGAGGCCGTGCGCGAGGCGCTGGAGCTGTGCGTGAGCTGCAAGGGCTGCAAGCGCGACTGCCCCACGGGCGTGGACATGGCGCGCATGAAGATCGAGTCCAGGCACGCGGACGGCCGGAAGAACGGCTGGTCGCTCAAGGACAAGCTGATCGCCCGCCTGCCCGAGTACGCCGCCACGGCGAGCCGCTTCGCCGGGCTGCTGAACCTGCGCAACCGCATTCCCCTGCTCGCCACCCTGGGCGAGAAGATGCTCGGCTTCTCCGCGAAGCGCAGCCTGCCCGAATGGCAGGGGGCGCATTTCTTCCAGGGCCGGCTGCCCGGCGCGACGCGCGAGGAAGTGCTGGCGGCGGCCAAGCCGGTGGTGCTCTTCGTCGACACCTTCAACGGCTTCTTCGAATCGGAGAATGCGCGCGCCGCCTTCGCCGTGCTGCAGGCCGCCGGCTACACAATCCACGTCGCGCGCAAGGAAAGGGACGACGGCAAGCACCTGTGCTGCGGCCGCACCTACCTCGCGAGCGGCATGGTCGACGAGGCGAAGGCCAAGGCGACCGAACTGCTGGACGCGCTGCATCCGCTGGCCGAGCGCGGCATCGCCATCGTCGGCCTGGAGCCGTCCTGCCTGTTGTCGCTGCGCGACGAGGTCACGGCCATGGGCCTGGGCGAGCGCGCGCAAGTGCTCGCGAAGCAGTCGCTGCTGCTCGAGGAGTTCCTGGCGCGCGAAGCGGCGGCGGGACGACTGGACGCGCTGAAGACGCAGCTGAAGCCGCTGGGCAAGCCCATCCTGGTGCACGGCCACTGCCACCAGAAGGCGTTCGGCGCCGTGTCGCCCGTGCTCGAGGTCCTGAAGCTCGTGCCCGGTGCCCAGCCGCAGCTCATCGAGTCCAGCTGCTGCGGCATGGCCGGCAGCTTCGGTTACGAAGCGAAGCACCATGCCGTGTCCATGCAGATGGCCGAACTGAGCCTGCTGCCGGCGGTGCGCTCCGCGCCCGACGCCATCGTCGTGGCCGACGGCACCAGCTGCCGCCACCAGATCCACGACGGTGCGCAGCGGGAGGCGGTGCATGCGGCGGTGGTGCTGCGGATGGCAATGCAACGCACATGATCCCGCGTCGCGGGTGACACCCGCGACGACGGGCGACACGGCACAATGCCGAGGTGTCGACGACGCCCTGCATCATCCGCGCCGCCCTCCCTTCCGATGAAGCCGCCTGGCGCGAGCTCTGGAAGGCCTATTGCGACTTCTACGGCACGCGGCTGCCCGAGGAGGTCACGAACCGCACCTGGAAGCGCATCCTCGATCCCGATGCGCAGGTGATGTGCATCGTGGCCGAGGTCGAAGGCCAGGTCTACGGCTTCGCCAACTGCGTCGTGCACGAGGCGACGTGGGAGACGCAGGCCATCTGCTACCTCGAGGACCTGTTCGTGCGCACCGAAGCGCGCGGCCGGGGTCTCGGCGCCGCGCTCATCGAGTGGCTGCGCAACGCGATGCGCGCCGAAGGGTGGGCACGCCTCTACTGGATGACGAAGCAGGACAACGCGCAAGCGCGCCGGCTCTACGACCGCTTCACCACCGCCGACGACTTCGTCCGCTACGTGATCCGGCAGAAATGAAACCCCTCGTGCGCCCGCTGCGCTACCGGCTCTTCCTGCTGGCTGCGAGCGGGCTGCTGCCGCTGGCGATCGTGGCCGCGATCGTCGTGGCCTACGTGACGGGGGAGCGCGAGCACGATGCGCAGGACGCTTCGCTGGCCGTGTCGCGCGCGATCGCCTCGGCGGTGGACGCGGAGCTGAGTTCCACCGTGGGCATCCTGCAGAGCCTGTCGCTCTCCGACGAACTGCAGCCCGCGCGGCATGCCGACTTCCACTCGCTGGCCCGCCGCATCGCCGAGCGGCAGGGCTGGCGCGCCATCGTGCTGGCGGACCGGGTGGGCCGCGTGATCCTCACGTCCTCGCAGCCGCTCGGGTCCGCCAGCCCCCGCCCGGTGGAGGAGGAAAGCATGCAGCGCGTCATCGCCACGCGCGAGCCCACCGTCGGCACCGTGGCCGAAGGCCCGCAACGCATGGGCCCGGCTTTCGCGGTGCGCGTGCCCGTGCTCGCCGAAGGGCAGCTGCAATACGTCCTCTCCGCGGTGGTCCCGGTGGAGCAGATCAGGAGCGTGGTGCAGCGGCAGCGCCTCTCGCCCACGTCCGTCGTCGGCATCTTCGACCAGCACCTGAACCGCATCGCCCGCTCGCGCATGCACGCGTCCGCCCGGCCCTCGCCCTCGCTGGAGGCGCTGCTGCGGCAAGGCAAGGCCGAAGGCGCGGGGACGACCTGGACGCTCGAAGGCGTGAAGAGCCAGACGGGCTACGTGCGCCTGCCCGGCTCGGGCTGGGTGGTCGCCACCGGCATGTCGGTGGAGGACGCCGACCGCGGCATGTACGGCGTGCTCGGCGCCGTCGGCGCGGGCCTGCTCGCGTCGCTCGCGCTCGCCGCCTTCATGGCCTGGTACTTCGCGCGCGACGTGACCGAACCCATCGACACGCTCAAGGCCGCCGCCGGGGCGCTGGGGCGCGGCGAACCGGTGGACCTGCAGCCGCTCGGCATCGCGGAACTGGAGGAAGTGGGCCGGTCGCTGCAGATCGCGTCGGCCGAGCGCGACCGCGCGAACGAAGCCCGCCGCGCCGCGGAGGCCGAGCGGGAGAGCCTGCTCACGCGCGTGACCGAAGCGCTGCGCCGCGCCGAGGACGCGGCCCGCAGCAAGGACGAATTCCTCGCGATGCTGGGGCACGAGCTGCGCAACCCGCTCGCGCCCATGGCCACGGCCTTGCACCTCATGGCGCGCAAGGGCGACCCCGGCACGCGCCTGGAGCGCGAGGTGATGGAGCGCCAGGTCGCGCACATGAAGCGGCTCGTCGACGACCTGCTGGACGTCTCGCGCATCACGGGCAAGCGCCTGCAGATGCGGCAGCAGCCGCTGCGCCTGGCGGAGCTCGTGCGGCACGCGGGGCAGTCGGTGCAGCCGGTCCTGGGCCTGCGCCGGCTGGACGTCGACGTCGCGCCCGAAGCGGCGGAACTGTGGGTGTCCGGCGACGAAGTGCGCCTCGTGCAGGTGCTGAACAACCTGCTGGGCAACGCGGTGAAGTTCACCGGGCCGGAGGGCCGCATCGCGCTCGCCCTGCGCCGCGTGGACGACGACGCCGAAATCACGGTGGGCGACGACGGCATGGGCATGCCGCCGGAGGTGCTGGAGCACGTGTTCGACCTCTTCTACCAGGCACCGCAGGAAGCCGACCGCGCGCGCGGCGGCCTGGGCCTGGGCCTCGCCATCGTGCGCAGCCTCGTGGAGATGCATGGCGGTTCCGTGCAGGCCAGGAGCGGCGGCCCCGGGGAAGGCAGCTGCTTCGCGGTGCGCCTGCCCACCATCGCGGCACCCGCGGGCAGCGAGGAAGGCGCCGCGGCCGCGCAGGCGGCGGACGGCAAGGGCCGCATCCTGCTCGTGGACGACAACCAGGACGCGGCCGACACGGCGGCATCGCTGCTGGAGCTCTCCGGCTACGAGGTGAAGGTGGCCTACGACCCGGGCGTGGCGCTCACGATGCTGGACGACTTCATGCCGCAGGTCGCGGTGCTGGACATCGGCCTGCCCGGCATGAGCGGCTACGAGCTCGCGCAACGCCTGCGCGCGCACCGCAACGGCCACGCGTGCTACCTCGTGGCGCTCACGGGCTACGGCACCACCGCCGACATCACCAAGTCGCGTGAAGCGGGCTTCGGGCAGCACCTCGTGAAGCCGGCGGGGCCGGATGCGCTGCTGCACGCGGTGCAGGAGGGGTTGGGCACGGCGTGAGCCATTCGGTGGGGTTCGCTGCGCTCACCTTCCGCGGCGTTCGCCGCGCCACCCTACGAAAAGCGCTGGGTCCTCGCAGGCTGGTGGTGAGCGCAGCGAACCCCGGCATGTAGGGTGGCGTGGCACCGCCGCGGAGGGTGAGCGAACGCGAACCCCACCGCCCCCGTTTCACTTCACAAGCTGCTGGAGAACCCCAAGACGCGCACGCGCGACATCGGCGGTACGATAGCCTGCAAGGCTTTCGGCGATGCGGTGGCCGCCGCCGCCGCGGCCGCTTGACGATTCCAGGATGACCACCAACCTCCCGCTGGGCTGCATCGCCGACGACTTCACCGGCGCCACCGACCTCGCCAACAACCTCGTGCGCGCGGGCATGCGCGTGGTGCAGACCATCGGCGTCCCCGAAGGGCCCGCGCCCGAAGCGGATGCCGTGGTCGTGGCGCTCAAGTCGCGCACCATCCCGGCGGCCGAAGCCGTGGCGCAGTCGCTCGCGGCCTTGCACTGGCTGCGCTCGCACGGGGCGCGCCAGTTCTACTTCAAGGTCTGTTCCACCTTCGATTCCACCCCGCAGGGCAACATCGGCCCGGTCGCGGAGGCGCTGCTGGAGGCGCTGGGCAGCAGCTTCTGCTGCGTCACGCCCGCCTTTCCCGAGAACGCCCGCACGGTCTACAAGGGCCACCTGTTCGTGGGCGACGTGCTCCTGAGCGATTCGGGAATGCGCAACCACCCGCTGACGCCGATGACCGACCCGAACCTCGTGCGCGTGATGCAGGCGCAGTCGCAAGGCAAGGTCGGCCTGATCGAGCACCGCGTGGTGCGGGGCGGCGCCGCGCCCATCCACGCACGCCTGCGGCAGCTGCAGGACGAGGGCTACCGCTTCGCGATCGTCGATGCGCTGGACAACGAGGACCTGATGCACCTGGGCCGCGCGATCGCGGACATGCCGCTGGTGGTCGCGGGCTCCGGCGTGGCGATCGGGCTGCCGCAGAACCACGGCCTCGCGCCGTCCGCCGCAGCGGCGGCGCTGCCGCCGGCCCATGGCGCCACGGCCATCGTGTCGGGGAGCTGCTCGCAGGCGACGAACGCGCAGGTCGCGGACTTCCTGCGCCGCGGACTGCCTGCGCTCGCCGTCGATCCCCTGCAGATCGCCTCGGGCCGCGACGTGGTGGGCGAAGCGCTCGCGTGGGCGGAGCCGCGCCTCGGCGACCAGCCGGTGCTGGTGTACTCCAGCGCGCCGCCGGAGTCGGTGCGCAGCGTGCAGCAGCAGCTGGGCGTGGGCAACGCCGGCGAGATGGTGGAGAAGGCCCTCGCCGCCATCGCCAAGGGCCTGGTCGACCGCGGCGTGCGCCAGCTGGTCGTGGCCGGCGGCGAGACCTCCGGCGCGGCCGTGCAGGCGCTGGGCGTGCAGCAGATGCGCATCGGACCGCAGATCGATCCCGGCGTGCCCTGGTGCCATGCGGAGGCGCAGGCCTGCGGGCGCACCGTGCACCTCGCGCTGAAGTCCGGCAATTTCGGCACGACCGACTTCTTCACCAAGGCCTTCGGGCAGCTCGGATGAACGAGGGCCGCGCGCGCGAGGAGATCTGCCGCGTCGGACGCTCGCTGTTCGAGCGCGGCTACGTGCATGCGACCGCGGGCAACATCAGCGTGCGGCTGGACGACGGCTTCCTGATCACGCCGACGGATGCGTGCCTCGGGTTCCTGGATCCGGCGGATCTGGCGCGCGTGGACCTGGACGGCCGGCAGCGGTCCGGTGCGAAGGCCAGCAAGACCCTCTCGCTGCACAGGCGCATCTACGAGGCGCAGGCGGCCCTGGACGCGCCGGCGCGCTGCGTGATCCACACGCACAGCACGCATTGCGTGGCGCTCACGCTGCGCCCCGACGTCGGAGCCGAGCTGCTGCCGCCGATCACGCCCTACTTCGTGATGAAGGTGGGGCACGTGCCCGTGGTGCCTTATCACCGTCCCGGCGATGCGCGCGTGGGCGATGCGGTGGCCGAACGCATCGCGCGCTACGGCTCGCAAGGCACGCCCATCCGCGCCGTGATGCTGGCGCGGCTGGGCCCGAACGTCTGGCACGAGTCGCCCGCGCAGGCGATGGCGGTGCTGGAGGAGCTGGAGGAGACCGCGAAGCTGTGGCAGCTGAGCGCCGTGCCGCCCTCGCCGTTGCCGCCCGAGGCGCTCGCGGAGCTGCGCGCCGCGTTCGGGGCTGCGTGGTGAGGAGGTGAGCTGCTGGGGTGCGCTTCGCGCAACCCAGCCTACGAACTACGGCCGGTGCGCATCCGTGTAGGCCGGGTTGCGCGAAGCGCACCCAGCAAGGCCGTAGGCTGGGTTGCGCGAAGCGCACCCCAGCGATCCGGTCAGGGTCCAGCCCCTCCCAGCCGGATCCCCTCCGCCAGGTGCTGGTACACCGCCGCGATGCGGCGCAGGTGCCGCGACTCGGGATGCGCGAGCAGCCACAGGGTGGACTCGCAGCCTTCCAGCGGCTCGGACAAGGCCTTCAGCTGCGGCTCCACGTCCAGCATGAAGAGCGGGACGATCCCTACGCCGAGTCCGGCCTTGATGGCGTCGACGGCGCCGACGATGCCATCGACCAGGTGCCGCGGCGCCACCTTGGGCAGGTGCTTGCGCCGCCAGCGCACCGAAGGATGGTCCGGCATGGCTTCGTCCGGCGCGATCCAGTCCGCCTGGTCCAGCGGCGGCGTCCTGCCCCGCCCCCGCAGGCCGCAGGCCACAAAGCGGATGGTCCCGAGGTGGCGGCCCACGAGGTGCTCGGGCGGCTTGGGCGTGGCACGCAGGGCGAGGTCCGCGTCGCGCCGGCTGAGGCTCATGAGCTCGTTGGTGGCGCGCAGTTCCAGTTGCAGCGCCGGGTGCTCGCGCGCGAGGGCGGGGAGGCACGGCAGCACGAGGCCGCGCAGGACCGAATCCGTCGTGGTCAGCCGCACGCGGCCCGACACCTGCGCGCTGGCGCCCGTCGCTGCCGCGCGTGCCGCTTCCAGCTCCGCCTCGATGCGCTCCGCGTGGCGCGCCACTTCGCTCGCCGCTTCCGTCGGCAGGTAGCCCCGGCGCGTGCGCTCGAACAGCCGCTGCCCGAGCCGCTGCTCCAGGCGCTGCAGGGCGCGGAACACGGTGGAGGCGTCGCTGCCCCAGCGCTGCGCCGCCTCCGCCAGGGTGCCGCCGCGCACGAGGGCCAGCACCACCTCGAGGTCCGCCGCCGTCAGGCTGTATTGCGTTGCTGCAATCTTCGATTTCATCGGTGCTTATTTCCATTGCGCCGACGCAATCCTACAGTGCGTCCTTCATTCAACGAAAGGACGCACCGTGAAGCTCCATTTCTCGCCCGCCTACTGCTCCCTGGCCGTGCACATCGCCCTGCGCGAAGCCGGCATCGCCGCGGACCTCGTGCAGGTCGACACCGTGGCGGGCCGCACCGCCGGCGGCGACGACTACCGCGCCCTCAATCCGCGGGGCTACGTCCCGATGCTGGAACTCGACGACGGCAGCCGCCACACCGAAGTGGCCGCGCTGCTGCAGTACGTAGGGGACCTCGCGCCCGCTTCCGGGCTGATGCCGGCTGCGGGCAGCCGCGAGCGCTTCGAGGTGCTGCAGTGGCTCACCTTCGTCTCCAGCGAGCTGCACAAGGGCTTCAGTCCCTGGCTGTTCCACAAGGAAACGGCGGACTCCACGCGGCAGGCCGTGCGCGACAGGCTGAAGGTGCGCTTCGCCGACCTGGACGCGCGCCTCGCCGGCCGCGAATGGCTGGTCGGCGACCGCTTCACCGTGGCGGACGCCTACGGCTTCACGATCATGAACTGGGCACCCATGGTGGGAAT
The DNA here is from genome assembly GCF_014297465.1 of Ramlibacter cellulosilyticus. GTDB lineage: Bacteria > Pseudomonadota > Gammaproteobacteria > Burkholderiales > Burkholderiaceae_C > Ramlibacter > Ramlibacter cellulosilyticus. The sequence goes on along the minus strand of NZ_JACORT010000003.1, from coordinate 166,923 downwards.
GAGCCTGGCCGCGTGGCCGAACGTCGTCGCGTGGCTCGACCGGGTGCGCGCGCGCCCGCAGGTCCGCGCCGCGCTGCAGGCCGAAGGCCTGCTGAAAGGCTGACCATGGAACTCACGCTCGTCAGCCACGCGCTGTGCCCCTACGTGCAGCGCGCGGCCATCGTGCTGGCGGAGAAAGGGGGCCCCTTCTCCCGGCGCTGGGTGGACCTGGACGCGAAGCCCGACTGGTTCCTGGCGCTGTCGCCGCTGGGGAAGACGCCCGTGCTCGTCGCGGATGGAGAGGCGATCTTCGAGTCGGCGGTGATCTGCGAGTACGTCGACGAGGTGCTGGCGCCGCGGTTGCATCCCGCGGAACCGCTGCAGCGCGCACGCCATCGTGCGTGGATGGAGTTCGGCAGCAGCCTGCTGAGCACGATCTGGGCGTTCTACACCGCTGCGGATGCGGCTGCGCTCGACAAGCAGCGCGAGGTGCTGGAGGTGCGCTTCGCGCAGCTGGAGCAGGCGCTGGACCCCCGCGGCCCGTGGTTCGCCGGGACGGCGTTCAGCATCGTGGACGCGGTGTTCGCGCCAGTGTTCCGGTACTTCGACGCGTTCGAGGCGGTCGGTGAGAGAGGCTTCTTCGACCGGACGCCGCGCGTGCGCGCGTGGCGGGATGCGCTGGCGGCCCGGGCGTCGGTGCATGCGGCGGTGATGCCGGACTACCCGGAACGGCTGCGGGCGTTCCTGGGGTCGCGTGGGAGCGAGTTGTCACGGCGGATGGGCGGGGGTGCGTGAGGGGGTCGGTGGGGTTCGCTTCGCTCACCTTCCGCGGCGTTCGCCGCGCCACCCTACAGCGGGGGTCCCTTCTCCTGCACCAGCAACCCCACGGTATTCCAGTCCATCTCCGCGCGCCCCGTGTCGCAGAGTTCGCCCACCAGCTTCTCCGCCAGCGCCGCCCCCTGCAGTTCCGCCCCGCCCGCCCGCGCCGTCTCCAGCGCGATCCGCAGGTCCTTGCGCATCAGCCGCGCCCGGAACCCCGGCTGGAAATCCCCGTCGATGATCCGCTGCCCGTGCTTCTCCAGCGCGAAGCTGCGCGCCGTGCCGCCCAGCAGGACCTCGCGCATCACCTTCGGGTCGACGCCCTGCGACTTCGCGAGCGCGATGGCATCGGCGACGCCCAGCATCGCGCCCGCGACGGCGACCTGGTTGCAGGCCTTCACCGTCTGGCCCGCGCCCACGTCGCCCACGTGCGTGATCGTCTTGCAGAACGCGGACATCACCGCGCGGCAGGCCTCCACCGTCTCGACGGGGCCGCCCACCATGCAGGCCAGCGTGCCGGTTTCGGCCCCCTGCTGGCCGCCGCTGATCGGCGCATCGAGGTAGCGCACGCCCTGCTCCGCCAGGCGCTGCGCGAACGCACGTGCCGAGGTCGCCGCGATCGTGCTCGTGTCGACCACGCAGCTGCCCATCGCGAGCCCCGCCGCGAGGCCCTGGGCCCCGAACAGCACGTCCTCCACCGCCGCATCGTCCGCGAGGCACAGGAACACCAGCTTGCATTCGCGCGCCAGGGCAGCGGGCGTGGCCGCACGCCGCGCGCCCGCAGCCACCACGGGCTGCGCCGCCTCGTCGCGCCGCGCGTAGACGTGCAGCGGACCACCTGCCCGCAGCAGGCACTTCGCCATGCCGCTGCCCATCACGCCCAGGCCGATGAAGCCGATGCCGTCGTCCTTGCCGAAACTCATTTCGCGATCGCCTTTCCGATCAGCTCATAGGCGTCCACGATTTCCTTCTGGAAGGCAGCCCCGTCCGCGTAGTCTTCCGTCAGCCCGGACTTGGCGACGTAGTCCTTCCACGCGGGCGTCTGCATGGCCTTGCGGAAGCTGTCGTGCAGGTAGCGCACGACGGGCGCCGGCATCCCGGCCGGGCCCATCAAGCCCTTCATGTTGTCCAGGACGATCGGCACGCCGATCTCGCTCATCGTCGGCGTGTTCGGCAGCGCGGGCAGGCGCGTGCGCGAGAACAGCGCCAGCGGCCGCGCGCGGCCCGCGTCGATCATGGGCTTCATCTCCTCGTAGGCACCGAAGGCCGTGTCCACCTGGCCGCCCAGCAGCGCCGTCATGGAATCGGCCGCGCCCTTGTACGGCACGTGCAGCAGCTTCACGCCGGTCTGCCGTTCGAGCACGACGCCGGTGGCGTGGAAGATGCCGCCTTCGCCGGTGGAGCCGTAGGAGACTTTCTCCGGGGCCTGCTTCGCTTCGGCGAGCAGCGCCTTCATGTCGGCGAAGCGCGCATCGGCGCGCACGGCCAGGATGCTCGGCGCGCGCGAGACCTTGATCACGGGCGTGAAGGACTTGCGGGGGTCGTAAGGCAGCGCCTTGAAGTTGCCGACGGCCGTCGTCTCGCTGCCGCCGCCCACGAACAGCGTGTAGCCGTCCGGCTTCGCCTCGGCGACGGCCTGCGCGGCGATCGCCCCGGCGGCGCCGACCTTGTTCACCACCACGACCGGCACGGGGATGATGCCCTTGGCCGCGAAGGAGAGCTGGCGCGCGATCTGGTCGGCGGAACCGCCCGGCGCGAAGCCCACGAGGATGGTGATGGGCTGCGTGGGCGTCCATTCCTGCGCCCAGGCGGGAGCGATGGCGGTGGCGGCGAGGAGGCCCAGGGCGGCCCGGCGGCGGATCGCGCCGGCGCGTTGCGAGGTCATGCTGTCTCCAGTCTTGTTGGGTCGCGCGAGTGTGGGCCGGCGCCGCGGCGCCGTCCAATACATAAGAGCGTTTCCAGTGATGCCGTCAGGGCATCATGGCGGCCGCGACTTCCTCCGTCACCTTGCGGAAGGAGCGGATCGCCGGCGTCTCGTGCCCGCGCCGCCAGGCGAGCGCCACGTGCAGCGGGTCCGCCTTGTCGGCGATCTGCAGGAAGCGCACCTGCCGCGGGTGCAGGTTGCGGGCCGATGCGGGCAGCACCGCCACGCCCATGCCGCCGCCGACGAGCCCCACCATCGTGTGGAGCTGCGTCGCGCGCTGCACCACCTCCGGCGTGAACCCGGCCTGCTCGCACATGGCCTGCACGCGGTCGTGCAGCAGCGGCGCCTCGGCCTGGTTGAACATCAGGAAAGGCTCGCCCGCCACTTCCTTCAGCCGCACGCGCTCCCGGGCCGCCAGCGGGTGCTTGGCCGGCACGGCGAGCACGAAGGGATCGGGCATCACGATCGCCATCTCCAGCTCGGGCGGCCCCGGCTGCACGCGCAGCAGCCCCAGGTCGATGGTGCCGCGCACCAGCCCCGAGAGCTGCGCAGTGATCGGCATCTCGTGCAGCTCCAGCTCGATGCCGGGATAGAGCTGGCGGAAGCGGCGGATCACCGAAGGCAGCAGCCCGTAGGTGGACGAGTGGATGAAGCCCAGCGTCAGCTTGCCCAGCTCGCCCGCGCCGGTGCGGCGCACGTCCGCCAGCGTGCGGGCCAGCTCCTGCTGGATCGCGCGGCTGCGCTCCAGCAGCAGGGCGCCGGCCGGCAGCAGTTCCACGCGCCGCTGCGTGCGCCGCAACAACGGCGTGCCGAGCTCCTCCTCGATCTGCTGGATCTGGCGCGACAGCGCCGGCTGCGCGATCGCCAGGCGCGCGGCGGCCCGGCCGAAGTGGAGTTCCTCGGCGACGGCCTGGAAGTAGCGCAGCTGGCGGAGGTCGATCATGCGGGGCGTGATGCCGGTGCGGCATCAATCGGGCGCCTATTATGTATTGGACGCAGGCCCGCCCGGCGGGCCACACTCGCGCGTCCCATGCAACTCGAACCCTCCGCCGGCGGCACCGCCGCGGCGCAACCGGCCGCCGAGACGCCCGCCGCCACGCAGGTGGCGTTGCCGGCGCGCCTCGGCCACATCCTGTCGCTCGACGACTTCGAGCGCGCCGCCCGCAGCCACCTGCCCGGCCCGGTCTTCGCGTACGTCTCCGGCGCGGTGGAGCGCAACGCCTCGCTGCGCGCCAACGCGGCCAGCTTCGAGCACTACGAATTCGTGCCGCGCATGCTGGTGGACATCTCCCGCCGCACCACGGCCACCACGCTCCTGGGCAAGCGCTACGCCGCGCCCTTCGGCATGGCGCCCATGGGCATCTGCGCCCTTTCCGCCTACCGTGGCGACCTCGTGCTGGCGCGCGCCGCGGCCGCCGAGAACGTGCCCATGGTGATGAGCGGCTCGTCGCTGATCCGGCTCGAAGAGATCGTGCAGGCGAACCCCGACGCCTGGTTCCAGGCCTACCTGCCGGGCGACGAGCCGAACCGCATCGCGCTGGTCGAGCGCGTGAAGGCCGCGGGCTATCGCACGCTGGTGATCACGCTCGACGCTTCGATCGCGTCCAACCGCGAGAACAACATCCGTGCCGGCTTCTCCACGCCCTTGCGCCCCAGCCTGTCGCTGGCGTGGCAAGGCATCACCCATCCGCGCTGGACGGTCGGCACCTTCCTGCGCACGATCGTGCAGCACGGCATGCCGCACTTCGAGAACAACCACGCGCGGCGCGGCGCGCCCATCCTGTCGTCCAACGTGCAGCGGGACTTCTCCGACCGCGGGCACCTCGACTGGGACGACCTGCGCACCATCCGCCGCCTGTGGCCGGGCCAGCTGGTGGTCAAGGGCATCCTCGACGTGCGCGATGCGCGCTTCGCGGTGGACCTGGGCGCCGACGGCATCATCGTCTCCAACCACGGCGGCCGCCAGCTCGATGGCACGGTGGCGCCGCTGAAGGTGCTGCCCCGCATCGTGCAGGCCTGCCCCGAGGTGCCGGTGATGATCGACAGCGGCTTCCGCCGCGGCACCGACGTGCTGAAGGCGCTCGCCCTCGGCGCGAAGTTCGTCTTCATCGGCCGGCCGTTCAACTATGCGGCTTCCGTCGCCGGCGAGCCCGGCGTGCGCAAGGCGATCACGCTGCTGCGCGAGGAAGTCTCGCGCAACATGGCGATGCTGGGCGTGAACCAGCTGTCCGAACTCGATGCCAGCTACCTGCTTCCGGCCGGCAGCTGACAATCCCCTCCTTTCCCAACCCGGAACGAACAACATGGTCGGTTTCCAGATCCTCCAGCGCCGCCGCCAGGTGGACGCCCGCTACGTGCAGGCCTTCGCGGACATCCCCGTCGCGAACGTCAGCGACTGCATGACCCGCCTCACGGCCGGCGGCCCGCGCCTGCGCCCCATGCACAAGGGCGGGCGCCTCGGCGGCCCCGCCCTCACGGTGAAGTGCCGTCCCGGCGACAACCTGATGATCCACAAGGCGCTGGACATGGCGCAGCCCGGCGACGTGATCGTCGTCGACGCGGGCGGCGACCTCACGAACTCGCTGTTCGGCGAGCTGATGCTGTCGTACGCCATCACGCGCAAGCTCGCGGGCATCGTGCTGAACGGCGCGGTGCGCGACATCGACGTGGTCTCCGCCGGCAGCTTCCCGCTGTACGCGGCGGGCGTCACGCACCGTGGCCCGTACAAGGACGGCCCCGGCGAGATCAACGTGCCGGTCGCCATCGACGGCATGGTGATCCACCCCGGCGACCTGATGCTGGGCGACGCCGACGGCCTCCTGTGCGTGCCCTACGACGACGTGGAGCAGGTGCTCGCCGCCTCGCGCGAGAAGGTGGCGCTGGAGCAGACGACGATCGCGAACATCCGCTCGGGCAAGCACGACACCTCCTGGGTGGACGCCCGCCTGAAGGCCCTGGGCTGCGACCCCACGCCGCGCTGACGCCATGGCCGACAACAAGCGCGTGGTCCGCACGGACCTGTGGATCAACGAAGCCTTCGACCGGCGGCTGAAGGACGAGCCGGGCGTTTCGCTCGCCGTGTTCCCCACCCGCGGCAACGCCGCCGCCGCGTGGGACCTGCTCGGTGCCGCGCACGTCTACCACGTGTCCGCGGCCAAGGACGAACTGCCGCGCGAGTGGTTCGTGTCCGGCGAGCTGCTGGCGCGCTGCCCGCAGCTGCTGTGCGTCTCCTCCAGCGGCGCCGGGTACGACACCGTGGACGTCGCGGCCTGCACGGCGGCCGGCGTGGCGGTGGTGAACCAGGCCGGCGGCAACGCCGCCTCGGTGGCGGAGCACACGCTCGCGATGATGCTGTCGCTGTCGCGGCGCATGACCGAGTGCGACAAGCGCATGCGCCGCGAGACGATCACGAGCCGCGAAGCCATCATGGGCCACGAGCTGCGCGGCCAGACCGTCGGACTGGTCGGCATCGGGCACGTGGGCACCCGCGTGGCGGCGCTGGCGAAAGCCTTCGGCCTCGAAGTGATCGCCTGCGACCCGCTGCTGGCGCCGGACGAGATCCAGCGCCGCGGCGCGCAGCCCCGCACGCTGGACCAGCTGCTGGCCGAAGCCGACATCGTGTCGCTGCACTGCCCGCGCGACGCCACCACGCTGAAGATGATCGACGCCCGCGCGTTCGCGCGCATGAAGAAGGGCGCGCTGTTCCTCACGACCGCCCGCGGCGGCATCCACGACGAGCAGGCGCTGGTCGAGGCGCTGCGCTCCGGCCACCTCGCGGGCGCCGGCGTCGACGTCTGGGACCGCGAACCGCCGCCGCTGGACCACCCGCTGCTGGCCATGGAGAACGTCTACGCCACCTTCCACACGGCGGGCGTGACGCACGAATGCCGGCGCGACGTGGCCGCCATGTCCGCCGACCAGATTGCCCTGCTGCTGCAGGGCGGCCGCCCGCCGCGCCTGGTGAACCCCGAGGTGTGGCCCGCGTACGAACAGCGGCGCGCGCGCATCCTGCGCTGAGCCCGAAAAGACCCCAAGGAGACGAAGAGATGAAGAAGACCCTTTCCGCCCTGCTGCTCGCCGCCACCGCGGTGGCGGCGCATGCGGCCTACCCCGAGCAGCCGATCAAGATGGTCGTGGCCTACGCGCCCGGCGGCGGCACCGACATCACCGCGCGGCTGATCGCGCCCTACATCGCCAAGTACCTGGGGACCAACGCGTCCATCGTGGTGCTGAACCGGCCCGGCGCGGGCGGCGGCATCGGCTTCGCGGAGATCGCGAACGCGCCGGCGGACGGCTACACCATCGGCTTCATCAACACGCCCAACGTGCTGACGATCCCGATCGAGCGCAAGGCCAACTACCACTGGACCGGCTTCGACCTGCTGGGCAACGTGATCGACGACCCGGGCAACTTCTCGGTGCACAACGACACGCCGGTGAAGAACCTGGCGGAACTGGTGGCCTACGCGAAGGCGAATCCCGGCAAGGTGAGCTACGGCACCACGGGCATCGGCTCCGACGACCACCTCGCGGCCATGATGTTCGAGCGCGCGGCGGGCGTGAAACTCACGCACGTGCCGTTCAAGGGCGCGGCGGAAGTGCACCAGGGCGTGGTGGGCAAGCAGATCTACATGGCGTCGATGAACATCGGCGAGGCGCTGCAGTACGAGAAGGGCGGCTCGCCCATGCGCAACCTGGGCCAGATGAGCGGCACGCGCACGACGCTGGCGCCGACGCTGCCCACGTTCAAGGAACAGGGCTACGACATCGTCATGGCCTCGCTGCGCGGCATCGCCGCGCCCAAGGGCCTGCCGCCCGCGATCCGCGAGCAGCTGGTGAACGCCGTGCAGAAGGCCGCGGCCGATCCGGAGTTCCAGCAGAAGGCCGCTGGCTACTTCGCGCCCCTGCGCTACCTGCCGCCGGCGCAGTACGAGGCGGAGCTGAAGGGAGCCGAGAACGGCTTCAGGCAGCTGTGGAAGGACATGCCCTGGAGCGAGAGCGCGACGAAGTGATTCCCGTCATTCCCGCGGAGGCGGGAACCCAGGGCTCCCACGAAAAAAGCGGCCGATGGCCGCTTTCTTTTTTGGTGGACGCCGATCGGTGGGGTTCGCGTTGCTCACCTCCCGCGGCTTCGCCGCGCCACCCTACTTCAACGCGCCGATCGCCCCACCCGCCTGCTCGATCTTCCTCCGCGCTTCCGCCGCATCCACGCCGAAGCGCTTCATGACGATCGCGGTCTTCACGTGGCCGCCCGATGCTTCGAGCAGGCGCTCGGCCTCGGCGCGATCCACGCCGACGGTTTCCATCAGGATGCGTTCGCCCCGGTCCTGCAGCTTCTGGCAGGTGACCTGCAGGTCCACCATCAGGTTGCCGTAGACCTTGCCCATGCGCACCATCGCGCCGGTGCTCAGCATGTTCAGCACCATCTTGGTCGCGGTCCCCGCCTTCATGCGCGTGGAGCCCGTCACGACCTCCGGCCCCACCAGCGGCGCGATGACCACGTCGTGGGCCTGCAGCAGTTCTTCCGACGGGTAGGTGCACAGCAGGAAACCGGTGCGCGCCCCGCGCTCGCGCGCGCGCTTCAGCGCGCCGTGCACGTAAGGCGTGGTACCGGAGGCGGCGATGCCCAGCACGAAGTCCTTGTCGTCGATGCTGCGCTCGTCCATGGCGGCGGCACCGTCTTCCGGATGGTCTTCGGCGCCTTCCTGCGCACGCAGGAGCGCCTCGTAACCGCCGGCCATCACGCCTTGCACCATCTCCGGGTCGGTGCGGTACGTGGGCGGCATCTCCGAGGCGTCGAGCACGCCGAGGCGGCCCGACGTGCCGGCACCGACGTAGATCAGGCGGCCGCCGCGGCGGAAGCCGTCGACGACGAGGTCGATCGCGCGCGCGATCTGCACGCGTTCGTCGCTCACGGCGGCCGCCACGAGGCGGTCCTCCGCGTTGACGAGATCGACGATCTCGAGCGACGACAGCTGGTCGATCCGCATGCTGCGCGGATTGCGCTGTTCCGTGAGCCGCGCGTCGAGCGGCGGCCTGGCGGCGGCGGGAGGCGGCTTGCGGGTCGCGTCCATGGATTGGCTGGCAGGCTCCTGCTTCACTTCAGGCATGCGATGGTCCCATGGTAGAGGTGAACCCATGGTCCCGCCATGACAGGGTCTTGCCTGTAGGAATCGCGTGCAATCGTGTGTGGTATCCCTGCCGAAGAGCCAGCAACGGCTCAGCCGACGCGGAAATTGACGAACTGCCAGGGGTCGCCGCCGTCGCGCGGCTCAGGGAACAGGGGGCTGCGGTCCTTCAGTGGCGTCCAGTCGCCCCACACGCCGACCACCTCGCCCAGCCAGGGCATGGCAGCCTCCATCACCACGCGGTGGTCGACCGCGTCCGGCTCCACCACCCCGCGCTCCGGGTTCTGCAAGGCCCACACCATCGCGCCGAGGATGCCGGCCGCCACCTGCAGGGACGTCGCGTTGTTGAACGGCAGCAGCGCACGCGCCTGCTCGATCGCGAGCCGCGAGCCGTACCAGTAGACGCCGCGCGCATTGCCCATGAGCAGCACGCCCAGCTCGTCGCGGCCTTCGCTGATCTCCTCGCGCAGGATGCGCTGCCGCCCCTGCAACCGCCAGTGACGCCCGGCCAGCTCGTGGATGGAAGCCACGGCGTCGTCGCAAGGGTGGTAGGCGTAATGCACCGTCGGCCGGTACGCCACCTGCCCCGCCTCGCGCACCGTGAGGAAGTCGGCGATCGAGATCGACTCCGCGTGCGTCACCAGGAAGCCCTGGTACGGGCCTTCCAGGGGCGCCCAGCTGCGCACGCGCGTGCCCATCCCCGGGCGATCCAGCAGGATGGCCGCGTCGCAGCCGTAGCCGTGGCGCTGCGCATCGGGGGGCCAGTGCCGCTCGTGCGTGCCCCAGCCCAGCTCCGCGGGCTGCAGGCCCTCGTCGACGAAGGCATCGACGGACCAGGTGTTGACGAACTCGCCGCGCCGGCGCCGCTGCGGCGTGGTCTGCGTGTCGCGCTCGGCCACGTGGATCACCTTGACGTCGAGCCGGCGGGCGAGCGCAGCCCACTCGCGCCGGTTCTCGGGCGTGCGCACATCCACGCGCAGGTCGGCGGCCATGGCGAGCAGCGCCACCTTCAGGAAGGAGTTCACCAGCCCCGGGTTCGCACCTTGCGTGATGCAGGCGGTAGGCGCATGCGGATGGTCGCGGCCATAGGCGAGCATCTCCTCGCGCAGCGCGTAGTTGGAGCGCTGCGACGGCGGCAGCGCCGCGTTCTCGTAGCGGCCGGGCCAGGGCTGGTTGTCCGCATCGAGGTAGAACGCGCCGCAGCTGTGGCACAGGCGCACGAGGTCCAGGCTGCACACGTCGACGGCGAGGTTGAGGAGGAAGTCGCCCGCGCGCAGCAGCGGCCGCAGCACCTGTGCGTGGTTGGCTTGCGTGAGGCGATGGACGCGCAGCTCGATGCCGAGCGCGCGCGCCACGCCCTGGCGGTCCGGCACGCCGGTGACCACCAGCACCTGCGAAGGCTGCACGCCCAGCGCCTGGAACAGCAGCGGCACCAGGCCTTGCGCGATGCTGCCGAAACCGACGATGACGACCCGGCCGCCGAACGACACCGGGCTGCGAGGACCGCCCATGCTTCCTCCCCGACGAAACGGCCGGGACAGCGTAGCGCAAGCCTGCGCGGCCATGGGGTTGATCCAGCGCAAGCGCGAGCCTCGCGGCTGCGCGGACAGTGCGGGCATGCAGATCCAGTTCCTGGGTGCCACCGGCACCGTCACCGGCTCCAAGTACCTGCTGCGCCATGGCGGCAGCACCGTGCTCGTCGACTGCGGCCTCTTCCAGGGCTGGAAGCAGCTGCGGCTGCGCAACTGGGAACCGTTGCCGGTGCGCGCGGACGAGATCTCCTCCGTCGTGCTCACGCACGCGCACATCGACCACAGCGGCTACCTGCCGCTGCTGGTGAAGCAGGGCTTCCGGGGGCGCATCTTCTGCAGCGCGGCGACGCGGGACCTGTGCCGCATCCTGCTGCCGGACAGCGGCGGCCTGCAGGAGGAGGAAGCGGAGTTCGCCAACCGCCACCACACCAGCAAGCACGAGCCCGCGCTGCCCCTCTACACGCGCGCCGATGCCGTGCGCTGCCTGGAAAGCTTCGAGCCCGTGCGCTGGCACGAAGACTTCCATCCCGTCCCGTGGCTCACGGGGCGGCTCTCGCACGCGGGCCACATGCCCGGCGGCTCGGTGGTGCACCTGTCGGACGGCAAGCGGTCCATCGTGTTCTCCGGCGACCTCGGCCGCGGCGACGACCCGGTGCTGCGCGCGCCGGAGCCCATGCCGCAGGCGGACTATGCCGTCGTGGAGTCGACCTACGGCGACCGCCTGCACCCGCACGGGGACCCCTTCGACCAGCTCGCGGAAATCATCAACCGCACGTCCGCGCGCGGCGGCACGCTGGTCATTCCCGCCTTCGCGGTCGGCCGCGCGCAGACGCTGCTGCACGGCATCCAGCTGCTGAAGAAGGCGAAGCGCATCCACCACCTGCCGGTCTACCTCAACAGCCCCATGGCGGCCGACGCGCTGGAGGTGTACCGCCACCACCGGCCGGAACTGCGGATCTCGGCCGAGGAGTGCGAGGGCATCTGCCACGGCGCGGAGATCGTGCGCACGCCCGACGAGTCGCGCGCGCTCAACGCACGCAAGGGGCCGATGGTCATCATCGCCGGCAGCGGCATGGCCACGGGCGGCCGCGTCGTGCACCACATCGAGCGCTTCGCGCCGGAGCGGCGCAACACCATCCTGCTGGTGGGCTTCCAGGCCGGCGGCACGCGCGGTGCTTCACTGGCGGCCGGCGCGCCGACCGTACGCATCCACGGCCAGGACATTCCCATCCGCGCGGAGGTGGCGCGCATCGACGCGCTCTCGGCGCATGCGGATGCGGCCGGCGTCGAAGCCTGGCTGCGCACGGCCCCCTCGGCGCCGCGCCGCACCTTCATCACGCACGGCGAGCCCGACGCGGCCGATGCGCTGCGCCAGCGCATCGAGCGCAACCTGCGGTGGACCGTGACGGTGCCCGACTACCTGCAGGCGTTCACGCTGGACTGACGGGCGTCAGCAGCGTCTCGCCGGTCGCGACGAGTTTCTCCACGCCGTCGGCGACGGCGAAGAGCTCGCAGGCGGTGAAGACCTGGGTCCTGCCCGGCTTCACCACGCGGGCACGCGCGATGAAGCGCTCGCCGACGGCGGGCCGCAGGCAGTTCACCGCGAAATGCGAGGCCAGCACGCGGCCGACGACGGTCACGGCCGCGAACCCGCAGGCGGTGTCGACCAGCGCGCCGACCAGGCCGGCGTGCAGGAAGCCGGCGTACTGTCCGAGGTCGTCGCGCCAGGCGACGGCGATCTCCGCGCGGCCTTCGCCGGCGGAGAGGACCTGGATGCCGCACCAGCGGTTGAAGGCGGCGGTGGCGTTGATGTCGCGGACGAATGAAAGGGGATCGGGGATGGACATGGGCGGCCTCGCGTTCGCTTTGGCGGTGGGGTTCGCTGTCGCTCACCTTCCCCGGCTTCGCCGGGCCACCCTACAAATCCATGCATTCGTAGGGTGGCGCGGCGAAGCCGCGGAAGGTGAACGGAGTGAACCCCACCGCCCCACCCCCGGCAGTCATCCCCGCGACCCCGCGTCCCCTACCGGACAGCCGCCCACAGCAGCGACACCCCCGAGCACAGCATCAACCCGTCGATGAGCGACCGGTACGCGCCCGGCGAGATCTTGAGCACGACGAAGCGGCCCGCGAACGAGCCCGCCATCAGCGTCGCGCCCACGCCCACGCCTTGCACCACCACCTCCAGCGGAAGTGCACCGAAGGCCTGGAACGTCGCCACCTTCGCGCCGTACATGCCGATCGATGCCGCCGCTTCCGTGCCCAGGAACGCGCCGCGTTCCAGCCCGTAGAAGGTGAACAGCGGCACGGTGATCGGCCCCGTCGACACGACCAGCCCGGTCAGGAGGCCGATGGGCGCCCCCAGCAGCATCAAGTGGTACAGCGAGAGCCTGAACGCGTGGCGGTGCAGCCAGCGCCGCACGGGAATCAGCGACAGGAAGAACACGCCCAGCGCCGTTTCCGCGACGCCCGGCGGGATCGTGAGCAGCAGCCGTGCCCCGAGCATCGCGCCCGGCACGGCGGTCACGCAGTACGCACCACAGGCGCGCCAGTCGATGTCGCGGCGCCAGGCCAGCACGCGCCCGAGATTGCCCAGAATCGCGGCGACGGCCATGATCGGCACGGCCTGCCGCGGCCCGAACATCACCACGAGGATGGGCATCAGCACCAGCGAGGAGCCGGTGCCCACGATGCCGCCGAGCGTGCCGGCGAAGAGGCCCGCGACGAGGACCAGCAGCAGGTCCAAGGGCTAGCGGTCCCCGCCCCAGGTGTTGGCGCGCTCCGCGAAGTCGGGGCGCTGCGGGCGCACGACGCAGAAGCGCTGGCCCGTGGGCGACTCCATGACCCACCAGCGCTTGACGAACTGCAGGCGCCTGGCGCCCAGCTTCTCGAGCCGCGCCACCTCGGCCTCGATGTCGTCGGTCTCGATGTCGATGTGCACGCGGCTCGGATGCGAAACGGCCTGCACCAGCATCGTCGGCTGGTCGGCCGGCGTGTCGAACAGGCGGTACTGCGCGTCGTTCGGGTCGGACAGCGCGCGCGCTTCCCAGCCGAGCGCCTGCGACCAGAAGGCCGCGGCCGCTTCCACGTCGCCGGTCTGGCAGTCGATGACGATGGTGCCCAGGCGGCTCTTGTGCATGGCGTTCAGCCCGGGATCTCGGGCTCGACCAGCCGCGCGAGCTGCAGCAGCGACTCCTGCCAGCCGAGGTAGCACGCTTCCGCCGGGATCACTGCGGGGATGCCTTCCTGCGTGACCTGCATCTCGGTGCCCACCGACACCGGCGTGAGCACGATGGTGGTGGTCATCTCGCCGGGCAGGTGCGGGTCGTCGAAGGCGCTCGTGTAGCGCAGCTTCTGGCCGGGCACAAGCTCGAGGTACTTGCCGCCGAAGGCATGGGTGTGCTTCGAGCCGAAGTTCGTGAAGGACATGCGCCACTCGCCGCCGACCTCGGCGTCCAGGCGGTAGCACTTGGCGGTGAAGCCGTAGGGCGGCAGCCACTTGCACATGGCGTCGGCGTCGAGGAAGGCGCGGTAGACGCGATCGGGCGCAGCGCGCAGGACGCGGTGCAGGCGGACGGTGTTGGTGCTGGCCATGACGGATTCCCTGGAAGAGGCAGAGGACGACCCTCTGCTTCCACGACGAGGGACTATGGCGGAAATCGACATCGCACCGCGCGGGAAAACCCTAGCGCTGCGCCTGGTGCGGGCGCACAATGCCGGCTCCGCTTCCCGTCCAGGAGCAGCCCATGCGGAAGTTCCTCCAGATCGTGCTGTCGGCCGTCACGCCCGTGCTGGGCGTGTCTTTCAGCATCGCCGTGATGCGCGCGGTGGGCCTGTTCCCGCCGGTGCTGGCGTGGGAGGCCTGGGCGGAGTGGATCATCATGGCCGCGCTCGTCTTCTTCTCGACCTCGGTGCTGTATGGCATCGCGGCGCGGCTGAAGGACGGCCCGGCGGGTGCGCCCCCCGATGCGGCCGCGAGCTGAGGGTCCCGGTCCTCGCTAGTTCGCGAGCCGCGGCTGTGCGTGCGGCACCGCGGGCACAGGCTGGCGTGGCGCCGCCTGCACGGCCTCCGCCCCCGTGCGGAACCGCGCCACCACCTCCGTCAGCCGGTGTGCCTCGTGCAGGAAGGCATGCGAGCTGGAGGCGGCCGCCTCCACCAGCGCCGCGTTCTCCTGCGTCACGCTCTCCAGCTGCACGATGGCGCGGTTGATCTCGCCCACGCCGACGCTCTGCTGCGTGGACGCGGTCGCGATGGTTCCGATCAGCTCGTTCACCTGGTGCACGCTGGTCACGATCTCGTCGATCACCTTGCCTGCCGCTTCCACCTGCCGGCTGCCCGCGCGGATCTCGCTCGCGGAATCCTCGATCAGCGCGCGGATCTCCTTGGCGGCACCGGCGCTGCGCTGTGCCAGCGCGCGCACCTCGGTCGCCACCACGGCGAAGCCGCGGCCCTGCTCGCCGGCGCGCGCGGCCTCGACCGCCGCATTCAACGCGAGGATGTTCGTCTGGAAGGCGATGCCCTCGATGGCGCCGATGATGTCCGCCATGCGGTCGGAGCCCTGCTGGATGCGTCCCATGCCTTGCACCACCCCGTGCACCTCGCGCGCGCCGTCACGGGCGACGGTTTCCGCGCGCTGCGCCAGGCTGGAGGCCACCTTGCAGTTCTCCGCGTTCTGCTGCACCGTGGCGGCGAGTTCTTCCATGCCCGCCGCCGTCTCCTCCAGCGTCGCGGCCTGCTGCTCGGTGCGGCGCGACAGGTCGGTGCTGCCTTCGGTGACTTCGCGCGCGGCATGCGCCACCGCCTCGGAGCTGTGGCGCACCTGCGTGACGATCTGGCCCAGGTTGCGATTGATGTCGCCGAGCAGGCGCAGGAACAGCCCGAAGTGCCCGCCGAGCCCCTGCGTCTCCACCTTGCCCGCGAGCTCGCCGTCGGCCAGCTTGCGGAAGGGGCCCAGCACGCGCGTCCAGCCTTCGTTGGCCTGCAGGTAGAACGCGGCCATCACGTACAGCCCGAGCAGCACGCCGCCCGCGAGCCACGCCTTGGCCGCGGGAGCGAGCTGCTCCGAGGTTCCGAAGTACAGAACCGCGAGCGGCAGGTAGAAGACCACCATCATCAGGGGCAGCTTCTTCTCGTTCGGAAGCCGCAGCATCAGCCGCACGGCCGGCCAGAAGATCCATTTCATGTCGCCGCCTTTCGGGTCTTTGCCCGATTTTCGGGCGCGTGCTCGGCGGCGGAAAGAGGCAGGTGCGTACTTACAACGAAAAGTTACCGGCGGGCGCCGCGGGCAGCGCTCTGCGGCGCACGCGCATCAGCAAGGCGGGACCGTCGGGGGTGCCCACGATGTCGACGTCGCGTAGCACTGGATGAAGCCGATGGGCACGCCTTCGTGCCACGCGACGAAGGCTTCGGTCGGATCCGCGCCCGCCCCGAAGTAGTCCTCGCGCAGCTCCTCCAGCGCCGGCGTGGGCTGCCACCAGGCCGCCACGTGCGGGCGTTGCAGCCAGGCGTGCAGGAGAGGGAGGGTGGATTCGTGCAGGGGCTCGAAGTGCATGCGAAGTGTCCCTGAGCCAGCGCGGCGCCTCGTCACGGACGACTTCATGGTGAGCGACGGCATCGTCCTAATCAACCAGATCCTGAACTGCGAGTGCCGGCTTCGCCCGGGAGGCAGTGGTCATGATGGACATCCAGGATCGGACGCAGACAATCCCCGCGGCAAGCGTACGGAACCGCCCGCAGGCTTCGCTGGCTCTCGGTGAGCGCAGCGAACCCCCGATCACTCGCCCTGCGGCACCTCATAACGCAATTCCGCGAACCCTTCGCCCACCTTCCGCGCTGATACGAGCCGAAGGGACGGCGAGGTGATCTTCCGCGGCAGCAAGGGCTTGCCGGCGCCCAGCGTCACCGAGCCCACCTGCACGATGATCTCGTCCAGCAGGCCCGCGTCGTGGAACTGCCCCACCAGTTCGCCGCCGCCGACCAGCCAGACGTTGCGCCCGCCCGCGGCAGCCACCATCTGCGCGTGCACCGGGCGCACGTCGCCGCGCACGAAGCGGATGTCCGCGCCCGGCACGTCGGGCAGCGAGCGGCTGGAGAACACCCACGTCGGCTGCGTGTAGGGCCACGGGCCGGAGCGGTCCTCCTTCACCACGTGCCGCAACATCCACTCGTACGTGGACGAACCCATCGCCAGCGCGCCGACTTCGCGGATGAACCCGGGGTAGCTGGTGTCGTTGATGTCCCCGAGCGGGAACAGCCACTCGAGCGAGTCGTCCGGCGTGGCGAGGAAGCCGTCGAGGCTGCAGGCGGTGTAGTACTGGGTGCGCATCGGGTCAGGCCTTGATCCAGGCAAGCAGCGAGCCCAGGCCGAGGACGAAGAAGCCCGCCGGAGCCGCCCACATGTGCAGCGAAGAAACGATGAACACCTGCTCCGGTGCGTCCGGCAGGTAGCGCACGGGCACGATCGAGCCGATCGCGGGCTCGCGGTCCGCGCTGCCCGCGGGCGAGGTGAAACAGTGCGCGAGGCCGCGCTGGTCGCGGAAGGAGACCACCGGCAGGTAGTGCACCTGCTGCTCGGCACGGCGTTCCTCGAAGGCGACCACCTGGCCCACCGCGGGCACGCCGCGCCACGCGACGGCGAGGCGCCGCACGAGCAGCCAGGCGCCGCCCACCAGGAACAGGATCGCCAGCAGGCCGAAGTAGGTCTTCATTGCGGCTGGCGATCGTAGCGGATCGACGCCACGCGCCCGTCGCGGAAGCGCACGGTGGCCATCAGGTTGCCCGGCCCGCGGTCGTACAGCCACTCCTCCACGGCCTGGCAAGGCACCGACAGCGGCACCAGGGGCGCGGGCACCGGGTACGGGCTGCCCCACACGTAGACGGGTGCGCAGAAGGTGTCCGCCAAAGCGGGCTGGCCGCACTTGTACAGCACCGACACCTTCGAGTCGCCTTCGGCCGCGATCGCGCCGTTGCAGCGCAGCGTCTCGGCCCCGGCCCAGCCGGCGGGGGCGAGGAGTGCACAGGCAAGCGCGGCACGCAGGACGACGTTCATGGCGCGGCTCCGGAGGGTTCGGTCTCCGCCATTGTGCCGCGCGGCCGCGGCTCGGTCTCTCCCCTGCGCCCGGCCAGCGCGGCGAGCAGCGCGTGCCACCTGGTCGCCGTGGGCCGTACCGCCAGGTCGAAGATGCGGGCGCAGGCCTCGCCGCGCCGGCGGTTCGGCGACTGCGGCGTGACGTGCGTCCACAACTCCGCGAGCGAAGCCTCCAGGAAGGCGCGGTCCGTGCTCGCGTCGACGACGAAGACCACGCGCTCCAGGTCGACGCCCTGCAACAGTTCCCCGAGTTCGAAGAGGCAACCGCGGTTGGCAGGGGAGAAGCTGCGCAGGTCCATCAGCACCGCGTCGCTGCGCGCGGCGAGCTCGCGCATCGCCATCTGCCAGGTGTCCGCGCGGCAGAAGAACTCGTTCACGCGGTAGCGGCCGTCGACGTCGCGCTCCGTGTCCAGGCGCGCGAGGCGCTGGTCGAGGTCGGCGCGGCCTTCGACGAACTGGCGCGAGAGCTTGCCGCCGAGGAAGGCGAGGAATTCGTGCGGCTCCACCGTCGTCGTGACGAGGTCCGGGCCGGCGATCATCGTGATGTCGCCCAGGCGCAGCCAGTGCGTCTGCAGCACGTCGAACAGGCGCGCGCTGCGCGGGCCGAGGGCGAACACGCGCAGCAGCAGCAAGGTGCGCCGGGCGGGGTGCGGCCGCGCGCGCAGCCAGCGGAAGCCGAGCGCGCGCGTGAGGCGGAAGCAGGCGAAGGCGAGGAGCCCCGTGAACACCCACGGCCACCCATGGAAGGCCAGCGTGTACGAATGCGTGATCCCGAACAGCAGCCACAGCGCATCGGTCACGAGCATGTGGTCGGTGATCCGCTTCTGCTCGTAGCGGCGCCCCAGCCAGCGCAGCAGCCACCAGCCCACGACGCCGAAAGCGCCGGCGCCCGCCAGCAGCATGGCCCAGAAGGTCTCGACGCCGCCCAGGCCCAGGGCGCCCCCGGCCGCGGCGAGCGCGCGGATGGACGCGTCGTCGGCCAGGAACAGGGGCGGAAGCTGCGACCCGATGAGCGCCAGCACCATGAAGGCCAGCACCATCGGCCCCACGGCGCGGATGCGGCGGGAGAGGAACGCCGCCAGCAGCAGGGTGGGCACGGCGTTCTCCAGCAGCCAGAACACCGGCATCTCGTGCCAGTGCAGGTCGGGGCTGACCGCGTACGCGACGAGCGTCAGCACCGCCAGCGCCGCCGCGTAGGCGCCCACCAGGCGCCACTTGCTGCGCTCCACGGTGGCCACCAGGCTGACGCCGAGGACCGTGGGCCAGAAGTAGGTCCAGCCGATCGCCGCCACGCGCGTGACGGACAAGCCGATGCCGCTTGCGACGAGCCAGCCGACCGCCATGACGAGCGCATACACGGCGCCCGCGGCGGCGTACACGTAGCCGGCGCGGCGGGGCGCCTCGAGCAGCCAGGCCAGGTCGCTCCCGCCCCCGGGGGCGGCGGGAATGTCCACGATCCGCAGCGGCGTGGCGGGCGGCCGGCCCGGCACCTGCGCGGCGTGCTGCGCGGACGCACCGCTGGAAGCCTGCATGCCGCGCCCGACACTGCGGTGATAGAGCGCCAGGAGCCAGCGCGCGACGGGATACGACAGCAGCGCGGCCAGCAGCACCATCGCGGGGAACATGCCGGTCAGGGCGACGGTGACCGGGTCGGCGGCAGCAGGGTTGTCGGACATGGCGCCCTCCCCTCGCGTCGTGGCGACGCGTCGCTGCGGATTGTGGTCTCCGGGCGCGCGCAATGCCAGTCGCGCGCCCTCAGCTCAACCGATCCCGCACCACTGGGCGATGCGGTGCGCCAGGTCCATCCACAGCGCCCACGCGGCGGTGAGGGCCAGCAGCCCGCCGGCGATGCGGGTGCCCCAGTCCTTGCGCAGGCGGTTGCCCAGTTCCTGCAGCTTGCGCAGCGCCGAGGGCGCGAGGCCCAGCGAGATGCCGCTGCCGATCGCGAACAGGGCCATGGAGAGCGCCCCTTCCAGCGCCCCGCCCGAGAGCGAGGCGACCAGCAGCGCCGAATAGAGCAGCCCGCAAGGCATGAAGGCCCACAACGCGCCCGTGGCGAGCAGGCCGCCGCGCCGCTGCGCCATCGGCCGCACGCGCGACCAGACGCCGCGCCCGGCGCTCTCCACCCAGGCCGGCTGCCGCGCCTTCGCCAGGAGCATCAGGCCCCAGAGCAGCACCATCACGTGGAAGAGCGTCCACACCGGCTTCAGCGCCGCCGTGTTCGAGGACAGCCACGCGAAACTCTGGACCGCGAGCCCCGCCGCCGCCCCCGCCAGCGAATAGCCGACCAGGCGCCCGCCCTGGAAGGTCCACATCCCGCGCACCGGCTGGGCGCCGGCGGCACGAACCACGCCGCCGCACGCCGCGCCGCACATGGCCAGGCAGTGGGGTCCCCCCACGAGGCCCATGAGGAAGGCCGTGCCCGCGAGCGTGAGGGTCATCAGATGATGCGGGAGAAGCGGGCGCGGTTGCGGTCGGCCTGCAGGTACTTGTCGAACTGCATGGCCACGGCCCGCACGAAGAACCAGCCCTTGGCCGTGACCTGGATGCCGGTGTCGTCGATGGCGACGAGCCCCTGCGCCTGAAGTTCCTTCATCTGCTCCATCTCGGCCGCGAAGTACTGGCGGAAGTCCAGCAGCCAGGCGAGCTCGATCGACTCGAACACCAGCTGCCCCTGGCACATGAGCGCCATGATCACGGCACGCCGCGCGAGGTCGTCGCGCGAGAGCGCCAGCCCGCGCACCACGGGCAGCTTGCCCTGGTCCAGCAGGTCGCAGTACTCCTCCATCGTCTTGGCGTTCTGGCTGTAGGTGGCGCCCACCTTGCCGATCGCCGACACGCCCAGGCCGATCAGGTCGCAGTCCGCGTGCGTGCTGTAGCCCTGGAAGTTGCGGTGCAGCCGGCCCTGGCGCTTGGCCACGGCGAGCGCGTCGCCCGGCAGCGCGAAGTGGTCCATGCCGATGTAGACGTAGCCCGCGCTCAGGAAGGCCGCGAGCGCCGACGACAGCATGTTGATCTTGGCCCCGCCCGCCGGCAGTTCGGCCGAGAGGATGCGGCGCTGCGGCTTGAAGCGCTCCGGCAGGTGCGCGTAGCCGTACAGGGCGATGCGGTCCGGCCGCAGCGTGGACACCTGCGCCAGCGTGCGGGCGAAGGACTCCGGCGTCTGCCGCGGCAGGCCGTAGATCAGGTCGACGTTGATGGAGTCGAAGCCGATGCGGCGGGCGTCGGCCATCAGCGCGGCCACCTGCTCGTAAGGCTGCACGCGGTGCACGGCCTTCTGCACCTCGGGGTCGAAGTCCTGCACGCCGAAGCTGATGCGGTTGAAACCCAGGTCGGCCAGCACCTGCAGGCGCTCGGCCGTCACCGTGCGCGGGTCGATCTCGATGGAGCACTCGGCGCCGGGCGCCACGGCGAAGTTCCGGCGCAGCATGGCCATGAGCTCGCGCAGTTCGTCGTCCGACAGGAAGGTGGGCGAGCCGCCGCCCAGGTGCAGCTGGCTGACCGGCTGCGAAGTCCCGAGCACCGCCGTGTGCAGCTCCACCTCCTGCGACAGGTAGCGCAGGTAGCTCGCGGCCTTGCTGTGGTGCTTGGTGATGATCTTGTTGCAGGCGCAGTAGTAGCAGAGCGACTCGCAGAAGGGGATGTGCACGTACAGCGACAGCGGCAGGCTCATGGCGGCCGGGCCTTCGCGGCGCTGCGTGAGCGCCTGGCCGTAGTCGCCGGGGCCGAAGGCCTCGACGAAGCGATCCGCGGTGGGATAGGACGTGTAGCGGGGGCCGGGCACGTCGTACTGGCGCAGGAGTTCGGGGGTGATCGGGGAGTTCATGGCGGGTGTTCTTGCGTCTGGGCCCCATGGTGCGCGCCGCAAGGTCCGCCCCGCTTGACCTGTGTCAACCGGCGCCGTCCGTCGCCCCGGACAATTTGATTCAGATCAGAACCACCCACCGACCTGCCGTGACCTCCATCCTGCCCGAGTCCGAGACCAAGCCCGCGCCGCTGAGCCATTCCGGCATGAAGGTCGCCTGTTCCAACTGCAGCCTGCGCGAGCTGTGCATGCCGGTCGGCCTGTCCGACGACGAGATGTCGCGCATCGACCAGCTGATCACCACCCGCCGGAAGGTCAAGCGCAAGACGCCCTTGTTCCGCACGGGCGAGAAGTTCCACGCGCTCTATGCGATCCGCACCGGCGTGTTCAAGACCTGCGTCACCGCCGAAGACGGCCGCGACCAGGTGACGGGCTTCCAGATGGCAGGAGAGATCGTCGGGCTGGACGGCATCGTCAACGACCAGCACACCTGCGACGCGGTGGCGCTGGAGGATGCCGAAGTGTGCGTGCTGCCCTTCGACCGCATCGGCGAGCTCTCGCGCGAGGTGGGCGCACTGCAGCACCACCTGCACCGCGTCATGAGCCGCGAGATCGTGCGCGAGCACGGCGTGATGCTCTTGCTGGGCACCATGCGCGCCGAGGAACGTGTCGCGGCCTTCCTCCTCAACCTCGTGCAACGCCTGCAGGCGCGCGGCTTCTCGCGGTCCGAGCTGGTGCTGCGCATGACGCGCCAGGAGATCGGCAGCTACCTGGGGCTGAAGCTGGAGACGGTCAGCCGCACCTTCTCTCGCTTCGCCGAGGAAGGCATGCTGGAGGTGCACCAGCGCCAGGTGAAGATCGTCGACGTCGAGCGCCTGCGCGGCGTGCTCGCGCAGCCGGGCGGCAGCTTCTAGCGCTTCGCCGACCCGCGCGTGGGAATCGGCTGATCCCCGCCGCGCCGAAGCGGCCAACCGCCACCTGCTGGACTTCGGCTCGGCCGCCGTGTGCTCGTTCGGCTACGAAGCGCTGCTGAGCCAGCAGTTCGGCGGCAACTTCCGGGCGCTGATGGCCTGGTGGAACAGCCAGCGCGCCGAAGGCGCCTTGCAGTAGCGTCCTCGGCTGTAGGAGGGTCCGCACGCCAAGTGCGGCGCCCCGGGTCTACCTCGGCGCGGGTGGCGTCCCAAGATGGGAAGCATCCCAGTACGAAAGGAGATCCCATGAACAAAGACCACATCAAGGGCGCCACGAACGAGGTGACCGGCGAGATCAAGGAGCGCGTCGGCCGCATGACGGGCGACAAGTCGCTCGAGGTCAAGGGCCATGCGCGCGAGCTGAAGGGCAAGCTGCAGCAGCGAGTGGGCGACGCCAAGGACGACATCCGCGAAGAGCGCGAGCTCGATCGCGAGATCGACAAGAAGGACCTGGATCGCTGAACGCCGTCCGCATGAAGGAAAAGAGCCGGGTCACCCGGCTCTTTTCGTTTGCCCTCGACGGGACCTGTAGGCTGGGTTCGCGCAGCGACCCCAGCAAGATCGCCCTGCTGCGCAGGAAGCTGGGGTTCGCTCCGCGAAACCCAGCCTACGGTCATTCGGTGGCGCTCCCCGACGCCTCGCCGACCGATCCCATCGCCGCGGGAGCCGGGGACGCCGGCGCCGAGACGCTGGGCCCCACGTTCCCCGCCGCATCCCCGTCGATGATCGGCACCTGGCGCGTCTCGCGCCGCGGCATCTCGCGCGGGACCGTGATCGTCGTCGCGCTGTCCCGCGAGAGCGTGACCGTGCCGTCCCGCGAACTGCCGCTCGCGGGCGCGGGCGGCCGCGGCGGGGAAGCCGTCGACTCGCGCGCTACGGGCGTGCTGCTGCTGCCGCTTGCGGAAGCTGCGCCCATCGCCGCGGTGCCACTGCTCGTCGGCGCGGTGTACGTCGGCGCCGTGTACGTCGACGTCGGCGGCGCCACGCGGGCCGTCTGCGCCGGCGCGCGCACCACGTCCGCAGGCGCGGAG
This sequence comes from Ramlibacter cellulosilyticus, assembly GCF_014297465.1. GTDB lineage: Bacteria > Pseudomonadota > Gammaproteobacteria > Burkholderiales > Burkholderiaceae_C > Ramlibacter > Ramlibacter cellulosilyticus. Next base: position 143,646 of record NZ_JACORT010000003.1, on the reverse strand, counting down.
GGATCCGGCAGGCGCGTGGACGGATCGGGGCTGCGGTACACCTGCGTGCCGGGCACCGTCTCGATGGGACGGGTGGGCTCCAGCGGGCGCGGGAAGGACGGCACGCGCTGCGAATCCGAGGCGATCACCGGCGCGTCCGGCGTCACCACCGGCGATGCGGGCGTCTGCGCCATGTCCAGCGTGCGCGGCGGCGGCTCGAGCTTCGGCGGCTCCAGGCTGATCTCCGGCAGCTTCACCTCCGGCACGGTGGCCACCTGCGGGTCGGCCGCGGACGGCGCCGAGTTGAACACGCTGTTCCACCAGTCGCCCATGCGGTCCATCAGCGGCTTTTCCTGGTCGCGCAGGCGCGGCGCGGCGAAGGTGGCCTTGGTGTCGATCACGCCGGCCTTCTGCGCCTGCTGCATCATGTCGCCGACCACGAACAGCGCGTTGTGCGCGCCCTGGCCCCAGTAGGAGCTGCGCATGGTCACGCGGTTGTCGTTGAATCCCATCCAGGCACCGGCCACGAGCTGCGGATGCATCAGGATGAACCAGCCGTCCGTGTTGTCCTGGGTCGTTCCCGTCTTGCCGGCGAGGTCGCCGGAGAGGCCGAAGCGCGGGCGCAGGCCGGCGGCGGTGCCGTATTCGACGGTGCCGCGCAGCACGTCCAGCAGCGTCTGCGCAGCTTGCGTGGACAGCGCCTGCTCGGACGCGCCGCGGCCGAAGCTTTCCAGCACGTTGCCGCTGCGGTCCTCCACCGCCGTGACGACGACCGGCTCCACGTAGTTGCCGCTGTTGGCGATGGTGGCGAAGGAGGTCACCATTTCCTTCAGCGTGACCGGGCTGGTGCCGAGGGCGAGCGAAGGCACTTCGTTCAGCTTGCTCTGGCGCACGCCCATGGCACGCGCCAGGCTGGCGACGCGCGAAGGCCCGACCTGCATCATGAGCTGCGCCGTGATCGTGTTCTTGGAGCGCGCCAGTCCTTCGCGCAGCGTCATCGGCTGGTTGGTCGGCGAGCCTTCCACGTCGCCCGGGCGCCAGACCTGCTTGCGGTCGATCTGGATCGCCACGGGCTCGTCCATCAGCGTCTCGTTCGGCTGGTGCCCCTGCTCGAAGGCGGCGCCGTACACGAAGGGCTTGAAGGTGGAGCCGGGCTGGCGCTTCGCCTGCTGCACGTGGTCGAACTTGTCGTCGTTGTAGTCGCGGCTGCCCACCCAGGCGCGGATGGCGCCGCTGCCCGGCTCGATGGCGAGGAAGCCCGCCTGCAGCATCGTCTTCTGCTTGCGGAGGTCGCGCATGAATTCGGCGTTGCCCTGCAGCTGCTTGATGGCTGCGGCTTCGTCCAGCCCCTGGTCGCGGGCCTGCTTGTACTCCAGCGACTCCTTGATCCAGGACTTCACCACGCCCTGGTTGCTGTTCCAGAAGTACTCGAAGGGCGACACGCGGCTGCGCGCCGCGACATAGGCGGCGGTGTCGCTGCCCAGTCCCGCGAGGCCGCTCTTGCTCCACTCCACGTCCGCCACCGCCTGCAGCGCCCGGGTCTGGCGCTCCACCGCCTGGTTGGCCATCGCCTGCAGGCGCGAGTCGATCGTGGTCTTCACGACCAGGCCGTCGGCATAGATGTTGTAGTCGTGGCGGTCCGCCCATTCCAGCAGCCAGCGCTTGAGGTATTCGGCCAGGTGCGGGGCGGGGCCGGTGTTCTCCTCGGGCCGCTCGAAGTCCAGCTTCATCGGCTGCGCCTTCAGCTGCTCGTAGCGCGCTTCGGGCAGCTTGCCTTCCTTCACCATCATCGCCAGCACCGTGTTGCGGCGCTGCACGGCGCGGTCGGGGTTGATCACCGGGTTGTAGTACGCGGTTCCCTTCAGCATGCCGATCAGCGTGGCGGCCTGCAGCTCGTCGAGCTCCTTCGCCGACTTGCCGAAGTAGGTGCGTGCAGCCATCTCGATGCCCCACGCGTTGTAGAGGAAGGAGACCGAGTTGAGGTAGGTCTCCAGGATCTCGTCCTTGCTGTAGATCGCCTCGATCTTCAGCGCGGTGATCGCTTCCTTGATCTTGCGCGTGACCGTCTGCTCCCGGCCGATCTCCTCCGGGTACAGGTTGCGGGCGAGCTGCTGCGTGATGGTGGAGCCGCCCTCGACGTCGCCGGTGAGCGTGTTCACCACCGCCTTGGCCGTGCGCACGAGGTCGATGCCGTGGTGGTCGTAGAAGCGCTTGTCCTCGGTGGCGAGCAGCGCCTCGGTCACCTTGGGCGAGATGTCCTCCAGCTTCACCCAGTCGCGGTTGGCGCGCTTGAAGACGGCCAGTTCCTTGCCGTCCGCCGAGAGCACGACCGAGGGGGACTCCTGCTTGGACTTGCGGATGTCGCCGATGCTCGGCGTGAACGGGTACAGCGCCGCCACGTAGACGGCAAGCGCGAGCGGCACGGCCGCAACGGTCTTCACGGGGTGCCGGCGGATCCAGCGGCCGATGCGGCGCAGCCGGTCGCCGATGCCCGCGGATGCTCCCTCGATGCGTTCCTTCATGGTGCTCTCTTCCTGGTGGTGCACGAATCTAGGAGGGCCGAGCTTGGCGCGACTGTAGGACGGCCGCGCGACGGCGCTGAGGCTTTGCCGCGCCCTGCGGGCGCACGGCGACTACGCACCCGGAGCGCCGCAGGCGGCCGACTACAGCGGCTGGCGCGGCCGTCCGACTGGATGGGCTGCGCCGCGCCCCGATGATCGCCACCCATGGAAACCGCCCTGCCCAGCCTGCCCGACATCGCCCGCCTCTTCGGCCTGGCACCGCCGCGGCCCCGGCACATCACGCGCCGCTTCTTCGCCCAGGTGCGGCAAGGCGCCACGCGCGAGGTCGCGCCGCTGCCCGGCACGGTGACGGTGCATTGCCGCAACGGGGAAGCGTGGATCACGCACGACGGCGACCCGCGCGACGTGTTCCTGCGGCCGTCCCAGAGCTACGTGGCGGACACCCGCAACCGCATGACCGTGCATGCCTTGCGGGGGGATTGCGTGATGGAGTTCGAAGTGGTGGAGGAAGTCAGAGATCCACCAGCCCGTGCTTGATCGCGTAGCGCACCAGTTCCGTCTGGTTCGTCAACCCGATCTTCTGCATCAGGTTCGACTTGTGCGTGCTCACCGTCTTCACCGACAGGTTGAGCTTGGCCGCGATATCGGACACGGCCTCGCCCGCCACCAGTAGCCGGAAGACTTCGAACTCCCGGTCCGAGAGCGTCTCGTGCGGCGGCGCGTCGCTGCCCGGCATGGCGCCGAGGGCGAGCTGCTCCGCGACTTCGGCGCTGATGTAGGCGCCGCCGCCTGCGATCTTGCGGATCGCCTGTTCCAGTTGCGCGGGGGCACTTTCCTTCGTGAGGTAGCCGCTCGCGCCGGACTTGATCGCGCGCACCGCGTACTGCGTCTCCTGGTGCATGCTCAGCACGAGGATGCGCAGGCGCGGCTTCTCCGCCTTCACCAGCTTGATCAGCTCCATGCCGCTGCGGCCCGGCATCGACAGGTCCAGCACCAGCACGTCGAACTCCAGGCTGCGCACGATGCGCATCACGTCCGTGCCGTCCGCGGCCTCGCCGGCGACGGTGAAGTCCTCGACGTCGGAAACGATGCGCTTGAGGCCTTCGCGGACGATGGCGTGGTCGTCCGCCAGGACGATGCGGACGGTCATGGCGTTCCTTCGGGAACCAGGGGAATGCGGGCTTCCACGCGGGTGCCCGCGCCGGGGCTGCTTTCCACGCGCACCTCGCCGCGCAGCAGCTGCGCGCGTTCGCGCAGGCCGACGAGGCCCAGGGACTGCGGCGGGCGCGGCGCGCCCAGGCGGAAGCCGATGCCGTCGTCCTCCACGCGCAGCAGCAGGTGCTCGCCCGCGGGGCGCAGCACCACCCGCACGCGCGTGGCGCGTGCGTGCTTCGCGACGTTGTTCAGGGACTCCTGCACGATGCGGAACACGCCCGTGGCGTAGGGCTCCTTCAGTTCCAGCGACTCGTCCAGGTCCAGCTCGCACGGCACGCCGCTGCGCTGCGTGAAGCTCTGCACCACCCACTCGATGGCCGGCACCAGGCCCAGGTCGTCGAGGACCAGCGGCCGCAGGTCCGCGGCGATGCGCCGCACCGCCGCGACCGAGGAATCCAGCAGCGCCAGCATCTGGGCCATCTTGTCGTGCGCCGCGGCATCGCCGGCGGGTACGTGGTCCCGCAGCCAGATGGTGTCCATCTTCAGCGCCGTGAGGGATTGCGCGAGCTCGTCGTGCAGCTCGCGGGCGATGCGGGACTTCTCCTGTTCGCGCACGCCGGCGGATTCGGCCGCGAAGTTGGCCAGCTCCTCGCGCGCGCGCACGCGCTCGGTCACGTCGCGCAGGATCACGGTGTAGAGCTTGCCCTCCGGCGTCTGCAGCTGCGAGATCGAGGCGTCGATCGGGAACTCGCTGCCGTCCTTGCGCATCGCATAGAGCACGGTGTTGTCGCCCATGCGGCGCGACGTGGTGCCGGTGGCGCCGAAGCGCCGCACCTGCTGGCCGTGGCCGCGCCGGTAGCGCTCGGGAATCAGGAGGTCCAGCGACTTGCCGCGCACCTCATCGGACTTCCAGCCGAACATGCGCTCCGCGGCACGGTTGTAGATGACGATGCGCTGCGTGTCGTCCACGCTGATGATTCCGTCCATCGCGGAATCGAGCAGGCCCGCCAGGCGCGCGGCGGCACTGTCGTCGGAGGGCAGGGAAAGGGACGCGGAAGGCTGCATAAGCCAAAATTACAGCACAACCGACAGCGCGGGCCACACGGGGTGGGGCACGCGTCCTACATGGCGCCCCGGGACCCCCTGACACGGCGCGGGGAACCCGCATCCGAGACTCGCTTCCAACCTGAACGCTTCAAACCTTAGCAGTGTTGGCCATCGAGAACCCCATCGTCACGTCCGCCGGAGCCCTGCCGCCCCCTGCCATGGACGCCTCGCCCCAGCGACAACGCAGCCTCGCGCGTGCTGCGCAGCACGACATCCTGCGCCGCCTCACGCCGCCGCTGAGGCACGACATGGTGGTGCACCTGCAGTCGCTGGGCATGATGGCCGAAGCGCTGAGCGCGCGCATGGAGCGCGGCGCCGTCGCCAGCGACGACCTCGCCGGCTCCGTCTCCAAGCTGAACCGGCTCTCGCGCCAGGCCGTGGCCCGTTGCCTGGAAGTGTGCACGTGGATGGAGCCCGCGGAAGACGACACGATCACCCTGCGCGAAGGCGCCACCGAGATCGTGCGCCTGCTCTCCACCAGCCTGAACTTCCGCGGCTTCGACCTCCGCATGGAACTGGGCGACGGCGAGTTCGACGTCTCGCGCAGCGCCCTGCGCTTCCTGCTCGCCGCCGCGATCCTCACCCTCACCGATGCGGCGCCCGCCCCGGGCGAAGTCGCGGTGCGCACCGAGCAGTCTTCGTCGCACGGCGTCATCGCGGTGGAGTACCAGCCGCAGCCGCAAGGCACCTTCACGCAGCTGCACGAAGCCGGGGACGCGCCGCTGTCCTGGGTGGAAGTGCAGGCACTCGCGCAGGAGCACGGCGTGGAACTGCTGCGCAGCGGCCAGGCGATCATCCTGCGCCTGCCGCGCGCCGTGATCACGACTCCACTGACGATGGTTCCGGTGTGAGGGACGGGGCGGCGCCCGCCGCCTCGATGAAGGCCTCCAGCTGCTCCAGCGGCAGCGGCCGGCAGAACAGGTAGCCCTGGTAGCGGTGGCAGCCCTGGCGCGCGAGGAAGGCGCGCTGCTCCTCCGTCTCCACCCCTTCGGCGATCACCTCGAGGCCCAGGTTGCGGCACAGGCCGATGATCGTGCCCGCGATGGCGGCGTCGTTGCCGTCGGTGAGGATGTCCTTGATGAAGCCCCGGTCGATCTTGAGTTCGTCGATCGGCAGGCGCTTCAGGTACGACAGCGACGAATAGCCGATCCCGAAGTCGTCCACCGAGAGGCGCACCCCCATGTCCTTGAGGTTGCGCATCTTGGCGATGGTGGCGTCGAGGTTGTCGGCGAGCAGGCTCTCGGTGAGCTCCAGCTTGAGCTTCTCGGGCCGGATGCCGGACCGCTTCACGCAGCTCACCACCTCGTCGATGAACTCGGGATGGCGGAACTGCCGCACGCTGACGTTCACCGCGATGCTGAGGTGGGCACGGTCGGGCCGCTGCGCCCACACGGCGAGCTGTGCGCACGCCGCCTCGAGCACCCAGTGGCCGATCGGGATGATCAGCGACGTCTCTTCCGCGGTGGGGATGAACTGGTCCGGGCCGACGATGCCACGCGTCGGATGTTCCCAACGCAGCAGGGCCTCGACGCCCGTCATGCGGCCGTCCATGCCCACCTGCGGCTGGTACTCGACCCTCAGGTGGTTGTCGCGCCACGCCTGGCGCAGGTCGGCGGCGAGCGCCGCGTTCTCCGTCGCCACGGCCTGCATCTCGGGATCGAAGAAGCGCACCGCATTGCGGCCCGCGGCCTTGGCCTGGTACATCGCCAGGTCCGCCTGCTTCAGCAGTTCGGTGGAAGTGGACGCCGTCTTGCCGAAGAGCGTGACGCCGACGCTGCAGGTGCTGTGGTGCAGGTAGCCGGGCAGCACGTAGGGCTCGCCGAGGGCGTCCAGGATGCGCTGGCTCACCACGCGGGCGGCGGTCAGCGGGTCGAGCGGCTTCTCGGGCGTGTTCTCGATCAGCACGACGAATTCGTCGCCGCCGAGGCGCGCGACGATGTCGCCTTTCGCCACGCAGTTGCGCAGCCGCCGGCCCACCTGCTGCAGCAGCATGTCGCCCTTCTGGTGGCCCAGCGTGTCGTTGAGCACCTTGAAGTTGTCCAGGTCGATGAACATCAGCGCGCCTTCGCGCGGGTGCCCGCTCTCCCCTGCCGCTTCGCGCAGCCGATCCAGCAGCATCTGGCGGTTGGGCAGCTGCGTGAGCGGGTCGTAGAACGCGAGGTACTGGATCTTCTCCTCGTCGCGCTTGCGCTCGGTGATGTCGCGGCCGACGGCGACCCAGTGCGTGAGCCGCCGCGTCTCGTCCCAGACCGGCGACACGTCGAGGTCCACCCAGTACGGCTCGCCCGCCTTGGTGTAGTTGATCAGGTCGACGCGCACGCGCTCCCACTGCTCAAGCGCGGAGCGGATGCGATCGAGCTGCGCGCGCTGCGTGTCGGGGCCCTGCAGCAGGCGCGGCGAATGGCCGATCACCTCGTCACGTGTGTAACCGGTGCGGCGCTCGAACGCCTCGTTGACGAACACGATGCGCGGCCCCGGCGCGCGAAAGGGCGCGGCCTCGGTGATGATGACGATGTCGTTCAGGCGCGCGATGCTGCCTTCGAGCAGCGTCAGGTGCTGCTGCGCGCGCCGGCGCGAGGACACGTCGCGCAGGTGCAGGGCCAGCCCCGCGCCGAAGGGAAAGCCCCGCAGCTCCAGCCAGTGCGCGACCTGGGCGTCGAGTTCCTCCAGTTCGAGCGCCTCGCGCCTCTCGAGCGCCTGCACGAAGCGCTCCTCGAGGCCGAGCCGCACGCGCTTCTGGAAGAAGGTCCAGATCTTGCGGCCGATCAGCGGCTCGCCGCCCGCCGCGAGCAGGTGTTGCGCCTGCTCGTTCGCATAGCTGATGCGGCCCTGCTTGTCGACGGTGACGAACGCCTCGCCGCTGCCGAGGGCGCCGCCCATGCTCACGGTGTGGCGCAGCAGCGTGCCTTCGGCGTAGCCCGCGGGCGCGATCTCCTGCACGATGCCTTCGCTGCCGACGATCGCGCCGGCGTCGTCGCGCACGGGCTGGCCCACGCAACGCACCCACGTGCGCCGGCCCTGCAGCGACTGCAGCTGCACCTCCACGTCGAAGGTCTCGCCCTGCTCCTCGCAGGCACGAAGCCGTGCGGCGAGTTCGGTGCGGTGTTCGTCCGCGTAGTGCGAAAGCGCGGCCTCGAAGGTGGGCGTGTAGTCGTCGGGCGCGCCGTGCAGGCGGGCCATCTGCGGCGACCAGTACAGGGTGCGGCGGCGTGCGTCGCGACGCCAGAACCCCACGAAAGCGCTGCGTTCGACGAGCTGCAGCAGGCTGGCTGGGTTGTGCGCGGTCACCGGGTCCATGTCTTTCCTTGTCGCGCATCTTACGTTGCGTGCGCAAGCTCTGGGGCTGCCCGTAGGCACCCTCCTACACGCAAACGCGAGCGCTTCCCGGAACGGCCCGCGTACCTCAGGGGCTAGAGTGCCTTACGCCTTGAAACCGACCTTTACCGATTGAGCTTCCGTGCAACTTGCCGTCTTTGTCGTCGAGGACAACGCAGAGATTCAGGAGAACCTGGTAGGGGCCCTGGAGGAGCTGACGTGCGTGAAGGTCGTGGGCGGTACCGCCACCGAGGAAGGCGCGCTCGCGTGGATCGCGGCGCAGAACGACTGGGACATGCTGATCGTGGACCTGTTCCTCAAGGGCGGCAGCGGCATGCGCCTCGTGCAGCACGTGCAGCGCGCGCGGCCCGAGCAGAAGATCATCGTGTTCAGCAACTACGTCAATGCGAGCGTGCGCAAGCGCTGCGCGCAGCTCGGTGTCGACGCCGTCTTCGACAAGTCCACTGAAATCGACGCCCTCGTGGACTACTGCTCCCACCAGTGCACGCTGATGGGCGCGAACTCCGCCCCGGCGCCCCTCACCCCCTCCGGAGGTTCCCTATGAGCAACGCCCTCGAATTCCCCGGCCTCTCCCTGGTCGAACCGGAGGCCGCCCCCGCGCAGCCCGAAGCGCCCGCGAGCAGCGCCCCGCAACTCGGACGTCGCTGGTCGGACGGCGCCGGCGGCTTCGTGCCGACGGATCCCAACATTCCGTGGTCCATGTCGCAGCAGTGGCCCAACCTCGTGGCGGCCCTCTCCGAGCAGGCCGTGGAAAGCAGCAACCTGCTGCTGCGCGCACTGAACTACCTCGTGGGCGCCGGGCGCCTGCGCCGCAGCGAGGCCAAGGCGCTGAGCGATGCGATGCACCAGCTGCGCGGCACGAGCCTGCGCGCGCAGCAGATCACGCGCCTCGCCGGCGGCCGCATCCGCCAGGCGCGCGAGCGCGTGGACCTGTCGGACCTGGTGCGCCACGTGCTGCACGATCGCGCCGACGAGATCGAGGCCGCCGGCGTGACGGTCAGTTCGGAGCTGCAGGGCGTCGACGTGCTGCTGGACCCGCCCGTGGCCATCAGCCTGGTGAACGCCATCCTCGACTGGGCCATGAGCTTCAGCAAGCAGATCCACGTGATGCTCTCGCCCGCGGACTTCCCCGGCCCCGCACAGCTGAAGGTGCGCGTGACCACGCCGGCGCCCGCGCATGCCGCGCACCCGAACGGCGTGGGCTGGACGGTGCGCCCGCGCGGCCGCCGGCTGAACGACGGCCTGCACTGGATGCTGCTGCGGCAGATCGCCGCGTCCTCCAGCCTCGAAGTCACGCGCACGCGCGAGAACGGCGCGGCGCTGCTCACGATCGACTTCCCCAAGACCTTCCTCAGCACCGAAGGCATGGCCTGCCTGGAACTCACCGGTTCCGGCGACGAGGCCGCGCCGCTGCGCGAGACCTGGGTGCTCGTGATCGCGAAGGACGAGAAGATCCGCGGCGAAGCCATCGACTCGCTGCGCAAGATGGGCATCGACGCCCTTCCCGCGGCCGACGCCGCGCAGGCGCGTGCCGTGATGCGGGAGACCAGGCCCAACGTCCTGGTGACCGCCTGGGACGTCCCGGCCGACGAGATCGCGCGCTTCCGCCAGGAAGTGCTGGGCGGCGAGGAGCGCTGCCCGCTGGTGGAGATCACGCGCGACCTGCCTTCCTTCCACCTGAGCGGCTTCGACCGCTTCGAAACGCCGAAGGTGGGGCGCGAACAGCTCACCGCGGAATTGCCGCCGACGGTGTTGTTCGAGCTGGTGAAGGTGGCCTGAGGAGTCAATCCCGCCCCCGCTCGTCATTCCCGCTCCCCCTCGTCATTCCCGCGAAGGCGGGAACCCAGGGCATCGCGCCGTGCGTACACACCTGAGTCGCGCTTCGCGGGTGAGCGTGGAGACTGGCTGAGGGATGGATGCGAGCCAACCGCCCTGCTGATCACCCCTCCGGCGTGAAGCCGACGGTCTTCACGAGACTGTTCCAGAAGTTGGTTTCCGTCCTGAGCATTGCAGCGAGCTGCTCGGGTGCGGCAGGCATCGGCTCCATGAAGAACGTCGCGTAGCTGTTCACTGTTTCCGGTGCGGCCAATGCCGCGCGAATCGCCGCATTGGCGCGCTGCACGATGTCGCTGGGTGTTTTCGCGGGCGCGTAGAAGCCGAACCAGCCGGTGTAGCCGATGTCGCGAAAGCCCTGTTCCACGAATGTGGCGACCTCGGGTGTGAACCTGCTTCGCCGCGTACCGCTGGTGCCGAGCAGCCGCAGCTTGCCCGCCTGCACGTTCGGCATGAACTCACCGGTGGGGCCGACGACCGCGGCGATCTGTCCACCCAGCATGTCGACGATCGCCGGCTGCGAACCGCGGAACGCAATGTGGCGAAGGTCCACCTGCGACGCCTTTGCCAGCCCCGAGCCGAGGAAGTGGGGAGCAGAGCCCGAACCCGGCGAGCCAAAATTCGCATCCGCCGGATTGGCTTTGCACCACGCAAGGAACTCCGGGACTGTCCGCACGTCCGCGGGGACCTTCGGCCCGACCGCCAGTGCGTAGTCGAACGAAGCCGCACCGGACACCGGCGTCAGGTCAGCGACCGGGTCGTACGGCAGCTTCCTGTACGTGAACAGGTGCAGCGACACCGGCGACGTCGGTGTAATGAGCAGCGTGCTTCCATCGGGCGGCGCAGCCTTCACGGCCTGCACTGCGATCTGGCCGCCTGCTCCGGTCTTGTTCTCCGCAATCGCCGTCCTTGCATAACCCGGTGCGAGCTTCTCGGCAACGCGGCGCCCTGCGGTGTCGACAGTGCCGCCCGGCGCGAAGCCGATCACGACCTTTGCGCTCTCGAGGCTCTGGCTCCATGCCGGCAGTGGGAAGCCGCCGAGCGCACCGCCGGCGGCGGCGGAAGCCTGGATGAACTGGCGACGGGAAACGGTCATGTTGTGCTCCTGGCATGAGGAAATCACGGCGCCCCGCACGCGCGATCTCTCGCGGGGTCTGCGTCGATCCTAGAAAGCATGTTGATGTGGGTCAACGCACAAATCTGGCTACTGTGTTCCGGAATTCGAACAATCCGTCGCTGCGCTGGACGGTGGACGCCGGTGATCCTGGTGCCCGCGAACAGGACGCCCACTGAAGTTCAGCGGACACAGGTGTCACGATCGCGGCGCGCCAATTGTCCAGAAATCGGAACTGTGTGTCTCCCGGCGCGGGTTTCTCGGTGAGTGCGCGACTCCTAGAATGGATCGCTGATCCTGGTTTCGCCGGACCGCATGAATGAGTAAAGGGGCCAGAATGCTAGGCAAGTCGACAAGGGTTGGAATCATCGGTGGAGGCTTGGGCGGGCTCTCCGCGGCGATTGCACTGAAGAAGATCGCGGGGATCGATGCCACCGTGTTCGAGCAATCACACAAGCACGATGAGGTGGGCGCGGGGGTCACCATTTCACCCAATGGCAGTCGGGTCCTCGACAAGTTGGGGCTGCTCGAACCGATGCAGCGCGCGGGAGCGATCCCGGATGGCCACGGCGTCTATCTGGACGCGATGGGCAACGTGGTGACTGACGCAGCCTGGGAAGACACATCGAAGCAGTACCAGAACATCGGCATGTACAGGCCGGACATGATCGACATCCTGGTGCAAGCGGTGGATCCGGAGGCGATCCGGCTCCGCCATCGCGCGAAGACGGTCGAAATGCTGGATTCACGTGTCCGCGTTCACTTTGAAAACGGCAAGCAGGAAGACTTTGATGCCGTCATCGGCGCCGATGGGATCCGCTCCGTGGTGCGCAAGGCCGTCGGGCAACCCACGCGGTTCGTCTACTCCGGATTCATGGCGTATCGGGGTGTGATCGATGCCTCCGATCTCCCCAACGACTGGAACAGGACCAGTCAGACGTGGTTAGGCAATGACCGCCACCTGATGACCTATCCATTGCAGCAACACAAGTTGTACAACTACGTCGCTTGCGTGCCCAGCGACAGGCCGCTGAAGGGACCTTGGTCCGGGCCTGCGGACGTGGACGAAATCAAGACCGAATTCAGCCGTCAAGCCTGGGACCCCAAAGTCCATCAGTTCATCTCGGCGATCAAGGAGACCTTCTGGTGGGGCCTGTTCGACATCGACCCCCTCACCAATTGGTCGCGAGGGCCGATCGCGCTGCTGGGCGACGCAGCGCACACCATGGTCCCGCACCAGGGCCAGGGGGTGAACCAGGCCTTCGAGGACTGCATCACGCTGGCCTTCTTCCTGAAGCAGGCCGAAAGTGCCAGCGACATCCCGGAAGCTTTCAGGCGCTACACCGCCGTTCGCATGCAGCGTGCGACGATCCTGCAGGTGGGTTCACGCAGGGCCGGCGCAATGTTCGATTCGCAATTGCAGTTCACCAACACCAGGAAGCGTGACGTCGACCTCGCTTCGGGACGCGACTTTCGCAGAGCGGCAGTCTTCGACTACGACGCGCTCAAGGTGGCCGAGAAGGCACTCGAACGATTCAAGAGGCTTTGATCCATATGACGTCGATCAGCATCATCGGCCGCGGCAAGATGGGTTCGGCCATCGCGAACATCGCGGCACTCGCGGGCGCGGATATCCAACTGGTCAACCGCACTGCCAAGGCCACCAAGGATCACCCCGACGCCAGGTATGCGGCACTGGGCGACGATCTGACCGGGGAACTTGTCGTGCTCGCAGTCCCGTATGGCGCCTACCCGAACATCTTGAGGCATTATCGGGACAGGCTCGGCGGCAAGGTCGTCATCGACATCAGCAACACCATCGATTTCACCACGTACGAGCAACCAGAGGCTCTGGTGGGCACCTCCACTGCTCTTGAACTTGCGAAGCAGCTTCCCGGGGACGTCGCCGTCCTGAAGGCGTTCAACGCGAATCTTGCGGAGACGCTCATTACCCGCACGAATGGCACCACAGCGACAACAGTCTTGTTCGCGGGAGACGACGCCGAGGGGAAGATCGCACTCGCGGAGATCATTCGAGCGGCGGGGCTTCGCGCAGTCGACGTCGGCCCTCTCCAGCGTTCAAGGCAACTGGAAGCACTGGGCTTCCTGCAGATGGTGCTGGCGTCATCGGGGAAAACGCGCTTTGAATCAGGGTTCACTTTGCTGCCCTGATCAGACCGGCGAGAGCCGGATCAGGCCGTGAACGGCCCCTTCTTCAGCATCCGCACCAGCTGGTCTGCCGGGACCGGGGGGCTGTAGAAGAAGCCCTGGGCCTGGTCGCATTCGAGGGCGCGCAGCTTCGTGGCTTGCGCCTCCGTCTCCACGCCTTCCGCGACGACCTTGAGGTTCAGGCCCCGCGCCAGCGAGACGCAGGTGCGCACGATGCCTTCATACGCCGGGTCCGCCGTGATCTTCTTGACGAACGCGCGGTCGATCTTGAGTTCGTCGATCGGGAGCGTGACGATGTACGCGAGTGAGGAATAGCCCGTGCCGAAGTCGTCGATGGCCACCGGCACGCCGAGCGCGCGCACCTGCTGCAGCACCTCGATCGCGCGTTCCATGTTCGAGATCAGGATGCTCTCCGTCACCTCGATGCTGATGGCGGACGGGTCGCCGTGCAGCGCCTCCAGCGCACGCTGCAGCGCCGGCACGAAGTCGTCGTTGCGCAGCTGCGCGGCCGCGACGTTGACGGCGATGCGCGGTGCCGTGAGGCCCGCGTCGCGCCAGCCCCGCCAGTCGGCGATGGCGCGGTCCATGATCTTCTGCGCGACCTCGCCGATCAGGCCCGTGGTCTCCAGCGCCGGGACGAACTCGCCCGGCGGCACCAGGCCGCGCGCGGGATCCATCCAGCGCACCAGCGCTTCCACGCCGACGATGCGGCCCGTGGCGAGCTCCACCTTCGGCTGGTAGAAGTTGACGAATTCGTTCTTCTCCAGCGCGCGCCGCAGCTGTGGCTCCAGGCGGAAGTGCGTGCTGAGCACGTTGTCCACCGTGCGGTCGAAGAAGGCCATCGACTGCTCGCGCTCGATCGCGACCTGCAGCGCCGTGTCCGCCGCGTTGACGACCTCGTCCAGCGACTTGCCGTCGTCCGGATACGCCGCGAAGCCGAGGTTCACCGGGCAGACCAGCGACAGGTTGTTCACGTCGTAGGGCTTGCCCAGGCTCGTGGCGAGCTCGGGCGCCACCTTCTGCGCGAACTCGCCCGGCTTCGCGTCGGGGAAGAAGAGGATGAACAGGCCGCGCTTGATGCGCCCGATGAAGGCGCCGCGCTGCTCGAACGCGCGCAGCCGGTCGGCCGTCTGCTTGATCAGCGCATCGGCCACGCGGAAGCCGTGCGCCGAGTTGATCTGATTGATCGTCTTCAGCCGCACGAAGCACACCATGCCGCAGGCGGGCTTGGTGTGGTCGAACTCGTGCTCGAAGTGGAACCAGTTGGGCAGGCCCGTGAGCCGGTCCGTCTCGGTGGCGATGCGCAGCTGCCGGCGCAGGCTCAGAAGGCTGCCGACGGCCTTGGCCAGCTTGACCAGGCCGTCGCGCTGCGTCTCGGTGAGGCGGCGCGGCACCTGGTCCATCACGCACAGCGTGCCGATGGCGCTGCCGTCGCGCGTGTGCAGCGGCACGCCCGCATAGAAGCCGAGCGTCGGCCCTTGCGGACCCCAGGGCTGCTGGTCGGCCCAGCCGAGCCGCGCGACGTCGGGAATCTCCAGCACGCGGTCCGGGTCGAGGATGGCGTGCGCGCAGAAGGACTTGTCGCGGGCCACCTGCGCCACCGGGATACCCACGCGGGACTTGTACCACTGGCGCTCGCCGTCGACGAGCGTCAGGGCGCCCATGGGCGCGCCGCACAGCACCGTGGCGAGCTGCACGAGGCGGTCGTAGTCTTCGTCGGGTTCGGTGTCCAGGATGCCGAAGCCGCGCAGCTCCGACATGCGCTGCGGCTCGTCGGCGGGCTGCAGGGCCGCCGTGTACAGCCAGGCGGGACGCGCCATGCGTTCCGGCCGCTGGGTGAGCTCGTCGAGGAGGGGCGCCGTGCGGTCGGCCCCTGCGGGTCTGGGCTGCACCAGCGTCATGTGCGCTCCTCCTTTTCTCAATATCGGCTCACCGGTGCGCGCTCCGAGGCCACCGCGGCACTGAAGGCATCTTCTTCTTCCCGCGCCTTGCGGGCGGCCTCTTCGCGGGCGGCCTGGTCGCGCGCCGCCTGCTCGCGGGCGGACTCCTTCACGCGTTCGAGCATCGGCTCGAGCTGGAATTCGGTCGTGTCTTCGAGCGGCGCCGGCGCGGTCAGGTCGACGTCCAGGGCGAAGTGGCGGCCGCCGTCGGCGTCCGCCATCTGCTGCGCGGCGGCCTGCGCGTCCTCGGCATGCGCCCAGGGGGCGAGCGGCGCGTCGGCCGGCTGCGGCATGCCGCCTTCGGCGGCGCGCACGAGCGCCAGGTCGTAGAGGCCCAGCAGGTCGCGGCCGGCCTGCAGCGTCAGCGGCGCGGCCGGCGTCGGCACGACGAAGAGCGCTTCCTCGATCACCTGCAGCGCCTCGCCGGAGGACCAGCTGCGCGTGATGCGCGCGCTGAGGTCGGGCATGGTGTCCATGCCGTGTTCCGCGGTGATCTGCGCGAGCCGCGGCGCCTCGACGCCGAAGACCTGCGCGTAGCGGCGGCGCACTGTGGCGACGGCGGCCGGGTCTTCGGCCTCTTCGCACAGGCGCATCAGTTCCAGGTAGGCCAGCGGGGCCGGCCCCGTGCTGTCCTGCAGGTAGGCCTTGAGGATGTCCATCGCGTCCCCGCGCAGGCCCAGCGAACGCAGGAAATCGGCCTCTTCCAGGGTCGCGGCGAGCGTCTCGACGCGCATGACGCCGTCGCCGCGCGGGACGCTGCGCACCGCGGGCTTCCCGGGCAGTTCGAAGTCGATGCTGTGGTCGTCGTCGTCGGCGGCGGCAGCGGCGACGATAGGCGCGGCCACGACGGGCGCCACGACCGGCTGCGAAGGCACGGCTTCCACGGCCGGTTCGACGCGCGCGGGCTCCTCGTGCACGACGTCCGCCGTCGCGCTCGCCACTTCGGGTTCGTTCGCGGCCGGTCCCGGCACGTACCAGGGCTCGCCCAGCACCTTGACGTCGCGCGTGCGATACCAGAACAGCCCCGCCGCCGCGGCACCCGCCAGCACCAGCAGCGCCAGCAGTTGCACCACCAGCGGCGACACGTACCAGGGTTGCTGCGCCTGGTCCAGGCGCTGCCGCAGCGCCGCCATCTCCGCGCGCGTCTGGCTGGTGCTCTGGCGCAGCTGCGCGAGCTCCTGTTCCAGCTTCTGGATCATGAGGCTGGTGCGCAGCACTTCGGCCGGATCGGCGTTGATCGCCTGCCACAGGAGGGCGGCGGTCGCGCGGCGCGAAGCGTCGCCATCGGGCTCCGCCAGCGTGGTGCTCACGCGCAGGATGGCGTCGCGTTCCGGCAGGTCGACGGGCTCGAGGCGCAGGCGCGGGCCGGTGGCGCGGGCCTCCTTGCGCAAGGCGCGCGCGGGAGGGGCATTGCGCGTTGCGACCGCGGCGGGCTGCGTGGCGGCATCGGCACGCGCGACGATCGCGGGCCCGGCGGCCGGGCGGCGCGGCGAGGTGTTGGGCGCGGTGCCGTTGGCCATGCGCAGGGGCACCGCCGCGGCCGCGGAAGCGAGGGCGGCGCGCGCGTCGAGCGCGGCCAGCCGGGTCTCGGACGGGTACTCCGGCAGCAGCGTGTAGTTGCGGGTGACGGTGTTGCGGCAGCCGGCGCGCACCGACACCGTCACCACCGGTTCGTCGATCGGCGCCGTGGATTCCACGCGGATGCGGCGCTGGTCCGCCGGGCCCGTGACGGTGGCGCGCACGTTGCCCGCGTTCACGCGCGACTCGCCGTAGAACACGTCGGCCTGCACGCACTCGTCCCCGGCGTCCGGCGAAGCGAAGCGCGCCGGCAGCGACATGTCCAGCGGCTTGCCCATGAGCACGTCGGCATTCGGCGAGCCCAGCATCTGGCCGTGCGCCCCTGCCCAGCCCAGCAGGAGCGCGACTGCGAGGGTGCTGCCGGGCGTAAGCAAGTTTTTCATGGGATGTCGCACTGTACGAAGCTCGTCAGAGCGCGCCGGGTAGGAATCGCGGCGGTCCCGCTGTAG
The DNA here is from genome assembly GCF_014297465.1 of Ramlibacter cellulosilyticus. Classification (GTDB taxonomy): domain Bacteria; phylum Pseudomonadota; class Gammaproteobacteria; order Burkholderiales; family Burkholderiaceae_C; genus Ramlibacter; species Ramlibacter cellulosilyticus. The sequence continues at coordinate 126,464 of NZ_JACORT010000003.1, read as the reverse complement.
GACGGCGACTACCGTTCCTTCTGTGCTGCCGACAGGCCTTGCACCAGCTGCGGCGGGACGTAGCGCGGCCCTTCGAACAGGTAGATGGGCAGGCCCTGGTAGGTCGCGAGCTGCGGCCGCAGTTCGTCCAGCGTCGCCGGGCGGAAGCCCCCGCCCACCTGCGGACGGAACGCTTCCGCGATCACGCGCACCCTGTCCTTCCCGAGGCGGCGCACCAGGACATTGATGTAGTGGCGCGCGACGAAAGCCTCCCGCGCATGCACGCCGACTCCGTCCTGGAAGAACACGCCCACGTCCTCGGGCAGCCATTCGACGAGGCTCTGCGCCAGCTCCTCGGGCCCCACGTTGGCGCTGTCGTAGACGCTGATCCACAGCGGCCGGGGCAGCTGGTTCAACAGCGTCTTGAGGCGGTAGGCCTCCATCCAGGTGGGGTCGATCTCGATCGGGAAGTAGTAACCCGTTACGTTCACGGGGGGCGGCGTGCGGGCGACCTTGGCCGACTGGGCGACCAGGTTCTCCAGGTCGCCGCGCGCGCCGCGCTCGTCGAAGCGGCCCGCCAGCCCCACGATCACCTCGCGCGCCCAGGGCTGCTGGCCGATCTTCGGCCAGTCCGGCATGGCCGCGCCGGGCGGCACGTCGGTGCCGGGCAGGAACGCGAGGTTGTCCACCACCGTCCACTGCACCAGCAGCCGCTTCACGCCCAGCTTCTCCCAGTCGCCCTGGGGCCGCGTGTGCTCGTTGTCGATCTGCCAGACCACGCCCTCGATGGGAGGCACGACCTGGCTGGCGCAGCCCGCGAGCAGCGCCGCGGCGGCCGCGCATGCATAGAAAAGAGTTCGCATCAGTGCTTCGAACAGTACGAAGCGCCCCGGTCCAGTGCCGCCGCGGAACCGGCTTTGCCGGGCCGCTGGGGGCGCCCCCTTGAGGGGGAGGCGCCGCAGGCGCTTCGGGGGTGGGTCAATAATTCAGGAAGGCGTTCAGGTAGAAGCCTTTCAGGCGGTCGTCGCCGGACGTGCGGAAGCGGTACTGCGCCGTGATGTCCCAGTACGAGCGCGGCGCCGTGTACACGTCCTCGCGGAACCAGTGCCGCAGGCTGATGCCCGGGCCGACGCCCGACGAGGTCTTCTCCACCAGGTCCGCGGAGTTGTACTCCAGGCCCGCGAACAGGTGCGGGTACACCGTCGTGCGGCCGCTGTTGCCCACCAGGTACTGGCGCCCGAGGTAGAGGTAGGCCAGGCCGTAGTTGTTGCCCTCTTCCAGGTAGCGGCCCACCTCGCCGTAGAAGCGGTGGGTCCACCAGCTCGGGACGTCGACGCGCAGGTCGTTGCCGTAGTCGTACGAGTAGCCCACCTGCGCGAGCCAGTCGCCGTTGACGTTGGGACCGAACACGCGGGCCAGGGACAGCACGAGGTTCTGCGAGGAGAAGGGCTTCCAGCGCGCGCCCAGGGCGCCACTGAAGCTGTCGGAACCGGTGTCGCCGTTCGCCTGGCTGTCCAGCGTCATGAAGCCGCGCGCGAAGAACTCGACGAACTCGCCGTTGCGCCAGCCCCAGGGCCGGTAGTACACCTCCGCGCCCGCCTGCGTGGTGCGGCTGCCCGTGGGCCCGCCCACCACGCCGATGCCCGGCACCACGCCGCCGGCGTTGCGCATCGTGAGCGATGCCAGCACGCCCCAGCGCCGCTCCAGGTCCGCGACGGAACGGCGCGTGTCGTACACGAGCTGCGGATCCAGCTTCAGCTGCATGCCGTTGACGGCGTCGATCGCGCGGTGGAAGTAGCCGATGGCCTCCTGGTCGTGCTTGCTCTTCATCGCGGCATAGCCGGCGTCGAGCAAGGACGTGGGCGGCAGGCCGCCCGCCGCATCCGCCGCCGCGAAGGCCTGGCGCGCGCCTTCGGAATCGCCGATGCGCGTGGAGAGGTAGGCCTGGTCGAGCCGGGTTTGCGGCGTGGCCTGTTCGGCCGGCGCGCTGGCGAGGCGCTCGCGCGCTTCGCGGGTGCGGCCCAGGTCGGCCAGCAGCGCGGCCTGCGTCGTCACCGGGAGCTCGCCCGATTGCAGCGCGGCTTCCGCATCCGCATTCGCGCCCGCGACGTCGCCCAGGCTGCGGCGGATCGTGGAGCGCTGCGCCAGCGTCGCGGCGTCGGCGCGCAGCGCGAGCGCCGCGGTCGCGGCCCGCTCCGCTTCCGCGTTCTCGTTGGCCGCGAGCGCGGCGTTCATGTGCATCAGCTGCCAGTCGCGATTGCCGGGGGACGCATTCGTGGCGATGCGCGCCTGCTCCAGCGCGCGCTGCACGTCCTTCTGCTCCAGCGCGCGGTAGGCGGCGGTGGCGTTGGCGAAACCGGGCATGGGCGGCAATGCGGCGGCCTGCAGCGTGCAGGTCTGCGCGGCGTCGACGTTGCTGCAGTCGATGCCGGGCGCGCGCAAGGCGAAGTCACCCGCCATGCCGGCGAGGCGCTGGCGCGCGAGTTCGCGCCGCGCGGCGGCATCGCCGTCGTTCGCGGGGAAGGCGGCCAGCAGGTCCATCGCGCGCTGGCCATTGCCTTGCGCCAGCGCGAGATCCGCGGCGAGCAGGCGCAATTGCCGGTGCGCCGCCGCGGACACGCCGCGTTGCTGCAGCGCCCGGTCGACGTCCGCTGCCGCTTCGGCCGGCCGGTTCAGTCCCTGGCGCGCGTAGGCCCGCAAGGCCAGCGGCGCCGCGCTTTCCGGCAGCAGGGCCAGCGCCTCGGTCGCGACGCGGTCCGCATCGGCGTAGCGCATGTCGCGCAGCAGCGCGTGCACCAGCACCAGCCGGTAGCCGGCGTTCTCCGGCGCCCAGCGCACGGCCTCGGTGCCTTGCGCGACGGCCGTCTTCACGTCACCGGCCGCCAGCGCCTTGTACATGGCGTCGCCCGCCGCCTGCGCATGCATCCGGCCCAGGTCGGCGCGGGCACGCGTGAGGGCGGCATCGTCGCCCCTGGCCTGCGCCGCGCGTTCGAGCGCCTGGTCGGCCTGGGACAGCTGCCCGTTGGCCGCGAGGGCCTGCGCGAGCAGCAGCCAGTAGTCGCGGCGTTGCGGTGCCAGTTGCACCGCTCGCTGCGCGGCCTCCACCGCGGCGGCGTAGTCGCGCCGGGCGTAGGCCTTGTAGCCCGTGTCGGCGGCGCTGTTCGCCGCCTGGGCACCGCGCGCGGCAGCTCCAGTTCCCTGGGCTGCCGCGGAGAAAGCAGAAAGCGCCAGCACGGCGGCGAGTGCCAGCGCCTTTCGTTGTTGTTGTTTCATCGTTGTGAGGGCCCCTATGTGGGTTGGGCGGACGGCTTGCCGAAGAATCCCCTCTGTTGTTGTTCCGATTGCGCGGCGCTGCGCGCGAAATGGGTGCGCTGGTCCTGGACCACCTGGTCCAGCATCTCGCGGGCGATCACGCCGCGGTCGACCAGGTAGTCGCCGATGCGGCCGTGCTTGTCCGGCATGTATTCCTGCATCGCGGCGTCGAACTCCTCGCGCTTGAGCAGCCCGCGCTCGATCAGCATGTCGCCCAGCAGCGGACCCGTGGGCACGGACCCCGGCTTGCCGTCGGCTTCCGTGTCGCGCAGCAGGCGCAGGGCCACCGCCAGCTCGCCCTCGCGGGCGATGCGCTGCACCGGCTCCATGCCGACCGCCGCGGTGATCTCCTGGACCGCCGTTTCGGACAGCGGGCTCGTCACGGCGAGGATCGGGCGGTTGTGCTTGTTCAGGCCCATGTGGATCGCGCGGTGGCGGATCGCCAGTTCGTGCGGCATGTCGTCGGCATGCTGGCGCACGAGTTCCGCCGAGAGGTGCGCCCGCGGCAGGTCCGCCTGGTAGGCGATGGCTTCCGCCAGCGTCTCTTCGTCGAGCCAGCCGTTGGACACCAGCACGCGGCCGAGCGGCACGTCGTAGTCGGCCTGCTTTTCCAGCGCGCGCTGGATGGCGCCCTCTTCCACCGCGTTCCAGGACACGAGCAGTTCGCCCAGGCGCTGGCGCCGGCGGGCGAGCTGCGTGCTGCTCGGGAATTCATGGGCCGTCTTGTCCCACGCGAGGCGCGTGCCCTTGAACAGGTACGAGAGGTACATCTTCCAGGCGCGGGCCACGGCCATGCAGTTCACGAAGTTGCCCACCACCATGCGCGGCAGCGACATCACGCCGTGCTCCCATCCGTACAGCACCGTCGTGAAGTACACACGGTGGGCCGCGCGGATCGCGAGGAAGAACGCGTTGATGTAGATCATCTTGCGCCAGATGCTGCCTTCCTGGAACAGCGAAGGATAGTACGCATGCCACCAGCCCGTGGCGAGTCCGACGTGGAAAACGACGAAGTGCGCCACGAGGATGTACGCCAGGATGCTGACGAAGGACGTCACCACGCCCTTGCGGTCGTGCAGCAGCAGGTAGCGCGCCGCGGTCGTGCGGCCGCGCCACTTGATCTGCTCCCAGCTCTGCAAGCCGATGCCCAGCACCCAGCGCGCCTTCTGCCGGTACGCCGCGCGGAAGTTGTCCGGGAAGTACTCGCGCACGCACAGCGGCATCTGCAGCAGCAGCTCGCGCCGCTTCCTGCTGCCCCAGGACGTGCGGTTGATGTGGAAGGTGACGGGGAACACACCGAAGATCGAGCTCATGTTGAGCTGCGACAGGCGCATGCCGACGTCGTAGTCTTCCGTCAGGCTGTCGATGTTGAAAGGCTTGTTGCGCGTGGCGCCCACCAGGCCCATGAGGGCCTTGCGCGAGAAGCACGTGCCCACGCCGGCGGACGGCACCATGCCCGAGACGCTCTCGCGCACGACCATCTCCTTGGCGTGGCTCTCGGCGAACTCGTCCATGTAGGTGCCGGCCACGAGCTCGTACCACTCGCGCTCCAGCGAAGCCACCGGCAGCTGGATCATGTCCTTGCGCGGCAGCAGGTAGTTGAAGAACTTCAGCTCCAGCGGATGGAGCACGTCCTCGCTGTCGTGCAGGATCACGCCCGCGAACTCCACGCCCTTCTCGCGCTCGTGCTCGAAGATCGCCGCGACCACCGCGTTCAGGCAGTCCGCCTTGCTGGTGGGCCCCGGGTGCGGGACCTCCACGCGCTGCAGCTGCGGGTAGCGCTTCGACATGCGCTCCACCTCGTCGATCGTCGGCTGGTCGTTGGGATAGGTGCCGACGAAGACGCGGTAGTTGTGGTATTCCATCACCTCCACCATGTTCTGGATCATGGCGGCGATCACGTCGCTCTCCTGCCATGCCGGAACCATGATCGCGAGCGGCTGCTCCTCGCGGTCGCGCAGTTGCTCGACCGTGAGGCGCCGGTACTTCGGCGACTTCTCCACCTTGCTGCGGCGCACGACGCGCCGCACCCAGTACCAGACGTCGATGAAGAGGTCGTCCAGCGAGGAGACGAAGATGACCAGCGTCAGGATCACCGCCAGTACTTCCAGGCCCGAGTTGTACTCGGCCAGCATCAGATCCCAGGTCATCTCGTCACCTCCTGCTTACTGCGGGTTCGCGTCACTCGTCAACGATCGCCGGACATGGCCTTGCGGCGGCGCATGCGGCTCGCGAACACCAGGAGACCCACGAACAGGGCGACCAGGATGATCGGCATCAGCCACCAGTAGCCGCGCTCGAAAAGGCCCGGCTGCGCTTCCTTCATCGCGCCCTGCCCCGAGGGATCGCGGGTGTTGACTTCGGTGCGCAGGCCGTTGTTGCCCATGACCGCGAGGTTGCCGCCGGACAGCTGGATCGGCTTGTTCATCTCGGGCGGCTGCTGGCCGAGCGTGCGGTAGACCGCGCCGATGTCGTTGCCGGAGCCGGTGACTTCCAGGATGCCGACGCGGTTCAGGCCGCGGACGTCCAGCAGCGGGCGGTCCTTGGTGCCGGCCAGGAACAGGCGGTCCTGCTCGGGCTTCACGCCTTCGGCATAGCCGTCGGGAATGACGTCCACCGCGAGGTAGGGGCCGCTCACCTTCGGGTTGGAACCCTGCGCGACCGGCTGGAACTTCGCCTTGGACGGCGACAGGCCCGTGCCCGCGGCGAGGCGGATCACGCGCGGCAGCGTGCCGGACGCGTCAGCCAGGTGCGACTGCGGGACCAGCAGCGTACCGCCGTCGGAGAACTTGGACATCAGGCCCGTGAAGTCGGAGGACGGGTCGATCTTGTCCAGCAGCATGTGGCTGGAAGCCAGCACGGACACGGGATACGGCTCCGGCGTCTCGCGGCAGCGGTCGGAGGCGAGCTGGCGCACGAAGGACACGCGGATCACGTTGCGGGTCTGCAGCGCGTAGCGGGGCACGGGTGCGACGATGCGCTCGCGCTTGCCGTTGGCCTCCATCTCCTTGGCGCCCAGCAGCACGTCGTTCATGAACACGGACACGACGGGCGGGGTGCGGGCGGCGGACGGCGCGGCGGCGACGTCGATCACCAGCGTGCCGGGGCCCTTGCCGTCGGCGGCGACGGAACCGATGTCGAAGCTGGCGTTCCAGTCGGCGTGCGCGAGCACGTCGAAGCTGGTGGGCTTGGCGCCGAGGTACTGCAGCGAGACCGCGTTGCTGTCCGTGTTCTTCGGCGTGTCGACCGCGTTCACCGTCAGCGTCGGGCCGGCGGCGACCTGCGTCCAGATCTGCGAGAAGATGCCCGCGGCCTGCGGACCGGCGTCGGGGGCGACGACGATCACGGGACGGTTGCCCACGTTGGCCAGGCCGATCTGCTTGGAGCCGATCTGCTGGTTGCTGCCGGGGCCGGCGATGATGATGTCCGGCTCGTTCGAGGCCGTCACCGGCGGCGCGCCGGGCGCGACCGGTTGCACCGGCGCGGGAGCGGTGCCGCTGCCGTCGGCGGTGCGGATGCGCGGACGCTTGCCGGCGCGCTCGAGGGCCACGCCGACGCGCCAGGCCGTGTCGTACACCTCGGGCGACACGTTGTTCGACGGGATCTGGATCACCGGGTTGGGCGGCAGCGCGCCCCAGGCCGTGGTGAGGTCGCGGACCGCGGAGCCGTCGTACTGGAAGACGAAGCGCGAGCTGGGCTCGATGCGCAGGATGTTGCCCGGCGTGCGCGCATCGGCGCAGGTGTTCTCGCGGGCGACGGCCGTGCGCCAGTCGATGTTCAGCTTGATGTAGCCGCTGGGACGCGGACGGCCGTCGATCGGCAGCTGCACGCTCGCGTCGCCGCGGTCGGCGGTGTAGCCGAAGGCCTGCACCGGCGCGTTGTCGATCGTGTAGACCAGCGAGGTGCGGCCGCCGTCAGCGCGCACGTAGCTGCCATCCAGCTGCAGCGACGCGCCGTTGAGGTTCACGCCGGGCGGCACGGGGAGGTAGATCTCCTTGATCGTGTCCGGGTAGCCCAGGACCACCGGCTCGGTGAAGCCGAGGTCCGCGAAGGTGATGGTGCGCGGCACCCACACGCCCGCGCTGTCCGCCGGCTTGAACACCGCCGTCTGGGGCGGCACGTTCGCAGGCGTCATCTGCGTGGCGGGGCGCAGCGTGGGCTGCGTCGGTTGCTGCGCCGTGCCCCAGCCGGGGAGCAGGCACAGGGCCGCCAGCGCGGCGGCGGGCAGGACACGGTGGAGTTTCATGGAGCACCTCATCGTCATAGTCATGGCCGGCCGAGCTCAGCGTACGGTGCTGGGCGCAACCCAGGTGAAGCCCAGCGCACTGATCCCTTCGACCGTTTTCTTGAAATCCTCGAAGCCGGGCGTGCCGAGGTTGGGTTCGAGCCAGAAGGGATGGAAGAAGAAGGACGCGTACCCGTCGCGGACGGCCTTGGCGTACTTCGCATTGGTCACCAGGTCCTCGGACGTGTAGTTGTAGTTCGAGGTCGGGTCGATCGTGCTGATGTCGTATTCGATGTTCCCCAGGTTCTCGGGGATGATGCGCTGGCCATAGTAGTCGCGGCCGATCGCATACGGGTAGAACTGGCCGACGCTGAAGTCCTTGGCGACGGAGGCGTAGAAGTTCGGCTTGTCGGCCGTGTAGTACACCGAGCGCATGTAGGTGACCGGGAACAGCTGCGTCGACGTGCGCGCCGCGATCGCGGAGGTGTGGTAGTGCGGCGGCTCCCAGGCGACCGGGTTCCAGCCGATGGCGCGCATGTCGGTCAGGCCGTTGCTCATGCGGCCGTACGCCCAGGCGGTGGAGTCCTCCTGCACCGGGCTGTTGTCGACGATGTTCCAGAACTCGTAGTCGTCGCCGCTCACGCCCGTGTGCGGGTTGCGCATGTTGCCGTACTGGTGGGTGAAGCCGTGCATCACCAGCTCCGCCCCCTTGGTGCGGGCGTGGTTGATGGCGGTCTGCAGGTTCTTCGCCTCGGACAGCGGCACTTCCATCGCCACGCCGCCGTTGTAGGCGCCCAGCGGATCACGGTAGCGCGGGATCACGGCGACGGAGAACGGGATCCGCTTGCTGCCCAGGTAGTCGCTCAGGGTCTTCATCGCCTGCACGGAGACCAGCGCACCCACGTCCTCCAGGCGGACCAGCGCCTTGTGGCTCTCGGCGTGGTTCACGCCCAGCATGTCGTGCAGCAGGTCGGTGAACACCAGGTAGCGGTCCCGCGGGCCGATGAAGCTGAAAGGCAGGTCGGCGACGTACCAGAAGTTGCCCGAGCGCAGGATGTAGGGGATCTGTTCGGCGGTGCCGGAGTTCGCCACGGGCACCACCTGCTGCGCCTTCGTCGCATCGGCGATCACGGCCCAGCCCATGTCGGGGTCGCCGTTGATCTGGTTGCGGGCGGCGTCGTACTGGTAGTACTTGACGAAGTCCAGGCCCTTGTACTTGACCGTGTCGAAGAAGCCGGGGTTCGGCTTGCCCGAGCTCGGGGCGGCGTTCATGCCCTTCAGGCCGTTGTACTGGATGCCGCGGTTCGCGGTGAAGTTGTACGTGCTGTTCCAGGCGAGCTGCCAGATGTTGTACTTGAACCAGACGAGCGTCTTCGTCGTGGTCGCCGCGTCGCCGAGGAAGGCCGCGGGCAGCTGGTTGTCGTAGATGCCGCCCAGGTAGAACGTGGCGGTGTAGTTCTCGACGGCACCGGCCGCGTACTGCTGCACGGGGACCATGTCCACGGCGGCGTCGAAGTGGCCGAGCAGGTTGCGCAGCATGATCGCGTACGCCTGCGGCAGCTTGTCCCACGGCGTGCCGCTCGGCGCGTCGTAGAGCACCAGCACCTTCGGCGGCGTGGTGGTCGACGCCGGGGGCGGCGTGGTCGTCGTGGTGGTCGTGCCGGTGCGGATGATCTGCGTCACCTGCGTGGCCAGCGCCTGCAGCGTGGCCTTGTCGGCCTTGTCCGGGGCGTTGTTCAGCAGCGCCTGGAGCTGCTGCCGCATGGCCGGGTCCTTGACCTGGTTGACCAGCAGCTGGAGCTTCGCCTTGTCGATGTGCAGCGCCTGCGCCTGCACGGCGGGGGCGCCGGCGAACGCCAGGCAGGCAGCGAGGGAGAGGAGGAGGCGGCGGAGGAACTGCATGGTGCTTCTCACTTCTTGTCTTGGCCGAAGAAATACCCGCTGGCGCCCTTGTCGGTCTGCTCGCGCGCGGGGCCTGTGCCGGCGCCGCCCACGGGGGCGGTTCCCGCAGGAGCGAGGCGCGGCGACGTGGCACGCGTGCCGACGGGGCGGAGCGACTCGGGGTGGTCGCTCTCGTGCCCGTGCACGCTGTCGTCGCGCGTGACGTCCTTGCCGTGGTGGAACTTGTGGTGGTGCGCACGGACGGCGCGCTTGCGCTCGGGTTCGCTCATGCCGGGCTCGGGGCGCGCAAGTGCGGAGCCGATCGGCAGCGGGGGCGGCGCGATCGTCTGCGCGTGCGCAAGGCCCGCCAGGCAGGCAGCGGCGGCGGCGAGGGCGAGCCGGAGTCTGCGGGTGTGCATCGGTGGTGCTCCTGTTTCAGGCCGCGAGGGCGGCTTCTTCGGTTTCGGTTTCGGTGTGCGGGACCAGGCGTGCGAGCACGGCCTGCGCGATCCGGCGGGACGCTTGCCCGTCCCCGAACGGGTTGGCGACCTTGCGCATCGCATCGGCCGCCGCGGGATCGGCGAGCAGGCGCGTGGCTTCGCGCACGATGGCTTCGCGCTTCGGCCCGACGATGCGGGCGCAGCCGGCCTCGACAGCCTCGGGCCGCTCGGTCTCGTGGCGCAGCACCAGCGTCGGCACGCCGAAGGTCGGCGCTTCTTCCTGCAGGCCCCCGGAATCGGTGAGCAGCAGCGACGCGTTCACGAGCGCCTGCTGCATCTCCAGGTAGTCGAACGGGGCGACCAGCCTCACGTTGTCCAGGCCCGCGAGGATCGCGTGAGCCGGCTTCTGCACGACGGGATTCAGGTGCACGGGGAACAGGACGCGCTTGCCGGGGAAGGCGCGCGCGATGTCGGCGACGGCATGGAAGGTCTGCTCCATCTCCTCGCCCCAGTTCTCGCGGCGGTGCGCCGTCACCAGGATGTGGCCGTCGGCGGCGGCGCCTTCGCGGCGGATGGCGAAGCGCTCGGACACCCACTGCTGCGCGTCGACCACCGTGTTGCCGGTCATCTCGATCTTCGCGGGCGCGATGCCTTCGGACAGCAGCGCGGCGCGGGCACGCTCCGTCGGCGCCCAGTGGATGTCCGCGATGCGGCTGATCATCTGGCGCAGGCCTTCCTCCGGGAAGGGACGCTCGAGGTTGTAGGTGCGCAGGCCCGCTTCGACGTGGCCGACCGGGATGCGGCGGTAGAAGGCGGCGAGCGCGCCGAGGAAGGCACTCTCCGTGTCGCCCTGGACGATGCACATGTCCCACTTCTGGCGGGCCATCAGCGCGTCGAGCTGCTGGCGGCAGGCGACGCTGAATTCCTCGAGGGACGCGCCGCCGCGCCCCAGCTGCTCGTCCGGCGTGATGCCGAAGCAGCGCAGCATGTCCGCGGCCATCTCGCCGTGCTGGCCGGTGTGGACCCACAGCACGCACAGGTCCTCGTGCCGGCGCAGGGCGTGGTACACGGGCGCGAGCTTGATGATCTCGGGCCGGGTTCCGCTCACGATCCCCACGATGCGCTTGTTCAAATCTGCCTCCCTGTCGGTCCGGGTCCTACCCGGCTGTAACGCGGTTCCGGGGCGCGTAACGCGCGTTACGCCGCTCCAGCACGTCTGCTTACACACGAGCAGCGCGTCCTCCCTGCCCCGCGCCTCCCGGCGTCCGGCCGGGTTTCCCTTTTCAAGTCCGCGCGGGGTGCGCGCATGTTTCAAGTCGTGTGTTTCAAACTCGAACGGGATGTTGGGTTTGTAAGGTCAGCGGATTCGCAAGGGCCAAGCGCATTCGTGGGTAGGACGCTGCCTACCGCAGAGCCGCGTGTAAAGCAGCGCAGGAAAACGAAAGGCCGCTGCGGCGCAAACCGCAGCGGCCCTGGTGGGCAGCGGAAGGAGTCAGCTCACACGGCGCCGCTCTGGCCCGGGCAGCCGGTCGGGCGCTGGCCCGGGTCGAAGGGACACTCGTTCACTTCCGCGGGCGCGAGCCGCAGCAGCGTGGTGAGCGCGCACGCGCCCATGGTCACCAGCCAGAACACGAAGAAGCTCGTGGTGTACACGGACTGCCGCGACCACCCGAGGTCGCGGCCGAACCACTGCAGCTCCATCGGGTCCACCAGCGCGAACACCAGGAGTTCGAGCAGGCAGGCGGCCAGGAAGCCCGGCCAGGCGATCCAGAGGAAACGGTTGGTCACGTTCGAGGCTCCTTCCTGCTTAAGCAGATTGCCTGCGCTCAAGGCTGCGCCGGCGTCGCCGCGTGGTTGCGGCCCTGCATCGCCGGCAGCTGCGCGCGCTCCTTGGCGGCGGCGAGCGCCTTGTTGATCTCGATGCCGCGGCGATAGTAGTCGGCTTCCACCACGGGATCCGCGCCGCGCACCGCGATCACCGCCGTCGCGATGCCAGCGACCACCACGGCCGCGGGGCCCGAGATGAGCAGCCAGACGTGGCCGTGCTTCCACCACGGGGCCGGTTTCTTCATGGATTCATTCGTCATTCGTCATTCCCTCGATCAGCGGGGCACCAGGAACACCGACTTCTCGCGCACGTGGGCGTCGCCGCCGTGCGTGTGGATGTCGAAATGGATGGCATGCGAGCCGGGGGCCGCGCTGCCGTAGGGGATCTGCAGCCGCACCGGCACCCAGCGCGATTCGGCGGGACCGACATCGAACTCCGCCTCCGAGGCGATGGCCAGGCCCTCCAGGCCGTCCGCCGTGATGCGATAGCGCTGCGGCTGCTCCGTGGCGTTCATCACCTGCAGGCGATACACGTTCTCCAGCTTGCCGCCGGCCACGATGCGGGAGAGCGCGGCGCGGTCGCGCACCACGTCCACCTTCAGCGGCGTGCGCATGGCCAGGCTGAACATCATCGCGGCCGTGAGGGCCAGCAGCACCGCGCCGTACACCAGCACGCGCGGACGCAGCACGCGGCCGACGATGAAGTCGCGCCCGGCGCCGCCGCCGGTCTTCAGCGCGTTCTGCGTCGTGAAGCGGATCAGGCCGCGCGGGTAGTTCATCTTGTCCATCACGCCGTCGCACACGTCCACGCAGGCGGCGCAGCCGATGCACTCGTACTGCAGGCCCTGGCGGATGTCGATGCCGGTGGGGCAGACCTGGACGCAGAGGGTGCAGTCGATGCAGCTGCCGAGGCCCTTGGCCTGGTAGTCGTCCTTGCGGCCCCGCGTGCCGCGCGGCTCGCCGCGCACGGCGTCGTAGCTGACGATCAGCGTGTCCTTGTCGAACATGGCGCTCTGGAAGCGCGCGTAGGGGCACATGTACTTGCACACCTGCTCGCGCATGAAGCCGGCGTTGCCGTAGGTCGCGAAGGCGTAGAAGAACACCCAGAACACTTCCCAGGAGCTCATGCGCGTCTGCAGGAACTCCATGCCGAGGTCGGTGATGGGCGTGAAGTAGCCGACGAAGGTGAAGCCGGTCCACATGGCCACCATCCCCCACAGCAGGTGCTTGAACCACTTCTTGACCAGCTTCTCCAGCGAGAAGGGCGCGGCATCGAGCTTCATGCGGTGCGGGCGGTCGCCCTCCACCTTGCGCTCGATCCAGAGGAACATCTCCGTGTACACCGTCTGCGGGCAGGCGAAGCCGCACCAGAGGCGGCCGGCGACGGCGGTGAAGAGGAAGAGCGACAGCGCGCTCAGCACCAGCAGGCCGGTGAGGTAGATGAAGTCCTGCGGGTACAGGACGTAGCCGAAGATGTAGAACCGGCGCGCGGCCAGGTCGAACAGCACGGCCTGGCGCTCGCCCCACTGCAGCCAGGGCAGCCCGTAGAAGATCACCTGCGTGAGCCACACGAAGGCCCAGCGCCACTTGGCGAACGTGCCGGTCACGGCACGGGGGTAGATCTTCTTCTCCGAAACGTACAGCCCCTGGCTGTCCTCTTCGGACGGCGCGACCGGGACGATGGGGATCACTTTCATGGTCCCTCCATGGTGCGCCGGGCAAGGGATGTGCCAGTTGACCTTGATCAGACGCAAGGAAGAAACGCAGCTCGGCTTCGGGAGGTGCTCTCCGTCTCTACGCGAAGGCGGGTGGGGGTGGAAACAGAAGGAACGCAGAGGTCGCAGAGAACATCCTTTTCGGTGGTTCTCTGCGACCTCTGCGTATCCTCTGCGACCTCTGCGTTCCAATTCTCCGCTGTCGCACCGCCTCCCTTGCGGCTTGTTCGACAACCCCCAGCACCGGTAGGCTGGGTTGCGCGGAGCGCACCCCAGCAACCCGCGCCGTTGCGAAAAGCTGGGGTGCCCTTCGGGCAACCCAGCCTACGTACCCTGTCTCCCCGGGGGGCGGGGTGGGGGTGGAAACAGAAGGAACGCAGAAGTCGCAGAGAACATCCTTTTCGGTGGTTCTCTGCGACCTCTGCGTTCCAACTCTCCGCTGTCGCACCGCCTCCCTACGGAGACGGATACGACGCTACTGCTTCGCCGCCACCTGCGGCTTGTTCGACAGGCCCCACACGTACCCGGACAGCACGTGGATCTGCGCGGGGGTGAGCTTGTCTTCCTGGGCGGGCATCTGGTTGGTCTTGCCGTTGTTGATCATGGCGATGATCGCCTGCTCGCCCCAGCCGTGCAGCCAGATGTCGTCGGCCAGGTTGGGCGCGCCCAGGGCGGGGTTGCCCTTGCCGTCCATGCCGTGGCACGCCGCGCAGGCCGCGAACTTGCTCTTGCCCAGCTGCGCGCGCACCGAGTCGTGCGGGCTGTTGGACAGGGACAGCACGTACTGCGCCACGTTCTTCACGTCGTCGGAGCTGCCGACCGCGGCGGCCATCGGGGGCATCACGCCGGTGCGGCCCTTGGTGATGGTCTCCTTGATCTTGTCGCCCGTGCCGCCGTGCAGCCAGTCGGCATCGGCGAGGTTGGGGAAGCTCTTGCTGCCCCGCGCGTCCGAGCCGTGGCACTGCGCGCAGTTGTTCATGAACAGGCGCTCGCCGATGGCCATGGCGTTCGTGTCCGCCGCCAGGTCTTCCGGCGACTTCGCCGTGAACTGCGCGTACAGCGGCTCGAGCTCCCGGGTGGCGCGGGCCACTTCGGTCTCGTACTCCGATTTCGTGCTCCACTTCAGCTCGCCCTGGTAGGAACCGAAGCCCGGGTACGCCACGAGGTAGCCGACGGAGAACACGATGGTCAGGATGAACAGGCCCACCCACCACATGGGCAGCGGGTTGTTCATCTCGGTGAGGTCCTCGTCCCAGACGTGGCCCGTGGTGTTGTCGCTGCGCGCGGCCACCTTCTTGCGGCCCGCGACCCACAGGAGGATGGCGCAGCCCGCGATGCCCGCGGCGGTCAGGACGGCGACGTAGTGCGACCAGAAGTCGCTGATGAAATCGCTCACTTGGGTACCCTCTTAGTCTTGTTCGAACGGGATGCGGCCCGCTTCCTCGAAGCCGTCGCGGTTCTTCCGCGCATAGGCCCAGCCCCAGATGCCCAGGAAGGCAACGAAGGAAGCGACGGTCGCGATCTCGCGCAGGATGGTGATGTCCATGGCTCTTTTCCCTTCCTCGCTTACTTGAGGGCCCGGCCCAGCGACTGGAGGTACGCGACCAGCGCGTCCATCTCGGTCTTGCCCTTGAGTTCGGCGGGCGCCTTGGCGATCTCTTCGTCCGTGTACGGCACGCCCACGGTCCGCAGCGCCTTCATGTGCGTGGAGATGCTGGCCGCGTCGGCGGCGTTCTTCTCCAGCCAGGGGTAGGCCGGCATGTTGGACTCGGGGACCACGTCGCGCGGGTTGTTCAGGTGGATGCGGTGCCACTCGTCCGAGTACTTGCCGCCCACGCGGTGCAGGTCCGGGCCCGTGCGCTTGGAGCCCCACTGGAACGGGTGGTCCCACACGAACTCGCCGGCGACGGAGTAGTGGCCGTAGCGCAGCGTCTCGGCGCGGAAGGGACGGATCATCTGCGAGTGGCAGTTGTAGCAGCCCTCGCGCAGGTAGATGTCGCGGCCCGCGACCTGCAGGGCCGTGTACGGCTTCATGCCGGCGACCGGCTCGGTGGTGGACTTCTGGAAGAACAGCGGGACGATCTCCACGAGGCCGCCGATGGCGACCACGATCAGGATCAGCACGATCATCAGGAAGTTGCTGGTCTCGACCTTCTCGTGCGAGAAGGTGGGGACGGGGGTGGCGTTGTCGCTCATGGTGTGACTTCTCTTTCGGTGATCAGGCGTGGGCGGCGGCAACGGCCGGCACGTTGGCGCGCACCGCGCGGCCGTTCGCGACCGTCATCCAGGTGTTCCAGGCCATCACCAGCATGCCGCCCAGGTACAGGAGGCCGCCGAGGAAGCGGATCACGTAGAAGGGATAGGTCGCCTTGACCGATTCCACGAAGGTGTAGGTGAGCGTGCCGTCGGCATTCACCGCGCGCCACATCAGGCCCTGCATCACGCCGGCGATCCACATCGCGGCGATGTACAGCACGATGCCGATGGTCGCGATCCAGAAGTGCAGCTCGATGGCCTTCACCGAGTACATCTTCTTCTGGCCGAACAGGCGCGGCACCAGGTAGTACAGCGTGCCCATGGAGATCAGGCCCACCCAGCCCAGGGCGCCGGCGTGCACGTGGCCGACCGTCCAGTCCGTGTAGTGCGAGAGCGCGTTGACGGTCTTGATGGACATCATCGGGCCCTCGAAGGTGCTCATGCCGTAGAAGGACAGGGACACGATCAGGAAGCGCAGCACGGGGTCGTCGCGCAGCTTGTGCCAGGCACCCGACAGGGTCATGATGCCGTTGATCATCCCGCCCCAGCTCGGGGCCAGCAGGATCAGCGAGAAGACCATGCCGAGGGACTGCGTCCAGTCCGGCAGCGCCGTGTAGTGCAGGTGGTGCGGGCCCGCCCACATGTACGTGAAGATCAGGGCCCAGAAGTGCACGATCGACAGGCGATACGAATACACGGGGCGCTCGGCCTGCTTCGGGATGAAGTAGTACATCATCCCCAGGAAGCCGGCGGTGAGGAAGAAGCCCACGGCGTTATGGCCGTACCACCACTGCACCATCGCGTCCTGCACGCCCGCATAGGCGGAGTAGGACTTCATGGCGCCCGCGGGGATGGCGACGCTGTTGACGATGTGCAGCAGCGCCACGGCGATGATGAAGGCGCCGTAGAACCAGTTGGCCACGTAGATGTGCTTCACCTTGCGCGTGCCGACGGTGCCGAAGAACACGATCGCGTACGACACCCAGGAGACCGCGAGCAGCAGGTCGATCGGCCACTCCAGTTCGGCGTACTCCTTGCCCTGGGTGTAGCCCAGCGGCAGGCTGATCGCCGCCGCCACGATGACGGCCTGGTAGCTCCAGAACGAGAACGACGCCAGCTTCGGCGCGAACAGCGGGACCTGCGAGGTGCGCTGGACCACCCAGTAGCTGCTGGCGAAGAGCGCGCAGCCGCCGAAGGCGAAGATGACCGCGTTGGTGTGCAGGGGACGCAGCCGCCCGTAGCTGAGCCAGGGGATGCCCATGTTCAGTTCGGGCCAGGCCAGCTGCGCCGCGATGAAGACGCCGACAAGCATGCCGACGACGCCCCACAGCACGGCCGCCAGCGAGAACTGCCGGACGACGGTGTCGTTGTAGGTGGCAGCGGTGACGGAGGTTTGGTTCATGGAACACCTTTTTCAGATGCTCCCAGTGTCCTTGCCGGGCGAAGGGTCGCCCTTGATGAATGTCAATCGCCTTCGAGAATGCGCTCGCCTTCGGCTTCGACGCCTTCGAACTGGCCACGCCACACGGCCCACGCCAGCGCGCCGAGGATGGCGAACGCGAGGACCACGGAGAGGGGGATGAGGATGAAGAGGATGTCCATGGCGTGGTGTCGTCATTCCCGCGGAGGCGGGAACCCAGGGCGTTCGAAGGCACCAGGGCGGAAGCCCTGGGTCCCCGCCTCCGCGGGGATGACGGAAAGGCGTGCGGCGTTGAGCACCACGAACAGCGAACTCGCCGCCATCCCCAGCCCCGCCAGCCACGGCGGCATCAGCCCCGCGATGGCCAGCGGCACGCACACGGCGTTGTAGCCCGCGGCCCACCACAGGTTCTGGCGCACCACGGCGCGCGTGCGGCGCGCCTGCGCCAGGATGGCGGCCACGCCTGCCAGCTGCCCGCCCTGCACGATGAAGTCGGAGCGGGCCTGCGCCACCGGCACGGCCTCGCCGAGCGCGATGGACAGGTCCGCGCGCGCCAGCACCGGGCCGTCGTTCATGCCGTCGCCGACCATCGCCACGCGGCGGCCGGACTGCTGGAGGCCGGCGACATGGTCCAGCTTGTCCTGCGGCGACTGCTGCCCGCGCGCATTCCGGATGCCTGCGCGCCCCGCCAGCCGTTGCACGGCTGCGTCTTGGTCGCCCGAGAGCACTTCCAGCTGCAGGCCGAGCCGGCGCAGGCCGGCCACCGCGGCCAGCGCGCCCCCGCGCAGCGACTCGTCGAGTTCGAAGCTCGCGAGCCAGCCGGCGTCGTCGGCGAGGTGGACCTGGGCCGCGTCGGTGCCGGCCAGCGGCGCGACGCCGCAGAAGGCGGCGGAGCCCAGGCGCAGGCGGCGCGGCGCGGCGCCGGGCAGCACGCCTTCGACGCCCTGCCCCGCGTGTTCGTGCACCTGCTCGCAAGGAAGGACAACGCCCCCCGCCGCGGCCACGGCGCGCGAGGCAGGATGCAGCGAGTTCCGGGCGAGCCCCGCCGCGAGCGCGAGCGCCTCGTCGCGGGTCACGCCGTCGCGCGTGCGCACCTCGCGCACGCCCATGCGGTCGGTCGTCAGCGTGCCGGTCTTGTCGAACACCACGGTGTCCACCTCCGCGCCCGTTTCCAGGGCTTCCAACCGCCGCACGAGGATGCCGCGGCGCGCGAGGGCGCCCGCGGCCGCGAGCGTGGCCGCCGGCGTGGCCAGCGACAGCGCGCACGGGCAGGTGACGATCAGCACGGCGACCGCGACGCCGAGCGCGTGTCCCGGCCCTTGGGGCCACCACCACCAGGCGGCGCCGGCGGCGGCGGCCACCACGGCCAGCAGGAAGGGCGTCGCGAAGCGGTCCGCCAGGCGCGCGAGGCCGGGCTTCTCGTGCGAGGCGCGCTCCATCAGCGCCACGAACTGGCCGTAGCGCGTGGCGTCGCCCACGCGGTCCACGCGCACCAGCACGACGCCGCCGAGGTTGGCGCTGCCCGCGATCACGCCCTGCCCCGCATGGCGCGGCAGCGGCGTCGACTCGCCCGTGAGCAGGGCTTCGTCGACCTGCGTGTCGCCCTGCAGCACCTCGCCGTCGGCGGGAAACACTGCGCCGGGCTGCACGCGGATGCGGTCGCCCACCGCGAGGCGGCGCACCGGCACGCGCTCGCTGCTGCCGTCCGCCGCGACGCGTTCGACGGTGTCGGGCAGCCGGCGCACCAGCGCCTCGAGCGCGCCGGCGGTGCGGTCGCGCAGCCGCTGCTCCAGCAGGCGCCCGGAGAGCAGGAAGAAGACGAACATCGTCACCGAGTCGTACCAGACCTCGCCACCCAGGGGCCCCGTCGGGTCGAAGGTGGCGGCGGTGCTCGCGCCGAAGGCGATCAGGATGCCGAGGCTCACCGGCACGTCCATGCCGATGCGGCGATGGCGCAGGTCGCGCCAGGCCGAGGAGAAGAAGGGCCGGCAGGAGAACAGCAGCACCGGCAGCGTGAGCAGCCACGCGGCCCAGTTCAGCAGCGCGGCGACGTCGGGCGTCATGTCGCCGGGCTCCGCCACGTAGGCCGGCACGGCGTACATCATCACCTGCATCATGCAGAAGCCGGCCACCAGCCAGCGCCACAGCAGCAGCCGCTGCGCCTGGCGGCGCGGGACCGCCTGCAGCTGGTCGCCCGCGGGCAGGCCGCGGTAGCCGGCGCGTTCCAGGGCGGCGAGCCACTGCGAAGGGCGGCCCTGCGCCGCGTCCCACACGATGCGGGCGGTGGCGGCGGAGCCGTTGACGTCCACCTGCTGCACGCCGGGCAGCGGCGCGAGCGCGTGTTCGATGGTCAGCGAGCAGCCGGCGCAGTAGATGCCTTCGATGGCGAGATAGGACTCCCAGCAGCCTTCGCGCCCGGCCAGCGGCCGGCCGAAACTTTCCCATTCACCGGGATCGTCGAGCGCGTGGGAAGGGGCGGCCGCGGGGGCCTCCGCTCGCGGCGGCAGGCCGGGCGGGGGAAGGACGGCAGCTTGCATGCACGCAAGCCTAAGGGCGCCTACCCCCGGGGCGATTGACACAGGTCAACCGGCCCCGGACGGGCGCCCCTAAGCTCGGCGCATCCCCAGGAGAAGAGCATGTACAAGAAGATCCTCGTGCCCACGGACGGCTCGGCGCTGTCGAGGAAGGCGATCCGCACCGCCGTCGAACTCGCCTCCACGGTGGGCGCCGAAGTCGTGGCCCTCAACGTGGTCCCGCGCTATCCCACCTCCTACTTCGAAGGCGGCATCGACGTCGCCCCGACCGAGGTGGCGCGCGTGGAGCGCCAGTGGGCCGAGCACGGCCAGGCGCTCGCCGAGGAAGTGGGCAAGGCCGCGGAGAAGGCGGGCGTGAAGGCGAAGGCCGTCACTGTGCGCTCCGACCTCGTGGCCGAAGCCATCCTCGCCGCCGCGCGCAAGAACAAGTGCGACCTGGTGGTGATGGCCTCGCATGGCCGCAAGGGCCTGAAGCGCCTGCTTCTCGGCAGCGAGACGCAGCACGTGCTGACCCATGGCAATATCCCGGTGCTGGTCCTGCGCTGACCCGCATTCCCTCCACGAGAAGAAAGACCCGAACGATGAAGATCCTCCTCGCCGCCGACGGCAGCAGCTACACCAAGAAGGCCCTGGCCTTCCTCGTCACCCACGAAGCCCTCGCGGGTGACGACGGCCACATCGTGGTGGTCAACGTGCAGGCGGCCGTGCCGCCGCGGGTGAAGAGCATGGTGGGCGCCACGGCGGTCAACGAGTACCACGCCGACGAGGCCTCCAAGGTGCTGCGCCCCATCGAGAAGTTCCTGCAGCGGCACGACCTGAGCTACACGACCCGGTGGGCCGTCGGCGTCCCGGGCCAGGAGATCGTGAAGGCCGCGAAGAAGGAGAAGGCCCACATGATCGTCATGGGCACCCACGGCCACGGCATCCTCGGCCGCGCGCTGCTGGGCAGCGTCGCGCAGAACGTGCTGACGCAGTGCGACATCCCGGTGCTGCTGGTGAAGTAAGCCGCCGAACGTCACCCCGCGCTGCCGCGGGGTGATGGCGCAACGCGGCGCGAGTGCATTCCGACGAATGCGTCTGCCGCGTCCTACGGGGAAACGGCTCATCGTCGCCGATCATCGCCGCCAAAACGATGATCCGGATAACGACAAGACTCCTCCTGTGCACGCTCGTGGCGGTCGCCGCCTCGCATGCCGCAGCCCAGGCCCCGGCCGATCCCGCCACGGTCCCCGCCTTCCGCGAGCTCGACTCGATGGAGGCGCGCGTGCAGGGCTGCGCCACCTGCCACGGCCAGCAGGGACAGGGCACGAACAACGACTACTTCCCGCGCATCGCCGGCAAGCCGGCAGGCTACCTGTTCAACCAGCTGCGCGCCTTCCGCGACGGCAGCCGGCGCTACGCGCCGATGAACTACCTGGTCGCGTACATGTCGGACGCGTACCTGCAGGAGATCGCCGAGCACTTCGCCGCGCTGCGGCCGCCCTTCCCGCAGCCGCAGCCCGCCACGGTGGCGGCCGACTTCCTGGACCGCGGCCGCACGCTCGTGCAGAACGGCGACGGCAGCCGGCAGATCCCGCCCTGCATGGCCTGCCACGGCGCGAGGCTCACCGGCATGGTGCCCGGCATCCCCGGCCTGGTCGGGCTGCGACCCAACTACATCGCCGCGCAGCTCACGCGCTGGCGCACCGGCGAGCGGCGCGCGGCCGAACCCGATTGCATGCACCGCATCGCGACGCGCCTCGCCGACGCCGACATCCAGGCGCTGGCCGCTTACCTCGGCAGCCTGGCGGCGCCGCAGGACCATTCCCCCGATCCGCGCAACGTGCAGCGCATGCCGGTCGCCTGCGGGAGCCAGCGATGACGCGGCCGGCGAAGCTCGCGCTCGGCGTGCTCGTGCTGCTGGTGCTCGTGGCGGGCGGCGTGCTGCTGTGGCAGGCGCGGCCCTGGGAGAAGCTCGCGCCCACGACCATCCGCGGACCGGTGGCCGACGACGTGATCTCGCGCGGCGAGTACCTCGCGCGGGCGGGCGACTGCGTGGCCTGCCACACGGCGCCGGCGGGCCGCGAGTTCGCCGGCCAGCGGGCGATGCCCACGCCCTTCGGCAACATGTACACGACCAACATCACGCCGGACGACGAGACCGGCATCGGCCGCTGGACCGCCGACGACTTCTACCGGATGCTGCACACGGGCGTGAACAGGAACGGCGAGCTGCTCTACCCCGCGATGCCGTTCGCGAACTACACGAAGGTCACGCGCGCCGATTCCGACGCGATCTACGCGTACCTGATGTCCGTGCCGCCCGTGAAGCAGCCGAACCGGCCGCACGAACTGCGGTTCCCCTTCAACCAGCGCGAGCTGCTGCTCGGCTGGCGCACGCTGTACTTCAAACAGGGCGAATACCAGCCGGACACGAAGCAGAGCGCCGAGTGGAACCGCGGTGCCTACCTCCTGCAGGGCCTGGGCCACTGCTCGATGTGCCACACGGCCGTGTCGGCGCTCGGCGGTTCGCGGGAGCAGGAGACCTTCAGCGGCGGAATGATCCCCAACCAGAACTGGTACGCGCCTTCCCTCACGTCCAACCGCGAAGCCGGCCTCGGCGAGTGGGACATCAAGGACATCGTCGACCTGCTGCAGGCCGGCGCATCGAAGCGCGGCGCGGTGTACGGCCCGATGGCCGAAGTCACCTACCACAGCCTGCAGTACATGACGGACGAGGACGTGCGCGCCATGGCCGTGTACCTGAAGTCCCTGCCGCCCAAGGGCGAGCAGCGCGCCGAGCCGCAGGCACAGATGGTCGCCCCCGGCACGATGGAGCTCGGCCGTCGCGTCTATGCCGCGAACTGCGCGATGTGCCACGGCGACGAGGGCAGGGGTTTCCCGCCGGGCTTCCCGCCGCTGGCGGGCAACCAGTCGATCGAGATGGCGTCGCCGGTGAACGCGATCCGCATGGTGCTGAACGGCGGCTATGCCCCGGCCACGCGCAAGAACCCGCGCCCCTACGGCATGCCGCCTTTCGCGCACCTGCTCAACGACGAGGAAGTGGCGGCGGTGACGACGTACATCCGCGTCGCCTGGGGCAACGGCGGCACGCCCGTGACGGCGGCGCAGGCCAACGCGCTGCGCTCGGTGACCATCGAATGAAGCAAGGCATGGCAACGCAACCGACGCGCGAAGAGCAGGCGGAAGACGAAGCGATCGAGCGCATCGTGAGCGAGGGGCCGCGCGGTACCTGGGCGGTGGCCGGTCTCGCGACCTTCCTGGTGGTGCTCACGTACTTCCTCTTCTACTTCCTCGCGTACCTGCCGCGGGGCGCGACCCAATGAGCACGGCGATGCATTCACCGGGTGCGGCCGCGGCCGAGCGCGCGGAGCGGCGCTGGGCCTGGATCGTCGGCGGCATCATCTTCCTGCTGGTGGCGATGATGGTCGTCACCGGCCTGCACTGGGCCGCCATGCCGCCCTCGCGCGTGGAGACCATCGACCCGCTCACGCTGCACATGCAGGGCGAGTTCGTCGAATCCAACCTGGGGACGGCCGTGGACGCGCAAGGCAAGGTGACGGTGCGGCTGGTCGCGCAGCAGTACTCGTTCACGCCGCAGTGCCTCGTGGTGCCGGCGGACACGCCCGTCACCTTCCGCGCCACCGCCACCGACGTGGTGCACGGCTTCGTGGTCGGCAAGACGAATGCGAACGTGATGCTGATCCCGGGCTTCGTTTCCACCTTCACCGCACGCTTTCCGCAGGTAGGCGAGCAGCTCATGCCCTGCCACGAATACTGCGGCGTGGGCCACGAAGGCATGTGGGCCCGCGTGCAGGTGGTGGATGCCAACGAGTTCATGCGCAGCGCGGAAGCGGGAAGGACCTTGAGCTGTGTTTCTCGCTAGACGCCTCGTCCTCGCGCATTTCTGGGTGGCCTTCGCCGGCTTCGCGGTGGCGCTGGTGCTCGGCGAGTGGCAGATGGTGGCGCGCAGCCCCCTGGTGCCCTGGGTGAGCAACCCGGAGCTGTACTACCGCTCCGTCACGACCCACGGCACCGTCATGGCCTACGTGCTGCCGACACTGGTGGCCATGGGCTTCGGGTATGCGATCACCGAGCTGTCGCTGGGGCGGCCGCTGCTCGGCGTGCGCTGGGCGTGGGCCGGCTTCTGGCTGGTGGTGCTCGGCACGGTGGTGGCCGCGACGCCGGTCGCACTGGGCCACGCCTCGGTGCTCTATACCTTCTACCCGCCCATGATCGGCAGCGTCTTCTACTACCTCGGCGTCGTGCTGGTGGTGGTGGGTTCGTGGATCTGGGTCGGCCTGACGTCCTGGAACCTGTACCGCTGGAAGAAGGACAACCCGGGCGCCACCGTGCCGCTGGCGATGTTCGGCAACACCACCGGTGCGTACCTGTGGGCGTGGACGTCGGTGGGTGCAGCGTCGGAGGTGATCCTCCTGATCCTGCCCGCCGCCTTCGGCTGGAAGGACACCATCGACGCCGGCCTCGCACGCGTGCTGTTCTCGTGGACGCTGCACGCGATCGTCTACTTCTGGCTGATGCCGGCCTACATCGCGTTCTACACGATCATCCCGCGCGCGATCGGCGGCCGCCTCTACAGCGACACGATGGGGCGCGTGGCCTTCGTGCTGTTCCTGGTGTTCTCGATGCCGATCGGCATCCACCACCTGTTCGCCGATCCGCAGGTGGGGGCGGGCTTCAAGTTCCTGCATGCGGTCTTCACGGCGATGGTGTCGGTGCCGACGCTGCTGACGGTGTTCACCATCTGCGCTTCGGTGGAGATCGCGGCGCGCCTGCGCGGTGGCCGCGGCGCCTTCGGCTGGGTGAAGGCCCTCCCCTGGGACAACCCGTACATGCTGGCGGTGGCCTTCGCCTTCATCATGCTCGGCTTCGGCGGCGCGGGCGGCATCATCAACATGAGCTACCAGCTCAACGAGACCGTGCACAACACGCACTGGGTCACCGGCCACTTCCACCTGATCTTCGCCGGCGCGATCGTGATCATGTATTTCGTGGTGGCCTACGACCTGTGGCCGCAGCTGCTGCGCTGCGGGCCGCTGCCGACGCGGCTGATGAAGTGGCAGCTGTGGCTGTGGTTCGTGGGAATGATGATCACCACGCTGCCCTGGCACTGGGTGGGCCTGCTCGGCATGCCGCGGCGCATGGCCTACTACGACTACAGCCACCCGCTGCTGCATCCGCAGGCGATCACGGTCACGATCTCCTCGATCGGCGGGCTGATGCTGGTGATCTCGGGGCTGATGTTCATCTGGATCCTGGCGACGGCCCGGCGGCGCGCCAATGGGCCGGAGGTGCCGTACACCTTCGCGCGGGCGGTGCATGCCGCTCCGGTGCCGCTGGCCCTGAACAGCTTCGGGCTGTGGGTGGGCCTCATGATCGGCCTCACGGTCGTGAACTACGGCTTCCCGATCGTGCAGCTCGCCTCGCTGCCCGGGACCTCGGTTCCGGTGGTGCGCGTGGGGGGCCCGCGATGAAGGACTCGGCGCTCGGCCACCGCGGCGTGCGCAAGGCGCTGGCCGCACTCCTCGCGCTGCTGGTCGCGACGATCCTGGTCGGCTTCTTCTGGCTGCCGCAGGTGAAGCCCGACTTCACGGCCGGCGGCCTGTGGGACGCGATCTGCCGCATCGCCGGCGTGCCTTCGACTTGGAGCACCGAACTGAAGATGGACGACCCGCAGGCGAGCCGCGTGTCCATGGTCGCCGGCCTGCAGGGCACGGCGGGCGGCGACGTCGGCCGCGGCGGCACGCTGGCCCTGCGCTGCACGATGTGCCACGGCGCCCGCGGCGTGAGCAGCTCCGACGTCCCCAACCTCGCGGGCCAGTATGCCGAAGTGGTCTACAAGCAGCTCGTGGACTACAAGAATGGCCAGCGCCGCCACGTGCTGATGCAGGCGCTCGCGTCCGGCCTCTCGGAGCAGGACATCCGCGACCTCTCCGCCTTCTACGCGCAGCTGCCACGGCCCTCGCCCGCCCCGGCCCCCACGCCCGTGCCGCGCCTGGTGACCGTCGGCGACCCGCTGCGCAACATCGCACCCTGCGCCTCCTGCCACGGCGGCATCGACAAGAAGCCCGGCAGCCCCTGGCTGGAAGGCATGTCCCACGCCTACCTCTCGACGCAACTGCAGCAGTTCGCGAGCGGCGTGCGGCGCAACGACACCCTGCAAGCGATGCGCAACATCGCGCGGCAGATGACACCGGAGGAGATCGAGGCGGTGGCGCGGTACTACTCGGTGCTGGCGATCGTGGGGAGCGCGGGGAGCGCGCCGGCGCGGTGAGTCCTGCCCCTGGTCATTCCCGCGGAGGCGGGAACCCAGGGCTTTCCTGAACGGGCGCGTTGCGCCTGTTCCTGCTTTTGACATCGCGCCCCAGGCGGTGCGCGGTGGGGAAAAGCTGGGGTGCCCTTCGGGCAACCCAGCCTACGCTGCGTCGGTTGTCCGTAGGCTGGGTTGCCCGAAGGGCACCCCAGACACCCTGTGTCAACCCCCAGTTGCGATGTAGAGCTTGGCCGCTGTATGCCGCTGTGGGTCGTAGGGTCGGCGGTCCTGCCAAGCCCGCCAGATGACTCGCAGCCAGGCGCGAGCGAGGATGCGTATGGCGTGAGCATGCTGGCAACCGCGTGCGCGGGCTTTCGCGTAGGTCGCTGCGGCCCAAGAATTCTCATGTCGGGAGTTGCTCGCCAGGCAAGTTAGCGCAGCGCGCAGCCGGTGGTTGCATGCCCACCGGAAGACCACGACCTTGCTCTTGCCGGATTCCCTGGTTACCGGGGTGACGCCGGCCTCACCTTCGAGTTGCTCTAGGTCGGCAAAGCGTTCGCGAACGCTGCCGAGTTCTGACAGGATCTGGGCTGCGCACACGCGGCCAGCTCGGGGGAAGCTCATGATGATGCGGCCGTCGTCGCTGCTCTCTACGGCTTGTTCGATGCTCTTGCTCAGCAGCCGCAGTTGCTCCAGCAACGGCTGCAGAACGCGCACCAGCGCCAGGGCGAGTGCTCCCTTGGCCTGCGCCTCGAGTTCAGCCGCGCCGCCCGATGCAGCCTGGCGCAGCCGCTGCAGCAACTCCTCGGGCGACCTGCGGCCGCTGTAGGCATGCTTCGAGCAGAAGCTGGCCATCCTCCGGGCACCCAGGCGAGCTGCTGATGCAGGCGTCGGATAGCTCTCGATGAAGGCCAGCGCGATGGGCGAGTCGATCTCGCAGAACACTTCTGCGGCGCCTGGCCAGAAGGACTGCAGCAACTCGCGCAACTGGTTGGCCAGCTGGACCCGGGTAGCTACCAGATCATCGCGCCCGCGTACCATGGCGCGCAGCGCGCGTATCTGATCGCATTCAGTCAGCAGCGCCTTGAAGCGGTGGCCATCCGTGCGCAGCAGGTCGGCCAGCAGATAGGCATCCCCATCATCGCTCTTGCCGCCATGGCTGCGGTAGCGCGGGCGCGTGGCCTTCACCACATTTGGATGAATCGGCACCACGGTAAAACCTGCTTCGAGCAAGGTGTCGACCACCAATCCGGAAGGACGCTCGATCGCCACGGCGTCGACCTTCATGGATCGCAACCAGCGGCACAGCTCGGCCAAGCCGGCCGCATCGTGGGTGACCTTCAGTCGCGCAACGACCTTGCCGTGTGCGTCAATCACGCACACTGCGTGGATTCGGCTGGCCCAATCCAGCCCGGCAAAACGCTTGGTCATGGACAGACTCCTGCAAATTGCGGTATGACTGCCGTGTCGGAAGCCCACGCGGGTCGCTCACTGACTGGCGCTCCTGGCGGTACACCTTGGCGCTACACCCTGTTGCCCGTTTGGGTCTTCCGGCACCCGGGGCGCCGCTGGTCTGGGGTTGGCCGTCTGGCGGCCAGCGATGCAGGGCAGTCACCCGCGGGGCACGGAAGTCAGCTCGAACATCGGCGCGGAGCGCACCCCGCGTCAAGCCAACAGCCAACGCAGCGCCCTGAACACGGGTTGCCCACCGCGGCGTGCGTTCGTCGCAAGCGACGCCCGCCGCCGTGGACAACCCTGCTCAGCGCCTAACCTGGCCGCCAACGGCCAGAAGGTAGTCCAGTGAGCGATGCGCGTCGATGCACCCGCGCCACGCAGGCCGCGAACGGGGCGGCCCAGGGCCCGCAACAGTTCCCGGATGCCATCCCCGGCTCACCAAACCTTGACCCGCGTCAAATCCCCGACGGCGGCGGTCCGCGACATTAGGTGCATTCGAAATACACCTTCAAGTCAGAGGAGTCCGCATGACCCAGACCGCTTCCCGCATCGACGTGCGCGCCATCGCGCCGCGTGACCGCCATCCGCTGATCTTCTCCACCTTCCACGCGCTGTCCGCCGGCCAGGCGCTGGAGCTCGTGAACGACCACGATCCGCGGCCGCTGTACTACCAGTTCAACGCGCAAATGCCGGGCCAGTTCGCCTGGGACTACCTCGAGGCCGGTCCCGACCTCTGGCGCGTCGCCATCACCCGCACCCAGGCCGGCCCGGCCGCCGAAAGCGGCAGCTGCTGCGGCGGCGGCTGCGGCGGCTGACCCCTTCACCATCCAGGAAGAAAGACCATGAGCAACAGCAAGACACTCTGGCGCTGGCTGGCACTG
This sequence comes from Ramlibacter cellulosilyticus, assembly GCF_014297465.1. Classification (GTDB taxonomy): domain Bacteria; phylum Pseudomonadota; class Gammaproteobacteria; order Burkholderiales; family Burkholderiaceae_C; genus Ramlibacter; species Ramlibacter cellulosilyticus. Next base: position 98,265 of record NZ_JACORT010000003.1, on the reverse strand, counting down.
ATCTTCGTGCTGTCCTTCGGCGCCCTCGGCTACCTCGGCCTGCAGATCTACCTGACGGCCCCTCCCATCCCGCAGGCGGTCGTGTCCGCGAGCGGGCAGACGCTCTTCACGGGCGAACAGATCCAGAAAGGCCAGCAGGTCTGGCTCGCGAGCGGCGGCCAGCAGCAGGGCAGCGTCTGGGGCCACGGCGCCTACGTCGCGCCGGACTGGTCGGCCGACTGGCTGCACCGCGAAGCGGAGACGCTCCAGGCGATGCGCGCGAAGTCCCTCGCGGCGGACGCGTCCAACCTCACCGCCGCCGAGCGCGGCGCGGTGCAGGGCGCGCTGAAGGAGGAGATGCGCCGCAACACGTATGACGCGGCCACCGGCAAGGTGACGGTCAGCGACCTGCGCGCGCAGGCGATCCGCCAGACCGCCGACCACTACGCCGGCCTGTTCGGCACCGACCCCAAGCTCATGAAGCTGCGCGAGCAGTACGCCATGACCGAGGGCAACGTGCCCGACGCCGCCGACCGCGAGGCGCTCACCGCGTTCTTCTTCTGGAGCGCCTGGGCCGCCACCACGGACCGTCCCGGCGAGACCGGCCTCTCGTACACCAGCAACTGGCCGCACGAGCCGCTGGTGGGCAACACGATGACGACCTCGGCCGCCATGTGGTCGATGGTCTCCATCATCCTGCTGCTCGCGGGCATCGCCGCCATGCTGTGGCTGCACGGCGCCGGCAAGCACGAGGAACCCGCCGTTCCGCCGAAGGCCGACCCGCTGCTCGGCGTGCCGGCCACGCCCTCGATGAAGGCCGTGCGCAAGTACTTCTTCGTCGTCGTGGGTCTCCTGCTGCTGCAGATCGGCATGGGCGCCATCACCGCGCACTACGCGGTGGAAGGCCAGGCGTTCTTCGGCTTCCCGCTGTCGGACATCCTGCCCTATGTGGTGAGCCGCACGACGCACACCCAGGTCGGCATCTTCTGGATCGCCACCGCCTGGCTCGCCACGGGGCTCTACATCGCGCCGCTGCTCGGAGGCAAGGAGCCGAAGTTCCAGAAGCTGGGCGTCGACTTCCTGTTCTACGCGCTGCTGCTGATCGTGGTCGGCTCGACCGCCTTCGGCTGGCTGGGCCACCTGCAGCACAAGGGCGTCGACTTCAGCTTCTGGGTCGGCAACCAGGGCCTGGAATTCACCAGCATGGGCCGCGTCTGGCAGTACCTGCTGTTCGTGGGCCTGCTCCTGTGGGCCGTGCTCCTGGGCCGCGCCCTCTGGCCCGCGCTCAAGACGCCCTCGGAAAGCCGCGGCCTGATCGCCATGGTCTTCCTGTCGGCCACCTGCATCGGCGGCTTCTACGCCACCTCGCTGACCTGGGGCCAGACCACGCACTACTCGATGGTCGAATACTGGCGCTGGTGGCTGGTGCACCTGTGGGTCGAAGGCTTCTTCGAAGTGTTCGCCACGGCGGTCATCGCCCTGATCTTCACCAAGCTGGGCCTGGTGCGCGCCTCGAGCGCCAACCGCGCCATCGTCGCCGAGACCATCGTCTTCCTGTTCGGCGGCATCCTGGGCACGCTGCACCACCTGTACTGGACCGGCACGCCAACGTCCGTGATCGCCGTCGGTGCCGTGTTCTCGGCGCTCGAAGTGGTGCCGCTGACGCTGATCGGCCTGGAAGCCCTGCAGAACTGGCAGCGCTCGCAAGGCGTGGCCTGGCTCAACGCCTACAAGTGGCCCGTGCTGTGCTTCGTCGCGGTGGGCTTCTGGAACACCGTGGGCGCCGGCCTCCTGGGCTTCGCCATCAACCCGCCGGCCTCGCTGTACTACGTGCAGGGCCTCAACATGACCGCCGCCCACGGCCACGCCGCCCTCTTCGGTGTGTACGGCATGCTGGGCATCGGCCTGATGCTGTTCTGCCTGCGCAACCTGTTCGCGCGCCAGTTGCATGCCGACCGCCTGCTCAAGCCCGCCTTCTGGGGCCTCAACATCGGCCTCGCGATGATGGTGTTCCTGTCGCTGCTGCCCGCCGGCATCTACCAGGCGTGGGCGGCGATCACGCAGGGCCTGTGGTACGCCCGCTCGGCGGAGATCATCCACTCGCCGGTGATGGAGACCCTGGTCTGGCTGCGCGTGCCGGGTGACATCGTCTTCTCGATCGGTGCGCTCTACCTGGGCATCTACACCCTGCGGCTCCTGGGCCGCGGCAAGGCACGGGACACCGTGCCCGCGGGAGTGGCGACAGCCGGTCGCTGATGCTTGAAGAAGGGCCGGCACTGCCGGCCCTTCGCCTTTCCGGAGGTCCATGATGAAACTCACCGCCTTCACCGACTACAGCCTGCGCGCGCTGATCTACCTGGCCACGGACCCGGACCAGCGCGCGACCATCGCGCAGATCGCCACCGCCTACGCCATCTCGGAGCACCACCTCGTGAAGGTGGTGCACTTCCTCGGACAGCAAGGCTGGCTGCACAACGTGCGCGGCAAGGGCGGCGGGATGGAACTGGCGCTGCCGCCGGAGCGCATCGTGCTCGGGCAGGTCGTGCGCGCCACCGAGGGCCAGGCCGTTGTCGCAGAATGCTTCGGCAGCGACGGCTGCGACTGCTGCATCGCCCCGAACTGCCGCCTGCGCGGCGTGCTGCAGGAAGCGGTGACGGCGTTCGAGGCCGTCCTGGACCGCTACACGCTGGCCGACCTGGTGAGCAACCGCCAGCAGCTGGCGCAAGTCCTCTTCGTCGAGCCGGCGCGCGGACAGCGCGCAGCCAAGGGAGCATGATGGACGAGAAACGTTTTTCCTACGAGGGCCCGACTGAGCTCCTGCCCACCGTGGTGCAGGCGCTCGAGAAGGTGGTCGATCCCGAGGTCGCCCTGAACATCGTGGACGTCGGCCTGGTGTACGGCGTGAAGGTCGCCGACGGCCGCATGGACGTGGACATCACGATGACGTCCGCCGCGTGCCCCGTCACCGACATCATCGTCGACGACGTGGAGAACGCGCTGGACGACGCGATGCCGCCGGAGCTGAAGATCCACGTCGAACTCGTCTGGGAGCCGCCATGGACGCCGCAGCGCATGAGCCCGCGCGCCCGCGCCTTCATGGGCTGGTGAACGCGCGCCGCCTCGTCGGCGCGCTGCTGCTGGCCTGCGTCGCCGCGTCGCTGCTCGCCGGCATCACCGGCGGCTTGCTGCGCGTGGGCATCGCCGCCACGGACGCCCCCTGGCTGGGCCGGGCGGCGCTCGCGCACGCGGCCCTGATGATGTGCGGCTTCATGGGCACGGTGATCGGCATCGAGCGCGCCGTCGCGGCGAAACGCCGCCTGGCCTGGGCACCGCCGCTGCTTTCCGGCGCGGCGGGGCTGCTGCTGCTGCGCGGCGTCGACACGGCCGCCGGCATCCTGCTGGTCGCGGCCGGCATCGCCTTCATCGCCGTCAACGTGCTGCTGCTGCGGCGCCAGCGGGCGCCGCACACGATGCTGCTGCTCGCGAGCGCCTGCGCCTGGGCGGTCGGCAACCTGCTGTTCGCGGCGGGTGCCGCCTCCACCGCGGTGCTGCCGTGGTGGTTCGCCTTCCTGGTGATCACCGTGGCGGCGGAGCGCCTGGAGATGACGCGGCTGATGCGCCGCCGCCCCGCGGCGCAGCCGGCACTCGCCGTGATCCTCGCCCTCGTGCTGCTCGGGGCCGGGGCTTCCGCCTTCACGCCTGCTGCCGGAGGCGCGCTGTTCGGGTCCGCCATCTTCGCCCTCGCGCTCTGGCTGTTCACCTTCGACATCGCCCGGCGCACCGTGCGCGCGCAAGGCTTGCCGCGCTACATGGCCGTGTGCCTCCTCGGCGGCTACGCCTGGCTCGCCGCAGGCGGCGTGGCCTGGGCCGCGACGGCACTCGGCTGGCCCGCGCGCGACCTCGCGCTGCATGCGCTGGGCCTCGGCTTCCTCGTGAGCATGATCCTCGGCCACGCGCCGGTGATCCTGCCGGCGATCGCGCGCGTAAAGCTCCTGTTCGGCAACTTCTTCTACCTGCCCCTGGCCGCGCTGCATGCCTCGCTGCTGCTGCGCCTGGGCGCGGGCTTCCTCGACTTCGGCGCGCGCCGCACCGGCGCGCTCTTCAACGCCCTCTCCATCGCCCTCTTCGCCCTCACGGTGCTGGGCGCCGCCTTCGCCTGGCGGCGGCGGCACGGCGGGCGTCCTTCCGGATCCCCTCCATGAGTCTCTGGCAACTGGGCTTCCGCCCCTTCTACCTGCTGGCCAGCCTGTTCGCGGCCACGTCCATCCTGCTGTGGTCCTTGCAGTTCACCGGCCACCTCTCCGCGCCCTACCTGCCCGGCCCGCTCTGGCATGCGCACGAGATGCTGTTCGGCTTCACGCTCGCCGTCGTCGTGGGATTCCTCTTCACGGCCGGACGCAACTGGACCGGCCTGCCCACGCCCACGGGCGCCCCGCTCGCCGCGCTCGCCGGCCTGTGGATCGCCGGCCGCGTGCTGGTGCTGAGCCCCTGGGGCTGGGCATCGGCGCTCGCGAATGCCGCGTTCCCGCTCGCCGCGGCCATCGCGCTGGGCATTCCCTTCGTGCGCGCCGGCAACCGCCGCAACTACTTCTTCGTGGCGCTGCTGGTGCTGCTGGCCGCGGCGACGCTGCTCGTGCACCTGAACCAGCTCGGCGTCCTGGCCCTGCCCGCCTGGGCCGGCATCCAGCTGGCGCTGGACATCGTCCTGTTCATCCTCTGCGTGATGGGCGGGCGCGTGATCCCCATGTTCACGAACAACGGCGTGCCGGGCGCCGGCGCCGGGCGGCGCGACTGGCTGGAGAAGGCGGCGCTGGGTTCCGTGCTGGCCCTGCTCGCCGCCGATGCGCTGCAGGTGCCCGCGTGGCTGCTGGCGGCCGTCGCCGCCTTCGCCGCGGCCGCGCACCTCGCGCGCTGGTGGCTGTGGCATCCGTGGGCGACGCTGCGCACGCCGCTCGTGTGGGTGCTGCACCTCGCCTACGCCTGGATCCCGGTGCACCTCGCGCTGCGCGCGCTGGCCGCGCCGGGCTGGGTGGTGCCTTCGGCGGCCACGCACGCGCTCACGGTGGGCGCCGTGGGGGGACTGGTCATCGGGATGATGACGCGCACCGCGCGCGGCCACACGGCGCGTCCGCTGCGTGCGGACGGCTGGGACACCGCGGCCTACGTGCTGGTGGCGGCGGCGGCTTTCGTGCGCGTGCTGCTGCCCGTGGCCGCGCCCGCACTGCTGCTGCAGGCCGTGCTGTTCTCCGGCGTGCTCTGGTCGGCCGGCTTCGCGGTCTACGCGGTGCGCTACGTGCCCGTGCTGACGCGCCCGCGCCTCGACGGCAAGCCCGGCTGATTTGCGGCAGATCAAAGGTGCATTCGCAGTGCACCTTCTTGTTGCGCTGCATCAAGGAGCGAGGACGACGCGAAACCTACAGTGTTTCCAACGGTTCACGAGATCGTTGGCCCCGCGGGGGCCTCACCCGCGACAAAGAAGAAAGCAGGTTCGCATCATGTCCATCCGCATCGCTCCCGTTCCCTTCGCCGTCGCCGTGCTCATGGCCGCGGCACCCTTCATCGGTACCGTCGGGGCGACCGCCGTCAACAAGCAGGTCTCCAGCGCTCCGCAGTCCGTCGCCGCCGCTCCCGCTGCGGCCAAGGCGCAGGTGCGCCAGGTGGTCCTGAAGACCGGCATGGCCGGCGGCAAGATGGTCTACCTCGACGAGAAGGGCAACGCCAACCCGGTGCTGCGCGGCAACGTCGGCGACACGATCGAGGTCACGATCTCCAGCGGCGAAGGCGCCGAGCACGACATCGTGTTCGAAGGCCTGAACGTGACGTCTCCCAAGTTCGACCGCAAGAGCGGCCCCGTGAAGGTGAGCTTCAAGCTCGCGCAGTCCGGCAAGTTCACCTACTTCTGCTCGATCCCCGGCCACCGGCAGATCGGCATGGAAGGCACGCTGGAAGTGACCGGCCCCGCGGATGCGTCCGCCGCCGCGAAGCCCGCGGCCAAGGTCATGGGCGCGGCCCCGGCCACGTCCACCGGCGGCGTCGCGGCCATCGCTCCCGCGGCCGCCAACGCGGTCGTCATCTCGCAGGACCCGAACGCGGTGCCCAGGCCCCTCGGCGCGCGCGCGCCGCAGCTGGTGAAGTATGCGATCGAGACGGTGGAACTCGAAGGCAGGCTGGACGACGGCACCACCTTCACCTACTGGACCTTCGCGAAGAAGGTGCCCGGCCCGATGCTGCGCGTGAAGGAAGGCGACACCGTGGAAGTGGCGCTGACCAACAACCCGAACAGCAAGGCCGTGCACTCCATCGACCTGCACGCCGCGACGGGCGGGCTGGGCGGCGGCGAGAGCACGCAGGTTGCCCCCGGCGAGACCAAGACGATCACGTTCAAGGCGCTCAACCCCGGCCTGTACGTGTACCACTGCGCCACGCCCTCGGTCGCGCACCACATCTCCGCCGGCATGTACGGCCTGATCCTGGTGGAGCCGAAGGCCGGCCTGCCCAAGGTGGACAAGGAGTTCTACGTGATGCAGGGCGACCTGTACACGAAGCACGCCTTCGGCACCAAGGGCCACCACGAGTACAGCCAGGAGCGCGCGGCCGACGAACTGCCGACCTACTACACCTTCAACGGCTCGGTGGGCGCGCTCACCAAGGAGCACAAGATGTCGGTGAAGGTCGGCGAGACGGTGCGGGTGTTCTTCGGCGTGGGCGGGCCGAACAAGGTGTCCTCGTTCCACGTCATCGGCGAGATCTTCGACCGCGTCTACAGCGAAGGCGCCACCAACACCGTGAAGCAGAACGTGCAGACGACGCTGGTGCCCGCGGGCGGCGCGACGATCACCGAGTTCAAGGTGCAGTACCCCGGCAAGTACCTGCTGGTCGACCACTCGCTCTCGCGGGCCGGCAAGGGCCTGGTGGGCGCGCTGGAAGTCACCGGCAAGGCCGACGGCACGGTGTACAAGGCCTCGGACAAGCCGATGGCCGACATGGCGCACTGAACCATCGCGCCGCATGACGAAAGCCCGCCTCGGCGGGCTTTTTCTTGTGCGTCACACCGCAGGCTGCTTGCGCCAGGCGCACCGTGGGCTGGGGTTGCGCGAAGCGCACGTAGGCTGGGTTGCCCGCAGGGCACCCCAGCTGTGGCCGGGGCCCGTGCTGGGGTGCGCTTCGCGCAACCCAGCCTACGGTGCGCTTCGCGCAACCCAGCCCGCGTGTGCTTCGCGCAAGCGAGCCTGCGTGCGCTCTTGCGCATCCCACCCTACGCCTGCACGTCGCCCACCGTCACCTGCAGATAGCTCGCCACCTCCGCCGGCCCCATCGCCGGCGGCAGGCGCAGGGTCCCGCGCGAGCGCAGGCGGCCGGCGATGCTGGCGAAGAAGGCGTTGACGCGCTTCTCGACCGGCAGCGTCGCCAGCAGCGCCTGGTGCGCGCGCTCGCGCACCAGCTCGCAGCTCATCATGTCCCATAGCCGCGAGAGGAAAGCGCGCACGCTGTCGCCGTTGCCGGCCCGCGGCGAGAAGCGCAAGGCGCACAGCTGCGTGTCCGCCGTGGCGCGCACGGTGACGCGGTGGCGGCCGGTGGCCATGCCGTCCACGCCCACGAGCTCGCCGGGAAAGTGGAAGCCGACCACCCGTTCGCCGTCTTCGCGGCGCACGGCGGAGAGCAGCGCGCCGCTGCGCACCGCATAGACATGGACGAAGCGGTCGTCGGGCTCGTAGAGCACCTCGCGCACGAGCAGCGCCTGCCGCCCGGCGAGGATGCCATGCAGCTGCGCCGTGCCCGCCTCGGCGGCGACGCCGCCGACGCAGCGCGAGCGCACCTCGCAGTTCACGCACAGGGCGGCGGAAGTGGTGGTGCCCGCGACGGCGGGCGCCACGACGGCGTCGGACCGGTCGGCGGCCGGCTCGGCGATGCAATCCATGCTTTCTCCCCTACCGCGCCGCGGGCGCGGGAATTGTTCTGAACGCGAAAGCGATGATGTGCATGCGGCCGGGCTGCACGCTATGTACTTGTACCTAGCGCGGGTCGGTAGTGAGGCGGCCTCGTCCTACATCCGGCTGGATGCGAACGCGATCAATTCCGCGCCCGTGCGCAGGCCCAGCTTCTTCTTCAGGTTGGCGCGGTGGATGTCCACGGTGCGCGCGCTGAGGTGCAGCTGCGAGGCGATCTCCTTGGTCGTGCGCCCTTCGCGCAGCAGTTCCAGCACCTGCAGTTCGCGCACGCTCAGCGCGGCCTCGGCGCCGCCGACGGCCTCCTTGCGCGCGGCGGGGTTGCGGCGCAGGTGCCGGTTCATCATGCGGGCGGTGAGCTGGTGACTCACCCAGGTGTTGCCGTGGAGCACGGCGCGCACGGCGGGCAGCAGGTTCTCCTGCACACAGTCCTTCATGAGGTAGCCGTCGGCGCCCAGCGTGAGGGCCTGCTCGCCGTACAGCATCTCGTCCTGCATGGAGATCACCAGCAGGCGGCGGGGCGCCTGCACGCGCGCGAGGGTGCGCACCGTCTGCAGGCCGGCAGAGTCGCCCAGCCCCATGTCGCTGACCACCAGGTCGGGCCGCAGCCGCACGATGCGCTCGACGCCTTCGGCGAGGGTGCCGACCGAGGCCACCACGCGCAGGTCCGGCGCACGGCCCAGGAGGGCCTCGAGTCCGACGCGGACGATGTCGTGGTCGTCGATGATGACTACCGAGTGCATGCGGCCTCCGGTGTCGATCCATCATAGGCCTGCGCAGGGCGGCGTGGGGCCGACCCGCCTGGGAACGATGCTTAATCGCCTGCCGGGCACGCTGGCGTCCGCGCCTGCGGTGCTGCCCATCCGCGCCTGCAATCCGCGCAGCCGCGCGCGCAGTTGCGTCGCGGCGCGCCGCGGCCGCATGCGCGCGAGGGCCGGATGGAATTCGCGCGCCAGCATCGCCAGCGCCCGCCGCCGCTCCGCGTTCCCTGCCCGCGCGAACGCCGCCTCGAGCGCCGCGACGGCACTGTCCATCACGTCCGGGTCGGCGGCACCATAGTGCAGGATGGGCCGCAGCGCGACCGCCGCGAGGGTGCCGAAATCCGCCGCCGGGGCCACCACCCGCAGCTGGCCGTCGGCGAAACGGAACGGCGGCGGCGTCGCCCGTCCGGCCAGCCGCCCCAGCAGCGTGCCGATGGCGTGCAGGCACATGCGCGCGGTGCTCGGATCGTTCACGCCGGGCGACAGGGCGCGCAGCGCCACGTCGACGAGCTGTTCGAGCCCGAAGGCGACGTCCTGTTCGACCGTCCTCTGCCGGCCGATGCCGATGCAGGCACGCAGCGCCGCCTCTTCCGTCCGCCCGAGGGGCCCACCCGAGACTTGCAGCAAGGCGTCGCCTTCGGAACGGTAGGCGCCGATCCCGCCGCACAGCCGCACGACGCGGTCGTCCCGGGCCGCCAGCCGCAGCAGGCCCGGCCCGTCGACGGACTGCACGTAGCCGCTGCGATGCGCCGGCACCGGCACCCAGGCGACGGGCAGGTCGACGTCCGTCGCCTCGTCCCGCGGCGGGTCCTCGCCCAGCGCCTGCGGGAACAGCAGGTCGATCGCCGCGCCGGTGTCGGTGGCGATGCGGTCGATGATGGAAGCCGCCTGGATCGACAGCGCGACGTGGTGGATGAAGTAGATCAGCACGGCGATGCCGACGAGCGCATAGCCCATGCCCCCGATGACGGCGAACGAGGGGATGAACGCGCCCTCGTCGCCGCCGCGGATGGTGCGCAGCACCAGCAGGCAGTACGCGAAGATCCCCACGAAGATGCCCAGCACCACCTGCGTCGGCGTGTCGCGCATGAAGCTGCGCAGCACGCGCGGCGAGTACTGCGTGGCCGTGAGGGAGAGGGTGACGATCGTGATGGAGAACACGACGCCGGCGACCGTCACCATCGAGGTCGCGATCGCGGTGAGCATGCCGCGCGAGCCGTCCGCGCCGGCGCCGAAGAGGCGCGGCGACCAGTTCGCCAGGTCGGCGTCGCGGCGCACGTCGAGCTCGACGAGCAGCGCCGCGAGGGCCGCCGAAGCCAGGACGATCAGCGCCGGCGTGAACCAGAAGCTCGCGCGCAGGCGAAGCCAGAGTCGCGGAAGGGGCATGGCGGTCGTTGGAGGGAAAGGGGCGCCGGGGCGCGAAGGCGGAACATTCCCACAAAATGAAAGATCCGGGGCGGCGTGCAGCCCGACCTTGATGCGCAGCAAGGAGATTTGCGGCGGCCGCCGGTAGCCTGCGTCCAGCTAGCCGATCGACCAACGGAACACGATGGACACATCCTCATTGACGGAGCAGGCGCGCGCCGCGGGCCTGCAGGCATGGAACTTCCGCGGGCGCACGCTGCTGCCCGTGGTGCAAGGCGGCATGGGCGTGGGCGTCTCGGCCGGGCGCCTCGCGGGCACCGTGGCCTCCTTCGACGCGGTGGGCACCATCTCCTCGGTGGACCTGCGCCGCCTGCATCCGGACCTCATGGAGCGCACGGGCCAGCTCGAGGGCCCCGAAGCGAAGGCGCAGATCGACGCCGCCAACCGCGAGGCGCTGGCCCGCGAGATCGCGCGCGCGCGCGGGATCTCGCAGGGCCGCGGCCTCATCGCGGTGAACGTGATGAAGGCGCTGGACCAGTACGAGACCTACGTGCGGCAGGCGCTGGAGAGCGGCGCGGACGCGCTCGCGGTCGGCGCCGGCCTGCCGCTGGACCTGCCGGAGCTCGCGCGCGACTTCCCGCAGGTCGCGCTGGTGCCCATCCTCTCCGATGCGCGCGGCGTGCAGTTGCTGGTGCGCAAGTGGGAGAAGAAGGGGCGCCTGCCCGATGCCATCGTCATCGAGCACCCGCGCCTCGCGGGCGGCCACCTGGGCGCGGCCAAGGTGGCCGACCTGCAGGACCGCCGCTTCGATTTCGACGTGGTGCTGCCCGAGGTGCTGGCCTTCTTCCGGCAGGCCGGGCTCGAAGGCAGGATCCCGCTGGTGGCCGCCGGCGGCATCTCGAGCCGCGAGGACGTCCAGCGCCTGCAGGGACTCGGGGCCGCAGCGGTGCAGCTCGGTACCGCGTTCGCGGTCACCTGCGAGAGCGATGCCAGCGAAGCCTTCAAGGAAGTGCTGGCCGGCGCGAAGCCCGAGGACCTGGTGGAGTTCACCAGCGTCGCCGGCCTGCCCGCGCGCGCGGTGCGCACGCCCTGGCTGGACAAGTACCTGCGCCTGCAGGAGCGCATGCAGCAGCACGCGCACGCCAAGGCGCACTGCACGATGTGGTTCGACTGCCTGGCGCACTGCGGGTTGCGCGACGGCAACGCCGCCTGGGGCCAGTTCTGCATCGACAAGGTGCTTGGCCACGCCCTCGCCGGGGACGTGCGCAAAGGTCTATTCTTCCGGGGTGCGGGGCGCCTGCCCTTCGGCACCCAGATCCGGCCGGTGCGGGACCTCCTGCACAGCCTGCTCGGGCCGCTGGTGCCCGCGCTCCCCCAGGAGGTTGCTGCCGCATGAAACGCGATCCGTCCCCGAACGCCGTCCCCGCCCTGCCCGCGCAGGCCATCAGCCTGGACGTGCTGCGCGAGAAGTACCTCAAGGAGGGCGAGCAGTCCGAGGCGGACCTGTTGCGGCGCGTGGCGAAGGCGCTCGCTTCCGTCGAGGCCGAGCCGCTGCGCGCCGAATGGGAGCAGCGCTTCTTCGACAACCTGCAGGCCGGCGCCATCGGCGCGGGCCGCATCATGAGCGCGGCCGGCACCAACCTGCAGGCCACGCTGATCAACTGCTTCGTGCAGCCCGTGGGCGACTCCATCCAGGGCCGCGACGACGAGGGCTTCCCCGGCATCTACGAGGCGCTGCGCGAGGCGGCCGAGACGATGCGGCGCGGCGGCGGCGTGGGCTACGACTTCTCGCGCATCCGCCCGCGCGGCGCGGAGGTGAAGGCCACCGCTTCGCTCGCATCGGGCCCCTGCAGCTACATGGACGTGTTCGACCACTCGTGTTCGACCGTGGAGAGCGCCGGCGCGCGCCGCGGCGCCCAGATGGGCGTGCTGCGCATCGACCACCCGGACGTGCTGGAGTTCATCACCGCCAAGCGCACGCCCGGGCGGTGGAACAACTTCAACGTGTCGGTGGCGGTGACGGACGAATTCATCCGGACGCTGCAGGCGGGCGGGGATTGGGCGCTGGTGCACAGGAAGAAGCCGGGTGCGGCGCTGATTGCGCAAGGTGCGCACCTGCGAGGCGACGGGAACTGGGTGTACCGCACGCTGCCTGCGCAGCAGCTGTGGGACACGATCATGCGGTCGACCTACGACTTCGCGGAGCCCGGCGTGATCTTCATCGACACGATGAACCGGGACAACAACCTGCGGTATGCGGAGCAGATCAGCGCGACCAACCCTTGTTCGGAACAACCGTTGCCTCCCTACGGGTGCTGCGACCTCGGGCCGGTCATCCTCACGCGGTTCGTGAAGCACCCGTTCGGCTTCGGCGGCGCGCCGGAGTTCGACTTCGAGCGATTCGCAAGATCCGTGGCCATCCAGGTCCGTGCGCTCGACAACGTGCTGGACGCGACCTTCTGGCCGCTCGCCCAGCAGCAGCAGGAATCGCGGGCGAAGCGCCGCATCGGCGTCGGCTTCACCGGGCTGGGCAACGCGCTCGCCATGCTGCGCCTGCGCTACGACGCGCCCGAAGGCAGGGACATGGCGTCGCGGATCGCCCGCGCCATGCGCGACGCGGCGTACGGTGCATCCGTGGAGCTCGCGAAGGAGAAAGGCGCCTTCCCGCTCTTCGATGCGGAGAAGTACCTGGAAGCCGGAACCTTCGCCAGCCGCCTGGACGAGCCGCTGAAGCAGGACATCCGCAAGCACGGCATCCGCAACAGCCACCTGCTGTCGATCGCGCCGACAGGCACGGTCAGCCTCGCGTTCGCCGACAACGCGTCGAATGGCATCGAGCCTTCTTTTTCCTGGACGTATCAACGCAAGAAGCGCGAAGCCGATGGAACGCGCAGCGAATACACCGTGGAAGACCACGCGTGGCGCGTGTTCCGTTCGCTCGGCGGCGACACGAACAAGCTGCCGTCCTATTTCGTCTCCGCTCTGGAGATGCCGGCCGCGGACCACCTGGCGATGATGGAGGCAGTGCAGCCCTTCATCGACACCGCCATCTCCAAGACCGTCAACGTCCCCGCCGACTACCCTTACGCCGACTTCCAGGGCCTCTACCTCGAAGCCTGGCGTGCCGGCCTGAAAGGCCTCGCGACCTACCGCCCCAACGAGATCCTCGGATCCGTGCTGTCGACGACGCCCATGGAAGCTCCCGCGCCGCAGGTCGAGCGCCGCAAGGTCGACCCCATGCGCACGATGATCGAGCGCCGCCCGCCCGGCCAGCTGCCGGGCGTGGTGGAGAAGATCGAGTACTGGACGCAGCAGGGCCGGCAGACGCTCTACATCGTCGTGTCCTTCCTGCCGATCGGGGAAGGACGCGAGCGCGCCATCGAGTTCTTCATGCCGGTAGGCCAGAGCGGCGAGTCGCAGCAGTGGATCACCTCCAGCATGCGGCTGCTCTCGCTGGCCGCGCGCGGCGGCTTCCTGGAGCGCGCGCTCGGCGACATGCGCAAGGTCGCGTGGGACCGCGGGCCGGTGCGGCTGGGGACGTACAGCAAGGCCGACGGCACCGCCGTGCCGATGTGGCACGACTCGGAGGTGGCCGCGATCGCCTATGCGATCCAGAACATCATCGCGCGGCGCCAGGGCGAGCCGGTCGCCGCGCTCGTCACGCCGCCGGCGCCCGCCGCCGATGCGCCGCCCACCATGGCCGGCGCGAAGTGCCCGGAATGCGGCGCGCACGCCATGATCCGCAAGGACGGCTGCGAGTTCTGCACTTCCTGCGGCCACGTGGGAGCCTGCGGATGACGCAGCAGCCGGACACGGCCGTCTCCGGCGAATGGGCGGAGGCGCTGATCCACGGACGGCGCACGGTGCTGCCCAAGCGCCTGGCCGCGCCCGGCCCGGACCCGATGCAGCTGCAGCGCATCCTGGGCGCAGCGGCTGCCGCGCCCGACCACGGCGAGCTGCTGCCCTGGCGCTTCGTCCTCGTTCCGGAGCCCGCGCGCGGGGCGCTGGCAGAGGCCTTCGCGCAGGCGCTGCGCGAACGCGATGCGCAGGCAAGCGGGGAGCAGCTCGCGCAGGCGCGCGAGAAGGCGTTCCGCGCCCCCTTGCTGCTGCTGGCGGTGGCCGACCTCGGCGAAGGCGGCGAGGCGATCCCCGCGACGGAGCGGCTCGTCTCCGCCGGGTGCGCGATCCAGAACATGCTGCTCATGGCGACGGCGCTGGGCTTCGGCTCGGCGCTCACCAGCGGCAAGGCGATGGACTCCGGCCCGCTGCGCGCGCTGTTCTCCCTCCGCGCGCAGGAGCGCGCCCTCTGCTTCGTGAGCATCGGCACCATCGCAGGCCCGAAGCGCGGGCGCACCCGCCCCGCCGTCGACGCATACGTGCGCGTGCTGGAGGCCGGGCCATGACGCAGCCGATCCGCCTGTCCTCCCTCGTGGCCTCGCCGGCCGCCGGCTTCGAGGAGCCCTTCGAGATGCTGGAGGCCTGCCACGAGCGCGTGCACCGCATGCTGGCACTGCTCGGGCGGCTGCGCGAGCACGTGCGCACGCACGGCAGCGACGTGCAGGCACGGCAGGCCGCGCGCGACGTGATGCGCTACTTCGACATGGCGGCGCCGCAGCACCACCTCGACGAGGAGCTGCACGTGTTCCCGCCGCTGCTCGCGCAAGGCGAGGAGCGGGTGGCGCAGGTCGTGCGCCGGCTGCAGCAGGACCACCTGGAGATGGAGTCGCGGTGGCGGGAGGCGCGGGAGGTGCTGGTGCTGGTGGCCGAAGGAAGCGTCGATCGCCTGGACACGGAAGGCGAGGCGAGCCTGGATGCGTTCGCGGGCTTGTACGACGCGCACATCCGCAGCGAGGAGGAGATCGCGTATCCGGCGGCGCAGGCGGCGATCGATGCGCCGGGGCGCACGGCGATGGGGCGGGAGATGATGAAGCGGCGCGGGGTGAAGTAGGCTGGGTTTCGCGAAGCGAACCCCAGCGATGCGGGTGCCGCAAGGAAAGCTGGGGTGCGCTGCGCGCAACCCAGCCTACGAACCTCCGCAACAATCGGGATTCACCGCACCCGCGGCTCCGCCCTCATCTGCTCCGGCGTCGTGAAGTAGTCCGCCCACTTCCCCCGCTGCTCCCCTGCCCGCTTCAGCTCCCCGCGCGCCACCGTGCGCAGGTGCACTTCATCCGGCCCGTCCATGATGCGCAGCGCCCGCCCCCAGGTCCACAGGGCGGCCAGCGGCGTGTCCGGCGACAGGCCCATCGCGCCGAAGACCTGCATCGCGCGGTCCACCACGCGCTGCTGCAGCCGCGCGGCGACCAGCTTGATGGCGGCGACCTGCTCGCGCAGGTCCGCGGGCGGCACGGGCTGGTCCAGCGACCACGCGGTGCGCAGCACCAGCAGCCGCGCCTGGTCGATCTCGATGCGCGAATCGGCCAGCCACTCCTGCACGTTGGCCTGCTGCGCGAGCGGTCGCCCGAAGGCGCGGCGCTCCAGCGCCCGGTCGCACGCGAGCCCCAGCGCCAGCTCGCACTGGCCGATGGTGCGCATGCAGTGGTGCACGCGCCCGGGGCCCAGGCGCGCCTGGGCGAGCGCGAAGCCTTCGCCCCACGCGCCCAGCAGCTCGCCGGCAGGCACGCGCACCTGCCGGAAGACGATCTCGCAATGGCCTTCCGGCGCCACGTGGTGCACGACGGGGATGTTGCGCACGAGCTCCACGCCGGCCGCATCCGCGGGCACGAGCACGATGCTGTGCGCGTGGTGCGCGTCGGCGCCCGCGTCCGCGTTGCGCGCCATCACGAGCAGCAGCCTGCATTCCGGGTGCGCGGCGCCCGTCACGAACCACTTGCGCCCGTTCAGCACCAGCGTGTCGCCCTCGCGCCGCACTTCCGCCTGCAGGTTGGTCGGGTCGGACGACGCGACGTCCGGCTCGGACATCGCGAACGCGGAGCGGATCGTGCCCGCCAGCAGCGGCGCCAGCCACCGTTCGCGCTGCGCGGGCGAAGCGGACCGCAGCAGCAGCTCCATGTTGCCGCTGTCCGGCGCGTTGCAGTTGAACACTTCGGCCGCCCAGGGCAGGCGGCCCATGGCCTCGGCGAGCGGCGCATAGTCCAGGTGCGACAGCGCCGTGCCGGGCGCATCCGCCGGCAGGCCGGGCAGGCACAGGTTCCACAGCCCTTCCTCGCGCGCCAGCGCCCGCAGGTCCGCGACGAAGGCCGCCGGCCGGCCCTCCGCGGCCGCGGCGTGCCAGGCGGCGTTGAAGGGCAGCACGAAGCGCGCGAGGAAGTCCTCGAGCCGCCGCAGCCACTCGTCCGCCCGTTCGGAACGCCGGAAGTCCATGCGGCCCACGATAGCCGTGCGGCCGCGCAGGGCCGTGACCTGCATCAAGGCGCCACGCCGCCCCCTGTCGCCACCACGACATGGGTCCGCTGTCAATCTCCCGATGGGCCCATGGGGTTCCAGCAACGCCGTGACGGGAATGCAGCCGCGAGCGTGCATGATGTCTCGGTGGCTGCCCGGACCCTACCGGCCGTCCCGCTCACCCCACCGCCTGGCGCTGCCGGCCGGGGCGGCGCGGAGGCCCGGTAAGAGAATGACGGCCGCGCCCGACCCCCGAACGCCCTTCCCCGGGCTTCCCCGCCGTGCAAGCCGAACGAATCGACGACCTCCTCCCGCTGCTCCTGGTGGGCATCGCCATCGCGATCGCCATCGTGCTGTGGCGCCTGCGCGTTCGTTTCGTTCGCAAGGTGGCGAAGCGCCGCGCCGCCGGCTACCGCCTGATGGACTGCCTGAAGGCCTACACCGCCTGGATCGACTGGCACCGTGACGAGCCCCTGCTGCACCGCGATCCCGAGAGCCTGAGCATTCCCGCCGCGCTCGCGCAGGCCGTGCAGATCAAGGACGAGTTCTTCCCCGAGCTGTCGAAGCTCATGGTGCAGTTGCTGCAGACGCACCGCGAGCTGATGCAGTACCTGTGGGAGGAGAACATCCTGCGCATGTCGCACGCGGGGCACCAGCGGCCCTACTACGCCGACCCGCGCTACCACCAGCTGCGGGACACGCAGGACGCCGCGCTCGACAGCCTGTTCCTGCGCTGCCGCGAGCTGATCGGCGATGCGAACAGCGAGTGGCGCCACACGCGCAGCGACTTCAGCTTCTCGAGCGAAACGGGGATGTCGACGCCGGCCAACAGCTGACGGCGGCACTCAGAGCCAGGGCATCGCGTCCAGCATGGCCGCCCACTCCCGCTCGCTGCGCCCGACCAGCGGGTCCGGCAACGGCGCGACCGCGGGAGCGCTGAGCAGCTTCTCGCCGTCCCAGCGCATGCTGCGGTCCGGCGTGAGGAGGACCCAGCGCACCGGTCCGTCGCCCCTGGCCAGCCAGGCGCCCACCGTCTCGCTCACGTAGTGCGCCGGCTCGTACCAGGCGAAGGCGGTGGGCTCCCCGCGCACGTCGAGCGGGCGGAACACGAGGCGGGTCTTCATCTTCTGGATGTCGCGCCGCACGGCCTGGGCCATCTGCCGCAGGCGCACCAGGTCGGCGTCGCCGAAGTCGTTCTTCAGCTCGGGCTCGTACACGAGGCGCCACAGCGACCGGTACAGCAGGTCGAAGCGGTCGGCGTCGCGGTGCAGCACCACGAGCTCGCTCATGCGGATGAAGGACTGCGGGATGATGGCGCGCGCCGCCCGGTTGCGGATGGCGGCGCGCTCCCCGTCGAGCGGCTCCTCCGCCACGTCCTGCGCCGGTTCCGCGGACCAGCGGACCTCACCGGGCGGCACCTGGCGGGCAAGGAGGCGCGTGGCTTCGTTGTGGAAGCCGGCGACATCGACCGGGTCGGACAGCGGGACTTGCACGTTGGGCCACAGCGATGGCGTGAGGAGAAACCAACATTCTGTGCGCCTGGCGACCCCACGGGGGCACTTTGTTGCATATTGCTTGCCCAGCCGATGGAACTTCGCGCGTTGTCCTACATCGCGGCGGGCAGAAAGCCTTCGACGGAAAGGTAGCGCTCCCCCGTGTCGTAGTTGAAGCCCAGCACGGTGGCGCCGGCGGGAATGTCCTTCAGCTTCTGGGCGATGGCGGCGAGCGTCGCGCCCGAGGAGATGCCGACCAGGATGCCTTCCTCGCGGGCGCAGCGCCGCGCCATCTCGCGGGCGGGCTCCGCATCCACCTGGATCACGCCGTCCAGCAGCGACGTATCCATGATGGCGGGGACGAAGCCCGCGCCGATGCCCTGGATGGGATGCGGCGAGGGCTGGCCGCCGGAAAGCACCGGCGAGGCGACCGGCTCCACCGCGAACACCTTCAGCTTCGGCCACTTCGGCTTGAGCACCTTCGCGCAGCCGGTGATGTGCCCTCCTGTTCCCACGCCCGTGATGAGGCAGTCGACGCCGCCGGGGAAGTCCTCCAGGATCTCGCGCGCCGTCGTGCGTTCGTGCACATCCACGTTCGCGGCGTTCTCGAACTGCTGCGGGATCCACGCGCCGGGCGTCCGGGCGGCGAGCTCCTGGGCGCGTGCGATCGCGCCCTTCATGCCCTTCTCGCGGGGCGTGAGGTCGAACGTCGCCCCGTAGGCCAGCATGAGCCGGCGCCGCTCGACGGACATGCTGTCCGGCATCACCAGCACCAGCTTGTAGCCCTTCACCGCCGCGACCATCGCGAGGCCGATGCCGGTGTTGCCCGAGGTCGGTTCGATGATCGTGCCGCCCGGCTTCAGCCTGCCGCTGCGCTCCGCGTCCTCGACCATCGACAGCGCGATGCGGTCCTTGATCGAGCCGCCGGGGTTGGCGCGCTCCGACTTGATCCACACCTCGTGCGTGTCGCCGAAGAGGCGGTTGATGCGCACATGGGGCGTGCGCCCGATGGTCTCCAGGATGCTGCTGGCCTTCATGGGGTTCCTCCTGCGAAGGCCGCATTCTCGCGCGAGTCGTCCCACGCTGCGCGCAGGCCGGGGCAGAATGGCCCATGACCGCTTCTTTCAGCCGTGTCGTCGTGATCGGCGCGTCGGCCGGAGGCATCTCGGCGCTGCTGGAGCTCGGCGCGGCATTGCCACGGCCCTTTCCCGCCCCGGTGTGCATCGTCCAGCACATCGGCGCCCACCCCAGCCTGCTGCCCGAGCTGCTCCGCTACCGCGGCCCCAACCCCGCCGTGCACCCGCGCGACGGCGAGCGCCTCGCCCCAGGCACGCTGTACGTCGCGCCCGCCGACACCCACATGCTGCTGGATGGCGACGTGCTGCGGCTGCGCCAGGGGCCCCGGGAGAACCACGCGCGCCCCGCGATCGACCCCCTCTTCCGCTCGGCGGCCCGCAGCTGGGGCGAGCGGGTCGTCGGCGTGATCCTCACCGGCCAGATGGACGACGGCACGGCGGGCCTGAAGGCCGTGAAGGAGTGCGGCGGCACGGCGATCGTGCAGGACCCGGCGACCGCCGCCGAACAGGAGATGCCACGCAGCGCGCTGCAGAACGTGGCCGTGGACCACTGCGTGCCGCTCGCGGCGCTCGCGCCCCTGCTGGTGCGGCTGGTGGGCGAGGCGCCGCCGGCCGGCGCTCCCCGCATCCGCGAAACGGTGCTCCGGGAAGTGGCGATCAACCAGGGAGCCGCCACCGTGGAAAACCTCGAACCCCTCGCCGCTCCCTCGACGCTCACCTGCCCCGACTGCGGCGGCACGCTCTGGGAAGTGAAGGAGCACAAGCCGCTGCGCTACCGCTGCCACACGGGCCATGCCTTCGGGGCGCTCAGCCTCGCGCAGGCCCAGAAGGACGCGGCCGAACAGGCGCTGTTCGCGGGAGTGCGCGCGCTGCGCGAGCGCGAGATCCTGCTGCGGCGCATGGCCGCCATCACCGCGGCCACCGGCGACACCGCGCAGGCGGCGGTGGCGCAGGCCCAGGCGGACCGGCTGCGCGAGCAGGTGCGCGCCCTGCAGCGCCTGGCCGAACACGTGCCCTCGGCCGCCCGCTCCGACGCGGTCCCATAATCTCCCGTCGACAGAAAGGACGGGATGAGCGTCGAACCGCGGAACGGCCGTGCCGGACAGGAGCTTGCAGAGGGATTGGACAACATCGTCCCGAGCCACGGCTACCGCAAGGTGCCTGTGGTGGGGCTGGGCGGCTCCGCCGGGAGCATCGACGCGCTGCAGGTGTTCTTCTCCACCATGCCCGCCGGCTCGGGGCTGGCCTTCGTGGTCGTCATCCACCTGTCCCCGGACCACGAAAGCGCCCTGACCGACGTGATCCAGCGCGCCACGCGCATGCGGGTGGTGAAGGTGGACCACGTGCTGGAAGTCGAGCCGGACACCGTGTACGTGATCCCGCCCGGCAAGCTGCTGGAGGCGCGCGCCGGCCGGCTGGAAGCCTCCACGCTGCCCGAGGGCCACCGCGGCCGCCACGTCGTGGTGGACGTCCTGCTTCGCACCTTGGCGGACAGCCATGGCGCCCATACCGCGGGTGTCGTGCTTTCCGGCGCCGACAGCGACGGCGCGAGCGGGATGAAGCGCGTCAAGGAACGCGGCGGCCTGACCGTGGCGCAGGACCCTGACGAAGCGACGCACGGCGAGATGCCGCGCTGCGCCATCGCGACCGGCATGGTGGACTGGGTGCTGCCCGTGCAGGACATGCCCTCGCGCATCCTCTCGTACTTCCGGCTGGAAAGCGCCGTGCAGCTGCCGCCGGAGGCGGACCCCGACGGCCCGCCCTTGCGGCCGGACGCGGCGGAGTCGGACCTGCGGGACGTGCTCGCCTTCCTGCGCACCCGCACCAACCGCGACTTCACGCAGTACAAGCGCGCGACCATCCTGCGGCGCATCGGCCGGCGCATGCAGGTGAACGGCGTGGACAACCTCGGCGCCTACCTGAACTGCCTGCGCACGCGCCCCGGCGAATGCCAGGCGCTGCTGCAGGACCTGCTGATCAGCGTCACCAACTTCTTCCGCGACCCGGACTGCTTCAACGCGCTGCAGGTGCACCTGCCGTCGCTGTTCCAGGGCAAGGGACCCGGCGACACGGTGCGCGTGTGGGTGATCGCGTGCGCCACGGGCGAGGAGGCCTACAGCATCGCCATCCTGCTGGCGGAGTACGCCCGCACGCTCGAGACGCCGCCGGCGGTGCAGGTGTTCGCGACCGACCTCGACGCCGAGGCCGTGCAGGTGGCGCGCGAAGGCCTCTATCCCGCGGCGATCGCCGGCGACGTGAGCGAGGAGCGGCTGCGCCGCTTCTTCGTGAAGGAGCAGCGGGGCTACCGCGTGCGGCGCGAGCTGCGCGAGATGGTGCTGTTCGCCGTGCACGACGTGCTGCAGGACCCGCCGTTCTCGCGCCAGCACCTCGTGACCTGCCGCAACCTGCTGATCTACCTGGCCCGCGAGGCGCAGGCCCGCGTCTTCGAGACCCTGCACTTCGCGCTGCTGCCGCACGGGACGCTGTTCCTCGGCTCCTCGGAGTCCGTCGAGGACGGCACGCTCTTCACGGTCCTGGACAAGAAGCACCGCCTCTACGCGCAGGCGCCGTCCACGCGGCCCGTCCACGCGCACCGGCCCTCCGCCAGCGTCCTCACGCGGTCGATGCAGGCGCAGTACGTGGTCCATGGCGGCCCCGTGATCTCCAGCCTCTCCCTGGATCCGCGGTCCGCCGGCGTCCCCGCGCCGCAGCTCCGGGATCCGCCCCACGGAAGCTGGTCCGACGTGCACCTGCAGCTGCTGGAGCGGCTGGCGCCGCCCTCCGTGCTGGTCGACGCCGACTACGACATCGTGCACCTCTCGCCGAGCGCGGGCCGCTTCCTGCAGCTCGCCGGCGGCGAACCCACGCGCAACCTGTTGCGGGCGCTGCCGGCCGACCTGCGCATCGACGTGCGCGCCGCCCTCTACCAGGCCGCGCAGCAGCAGGAAGAGGTGCACCTCGCGCCGATGACGATGCCCGTCGCCGGCGGCAGCGTCGTGGCCCGCCTGCGGGTGGTGCCCGCGCAGGACGGCGGCGAAGCGCTGTTCGTGGTGCTCTTCGAGATCCAGGACCAGCCCGCGACCGCCGTCGAGGGCACGCGCCTGAAGCCGGACCCGCTCGCCCGCCACCTCGACGCCGAGATCGAGCGGCTGAAGATGCACCTGCGCGACACGGTGGAACAGTACGAGGCGTCCACCGAGGAACTGAAGGCCAGCAACGAGGAGCTGCAGGCCATGAACGAGGAGATGCGCGCGGCGACCGAGGAGCTCGAGACGAGCCGCGAGGAACTGCAGTCCATCAACGAGGAGCTGACGACCGTCAACCAGGAGCTGAGCTCCAAGGTGGAGGACCTGAGCCGCGCCAACAGCGACATCCAGAACCTGATGCACTCCACGCAGATCGCCACGGTCTTCCTGGACCGCGATCTGCGCATCACGCTCTACACCCCGGCCGCCATCCCGCTGTTCAACCTGATCCCCGGCGACATCGGCCGGCCCCTGACCGACATGGCGACGCAGCTCGCCTACGAGCAGCTGGGCACGGACGCGCGGCGCGTGCTGGAGCGGCTGATCCCGGTGGAACGCGAGGTGGGGCATCCGGACGGCGGGTGGTACCTCGCCCGCCTGATGCCGTACCGCACCGGCGACGACCGGATCGGCGGCGTGGTGATCACCTTCATCGACATCAGCGAACGCAAGCAGTCGGAGGAGATGCGCCTGTGGCTGTCCGCGGTGGTGTCGTCGACGCCCGACGCCATCATCAGCTTCGCCCTGGACGGCACCATCCTCAGCTGGAACCGCGCCGCGCAGCGGCTTTTCGGCTACGGCGCGGAAGAAGCCATCGGCCGCCCGATCGGCATGCTCGATGGCGACGACCGCCGCGACGAGCACATGCTGCGCACCGTGGCCGCAGGCGGCACCATCGAACACCTGGAGGCCGTGCGGCGGCGCAAGGACGGCAGCGCCGTGCACGTGGCCCTGAGCGCGTCGCCCATCCAGGACGAGACGGGCCGCGT
Organism: Ramlibacter cellulosilyticus; assembly: GCF_014297465.1. Lineage (GTDB taxonomy): Bacteria > Pseudomonadota > Gammaproteobacteria > Burkholderiales > Burkholderiaceae_C > Ramlibacter > Ramlibacter cellulosilyticus. Next base: position 75,285 of record NZ_JACORT010000003.1, on the reverse strand, counting down.
GCTGGCGGGCACCGCCCTGGTGCGCGACGTCACCGAAGCGCGGGCCGCCGCCGAGGCCCTGCGCCAGAGCGAGGAAAGGCTGCGCCTCATGGTCGAAAGCGCGGTCGAATACGCCATCTTCTCGCTGGACCTGGAGCGCCGCGTCACACGCTGGAACAGCGGCGCGCAGCGCCTGCTCGGATGGACCGAAGCGGAGGTCCTGGGCCGGCCCGCGGACATCATCTTCACGCCCGAGGAGCGGGAAGCGCAGGAGCCCGAGAAGGAAGCCCGCACCGCGCGCGTCGAAGGCCGTGCCGCCGACGAGCGCATCCACGTGCGCAGGGACGGCAGCCGGTTCCGGGGCAGCGGCATGCTGATGCTGATGCGCAGCGAGGCCGGGGAAGCGGTGGGTTTCGTGAAGATCCTGCGCGACCTGGGCCGCGCAGGCTCCTAGGCGCGCCGGTCGATGAAGCGCTGGCACACCTCGCGCAGCGCCGCGACGCATTGCGCATGGCGGTCCCGCACGTCGGCCAGCGTGCGGCCGTCCGTCTCGCCGTGGCCGTACTGGCCGCGCCAGAGGTGGTGCACCAGCTCCGCGTGGGCGATCAGCAGCTCCACCCACTGCACGCGCGCCTCGGAAAGCGTGGCGCAATACATCCGGAGGGTCTCCGCCTGCGCGCTCACCTCGCGGTAGGTGTCCAGGTCGGGCCAGTTCGCCACCATCCGCTCCGCGTCGCGCCCGTACTCCTCCAGGGCCGCCAGCAGTTGCAGGGCGACGGCGTCGAGAGCGGGAGCTTGGGAGGCGGACATGGCGCAGGCGGCAGAAACGCAGTGTAGCGAGCCCCCGAACCGGCGCCAAGGCTATTGCGGCGAGATCGACGCGCGCGCGCCCGCCGGGCGCGCGCCATGTACGAAACCGGACATCACGCGAACAGCGTCTTGTGCTGCTCGCGCAGGAGGTTCTTCTGCACCTTGCCCATGGTGTTGCGCGGCAACTCGTTGACCACGAAGCACTTTTTCGGGATCTTGAAATTGGCGAGCTGGCTCTTGAGCGTTCCGATGAGCTGCTCGGGCTCCACCTCCGCCCCCGGCTTCGGGATCACGATCGCCACGCCGACCTCGCCGAAGTCCGGATGGGGCACGCCCACCACGGCGCTCTCCGCCACGCCGGGCATGTCGTTGATGTAGCCCTCGATCTCCGCCGGGTAGACGTTGTAGCCGCCGCTGATGATGAGGTCCTTGCTGCGGCCGACGATGGTGACGTAGCCGCGTCCGTCGACCTTGCCCACGTCGCCGGTCTTGAAGAAGCCATCCTCGGTGAACTCCTCCTTCGTCTTCTCCGGCATGCGCCAGTAGCCCTGGAACACGCTCGGTCCCCTGACCTGGATGCCGCCGATCTCGCCGGTGGGGACCTCGTTGCCCTGGTCGTCGCGCACGCGCAGCTGCACGCCCGGCAGCGGGAAGCCCACCGTGCCGCCGCGGCGCTCGCCCTCGTAGGGGTTGGAGGTGAGCATGACGGTCTCGCTCATGCCGTAGCGCTCCAGGATGGTCTGGCCGGTGCGCTCCTTCCATTCGTTGAAGGTCTCCAGCAGCAGCGGCGCCGAGCCGGAGACGAAGAGGCGCATGTTGCGGGCCACCACCTTGTTCAGCCGCGATTCCGCGAGCATGCGCACGTAGAGCGTGGGCACGCCCATGAAGACGGTGGCGTCGGGCATGCGCTCGATCACCTTCTTCGGGTCGAACTTCGCGAACCAGAGCATCCTGCTGCCATTGAGCAGCGCGCCGTGGATCGCCACGAAGAGGCCGTGCACGTGGAAGATCGGCAGCGCGTGGATCAGCACGTCGCCCTGCTTCCAGCCCCAGTACTCCTTGAGCACTTCGGCGTTGCTGCGCAGGTTGCCGTGCGACAGCATGGCCCCCTTGCTGCGGCCCGTGGTCCCGCTGGTGTAGAGGATGGCGGCGAGGTCGTCGTCCCCGCGCTGCACCGGCTCCTGCCGGTCGGAGTGCTGCGCGGCGCGCTGCAGCAGCGAGCCCGTGCGGTCGTCGCCGAGCGTGAAGACGTGGTGCGTGCCGGCCTGGAAGGCGATCTTGCTCACCCAGCCGAAGTTGGCGGGCGAGCACACGACGACGGCGGGCTCCGCGTTGCCGACGAAGTACTCGATCTCCGCCTTCTGGTACGCGGTGTTGAGCGGCAGGAACACGTAGCCCGCGCGCAGCGTCGCCAGGTACAGCATCATGGCCTCGACCGACTTCTCCACCTGCACGGCGACGCGGGCGCCCGCCTCGATGCCGAGCGACTGCAGCAGGTTGGCGATCATCGCCGTGCCGCGCTCGAGGTCGCGCCAGCTGTACGCGAGGCCGTTGTCCGTCTCGACGGCGACGGTGTCGAGGTCCTGCGGGAAGGCGGCGCGCAGCGCCGCGAAGAGGTTGCGGTTGTCCATGGGGAAGTCCGTCTCAGAACTGGGGAGATCTCTTCTCGAGGAAGGCGGAGATGCCTTCGCGGTGCTCGGGGCTGGTGGCGTAGTCGTAGGCGCGTTCGAGCAGGTCGGCGGGCGGCGGCGCGTCGGCGGCGCGGCCGTCCAGGCGGCGCAAGGTGCGCTTGTTCATGCGCGCGGCCTGCGGCGCGAGCGCGCTGATGCGGTCGGCGGTGGCCTGCACCTCCAGCGCCAGGTTCTCGTTGGGCACCACGCGCTGCAGGAAGCCGCGGGCCTTCATCTCGCGCGCGTCGAGCTGCACTGCCTCGAACAGCATCTCGCGCAGGGTGGCAGCGCCCGCGACCGCGGCGACCAGCTGCGCCTCGCGCGGCGCCATGGGGAAGCCGAGCCGCGCGATCGGCGCGCCGAAGCGGGCACCGGCGCCGGCAATGCGGATGTCGCAGCAGCAGGCGATCTCCAGGCCCGCGCCCATGCAGGCGCCCTCGATCTGGGCGACCACGGGGACCTCGCACGCCAGCATGGCCGCCAGGCCGCCCCACACGTCTTCTTCGTGGAACTGGCGCAGGGTCTCGGGATGGAAGCGGAACTGCGGGTACTCCGCGATGTCGCCGCCGGCGCAGAAGCCGCCGTTGGCGCCGGCAACCACGACGCAGCGCAGGTCGCGGTTCGCCTGGAGGGAGAGGAAGGCGTCGCGCAGCTCGCGCCACATCGCGCGCGACATGGCGTCGAGCTTGCCGGGGTGCGACAGCGTCACCCGGGCCACGGGCCCGAGCAGCGCGAGCCGCACCTGTCCGGACATGGCGTCAGTCTGCCTTCACGTTGGAGGCTTTCACCACCTGCGCCCAGCGCTTCACTTCGCCGTCGATGAAGCTCGCGAACTGCGGCTGGGTGAAGTTCGGGAACTCGGCGCCCTGCTGCTGCCAGATGGCTTGCAGCTCGGGGGTCTGGATCGCCTTGCGCACTTCGTCGGCCACGTGCTGCTGCACGTCGGCCGGCGTGCCCTTCGGCGCCCAGATACCGTACCACGTGGTCACGGTGTAGTCGGGCAGGCCCATTTCGGCGGCGGTCGGCACGTCCGGGATGGCGGCGTTGCGCTTGTTGCCCGACACCATCAGCGCCTTGATGCGGCCGCCCTTGATGTGGTTGGCGGACGAACCCAGGCCGTCGAACATGATGTCGCAGTTGCCCGCGATCAGGTCCTGCAGCGCGGGGCCCGCGCCGCGGTACGGGATGTGCGTGATGAAGGTCTTCGTCTGCAGCTTGAACAGCTCGCCCGCGAGGTGGTGCGAGGTGCCGTTGCCCGCGGAGCCGTAGTTGTACTTGCCGGGGCTGGACTTCACCATCGCCAGGAACTCCTTGAAGTCCTTGGCGGGCACCCGTTGCGGGTTCACCACCACCACCTGCGGCACGCGGGCGACCAGCGTGATCGGCACCAGGTCCTTCTGCAGGTCGTAGTCGAGGCGGGGATAGATCGACGGCGCGATGGTGTGGTGCACGGCGCCCATGAAGAGGTTGTAGCCGTCCGGCGCGGCACGCGCCGCCAGCGCCGCACCCACGGTGCCGCCCGCGCCGCCGCGGTTGTCGATGATCAGCTGCTTGCCGGTCTGCTTGGCGAACTGCGCCGCCAGCGGCCGCGCGAACGCGTCGGTGCCGCCGCCTGCCGGGAAGGGCACGATCATCATGACGGGCTTGGCGGGCCAGCCGGAGCCCTGGGCGTGCGCGAAAGGCACGAGACCCGTGGCGCCCGCGGCAGCGGCCGCACGCAGGACATCGCGCCGGGTCAGGCGGTTGGAATGCATCTTGTCTGTCTCCTCTTGGGGTGGATGCCGGGACCGAAAACGAAACCGCTCAACGGTACAGGTCGGACACCGCGCCGGCCATCGGTATTTCACCGTGCGAGAGCATGGTGCGGTGCTTGTCGAGCCGTTTGGGATCGTACAGATAGTTGACCATGAGGCCGAAAGACTGCTTCACGCCCTTGGCCGAGGGGTCGCCCGCCCAGTTCAGGCGCTCGACGCGCGCGCCGTTGCCAAGGTGGAAGCGCGCCACCGGGTCGACGGGCTTGCCGTCCTGCAGTTCCTTGCCCAGGTAGCGCGCCGCCCAGGAGAGCAGCTCCTGGCGCTCGGGCGCCTTGACCGCGAGCTCCAGCGGCTTGTCCCACGCAGCGAGCTTGTCGGCGGGCACCTGCTTCGTGAGCCAGGAACGGAAGCCGGGGATGGGCGACAGCGTCGCGAAGGTCTTGAGCTTCGGGAACTCCTCCTTCAGCGTTTCCACCACACGCTTGATCAGCGAGTCGCCGAAGCTCACGCCGCGCAGGCCGGTCTGGCAGTTGCTGATGGAATAGAAGATCGCGGTGGTGGCTTTCGACAGGTCCGCGGCCGCGGCGGTCTCGTCCAGCAAGGGCGTGATCGAGTCGGAGATCGCGTCGGTGAGCGCAACCTCCACGAAGATCAGCGGGTCGCCGTCCAGGCGCGGGTGGAAGAAGCCGTAGCAGCGGCGGTCGCTGTCCAGGCGGTTCTTCAGGTCGCCCCAGCTGCGGATGTCGTGCACGGCCTCGTACTTGATCAGCTTCTCGATGAGGGACGCGGGCGAGTCCCAGGAGAGGCGGCGCAGCTCGAGGAAGGCCACGTCGAACCAGGTGGAGAACAGCGTCTCCAGTTCGGCGTCGAGCGGCAGCAGGCGCTTGTCGCCCTTCAGGTGCGGCAGCAGCTCCGCACGCAGGTCGACGAGGAAGCGCATGCCTTCGGGGAAGGCGGCGAAGCGTTGCAGCAGGCGCGTGCGCGGAGAGACGAGCGCGCGGCGCAGCTTGATCTCCGCGGCGCCCTCTTCCGGCGTGCCTTGCGCGGCTTCGTAGTGCTCGCGCGCGGACTGGATCTTCTTCGGGTCGGGGCCGAACTGCTCGCTCATGAGCAGCCACGCGTCGCGGCGCTCCTCCGCGGGTGCCTGCGCGTAGCGCTCGGCGAAGGCCTTCGCCCGCCGGCCGCCTTCCACCTCGCTCGCGCGCGGGTCGACGATGGCCTGCAGCTCCGCGAGCGTGCGCCGCAGCACGCGCGGCGACAGCGCCTCCTCGCCGCGTCGCCAGGTGGCCTGCAGCCGCTCGCGCGTGGTGCGCGCGGAGGGCGCCTGCGCAACGGCCTGCGCCGCGGCGGAGGCCATGGGCTTGGGCTCGCGCGCCGCGCCGGCGGTGGCCTTGGCTTCGAAGCCGGGGCGCCAGAGGGCGGCCCCGCGGGAAATCCAGTCTCTCATCGGGGGCCGCCTTTGCGGGAGTTGCGAATGGGGTGCATCACGCGAGCCTCGATCGCTGGCTGCGTGCGAGATCGCGCAGCGCGACGCGCTGGCGCGTGAGGTGCGTGCGCATGGCGGCCTCGGCGCCTTCCGCGTCGCGCGCCTTCAGCGCGGCGAAGACGGCGAGGTGCTCCGACAGGCTCTGCTCCAGGCGGCCGGGCGCGTGCAGCTGCTGCAGGCGCGCGAGCTTGACGATCTTGCGCAGGTCGCCGATGACGCCGGCGAGCCAGCGGTTGCCGGCGAGCGCGATGATCGCTTCGTGGATGGCGAAGTTGGTCGCGTAGTACTCGTTGATGCGCTTGGCCTTCGCGTGGCGCTGCAGCTTGTCGTGCAGGTCTTCCAGGGCGGCGATGTCGGCGTCGCTGGCGTTCTGCGCGGCCTCGAAGGCGCAGCGGCCCTCCAGCAGCGCGATGACGGGGAAGATCTCGTCGAGGTCCTGCTCCGTCACCTCGTTGACGAAGCAGCCCCGGCGCGGCTCGTGCCGCACGAGGCCTTCGTGCGTGAGGACCTTCAGCGCCTCGCGCAGCGGCGTGCGCGAGATCTTCATCTGCTCGGCGAGCTTGAGTTCGTCGAGGAAGGTGCCCGGCGTCAGCTCGCCCGCGAAGATCCGCTCCCGCAGCTGCGCCGCGACTTCGTCGTGCAGGGAGTTGGGGACCAGGCGCATGGTGGGCTGCCGTAATTTCCTGTAATTACGGGTAATTATGAGACGAGGCCGGGCGCCGTGGGTGCCGTTCGGGCAGGGAGTTTCCCTGAGGCGACGGACGGCGTGCGCGCCGCCCGCGCCGGTCAGCGCGCCGGCGAGCGCGGCGCGGCGGGGTGCCGGTCGGCGGGCGTGATGCGCGTCTCGGCCCAGACCCACAGCAGCACGCCGCCGAGGATCATGGGGATGCACAGCCACTGGCCCATGCTCATCTTGAAGGCCAGGATGCCCAGGTGCGCATCGGGCTCGCGGAAGTACTCGGCGGTGAAGCGCGCCACGCCGTAGCCGACCAGGAACACGGCGGAGACCTGCGCCTCCTTGCGCGGCTTGCGCCCATAGAGCCAGAGCACGAGGAACAGCACGAGTCCTTCGAGGAGGAACTCGTACAGCTGCGAAGGGTGCCGCGGGATGGCCGTGCCGCTCTGCGGGAACACCATGGCCCAGGGCAGCTCCGGATCCGCCGCGCGGCCCCAGAGCTCGCCGTTGATGAAGTTGCCGATGCGCCCTGCCCCGAGGCCGAGCGGCACGCAGGGGGCGATGAAGTCCATCACCTGCCAGAAAGGCTTGCTGCGGCTGCGCGCGAACCAGACCTGCGACGCGATGACGCCGATCAGGCCGCCGTGGAAGCTCATGCCGCCCTGCCACACGAAGAAGATCTCGAGCGGGTGCGTGAGGTAGTAGCCCGGCTTGTAGAACAGGCAGTACCCGAGGCGCCCACCCACCACGACGCCGAGCACGCCGAGGAAGAGCATGTCCTCGACGTCCTTGCGCGACCAGGCCCCGGCCCCTTGCACCGAGCGAAAGGGCTCGTGCTTCAGGCGCAGGTGCGCCAGCAGCATGAACAGCCCGAACGCGACCAGGTAGGTGATGCCGTACCAGTGGATGGCGATGGGGCCGAGCTGCAGGGCGATGGGATCGATCTTGGGATGGACCAGCATGGGCGGATTGTGGCGCAGGCGTGGGGAGGCGGGGACGGGAACCAAAGACCAACAGCCGGACGCAAAAGTCGCAAAGGTTCCGCAAAAGTCGCAAAAGGACTTCCTCAATATGTTGGCTGTTCTTTTGCGACTTCTGCGTAGCTTTTGCGACTTTTGCGTCCGGCTGTCCGCTTTCAGCGGCCTACGACATCCACGAACCTCTCCAGCACCGGCGTCATCCGCTCCCACACCAGCGTCGTCTCGCATTCCGGCACGCCTGCCGCCTGCTTGCCGCCGATCTGGCGGTAGACGACGCCGCCCCGCTGGAACTGGCGCACGCTCTCGGGTACCCACGCGAGGCCCAGGCCGGCCGACACCAGGTTGACGATGGTCTGCATCTGGATCGCTTCCTGCACGATGCGCGGCTCGCGGCCGGCGGCGTGGTACATGCCGAGGACCGCGTCGTGCAGCGACGGCACGATGCGCCGCGGGAAGATCACCAGCGGCTCGGCCAGCACCTGCGCCAGCGGCAGGCGCGCGACGCTGGCGAGCGGGTGCGCCTCCGGCAGCGCGAGCACCAGCGGCTCGCGCGCGACCTGCCGGTGCTGCAGCCCGCGCGGCGCGAAGCCGGGCGAGTGCAGCATGAATCCCGCGTCGATCTCGCCGCGCGCGAACGCCTCCACCTGCACGTCGCCGGTCGCCTCGATCAGCTCCATCTGCACCTGCGGGTGCTTCGCCCGGAACGCGCGCAGCCACTGCGGCAGCAGGGCGAAGCCGACCGTGGACACGAAGGCGATGCGCAGCCGGCCGAGCTCGCCGCCCGCCGCCGCGCGCGCCTGCGCCGGCAGTTCGCGCGCGCGGGCGAGCAGCTCGCGCACCTGCGGCAGCAGGGCCTCGCCGGCGGCGGTGAGCTGCACGCTGCGCTTGGTGCGCTCGAACAGGCGCACGCCGAGCAGCCGCTCCAGCTGCGCGATGGCCTGCGTCAGCGGCGGCTGGGTCATGTGCAGGCTGCGGGCCGCGCGGCCGAAATGCAGCTCCTCGGCGACGGCCGCGAACTGGCGCCACAGGCGCAGCTCGATCACGGGTTCCTTCATACGCGGCGGATATTAATGCCCGCGCGGAAACGGATTGGAAAGAATCAGGGCGCGGGCGTATCCTCTGCGCCCTATGAGCCAGAAGACCATCCCCATCCAGCCGCTGCGCAGCGCCAACATCACCGAAGGCAAGTCGCGCGCTCCCAACCGCTCCATGTACTACGGCATGGGCTACAAGGAGACCGACTTCGGCAAGCCGATGGTGGGCGTCGCCAACGGCCACAGCACCATCACGCCCTGCAACAGCGGGCTGCAGAAGCTGGCCGACGCGGCGGTGGAAGGCATCGCCGAAGCCGGCGGCAACCCGCAGATCTTCGGCACGCCGACGATCTCCGACGGCATGGCGATGGGCACCGAAGGCATGAAGTACTCGCTGGTGAGCCGCGAGGTCATCGCCGACTGCATCGAGACCTGCGTGCAGGGCCAGTGGATGGACGGCGTGCTGGTCGTCGGCGGCTGCGACAAGAACATGCCCGGCGGCATGATGGGCATCCTGCGCGCGAACGTGCCGGCCATCTACGTCTACGGCGGCACCATCCTCCCGGGCAAGTGGAAGGGCCAGGACCTGAACATCGTGAGCGTGTTCGAGGCCGTGGGCCAGAACGCCGCTGGCAAGATCAGCGACCAGGAACTGAAGGACATCGAGCAGCACGCCATCCCCGGCACGGGCTCGTGCGGCGGCATGTACACCGCCAACACGATGTCTTCCGCCTTCGAGGCGCTGGGCATGTCCCTGCCCTACTCCTCGACGATGGCCAACCCGCACGACGAGAAGCAGAACTCGGCGAAGGAATCGGCCAAGGTGCTGATGGAAGCCATCCGGAAGGACATCAAGCCGCGCGACATCGTCACGCGCAAGTCGCTGGAGAACGCGGTCGCCGTGATCATGGCCACGGGCGGCTCCACCAACGCCGTGCTGCACTTCCTGGCGATCGCGCACGCCGCCGGCGTGGAGTGGACCATCGACGACTTCGAGCGCATCCGCAAGCGCACGCCGGTCATCTGCGACCTGAAGCCCTCGGGCAAGTACCTCGCCGTGGACCTGCACGAAGCGGGCGGCATCCCGCAGGTGATGAAGGTCCTGCTGAACGCGGGCCTGCTGCACGGCGACTGCCTGACGATCACGGGCAAGACCATCGCCGAGACGCTGAAGGACATCCCGGACCAGCCGCGCAAGGACCAGGACGTGATCCGCACGATCGCCGACCCGATGTACAAGGAAGGCCACCTCGCCATCCTGAAGGGCAACCTGTCGCCCGAAGGGGCGGTCGCCAAGATCACGGGCCTGAAGAACCCGGTGATCACCGGCCCCGCGCGCGTGTTCGACGACGAGCAGTCGGCGCTGCAGGCCATCCTGGACGGCAAGATCAAGGCGGGCGACGTGATGGTGCTGCGCTACCTGGGCCCCAAGGGCGGGCCGGGCATGCCGGAGATGCTGGCGCCCACGGGCGCGCTGATCGGCGCCGGCCTGGGCGAGAGCGTGGGCCTGATCACCGACGGCCGCTTCTCGGGCGGCACCTGGGGCATGGTGGTGGGCCACGTCGCGCCGGAAGCGGCCGCGGGCGGCACGATCGCGTTCGTGAAGGAAGGCGACTCGATCACCATCGACGCGCACCAGCTGAAGCTGGAACTGAACGTGTCCGATGCGGAGATCGCGCAGCGCAAGGCGGGCTGGAAGGCCCCGGCCCCGCGCTACACGCGCGGCGTGCAGGCGAAGTTCGCGTTCAATGCGAGCAGCGCGAGCAAGGGCGCGGTGCTGGACAACTTCAGCTGAAGCTCCCGTTGGCGGCATCGCGATCGGGATCGGGATCGGGATCGGGATCGGGATCGTAGGCTGGGTTTCGCGCCAGCGAACCCCAGCGTCCAGCACCCCGCGCGCATCGCTGGGGTGCGCATTCGCGCAACCCAGCCTACTGTCGTCCCCGTCCTACGGGACCGCAACACCGTCCTGCCTAGCATGACGTTTTCCCCTCGGAGAACGTCATGGACACCCTTTCCCTCTGGCGAGGCACGGCGCCGCCCACCGGCTACGCCATGCTCAACGGGGACGTCACGGCCGACGTGCTGATCATCGGCGGCGGCATCACGGGGGTGACGCTGGCCGACCTGCTCGCGGAGCAGAAGACGCCGAACAAGCCGAAGGTGGTGCTGCTGGAAGCCGACGAGATCGGCACCGGCACGACCGGCAACTCCACCGGCAACCTGTACCAGACGGTCAGCAGCGGCATGGCCGACCTGGTGTCGCGCTGGAGCCCCGAAGTCGCGCGGCAGGTCGCGGCCGAACGCGGTGCGGCCATCGCCTTCATCGAGGAACGCTGCCGCCTGCTGCCGGACGTGGGCTTCCGCCGCTGCAACCTGTACAAGTGGGGCGACGCGTCCAGCGCCAAGGAGATCGACAAGGAATTCGAGGCGTTGCAGGCGGCCGGCATCGCCGTGCAGCGCCAGGACAGCGTGCCTTCCCCGCTGCCCCCGGCAGGCAGCGGCGTGCTGGTGCTGCAGGACCAGGCGCAGTTCCAGCCGCAAGCCTACGTGGCGGCCCTCGCCCGGCGCGCGGCGGAAGCCGGCGCGGAGATCCACGAGCACTCGCGCGTGATCGACCTCGACCTGAAGAACAGGCGCGCGGTCACGGCGTCGGGCTCGGTGACGGCCCGGGAGATCATCATGGCGACGCACACGCCCAAGGGCGTGTTCCTCGTGCACGCGGAAATGCCCGTGCACCGCGAGTACGCGGTGGCCTTCGAATCGCAGGACGGGGCGCCCGGCCCCGGCACCTTCTGGTACGGCGGCAGCGAGCAGCTGTCGGTGCGCACGTTGCAGGCGGGCGGCAAGCAGTACGTGGTCTGCGCCGGCCAGGAGCACAAGGTGGGCATCCACAATGCCACCGCGGCCCTGCTGGCGCTGGAAAACCTGGCGAAGAAGTACTTCGGGGAGCGGACGATCACGCATCGCTGGTCCGCGCAGAACTACCGCGGCGCCGACGGCCTGCCCTACATCGGGCGCAACGCGCAAGGCATCTTCATCGCCACCGGCTTCTCCACCGACGGCCTCACCTGGGGCACGGTGGCCGCGCGCCTGGCCGCCGCCGAACTCCTGGGGCACAAGGCCGCATTCGCCGACCTCGTGCGGCCGAACCGGCTCTCGCCGGTGAAGGGCGCCAAGGCGATCGTCGAGGAGAACGTCACGGTGGTGAAGCAGCTGGTGAAGGACTACCTCACCGGCCGCCAGGACGAGAAGCTGGCGCAGCTGCAGCCCGGGGACAGCGCGATCGTCGACGCGGAAGGCGAGACCTTCGCCGCCTACCGGTCGCCGGCGGGCGAGCTCTTCGCCGTGTCCAACGTGTGCCCGCACCTCGGATGCAAGGTGCACTGGAACAGCGTGGAGACCACCTGGGACTGCCCGTGCCACGGCAGCCGGTTCCGGCCGGACGGGACCGTGATCGAAGGCCCGGCGCTGAGCGGGCTGAAGCGCAAGCATGCGCCGCCGCTGGGGGGCGGCGACGCCGGCTAGTCTTTACCGGAGATTTACCGGCGGCCCTTGCGGGTGCCCAGGCCCAGTTGCTCGCGCTGCTTCTCGAGGCGGGCCTTCTTGCGCGCGTTCTCGCGTTCGACCGCCTTGCGCTTGGTGTAGCCGGAGTAGTCCGCCCAGGCCCACCAGAGGGCGGCGAGGCCGAAAGGCACGAGGACGACCCACCAGTCCCAGGCGGCCACGGGGCCGATCTCCAGGTATTTCATCGCCAGCAGGACGATCCCCAGTCCGAGCAGATACATGCGCCCTCCAACTCCTTCGCGCGACCCCGAATTCCCTGGACGGCCGGGCGGGTCAACGCCGGTCCGTACAATACCGTTGAAGGAATGTAACCCAACGAGCGAGGATCCCTTATGAAACGAGCCCTCCTGGCGCTGGCGGCCCTGGCCGCGATCTCTGCGCCGGCTCTGGCGGACCAGGCCCTGGCCACCGCCAAGAACTGCATGGCCTGCCATGCCGTGGACAAGAAGCTGGTCGGCCCCTCCTACAAGGACGTCGCCGCCAAGTACGCCGGCCAGAAGGATGCCGTGGACAAGCTCGCCGCCAAGATCATCAAGGGCGGCGCGGGCGTCTGGGGCCCGGTGCCGATGCCGGCGAACGCGCAGGTGAACGAAGCCGAGGCGAAGAAGCTGGCGGCGTGGGTGCTGACGCAGAAATAAGCGCTGCGTCCCAGAAAGAAGGCCCGCTCGCGCGGGCCTTTTTCGTTTCTCCTTTCGTCATTCCCGCGAAGGCGGGAACCCAGGGCTCCCGGAAGCCCTGGGCCCCCGCCTCCGCGGGGGTGACGAAGAATTCAGTTGTTCTCCGCCAATTGATCGAGGATCGCGGGGTTTTCCAGCGTCGTGGTGTCCTGCGTGATCTGCTCGCCCTTGGCGATGCTCCGCAGCAGCCGCCGCATGATCTTCCCGCTGCGCGTCTTCGGCAGGTTGTCGCCGAAGCGGATGTCCTTGGGCTTGGCGATCGGGCCGATTTCCTTGGCCACCCAGTTGCGCAGCTCGTTGGCGATCTTCTTCGCTTCCTCTCCGGTGGGACGCGGGCGCTTCAGCACGACGAAGGCGCACACCGCTTCGCCGGTCAGGTCGTCCGGCCGGCCCACCACGGCGGCTTCGGCCACCATGTCGGTCTTGGAGACCAGCGCCGACTCGATCTCCATCGTGCCCAGGCGGTGCCCCGACACGTTCAGCACGTCGTCGATGCGGCCCGTGATGCGGAAGTAGCCCGTCTTCGCGTCGCGCACCGCGCCGTCGCCCGCGAGGTACAGCTTGCCGCCCATCTCCTCGGGGAAATACGACTTCTTGAAGCGTTCGGGATCGCCCCAGATCGTGCGGATCATCGACGGCCACGGACGCTTGATCACCAGCATGCCGCCGGAGCCGTTCGGGATGTCCTTGCCGGTCTCGTCGACGATGGCGGCCATGATGCCGGGCAGCGGCAGCGTGCAGGAGCCCGGCACGAGCGGCGTGGCGCCCGGCAGCGGCGTGATGACGTGGCCACCGGTCTCGGTCTGCCAGAAGGTGTCCACGATCGGGCAGCGCTCGCCGCCCACGTTCCGGAAGTACCACATCCACGCTTCGGGGTTGATCGGCTCGCCGACCGTGCCCAGGATGCGCAGCGAGGTGAGGTTCCAGTTCTTCGGGTGCACCTTCTCGTCGGTCTCCGCCGCCTTGATCAGCGAGCGGATCGCGGTCGGCGCCGTGTAGAAGATCGAGACCTTGTGCTTCTCGATCATCTGCCAGAAGCGGCCCGCGTGCGGATACGTCGGGATGCCTTCGAAGATCAGCTGCGTCGCGCCGGCCGCGAGCGGGCCGTAGGCGACGTAGCTGTGGCCCGTGATCCAGCCGATGTCGGCGGTGCACCAGAAGAGGTCCTTGGGCTGCAGGTCGAAGGTCCAGTCCATCGTGAGCTTGGACCACAGCAGGTAGCCGCCCGTGGAGTGCTGCACGCCCTTGGGCTTGCCCGTGGAACCGGAGGTGTAGAGGATGAAGAGCGGGTGCTCGGCACCCACCGGCTCCGGCTTGCACTCGGTCGACTGGCCCTTCAGCACTTCGTCGAAGGTCTTGTCGCGCCCGGCGACCATGTTGCAGGCCGTGGGCGTGCGCATGTAGACCAGCACGCTCTTCACGCTCTCGCAGCCGCCCATGGCCAGCGCCTCGTCGACGATGGACTTCAGGCCCATCTCCTTGCCGCCGCGCATCTGGTAGTTGGCCGTGACGATCGCCACCGCGCCCGCGTCGATGACGCGCTCGTGGATGGACTTGGCCGAGAAGCCGCCGAACACCACGCTGTGCGTCGCGCCGATGCGCGCGCAGGCCTGCATGGCCACCACGCCTTCCACGCCCATCGGCATGTAGACGATGACGCGGTCGCCCTTCTTGATGCCCTGCGCCTTGAGCGCGTTGGCGAACTGGCTCACGCGCGCCAGCAGCTCCTTGTACGTGACCTGGCTCACCTGGCCGTCGTCGGACTCGAAGACGATGGCGACCTTGTTCTCCACGGGCGTGCCGACGTGCTTGTCGAGGCAGTTCGCGCTGGCATTGAGCTCGCCGTCCTGGAACCACTTGTAGAACGGCGCCTTCGACTCGTCGAGCACCTGCGTGAACGGCTTCGTCCACTGCACGTTGTCGCGGGCGAGGCGCGCCCAGAAGCCCTCGAAATCCTTCTCCGCTTCCCTGCACAGCGCCTCGTAGGCGGCCATGCCGGAGATGCGCGCCGCCTTCACGGTGGCGTCGCTGGGCGGGAACACGCGGTTTTCGACGAGGACGGACTCGATGGCGCTCATGCTTGTCTCCGATGGGGAAGGGAATTGCGCGGTACTGTCGGCGGAGGGTCTTACAAGCCACTGACTGCCGGCGGCCGCACGTCCCGCCGATTCTGGCCCTCCGGCGCGCTTATCTACAATCGGCCCGATCCGTAGTAACCCCCAACCATGCGCCAAGACCCCACCGGCATCAGCCGCTCCTCGCCGCTGCGCCCGCTTCCGAACCTGATCTTCGCCAGCCGCTGGCTGCAGCTGCCGCTGTACCTGGGGCTGATCGCGGCCCAGGCCGTGTACGTGGTGCACTTCCTGCTGGAACTCTGGTACCTGGTGCTGGCCGCCATGGGCAGCCAGGACGCGCTGAAGCACCTCGTCACGAGCATCGGCTACAACGGGGAGGGCATCCACGCCCTCAACGAGACGATCATCATGCTGGTCGTCCTCGCGCTGATCGACGTGGTGATGATCTCGAACCTGCTGATCATGGTGATCGTCGGCGGCTACGAGACCTTCGTGAGCCGCATGAACCTGGAGGGACACCCGGACCAGCCCGAGTGGCTGAGCCACGTGAACGCCTCGGTGCTGAAGGTGAAGCTGGCGACCGCGATCATCGGCATCTCGTCGATCCACCTGCTCA
This sequence comes from Ramlibacter cellulosilyticus, assembly GCF_014297465.1. Taxonomy (GTDB): domain Bacteria; phylum Pseudomonadota; class Gammaproteobacteria; order Burkholderiales; family Burkholderiaceae_C; genus Ramlibacter; species Ramlibacter cellulosilyticus. Next base: position 59,961 of record NZ_JACORT010000003.1, on the reverse strand, counting down.
AGACCTTCATCAACGCCGCGAACTACGACACGAAGGTGCTGGTGGCGCAGACGGTCATCCACATCACCTTCCTGCTGTCGGCCCTGGCGATCGCCTTCACCGACCGCGTGATGGCGCCCACGCCGCACCACGACACCGAGGAACTCTGATCGCCAAAGTGTCGACAATCTCCGTGACAGCGTCGACACGATTGCTATGATTGCCGACATCGCCGCCGCCCGGGCGGCGGTGCAGTCATGAGCGCCATCCCTCCCATCCAGACCACCGAAGGCCTGTCGCGGCAGATCGCGGAGCAGCTGAAGCAGCTGATCTACGCCGGCGAGTTCAAGGCGGGCGACCGCCTGAACGAGGCGGCGCTGGCGGTGCGCATGGGCACCAGCCGCGGGCCGATCCGCGAGGCGATCCGCATCCTCACCGGCACGGGGCTGGTCACGCCGGTCGTGAACCGCGGCGTGTTCGTGCGCAAGGTCTCGATCCAGGAGATGCTGGAGATCTACGAGCTGCGCGCCCTGGTCTTCGGCTTCGCGGCGGAGCGGGCCTGCGAGCACGTGACCGACCGGGACCGTGCCGCCTTCGAGTCGCTCCTGGACGGCATGGACACCGCCGCCCAGGAGAACGACAGCGGGCTCTACTACGACCTCAACGTCCGCTTCCACGAGCTGGTGCTCACGCTTTCGCACCACGAGCGCGCGCGGCAGCTGTACGACAGCTACGTGAAGGAGCTGCACCTGTACCGCCGCCAGAACTTCAACGCGCCGGGCAACATGCGCCGCTCCAACGTGGAACACCGCAGGATCTACGAGGCGATCGCCAAGGGAAACGCGGCCAAGGCGAAGCAGTACGCCGAGGAGCACATCCAGGCGGGGCGGACGCGGCTGCTCGCGCTGGCGGAAGAACACTGAGCCTGCGCGTGGCGGCCCGTCGGCTGGGTGGCCGCGGGCGCTCGGGGCGGGGTTGCCGAAGGCGCCCGGGGATGGGTTGCCGCAGGCGCTCGGGGCGGGGTTGCCGAAGGCACTCGTAGGCTGGGTTGCGCGGAGCGCACCCCAGCGTTTCGCGCACGCTGCTGGGGTGCGCTTCGCGCAACTCAGCCTACGGATCCGACCAACCTACAGGTTGCCGATCACCGCGCGGGTAAACGACTCCGTGTTGCCTTGCCCCCGAATATCCCCCGTCCGCGCCTTCGCATCCGCGAGCGCCGCGGTCAGCCCGCGCTCCATGCTCCCCGCCGCCGCCACGGCCTGCGGGATGTTCTTCCGCCGCCCCAGCCAGTCGAGCAGCATCCGCGTCGAATCCACCATCGCATAGGGATTCGCCTTCCCCTGCCCCGCGATGTCCGGCGCCGAGCCGTGCGTGGCCTGTGCCATCGCGAAGTCGCCGTCGCCGATGCACAGGCCCGGCGCCATGCCCAGGCCGCCCACCAGCCCCGCGGCTTCGTCGGTGAGGATGTCGCCGAACATGTTGGTGGTGACCACGACGTCGAAGTTGTGCGGGTCGCGCACCAGGCGCATGGCCATGGTGTCGACGATCACCTCGTTCACTTCCACGTCGGGGAAGTCCTTCGCGGCCTTCAGGCACTCCTCGACGAACATGCCGCAACCGAGCTTGAACACCGTGTTCTTGTGCACCACGGTGAGCTTCTTGCGGCGGCTGCGCGCGAGCGCGAGCGCCACGCGCGCCACCCGGTCGCTGCCCTTGCGCGTGATCACGCGCACGGAGATGGTCATGTCCTCGCTGGGGCGGAACTCGCCCGAGCCCGCCACCACGTTGCGGTCCGGCTGGAAGCCCTCGTTGTTCTCGCGCACGATCACCAGGTCCACGTCGTCGCGCAGGCAGCCGATGTCCGGGTACGAGCGCGTCGGCCGCACGTTGGCGAACAGGTTGAAGTGCTTGCGCATGATCGGGTGCGGGTTGATCGCGCCCGGCACCTTCGGGTACTCGCGGTGGCCGATCGGGCCCAGCACGAAGCCGTCGTAGGTGGCCAGCGTCTCCAGCGTGCCCGCGGGCAAGGTGGCGCCGTGCGTGTCCAGCGCGCGCCGGCCGACTGGCATCGGCTTCCACTGGATGCGCAGCCCGTGCTGCTCCGCCGCGGCGGACGCGACCTGCACGGACGCCGGCACGACCTCGTGCCCGATGTCGTCGCCCTCCAGCACGCCCAGCACCAGGTGCGGGTCCTTCATGCGGCCACCTTCCCTTTCCTGCGGGCGAGGGCCATGCGTGCCGCGATGCGCAGCGCCTGCTCCAGCGCCCCCGTGTCGGCCTTGCCCTGCCCCGTGATGTCGAACGCGGTGCCGTGCGCGGGCGTCGTGTACACGGTCTTCAGCCCCGCCGTGACCGTGACGCCCTTGTGGAAGCCCAGGAGCTTGGTCGCGATCTGCCCCTGGTCGTGGTACATCATGACCACCCCGTCGTACTCGCCCCGGAGCGCCTTGAGGAAGATCGCGTCGGAGGAGATCGGCCCGCTCACCGCGATGCCCTCTTCCGCCAGCCGCTTCACCGTCGGCGCGATGAGCCGGATCTCCTCGTCGCCGAAGAGCCCGCCTTCGCCGCAGTGCGGGTTGAGCGCCGCCACGCCGATGCGGGGTTTGGCGTGTCCGGCTTCGCGCAGGCTGCGGTCAGCCAGGCGCACGGCGGACGCGATGCGCTCGGGCGTCACCAGCTCCAGCGCCTGCCGCAGCGCCACGTGCGAGGTGACGCGGAAGGTGGAGAACTGCTCGATGACGTTCATCTCGCCGAAGAAGCCCTGGTGGTCATTCCACGCGGCGAACATCTGGTGCTCGTCGTGGTACTTCCAGCCGCCCTGGTGCAGGGCGGCCTTGGACAGGGGCGCGAAGGTGACGCCTTCGATCTCGCCGCGCTGCGCGAGCTGCGTCATGTGCTGCAGCGTCTCGCCGGTGAGGCGGCCGGATTCGGGGGAGTTCTCGCGGCGGGGGAGCTTCGCGGGGTCGATGTTCGCGAGGTCGACGACGGGGATTTCGTTGCGTGACCAGTCGATGTCGCGCACCGCGGAGTAGCAGCGCCACTGCGGCTCGATCTTCGCGTCGCGGCAGCCGAGGTCGAAGACGCGGGCGTCGCCGACGACGGCGATGCGGGCGACGTCGCGCAGCTTGTTGCTGGCGAGGAGCTTCGCGGTGATTTCGGGGCCGATGCCCGTCATGTCGCCGGGCATCAATCCCAGCACGGGCCGCGGGTCAGCTGCGGTCATGGGCCAGCGAGTCCATCAACGTGGAGATCCTGGGCAGCGTCTCCAGCTCCCGCACCATCGCAACCACCTCTTCCGCCTTCTGCTTCGGGAACTTCGCGAACTCCGCGTTCTCGCGGAACTTGTCGGCGACTTCGTTGTAGGTCATGGGCATGGCGGGGCTGCCCTTGCCGAAGTCGGCGCGGCCGCTCACCTTGCGGCCGCCGGCCAGCTCGATGTCGATGATCGTGGTCATCTTGTGGTACCCGGCCGCTTCCGCGTCCTTGTCGACGACGAAGTCGACCTTCTCGATCATCTTCTTCACGTCGGGGCGGTTCACCACTGCGTCGGTGAACTCGTTCAGCCCCGCGCGGCCCTCCAGCAGCAGGATCGCCATGCAGAACTCCATGGAGAACTTGGCCTGCAGCTCGTTGGTCGGGCGGTGGTGGATCAGCGCGTTGGGCATGTTGTGGTTGGTGCCGACGCGCACGCGCACCACGTCGCTTGCCTGGATCCGGTTCTCGCGGATCAGCCGCAGCATCTCCGTCATGCCCGGGTGCGTCAGCGAGCCGCTCGGGTGCGGCTTGATCGACACGCCCGGCTCGGCAAAGGTCCAGGGCTTGCCGAGGCGGCCGGCGATCGCGTTCGCGTCGTAGCCGCCGCCCGCGGCGCTGAAGAAGCCACGCGGCGCTTCCAGGATCCTGTCCGTGGCCGTCCAGCCGTAGGAGGCGAATTGCGCCGCGGCGACGCCGCTCTCCGACGAACGCCCCGCGTGAAAGGGCTTGGTCATCGTCCCGAAGTTCTCGCGCAGTCCGGCCGACTGGCTGCCCGCGATCGACAAGGCGCGGCAGGTCGCTTCTTCGGAGAGCCCCATCAGCTTCGAAGCGGCCGATGCCGCCGCGAAGGTGCCGCAGGTCGCGGTGGAGTGGAAACCCGTCTGGTAGTGGCGCGGGTGGATGGCCTCCGAGATCTTGCACTCGACCTCCACGCCGAGGTGGTAGGCCAGCATCGCATCCGCACCGCTCGCGCCCAGCGTTTCGGCCATCGCGAGCGCTGCAGGAAGCGCGGGCGCCGTGGGGTGCGTCAGCAGCCCGTACACGCGGTCCGTCGCGACGGCCAATTGCGTGTCGTCGTAGTCGTCGGCGTGGATGCCCACGCCGTTGGCGAAGGCGGCGAAGCGCGGCGCGACCTTCAGCCGCGTGCCGATCACCGTGGCGGGACCGTTGCCCAGGTGCAGGTCCGCGAGGTGGCGACGCACCAGTTCTCCGAGATGGCTGGCGCCGCCGGACAGCGCCAGCCCGATGCCGTCGAGGATGGACTTCTTCCCCAGGCCCACGACGTCCTGCGGCAGGTCCTGCAGGCGCGTGCTGCAGACGAAATCGGCCACGTAGTGCGTCAGGTGTTCCGCGGCCTGTTGCTGGGTGATGCTCACGACATGCTCCTCTTGGTGTGTCGGTCGGGATGGGTTCAGTGCGCCAGGGCGCGGCAGTGCGCGGGCGGCAGGTGCAGCCAGACGGACGCGCCGGGCGCCAGGCTGAAGTCGGACGGCGCGACGGCCCGCACGCTCTCGCCGTCGGGCAGCGTCACCAGGTAGTCGCGGTGCGAGCCCAGGTAGATCTGGCGGGTGACCGTGCCTTGCACGCAATTGGTCTCGGCGGGCTTCGTCGCGCTCAGGTGCACGTCGTGGTGGCGCAGGGAGACGGCGGTGTCGCCGTCCTTGGCGAACTCGCCCGAGCCGCAGCGGAGGAACAGGCCGTTGGCCGACGCCACCCCGTCCTGGCCGTCCCACTTGCCGCGCAGGATGTTGGTGCCGCCTATGAAGCGGGCGACGAACTCCGTCTTCGGCCGCTGGTACACGTCTTCCGGCGAGCCGGCCTGCTCGATCACGCCGTTGTTCATCACGACGATGAGGTCGGCCGTCGTCATTGCCTCGGCCTGGTCGTGCGTGACGTAGACGGTCGTGTAGCGGTACTTGTCGTGCAGGCGCCGGATCTCGAAGCGCATCTCCTCGCGCAGGTTGGCGTCGAGGTTGGAGAGCGGCTCGTCGAGCAGCAGCGTCTCCGGCTCGACCACCAGCGCGCGCGCAAGCGACACCCGCTGCTGCTGGCCGCCGGAGAGCTCGCCGGGATAGCGCTGCGCGAGCTGCGAAAGCTTCGTGGCGGCGAGGATGGTTTCCGCGCGCTGCTGCGTGTCGTTCTTCGACAGGCCGCGCAACTTGAGGCCGTACGCGACGTTGTCGAACACCGTCATGTGCGGCCAGAGCGCGTAGCTCTGGAAGATCATCGACATGTTGCGGCGCTCGGGCGCCTCGCTGTCGCCGGGTGCGGAGATGCGGCGGCCGCCCACGCGGATCTCGCCGCCGTCCGGCTCGACGAAACCCGCGATGAGGCGCAGCGTCGTCGTCTTGCCGCAGCCCGAGGGCCCGAGCAGGCAGACCAGCTGGCCCTTGTCGACGGAGAGCGAGACGTCCTTCACCACCGGCGCGCCGGCGTAGCGTTTCGTGAGGCCCTGGAGTTCGAGGAATCCCATTGGTTCTTCTTTTCAGCGCAGCGCCGGCAGGCGCGGTCCGCCCAGCAGGGGCAGGCGGTTGGCGATCACGACCACGGTGAACGAGACGGCGAGCAACGTGATCCCGAGCACCGAGATCGCGCCCATGTCGCCGCTTTCGTTGAGGTCGTAGATGATCACGGACACCAGCTTGGTGTTCGCGGTGGTGAGCAGGATGGTCGCGGACAGCTCGCGGATCGTGCCGATGAAGACGAAGCACCAGGTGGCGATGACGCTCGTGCGCAGCAGGGGCGCCGTGATCAGGCGCAGCGTCTTCAGGCGGCTCGCGCCCAGGATGCGGCTCGCCTCCTCCAGCTCGGGGTGGATGCCGTGGAAGGCCGCGGACATCTGCTGGTAGCCCGCGGGCATCTCGATGGTGAGGAAGGCGATCAGCAGGATCCACAGCGTGCCGTACAGCATCAGCTGCGGGTGCGAGTAGGTGAGGAACAGGCCGACGCCCAGCACGATGCCGGGGATCGCCACGGGTGCCGTGGCCAGCATGCCCAGCATCCCCGCGCCGCGCACCGGCGTGCGCGAGACCATGTAGGCCGCCAGCAGCGCGAGGCCCGTGCCGATGGTCGCGGTGGAGAAACCGAGCAGGAAGGTGTTCCACATCGCGAGCCGCGTGGCCGAGAACTCGAAGAACACGAAGTGGAAGTTGTGCAGCGTGAGGCCGTCCACGCCGTTCTTCGTCAGCGCGGCCTTCACCAGCGCCGCATACGGCAGGAGGACGGTGAGCGACAGCACGAAGAAGGCGAACAGCACCGCGACCGGCATCCACAGCCCGAGCTGCGTGACGCGGGGCTCGCCGCTCTTGCCGCCCAGCACGGTGTAGCCCTTGCGGCCCAGGATCCAGCTCTTGCCCTGCAGCAGCAGCACGGTGATCAGCAGCAGCGGCAGCGCGGCGGCCGCGGCGAGCCCCGGCTTGGGCGGGAACTGGAAGAGGCTCCAGATCTTGGTCGTGATCACGTGGAAGCCCGCGGGCAAGGCGAGGATGGCGGGCGAGCCGAACATCGTCAGCGCCTGCAGGATCGCGATGAGCGAGCCCGCGAGCATCGCCGGCAGCACCAGCGGCAGCGTCACGCGCCGCAGCGTGGTCCAGGCGCGGCCGCCGAGGATGGAAGAGGCGTCCTCGAGGTCCGCCGGCACCCGGTCGAGGCCGTTGGCGACCAGCGTGAAGACATAGGGGAAGGTGTAGCAGGCGATGGCGAACACCAGCCCGGTGAAGGTGTAGATGTTGACCAGCGCGTCGTACGGCTGCGCCCCGGTGAGCTGCCGCCAGAAGACGTTGACGAGCCCGCTGTTCGGCGCCGCCAGGATCTCCCACGCGATCGCGCCGAGGAAAGGCGGCGTGACGAAGGATGCCGTGACCAGCGCGCGCACCACGCGCCGCCCCGGCAGGTTGGTGCGCGACACCAGCCACGCGAGCGGTGTCGCGATGGCGCAGGACAGCGCGCCGACGCCCAGCGCCATCCCCATCGCGAGCAGGTAGGGCTTGCGCAGCGTGGCGTCGTTCACCAGCGCCGCGAAGTTGGCCAGCGTCAGCTGGCCGTTCTTGTCGACGACCGCGTAGTAGGCGAGCCAGGCCAGCGGCAGCACCACCAGGACGGCCAGCACCGCAGCCAGTGCCCAGAACACCGGCTTGAGCAGGTCGACGCGGAAGTGCGGCTTGGCGATCGCCTCGGTGGCTTCAACGGCGATCGTCACCGGTCAGGTCCCGAAGTACTCTTCGTACTTCTTCTTGATGCTTTCCGGATCCAGCTTTTCGGGGTCGGAGTGCAGCAGCTTGATCTGCGACAGCGGCATGCGGCCGGCTTTCTCCTTCACCTCGGGATGGAAGGAGCGGAGGCCTCCGACGTCGCTATTGAGCTGCTGCGCCTCGCGCGTGAACATGAAGTGGTAGAACAGCCTTGCCGCGTTGGGGTTTGGCGCGTTCTTCAGGATGGCGGCGTTGCCCTCGACGAGGGGCGTGCCTTCCGGCGCGTACACCGGCTCGATGGGCACGCCGCTTTCCTTCAGCAGGAACACGTTGTACTCGTTGCCGTCGGCCATCACGGGGCGCTCGCCGGCCGCCAGCTTCTTGGGCGGCTCGGTGGAAGACTGCACCTGCATGATCTTCTGCTTGCCCAGCGCCTCGAAGTACTTCCACCCGAGGGGCGACTGGCTCAGGGCCTGCGTGCCCGTCATGATCGTGCCGCTGTAGCCCGGGTGCGCCTTGACGATCTTGCCGTTCCACTTCGGGTCCAGCAGGTCGGCGTGCGACTTCGGCGCCTGCTCCTTCGGCACGAGCTTGGTGTTGTAGGCGATCACGGAGAGGTGCGCGCGATACACCGCGAACTGCCCGTCGGGATCGCGTTCGTCCTTGGGCCAGAACTTCGCCACTTCGCTGGGCACCGCCGGCTGCAGCCAGCCCTGCTTCTTGAAGTGGATGAAGTGCACCGCGTCGGACGTCTCCACCACGTCCGCGTTGTGGATCTTCGAGCCGTACTCCTGGTTGATGCGCTGGAAGATGCGCTCGGCGCCGGAGCGCTCCACCTGCACCTTGATGCCCGGGTACTTCGCCTCGAAGGCACGGGCGAGCTTCTCGGCGACCTGGACGTCGGTGGCGGAGTACCAGACGACCTTGCCTTCCTTCTGCGCGGCGGCCACCAGCTGCGGCGTCGCGTCGTAGGGAGCGGGAGCTTGGGAATGGGCCGCACCGGCTGCAAGTGCGGCCACGAGCGCCAGGGCGGCGGCGGGCTTCACGGACATGCTTGTCTCCTTGACGCGGCCATGCGCGGACCGCTGGCGCATGTTGGAGACGGATTTTCAAAGTGTCAACACTTCAGACCCTAACGTCGACACTGAGGGAAGAAGGCTTGAGGGTTTGTCCCAGTTCCTGGTCATCCGCGCTCCGGGTCGTAGGCTGGGTTGCGCGAAGCGCACCCCAGCGATGCGTGCCGCCGCGAAAAGCTGGGGTGCCCTTCGGGCAACCCAGCCTACGGTGCGGCAGGGCCCCCGCGCGGAAAGCGGCGCAGGGCGACCTTCACATCCCCACCATCTTCTCCGGCCGCACCCACTGGTCGAACTGCTCTCCCGTCAGGTACCCCGACGCGATCGCGGCTTCGCGCAGGCTGGTGCCCTCCTTGTGCGCCTTCTTCGCGATGGCCGCGGCCTTGTCGTAGCCGATGTGCGGGTTGAGCGCGGTCACCAGCATCAGCGAGCGCTGCACCAGTTCATCGATGCGCTCCCGGTTGGCCGTGATGCCCGCGGCGCAGTGGTCGTTGAAGCTGCGCATGCCGTCGGCCAGCAGGCGCACGCTCTGGAGGAAGTTGTGCGCGATCATGGGCCGGAAGACGTTCAGCTCGAAGTTGCCCGACGCGCCACCGAAGTTGATCGCCACGTCGTTGCCGAACACCTGGCAGCACAGCATCGTGACCGCCTCGCTCTGCGTGGGGTTCACCTTGCCGGGCATGATGGACGAGCCCGGTTCGTTCTCCGGGATGCTGATCTCGCCGATGCCGCTGCGCGGGCCGCTCGCGAGCCAGCGGATGTCGTTGGCGATCTTCATCAGGCTCGCGGCCAGCGTCTTCAGCGCGCCGTGCGCATGCACGAGTGCGTCCGCCGCGGCCATCACCTCGAACTTGTTGGCCGCCGTCACCAGCGGCAGGCCCGTCAGGCGCGCGAGTTCCGTCGCGACCTGCTCCGCATAGCCTTTCGGGGCATTGAGCCCCGTGCCCACCGCGGTGCCGCCGAGCGCCAGTTCGCACAGGTGCGGCAGGGCGCCGTGCAGGTGCCGGTCCGCCTGTTCGAGTTGCGCGACGTAGCCCGAGAACTCCTGCCCCAGCGTGAGTGGCGTCGCGTCCTGCAGGTGCGTGCGGCCGATCTTCACGACGTCGCGGAACTCGTCGGACTTGGCCGCGAGCGTCTCCTTCAGTTGCGCGAGCGAGGGCAGCAGGCGGTTGCGGATCGCGTCCACGGCCGCGAGGTGCATCGCGGTGGGATACACGTCGTTGGACGACTGGCTCTTGTTCACGTCGTCGTTGGGATGGATGCGGCGCCCTTCGCCGCGCGTGCCCCCGAGCAGCTCGCTGGCGCGATTGGCCAGCACCTCGTTGACGTTCATGTTGGTCTGGGTGCCGGAGCCGGTCTGCCAGACCACCAGCGGGAATTCATCCGCGTGCTGGCCGGACAGCACCTCGTCCGCCGCCGCGACGATGGCGGCGGCCTTCTGCTGGTCGAGGAGCCCGAGCAGGTGGTTCACCACGGCGGAGGCGCGCTTGACCTGCACCAGCGCGCGGATCATCTCCCGCGGCTGGCGCTCGCCGGAGATGTCGAAGTTCTGCAGCGAGCGCTGCGTCTGCGCGCCCCAGAGGCGCTCGGCGGGGACCTCGATGGGCCCGAAGGTGTCGTGTTCGATGCGGCTGGCCATGTGCGCACGCTAGCACTTTCGGCACGAGCCTTGGGGCCGCCTCCTGTTGGGCCAGCGCGACTCCCCGGGGCGGCAACCCGCGCCAGCGCGGCTATAGTTGATCTCACACAAAGACACAGCCCGCGCAGACGGGTAGCGGGCGCGGTGCACAGCGCCACCGGAGACGTCGTATGGTCAAGATCCTCTTCGCGCCCGCCCACTGGGTGCTCGCGCGGCTCAATTTCGTCGCTGCCTTCGTCATGGTGAGCGCCCTCTTCCTGCTGCCCACCGGCATCGCGCTGTTCGCGCAGGACCTGCTGCCGCGGCCGCAGCTGCTCGCGCTCGTCGCCGCCCTGTGCGCCCTGGCGGTCTACGGGCTCATCGCCCTGCGCGAGTTCGTGTCCACCGGCATCGCCCGCATCATCCGGATCACCGACCGCATCGCCGGCGGCGAGCTGCTGTCGGCGGGCGTGGCCGTGCCGAAGCGCGGGACGCGGGACTCCAGCCGGCTGTGGAACTCCATCATCCAGATGAACGGCACGATGGCGGACATCGTGCTGCAGGTCCGGGCCAGCGCCGAGGCGATCGCCGCCGGCGCGCGCACCATCGCCGACGGCAACGCGCAGCTCGCGCAACGCACGGAAGAACAGGCCGCTTCGCTGGAGGAGACGGCCAGCGGCATCGAGCAGCTGGCGGCATCGGCGCAGCGCAATGCCGAGGGCTGCGCCCAGGCGAACGAGCTGGCCGGCGCTTCGCGGGAAGTCGCCTCCCAGGCCGCGGAGCGCATGCAGCAGGTAGCGGCCACCATGCGCAGCATCGAAGACAGCGCGCGCCGCGTCGCCGAGATCCTGGGCACGGTCGAAGGCATCGCCTTCCAGACGAACATCCTGGCGCTGAATGCGGCGGTGGAAGCCGCGCGCGCCGGCGACCAGGGCCGCGGTTTCGCCGTGGTCGCCACCGAAGTCCGCTCGCTGGCGCAACGCAGCGCGGCAGCCGCCAGGGAGATCCACGGGCTCATCGGCGAATCGATCGCCAGCGTCGAACGCGGCCGCGAACTCGTCGACGCCGCGGAGGAGACCATGGGCCGGGTGCTGGGCAGCGTCGAACAGGTGACGCAGGTGCTGGGCGGCATCGCGCTCGCCACGCGCGAGCAGAACAGCGGCGTGCAGGAGATCAACAAGGCCATCGCCCAGGTGGACGCCGTGACGCAGCAGAACGCGGCGCTCGTGGAAGAAGCCGCGGGCGCGGCGGAATCCTTCGAGCGCGAGGCACGGCAGCTGGTGGAGGTGGTGGGCCGCTTCAAGACGGACCGCAGCGAGCAGCGCGGCGAGGCCGTCGCACTGGTGCAGGCGGCCGTGGAGCACGTGCGGCGCCACGGCCTGCAGCGCGCGCTGGCGGATTTCAACGACCGGCGCGGTGGCTTCGTGCGCGGCGAGCTGTTCCTCGTTGCGCTGGACCCGAAGTGCACCGTGCTCGCCCTGGGCAGCAGCCCCGACCAGGTGGGGCGCAACGACTGGAACCAGCAGGATGCCGACGGCCGCTTCTTCTCGCGCATGCTGGTGCAGCTCGCCCTGAAGCAGGGCAGCGGCTGGTGCGACTACCGCCCGGTGAACCCGGCCACGGGGCGGGTCGAGGAGAAGTCCGCCTACTTCCAGCGCGTGGGCGACACCGTGCTGATCTGCGGGATCTACCGCAAGGCGGGGCCGGTCGCGGCGCCGGTCGCGAAGCCCGCCGCCGTCCCCGGCGCCGCCTGGCCGCGCCTCGGCCGGGCCTGAGGCCACGCACCATGCCCCTCGGCCTGCCCGCGCACGAGATGGCCGAAGCGGTGCGCAGCGGCCGGTTCGCGGCGGACGCGCCCGTGCGCGCGCACCTCGCGGCCATCGCGGCCCGGGACGGGGCGATCGGCGCCTTCCAGCGCGTGCGCGCGGCGGCGGCGATCGCGGAAGCGCAGGCGCTCGCCGCGCATCCGGGGCTCACCAGCCTGCCGCTGGCGGGCGTGCCGGTCGCCGTCAAGGACAACATCCCCGTCGCCGGCGAGCCCCTGCGCGTCGGCTCCGAAGCCACCTCGGATGCGCCGAGCGCCGCGGACCACGAAGTGGTGCGCCGCCTGCGCGCCGCGGGCGCCGTCGTCGTGGGCGTCACGCGCGTTCCGGAGCTGTGCATCTGGCCCGTGAGCGATGGCCCGCTGGGCACCGCGCGCAACCCGTGGAACCTGCAGCGCGCCCCGGGCGGCTCCTCGGGGGGCAGCGCGGCCGCCGTCGCGGCGGGCCTGGTGCCCGTCGCGCACGGCAACGACGGGCTGGGCTCCGTGCGCATTCCCGCCGCGGCCTGCGGCGTGCTGGGGCTGAAGCCGGGCGACGGCGTCGTTCCCGCGGACGTCGGCAACGGGTCCTGGTACGGCATGTCCGCCAACGGCGTGCTCGCGACGAACACGCGGGATGCGGCGCTGGTGCTGTCCGTGCTCGCGCAGCGGCCCGCGCTTGGCACGATCGACATGCCCGGCAAGCTGCGCATCGCGCTGGCGACGACCAGCCCCGTGCCCGGCGTCCGGACCGATCCGGGCGTCGCCCAGGCGGTGCGCGAGGTGGCGGCGCTCCTGCGCACGCTGGGGCACGCCGTCGACGACATCGACTTCGTCGTGCCCACGTCCACCGCGCTCGCGGTCTTCGCCCACTGGTTCGCGGGCACGCACGAGGACGCCCGCACCCTGCCCCATCCCGCCCGCCTGCAGCCCCGCACGCGCACGCACGCCGCCCTGGGCGCGTGGGCGCAGCGGCTCGGCGCGATCCGCCCCGGCGCGCGCGAGCGCTGGCGCGCCGCGCTGCTGCGCAAGCTGGGTGCGTACGACCTGCTCCTGACGCCGACGACGACCAGCACCGCGCTGGCCGCGGACGGCTGGGCCGGGCGCAGCTGGTGGGCCAACCTCGTCGCCAGCGTGCGCTACGCGCCGTTCACCGGCGCCGCCAATTTCGCGGGCGTCCCGGGCCTGGGCGTGCCCGCGGCCCTGCATGCGGACGGCTTGCCGATCGGCGCGCATTTCCTCGGGCGGCCCGGGTCGGAAGCGTTGCTTCTCGGCGTCGCCGGGCAGCTGGAAGCCGCACGCCCGTGGCCGCGCCACGCTCCCCGGTCGCCCGCCGCGTGAAGCAGGGCACCGGCGCTGCCACAATCCCCGCCGGAGGAGGAGCACGGCCATGTCCCTGCTGATGAATGCCCTTCGCACCGTGATGGCGGTGCGCAACCAGGCCGCCGCGACGCAGGCGCTGCCCCCTGCCATGCAGCAGCAGGATCCCCAGGCCGGCCCGGCCTCCGCACCCGCCGGGACGGCGCCCGGCCCCGTGTGGCGCCTCCTCGATGACCGCATCGGCGTCCAGGACCTCTCGTACGGCGAGCATCCGCGGGAAGGCGTCCGGGAGTTCTTCGCGCATCCGCCGCGCCGGCTGCTGGACATCGGCTGCGCCACGGGGGCCGTCGCCGCCGGCATGAAGCAGGCCTTCCCCGGCCTGTGGGCCTGGGGCTGCGAGCTGAACCCGCAGGCCGCGCAGGTGGCGGCCGGCCGCCTCGACCACGTCACCCCGGCGCCGCGCGAGCAATGGAGCGCGGACGACCTCGCGCGCGTGGCGACGGTCGACACCGTGCTGCTGCTCGACGTGCTGGAGCACATGTACAACCCCTGGGCGGAGCTCGCGTTCCTTTCGGAGCGGCTGCGCCCCGACGCGCAGGTGGTCGTGACCCTGCCCAACGTGGGGAACATCGACATCCTGCAGGACCTGGCCCGCGGCCACTTCGCCTATGACGCGATGGGCATCCTCGACGTGACGCACGTGCGCTTCTTCACCTACGAAGGCATGCAGGCGATGTTCGAGGAAACCGGCTTCGCGATCGAAGCGGCCGCCATCGTCTCGCAATCGGCGATGCCGGCGCCGATCGAGCGCTTCCCCGCGCGCGTCTCGCTCGGCAAGATGACGCTCGAGGTGGACACGGAGGAGGAATGGGCACGGCTGCACGCGACCCAGTTCGGCTTCCGGCTGCGTCCGCGACGGGCCGCCTGACCCGCCTTCGCCCCCAGGCCCCAGGGGGACAAAGCATTGCCGAGGGGCGGAACACGCCTCGGCACGCGCATGGCCGGGCTCCAGCCCCTACGATGGCTGCGTGAAGGACCTGAGATATTTCGACCCGCACCGGCACGCGACCTGGCTGGAGCTGTTCTTCGACCTGATCTTCGTCGTCGCCTTGCGCGACGTCGGCGAGATCCTGAGCGAAACGCACGACGGCCACATCGCGCCGCAGCAGTTCCTGCACTTCGTGCTCGTGTTCCTGCCGGTGTGGTGGATCTGGGCCGGCCACACGATCTACGCCAATCGCTTCGACACCGACAGCCGCCAGCACCGGCTGTCGACGCTGCTGATGATGTTCCTGCTGGTCGTGATCGCGGCGCAGATCTCGGAGGGCGCGCACGACCCTGGCAAGTACACGCTGGCCGTGGCCTGCTACTGCGGTGCGCGGCTGATCGTCGCCGGGATGTACTTCGCCTCCAGGCGCAAGCACCACGACCGGGGTGGCATCGCGACCACGGTGGGCAGCGTGTTCGCCATCGGCGCCGCGGTCAGCCTGACCTCGGTCCTGCTGCCGCCGCCCTGGAGCTACGTGGTCTTCTACGCCGGCATCCTGTTCGACATGGCGGCGCTGGTGGTGCTCAACCGGCGCCTGCACGTGGTGCCCGCGCACACGGCGCACCTGGTCGAGCGCGTCGGCCTGCTGACCATCATCATGCTGGGCGAATCGGTGATCAGCATCTCCGCGGCCCTGGCGGACATCGCCTGGAACCCCGCCAACGTCACCGCCGCCATCAGCGGATTCGTCATGGTGTCGGCGATCTGGTGGATCTACTATGACAGCTTCCACCTGCTGGAGCATCGCAAGCTGACGACCGGGCACTCGATCCTCTACTCGCACTTCTTCCTGCTCGTCGGGCTGGCGATCCTGGGCTCGCTGGTCCGGCATGCGATCCTGGGCGGCCTCGACCCGGGGGATTTCCGCCAGCTCGCCGTCGCCGGCACCGTGCTGTTCTTCCTGGGCAAGCAATACGGCTACTACATGGAGGTGCCGGAGCTGCGGCCCTACCTGCTGTCCAACACCGCGGCGGTGTTCGTGCTGAACGCACTCGTGCTGATGCTGCCGCTCGGGCCCGAGGGCATGCTGGCGGGCATGACGGCGACGATGATCTGCTATGTGCTGCTCAACCTGCGCTACCGGCACCTGGTGCGCGCCAGGCAGGTGCCGGCCTGAGCGGCGCCGGCCGCCGTGCTCACCTGAACACGAGCTCCAGCTCGCGGCGGTCCGACAGCGCTTCCGGATGCAGCTGGCGCATCCGCGCCGCGATCTCCCCCACGCGTTGCGGCGGCGCATCCAGCATCAGCAGGATGCGCCCCTGGGCGATGTGCGTCGCGAACCGTTCCAGGCACCTGTTCGGCACGGAGATGCCGATCATGCTCGACGTCCATGCATCGAACAGCGCACCGCCGATGACCAGCGTGGGCACGAGGCTCCATTGCAGCGCGCCGTCGGGCGCCGGAAAGAGCCCCGCGAGCAGCGCGCCCAGCATGCCGCCGACCGCGGCGCCGACGACCAGGCCGGCTTCCGCCGAGCGGAGCACGTCCGAGGTCTGCAGCACGCCGGCGGCATGCAGGCCGGACAGGTCGCAATCCTCTCGGCCCATGAAATGCATCCGGTGCACGTCGACACCGACGAGCAGCAGGTCGTCCATCGTGGCCCGCGCGCTGGCCAGGTCGGGCAACAGCCAGTAGAGGCGCCTGCGCACGGCCGGCTCCTAGTGCGTGGGTGCCGGCGGCTGCCTGGCCTCGGCGGCGAAGAAGGTGCCGCGCGTCAGCCAGGTGTAGTTGGCCTCGAGCGCGCCGATCGCCACCAGCGTGACCAGCAGCAGGGGCGGGACCACGATCGCGTACACCAGCGCCATCCGCTCCCACAGCATGTGCATGAAGACCGCGACGATCAGGCCCGCCTTCAGGAGCATGAAGATCACGATCAGCGACCAGCGCAGCAGCCCCTGCACGTGGAAGTAGTCGACCGCGTACGACATCGCGCTCAGCACGAACAGCAGCGCCCAGATCCTGAAGTAGATGCCCAGCGGGTGCTGCTGGCCGTGCGCCTGCGTGGCGGGCGGTTCGCCCGCGGCGGCCGGATGATGCTCTGCGTGCTCCATGGCTGCCTCCGCTACCAGAGATAGAAGAACGCGAAGATGAAGACCCAGACCAGGTCCACGAAGTGCCAGTACAGGCCCAGGATCTCGACGATCTCGTAGTTGCCCCTGCGGCCGGTCAGGAAGCCCGGCTTCTGCTGGTCGAGGTCTCCGCGCAGCACCTTGGCGGTGACGATGACCAGGAAGATCACGCCGATGGTCACGTGCGTGCCGTGGAAGCCGGTGATCATGAAGAAGGACGACCCGAACTGCGCCGCGCCCCACGGGTTGCCCCAGGGCCGGACGCCCTCGTGGATCAGCTTGGTCCACTCGAACGCCTGCATGCCGACGAAGGTGGCGCCCAGGGCCGCCGTGGCCAGCAGCAGGAGGGCCGTGGTCTTGCGGTCGCGCCGGTAGCCGTAGTTGACCGCCAGCGCCATCGTGCCGCTGCTGGTGATCAGGACGAAGGTCATGATCGCGATCAGCAGCAAGGGGACGTTCCGGCCGAACATCGTCAGCGAGAACACCTCGCTCGGATTGGGCCAGTCGACCGTGGTCGACATGCGCACCGTCATGTACGAGATGAGGAAGCTGCCGAAGATGAAGGTGTCGCTGAGCAGGAAGATCCACATCATCGGCTTGCCCCAGGGGACGTCCTTGAACGCCCGCTGGTCCGAGGACACGTCCGCCACGGCGCCTCGCCACCCGGCCGGTGCCGGCAACGCGCCGGTCATTTCGCTTTCCTGGTGCACCATCATTTGCGTGTCCTCGCCGGCGCGCTCACAAGGGCGCGGCCGAACAGATCGCCATCCCGAATGCGTCGGAAACCAGCAGCGCGTACAGCACCACCCAGACGGCGAGCAGGTAGTGCCAGTAGGTTGCGCACAGTTCGACGCCCAGCCGGATCGCGCCCGCGTCCGGAGATCGCCAGGCCCGCAGCAGCGCGCGCAGCCACGCCACCAGCCCACCCAGCACGTGCAGGCCGTGCACCGCAGTGAGCATGTAGAAGAAGGCTGCGGCGGCACTGCTGGCGACGAAGAAGCCGGCGTCGTCCAGCTGCTTCCAGACGGTCAGCTGCCCGGCCAGGAAGCCCCCCGTCAGCAGCCCGCTGGCCAGCAGGCCGCGCCGCACGTCGTCACCCTGCCCCCGCCGCGCGGCATGCACCGTCCACTGCATCGCCAGGCTGGCCCCCACCAGCAGCGCGGTGTTCAGCACCAGCAGCCGGGGCCGTGGCAGGGGAGACCAGTCGGACAGGCCCAGGCGCATCGCATAGGCGCTGACGAACAGCACGAAGAGCGAAGTCGCCACGGCAAGGAACACCCACAACGCCGTCCTCGCCGGCGGGCGCGGGACGGCCTCGTGCCCCGTCAGGTCCAACGCCTGCGCCTGCCACGGCTGCACGTGGATGGTCTGGCGGAACAGCCACCACACGATGACCGCCATCATCAGGGTGAGGAACACCAGGCCGATGGTCATGGCGCTAGCCTCCCGCGCGCGGCGCGCCCCGGGTCCACGCTTCCGCCGCGACCTCCGCCGGCGCGACGTTCTGCGGGATGTAGTCGGCCTTCACGCCGGGCACGCCGTAGTCGTAGGCCCACCGGTAGACGGCGGGCAGCTCCTTGCCGAAGTTGCCGTGCTTCGGCGGCGTCTCCGCCGTCTGCCACTCCAGCGTGGTGGCGTTCCACGGGTTGGGCCCGGCCGGCCGGCCCCGGAAGCAGCTGGCGACCAGGTTGTAGAGGAACACCAGCTGCACGGCCCCGACCACGAAGGCCGCGAGCGAGATCCAGGCATTCAGCAGGTGCGCCGAATCGGGGATGAAGTTGGTGCCGCCTATCGCGTAGTAGCGCCGCGGGATCCCCATGAACCCCAGGTAGTGCATGGGATAGAAGATCGCGTAGGTGCCGACGAAGGTGACCCAGAAGTGCAGCTTGCCCAGGGTGTCGTCCAGCATGCGGCCGGTGATCTTCGGGTACCAGTGGTAGATCGCCCCGAACACCACCAGGATGGGGGCGATGCCCATGACCATGTGGAAGTGCGCGACGACGAACATCGTGTCGGACAGCGGCAGGTCGACCACCACGTTGCCCAGGAACAGGCCGGTCAGGCCGCCGTTGACGAAGGTGAAGATGAACGCGATGGCGAACAGCATCGGCACGTTCAGGTGTATGTTGCCGCGCCACAGCGTCAGCACCCAGTTGTAGACCTTGATGGCCGTCGGCACCGCGATCAGCAGCGTGGTGGTGGCGAAGAAGAAGCCGAAGTACGGGTTCATCCCGCTCACGTACATGTGGTGCGCCCACACGATGAAGCTCAGGCCGCCGATGATCAGGATGGCCCACACCATCATGCGGTAGCCGAAGATGTTCTTGCGTGCATGGGTGCTGATCAGGTCGGAGACGATGCCGAAGGCCGGCAGGGCCACGATGTACACCTCGGGATGGCCGAAGAACCAGAACAGGTGCTGGAACAGCAGCGGATTGCCGCCGCGGTAATCCAGTTGCTGCCCCATGGACACCAGTGCGGGCATGAAGAAGCTGGTGCCCAGCGTCAGGTCCAGCAGCATCATGAGGGCGCTGACGAACAGCGCGGGAAAGGCCAGCAGGGCCAGCACGGTGGCCATGAAGATGCCCCACACCGTCAGCGGCAGCCGCATCAGCGTCATGCCCCGCGTGCGCGCCTGCAGCACGGTCACCACGTAGTTCAGGCCGCCCATGGTGAAGCCGATGACGAACACGATCAGGGAGACGAGCAGCAGGATGATGCCCAGGTGCGCTCCCGGCGTGCCGTCCAGGATGGCCTGGGGCGGGTACAGCGTCCAGCCGGCGCCGCTCGGGCCGCCCGGCGCGAAGAAGCTCGCGACCAGCAGGAGCACGGCCAGCAGGTACAGCCAGTAGCTCACCATGTTCACGTACGGGAACACCATGTCGCGCGCGCCCACCATCAGCGGGATGAGGTAGTTGCCGAACCCGCCGAGGAACAGCGCGGTCAGCAGGTAGATCACCATGATCATCCCGTGCATGCTCACCAGCTGCAGGTACGTGCTCGGGTCGATGAAGGAGAAGCGGCCGGGGAACCCGAGCTGCAGGCGCATCAGCCACGAGAACACCAGCGCGACGAGGCCGATGGCGATGGCCGTCACCGCGTACTGCAGCGCGATCACCTTGGCGTCCTGGCTCCAGATGTACTTGCCGATGAAGGTGCGGGGGTGGTAGAGCTCGACCTCGCCCACTTCCGCCGGCGGCGCGAAGTCCGATTCGTCATGCGCGGCGTGGCTGGTCATCGCGGCTCTCCCTTGCCTGCTGCAAGCGTGTTGATGTGGGCCAGCACGTCACCGACTGCCGCGTCGTCGTTGAGCATTCCGGCAATCAGCGCCATCTGGCCCCCGTAGATGTCCTGCGGATGGTGGCCGCGGACGCCGTCCCTGAAATTCTTCAGTTGCCTGGCCATGTACCAGTCGCTCATGCCCTTCAGGCGCGGGGCGTTGGTCGCCGCGATGCCGCCGCCGTCGGCGCCATGGCACGCCGCGCAGGTCGCGAAGCTGCGCCGGCCGATGTCGAGGTTGCCGTTGATCGTGGTCGGCGCCGGCGTGTCGGGCAGGCTGGCGATGTAGGCCACCACGTTGGCGATGGCCGCGTCGTCCGCCAGCGTGGCCGCCATCGGCGCCATGGCCTTGCCGTACACGTCCTTCTCCTGCGTGCCGCGCGCCCCGTGCTTGAACAGGTTCAGCTGCCGGTGGAGGTACCAGCCGCCCTGCCCGCTCAGCTTGGGCGCGTTCATCGCCACGTTGCCTTCGGCATTGGCGCCGTGGCAGGCGGCGCACACGGCATACGCGGCCTTGCCGGCGACCGCGTCGCCCGGCGCGCGGGCACTCGCCACGGCCACGGTGGACTGCCGGTCCAGCCACGCCTGGTAGACCGCCGGCTCGTCCACCACCAGGCGGCCGCGCATGGCGAAGTGGCCGACGCCGCAGAGTTCCTCGCAAAGCAGGTCGAAGGATCCGGTGCGGGTCGGCGTGAACCACGTGTAGGAGACGAGGCCCGGCACCAGGTCCATCTTGACGCGCAGCTGCGCGATCGAGAAGTTGTGCAGCACGTCCTTGGAGCGCAGCAGCAGCTTGACGGGCTTGCCGAGCGGCACGTGCAGTTCGGGGCTGGCCACCAGCACGTCGTCGCGGCCGCTCGCGTCGGCTGCATTGAGCCCGAACGGGTTGGCATCGGTGACGAAGCGCGGGTGGACCGTGCCCAGCTTTCCGTCCTTGCCCGGCAGCCGGTAGTTCCAGTGCCACTGCTGGGCGACCGCCTCGATCACCAGCGCGTCTTCCGGCACGTGGATGACCTTCGCCCACACCAGCAGGCCCGGGGCCAGCATGGCGGCCACTCCGCCCGCCGTGAGGACCAGGAGCCACCATTCCAGCTTCTTGCTCTCGGGTTCGTAGCTCGCGCGCCCGCCTTCGCGGTGGCGGTAGCGGACCACGCACCAGGCGGTGAACAGGCCCACCGCGACGAATACGAAGCCGGTCACCCAGAAGGTGATGGAGATCGTCTGGTCGATCTCGTGCCAGTTGGAGGCGATCGGCGTGAAGTACCAGGGGCTCAGGAAGTGGAACAGGACCGAGCCCAGGGCCAGCACGACCAGCGCGACGGCGATCGCCATGGCTATGGCTCCGCCGGCGCGGCGTGCGGGGGCGAGGCCCGGCACTGACAGGACTGCAACCTCAAGAGAGTGTCCATACGGCCCCCCTTGCGCACGGCAGCGCAGTGCGTGCTGTTTTACACCTGCTGCCGCAGCAAGGCAAGGCGGGGGGCCTGTACAGGCTGCGGTGCGCGACCTATGCTTAAGTTCTCAGGGTTCGCACAGGAGTCGCGCATGAAGCCCTTCGCCATCGACCGCCGCATGACCAACATGCGCGGCGTCTTCTATCCCACCGGCCACATCGTGCTGATGTTCCCCACCGAGGAGGACGCCCGGCACGCGTGCGAGCTGCTGCGACACGACGGGGTCTCCGAGGACGACCTGTGCCTGGCCAGGCCGGAGGAGTTCGAGCGCCAGCTCATCGGCATCTCCGACGACGACGACGACATGCTGCTGCCGTCGATCGGGACCGAGTCGGAAACGGCGCACCACTTCCGCGAGCTGGCGCATGCCGGCCACCACGCCCTCATCATCCACGCCAGCGCGAAGCTGACTTCCAGCCACGTGCTGGAGCTGCTGCACGACTCGCACATCTCGTACGGCCAGCGCTATCGCTTCCTCGTCATCGAGGACCTGGTCTGTTGAAGAAGGAGGCCCGCTGACGGCGGGCCTTGCGGCATTCAGTGCGCTGCGACGGCGTGTGGATCGCCGCTCGAGCCGGTACGCCTGTCGTTCGCGACGAATGCGACGACGAGCAGCAGCGCACCGAACATGCAGGCGAACAGGGAAAGGGCGAGACGGGTCCAGGAGAGCGAGCCGCTCCAGCCGTACGCGCTGATGGCCAGCAATGCGGCGCCGCCGATGGCGAGGGCCATGCGCCAGCCGCTCCATTTCTCCCGCGAAGGTGCGATGGCGGCGGAGGGGGCGATGTCCGCGAAGCGAAGACCCTGGCCGCCGCGCCAGGCAGCACGCGCCCGCTCGATCTCCGCGCCGGAGGCGCGCGCAGGAAAGCCGCACGAGGCGCAGGAAGTCGCCGACGCAGCGTTCGGCTTGTCGCAGACGAAGCAGCGCCAGCGATAGGGGCGGTGGACCATGGGGGCCTCCTCTCTGCCTCGGGCTATGGTGCCTCAAGCCCGGGCACTCGTAAATCGGTGGCGGACGGTACCTCGACAGCGTCTGGGATAATGAGGGTAAGCCCTCCCCCTACTCTCCCGAAGCCATGACGACCACCATCCAGGCAGCCGACCTGATCGAATCCGTCTCCGCCGCGCTGCAGTACATCTCGTACTACCACCCCGCCGACTACATCGCCCACCTCGCCCGCGCGTACGAGCGCGAGCAGAGCCCCGCGGCGAAAGACGCGATCGCGCAGATCCTGACCAACAGCAAGATGAGCGCGACGGGCCATCGCCCGATCTGCCAGGACACCGGCATCGTCAACGTGTTCGTCAAGATCGGCATGGACTGCAAGCTGGCCGGCTTCGGCGGCAGCCTGGAGGACGCGGTCAACGAAGGCGTGCGCCGCGGCTACCTGCATCCGGAGAACACGCTGCGCGCCTCGGTGGTCGCCGACCCGCAGTTCGAGCGCAAGAACACGAAGGACAACACGCCCGCCGTCGTCAACGTGGAACTGGTGCCCGGCGACAAGGTGGAAGTGACCGTCGCGGCCAAGGGCGGCGGCAGCGAGAACAAGAGCAAGATGGTGATGCTGAACCCCAGCGACTCCATCGTCGACTGGGTGCTGAAGACCGTGCCGACGATGGGCGCGGGCTGGTGCCCGCCCGGCATGCTGGGCATCGGCATCGGCGGCACCGCGGAAAAGGCGGTGCTGCTGGCGAAGGAAGCACTGATGGAAGACATCGACATGTACGAGCTGCAGGCGAAGTCCTCGCGCGGCGAGAAGCTGTCGAAGCTGGAAGAGATGCGCCTGGAGCTGTACGAGAAGGTCAACGCTTTGGGCATCGGCGCGCAGGGCCTGGGCGGCCTCACGACGGTGCTGGACATCAAGATCAAGATGTTCCCCTGCCACGCCGCCGGCAAGCCCGTGGCGATGATCCCCAACTGCGCCGCCACGCGCCACGCGCACTTCACGCTCGACGGCTCCGGCCCCGCCTACATCGACCCGCCGAGCCTCGACCTGTGGCCGCAGGTCGCCTGGCAGGCCGACACGAAGAAGAGCAAGCGCGTCAACCTCGACACGCTGAGCAAGGAAGAGATCGCCACCTGGAAGGCCGGCGACACGCTGCTGCTGAACGGCAAGATGCTGACCGGCCGCGACGCCGCGCACAAGCGCATCCAGGACATGCTGGCCAAGGGCGAGAAGCTGCCCGTGGACTTCGCCAACCGCGTCATCTACTACGTCGGCCCGGTCGACCCGGTGCGTGACGAAGTCGTGGGCCCGGCGGGCCCGACGACCTCCACCCGCATGGACAAGTTCACCGACATGATGCTGGCGCAGACCGGCCTGATCGGCATGATCGGCAAGTCCGAGCGCGGCCCGGAGGCGATCGAGGCGATCAAGAAGCACAAGGCGGCCTACCTGATGGCCGTCGGCGGCGCGGCTTACCTGGTGTCCAAGGCCATCAGGAAGTCCCGCGTGCTCGGCTTCGCGGACCTGGGCATGGAAGCGATCTACGAGTTCGACGTGGTCGACATGCCGGTCACCGTCGCGGTGGACGCCAACGGCACCAGCGTGCACACCACCGGCCCGGCCGAGTGGAGCAGGAAGATCGCGACCGGCGAATTCAAGAAGATTCCTGTCGCGGCGGGCTGAACTTGTCTGGCGCGGCGCTGCCGCGCCCGCCCGGTAGAGTTGCGGCCATGGATCACCCATCTGCGAGGGTCTTGCCGCCTTCGGCGGCGGACCGCGACCGTCCGATCGGGGTTTTCGACAGTGGGGTGGGGGGCCTCAGCATCCTCCGCGCCCTGCGCACCGAACTGCCGCAGGAAGATTTCGTCTACTTCTCCGATGCGGGGCACGCGCCCTACGGCGAGAAGGGCGAATCTTTCGTCTCCGACCGCTCCCTGGCCATCGCGGTGGACCTGCTGGAGCAGCACCGGATCAAGGGGCTCGTCGTGGCCTGCAATACGGCCACGGCGGCCGCGGTGCACCTGCTGCGCGCCAGGCACACGCACCTGCCCGTCGTCGGCGTCGAGCCGGCGGTGAAGCCCGCCGCGGCGCTGACGAAGACCGGGCATGTCGGCGTGTTCGCGACGCGCGGGACGCTGTCCAGCGCGAAGTTCCGGCGGCTGCTGGACTCGCTGCAGCACGAGGCGCAGTTCGTGCTGGTGCCGTGCGACGGGCTGGCGGCGGCGATCGAATCCGGCGACGACGCGCAGGTGCGGGCGCTCTGCGACCGCTACACGCGCGAGCTGGCGGCGCACGACGTGGACACGCTGGTCCTGGGGTGCACGCACTATCCCTTCGCGTCGGACGTGCTGCGCGAGCTGCTCGGGGAGAAGATCCAGCTGGTGGAGACGGGGCAGCCAGTGGCGCGGCAGACGCGGCGGCTGCTGGAGGAAAAAGGCTTGCTGAACCCGAACGGATCTGGCGCGGTGCGCTGGCAGACCACCGGTTCCACGGACGCGCTGCGGCAGGCTGCCGCTCGCTGGCTCTCGCTGTAGGCTGGGTTGCGCGAAGCGCACCCCAGCATCACGCGCCGAACGCTGGGGTGCGCTTCGCGCAACCCAGCCTACGGGGCCGACGGAGCCAACGCCGCTGCGCGCCCGCGCGCGACATCCACCTTCGTCAACAACCCCAACCCCACCGCGAACAACACCGCCGTCGACACGATCGCGATGCGCTGGTTGCCGCCCGTGGCCCAGGTGATCGCGCCATACGTCAGCGGGCCGATGATGCTGGAAAGCCGCGTCGCGAAGGACCACAGCCCGTAGAACTCCGCCAGCTGCGCCGGCGGCGCGAACACGCCGGCCAGAGCGCGGCCGGCGGACTGGCTCGACCCCATGCACGTGCCCGCGATCGCCGCGGCGACCCAGAACTGGCCTTTGGTGGCGGAGAGCGCCGCGACCACGCAGGTCACGATCCAGCCCACCAGCGTGCTCCCCAGCGCGATCTTGTGGCCCACGCGGTCCTGCAGGTAGCCCCAGGCGAAAGCGCCGCCCGCCGCCGCCAGGTTCAGCACGAAGACCAGCACCATGGTCTCCTGCGGCTGGAACCCCATCACCGTCTGCGCGTAGATCGCCGCGAGCGAGATGGCGACGGCGACGCCGCCCTGGTAGGCCACGATGCACCCGAGCAGCCACATGAAGTCGCGGTAGCGGCGCGCCTCGGCGAAGGTGCGCTTCAACTGCTGCAGCGAGGCGGCGAAACCTCCTTCACGCCCGGCTCGCGCGGCCGGCACGGCCCGTTCGCGCAACAGCCGGAAGGTGAAGAGGGACGCCGTCCCGTACAGGACGGCCGTGACCAGCATCGTGACCGGGACGAACTCCGCCGCCGGGATCTGTCGCCCCTGCGCCCAGACCACGTATGCGATGCAGATGCCCAGGGCCAACATGCCCCCGAAGTAGCCGAAGCTCCAGCCCCAGCCACTCACCTTGCCGAGCGACTCGGGGCGCGCGAGCTCCGGCAGGAAGGCCGCGGTCAGCGACTCGCCGTAGCTGTAGAAGATGTTGGAGACGATCACGAGCACCATGGCCAGCGCCACGGCCCCCGGCTTCGCGAAGGCGAGCGCCGCCGTGCTCAGGACGCAGCAGGCCGTGACGATGGCCAGCACGCGCTTCTTGGCGCCGCGCAGGTCAGCGTACGCGCCCAGCGTGGGCATGGTCAGCATGACCACCGCATACGAGATGCTCAGGGCTGCCGTCCACGCGAACGTGGCCCATTCGGCGTTGCCGGCGATGCCGCTCACGAAGTACGCGGCGAAGACCGCGGTGATGACGACGGTGGTGTAGCCGGAGTTGGCGAAGTCGTACATCGCCCAGCCGAACACCTCGCGCTTGCGTACGCCGGGGTTCAGCGCGTCCTGGGAAAACAGGGCCATGGCGGCGGATCATACCGACGGCCGAGCACGGGGCCGCCGCACACTTGATCTGGCGCAGATCGCCGCGGCGCGCACGCCGCAGCATGGAGGTCCACCCCTGGAGCCGCCATGAACGACACCGCCACCCCGCAGACGCTGGACACCATCCGCTTCGCCGAGGCGGCGACGCTGCCCGCGCTGTTCCGCACGCGCTGCGCGCGTTCGCCGGACGGCGAGGCCTACCGCGAGTACGACGCGAGCCGCCACGCATGGCGCGGCGTCACGTGGTCGCAGGTGCACGCGGAGGTGGAGCGCTGGCGTTCGGCCCTCGCGCGCGAAGGGCTCGCGCCCGGCGAACGCGTCGCGGTGATGCTGCGCAACAGCGTGCCGTGGGTCGCCTTCGACATGGCGGCCCAGGCCCTCGGCCTGGTGGTGGTGCCGCTCTATGCGACCGACAACGCGGAGAACATCGCGTACATCCTCGCGGACTGCGGCGCGCGCGTGCTGCTGCTCGGCGACGTCGAGCACTGGAACGCGCTCGTGCCGCTGCTGGACAAGCTGCCGGACCTGCAGCGCGCCCTGTGCGACGCCGCCCTGCCCGAGGACGCGGCGCCGGGCCGCCTGCGATCGCTGCGCACGTGGCTCCAGGACGCACCGCCCCTGCCGGCCTCTCCCGATCCGGACCCCGACGCGCTGGCCACCATCGTCTACACCTCCGGCACGACGGGGCGGCCGAAGGGCGTGATGCTGTCGCACCGGAACATCCTCTCCAACGTCGACGCGGTCCTCCAGACGGTGGAGGTCTACGAGGAGGACCTGTTCCTGTCCTTCCTGCCGCTGTCACACGCGCTGGAGCGCACCGTGGGCTACTACCTGCCGATGGTCACGGGCAGCACCGTCGCCTTCGCGCGCTCCGTGGTCGACCTGCCGGAGGACCTCGTCGCCGTGCGGCCCACCGCGCTCGTTTCGGTGCCCCGCATCTACGAGCGGCTGTACGCGAAGATCCAGCAGTCGCTCGAAGCGGGCGGCGCGCCCGCGCGCCAGCTGTTCGAATGGGCGGAGAGCCTGGGCTGGCGGCGCTTCGAGGCCGCGCAGCACCGCGGCGAGCCGCCCGGCGCGCTCGCGGAACTGATGTGGCCGGTGCTGCACAAGCTGGTGGCGGAGAAGCTGCTCGCGCGGCTGGGCGGGCGGCTTCCTCGCGGCCCTGGCCGTCCTCAATCGCGAAGTGTGGCGCGAGCTGGCCGCGCGCCTGCAACTGGACCCCGAAGCGGACGACGCCATCCACCGCCCCGAAGTGCGCGCCGAGGTGCTGCAGCGGCTGCAGGCGCGGCTGGCGCCCTTCCCCTCGTACGCGCGCGTGCGCGGCGTCTGGCTCACGCTGGAGGCCTGGACGGTGGACGAGCGCCTGATCACGCCCACGCTCAAGCTGCGGCGCCCGCAGCTCGAACAGCGCTTCGCGGACCGCATCCGCGAGATCTACGCGGGCACGGAACGGCCCGGCGCCCGCTAGGACCCTGCGTCGCCTAGTGCAGGTGGCGCGGACGGCGCCCGCCGCCGTGGCCGCCCCCGGAGCCGCCGCCGCTGCCGCGGGGGGGCTTGCCCAGCTCGAGCGAGCTCACGAGCTTGTCGAAGCGGTCGGAGAACAGCTTGTCGATCTCGCCGACGACGCCATCGAGCTCGTTGGCCTCGAAGTGGCGCTCCATGAGGTTCACCACGTCCTGCACGAGCAGGTCGCGCTGCACCTGCATGATCGCCGCCGGCGTGGGGCCGACGAAGAGCATCAGGAAGTCGTCGCGCGACTCCTCCTCCGGCGGGGCCTCCTCCTCGTCGAACTCGGCGTCGTAGAAGGTGACCTCGATGGCCGCGCCCTCCTCCGCCAGCTCGTTGAGCGACATGCACATCTCGTCGAGCTGCTGGCGGAAGTCGGTGTCGCCCGCGACCGTCCAGCACATGGTGAGCATGCGCTCCTGCGCGTCGAACTTGATGCCGGGCTCTTCCTCGTAGGCGCTCTCGGCGCCGTCGGCGAGCGACTTGGCGCCGGCGTACGTCCACAGGGGCTTCAGCGCCTCCTGCAGCTGGGCATAGGTCACCCCGGTGCGCAGCGGCACGTCGCCGTGCACATGGATCTCGAAGGGGGCGTCGTATTGGGACATGGTGCTCTCCGGCCCTATTTTGGACTCATCCGGCCGGTTTTCCAGTTCTGCTGGGGGTGTGGTGCCTCGAGCCGGAATCGAACCCCGCGCGCTTGCGCGCGTTCCTGTGTTCGCCCCCGGCGGGCCGGTTCGAGTCCGGCCGGCAGGTATTGTGATTGATCTGGTGCCTCGAGCCGGAATCGAACCGGCACGCCTTTTGAGGGGCCGCGGATTTTAAGTCCGCTGTGTCTACCGATTTCACCATCGAGGCGCCCTGCACGGACTGTACGGCATGGCCGCGACGGGCTCCGGAAACGAAGAAGGGAAGCACGGTGGCTTCCCTTCGGGGGTTGGAGCGGGAAACGAGACTCGAACTCGCGACCTCAACCTTGGCAAGGTTGCGCTCTACCAACTGAGCTATTCCCGCATCGACTTTCCTGGAGGCGCGTACCGGAGTCGAACCGATCTAAACGGATTTGCAATCCGCTGCATAACCGCTTTGCTAACGCGCCGACATCCAGATGCAAAGGGACGCCATGTAGCGTCCCTTTTGGAGAACCTGGAGCGGGAAACGAGGCTCGAACTCGCGACCTCAACCTTGGCAAGGTTGCGCTCTACCAACTGAGCTATTCCCGCGTCGAAGCCGCAAGTATACCGGAGTTTTTCAGGCCTCCTGACGGAGGCCTGAAAAACTCAATGCTGGATCGTGGCGGGCTTCGTGCCCTCCACCACCGGCACCGCGGGCTGCGGCTCGTCGTCCGGCAAGGCGGTCGGCTGGCGCTCCAGGGCGATCTCCAGCACCTTGTCGATCCACTTCACCGGCACGATCTCGAGGCCGCTCTTCACGTTCTCGGGGATGTCCTGCAGGTCCTTCGTGTTCTCCTCGGGGATCAGCACCGTCTTGATGCCGCCGCGCAGGGCCGCGAGCAGCTTCTCCTTCAGGCCGCCGATCGCCGTGACCTCGCCGCGCAGCGTGATCTCGCCGGTCATGGCGACGTCCGCGCGCACCGGGATCCCCGTGTACGCGGACACCATGGCCGTCGTCATCGCGATGCCCGCGGACGGGCCGTCCTTCGGCGTCGCGCCATCGGGCACGTGCACGTGGATGTCGCGCTTCTCGAACATCTCGTCCTTGATGCCCAGGGCACGCGAGCGGCTGCGCACCACGGTGCGCGCGGCTTCCACCGACTCCTTCATCACGTCGCCCAGCGAGCCGGTGCGCAGGATGTTGCCCTTGCCGGGCATCAGCGCGGCTTCGATCGTCAGCAGGTCGCCGCCGACTTCGGTCCACGCGAGGCCGACCACCTGGCCGACCTGGTTCTGCTGCTCCGCGCGCCCGTAGGTGAACTTGCGCACGCCGAGGAAGTCGTTGAGGTTCTCCGGCGTGACCTTCACCTGCGGCGTCATCTTCTTCAGCTGCAGGCCCTTCACGGTCTTGCGGCAGATCTTCGAGAGCTCGCGCTCCAGCGAACGCACGCCCGCTTCCCGCGTGTAGTAGCGGACCACGTCGCGCACCGCGTCCTCGGTGACCTCGAGCTCCTCGTCCTTCACGCCGTTGTTCTTCATCTGCTTGGGCAGCAGGTAGCGCATGGCGATGGCGGTCTTCTCGTCCTCGGTGTAGCCCGAGAGGCGGATGACTTCCATCCGGTCCAGCAACGGCGCCGGGATGTTCATCGAGTTCGACGTCGCCACGAACATCACGTCGGAGAGGTCGAAGTCGACCTCGACGTAGTGGTCGCTGAACGTGTGGTTCTGCTCGGGGTCCAGCACCTCCAGCAGCGCGGAGGCCGGGTCGCCGCGGAAGTCCTGTCCCAGCTTGTCGATCTCGTCGAGCAGGAACAGCGGGTTGCGCGTGCCGACCTTGGACAGCGACTGCAGCACCTTGCCCGGGAGCGCCCCGATGTAGGTGCGGCGGTGGCCGCGGATCTCGGCTTCGTCGCGCATGCCGCCCAGGGCCTGGCGCACGTACTTGCGGCCTGTGGCACGGGCGATGGACTGGCCCAGCGAGGTCTTGCCGACGCCCGGGGGGCCCACGAGGCACAGGATGGGCGCCTTGACCTTGTCGACGCGCTGCTGCACCGCGAGGTATTCGAGGATGCGGTCCTTGACCTTCTCGAGGCCGTAGTGGTCCTCGTTCAGCACTTCCTCCGCGAACGCGAGGTCGTGCTTCACCTTCGTGCGCTTGGCCCACGGCAGGCCGGTCAGCACGTCGATGTAGTTGCGCACCACCGTCGCCTCGGCCGACATCGGCGACATCAGCTTCAGCTTCTTCAGCTCCGCGTCCGCCTTCTTGCGGGCGTCCTTGGGCATCTTGGCGAGCTTGATCTTCTTCTCGATCTCCTCGATGTCGGCGCCTTCTTCGCCTTCGCCGAGTTCCTTCTGGATCGCCTTGACCTGCTCGTTCAGGTAGAAGTCGCGCTGGTTCTTCTCCATCTGCCGCTTCACGCGGCCGCGGATGCGCTTGTCGACGTTGAGGATCTCCACCTCGCGCTCGATCTGCTCGAACAGGTTCTCGAGGCGTTCCTTGACGTCGGCGAGGTCCAGCACGACCTGCTTGTTGTCCAGCTTCAGCGGCAGGTGCGCCGCGATCGTGTCCGCCAGGCGGCCCGGATCGTCGATGGAGGCGATCGAGGTCAGGATCTCCGGCGGGATCTTCTTGTTCAGCTTGACGTACTGGTCGAACTGCTGGAGCACCGCGCGGCGCAGCGCCTCGATCTCCGCGGACTTGCCGTCGGTGTCACCGGAATCCACGGGGATGACCGTGGCGGTGAAGTGCGCGTTGCCGTCGGTGATCTTGGCCACGCGGGCACGCTGCTGGCCCTCGACCAGCACCTTCACGGTGCCATCGGGCAGCTTCAGCATCTGCAGGATCGTCGAGACGCAGCCCACCTCGAACATGTCGGAGACCGAGGGCTCGTCCTTGGCAGCCGCTTTCTGGGCGACCAGCATGATGCGGCGTTCGGCCTCCATCGCGGCTTCCAGGGCCTTGATGCTCTTGGGACGGCCGACGAACAGCGGGATGACCATGTGGGGGAACACCACCACGTCCCGCAGGGGCAGGAGCGGCAGGTCCATGGGCTCGGAAGGCAGGTTTGTGGTTGCGGACATGGAATCCCTCAATGTGACCAGCCATAGATAGCCGGCAAAAGGACATTTTCAACCCGGCCGATCCCTTTCGGGGTCGGACCGGGCCGAATGTCATTAGAAAAAGAAGGGAGGACCGGAGGATCGGCTGGAACAGCCTGAGGGGAGAGGGGTTTCCGGTCCCGGGTCATCAGGCCTTCTTCGCCGCCTCTCGGTAGACGAGCAGCGGTGGCTTGTTTTCCTCGATGGTGGACTCGTCGACCACCACCTTCTCGACGTTGCTGATGTTCGGCAGCTCGAACATCGTGTCGATGAGCGATTGCTCCAGGATGGAGCGCAGGCCGCGGGCGCCGGTCTTGCGATTCAGCGCCTTGCGGGCAATCGCCTTCAGCGCGCTGGGGCGCACTTCCAGCTCCACGCCCTCCATCGACAGCAGCTTGCCGTACTGCTTGACCATCGCGTTCTTCGGCTCGGTGAGGATCTGCACCAGGGCGTCCTCGGTGAGCTCGGCGAGCGTCGCGACCACGGGCAGGCGGCCGACCAGCTCGGGGATGAGGCCGAACTTGATCAGGTCCTCGGGCTCCACCTCGCGGAACATGTCCGTGAGGCTGCGCTCCGCCTTGCTGCGCACGCGCGCCGAGAAGCCGATGCCCGACGCCTCGGTGCGCTGCTCGATCACCTTCTCCAGCCCCGCGAACGCGCCGCCGCAGATGAACAGGATGTTGGTCGTGTCGATCTGCAGGAAGTCCTGGTTCGGGTGCTTGCGCCCGCCCTGGGGCGGCACGCTGGCCATGGTGCCTTCGATCAGCTTCAGCAGCGCCTGCTGCACGCCCTCGCCCGACACGTCGCGGGTGATCGACGGGTTGTCCGACTTGCGCGAGATCTTGTCGATCTCGTCGATGTAGACGATGCCGCGCTGCGCCCGCTCCACCTCGTAGTTGCAGTTCTGCAGCAGCTTCTGGATGATGTTCTCGACGTCCTCGCCGACGTAGCCGGCTTCCGTCAGCGTGGTGGCGTCGGCCATCACGAAAGGCACGTCCAGCATGCGCGCGAGGGTCTGCGCGAGCAGCGTCTTGCCGGAGCCGGTGGGGCCGATCAGGAGGATGTTGCTCTTGGTGAGCTCCACCTCGTCCTTCTTGGCCTTGTCCTTGTGGCGCAGGCGCTTGTAGTGGTTGTAGACCGCGACGGACAGGGCGCGCTTGGCGGCCTCCTGCCCGATCACGTAGTTGTCCAGGTTGGCCTTGATCTCCGCGGGCGTCGGCAGGTCGCCGCGGGCCTCGCGCTGGTCGTCACCCGCCGGCAGTTCGTCCCGGATGATCTCGTTGCACAGGTCGATGCACTCGTCGCAGATGAAGACCGAAGGTCCCGCGATCAGCTTCTTGACCTCGTGCTGGCTCTTCCCGCAGAACGAGCAGTAAAGCGTTTTCTCGCTGGAGGAGCCTTTTCGGTCGGCCATGTGTTGCGTGCCTAGAGTTGCTGAATGATAAACAGAAAGGGACTAGGGGCTAGGGATTAGGGGCTAGGGGTGTTGTAAGACCCCGGCGCACGCCGGGTCCCCCCTAATCCCTAGTCCCTAGCCCCTAGTCCCTGCAAAGCGGCTTACGGCCGCTTCGCAATGACCTGGTCCACCAGGCCGTAGGCCCTCGCCTCTTCCGCCTCGAGGAAATAATCCCGATCGGTATCGCGCTCGATCTTCTCCAGGGGCTGGCCGGTGCGCTCCGCCAGGATCCGGTTCAGGACGCCCTTGGTCTTGAGGATGTCCCGGGCGTGGATCTCGATGTCCGTCGCCTGGCCCTGCATGCCGCCCAGGGGCTGGTGGATCATGATCTTGGAGTTGGGCAGCGCGAAGCGCTTGCCCTTCTCGCCCGCCGCCAGCAGGAAGGCCCCCATGGAGGCGGCCATGCCGGTGCACAGGGTGGACACCGACGGCTTGATGAAGTTCATCGTGTCGTAGATGGCCATGCCGGCGCTCACGCTGCCGCCGGGGGAGTTGATGTACAGGGAGATGTCCTTGTCCGGGTTCTCGGACTCCAGGAACAGCAGCTGGGCGACCACCAGGTTGGCCGTCTGGTCGTTCACCGGTCCGACGAGGAACACCACCCGCTCGCGCAGCAGGCGCGAGTAGATATCGTACGACCGCTCGCCGCGGCCGGACTGCTCGATGACCATGGGGATCAGGCCCAGGCCCTGGGTATCAAGTGCGCTCATGGGGGGAATTTCGCTCCGAAAGACTTGGCTGTACTTTAGCCTGAATGGAATTGGGGCCGGCGAGACCTTTCACAAGTCCCGCCGGCCCCTGTTGCTGGGGTCGCTGCGCGAACCCAGCCTACGTTCGGTGCGCACGCCGATCCTGGCGGCCCCGGTAGGCTGGGTTGCGCGAATGCGCACCCCAGCGCTCCCGCACGGCCTCAAGCCTGGTTCTGCCCCATCAGCTCGTCGAAGCCGACCTTCTTCTCGACCGTCTTCGCCTTGCCGAAGATGAAGTCCGTGACGTTGTTCTCGATCACGATCGCCTCGACCTCGGCCAGGCGGCGGTTGTCGCCGTAGTACCAGCGCACGACGTCGGCCGGACGCTCGTACGACGCGGCCAGATCCTCGATGTGCTGCTTGATCTGCTCCGGCTTGGCTTCCAGGCCGTTGGCGCGCACGAGCTCGGCGACCACCAGGCCCAGGCGCACGCGGCGCTCGGCTTGCGGGCGGACGATGTCCTCGGGGATCGGCAGCTTCTCGACGTCCTTGATGCCGCGCTGCTTCAGCTCGTTGCGCTGGCTCTCGATCAGGCGGTCGATCTCGTTCTGCACGATCGACTTCGGCAGGTCCAGCTCGGACTTGGCGACCAGCGCGTCCATCGCGGCCTGCTTGTTGCGGGCCAGCAGGCGGAACTTGACCTCGCGCTCCAGGTTCTTGCGGATGTCGGCGCGCAGCGCGTCGACGGTGCCGTCGGCGATGCCCAGCGACTTGGCGAAGGCCTCGTTCACTTCCGGCAGGTTGGCGGACTCGATCTTCTTCACGGTGACCATGAAGTCGGCGGTCTTGCCCGCGACGTCCTTGCCGTGGTAGTCGGCCGGGAAGGCCAGCGGGAAGGTCTTGCTCTCGCCGGCCTTCATGCCGCGCACGGAGTCGTCGAACTCCTTGAGCATCTGGCCTTCGCCCACCATGAACTGGAAGTCCTCGGCCTTGCCGCCGGCGAAGGTCTCGCCGTCGATCTTGCCCTCGAAGTCCACGGTCACGCGGTCACCGGCGTCCACGGTGCTGCCGGCGGCCTTCTGCGCGAAGGTGCGGCGCTGCTTGCGCAGGATGTCCAGGGTGCGGTCGATGGCCTCGTCCGTCACTTCGGTGCTGACCTTCTCGACCTCGGCTTCGGCCAGGTCGGAAATCTTGACTTCCGGGTACACCTCGAACACGGCGTCGAAGGCCAGCTCCCCCTCGGGCGCGCCTTCCTTCTCGGTGATCTTCGGCTGGCCGGCCACGCGCAGCTTGGCCTCGTTGGCGGCGGCGGCGAAGGCCTCGCCGACCTTGTCGTTCATCACCTCGTACTGCACCGAGTAGCCATAGCGCTGGGCCACGACCGACATCGGCACCTTGCCGGGGCGGAAGCCGTCCATCTTGACGGTGCGTGCCAGCTTCTTCAGGCGGGAATCGACTTCGGACTGGATGGCGGTGACGGGGAGCGTCAGCGTCATCTTGCGTTCCAGCTTGTCCAGGGTTTCTACGGTCACGGCCATGATGCTCTCGAGAGGGGTTAAACGCGTGGTGCGCGGGGTCGGACTCGAACCGACACGCCCGTGAAGGCGTCAGGACCTAAACCTGGTGCGTCTACCAATTTCGCCACCCGCGCAGGTCCTTCAAAGGGAAAAGCGGGCCCCCGGGGAAGAACCCGGCAGCCCGCTCGAATCCGGTCAGCCGAAGATTTTAACCGGAGTCAGGGAAGCGGACATCCGAACGCAGAGGACGCAGAGGATCCGCAGAGGACGCAGAGAAGCCCTTTCAGGGATTTCCTCTGCGACCTCTGCGTGACCTTTGCGACCTCTGCGTTCGGCTGTCCGCCTTCAGCTGCGCTTCACCCGGAACCAGGCCGCATACATGGCCGGCAAGGCCAGCAGCGTCAGCACGGTCGCAACGACCAGGCCGCCCATGATCGCCACCGCCATCGGGCCCCAGAAGACGGAGCGCGACAGCGGGATCATCGCCAGCACCGCGGCGGCGGCCGTCAGCACGATGGGCCGCAGCCGGCGCACCGCCGCCTCGACGATGGCGTCCCACGTCGGCACGCCCCGTGCCCGGTCCTGCTCGATCTGGTCGATCAGGATCACGGAATTGCGCTGGATCATCCCCATGAGCGCGATCACGCCCAGCAGCGCCACGAAGCCGAAGGGGCGGTCCAGCAGCAGCAGCGCGCCCGCCACGCCGGCGATCCCGAGCGGCCCGGTCAGGAACACCAGCATCGCGCGGCTGAAGCTCTGCAGTTGCAGCATCAGCAGCGTGAAGGTGATGAACAGCATGACGGGCACGCCCACGGCGATCGAGGACGAGCCCTTGCCGCTTTCCTCCACAGCACCGGCCACCTGGAGGCGGTAGCCCGCCGGCCAGGCGCGCTCCAGCTTGCGCAGCGCCGGCAGCAGCTCGTTGGTCACGGTCGCGCCCTGCAGGCCCTCGACCACGTCCGACTGCACGGTGATCGCGTAGCTGCGGCCCTCGCGCCACATCACGCCCGGCTCCCAGGAGAACACCGGCCTGGCGATCTGCGTCATCGGGATCGCCTTGCCCGACGCGGTGGGCAGGTAGGCGTTGCCGATGTCGGCGATGGCGTTGCGCTCGTCCAGCGGCTGGCGCAGCACGATGTCGATCAGCTTGTCGCCCTCGCGGTACTGGCCGATGGGCGTGCCGCTCAGCATCGTGCGGCTCGCCTGCGCGATGGACTGGCTGGTGACGCCGAGCGCGCGCGCCTTGTCCTGGTCGACCTCCATGCGCAGCGACTTCACGGACTCGTTCCAGTTGTCGTTCACGCCGCGGGTGTTGGGGCTCTGGCGCATGGCGGCCTTCACCTCGTCGGCGCGCTGGCGCAACTGCGCGGGGTCCGGGCCCAGCACGCGGAACTGCACCGGGTAGGCCACCGGCGGGCCGTTCGGCAGCAGCTTCACGCGGCCGCGCACCTCCGGGAACTCCTGCGCCAGCAGGGCGGGCAGCTGCGCGCGCAGCTTCTCGCGCGTGGCGAGGTCCTGCGGCCGGATGATCAGCTGCGCCACGTTCGGCTGCGGGAAGATCTGGTCCAGCGGCAGGTAGAAGCGCGGCACGCCGGAGCCGACCCAGCTGGTCACGTCCACCACGCCTGCCGTGTGCATGAGGCGCTGTTCCAGCCGCTTCGTGATGTCCTCGGTGGCCACGAAGGCCGTGCCTTCCGGCGACCAGATGTCCACCAGGATCTCGGGGCGGCTCGAGTCCGGGAAGAACTGCTGCTGCACCTTCGCCATGCCCAGCACGCCCAGCCCGAACAGCGCCACGGTGGCCGCGATCGTCTTCCAGCGGTGCTGCACGCACCAGTCCACGGTGGCACGGAAGCCGCGGTAGAAAGGCGTGTCGAAGTGCTCGTGGTGCTCCGCCGAGACGGGCTTGGCCTTCAGCAGCAGCGTGCCGAGGTAGGGCACGAAGAACACCGACACCAGCCAGCTCAGGACCAGCGCGATCACGGTGACGGCGAAGATCGCGAAGGTGTACTCGCCCACGGTGGAGCGCGCCATGCCGATCGGCAGGAAGCCGGCGGCGGTGATCAGGGTGCCCGTGAGCATCGGCATCGCGGTCACCTCGTAGGCGAAGGTGGCGGCGCGGACCTTGTCGTAGCCCTCCTCCATCTTCCGCACCATCATCTCCACGGCGATGATGGCGTCGTCGACCAGCAGGCCCAGCGCGATGATCAGCGAGCCCAGCGAGATCTTGTGCAGACCGATGCCCCAGTAGTGCATCGCGAGGAAGGTCACGGTGAGCACCAGCGGGATCGTGATCGCCACGACGAGGCCCGGCCGCGTGTCCACGTACCAGCGCCGCCAGAAGGGCAGCGCGGCGGCGCCGGGCCGCTTGTGCAGGCCCAGGCTGATGAAGCTCACGGCCAGGACGATCACGATGGCCTCGACCAGCGTGCGCACGAACTCGTTGACGGAGGAGGACACCGACTTCGGCTGGTCCTGCACCTGCACCAGGCGCACGCCCGCGGGGAGGTTGTCGTCGATGCGGCCGGTCGCGGCCTTCAGCGACTGGCCGAGACGGATGATGTCGCCGCCCTTGGCCATGGACACGCCGAGCGCGATGACTTCCCTGCCCTGGTGGCGCACCTTCACCTGCGGCGGGTCCACGTAGCCGCGCTTCACCTCCGCGATGTCGCCCAGGCGCAGCTGGTTGCCCGAGGCGCCGCGGATCGGCATCGCACGCAGCTGCTCCACCGCCTGGAACTGGCCGGCCACGCGCACCTGCAGCACCTCCAGCGGCGTCTGCAGCGCACCGGCCGACTCCACCGCGTTCTGCTGCCCGAGCTGCGCGAGCACCTGGTTCAGGTCCAGCCCCAGCTGCGACAGGCGCTTCTGCGAGATCTCGACGAACAGCTTCTCGTCCTGCACGCCGAACAGCTGCACCTTGGCCACGTCGGGCACGCGCAGCAGCTGCTGGCGCACGTCGTCGGCGAAGTCCTTGAGTTCCGCGTAGCTGTAGCCCGGGTCCGCCTCCAGCGCGTAGATCACGCCGTAGACGTCGCCGTATTCGTCGTTGAAGAAGGGACCCACCACGCCGGCCGGCAGCGTGCCGCGCATGTCGCCGACCTTCTTGCGCACCGTGTACCAGACGTTGGGGACTTCGCTGGCGCGCGAGGAGTCCTTGATCTGCAGCACGATCAGGGTCTCGCCCGGCTTCGCGTAGCTGCGGATGATGTCCGCGTACGGCACTTCCTGCAGCGTGCGCTCGATCCTGTCCGTCACCTGGTCGGCCACCTGCTGCGCGGTGGCGCCCGGCCAGTACACCTGGATCACCATCGCGCGGAAGGTGAAGGGGGGATCCTCGTCCTGCCCGAGCTGGAAGTAGGCGGCAACGCCCAGCACCAGCAGCACCACCATCAGGTAGCGGGTCAGCGCGGGGTGCTCGAGGGCCCAGCGCGAGAGGTTGAAGCGCTCGCGCTTGCCGGCGGTCTCGTCCATGGCGGGCTCAGCGCGTGGTGGGCAGCGTCGCGGCCTGCGCGGCGCCGGCGACCGGCTTGCGGGCGTCCTGCGTCGCGATCGCGGGAACGGCGGAAGTCTTCTCCTGCCACACCGTCACCTTCTGGCCGGGCGAGAGCACGTGCACGCCGGCCGTCACGATGGTCATGCCGGGCTGCAGGCCGGCGGCGATGACCGCGTCGTTGCCGTCGGCCGTGGCGACCTGCACGGGCTGCAGCTTCACCGTCATCGTCGTGCGATCGAGGACCCACACCGCGGAGCCCTGCCCCTCCTGGCGCAGCGCGCTCGTGGGGATCTTGATGACGACGGTGCCCGCGTGGCTCAGGGCCCGCGGGGCCACGGACATGGTGGCGCCCAGCGGCGGCTGCGCGGCCGGATCGAGCGCCACCTTCACGGCATAGGTCCGCGTGACGGGGTCGGCGCTGGCGGCGACTTCGCGGATGCGCCCAGCGACGGTGGTGGCGCTGGCCCACTGGCGTGCGGCGACGTCGGTGCCGGGACGCAGTGCCGCCACCTTGTCCTCGGGCACGGCGAACACCACGTCGCGCGGACCGTCCGCCGCGATGCGCACGACCGGCGTGCCGGCCGCCACGACCTGGCCCACTTCCGCTTCCACGGCGGTGATCACCCCGGAGACATCGGCCACCAGCGTGGTGTAGCGGGCCTGGTTGCCCTGCGATGCGAGCTGCGCCTGCGCCTGTTCGAGCTGCGCCTGGGCCGCCTTCAGCGTCGTCTCGCGCCGCTCCAGTTCGGCGCCGCTGATGAAGTTCTGTTCGCGCAGGGTCTGGTAGCGCTTGAAGTCGGCGGCGGCGAGGTCGCGGTTGGTCGTCGCCGCGGCGACCTGCGCGCGCGCGGCTTCGGCGGCGAGGCGATAGTCCTGCGGGTCGAGTTGCGCCAGCAGCGCGCCGGCCTGCACGTGCTGGCCGACCTCGGCCTGCCGCTGCGTGATCTTGCCGCCCACCCGGAAGCCGAGCCGCGACTCCACGCGCGCCCGCACGTCGCCGGAGAACTCGTTCTGCGACTGCATGGCCGACGCGCCGACGGTGATCACCTTCACGGCCCGCACCGGCTCCGGCGGCGCTTCGCCACGGGAGCAGCCGGCCAGCCAGGCCAGGGGCAGCAGGGCCAGCGCCCAGGCAAGGGCGCGGCGGGGTGGATGGGATGTGACCATGGCGGAATCCGTGAGCTCAGGCGCGCCGGGTGGGCTGGCGCAGCGCGTTAATGACTGACCGGTTAGTAATCTAGGAGTGGCCGCAGAGCTTGTCAAGCACAATCCCGGCGTGAGCTCCCGCCCCGACGACCGGCATCGCGCCGTCGACCACTACGAAAACTTCCCCGTTGCCTCCTGGCTCTGCCCTCCTCGGCTGCGGCAGCCGGTGGCGGCGATCTACTGGTTCGCCCGTACCGCCGACGATATCGCGGATGAGGGAATTGCAACAGAGGGTGAACGGCTGGCCGATCTGTTTACATACCGAAACCTTCTTCGAGCGTCTCTGGGGGGCAACGGTGTGCCGGCGGGGAGGTGGCCGCATGTCTTCGGGCCCTTGGGCCAAGCCATCGAAGGCTTCGGCCTGCCCGGGCAACCCATGTTCGATCTGCTCGACGCTTTCGAGCAGGACGTGCGGAAGACGGCGGCCGGGGCGGGGTACGCGGACCGGGCGGAGCTGCTGGACTACTGCCGGCGGTCGGCCAACCCGGTGGGGCGGCTGCTGTTGCACCTCTACGGCGTGTCGGATGCGCGGTCGCTCGCGCAGAGCGACGCGATCTGCAGTGCGCTGCAGCTGGTCAACTTCTGGCAGGACCTGGGGGTGGATCTCGCGCGCGGCCGGTACTACCTGCCGGCCGAGGATTGCCGGCGGCACGGCATCGATCCGGCGGACCCGGCCAGCTGGCCGGATCACCCCGCCGCGCCGGCGCTGGTCCGGGAGCTGTGCGACTGGGCCCGTGCCCTGATGCTCGAAGGCGCGCCGCTCGTGCACGCGGTGCCCGGGCGTGCCGGCTGGGAGCTGCGGCTGGTCGTGCAGGGCGGGCTGCGCATCCTGCGCCGCATCGAGGGCCTGGGGTACCGCACCTTCCGGCAGAGACCCAGGCTCGGCCCCGCCGACGTCC
Source organism: Ramlibacter cellulosilyticus (assembly GCF_014297465.1). Taxonomy (GTDB): domain Bacteria; phylum Pseudomonadota; class Gammaproteobacteria; order Burkholderiales; family Burkholderiaceae_C; genus Ramlibacter; species Ramlibacter cellulosilyticus. The sequence continues at coordinate 19,518 of NZ_JACORT010000003.1, read as the reverse complement.
CGCCCATGCTGTGGCATGCGGCGCGGATGTGAAAATCCGGGCCCTACAAGAACGAGCATGACGCCGGAACAGTACGTCCAGCAGAAGGCTGCCGCTTCGGGCAGCAGCTTCTATTACGCCTTCCTCTTCCTGCCGCCGCCGCGCCGCGCGGCGATCACGGCCTTCTACGCCTTCTGCCGCGAGGTGGACGACGTGGTGGACGAGGTCACCGACCCCGGCGTGGCCCGCACCAAGCTGGCCTGGTGGCAGTCGGAAGTCGCGAAGTCCTTCGCCGGCCAGCCCTCGCATCCCGTGATGCAGGCGCTGATGCCGCACGTGTCCGTGTACGGGCTCACGCAGGAGCAGCTGCAGGCCGTCGTGCGCGGCTGCCAGATGGACCTCGAACAGACGCGCTACCTCGACTATGCCGGCCTGCAGCGCTACTGCCACCTGGTGGCCGGCGTCGTGGGCGAAGTCTCCGCGCGCATCTTCGGGCAGGCGCAGCCGCAGACCACGGACTATGCGCACAAGCTGGGGCTCGCCTTCCAGCTCACGAACATCATCCGCGACGTCGGCGAGGACGCGATGCGCGGCCGGATCTACCTGCCCGTCAACGAGCTGCAGCAGTTCGACGTGAAGGCGCACGAGATCCTGCAGCGCAAGCACTCGGACCGCTTCGTGGCGCTCATGCGCTTCCAGGCGCAGCGGGCGCACGCGCTGTACGACGAGGCGCTGGCGCTGCTGCCGGCGGAGGACCGGCGCGCGCAGAAACCCGGCCTCATGATGGCCAGCATCTACCGCACGCTGCTGCGCGAGATCGAGGCCGAGGACTTCCAGGTGCTGAACCAGCGCATCAGCCTCACGCCCCTGCGCAAGCTCTGGCTCGCGTGGAAGGTCCAGGCTCTGGGCCGGCTGTGACGCGGCGCGTCGCCATCGTGGGCGCCGGATGGGCCGGCCTGGCCGCGGCCGTGGAGGCCGTGCGGCGCGGGCACCGGGTGACGCTCTTCGAAGCAGCGCGCACGCCGGGCGGCCGCGCGCGCAGCCTGCCGCTGGTGCTGCCGGACGGGCGTGAAGTGTCCGTCGACAACGGGCAGCACATCCTGATCGCCGCGTACGTCGAGACACTCGCCTTGATGGAAGCGGTGGGGGTGGACCCTTCCTCCGCGCTGTTGCGAATGCCGCTGGTGCTGCAGGACACGCGGGGCGAAGGCCTCGCCCTGCCCTCCTGGCCCGCGCCCTGGGACGCCTTCGCGGGGATCCTCGGTGCACGCGGCTGGCAGGCGCGCGACAAGCTCTCGCTGCTGCGGGCCGCCGTCGGCTGGCAGCTCTCCGGCTTCCGCTGCGACCCGGCAATGACCGTCGCGGACCTCACCCGCGGCCTCACGCCGCGCGTGCGCGACGACGTGGTCGACCCCTTGTGCGTGGCCGCGCTGAACACGCCGGCGGCCCGCGCGAGCGCCGAGGTCTTCCTGCGCGTGCTGCGCGATGCGCTCTTCGGCCGCGGCCATGCGGGCTGGGGCGGGTCGAACCTGCTGCTGCCGCGGCAGGACCTGGGGCGGCTGCTGCCGCAGGCCGCGACCGCGTGGCTGGCTGCGCATGGCGCGCAGGCGCGCATCGGCGCGCGCGTGCAGCAGCTGTCGCGCGCGGGCGAAGGGTGGGCGCTGGACGGCGAAGCGTTCGATGCAGTGGTGCTCGCGACGCCTTCGCTCGAAGCGGCGCGGCTCGTCGCGGAGAGTGGCGTCGGCGCGGCGGCGTGGGTCGCCGCAGCGCGGTCGCTCGCCCTCGAGGCCATCGCCACCGTCTACGCCTGGGGCGGGCCGCGCCTGCCGCAGCCGATGCTCGCGCTGCACGGCGGTCCTGCGCAGTTCGTGTTCGATCGCGGCCAGCTCGGGGGGCCGCAGGGGCTGCTCGCGTTCGTGGCGAGCGCGAGCCTGCGGGAGAAGGAAGTGCTGCAGGCCGAGGTGCTGGCGCAGGCCGCGGCGCTGGGGTGGGACGTGCGGCCGCTGCAGACGGTGGTGGAGAAGCGCGCGACCTTTGCCTGCGTGCCCGGGTTGGAACGGCCGCCGGTGGCGGTCGGGCCGGGGTTGTGGGCTTGTGGGGACTACGTCGAAGGGCCGTATCCGGCGACGCTGGAGGGGGCGGTGCGGAGCGGTCTCGCGGTGGCGGCGCGGCTCGCGTGAACGGTGGGGTTCGCTGCGCTCACCTTCCGCGGCTGTCGCCGCGCCACCCTACCAATGCAAACGTGCGTCCCGCATGTAGGGTGGCGCGATAGCGGCAGGTGAGCGAAGCGAACCCCACCGATCGGCGTTCACTCCCCCGCGAACAAATCCTTCAACTCCCCCAGGTGCGTCAACGTCACGTGCGGCTCCTGCTCGTGCGGCCAGATCGCGTCCGACCGGTTCACCCACGCCGCCTGCATGCCGGCATTCAGCGCCCCGAGCGCGTCGAGCGTCACGTCGTCGCCGACGTGCAGGATGAACTCCGGCATCGTGTCCACCGCGCCGGCCGCCGCGTGGAAGATGCGCGGGTCGGGCTTGCCGACGCCGAAATCGCGCGCGCACACCGAGGCGCGGAAGAAGCGGCCGAGGCCGACGCGCTGCACGTCCGCGTTGCCGTTGGAGAGCGCCACCAGCGGGAAGCGCTCCGCGAGGAACTCCAGCGCCGGCAGCACGTCGTCGAACAGCGTCACGCGCTGGCGCTCGGCGAAGAAGGCTTCGAACGCGGGCTCCGCCAGTTGCGGGTCGTCGCCGGCACGCGTGAGCGCGAGGCGGATGGACTCGAGGCGCAGCGCGCTCATGTCGTGCTTGAGGTCGGGGCGCGAGCTGGTCATCTCCGCGCGGATGTCGCGCAGGGCCGCCGGATTGGCGAACAGCGCCGACGTCATGGGCGCATGCGCCGACAGCCATTCGAGCAGCACCTTCTCCGCGCGCTCGATGGTGGGCCAGATGGGCCAGAGCGTGTCGTCCAGGTCCAGCGTGATGGCCTTGATTTTCCCGAGGGCGAGCATGGCGGCGAGAATAGCGCATGCCGTCCGACGCGCCCTCCCCCGCCGCCCATGCCCACACGCACGGGCAGGCGGCCCAGACCGCCGTGCTCCTGTGCAACCTCGGCACCCCCGACGCACCCACGCCACCGGCGGTGCGCCGCTACCTCGCGGAGTTCCTCGGCGACCGCCGCGTGGTGGAGATCCCGCGCGCCGTGTGGCTGCCGATCCTGTACGGGCTGATCCTGCCGCTGCGCTCCGCGAAGTCCGCGGCCAAGTACGCGACCATCTGGACGCCCGACGGGTCGCCGCTGAAGCTCTGGACCGAGCGGCAGGCCAAGCGCCTGCAAGGCTGGCTCGGCGAGCAGGGGCACCGCGTGCGCGTGGCGTACGCGATGCGCTACGGCACGCCTTCGATTGCCAGCCAGCTGCAGGCGCTGGCGGATGCCGGCGCGACGCGCATCCTCATTCTCTCTGCCTACCCGCAGTACTCCGGCACCACGACCGCGAGCGTCATCGACGCGGTGGGCGCCTGGGCGCGCACGCAGCGCCACGTGCCGGAGCTGCGCTTCGTGAACCGCTACCACGACGACCCGGGCTACATCGCGGCGCTCGCGCACCGCATCCAGCGCCACTGGCGCGAACACGGCCGCCCGGAGCACCTGGTCCTGAGCTTCCACGGCGTGCCGGAGCGCACGCTGCACCTCGGCGACCCGTACCACTGCGAATGCCGCAAGACGGCGCGGCTGCTGGGCGAGGCGCTGAACCTCGGCGCGTCGCAGATGACCGTGAGCTTCCAGTCGCGGTTCGGAAAGGCCAAGTGGCTGGAGCCGTACACCGAGCCCACGCTGCAGGCGCTGGCGCGCGGCGGAACGAAGCGCGTGGACGTCGCGTGCCCCGGCTTCACCAGCGATTGCCTGGAGACGCTGGAGGAGATCGCGCAGGAAGGGCGCGACGCGTTCCTCGCCGCGGGAGGGAAGGAGTTCCACTACATCCCGTGCCTGAACGACGAGACGGAATGGATCCACGCGCTGGGCGGGATCGCGGTGCGGCACATGGGGGGGTGGGAGACGCAGCGGCAGCCCGATGCGAAGGAGCTGGCGGCGCAGAAGGAGCGGGCGATGGCGCTGGGGGCGGCGCGCTAGACGCGCGAGCGCTGGGGTGCGCTATCGCGCAACCCAGCCTACCGCGCCGTCGCGGGCCGCGATGCACGCCGGGCCGTAGGCTGGGTTGCGCGAAGCGCACCCCAGCGCCCTTTCAAGCCGCGACCTTCGCCCCCGCCTCCGCCTGCTCGATGAACCCCATCACCAACTCCAGCTGCTCCGGCACATTCAACGCCGGCGCATGCCCGCACCCGGCCACTTCCACCACCCGCGTCAGCCCCAGCACCCCGGGCCCGCGCGTCAGCATCTCCGCCGCCGCATCCGCCAGCACCAGGTCCGACTCGGCCCCCCGCAGCAGCAGCACCGGGATGCGCAGCCGGTCGTAGTGCTCCCACAGGTCGTAGTCGTTCGGGTGGTCGATGAACTGCCGCACGATCGCCGGGTCGTAGTGCGGCGTCACGCGGCCGTCCGGCAGGCGGCGCGTGGAGGTCTGGGTGAGGCGGCGCCACTGCGCATCGCTCAACCAGCCGTAAGGCTTGTACACCTGCCGGAAGAACGCTTCCAGCTGCGTCATGGTGTCGAAGGCGGGCGGGCTGCCCGCGTAGCTGCGGATGCGCTCCAGCGCCGGCTCGGCCAGGCGCGGCGCATTGTCGTTCAGCACCAGGCTCTGGATGCGGTCCTTCAGTCGCGGCTGGGCGATGCCGGCCGCGCAGACCGTGCCGATCGCCCCGCCCATGGACGTGCCGACCCAGTGGGCGCGCTCCACGCCGAGCTGGTCCATCAGGTCCGCGGCGAGGCGCGCGTAGAAGGCCAGCGTGTACTCGGCCTTGGGGTCGGGGCTCCACTGGCTGAAGCCCCGCCCGAGGGTGTCCGGGCAGACCACCCGGTAGCCGGAGGAGGACAGCGCTTCCGCCAGTTCGTCCATGTCGCGGCCGGTGCGCGCGAGGCCGTGCCAGGCGATCACCGTGCGCGCGTGCTGCGCGCCCCACTCCGTGTAGTGGATCTCGCGCCCCGCGCAGGTCGCGTAGTTCGAACTGGATGGCATGTGCTTTCCTCCTCCCGTCACGTCACTCGACGTGGATCGCCTTCGTCGTCGGCGTGGCGTCGAAAACGATCTTCGCGGGCCACGCGGGCCAGCTGACGCCCAGCGACGCGTTGTTCGGGTCGCCGTTGCGCGCGAAGGTCCCGAGCGTCTGCATCATCGTGGCCGACAGCTCCAGGCGGCCCGGCCGGTTGGCCGTGTTGAACCACACGTTCCCGAACAGCGACGGGCCGAAGTTGCCGAAGAGGAAGGGCAGGTCCACGACGTGCACCGCGCCGTAGATGTCGTTCCACGGGGCCGGCTGCTCGTCCCAGTCGAAGCGGTAGTACCAGACGCTGGACTGCTGCGTCTTCAGCGCGTTGAGCACGTTGTCGCGGCTGTTCACGAAGAACACGCGGTTCAGCGCTTCGGCGCGTGCGGTGAAGCCCGTGGTCGGGGCGTTGACCGGCAGGTAGGACGCGGCGATCCACTGGTCCACCGTCGTCTGCGCCGCGGCTTCCGGGTTGTAGCCGAAGTGGTTGGAGAACAGCTGCGCGTCCGTGACGATACGCGCGTTGCCCGTGCCGCCCACCAGGGGCAGGAAGGACGGGAACAGCTTGCCCTCGTCGCGCGTGTTGCCCGCCAGCACCGGCACCTTCACGTAGTTGCCCGCGTTGATCGCGCCGATGGGGTCGGCCGCGACCACGGTCCCGTCGGGGATGGGCCCGGAACCCGCCAGGAGGGGCAGGCGCGTGAGCAGGGTCGTGAACAGCTGCTGCGGCGTCTTGCCGCGCAGGTAGGCCGCGATCTCGGCGCTGGTCTTGCCCGCGATGTAGGTGTTCGCCGAAGCCGCGTCCGTGGCGAGGCCGTCGACGATCAGCAGCTGCTGCAGCAGCGTCAGGCCCTGCAGCTGGTACTGCGACAGCGGCGACAGCGTCGGGATGCTGCCCACCGGCAGGTTGCTCGCGAGCGAGATGCCGCCGGACAGCGGCACGTTGCGGTGGAACAGCTTCGGGTTCGCCGCGGTCATCTGCGGCGAGGTCTGCAGCGCCCACACGTTGATCGCGCCCGCGGACTGGCCCATGATCGTCACGTTGTCCGGGTTGCCGCCGAAGGTGCGCGCGTTGCCGCGCACGAACTGCAGCGCCTTGATGCTGTCCAGGATCGTGTAGTTGCCCGAGTCGTTGGCCGGGTCGCCGGTCTTGAGCTGCGGCAACGTCAGGAAGCCGAGGATGCCCAGGCGGAAGTTGGCCGTGACCACCACCGCGTTCGCCGCCTTGGCGAGCGCCGCGCCGTCGTACACCGGGTCGGCGGTGTAGCCGGAGACGTTGCTGCCGCCGTGGAAGAACACGATGACGGGCAGGTTCTCGTCGCGGTTGGCCGGACGCCAGACGTTCAGGTACAGGCAGTCCTCCTGGCCGACGGCCTGGTTCAGCGTGGTGCCGATCGTCGCGTCGTAGCGGTTGTTGCTGCCGGGGCCGTAGATGCGGCCGTACTGCGAGCAGGCGGGGCCGAACGAGGTGGTGGTCTTCACGCTCGTCCACGGCGTCGCGTCCTGCGGCGGCTGCCAGCGCAAGGCCTCCACGGGCGGCTTCGCGTAGGGAATGCCTTTCCACGCGAACGTGCCCGTCGCGGTGTCTTCCGCCCCCTTGATGGGGCCGAGCGTGGTGCTGCGCAGCGACACGTCCTGCAGCGCGCCGCCGATGTCGATGCCGCCGCCGCCGCACGCGGCCAGAAGCAGCGGCACGCCGAGCGCTGCCGCCCATGCGCACTTCGCCAATGTCTTGCTAGTTCTCAACATAGTCTCCTTGCACTCTCTTCTGGGGGGATGCGGCCGGGGCCGCGGGAAGGGATGGAGACCGCACCGGCGCAGCGGCGCGCAGGGCGCGCAGCCGCCCGACCACGCCGGTGGGGAAGTAGTAGACCGACAGCACGAACAGCAGCCCGAGCCAGAGCAGCCAGCGGTCCGGCGAGAGCAGCGCGGCGAGCGTGGGCACGCCCGCCACGGCGCCGCTCGCGAGCTTCAGCAGGTCCTGCAGGTAGCTCTGGGCCACCAGGAACAGGGCCGAGCCGATCGCCGCGCCGTAGATGGTGCCCATGCCGCCGATCACGACGATCAGCAGCACGTCCAGCATGATCTCGAACGACAGCGTCGTGTCCGGACCGTTGTAGCGCAGCCAGATCGCCAGCATGGCGCCGGCCAGCGTCGCGAACAGCGCGGACAGGACGCTGGAGATCGTGCGGTACACCACCACGCGGTAGCCGATCGCCTCCGCCCGGAACTCGTTCTCGCGGATCGCCTGCAGCACGCGGCCGAAGGGCGAGTTGACGATGCGCAGCATGGCGAGGAGCAGCACCGTGGCCACGACGAACAGCAGGTAGTAGCAGAGGAGGCGCCCGTCGTACGCCTGGCCGAACAGCTCGAAGTCGAAGCTCGGCGAGATCACTTCCGGCATCTTGAAGGTCAGGCCGTCCTCGCCGCCCGTGATCTCCGACAGCTGCGAGGCCAGCGTCTGGAAGGCGGCCGCGAACGCGAGCGTGATCATCGAGAAGAAGATGGCGCGCACCCGCAGCGAGAACAGGCCGATGGCCGCCGCGAGCACCAGCGACAGCACGAGCGCGGCCCCGATGCCGATGGCGAGCGAGCCCCACCCTGCCCCCAGGCGCGTGGAGGCGATCGCGACGCCATAGGCGCCGATGCCGAAGAACATGGTGTGGGCGAAGCTCACGATGCCCGTGTAACCGAGCAGCAGGTCGAAGCTCGCGACCAGCACGATGAACACCAGGATCTTGGCCGCGACGTTCAGCGCCTTGACGCCGGGGATCGCGAAGGGAGTCACGGCGAGCGCGACGAAGATCGCGAGCAGGATCACCGCCAGCACGCGGCTGCGCGGGTAGTCGTTGGAGAGGAGGCGCGTCAGCATGTCTGCGTCCTCACTTGCTCAGGGCGTAGACGCCCTGCGGACGCCACAGCAGGATGGCCATCATCAGCAGGATGTTGGAGAAGAGCGCCGCCTTCGGCACCAGGAAGCCGGTGTAGTTGGCCATGAGGCCCACCAGCAGCGCGCCCACGAGCGCGCCGGTCGTGGAACCCAGCCCGCCGATGATCAGCACGATGAAGATCAGCACGTTGACCTGCGCCCCCATCTGCGGGATGACGTTCTGCTGGTACAGGCCCCACATCACGCCGCCCAGGCCCGCGAGCGCGCTGCCCACGACGAACACGCCGACGAAGAGCACGCGGATGCGGTAGCCGAGCGACTCCACCATCTCGCGGTCCTGCACGCCGGCCCGGATCAGCAGGCCGATCTTGGTGCGCGTGAGCGTCCACAGAAGCACGCCGAAGACGACGATGCCCACGACGACGGCGATCAGGCGGTACTTCTCCACCGCGGCGTCGCCCAGGTACAGGCTGCCGCGCATGCCTTCGGGCAGCGGCAGCGGGATCTGCAGCGGGCCCCAGATCACCTTGATCAGTTCCTCGCCGATGATCATCCCCCCCATCGTGATCAGGATCTGCTTGAGGTGGTTGCCGTACACCGGCCGCACGATGAAGCGTTCGAAGGCGAGGCCGATGGCGCCCGCGACCAGCATGGCCACGACCATCGCCGGCAGCACGGCGAGCAGGTTGCGCCACAGGCTCTCGGAGCCCGTGTAGTCGCCCATCGCGCCCAGCACGCTGGTCGCGACGAAGGCACCCAGCGCGATGAACACGCCGTGGCCGAAGTTCAGCACGTCCATCAGGCCGAAGACGAGCGTGAGGCCCGAGGCGATGATGAAGATGATCATCCCCATCGCGAGCCCCGCCACCGTGAGCGTGAGCCAGGTGGAGGGCGAGCCCACGAAGGGCAGCACGAGCAGGGCGAGCACCGGCACGAGCGCCAGCGGCTGCCAGTCCATTTCCTTGAAACTCATAGCGCCAGCCCCAGCAGCGAGTGCTGCAGCTCCTCGTTCTCCGCCAGTTCCTTCATGGCCCCGGCATGCACCACGACGCCGTTGTCCATCACGGCCACCGTGTCGCCCAGGCGCTTGGCGAAGTTGATGTTCTGTTCGACCAGCAGGATGGTCACGCCCTTGGCCTTCAGCTGGCCGAAGGCATCGATCATGTTGTTGATGATCGCGGGCGCCAGGCCCTTGCTGGGCTCGTCGATGATCAGCAGCTCGCGCGGCTCCACGATCGCGCGCGACACCGCCAGCATCTGCTTCTGCCCGCCCGAGAGCTTGCCGGCCGGGTGGTTCCAGAACTTCTCCACCGCGGGGAACAGCGAGAAGATCCACTGCAGGCGTTCCTGGTCGATCGCGGACGCGTTGCGCGCGCCGCGTGCGGCCAGGACCATGTTCTCCTTGACCGTCAGGTCCGCGAAGATGCCCATGTTCTCGGGTACGTAGGCGACGCCCAGGCCGGCGATCTGCGGCGTCGGCAGCGCGGTGATGTCCTGGCCGTTGAAGACGATGCGGCCTTGCGACGCACGCCACAGGCCCATGATCGTGCGCAGCGTCGTCGTCTTGCCGGCGCCGTTGCGCCCCAGGAGCATGGTGAGCTGGCCGCGGGGCACGGCGAGGTCGACGCCGTGCAGGATGTGGTACGCCCCGATGTGCGTGTGCACGCCGGAGAGGGTGAGGAGGTTGTCGCTCATGCCGCCTCCTTTTGCGAGACGCCGAGGTACGCCTCTTGCACCACGGGCGATGCGATCACTTCCGCCGGCTCGCCATCGGCCACCAGCGTGCCGTTGTGCAGCACGATGATGCGGTCCGCGAGTTCGCGCACCACGTCCATCTTGTGCTCGACCAGCAGGATCGTCTTGCTGCGGTCGGCCTTCAGCTTGCGAATGAGGTCCAGGATCACGGGCGCTTCCGCGTGGTTCATGCCGGCAGTGGGCTCGTCGAACATGTAGACCTGCGGCTCCAGCGCCATCAGCAGCGCCACTTCCAGCTTGCGCTGGTCGCCGTGCGGCAGGTTGGCCACGAGCTCGTGCTCGCGGTCCTTCAGCGCGATGGACTCCAGCAGTTCGTCGGCCCGCGCGAGCAGGTCGGCATGGTCGCTCCACACGCTCCAGAGGTTGAGGCCGCGACGGTGCGTGCCGCCGCGCGTGGCCTGCACGGCCAGCCGCACGTTCTCCAGCACCGTGAGGCGCGGGAACAGGTTCGTGAGCTGGAACGCGCGGCCGAGGCCCGCGCGCGTGCGCTCCGACGCGGAGGCGCCGGAGAGGTCGCGCCCCCCGAGCGTCACCGTGCCGGAGGTCGCCTTGAGCTGCCCCGAGATCAGGTTGAAGTAGGTCGTCTTGCCGGCCCCGTTGGGCCCGACGATGGCCGTGAGCGTCCCCGGCTCGAAGGCGCAGGTGACGCCATTGACGGCGACGTGGCCGCCGAACCGGACCGTGAGGTCGTGCGTGGCGAGTTGGGTCATGGCTTCCGCGAGGCGCGTCCCGAATGCCGCGCCAGAAAAGGAGATGAAGAACGCAGAGGTCGCAGAGGTGGCGCAGAAGTCGCAGAGAACAGCCCTCCAGAGGATGTCTTCCTCTGCGGCCTCTGCGTAGTCTCTGCGCCCTCTGCGTTCCGGAAGTCCGTGTCCGGCCGTTAGCGCTTGTTGCGGATCGGAACCTGCATCTCTTCCGGCTTGATCTCGTGCACCAGTTCCGGCACGCCCCACGGGAAGGCCGGGTCCACCTTGATCTTGAAGTGGTACATGCTCTGCATGGCCTGGTGGTCTTCCTTGCGGAAGGTCATCTTGCCCTTGGGCGTGTCGAAGGACATGCCTTCCATGGCGGGGATCAGCTTGGCGGCCGTCGCGTCGCCGTTGGTCTTCTTCAGCGCGGTGACGAGCGCCATGGCGGCGGAGAAGCCGCCCGCGGTGAAGAAGTCGGGCGGCGACTTGAACTGCTTGTAGTGCTGCGACACCATCGCCTCGTTGGCCGGGTTCTTCGGGATGCCGAAGTAGTAGTAGGTGGCGCCTTCCATGCCGGGGAAGCGCTTGTACGCGGTCATCGCGGGCAGGATGTTGCCGCCGGTGCCCACTTCGATGCCGTAGCGCTTCTGCAGGTCGGCATCGGCCAGCGCGTTGAAGGGCGGCGTGCCGCCGGCCCACACCACGGCGATGATCTTGCGGCCCGGCTTGTCCTTCAGCGCCGCGATCAGGCGCTGGATGCCGGCCGTGAAGTCCGTGGTCGTCATCGGCAGGTACTCTTCGTGGACGATCTTCGCCTTCTTCAGCGCGTCCTTGAAGGCCTTCACGCCGTCGCGGCCGAAGGCGTAGTCCTGGGCCAGCATGGCGATGGACACGTTGTCCTTGTCCACGGCAACGGCGTTGGAGATCGCGTCCTGCGAGCTGTTGCGGCCGGTGCGGAAGATGTACTTGTTCCACTTGTCGCCGGTGATGGAGTCGGCCACGGCGGGCTCCACCAGCAGGACCTTCTTGTATTCCTCGGCGACCGGCAGCATGGCCAGCGCGACGCCGGAAGACGTCGGGCCCACGGCCACGTCCGCCTTGTCGTCGGAGTACGCGGCGGCCAGCAGCGACTTGCCGAGGTCCGGCTTGCCCTGGTCGTCCTTCTCGATCACGACGAGCTTCCTGCCGTTGATGGCCATCGTGCCGCCGGTGGCGTAGTCCAGGCCCATCATGAAGCCGGTCTGGGTCTGCTTGCCGTAGGCCTCGAGCGGGCCGGTGCGGCTGTAGATGTGCGCGATGCGGATCTCGTTGGCCTGCGACCAGGCGAGAGGCGCGGCGAAGGCGGTGGCGGCGAGGGCGGCGATCGCGGCCCAGGTGCGTCGTTGCATGGGGTGTCTCCTGACGTTTTGGATGCGGGAACCGGGCGGCTCTTGCATTCGCCGTGCCAGGTCGCAAGTGCTTGTCACGTCAGGCTTTTTCCGCGCCCGCTGGAGGAACTGTCCGACGTTCAGACAATGAAATTGCCTGAAGTCCAGACAATTGTCTGGTTTTCAGGCAACCAGTTCCAGCCGTTCGTACAGCTTGGCGCGGGAGATGCCGAGCAGGCGGGCGGCGGCGAGCTTGTTGCCGCCGGTGGCGGCCAGCGCGGCCTGGATCGCATGGCGTTCCACTTCGGCCACCTGTTCCGCGAGCGGCCGCAGCACGTCGCGGGAGGGCAGCGCGGCGAGCGCGCGGGGAGGCGGCGCAGGCGGCAGGCGTTCGATGCCTGCCTCGCGCAGCACTTCCTCCAGCAACTGCTCGTCGATCTGCTGCGCGTCGCTGCGCATCGCGGCCTGCTCCAGCACGTTGCGCAGCTCGCGGATGTTGCCGCGCCAGCGCTGCGAGGACAGCAGCGCGATCGCCGCGGCATCGAGCTCGAAGGGCGCGGTGCCGTTGCGGATGGCGATGTCCTCGACGAGCACCTCGGCGATCGCGGCAATGTCGCCGGCCCGCTCGCGCAGGGGCGGCACCTTGATCGGCAGCACGTTGAGGCGGTAGTACAGGTCTTCGCGGAACCGGCCTTCGCGCACCAGCGCGGCGAGGTCGCGCGAGGTGGCCGCGATCACGCGTGCGTCGAACGGCACCACCTTGTTGGAACCGAGCGGCTCGATCTCGCCTTCCTGCAGCGCCCGCAGCAGCTTGGGCTGCAGGGCGAGCGGCATGTCGCCGATCTCGTCGAGGAACAGCGTGCCGCCGTCGGCCAGCTTGAACTTGCCGTCGCGGCCCTTGCGGTCGGCGCCGGTGTAGGCACCGGGTGCGACGCCGAAGAACTCCGCCTCCAGCAGCGTGTCGGGCACCGCCGCGATGTTGACGCTCACGAAGGGACCGCGCGAACGCGCGGAAGCGGCGTGGATGCCGTGCGCGAGCAGTTCCTTGCCCGTGCCGGTCTCGCCGAGCAGCAGCACGGGGCTGGACGACTGCGCCGCCTTGCGCGCCTGCCGCTTCACGGCCACCGCCCCGGGGCTGCCGCCCACGAAGCTCGCGAGGGTGTGCTTGCTGCGCCGCTGCGACGCCAGCTCGCGCCGCGCGTCCTCCAGGTCGCGCTGCAGGTTGGCGAACTTGTGGATCAGGGGCTGCAGGTTGGTCTCGGGATGGTCGAACAGCACGATGCCGAGCGCCCCGATCACGTTGCCCTGCTCGTCGCGCAGCGGGATGCGGCTGACGCCGAAGGTGCCGGCCTTGTTGGACAGCAGGTCGATCAGGATCGGCTTGCCGGTCTCCAGCACGCGGTGCATCTGCGTGTTCTGCACCACTTCGGAGACGGGATGGCCAACGAAATCCTCCACCCGCTCGTAGCCCAGCGCCGGCAGGAAGCGCTTGTACTGCTCGTTGACCCAGACGACGCGGGCGTCGCGGTCCACCAGCAGCATGCCTTCGCTGGCGTTGGCGAACAGGTCGAACATGGAGCGGGCCGCCAGCTCCAGGATGCGCTGGCCGTCGAGGGGCAGCGAGGCGTCGGACTTCATGCGCCGGATGTTAGCGCCCGCGCCGGGATGTCAACTCGGGGGAGACGAGAAGGAAGAACGCTTCAAACCGCCGCCAGCCGCTCCCTGCGCGCCGCCATCCGCTTCCAGATCCGCGGCAGCGCCAGCACCGCCACGATCACCACGATGAGGCCGAGGGACATCGGGCGCTCGATGAACACGCGCGCGCTGCCCTCGCCGATGGACACCGCGTTGCGCAGCTGCGCCTCGGCCAGCGGGCCCAGGATCATGCCGACCACCACGGGCGCCGTCGGGAAGTCGAAGCGGCGCATCAGCACGCCCACCAGGCCGATGCCCCACAGCAGCACGAGGTCGAAGGCGCTCTGGCGCATGCCGTAGGCACCCACGGTGGCGAAGATCAGGATGCCCGCATAGAGCTGCGGCTTCGGGATCTTCAGCAGCTGCACCCACAGCTTCACCATCGGCAGGTTCAGGATCAGCAGCATCACGTTGCCCAGGTACAGCGACGCGATCAGCGCCCACACCAGCGCCGCGGAGGTCGTGAACAGCTGCGGCCCCGGCTGGATGCCGTAGTTCTGGAACGCCCCGAGCAGGATGGCGGTGGTGTTGGAGGTCGGGATACCCAGCGTGAGCAGCGGGATCAGCGCCGTGGTCACGGTGGCATTGTTGGCGGCTTCGGGGCCGGCCACGCCTTCGATGGCGCCGGTGGTGCCGAACTCCGCCTTGTCCTCGCCCTTGGCCAGCTTCTTCTCCACCGCGTAGCTCAGGAAGGTGGGAATCTCGGTCCCGCCGGCGGGGATGCAGCCGAAAGGCGCACCGATGGCGGTGGCGCGGAACCACGCGGGGATCGAGCGCTTCCAGTCCCGCTTCGACATGTACACGCGCGACATCCTGTTCTGCGTCTCCACGACGCGGCCTTCGTACAGCGCGAAGTACAGGACCTCGGCGACCGCGAACAGGCCGACGGCGACCAGCACGATCTCGATGCCATCCAGCAGCTCGGGGATGCCGCCGGTGTAGCGCGCCTGCCCGGAGATCTGGTCCATGCCCACGCAGCCCAGGGCGAGGCCCAGGAACAGCGAGGTCATGCCGCGCAGCGTGCTCTGTCCCAGCACCGCGCTCACGGTCGTGAACGCCAGCACCATCAGCAGGAAGTATTCGGGCGGCCCCAGTTTCACCGCGAACTCGGCCACCGCCGGCGCGAACATCGTGACGAGCACGGTCGCGATCGTCCCCGCGACGAAGGAGCCGATCGCCGCCGTCGCCAGCGCCTGGCCCGCGCGCCCGCTCTTGGCCATCTTGTTGCCTTCCATGGCCGTCACCATCGACGCGGTCTCGCCCGGCGTGTTCAGCAGGATCGAGGTCGTCGAGCCACCGTACATCGCGCCGTAGTAGATGCCGGCGAAGAAGATCATGGACGCGGTGATGTCCACCTTGGCCGTGATCGGCAGCAGCATGGCCACGGCCACGGCGGGGCCGATGCCGGGCAGCACGCCGACGGCCGTGCCGAGCACGCAGCCGACGAAGGCCCACAGCAGGTTGACCGGGCTGATCGCCGTGGCGAAGCCTTGCAGGAGGGAGGCGAAAATATCCATATCAGTTCTCCGCGGCGACTCGTCGAGCGCACGCCAACAACGCGCGCGCAGCCTGACTCAGTGCCACCGCGGAACCGGCTTTGCCGGGCCGCTGGTGGCGCCCCCTTGAGGGGGAGGCGCCGAAGGCGCTTCGGGGGTGGGCCATCCTTCAAATCCAGCCGGTGTTCGTGAGGCCCGGCAGGTTGATGGCCAGGAATTGCGTGAAGGCCCAGAACACGGGCGCGGAGATCGCCGCGCCGGTGAGCGCGTCCACCGCGATGGTCGACGGACCGGCAGCCTGCCCCTGCGCGCGGCGCAGGCCTTGCACCGCCAGCAGGTAGCACAGCGTGCAGCTCAGGATGAAGCCGATCGTGGTGATCAGCGCCGCGTTCGCGAGCAGGCCAGCCGACACCCACACCAGCCCCGGCCACCAGCCGCGGTCCGCGCCCGAAGGCTCCTCCATCTCGCGGAAGCCCCCGGTGAGCGCCTCGCGCACGATCAGGACGCCGCAGACGGTCAGCACGACCGACACCACCCAGGGCAGGAAGTTGGGGCCGACGCCGCCGTAGCCCGCTTCGCCGGGAATCTTCAGCGCGCCGAAGGCCAGGGCCAGTCCGGTGAGCGTGACGATCGCCCCCACCAGGATCTGCGCGGTCGGCCGGGAATCTGCCTGTGTTGTCATGGTTCTGCCCTCCACGGGACCCGTACGAAAAGAAAAACGCCCGGCGAACCGGGCGGAGACTGCTGACGGTGCCGGCGTCAGACCATGCCGGCCTTGACCATCGTGGCGCGCAGCATCGCGAACTCGTTGTCCACGAACTGGTCGAACGCGGGGCCGCTCAGGACGGCGGGGGTCCAGTCGTTCTTCTCCAGCGCTTCCTGCCACGCCTTGGTCTTCAGGGCGGCCAGCACCATGTCGGTCAGGTGCTTGCGCTGCTCGGCGGAGATGCCGGGGGCGCCGTACACGCCGCGCCAGTTGCCCAGTTCGACGTTGATGCCCTGCTCCTTCAGCGTCGGCACGTTGATGCCCTTCAGGCGCTGCGGCGAGGTGACCGCGATCGGGCGCATCTTGCCGGCCTTGATGTACTCGGCGAACTCGCTGTAGCCCGAGCCGCCCACGGTGACGTTGCCGCCCAGGATGGCGGCGGTGGCCTCGCCGCCCCCACGGAAGGCGACGTAGTTGATCTTCGCGGGGTCGACGCCCACTTCGCGCGCCAGCATGCACGCGGCGATGTGCTCGGTGGAGCCGCGCGAACCGCCGCCCCATTTCACGCTGCCCGGGTCCTTCTTCAGCTGGGCGACCACGTCGGCCATCGTCTTGAACGGCGAGTTGGCCGGCAGCACGTACACGTTGTACTCGCTGATCAGGCGCGCGATCGGCGTGGCCTGCGACAGGCTCACCGGCGGCTTGCCGGTGATGATGCCGCCCAGCATCACGGCGCCCATCACCATCATCGCGTTCGGGTCGCCCTTGCTGCCGTTGACGAACTGCGCCAGGCCCAGCGCGCCGGCGGCACCGCCCTTGTTGTCGTAGGTGACGCTGTCGGCGACCTTCGCGTCCTGCAGCGCCTTGCCCAGCGCACGGCCGGTGGTGTCCCAGCCGCCGCCCGGGTTGGCGGGGATCATCATCTTGACGTTCGCGGCGGCGCGGGCCGTCAGGGGCAGCGCACCGGCCGCGGCCAGGGCCGCGAGGCTCTTCAGGAATTCGTCTCTACGCACTTGTTGTCTCCTGGGTTGGAACCTGCCGATGGTGGACCGCGTCGCTGTCATTCGGCTGTCCAACGTACTAGGGAAAGTGCTAATGTCCGCCCCCGGCGATGATGGCGGACATGAAGTTGTTGCTGGTCGAGGATGACCCGTCCATGCAGGTGGCGCTGAAGCGCACCCTGCAGAACCGGGGCATGGACGTCCATCTCTGCAGCGACGGCCGCGAGGCGCTCGCGCGCTGGAAGGCGAGCCCGCCCGACGTGGTGATGCTGGACCTCACCCTGCCCGGCATGGACGGCCTGCTCGTGCTGGAGGAGGCACGCCGCAGCGGCCTGAGGACGCCGGTGCTGATCCTCACCGCGCGGGGCACCGTCGGCGACCGCATCATCGGCCTCAACACCGGCGCGGACGACTACCTCCCCAAGCCCTTCGACCTCGACGAGCTCGAGGCGCGGCTGCGCGCGCTGCACCGCCGCGCGCCCGGCCGGGCCGGCTCGGAGCCTGGCGTCGGTGGCCTCGCGTGGGATCGCGAGAGCGGCGCGATCCACTGGCGCGACGAGATCCTGGAACTCGCCCCGCGCGAGGCCGCGTTGCTGCAGGCCCTGCTCGCGCGCCCCGGCCACGCCGTGCCGAAGGAGCGCCTGTTCGAACTCGTGTTCCCCGGCGAGACCGACGTGCAGTACGAGGCCATCGAGGTCGTCGTCTACCGCCTGCGCAAGAAGCTCGCGCACACGGGCGTGAAGCTCGTGACGCTGCGCGGGCTGGGCTACCTGCTCAAAGCGGGCGAATGAAGTTCGCGGGGTCGCTGCGCAGCTTTCTTCTCGCGGGCATCCTGCTGCCCGTGGGCATCGTCGTCGCCGTCAACGCGGCGAGCCTCTATCGCAAGACGCTCGCCGCGGTGAACACCGCCTACGACCGCACCCTGCTCGCATCCGCCAAGTCCATCGGGGAGCAGCTCGCGGTGACGGGCTACGACGAGGCCGCGGTGCTGCGCGCCACCGTGCCCTACTCCGCCCTGGAAGCCTTCGAGGCCGACGTGCAGACGCGCATGTACTACCGCGTCTCCAACCTGCACGGGCAGCTCGTGTCCGGCTTCGCCGACCTGCCTTTCTGGCACGGCACCATCCCGCCGCAGCCGCCGTACGCGGCGCTGGTGAACTTCTACGACACGGAATACCGCGACATGCAGGTGCGCGTGGCCGTGCTGCTGCAGCCGGTGGCGAGCCCCGGCGGGCGCGCCATGGCCGTCATCCAGGTCGCCGAGACCCTGGAGCTGCGGCGCAAGCTCACGCGCCGGATCCTCATCGATTTCCTGTGGCAGCAGGCCGCGCTGGTGGCGGTGATCGGGCTGGTCGTGGTGGTGGTCGTGCAGGGCGCGACCCGGCCGGTGCGGCGGCTGAGCCAGGAGCTGCAGGCCCGCCCCGAGGGCGACCTCACCCCGCTGCCGGCCGCCGGCGCGCCGCGCGAACTCGTGCCGCTGCTGGACGCGACCAACGAGGTGATGGCGCGCCTGGCGCACATGCTGGACAACCAGAAGCGCTTCATCCGCGACACCTCGCACCAGCTGCGCACGCCGCTGGCCGTGCTGAAGGCGCAGGTGCAGTCCGCGCTGCGCGGCGACGTCGAACCTCGGCAGGCGCTGGGCGAGATCCGCGAGACCGTGGACCGCGCCACGGTGCTCGCCAACCAGATGCTGTCGCTCGCGAAAGTGGAACAGCTGCGCCAGCAGGCCGACGTGCAGGCGAACGACCTGTCCGAGGCCGTGCGCGCGGTGGCGCTGGACCTGGCGCCGCTGGTGGCCGACAAGGACATCGAGTTCGACATCGAGACGGTGCCCGCGCCCGTGCTCGCGCACGAATGGATGCTGCGCGAGCTCTCGCGCAACCTGCTGCACAACGCCATCAAGCACACCCCGCCCGGCGGCACGCTGTCGGTGCGGGTGCACGCCGACACGCGCACGGGCGCCCTCGTCGTGAGCGACAGCGGCCCGGGCATCCCCGCCGAGCTGCAGGCGCGGCTCTACCAGCCGTTCTCCGCCGGCGACGTGCGCAGCGGTTCCGGGCTCGGCCTGGCGATCTGCCAGGAGATCGTGCGGGCGCTCGGCGGCACGATCGAGCTGGAAAACCGTGAAAAGGACAGCCGCGCGGCCGGCCTGACCGCCACCGTCCGCCTGCCGCTGGCGGAAAATGTCGGCTGAATGGAACGACTGCGCATCGACAAATGGCTCTGGGCCGCGCGCTTCTACAAGACGCGCAGCCTCGCGACGGAGGAGATCGACAAGGGCCGCGTGGCCGTCAACGGCCAGGAGGTCAAGCCTGCCCGCGAGGTGAAGGTGGGCGACACGGTGGCCCTGCGGCGCGAAGGCGTCACGCGGACGGTGATCGTGAAAGGCCTGTCCGGCGTGCGCGGGCCGGCGCCCGTGGCGCAGCAGCTTTACGAAGAGACGGCCGAAAGCCTCCAGGAGCGCGAACGCGCCGCGGAGCAGCGCCGCTATGCGCGCGAACCGTCGCTGTCCATCGAGCACGGCCGCCCGACGAAGCGGGGCCGGCGCGAACTGGACGAGGCGCAACGGCAAGGGTGGGGAGATCGCTGGAGCGCGTCGATCGACGACGACGGGTCGAACAAACGGTGAGGGAAGGTTTGTCATTGCGGGCTTGACCCATGCCTGTCCGGAGATTTCAAAGGAGAGGCAGTTGGGCGGGGGAGCCGTCGCTTTCATCGTAGAGCGACACCTCGCTCAATAGCCGTTCCAGAGGGACTTTCTCGAACAGGTTCAGGCTG
>NZ_JACORT010000029.1 GCF_014297465.1 Ramlibacter cellulosilyticus | reverse complement strand
CCCATGCCTGTCCGGAGATTTCAAAGGAGAGGCAGTTGGGCGGGGGAGCCGTCGCTTTCATCGTAGAGCGACACCTCGCTCAATAGCCGTTCCAGAGGGACTTTCTCGAACAGGTTCAGGCTGAGAACCTGGAGCATGGCGTGTAGGGAGGCCTGCACATTCAGTCGCTTCTTGATGATCGCCACCAGCACGTAGGTGGCGATCGCCGTCCAAATCTGCGTCTTCACCGCATTGGCGCTGGTACCTACAAACGCCTTGATGCGCAGGTGCTGCTTGATCCACTTGAAGAACAGCTCCACTTGCCAGCGGCTCTTGTACAGCTGGGCGATCTGCAGCGGCTGCAGATCGAAGTTGTTGGTCAGAAAGATCAATGTGCGGTCACGCTGAGCATCGTGAAACTCGATCCTGCGCAGCGGCACTGGATATCCCAATCTCGTGTACCTTCCGGTCAACAGAATGCTCTGGTCACAAAGCACGCCTGCTGCCATGTCGCTCGGTTGATCCGCGATCACCTTGTGGTGGATCTTGTTCTTCGAGCGGATCACGAAGAAGGCTGCAGCGTCGCTGAAACGCGCCAGCCTTTGGAAGTGCAGGTACCCACGATCCATGACGTAGAAGCTGCCCGCTTCGAGGCGGAGATGGTCCAGAAAGCTGGCGTCGGAAACCAACGCTGACGTGATTCGAATGACGCTGGGAATGTTGCCGCGCAGGTCGAGAAGGGTGTGCAGCTTCACACCGGCACGCGCGTTTGCAGCAGGAGCCCAGCTGAACAAGCTAAGACAAAGATCGATGGTGCTGGCGTCAATGGCATAGACGCTTTGCGCCAGTTGCACACCAAGGCTCTCGCGCGCGTACAGAGCGCGTGCGATGTCAATCAGGTGCAGCGTGAATCGCTCGAAAGCGCGGCTGTCGCGCCGTTCATTTGCATCTGCGAGTGTGGAGCGCGCGATGGAGCCGCGAAAGCCAGCGAAGTACAGCTTGCTGGAGTGGCTGCGTAGGCAGGTGGTGATGTCGCGCAGACTGGTGCGCGAGGTCAGCTGCGCAAACATCATGCACAGCAGCTGATCCCAATACGAGAACGTCAGCGTGGGATAACGGCCCGCGTAGAGCGCCACGCATTCATTGAATGCAGGCCGCGGCAGATGTGCCGTGAGCTGCGCGAACACCAGCTGGCCTTTTAGCATCGGACACCCCGCCAAGAAGCGGAAAGTGTCCAAGCCAGCTCACGCGGAATCGATATAGATTTCTCCGGAGACCACCTCTTTCTCCATGCGCATCAACAACTTAGCGCTCAAATGAGAATGGATCTCCGGACACTACTGGG
>NZ_JACORT010000028.1 GCF_014297465.1 Ramlibacter cellulosilyticus | reverse complement strand
CGCGACATCCGCGACGGCGGCGTGAACCCGTTCTGGCACTACCTCGTGGCGGGCGCGGCGGAGTTCCGCGATCCGCTGCCGGGTGCGGGTGCGACGTACGAGGACGACATCCGTTTCGGCGTGGGCGGGGGCGACGTGAAGATCGTCGCGTTCCACGCGATGCCGGAGTGGCCGGCGCTGCGCGGTGCGCGGCCGCTGGCCGGACGCGACCCCTTGCTGCCGCATGCGGACTTCGGCGAGTACCAGGCCGCGGATGCGAAGGTGCTGCGTGCGCAGGCGGCGCTGGCGAAGCGCCACGGCATCCATGGCTTCTGCTTCCAGCTGCAGCCGGCGCTCGCAAGCCTGCTGGCGCACGCCGACGTTGAACTGCCGTTCTGCATCCTGCTGGACGCCGAGGCGGCGACGCCGGCAAACCTGGATCTGGCGCTGCTGCGCCTGGCGCTGCGGGATGCGCGCTGCATGCGCGTGGGCGAGCGCCCGATGGTGCTGGCGCGCCTGCGCCAAGGCGCAGGGAGTGCGCAGGCGACGCTTGCGCAACTGCGCGAGGTGCTCGTCGCCGAGGCAGGCGCGCCGGTGTTCCTCGTCGCCTGCTGGAGCCCGGAGGCGGAGGAAGCGCTCTGCGCAGCGCAGGCCGCCGGCGCGTGCGACGCGCTCGTGGACCTGCCGGCTTCCCCGCTCCCGCGGGAAACGGGAGGCTACCCGGCACGGGACACGCAAGGGGTGGACGCCGTGCCGTACTCGGTCGTCGCCGCGCAGGGCGTCGCCCGTGCCGAAGAGGCACGCCGTGCACCTTGCCCGATGTACCCCGTCGTCGCCGCGGGCCGCGACGGTCGCGGCGCTGACCGTCCGCTGGTCTACACCCGCTTCCACGCGAGCCACTACCGCCGCTGGCTGGACGCGGCGATCAGCGCGGCGCGGCGGATCCCCGATGCGCAGCAGCGCTTCGTCTTCCTGCAGTCGTGGAACGACTGGAACGCGGGGCAGGTGCTGGAGCCGGACCGCAAGGCGGGCTACGGGCGGCTGAACGAGACCACGCGCGCGCTGCTGGGCGTGCAGGGCACGCGGCGCATGCCCAAGGTGTCGGTGATCGTGCCGAACTACAACCACGCGCCGTACCTGCGGCGGCGCCTGGACAGCATCTACGGGCAGACGTACCGCAACATCGAAGTGATCCTGATGGACGACTGCTCCTGCGACGGCAGCCGTGCGCTGATGCAGGAGTATGCGCAGGCGAACGCGGACATCACGCGCACGCTGTTCAACGAGGTGAACTCCGGCGGCGTCTTCCGCCAGTGGGCCAAGGGGATCGCGGCGGCCACGGGCGAGCTGGTGTGGATTGCGGAGAGCGACGACTACTG
>NZ_JACORT010000027.1 GCF_014297465.1 Ramlibacter cellulosilyticus | reverse complement strand
TGAACTTGACCCTCTCCGCGGACTGGTAAACGGTTGATTCTCCAGCCTTAGATCAGCAGTGGCGCAGGGTTTTCCAGGGCGGCGGGCGGCGCTTGCGACGAACCGGCCGCCGCGGTGGGAAACCCGTGTGTTCGGCTACGGTGGTCTGCCTTTGCGTACTGGCGTTCGAATGCAGCAGGCGACAGGTAGTCGATGCTGGAATGCAGCCGTCGCGGGTTGTACCAACCCTCGATCCACTGGAACAGTGCAGCGCGCGCCTCGGCGCGCGTGCTCCAGTTGCGACGTGCGATCAGCTCGCACTCCAGGGTCGCGAAGAAGCTCTCCGCCATTGCGTTGTCGTAGGCATCTCCGACACTGCCCATGGAGAGCCGCACTCCGGCTTGCTCGCAGCGGCGGCGGAATGCCGTGCTGGTGTACTGGCTGCCTTGATCCGAGTGGTGGATGACCTCCTTGGGTCTGCGGACCTGCAGCGCCATGTTCAAGGCCGAAAGCACCAGGTCGGCAGGCATGTCCTCTGCCATCGACCAGCCCACCACCTTGCGGCTGAACACATCGAGCACGACTGCCAGGTACAGGAATCCGGCGGCCGTCGGCACGAAGGTGATGTCAGCCACCCAGAGCTGGTCGGGCGCCTCGGCGGTGAAGTTGCGCTTGACCAGATCGGGGGCGGGTCTCTGGCGCTCGTCGCGGACGGTCGTCGCTACGAACCGTCGACGCGTGACTCCGCGCAGGCACGATGCCTTCATCAGTCGGGCCACGCGCCTTCGGCTCACACGCACGCCTTCAGAGCACAGCAGCCGGCGGATCCGAGGCATTCCATAGGTGCCGTCCGAGTCCGTGTGGGCCTGCCGGATCTTCTGCGTGAGGGCCTTGTCAGACTTGATTCGCGCACTTGGCTCCCGGTCCCGCCAGGCGTAGTAGCCGCTGGTCGAAACGCGCAGCGTCTCGCACATGGCGCGCACTCCCACCCGGTTGTTGGCGTCGGCCTGGGTCGCTCTCACGAGTTCGTAGACGGCGTGGACGTCTTCTCGTTTTTGGCGGCGAACCAGGCCGTAGCCTTTGCCAAGATGTCGCGCTCCTGCTCCAGGCGGGCCACGGTACGGCGCAGCCGCACCAGCTCCTCGCGCTCGGACGCGTCCAGCCCCTGCTTGCCAAAGGCCTTGGCTGCCGCTTTACGGCCGTCCTCGGCGACCCAATTGGAGATGGCCTGGGCGGAGCAGCCGAACTGGCGGGACAGCTCCGCCGGCGTCTGGCCCCCGAGCACCAGCTCCACCATCTGCTTCTGGAATTCCGCCGGATATGGCGGCACGAACCTTCTCATCGGACACCCCTCCTTTCAGGACGGTAAGGTGTCCGCGAAAAGGGGTCAACTTCAG
>NZ_JACORT010000026.1 GCF_014297465.1 Ramlibacter cellulosilyticus | reverse complement strand
AGGGTTTGTCGGGGTGGGTGCGTCCGGTTCTTGAGAACTCAACAGTGCGCTAGAAATATGTTGATGCCAATGCATTAACCCCCAATGGTCTTCACTCCTGTGTGGGTGGGGATCGGGGTTCCTTTGGGATCTACCCCCGTGCCGGCTTGCCAGCTCGGTGCGGGGTTTGGAGTCCAAGGTCAACTATGAAGTGAAATGATCTAGGTTGCTCGGCTGCTTCGGTGGCTGGTGATCGAAGGTTTTTCGACGGAGAGTTTGATCCTGGCTCAGGACGAACGCTGGCGGCGTGCTTAACACATGCAAGTCGAACGGTGAAGCCCTTCGGGGTGGATCAGTGGCGAACGGGTGAGTAACACGTGAGCAACCTGCCCCTGGCTCTGGGACAACCACTGGAAACGGTGGCTAATACCGGATACGACCCGCCTCGGCATCGAGTGTGGGTGGAAAGTTTTTCGGCTGGGGATGGGCTCGCGGCCTATCAGCTTGTTGGTGGGGTGATGGCCTACCAAGGCGACGACGGGTAGCCGGCCTGAGAGGGCGACCGGCCACACTGGGACTGAGACACGGCCCAGACTCCTACGGGAGGCAGCAGTGGGGAATATTGCACAATGGGCGAAAGCCTGATGCAGCGACGCCGCGTGAGGGATGACGGCCTTCGGGTTGTAAACCTCTTTCAGCTCCGAAGAAGCGCAAGTGACGGTAGGAGCAGAAGAAGCACCGGCTAACTACGTGCCAGCAGCCGCGGTAATACGTAGGGTGCAAGCGTTGTCCGGAATTATTGGGCGTAAAGAGCTCGTAGGCGGTGTGTCGCGTCTGCTGTGAAAACTCAGGGCTCAACTCTGAGCTTGCAGTGGGTACGGGCACACTTGAGTGCTGTAGGGGAGACTGGAATTCCTGGTGTAGCGGTGAAATGCGCAGATATCAGGAGGAACACCGGTGGCGAAGGCGGGTCTCTGGGCAGTTACTGACGCTGAGGAGCGAAAGCATGGGGAGCGAACAGGATTAGATACCCTGGTAGTCCATGCCGTAAACGTTGGGCGCTAGGTGTGGGGTCCATTCCACGGATTCCGTGCCGCAGCTAACGCATTAAGCGCCCCGCCTGGGGAGTACGGCCGCAAGGCTAAAACTCAAAGGAATTGACGGGGGCCCGCACAAGCGGCGGAGCATGCGGATTAATTCGATGCAACGCGAAGAACCTTACCAAGGCTTGACATGCGCGGTGGAATCCCAGAGATGGGGTGTCATTTAGTTGGTCGCGTACAGGTGGTGCATGGTTGTCGTCAGCTCGTGTCGTGAGATGTTGGGTTAAGTCCCGCAACGAGCGCAACCCTCGTTCCATGTTGCCAGCACGTAGGGTGGGGACTCATGGGAGACTGCCGGGGTCAACTCGGAGGAAGGTGGGGATGACGTCAAATCATCATGCCCCTTATGTCTTGG
>NZ_JACORT010000025.1 GCF_014297465.1 Ramlibacter cellulosilyticus | reverse complement strand
GATCGCGGCCTGCTGCTTCTGGCGAGCCGCGCGGCGATGTGAAGCAGCTTGGCAGGTCAGGCGGGCTCGAGCAGGCCGCAATGATCATCCGCTCCTCGCCATGACCGAGCGTCCCGCTCCTCGCCATGACCGAGCGTCCCGCTCCTCGCCATGACCGAGCGTCCCGCTCCTCGCCATGACCGAGCGTCCCGCTCCTCGGCATGACCGCAAGGGCCCGTACCGCCAGGATCGGGTCTGCCCCTACTTCGGTTGACTCTCGTCGGTAGGGGCGATCAGGCCGCGTGAGCGGCTTGCAGGAGTGTCTCGTATTCGATGGGCGTCAGGCGACCCAGCGCCTGCTGCCGGCGTCGGCGGTGGTAGGTCCGCTCGATCCAGGTGACGATGGCCAGGCGCAGCTCCTGTCGGCTGGCCCAGTGCCGACGGTTGAGGACGTTCTTCTGCAGCAGGCTGAAGAACGATTCCATCGCGGCGTTGTCAGCGCAGGTCCCGACCCGCCCCATCGACCCGCGCGCTTGCGCTGCTGATAGCGCGCGAACATAGCTGTGGGAGCGAAACTGACTGCCTCTGTCCGAGTGAACGATGACCTCTAGTGCGTCGGTGCTGTCCCTCAGGGTCAGAGCGTTCTGCAGGGCCTGGACCGCGAGGTTGGCGGTCATCCGGGCGTCGATGGAGTAGCCGACGATGCGGTTGGAGCAGGCGTCCTTGACCGCGCAGAGGTAGAGCTTGCCCTCGGCGGTGGGGTGTTCAGTGATGTCAGTGAGCCAAAGGACGTTGGGTCGTTCGGCCCGAAACCTCCGGCGGACGAGGTCATCGTGAACGGGCGGCCCGGGCCGTCGCCCAGCACCGCGCCTACGGGCGTGAGCTGAGAACAGCCTCTGCAGCCTGCACAGACGCTGGACGCGGTTGCGCGACGCCATCGCGCCCTGCTGCTGCAGCTCATCAGCGATGAAGCGGTAGCCGAACTCCGGGTCGTCGTGGTGGATGTCGACGGCGGCGTTGAGGAGGTGAGCGTTGCTCCAGTCGCGGTCGGTGACCGGGTTGGCGCGCCACTTGTAGTAGGCCTGCTTGGAAAAGCCCAGCACCCGGCAGGTCACCGCGACGGGGATCCCGTCAGCGGCGAGGTCACGGACCAGCGGGTAGATCATTTTGGGAGGACGTCGCGAGCGAAGTAGGCCGTCGCCCGGCGCAAGATCTCGTTCTCCTGCTCCAGCTGCTTGTTGCGTTTGCGCAGCTCGCGCAGCTCAATGTCGGATTCTGTTGCATTCCTCTCAGGCGCGGTCGAGGCGCTCAGGCCGTCCTGGCGGTCGGCGATCCGCAGCCAGCGTCCCAGGCAGGACTCCGAGATGCCGAAGCTGCGGGCGATCTGGGCCCGGGTCTGTCCGCCTTGGCGGGCCACGGCCACCACGTCGCGGCGGAACTCCTCGGGGTAGGGCTTGTGCACAGTGGTCATCCTTCCAGCGAGGACCACGATCCTCACAGGTCAGGAGTCAACCAAAGCGGGGGCAGACCCAGGCGACTCTGGCGCCGCTCCGGTCGCCTCGATTACCTT
>NZ_JACORT010000024.1 GCF_014297465.1 Ramlibacter cellulosilyticus | reverse complement strand
GCGGGCGTGCTGCTGGACGACTACCAGTACACGAGCAACTCCGGCGTGGTGGACGTCACCTTCGGCCAGCGCGTGCGGGTGGCCGACGACTTCGCCGATGCGGACCGGGCCGGCAAGGTGTATGAGTTCATGGGCACGGATGCCCTGGGCCTGGGGCGCGACCTCGCTGCCCAGGACTACTCGGACTTCGAGTTGTGGAAGGAGCTCACGGAGACGTCGCTCGTCACGGAGAGCACTTCGTATGCCGTGCTCTCCGAGATCGGCCTGGCGCTGAACAAGGATGGGCTGGTGGGCTCCGCCTCCAGCTACTACGGCCTGGTGGACCGCAACGACGTCCGCAGCGACGTCACCGCGTGGATAGACGACGCACTCGTCACGGCCGACGGCTCCATCACGATCACGGCGCTGGAAACGGCCACGATCAATGCCACCGAATCGAGCGTGGTGCAGCCCTGGGAAGGCGCCGGCGGCATCATCGCCACGAACATGGTCCTGTCGCAGGCACAGGCCTATGCGACCGACAGCACGCTGACATCGGGCGCGGACCTGGCGCTCACCGCGCGCAACGATTCCAGCATCACCGCCACCGCTGACAGCGTGATGGAGGCGTGGGACAACTACAGCTTCGTGGTGGCGTTCAACTCCATCGGCTGGAACGCGCAGAACATCCTGTTCAACGCGGTGGACACGCTGATCGGGGATCCGCTGATTTCCGAGGCGTTCGACGGCGAGAACCCGGCGGGGGTCAAGGCCTACCTGCTGGACACGGAAGTGGCCGCGGGCGGCGACGTGACGCTGGTCGCCGAATCGACGGCTGGCATCGACGCGACGCTGGGCAATGAAGCGACGGCCGAAGCGGCGCTGGACATCGTCTTCAGTGCGCAGTACGCGGCCTCCGGCGTGGCCGGCGGCGCCGGCTTGGCGAGCAACAAGGTCAGCAGCCGGGCAGAAGCGTCGATCGACTACAGCGACGGCTACACGGGCGCGAAGCAGGTCACGGCCGGCGGGGCACTCACCCTCTCAGCCTCCGACGCCGCCTCCGTCACCTCCACCAGCACCATCGTGCAGACGGCCGTCACCAGCAACACGCTGGCGGGCCTGACGGACATCGCACAGAACTTCCTGATCCCGGGCGCCTACGACTACAGCACCGCCTCCGGCACGCGCACGGTCTCCTGGGGCGAGCGGGTGCGGCTGGGCGCCGACTACACCGGCGGCGGCGACGCTGGCGCCGTCTACGAGTACACGGGTCTCAGCGACGCCGAATACCACCTGGGCAACACCAACTTCGCCACCGGCCTGTGGCACAAGCTCACCGGCGGCGCCGACGACCTCGACGACCTGTACCCGAACCTGGGCAACCTGGCCGACTCTGACGCACGGGCCGTCGGCGGCCTGGTGGTGATGAACGACGTGCGCTCCGCCGTCGATGCCTTCATCACCGATACGAACGTCGACGCCGGCAGCGTCGCGATCAGTGCGCTGGAAAGCGCCACGATCCGGTCCTCGGCCGAAACCAACGTCACGGCCTCCGGCGGCAGTGCCTGGGGTTCCGGCAGCGTGCTGGCCGTCAACGGGCAGATCGTGACCAACATGGTCCTGAGCTCGGCCAACGCGCTCATCGAGGACAGCGACATCGCCACGACCACGGGCGACGTCACCCTGGAGGCGAAGAACGACAGCCTGCTCGACGCCACCCTCAACAGCGCCTTGTCCACCGGCGAGAGCGGCTTCAGCTTCGCGCTGGCCTTCAACTCCCTGGGCTGGAAGCCGCAGAACGTGCTGTTCAATGCGGTGGACGCCTTGCTGGGCGATCCGCTGATCTCCGAAGCCTTCGACGGCGAGCAGCCGGCCGAAGCGACCGCGATCATCCGCAACTCCGACGTCGACGCCGCGGGCAACAT
>NZ_JACORT010000023.1 GCF_014297465.1 Ramlibacter cellulosilyticus | reverse complement strand
GTAAGCGTCCGGTGATCCCGTCTTGACGGGGGCGGCGCTCAGGTGTTCGCTGCCAGCGGCGTCCAGCGATGCGGCAGGAGTTCTTCGATGCGACTTGCCGGCTGCGTCGGCAGCCGCTCGAGCACGTCGCGCAGGTAGCCGTGCGGATCGAGCCCATTCATGCGCGCCGAGTGGGTCAGACTCATGATCGCGGCGGCGCGTTTGCCGGCGCGCAGACTTCCGGCGAATAGCCAATTTGAGCGTCCAATGGCGATCGGCCGGATCTGGTTCTCGACCCAGTTGTTGTCTGCGGGCAAGTTGCCGTCGTCGATATAACGCGTGAGCGCCCGCCATCGCCCCAGGCTGTAGTCGATCGCCTTCGCTGTCGCCGATCCAGGCGGCACCTTCTGCCGCTGTGCGGTGAGCCAGGCCTGCAGCGCATTGGCCACCGGTCTGGCCTTTTCCCGCCGGACACTTCGTCGTCGCTGCGCATCCAGGTCAGCGACCTCGCGTTCGACGTCGTAGAGTTTTCCAAACAGGGCCAGGGCCTGCTGGCCGATCGGACTCTGGTGATTGGCCCACAGCTCGTGGAACTTTCGCCGCGCGTGCGCCAGACATCCGGCTTCGGTCACGCCGCTGGCGAACAGGGCCTTGTAGCCGGAGTAGTCGTCGCAAACGAGCGTTCCGCGCCAGCCGCGCTCGCCAGGGTGGCCCAGGAATTCCGCGGGATGGCGGCTGGCGCGGCTCTCAGCGAAATCGAATACCACCAGCCTGGTGGGCTGCAGCACCGTGCTGCAGTAGGTCCAGAGATATGCGCGGTGAGTCTTGCCGGCGCCAGGATCGAGCATCGCCACCGGCGTTTCGTCGGCGTGCAGCACGGTCTGCTGCAGCAACTGGGCCCGCATGGCATCGACCAGCGGCTGCAGCTGCACGCCGCAGCTTCCCACCCATTGCGCGAGCGTCGATCTCGGGATCGCGAAGCCGGCGCGCTCAAAGATCCCTTCCTGCCGATACAGCGGCAGGTGATCGGCAAACTTGGCCACCAGCACGTGCGCGAGCAGGCCGGCGGTGGGCACGCCCTTGTCGATCACGTGCGGCGCAACGGGCTCCTGCACCAGCTTCTCGCACTTCGCACAGGCCCATTTGCCGCGCACGTGCCGCTCCACGGTAAACACGCCGGGCTCGTAGTGCAGCTTTTCGGAGACGTCCTCGCCGATGCGCTTCATCTGGCAGCCGCAGCTGCAGGTGGTGCTCGTCGGCTCGTGGTGAATCTCGCGCCGGGGGAATTGCGCTGGCAGTGGCTGCCGCTTCGGCTTGGAGCTCTCGCTCGGCTCCTTGGCAGGCACCAGCCGCTCGATCTCCTCGGACACGGCCTGCAGGTCCGCGTCGAGGGATTCTTCCAGCAGGCTACGCTGCTCGCCGTCGAAGCGCTCCGACTGCGCGGCAAACTTCATTCGCTTAAGCACCGCGTTTTCGTGCGTGAGCTTCTCGATCACCGCTTGCTTGTGCAGGAGATCGGCCTGCAGGCGCGCCACCAGCTCGCGCAGCTGGTGCGGGTTCAGGCTCTCGGTGTTCTCCGCGGCGATCACGGAGAGATATGCTGCCATGCTCAGTGCACAGCGGCATCGGCAGTTGCCTGTATTGCGCTACAGGATCGAAATCACGCCGGCCTCGCCGATGCGCTGCCAAGGAAGTCCGAGCACGAGACCGTCGAACTGCGCGCGCGTGAGGCCGACGCTCGGAGCACCCTCGTTGGTCCAGACGAAGCGACCCTGATTCAGTCGCCTGGCCGCAAGCCACACACCGATTCCGTCGTGCACCAGGACCTTGAGGCGGTTGGCCCGCCTGTTGGCGAAGAGGTACGCATGGTGCGGGCGCGCCGAGCCGAATACGTGCACCACCCGCGCGAGCGCGGCTTCGGTGCCGGCGCGCATGTCCAGCGGTTCGACTGCCAGCCAGATCGCCTCGATGCGGATCACTTGAGCAGCTCGCTCATCCACACGGCGCACTCCGCCGCTGCGCCCGCGGGCCACGTGACCGCCATGCGCGTCGCGCCGTGCTGC
>NZ_JACORT010000022.1 GCF_014297465.1 Ramlibacter cellulosilyticus | reverse complement strand
AGGTCGCGCAGCGTGCAGTGGTCCTCCCTGAGAACCTGGCTCATGAGTTCACGGACACCGTCGGGTGACATGGTGTGCCCACGCGTCGCGTCAGCGCAGGCGCGGGCGATGCTCGTGACGGGGAAGTTCCTCCGCACGAGGTCGCCGGGATCCCGTTCGGAGCGTTCCACCGTGCAGAAGGACGAAGACGTCCGGTGCACCCCGTCCGGGATGACGACGAAGACCGGTGCGTCCGCCGGGAGCGGGTCGCGCAAGGCCCGGTGCAGGTCCAGCGCGTGCATTCCGCCGATCCTCGCCTCGGGTCCCGCGTACACCAGAGCGGCTCGGCGGCGCTCGGCGACGGTCGGGGTTCCCCGGTGCGTCAGGACGACGCCCGGGAGGATGCGCTGCCATCGTCCACGCGGTCCCGTGAGATCGGTCAACGTCGACCGTGGGAGACCCGCGAGCAGGAGGAGCGAACGCGGGACGACGCGCTCGTGCTGGCGGATCAGTGCGTCGAGGGTGGCTGCGTCGTAGTGCGCGCGGCGAGGCATGGCCGAGATCGTGGGCGCTCGCGGCTGCCGTCGTCTGCGACGTCGTCCCGTCCTGTGGACGAACCCCACGGCCACCGGCCTGTGGAGACCGGGACGACGGCAACGGCTGCCGTCCACACCCGTCGCACCGGATCGTCGACGCGGAGGGCCGAACCTAGCGGCCTGTCGCGTCAACGATCGGTCAAGTCCTCGGAGGTGGTGTGCGACGTTCGCCGCGTGATGCTGCTTCCTGGGGTCAGCCCTGCAGGGCCTGCATCGTGAGGTCGGTGTTCACCTCCGGCGTGGTCTCGCCCAGGGCAGAGGCGGCCTGTGCGCCCTCCCCGGGCAGGAGGGTGAGCCGGCAGCGTCCGAGCAGGTCCAGGCCCAGGTAGCGGCGTCCTTCTGCCCACTCATCGTCCTGCTCGGCCAGCACCGCCCCGACCAGGCGGATCAGGGAGGTGCGGTCGGGGAAGATGCCCACCACGTCGGTGCGGCGGCGGATCTCCCGGTTTAACCGTTCCTGCGGGTTGTTGCTCCAGACCTGCCGCCACACCTCCTTCGGGAAGCTGGTGAACGCCAGGACGTCGGCGCGGGCGGCGTCCAAGTGGGCGGCGACCTTGGGCAGCTTGACCTCGACCGCATCCAGCAGCCGGTCGAACTGGGCGTGCACAGACGACGCGTCGGGCTGGTCGTACACGCTGTGCAGCAACGTCTTCACCCAAGGCCAGGACGTCTTCGGTGTCACCGCCATCAGGTTCGCCGCGTAATGAGTGCGGCACCGCTGCCACGACGCGCCCGGCAGCGTCGCACCGATCGCGGCGACCAGCCCGGCGTGGGCGTCGGAGGTGACGAGGCGGACTCCGGTCAGGCCGCGGGCGGTCAGGTCGCGGAAGAAGCCCAGCCAGCCGGCGCCATCCTCGGCCGAGGAGACCTGCAGGCCCAGGATCTCCCGGTGCCCATCGGCGTTGACTCCAACCGCGAGGAGGGCGTGGACGTTAGCGACGCGGCCGTCTTCGCGGACCTTCATCACCAACGCGTCGGCGGCGACGAACGTGTAGGGGCCGGCGTTCAGCGGTCGGGTGCGGAACGCTTCGACCTGCGCGTCCAGATCTTTGGCCATCTCGCTGACCTGCGACTTCGACAGACGGGTAATGCCGAGGGTCTCGACCAGCTTTTCCATCCGGCGGGTGGACACCCCGAGCAGGTAGGCAGTGGCGACCACGGTGGTCAACGCCCGCTCGGCGCGGCGGCGGCGCTCCAGCAGCCAGTCGGGGAAGTACGAGCCTGAGCGCAGCTTGGGGATGGCCACGTCGATCGTCCCGACGCGGGTGTCGAAGGGGCGGTGACGGTAGCCGTTGCGGGTGTTGACCCGCTCCGGTGAGGACGCGCCGTAGTCGGCGCCGCAGACGGCGTCGGCGTCGGCGGACATGAGGGTGTCGATGAAGGCGCGCAGCATCGTGCGCATCAGGTCCGGGCTGGCCTGAGCGAGGTGCTCGTCCAGGAGGTGGGCAGGGTCCATCATGGGGTTGGCGGTCATCGCGGTGTCCTTCTTCGGCTTGAGCGGGAACTCAGTTCGAAGCATCACGCGGTGGCCGCCTTCTACGTGTCAGCCACGCCCGTCAGCGGGGTGCTCGCACACCACTCTGGTGGACTCCACTGACCAGTCCGAGACGTAGCCGGGATCCAGCTGCACCGCGAGGTCGTCATAGACCCGCACCGCTTCCAAGACCAGGGCAATGCCACCGATCGCAGTCCACGCATGCTGGCGCACCGTCTCTAACTGAGCG
>NZ_JACORT010000021.1 GCF_014297465.1 Ramlibacter cellulosilyticus | reverse complement strand
TGGCGCAACCATCGTTGCCCGTCGGGCGCCAAGACGCGAGAGTATCGATACCGGACCACTCCCGACTGGTACGGGATTTCGGCAAGGTTCAACTCAGCGCGGTCTGACATTGCGGTCTAACGTAGAGGTGACCGGCACGTTGCGGCAAGGGGCCGCACGGTGCAGGATCTCCAACGGCACTGTGCGGCCCCTTGCCGCAACGTGTCCGAGTCGACCGACCAGTTAGGGCTCACGACACCCACCTCATGTTCTCTGAGATCTTCGACCCGTCTTCTCCGAAGGCGACGTCGTACCCGTATCCGCAACGGGGCGCCCACTGAACCTGGACGTGCATTTCCTTTCGCGCATCGTCTAGGCAGAAGGCTACGTAGGGAACACGCGCGATTCTGACGTTAGCCTTCGCAACCAAGATACCGTCCTCGAGCATCCAGGTCTCCAACGGCGAGTTTCTGAACGGAAAGGCGAGATCGTCAACGTCGAATCGGACGTACCGCGCCACTGGTACGGCGAAGGCTTCAAAGGACTTGCCAGTTTGAAGCCAGGCCTGCTCGATCCAACTGCTCGCAAGTGACTGAAGCTGCATGTGAGCTCTAACGCGAAGGTGACCGGCACGTTGCGGCAAGGGGCCGCACGGTGCACGATTTCCAACGGCACTGTGCGGCCCCTTGCCGCAACGTGTCCGAGTCGACCGTTCTGTTAGACCTCATTCCGGGATCTCCGTGAGCCATTCCCGAAGAGCGCGCAACTCGCCCTGGGCTTCGGTGGCGAAGCCGTCCTCATAGATCGCAGCCTCCTTCACCAGATCTCCAGCAAGCGCGTTCCCGCGGTGATGCAGGTCGGCCGAAAGCCTTTCCAACGAAGACACCGTGAGTTCGAGTTGTGCTGCCAGGGCGCGGAGCGCTTTCGGCACAGCGTCGGACGGCTCTCGAAGTGTCTTGGCGAGGTCAGACGCCTGTTGTTCCAAGCGCCGCTTAAGCGAGGAGTTGGTCATGAGGTCTAACGTAAAGGTGACCGGCACGTTGCGGCAAGGGGCCGCGCGGCGCATGATTTACAGCGGCGCTGCGCGGCCCCTTGCCGCAACGTGTCCGAGTCGACCGACCTGTTAGGGCGCATGTGCGCGAGCCGACGAGTACCAGGCAGTACTCCTGGGCGCAAATAGCAGCAGAAGCGCACAGGCTTCAAAAATAGGCATGGCGATTGAGAGCCGCACTGCCCAAACGGAATACTCATCGAACGAGGGCGGGTACAGGAACCAGAAAGACCAAGCCCCGACAGTCCAGAGAAGAAGGCCAGTACGTGCCCAGTTCTTGCGAGCCACGGCAAGGAAGATGAGCAGTGCCGTCACGGCATGCGTGAAAGTCGCGAGTGCGATCCTCATCACGGCAAACGTAGTGCCTGAAGTGACCTCTGGGTCTGACGCAATTCCAACGCCATCGTTGCCGGCCTTGACGATCCAAACAAGGATCGACAAGGCGGTCGCCAACTGCACTTGCCACGGAACGGACCTGAATTTCATGCGCTCTAACGTGAAGGTGACCGGCACGTTGCGGCAAGGGGCCGCGCGGTGCACGATTTCCAACGGCGCCGTGCGGCCCCTTGCCGCAACGTGTCCGAGTCGACCGACCTGTTAGACCTCATCCGCACCGATCGCCTCCCTCCACTGAACCAAGGTCTGCGCCACCTTGAGGTCGTTCTCCGCATCGGGTGACAGGCCCATTCCCTCAACGGCAACTTCTCCCAAGTATCGAGCGATCTCGAGCGCCTCGCGTCCGTCCTTTACCATCCCGTAGACGGTGGGCAGATACCCGTAGTACTCGTCCCGCGCGCCAGGAGCACCCGCCACTCCGATTGGGTCCCAGATGTAGTGCAGCACTTCATCTACCGCCCGATACAGGGCCAACTCGCGTTCGCTCAGCTTCTGTCCCATGAGGTCTAACGTGAAGGTGACCGGCACGTTGCGGCAAGGGGCCGCACGGTGCAGGATTTCCAACGGCACTGTGCGGCCCCTTGCCGCAACGTGTCCGAGTCGACCGACCTGTTAGACCTCACCGCGCGTTCTCCTGTTCAAAATGGCTGCGGCGGTCCACACCAAGGCCGCGATGACCGCGATCGCAGTTGCCCAATAGAGAAAGAGCGTCTTTCTTTGGGCAACTCTCTCTCCGTACTCCTCACGAGAGATGATGCTGCGGTTTTCATCGGCGATGGAAATGATCTGCCCTTGCCACAAATCCATGGTGTACGTAAAGCCTGGCTTGATTCCCCGCGCGAGGTCCCCGGCAGTTACCTTCAGGTCGGGATGGAAAGGAATGTAGAGAGTGGGCCGCACTTTCCTGAGAAGGTCGTTGGACTCTCGGTCATTTGGGACACCAAGGCCGAATCCGGCGTCAGTGCCGGTGTGATTGCCCTTCTGGAGCGTCAAGCTACCCACATAGCTAGGCGTCGCTGTGAGACTCCGAACCTCACCAGCAGGCGCGATAACTATGGACGTCTGGAAGAAGGCCAGGAAGCCGGCCACGGCAAGAGCTGCCAGCGACACACCCTGCCCGTTCGCCGCGAGCCATGTCAGGGCCCTTCTTTTCACGACGCTGCTCCCAGTGAGGTCTAACGTAAAGGTGACCGGCACGTTGCGGTAAGGGGCCGCACGGTGCAAGATTTTGAACAGCGCCGTGCGGCCCCTTGCCGCAACGTGTCCGAGTCGACCGACCTGTTAGACCGCAGCACTACTCCTCCAACTTCTTCGCGTCGACGTCGATCACTTCGTATCGTCCATCGCGATACTGCGGGTGTTTCGAAACAGGCAAGGACTTGCGGAGCTCCTCAACGAGGCCAGCTGCAAAATATGCGCCCGCTCCGAGAACGATCCACAAGGGCACGCCAATCGCACCGCCGAGCGCTGCGATGCCGGCGCCTTGACCTCCAAAGAGAGTGACACCCAGTCCCACCCCGATGACTCCGGCCCGACCCTTTGTTCCCCGCTCATCCCACCCGATGCGCTTCAACTCGTGACCCAGGATCTTCACCATCGGCCAGATCACTTGGCTTTGAAGCGTGACACGGAGGGCCTCCTGACCCTTTCGAAAGGTGCTTAGGCTTCCATCGCGGATCTGCAAGAGCTGAAGCATCCACACAAGTAGCGCTTGGCGCTCCTCCTCGGAGCCTGCCAAGGCTACACGGGTTGCAAGCGCCTGCTGCTTTGCCTCGTTTTCCACTATGCGACTCCTGCGGTCTAACGTAAAGGTGACCGGCACGTTGCGGCAAGGGGCCGCACGGTGCACGATTTCCAACGGCGCCGTGCGGCCCCTTGCCGCAACGTGTCCGCGTCGACCGACCTGTTAGACGGCAGCGCGC
>NZ_JACORT010000020.1 GCF_014297465.1 Ramlibacter cellulosilyticus | reverse complement strand
ACTGTCGGGGCTCACTGCGCACAGCGCCCACAACGCAGAAGAGGGGAGCAGCACCGCCACAGCGGTGCCACTCCCCTCAACCAACCTCACTGCAAAGAGTGAGTGGCCGGCGGTGACCTACTCTCCCACCCAGTCTCCCGAGCAGTACCATCGGCGCTGGTGGGCTTAGCTTCCGGGTTCGGAATGAGACCGGGCGTTTCCCCACCGCTATGACCACCGGACCACAAAGGCCAGGATCGAAAAACCACGAAGGGTTCTCTCCCGAGAACCACACAATGGACGCGAAACACTACAGCAGTGTCATCGTTTGATCAGTAGATCATGTTCGTTCGTGCTCGTGCACTCGCCTGCACCACACCACCAGCCATGACCTGCATGCTTGGTGGTAGCTGGTGCGTAGTAGACAAGTGATCGGCCTATTAGTACCGGTCAGCTCCACAACTCTCTCGTCGTTGCTTCCACACCCGGCCTATCAACCCCGTCATCTCCAGGGAGCCTCCCACCCCACAAGGGGCACGGAAACCTCATCTCGAAGCAGGCTTCCCGCTTAGATGCCTTCAGCGGTTATCCCTTCCGAACGTAGCCAACCAGCCATGCCCTTGGCAGAACAACTGGCACACCAGAGGTTCGTCCGTCCCGGTCCTCTCGTACTAGGGACAGCCCTTCTCAAGTTTCCAACGCGCGCAGCGGATAGGGACCGAACTGTCTCACGACGTTCTAAACCCAGCTCGCGTACCGCTTTAATGGGCGAACAGCCCAACCCTTGGGACCTACTCCAGCCCCAGGATGCGACGAGCCGACATCGAGGTGCCAAACCATGCCGTCGATATGGACTCTTGGGCAAGATCAGCCTGTTATCCCCGGGGTACCTTTTATCCGTTGAGCGACCGCGATTCCACACTCCACGGCCGGATCACTAGTCCCGACTTTCGTCCCTGCTCGACCTGTCGGTCTCACAGTCAAGCTCCCTTGTGCACTTACACTCAACACCTGATTGCCAACCAGGCTGAGGGAACCTTTGGGCGCCTCCGTTACTCTTTAGGAGGCAACCGCCCCAGTTAAACTACCCACCAGGCACTGTCCCTGATCCGGATCACGGACCGAAGTTAGACATCCAGAACGACCAGAGTGGTATTTCAACGACGACTCCACCAACACTAGCGTGCCAGCTTCACAGTCTCCCACCTATCCTACACAAGCCGTCCCGAACACCAATACCAAGCTATAGTGAAGGTCCCGGGGTCTTTCCGTCCTGCTGCGCGTAACGAGCATCTTTACTCGTAGTGCAATTTCGCCGAGTTCGCGGTTGAGACAGCAGGGAAGTCGTTACGCCATTCGTGCAGGTCGGAACTTACCCGACAAGGAATTTCGCTACCTTAGGATGGTTATAGTTACCACCGCCGTTTACTGGCGCTTAAGTTCTCAGCGTCCCCACGACAAGCGCGGGTAACCGGTCCCCTTAACGTTCCAGCACCGGGCAGGCGTCAGTCCGTATACATCGTCTTGCGACTTCGCACGGACCTGTGTTTTTAGTAAACAGTCGCTTCCCCCTGGTCTCTGCGGCCCTCAAACGCTAGCCCGCAAGGAGCTTCACGCCTCAGGCCCCCCTTCTCCCGAAGTTACGGGGGCATTTTGCCGAGTTCCTTAACCACGATTCACTCGCACGCCTCGGTATTCTCTACCTGACCACCTGAGTCGGTTTAGGGTACGGGCGGCTCGAACCTCGCGCCGAGGCTTTTCTAGGCAGCATGGGATCACCCTACTTCCCCCCTACGGGGTCACCATCAGGTCTCAGACTCAGCATCAAAGCAAGAGGAGCGGATTTGCCAACCCCTCGTCCTACACCCTTGGACGTGGACAACCATCGCCACGCGGAAGCTACCCTCCTGCGTCACCCCTGTTAACACGCTTGACTACTACCGGATCGGGTCACACGCTCCACCAACACAAACCCGAAGGCTCATGCGGCTTTGGGTGCTCAGCATCCCCGGCCTCGCCATGGACGGTTCTACACCGGTACGGGAATATCAACCCGTTGTCCATCGACTACGCCTGTCGGCCTCGCCTTAGGTCCCGACTTACCCAGGGCGGATGAACCTGGCCCTGGAACCCTTGGTCAATCGGCGGACGGGGTTCTCACCCGTCATTCGCTACTCATGCCTGCATTCTCACTCGCGTGCAGTCCACCACACCATCACCAGGCGGCTTCACCCCACACACGACGCTCCCCTACCCACCCACACACCTGCACCAACGGTGCCCACCGCTCCGAAGAACAGCGGGTAGTTGATGGGGTTAATATGTGAGTGCCACAGCTTCGGCGGTGTACTTGAGCCCCGCTACATTGTCGGCGCGGAATCACTTGACCAGTGAGCTATTACGCACTCTTTCAAGGGTGGCTGCTTCTAAGCCAACCTCCTGGTTGTCTGCGCAACTCCACATCCTTTCCCACTTAGCACACGCTTAGGGGCCTTAGCTGATGATCTGGGCTGTTTCCCTCTCGACTACGAAGCTTATCCCCCGCAGTCTCACTGCCACGCTCTCACTTACCGGCATTCGGAGTTTGGCTGACGTCAGTAACCCGGTGGGGCCCATCGGCCATCCAGTAGCTCTACCTCCAGCAAGAAACACGCGACGCTGCACCTAAATGCATTTCGGGGAGAACCAGCTATCACGGAGTTTGATTGGCCTTTCACCCCTACCCACAGCTCATCCCCCAGGTTTTCAACCCTGGTGGGTTCGGTCCTCCACGCGGTCTTACCCACGCTTCAACCTGGCCATGGGTAGATCACTCCGCTTCGGGTCTAGAGCACGCGACTACAAACGCCCTATTCGGACTCGCTTTCGCTACGGCTACCCCCCACGGGTTAACCTCGCCACGCACCACTAACTCGCAGGCTCATTCTTCAAAAGGCACGCCGTCACCAGAGTAAACTCCAGCTCCGACGGATTGTAGGCACACGGTTTCAGGTACTATTTCACTCCCCTCCCGGGGTGCTTTTCACCATTCCCTCACGGTACTTGTCCGCTATCGGTCATCAGGAAGTATTTAGGCTTACCAGGTGGTCCTGGCAGATTCACACGAGATTCCACGAGCCCCGTGCTACTCGGGACATGCTCCCAAGGAGGCCGCAATGTTTCACCTACGGGGGTCTCACCCACTACGCCGGACCATCCCAGGCCCTTCGGCTACACCACGACTTTCTCACTCCCCGAACCGGTGGTAGCCGGCTCCAGAACACTCCCACAACCCCCACACCGCAACCCCTACCAGGTATCACACGATGCAGGTTTAGCCTCATCCGCTTTCGCTCGCCACTACTCACGGAATCACATGTTGTTTTCTCTTCCTGTGGGTACTGAGATGTTTCACTTCCCCACGTTCCCTCCACACACCCTATACATTCAGGTGCGGGTGACCGCCCATGACGACGGCCGGGTTCCCCCATTCGGACACCCTCGGATCAACGTTCGGTTGCCAACTCCCCGAGGCTTAACGCAGGCTCCCACGTCCTTCATCGGCTCCTGATGCCAAGGCATCCACCATGCGCCCTTACACACTTGCCCACCACACACCACCCACCACCACCAGCAGACCAGAACAGTCTGACTGGCACAGCAGCATCGAGTGCGAGTGCACAACGCGTGCAACAA
>NZ_JACORT010000002.1 GCF_014297465.1 Ramlibacter cellulosilyticus | reverse complement strand
GAGCAGCTCGACGAAATCGCAAGGAAGCTAAATACCCGTCCCAGAGAGACTTTGGGATTTGAGAAGCCAGTCGAAAGACTGGCTGCCAGCGTTGCATTGATCCCTTGAGACCGCCCCCCGCCTCCGCGGGGATGACGGAAGGCTACTCTTTCCGGAAATCGTCGTGGCAGGCCTTGCACGTGTTCGCGGCGGGCCCGAAGGCGGCCTTCATCGTGTCCAGGTTGCCTGTCTTGGCGGCGACGGACAGCTTGCCCACCGCGTCGACCATCTTGTCGTAGTTGCCCTTGAACTTCGCGTTCTCGGTCCAGATCTCCGGCTTCGCCCGCGTCTCGCCCTTGTCGGTGCCCGGCACGAAGCCGGCGGCCGGCAGGTGGGACACCAGCGCGATGACGTCGGCGCTGCGGGACGCGGCCGCCGCATCGAACGGCACGCGGCCGTTGGCCATCGCGCCCAGCACGCCGAAATGCGCGGCCATCACGGTCATGGCGCTGCGCCGGTACTTGATCGCGTCCTCGGGCTTCTGGAAGTTCTGGGCGGACGCGCCGGTGGCCAGCACGAGGGCGGCGGTGGCGGCGGCAAGGGTCGCGGGGAATCTCATGGGCAATCTTCTCCGTGGGTTGGAAGGTGGCGAAAACATGAACGCTGCGCGCCCGTCCGCCATTCCCTCCACCCGCGGAAAAAATCCGCGTCAGTCCTTGCGATAGGCGTCGTGGCAGGCCTTGCAGGTCTGGGCCGCGGGGCCGAAGGCGGCCTTCATGGCGTCCAGGTTGCCACCCTTCGCGGCGACGGCCAGCTTGCCGACGGCGTCCTGCATCTTCTCCGCGCCGGCCTTGAACTTGGCCTGCTCGGTCCAGACCTGCGGGTCCGCGCGCGTCTCGCCCTTGTCGCTACCCGGAACGAAACCGGCGAAGGGCAGGTGCGACACCAGCGAGATCACGTCGGCGTGGCGCGCGGCGGCGGCCGCATCGAACGGGGCACGGCCATTCGCCATCGCGCCGAGGGCGCCGAAGTGGCTGGCCAGGACCGTGAAGCCGGCGCGGCGGTACTTGATGGCGTCTTCCGGCTTCTGGAAGCTCTGGGCGGATGCACCGGTCGCGAGGAAGAGGCCGGCGGTGGCGAGCGCGAGGGTCGCGGCAAACTGCATGGGAAATCGTTCTCCGTGGTTAAAGTGGCGGCTGCCGGGCCCGGCGTCGCCGCCCCGGAATGTACCGTCAACAAGAACATGGGTAGCCGATGCCGCATCGTGTCCGAGTCTGGGACCTCCCCACCCGCCTGTTCCACTGGGCGCTCGTCGCCTGCGTGGTGCTTCTCGTGATCACCGGGTACGTCGGCGGCGATGCGATGCAGTGGCATGCCCGCTTCGGCTATGCGGTGCTCACGTTGTTGCTGTTCCGGCTCGTGTGGGGCTTCATCGGCGGGCGCTGGTCCCGCTTCCGGAGCTTCCTCTACGCGCCTTCGTCCGTGCTGGCGTACGTCGGCGGCCGCGCCCACCCGGACCACCTGGTGGGGCACAACCCGCTGGGCGCGGGCTCGGTGTTCGCGATGCTGCTGGTGCTGCTCGCGCAGGTGGGCACCGGCCTGTTCGCCGACGACGAGATCGCGTTCACCGGGCCGCTGAACCGCTTCGTCCAGGGCAGCACCGGCCTGGCGGCGACCTGGTACCACAAGTCCGTGGGGCAGTGGCTGATCGTCGGCCTCGTGGTGCTGCACGTCGCGGCCATCGTGTACTACCTGAAGAAGAAGCGCGAGAACCTGGTGCGCCCCATGGTGGTCGGCGACAAGGACCTCGCCGCGCCGGCGGAGCCTTCGCGTGACGACACCGCGTCGCGCGTCGTCGCCCTGGTGGTGCTGGCCGTGTGCGCGGGCGTCGTCGCCTGGATCGCCAGCCTGGGGGCCGGCGGCGGGAGCTCCGGCGGCTTCAACTAGCTCGGCCGTGCGGTCGCGCTAAGATCCGCTGTCCATGGACTCGCATCCCGGACCTTGGACACTGCCCCGTTGCCGCTGATCGAACTCAGCTCTCCCCGGAGCGCGCCCGACATGGACGACGTGCGCGCCATCTTCCGGGAGTACGCCGAAGGCCTCGGCGTCGATCTCTGCTTCCAGAACTTCGAGGAGGAGCTGGCCTCCCTGCCCGGCGAGTACGCCGCGCCCGGCGGCGCCCTGTTCCTGGCGCGCGTCGACGGCGAACTGGCCGGATGCTGCGCGCTGCGGCCCCTCGAAGGCACCGACTACCCGAACGCGAGCGAGATGAAGCGCCTGTACGTGCGCAAGGCCTTCCGCGGCTTCGGCCTCGGCCGCCAGCTCGCGGAGGCGACGCTGGACGCCGCCCGCCGCGCCGGCTACGACTGCGTGCTGCTGGACACGCTGGACGACATGGAAGCCGCCCGCGCGCTGTACGAAGACCTCGGGTTCGAGGACATCCCGCCCTACTACCACAACCCGATCCCGGGGGCGCACTACCTCAAGGCGGACCTGTGGCACAGCGGGCCGGCGCCTCTCAGCAGCAGACTGTAGGTTGGTTTCACCCCCTCCCCCTCTGGGGGAGGGTTGGGGTGGGGGCGCTCCGGCCTCCGCACACGCGCCGCGTGCCCCCACCCTAGCCCTCCCCCGGAGGGGAGGGAACAAAACCGTTCAGCCCTTCGCCTGCGCCAGCAGCGTCTGCGCGTCGCTGACTTCGAACTTGCCCGGCGCCTCGACGTTCAGCGAGGCGACCTTGCCGTCCTTGACCAGCATCGAGTAGCGGTTGCTGCGCACGCCCATGCCGCGCGCGGTGAGGTCCAGCGTCAGGCCGGTGGCCTTGGCGAAGTCGCCGCTGCCGTCGGCCAGCATGCGCACCTTGCCCGCGGTCTTCTGGTCGCGCGCC
Organism: Ramlibacter cellulosilyticus; assembly: GCF_014297465.1. Taxonomy (GTDB): domain Bacteria; phylum Pseudomonadota; class Gammaproteobacteria; order Burkholderiales; family Burkholderiaceae_C; genus Ramlibacter; species Ramlibacter cellulosilyticus. The sequence goes on along the minus strand of NZ_JACORT010000002.1, from coordinate 618,313 downwards.
CAGGCACCCATCACGAACGCGTCGTTGACGCTCACGCACCAGATCTCGTCGACGCCGCTGGCCTTCAGATCGTTGAACTTCTCGACGTAGCCGGGGACGTGCTTGGCGGAGCAGGTGGGCGTGAACGCGCCGGGCAGCGCGAACAGGGCGATGGTCTTGCCCTTCGCGGCTTCGCTCACCTTCACGGGGTTCGGGCCGATGCTGCAGCCGTTGCCCTCGACTTCCGAATATTCCATCAGGGTGACATCGGGCAGCGTGTCGCCGACTTTGATCATGGGAGCTCCTCGTTCGTTGGGGGAAAAGAAAAACGGCCCACGATTGTGGGCCGTTTTTGCGTGGCTTGCAGCCGGGGCGTCTTAGACCTCGGAGGCCTTCTCGACCAGGCGGGTCGCGACCCAGTTCTTGGTCTTGGAGATCGGCTTGCTTTCCGTGATCTCGATGACGTCGCCGGTGTGGTACTCGCCCTTTTCGTCATGGGCGTGGTACTTGCTCGACTTCATCACGATCTTGCCGTAAAGCTCGTGCTTCACGCGGCGCTCCACCAGCACGGTCACGGTCTTGGCGCGCTTGTCGCTGACGACCTTGCCGATCAGGGTGCGCTTGAGGGAGGTCTTGGCTTCCGTCATGTTCACTCCTGATTACTTGGCGGATTCGGCACGCTTCTGCGCCAGGATGGTCTTGGCGCGAGCGATGTCACGACGCGTGGAACGCAGCGTGGCCGTGTTGTTGAGTTGTTGCGTGGCCTTCTGCATGCGCAGGCCGAAATGGGCCTTCTGCAGGCTCTTCACTTCGGCTTCCACGCCGGCGGCGTCCTTGGAACGGAGATCCTTGGCTTTCGTCATGTTCTCTGCTCCTCTTACTGGCCGATCATGCGGGAAACGAACGTGGTGCGCAGCGGCAGCTTGGCGGCAGCCAGCTTGAACGCTTCGCGCGCGAGTTCCTCGGGCACGCCGACGATCTCGAACACCACCTTGCCCGGCTGGATTTCAGCCACGTAGTACTCCGGGTTGCCCTTGCCGTTACCCATGCGCACCTCGGCGGGCTTCTGGGAGATCGGCTTGTCGGGGAACACGCGGATCCAGATGCGGCCGCCACGCTTGACGTGACGGGAGATCGCGCGACGCGCGGCCTCGATCTGGCGGGCCGTCAGGCGGCCACGGTCGGTGCACTTCAGGCCGAAATCGCCGAAGGCCACGGAGTTGCCCGTGGTCGCGACGCCGGTGTTGCGGCCTTTTTGCTCTTTGCGGTATTTGCGGCGAGCGGGTTGCAGCATTTATCTCTCCTTTACCGTCGGATCAGCTCTTGCTGGCCGGCGCGGGACGAGCCACGCGCTTAACGGTAGATTTCGGCGCTTCCGCGCCTGCGGTTGCTTCAGCGGGCTTGTCGCTGCCTTCGGCAGGGGCGACGTTCGTCGCACCGGCGTCGCGGCGGGGGCCGCCACGGCCGCCACCGGGGCCGCCACGGCCGCCGCCAGGGCCGCCACGGCGGTCGCCGTCACGGCGCGGGCCGCGCGGGCCACGGCGCTCTTCGCCTTCGGGACGCGGCGTGGAGTCCAGGGACGGCAGGTCGGTGCGACCCAGCGTGTCACCCTTGTACACCCACACCTTGACGCCGATGACGCCGTAGGTGGTCTTGGCTTCGGAGAAGCCGTAGTCGATGTCCGCACGCAGGGTGTGGAGCGGCACGCGGCCTTCGCGGTACCACTCGGTACGCGCGATCTCGATGCCGTTCAGGCGGCCCGACGACATGATCTTGATACCCTGGGCACCGAGACGCATCGCGTTCTGCATGGCGCGCTTCATCGCGCGGCGGAACATGATGCGCTTCTCGAGCTGCTGGGTGATCGAGTCGGCGATCAGCTGGGCATCGACTTCGGGCTTGCGCACTTCCTCGATGTTCACCGCGACCGGCACGCCCAGGCGGGTGGCGAGTTCCTTCTTCAGGTTCTCGATGTCCTCGCCCTTCTTGCCGATCACCACGCCCGGACGGGCGGAGTAGATCGTGATGCGGGCGTTCTTGGCAGGACGCTCGATCAGCACGCGGGAGACCGCGGCGTTCTTCAGCTTGGTCTTCAGGTAGTCGCGGACCTTGATGTCCTCGGCGAGCATGTCGCTGAAGTCACGGTTGTTCGCGTACCAGCGGGAGTTCCAGTTGCGGGTGACGGCCAGGCGGAAGCCGGTCGGATGGATCTTCTGTCCCATGTTCTTCCTCAGTTCCCGACGGTCACGTACACGTGGCACGTACCCTTGCTGATGCGGTTGCCGCGGCCCTTGGCGCGCGCGGTGAAGCGCTTCAGCACGGTGCCTTGTTCCACGTAGATCGTCTTGACCTTCAGCTCGTCGATGTCGGCACCGTCGTTGTGCTCGGCGTTCGCGATCGCGGACTCCAGCACCTTCTTGACGATGACGGCACCCTTCTTCTGGGTGAAGTTCAGGATGTTGAGGGCCTGGTCCACCTTCTTGCCGCGGATCAGGTCGGCCACGAGGCGGCCCTTGTCGACGGACAGGCGGACGCCGCGGAGCACAGCTTTGGTTTCAGTAGCCATGTCTCAGCCTCACTTCTTCACGACTTTTTTGTCGGCGGGGTGACCCTTGAAGGTGCGCGTCAGGGCGAATTCGCCCAGCTTGTGGCCCACCATCTGGTCGGTGATGTAGACCGGAACGTGCTGCTTGCCGTTGTGCACGGCGATGGTCAGGCCGATGAAATCGGGCAGGATCATCGAGCGGCGCGACCAGGTCTTGATCGGCTTCTTGTCCTTGGTGCTCACGGCCTTGTCGACCTTGTTCACCAGGTGGTGGTCCACGAACGGACCCTTCTTGAGAGAACGCGTCATGTTGCGGACCCCTTACTTCTTGCGGCGCGAGACGATGAACGTCTGCGTGCGCTTGTTGTTGCGAGTACGGTAACCCTTGGTCAGGTTGCCCCACGGGTCGACGGGATGACGGCCCTCGCCGGTCTTGCCTTCGCCGCCGCCGTGCGGGTGGTCGATCGGGTTCATCACCACGCCGCGGACGGTCGGGCGGATGCCCATGTGGCGCTTCACGCCGGCCTTGCCGAGCTGGCGCAGGCTGTGCTCTTCGTTCGCGACTTCGCCGATGGTGGCGCGGCACTCGATGTGGATCTTGCGGACCTCACCGGAGCGCATGCGGACCTGGGCGTAGGTGCCTTCGCGCGCCAGCAGCGTCGCGGAGGTACCGGCGGAACGCGCGATCTGCGCACCCTTGCCCGGCAGGATCTCGATGCAGTGGATCGTCGAGCCCACGGGGATGTTGCGGATCGGCAGCGTGTTGCCGGCGCGGATCGGCGCCTCGGAACCGGACAGCAGCGTGGAGCCGACTTCGACACCGCGCGGGGCGATGACGTAGCGGCGCTCGCCGTCGGCGTAAACCACCAGGGCGATGTGCGCGGAGCGGTTCGGGTCGTACTCGATGCGTTCCACCTTCGCCGGGATGCCGTCCTTGTTGCGGACGAAATCGACCACGCGGTAGTGGTGCTTGTGGCCACCGCCCTTGTGACGGGTGGTGATGTGGCCGTTGTTGTTGCGGCCGGCCTTCTGGATCTGGGGTTCCAGCAGCGGAGCGTACGGCGCACCCTTGTGCAGGTGGTCGCGCGAGATCTTCACCGTGCCGCGCTGGCCGGGAGTCGTCGGTTTGAGCTTGATGACTGCCATGATTAAGCGGCCTCTCCGGAGAAGTTCAGCTCCTGGCCGGGCTGCAGCGTCACATACGCCTTGCGGATGTTGTCGCGGCGGCCGACCGAGCGGCCGAAGCGCTTGGTCTTGCCCTTGATGTTGGCAACGGACACGCCCTTGACCTGCACGTTGAACATCAGTTCGACGGCGGCCTTGATCTCGGGCTTGGTGGCGTCCTGCAGGACCTTGAAGGTCACCGCGTTGGTCTTGTCGGCAACCAGCGTGGCCTTCTCGGACACGATGGGGGCGACCAGGACCTGCATCAGGCGGCCTTCGTCGAATTTCTTGGCTGCGGTGTTCGTGGTCATGCGAACATCTCCTTCAGCTTCTCGATCGCGCCCTTGGTGACGAGCACTTTCTTGTAGTGCACCAGGCTCAGCGGGTCGGCGTAACGCGGCTCGACGACGAGCACGTTCTGCAGGTTGCGGGAAGCGAGGTACAGGTTTTCGTCCACTTCGTCGGCGATCACCAGCACCGACTGACCCAGGTTCATCTGCTTGAACCGGGCGGCCAGCTGCTTCGTCTTGGGGCTGTCGACCTTGAGGGATTCGACGACCGCCAGGCGGCCGTCACGGGCCAGCTGGGAGAAGATGGACGCCATGCCGGCGCGGTACATCTTCTTGTTGATCTTCTGGGTGAAGTTCTCGTCCGGGCTGTTCGGGAAGATGCGACCGCCCCCGCGCCACAGCGGAGACGAGGTCATGCCGGCGCGAGCGCGGCCGGTGCCCTTCTGGCGGAACGGCTTCTTGGTCGAGTGCTTGACCATCTCGCGGTCCTTCTGGGCGCGGGTGCCTTGACGGGCATTCGCCTGGAAAGCGACGACGATCTGGTGGATCAGCGCTTCGTTGTATTCACGGCCGAACACGGTCTCCGGGGCGTCGATCTTGGACGCGGCCTGGCCCTGCTCGTTCAGGAGTTCGAGTTGCATTTACTTCTTCCCCTTCTCGGCCTTGGCTTGCGCCTGCACCGGCTTGGGCTGGCCCTTGGCGGCCAGGCGCACGGTCACGAAACCGTTCTTGGCGCCGGGGACGGCACCCTTGACCATCAGCAGGCCGCGGGTCTCGTCGACGCGAACGACGTCGAGGTTCTGCACGGTGGTGGTCACGTCGCCCAGGTGGCCCGACATGCGCTTGCCCGGGAACACGCGGCCCGGGTCCTGCGCCATCGAGATCGAGCCCGGCACGTTGTGCGAACGGCTGTTGCCGTGCGACGCGCGCTGCGAGCTGAAGTTGTGGCGCTTGATCGTGCCCGTGAAGCCCTTGCCGATCGAGGTGCCCTGCACGTCGACCAGCTGGCCGGCGGCGAACACTTCCTGCACCGGAACGGCCTTGCCCGCGGCGTACTTGCCGGCGGTGTCGGCGTCGACGCGGAATTCACGGATGATTTCACCGGCTTCGACGCCCGCCTTGGCGAGGTGGCCGGCCTGCGGCTTGGTCACGCGGGAGGCCCGGCGCTGACCGAACGTGACCTGCAGGGCCACGTAGCCGTCCTTGTCCTGGTTCTTGACCTGGGTCACGCGGTTGTTGGACACGTCCAGCACCGTGACGGGAACGGCGTCCCCGTCATCGGTGAACAGGCGCATCATGCCCACCTTGCGGCCCAGCAACCCGAGGCTGCTCAGACTCATGTTGTTACTCCGTTGCTTTCGCCGTGGCCGCTGCAATTGGCTGCCACGTTTGAGGTACGAAAGAGGGTTGATAAAAAGCTCCGCCCGGCCGGAACCGAGCGAAGCCCGCAATTGTAGCAGCTGTAGGAAACGTCTGCCAAGGTGCGCGGTGGGATGGGAGGGAAAGCTGGGGTGCGCTGCGCGCAACCCAGCCTACAAGGCTACCCCGAACCCCTGCTGCGCCCGCGTAGGCTGGGTTGCGCGCAGCGCACCCCAGCAAACGACGGCCCCAGCAGAAAGGCCGCCCGCAGGCGGCCTTTCCGGGAGCTCGAAACCGCAGTCTTACTGCAGCTTGATCTCGACGTCCACGCCCGCGGGCAGGTCCAGCTTCATCAGGGCGTCGACCGTCTTGTCGGTCGGGTCGACGATGTCCATCAGGCGCTGGTGCGTGCGGATCTCGAACTGGTCACGCGAAGACTTGTTCACGTGCGGCGAACGCAGGATGTCGAAGCGCTTCATGCGCGTCGGCAGGGGCACCGGGCCCTTGACGATGGCGCCGGTGCGCTTGGCCGTGTCGACGATCTCGGCGGCGGACTGGTCGATCAGCTTGTAATCGAAGGCTTTCAGGCGGATGCGGATCTTCTGCTGGGCCATGATTACTCCATGATCTTGGCAACGACGCCGGCGCCGACGGTCTTGCCGCCTTCGCGGATGGCGAAGCGCAGGCCTTCTTCCATGGCGATCGGGGCGATCAGCTTGACGGTGATCGTCACGTTGTCGCCGGGCATGACCATTTCCTTGTCCTTCGGCAGCTCGATCGCGCCGGTCACGTCCGTCGTGCGGAAGTAGAACTGCGGGCGATAGTTGTTGAAGAACGGCGTGTGGCGGCCGCCTTCGTCCTTGGACAGCACGTACACCTCGGCGGTGAAGTGCGTGTGCGGCTTGATGGAGCCGGGCTTGCACAGCACCTGGCCGCGCTCGACTTCCTCGCGCTTGGTGCCGCGCAGCAGGATACCGACGTTGTCGCCGGCCTGGCCCTGGTCCAGCAGCTTGCGGAACATTTCCACGCCCGTGCAGGTGGTCTTGAGCGTCGCCTTCAGGCCGACGATCTCGATTTCCTCGCCGACCTTGATCACGCCGCGCTCCACGCGACCCGTCACCACGGTGCCGCGGCCGGAGATGGAGAACACGTCTTCCACCGGCATCAGGAACGCACCGTCCACGGCGCGCTCGGGCGTCGGGATGTAGGTGTCCAGGGCTTCCGCCAGCTTCATGATGGCCTGCTCGCCCAGCTCGCCCTTGTCGCCTTCCAGCGCCAGCTTGGCCGAGCCCTTGACGATGGGGGTGTCGTCGCCGGGGAAGTCGTACTTGGACAGCAGCTCGCGCACTTCCATCTCGACCAGTTCCAGCAGCTCGGCGTCATCGACCATGTCGCACTTGTTCAGGAACACGATGATGTAGGGCACGCCCACCTGGCGCGCCAGCAGGATGTGCTCGCGCGTCTGGGGCATCGGGCCGTCGGCGGCGGACACGACCAGGATCGCGCCGTCCATCTGGGCGGCGCCGGTGATCATGTTCTTCACGTAGTCGGCGTGGCCAGGGCAGTCCACGTGCGCGTAGTGACGGTTCTGCGTCTCGTATTCGACGTGCGCGGTGTTGATCGTGATGCCGCGGGCCTTCTCTTCGGGGGCCGCGTCGATCTGGTCGTACGCCTTGGCTTCGCCGCCGAACTTGGTCGACAGCACGGTCGTGATCGCCGCCGTCAGGGTCGTCTTGCCATGGTCCACGTGGCCGATGGTGCCCACGTTGACGTGCGGCTTGGTCCGCTCGAACTTACCTTTTGCCATTCAGAAATCTCCGATAAAGAGCATTGCCCGTGTGCTGGTTTAACGTCTGCACTCCGCTGCTGGATCCCCCACCACGGGCAAATGGGGGGCGCGGGGTCGCAGACAAAACTTCGAACGCAGAGGTCGCAGAGGTTACGCAGAGATCGCAGAGAACCTTTGATGGATGTTCTCTGCGACCTCTGCGGGTCTCTGCGTCCTCTGCGTTCTACTCTTCGATCGAGCGCCTACTTGGCCCGGGCAGCGATGATGCCTTCGGCCACGTTCTTCGGAGCTTCGCTGTAGTGCTTGAACTCCATCGTGTACGTCGCGCGGCCCTGGGACATCGAGCGCAGCGTGGTGGAGTAGCCGAACATTTCCGACAGCGGGACTTCGGCCTTGATGACCTTGCCGCCGCCGGGCATGTCGTCCATGCCCTGCACCATGCCGCGACGGGACGACAGGTCGCCCATCACGTTGCCGGCGTAGTCTTCCGGCGTCTCGACTTCCACGGCCATCATCGGCTCGAGGATCACGGGCTGCGACTTCTTCGCGCCTTCCTTGAAGCCGAAGATGGCGGCCATCTTGAACGCCTGCTCCGACGAGTCCACTTCGTGGTACGAGCCGAAGGTCAGCGTGACCTTCACGTCCACGACGGGGTAGCCCGCCAGCACGCCGGAGTTCAGCGCCTCTTCCACGCCCTTCTGCACGGCGGGAATGTACTCGCGCGGCACCACGCCGCCCTTGATCGCGTCGACGAACTCGAAGCCCTTGCCGGTCTCGTTCGGCTCCACCGTGAAGACGACGTGGCCGTACTGGCCCTTGCCGCCCGACTGGCGCACGAACTTGCCTTCCACGTCGGCCGTCTTGCGGCGGATCGTCTCGCGGTAGGCCACCTGCGGCTTGCCCACGTTGGCTTCCACGCCGAACTCGCGCTTCATGCGGTCGACGATGATTTCCAGGTGCAGCTCGCCCATGCCGGCGATGATGGTCTGGCCGGATTCCTCGTCCGTGTTCACGCGGAAGGACGGGTCTTCGGAAGCCAGGCGCTGCAGCGCGACGCCCATCTTCTCCTGGTCGGCCTTCGTCTTCGGCTCCACGGCCTGGCGGATCACCGGCTCGGGGAACACCATGCGCTCCAGGGTCACGATGGACTCGGGGTCGCACAGCGTCTCGCCGGTCGTCACGTCCTTCAGGCCCACGCAGGCGGCGATGTCGCCGGCACGGATCTCCTCGATCTCGGTGCGCGTGTTCGCCATCATCTGCACGATACGGCCGATGCGCTCCTTTTTGCCCTTCACCGGGTTGTAGACGGTGTCGCCCTTGGTCAGGACGCCCGAGTACACGCGCACGAAGGTCAGCTGGCCCACGAACGGGTCGGTCATCAGCTTGAACGCCAGCGCGGAGAACTTCTCGGCGTCGTCGGCCTTGCGGCTGGTTTCCTTCTCGTCTTCATCGATGCCGGCCACCGGGGGAATGTCCACCGGGGAGGGCAGGAAGTCGATGACGGCGTCCAGCATGCGCTGCACGCCCTTGTTCTTGAAGGCGGTGCCGCACAGCATCGGCTGGATCTCGGTGGCGATCGTGCGGGTGCGGATGCCCAGCTTGATCTCGGCTTCCGTCAGGTCGCCTTCCTCGAGGTACTTGTTCATCAGTTCCTCGGAGGACTCGGCGGCGGCCTCGACCATCTTCTCGCGCCACTCGTTGGCGGAGTCGACCAGGTCGGCGGGGATGTCGCTGTACTCGAACTTCATGCCCTGGGACGCCTCGTCCCAGATGATCGCCTTCATCTTCAGGAGGTCGACGACGCCCTTGAAGTTGTCCTCGGCACCGATCGGGATCACGACGGGCACGGGGTTGGCCTTCAGGCGTGTCTTCATCTGGTCATAGACCTTGAAGAAGTTCGCGCCGGTGCGGTCCATCTTGTTGACGAACGCAAGGCGCGGCACCTTGTACTTGTTGGCCTGGCGCCAGACCGTCTCGGACTGGGGCTGCACGCCGCCCACGGCGCAGTACACCATGCAGGCGCCGTCCAGCACGCGCATGGAACGCTCCACCTCGATGGTGAAGTCCACGTGGCCGGGGGTGTCGATGATGTTGAAGCGGTGCTCCGGATAGGACAGGTCCATGCCCTTCCAGAAGCAGGTGACGGCGGCGGAGGTGATCGTGATGCCACGCTCCTGCTCCTGCTCCATCCAGTCGGTGGTAGCGGCGCCGTCGTGCACCTCGCCGAGCTTGTGGTTCACACCCGTGTAGAACAGGATGCGCTCGGTCGTGGTGGTCTTGCCGGCGTCGATGTGCGCGGAGATACCGATGTTGCGGTAGCGCTCGATAGGCGTTTTGCGGGCCATGATGAGTCTTTCTGTAAACGGCACAGGCCCGCTCGTGGCGGGCCCGCACCTAAGATGGGGACGGACTTTAGAAGCGGAAGTGGCTGAAGGCCTTGTTGGCTTCGGCCATGCGGTGCACTTCGTCGCGCTTCTTCATGGCGCCGCCACGGCCTTCCGTGGCTTCCATGAGTTCGTTCGCCAGGCGCAGGGCCATGGACTTCTCGCCGCGCTTCTTGGCGGCTTCCTTGATCCAGCGCATGGACAGGGCCAGGCGGCGGACGGGACGGACCTCGACGGGAACCTGGTAGTTCGCACCGCCGACGCGGCGCGACTTCACTTCGACCATGGGCTTCACGTTGTTGATGGCCATGGTGAACGCTTCCACCGGATCGCGACCGGGGTTCTTCTTCTCGATCTGCTCGAGGGCACCGTAGACGATGCGCTCGGCGACCGCCTTCTTGCCGCCTTGCATGATCACGTTCATGAACTTGGCGAGCTCGACATTGCCGTACTTGGGATCCGGCAGGATTTCACGCTTGGGGACTTCGCGACGACGCGGCATTTCAAACCTCTCTCTTTGCTTCAGTTGGCCCGCCTTCCGGCGCGGCCGCGGGAGCCATCAGGGCATCCCACTTACTCGATCCTTGTTCAGGATCACTACGCTTCCTCAGCCTGCCGAGGCTGGAAAGCACCGACAAACCAACCAATGGCCGTTTAGGCCTTCTTCGGGCGCTTCGCGCCGTACTTGGAACGGGCCTGCTTGCGATCCTTCACGCCTTGCAGGTCCAGGGAACCGCGGACGATGTGGTAACGCACACCGGGCAGGTCCTTGACGCGGCCGCCGCGGACCAGCACCACGCTGTGTTCCTGCAGGTTGTGGCCTTCGCCGCCGATGTAGGAGATGACTTCGAAGCCGTTGGTCAGGCGGACCTTGGCGACCTTCCGCAGGGCGGAGTTCGGCTTCTTCGGCGTCGTGGTGTACACGCGGGTGCACACGCCACGGCGCTGGGGGCTGTTCTGCATCGCGGGGGACTTGGACTTGGTCTTTTCGACCTCGCGCCCCTGACGCACGAGCTGGTTGATGGTTGGCATTTAAAAAACGTCCCTAGTTGCGTGAAATCCGTCGATCAAACGGAAAGGCTCTTCCCGCCCCAAATTGCGGGAAAGCCGACGAGTATAGCCCGACGCGGCCAAGGCCGCAAAGGGCGCACGAGGAGCCCCGGCGGAAGCCGGGGCCCATACGGCGTGAAAAATCCCTCGCGAGGCTCCAGGATCCCGGCTCTTGCGAAGGCTCCATGGATCCCGGCTCTTGCGAAGGCTCCGTGGATCCCGGCTTCCGCCGGGATGACGCACGCGGGGGCGGCATGCTGCCGCCCGGCGCTGAGCGTCACTTCCCGAACATCCCCGACACCGCCTGCCAGGCCCGCAGGAAGAACCCTGCCCGCTCCACGTCGGCCTGGGCCACCAGGGGCGCCTCGGCCAGCGGCTTGCCGTTGGAGCTCGCGACCACCTTGCCGATGACGGCACCCTTGGTCACGGGCGCTTCCACGTCCGGCCGGAGCTGCACCGCGGTGTCCACCTTCTGGCCGCGCGGCACGGTCACCGTCCAGGGGCCCGCCAGGCCGGCCGCCACCGTCTCGGCCTTGCCGAACTTGACCTTCGCGGTACCGACCGCCGTGTTCGCCGGGATGGGCGTGGCCTTCTCGAAGTTGGCGAAGCCCCAGTTCAGCAGGGTGCGCGACTGGTCGGCCCGCGCCTGCGCGCTGCTGGTGTTCAGGATGACCGAGATCAGGCGCATCCCGTTGCGCTTCGACGAAGTGACCAGGCAGTAGCCCGCCGCCTCCGTGTGGCCGGTCTTCAGGCCGTCCACGGTGGGGTCGGTGTACAGCAGCGCGTTGCGGTTGCCCTGCTTGATCTTGTTGTAGGTGAACTCGCGCTCCGAATAGAGCGGGTAGTACTCGGAGCTGTCGCGGATGATCGCGCGCGCCAGGATGGCGAGGTCGCGGGCGGACGCCTTGTGCGCCGGGTCGGGCAGGCCGGTGGCGTTCACGAAGTGCGTGTTCTTCATGCCCAGGCGCTGCGCCTCCGCGTTCATCAGCTTGGCGAAGTTCTCCTCGGAGCCCGCCATGTGCTCGGCGATCGCCTTGGACGCGTCGTTGCCGGACTGGATGATGATGCCGCGCAGGATGTCGATCACCGTGGCCTGGCCGTTCAGGGGCAGGTACATGCACGACTCGGTGCTCGAGCCGCGGCACCAGGCGTTCTGGCTGGTCGTGACCAGCTCGTCCTTCTTGAGCTTGCCCGTGCGCAGCGCCTGCTCCACCAGGTAGCTGGTCATCATCTTCGTCAGCGAAGCAGGCGGCAGCGCCTCGTCGGGGTTGGCCGAGGCGAGCACCTCGCCCGAATCGAAGTCCATCAGCAGCCAGGCCTTGGCGGCCAGCGCGGGCGCCCCGCCGGCGACGGCGGTCTGCCCCTGCAGCGGGGCCGGCCCCTCCACGGCAGCCTTCTTGGCGGCCGCGGGCTTCTGCGGAGCGGCGAAGGCCGCCGAACCCGGTGCCAGGCCGCCCGCCGCGAGGGCGAACACGAGGGGGAAGAGGGAGAGTTTCTTGGTTTGCATGGGGTTCATGGGCACATGGCCGTCATTTGATCCAGAGGCGGATCGCGTCCCAGGCGCGGCCGAAGACGCCCGCCTGCTCGACTTCCTGCAGGGCCACCAGGGGCACCTCGCGCAGGACCTGTTCGCCGGCCAGGATCTTCAGCGTCCCGACCTGCTGCCCCTTCTGGATGGGGGCCACGAGAGGGTCGGGCCGGACCACCTGGGTCCTGATGCGGCTGGCGCTGCCGACCGGCACGGCCAGCACGATGGGACGCGGCTGGCCCAGCTTGACCGTCTTGTCGCTGCCCTTCCAGACCTGCGGCTCCAGCACCGCCTGGTTGCCTTCGAACAGCTTGAGGCCCTCGAAGGCCGTGTAGCCCCAGTTCAGCAGCTTCTGCGCCTCGTTCGCGCGCGCGGCCTCGCTGCTGGCCCCCAGCACGATCGCGAGCAGGCGGCGGCCCTGCAGGTTGGGGAAATCGCGCCTCGCCGTCGCGACCAGGCAGTAGCCCGCCGCATCGGTGTGGCCCGTCTTGAGCCCGTCGACCGTCGGGTCGCGGAACAGCAGCATGTTCCGGTTCGTGTCGTTCGCCGTGGGCGTGCCCTGGTAGCGGTACTTCTTGATCCCGTAGTAAGGCAGTTCGTCCGGGAAGTCCTGCATCAGCCGCGTGGCGAGGATCCCGAGGTCGCGCGCGGTCGTCACGTGCCCCGGCGCGGTGAGCCCCTCGGGGTTCTTGTACGTCGTGTTCGCCATGCCTAGCGCCTTCGCCTGCTGGTTCATGAGGTCCACGAAACGCTCCACGCTGCCGGCCACGCCTTCGGCGAGGGCCACGGTGGCATCGTTGCCGGACTGGACGATCATGCCCTTGAGGAGGTCGTCGACCGGCACCTGCATCTTGGGATCGATGAACATGCGCGAGCCCGGCATGCGCCACGCGCGCTCGCTCACCGGCAGCTTCTGGTCCAGCGCGATCTTCTTCGCCTTCAGCGCGTCGTACACCAGGTAGCCGGTCATCAGCTTGGTGAGCGATGCCGGCTCCACGGGGGCATCGGCGTTGCGCGAGGCGAGGACCTGGTTCGCGCTCACGTCCAGGAGCAGGTAGCTCTTGGCGGCGATCTCCGGGGGCTCGGGCACCTGTGCCAGCGCGGCCAGGCAGAAAAGGAACATGCACGGCGCGAGCAGCGCCCGCATCCAGCGAGTCATCATCCTTGTGCGCGCAGGTGGCGGACCACCAGGTTCTTCAAGAGGGGCAATTGTCCGTGAAAGAAATGCTCGACCCCGGGCACCACCGTAACGGGGAGTGACTGGGGACGGGCCCAGTCCAGGGCGGCCGCGAGCGGCACGGTGTCGTCGACCTCGCCATGGATCACGAGGGTGCGATCGTGTGACTCGGCCGGAAGTTCCGGCACCTGGAAGCGCGCGGCGGCGGTGCCCACGAGCACGACGGCGCGCACGTCACGCTCTCCCCACACCGATTGCAGGGCACGGGCGGTGACGTACGCGCCGAAGGAGAAGCCCGCCAACGCGACTTCGCCTTGCGGGGCGAGTTCGCCGAGCACGTGCTGCAGGTCCAGCGTCTCGCCCTCGCCGTTGTCGTGCGCGCCTTCGCTCGTGCCCACGCCGCGGAAGTTGAAGCGCACCGCGGTCCATCCGCACTGCACGAACGCGCGTGCGAGCGTCTGCACGACCTTGTTGTCCATCGTGCCGCCGAAGAGCGGATGCGGATGCGCGATCACCGCGGTCCCGCGCGGCGTGCCCGCGGGCTGGTCGCGCAGCACCTGGATGCGGCCCGCCGGCCCGGCGAGCTCCAGGCGTTCGGTCTGCGCGTTCATGCCTAGCGCCCGAGGTGCGGCGGCGTCAGCAGGCGCTCGACCACCTTGCCGTTCTGCAGGTGGGACTCGACGATCTCGTCGATGTCGTTCGCGTCCACGTAGGTGTACCAGGTGCCTTCGGGATACACGACCGCGATCGGCCCGCCCTGGCAGCGATCGAGGCAACCCGCCTTGTTCACGCGCACCTTGCCCGGGCCCGCGAGGCCCTTGGCCTTCACCTGCGCCTTGCAGCGGTCGAAGGCGGCCTGCGCGTTGTGGTCGGCACAGCAGGCCTCGCCGTTCTCGCGCTTGTTCAGGCAGAAGAAGATGTGGTGCTCGTAATACTGTTGCTGCGGCGCGCTCATGCGGGGATTGTAGGAGTCCGCTCGGGACGCGAGACCCGCAGCAGCACATAAACCAGCACCGCATAAGGCCAGAGCCATCCCAGCCACTGCGCCAGCCCGTTGAAGCGGATGAAGCGGCCCTGCTCCCACGCCTGCAGCGTGTCGGCGAAATAGGCGCTGGCCGGCGCCTGGTTCAGCACGCTCAGGTGCACGACGAGCGCGAGCAGCAGCATGGCCGCGCAGCCGCGGCGCGGCACGGCCAGCATCAGCATGGCCAGCAGCAGGCCGAACACGAGCCCGAGCCGCACCGGCAGGCTCATCCACGCCCACGCGTGGTTCGGGCCCCAGCTGAGGGCGGCCGACAAGGCCGTGATCGCCGTGCCCAGCGCCACCGCGACGATCGCGAACACCGCGCGGCGCCCGACGGAACGCAGGATCGTGTATCCGAGCAGGCAGGGGATGAAGGCGCCGAGCGCGACGCACAGCAGCTCCGCCGCCGGCACGAGCGGCTGCAGTTCCACTTCGCGCATCGGCATCCATTCGAGGAAAGGTGTTTCCTGCAGCCATTCCGCGATGCTGCCTTCCAGCCGCTCGAGCACCTGCCCCAGGCCGAGGGGAACGGCCGCGGGGAACAGCAGCGCGAAAGGCCACAGCGCGAGCAGCACGAGCGCGCCGCGCGCCTCCGGGATGAACCAGCGCTCGCGGAAGCGGCTCCAGTGGTCGATGGCGCCCGCGAGCTCCAGCGCGGTCGCGACCACGGCGCCCGCGAGCGTGCCCGCGACGTTGAGCCCGAAGTCGACGTTCGACGCGACGCGCGAAGGCAGATAGTTCTGGACGCCTTCCATGCAGAACGACAGCACCGTCCCCGCGGCGACGGCCACTGCGATGCCGGCGAGGTTGGGGTGGTTGGCGAAGTAGCGCACGTTGCCGCGCCGCATGAAGCTGAGGGCGAGCAGGAAGCCGAGGGGCACGTAGCCCACGACGTTGGCGGCGAGGTCGAAGCCCGTCCAGTACTTGGGCCAGCCGGCGAAGAGGAAGTCCCACGGCGGGATCTCCTGGTCGCGCCAGCCGGCGAACGGATAGAGGCTTGCGTACACGATGAGCACCACGTACGCGCCGGCGAGCGGCCAGGCGGAGGTCTTGTGCATGCTCAGAAGGGTTTCACCGTGACCAGCACCACGGCCGCCACGAGGAACAGCACGGGCAGCTCGTTGAAGAAGCGGAACCACTGGTGGCTGCGCGTGCTGCTGCCATGGGCCAGCTTGCGCAACAGCACCGCGCACGCATGGTGGTAGCCGATGGTGAGCACCACGACCGCCAGCTTCGCGTGCATCCAGCCGGCGCCGCGGCCGATGCCATAGCCGAGGAACAGCCACAGCCCGAGCGCGACCGCCGGCACGGCGAGCAGCGTCGTGAAGCGCAGGAGCTTGCGCGCCATGAGCAGCAGGCGCTCGCGCTCGGCCGAGGAGCCGGGCGGCACCATCGCCAGGTTGACGAAGATGCGCGGCAGGTAGAACAGTCCCGCGAACCAGCTCGCCACGAACACGATATGGAAGGCCTTCACCCAGAGCATGCGCGGAGTGTACGGACCGGCTCGCCGCCGCGGGGCGCGCTGCGCTGCGATGCAGCAGGCAGAAAAAAACCCCGGTTCCATGGGAACCGGGGTTGGAAGCCTTTTTGCTGTCACACATCAAGGCGCCCGCTCAGGGAGGAAAAGCGGGGGGCGGCAAGCCGCCCACGCGTAATTTAACAGCGGGTGCCTGTGCTTTCAAGCCTAAAGTCTTAAGTTCTCTGACTGGGGCGCGGGGACGGCATCGTGCACAATTTTCCTTATGACTTTCTACGCACCTTACCCGCACGGCCGGCCGCGGCGCCTGCGGCGTGACGCGTTCACGCGCAACCTCGTACGCGAGCACGCGCTTTCCGCGAACGACTTGATCTACCCGGTGTTCGTGCTCGACGGCCAGAAGCAGCGGCAGGCGGTCGCGTCGATGCCGGGCGTGGAGCGCGTGAGCCTGGACCTGCTGCTGCCCGTCGCCGAGCAGTGCATGAAGCTGGGCGTCCCCGCCCTGGCGCTCTTCCCGGTCATCGACGCGAAGCTGAAGACGCCCGACGGCCGCGAGGCCTGGAATCCCGAGGGCCTCGTGCCCCGTGTCGTGCAGGCGCTGAAGAAGGAGTTCCCCGAGCTCGGCGTGATGACGGACGTGGCCCTCGACCCGTTCACCAGCCACGGCCAGGACGGCCTGCTCGACGAGACCGGCTACATCCTGAACGACGAGACGGTGGAAGTGCTGGTGAAGCAGGCGCTCACGCAGGCGCAGGCCGGCGTCGACATCGTCGCCCCTTCCGACATGATGGACGGCCGCATCGGCGCGATACGCGGTGCGCTGGAATCCAACAGCCACATCCACACGCGCATCATGGCGTACAGCGCCAAGTACGCGAGCGCCTTCTACGGCCCGTTCCGCGACGCCGTGGGCTCCGCGGCCAACCTGGGCAAGAGCAACAAGAAGGTCTACCAGATGGACCCCGGCAACACCGACGAGGCCCTGCGCGAAGTGGCGATGGACCTCGCCGAAGGCGCCGACATGGTGATGGTCAAGCCCGGCATGCCTTACCTGGACATCGTGCGCCGCGTGAAGGACGAGTTCCGCGTCCCCACCTTCGCCTACCAGGTGTCGGGCGAGTACGCGATGCTCAAGGCCGCCGCGCAGAACGGCTGGCTGGACCACGACCTGGTGATGATGGAAAGCCTGCTCGCGTTCAAGCGCGCCGGCGCGGACGGCGTGCTCACGTACTTCGCGCTGGATGCGGCGCGCGCCCTGAAAGCCTGATCGCGTGCAGATCGTCGAGTTCGGCGCCGGCACGCTGCGTTTCCTGGACCACCTGCCCCAGCGCGCGCCGGACGGCGGCTTCGTCTGGATCTACCTCGAACGCGAGCACCTGGAGCAGGACCTGCCGGTGCTGCAGCGCGCGGCCACGCACCTGGGCGGGTCGCCGCTGCTCGACCTGCACATCAAGGACCTCGGCAACCGCGGCCACCCTTCGCACTACGACTACACCTCGGTCTACGACCTGGTCATCTTCCGCAGGCTGGCCACGGACGCCGAGGTGAACGCGGAGCTCGGGGGAAGCGGGCCGCCGAAGGACGCGCCGCTCGCCGCGTTCCACCGCATCCGCACGCGCGCGGTGGGCTTCGTCGTGTTCGACCGGCTGCTGATCACCGTGCACCCGGAAGGCTGCTTCGCGGCCCGCACGTTCATCGAGCGCTACCTGAAGGACGCGCTGCAGACCGAGGGCCTGAGCGCGGCGGCGCGCAACCGGCTGCCCGCGAGCGCGCCCGACCTGATGCTGCGCATGCTCAACGTCATGGTCGACAACTTCCTGGACCTGCGCAAGGTGCTGAGCGGCGAGATCGACCGCTGGCAGCAGGACCTGCTCGCTCCCAAGCAGCACGGCGTGGAGGCGGACTGGGGTGCGCTGATGACCGCGCGCAATGCGCTGCACGGCCTGCAGGACCTCTGCGAGGAACAGAACGACGCGATGCAGGAGTGGCTGGACACGCAGCGCGAGCAGCCGCCGCCGTGGATGTCGCAGGCGGAGCTCGACTCGCTGCTCGCGCGCGCACGCGACGTCGTCGAGCACATCCAGCGCGTGACCCACCACGTGCACCGCATGGAGCAAGGCGCGGAGACCGCGGTGCAGATCCACTTCTCCGCCGTCGGCAACCGCACGAACGACATCATGCGCACGCTCACGGCGCTCACGGCCATCTTCCTGCCGCTGAACCTGATCGCGGGCATCTTCGGCATGAACTTCGAGCTGCTGCCGCTCACGCACCAGGCGGCGGGCTTCTGGTGGACGCTGGCGGCCATGGGGCTGATCGCGGTGCTGCTGGGCATCGTGTTCTGGCGCAAGCGCTACCTCGCGAGGACGGAGCGCTGACGTGGGCGCGGGCGGCAACCACGAGCACTCCAGCTACCGCCGGCCCCGCAGCGTCGCCGACGTCACGCGCGAGAACGTCCGCGCCATGCGCAGGCTGGAAGACCTGGCCGTGGCGCACCGCACGGTGGCCGACCGCATCGCGGAGTTCGTCGCGAAGTTCTGCGGCAGCATCACCTTCGTCTGGATCCACGCGGTGATCTTCGGCGCGTGGCTCCTCTGGAACGTGCTGCCGCACCTGCCGCACTTCGACCCCTACCCCTTCACCTTCCTCACCCTGTGCGTGTCGCTGGAGGCGATCTTCCTGTCGTCCTTCATCCTGATCGCGCAGAACTACGAGATGCGCGTGTCGGAGCGCCGCAACCAGCTGGACCTGCAGATCAACCTGCTCGCCGAGCAGGAGAACACCAAGATGCTGCAACTGCTGGACCGCATGGCCAAGAAGATGGGCCTGTACGAGGAAGACGATCCGGAGATCGCCGTCCTGGAGCAGGCCACGCGGCCGGAGACGCTCGCGAAGCAGATCGAGGACGCACTGCGGGAGCAGACCCGGCACAAGCGCAACGGCACGCGGGACAAGCCGTGATTCGCATCGGCTGTGCCGGCTGGAGCCTGCCGCGCGACGTGCAGGAGGCGTTCGGTGAAGGCGCGAGCCACCTCGCGCGCTATGCAACGCGCTTCCCCGTCGCGGAGATCAATTCCTCGTTCCACCGTCCCCACAAGCGCAGCCTGTACGAGAAGTGGGCGGCGAGCGTGCCGGAAGACTTCCGCTTCTGCGCCAAGCTGCCGAAGACGATCACGCACGAGAAGCGGCTGGTGGATTGCGAAGGGCTGCTCGATGCGTTCCTGGAACAGGCTGGCGGGCTGGGCACCAGGCTCGCGTGCCTGCTCGTGCAACTGCCTCCCAGCTTCGCCTTCGATGCGGCGGTCGCCCGGGCCTTCCTGGAGCTGCTGCGTTCCCGCTTCCCGGGCTCGCTCGCGATGGAGCCGCGCCACGCGACGTGGTTCGAGCCGGAGGCCGATGCGCTGATGCGCGAGCTGCAGGTCGCCCGCGTGCTGGCGGACCCCGTGCGGCACGATCCCGGCCGTGCGCCGGGCGGGTGGCCCGGCCTCGTCTACCTGCGCCTGCACGGCACGCCTCGCGTCTACTACTCCTCCTACGAGACGCCGGTGCTGCAGGCGCTGGCGCAGCGCCTGCAGCTCGCACGGGCCGAGGGCGCGGACTGCTGGTGCATCTTCGACAACACCGCCTCGGGTGCGGCGGCCGGCAATGCGCTGGAGCTGCAGCGCCTGCTAGAAGAAGGGCGCTGAGAGCTCCTCGGCCGCGAACACCCGCTGCACCGCCGGGCGCTGCGCCACGCGCTGGAGGTAGGGTCCGAGCGCGGGCAGGTCGCGCGCCTTGCGGCCCTGGAAGTTGCGCGTCCAGCGGCACAGCGTGAAGACGTAGGCGTCCAGGGCCGTGTAGTCCTTGCCGAGGATCCACGGTCCGCCGTGCGACTGCAGCAGGCCTTCGAGCTGGTCGAGCAGGCCGTCGACCTTGCCCTGCATGCGCTGCTTCACTTCCGCGGCGCCTTCCGCATTGCCTTCGCGCACCCAGCGGTCCGGATAGAAGTACGCCTGCAGCGTGGTCTGCAGCGTATTGCTGCACCACATCAGCCACTTGTAGAAGTGCGCGCGCTCCGCGGTGCCCACGGGCGGCGCGAGCTTCGCTTGCGGATGCGTGTCGCACAGGTGCAGCACGATGGCGGCGGTCTCGTAGAGCACCAGGTCGCCGTCCACGAGCACCGGCATGAGCCCGTTCGGGTTCAGCTTCAGGTAGTCCGGCGCCTTGTGCGCGTCGCGCGTGCGGTCGACGAACACGCGCTCGTAGGGAACGCCCAGTTCCTCCAGCACGATGTGCGGGATCATGGAGGCGGTGCTGGGGTAGTAATGCAGTTGCATCATGGTTTCGTCAGTCCGAACAGGTTGGCTCCGTTGTCCCACGCGATGCGCCGCGCGACGTCGGGCGGCAGGTCGCCCAGCCAGGTGCGGTAGCCGCGCATGGTGGCGTCGTAGCTTTCCCAGCGCTGGTTGATCCAGGTGTCGGAGCCGAGCAGGAAGCGGTCCGGGTACTTGAGCACCAGCGCGCGCCATTCGGGACACAGGCTCCCGCCGTCGCACGTGAGGCCGGGGCGGTACGACAGCTCTCCCATGAGGCGCGGATAGCGCACGAGGAGCTGCTCCACGCGCGCGACGGGCGCGCCGCCGATGCCGGTGTGCGCCCAGATCAGGCCGACCTTCGCGCCTTTCGACGGCGTGTGGGCCATCAGCAGGTCGACGGCGGTGTCGTCGACGTGCGCCAGCACCGCGAGCCCCTTCTCCTCGGCGAGCGCCATCAGCTTGCGCGCGACCGGGCCGTTGGCGTTCTGCGCGTCGTACAGGTGGAACTCGCCGAGGCCGCGATAAGGGCCGGCCGCCGTGCCGCGGGCCAGCTCCTCCTGCACCATCGCGTGGATGGTCTCGTCGCGGAACCAGTTGTCGTAGTCCGCGCGGTTGCGGTACAGGCGCACGAAGGGCACGACCGTCACGCCGGCCCGGCGCGTCTGCGGAGCCTGCGCGAGCCGCTTCGTGCCTTCGTTCGGCCGCGAGTTGGCGATCACCGCGCGCACGCCGCTGCGCTGCATGCGCGCGAGCGCGTCGGCCAGCGGATGCGGCCCGTCGTACGCCTCCACGTTGTAGTGGAGGTGCGCATCGAAGATGGGGCCGGCGTAGTCGGCTGCCGCCGCACCCGTTGCGAGCAGGACGCCGGCGGCGGCGAGCCAGCCGCGCATCAGCCGACGTGCTTGCCGAAGAAGGCCAGCGTGCGCTCGCGCGCGAGCTTCGCCGCCGCCTCGTTGTACGAGCCGCGCTGGTCGCAGTTGAAGCCGTGGTCCGCGTGGTACAGGTGGACTTCGACTTCCGGGTGCGCGCGCTTGAACGCTTCCACGCTCTCCACGGAAATGTGCTTGTCCTTGTCGCCGAAGTGCGCGAGCACCGGCACCTTGGGCTTGCGCGCGATCTCGTCGGGCGTGGTGCTGCCGCCGCCGTAGTAAGGCACGGCGGCGCTCAGGCCCCGCAGCGTGGCGGCGGCGCGCCAGGCGAGCAGGCCGCCGTAGCAGTAGCCGACGATGCCCACCTTGCCCGCCTGCGCGGCGTGGTCGATCGCGGCCTGCAGGTCCTGCATGATGCCGGGCGAGGGCAGCGCCTCGGTGGCGGCCTTCAGCGACATGCCTTCGGTCATGTCGTCGGGCTGGTAGCCCAGGTCCACGCCGGGCCGCACGCGGTGGAAGATGGCCGGTGCGACCGCGAGGTACCCGGCGGCGGCATAGCCGTCCGCCACCGAACGGATGTGCGAGTTGACGCCGAAGATCTCCTGGATCACGACGATGCCCCCCTTGGGCTGGCCCTGGGGCTGGGCGACGTACGCGGGGATCATCTGGCCATCGGCTGCTTTGAGTTCTGTGTTCTGACCCATGTCGGTCTCCTGTGCAATGCGAGGCGCCGAGCTTCCCCGATGGCACGGGCGGCGTCAATCCATTGCTTTTGATCTAATGGCGGCACGACCGCCGCAACGCGGCAGTGGAGGAGAAGCGTGAGCGAAGTCCTGTTGGTGACCGGCGGCAGCCGCGGCATCGGTGCCGCCACGGCCGTCCTGGCGGCGCGCAAAGGCTATGCCGTCGCCGTGAATTACGCGAGCAACGAAGCGGCCGCGAACGAGGTGGTGCGCACGATCCGCGACGCGGGCGGGCAGGCGATCGCCGTGCGCGCCGACGTCGCGGACGAGTCGCAGGTGCTGGAGATGTTCGCGCAGGTGGACGCCCAGCTCGGGCGGCTCACCGCCCTCGTCAACAACGCCGGCGTCGTGGACCGCCCCGCGCGCGTCGAGGACATGAGCGTCGCGCGCCTGGAGCGCATGTTCGGCATCAACGTGATCGGCAGCGTCCTGTGCGCGCGCGAGGCGGTGAAGCGCATGGGCAAGAGACACGGCGGGCGCGGTGGCGCCATCGTCAACCTCTCCAGCGCGGCAGCGCGGCTGGGCGCGCCTGGCCAGTACGTCGACTACGCCGCCGCCAAGGGCGCGATCGACGCGTTCACCATCGGCCTCGCCAAGGAGGTCGCGGCCGACGGCATCCGCGTGAACGCCGTGCGGCCCGGGCTCATCGAGACCGAGATCCACGCGTCCGGCGGACTTCCCGACCGCGTGCGCGAGCTGTCGCACCAGGTCCCCATGCAGCGCGGCGGCACCGCGGAAGAAGTGGCGCATGCGATCCTCTGGCTGCTCTCGCCGGAAGCGAGCTACACCACCATGTCCCTCGTCGAAGTCTCCGGAGGCCGCTGATGGCGATCACGCTCTACTGGGAAGACCTGCAGCCCGGCACCGTCCGGGACCTCGGCACCACCTCGGTGACGGCCGAAGAGATCAAGGAGTTCGCCGCGAAGTACGACCCGCAGCCCTTCCACCTCGACGAGGAGGCGGGGCGGCAGTCGATGTTCGGCGCGCTGGCGGCCAGCGGCTGGCAGACGGCCTGCCTCGCGATGCGCCTCACCGTGGACAACATGCTGCGGCACTCCGCCAGCAAGGGGTCGCCGGGGCTGGAGAGCCTGAAGTGGCTCAAGCCCGTGTACCCGAACGACCAGCTGAGCCTGCGGCACACCATCCTCGAGTCGCGTCCGCTCAAGTCGCGGCCCGACACCGGCCTCGTGCGTTCGCGCTGGGAGCTGTTCAACCAGGACGGCGACAAGGTGCTGGAGATGGAGGGCTACGGGATGTTCGGGCGGCGCCACCCGGCCGTCGGCTGATGGAGTTCAAGCCGCTCGTCACGCTGCTGGCCATCGTCAACCCGCTGGCGATCGTCCCCTTCTTCATCCACTACACCGAGGGCCTCTCGCCCGAGGCGCGGGCGCGCACGGTGTGGGTCTCCTCGTTCACGGCCTTCCTCGTGATCGCGGCCAGCGCCTTGTTCGGCGTCGCCATCCTGGAGTTCTTCGGCATTTCGCTCGCGAGCTTCCAGGTGGGCGGCGGCATGCTGCTGCTCACCAGCGCGCTCAACATGCTCAACGCGAAGCCGGCCGAAGTGAAGCCCGCGAGCACGGACGTGAGCGAAGGCGCGGAGAAGGCCGCGATGGGCGCGAGCATCGCGGTCGTGCCGCTCACGATCCCGCTGCTG
Source organism: Ramlibacter cellulosilyticus (assembly GCF_014297465.1). Classification (GTDB taxonomy): domain Bacteria; phylum Pseudomonadota; class Gammaproteobacteria; order Burkholderiales; family Burkholderiaceae_C; genus Ramlibacter; species Ramlibacter cellulosilyticus. The sequence continues at coordinate 594,986 of NZ_JACORT010000002.1, read as the reverse complement.
ACCGGGCCCGCGACGATGTCCGCGGTGGTGATCTACGCCGACCGCGCCAGGAGCTGGTGGGAACTGGGCACGCTGGTCGGCTACGGCGTGGTGGTGGGCCTCGTGACGGCGCTGTGCTTCTCGCTCGCGCACCCGATCGCGCGTGCGCTCGGCCGCACCGGCATCAACGTGATGACGCGCTTGATGGGCTTGATCCTCGCCGCGCTGGCGGTGGAAGTCATGGCCAGCGGCCTGGGCAAGCTGTTCCCCATCCTCTCCCGCACCGGCGCCCTCTAGCCCCGCCGGTAGGAATTCGTTACCCGCCGTCCGGCACGAAAGTCCCATGGCCGGCCGCGGCCGCCGCGCGCATCCTGCGCTGCCATGGGACGCTACCTGTCGAAGATGCTGCGCAGCAGGCTGCTGCGCATCGCAGCGGGCCTGTTCGCGCTGTACCTCCTCGCCGGCTTCTTCCTCGTCGACCCGCTCGCCCGCAAGCTGCTGCCCTGGGCCGGCGAACGGATGCTGGCCAGCCGCCTCGCGGCGGAGCGGGTCGAATTCAACCCGCTCACCCTGGAACTGCGCGTGCACGGGCTGGTGCTGGCCGAGCCGGACGGCCGCCTGCTTGCGGGCTTCGCCCAGCTGTACGCGGACGTGGAGTCCGCGGGCCTCGCCCGCTGGGCCTGGCGCATCCGCTCACTGCAGGTGGACCGTCCCCAGGTGCGCGTGGAGGTGCGGCGCGGTGGCACCCTGAACTGGGGCGCGCTCGCCGCCCGGGTCCGGGAGCGCATGGGGCCGCCCTCGGACGCCATGGCACGCGTCCTCGTCGACCACCTGCGCATGGCCGAGGGCGACATCCTCTACACGGATGCGGACCGTCCCGGCGAGCCCTTCCAGGCGGCATTCGCTCCCCTCGGGCTCGAGCTGGAAGGGCTGTCCACCCTCCCGGAGGACCGCGGCGGCTACCTCCTGGCCGCGAAGCTCGCGGAGCAGGGCGGCACGCTCCGGTGGAAGGGCGACGTGGCGCTGAACCCGCTGCAGTCGCACGGCGAACTCGCGCTGGAAGGCGCGCGTGTCGACAAGGTGGCGCGCGCCCTGGCCGGCGCGCTCGACGCGGAGCCGGCGGGCACGCTGGACGTGGCCCTGCGCTACCGCTTCGCGATGCTGCGCACGAGCGCGAAGGCGGACGTGGCCTCGCTCGAGGTCTCCGGCGCGCGCGCCGTGGTCCGCGGCTTCACCATCGCGCCGCGCGGTGGCGGCGATCCGCTGCTGCAGGTGGGCGAAGCGCGCGTCGAGGATGCGTCCTTCGACCTGCTGCGCCGCGAGATCCGCGTGGGCGCGCTGAAGCTCGATGGCGGCACGCTGGCCGCCGCGCGGGACGCGCACGGGCAGGTCGACTGGCGCGGGCTGTGGACCGCGGATGCGCGGGGCAACGGGGATGCGCCGGCGCCGGGCGCGCCATGGAAGCTGGCCGTCGCCGACATCCGCCTCGCCGGCTGGAAGGCGCGCTGGACCGACCGGACCTATGCGACGCCGCTGTCGGCGGAGGTGGAAGGCCTCGCCCTTTCCGCGGCCGTCGAAGGCACGCTGGACGGCACGGCGTCGCTGGTGGTGGCGCCGCTGGAAGTCGCGCTGGGGCCGGTGCAGCTGCGCTCCGGCGGCGAGCCCGTCGTGCGGATGCGGCAAGGTGCGATCAAGGGAGCGCAACTGCAGCTGCCCGCGGGCACGCTGCGCGTCGCGGAGGTGCACCTCGCGGGCGCCAGTGCCTCCGTGGAGCGCGACAGGCAGGAGCGGCTGAACTGGACGGAGATCCTGCGCAAGGAGGGTGTCGTGGAGCAAGGTCCCGCAGGGGCACCACCGGACCTGCGGGTCGCGCTCGTGCGTCTCGAGGACTTGCAGCTGCGCTTCGTGGACGCGACGCCCGCCACCCCGGTCACGCTCGACCTGCAGCAGGGCGCGATCGAGCTGCGCGACGTGGACCTCGACTTCGCGCACCCCCTGCCGGTGCAGGCCCGCTTCGCCGTGCAGCAGGGCGGCCGCTTCGAGGCGAAAGGCAGCGTCGTCCCGGCGAAGGCCTCCGGGCAGCTGGACCTGCGCGTGACGGGCTTCTCGCTCAAGCCCTTCGCGCCCTACGTGAACCGCTTCGCGAAGCTGGACCTCCAGACGGGGTCCATCGCCACGGCCGGCAAGCTGTCCTTCGCGCCCGCCGCGTCCGGCACCGCGCTCACCTACGCCGGCGGCTTCTCGCTGGACGACCTGTCGATCACCGAGGAGGATTCGGGCGAGGCCTTCCTCGGCTGGCGGAAGCTCTCGTCCGGCTCGCTGCGGGTCTCGCTGGGGCCCGACCGCGCGCACGTCGGCGAACTGGTGGCGCTGCAGCCTTTCGGCAAGGTCATCATCTTCGAGGACCAGAGCCTCAACCTGCAGCGCATCCGGCGCGACGCACCGGTGCAACCCGCGGCGGCGGCGGCGAGCGCGTCCGCGCCCTTCCCCCTCGTCGTCGAGCGCCTGCGCATCGTGGACGCCAACGCCGAATTCGCCGACCTCTCCCTCACGCCCCGCTTCGGCACGCGCATGCAGGAACTGGGCGGGGTGGTCACGGGCCTGTCCACCGACCCGTCGGCCGTCGCGCAGCTCGAGCTGGATGGCAAGGTGGACGAGTACGGCTCCGCGCGCATCCGCGGCACCCTGCAGCCTTTCCACGCGACCGCGTTCACCGACGTCACGCTGGCCTTCCGCAACCTGGAGATGACGCGCCTGACGCCGTATTCGGGCAAGTTCGCGGGCCGGCGCATCACCTCGGGCCGCCTCTCGGTGGACCTCGAATACAAGATCCGGCAGCGGCAGCTCGCCGGCACGAACAAGTTCGTGGTGAACCGCCTCAGGCTCGGCGAGCCCGTGGAGAGCCCCGGCGCGATGAAGCTGCCGCTGGACCTCGCCATCGCGCTGCTGGAGGACAGCAACGGCGTGATCGACCTCGACCTGCCGGTGTCCGGCAGCCTGGACGATCCGCAGTTCAGCTACGGCGCGATCGTCTGGAAGGCGATCGTCAACGTCCTCACGAAGATCGTGACGGCGCCCTTCCGCGCCCTCGGCGCGCTGCTGGGCGGCAATGCGGAGCGCTTCGAGTCCGCCGGCTTCGATCCGGGCAGCAGCGTCCTGCTGCCGCCCGAGCAGGAGAAGCTGAAGCTGCTCGCCGACGCGCTGGCGAAGCGGCCCGCCCTGACCGTGCGCCTGGAGCCCGGGTACGACCCCGATGCGGACCGCAAGGCCTTGCAGGACGCGGCGATGCGGCGCGAGGCCGCGGCGGTCGCGGGGGTGCAGCTCGCGCCCGGCGAGGCGCCGGGCCCCGTGGACATCAACCACCACAAGGTGCAGACCTGGCTGGAGGACCGGTATGCGCGCGAAGCGGGCAAGCCCGCGTACGAGCAGCTCCGCGCCAGCTACCGGGGCAAGGAGGCCGGGGCGGTCACGCGGGTGCTGGAAAGCAGTTTCGTCGAGCGGCTTGGACGGCGGTTCGGCGAGCGGGATGCGGGGCCGCCCTCGGCCCTCCACGCCGAACTGCTGGAGCGCCTCGCGCGCGAGGTCGCCGTGACCGACGCGCAGCTGCAGGAACTCGCGCAGGCCCGCGCCCGGGCCATGCAGGAGCACGTGGTCCGGCTGGGGCTGGACCCGGCCCGCATCGCGATCGGCGCGCCACGAACTGCAGCGGCCAGGGAGAAGCTGGTGGCGACCGCCGTCGCCCTCGACGCGGCACGGCCGCCCGCGGCGCAGCCGGTGTCGCAACAGCCCTAGGACTTCCGCGCGGGCCGGCGCGAACCCGGCTCCGGCCCCCTCCTTCCGGCCCCTTCCCCTGTGCGTCCCGCTCGACTATTCTCCCGTTCCAGGGGGGATGACCACATGAGCGCGACGACCGCCGGGGCTCCCGCGAGGGAGACCGGTGCCCGCCAGGCACCTGCGCCGTCTCCCGCCAGCGGGGAGCCCTGGACCGCCTTCGTCACGGCACGGACGCCGCAGGCCTATTTCCGCGGCTGGCTCGAAGTCGTGTGCGCCCGCTTCCCCGAGGTCCGCGCCGCCGCCTTGCTGGTGCAGGGCGATGCCGGCGCCAGCCTCCTGCCCATCGCCGTCTGGCCCTCCGCGGATGCCGACCTCTCCCGCCTGACGCCCACGCTGCAGCGCGCCGTGGGCGAGCGCCGCGGCCTCATCGACCACGTCACGCAGCCGCCGCCGGCCCAGGATGGCGAGAAGCCGGCGCCCTTCGTGCCGGTGAGCCGCATCGGGTATCCGGTGCTGATGGGCGACCGCGTCGCGGGCGCCGTGGTGCTGGAGATGCTGCCCAACCCGGCACGGGCCACCGAGCTGCTGCGCCACCTGCACTGGGGCCTGGGCTGGGTGCTCGAGGCCTTGCAGCGGCGCGACACGGAGCAGGCCACCACGCGCAGCGCCCGCATCCTGTCGGTCATGGAATCGGTGGCCACGGCCCTGCGCCCGGGCAAGCTGCACGAGATCCTGTTCGAGGTGGCCAACGACATCTCGCGGCGCCTGGGCTGCGCCCGCGTGGGCATCGGCCTCGCGCGCCACGAAGCCGTGGAGCTGAAGGTGCTCTCGGACACGGCCTGGATCGAGCGCAACTCCGCCCTCGCGCAGGCGTACGTCGCGGCGATGGAGGAGGCGTACGACAACGCGGCGCCCATCGTGGTGCCGCCGCTGGTCGCGGCCGCGGAGCGCAAGGAGGAGAGTCCCGCGCCCGGCGTGGCCCCGGCACCGCGGCACGATGCGCTGCGGGCGGAACACGAAGCTTCGAGCGTCGCCTCCGTGCCGCTCATGCTGGGCGTGCGCTGCGTGGGCGTGCTGACGCTGGAGTGGCACGGCGAGCGCCTCTGCACCGGGGAGGAACTGGCCTGGCTGCTGGCGTTCGCCGCCATGCTGCCTTCCATCATCGAGGACAAGCGGCGCGCGGACCAGGGCGCACTCTCCAAGGGGGCGGACGCCGGCAGGCAGGTCGCGACGAAGATCTTCGGTCCGCGGCACCTGGTGTGGAAGGCCGCGACGGCTGCCATCGCGATCACGGTGGCGGTGCTCGCGCTCGTGCCCGTGACCTACCGCGTCTCGGCCAAGACCGTGATCGAGGGCGAGACCCAGCGCGTGGCCGCCGCGCCCTTCGAGGGCTTCGTCGCCGAGGCGCCGGTGCGCGCGGGCGACACCGTGCGCAGCGGCCAGCTGCTGGCACGCCTGGACGACCGCGACCTCAAGGCCGAACTGGAGAAGTGGAACAGCGAGCGCGACCAGTACGAGCGCAAGGTGCGCGAGGCGCTGGCCAGCCGCGAGATCAGCACGCTGCAGATCGCGCAGGCGCAGTTCAACCAGGCCGAGGCGCAGGTGAAGCTCGCGAGCGAGAAGCTGCGCCGCTCCGCCATCACGGCGCCCTACGACGGCGTGATCGTCTCGGGCGACCTGAGCCAGCAGATCGGCGCGCCGGTGGAACAGGGCAAGAAGCTGTTCGAGATCGCGCCGCTGGAAAGCTACCGGGTGATCCTGCAGGTGGACGAGCGCGACATCCGCTACGTGCAGGCGCGGCAGGAGGGCGAGCTGCTGATCGCCGGCCTGACCGAGGACGCGATGCCCTTCACGGTGACCAAGGTCACGCCGGTGGCGACCACGCAGGACGGCCGCAACTTCTTCCGCGTGGAGGCGAAGCTGCTGCGCGCCGACGAGCGCCTGCGCCCCGGCATGGAAGGCGTGGGCAAGGTGGCCACGCGCGAGCTGCGCCTCTGGACCGTGCTCACGCGCAGCTTCACCGACTGGCTGCGCCTGCAGCTGTGGACCTGGCTGCCCTGAGGCGCGCATGGGCCGACCGCTTTTCAGCGCCTCCTGGCACAGCGTCGCCGAGCTGCGCCCCCAGCTCCTGGCGCAGGCCCGCGTGGAGCGCCACGTGTACCGCGGCCAGGTCTGGTACGTCGTGTCCGACCCGGCCGGCGGCAAGTTCCACCGGCTCTCCGGAACCGCGTACGAGTTCGTCACGCGCATGGACGGCCGGCAGACCGTGCAGGAACTCTGGGACGGCCTGTGCCGGTCCAGCGAGGCGGTGCACGCCGGCCGCGACATCCCGACGCAGGACGAGGTGGTGCAGCTGCTCGTGCAGCTGCACGCGGCGGACCTGCTGCAGCCGGACGTGGTGCCCGATGCCTCGCTGCTGTTGCTGCGCTACCGCAAGCGCCGCAACCAGACCTGGAAGCAGTGGCTGCTGCAGCCCACCAGCCTGAAGCTGCCGCTGGTCAATCCCGATGCCTTCCTCGGGCGCTGGGTGGACCGCCTGCGCTGGATCTTCACGCCCTTCGGCGCCCTGCTCTGGCTGGCGGTGGTGCTGCCCGCGGCGCTGCTCGGCGCGCGGCACGGCGGCGAGCTCACGCACAACCTCGCCGACCAGGTGCTCGCGACCAGCAACCTGTGGGTGATGGCCGCCGTGTTCCCGGTGGTCAAGCTGCTGCACGAGCTGGGGCACGGGTTCGCCGCGCGCGCCTGGGGCGGGCGGGTGCACGAGATGGGGCTGATGCTGCTGGTGTTCGCGCCGGCGCCTTACGTCGATGCGTCGTCCTCGTCCTCTTTCCGCTCCAAGTGGCGGCGCGCGATCGTCGGTGCCGCGGGCATGCTGGCCGAACTCTTCGTCGCGGCGCTGGCGATGTACGTGTGGGTGAGCGTCGAGCCGGGGCTGGTGCGCGCCATCGCTTTCAACGTGATGGTGGTCGCGGGCGTCTCGACCATCGTGGTGAACGGCAACCCGCTGCTGCGCTACGACGCGTACTACATCCTGTGCGACCTGCTGGAGATGCCCAACCTGGCGCAGCGCGGGCAGAAGCTGCTGCAGTACCTCTGGAACCGGCACGTGTTCGGCCTCCCGGACCAGGAGCCGCCGCACGAGAGCCCGGCGGAGCGTCGCTTCCTGCTCGCCTACACCGTGCTCTCGTGGTGCTACCGCGTGTTCATCACGCTGGGCATCGCGCTGTTCATCGCGTCGCACTTCTTCATCTTCGGCGTGCTGATCGCGCTGTGGACGGCGTTCGGCCTCGTGTGCGTGCCGCTGTGGAAGGCGGCGCGCTTCGTGCTGTACGACCCGGCGCTGGAACGCAGGCGGCAGCGCGCCCTGCGCATCAGCATGGGCCTCGTTGCGGGCGTGCTGCTCTTTGCGTTCGCGGTGCCCGTGCCTTCGCGCACGCAGGCCACCGGCGTCGTCTGGCTGCCGGAGCAGTCGCTGCTGCGCGCGGGCGCGAACGGCTTCTTCGCGCGCTGGCTGGTTCCGCCGGGCACGCCGGTCGTGCGCGGCACGCCCGTCATCGTGCTGGAAGACCCGCTGCTCACCGCCGAACTGGAAGTCGCGCAGGCGAAGGTGGACGAGGCGCGCGCCCGGCTGCACGCCGACCAGTTCACGCAGCCGGCCAAGGCGGAGATCGCCAAGCGCCAGCTGCAGCAGGAGGAAGTGCAGCTCGCGCGGGCGCAGCAGCGCCACGCCAGGCTCGTCGTGGTGGCCGGCGCGGACGGCGTGCTCACCGCCGCCAAGCCGCTGGACATGCCCGGCCAGTTCTACAAGCAGGGCGAGCTGCTCGGACACGTGCTGGAGCCGCGCGAGCTGGTCGCGCGCGTGGCCGTGCAGCAGGCCGACATCGACCTCGTGCGCAAGCGCTTCCGGGCCGCGCAGCTGCGCCTGTCCGAATCGGTGGAACAGGTGCATGCCAGCGCGATCCTGCGCGAGGCCGCGGCCGGCGTCCAGGAGTTGCCGACGCCCGCGTTGGCCGTGGCCAATGGCGGCCCGATCGCCACGGACCCGCAGGACGCCCAAGGCACGAAGCCGCTGGAACGCGTCTTCATCTTCGACCTGCAACTGCCGCCCGGGACCGCACCCAGCGCCTTCGGCGAGCGCGTGCACGTGCGCTTCAGCCACGTGCCGGAGCCGCTGGGGGTGCAAGGATGGCGGCGGGTGCGGCAGTTGTTCCTCAGCCGGTTCACGGTGTAGCGGTATGGCGATGGTGGGCGCCCTGGTGAAGGGCAAGGGCATCACGGTGGGCGACGGCGTCTACCTGGAACGCAAGGACGTGCGCGAGCTCGCGGCGGAAGCATGGCTGCGCGGCGCGCTGGCGCGGCTGCCCGCGCTGCCGCGCCGCGGCATGCCGTGGGACGCGGTGGTGCGCGCGGCTGGCCGCCACGAGGCCGCAGTGCAGGCGCTGGACGACGCGGCCTTGCGGGCCGACTTCCGCGCGCAGTGCGCGCGCATGGCCAAGGAAGGCTTCACCGACGTGCTGCTCGCCCGCGCTTTCGCCGGCGCGCGCGAGGCCTCGCGCCGCGCGCTCGGCAAGCGCCACCACGACGTCCAGCTGATGGGCGGCTGGACGCTGCTGCACGGCTACGTCGGCGAGATGGCCACGGGGGAGGGCAAGACGATCACGGCGGGTCTGGCCGCATCGGTGGGCGCCGCGACCGGTGCCGCCGTGCACGTGGTGACCGTCAACGACTACCTCGCGCAGCGTGACGCGGAGGAGAACCGCGCGCTGTTCGACTTCCTCGGCCTGAGCGTCGGCGTGATCCAGGGCGACATGGAGCCGGACACCCGCCGTGCGCAGTACGCGCGCGACATCACCTACGTGTCGAACAAGGAACTGGTGTTCGACTACCTGAAGGACCGCATCGCGACGAAGGGCACGCTGGACGCGCACGTCCGGCTGCGCGCGTATGCGACGGGCGCGGCGCGCCTGCCGGTGCTGCTGCGCGGCCTGCACCTCGCCATCATCGACGAGGCCGACAGCGTGCTGATCGACGAGGCGCGCACGCCGCTGATCATCTCCGAGACGCTGCCCGACGAGCTGGGCGCCGAGCTGTACCAGCAGGCGATCGCCTTCGCCCGCCGCATGCGCGAGGGCGAGCACTTCGAGCACAAGGGCGGGCAGCAGCTGTACCTGAACGCGGCCGCGGAAGCGGACATGACGGAATGGACGGTGGGCCTGCCCGGCGTGTGGCGCTCCGCCGTGTGGCGGCGGGAACTGATCCACAAGGCCTTGTCCGCCCTGCACTGCTTCCACCGCGACCAGCACTACATCATCGCCGAGGACAAGGTGCAGATCGTCGACGAGTTCACCGGCCGCGTGATGCCGGACCGCTCGTGGGAGCGCGGGCTGCACCAGATGATCGAGGCCAAGGAAGGCGCGGAGATCACCGGCCAGCGCAAGACTCTGTCGCAGATGACGTACCAGCGCTTCTTCCGCCGCTACCTGCTCCTGGGCGGCATGACGGGCACGGCGCGCGAGATCGCCGCGGAACTGAAAGGCACCTACGACCTGGAGGTGCTGCCCGTGCCGACGCACAAGCCGGGCCGGCGTCTGCGCCTGCGCGATGCGTGCCACGCCACCGACGACGCGCGCTGGGCCGCCGTGGCGGCGCGTGCGGCGGAACTCGCCGCGGCCGGACGCGCCGTCCTGGTGGGTACGCGCTCGGTGCAGGCGTCGGAGATCCTCGACAGGTTGCTGGAGGACGAGGGCGTGCCGCACACCGTGCTGAACGCGCGCCAGGACCAGGCCGAAGCGGAGGCCGTGGCGCAGGCCGGCGGCCGCGGCCGCATCACGGTCGCCACCAACATGGCCGGTCGCGGCACCGACATCAAGCCGGAAGCCGACGTGCTCGCGTCAGGCGGCCTGCACGTGATCCTCACGGAGTTCCACGAAAGCGCGCGCGTGGACCGCCAGCTGTTCGGCCGCTCCGCGCGGCAGGGGCAGCCGGGCACCGTGGAGGCGATCGTGTGCGTGGACGACGAGGTGTTCGTGCGGTTCGGGCAGCCGTTGCAGGCGGTGGCGCGGGCCGTGGCGCGGCGCAGCGGCCGCCTGCCCGCGTGGCTGCTGAAGCTGCTGGCGCGCTACACGCAGGCCCGCGCCGAGGCGCACAACCGGCGCGTGCGGATGCAGACGCTGAAGCACGACCGGCGCACGGGCGAGCGCATGGGCTTCACGGGCAAGAGCGACTAGCCCACCGCGCGTTGCGGTGGGCTGGTCCGCTCACTCCTGGTCCATCCGCAGGCTCAGCCCCACCAGTTGCGCCAGGCGGACCAGGTCCACGTCCTCGCCCGCCCCGAGCAGGTCTGCAAGCCATGCACTGTCGGCGGTCCCACTTCCAGGCAGCGATCCCAGGTCGGTGACCTGCGACCAGTCGACCGGTACGCCGGCCGCCGCGCTGGCCGCGTCGGGCCCGGCGTTCAGCACGAGGTACTGGACGGGCTCCGTTTCCGCAAGGCTGGTGCTGCCCTCGGACGACTGCACGGTGATCGTCGCGCTGGAATCGCCGCACGGCGGCGGGCTCGCGGGCCTGGCCACCACGACCAGCGTGATCACGCCGGAAGCACTGAGCGAACCGTCGCTCACCGTATAGGTGAAGGTGTCGATGCCGGTGAACCCCGTGGCGGGACGGTAGGTGTAGCTGCCATCCAGGTTGCGCGACAGCGTGCCGTGCGCCGGCCGGCTCACCGTGATGGTGAGGCAGTTGCTGTCCACGTCCTCCACGAGGCCGTCGAGCCGGACGCGGATGCTGCCGCCCTTTTCCAGCGTGTAGCTCGCGTTGAAGGCCGTCGGTGCGTCGTTCACCGGCGCGATGTTCAGCGTCACCGTCGTCGCCGCGGACCACGCGGTGCCGTCGTTCACGCGATAGGTGAAGGTCTCGGTGCCGTACCAGTTCGCTTGCGGCAGGTAACTGTAGGTCCCGTCGGCGTTGCGCGTGAGCGTGCCGTGCTGCGGCTGCGTGAGGATCTCCACGGCCAGGGTGTCGGCGTCCGCGTCCGTGTCGTTGGCCAACAGGTTCAGGCGGACGACCGCATCTTCGCCGCCCGCACCGCTGTCGGCATTCGCCACTGGAGCGGTGTTGGGGCCTTCCACGGTGAGCGTGAACGATTGCGTGGAGGAGCCGCCGCGGCCGTCGCTGGCCAGCACGCTGAAGCTGTACGTGCCGGTCGTAGCCGTCGCCCAGGTCACGCGGCCCGTCGCCGGGTCGATGCTTGCGCCGTCCGGCGCATCCGCGAGCGAGTAGCTGAGGACATCGCCGTCCGCGTCGCGTGCATCGGCGTCGTAGTCCAGCCGCGCGATCAGGCCATCGCGGGCGCTGGCAAGGCCGCGTGCGTTGATCACCATGTCGTTGAAGTCCTGGTCGCCGCCGCCAGTGAGGTCCTCCCAACGCAGCGAGAGGACGCCATTGCCGCCGAGCGTGGCACGCAGATGGTCGAAACCGTCCGGGTTGGCTTGCGCAAAGCTGAAGAAGGCGAGCGGCCCGTTGCCGACCTGGTTCGCGCTGTTCTTCGTGCGCCAGTAGCCCGCGCTCGCATCCTGCACCAGGTAGAAGCCCAGGTACCGGCCGGCGGGCAGCTGGCGGGCGTGCGTGATGCCCGACGCCGCGCTGCCGGCGAAGATGCTGGTGGACCGGGACAGCGACAGGGCCGCCGCCGCATATCCGGGGTCGCCCGGCAGCAGGTTGCCGATGCGGCCCTGCGCGTCGTCGACCACGAAGTAGCCGAATTCGTCCTTCATGGTGGACTCGCGCTGCGACAGCGTGAAGCTCGCCGTGGTCTTGCCCTGGGTGCCCGCCACCTGCCAGACGCTGTCGCCGGGGGCGTAGTTGGTCTCCAGGTGAATCACCGCGGGCGGCGCGCTCGTGAACTCGGGATCGCGGTTGGTGCGGATCACGTCGATGGCCACCGTGACCGGGCTCGACTGCAGCTGGCCGTCGCTCACCACGTAGCTGAAACTGTCGGGGCCCCAGTAACGGTTGGTGGGCTTGTACGTGACGGTGCCGTCCGTGTTGAGAGTCAGCGTGCCGTGCGCAGGCTGCGTGACGATCACCGGCTGCAGCTGCTCGCGGGTGTTGTCCACGTCCGTGTCGTTGGCCAGCAGGTCGATGCGCACGGTGCCCACGTCGTCCACGTGGACGGTCTCGCCGGCGGCCACGGGAGCGTCGTTGACCGGCGTGATCGTGAGACTGGCGACCGCGGTGCTGGACAGCGTTCCGTCGCTCAGCGTGTAGCTGAAGCTGTCGGCCCCGAAGTAGTCCGCGAAGGGCGTGTAGCGGTAGCTGCCGTCCGCTTCGTGCACCAGCGTGCCGTGCAAGGCCCCGGTGGCCGTGAACGTGACGGGGTCGCCGTCGATGTCGCGGGATCTCACGGCGATGAACACCGTGCCGTCCTCCGCCAGCGTGATCGCCATCGGCTCCGCGACGGGCGCGTCGTTGACGGGGCGCACCGTCAGCCACAGCGTGGCGAGGTTGCTGGTGCCGCCTTCGGTGTCGCGCAGCCGGAAGAAGACCTGGTCTTCGCCGTGGAAGTTCGCCGCGGGTCGGTAGACGTAGCGGCCGTCTTCGCCCAGTGCGAGCGTGCCGTGGTCCGGCCCCCCGACGATCTCCGGCAGCAGCGCGCCGGGTTCGACATCGCGCCCGAAGCCACGCAGGTCGAACACGACGCTGTCGTCTTCGTCCAGCGCGAGCGCCTGGTCGAAAGCGAGCGGCACGTCGTTGACCGGCGTCACCGTGACGGTGACGGTGGCAGGCTGCGACGCCAGCGCGCCGTCGCCGACGCGGTACGTGAAGGCGTCGGTGCCGTGGAAGTCGGCGTCGGGGGTGTAGGTGAAGGTCCCGTCGGCATTCACCACCAGCGTGCCGTGGGCGGGACCGGTCGCCACGGTGCCCTGCAGGGCAACGCTGTCGACGTCCTGCGCCGCCGCGAGCAGGCTGCCGGAGACGGCCTGGTCCTCATCGACCGTGAGCGACAGGTCGCTGGCGGTCGGGGCGTCGTTGACCGGCACCACGCGCAGCAGCAGAGTCGCCGGTGTGCCGAGGGCGCCGGAAGCATCGCGCAGCGCGAACACGACCCGGTCGTCACCCGACCAGTTCGCCGCCGGCGTATAGACGTAGCTGCCGTCCGCCTGCAGCACGAAGCTTCCGTTGTGCGGCCCGGACACCAGCTGGGGCGTGAGCGTTTCCTGCTCGACGTCGGTGCCGAGGGTGCGGAGATCGATGCCAGCCGCCGTGTCTTCGTCCGTCAGCAGCATCCAGTCCGAGGCCACCGGCACGTCGTTCACCGGATCGACGGTGATCGCGAAGGTCGCCGTGCGCGATGCCGCGGTGCCGTCGGAGACGCTCCACGTGAAGCTGTCCGTGCCGTACCAGTTCGCATCCGGCGTGTAGCGGAGGGTGCCGTTGGCGGCGACCGTCAGCGTCCCGTGTGCCGGGCCGGCGACGATGGATGCGCCCAGCGCGACATCGTCGACGTCGGACGCGGTCGCGAGCAGGTTGCCGGCGAGGGCATGGTCCTCGGCCACCGTCTCTGCCTGGTCGCCCAGCACGGGTGCGTCGTTCACGGGCAGGACCTGGATCGCGATCGTCGCGACGCCGGAGTACAGGCTGCCATCGGTCACGCGGACGGTGAACACGTCGGCGCCGAAGTAGTCCCCGTCGGGGCGGTAGCTGAAGCTGCCATCGGCGTTCAGCGCCACCGTGCCGTGCGCAGGACCTTGTTCCAGGACGGACTGGAGCAGCGCGCTGTCGATGTCCGTGGCACGGTCCAGGACGTTGCCGGACAGCGTGCCGTCCTCGGGCAGTTCCAGCGCCTGTCCCTGCAAGGCCGGCGCATCATTGACCGCGGCGACCACGATGCGGACGGTGGCGACGTTGCTCCGGCCGCCTTCGCTGTCCACGAGGCGGAAGCGCACGACTTCTTCCCCGTTCCAGTCCGCATCCGGCACGTAGACGTAGCTGCCGTCACCCTGGGGCGCGAGTGTCCCGTGCACGGGGCCGTCGACGATCTCCACCGCGAGCTGCAGGTCCTCGACGTCGCTGCCGAAGCGGCGCGGATCGAAGGCCAGCGACGTGTCTTCGCCGGTGGCGAGCGTCCGGTCCTGCGCGACCGGCAGGTCGTTCACCGGAGCGACGACGATCGTCACGGTCGCGGCGTTGCTGGAGAGCTCTCCGTCCGAGACCAGGTAGGTGAAGCTGTCGGTCCCGTAGAAGTTCCCGTCCGGCACGTAGACGAAGTTGCCTTCGGCCGTGAACGTGACCGTGCCGTGGCTCGCCTGTGCGAGCAGCACCGGCACGAGGCTGGCGCTGTCGATGTCGCGCGCGCCGGCCAGCAGGCTCCCGGTGGCGGACACGTCCTCGTCGGTGGCCAGGGCGACGTCGTCGAGGCGGGGCGCGTCGTTCACCGGCGTGACGGTGATCCGGAACGTGGCCGCGTTGCTGCGGGAGCCATCGCCGTCGTCCATGGCGAAAGTGAACGCATCCGCGCCAAAGTAGTCCGCATCCGGCCGGTAGGTGTACGTGCCGTCGGCGTTCGCGACCAGCACGCCATGCGCGGGGCCGTCCAGGATGACCGGCACCGGCGTGCCGTCCTCGACGTCCGAGCCGAGCGGCCGCAGGTCGATCGCCAGCTGCACGTCTTCCGCGGTCTGCGCGGCCCCGTCGATGGCGAGCGGCACGTCGTTGACAGGCCGCACGGTGATCGTCACCGTGGCCACCCCGCTGTCCAGCGCACCGTCGTTCACGCGGTAGGTGAACGTGTCGGTGCCGTTGTAGTTGGCGTCGGCGCGGTAGGTGAACGTGCCGTCCGGATTGCGGTCCACGCGGCCGTGCAGGGGCTGGGCGACGACGCTCGCCACGAGGCCGGCGCTGTCGATGTCGCTCGCCTGCGCGAGCAGGTCGATGGCCAGGTCGGTGTCCTCGTCGACACCCAGTGCGTGCGTGCCGGCGATCGGCGCGTCGTTGACCGGGCGCACGACGATCGCGACCGCCGCAATGCCCGACGACAGCGTACCGTCACTCACCTGGTAGGTGAAGCTGTCGGGACCGAAGTAGTCGGGGTCGGGCGTGTAGACGAAGCTGCCGTCGGCGGCCAGCGCCACCGAACCGTGCTCCGGCGCGGCGACGATGGTGGCGGAGAGGGCGGGACCGTCGACGTCGTCCGCCGTGGCGAGCAGGTTGCCGGCGATGGGCGTGTCCTCGTCGCCTTCCACGGCCTGGCCTGCCAGCGTCGGCGCGTCGTTGACGGCAGTGACCACGAGCGTCAGCGTCGCTTCGTTGCTCGCCGCACCCGCGGCGTCCACGAAGCGGAAGCGCAGGGCGTCGACGCCGTTGAAGTCCGCGGCCGGCGTGAAGGTGTACGTGCCGTCGCCATTGGCCGTGAAGCTGCCCTGCGCCGGATCGCCGACAACCTCGGCCACCAACGTGGCGTCGTCCACGTCGAATCCGAAGTCCCGCAGGTCGACGGTTGCCGTGCCGTCCTCGGCCAGCGTGACCATGCCATCGCGTGCGACCGGCGCGTCGTTCACGGCAGTGACCGTGATCGTGACGGAAGCCGGCGCGGAGGACAGCTCCCCGTCGCTCACGGCATAGGCGAACGTGTCCGTGCCGTTGAAGTCAGCTGCTGGCGTATAGACCGCCACGCCGTCCGCGCCGACGGTCACCGTGCCGTGCTGCGGCTGCGTGGTGACGACCCAGGCGAGCGGCGTGGACTCCACGTCGCTGCCGGAAAGCGCCAGGGTGACGCTGCCGTCCTCGTCCGCACCGGCATTCGCCGGCGCGGCTTCGGGGGCGTCGTTCACCGGCGTCACCGTGAGGGTGACGGTGGCGATGTTGGAGCTCTCGGCCTCGGTGGCACCGGCGATGCGGTACGTGAACGAGTCCGTCCCGTAGAAGTTGGCTGCCGGAACGTACGTGAAGGTGCCGTCCGCATTCACCGTGACGCTGCCGTGGGCGGCGCCGGCCACCAGCTCCGCCGCAAAGCCAGGGAGCTGCGCGTCGACGTCGTTGGCGAGAGCGGAGATGACGACGCTTCCGTCTTCCGTCGCGACCGCTTCGTCGTCGGCCGCCTCGGGGGCGCCGATGAAGTGGACGTCGCGAACGGTGACCACGCTGTCCGCGGCGCCGAAGCCGATCAGGTCGAACCGGAGGTTGACGATGCTGCCCGCGACCATGCTGCGCAGGTCGAGCAGGTAGGTGGTGCTGCCGTCCGCGTTACGCGTGCTGTGCACCGGGTCCGCGGCGCGGCGAAGGAGGCCGCCGCCGGCTCCCTGGACATTCAGCAGAGCGTCGCTGCGCGTCAGCCCGATGGTCCCATGGAGTGGCTGCATCGCCGCGTCCAGCAACGCCGCCTCGAACGCGTCGCGCGGGCCGAAGCCGGCCGTGGACAAGCCGCTGTCGTCCACCGTGAAGGTGAGATAGCGATCGCGCACGCCGAGCGTGAAAGCCTGGGCCGCCCCCGCCTGCGCGGCGGTCGACTCGCGCAGCACGATGGAGCCCTCGATCGCAGCGAGCGTCGTGGGCGCAAGGAACGCCGCCGTGGCCTGCAACGCCTGAGCTGGCGTGTTGCTGCCGCCTGCAACGAGCTCCAGCGGGGCGCCCACGCGTTCGACGAAACTGGCGGGGTTGGCCTCGCGCCATGCCGCCAGGTCTGCGGCTGTCGGCATGCGACGAACCCCCGGGGCCAGATGGCCGCTCATGACGTCCTCGGACCGCGCGAGGTCGGCGGCGCCAAGGACGTGGCCGAGTTCATGGACCAGCACGGTGAACAGGTCCAGTCTCCCGCTCGCCTCCGACCCCGCACCGGCTGCGTAGGACTGCAGTGTCTCGTCATACGTGAACTCGCCCGCCTCGAGCGGGGTGCCGTCCACGAACCATCCCCACCCGCCGCCGTCCGCGGCGATCTCCACATGCGTGCCGATCGTGCGTCCCGCCACTCCCGCGGGCAGGCCGGCGGCGAGTTCGACGGTGACGTCGTTCAGGACCCCGATGGACGCGCCCTGGGCGATCCAGTACGCCCTGGCCTCGTCGAGCAAGGACTCGAGCCGGTCTGCCACGCCCGGATCGGCCACGCCCGCCGCGGGGCCCGTGCCCGCCAGTTCCTGCAGGCGGTACGTGGAGGAGTTCTGCTTGAGGAACTGGTAGGCGTCGCGCAGGTTCTGGGCGCCCGCGCCGCGCGCGGCGTCCAGCGCCTCGAGTGCCTGCCTCGCCGGCGCGGTATACGACTCCCACAGTCCCGTCGCCGGATTCTTCCTGAATCCCACCACGGTGTCGCCACCGACGAAGCGCCCGTCCGGAAGCTGCTTGCGCAGCGTGATGAAGATCCTGTCGGACATCCAGTCGTTGGGGTTCCAGCCCGGGATGGATTCGGTTGCGGCCTGCAGCCTGTTCCAGCTGGCCGGATCGTTCGCCATCTTCAGGATGCTCTGCGTCGCGAGCTCGACGCCCCTGGCTTCCTGCACGGCATACACATGCGCCGGAACGGACCCCTGCGCTATGCGCGCCGAGACCATGCGCAGCTCCTTCGAAAACTTCAGCAGCCCGCTCCTGACGCTGTCTCCGGCTGTCGGGAAATCGAAATCGCTCTTGATGAACTGGTAGAGATT
Organism: Ramlibacter cellulosilyticus; assembly: GCF_014297465.1. Classification (GTDB taxonomy): domain Bacteria; phylum Pseudomonadota; class Gammaproteobacteria; order Burkholderiales; family Burkholderiaceae_C; genus Ramlibacter; species Ramlibacter cellulosilyticus. The sequence continues at coordinate 577,602 of NZ_JACORT010000002.1, read as the reverse complement.
GTTCGTCTGGAAGCCGAAGGGGCCCGCCTTCACGTCCATCGTGGCGGCAACGGCCAGCGGCTTTCCGGAGCCATCGTCGATGTGCGCGATGGCATCGCCGTGCTTGCCGTAAAGCTCCCTGACGCCCGTCCCGAAGGGACTCTTTCCGAGCACGGCGATCGCGAACAACTGATTGGACTTCGCGTCGAATGCCGCACCGTAGGTGTTGTACTGGACTCCCTTCCAGTTGTCCTCGATGCGCTCTGCTGCCTCGGCGACCGTATCGGGTACGACGCGGACGCCCTTCAGTTCCCCAGCCCCCAGGGTACGCACGTAGTCGTCGAACTCACGGATGCTGGTGTACACCTTCTGCACCGAGTCCAGCCTCTGGTATCCCCCGCAGTTCGCGTTGTGGACCCAGATGCCCATGGTGTCCACGAAATAGGTGTGGAACTCCTCGACCTCGAAGTTGTAGACCTTCGTCCGGTACCAGGACTCGGGAGCGGTTCCCGGCGGCTCGTCATCGAGATACGCCTCGTCCGGGTTCTCGCGCATGCCGTAGAGCGGTGAGCCATCGGGCCGGAAACGGTTCTCGTGCAGGGGAACATGCGGGCGGACCTGGCCCTGCGCCATGCGCACCAGCAGCCCCTTGCTTCCATCACCCGCATAGTCCACCCATCCCTGGGTGCTGTCGTCCGTCTTGTAGACGCGCGCCGAGGTGACCACGCGGACGAGGCGGCCATCCGCCAGCAGCAGGTTCATGCCCGCGGCCAGGTGGTCTGCACGCACCCACTGGCGGGCCGGGTAAGGCGGCCCGAGGCGAACGTTCGTCTCCGCCCACCGCAATGCGTCCTCGTCGGAGTCGACCACCCAGAACGGGTGGTTCGGGGTCGTGACGACGAACCCGTTGCCGTAGGCGTCCAGGTAATCCTGCTCGGCGATCCCGGTCTTGAGCTTCTGCAGGAGTGCCTGGTCTTCCCAGGACACGAACCAGGTCTCCTGGGCCTCTTTCTCGAAGGTCCGGATCACCCGCTTGTAGGTGGGTTCGCCGCCCCCCTGCTCGGGCGAGGACAGCACATAGTCCCCCGCCTTGATCTGCTCGATGGGCCGCAGGCCCTCGCGCGTGTGGACCAGCGTGCCCGCAACGAAGCAGGCGATCTGCTCCGTGTTGCGCTTCGCCGCTTCCGCGATCTTCTCCCACAGCTTCGTTCCGGCGTACTGCTTGCCGAGTTGATCCCGAAGCTCCCCGAAAGTCTTGATCGGATGGAAGGCATTGAGGGTGGCAATGAGGTTGCCGTCCTTCAGGCTGTTGCGGGAGGCCAGGAGGATGTACTCCTGCATGCGCACGGCCTGCAACGCCTGCTCCATCGCCGTGGCCGACCGGTTGATGTACTGGTCGATGTTGCGACCTTCGCGCTCCATCCAGCCGAGGGCTTCGTCGAGCGTGTGGACGCCCTTGGGGGGAACCGCGAGCGCGCGGCCGCTGTAGGTGGTGATCTCGCCACCCGCCGCGGCAAGGATCCGTCCGCCGGAGCTGTCCGCGGCCGAGCCTCGCAGCCCGTAAGGGTCTGCCGCCAGTTGCGGTTCCACCACGCGGATCCGCGTGGGGTTGACCGTGTTGGGGCTGTTCGCCACTGCGCGCACGTGGCTTCGGCTGCCCATCCACCCCATCAGCCATCCGAGCCCGCTGTCGAGCATCACGTCCGACGTCAATTGGGTGAGGTTCGCCGCCGACAGGTACGAGGCGGTGGCCGCATCCAGCGACTCGCCCATGCTCGGGATGCGCTGCCGGGCGTCCTGCGTGAAGTTGTAGGTCGCGACCTGGCCCGCCTTCTGGATGATGCTGTAGGTCACGGCACCCGCCGCACTGCTGGCGAACTCGCCCCAGAACCCCGTGCCGACTGCGCCGGCAGCTGCCCTGCCTGCATAACCCGCCGCACCGATCGCGGCGACGCTCGCCAGGCCGTCGATGCCCGTGGCGTTCCAGTACTGGGTCGCGCTGATGTCGCCATTGGTGACGGCGGCATACCGGTCCGCTTGCCGGCCGACGAAGCCCGCCGTGAAGAAGTTCCAGCCGTTGTAGAAGAGCGTCTTCGCCGCGTAGGCGTAGATGCTGCCGTCCCCCTTGAGGATGTTGTCGTAGTCGCGGTCGGTGATCCCGAGCGCCTCGCGGTACACGTTCCCGGTGTACCGGTACTCGATCTTCGGGTACACGTCGTCGGGAGCCTGCGCGAAGTTGCCCCGGCCCGGAACCGAGTAGGTGCCGATGCCGTAGATCCAGCCGAACACGCCGTTCTCCGCGGGGCCGTCGTACCGGGTCGGCATGGCGTACGGTATCTGCTGCGTATCGGTGGGGGAGAGCCGGTCGATGGGGACCGACGCCCGCATGAAGTGCGTGTTGCTCTTCGCTTCCCGTGCGGCCTTGACCAGTCCCGCGGCATCCCAGACGAACAGGGATTTGTAGCTGCGCGAGCCCGTCGGCGTCTCCTCGTCGATCCAGACGTCGGCGAACAGCTTGTTGCCCAGCAACGAGAGATGGTCGACCGAGCCGCCGACGATGGGGCTGGTCGCGCCCAGGAATTTCGGCGCGCCGCGCTTGCCGAAGGGATCCTCGATGACGCCGATCTTCCCGCCCTCCTGCTTCCCGAGTCCGTAGAAGGCGTCGGAATTCCAGAAGGCCCCGTTGAAGGCGAAGTAGTAGTCGGCCACGAGCGCGTACTCGACGCCATCGACGTCGATCACCACGTTGCCGGCGGCACGCTGCACGTTCTCCTGCATGCGGCGCGTGAGGTACGTCGGGTCGTCACGCTCCGCGTCGCGCGGCGTCAGCCCCTTCGGCTTCACCAGCTTGAACGACCGGTCCAGGTTGCCGTTCGCGTCGGTGCCCGCGATCACGGCGATGACGCCGTCGTTCTTGTCCTTGCCGCTGGACAGCACGAACTCGCCATTCCCGTTGCCGCTCGTGATGTACTGGGGCTGCTTGCCACGCCCGGCAGGGAAGTCGGCGGCACGGATGACGGTGACCGCGCTCGCATCCACGCGCCCGGTCCACCGGTCGATCTTCCCCAGGTCGAGGATGTAGACGCTTCCGGCCTGCCCCGAGTTCGGGAGCATGGTCACCGAGTCGCGCATCATCGGCGCGGCCAGTCCGAGGTAGCTGCCGTTGTTGACGGCCATGTCCGTGAAGCCGAAGGGCGCTTCGTACGCGAACTGCACCCGCTGCTGCTCGCGCAGGAATCCGGTCGACAACTGGTCCACGTTCACGCGCATCAGACGCGTGTTGCTGGCGCCGTTGCGCGTGCCTTCCGTCACGTAGAGCCAGCCGTCGGCGACCTGGAGATCACTGATCTCCCCGTCCGTGCGGTTCACGAGGTGGATGGTGTGGACCACGGCCAGCGTCTGGCTGTCCACGACGTAGATGCGCCCACCCGAACCCGCCACGTAGGCGAGCGCACCGTCGTCGGAGTAGACGATCTGGTTCCCGTACTTGCCCGCCATGAGCAGCGCGTTGCCTGCCTCGTCCGCCGTGATCGACTTGAGCAGCCCGAAAACCGATCCGGCGAACTGCACGTCGCGGAACACGTGGATGCTGGCGCGCTCGGTGACGAGCACGTTCGCGGTCCCCAGCTGCCACGCCTGGACCGGATCGCTCTCGACCGGCCAGCTCTTGACCGTCCCCGTGCCGGAGGGAATGATCGCCCGCCGCTGCACGTAGACCTCGTGCATGGACAGCGCGATCCCCTCGGGCAGCTCGATCTCGAGTTGCCCGGCCGAGACGGCGGTCGGCGTGAACGAACGCCACACCAGCCCGCGGTCAGGCGTGGAGGATGCGTTGCCGGGCTTCGCGATCTGTTCGCCACGCGGCCGCAGCCAGACGGTGACCTCGTACCCGGATGCCGATGCACCCGGCGGCAGGAAGTTCTGGCCGGCAAGCGTCAGCTTGCGCGTGTTCGCATCGAACTGCAGGCTGGTGATGGCTGGCGACTGATCCACGTAGCTGGGGGGCGACGGGAAGTTCAGCAGCGAAGTCGCGAACTGCCCGGCGGGAATCGGGTCCGCCGTCGTATACGTGCCCATCAGGGTGTACTTGATCGGGACCACGGTGGCCGTGCTGAAGACGGCCACGGCTGTCGCGCTCATGAACGCCGACGGCATGATCGCCATCGTTGCCGCGGCAGCCCACATGGCGTCGAAGTTGACGAAGCCGCCCTTGACCTGGATCTCTCCGGTGCTCGCGTCCGTCACGGTGCTCTTCGTGAGCGCGAAGATGCCGCCGGAGCCGCTGATGCCGCTGTACGGGGGGCTGGAAGTCCTGGCGACGCCGTCGTCTCCGATCACGCCGTTGTCGACCAGCCACCAGGTGTCGTGCTCCACGCCCTGCGCGTCGCGGATGGTCCCCTTCTTCCAGAAAAGGACCTCCGTGCCGGCGGCGAGCGTCTCGGTCTCGCCGGTGTCCGGGTTCAGCACACCGCCGGGGAGCACCGCGAGCTGCAGCGGGAGCTGCGCGTCGGCACTCAACTGGATCTCGTACAGGCCCAGCCCGATCTGCGACCCTGCGCCCGGCAATGGCATGTCGAGGTCCGCGAGGCTGCGCGACTGGATGGAAACCGATGCGCCCTCGGGGAGCGCCCCCGGAGGAACCATGAGCAGGTTGCCCGCCTCGTCCCGGACCGCCACGCCCTGGTTGCCGGCAACCACGCCCTGGCCGTCCACTGCCGGCTGCACGTTCAGCGTGATGCGATGCTGGCGCCCGCCGTGCACGATGGTCACGGTCGCGACGCCGGCCGCCTTGGACCGGATGAGGCCGTCCGCGGTGATTTCCGCGACCGTCGCGTCGCTGACGAAGTACAGGGTGCCCGCATTCGCGCCCGTGATGTTGGTCGACCGGCCTTCGTTCTCGCCGGTCAGGTCCGGCAGGCTCACCTTCAACTGGCGCTGCCCCATGAGCGGCAAGGTGATCGCAAGCGGGTAGACATCCACCTCGAAGCCGCTGTCGCCCAGTTCGGGCGCGCGGCCGTCCACGCTGACGGTGAATGCATTCACGCCCTCGATGCCGCGAGCTTGCGCGGTCACGTAGGCCGTGCCCTGCCCCGTCCCCCGGACGCGGCCGGCCTCGTCGACGCCGACCACCGCGCCGTTGCTGCTGGCAAAGGTGACATACCCGCCCGTCAGCGCGACGCCGCTTTCGTCTTCGAACTCGCCCGTGACACGCAACAGCCCGGCTTGTCCGGTCGTCAGGACCGCCATCCGCGCCATGTCGATCCTCAGCAGCTTCGCACCGCTGACATTCACCGACATCTCGATGGGCGCAGTGGCCGCAAAGCCGTCGTCGGCCTGCAGGACGATCTGCGCCTGCCCCGCGTACCCTGCTTCGGGCGAGAAGAGCACGTAGCGCCCGTCCGGACTGAGGCTCGCGGTGCCGTGCGTTGCGCCGAGGACGCGCCAGAACACCCGATCGCCCTCCAGGTCCTCGGCGATGTCGTCCACGCGCCGGGCGCCCTGCAGGTCGGTGTGCGTCCTGAGCTGCGCGACGCCGACTGCCACCGGCGCCACGTTCGCGCGATAGCCGTAGTTCGCATGAACCAGCGGCCGGTTCGCGTCGGCCGCCAGCGCAGCGTCGCCGCCATCGACCTTGCCGTCGGCATTCAGGTCGCCGGCGATGCTCACGCGCACCGCGGCGGCGCCTTCTCCGTGCAGCCGCAGCAGCTTGACGCCTTCCTCCGTCACGCGCACGAGCGTCGTCTTGCGGGATCCCACCTGGGTCGTGCCCAGCACCGTCCCGCCCGTCACTTCGAGGCTCAGCGTGTCGCTGCCCTCGGTCTCGATCGCGACGATCACCGCGCCCACCGCACCGGGTGCCTTCACGGTGGAACCCAACTCGCTTTCCCGCACCACGAAGGAGAGCGTGGTTCCGCCGGCGGCGACCGCCCCGCTCCACTGCCCCGGCGTGCTGCCGGCCACCGGCGCGCTGGTCCAGGCGACCGCGGCCCCCAGGTTCGCCGTGATCGCGTCGGTGAGCAGCTGGCTGCCCTGGTACGCGTAGGGCGTGCCCATGTCGGGCGCGCTCAGGCTGCGTGCGAGCACCAGGCGGCCGTCGCCGTCGTAGCGGTACGCAATGGCCTGCTCGCCCAGGCTCACCAGTTCGATACGGCCGCTCGGGTCGCGGTTGAAGACCACGCGCTGGTCGGTGCCCACCGCCGTGACGCCGGCATCGGACACCAGCCATTCCTTGCCGTCGCCGAAGCGCACGGACGTGACTTCACCGGTGGCCGTCAGCGTGTAGCGCGTACCGTCCGGCCCGGTCAGCGTATAGCCGGCGGGCGCCCACGGCAGCCCGGCATCGTCGCCGGCCTGCTGGTAGAGGCGGCTGCCCAGGCGCAGCAACGCCTCGGGTGCGTTGCCGTCCGCGCTGCTGTGCGCCTCCAGCGTCCACCCCGCCGCGGAGCTGGTGAACACCGGCCGCAGGACGACCGGCGCGCCCGGCTGCGCGGAGAGTCGCTCCGTCGTCGTCGCAAGCGTGAACCGCAGGTTCTGCGGCGCACCGCCGGTCAGGCTCGGGGCTTGCAGCCACACCCGTGCGCCTTCGCGCCAGGCCGCTTCCTGCAGCGAAGCGTCGGCGCCCGCCACCTGGTCGTGCGTCAGGGCCGTGGCGAGACCGGCAAGCTGCCAGTTCCCGAAGTCGACACCAGTCGACGCGTTGAGCGAGGGCAGCGCGCGAGCCAGCGTGAAGTCATGGCCGGCCAGCGACACGGTCGCGTCCGCGACCATGGCCTGCGGCTGCGCCTTCGCGGTGCTGTCGATGATCACCCGCGTCTCGATCTCACGCGTGCGCCCGCCCAGGTCGGTGGCGCTCAGGCGCAGCGTGTAGACGCCGTTGGTCCAGAGCGCAGGGTCCAGCGTGAACAGGTCGAGGTCGGCGTCCACCGCTGCAGCCGCGAGCTCCTCGCTCGCCAGCGTGCGCCAGCCATCCGTGCCCACGGCGGCAATCTGGAGTTGCCATGACATCAGCTGCGCGTCGGCCACGTGCGCGCGCAGCGGCGTGGCCGCGGCAATGCCTGCGGCACCCAGCGTGTCCAGCGCGCCCGTCCAGGCGAGCGCCGGCCCTGCCGTGTCCGCCGCATCGCGAACGCGCACGCTGTGGATCTCGGTGGCCGTGAAGCCGTCGACGTCCGTCGCGGTCACGCGGATGTCCACGAGGCCCGGTTGCGCCGGCGTCAGGCGGAAGCGTCCCGCCGCATCCAGCGCCACGCTTTGCCAGGCATCCGGCTGCGCCGCGTCCAGCCCACGCACCTGCACCGAGATGCTCGCGATGGACGCGTAGCTGTCGGCGCGCACGCTGGCCACCACCAGCTGTCCGGGCAATGCCGGGGCGCCGGGCGTGGTGGTCACGCTGATCTCCGGCGCATTCGCACTCGCTTCCGCGACGACGCGCAGCGTGAAGGTCTGCATCGCGGACTGCGTGCCATCCGCCGCGAAGGCGGCGACGACGAAGTCGCCGATCTGGCCGGGGCCCGGGGTCCAGTTCAGGCGCCGGGTCGCCGCGTCGTACACCGCGCCTTCCGGCAGTCCTTCGAAGCGCAGCGCGAGCGCTTCCGTCTGTTCGGTGCCATCCGGATCCCAGGCACCGAAGCCCGCCGCGCTGGCCGCCTGCCCCAACGCGATCGGCAGGCTGAAGCTCGCACCGGCCACGAGCGCGTGGTTGCTCGCCACGATGCGCGGGGCGCGGTTCGTGTCGAACACGCGCACCTGCACCGTCTGCGTCGTCGTGACCTGGCCGTCGCTGGCGCTGAACGTGAACGTGAAGGCCTGGTTCGCCAGCGCCGCGTTGTTCACGACGTCCTGGCCCGGCGTCCACTCGAAATAGCCGCTGGTCGCGTCGAACAGCACGCCCGCGGGCATGTCGCCCGTGTGCACCAGTTGCAGAGCCGTGGCGTCGTTGTCGCCGTCCGCCGCGCGCACGGTGAAGGCCAGGGTCTCGCCCTCCTGCACCAGCTGCAGCGGCAGCGGCAGGATGCGCGGGGCCTGGTTGGTGTTGGCGACCTGGATCTCGAGCACGCGCGTGAACTGCGCGGAGCCGTCGCTCGCCGTGACCTGCACCCGGTAACGGCCGTTCCCGCCGCCCTCGATGTTGGTGTCCTGCGCAGCGAAGCCGCCGGGCGTCCAGTCCAGGCTGGCGCTCTGGCCCGAAGCGGCGACCTGCAGGGCCATGCCCTGGGGCAGGCCGCTCACGTTCCAGTGGAGGCGGTCCGTGTCGGTGTCGCCGGCGAAGAGCGCCAGGGAGAACGGCGTGCCTTCGGCGGCATTCAGCGACATCGTCGCGGTGTCGCTCGCCACGAGCTGGCCGTTCAGCTGCGCGCCCAGCAGCGTGGGGGCCGCGTTCGCGGCGCGCACGACCACGCGCAGCAGGTGGCGCGTGGTGTTGGGCACCGGGTTCCCCGGGATCGTGTAGCCGGCATCGGCAGGCGGCAGCCCGCTGTCGGTGACCACGACCTGCAGGTCGTAGACGCCGACATCCGCCGACGTGGGGGTCCACTGGATGCGGGCACGGCCGTACTGCGGGTCGAACACGAGCCGGGCGCCACCGGCGCCCAGCTGCGCCAGTCCCTCGACGGAAATCGCCAGCGCGTCCTGGTCGAGGTCGCTCACAAGGATGGGGAGGTCCAGCGCCTGCCCCGCCACGGCGACCACTTGCAGGGGCGCGGTGATCACGGGGGCCTCGCTCACGCTGCGCGCCGTCACCACGAAGCTGCGGGCGAAGGCCTGCACCTGGTTGATGTCCCCGTCGCCGTCGTCGCGCGCCATCACGGTGATCGTGTAGTCGCCGCGGTCCTGCGCGCCGGGGGCGAAGCGGACCAGCGCCTGCGCCTGCCCGTTCGCGGCGACGGACTGCGTCACCGTGGCGAAGCGCGGCAACCCGGTGAACGTCAGCTGCAACGGATTCCCGTCGGCATCGCTGGCGGTGACCGGGATCTCCAGCACCGCGCCCTGGTCGACGAAAGCGTTGGCGATCTCCCCGATCTCCGGGGCGCGGTTCGCGTTGCTCACCACGATCGGAACGATCACGGTGGTGGTCTTCGGAACGCCCGTGCCGTCACCGTTGTCAGTGGCACGCACCAGCACCTGGTAAGCCTCGGCGCGGGCCTGCGAATACCCGGGCGTCCACACCAGCTCCAGCGTCTCGGCATCGAAGCTCGCGCCCGTCGGCAAGCCGATCACCTCGTAGGTGACGGTGGGATCCGTCGTCTCCGGCCCGGTCGCGGGGGAGGTCGGCGTCAGCCGCACCTTGGGCTCGAACACCGGGTTGTCCGGGTCGAACGCGAACACGCTGATGCGCAGCGGCTGGCCTTCGAGGATGTTCCAGGTGGAGCCGACGTCCGGATCGAACTCCGGCGCGCCGTTGGCGTTGAGCACGTTCAGCACCAGCTCGCGCGTCACGCGGGTGACCACCGGATCGACCTCGCCCGGCGCGAGATACGAAGCCGTGAGCGTCACCGGCACGCGGAAGGTGCCATGCTGGTTGAAGCCCGGCTCCCATGCCAGCCAGCCGGTCTCCGTGTTGAGCGTGGCGCCGCCCGGCAACCAGGGCGCCGAATAGTCCAGCGTGACGACCGTGCCGTCTGCCTGCTCGTAGGTGGCGGGACCGGTGCGCCGCGCGCCCGGCACCGAGCCGGCCAGCTGCAGGGTGAAGGCGTCTCCTTCACGCAGCGTCTGCGCCGCCACCGCGCCCAGCACGGGTTGCGCGTAGCCCTGCGTGACAGTGACGGTGAAGCTGCGCTGCACGGTGCGGATGCCGTCGCTCGCCAGCACGGTCACGCCGGCGTAGACACCGGCCTGGTCGTAGTCGGGCGTCCACGAGAGCGTCCCGGTCGCGGCGTCGAAGCTGGCTCCGGCGGGCAAGTGGCGCATCGCGAGCGTCAGCGCCTGGCCGTCGGCATCGGAGGCCACCAGCGGCAGGACCAGCGACTCGCCTTCCTCCAGCGTGATGTTGCCGATGAAGTCCAGCACCGGTGCGTGGTTTCCGCCCGCGACCGCCACGTGGAAGCGCCGCGTGGACACGCCGCCGCGGCTGTCCTGCACGCGCACGACGATCTCGGTGTCGGCGTCGGCGCGCTCGGTCGGCGTCCAGGCCAGGGTTGCGCGATGGTGGTAGCCGTCCGCTTCCGCGGTGTAGGCCGCATCCGGGGTGAGCACCAGGCCAGCGGGCGCGCTCACGACCTGCCAGTACATGCGCGTGCCGTCGACATCCACGGCTTCCAGCTGCGCCGTCCACGGCTGGCCCGCGGTTGCAGGGGCGAGGTCTTCCGACACCAGGTCGGGTGCCGCCGGCGCCTCGGCGATCCCGAGCGCCGGCGGGATGTTGGCGAGCGGCAGGGCATAGATGCCATGGCCGAACTCCGCCTTCACCAGCGCCGCCACGCCGGGCGAGACCGACGACAGCGGGCGGATGGTGACGGTCTGGCCGAGCAGCGTCGCCCCCGCCTGCAGCCTGTTGCCGAAGGCCTGGAGGCCGGGGGTCAGGTCCAGGATCCAGAGCTCGCCGCTGTCCGTCGCACCGGCGATGCCGGCCCCGAAGGCGCGCAGCGGGTCGAGCAGCAGCGTCACCGGTCCGCGAATGTCGTCGCTGCCGATGTTGGTGATGTCCACGTCGTAGCTGACTTCACCGGTCGCGCGGTTGCCGCGTGTGTTGGAGAAGGTGAGCTGCACCTGGTGGCTCAGGTCGACCACCGCGGTGAAGCTGGTCACGTAGCGCGCGCCCAGCTGGATCTCGGCCGCGCTCTTGATCGTCGGTGCGATCTCCAGCTGCCACTGGCCCGCAGGCAGGCCGGAGACGTCGAGGATCGCGGTCCGCGTCGCAGCATTCCAGCGCACGCCGACCGGATCGAACGTCTCGCCGGCGTTCACGCCGAGGCCGAACAAGCGGTAGTTGGCCGGGTCGAGCACCGAGCCCGCGCCTTCGCCGATCCACATCGCCTGGTCGAAACGCACGGCCACGCCGCCCACCGGGAGCGGCACCACGGCACCGTCCGCGATGCTGACCGATTGCACTTCGGGCGCCTGCAGCGGAGCGATCTCATCCACCCCACCCGTCTGCGCCAGCAGGATGCGCCCATCCGCCGTCGCCAGCAGCGTCTCGCCGCGCGTGCCCCCCTGCGCCAGTTGCAGCACCTGCCGGGTGGCGAGCTCGATCGCCCACACGCGGGCCTGGTGCGGCACGTCGGTCGTGCCATTCACCGGGCGCTGCTGCACGTTGCTGCTCGCGACCAGCAGGCCGTCCAGCGCCGTGCCGGCCTTGCCGAAGGCGATGCTGTCGATCACGCCGGTGAGGCGGTATTCCAGTTCCGCGCGGCCGGCCAGGCGGCCGGACATGGGGAAGCTGATGATGTCCGTCGTGGCGGACGCACTGGCCGCGTCGATGCGCGAGCCCGTCCAGCGCACGCCCCACAGGCGGCCGTCGGGGCCGAAGGCGAGGTCGCCCACTCGCTCGTTGCTGAAGTGGCGCCACGCGCGGGAGGCATTTGCCTCGCCCGGCCGGAACACCTCGATGCCGGCGCCGGAGGCGACGTAGATCTCGCCGGTGCTCGGATGGATGGCCAGCGCGTGCGTCAGCTCCTGCTGGCTCGGCCCCTGCACCTGGCGCAGGATCGCGCCCGTCGCGGGGTCGACCTGCAGCAGCTCGTGGCCGGTCAGCACCCAGAGCTGGCCGAGCGCGTCGACGGCCATGTCCATGACGGGCTGTTCCATCGTGAACAGCGGCACGGTGCTGCGGCCCCCGTCCACGCCGAAGGCGAAGACCTCGTTGCGCTGGCTGCCGGCGCTCACCAGCAGCGTGCCGTCCGGCAGCTGCACCATGGCGAAGCCGCCGACGTCGCCCGCGCTCGCTGCGTAGCCCTCCGCGAAGCTGCGCACGGAGAACGGCGCGACCACGCTCGCGAGTTCCGGCGTCTGCACGGGAGCGACGAAGCCCGGGAGCATGGCCTGCGCCTGGTCGAACAGCGCGTTGTCGGCATAGACGCGGCCAGGGGTGGCGATCGGCAGTTCAGGCGTCTGCTCCACGCTTTCGGTCGCACCCAGGGCGTCGAGCAGCGCCTGCCGCGAGCCGTCGTCCGGCAGCACCGCGTTCGCCACGCTGGCCGCCTCGCGGTTGCCGGCCACGTCGGTGGCCACGGCCAGGAACTCGTAGCTGCTGCCCGCCTCGCCGGTGAAGATCGCCTGCGTGCGGTCCGGCGCGGCTTGCCGCAGCCAGATCTGGAAGTCGCCGCCGTCCTTGGCCACGTACACGGTCACGTGCTTGACGCCCGACACGTCGTCGCCCGCGCTCCAGCGCACGTCGAACTGCGGCTCGCCCTGCGCGTTGCTGCCCAGGGCCGTCGCGGCCAGCGTGGTGGACGGCGCCGAGCGGTCCACCTTGATGCTCGTCGTCGCACTTTCGCTGGGCGGCGCGTCGTCGATGAAGATGCGCGCGGAGCTGGCGATCACCGCCTCGGTGTCGCTGTCGTCGCTCGCCATCACCGTGTAGGTGACGAAACCTTCCTGCAGCTTGCCGGTGGCCGCCTGCGACGGGTCGCCGGCCGCGCCCAGCAGCCCGCGCACGGCATCGCGCATCACCTCCCCGGTGTCGGGGTCGATCGCCTGCAGCAGCCACGTTGCGATGCGGTGCTCCGCGTCCACTCCCGCGCTCACGCGCAGGATGAAGCCCTTGCTGCCGCTGAAGTCGAAATCGGCCTGGAAGTTGGCCTGCCCGGGCGGCACGTGGACGTTGATGTCGCCCAGCTTCAGGTCGCCCAGCCGCAGGCTGCGCGGATCGAGCGAGGGATCGAGCTCGGTGACGATGCGCAGCTGCCCCGCCGGCCCGTTGGACGGGTTGCGGAAGTTGATCGTGTACGGCAGCGCGACGCCCGCAGGCACGTAGGCGGAGCCGTTGGCCGAGAGGCTGCCTTGCGGGCCTTGCACGGCCACCGTCGCATTGGCGGCGGCGGCCTGCTGCAGGTACTGGGTGAGGTTCAGCGCCTGCTGCGTGATGCCGAGGCGGGCGATGTATTCCTGCTCCGCGACGCCGCCTGCGAAGACGTTGAAGTTGATGAAGTGCGTGTCGCCGCGCGCGTCCAGGTCGTACGCGGCCGGGTCGGCCATCACCGGCACGGGGATCTCCACCTCGTTGCCGTATTCGTCGCGCCGGTACTCCTTGAAGGCGATCTCGGCGTCCGTGGCCTGCGGGTCGCCCGCGTAGCGCGCCGTGTCGCCGTACCACTTCTGCACCTGCGTGAAGAAGCCGAGGATGTCCGCCTGCGTGCGGTAGCTCTCGCCCGCGTGCGACAGCAGGATGCCGGTGGCGAGCGTCGCATTGAGGCTCACCACCTTCTGGCCCGCGCGGATCGGCGGCGCCTCGTCCAGCGGGCGCAGGAGCCCGGCGCTCTCGAGAGCGCCCAGCCAGCCTTCGGCCCATTGCTGCGCGTCCGCGGCCAGCACGCGCAGGCCGGCGACCGCCGTGGCGTCGGCGAGGATCGCCTGGCGCAGGCGCTCCGCGTGCGCGCGCTGGTCGGCGATGAATTCGTCGCGCGTGAGCGGCGTGGCGGTGCCCAGCACGTTGAAGCGGAACGGCATCGCAAGGCGCTCCAGCTTGTCGACGTGCACCTCTGCCTCGGTGGAGAGGAACTTCTGCGCCAGGCCCTCGGCGATCTTGTCCAGGTCCTGCACGCCGCCATCGAGCAGCCCCTGCGCCTTCCAGTCGGGGCGCACGGCATAGAGCTTGTCGCGCAGGCCCTCGAAGTCGTAGGCCAGCCACTCGGCGAGGCCGGGGTAGGTCTGCACGTTGAAGGTGGCGCCCGCGAAGCCCTGCCCCGCGATGTCGAAGGCGTAGCCCGGCGTGAGGTTGAAGCCGCTGGTGTTCAGCTGGTTGTCCAGGCTGGCCCACGGGATGTCGTTGCGCACGGCGCCGTTCGCATCCGTGATGCGCGTGGGCGTCGTCCCGTAGGCCTGCGTGTTGCCCGCGGTGTCGAGCGTGGCGCCATCGGGCTGCCCGCCCACGTTGCTGCCGAAGACGACGTACGGCAGGTTCAATCCACCGAGGACGTACTCGCTGTCGCCCATTTCGGGCACGCCGATGTCGAAGCGCACGTACGGCGTGTCGACGTTGGTCAGGCTCTGCAGCGCGACGCTGTAGGTGCCGCGGTCGCCCGGCTCCAGGTTGCGCGGGCCGCCGATCCCGATCGTGACGTCGGCTTCGATGCCGCGCTCCACCAGGTAGCGATAGGGCTCCGTGACGGAGGAACCGTCCGGATTGATGACCGTCAGGTCGTACAGGCCGCGCGGCGCATGGCGCAGGTCGAAGACGGCGCGGATGCGCGTCGCATCCAGCACCTGCCAGCGGGCCGGCTCGATCTCCGCCACGCCCGGGCGCGTCAGCTTCACCAGCGCGCCGGCCTTGAAGCGGGCACCGGTGATGTCCACCGTCACCCAGCGATGGTCGTCGTCGCCGGTGCCGCCCTCGTCGGGCGTCACGGACGTGATCATCAGCGGCAGCAGGTCCGCTCGGATCGTCACGGGCGTGTTGGCCGCCGTCTGCCGCGAGCGCACCAGCACGTAGTAGTCGCCCGCCTGGGTGCTGGGGATCACGGCCTGCTGGTCCGCCGCGAACGGCACGCCGTAGGCGGCGTCGAAGGCATAGGAGCTCGGGAGGTCGCCGTAGCGGATGTAGACCTCGTTGGCGCCATCGGCGGCGCTGGAGTCGAGGCTCACGCGCAGGGTCTCGCCCGCGGCGACCGTCACCTTGTACAGCTTCACGTCGTTGGCCGACAGCGTGGTCTGCAGCGGGCTGGCGACCTGCAGCACCGGCACCGTGACGGCCATCGTGCCACCGGAGGCGATGCGGTTGTTCGCCTCGCCCGGCGCCATGTTGAGGCCGGTCTCGGTGTACGTGATGGCGCCTTCGTAGACGTCGTTGTAGAGGTCCGGGCGCACGATGATGCGCCAGGTGCCGTCCTTCACCGGCGGCAGCAGCGCGGTGAGCGTCTGCGTGTAGCTGGCGCGCCCGGCCAGGTCGCCGGCCGTGCGCTCGATCTTCCCGAGCAGCTTGTCGCCCAGGTCCCAGGTGTTGTCGGAGGACAGGTAGATCGCGTCCGTCCAGCGGCCCAGCGCCGGGTAGTCGGACTCGTTCTTCACGGTGTACGTGACCTGCACCTGGCCGCCCACGGAGCCGGTGCCCGGGATGACCACGTTGCTCACCACCAGGTCGGCGGGCGGGGGCGTCTCGATGATCACCGGCTGCTCGGCGGCCGTGGCGTTGTTCTGGTCCTTGCCGAACTCGCGCACCTCGCCGAACTCGCCGCGGCCCCACGCGCGCGCGGGGTCGGTGACCACGAAGACGTAGTACGGCCCGACCATGTCGCGCGGCACGTTGATCGCGAGCTGGCCGTCGTAGCTGGCGCCCGCGGCGAGCCCGTTGGCGTGGGCGACGTAGCCCACGTAGCGGTCCTGGTTGACGTCCAGGAAGCGGTCCTTCGACAGGTACACCAGGTCGTTCCAGCGCTGCTGGTCCGAGGGCGTGTTGCCGCCCTCGTTGCGCACGGTGTAGCGCACCGTGAAGCTCTGGCCCGCGATCACGTGGTCGACGGCCGACACGGCGGTGACCTGCAGGTCCGGCGGCGTCACGGCGCGGATGGTCAGCGCCTTGGTGGCCGTGTTGTTCGACTCGTTGGCGAACTCGTGCACCGCGTCGTTGATCGAGCCGCGCCAGATCACCGGCAGGCCGTCGCGGATCGTGCTGGCGGTCTGCCAGTACGGGTCCATGGTCAGCTGCGTGTCCGCCTTGACGATGATGTGGAAGCTGCCGCTGACCGACTCCGGCAGGTTGAAGGTGGCGGTGTTGGTGTAGCTCTGGCCGGGCTCGAGGTAGTTCGGCACGCGCTGCCCGTTCGGCAGCAGCAGCGTGCCCAGCGAGGTCTGGCGCACGCGGTAGACCGTCTCGGCCTGGCTGCCGCGGTCGACCATCGGCTCGTCGGAGTTGTCCAGCGAAGCGTCGCGCGACAGGTAGACGCCGTCGAACCAAGCCGTGTTGCGGGTGGCCCGGTTGCCGTTGTTGCGCACCGTCCAGGTCACCGTCAGCGGCTGGCCCGAAGCCGGGTCCGCCTCGGAGATCTGGATGTTCTCCACCACCAGGTCCGGCTCGCGGTAGGTGATGTTCAGCGCCGCCTGGCCGCGGTTGTTGTCGTTGCGCAGGTCTTCGTAGACGTTGCTCGCGTAGTAGCTGCGCGTGGCGGCGCCGTCGCCCGGATCGCGCATCTCGGAAGAGGCGAGCGGCAGTCCGTAGGGGGACGGCCGCAGCGCCAGGCCGTCGCCCTCGTGCGAGATGTCGGTGATGACGTAGATGTAGTACTGGCCGTCGGCGCCTTCCGGCAGGCGGACCTTGGCGGAGGCGGTGTAGCTGGCGCCGGAGGCGAGGCCGCCGGTGTTGGCGTGCACCAGGCTGCCGACCAGCGACGCCCGCTCGCGGATGAAGGTCGGGTCTTTGCTGATGTAGATGCCGTCCAGCCAGCCCTGCGTGCCGGCCCACACGTCCGCGCCGTGGTTCGTCACCGTCCACGTGACGGTGGTTTCCTCGCCGGAGAAGTTCTCCGGTTGCGTGACGACGCTCGTGATCCGCAGGTCGGACGCCGCCGGCGTGACGGTGGTGGGTGTCGACCGCGTGTTGTTGCTCTCGGAGAGCTCGCCCACGTAACCCGTCCACCAGCGGTTCCAGGTGTAGCCGTCGGCCTTGACGATGAGGTACAGGCCGTCGACCGGCGGGCCGAACTGCACCGTGTAGGTGTTCGTGTAGCTTTCGCCGTTGCCCAGGCTGCGGTTCTGCTCGAAGCCGCCGAGCGACCACACGCGCGTGGCCGCCTCCAGGTCGGGGCTGTTGGCGAGGAAGACCGAATCGTTCCACTTGCCGCCGAACGCATCGCCCTTGTTCTGCACCGTGTAGGTGAAGGTGAGCGGCGCACCGGCAGTGGCCTGCGTCGCCGCGCTCAGCGCAGTGACCACGAGGTCCGGTGGCGTGATGCCCAGGATGCTGATGGGGCGCGCCTTGTAGTTGTTGTTGTCGAACTGGCCCGGATCGTCCGGGTTGATGTTCGTCGCGAGCGTGTCCTCCAGGATCACGTCGTAGACGTCGGTCCACACGGTGATGTAGTACTGGCCGGAGCCCAGCCCGGCCGGCAGGCTCACCTGCACCGTGTTCAGGTAGTCCTCGCCGACCTCCAGCAGCCCGTTGTGCGTGAACTCGGCCAGCTTGACGTCGCCGCCCTTGCCGGGCCGCGTGCGGTCGCGCGTGAGCCACACCGTCTCGGTCCAGCTGGTGCGGCTGGCCGCCTCGCCGCGCGTGGCGGCGCTGCCCTTGTTGGTGACCTTGTAGCTCACCTCGATGCTGGAGCCGTGCACCGCCTGGTCGGGCGCCACGACGTTGCTCGTCACGAGGTCGGCGAAGGGCACGGGGTCGATCGTGAGGCGCGCCGCCTTCACGTTGTTGCCCTCGTTCGGGTACTCGTTGACGTTGTTGTTGGAGTCCGCCACCACGATCAGGTAGGCGTCGCCGCGGTAGCGGATCGGGATGTTGACCGTCGCGGTGTCGTTCGAGTAGCTCTCGTTCGGCGCCAGCGCGGAGCCGTTGCCGAAGGTGCCCACCAGCAGGTCGTCGCCGCTGAGGGCGCCGTCCAGCGACAGGTACACGCGCTCGACCCACTGGCCGGAGGTCGCCACGGACCCCATGTTGCTGACCGTGTACTTGATGCCTGCGGTGCCGCCGGCGACCACGTGCTCCGGCACCGTGACCGTGCCGACGCGCAGGTCGGGCCGGTCCAGCAGGCTGACCAGCGTGGAGGCCGTGGTCGTGAAGCCGTTGTTGTTGCGCGCGGCGGCGTGCTCGTACACCGAGTTGCCGGCGTTGGTCACCACCACGAGGCGGTACTGGCCTTCCATGCGGCCCGGCAGGGTCACGAGCTCGGTGCGCGAATAGCGGATGCCGGCGTCCAGCCCGCGGTCGTAGGTGAAGCTTCCCAGCCACACGTTGCTGCCGGAACCGCTGGCGGGCACGAGGTACACCTGGTCCACCCACGTGCCTTCCGCCCGCGCCGCCCCCTGGTTCACGACCGTCCAGCCGATCTCGATCTGCGAACCTTCCTTGGCCGTCGCCGGCAGGGTGGCCGCTTCCACGACGAGGTCGGGCGAAGGCGAGAGGCTCACGGGAATGGCGACGGAGGCGCCCGTGTTGTTGCCGCCGTAGAGGAACTCGTACACGCCGCCGGTGCGCACGTTCAGGTAGAAGTCGCCCTCGATGCCCTGCGGCAGCACGACGTCGATGGAGCGCGTGTAGCTGTCGTTCACGCCCAGCTGGCCGATGTGGCCGGCGGCGCCGTAGCCCTGCACGCTCGCCCCGCCCGGCGTGCGGCTCAGCCAGATCTGGTCGCTCCAGGTGTCGGTGTTGGTGCTGGCGATGCCGCGGTTGGTGACGGTCCACGTCAGGCGCAGCGGCCGGCCGCTGGACGCCGTTCCCGTCGTGACGACGGAATCCACCTGCAGGTCCGCATACGGGATCGGCATCACGTCGACGACGTGGTCCAGGCGGGCGGCGTTGTTGCCCTCCGCGCCGTTCTCGAACACCTCCGAGCGCGCGTCGCTGACCACGAACAGCTTGTAGCGTCCGGTGGTGGCCGGCGGCAGCAGGAAGCGCTCCGTGCGCGTATAGGAGGTCCCTGCCTCCAGCGCACCCTCGCGCCGGTATTCGCCCACCACGAGGTCGTCCGAGTTGCCGTAGGTGTCGTCCTGGGACAGTACGACGCGGTCCGTCCAGCTCGAGGTGATGCCGGCGCCGGTGCCCTGGTTGCTGACGGTCCACGTGACGTCGATCGGCGCAGGGTCGTTGATGATGCGCTCGGGCGCGGTCACGGACGTCACTGCGAGGTCGGCGTACGGCGACAGTTCGACCGTGAGGTTGCGGCTCGCCCGGTTGTCGGTGCGCGAGTGGTCGTCGATCACGTTGCCCGCGTCGGTGACCACCAGCAGTTCGTACTCGCCGTCGAAGTCGAGCGGCACCGTGAAGTCGGCGGAAGCGGAATAAGCGGCACCCGCGGCGAGGCCGCCGGTGTGCACCACCGTCGCCATCAGGCGCGAGACGCCGCCCTTGACCAGGTAGACCTGGTCCGTCCAGTTCGCCGGCGTCTGGTTGCCCGCGTTGGTGACGGTCCAGTCGACGTGGAGCTGCCCGCCCGAACGCACCAGCGTCGTGCCGGTCAGGCCGCCCAGTCGCAGGTCAGGGCGCGCGATGTGCACGCCGGCCGCGGCAGCGACCTGGTTGTTGCCCTCGCCCGCGAGCTCGGACACCGTGTTGTCCGCGTCGGTGCGCACCACCCACCGGAAGTCGCCCTCCTGGAACGAGGCAGGCAGCACGAAGCTGACGCTGCGCGCGGCGCTCGCGCCGATCTCCAGCCGCTCGGTGTTGAACCGGCTGGCCACTTCCACCAGCCCCGCGGCGCCGCGGTCGACGTAGATGCGGTCGCGCCACGAGCCGACGGCGGCAGCGGTGCCGTCGTTGCGCGCCGTGTAGGTGATGGTGACGGGGTCCCCGGGGCGCACGGACAGCGGCCCCGAAACGTCGGCGACCGCCAGGTCGGGAGCGAGCTCGGGCAGGATCTGCGTCGGCGCGGCCGACGCGGCGTTGTTCGCGGTGTTGCCGCGTTCGAAGACGCTGCCGAACGCATCGGTCTTGACGATGAAGTATTTCGGCCCGACCCCGACGGTGCGGGGCACGACGAGGTCGAACGCGGTGCTGTAGCTGCCGCCGACCGCCAGCGCACCGGAGTGCGTGACGGATCCGATGAGGATCGCGCCCGCGCCCAGCGTGGGCGAGGTGGAGAGATACACCTGGTCGACCCAGTTGCCGACGTCGGTCGCGATCGTTCCCTGGTTGCGGACGGTCCACTCCACGCGCGCGGTGCCCGCGATGTGGGCGTCCACCGGCACGGCGGTGATCTCGGGGACCAGGTCCGCATAGGTGGCGGTGATCGTCAGCGGCGTCGAGATGCGGGTGTTGTCCGTGCGGGTGTCCGGCTCCAGCACCACGCCCGCGACGTCGCCCACGACCACGATGCGGTATGCGCCCTCGATGCGCGTCGGAATGCGCACGGTCGCGGTCGTGGCATAGCTCGCGCCCGCGGCCAGCGGTTCGCTGCGCGTGACGTTCGCGAGGACCACGTCGTCCGCATTGCCGATCGTGCTGTCCTGCGACAGGATGATGCGGTCGACCCAGGACGATGCCCCCGTGACGATGTTTCCGCGATTGGTCACCTGCCACGTCACGTCGATGTCGTCGCCGGACCGCGCGGTGGCCGGCACGGTCATGCTGCTCACCGCGAGGTCGGCATACGGCCTGGCCTGCGCCGCGACGTTCGCCAGGGATGCGTTGTTGCCCTCCGCGTCGCCCGCCTGGTTCGCCTCGAAGATCGACCCCACGTTGGCGGTGTTCCGGTCCGCGGTGACGCTGATCTCGATCTCGCCGGTGCCGCGGATGCCGTCCGGCAGCTTGTACGTGAAGGAACGCGCCCGGGACTGGCCGGCGACTATGGCGGTGTTGCCGGAGACCGCGGGGTCGTAGAAGAGGGCCGTCCGGTTCAGCTCCTCGCCGGTCGTCTTGTTCCGGATGACGACCAGGTCGTAGAAGGCGGCCGCCACCGGTGCATTGCCGCCGTTGAAATCGTCCCAGCGGATGGTGAGCGTGTCGCCGGACTGGATCGCGGCCTGGTCGACGGCGAGGTTGCGGATCTGCAGGTCCGGGTAGGGTGCCAGCGTCGACGCCGCGCTGGCCTGGGCCGTGTTGTTCGTCTCCGCGGTACCGGCCCCGTTGGCTTCGAAGATGTGGCCGTGGTAGTCGCCGGTGACCTGGATGTCCAGCGTGCCCACGCCGCGCAGGCCGTCCGGCAGCTTGAAGCTGTAGCTGCGCGCCTGCCCCTGGCCGACCGGCAGTTGCACGGCGGCGAACCAGACGGTGGTGTCCAGCAGCGTTTCGCCGGTGCTGGTGTTGCGCAGGTAGACGCGGTCGTAGTACCCGCCGTTCAGCGCTGCGTTGCCGCTGTTGAAGTCGGTCCAGCGGATCGTGATCGTGTCGCCGGACTGGATGGTGCCCTGCTCCACCCCCAGCCCCTGCACCTGCAGGTCGGGATAAGGAGCGAGCGTGGACGTGGCGGCCACCTGCGACGCGTTGTTGCTCTCCGCGTTGCCCGCGCCGTTCGCCTCGAAGACGTAGCCGTAGTAGTCGGCAACGACCTGGATGTCCAGGGTGCCCACGCCGCGCATGCCGTCGGGCAGCGTGAAGCTGTAGCTGCGCGCCACCGCCTGGCCCGTCGCCACTTGTCCGCTGAAGTACACCACGGTGTCCAGCAGCGTCTCGCCGGTGCTGGCATTGCGCAGGTACACGCGATCGTAGTAGGCGCCGTTGAGCGTGCCGTTGCCGGTGTTGACGTCGTTCCAGCGGATGGTGATCGTGTCGCCCGACCGGATGGTTTGCTGCTCGACGGCCAGGCCCTGCACCTGCAGGTCCGGATAGGGCGCGAGCGTGGAAGTCGCGCTGGTCTGGGCGGTGTTGTTGCTCTCGCCCGTGCCCGCGCCGTTGCTTTCGAAGAAATTGTTCTGGTAGTCGGTGGTCACCTGGATGTCCAGGGTGCCCACGCCGCGCGCGCCATCGGGCAACTTGAGGCCATAACTGCGTTGCAGCCCCTGGCCCGCGCCGATCTGCGCTCCGTTGATGGACTGCACGGTATCCAGCAGGACCTCGCCGGTGCTGGCATTGCGCACGTAGATGCGGTTGGCATAGGAGCCGCCGAGCACACCGATGCCGTCGTTGAAATCGGTCCAGCGGATGGTGATGTCGTTGCCGGACTGGATGGCCGCCGGCTCCACGGCCAGGTTGCGGACCTGCAGGTCGAGGTCGGGGCGAACCAGGTGGATGGCCGCCGAGGCCAGGCTGTTGTTGCCCTCGTTCGATTCGGCCTGGTAGGAGAACTCGTCCGCCCGGACGATCAGGTAGTAGGTGCCCGTCGGCAGGTCGCTGTGCACGGGCAGCACGATCTGCACCGTACGGGTGTACTCGCCGTTGGCGGAGAGCGGGCCGTCGTTGACGTACACGTACGTCAGGCGCGTATCGTCGCCGCCGATGGCGCTGTCGCGCGACAGCCAGACGGCGTCGTACCAGGAGGTCTGGGTGGGGTCCGTGCCGGAGTTCCGGACGGTCCAGGACACCTCGAGCGTCTGCCCGAAGACGTTGGTGCCCGTCGCGGAAACCGCTGCCACCGTCAGGTCCGGCGAGCGCACGGTGACAACGGCGCGGTAGCTGTCGCCAGCCTCCCCCTTGGTGCCGTTGTTGTTCTGATCCATCAGGTTGCCGACGATGTCCGCGATGTTCGGCCCGAGGACCAGCTCGTACTGGCCCAGCACCATCTGGCTGTTGAAGCGCACGGTCACGACGTTGCCCGAGGCGGTCACGCTGGCGACCTGCCCGAGCAGGTTCACGCCGCCGGGACCCGTGAAGCTGCTCACGTCGGCCAGCGACACGGTGGCAGGGTTGACGGCCTCGCTGAACGTGAAGTCGATCTGGCCGAAGGGGGCGGACACCGCCTGCGCCGATTGCGCGATGACGCGCGGGCCGCCGTGGTCCACCACGAAGCTGCTGGCGAACGCCGCATTGCCCGCGCCGCCGAGGCCCTGGATCGCCCCCGCCGCGATGCTGTACTGGTAGGCGACTTCCACGTCCTGCGCATCGATCGCGAACCGCAGCGTGCGGCCGTCGACCACCTGCACGCTGGTCGCCACGGCGCCGTTGTCCAGGACCAGGTCGGACGCCTGCACGGTGTCGAGCCGCAAACCCTCCGAGAAGGTGAGTTCGACGAAGCCGGGCGGGGCCGCAACGACCTGCGCGTTCGGCGTGGACTGACGGATCACGCGCGGGCCGGAACTCGCGGTGGCCGTGGATCCCGTCACGGACACGACATAGGCGCCCCCCGTGCCGTTCTCGCCGGCGATCTGGACGCGATAGACGCCCGCGGTGGCCACCGTGTACTGGATGCGCGCATTGCGGCCATCCGGCCCGTTCAGGTTCTCGGCGACCGGCGTGCCATTGGGCCCGTACAGCACCAGGCGGGCGTCCAGCAGGTTGACGGGTTCGCCGCTGCCGCCGCCGGGCGCCAGCGTGGTGATCTCGAGCGTGTCGCCCGCGTTGGCGGAGACGAGGTATTCGTCGGGCGCCGCCACGTTGAAGTTGACCACCGCCCGCCGCTCGCTCGAGCTCATCCCGGCGAGCGCATCCCCTTCGAGCGCGGCCAGCTTCGGCGCCAGCGCCAGCGCGGTGGCCTGGCTGCCCGCCATCGACGCGAAGTGCATGACGATCTTCGCCTCGCCGGGGGCAAGGGTCAGGCCGTAGCTGTAGCTGATCTCGCCGGATCCCCTCACGAAGGTGGTCGGGCGCATCTTGCCGCCCTGGCCGGCGACCACGTGGGTCACCACGGGGTCGCCGCCGGAACTGCCGGAAAAACTGTCGTCGGTGATCACCCAGTCGTCGCCAACCGTGGCGACGGAATCGCCGCTCGAGGTCATCACGAAGCGCTCACCCCCGTCCGAGCCGAGGTTCGTGTAGATCGGCACGGTGTAGTTCACCGTGCTGCCGCTCGTGTTGGTGATGATCTCCAGGTACCGTGCGAAGCCTTGCGTCGGCGACACGTAGACCTTGCGCGTGACCTGGATCCCGCCGGATGCGGGCGCGGTGAAGACCAGTTCCCTGCCGTTCTCCTCGGTGGGCACGCTGGAGAAGTAGGAGGGGAAGCTGGTGTTGCGCATGCCGCCGTCGTAGGCGTCCGACACCCCGTCGCTGACCTGGCCGTCGCCCTGCAGGTCCCAGCGGTAGCCGGTTCCGTCCAACAGGTTCACGGGCAGGAACGTCGAGCCCGTGGCCCCGCCGCCGCTGGCGCTGCTGCCGGCGCCGAGGCTGCCCAGCAGGCGGCCGGATTGCGTGATGTCCTGCAGGACGCCCGTTTCCTTGCTGCTCACCTGGAAGCTGCTTCCGCGCACCACCACGAGCCCGTAGGCACCCGCGGTCGTTCCGCTGACGCGCGCGCGGTAGGTCCCTGTCGTCGCCGGCAGGAAATCGGCAATGAAGCGGTCGACGTTGCTGGCGTCCGTGCGCCCCGCGGCCAGCAGCACGTCATCCGGGCCATAGAGCTCGAGGCTCACCGCCGGGGACTGCTGGTGCAGGTCGTGGGCCAGCGCGAGGCTGGCGAGTTCGCCGGCGTTCAGGGTGAAGCCGTACCAGTCGCTTCCGCCCGCTTCGAGCACGCCACGGACGGCGCCCCGTGTCGCTGTCCCGCCGAGGCCGATGAAGCTGCCGTCCAGGCTCTGCGCCGTTTCACGCGTGTCGTTGGCTTCCGTCGCGATCACCGCATTGAGCACGGCGCGCACGCGATAGCTGCCGGAGCCCGCGATGCTGCTCGCGTCGATGCGGTACGTGCCGGCCTCGGAGACGGGCACCGTCTGCAGCAATGCGCTGCGTCCGGCCGCCGCCGCGTCGGCGGTGCCGAGCACCGTGGTTCCGTCGGGCCCGACCAGGGCAATGCGTCCCTGCACGGCGCCATCGGGCGATGCGAGTTCGATCGTGACGGCCTGCCCGGCCTCCAGCGTGATCGTGAAGCTGTCGTTGTCGCCGGCCGCGTGGAAGGTGCCGGTGGAGGACTTCTCGAAGACCAGCGAGCCCGCGGGAAGCTGTTCGACCAGCGGCGTCGGGTAGGCCTTGACCGTGGCGTCGGTCTGGAAGTTCACGGCGAAGTCGCTGCCGCCGTTGAGCCAGTTGCCGGCGAGGTCACGGAACCCGCCCTGCAGCAGCGTGAGGCGATATGGGCCTTCGGCCAGGAGCGGGAACTGCAGGAGGAGCTGCCCCGCGGCGACGTCGTAGTCCAGCGAGGACACGGCGACCCGCAAGCCGGTCTGGGTGTTGACCAGCACGACACTCGCCGCATCCAGGTAGCCGGGGTCGATCGGCTCGCTGAACGTGACGAGCACGTCGAGCGGCTGCTCCGGCAGCACGGCGTCCGGCGCGATGGAGATGGCGCTCACGACCGGCGGTTGCAGGTCGTACTCGAACCCGAGGGTGTAGGGTGCCAGCGCGTTGCCGTGGATGTCGTACAGGCCGGCCAGCTGCACGTCGTACGGACCTTCGACTTGCGCGAGGCCGGACAGGTCGAACGAGAGCGTCCGGCCGTCGAGGATGCTGACGCCCGACGGCGCCTGGCCATTGACGCTCAGGACCGACGTCGAGACGCTGCTCAGAAGGAGCGTATCGGAGAACGTGAGTTCCAGCGAACCGGGGAACGTGCCCAGGCGATAGCTGGAGCCGTTCGGGATCGAGGTGTCGCTCACCTCCAGCGGCTTCGCCGCGCTGGGGGTCGCCCCTGCCACGGACAGCACGAAGCTGCCTTCGGTGTAGTTCAGCGGCCTGACTTCCACCTGGTACGGGCCGTCCCCGCCTTCGGGCACGACATAGGCGAGGCGCACGTTGCGCCCGTCGGGAAGCAGGGTGTACGTGTAGTCCGCCGCAGGCACCAGGCTGCCGTCGGGTGCGTACAAGACCAGCTCCGGGGCCAGGGCGTTGTACAACTGGCCGGGGCCGGCGTCCGGCGTCCGGGTCTCGAGCACCAGGGTGTTCCCCGCCGCGGCGTCGAACGCGTACGCCGTCGTGCGCCAGTACACCGCATGGCCGAGGACGGCGTGCGTCGCCGAGATGTCCTGCGCCTGCCCGTTGCCGGGCCGCATGCCGAACGCCGCGCCCCGCGTGACCACCAGGCTGTAGTCCGCATCGGCCGTTCCCATCACGCGCGCGTAATAGGTGCCGGTCGTCGCGGCGACGAAGTCGGCGATGTACCGGTCCACGTTGTCCGCATCGTGGCGCGCGATCGCCAGCAGCACACCGTCGGCGTCGTAGAGCTCCAGGCCCGGAACGGACCAGTAGTACGTGTCGGTCAGCGCGAGCGTCGAGGCTTGTCCCGCCTGCAGCCTGAAGCTGTACCAGTCGTCGTGCACGCCGTCGAAGTGGCTGCGCGCCGCGGCGCGAGTCGCCATCCCGCCAAGGCTCACGGAGCTGCTCTCCAGGTCCAGCGCAGCATCGCGGGTGTCGTTGGCATCGGCCACGACGAGCGCATTGAGCACGGTGCGGACGCGGTAGCGGCCCGCGCCGGCGAGGCTGCTGGCGTCGATGCGGTACTCCCCCGTTTCCGGGACACGCACGGTCTGCAACCACGCCATTTCTCCGGGGGCCGGCGCTTCCACCTCTCCCAGGACGGTGCTTCCATCCGGACCGACGATCGCGACCCTGCCCTGCACACCGGCGTCGACCGCCGTCAGTTCGAGCGTGACGGTCTGGCCCGCGACGAGCGCGAGCGTGAAGCTGTCGACGTCGCCGGCAGCGTGGAATGCACCCGACGTGGTGTTGTCGAAGATCAGCGACCCTGCCGGCTGCTGGTCCGGCTGCGGCGACGGGTACGTGCGCGTCGCGGCATCCACCGCGAAGCTGGTCACGAAATCGGTGCCGCCGTTGAGGAGGTTGCCGGCGCGGTCGCGGAAACCGGCGCTGGCCAGGGTGAGCTGGTACGTGCCTTCGTCCAGGGTGGGGGAGACCACGTGCACTTCGCGCGTCGCGGCGTCGTACGCGAAAGAGGAGACGTCGACGGACCACCCGGTCTGGGTGTTGACGAGACCGACGTTCCACCAGCGCACGTAGTCCGGATCCAGTTCCTCGCTGAACGTGACGCGCAGGTCCAGCGATCCGGTGGCCAGCACCGCGCCTTCCGCGAAGGACACCGCGCTCACCACGGGCGGTTGCGAGTCGTAGCTGAAGTCCAGGTCGAACGGCGCCAGCGCATTGCCGTGGACGTCCACGATGCCCTGCAGCTGCAGCGCGTACAAGCCGTCGCCCTGCCCCAGGCCGCCCAGGTCGAACTCGATGGTCTGCGCGTCGACGATGGTGAACTCCGGAACGTTCACCCCGTTCACGCTCAGCGATGCCGGCGTGACGCTGCTCAGGAGGATCGAGTCGGAAAGCGACACGCGGAAGGTGGCGGGGAACTGCCCCGCGCCGAGGACCGCGCCGTCATCGACCGAGGTGCTCGTGACCTGCAGGGCGCGTGCGGCGCTGCCCGTGGCTCCAGCGACCGAGAGGACGAAGCTGCCGTCGGTGTTGTTGGACGTGCCCACGGTCACGCGGTAGGTGCCGCCCGCTCCGGCGGGCACCGTGTACGCGATGCGCACGTTGCGGCCATCGGGCAGGACGGAGTACGTGTAGTTCGCAGCAGGAACGGCGGTGCCGTTCGGGGCATAGAGCGCGAGCTTCGCTGCGAACCCGTTGTACACGCCGCCCATGCCGTCTCCCGGCGTGCGCGTCTCGATCACGAGCTGGTCGCCTTCCGCTGCCGTGAAGGCGTAGGGAACGGCCGCCTTCACCTGGCTCGCGCCATAGGCCAGGATGTTCGCGAGCAGGTTGTTGGACTGCGGCTGCGGACTGTGGAAGTTGGTGGTCGTCATGCCACCGAACAGCACCGTGCCGGAGCCCCACTTCAGCTCCGCGAGCACCGCATCGCCGCCGGAGTTGTCCCGCAAGAGGGGCGTGATGCCGCCGCCCGACACGGAGCCATGGGAGAAGGAGTTGCCCGAGTACGTCGCGACGACGGGCGTGAACGGCCCCTGGAAGATCGGGTGGCTCGTGTCGACGATCGTCGCCGTGGCCCCGAAATCCGCATACCGGAGGGTCACCCCCCCGAAGCCGAAGTCGATGCTGCTGCCTTCGTTCGGGGCTGCATTGATGAAGAGCGAATTGCCGCTGGCGACGTAGTTCTGCAGCTGCGCGCGGTTCGCCTGCAGGAAGGTCCTGAGTTCGTCCGCGTTGCTGTCGCTGCCATCGAGGTAGATGAAGCCGTGGTTCGCCAGCAGGTCGGCGACGTTGACGGTTTCGAACTTGAGGCGGTCCCAGCCGTTGGGGAACGCCGCGTTCATCTGGCTCACGTTGCTGGAGGAGCCCCAGGGCTCCCCGACATACGCGGACACCAGGTAGGCGGCCCGCTGCGTGGTGGCCACTTTCGCCGAATACCCGAGGACGACGTCGGTTGCCGAGATGTCCAGGGGCTGGGTGCCTTGCAGGCGCAGGTCGAAACTCGCCCCGCGCGTCAGCAGCAGGTTGTAGCCGGCGGGGGAGCCCCCCGCGATGCGCAGGTAGTAGGTACCGGTCGTCGCCGGCATGAAATCGGCGATGTAGCGGTCCGCGTTGGTGGCGTCCCTGCGGCCCAGCGCCAGGAGGACACCGTTGCCGTCGTAGAGCTCGAACGCGAGGTCGTCCGCGTTCGGCAGCAGCGTGTCGGTCAAGGCGAGCGTCGACGCCTCGCCCGCACGCAGGGTGAAGCTGTACCAGTCGCTGTCGACGCCATCGAGGCTGCCCTTGGCCGCGCCGCGGGTTGCCGTGCCGCCGAGGCTGACGAAGCTGGTGTCGAGGCTTTGCGCCGTCTCGCGGGTGGTGTTCGTCTCGGGTGAGATCACGGCGTTGAGGACGGCACGCACGCGATAGCGCCCGATCCCGGCGACGCTGCGCGCGTCGATGCGGTACGTGCCTGCCTGCGCTGCCGCGACGGTCTGCACCAGCACCGTCTGTCCCGCGGCAGCCGCGGCGGCCGCGCCGAGCAGCGTGGAGCCGTCCGGGCCGAACAGCGCGATGCTGCCTTGCACTCCTGCGTCGATGGGCGTCAGTTCGAGCGAGACGGTCTGTCCCGCATCGAGCGCGATGGTGAAGGCGTCCGTGTCGCCCGCGTCATGGAAGGCGCCGGTTGCCGTGCTCTCGAAGATGAGCGAGCCGGCGGGCTGCTTGTCGATCAGCGGCGCCGGATAGGTTCTCGCGGCCGCATCGACGCCGAACTCCACCGCGAAGTCCGCGCCGCCCTGGAGCGTGTTGCCCGCAAGGTCGCGGAATCCGGTGCTCACGAGGGTGAGCTGGTACGCGCCTTCCTGAAGCACCGGGAACTGCACGCGAACCTGCCGGGCGGCATCGTCGTAGCTCAGGGAACTCGCCGCCACCTGCGCGCCGGTCAGCGTGTTGACCAGGACGGCGTTCGCCGCGCCCAGGTAGGCGGGGTCCAGCGCTTCGCTGAACGTGGCGCGGAAATCGAGCGCCTGCTCGGACAGCGCCGCGCCGGCAGGGAGGTTGTGGAACAGCACTTCCGGCGTGGCCTGCACGTCGATGCTGTAGTCCGTCGCGCCGGTCGCCGCGATCGCGCCCTCGATCAGGAGCGTGTAGGTCCCGCTCGCCGCCAGGGCTGCGGGGTACTCGGAACCGGAGCCCGTGAAGGCGGACTGGAACACCGGGTTCCCGCTGGGATCCCACAGCGACCAGGTGATGCCGCCCGTGTTGTTGTCGCTCGCGAGATCGAAGCGGAAGCGCTCGCCCTCGAGTGCGTCGAACTGGTAGGCGTCGGTTTCGCTGGCGGGACTGAGCTGCCCGTCCAGCGTCGAGCCGGGCTCGATCGGCGTTGCCGACGAAAGATCCAGCAGGCGGAACGCGTAGTCGCCGATGGCACCCGCGTCGCCGTCGACGGTCACCGAGTACGCGCCCGCCGCGAGCTCCACCGGCGGGTTCGTTCCCGTGGCGCCGAACGCCTGGCCGGCGATGGGGCCCGAGGCGCCACTGAGTTGCCACGAGAGATCGGACCGGTTCGTCAGGCTGTCGAACGCCACGCGCGTCGGCTGGTCCAGCGTGAACGCGATGACGTCCTGTTCGCCCGGCGCCGAAATCTCCGCGGTGACGGCCACCACCGGCGTGACGTCGCCCGAGAGCAGCACGCGCGGTTCGAGCGCCTGCATCAGCATGGGCAGCGCGCTGGGAGGAGGGGGCGGGGCGTCCTGCGTCTGCGGCCGGCGAACCGCGAGAGCCGCTTTCGCGGCCGCCGCAAGCGGCTGGACCAGGAAACGCTGCACCGGCGAGACCGGCTTGGCAGCAGGAACGTTCTTTTCGGACGCGCGAGCGCGCCCGGACGCGTGACGACGCATAGGCCCCTCCCCTGGTAGATCGATATGGGTCACCGCGCCGAGGCGGGGCGCGATGCTGCGAAAGATTCTGCAGCAGCTACCACCAATCGGCTACATCCGACCCTCCATCCGGAGGCTGGCCGAAAGGAGTCTTGACAGAAATGGGAAACTGGGCGGGCCGCCCGGTGCTCGCGTTAACCCGTAGGAAGGGGCCCTAAAGGCGCGCCTTGCAACGCACGCCCGCGGGCACGTCGAGCGAGCGGTTCGGCATTTCCGCGATGACGGTGAACGTGCCGCTTGCTGCGTCGACCAGGCGGTCGACCGAGCGCACGGTGGCCGGATAGGCGGCCTTGCTGCCCGCGAGTTCGGGCGCGATCTCGATGGACTGGCCCTGCTTCACGGATCCGAACAGCTTCATCGGGACGATGACGCGCACGCGCAGCGGATCGAGCTGCGCGAGCTTCAGGATCGCGCGCTTGTTGCTGCTGGCGTCGACGATCTCGCCCGGGTACAGGAGCTGGTCGACGACGACGCCGTTGAACGGGCTGCGCACGGTGCGCAGCGCCAGCATGCTGCTTTGCTGCTGGTACTCCTGCTTCGCCTGCTGCACGGCCTCCTGCGCCAGCAGCAGTTCGGCGCGCGCCTGCGCCAGTTCGGCCTCGGCGTCGTCGCGCTCCTGCACGGAGCCGAGCTTCTGTTCCGCCATCTCCTTGCGCCGCTGGTACTTGCGCTGCGCGAACTCCATCTTCTCGCGCGCGGCCTGCTGCGGGCCCTTCGCCTCCGACTTCAGGCGCGCGAGTTCGGCGGCGGCGGCCTCGGCGCGGCTTTCCAGCACGGCGAGCACCTGGCCTTGCGCGACGCGGTCGCCGCGGCGCACCAGCACCCGCTCCAGCAGGCCGGTGCCGGGGCTGCCCACTTCCACGGTCTGCGCCGGTTCGACCAGGCAGTCGTGCGCCGCCTGCCCCCAGGCCGAAGCGGCAGCGAGCCCGAAAGCGGCGGCAATGCAACGGCGAAGCAGGCTCATGTCGTCCTTTGGGAGGTGCACCCTGTCCGCACGGACCCGTGTCCGTATGATCCGTGCCGGGCGGAGGGGTGCCCCGTGCGACATGACGACAAGGTTTCGATGACGGGCGGATTCTATGGGGCGGTGCGTACGCGGCAAGCGCGTGCGCGCGGCGTGTTGCTCGCCGCCATCGCCTGCGTGGCGCAGGCGGCCGCGGCACAGGGCTTCGCGGACGCCTGGGAGCGCGCGCTGGCCACCGAGCCGGCCCTGCAGGCGGCGCGGGCCAATCGCACCGCGGCGGAGGAACGCACGATCGGCGCCCGCGCGGCGTTGCTGCCGCAGATCGACGCGAACGCCAACCGCAACCTGAACCGCCGCACCTTCGTGCAGAACACGCAGAACCCGTTCACGGGCGAGCCTTCGCCGGAGACGGGCGAGCGTTACTACGCCACCACCGCGCAGGTGAACCTGACGCAACCGCTGTGGCGCCCGCAGAACTGGGCGGCGCTGGCGCAGGCGCGCGAGTCCGAGCAGCAGGCGTACTGGGAAGCGCTCGCCACCGAGCAGGACCTGCACGGCAAATTCGTGACCGCGTGGTTCGACGTGATGGCGGCCCGCGACAGCGTCGTGAACGCGGGCGAGCAGGTGGAAGCGACGCGCCAGCAGCGCGAGGTGATGCAGCGCGGCCTGGCGCTCGGCACGCACAGCGAGGTGCAGGCCGCGGAAGCCGTCGCGCGCCACGAGCAGGCGCTCGCCGATCGCGCCGGCGCGCAGACGGAACTCGAAGCGAAGACCGCGGTGCTGGAACAGCTCACCGGGCCGCTGCCCGCCTTCCACGTGCCGCAATGGCGGTCCGGCGATGCCGCGTTCCTGTTCGCGCCGCTTGCTCCCTTGCCCGAATGGCTCGCACGGGTGGAGAGCGACAGCCCCGCGGTGCGGGCCGCCCAGCGCGCCGTCGCCGCCGCACGCGAGGAAGTGCGCAAGCAGCAGGCGCTGCACCAGCCGACGGTGGATTTCGTCAGCCGCCACGCCCGCATCGACCAGGGCAGCGGCACGTCGCCCGGCCAGCCCGGGTACCGCAGCCGCGAACATTCCTGGGGCCTGCAGCTGAACGTGCCGATCTACTCGGGCGGCGGCAACAGCGCGCGCGCGCGCGAAGCGGCTGCCATGGCGATGAAGGCCGAAGCAGACCTCGAGGGTGCGCGCCGCAACGCGCTCACGCAGGCCCGCCAGGCCTGGGCGACGGCGCAGGCCGCGCAGGCGAAGAGCCAGGCGGCGGAACACGCGCTGCGTGCCGCCGAGGTTGCGCTGCGCGCGGCGACCACCGGCCAGGGGACCGGGCTGAAGACGGTCCTGGACGAGCTGCAGGCGCGGGAGCAACTCGCGCACGCCCGCCGGGACCAGCAGCGCGCGCACTACGACCGGGTGGTCGGGCTGGCCAGGCTGCGCGCCGCCGCCGGCGAACCGGCCGACGCCTTCATCGCCGCCATCGCCGTCTTGCTGGGTCCCGCCTCGTCGGCGCCGGCCCGCTAGGAAGTCCCCCCGCACGGCCGGGAGGCGCCACGGCGAAGCAGGAAGTATTACGGATTCGGCGCCGTCGGCGCCGGACTACGCCCTGCCCCGCTTGAAACCGACAGGAGTTCCCTTATCATTAGCACTCGTTGGAGCTGAGTGCTAACAGCAGAGCTGGCAGGCACCCTCCACGAACAGTTAATGAGCGCTAACTTGTGTTGGCGCTTTTTGATGTCCCCTGTTTCCGATGAAGGAGATGCAATGAAACTTCGCCCCCTGCACGATCGCGTGATCGTCAAGCGCCTCGAGAACGAAACCAAGACGGCCTCCGGGATCGTGATCCCCGACAACGCCGCCGAGAAGCCTGACCAGGGTGAAGTGCTGGCCGTCGGCCCGGGCCGCAAGAGCGACAAGGGCGACCTGATCGCCCTGAACGTCAAGGTCGGCGACCGCGTCCTGTTCGGCAAGTACAGCGGCCAGACCGTCAAGGTCGATGGCGACGAGCTGCTGGTCATGAAGGAAGACGACCTGTTCGCGGTCGTCGAGCGCTGAACCGCTTCCTCCCCGCAACCAACTGAATATCCGGAGTAAACAACATGGCTGCTAAAGACGTGGTTTTCGGCGCTGACGCGCGCCACCGCATGGTCGAAGGCGTGAACATCCTGGCCAACGCGGTCAAGGTGACCCTGGGCCCCAAGGGCCGCAACGTGGTGCTCGAGCGCTCCTTCGGCGCCCCCACCGTGACCAAGGACGGCGTGTCCGTGGCCAAGGAAATCGAGCTGAAGGACAAGCTGCAGAACATGGGCGCGCAGATGGTCAAGGAAGTCGCTTCCAAGACCAGCGACAACGCCGGTGACGGCACCACCACCGCCACCGTGCTGGCCCAGGCCATCGTGCGCGAAGGCATGAAGTACGTGGCCGCCGGCATGAA
Source organism: Ramlibacter cellulosilyticus (assembly GCF_014297465.1). Classification (GTDB taxonomy): domain Bacteria; phylum Pseudomonadota; class Gammaproteobacteria; order Burkholderiales; family Burkholderiaceae_C; genus Ramlibacter; species Ramlibacter cellulosilyticus. Next base: position 544,111 of record NZ_JACORT010000002.1, on the reverse strand, counting down.
CCCGATGGACCTCAAGCGCGGCATCGACAAGGCCGTCGTGGCCCTGACCGAGCAGCTGAAGAAGGCCTCCAAGCCGACGACCACCTCCAAGGAAATCGCGCAGGTCGGCTCCATCTCCGCCAACAGCGACGAGTCCATCGGCAAGATCATTGCCGACGCGATGGACAAGGTCGGCAAGGAAGGCGTGATCACCGTCGAGGACGGCAAGTCCCTGGACAACGAGCTGGACGTCGTCGAAGGCATGCAGTTCGACCGCGGCTACCTGTCGCCCTACTTCATCAACAACCCCGAGAAGCAAAGCGCGCTGCTCGACAACCCGTTCGTGCTGCTGTACGACAAGAAGGTCTCCAGCATCCGTGACCTGCTGCCCGTGCTGGAGCAGGTTGCCAAGGCTTCGCGCCCGCTGCTGATCATCGCGGAAGAAGTCGAAGGCGAAGCGCTGGCGACCCTGGTGGTCAACACCATCCGCGGCATCCTGAAGGTCGTGGCCGTCAAGGCTCCGGGCTTCGGCGACCGTCGCAAGGCCATGCTGGAAGACATCGCCATCCTGACCGGCGGCAAGGTGATTTCGGAAGAAGTCGGCCTGACGCTCGAGAAGGTGACGCTGGCCGACCTGGGCCAGGCCAAGCGCATCGAAGTGGGCAAGGAAAACACCACCATCATCGACGGCGCCGGCGCCGCTGCCGACATCGAAGCCCGCGTGAAGCAAGTGCGCGTGCAGATCGAGGAAGCCACGTCCGACTACGACCGCGAGAAGCTGCAGGAGCGCGTGGCCAAGCTGGCCGGCGGCGTTGCCGTGATCAAGGTCGGTGCCGCGACCGAAGTGGAAATGAAGGAAAAGAAGGCGCGCGTGGAAGACGCGCTGCACGCCACCCGCGCTGCCGTGGAAGAAGGCATCGTGGCCGGCGGCGGCGTCGCGCTGCTGCGTGCCCGCCAGGCCGCCGGCGCCATCAAGGGCGACAACGCCGACCAGGACGCCGGCATCAAGCTGGTGCTGAAGGCGATCGAGTCCCCGCTGCGCGAGATCGTGGCGAACGCCGGTGGCGAGCCCTCCGTGGTCGTCAACGCCGTGCTGGGTGGCAAGGGCAACTACGGCTTCAACGCCGCCAACGACACCTACGGCGACATGATCGAGATGGGCATCCTGGACCCCACCAAGGTGACCCGCACCGCGCTGCAGAACGCCGCGTCCGTTTCGTCCCTGATGCTGACGACCGAAGCCATGGTCGCGGAAGCGCCGAAGGAAGACGCTCCCGCCATGCCCGGTGGCGGCATGGGCGGCATGGGTGGCATGGGCGGCATGGACATGTAATGTCCGCCTGAAGCTTCCTGCTTCGACGAGAAAGCCCGCGGTGGAAGCCGCGGGCTTTTTTCATGGGGCCTGCCGCTGCGATGGCATGAAGCGCGTCGCGCGCCGCGGCCAGGCGAGCCCCAGCACCGCGAGCCCCGCCAGCAGCAGGAAGCCGATGTTCCACCAGATGCGACCGTGGTCGGTGGCCTCCAGGGCGCCCGCGAGCCAGTGCAGGTGCCGGCGCGCGACGGCGCCATCGGCGAGGACCATCTCCGCGGCCTCCTGCCGCGAGATGCGCCCCTGCAGGCTGTCGTCCGCGCGCCCGATCGTCCGCACGTTGTTCCGCAGGCGCACGACCACCGGCACCAGTTCGTCCATGCGCTCCTGCAGGGACGCAGGCACCGCCTGGGCGGGACGGTCTCCCTCCTTCAGCGTGCGCGCCGCCGAGACCACGTCCCGGGCGCCCGCCTGCAGGTCCTGCACGCGCGAGCGGTCGCCCGCGATCACCTCCGTGGCCACCGCCTCCATCCGCTCCAGCGTCGCGACGGTGCGCCGGACCAGCGCGATGCGCGCCTCGCGCTGTTCGCGAGAAGGCAGGAATTCGCCGGAGACGAGCACCAGCGCCAGCAAGGCCAGGAGCGCGGTGCCAACGAAGAGCTTGCGCATGCCCGATTCTGTCGGGGACAGGGCCGGCCGGTCCACCCTCCCGGGTGCCTAGCCTTTTCCCTATGGCGGTGCCCCGCTTCCAGCCGCGTCCAAAAAGTGCTGGAATCCGCGTGCCCGATCCACTCAGGGAAGGAGACAGCCATGAAGAAGCAGTACGCGTTCCTGCTTGCGGCGCTCTTCGCCGCGGCCTCGTCGCCCAGCCTCGCGCAAGTCGTCGGCGTGAGCTGGTCCAACTTCCAGGAGGAGCGCTGGAAGACCGACGAGAAGGCCATCAAGGACCAGCTTGCCAAGCTCGGAGCCAGCTACGTCAGCGCCGACGCCAACGCCTCGGCCGAGAAGCAGATCGCCGACGTCGAAGGCCTGATCAACAAGGGCGCCAAGGTCCTCATCATCCTCGCCTACGACAAGGACGCCATCGCGCCGGCGATCGCGAAGGCCAAGGCGAAGGGCATCCCCGTCGTCGCCTACGACCGCCTGATCGAAGCGCCGGAAGTGTTCTACATCTCCTTCGACAACAAGGAGGTGGGTCGCCTGCAGGCACGCTCCATCTTCGCGGCCAAGCCCAAGGGCAACTACGCGATGATCAAGGGGTCCTCCACGGACCCGAATGCGAACCTGCTGCGCGAAGGCCAGCAGGAGGTGCTGGCGGACGCGATCAAGAAGGGCGACATCAAGATCGTCGGCGAGGAATACACCGACGGCTGGAAGCCGGAGGTCGCCCAGCGCAACATGGAGCAGATCCTCACCAAGTCCGGCAACAAGGTCGACGCGGTGGTCGCCTCCAACGACGGCACGGCCGGCGGCGTGGTGGCGGCGCTCTCGGCGCGCGGGCTCAAGGGCGTGCCGGTGTCCGGGCAGGACGGCGACCATGCGGCGCTGAACCGCGTCGCGCTCGGCACGCAGACCGTCTCGGTCTGGAAGGACGCGCGCGACCTCGGCCGCGAAGCGGCGACCGTCGCGGTTGCCCTGGCCAAGGGGCAGAAGCCTGCCGGCGCCACCACGTTCGACGGCGGCGAGAAGAAGGTGAAGATGAACGCGATCCTGCTCAAGCCCGTCGCCGTCACAGCCGACAAGCTGGACTCGGTGATCAAGGCGGGCTGGATCTCGAAGGATGCAGTCTGCCGCGGCGTCGACAAGGCCACGGGCCCCGCGGCCTGCAAGTGAGCGCGTGGCGCTGACCGACGGCGGGGCCGCGCAGGCCCTGCACGACGAGGAAGCCGGCAGGGCGCGCGCGGCGCCCGTGCCTCTCACCGAGCGGCTGCACGTCAGCTCGCTGGACCTGCGCCTGGCGATCATGGCCGCCGTGCTGGCGGCCATGGCCATCGCCTTCCACGCCGTCACCGGCAACTTCCTCACGCCGGAGAATCTCTACAACGTCGCGCAGCAGTCGGCGGTGGTCGGCATCGTCGCCGCGGCCATCGCGCTGGTGATCGTCGAGCGCCAGATCGACCTGTCGGTCGGCTCCGTGCTCGCGACGGTGGGCGTGCTGGTCGCGTGGCTGATCTACACGAAGGGCTGGCACTGGGCGCCGGCCTGCCTCGCCGGCTGGGCGGTGGCCGTTGCGATCGCGGTGTACCAGGGCTGGCTCACGGCTTACCTGGGCGTGCCTTCCTTCGTGGTGACCCTCGGGGGCCTGGTCACCTTCCGGGGCGTCGCCTTCCTCATCTCCGACGGCCGCACGCAACCGGTCACCGACGCCACCTTCCTGCTGATCGGCGGCGGGCTCGATGGCGCCATCGGCGTGACGGGCAGCTGGGCGCTCGGCATCCTCGTGTGCGGCTGGCTCGCCTGGAACGCCGCGCGGCGGCGGCGGCTCGCCGTGCAGCACGGCTTCACGCCCCGTCCGCTGCTGCTGGACGTCCTGTACACCGGCTTCTTCGCCGTGGCCGTGCTCGGCTTCGTGGCGGCGATGTGCGCGTACCGCATCCCGAGCAAGGAGGCGCCGCAAGGCATCCCCAACCCGGTGCTGATCTGGGCGCTCGTCGTGGCCTTCATCGCCTTCCTCGTCAACCGCACCAGCTTCGGCCGCTACGTCTACGCCATCGGCGGCAACCCGGAAGCGGCGGCGCTGGTCGGCATCCCCGTCAAGCGCGTGATGCTCCAGACTTTCGTGCTGCTCGGGACCATGGTCGCCGTGGCGGCCGTCGTCGCCGTCTCGCGCCTGAACGCCGGAACGAATTCATTGGGCAGCGGCATGGAGCTGTACGCCATCGCCGCCGCGGTGATCGGAGGCATCGCGCTGTCCGGCGGAAGTGGCACGGTGCTGGGGACGGTGCTCGGTGCGCTCGTGATCCAGTTCCTGGAAAGCGGCCTGCTGCTGCTGGACGTGAGCGTGGGCCACCGCATGCTGATCATCGGGCAGGTGCTCATCGTGGCCGTGGTGTTCGACGTGATCTACCGCCGCCGCACCGGGGAGCGCTCGCAATGAGCACGGTGCCGCTCGTCGAGTTCCAGGACGTCGCCAAGTCCTTCGGCGGCGTGCGCGCGGTCGACGGCGTGAACCTGAGCCTCTACCCGGGCGAGGTCGTCGCGGTGCTGGGACACAACGGCGCGGGCAAGTCCACGCTGATGAAGCTGCTCGCCGGCGCCTTTCCGATCGACCAGGGCGCGATCCGCGTGAACGGCGAGGCGGCCACGCTCGCCAACCCCTCCGACGCGCAGGCCCTCGGCATCGAGACGATCTACCAGACGCTGGCGCTCGCCGACAACCTGGACAGCGTCTCCAACCTGTTCCTCGGGCGCGAGCTGAAGAACCGCTGGGGCCTGCTGGACGACTTCGCGATGGAGCGCGCGGCGCGCGAGGTGTTCCGCCAGCTCAATCCCCACTTCCGCAACATCCGCGTGCCCGTTCGCGCGCTCTCGGGCGGCCAGCGCCAGGTCGTGGCCATTTCGCGTGCCGTCTACTTCCGCGCCCGGACCCTGATCATGGACGAGCCCTGCGCCGCCCTCGGCCCGGAGGAAACGCGCATGGTCCACGAACTGGTGCGGACGCTCAAGGCCGCGGGCGTGGGCATCTTCCTCATTTCGCACGACATGCCGGACGTGTTCGGCCTGTCCGACCGCCTGTGCGTGATGAAGAACGGGCGCGCGGTGGGCACCTTCCGCACCGCGGAGGTCACCGAAGACGAGGTGCTCGGCATGATCATCGCGGGCCGGAAGGTCACGCGGGTGGCGGAAGCGCACGTGGCCTAAACCGCGGGCGATTCCTGCGGATGTATTGCGGTGACGACCATCGATCCCCGGGCTTCCGTCCTGGCTGCTCTCCAGATGCGCCTGTCGGCGCGGCGTCCGTCCTCCCGCACGGGCGGGCCGGCGCGGGCTCGCGGCGGCGCGCCGCCGGACGCCGCGGCGCAGGCGCTCGCGCAGCGCCTGGCTGCCATCGACCGGTCCGACCCGGACGGCCGGCGCAAGGCGGTGCGCGTGCTGCTGGAGGCGCAGCTGGCGCGCGAGTTCGGCACAGCGCTGCTGAACGACCCCGCCTTTCCGGGCATGGTCGAGGCCGTGCAGTTGCAGCTGGAAGGCGATGCGCAGGCCGGGGCGGCCGTGCGCACGCTGGGGGACTGGTTGCTGAGCGCGCCGGCCTAGGCGGCCGGTCGCAGGCCACCCTCCTGCAGGTCCCACTCGGCCGGCTTGCCGGTGGGGCCGACGGGCAGGCGGGGACCGAGCCGCAGGGCCTTGGGCCGTTCGGGCGGCGTCAGCTCGCGCTCGATCCAGGTCCGCAGGTCGGCCAGGAGGGCGTCGTCGTGGGCCGTGCCGGACCGCGGCACGATGAAGGCCTTCAGGCGCGTGCCTTCCTCCGGGCGCATCAGCCGCACGGCCACGTCCTCGACGCCAGGGTGCCGGCGCAGCACGTCGCGCACGCGCTCGGGGAAGACATTGATGCCGCCGACCTGCACGGCGGCATCGTGGCGCGCGCCCAGGACGAACTGCCGCTCGCCGACGGGCTGCAGCGCGTCCTGGGGCGCGAAGGGCTGCTGCGCGCCATCGGGCAAGGTGCGCAACAGCGAACGCGCGTCATCCGCGTCCAATCGCCAATGCGGGAAAAGGGTGTACGGATCGTCGTGCGAGCGGCGCCATGCGATGCCTCCCGTCTCCGAAGCGCCGTACACCTGGACGAGGCGGGCGAGCCCGCTTTCGCCAAGTCGACGCGCGGTATCGACGGCAAGCGGCGCCGTGGAGCTCACGCCCACCACGTGGGCGGGCAGCTGCGGCACGGCGCGGGCCACCGCGGTCCAGAAGTCCGGGTGCGCGACCACCAGGTCGCCAGGCTGCGCGCCGCGCGCGAGCCACGCCGGAGAGCTGGCCCGCAGGTCGACCACCGCATCGGCGGCAACACCCAGCTCGCGCGGCAACAGCACGCCGAGCAGGAATCCGTAGATGTGGTGCGAGGGGACTGCGCAGAGCACGCGGCGCCGGCCTGCAAAGAGGGTGGCGAGATGCGCCGTCTCCTGCTGCAGCGTCGCGACCGCATGCGGGCAGGGCTTGGGCGTCCCGCTGCTGCCCGAGGTGCGGAAGGTGAGGCGCGCATCGAAGCGCTCCAGCCCCGCCGCCGCGATGTCGGTCCACTCGCCGATGGTGCGGCGCGCGAGCAGGTAGTCCTCGATGCCGGACTCGTGCAGGTGCAGCGCTTCGGCCAGTGCGGCGGCCAGCGTGATCAGCTCCAGCGAATCGACGGCCAGGTCCTCGTCCAGGCGCAGGTCCTCGGCCCAGGGCTGCGGCACGGGCAAGGCACCGCGCCGCAGGTGCGCGAGCTCGCCCGCGACGAGGTCCGCCACGAAGCGCCGCAGCGCGAGCCGCGGCTCCCACCACCGGGTGTTCACAGGCGCTTGACGAAGATCCAGTAGCTGTCGCCGGCGATCGCCTTCTTCATGTGGATCTTCACCTTGGTCGGCGACATGTTGTAGTCGAAGACGTACTCGAACATCGTGTTCAGGTCGCCCTTGCGCACCCCGGCGTCGAACACGCCCTTGAACTTCGGCGAGTTGGTGCACGGGGCAACGTCGCGGAAGAAGTTCCTGCCCAGCACGTCCTTGCTCGCACGCCCGGTGATGCTGGCCTCCGCGGCGTTGTACTGGAGGATGGTGCCGCGGGCGTCCAGCTGCACGGCGCCGAAGGCGAGCTGGTCGATCTCCTGCGCGGTCAGCTTGGAGAGGACGTTGTCGATGTCGTCCTTGCCGAAGCCGACGACGTTCATGGACTGCATGGGGGCTTCCTGTAGTAGAACAAGAAGCGTGACTGTAAGTAACGGAGCCCGGATCAGGCAACCGCTGGTCGCCGCCAGGCGACCGCTAGAACCGCTCGTTCGGCGCCAGGTACCGCCACTGCCCCAACGGCAGCTGCCCGAGCGTCACGCGGCCGATGCGCACGCGCTTGAGGCCGACGACCCTCAGCCCCACCAGCTCGCACATGCGCCGGATCTGGCGCTTCTTGCCCTCCGTGAGCACGAAGCGCAGCTGCTCCGGGTTCTGCCAGTCCACCTTCGCGGGCTTGAGCGCCTGGCCGTCGAGGCTCAGGCCGTGGCGCAGGCGCGCGAGCTGCGCCGGCGGGAAAGCCGATTGCACGTCGTTCGCCACCGGCCCGAAGCTCACGCGGACCAGGTACTCCTTCTCGGTCGTCGAGTCCTCGCCGATCAACTGGCGCGCCACGCGGCCGTCCTGCGTCAGCACCAGCAAACCGGTGGAATCGATGTCGAGGCGGCCCGCGGGCGCGAGGCCCTTGAGCTGCGCGGGCGCGAAGCGCTGTGGCGCGGTGTCGCCCTTCCAGCGGTTGCGCCCTTGCACCAGGACGACGGCGGGCTCGTAGCCTTCCTCCGCCTGGCCGCTCACGTAGCCGATCGGCTTGTGCAGCAGGATCGTCACCTGCTCGCGCTGCTGGCCGCGCGCCTTCGGGTCGATCTCGATGCGTGCGTTCGGGGCGACCTGCAGGCCCATGGGCGCGACGGCGCCGTCCACCTTCACCCAGCCGCGGGCAATCCATTCGTCGGCCTCGCGGCGCGAGCACAGGCCGAGTTCGGCCATGCGTTTGTTCAGGCGGGTCGTGGCGCCGGGAGCGGCGGGGGAATCAGGCATGGGTGCGGGTGGGGAAAGGGGCGGAACGCAGCGACGGCAGGTCCAGGATGCGCAGGCCGCCGTATTCGACTTCGATGATGCCCTGCTCCTGCAGGGACGAGAGCGCCTCGTTCACGCGCTGGCGCGACAGGCCCACGAGGTAGGCGAGCTCCTGCTGCGTGATGCGCAGCACCTCGCCCACGCCCGGGAACAGCACGGGGTTGAACAGCGCGGCGAGGTTGCGTGCGACGCGCAGGTCGGGATTGTTCATGCGGTCGATCTCGCGCGCCGCGATGAACTGCGCCAGCCGCTCGTTGAGCTGGTTCATCACGAAGCGGTTGAAGCCGATCGAATGATCCAGCAGCCAGTGGAAGGTGTCCGCCGTCAGGCCGGCGACCGTGCTGCGCCGCAGGGCCTGCACGTTGTAGCGGTAGATCTCGCGCTTGAGCACCGTGCCTTCGCCGAACCAGCCCCCGGGCGGCAGGCCGCTGAAGGTGATGGTCTGGCCCTGCGCGGTCTCGTTGCTCATCTTCAGCAGGCCTTCGACGACGCCGAACCAGTAGGTCACCGGGCGCCCCACGCGGCAGACGTAGTCGCCCGCGAGCGCATCGCCCACCTTGATGTCGGCCACGGCGCGCTCCCGCTCCGCGGGCCCCAGCAGCGCGAGCCACGGGATGCCCGCGAGTTCGTCCGCCGTCGGGTCGCGGCGGCGCTGGTGCAGCGTGAGTTCGGAAGGCATGGAAGGCGGGGGTCTAGGGTTAGTCCCTCCAAGGATTATCCCTAGGAATGTCGTCGCAAAGACAGATTGGCGTCAAACCCCTGCCTACATTGCGCCGGATACGCATGCAAGGACACGGCATGGACAGCACTTTCCCGCGGCTGCTGGCGCAGCACGCAGCCCAACGGCCGCAGGCCGCGGCAATGCGCGAGAAGGAATACGGCATCTGGCAGACGCTCACGTGGGCTGGACTGGCCCGCATGGTCGACCACATGACCTGCGGACTGCACCAGGCGGGCCTCGCGCGCGGCGAGCACATCGTCGTGATCGGTGCCAACCGGCCGCGCCTGTACGCGGCGATGCTGGCCGCGCAGTCGCTAGGCGCCATCCCGGTGCCGCTCTACCAGGACGCCGTCGCGGCGGAATGCGCCTACCCGATCAACAACGCGGAAGTGCGCTTCGCGATCGCCGAGGACCAGGAGCAGGTGGACAAGCTGCTGGAGGTACGCACGCAGTGCCCGCAGCTGTCGCGCATCTGGTTCGACGATCCGCGGGGCCTGCGCAACTACAGCGAGCCGGGGCTCGCGTCGCTCGACGTCCTGCTGCAGCAAGGCGAGCAATTCGGGCAAGCGCATCCCGACCTCGTGCGCAGCGAAGTGGACAAGGGCCAGCCCGACGACGTCGCCGCCATGTTCTTCACCTCCGGCACCACGGGGCAGCCGAAGGGCGTGGTGCACACGCACCGCACCCTGCTCGATCGCGCGCGGGCCGGCGCCGAGTTCGACAAGCTCACCGAGCGAGAGGAGGTGCTCGCCTACCTGCCGCCGGCCTGGGTGGGCCAGAACATCTTCAGCTACGCCCAGTGGCTCGCCTGCGGCTTCGTGGTGAACTGCCCCGAGTCCTCGGGCACGGTGATGATCGACCTCAAGGAGATCGGCCCCACCTACTACTTCGCGCCGCCGCGCATCTTCGAGGGCCTGCTCACGAGCGTGATGATCCGCATGGAGGACGCCGGCGCGATCAAGCGCGCGATGTTCCACCATTTCATGGACGTGGCGCGGCGCGTCGGCCCTGCGCTGCGCGACGGCCAGTCCGTGGGCTTCCTGGATCGCCTCAGGTACGCGCTGGGCAACGTGCTCGTGTACGGGCCGCTGCGCAACAACCTCGGCATGTCGCGCGTGCGCGTGGCCTACACCGCGGGCGAGGCGATCGGGCCCGACCTGTTCACCTTCTACCGCGCGATCGGCATCAACCTGAAGCAGCTCTATGGCAGCACGGAAACGGCGGTGTTCGTCTGCATGCAGCCGGACCACCAGGTGCGCGCCGACACGGTGGGCATCCCGTGCCGGGACGTGGAGATCCGCCTCGAAGACAACGGCGAGATCCTCGTGCGTTCGCCGGGCCTGCTGAAGGAGTACTACAAGAACCCGGAAGCCACCGCCGAAGTGAAGACCGCCGAAGGCTGGTACCGCACGGGGGACGCCGGCTTCCTGGACGCGCACGGCCACCTGAAGATCATCGACCGGGCGAAGGACGTCGGCAAGCTCGCGGACGGCTCGCTCTTCGCGCCCAAGTACATCGAGAACAAGCTCAAGTTCTTCCCGCACATCAAGGAAGCCGTGGCCATGGGCGACCGGCGCGACATGGTCTGCGCCCTGGTCAACATCGACTTCGAGGCCGTGGGCAACTGGGCGGAGAAGCGCAACCTGCCGTACGCGGGCTACACCGACCTCGCGCAGAAGCCCGAGGTCTACCAGCTGGTCAAGGAGTGCATCGAGAAGGTCAACGCCGACCTCGCGTCCGACGAGAAGCTCGCCGGCAGCCAGGTGCACCGCTTCCTCATCCTGCACAAGGAGCTGGACGCGGACGACGGCGAGCTCACGCGCACCAACAAGGTCCGCCGCGGCTTCATCGCCGAGAAATATGGCGTGCTGGTGGATGCGCTGTACGCCGGCCTGAACGAGCAGTACATCGCCACGCAGGTCAAGTTCGAGGATGGCCGCACCGGCACCGTGAGCGCCACGCTGAAGATCCTCGACGCCCGCACCTTCCCCGCCATGAGGGCCGCCGCATGAAGATCGTCGACGATCCCGGCGTGGTCGCCGCCTCGCCTGCCACCGGCCGCAAGCTCGGCGAAGTCATCCTCGACGTGCGCAACATCTCGCTGGCGTTCGGCGGCGTGAAGGCGCTCACGGACATCTCCTTCGACGTGCGCGAACACGAGGTGCGCGCCATCATCGGCCCGAACGGCGCCGGCAAGAGCTCGATGCTGAACTGCATCAACGGCGTGTACCAGCCGCAGCAGGGCAGCATCACCTTCCGCGGCAAGACCTTCCACCACATGAAGAGCCGGCAGGTGGCGGAGATGGGCATCGCGCGCACCTTCCAGAACCTCGCGCTGTTCAAGGGCATGAGCGTCCTGGACAACATCATGACGGGCCGCAACCTGCGCATCCGCAGCAACCTGCTGCTGCAGGCGCTGCGCATCGGGCCCGCCGAGCGCGAGGAGATGCGGCACCGCGAGGCGGTGGAACGCATCATCGACTTCCTCGAGATCCAGGCCTACCGCAAGACCCCCGTGGGCCAGCTGCCCTACGGACTGCAGAAGCGCGTGGACCTGGGCCGCGCGCTGGCCATGGAGCCGCAGGTGCTGCTGCTGGACGAGCCCATGGCCGGCATGAACCTGGAAGAGAAGCAGGACATGTGCCGCTTCATCCTCGACGTGAACGACGAGTTCGGCACGACCGTGGTCCTGATCGAGCACGACATGGGCGTGGTCATGGACATCTCCGACCGTGTCGTGGTGCTGGACTACGGCAAGAAGATCGGCGACGGCGCGCCGGACGAAGTCCGCAGCAATCCCGACGTGATCAAAGCTTACCTGGGCACGACGCACTGACATGGGCTTCTTCCTCGAAACCCTCCTGGGCGGCCTCATGGCCGGCATGCTCTATTCGCTGGTGGCGCTCGGCTTCGTGCTGATCTTCAAGGCCTCCGGCGTCTTCAACTTCGCGCAGGGCGCGATGGTGCTGTTCGCGGCGCTCGCCATGGCGCGCTTCGCAGAATGGATCCCGGCATGGACCGGCATCCAGAGCCCCGTGTTCGCCAACGTCGCCGCCTTTGTCATCGCCGGCGCGATCATGTTCGCGGTCGCGTGGGTCATCGAGTACCTGGTGCTGCGCCACCTCGTGAACCAGGAAGGCGCGACGCTGCTGATGGCCACGCTGGGCATCACCTACTTCCTCGAAGGCCTGGGCCAGACGCTGTTCGGCAACAGCATCTACAAGATCGACATCGGCATGCCGAAGGACCCGGTGATCGCCTTCGACAAGGTGTTCGAAGGCGGCATCCTGGTCAACAAGGAAGACCTGATTGCGGCGCTCATCTCGGCGGCGCTCGTGCTGCTCCTGAGCCTCTTCTTCCAGAAGACCTCCACCGGCCGGGCGCTGCGCGCCGTGGCGGACGACCACCAGGCCGCGCAGTCGATCGGCATCCCGCTTGCGCGCATCTGGGTCATCGTGTGGTGCGTTGCCGGCGTGGTGGCGCTGGTCGCCGGAATGATCTGGGGCAGCAAGCTGGGCGTGCAGTTCTCGCTGGCGACGGTGGCCTTGCGCGCGCTGCCCGTCGTGATCCTCGGCGGCCTCACCTCGGTGCCGGGCGCCATCATCGGCGGGCTGATCATCGGCGTGGGCGAGAAGCTCTCGGAGGTGTACATCGGCCCGCTGGTCGGCGGCGGCATCGAGATCTGGTTCGCCTACGTGCTGGCGCTCGGGTTCCTGCTCATTCGTCCCCAGGGCCTGTTCGGGGAAAAGATCATCGATCGGGTCTGACCATGCTTTACCGCGAGAACGGCCAGTTCAAGACCAGCTACCGCGCCGACCAGCAGATCTTCCCGATCCTGCAGGACCGGTGGGGGATGCTGGCGCTCCTCCTCTTCGCCTACCTCGCCGTCCCGGCGCTGGCGAGCCCGTACATGTTCCCCGCCGTCCTGATCCCCTTCCTGATCATGGCGCTGGCGGCGCTGGGCGTGAACATCCTCGTCGGCTACTGCGGCCAGATCTCGCTCGGCTCCGGCGCGTTCATGGCGGTGGGTGCCTACGGCGCCTACAACTTCTTCGTGCGCGTGCCGGACATGCCGCTGATCCCGGCGATCCTCCTCGGCGGCGTGTGCGCCATGGCGTTCGGCATCCTCTTCGGCCTGCCCAGCCTGCGCGTGAAAGGCCTCTACCTCGCGGTCGCCACGCTGGCCGCGCAGTTCTTCGCCGACTGGATGTTCCTGCGCATCAAGTGGTTCACCAACGACTCGCCCTCGGGCTCGGTCTCGGTGAACAACCTGCAGGTGTTCGGCTTCCCGCTCGACTCCGACGCGGCCAAGTACTGGTTCTGCCTCAGCTTCCTCGTGGTGACGGCGCTGCTCGCGAAGAACCTGGTGCGCAGCGCGATCGGTCGCGAGTGGATGGCGATCCGCGACATGGACGTCGCCGCCGCGGTGATCGGCATTCGCCCCATGTACGCCAAGCTCACCGCCTTCGCCGTGAGCTCCTTCATCGTCGGCATGGCCGGCGCGCTCTGGGCCTTCATCTACCTGGGCGCCTGGGAGCCGGCCGCATTCTCCGTGGAGCAGTCCTTCCGCCTGCTGTTCATGGTGATCATCGGCGGCCTCGGCTCCATCACGGGCGGCTTCTTCGGCGCCGCCTTCATCGTGGTGCTGCCGATCTTCCTGGCCAACTACCTGCCTGCCGCCGCATCGCTGGTCGGCATGAGCATCGGCACCGCCGGCATCGAGCACGCGCAGCTCATGATCTTCGGCGCCCTGATCGTCTGGTTCCTCGTCGTCGAGCCGCACGGGCTCGCCCGCCTCTGGGCCACCGGCAAGCAGAAGCTGCGCCTGTGGCCCTTCCCGCACTGATTCACCACAAGGAGACACGCCATGAAGTTACGTTCGGTTTTCGCCGCCGCCCTGCTCGGGGCCGCCGCCGCGGGCGCCTTTGCGCAGGCGAAGGAGCAGTTCTTCCCGCTGCTGTCCTACCGCACGGGCCCTTACGCCCCGAACGGCACGCCCTGGGCGAACGGGAAGCAGGACTACCTGAAGATGATCAACGCCCGCGACGGCGGCATCAACGGCGTGAAGCTCACCTTCGAGGAGTGCGAGACCGGCTACGCCACCGACAAGGGCGTGGAATGCTACGAGCGCCTGAAGACGCGCCCCGGCGTGACGCTGTTCGACCCGCAGGCCACCGGCATCACCTTCGCGCTCACCGAGAAGGTGGCCAACGACAAGATCCCGCTGATCACGCTGGGCTACGGCTTGTCGGTGGCGCAGGACGGCACCGCGTTCAAGTGGAACTTCCCCATCATGGGCAGCTACTGGACGGGCGCCGACATCATCCTGCAGCACCTGGCCAAGACCAATGGCGGCTGGGACAAGCTCAAGGGCAAGAAGATCGCCCTCGTCTACCACGACTCGCCTTTCGGCAAGGAGCCGATCCCGCTGCTGCAGGAACGCGCGAGGATGCACGGCTTCAACCTGGAGCTGATCCCCGTGACCGCGCCCGGCGTGGAGCAGAAGTCCGCGTGGCTGCAGGTGCGCCAGCAGCGTCCCGACTACGTGCTGCTCTGGGGCTGGGGCGTGATGAACTCCACCGCGCTGAAGGAAGCGCAGGCCACGGGCTATCCGCGCGAGAAGATGTACGGCGTGTGGTGGTCGGGCGCGGAACCCGACGTGAAGGACGTGGGTGACGGCGCGAAGGGCTACAACGCGCTCGCGCTCAACACCTCGGGCCAGCAGCCCAAGGTGATCCAGGACATCCTGAAGCACGTGCACGACAAGGGCCAGGGCACCGGTCCTCGCGACGAGGTCGGCTCGGTGCTCTACACCCGCGGCGTGATCATCCAGATGCTCGGCGTCGAGGCCGTGCGCCGCGCGCAGGAGCGCTTCGGCAAGGGCAAGGTGATGACGCCCGACCAGGTGCGCTGGGGCCTGGAGAACCTGGCGCTGGACCAGAAGAAGCTGGACGCGATGGGCTTCGGCGGCGTGCTGCGCCCGATCAGCACCTCGTGCACCGACCACATGGGCTCCACCTGGGCGCGCATCCACACGTGGGACGGCAAGCAGTGGAAGTTCTCCAGCGACTGGTACCAGGCGGACGAACAGATCATCAAGCCGATGGTGAAGGCGGGGGCGGACAAGTACCTGGCGGACAAGAAGCTCGAACGCCGCCCGGTCTCGGACTGCCAGTCGTAAGAACGAGGGACTAGGGGCTAGGGCCTAGGGGCTGGGGAAACAGCCCCGCGCCTTCTTCCCTAGTCCCTAGCCCCTAACCTCTAGCCCCTCTCCATGACTCCCATCCTCAACGTCAACGGCATCGAAGTCATCTACAACCACGTCATCCTCGTGCTCAAGGGCGTGTCGCTGCAGGTGCCCGAGGGCGCGATCGTGGCGCTGCTCGGGGGCAATGGCGCGGGCAAGACGACGACGCTGCGCGCCGTGTCCAACCTGCTGAAGGGCGAGCGCGGCGAGGTGACCAAGGGCTCCATCGAGCTGCGCGGCGAGCGCATCGAGAACCTCACGCCCGCGGACCTCGTGCAGCGTGGCGTGGTGCAGGTGATGGAGGGCCGGCACTGCTTCGCCCACCTGACCATCGAGGAGAACCTGCTCACCGGCGCCTACACGCGCAGCAGCAAGGGCGAGATCGCGGCCAACCTCGAGAAGGTCTACGCGTACTTCCCGCGCCTGAAGCAGCGGCGCGAGTCGCAGGCTGCGTACACCTCGGGCGGCGAGCAGCAGATGTGCGCGATCGGCCGCGCGCTGATGGCGAGCCCCAGCCTCGTGCTGCTGGACGAGCCGTCCATGGGCCTGGCGCCGCAGATCGTGGAGGAAGTGTTCGAGATCGTGAAGGACCTCAACACCCGCGAGAAGGTGACCTTCCTGCTCGCGGAGCAGAACACGAACATGGCGCTGAAGTACGCGGGCTACGGCTACATCATGGAAAGCGGCCGCATCGTCATGGACGGGCCCGCCTCGGAGCTCGCGACCAACGAGGACGTCAAGGAGTTCTACCTGGGCGTCGGCGGCGGCCAGCGCAAGAGCTTCCGCGAAGTGAAAAGCTACAAGCGCCGCAAGCGCTGGTTGGCGTGAGACGCGGGGAGGGGGAGACATGGACCAGGAATTCTTCGATGCGCTCGAGACGCGCCCGGCCCCGCAACGCGAGGCGCAGCTGCTCGCGGCGCTGCCGGGCCAGGTGCACCACGCGCAGCGCAACACCCCGGCCTTCGCCGAGATCCTCGCCGGCATCGACGCCGAGAAGGTGACCTCGCGCGAGGCGCTCGCCAGGCTGCCGGTCACGCGCAAGGGCGAGCTGCTGGAGCGGCAGAAGGCCCGCCGCGCGCAGGACCCTTTCGGCGGGTTCAGCGCGCTCGTGCGCGGGCCGGCGATGCCGCACGTCTTCGCCTCGCCCGGGCCCATCTTCGAGCCCGAGGGCGGCACGCGCGACTACTGGCGCTGCGGCCGCTCGCTCTTCGCCGCGGGCTTCCGGGCCGGGGACCTGGTGCACAACGCGTTCAGCTACCACATGACGCCGGGCGCCTTCATCTTCGAGTCCGCCGCGCACGCGGTCGGCTGCTCCATCTTCCCCGCCGGCGTCGGCCAGACGGAACAGCAGCTCGAGGCGATCACAGCCCTGCGCCCGACCGCGTACACGGGCACGCCCAGCTTCCTGCGCATCCTGCTGGAGAAGGCCGCGGAGACCGGCACCGACGTGACCAGCCTGCGCAAGGGTCTCGTGGGCGGCGAGGCCTTCCCGCCCAGCCTGCGCGACTGGTTCGCCGAACGCGGCATGGACGTCTACCAGAGCTACGCCACGGCGGACCTGGGCCTCATCGCCTACGAGACCAGGGCGCGCCAGGGCATGGTGGTCGACGAAGGCGTGCTGGTGGAGATCGTGCGCCCGGGCACCGGCGACCCCGTCGCGCCCGGAGAGGTGGGCGAGGTGGTGGTCACCACCTTCAACCCCGCCTACCCCCTCATCCGCTTCGGCACGGGCGACCTCTCCGCCGTGCTGCCCGGCGAGGACCCCACCGGCCGGACCAACATGCGCATCCGCGGCTGGCTGGGCCGCGCCGACCAGACCACCAAGATCCGCGGCATGTTCGTGCACCCGGGGCAGGTGGCGGACATCGCGCGCCGTTTCCCGGAAATCGTCAAGGCGCGGCTGGTCGTCAGCGGCGAGATGGCCAACGACGTGATGACGCTGAAGGTGGAGGCGTCCTCGCCGTCGCAGGGCCTGGACGCACGCGTCGGCGAGGCCGTGCGCGACGTGACGAAGCTGCGGGCGGACGTCGAGGTGCTCGCCCCCGGCAGCCTGCCCAACGACGGCAAGGTCATCGAGGACGCGCGCAGCTACAAGTAAAGAAAGTGTTGCGCGGGTCCACCGCCGGGCGCCTCATCCGTTGATCCAGGACAGTGCCTGGCCACGCCCGGGCTGCACGATCCCGGCCGGGTCCGTATGATCCCCCGGTTTTCCCCTGGAGACCCCAATGAAGAAGTTTCTCAGCACCCTGCTCCCGCTGGCGCTCGCCGCCGCCTCCCTGTCCGCCGCCGCGCAGGACTACCCCGCCAAGCCCGTCACGATCATCGTGCCCTTCACGGCCGGCGGCCCGACCGACAAGGTCGCGCGCGACCTGGCCGAGGCGCTGCGCAAGCCCCTGGGCCAGACCGTGATCGTTGACAACGCCGCCGGCGCCGGCGGCTCCATCGGCGCCAACAAGGTGGCCAAGGCCCAGCCCGATGGCTACACGCTGCTGGTCCACCACATCGGCATGGCGACCATGCCCACGCTGGTGCGCAACATCCCCTTCAAGGTGGAGAGCGACTTCGAGTACCTGGGCCTGATCAACGACGTGCCGATGACGATCATCGGCAAGCCCGGGCTGCCGGCGAACAACTTCAAGGAGCTCACCGCCTGGATCCAGGCGAACAAGGGCAAGATCAACCTCGGCAACGCCGGCGTCGGCTCCGCTTCGCACCTGTGCGGCATGCTGTTCCAGCACGCCATGGGCGTGGACATGACCGCCGTGCCCTACAAGGGCACCGCCCCCGCCATGACCGACCTCATGGGCGGCCAGATCGACCTGATGTGTGACCAGACCACCAACACCACTTCGGCCATCGAAGGCAAGAAGGTGAAGGTGTTCGCGGTCAGCACCCCGAAGCGCCTGGCGATCCCCGCGCTGAAGGACGTGCCCACCATGCAGGAACTGGGCATGAAGGACTTCAACGTCTCCATCTTCCACGGCCTGTACGCGCCCAAGGGCACGCCGCCGGCCGTCCTCAAGAAGCTGAACGACGCGCTGAAGGTCGCGCTGAAGGATCCCGACTTCGTGAAGCGCGAGGAAGGCCTGGGCGCCGTGGTCGTGAACGACAACCGCACGAGCCCCGCCGAGCACAAGAAGTTCGTGCAGTCCGAGATCAACAAGTGGAGCCCGCTGATCAAGGCCGCGGGCGTCTACGTGGAATAAGGTTCGCGTTTCCCCACGCGACAGGAGCCGCCCCGTGGGGCGGCTTTTTTTTTGGCATCATCCCCGCGCAACGAACAACGCTGGAGACCTTCCCTTGACCCGCTCTTCCTCCCGCCGCCGCCTGCTCGCGTCGGCATCCGTGCTCGCCCTCGCCTCCCTGGCACCGCTCGCCTCCTTCGCGCAGGGCGCGTGGCCCGCCAAGCCCGTGCGCATCGTCGTGCCCTTCGCGGCCGGCGGCACCACCGACATCCTGGCGCGCGCCGTCGCGCAGGAACTCACGAAGTCCCTCGGCCAGTCCTTCGTCGTCGACAACAAGCCGGGCGCCGGCGGCAACATCGGCGCGGACCTCGTCGCGAAGGCGGCACCGGACGGCTACACGCTGCTGATGGGAACCGTGGGCACGCAGTCGATCAACAAGTCGCTGTACGCGAAGATGCCTTACGACCCGCAGAAGGACTTCCAGCCGATCACGCTGGTGGCGGGCGTGCCGAACGTGATGGTCGTCAATGCGGACAAGGCCCGCGAGCGCCACATCAACACCGTGCAGGACTTCATCAAGTACGCCAAGGCCAACCCCGGCAAGCTGAACATGGCCTCGAGCGGCAACGGCACGTCGATCCACCTCGCGGGCGAGCTGTTCAAGACCATGAGCGGCACGTACATGACGCACTTCCCCTTCCAGGGCTCCAACCCCGCGCTCTTCAGCCTGATGTCGGGCGACATGGACGTGATGTTCGACAACCTCCCTTCGGCGATGTCGCACATCAAGTCCGGCAAGCTGAAGGCGCTGGCCGTCACGAGCTCCACGCGCTCGCAGGCGCTGCCCGACGTGCCCACGGTGGAAGAAGCCGGCGGCCCGTCGCTCAAGGGCTTCGAGGCGAGTTCCTGGTTCGGCCTGCTCGCGCCCGCGGGCACGCCGATGGAGATCGTCAACCGCGTGCAGCAGGAGACGGCCAAGGCGCTGGCCACCCCCGCGATGAAGGAGCGGCTGCTGGCGCAAGGCGCCATCCCCAGCGGCAACACGCCGGCGCAGTTCGCGCAGCTGATCGACCGGGAGCTGAAGAAGTGGGCGCCCGTGGTGAAGGCGTCGGGCGCGAAGGTGGATTGAGGGGGTGCTGGGGTGCGCTGCGCGCAACCCAGCCTACGGCCGATGCGAACCTGGTAGGCTGGGTTGCGCGAAGCGCACCCCAGCGATCGACGGCTTCACACCCCCCACACCACCTCTTTCCCCGCCTTCTCGCAGCGCTTGAGCATGTCGATGAAAGGCACGGCCCGCTGGCGCAACGACACGGCATCGAACTTCGGGGGCACCTGCCCCTTGGCCTTCGCGTCGTCGATGGCGGCCTGGTGCTCGGCCTCTTCCCGCGCGATCGCGTCGTCCAGCTTCGCGATCGCGCCGGGCATCTCCTCGGGCAGGATGATGCCCTGGGGCCCCGCATCCTTGCCGATGATCTCCAGCACGCGCCGGCCGTTCGGCTCCAGCATGATCAGGTCGCCCGCGGCCTTGGATTTGAACTTGTAGAGCATCAGCGGTAAATGTAGTCGCGGTTGAAGGGATAGACGGACTGTGCGCCCGGCAAGGTGCCGGTGTGCATGTTGCCATCGGGGCGCGTGGCCAGGATCTGGTGCAGCGCGATCCAGCCGCGCTCGAAGCTCATCGCCGTGCCGGCCAGGTAGAGCCGGTACGCGCGCAGCACGCGGCCGGAGCCGGCCTCGCCGTGGCTCTTGCGCAGGACCGCTCTCGCTTCCTCGAGGCGCGACTCCAGCGCATCCGACCAGGCCCACAGGGTACGCGCATAGTGCGGCCGCAGGTTCTCGGTGTCCACCATTTCCAGCCCGCCCATCGCGAGGTCGCGCAGCACGAGGCTGGGGTGCAGCAGCTCGCCGCCCGGGAAGATGTACTTGCCGATGAAGTCGCCCATGCCGGCCCCGAGCTGTCCCGAATCCACGCTGCCCGCCGTGATGCCGTGGTTCATGACCAGGCCGCCCGGGGTGAGCAGCCGATGGATCTTGCCGAAGTAGGCCGGCATGTTCACCTGGCCCACGTGCTCGAACATCCCCACCGAGGCGATCTTGTCGTACGGCGCGTCCTCCGGCAACTCGCGGTAGTCGAGCAGCAGCATCTGCACCCGGGCCTTGAGTCCCTTCTGCTCGATCAACCGGTTCACGTGCGCATGCTGGTTGTGGGAGAGCGTGATGCCGGTGGCGTTCACGCCGTAGTGCTCGGCGGCCCACAGCAGCAGCCCGCCCCAGCCCGCGCCGATGTCCAGGAAGCGCTCGCCGGGGCGCAGCATCAGCTTGCGGCAGATGTGATCCAGCTTCGCTTCCTGCGCCTGCGCCAGGGACATGGCCGGATCCCGGTAGTAGGCGCAGGAGTAGACGCGCCGCGGGTCCAGCCACAGCGCGTAGAAGTCGTCGGAGATGTCGTAGTGGAAGCGGATCTGTTCCGAGTCCTTCTGCGGCGTATGCGACTTCAGCGATTTCGCGCGGCGCAGCGCCTGCGTCCACCAGCTCGTGTCGCTCGCGACCGGGCTGCCCGGCAGCATGGCGGCCGCGGCGATCATGAGGTCGCGCATGGAACCCTCGATGCCCACACGCTCCTCGACGTAGTCCTCGCCCACCTTGCCGATCTGGCCGGCGGCCAGCGTGGCCAGCCCCGACCAGTCCTGGAACGACAGGCGCAGGGCCGCGTCTCCAGCGCCCAGGCGGCGCCCGCCCGGCAGGTCCAGCGCCACCTTGACCGGAAGCGCCGCGAGTTGGGTCTCGAGCTTCTTGAGGAGGGGTTCCATCCGCGGATTCTTGCCAGCCGCCGGAGTCCGCGTCAACAGCAGGGCTGTAGGACGGTGGCTCTTCCGGCGCCGGGAAGGTACCAGTTGCGGACGCATTAGTTCAAGCCTAAACTATTTAGACCGAGTCAAAGGACGTCCATGGACATCGAAGCCCGCGCCCACAGCGAGCACCCGGAGGCCTTGCGCCTGTGGCTGCGCCTCCTCACCTGCACCCAGATCGTCGAGAAGCAGGTCCGCACCCAGCTGCGCGAACGCTTCGACACGACCTTGCCCCGCTTCGACCTGATGGCCCAGCTCGAGCGCGCGCCCGACGGCCTGAAGATGAACGAGCTCTCGCGCCGGATGATGGTCACGGGCGGCAACGTCACCGGCATCACCGACCAGCTCGTGTCCGAAGGGCTGGTCGAGCGCATCGAGGTCGAGGGCGACCGCCGCGCCTACCGCGTGCGCCTCACCCCCAAGGGGCGCCGCCAGTTCAACGACATGGCCCACCAGCACGAAGCCTGGATCGTGGATGCCTTTGCCGGCCTCAGCGACAAGGAGATCGCCACCCTGCACAAGCTGCTGGGCAAGGTGAAGGACCACGCCACCCAGCCCCGCCAGGAGTCCGCCGCATGAAAGCCCCCGTCACGTCCGCCCAGGTCGACCGCTTCGTCCACGACCGCCTGCCGCCCCGCAGCCAGTGGCCGCAACTGCGCTACGACCTGCCGGAGCTGCAGTTCGGCCCGCAGCTGAACGCCGTCGCGGAACTGCTGGACCGCGCCGGCGAGAAGGGCTGGGCCGACCGGCCCATGCTGCGCTCGCGCGAGGGCGTGCTCACGTACGCGCAGGCCCGCGAGCAGGTCGACCGCTGCTGCCGCCTGCTGGTGGAAGACCTGGGCCTGGTCCCCGGCAACCGCGTGCTGCTGCGCGGCGGCAATTCCGTCGTCATGGCGCTGGCCTGGCTGGCCGTCGTGAAGGCGGGCGGCATCGCCGTCGCCACCATGCCCTTGCTGCGCGCGCGCGAGCTGGGCGACATCATCGACAAGGCGCAGCCCACGATCGCGCTGTGCGACGCGCGGCTGCTGCAGGAGCTGGAGCTGGCGCGCGCCGAGCGGCCGGTGCTGAAGACCATCGTCCCCTTCCATGCGCCGGCCGACCCGGCGTCGCTGGAGGCACGCGCGGCGCGCAAGGAGCCCGGCTTCGACGCCTGCCCCACGGCGGCGGACGACATCGCCCTGCTCGCCTTCACCTCCGGCACCACCGGCAAGCCCAAGGCCGCCGTGCACACGCACCGCGACGTGCTGGCCGCGTGCGAGGCCTGGCCGCGGCACGTGCTGCGCGCGACGCCCGAGGACATCGTGGTGGGTTCGCCCCCGCTCGCCTTCACCTTCGGCCTCGGGGGCCTGCTGGTGTTCCCCATGTGGGCGGGCGCCTCCGTCTACTACCCGGACGGCCCGTACACGCCCGAGGGGCTGGTGCGCACCATCCGCGAGGTGGGCGCGACGATCTGCTACACCGCACCGACGTTCTATCGCCAGGCGGCACCGTTCGCGCGCGAGCAGGGCATCGGCAAGCTGCGCATCAGCGTGAGCGCCGGCGAAGGCCTGCCGGACGCCACCCGCCAGCTGTGGAAGGAAGCGACGGGCAACGAGATGGTCGACGGCATCGGCGCCACCGAGATGTTCCACATCTTCATTTCCGCGGCGGGCGCCGACGTGCGGCGCGGCGCGATCGGCAAGGTGGTGCCGGGCTACACGGCACGCGTGGTCGACGACGAAGGCCGCGAGGTCCCGCGCGGCACCATCGGCAAGCTCGCCGTGATGGGCCCGACCGGCTGCAAGTACATGGACGACGCGCGCCAGGCGAACTACGTGCAGGACGGCTGGAACTACCCCGGCGACGCGTTCTCGCAGGACGCGGATGGCTACTTCTTCTACCAGTCGCGCGCCGACGACATGATCATCACCGCCGGCTACAACGTCGGTGGGCCCGAAGTCGAGGACGCGCTGCTGAAGCATCCCGCCGTGGCCGAGTGCGGCGTGATCGGCAAGCCCGACGAGGAGCGCGGCATGATCGTCAAGGCCTTCTGCGTGCTGCGGCCGGGCCACCAGGGCGACGCCGCGCTGGTGAAGGCGCTGCAGGACCACGTGAAGGCCACCATCGCTCCCTACAAGTACCCGCGCGAGGTCGAGTTCGTCCCCGCCCTGCCGCGCACCGAGACCGGCAAGCTGCAGCGCTTCAGGCTGCGGCAGATGTGAGCGCGGGGCGCCGCAAGGTGCCCCAGGTCAGCACGCAGGCGAGCGCCGCGCTCGCCGCGATGCCCACCAGCATGGGCACCGGCGCGCCGTTCGCGAACGGCGTCAGCAGCGCCATGACCAGGATGCCGCAGACGAAGTGCAGCGTCCCGCCGAGCGCCGACGCGGTGCCGGCGATGCTGCCGTGCGCCTCCATCGAGAGCACCATGCTCGCGGGCACGACGAGCCCCAGCGCACCGTAGCCGAGGAAGAGCAGCGCGAGCATCACCGCCAGGCTGTCCACGCCCGCGAGCTGCAGCCCCGCGGCGAGCAGCATCACGATGGCATAGGCCGTCGCCGCCACCTTCACCATCGCGGCCAGGCCGAAGCGCTGGCCGAGGCGGGCGGTGAGTTGCGAGACGCCGATGAAAGACGCCGCATTCGCCGCGAACGCGATGCTGTACTGCCGCGGCGTGAGGCCGTAGTGGTCGATCAGCACGAAGGACGAATTGGCGAGGTAGGCGAAGAAGCTCGCGACGCCGAAGCCGCCGATCAGCGAGAGCCCCAGGAAGTGGCGGTCGGCCAGCAGGATCCCGTAGCCCTGCAGCGCGCTGCGCAGGTTGCTGCCCACGCGCTCTTCCGGCGCCCGCGTCTCGTGCAGGCTGGTGGCCAGCAGCACCAGCGAGAACACCGCGGTCGCGGCCACCGCCCAGAACACGGCACGCCAGCCGAAGGCGTCGATCAGCAGGCTGCCCGTGAGCGGCGCGAGGATGGGCGAGACGCTGAACACCAGCATCAGCAGCGACATCAGGCGCGCCGCCTCCGTGCCCGTGTGCAGGTCGCGCACGACCGCCCGCGGCACGACCATGCCCGCGCACGCACCGAGCCCCTGCACGAAGCGCCAGGCGATCAGCGTGCCGATGTCGGGCGCGAGCGCGCAGCCGACGCTGGCGATGCCGAACAGGACCAGGCCGAAGTACAAGGGCCGCTTGCGGCCGACCATGTCCGACACCGGCCCGTACACGACCTGGCCGAGCCCCAGCGCGATGAAGAACGCGATCAGCGACGCCTGCACGGCACCCGGCGAGCCGCCCAGCGCCTGGCCGATGCGCGGCAGGGCGGGCAGGTACATGTCGATGGCGAAGGGACCGACGGCGGAAATGAGGCCCAGCACCAGCGCCAGGCCGAAGAACGAACGGGACATCCGGCGGATTGTGGCCGACACGCGCCGACGGACTGGCGCAGGCGGTGGCAGGCGAACGTGCAGCCGGTGATGATCGAGCGCGATACGGCCTTGTCGCTGCGCCCGCGCCTGCGTGGTCAGGTCTCCGGAAACACGCGCGCGTAGAGCACGGTGTCGATCAGCCTGCCGTCCTTGGTGGCGGAGCAACGCAGCACCGCCTCGCGCGTGAAGCCGGCCTTCTCCAGCACGCGCATCGAAGCCGGGTTCCATGCGAAGACCTGCGCTTCCAGGCGGGCGAAGAGGCGTTCGCGTTCGATGTGGTCGGCCAGCGCCGTCGCGGCCGCCGTGGCGATGCCGCGTCCCCAGAAGGGTTCGCCGAGCCAGTAGCCGAAGCGCGCCGTCGCGACCTGGATACCCTCTCCCGCGATCGCGCCGATGCCTCCGACGGCTTCGCCCTCGCAGTCGACCGCGAGCTGAAGGCTGGCACCCGGGTTGGCCGCGATCTCGAGCCAGAGGTCCGCGTCCGCGTCGGTGTACGGATGCGGGAAGGTGTGCGTCATGTTGCGCCACACGCGGCGGTTGTCCGCGAGGCGCAGCAGGTTGGGCCGGTCCGCCGGGCGCCAGGGCCGCAGCACGCAACCGGACAGGGCCGTGGGCAGGTGCACGCTCATCCGCCCATCGTAGCGCCTGCTACTCCAGCTTCTCGTCCTCCTCCTTGGCCTGCTCCATCGCCTCGGGCTCCAGTTCCTCGGCGGAGCGGTTCAGGCGCACGAACACGCCCCAGCCCGCGAGCAGGGCCGCGGAGGAGACGATGAGAAGCGAGGCGTGCAGCAGCTGCGTCATGTCCTCGTGCAAGGCCTTGATCGTCGCCACCAGCCCTTCGATCACGAGCGCGACGACCAGCACGACGAGGAAGCGGGAGAGGAAGCGGCGCACGCGCGTGGGGGCGCTCACGTGCACCTCGCGGATCACCTCCTCTTCCGCGATGGTCTGCGCGATCTGCAGGGCGACCACCGCGGCGGCGAGCAGGCCCACGGCGTCGATGACTTCCTGGGCCGCGGACATGTGCAGTCCGGCGGACACCGCGTCCCAGCCCACGCGCGCCGCCGCCGCCATCAGCACCACGGCGGCGATGGCGAACAGCGCCGCCATCACGCCCTGCACGACGGCGAACGCCCCCAGGACGATCCTCATCGCGGCTCAGCCGCCGAGTTCGTGCACCCGCTCGGAGTTGCTGCTGCTGCGCGACCCCTTCAGGTGCATCTCCACGTCGGCGACCTTGTCGCCCACGGCCTGCACGGCCTCGCGCAGCTGTTCCGGCGTGGCGTCCAGGCGCTTCGCCCAGGCCTCGAGGGCGGATGCATCCTGCAGGTCGATGCGGTCGGGCTCGGTGCCCGGCGGGTTCGGCATGGCGGGTCTCCCTGTGTTCAACACCGCCATGCTGACGCAGCCGCGCGCGACGCCTTGTAGGCCGCCGCCGCGGGCTCCCGGCTGCCGTCCACTTATGATCCGCGCATGCCGGCATATGCATTCGAGGCCCTGGACGCGGAGGGCACGACCCAGAAGGGCGTGATCGAGGCCGACACCGCCAGGGCGGCGCGCGGGTTGTTGCGCAACCGCGCGCTGGTGCCGCTGGAGGTGCGCCCCGTGGCGGCGTCCGAGTCGGGTGGCGGGCTCGCGCAGCGCGACCTCTTCCGCCGGGCCGTGTTCGGCTCCACCGGCCTGGCCATCTGGACGCGGCAGCTCGCCGGCCTGGTCGCCTCCGGCCTCACGCTGGAGCGCGCCCTCACCGCGCTGGCCGACGAAGCCGACAACCAGCAGCAGCACCACCTCGTCGCGGCCTTGCGGGCCGAGGTGAACGCCGGCTCCTCGTTTGCCAAGGCGCTGGGCCGCTTCCCGCGCGAGTTCTCCGAGATCTACATCGCGGTGGTCGGCGCCGGCGAACAGAGCGGCCACCTCGGCGCCGTGCTGGAACGCCTGGCCGACGACCTGGAGGAACGGCAGGCCCTCAACGCCAAGCTGCTCGCCGCCACGCTGTACCCGGCCATCGTGACGGTCGCCGCGATCGCGATCGTGCTGCTGCTCATGACCTACGTGGTGCCGCAGGTGGCGAACGTCTTCGCCGGCACCAAGCGCGCGCTGCCGCTGCTCACGACGATCATGCTGGGCCTGAGTGCCTTCGTCCGCAGCTGGGGCCTGCTGGTGCTGGTGGCGCTGGGCGCCGCGTTCGCCGCGCTGCGCCTGTCGCTGCGCAACGAGGCGTTCCGCCAGCGCTTCGACGCGGGCTGGCTCACGCTGCCCCTGGTGGGCCGCCTTTCGCGCGGCTACAACGCGGCGCGCTTCGCCGGCACGCTGGCCATGCTCGCCGGTGCCGGCGTCCCGATCCTGAAAGCCTT
This sequence comes from Ramlibacter cellulosilyticus, assembly GCF_014297465.1. GTDB lineage: Bacteria > Pseudomonadota > Gammaproteobacteria > Burkholderiales > Burkholderiaceae_C > Ramlibacter > Ramlibacter cellulosilyticus. The sequence continues at coordinate 517,289 of NZ_JACORT010000002.1, read as the reverse complement.
GCAGGCCGCCGCCGAGACCCTCGGCAACCGCGCCATGCGGGCCGATGCGCTGGACGCGCTGGTGCTGGTGCGCGAAGGCGCGCCGCTCGCGACGGCCCTGGCGCAGAAGAAGCGCTTTCCCGGGCTGCTGGGCATGTTCGCGCGCCTGGGCGAGCAGACCGGCCAGCTGCCGGCGATGCTGCAGCGGGCCGCCAACCAGCTGTCCGCGGAAGTGCAGCGCCGCGCGCTGCAGCTCGCGACGCTGCTGGAGCCCCTGCTGATCGTCGGCATGGGCCTGGTCGTGATGCTGATCGTGCTGGCGGTGCTGCTCCCTATCATCCAGCTCAACCAGTGGGTACGATAGGCGCATGGCTGCGATGTCCCTGGACGACAAGCTGGTGGTCGCGATCTCCTCGCGGGCCCTCTTCGATTTCGAGGAGGAGAACCGGGTGTTCGAGAGCGGGGACGCCGACGGGTACATGCGGCTGCAGCTGCAGCGCCTGGACGTGCCGGCGGCGCCCGGCATCGCCTTTTCGCTGGTCAAGAAGCTGCTGGCCTTCAACGACGCGAGCGCGCAGCGCGTGGAAGTGGTCGTGCTCTCGCGCAACGACCCGGTTTCCGGCATGCGGGTGTTCCGCTCCGCCAAGGCCAACGACATCCAGTTGCAGCGCGGCGTGTTCACGCAGGGCCGCTCGCCCTTCGGCTACCTGCGGCCGCTGAAGGCCACGCTGTTCCTCTCCGCCAACGAAGACGACGTGCGCGGCGCGCTGGCGGCGGGCTTCCCCGCCGCGCGGGTGCTGACCGAATCGGTGCTGGCCCACGACAACTACCCGAACGAAGTGCGCATCGCCTTCGACGGCGACGCGGTGCTGTTCTCCGACGAGGCCGAGCAGGTGTTCCAGGCGCGTGGGCTGGAGGCCTTCCAGGAGCACGAGCTGAGCAAGGCCACGCAGCCCTTGCCGGGCGGGCCCTTCAAGCCGCTGCTCGCAGCGCTGCACCGCCTGCAGAACGCGGGCAATGCGCGCATGCGCATCCGCACGGCGCTGGTCACGGCCCGCAGCGCGCCGGCGCACGAGCGTGCGATCCGCACGCTGATGGACTGGAAGATCGACGTGGACGAGGCGATGTTCCTCGGGGGGCTGCCCAAGGGCGAGTTCCTGCGCGAGTTCGAGCCGGATTTCTTCTTCGACGACCAGACGCGGCACGTGGCGCATGCGGCGCTGCACGTGCCGGCGGGGCATGTGGCGGCGGGGATCGCGAACGTGCTGAATTGAAACGCCCTTCGGTGGGGTTCGCGTTCGCTCACCTTCCGCGGCATTCGCCGCGCCACCCTACATAAGCGCCGGGCCCCCTGTAGGGTGGCGGCGCGCCAGCGCCGGACGGTGAGCGAACGCGAACCCCACCGAAGGACCTACCCCTTCGGCCCCCGCGCCTCCCGCCGCGCGATCCAGATCGTCGACCCGCAGATCACCAGTCCCCCGATCAGCGTCGACCGGCTCGGCGCATCCGCGAACACCAGCCAGCCGATCAGCGTCGCCCACACCAGGTCCAGGAACTTGACCGACTGCGTCGCCGAGATGTCCGCCGCCGCATAGGAGCTGGTCAGGCAGTAGTGCCCCGCGCTTCCCAGCAGGCCGCACAGCAGGAACAGCAGCCACTGCCCGGCGCTCGGCCACTGCCAGTGCAGCAGCGCCAGGGGGAACGAGAACAGGGTGACCGTGATGGCCTGCCACACGACGATCACCTCGGTGCGCTCGTAGCGCGTGAGCGCCTTCGTCATGAGGAAGGACGCCGCGAACACGGGCGCGGACGCGAGCATCACCAGGTTGTACAGGCCGCCGCTGCCCGTGAGCTTGGGCGCCACCACGATCAGTACGCCGCCGAAGCCCAGCCCCGCGGCCAGCCAGCGCTCCCAGCGCATCGGCTCCTTGAACACCAGCACCGCGCCCAGCATGATGAAGATCGGGCCCGTGAAGCCGATGGCGGTGGTGTCCGCGATGCTGATGTGCGGGATGGCGGTGAACCAGATGCACAGGCCGATGGTGTGCACGCCGCCGCGCGTGAACTGGCCCAGCGTGTTGTGCGGCTTGTAGGCAGCGAAGCCGCTGCGCGCGATGAAGGGCAGCATCACCGCCAGCCCCATCAGGTAGCGCAGGAACTGCGTCTGGAAGGGATCCAGCGCGATCGACAGCCCGCGCATCAGCGAGTTGAGCAGCACGAACAGCAGGCCCGAGGCGGCGGACCAGAGCAGCGCGTGCAGCGTGGGGTCGAGCCGGCTCGCGCGCCGGTGCGCCACGGCCGCATGCCGCGCGAACAGGTGCCGCTTGCCGCGCGCGGCGGTTGGTGCGCTTCTCCCCATTGCACCGACTATAGGGCCTGACGCGCCGGTGACTGCGCCGGCAGCAAGGATGTTCGTCCTCTCCTAAGATGCGTGCGTCTTCAGGGCGGGGTGGAAGTCCCCACCGGCGGTAGGCGGCGCAAGCCGCGAGCCCGCGAGCGCTCCGCAGCCACGCCGCGGAGGTCAGCAGACCCGGTCGAATGCCGGGGCCGACGGTCACAGTCCGGATGGAAGAAGATGCGCGCCGCCGCAGGGTGGCGCGTGCACGCGCACGGCCGCCCGCGAGGGCCGGCCCGCGCGTTCTTGCCGCCTTGGAGCGCCTTTGTTCAACCGACAGGAGCGTTTCATGACCACTGCCACCCTCATCGACGGCGCGATCGCGCTGAGTCCCGTGCCCGACGTGCTGGCGCGCATCGCCGCCGGCGAACCCGTGCTCGTCCTCGACGATGCCGACCGCGAGAACGAGGCCGACCTCATCGTCGCCGCCGACCGCATCTCTCCCGCCACCATGGCCATGCTGATCCGCGAAGGCAGCGGCATCGTGTGCCTGTGCATCCGCCCGGAGCGCGCCAGCGCGCTGAAGCTGCGGCCGATGGTGGAGGTGAACCGCTCGCGCTACGCGACGGCGTTCACGCAGTCCATCGAGGCGGCGTTCGGCATCACGACCGGCGTATCGGCCGCCGATCGCGTGCAGACCATCCAGTGCGCGCTGCGCAGCACGCTGGAACACAGCGAGATCGTCAGCCCGGGGCACGTGTTCCCGCTGGTCGCGAAGCCGGGCGGGGTGCTGGAACGGCAGGGCCACACGGAAGCAGCCGTGGACCTCGCGGCGCTGGCGGGGTGCGAGCCGGCAGGCGTGCTGTGCGAGCTCATGAACCCGGACGGGACGATGGCGCGTGGGGAAGAGATCGCCGCGTTCGCGCGGAGGAACGGGTTGCTGTGTACGACGGTCGAGGCGGTGCGGGAGTACCGCGCGCAGGGTTGAGGCCGATGCTGGGGTGCGCCTGCGGCGCAACCCAGCCTACGGGCGCCGGGTTGCACGAAGTCCACGTAGGCCGGGTTGCACGAAGTCCACGTAGGCCGGGTTGCACGAAGTGCACGTAGGCTGGGTTGCACGAAGTGCACCCCAGCGTTTCAGCCCGTCCTCACCACGATCCTCCCCCGCACCTGCCCCGCCATCAGCTTCTGCGCCGCGTCGACCGCTTCGCCCAGCCCGATCTCCGTCGTCATCGTCTCCAGCAGCTTCGGGTCCAGGTCGCGTGCGAGCCGGTGCCACGCCTGCTCGCGCAGGTGCATCGGCGCCATCACGCTGTCGACGCCGAGCAGCGCCACGCCGCGCAGGATGAAGGGCGCGACGCTGGACGGAAAGTCCATGCCTTGCGCGAGGCCGCAGGCGGCGACGGCGCCGCCATAGCGCACCTGCGCGCACGCGTTGGCAAGCGTGTGGCTGCCCACCGCGTCCACCACGCCGGCCCAGCGTTCCTTCTGCAGCGGCTTGCCTGGCGCGGAGAGTTCGTTGCGGTCGATGATGGCCGACGCACCCAGCGCCTTCAGGTAATCCGCCTCGGCGGCCTTGCCGGTGGCCGCCACCACCTTGTGTCCCGTCTGCGCGAGCACCGCGACGGCGACGGAGCCCACGCCCCCGGTCGCGCCCGTCACGAGCACCTCGCCGTCGCCGGGCCGCAGGCCGTGCCGCTCCAGCGCCATCGCGCACAGCATGGCCGTGTAGCCCGCCGTGCCGATCGCCATCGCCTGCCGCGCGCTGAACGCGGACGGCCGCCGCACCAGCCACTGCGACTTCAGCCGCGCCTTGCCCGCGAGGCAGCCCTTGTGCACCTCGCCGACGCCGAAGCCGTTCAGCACGAAGGGATCGCCGGCCTTCCAGCCGGGCGCACTGCTTTCCAGCACGGTGCCGGCGCCGTCGATGCCGGCCACCATGGGCCAGCTGCGGACGACCGGCGACTTGTTGGTGATCGCCAGTGCGTCCTTGTAGTTGAGCGTCGAGTAGTCGACGGCGACCGTGACGTCACCTTCCGGCAGGAAGCCGTCGTCGACGGAGCGCACCTCCGCGCGGAATGCGGGTTCCTTCTCGAGGACCAGGGCGTGGAACATGTCGGTCTCCTAGGTAGTCGTCTGGTGCCGCAGCACCTTCACCAGCTGGCTGCTGGTGTTGCGCAATCGCTGGGCGAGCAGCTGCGTGAGCTTCACCAGCAGCTTGGCGCCGATCTCCGGGCGCGACTTGATCAGCCGCGCGACGGCCGCGCGATCGAGCACCGCCGCCTCCACCTCGCTCAGCGCCCAGCAGCTCGCGTAGCGCGGTTCGCCGTCGAACATGGACATCTCGCCGAGCACGGAGCCCGGGCGCAGCACCGCCAGCCGCGTGTTGTCGCCGCGCACCTCGCGTTCGGCCTCCGGGCCGATGCGCTTGCCCACGTCCACCGTGCCGCGCAGCAGCAGCATCATCCAGTCGTCGACATTGCCTTCGGTGATGAGCATCTGGCCCGGGTTCGCGCGCACGTGCAGCATGAGCGCGCCCAGCACGTCCGCCTCCTCGGGGGTGAAGTCCTCCAGCACCGCGCTCTGCTCCAGCAGCCCCGGCCATTTCGACAGGCGCTCGCAGCAGCCCGTGACCTCGAGCCCCACGGCGCGGATCTGGTCTTCGGTGCTGGCGGTGGCCATGGCCGGTCAGCGCTGCTGCAGCCAGCGCGCGATGTCCAGCGCCGCGGCGTCGACGGCGGCGGTCAGCGCCCGCACGCCGCCCGGCGCATCCGCGCTGGGAGCGGGACGCTCCACCGCGAAGGCACGCTGCGCCACGAGCCGTTCGCCCCCACCGCGCGCTTCCAGCAGGGTGCAGCGCAGGCGCAGCATGCCCCGGCTGGTGGCCGGCGCATCGAACAGCTGGCTGAACTCCTCCAGTTCCACGCGCAGCACGGGCGGGCGGTCCGCGCCGCGCCGCACCAGCGCCGCGGCGGCGGCGGAGTCCAGCACCGCGCGGTCGCGCCCCAGCACCTCGCGCAGGCGTTGCCGCAGCAGCTGCGGCGGCGGCGCGCTCCAGCGCGCGAAGGCGTAGGGCCGCAGCTGGAAGGGATCTTCGTAGCCGAGCCGGTACAGCAGCGCCGTCGTCTCGAGGATGCCTTCGGCTTCCACTTCCGGCAGCACCAGCGCGGCCCGGTTCACGCCGTCCGTGCCCTCCGCGGCAGGCGGCGGGCCGAAGTCGTACATCGTCTGGCGCGTCGGTTTCTCGGGCAAGGCGCTGCACCCCGCCAGCCCGGCGGCGCCGAGAGCTGCCAGCAGCACGCGCCGCTTCATCGCCGCGCTCCGCTGCGGAAACCGGGTTCGCCGGGGCCGGGCAGCACCGGCCCTTCGCCGTAGATCAGCATCTGCGGATTCTCCGTCAGGTCGTTGATCGCGCGGTTGAGGGTGCGCACCGTGCGCGTGGTCTCGTCCGCGACGCGGTTCAGGCGCGGCAGGGTGCCGGCACTGAAGGTCTCCATGGTCTGCGCGAGGGCGTCGGTGCCTTCGGACACCCGGTCGATCGGCCCCCCGGGCGCGTTCAGCCGCTGCGCGGTCTGGCGGAATTCGGCGGCGGTGCCGCCGATCTGGTCGATGGTGCGCTGCGCGCCGCGCACGGTGACCGTCAGCTGGTCCAGCGCCGGATCCAGCCGCTGCCGCACCGTCGCGTCCACGCTGGTCACCAGCTTCTGCGTCCCCGCCGCGGCCTGGCTGATGTTCTCCAGCGCGCTGGCCATGCGCTTCTGGTTCGGGTCGCCCAGCAGGGTGTTCACGCGCCGGGTCACTTCCTCCACCTGTTCCAGGATCACCTCGCCCTTTTCCTCCAGCCGCGCGAGCAGGCCGGGATGCAGCGGGATGCGGGGCGGCACTTCGTCGTTCGGTGCGAGCTTGGGGGCGGGCTTGCCGTTGTCCGAGAGCTGGACGAAGGCGAGGCCCGTCACGCCCTGGTAGCTGAGCGTCGCGAAGGTGTCCGTGGTCAGCGGCGTGTCGCGGTCGACCTCCATGCGCACCAGCACGGCGCCGGTCACCTTGGGATCGAAGCCGATGCGCGTCACCTTGCCGACGTCCACGCCGCGGAAGCGCACGGGCGCCTGCTCCTGCAGGCCGGTGACGGTTTCCTTGGTCGAGATCTCGTACACGTCGCGCACGCCCGTCTCGCGCGTGAGCCAGGCGGCGAGCGCCAGCACCAGCGCGCTGAGCAGCGCGACGAAGATGCCGGCAGCCAGGGCATGGGCCTTGTTTTCCATGGTGGTCCTGATCCTTTCCTCGTTCTCAGATGGCGAAGGGATATTCGCGCAGCAGTTCCATCGCGCGCTGCCCCCGCTCGCCCAGGAAGAAATCCTCGATGAAGGGATGGCGGTAGGCGATCACCTCCCGCGGGCGGGCGGCCACGATCACGCGCTGCTCGGCGATCACGGCGATGCGCGTGGACAGCTCGAACAGCGTATCGAGGTCGTGCGTGACCATCACCACCGTCAGGGCGAGGTCGTGGTGCAGGGAGCGCAGCAGGCGCACGAAACCGTCGGAGCTGTCCGGGTCCAGGCCGGCCGTCGGCTCGTCCAGCAGCAGCAGCGGCGGGTCCATGATCAGCGCCCGCGCGAGGGCCGCTCGCTTGATCATGCCGCCCGAGAGTTCGGACGGCATCTTCTTCGCGTCGGTCGGCTTCAGGCCCACCATCTGCAGCTTGACCATCGCCGCTTCCTCGATCAGGCGCGGCGGCAGGGTCTTGAGCTCGCGCAGCGGGAAGGCCACGTTCTCCAGCACCGTGAAGGCCGAGAACAGCGCGCCATGCTGGAACAGCATGCCGACGCGCGCGGACGCGCCATGGCGCGAGAGCGAGGCCACGGGCTGGCCGAGGATGCGCACCTCGCCGGCCGCGGGGCGCTCCAGGCCGAGGATCTGCCGCAGCAGCACCGTCTTGCCGGAGCCGGAGCCGCCCACGATGGACATCACCTCCCCGCGCTCCACGGTGAGGCTCAGGTCCTTGTGCACCACCATCCTGCGATCGGGCAGGTTGAAGATGGAGGACAGGTGGCGGATCTCCACCATGGGCCCGTTCTCCGGGATCGTGGACAGGACGCGGCCGGCCATCAGATCCCGACGCTGCTGAAGAGGATCGCGAACAGCGCATCCACGAGGATGACCATCGTGATCGCCGTCACGACGGAAGCCGTCGTGCCCTGGCCGAGGCTCTCGGTGTTGGGCTGCACGCGCAGGCCGAAATGGCAGCCGATCAGGGCGATCATGATGCCGAACACCACCGACTTCGACATGCCGAGGATCAGGTTCGGCAGGCTCACCGCCGCGGGCAGCGCCTTCAGGAAGAACATCACGCTGATGCCGAGCGACAGGTCCGCGGCGATCATGCCGCCGATGAGGCCGGCCACGGTCGTCCACCCGCTGATCAAGGGCATGGCGATCGACAGCGCCATCGCCCGCGGCATCACCAGCCGGTACGTGTGCGAGATGCCCATCACGCGCATCGCGTCCAGTTCGTCGGTGACGCGCATGACGCCGATCTGCGCCGTGATCGCCGAGCCGGAGCGGCCGGCGATGAGGATCGCCGCGAGCATCGGTCCCAGCTCGCGCACGAGCGCGATGCCCAGGATGTCCACGATGTACGCATCGGCGCCGAACTGCCGCAGCTGCTGCGCCGTGAGGTAGGCCAGCACCACGCCGATCAGCCCGCCCACGAGGGCCGTGATCGGCAATGCGGTGGCCCCGATGTGGTACAGGTGCCCGGAGAAATCGCGCCAGGGCGCGCGGTGCGGCGCGCGCACCAGCTCGCGCAGGTCCAGGGTGAGCTGCCCGATCAGGCGGATGAAGTCCTTGGCATGCCCCACGCCGCGCAGGACGGAGGCGCCGGTCGCCAGGTACCACTCCCAGAGGCCGCGCTTCGGCGCAGGCTCGGGGCGGCGGGTGAACTGCGCCACGCGCTCCAGGATCGTCCGCTGCGCGGGGAGCAGCTCCACCTGCTCCGGCCAGCGCTGGCCCCAGTGGTCCCACAGCATCTGGGCGCCGACGTGGTCCAGCTGCGCGGCCTGGCGCAGGTCCCAGGACTGGCGGTCCGCCTCGCGCGGCAGCGTGCGGAGCAGGTCCCGGAACAGGCGGGGCTGCGCGAACTGCGCGGCGGTCCATTCGCCCAGCAGCCGGATGGCCCGCCCTTTCGGCGCTGGCGCATGTTCGAAGCGGGGCGTGGCGTCGGTCATGGCTGGACAGGGGCACCGATCGTAACGGCAGAGCCTGGACCTGTCGTGTAGGAGAACGGGCCGCCGTCGGCGCCCGGTTATAACGGCGCCGGAAGGAGACCGGGCGATGACGACCAACCCCGAACTGGGCGTGGAGCGCCGCGACGGCGTGCTCTGGCTGACCATCCGCAGGGAGGAGCGCCGCAACGCCCTCAGCCCCGGCGTGCTGGAGGCGCTGTCCGTCGCCCTCGCCGAGGCGCAGGCCGACCGCTCCGTGCGGGCCGTGGTGCTGACCGGCGCCGGCGAGAAGGCCTTCTGCGCCGGCGCCGACCTGCAGTCCGGCCAGTCCTTTGCCTTCGACTTCTCCGAGCCCACCGGCGCCTTCGCCCGGCTTCTGCGGCAGGCGCGGGCCAGCCACGTGCCGCTGGTCGCCCGCGTCAACGGCGCCTGCATGGCTGGCGGCATGGGCCTGCTGGCCATGTGCGACCTCGCCGTCGCCGCGCCGCACGCGACCTTCGGCCTGCCGGAGGTGAAGGTCGGCCTCTTTCCCGCGCAGGTGCTCGCCGTGCTGCAGCACCTGCTGCCGCGGCGCCACCTCGCGGAGCTGTGCCTCACGGGCGAACCCGTCGACAGCGCGCAGGCGCTGGCCATGGGCCTGGTGAACCACGTCGACGCGGACCTCGACGGCCGGGTCGATGGGTTGCTGCGGCGGCTCATGGACAAGTCCCCGGCCGCCATCCGGCGCGGGCTCTACACGCTGAAGTCCATCGAGACGATGGCGTTCGAGGAGGCGATGGCCTTCACCGAGAGCCAGATCGCCCTGTTCGCGCAGACGGAGGACGCCCGGGAAGGCCAGGCCGCGTTCCGCGAGAAGCGGGCGCCGCAATGGAAAGGCCGCTGACCATGGACCGCACCATCCGCATCGGCGGCGCCTCCGGGTTCTGGGGCGACAGCAGCGTGGGCGCGCCGCAACTGGTCGCGGCCGGCGTCGACTACCTCGTGTTCGACTACCTCGCCGAACTCACCATGTCGCTCCTGGCCGCCGCGCGCGGCAAGGACGCGTCGCTCGGCTACGCGACCGACTTCGTCCAGGTGACGATGAAGTCCATCCTGCGCGACGTGGTGGCGAAAGGCACGCGCGTGGTGAGCAACGCCGGCGGCGTGAACCCGCAGGCCTGCGCCGCGGCGCTGCAGGCCCTGGCCGCGGAACAAGGCATTGCACTGCAGGTCGCGGTGGTCACCGGCGACGACGTGCAGGCGCTCGTTCCCCAGCTGCGCGAGCAGGGCGTGCGCGAGCTGCAGAGCGGCGCGCCGCTGCCGGACCGCCTGCTCACGGCCAACGCCTATCTCGGCGCCCTGCCGGTCCGCGATGCGCTGGCCGCCGGCGCGCAGGTGGTGATCACCGGCCGCTGCGTCGACAGCGCGGTGACCCTGGGCGCGCTGATGCACGCCTACGGCTGGCGCGAGGACGACTGGGACCGGCTCGCGCAAGGCAGCCTGGCCGGCCACGTGATCGAGTGCGGCTGCCAGGCCACCGGCGGCCTGCACACCGACTGGGAACAGGTGCCGGATTGGGCGCACATCGGCTATCCCATCGTGGAGTGCCAGGGCGACGGCAGCTTCGTGGTGACCAAGGGGAACGGCACCGGCGGGCTCGTCACCACCGCCGTCGTCGCGGAGCAGGTGCTGTACGAGATCGGCGATCCCCGGCGCTACCTGCTGCCGGACGTGACCTGCGACTTCACCGACGTGCGCCTCGAGCAGCTGGGCGAACACCGCGTGCGCGTCACCGGCGCGCGCGGCCTGCCGCCGGGGCCGCAGTACAAGGTGTCCGCGACCTACATGGACGGCTGGCGCTGCACGGGGCAGCTCACCATCGTCGGCTTCGACGCCGCGCGCAAGGCGCAGCGCACGGGCGAGGCCATTTTGGCGCGCACGCGCGAGCTGTTCGCGCAGCGTCGCTGGCTGCCGTACACGCGCACGCGCATCGAGGTGCTCGGCGCGGAGGTCGCCAACTACGGGCCCCATGCGCGCACGCACGACGTCCGGGAGGCCGTGCTGCAGGTGGCGGTGATGCACCCGCAGAAGGAAGCGCTGGAACTCTTCGCGCGCGAAATCGCGCCGGCAGGCACGAGCTGGTCGCCCGGTACGACCGGTGCGGGCGGGCGGCCCAGCCCCTCGCCGGCCATCCGGCAGTTTGCTTTTCTGGTGGACAAGGGCCTGCTGAAGCCGCAGGTGCATGCCGGCGGCACCGTGCACGCCGTGGACGTGCCGACGGGGCAGGCCCCCGTGCCACCGCCGGAACCCGTCCCGGCCGTGGATGCCGTGCTGCCCCGCCCGGACTGGCCGCAGGTGCCCCTCCTGCAGCTGGCCTGGGCGCGCAGCGGCGATAAGGGCAACCACTCCAACATCGGCGTGATCGCCCGCCGGCCCGAGTGGCTGCCCTGGCTGCGCGGGCAGCTGACGCCCGAGCGCGTGAAGGAATGGCTGGGGCACCTCGTGCAGGGCGACGTGCTGCGCTACGACGTGCCGGGCCTCCACGCGATGAACTTCCTCTGCACCGACGCGCTGGACGGCGGCGGCATGGCTTCGCTGCGCAACGACCCGCTCGGCAAGGGCATGGCGCAGATCCTCCTTTCCCTGCCCGTCGCGGTGCCGCCGGGCTGGCGGTAGACTGCTTTCCTCTCCGAAGGACCTCCCCATGAACGCTCCCGACAAGAACCGTCCGGCCGCGACGCAGGCCTCCATCGAACACTGGATCGGCGGCCGCCTGGTCCCCGGCCAGAGCGGCCGGCGCAGTGACGTGTTCAACCCCGCCACCGGCCAGGTGACCGGCCGCGTCGCCCTCGCGAACACGAACGAGGTGGCGCAGGCCGTCGCCTCGGCGCAGGCGGCCTTTCCCGCGTGGGCCGACACGCCGCCGATCCGCCGCGCGCGCGTCATGTTCAAGTTCCTCGAGCTGCTGAACAAGCACCGCGACGAGCTCGCGCACATGATCACCGCCGAACACGGGAAGGTGTTCACCGACGCGCAGGGCGAGGTCACGCGCGGCATCGACATCGTGGAATTCGCCTGCGGCATCCCGCAGCTGCTCAAGGGCGACTACACCGACCAGGTCTCCACCGGCATCGACAACTGGACGATGCGCCAGCCGCTGGGCGTGGTGGCGGGCATCACGCCTTTCAACTTCCCGGTGATGGTGCCGATGTGGATGTACCCCGTGGCCATCGCCGCGGGCAACTGCTTCATCCTCAAGCCGAGCCCGCTCGACCCGACGCCTTCGATCCGCATGGCGGAACTGCTGAAGGAGGCGGGGCTGCCGGACGGCGTGTTCAACGTGGTCCAGGGCGACAAGGACGCGGTGGACGCGCTGCTGGAACACCCGGATGTCAAGGCAGTCTCCTTCGTCGGATCGACGCCGATCGCGCAGAAGATCTACGAGACCGGCGCGAAGCACGGCAAGCGCGTGCAGGCGCTGGGCGGCGCGAAGAACCACATGGTGGTCATGCCCGACGCGGACATGGACCAGGCGGTGGACGCGCTGATCGGCTCCGCCTTCGGCTCCGCCGGCGAGCGGTGCATGGCCATCTCCGTCGGCATCCTCGTCGGTGAAGCGGCCGACAGGATCATGGACAAGCTCGCCGAGCGCACGAAGTCGCTGAAGGTGAAGAACGGCACCGAGCTCGACGCGGAGATGGGCCCGATCGTCACCAACGTGGCGCACCAGCGCATCACCGGCTACATCGCGCAGGGCGCGGCCGAAGGCGCGAAGCTGGTGGTCGACGGCCGCAAGTTCCAGGGCGCGATGGCGGGCGCGGGCTGCGACGCCGGCTTCTGGATCGGCGGCACGCTGTTCGACGACGTGAAGCCCGACATGAAGATCTACAAGGAAGAGATCTTCGGCCCGGTGCTCGGTTGCGTGCGCGCCAAGGACCTGAAGGAAGCGGTGGACCTGGTCAACGCCCACGAGTTCGGCAACGGCGTCTCGCTGTTCACCCGCGACGGCAACACCGCCCGCGAGTTCTCGCGCCGCGTGCAGGTCGGCATGGTGGGCGTGAACGTGCCCATCCCGGTGCCGATGGCGTGGCACGGCTTCGGCGGCTGGAAGAAGAGCCTGTTCGGCGACATGCACGCCTACGGCGAGGAAGGCGTGCGCTTCTACACCAAGCAGAAGTCGATCATGCAGCGCTGGCCGGAGAGCATCGGCAAGGGCGCGGAATTCGTGATGCCGACGGCGAAGTAGTGGCTGGTTGGAGAGGAAGAACGCAGAGGTCGCAGAGACTCCGCAGAGGTCGCAGAGAAGACCTTTTCATGGATTTCTCTGCGACCTCTGCGTGACCTCTGCGACCTCTGCGTTCAAGAAAGCCGTGATCAACAACGGTCCCCCGAGGAGACAACAAGCTTGAGCGACACCAGCTTCGACTACATCATCATCGGCGGCGGCACCGCGGGTTGCCTGCTTGCCAACCGGCTCTCCGCCGATCCGCGCAAGCGCGTGCTGCTGATCGAGGCGGGGCGCAAGGACGACTATCACTGGATCCACATTCCGGTCGGCTATCTCTATTGCATCGGCAACGCGCGGACCGACTGGCTTTTCCATACCGAGGAAGACACCGGGCTGAACGGCCGCAAGCTGCGCTATCCGCGCGGCAAGACGCTCGGCGGCTGCTCCAGCATCAACGGCATGATCTACATGCGCGGGCAGAAGCGCGACTACGACGGCTGGGCGCAGCATGTCGGCGACGCGGGCTGGACCTGGGACAACTGCCTGCCCTACTTCAAGAAGCACGAGGACTACTACAAGGGCGCCGACGCGCTGCACGGCGCCGGCGGCGAATGGCGCGTGGAGCGGCAGCGCCTGCGCTGGGACATCCTCGACGCCTTCGCGCAGGCGGCGCAGCAGGCCGGCATCCCCCACAGCGAGGACTTCAACCGCGGCGACAACGAAGGCGTCGGCTACTTCCAGGTGAACCAGAAGAACGGCTGGCGCTGGAACACGGCCAAGGCCTTCCTGCGGCCCACCTGCTACGGCCGCCCGAACTTCGAGATGTGGACCGGCGCGCACGTCACCCGCCTCGTGTTCGAGACGCTGCCGGACGGCACGAAGCGCTGCACCGGCGCGGAGGTCTGGACCGGCCAGGAGCTGGTGCGCGCCGAAGCGGCGCGCGAGACGCTGCTGTGCGCGGGCAGCATCGGCTCGCCGCAGATCCTGCAGCTCTCGGGCATCGGCCCCGCCGCGCTGCTGCAGCAGCACGGCATCCCCGTCGTGCGCGACCTGCCGGGCGTCGGCGGCAACCTGCAGGACCACCTGCAGATCCGCGCCGTCTACAAGGTGGACGGCGTCACGACGCTGAACACGCTCGCGAACAGCTGGTGGGGCAAGCTGAAGATCGGCGCGGAGTACGCGCTCAAGCGCAGCGGCCCCATGAGCATGGCGCCTTCGCAGCTGGGCGCCTTCACCCGCAGCACGCCGGACCAGCCTTACCCCAACATCGAGTACCACGTGCAGCCGCTCAGCCTCGATGCGTTCGGCGAACCGCTGCACCCGTTCAACGCGTTCACGGCGAGCGTGTGCAACCTGAACCCGACGAGCCGCGGCTGGGTGCGCATCCGCAGCCCGCGCTTCGAGGACGCGCCGGCGATCACGATGAACTACCTGAGCACGCCGGAAGACCGCAAGGTGGCGGCCGATTCGCTGCGGGTGACACGGCGCATCGCCGCGCAGCCCGCCCTCGCGAAGTACAAGCCCGAGGAGTGGCGCCCCGGCCCGCAGTACCAGACCGACGAGGAACTGGCACGGCTCGCCGGCGACATCGCCACGACGATCTTCCACCCGGTCGGGACCACCGCGATGGGCGCCGACGGCGACCCCAACGCGGTGCTCGACGCGCGCCTGCGCGTGCGCGGCATCGCGGGCCTGCGCGTGGTGGACGCGGGGGCCATGCCCACCATCACCAGCGGCAACACGAACTCGCCCGTGCTGATGATGGCGGAGAAGGCCGCGGAGTGGATCGTGCGCGACGCGGCGCAGGGCCGCTAGAACGCGCGGCGCACGCGCAGCATCACGTCGTCGATCTCGATGCGGGGCTGGCGCACCGTGCCGGCCGCCGCACCGCCACGCGTGAGCGGCGCTCGCTCGCTCGCGGCCTGGCGGGCGCGGGTCCATTCGAAGGACCAGCTCCACGGCGAAGCGGCCGTGGACGCATCGAGCACGAGCGACAGCTCGTTGCGGTGCCCGCCGTCCAGGTCCTGCGCATCGTAGAGCCCGCGGTAGTCCACGTGCAGCCGGTGCCAAGCGCTGGTCCGCAGTTCGGCGGCCGGCCGCAGTCGCCAGCGGGCCGCATCGAAACTGCCGGTCCAGCGCACGCCGGGCATGACGAGGGTCGACGTCTCGCGCAGGCCCGTGACCGTCGCCGTGGAGGCGATGTCGCGGCGCTGCTGCACGGCGCGCAGCACCAGCCACGCTTCGCCCCATGACGCCGGCGCCCACGGACGCCAGCCGAAGGACAGCGCGAGGTCGCGGTGGCGCGAGTCCGTCGCGAGCGGCGCACCCGCCTGCGTGCGGCCTTCGTAATCCAGCGTTCCGCCGGCGAGCCCGGCGCCCGCCTGCAGCGCGCCGCCGCCTTGCAGCTTCAGCGCGCCGTCGAGCGCGAGGCGCAGCATGGGCCCGGACTCTTCGACGAGCCGGCGGCCGTCGTCGGCCCGTTCGACCAGGCGACGGTGCTGCACGCCCGCGGAGACACCCCAGGAAAGATCGGGGGCGGCAAGGGCTTGCGCCCCCGCCGCCCCCGAGGCCAGCGCGAGCAGCGCCGGCGACAGGAAGCGACAAGCCATCGTCAGAGCAGGCCGGCCAGCGCGGTGCGCGTGACGGTGTTGCTGGACTCGTACGTGCCGTTGCCGTCCGCGTCGACCTGCACCGTGAAGCTGTCCGCGCCCGTGGCGGTCAGCACCACGTTCGAGCCGCTGGCGCCCGTGGCCTTCAGCACGCCCGCGGTCACCTGGCCGGCGCTGTTGACCACGATGGGCGTCGTGGTGGTGACCTGGTAGCTCACCGTGCCCGTGCCCAGGCGGCTGTTGTTCGTCTCCACGGTCGCCGTGATCTGGATGGTGGCGCCGCTGGAGGTCTCGGTGACGGTATGCGTGTAGCCCTTCAGGGTGACCGCGTGCGAACCGACCTTGGACGACATGCGGCTGGACTTCAGCGTGACCTTGGCGTCGCTGAAGCTGGTCTGGGTCAGGTCGATCGTGACGTCGCCGTTGGCGACCATCGTCTCGCCGCCCTGGACGACGGTGAAGTTGCTGGCGCTGGTCTGCATCGAAACGGAGCGCGGGTACGCGCCGGACGCATTGAACGTGCCGCTGAGGATGGTGATCGACATCGTGCCGTTCATGCGCATCGTTTCCGTGCCGACGGTCTCCGTGCAGTTGTTCGCCGTGAAGGACATGGAGTCGCCGGCGGCCAGCACGCCGCTGGTGCTGGCGACGCTGTACGACACGGTGAGGGTGCCGCTGGAGCAGGCGAGGGTTTCGGTGGCGCTGACACCGGTGGCGAGCGACGGACCGGCGGGCACCTTGGCCAGGAGCTGGCTCGTCGCCTTCGCGAGCAGCAGCGGGTTCGCGGCGCCACCGCCGTCGACCTCGACGCCGGTCAGCAGCGAGGCGCCGCCGGCCGCGGCTTCGTAGCTGGCCGATGCTTCGAGGGATTCGGCCGCGACGGCCTGCGAGTTGGCGGACGTGATCGCCAGTTGCACCGCGGTGGCGGCATTGCCGGAAGAATCACCGCCGCCGCCGCCGCACGCAGCGAGGAACAGGGCCGGCACGAGCGCCAGGGCATGGCGCAGGAACTTCGTTTTCATGAACGCTCCTCCCGATGAGCTTGGATGGGACGACGGCAGCTTACGGGCGGGCCGCACCATCCCGGCGCGTGCTCCCCCAAAAGATGGAGCCTTTTTGACTTAAGTCGTGGGGCCGGCGCGACAGGCAGCGTGCGGCCACGGGCAAGGTCCGAGGGGCTGGCGACAGGGCCTCCACGGGGGAAAGCCCCAATGCACCGGCCTCGTGCGCACTGCTACAGTCCTTGCACTCGCGTCGTGCCCCCGGGGACGACAGGACGAGGGACCGAGGAGACAAACCCCGCACAGAATTCGAAGAGACAAGCGCGGCACCGCACAGCGGGCCGGATACCTCCAAAGCGCCGCATTCGCGGCGCTTTTTCTTTGCCCGTGCCATTTCGGGCGTGCCCGGGCCGCCTGCGACAATCGGGCCAATGGAGTTGTTGCTCGTGTCGCTGGCCTCGGTGCTGGCCGGGTTCGTCGATGCGATCGTGGGAGGCGGCGGACTGATCCTGGTGCCCGCGCTGTTCGCGGTCTTCCCCACCACCCACCCCGCCACCCTCTTCGGCACCAACAAGAGTGCGTCGATCTGGGGCACCGCCTTCGCGGCGCGCCAGTTCAGCCGCAGGGTGGACATGCATTGGCCCGCCCTGCTGCCCGCCGCCGTCGCCGGCCTGGTCGGCGGCTTCCTCGGGGCCTGGGCCGTCACCGTGCTGCCGTCGGAGTTCCTGCGCAAGCTGCTGCCCGTCGTGCTGGTGGGCGTGCTGCTCTACACGCTGGTGCGCAAGGACATGGGCCGCGAGCACGCGCCGCGCCTCGCGGGACACACGCAGACGGCGGTGGCTTGCGCCATCGGCCTGCTGCTGGGGTTCTACGATGGCTTCTTCGGCCCCGGCACCGGCAGCTTCTTCGTGTTCCTGTTCGTGCGCGTGCTGGGCTACGACTTCCTCAATGCCTCGGCCGCGGCCAAGCTGCTGAACACCGCCACCAACTTCTCCGCCCTCGTGCTGTTCGCGCTGAAGGGGCACGTGTGGTGGCAGTACGCCGTCGCGCTCGCGGTGGCCAACGTGGTGGGCAGCCTGCTCGGCACGCACCTCGCGCTCAAGCACGGAGCCTCCTTCGTGCGGGGCGTCTTCATCCTCGTGGTGTCCGCGCTCATCTGCAAGACCGGGTACGACGCTTTCCTGCGCTGAGCGGGCCGCGCCCATAATCGTCCGATGGACGACATCGTGCGCCAGGCCATGGCGAAGTGGCCGAACGTGCCGCACTGCTACGGCTGGCTGGGGCTCGACGAGCGCGGCAGCTGGTACATGCGCGACGACCGCGTGCAGGCGGCCGGCCCCTTCCCGCAGGAGAAAGGCTCGCTGCTGCGGCACGAGAAGCTGGTGGCCTTCATCCACCGCAACTACGAGCACGACGCGGAGGGGCAGTGGTACTTCCAGAACGGGCCGCAGCGCGTGTACGTGGAGCTGCAGGCCACGCCGTGGATCTGGCGCCTTGCCGACGACGGCACCGTCGCAAGCCACACCGGCGTGACCGTGCAGCCGCGCGCCTGCCTCGTGGACGAAACCGGCCGCGTCTACCTGGAGACGGAACTGGGCATCGGTCTCGTGCACAGCCAGGACATCCTGCTCGCCTCGGAAGCGATCGACGCCGGCCGCTGGCAACCGCAGGAGGTGCTTTCGCATGACCTGCCCGCGCGCTACGGCTTCGTGCGCAGTCCGGCGCAGGGGCAGCCCATCTCCCGCGGCCAGGAATGAAAAAAGCCGGCGCGAGGCCGGCTTTCCGTTCGGTGCGTGCGTCGCTTACTTCGACGCAGCGACCATGTAGTCGACGGCCGCCTTGATGTCGGCGTCCGGCGCGGGGCTGCCACCCTTGGGCGGCATGGCGCCCTTGCCCTTGAGCGCGGAGTTGTACAGCGCGGGCATGCCTTGCGCGAGGCGCGGTGCCCAGGCGGCCTTGTCGCCCAGCTTGGGCGCGCCGGCGACGCCGGCGGCGTGGCAGGCCATGCAGACGCCGTTGTACACCTGCTGGCCGTTGCCGGCGGCGGCGGCCTGCGTGGGCGCCGCAGCAGCGGCGGGCGCTGCAGCCGGGGCGGGCGTGGCGGCGGCGGCGACGGCGGCGGGTGCAGCAGCCGGGGCAGCGGCGGCCGCGGGAGCGGCAGCGGCGGCAGGCGCAGCACCGCCCGCGTCCGCGGCGGCGGGCGCCGCCGGCGCGGCGGGCTCGGCGAACTTCGCGCCGCCGGAATTGGCCATGTAGGCGACGGCACGTGCGATCTCCACGTCGGAGAAGTCGCCGCCGGCCTGCGGCGGCATGGCGCCCTTGCCCTTCAGCGCGGACTGCACCAGCGCGTCGAAGCCGCTCTTGATTCGGTTGGCCCAGGAAGCCGCGTCGCCGACCTTCGGTGCGCCGGCCACGCCCGCGGTGTGGCAGGTCGTGCACTGCGCCTTGAAGACCTGCTCGCCGGAAGCGAGCGGACGGTTGGCATCGCGGATCTCCACGGTGCCGACCTTGCGGATGCGTTCCGCCACGCCGCGCTCGATGTCCTGCGCCGTGACGCCGCCGAGCACGTACTTGTCGATCTGGCTGCTGCCCGCAGGCTTGCTGTCGGACGAGACATACGCCACGAGGGCGATGATCGTGAACACGGGGATCAGGAAGGAGAACAGCACCGCGATCAGCAGCTGCTTGGGGGTCTTGATCGGACCGGTGTGGGCTTCTTCCAGCGTGTCGCTCATGGCGTCCTCAATGAATTCGCGTTATCGGGATCAACCGGCGATTATAGCCAGCGCCTCCTGCACGCCCTCGATGCGCCGTCGCGTCGGATAGAATGCGCGCTGTGCGGCTGTAGCTCAGTGGATAGAGTATTGGCCTCCGAAGCCAAGGGTCGTGGGTTCGATCCCCGCCAGCCGCGCCACATCGCTTCCTTCTCTTTCTCCCCCGTTTGCCGAACCGAGCGCATGCGCCATGCGTGCTTGGTCGCGCCGTGGCGCAGTCCTATACTGCGCGCATGAACGAACTAGTACATTTGAAGTCGGCCAGGGCGCGTGCGTCCAAGCCGGCCGCCAAGGAGACCACGCGCACGAACGACCCGGAGCGCACGCGGGCCAACATCCTGGAGGTCGCGGCCGCGGAGTTCGGCGAGAAGGGCCTGGCCGGCGCGCGCATCGACGAGATCGCCGCGCTCACGCAGACCAGCAAGCGGATGATCTACTACTACTTCGGCAGCAAGGAGGGCCTGTACCTCGCCGTGCTGGAGGAGTCGTACCGCAAGGTGCGCGAGATCGAGGCGGAACTCCACCTCGAGGACCTCGAGCCCGAGCAGGCCCTGCGCCGCCTCGTGGCGTTCACGTTCGACCACCACCTGTCCCACGAGAACTACATCCGCCTGGTGATGACGGAGAACATCAACCGCGGCCAGTACATCGGGCAGTCCAAGCGCATCCAGGAACTCAACGTGACGGCGATCGCCTCCATCCGCCAGCTCTACGAGCGCGGCGTGAAGTCGGGCGTGTTCCGCCCGGGGCTGGACCCCGTCGACATCCACGCATCGATCTCCGCGCTGAGTTTCTTCAACGTCTCCAACCGGCACACCTTCGGCGTCATCTTCAAGCTCGACACGCGCTCGGCAGCGTACATCGCGCACCGGCGCGACAATGTGATCGAGATGATCGTGCGCTTCATGCGCGCGGACTGAGCGGGCGCTAGGGTTTACCCCCGGAGAAAAACTAACCAGTCCGTACAAAATGCGGCGGACGAAGCGGCCCGCCGTCCGCACGGCGAGCGGCCCGCGGCCGCCCAGGAGACAAGTCCCATGTTGCAGACCCTCATCGACCGGCTGTGCCGGGTGCTCACCGCCATCATGGTGGTGTTCCTCGCATTGATGGTCGTGATGGTGTTCGGCAACGTGGTGCTGCGCTACGGCTTCAACAGCGGCATCACCGTCTCCGAGGAGCTCTCGCGCTGGCTGTTCGTGTGGATGACGTTCATCGGCGCGCTGATCGCGCTGCGATCGCACGCGCACCTGGGCACGGACACCGTCGTGTCGCGCCTGCCCGTGGTCGGCAAGAAGATCTGCCTGGGCCTCGCGCACCTGCTGATGCTGTACCTGTGCTGGCTGATGTTCCGCGGCTCGTGGCAGCAGACGGTGATCAACTGGGGCAGCACCAGCGCGGTGATGGAAGCCCGCATGGGCTATTTCTACGCGAGCGGCCTGTTCTTCTCCGTGTTCGCGTTCCTGTTCATCCTCGTCGACTTCGTGCGCCTCGTGACCGGCCAGCTCGCCGAGTCCGAGCTGATCGGCGTCACGGAATCCGACGACATGCCGCACGGCAACCCCGAAGTCGACCCGCAACCCGCCCCGCAGGTGAAGCCATGACCATCGCCATCTTCCTCGGCTCGCTGCTGGGCGCCATGGCGCTGGGCGTGCCCATCGCCTTCTCGCTGCTCGCCTGCGGCGCCGCGCTGATGTGGCACATGGACATGTTCGACGCGCAGATCCTCGCGCAGAACACGATCGAAGGCGCCAACAGCTTCCCGCTGCTGGCCGTGCCCTTCTTCATGCTGGCCGGCGAGATCATGAACGCCGGCGGCCTGTCGCGCCGCATCGTGAACTTCGCGATGACGCTCGTGGGCCACGTGCGCGGCGGCCTGGGCTACGTGGGCATCATGGCCGCCATCCTCATGGCGGCGCTCTCCGGCTCCGCGGTGGCGGACGCGGCGGCGCTTGCCGCCCTGCTGCTGCCGATGATGAACCGCGCGGGCTACAACACGGCGCGCTCCGCCGGCCTGCTCGCCTCGGCCAGCATCATCGCCCCCATCATTCCGCCCAGCATCGGCTTCGTGGTGTTCGGCGTCGCCGCCAACGTGTCGATCTCCAAGCTGTTCCTCGCCGGCATCGCGCCCGGCATCATGCTCGGCGCCGCGCTGTGGATCACGTGGTGGTGGCTGGTGCGCAAGGAGAAGATCGAGCCGGGCCCGCGCGCGAGCCGCGCCGAAGTGCTGGTCGCGCTCAAGGACGCCACGTTCGCGCTGGTGCTGCCCGTCATCGTGGTCGTCGGCCTGAAGTTCGGCGTGTTCACGCCCACCGAAGCCGCCGTGGTCGCCGCGGTGTATGCGCTGTTCGTGTCGACCGTGATCTACAAGGAGCTGAAGCTCTCGCAGCTCTATGGCCTGTTCGAGGCCGCCGCCAAGACCACCGCCGTCATCATGTTCCTCGTGGCGGCGGCGATGGTGTCCGCGTGGATGATCACGGTCGCCAACCTGCCCAACGAAGTCGTGGCGCTGCTGCAGCCGCTGCTGGACAACCCCACGCTGCTGATGATCGCGATCATGGTGCTCACGATGGTGGTCGGCACGGCGATGGACATGACGCCGACCATCCTGATCCTCACGCCGGTGCTGATGCCCATCGTGAAGGCGGCGGGCATCGACCCCGTCTACTTCGGCGTGCTGTTCATGATCAACAACGCCATCGGCCTGATCACGCCGCCGGTCGGCACGGTGCTGAGCACCGTCGCCGGCGTCGGCAAAGTGAGCATGGACGAGGTGACCAAGGGCGTGTGGCCCTTCATGGTGGCGCAGTTCGCCGTCATGTTCCTCATGGTTCTCTTCCCGCAGCTGGTGACCGTGCCGGCGCGGTGGTTCCACGGCTGATCCCGGCCCTTTCAACGGAGACGACAAGCAATGAAAAGACTGTTCCTGAAGACCATCGCGGCGGCCGTCGCCCTGTCCGCCTTCGGGCTCGCGCAGGCGCAGACGCGCACGATCAAGTTCGCCAACCAGAACGCCAAGGGCCACCCCATCGTGATGGGCATGGACAAGTTCGCCGAGCTGGTGGACAAGAAGTCCGGCGGCCGGCTGAAGGTGCAGGTCTTCCCCGGCGGCACGTTGGGCAGCGACCAGGCCAACGTCTCCGCGCTGCAGGGCGGCACGCTGGAGATGGCCTCCATGAACTCGGGCATCTTCGCGAGCCTGGTCAAGGAATTCGCGATCTACGACTTCCCCTTCCTGTTCGGCAACCCGAAGGAAGCGGATGCGGTGGTCGACGGGCCCTTCGGCCAGAACCTGCACAAGAAGCTGGAAGACAAGGGCCTGGTCGGCCTCGCCTACTACGAGCTGGGCTTCCGCGAACTCACCAACAGCAAGCGCCCGATCACCAAGGTGGACGACATCGCCGGCCTGAAGCTGCGCGTGATCCCCAACCCGATCAACGTGGACTGGGTGAAGGCGCTCGGCGCCAACCCGACGCCGCTGCCGTTCCCCGAGCTGTACGCCGCGCTGGAGCAGGGCGCGGTCGACGGCCAGGAGAACCCGGTGGCCACCATCAAGGGCGCCAAGCTGTACGAAGTGCAGAAGTACATGACGCTCACCAACCACCAGTACAACCCGCAGTCGGTGGTGGTCAGCAAGAAGTTCTGGGAGTCGCTGCCCGCCGCCGACCGCAAGATCCTGCAGGAAGCCGCGACCGAATCCGCCGCCTACGAGCGCACGCAGTCGCGCGCGCAGCTGCAGGCCGGCCTGGAAGACCTGCGCAAGGCCGGCATGCAGGTGAGCGAGCTGCCGCCCGCGGAGATCGCCAAGCTGCGCGAGAAGATGAAGCCCGTCATCGAGAAGCACAGCGCCAGCGTCGGCGCCGACACGGTGCGCGACATCCAGGCCGAACTCGCCAAGGCGCGCAAGTAAGCCGACCGTGAAGAAGATCCTCGTCCTCAACGGCCCCAACCTGAACCTGCTGGGAACGCGCGAGCCGGCGCAGTACGGCTCCACGACCCTGGCGGACGTGGAGGCGATGTGCCGCGCCGCCGGCGAGCGCCTGGGCTTCGAGGTCGAGTGCTTCCAGAGCAACTGGGAAGGCGCCCTGATCGACAGGATCCAGGAGTACGGGCGCCTCTGCAAGGAAGGAAAGGCGCTGGGTTGCGTGTTCAACCCCGGCGCCTACACCCACACCTCGGTGGCCCTGCACGACGCGATCAAGGGCGTCGACCTGCCGGTGATCGAGTGCCACATCTCCAACGTGCACGCCCGCGAGGCCTTCCGCCACCATTCGTACATCTCGCCGGCCGCTGCCGGCATCGTCGTCGGCTTCGGCGTGGCCGGGTACGTGGTGGCGCTCGAAGGCCTCGTGCGCAGGCACGACCCCGACAACGCCAGCCTGCGATGAACGCGCGCATCCCCCGTCCCATGCTGATCAACGGCCACACCGACTTCATCGCGCACCTGGGCTGGCCCACGCACAGCTTCAAGGCCCCGATGATCTACAACCCGTACTTCGCGTCGGCGGGGATCAACGCGGTCGTCGTGCCCATGGGGTGCAAGCCCGACGCCTTCCCCGACGCGCTGCGCAGCCTGTTCCGGCTGGAGAACATCCGCGGCGCGCTCATCACCATGCCGCACAAGGTGACCGTCGTCGACCTGCTCGACGAAGTGTCGCCGACGGTGAAGGTGGCGGGCTCCTGCAACGCGGTGAAGCGCACCGCGGACGGGCGACTCGTCGGCGACATGTTCGACGGCGAGGGCTTCGTGCGCGGGCTGCGCGGCAAGGGCCTGCAGCTGCGAGGCGCGAGCGCGCTGGTCGTGGGCAGCGGCGGCGTGGGATCGGCGATCGCGGCGTCCCTCGCCGCGGCCGGCATAGGCACCCTGGCGCTGTACGACGTGCAGGAAGCGGCGGCCGAGGGCCTGGCGCAGCGCCTGCGCATGCACTACCCGCAGGTGACGGTGCGCACCGGCACCCGCGATCCGGCAGGCTTCAGCCTCGTCGTGAACGCGACGCCGCTGGGCATGAACCCCGGCGATCCGCTGCCCATCGACATGGATCGGCTGGACCCGCGCGCCTTCGTCGGCGAAGTGGTGATGAAGACCGAAATGACGGCCTTCCTCCAGGCTGCGCAGGCGCGCGGCTGCCGCGTGCAGGTGGGCACCGACATGCTGTTCGAGATGATCCCGGCCTACCTGGAGTTCTTCGGCTATCCGACCACCAGCGCCGACGAGCTGCGCGCGGTGGCACGTCTGGAGTACTAGCCCCATGTCCGACCTGCTGCTGCAACCGGAACACGCGCGCGAGCCCCTGCAGGACTCGTTCAGCGACGAGGACAACCCGATCGGCGTCGACGGCGTCGAGTTCATCGAGTTCGCCACCGCGAAGCCGCAGGCCCTCGGCCAGGTGCTGGAGATGATGGGCTTCCGCCCCGTCGCGCGGCACCGCTCGCGCGAGGTGCTGCTGTATCGCCAGGGCGACATCAACATCGTCGTGAATGCGCATCCGCGCGACGCTGACGGCGCCACGCACGGCGACGCCTCGCCCGTCATCGCGGCCGTCGCCCTGCGCGTGCGCGACGCGCGTGCGGCCTACCGCTACGTGCTGGAGCATGGCGGCTGGGAAGTGCCCACGCACCCCGAGGCCATGGAGCTGAACATCCCCGCCATCCACGGCGTGGGCGGCAGCCGCATCTATTTCGTGGACCGCTACCGCGAGTTCTCGATCTACGACGTGGACTTCATCCCCATCCCCGGCGTGGAGCGCCATCCGCCGGCGGTCGCGGGCATGCACTTCTTCGGCATCGTGCAGTACATCGGCGCGGGCCGCACCTACGACTGGCTCGAGTTCTATCGCGAGCTGTTCGGGATCCAGGCCATCCCCGATGAACAGCGCTTCGGCATCATGCCGGCGGGCAAGTTGCTGCGCGCGCCGGCGCTGCAGCCGGCCAACCGCTTCATGCTGCAGGTGATCGAGCCCGAGGCGGATTCGCTCGACACGAGCGAGCGCCTGCAGCGCATCGGGCTCGGCGTGCCCGACGTGCTGGCGGCCGTGCGCGAACTGCGGGCGCTCGGGATGGAATTCGTGGAGAACGCGGCTGCGCACACCGAGCGCCGCGGCGCGATCACGAAGACCTTCCTCGGCAGCGTCGTGTTCGAACTGGTGCACAGCCACAGAGCATGACGGACCGCCGCAGCCTCCACCAGGCGATCCGTGCCTTCGGCATGGACACGATCACGCTCGCCGGCCCGCTCGAAGCCAAGCTCGAAGCGATGCAGGACGCCGGCTTCAGCCAGGTGATGCTCAAGGCCAACGACCTCGTGGGCCACCCGCAAGGCTGGCGCGCTGCCGTGAAGGCGGTCCGCGAGAGCGGATTGCGCGGCACGGGCTTCCAGGTGCTGCGCGACTTCGAGGGCCTCTCCGGGCACCTGCACCAGTACAAGGTGGACATCGCGAAGACGATGCTGGAGATGTGCGCCGCGCTCGGCTGCGACGTGCTGCTGGCGTGCTCCTCGACGTCCGCGCATGCGAGCCAGGACCTGGACCACATCGCGCGCGACCTCCGCAAGCTGGCGATGCTGGCCATTCCCTTCGGCATCCGCATCGCCTACGAAGGCCTGTCCTGGGGCCGGACGGTCAACGAGTTCACCACCGCCTGGGACGTCGTGTGCCGCGCCGACTGCCCGAACCTCGGCATCGGCATCGACTCCTTCCACATCCTCGCGGCGAAGACGCCGCTGGCGGCGATGGAGGACCTCGACCCGGCGAAGATCTTCCTCGTGCAGCTCTCCGACTTCATGTGGCAGGAGACCCGCACCTTCGAGGAGCGCATGGCCACCGCGCGGACCTTCCGCGTCTTCCCCGGGGAAGGCGTGCACACGCAGGAGCTGGTGCAGATGGTGCTGAAGCTCGACGCGCTGGGCTACGCCGGCGACTACAGCTTCGAGGTCTTCAACGACGACTACGTGCAGATGCCGCTGCCCATGGTGGCGCAGCGGGCCCTGCGCTCCGCCATGTGGCTCGGCGAGGACGTGCTGCGCCGCTCGGTGCCGCTGCCCGGGCAGCTGCGCCTGCGCCCGGTCTAGTCGCGCTTCGGGATTTCCAGGCCGCGCTGCACCGCCGGCCGCGCGACGAAGGCATCCAGCACGCGCTGCACTTCCTTGTACGCATCGAAGCCCACGATCTCGCGCGCACCGTAGAAGCCCACCAGGTTGCGCACCCAGGGGAAGGTGGCGATGTCGGCGATGCTGTACGCGTCGCCCAGGATCCACTCGCGGCCCTTGAGGTGGCCATCGAGTACGCCCAGCAGCCGCCTGGCCTCGTTCACGTAGCGGTCGCGCGGACGCTTGTCCTCGTAGTCCTTGCCGGCGAACTTGTGGAAGAAGCCGAGCTGGCCGAACATGGGGCCGATGCCTCCCATCTGGAACATCAGCCACTGCAGGCACTCGTAGCGCGCCGCTTCGTCCCGCGGCATGAGCTGCCCGGTCTTCGCCGCGAGATAGACCAGGATGGCGCCCGACTCGAACAGCGCGAGCGGCTTGCCGCCGGGCCCGTTCGGATCGAGGATCGCGGGGATCTTGTTGTTCGGGTTGAGCGACAGGAACTCGGGGCTCGTCTGGTCGTTCTTCCCGAAGTCCACCTTGTGCACCTCGTAGGGCAGGCCGGTCTCTTCCAGCGCGATGGAGACCTTCACGCCGTTGGGCGTGGGCAGCGAGTAGAGCTGCAGGCGGTCCGGGTGCTGCGCCGGCCAGCGGCGGGTGATGGGGTAGGAGGAGAGATCGCTCATGCGGGATCCAGGGTTGGGAAGCCTCCAGTGTGCCGGGTTCGCCGTCTTCCTGCGCCGGACGCAACGCGCCACCCGCTCGCGCGTTGACAGGGAACGGCGCATGGGGGGCGCTTCGCTGCTTCCCCTTTCCCCCATTGAACCGGACAGGACGTAACGCGACGATTCGTCTCCTGGACCCGGCCGTCCAGGTCCCACGCGCCCCTTCTACGGAGAGAACGACCATGATCAAGATCATCCTGACCACCGCCGCCGCCAGCCTTGCCCTGCTCGCGTCCGGTGTCTACGCCCAATCGGACACCGCGGGCGAGAGCCGCGCCGCGCCCGCCAAGTCGGCGACCAAGGCCGAAAAGGAATCCGCGAAGGCGAAGCGCCGCGCTACCAGCAAGGAGATCGCGCAGGGCAAGGGCTCGACGACTTCCGACAACACGGTGAAGGAAGGCAAGACCGCTACGGCTGCGGAGAAGTCCGCCGCGAAGTCCAAGCGCAAGACAGAAGGCGCCGCGGCCGCCAAGACGGGCTCCGCCGGCGGCGAAGCAAAGCAGTAGGTCTCCCGGGCGCCTTCAGGCGCCCAGCCCCAGCCACCGCCGCGGCGTGTCCCACCAGATGCGCCGCCGGTCGGCGGCGTCGGGCACGAAGCGCTCCAGCTGCAGCAGCAGCGGCCCCACGTCCAGCCGCACGGGCGACTTCAGGAAGGGCCAGTCCGAGGCCCACATGCAGGCATCCGGCGTGTAGGCGTCCAGCAGCGCCTGCACGAAGGGCCGCGCGTCCTCGTACGGCGGCGCTTGCAGCGAGAACTTCTGGTAGCCCGAGAGCTTCACGGCCGTGCGGCCGTTCTTCGCCATGCCCAGGAGCGCCTGGAAGCCGGGTTGCCCGACTCCTCCGCCCGCACGCGGTCGGCCGCAATGGTCGAACACGATCCTGGCGCCACTGCGCTCCAGCAAGGGCCGCAGCGCCAGCAGCTGGTCGTGCTCCACCTGCAGGGAAACGAAGAGGTCCAGGTCCGCCACGAGGCGCAGCAGCTCGCCCGCCGCCAGGTAGTGGTCCACGCCCAGGACCGTCGCGTTGAACGCGACGCCGACGACGCCCGCCTGCTTCAGCCGCTGCAGCTCCTCGCGCGCGATGTCGTTGCGCACGACGGCCACGCCCCTGAAGCGGCCGGCGCCGCGCGCAAGCGCGTCGAGCATGCACCCGTTGTCGAGTCCGTACCCGGAGTTGGGTCCCACGAACAGCGCGTGGCGGATCCCGTAGGCCGCCATCACCTGTTCGTACTGCTCCAGCGGCGCGACCTCCTGCCCCGCGGGGCGGTATGCGACGTCCGGCGCGTACGGGAAGCGCGCCGGGTCGAGCACATGGCAATGCGCATCGACCTTGGGTTCCGCGAACAGGCTCACGTCACTTCTTCGACAGCGCCGGCAGGACTTCCCGGATCTCCTGCTTGCCGTTGCGCACCTCGACGAGGAAGCTCTCGCGGTCCAGGTCGCCGTTGTTGTCCACGGCCACGTCGAGGATCACGCCCGGCTCCTTCGCGGCGGAGACCTTCAGCCCGTGCAGGGCCTGCACCACCGCCTTGCGATCGGGCTTGCCCGCTTTCTCGATGGCGGCCTTCAGCAGGTACACGCCGGTGTAGCCCTTGATGCCGTTGTGGTCCGGGATGTAGCGGTACTCCTTCTCGAACTTCGCGCGGAACGCGCGCATCGCCGGCACCGGGGCATCGACCGTGAGGCCCACGTGCGCCACCGCGCCGTTGCCCGCCTCTCCCGCAAGCTCGATGACCTTCTGGCCCACGAGCGTCGTCTCGCCGACGATGGGCTTCGTCACGCCCTGCTTGCGCAGTTCGCGCAGGGCGCGGGCGGACTCTTCCTCGTTCGTGTACACGAAGACGACGTCGGCATTGCTCTGCTTGGCCTTCAGCACCGCGGCGGAGAAGTCCACCTGGTTCTGGTCGGTGGAGATGTCCGCCACGACCTTCATGCCCAGCGGCTCGATCGCCTTCATCAGCGACTCGCGCCCGCCCTTGCCGTAGTCGTTGTTCACGTAGATCAGGGCGAGGGTCTTCGCCTTGAGCGGGCCCGCCATGTAGCGGGCGATCTTGGGCATCGCCGTTTCCTGCGTGAAGCTGGTGCGGAAGATGTAGGGGTTGCCCTGCTTGGTGATGCCTGCCGCCTCGCCGCCGGTGAAGTTGGGGATCTCCGCGCGCTTCGTCTCGGCCATGCTGACCATGATGGAACCGGAGAACACGGGGCCGAAGACGGCGAAGACGTTGTCGTCCACCGCCTTCTGCGCGAGGCCCTTCGCCACGCCCGGGTTGCTCTGCGTGTCGGCGGTGGTGGTCTCGATCCTGTGCCCCAGGATGCCCCCGGCGGCATTGATCTCCTTCGCGGCCAGCAGCACGCCGTCGCGGAAGTTGGTGCCCGAGGTGGCGCCGGCGCCGGAGAGTTCGACGATGTTCGCGATCTTGATGGCCTGCGCCCAGGCGGGAACCTGCAGCAGCACGGCCACCGCGGCAGCGGCGATCCAGCGGGTGGGATGGGTCATGGCTTGTCTCCTGTTGGTGGGCGGGAATCAGGTCCTGGGAACCAGCACGGCACGCACGGGGCCGAGGTCGGTCTGCAGTTTTTCCGCGAGCGCGTCGTAGCCGAAGAAACGCAGGTACTCGGGCACCTGCTGCACGAGCATCTCGAAGCCGGCTTCGGCGCGCAGGCCCCGCGCGCGGCAAGCGCGCAGCAGCGGCGTGGGCTCGCGGCTCATGATGATGTCGACGACGGCGGCGCCGGCGTCCACCCGCTGCGGGTCGAAAGGCAGCGCGTCGTCGGGCTTCAGCCCTTGCGAGGTGCAGTTGACGACGAGGTCGTAGCCGGCCGGGTCGTTGCCGTCGGCGAGCGCCGCGGGGCCGATGGGCCGCAGGCGGTCCACGAGGGCCTGCCCGCGTTCCCGCGTGCGGTTGTGGATGGCCAGGACGGCAGGGCGGCGCTGGGCGATGGCCGCCGCGACGGCCTGCCCGCCGCCGCCTGCACCCACGACCAGCACGCGCTTGCCGTCGACCGCGATCCCGAAGTGGTCCAGGCCTTTCACGAAACCGATGCCGTCGAAGAGGGCGGCCTCGAGCTTGCCGTCCGGCAGCCGGCGCACCGCGTTCACGGCGCCCGCGACCCGCGCGACCGGGTCGGCGGGATTCAGGTACTGCGCCAGCGCCGGCTTGTGCGGGATGGTCGCCCAGAAGCCGCCGATGTTCTCCGCCGCCATGCCGTGCTGAAGGAAGCCCTGCAGCGCGCGGGCGGGCAGCTTCAGCGGCACGACCACCGCGTCGATGCCATGCTCCTCGAAGAGCCGGTTGTAGACCTCCGGCGCGCGCACTTGCGCGACGGGATCGCCGAGGATGTAGAAGACCCGGGTGGTCCCGGTGATGCGCATGGCAGCTCCTTGGTTCATGGCGTGGCCAGGCTGGCGGGGACGTGGCCGCCGCCCAGGAAGAGGCGTTCGATGTCGGGGTCGGCGAGCAGCTGCGGGGCCGGCTTGTGCAGCACGAGGCGTCCCGCCTCCAGCGCGATGGCGTCGTCGGCCATCTTCAGCGCGCTCTTCACGTTCTGCTCCACCATCAGGACGGTGACGCCCTGCTCGTCGGCGAGGCGGCGCAGCAGCCGGAACACGTCCTGCACCACCAGGGGCGACAGGCCGATGGAGGGCTCGTCGATCAGCAGCACCTTCGGCCGCAGCAGCAGCGCGCGTCCGACCTCCAGCTGCTTCTGTTCTCCCCCCGAGAGGGAGGAGGCGGCGCTGTGCAGGCGCTCCCGCACGCGGGGGAACAGCGCGAGCACCTCCGGGATGCGCGCCCGCGTCTCCTGCGTGCCCAGCGTGATGCCGCCCAACTCCAGGTTCTCGTACACGGAGAGCTGGCCGAAGAGGTTGCGTCCCTGCGGAACGAAGGCGACGCCGTGCTGCGTGAGCAGCTCGCGCGGCTTCGCGCCGGTGATGTCTTCGCCGAACAGGCGGATGCGACCCTGGCGCAGCTTCAGCAAGCCGAACAGCGTCTTCAGCACCGTGCTCTTGCCGGCGCCGTTCGGCCCGATCAGCAGGGTGATCCTGCCGCGCGCGGCCCGCAGGTCGAGGCGGTCGAGGATCATGAGCTCGCCGTAGCCGGCGGTCACGCCCTCGAAGGTGATGGCGGCGTCCATGCTCAGTTGCCCAGGTAGGCGTCCAGCACCTGCTTGTTCGCCCGGATCTCGCCGGGGGTGCCCAGCGCCATCACGCGGCCTTCCACCATCACGAGGATGCGGTGGCACAGGTCCATCACGAAGTCCATGTTGTGCTCGATCACGACGAAGCTCGCGCGCCGCGTGCGATTGAGCTCCTTCAGCAGCGTGGAGATGCCGCCCACCAGCGCGGGGTTCACGCCGGCGCAGGGTTCGTCCAGCAGCACGAGGTCGGGGTCGCTCATGAAGGCCATCGCGATGTCGACCAGCTTCTGCTGCCCGTAGCTCAGTTCGCCGGCCTTGCGATGCGCGACGTCGCCGATGCGGAACTGGGCGATCAGCGCGTCGGCCTTGGCGCCCAGCCCGGAATCGCCGGGCGCGAACATCCGGGACAAGAGGGTGCCGCGATGCTCCTGCGCGGCGACCAGCAGGTTGTCGCGCACGCTCATCTTCCCGAACACCTGCAGCGTCTGGAAGGTGCGGCCCACGCCGCGGCGGTTCAGTTCCACGGGCGAGAGGCCGGTGATGTCCCGGCCCTTCAGGGCGATGCGGCCCTGCTCCGGCGCGATCTGGCCCAGCACGCTGTTGAACATGGTGGTCTTGCCGGACCCGTTGGGGCCGATCACGCCGAAGATCTCGCCCGGCATCACCTCGAAGCTCACGCCGTCGACGGCCTGGATCGCGCCGTAGGACTTGGAGATGCCCGTGACCTGGAGCAGCGGGCTCATGCCGGCTCCTCCGCCCGCACGGCAGCGGCGTTGCGCTGCGCGTTGGCGTCCCGCGCATGCCGGCGCCGGCGCAGTCGCTCGGGGATGCCGAGGAGTCCGTCCGGCAGCCACAGCATCAGCGCCACGACGGCGAGGCCGAAGAAGAACAGGTACCAGGCCTGCGCGAAGCGCAGCCACTCCGGCAGCAGCACGCCCACCGCGGCGCCGAGCAGCGGGCCGAAGAAGTAGCCGGCGCCGCCCACGACCACCATCAGGTACATCATGATGGACGTGCCCACGCCGAAAGGTGCTGGTTCGATGAATTCCACCAGGGGCGCGAACAGTGCGCCCGCGACGCCCGCGTACACCGCGCCGATGGCGAAGGCGAGCAGCGTGTACGCGCGAGTGTCGACGCCGAGGCTCTCTGCGCGGATCGGGTTGTCGCGCAGCGCGGTGAACGCCTTGCCCCAGGGCGACGCCAGCAGCTTCCAGAGCACCAGGGCCAGCAGGCACGCGACGGCCAGGACGAAGTAGTAGAAGGCCAGCGGCTTGTCGAGGGACAGGCCCAGGAAGCCCGGGCGCGCGATGCCGTTGATGCCGAAGGTGCCGCCGGTGAGCCACTCCTCGTTGCGCAGGACCAGCCACACGGCCGTGTTGAAGCCGAGGGTCGCGAACGCGAGGTACAGCGTCTGCACGCGGAGCGCGGGAAAGCCGATCGCCAGCCCGATCGCGAAGCATCCCAGCATCGCCATCGGCAGGCCGAGCCAGAAGCTGAACCCCGCCTTCATGAGGATGGCGACCGTGTACGCCCCCAGGCCGAAGAAGGCGGCGTGCCCCAGCGACTTCTGGCCCGCGTAGCCGATCGTGAGGTTCAGGCCCATGGTGGCGATCACGAACACCAGCCAGTAGGAGAACAGGTAGATGCCGTAGTTCTTGAGGAAGGGCGGCACGGCCAGCAGCACGAGCATCACCAGCGCGCCGATCGCCAGGGAGATGCGGCTCATACCTTGCGTTCCACCTTCTTGCCCAGCAGGCCTTGCGGCTTGAAGAGGATCACGGCCATGAAGATCACGAGCGCCACCGCGTCCTTGTACGCGGGCGAGATGTAGGCCGCCGCGAGGTTCTCGCAGACGCCCACGATCAGCCCGCCGAGCAGCGCGCCGCGGCTGTTGTTGAAGCCGCCGATGATCGCGGCGAAGAAGGCCTTGGTACCCAGGGACTCGCCCATGTCGAACTTGGCCAGGTAGGTCGGCGTGACGAGCAAGGCCGCGGCGCAGGCGAGCACCGCGTTGATCGCGAACGTGTAGAAGACCATGCGGGGGACGTCGATGCCCAGCACCGTGGCGCTCTCGGTGTTCTGCGCCACCGCCTGCATCGCGCGGCCGGTGATCGTGCGCGCGAGGAAGGCCTGCGTCCCCAGCACGAGCGCGAGGGCGAGGACCAGCGTGCCCACGTCGGCGAGCGACACGGTGACGCCCGCGAACTGGAACAGCCTGTCGGCGAAGAGGCTCGGGAAGGGATGCGCCTCCGCGCTGTAGCCCGCGCGCATGCCGTTGCGGATCGCGATCGCGAGGCCGATGGTGGCGACCACGATCGGCATCAGGCCGAACTTCAGCAGCGGGTCCGCGATCCCGCGCTTGAAGCCCCAGCCGAGGACGACGACGGCCAGCACGCAGGTGACGGCGAACGCCGCGAGCAGCGGCAGGCCGAGCTTCGCGAACACCAGCATCGCGAAGGCCGGCAGCATGACGAACTCGCCCTGGGCGAAGTTCACCGTGCCCGAGGCCTGCCACAGGAGCGTGAAGCCTAGGGCGGCCAGGGCGTAGATGCTCCCCGTGGCCATGCCGGAGAACACGAGCTGGAGGAGGTCCGTCATCTTGCGGGCGCACGGTCGGGCGTGCCCGCGCATCGTAGGTGCGCGCAGGATGAACGAGACGAGGGGAATTCCGGACGGCGGCCCGATTCATGGCGCCGCGCCAAAGAAAAAAGCCCGCTGGAGAACCAGCGGGCTTTCAATTTGGTTGCGCGGGCAAGATTTGAACTTGCGACCTTTGGGTTATGAGCCCAACGAGCTACCAGGCTGCTCCACCGCGCGTCAGAGATTGCTATTGTAGCTTATTCTGCGGCGCCTTGCGTTCCGGCGGCTTCGGTCGGCTCGGGACGATCCACCAGTTCCACGAGGGCCATCGGCGCGTTGTCGCCGACGCGGAAACCCATCTTCAGGATGCGGGTGTAGCCGCCCGGGCGCGTCTGGTAACGCGGGCCGAGTTCGTTGAACAGCTTGCTCACGTTGTCGCGGTTGCGCAGGCGGTCGAAGGCCAGGCGCTTGTTCGACAGCGTGGGTTCCTTGCCGAGCGTCAGCATCGGCTCGATCACGCGGCGCAGTTCCTTCGCCTTCGGCACGGTGGTCTTGATGACCTCGTGCTCGATCAGCGAATTCATCATGTTGCGCAGCATGGCGAGGCGGTGCTCGCTGGTGCGGTTCAGTTTGCGAAGGCCGTGTCCGTGACGCATGGTGTGTTCCTTTCCTTATGCAGCCCGCAGCCGTGTCAGGTACTGCGGGGTCACCATCGATTGATTAACGCTTGTCCAGGCCGGCGGGCGGCCAGGATTCCAACTTCATGCCCAGCGTGAGACCGCGGGAAGCCAGGACTTCCTTGATCTCGTTGAGCGACTTGCGACCCAGGTTGGGGGTCTTCAGCAGCTCGTTCTCGGTGCGCTGGATCAGGTC
Organism: Ramlibacter cellulosilyticus; assembly: GCF_014297465.1. Classification (GTDB taxonomy): domain Bacteria; phylum Pseudomonadota; class Gammaproteobacteria; order Burkholderiales; family Burkholderiaceae_C; genus Ramlibacter; species Ramlibacter cellulosilyticus. The sequence goes on along the minus strand of NZ_JACORT010000002.1, from coordinate 482,771 downwards.
ACCGATGTAGTAGATGTTCTCGGCCTTCAGGCAGTTCGCGGAGCGAACCGTGAGCTCGAGCTCGTCGACCGGGCGCAGCAGGATCGGGTCGAACTGCTGCGAGCTGCGCTGCACCGGCGCGTCGAACGCGGCGAGTTCCGAGCCTTCCAGCTGGGCGAAGACGGCGAGCTGTTCGACGAGGATCTTCGCGGAGGCGCGCACGGCGTCCTCGGCGGTGATCGCGCCGTTGGTCTCGATCTCCATCACCAGCTTGTCCAGGTCGGTGCGCTGCTCCACGCGGGCGCTCTCGACGGTGTAGCTCACGCGCTTGACCGGGGAGAACGATGCATCCAGCACGATGCGGCCGATGGACTTGGTGGGCTCGTCGCCGTAGCGGCGCACGTTGCCCGGCACGTAGCCGCGGCCCTTCTCCACCTTGATCTGCATGTCGATCTTGCCGCCTTGCGACAGCGTGGCGATCACGTGGTCGGGATTGATGATCTCGACGTCATGCGGGGTCTGGATGTCGGCGGCCGTGACGACGCCTTCGCCGTCCTTGCGCAGGGAGAGCGTCACCTCGTCGCGGTTGTGGAGCTTGAACACCACGCCCTTGAGGTTCAGCAGGATGCCCACCACGTCTTCCTGCACCCCGTCGATCGACGAGTACTCGTGCAGGACGCCGGCGATGGTCACCTCGGTCGCCGCATACCCGACCATCGACGAGAGCAGGACCCGGCGCAGCGCGTTGCCGAGCGTGTGGCCGTAGCCGCGCTCGAAAGGCTCCAGGGTCACCTTGGCGCGGTTCGTGCCAAGCTGTTCCACGTTGATGGACTTGGGTTTCAGCAGGTTGGTTTGCATGCAGGACTTCCTCTCAATACCCCCGGCTCGTTACACCGGTAAGGCTGGGGCCCTGGCGCCGTGCCCGGCGCCAGGGAACTCGATTAACGCGAATACAGTTCGACGATCAGCGATTCGTTGATGTCGGCGCCGAATTCGTCGCGGTCCGGGACCTTCTTGAAGGTGCCTTCCGCCTTGTCGACGTTCACTTCGATCCAGGCCGGGATGCCCACTTGCGTGGCCAGCTGCAGGGCCTCGACGACGCGGTTCTGCTTCTTGGACTTCTCGCGCACCGCGACCACGTCGCCGGCCTTGACCTGGTACGACGGGATGTTGATGGCCTGGCCGTTGACCGTGATCGCCTTGTGGGAGACCAGCTGGCGGGCTTCCGCGCGCGTGGAGCCGAAGCCCATGCGGTAGACGACGTTGTCCAGGCGGGACTCCAGCAGGAACAGCAGGTTCGCGCCGGAATTGCCCTTGCGGCGGGACGCTTCCTCGAAGTAGCGGCGGAACTGCTTCTCCAGCACGCCGTACATGCGCTTGACCTTCTGCTTCTCGCGCAGCTGCAGGCCGAAGTCGGACGTGCGCTGGCCGGAAGTGCGGCCGTGCTGGCCGGGCTTGGAGTCGAACTTGGCCTTGTCGCTGATGGCGCGGCGGGCGCTCTTCAGGAACAGGTCGGTGCCTTCACGGCGGGAGAGTTTGGCCTTGGGGCCGAGATAACGTGCCACTTTTGCTTTCCTTAAATGACTACTGCGCCCTACTGGCGCAGGAGCCGGCGGTGCGGTGCACCACCGGCGGTGGGCTTACTTGCCGACTTAGATGCGACGGCGCTTCTGCGGGCGGCAGCCGTTGTGCGGGACCGGCGTCACGTCGGAGATCGACGTGATGCGGATGCCCAGCGCGGCCAGCGCACGGACGGAGGACTCGCGGCCCGGGCCGGGGCCACGGATCTCGACGTCCAGGTTCTTGATGCCCTGCTCCATGGCGGCGCGGCCGGCCACTTCGCTCGCGACCTGCGCGGCGAACGGCGTGGACTTGCGCGAGCCCTTGAAGCCCTGGCCACCGGAGGAGGCCCAGGACAGCGCGTTGCCCTGGCGGTCGGTGATCGTGATGATCGTGTTGTTGAAGGAAGCGTGCACGTGGGCGACGCCGTCGCTCACGTTCTTGCGGACCTTCTTGCGCACGCGCTGCGCGGCGTTGTTGGCAGGAGCCTTGGCCATGTCTTAACTCTCTTCCGGTTTATTTCTTGAGCGCCTGCGCAGCCTTGCGCGGACCCTTGCGGGTGCGGGCGTTGGTGCGGGTGCGCTGGCCGCGCATGGGCAGGCCGCGGCGATGGCGGAAACCGCGGTAGCAGCCGATGTCCATCAGTCGCTTGATGTTCATCGTGGTCTCGCGGCGCAGGTCGCCTTCGATCGTGAACTGGGCGATCTGGTCGCGGATCTTTTCCAGGTCGGCGTCGGAGAGGTCCTTCACCTTCTTGGAGTAGGGGATGCCCGTCGCTTCGCAGATCTTGCGGGCGCGCGTGCGGCCGATGCCGAAGATCGCGGTCAGGCCGATCTCGGCGTGCTGGTGCGGCGGAATGTTGATACCGGCGATACGTGCCATGTCTTTTCCTCTAAATCCGAAATCAGCCCTGGCGCTGCTTGTGGCGCGGGTCCGTGCAGATCACGCGCACGACACCCTTGCGGCGGATGATCTTGCAGTTGCGGCAGATCTTCTTGACGGAAGCCGAAACTCTCATTGCTTTTCTCCTAATTCCTCTCCGCTACTTCGCGCGGAACACGATCCGTGCCCGCGACAAGTCGTAGGGCGTCAATTCCACGGTGACCTTGTCACCCGGCAGGATGCGGATGTAGTGCATCCGCATCTTTCCCGAAATATGTCCGAGCACGATGTGCCCGTTTTCCAACTTCACCCGGAAGGTTGCATTCGGGAGGTTTTCGACCACCTCCCCCTGCATCTGGATGACATCGTCTTTCGACACGATCAGCCACCGAGCGAGGTCTTGAAGTTCGCCTTCTTGAGCAGACTCTCGTACTGCTGGCTCATCAGGTAGTTCTGCACCTGCGCCATGAAGTCCATCGTGACCACCACGATGATCAGCAGCGAGGTCCCGCCGAAGTAGAACGGCACGTTGTACTTCAGGATCAGGAACTCGGGCAGCAGGCACACGAAGGTGATGTAGATCGCGCCGGCCAGCGTCAGGCGAGCCAGGATCTTGTCGATGTACTTCGCCGTCTGCTCGCCCGGGCGGATGCCCGGGACGAACGCGCCGCTCTTCTTCAGGTTGTCCGCGGTCTCCCGGCTGTTGAACACCAGGGCCGTGTAGAAGAAGCAGAAGAACACGATCGCTGCAGCGTAAAGCATGACATAGATCGGCTGTCCGGGGCTGAGCGTGGCCGCAATGTCCTTCAGCCAGCGCATGGAATCGCCGGTGGAGAACCAGCTCACCACGGTCGCGGGCAGCAGGATGATCGAGCTGGCGAAGATCGGGGGGATCACGCCGGCCATGTTCAGCTTCAGCGGCAGGTGCGAGCTCTGGCCGCCGTAGACCTTGTTCCCGACCTGGCGGCGCGCGTAGTTGACCAGGATCTTGCGCTGGCCACGCTCCACGAACACCACGAAGTAGGTCACCAGGACCACGGTCGCGACGATGAAGATCGCCACCAGCGGGCCCATCGAGCCCGTGCGCACCAGTTCCAGCAGCCCGCCGATCGCGTTGGGCAGGCCCGCGGCGATGCCGGCGAAGATCAGGATCGAGATCCCGTTGCCGAGACCGCGTTCGGTGATCTGCTCGCCCAGCCACATCAGGAACATGGTGCCGGCCGTCAGGCTCACCACCGCGGTCATGCGGAAGCCGAAGCCCGGGTTCAGCACCAGGCCGGCGGAGCCTTCCAGCGCCATGGCGATGCCGAGCGACTGGAACAGCGCCAGGCCCAGCGTGCCGTAGCGGGTGTACTGGGTGATCTTGCGCCGGCCGGCCTCGCCCTCCTTCTTCAGCTGCTCGAACGTCGGGAGGACGTAGGTGAGCAGCTGCATGATGATGGAGGCCGAGATGTACGGCATGATCCCCAACGCGAACACCGTGAAGCGCGACAGCGCCCCGCCCGAGAACATGTTGAACAGGCTCAGGATGCCGCCCTGCTGGCCCTTGAACAGCTGCGCGAGCTGGTCCGGGTTGATGCCGGGCACGGGGATGTGCGCGCCGATGCGGTAGACCACCAGGGCGAGCAGCAGGAACACCAGCCGGCGACGCAGGTCGCCGAACTTGCCGGTCTTCGCGATCTGGGCTGCGGTTGCCAAGTGCTTGCGCCTCGTCTTAGTTCAGGGAACCGCCGGCCGCCTCGATGGCAGCCTTGGCACCCGCGGTCGCACCGATGCCGGTCAGCTTGACCGAGCGCTTCAGTTCGCCGGACTTGATGACCTTCACGCTCTTCACGATCTGGGGCACCAGCTTGGCGGCCTTCAGCGACAGCAGGTCGACTTCGGCCGCGCCCAGCTTCTCCAGCTGCGCCAGCGTGATCTCGCCGTTGAACTGCAGGTTGTGCGACTTGAAGCCGCGCTTGGGCAGGCGGCGCTGCAGCGGCATCTGGCCGCCTTCGAAGCCGACCTTGTGGTAGCCGCCCGCGCGGGACTTCTGGCCCTTGTGGCCGCGGCCTGCGGTCTTGCCCAGGCCGGAGCCGATGCCGCGGCCGACGCGGCGACGCGCCTTCTTGCTGCCCTCTGCGGGCTTGATGGTGTTCAGTTCCATTACAGCACCTTCACCAGGTAGTCGATCTTGTTGATCATGCCGCGCACGGCCGGCGTGTCCTCGAGCTCGCTGACGGAGTTCAGCTTGCGCAGGCCCAGGCCGCGCACCGTCGCGCGGTGCGATTCCTTGGTACCGATCGGGGAGCGCACGAGCTGCACCTTCACGGTCTTCTTCTGTTCGTTAGCCATCTGCTAGCTCCTTAGGCGGCGAAGATGTCTTCGACCGACTTGCCGCGCTTGGCAGCCACTTCCGACGCCGTGGTGGAGTTCTTCAGCGCATCCAGCGTCGCGCGGACCATGTTGTACGGGTTGGACGTGCCGTGGCTCTTGGCCACGACGTCGGTGATGCCCATCACTTCGAACACGGCGCGCATCGGGCCGCCGGCGATGATGCCGGTACCCTTGGGCGCCGGCGCCATCATGACGCGGGCGGCACCGTGGTGGCCGTGCACCTGGTGGTGCAGCGTGCCGTTCTTCAGCGACACCTTCATCATGTTGCGGCGGGCTTCTTCCATCGCCTTCTGCACGGCCAGGGGCACTTCCTTGGACTTGCCCTTGCCCATGCCGACGCGGCCGTCGCCGTCGCCGACCACGGTCAGTGCGGCGAAGCCGAGGATACGGCCGCCCTTCACCACCTTGGTCACGCGGTTCACCGCGATCATCTTCTCGCGCAGGCCGTCTTCCGGACCGTCACCCTGGCGGTTAGCTTGAATCTTTGCCATTTGCTTATCCGTGTCCGTTAGAACTGCAGGCCCGCTTCGCGGGCGGCATCGGCCAGCGCCTTGACGCGGCCGTGGTAGGCGAAGCCGGCGCGATCGAACGCGACCTTCTCGACGCCGGCGGCCTTCGCCTTCTCGGCGATGCGCTTGCCCACGGAGGCCGCAGCGGCAACCGTCGCGCCCTTGCCGGAGGCGCCGAGCTCCTTGCGGACGTCGGCTTCGGCGGTGGAGGCGGAGGCCAGCACCTTCGAGCCGTCGTCGGAGATCAGCTGCGCGTAGATGTGCAGGTTGGTGCGGTTCACCGTCAGGCGGGCCACACCTTGCGTCGCAATGCGGATGCGGGTCTGGCGCGCGCGGCGCAGACGCTGTTCCTTCTTGGTCAAAGTCATGGTGTGGTTCCTTACTTCTTCTTGGTCTCTTTGATCACGACCTTCTCGTCCGCGTAGCGGATGCCCTTGCCCTTGTAGGGCTCGGGCGGGCGGACCGCGCGGATTTCCGCGGCGATCTGGCCCACGCGCTGGCGGTCCGCGCCCTTGACGATGATTTCCGTCGGGGCGGGGGTGGCGACCGTGATGCCCTCGGGCATCTCGATGTTCACGGGGTGCGAGAAACCGATGGCCAGGTTCAGTTTGTTGCCCTGGGCGGCGGCGCGGAAGCCCACGCCGACCAGCGTCAGCTTCTTCTCGAAGCCGGCGGTCACGCCCTGCACCATGTTGTTCACCAGCTGGCGCATCGTGCCGCTCATGGCGTTCGCTTCACGCGACTCGTCCACGGGGGTGAACGTCAGCTTGCCGTTCTCGTTGCTCACCTTGACCAGGCGGTTCTGGGACAGCGACAGGTTGCCGCCCTTGCCCTTGACGCTGATCTGGTCTTCCTTGATGGCCACGTCGACGCCCTGGGGGACGGCGACCGGCGACTTTCCGACTCGGGACATGTTCCTATCCTTCCCTTAGGCGACGTAGCACAGCACTTCGCCGCCCACGCCGTTGGCGCGCGCCTTGCGGTCGGTCATCACGCCCTTCGGCGTGGTGACGATCGCCACGCCCAGGCCGTTCATGACCTGGGGGATGTCGTTGCGGCCCTTGTAGACGCGCAGGCCGGGACGGCTCACGCGCTCGATGCGTTCGATCACCGGACGGCCGGCGTAGTACTTGAGGGCAATCTCGAGCTCGCTCTTGTTGCCTTCGGTCTTCACCTGGAAACCGTCGATGTAACCCTCGTCCTTCAGCACCTGGGCGATGGCCACCTTCACCTTGGAAGAGGGCACCGACACCGTCGCCTTGGAGACCATCTGCGCGTTGCGGATGCGCGTCAGCAGGTCGGAGATGGGATCACTCATGCTCATATCTGTCTCTCCTCGCCCGGCTTACCAGCTGGCCTTGGTGATGCCGGGGATGTCGCCAGAGAAGGCCATCTCGCGGATCTTGTGGCGCACGATGCCGAACTGGCGGAAGGTGCCGCGGGCACGGCCGGTCAGTTCGCAGCGGTTGCGCTGGCGGGTCGGGTTGGCATTGCGGGGAAGCTTCTGCAGCGCCAGGCGGGCGGCCATGCGCTCGTCGTCGCTCTTCTTCGCGTCGTTCGCGATGGACTTCAGCTCTTCGTACTTCTTCGCGTACTGGGCAACCAGCTTGTCGCGCTTCAGCTCGCGCTGGATCAGGGCAGTCTTGGCCACGTGGATACCTCAGTTCTTGAAGGGGAAGCGGAAGCCCGCGAGCAGCGCCTTGGCTTCCTCGTCGGTCTTGGCCGTCGTGGTGATCGAGATGTTCAGGCCGCGCAGGGCGTCGACCTTGTCGTACTCGATTTCCGGGAAGATGATCTGTTCCTTGACGCCGATGTTGTAGTTGCCGCGGCCATCGAAGGCACGGCCGCTGACACCACGGAAGTCACGCACGCGCGGCAGGGCCACGGTGATGAAGCGGTCCAGGAATTCGTACATGCGGGCGCCGCGCAGCGTGACCATCGTGCCGATGGCCTGGCCTTCGCGGATCTTGAAGCCGGCGATGGCCTTCTTGGCCTTGGTCACCACGGGCTTCTGGCCGGCGATCTTGGTCAGGTCGCCCACGGCGTTTTCCATGACCTTCTTGTCGGCGACCGCCTCGCTCACGCCCATGTTCAGCGTGATCTTGGTGATGCGGGGCACCTGCATCGGCGACTTGTAGCCGAACTTGGCGGTCAGCTCGGGAGCGACCTTGGTCTTGTAGTGTTCTTGGAGACGAGCGCTCATGGTCAGGCCACCTTGATTTCTTCGCCGGACGACTTGAAGACGCGGGTGCGCTTGTCGCCATCGACCTTGATGCCCACGCGATCGGCCTTGCCGGTCGCGCCGTTGTAGATCGCCACGTTGGACTGGTGGATCGGCATGGCCTTCTCCACGATCCCGCCGGTGGTGCCCTTCATGGGGTTCGGCTTCGTGTGCTTCTTGACGAGGTTGATGCCCTCGACGACGACGTACTGGTCGTCCTTGCGCAGCGACACCTTGCCGCGCTTGCCCTTGTCCTTGCCGGCCAGGACGATGACTTCGTCACCCTTGCGGATCTTGTTCATGGCGCTTCCTTAGAGGACTTCGGGAGCCAGGGACACGATCTTCATGAACTTCTCGGTACGCAGTTCGCGCGTGACCGGGCCGAAGATGCGGGTGCCGATGGGCTCCAGCTTGTTGTTGAGCAGCACGGCGGCATTGCCGTCGAACTTGATGAGGGAGCCGTCGCCGCGGCGGATGCCCTTGGCGGTGCGGACGACCACTGCGCTGTAGACCTCGCCCTTCTTGACGCGGCCGCGCGGAGCAGCTTCCTTGATGCTCACCTTGATGATGTCGCCCACGCTCGCGTAGCGACGCTTGGAGCCGCCCAGCACCTTGATGCAAAGAACGGACTTCGCGCCGGTGTTGTCGGCGACTTCGAGCCGAGATTCAGTCTGGATCATTTCATTTATTCCCAACTTGACCCGAACGCACCCTGCAGGACGATCCGGCAGGACATCGGGGCAGTCTTGGGCCCGCCGTCCCCGTTGGGCCCGCAGGCCCGCAAGTTCCGAATGGGCGACGCCGGCTCCCAGGGAGACGGCACGATGCATACACACTCGCCCAAAAAGGCGAGCCCGCGATTATGGCAGATCGGGGACGGTTGTCAAACGGGTCCTACAGACGCCCCACTCACGCGGGCATCCGCAGGTAACTCGCCGCCAGCTCGCGGAAGGCGGCCGCCTGGGGGTCGACGCCGGTTTCCGCGCGCAACAACTCGCCGACTTCGGCCGCCAGCGAGGCGGCCAGGGCGGCGTCCGTGAACAGCAGCCGCAGGCGCCGCGCCAGCACGTCTTCCACCGTCCGCGCATATTCATGGCGGGCGGCGAAGCGCACCATCGCCACGGTCAGGCCGCCCCCGAGGTGGCGGTCGCCGCCCGGGATGGAGGCGACCTGGGCCGCTTCGGTTCCATACAGATGCAGGCCGGGGGCCGCGGCGATGGACGTTGCCACCTGGCCGGAAGCCGGGGCGCCCACCAGCGGCAAGTCAGCAGTCACTCCCGCGGAACGCCGCGGGAGCAGGCGCGTCTCGAAGCATTTCTCCAGGACGTCTTCCGCCATCGCGCGGTACGTCGTCCACTTCCCGCCCGTGACCGTGACCAGGCCGCTGCGCCCCACCAGCACGGTGTGCTCGCGGCTCAGCGATTTGGTCGGCTCCCCTTCGTCCCCGACGGGCTTCACGAGCGGCCGCAGGCCCACCCACAGGCTGCGGATGTCTTCCGGGCGCGGCGCCCGCACGAGGTAGCGCCCGGCCTCGGACAGGATGAACGCCAGTTCCTCGCGAAACGGCCGCGGCTCGCGCGGCAGGTCGCCCCGGGGCGTGTCCGTCGTTCCCAGGATGAGCTTGCCCATCCACGGCACGCCGAACAGCACGCGGCCGTCGGCGGTCTTCGGAACCATCAGCGCATGCTGGCCAGGCAGGAATTCGCGGTCCACCACGGCGTGCACCCCCTGGCTCGGCGCCACCATGGGCCGCACCTCGCGCCCGGTCGCTTCCGCATCCTGGCGCCGCAACTCGTCGACCCAGACGCCCGTCGCATTCACGATGCAGGTCGCCCGCACGTCGAACTCGCGCCCGCTCTCGGCATCCTTGCAGACGAGCCCCGTGACCTTGCCGTCCCGGTGCACCAGGCGCGTGACGGGGCAGTAGTTGACCAGCAGCGCCCCGCGCAGCGCCGCGGTCCGGGCGAGCGCCAGCGCCAGCCGGGCGTCGTCGAACTGGCCGTCCCAGTACTTGACGCCGCCCTTGAGGCCGTCGGGCCTTGCGGTCGGCAGGCACGCGAGCGTCTCGCGGCGGCTCAGGAATTCGGTGGCGCCCAGCCCCGCCGCGCCGGCCAGCGCGTCGTACATCTTGAGCCCGATCCCGTAGAACGGCGTCTCCCAGTGCCGGTACGAGGGCATCACGAACGGCAGGGGCTGCGCCAGGTGGGGCGCATTCTTCAGGAGGGTGGTGCGTTCGCGCAGCGCCTCGCGCACCAGGGCGATGTCGCCCTGCGCCAGGTAGCGCACGCCGCCGTGCACCAGCTTCGTGGCGCGCGAGGACGTGCCCTTGGCGAAGTCGTGCGATTCCAGCAGCACAACGCGCAACCCGCGCGCCGCGGCATCCAGGGCCACGCCGAGCCCGGTGGCGCCACCGCCCACCACGGCCAGGTCCCAGGTGCCGCCTTGCGCGAGGCGCGCCAACAGCTCTTCGCGCCGCGTCGGGGCGGCGCCGGTCGGGGATGCGTCGGTCAAGGGCGGGCCCAGCCCTTCGCGCATTCGACCGCTTCGCGCCAGCGCGCGAGCTTGGCCTGCCGCTCGCCTTCGCCCAGGCGCGGCTCGAAACGCCGGTCCGCCTGCCACTGGAGCGCGATCTCGTCGGCGTCGCGCCAGAAGCCTGTCGCCAATCCCGCGAGATAGGCCGCTCCCAGGGCCGTCGTCTCCGTCACTTGGGGGCGCACCACCGGCACGCCCAGGAAATCCGCCTGCATCTGCATGAGCAGATTGTTGCGCGAAGCGCCCCCGTCCACGCGCAGTTCGCGCAACGCAATCTGCGAATCGCGCGCCATCGCGGCGAAAACGTCGGCACTTTGCAGCGCTATGGCCTCCAGCGCCGCCCGCGCGATGTGCGCGCGACCGGTGCCGCGCGTCATGCCCACGAGCGTTCCGCGGGCCCGTGCGTCCCAGTCGGGCGTGCCGAGGCCCACGAAGGCGGGAACGAGGTAGACGTCGTCCGTGTCGTCCACCTGCGCCGCCAGCGACTCCACCTCCGCGGCCGACTGGATGATCTGCAGCCCGTCGCGCAGCCATTGCACTGTCGCGCCCGCGACGAACACGCTGCCTTCCAGGCAATACGCCAGGTTGGTCTGCCCCTGCGGGCCGCGCCAGCCCACGGTGGTGAGCAGGCGGTTGCGGCTCGGCACGCGCTGCGCGCCGGTGTTCATCAGCATGAAGCAGCCGGTGCCGTACGTGTTCTTGGCCATGCCCGGAGACCAGCACGCCTGGCCGAAGGTGGCGGCCTGCTGGTCGCCCGCGATGCCGGTGATGGGCAGCGCCGCGCCGAGCAGCGAAGGCTCCGTCTCCGCGATCTCGCCGCTCGACGCCTCCACGCGCGGCAGCACGGCGGCCGGAATGCGCAGCAGCTTGAGCATGTCCGCGTCCCAGGCGCCCGTGCGCAGGTTGAAGAGCATCGTGCGCGAGGCATTGCTCGCATCCGTCGCATGCACGCGGCCGCCGGTGAGGTTCCACACCAGCCAGCTGTCGACCGTGCCGAACGCCAGCTCGCCCGCTTCGGCGCGCGCGCGGGCGCCGGGCACGTGGTCCAGGAGCCATTCGAGCTTGGTCCCGGAGAAGTAGGCATCGATCACCAGGCCTGTCCGCTGCTGCACGACGCGGGCAAGTCCGCGCGCGCGCAGCTCGTCGCAGCGGCCGGCGGTGCGCCGGTCCTGCCAGACGATGGCGTTCGCCACGGGCTGGCCGGTGGCGCGGTCCCACAGCACCGCCGTCTCGCGCTGGTTCGTGATGCCCACGCAGGCGATGCGCGCCGCCCCGCCCACCTGCGCGATGACGTCGAGCGCCACCGCGTGCTGCGTGGCCCAGATCTCGCGCGGATCGTGCTCCACCCACCCCGGCTGCGGGAAGATCTGCCGGAACTCGCGCTGCGCGATCGCCGCCACGCGGCCTTCGCGGTCGAAGGCGATGGCCCGCGAACTGGTCGTGCCCTGGTCGAGAGCCAAAACGTAGTCCATGGGGGCGCAGCGTAACCCAACCGTGGGGTGCGAGGGACTAGACTGCCGCTCCCATGGTGTTTCCGCATGCTTCTCCCGGTCGCCGCGTGTTCCTGCGCGGCGCTGCTTCCGCCCTGGCGCTCGCGGCCGTCGGCTGCGCGACGCGCGCGCCATCGACGCCTTCCGCGGCTGGCGCTTCGCAGCTGCGGCTGCTCGGCGAAACCACGTTGCCGCACGGCCTCGCGTTCGAGGGCACGACCGTCGGCGGGCTCTCCGCCATCGACCACGATCCCGCCACCGGAACGTGGGTCGCGCTCAGCGACGACCGCTCCGAGTTGCAGCCGGCGCGCTTCTACACCCTGCGCGTGGACGTGCGAGACGGCGGCCTCGCCGTCGAAGTGGCCGACGTGGTCACGCTGCGACAGGCGGACGGCAAGCCCTTCCCGCGCCGCGACACGCGCGGCGAAGTCGTCGACCCGGAAGGCATGCGCCTGCTGCCCGGTGCACGCGGCGTGCTCTGGACCAGCGAGGGCGACTTCCGCGCGGACCAGCCGCCGACCGTGCGCGAGTCGCGCCTGGACGGCACCTACGTCCGCAATTTCGCCGTGCCGCCGATGTTCCGCTTCGCGCAACGTCCCGGCAGCGGGTCGCGCAACAACCTGACCTTCGAGGGCGTTGCGCTGACGCCGGACGCACGCACCGCGTGGGTGTCGATGGAGAACGCCCTGCAGCAGGACGGCCCCGAGCCGGGCGTCGGCCGCCCGGGCGGCCCGTGCCGCTTCACGGCCTACGACGTGGCGAGCGGGCGCGCCGTGCGCCAGGTGGCATACCTGCCCGACGCGGTGCCGCGCGCGCCCACGATCCCGGGCGCGCCCGTGGACAACGGCGTGGCCGAGATCCTGATGGTGGACGCGCAGCGGATGCTGGTGCTCGAGCGCGCCTTCGTGTTCGGCTTCGGCACGTCGCTGCGCCTCTACGAGATCGACACTTCCGCGGCCAGCGACACCCTGGCGCAGGAGCGCCTGCGCGAAGGCGACTACCGCCCCGCCGCCAAGCGCCTGGTCGCGGACTTCGCCACCCTGGGCCTGTCCCGCCTGGACAACACCGAGGGCATGTGCTGGGGACCGCGCCTGCGCAACGGACACCGCAGCCTGGTGGTCGTGAGCGACGACAATTTCAGCTCGCGGCAGGTCACCCAGTTCGCCGCCTTCGATTACCTGGAGCCGACATGAACGACACCGACGCACGCATCGCCTTCATCGGCGGCGGCAACATGGCCAGCGCCATCATCGGCGGCCTCGTCCGCCAGGGCCTGCCGCCCGCGCAGGTGGCGGTGGTGGAGCCTTTCGCCGAAGCGCGCACGCGGCTGAAGCAGCAGTTCGGCGTCGATGCGCAGGACCAGGCCGGCCCCGCGCTGGCGGACGCGGACCTCGTCGTGTGGGCCGTCAAGCCGCAGACCTTCAAGGAGGCGGCGGCGCAGGCCCGGCCGCACGTGCAGCAGGCGCTGCACCTCAGCGTCGCCGCGGGCATCCGCTCCGACAGCATCGCGCGCTGGCTGGGCACCGAGCGCATCGTGCGCTCCATGCCCAACACGCCGGCGCTCGTCGGAAAGGGCATGACCGCCTTGTACGCGCGCTCCGCCGCCACCGAGGCGGACCGCCAGCGCGTCGAGCAGGTGATCGCCACCACGGGCGAATCGCTCTGGGTCGAGCAGGAGAAGCACCTGGACGCGGTGACGGCGCTTTCCGGCTCCGGCCCCGCCTACGTGTTCTATTTCCTGGAAGCCATGACGCAGGCGGGTGCCGAGATGGGGCTCGCGCCCGAACAGGCGCGCCGCCTCGCCATCGCGACGTTCGCCGGCGCGTCGGAGCTGGCGCGTGCGTCGCCGGACCCGCTGCACGTGCTGCGCGAGCGCGTGACCTCCAAGGGCGGCACCACGTACGCAGCCCTCACGTCGCTGGAAAGCGACAGCGTGAAGGCGGCCTTCATCCGCGCGCTGCACGCCGCGGCGCGCCGGGCCGACGAACTCGGGGACGAGTTCGGGCGCTGATCTACGATGGCGGGATGGCCTTCCCACCCCGCCCCATCGCCTACGTGCTCGCCGCGACCAACCACGGCAGCATGATCGTCAACCGCAACGACCATTCGGGCGGCGGCGGAAAGTCGTTCGGCGTCGGCTTCGAATTGCTCGACCAGAGCGCCTTCGATCCGGACGAAGTGGCCGGCGTGCTGGAAATCCTCGACGTGCGCAGGCGGCACTTCGGCGACGGCCTGGTCGCGCTCGACGGGGGCGCCAACATCGGCGTCCACACCATCGAGTGGGCACGGCACATGTTCGGCTGGGGCCGCGTCCTGTCGTTCGAGGCGCAGGAGTACGTGTTCTACGCCCTCGCCGGCAACATCGCCCTCAACAACTGCTGGAACGCCTCGGCCCGCTGGTGCGCGCTGGGCGGAGGCGAAGGCTCCATCGACATCCCCGAGCCGGACTACCTGCGCCCGGGCAGCTTCGGCAGCCTGGAACTGCGCCGCCTCGGCAAGACGGAGTACATCGGCCAGCAGGTCTCGTACGACCACGAGGACCTGGTGCGCACGCCCATGGTCAGCGTGGACTCGCTCGCGCTGGAGCGGCTCGACCTGCTGAAGCTCGACGTCGAAGGGATGGAGATCGAGGTCCTCCGCGGGGCCCGCGCCACCCTCGAGCGGTGCAAGCCGGTGGTCCTGGCCGAATTCATCAAGTCGGACAAGGCGGGGCTGCTGGCCATCCTGCGGGACGCCGGCTACGGGAAGTTCCTGCAGGCCGGCATGAACGTGCTGGCCTTCCACGCCAGCGACCCCTGCGCCAACGAGTTCCGCGGCCCGCCGCTTCAGGCGAGCGCGTAGCCCGCCACCGTCCCCGCGAACACGGCGAAGCCGAACCAGTGGTTCAGGCGGAAGGCACGGAAGCATCCTTCACGGCTGCGGCCGCGGATCAGCGTGTAGTGCCAGGCCGCCTGCGCGCCGGCGGCGGCCAGCGTGAGCAGGACGACGGCGGCGGGGATGCGGCCCACCATCACCACCGCCCAGACGAACAGGGTGGCCACGTAGCAGGCCATGATGACGGCGACGTCGGCGCGGCCCAGCGTGATGGCGGACGTCTTGATGCCGATGCGCAGGTCGTCGTCGCGGTCCACCATCGCGTACTCGGTGTCGTAGGCGAGCACCCAGAACAGGTTGCCGAGGAGCAGCACCCAGGCGAGCAGCGGCACCTCGCCGCGCACGGCCGCGAACGCCATCGGGATGCCGAAGCTGAAGGCCACGCCCAGCACGGCCTGCGGCATGGACACGTAGCGCTTGGCGTACGGGTAGGCGATGGAGATCGCCAGCGCGGCGAAGGACCAGGCGATGGTGGCAGCGTTGGTCGTGAGCACCAGTGCGAACGCCGCCAGCGCGAGCACCGCGCCGAGCACGAGCGCCTCGCGCACCGACACCGCTCCGGTCGTCACCGGCCGCTGCGCGGTGCGCTTCACGTGCCGGTCGAACTCGCGGTCGGCCACGTCGTTGACGCAGCAGCCGGCGCTGCGCATCAGGATCGTGCCCAGCGTGAACACCACGACGAGATGCCAGCCGGGGAAGCCGCCGGCCGCGATCCACAGCGCCGCGAGCGACGGCCACAGCAGCAGCAGCCAGCCCGCCGGGCGGTCCCAGCGAATGAGGTCGAGGTAGAGCCGCAGCTTGCCGTCCACCGTCAGGACACGCCCAGCCCGAGGCGGCGCAGGTCCAGCCGGCCTTCGCGCATGGGCGGGCACCAGAAGTAGGCACCGGTCACGGGGCTGGAGATCTTGAACATCGCATCGACGATGCCGTCGTCATGGCCCGCCATGCGCCGCATCTGCTGCTCGAAGGCCTGGTGCGACTTGCCGAAGGCCACGAACATCAGCCCCGCCTTCATGCTCGCCATCCAGGGCATCGAGCGGCGCAGCACGAAAGCCTCGGGATCGAAGCTTTCCTGCGCCGTGCGCTTGACGTGCGCGGTCTCGGGCGCGTCCTCGATCTCCTCGTTGTCCGACAGGCGCCGGCCGATGTGGTGGTCGCGCGCCTCGTCCCCCAGCGCCTCGAACGCGTCGAGGTCGTGCACCCACTGCTGCACGGCGACGTAGCTGGAGCCGTCGATGCCTTCGCCGAGCCCGTGCGCGAAGGCGGCCTCTTCCGCCGCTTCGCCCACCGGGTTCTCGGTGCCGTCCTCGAAGCCGGTGAGGTCGTGGCCGTGCCCGCCTTCCTTCCAGGAATGGCGGAAGCCGTCCACCACGTGCCGCACGGTAAAGGCCGGCGCCAGCGCCTTCTGCACCTTGCGCGTGACGTGCAGCAGGTCGCCGAGGTCGGAGCCGCGCAGCCAGCACCACAGCGTACCCGGCGTCACCGGCACCTTGAGCTCGCCGCGCGAGAAGTCGGGGTACTCGTGCAGGTTGGGGATGTCGGCGCCCAGTGCCTTCACGAGCGAAGGGCCCAGGCCGATCACGACATCGCTGCCGTTCACCAGCGGCGTGACGCGCGTGAGCGCTTCCTTGATCGCGGCCTCGTCGACCGACTTGTCGGCGAGCTGGAACCAGACGTAGCGGGCAACGGGCGGGATGCCTTCGAAGATCCCGGGCTGGTAGGGTTTCTCGATCGGTGTGGTGCTTGCTTCTCTCATGAAAGTCTCTTCACGCCCGGCAGCTCGCAGGCGTAGATGGCATTGCGCAGGGCGGCGATCGCCTCGTAGCGCGTGAAGCTGCGCCGCCAGGCCAGCACCACGCGGCGGCTCGGCGGGTCGCCCTCGAAGGGGATGTAGCGGACGAAGGCCTGGTCGTCGCTGCGCCGCTTGGGCTTGGCGGCGAAGGCCTCCTTCGGGACGGACAGCCGCGGCACGAGCGTCACGCCCATGCCCGCGGCCACCATGTGCTTGATGGTCTCCAGCGAGGAGCCTTCGAAGCTCTTGCGGATGCCTTCGGCGTCGCTGGAGAAGCGCGCGAACTCCGGGCACACCTCCAGCACGTGGTCGCGAAAGCAGTGGCCGGTGCCGAGGAGCAGCATGGTCTCCTGCTTCAGTTCCTCGGCGGTGATCGTCTTGCGCTCGGCCAGCGGATGGTTGCTGGGCACCGCGGCCAGGAAGGGCTCGTCGTAGAGCGGCGCGATCGCCAGCCCGGTGTCGGGGAAAGGCTCGGCCATGATGGCGCAGTCGATCTCGCCGGTGCGCAGCATCTCCAGCAGTTTCACCGTGAAGTTCTCCTGCAGCATCAGCGGCATCTGCGGCGTGCGGGCGATCGCCTGGCGGACCAGGTCGGGCAGCAGGTAGGGGCCGATCGTGTAGATGACGCCCAGGCGCAGCGGGCCGGCCAGCGGGTCCTTGCCGCGCTTGGCGATCTCCTTGATCGCCGCGGCCTGCTCCAGCACGCTCTGTGCCTGCCGGACGATCTCCTCGCCGAGGGGCGTAACCGAAACCTCGTTGGCGCTCCGTTCGAACAGCTTGACTTCCAGCTCATCCTCGAGCTTCTTGATCGCGACCGACAGCGTCGGCTGCGACACGAAGCAGGCCTCCGCGGCGCGGCCGAAGTGCTTCTCGCGCGCGACGGCGACGATGTATTTGAGTTCGGTCAGCGTCATATTTGAGGGGACAGAGCTGAAGGCCTGTCCCCGGGTCACTGGTTCTTCTACGCCTTCAGGTATTCCGATTTTCCACCCAACCACCGGGTCACGTGTTGCGCCGCGAGGGTCGGATGCCGGTCCAGCATGAGCGGTGCGACCTCGCGCGCCCATTCCAGCAAGGCGGTGTCGGTCGTGAGGTCGGCAAAGCGCAGCAGGGGCGCACCGGACTGGCGCGCGCCCAGGAACTCGCCCGGCCCGCGGATCTCCAGGTCGCGGCGGGCGATCTCGAAGCCGTCGCTCGTCTCTGCCATCGCCTTCAGGCGGGCCTTCGCCGTGTCGCCCACGCGGCCGCTGTCGCCGGCGGAGTAGAGCAGCACGCAGGCCGAAGCGGCCGCCCCGCGGCCCACGCGGCCGCGCAGCTGGTGCAGCTGCGAGAGGCCGAAGCGCTCCGCGTGCTCGATGACCATCAGCGACGCATTGGGCACGTCCACGCCGACCTCGATCACGGTGGTGGAGACCAGCACGCCCATCTGCCCGCCGGTGAAGAGCGACATCACGGCCTTCTTCTCCGGCACCGGCATGCGCGAATGCAGCAGGCCGACCAGCACGCCGGGCAGGGCGGCGCTCAGTTCCGCGTGCGTCTCGGTGGCGTTCGTGAGGTCCAGCGTCTCGCTTTCCTCGATCAGCGGACAGACCCAGTACACCTGCCGGCCCTCCGCGAGCTGGCCGCGGATGCGCTCGACCACCTCGTCGCGCCGGCTGTCGGAGATCAGCTTGGTGACCACGGGCGTGCGGCCGGGCGGGAGTTCGTCGATGGTGGAGACGTCGAGGTCCGCGTAGTAGCTCATCGCGAGCGTGCGGGGGATGGGCGTCGCCGACATCATCAAGAGATGCGGTTCGCCACCGCTTTCCTTCATCTTGCCGCGCAAGGCGAGCCGCTGCGCCACGCCGAACCGGTGCTGTTCGTCGATGACGGCCAGCGCGAGCGCCTTGAACTGCACCTGCTCCTGGATCACGGCATGCGTGCCCACCACCAGCGCCGCCTCGCCGCTCGCCACCAGTTGCAGCATCTCGCCGCGCTCCTTCTTCCGCTGGCTGCCGGTGAGCCACGCGACGCGCTGGCCGCGCGGGGCGAGCAAGGGCTCCAGCCAGCCGATCAGCTTGCGGAAGTGCTGCTCCGCGAGGATTTCCGTCGGCGCCATCAATGCGCATTGCCAGCCCGCGTCGATCGCGATCGCCGCCGCCAGCGCCGCGACGATGGTCTTGCCCGACCCGACGTCGCCCTGCAGCAGGCGGTGCATGGGCCGGCCGCGCGCCATGTTCCGCGCGATCTCCTCGCTCACGCGCCGCTGCGCGCCCGTGAGCTGGAACGGCAGCGCCGCGAGCAGCTGCTCGTGCAGCCCTCCGGGTTTCGGATGCAGCGCGGGGGCCTGCAGCGCGTCGTGCTCGCGCCGGCTCTCCACCTGCGACAGCTGCTGCGCGACGAGCTCCTCCGCCTTCAGGCGCAGCCAGGCCGGGTGCGTGCGGTCCTCCAGCGCGGCGAGCGGCGTCTCCGGGGTGGGATGGTGCAGGAACTGCAAGGCCTGGCGCAGGCTCCACCGCGTGGCGTTGCCGGGGACCGGCGGCGCGTCGGCGGGGATCGTTTCCGTGAGGTCCGCTCGGGCGAGGCCGCTGGCCACCGCCTTGCGCAGCCAGGGCTGCGGCAGCCCCGCGACGGTGGAATACACCGGCGTGAGCGCATCCGGCAGCTCGCCGCCGGCCGCCTTGTACGTCGGGTGCACCATCTGCAGGCCGAGGAAGCCGCCCTTGAGCTCGCCCCGGATGCGCAGGCGCGCGCCGGGCGCGAGCGCCTTCTGCTGCGACGGGTAGAAGCTGAAGAAGCGCAGCGTGCAGGTGTCGCTGCCGTCGTCCACCGTCACCACCAGCTGGCGGCGCGGCCGGTACTGCACCTGGCTCTCGGTGACCGTGGCCTCGATCTGCACGGTGTCGCCTTCGCGCGCGTCGCGCAGCTGCACGATGCGGGTCTCGTCCTCGTAGCGCAGGGGGATGTGCAGGGCGAGGTCGATGTCGCGGGCGAGACCGAGCTTCAGCAGGGCTTTCTGGGGTTCCGACAATGCCTTGGTCTCGGCCATGGGACAATTCTGCCCTTCCTTGGAACGGGTCCGTCCGGCCCTCATGCGATGCGCCATTTCTCCCTGGGCGATTTCGACTTCGCCCTCCCCCCCGAACTGATCGCCCAGCACCCCGCCGCCGAACGTAGCGGCTCGCGGCTGCTGGATGGCACCGGGCCCGCGCCCGTCGACCGGGTCTTCCGCGAACTCCCCGGCCTGCTCGCCCCCGGCGACCTCCTGGTCTTCAACGACACGCAGGTGGTCAAGGCGCGCCTGTTCGGCGAGAAGCCCACGGGCGGCAAGCTCGAACTGCTGGTGGAGCGCGTGCTCGCCGGCCGCGAGGTCGTCGCCCACATGAAGGTGAGCAAGAAGCCGCCGGTGGGCACGGAGCTGCGCATGGACGGCGGCTTCACCGCCGTCCTCCTCGGTCGCTACCCCGACGAGGACTGCCCCCTGTTCCGCTTCGCCTTCAGCGACGATCCCTACGCCCTGATGGAGCGCCACGGCCACGTGCCGCTGCCGCCGTACATCACGCACGCCGACACCGCCGAGGACGCGAGCCGCTACCAGACGGTGTTCGCGAAGAACCCCGGCGCGGTCGCCGCGCCCACCGCGGCCCTGCACTTCGACGAAGGCGTGCTCGCGGCGCTGCAGGCGCGCGGCGTGGAACGCGCCAGCGTCACGCTGCACGTCGGCGCCGGCACCTTCCAGCCCGTGAAGACCGAAGACATCGCCCAGCACCGCATGCACAGCGAGTGGTACGAGGTGCCGCAGGCGACGCAGGAGGCGATCGCCCGGGTGCGTGCACGCGGCGGCCGCCTGGTGGCGGTCGGCACGACCACCGTGCGCACGCTGGAATCGTGGGCGCGCAGCGGCCAGGCCAGCGGCGACACCGACATCTTCATCACGCCGGGCTACCGCTTCCGCGAGGTGGACCTGCTGCTCACCAACTTCCACCTGCCCAAGTCCACGCTGATGATGCTCGTGAGCGCCTTCGCCGGCTACGAGCACGTGATGGACCTGTACCGCCACGCCATCGAGGCGCGCTACCGCTTCTTCAGCTACGGCGATGCCATGCTGCTCTCCCGCACCGACGCTGGGGTGCGCTGACGCGCAACCCAGCCTGCCAATCCATGCTCCAATTCGAACTGCTTCGTACCGAAGGCCACGCCCGCCGCGGCCGCCTCACCCTGAACCACGGCGTCGTGCAGACGCCGATCTTCATGCCGGTGGGCACGTACGGCACGGTCAAGGGCGTGATGCCGCGCTCGCTGGAGGAGATGGGCGCGCAGATCATCCTGGGCAACACCTTCCACCTGTGGATGCGCCCCGGCCTCGACGTGCTGAAGCAGTTCGGCGGGCTGCACCGCTTCGAGCAGTGGCACAAGCCGATCCTCACCGACTCCGGGGGTTTCCAGGTGTGGAGTCTGGGCGAGATGCGCAAGATCGCGGAGGAAGGCGTGAAGTTCGCGTCGCCGGTCAACGGCGACCGCCTCTTCCTCACGCCCGAGGTCTCGATGCAGATCCAGACGGTCCTGAACTCGGACATCGTCATGCAGTTCGACGAGTGCACGCCGTACGAGACCAAGGGGCACCTCACCACCGAAGCGGAAGCGCGCTTCTCCATGGAGCTTTCGCGCCGCTGGGCGGTACGCTGCCAGGCGGAGTTCGCGCGGCTGGAGAACCCCAATGCGCTCTTCGGCATCGTGCAGGGCGGGATGTTCGAGAACCTGCGCGAGGAGTCGCTGCAGGCGCTGGTGGAGATGGACTTCCCCGGCTACGCCGTGGGCGGCGTGAGCGTCGGCGAACCCAAGGAGGACATGCTGCGCATCATGGCGCACACGCCGCACCGCCTGCCGGCGAACAAGCCCCGCTACCTGATGGGCGTGGGCACGCCGGAAGACCTGGTGGACGGCGTCGCGCAAGGCGTGGACATGTTCGACTGCGTGATGCCCACGCGCAATGCGCGCAACGGCCACCTCTTCACGCGCTTCGGCGACCTGAAGATCCGCAACGCGAAGCACCGCAGCGACGAGCGTCCGCTCGACGAGACCTGCACCTGCTACACGTGCAAGGGCACGACGAACCCGGACGGCAGCGTCACGGGCGGCTTCTCGCGCGCCTACCTGCACCACCTCGATCGCTGCGGCGAGATGCTCGGGCCGATGCTGGCGACCATCCACAACCTGCACTACTACCTCAACCTGATGCGGGAGGTGCGGGAGGCGCTGGACGCTGGCCGGTTCGCGGCGTTCGCGCAGCAGTTCCGGCAGGACCGGCAGCGCGGGGTTTGACGCCGTTCGGTGGGGTTCGCTTCGCTCACCTGCGGCGGCGGTCGCCGCCCCACCCTACGCGCGACCCCGTCGTAGGGTGGGCCGGCGTGAGCCGGCGAAGGTGAGCGAAGCGAACCCCACCGTGCCTCTTACGCGAGCAGCTGCGCGACCCGCTGGTGCAGCAACTCCGGCTGCACCTGCTGCGCCGGCATCGCCGGGCCGACGTTCAGGCCCACGCGGTTGAAGATGCCGCGCCGGAACGGCCGCACCATCGCGCCGTCCTTCTCGATGCGGCTGAAGAACGAGCCCCACAGGTTGGTGAGCGCCATCGGCACCACGGGCGGCTCGATGCCCTCGGCCCGGGCGCGCTCCAGGATCTTCATGATGCCGCCCTTGAAGGGCTGCAGCTGGCCGTCGCGCGTGATGCCGCCTTCCGGGAAGATCAGCAGCAGGTCACCATTGCGCAGCACCTGCACGGAACGCTCGAAGGCGGCTTCGTAGACGGCCGGATCTTCCTTCTGCGGGGCCACGGGGATCGCCTTCGCGAGGCGGAACAGCCAGCCGAGCACCGGCAGGCGGAAGATGCGGTGGTCCATCACGAAGTAGATCGGCCGCGGGCTCGCCGCCATCAGCAGCACGGCGTCGACGAAGCTCACGTGGTTGCAGGCCAGCACCGCGGGTCCCGCGACCGGGATGTGCTCGTCGCCGTGCACCCGGAACCGGTATGCCACGTGCGTCGCCATCCAGGCAACGAAGCGCAGCAGGTACTCGGGCACGAGCAGGAAGATGTAGGCGGCCACGAGGGCGTTGGCGATGCCCGTGAGCAGGAAGATCTGCGGGATGCTCGCGCCCGCCCCGAGCAGCGCGCCGGCGATCACCGAGCTCGCGATCATGAACAGCGCGTTGAGGATGTTGTTGGCCGCGATGATGCGCGCGCGGTGGGTCGGCTGCGCGCGCAGCTGGATCAGCGCGTACATGGGCACCGAGTACAGGCCGGCGAACAGCGACAGCAGCGCGAGGTCGGCCATCACCCGCCAGTGCGCCGCCACCGCGACGAACTGGGCGACGGTGAGCGTGGCAGACGGCGGCAGCCCGCGCGCCGCGAAGTACAGGTCGACCGCGAACACGGTCATGCCGATCGCACCCACCGGCACCAGGCCGATGTCGACGTGCCGGCGCGACAGCATCTCGCACAGCAGCGAGCCCACGCCGATGCCGACGGAGAACACCACGAGCAGCAGCGAGGCGACCTGCTCGTTGCCGTGCAGCACCTCCTTGGCGAAGCTGGGGAACTGGCTGAGGAACACCGCGCCGAAGAACCACATCCAGCTGATGCCCAGGAGCGAGCGGAACACGACGAGGTTGCCGTGCGCCAGCTTCAGGTTGCGCCAGGTCTCGGTGAAGGGGTTCCAGTTGATGCGCAGTTCCGGGTCCGTCGACGGCGAGGCGGGGATCCACTGCGCGACCAGCCGGCCCGCCACGGCGAGCGCGATGCAGCTCAGGCCGACCCAGTGCGGCCCCACCTCCGGCACGGCCACGATCAGCCCGCCCGCCACGTTGCCCAGCAGGATCGCGACGAAGGTGCCCATCTCCACCATGCCGTTGCCGCCGGTGAGCTCGCGCTCGCCGAGGTGCTGCGGCAGGTAGGCGAACTTCACGGGCCCGAACAGCGTGGAGTGCAGCCCCATGAGGAAGGTGCACGCGAGCAGGATGGGGACATTGGCGCCGAAGAAGCCGACGGTCGCCAGCGCCATGATCCCTATCTCCAGCCACTTCACGAAGCGGATCAGCGTGCGCTTGTCGTACTTGTCCGCGAGCTGCCCGCTCGTGGCGGAGAACAGCAGGAACGGCAGGATGAAGAGAGCGCCGATCACCAGCCCCGCCAGCGCCGGCGGCAGCCAGGCCACCTGCAGCTGGTAGGTGACCATCACGGTGAACGCGAACTTGAACAGGTTGTCGTTCGCGGCGCCCGCGAACTGCGTCCAGAAGAACGGCGCGAAGCGGCGCTGCTTCAGGAGCGCGAACTGGTTGGGATGCGCATGCGCGGCGGAGGGCGCGACCGGTTCTTCGGCGACGGCGGTGCTCATTCGGTTTCTCCTCTGGAGCGGATCATGGACCATGGGCGGTCCGCTGGCGCGAGTGTCCGCATCCCGAAGGGGAAAGTGCTGCGATTCCGCTACATTGCCGCCAGGCAGCCCCGCCGGTATCGCAATCCTGTACTCGCATGAGCACCACCGCCGACCTCGTCCTCGCCCTCAAGAAGGAGCTCAAGTCCGCCCAGATGACGTACGCCGACCTGGCCAAGGGGCTCGGGATGGCGGAGTCCAGCGTGAAGCGCATGCTGGCCAAGGGCGACATGGCGCTCTCGCGCATCGACGCCATCTGCCGCGTGCTGAAGCTGGATTTCGCGGAGCTGGCGCGCCGCGTGGCCGACGCGCAGCCGCTGCTCACCGAGCTCACGAAGGAGCAGGAAAAGGCGGTGGTCGCGGACAAGAAGCTGCTGCTGTGCGCGATCTGCGTGCTGTCGCAGTGGACGATGGAGCAGGTCACCACCGAGTACCGGCTCTCGGAGGCCGAGTGCATCCGCTACTTCGTGCAGCTGGATCGCCTCGGGATCATCGAGCTGAAGCCCATGAACCGCTACCGCCTGAAGCTCGCGAAGACCTTCCGCTGGCGGCCGCACGGGCCGGTGATGAACTACTTCCGCGACCACGCCGTGCTGGACTACTTCGGCGGCGGCTTCGACGGCCATGCGGAGACGCTGCTGCTGGTGCACGGACAGGTGAGCCGCGCGATCGCGCCCTCCTTCGTCGACCGCCTGCAGAAGGTGGCGCAGGACTTCGCGCAGCAGCACCTGGCGGACCAGAAGCTGCCGGCGAAGGAGCGCGAGGGCTACACGCTGGTGCTGGCGATGCGAGACTGGGAGTTCGGCGCGTTCACGCAGCTGCGGCGGGGGAAGTGAACCGCCCTAGGGCCTGGGCAGGTAGATCCGGCAGTCGTCCACCGTGACCACCTCGCTCTGCGGAAAGCGCGCGGCGATGGCGGCACGCAAGGCATCGACGTTCTCCTCGGGACAGGAGACGACCGCCGAAGGCGCCGTGGGCAGGAAACGTTCCGTGGACTGGATGGCATCCATCTCCATCCGCGTCCAGGGCGGCACGGCCAGCGCCTTGCGCTGCGCGTAGTACGGCAGCTCCGAGGACCAGTCGTAGCCCAGGATCAGGAGCGGCCGGTCCGCGGGCGTGTGGTTTCGCAGGAACTCCGCGAGCTTCAGCGTCCGGCTGTTCCCCGGGCCGAGGATGGTCGCCTTCCAGGGGTAGTACATGCCATGGAAGAAGAGGAGGTTGCCTGCCACGAAGACTGCCATCGCGAGCGGTGCGGCAGCCGGGTGCCAGCGCACGAGCAGCCCGCTCGTCGCATACACCGCGACGGCGACGGCCGCCACCAGGAACACGAGGTTGGCCGTCTGATAGTAGTCGTGGACGAAGTGCAGGTTGGTCAGCACCGCCATCGGCAGGACGAACAGCAGCAGCCCCAGCGCCGCCACCTTCTTCACCGAGGCGTCGCTCCAGCGCAGGAACAGGAGCCCCAGCACGAGCACCCCCAGCCCCAGGGCCGTGGAAGGCAGCACGATCCGATGCAGCACCACGTCGACCAGGAAGGCCTTGCTGAAGCGCTGTCCCAGGGTCCCGTAGTTCCAGCCCGAGAGCGTGGGCGAGTTCGAGGCGAGGAAGCGGCCGAACTCGTTGCGCACCTTCACGGCGTCCGTGTACATCACCCACCCGTAGCCCACGACGAGGGCGAGCCCGCCGACCGCCCCGACCAGCAGGGCGCCACGCACGACCGGGGAGCGCAGGTTCAGCCCGTGGCGCATGGTGCCCAGCGCGCGCCAGGCGAACGCCGTCAGCCCCACGAAGGCGGGGAAGGCGCCGGTCGTGATCTTCTGCAGGAGGGCAAGCGTGAGGAACGCGCCGAACAGCACGAGGTCCCGTGCGGTCACGCCGAGCCGGTACATCTTCAGGAGGTAGTAGCCGGCGCTCATGGCCAGCAGCAGCGCGAGCCCCTCGATCATGAAGGTGCCGGACCAGAACAGGTACACCGGTGCCGTGAGGTACAAGGCGTTGGCGTAGTGCGCGGCGCCTCGCTCCACCCCGAGCAGCCGCAGCGAGCGGTACAGCGGCAGGCACACCGCCAGCGTGGCGACCAGGCTGACCGCACGCCCCACCGGGTCCAGCGGAGCGCCCGTCAGCCTGGCGATCCAGGCGACCAGGAACTGGAACAGCGGGAACTCGAAAGGGATGCTCCAGGGGGCGCCCAGCACCGGCGTGGGATACGCGAGGGAAAAGCCTTCCCGCTGCATCCAGTAAGCGGTGATGGCCGTCTGCGTCTGGCGGAACGGATGCATCTCCAGCAGCGCCTGGCCCAGGTTGAACAGGCCCATCCAGAGGAACACGCCCAGCGCGAGGACGAACAGCAGCTTGCCGGCCCACTCGCGCGAGGCATCTGTCGCCGGCGCCGCCAGATCCGGCGTCCTCCACCCGGGCGTCCGGCGCGACGCATAGCCGCGCCGATGGAAATCCCGCGCGAGGCGGCGGCGGGACGACCGCCAGGACCCCACGCCCTCCTGGAAATTGTTCATGTTCTGCACTATCCCGCCCTGGTCTCGTGCCGCAGCGCGCGACACGTGCGTTGCGGAAGTCGCAAAGTATACGGAGCGGCCCTCCTGCGCCCGGCGGGCAACTGGCGGGCAACTGGCGGGCAGGTCTTATACTTTTTGGTCCTGTCCCCCGCGCCGGGCCATCCCGCGCGCCTTTCGATGATTCCTGACATCCACTCCCAGAAGATCGTGATCACCGGCGCGGCCGGCCTCGTCGGTCAGAACCTCACGATCATGCTGCGCGAGATGGGCTACCGCCACGTCGTCGCCATCGACAAGCAGAAGAACAACCTGGCGCTGCTGGCGCAGCTCAATCCGGGCGTGCGCACGGTGCTGGCCGACGTCGCCGAGGAAGGCGTGTGGACCGCGGAGCTCGAAGGCGCCGGCGCCGTGGTGATGCTGCATGCGCAGATCGGCGGGCTGGAGCCGCAGGTGTATGTCCGCAACAACATCGAAGCGACGGACCGCATCCTCGAGGCGGTCAAGCGCCATGGCGTGCCGTGGGTGGTGCACGTCAGTTCCTCGGTCGTGAACTCCGTGGCCGACGACGACTACACCAACACCAAGAAGGTCCAGGAGCAGCACTTCATCGCCAGCGGCGTCGCGGGCTGCGTGCTGCGTCCCACCCTCATGTACGGCTGGTTCGACCCCAAGCACTTCGGCTGGCTCGCGCGCTTCATGGAGAAGGTGCCGGTGTTCCCCATTCCCGGCCACGGCCGCTACATGCGCCAGCCGCTCTACAACCGCGACTTCTGCCGCGCCATCGAGTGGTGCCTGCGCAACCGGCCCCAGGGCCAGATCTACGACCTCGTGGGCCAGGACCGCATCGACTATATCGACGTGATCCGCGCGATCCGCCGCGTGAAGGGCCTGCGCACGCCGATCGTGTGCATCCCCAAGTGGCTGTTCGCCACGCTGCTGCGCATCTACGGCGCCTTCAGCAAGCAGCCTCCTTTCACGGCGGCGCAGCTCAAGGCCCTCACCGCCGGCGACGACTTCCGGGGCGTCGACATCCGCCAGACCTTCGGCTTCGAGCCGACGCCGGTGGAGGCGGGGCTGCGCGAGACGTTCACGCACCCGATCTACGCCAAGTACGCGGTGGAGCGCGCATGACCACCGCCCCCGCCCGCATCGCCGTGATCGGCGCCGGCCCCATGGGCCTGGCGGTCGCCTACGAACTCGCGAAGAAGGGTGATGCCGTCACCGTCTTCGAGCGCGACGGCCGCATCGGCGGCATGACCGCCGCCGTCGACTTCGGCGGCGTGCAGATCGAGCGCTACTACCACTTCGTCTGCGGTCCCGACGAGACCACCTTCGCATACCTGAAGGAGTTCGGCCT
Organism: Ramlibacter cellulosilyticus; assembly: GCF_014297465.1. Classification (GTDB taxonomy): domain Bacteria; phylum Pseudomonadota; class Gammaproteobacteria; order Burkholderiales; family Burkholderiaceae_C; genus Ramlibacter; species Ramlibacter cellulosilyticus. The sequence continues at coordinate 455,280 of NZ_JACORT010000002.1, read as the reverse complement.
CTTCGACCGCCTGAAGTGGACCGACACCCACATGGGGTTCTACTTCGACGGGAAGCTGTACGACTGGGGCCATCCTTTCGCCCTCCTGCGCTTCCCGGGCCTCACGATGCCGGAGAAGGTGCGCTACGGCCTGCACGTGATGCGCGCCAAGGGCATCCGGGACTGGAAGCCCTACGACACGTTCTCCTCCACGAAGTGGATCAAGGACGCCATCGGCGAGCGGGCGTACAACGTGATGTGGAAGAGCCTCTTCCACTACAAGTTCTACGAGTACCAGGACAGCCTGTCCGCGGCGTGGCTCGGCACGCGCATCAAGCGGGTGGCGCTCTCGCGCAAGAACCTGTTCCAGGAGCGCCTCGGCTACATCGAGGGCGGCTCCGAGGTGCTGATCGACGCCATCGCGCGCCGCATCCGCGAGCTCGGTGGCCGCATCGAATTGAACGCCGGCGTGCAGGAGATCGTGTCCGCCGGCGGCCGCGTCACGGGCGTGCGCGTGGACGGCACCGAACAGCCCTTCGACCAGGTGATCTCCACGGTCCCCCTGCCTTACCTGTCGCGGATGACGCCCGGCCTGCCCGCGGAGGAACGCCGCAAGCTGGAAGCGATCCGCAACGTCGGCGTCGTGTGCGTGCTGCTGAAACTCAAGCGGCCGTTCACGCGCAACTTCTGGATGAACATCAACGACCCGCGGATCGAGATCCCGGGCCTGATCGAGTACAGCAACCTGAACCCGTCGGTGGGCGCGACCATCCTGTACGCGCCCTTCTACATGCCGCAGACGCATGCGAAGTACCGCCGGCCGTTCCAGGAGTTCGTGGACGAGACGATCGCGGCGATGCGCAGGATCCGCCCGGACTGGGATCCCGCGGACGTCGTCGACAGCATGGCTTCGCGCTACGAGTACTCGCAGACGGTGTGCTCCCCCGGCTTCTTCGATGCGCTGCCGCCGATGCGCAGCGGCCTGGAAGGGCTGTTCCTCGCGGACACCTCGCACTACTACCCCGAGGACCGGTCCATCCAGGAAAGCGTGAAGCTGGGCCAGCACCTCGCCGGCCTGGCGCAGTCTGCGCGCCCTGCGTGAGCACGCGATGCTGAGCGCACAGTTCCTCCGCTTCGTGCTCGCCGGCGGCGTCGCGGCCGCGGCGAACTACGGCTCGCGCTTCGGCTTCAGCCTCTGGCTGCCGTACCCGGCGGCGATCACCTGCGCCTACCTCGTGGGCATGACGGTGGCGTTCCTGCTGATGCGCCAGTACGTGTTCTCCGCTTCGGGGCAGCCGCTGCTGCCGCAGGTGGTGAAGTTCACCATCGTGAACGTGCTGGCGCTGCTGCAGACGCTGGTGGTGAGCCTCGTGCTCGCGCGCTGGGCGCTGCCCGCGCTGGGCGTGGTCACGCACGCGGAGGCGATCGCGCACCTGTTCGGCGTGGCCGTCCCGGTCTTCACCAGCTTCCTCGGCCACCGGCACGCCACGTTCCGCCGCGCGGCCGAATGAACACGGCCGTCGCGGCCCCGTGGGCGGCGCCGGGACGGCGCCTCGCGCTCGGGCTGCTGGCGGCGGTCGCGGCCTACCTGGGCCTCACCCTCTGGTTCGGCGGCGCCGACACCGCGGACGCGGCCTCGCGCATCGGCGCCGGCTGGCTGCTGGCGGGCATGGCGCTGACGACGGCGAACTTCGCCGTGCGCGCGACACGCTGGCATTTCCTGCTGCGCACCCTGGGCCACCACGTGCCGCCGGCGGTGGACGGCGCGGTCTACCTCGCCGGGATCGGCCTGAGCGCGACGCCCGGCAAGGCGGGCGAGACGGTGCGCAGCGCCTTCCTCGTGCGCCATGGCGTGCCCGTGGGCAGCAGCCTCGCGGCCTTCCTCGCCGATCGCCTGTCCGACGTGCATGCGGTGCTGCTGATCGCGCTGCTGCCGCTCGCGTGGGCCGCCGGCTGGAACGATGCCGCGGCGCTGCGCTGGCTGCTGGTGCTGGGTGCCGTTGCCGCGGCGCCGCTGGCCGTGTCGGCGTTCGTGCACGGCCGCCACTGGCGGCGCTTCGTCGCCGCGGCGGCGCGCCTGAAGGCGCTGCGCCGGCCGGCCGAGTGGATGCGCACGGGCGCCGACGACTTCGTGCGGCTCTGGCGCCCCGGCGTGGCGTCTTGGTCGGTCGCCGCGTCGCTGCTCGCCTACGCCCTGCAGGCAGCCACCTTCGCCGGCATGGTGGCGCAACTCGGGCTCCAGGTGCCCTGGCACGTGTGCTTCGCGATCTTCGGCGCCGCCACGCTCGCGGGCGCGGCGAGCCTGCTCCCCGGGGGCCTCGGCGCCATGGAACTCGCCCTCGTGCTGATGCTGCGACAGCAGGGCGCCGACGGTGCCAGTGCGCTGGCGGCCGCCCTGTGCCTGCGGGCGGTGACCTTCTGGTTCGGCCTGCTGCTCGGCGCGGCCGGCCTGGCCGTCGCGTCCCGCCTGCAGCGCGCCTGAGGCGCTGCAGTCCCAGCAGGGTACCGCCTGCGGCCTTACCAGTTCCAGCCGAGCGAGCCCAGGGCGAGCACGAGCGCGAACGCCACGCCGGCCGCGAGGCTCGCCTTGTCCTTCACCGCGAAGACCAGCGGGTCGTCGTGCATCTTGCCGCGGTGCGCCTGCATCCACATCCAGCTCACCCAGAACAGCAGCACGGGCACGGCGCCCCACATGATCTCGGGCGTGCCATAGAGCCGCAGGACGGCGTCGCTGTTCAGGTACAGCGCCAGCACCAGCACGGCACCGTAGCCTGCCGTGATCCCGAGCGTCTGCACCAGCGGCGCGTCGGTGGTGTAGTAGCCCCGCCCGTGCGCCTTGCGCTTGCCGCTGTGCAGCTGCACCTCGAGCTCCGCGTAGCGCTTCACGAAGGACAGCGAGAGGAACAGGAAGACCGAGAACGCCAGCAGCCAGAACGACAGGGACAGCCCCGCCGCGGCCGCGCCGGCGACGACCCGCACCGTGTACAGCATCGCGAGCGCGAGGCAGTCCACCAGCATCAGCCGCTTCAGGATCCAGGAGTAGGCGCAGGTGAGGACGAAGTAGAAGCTGAGCCAGGGCAGGAAGTTGCCGCCCACCCGCGTCGCCAGCCCATAGCTCGCGGCCAGCAAGGCGACCGAGAGCACCAGTCCCTTCCAGACCGGCACCGCGCCCGCAGCGAAGGGCCGGGCCTTCTTGCGCGGGTGCGCGCGGTCGCTTTCCAGGTCGAGGAGGTCGTTGAAGATGTACACCGACGAGGCGCACAGGCTGAAGGACACGAAGGCGAGCACGAGCGCCATCCACGCGCCGGAGTTGCCCAGCTCGTGGGCCGCCAGCAGCGGCATGAACAGCAGCAGGTTCTTCAGCCACTGGTGCACGCGCAGCACGCGGCCCCACACCCTGAGCCCCATCGGCAGGCCGGGGAACACCTTCTCCACTTCGCACAACCCGCCGGCCTTCACGGCCAGCGCCGCCGGCGCGTTCACGACGATTGCGCGCCGGGAGTGGCGCCACACCGGGATGTCGGCGGTGGAGTTGCCCACGTAGTCGAACCCGCGGTCGCCGTAGCGCTCCACCAGCGAAGCCGCCTTGACCTTGCCGCCCAGGTTCTGCGACCCGTCGCTGGCCATCACCTCGTCGAAAATGCCCAGGTGGCCCGCGACGGACTGCGCCACGGCCATGTCGGAGGCGGTGCACAGCACCAGCTTGCGGCCGGCGGCCTTCTGCTCGCGCAGCCAGGCGAGGAGGGGCTCGTGGTACGGCAGGTGCTGCGGATCGAAGCGAGCGCGCGTGGCGAGGTTCTGCTTCACCACCGCCTTGCCTTGCGGCAGCCAGACCGGAATGCGCCACAGGTCCCAGGGCGTGTCGCGCAGCACGCGCAAGGACGTCTCGTGCAGCATGTCCGTGCGCACCAGCGTTCCGTCCAGGTCGACGACGAGCGGCAGCGTATCCAAGGTTCCCCCGAGCATTGAACGATCCTCTGGCGGAACCCCGCCCCTCCGGGCCGAATTTTACGGCCCGGGGGCGGTTGCGCCTCGCGCTCAGGTGAATACGGTCAGCACCCCGGTGTACCCGTACAGGTGCCGCCGGGCGATCTCGCCGCCCGCGAAGAAGCCCACCAGCGGCACGTCGCCGAGCGCCCGTCGCACGACCTGCAGTTCCGCGCTGGGCCCGCCGAAGTGCGGGCCGCCGCGGCCGGCGCAGCTCACGTAGACGGCCCCGGCGATGCGGCGGGCGGGGTTCGGCTCGTTCGCCGCTTCGGAACTCGCAAGCGCCGCCGCCACCGCGAGGGGCAGCTCCTCGGGCTCCAGCTCCTCGCGGATCTCGGCGCAGATGCGCACGAGGTCGGCCCGCGCGGCCTCCACGTCGCGGCGGCAGAAGGCCAGCTTCATGCCTTCCTCCACGCGATCGGCGATCGCGACGCCGCGGCGCCGGGGGTCGAGGCCGATGATGTGGCGCACGACCACGTCCGTGCCGAAATGGCCGGTGCGGTTCACGACGTCTTCGGAGGCCTGCGTGAGCCCCACCAGCGTCTTGCGCAAGGCGGCGATGGCGGCCTCCGGCTCCTCCAGCGTGAGGTCGAGGTCTTCCAGCAGCACGTCGAGCGCGGGCTCGCCATCGAGCTCGGTGATGAGGTTGCCGTCCGCACCCGTGATGCTGCGCGCCGGCGCCACCGGCTGGCAGCCTTGCGTCACGCGCGACACGAGCTGCACGCCTTCGGCGAAGGCGACGCCCGACAAGCCGCCGCTGAACACGCCGCCGGCCTTGCCGTGGCCGCTCAGGTTGCCGTTGCCGCCGATGGCGAACTGCACCGCCTCCGAACGGCTCGAAGCCAGCCCGCCGAACAGGTAGCCCGTCGCCGTGCGGTCCGACATCTCGGTGATCAGTTCCGCAAGCTCCGGCGTGCCGGAATCCGCGTGCACCAGCGCCGTGTGCGGCCGGAAGGTGGCCGGCAGCGGCGATACGCCGGAGAACACGCGGTACTGGTCGGACGGCACCGCGCACAGCATGACCGCGAGCGCCGGCTCGTCGAAGTACTCCACGTTGGACGAGGCGATGCCCACGCCGACGGTGCCGGACCAGTCGGTCACGGTCGGCAGCTCGGCGCCGAGGTGGTCGAGGATCTCCTGCGCGTGCGCGGCGTAGTGGTCGGTGATGTACAGCAGCCCCAGCGTGGGGCTCGCCGCGTAGCCGTGCAGCGTCATCTGCGCGCGCAACTGCGCCAGCACGAGGCCGGCCGCCATCTGCCACTGCGGATGCGTGGCATGGCCGAAAGGGAACAACTGCATGACGGCTCCTACGACGTCGCCGGCGCCTTCTTCCTGGCCGGGGCCTTGCGGGCGCTGCCCTTCTTCGCCGGCTTTTCCTTGGCCGCGCCTGCGGCCATGTTCTTCGCGGCATGCACCACGGTCTTCTGCGCCGCGTCCTTCATCGCGTTGGCGGCGATCTCCTGGAACTGCTGCGTGAGCGCGCCCCACCATTGCAGCGGGTCGACCGGCGCGGCACCGCCGTTGCCCTTCTCTTTCTCTTTCTCCTTCTCGCCCGCCACCTTGCGCCTGGCGGCGCCGGCGACGCCGGCCACCGTGCCGGCCGCGGTCGCGGCCTTCTGCACGCCGGAGCTCACCGTCTCCGCGGTCTTGAGCTTCAGCGCGTTGGCGACGTCGCCCATGTTGAAGTTCATGCCCTGCAGCGTCGCGAGGGTCATCTTCTGCACCTCGAGCGCCTGGATCGTCGCGCCGAGCGCCTTGCTGTTCTGGTCCAGCCAGAAGTGCACGGCCTTCAACTCGCCGATGCGCTTCTCCAGCTCCTCCACGTTGAGCGTGGGCGCCACCCAGTTCGACAGGTTCGGCAGCTGCGGGATGGTCTGCGACGCGCCCTTGGCCAGGTTCTGCAGGAAGTCGAAGCCCGGGACCAGCTTGGCAAAGCCGAAGTTCGTGTTGTCGTTCATGGCGCGCTCCTGGGGTGCTCTGGCGTACAGCTTAACCCCAGATGCGCGCCCCCGGGTACTGGGGATTAGTGCTTGCCGGGTGGCATGCGCGTGACCGGCACATCCACCGGCAGCTTGCGCTCCCTGCCCTGCGCATCGCGGAAGCGCAGCGTCATGGGGATGCTGCTGCCGGCCTGGAACGGCGCCTTCAGGTCCATGAGCATGAGGTGGAAGCCGCCGGGCGCGAGCTGCAGCGGCTTGCCGGTGGCCAGCGGCAGCGTCTCCGCGGCGCGCATCTTCATCACCTCGCCTTCCATCCGCATCTCGTGGATCTCGACGATGCCGGCGGCGGGCGTGTCCGCGCCCAGCAGCGTCAGCGGCTCCCGCGCGGTGAGCGTCATGTACGCGCCGGTGGAGTCCTGCCCGGCGACGGTGCTGCGGGCCCAGGCGCCGTGCACGGCGACGGGCGCCGCGGTCTGGGCGAAGGCGGCGCCGGCGGCCGCGAGCAGGAAGGAGGCGAAGGCGGTCTTCATGCGGCGGATTATCCCGGGCCGCCGCACCTCAGAACTTCGGCGGCCGCCTTTCCCGCAGCGAGGCGAGGCCTTCCCGCACGTCCGGCCCGCCGAAGCCCAGGAATTCCAGCGCGAGCGAGGTGTCGAAGTTCGGCCCCGCCTGGCGCAGCCAGTTGTTCAGGGCGTACTTCGTCCAGCGGATCGCGCTCTGGCTGCCCTGGGCGAGGCGGTCGGCGATCTCGTAGGCCTTGGGCAGCAACTGGTCGGCGTCGACCGCCAGCGAGACCAGCCCGATGCGCTCGGCCTCCTCGCCGCTCACCGGATCGCACAGCAGCAGGTAGTACTTCGCCTTGGCCATCCCGCACAGCAGCGGCCAGACGATGGCCGCATGGTCGCCCGCGGCGACGCCCAGGCGCGTGTGCCCGTCGACGATCTTCGCGTCGCGCGCGGCCACCGAGATGTCGGCCAGCAGCCCGGCGACGAGCCCCGCGCCCACGGCCGGCCCGTGCAGCGCGCTCACGATCGGCTTGTCGCAGTCGATCACGTTGTAGACGAGGTCGCGGGCCTCCTTCCACACGCGCGAACGCGTCTCGAAGTCGTCGGCCATGTCCTGCACCAGCGCGAGGTCGCCGCCGCCGGAAAAGCCCAGGCCCTCGCCACGCAGCACGGCGCAGCGCACGCTCTCGTCCGCGCCGACATCGCGCCAGATCTCCGCCAGCTCCCGATGGCCGGCATGGCCCGCGGTCGGCAGCTTGCCGTTGGCGGCCCTCATCTGGATGTCCAGCACGCTGTCCGCGGGGCCGCGGCGCGTGATGTTCAGGGTCTGGTAACGGGCGTAGTCGATGGTGGTCATGGGGCATTCCCGCGTGAAGGGGGCACCGGCCGCACCTCGAAGCCGCGGGCGCGCAGCAGCCCCGGCAGGGCCTGCGGGCCGGTCATGTGCAGCGCGCCGACCGCGGCGAAGAAGCGCTTGCCCGAACCGTGCAGCGCGAGCAGGCGGTCCGCGATCGGCCCGTTGCGCTCGTCGTTGATCCGCCGCAGGTAACGCTGCTCCTGCGGCGTCTCCATGCACTCGCACCATTGCTCGTAGCTCGCGAGCGCGGGCAGGTCGCTGTCCGCCCAGGCCTGCAGCAGCCGGCGCATGGAGCGCCGGTCGGCGCCCGATTCGATCTCCTCGAGCGACCGGGTCACCAGCACGCGCTCGTCGGCCTCGGTGGCAGGCGTCAGCGCTTCCAGCTGCGCGGCCGGCGTTTCCAGCGCCACGACCGGCTTGCCCATGCGCTGCATGAACCCCCACAGGACGGCGTCCACCGCGAGCTCCGGATGGAAGCCGTCGCGGCGCGACTGCTGCAGGCCCAGCGTCGTCACCTGCAGGATGGGTCGCATGGCCGCGAGCTTCGCCACCGGCAGGCACTCGCGCTCGGCGACTTTCGCCAGGCGCGGCTGCAGGCCCGCCATGACGCGGGCTTCGCGGGCGGCGTCGCCGGGCGCGGTGAAGATCCGCACCAGCTCCGGGTCGCCGGGGTCGAGTTCGAGCGCCAGCACTTCGCTTTCCTGCAGCGCGGCCTGCACGCGCCGGCCGGGCAGCAGCCACTCGGGCCGGCTCACGTGGACCGTGCCATACAGCCAGGACTTGCGGCCGTCGCGCGTGAGCTCCCAGAGGAAGCCCCGGTCGCGCACGTCGGCGCGCACCTGTTCGGGCTTCAGGGTCTCGAGCGTCGGCGCCGGCGGCGGGCAGGTGGACTGGGCGACGGCCTGGCCGGCCGCGAGCAGGAAGGCCACGCTGCCCAGCAGGGCTCGGGCGAAGGGGAACAGGTGCATGGCCGGGCATGGTACGCCACGCGTTATCCTCCTCGCATGCCCGCGCTGTTCCACCTTGCTTTCCATGTCCGCGACCTCGACCAGGCCCGCCGCTTCTACGGCGACGTGCTCGGCTGCCGCGAAGGCCGCAGCACCGACACGTGGGTGGACTTCGACTTCGAGGGCCACCAGCTCTCCCTGCACCTCGGCGAGCCGTTCCACACCAGCCGCACCGGCCGCGTCGGCGACAAGCTGGTGCCGATGCCGCACTTCGGCCTGGTGCTGGAGCTGCCGCAATGGCAGGCGATGGCCGGCCGCCTGCAGGCCGCCGGCACCGAGTTCGTGCTGGAGCCGCAGCTGCGCTACCCGGGCGAGCCCGGCGAACAGTGGACGATGTTCTTCTGCGACCCGTTCGGCAACCCGATCGAGGTGAAGGGCTTCCGTTCCCTGGATGGGCTGTACGCCACCTGACCCCCCTTCCCGCCGGGTGTAGGAGCCTTCCTACCCGGCGCGGTGTCCAGCCGGTCTGGCGGCGCGCGCCCGGCTTTGCTACGTTCACGCCACATGACGCTCGCGGAGATCCTCCATCCCTCCTGCGCCCTGTTCCTGGATTTCGACGGGACCATGGTCGACATCGCACCGCACCCCGACGCCGTGCACGTGCCCGAACCCCTCCTGGCGGTGCTGCAGGAGGTGAAGGACTACCTCCAGGGCGCCGTCGCGGTGATCTCCGGCCGTCCGATCGCGCAGATCGACGAGTACCTCCGGCCCCTGGTGCTGTCCGTCGCGGGCGTGCACGGCGCCGAGCGCCGCGGCGGCGACGGCACGCTGCACCTGCTGGACACGCACCCGCTCGACCACGTGGTCGAAGCCGCGTGCGCGCTGGCGTCCCGGCATCCCGGCCTGCTGGTGGAGAACAAGCGCGGCTCCATCGCGCTGCACTACCGGCAGCGGCCCGAGCTCGAGGCGCTGTGCCTCGCCACGATGCAGCAGGCGGTGGACGAATCCCGCGGCCTCGCGCTGATGCGCGGCAAGATGGTCGCCGAAGCCAAGCCCGGCGGCGCGAGCAAGGGCCACGCCATCGAGGACTTCCTGGCCGAGCCGCCCTTCGCCGGCCGCACGCCCGTCTTCATCGGGGACGACGTCACCGACGAGGCGGGTTTCTCGACGGTGCAGCGCCTCGGCGGCGTGGGCATCAAGGTGGGGGAGGGAGAGAGCGTCGCGCGGCGGCGCCTCGCCAGCCCCGCCACCCTCCGACAAGAACTGGAGGCGGCCCTCGCCGCCCGATCGACGAGAACAGCATGAACAACAACGCTTCCTTCGTGACGCCGAACTCGCTGCAGGTGGGGATGATCGGCAACTGCGCGTACAGCGCGATGGTCGACCAGCAGTCGCGCATCGTGTGGTGCTGCCTGCCGCGCTTCGACGGCGATCCGGTGTTCAACGCCATGCTCGACCCGAGCGAGAACGGCAGCCTGTGGGCCTTCGAGCTGGAGGACTACGACCGCACCGAGCAGCACTACGAGCCCAACACCGCGGTGCTGCGCACGCGCATGTACGACCGCAAGGGCCAGGGCATCGAGGTCACCGACTTCGCGCCGCGCTTCTGGAGCCGCGGGCGCATGTTCCGGCCGCTCACCCTCGTGCGGCGCGTGAAGATCCTCTCGGGTTCGCCGCGCATGCGCGTGCTGCTGCGGCCCCGCTTCGACTGGGGCCGTACCAAGCCCGCGGTCACGCAGGGCAGCACCCACATCCGCTACGTCGCGGGCAACAGCACGATCCGCATCAACACCGACGCGCCGATCTCGTACGTGCTGGCGGAGACCTACTTCGTGGTCGACCGCCCCATGAACTTCATCATGGGGCCGGACGAGACGCTCACCAACGGCATCGAGGAAACCGCGCGCCTGTTCGAGCAGGAGACGGTCGCCTACTGGAAGCAGTGGTCGCGCGCCCTGGCGCTGCCGCTGGAGTGGCAGGACGCGGTGATCCGCGCCGCCATCACGCTGAAGATGTCGCTGTTCGAGGACACGGGCGCGATCGTTGCCGCGATGACCACCAGCATCCCCGAGGCGCCCGGCAGCGGGCGCAACTGGGACTACCGCTACTGCTGGCTGCGCGACGCCTTCTTCGTGGTGCGCGCGCTCAACTCCATCTCCGAAGTGGCGACGATGGAGGAGTACCTGCGCTGGCTGATGAACGTGGTGATCCGCTCCGGCGGCGGCCACATCCAGCCGCTCTACGGCATCGGCCAGGAGGAGCAGCTGCCGGAATTCATCCTGGACCACCTGCCCGGCTACCGCGGCATGGGCCCCGTGCGCGTGGGCAACCAGGCGCAGGAGCACTTCCAGCACGACGTGTACGGCAACATCATCCTGGCGGCCGCGCAGGCCTTCCACGACCACCGCCTGTTCAAGCGGGCCGGCCGCGCCGAATTCGCGCACCTGGAAGCCGTGGGCGAGCAGGCCTGGAAGATCTACGACACGCCGGACGCGGGCATGTGGGAGCTGCGCACCCGCGCCCGCGTGCACACCTCGTCGGCCCTCATGAGCTGGGTGGCCTGCGACCGCCTCGCGAAGGTCGCTTCGGCCCTCGGCCTCCCCGAGCGCATCCGTTACTGGCGGGAACGCGCCGACACGATCCGCGGGCGTATCCTGAAGGAGTCCTGGAGCGAGGAGCGCCAGGCCTTCGCGGAAAGCTTCGGCGGCCGCGACCTGGACGCCAGCGCCCTGCTGATGGCCGAGGTGAACATGATCGACCCCAACGACGCGCGCTTCGTGTCGACCGTCGACGCGCTCGAGAAGTCCCTGTGCGACGGCCCGTTCATGCGGCGCTACGAGGCGGCCGACGACTTCGGCAAGCCGGAGACCTCGTTCAACGTGTGCACCTTCTGGCGCATCGACGCCCTGGCGCGCATCGGCCGCAAGGCGCAGGCGCGCGAGATCTTCGAGGTGATGCTGAAGCACCGCAACCACCTGGGCCTGCTGTCCGAGGACATCCATCCGGTGACCAGCGAGATGTGGGGCAACTTCCCGCAGACCTATTCCATGGTCGGCACGATCAATGCGGCGGTGCGCCTCTCCGCATCCTGGGACACGGTGATCTGAAGGAACGCCCTTGGGCCGCCTGGTCGTCGTCTCCAACCGCATCGCGGACCCGCGCAAGACGGCGGCCGGGGGCCTGGCGGTGGCGCTCGCGGAGGTGTTGAACAACACCGGCGGGATGTGGTTCGGCTGGAGCGGCAAGATCGTCGACCACAGCGAGGTCGACGACGTGCACCTGGAGCACGCCGGCCCGGTCAAGCTGGCGATGGTGGACCTCTCGAAGGCGGACCACGACGCCTTCTACCTCGGCTACTCCAACGGCGTGCTCTGGCCGGTGTTCCACTACCGGCTGGACCTCGCCGACTTCGACGCGGGCTACATCGCCGGCTACCGGCGCGTGAACCAGCTCTTCGCGCGCAAGCTGCTGCCGCTGCTGCGCGAGGACGACGTGATCTGGGTGCACGACTACCACCTGATCCCGCTCGCGGCCGAACTGCGCGCGCTGGGCTGCACGCAGCGCATCGGCTTCTTCCTGCACATCCCGCTGCCGCCGCCGCTGATGCTCGCCGCGATCCCGGGCCACGACTGGCTGATCCGCGCCCTGTTCGCGTACGACCTCGTCGGCTTCCAGAGCGAGTCGGACCTCGACCACTTCGCCCGCTACGTGGAGTCGGAAGCGCACGCGCAGAGGCTGGAGGACCAGCGCTGGCGCGCGTTCGGCCGCACCGTGCATGCCGGCGCCTTCCCGATCGGCATCGACGTTCAGGAGTTCGAGCAGCTCGCCGCCGGCGCCGAGGCGACGGACATGTACGAGCGCATGAAGCGCGAGTACTACCGCCGCAAGCTCCTCGTGGGCGTCGACCGCCTGGACTACTCGAAGGGCCTGCCGCAGCGCATGCGCGCCTTCCGCGAATTCCTCGCCAAGAACCCGGAGCTGCGCTCCAGCGCCACGCTGATCCAGATCGCCTCGCCCAGCCGCGAGAACGTCGAGGCCTACACGGACATCCTGCACGAGCTGGAAAGCCTGTGCGGCTCCATCAACGGCAACTTCGGCGAGCTGGACTGGATGCCGGTGCGCTACATCCACCGCACCGTGCCGCGCGCGCGCCTGCCGGGCCTGTACAAGGCGAGCCGCGTCGCGCTCGTCACGCCGCTGCGTGACGGCATGAACCTCGTGGCCAAGGAGTTCCTTGCCGCGCAGGACGAGGAAGACCCCGGCGTGCTGGTGCTCTCGCGCTTCGCCGGCGCGGCGGAGCAGCTGAAGGAAGCGCTGCTGGTGAATCCCTACGACACGGAAGGCACGGCGACGGCCATCCTGCTCGCGCTGCAGATGCCGCTGGAGGAGCGGCGCGAGCGGCACCAGGCGCTCATGCGCAGCGTGCGGCAGTACGACGTGCACTGGTGGTGCGAGAGCTTCCTGGGCGCGCTCGCCGAGGCACGGGCCGAGGAAAAAGGCACGTCCTGGCTGCGGCTCTGAATCCATCCGCGCTGCTCCCGCGTAAAGGCGGGTGAGCGGGCCGCAACGGCCCCTCGCCAACCCCACAGGAGAGCACCATGCAACGCCAACGTCATCTCGCGGCCGCTTGCGCCGCCACCATCCTTGCCGCCTTCGCCGGCACCGCCCTCGCCGAAGGCTACGGCCACGGCGTCATGATCGACCAGAACGCTTCCGCCGCCGGCTCCACCGCGAGCATGGGCGCGATGGGCACGAAGATGGTCGGCGGCGCGACCATGTACCCGACGAAGGACATCGTCGCCAACGCCGTGAACTCGAAGGACCACACCACCCTGGTCGCGGCGGTGAAGGCCGCCGGGCTGGTGGACACGCTGCAGGGCGCGGGCCCCTTCACCGTCTTCGCGCCGACCAACACCGCCTTCTCCATGCTGCCGGCCGGCACGGTGGACACGCTGCTGAAGCCGGAGAACAGGGCCATGCTGACGCAGGTGCTGACCTACCACGTGGTGCCGGGCCGGATCGACGCGAAGGCCCTCGCGGAGCAGATCCGCGCGGGCGGCGGCCAGGCCATGCTGAAGACGGCGAGCGGCGGCACGCTGACGGCCATGATGCGCGGCCGGGACATCGTGATCCACGACGCGAAGGGCGGCACCTCGGTGGTCACGACCGGCGACGTCTACCAGTCCAACGGCGTGATCCACGTCGTGGACCACGTGCTGATCCCCGGCTGATTCAGAAGACGGTCGCCAGCAGGCCGGCGGCCCCGATCGCGAGCGCCGCGAGCGCGTCGCCCGCGATCAGGCCGCCGCCGAAGAGCGACGTGCCGCTCATGTCCGCGGGCAGGTCGCGGCGCTGCGGCGCGCGCGCCTGCACCAGCCCGGCGAGGATGCCGCCGGCGCCGAACCAGGCCGAGGCCTGCAGCGGCAGGAACCCGCCGAAGGACACCGCATACGGAGAGGGAAGCAGGATCGCGTCGACGAGGAAGCTGCGCGGCTTCCAGCGCTTGCGCGCGAGTTCGATCACGAGGCCGAGCGCCACGCCGACGAGGATCGCCGTGCGCTGGTACGGCTTGTCGTCGGTGAGGCTGCGCAGCACGCCCACGAACTTGTAGGTCATCGCGGAGGTCCACTCCGCCGGCTGCTCGCCCGCCTTGAGCACCGTCTGGTCCTGCAGCAGCACGGGGTAGGCCGCCATGAACAGGCGCGCGAACACCACGGCGAGCACGGCGCCGACCAGGATGCCCAGCACCTGGTAGCGGAACTGCAGGACGCGAGGCGTGCCGAGGCGCCAGCCGGTGGACCGGTCCTGCTGCATGTCGCACGCCACGCTGGTCGACACGAGCAGCACCGCGCCCGCCATGAGCCCCACCGCGGGGTCCGTGAGCCCCATCAGCGCCATCACCACGACGGACACGACGAAGGCCGACGAGATCGGGTTGGAGTCGCTGATGCCGACGGAGATGCCGTTGACCATCGCGAACAGGAACACGAGCGCGATCGCCAGGAGCTGGAAGGGCAAGGGCTGCCCGAGCAGGAAGTGGCCGGCGGCGACGGTCCCTGCCGCCCACGCCACCACCCAGGCGAGCAGCCGGCCACGATGCACGCGGCGCCAGTCGTTCGTCGCGGGCTGCTGCGCCGCGCGGGCGCGCGCACCCGGCAGCGAGCGCCGGAAGATCAGCGCCAGGTCCACGGCCGCCGCACCCATGATCAGGCCGAGCGCGATCAGGAAGGTGATCTTCCGGAAGGGATCGCCGGGCTCGAGCCAGCCGATGCGCACGAAGAAGGGCTGCAGGACCCAGCCGAGGAGGCCCCCGACGATGGCCGCCGTGCCGATGCGCGGCCCGACCACGAGGCCGGCGCCGAGCGTCGACGCGGAGAAGTGGATGTTGGCGAGCCAGGCGAAGCGGTTCGCGGCGAGCCCCGTCGCGAGCCCCGCGGCCACGCCGCCGCCCAGCCGCCCCAGCGAGCGGCGCAGCAGGACGGGGTCCGTCAGCGCGCGCAGGATGTTGGCCACGGCCAGCCCCGAGGGAAACGCGAGCTGCAGGCGGTCCACCAGCACCGGCGTGTACAGCATGCCCACGCCGACGCCGAACATGCCGATGCAGGCGAAGTAGGCAACCAGCTTCCAGGCGGGCGGCTGCGGCAGCCCCATCCACACCATCGCCTGCAGCAGGACCCCCATGGCGCTCATGCTCGCCACGGAGGCGGCGGCGGTCTGGATGTAGTTGGCCCCGTGGCGCCCGGCCGCGCCGTAGCCGGCAGTCACGGCGGACCCGAGCAGGCCCGCCAGCACCTGGCCGCCGACGAACACGCCGAGCGAGAAGTTCATGTACGCCGCCGTCACGCCGGCGAGCGGCCCCAGCACGAGCATGCCGGTCGCGGCGAGGAGGCAGTGGTACGCCCAGCTGCCCTGCGCGGGCAGCCAGGCCCAGCGTCGTGGGGCGGCGGTCTCCATCGGCCGCCAGTATGCGGGGATCAGGGCTGTTCCGGCTCCATCAGCCAGTCGATCGCCGCCTCGAAATCGAGGAAGGCCCGGATCCGGGAGAAGCCGTAGCTCGCGGCCAGCAGGGAGAAGAAGCGCGCGTTGTCGAAGCGCTCGCGCGGGCACAGCACGGCGGTGCGGTGCAGGAAGGTGCTCCGGAACGTGATCAGGCTGCCGGCGAGTTCGTGCAGTTCGTCGGGGCTGAGCCGCCCGACGGCGTCGCGGATGTCGATGAGCACCTCGTAGCGCTCCAGCCTCCCCGCGGCGGCGGCGACCCGCGCCAGCAGTTCCTTGCCCGCGTCGAGGTCCACCTGGCCGTCGGTGCGGACGCGCAGGAAATCGGGGGGGCGGACCACGCAGACCTGGGTGCTCATGCCCCCGCATTCTTCCGGCACCGGGGCGGCGGGCGCATTGGACGAAAGTCCAAGGCCCGCCGGCGGGATCAATCCAGCTTGACGCCGGCCGCCTGGATGATCGGTCCCCAGCGCTTCGCCTCGGCGCGCGCCATCGCCTTGAACTGCGCGGGCGTGCCGGGAAGCACCTCCATGCCGAAGTCCGCGGCGCGCTTGCGCACGTCGGGGCTGGCCAGCGCCTTGTTCAACTCGCCGTTGAAGCGGCTCACGATCGCCTCGGGCAGCCCCGCGGGACCGAGCACGCCCTGGAAGGCGAAGACTTCGGTGTCGCGCACGCCGGACTCGGCCAGCGTCGGCACGTTGGGCAGCGCCGGCGCGCGCTGCGCCGAGCCGATGGCGAGCACCCGCACCTTGCCCGACTGCATCACGGAGAGGCCGCCGGCGAGGTCGAGGAACATGCACGGAACCTGCCCGCCCATCACGTCCTGCAGCGCGGGCGCCATGCCGCGGTAGGGGATGTGGGTGATGAAGGTGCCGGTGCGGTTCTTGAACAGCTCCATCGCCAGGTGGTGCGGCGAGCCGTTGCCGGGCGAACCGTAGTTCACCTTGCCGGGATTCGCCTTCGCGTAGGCGATGAACTCCTGCACCGTCTTCGCGGGGAAGGACGGGTGCACCACCAGCGCGAGCGGGAAGCGGCCGATCGCGCCGAGATAGCTGAAGTCCTTCTCGGGGCTGAAAGGCAGCTTGCCGAACAGGTGCTCGTTGAAGGCGAGGATCGCGTTGTCCGCCGACAGCACGGTGTAGCCGTCCGGCTTCGCGTGCGCGACGAGGTCGCCGCCGATGTTGGTGGCCGCGCCCGGGCGGTTGTCGACGACGACCTGCTGGCCGAGCGAGGGGCGCAGGGCTTCCGCGAGCGCGCGGGCGATGACGTCGGTGCCGCCGCCGGCCGGGTAGGGCACGACCCAGCGGACCGGCTGGTCCGGCCAGGACTGCGCGAGCGCGGACCAAGGCGTGGCGATCGCCGCGGCGCCCGCGGCGAGGAAGTGTCTCCGTTGCATGGTGTGTTGGTGGTGCTTTAGAAAAATGGTGTCGCGCGAGTCACTCTGAACGCAGAGGTCGCAAAGGTACGCAGAGGTCGCAGAGAACACCCTGAAGAATTTCTCTGCGACCTCTGCGCAACCTCTGCGACCTCTGCGTTCTCCTGCCGGATGAGGCGCGGCCTACGCCGGCTGGGCGGGACCGACCACGCGCTGCTCGATCGCGCCGAACACGCTCTGGCCGTCCTTGCCCTTCATCTCGATGCGGATCGTGTCGCCGAAGCGCATGAACTCCGTCGACGGCTTGCCGTCCTGGATGGTCTCGATCGCGCGCTTCTCCGCGATGCAGCTGTAGCCCTTGGGCCATTCGGTGCGGCCCTTGGCGTCGATCACGCCCTTGTTGCTCACCGTGCCGGAACCCACGATGGTGCCGGCGCGCACGTTGCGCGTCTTGCAGATGTGCGAGATCAGCTGGCCGAAGTGGAAGGTCATGTCGGGGCCGGCGTCGCACATGCCGACCTTGCGGCCGTTCCAGGCGCTTTGCAGCACCAGCTGGATGCGGCCGCCCTCCCACGCGTCGCCCAGTTCGTCGGGCGTGACCGCGACCGGGCTGAACGCCGTCGCGGGCTTGCTCTGGAAGAAGCCGAAGCCCTTGGCGAGTTCGTTGGGGATCAGGTTGCGCAGGCTCCAGTCGTTGGCGATCATCAGCAGGCGCACGCCGTCGAGCGCCTGCTCGGGGCCGGCGCCCATGGGCACGTCGCCCGTCACCACGGCCACTTCCGCCTCGAAGTCGATGCCCCACTCCTCGCTGAGGAAACGCGCGTCCTCCTGCGGGCCGAGGAAGTCGTCGCTGCCGCCCTGGTACATGAGCGGGTCTTCGTAGAAGGTCTTCGGCACTTCCGCGTTGCGCGCGGCGCGCACCAGCTCCACGTGATTGAGGTACGCCGAGCCGTCGGCCCACTGGTAGGCGCGCGGCAGCGGCGCCATGCACTGCGCCGGATCGAAGGGGAACGCGTGGCGCGCCTTGCCGCCGTTCAGCGTGTCGTAGAGGTCCTGCAATTGGGGGGCGAGGAAGTTCCAGTCGTCGAGGACCTGCTGGAGCTTGTGCGCGATGCCGGTCGCATAATGCGCCGACTGCAGGTCGCGCGAGACCACCACCAGCTGCCCGTCGCGCGAGCCGTCCCTGTACGTTGCCAATTTCATTCGATGGACCCCGGTTTGCGGATGCGCTAGAGTCCGCCCGGACCATTACGCATTGTGAAATGAATTTACCTAATCGTAATTCTAGCGGGTGGCTGGCGTGACCGCCGCACGGGAGCGGGCCGGAATCCAGTCGGTCGAAGTGGGCTTCGGGCTGCTGCAGGTGCTCGGCGAGGCGGAAGGGCCGCTGATGCTGCGCGACCTCGCGCGCGCCGCCAACATGAGCGCCGCCAAGGCCCACCGCTACCTCGTGAGCTTCCAGCGCCTGCAGCTCGTGGTGCAGGACGCCGCCACGACGCGCTACGACCTTGGGCCCGCGGCGCTGAAGCTCGGGCTGGCCTCGCTGGAGCGGCTCGATGCCGTGAAGCTGGCGCGCGAGCGCGTGGCGCGCCTGATGGAGGAGGTCGGCCACACGCTCGCGCTGGCCGTTTGGGGCAACCACGGACCGACCATCGTGCACTGGGAGGAATCCCCGTCGGCCGTCACGGTGAACCTGCGTTTGGGGGACGTGATGCCCCTGCTCACGTCCGCCACCGGCCTCTGCTTCGCCGCCTACGCCCCCAAGGAGGCGATCGCGGCCATGCTCAAGGAGGAGATGGCGCGCGCGCAGAAGCAGGGTCGCACCGACGTGCCGGGCACGATGGCGGAAGCGCGGGCGCTGCTGGACAAGGTGCGCCAGCGCGGCGCGTCCCGCGTCGTCGACACGCTGCTGCCCGGCATCGTCGGTTTCTGCGTGCCCGTGTTCGATGCCGACGGGCACATGGCCCTCGGCATCGTGGCGCTGGGCCCGTCGGGCACCTTCGATCCCGAATGGGGAGGCGCGGTCGAAGGGCCGCTGCGGCGCGCGGCGGCGCAGCTCTCGAGCGACCTGGGGCATAGAACATGATCCTGGGCCGGCACGGACGGCGGAAGCAGCTGGCGCTGCTCACCGTCGCCGTGCTGGCCGTGCACCTGCTCGTGCTGCGACCGCGTGCGCCGGTGCTCGCGCCCGAGCGCACCGCGGGGATGCCGTTCGCGACCCGCACGCTGGCGCCACCCGCGCTGCCACCTTCCGTTGCCGCCGCTGCAATGCCGCCGCCCGCGGCCACGCGCGTCGTGCGACCTGCTCCCGCGCCGCGCAGCACCCGTCCCGCGGCGGCGCCTGCTGCCGCGAAGCCCGCGACTGCAGGCACGCCGCCTCGCGCGACGCCCTGGCCCGACGCGCTCACCGCCTGGCCCTCCGCCGTGCTGCACTACGAGCTCGAGATCCGCGCGCGCGGTGCCAGTTCGCAAGGCGAGGCCCGTCTCGACTGGAGGCAGGACGGCCAGCGCTACGAGGCCCGTCTGGAGCTCGCCGCGCCGGGCCGGCGCCCACGCGTGCAGCAAAGCACCGGCGCGATCGGCCCGCAAGGCCTGGTGCCCGAGCGCTTCTCCGACCGCTCGCGGGGCGAGCAGGCCACCCACTTCGATCCCGCCACCGGCCGCATCGTCTTCAGCAACAACCAGCCGCAGGCCGATTGGGTCGCGGGCGTGCAGGACCGCCTCTCGGTGGTGCTGCAACTCGCGCTCCTCGCCGCCGCGCAGCCCGCGCGCTTCGTGCCGGGCACGGAAGTGGTCCTGCCGACGGCGACCACGCGGGACGCGCAGGCGTGGACGTTCCGCGTCACGGGCGAAGAAGACCTGGTGCTGCCGGGAGGAACGGTGGCCGCGCTCAAGCTGGAACGCCCCCCGCGCGGGGAATACGACCAGCGCGTGGAACTGTGGCTCGCTCCCGGGCAGGCTTACGCCCCGGTGCGCCTGCGTCTGACAAACCCGGACGGTGGGTGGGTCGACCAGCGCTGGTCCTCAACCGACAGGCGCTGAGCCCGCCCCCGCCTAAATTCTGTCCATGGCCAATCCGGCCGGTGCCTGCGGGGAACCTCTTTGAGTGCCACACTTGAATCGGAGCCCAATGCAGCCAGCTAAAGGGCAAAAGGAATAGATCATGCAGATGCTTTATGACTCCGATTCTTTCGTCGTGGTGCACCTGCAGGCGAACGAGCCTGCCGAGGGCGAGGAGCACCCGAACGTCGTGCGGCACGGCTTCGAGATCGTGGACAAGCGGTCGAACAAGGAGGTCTACCTCGACGGCACGTGGGCGGACGCGTTCCAGCGGCAGATCAACGCCTGGCAGCTGAACACGCCCACGCAGGAAGAGGTGGAGGCCACCCTGGACGGCTACGCCGAGCTGGCGCAGAACCCCCTGGTCATCCACTGACGGTTTTTTCTCTCCAAGGTCTTTCCACGCGCGGCTTCGGCCGCGTTTTTTTTACCCCGCCGGCCGCACGCGCCGGTAGAGCGGCTCGACCAGGACCAGCACGGCCACGAGCCGGCAGACCTGGAACGCGGTGACGACCGGAACGCCGAGCTGCAGGACCTTGGCCGTGATCGCCATCTCGGCAATGCCGCCGGGCGAGGTGCCCAGCACGAGCGTGGCGGGATGCAGGTGCGTTCCCCAGCTGAGCAGGAGCGCTAAGCCGGCGCACAGCGCGATCATTCCCACCGTCCCGATCGCCACGTCCAGCAGCCAGCGCGGCGCCGCGTGCAGGAACTCGCGCTGGAAGCGCACTCCCAGGCTGACGCCGATCACCAGCTGGGCCGCATTCGTCAGCTCCCTCGGCATCGCGGACCATTCCAGCCCGGCCATGGTGATGCCCATGCTCACCAGCAAGGCCCCCATGAACCAGGGGTTCGCCCGGCCGGTGCGCGCCATGAGCCAGCCGCCGGCCGCGGTCAGGACGGCCAGCAGCGCCAGCCCGCCCCAGTGCACCACGCGGGCGCCGGGCAGGGTCGCGTCGATGCCGTGCAGGCCCGAGTACTGGAACGCGAAGGGAATCACGAGCGTGACGATCACGAGCCGCACCGTGTGCGCCGCGGCCACGAGGTCGCTGCGGCCGCCTTCGCGTTCCGCCAGCAGCGTCATCTCCGAGGCGCCGCCGATCGAGCCCGAGAAGTAGGTCGTGGCCCAGGCCGTGCCCGGCCCGCCGCCCATGCGCTGCGCATGCCGTGCGTGCAGCCACCGGCCGAAGCCCCAGCCGAGCGCGAGCGCCCAGACGATGGCCAGCACGATGGCCCACCAGAGGCCGGCGACGAGGGCGGTGACCTGCGGCGTGAAGTACAGGCCCAGCGACGTCGCGATCAGCCATTGCGCCGCGTTGCGCAAGGGCGGCCAGCTGCGGGTGGGCGCACCGGCGATGGAAACGAGGGAGGTGGCCAGCAGCGGGCCGATCATCCACGGCAGGGGCGTGCGCAGCCACACGCACAGCAAGGCGGCCGCCAGCGCCAGCAACAGCGTGCCGGCGGTGCGCAGGAACACGGGGAACGACATCGGGGGCGTAGTATCCCCGCATGCGCTTCCATCCTGCCGTCGCCGCCTGCGCATTGCTCGCGGGCTGCGCGACTTCCGCCGTCCCCGAACTCTCCGGCGTCGACGCGCTCCTGATCGGCGAGCAGCACGACGCGAGCGCCCATCCCGGCCTGCACGAACGCTGGGTCGCCTCGCTCGCCGACCGGGGCCGCCTGGCCGCCGTGGCGATCGAGATGGCGGAGCGCGGCACCACCACCGCCGGCTTGCCCGCGAGCGCGAGCGAATCGCAGGTCCAGGAGGCGCTGCGCTGGAATGCGCAGGGCTGGCCCTGGCCGCGCTATCGCCCCGCCGTCATGGCGGCCGTGCGCGCGGGCGTGCCGGTGCTGGGCGCCAACCTGCCGCGCGACCAGCAACGGGCCGCCATGCAGGACCGCAGCCTCGACCAGCTGCTGCCCGGCCCCGCGCTGAAGGCGCAGCAGCAGGCCGTGCGCCTCGGGCATTGCGAGCTGCTGCCGGAGTCGCAGATCACGCCGATGACCCGCGTGCAGATCGCGCGGGACGTCGCGATGGCGCAGACCATCACCGCGGCGACGCAGCCCGGCAAGACGGTGGTGCTGCTTGCCGGCGCGGGGCACGTGCAGGAGGACGTGGGCGTGCCGAGGCACCTGCCGCGCGCCGTGCGCGCGAAGTCGCTGCCGTTGCCGGCGGAGGAGACGGGGAAGGACTACTGCGAGGAGTTCAGGAAGCAGATGCCTGCCGGCATGCCATCCCGCTCGTGACGCCCCGACGCTGGGGTGCGCTGTCGCGCAACCCAGCCTACGAGCCGCCAGCGCCCTCCGTAGGCTGGGTTCGCCGCAGGCGACCCCAGCACGGCTGCGCGATCAGGCGTTGCGCCGGATCGAATCCGCCAGCGTGTTCACCAGCTGGTCGATATGGCTCTTCTCCACGATGTACGGCGGCGCGATCACCACCACGTCACCCGCCGGCCGCACGAGCGCGCCCTTCTTGAAGCAGTCGATGAAGATGTCGTAGGCGCGCTTGCCCGGCGTGCCGGCGATCGGCGCGAGTTCCACCGCCGCCGCGAGCCCCAGGCTGCGGATGCCCACGACGTTCGGCAGCCCCTTCAGCGTGGAATGGAAGGCGTCGCCCAGCACCTTGCCCATTTCCGCCGCGCGCGGGAACAGGCCCTCCTTCTGGTACAGGTCCAGCGTGGCCACCGCCGCAGCGCAAGCGACCGGGTGGCCCGAGTAGGTGTAGCCGTGGAAGAACTCGATGATGTGTTCCGGCGCGTCCGTCTTCATCATCTGGTCGTAGATCTTGTCGCGGCAGATCACGCCGCCGAGCGGAATCACGCCGTTGGTCACGCACTTGGCGAAGTTCAGCATGTCCGGCACCACGCCGTAGAAGTCCGCGCCGAAGTTCGTGCCCATGCGGCCGAAGCCCGTGATCACCTCGTCGAAGATCAGCAGGATGCCGTGCTTGTCGCAGATCTCGCGCAGGCGCTTCAGGTAGCCCTTGGGCGGCAGGTACCAGCCCGCGGAGCCGGCGACAGGCTCGACGATGATCGCCGCCACGTTGCTCGGGTCGTGCAGCGGGAGGATGCGGTTCTCGAGCTCGAGGAGGAAGTCCTCCTTCGACTCGGGTTCCTGGTTGTGGATCCAGGCGTTGGCCGGGTCGTGGATGAAGCGCAGGTGGTCCACGCGCGGCAGCAGCGCCGTGCCGTACACCTTGCGGTTGGCCGGGATGCCGCCCACGCTCATGCCGCCGAAGCCGACGCCGTGGTAGCCCTTCTCGCGGCCGATGAAGACGTTGCGGTGGCCTTCGCCGCGCGCGCGGTGGTAGGCGAGCGCCACCTTCAGCGAAGTGTCCGCGGCCTCGGAGCCCGAGTTGCAGAACAGCACCTTGTTCAGGTCACCGGGCGCCATCGCGGCGATCTTCTCCGCGGCGAGGAAGGCCTGGTCGTTGCTGGCCTGGAAGGCCGTCGCGTAGTCCAGCGTGTCCAGCTGCTTCTTGATCGCCTCGTTGATGGGCTTGCGGTTATGCCCCGCCCCGACGCACCAGAGGCTGGAGATGCCGTCGATGACCTGGCGGCCGTCGTGCGTGGTGAACTGCATGCCGTCCGCCGCGACGAACACGCGGGGTTCCTTGCGGAAGTGGCGGTTGGGCGTGAAGGGCAGCCAGTGGCTGTCCATGTTGAAGTCGTTGTAGGCCATGGGGACTCCTTGGGACCGAGCCCCCATTTTGCACCCGCTACCGCAGGCCGCCGAAGACCTTCGCCAGCAGCGCGCTGCCCGTGCCGACCGGGTCGCGGCGGATCTTCTTCTCCTCCTCACCGATCATGAAGTAGAGGCCGTCGAGCGCCTTGCGGGTGACGTAGTGGTCCACCGTCGGGTCCTCGGGCCGGTAGAGGCCGACGCCCTGCGCTTTCTGCGAGATGCGCTCGTATTTCTCGACCACGCCCACCTTCGCGGTGGCCTGGTGCACCACCGGCAGGAAGGTGCCCGTGAGCGGCTGGCGCGTCTTGTCCGCGAAGAACTCCGTGACAGAGGTGTCCCCGCCGGAGAGGATGCGCTTCGCGTCGGACACGCTGATGTTCTTCACGGCGTTGACCAGCAGGTTCTTCGCCATGGGCACGGCGGTTTCGGCCGCGCGGTTCATGGAGACTTCCAGCTCCTCCAGCTGCTTGCGCATGCCGAAGGCGGACAGCAGCCGCGAGACGTCCTGGATCGCGCGCGGCAGCGGGATGCGCACCTGCGGATTGCCGAGGAAGCCGTCCGGTCGCCCGAGCAGCTGCACGGCGGCGACGGCGCCCTTCTCCAGGGCCGTGCGCAGCCCCTTGCCCGCGTCGAAGTCACTGATGTCCGCCAGCCCCTGCGCACGGGCCTGGAGCAGCAGCACGGGCGCGGCCAGCACCGGCGCGACGACGAAATGGCGTCTGAGCATGAAGTCCCCCAACCTTTTTCCTGTGGAGCCATGATGCCAAGCCCCACGGCGCAGCGTCAATCGCGCTGCTGCGACAATCGCAACATATGTCCGAAGCCTACATCCTCACCCTTTCGTGCCCGGACCGGCCCGGGATCGTCCACGCCGTCTCCGGCTTCCTCCTGGAGCGCGGAGGCAACATCGAGGAGGCCGCGCAGTACAACGACCACGACACCGGCCTGTTCTTCATGCGGGTGCGCTTCGCCTGCGGGCAGCTCACGGCCGACGACCTGCGGCTGCAGCTGAAGATGTTCGCCGAGGGTTTCCAGATGGACTGGAAGCTGCACGCGTCGGCGCAGCCGATGAAGACGGTGATCTTCGTCAGCAAGGAAGGCCACTGCCTCAACGACCTGCTGTTCCGCTGGAAGAGCGGCCTGCTGCCGCTGGACATCCGCGCGATCGTCTCCAACCACCGCGAGTTCTACCAGCTCGCCGCGAGCTACAACGTCCCCTTCCACCACATCCCCGTGACCGCCGCGACCAAGCCCCAGGCCGAGGCGCGCCAGTACGAGGTGATCGAGGCGGAAGGCGCCGAGCTGGTGGTGCTGGCCCGCTACATGCAGGTCCTCTCCGACGACCTGTGCCGCAAGCTCTCGGGCCGCGCGATCAACATCCACCACAGCTTCCTTCCCAGCTTCAAGGGCGCCAAGCCCTACTACCAGGCGCACGACCGCGGGGTGAAGCTGATCGGCGCGACCGCGCACTACGTGACGGCGGACCTCGACGAAGGCCCGATCATCGAGCAGGACGTCGCGCGCGTGGACCACAGCTACACGGTGGAAGCGCTCACCGCGACCGGCCGCGACACGGAAAGCATGGTGCTGGCCCGCGCGGTGAAGTGGCACAGCGAGCACCGCGTGCTGCTGAACGGGCACAAGACGGTGATCTTCAAGTGACCCCATGAACCCGCGCATCCCGCCGATCCAGTGCCTCGTCACCTTCGAGGCCCTGGCGCGGTTGCGCTCCGTGAGCCAGGCGGCGGACGAACTCTGCGTCACGCCGAGCGCGGTGAGCCACCGCGTGCGGCAGCTCGAACAGATCCTGGGCACCAAGCTGTTCGGGCGCGCCGATTTCTCCCTCACCACCGAAGGCAGCGAGTACCTGGCCCACGTGCGCGAAGGCCTCGCGGTGCTGGGGCGCTTCCCCGGGCGCGAAGCCGGCGGCGGCAAGCGCAAGCTGCGCGTCGCGGTCACGCCCACCTTCGCGCGCTCCCTGCTCATGCCGCGGCTGCGCGGCTTCATCGAGGCCTACCCCGAGGTGGACCTCACGCTGCAGGTCTCGATACCGCTGCTGGACGTCGTCGCCGAGGACGCGGACCTCACCATCCGCTTCGGCACGGGTCGCTATGCCGACGTCGAACACCTGTGCCTGCTGACCGACGAAGTCACGCCCCTCGCCTCGCCGGCCTTCCTGCGCGAGCACGGGCCGTTCGACAGCGCCGAGGAGCTGCTGGGCGCCAAGTTGATCAAGAGCCCGCTGGAACCCTGGCGCACCTGGTTCCTCGCGCACGGCATCGACGCGCCGGAGCCGGCGGAAGGCTCCGCCTTCAACGACATCGGCCTGATGTGCGATGCCGCGGCGCAAGGGCTCGGCGTCGCGCTGGTGCGGCTGAAGCTGGGGCAGCCCTGGCTGGAGAACGGCAGCCTGGAACGCCTGTCGGACCGCAACGTGCCCAGCCCGCACGCACACTACCTGTGCTGGCGCACGGGGACCATGGACCGCTGGGAGTGCGCCGCCTTCGCCGAGTGGCTGCGCAAGAGCCTCGCCTGAGGCCGCGTTTCATCGCCCGCGTAAAAAAACTTCAGCCACCCCGCCCGCCGCCTGCGCGATGATGGCGGCATGAACGCCCCGACCGATCCCGACGTCCTGCAGCGGGCCGAGCGCCAGGCCCAGGTGGTCGCCGCCTTGCAGAAGGTGCTGCCCCACGGCTGCCTGCTCTGGCATGCGGAGGAAACCACGCCCTACGAGTGCGACGGGCTCACGGCCTACCGCCAGCGGCCGCTGGTCGTGGCGCTGCCCGAGGACGAAGCGCAGGTGCAGGCCGTGCTGAAGGCCTGCCACGCGCTCGCCGTGCCCGTGGTCGCCCGCGGCGCGGGAACGGGGCTCTCCGGTGGCGCGATGCCGCACGCGCTCGGGGTGACGCTGTCGCTCGCCAAGTTCAACCGCATCCGCAGCGTCGATCCCGTCTCGCGGACCGCGGTCGTGGAATGCGGCGTGCGCAACCTCGCGATCAGCGAGGCGGCCGCCAGCTACGGGCTCTACTACGCGCCCGACCCTTCCAGCCAGATCGCCTGCACCATCGGCGGCAACGTCGCCGAGAACTCGGGCGGCGTGCACTGCCTGAAGTACGGGCTCACGCTGCACAACGTGCTCAAGGTGCGCGGCTTCACGGCGGACGGCGAGCCCGTGGAATTCGGCGGCGACGCGCTCGACGTGCCCGGCCTCGACCTGCTGCCGGTCGTGATCGGCAGCGAAGGCATGCTGGCCGTCGCGGTGGAAGTGACCGTGAAGCTGGTGCCCAAGCCCCAGCTCGCGCGCTGCATCATGGCCAGCTTCGACGACGTGCGGAAGGCGGGCGACGCGGTCGCGGCGGTGATCGCGGCCGGCATCATCCCCGCCGGCCTGGAGATGATGGACAAGCCGATGACGGCGGCCGTCGAGGACTTCGTGCATGCCGGCTACGACCTGGCCGCGGAGGCCATCCTGCTGTGCGAGAGCGACGGCACGCCCGAGGAGGTGGAGGAGGAAATCGGCCGCATGAGCGAGGTGCTGCGCAACGCCGGCGCCACCGCCATCGCGGTGAGCCGCGACGAGGCGGAACGGCTGCGCTTCTGGAGCGGCCGCAAGAACGCCTTCCCCGCTTCCGGCCGCATCAGCCCCGACTACATGTGCATGGATTCCACGATCCCGCGCAAGCGCCTGGCGGACATCCTGCTGGCGATCCAGGAGATGGAGAAGAAGTATGGCCTGCGCTGCGCCAACGTCTTCCACGCGGGCGACGGCAACCTGCATCCGCTGATCCTCTTCGACGCCAACGACCCCGACCAGCTCCACCGCTGCGAGCTGTTCGGGGCCGACATCCTCGAGACCAGCGTCGCCATGGGCGGCACCGTGACCGGCGAGCACGGCGTGGGCGTGGAGAAGCTCAACTCCATGTGCGTGCAGTTCAGCGCCCAGGAGATGGAGCAGATGCGCGGCGTGAAGCGCGCCTTCGACCCGCGGGAGCTGCTCAATCCCGGCAAGGTGATCCCGACGCTGAACCGCTGCGCCGAGTACGGGAAGATGCTGGTGCGCGCCGGCCGCATCGCGCACCCGGACCTTCCCCGCTTCTAGCGCGTGCAGGCGGTGTCGGTGACGACGATGTCGTCCTTGCCGATGCGCCTGGGCTCCTGGCGCTGCAACTGCTCGAACAGCGTGAGGAAGGTCGTCACCTGGTTGTTCGCCTGCTGCTGCGCCTGCTGTTCCACGGCGCCCGTCGGCGGAGGCGGCGGCGTGACCGTCCCCGCGGCGACCAGCAGGAGATCGTTGCCCGCGGCCTTCGCCGTGAACTCCGGCTTGTTGACCGCCGGCAGGCTTGTGGCGTCGAGGCCGTTGGACTTCAGCACGGCGACGCTGTCGCCCGCGGCGTAGCTCGCGCCGGACAGCAGGTTCACCTGCACGGTGCCGCCGGTGCGCGCCGCACCCGCGACCACCACCTGGTCGTGCACCGTGGTGTCCTTCAGGTCCGCGGCATAGACGGACCCCGACTGCATGGTGAGGTTGCCGTTCACGTTCAGCGTGCCCACGGTGCCGGCACCGCCGGGTGCGAGGGTGCCGAAGTTGTCCACCGTGCCCGTGCCGCCGTCGACGTTCAGCGTGCCGCTGCCGGCGATGGTGCCGGACGCCTGGTTGGTGAACACCGCACCGCTGCCCAGTGCGGCGGCGGCGACGCCCAGCGGCGGCAACGGCGGCGGCGAAGGCGTGGGCACCGGCGGAGGTGCGCCGGCGCTGCTGCCCAGGTTGAGCGTGCCGTTGACGACCAGCATGCCGCTGTTGTCGGTGAACTGCGCCGCATCGAGCGTGCTGCCGGCATTGATTTCCACGAGCCCGCTGTTGCGCGTGAGCGTGGCGCCCACGCGGCTGCCGAACGCGCGGAAGCGGCCGCCGTTCTCGACGGCCGCCATGCCCAGGAAGCTCGTGCCGTACAGGTTCACGTCGCTGGCGTTGCGGAAGATGCCGCTGCCGGCCACGATCGCCGCGTCGCGCAGGTTCACCACGGAGTTGTTGATCCAGTGGCCGTCCAGCAGGAAGCTGTTCACGACTTCGACCGCCGTGCCGCTCGCGGTGAACGTGCCCAGGGCGCCGTCCGCGGCCCGGGTCACGCCATCCGCCCCGACACCGCCCCCGCCACCGCCGGCGGAGAGCAGCGCATCGCGCAGGGTCACGGTGCCCTTCGATTGCACGGTCAGCGTGCCGCCGGCACCGCCCTTGCCCGCGAGGCCGGTGCCGCCGCTGTACACGTCGCCGCCCTCCCCGCCGCCGGCGGCGAGGATCATCGAACTGTCGATCACGAGGGGCGCGCCCGTCTCCACGCGGATGGTGCCGCCCGCACCGCCGTCGGTGCCGCCGGTGGGCGAGCCATTCCCCTGGCCGCCGCTGGCGGAGACCCACGCGACGCCGCCGGTGGTCGGCGGGCTGGCGCAGTCGCAGCTGATCACGGGCAGCGCGCGCACGGTGCCGCCGGCCTTCAGCGTGATGCTGCCGCCCTGGCCGCCGGCACCGCGTTCGCCATAGCCGCCGTCGGCGTTGATGGCGTCGCCGCCGGCGCGCGGCGTCATGACGATGTCGCCCTTGACGTCCACGAGCACCGTGCCGCCCTTGCCGGACGCGACGGGGTCGTACGAGCGGCCGCCGACGGCCTGGATCTCGTCGAAGGTGAAGCTGCCGTCGGCGGTCACGCTGACGGTGCCGGCCGCGGAACCGGTCAGGCCCAGGGCGCCGGAGACCTTCATGTAATCGATGGCCACGTCGCCCTTGGCCACCACCTCGATGTTGCCCGCCGCGCCGGCCGCGCCGGACGGCAGCGATCCGCCGGCGGAGTCGCCGCCGTAGGCCGTGATGTCGCTCACCGTCACGCCGCCGCCGTTCGCCTTGAGGGTGACCTTGCCGCCCCTGCCGCCCTTGCCGGGCGGGACGGGCGGCATCGTGAAGACCGGCCGCTCGTAGGCGTTGCCGCCCTGCGCGGCGATCGTACCGACGGCGATGCTGCCGCCCGCGGTGACGGTCACGTCGCCGCCGTCGCCACCGTCGCCGCCGGCGAGGTAGTCGCCGTAGGCGTAGATGGCATTGCCCGAGACGTTGCCGCCCGCGTTCAGGACGACGGGGCCGGCGCTGCGGCCGCTGCCGCTGCCGGTGCTGACGTAGCCGGCGCGCAGCGACCCGAACTGGATGTCGCCGGTGGCGCTGAACGTGATGCCGTTGCCCACCTGCACGGTGGCCGACGGGTTCAGCACGATGCTGCCGTTCTTCGCCGTCATCACCAGCGACGCGCCGGCGTTGTCGCCGGAGATCCAGCCGCCCAGCATGGCGATGCCCTTGTCGGCGAGGAACTCCAGCCGGTTCGGCGTCGTCCAGTTGATGTCGACGTCGGCGTTGATGGTGATCTGGCCGCCGGTGCCCGTGTCGGGGCTGATCGGCGAGGCGTAGCGCGAGGAGTCGTGCGACGTCGTGATCGTCAGGTTGCTCGTGCGCAGCTGGCTGTTGATGATGCCGTCGGCCATGTAGCTGGGGCCGCCGGTGTACGTGAAGTCGGTGCCGCCCGAGTTGTTGGCCAGGGCGATCGCGTCGTGGGTGTACGCCGTGTCGCCGGTGTGGAAGATCACGATGTCCTGCGGGTCCAGCAGCAGGTCCCCGACGCGGCCGCGCGGTGCGGACAGGTCGGTGAAGCCCGTGTAGGCCAGGTGGCCCTTGCTCGACACCTCGACGAAGCCGCCGTTGCCGGCGAGGTTGCCGCCGCGCGCGGAGATCGCGCCCCGCATGCGCGTGACCTCGTCCGACCACACGATCACGCGCCCCCCGTTGCCGGCCAGCGAGGCGTCCGCCCGGATCTTCGCGGATGCGTCCACGAAGACCGCCTTCGCATTGGGCACGGCCGCATTCCTGCCCTGGTAGTCGCCGCCGATGCGGATCGAGCCGCCGCCGAAGAGGCCGCTCGCGTCGACCGTGCTGCCCGCGAGCAGGCCCACGCGCTCGCCCAGCACGTCGATGCTGCCGCCGCGCTTGCCGCTGGCGCGCACCGTCCCGTCCACCAGCGCGTCGGCGGTCGCCTTCAGCACCACCTTGCCGCCTTCGGCCGTCGCCGCCTGCGCCTGCACCAGGCCGCTGTGCTTCAGGGTGCCGGCGAAGATCGCCACGGCGTCGCCCCGCAGCGTGCCGAGGTTCACCGCCTCGTTGCCGGCGTTCACCTCGAGCCGGATGCCTTCGAGGCCACGGCCGGTGACTTCCACTTTCTCGCCGGCGGCCAGGATGGTCGCGCCGCTCGCCTGCACGACGGCGTTGCGCTCCACCTGCACGCGCGAGCCGACCAGCACGACGTCGCCGCCGCGCGCCAGCACCTGCGCACCCTCGCCGACGCGCAGCTCGCCCGCGCCGCCCTGGAACAGCAGGCGGCCCGCGATCGCGTCGGCCTCGCTCAGGCCCATCGCCGACGCGGTGAAGCCCGCGGTGTCGACCATCGCGTTGGCGCCGATCGCGATGCCGGAGGGGTTCACCAGCACCAGCTTGCCGTTGGACCCGAGGCTGCCGAAGATGTCCGAGCGCACGCCGCCCGTCACGCGGTTGATCGAGGTGCTCGCCGCATCCGGCTGCTGGAACCACGTGCGGCTGCCCGCGGGCACGTGGAAGGACTGCCAGTTGAGGACCGAGCGGTGCCCCGCGCCGTTGGTGGTGGTGACCAGCAGGTTCGCCCCGTCGCGCTGGTATGCCGCCGTCCCGTGGACGGCCCCGGCCGGGACCGACTGCGCGTGCGCGCCGGCGTGCAACGCGAAGGCTGCCGCCACCGCGAGCGCGGACTGGCGGAAACCGGCGACAGCCGGCGTGGAGGCGACGCGGCGCGCCGGCCTGGACGGGACCCTGGACATGTTTCTCTGCTCCTGCGGCGTCGCCGAACGCGCGGGGGGCGCTGGGCGCTGCACGGGTTGATCGCGGCACCGCCCGGCCCGTGGCTGCGGACGGCCTTCTTCTTGGTGCGCGGGAAGGTAGCACAGCGTTACAAGGCTCCGCAATGCGCCGCACGGGGTAACGGGCACGCCCGCCGGCGCTTGCTGCGGCATACGTCACGCTCGCGGCACGCAAGCGCCCTGCGGCGCGCGCTTGCTACCATGCCGCGCACGCCATGCGCATCTTCGTCAGCATCGCTTCCTACTGCGATCCCGTGCTGTCCTTCACGCTGGAACGCGCCGTCGCCGCCGCGGCCGACGACTCGCGCCTGCACTTCGGGGTCGTCGACCAGTCGCCGGCAGGCAGCCCTCGCGTGGCCGCGCCGGGGCGCGCGCGCCTGAGCCTGGTGCAGGTGGATGCGCGCGACGCGCGCGGCCCGTGCTGGGCGCGCGCGCTCGCGATGTCGCTGCACGACGGCGAAGACTGGTTCCTGCAGCTCGACTCGCACATGGACTTCGACCCGGGCTGGGACGACACGCTGGTGGCGCAGGCGCTCGCGCTCGGCGGCCCGCGCCGCCCCGTCGCCATCTCCTCGTACCCCGATGCGTTCACCTTCGTCGATGGCGCCGCCGTGCGCCGCCCCACCACCACGGGCGTGCTCGCGCAGGTGCTGAAGCCGGACGCGGCCTTCGCGCCGGACCACCCGGTGCTGGGCTTCCAGGCGCAGCCGGTGGAGAGCAGCGAGCCGCTGCCCGCTTTCCACGTGGGCGCGGGCTGCCTCTTCGCGCCGGGTCGCATCGTGCGCGAGGTGCCGTACGACCCCTGGCTCTACTTCCATGGCGAGGAACAGGCGATGGCGCTGCGTCTGTACACGCACGGCTGGGACCTGTTCCACATGCCGGGCCTGCCCGTGCACCACCTGTACAACGATGCGAACTCCGGAGGCCCCCCGCGCCCGCTGCACTGGGACGCGCAGCAGGAGGCGGAGCGCGCGCTGCCCTGGTGGCAGCTGGAGCAGCGTTCGCGCGAGCGGCTCGCGGCGCTGGTGGACGGCGCGGACCTGGGGATCTACGGGCTGGGACGGGTGCGCAGCGTCGCGGACTTCGCCGCGTTCAGCGGGATCGACTACGCGGCGCGGACCCTGGCCGCGGCAGCGTTCGCGCCCCGCGCGTGACCTACGTGGCGCCGCGCAGGACCGACAGCGCCAGCACCAGGTCCGCCCAGGCCTTCGCCTTGTCGGGCAGGTTGCGCAGCAGGTAGGCGGGCGGATAGGTCACCACCACCGGCACGTCGTCGCAGCGGTGCACGCGACCGCGCAGCTTGCCGACGGGTTCCGTCGTCTGCAGCAGCACCTGCGGCGACGCGCGGCCCATGGCGAGGATGATCTTCGGCCGCAGCAGCGCCACCGGCCGGCGCAGCACCGCGTCCTGCCCTGCATCGGAGGCGCGCATCGCCGGGACCCGGGCGATGCACACCTTCTCGCCGGCGGGCAGCGCCAGGGCGGCCAGCATGCCGTCCAGGAGCCGGGCAGCCTGCATGGCGGGCTCGCCCTCGCTTTCGGAAGCGTCGCACAGGACGAGCCATCCGCCCTGCAGGTCCGCGGCCGACGCGGGATCCACCGGACCGCGGACCGCGCGCGCAGCCGGGTCCCATGCGAGGAGGTCGATGCCGGGCAGCGCCGTCCCGGCAGGCACGGCAGGCGCGGCGGGCCGAACCACGGGTGCGGCCTCGGGCACGCGGACATCCGGGCGCGGCCGGGCGACAGGCACTTCCACGGCGGGCTGCGCGCGAGCGAGCACTGGCTCTTCGACTTCGACGGGGGCCGACTCCGGCCAGAACAGCCGGATCCCCATTTCCTCCAGCATGGCGCGCTGGCGCGGATCGAGCTCCATGCTCACAGGCGGTAGCTCATGACGATCGCATCCTCGCGCCCGTGCTCCGCGGGGTAGTAGTTCCGGCGCTCGCCCACGCGGCGGTAGCCGTAGCGCTGGTAGACCTGCTGCGCGCGCAGGTTGCTCGTGCGCACCTCCAGCCACAGCCACTGGGCGTGCTGCTGGCGCGCCCAGAGCGCGAGGGCGTCGAGCAGCACGCGGCCCCAGCCGAGGCCCTGGTGCGCGGGATCCACGGTGATGTTCAGCAGGTGCACCTCGTCGACGCCCTGCATGGCGACGAAGTAGCCGATGATGGTCTCGCCGCCCACCAGCAGCTGGGCCTGGTAGCCGGAGCGCAGCGAATCGGCGAAGTTGCCGCGCGTCCACGGGTGGGCGTAGGCGCGGCGCTCGATGGCCACCACCTCGTCCAGGCGCGGCTCGGTCATGGGCTCGAAGCCCGCTTCCATGCTCTTGAAGACTGCGCTCATGTCGACGGCCGCTTCAGCGACTCCTTGCGCGCGCGATCGGCCGCGCGTTCCTCGGTAGTTTGCGCTACTTTGTCGCGGATGTAGAGCGGGAGGGCTTCCGCGGCGGGGTGCCGGCCCTGCGCGAGCGCGGCGGGGGCCAGGCGCAGCAGCGCCCGGGCGGTGGGCAGCGCCGTGATGCGGCCGGCGGCCGAAGGCAGGCGCTGCGCGTGCAACTCCAGCGCGTTGCCGGCCAGCACCCAGCCGGCGGGCGCCTGCACGTCTTCGGGGCGCGCCAGCGCAGGCGCCTGCCGGGTGTGCCAGAGACCGTCCACGCGCTCGTAGGCCGCGACGTAGACCTCGTCCATGCGCGCGTCCAGGACGGCGACGATGCGGTCGCCGCCCCCCTGGCCACGGGCTTCCTCGGCCACGGCCAGCAGCGTGTCGATGGGCAGGACGGGGATGCCCGCGCCGAAGCCCAGGCCCTGGGCCACGGCCGCCGCGGTGCGCAGCCCGGTGAACGAGCCCGGCCCGCGCCCGAAGGCGATCGCCGCGAGCTCGCCCAGCGCCAGGCCGGCGCGCGCCAGCAGGTCCTGCACCGCGGGGATCAGCGCGGCGGAAGCCTGCGGCCCGCCGGCCGCCGTGTGCTCCAGCACCGGCGCGCCCTCGCCCGCGGTGACGGCGATGGACAGGATCTCGGTGCTGGTGTCGAAGGCGAGCAGTTTCATGCGGGGGGCGGAACCCGCCATTATCGACGTCCCACCATAATGGCGCGCATGCCGCGCTGGTCCCGCCTCGCCTGTTGCCTGCTGGCCTGGTCCGCCGCCGCCTGGGGCCAGGCCCTGCCGCCGGAAGTCGGCGCCGCGCTGGACGCGCAGGGGCTGCCCCGCGATGCGGTGGTGATGTTCGTCGCCCCGGCCGAAGGCGGCCCGGCGCGGGTCGAGCACCGGCCCGACGTCGCCATCAATCCCGCTTCCGTCGCCAAGCTCGCCACCACCTACGCGGCGCTGGACCTGCTGGGCCCGAACTTCACGTGGACGACGCCCGTCTATTTCGACGGGCCGGTGCGCATGGGCACGCTGGAGGGCAACCTCGTCCTCAAGGGCCAGGGCGACCCCAAGCTCGTGATCGAACGGCTGTGGCTGCTGCTGCGGCGCGTGCGCGCGCTCGGCGTGCACACGATCCAGGGCGACATCGTCCTGGACCGCAGCGCCTTCCAGCTGCCGCCGCACGACCCCGCCGCCTTCGACGGCCAGCCCCTGCGGCCCTACAACGCCAGCCCCGACGCGCTGCTGGTGAACTTCAAGACCGTCACCCTCACCTTCACGCCCGACGGCAACCAGGCGCGCGTGCACGCGGACCCCGAACTGGCCGGCGTGCGCTGGCCGGCCACCGTGCCCGGCGCGCTCACGGATTGCGGCGACTGGATCACCTCGCTGGCCGCGGACTTCCGCGACCCGGCGCGCGTGCGCTTCGCGGGCCGCTACCCCCTCGCCTGCGGCGAGCAGTCGTGGCAGCTGGCCTGGCCCGACCCCGGCACGTACCCGGCGCGTGCGATCGCGGCGCTCTGGCAAGGGGTGGGCGGGCACCTGCGCGGCCAGGTGCGCGAGGGCCTCGCGCCCGCCGGGCTGAAGCCTGCCTTCGAATTCGCGTCGCCGCCGCTCGCGGAGGTCATCCGCGACATCAACAAGTTCAGCAACAACGTGATGGCGCAGCAGGTCTTCCTGACGCTCAGCCTGCAACAACGGGGCACCGGCACCTTCGAGGGCTCGCGCGAGGTGCTGCGCACCTGGTGGCGCGAGCGTTTCGGGGGCGAGCCGCCGGTGACCGAGAACGGCTCGGGCCTGTCGCGCAACGAGAGCATCACGGCGCGGCAGCTCGCGCAGCTGCTGCAGGGCGCCTGGGCCTCGCCCCTGATGCCCGACCTGGCCGCCTCGCTGCCCTTGCTGGGCGTGGACGGCACGCTGCGCCGCCAGCGCCAGAACGTCGGCCTCGCGCACCTGAAGTCGGGCAGCCTCAACGAGGTGTCGGGCGTGGCCGGCTACGTGCACGGCCCGCAGGGGCGCCGCTACGTGCTGGTGGCGATCGCCAACCACCGCCGCGCGTCGGCGGTGCGGCCCGCCGTGCAGGCGCTCGTCGAGTGGGCTGCGCACCAGCCCTGACACCGCAGGCCGGCTTCGCGCAGCGAGAGGTTCTTCACTGCATTCCGGGAAGATCAAGGAGTTCAGAACGCAGAGGTCGCAGAGAAAGCCCTCCGAGGCCCTGGCTGTTCTCTGCGACCTCTGCGTGACCTTTGCGACCTCTGCGTTCTCCTGCTCGAGCCCCCCGGAGGCCCATGAAAAGCCCAAAAAAAAGCGCGGGAGCCCCGCGCTTTTTCCTCATGCCTTCCCGGCTTACCAGCGATCCCGGATCCGGCCCTTGGCGTAGTCACCGAACAGCTGGTGCGCGCGCGGCGTGGGATACACGCGGTCGGCGAACACGTACTGCGCCGGGTTGGCATTGGCCACCAGCGTCGACGTCGTGCACAGGCTCGAGTTCACCTGCCCGTTGCCGGTCCCGATGCCGGGGCCCGCGTCCACCGACGTGCACACCGGCTCCGTGCGGTTGCTGAAGTCGCTGCCGCCGTCGGCCGTCTGGTTGTTGAAGTACAGCGCGGCGTCCACGTACAGCACCGTCCTGCCGTAGTCCACGAGCGCGACCAGCAGGGCGCCGTTGAAGCGCGTGCTGGCGGCCTCCATCAGTCCGGTCGAAGCCGTCTGGCGCGCCCAGGGCGAGCGGCCCAGGTTGAACGGGCCCGCGACCACGACGTGCGTCGCACCGGCGCTGACGAGGCGCTTGACCTGCTCGGCCAGATCGCGCCCGGCCTGCTCCAGGTTGGCCTGCATCTCCGCCTGCGTCTGGCTGCCTTCCAGCACCAGGCGGGCCTGGGTGATCACGTCGGACGTGCCGGCCGACACCATGACGAGGTCGTTGCCGCCCAGCTTGTTGCCGGCCAGGAAGGCGTCGATCTGCTCCTTCACCGTGCGCGTGCCGCTGTTGCCGGCGGCATCGGGCTTGGCCGTGACGCGAGCGTTGCCGGTGGCATAGGACAGGCCGCCCGCGGCGCTCGGGGCGAGGTCGCGGCCGTACTGGCTGGCGACGAACTGGGTCCAGTTGTTGACGGTGCCGTCGTTGACCGTGTAGCGGCTGCCCGCCTGGCCGAGGTCGCCCATCGCGTCGCCGAACGCCACCACGCGGTCCGGGGAGAACTGGGAATCGACCGTGCCGCCGCCGCAGGCGGCCAGCAGCAGGGCCGAGGCGCTCGCGGCCACGAGCCACGCGCGCCGCATCCAGTGAAGTGCCATGAAATTCGCTCCAGCAAAACCGGCGAGTTTAACGATTGCCGGTCAACCGCCGGTTAACCGGCCGAAGCGCGCCTCAGCCGGTCGCGCACGCCGTCCCACTCGGGGCTCTCCGGCAGCGCCTCGATCCAGATCAGCCTGGCGCCCGCGGCATCGAACTCGCGCAGCACCGCGAAGAGCTGCCGCGCCGTCTCGATCGCGTCGTCGGGCATGCGCCGGTAGTGCGGCGTGCGGGTGCGCAGCGCCGTGCGGGCATAGACCGCGATGGACGCGGCATCGGGCCCCAGCACGTCGAGCGCGGCCTGCAGCTGCTTCGCATCCATCAGGCGCACCTTCGCCTGCGGCGCGTAGTGCGATTCCAGCGTGCCGGAAGCGCGCGGCGCGGCTTCGGGACGTTCCTCGGGCAGCCACAGGCGTTCGCCGCACGCCGCTTCGATCTCGGCGCGCGTGAGCGTGCCGGGACGCAGCAGCACCGGCACGGCGCGCGTGCAATCCACGATGGCGGACTCGATGCCCACGCGGGTCGCGCCGCCATCGAGCACCAGCAGCCGGTCGTCGAACTCGGTGGCCACGTGCTGCGCGGTCGTGGGACTCACGCGCCCGAAGCGGTTGGCGCTGGGCCCGGCGAGGCCCAGCACCGGCGGGCTGGCCTGGGCGCAAGCGACCAGCAGCGCGTGCGAGACCGGGTGGGCCGGACAACGCAGGCCGATGGAGTCCTGCCCGCCCGCCGCGGCACTTGCCATCCCGGGGCGGCGCGGCAGGATCAGCGTGAGCGGCCCGGGCCAGAACGCCTGCATGAGGCGGCGCGCGACGTCGGGCACGTTCGCCGCGAAACGCGGCACGGCGTCAGCGTCCGGCACGTGGACGATGAGGGGATGGTCGCTGGGCCGGCCCTTGGCCGCGAAGATGCCCGCGACCGCTTGCTCGTTGCCGGCGTCCGCGCCCAGGCCGTACACCGTCTCGGTGGGGAAGGCGACCAGGCCGCCGCCGGCCAGCACGCGGGCTGCCTGCGCGATGGAGTCCGGGTCGCGGCCGTCGAGGATCATGGCTTCAGAAGGGCGCGATGCCGAGGCGGCTCGCGGCGTCGAGCGCCGTCGCGCGCACGCCGGCGACGTCGCCGCCAGTGATCGTGAGGTGGCCCATCTTGCGGCCCGGCCGCGCGCTCGCCTTGCCGTACAGGTGCAGGTGCGTGCCGTGCAGGGCGAGCACCGCGGCCCAGTCGGGCGTGCGCTCCTGGCCGTCGCGGAACCACAGGTCGCCGAGCAGGTTGAGCATGATCGCGGGGCTGTGCTGGCGCGGCTGCACCAGCGGCAGGCCGGCGAGCGTACGCACCTGCAGCTCGAACTGCGACACGTCCGCCCCCTCGATGCTCCAGTGCCCGCTGTTGTGGGGCCGCGGCGCCACCTCGTTCACCACGAGCGAGCCGTCCTGCAGGCCGAAGAACTCGACGCACAGCACGCCGACGTAGTCCAGGCCCTTCGCAATGGCTTTCGTCGCGTCGACCGCGCGCTGCGCGAGGTCCGGCGCGACGCAGCCGTCGTGGACTTCCGTCACCGCGAGGATCCCCGCGCGGTGCAGGTTGCGCTGCACGGGCAGGTGCACCATCGCGCCATCGCGCCCGCGCGCGACCACGACGGAGCATTCGAAGGCCAGCGGCAGCAGCTTCTCCAGCACGCAGGGCGCGCGCTGGAGGTCGTCCCACGCGGTGCGCAATTCTGCGCGCGTGGTGACGCGCACCTGGCCCTTGCCGTCATAGCCGAGGCGCGTCGTCTTGAGGATGCCGGGCAGGAGGTCGTCGCCGACGGCGGCCAGGTCCTCGTCGCCGTCGATCACCGCGTGGGGCGCGACCGGCACGCCGCAGCGCATGAAATGCGCCTTCTCCTCGGCACGGTCCTGCGCGATGGCGACGGCGGCCGCGCCGGGCGCGACGGGCCGCTTCTCCGCGAGGCGCGCGAGCGCATCGGCCGGCACGTTCTCGAATTCCGTCGTGACGGCGTCGCTGAAGCCGGAGAGGCGCGCGAGGCCGATCTCGTCGAGGTAGTCGGCCTGCACGTGGTGGTGGCTGACGCGGCCCGCAGGGCTGTCCGCGTCGGGATCGAGCACCGCCGTGAAGTAACCCATGCGCTGCGCGGCATGCACAAACATGCGGCCCAGCTGGCCGCCTCCCATCACGCCGAGGGTGGAACCGGGAAGAAGCACGGTCATGCGGGATCCCGCGGGGGCAGCGTCATCGCACGCGCCGCTTCGGTCTGCTTCGTGCGGAACGCCTCCAGCTTCGCCTTCAGCGCCGGGTCGTTGACCGCGAGCATGGCGACCGCGAACAGCGCCGCGTTCGCCGCGCCCGCCGCGCCGATGGCGAACGTGGCGACGGGGATGCCCTTGGGCATCTGCACGATGCTGTGCAGGGAATCGACCCCTTGCAGGTGGCGGCTCGCCACGGGCACGCCCAGCACGGGCACCGTCGTCTTCGCGGCCAGCATGCCGGGCAGGTGCGCCGCCCCGCCCGCGCCGGCGATGATCGCCTGCAGGCCGCGGGCGGCGGCCTGCTCCGCGTACGCGAACATGTCGTCCGGCATGCGGTGCGCCGAAACGACCTTGGCTTCGTGGGCGATCCCGAATTCCTGGAGAATCTGCACCGCGTGCTGCAGGGTGTCCCAGTCGCTGCTGGACCCCATGACGACCCCGACGGCCACGGCACTCTTGTTCATAGAATTCCCGATGAGAAGCCCCAAATTTTACTTTGACGAGCAGAGGGAGCCGGAATGATCGACGTCACCATCGAGAACTTCGAGCAGGAGGTGGTTGCCGCCTCGCTGAGCCAGCCGGTGCTGGTGGATTTCTGGGCCCCGTGGTGCGGCCCGTGCAAGGCGCTGGGCCCGGTGCTGGAGAAGCTGGAGGTGGCCTACGGTGGCGCCTTCCGGCTGGTGAAGATCAACTCGGACGAGGAGCAGCAGCTCGCGGGCGCCTTCGGCATCCGCAGCATCCCCACCGTCATCCTCATGAAGAACGGCCAGCCCGTGGACGGCTTCATGGGCGCGCTGCCCGAGGGCAAGGTGCGCGAGTTCCTCGACAAGCACGTGCAGCCGCTCGCGGCCGGGGAAGAGGAAGAGGAGCCGCTGCTCGAGGAACCCGGCGACGCCGACCCCGAAGCGCTGCTGGAGCGCCTGCAGCATGCGGTGGCCACCGACCCGGCGAACGACGACGCGCGCTTCGACTACGTGAAGGCGCTGCTGGCCGCGGGCCGGGAGGCGGATGCGCGCCGTGCGTTCGAGCCGGTAGCGAACAAGGTGGGCGTGTCGCGCAAGCTCGACGCGCTCGCGCGCTGGATGGACGCGATCGCTTTCGCCAGGGCGCACCCCAACCCCGCCGACGAGGACGCGAAGATCGCCGCCAACCGGCGCGACTTCCAGGCCCGGTTCGACCGCTCGCGCCTGCTGGTCGCCCAGCAGCGCTGGACGGCCGCGATGGACGAGCTGCTGGAGATCCTGATGCGCGACAAGTCCTGGAACGAGGACCTGGCCCGCAAGACCTACATCGCGATCCTGGAGATCATCGAGCCGCCGAAGCCGAAGGTGGCGGAAGGGCAGATCCCGCCGGACGATCCGGTGGTGGCGGCGTATCGGCGGCGGTTGTCGAGCGTGGTGTTGTCGTAAGCGCTCTTCGGTGGGGTGTCCGAGGCTCGGCTTCGCCTTCACTTCGGGCTACGTGCCGCCTCCGCGGCACTCGAACGCTCGCGCTCACCTGCCGGCGCTCTCGCGCCGCCACCCTACAGGGTTCCATGTAGGGTGGCGCGGCGAAGCCGCGGACGGTGAGCGCCAGCGAACCCCACCGCCGCGAAGCGGTCAGCGCGTCATCATCACGACGCGTTCCGCCGGCACCCGAACCCGCAGTTCCACCAGCTCCCCGCCCACCTGCAGCTTCGGATAGGCCACGCTCTCCACCTCGACCGTCCCGCGCGCCAGCGCCGGCACCTCGGTCTTGCGGCCGGGCGGCTCGTTGTCGGCGTTGAAGAGCGTGTTGTTCCCGTCGCACTTCGACAGCAGCGCCGGCTCGTCGAGCGTCGCGCGGCGGACGTTGGCCAGCGCGGCCTTCGTCGGCGTCGCGACCGGACGGCCGTCGCCGTCGAACAGGTGGATGGTCCCGTGCTTCGGCGCCCACAGGCCGTCGCTCAGGCGGCCCGCGACGATGCACTGGGCATCCGGTTGCGCGAAGGCCGGCGCGGCGAACGCCGCGGCAGCCGCGAGGAGGAAGAGGCTGGCTTTCATGCGGGCCAGCATAGCGCCGCGATGGGCGCGGCGTCCAAGGGCTTTACACGCGGCTACGCAGTCAGCCGCTGCAGGGCCTCGCGGTACTTGGCGGCGGTCTTCTCGATCACGTCGCGCGGCAGGCGCGGGGCGGGCGGGGTCTTGTCCCAGGGCTGGCCATCGACCTTGACGGCCTCCAGCCAGTCGCGCACGAACTGCTTGTCGTAGCTCGGCGGGTTCTCGCCCTTCGCGAACGCTTCCTGGTAGCCCTCCACCGGCCAGTAGCGCGAGGAGTCGGGCGTCAGCACCTCGTCCATGAGCACCACGTTGCCCTGCTCGTCGAGGCCGAACTCGAACTTGGTGTCCGCGATGATCAGGCCCTTGGTCAGCGCGAAGTCCGCCGCCTCCCGGTAGATGCGGATGCTCAGGTCGCGG
Source organism: Ramlibacter cellulosilyticus (assembly GCF_014297465.1). Lineage (GTDB taxonomy): Bacteria > Pseudomonadota > Gammaproteobacteria > Burkholderiales > Burkholderiaceae_C > Ramlibacter > Ramlibacter cellulosilyticus. The sequence goes on along the minus strand of NZ_JACORT010000002.1, from coordinate 413,695 downwards.
ATCTTCGCCGCGAGGTCGGGTCCGATCATCTCCACGACCTTCTCGAAGGACACGTTCTCGTCGTGGCCGGAGGTGGCCTTCGCCGCCGGCGTGAAGATCGGCTGCGGCAGCTTGCCGGCGTTCTTCAGGCCCGCCGGCAGCTTCACCCCGCACACGCTCTGCGACTCCTGGTACTCCTTCCAGCCGCTGCCCGCGAGGTAGCCGCGCACCACGGCCTCCACCATGATCGGCTTCAGGCGCTTGACCAGCATCGAGCGGCCCTGCACCTGCGGCACCTCGGCCGGCGCCACCACGCTCTCGGGCGCCTCGCCCGTCAGGTGGTTCGGGCACACGTGCCCGAGGCGCGCGAACCAGAACAGCGCCATCTTCGTCAGGATCTCGCCCTTGCCCGGGATGGGCTCGCCCATGATCACGTCGAAGGCCGAGAGCCGGTCGCTCGCCACCATCAGGATGCGGTCGTTGCCGACGGCGTAGTTGTCGCGCACCTTGCCGCGCGCGAGCAGCGGCAGCGAGGTGATGTTGGAGGTGTGGAGGGCGGTCATGGCAGGCTGCAAATGAAAACGGCCCGCAGCGGGGGCGGGCCGTCGATTATCGCAAGGGTGGAAACGGGCTCAGTTCACGACCTGGGCGAGCTCGCCCTTCGTATACCGGGCCGCGACCACCTGCAGCGAGTCGCCCTTGATCTTGCCGGCCTGGCCTTCGCAGCCGAACTCGACGTAGCGCTGCTTGCAGATCTGCTTGGCGGCCTCGCGCGCGGGCTTCATCCACTCGCGCATGTCGAACTTCTCCGGGTTCTCGGCCATGAACTTGCGCACCGCGCCCGTCATCGCGAGGCGGATGTCGGTGTCGATGTTGATCTTGCGCACGCCGTGCTTGATGGCTTCCTGGATCTCCTCCACCGGCACGCCGTACGTTTCCTTCATGTTGCCGCCGTACTGGCGGATGATGGCCAGCAGGTCCTGCGGCACGGAGGACGAGCCGTGCATCACCAGGTGCGTGTTGGGGATGCGGCGGTGGATTTCCTTGATGCGGTCGATCGCCAGGATGTCGCCCGTGGGCTTGCGCGTGAACTTGTAGGCGCCGTGGCTGGTGCCGATGGCGATGGCCAGCGCGTCCACCTGGGTCTTCTTGATGAAGTCGGCGGCCTGCTCGGGGTCGGTCAGCAGCTGGTCCCGCGTCATCGTCGCGTCGGTGCCGTGGCCGTCTTCCTTGTCGCCGCGCATCGTCTCCAGGGAGCCGAGGCAGCCGAGCTCGCCCTCGACGGTCACGCCGGTGCGGTGCGCCATGTCGACGACCTTGCGCGTCACGTCGACGTTGTAGTCGTAGCTGGCGATGGTCTTGCCGTCGGCTTCCAGCGAGCCGTCCATCATCACGGAGGAGAAGCCCAGGTCGATGGCGCCGCGGCACACGTCGGGGCTCTGGCCGTGGTCCTGGTGCATGACCAGCGGGATCTTCGGATAGGCCTCGATCGCCGCGGAGATCAGGTGCTTGATGAAGGACTCGCCGGCGTACTTGCGGGCACCCGCGCTCGCCTGCAGGATGACGGGCGCGTTCACTTCCTTCGCGGCTTCCATCACCGCCTGGACCTGTTCGAGGTTGTTGACGTTGAAAGCCGGGATGCCGTAGCCATTGGCGGCGGCGTGGTCCAGCAGTTCGCGCATGGAAACGAGAGGCATGGCAATTCCTGGGAGGTACGACGGAGGAATGGCACGGTTGGCGTAACCGCGCCGTAACTCCTGCCGATTCTACCGGCTGAGGCTGGGGAGAGGGGCTGGAACGGGAGCGGGAACGGGAGCGGGAACGGGAACGGGAACGGACAGCCGAACGCAGAGGGCGCAGAGATGACGCGGAGGTCGCAGAGGAAAACCAGAAGGATTGCCTTCTCTGCGTCCTCTGCGAAACCTCTGCGACCTCTGCGTTCCTTCCCCGTCTTCTTCAGCTCGCTCGCACGATCTTCAGCATGTTCGTCCCGCCGGGGGCGCCCATGGGTTCGCCGCAGGTGATCGCGTAGATGTCGCCGGAGCTCACGATGCCGCGGCTCTTGAGGTGGGCTTCGGCTTCGGCCAGTGCCGTGTCGCGGTCGGCGCTCTGGTCCATGAGCAGCGGGCGCACGTTGCGGTACAGCGCCATGCGACGCTGCGTCACGAGGCGCGGGGTCAGCGCATAGATGGGGATGTGGATGCGGTGCCGGCTCATCCACAGCGCGGTGGAGCCCGAGTCGGTCAGCGCGACGATCGCCTTGCAGCCCAGGTGGTAGGCCGTGAACAGCGCGCCCATCGCGATGGACTGGTCGATGCGCGAGAAGGCCATGCCCGTGAAGTCGGCGTCGAGGCGCACGTCCTCGGCCATCTCGGCCTCGGCGCAGATCGCGGCCATCTGCTGCACGACTTCCACCGGGTACTTGCCGGTCGCGGTCTCCGCGCTGGTCATCACGGCGTCGGTGCCATCGAGCACCGCGTTCGCCACGTCGCTCACCTCGGCGCGCGTGGGCACCGGCGCGGCGATCATCGACTCCATCATCTGCGTCGCCGTGATCACGACCTTGTCGTGTTCGCGCGCGAGCCGGATCATGCGCTTCTGCAGCGCGGGCACGGCGGCGTTGCCCACTTCCACCGCAAGGTCGCCGCGCGCCACCATGATCGCGTCGCTCGCCTTGAGGATCTGTTCGAGGTTGGGGATCGCTTCGGCCCGCTCGATCTTGGCGATCAGCGCCGGCTTGTGGCGGAACTCCGCCGCGGCCACGTTGCACAGCTGGCGCGCCATCTCCATGTCGGTCGCGCTCTTGGGGAAGCTCACCGCCACGTAGTCGGCCTGGAAGCTCATGGCCGTGCGGATGTCTTCCATGTCCTTGGCCGTCAGCGCCGGCGCGGTGAGGCCGCCGCCCTGCTTGTTGATGCCCTTGTTGTTGGAGAGCACGCCGCCGAGCTTCACGCTGGTGCGGATCTGGTCGCCCTTCACGCCGTCGACCGTCAGCACGATCAGGCCGTCGTTCAGCAGCAGCGTGTCGCCCGGCTTCACGTCGCGCGGCAGCTCCTTGTAGTCGAGGCCCACGCCATGGACGTCTCCCGGCTCCGTGCGCCCCGCATCCAGCACGAACTTCGCGCCGGGATCGAGGTGCACCTTGCCTTCGGCGAACTTGCCGACGCGGATCTTCGGGCCCTGCAGGTCCGCCATGATCGCGACTTCGCGGCCGGCACCCTGCGCCACTTGCCGCACCAGGCTCGCGCGGTCGATGTGGTCCTGCGCCGTGCCGTGGCTGAAATTCAGGCGCACGACGTTCACGCCCGCGCGGATCATGCGCTCGAGGACGGCCGGCTCGCTGGACGCGGGGCCGAGGGTGGCGACGATCTTGGTGGCGCGACGGGCCATGGGCGAGGTGCTCCTTGTAACTTGGTTTCCGATTCTCACACGAAGCGGTTACGGCCCGGTTACCGCGCACTTCCTTTGACGAACATCAGCGACGGCCGTGCACCTGCCGCCTAGCATGGCCGGTCCATGACCCTGTCCTCCACTCCCATTCCCCGCGCGGCGGACCTGCCGCACCGCAAGGAGATCCGGCAGTGGCTGCTGCCGCTCGCCGCGCGCACCACGCTCCTTCCCGTCCTGCTGCTCGCGTTCGACTACGCCTTGCTGCTCGCCGCCTTCGCCGGCGCCGTGCTGCTCGATCCCCTGTGGGCCCGCCTCGCCTGCGGGCTGGCGGCGGGCTTCGTCACCGGACGGCTCTTCATCATCGGCCACGATGCCTGCCACCAGAGCCTCACGCCGCACCGGCGCCTGAACCACTGGCTGGGACGCATCGCCTTCCTGCCCTCGCTCACGCCGTACTCGCTGTGGGAAGTCGGGCACAACGTGGTGCACCACGGCTACACCAACCTGAAGGGCTTCGACTTCGTGTGGGCGCCGCACACCGCGGAGGAATACGCCGCGCTCACGCCCGTGCAGAAGGCGCTGGACCGCATCTACCGCAGCGGCTGGGCGCCGGGCCTCTATTACCTGGTGGAGATCTGGTGGAAGCGCATGTTCTTCCCCAGCCGCCGGCAGATGCCCACGCGCCGCCGCGTGTTCCTGCTGGACAACCTGCTGGTGTCCGCGTTCGCCCTCGCGTGGATCGGCTCGCTGGTCGCCGTCGCGGCTTTCACGGACCGCGATCTCGCGTCCGTGCTGCTCACGGGCTTCCTCGCGCCCTTCCTGTTCTGGACGGCGATGATCGGCTTCGTCGTGTACGTGCACCACACGCACACCGAGGTGCACTGGCATGCGGAGCGCGGCGAGTGGTCGCGCGCGCAGCCCTTCGTGTCCACCACCGTGCACCTGCGCTTCCCGCTGCGGCTCGGCGGCGCCATGCACCACATCATGGAGCACACGGCGCACCACGTGGACATGACGATCCCGCTGTACCGCCTGAAGCAGGCGCAGGCGAAGCTGGAGGAGATGCTGCCGGGGCGCATCATCGTCCAGGACTTCTCCTGGCGCTGGTACTTCGACACCGCGCGCCGCTGCAAGCTGTACGACTTCGCGCGCAGCTGCTGGACGGACTACGCGGGCCGCGCCACCAGCCCCGCGCTCACGTGAGGCCCAGCCCCGCGAAGGTGCTCAGGAAGGCATTCGAGCGGGGCGCGAGCGTGAGCGAGGTGACGCCCGGCTCGTCGCCGTCGTATTCCGTCATCACCATACAACCCGCGATCCGCACCACCGCGTCGTGCAGCAGCTCGAAGGTCTCGGGCGCGAGGCGGATGCTGCCCGCGGTGGCGTGACGGGTGAGGGTCTCGACGCGGTCCACCGCGCCGCCCACCAGCACCGGCAGCGAGGTGCCCTCCATCTGCAGCGTCGCGAGCGTGCATTCGCCGGTCGCGATGCCGACCTGCCAGCGCACCTCGCCCACGGCCTGCTGCAGCTCGATCGCCATCGCGAGCGCGTGGTGCGGGTCGTCGAAGCTGACCAGCGCCGCGTCGTGCGGGCACGGGTCGATCTCGCCGCCGTGCGAGCGGGCGAGGAACTCCAGGTCGCGCTGCGCCGCCCCGGTCCAGGCCGGGCCGGGCGCCGCGGCCGCCAGGAAGGTGCCGTGGACGGTCGTGAAGTGCATGACCTCGTCCACTGGCTTCAGGAACACCTTCCGCCAGGCGCTGGCGGGCAGGTGGCGCAACATGCGCTGCGACAGCGCATCGAGCAAAAAGCTCGGATCCTCGTACTGCATGGGGCTCCCACTCCTTGTTGAGCCCGCAGTCTCCCAAGTGCTACCGAAGCCTACAAGGCGTAAACATCTGTAAGCAGGTCAGCCAATTCCCTAAGGGGGTCACGCGGCCGCGCGCTTTTCCAGGATCTCGAAGGCCGGCAGCTTCCTGCCTTCCAGCACTTCCAGGAAGGCGCCGCCGCCCGTGGAGATGTAACCCACGTCCTGCTCGATGCCGTACTTGGCGATCGCCGCCAGCGTGTCGCCGCCGCCTGCGATGCTGAACGCCTGCGAAGAGGCGATGGCGCGTGCGATCGTTTCCGTGCCGTTCGCGAAGGCGTCGAACTCGAACACCCCGACCGGCCCGTTCCACACGATGGTGCCGGCCGCCTCGAGCTGCTTCGCCAGCCTGCGCGCGGTCTCCGGGCCGATGTCCAGGATCATGTCGTCGGCCGCGACGTCGCGCGCCGCCTTCACCGTGGCCGGCGCGTCGGCCGCGAAGGTCTTCGCCACGACGACGTCGGTGGGGATCGGCACTTCCGCGCCGCGCGCCTTCATGGCTTCCATCACCGCCTTCGCTTCGCCGACCAGGTCGGCTTCGGCCAGCGACTTCCCGATCGGCAGGCCCGCGGCCAGCATGAAGGTGTTGGCGATGCCGCCGCCCACCACGAGCTGGTCGACGTTCTTCGCGAGCGACTGCAGGATGGTGAGCTTGGTGGACACCTTGGAGCCGGCCACGATGGCGACCAGCGGGCGCTTCGGGTTCGCGAGCGCCTTGGTGATGGCGTCGATCTCCGCCGCGAGCAGCGGGCCGGCGCACGCCACCTTCGCGTACTCCGCGATCCCGTAGGTCGTCGCTTCCGCGCGGTGCGCCGTGCCGAAGGCGTCGTTGACGTAGATGTCGCACAGGGCGGCCATCTTCTGCGCGAGCTCCGGGTTGTTCTTCTTCTCGCCCTTGTTCACGCGGCAGTTCTCCAGCAGCACGACTTCGCCGGGCTGCACGTCGACGCCGTCCACCCAGTCCTGCTTCAGCGGCACCGGGCGTCCGAGCAGCTCGGAGAGGCGCCTGGCCACGGGCGCCAGGGAGTCCTCCGGCTTGAGCTCGCCCTCGGTGGGGCGGCCAAGATGCGACGTGACCATCACCGCGGCACCGCCCGCGAGCGCCATCTGGATGCAGGGCACCGAGGCGCGGATGCGGGTGTCCTCGGTGATGTTGCCGGCATCGTCCTGCGGCACGTTCAGGTCGGCACGGATGAAGACGCGGCGGCCGCGGGCACGGCCTTCGTCGCACAGGTCGGAGAAGCGCAGGACTTTCATGATCGTGAATGCTGGTGAGGGGAACCCCGCATTCTAGGAACCCGGCGCCGCTGCCGGTCGCCTACCAGCCCAGGCGCAGGTGCAAGGGCAGGTAGACGGCCATCCCCACGATCAGCGTCACCAGCACGCTGCGCCGCCAGAAGAAGGCGGCGGCCCCTGCCACCGCGGCGAACAGGCGCGCGTCCTGCCAGGTCGACACGAGGTGGCCGTTGCTCATCACCACCTCGGGCAACACCACGCCGGCGAGGGCGGCCACCGGCGCGTAGCGCAGCGCGCGGTGCGCCCAGGCCGGCATCGTCCACGGCCGGTCCAGGATGAAGAAGAAGCAGCGCGTGAGCACCGTCACGCCGGCCATGCCGAGGATGATGAACAGCGTCCAGAGGTCGGTGGTCGCTCTCATGCCGCCCGCTCCCGCGCCGGCGGCGGCATCCGGTTCTCCACCACCATGCAGGCCAGCACCGCGATGGCGATCGCCGCCACCACGTTCAGCTTCAGGGGCAGCGCGAAGGTGGCCACCGCGGCCACGCCGGCCACGGCCGCGGCCATGAGGCGCATCGGCGTGTTCGCGAGCGAGCAGACGATGCCCACCAGGCACAGCACGCCGGCGAAGCCCAGGCCCCATTCCGCCGGGATGGCGTTGCCGATCGCGATGCCCACCAGGCTGGCGCCGATCCACGAGCACCAGGTGAGGAAGTAGTTGCCGGCGAGGAAGGCTTCCTGTTCCAGCCGCCCCGCCGCGTCCTGCGCGGGCTCCGGGTGCCGCCCGGTGAACAGGGCGTAGGTCAAGTCCGCGGTGAGGAATCCGTTGGCCAGCCGGCGCCACCGCGGCAGGTGCATGAGGTAGTCGCGCAGGTGCAGGCTGAACACGACGAAGCGCAGGTTCACGCAGAAGGACGTCGCCCACACCACCCACGCCGGCGCTCCGGCCACGATCAGCGGGATCGCCGCGAGCTGCGAACTGCCGGCGTACACGAACAAGGTCATCGCGACCGCCTCGACCACGCTCATGCCGGACTTGATCATCGCGACCCCGGTCATCAGCCCCCAGGCGGCGATGCCGGGCGCGACGCCGGAGCTGGACCGGATGCCGTCGCGGAACGCGGGATGGCGATGGATCTCGGGCAGGAAGAACATCAGGAATCGAAACGCTCGCCGGCCTCGACGGGGAAGCCGCGCAGGAAATCGGCGGCCGCCAGGCGCTTGCCGCCGGGCCGCTGCAGTTCGGTGACTTCGAGGCGGCCCTGACCGCAGGCGATGCCGATGCCGCTGGCATCCACCGCGACCACGGTGCCGGGCGCGACGCTGCCACGCCCCTGCATCAGCGCGCGTCCGCGCCACAGCTTCACCGTCTCGCCGCGCACTTGCGCGCTCACACCCGGGAAGGGATCGAAGGCCCGCATGCGCCGCGCGATCGCGTCGGCCGGCTGCGACCAGTCCACCTGGGCCTCGGCCTTCTCGATCTTGTGCGCGTAGGTGACGCCTTCTTCCGGCTGCGGCACGGGCTGCAGGCCGCCGCAGGCGGCGAGCTCCAGGGCTTCGACGACCAGCCGGCCGCCGAGCGCGGCGAGCTTGTCGTGCAGCGTGGCCGTGGTGTCGTCGTCCGCGATGGGAAGGCGCTCCACGAGCAGCATCGCGCCGGTATCCAGCCCCGCATCCATCTGCATGATGGTGACGCCGGTCTCGGCGTCGCCCGCTTCGATGGCGCGGTGGATCGGCGCCGCGCCGCGCCAGCGGGGCAGCAGCGAGGCATGGATGTTGAGGCAGCCCAGCCGCGGCAGGTCGAGCACCCACTGCGGCAGGATGAGGCCGTAGGCCGCCACGACCATCACGTCGCACTGCGCCGCCAGCAGCGCTTCGCGCGCGGCGGCCGCCTCGTCCGGGTACTTGCCGTCCAGGCGCAGGCTGCGCGGCTGCGCGACGGCGATGCCGTGTTCCAGCGCGAACTGCTTGACCGGCGAGGGCTGCAGCTTCATGCCGCGGCCCGCCGGCCGGTCCGGTTGCGTGAGCACCAGCGGGATCGTGAAACCCGCGGCGTGCAGCCGCGCCAGGGCGACGCGGGCGAAGTCGGGCGTGCCGGCGAACGCGACCCGCATCAACGGGACCGGGGATCGTTGCCGTTGATGTGGTCGATGGCGGGATGGGCCCTGCGCACGACGCCTTGCGGGTCGAAGTAGACGTACCAGAACATCGGACCCTGGCCGGGCTCGTACCAGCGGTAGCGGTAGATCGGCCCGTTCCAGCTCGCCACGGCCTCCACCTGCGCCGGCGGCCCGAACTCGCGCTGGACGTCCTGCATCGTCCAGCGGTTGTCCTCGATGCGCAGGAACTCGCGCGGCGTCATCACCTGCCGCGTGCTCACGACGCGGCCGGCGGGATCGAGGTCGACCATGAACGCGTAATAGCCCATGGGCATCAGCGTGTACTGCAGGCGCTGGCCGCCGTCCGGCAGCGGCCACACCCCCACGGGCGGGCCGGCGTGGGCGATGACCTGGTCACGCGGCGTGCCCGGGGGCACGTTCATGGAATTCCAGGGATGGGCGCAGCCCGCCAGCAGGGCGGCCGCAGCCACGAGGGCGGCGATACGCATGGAAGATCCTTTCAGACCCGCTCGGCGTCGCGGCGGGCCTTGAGCATCTTCGTCTTGATGCGATTCCTCTTCAATGGTGAGAGGTATTCGACGAAGACCTTGCCGAGCAGGTGGTCCATCTCGTGCTGGATGCAGACCGCCAGCAGGCCTTCGGCCTCGATCTCGCGCGACTGGCCCTCGCCGTCGAGGGCACGCACCCGGATGCGGGTGGAGCGCTCGACGCCGTCGTAGATGCCGGGCACCGACAGGCAGCCTTCGTCGCCGACCTGCTTCTCGTCGCTGGCCCACACGATCTCGGGATTCACCAGCACGAGCGGCTCGTTCCTTTCCTCGGACACGTCGATCACGACCACCCGCTCGTGCACGTCGACCTGGGTCGCGGCCAGGCCGATGCCGTTCGCGTCGTACATGGTTTCCAGCATGTCGGCGACGAGGGCGCGGATGCGCGCATCCACGGCCTGGACGGGTTTCGCTACCGTGTGCAGGCGCGGATCGGGATAGGTGAGGATCGAAAGGAGTGCCATGGACGACAGATGGTGTCTCTGTCGCTATTTTCCGCCACTTTTGCTGTTGCCACCGGCCCACATGGGCAATATTCATTGCCCGATCAAGGACTTGAGGCCAGAATCGCCAGCAACTTGTCAAGAGCGGACGAAAACGAGATGGCCCCAACCAAGGCAGCTTTTGGCCTGACAACCCGCACGATCGCAGCCGCCTGCGCGGCCCTGGTCGTGGGAGGCGGGTTGTCCATCCCGGCCCAGGCACAGAACTATCCCATCACGCCCGCCCAGCGCTCCACGGCGGAGCAGGTGGCCAAGGCGGGGGTCCCGCTCTCCGAGCTCGCGCCCGACGCGCCGGACAGCTACACCGTGGTGCGCGGCGACACCCTCTGGGCGATCTCCGGCAAGTTCCTCCGCAGCCCGTGGCGCTGGCCCGAGCTGTGGGGCATGAACCTGGATGCGATCCGCAACCCGCACCTGATCTATCCGGGCCAGACCCTGTACCTGGAGAAGGTCGACGGCATGGCGCGCCTGCGCACCACGCCGCCCGGCAGCGACGCGCCCGGCACCGTGCGCGTCTCGCCGCGCACCCGGATTTCCGGCGTGAACGACACGTCGATCCCGGTGCTGCCCCCGCACATCATCGAACCCTTCCTGAACGAGGCGATCATTGTCGACACGTTCGAGGAAGTGGAGAACGCGCCGCGCATCGTCGCGACGACCGAGGACAAGGTGCTGCTCACGCTGGGCGACCGCGCCTATGCCCGCGGCCGCGGCGCCCCGCTGGTCGAACAGGATCCGCGCGTGGTGGAGAACTACCGCATCTTCCGCAACGCGGTGCCGCTGCGGGAGCCGGTGACCGGCCGCATCCTGGGCTACGAGGCCAAGTACCTCGGCGCCGCCGAACTGGTGCGCAGCGAGACGGTGCAGACGGTGCCCGTGGCGGCCGGCGCGACCTCCGCGATCGTCCCCGCGACCATCGACATCAAGCGCGCCAAGGAAGAGATGCGCATCGGCGACCGGCTGCTGCCCATGCCGCCGCGCCAGATGGAAAGCTACGTGCCGCACGCGCCCATCGTGCCGGTCGACGCCGTGATCGTCTCCGTGTACGGCGATGCAGTGGCCCTGGTCGGCCAGAGCTCGGTCGTGGCGCTGAGCGCCGGCGCGGCGCAGGGCCTGGACAACGGCACGGTGCTGGCCATCCAGAAGACCGGCCCCGTGATCCAGGACCGCTCGATGCAGGGCGACTTCGCCCGCATCAAGCTGCCCGACGAGCGTGCCGGCCTGCTGATGGTGTTCCGCACCTTCCAGAACCTGTCGTACGCCCTCGTGCTGGAAGTCACCCAGCCCGTGCAGGTGGGCGACCGGGTGGCCGACCCGACCACGCGGCGCTAGGCGCTTCGCATGGAGCGCGACGAGCTGGCCGGCTGGCTGCGCCTCGCGCTCTCCCTCCCGCAGGACGGCGCCGCGGCCCGCAGGCTGCTCGCGGCGTTCGGCCTGCCGTCTTCCATCTTTGCGCAGGACCGGGGCGCGCTCGCGCTGGTCGTCGACCGCGCCGCGGCCGATGCCCTGGCCCAGGAGCCGCCGGACCTGGCCCAGCGGCTCGATGCCACGCTCGACTGGCTCGCCGAAGACCCCGCGCACCGGCAGGTGCTGACGCTCGGCGACCCGGACTATCCCCGCGCGCTCCTCGCGATCGAAGACCCGCCGTTGATGTTGTACCGGCTGGGGGTGTTGCAGGCGCCGCCGGCGCGGTCGCTGGCCATCGTCGGCAGCCGCAATCCCACGCCGCAAGGCCTGCAGAACGCGCGGCGCTTCGCCCGCGCCTTCGCGGAAGCCCGCGTGACGGTCGTCTCCGGGTTGGCGCTCGGCATCGACGGCGCCGCCCACCAGGGGGCGCTGGACGGCGCCGCGCAGGATGCGATCGCGACGATCGCGGTGGTGGGCACGGGGCTGGATCGCGTCTATCCCCGGCAGCACCTGGAGCTCGCGCACGCCATTGCGGGCCGAGGGCAGATCGTGAGCGAGTACCCGCTCGGCACGCCGCCGCTGCCGCACAACTTCCCGCGCCGCAACCGCCTGATCGCCGCCTTGAGCCAGGGCACGCTGGTCGTGGAAGCGGCCTTGCAGTCGGGATCGCTGATCACCGCCCGCCTCGCGTCCGAACAGGGCAAGGAAGTCTTCGCGATCCCGGGGTCCATCCATTCGCCGCAGTCGCGGGGTTGCCACGTCCTGCTGCGCCAGGGCGCCAAGCTGGTGGAAAGCGCGCAGGACGTGCTGGAGGACCTGCGGCTGGTGCTGCCCGGCCCGCCGGCCCCGACGCCGCCGGAGGAAGCGGAAGGCGAGGGCAGCGCCTTGCTGGAGGCGCTGGGGCACGACCCCGTCGGCCTCGATGCGCTGATCGCGCGCACCGGCATCCCCGCGCCGCTGCTGCAGGCGCAATTGCTGGAGCTGGAACTCGCCGGCCAGGTCGCGCGCCTGCCTGGCGGCCTGTTCCAGCGCCTCGGTAAAGCCTGACGCCCGGCCGCAACAGGGCCGAAAAAAGGCTTTGCGGGTCCCGCCAACCCGTGCACCATTGGCGTTCATGTTTGAAGTGCTGGTGTACGTTTACGAGAACTACTGGCGCGGCGACGCGTGCCCCGAGCTCCACCAGCTCGAACGCAAGTTGAGCGCCCATGGCTTCGAACCCGACGAGATCCACGACGCGCTCGTGTGGCTCGACGGCCTCAACTCCGCGGCGGAGAACATCCTCGTGCCCGCGGACTCCGAGACGGACTGGACCCCGCAGCCGAGCGACGCGAGCATGCGCGTCTACTCGATCGCGGAGCAGGACCACCTCGGCGCCCCGTGCCTGGGGTTCATCAGCTTCCTGGAAGGCTCCGGCGTCCTGCCTCCGGCCCTGCGCGAGATCGTGGTGGACCGCGCGATGGCGACGGCGGGCGACCCGGTGTCGCTGGACCAGCTGAAGATCATCGTGCTGATGGTCTACTGGCGGTTCAGCATCGAGCCGGATGCGCTGGTGCTGGATGAGCTGTGCGACGACAGCGAGGGGCGGCTGGCGCATTGAGGCGGGCGGGGAAAGCTGGGGTGCCTTCGGCAACCCAGCCTACGAAAACCCCGAGGCCCGTTCCCCTGTAGGCTGGGTTGCGCGAAGCGCACCCCAGCACGACCGCCTCACGACAACAACCGCTCCGGATTCGCATCCAGCTTCGCCAGCGCATCCCGCGTGGCGCGCACCGTGAGCGCTTCTTCCTCGGTCGGCACGAGCAGCCCCGCCTGCAGGTAGGACGCCAGCCGGCGCAGCGGCACCAGGAAGCAGTAGCCGTCGCCCGCCGCGAACAGGTGCAGCTGGCGGCGGTCGCTGCACCAGGCGTACTGCACCTGCGACACGCGGCCGTTGTGGTCCAGCGTGAACCAGTTGCCGAGCTGCAGCTCGTTGGCCCACGCGGTGTTGGCGGCATTGGGCTGCGAGCCGCCGGTGCTGATCACCTCGATCATCGAGGCGTCGATGCCCAGCATCATCTCGATGCTTTCCTGGTCCAGCGGCAGCTCGCCCGCGTCGTCGTCGGAGACGAAGTCCTCGAGGTTGGCCAGGCGCCGCGTCATCTCCTCGATGCGCGCGTGCGGGATGGCCTCGGTCTTGGACAGGAAGGCGTCCGCGAGGGTGTCGCCGATCACCTTGATGTGGTTCTCCTGCTCCGAGGGCTCCAGCCCCAGCAGGGTCATGCCGCGGCGCAGGCGGGCCAAGAGGTCCGGCAGGTCCTGGATCACCTTGGCGCGGTCGTGGCGGTTCGGCTTGGCGCTGGCGGCCCACACCAGGTCGCTGGCGGACTTCTTCAGCGCCAGCGTCTCCTCGTGCTGCGGGCCGTTCTTCACGCCGGCCACGGCCAGCACCTCGGCCCAGACCTTGAACAGGAACTCGCGGATCTCGTCGCGCACCGGCACGTCCGCGAGCATCTTGCGCAGCTCGATGGTGTACTGGATCGCCATCGTTTCCTTCTGCTCCACCTGCTGCGCGACGCTCACCAGCTTCTGCGTCGGGCCCTTCTCGGTGAGGAAGCGCGAGAGGAAGCGCTGGAACTCGTCGTAGACCAGCTGGAACACGCGCCGGCCGGTCTCGGGGTACTGCTCGATCACCTGCACCACGCGGCGGATCTCCGTCTCCAGCGCGCTGCCGGAGATGGCGGTGGAATCGAAGCCGAGCACGCAGGAGCCCATGCGGTCGATCAGCTGGCGCGCCGGGTGCTCCAGCGAGCCGAAGAATTCGGGTTCCTGCAGGGCCACGCGCAGCACCGGCATCTGCAGCCGCGCGAACCACACGCGCACGGCCGGCGGGATGCGTTCCTCGGCCAGGATGGCCTGGAACATGAGCGCCACGATCTCGATGGTGGCCTTCTCGTTGGAGCTGGCCGCCTTCTGCTTCAGTTCCTGCGAGCGGTGGCGCAGGTCCAGCGCCACCTGCTCCACGGCGTCGTCGTCGAAGATGACGATGTCGCCGACGGTCATGGCCTCGTTGACGCGGGTCTGCACCTGCGTCTGCACCTGCGTCGCGTGGTGCGTCACCGCGGCCACCAGCGATGCGGAGGGCGGCGTGGGCGTGCCGCCTTCGGGCACGCCGACCTTGTCGCGCAGCAGGCGCTTGATCTGTCCGAGCACGCCGGTCGCGCGCTGCTTCGCGCGCGCGAGCGGGGTGGAGGCCGTGCCGTCGCCGCCGTTCATGACGGCCGCGGGCGAGAAGAACGAGTCGGACATCGCGCCGCCACCGGCGCCGCCGCCTCCCCCACCACCGCCGGCACCGCCTTGCGCCGTGGCGGGACCGAAGCTGCTGGCGCCGAAGCCGCCGCCGCCGCCACCGCCGCCGCCCACACCCGGCGCGCCTGCGATGCCGCCACCGCCACCGCCGCCGCCGCCCGAGCCCGCGCCACCGGCGCCGCCCGGACCGGCCACGCCGGATCCATTTCCACCACCGCCGCCGCCGCTGCCGGCGCCCATGCCGCCACCGCCGCCACCGCCGGTCCCGGTGCCGCTTCCGCCGGAGCCACCGCCGCCGAAGCCGCCGGCTCCGCCGCCGCCCTGGCCTCCGCCCGATCCACCGCCGCCGCCGCCGGTACCACTACCCCCACCGCCCGCGCGCGCTTCCGGACGCGCCGTCGGCGCGGGACCGGCCGCCGGCCGGCGCACGCGCGCGCGCAGGTCGATGTGCGGCAGCACGCCGCTGTCGACCAGGAATTCGTTCGCCTGCTGGTAGCCCTCGAGCGCCCGGGGCACGAGCATCTGCTGGATGACGTCCTTCACCGCGACCCAGGTCTCGCGCGGCAGCTTGGTGGCCGACCACTGCTCCACCATCATCTGGGCGAGCGCCTCGGGCCGCAGCACGTCCTCGGTGGCGAGTTCCTCGCCGCCTTCCAGGTGCGTGATGCGCAGCTTGAGGTCGTTCAGCTCCCAGACCGCCTTTTCCTGCACCGCCATCGCGAGGCGGGAGGACAGGATCTTGTTCTCCACCACGTCGTCGCCGATCAGCTCCAGGCTGGCCAGTTCCATGCGCACGCGCGACGTGGCGGTGGGCGGCACGACCGCGCGGCGCCAGGCGCGGCCCACCGCGTCGATCCAGCGGGCGCCGTTCTGCTCGAACTCCACCAGCGCATCGCGCCGCTGCTGCATCTCGCGGCTGCTCTGCGCGGTGTTCATCATGTCGCCCAGCGTGGTGCGCACCGCCTCGCCCAGCTCGGGCAGCAGGCCTTGCAGGTGCGCCACGAAGCGCTCACGCGCCTGCCGCGCCAGGGGCGCCGAGGCGGGAGTGAGCGTGGACGACATGCGCGCTGGGTCCTCAGACGGTGGCGCCGGCGTTGGGATCGTTCGGGTCGCCCTCGCGCCTGGACGTGGCCTTGACCATGTCCTCGCGCTTGACGCCCAGCCACATGGCGATGGCCGCCGCCACGAACACCGACGAATAGATGCCGAACAGGATGCCGACCGTCAGCGCCATCGCGAAATAGTGCAGCGTCGCGCCGCCGAACAGCAGCATCGACAGCACCATCATCTGGGTGGAGCCGTGGGTGATGATGGTGCGGCTGATCGTCGACGTGATCGCGTGGTCGATGACCTCCACCGTGCTCATCTTGCGCTGGCGGCGGAAGGTCTCGCGGATCCGGTCGAAGATCACCACCGACTCGTTGACCGAGTAGCCCAGGACCGCGAGCACCGCCGCCAGCACCGCCAGCGAGAACTCCCACTGGAAGAAGGCGAAGAAGCCCAGGATGATGATCACGTCGTGCAGGTTGGCGATGATCGCGGCGACCGCGAACTTCCATTCGAAGCGCACGGCCAGGTAGATCATGATGCCCACGACCACCATGGCCAGCGCCTTCAGGCCGTTGGAGACGAGCTCCTCGCCGACCTGCGGGCCCACGAACTCGACGCGCCGCATGCTGACGCCCGGATCGCCGGCTTTCAGGGCGGCCAGGGTGCGCTCGCTCTGTTGCGCGGAACTGACGCCTTTCTGCGCCGGAAGGCGGATCAGGACGTCGCGGGCGGTGCCGAAGTTCTGCACCTGCACGTCCGCGTAGCCCAGGCCGGCGACGGCCTGGCGGACCTTCTCGATGTCGGCGGGCTGCGAATAGCTCACCTCCATCACCGTGCCGCCGGTGAATTCGACGGACAGGTGCAGCCCCCGCGTCACGAGGAAGAACACCGCGGCGAGGAACGTGACGAAGGAAATCACGTTGAACACCAGCGCGTTCTTCATGAACGGGATGTCCCGGCGGATCTTGAAAAACTCCACTACTTGTCCTTAGCTTGGGCGCAAGGCGCCGTGCGCATGTTTTTCTACTCGGCCTTGGTTATAGCGCCATCGGCCTCCGGCCGCCAGACCGTCCCGATGGAGACGGACTTCAGCTTCTTCTGACGGCCGTACCACAGGTTCACCAGGCCGCGCGAGAAGAAGACGGCGGAGAACATGGAGGTCAGGATGCCGATGCAGTGGACCACCGCGAAGCCGCGGACCGGCCCGGAGCCGAAGGCGAGCAGGGCGACGCCGGCGATCAGCGTGGTGACGTTCGAGTCCAGGATGGTCGCCCAGGCCCGGTCGTAGCCGGCGTGGATGGCCGCCTGCGGGGAGGCGCCGTTGCGCAGCTCCTCCCGCACCCGCTCGTTGATCAGCACGTTGGAGTCGATGGCCATGCCCAGCGCGAGCGCCATGGCCGCCATGCCGGGCAGCGTCAGCGTCGCCTGCAGCATGGACAGGATCGCCACCAGCAGCAGCAGGTTGACCCCCAGTGCGATGCTGGAGAACACCCCGAACAGCATGTAGTAGACGACCATGAAGGCGCAGATCGCGGCGAAGCCCCAGGCCACGCTGTGGAAGCCCTTGGCGATGTTCTCGGCGCCGAGGCTCGGGCCGATGGTCATCTCCTCGATGATCTCCATGGGCGCGGCCAGCGAGCCGGCGCGCAGCAGCAGCGCCACGTCGTTGGCTTCCACGGTCGTCATGCGGCCGGAGATCTGCACGCGGCCGCCGCCGATCTCGCTGCGGATCACGGGCGCGGTCACGACCTCGCCCTTGCCCTTCTCGAACAGCAGGATCGCCATGCGCTTGCCGATGTTCTCGCGGGTGACGTCGCGGAAGATCCGCGCGCCCTTGGCGTCCAGCGTCAGGTGCACGGCGGCTTCCTGCGTCTGGTTGTCGAAGCCGGCCTGGGCGTCGGTGAGGTTCTCGCCCGTCAGGATCACCTGCTTGCGGACGATGACGGGGCGGCCTTCGCGGTCCAGGTAGCGCTCGCTGCCGAAAGGCACGGGGCCGCTGCCGACTTCGGCGGCGCGGCCTTCGGTGCTCTCGTCCACCATGCGGACTTCCAGTGTGGCCGTGCGGCCCAGGATGTCCTTGGCGCGCGAGGTGTCCTGCACGCCCGGCAGCTGCACCACGATGCGCTCCACGCCCTGCTGCTGGATCACCGGCTCGGCCACGCCCAGCTCGTTGATCCGGTTGTGCAGCGTGACCATGTTCTGCTTCAGCGCCTGGTCCTGCACGCGGCGCGCCGCCTCGGGCTTGAGCGTGGCCACGAGCGTGGTGGTGTCGCCGTTGACGCGATCGGCCACCACAAGGTCCGCGAACTGGTCGGCCAGCACCGCGCGCCCCGCCGTCAGCGCCGCGGGATCGCGGAACGCGACTTCCACGGCCTGCCCGTTGCGGTTGATGCCGGCGTGGCGGATGTTCTTGTCGCGCAGCACGGTGCGCAGGTCGCCCGCGTACGACTCGGCCTTCTTGGTCAGGGCCGCCTGCATGTCGACCTGCAGCATGAAGTGCACGCCGCCGCGCAGGTCCAGGCCCAGGTACATGGGGCGGGCGTTGATGGACGCCATCCACTCGGGGGTCTTGGACAGCAGGTTGAGCGCGACCACGTAGGCGGCATCGTTCGGGTCCGGCGCCAGGGCCTTCTGGATCGCGTCCTTGGCCTTGAGCTGGACGTCCGTGCTCTCGAGGCGGACCTTGACCGAGGCGGGGTCACGCTCGATGCCCAGCGGCTTGATGCCGGCCTGGGCGAGCGCCTGCTCGATGCGCGCCTGGGTCGACGCGTCGATGCGCACGCTGCCGCGGCCGGACGATACCTGCACCGCGGGGTCCTCGCCGAAGAAATTGGGCAGGGTGTAGAGCACCCCGACGAGCAACGCGACCAGCAGGATCGCGTACTTCCAGAGGGGATAGCGGTTCACGGCTTACTTGACGGAGCCCTTGGGCAGCACCTGCACGACGGCGGTGCGCTGGACCTGGACTTCCACGCCGGGGGCGATCTCCACGCCGAGGAAAGTGTCGCCCAGCTTGGTGACCTTGCCGACAAGGCCGCCGGCGGTGGCGACCTCGTCGCCCTTGGCCAGCGCGTCGATCATCGAGCGATGTTCCTTCTGCCGCTTCATCTGCGGGCGGATCATCACGAAGTACAGGACGACGAACATCAGCACCAGCGGCAGCAGGCTCATGAAGGAGGACTGCATGTCGCCGCCGGCTGCGGCGGCCGGCGCCGTCTGGGCGTAGGCGGAAGAAATGAACACGGTGGCTCCAGGGGTCCAAAACCAGGGGACGACCGCGGCGGAGCCGGCGGGTCGCCGGACGCCTGCCGCGGGAGGAGCGATGATTGTATGCGGGCCCCCGCACGCGGGCCCGCCGGCCGGGCTCAGGCGGCGCGGCGCTCCGCGCCCTGGGCGCGCCACTGCTGCATCAGGCGGTCCCATTCCGGCCGCGTCGCGGCCAGGTTGCGGGCCTTGACGTGGCCGTAGCCGCGGATCTTCTCGGGCAGGCCGGCGATCTCCACCGCCAGGGCGTGGTTGCCCGGCTGCAGGCCCGCCACCAGTTCCTCCACCGTCTGCCGGTATTCGGCGATCAGGGCGCGCTCGGTGCGGCGCTCCTCGGTCCTGCCGAAGATGTCCAGCGCCGTGCCGCGCAGGCCCTTGAACTTCGCCAGCACGCGGAACAGCTGGTAGGTCCAGGGGCCGAACTTGCGCTTCACCAGCTCGCCCTTGTCGTTGTGCTTCGCGATCAGCGGGGGCGCGAGGTGGTAGTGGACCTTGAAGTCGCCCTCGAACTGTTCCGCGATCTTCTCGCGGAAGCCGGTCTCGGCATGCAGGCGAGCGACCTCGTATTCGTCCTTGTACGCCATCAGGCGGAACAGGCCCTTGGCCACGGTCTCGGTGAGCGTGGCCTTGCCGAAAGGCAGTTCGGCGACGCGCACGCGGTCGACCAGGTCCTTGTAGCGCCCGGCGTACGCGGCGTCCTGGTAGGCGGTGAGGAACTCGACGCGCCGCGCGACCACGCTGTCCAGCGTCTCGCGCTTCTTGAATTCGATCACCTGCGCGCTGGGCGCGAGCAGGCCGGCGATGCGCTCCGGCTCGTGGGCGGCGCGGCGGCCCCATTCGAAGGCGGCCTTGTTGTTCTCCACCGCCACGCCATTGAGCTCGATGGCGCGCAGCAGGGATTCGCGCGCCAGGGGCACCCAGCCCTTCTGCCAGGCGTAGCCCAGCATGATGGGATTGGTGTAGATGCTGTCGCCCATCACCCTGGCGGCGAGGCCTTCCGCGTTGAACGCGGCCAGGTTGTCGGCGCCGACGGACTTGCCGATCTCCACCGCGCACGCGTCTTCCGGATTCTCCCAGGCGGGGTTCTTCACGAACGCCGCGGTCGGCGTGCTGTGGCCGTTGAGGGCGACGCGGGTGCGGCCCGGGCGCATGCGCAGCACGGTTTCCTTGCCGCCGGTGACGATGGGATCGCAGCCGATCACGAGGTCCGCCGCCGCCATGCTCACGCGCGTCGTGCGGATGTCGTCCTGCCGGTCCGCCACCAGCACGTGGCTCCAGGTCGCGCCGCCCTTCTGCGCGAGGCCGGCGGCGTCCTGGGTGACGATGCCCTTGCCTTCGATGTGGGCGGCCATGCCGAGCAACTGGCCGATGGTGATCACGCCGGTGCCGCCGACGCCGGCCACGACGATGCCGTACGCATCCGCCGTCGAGGGCAGCAGCGGCTCGGGGAGCTCGGGGCCTTCGTAGGGCGAAGGCGCCTTCTCCGCGCCTTTCGCCTTCTTCTTCAGCTGCCCGCCTTCCACGGTCACGAAGCTGGGGCAGAAGCCCTTGAGGCAGCTCGTGTCCTTGTTGCAGGTGCTCTGGTTGATGGTGCGCTTGCGGCCGAACTCGGTCTCCAGCGGCTCCACGGACAGGCAGTTGGACTTGACGCTGCAGTCGCCGCAGCCTTCGCAGACCAGGTCGTTGATCATGACCCGCACGGCCGGGTCGACCATCGTGCCGCGCTTGCGGCGGCGCCGCTTCTCGGTGGCGCAGGTCTGGTCGTACAGGATCGCCGTGGTGCCTTCCAGTTCGCGGAACTCGCGCTGGATGCGATCGAGCTCGTCGCGGTGGTGGACCGTCACGCCCTCGGGCAGCTTCGCGCCGTCGTACTTTTCCGGCTGGTCGGTCACGACCACCAGCTTGCGCACGCCTTCGGCGACCAGGCTGTGGGCGATCTGCAGCGGCGTGTGCCCTTCGGGGCGCTCGCCGACGGGCTGGCCGCCGGTCATCGCGACCGCGTCGTTGTAGAGGACCTTGTAGGTGATGTTGACGCCGGCGGCGATGGACTGGCGGATCGCCAGCAGGCCGCTGTGGAAGTAGGTGCCGTCGCCGAGGTTGGCGAACACGTGCTTCTCGTTGGAGAAGGGCTGCTGGCCGACCCACGGCACGCCCTCGCCGCCCATCTGCGTGAAGCCGATGGTGGCCCGGTCCATCCACGTCGCCATGAAGTGGCAGCCGATGCCGGCCATGGCGCGCGAGCCTTCGGGCACGACCGTGGACGTGTTGTGCGGGCAGCCGGAGCAGAACCAGGGCATGCGGTCGCCCTTGACCTCCACCACCTGCATGGCGCGTTCCTTCGCCTCCAGGATGGCGAGCTGCGCATCGATGCGCGCCTGCACGTCGGCATCCAGCCCCAGCTTGCGCAGCCGGCGCGCGATGGCGCGAGCGATCAGCGCCGGCGACAGGTCCGCGTTGGCGCGCAGGAGCGTGTGCGCCGTCGGGTTCGGCATGGACCATTCCCCGCCCGAGTAGTCGCCTTCGCCTTCGTCGAACTTGCCCAGCACGTTCGGGCGCACGTCGGGGCGCCAGTTGTACAGCTCTTCCTTCAGCTGGTATTCGATGACCTGGCGCTTCTCTTCCACCACCAGGATCTCGCGCAGGCCCTGCGCGAACTCGCGCGTGCCCTGCGCCTCCAGCGGCCACACGACGCCCACCTTGTGCAGGCGGATGCCGAGGCGGCGGCAGGTGTCGTCGTCGAGGCCGAGGTCCAGCAGCGCCTGGCGCGTGTCGTTGTACGCCTTGCCGCTGGCGATGATGCCGAAGCGGTCGTTCGGCGTCTCCACGACGTTGTAGTTCAGCCGGTTGGCGCGGATGTAGGCGAGCGCGGCGTACCACTTGAAGTCGTACAGGCGCGCTTCCTGCTCCAGCGCCGTGTCGGGCCAGCGGATGTGCACGCCGCCGGGCGGCATCTGGAAGTCCGTGGGCAGCTGGATCTGCACCCGCTCGGGGTCGATCACCGCGGTCGAACTGGATTCGACGATCTCCTGGATCGTCTTCATCCCCGCCCACACGCCGGAGAAGCGGCTCATGGCGAAGGCGTGCAGCCCCATGTCCAGGATCTCCTGCACCGTCGCCGGGAAGAACACCGGCAGCCCGCAGGCCTTGAAGATGTGGTCGCTCTGGTGGGCGGCGGTGGAGCTCTTGGCGACGTGGTCGTCGCCGGCCACCGCGATGACGCCGCCCCAGGGCGTGGTGCCGGCCATGTTGGCGTGCTTGAACACGTCGGAGCAGCGGTCCACGCCCGGACCCTTGCCGTACCAGATGCCGAAGACGCCGTCGAACCTGTTGCTGCCGGGGGGCGCGAAACCCATCTGCTGCGTGCCCCACAAGGCCGTCGCCGCGAGTTCCTCGTTCACGCCGGGCTGGAAGACGATGTTCTGCGCCTGCAGGTACTTCTTCGCCTTCCACAGCGCCTGGTCGTAGCCGCCGAGGGGCGAGCCGCGGTAGCCGCTGATGAAGCCGGCGGTGTTCCTGCCCTGCATGGCATCGCGCTGCCGCTGCAGCATGGGCAGCTTCACCAGCGCCTGGATGCCGCTCATGAAGGCGCGGCCGACGTCGAGCGAGTACTTGTCGTCCAGCGTGACGGTCTCGAGCGCCTTGCGGATGTGTTCGGGCAGGGGTGCGTTCATCTTGCGTTTGTCTCCACGACGCGACCAGGGGCCGCTGCACAGTGTATGCCCGATGCGGCGATACGTTATTGCTTTTGATGCCGTCCAAACCCTAAGATGGGAAAGGTTCTTTCTCAAAAGCGCGCCGAATGGAAACACTTGACAGGTATGACATCCAAATCCTTACCGAGTTGCAGGCGGATGCACGGCTGACCAACACCGAGCTGGCCCAGCGCGTGGGCCTGTCGGCGGCGCCCTGCTGGCGCCGCGTGCGGGCGCTGGAGGAGGCCGGCTTCATCAAGGGCTACCACGCCGAAATCGACCGCCACAAGATCGGCCTGGGCGTGCTGGCCTTCGTGCGTCTGGACGCGGACCGCAACACCGGCGAGCGCACGCGCGAGATGGAAGACGCGATCCGCAAGATCCCGGAGATCGTGTCCTGCCACTACATCAGCGGCGCCGGCACCTTCGAGCTGCAGGTGGTCTCGCGCGACCTGGACACCTTCTCCCAGTTCGCCCGCAAGGTCCTGATCAACCTGCCGAACGTGAAGGACATCCACACGAGCTTTTCGCTGGGGGAGGTGAAGGCGTCCAGTAGCTGGCCGCTGGCCCACCTGAACCCGACTTGAACGCAGAGGTCGCAGAGGGAACGCAGAGGTCGCAGAGCTTTCCCCTGACTTCTCTGCGACCTCTGCGACCCCTCTGCGACCTCTGCGTTCTTCCTGCTCACCTCGGCCACAACACCCACAAGGCGAGCGGCTGCTTCATGCGCCCGGCGATCTCGCCGGCCTCCAGGCCCCAGCCCACGAAGTAGTCGGCGCGGACGGCGCCCACGATGGCGCTGCCGGTGTCCTGGGCGAAGACGAGGCGGTTGAGCGCGAGCAGCGGGCCGGGCGTGGAGAGCCACATGGGCGTGCCGTAGGGGACGCTGTCCTTTTCCACGGCGATCGAGCGGCCCGGCGTGAGCGGCACGCCTTGCGCGCCGCGCGGGCCGAAGGCGGCGTCGAGCTCCGACAGCGGCTCCTCGCGGAAGAACACCACGCGCGGGTTGCTCCAGAGCATCTCCTGCGTCCGCTGCGGATTCGCCCGCGCCCAGGCCTTGATCCCGGACCACGACGCATCCGTCAGCGCGCGCTGTTGCAGCAGCCAGCCGCCCACGCTGCGGTACGGCTGCTCGTTGCTGCCGGCGTAGGCGAGCCGCGCCATCGTGACGCGCCCGTCGGGCTCCGCGATCCGCACCCGCCCGGATCCCTGGATCTGCAGCGACAGGGCGTCGAGCGGGTCGGCCACGTACGCGATTTCGCGTCCGCGCAGCGCCGCCCGGGCCGCGGGCGAGGTGTCGATCTCCTGCCGCGTGTACCAGGGACGGCGCGTGTTCAGGTCCGCGGGCGGCCGGTACAGCGGCACCTGCTGCGTGGCCGTCGGGACGCGCGACGCCTCCAGCATCGGTTCGTAGTACCCGGTCAGCAGCGGCTCGCCCCCCTGCAGCGGCTCGATGCGGTACGGCTGCAGCCGCTGCTGCAGCCACGCGCGCTGTTCCTCCGGCGCGCCGATCGAGAGCCGCCGCACCTCCGGGCACAGGGCCGCGTGCGCCGGCGAGGGGCGCTCGCAGCTGCGGATCCAGGCATTCCAGGCTTCGTGCAGCGCATCGTCCGCGAACCCGGGCAGGTCCGACCAGCGCACCGGCACCCAGCGCGCCTTGCCCTGCACGCGCGCGGGCGGCAGCGGGCCGGCTTCGTCGGCGGGAGGCAGCGTGGCCGCGGGCGCCCCCGGTGGCACCACGCGCGCAGGCGGCGGTTCGTAGCGGGGGGGAGCGGCGCAGGCGGCGAGCATCCCTACAATCGCCGCGAGGAAGAGGACCCGGAACATGCTGCTGATTCTGCTGGAAGCGCTCGCCGCGCTGTTGCTGCTGGTGCTCATCGTCTGGTGGACGATGTTTTCCGGCCGCAAGGGCGGGGAGCCCCCGCCGGAGCAGGACGACGAAGAGCGCCGCTAGCCCAGGTCGCGCAGCAGGTTCGCGAGTTCCACCGCGGACTTCACGTCCATCTTGTCGAACACGCGGGCGCGGTGCACTTCCACCGTGCGCACGCTGATCGCGAGCTGGTCGGCGATCAGCTTGTTCGGCAGCCCCCTGGCCACCAGGCGCATCACGTCGCGTTCGCGCTCGGTCAGCTCCGCGAGGCGGCTTTGCAGCGCGCCCTTCTCGCGCTGCGAGGCGAGCACCTCCGCGGAGCGGCGCAAGGCCTCCTCGATGCGGTCGACCAGGGCGTTGTCGGAGAACGGCTTCTCGCAGAAGTCGAAGGCGCCGCGCTTGACCATGTCCACCGCCGTCGGCACGTCCGCATGGCCGGTGAGGAAGATGACCGGCATGGCCTGCACCAGGCCGCGCTCCGCGAGCTTGTCGAACAGCGCCAGCCCGCTCATGCCCGGCATGCGCACGTCCAGCAGCAGGCAGCAGGGCTGCGCCGGCAGGAAACCGCCCTGCAGCAGCGCGTCGAACTCCTCCGCGCTGGAAAAGCTGGAGGACAGCAGCCGCCGCGAGCGCAGCAGCCAGGCGAGCGCCTCGCGCACGCCCGCGTCGTCGTCGACGATGAAGACGGTGGCATCGGCCGAGGGCTGCATGGTCAGGGTTCTTGGACAGGCAAGGTGAACCGGAAGATCGTACCCCGGGGATGGATGGGCTCGAACACCAGCTGCCCCCCGTGCTGCTCCACGACCGTGCGGCACAGGCTCAGGCCCAGGCCCATGCCTTCCTCCTTGGTCGTGAAGAACGGCGTGAACAGCTGCCGCTTCACCTCCTCGGGAATGCCCGGCCCGCAGTCCGCCACGGAGAACTCGAGCCAGCGCTTGCCGCTTTCCGTGGCCGACGTCGGGCGCACCTGGACGACCAGCTCGGGTTGCGGCACGCGCGCTTCGTCCATGGCCTGCATCGCATTGCGCGCGAGGTTCAGGAGCACCTGTTCCACCATCGTCCGGTCGCACACCACGCGCGGCAGCCCCACGGGCACGCGGATCTCGACCCGCACGCCCAGCTTGCGGGCCTGCAGGTTCACGAGCGGCAGCACCGCCTCGACCAGCGCGTCCGCGCCGACCGGCTGGCGCGCCTGGTCCCGCCGGCGGACGAAGTCGTGCACGCTCTTGATCACGCGGCCGGCGCGGTCCGCCTGCTCCGCGATCCGGCGCATCGCCACCTGCAGGTCCGGCGCGGGCGCGGGCGCGTGCTGCAGCAGGTTCATCGAACCGTTGGCATAGCTGGCGATCGCCGCCAGCGGCTGGTTCAGCTCGTGGCTCAGCAGCGACGCCATCTCGCCCACCGTGGCGAGGCGGGCCGTCGCCTGCAGCCGTTCCTGGCTCGCGCGCGAGAGTTCCTCCACGCGCCGCTGCTCGCTGATGTCCAGCACGGCGCTCATCCAGCCGGTCTGCAGGCCCTGCGCGTTGATCAGCGGCGCCTCGATGATCAGCACCGGGAAGCGCGTGCCGTCCTTGCGCATGAAGACGGACTCGAAGCCTTCGCGCGGCGGGCGGCTGCCCCCGGTGAGCCGCACGGCCTGGCGCTTGCCGTATTCCTCCGCGCGCTCCGGCGGCCAGTAAGGCGCCGGCGAGCCGCGGCCCAGGAGCTCCTCCGGCGAGAAGCCCACCATCTGGCAGAAGGCGGGGTTGACGTAGGTGGTGCGGCCCTGCAGGTCGCGCGCCCGCAGGCCGGTGACGAGCGAGTCTTCCATCGCCTTGCGGAAGGCGAGCGCGTCGGCCAGGTCCTCCTCCACGCGCAGGCGCCGCCGCGTGTCGTGCCCCAGGAGGAACAGCACCGTCACGAGCGCGATCGACATCACCGTGACCAGCGCCGTGAGCACGTTCGGGAACAGGTCCGGCTCCGAGCGCCGCCAGCTGTCCATGCGCAGCACCATCGTGTTGCCCGGCAGGTCCAGCAGCTGCGTCGCGGAGAACACGCGCGTGCCGCGCCGCGCGAGGCCGTGCATCGCCAGCCGCGTGCCGTCCGCCTCGGTGAAGGAGATCTCCTGGCTGCGCCCCATCTGCGGTCCGATCTGCGTGGCGAGCAGGTCCACCAGCGAATAGGTCGCCACCACGAAGCCCTTCAGCCGGCCGACCTCCACCTGCGGCAGGCAAAGCTCCATCAGCTCCAGGCCCAGGCCGTCGGCCTGCGGCTCGAAGTGGCTGCGCGCATAGGAATGGCTGCTCAGGCGGCGGGCCGACGCGCAGGCCTGCTGCACCTCGGTGAGCGAGTTGGCGCGGCCCAGGCGCTCGAAGACCGGCTTGCGGAAAGGCGTGTCCGCTTCGGCGATGAGCTCCAGGTTGGGGCCGCGCCATTCGATGCGGACCCACTCGCGGTGCCGGCGCAGCAGCGCCTCCGCTTCCGTGCGCCAGGCGGCGGGATCGTGCTGCACCGACTGCAGCGCCTGCAGTTCCTGCACGTTGCGCGTGAGCGCCGAACGCATGTCGCTGAGCGCGTCGGCGGCGTCGCGCTCCACGTTGCCCTGCGCCACGCTCGCCTCGTAGCGCGCGGCGAGGTAGACGAGCGTGACCAGCATGCCCACCACGAGCACGCCGAGCAGCATCCACAGCGACCAGCGGCGCCAGTTCGGCCAGCGCCGCAGGCCGGAGGAGAAGGGAACCGCGACGGCCGTCACAACACCTTGTGCTCGAGCGCCGGCAATTGCGTGCGCACCTGCGCGATGCGCGCTGCCTCGAGGTCGGCCAGCACGACCCCGGCGCCGTCTTCGCGCCGCTGGGCGAGCACCTCGCCCCAGGGGTCGACCACCATCGAGTGGCCCCAGGTGCGGCGCCCGTTCTCGTGGCGTCCGCCCTGCGCCGGGGCGCAGACGTACGCCAGGTTCTCGACCGCGCGGGCGCGCAGCAGCAGCTCCCAGTGCGCCTCGCCGGTGGGATGGGTGAACGCGCTGGGCACGAGCAGCAGGTCGGCACCCAGGCCGCGGTACAGCTCGGGGAAGCGCAGGTCGTAGCAGACGGACAGGCCCACGCGCCACGCGTGGCCGTCGCGCGAGGGCAGCACGAAGGCCTGCGGCGCGTCGCCGGGTTCGATGACCCGCGATTCGTCGTACTGCTCGCGTCCGTTGTCGAAGCGGAAGAGGTGCACCTTGTCGTACCGCGCGACGCACTCGCCTTGCGGCGAGTACGCGAGGCTCGTGTTGCGCACGTGCTCCTCGCTGTCGGCCTCGAGCGGCAGCGTGCCGCCCACGATCCACAGCCCCAGCGCGCGCGCCTGCGCGGCCAGGAAGTCCTGCACCGGGCCGCTGCCGAAGCGCTCGCGCACCGCGAACTTGTCGCGGTCCTTCTGCCCCATGAGGCAGAAGTATTCGGGCAGGACCGCGAGCTCGGCCCCGGCCCCGGCCGCCTGCGCGAGCAGGCCGCGCGCGGCCTCGAGGTTGGCGGCCACCGTGGTGCCGGAGACGGTCTGGAGGGCGGCGATCTTCATGGACTCTCCTTCAGCGCGCGGGCGCTTCCCCGCCGGCCCCGCTGGTGGAGGTCGCGGGCGTGCGCTCCACCTTGGTCACGCGCGGGTCGGCCCAGGTGCCGTCCACGTGGAACTCCTGCGTGGCCGCCTTCATGAGCGGCTCGCGCAGGAACATCTGGGCGAGGAAGGTGCCGAGGCCGATCGCGGGATTGATCGCGGTGGCGACCAGCGAGGCCGTGCCGGCGTTGATCTCGGGGACCACCACCACCTTCAGGTCCTGCGTCTCGCGCGCGAGGTCGGCCCGGCCTTCCATCAGCACGGCGGCGTTGACGCCCTTCATCTGCAGGTTGTTGGTGGCGGCGATGCCCTGGTCGATGGTGATGTCGCCGCGCACGAAGTCGAAGGCGAAGCCCTGGCTGAACACGTCGCGGAAGTCGAGCGAGAGGCGGCGGGGCAGCGACTGCAGGCTCAGCACGCTCAGCAGCTTCGCCAGGCCCGGGTCCGCCTTGAGGAACTGGCCGTTCTCCACGTTCACGCGGAAGCTGCCGGTGAGCGAGGGATAGTCGAACGCGAGCGGCGAACCGAGCCAGGACACCGTGCCTTCCATCTGGCCGCGGCCGCGCCGCACGACGCCGTTCATGCCGAAGCGGCCGAGGGCCTGGCCGGCATCGGCGATGTCGAAGCGGAACTTCATGGACGTGCGCCGCGGCTCCGGCCCGGCCGGCTGCCGCGCGCCGGCAGCGGCCTGCGCACCGACGGCCGCCCAGTTGCCGGAGGCGGAGAAGCTCGCTTCGGGCATCGTGAGCGCCAGCCGGTTCAGCCGCCATTCGCGCACGCCGCCCTCGCGCGCGACCACGCCCGGCCCGCGGTTCACCGCGTCGATCTCCAGCCGCCCGAGCTTGCGGCCCTTCAGCTCGAAGTCGTCCACCACGACGTCGAGCGTGGGGATGCTGGAGGCCTGCTGCTCCAGCAGGCTTTCCACGTCGCTCGCCGCCGACGCGGCGACGTTCAGGCGCGCGAGGCGCGCGTACAGGCGGCCGGCACCGAGGTTCTGCGGCTGGCGGTATTCGAGGTAGCCACTGAGTTCGTCCGCGTCCACGTTCGCGCGCCACACGCGGCCGTCGCGCGAGCCGCCCACCACCACGTTGTGCAGCTGCCGGCCCTCGATGGCGAGCTCCTTGGCACGCAGCGCGATCATGGTCGGCAGGTAGCCGGCGCCGGCGGACGCGTCGGTGCGAAGCGCGCTGCCGCCGCCCCCACCGCGCGCCGCATCGCTGCCCGCCACGCGGGCCAACGCATCCTGCCAGGCATCGACGTCGAAGCGCCCGAGCTGCACGCTGGCCAGCACGCCCTCCGTGGGCAGGGTCACGGCCTCGCCCGGAGGCAGGCCGACCGCGATGCTGCCGCGCAGCACCTGCGCCTCCGCGCCGGCCACGTCGCGCACGAAGTGCACGGCCGCCACGCGCCCGATCTCCACCGACAGCTGCTCCTGCAGGCGCGCGCCGGGGGCCAGCGCCTCGCGGGTGAGCGCCGTCTCGTAGCGCAAGGGCAATGGCGCCTCCGCCGGCTTGTTCAGCGGTGCGGGCAGGTTGATGCCCAGGCCCTGCAGGCTGCTCGTCACCTGCACCTCCGGCGTGCCGCGCCGGAACAGCAGGCCCAGGTTGTAGTTCGTGGACCCCGTGAAGTCGCGCGCGATGCGCGAGAGGAAACCCATCTCGCCCGCGGCCCGCAAGCCTTCCGCGGTGGCCGTCCCCTGGCCGCGGAACTGCACGACCGGCGCGGATTCGCCCGGCATGGAACGGGTGCCGCCCTCCAGGCGCACGTCGCCCCCGAGGGCCCGCGCCTGCACGTTCACCAGCTGGAAGCCGCGGTCGGAGAACTGCACGGCGCCCCGCGAGCGCGAGAGCACCGGCGTGTCGGGGGAGATCTGCACGTCGTTGCCGGCGAGCGTGACGGTGCCTTGCACCTGCGAGCGCGCCATCTCGTGCAAGGGGAGCACGAGGCGCAGGCTGGTCTCCGCATTCCCGGTGCCCGTGGCGCGCGCCAGCGCGTTGTTCGTCATGCCCGCCACCGGCGTGGTGGCGACGACGGTGAGCGCATCGGCCAGCGGACCGGTGATCCTGCCTTGCACCTGCACCTGGGACTTGTGGAAGTCGGGGATCTGCGCGTCGGCCTGCACCTGCAGGCGCGGCAACCCCAGGACGCGACCCTTCACGTCCTTCACCTGCATGCCGTTGCCGCGGAAGACCAGCTCGGCGTCGACGTCGGCAAACGCGGGCCACGGCGCGCCGCCGCGCGAGATGCCGCGCGGCACGTAGGCATAGGTCACGTCGCGCACCTGTGCGGAGATGAGGAACTCGCCGCCCTTGTTCTCCGGGAAGGGGAACTGCCGCAGGTCGCCGCGCACGCGGAACTTCGCGCTGGTGGCGTGCCCCGCCTCCACCGCTTCGTGCACGTAATCGCGCGCCTCCTTCGGCACGCCCAAGGGCAGGTAGCGCCACACGCGCGTGCCGTCGGCGCGGCTCAGGCTGCCCGTGAGGTCCAGGGTGCCGGGGAAGCGGCTCGCGCCCGGCTGCTTGCGCGGGTTGCCCGTGCGCCAGTTGGCCTGCGCCTCGCCGCTCGCATCGGCATTGCTGAAGCGCGCGTTGTTCACGGAGAGCGACAGCTGCTCGCCGTCCACCTGCCATTGCAGGTCGGCGTTCAGCATGTCGAGAGGCAGCACGGGCTCCTCGAAGACGCCGGGGAATTCGAGGGCGCCCTGCGCCAGCGCGAGCCTCGCCTTGCCGCCGGCCTGGGTGAGGTCGAAATCGACGGTGGCGCCGCGCACGCCGGGCGTGCCCGCGTGGCCGGCGGGATCGGGGCGCGCGGCGACCTCGAGGCGTGTCGCCCGGCCGCGGGCTTCGTACTTCTCCGGCTTCTCCAGCGGGCCTTGCCAGCGCGCCTGCACCCGCTCCACCAGCCCGCGCGGCGCATAGGCCTGCAGGGCCGCATGCGTGGGCGCGCCCAGCGGCAGGCGGCTGGCGATCTGGCTCAGCGCGCCCAGGTCCAGCATGTCCGCGCGCAATTCGCCCTGCGCCGCCGCCAGCCCTTCGGCGCCGGTCCAGGACAGGGCGACGTTGCCGCCGGGCCAGCGCTGGCCGTCCTGCGTCACGAACTGCAGTTCCTGCGTGTGGAACTCGAAGCCGCCCGCGAGCCGCCGCCCGCCCAGGCGCCCCGACACCGATTGCAGCGCGAGCGGCTCGAGCTTCGCGCCGAGCGTGGCGCTCACGTCGCGCAGCACCACGTCGGCCGTCGCGCCCACCACCTGCCCGCGCTCCAGGTCGGCCCAGGCCCGCAGCCGGCCCTGGCCTTGCGCGATGTCGATCCCGAGGTCGGCCTGGCGGCGCAGCTGCGAGAGGTCCACGGCGGTGAAGTCCGCGTGCATCTCGCCGCTCCACTGCTGCCACTGGCCGGCGCGGTGCGTGAGCAGCGGCTGCCGGAACACGCCCGCCAGGCTGAAGCGCTGCCCCCAAGTGGCGGGCGGCGTGGCATCGAGGCGCAGCAGGTGGCGCCGCGCCGCGTTGCGGGCGACGAAATCCACCTGGCTCAGGACCAGGGGCGGCGCGCCGCGCTGTTCGTCCGTCCACTGCAGCCAGCCGCCCTGGATGATGAATTCGGCCTGGCTGAAGAACCAGTCGGCGGCGCGGCCCTCGTTGTCGCTGGTGCGGGAGAAGTCCAGGCCCGCCACGAACACGCGTCCGTCCGCGGTGCGCCGGATGTCCAGGCGCGGGCCTTCGATGTACAGCTGCTCGAACCCGAGGTTCCACAGCGAGCGCGGCGAGACGGCGCCGATCACGAGCGGCAGGGTGAGGGCGGCGCGGCCCTGGGCGTCCAGGAGCACCACGTCGCGCAGGACGACGGAGGGGATCAGGCCTTCGCTGCGCGCGCTGATCGCGCCGATGCGAACCGGTACCCCCAGCACCCGGCTGGCCCGCATTTCCAGCGCGGGGCGCAGGTCGCCGATTCGCGGCACAATGAACTCATGAAGCGCCCCCCACGCCAGCGCGAGCAGCAAGGCTGCGGCCAGCAGCAGCCACAAGGACCACTTGACCGCTGCGGCAAACAACCTCAGAGCGCGTGAGGGATTCGGCGGCGTCGCATTCATGAATACATCGGACAGGCAGGAATTATGACCCTGGGCGCCGCGCCGGGTTCTGCAGGCAAGGACACTCCGGCCCCCAACAACGGGGGGGCACCGCACCCGGGAGACACGGGCGCGGAAGATTTACCTTCCGCGGGCCATTCCCGCTTCGTGCAGCGGCTGCGCCGGCGTTACGCCGGGGAACTGTCTTTGTTGCCGCCGGGCGCTCCCGGTTCCGCCGAACTCGCCGGCGCCTACGAAGCCTTGCGCGCGCGCGGGCACGACGTGCCCTCGGCGCTGCGCGTGCTGCGCCAGCTGGTGATGGAGCGGCTCGTCGTGCTCGATTGCGACCGGCAGGCGCCGCTGGCGACGATCACGTCCGCCGTGACCACCCTGGCCGAATTCGCGCTCGACGTCGCCTGCCGCCAGGCCTTCGCCGAGGTCGACGCGCTGCACGGCGCGCCGCTCACGCCGGACGGCCAGCGGGCGCAGCTGTGGGTCGTGGGCATGGGCAAGCTCGGCGCGCGCGAGCTGAACGTCTCCAGCGACATCGACCTGATCTACGTCTACGACGACGACGGCGAGACCGCAGGCACAGGCGAGGGGCGCGGCCGCATCACCAACCACGAGTACTTCGCCAAGGCGGTGAAGGCCATCTTCGGCCTGGTCGGCGACGTCACGGAACACGGCTTCGTCTTCCGCGTCGACCTCGCCCTGCGGCCCAACGGCAACTCCGGCCCGCCCGCCGTCTCGCTCGGCGCCCTGGAAGACTACCTGCAGGTGCAGGGCCGCGAATGGGAACGCTTCGCCTGGATGAAGAGCCGGGTGGTCGCGCCCCGCAGCTGCGTGGAGGACGGGTCCGCCTGCCAGCTGCGCTCGGTCGTCCTGCCCTTCGTGTTCCGGCGCTACCTGGATTACGGCGTGTTCGAGGCGCTGCGCACGCTGCACCGCCAGATCCGCGAGCACGCCGCGCGGCGTGCCGCCGGCCGGCCGGAACGCGCGAACGACGTGAAGCTGTCGCGCGGCGGCATCCGCGAGATCGAGTTCATCGTGCAGCTGCTGCAGGTGGTGCGCGGCGGCCAGTTCCCGGAACTGCGCACGCGCCCGACGCTGCAGGCGCTGGAGCGGCTCGCCGCCGCCGGGCTCATGTCGGAGGAAACGGCGCGCGCCCTGGAGGCTGCGTACGTCTTCCTGCGGCGCGTGGAGCACCGCATCCAGTACCTGGACGACCAGCAGACGCACGTGCTGCCCATGGGGTGCCGCGACGACGACGACGGCTCCGACCTGTCGTGGATCGCCCGCACCATGGGGTACGCGGACTGCTGCCCTTTCCTGCACGAACTGGACGGCCACCGCGAGTTCGTCGCGCAGGAGTTCGACCGCCTGCTGGGCGGCACCACCGAATGCAAGGGCTGCAAGGGCTCCAGCAAGGCGCCCGCACCCGACCTGGACACCCTGATCGAGACGCTGCCGGCGCAGCTGCAGATGCGCATCGAGCGCTGGCGCAAGCACCCGCGCGTGCTCGCCCTGCGCGACGACGCGCGCCAGCGCCTCGCCCGCCTGCTGGGACGCACGGCGCAGTGGCTGCGCGAGGGCCGCGTCACCGAGGAAGCCGCGGTGCGCATGGCCGACTGGATCGAGCCGCTGCTGCGCCGCGAGAGCTACCTCGCGCTGCTGTGGGAACGCCCCGGCGTGCACGAGCGCCTGCTGCGCCTGCTGGGTGCCGCGCGCTGGCCGGCCCGCTACCTGATGCAGCACCCGGGCGTGATCGACGAACTGGCCGGCGCCAGCCTGCTCGAGGAGCGCTTCAGCCCCGGGGACTTCGAGCGCGACCTCGACGACCGCAAGCGCGCGCTGCAGCGCACCGGCGAAGCCGACGACGAGGCCCTGCTGAACCTGCTGCGACGCGCCCACCATGCGGAGCTGTTCCGCACGCTGGCGCGTGACGTCGAAGGCGCGCTGACGGTGGAGGAAGTGGCCGACGAGCTGAGCCTGCTCGCCGACACCACGCTGAAGGTCACCGCGCGCTGGTGCTGGGAGCGCCTGAAGCAGCGGCACCGCGAGACGCCGCTCTTCGCGATCCTGGGTTACGGCAAGCTGGGCGGCAAGGAGCTCGGTTACGGCAGCGACCTCGACATCGTGTTCGTCTTCGAGGACGAGGACGAGCGGGCGCCGGAAGCGTATGCCGCCTACGTGCGCAAGATCATCAACTGGCTGTCGACGAAGACGGCCGAAGGCGACCTGTTCGAGATCGACACCGCGCTGCGCCCCAACGGCAGCTCGGGCCTGCTGGTGACGACCTTCCACGCCTACGCGAACTACCAGGAAGGCCGCGGCAGCAACACCGCCTGGACCTGGGAACACCAGGCCATGACGCGGGCGCGCTTCGTGGCAGGGCTGGAAGCGCTGCGGCCGCGTTTCGACGCCGTGCGCGAGGCGGTGATCACGGCACCGCGCGACGTCGCCGCGCTCCAGCGCGAGATCGTTGCGATGCGCGAGAAGGTGCGCGCCGCGCATCCCGTCAAGCCGGGCCGCTTCGACCTGAAGCACAGCCCCGGCGGCATGGTCGACGCGGAGTTCGCCGTGCAGTTCCTCGTGCTGTCGCAATCGGGACAGCACCCCGAGCTGCGGCCGAACGTCGGCAACATCGCGCTGCTGCAGCGCGCGGAAGCGTCCGGGCTGCTGCCGGCCGGTGTCGGCCAGGCGGCCGCTTCCGCGTACCGCGAGCTGCGCCGCCGCCAGCACCACGCGCGCCTCAACGAGGAAAGCACGCAGGTGGAGCAGGACGGGCTCGCCAGGGAACGCGACGCGATCCTGGCGCTTTCGAAGCACGTCTTCGGCTGAACCTTTCCGGTTACCGGTTGAGACCTTTGTCTCACGCCAGCACCCGGCAGTGTTAGGCTAGCCGGTTTTCGCCGCACGCCACCGCACGAGGGTGGCGGCCGCGGTGCAAGCACGAAAGCCCCGATCGGGGAAGGACCGATGAAGCTTCTGCGCCCCCTCGCGGCGGCCGCCGGCGTGTTGTCGTTGCTCGCCGGCTGCGCCCTCCCTCGTCCGCCGTCCACCACCGCCAGCCCGGCACCGCCGCGCTGGTACGCACCGCTGCCGCATGGCGGCACGCAGGCCGACCTGCGCCAGTGGTGGCGGCGGTTCGACGACCCCCTGCTCGCGGATCTCGTCGAGGCCGCGCAGGCCGCGAGCCCCGACGTGGCCACCGCCGGCGCGCGCATCGCCGAAGCGCGTTCGGCCCGCGTGGCTGCCGGCGCCGCGACGCTGCCCGCGGTGGACGCGAGCGTGAGCGCGGTGCGCGGGAACGCGCAGAGCGGCGTGCCCGCCTTGTCCACGGTCGTGCAGAACTCCGTGCAGGTCTCCTGGGAGGCCGACCTGTTCGGCGGGCTGGGCTCGCGCGTGGACGCGGCCACTTCCCGCCTGGCGGGCGCGGAAGCCGGGTGGCACGAGGCCCGCGTCGCGGTGGCCGCCGAGACCGCCACCACCTACGTCGACCTGCGGACCTGCACCGGGCTGGTGGCCGTCACGCGCAACGACGCCGCCTCGCGCGCCGAGACCGCGCGGCTCACGCGCCTGAGCGCGGACGCCGGCTTCACCGCGCCCGCCGTCGCAGCGCAGGCGCGCGCGAGCGCCGCCGAAGGCGCGGTGCGCGTCACGCAGCAGCAGGCACAGTGCGACCTGCTGGTCAAGGGGCTCGTCGCGCTCACGGGCATGGCGGAGCCCGAACTGCGCCGCCGCCTCGCCGCGCCCTGGGAGGAGCCCGCAGGCATAGGCCGCGTGGCCGTTCCCTCGGTGCCTGCCGCGCTGCTCGCGCAGCGTCCGGACATCTACGCGGCCGAGCGCGAAGTGGCGGCAGCCAGCGCCGACGTCGGCGCCGCGCGCGCCGACCGCTTCCCGCGCCTGACGCTCACCGGGCAGATCAACAACGGCTGGATCCGCGTCAACGGCCAGACCAGCAACGCCCGCACCTGGGCTATCGGCCCGCTCGCGGTGACGCTGCCGCTCTTCGACGGTGGCCGGCTTGCCGCCGCAGAGGACGCCGCCGCGGCCCGCTACGAAGAGGCGGCCCTGCTCTACGCGGCACGCGTGCGGCTGGCCGTGCGCGAAGTGGAGGAAGCGCTCGTCAACCTCGACAGCGCCATTTCGCGCAGCGAGGACGTGCGCACCGCCTACGAGGGCTACCGCGCCTCCTTCCTCGCCGCCGAGGCGCGCTACCGCAGCGGCCTGGGCAGCCTGATCGAGATGGAGGACCAGCGCCGCCTGGCCCTCGGCGCCGAACTGGCGCTGGCCAACGTGCAGCGCGACCGCCTCGCGGCCTGGATCGCGCTGTACCGCGCGCTCGGCGGCGGCTGGGAACGACCGGAACCGCCGCTCGCGCAGCAGTGAGACACCACGAGAACAAGGAAGAAGAACAGTGATGCATCGAGCGAATCCGCTGGCCGCCGCCGCCCTGGCGCTGGCCGTCCTGGCAGGCTGCGGCGACAAGGCCGAGGACGCGAAAAAGGCGCAGCCCAAGCCCGCCCTCACGGTCACGACGGTGACGCCGCAGCAGGTGATGCTGCCCGTCGTGCTGGCGGCCAACGGCAACCTCGCGGCGTGGCAGGAGGCGAGCGTGGGCGCGGAGGCGAGCGGCCTGCGCATCTCCGACGTGCTGGTGAACGTCGGCGACCGCGTGCGCCGCGGGCAGGTGCTCGCGCGCTTCGCGGCCGACACCGTGCGCGCCGAGGCGGCGCAGGCGCAGGCGGCCGTCGCGGAAGCGGAAGCAGCGGCGGCCGAGGCGGCGAACAACGCGGCGCGCGCGCGCACGCTGCAGCAGACCGGCGCCATGAGCGCGTCGCAGATCAACCAGTACCTCACGGCGGAAAAGACGGCGCAGGCGCGCGTGGAAGCGGCCCGCGCCCAGTTGCAGCAGCAGCAGGTGCGGCTGAACCAGACGCAGGTGCTCGCGCCGGACGACGGCGTGATCTCCGCGCGCACCGCGACGGTCGGCGCGGTGGTGAACAACGGCACCGAGCTGTTCCGCCTGATCCGCAAGGGCCGCCTCGAGTGGCGGGCGGAAGTGACGTCGTCGGAAATCGCGCGCCTCACGCCCGGAACGCGCGCGCTCGTCACCGCGACGAGCAACGCGCGGCTCGAAGGGCGCGTGCGCACCATCGGCCCCACGGTGGACCCGCAAAGCCGCATCGCGATCGTGTACGTGGACGTGAACCCGCTGCCCGGGCCGGCTGCCGGCAGCGCGCGCGCGGGCATGTTCGCGCGCGGCGAATTCGACCTCGGCGCGCAGCCTGCGCTGACCGTGCCGCAGCAGTCGCTCGTGGTGCGCGAAGGCTTCAACTACCTGATGCGCGTGCTGCCCGACAACCGCGTGAACCAGGTGAAGGTGCAGATCGGCCGCATCGCCGGCGACCGCGTGGAGGTGCTGTCCGGCGTGGACAGCAGCACGCGCATCGTCGCCAGCGGCGGCGGCTTCCTGAACGAGGGCGACCTCGTGCGCGTCACGAACGGTCCGGCGCCGACGGCCGCTGCAGGCGCGGCTTCGGCGCCCAACCCCACCGCGCCGGCCGCTGCAGCCGTCGCCTCGGCGGCCGCGAAGGTCGCATCCGCCGCGGCGCTCACCGCGTCCGCGGCAGCCTCCGTGGCGAGCCAGGGGAACAAGCCGTGAACGTCTCCGCGTGGTCGATCCGCAACCCGATCCCGGCGGTGATGCTGTTCGTGCTGCTCACGTTCGGCGGGCTCCTGTCCTTCAAGGCGATGAAGGTGCAGAACTTCCCCGACATCGACCTGCCCACGGTGATGGTCACCGCCTCGCTGCCCGGCGCCTCGCCTTCGCAGCTGGAGACCGACGTCGCGCGCAAGCTCGAGAACTCGATGGCCACCATCCAGGGCCTGAAGCACATCACGACCAAGGTGCAGGACGGCGTTGTGACGCACACGGTGGAGTTCCGGCTGGAGAAGCCGGTGCAGGAAGCCGTCGACGACGTGCGCTCCGCCGTCGCACGCGTGCGCTCCGACCTGCCGGCGGACCTGCGCGACCCCATCGTCAACAAGCTGGACCTCGCGACGCAGCCGATGCTCGCCTTCACCATCGCGTCGCCGCGCATGGACGAGGAGGCGCTGTCCTGGTTCGTCGACAACGACCTGTCGCGCCGCCTGCTCGCGGTGCCCGGCGTGGGCGCGGTCAACCGCGTGGGCGGCGTGAACCGCGAGATTCGCGTGGCCGTCGACCCGCTCAAGCTCGAGGCGCTCGGCGTCACGGCGGCGGACATCTCGCGCCAGCTGCGGCAAGTGCAGACGGAGAGCGCCGGTGGCCGGGCGGACGTGGGCGGCGGCGAGCAGCCGGTGCGCACGCTCGCCACGGTGCAGACGGCGCGCGAGATCGGCCAGCTGCAGATCGCCATCGGCGGCGGCCGCAGCATCCGGCTGTCGGACGTGGCGGAGGTCACGGACACCATCGCCGAGCGCCGCGCGGCCGCCTACCTGGACGGCAAGCCGGTGGTCGGCTTCGAAGTCTCGCGCAGCCGCGGCGAGAGCGAGGTGCAGGTCGGCGCCGCCGTGCGCCAGGCGCTCGACCAGCTGAAGGCGCAGCACCCGGACATCCAGCTCACGCAGGCCTTCGACTTCGTGACACCCGTGGAGGAGGAGTACGAAGGCTCGCTGCACCTGCTGTACGAGGGCGCCATCCTCGCGGTGGTGGTCGTCTGGCTGTTCCTGCGCGACTGGCGCGCCACCTTCGTCTCGGCGGTGGCGCTGCCGATGTCGGTGATCCCCGCCTTCATCGGCATGCACCTGCTCGGGTTCTCGATCAACGTGGTGACGCTGCTCGCGCTGTCGCTCGTGATCGGCATCCTGGTGGACGACGCGATCGTGGAGGTGGAGAACATCGTGCGCCACCTGCAGATGGGCAAGACGCCCTACCAGGCCGCGATGGACGCCGCCGACGAGATCGGCCTTGCCGTGATCGCCACCACCTTCACGCTGATCGCGGTGTTCCTGCCGACGGCCTTCATGAGCGGCATCGCCGGCAAGTTCTTCAAGCAGTTCGGGTGGACCGCGGCGCTCGCGGTGTTCGCGTCGCTGGTCGTGGCGCGCATGCTCACGCCGATGATGGCCGCCTACATGCTGAAGGACGTGGCCTCCGGGCACCACGAGCCGAAGTGGCTGCGCCTCTACATGCGCGCCGTGACCTGGAGCATGAAGCACCGCGTGAAGACGATGGTGCTCGCCACGCTCTTCTTCATCGCCTCGGTGCTGCTGATCCCGCTGCTGCCCACCGGCTTCATCCCGCCCGACGACAACTCGCAGACGCAGGTCTACATCGAGCTGCCGCCCGGCTCCACGCTGGAGCAGACGCGTGCCGCCGCCGAACAGGCGCGGCTGGCCGTCATGCGCGTCAAGCACGTGAAGAGCGTCTACACCACCATCGGCGGCGGCGCGGCCGGCGGCGACCCGATGGCCAACGTCGGCGCGGCCGAAGCGCGCAAGGCCACGCTCACGCTCGTCCTGGACGAGCGGGGCGAGCGGCCGCGCAAGCAGGGCATCGAGAACCAGATCCGCACCGCGCTCGAGCCGCTGCCGGGCGTGCGCACGAAGGTCGGCCTCGGCGGCTCGGGCGAGAAGTACATCCTGGTGCTCACCGGCGAGGATCCGAAGGCGCTGCAGCAGGCCGCCGTGGCGGTGGAGAAAGACCTGCGCACCATCCCCGGCCTGGGCCAGATCGCCTCCACCGCGAGCCTGATCCGGCCGGAGATCGTCGTGCGGCCCGACTTCGCGAAGGCGGCGGACCTCGGCGTGACCAGCCAGGCGATCGGCGATACGCTGCGCATCGCCACCACCGGCGACTACGACGTGGCGCTGCCCAAGCTGAACCTCGCGCAGCGGCAGGTGCCGATCAACGTGCGCCTCGACGACGCGGCGCGCCAGGACCTCTCCGTGCTGGAACGCCTCTCGGTGCCCGGCGCACGTGGCACGGTGATGCTGGGACAGGTGGCGACGCTGGAGCTCACGGGCGGGCCGGCGGTCATCGACCGCTACGACCGGTCGCGCAACGTCAACTTCGAGATCGAGCTCTCGGGACAACCGCTCGGCGAAGTGGCCGAAGCCGTGCAGCAGCTGCCCTCGGTGCGCAACCTGCCCGCCGGCGTGCGCGTCGCCACCGTCGGCGACGCCGAGATGATGGGCGAGCTCTTCGCGAGCTTCGGCCTGGCCATGCTGACCGGCGTGCTCTGCATCTACATCGTGCTGGTGCTGCTGTTCAAGGACTTCCTGCACCCGCTCACCATCCTGAGCGCGCTGCCGCTGGCGCTGGGTGGCGCTTTCGTCGGCCTGCTGGTGGCGCAGAAGAGTTTCTCCATGCCATCGCTGATCGGCCTGATCATGCTGATGGGCATCGCGACGAAGAACTCGATCCTGCTGGTGGAGTACGCGATCGTCGCGCGGCGCGAGCAGGGGCTGTCGCGCTTCGACGCGCTGCTCGACGCCTGCCACAAGCGCGCCCGTCCCATCATCATGACCACCATCGCGATGGGCGCGGGCATGCTGCCGATCGCCATCGGCTTCGGCGCGGCGGACCCGAGCTTCCGCTCGCCCATGGCGATCGCGGTGATCGGCGGACTGATCACCTCCACGGCCCTGAGCCTGCTGGTGGTGCCCGTCGTGTTCGAGTACGTGGACGATGCGGAGCATTTCGCCGGCCGCGTGAAGGACCGCCTGAAACGCGCCGTGCGGCGGCGTCCCCGCGCCGCCTGACGCCGGCGGGTGGACGGGGCGGCCGGAGGCGGCTATACCCCAGGCTGCCCATGCTGCCCCCGTCCTGGTCCCTGCTGCGCCTTGCCGCCTACCTCGTGCCGTTCATGGCGATCGGGGTGCTGTACTGGCTGCATGCGACCTTCGGCGACGTCACGGTCGACCAAGCCTTGTGGCACCTGCAGTACGCCGAGGGCGCTGCGATCCGGATCAGCGAGATCTTCTACGTCGAATGCGCCGTCTACGGCTTCGTCCTCCCGCTGGTGGCAGCCCTCGTGGTCTCGCTGGCGCACCTCGCCATCGCGCCCTACCTGGGGGGCTGGCCCCGCAAGCTGCTGCGCGCCGGCCCGGCCGCGGCCGGCTTCGCGGCCGTGGGGCTGTTCTGCGCGCAGTTCTCCGTGGTGTCGTACGCAGCGGCGTACCTGGAGCCCGACCGCTTCGCCCAGGAGTACGTCGACCCTTCGCGGGTGCAGCTGGTGCCCGAACGCCGCCGCAACCTCGTGCTGATCTACGCGGAGAGCATGGAGGCCAGCTACGGTGACGCGCACATGTTCGGCCGGGACCTGCTCGCCCCCTTGCACGCGCTGGGCGGCCGCAGCTACGGCTGGTACCGCCCGGCCGTGGGCGCCACGTGGACGATGGCCGGCATGGTCGCCACCCAGTGCGGCGTGCCGCTCAAGGTGTACTCCGAGGTCGACGTGCGCCCGCGCGGGGAGGACCGCGTCTTCCTTCCCGGCGCGCACTGCCTCGGCGACGTGCTGCAGGCGCGCGGCTACCGCAACGTCTTCATGGGCGGCGTCTCCCTCTCCTTCGCCGGCAAGGGCCGGTTCCTGAAGGACCATGGCTACCAGGAAACCTGGGGCCGGGACGAATGGGAAGCGAAGGGCGCGCGGCCCGAGGAATTCAACGCCTGGGGCATGTGGGACGGCAACCTGTTCCAGCGCGCGAAGGAACGCCTGGACCAGCTGCACGCCTCCGGCCAGCCCTTCAACCTGACGCTGCTCACGCTCAACACGCACAACCCGTTCGGCTTCCTCTCGCCGCGCTGCCGCGCGCGCGGCGTCGACACTTTCGAGGGCATCGTCGGCTGCAGCGCCGAGCGCATCGCCGAGTTCATCTCGTACGCACGCGAGCGCGGGTACCTGGAGGACACCGTCGTGGTGGTGATCGGCGACCACCTCGCCGTGCCGAACCCCGTCTACGACAGGCTCGTGCAGGCGCCGCGCCGCGGGATGTTCAACCTGTTCCTCGGCAAGGACCTGCCACCGCCGAACCGCGACGAGCTGCTGCCCTTCGACCTGTTCCCGACGCTGGTGGAGTTGACGGGCGCGCGGGTGACGGGCGACCGGCTCGCGCTGGGCTATTCGGCGGTCGGCCACGCGGAGGCGGATCCCCCGCCGGATCGCGCGGAGGCGTGGGCCCAATCCGCCATGCGGCCCTCGAGCCGCTACGACCTGCTCTGGGACGCGCGCGCGTCCGACGACTAGGAGCCTGCGCGGATGCGCTCCACCAGGCGCGTGGTGGAGTAGCCTTCGACGAAGGGGATCGCGAGCGAACGTCCCCCGTAGCCTTCCACGAGCGCCGTCTCGGCGAGCTTGCGCATGTCGTAGTCGCCGCCCTTCACGTACACCTGCGGCTTCAACTCGGAAAGCAGCTGCACGGGCGTGTCCTCGTCGAACCAGGTCACGAGGCTCACGGATTCCAGGGCCGCCATGACGATGGCGCGGTCGGCTTCGGCGTTGAGGGGCCGGTCCGGGCCCTTGCCGAGGCGGCGCGCGGAGGCGTCGGTGTTCAGTGCGACGACGAGGCTGCCGCCGAGGGCGCGCGCCTGCGCGAGGTAGGTGACGTGCCCGCGGTGCAGGACGTCGAAGACGCCGTTGGTGAAGACGACGGGCCCCGGCAGCGAGGCCATGCGGGCGGCGGCTTCGCGCCGCCCGACGATCTTGTCCAGGAAGGCCGGCCCGGTCGTGGTCATGCGGGGTCCGGGACGGCGCCGCCGCCCAGGCTTGCCTGCAGTTCCTTGCGGTAGCGATTGAGCTCCTGCACGCTCTTGAAGCTGCGGTCCATGAGCAGGCTCATGTTGTGGAGGATGCGCTCCACCACCTTGTTTTCCCACACCGCGTCGAACTTGATCTGCGTGTCCAGCCAGTGCTCCAGCCATTCGGGGTTGGGCAGGCGCGACTGGATCGTGTCGCGCGGGAAGAGCGCCTTGTTCACGTGCAGGTTGGTCGGGTGCAGCGCCTGTGCGGTGCGGCGGGCGCTGGCCATCAGCACGCCCACCTTGGCGAAGGCGGCCTTGGCCTCGACGCCGAAGTTCGCGATGGCGCGCTTCATGTAGCGCAGGTAGGCGCCGCCGTGCCGCGCCTCGTCCTGGCTCAGGGTCTGGTAGATGTGCTTGATCACCGGCTCGGTGTGCCACTCGGAGGCGCGGCGGTACCAGTGGTTCAGGCGGATCTCGCCGCAGAAGTGCAGCATCAGGGTCTCGAGCGCGGGCGCGGGCTCGAACTCGAAGCGCACCTCGTGCAGTTCCTGCTCGGTCGGCACGAGGTCGGGGCGGAAGCGGCGCAGGTATTCCATGAGCACCAGCGAGTGCTTCTGCTCCTCGAAGAACCAGATCGACATGAAGGCGGAGAAGTCGCTGTCGTCGCGGTTGTCACGCAGGAACATCTCGGTGGCGGGCAGCGCGGACCACTCCGTGATGGCGTTCATCTTGATCGTCTGCGCCTGTTCCTCGGACAGCAGCGACGCGTCGAACTTGTCCCACGGGATGTCCTTGTCCATGTCCCAGCGGACGGACTCGAGTTGCTTGAACAGTTCCGGATACAGCATGTCAGGCCTTCTTGTAACCCTTTATTTTAGGCCGGGCGCGGCCCGGCTGCTCGTCGGCGGCCCTTGCCGGCCGTCCGGCAAGGACATCCTGCCGGAGGGGCCGTGTGCTGGACACACCCGTGGCCCGGGGCCAAGATCGCGCCCCATGGCCCGATTCCTGTCCGCCCTCCTGCTCGCCGCCGCCTTCGCCGGCCCCGCCGCCGCGGCCGGTGCCCCGGCCGCGGCCGCGTGCCCCGCGCTGCTGCAGCACACCTTCCCGCGCCTGCAGGACGAGAAGCCGCAGTCGCTCTGCCAGTACAGCGGCCGCGTGCTGCTGGTGGTGAACACCGCCAGCTTCTGCGGCTTCACGCCGCAGTACGAAGGCCTGGAGAAGCTGCACGCCCGTTACCGGGAGCGCGGCCTGGTGGTCCTGGGCTTCCCCTCCAACGACTTCGCGCAGGAGAAGGGCAGCAACAAGGAGATCGCCGACTTCTGCGAGAACACCTTCGGCGTGAAGTTCCCGATGTTCGGCAAGAGCGCGGTGCGGGGCAGCGACGCGAACCCGCTGTTCCGCGAACTCGCGGCGCAGACCGGCCGGGCGCCGCTGTGGAACTTCTACAAGTACCTCGTGGGGCGGGACGGCA
This sequence comes from Ramlibacter cellulosilyticus, assembly GCF_014297465.1. Taxonomy (GTDB): domain Bacteria; phylum Pseudomonadota; class Gammaproteobacteria; order Burkholderiales; family Burkholderiaceae_C; genus Ramlibacter; species Ramlibacter cellulosilyticus. The sequence continues at coordinate 369,651 of NZ_JACORT010000002.1, read as the reverse complement.
AGGTGATCGGCGTCTACAGCAGCATGACCAGGCCGGAAGACCGCGACTTCGTGCAGGCCCTGGAGCAGGCGCTCGCCGCCCACAAATAATAGGGACGGCGGCCCGCAGGCCGCCGTCGGAAGAAAAATGCTGCGAAGCGCCCCTTGACGAAGGAGGGAGGGAGGGAGGAGGAGAAGAGTCGCCTCGGGATTGCATCCGGAACGGGGTTCACGGATGACTTCGCAGCAGCAAAACTGGTGAGCGGAAAGTCCCTGCCTCTATGCCCTCATGGACTCGTCCGGCGCGTCACCGGTTCCCCGCCGCGAATGGCTGGGCTGGTAAATTTTTGTGAAGGCCGGGGGCCCGGCCCTGGATCAGGGCTGCGTGTCGGTGAAGCTCGGCCGCTGCATCAGCTTGTCCTGCAGCTTCGCGAGGTTCGGGTACGTGGTGCGCCAGCCGAGCTCCGGGAAACGGAAGTCCGCGTAGCCGAGCGCGCAGCCGACGGCGATGTCCGCCAGGCTGAGGTAGATGCCGGCGCAGAAGGGCTTCTCGCCCAGGCCCTGGCTCATCGCCTTGAAGCTGGCCTCCGCCTTGGCGAGCTGGCGGTCGATCCAGGCCTGCGAGCGCTCGCCCTTGGCCCGGCCCTGCCAGTGCGACTCGAGCCGCGCGAGCACCAGCGCGTCCATCACGCCGTCGGCCAGCGCCTCCCAGGTCTTCACCTCGGCACGCTCGCGGCCCACCGCGGGAATCAGCTTGCCGACCGGGGACAGCGTGTCGAGGTACTCGACGATGACGCGCGAATCGAACAGCGCCTCGCCGCCTTCCATCACCAGGCAGGGCACCTTGCCCAGCGGGTTGGACTGCATGATGGTCGTCTCGGTGGCCCAGACGTCTTCCTCGACGAACTGGTAGTCCAGCTTCTTCTCGGCCATCACGACGCGCACCTTGCGCACGTAGGGGCTGCTGGTGGATCCGATCAACTTCATGGGCGCGGCCTGCTGTTCGAGTTCTGGGAAGAAGGGACGGGGGGAGCGTTTCATTCTAGGGGAAGAGCTTTGCGGCGTTGTCGTGCACCCGCGACAAGGCCCCGCGCCCGGCTCGCGCAAACGCGGCGCCTACAATCCGCCCCATGCCTCTCTCCCCGATTTCCGCGCTGTCGCCCCTCGACGGCCGCTATGCCGCGAGACTGGCAGCGCTGCGCCCGCTGATGAGCGAGCAGGGCTACATGCATCGCCGCGTGCAGGTGGAGGTGTGCTGGTTCATCGCGCTGTCGGATGCGGGTTTTGCCGAATTCAAGCCACTGACCCCGGGTGCGCGCACGTACCTGCTCGGCCTCTGCAAGAACTTCTCCGAGGCGGACGCCGCCGCCATCAAGGAGATCGAGAAGACCACGAACCACGACGTGAAGGCCGTGGAGTACTGGATCAAGTCGAAGTTCGAGGCCCGGCCCGAGCTGCGTGCGGCCAGCGAGTTCGTGCACTTCGCGTGCACCAGCGAGGACATCAACAACACCAGCCACGCGCTGCAGCTGAAGGCCGCGCGCGAGCAGGTGATGCTGCCCGCGCTGGACGCCGTCATCGACAAGATGCGCACGCTGGCCCACGAGTACGCCGACGTGCCCATGCTCAGCCGCACGCATGGCCAGACCGCGAGCCCCACGACGGTGGGCAAGGAGATCGCCAACGCGGTGGTGCGCCTCGCCGCCGCGCGCGAGCGCATCGCGGGCGTGAAGCTCATGGCCAAGATGAACGGCGCCGTGGGCAACTACAACGCGCACCTCGCGGCGTGGCCCGGCTTCGACTGGGAAGCCTTCGCGCGCAAGGTGGTCGAGAGCCCCGAGCCGCTGGGCCTGGGCCTGACGTTCCAGCCTTACAGCATCCAGATCGAACCGCACGACTACATGGCGGAGCTGTTCGACGCGGTCGCGCGCGCCAACACCATCCTCATCGACTGGTGCCGCGACGTCTGGGGCTACATCAGCCTGGGTTACTTCAAGCAGAGGCTGCGCGAAGGCGAGATCGGCTCGTCGACGATGCCGCACAAGGTGAACCCGATCGACTTCGAGAACGCCGAAGGCAACCTCGGCCTCGCGAACGCGCTGCTCAGGCACCTGTCGGAGAAGCTGCCGGTCTCGCGCTGGCAGCGCGACCTGACCGACTCCACGGTGCTGCGCAACATGGGCGTCGCCCTGGGCTACGCCGCGCTGGCCTACCACTCGCTGGGCATCGGCCTCGCGAAGCTGGAGCTGAACGAGGAGGCGCTGCGCGCCGACCTCGACGCCGCCTGGGAAGTGCTCGCGGAGCCGATCCAGACCGTGATGCGCCGCTACGGCGTGCACGGCGCCTACGAGCGCCTCAAGGAAGTCACGCGCGGCAAGACCGTCGCGGCCGAGGACCTGCACGGGCTGATCCGCGGCCTGGAGATCCCGCAGGAAGAGAAGGACCGGCTGCTCGCGATGACGCCGGCGTCGTACATCGGCAAGGCGGCCGAACTCGCCCGCCGCTGCTGAAGTGGCGCTCAAGTCCACCGTCTTCAAGGCGCAGCTCGCGGTCGCCGACATCGACCACGCGTACTACGCCGACCACGCGCTGACGCTCGCGCGCCACCCCAGCGAGACCGACGAACGCATGATGGTGCGCCTCGCCGCGCTGGCCCTGCAGGCGCACACCCTGCAAACCGTGTGCGGCGGCGACGGCACGCTCGCCTTCGGCAAGGGCCTCTCCGATCCCGACGAGCCCGATGCCTGGCTGCGCGACTTCACCGGCGCCACGCGCCTGTGGATCGAGGTGGGCCAGCCGGACGAAGTCGCCATCACCAAGGCCTCGCGGCAGGCGGACCAGATGGTGCTGTATGCCTTCAGCCACGCGGCGGAGGTCTGGTGGAAGGGCATCGCCAGCAAGCTCACCCGCCTGCAGAACCTCGCGGTCTGGCGCATTCCCGCGGAGACCTCGAAGGAACTGGAGAAGCTCGCGGAGCGCTCGATGCAGCTGCAGGCGACGATCCAGGAAGGCGTGCTGATGCTCGGGAACGGCGAGCGGCACGTGGATATCGAGCCGGTGCGGTGGATGTGACGGTGCGCTGGATGTGACGGTGGATGGACGCTGGGGTGCGCTTCGCGCAACCCAGCCTACGGGGGGAGTTCGCCGCGTCCGAGCATCCATCCCCAGCGATCCCGCCCCACCCCCCGACTCAAGCGTCCGTAGGCTGGGTTGCGCGCAGCGCACCCCAGCAATTCCGGCACCCCTCTCCTCAAGGCATCGCCCGCCCGCAATTCCAGCACGACTCGAACCCGCCCTCCACCAGTTCCCCGCACGCGCACTTCCACCGCCTCTGCGGCAGGCTCAGCAGCGCGTCGATCAGCGCCTTCGCCTGCGCGAGCTGTTCGTCGAAGGTGACCCACACTTCCGGCAGGCACTGGTCGGGCGGGATCTCGCCGGCGACCCCGCTCAGGAACTGGCGCTGCACGCTGGCCGCGATGCCCGCCTCGCGCAGCAGGTCCGCCCAGAGCGCCGCGATGGCGAGGTTGGGGGCCTGGCGCACGCGGCGCACGCTAGCGTTTCCCTGCCTCGGCCGCGCCTTCGGCGGCGCGTTCGGCGTAGCGGTTGAAGCGCCACGCATCGCCGTGCAGCGTGATGCGGCGCCAGACCTGGCGCTTCTCGGCGGGGCTCATCTCCGTCCAGCGCTGCACTTCCTCGAAGCTGCGCCCGCAACCCTTGCACTGCGCATCGCCCTGGCTGGTCGAGCAGATGGCGATGCAGGGGGTGTCCGGCTGGCTCTCGTACCAGGCCATCCATGCGGCGCGGGCCTTGGCCGGCAGGCTGCGCTCGTCCGCCTCGTCCTCGCGGTAGAAGACCATCAGCGCGTACACCTCGGCCAGCGCGCGCAGCTCGGGCGCGAGCGTGACGCCGTCCGGCGAGGGATGGCGCTCGCGCCAGAAGTTGATGGCGGCTTCGATGTCTGTGATGTGGATGCCGGCCATGGCGGGGAGGCGGGTACTGCGGATGGGCATCATAGCCCCGGAGGGGGTGCGTCCGCCGCGGTCTTGTGTTCTAATCCGCTCCAGCGAAGGGGAGTAGCTCCCGGTCGGTCCGTCGTCAATACGAAGCGCATGCTTCCGGCGGTCCGGGCAGTGCCTGTGAAGGCCTGCCGAGCAAGACCTTCGATCGGGCCCGGGCGGGCCCGGATCGAAGCATCCCGACGCTCCACCGCGCAGCTCCGATCCGTTCCCGTCCGGGCGAACACTGCCTGATCCGGAGCTTTTGCATGGAATTCATGTCCGCTGCCTGGTGGTCCGCCCTGCTGGCCATCATCCTCATCGACCTGGTGCTCGCCGGCGACAACGCGATCGTGATCGCGCTCGCCGCACGCAACCTCCCCGACCACCTGAAGAAGAAGGCGATCATCTGGGGGACGGTCGGTGCCATCGTCGTGCGTTCGGCGATGACGATCGGCGTGGTGTGGCTGCTGAAGATCCCCGGGCTCATGGGCGTGGGCGGCGCGGCGCTCCTGTGGATCGCCTACAAGCTGATCGCGGACGACAGCGGCGAGGACGAACACGGGCCCGTGGCCAGCACCTTCTGGGGCGCGATGCGCACCATCATCATCGCCGACGCGCTCATGGGCGTGGACAACGTGCTGGGTGTCGCCGGCGCGGCCCACGGCTCCTTCGACCTGGTGGTGATCGGCCTGCTGGTGAGCGTCCCGATCGTGGTGTTCGGCAGCACGATGGTGCTGAAGCTGGTGGAGCGCTTCCCCATCATCATCCAGGCCGGCGCCGCCGTCCTCGCCTTCACGGCCGCCAAGATGATCGTCAGCGAGCCGATGCTGCGCGATGTCTTCGACCCGAATGCCATCGCGCGCTGGAGCACGTATGCTCTGTGCATCGCCGGCGTGCTCGGTGCCGGCTGGCTCGCCAGCCGCGGCCGCCGCAGCAGCGCCCAGACCTGACTGGAGGCCGCATGGAGAAGGTGATCGTGTACCTGGACGACCCCGCCTACGCCCGGCAGCGCATGCCCGGTGGCGACGGGGCCCCGACCCACTGGCTGCTGGTGGCCTGCGCGCCGCGCATGACGCACCGCATCAGCAAGTGGGTCAGCCACTCCGCCCGCGAGAACTGGCGCGCCAAGTGGGCGGACCGCCTGTTCGAGCAGGTGATCCCGCAGCTGCAGGCACGCGGTGACACGGTCACTCCCATCCTGGCACGCGGCCCGCTGCCGGAACTCACCCGCACCCTGATGGCGGAACACGGCGAGACCCGCGTGCTGGACGTGCGACGTCCCAAGCAGGACCAGCCCGGCCAGGGCGGCAACTGGGCCTCCGGCACGATGATGAGCCTGGGCGCCCTGTTCCTCCTCGCCTTCGACTGAGGGCTCCGCGGGGCGCGGTGCTATGCTCCGCGCCCATGCTGAAGCTGATCGCGAAGTGGCTGCTCAGCGCCTCGGCGCTGCTGTTCGTGGCCTACCTGTACAGCGGCGTGGAGCTGCGGTCGTTCACGTCCGCCATGCTCGCGGCACTGGTGATCGGGCTGCTGAACGCGGTGGTCCGGCCGGTGCTCGTGCTGCTCACGCTGCCCGTCACGGTGCTGACGCTCGGCCTCTTCCTCTTCGTGATCAACGCTCTGGTCTTCTGGGCCGCCTCGGCCCTGCTCGACGGCTTCTTCGTGCGCGGCTTCGTCGCCGCGCTGGTCGGCTCGGTGCTGTACACCGTCTGCGGGATGGTGATCGAGTCAGCGCTCGAGCGACTGTTCGCGAAGAAGTGATTCCACCTGCCGCGCGCGGGTGTCGATGATCGAGGCCTCGATGTAGTCGCTGCGGTCCGTGGCCTTGCGCGCCATGTCCTGCGCGGCGCGGAAGCGGTCCATCGCCGCGCGGTAGTCGAGTTGCGCCACCCGCGCTTCCGCCTCGGCGCGGACGCCGCGCAAGGCCTGGCCCTGCTCCCCGTACGCTGCAGCGAGCAGCTGCCACGCAGCGGCATCGCGCGGTTGCGCGGCGACCCACGTCTGCAGGCGTTGCGCGGCATCGCGCGAGCGGCCCGTGTGGGTCCAGGCCTGCGTGGCGAGCAGGACCTCCGGCCGGCGATCGCTCGCCGGATCCACCAGCTGCAGCACGCGCGGCCAGTCCTGCTGCGCCTGCGCGATCTCCGCGGCGAGCAGGCGCGCGAGGCGCTGGCCCTCCGCATCGCCCGCGGCGGCGGTGTCGAGCCGCGAGAGCAGCTGGCGCGTGGTGGCGGCATCGCGCAGGCGCGCCGCCGACAGCGCGCCTGCGTAGAGCGCGCCCGCCTGGCGGGGGCGCGGCTGCGAGGCGAGGCCAGCCGACTCCGCCTCCGCCACCATGCCCCGCAAGGCGTCGACGCCGGCGTTGGAGATGACGCGCGCGCGGGCCGCGACCATCGCGTGCTCCAGCGTGGGCTGCACGGGCGCGCGCGCGGCGAGCTGCTGGCGCGCCTGCATGTCCGCCGCGCGTTCCGTCGTCATGGGGTGCGTGCGCAGGTACGGGTAGGCGCCGCTGTCGTTCAGGCGCGCGGCCTGCTGCAGCTTCTCGAACATGGACACGAAGCCTTGCGGCTCGAAGCCGGCGGCGGTCATGACGCCGAAGCCGATGCGGTCCGCCTCGCGCTCCATGTCGCGCGAGAAGTTCAGCGCCTGCTGCGCGCCCAGCCCCTGGCTGCCGGCGACGATGGCGCCGCCCATCTGCGGGTTCTTGCTGGCCGCCATCGCGCCCAGGATCATCGCCGCCACCATCCACGGCGCCTGCTGGTTCTGCTGCGTGACCATGCGCGAGATGTGGCGCTGCGTCACGTGGCTCAGTTCGTGGGCCAGCACGGAGGCGAGTTCGTCGCGGGTCGTGGTGACCGCGATCAGGCCCGAATGCAGCCCCAGCCAGCCGCCCGGGAGCGCGAAGGCGTTGACGCTGCGGTCCTTGCCGAGGAGCACCTGCCAGGCGAAGCGCTCGTCGAGTTCCGCAGTGAGTTCGCCGCGACCGCGCGCCGCGTCCAGCAGGGGCTGCCACAGGCGCTGCACGTACTCCACCAGGATGGGATCGTCGATGTAGTCCGGGTCCCGGTACAGCTCCCGCGCGATGCGCTCGCCGAGCTTGCGCTCGGCCGACGTGCCCATGTCGCCCGTGTCGCCCAGCTGCGGCAGCTGCGCGCGCACGGGCGCGGCTGCCATCACGAGGGCCAGGACGGCGGCGACCGGCGCACGCCAGCGCGGGAAGGGGAACAGGCTCAAAACGAATCCAGCGGGACGTAGCCGACGATCTCGGCGCTCTTCGCATCGAGCAGCACGGTCCATGCGACGGCCTGGCGCGCGATCAGCGGCAGGTACACCGTACCGGCGGCGTCCCGGCCGGCCTGGGACAGCGCCGCGTCGATGGCGGCCCCCTGCTGCGGGAAGCGCTGCTTCAGCTGCGACACGGGCCTGGCGGCCTGGAGCACCCGTGCGGTTCCGACCTCGTAGGGCTGCCAAAGTTCCGGCCGCATGGAGACCTGCAGCCCCTGCAGCGCCGCCATCGTGTATTCCCCCTGCTCCGCGGCATCGCGGAAAGGCCGCAGGACCAGGGGCGTGGGCCCGCCGAGCGGAGCCAGCGGGATGCCCGGCGGCACGGCCGCCTCGAGCTCGCGCGGGATGTCCACCTGGTGCACGACGCGGAAGCGGTCGTACTCGAACACCAGGTGCACGGGGCGCGCCTGGTGCACGGTCCACAGGCCGTAGGCGAGGCCCGCGAGCTGGAGGGCGACGATCACGGCGAGGTCGCGCCGCAGCTCGGCCCGGGGCTTGCTGCGCTGGAACACGATGAACGTGAGCAGCGGGCCCAGCACGATGTCGACGGCGACGACCAGCCGGAACAGCTCGCGGCCGCCGGAAAGCTCGTTGTAGGGCCAGGGATACCAGAAGGAGAACACGAGCAGCGCGGTGGCGATCGCCACGAGCACGCTCAGCACGAGGTGGATGCCCGCGGCCCGCAGGCGGGGCTTGAAGGCGAAGGCCGTATGATGTTCAGCGGAAAGCGATGGTTGCTGCATGAGTGGATTGACCCATTTCGACGCACAAGGACAGGCCCACATGGTGGACGTCGCGGCGAAGCCCGCGACGCACCGGGTCGCGGTCGCCCGGGGCCGTATCGAGATGCTAGCGGCTACGCTCGCGCTGATCCAGAGCGGCACTGCAAGGAAGGGTGACGTCCTGGGCATCGCGCGCATCGCCGGCATCCAGGGCGCCAAGCGCACGAGCGATCTGATCCCCCTGTGCCATCCCATCCCTCTCACCCGGGTGGCGGTGGAATTCGAGGTGCAGCCGGCGCAGGGCGACGGACCGGGCGCCGTGACCTGTACGGCGACGGCCGAGACCGTGGGCCCGACGGGCGTCGAGATGGAAGCGCTGACCGCCGTGAACGTTGCACTTCTCACGATCTACGACATGTGCAAGGCCGTGGATCGCGGCATGACGATCGCGGAAGTGAAGTTGCTGGAAAAGCACGGGGGGAAGTCGGGGAGCTACGTCGCGCCCTGAGCGGTGGGGTTCGCTCCGCTCACCGTCCCGGCGTTCCGCCGGCCACCCTACGGCGCCGCCAGCCCCTGCGCCCGCCGCCACGCCTCGTAGTCCGAAGGAAAGGCCGCGCGGTAGCGCGCGAGCAGCGCCACCGCCTCGTCGTCGCGCCCCAGCAGCGTCGCGCTCTCGATGGCGCGCTCGATCACCCGCGGCTCCGGCGAGTAGTGCAGCACGTCGAGGGCGAGGGCGTGCATGCGCTGCGCGTTCGCCCGCCCGGGCGTGTCCAGCGTGAGGTCCGCGAAGCGCGCCGGGCCGCGGAACAGCCAGGACTGCCGCGCGACCTGCAGCGTGTCGTCGGCCCAACGCTCCACCCGGCGCTCCGGCGGCAGGTAGATCTGGCTCACGCGGGTGTAGTCCCAGGCGGCATAGCCGGTGGCGGCCAGCAGCACGGCGGCGAGCGCGAAAGCAGGGGCCCGCGGCCGGGCGGGCGCGTCGAGCGCTTGCGGCCGCACCAGCAACCATCCGAGCGCCGCGCCGGAGGCGACCTGGAACGGCCCGTACCAGAGCGGGTACTCCAGCAGGCTGTGCAGGACGACCAGTGCCAGCAAGGCCCAGGCGAGCTGGCGCCGCGGCACCCCTTCCGACCACGGCCTCTGCCGCAAGGTCCAGATGACCGCGATCGCGCACACCAGCACCGCCGCCGGTACGCCGAGCTCCACGGCGACGTGCAGCGGCAGGCTGTGGGCGTTGTCCAGGATGTCGCAGAAGCGCGGGCCCGCGTAGAGCGTGGTGAAGTGCGCGAAATCCAGCTCGCCCCAGCCCCAGCCCGCGATCGGCTTCTGCGCGATCAGGTGCAGCACGTTGGACCAGAGCACCACGCGGCTGCTGCAGGGATTGCCGCCGCTCAGGCGCCCCCACAGCGTACGCGCCGGAGTGGCGCCCGTCGCCGCATCGAGCGCCACCGGCAGCAGCACCGTGGCCGCGAAGTACGCGATCGCGGCGACCGCGCACAGCTGCAGGCGCTCGCGCCGCGGGCCGGGCCACCAGGCCGCCAGCAGGGTGAGCACCAGGCCTTGCAGCAGCCCGGTGCGCGAGACGGAAGCCGCGCTGCCCGCCGCCAGCAGCACGAGCAGCGCCATTGCCGCGGCGCGGTGCAGCCGCAAGGTGCCGAACAGCACGATGGCACCCCCGATCCAGCACAGCGTGGCGTACTGGTTCGGCTGGCGCAGGTTCGCGTACGCCTCGCCCGCCTCCGCCGTGTTGCTCCAGGGGGCGAGCAGCGGCGACAGGCCGAAGTACTGCACGAGGCCCAGCACGGCACTCGCCGCGGCGGCGAACAGGAAGCCGGCCTGCATCCCCCGCGCGAGCTCCGGCACGGGCGCGAAGCCCGCGGCGAGCACCAGCAGCAGCAGCCCGCCGGCGAGCATCGCGACCTCCGGCCGCACGGGCAGGTGGGCGAGCGCGGCCCAGGCCACGAGCGCGAAAGCGATCACGGCGAGGCCGCGCGGAATCCTCGGCCGCGATGCGCCCGTGGCCGCGAGGATCCACAAGGCGATGCCGCACACCGCACTCGCCATCCAGGGCGTCGCCGAAGGCGAAGGCCCGCGCGAGAGCGGGTTGAGCCAGGGCAGCGCGGCCAGTGCGAAGGCCAGCGCCACGCGCCAGGACAGGGAGTCGCCCTTCACCGCCGGTTCACGCCAGGAGTTCGCGGGGCGGCGACTGCAGCCCGCCGCCGGGGACCAGCGCCGCTTCCACCGAAGAGGGATCGCGGCGCCACGCCGACCAGGCCTGTTCCACGATGGCGCGGAACCTGTCCCGGAACACGGCTTCGTCGAAGCCTTCCGCCCAACGGCGGCAGTCCCGCGGATCGACCGCGGCGCCGTCGAACGCCTCCACGGCCGCCTGCAGCGCGGCGGGCGTCTGCTCGTCGAACAGCAGGCCGGTGGGCCGCACCTCGGTGCGCAGGTCGCGCACCGTCTCGCGCGAGCCGCCCACGCCGTACGCGATCACCGGCGTGCCGCAGGCCTGCGCCTCCACCGGCGAGATGCCGAAGTCCTCGTGGGCCGCGAACAGGAAGGCGCGCGCGCTGCCCATCTGCTCCTGCACGACGGCATCGTCCTGGAACCCCATCAGCTGCACGTTGGGCGGGCACATGGCGCGCAGCCGCGGCATCTCCGGCCCGTCGCCGACGACCACCAGCTTGCGCGAGGGCATCGCGCGGAAGGCGGCGAGCAGCAGGTCGATGCGCTTGTACGACACGAGCCGCGACACGGTGACGTAGTGGTCGCCCTTCGCCGGCTCGTAGCGGAACCGGGACACCGACACCGGCGGGTACAGCACCTGCGCGACGCGCCTGTAGGTGCGCCAGATGCGCCGCTGCACGTGGCGCGAGTTGGCGAGGAAGAGGTCGACGTTGTTCGCGGTCTGCCGGTCCCACTGCCGCAGCCGGTGGAACATGTAGCGCGCGAGCAGCCCCTTCGCGCCCCGGTCGAGGCGGTAGTCGGCGAGGTACTCGTGGTGCAGGTCCCAGGCATAGCGCATGGGCGAATGCACGTAGCTCACGTGCATCTGTTCGGCCGTGGTGAGCACGCCCTTGGCGAAGGCATGCGAGCTCGAGACGATCACGTCCGCGCCGCGCAGGTCGTGCGTCTCCACCGCGAGCGGCGTGACCGGCAGGTAGTTCCAGAAGCGCGTGCGCGCCCACGGTGCCTGCTGCAGGAAGGTGGTGCGGATCGGCACGCCGCCGAACTTCGCGCGGTTGGCCTCGGAGAGGAAGTCGATGGTGGCGTGCAGCGCCGCCCCGGGCAGAGCCTGCAGCATGGCGCGCGTGACGTCCTCGGAGCCACCCCACTCGGTGAGCCACTCGTGGACGTAGCGGACCTGCGAATCGACGAGCGCGTGCGGCATCGGGACGAGATGCTATCAGGGGCTCCGGCATCGCAGCTACACTCGGCCCGCAAGTGCAGCCGCCCATCTACTTCGATCCTCGCTGGAACGGAAACCACGGCATCGGCCGGTTCTCGGCGGAACTGCAGGCCCGCTTGCCCGGCGTGGTGCCGCTGCGGATCGCCGGGCCCAAGCTGTCGCTCGTCGACCCCCTCGCCTCCTCCCTGGCGCTCGCCGGGCTGCGCGAAGGCTGCTTCCTGTCGCCGGGCTTCAACCCGCCCCTGCGCAGCCCGATCCCCTTCGCCTTCACGATCCACGACCTCGTGCACCTGCGCGTCCCGGCGGAATCGTCCGCGGTGCGCCGCCTGTACTACGCCAGCGTCGTGCGTCCCGCGACGCGCCGCGCGTGGCGCATCCTGACGGTGTCGGAGTATTCGAAGCAGGACATCGTCGAATGGTCCGGCGTCGACGCGGCGCGGGTCCACGTGGTGGGCAACGGCGTGTCGCCGGTGTTCGTGCCGGGCCCGGGGCGCGCGCAGCGCGAGCGCTTCTTCCTGCACGTCGGCCGAAGGGCGGGGCACAAGAACATCGAGGGGCTGCTGCGGGCCTTTGCGCAGTCCGGCCTGGCCGGCGAGTTCCGCCTGGTGTTCACCGGCGAACCCGACGCCTTCACGATGGACCACGTCCGCGCGCTCTCGCTGGGTGAATGGGTCCGCTTCTCGGGCCCCGTCGACGACGAGGCGCTGCTGGGCCTGTACCACCGGTGCACCGCGCTCGTGTTCCCGTCGCTGCACGAAGGCTTCGGCCTGCCGGTGGTGGAGGCGATGGCGACCGGGACACCCGTGGTGACGTCCACCACCACCTCGATGCCGGAGATCGCGGGCGAAGGCAACGCGCTGCTCGCGGACCCGCGCGCCCCCGAGGAGATCGCGCAGGCCCTGCGCCGCATCGCCGGCGATGCGCTGCTGTGGGACCAGCTCGCCGCGCGTGGGAGGGAGCGTGCCAGGGCCTTCACCTGGGAGCAGGTGAGCGAGCGGACGCAGCGCGCGCTGGGCCTGGGCGCCGGCCTCAGCGCAACCAGAGGCGGGGGGAAAACATCAGGCGCAGGACCAGGGCGGCGCGACTGAACTCGCCGTGCAGCACCCGGTCGCCGGCGACCGCGAACAGGCTGGCCCACACGATGGGGAGGTACTGCGGCCAGAACTTGCGCGTGACGCGCAGCCGGTTCACCACGCCGTGGTGCTCGGAGAGCAGCGACTTGTTCCGCACGCCGCCCTGCGACCCCGTGCTCGCGCCTTCCTTGTGCCGCAGCCGGCTGCGCAGCGCGATCACCGGACGCAGCCCATGGCGCCGCCCGCGCTCGACCCAGTCGATCTCCTCGTAGTAGAGGAAATAGCCGTCTTCCATGGGCCCCACGCGGTCCAGGTACGCGGCGCTCACGAGCAGGGAAGCTCCGACCGGGTAGTCCATCGCGAGACTGACGTCGTCGCGGGCGTCCGGGGCTTCCTTCGCGTGCACGCCGACCCCTAGCCATTTGAGGTAGCGCCCGCCGACGGCCTGCACCGGAGAGGGGGTGTCCCACTCCAGCAGCACCGATCCGACGAGCCCCGCATCCGGTACCTGCCGGTGCGCGTCGAGCAAGGCCCGCAAGGCCCCGGGCAGGGCGCAGAGGTCGTTGTTCAGCAGCCAGAACCAGCGCGCCTGCGTGTGCCGGCGCGCCCAGGCGACGCCCGCGTTCAGGCCGCCCGCGTAGCCGAGGTTCTGCGGCAGGACAAGGAGGTGCACGCCTTCGCTTCCGACGAGGGCGTCGCGCAGTTGCGTCGCGGATCCATCGGTCGAGCCGTTCTCGCATACGACCACCAGGCCCGGCGGTTCCTCCAGGGCGAGCAGGCTTGCGACGCAACCGACCGTGTCCCGCCAGCCGTTCCAGTTCACGACGACGGCGCAGACGTCGCGGGTGTGCACTTCGCTCATGCGCGCGGCCCGAAGCGGCGCGCGGCGAAATCGGCCAGGCCCTGCAGCATCGCGCCGAGTTTCGCGAGCCGCTGCTCTTCGAGCAACAGCACGAACACGCTCACTGCCGCGAGGGTGGCCAGGGCGCGCGCGCACAGGACCGGGTCGAACAACAGGTGGCGGCCGAACACCTCGAGCTGGTTGCGCGTCATGTAGTAGCGCCGCAGCGGGCTGTGGTGGGTGGCCACCGTGCGTCGGCCGAGGATGTTGTGGACGCGTGATGCCCCGAGGGAATGCGGCATCAGCACTGCGGGTACCTCCACGACCCGCCAGCCGTGCCGCCGGCTCCGCAGGCAGAACTCGTGGTCGATGCAGTCGATGAAGAGCCGCTCCTCGAAGAGCCCGAGCTGCCGGAGGGTTGCGCAGCGCACCAGGCTGCCGGAGGTGATGGTGGTGCGCAGTTCGCGCCACCGCGCTCCCTCCTGCAGGACGTCCGACGGGTGGTGGTACGCGCGCCCGGTACCGCGGTCCGCGTGCGACACCGCCAGGATCGCAATGGAAGCAGGTGCGGGATGGGTCTCCGCCGCATCCAGCAGGCTCTGCACAGCTGCGGCGGGCACGAGGCTGTCCTGGTCGAAAGTGGCGAGCCACGTGGCGCCCCGGGCGAGCGCGAGTTCCGCGCCCTGGTTCAGCGCCGCAGCGAGGCCCCGGTTCGCCGCGTTGCCGACGAACTCGCAGCCGGTCGCCTCGCAAACCTCGCGGATGGCCGCTGCCTGGCTTGAACCGTTGTCCACGACGATGGCCTGCGCGACCTGCTCCCGGATGGCGAGCAGGTGCGCGTGCAGTTCTGGGCCAGGGTTGAACGTGACCACCACCGCGACCACCAGCGGCGCACACGCCGGCGTACCGCCGGAGGTCCGGTCGCCGGCCGCTGCGTCGTCCATCAACGCGCCCCGGTCCTCCACGCTCCGTCCGAGCGCACGCCCATGCAATCGAGCTGTACCTCGCCGGCGAGCAGTTCCGCGGACTTCCCGACGCGGACCGGGTTCAACGCCCGCCAGAAGTGATACCAGACCTCGCCGTTGTCCAGCACGTAGGCGCGCGTCTGGGAGGAGTAGTTGCGCACCCACCCATCGCTCAATCGCCGCAACTGCATTTCCCCCTGGGGAAAGAACCGGGGGCACAGATCACCCAGCTTGGCAAGTGCGTCCTGGACCTGCGCCGGAACGGGCGGGGTCTGGTTCGACGCCGCGGATGCGACCGTCGGGTCATAGACGACCGGGCAGGTCCAGAACCCGAGCTTGGGCGGGGGTCCTTCCTGGGGCCCCCGGTCCCGCAAGGCCATGAACAGCAGGCCCGGGGAGTCGAAATAGCGGCACTGGCCCTGCACGCGAAGTTTGCGCGGGGCGATCAAGCGGTTCCATGCGGCGATCACCTCCGCATTCGGCGTTCCATCGGGTCGGCTCGCCCAAGGCAGCGAAGGCGTGATCACCTTGACGGGCCCTTCCGCAGCCGCCTGCCTGAGGAAAGCGTCGGTGCGCTCTGCGGCGAGCGTCGTCACGGGTTCGGTGTACAGGTTGATCCAGCGCGTGCCGGCCGGGAATTGAGGTGCGATCAGCGAGTACGTGAGCAGCGACAAGCTCCCGTACGTGGTCGGCGGAGCGTCCTTCTCCTCGGGGCCGAGGTTCACCTCGAAGTAGCTGCCGTCCTTCCAGTGCATCACCGTCCAGGTGTTCCAGGGCGGCTGCTGCGAAAGGACGAATGCCTGTCCGGCCAGCAGCCCCACCGCCAAGGTGGCGCGGAAGGCGCGCGTCAGCGGCAAGGCGCAGACCAGGCCCACCGCGAGCGGCCCCGCGACCACGAGCAGCGGTATGAAGTAGCGTCCATTGCCGGTGCTCGCCAGCCAGGTGATGGTGGACACCAGCAGCACGCCCAGCATTGCGAACAACGCACTCCGGCCGGGGCCGAGGCGACGCCAGGCGAACAGGGCGACCGCAGCCAGGATCACGATCGCCGCGAAGCGGATGTCCGGCGCGGGGATCTCGACGTACACGTTTGCGTCCGGCGCAGCCATGTCGAAGAAACGCAGGAGCGCCTGCGGGAGCGTGTCGGGCTGGAAGCGGATCATGGCTGCCAGCCCAGGAACGCGCGCATGGGCTCGAACACGCCGTCATACAACGGGTACATGGGATTGCCGAAGTGGGTCCAGAGTTGCCAGCCCCAGTAGCCGTAGCACGCCACGAACCCCGCGAGCAGGGCACATCCGGCGACGATGCAGCGTCCCGCGCGCGCAGGCAGCGACCCGCCGGTCCATAGCCAGAGCACCGGCAAGGCGACGACCAGAAAGCCGTTGCTCAGCTTGAATGCCAGCGCGACGCCGGCAAGCGCCCCGGACAACACCGCGCCACGCAACGCGGAGGCCTTCGGGTCCGCGATGGGCTGCAGTGCGAGCGCGTACGCCCACAGCAGCGGGATACTCGCCAGCAGGTCGTTGGCGGTGGTGTCGAACAGGGACAACACCAGGCCACTCATGAACGCAAGCGCCACCGCGATGGTGCGCATGCCGGCAGCGAACATGTCCTCGCCCGGGATCGTCGCGCGTGCGATGAGCCATACGGGGGGGATGGCCAACGCATGCAGGAGCGCCAGGACCATCCCCGCCGTGGCGCCGCTCACGCCCGACATCGCGAGTTTGTAGAAAGGCCAGTACAGGTACGGGAACTGGTAGGACTGGTACGCGGCGGCAACGTAGTCGCGGTCGAAACGCGGGTGCTCGGCCGTCCATCCCAGGTAGATGTGGTGGTTCAGCGCGTCCCAGCTGATTCCCAGGTAGCCAAGCCACAGGGGAATGGCCACGAAGGCGAGCGTGCCGGCCAGGCACACAAGCCACCCCTCGCGCCGCAGCACCCAGCGTGTCGTGTCCGTCTCACGCATCCCGCTTCTGCCTTCCCGTCCGCCAGGCCAGCTCGACCGCGGCCGCGAACAGCGTTCCGGCGACCGCCTGCATGCCGATGATCATGAGGGTGACTGCGGGAATCGCGGCCCGCATGCCCTCGGTGGGCGGTAGCGGGCCGAACCCGGAGCCCCCCCAACGCTGCAAGAGTCCGACGGACCACAGCAGTCCGATCGCGAACAGCCCCAGTCCGACCACGAGTCCGAATTCCAGCTTGAGGAGGGGCTGAGAGCGGCGCAGCCAGGCGGGCGGTGGCACGATGCCGGAGAGCACCCCAAGCCACTTCGTGAGAACCGCCAGCTGCACCAACTGCACACCGAGCACCATCGCGCCCGCCATGTAGAGCAGCGTGTGGATCCGTACGTCTTGCCCATCGTGGCCCAGCGGCTGCTGGAGCCAAGTGAAGCCGAGGAGTCCCGCCACCGCAAGCAGGACGCCGGGATAGAGGAACAGCCAGCGCGGGCAGAACAGCAGCAGGAACTTGAGGTGCCGCCAGCCGTCGCGCCAGGTGCGCAGGTGGGGCGGGCGGTCACGGCCGTCGGGGCGCAGCCGGGTCGGCACCTCGGCGATCGGCAGTCCTGCAAGGGCCGCCTTGGCCACCATCTCGCTCGCGAACTCCATCCCGGTGCTCACGAGGCCCAGGGAGCTCACCGAATCCCGATGGAAGCCGCGGATGCCGCAATGGAAGTCGCCGATGTCCGTGCGGAAGAACAGCCGGCCGATGAAACTCAGGACGGGGTTGCCCAGGTAGCGGTGCAGGAAGGGCATGGCGCCCTCGTCGATGCCGCCGCGGAAGCGGTTGCCCATGACGAGCCGGTCACCGGAGCGAAGCCGCTCCACGAAGCCGTCGAGGTTGGTGAAATCGTAGCTGCAGTCCGCGTCGCCCATGATCACGTACTGACCGCGGGCCGCCGCGATGCCGCCGAGCAGCGCGGCACCGTAGCCGCGCTGGGGCACCGGGACCACGCGCGCGCCGGCCGCTTCCGCGATCTCGCGCGAGCCGTCGGTGGAGCCGTTGTCGGCCACCACCACCTCGCCTGAGGTCCCGGACCGCGCCAGGTAGTCGCGGGCGGCGCGGACGCACTGGCCCACCGTACGCGCCTCGTTGAGGCAGGGCATCAGGATCGTCAACTCCACCTCGGGAAGTGTACGGGAAGCCTCTTCCGCCACTTCCGGGGCGCGTTGCCCGGAGCCCACGTAAAAAAGGGGCCGGACGGCCCCTTCTTGCATCTGCATGGCAGATCAGCCGCGGCAGGAACCGGGCAGGTACTTCGGGGGCGTGGTGGTGCCCAGCGCCGTGCTGCCACAGAGCCAGCGGTTGATGGTCTGCGCGCTGTTGGTATAGGTCATCGCGCCGCCGCCGGAGTCGGCCGGGACCAGGGACACGGTGGTGCCGTTCAGGTCGCTGGCGATTTCGGTCGGGGTGACGAAGATGCGGCCGTTGGCGTCGGTCAGCACGCGGAACACGTACTTGGACGCAGCCTGGGTCGTCGACTCGCAGCCCCAGGAGTTCGGGGTCATGGAGACGGACGTACCGGACTGGTACACCTCGGTGATGGTGGTGCGGCAGGCGGACGCCGCGAGGATCACCTCGGACATCTTGGCGCGCTTGGTGTAGTCCTGGTACGCGGGCAGGGCCACGGCAGCCAGGATACCGATGATCGCGACCACGATCATCAGTTCGATCAGGGTAAAGCCCTGTTGGAGTTGACGCTTCATTGAGTACCTCCGGGTTGATGAAGAAGCGAGGAGGTAGTGCAAGCGGTGTGCCAACCTGGTTTCGTGAACTTTTGCGCACCCCAAGGGGTGCTTTACTGGATGTCGCCGACGTAAACCGTCGTTTCGGCTGACAAATTTGGTCGGTTAGCGGATGCACACGGACCGAACCTGCTTCAGGTCGGTCAGGCCCATGAGGATCTTTTCCATGCCGTCCATCTTCAGCGTGCGCATGCCGCCGGCGACGGCGGCCACGAAGATGTCCGCCACGCGGGCGCGTTCCTGGATCAGGCGTTTGATCTCGTCGTTGGCCACCAGCAGTTCATGCAGGCCGACGCGGCCCTTGTAGCCCGTCTTGTTGCACTTGTCGCAGCCGACGGCGCGATAGAACTTCAGCGAGCCGTCCTCGCCGTATTCGTCCACCCAGGCCTCGTACAGCTTCTGCGCCTCGCCGCCCGGGTCGTCCTTCCAGGCCTGCGTGTTCTTCAGGTCCAGCGAGTACTCGGAGATGAAGCTGCGCAGTTCCTCGTGCGAGGGCGCGTAGTGCTCCTTGCAGTCGCACAGGCGCTTGGCCAGGCGCTGCGCGAGGATGCCCAGCAGCGCATCGGCGAAGTTGAACGGGTCCATGCCCATGTCCAGCAGGCGCGTGATGGACTCCGGCGCGGAGTTCGTGTGCAGCGTCGAGAACACGAGGTGGCCGGTGAGCGAGGCTTCCACGCCCATGGCCACCGTTTCCTTGTCGCGCGACTCGCCGACCATGATGATGTCCGGGTCCGCGCGCAGGAAGGCGCGCATCACCATCGCGAAGTCGATGCCGGCCTTCTTGTTCACCTGCACCTGGCGCAGGCCCTTCTGCGTGATCTCGACCGGGTCTTCCGCGGTCCAGATCTTGGTCTCGGGCGTGTTGAGGAACTTCAGCACCGAGTGCAGCGTCGTCGTCTTGCCGGAGCCGGTGGGGCCGCACACGTAGAACAGGCCGTAGGGCTTGCTCACGGTCGCCTCGAGGTTCTCGCGGTTGTGCGGCGTGAGTCCCAGCTTCTCCAGCGGGATCGGCTCGCCGGCGGCGAGGATACGCATCACCACGTCCTCGACGCCGCCGGCGGAGGGGATGGTGGCCACGCGCAGCTCGATGTCGAGCGGCCCGAAGCGCTTGAACTTGATCTTGCCGTCCTGCGGCTTGCGCTTCTCGGAGATG
This sequence comes from Ramlibacter cellulosilyticus, assembly GCF_014297465.1. GTDB lineage: Bacteria > Pseudomonadota > Gammaproteobacteria > Burkholderiales > Burkholderiaceae_C > Ramlibacter > Ramlibacter cellulosilyticus. The sequence continues at coordinate 350,481 of NZ_JACORT010000002.1, read as the reverse complement.
TCGAGGTCGCACATGATCTTCAGGCGCGTGACCAGCGCCTGGCGGAAGTGCGCGGGCACCTCCACATAGGGCATGAGCGAGCCGTCGATGCGGAAGCGGATGCCGGTCTTGGCCTTGCCCGGCAGCGGCTCGATGTGGATGTCCGAGGCGCGCTGGTGGTAGGCGTCGATGATGATCTTGTTGACGAACTTGACCAGCTCGTTGTCCGCCGCGGCGGATTCGAGCGTGGAGCCGTCCTCGCCTTCGTCGTCCAGCGGCGCGTTGAGGTCGGCGAGCAGTTCCTCGACCGACTGGCCGCTGTCCTGCGAGCCCCAGAGCTGGTTGAGCGTCTGGTTGAAGTCGCTCTGCGTCGTGACGCGCCAGGCGATCTTCGCGTTGCGCGGGAAGACCTGCGGCACGATGCGCGAGCCGCGCACGGCCTCCGGGTCGAGGCACATCACGACCAGTCCCTCGGGGCCTTCCTCCAGCGGGATCCAGCCCTGCTCCATCACGAACTCGGGCTTCAGCTGCCCCTGCAGCGCCTCGACGCGGATGCGCCCGGGGTTCGATGCCTCGTAGGGCACGCCGAAGAACTTCGCGAGCGACGCGCCGATCTGCGCCGGCTTGATGGAGTAGTCGTCCATCAGCACCTCGTCGACCGGGATCGCGTCTTCGCGCGCCTTCAGCACCGCCGCCTGCAACTCCTCGTGCGTGAGCACGCCGTCGGCGATCAGGCCGTCGTACTTGGTGGCCTTGCGGCGCGCGCCGTCGGCCTCGCGCTGCATGCGCTGGTGGATGGCCGTGGCGAGCGTCTTGCAAAGCTGCGTCGCGCCCTCGACCTCGAGGTCGCCGAAGGGCTGGTCGCTCTTGTTGTTGATCACCTGCAGCACGCCGTGCAGCACGGTGCCGTCGAGGATGGGCACCACCAGCATCTGCTTGGTGCGGTAGCCGGAGCGCTTGTCCACTTCCTTCAGGAAGGACAGGCTCGGGTGGATGCGCTTGAGGGCCTCGTCGTCGTAGACGTCGGAGATGTTCACCATCTCCCTGGAATGCGCGACGTAGCCGGCGATGGACTGCGCGCTGATCGGCAGCTTCAGGTCGCGGCTCGTGTTCAGGCCGGTCTTGACCTTGGAGACGATGGCGCTGCGGTCCTCGTTGACGGCGTACAGCGTGAGGCGGTCGGCGTTGAACAGCTTGCAGATGTCCTGGCTCGCCTCGAGCATGATCTCGTCGATGTGCTCGGTGGCGTGGATGCGCGTGGTGACGGCCTGCAGCTGGCGGAAGAACAGCGCCTCGAAGGACACGCCGCGCTTCTCGGGCGGCAGCTGTTGCGAGGAGAGAAATTCCTGCTCGCTGTCGCGGTTCTTCAGCACTGCGCTCATAGGTCGAATTCCTGGCCCGCGCGCAGCCAGCGGATGTCATGGCTCACGTCCGGCCCGAACGGCTGCGTCTGGTCGAACCGCTGGATCTCCGTCATGATCAGCTCGGTCTCCGCCGGCTTGGTGTGCGTGATGAAGATCGGGAAGGTCTTGTTCTTGTCGATGCAGTCCAGCTCCTCGGCGAGGACCTGCGGCGAGAGGTGGAGGCTGCGCTTCGCGAGGTCGATCTCGCGGTTGGAGAAGGCGGTCTCGATCACGAGGGCGGCGACATCGAGCTGGTTCAGGCGGCGCCAGAACGCGGGGTTGCGCTCCGTGTCGCCGGTGAACACCCAGCAGCCGCCGCCCGCCGTCACCGCGTAGCCGCAGGCCGGGACCGTGTGCACCGCGGGCAGCACCTCGATGGCCTTGCCCTGGAGCTCCAGCACCTGGCCGACCTGGATCTCGTGGAAGGCGACGAAGGGTGCCTGCGGCGAGGGGATGCGGCTGAAGTCGGGCCAGATCACGTTGTTGAACACGTGCGTCTTGAGCGCGGCGATGGTGCCGGGCAGCGCGTGCACGTGGATCGGCTCGTCCAGCTGCGAGGCGACGGAGTCGATCATCAGCGGCAGGGCCGCGACGTGGTCCAGGTGGGAATGCGTGAGGAGGACGTGGCGCACGCCGCGCATCTCGTCCAGCGAGAGGTCGCCGACGCCCGTGCCGGCGTCGACCAGCAGGTCGCCGTCGATCAGGAAGGACGTGGTACGGCAGTCCTTCGCGATCGCGCCGGAACAGCCCAGCACCCGCACCCTCATCTCGCGCGCCCTCTCTCTATTTCGTCTCGAAATTGGTCGCGCCGTCCCAGCCCGGGTCGAAAGGCAGCAACCTCATGGAGGCTACACGTTCGGAGTACAGGTCGTAAAGGTACTTTTTGGCGCCCAGCCGGTGGAGGTTGAGCAGCTGCAGGTCGCACTGGTCCCAGTCCTGCGCGCGGTACGCCTTGAGGAACGCCGCCCAGGTCTTGAGCTCGTCGGACGTGGATTTTTCCAGCTCCCGGGCGACAGCCACGGGGTAGAAGATGCCCACCGCCTGCTCCTTGCCCTTCACGCGCACGCGGTCCAGCTCCTGCCAGGCGAACTCGCGCGCCTGCTGGCGCGCGGACTCGCTCACCACGATGTCGACGCCGTAGACCTTGGACAGGCCTTCGAGGCGGGAGCCCAGGTTCACCGCGTCGCCGATCACCGTGTAGCTGCGGCGGATGTCGGAGCCCATGTCGCCCACGCACATGGTGCCGGTGTTGATGCCGACGCCGACCCCGATCTCCGGAATGCCCTTGGCGCGGTGCTCCGCGTTGATCTCGTGCACGGCCCGCGACATCTCCATCGCGGACTTCACCGCCAGCTCCGCGTGGTTGGGCGTGTCCACGGGCGCGCCCCAGAAGGCCATGACGCAGTCGCCCATGTACTTGTCGATGGTGCCGCGGTTGGCGCGGATGATGTCCGTGAGGCGGCTGAAGACGGCGTTCAGCAGCTCCTGCAGCTGCGTGGGCTCCATCTTCTCGGACATCTTGGTGAAGCCCCGCATGTCGCAGAACATGACGGTCAGCTCCTTGCTCGCCGCCTTCATGCTGTAGCTGTCCGGGTCCTTCACCATCTCGTCGACCAGCTCCGGCGGCACGTAGGTGCCGAACAGGTTGGCCAGCTCGCGCTTGCTGCGGCTCTCGACGAAGTAGCCGTAGCTCATGTTCAGCGCGAACGCGAGGCCCGCCATCACCAGCCCGCCCGCCAGCGGCATCACGAGGCCGTACGACGCGAACAGCCAGTAGTTCAGTGCGAGCAGCAGGGCGACCACGCCGACGCTCACCAGCACGGCGACCGTGGCGGAGAGCAGCGGCAGCAGGAAGGCGAGGGCCAGGCCGGCGACCAGCAGCACCACGACTTCGTAGCCCACGGCGTAGTCCGGCTTGACGTACAGCCGCCCTTCCATGAGCCCCGAGATCAGGTTGGCGTGCATCTCCACGCCGGGGTAGGTCTCCGCCACCGGCGTCACCCGCAGGTCCAGCAGGCCGGGCGCGGTGGTGCCCACCAGCACGATCTTGTCCTTCAGCTCGCCGGGGGCCAGGCGCTTCGCGAGCAGGTCCGAGGCCGACACGTAGCGGAAGGACTTGCCCGCCGGCCCGCCCGGACCGCGGAAAGGCACGAGCGTCGCCACCTTGTCGTCCACGGGGATCGCGAGGCGGCGTTCGCCGAGCTTCAGCACGATGCTTTCCAGCCCGCCGTAGCTGCGGCTCACGAAGCGGTCGCGCGGGAAGCCGGGCTCCACCGTCGGCTGGCCCGCCATCACGCGGAACATGGCGAGCGCGAGCGACTCGTAGTAGGCGCCGCCGTGCTCCGCCACCAGCGGGATCGAGCGCACCACGCCGTCGGTGTCGGTGATGGAGTTGAAGTAGCCCGCCACCGGCGCCGCCTGCGCGAGCTGCGGGATGTTGGAGCCGTAGCCGTCGAAGCTGTAGAAGGAGATCGGCCGGCCCTGCAGGTTCTCGCGCTGGAGCACCGGCTTCGGCAGCACGCCGCTCTTGCGGCCGTCGCGGTCGCTCGTGAGGTAGTAGCCGAGGACGACCGGGCGCTTCTCCAGGGCGTGCGCGAAGGCGGCGTCGTAGTCGAGGCTGGATTGCAGCTGCGCCAGGCGCTGCTGGAAGCCCGCCGTCTCCTTCAGCTCGCCTTCGGCGAGTTCACGCAGGCGGCGCAGGCCGGAGGAGTCGTCGGGCTCCGCGAACACCACGTCGAAGCCGACGATGGACGCCTGCTGGCGGTCGAACAGCTCGTCGATCATCACCGCCAGCTTGTTGCGCGCCCAGGGCCAGCGGCCCACTTCCGCGAGGCTCTTCTCGTCGATGTCGACGATCACCACGCGCGGGTCCAGCGTGCGCGGCATGGCCGCGCGCAGCCGCGCGTCGTAGAGGACGGCGTCGAGCCGGGTCAGGAAGCCGACGGGCAGAGCGCCGATGGCGTGCAGCAGCGCGAACACCAGCGGAGCCAGCGTGATCGCGATGCGCGGCCAGTGCCGGGCGAGCGTCCCCATGCGGCGGGCGCGCGGCGGCGGGCGCTCAGGTCGCCTGCAGGAACTGCATCTGCGTGCCCGCGAGCTCCAGCATGTCGCCGTTCTTCAGCGCCACCGGCTCCGGGCCGATGGCCGTGCCGTTGAGGGTCGGCTTGTTGGAGCCTTCGACGTGCGCGACGACGAAGCCATGGGCACGCTTGGTGATGGCGGCCACGGCGACGCCGGGCTTGCCGATCGTGGTCACGACCTTCACCAGCGGCACCTCGCGGCCCGCCGCGGCGCCGGAGAGCACCTTGATGCTGGCGTTGACGGCTTCCGCGCCGGCCCCGGCGGGCTTGGCGGCGGCAGGCGCGGCGGCGGTCGCAGCGGCAGGCGCCCCCGCGGGTGCCGCGCCGGGCTTCGCCGGCATGGGCGGCACCATGCCCGGCTTGATGATCATGGTCTTCTCGAAGGTCGCGCCGGGCGCCTCGTTGATGAACTTGATCTTGTACTTCCCGATCTCGACGGTGTCGTTGTTTTGCAACAACTGCTTCTTCACCGCCTTGCCGTTCACGTACGTGCCGTTCGTGCTGTTCAGGTCCTCGAGGTAGACCTCATTGCCCGTCAACTGCAGCACGGCGTGCTCGCCGGACACCGCGAGGTTGTCGATCACGATGTCGTTGTACGGGCGCCGTCCGAGCGTCGTCCGGTCCTTCGTCAGCTGTACTTCCTTGATGACGACACCGTCGATCGAAACGATCATCTTCGGCATGGCCGACTCCTCTGATTCAGTTCTCTAGCCTGTAGTAATTCCTGCGGCTCATTGACCCAGCCAGCGTGAGATCAGCCCGCGCTTCTTGGAGCCGCTGCTTGCTTGCGCCAGCAGCACCGAAATGTTGTCGCGACCGCCGTTGGCGTTCGCCGCATCGATCAATTGCACCGTCTTCTGTTCCAGCGATCCGTCCCCGGTGAGGATCTGCGAGATGGCATCGTCGTCCAGCATATCGGACAAGCCGTCGGAGCACATCAAGTACAGGTCGCCGGGTTCCACCTTGTGCTCGTTCACCTCGAGCAGCACCGCGTCCTCGACGCCGAGGGCGCGCGTGACGAGGTTCTTGTTGGTGGAGGTCGCGGCCTGCTCCGGCGTGATCAGGCCCGCGTCCATCTGCTCCTGCAGCAGCGAGTGGTCCTTGGTGATCTGTTCCAGGTGCGCGGAACGCAGCCGGTAGCAGCGCGAGTCGCCGATGTGTCCCAGCATCAGCCGGCCGTCCTGGAACACGCCCACCACGAGGGTCGTGCCCATGCCGCTGTACTGCGGGTTGGAGTTGGCGGCGTTGAAGATGGAGCGGTTGGCGTTGTCGACGCAGATCTCCATCGCCCGGCGCACCTCGCGCGCGTTGGCGTGGCGGCCCGCCTGGGCCAGCCAGCGACCGAGCTCCGACTTGATGAAGGTCGTGGCCATGCCGCTGGCGACTTCGCCGGCGTTGTAGCCTCCCATGCCGTCCGCGAGGATCCCGAGGCGGGTCGGCTCGTCGACGGTGACGGAATCCTCGTTGTTTTCCCGCGCGAGACCCGGGTCCGTGCGGAAGCAAAACTCGTAGTTCATAGTTCGCGGGTCAAGGCTCCTGGCCGGTCTTCCCGCCGCCGGCCTGGGGCCTCTCCTGAGCCCCCGACTTGTTCATCACGGTGGTCTTGTCGAGCGACGCCCCCGGCACCTGCTCGTCCTTCTGGGACGCATCATAGCCGGGGGATGCCGAACCTGACACGAAAGCGTTGCCTGCCGCCATCACTGGCGCGGCTTCGGCAGCGCGGAAAGCAACGGTGCGGTCCTCGGCATCGGCGGGTGCGGGCGCCGAGGCAGCCTTCGCGGTGCTGCCGCCCGTCCCCGCCGGCATGCCGGCCAGCACGGCGCGCAGGTCCCGCGCGAATTCGTCGCCGTCCTGGTAGCGCAGGTCCGGCTTCTTGACCAGGGCGCGGGCCACCACCTGCGCCAGCCGCTCGGGCAGGTCCTTGCGGATCTCGCGCAGGTCCGGCGCCTCCTGGTTGGCGATCTTGTACATCAGCTCCGCCATCGAGTCGCCGCGGAAGGGCAGCACGCCCGTGAGCATCTGGTACAGCGTCACGCCCAGGGAATACAGGTCGGAGCGGCCGTCCACCTTGCGCCCGGCGATCTGCTCGGGCGACATGAAGCTGGGCGTGCCCAGCACGAGGCCGGTCTTGGTCTTGCTGGCATCCGTGATGCGGGCGATGCCGAAGTCGGTGACCTTGACCGTGTCCGAGTCCGGCTCGTACATGATGTTGGCCGGCTTGATGTCCCGGTGCACCACGTGCTGCTTGTGCGCGTAGGCCAGCGCCTCCGCCACGCGCGCGACGATGGACAGCACCTGCGGCACCGGCAGCAGGTTGCCGTCCTTGCAGTGGTCCACGAGGTCGCGGCCCTTGAGGAACTCCATCGCGATGTAGGCGAGGTCGTGTTCCTCGCCGGCGTCGAAGATGGTGACGATGTTCTGGTGCTGCAGGCGGCCCGCCGTTTCGGCTTCGCGGAAGAAGCGCTCGCGCGCGTCCACCAGCTCGTCGCCCTCGAACTCCTGCGACAGCGCCATCGTCTTGATCGCCACCACGCGGCCGATCTTGGGGTCGCGGCCCTGGTACACGACGCCCATGGCGCCCTTGCCCAGCTCCTTCTCCACCTGGTAGCGCCCGAGGAAGGGCTTCTCCACCGCGCCGTCCGCGAGCAGCATCGTGCCGCCGGGATGGCTGCCGCCGCCACCCAGGATGACGGTCTCGGACAGGTTCTTCGCCCGCGCGAGCTTGGCCTCGATGTCCTTGTACTTGCGGTTGTAGCGGGCCATGTGCTCGTACACCGCTTCGGCCTTGTTGAACTGGCGCTTGCGCTCGAAGTCCAGCGCCAGGTTGTACAGGTTGGCCATGAGCTCGTCGCTCACCGGCACGCGCTGGAAGCGGTCGAAGGCCATGTCCAGCTGGCCCTGGCCCTGCAGGGCGAGGCCCATCATGCGGTTGGTCTCGGCGGACTGTTCGTCGGCCTTCACCTTGCCGGCTTCGGTGATCAGGAAGCGCTTGGTCGTGAGCGCGATGTGCCCGATCAGCAGCAGCGCCGCCGGGAACACCAGCTGCACCCAGGTCGCGCCGCCGGCCAGCAGCCCATACTCCGCCGCGAGCAGCACGACGAAGAAGAGCGCCGTCACGCCGCCGCCCATGCCGGCCGAGAGGCGCGGCAGCACCGCGACGACGTAGCCGGCCACCAGCAGGAAGGCCCCGAGCGCCGCCCAGGTGCCCCACGAGGGCGCGACGATGTAGTGCTCGCTGAGGATGCTGGACGTCATGTGCGCCAGCATCTCCACGGGCGTCACCGCGGCGTAGCCCGGCACGGGCGCCTGCGTGCCCACGCCTTGCGCCGTGGCGCCGATCAGGACGATCTTGTCCGCGTACTTGGAGGCCGGGATCTTGCCCGTGAGCACGTCGTAGAAGGAGTCGACGGTGAAGGGCGAGGAGCCGTCCGCCTTCGGCTTGTAGAACTGCGGGAGCACGCGCGCGACTTCGTCGGTGCGCACGCGCAGGCGTCCCACCTGCACCGAGTCGCCCGGGTTCAGGCGGATGTCGGCCATCGACAGGTTCAGGCTCTTGGCGGTCGCCAGCAGCGCGAGCGAAGGCACCGCCTTGCCGTAGTAGTTGACCAGCAGCGGGTTCCAGCGCACCGCGCCGTCGACGTCGTTCAGCAGGTTCAGCTGCCCGATGCCCGCCGCCGCGTTGGCGATGGACTCGATCGGCTGCGTGTTGGCCACGCTGGGAACGGAGAAGGCCTGGTTGTCGTCCAGCGCGCTCTTCAGCGCGGCGGCGGACAGCGGCCGGTCCGGCTTGCCCAGGGGCTCCCCGAGCGTGAAGAAGGAAGTGAGGAGCACGTTGCCCGCCTTGGCGATGCTGGCGGCCAGGCGCGCGTCGTAATCGAGCTTCTGCTCCGCCTCGGCGATCACCTTGGCGGCTTCGTCGACGGCGGGCTGGCCGGCGGCGGGCGCCAGCGTCTCCTTGATCTTGCGGATGTAGGGCAGGCCGCGGTCGCTCTGCGGCTCCGCGAAGTTGACCATTTCCACGATGGTCTTCGCCTTGCCTTCGGCGAGGCGGTCGATCAGCTCGGCGTGCACGTCGCGGCGCCAGGGCCACTGGCCGATGTTGCCGATGCTGTAGTCGTCGATGGCGATGATCGCGACCTTCTGCGAGGGCTGCCGCCCCGTGGCCGTGCTCGCGAAATCGTAGAAGCGGCGCTCCAGGCCGCTCAGGACGTCCGTGGAGGCCTGCAGCGCGATGACCGCCACCACCACCAGGACGCCCACGAACCAGTCGCTGCGCCAGAAACTGCCGCGCCTCGCCGACGATGTGCCCACTTCCTGCCCCTTGCCGGCGTGACGCCGATCCGCGCCGTGGAAACCCACGGCGATGCTTGCCGAACCGCCGCGCTCCGGGGCCGGATACGTCCAGCGACGGTAGCAGACGCCCTGCGTAGCCACAAGGAACTATGTGGCGCGCAGAGAACGTTTTGTTGCAAAACCCGGGCCCCGCGTCAAGAGGAAATGACAAGGGCCGGACACCTTGCAGTGCCCGGCCCGTGAACCTTGCGCGGAAAGCGAGGACTTACAGCAGCGATTTCAGGATGCGGCCCATCTCGGACGGGTTGCGCGTCACCTTGAAGCCGCACTCTTCCATGATCGCCAGCTTGGCGTCGGCCGTGTCGGCGCCGCCGGAAATCAGCGCGCCGGCGTGGCCCATGCGCTTGCCGGGGGGCGCGGTGACGCCGGCGATGAAGCCCACGATCGGCTTCTTCATGTGGTCCTTGCACCAGCGGGCGGCGTCCGCCTCGTCGGGGCCGCCGATCTCGCCGATCATGATCACGGCGTCGGTGTCCGGATCGTCGTTGAAGGCCTTCATCACGTCGATGTGCTTCAGGCCGTTGATCGGGTCGCCGCCGATGCCGACCGCGGAAGACTGGCCGATGCCCAGCTCGGTGAGCTGCGCCACGGCTTCATAGGTCAGCGTGCCGGAACGCGAGACGACGCCCACGCGGCCCTTCTTGTGGATGTGGCCGGGCATGATGCCGATCTTGATCTCGTCGGGCGTGATCAGGCCGGGGCAGTTGGGGCCCAGCAGCAGCGTCTTCTTGCCGCCCTTGGCTTCCTTCGCCTTCATCCTGTTGCGCACTTCGAGCATGTCGCGCACCGGGATGCCTTCGGTGATGCAGATCGCCAGGTCCAGGTCGGCTTCCACCGCTTCCCAGATCGCCGCGGCGGCGCCCGCGGGCGGCACGTAGATCACGGACACGGTCGCACCGGTCTGCTGCGCAGCTTCCTTCACCGACGCGTAGATCGGGATGTTGAAGATGGACTCGCCCGCCTTCTTGGGGTTCACGCCGGCGACGAAGCAGTTCTTGCCGTTCGCGTACTCCTGGCACTTCTCGGTGTGGAACTGGCCGGTCTTGCCCGTGATGCCCTGGGTGATGACCTTGGTGTCCTTGTTGATGTAGATCGACATGTTCGTGTACCTCAGGCCTTCTTGACGGCGGCCACAACCTTTTGCGCGGCTTCCGCCATGGTGTCCGCGCTGATGATCGGCAGGCCGCTCTCGGCCAGCATCTTCTTGCCCAGTTCCTCGTTGGTACCCTTCATGCGCACGACGAGCGGGACGTTCAGGTTCACGGCCTTGCAGGCGGTGATGACGCCGGTGGCGATGGTGTCGCACTTCATGATGCCGCCGAAGATGTTGACCAGGATGGCCTCGACCTTCTTGTTCTTCAGCATGATCTTGAAGGCCTCGGTCACCTTCTCGGGGGTGGCGCCGCCGCCCACGTCGAGGAAGTTGGCCGGCTCGGCGCCGAACAGCTTGATGGTGTCCATCGTCGCCATGGCCAGGCCCGCGCCGTTCACCAGGCAGCCGATGTTGCCGTCCAGCGAGATGTACGCGAGGTCGAACTTGGAGGCCTCGATCTCGGCGGGATCCTCTTCGTCCAGGTCACGCAGCGCCACGATCTCGGGGTGGCGAAACAGCGCGTTGCTGTCGAAGTTGAACTTGGCGTCGAGGGCGATCACGTTGCCCTTGGAGTCGCGGTTCAGCGGGTTGATCTCGACCAGCGAAGCGTCGGTGTCCATGTAGCACTTGTAGAGCTTCTGGCAGATGTCGACGAACTGGTTGCGCGAGTCGGCGGGCATGCCGATGCCCTTGGCGAGCTCGTCGCCCTGCGCCTGCGTGAAGCCCGCGAGCGGATCGACGAACACCTTCACGATCTTCTCGGGCGTGGCGTGCGCCACTTCCTCGATGTCCATGCCGCCTTCGCTGGAGGCGATGAAGGCCACCTTCTGCGTCGCGCGGTCGGTGACGACGGAGAGGTAGTACTCCTTCTGGATGTCCGCGCCGTCCTCGATGTACAGGCGGCGGACCTTCTGGCCTTCCGGGCCCGTCTGGTGCGTCTTGAGCTGCATGCCCAGGATCTGGCCGGCGAGCTTCTTCACGTCGTCGACCGATTTCGCCACCTTGACGCCGCCGCCCTTGCCGCGGCCGCCCGCATGGATCTGGGCCTTGACCACCCAGACCGGGCCGCCGAGCTTCTGCGCCGCTTCCACGGCTTCCTGGACCGTGAAGGCGGGGATGCCGCGCGGCACGGGCACGCCGAAGTTGCGCAAGATCTCCTTGCCTTGGTACTCGTGGATCTTCATGAGGGTTCTCTCGGGGGGATGAAAACTGGACGGCCGACGAGGCGCGGGGCGGGGGCGGCGGTCAGCGGAAAACGAACGGCGACTGTATCATGGTGCATCGCACCAATTCCGGGCAGGGGATAACCGTTGCCATAAGCCCGGGCTGATAGGAACCCAGATGGCCAAGGTCTTCATCGACGGCGAAGCCGGTACCACCGGCCTCCTGATCCGCGAGCGCCTCCAGGCGATGCCGCAGGTCGAGCTCGTGAGCATCGCACCCGAGAAGCGCAAGGACCCCGCCGCCAAGAAGGCGCTGATGGCGGGCGTGGACCTCGTGATCTTCTGCCTGCACGACGACGCGGCGCGCGAGTCGGCGGCGATGATCGAGGAGATCGGCCGCGAAGGCGGGCGCAAGCCCCGCATCATCGATGCGTCCACCGCGCACCGCACCGCGGACGGCTGGGTGTTCGGCTTTCCCGAGCTCTCCGCCGGCCAGCGCGAGGCGATCGCGAAGGCCGACCGCGTGAGCAACCCGGGCTGCTACGCCACCGGCGCGATCGCGCTGCTGCGCCCGCTGGTGGATGCCGGCGTGCTGCCGAACGACTATCCCGTGGTGCTGCCTTCGGTGAGCGGCTATTCCGGCGGCGGCCGCAGCATGATCGAAGCCTACGAAGCCGGCACCGCGCCCGCCTACGAGGTCTACGCGCTGGGCCTGAAGCACAAGCACCTGCCGGAGATCATGAAGTACACGGGCATGGTCCGCCGCCCGATCTTCATCCCCGCGGTGGGCAACTTCCGCCAGGGCATGCTGGTGGAGCTGCCGCTGCACCTGAACACGCTGCCCGGCAAGCCCACGCCCTCCGACCTGGAGAGCGTGCTGAAGCGCCACTACGAAGGCAGCGAGTGGGTGACCGTGGAAAAGGCGACCGAGGACGGCAAGCTGGAGCCGCAGGCGCTGAACGACACCAACAGGATGGAACTGCGCGTGTACGCAAACATGGACTACTCGCACGCGGTGCTGATTGCGCGCCTGGACAACCTGGGCAAGGGCGCCAGCGGTGCCGCGGTGCAGAACCTGAAGATCATGCTGGGGCTGTAGCCGCCAGCACTTCCAGTTCATCGCGGACGCGCCGCAGCACGGGCGCCCAGTCGCCGCGCCCCGGCTGCCGGAACAGGCGCGCGGTGGGGTACCAGGGCGAATCCTCCCGTTCCAGCATCCAGCGCCAGTCCGGCGCGTACGGCAGCAGGATCCACACCGGGCGGCCGAGCGCGCCGGCGAGGTGGGCAACGCTGGTGTCGACGGTGACGACGAGGTCGAGCGCGCAGAACAGGGCCGCGGTGTCGGCGAAGTCGTGCAGCTGCGGACCGGCGTCGACCAGGCCCGGCCACTGCGCGAGCGCCGCGCGGTCCGTTTCCCGTACCTGCGGTTGCACCCCGACGAACTGCACGCGCTCGGTCGCCACCGTCCGGAACTCCGGGAGCGCGATCGAGCGATTGCGGTCGTTGCCATGCTGGGCATTGCCGGACCAGGCGATGCCCACGCGCGGCGCACGGGTGCCGGCCAGCCGCTCGCGCCACGCAGCCACCCGCGCGGGATCGGCACGGAGATAGGGCACCGCGGCGGGAATGTCGGCGAGCGCGGTGCGGAAGGCGTGCGGCAGCGAGAGCAAGGGGCACTGGAAGTCGGGCGCTGCAAAGGGTTCGCCCGGCCGCAGCAACCGGCAGTTCGCGGGCAGCGCGGACAGCAGCGGCAGCAACGCGGGCTGCACCTGCAGCAGCACTTCGCGCGCACGCTGCGCCACCAGCGGCAGGTAGCGCAGGAACTGGATGGAATCGCCGAGGCCCTGCTCCGCGTAGAGCAGGATGGAGCGGTCGGCCAGGTCCTGCACGCCGGTCCAGCGCGGGCTGGCGGGCGCGCCGAAGCCGTGGGTCGATGCGGCGAAGCCCTTCGCCTGCCAGCGTGCCTCGTGCGCTTCCCAGCCCGGCACCAGGTCGCCGGTCAGCAGGTGCGCGACGGCCACGTTCCAGCGCAGGTCCGGGTCGTCCGGATACTGCCGTGCGGCCTGCACCGCATGCCGCAGTCCTTCGTCCATGCGCAACTGGTCCAGCAGGGCACAACCCTTGTTGTGGAGCGCGGCGCGATGCACCGGGTCCAGGCGCAAGGCCTCCTCGGCGCATGCGAGCGCTTCTTCCTGCCGGTCCAGCCGCAGCAGCGCGGCGCTGGCATTCGCGAGGGTCTCCGGCGACGGGCCCTGCGCGCGCAGCAGCTGCTCGAAGCACGCGAGCGCCTCGCCGCCGCGCCCGAGTTCCAGCAGCACGGTGCCGAGGCTCTCCAGCACGCCGGGATCCCCCGGCCGCGCCTGCAGCGCCGCCTGCAAGGGCGCCAGCGCCTCCTCGCGCCGGCCGGTCGCATGCAGCGCCTGCGCGAGCAGCACCAGCGTGGCAGGGTCCGCGTCGTACGCGCCCGCTTCCTGCACGGCGGCCAGCGCTTCGGCGGCGTCCCCGCGCGCGAGCAGCAGGCGGACCATCTCCTGGAGCGCGTCGGCAAACCGGGGCCGCGCCGCGAGCGCGGCGCGATGGCTCGCGAGGGCCCGCTCCGGCTCGCCGAGCGCGGTCCACGCGCGCCCGAGCAGGAACTGCGCATCCGCCAGGACGTCCGGCGTCGACGCCGCGAGCCTCGCGGCATCCTGGAGCGACCCGGCAGCCTGCTGCGCGTCGCCTTGCTCCAGCAACACGTAGCCCAGGTTCACGCGCGCCGCCGCGTCGGCCGGATCCGCCTCCGCCGCCTTGCGGTAGCACTCGGCCGCCTGCGGCAGGCGTCCCTGCGCCAGCGCCTCGTTGCCTTTCGCGCGCCAGTCGGCCGCCCCAGGGGCCGGCGGCGCGGCAGGCTTGCGTCCGAACCCGAACATGGGCGCGAAGCGCTTCAGCGCTGCGCCGCGAGCGCGGCCAGGTCCGCGCGCGCCTGCGCCACCGGCGTCGCCCAGTCGCCCGCCACGGGCTGGCGATACAGGCGCGCGCTGGGGTACCACGGCGAGTCGGTCCGCTGCAGCAGGTAGCGCCAGTCGGCGGCGTGCGTCAGCAGGATCCAGACGGGCTTGCCCATCGCTCCGGCGAGGTGGGCCGAACTCGTGTCGACCGAGACGACCAGGTCGAGCGCCTCGACGAGGGCCGCGGTCTGGCCGAAGTCATGCAGTTCGGCCCCGAGGTGCACCGCCTCCGGCCAGTCAGCCAGCAGCTCGCGGTCGCCCTCGCGCAGCTGCGGCTGGAGCGTGAAGAAGCGGCAGCCCGGCGCGGCGATCTCGCGCAGCATGGCGAGCGGCATGGAGCGGTTGCGGTCGTTGGCCTGCGCGGGATTGCCCGCCCACGCGATGCCGATCCTGAAGCCGTCCGTCCCGATGCGGTCGCGCCAGCGCTGCACCGCGGCGGGATCGGCGTGCAGGTAAGGCATGGGCCCGGGAAGCGCGTCGAGCGTGACGCCCAGGTGCCGCGGCAGGCTCATGAGCGAACTCTGGTAGTCGACGTGCGGCAGGACGGCCCGGGGGGGCACGAGCCGGACGTTCACCGGAAGTTGTCCGCGGACCAGCGGTTCCATCGCCTCCGGCACCACGAGCAGCACCGTGCGTGCGAGCTTCGCCACCCGGGGCACGAAACGCAGGAACTGGATGGTGTCGCCGAAGCCTTGCTCCGCGTGGAGCAGGATGGTGCGGCCCTCGAGGCGCTCGCCTTGCCAGACCGGCTGCGGCAGCTTCGTCTGCGCGCCGCGGTAATTGGCGCTGCGGCTGCGCCAGTCGAAATCGGGCCAGCCCCGCGCGTAGTCGCCCCGCAGCAGCAGCGCGAAGCCGCGGATCCAGTGCAGGTCGCCGTCCTCGGGGTGCAGGCGCAGGGCGGCGTCGGTCGCGGCAACCGCATCCTCGATGCGCAGCTGCCCCAGGAGCACCGTGGCCCGGTTCACCAGCGCCTGGCGGTGCCCCGGCTCCAGGGCGAGCGCCCGGTCCAGGCACGCGAGCGACTCGTCGTAGCGCCGCAGCCGCTCCAGCGGCACGGAGCGGTTCACCCACAGCGCCGCATCGGGCACGACCAGCGCGTGGGCGCGATCGATCTCCACCAGCGCTTCCTCGAAACGGCCGGCGCGCACCAGCGCATGGTGCCGCAGCACGATGGCGTCGATGTTGCGCGGCTCCTCCGCCACCACCTGTTCGAGCAGGTCGGCGGCTTCCGCATGGCGACCGGCACGATGCAGCGCCTGCGCCAGCAGCATGCGCGCCGCGGGCGTGGGCTGCAGCTGCAGCGCGCGCTCGAGGCGTTGCACCGCCTCCGCATGGCGGTCCAGCGCCTGCAGGACACCGGCGCCTTCCTGCAGCGCCTCCACGAAACCGGAGCGCGCGCCGGCGGCGGCATCGAAGCTCGCGAGCGCCTCGGGCAGGTGGCGCTGCGCGGCCTGGGCGCGCGCGAGCAGGAAGTGCGCATCGGCCTCGTAGCCGTCGCCCGGCCGGCGCACCGCGAGCGCCTGGCGCAGGCGTTCGGCCGCGGCGGCGAACTGCCCCTGCTCCATCAGCACGAAGCCGAGGTTCACGAGCAGGGGACCGTCCTGCGGCGACTCCTGCAGGCCTTGCCCATAGCAGCGGGCGGCCTCCGCCAGATTGCCCGCCGCGAGCGCGGCGTTGCCCTGCTGGATCCAGGGGACGGTCGCTTGCACCGGTGCTGCCGCCGGTGCCGGTGCGTCCGGGCGCTTGCGCACGAAGGTGTTCCGCAACCAGTTGCTCATGGCCCCATTCTCGCGGAGCGGGGCCATGGCGCACCGCCCCTGTTGCACGGGCGCGACTGTGTCCAGCGGGCGGCGTTACGATGCGCGCACCACCCGGAGGACCCATGGCCGTCGTGCCGATCATCATCCCCTTCTACAAGGAACACGAGAAGCTGCGGCAGTGCCGCGCCGCGATCGCCGCGCAGACCTGGCGGGAGTGCGAGACCTTCGTCCGGGACAACACGCACGACAACATCCTGTACACGGCGGCCGTCAACGAAGGGCTCGCGAAGTACTGCTACCGGCCGGACGTCGACTACGTGGTGGTGTTGAACCAGGACGCCTACATGGACCCGGAGTGCGTGCAGCGCCTCGTCGCGTTCATGGAGGCGACGCCGGACTGCGGCATCGCCTGCCCCGTGCAGTACCAGCACTCCGCCTCGACGGGGCAGAAGCAGGTGACGTGGGGTGGCTCGCTGCGCGCGTGGCCGACCGGCGTGCACCGCTGCGACCCGTTCGAGAGCTACCGGGACCCGTTCGAGACCTACTGGGCCAACGGGGCCTGCATGATGATCCGCACGCGGGTGGTGCGGGAGATCGGCCAGTTCGACGCCAACATGCGCTTCATCTGCTCCGATTCCGACTTCGCCTTCACGGCGCGCGCGCGGGGCTGGGGCGTGTACGTCGTGCCGCAGGCGCTGTGCCGGCATTCGCTCGGCGCCTCGGGCAGCCCCACCAACGATTTCATCAACCTGGTCAAGCTGCGCGACGCGGTGTACTTCACCGAGAAGTGGCTCACCGGCGGGCTGTACCGGGCGCTGGCGCTGGAAGGCCCGGAGCTCACCGGGCCGTGGATCCGGCAGGTGCTGCGCAAGTACAAGTGGAACGTCACCGCGATGGAGCGCAAGCTCGGCGAGCACGAACCCTCGCCCGCCGATGCATGGCCTTCCTGGCTCACGGAGATGCACATCCCTGCGCAGGAAGCACGCAAGAAGGGCTTCTGAGCCGCCGGTTCAGCGGCCCTGCGCCAGCTGCGCAAGGTCGCGGTGCACCTGCGCCAGCACCGGGCCCCACTCCCCTGCGGCGGGCTGGCGATGGAGGCGCGCACTCGGGTACCAGGGCGAGTCGCTGCGCTCCAGCATCCAGCGCCAGTCGGGCACCCAGGGCAGCAGGATCCACACCGGCTTGCCGAGCGCGCCCGCGAGGTGGGCGATGCTGGTGTCGACGGTGATCACGAGATCGAGCGCCTGCACCAGCGCCGCGGTGTCCGCGAAGTTGCGCAGTTCCCGCCCGTGGTCGACCGCCTCGGCCCAGGCGGCGAGCTCCGCGCGATCCGCCTCGCGCAGCTCGGGCTGCACCGTCACGAAGCGGCAGCCTTGCGCCTGCAGCGACCGGAAGGTGGCCAGCGCCATCGAGCGGTTGTGGTCGTTGACGTGGCGCGCGTTGCCCGACCAGGCGATGCCCACGTTCAGGCGGTCCGTGCCGAGCCTCGCGCGCCAGGCCTGCACCTTGCCTTCCTCCGCGAACAGGTAAGGCACTTGCGCGGGCAGGTTCTCCAGCGTGCAACCGAGCACCGCCGGCACGCTCATGAGCGGGCAGTGGAAGTCGATCGGGGGCAGCAGCGAACGCTGCGGCAGGATGCGGCAGTTCGCCGGCAGCACGCCCGCCACCAGCGGCTCGAGCCCGGGCGGGATGAGCAGCAGCACTTCCTTCGCCCGCGCGGCGACCTGCGGCACGAAGCGCAGGAACTGGATGGCGTCGCCGAAGCCCTGCTCCGTGTGCACGAAGAGCGTCCTGCCCGCGAGGTCTTCGCCCTGCCACTGCGGCTGCGACAGCTGCAGCGCCTTGTTGCGGAAGGCCACGCTGCGCATGCGCCACTCGCCTTCGGCCCAGCCGCGCCGGTAGTCGCCCAGGAGCATGAGGCCGATGCTCAAGGTCCAGTGCAGGTCCGCGTCGTCGGGATAGGTCCGCAGCGCTTCCTCCACCGCCGCGACGGACTCCGCCACGCGCAGCGTCTGCAGCAGCATCGAGCCGCGGTTCACGAGGGCGTCGCGCTGGTGCGGCTCGAGGGCGAGCGCCTCGTCCAGGCAGGCAAGGCCTTCGTCGAAGCGGGCGAGCCGCTCCAGCGGCACCGAGCGCATGACGAGGAGGGGCGCCGTGCGGCCCCCGAGCTCCAGCGCGCGGTCGACGGCGGCCAGAGCCTCCTCGACCCGTCCCGCCTTGATCAGCGCGCGGTAGTGGAGGACGGCGGCTTCCAGGTTGCCCGGGTCCGCCGCGCGCACCTCGGCCAGCACCGCGGCGGCGTCCCCGGATTGCCCGGCGAGCAGCAGCTCGTTGCCCAGGACCATGCGGGTGAACGGGTCCGGGCGCAGGTCGCAGAGGCGGCGCGCCCACTGCGCGGCCTCCGCATGCCGTTCCAGCTGGTGCAGCGCGCGCGTGCCTTCGTCGAAGGCTTCCACGAAATCGGGCTTCAGCAGGGTGGCGGCCTCGAAGCTGCGGAGTGCGTCTTCGTTCTGGCCGAGCGCGGCTTGGGCGCGCCCCAGCAGGAAGTGCGCTTCGTGCGCGAACCCGTCCTGCGGTCGGCGCAACGCCAGCGCCTGCGCGAGCCGCTCGGCGGCCCCGGCGAACTGCCCTTGTTCCAGCAGCACGTAGCCGAGGTTCATGCGCAGCGCGGCATCGCCGGGCTCGGCGAGCACGCCCTGCTCGTAGCAGCGCCGCGCTTCGGCCAGGTCGCCGGCCGCGAGGGCCTGGTTGCCGAGGGTGCGCCACGCGGGCGTGGCCGGCGGCGGGGATGGGGACGGAGACGGCCTGGTGGCGACGGCCGGCTGGCCGCCGCGGCCGAACACGTCGCGCAGCCAGCCCACGGCTAGAGCCGGACGCTGAGCCAGTCGGTCAGGCTGCTGGCGTATTCCTCGCTGCAGCCGCTGTCCTTCAGCGTCCAGAGGAAGGCGTTGGCCAGCTTGGCCTTCTTGAAGACGTTCATGCGCTCGCGCACCTTGAACTGCTGCAGTCGTTCGTCGGCACGCAGGAGCGCCTTCTCCGCCTTCGCGGTGAACTTGGCGTCGTTCTTCGCGGCCGAGGCCGAGAGTTCGGAGAGCACGAAGGTGGCGAGCTCCTGCCCGAAGCGGACCGACTCCGCCGTGGAAAACCAGCTGAACATGGGCCTATTGTCGCGGAGCCTGCCAGGACTGCAACTCGCGTTGTACCTGCGCGACGACAGGTCCCCAGTCGCCCAGCGCCCGTTGCCGCAGCAGGCGCATCGAGGGATACCAGGGTGTGTCGCCGCGATCCAGCAGCCAGCGCCAGTCCGGCGCGAAACGCAGCAAATTCCACACGGGGACGCCCAGCGCGCCCGCCAGGTGCGCCACGCTGGTGTCCACGGTGACCAGCAGGTCCAGGCACTGCAGCAGGGCCGCCGTGTCGCCGAAGTCGTGCAGGAGCGGCCCGGCGTCGAACAGGCCCGGCCAGGCCGCCATGGCAGCCCGGTCGTCCTCGCGCACCTCCTGCTGCACGCTCACGAAGCGGCAGGGCAGCGCCGCCAGGCCGGCCAGCTGCGCGAGCGGGACGGAGCGGTGGCGGGGCTTGGCCCCTCCGGACCACACGAGCCCGACGCGCGGTCCGGGGCCTTCGGGCAGCACCGCACGCCAGCGCGCCACGCGCTGGGCATCCACGTGCGGGGTCGGCACCTGGGCCGGAACGGTCCCCGGCGTGGTCCCGAACACCTGCGGCAGGCCCATGAGGGGGCACTGGCAGTCCACGGCGGGCACGGGCGCGCCGAGCGGGATCGTCCGGCAATTGGGTGCGAGCCCCTGCGCCACCGGCAGCAGCGGTGCCTGCAGCACGAGCACCACCTCGCGGGCGCGCCGCGCCACGAGCGGCACGTAGCGCAGGCACAGCAGGGAGTCGCCGAGCCCCTGCTCGCACACGAGCAGGATGGTGCGCCCGGAGAGGTCTTCGCCGCGCCAGCGCGGCCAGCGCTCCCACGGGGCGTCCTTGCCGATCCACGCCTGCCAGCGCCGGTCGAAGCCATTCCAGCCCTCGGTCCAGTCGCCCAGCGTGAGTTGCGCGAAGGCGCGGTTCAACTGCAGCTCCGCATGGTCCGGATGCGCCTGCGCCGCCTCGCGCGTGACGCGCACCACGTCCTGCGGCCGCTCGAGTTCGAGCAGGGCCACGGCCTGGTTCACCACGCCTTGCACGGAGGGGCCGTGCACGGCCTCCATCCGCTGGAAGTCGGCGAGCGCCTCCTCCGCGCGGTCGACCTCCAGCAGCAGGGTGCCCCGGCTTTCCAGGGCACCGGGGTGGTCCGGATGGCGCGCGAGCAGGGCGGCCAGCGTGGCCAGCGCTTCCTCGGTCCGCTGCATCTGGTGCAGGGCGCGCGCGGCGAGCATCCACGGCGTCGGTGACGTCGTCCTGGCCTGGGCCGCGCGGGCGATTTCGAAGGCCTGCTCCGCGCGACCGCCCGCCAGCAGCAGGTCGATGGCTTCCGCGAGCGGCTCCTCGAAATCCGGGCGGCGGTCCAGCGCGGCGCGGTAGCTCGCGAGTGCGTCGTCGTCGCGGCCGAGCATGCGCTGCGCGCGACCGCGCAGGAAGAAGGCATCGGGCAGGAAAGCGTCGCCGGCCTGGCCAAGGGCAATGGCCTGCTCGAGGCTGTCCACGGCCCCCGTGGCGTCGCCCGTCTCCAGCAGGACGAAGCCGAGGTTCAGGCGGGCGACGGCATCCGCGGGTTGCGCGTCCGCAGCCACGCGGTACTGGCGCGCTGCCTCGGCGAAATCCTGGCGCTGCAGCGCGGCGTTGCCCTCGGCGAGGGCGGCGGCCGCCTTCGCGGCGGCGTCCTCGCCGCGCTGCGCCTGGGCCTCCGCTTCGGGACGCCGGCGCAGCCGCGCGAACAGCCCGCCCATCATGCGGCGGCTCCGGCGGCGGCACGCTCGCGCCAGGCGCGCTCCAGCGCGTCCTGGAACGCGGCGACGAAAGCCGGTTCGTCCATCAGCGGCGAACGGCGCAGGCGCTCCCGCAGCGTCCGCCGCAGGTCTGCCAGGGCGGCGACGTCGCGCGCGCGTGCGATCGCCTGCTCCTCGTACGCCGCGATCTCCGGCGCGATCCAGGCGTCCAGGGCCAACGCCTGGAGGATGCTCGCCGCGCTGCGCGACGCGGGCAGCGGCCCGGACACCGCCAGCACCGGCACACCCATCCAGAGCGCGTCGAAAGTGGTGGTGCCGCCGCCGTAGGGGTAGCTGTCCAGCGCGATGTCGATGTCGTCCATCAGCCGGTAATAGCCTTCGAGGTCCGTGCGCGGCGCGAAGCGCACGCGCTCGGCGCTGCCGCCGCCTTCCACGATGGCGCGCAGCAGCGCATCGCGCTTCTTCTCCGACGCGATGCCGGCCACCACCAGCCGCGCGTCCGGCAGCGCCTGCAGGATGCGGCCCCAGCGCCGCGCCATGGGTTCCGTGAGCTTCACGACGTTGTTCAGCGAACCGAAGGTGACGAAGCCGTTGCGCTCGCACGGCGCGGCCGGTGCGAGCGGCACTTCCAGGAAGGGGCGGAAGCACCACTGGCTGTGCGGCAGGTACAGCAGGCGCTCGGTGTGCATCGCCTGCGATACCGCGGGCGGGTCGCAGCGCGCGTCGGTGAGGCGGAAGTCCATGCGCGTGAGGCCGGTGGTGTTCAGGTAGCCGATCCAGGCCACCTGCACCGGCGCCGGCTTCGTCGCGAACACCGCCAGCCGCACCTGGCTCGTGTGCCCATCGAGGTCCACGAGGATGTCGATGCCGTCGGCGACCATGCGCTGCTCCAGCCGGTCGTCCTTCCAGCCGGCGGCGTCCACCCAGTGGCCGCTGAGCGACTGCAGGCGCTGGGTGATCGCGTCCTTCTGCGCATTGCTGGCATAGCAGGTGACCTCGTAGCGGCGGCGGTCCAGCCGCTCCAGCACCGGCAGCAGGAACAGGGCGACGGGGTGCGTGCGCATCTCGCCGGACACGAAGCCGAGCCGCAGGCGCTGCCTGGCCGCGTCGGGGGTTCCGTGCGTGCGCGCCTTCACCACCGACTCGAGCTGCGCGCCGAGCTGGCGATGGCGTTCCCAGACTTCCTCCACCGACACGCCTTCGACGAGGTTGAGGAGGAACAGCTCCTTGGAGCGCAGGTCGAAACGCGCGGGCGCCAGCGCGATCGCGCGCTGCAGCTGCGCGAGCGCTTCGGCGGCAAAGCCCTGCGTGACGAGGGCGGCGCTGTGCGCGGAGAGATAGTCGGCGTTGTCCGGATCGAGCGCCGCCGCTCGGGCAGCGGCCGCTTCGCATTCGTCCATGCGGCCCAGACGCCGCAGCAGGCTCGCCTGGTTGAACAGGGCGCCGGCGTAGTCCGGTTGCAGGCGCAGGGCCTGCGCGATGGCGTCGGCTGCGCCTTGCAGGTTGCCCAGGGCATCCAGCACGTTGGACAGCAGCACCCACGCCTGGTGGAAGTCGCCCTTGCCGGCGATCGCCCGGCGCAGCAGGGTTTCGGCTTCGCGCAGCCGGCCCTGGGTGAATTCGAGCTTGCCGAGGTTGTAGGCGCCGAAGGGATGGCCCGGCTCCAGCGCCAGCACCTGGACGTAGCGGGCACGGGCCGCCTCGGCGTCGCCGAGCGCCTCGAGTGCGATGCCGAGATTGAGGTGCGCGGAAGGCAGGGCCGGTGCCAGCGCGACGGCCCGCTCGTACAGGCCGCGCGCCTGCGCGAGCTGGCCGGCGTCTTCCGCGGCGTTGCCCTGGGCGATCAGCGCCTGCGCTTCGACGTGCGCTCCTGCCGCCGCCGGCGCGGGTGCCTGCGCGGGTGCCGGCGTGGGTGCCGGTGCCGGGGCGCTGCCCTGGATGGACTTCAGCAGGTTCTTGAACATGGGGTCGCTGCGATGCGTCCCCCGCATTGTGCGTGCCGCCTCAGCCGCCGCCTTCGTCCGCCTCGTCCCAGGCAAGCACGCGCCGCACCGCTTCGGCGGAAAAACCACGGCCGATGAGGAAGCGGGCCTGCTTCGCGCGCTGCTGCGCGTCGGCCGGCGGCGCGTCGAACTTGCGGCGCCACACTTCGCGCGCCCGCGCCACCTCGGTGCCCCGCAAGGCCGCCACGGCATCGGCGACGCGGTCGGCGGCGATGCCCTTGGCCTGCAGCTCCTGCCGGATGCGGGCCGCACCCAGCCGCGACGCCCGCCGGTGCAACAGCGAATCGACGACGCGCTGTTCGTCGATGAAACCGCGCGCCTGCAGTTCGTCGAGCGCCGCCTTCACCTGCCCCGGCTCGGTTTCGTGCTGCGCGAGCTTGCGCTCCAGCTCCTGGCGGGAATGCTCGCGGGCCGCGAGCAGCTTCAGCGCACGGCCCTTGAGCGAGAGTTGCCCGAAGGCCATGGGCCCGCGCTTACTCCTGTTCGGCGACGGCGTCCGGCAGCAGGGAGATGCCGATGGCCTCGCGGATCTTGTTCTCGATCTCGTGCGCGAGGTCGCGGTTCTCGCGCAGGAACTCGCGCGCGTTGTCGCGGCCCTGGCCGATCTTCTCGCCGTTGTAGGCGTACCAGGCGCCGGACTTCTCCAGGATGGAGTGCTGCACGCCCATGTCGACGATCTCGCCTTCGCGGCTGATGCCCTCGCCGAACAGGATGTCGAACTCCGCGGTCTTGAACGGGGGCGAGACCTTGTTCTTGACGACCTTGACCTTGGTCTCGTTGCCGATGGCCTCCTCGCCCTTCTTGATCGTGCCGGTGCGGCGGATGTCCAGGCGGACGGAGGCGTAGAACTTCAGCGCGTTGCCGCCGGTGGTGGTCTCGGGGCTGCCGAACATCACGCCGATCTTCATGCGGATCTGGTTGATGAAGATGACCATGCAGTTGGTCTTCTTGATCGTGGCGGTCAGCTTGCGCAGCGCCTGCGACATCAGGCGGGCCTGGAGGCCGGGCAGCGAGTCGCCCATCTCGCCTTCGATTTCCGCCTTGGGCACCAGGGCCGCCACCGAGTCGACGATGATCAGGTCGACCGCGCCGGACCGCACCAGCGAGTCGACGATCTCGAGCGCCTGCTCGCCGGTGTCGGGCTGGGAGATCAGCAGGTCGGAGACGTTGACGCCCAGCTTCTGCGCGTACTGGATGTCCAGCGCGTGTTCGGCGTCGACGAAGGCGCACTGGCCGCCCTGCTTCTGCATCTCGGCCACGACCTGGAGGGTCAGCGTGGTCTTGCCCGAGGATTCCGGGCCGTAGATCTCGACCACACGGCCGCGCGGCAGGCCGCCGACGCCCAGGGCGATGTCCAGGCCCAGGGAGCCGGTGGAGACCACCTGGATGTCCTCGATCACCTCGCCTTCGCCCAGGCGCATGATCGTTCCCTTGCCGAACTGCTTCTCGATCTGCGCCAGCGCGGCCTGCAGGGCCTTGGCCTTCTCGCTGTCGCCAGCCGCCGCGATCTTCGTGCCCTTGACTTGAGCGTCCATGACTTGTTTCTCCTTGGCCATCAATCACTTACCTGTTGGGGCACCCACTGGTTCGACGAACAGGCTGGATGCATGCCCAGTAATGTAACGAACGAGGCTGCCGGCGGACAACGTGTTTTTTGGTCAGTTTGCCTTACGATTGGTGAATGACGACACTGGACGAAGGCTGGCGGCTCACCCACCTGGGCCGCCTGCTCGGGCACGCGCTGCGGCGCTTCGACGAGCGCGTGCTGTACCTGATGGCGCACAACATCGACGTGCCGCTGGCCCTGTCCAACCTCGCGGCCCGGGCGCAGATCAGCGCCGCGCACATCCACATCACCCGCCACCTGGACCTGGACGGCACGCGCCTCACCGACCTCGCGCAGAAAGCCGGCATGAGCAAGCAGGCCATGGGCGACCTCGTCGACCAGTGCGAGGCCTGGGACCTGGTCACGCGCGAACCGGATGCGCGCGACGCCCGCGCGCGCATGGTGCGCTTCACGCCCACGGGGCTGCTGTGGCTGGCGGCGTTCAAGGACGCCGTCGCGCAGGCGGAAAAGGAGTTCCGCGCCGAGGTCGGCGCGGACGTCGCGACGGTGGTGAAGATCGGCCTGGAGGCCTACGCGGGCGGCCTGCCCTGAGTCAGGCAGGCTGCTTCGCCGCCGCGGCCGCGGGCACGGGGACGCGGTCGATCCAGAACCCGCGCACGCGCCACACGCCGCCTTCGCGCACCAGCTGCATGCGGATGCGCGCATCCGCCTTCTCGAAACGCGCGGGCGCTTCGTAGTGGCCCACGATGCCCTGGCCGTGCGCCGCGTCGCCGAAAGCCACCCCGGCGGTGCCGCGGAGTTCGCCGAGCTGGCGCAGGGGACCGAGCTGCTGCCGCAGGAAGGGCAGCAGCTCCTTCACGGTCGCCCGCGTCTTCGGGTCCTCGCGCACGGCGGCACTGGCGAGGAACTCGAAATCGTCGTAGCGCCACTCGGTGAACAGCAGCTTCATGTGCCGCTCGGCCGCCGGGCTCGCCTGCCGGTCGAGCCACAGGGCGCCGCCGACGAACACGCCGGCCGCCACCAG
The DNA here is from genome assembly GCF_014297465.1 of Ramlibacter cellulosilyticus. Taxonomy (GTDB): domain Bacteria; phylum Pseudomonadota; class Gammaproteobacteria; order Burkholderiales; family Burkholderiaceae_C; genus Ramlibacter; species Ramlibacter cellulosilyticus. Next base: position 325,174 of record NZ_JACORT010000002.1, on the reverse strand, counting down.
CGCGGCCAGCAACAGTCCTCCCAATGCGCGCAGCATGGTCCCCTCCTGTGCTGCGGGCAGTATCCGGGGCGGGCGTGCGCCGGGAAACGCCGACCGGCGCCGTCTGATCTACGTCAGTCGGACGCGAGAACGGTGGGGTTCGCTTCGCTCACCTTCCGCCGCTGGCGCGGCGCCACCCTACAATTTCCGCCACAGCGCCCGCAGAGGCGCAACCCCCGACAGGAGACGAGCATGCGCATCCTCATCGCGGAAGACGACCAGGTGCTGGCCGACGGGCTGCTGCGCAGCCTGCGGGCATCGGGTGCGGCCGTGGACCACGTCGCGAGCGGCACCGAGGCGGACGCCGCGCTCATGACGAACAACGAGTTCGACCTCCTGATCCTGGACCTCGGCCTGCCGAAGATGCACGGCCTGGAGGTGCTGCGCAAGCTGCGCGCCCGCGGCTCCAGCATGCCGGTGCTGATCCTCACCGCTGCCGACGCGGTGGAAGAACGCGTGAAGGGCCTCGACCTGGGCGCGGACGACTACATGGCCAAGCCTTTCGCGCTCACCGAGCTCGAGGCGCGCGTGCGTGCGCTCACGCGGCGCGGCATGGGCGGCGCCACCAGCACGATCAAGCACGGCCCGCTGGTGTACGACCAGGCCGGCCGCGTCGCCACCATCGACGGCAAGATGGTGGAACTCTCCGCCCGCGAGCTGGGGCTGCTGGAGGTGCTGCTGCAGCGCGCCGGCCGCCTCGTGAGCAAGGACCAGCTCGTGGAGCGCCTGTGCGAATGGGGCGAGGAGGTGAGCAACAACGCCATCGAGGTGTACATCCACCGCCTGCGCAAGAAGATCGAGAAGGGACCGATCCGCATTGCGACGGTGCGGGGGCTCGGGTACTGTCTGGAGAAGATCCCGTAGCGCTTGGCGCATCGCTGGGGTCGGCTGCGCCGAACCCAGCCTACGAACGCGGGGTTGCGCACAGCGCACGTAGGCTGGGTTGCGCGAAGCGCACCCCAGCAACACCGATCCGCAGTCCCTGATGAAGATCTTCCAGCGCGAGCAACGATCCCTCTTCGGCGAAATCCTCGACTGGATGCTCACGCCCCTGCTGCTGCTGTGGCCGGTGAGCCTGGCGCTCACCTGGCTCGTGGCGCAGAGCATCGCGGGCAAGCCCTTCGACCGCGCGCTCGAATACAACGTGCAGGCGCTCGCGCAGCTCGTGAGCGTGCACACGCAGCGCGCCAGCTTCAACCTGCCGCAGCCCGCGCGCGAGATCCTGCGCGCGGACGACTCCGACCAGGTCTACTACCAGGTGCTGGGCCCGCAGGGCGAGCTGCTCTCGGGCGAGCGCGACTTCCCGCCGCCGCCCGACGACGAGCGCCCCGTGCCCGGCGAGACCCGCCTGCGCGATGGCGAATTCCGCAACCTCGACGTGCGCATCGCCTACACGTGGGTGCAGGTGCCCGGCGCCACGCCCGCACTGGTGCAGGTGGCCGAGACGCGCGAGAAACGTTCCGTGCTCGCCACCGAGATCATCAAGGGCGTGATGCTGCCGCAGCTGGTGATCCTGCCGCTCGCGGTGCTGCTCGTGTGGCTGGCCCTCGTGCGTGGCATCAAGCCGCTGTCGGAGCTGGAAGAGCGCATCCGGCAGCGCAAGCCGGACGACCTGAGCCCCCTCGACGAGAAGGTGGTGCCGCTCGAGGTGGCGCCGCTCGTGTCTTCCGTGAACGACCTGCTCACGCGCCTGAAGGGCTCCATCGCGACACAGAAGCGCTTCCTCGCCGACGCGGCGCACCAGCTCAAGACGCCGCTCGCGGGGCTGCGCATGCAGGCGGACCTCGCGCAGCGCGAGCAGGTGGACGCGGAGCAGCTGAAGCAGTCGCTCAAGCAGATCGGCCGCTCCAGCATGCGCGCGACGCACACGGTGAACCAGCTGCTGTCGCTGGCTCGGGCCGAGAGCAGCGGCAAGGCGCTCGTGCGGCAGCCTTGCGACCTCGCGGCGCTCGCCATCGAGGCGGTGCAGGACACGGTGCCGCGTGCCATGGACCGGCACATCGACCTCGGCTACGACGGCGCGCAGCCCGGCGCGCCCGGCGTGGTGCTGCAAGGCAACCCCACGCTGCTGAAGGAGCTGGTGCGCAACCTCCTGGACAACGCCGTCAACTACACGCCGTCGAGCGCGCAGCAGCCCGGCGTGGTCACCGTGCGCGTGCTCGCCGATCCCTTCGGCCGCGTGCTGGTGCTGCAGGTGGAGGACACGGGGCCGGGCATCCCGGAAGCGGAGCGCGAGCTGGTGTTCCAGCCGTTCTATCGGGCACTCGGCACCAACGTGGACGGGTCGGGCCTGGGGCTGCCGATCGTCCTGGAGATCGCGCGGCAGCACCAGGCGAGCATCGCGATCGAGGAGGCGCGTTCGGGGCAGGTGCCGCCGGGGACGAGGGTGTCGGTGCGGTTCGATGCGGCGGCGGCGGAAAGCACGGAAGTCGAAGAGTTGTCATTGCGGGCTGGGTGAGCCTGCCCCGGACTTGATCCGGGGCAATCCATGGCGCCTTCGAGGCCTCATGGATCCCGAGTCAAGCCCGGGATGACAAGGGGGCGCTTCAGGCCTTGAACAGGTTCAACTGCAGCCGCTCCCGCTCGACCGCCTTCGCCACGCCCGGCTGCTGCGCCACCTTCTGCACGTGCGCCCACAGCGCCGGAAACGACGCGGGGTCGATCTTCGCGAAGCCGCCCCAGCGCAGGAGCGTGAGCGAGTAGACGTCCAGCGGGCCCAGCTTGTCGCCGCCCAGCCAGGGCTTGCCGGCGTCCGCCGCCTTCTTCGCCATCGCCTCGATCTCGCCCAGCAGCCCGGCGTACACCTTGGCGTTGAAGGACTTCAGTTCCTCCTGCGCCTCCGGCGTGCCCGCGAACTTGAAGGGCATGAACACGTGCGTGAAGGTCGGGTGCACGGTGTTGTTCATCCAGGCGAGCGTCTCCAGCACCTTCGCGCGGGCCAGCGGGTCCTTCGGCAGGTACTGCTGCTCGGGAAACTTCGCGTCCAGGTACGTGACGATCGCCACGATCTGCGTGATGGTCTGGTCGCCGTCCACCAGCACCGGCACCTGGCCGCGCGGGTTCACGGCGCGGAAGGCGGGCTCGTTCTGCTCGCCCTTGTGCAGCTTGACCATCACGGGTTCGTAGTCGGCGCCCGCCGTCTCCAGCAGGCTGTGCGGCACGAAGGAACAGGCACCGGGCGCGAAATAGAGCTTCATGGCCATGGGGGACTCCTCGGGGGAAGGGATCAGCGGCAGGGCCGCAGGGGTTTGCCCGCGAGCGCGAACTTCAGTTCGTCGAGGCGCGGGCGCAGGTTGTCGTCGACGGCGGGCAGCTGCAGGCGCTGGCCCTTCTGCTCGGGCCGTTCCTGGACGACCCGCGCGGTGCGCACGCCTTTTTCGGCGAGCGCCGCGAGCTGGCCGCTGGCCGCCGCTTCGCTGGGGAAGGAGCCGAGCGACAGCCCGGGCTCCAGCTCCGGGTTCGTCGGCGGCTCGAAGGTGATGCCCAGCTGCCGCAGCTCCGCGCGCTTGCGCGCGACCTGCTCCACGCCGGGGTACTTGCCCATGTAGATGATCCAGCGCGCCGGCTCGGTCACGGCGTCGAGGGTCCATGAGCCGGCGGGCCAGGTGTCCAGCACCGTGCGCAACTGCGGGACCTGGGTCGCATCCAGCGCCGCGGTCTGCAGGCACTCCGGCGGCCGCGGGGCCTGCGCGGCGACCGTCTCGGCCTGCCGCAGGTCCGAGGCGGACAGCACGCGGACCGTCTCGGGCCGCACCTGCTGCGCGACCCTCTGCGGCTCGGACTGGCGCGTGGGGCCGAGCCCCCATGCCAGCAGCAGGCCTTGCGACCAGGCGAAGAAGGCGGCGTTGGCGAGCAGCAGGACGAGGACGAGCAGGCGCAGCATGCGGTTCAGCGGGAGGCCGGGCGCACGCTGACTTCCGAACTGCCGACGGCGCGCAGGCCGGCCGCAGTATGCACCAGCAGGCTGCCGTCCTCGCCCACGCCATGGGCAGTGCCCGCGGTGCCGTCGCTGAGGGTCACCTCGCGGTCCCGCAAGGCGTCGCGGGCATCGAACCGGGCGTGGAAAGGGGCGAAGCCGGCCTGCGCGAAGCCCAGCACGTCCCGCACCAGCGCGGGCACGACCTGCTCCAGCACGCTGCCGGCGTCGGCGCGAGGCAACAGTTCGCGGACGGCCGCCGGCGGGGTGGACAGGCCTTCGGCCGCGCGCGGGGCGATGTTGATGCCGACGCCGATCACGGCCTGGCGCGTCCCGCCCGCTTCCCCGAAGCTCGCCGTCTCGATCAGGATGCCGCCCAGCTTGCGGTCGGCGACCCACAGGTCATTGGGCCACTTCAGCCGCACGGACGGATGCAGGCTTTCCGCCAGGCTCGCCCCCACGGCCAGCGAGAGGCCGGACCAATCCACCGGCGCGAGCGGCAGGCCCAGCGAGAAGGTCAGCGAATCGCCCGGCGCGCTCTGCCAGCTGCGCCCCAGGCGGCCGCGGCCGGCGGTCTGCCGTTCCGCCACCAGCAGCACGGGGTCGGGCTGGCCGGCACGCGCCCGGCGCATCAGCTCGCTGTTGCTGGAGTCGACCTCGGGCAGGATCTCCACGGTGAAGCCCGGCAGCAGCGGCTCCACCGCTTCCCACAGGGCTTCCGCCGGCCAGCGCATCGCGAACCGCTCAGCGGCGCCGCTTGGGCGCCAGGAGGGTGCCGCGGCAGTTCTTGCTGCCGCACCAGCAGGGATACTCGGCCTTCAGCTTCTTCGTGTACGGTTCGTCGATGATCAGGCCGTAGTCGTAGTTCAGTTCCTCACCCGCCTTGATGTTGCGCAGGCTCTTGATGAACACCCGGCCTTCCTCCTCGTCCGCCTCGCAGTTCGGGTCGCACGAGTGGTTGATCCAGCGGGCGGCGTTGCCGCCGACCGCGGCGTCGATCACCCGGTTCTCGTCCACGTGGAAGTAGAACGTGTGGTTGGGGTCATCGGGGTTCCAGGGGTGGCGGCGCTGCGCCTCCTTCCACGTGATGATCTCGCCCACATATTCGATCAGCGTCTCGCCCTCGGGGATGTCCTGCAGCGCGAACACGCCCTTGCCATGGACGCCCGACTTGCGGACCTGGATGCGGCGGTTGGTCTTGGGAACGGGGGCTTTCTTGCTGGCAGCGGCCTGGGGTTTGGCCGGGGACTTGGCGGGCATGAAATGAAATCGTGTTAATTTGGATTCGTACACGTGCGCGCATGCGCGTGCGCGTACGCGCGCGAGGAAAGCGCAGATTGTAAGAACCTCCAGGAGGGGCGCCGAGAGCGCCAGTGGATCCGTGAGCAAAACATTGGTCATTGCCGAGAAGCCGTCCGTGGCCCAGGACATCGTCCGGGCCCTGACGCCCGTGGCCGGCAAGTTCGACAAGCACGACGAGTACTTCGAGAACGACACGTACGTCGTCACCAGCGCGGTGGGCCACCTCGTGGAGATCCACGCGCCCGAGCAGTACGACGTGAAGCGCGGCAAGTGGAGCTTCGCCCACCTGCCCGTGATTCCCCCGTTCTTCGACCTGAAGCCGGTCGACAAGACCAAGACGCGCCTGAACGCGGTGGTCAAGCTCGCCAAGCGCAAGGACGTCACGGACATCGTGAACGCCTGCGACGCGGGGCGCGAGGGCGAACTCATCTTCCGGCTCATCGAGCAGTACGCCGGCGGCGCCAAGCCGCTGGGCAAGCCGGTGCGGCGCCTGTGGCTGCAGTCCATGACGCCGCAGGCCATCCGCGAAGGCTTCGAGAAGTTGCGGACCGACAAGCAGATGGAAGGCCTGGCCCACGCCGCGCGCTCCCGCTCGGAGGCCGACTGGCTGGTGGGCATCAACGGCACGCGGGCGATGACCGCGTTCAATTCGCGCGACGGCGGCTTCTTCCTCACCACGGTGGGCCGGGTGCAGACGCCCACGCTCGCGATCGTCGTCGAGCGCGAGGAGCAGATCCGCAAGTTCGTCAGCCGCGACTACTGGGAGATCCACGGCACCTTCCAGGCCGAGGCGGGCACCTATCCGGGCAAGTGGTTCGACCCCAGGTGGAAGAAGGACCCGGAGGACGCCGAGAAGCGGGCCGACCGGCTCTGGAACGAACGCGACGCGCGCGCCATCGCCGACGCGGTGCGCGGCAAGCGCGGCACGGTCACCGAGGAGTCGAAGCCGACCACGCAGGCCTCGCCGGGACTGTTCGACCTCACCTCGCTGCAGCGCGAGGCCAACGGCCGCTTCGGCTATTCGGCCAAGACCACGCTGGCGCTCGCGCAGTCTCTGTACGAGCGGCACAAGGCGCTGACCTATCCGCGTACCGATTCGCGCCACCTGCCTTCCGACTACGTGAAGGTGGTGCACCAGACGATGGGCATGCTGGCCGACAGCGGCATGGGCCACCTCGCGCCCTTCGCGAAGGAGGCGATGGCGAAGGATTACGTCAAGCCGATCAAGCGCGTGTTCGACGACAGCAAGGTCTCGGACCACTTCGCCATCATCCCGACGCTGCAGGCGCCCAGCGGCCTGTCGGACGCGGAGCAGAAGGTCTACGACCTGGTGGTGCGCCGCTTCCTCGCGGTGTTCTTCCCGAGCGCCGAATACCAGGTCACCACCCGCATCACCGAGGTGGAAGGGCACCACTTCCGCACCGACGGCAAGGTGCTGGTCAAGCCGGGCTGGCTGGCGATCTACGGCAAGGAAGCCGTCGACGTCGACGAGGTGAGCGGCAAGGAAGGCGAGAAGGGCCAGAACCTCGTGCCGGTGAAGCCGAACGAGAAGGTGCTGACCGAGACCGCGGACGCGAAAGGCCTCAAGACCCGCCCGCCTGCGCGCTACAGCGAAGCCACGCTGCTGGGCGCCATGGAAGGCGCGGGCAAGTTCGTGGAAGACGACGAACTGCGCGAGGCGATGGCGGAGAAGGGCCTGGGCACGCCGGCGACGCGCGCGGCCATCATCGAAGGCCTGATCAACGAGAAGTACATGCTGCGCGAAGGCCGCGAGCTCATTCCCACGGCCAAGGCCTTCCAGCTGATGACGCTGCTGCGCGGCCTGGGAGTGGAGGAACTGAGCAAGCCCGAGCTGACCGGCGAGTGGGAATACAAGCTGGCCCAGATGGAGCACGGCAAGCTCTCGCGCGAGCAGTTCATGCACGAGATCGCCGACATGACGAAGCGCATCGTCATGAAGGCCAAGGAGTACGACCGCGACACGGTGCCGGGCGACTACGCGACGCTGAAGACGCCCTGCCCCAATTGCGGCGGCGTCGTGCAGGAGACCTACCGCCGCTACAACTGCGTCGGCAAGGCCGGCCAGCAGCCTTGCGGCTTCTCCTTCACCAAGATCCCCGCGGGCCGGCCGTTCGAGCTCGACGAGGTCGAAGCCTTCCTGCGCGACAAGCGCATCGGGCCGCTGCAGGGCTTCCGCTCCAAGGCGGGTTGGCCCTTCACCGCCGAACTGGCGCTGGCCTACGACGAGGAAGAGAAGAACTGGAAGCTGGAGTTCGACTTCGGCGAGAGCAAGGATCCGGCGGAGACGGGCGAGATCGTCGACCTCTCCGCGCAGGAGCCGCTGGGCCCCTGCCCGAAGTGCGGCCACAAGGTCTTCGAGTGGGGCAGCAACTACATCTGCGAGCGCGCGGTGCCCACCGAGGCGCACCCCACGCCGACCTGCGACTTCAAGAGCGGCAAGATCATCCTGCAGCAGCCCGTGGAGCGCGAGCAGATGGCCAAGCTGCTGGCCACGGGCAAGACCGACCTGCTGGACAAGTTCATCTCGATGCGCACGCGGCGGTCGTTCAAGGCCTTCCTGGTGTGGGACGCCGAGGCGAACAAGGTGAACTTCCAGTTCGAGGAGCGCAAGTCGAAGTTCCCGCCGCGCAAGACGCCGGCCGCGAAGGAGCCCGCGACGCCGTACAAGGCCACGGCCAAGGCGGCGAAGGCGGTCGCGGGCAAGTCAGCGGCGAAGAAGGCCGCGCCCGCGAAGAAGGCGGCGCCGGCCAAGAAGGCTGCGGCGAAGAAGGCGCCCGTGGGCAACCTGAAGCCGAGCCCGGAACTCGCGGCGGTGATCGGCGACGGCCTGGTCGCGCGCACCGAGGTGATCAAGAAGATCTGGGACTACATCAAGGCCCAGGGGCTGCAGGACAAGAAGGACAAGCGGGCGATCAACGCCGACGACAAGCTGCGGCCGGTGTTCGGCAAGAACCAGGTGACGATGTTCGAGCTGGCGGGGATCGTGGGGAAGCACCTGTCGGCGGAGTGAGGCCGGGCGTTGCTGGGGTGCGCTTCGCGCAACCCAGCCTACGGAGGGAACGCGACCGGGGCCGTAGGCTGGGTTGCGCGAAGCGCACCCCAGCTACCCCAGCCGCGACATCGCCGGAATCCGCACCGCCAGGATCGCCCAGTCGATCAGCCGCTGCACCGGCTCCGGCGGCTCCATCACCTTCGTCACCCCGACGGTCGCGCGCCCGATGTTCCCCCGCGGGATCTTGCCCAGCACGTGCCCCAGCGGCAGCAGCGCGATGCGCAGCAGCTGCCCCAGCACCTCGCCCCAGTCGCGCGTCTCGCGCGCCAGGCCCAGCATGCGGCGGTGGCTGTCGAAGTGCAGCGCCACCTGGTGCTGGCCCACGACGTGCGCCGCCATCAGCCAGACCCACCGCTCCTCGAGGCTGAGGGGCGTGGGGCTCACCGAAGCGAAGCCGCGCACGAGGCGCTCGTAGACCAGCGGCCGCTCGGCCGCGCGCAGGGTATGCATGCCAGGAACTTGTAACAAGCGTCCTTGCATTTTGTCAAACTTTGATGCGAATTCGCCGCCGCCCGGCGGCTGGGCTAGCATGCGCCGGTCCCTGTCGACAGGAGCTTCCATGACCCGTTCCCTGCTGGCCGCCGCCCTGGTGCTGGCGACCGGCGGCGCCGTCCACGCCGCCGGCTTCACGCTGGAAAGTCCGGACATCAAGCCCCGGGCGATGATGGACAAGCGCTTCGAAGCGAATGTCTTCGGCTGCTCGGGCGAGAACAAGTCGCCGGCGCTCAAGTGGAGCGGCGCGCCCAAGGACACGAAGAGCTACGCGGTGACCGTGTACGACCCGGACGCGCCCACCGGCTCCGGCTGGTGGCACTGGTCGGTCATCAACATCCCGGCGAACGTCACCGAGCTCAAGCCCGACGCAGGCAACGCGAGCAACGCCAACCTGCCGGCGGGCGCACGCCAGGTGCGCATCGACTACGGCACCGCCGCGTGGGGCGGCACCTGCCCGCCGGAAGGCGACAAGCCGCACCGCTACGTCTTCACCGTCTACGCCTTGAAGACGGACAAGCTGGACATCCCCGCCGACGCCACCGCGGCGCTGGCCGGCTTCATGATCAACGCCAACGCGATCGGCAAGGCGAGCTTCACGGCGAAGTACGGGCGGCCGAAGGCGAAACGGTAACGCCGGGCCGGCGCCCCCGGCCGCCAGGGCCGCGCGGCACAATGACCCGGTGAAGCGCCCCCTCTCCTCCAGCGAGACCACGCCGCCCGGGCTCGTGCCCGAGCACCTGCGGGTGCGCGCGGTGCTCGCGATGGGTGCGGTGCTGCTGGGCATCCTGTGGCTGCACCTGCTTTCGGCAACTTTCGCCGGCCTCGCCGGCTACGTGCTGTACCGGCGCGTGCGGCATTTCACCGGCCCGGCGCAAGGGTCGTGGAAGAAGCGTGCGCTGCGCTGGCTCGTCGTCTTCGGCGTCATCACCGGCATCATCGGCGGCCTGCTGTTCGCGTTCGAGCTGCTGTTCAAGTCCGGCGGCCTGGGGCGCCTGATGCAGCTCGTGGCCGACACGCTGGACGAGATCCGCGCGATGGCGCCGGTGTGGATCGGCGACCGCCTGCCCGAATCCGCCGAGTCGATGCAGCACGCCCTGAGCGTGTGGCTGCGCGAGCACGCCGGGGAGATGCAGCGCTGGGGCGCGGAGGCGCTGAAGATCCTCGTGCACATCCTCATCGGACTCGCGATCGGCCTGATGGCCGCGGCCGCCCGGCGCGAGGTCGATGCCGCGCCGCGCCGTCCGCTGATCCTGCTCGCGCAGGCCCGCATGCTGCAGCTGGCCGACGCCTTCGGCGACGTGTTCTCGGCGCAGCTGCGCATCTCCTTCATCAACGCGGTGCTCACCGGCATCTACCTGCTGGTGGTGCTGCCGGCGCTCGGCTACCGCGTGCCGCTCGCGCCGACGCTCGTCGGCTTCACCTTCTTCGCCAGCCTGGTGCCCATCATCGGCAACCTGCTGTCCAACGCCGCCATCACCATCGCGGCGCTGACGGTGTCCGCCTGGCTCGGCATCGCCTCGCTCGGATTCCTCGTGGTGATCCACAAGCTGGAGTACTTCCTGAACGCGCGCATCGTCGGCGGTCGGACCAACGTTCCGACCTACGCGATGCTCGCCGGCATGCTGGTGCTCGAGGCCGCGTTCGGCCTCGCGGGGCTGGTGGCCGCGCCGATCTTCGTGGCGTGGCTGACGCGGGAGTTGCGGGAGGGGAGCTGGGTCTAGGGCGCCGGGCGGCGCGCAGGTTCGCCGGCCTCGAACACCAGCGTGTCCCACGCGCTCACGGCGCCCAGCGCCTTCTGGACGACACGCTGCCGCGCAGGGACGGGCTGCTGCAGCAGGTTCACGGCGGGCCGCGGCCTCTCCCGGTAGCGCACCTGGGCGGCCCCGAGCAAGGTGGGGACGAGGTCCGCGTGCATCAGCGGCGCGCGGGTGTTCGCGGAGAGCTGCGCCCACGCCTGCGGATGGGCCGCCTTCCACGCCGCATTGGCCCAGAACACGGCCGGTACGTGGGTGTCCCACCTCGTCGGGTGCCGCAGCGCGTGTCCGTACAGCGCACGCCGGTCATCCAGCAGGTTCTCGCCGTGGTCCGGTGTATAGACCAGGAACGCTTCGCCGGGCACGCGCTCCAGGCGCTCGATGACCTGGTTGAGGAAGTCGACGGATGCGTCGACCGCACCCGCGTACACGGATCTCCACCGCGCGAGATCCGCATGCGTCGGGCCGCTGGGAGGGATCGGGCAACCCGCGCCGGCCGGCGAAGCCTTCGCGTCGAACCGCTCGCAGTAGGGCGCGTGCGCCCCGTACCCATGCAGCACGATGGAGGACGCCGGCTCCGGCGACGCGAGGACGCGGTCCAGCAGGGGCAGCAGGCCCTCGGGATCGCGCTCGACGGGATAGGCCTGGACCATGGCGTCCGGCCACGCGATGGAGTTTCCCTGCGTGCCGAACCAGTACGTGCGGAAGCCGGCCTCCTCGAACGCCCGCTGGAACGTTGCGTCGTTCGAGACACGCGCGCCGTACCCTGGCCATTCCCGCGAGATCAGGAGCGGAACCGAGGTGTGCGTCGCATTCGCGCCGGCGGCCACGTCGCACGCGACCAGGGCGCCGGCGCGGACGGCGCGAACCGCGGCCGGCCCGCCGCATTCCCGGAGGAAATCCGCGCGCACGCTTTCGCCGATCAACAGGATCATGGTCTGGCGGGCGGAGGGCGCCGCCACCCGCGTCGCCTCCCAGGAGGACTGGGGGTTTCGCGGACTGGCCAGCGTCACCGAACTCGCCGCATGGGCCACTGCCGGCGAGTTCACGGCGAACGCGACCCCGACGAGGGTCGCGTTGACGGGCCATGCGCGTGGCCACGTCGCCGCCGGGAGCAGCACCGCGAGGCACGCGGTCCCCACCAGGACCGCGGAGTACCGGACGCCGGCACCCAAAGGGTGAGGGCCGGCGCCACGCGCCGCCCACCAGCAGAGGACGCCGAGGCCAACCGAAGTCCCGGCCAGCATCCAGCGATAAGGCGCGGTCGCCTCGGCGACCTCCGCAGCGTTGAACGTGTTCCACTCCGCCGCAAGCTCCAGCAGGTTCACGTTGCGCAGCAGGTCGGCCACGAGGCAGGCCAGCCCGAACAGCGCCAGCGGATAGGTGAGCCACGGAAACACCCGCGGCGGCACCAGCAGGCGGAGACAGATGATCGACCAGCCGGACGCGAGCAGCAGCTGGCCCGCATCGAGGTCCCAGGGCTCCGCGGCGGACAGCGTCAGCGCCGCCGGCAGGATGAGGATCACGAACCACGCGAGCGGCGCGATCGCGGTCCGGCGGATGCCGGTACCCCGGGGAGGACTCATGGATGCGGAGGCACGGGCGCGCGTGTAACAAGGATGTAACGAGCGGGATTGTGCCGAGCTCGGCGGCAAAAACGCAAGAAGCCCCTGTGCGGTCGGCACAACAGGGTTCCTCGCCCGGGGGCGAAGCGCGCCCCAGGCGCCGTCAGCCTCCCGACCGCAGATGCCAGGCCTTCGTCCGCGTGAACGCCTGGATGCCGTACTTCGACAGCGTGAGCCCCACCCCCGAATCCCCCACGCCGCTCCATGGCAGCCGCGGGCTCACGCGGTCGCAGCAGTTCCAGTAGACGCTGCCCGCGCGCACCTGCGACAGGATGCGGCGCGCGCGCGCCTCGTCGCGCGTGTAGACGCCGGCGGTGAGGCCGTAGCGCGTGTCGTTCATCAGCTGCACGGCTTCCTCGTCGCTCCGCACCTTCTGGATGCCGATCACCGGACCGAAGCTTTCCTCGCGCATGATCTCCATGTCGTGGTCCACGTCGACCATGACGGTCGGCTCGTACCAGTTGCCCGGCCCGGCGCCCTTGCGGCCGCCGAGCAGCAGGTCGGCGCCCTTGCGCTGCGCGTCCGCGACCTGGTGGTCCAGCACGTCCAGCTGCGGCGCGCGCGTGATCGCGCCGATGTAGGTGTCTTCGCTCATCGGATCGCCGCGCTTGAAGCCCCGCACCGTCCGCACGAAGTGCTCGACGAAGGCGTCGTGCACCGCTTCGTGCACGTAGATGCGCTCCACCGAACAGCAGCTCTGGCCCGTGTTGTACATGGCGCCGTCCGCGAGGGATTCCGCCGCCGCCTGGACGTCCACGTCCTCGCACACGTAAGTCGGATCCTTGCCCCCGAGTTCCAGCTGCAGCTTGACGAAGCGCTTGCCGACGGCTTCCGCGATGCGCTGGCCGGTCCCGTGCGAGCCGGTGAAGAAGACGCCGTCCACCGGCTGCGCGAGCAGCGCCGCGCCGACCTCGCCCCCGCCCACCAGGCAAATCATGACGTCGCGTGGCACGCCCGCCTCGTGCAGCAGGCGCGTGATCTCCTGCCCGGTGAGCGTGGCGTACTCCGACGGCTTGTACAGCACCGCGTTGCCGGCCAGCAGCGCCGGCAGGATCACGTTGCAGCCGACGAACCAGGGATAGTTCCAGGCGGAGATGTTGGCGACCAGCCCGAGCGGCTCGTGCTGGATCTGCTCGCGCATGCCGCCTTCGTCGTACACCGTCTCGGCGGCAATGGCCTGCTCCGTTTCGGCGAGGAAGAAGTCGATGCGCGGCAGCAGCCCGTTCAGCTCGTTGCGCGACATGCGGATCGGCTTGCCGGTCTCCTCCGTCATGACGCGCGCGAGCTGCTCGAGGTCGCGCACGACGCCGGCGCGGAAGCCTTCGATGCAACGCTTGCGCTGCTCCAGCGGGCGCATCGCCCAAAGGGCCTGTGCCTCGCGGGCGGCGCGCGCCTTGGCGGCGACCGAGTCCGGCGTGTCGGCCGGCAAGGTGGTGACGACTTCCCCGGTCGCGGGGTTGTGGATGACGAGGAGGGTGCTCATTCGGCCCTGGCCGCGCGCGCGGCCTGCAGGAAGTCGCGCAGCAGCGGGGTGTCGTCCACGACCCCCAGCTCCGGGCGATGGAATTCGGGATGCCATTGCACGCCGGCGACCCAGGGGCCGCCCACGTGCCGGATGGCTTCGACGACGCCGTCGATGGGCGAGACCGCCTCCACGACGAAGCCGGGCGCGAGGTCCTTGATGCCCTGGTGGTGCACGCTGTTGATCTTGTGCCGCCCGGAGGGGAGCAGTTGCGCGAGGCGCGTGCCCGGCAGGATGTCCACCTCGTGGAAGTTCAGGTCGTAGATCTCCGCGTCGCGGTGCACCAGCGCGCCGGGCTTCTGCGTGCGGATGTCCTGGTAGAGCGTGCCGCCGTGCGCCACGTTGAGCAGCTGCACGCCGCGGCAGATGCCGAACACCGGCTTGCCGACGCGCGAGAAGGCCTGCACCAGCGCGATCTCGTACTCGTCCCGCACGCGGTCGCCGTGCCACTCGGGACGCAGCGGCTGTTCACCGTAGCTGCCCGGCCAGACGTCGGCGCCGCCGTGCATCACGAGGCCGTCGAGCCACTGCGCGTAGTCTTCCACGCGCACCTCGCCGCGGAAGGTGGCGCCATTCAGCGAGGGAATCATCACCGGCAATGCGCCTTCCGACATGACCCAGTGCGCCGTGGACTGCTCGATCCACAGCAGGGTCTTGGAAGGCGCGGCCTTGCGTTCCCCGTCGGGGTGGAAGAAGCAGGCGCTGATGCCGATCTTGAGGCGGTTGGTCATGCGGGGGTCCTTGCTGGGGTGCCTTCGGCAACCCAGCCTACGGTGTGGCTCCCTGTAGGCTGGGTTGCCGAAGGCACCCCAGCAAGGGCCCGCCCACCCCCCGTCACATCGCCTCCAGGAACAACCGCTCGAAATCCCCCGCCGTCACCGGACGCGGATTCGTCTGGTGGCAGATGTCCTTCACCGCGATATCGACGAGCTTCGGCACCTGTTCCTTCTTCACGCCGTGCGAGGACAGCGTGCCCGTGATCCCGACCTGCTGCTTCAGGTGGCCGAGCCAGCGCACGAGCCCGGGGCCGCCGCCCGCCACGCGGCACACATGCGCGAGCTCCTCGAACTTGTCCTGCGCCGCCTCGATGTTCCAGGCCATCACCGTCTCGATCATCAGCGCGTTCGCCAGCCCGTGGTGCATGTCGCACACCGCACCCAGCGCGTGCGCGCAGGAGTGCACCGCCCCCAGGTCCTTCTGGAAGGCGATCGCGCCCATCATGGAGGACATCATCATGTCGCTGCGCGCACCGATGTCGTTCGGCTCGCGCACGGCCTTCACGAGGGAGCGCGCCGCGATGCGCACGCCTTCGAGCGCGATGCCGTCGCACAGCGGGTGGTACGCCGGCGAGAGGTAGCTCTCGATGTTGTGCGTCAAGGCGTCCATGCCCGTGGCGGCGGTCACGTGCGGCGGCAGCGCCAGCGTGAGCTCCGGGTCCGCGAAGACCTTGCGCGCGAGGATCTTCGGGCTGAACACCACGCGCTTGAGGTGCGTCTCGTCCTCGCTGATCACCGAGGAGCGGCCGACTTCGGAGCCGGTCCCGGAGGTCGTCGGCAGCGCGACGAAGTACGGCAGGTCGCGGGCTATGGCGCGCACGCGCGGATGGTCCCAGGCGTATTCGATGATGTCGCCTTCGTGCGTGGCCGCGAGCCCCACGACCTTCGCGACGTCCAGCGCGGCCCCGCCGCCGAAGCCGATCACGCAGTCCGCCTCGTGCGCCTTGTACGCCGCGGCGCCGTCCATCACCTGCCGCGCCGTGGGGTTGCCCGCGACGCCGGAATAGACCGCCACGTCCAGCCCTTGCAGGTGCGACAGGAACTCCGCCAGCACCGGCAAGGCGGCCAGCGCCTTGTCCGTCACGAGCAGGGGGCGCTTCAGCCCCTGGCCCTGCAGGTGCTGCCGCACCTCCTTGCGGGCGCCAGGGCCGAAGGCGATGGCGGTGGGAAAGGAAAAACTTGCGAGGCTCATGGTGCGGTGCCGAGGTCCAGGTGCATGTGGTTCTTGCCGTGGGAGCGCCCTTCGATGCGGATCGCATCGGGCTCGATGCCGAAGCTGCGGAAGCCGACGGCGCGGTACAGGTTCAGGGCCCGCTCGTTGCCCTCGGTGACGGTGAGCACCAGCGAGCCGAGCCCCGCGCTGCGCGCGTGGGCGAGCAGCGCGGACAGCAGCGCGCGGCCGACGCCCTGCCCCGCCACTTCGGGCGCGACGAACATCGCGACCACCGTCGCCTTGTGGCGGTTCTTGGCGCGGTGCTCGCGCTCCAGCCCCACGAAGCCGTACAGCTCCGCGCCCTGGAACGCGCCCCAGAAAGCCGTGTCGCCCGCCAGGCGCGCGGCGGCTGCTTCGACCCCCAGCTCGCGCTCTTCCTCCCAGCTGGAGGTGAAGGCGTCCGGGTGCTCGCGCAAGGCCCGCAGCCGCAGCGACCGGAAGGACAGGGCGTCGGCAGGGGCGAGGCGGCGGATCTGCATGGCGCGCTCAGATGATCTCGAAGTAGCGCTTCAATTCCCAGTCGGTCACCGCATCCTGCCACTGCCGCCACTCCCAGTCGCGGGTGGCGGCGAAGTGCTCGACGAAGGTGTCGCCCAGCCAGTCGCGCGCGACGGCCGACTCGCGGAACACGCGCGCCGTCTCGATCAGCGTGCGCGGCGCGCGCGGCACGTCCTCGCCGCCGACGTTGGTCCCGGTGACGGGCGGCGTGGTGAGTTTGAGCCCCTTCTCCACGCCGTGCATGCCGGCGGCGATCACCGCGGCCATCGCGAGGTAGGGATTCACGTCGGAGCCGGGGCAGCGCGTCTCCAGGCGCGTG
This sequence comes from Ramlibacter cellulosilyticus, assembly GCF_014297465.1. Lineage (GTDB taxonomy): Bacteria > Pseudomonadota > Gammaproteobacteria > Burkholderiales > Burkholderiaceae_C > Ramlibacter > Ramlibacter cellulosilyticus. The sequence continues at coordinate 308,642 of NZ_JACORT010000002.1, read as the reverse complement.
GCCTTGGGCGAGCCTGCCAGCACGCGGAAGCTGGCCGTGCGGTTGTCCATGCCCCAGGTCGGCTTCACCGGCGCCCAGAAGCCGTCGACGAGGCGCTTGTAGCTGTTGATCGTCGGCCAGAGCATGGGGCCGAACTCCATCATGCAGGCGACCTGGCCGGCGAGGTAGCTCTCGAACAGCGGGCTCATCTTGCGCTCGGTGTTCGCGTCGTGGAAGAGGTTGGACTTGCCGTCGGAGAGGCTCTGGTGGATGTGGCCGCTGCAGCCCGGGTATTGCGCGCTCCACTTGGCCATGAAGCTGGGCATGATGCCGAAGCGCTTGCCGATCTCGCGCGCGCCCGTCTTGAACAGGATGGCGCGGTCGGCCTGCTGCAGCGCGGGCGAGAAGCCGATCGCGGCCTCGTACACGCCGGGGCCGGTCTCCGTGTGCAGGCCCTCGATCGGCACGTCGAAGGCGAGCATCTCGTCCATCAGCGCGTTGAAGAACTCCGGGTTGTCCGCCATTCGCAGCAGCGAGTAGCCGAACATGCCCGGCGTGATCGGCTCCGGCGGCAGCCCGCGCTTCTCCGCCCAGGTGTGCGGCGTCTCGCGGAAGTTGAACCACTCGAACTCCATGCCGGTCATCACCTGGTAGCCGAGCTTCTCCGCGCGCGCGAGCACGCGCTTGAGCGTCTGTCGCGGACAGAGGGGATGCGGCGAGCCGTCGGCGTTGACGAACTCGCCGAGGAAGAAGGGCACGTTGTTGTCCCAGGGGACGTTGCGCGCCGTGCCGAGGTCCACCTGCGCGAGCGCGTCCGGGAAGCCGTGCTGCCAGCCGGTGACGGTGGTGTTGTCGTAGGTGACGTCCAGCATGTCCCAGCCCAGCACGACGTCGCAGAAGCCGAAGCCGCCGGTGGCGGCGCCTTCGAACTTGTCGATGTGCAGGTACTTGCCGCGCAGCACGCCGTCGATGTCGCTCACGGCCACCTTCACCTTGGTGGCGCCGCTCTTGCGCAGGCGCTCGAGCACGGGGTGCGGGTTCGATGAGGCCAAGTTGGGTTCTCCGGCGCGCGACGTGCGCCCGGGAAAATCCTAGCGCGGATGCGGCGCCAGCGGGGCCGTTTGCGCCATGATGGTGCCTGCATGATCCTCACCTGGCCCATCGCGCTGGCGGTCCTGTTCGCCGCGCTCCTGCACGCGAGCTGGAACGCCCTGGTCAAGTCCGGCACCGACAAGGCCATGGACACGGCGGTGATGAACCTCATCGGTGGCGCGATGGCCGTGCCCGTCGTGCTCGTCGCCGGACTGCCGTCCGCCGCCGCCTGGCCCTGGCTGCTGGGATCGGCGGCCATCCATGTCGTGTACTACGCCCTGCTCACGGCGGCCTACCGCCACGGCGAGCTGGCGCTCACCTATCCGCTGATGCGCGGAGTGGCGCCACTGCTGGTGGCGCTGGTGTCGGTCGCCGCGTTCGCCGAGCCGCTGTCGACGGCGGGCTGGACGGGGGTGCTCGGCGTCTGCGCCGGCGTGCTGGTGCTGGGGCTGTCGCGGCACGGGCTGGAGTCGGGGCGTGCCGTGGCGCTGGCGCTCGCCAACGCGGTGGTGATCGCCGGGTACACGGTGGTGGACGCGCATGGCGTGCGCGCGAGCGGGACGGCGGCGGGCTATGTCGCGACGCTCTTCGTGCTGAATGCGGTGCCTTTCGGCGCGGTGGTGCTGGCGCGGCGGGGCTGGCGGCCGCTCGCGGAACATGCCGTACGGCGGGGGCCGCTCACGGCACTGGGCGCGGCGGCTTCGCTGGGCTCCTATGGCATCGCGCTGTGGGCGATGACGCGCGCGCCGGTGGCCAGCGTGGCAGCCTTGCGGGAGACCTCGGTGCTGTTCGCGGCGCTGATCGGCGCGTGGCAGCTGCAGGAGCGGTTCACGCCGCGCCGGGCGCTGGGGACGGCGGCAATCGTGGCGGGGGTGGCGGCGCTGCGGTTGGGGTAGGGGTGCGTTTTGCTGGGGTTCGCTTCGCGAAACCCAGCCTACGGTTCGCTGTCTTGCGAGGCCTCAGCCCGCGCGCTCTTCGCGTGGTGGCGGACGCTCCGCCTGCGGGCCCGCATCCTCGCCGTGCGTCGCGCCGTTGGTCCCCGCTTCGCGGGGCAACCATTCCCTCGGCGCGCGCCGCGGTTTCGGCGGGCGCCGGGCGTGGTCCGAAGGCCTGCGGGCAGGACGGAGGCGCGGCATGCGGTACAGGCTAAGCACGCGCCGCGAACCATCCTGTAGGACTGCGCCTCCTCGCGTGTGGGACACGTTCGACTCGGCCGACGAGGCCGGGCACGCGACGTTGCGGCGCGCGTCCGTCCTGCTTAGGATGGTCCTCCCTTGATTCGACGTTGCAGGGAGGGCTTTCGTGGCTACTCATCGCGACATCGCCTCGCGGCGCACCCTGGCCCTGGTGGGGCCGAGCGCCGCAGGCAAGACCAGCCTGGCCGAAGCCTTGCTGTGGAAGGCCGGGGCGGTGGGCGCGCCCGGCAGCGTGGAAAAGGGGAGCACCGTCTCCGACCACGACCCGCTGGAGAAACGGGGGCAGCGTTCGCTGAACACGACGCTGCTGCACTTCACCCACGGCGACATCACCACCCACCTCGTCGACACGCCCGGAGCGCCGGACTTCCTGGGGCAGTCGCTGCCCGCGCTGGAAGCGGTGGAAACGGCGGCGATCGTGATCAATGCCTCCACCGGCATCGAGCCGATGGCCGTGCGCATGATGGAGTGGGCGCGGCAGCGCGAACGTGACCGCATCATCGTCGTCAACAAGATCGACGCGCAGGGCGTGAACCTCGAAGCGCTGGTGGGACAGATCCAGGCCACGTTCGGCAAGGAGTGCCTGCCGGTGAACCTGCCTTCGCAACGCGGCGAGCGGGTGCTCGACTGCTTCTGGAAACTGAAGGACGAAGGGCCGCCGCCGGACTTCTCCAGCGTGGAGGCCGCGCACCGCGCGCTGGTGGAACAGGTGGTGGAAGTCGACGGCGACTTCGTCGAGCGCTACCTGAACGACGGCGACGTGGCGCCGGAGGAGCTGCATGCGCCGCTGGAGCAGGCGCTGCGCGAAGGCCACCTGGTGCCGATCTGCTTCGTCTCCGCGCGCACCGGCGCGGGCGTGCCGGAACTCCTGGACGTCATCGAGCGCCTGCTGCCCGACCCCACCGAGAGCAACCCGCCCGCCTTCCTGGAAGGCGAGGGCGAGGACGCGACGCCCATCCAGGCCGTCACCGATCCCGACAAGCACGTGCTCGCGCACGTCTTCAAGATCACGCAAGACCCTTACGTGGGCAAGATGGGCGTGATCCGGGTGCACCAGGGCACGATCACGCGCGACAGCCAGCTCTATGTCGGAGACGGGCGCCGCCCTTTCAAGGTGGGCCACCTCTTCATGCTGCAGGGCAAGGAGCTGAAGGAGGTGGCGAAGGCGGTGCCGGGCGACCTGTGCGCGATCGCGAAGGTGGAGGAGCTGCACTACGACGCGGTGCTGCATGACGCCGCCGAGGACGCGCACATCCACCTGAAGCCGCTGGACTTTCCCGTGCCCGTGCACGGCCTCGCGATCACGCCCAAGCGGCGCGGCGACGAGCAGCGCCTGCACGACATCCTGCAGAAGCTGGTGAGCGAGGACCCGTGCCTGAAGGTGGAGCACGTGGCCAGCACCAACGAGACCGTGGTCTACGGCCTCGGCGAGCTGCACCTGCGCACGCTGCTCGATCGCCTGACCGAGGTGCACGGCTGCCAGGTCGACACGCGGCCGCCGCGCATCGCCTACCGCGAGACGGTGACGCTCAACGCGGAAGGCCACCACCGGCACAAGAAGCAGACGGGCGGCGCCGGCCAGTTCGGCGAGGTGTTCCTGCGCATCGAGCCGCTGCCGCGCGGCTCCGGCTTCCAGTTCGTCGACGAGACCAAGGGCGGCTCCATCCCCTACAACTTCATTCCCGCGGTGGAGAAGGGCGTGCGCCAGGCGATGGAGGAAGGCGTGGTCGCGGGCTACCCCGTGGTGGACCTCAAGTGCGTCGTGTACGACGGCAAGCACCACAGCGTGGACAGCAAGGAAATCGCCTTCGTCACCGCCGGCAAGAAGGCGCTGATCGCCGCGGTGCAGGCCGCGCGGCCCTGCCTGCTGGAGCCGATCGTGGACGTGGAGATCACGGCGCCGGAAGCGAACATGGGCGACATCACCGGCGACCTCGCCACGCGCCGCGGACAGGTGAGCGGCACGCGCGGGGACACGGCCGGTGCGCTGACGGTGCTGGCGCAGGCGCCGCTGTCGGAGCTGTCCTCGTACCAGTCACGCCTGAACTCGCTGACCGGCGGGCAAGGCCGCTACACGATCGCGTTCAGCCACTACGAGCAGGTGCCGGCGAACGTGCAGCAGCAGCTGGCCTCGCAGTACAAGCTGAAGGAAGAGTAATTCCGTCACCCCCGCGGAGGCGGGGGTGACGTGTCAGCGGTTCCAGTGCCCGCGCCCGCGGCCCTCGTCCCCGCCTTCGCGCTGCTGCCAGCGCCCACCCTGCCCGCCGCGCTCCTCGCCGCGCTGCCAGCCGCGGTGCTCGCGCTGGGGCTGCCGCTCCTCGCGCGCGATGGGCATCGTCTGCTGCCGCGGCACCGGCACGGGCTGTTGCACCGGCTGCGTCTGGCGGTACATGCGGGGCTGCTGCTGGTCGAACCGGCGGAGGGCGCCACCCTGGTCGATCTCCACCCGGCCGGCGTCGCGCTGCGAACCTCCGAAGTCCACCCGGCCCGCGTCACGCTGCGGCACGCCCAGGTCCACGCGGCCCGCGTTGCGCGGCGCGTCGGGACGCTGCCGGTACTGCTCGCGGATCTGCCGGCCCGCGTCACGCTCGGCTTCGTATTGCAGGCGGTCCTGCTCGCGCCGCGCGCGGTACTGCTCGCGCACGGCAGGCGCCGCTTCGCGCTGCGGCCAGTTGCGCGGGCTCACGGCCGGATGCACCACCTGCGGCGGCGCCGACTGGAAGCGCGGCGCGACGTGCACTTCGCGCTCCGAGCGGTTCAGCGGGCGGATCGGCACGGCATTGACGCGCGCACGGTCGATCATGTTCGGCTGCACCGGCTGCCAGTGGCGCTCCACCGGGCGGCCACGCCGGAAGTCGTCTTCACGCACGGCAGTCACGGCATAGGGACGCTGGCGCCACTGGTGGTTGGTCGCGCCGCGCGGCCAGCGGTTCAGGTCGATGCGCCAGTTCGCGTAGCTCACGTAGCGCGGGCTGGTGCGGTACCAGGGGTACCAGGCTTCGCCGGGCGCGAGCGGATACCAGCCGACGGCGGGACCCGTGCTGAACGAGAACTGCGAGCCGCCGCCGCCGAGGAACACCACCAGCGCGGGCGAGTACACGGGCCGCGCCGCCAGCTGCCCCGGCACCCAGGCCCAGCGCTGGCCGATCTGCGTCCAGCGGCCGTAGTGGAAAGGCGCGAAGCCCCAGGGCGCGTCGTCGATCCAGGTCCACCCCCAGGGCGCGATCCAGGACCAGTGGCCGTAGCGATAAGGCGCCCAGTTGGCGACCGTCACCGTGGGATACCAGACCGTGCCGTAGCCGGGGTCCTGCGCCCAGGTGCCGTGCGAATCGAGCTCGGTCGCGCCGACCACGCCGCGTGGCACGTAGCGCGTGGCGACCGCCTGGTCTTCCTGGCGGTTGCGCTCCTCGGCCCAGCGCGCGAACTCGTCGCGCGCGAACGCGGGGCCGTGCACCTGCGCGAGGAAGCGGCCCGCGAAGCTCGCCGCCTGGCCCGCGCCCAGGTGGATGGACTCGCCGCCTTCGCCGAAGACCGTTGCCGTGCCGCTGTGCACGACCACGCGTGTCTGCTGCGTGCCCGCGTCCACGTCGATGCGGTAGTCGCCCGGCTGCAAGGCGCGGAACGCGAGGTTGGGCGTGCCGACCTCGAAGTTCTCGCCCTGCGCCAGGTCGCGCACGCGCGCATTCATCGTGCCCTGCTGCAGCATGAAGCGGACGCCGCCGTCGCCAAGGTCGCTGATGCCCAGGTGGCTTTCCGCCTTCACGTGCAGGGTGGCGGTGCCCAGTTGCAGTTCGGCGCGGCCGCCCGCATCGGTCCACAGCCGGTCGCCTTCGGTGAGCGGCCGGTTCTGCGGCAGCTCCATCCACTCGTCCTCGCCTTGCGGCGCGAAGACCACGCTGCCCTGGCGCTCGCTCACGAAGGCGACGCGGCCGGGTGGATCGGCGACTTCCTGCGCCAGGGCGGCGCCGGCCAGGCAGGACAGCAGCAGGGCGCCCAGCCAGGGCAGCAGGCGCGCGAGACGGGGGGAGGAAACGGAAGGCATGGTGCTCCTCGACGGACGTTGACCTCTACAACGCGGCAGCTTCGCGCCCTGCCGTAAACCCATCGTAAATCCGGCAACGCCGCGCGACCGGCGGCGGCCCCCACGTGACTTTTTAACGCCGGAACGCTAGTCGCGGAAGATGGACTCCAGGTCCGCCTCGCCGTTGCCCTGGTCCAGCTGCAGGCTGCCTTCGATGTGGTCGAGGTGCTCCAGCATGATCTCCTCCGCGCGCGCCGCGTCGCGGCGGGCGACCGCGTCGATGATCATCTGGTGCTCGTCGTCGCGGCAGCTCTGGCTGGTCGGCGCGTCGTAGAGGAAGATGGTCAGGCAGGTCAGCATGCACAGCTCGCGCATGCTGCGGGACAGCGCATAGTTGCCCGCGAGTTCGGCGAGCAGCGTGTGGAACTCGCCGGAGAGGCGGATCACGGCGCGCTTGTCGTTGCGCCGGCGCGCGTCGTGCTCCAGCTCCACGTGCTGGCGCAGGCGCTGCACCTTGTCCGGCGTGTGGGTGTCCACCAGCCGCCGCAGCACCGCCGGCTCGATCAGCCGGCGGGCCTCGAAGATGTCACGCGCCTGCTCAATGGTGGGCTTGGCGACGTAGGCGCCGCGCTGCGGGAAGAGCTCCACGATCTGTTCGTGCGCGAGGCGCGCCAGCACCTCGCGGATGCGCGCGCGGCTCACGCCGAAGATGTCGGCCAGCCGCTCCTCGCCCAGCTTGGTGCCGGGATGCAGGCGGTGCTCCAGGATGGCGACGTAGATGCGCTCGTAGATCTCGTCGACGGAGCTTTCGCGCTCGGCGCGGGCGGGCGGGGACTTGCGCGCGGTGGCGGGCATGGGACGGCTGCTGGAGGCGGCGTGGGAATGGCCGGCGATTCTAGGGGGGCGCTTGCGCCCGGGCGGATTCAGGTCCATTGGAACAGTTCTCCCCAGCCGGTGATCGCCGCGGGCGAACCGCCGGCCGCGCGCACCATGCCCCACACCGTGGTGCTCACCGTATCGAGCAGCGGGATGCCGTGCGCGCGCTCGATCTCCGGCGCGAGCTGCGCCGCGCGCAGGTTGGTGCAGAAGGTGGTGATGGCCTGCGGCCGCGCGCCCGCGACCTGGTCCATCAGCTCGCGCAGGCGGCGCGGATCGACTTCCGCGAAGGCGTGGTTCACGCGGATGCCGAGGTGGCGCTCCGCCACGACCTCGATCCCCAGCTGCGCGTAGTTGCCGACGATGCGGTCCTGCACGTCGGCGGTGTAAGGCGTGACCAGCGCGAGGCGGCGGATGCCCTTGAGCGCCATCAGCTCGTTGAGCGCGAGCACCGCCGTGGTTGCAGGGATGCCCGTGCGCTCGCGGATGCGCTCCACGAGCTTGCGGTCGCGGTCGAAGCCGAGCCAGCCGGCGGCGGTGCCGCTCCACCCGATCACGTCCACCTTGGCATCGGCCAGCAGTTCGGCCGCGGCCAGGATCTTGCTGTCGTCGAACTGGCCGAGCGCCACCGCGTCGAGCGAGATCTCGGTGACCCGGAAGCGCGAGAAATGGGCGCTGGCGCCCGGGAGGGCCGCCACGAGCGCGCTGGTCAGCGGCTCGAGCGCGGTGTTGGAAGAGGGGGTCAGCACCCCCAGCCGCAAGGGTCGGTTCAAGGCAGGGCTCCGCGCCACGGCCACCGCCGCGGCTGATGTTCGATTCCCTGCATTCTGGTCTTTTGACCTGTGATTGTCGACACTGGTGTAAACACCATGCGTGCGCCGCGGCCGGTCGTCCATAGTTCGAACGGCTTCATTTCACCCGGAGCGCCGCCAGGAGGGTGGCCCGGAAGTTGCAGACATCCCCTTCGTGACCATGACGTATCTCCGCTTCGCACCAAACCCGTCGATGAACTGTTTGTCGACAATCCTGTCGGCACTTTCCTGGGGTGTTTCCCGCACCGCGCTGGTGCCGACGGGGGCGCTGCATGGCTGACGCGCTCGACCTGGTGATCCGCAACGCGGAGGTGGCGACGGCCAGCGACACCTTCTTCTGCGACATCGGCATTCGCGGAGGCCGCATCGCCCTGCTCGGCGACGGGTTGCCGGCGGGCCGGCGCGAGATCGACGCGGCCGGCCGCACGGTGACCCCCGGCGGCGTGGACGCGCACTGCCACCTGGACCAGGCGATGGAAGGCCCGGCGAAGATGGCCGACGACTTCCTCACCGGCACGCGCTCCGCGGCCTGCGGCGGCACGACGACCATCATTCCCTTCGCGGCGCAGATCAAGGGCCAGTCGCTCGAGGCCGCCGTCGTGGATTACCACGGGCGCGCCGAAGGCAAGGCCTGCATCGACTACGCCTTCCACCTGATCGTGAGCGATCCCACGCCGCAGGTGCTCGCGAAGGAACTCCCCGCGCTCATCGCCCAGGGCTACACCTCGTTCAAGGTCTACATGACCTACGACGACCTGAAGCTGGACGACGCGCAGGTGCTGGACGTGCTGGACGTCGCGCGCACGCACGGCGCGCTCTGCATGGTGCACGCCGAGAACGCCGATTGCATCGAGTGGCTGACGAAGCGCCTCGAGGCCGCCGGCCGCACCGCCCCACGCTGGCACGCGCATGCGCGTCCCATGCTGGTGGAGCGCGAAGCCACGCACCGCGCCATCGCGCTGTCGGAACTGGTGGACGTGCCTATCCTCATCGTGCACGTGTCCGGCCGCGAGGCGATCGAGCAGATCCGCTGGGCGCGCAGCCACGGCCTCTCCATCTTCGCCGAGACCTGCCCGCAATACCTGTTCCTCACCGCCGAAGACCTGGGCATCGACGACAGCTACCACGGCGCCCGCTGCATCTGCAGCCCGCCGCCGCGCGACAAGGCCAACCAGGAATTCATCTGGAACGGCCTGGGCGACGGCCTCTTCACCGTCTTCTCCTCCGACCACGCGCCCTTCCGCTACGAGGACCCGCAGGGCAAGAAGATCGGCGGCAAGGAAGTCCCGTTCCGCTACATCCCGAACGGCATCCCCGGACTGGAGACGCGCCTGCCGCTGCTGTATTCCGAGGGCGTGCTCGCCGGCCGCATCACGCTGCAGAAGTTCGTGGAGCTCACGGCGACCAATCCGGCGCGCGCGTACGGCCTGCATCCGCGCAAGGGCACCATTGCGGTCGGCAGCGATGCGGACCTGGTGGTCTGGGACGAGCGCGAGGTGACGGTCGACAACGCCGCGCTGCACCACGCCGTGGACTACACGCCATACGAAGGCATGAAGCTGAAGGCGTGGCCGGGCCTCACCCTCTCGCGCGGCGAGGTGGTGTGGGACGGAAAGGCCTTCACGGGCCATGCGGGCCGAGGCAGGTTCCTGCCCTGCGGCACGCCTTCGCTGCTGCCGCGGAGGCCGTGATGCGTATCCTGCTCGTCAACCCCAACATCTCCGACAGCGTCTCGGACCTGATCCGCGACGAGGCGCGGCGCAGCGCCTCGCCCGGCACGGAGATCGAGGTGAAGACGGCGCCCTTCGGCGTGGCGTACATCGAGACCCGCTTCGAGGCACTGGTCGGCGCGTATGCCGCGGCGCAGGTGGCCGCGGAGAACGTGCAGCGCTTCGACGCCGTCGTGGTCGCCGCCTTCGGCGACCCGGGGCTCACCGGGCTGCGCGAACTGCTGCCCGTGCCCGTCACCGGCATGACCGAAGCGGCGCTCGCCAGCGCGCACCTGCTCGGGCACCGCATCTCCATCATCGCGATCTCGCAGCGCATCCAGGCCTGGTACCGCGAGGTCGTGGACAGCTACGGCTTCGGCAGCCGCCTCGCGAGCATCCGCGCGTTGGACCGCCCGATCAGCGCGATCGGCGGCGTGCAGCAGGAACATGCGCAGGCGCTGAAGGCGCTCGCCGAACGCGCCGTCGACGAGGACGGCGCCGAAGTGATCATCCTCGCCGGCGCGCCGCTCGCGGGCCTCGCGCGCTCCCTGCAAGGCCAGTTGCCCGTGCCGGTCGTCGACGGCGTGTCCAGCGCCGTCCGCCACGCCGAAACGCTCGTTTCCCTGAAGCCGGGCCGCGCGCAACGCGGCAGCTTCGCCCGCCCCCCCGCCAAACCCCACCGCGGCCTGCCCGACGCCATCGCGCGGCTGCTCGACTCACCCCGCTGAAAGGTCCCAGCCCGATGAAACCCGCCCTGGCCCGCCTCGCCCTCGCCTCCCTGCTCGCCCTGGGCGCCGCGCTCCCCGCGGCCGCGCAGCAGAAGCTGCAGATCGCCGGCAACTTCGCCACCGAACACCCGTCCAGCGTCGCCGTCGAACAGGTGTTCCGCAAGGAGGTCGCACGCCTCACCAACAACCAGCTGCAGGTGGACGTGTTCCCCGCGATGCAGCTCGGTGGCGCCAAGGAGAACGTCGATGCGGTGCGCTCCGGCACCCTGGCGCTCACCTGGGTGGGCGCAGCGTTCCTGTCGCGGATCGCGCCGGAGCTGGAGGCGGTGAGCCTGCCCTTCGTGTTCGCCAACCGCGAATCGGCCTTCCGCGTGATCGACGGCCCCGTCGGCCATGCGATCGACAGGAAGCTGCAGGACAAGGGCTTCCTCTCGCTAGGCTGGATGGAGCTGGGCATGCGCCACGTCACCAACAGCAAGGCGCCGATCCGCACGATGGCCGACCTCAAGGGCCTGAAGGTGCGCCTGCAGCCGAACGAGACGCACCTGGCCACCTTCCGCGCGCTGGGCGCCAACCCCGTCGCGATGGACGTGAAGGAGCTGTACTCCGCGCTGGAGCAGCGCGTGGTCGACGGCCAGGAGAACCCGTACACGGTGATCTCCGCCAGCCGCTTCAGCGAGGTGCAGAAGAACCTGTCCAACACCGGCCACTTCTTCGACTTCATCGCGGTGGTCGCGAGCAAGAAGGCCTTCGAGCAGCTGAAGCCCGAATACCAGAAAGCGGTGCGCGAGGCGATGACGTCGACGATCGCCTACCAGCGCAAGCTGGCCGCGGAGCAGGAGGCGCAGAAATTCGCCGAGCTGAAGGCGAAGATGGCGTACACCGAGATCACGCCGGCCGCGCGCGACGAGATGCGCAAGGCGTCGCTGCCGGTGATCGAGGACGTGAAGAAGCGTGCCGGCGCCGACCTCGTGAACCAGGTCCTCGCCGAGGTCGCGAAGCCGTAAGGCCATGGACGAGCCCGTCCCCATGGAACACGCCCTCCCGCTCCCCGCGGTGGCCGCGCCCGCGTGGCCCTTGCGCCTGCTGCGCACGGCCGACCGCGCGCTCACCGCCGTCCTGCTCGCCGCCGTGGCCGTCATGGTCGCGGTCGTCTCCTCGCAGGTCGCCCTGCGCTACGGCTTCAACCGTTCCATCGACTGGGCGGACGAAGTGGGCCGGCTCGCCTTCGTGTGGGCCATCTTCCTCGCCATCCCGCTGGGCGTGCGCGACGGCGCGCACATCGGCATCGACCTGCTGGTCGACAAGCTGCCCGCCGCGGGCCAGTCGGCGCTGCGCCGCGCCGGTGCCGCGCTGGGCGCCGCGATGATGCTGGCGATCTTCTGGGCCGCCGTGCGCACGTGCCGCGAGCAGTGGGACGAGCTCATGGCCACGGTGGACTGGAGCGTGGGCTGGTTCATCGTGCCGGTCGCCATCGGCGCGCTGTTCTCCGCCCTGCACCTGCTGCACATCGTGATCGCCGGCCCGCCCGCGAAGAAGCTGGAGAGTGCCGAATGAGCGCCGCCGTCGTCGCCGGCTTCATGGGCCTGTCGCTGCTGGGCCTGCCGATCGCCTTCGCCATGGGCGTCGCCGCGCTGCTCGCGCTGCTCGCCACCGGCGTGGACCTGAGCATGGTGCCGCAACGCATGATGCATGCGGTCAACTCCTTTCCGCTGATGTCCATCCCCTTCTTCATGCTCGCGGGCGAGCTGATGATCAAGGCGGGCATCGTGGAGCGGCTGATCGCGCTGGCCAACACGATGGTCGGACGCGTGCGCGGCGGCCTGGCGCACGTGACGATGCTGTCCGGCGCGGGGCTGGCGACCGTCTCCGGCGCCGCGGTCTCGGATGCGAGCGCGCTGTCCTCCATCCTCGTGCCCTCGCTTTCCAAGGTGTACGACAAGGGCTTCGCCACCGCCATCGTCGCGGCCGCCGCCAACCTGGGTCCCATCATCCCGCCCAGCGGCGCGATGATCGTCTACGCCTTCATGGCCGGCTCCTCCGTCTCGGTGGGCGGCATGTTCATGGCCGGCGTGGTGCCCGGGATCATCATCACCATCGGCTTCATCGCGCTGTGCTCCTGGATCGCGACGAAACGCGGCTGGGCCGTCACCGGCGACCCGTTCCGCCTGAAGGCCGTGTTCGCCGAACTGCGCCGGTCCCTGATCGTGCTGGCGATGCCCGTGCTCGTGATCGGCGGCATCGTCGGCGGCGCCTTCACCGCTACGGAAGGTTCCGCGATCGCCGTGATCTACGCGGCGCTGCTCGGCTTCTTCGTCACGCGCACGCTGAAGCTGTCCGACCTGCCCGGCATCGTCGTGCGCGCGGCGATCACGTCGGCCATGGTGGGCGCGCTGATCGCCTTCGCTTCCGTCATCACCTACCTGATGACGGTGGACCTGCTGCCGCAGAAGCTGACCGTGCTGCTCAAGGCGATCACGGACAGCCCGCTGATGTACATGGCGCTCGTGGCGATCCTGCTGTTCGTCGTCGGCATGTTCCTCGAGTCCAACGCCGCCTACATCATGCTGGTGCCGCTGCTGCACCCGATCGCCATCCAGTACGGCATCGACCCGCTGCACTTCGGCTTCCTCTTCGTCCTGAACCTCGTCATCGGCATGCTCACGCCGCCGGTGGGCGTGGTGCTGTTCGTCGTCTGCGGCATCACCGGCGTGCGCATGCGCGAGCTGGTCGCCAACGTCTGGCCCTTCATCGCGCTGATGTACGGCGTGCTGGTGGCCTGCATGCTGTTCCCGCCCCTGGTGACCGCGCTGCCGCGCGCGCTGGGTTACTGAGTCCTCGCCATTCCATGCACAACAGAGGAGTCCGCCCATGAAAACCCTGCTGCCGCCCGGGCGCACCAGCGCCGCCATCGCGGGCTTCACCGATGTCGCGGCGCTGGCCTGCGGCTGGTGGCTCATCGCCCTGAGCGTGATCACCTGCATCGAGATGCTCGGGCGCAAGGTCTTCGGCTTCAGCCTGCAAGGCGTCGACGAGATCGGCTCGTACACCTACGCCATCGTGGGCAGCATCGGCTTCGCGCACACGCTCATCACGCGCAGCCACACGCGGGTGGACTTCCTGATCTCGCGCTTCTCGCCGCGCGTGCGCTCGGTCCTGAACCTCGTCGCCATGCTCACGCTCACCGCCCTCGCGCTCCTGTGCCTGTGGCGCGGCTTCGCCGTGGTGCGCGAGAGCATCGACCTCAAGGCCACCGCCTCGACGCCGCTCGCCACCCCCATGTGGATCCCGCAGACGATCTGGCTCGCAGGCTACGTGCTGTTCGCCGCGGTCGCCCTGTGCGCGGCCTGGCATGCGCTGCACCTGTTCCTGCGCGGCGACCACGAAGGCGTCAACGACACCTTCGGCCCGCAGACGCTGGACGAGGAGATCGAGGCCGAGACCGAGCTGCACATGCACACCCCTGCGAGCCCCGCGCCCGAAGCGGCGGCCGCCCCCGTCCTTTCCCTCGAAGCCCAAGGAGCCAAGGCATGATCAGTCCCCTCGAGATCGCCATCGGCCTCGCCCTGATGCTGGGCCTGATGTTCGTCGGCCTGCACGTGGCGACGACGATGCTCGTCGTCGGCCTGCTGGGCGCCATGATCCATTTCGGCATGCCGGCCTTCAATGCGCTGGGCGAGCAGATCTGGGCGGCGGGCGAAGACTACCTGCTGCTGTCCATTCCCCTGTACATCCTGCTCGGCGAGATCCTGATGCGCGGCGGCGCGACGGACAAGATGTACCAGTCGCTCGCCGACTGGCTCAAGCGCCTGCCCGGCGGACTGCTGCACACCAACATCGGCGCATCGGCGCTGTTCTCCGCGGTGTCGGGCTCCTCGGTCGCGACGGCGGCGACGATCTCCACCGTCGCCCTGCCAGCCTTCAAGAACCGAGGCTACGACCAGCGCATGGTGCTCGGCTCCATCGCCGCCGGCGCGAGCCTCGGCAACCTGATCCCACCGGGCGTCGCCTTCATCATCTACGGGTCGATGACCAACACGTCGGCGTCGCGCCTGTACATGGCCGGCGTGATCCCGGGCGCGATCATGACGGTGCTCTTCCTGCTCACGATCCTCGCCGTCTGCGTCTGGCGTCCTTCGATGGCGGGCAAGGCCGAAGGCAAGGTAAGCTGGGGCGAGCGCCTGAAGCACTCGGTGCACCTCGCCGGTCCGCTGCTGGTGTTCGGCGTCGTGATGGGCGGCATCTACACGGGCTGGGCCACCGTGACCGAGAGCGCGGCCCTGGGCGTGATCGTCTGCCTGCCGATCGCCTGGGCCTACGGCAAGCTGAACGTGAAGATGCTGCACGAGTGCTTCCGCTCCACGCTGCGGCTCACGGCCATGACGGCGCTGATCCTGGTCGCCGCCCTGTACCTGAACTTCGTGCTCTCCATGCTGGGCGTGCCGCAGTCGCTGGCCGCGCTGATCAAGTCGCTGGACGTCTCCCCGCTGCTGCTGCTGTGGGTGCTGGCCGTGATGTACGTGGTGCTCGGCGTCGCGCTGGAGACCATGCCGATGATGGTCGGCACGCTGCCCGTGGTGTTCCCCATCATCCAGGCCGCCGGCATCGACCCCGTCTTCTTCGGCGTGTTCATGGTGCTGATGTGCGAGCTCTCGCTCCTGAGCCCGCCGATCGGCATGACGCTCTACGTGATCCAGGGCGTGCGCGGCGAAGGAACGATCAACGAGGTGTTCCAGGGCACGCTGCCCTTCCTCGTCGCGATGATCGCCATGACCGCGATCCTCATCCACTTCCCGGCGATCGCCACCTATTTGCCCAACCTGATGTTCGGACGATGACGCGCATGAAAACCCTCCACCTCCTCGCCGCCGCCGCGCTCGCGCTCGGCTCCGCCACCGCCCAGGCGCAGCAGCCGCTCAAGCTGCGCGTCGCCGGCAACTTCGTCGCCGCGGGCCTGCTGCAGCAGCAGAAGGAACAGCCCTTCTTCGACAACTTCGCCAAGGTCGCCGGCCTGCCGGTGGAGATCGACTACAAGCCGATGGATGTCGTCGGGGTGAAGGACGTGGATGCGCTGCGCGTGATCAAGTCCGGCCTGTTCGACGTCGTCGCGCTGCGCCTGGCGCAAGCCTCGCGCGACGACCCGACGCTGCTCGGCCCCGACATCGTCGGCCTCTCCACCGACTACGACACCGCGCGCAAGGTGTGGGACGCCTGGCGCGGCCCGCTGGACCAGCGCCTGCAGGAGCGGCACAACGCCAAGCTGCTGTCCGTGTATCCCTTCGGGCCGCAGATCCTGTTCTGCAAGGGCGCATTCACCAGCCTCGCCGACATGAAGGGCAAGAAGGTGCGCGTGAGCGACCAGGTGCTCGCCAAGTTCATGGAGAAGATGGGGGCCATCCCGGTGACGCTGGCCTTCGGCGAGACGCAGCAGGCCCTGGAGCGCGGCGTGACCGACTGCGCGATCACCGGCCCCAGCTCCGCCAACAGCGGCGGCTGGCCGGAAGTCACGACGCACGTGATGCCGCTCGGCTTCCAGGTGCACCAGGTGGCTTTCGCCATCAACCTGAACAAGTGGAAGGCCATGACGCCCGACCAGCAGGCGAAGGTCGCCGCCGCCTTCCAGAAGTTCGAGGCGGAAGCCTGGGCCTATTCGCGCGAACTGTGGGACGACGCGGCGCGCTGCAACGTCGGCAAGGAATGCCGGATCGGCAAGAAGTTCGCGCTGAAGGAAGTCGCACCGACCGCGGCGGACCGCCAGCTGGTGGCCGACGCCGTGCGCACCGTTTCCTTCCCCCTCTGGGCCGAGTCCTGCGACAAGGTCTACGACAAGTGCTCCTCGGCCTGGAAGCAGGCCATCGGCCCCATGGTGGGCCTCAAGTAAATCCACCCGAAAGGACGCCTCCCATGAAACTCGTGAACCTCGCACTGGCCGCCGCACTCGCCTTCGGCGGCGCGACGGCCCAGGCCGACAACCTGAAGCTGCGCGCCGCCGGCAACCTGGTGGCCACCGGCCTGATCCAGCAGACCAAGGAACAGCCTTTCTTCGAGAACTTCGCGAAGAACACCGGCACGCCCATCGACGTGGACTACAAGCCGATGGACGTGCTCGGCGTGAAGGACGCCGACGGCCTGCGCGTGCTGAAGTCGGGCCTGTTCGACATCGTCACGCTGCGCCTCGCGCAGGTTTCGCGCGACGAGCCCTTCTTCCTCGGCCCGGACATCGTGGGCCTCTCCACCGACTACGACACGGCGAAGAAGGTGGTCGACGCCTACCGCGACGTCTTCGACAAGCGCCTGCAGGAGCGCTACAACGGCAAGCTGCTGGGCATCTACCCCTTCGGCCCGCAGGTGCTGTTCTGCAAGACGCCGATCGGCGGCCTGTCCGACCTGAAGGGCAAGAAGGTGCGCGTCTACGACGCGTCGCTCGCCAAGTTCATCGAGAGAATGGGCGGCATCCCGGTCACGATCTCGTTCGGCGAGACGCAGCAGGCCCTGGAGCGCGGCGTGACCGACTGCGCCATCACCGGCCCCAGCTCCGCCAACTCCGCCGGCTGGCCGGAGGTCACGACGCACTTCATGCCCATCGGCTTCCAGAGCGCGCTCAACGCGTACGCGATCAACCTGGACAAGTGGAACAAGCTGCCGGCCGACCAGAAGGCGAAGATCACCGAAGCCTTCAAGAAGTACGAGGCGGAAGTCTGGGGCTACTCGAAGGAGCTGTTCGACGACGCCGTGCGCTGCAACGTCGGCAAGGATCCCTGCAAGACGGTCAAGAAGTACAAGATGACCGACGTGCCGGTGAAGCCCGCGGACACCAAGCTGATCCACGACGCGCTCACCACCGTCTCGCTGCCGACGTGGAGCGAGCAGTGCGACAAGTCCTTCGACAAGTGCTCGGCGACCTGGAAGCAGGTGGTCGGCCCCGTGGTCGGCATCAAGTAGGTGGACGCCGCAACCGGCACCTGGCGGCTGCCCGCCACCGAGCTGGCCCGCCGCTACCGCGCCGGCAGCCTGACGCCCACGCAGGTGGCGCGGTCCTGCCTCGCGCGCCTGGAGGCGGTGAACCCGCGCATCAACGCGGTGGTCGCGCGGCGCGACGCGGCCTTCCTCGCCGAGGCCGCGGCCGCCACCGAGCGCTTCGCGCGGGCCCAGCCGCTGTCTGCCTTCGACGGCATCCCGCTGTCGGTGAAGGACAGCCTCTACACCGCGGACCAGCCGACGACCTGGGGCTGCCCCGCGCTGCGGCAGCATGCGACGGGGCAGGACGAGCTCGCGGTCGCGCGGGCCCGTGCCGCCGGCGCCTTGATCATCGGCAAGACCAACGTGCCCGAGTTCGCGCTGGAGGGCTACACCGCCAACCCGATCTTCGGCGCGACGCGCAATCCATGGGGCCTGGCCCTCACGCCCGGGGGCTCCAGCGGCGGCGCCGTAGCATCCGTCGCGGCGGGCATCACGCCGGTGGCGATCGGCCAGGACGGTGGCGGCTCCATCCGCCGGCCCGCGTCGCACACGGGGCTGGTGGGGCTCAAGCCGAGCCTGTCCGCCGTGCCCCGCGAGCACGTGCTGCCCAGCCTGCTGCTGGATTTCGAGGTGATCGGGCCGCTCGCGCGCACGGTGGCCGATGCGCGCCTGCTGTTCGAGGTGATGCGCGGGGCGGCGGCCGTGGACCGCTCCTCGCTCTCCGCGGCGCTGGCTGCCGCGGGGCCGCGCGTGGCGGGGCCCTTGCGCATCCTGTACGTCGAACGCTTCGGCAGCGCGCCGCTGGACCCGCAGATCGCCGCCAGCGTGGGCCAGGCCGTGCGGCGCCTCGGCGCGCTCGGACACGAAGTGCGCGAAGGACCACTGCCGCTGGACCTCGACTTCTACGCGGAAGCCTGGCCGCAGATCGGGCAGGCCGGGCTGGCGCAGATGTTCGATCGCCGCCCCGACTGGGCGGCACAGGCCTCGCCCAAATACCTGGAGATGGCGGAGAAGGGCCGCGCGATTCCCGCTGCGCGCCTCTGGCAGGTCCTGGAGCAGGTGAAGAAGCTGCGGCGCGACACCGTGGCCTTGTTCGCCGGCGTGGACGTGATCGTGCTGCCTTCGGCGGCGGCGCTGCCCTGGAAGGCGGAGGACGCGTACCCGGCGCACATCGCCGGCCAGGAAGTCGGCCCGCGCGGCCACGCCGTCTACACGGGGTGGGTGAACGCCGCGGGGCTGCCGGGACTCGCGTTGCCCTGCGAACCTTCGTCCACAGGCCTGCCGATCGGGATGCAGCTGGTGGGGCGCTACGGCGCGGACGACGCCTTGCTGGACCTCGGCGCTGCCTACGAAGCGGCCCATCCCTGGGCGCAGCGCTGGCCGGCGCTGTGAGCGCGGACTGCTGCGTTGCAGCGAGTCCGTCGCTTTTGGTCAAAAGCGTTTCGCCTTGAGCATCGCGCCGCAACAGGCGTACCTTACGGCCGGGCAGGTGGTTTGCCCACGCAGTAACCAACAAGCAAAGGAGACATGAATGGCCAAGATCCTGATCCTGGGGGCGTCCTACGGCTCCCTCCTCGCGTCCAAGCTGCTGTTCGCCGGGCACGAGCTGAAGCTGGTGTGCCTGCCGGCCGAGGCGGACCTGATCAACGCGGAAGGATTCCGCGTGCGCATGCCGGTGCGCGGGCGCGCCGGGGAGGTGGAGATCGATTCGCGCAAGCTGCCCGGCAAGGTGAGCGCCGCGGGCACGGGCGACGTGAACCCCGCCGACTACGACCTCGTCGGCCTCGCCATGCAGGAGCCGCAGTACCGCTCGCCCGGCGTGCGCGAGCTGATGGCGGCCGTCGCGAAGTCGCGCGTGCCCTGCATGTCCATCATGAACATGCCGCCGCTCACCTACCTGCGCCGCATCCCGGGCCTGGACGCCGAGGCGTTGAAGCCGGCGTACACCGACGCGAGCGTGTGGGACGGCTTCGAGCCCGGCCTGCTCACGCTGTGCAGCCCCGACCCGCAGGCCGTCCGCCCGCCGGAGGAGAAGGTCAACGTGCTGCAGGTCACGCTGCCGACGAACTTCAAGGCGGCGCGCTTCGACGCCCCGCAAGCCACCGCGCTGCTGCGCCAGCTGGAGGCCGACGTCGACGCCGTGCGCTATCCCGCGCCGGAAGGCCCGATCGAGCTGCCGGTGAAGCTGCGCGTGTCGGAGTCGATCTTCGTGCCGCTGGCGAAGTGGTCCATGCTGCTCGCCGGCAACTACCGCTGCATCACGCCGGACGGCATGCGCACCGCGCAGGAAGCCGTGCACACGGACATCGCCGAATCGAAGTCCGTGTACGACTTCGTGTACGACGTGTGCCTGCGGCTCGGCGCCCGCAACGAGGACCTGGTGCCTTTCGAGAAGTACGCGGCGGCGGCGGCCAGCCTCACGCGCCCCGCGTCGGCGGCACGCGCGCTGAACAACGGCGCACCCTACATCGAGCGGGCCGACAAGCTGGTGCAGCTGGTCGCGCGCCAGCTCGGATTGCGCCATCCGGTGGTCGACCGCATCGTGGACCTGGTGGACACGCGCCTGCACGGCAACCGCGAGGCGGCGAAGAACCGCTAGCATCGGCGGATCATTCGAAGGAGACCCCATGTCGAGCCAACCGCTGGCGGACGCGCTCGTGCGCGCGCACCGCGAAAGCCACACCATCGCCGCCGCCCCGTTCGAGTCCGCGCTGCAGGACGCCGAACAGGCCTACCAGGTGCAGGACGCGGTGGCGCGGGCGATGGGCTGGTTCGACCGGCCCGTGCCGCAGCACTGGAAGTCCGGCGGGCCGTCCAGGAGTGCCACGCTCACGCACGCCGGCCTGCCGCCGCAGCACGTGTGGTCCAGCCCCGCCGATGCGCGCGGCACGCACTTCAACTGGCGCCTGATCGAAGCCGAGGTCGCGCTGCGCCTGGGCCGCGACGTGGCGCCTGGCGACGCAGCCGCGTTCAACCCGGCGGCGGCGCACCAGTGGCTGGACGGCATGTGCGTCTCCATGGAGATCGTGGATTCACGCTGGGAGAACCGCGCGGCCACGGCCTTGCTGAAGCTGGCGGACCTGCAGTCGCACGGGGCGCTGGTGCTCGGCGCCTGGAAGCCGTTCTCGCCGCGCGACTGGTCGCAGCAGGCGTGCACGGTGCAGGTCGGCGACGCCGCGCCGCAATCGTTCCAGGGCACGCACTCGCTGGGCGATCCGGCGTGGCTGCTGCCGATCTGGCTGCGGCACGTGACGCGGCATGGGGCGACGGTGCCGAAGGGCACCGTCGTGACCACCGGCACCTGGTGCGGCATGCTGGAGGCGAAGGCCGGCGACAGGGTGAAGGCGGTGTTCGAGGGGATCGGGGAAGCGGAAGTGCAGTTGTAGGGTTCGCGCGGGCGCCGATCGGTGGGGTTCGCGTCCGCCCACCTTCCGCGGCTTCGCCGCGCCACCCTACGAACCCGCACGCATCCGTCTTCGTAGGGTGGCGGCGCGTAGCGCCGGACGGTGAACGAAGTGAACCCCACCGATCCCGTCTCACGCCGCCAGCGCCAGCACCCGCGTCCGCGGCCGCAACGCCACGCGCTCCGCCTCCAGCCCCCGCGCCAGCGCCTCCATCCCCCCGCGCCGCGCCGCCTCCATCAACGTCAGGTCCAGCACGTCCCGCTGCGCATGGCTGCCGCCGAACCGGTGCGCGCCGCTGCGCACGCGCCGCAGCAGCTGCACGCACAGCGCATGGTCCCCATGCGCGAACGCACGGATCGCACGGGCCGCGTCGTGCCCCACCTCGGCGGTAAACGCGCGGTTGTCGTCCTCCCGCTGCATCGCGTCCACCTGCGCCTCCAGCACCGCCGCCTGCGCCTTCTCGCGTCCCGCACCGCAATACCGCCAGCGCTTCGGGCGGCTCGCGCGCGAGCTGCAGGAGATGGCCGCGCCGGGCCGCTAGGAGCAGCGCACCCGCACGAGGCCTGCGCCAGCACCTTCGGTGACGTCCGCGAGCGTGGCCCCGTCCTGCGCGAGCCGGTAGCGACGCCACGCGAGTCGCGTGCTGCCTTCCCCGCGCAGGCGGGCGACCACGTCGAGCTGCCGCGCATCCCGCGGGTCCGCGACGGCGGCGAGCACGGTGCCGCTGCTCTCGTGGAAGCGGACGCTGTCGCCCGCGAGCGCCAGGCGCGATTCCGCACCGGGCTGCGCGCACGCCCGGCGGTCCGCCGCCCACGTGCCGTGGAAGGCGGGTGGCACCGGCGGGGCGGCGGCCTCGACGGCTTCCAGCGTCATCTCCACCGGCGTGCCCGGGTGGCTGCGCAGGCGCAGGCGCGCCGGCTGCTGTTCCAGCACGTCGACGGGATGCGTTTGCGAGTCCTCCACCATCGCCAGCCGGCCGCCCTCCTCCCGCCAGCGACCCTGCGCCACCTGGCTGCCCGGCGTGGCGACGAGCAGCGTGCCGCCTGGCAGGAAGACATAGAGCGACCCGGCCGCCACGCTGCCGGATGCCGTGACGCGCCACACTTGCGACGCGAGAGCGTCCGTCGCGAGCGCCACCGGTGCGGCGGGCGCGGGAGGGTCGGCCGGGGCGGGCGCGGGCTGCGGCGCTTCCGTCCGCGAACACCCGGCGGCCGCGAGCGCGGCGAGCAGTGCGAAAGCGATGCGGGCAGGCATGCCCCGATGATCTCCCGCCACGCCGTCGCCCGCTGTCAGCCCGCGCCGCGCGATCCCGCTAAAGTGCACGGCTTGACCTCCGCCGCCTCCACCCGCAGCGCCTGGCTGATGCTGCTGGTGCTGATCTCCGGATTCGCCCTCAGCCAGGCGTTCCGCACCGCCGCCGCGATCATGGCGCCGCCGCTGCAGCAGGCCTTCGGCCTCACGCCGCAGCAGCTGGGCCTGTTCGCCGGCGCCTTCCACTTCGCTTTCGGCGGGCTGCAGCTGTTCATGGGCATGGGCATCGACGTGTACGGCGTGCGGCGCACGGTGCTCGCGGTCTTTCCGCTGACGGTGGCCGGTGCGCTCGTCACGGCGTATGCCGACAGCTACGCGGGCCTGCTGTTCGGACAGGCCCTCACCGGCGTCGGCTGCGCGCCCGCTTTTCTCGTGTGCACGGTGTTCATCGCGCGGCGCTTCCCGTCCGAACGCTATGCATCGGTGAACGGCGCGGCGCTGGGCATCGGCTCCGTCGGCCTGCTGCTCACGGGCACGCCGCTGGCCTGGGTAATCCAGGCCTGGGGCTGGCGCTCGGGCTACGTCGCCCTCGCGGCGTGCGCCGTGCTCGCGTGGCTCGCGATCCTGGTGTTCGTGCGCGAGGATGCGCCCGTGCACACGGAGCGTCCCAACGTGCTCGCGGCCCTGCGCGGCTACGGCGAGCTGTTCCGCCTGCCGCAGACGGCGGGGATCATCGGCCTGTCGCTCTTCACGTACGCGTCCTTCCTCTCGCTGCGCGGCTTGTGGCTGGGCCCGCTGCTGATCGACCGCTACCAGTTCACGCTGGTGGGCAGCGGCAACGTGGCGGTGGCGATCTCGGTGCTCGGCATGGTCGGCCCCCCGCTCTTCGGCCGGCTCGACCCGGGAGACGCGCAGAAGCGCCGCCGCTGGATCGCGCGCTACACCATCGGCTGCGCGGCGCTGTTCGCCGCGATGGCGTTCGCGCTGCCCGCTTCGCTGGAAGTGGCGCTGGCGCTCGGCGTGGGCATCGTCTCCGGCTACATGGTGATGCAGTACGCAGACGTGCGTGCGACCTACCCGGCGCGCATGACCGGCCGGGCGATGGCCGTGTTCACCATGGCGATGTTCCTCGGCGTCGCGCTGATGCAGTGGCTCACCGGCCTGGCCGCGTCCGCCGCGGCCGTGCTGCACGTGGAGACGTACACGGCCGTGTTCGCCGCCATCGCGTTCTTCCTCGTGCTGGGCACGTGCCTCTACCGCTTCCTCCCCGGCCCCCGCACCGCGGGCGCGGAACCGTCACAATCCTGAGCATGAACATCACGAAGGACACGGTCGTCACCCTGCAATACCGGGTGGCGGACAGCAACGGCCGCCTCATCGAGCAGAGCAAGACCCCCATGGTCTACCTGCACGGCGGCTACGAGAACACGCTCCCGAAGATCGAGGAAGCGCTGGAAGGCAAGGACGCGGGCCACGAGGTCACGCTGGACCTGCAACCCGAGGACGCCTTCGGCGTGCGCGACGAGTCGCTCGTGCGCGTGATCCCGAAGAGCGAGTTCCCGCCCGGCGTGAAGGTCGGCGGCCAGCTCCAGGGCCACACCGACGACGGCACGCCGCACGTCTTCCACGTCATGAAGATCAAGGGCCCCGAGGTCCACCTCGACGGCAACCACCCGCTCGCGGGCAAGGCGCTCAAGTTCCACCTCAAGGTCACCGCCGTCCGCCCCGCCACCGCCGAGGAGATCGCCCACCGGCATGTGCACGGCGAGCACGGGCACCATCATTGACGGTGGCTGGTCAGGGAATTTGAACGCAGAGGTCGCAAAGGTACGCAGAGGTCGCAGAGGAAAACCCAACGAGAGGATTCCTCTGCGACCTCTGCGTCATCTCTGCGACCTCTGCGTTCCTCTTGACCGATTCGCAACCGCCCTCATCTCCGGAAGATGTCCACTCCCATCCTCTCCGTCCGTCCCCTCGGCTTCCCCTGGGAAACCGCGGATCCCTTCCTCTTCTGCGCGTACCACGACGATGCGTATCCGCGCGGCAACGGGAAGATGGGGCCGGCCGTGTCGCTGGCGGGGCGGGACATCGGACAGGACTTCAGCCGCAAGGACGGCTGGAGCATGTACCACGGCGACAGCGTGCCGGGCTTTCCCGCGCATCCGCACCGCGGCTTCGAGACGGTGACCATCGTGCGCAAGGGCCTCATCGACCACAGCGACTCGCTGGGTGCCGTCGCGCGCTTCGGCGGCGGCGACGTGCAGTGGGTGACCGCGGGGAAGGGCATCGTGCACTCCGAGATGTTCCCGCTGCTCAAGACGGGCGAGGACAACCCGCTGGAGCTGTTCCAGATCTGGCTGAACCTGCCGAAGCGCAGCAAGATGGCCGAGCCGCACTTCACCATGTTCTGGAACGAGCAGGTGCCCCGCGCCGTGCTCGCCGATGCGCAGGACCGCAAGACCGAGGTCGCGGTGATCGCCGGCAGCTTCGGCGACCTGCGCTCCCTCGCGCCGCCGCCCGATTCCTGGGCGGCCGACCCGAAGTCCGACGTCGCGATCTGGACCCTGCGCATGGAGCCGGGTGCCGGCGTGCAGCTGCCGCCCGCCACGCTCGCCGGCACGCGCCGCACGCTCTACTTCTTCAAGGGCGCGGCCGCCAGCGTGTCCGGCCAGCCGGTGCAAGGGCCGGTGGCGATCTCGCTCGATGCGGGCGTGGAAGTCGCCATCCAGGCCGGCGACGGCGTGTGCGAGTTCCTGCTGCTGCAAGGCCAGCCCATCGCCGAGCCGGTCGCGCAGTACGGGCCGTTCGTGATGAACACGCAGCAGGAGATCATGCAGGCGATGCAGGACTACCGCCGCACGCAGTTCGGCGGCTGGTCCTTCCCGGACCAGGCGCCGGTGCACGGCAGCGAGCCGGATCGCTTCGCGCGGTATCCGGACGGGCGCGAAGAGCGCCCGGCGTGACAGGAAAGCGACAGGCTCGGCCCGCGGCCTAGGGGTTTCCCAGCGAAATCCCGGCCGTTAGGCAATCGGCTGATTGGGCGCCGCGCGATGCGGCGCTTACAAATTCCTTTCTTGCTGTCACACAAGAAGGAAGTCCACATGAAGTCCACCCTCGCGCGCGCCTCCTCCGCAGGCCTGCTGCTCGCTGCCGCGTGCACCGCGTCGTTCGCGCAGAACACCACCGCGCCCCTTGTCATCAAGAAGGCACCGCCCACGGCCGCCGCCGTGCCGGTCACCACGTGGCCGACGAAACCCGTCAAGCTGCTGATCGGCTTTCCGCCGGGCTCCGTGCAGGACCTGTCCGCGCGCGCCATCTCCGAGCAGCTGTCGAAGGTGCTCGGCCAGCCCGTGCTGGTGGAGAACAAGAGCGGCGCCGCCGGCACCATCGCCGGCGACCAGGTCGCGAAGGCAAGCGACCAGCACACCTTCGGCGTCATGAACAACAGCCAGCTCACGATCGCCAAGATGCTCAATCCCGCGATCGGCTACGACCCCGAGCGCGACCTCGCGCCCGTCGCGCTGATCGGCACCACGCCCATGGTGCTGGTGGTGAGCGCGCAGGCGGCCGGCAGCACGCCGCAGGAATGGCTCACGTGGCTGCGCAACCAGGGCTCCAAGGCGAGCTACGGTTCGCCCGGCACCGGCACGCCGGGCCACCTCGGGATGGAGCTGGTCAAGAGCCGCGCCGGCTTCGACGCCATGCACGTGCCTTACCAGGGCAACCCCCACATCATCACCGCGATGATCGGCGGCCAGCTGCAGGCCGCGCTGCTGCCGCCCGGCCTCGCCTTGCAGCAGGTGAAGGCCGGCAAGATGAAGGCGGTCGGCGTGACCTCGGAGCGCCGCAGCGTGCTCGCGAGCGACCTGCCGACGCTGCGCGAAGTGGGCGTGATGGGCGCCGACGTGGAACTGTGGACCGCGCTCGCGGGCCCCGCCTCGCTGCCGCCCGCCGTGCGCGAGAAGATGGCCGCCGCGGTGATCGAGGTGGTGAAGGGCGAGGAGACCCGGCAGCGCCTGATCGGCGTGGGCTGGCAGCCGGCGCCTTCCACCGCCGAGGGCCTGAAGATCCGCATCAAGACCGACGTCAAGAGCTTCGGCGGCATCATCATGATGCGCAACATCCGCGCGGAGAGCTGAGCGAGAGGAGTCCCTCTTGCCAGGCGGCGGCAGCTTCCTATACTGCCGTCGATGTCCGACCAGGGAACCCTGAGCGCCGAAGAGCGCGCGATCGTCGAGGCCGCCGCGGCGCGTGCCCGCGGCGCGCTGCACTCCGGCAGCCCCTTGCGGGACGTCCTGTCGGTGCTGACGGCCGCCGTCGAGGCGCTCGGCAAGCACCGCGTCGTCGCCTCCATCCTGGTCCTCGACCGCGAAGGGCTGCTGCGCAACGGCGCATCGCCCAACCTCCCCGCCGACTACCTCGACGCCATCGACCGGCTCAAGCCCGACCCGCGGGTCGGCACGTGCGCGGCCGCGGCGGCGACCGGGGAGGTGGTGGAGACGCCCAGCTTCCTGGAGGACGCGCGCTGGTCCGAGCTGCGCCACCTGCCGATGGCGCTGGGTTTCGCCGGCGCGTGGAGCATGCCCATCAAGCGGGAAGGCCGCGTGCTCGGCACCTTCGGCACCTACTTCCGCGAGCGGCGCCGCCCGACCGCCGCGGAGCGCGCCGCCATGGGCGTGCTGGCGCCGGTGGCCGCCGAGGCCATCGCCGGCGCCTGGTAGCACGCTACTGCCACAGGCATTTCTGGCACCAGGCGGCGCCGAACTGGCGCACGCAGTCGTCCCACACGCCTTCGGCCGCACGCTTGGGGAACCAGCTGCGGTTGGCGTGGCAGTCGGGGGCTTCGGCGACGGGCGTGCCGCACGCGGCGACGGCCAGGGCCGCGACCGCGAGCCCCGCGCGCAGCGCACGTCCCAGGCGGGAGGCGTTCATCGGTTCAGGCACTCGCGGCAGGCCGCCTGGCCCATCTGGCGCTCGCAGGCTTCCACGACGTAGTGGCGCTCCTGCGTGTTGAGGTAACCGCGGAAGAGGCGGCACTGGTCTTCGGCGCGCTGCTCGGGGGACGCGGGCGGGCTCTGGCAGGCGGCGAGCAGCGCAGTGCCGCACAGGAGAAAGGCAAGGCGGATGGGCATGGCGTCGCTCCTTGGGACGCATGCATGGTCCGGCCGCGGCGTGCGCGGCGGTAGGGGACCAAGGTCTTACGGCGGCGGGGGAATAAAAAAGGCGCCCGGTGGGGGCGCCTCATGGATCCCGGCTTGCGCCGGGATGACGAGCTCCTGACGTTCGCTCGTCACTTCGCCACGACGCGGACCATCTCCAGGCACTTGTTCGAGTAGCCCCACTCGTTGTCGTACCAGCTCACCAGCTTGACGAAGGTACCATCCAGCGCGATGCCGGCGTCGGCGTCGAAGATGGAGGTGCGGGCGTCGCCCACGAAGTCAGTCGCGACGACCTTGTCTTCGGTGTAGCCCAGGATGCCCTTGAGCGCGCCTTCGCTCTGCGCCTTCATCTCGGCGCAGATCTCGGCGTAGGTCGCCGGCTTCTCGAGTTCCACGGTCAGGTCGACGACGGAGACGTCGGAGGTCGGCACGCGGAAGGACATGCCGGTCAGCTTCTTGTTCAGCTCGGGGATCACCACGCCCACCGCCTTGGCCGCGCCGGTGGACGAGGGGATGATGTTCTCCAGGATGCCGCGGCCGCCGCGCCAGTCCTTGTTGGACGGGCCGTCGACGGTCTTCTGCGTCGCGGTGGCGGCGTGCACGGTGGTCATCAGGCCGCGCTTGATGCCCCACTTGTCGTTCATCACCTTGGCGAGCGGCGCCAGGCAGTTGGTCGTGCACGAGGCGTTGGAGATGATCTCCTCGCCCTTGTACTTCTGGTGGTTCACGCCGAAGACGAACATGGGCGTGTCGTCCTTCGACGGCGCGGACATGATCACCTTCTTCGCGCCGGCCTGGATGTGCTTCTGCGCGCCGTCCTTGGACAGGAAGATGCCGGTGGACTCGATCACCACGTCGGCGCCGACCTCGCCCCACTTGAGCGCGGCGGGATCCTTCTCCTGGGTCAGGCGGATCTTCTTGCCGTTGACGATCAGGGTGTTGCCCTCGACGGCGATCGTGCCCTTGAAGCGGCCGTGCACCGAGTCGTACTGCAGCATGTAGGCCAGGTAGTCCGGCTCCAGCAGGTCGTTGATGCCGACGATCTCGATGTCGGGGAAGTTCTGCACCGCCGAGCGCAGGACGTTGCGGCCGATGCGGCCGAATCCGTTGATGCCAACCTTGATAGCCATACCACTGCTCCTTTGAACTGAAACCTTAAGCCTGCTGCAACACCGCCCTGACGGTGTCCGCGACGTTTTCGGGCGTGAAGCCGAAGTGCTTGAACAGCACATTAGCAGGAGCCGACTCGCCGAAGGTGTCGATGCCCACCACGGCAGCGCAGCCGTACTTCCACCAGAAGTCGGTCACGCCGGCTTCCACGGCGATGCGCGGCACCTCGGCCGGCAGCACGCTTTCCTTGTAGTCGCGGTCCTGGCGGTCGAAGGTCGTCGTGCTGGGCATGGACACCACGCGCACCGCCACGCCCTCCGCGGCCAGCTGCTCGCGCGCCTTCAGCGCCAGCTGCACTTCGGAGCCGGTGGCGATGATCACCGCGTCGGCCTCTTCGTCTTCGCCGGCCAGCACGTAGGCGCCGCGGGCGATGTCGCCCAGCGTCGTCTTGGCCGCGTACGGCAGGTTCTGGCGCGACAGCAGCAAGGCGGTCGGGCGGTTCGCGTTCTCCAGCGCGACGCCCCAGGCGACGGCGGTCTCGGCCGTGTCGGCCGGACGCCAGACGTCCAGGCCGGGAATCAGGCGCAGGCTCGCGGCGTGCTCGATCGACTGGTGCGTCGGGCCGTCCTCGCCGAGGCCGATGGAGTCGTGCGTGAACACGTGGATCACGCGCCGCTTCATCAGCGCCGCCATGCGGATCGCGTTGCGGCTGTAGTCGCTGAAGGTCAGGAACGTGCCGCCGTAAGGGATGTAGCCGCCGTGCAGCGCCACGCCGTTCATGATCGCGGCCATGCCGAACTCGCGCACGCCGTAGTTGATGTGGCGGCCGACCTTGCCGTCGGCCAGCACCACGTCGCCGGACTGGTCGAAGCGCAGCGCAGGCGTCCTCTTCGTGTTCGTGAGGTTGGAGCCGGTGAGGTCGGCCGAGCCGCCCAGCATCTCGGGCAGGGCGGCGGTGAAGGCTTCCAGCGCGATCTGCGAGGCCTTGCGCGAAGCGACGGTCTCGGCCTTCTCGTTGGCGGAGGCGACGGCCTGCGCCACGATGTCGGCGAAGTTGGCGGGCAGCTGGCCCTTCATGCGGCGCACGAATTCGGCGGCGAGCTCCGGATGCTCGGCGCGGTAGGCGGCGAAACGCGCGTCCCAGGCGGACTCCAGCTCGTCGCCCTTGGCGCGCGCGTCCCACTCGTCGTACACGCCTTGCGGCAGCACGAAGGGCTCGTGCTCCCAGCCCAGCGCCGTGCGCGTGAGCTTGATCTCGTCGGCGCCCAGCGGCTCGCCGTGCGCCTTGGCGGTGTTGGCGCGGTTGGGCGAGCCCTTGCCGATGTGCGTCTTGCACACGACCAGCGTCGGCTTCTCCGCGCTGCGGCGCGCGTCGGCGATCGCGCGGTCCACGGCCTCGATGTCGTGCCCGTCGATGGGGCCGATCACGTTCCAGCCGTAGGCGCGGAAGCGCGCGGGGGTGTCGTCGATGAACCAGGGCGTGACCTGGCCGTCGATGGAAATGCCGTTGTCGTCGTAGAGGGCAACCAGCTTGTTCAGCTTCCAGGCGCCGGCGAGCGCGCAGGCTTCGTGGCTGATGCCTTCCATGAGGCAGCCGTCGCCCAGGAACACATACGTGTGGTGGTCGACGACGGCGTGGCCGGGCTTGTTGAATTCAGCGGCCAGCAGCTTCTCGGCGAGCGCCATGCCCACGGCATTCGTGATGCCCTGGCCCAGCGGGCCGGTGGTGGTCTCGATGCCGGGGGTCACGTCCACTTCGGGGTGGCCGGGGGTCTTGCTGTGCAGCTGGCGGAAGCCCTTGAGCTCGCCCACGGGGAGGTCGTAGCCCGTGAGGTGCAGCAACGCGTACACCAGCATCGAGGCGTGGCCGTTGGACAGCACGAAGCGGTCGCGGTCGGCCCAGTGGGGGTTCTTCGGGTTGTGCCGCAGGTGGCGGTGCCAGAGGGCGACGGCGATGTCCGCCATGCCCATGGGCGCGCCCGGGTGGCCCGAGTTCGCTTGTTGCACGGCGTCCATGGCCAACGCGCGGATCGCGTTCGCCATCAGGGATTCGTTGGCCATTCGGGGGCAGCTCCGGGAGGGGTGTCAGGGGAAACCCGGCATTTTAAAGGAGCGGGCCGGCGCGACTTCCTTGGCAGGTCAATGCGGCTGCTTGGCATACATTCAGGGCATGAAGGGCCTGCACCTGACCGCCGACCTGTACCGCTGCCGCTGCGAAGCGGCGTGGCTCACGGACGCGGCGAAGCTCGGCGCCTGGTGCGTGGAGGCCGTGCAGGCCGTCGGCCTGGAGGCCGTGGACCACTTGTTCCACACCTTTCCCGCCACGGCCAAGGGCCCGGGCGGCGTCACCGCCACGGTGCTGCTGGCCGAGTCGCACGTCTGCCTGCACACCTGGCCCGAGGAGCGGGCCGTGACCTGCGACGTGTACGTCTGCAATTTCAGCGGCGACCACTCCGCCAAGGCGCGGGGGCTGATGTACGCGCTGGTGAACCGCTTCCAGCCCGAATGGACCGAACAACGCTCCCTCGACCGGGGAGAGGAATGACATGAGCATCGCGCAGGCCATGATCCTGGCCGCAGGGAGGGGCGAGCGCATGCGCCCCCTCACCGACACCTGCCCCAAGCCCCTGCTGAAGGTCAAGGGCAAGCCCCTGCTCGAATACCACCTGGATGCCTTCGCGCAGGGCGGCTTCCGCGACGTGGTCGTCAACACGGCCTGGCTCGGCGAGCAGATCGAGGACCACTACGGCCACGAGACCGCGCAAGGCGCGCGCATCGTGTACTCGCACGAGGGCAAGGACTTCGGGGGCGCGCTGGAGACGGCCGGCGGCATCGCCCGTGCGTTGCCCAAGCTGGCGGACGCCTTCTGGCTCGTCGCGGGGGACGTCTGGATGCCCGGCTTCCTCTTCACGCGGGCGGCCTACGACCGCTTCTGCGCGAGCGGCGACCTCGCGCACCTGATCCTCGTGCCCAACCCGGCGCACAACCCGAAGGGCGACTTCGGCCTGTCGCCGGACGGCCGCGCGCTGAACCAGGCGGACACGCGCCACACCTATTCCACCGTGGCGCTGCTGCGGAAGGACCTGTTCGCGTCGCTGCCCGCGGGCAATCCGCAGGGCCTGAAGGTCAAGCTCGCCCCCTTGCTGCGAACCGCCATGGACCAGGGGCGTGTCGGCGCGGAGCTCTACCACGGCCCCTGGGTGGACGTGGGCACCCCCGAGCGGCTGGCCCAGCTCAACGCCTGATTCCCGGACAATGACCCCATGAACACCACCGTGCCCACCTCCGTCTACGCGCAGCGCCGCGCACGCATGGCGGCGCAGCTTGGCGCCAACGGCATCGCGCTGATCCCCACCGCGCCCGAGCGCCAGCGCAACCGCGATTCCGACTTCCTCTTCCGGCACGACAGCTACTTCTACTACCTGACCGGCTTCACCGAGCCGAACGCGTGGCTGGTGGTGACAGGCGACGGCAGGAGCACGCTCTTCTGCCAGCCCAAGGACCTGGAACGGGAGATCTGGGACGGCTACCGCCTCGGCCCCGAAGCGGCCGTAGGCGCCCTCGGCGTCGATGCCGCCTTCTCCATCGGCGAGCTGGACCAGCAGCTGCCCCGCCTGCTGGAAAACCGCGACACGGTGTGGTTCCCCTTCGCCACGCACCAGGGCCTGGAGCAGCGCGTGGCGGGCTGGCTGAACCAGGTGCGCGCCCGCGTCCGCTACGGCGCGTTGTGCCCCGAGCAGCAGCGCGACCTGTGCGCCGTGCTCGACGAGATGCGCCTCGTGAAGGACGCGCACGAGCAGGACATCATGCGCCGCGCCGCGGCCATCAGCGCCCGCGCCCACGTGCGGGCCATGCAGGCCAGCGCCCGCATGCTGCGCGAAGGCAGGGACGTGCGCGAGTACCACCTCGACGCGGAGCTGATGCACGAGTTCCGCATGGGCGGTTCGCAATATCCCGCCTACAGCTCCATCGTCGCCGCCGGTCCCAACGCCTGCGTTCTGCACTACCGCGCCGACGTGGCGCCGGTGCGCCCCGGCGAGCTGGTGCTGATCGACGCCGGCTGCGAGCTCGATGGCTACGCCAGCGACATCACGCGCACCTTCCCCGCCGACGGCAGGTTCACCGGAGCGCAGCGCGCGCTCTACGACCTGGTGCTGGCCTCGCAGGAAGCGGCGGTCGCGGCCACGAAGCCCGGCGCGCGCTTCACCGACCCGCACGAGGCGGCGGTGAAGGTGCTGGCGCAAGGCATGCTGGACGTGAAGCTGCTGGACGCGAACAAGGTCGGCACGCTGGACGACGTGATCGAGAAGCGCGCCTACTTCCCCTTCTACATGCACCGCACCGGCCACTGGCTGGGGATGGATGTCCACGACTGCGGCAGCTACGTGGAGCCGGGCGAGGTGGGGCAGGTGAGCGAGCGCAAGGACCCGCTCTCGGGCGAGACCATCAAGAACCGCCCGAGCCGCATCCTGCAGCCGGGCATGGTGCTCACCATCGAGCCGGGCATCTACGTGCGCCCCGGCGAAGGCGTGCCGGAGCAGTTCCACCACATCGGCATCCGCATCGAGGACGACGCCATCGTGACGCCGCAGGGCTGCGAGCTGATCACGCGGGGCGTGCCGGTCAAGGCGGACGAGATCGAAGCGCTGATGCGGCCCTGAGCGGTCGCGGGCTTAGCCCGAAATTGTTCAGTTGTGACAATTCCTGTCAGCCGGGGCGGCCCGGTCGTGCGGTTTTTCACGTTTGTCGCCTTGGCATGCCGCTTGCCTTTCCGCCCGACAAGGCATTTGGGGGCCGCGAGCATGGGAAGACGCAATCAGGCGGGGTTCAGCATCGTCGAAGTGGTCATCACGGCCTGCGTGGTGGCCGTCCTCTCGTCCGTCGCGCTCACGCAGTACCGGGAGTTCACGCGGCGGGCCAAGGTCTCCGAAGTGGTCCTGGCCGGCAACCAGTGCAAGACCATGGTGTCGGAGGCCTACCCGGTGCGTGACACCGCGCCGCCGGCCGGAGGCTGGGGATGCGAGACGGCCAGCGCGGGCACGAAGTACGCCGGCGCGGTCCGGACTTCCTCGAACGGCGTCATCCGCGTGACGATCGAGAACGTCGAGCCGCTGCTGAACGGTCGCCACGTCTTCTTCGTGCCTTCCAAGCCGGGTTCGGACGCGGGCCTCGTCACGCCCAACGACCTGGGGGTCAGCGTGCGCGCCTGGATCTGCGGGTCCGACTGGGAACCGGCGCGGAACTCGCTGCCGGCGAACTGCCGCATCGACACGACCACGTTCGCGTCCGACGACTTCGAGTGAACCTCGTCCGGCAACGCTGAGCCATCGTGGCTCAGCGTTGTGCATCCGGATACACAAGCACCACAAACCGATACGCCTCTTCCAGACTGGGCGCGTGCTCCGCACAGGGAGGCGTCCATGGCAGTCGCGCGCGCACCGGCACAGGCCGGCTTCACCCTCATCGAGTTGATGATCGCGGTGGCCATCATCGGCCTGCTCGCGGCCATCGCGCTGGGACAGTGGCGGGACTACACGCGACGCGCGCGCATGTCGGAGGCCGTGCTCGCGGCCACCACCTGCAAGACGCGCGTGAGCGAGTCCTACCTGTCGCTGCCGGAGCCGCCGGCGAGCGCGGGCGCGTGGGGCTGCTCCGGCGGCAGTTCGCATTTCGTGTCGGAGGTGCAGACCTCCCCGCGCGGCGTGATCCGCGTGACCGTCGCGAACCTCGACCCGGCCGTGAACGGCCTGCACCTGCACCTCGTGCCGATGCGCGCCGATGGCAGCGCGGCGCTCGATCCCGCCGCGGACCTCGGCAACGCCGTGGGCCAGTGGCTGTGCGGCTCGGACGCCGAGCAGGTGCGCAACGCGCTGCCCGCCAACTGCCGCCAGGACACGAGCACCTTCGCTGCCGAGACGTTCGAATAGGCGCGGCCGCTCACGCCGCGGCGCGATGCCCCAGCGTGAATGCCTCCTCGAAGATCGAATACCCCGCCCAGTCGGAATGCGCGAAGCGCAGGCGCCCCGAGGCGCGCGGCTGCGGCAGGGCCGCGAGCGTGCCGGGCACCGGGATGGCCATCGCGTGCCCGTAGCGCGCGACCGCGACGTGCGTGACCGTGCGAGCGAACTCAGGGTGCGGCACCGACAGCTCCGCCAGCACGCGTTCGCGCCAGTGCGTCCACGGCAGGCGCAGCACGTCGCCCCGCGCGGCCTCGCCCGGCGCGCAGTACCAGCTCAGCACGGTCGGGCCGGGCGCCGGGTCCAGCGACTGGTGCGTGGCCACGACGTAGCCGAGGCTGTCGCCCGCGCCGTACACGACGTTGTCCCAGGCGAGCGGCGCGCCGCCGCGCACCCAGGGCGGTTCGCGCAGGTGCAGGTTGGCGACGATCCAGGGCGCGTGCCGCGTGCGCGCCGCGAGCGAGCGCAGCGCGGGCGGCGCGTTCTCCACGACGCGCGCCGCCACGAATGCCGGCAGGGCCACGACGCACTGCTTCGCCTGCCAGCGCTCCAGCCGCTGCGCGGCGACGTCCCAGGCGTCCACCTCGACGCCGTGGCGCGTCTCGGCGATGCGCAGCACCACGCGGCCGCCGCGGAAGCGGTCGCCGAGCGGCCGCGCGAGCGCGCGCGAGAGGAAGCCGTTGCCCTCGGGCCAGGTGAGCAGCGCGTCGCGCTCGCCGCTTTCGTCGAATCCCGGCGGATGGAAGCCGTGGCGCGCGGCGAAGTAGTGCACCCCCGCCCACGCGGACACGATGGACGTGCCGGCACCGTAGTCGTCGCGGCAGCAGTAGTCCAGGTACCAGCGCAGCTGCGGGTCGGTGAAGCCGCGCGCGTCCAGCCAGTGCGCGAAAGTCTCGCCGTCGAGCGCCGCGAGCGGCTCGCGCCGGCGCAGCGGAATCGCGAAGCGGCGCGTGCGGCGCGCCGCCTCGACCTCCTGCGCGAAACGCACGTACTGCGCCCGCGTCGTCGCGCCGACGCCGGTCCAGGGCAGCAGCCCTTCCTGCCACTCGCCCTCGAAGTACAGCCGCTCCTGCGGTGCGTGGCACAGGTGGCGCTCGTCGGGCTGCCAGCGGCCCGCCACGCGGCGCAGGAGCCCCAGCTCCTGCAGCAGGTCCTGCACTTCGGGGGCGCCGTCGCCGGGCACGGGCAGGTAGTGCGCACCGAGCGGGCACGCGATGCCGCGCAGTTCGCCGGCGCGGCTGTTGCCGCCCGCGGTGTCCTCGAGGTCCAGCACGGCGAAGTCCTCGCGCCCGCGCAGGCGCAGGTGGCGCGCGGCGGCGAGCCCCGCGATGCCGGCACCCGCGACCACCACATCGGCCCGCAGCGACAGCACGGGCCCCTGCGGACGCGCAGCTCGCAGCAGGTGACCGCGTTCCACCGAAGCGCCCGTGAAGCCGCCTTCGACCGCGGGCAGCCGCTGGCAGCCCGCCACCAGCGCAGCCGCACCCGCGAGCGCCGTGCGCCGGGTGATCAAGGGTGCAGCTTGCCCCATTCGCGTTCGTAGGTCGTCACCAGCACCTGGTTGGCGAGCCGGTTCACGTCGGTGGGCACGCGCGCCATGTCGCGCGGGAAGTCGAAGAGCGGCGGAACGCCTTCCACCGTCAGGAAGCGCAGGCCGTCCGGCAGCGCGTCCGGCTTGCGCCACGGCCGGCGGCTCGCGACGACGAAGCCCCATTCGCCGAAGCTGGGCACGTTGGCGTGGTAGGGGAAGGTGCGCAGCCCCACCGACTCGATGGTGTTCACCACCGTCCAGAAACTCTCGCGCGCGACGAGGGGCGACGTAGTCTGCACCACGGCGTAGCCGCTGGCGGCCAGCCGCTTCTCAAGCAGCGCGTAGAAGGCGTTCGTGTACAGCTTGCCGATGGAGAAGTTGGTGGGGTCGGGGAAGTCGACGAGGATCACGTCGAACACCTCGCCCTCTCCCTGCAGCCAGCGGAAGGCATCGGTGTTGACGACGCGCACCTTGGGCGAGCGCAGCGCGCCGTCGTTCAGCGCGACGAGCGCCGGGTCCGTCGAGAACAGGCGCGTCATGTTGGGGTCGAGGTCCACCAACGTGATGCTCTCGACCTGCGGGTAGCGCAGCAGCTCGCGGACGGCGAGGCCGTCGCCGCCGCCCAGCACCGCCACCTTGCGCGGCGCGCCGTGCGCCGCCATCACGGGATGCACGAGCGCCTCGTGGTAGCGGTATTCGTCGGACTGCGAGAACTGGAGGTTGCCATTGAGGAACAGGCGCAGGCCCGCGCGCCCCTGCGTCACCACGATGCGCTGCCAGGGGGAGCTCTCCGCGACCACGATGCGGTCCTGGTAGAAGCGGTCTTCCGCGAGCGAGGTGATCTGCTGCGAGCCCGCCATCGCCGCGCCCAGCGCCCCCACGGTCAGCAGGCACGCGACCACGTGGGCGGCGAAGCGGCGCAGCTCGTGCCGGAACAGCCACAGCGCCCACAACGCCACGATCGCGTTCATCAGGCCGAACAGCAACCCCGTGCGGATCAGCCCGAGCTGCGGCACCAGCAGCAGCGGGAACGCGATCGACACCGCCAGCGCGCCGAGGTAGTCGAAGGTGAGGACCTGCGAGACCAGCTCGCGCAACTGCACGTTGCGCTTCAGGATCCGCATCACGAGCGGGATCTCCAGGCCGACCAGCAGCCCGACCAGCAGCACCAGCCCGTACAGCAGCGGCCGGAACGCTTCCGGCTGCCACGCGTGCGTGAGGAACAGCACCGCCGGCAGCCCGCCGCCCACCAGCGCCACCAGCAGCTCGATGCGCAGGAAGTGCGCGGGCAGCTGGCGCTCGAAGAAGCGCGAGAGCCAGGAGCCCACGCCCATCGCGAACAGGTAGGTGCCGATCACCGTGGAGAACTGCAGCACCGAGTCGCCCAGCACGTAGGAGGCGAGCGCGCCGGCGGCGAGCTCGTACACCAGGCCGCAGGCGGCGACGACGAAGACGGATGCGAGCAGCGCGACCTCGAGCGGCCGCGGCCCCGGAGCCTCCTTCATCCGTGCACGGCGGCCGCGACGATGATGGACACGCCGAGCGCCATCGCGCCGACCACGATGGCGAGCGCCATGTTCTGCTTCTCCACGATCTCCTCCCACAGCTTGTACGGGGTGAGCTTGTCGATGGCGACGAAGCTGACCCAGAACACGATCACGCCGATCAGGGCGTAGAGGATGGAGCCGAAGAAGGCGCTGGGCTTGAGCCATTCGAGCATGGCGATCTCCTGGGTTGAAATCATTTGTGCGAACCGCCGCCGGACCAGCTGCCGCCGCTGCTGCGATAGCTGCTGCCGCTGCTGGTCCTGCAGGTGAGTGTGCCGTCGGGGTTGCGGTAGCAATCCTCGTCGCAGGCCCTGAGCACCACCACGAGGAAGGCCAGCACGAGGAGGATGAGGAACAGCGTGCCGCAACCGCAGCCGAGCCCGCCTTTCGCCGCGGTGACCGGGCCGGCGTCGCCGCCGCCGCGCGCGAGCAGGTCCTTCCTGTTCCACAGCCCGAAGGCCCTGGCGACCTCGTCGCTGTCCACCCGGGTGCCGGCGGACCAGGTGCGCTCGCGCGGCGTCTCCTCCAGCGACAGCTGCTTGCCGCCGGCGGCGTAGTCGCGGTTGAAGGTGCGCTGGCCACGCTCCACGGGCCAGTAGAACTCGCCTTCGACGAACGTGACCTGCGCGTCGTAGGCGTACTGCTGCTGGTACCGCGTGCCCAGCCAGGTGGCGGCGGTCAGGTCCGAGGACAGCTGCGGCGCGCCGGTGAGCGTCTTCACGAAGCTCCAGCCGTCGCTCGTGTCCAGCAGGAAGCTGAAGCCCTGCGTGCGGTTGTAGAGCAGGTATTCGTCCCAGCCGAAGTGCTCGTCGGGGTCGTCCGGCTCGGTGCCGAGGCGATGCTGGTAGCCCACCACCTGCCACTCGCGGCCCTTGAACTTCCCCACCGTCCCGAGCGGGATCAGCGGCTCCACCGGCTCGTCCTGCTCCGCGTGGCGCAGTTCGCCCCCCAGCCCCTGCGTCAGGTCGATCAGGCTCTTGCAGGCGGGGCACGTGATCGCCTTCGAGTCCGCGAAGCGCGGCGTGACCTGCGCGCCGCAGTGCGGGCAGGCGAACTGGCGGCCCTGCTCGGTCTTTTCGC
Source organism: Ramlibacter cellulosilyticus (assembly GCF_014297465.1). Classification (GTDB taxonomy): domain Bacteria; phylum Pseudomonadota; class Gammaproteobacteria; order Burkholderiales; family Burkholderiaceae_C; genus Ramlibacter; species Ramlibacter cellulosilyticus. The sequence goes on along the minus strand of NZ_JACORT010000002.1, from coordinate 270,230 downwards.
TCTGCTCGCGCAGGCCGGTGAAGCGCAACTCCTCCAGCGCCACCGGGCGACCGCGTGCGAGGGAAGGCGGCGTGCTGCCGTAGTCCACGGACAGCACTTCGTTGCCGGCGCTGCGCAGTTCCAGCATCGCGAACGGCACGCCCTCCGCGGGCAGGCGCGGCAGCTCGCCTTCGGCGGCCACGAGCCGGACCTGCTCGTTGGAGGCGACCTGGTAGCTGTTGCCGTTGATGGCGGTGGTGGCGCCGATGCGGAAGTGCGACGGCTGCGGCACCTCGCGCTGCGTGCTGGCGGGGAAGGACAGCACGTACTGGCCGTTGTCTTCCGCCAGCCAGGCGGTACCGCCATCTTCAAAGAGGCAGTGCCACTCGGTCCAGGGCCCGCTGGGCGCCCGGTACTGCAGGCGCCCCACCAGCGCGAAGGGCCGCCCCTCGTGCACGCCGCGGGCGTGCAGCTGCAGCGGGCTGTGGTTGTCGAACAGCTCCGCCATCTTCCCGATGCGCGAGAGCACCTCGCCCTGCCGCGCAACCGTGCTGCGGCAATAGCTGCACACCGCGAAGGCGGACTGCGCGCTGCGGAACTCGACCGGGGCACCGCACCCCGGGCAAGGGGCGGTGTAGCTGCGTTGCGTCGCCAACGCGGGGCTAGCTGATCTTCTTCAGGAGTTCGGCCTTCTTGGCGTCGAACTCTTCCTGCGTCAGGATGCCCTTGGCCTTGAGCTCGCCGAGCTTCTCCAGCGTGGCCATGACGTCCTCGGGACGCACGGTGGCCGCCGGTGCGGCTTCCGTCGCGGCCGGGGGCTGCAGCCCCTTCTGCAGGTTCTGCGCGAGCACCTGGCCGAGCGCGACGCCGGCACCCAGCCCCATCGCGTCACCCGCGATCCCGCCGCCGCCGCTGCCCGCGGTCTTCGCGAACTCGGGGATGGACTGCGCGGTCTGGTACTGCATGAACTTGCCCATGTCGTTGCCGACCATGCCCATGCCGATACGCTGGTCCAGCACCTTCTGCAGTTCCTCCGGCAGCGACACGTTCTGCACGGTCATGCCTTCCAGCTTCAGTCCGATGGCCTCGAAGGCCGGGCCGAGCTCCTTCTCGAGCGCCCGGGCGAACTCCACCTGGTTGGCCGCGAGGTCCAGGAAAGGCACGCCGCTCTGCGCGATGCCATCCGAGAGGTGCTGCAGGATCAGGCCGCGCAGCTGGCCGTCGAGCTCGTCGACGGTGTAGCGCTCGCGCGTGCCGGAGATCTTGGTGTGGAAGGCGCGCGGGTCGTGGACCGAATAGCTGTAGTTGCCGAAGGCGCGCAGCCGCACCGCGCCGAAGTCCTTGTCGCGGATGGTGATGGGCTGCGGCGTGCCCCAGCGCTGGTCGACGCGCTGGCGCGTGCTGAAGAAATAGACGTCGCTCTTGAACGGGGACTCGAACAGCTTGTCCCAGTTCTTCAGGTAGGTGAGGACCGGGATGGTCTGCGTCGTGAGCTTGTACATGCCCGGGCCGAAGACGTCGGCGACCTGGCCTTCGTTCACGAACACCGCCATCTGGCTCTCGCGCACCGTCAGCGAGGCGCCGTACTGGATCTCCATGCCCGCCATGGGGAAGCGCCAGGCGAGCGTCTGCTCGTCGGTCTCCGTCCACTGGATGACGTCGATGAACTGCTTCTTGATGAAGTCCATGAGGCCCATGAGAGGTCCCTCCTCGCTCTTGTGTGCGCGGGATCATAGCCCCGGGGTGCCCCCGGCGCCCCCACCCCCACCGTCGCCCGGAGGGGGAGGGAGCAAATTACGTCACACGAGGTTGCGCAATTCGCGCAGGGCGACGGAGAGCATGGCGAGGTCGCCGCCCGGGGCGTCCTTCAGTTCGGCCAGCAGGCGTTGCGCCCGCTCCAGCGCCTGGCGGTTGCCCTGTTCCCAGCGCTCCAGCACCTGGCGGGCGTCGCCTTCCTCGTGGCGCACCGCCTCCTGCGCGATGGAGCGCTGCAGGTCCGTCACGTCGTCGGCCAGCGCCAGCTTGGCGAGGCCCTGCCAGTAGCTGTCGGCGGGGAGCTGCTCGACCTGCTGGCGCATGCGCTCCAGCCCGAGGCGCTCGCCGACGCCCTGGTGCACCTGGGCGGTCAGGGCGACGGGACGCTTGCCCGCCTCGGCGATCTCGGCGATGTCCAGGGCCGAGAAGAGGTGCCCGGACGCATCCACCTGCGCGGCGAGTTCGCGGGGCACGCCCGCGTCCACCCAGCGCTGCGCGCGCGGGGACAGATCCGCGCGCGCGCCGTCCGTCCGCAGCGCCTGCACGACCGGCGCGAAGCGTCCCACCTGCTGCTCGGTGGGTTCGAACAGCCGGCGCGAGCGCAGGAACCAGGTGGTGGCGCGCGTGAGGAGCCCGCGCAGCGCGATGACCATCTCCGCCTGGACCTCGTCCGGCACGAGCGTGTCCAGCGCCTCGATCTGCTGCCACAGCGCAACCAGCCCGAACACCTCGCGGCTCGCGAGATAGGCGCGCACCACCTGCGGCGGCGTGGCGCCGGTGATCTCGCCGAGGCGGTGCACGAAGGTGGGACCGACGCGGTTGACCATGCTGTTCAGCACGTGCGTGGCGATGATCTCGCGGCGCAGCGGATGGCGGGGGATGAGGGCCGCGAACTTCTCCTTCAACTGCGTGGGGAAGTACCGCTCCAGCGCGGTGGCGATCCACGGGTCCTCGGGCAGGTCGGACGCGACGAGCGCGTCGTTCAGCCACATCTTCCCGTACGCGAGCAGCACGGCCCGCTCGGGGCTGGTGAGGCCCTGGCCCTTCGCGAGCCGCGCGGCGATCTCTTCTTCCGACGGCAGGTACTCGATGGCGCGATCGAGCTCGCCCGCCTTCTCCAGGAAGCGGATGAAGCGCGCCTGCTCGTCGAGCTGCTTCGCCGCCAGCCGCCCGCCGACGGACAGCGCCTGCGTCTGGAAGTAGTTGTCGCGCAGCACCAGCGCCGCGACCTGCTCCGTCATCTGCGGCAGGAGCGTGTCGCGCTGGCGCGGCGTGAGTTCGCCGTCGGCTTCCGCGATCCCGAGCAGGATCTTGATGTTCACCTCGTGGTCGGAGGTGTCCACGCCGGCGGAGTTGTCGATCGCGTCGGTGTTGATCTTCACGCCCGCCAGCGCCGCCTCGATGCGCCCGCGCTGCGTGAAGCCCAGGTTGCCGCCTTCGGCCACGACCTTGCAGCGCAGCTCCGCGCCGCTGATGCGCACGGCGTCGTTGGCGCGGTCGCCGACCTCCGCATGCGTCTCGCTGCTCGCCTTCACGTACGTGCCGATGCCGCCGTTGTAGAGGAGGTCGACCGGCGCCTTCAGGATGGCCGTCACCAGTTCGGCGGGCGTCATCTGCTCCGCTTCGATGCCCAGCGCGGCCCGCGCCTGCGGCGAAAGCGGCACGGACTTCTCTGAGCGGGCCCAGATGCCGCCGCCTTCGGAAATCAGGTTGCGGTCGTAGTCCGCCCAGGAAGACCGCGGCAGCTGGAACAGCCGCTCGCGCTCGGCGAAGGTGCGCTCCGCGTCGGGGCTCGGGTCGATGAAGACGTGCCGGTGGTCGAAGGCGGCCACCAGCCGGATGTGCCGCGACAGCAGCATGCCGTTGCCGAACACGTCGCCGGACATGTCGCCGATGCCGACCACGGTGAAATCGGTCGACTGCGTGTCGACGCCGAGCTCGCGGAAGTGGCGCTTGACGCTTTCCCACGCGCCGCGTGCCGTGATGCCCATGGCCTTGTGGTCGTACCCCTTGCTGCCGCCGGAGGCGAAGGCGTCGCCCAGCCAGTGGCCGTACTCGGCGCTGACCGCGTTGGCGTGGTCGGAGAAGCTCGCCGTGCCCTTGTCGGCGGCGACCACGAGGTAGGGATCGTCCCCGTCGATGCGCACGACCTGCGGCGGCGGCACCGTCTTGCCGTTCACCAGGTTGTCGGTCAGGTCCAGCAGGCCGCGCAGGTAGTCCTGGTAGCAGGCCACGCCTTCCTTCATGAAGGCTTCGCGGTCGCTCGCCGGCGGCGCCTTCTTCAGCACGAAGCCGCCCTTGGAGCCCACCGGCACGATGACGGTGTTCTTCACCATCTGCGCCTTCACCAGCCCCAGCACCTCCGTGCGGAAGTCGTCGGGCCGGTCGGACCAGCGCAGCCCCCCGCGCGCCACCTTGCCGCCGCGCAGGTGGATGCCCTCGAAGCGCGGGGAATACACCCAGATCTCGTACAAGGGCCGCGGCGCCGGCAGGCCCGGGATGCGCGCGGAGTCGAACTTGAAGGACAGGAAGGGCCGGCGCGGCCCCGGCGCGCCGCTGGCGCCCACGCCGGTGCGCCAGTAGTTGGTGCGCAGCGTGGCCTGCAGCAGCGCGAGCAGCTGGCGCAGCACGCGGTCTTCGTTGAGGTTGGCCACCTTCTCCAGCGCCTGCTCGAGCGCGTTCACCTGCGAGGCGGCGCCTTGCGTGTCGTGTGCCTGGGCATCGAAGCGCAGGCGGAACAGGGCGACCAGCATGCGCGCGATGCGCGGGTAGGTCGCCAGCGTCGCGGCGATCGTCGCCTGCGACTGCGGGAAGCCGATCTGCTGCAGGTACTTCGCGTAGGCGCGCAGGATGACGATCTCTTCCGCCGACAGGGCCGAGAGCAGCACGAGGCGGTTGAAGCTGTCGTTCTCCACCTCGCCGCGGAAGACGCGCACGAAGGCGTCCTCGAACAGGCGCGCGAGCGCCTGCGGGTCGTGCTCCGCGCCGGGCTGCGCCTCCAGCGCGAAGTCGTGCAGGAACATGGGCGGGTGGCCGGCGGTCTCGATGCGGTGGTTGTCCTCCGCGAGCACGCGCACGCCCATGTGCTCCAGCATCGGCAGGCTGTCGGAGAGCACCACCGGCGCGCCGAGGCGGTAGACCTTCAGCCCCAGCCGGCCTTCGGGGCCGCCCAGCGGCCAGTAGAGCGCGACCGCCATCGGCGCCTGTTCGGTCAGCGACTCGAGCTTGCGGATGTCGTGCACCGCGGCGCGCACCGGAATGCGTTCGCGATACGCGACCGGGAACGCCCCGCTCCAGCGCCGGTCGAGCGCGAGGCCGTTGCCTTCGCCTTCGGCTTCCACGAGGGCGTCGCGCAACTCGTCCTCCCAGCGGCGCGCCGCGGCGGCGAGCTTGCGCTCCAGGTCCTTGCGGTCGATCGCGGGCATCGGGTTCGGCGCCACGCGCACCGTGAAGTGGATGCGCGCGAGCTGCGTGCCGGAGAGCAGCACGTCGAAGTCGACGTGGGTGCCGTTCAGCGCCTGCAGCAGGATGCGCTGGAACTTCAGCCGCAGCTGTGTCGAGAACACGTCGCGCGGCACGAACACGAGGCAGGAGACGAAGCGCTGGAAACGGTCCTGCCAGAGGAAGAGGCGCAGCCGGTGGCGCTCGCCCAGCGCCAGGATGCCCATCGCCGTGTCGTACAGGTCCTCGTCGGCGATCTGGAACAGGTCGTCGCGCGGGAAGATCTCCAGCGTGTGCTGCAGCGCCTTGGCCAGGTGCCCGGTGGGCGACAGGCCGGCGCGCTGCGCCACCGCCTCGACCTTGCGCCGCAGCAGCGGCACTTCGGTCACGCGCGACGCGTAGGCCGTGGAGGTGAAGAGGCCGATGAAGCGGTCCTCGCCGATCACGCGGCCATCGGCATCGAAGCGCTTCACGCCGACGTAGTCGGTGTAGCCGTCGCGGTGCACGGTGGAACGCGTGTTCGCCTTCGTCACGACGACGGCGGGCGTCGGCGTGCGGGCCAGCGCGCGCGCCTGGGGCGGCAGGGCCGCGAAGCTGGCGGACTGCTCGCCGTGGCCCTCGCGCAGCACGCCCAGGCCGCTGCCTTCGACGAGCTGCAGCGCGAGCTCGCCGTCGCGCTCCACCAGGTCGTGCCGGCGGAACCCGAGCAGCGTGAAGTGGTCCTCCGCCATCCATTGCAGGAAGGCGCGGCTCTCGGCCGCCTCTTCGGGCGCCATGCCGGGCGGGGGCACCTGCAGCGAGGCCTGCGCTTCGGTGAGGCGCTCCAGCATGGGCTTCCAGTCGGCGACGGCCGCGCGCACGTCGGCCAGCACGCGCTCGATGCCGCGGCACAGCGCCGTGCGCTGTTCGGCGTCCACCATGCGGTCGACTTCGATGTACATCCAGGACTCGCGCGGCAGCTCCGGCGCGGCACTGCGAGGCGCCACGGACTGCAGCACGCCGCGGGCGTCGCGGCGCACGGCGAAGATCGGATGCACGAGGAGGTGCAAGGCCAGGCCCTGCCGCGCGATCTCCAGCGACACCGAGTCGACCAGGAAAGGCATGTCGTCGTTGACGACCTGCACGACGCTGTGGCGCGAGCCCCAGCCGTCGGCCCCCGGCGAGGGGCTGAACACGCGCACCTTGGGCACGCCCGGCGTGCGCTGCGAGGCGAACTGCCAGTGCGAGAGCAGCGCCCCCAGCAGGTCCTCCGGCGTGCGCTCGTCCAGGTCCTCGGGGTCGACCTGGCGGAAGTACTCGCGGGAAAAGGTGTCGAGCGGGACGTCCTTCGGCGCTTCGCGCTGTCCGGCGCGCGCCACCACGGCGGCGAGGCGCTCCTCGCGCTGGGCTTCGGTCAAGGCAGCCATGTCGTCGTTCTCCTGGGCTGGACGCTGCGGGCCACTGTACGAGTCCGCTCCGGTCAATGCCAATGCCCTTTGCCGGGCAGGGTATGCAATTCCCGCATGGCCCGGGGCCGCCGCATACGCAAAAGCACGGGCTAGGGTTTGCACGGACCGCTGGAGGGAGGGAGGTCTACAATGCCCTTCCCCGAAAGAAGGCGCGCCAGCAGTCCTACCGCGCCCAGGAGACCGCATTCATGTCCGATTCCTCCCCGGCGAAGACCGACAAGCGCGCCCAGCTGCGCCAGGCCGCCCTCGAGTACCACGAGCATCCCACCCCCGGCAAGGTCCAGATCGCCGCGACCAAGCAGCTTATCAACCAGCACGACCTCGCGCTGGCCTATTCGCCCGGCGTGGCCGCGCCTTGCGAGGAGATCGTCAAGGATCCCACCGCCGCCTTCCGCTACACCGCGCGCGGCAACCTGGTGGCCGTGATCACCAACGGCACCGCCGTCCTGGGCCTGGGCGACATCGGCCCGCTGGCCGCCAAGCCGGTGATGGAAGGCAAGGGCGTCCTGTTCAAGAAGTTCGCCGGCATCGACGTGTTCGACATCGAGATCGCCGAGAAGGAGAACCTCGACAAGCTGGTGGACGTCATCGCCGCGCTGGAGCCCACCTTCGGCGGCATCAACCTGGAAGACATCAAGGCGCCGGACTGCTTCTACGTGGAGCGCAAGCTGCGCGAGCGCATGAAGATCCCGGTCTTCCACGACGACCAGCACGGCACGGCCATCACCGTCGCCGCGGCGATCATCAACGGCCTCAAGGTCGTCGGCAAGGACCTGAAGCAGGTCAAGCTGGTCACTTCCGGCGCGGGCGCCGCGGCGCTGGCCTGCCTGGGCCTGCTGGTGAAGCTGGGCGTGCCGCGCGAGAACATCTTCGTGACGGACCTGGCCGGCGTGGTCTGGAAGGGCCGCAAGGAGCTGATGGACCCGGACAAGGAGCAGTTCGCGCAGGAGACCAAGGCGCGCACGCTCACCGAGGTGATCGAGGACGCCGACGTGTTCCTGGGCCTGTCCGCCGGCGGCGTGCTGAAGCCGGAGATGGTCAAGAAGATGGCGGCCCATCCGCTCATCCTCGCCCTGGCCAACCCGAATCCCGAGATCAACCCGGAAGACGCCAAGGCGGCGCGCCCCGACTGCATCATCGCCACCGGCCGCACCGACTATCCCAACCAGGTCAACAACGTCCTGGTGTTCCCCTACATCTTCCGCGGCGCGCTGGACTCCGGCGCGACGACGATCACCATCGAGATGGAGATCGCCGCGGTGTACGCCCTGGCCGAACTGGCCCAGGCGGAGCAGAGCGAAGTGGTGGCGGCGGCCTATGCGGGCCAGCAGCTGTCCTTCGGCCCCGAGTACCTGATCCCCAAGCCTTTCGACCCGCGGCTGATGATCAAGATCGCGCCGGCCGTGGCCAAGGCGGCGGCGGACAGCGGCGTGGCCCTGCGCCCGATCACCGACATGGACGCGTACCGCGAGAAGCTGCAGAGCTTCGTCTACGCGTCGGGGACCACGATGAAGCCGATCTTCGCGCTGGCCAAGACGGCCGCGAAGAAGCGCGTGGCCTTCTGCGAGGGCGAGGAAGAGCGCGTGCTGCGCGCCGCCCAGATCGTCAGCGACGAAAGCGTGGCCCGCCCGACGCTGATCGGCCGCCCGAAGGTCATCGCCGAGCGCATCGAGAAGTTCGGCCTGCGCCTGCAGGAAGGCCGCGACTACGACGTCGTCAACACCGACTACGACGAGCGCTACCGCGACTTCTGGCAGACCTATCACCGCATGACGGACCGCAAGGGCGTCACGGTGCAGATGGCCAAGATCGAGATGCGCCGGCGCCTGACCCTCATCGGCGCCATGCTGCTGGCGAAGGACCAGGTCGACGGCATGATCTGCGGGACCTGGGGCACCACCGACATCCACCTGCGCTACATCGACCAGGTGATCGGCAAGCGCCCGGGCTGCAAGGTCTACGCGGCCATGAATGGGCTGATGCTGCCGAACCGCCAGGTCTTCCTGGTCGACACGCACGTCAACTACGACCCGACGGCGGAACAGCTGGCCGAGATCACGGTCATGGCGGCGGAGGAGATGCTGCGCTTCGGCCTCAAGCCCAAGGCCGCGCTGCTGAGCCATTCCAACTTCGGCAGCAGCAACCAGCCCAGCGCGGTGAAGATGCGCGAGGTGCTCGAGCTGCTGCGCGACCAGGCGCCCTGGCTGGAAGTGGACGGCGAGATGCATGGCGACGTGGCGCTGGACGGGCAGGCGCGCGCCAAGCTCATGCCGCACAGCACGCTGGCCGGCGACGCCAACCTGCTGGTGCTGCCGAACATCGACGCAGCCAACATTTCCTACAACCTGCTCAAGACGGCGGCGGGCGGCAACATCGCCGTCGGGCCCGTGCTCCTGGGCGCGGCCAAGCCGGTGCACATCCTGACGGCCAGCACCACCGTCCGGCGCCTCGTGAACATGGCGGCCCTGACGGTCGCGGACGCGAACGCGGCCCGTTAAGGTCCGGCAGGAGAGCCGGCGCTAACTTACTGATTACGCCGCCGGTCGCCAAAGGCCATGCCGCCTGCCCAAAAATTGGGCGGCGGCTTGCGCTGCGACGCCGCAACTGTCACACTACCGGCCTTGAAGTTTCCGGGTTTACCCGGGGATGAAGGAAGTCCGGGACCCTGACGGGAACCGGGCGGCGTCCCTTGAAGATCTCCCAAGAAGGTCCGTCCATGGCCCGTTTCGCGGCAGTCAAGTTAGCGCTGACTAGCCTCTTGACTGCCGTCGCGATCAGCGGCGCTCCCCTGGCGCAAGCCTGGGACTGGAAGGGCCGGCCGGCGGAAGCCGGCGTGGCGGCTGCGGCGACGGTGCATGTCACCCAGCTGCCGAGCCACGGACGGGAGACCTACGAACTGATCCGCCAGGGCGGACCGTTCCCGTACGACAAGGACGGCGCGGTGTTCGGCAACCGGGAGCGGCTGCTCCCGATCGAGAAGCGCGGCTACTACCGCGAATACACCGTGAAGACGCCTGGATCGCGCGACCGGGGCGCCCGGCGCATCGTGTGCGGAGGCCCGCAACGGACGCCGCACGCCTGCTATTACACCGCTGACCACTACGCCAGTTTTCGCAAGATCGTCGAGTGAACCCCAAATGAAGCGGGACCTGTTTTTGACCAGAGAGAAAGAAACGGAAATGGACCAACGAGACGTTCGTCCTGATGTATCCCAGACGCCGCTCAAGGGCGTGCGCAGCAACATCGTGCAGTCGATCCGCGCCTACCGGGTGCAGGACCTGCAGGACACTGCCACGCAACTGGGCCACCACTTCCTCTATGCCAACCTGGCGACGGCGCAGAGCAAGCAGGACGTGCTGGACATGATCGCCCAGCAGTTCACCTTCCCGGCGCACTTCGGCAAGAACTTCGACGCGCTGTACGACTGCATGACGGACCCCCTGCACAAATCGGGCCCGCAGCCCGGTTTCATCGTGGTCCTGGAGCACATCCCGGCCAACGGCAAGTTCGACAAGGAAGCGCGCGAGCAGCTGCTGGACATCTTCCGCGACACCGCCGACTACTGGGCGGACCGCAAGGTGCCCTTCCGCTGCTTCTACTCCTTCGCGGTCGCGCGTTCCGCGCAGGCCGGTGCCGACAAGGCCGAAGGCCAGGCCGCCCCGGTGCAGCAGCCGGTGGCGAACGACGGCGAGAAGATGCCCACGGACAAGATCCTGGACGTGAGCCCGCTGGCGCTGCGCATGAGCAGCCCGTTCAATGCGGGGTATTGGCTGGCGGCGGCGTAAGCGGGTCGCACCACGAAAAAGCCGGGCGTTGCCCGGCTTTTTCTTTGCGGTGGGGTTCGCTGGCGCTCACCTTCCGGCGCTGGCGCGCCGCCACCCTACAGACCGCGCCCAATCCCGTGCCCGCATTTGTAGGGTGGCGCGGCGAAGCCGCGGAAGGTGAGCGCCAGCGAACCCCACCGTTCCACCTCAAAACCCCGCGTTGTCCCGCATCACCTCCACGCACAGTGCCAGGTACTCCGCCACCGGCACTTCCTCCGCGCGCCGCTGCACGTCGAACTCCCCCGCGAACCCCTTCTGCTCCAGCCACTTGCCCAGCGTGTGGCGCAGCAGCTTGCGCCGCTGGCTGAAGGCCACCTGCACCAGTTCTTCCAGCAAGCCCACGTCCACCACCACGGGCTGCTCCCACGGCACCATGCGGACCACGGCGCTGTCGACCTTGGGGGGCGGGTCGAAGGCTTCGGGCGGGACGACCAGCACGCTTTCCATCGCGTAGCGCCACTGCAGCATCACCGACAGGCGCCCGTAGTCCGCCGTCGCCGGCGCGGCGACCATGCGGTCGACCACTTCCTTCTGCAGCATGAAGTGCTGGTCTTCCACCACCGCCACGTGCTCCAGCAGGTGGAACAGGATGGGGCTGGAGATGTTGTACGGCAGGTTGCCCACCACGCGCAGCCTGGGCGCACCGATCTCCGCGGCCAGCGCGGTGAAGTCCACCTTCAGCACGTCCGACTCGACGACCTTCAGCTGCGGATGCTGCCGCAGCCTCGCCGCGAGGTCGCGATCGAGTTCCACCACCGTGAGCTGGCCCACGCGCTCCACCAGCGGCTGCGTGAGCGCGGCGAGGCCGGGGCCGATCTCCACCATCGCCTGGCCCGGCCGCGGCGCGATCTCGCGCACGATGCCGTCGATCACGGACTGGTCGGCCAGGAAGTGCTGGCCGAAGCGCTTGCGCGCGACGTGCTTCATGCCGGCCGCCCTACTGCGGCGGCTCGCGCAGCTCCACGTACGCGCGGCCGCGCACCTCCTGCGCCCAGCGCACGTAGGCCTCGTCCATCTTCTTCTCGCGCAGCAGGTTGCGCACCACCTCGCGCTGCTCCTTCGGGTTGAGCTGCGACTGGCGCCGCTCCAGCAGCTGGATCAGGTGCACGCCGAAACGCGTGGTGATGGGGTCGGCGATCTGCCCGGGCTGCAGCGCGTCCAGCACTTCCTCGAACTCGGGCACGAACATGCCGGGGCTCGCCCAGCCCAGGTCGCCGCCATTGCGCGCGCTCGCGTCCTGCGAGCTCTCGCGCGCCACCGCCGCGAAATCGGCCTGCCCCGCCTGGACGCGGCGCTTGATGTCCGCCAGGCGCTGGCGGGCCTGCGCTTCCGTCATCTGCGCGCTGGGGCGCAGCAGGATGTGGCGCGCATGGGTCTGGGTGACCGCGATGCCGGTCTTGCCCATCTCGCGCCGCTCCAGCAGCTTGACGATGTGGAAGCCCGCGGCGGAACGCACCACGTTGCTGATGCCGCCTTCGGGCAGGTCGCGCACGGCGTCCACGAAGAGCGGCGGCAGCCGGTCGGCCGTGCGCGCGCCGATCACGCCCGCGTTCTGCGCGGCGCCACCGGCGTCGGAGTTCTCCCGCGCCAGCTTGCCGAAGTCCTCGCCGCCGCGGGCGCGCTGCAGCAGCTGGTTCGCCTTGGCCTGGGCCTGCGCCACCTGCTGCTCGGTCGCGCCTTCGGGCACGCCCACGAGGATGTGCGCGATGTTGATCTCGGTGAGCGCGGGGTCGCCCGAAGGCCCCTGCTCGCGCAGGTACTGGTCGATGTCCAGTTCGGTGATCTTCACGCGCGCCTGCAGCTCGCGGTCGCGCAGACGCTGCAGCAGGATCTGGTTGCGCAGGTCCTCGCGGAACTGCGACAGCACCATGCCGTCGGCCTGCAGGCGGCGGCGCAGTTCCTGCACGCTCACGCCGTTCTGGCGCGCCACCGAGGCTTCGGCCTGGTCCACCACCGCGTCGTCCGCGCGCACGCCGGTGTCCCGCGCGAGCTGCAGCTGCGCCTTCTCGGTGATCAGGCGCTCCACCACTTCGCGCGCCAGCTGCGAGCGCGGCGGCATCGGCGAACCCTGCGCGGCGAGCTGCTGCTCGTAGCGCACCATGCGCCGGCGCACTTCGTTGTTGGTGATCGGCTCGGAGTTCACCACCGCCACGATGTAGTCCGCGGGCAGCGGGCCGGCATCCGCCCGGGGGGCCGTGCGCGCGCCGAGCTCCGGCGAGGCGCGCAGGCCTTGCGCCGCGGCCGGCCAGGCCAGGGCGGAGGCGAGGAGGGCGCAGCCCAGCGCCAGGGATCGAGGAATCATCGTGCTTGCACTCTAGTCGTAATTGCTGAACCGGCTCGGCGTCGTCACGCGCTCGCGCAGGAACTGGTAGCGGGGGATATTCTGCTTGAGCGTCTGCAGCGCGTTGGAACCCAGCTTGCTGAAGCCCACGAACTCCAGCTGGAACAGCACGCGCTTGTTGACGTCGCTGCCGGCCTGCATCCGCTCCAGCACGACGCGGCCGATCCAGCAGCCGCCATCGTATTCCAGGCCGATGATGCCATCCACGAGGCGGCTGTCCTTCAGGCTGTAGTTCAGGCGCCCGACGCTGTACCAGCGGCCTTCGCCCTCGCCGGCCCCGGGGCCGAGGTTCTGGCCCTTGTCGCCCCAGAGGTCGTTCAGCGGCCATTGCCAGCCCACGTCGATCTGCTCGCTCAGGCCCTGCTGGCGCCGGTACGCCGCGGAGATCACGCGGTAATTGCCCGGGTTGTAGCGCACGCCGAAGGTGGAGCGGATGGACTGGCTGGACTTGTAGTTGTATTGCAGCAGGCCGTCGGCGCTCCACTTCGGCAGGAAGCTCACCGACGCGCCGAACAGCACGTCCGAGAGGCGCTCGCTCACGGGCTGCTGCCCCGGCAGCACCACGTCCTGGTCCGAGAACCGGATGCGCTGCGCGATGCCGAACTTCGCCGCCTCCGCCCCCGTGGCCGGGTCGAGGAAGCGGGTGTTCACGCCCAGCGTGAGCAGGTTGTTGTCCGCGATGCGGTCGTGCCCGCCGTACTGGTTCTCGGTGTAGATCGTCGCGAAGTTGAAGTCCACCTGCGCGGAGTCGTACGTCGGCAGCCGGTTCTGGTCACGGAACGGGGTGTACACGTAGAAGGCGCGCGGCTCCAGCGTCTGCACGAAGCCGCGGCCGAAGAGATTGGTCTCGCGTTCCAGCACCAGGCCGCTGTCCAGGCTGAAGGTGGGCACCGTGACGGCGGCCGTGTTCTGGCCGGTGGCAAGCGGCGCGTCGAACGCGTAGTAGCGCGAATGCACCTGCGCCTTCGGGATCACGAACCAGCCCGGCGCCTGCCAGGGCCGGCTCACCTGCGCGACGAGGTAGCTGCGCTGCCCGTCCGGCTGGTTCACTTCCGGCGTGGTGGGGAAGGCGTTGCGCACCAGCGCGTCGATGCTGTGCGTGAAGTGCGTGTAGTCGCCTTCGACGTAGGTGTCCAGGCCGCCCCAGACATCGGTGCGCGACCAGCGGCCGGTGAGCTGCGGCGCGCGGTCGTACGGCGGCACGATGGGCGCGTCGGGGTCCTGCAGCGTCTGCCACTTCTGCACGCGCCCGTTGAAGTTGATGCCCGCCCAGCCCCAGGCCAGCGTGCCTTCGTTGACCAGCAGCCGCTGCGTGAGCGATGCGGAGCTGCGCGAGAAGTCGCGCCAGTAGTTGTCGTCGCTGACGCGGTTGAGGTTCAGGTTGAGCGCCGAGGTCCCCAGCACCGGCAGGTTCAGGCCCTGGTTGTGCTGCGCCGTGAAGCCCCAGCGGTCCTCGTGGTCGCGCAGGCGGTCGCCGGGCAGGTAGTGCCCGCGCGCCATGCCGCTGTAGCTCGGCTCCAGGTAGCGGAACTCGCCCGCGAGGTCGATGCCGCGGCGGGTCATGATCGTCGGGTACAGCGTCGCGTCGCGGTTGGGCGCGATGTTCCAGTAGTAAGGAAGGGTGAGTTCCAGGCCGCTGCGGTTGTCGAGGCCGATGGTGGGCGGCAGCACGCCCGACTTGCGCTTGTCGCTGAGCGGGAAGCTGATGGCCGGCACCGGCAGGATGGGCACGCCCTTGAAGCGCAGCACCGCGCCTTCCGCGTGCCCGACTTCCTCCTCCTGGTCCAGGCTGATGGAGGCGGCGCGCAGGATCCAGTCCGGCATCCAGCTCGGGCCCGGGTGGCGCTGGCAGGTCGTGTACGACGCGTTGCGGATCACGGCGCGGTCGGCGTCGATGAAATCCACGCGGTCCGCCTCGCCGTAGGCGTCGTTCTGCAGGAAGCGGTAGCGCGGCTGGTTGAAGAAGCCGTGGAAGGCGTCGACCTCCAGCTCCAGCAGCGGGCCTTCGAAGGTGTTGCCCGCCTTGTTGATGTAGACGTCGCCCTCGGCCCGCGCCTTGTCGGTTGCCTGGTTGTATTCGAGGCGGCGCGCGCGGATCACGGTGTCGCCGCGGCGCAACTCCGCATTGCCTTCCACCACGGTCTCGAGGTCGGGGCGGCCCTGGATGCGGTCGCCTTCCACGAAGGTCGGAAGCTGCGCGCCGTCCTGGGGCGTCGTGGTGTCGCGCAGCGCGGGCGACGGCTGGAGGCGCGGCGAAGTCTCGGCCGCGGCCTGGGCGAAGACGCCCGCCGGCTGCAGCAGCGAGGCGGCCACCAGCGCGATGGGGCTCAGGGCGAAGCGGGCGAGGGACGCCTTGTTTCTTGGGTGATGCATCGGGGTTCTTGGACCCGGGCGCCCGCGAGGCGCGCCACGTTGGATTTGTAGAATCGATTATCCATGAGCGATTCCGCGCAAACCCCTTCCCGGGCGGCGTCCGCGCAAGCGGCGGTGACCTGGAGCGACCCCCGGCGCGAAGCCGCTTTCCGTGACTGGCTGGCCAGCGTCGCGCCTGCCCATGCGTTGCAGGCCGATACGGTCCGGCCGGCGTCCGCCGATGCGAGCTTCCGCCGCTACCTGCGCGTGGACGGCGCCGGCGGCAGTTACATCGTCATGGACGCCCCGCCCGACCGGGAGGACTGCGCGCCCTTCGTGAAGGTGGCCGGCCTGATGGCCGATGCCGGCCTGAACGTCCCGCGCGTGCTGGCCTGGGACGCGCCGCAGGGCTTCATGCTGCTGGACGACCTCGGCGACCGCACCATGATCGAGGCGGTCGACGCGGAGCCGACCCGGGCGACGCAGGGGCTTTACCTGCGCGCGGTGGACGCGCTCATCGCCTGGCAGCTCGCGTCCAAGCCGGGCGTGCTGCCGCCGTACGACGAGGCGCTGCTCGCGCGCGAGCTGTCGCTCTTTCCCGACTGGTACCTGCAGAAGCACCGCGGGGTGGAACTGACCGAGGCGCAGCGCCAGACCCTGGACCAGCAGTTCAAGCTGATCATGGCGCGCAACCTCGCCTCGCCCGGCGTGTACGTGCACCGCGACTTCATGCCGCGCAACCTGATGATGCCGCGCGACCCGGCGGAGCCCCGCCTCGGCGTGCTGGACTTCCAGGACGCGGTGCACGGCCCCATCACCTACGACATCGCCTGCCTGATGCGCGATGCGTTCCTGAGCTGGGACGAGGAGTTCGTGCTGGACATCACCGTGCGCTACTGGGAAAAGGCGCAGAAGGCCGGCCTGCCGGTGGACGCCGATTTCGGCGAGTTCTACCGGGCCGTCGAGTGGATGGGGCTGCAGCGCCACCTCAAGGTCGCGGGCATCTTCGCGCGCCTGACGCTGCGCGACGGCAAGCCGAAGTACCTCGCCGACGCGCCGCGCTTCATCGCCTACATCCGCGCCGCCTGCAACCGTTACCGCGAGCTGGCGCCGCTCGCGCGCCTGATCGACCAGGTCGAAGGCAGCGACGCGGTGACCGGCTTCGCCTTCGGGCGCGTCTGAGCGCCGTGCCGCGGCTGCACTGCGGCGAGCCCCTCGCGAGCGGCGCCTCCATCGCCCTGCCGCCGGGGGCGGCACGCCATGTGCAGGTGCTGCGGCTGCAGCCCGGCGACGGGGTGACCCTGTTCGACGGCCGCGGCGGCGAGTACGACGCGGTGGTGGAGCACATGGGCCGCAGCGAGGTCCGCGTGCAGGTCGGTGCGCACCATGCCATCGAGCGCGAGGCGGGCGTCGCGGTGCACCTGGCGCTGGCCATGCCCGCCAACGAGCGCATGGACTGGCTGGTGGAGAAGGCCACCGAGCTCGGCGTCGCCTCCATCCAGCCCCTCGTCAGCGAGCGCAGCGTGCTGCGCCTCGCCGGCGAGCGCGCCCAGAAGAAGCAGGCGCACTGGCAGTCGATCGCGATCGCCGCGTGCGAGCAGTGCGGGCGCAACCGGGTGCCGGCGGTGCACGCCGTGCAGCCGCTCGCGTCCTGGGTCGCGGGGCAGCCGGGCACCGGGTGGATCCTGTCGCTCGCCCACGGCTCGCAGGCGCTGGGCGCCCTTGCCGGTCCCTCGCAGGTCACGCTCCTGAGCGGCCCGGAAGGCGGCCTCGCGCCGGCGGAGGAACAGGCGGCCCTCGCCCGCGGCTGGATCCCCGTCAACCTCGGGCCGCGCGTGCTGCGCGCGGAGACGGCCCCCCTTGCTGCACTCGCGGCCCTGACCCTCGCGCAAGGAGCGCCATGAACCGCAACCTCTGGCTGCTCGCGGTGCTGCAAGGCCTGTTCCTCACGAACAACGTCACCTTCATCGCGATCAACGGTCTGGTGGGGCTGCAGCTCGCGCCGTATGCGTGGATGGCAACGCTGCCCGTGATGGGTTACGTGGTGGGGAGCGCGATGTGCACCGGGCTGGTCGCGCGCAGCCAGGCGCGGCTGGGGCGGCGGCGTGCGTTCCAGATGGGGCTGGTGGTGGCGATGGGCTCCGCGCTGCTGTGCGCCTTCGCGGCGAGCACGCGCCAGTTCTGGCTGCTGTGCGCCGGGACGGTGGTCGCCGGCTACTATGCCGCCAACGCGAGCCTGTACCGCTTCGCCTCCGCGGAACTCGCCGAGCCCTCCGCGCGCGAGAAGGCCGTGTCGCTCGTGATGGCCGGCGGCCTGATCGGCGCCGTGGTCGGCCCGAACCTGGCGTCCGCCACCCGCGACTGGGCGGCCACGCCTTTCACCGGGGCGTATCTCGCGCTGTGCGGCGTCGCGGCGCTGGCCCTGGTGCTGCTGGCGTTCATGCGCTTCCCGCCGGTGGCGGCCGTCGCGGCGAAGCGGGCTGGGCGCAGCGTCGCGCAGTTGCTGCGGCAACCCACCTTCCTCGTCGCGGCGCTCGCCGGCGCCCTGGGCTACGGCGTGATGAACCTGCTGATGGCGGCCACGCCGCTGGCCATGCAGCAGTGCGGCCTGCCGTTCTCCGACGCCGCCTTCGTGCTGGAATGGCACGTGATCGGCATGTTCGCGCCCGGCTTCTTCACGGGGCACCTGATCAAGCGCTTCGGCGCGCTGCCGGTGATGGCGGTGGGCGTGGCGCTCAACGTGGCCTGCATCGCGATCGCGCTCTCCGGCGTGGAGCTGCGGCACTTCGGCGTCGCGCTCTTCCTGCTGGGACTGGGCTGGAACTTCCTCTTCACCGGCAGCACCACGCTGTCGCTCACCGCCTATGCGCCGGAGGAGAAGGACCGCGCGCAGGCGGCGCTGAACTTCTTCATCTTCGCCACGCTGGCCTGCACCTCGTTCGCTTCGGGCGTGCTGGTGACCACGCAGGGCTGGACCTGGCTGAACCTGGGCTCGCTGGTGCCGGTGGCGCTGGTGGCCGCGGGGCTGGCGTGGCTGGCGTTCAGGAACGCGCGTCCGGCGACGGCGTGAGGACGGCGTGGCCCCGCCCGTAGGCTGGGTTGCGCGAAGCGCACCCCAGCTTTCACGCGCGGTGCGGCTTTGCTGGGGTGCGCTTGCGCGCAACCCAGCCTACGAACTCCTGCAACCGATCAGGGAAACCTCGCCCACCAGCCTCAGAACCGCGCATCCAGCCACTGCTTCAGGCACGCATAGACGGGCTGCGCATCGCGCTCGTTGAGGATCTCGTGGTACAGGCCCTCGAAGCGGCGCGCGCTCAGGACCTGGCGCGGCGCCGTGGCGGCGAAGAACTCGCTGCCTCCGGGGTCGACCATGTGGTCTTCACCCGCGTACATCAGCAGCGTGGGCACGTTCCAGGACGGCGCGCGCGAGCGCACCAGCGCCTGCTCTTCCTCCATGAACAGCGCCAGCCGGCCGGAAATGCGGTCGTGCACGCGCGGGTCGTTCAGGTAGGCCTGCACGACGCGCCGGTCGTGCGAGAGGTACTGCGGGTCGAGGCCGTTGCCCACCGTGAGGTTCGGGGCGATGCGCGGCACGATGGCCATCAGCAGGCGCTGCACGGGCCCGAGGCGCATGGCCAGCGCGGGGGAGGACAGCACCAGGCCGTCGACGGCATGCAGGGTGCGCGCGACGAAGCTCGCCGCCACCAGCCCGCCCAGGCTGTGCCCCAGCACGATCAGCGGCATGCCGGGGTTGCGCACGCGCGTGCTTTCGACCAGGTCGGCGAGGTCGTCGAGCAGGCGGTTGGCGTGCGGCAGGCCGCCGCGCGTGCCGTCGGATTCGCCGTGGCCGTACTGGTCGTAGCTGCGCACCGCGAAGCCCCACGCATTGAGCACGCGCGCGAGTTCGTCGTAGCGCCCCGCGTGCTCGCCCAGGCCGTGGACCACCAGCACGGCGCCGCGCTGCCGGGCGCCGTCCGGCAAATACCAGTCCTGCACCGCGAGGTTGTCGCCGTCGCTGGCGGTGAACGTGGATAGCGTGGACTCGGCGCCAGCGTGGCTCATCGGGGCCGAATCATGGCCGAGGCGTTGCCGGTGTCAATGCCCCGATTGGTGCAATCGTTCCGTCCCGGAGAACGCGGCGCCGGACGGCACTCAGGGCATGCGTGCCATCACTTCCGCGACGGCGGCCGTCAGGCGCTTGGCGTAGGGCACGTGGAGGAACTCGTTCGGCCCGTGTGCGTTGCTGCGCGGACCCAGCACGCCGCACACCATCATCTGCGCCTGCGGGAAACCCTGGCTGAGCATGTTCATCAGCGGGATCGTGCCGCCCTGGCCGATGTAGCCGACCGGCGCGCCGTAATGCGCCAGCGAGGCGGCGTTCAGCGCCTGCTCGAACCACGACGTGGTGGGCGGCGCGTTCCAGCCGGAAGCGGCGCCGCTGCCTTCGAAGGTCACCTTCGCCTGGTAGGGCGCGTTGTCTTCGAGCAGGGTCTTGAGTTCCTGCACCGCGGCCGCGGCGTCCACCAGCGGGGGCAGGCGCAGCGACAGCTTGAAGGCGGTGTAGGGCCGCAGCACGTTGCCGGCGTCCTGCATCGCGGGGAAACCTTCGGCGCCCGTGACGGACAGCGTGGGCGTCCACGTGCGGTTGATCAGGGCCTGCACGGGATCGGTGGTGGTCGGCAGGGCGAACGTGGTGGAGCCGCCGCAGTCCGCGTGCGCCCAGGGGAAGCGCTTGTAGACCTCGTCGCCAAGGATGGCGGCCGTGGCTTTCGCCTGCTCCAGGCGGTCCGCGGGGATCTCGCAGTGGAAGCTTTGCGGCAGCAGGCGGCCGGTCTTGCTGTCCTCCAGGCGATCGAGCACCTGGCGCATGATGCGGAAGCTGGAAGGCACCAGGCCCGAGGCATCGCCGGAGTGCACGCCTTCGGTCAGGATCTGCACCTTGAGCGTCCCGCCCGCGAGGCCGCGCAGCGAGGTGGTGAGCCACAGCTGGTCGTAGTTGCCGGCACCGGAATCCAGGCAGATCACCAGGCCCACGTCGCCCAGGCGCGGACGCAGCGCGTCGACGTAGGGCAGCAGGTCGTAGGAGCCGGATTCCTCGCAGGTCTCGATGAGGCCAACGATGCGGGCGTGCGGCTTGCCCTGCGCCTTGAGCGCCTGCAGGGCGGCGATGCTCGCGTACACCGCGTAGCCGTCGTCCGCACCGCCGCGGCCATAGAGCTTGCCGTCCTCGTACTTGGGCGTCCACGGGCCGAGGTCGTTGCGCCAGCCGGTGAACTCCGGCTGCTTGTCCAGGTGCCCGTACATCAGGATGGTCTGCTGGCTGTCCGCCTTGGTCGCCGGCACCTCGAAGAACAGCACGGGCGTGCGGCCTTCCAGGCGCACGATCTCCAGCTTCAGCCCCTCGACCTTCTGCGCCTCGACCCAGCTCGCCGCGTTGCGCAGCACCGTGTCGATGTAGCCGTGCTGCTGCCACTGCGGATCGAAGCCCGGCGACTTGGCGGGAATGGCGATGTAGTCGGTGAGCTGGCGGACGATGTCGGCGTCCCACTTCTGCGTCACCTGGTCCAGGGCGCGGGCGCTGTCGAGCACGGTGGGCGGGAGTTCGCGGTGGAGGGGGGCGTTCATGGCGGAGGGGCTAGGGGCTAGGGGCTAGGGGCTAGGGGCTAGGGGCTAGGGGCTAGGGGCTAGGGGCTAGGGATTACTGTACGCGGTGCGTTGGCGCTGGGCTAGCATGACGTCGATTCCCTCTAGTCCCTAACCCCTAGACCCTCACCCCTCTCATGCCCCGCATCCATGTGGGCGTCGGCGGCTGGACCTTCGAGCCCTGGCGCGACAACTTCTATCCGGCCGGCCTGCCGCACAGCCGCGAGCTGCACTACGCGAGCCGCCAGCTCACCGCCATCGAGGTCAACGGCACCTTCTACAGCACCTTCAAGCCGGACACTTTCGCGAAGTGGCGCGACGAGACGCCGGACGGCTTCGTGTTCAGCCTCAAGGCGCACCGCTTCACCACCCACCGCAAGGACCTGGGCACGGCGCAGGAGGGCGTGGACCGCTTCACGGGCAGCGGCATCGCGCAGCTCGGGGACAAGCTGGGGCCGCTCGTGTGGCAGTTCATGCCGACCAAGCGCTTCGTGGCGGAGGAGGTCGAGAGCTTCCTGAAGCTGCTGCCGCGCGAAGTGGAGGGCCGGCCCTTGCGCCACGTGCTGGACGTGCGGCACGAGAGCTTCGCGACGGAGGAATACCTGGAGCTGCTGGCGCGGCACGGGTGCACGACCGTCTACACGGATTCGCCGAAGTTCCCGGCAATCCCGCATGCGAAGAGCGAGCTGGCCTACCTGCGGCTGATGCGCAGCGAGGCGGATTGCGCGACGGGGTATGCGCCGGAGGCGTTGCGGCCGTGGGTGGAAGGCGCGAAGGAGTGGGCGGAGATGGGGGAAGCGAACGAGGCGTTCGTGTATTTCATCAATGGGGCCAAGGAGCGGGCGCCCGCGGCGGCGATGGAGTTCCTGAAGCAGCTGGGTTGAGGATCGGTGGGGTTCGCTGGCGCTCACCTTCCACGGCTTCGCCGCGCCACCCTACAAATACCGTCATGCGCGGGAAGGCTGCCTTCTCGTAGGGTGGCAGCGCGCCGGCGCCGGCAGGTGGGCGCCAGCGAACCCCACCGCTAGGCGAGCCACGCGAGCTGCCCCTGCCCCACTTCGTTCAATCGCGCCCGCAATCCCGCCACCACATCCTCCGGCACGCTGAACGCGATCTCCACGCTTTCGCCGTGCACCACCTCGCCGAGCGCGGCCCCCGCTTCCTGCAGCACCCGCCGGACGAGCCCCTCCTGCGCATAAGGGACGGTGCACGCGAGCTGCACCAGCTTCTGGAGCGTGACCTTCTCCGCCCCCAGCAACGCCTGCGCCACCGCATCCGTGTACGCCCGCACCAGGCCCCCCGCCCCGAGCTTCACGCCGCCGAAGTAGCGCACGACGGTCGCCAGCACGCCTTCGAGCTGCTGGTGCCGCAGCACCTCCAGCATCGGCCGCCCTGCGGTCCCGCCCGGCTCGCCGTCGTCGTTGGCCGCCGACTGGCCGCCGGCCAGCAAGGCCCAGCACACGTGCGCCGCGCCCGGGTGTTCCGCGCGCAGCCGCTCCACCACCGCCAGCGCTTCGGCGCGGCCCGCCACCGGCTGCACGCATCCCAGGAAACGGCTCTTCTTGATCAGCAGTTCGCTGTGGACGGCATGGGCGAGCGTCAGGGGCATGGGCCGAGACTAGCGCACGCAGGCCCGGCCGACGCGGCGTGGCGCTACCGTCCGACAACGCTGAGCCACCAGGGGTGGTGCACTGGCGGGCATGTTCGACATGTCCATTCCCTGGTGGGAGTTCGTCGTGCGGGCCGGCGTGGTCTACATCGTCCTGCTCGTCATGGTGCGCATCAGCGGCAAGCGCACCGTCGGCCAGTTCACGCCCTTCGACCTCGTCGTCGTGCTGCTGCTGTCCGAAGCGGTGAGCGGCGCGATCAACGCGCAGGACGAATCGCTGCCCGGCGGCCTCATCGCGGCCGCGACCCTGATCGCGCTCGACATGCTCATCGCCGTCGCCACCTCCCGCAGCAGGCGCATCGACGCGGTGCTGCAGGGCAATCCGGTGCTGGTGGGCCGCGACGGCGTGATCTACGACGAGGTGCTGCGGCGCGAGCGCGTCTCGCGCGGGGATGTCGAGAAGGCGCTGCGCGACGCCGACTGCGAGATCGAGGACATGCGCATGGCCATCCTCGAGGCGGACGGCAACATCAACGTCATGAAGAAGGCGTGAGGCGGCGCAGCCAGCCCAAGCCTTCGCTCGTGCCCCCCGCCTGCGCGCCGCGCGCCGGGCGGTATTCGCAGCCGATCCAGCCCTGCCAGCCGCACGCGGCCGAGACCTCGTCGATCACCGAGAAGAGGTACGGGTAGTTCAGCTCGCCCACGTCCGGCTCGTGCCGCTGCGGCACGCCCGCGACCTGGAAGTGGCCCACGCGTCCCGTGGGCAGGTACTGCCGGATCTTCATCGCGAGGTCGCCCTCCACGATCTGGCAGTGGTACAGGTCCATCTGCACCTGCACGTTGGCTTCGCCGATCTCCGCGAGCAATTCGTGGGCGTGGTCCTGGCGGTTCAGGAAGAAGCCCGGGATGTCGCGCGTGTTGATCGGCTCCAGCAGCACGTTCACGCCCTGCTTCGCCGCCTCGCGCGCGGCCCAGCGCACGTTGGCCACGTAGGTCGGGCGCAGGTCGGCGCGCTCGCGTCCCTGCGGCACGAGCCCCGCCATCACGTGCACGCGCGGGCACTCCAGCGCCTCGGCGTAGCGCAAGGCCTGCACGACGCCATCGCGGAACTCCTGCTCGCGACCGGGCAGGCAGGCCGTGCCGCGCTCGCCGCCGTCCCAGTTGCCGGGCGGCGCGTTGAACAGCACCTGCTCCAGGCCGTTGTCCTGCAGCCGCGATGCGAGCTCCTTCGGCTCGTACGCGTAGGGGAAGAGGAACTCGACGCCACGGAAGCCGTCGCGTGCCGCGGCGGCGTAGCGGTCCAGGAAGTCGTGCTCCGGGTAGAGCATGGACAGGTTGGCGGCGAAGCGCGGCATGGCGGTCTCCTCAGCGCAGCGCGAGGCGCACGGCCTGCGGGTTCTCTTCGATGTACTCGCGCACGATCGCCTCGAAGCTCGCATCGTTGCGCAGGCCGAGGCTGCGCGCGCGGTCCCAGGCCACGTCGCCCGGCCAGCTGCGCACCAGCTTGTCGACGGCAGGGTCGGGCTGCCAGTCCAGGAGGGCGGTCGCCTGCGGGCCCGCCACCTTCTCCAGCGCCGCGGCCATCTCGCCGACGGTGGTCTTCAGCGACGGCAGGTTGATCCCCGTGCGCTGGCCCCAGTCGGCATCGCTCGCCTGCGCGGCGCGCACGAAGCCCTCGATGGTGCGCGTGGGCGAAGCGAGCGCCACCGGCGTGTCCGGCGCCACCGGAATGCGTGCGCGCTCGCCGGCGAGCGGCTCGCGGATCATGCCGCTGAAGAAGCCGGAGGCCGCGCCGTTGGGCCGGCCGGGACGCACCGCCACCGTCATGGGGCGGACGCTGCGGCCGGCGATGAAGCCCTTGCGCGTGTAGTCGGCGACCAGCTGCTCGCAGATGAACTTCTGGATGCCGTAGCTGCCTTGCGGGGTCGGCAGCGTGTCGTCGCGCATGGTGCCCAGCGGCGGCTGCCCGGGCTGCTGCCCGAAGACGGCCAGCGAGCTCGCGAACACGAACACCGGCGTGCTGCCCAGTGCGCGGCAGGCATCCAGCAGCGCGCGTGTCGTGTCGAGGTTGCTGCGCATGCCGAGGTCGAAGTCGGCCTCGCACTCGGCGCTCACGGCGGCGGCGAGGTGGAAGACCAGGTCGGTGCCGGCCGCCGGCAGGTCGCGCCGCTGCACCAGTTCGATCAGGTCGCCCTGCACCGAACGCACGCGCGGGTCGGCGGCCAGGTCGGCGGGCGCCGGGCCGCGGTCGGCCAGCACCACCTGCTGGATCGGCCGGGCCGGTGCGCCGCGCAGCGACAGCGAACCGGATGCGAGCAACGCCCGCGCGAGGCGGGCCCCCAGGAAGCCGGCGCCGCCGGTGATCAGGATGTTCATGGGGCCAGCATAGCGCGGCGGGCCGCGCGCGGCATCAGCTGATTCCCGCCAGCCGGAGCAACATGCCCGTGACCGCGCAGGCGGCAATCACGGGGATCACGCCCGCCTTGAAGCGCAAGAGCGCGACCGCCGCGGCGGCGGCAATCGCCAGCGAAACCAGGTCCACCGGCATTCCGGGCGTGGGGTGCTCGCGCGCGATGTGCACCAGGAAGAACAGGCCCAGGCTGCCGATCACGCCGACCACCGCGGCCGTGATCGCGGTGAGGGGCGCCGTGAAGCGCACCTGCCCATGGGTGGACTCCACCAGCGGGCCGCCCGCGAGGATGAAGAGGAAGGACGGCAGGAAGGTGAACCAGGTCACCACCGTCGCTGCCAGCGCGCCGCCCAGGAACAGCGCGTCGGGGCCGAGCACCTGGCGCGTCCACCCGCCGACGAAGCCGACGAAGGCCACCACCATGATGAGCGGCCCGGGCGTGGTCTCGCCGAGCGCGAGGCCGTCGATCATCTGCGTGCCCGTGAGCCACTGGAACTGCTCCACCGCGCCCTGGTACACGTAAGGCAGCACCGCGTAGGCGCCCCCGAAGGTGAGCAGCGCCGCCTTGGTGAAGAACCAGCCCATCTGCGCCAGCGTGCCGTGCCAGCCCTGCACCGCCGCCAGCAGCGCCATCGGTGCGATCCACAGCAGCGCGCCGACGCCGACGACCGCCGCCAGCCGCGAGCGGCGGAACAGCGCATGCGGCGGCGTGGGCGTGTGGTCGTCGATCAGCGCCGGCCCGTACGACTTCTGCGCCGCCCCATGCCCGCCGCCGCCCGCGAACTGCGCGGGCACCACGCGTGCGCCCACCACCCCGATCAATGCCGCCGCGACCACGACCAGCGGGAAAGGCACGTGCAGGAAGGCGATCGCCACGAAGCTCGCGAGCGCCGTCGCCCACAGCAGCGGCACCTGCCGCGGGCTGCGCAAGGTGCGGCTGCCGATGCGCCACACGGCCTGCAGCACGATGGCGGCCACCGCGGGCTTGATGCCGTAGAAGAGCCCCGCGACCCAGCCCACGTCGCCGAACGAGACGTAGACCCAGCTGAGCGCCACCAGGATGAAGAGCGAAGGCAGGACGAACAGCGCGCCCGCGACGACGCCGCCCAGGGTGCGATGCATCAGCCAGCCGATGTAGGTCGCGAGCTGCTGCGCCTCCGGCCCGGGCAGCAGCATGCAGTAATTGAGCGCGTGCAGGAAGCGCCGCTCCGAGATCCAGCGCTTCTGCTCCACGAGCTCCCTGTGCATGATCGCGATCTGGCCCGCCGGCCCGCCGAAGCTGATGAAGCCGAGCTTCAGCCAGAACCTCAGCGCCTCGCCGAAAGGCACCCGGCTCGGTGCCTCCAGGGTCTCGCCGCGATCGGCGGGGACTGCGCTCATGCGTGGCCTTTCCAGGTATGCGTTTCACCCTGCGCGCCGCGGCACCAGGCGTACAACGCATCGTAGACCGGCAGCGCCGCCGCGAGCATCGCGTGGTCGTCGGCGTGCAGGCGGGACAGTCCCAGCGACACCGCGAGCAGCCCCGCGCACTGCGGCGCGAGGCCGAGCCGCGCCGTGTCGGCGCCACGCACGATCGTGGCGAGCGCTTGCAGCGCGGGCTCGCGCAGGTCGAAGGCTTCCATCAAGGCGTCGAAACTGCACTTCTCCCAGGCGTGGGTGATGGGGGCGCCTTCGATGTCGTAGGCGACGGCCTCCAGCCTGCGCGCCTGGTCCAGCACCTCGCCGGCCGGCACGTAGAAGAACTGGGCGCGCGGGTCGATGAAGCGCAGCACCAGCCACGGACAGGCGATGCGGTCGATCTTGGGCCGCGCGCGCGTGACCCAGCGCGAAGGCCGCTCGCCCGTCACGCCGAGGTCGGGGCGCTTGCGCATGCGCAGCGGCGGCGTCTCGCGCCAGCGGGCGAGGTCTACCAGGCGGTCCTCGCCGGGCTCGCCGCCTTCCAGGCCGCCTTCGAGCCAGCGTGCGTTCCAGCCGGCCGCGCGCAAGGTGCGCACGGCGTCCTGGCAGACGTGGTGGCCGTAGACGCAGTAGACGACCGCGTCGCGCGGCGGCAGCTCGCGCGCGAGCGCCGCGACTTCGGCCGGCGCGCAGTGCACGGCACCGGCGACGACGCGGTCGCTCCCGTCGAAGTGCTCGGGTTTGCGCACGTCCAGCAGCCAGGGACGGTCCGCGCGCCCGATCAGCGCGTTGAGTTCGGCAGGGGAAATGGAAGGCAGGATGGTGTCCACGGAAAACTCCACGCGAGTTCGCCAGCGCTTGGACGGGACACCGTCTTTCCGAGAGGGGACCGGGAGGCTGTATTCCCGATGGAGCACAGTCTAGTTCAGGCCCGCTCGAATTTAAAGACCGCGGTGCTGGCCGTGAGGTTCGGCAGCATCCGGCGCACCTCGCCGTCCTGCAGGCCGAAGGCATCCAGCACGGTCAGCCGGTTCTTGGTGGCCAGCACCTCGAAGTCCTTGAAGGTGCCGACGCGGATGTTGGGGGTGTCGTACCACTGGTACGGCAGGCGCTTGGTCACCGGCATGCGGCCGCGCACGATGGAGAGGCGGTTGGGCCAGTGCGCGAAGTTGGGGAAGGCGACGATGCCCACCTTGCCCACGCGCGCGGTCTCGCGCAGCATGGTTTCAGCGTTGCGCAGGTGCTGCAGCGTGTCGATCTGCAGGACGACGTCGAAGGTGTCGTCGTCGAAGATGCTCAGGCCCTGGTCCAGGTTCAGCTGGATCACGTTGACGCCGCGCTTCACGCAGGCGAGCACGTTCTCGTCGGCGATCTCGATGCCGTAGCCGGTGCAGCCCCGCTGGCGCTGCAGGTGGTCCAGCAGGGCGCCCTCGCCGCAGCCGAGGTCCAGCACGCGCGAGCCCTCGGGCACGAGCTGCGCGATCGTTTCCAACGTGCGGCGGTCGGTCACAGCACCGCTCCTGCCGGCAGCTCGCGCACCGGCGCCGGCGTGGGCGCCGGCGTGACGGCGGCGATGTGGTCGAAGTAGGACCGCACGACCGAGAGGTAGCGCGGGTCTTCCAGCAGGAAGGCGTCGTGGCCGTGCGGCGCGTCGATCTCGGCGTAGCTCACGTCCCGCCGGTTGTCCAGCAGCGCCTTGACGATCTCGCGGCTGCGCGCGGGCGAGAAGCGCCAGTCGGTGCTGAAGCTCACGAGCAGGAACTTCGCGCGGGCGATGGCAAGCGCCCTGGCGAGGTTGCCGTTGTGCCGCCGCGCGGGATCGAAGTAGTCCAGCGCGCGCGTGATCAGCAGGTAGGTGTTGGCGTCGAAGTACTCGCTGAACTTGTCGCCCTGGTAACGCAGGTAGCTCTCGATCTGGAACTCGATGTCCTGCGTCGTATAGGAGAGGTCGATGCCGTTGCGCAGCTGCCGGCCGAACTTCTCGTTCATCACGTCGTCCGAGAGGTAGGTGATGTGGCCGATCATGCGGGCGATGCGCAGGCCGCGCTTGGGCACGACGCCGTGCTCGTAGAAGTGGCCGCCGTGGAAGTCCGGGTCGGTCACGATCGCGCGGCGTGCCACCTCGTTGAACGCGATGTTCTCCGCGTTGAGGTTGGGCGCGCTGGCCACCACCACCGCGTGGCGCACGCGCTCGGGGTACTGCAGCGTCCACGAGAGCGCCTGCATGCCGCCGAGGCTGCCGCCCATGACAGCCGCGAGCTGCTGGATGCCGAGGCCATCGAGCAGGCGCGCCTGCGCGTTGACCCAGTCTTCGACGGTCACCACCGGGAAGTCCGCGCCGTAGACGCGGCCGGTGTCCGGGTTCACGTGCATGGGGCCGGTGGAGCCGAAGCAGGAGCCCAGGTTGTTGACGCCGATGACGAAGAAGCGGTCGGTGTCGACCGGCTTGCCGGGGCCGATCATCGAATCCCACCAGCCTTCGGACTTCTCCTGGCCCGCGTAGACGCCCGCGACGTGGTGCGAGGCGTTGAGCGCATGGCAGATCAGGACGGCGTTGCTGCGGTCCGCGTTGAGCGTGCCGTAGGTCTCGTAGGCCAGCGAATAGCCGCGGATCGAGGCACCGCTTTGCAGGGCAAGCGGCGCGTCGAAGGTCATGGACCGAGGCGTGGCGATCAGCGTCATGGAACGAAAAAACCCGGTCCGCTGAAGCGGGCCGGGTTCCGGCCTGTCTTTAGCGGCATTTATTGAGCGCCCGCAAGCGAGGCAAATCGGCGCTGGCAACAAGTATAGCGTTGCAACGGTGGGGTTCGCATGTGCTCACCGTCCGGCGCTGGCGCGCCGCCACCCTACAAGTCCGCCGCGACGCCGCGGCGATCGACGGGCCCGTAGGGTGGCGGCGGCAATGCCGCCGGCAGGTGAGCGCCAGCGAACCCCACCGATCGTCCTCACTTCGGCCAGAGCGCCACCACCCCCAGCCCCAGGAACACCACCGCCCCGATCGTGTGCACCAGCTTGATCGGCACCTTGCGCGTGATCGCATCGCCGAACCACACCACCGGCGCGTTGGCGATCATCATGCCCAGCGTCGTGCCGGCCACGACCGCCGCCCACGCATTGAACTGCGCCGCCAGCATCACGGTCGCGACCTGCGTCTTGTCGCCCATCTCCGCCAGGAAGAACGCGACCACGGTCGTGAGGAACACGCCGAACTTCGGGCCCTTGCCGGCCTCGTCCTCGTCGATCTTGTCGGGGATGAGCATCCAGATCGCCATGGCGATGAAGGACGCGCCCAAGATCCAGCGCAGCATGTCCGGCCCGAGGACGCCGGTGACCCAGCTGCCCACGGCGCCGGCGAGCGCATGGTTGACGGCGGTGGCGACGAAGATGCCCAGCACGATGGGCCAGGGCTTGCGGAACCGGGCGGCGAGGACGAGCGAGAGCAGCTGCGTCTTGTCGCCCATTTCGGCGAGGGCGACGATGCCGGTGGAGACGAGGAAGGCTTCCATGGAAACTCCGGCCGGACGAGAACACGTTTGACCGCGCACCCTCCCCGGCCTGGACGGAGGCTGCACGGTCAAAGGTCTCGCCAGATCCAGGTGGATCCGCCGGCGCCATGGGACGCGAAGTCCCAAGTCTGTTGACGTCCGGCCCCTCTCGCATTCGGAGGGAGGCTACTCCCCAATGACTGGCGCGCATTGTACCTGCGCGGCCATTTGCACCTGCATGGCGCGGTTATTGCTTCGTCTTGGTGCGAGAGCCGGAAAACCGGCCGAAACGCACCACGAACAAGCATCACCACCCAAAGGAACCCCATGGAAGCACTCAAACAGGGCACGGACGTCCTGTTCATCCTGCTCGGCGCCATCCTCGTCCTGGCCATGCACTCCGGCTTCGCCTTCCTGGAGCTGGGCACCGTGCGCAAGAAGAACCAGGTGAACGCGCTCGTGAAGATCCTGGTCGACTTCTCGGTGTCCACCGTCGCGTACTTCGCGGTCGGCTACGGCGTGGCGTACGGCACGAGCTTCCTCGTGGGCGCCGACCAGCTGGTGGCCAGGAGCGGCTACGAGCTGGTGAAGTTCTTCTTCCTGCTGACCTTCGCGGCGGCCATCCCCGCGATCATCTCGGGCGGCATCGCCGAGCGCGCGCGCTTCGGGCCACAGCTGCTGGCCACGGCGGTGATCGTCGGGCTGGTGTACCCGGTGTTCGAAGGCATCGCCTGGAACCAGCGCTTCGGCGTGCAGGCCTGGATCAAGGCGCTGGCCGGCGAGGAGTTCCACGACTTCGCGGGCTCCATCGTCGTCCACGCCGTGGGTGGCTGGCTCGCGCTGCCCGCCGTGCTGCTGCTGGGCGCGCGCAGCAACCGCTACCGCAAGGACGGCGCGATCTCCGCGCACCCGCCGTCCAACATTCCCTTCCTCGCGCTCGGTGCGTGGGTGCTCACCGTCGGCTGGTTCGGCTTCAACGTGATGAGCGCGCAGACCATCGACAAGGTGTCGGGCCTGGTCGCCGTGAATTCGCTGATGGCCATGGTGGGCGGCACGCTGGCCGCGCTGCTGCTGGGCCGCAACGACCCGGGCTTCGTGCACAACGGGCCGCTGGCCGGCCTCGTGGCGGTGTGCGCGGGCAGCGACCTCATGCACCCGCTCGGAGCGCTGGCCGTCGGCGGCGCCGCGGGGGCGATCTTCGTGGTGATGTTCACGCTGACCCAGAACCGCTGGAAGATCGACGACGTGCTGGGCGTGTGGCCCTTGCACGGGCTCTGCGGCCTGTGGGGCGGCATCGCGGCCGGCATCTTCGGCAGCAAGGCACTGGGCGGGCTGGGCGGCGTGAGCTTCTTCGCCCAGGTGATCGGCAGCCTCATCGGCGTGGCGTGGGCACTCGCCAGCGGCTTCGTGGTCTATGGCCTGATCAAGGCGACGATGGGCCTGCGCCTCTCGGCGGAGGAGGAGTTCGCCGGGGCGGACCTCGCCATCCACCGCATCGGCTCGACGCCCGAACGCGAGGTGACCTGGTAGCACCGCGCGTGGCGCCGCGCCATCACCTGGCGCGGCCGCAAGGCCTTCGGGCTACTCCGGAGGGACAAGTTCCGCGCACACGCGCATAATGCCGGGGCGAGCCTCCCGTGGGCTTGCAGGTATGCGGTGTTTGTCTTTGTCTCGCGTGGTCTTGATTGCGTCTTGCGGACTCCACTGCTTGTGCGTTTTTTTCAGGAGTCCCGAGAATGGGCAACAAACTCTACGTGGGGAATCTTCCCTATTCGTTCCGCGACAGCGACCTCGAGCAGGCTTTCAGCCAGTTCGGCCAGGTCAACAGCGCCAAGGTCATGATGGAACGTGACACCGGGCGCTCCAAGGGTTTCGGCTTCGTCGAAATGGGCAGCCCCGCCGAAGCGCAGGCCGCCATCGAGGCCATGAACGGCCAGCAGCAAGGCGGCCGCGCCCTCGTGGTGAACGAGGCGCGCCCGATGGAACCCCGTAGCGGCGGTGGCGGCTTCGGCGGCGGCGGCGGTGGCGGTGGCCGCGGTTTCGGCGGCGGCGGCGGTGACCGCGGCGGCTACGGCGGCGGCGGTGGCGGTGGCGGCCGTGGTTTCGGCGGCGGCGGTGGCGGCTACGGTGGTGGCGGTGGCCGCGACCGTTACTGATTGCGCCAGCAATTGAAGCAAAAGGGCCTATCGGGCCCTTTTTTCTTGCCCGCGCCGCGCGTCGCGCGCGCCCGGCATCGGGGGCGTACCCCTTGCCAGCGTACGGACTATCTGCTCCATAATGCAAAAGCGTGGTCCGTCCGACACGCTGGTGCGGTGATCAGGTGCCTTTCGCGTCGCTTCGTTGAACGTGTTTTCGGGACTCCATCGCCTCGCGGTTCTTCATTGTTTTTTCAGGAGTCCCTTCGATGGGCAATAAACTGTACGTAGGCAACCTGCCTTACCAGGTGCGCGACAGCGACCTGGAGCAGGCGTTCAGCCAGTTCGGCCAGGTCACGAGCGCCAAGGTCATGATGGAACGCGAAACCGGCCGTTCCAAGGGCTTCGGTTTCGTCGAGATGGGCAGCGACGCGGAAGCGCAGGCGGCGATCCAGGGCATGAACGGCCAGCCGATGGGCGGCCGCAGTGTCGTCGTGAACGAAGCCCGCCCGATGGAGCAGCGCCCGCGCGGCTTCGGCGGCGGCGGCGGTGGTGGCGGCTACGGCGGTGGTGGCGGCGGCTACGGCGGCGGCGGCGGTGGCCGCTCCGGCGGTGGCGGCGGCTACGGTGGTGGTGGCGGTGGCCGCTCCGGCGGCGGCGGTGGTGGCGGCCAGGACGGCGGCTTCCGCAGCCCCTACGGCGCCGGCCCGCGCGGCGGTGGCCGCTCGGGGGGCGGCGGCGGCGGTGGGTATGGTGGTGGCGGCGGCGGGTACTGATCGCCGGTCCCCATGAAGGCAAAAGGCTCCTGCGGGAGCCTTTTTCGTTGCTGCGTGCCGGACGCCGCCGGACTTCGTAGGCCGGGTTGCCCGCAGACTTCGTAGGCTGGGTTGCCCGCAGGGCACCCCAGCGTTCGCCGCATGCTGGGGTGCACTTCGTGCAACCCAGCCTACGGTGCCCGCCGGCGTTTGCGCGTCAGCGCTCCGCCTCCCGATGCTTGCGCGGCCGCCCCGCCAGCAAGCGATCGAACACCGCATTCGGCAACGCCCGCAGCAGCTTCGCCACCACCCCCATCTGCCACGGGATCACGCGATAGCTCACGCCCTTCGCGATCGCGCGATACGCCGCGTCGGCGAAATCCTCGGCCTGCATCAGGAACGGCATCCCGTACCGGTTCTTGCGCGTGAGCGGCGTGTCCACGTAGCCCGGGGCGAGCGTCACCACCTTCACGCCGGTGCCGCGCAGCTCGCCGCGCAGGCTCTCGCAGTAGCTGATCACCGCCGCCTTGCTGGAGCAATAGGCGCCGTGCCCGGGCAAGCCGCGGATGCCCGCGACACTCGCGATGCCCACCAGGGCGCCGCTGCCACGGGCACGCATCGGTTCCACGAACGCGTGGAAGGTCGCCGCCAGGCCGATGTTGTTGGTGGCGAAAGTGCGCGCCATCACGTCCAGGTCTTCGCGCTGCGCCGTGTCCATGCCGATGCTGATGCCGGCGTTGGCGATGACGACGTCCGGCACGCCCTGCTGCGCCATGCAGACGTGCGCCGCGGCGGCGATGCTGTCGATGTCCGCCACGTCGGCGGCGTACACCTGCCAGCGCCCGAAGGTGAGGCCCCGGTCCTCGGCCCACTCGGTCATCTCCGCGGCGCGCCGCGCCACGAGCGCGAGGCGCCAGCCGGCCTGGTAGTAGCGCCAGGCGAGCGCCTGGCCGATGCCGCTCGATGCGCCGGTGATGAAGACGAGCGGTCCCATCAGGGGGTCGTCCCGCGTGGACGCAGCGTGCCGCGCACGCGCCCGCGCAGCTCCAGCACGCGATCGAGGTTGTCGTATTCCATGTTGTCCGCCTGGAAGACATCGTTGCCGCGCTTCAGTGTGACGGGGCGGTCCGACTTCACCTTCTCCTCGTCGGCGTAGATGTGCAGGAAGTCGCCGCTGACTTCCAGCTTCGGCTGGTCTTTGGCGGGGGACTCGCGCGTGACGACCGCATCGCCGATCAGCTGCACCTGCGAGCCGTCGCCGTTGCTGATCGCCTTCTTCGCCGTCGCGACGGTCAGCGCGCCCGCTTCGCTGTACGAGCGGATGCGCGGGTTCAGGATCTCCAGCGTGTCCGTGTCGGGATAGTGGTAGCCCTCCGCGCCCTGGATCTCGGTCTTCAGCCGCCCGTTGCCCGCGAAGGATTTCACGGAGAAGTTCTTGAGGAAGTAGTCCGGCTCGTGCTTGCTCGGGCGGATGCTGCTGCTGCCGGGCCCGCCGCCCGTGGGCGTGCTGCGGGCCAGCCAGTAGGTGGCCAGCGCCAGCAGCGCCATCAGGATGATGGGCAGGTAGATGGTGAGCCGGTCCCAGGCACGGCCGAAACCGCGCAGCGTGGTCACCCGTAGGCCTCCAGCAGCTGCGCGTAGCGGCCGGAGGCGACCAGCAGCAGGTCGCAGAACTCGCGCGCCGCGCCATGGCCGGCCGCGGCCTGGGTCACGTAGCGCGCGCACTGGCGCACCTCGACGTGCGCGTCGGGCGGCGCCACCGCGATGGCGCAACGGCGCATGACGGGCAGGTCGGGCCAGTCGTCGCCCATGGCCGCGGCCTGGGACCAGTCCAGCCCCAGCGAGGCGAGCGTCTTCTCGGCGGCGGGGCGCTTGTCCTCGGTGCCGTAGTGCACCTCGCCCACGCCCAGCGCCTCGAGGCGCTTGCGCAGCGGCTTGGAGTCGCGGCCGGTGATGACCACCGGCGTGATGCCGGCACGCTGCAGCAGCTTGAGGCCGAGCCCGTCGAGCGTGTGGAAGCGCTTGAGGGTTTCGCCTTCGTCGGAGTAGAGGATGCCGCCGTCGGTCATGACGCCGTCGACGTCGAAGAAGGCAACCTTGACGCCCTGGGCGGCGAGCAGGAGTTCGGGCGCGAACGCGCGCGCGGGAGGAAGGGTCATGGGATCAGATGACCTTGGCCCGCATCAGGTCGTTGGAGTTCACGGCGCCCACGAGGCGGCCGTCGGCATCGACCACCAGGACGCTCGTGATGCGGAACTGCTCCATCAGCTGCGCCGCCTCGGCGGCGAGGGCGTCGGACCGGATGGTGCGCGGGCCGGGATGCATCACCTCGCTCGCGCGCACGGGGCGCAGGTCCACGCCTTTCTCGATCAGGCGGCGCAGGTCGCCGTCGGTGAAGATGCCGATCGGCCGGCCTTCGCCGTCCACGACGGCGGAGGCACCGAGGCCTTTCGCGCTCATTTCGCGCATCAGCGTCGTGAAGTTCGCGTCCGCCGTGACGCGCGGCACGCCCTCGCCGCTGCGCATCACGTCGGAGAGATGGGTGAGCAGCTTGCGCCCCAGCGCGCCGCCCGGGTGCGAGCGCGCGAAGTCCTCGGCCTGGAAGCCGCGCGCATCCAGCAAGGCCACGGCCAGCGCGTCGCCGAGCGCGAGCTGCGCAGTCGTGCTTGCAGTGGGCGCGAGGTTCAGCGGGCAGGCCTCTTTCTCGACGCCGCTGTCCAGCACGATGTCGGCATGGCGGGCGAGGGTGGACTTGCCGTTGCCGGTCATGGCCACCGTGGGGACGCCCAGGCGCTTGAGCACCGGCAGGATCACCGTGATCTCGTCGCTTTCGCCGCCGTTGGAGATGGCCAGCACCAGGTCGATGGGCTTGATCATCCCCAGGTCGCCGTGGCTCGCCTCGGCCGGGTGCACGAACATGGCCGGCGTGCCGGTGGAGGCCAGGGTGGCGGCGATCTTGCGACCGACGTGGCCGCTCTTGCCCATGCCCATCACGACCACGCGGCCGCGGATGCCCAGCATGGCCTGCACGGCCTGCGCGAAGGACGGGCCGACGCGGTCCTTCAGGCCGAGGACGGCGGCCGCCTCGATGTCGAAGGTCTCCCGCGCCAGCCGGATCGCGCGCGCGCCGTCGAAAGGCCCGGGCGCAGCGGAACCCGCAGCCGGCGTGGAAGCAGCAGTCATCCGCCGATTTTAAGGGGCGGGCCCGCGGCGGATAGCATCGGGGGGAATGACCTCGCTCGAGCTGACCCTGCTATACCTGCTGGCTGCCGTCCTGGGCGTGGTCTTGTGCCGGTCGCTGCGCCTGCCGCCGATGCTGGGCTACCTGGTCGTCGGCGTGGTGATCGGGCCGAACGCGCTGGCCGTCGCCGAAGACTCCGACAGCGTGCGCCACCTCGGCGAGTTCGGCGTGGTCTTCCTGATGTTCGTGATCGGCCTGGAGTTCAACCTGGCCAAGCTGCGCGCGATGCGCACGCACGTGTTCGGGCTCGGCCTGTCGCAGGTGGGCCTGACGATGCTGGTCGGCGTCGGCGGCAGCGTGGCGCTGGCCTGGGTGCTGCCGCAGTTCTGGCGGATGTCCTGGCAGAGCGCCGTCGCGCTTTCGGGGGCGCTGGCCATGAGCTCCACGGCCATCGTCGTGAAGATGATGTCCGACCGGCTGGAGCTGGAGTCGGAGCACGGCAAGCGCGTGATGGGCGTGCTGCTGTTCCAGGACCTCGCCGTGGTGCCGCTGCTGGTGCTGATCCCCGCCCTGGGCAGCCCGCCCGAGGTGCTGCTGCGCGAGATGGGCATCGCCGCCCTCAAGGCCGCCGCGCTGATCGCGCTGCTGCTGGCGGGCGGCCAGCGCCTGATGCGCTGGTGGCTCACGCTGGTGGCGCGGCGCAAGAGCGACGAACTCTTCGTGCTGAACCTGCTGCTGGTGACGCTGGGCCTCGCGTGGCTCACGGAACTGGCGGGGCTGTCGCTGGCGCTGGGTGCCTTCATTGCCGGCATCCTGATCTCCGAGACCGAATACAAGCACCAGGTGGAAGCGGACATCCGCCCCTTCCACGACGTGCTGCTGGGGCTCTTCTTCATCACCATCGGCATGCTGCTGGACTGGCGGCCGGTGGCGGAGCGCTGGAGCCTGGTGCTGCTGCTGGTCACGGGGCCGGTGCTGTTCAAGCTGCTGCTGGTGACGGCGCTCGCGCGCGCGTACGGGGCGTCCATGGGCGTGTCGCTGCGCACGGGGCTCTACCTGGCGCAGGCGGGCGAGTTCGGCTTCGTGCTGCTGGCGCTCGCGCGCAACAACGGCCTCGTCGCCGACCGGCTGATCCACCCGGTCCTCGCGAGCATGGTGATCTCCATGATCGCCACGCCCTTCATCATCCAGTGGAGCAACCGCGTCGTGATGAAGCTGGTGGCCAACGAATGGCTGCTGCAGTCGCTGCAGATGACCACCATCGCGCGCAAGTCCATCAACGCCAACAAGCACGTGATCATCTGCGGCTACGGCCGCTGCGGGCAGAACCTGGCGCGCATGCTGGAGCAGGAAGGCATCCCCTACATGGCGCTGGACCTGGACCCGGACCGCGTGCGGCAGGCCGCGGCCGCCGGCGACTCGGTGGTGTTCGGCGACGCGGCGCGGCTGCAGGCGCTGATCGCCGCCGGCCTCGCGCGCGCGTCGGCGCTGGTGATCACCTACCTCGACGTGCCCGGCGCGCTGAAGGTGCTGGCCAGCGCACGGTCGCATGCGCCGAACGTGCCCGTGATCGTGCGCACGCAGGACGACTTCGACCTGGAGCGCCTGCAGCGGGCGGGCGCCACCGAGGTCGTGCCCGAGACGCTGGAAAGCTCGCTGATGCTCGCGAGCCATGCGCTGGCGCTGGTGGGCGTGCCGATGCGGCGGGTGATCCGCATCGTGCAGGACCAGCGCGACGCGCGCTACAACCTGCTGCGCGGCTACTTCCACGGCGCCGACGACAGCACCTCGCAGGAGGTGGAGCAGGAGCGCCTGGCCACCGTGACCTTGCCCATGGCCGCCGGCGCGCTCGGCCGCGCGCTGAGCCAGCTGCGGCTGGACCGTGAAGGCGTGCGCGTCGTCGCGCTGCGGCGCGTGACCGGCCGCACCGTCGATCCTGGCACGGACCCGGTGCTGGAAGACGGGGATACTCTGGTGCTTTCCGGCCGGCCCGAACCCCTGGCGCTCGCCGAAGAGATCCTGCTCAAAGGTTGAACATGACGAACGACGACGCGCTGGACGTCAGCGACTACCTGCGCCGCCACATCCGCACCGTGCCCGACTGGCCGGCCCCCGGCGTGCAGTTCCGCGACATCACGCCCCTGCTGCAGGACCCGAAGGTGTTCCGGGTCCTGATCGACGCTTTCGTGCATCGCTACATGGATCGCCGGCCCGACGTGGTGGCCGGCCTGGACGCGCGAGGCTTCATCCTCGGCTCGGTGGTCGCGTACGAACTCGGGGTGGGCTTCGTGCCGATCCGCAAGAAAGGCAAGCTGCCTTTCACCACCGTGGAAGAGACGTACGAGCTGGAGTACGGCAGTGCGACCGTGGAGTTGCACACCGATGCCGTGAAGCCCGGCCAGCGCGTGCTGCTGATCGACGACCTGATCGCGACCGGCGGGACGATGATGGCGGGGAAGAAGCTGCTGGAGAAGCTCGGGGGAACGGTGATCGAAGGCTGCGCGATCGTGGACCTGCCGGAGCTTGGGGGGTCGGAGAGGTTGCGGGAAGGTGGGCTGGAGGTGTTCACCTTCGTGCATTTCGGGGGGCATTGAGGAGCGAACGCCCTTCGGTGGGGTTCGCTGCGCTCACCTTCCGGCGCTGGCGCGCCGCCACCCTACAAGCCGGGGCGCCGAAACATGCCTCACATGTAGGGTGGCGCGGCGAAGCCGCGGACGGTGAGCGCAGCGAACCCCACCGCCCGCGTCAGCGGTCAGCGCAAAGCCCCCCACTGCGTCCCGCTCAAATGCTCCCTCACGTCGTTCTCCACCATCTCGGTGTCCTCGAACCCGGTGAGCAGCGTCACGGTGCGCGGTTCCTTCCCCTTGTTCGCGGAGGCCAGCGCCTTTTCCCCGCGCACGCCCGCATCCAGCGCACGCCGGAACGCGGCCACTTCGTCGTCCTGCAGCGGGTCCACGCGCTGGCGTGAAGCCTGCGTCGTCGGGCGCGACGGCACTTCCAGCGGCGCGGGCCGCGACGTCGTGGCTTCCAGCGGCGCAGGCTGCGAGATCAGCGGCTTCGCGGACGTGAAGTGCGCCGGGTCGCCGATGGCCACGTGCTCGTTGGCGCGCCAGTAGACGGCCGACACCAGGATGTCGTAGCGCGCCTTCGCGGACTGCGCCACCATGGCTTCGATCTCCGCGAGGCGATGCGTGTCGCTCGCCGCGCCCTGGGCCAGGTCCACCATCACGAGGAACTGGCGGCCGCGGTGGTCGAGCGAGAGCACCTTGAACTTGTAGCTGGAGGAGAGCACGCCGGCGCGCACCATCGCTTCGCGCACCACGGCGTAGAGCAGCTCGCGGCGCTCGAGGCGCTCGTGCTTGCGGTTGCCGGGCTGCGCGCTGCCGCCGTTGCCATGGCGCGCCTGGTTGGCGGGCTTGGTCGATTCGAGTCGCGACAGGCCGGAAGTGGCGGGCTCGCTGTCCTGCTCTTGCTTCTTCTTGCCGGAGAACCAGTTGAACATCTTGTTGGTCTTTCGATTCGGCTGAGGGATGCGGCCAGTGTGGCGGGGCAACTGTTACGCCCTTGTAAGCGCCGGGGCCCTGCGGACAGGCGCGCGCGGAGGCAAGACGAGCGGCGAACGCTGTCGCTCAAGTCACGGCGACGCGTTTCGGACGGTTGGCGAGACGGCGCGACACCAGCGAGCCGAGCGCCATCGCCACCTCGAGCGCGAGTTGCGGTTGCCGGTTCGTGAGTTCGGTGAAGCGGATCGGGCTGAGCGACCACAGCTTCGCGGCGCTCGCGGCCTGCACGGTCGCGTTGCGCGGCTGGCGCGTGAAGAAGGCGCCTTCGCCGACGGCGGATCCTGCTTCGACCACCGCGAGGCGCAGCCGCCCCTTGTCGTCTTCGTAGTGCACGGTGAGCTGCCCCGTCTCCACCAGGTACACCGTGCGGTCGCTCGCGTTCTGCTCGATCACCACCTGGCCCTGGCGCACCGCGAAGGGCTGCAGGTAGGTGCCGAGCAACTCCCACTGCTTGGCCGTCAGGCTGGCCTGGAAGGCGTCGATCGACTGGTTCTGGGCGACGGCATGCACGAGGCCTTGCACGTCGAAGTGCAGCTGGGTCGGAAGTGGAGCGTTCATGGGCGCGACGGTAAGGGCCCACGGTCGCGCTTTACAAGGCGGTTTGCGTTCCATTACAGGTGATACGGCGCTGCGTTGCGCCGTAACGCGGGCGCGGGACGGGCGGCGCGCGCGCGCCGCCGAACGGCCTTGGATTTCAGGTCGTTTCGGAGGCGTCGAAATCGAGTTCGACGCGGGCGCCGTTCGGGTCGTGGCAGAAGAGTTGCCACGTGCCGGCGCCCTTCTGCCGGCGCAGTTCGTACGGCGTGCCGCTCGCGTCGAAGCGTGCCTTGGTCTCCTTCAGGCCTTTCGCCGTGAACGCCATGTGGTCGATCACGCCGGCACGCTGCTGCGGCACGGGACGATCGAAGTACACGTGCACCACGGCGCGCCCGCCTGCGTACAGCCATGCGCCGGGAAAGCCGAGGTCCGGACGCCAGCCGTCTTCCAGCCCCAGCACCTGCGTGTAGAAGGCCATGGTGCGCGCGGGATCCTCCGCGATCACGGTGAAGTGGTTGAGGCCTTCGATCATGGGCTCCTCCGGTGCGTCGTTCAGGGCAGCAGCACGAGCGAGCCGGTGCTCGCGCGCGATTCGAGTTTCTGGTGCGCGGCGCCGGCCGCGGCGAGCGCGAAGCGTTCGATGCGGGGCGCGGGCAACGCACCGGCCGCGAGCGCGCGCCACACGCGCTCGGCGCGCTCCTGCAGTTCGCGCTGCGTGGCGACGTAGTCGAACACGACGGGACGCGAGAAGGTCAGCGACTTGGCGAGCAGGCGGTCCGGGTCCAGCGGCGGCAAGGGGCCGCTCGCCTGGCCGAGGCTGATCCAGTGGCCGCGGCGGTCGGCGGCGGCGAGGTTCTCGTCCACCGCGGCGGCGCCGAGGCCGTCGACGATCACGTCCGCGCCGCCGCAGAAGGCCTGCACGGCGTCGGCGAAGCGGTGGTCGCGCGCGACGACCACGTGCTCGCAACCCTGGTCGCGCGCGATGCGCGCCTTCTCTTCGCTGGAGACGGTGCCGATCACCGTGGCGCGCAGGCGCTTCGCCCAGGCGCACAGCAGCGAGCCGACGCCGCCTGCGGCCGCATGCACCAGCAGGCGCGTGCCGGGCCGGATGCGGCCGAGGTCGTGGAGGAGGTAGTCGGCGGTGATGCCCTTGAGCAGGATCGCGGCGGCGGTTTCGTCGTCGACGGTGGACGGCAGGCGCACGACGTGGCGCGCGGGGAGGGTGCGGACGGAGCAGTACGCGCCCGGTTGCGGGCAGAGGTAGGCGACGCGGTCGCCGGGGAGGACGTGCGTGACGCCG
Source organism: Ramlibacter cellulosilyticus (assembly GCF_014297465.1). Taxonomy (GTDB): domain Bacteria; phylum Pseudomonadota; class Gammaproteobacteria; order Burkholderiales; family Burkholderiaceae_C; genus Ramlibacter; species Ramlibacter cellulosilyticus. The sequence continues at coordinate 229,074 of NZ_JACORT010000002.1, read as the reverse complement.
GTGCCGACGTCGATGACCGTGCCTGCGGCTTCCATGCCCAGGACGCCGGGGAGCGGGAGCATGCCGGGGATCCAGCCGCGGCGGAGGTAGATGTCGAGGAAGTTGATGCCGATGGCGGATTGGCGGATGCGGACCTGGCCGGGGGCGGGCGGGGGAGCCGCTGAAGCCACTGTTTCCAGTTCTTCCGGCCCGCCGTAGCGGGCGAGGCGCGCTTCGCGCGAAGGGAAGCCCTGGGTTCCCGCGGAGCCTGCCCCTGCGTAGGCAGGGGCGGGAAGGACGGAGCTTCTGACGGTCGTCTGCGAGAGATACGCCCGCAGGTTCGCAAACCCCGCCTCGTACACCCCTTCCGCCACCATCGTCCGCAGTTCCTGCTCGCGCCCCCGCGGCGCCTCGAAGCTCGATTCCCAGTGCCAGAAGGTCCGGTCCCCGTCCGTCACCGGCTTCAGCGTCACCGTCGCCACGTAGCGCTTCAGCGGCACCGTCGCATCCAGGATGCAATACGTCGACTTGTATTCGCTGTCCGACAGCCCGAGCAACTGCTCGCGGATGCGGTTGCCGTCCTTCAGGGTGAAGCTGCGCACGCAGCCGACGCGCGAAGAGGGTTCGCCGTGCTCGATGCGGCTCTGGTCCACCACCGCGTGCCACTGGTCGTGGCTGTTGAAGTCGCGCAGCACCTCCCAGACGCGACCGATGGGCGCGTCGATGATGGCCGAGCGCACGACCTTCTGCAGCATGGCGCTAGCGGCGGTGGCCGAAGTGGCGCTTCAGCGCGTCGAAGCCGCCCTGGAACACCTGCCCTCCGACCAGGTCGGACAGTTCCTGCTCGCGCCGCTCCTCGCAGTCGAACTCCGCGCTCCACTCCGCGAAGGTGCGCTCGCCGTCCGTCACCGGCGTGAGCTTGAGCGTGGCGATGTAGTTCTCCACGCCCATGGGACTTTCCAGGATCGCGTAGCTGCAACTGTACTCGTAGTCGGACAGCGCCAGCAGGCGCTCGCGGATCAGCCCGCCGTCGCGCGTGTGGAAGTTGCGCACGCAGCCGATCTTGTCGGCGGCCTCGCCGTTCTCGATGCGGCTGTCGGCGATGCCCGGGTGCCATTGCGGCAGGCCGTTGAAGTCGCGCACGCGCCGCCACACGGCTTCGGCGTCCGCATCGATCACGCTGGAGACGTAGACGCGCACCATGGCCTCAAGCCTTCTTGCTCGCGTCCTGCACCGGGATGGGCGGGATGGCCGTGGCGGGCGGGATCGCGGCAGCCACCGCGTTGGTGACGCCCAGCGCGCCATTCACCATCCCGTTGATGTCCGCGCCGCCCTGCAGGCCGATTTCCTTCAGCAGCTGGTCGACGATGGGCGCCTGCGCGCGGAAGCGCAGCGCCGAGTTCACCACGCCGTCGGCGAAGTTGGCCTGGGTCGCGATCGGCGCCACGCTGCCGCCGCCCCCCAGCAGGCCGTCGACCTGCAGGATCTTGATGCCCTCGATGCGCTCCATGGGCTTGACCGACTCGCGGATGATGCCTTCGGCCTTGTCCACCACGCGCAGGCGCAGGGCGGAAGCGCGCGCCTCGGGCGACAGCACGTTCTGCGCCTCGTTCATCAGGCGCACGCCTTCGGCTTCGGCCTCGCTGCGCACGCGGATCGCCAGCGCGCGGATCTTCTCGGCTTCCGCATCGGCCTCGGCCTGCAGCCGGATCGCCTCGCCCTTGTCCATGCTCGCCAGCTTCTCCGCTTCGGCGGCACGCGTGAGCTGCAGGGCCTCGCGTTCCGCGGCCTGGGCGGCAGCGATCAGCTCGATCGCCTTGCGGCGCTCGGCCACTTCCACCTCGCGGGCGGTGAAGACCTTCTCCTCCGCGGCGACGGCGGCGGCACGCGCCAGGTCGGCCGCGGCCTGCACCTCGCTCTGGTTCCTGCTCTCGCGGGCCACCGCGATCGCGCGCTGCTGCTCGGCGAGGTCCATCGCCTGGCGGCGCAGGATCTCGGCTGCCTGGAGCGCCTTCTCCTTGGCGATGCGCTCTTCCTCGAGCGACTGCTCGCTGCGGATGCGCGCCGCCTCGATCGCCTGCTTCGCCGCGATCTGCACGGTCTCGGCGTCCTGCTCGCGCTCGGCGCGCTCGGTCGCCAGGTCGGCACGCTGGCGCGCGCGGGCGACTTCCACTTCGCGCTGCTGCGACAGGCGCGCGTACTCGCTCTCGCGGTCGATCTCCAGCGAGAGCTTCTCCGCCTCCAGGTTCTTGTTGCGGATGGCGACCAGCGTGTCCTGCTCCACGTCGTTGCGCTGCTTCTTGCGGCGCTCGATCTGCTCGGTGAGGCGCGTCAGGCCTTCGGCGTCGAAGGCGTTGCTCGGGTTGAAGTACTCCATCGAAGTCTGGTCCAGCTGGGTGAGCGAAGCGGACTCCAGCTCCAGGCCGTTCTTGGTCAGGTCCTCGGCGACGGACTCGCGCACGCGCTTGACGAAGCCGCCGCGCTTCTCGTGCAGCTCCTCCATCGTCATCTCCGCGGCCGCGGTGCGCAGCGCGTCGACGAACTTGCCTTCCACCAGCTCCTTCAGCTGCTCCGGGGCCAGCGTGCGCAGGCCCAGCGTCTGCGCCGCGGCGGCAACGGCCGATGCTTCCGCCGCCACGCGGACGTAGAACTCGGCCACCACGTCCACGCGCATGCGGTCCTTGGTGATCAGCGCCTTGTCGCGCCCGCGCGCGACCTCCAGCCGCAGCGTGTTCATGTTCACGGGGATCACCTCGTGCACGATGGGCAGGACGAAGGCGCCGCCATCGAGCACGACGCGCTGGCCACCCAGCCCGGTGCGGACGAAGGCGCGCTCCTTGCTGCTGCGCAGGTACAGCCAGTGCAGCAGCCATACACCGATGGCCACGACGATCGCGGCCACGACGAGGCCGAGGAGGAAGGTGCCGAATTGGGCGCCGGTCATGGGGGTCTCCTTGTCTTATCGGGTGATCTGGACGAAGCGCCGCGCGGTCTCGGTGAGCGCGATCTCGGTCGGCAGCCGTTCCATGGAACTCGCCCCGTAGAAGCCGTGGCAGCCGGGGCATTGCGAGAGGATCCATTGCGCGTCCTGCGGCTCGGCGATCGGGCCGCCGTGGCAGAGGACCAGCACGTCGTGCTTCACCGCGCGGGCCGCGGCGGCCCAGGCGTTGATCGGCTCGACGCAGTCTTCCAGGGTGAGCGCCGTGTCGGCGCCTATGCTGCCGCCCGTGGTCAGCCCCAGGTGGCAGACGACGACGTCGGCCCCGGCCTGCGCCATCGCGCGGGCGTCCTCTTCGCTGAAGACGTAAGGCGTGGTCAGCAGGTCCAGCGCGTGGGCCTTCGCGATCATTTCGACCTCGAGGGCGTAGCCCATGCCGGTCTCTTCCAGGTTGGCGCGGAAGGTGCCGTCGATCAGGCCCACGGTGGGGAAGTTCTGCACGCCGGAAAAGCCCAGCGCGATCAGCCGCTGCAGGAATTCGTCGGCGATCATGAAGGGATCGGTGCCGTTCACGCCGGCGAGCACCGGCGTGCGCTTCACCACCGGCAGCACCTCGTGCGCCATCTCGCACACGATCTCGTTGGCATTGCCGTAAGCGAGCACGCCGGCGAGCGAGCCGCGGCCGGCCATGCGGTAGCGCCCCGAGTTGTAGATGACGATCAGGTCGAGGCCGCCCGCCTCCTCGCACTTGGCGGACAGGCCGGTGCCCGCGCCGCCGCCGACGATGGGCAGCCCCGCCTCCACCTTGCTGCGCAGCCGGTCCAGGATTTCCGCTCGGGGGATGCGTGCCATGGCCTTGTCCTTTGCGTTTGTCAGGCGAAGGCGCTGCGCGAGCGCTCGCGGGGCGTGGCGACTTCGCGCCAGGCCGCCACCAGCGCCTGCGCGAACGCCTCGTCGTTGATGTGGAGCGGCAGCCGGCGCAGCTGGCGCTCGGGTCCGCCGCGGAAGTTCGCTTCGATCGCGGCGAAGAGGGCGCGGTCCGCCTCCGGGTCGTGGAAGGGCTGGCCGGGCTTGTCGATCTGCGAGACGCCGCCTTCGGGGATGAGGAAGCGCACCGGCCCCTGCATCGCATTGAGCTTGCGCGCGATGAACTCGCCGATGGCGCGGCATTCTTCCGCCGTCGTGCGCATCAGCGTGACGCTGGCATTGTGGCGGTAGAGGCGCCGGGACTTGAAGCGCTCCGGCACCGTGTCCCAGGCACCGAAGTTCACCATGTCCAGCGCGCCGCAGGAGCCGACGTAGGGCAGCGCGTGCCGGGCGAAGACGTCCAGGCGCTGCGGCCCCGCCGAGAGCACGCCGCCGACGATCTCGTCGGCCACTTCGGTGGTCGACACGTCGATGGCGCCTTGCAGCAGGCCCGAGTCCGCGAGCTTCTCCATCGACTGGCCGCCGACGCCCGTCGCGTGGAAGACCAGGCAGTCGTACTCGTCGGCCAGCATGCGCGTGACCGCCTGCACGCAGGGTGTCGTGACGCCGAACATCGTGAGCCCGAGGGCCGGCTTGGTGGTCGCGGAAGGCAGCGAGGCGGCGTGCGCCATCATCCCGGCAAGGGCGTGGGCGGCATTGGCGAGCACCCGCTCGCTGATGCGGTTGATGCCGGAGACGTCGGTGATGGAATACATCATGCAGATGTCGCTCGGGCCGACGTAGCCGCGCGTGTCGCCGGAGGCCATGGTGGAGACCATCACCTTGGGCAGGCCGACGGGCAAGGCGCGCATGCCTTGCGTGGCCAGCGACGTGCCGCCGGAGCCGCCCGCGCCGATGAGGCCGCCGAGGTCGCGCCGCGTGAGCACGAAGCGTTCGAAGGCCTGCGCCATGGCACTCACGGCGCAGCCGCGGTCCTTGCTGAAGACGGCGGATTCGCCGTGCGGATGGTGGCGCGCGACTTCGCGCGGGTGCACGCTGGCCGAGGAGGGCTTGCCGGAGGTGGAAAGGTCGACGGTGACCACGCGCAGGCCGCGGCGCTCGAGGCACTGCTTGACGTAGGTGAGCTCGCGGCCCTTGGTGTCGAAGGTGCCGGCGACGTAGGCGGCGCGGGCGGTGGTGGCGGCGACGGGGAAGGTGAAGATCTCTGCGCTTTCGTCGACCCTCACCCCTGCCCTCTCCCGCAAGCGGGAGAGGGAGTCCTTGTCCTCACTCCCTCTCCCCTCCGGGGAGAGGGTGGGGGTGAGGGGCAGGTCAGCCACCTCGTCCCCCACCGCCCCAGCATTCCACCGATTGATCCCCCTGACCGTCCTCGCCGGCGCCGGCAGTGGCGACGCATCCGCCTCCGCATGCGCGCGACGCACCGTGAACATCCGCACCGGCGCGATCGACGTTGCAGGCTCCTGAGGCTCTTCGTCCTCGTTCGACCGGATCCCCAGCAAGCGCTCCTGCAGCCCTTCATCCGCCGCCAGCTCCTGCGCCGGCATCTCCTGCGCGATCCGCCCGTTCACCACCACCCCGATGCGGTCCGCCACCTCGATGGCGACGCCGAGGTTCTGCTCGATCAGCAGGATGCCGATGCCCGTGTCCGCCGCCAGATGGCGCAGCGCCTGCGCGACCTGCTCCACGATCACCGGCGCGAGCCCTTCGGTGGGTTCGTCCATCACCAGCAGCTTCGGCTCCAGCAGCAGCGCGCGGCCGATCGCCAGCATCTGCTGCTCGCCACCAGAGAGCTGCCCCCCGCCGTTGCCCTTGCGTTCGGCGAGGCGCGGGAACATGGCATACACCTTGTCCACCTCGCGCCGGTGCTTTGCGACCAGTCGCAAGGTTTCGTCCACGGTGAGCGACGGCCACACGCGCCGCCCCTGCGGCACGTACGCGATGCCGCGCCGCGTGATCTCGTGCGGCGTGCGGCCGAGGATCTCCTCGCGGGCCAGCTTCACGCTGCCCGTCGCGGGCACCAGGCCCGTGATCGCGTTGCACAGCGTCGTCTTGCCCATGCCGTTGCGGCCCACGAGGCCCAGCACGCCTTGCGCCAGCGTGAACGACACGCCTTGCAGCGCGTGGGCGCGGCCGTAGTAGACGTCGAGGCCCTGCACCTGCAGCAGAGGATGGTCGGCCATCAGTGCTTGCCTCCCATGTAGATCGCCTGCACCTGGGTGTCCGCTTCGATCTCGGCCGGCGTGCCTTCGCGCAGCACGCGGCCGTTGTGCATTACCGTCACGCGTTCGACGACGCGCAGCGCGATGTCCAGGTCGTGTTCGATCAGCACGTAGCTCATGTGCGAGGGCAGCGAGGTGAGCAGCGCCACCAGCTCGCGCCGTTCCGCGGGCGACAGCCCCGCCGCCGGCTCGTCGAACAGGATCAGCCGCGGCGCGCCCGCGAGCGCCATCCCGATCTCCAGCTGCCGCTGCTGCCCGTGCGCCAGGTTGGCCACGGGTTCGTCCGCCACGTGCGAGAGGCGCGTCCGCTCCAGCAGCTCCTCGGTCGCGAGGCGCGTGGCATGCGCCGCGCCCGCGCGCACGAAGCTGTAGCGGCCGCGGCTCATGCCGCGCACCGCCAGGAAGAGGTTGTCCCGCACGCTCAGCTCGCGGAACAGCAGGGAGGACTGGTAGGTGCGCCGCAGCCCCTTGCGGATGCGCTCGTGCGGCGGCAGCTCCGTGATGTCCTCGCCGAAGAACCGGATCCGTCCCGCGGTGGGCGGGAAGTCGCCGGTGATCGCGTTGAACAGCGTGGTCTTGCCGGCGCCGTTGGCGCCGAGCACGGCGCGCCGCTCGCCGGCGGCCACCGCCAGCGTCACGTCGTCCACCGCGCGCAGGGCGCCGAAGGTGCGCGAGACACCCTGCAGCACCAGCGCATCGTTCGAGGCCAGGCCGGTGGCCGCGGGCGGCACGGACCGCGCGCGCGGCGCGGCGGGACGCAGTGACGTGACGGAAGCCACCCGTGCTCCTTACGGGCAGTTCGGCTCGTCGCGCGAGCCGATCTTGAACTGCGCCTTGGGCACGCCCAGCGTCTGGTCGACGTTGTCCACCTTGGCGACGACCTTGTTGTACAGGTTACCCTGCGCATCCTTCACCACCTCGGTGATGAAGGTGCTGCCGATCGCCTGGCGGTTGGCATCGAGCTTGACGTCGCCAGTCGGCGTCTTCAGCACCATCTTCGTCAACGTGTCGCGGTACTTCGCCTGGTTGCCGGAGAGGTCGCCCTTCACCTGCTCCAGGCCGTCGAGCGCCGCCTTCATGTTCATGTAGTACACGTACGCGAAGAGCGAGGGGCTGGGGAAGCCGCCTTGCGCCACGGGATAGGCCTTCTGGTAGTCGGCGACGAACTTCCTCCACTCGGCACCGTCGTACGCGTCGGCCAGCGGGCCGGCGGAGAGCGTGCCCACCAGCGAGTCGCGGCGCTTGCCGCGGTAGTTCAGCACGTCCTGCGACACCGTGATGGAGCCGCCGAGGATGGGCTTGTCGCCGCCGGCCGCCTCGTACTGGTTCAGGAAGTTCACCGCATCGGCGCCGCCCAGCACCAGCAGGATCGCGTCGACGTCCTTCGGGATGCGCGCGATGGTGGACGCGTAGTCCTTGCCGCCCAGCGGCACCCAGGCCTTCACCGGCACCTTGCCGCCGCCCTTGCAGAACTCGGTCATGAAGCCCTGCACCTGCGAGTACGGGAAGGAGTAGTCCTCGGCGACCACCATGACCTTCTTGTAGCCCTTCTTCAGGGCCGCGTTGCCCAGGCCCACCATCCACTGCGCACCCTCGGTGTTGAAGCGGAAGAAGTTGGGCGCCGGGTTGTCCAGCGTCGTGGCCTGCGCGCCGGAGGCGCCGTTGATGAAGGTCTTGCCAGGCTGCGTCTTCGCATAGTCCTTCACGGCGATGCCCTCGCTGCCCGAGAGCGGGCCGACGACCACGTCGACCTTGTCCTGCTCCACCAGCTTGCGCACGGCGTTGACCGCGACTTCCGGCTTGGCGTCGGAGGAGGCCTTGACAATCTCCACCTTGTGTCCGGCGACGGTGCCGCCGCGCTCCTTGAGTGCGAGCTCCGCGCCGCGCATGCCGTCCGCGCCGCCGGCCGCGAACGGGCCTTCCAGCGTGGCCAGCAGGCCGATCTTGATCGTCTGCCCCTGTGCCCAGGCCCCGCCCAGGGTGGCAGCGAACGCTGCGCCGGCGACGGCGCTCAGAAGGAATCTCTTGTGGACCACGCTTGTCTCCTTGGGGAAGTTGCGCTCAGCGCAAGGTTGATGGGACGGATGCCGGCTTCGCGAGCCGCGCCTTCGCGCGTGCCCAGAGGCCCAGCAGGCCGTCGGGGGAAAAGAGGACGATGGCGAGGAAGACCGCGCCGATCAGCAGGTTGAAGCGCTCGCGCTCGATCAGGTCGATCGCGAAGGTCTGCAGCAGCACGAAGACGAGTGCGCCGAGGAAGGGGCCGATGGGGTGGCGCAGGCCGCCCAGCACCGCGATCACCAGGATGTTGATCAGCCACGACGTGCCGACGGAGCCGGGGGTGACCAGGCCGTTGTACCAGGTGAAGAGGATGCCGCCGACGGCGGCGATGAGCCCCGCGAACGCATACGCGGCGACGCGGTGCGCCGTCACGTTGTAGCCGAGCGCGTTCATGCGGCGCGCGTTGTCGCGGATGCCCTGCAAGGCCATGCCGAAGGGCGAGCGCGCCACGTACTTCACCGCGAAGTAGCCGGCGAGCGAGCACGCGAGCGCGAGCCAGTAGAAGGGCAGCGGCGAGCGCCAGTCGATGCCGAGCACGTGGGGCGGGTAGACGCGCTGGAAGCCCTGGAAGCCGTTGAACAGGGAGTAGTTCTGCAGGCAGAGGTAGTAGAACGCCACACCGATCGCCAGCGTGATCATGATGGTGTAGATGCCTTCGGTGCGCACCGAGAGCCAGCCGATCAGGGTGGCCGCGACGACCGCGACGAGCATCGCGATGGCGAGCACCACCGGCCAGGGCCAGCCGAGGCTGATCGCGCTGGCGCTGGAGCCGAGGATGCCGACGACGTAGCCCGCCATGCCCGCCACGGTCATCTGCGCCAGCGAGACCATGCCGCCGTAGCCGGAAAGGAACATGAGCGAAAGGGCGACCAGGCCGAGTGCGAGCGATTGGCCCGCGACCTGGAAAGTGAGGAAGGGGGAGGCGACGAAGGGGAAGACGAGCAGGGCGACGGCGACGACGATGTGGTGGGGGGCGATGTTGGTGCGCAGCCAGTGCCACCAGCGCGAAGTTTCACGCTCGCCCGTAGGCTGGGTTTCGCGCAGCGAACCCCAGCTTTCGGCGCCGGATCGCTGGGGTTCGCTGCGCGAAACCCAGCCTACGGACCGTGCGGACCCGCCAGCCGACGCTGCCGCGCCCGTGTTCATCGCCTTCCGCCACTGCGCCGCACTCATGCCGCCCTCCCGAGGATCCCGCGCGGGCGGAAGGCCAGCACCAGCACCAGGATCAGGAACGTGAACACCACGCTGTACGTCGGCGCATAGACCAGCCCGAACGTCTCCGCCAGCCCCAGGATCGCCGCGCCGATGGCGGCGCCCACCACGCTGCCCATGCCGCCGACGATGACCACGATGAGGGACGCGAGCAGCAGCCGCGTGTCCTCGCCCGGCACCATCGACAGCTCCACCGCGCCGATCACGCCGCCGATGCCCGCGAGCCCCGCGCCCAGCGCGAAGGTGACCGCGAACACGAGGTTCACGTTGAACCCGGCGGCGGACAACATGCCGCGGTCGTCGACGCCGGCGCGGATCATCATGCCCACGCGCGTACGGTGCAGCAGCAGCCACAGCGCCACGCCGATCACCAGGCCCAGCCCCAGCAGGCTGAGCCGGTAGGCCGAGTACGCGTTGATGACGGGGATGCCGCGGATCGGGCCCTGCAGCCACGCGGGCGCCTCCATCTGGTGGACCTGCGCCGTGAAGATCCAGATCAGCAGGTCCGCGATCACGACCGACAGGCCGATCGTCACCATCGTCTGGCGCAGGTCCTGGTTCTGCATGTGGCGCAGGATCAGCACCTGCATCAGCAGCCCGAGCAGCGCCGCCACCGCGAAGCCCGCCGCCACCGCGAGCAGCCAGGAGCCGGTGCGCTCCGCGACGATGAAGCCCACGTAGCCGCCGACCAGGTAGAGCGAGCCGTGCGCCAGGTTCACGTTGCGCATCAGGCCGAACACCAGCGTGAACCCGCTCGCCACGATGAAGTAGAGCGAGCCGAGCGTGAGCCCGTTGAGCAGCGTGATGAGGAAGAGGCGCGGGCTGTCGAAGAGTGCCCAGAGGCAGAAGGCGAGGATCGGCCCGCCGACGAGGACCCAGGTCGCGAGCGTGCGCGCGCGGCGCTTGCGGGCGCCGGGGAGGGGCACGACGGGCAGCACCGCGCTCATGCAGCCACCCGGAATTCGCGCTCCGACGCCATGTCCGGGCTCTTCGCGAACTGCCCGTCCTTCATCACGGCCAGGATCCGCTTCGGGTCGCGCAGGATGGCGATGTTGGCGAGCGGGTCGCCGTCCACCAGCAGCAGGTCGGCGAGGTAGCCTTCCTTCACCTGGCCCAGCTCCTGGGCGCGCATCATGATCTCGCCGCCGTACACCGTGGTGCTGCGGATCGCCTCGGCGGGCGTCATGCCCAGGTACTTGACGAAGAACTCGAGGTCGCGCGCGTTCTGGCAGTGCGGCGTGAAGGCGAAGCCGTAGTCGCCGCCGGGCAGGACGCGGATGCCGCGCTTGTGCATGGCTTTCAGCGACTCCAGCGCCGCGTCCCACTCGCGCTGGTAGCCCATCGCGACCGCCTTCTCGTGCGTGATGCCGTAAGCCTCGGCCTCGTGCAGCATCGCGTAGAGGATCGCGATGCCGGGCGCGACGAACACGCGGCCCCTGGCGGCCTCCAGCATGTCCAGCGTCTCTTCGTCGGTGAAGCTCGCGTGGTAGATCACGTCGATGCCGTGGCGCAGCGCCTGCTTGACCGAGGCCGCCGAGCGGGCGTGCGCCGTGCCGCGCTTGCCGCGGACCCGCACTTCGTCCATGGCCGCGGCGACTTCCGCGTCGCTCATCCAGGTGGTCTCGGCCGGAGAATCCGGCGTGAAGTTGTCGCCCGACAGGTTGATCTTGATGGAGTCCACGCCGTACTTCAGGAACATGCGCACGGCCTTGCGCATCTCGTCGGCGCTGTTCACGTTGACGCCGAAGCTGAACTCCGGGAAGGGCAGGTGGGGCAGGGTTTCGTCGCCCAGGCCGCCGGGCACGGTGATCTCCTGGCTGGCCGCGAGGTAGCGCGGGCCGGGGATCTGGCCGCTGTTGATCGCGTTGCGGATCACGACGTCCAGGCGCGGCTTGGCGCAGGCGGCGCCGACGCAGGAGGTGAAGCCTGCCTCGAGGTAGCGCTTGGCCACCTTCGCGCACCAGAGCACGTGCTCCTCCAGCGGCATGCGCTGGATTTCGGACAACGTCGCCGCATCGTTCCAGGAGAAGTGTGTGTGCGCCTCGCACATGCCGGGCATCAGCGTGGCGCCGGCCGCGTCGATCACGGTGGCGGGGCCGCTGGAGACGGACGCGGCGGAACGGCTCACGCGCTTGATGCGGTTGCCTTCGACCAGCACGCTGCCGAGATACGGCGGCGCGTTCACCTGGCCTTCGAGGATGCGGACGTTGGTGAAGAGGACGCTGTTGTCCATGCCGCGCTCCTCAAGCCGCCCAGCGGGTGTGTCGGGTGGTCGCGTCCTGCCGCACGGGCGGGGCGCGGTGGAACTCGCCGTCCTTCATCACGGCGAGCAGCCGGCGCTTGTCCTGCAGCACGGCGATGTCCTCCAGCGGGTCGCCGTCCACGAGCAGCAGGTCGGCGAGGTAGCCTTCCTGGATCTCGCCGATCTGGCGCTTGAGCTTCATCATGGGAGCGCCCCAGGCGGTGGCGGAGAGCAGCGCCTCCATGGGCGACATGCCGACCATCTTCACGAAGTACTCCAGGTCCTTCGCGTTGGTGCCGTGCGGCGTCCAGGCGAAGCCGTAGTCGCCGCCCGGCAGGATGCGCACGTCGCGGCGGCGCAGCGCCTTCATCGTCTCGATCGCTGCTTCGAGCTCGCGGAAGTAGCCCATGCCGCGCGCCACGGCGGGCGTGATGCCGTACTCGCTGGCGTGGTGGCAGGTGTTGATCAGCCAGGCGAGGCCCGGCGCGATGAAGTGCTCCTTCTTGTGCTCCTCCAGCAGGTCCAGCGCTTCCTCGTCGGCGAAGCTCGCGTGGTAGATCACCTCGATGCCGTGGCGCACGCACAGCTTGATCGACCTGGTGGAACGCGCGTGGGCGGCGACGCGCTTGTTCCAGGCCTTGGCTTCCTCGACGCAGGTGGCGATCTCGGCTTCGGTGAACTGCGAGGCTTCGCTCGGGAAGCCCGTGATCGACTCGCCGGAGAGGTTGATCTTGAGCGAGTCGACGCCGTACTTCGCGAACATGCGCACGCAGCGCCGCATCTCGTCGCAGCCGCTCACGACGGCGCCGAAGGCGAACTCGGGCTGGGGCAGGTGCGGCTGCGTGGTGTCGCCCAGGCCGCCGGGGACGGTGATCTCCTGGCTGGCCGCGAGGTAGCGCGGGCCGACGATGGTGCCGTCGTTGATCGCGTTGCGGATCACGACGTCCAGCCGCGGCTTGGCGGTGGCGGCGCCGACGCAGGAGGTCCAGCCCATGTCGAGGTAGCGCTTGGCGATCTGCGCGCACCAGAGGATGTGCTCCTCGGGCGGCATGCGCTGGATGGCGTCGAGGCTGGGCTGGTCGTTCCAGGCGAAATGCGTGTGCGCCTCCACCAGGCCGGGCATGAGGAAGGCGCCGGCGGCATCGACGACCGTGACGCCGCCGACCGGCGCGTTGCGCACGCCGGCGCCGCTGCGCGTGACGCGGCTGATGCGGTTGCCCTGCACGAGCACCTCGCCGCGGAAGGGCTGGCTGCCCGAGCCGTCGAAGACGCGCGCATTGGTGAACAAGACGTCTGCCATGCTTTGCCTCGGTGTTCAGCGTTGCGCCGGGAGGAAGGCGCGCAACTCGCGCGCGCAGTCTTCCGGGCGTTCGATGGGTGTCCAGTGCCCGCAGCGGTTCAGGATGACGGTGCGCAAGCTCCTGGCCTGCGTGAAGCGTTCGGCCATGTTGCGGACGGCTTGGGGTGGGGCGACCACGTCTTCGTCGCCGGTCACCAGCATGGTGGGCGCGGCGATGCGTTCCACGGTGGCGGGCTTGCAGTCCGCGAGCGCGAAGCAGTTGCGGGCATAGCCTTCCGGGTCCTGCCGCATCAGGCTTTCGCGCACGTACGCCACGGCGACGGGTTGGCGCTGGCGCGTGTCGGTCGACGTCGCGGCGTCGACGAGGGCCAGCGCGATCTCGTGCATGCCGCGCAGGCCTTCGGCCTTCGCTTTCTCGCCGCGGGCGCGGATGTTCGTGCGCGCCGTGTCGCTGGGGGCGAGCAGCGGCCCGAACAGCGAGAGGCTGCGCACCAGGTGCGGCTGCGCCGCGGCGAGGTGCTGGGCGACGATGGTGCCCATGGAGTGGCCCAGCACGTGGGCGCGGCTGACGTTCAGGCGGGCGCAGACGTTGGCTGCCGCTTCGACGAGCTTCTCCATCGTGAGCGTGCCGCCCGCGCTGGCCGACCTGCCGCTCCCGGGCAGGTCCGGACGGATCACGCGGTAGCCGGCGAGCGCCGGCATGAGGGGCGTCCAGGTGTTGGAGTCGCCGCCCAGCCCGTGCAGGCAGAGAACGGCATCCCCTTCGCCGTCTTCCTCGACGGCGAGTCGCTCGATGCTGTGGAACACGGTCGTCTCAGGCGGGCGCCGAGCCGCGGGCGCGGGCGGCTCGTCGCGAGCCGCGGGAATGCCGGGTTGCCATGCGCATGGTGATCCTCCCCATTGCGTCTGAACCACTGACGATCCGCACCTGGCGCCGAGACGCCAGGACCGTTTTGAGACACCCGTCTCAAATTGGCCGGGTCATGATAAGCAGAAGCCACATTGACCCGCAACGGCCATGCGGCACCATCCACCCCCGGAGTTACCCTTGCCCAAGAAACAACTGATACCGACTGCGGCACCGCCACCGCCGAGCAGGGGCGTGCGCGCTTCCACCTTCAAGCTGCTGATGGACACGGCGATGGACCTGATCCAGCAGGACGGCCACATCCCCTCCATCGCGGAAGTCGCCGTGCGCTCCAACGTGTCGCGCGCGACGGCGTATCGCTACTTCCCGAGCCGCAGTGCGCTGATCACGAGCGTGGTGGATGCTTCGCTGGGCCCGGTGCGAAGCGCTCCGCTCGGCACGGATTCCGATGCCGAGGATGCGCGCGAGCGCGTGCACGCCGTGTTCAAGACGACCTTCCCGCGCTTCGAGCAGTACGAGCCGCAGTTGCGCGCCGCGCTGCAGCTGGCGCTGGAGCAGTGGGCGCTGCAGCGCGCCGGCTTGCTGGAGGAGGAGCCGTACCGGCGCGGGCACCGGGTGGGGATCCTCTCGACCGCGCTCGCGCCGCTGAAGGGCGATCTCACGCCGGCGTCGCGCGAGCGGCTGCATCGCGCGCTGTCGGTGCTCTATGGCATCGAGGCTTACACCATCCTCAAGGACATGTGGGGGATGGGGGAGAAGGAGATCGAGAAGACGGTGCTGTGGATGGCGGATGCGTTGATGGAGGCGAGCTTGCGGGAGGGGAAGGGGAGGCGGTGAGCGGTGGAGGTCGGCGCATGCTGGGGTGAACTTCGTTCAACCCAGCCTACGAAGGTTTCGTTCGACCCAGCCTACGAAGGGCCCGTAGGCTGGGTTGCGCGAAGCGCACCCCAGCAACCCCTTCCCCCCGCAGCCATCACTTCCCGATGCAGAACCTGCTGAAGATCACCCCCAGCAGGTCGTCCGCACTGAACTCCCCCGTGATCTCCGACAACGCGTTCTGCGCAAGCCGCAGCTCCTCCGCGAGCAGATCCAGCGCCTGCGCCTGGCGCGCAAGGTGCGCAGCCGCTTCCATCAGATGCGCGTCGACGCGCCGCAGCGCGTGGAGGTGACGCTCGCGGGCGATGAAGACGCCTTCGGGGGCGGCCTGCCAGCCGGCGATCTCCAGGAGGTGCTTGCGCAGCTTGTCCAGGCCATCGCCGGTCCTGGCGGAGAGCGTGATCGACGGTGCGTCGGTGGGGTTCGCTTCGCTCACCGTCCCCGCGTCGCGGGCCACCCTACCAGTGGCGTCCGATGTAGGGTGGCCCGCCGCCAGGCGGGGAAGGTGAGCGAAGCGAACCCCACCGTCGACCGCATCCGCCTTGTTCCACACATCGATCACCGGCACGTCCACCGGCAGCTTCGCCGCGATCGCCGCGTCGGCGGCCTGGTAGTCGGCGGAGTCCGCCCGCGTCAGGTCGTGCAGGAACACCACCGCGTCCGCCTTCTCGATCTGCCCCCACGCGCGCTCGATGCCGATCTGCTCCACCTGGTCCGCGCCTTCGCGCAAGCCCGCGGTGTCCACCACGTGCAGCGGCACGCCTTCGATCTGGATCGTCTGCCGCACGACGTCGCGCGTCGTGCCCGCGATCGGGGTCACGATGGCGAGCTCGGCGCCCGCCAGCGCATTGAGCAGCGAGCTCTTGCCCGCGTTCGGCTGGCCCGCGATCACCACGTGCAGGCCTTCGCGCAGCAAGGCGCCCTGGTGTGCGCGCTGCATCACGCGCGCGAGATGGGACTGCAGGCGTTCCAGCTGGCCCTGCGCATCGGCCTTCTGCAGGAAGTCGATCTCCTCCTCGGGAAAGTCGAGCGTCGCCTCCACCAGCATGCGCAAGTCGATCAGCGCATCGCGCAGCGCATGGATCTCGCGCGAGAACTCGCCGGCCAGCGAACGCGTCGCGCTACGCGCCGCGGCTTCCGTCGACGCATCGATCAGGTCCGCGATCGCCTCGGCCTGCGCGAGGTCGAGCTTGCCGTTGAGGAACGCGCGCTGCGTGAATTCCCCTGGCTCCGCGACACGCAAGTTGATCGAAGCACCCGCCTCCAGGCAGCGCGCCAGCAGCAGCTGCAGCACCACCGGCCCGCCGTGCGCCTGCAGCTCCAGCACGTCCTCGCCCGTGTACGAATGCGGCGCGGGAAAGTGGATCGCCAGCCCCTGGTCGATCGCGCTGCCGTCCGCGGCGCGGAAGGGCCCGTACACCGCCTGCCGCGGCGGCAGGTCGCGCGGGCAGATCGCGGCGATGATCGACGAAACGTCCTTCGCCGAGACCCGCACGATGCCCACCGCGCCGCGCCCGGGAGCGGTGGCGATGGCGGCGATGGGCTGGTCGAGGCGGGAGAGCATGGGGGCGGATTATCGGACCGCCGCGCGGAACGCGCCGCCGCTGCGCCCTAACGCACCAGCGTCACGGGAATCCGCGAGCGCCGCGCCACCTCCAGCGCCACGGATCCGAGCGTGGCGGCGGCGGCAGCCCCGAGCCCGCGCGTTCCCATGAAGACGAAGTCGCACCCGAGCTCCTGCGCGCAGGCGAGGATCTCGTCCTCCGCTCGCCCGGTTCGCACGTGGGGGACCACGCGGCGGTGCGCGCCCAGGGCCATGTCCTGCGCCTGCGCGAGCATCGCCGCGCCCCGGGCGTGGGGCGATGCATCCGCGCCCGCGTCGGCGGGCGGCTGCACGTTGAGCAGGTGGAGCGTCGAATCCGCGGCGCCGCCGAGTTCCTTCAGCGCCAGCGAAAGGGCGCGGTACGCGGCGGGCGAGCCGTCGATGGGCACGAGGACGACGTTCACGGGCTTCTCCCTGCTGGGTTTGCGCGCTGCGTGGGCGTGCGAGGGCAGTATCGCGCGGAATGGGGGGAGCGGGAAAAGAAAAGGGCCGCAAGCGCGGCCCTTCACTGGGTCCCCGCCTCCGCGGGGATGACGGAGGGGGAAGCGGGGACGACGGAGGGGGAAGCGGGGACGACGCCTATTTCTTCGCGTCGTTCGCTGCCGCCTGCCCGAACTTCGGCAGGTTGAACTCCGGCGGCACGCCCATGCGGACGTTGATCAGCCACTGCTGCGCGATGGACAGGATGTTGTTCGTGATCCAGTACAGCACCAGGCCGGCCGGGAAGAAGAAGAACATCACCGAGAACACCAGCGGCATCAGCCACATCATCTTGGCCTGCATCGGGTCCGGCGGCACCGGGTTCAGCGCCGTCTGCAGCAGCGTGGTCAGCGTCATGATCGCCGGCAGGATGTAGTAAGGGTCCTGCACCGACAGGTCCTTGATCCACAGGATCCAGGGCGCGCCGCGCATTTCCACCGAGGACAGCAGCACCCAGTACAGCGCGATGAACACCGGGATCTGCACCATGATCGGCAGGCAGCCGCCCAGCGGGTTGACCTTCTCCTCGCGGTAGACGCGCATCATCTCCTGCTGCATCTGCTGCGGGTTGTCCTTGTAGCGCTCGCGCAGCTGCATCACCTTGGGGTTGATGGCCTTCATCTTGGCCATCGACTCGTAGCCCTTGGCCTGCAGCCAGTAGAAGGCAATCTTGATGATCAGCACCAGCGCCATGATCGACCAGCCCCAGTTGCCGATGAAACCGTGCAGCGTGGAGAGCAGCCAGTACAGCGGCTTGGCGAGGATCGTGAGCCAGCCGTAGTCCTTCACCAGCTCCAGGCCGGGGGCGATCGCCTCCAGGCGCTTTTCTTCCTCGGGGCCGGAGAAGAACTTGGCCGGCACCGTGGTCGTGGCGCCCGGCGCCACGTTCAGCGGCGTGATCATGCCGACGGCGTACAGGTTGTCGGACACCTTGCGCACGAAGTTGTCGCGCTTGATGCCGTCCGGCAGGATCCAGGCGCTCGCGAAGTAGTGCTGCACCATCGCGACGTAGCCGCCCTCGGAGTTCTTGTCGATCTCCGCCTTGCCCTTCTCGATGTCGCTGAACTCGATCTTGTGGAACTTCTGCGCCGGGGTGTAGACGGCGGGGCCCGTGAAGGTCGAATAGAAGGACGACTCGCCCGGCAGCTTGTTGCCGTCGCGGACCAGCTGCATGTAAAGCTGCGGCGTCACCGCGGCGCCGGAGGTGTTGACCACCTCGTGGCCCACGTTCATGGCGTAGTCGCCGCGCTTGATGGTGTAGGTCTTCACCAGCTTCACGCCGCCCTGCACGGGCGACTCGAAGCGCACGGTCATCTCGTTGGTGCCGTCCTTCAGGGCGCGATCACCGCTGAAGGTCATCACCGTCTTGTGGTTCGGGAAGTCGCCGCCGATCAGGCCCGTCTGCGCCAGGTACACGCGCTCGGCGTTGTGGTTCATCAGCACGAAGGGCTCGCCGGTCTTGTCGCCCGCGTACTTCAGGAGCTCCGTGCGCACGACGGTGCCGCCTTCGGTGTCGAAGGTGACCTTCATGACGTCGTTGCTGACGGTGATCATCTCGCGCGGCGTCGCGGTCGCGGCAGGCGCGGCCGACGGCGGCACGGCGCCCGGCGCGGCGGCGGTCGTCGACTGCGGCACGGTGGCGATGCCGCTGGCGGCGCTCGCATTCGCGCTGGCGGCGGCCGAGGGGGCCTGGGCCGTCGCCGCCGGTTTGCCGGAGGGGAAGAAGGTGGCCTGCTTGCCGTTGTAGACCTGCCATTGGTCCCAAAGCATCACCAGGGAGAAGCCGAAGATCACCCAGAGGATGGTGCGGCGGATGTCGGTCATGGAGATTTCTTCTGTTGTGCGAGTGCGCCCCAGCGCGTGAAGAGCCGCGGGGGATGGTCGGGAACGGGATCATGCCCGCCCGCGCACCAGGGGTGGCAGCGCGCGATGCGCGCGACCGTGAGGTAGGTGCCCGCGGCCGCGCCGTGGCGGTCCAGGGCTTCCAGCGAATACGCGGAGCAGGTCGGCGTGAAGCGGCAGGCGGAGCCTATCCAGGGGGAGAGGGTGAGGCGGTAGGCCTTGACCAAGCCCATGAGGATGCGTTTCATCGTGCAGCCTTCTCGAAAAGCTGCAGCAGCTCCCCGCGCACCGACGCCTTCAGCGGCTCGCTCCAGGCGCTGGGGAAATCCTTGCGCGCGAAGTCCAGCCGCAGCCGCACCACATGGGCGGCCGCGGGCAGGCGATCGGCGTAAGCCGCGCTCACGGCGTAGATCTGCCGCTTGATGCCGTTGCGGGTGACGGCCCGCTTCGCATGGCGCTTGGGCACCACCGCGCCGATCCAGGGTTCGTCCCGGACGGCAAACAGCGCCTGGCTCTTGTCAGGCGCAGGCGCTGTGGGGTGGGACGGCTCGAATGCTGCGCGGTGCAGCACGAAATGCGGCGTCCGGGAGACGGTGCCGCCTGCCATCGCTGCCTCGAACTGTGCCCGGGTCTTCAGCCGCTGCACGGCAGGCAGGCGCAGGCTGCGCTTGCTAGGCGTTGCCGGCTCAGACGGCCAGGCGCTTGCGGCCCTTGGCGCGGCGGGCGTTGATCACGGCGCGGCCGCCACGGGTCTTCATGCGGACCAGGAAGCCGTGGGTGCGGGCGCGGCGCACTTTGGAGGGTTGGTAGGTGCGTTTCATGTTGCTTCTCGGGAAAACCCGGCATTATCCCCAAAACCGGGTACCCGGACAAGCAAGTCGGTTGTCAAGCCTCCGGAAGATGACCCTCACAACAGCCTCGGCAGCTTGTGTGGATAAGGTGTTCAGCAACTAGAATGCGCCGTTTCGCGCGACAAAACTAATCCACAGGAGCGACGGGGCACATGAGCGAGGGGCAACAAGGCAGGCTGGCAGCATCGCCGAGCCTGGAAGCAGGCGACAGCCTTTGGCAGGCGTGCGTCGACCAGCTGGCACAGGACCTCCCCGAGCAGCAGTTCAACACCTGGATCAAGCCGCTGACGGCCCAGGTTTCGGATGACTTCTCCAGGGTCACGCTGTTCGTGGCCAACCGGTTCAAGCTGGACTGGGTCCGCGCCCAATACGCAGGCCGCATCGCGGCCGTCCTCGAGAAGCTGTACGGCCAGCCCGTGCCGCTCGAGTTAGCCATCACTCCGCGGGAAACCGGCGCCAGGACTTACGCCACGCCCGCCGTGGCGGCCAATGCGCCGGTGGCCGAGCCGGCCGAGATCGAGGAAGAAGTCGCCCCCGGCGGCTTCAAGAGCCGGCTCAACACGGCACTGACTTTCGACACCCTGGTGGAGGGCACGGCCAACCGCATGGCGCGCGCCGCGGCCATGCACGTGGCCGGCACCCCGGGCCAGCTTTACAACCCGCTCTTCATCTATGGTGGGGTCGGGCTGGGGAAAACCCACCTTGTGCACGCGGTCGGCAACAGGCTGCTCGCGGACAAGCCCAATTCCAAGGTTCTCTACATCCACGCGGAACAGTTCGTCTCGGATGTGGTCAAGGCTTACCAACGGAAGACTTTCGACGAGTTCAAGGAGCGCTACCACTCCCTGGACCTGCTCCTGATCGACGACGTCCAGTTCTTCGCCAACAAGGACCGCACGCAGGAGGAATTCTTCAACGCGTTCGAGGCGCTGCTGGCCAAGAAGAGCCACATCGTGATGACCTCGGACACGTACCCGAAAGGCCTCACGGACATCCACGAGCGCCTGGTCTCCCGCTTCGACTCCGGCCTGACAGTCGCGATCGAGCCG
The DNA here is from genome assembly GCF_014297465.1 of Ramlibacter cellulosilyticus. Lineage (GTDB taxonomy): Bacteria > Pseudomonadota > Gammaproteobacteria > Burkholderiales > Burkholderiaceae_C > Ramlibacter > Ramlibacter cellulosilyticus. Next base: position 208,630 of record NZ_JACORT010000002.1, on the reverse strand, counting down.
CCCGAGCTGGAAATGCGGGTGGCCATCCTGATCAACAAGGCGCGGGCCGAGAACTCGGAGATGCCGGAAGAAGTGGCCTTCTTCGTGGCGAAGAACGTGCGTTCGAACGTGCGCGAGCTCGAAGGCGCGCTGCGCAAGATCCTGGCGTACAGCCGCTTCAACCAGAAGGAAATCTCCATCCAGCTCGCCCGCGAGGCGCTGCGCGACCTGCTGTCGATCCAGAACCGGCAGATCAGCGTGGAGAACATCCAGAAGACGGTGGCCGACTACTACAAGATCAAGGTCGCCGACATGTACAGCAAGAAGCGCCCGGCCTCCATCGCCCGCCCGCGCCAGATCGCCATGTACCTGGCCAAGGAACTCACCCAGAAAAGCCTGCCCGAGATCGGCGAACTCTTCGGCGGCCGCGACCACACGACGGTGCTGCACGCGGTGCGCAAGATCTCCGGCGAGCGCCAGCAGCTGACGGAGTTGAACCAGCAGTTGCACGTGCTGGAGCAGACGCTGAAGGGGTGAGCCAGGTTGCAACGGTGGGGTTCGCTGTCGCTCACCTGCCGCTTGCGCGCCACCCTACAGGGGGCGCGCCGACCTGTAGGGTGGCGGCGCGCCGGCGCCGGCAGGTGAGCGCAGCGAACCCCACCGGACAGCCCCCGCACCCCCCACCCCGTCGGTGGGTAAGTGCCTGTGAAATAAGCGAAAATAACGGTTTCACCCGCTACAACGACAGCATTAGGAAGAGGAAGACATGATCGTCCTGAAGGCAACGCAAGAAAAACTGCTCTCGGTCCTCCAGTCGGTAGCGGGCATCGTCGAGAAGCGGCACACCTTGCCGATCCTGGCCAACGTGCTGGTGCGCAAGACGGCCGGCAACGTGCAGTTCACCACCAGCGACCTCGAGATCCAGATCCGCACCACCGCGGACATGGACGGCGACGCGGGCAACTACACCACCACCGTCGGCGCGCGCAAGTTGATCGACATCCTGCGCACCATGCCCAGCGACCAGACGGTCAGCCTCGAATCGAACCAGAACAAGTTGATCCTGAAGGGCGGCAAGTCGCGCTTCACCCTGCAGACGCTGCCGGCCGAAGACTTCCCCCTGGTGCAGGAAGCCCCGAGCTTCGGCCCCGTGTTCTCCGTGCCGCAGAAGACGCTGAAGGACCTCCTGAACCAGGTCTCCTTCGCGATGGCGGTGCACGACATCCGCTACTACCTCAATGGCATCCTGTTCGTTGCCGAAGGCAAGGCGCTGTCGCTGGTGGCCACCGACGGCCACCGCCTCGCGTTCGCCTCCGCGAACCTGGATGTCGAAGTGCCCCGCCAGGAAGTGATCCTGCCGCGCAAGACGGTGCTGGAGCTGCAGCGCCTGCTGTCCGATGCCGAAGGCGCCATCGAGATGCAGTTCGCCAACAACCAGGCCAAGTTCGCGTTCGGCGGCATGGAGTTCGTGACCAAGCTGGTCGAGGGCAAGTTCCCCGACTACAACCGCGTCATCCCCAAGAACCACAAGAACAGCGTCACGCTCGGCCGCGCGCCGCTGCTGGCCAGCCTGCAGCGCACCGCCATCCTGACCAGCGAGAAGTTCAAGGGCGTGCGCCTGAACCTCGAGCCCGGCACGCTGCGCGTGGCCAGCAACAACGCCGAACAGGAAGAAGCCGTGGACGAGCTCGACATCGACTACGGTGGCGATGCGATCGAGATCGGCTTCAACGTCACCTACCTGATCGACGCCCTGGCCAACATGGACCAGGACATGGTGAAGATCGACCTGGCCGACGCCAACAGCTCCGCGCTGGTCACGATCCCGGAGAACGCGAGCTTCAAGTATGTCGTGATGCCGATGCGCATCTGAGAGAGATGTGATGTGCGGAAAGCTGGGGTCGGCTGCGCCGAACCCAGCCTACGAACTGCGGGAATGCCCCGCGGGCTGGGATTCGCGAAGCCGACGTAGGCTGGGTTCGCGAAGCGACCCCAGCGATTGGTAAGTCAAGCAAAGCAGGTTATGGCCCAAGATCACGTGAACCCCCTCCCGCCCGAAGACCAGAACGGCCAGCCCGCCGTTCCTCCCGCCGGGGCCGGGGACTACGGCGCCAGCTCCATCCAGATCCTCGAAGGCCTGGAAGCCGTGCGCAAGCGCCCCGGCATGTACATCGGGGACACCAGCGACGGCACCGGCCTGCACCACCTGGTCTTCGAGGTCGTCGACAACTCCATCGACGAGGCCCTGGCCGGCCACTGCGACGACATCGTCGTCACCATCCACACCGACAACTCGATCAGCGTCACCGACAACGGCCGCGGCATCCCCACCGGCATCAAGTGGGACGACAAGCACGAGCCCAAGCGCAGCGCCACCGAGATCGCCCTGACCGAGCTGCACGCCGGCGGCAAGTTCAACCAGAACAGCTACAAGGTCTCCGGCGGCCTGCACGGCGTGGGCGTGAGCTGCGTGAACGCGCTGTCGTCCATGCTGCGCGTGGTGGTCCGCCGCGAAGGCAAGGTGCACGAGCTGGAGTTCAGCAAGGGCTTCGTCGTCAAGAGCGGCGAGGTGCACGAGGAGACGGGCCCCACCGGCGAGAAGGCGGTGATCCGCCCGATGAACATCCTGGGCGACACCGACAAGCGCGGCACCGAGGTGCACTTCCTGCCGGACACCACGATCTTCAAGGAAAACAACGACTTCCACTACGAGATCCTGGCCAAGCGCCTGCGTGAACTCTCCTTCCTGAACAACGGCGTGCGCATCCGCCTGCACGACGAGCGCACCGGCAAGGAAGACGACTTCGCCGGCGCCGGCGGCGTGAAGGGCTTCGTCGAGTTCGTGAACAAGGGCAAGCAGGTGCTGCACCCGAACGCCTTCACGGCGATCGGCGAGAAGCAGAGCGACCAGGGCACCATGATCGGCGTCGAGGTCGCGATGCAGTGGAACAGCGGCTACAACGAGCAGGTCCTCTGCTTCACCAACAACATCCCCCAGCGGGACGGCGGCACCCACCTCACGGGCCTGCGCGCGGCGATGACGAACGTCATCAACAAGTACATCGAGGTCAACGAGCTGGCCAAGAAGGCCAAGGTGGAGATCTCCGGCGACGACATGCGCGAGGGCCTCACCTGCGTGCTGAGCGTGAAAGTGCCCGAGCCCAAGTTCTCCAGCCAGACCAAGGACAAGCTGGTCTCCAGCGAAGTGCGTGGCCCGGTGCAGGACGTGGTGGCCGCCAAGCTGGCCGAGTACCTGGAAGAGCGCCCCAACGACGCCAAGATCATCGTCGGCAAGATCATCGAGGCCGCCCGCGCGCGCGAAGCCGCCCGCAAGGCGCGCGAGATGACGCGCCGCAAGGGCGTGCTGGATGGCATGGGCCTGCCCGGCAAGCTGGCGGACTGCCAGGAGAAAGACCCGGCCCTGTGCGAGATCTACATCGTGGAGGGCGACTCCGCCGGTGGCTCCGCCAAGCAAGGCCGCGACCGGAAGTTCCAGGCCATCCTGCCCCTGCGCGGCAAGATCCTGAACGTGGAGAAGGCGCGCTACGAGAAGCTGCTGACGTCGAACGAGATCGTGACCCTGATCACGGCTCTCGGCACCGGCATCGGCAAGGCCGCGGTGGAAAGCGGCAAGAGCGGCGCCGACGACTTCGACGTGGCCAAGCTGCGCTACCACCGCATCATCATCATGACCGACGCGGACGTGGACGGCGCCCACATCCGCACGCTGCTCCTCACCTTCTTCTACCGCCAGATGCCCGAGCTCGTGGAGCGCGGCCACATCTACATCGCGCAGCCCCCGCTGTACAAGGTGAAGAGCGGCAAGGAGGAGCTGTACCTGAAGGACGGGCATGAGCTCGATGGCTTCCTGCTGCGCATCGCCCTGAACGGCGCGCGCGTGGAAACCGGCGGCGCCGACAACCGCGTGATCGAAGGCGACACGCTGCAGGAGCTGGCGCGCAAGCACCAGGTGGCCGAGAGCGTGATCAACCGCCTCTCCGGCTTCATGGATGCCGAGGCTCTGCGCGCCATCGCCGACGGCGTGCGCCTGAACCTGGACACCGTGGCGGACGCGGAGCAGAGCGCGGTGGCGCTGCAGGCAAAGCTGCAGGAGATCGACCGGCTGACGAATGCGGCGCCGGCGGAAGTGGCGGGCGAGTTCGATGCGCGGACGGACAAGCCGATCCTGCGCATCTCGCGCCGGCACCACGGCAACGTGAAGTCCTCCGTGCTGACGCAGGACTTCGTGCATGGGGCGGATTACAAGGCGCTGGCCGAGGCGGCGGATACCTTCCGCGGGCTGCTGGGCGAAGGTGCCCTGGTGAAGCGCGGGGAGGGGGAGAAGGCGAAGGAGGAGCGCGTGTCCGACTTCCGCTCCGCGATGAAGTGGCTGATCTCGGAAGCCGAGCGCACCACGTCCCGCCAGCGCTACAAGGGGCTGGGAGAGATGAACCCCGAGCAGCTGTGGGAGACCACGATGGACCCGAACGTGCGTCGTCTGCTGCGCGTGCAGATCGATGATGCGATCGAGGCGGATCGGGTGTTCACGATGTTGATGGGGGATGAGGTGGAGCCCAGGCGCGACTTTATTGAGACGAATGCGCTGAGGGCAGCGAATATCGACGTCTAAGTTCTAGGCGCTGCCTTGGGCACAAGAAGGGGCACAACGCGGCTGGCGTGTGCCCCATTTTTCTTTACTCCTGGCCTGTGAGGAACCTTGTTTGCCCGTTCTATACACGGTTGGGACCTAGTAGCCGTGGAGAGCGCGTGTTCGGAACCGATATCGATCTGAAGGATTTGAGTGCCCTGGGCGGAGCCGGGGGCGCTCTGATTGCGGCAATCAGCTATTGGTGGAAGACGCGGCATGAGCGTCGGCGCGCAACTAGGACCGCGCTGTTCTATTTGCTGGAGCTGCATCACGTACTAAGGCGGGTTTATGCCGCCTCCAGGTGGCTTAAGTTCGAACTAGGGCCTTCACTCAAGGCGTCCCTTCGCTCGCGCGGCATCGAGTTGAACGAAAGTGAGTTCACTTCCATGTTGGCCCAAGTCATGCCGGCATTCAACCAGTTTGGCCGATCTCAGATCGAAAGAAGTGTGGCGGGGATGGCCGAAGGGTTGGCGCGGTCCTTGGTCGATCTCGCGAAGGAAGATCCCGTGCTGGCGTTCCGGTTGCGCGGGCGCGATCAACTCCTCCTGATGCCGCAGCACGTAGAACAGATTGCGGCCGGTCAAACAGCGTCGCAGCCCCCTGGGAGCAGCGACTCAGGCTGGGCGGACGCCGGTGAGTTCTTCACTACTGTGAGCTTGGAGGATCTTGAGAACGCGATCCGAAGTACGGCGAAGCGATGCGACCTGTGCACACGTTTTCGAGTTTGGAAGCTCCTGCGATCGGCGGCAGATGACCGAGATATTAAGTCAGTCATTCAGCGGCTTGTTGACAAGGCTGCGGCTTCGATAGCAGCGCAGAAGCAGTAGATCAGTTACAGCTGGCCGGCGCCTAAGTCGGCACGCTGCTCCTCATCATTTTCTACACCCAGATGCCCGGGCTAGTGGAGCCTACGACCAGTTTCACATCTGGTCCTTGGAGACGTAGTTGCGGTCTCGAGCTGCTGAAAGCTGGGAAGGGATATCGGGAACTTCGGTATCCCTCACGATCGTTCCAAGCGAGGTCTCCCCATGTCCCGCCAAGCTCAGTCCATACGCGACCGACAACCTGTCGAAATCGTCGGGATGCCATCCCAAGTCAACTAAGTCCGGCGGGACTGGAAGGCGCATCGTCTCCACGCTGACGAGCCAACCTGGAGTGCTGTTGATTGCATCTCCTATGCCTCCATAAAAGCGCATCCTCGATCCGCCCCCGCATAGAAGCAGTGGAATGCGCTGGAGTTGCGAGGGCGGCACTCCCTTGCCTACCTTGGCATCGCGGATGCACCCAGCGACCTGTGCACGGTAACGTCCCATGCTGAAATGCGCGTCCACGTCCGGACCGTCACTTTCCACTTCGTACCCAGGTAGATAGTCCAAGACACTTCCCGGGATGGGTCGCAGCCGATCGGTCGGCTTCGCAATTGCAGCAAGGTAATCTCTTGCTGCATCGTGCTCCGTCTCCCTGGGCAGGAGCTGCTGAAGCCAACCCACCCGGTCCCGATGCAGATTCATCACTCCGTTCGGCTCAACGCGGCTTGCGTAGAAGGTAAGGACGCCATCGCCGGCTTCGGGTACGCGCACATGAAACAGCGCAGAGTCCACTGTCCCCGCGCCTACGTCGACGAGCATCATCACCGAGCGCGATTGCCAGTCCCAGCGCGCGGACGACATGAAGCCCTGGAGCTGTGCACTCACCTCCGGAACAGCATCGACAGCGGACCAAGCGAATTCACAAGTCTCCTGGTTTGGGTCGGTCTCGATGGACAGTGAGCGAATGCGATAGCGGTCAGCCGCTTCTTTCGTGATCGTCTCCGCTTGCGCGTCGGCGGCAAGATTCGCGGCTGCCCAGGCAAGCCGCCTGAAAATTCTCACCATCGCCTCATCGCGATACGACCGCGCCGGCAATCCGAGGTTCATGCGCCAGTTCAACGCGTGCCGCGCGTACAGATCGCCATATTTCGTGAATAGCCACCCCCGCGCGCGCCGGATCACGAGAGCCAAGAAGGCGCAGCAGTCGTTGAACTCCGTGACCGGGCTCTTTGCCTTGCAGGCGAGCAGCCTCAGCTTCAGATCAGTGATCTGGTGGGTGCCGTCATGCAGGGAGTAGGCCTCGCCCGTCCGAAATACGCGCGAAGGAAGGAGATAGCTCTCGATTCCGATGCGCCGCGAATCGAATTGAACCGGAAAGACGCCCGCCGCGGCAAACGCGTCCCGAATCAGCACCTTGGTCGAGGAGGTACCAAAGTCGACGCCGAGCACGAGATCCGTTTCGTTGTCAGGTTCAGCGGTCAGCTGGCGGCCGATGCCCTCATTCATGAGAAGCGGAAGTCCTCGACTATCAGCCCGGTCATCGACGAACAGCGCATGCGGATGAAACTCGCCCACGCGGACGATCCTGGTCGTGGGCTTGGGCTGAGCGGTGGACAGGTCCGACCCGGAAGGTCTGGTCGGCACAATCTTCGCGGGGGAGACAATTGTCTGCCGCTCAACACCCCTGGTGGGTGCGCCCACACGCTGGGTACCTTTTGACTGCTGCCGGGCCGGCGACGCTGCTCGCACCGGAATGAAGGGGATGCGCTGATCGCTCGCCGCTGTCGTCGGCAAAGGCGCATCGCGCCTTTGAGGAGGGATGGATGAAGTTTCGGCAGGCTTGGCGGACCACACGCGGGAGTTGGCACGCACGCCCTTGGTCTTCTGCAATCCCAGACCGAGTGCCTTGAGCGCATCGCGCATTTGACTCCCCATTCCAGTGCCCTCCGTCTTCTTTATTCGAGCATGACCACCCCGGCGCAGACGAGCGCTGAGTCGTGCCTGAGTTCTCTGCGAAGTTGAAGTCGCGCGCGTCGCTCCACCGCTCGCTCGCGTACCTTTACGATGCGCCCCACGTTGGCCTTGATGGTCCGCAGCTTGCCCTGGCCACGCAGGAGCGCAATAAGCCCTTCCAAGCGCTCGATCTCGCGCCTCTCCTGGCGGTCGATCTGATCCATCTGGAAAGCCACGCGATCCCGGTTTTCCCGTCCAGCCCTCGCGGTGTATTCGACGTACCTGGCTTCCAGCCGGTCCATGACCGCTTCGAAGCCGTCGCCCACAGCGTCCCCAGGGAGTTTCCCTGGGGCCTCCGCCCACGGCTTGCCGGTCAGAACCGCGCCCGTTACCAAGCGCTCCGCATCATCCGGAGCGAGACTCCGCGCATCATCCAGCTTGAGGACCTCGAAAGCGAGCCGCTCGGAGTCTTGCTCACCGGTGATGCTCCAGCGACACACGGCAAAGACGTGCACCCCGCTTTCGAGGCCGCTCATCTCCCCACGAGAAGCGCGCAGCGCTGCGAGCACTGGATGCCGATGACGCTCCTCCGCATTCAGGCGCTCCCGTACGAATGCGATCAGCGGGTGGTACTGCGAGATCGATTCGGCGTCGCTCCGACTGCGCCTGAGCACGTTCTCGAAGATGCACCGCTGTCGACCACTAGCGGGACTCGCAAGGTGGCTTCGCTCCTGCAGCCGCTCTCGCTTCAGAAATTCCCCGAACTCGGCCCTGACGGTGGGGCCCAAGTCGATCTCCCACACCGGCGGATCGCCATCGGCGGTGCGAACCAGCTGTGCACCTTGACAGAACGCGTCGATGAAGTCGCTCACGTAGGCCTGCAGGTCTTCCGAGGCGACATAACGGTTCAGTTCCCGTGCCGCCGAGATCCTGTGCTGCAGGTAATCACCGTGCGCCACCAGTCTTCCAGCCTCCTGCTCCAGGTTGTCCTCGATGCGCGAGCACTGTTCCGCCGCGACGCGTGTCTGCTCTATCCGTTCGGCCTCCTGCGCCTCGGTGAGTTCATGGCGCAGCAGGTCGAAGCTCATCTCCCGAATCATCTCTCCCAGGATCCCCTCGATGCTGCCGAGAGCACGCTCAAAGATCCGCAGGCGCTCGAAAAGCCGAAGGTAGACGCGCTCGTCCAGCGTCCGTGCGAGGAACAGGTTCAGGATGTTGATGCGTGGCGCCTTCTGGCCTATGCGGTCGATGCGACCGATCCGCTGCTCGATGCGCATCGGGTTCCATGGCAGATCGTAGTTGACCAACAGCGCCGAGAACTGCAGGTCCACACCCTCGCTGGCGACCTCCGAAGCCAGCAGGAGCCGGGGACCACCGGTCGACTTGAACCGCTCCAGAGCAGCCTGCTTGTCCATGCCCCCCATCAGGACGACGGAGTCGACACCGATCTCCGCAAACCGCTCCGCCAGATAAGTCAAGGTGTCTCGGAAGTAAGCGAAGAGAACCACCTTCGCGCCGCCAGTCTGCCGCCAGTACTCGAGCAGCTGATCCCGCAGCTTGTTGAACTTGGAGTCGTGCTGCCGAAGCGCTGCAAAGTCGCCCACGTCCCGCGCAATCCGCGAGAGCTGCGAAATGAGGCTGTCTGCGTTGGGACGCGTCCCCTCGCGCCGATCGAGCGAGGCATCCTCTCCAAACGCGTCCCAGAGGATTTGGTCAATCTCCGCGTCCAGGTCGCCGCTGCGCCGGACCCACGAGCGGCACGCCGCCGCCATGGAACTGCACATCTGCCGCTGCGGCAGGGTCAACAGGAAGCCCTCTGCCATGTTCAAGTCGCGGCAGTACCGGCGCACTGCTGCCGTCACCTGATCGTAAAACCCGGCCTCCACTGGTGACATCTCCGCACTCAGCGCGATCGGCTGGCGGACGACGCGGCGCTCGTGTACGTCGCGCTTGCGGGTTCTCGTGACTACCTTCGTAATCGGATTGACTCGGTCGATCTGCTCCGCCAAGGCAAGCCTATGAGGCACTGAGGCCAGCGCCGCCCCGTCAGGAGGTGATGCCAGAATGAACTGCAGGGCCTCGCTGCGGGCAGACAGCTCGGAGCCGCGGAGGGCATCGAGCGCTGCATAAATGGCCTCCGCGTCGGGTCGGCCGCGCAGCAATTGGTCGCGCAACTCCACCAACGGTGCGTTCTCCTGCAACGCGTGATCGAACGACCACTCGTGCGGAAACGAATCACTGTCCACGAGATTGAGCAGGTGGAACAAGTCGGCATTGCGCAGATGCACTGGCGTGGCCGACAGCAGCACCAGGTTTTCAGCCATTCTGCGCAGGAGCTGTCCGAGACGGGCCGTCTGCGTCTCCGGATTGCGCATGTAGTGGGCCTCATCGATGACTACGAGGTCGAGCGGTGCGTCGCCGCCAGCGTTGTCGTCCGCCAGCCGTCGCAGGCGTGCGGCAAGGGACCGTTCCTCTTCGTCGTCGTCAGGCAGGTCGGTCAGGCCACGCAGACCCTGCATGCTGGTGACGATCGCGAAGGATGCGCGCGCATTGCCGGCCGCCTGCTCCAGGACCTCGACTACTTCCCCGGCGTTGCACTTGCGCGCCTCCACGCCGAAGCGGTCGGCCAGCTCCTCCCTCCATTTGTCCTGGAGCATGGCAGGGCAGACCACGAGGAGCCTGCGGGCGTCTTCCCGGCTGCGCAGTTCGGTCCAGATCAGACCGGCCTCGATGGTCTTGCCGAGGCCGACCTCGTCGGCGATGAGGATTCCGCGCGACGGCGAGTCCAGGAACGACAGCACCGGCTTGAACTGATAGGCGTAGAAGTCGGTATTGGTGGTGTACAAGCTATAGATCAGGTCCGCCAGCTTGCCTCCGAGCCGGGCGTGCGTCAGCGCGGAACGCAGATCGCGTGCGCGCCCGAAGCGCAACTGGCGCATGTCGTCGTAAGGGTTGGTCCCTTTCTCCGGGATCAATTCCAGAGCCAGTCCCGGGACGAATTCCGTCCGGTCCGGGAAGATCACCTGCCATCGCGGCGAGGCCGGATTGCCAGTCTGCTGGCCCGAAAGCACGCCCGCGCGCGCCGGGTTCGACTTCAGGCGCACGCGCTGGCCAGCCTGGAATTCTGCGCTCATGCGGCTGCGTACCAGCGGATGAAGCGCTCCAGCGCGGCCATCGTCGTGCACCGGAGGTACCAAGCCTTATTGCCTTCTGCCAGCCGGCTGCACTGGGAGTTGACCGCCGAACTTCTCGCCTGATCGGGCGCGTAGGGAAGCTTGGGGCGCTTGACATTATTGATCTCTATGCCTTCCATGTCCGGGGGGCATGCCTCGGCCCAAAGATAGATGGCTTCCCTGCGTTCGAGCGCCAGCGCGAGCTGCCGGCCCCGGTCGTTCTGGAACGCTGCCAGCTTCGTTGTTGCAGGCTGCAGTCGCGTCAGGTTTGCCGCCAGATATGCCTCTGCATCCTGGGCGAGCTTGAACTCCGTTTCGTCGCTCACTTCGTCCTCCTAGCCTTCGCGATCTGCACTGTCAGGCGACCCTGAACACCTTCATCACTTCGTCGCCCAGGTGGTTAATCACCTTCACCGCGATCCGGCCGGACTTCGGCTTCGGAAACGGCCGAGACGTGTCGCCGTACAGTGTGGCCCAAGCTTCCTCGTCGATCTCGGCCTTCAGCGTCGTTTTTAGCGATTTGTAGGGATCGCTTGCACCCAGGAAGTAGGCCTGGCGCACAAAGAAGCTCTCCTCGTTGTAGTCGGTGTCCACGAACCAGCAGGCGATCTCGTCGGGCCCGCTCGATTCCACCTTGCCCTCGTTCGGCCGGAACACGTCCACGCCCTTCACCTTCACCCGCAGGCGTCCATCGGGTTCCGCCAGGAGATCGATGTCCGGCTCGCCGAAGATCACGAACAGGTTGCCCTTCCCCGTGTTCTTCAGGTCCTCAGCCATGTGCAGGTCGGCATTCATGCGCGCCTTCAACACCGGCAGGGCGCCCAGCTTGTTGAACTCGGTCGTGTGCGCCTCGTAGTTGAAGGCACAGGCGATCAGCACATCGAATCCAGCGTCCGCCGACTCCCGCGCCGCGGCGACCAAGTCCACGCGGGTGACGGTGCCGAACTCCGGACCTATGAGGATCGCCGCGCGGCGTGGCTTGCCGGTCTCCGCGTCACCCTCGACGTAGCGACCCTCGGCGCACACCAGTTCGCCCGGCCACGGCGTCAGCGACGTGAAGTTGATCCGGCCCTCCTTGTGCGCTTGCTGAACACCGGCGGTCTTGAGGTTTTCCAGGATAATCTGCGCGAACGTCGGCTTGGGCGTGAAGCCCGCATCAGGCTCGTTCGCCTCCAGCGGATCGATCAGCTCGTCGTTCTCGTCCACGCCCAGCACGCGGTGGGGCGACAGGCTCTCGACGGTGAAGGGACCGGCGACGCGTACGCGCTTCTTGTCCTCATACGGCTTGTCGTAGAGGTACTGGTACTCCGCATTCGCGGCGATGCTGGCGTCGATCGCCTTCTGGCGTGCGATTCGGGCCTGCCACCATTGGGCGTGAAGCTTCCTGACAGTGTCGGGCCACTTGGCATCGGCTTCGCGCGGGATCTCCCATTCCGCCCACGCCCTTTTCAGCGCAGAGTTGAGCTGTTCGCGCAGCGGCTCCAGCGCCTTCTGCCACTCGTCCCAGATCACGTCCACTTCAGCGTTGTTGGTGATGGAACTCAGCTTGATGCGCGGCACTCGCTCGTAGACAAAGCCTTGGCGGATCCTGCCGTGAACGGGTGCCACGGACGGAGCGCTCCCCGTGATCTCCGCCTCCTTGATTTGACCTTCGCGCGTATCGGCGGGGATGTAGTAGGGGTAACGCGCGCCCATGATGCGAGTTCGGGCCAGCGCTAGGGCTACGCGCGAGGTGTCGACGGTGATCCAACGGCGCGCCCACTGCTCCGCGACGTAGGCCGTCGTGCCAGAACCGCACGTGGGATCGAGCACTAGATCACCAGGGTCTGTCGCCATCAAAAGGCAACGTTCGATTGCCTTGGCACTTGTCTGTACGACGTACAGCAACCCCGTCCCAATCTGAATTGATTCCCACCTATCCGCAATCGGCAGGACACGAAAATCCGAGATCTTTCGCAAATACTGCAAAGTGCCGGCGGGAGCGAACAGCCGAGCGGCTCGCTCAAGTCTTTTGAGGCCCGACTCATTCGTCTTGAACGTTCCAGTTCCCGGTCTGAACGTCCGCCCCTGAAAGGCGAAAGACTTTAGGTCCCCCTCACCTGCCGGCCTTGCACTTACTACGGCTGTGTACCGGCCCCGCTCGATCGCTGGGTCACTCTCATCGCGCGCGGCAAAGCGGCGAACCAATCCTCCCTGGTCCATAGCCAAGTCGTAACGATCAAGCCCGGGGCTGCCTGTCTGGCGCTCGACATACAGCGGCCGGAACTTTACGCGAGTCTTGTCTCGCGCGTAGAACAGTAGGTAGTCGACCGTCTGCGGCAGCAGCGCCTCATCGCTCGACCCAGTCTTTTGAAACGAAATGGTCGCCACATGATTCGCATCGCCAAAGACTTCATCCAGCACCGCACGTACCCGGTGGACGTTCTCATCTCCGATCTGCAGAAAGATCGACCCGCTTTCCGTGAGCAGATCACGTGCCACGGCGAGTCGATCGCGGAGGTAGGTCAGATAGGAGTGAATGCCATCGCGCCACGTATCCCGAAACGCCTTCACCTGCTCCGGCTCTCGCGTGATGTGTCCGGCATTGCCATCTTTCACATCCCGGCTCGTCGTGCTCCACTGAAAGTTCGAGTTGAACTTGATCCCGTACGGCGGATCGAAGTAGATGCACTGCACCTTCCCGCGCAGGCCCTCGCGCTCGGCAAGCGAGGCCATCACCTGCAGGCTGTCGCCCAGGATCATACGGTTGGACCAGTTCTGGTCGTGGGCGTAGAACTCGGTCTTGTCGGCGTCGTGCGGCACACCGTTGAAGTCGGAGAACAGGTCCGGCGTCCGCTCGCCTTCCACATGTTGACGCTCGCGGGTCTCACGAAGCAGGTCGTCAACCAGTGCCTTGGCGTGCACCTTCTCTTGGATGTACAACGGCGCCGCGTGGACCACGAGGTCGCTCCAGTCCTGCCGGTCCTTGCCGCGCCACACCAGCTGCGGGTCGAGATCCGAGTTCCGCGCCTGCTTCTCCTCCTCTAGCGCCTGCCCGCCGCTGCGCGGGTACTTCACCTCCACCGGGGCGAGCTTCTGCTTCTCGAGGACCGACTGGTACTCCGCGGTCGGAATGTTCTTGCGTCTGGCCTCGTCGTGCCGGATGGTCTCGACGGTCTTGGCGGCCGCGCCGCCGTTGCTCTTGCGCGTCGCCATCACGCGATCTCCGCCGGTTGCAGCACGCGATCGATCATCTCGCGGAAGGCCCTCTCCACCACGTCGGCAAAGTCCTGCTGCATGGCATAGACGTCCGTGAACTCGGCAAACGCCCAGCGCCCGAATTGATCCAGGCGGTTCACCCCCGGTACCCAGTAGGTCTGCATGGTGTTCTTCTTCTCCTTGGCATCCTCGCCCCGATATCCCTTGATCTCCACGACTAGGTTCAGCAGGTCGTCATCACCGCGGCCGTCGTCCAGCCGCACGATGAAGTCCGGCCGGTAGGTGCGCGTCTGGACCTGGTAGCGGTAGGGGACTTCCAGCCCGAGGTTGTGGTTCTTCACATAGGCGCGCACGCGCGGGTGGGTCTCGGCCACCCGACAAAACTCGGCCTCCCAGTCACTATCAAGCACCACCCAGTTGACATGGCAGCGGTCGGCCGCTGTCTGGTACCGCTCGGTTCGCGTGGTTGTGAACGAGAGGTGACGCGTGCTGCCCACCGGGTTATAGGGATCCAGCACGGCTTGCACCGGCCGCGCATTGGCCATCTCGGCGCGTACGATGCCGGCGGTGATGCGCTCGCAGGCAAGATCGGCCAAGGCCTTGTACATCAGCTGAGCCGGGCAGGTCCCGCCTTTGCAAACCAGATGTCCCTCTTCCAGCCATTGCCGCACAACACGTTTGAGCTGACCGAAGAGATGCAGCCTGGGCGCCTCGCCGGGTTCGCGCCACTTGTTCATCACGAGGTAGGAGGTCAGCTCGTACACGATCTGCGTGGTGCGGACGTCCGCCTTGTGCGCCAGGGTCAGGTTCACCTGCTCGCCGATGATGGCGCTTTGCAGCGTCTGGGTGGCGCCCACAAGGTCGGGCGTGAGCACGAGGGTGGAATCCTCATCGAAGGTGGCGGTCAAACGCTCCTCCGGCAGCTCGACGCGGTAGCCCTGGACCCGCGGAAAGCGGATCTCCAGCGCGTCGCGCCCCGGCCGTACCGCGTGCACGCGCACAGTCTCACGCGGCGGCTGCGGTGGGGCAATCACAGGTTCGGCGTTGAAGTCGAACGGAATGCCCAGCACATCCGCGTATTCCACATTGAAGAGGCCATCGTTGTTCAACTCATAGCTCGCGCGGCGCAGGGCCCGGCCGATCACCTGTTCGCAGAGCAGCTGGGTGCCGAAGGCGCGCACACCCAGCACGTGGGTTACCGTGTTGGTGTCCCAGCCCTCCGTGAGCATGCTCACCGAGACCACGCAGCGGATCGACTCACCCAGCCGGCCTGACTTGCCCACCGTGTTCATCACCTCGCGCAGCAGTTCCTGATCGCTGATGCTCTCGGCCGCCTGGGGATTGCCGCTGCGCTCCACCATCTCGCGCTTGAAGCGTTCGATCTCCGGGCCGGCAACGGCCCGGAAGTTGTCGTCCAGCGCCTCGCCGGACTCCAGCTGCTCGCTGTCAATCAGCAGCGTGCGCGGGCGCACGAGCCACCGACCGTTCTCGTCATGGTTGCGGAACAGGTCCAGTCGGCCGAACTCCAGCTTGCTCGTTCCGTCTTCGGCCAAGCGTTCGAAGCCGGAGACATAGTCGTACACCAGCTTCGACGTAGCGGTGTTGTTGCAGACGATGATGAAGCACGGTGGCACGGCGATGCCCGCCTTTTGCCACAGGTCGAACGTCTGCTTGTAGTGCCCGTAGAGCGCTTCCAGTGCGGTGATCAGCGGCGTCGGCAGCTTCAGCGGGTCCAGCCCGGCAGACTTGCCGCGGCCCTTCTTCGGCATGTCCTTGCGGATGTGCTCCCACAAGTTGCGGTACATGGGCATCTCGGTGCCGGGAATATTGTCCGCGACGGGAACGCGCGGCAGCTTGACGATGCCGCATTCGATGGCGTCCATCAGCGAGAAGTCCGACATGGTCCAGGGGAACAGGGTGCCTTCGACGTAGCCCGAGCCGCGCAGGAAGAAGGGCGTGGCCGAAAGGTCCATGACCCGGGACATGCCAATCTTGCGCGCGACCGCCTCCAGTCCGCTGATCCACAGGCGGGCGGCCTCGTTGTTTTGCATCGCCTCCTGCTTTTCTTCGGCGGTCAGGTCTTCATCCGGCGCGGCCGGCTTCTCGCGATAACAATGATGGGCCTCGTCGTTGATGGCCATCACGTGCTGCAGCCCCATCAGCTCTGGACAGACGCGCTGCAGCATCTGGCCGGCGGATTCCAGCGTCTGCGGCGCCTCGCCCGTGCGGCCCTGCAGCAGCTGCCGCCCACCCTTGGAGAGCTCCATGCGCTCGCGAAGCTTGAAAGCGTGATAGTTGGTGATGACGATCCTGGCCCGGCCCAAGTCTTCCAGCATGTCGGCAGGAATCAGCTCCCTGCTGCGGTAGTAGCTGTCGGGGTCATTCGGCAGCAGCACGCGCAGACGATCGCGGATGGTGAGTCCGGGTGTGACGATCAGGAAACCCCGCGTGAACTTGCGGCTGGTCGGCCGGCGAACGGCATTCACTGTCTGCCAAGCAATGAGCATCGCCATCACCGTGGTCTTGCCTGCGCCGGTGGCGAGCTTGAGTGCCAAGCGGGCCAGACCGGGATTGGCCTCGTTGCTGGCATTGCCCAGATGTTCGAGGAACTGCTCGGCTCGTTTCCCAAGCTGGGGCGCCACCTCGGTGAGCCAAATGGCGGTCTCCACCGCCTCCACTTGGCAGAAGAACGGCCGAACATCGCTGAACGCATGGTGGCGCCAGTGCTGCAGGAGGCGCGCCGTCTCCGGAGTGACTCCCCACGTGTTCGGGTCCGGCAAAGCGCGCCACTTGTCCACCTCCGCGCGCACCCCGTTGATGATGCCGGCGTGCGCGTACTGCTGCTGCGCCGACGAGTGCTCGTCAAAGACCAGCGCCTGCTGGGTGGCGCCTTTCTGCTTCCTGGGCTTCGGAATCGGAGTGACGAAGTCCGCGCGACGACGCGTCCGGACGATCTTTTGCGTCGGCTGCCCGCTGGCGTCCAGTTCCCAGTGTGCCGAGGGATAGCCGTAGGGCGAGTTGAGGATGGGGCGTTGGAAGAACTGACTGTCGGACATGCCGGTTTTCCTCAGGCTGACTCCGACATGCGGTTTGCGAAGCCGGCAGCCTGCCGGCCATACGCCTCCCGCGCTGATTCGGGCAGGAACACGTGCAGCAGGCATCTGGCCCGCGACAGGCCAGCGTAGTGGAGCATCGACTGCGCGGGGTCTCCGATGCCCTCCATGTCAATGGCCAGAACGACCTGCCGCTCGAGGCCCTTGAACGAGTGCATGGTGGAGAACACCATGTCCCCGGCGGCGGCCGCGCTCACATCTACCAGCGGCACGCCGGCAATATCCTTTATGCCGGCAAGGAGGGAGTTGTCCCGCGTGCGCGTCGAGAGCACGGCGATGTCCTGGGGTCGTACGTCCTGCTTGATCAAACGGGCGACAGTGCTTTCCAGCTGCGCCAGAAGAGCCTTGTGGTTGCGGTAGTAGACGTTCTCGCAGGGCAGCCCATCCGGAGCTCCCTCCAAGGCGAGGTCGATGCCCGAGATGATCGAGCCCTGCACGGCCACCTGCCGCGTGTTGCGGCAGTTCTCGAACAGATCGTCGAAGGCTGGTTGCGCCTCGTTCAGCCTCTTTTCAACTTGTTCCTGGATGCTCGTGCCGTAAATGTTCTGGTTGCGGTCAAAGAAGATGTGCCATCGGCCGCGGTTGATTCCGGGATTGCCCAGCATCAGGTCGAAGGCATCGATGTTGTCCAGCGTAAGCAGATCCTGCGCCTCGTCGATGATCAGCGCATCCCAAGCGGGCAGTCCGATCTCAAGCGCCGCGTCGACGAACGCCCTTGGATAGTCCTCCGCAAACAGCTTCGTCGCGTCCGAGGAACCGAGCCGATCCTGCAGGCCTGCCTTCGCGATCACCTCGTGGAAGAGAGCATGGACATGCCGGACATCGACGCCCGCAGACCGCGGGTCTGCGGCCATGGAGGTTCGCAGGTGTTGCGCCAGCAGCTGGTTGAAGCAGAGAAAGAGCACGCGGAGACCTTGTGCAGCCAGCTGGCATGCCCGTTCCACCGCCACGATGGTCTTACCGGTGCCCGCCTTGCCACGCACGAGCGTGCGCGGATTGGCTGCCATGCGCCGGGACGCCCGGATCTGGTCGTTCGAAAGCTGGATCAGACGCGACTCCACTCCTGTCACGTAGCTTCCCAGGCTGAAGGCCGAATCGATGTCCGGCCGCAGGATGCGCCGCGCGAGCTGCAACTCGGCACGAGTGGGCGCTCGGTACTGCCGCTCGTGCTTCTCGCGGTAGACGTTGGACCAGTGACGTTGCAGGCGACCGATGTACCAGCTCAGATTGCCGCGAAACTCCCTCTTGTCCATCAGTACGGCCGGTTCGATCTCGGCGCCAGTTGTCGTGAAAGTCTCGTTCGGCATCACCACACCAAATCCGAACAGGACATCGGCGAAGACCCGGTCTGCCTCCTCCAGCTTGCGCTGGACGGCGAACATGGTGGTTTTGGCCTGGGTCCAAGGATCTTCCCGCTTTGTGTACGACCGCCCGTTGGGTTCGCCGAATGTCCAGACTCCTTCTTGGCAGGACACCTTGCCGCCCTTCACCTCCAAAGCAAAGATGCCCTTGGTGGAGAGCACGATGATGTCGGCCTCGCCCCAGATCTTGGTTTCATGACCGTGCAGACCAAGCGAGTGCAGCACGATCCAGTCGGCGTCCAGGTCGCGCCCGAGTTTCTCGTAGACGGATCGCTCGCCATACGGGCAATCCTTCGGCTGTTCGGGGATGAGTGTGGCCACGTCTCAATCCTCCAGCGTGCCGAAGAATCCGCGCCAAGCAGGGCCTGCTTCCGATTCCGCAGTGCCAACCAGCATGGTGCGGTCCAGCTCTCGGTTGAACTTCTCGCATGCAGTTTCGGGGACCAGCAGGCAGCAGTGGCAGGCGGCACCACTGACCCTGTCGCCGGATTGAGCGGGATCGGTCTCGAGGCACACCGGGTCGCTGCCACACCATCGTGCGGAGCGAAGCGCGCGCACGACGATTCGCTCGATCTGCCCCGGCTCGGCCAAGCGGACGAGACCGCCGAGGCTGCCTTCCGAATCGGGGGAGCCGGTGTACACCAGCACTCCGTTCATCGCTTGCCTGGAGCCGGACGGTTCGCTGATGTACAGACGTTCCCGCAGCGCAGATGACGAGTAGCCGCAGTCGATCGAGATGGTGCGAATCAACGCGTGTGCGAACGAGTGCACCAGCAGGAGCCGCGCCGTGATCGTGTAGTCGCGCTGATATCCTCGGTCTGCAGCAATGGCGGCGGAGCGACGCTCCAGAACGGCCACGCGGTCGTGAATGGCGGGATTGGCCGTCAGCCACGCATCGATGGCATCGGCGCGGAATCTCAGGAACAGGCCCTCTCCGCGAATCTCCGCGGCGGGAAGCCAGTTGCGATGGCTCTTGGAAAGTGCCGCCACCTTGCCGTCGCGAATGGCATCCTGGATCTTTTCCGCACTTACCGGATACGGTTCGATGCGGCTGAATCCCGCCAGTGCCCGCACCTCCCGCAGGCGCGAGACAGCTCCCACCAGATCAAACCAGGGCGCAAGTGCAGCAGGCGGTTCGGCCACGGCGTTGCAGAACTGGGGCACGATGCCGCCCACGATCGGATCGTCGCGGTCCTGCGAGAGCGCGGCATACTCCTCGGCCCGGGACCCAGCATCCGAGAGGTCCGTCTGCAACCCCTCGATCTTCTGCTTTTCGCGCAGTGCTGCCTGGAGCGCCTCCACCGGCACGCCATAGGTTTCCGAGAGTCGTGCCAGTACTGGCGCCACGGCCTCGGCCGGAAGAGCGCTAAGCGTGATCCAGTTTCCCTCGATCAGCTGGAAGGTGGCATCGGACACCGGTGGAATCGAGAGCGCCGAAGCCACGACGGCAAAGTGCGCATTGGACGCGCCTCGCTGGATGGCTTGCGGCTGCGAGTCGCATCCAGCCTGGCGATCATGCAGCCATGGGCGCACCCCGTGGCAGCTGCGACCTTTCATGCTTTCAGGGCGGAAGGCATCCCCCAACGACTCCGAAGCATTGCAGCTCTTGCAATGCACATAAAGGTCGGCGAGCGAGGCCGACTTGCCTCGGGACTTGAGCTCCAGTACCGGACGGTCGCAGACACCGTCCGGCCGTCGCCGATGCGCCCACCATTCCCAGGGAAACTCCTCCAAATGTCCCTTGCGGCACGCCACGACGAAGCGAACCGGTGTGGTCAGCACCGGTCGCCCATGCGCCTTGCACTCGAGCTGGGCGCCGTCGGTGCCCAGCTCGAACGGGTTGCCCTCAGTTCCGATCCGGTTGCAGTGGGGGCACTCGTGCCACTCCGGGAAGCGGATGGCAGGCGCGGAATGCGAGGGATCGACACGACCGGGAAATCCGGACAGGTCCTCCGCGATAGGCGGCAGACGGAAGTGGTCGACACCCAGCTGCGCCTGCAGCCGCGCCTCCCCGATGGTGAGAGAAGGCAACCGCGTGGCCGCCTCCCAGTCCTCGAGCCCCATGGGCATGAAGGAACCCTTCTCAAGGTCGACGATCGCACCAATGCCATAGGTGGAAATGAGTTGGGATCGGCGGACTCTGCCAAGCGGTTCGACCCCCGAGGTAGCCGCGCCCTGCGCAGGCGAGCCGCCGCGGCCCATGGGTCTTCTTGCGGTGGCCATCAGGTGCTCCGTGGCTTGCGAGGAATGGTCTTGAGGATGAAGGCCGATGAAGGCTCGACTTCGCGCATCGTGTTGGGGGTCGGCCACGCCTGCCGCGCGCCCGGCGACGCCTCTTCGGCTGAACACATCAGGTGGGGCAGCGTCCGTCCGAAGGGCGCCTTCTTGATCCAATAGCGGAGGCGACCCGACGTGGCCCTGGCCTCGTTTGCTCGCCTTGCCCACTCTTCGACCTCGGCACGAAGATCCTCGATCGTGTCGCTGGCCTCGCCAGGGTCGGTTGCGGCGGCGACCCGCCTCCCGATGATCGAGAGGATCGATCCCACAGCCGGATCGTTCGGATCGAATCGCGCAGCCCCGTCATCGTCGGAAAGGCCGGGAACTAGATGGCGCACAAGTGAGGCGATCACGGCATGAAGGGCCTTGTCACGGGCCCGAGGAGCCCACGGCGTGACGCTCGTCGCCTCGACGCTCCGGTACAGCGCACCGTGGTAGCTGCGGAAGTGCTCGAAATGTGAGAGATCGCGTGGACGTCCGAAGTTGTAGAGCGTCATGACAAGTCCCGGTATGCCGCGGCCCACCCGACTGCTCGCCTGGATGTATTCTGCGGTCGACTTGGGCTGACCGTTCACAACCATCAATCCGAGCCTGGGCACGTCAACGCCAACAGAGATCATGTTGGACGCGAGCACAGTGTCCCTGGGTTCCGGATGCTCACCGGGGTCTTCATTGAATCGACCCAGCGTCGCCCCTAGTGCTTGCAACAGCTCCGGCAGCTCTCGCGACGAACGACGACTGCTCAGTTCAACGGGGAGGTTCTGGAGCTCGCGCCGGCTGACGCCAAGGCGGCCCGCGAGGAACTGCATCTGTCGCGGCACGTCGTCCTGCATCAGGACGTACGCGCCGCCAAGCTCGCGCAAGCTATTGAAGTAGGCGACGCAGGTCCAGTACGGGTCGATGGCGTCATCGTCGGCCCGGCCGGCTCCGACCAACGCCTCTGCAGACTGCAGAAGCGAGGCTACGACAGCCTGCAACGCGAACTTCGGACTGCGGCCTGCAGTGGGAATGCCCACATAGAGACGGTCCGGGCCCACACTGTCCCGCACCGCGAAGAAGGAGTCCGAGGCCTCGAACCCCGGAGGCGGGAATTGCAGGACCTCCCGGTCGAACAGCGACCGGACCTGCTGCTCCGCATGTCCGATCGTGGCTGTGGACCCGATGACTTTCGGCCGGATCTCGCCACGCGTGCACAGCGTATCGACGATGGTTTCGTAGAGTCCCGCCATCGAGCCCAGCGGCCCCGAAATCAGATGAAGTTCGTCCTGGATGATCAGGCCCGGCGGCTCCCCTCCATCAAGGCCGAACAGCTTTCGGATCTCGGTGCTTCGTGGGATCTGGGCGAACTTGTCGATCGTGCCAATCAAGAGAGAAGGGGGCGTCTCGTAGATGACTGCATCCACCGTCATGACCGGCAGTGACACACCCGCGGCCTCACAGTTCGGGTTCTCGCAGACGATGTCGATGCGCGCCAGCTGGGGGTCGGCACGGTAGGAGCTTGCTCTCAGATCGGAGCCGCAGACGGGACAGCGGAGTAGCTGCCGGGGCGTGGACTTCGGCTTGAGGTTGTTCACCTCCTGGGCGATTGCCTCGCGGGCCAGCTCCATCTTGTTGGGGGTGGCATCGCCGCCAACATAGAGGCCGAGAGTAATGCGCGAGCTACCCAGCCTAGTGTCGACAGCCCGTATGAGGTCGCATGCCGTGATCAACGCTGCCGCGCGCTGGAACTGCTGCACCGTGAGCAGACGCAGCGTATATCGCATGAGCACGTCCACACCGCCTTGCTCGCGCCGGCCGGGACTCTGCAGACGACGGTGGAAGATCTGGAATGCGGTCAGCGCAAGGTATGCCTCGGTCTTGCCTCCGCCGGTCGGGAACCACAGCAGGTCCATGCATTCACGATCTTCCAGTGAAGGGTCCACCAATCCGGGAATGACCAGCAGCATGAAGGCGAGCTGGAACGGGCGCCATACCAGTGCTCGGGCGGACGTCCCCTTTGCCGCAAACAGGGCCTGCCGGTCCATAGCGGCGTTGGCCAGTGCAAATGCCACCCAGGCAGCGTCATCGTCACGCAGCACGCCGACGCCCCGGCGGATCCGCTCGCACGTGGAGAGGCATCGCGCCAGATTCCCTTCTGCGGCATCGCGAAGATCTCCCTCGAACTGCTCGACGCGCTCTCTCAGGGTCTGATCGATCCAGAGGCCATAACAAGAAGCGAACGATTCGAGTGCCTCGATCACGGTTTCCCTGCCGGACTCCTTCGCCAAAAACGTCGCGCGAAGAGCGTCTGGCCACGACGCGCGGAAGTCGGCAAGAAGCGGATGACCGTCCGTGCTCGTGCCGCGCACGCTGGATTCCGGCAGCCATGCGGTGCGGACCTCACCGAGAGCGGGTCCCGGATCCTGCTGCCAAGTCGCAGCAATTCCATGCCCGACGGCGAATTCGCGCACGTCGCGGTAGAGAAGTGCGTTGGTGAGCGCATCCAGATCACCGCGGTCTGCAGGAGGCAGCGGTCGCGGCTGAATGGCGGGCGCTCCCGACAGCTCCGCACGGACGACGATCTCTGTCTGGAACAGACAGCGAGCGTCTCGCGGAGCCGCGTTTCCGCTGTCGGTCTCCTCGTTGATCAGCGTCACCGTGAAGACTTGCTGCTCCGGTCCTGCGCGTCGCCGGATATGCAATGAGAGTCGAGGATCCTTCACTTCCCCGCCGTCCGGCATTGAGAACGTGCTGATCCTGGTCGTCGACGATTCCGTTTCATTCGGGAGCACGACGCTGTACCGGAGCGGACGCCGGACCCACACCTTGCGGATGCGCGCATCGCTTCCTGCACCTCCCTTGGCAACATCGCCGTCTGAGCCAGGGACCTTCGCGCCTTCCCCGGCGGACACTTCGCCAGGCACATCGAGCGGCTCGTACCGAGATGTGCAACCCAGGTCGATCGTGACCGTCGCACCCGCTCGAACCGCGAAGGTGATGCCGATCGAGCAGGGACGAATTGCGCGATACCCTGGCACGGCGGCTTCGGAGGCTTCGTCGTCGCCGCTCGACTCGAGTCCGCTCTCATCGTCAGCGCCGTCCACTGCCGCGCCTCGCGGCCACAGGATGCCTGTGAGGTAGGTGTCAACCGGTGCGGATTCGATCGTTTCGTCGAGCGCGAGAGGTCCGGTCAACAACGAACGCGCCATCTCCACGAGCGACGATCGAACCGACTCCATGGAATGGGGTTCACTTGGCATGACGCTTCCAGGTCTTGAAATCGCCCGTGCCGGCGAGGGTGATGCCGAGCCAGATTCGGCTCGAATGCCACGGCTGCGGGATGCTTTCCGCCAATTCCGCATTGACGGCGACTGAGACAACTTCCGCAATGCGCAAGTTGTAGATGTTGCGCGGAATGGCGTAGCCGGGCTCCCAGAGTAGATCCAGCAAGTCCTGTGTGACTTGGGAGCTTGTCCGGCCAAGGAACAGGCCCTCGCCGTCCTGCTGTTGCAAACGGATGTCGTATCGGATGTCTCTTGCGCGCGCGGACGTTCCTTCTGCCTTTGCTTGGCTGAGAACCACCTTCCGATTGCGAAAAGCGGAGACACTGCCTGCCAGCACCTCCTGCAGCGACGCCACGCCTTGTTCGTCCTTGTGAAGATCCAGGGAAACGAAGCTGGTGAGCTCGATGTCCCCTTCAAGTCCCATCTGCACCTGAATCCACCGTGCCTTCCCCGTCCACGCTCCCCACTCGACGAGCCTGCTGCGCCCACCCCTGAATGAACGACTCGTCAGCGGTTTGAAGATGCAAGTGTTGGGAAGACGCCCCATGTGGCGACCCGCTCTTGTGACAGCAACGAAACCGACGTGTGCCTGCTCGAGAGGGTCCTCTGGCTCTTCGGTCGAATCCCTGTTCTGTGCGTCCAGGAGCGCTACGTTGTCAAACTCCATGCCCTTGGCTTGGTGAACCGTCGTGATGTGCACCACCGCCTCGTCGTCTATCTGATCATCCGGAAACGCATCCGGCCACGCCAGCCGATTCCTGAGTTCGTCCAGATCAAGGGCGAGCGCCGAATCAGATGCGCCGCTCGCGCGAGCAAGTCGCCGCCAGGCAATTTCCAGCGGAGGGACGCCGCCATTGGCCGCCGTCCCTTCCGGGAGGCGCTCCCTCGCCTTCGCATGCACCACATCGAAGACCTTGCGGCTGATGGTGGGATGCCTGAAGGTCGAGAGAACTGCGGCGATCCACGGCGGCACCGGTGGCCTGCCCCCAGCGAGACGCAGCGTGACCGCGATGGCAGGGGGTTCGAGCGCATCGCCCAGGAGCATCTTCCACACACGCAGCGCTTCTCCGTTCGTCCGTGTCAAGATGGCGAGCGATCCCTCGGGAAGCTGTAACAGCCAGCTGGGCCCGAGCTTTGCGTCCGTGGTTGACGTGGGCATCCTCGCCAGAAACCGCTGCATCGCTTCCAGCTTGCGCCCGGCATCGAGGGCCGGAGTGCCGAGGATCTTGCGCAGACTGGCAGCAGCGGCGGCGAGCTTCTCCGTTGCCCGGTAGTTCCGTGTGAGTGCGAGCTCCCGCAAGTTCGGACCCATGCGCCGCTTCAAGTCTTCCCAGGGATCCTCGGGCAGCGGCTGATCCCCACTTCGGGCGGCGAAGCGGTAGATGGCTTGGACAGGATCGCCGAGGACGGTGAATCCGACGGCGCCTCCACGGTTCCCGTTCAGTCGCTGCAGGAGTGAGGCCACCATCGCGGCGCGCACTCCCGGCAGGTCCTGGAATTCATCCACGATCACATGGCGGATGTTCGCCAGACGGTCGCCGATCGGATTCAAGGAGTCGTCCAGCATTCTCGTCACGGCGGTGATGTTCTGCTCGTAGGTGCGGGACATCAGTTCGTTGACCGGCTCGCCGCTTTGCCGCAGCACCCGGAATGCCCAGGAATCGAAGGTCCTGATGGCGAGATGCCTCAGGTCCTCGATGACCCCCTGATCGCTTAGCCGAAGATTGACCAACCTCTTCGACAATGTAGCAACGGCGCTGCGCGAAAAGCTCAATACGAGGATCTGGGCTGGTTGGAGGCCTTCCTCCAGCAGATGAACAAGGCGCATTGCGGCAACTTGCGTCTTCCCTGTACCCGGACCGGCGACGACCAACAGCCACTCATCGGAACCGGCCCCGATGACGGCGAGTTGTTCGGGATTGGCCTCGAACAGCTGGCCGGCCACCGCATGCATTCGCTCGGTCATTCGATCCGTCTTTCTTGTTCTGGTCGCACCGGCTCTGCCCCCTGTCGTTACTGGCACGAACCCCCG
Organism: Ramlibacter cellulosilyticus; assembly: GCF_014297465.1. Lineage (GTDB taxonomy): Bacteria > Pseudomonadota > Gammaproteobacteria > Burkholderiales > Burkholderiaceae_C > Ramlibacter > Ramlibacter cellulosilyticus. The sequence continues at coordinate 182,824 of NZ_JACORT010000002.1, read as the reverse complement.
TTATCCAGCACTACTGATGGGATCCACAGAATCCAGAAGAATCCTGCGCCCACCCCCTCTCCAAAAATGTATCACTGATGGCCTCGAAGCCGCCTCATTCTTCCGAGCAAGTCACGATCGAAAAGTACAACCTATCCAGTACTTCTTCGTTCTCCACTTCACATTCCCAGACCGTAAACACGCGCCAACCCATTTCCCGGAGTGTTTCGGCGACTCGATGGTCGCGTGACATGTTCTGCCTGAACTTCTCTTGCCAGAATTCGTATCTGGCTTGTGGCGTCGTGGCAAACGGGCAGCCCTGATGCCGATGCCAGAAACAACCGTGCACGAAGACCGCTGCGTCATACCGGGGGAGCACGATGTCCGGGCGGCCCGGGAGATTGGTGCCGTGCAGCCGAAACCGGAGCCCCGCCGCGTGCAAGTAGCGTCGCACCAGCAATTCCGGCTTGGTGTTGCTGCCCCGGATGGCCGACATCATGCGGGACCGGGTGAGTGAATCGACTACGTCCACCATGTAATTGACTGTGCGAACGAGCAGGAGAACCAATCGAAGTGGGCACAGCACCTGGCCGAACGTACCCACGCACGCGACAATGTGCATTGTCTCCTGAGAAGAACGGCAAAAATGCCCCTGATCCCCGTCATCGACCTGTTTGCCGGCCCTGGAGGTCTCGGCGAGGGCTTCTCGCGTGAAAGCTCTGCCGATTTCCGGATAGCCGTTTCGATAGAGAAGGATCCGATGGCCTTCGAGACGCTACGCCTGCGAGCCGCGTTTCGGCAACTCCAGCGTCGGAACGCTTCCGAGGCCACGTGGGCCGAGTGGGACCGAATCATCGCCGAGGCGCCTTGGCCATCAGCATTTCGCCAGCTGGCGGAAAGCAGGGACACTGCGATTCAAGCAGCCTGCAGGATTGCGGATGACGAAGCGTTGAACCTGGAGCTCGGCCCGCGTGCACGCGCATCGGCCTCCGCCGAAATCCGGAAGCGGCTACTTGCAATCACAGGATCCGAGCAGCTCCCTCGCAATGCTGTTCTCATCGGTGGCCCCCCCTGTCAGGCGTACTCGCTTGTGGGAAGAGCCCGAAACAGGGGAACTGCAGGGTACAAGGCGGAGGCAGATCACAGGCACTTCCTGTACTTGGAATACCTGCATGTCATTGCTGAATTTGAGCCAGCGATCTTCGTGATGGAGAACGTCAAGGGCATTCTGACGTCCAAGGTCAAAGAAGCTGTCATCTTTGACTCGATCACGCGCGATCTCAAGCATCCGGCGAGCGTCGCCGGTGCGACGCATGGTGCGGAATACGTGTTGTGCACACTTTCCCAGTCGAGCTCCCTGTTCGAGGAGCCGTCGGCGGAAGACTTCCTTATCCGGGCCGAGGAGCACGGCGTGCCGCAGGCGCGCCATCGGGTGATCATTCTGGGAGTCCGCAAGGACGTATTCGAAGCTGCAGGTGGTGTGCGGAAGCTCGATCCTGCACCTGCTCCGTCCGTCCTGAGTGTGATCGGCGATCTCCCTCCGCTACGTCCGCAGCTCTCCTATCGAGGGAAAGGGCTCAATTGGCTGCACGCACTTCGCGCGCCGCTGTTCGATTCGGCAGTCCGCGAACTGCGCAGAGACCGACATGGGTGCGGTCCTGCGGTCGCCGAGCGGATGCTCAGAATTCGAGACAAATTGCAGGAGCGACAATCAGATCCGGGACACGGCAGTGATCGGTACAGGCTTTCAGCTGCCTTCCGTGAAAAGCAGCCGCAGGCGCTCGCAAACTGGTATCACGATCGGAAGGCCGCTCTTCTCGCCAATCACGAGAGCCGCTCGCACATGCCTAGCGACCTGATTCGGTACTTGTTCGTCGCCGCATTCGGCGAGGAAACCGATACAAGTCCACGTCTTCACGATTTCCCGAAGTGCCTTCTGCCGGCGCACAAGAACGTTGACCCCGAGAACGTTGCCGGTTCCATCTTCAAGGATCGGTTCCGCGTTCAGGTCGGGAAGCTCCACGCAATGACAGTGACGAGCCACATCGCCAAGGACGGGCACGCGTTCATTCATCCGCGTGCAGTGCAGTGCCGAAGCTTGACTGTTCGCGAGGCCGCACGCCTGCAGACGTTCCCTGATTCGTACGTCTTTCTAGGGAACAGGACCTCGCAGTACACCCAGGTGGGCAATGCGGTCCCGCCGTACTTGGCTCGCCAAATTGCGTCCGTCGTCGCCGATACTCTGAAGCGAGCGAGGCTCGACGAGCCTTCATCTTGTCAGGAGCCGCGACTCGCTCTGGCTGCGTGATTGTCGACGCGTCAGCTGTGCCGCGCCCCTCCCGCGGCCCGTCAGATCTTGTGCATCGTCCGCCCCACTCGAATCAGGCTCGCTTCGGGCGTGCGTAGGCGAAAAGCGGCCCTCCGCTCCTGAGGGATCTCGGGTTCTGGCGGCGCGGCTGATACTTGGGTCCTTAGCGATGGTAAGCGCAATGAGGAATGCGGCCTTGACCGTATCCCGGCGACGTCCAGGTCGTCGAGCGAGCGGGGCAGCTGCGCCGCGTCCAGTTCCACGAACTTGATCTTCTTCGGGTTCTCCACCACGTGCAGCGGCGTGAACTCGAAGCCAGCGCTGGATTCAGCTCGATCAGCCCCTGGTCCTGCAGCACCAGCGGCGTGCCGCCGCCGTTGGTGGGGTCGTTCAGGATGCCGTAGCGCGGGCCTTCCTTCAGGTCCTTCAGGTTATGGAGGGCGGCGTTGGCGCACGTAGTCGCTGAACTCCACCACCTACAGCTTCAGGCTCGGCGACTTTCTTCACCGCCTTGAAGATCTGGGCGTATGGGCTGGCGGACATAGAAGATTGCAACCGTCAGGTTCCGCTCTATGCTTGCGCGCAAGGCCCCGGCGCCGGCCAGCCCCATGGAGGACCGCCATGCCCATGCACCCCCTTCGCCCGCTGCTCCTCTCAGTCCTCCTCCTCTCCGCCTGCGCCTCCCAAGTCCTCAACCCCGTCACCGGCCGCACCGAACTCTCCGTCATGGACGAGGCCGCCGAGATCAAGGAAGGCGCCAAGGCCCACGAGGGCGTGCTGCAGGAGTACGGCGTCTACGCCAACCCCCGCCTGCAGGCCTACGTCAACGAGGTCGGCCAGAAGCTCGCCGCCCAGTCCCACCGCGCGAACCTCAAGTGGACCTTCACCGTCCTCGACTCGCCGGAGATCAACGCGTTCGCCTTGCCCGGCGGCTACGTCTACGTCACGCGCGGGATCATGGCCTACCTGGAGAGCGAGGCGGAGCTCGCCGGCGTGATGGGGCACGAGATCGGGCACGTCACCGCGCGGCATGGCGCGCAGCGGGCCACGCGCGAGCAGGCGGCGGGGATCGGCGTGCTCGCGGCTTCGGTGCTCGGGGCGGTGCTGGAGGCCGGCGGCATCGGCGGCGCGGGCAACCTGGCGGGCCAGCTGTCGCAGACGGCGGCGGCGGGGTACATTGCCTCGTACAGCCGCGACCAGGAGTCGCAGGCCGACCAGCTGGGCGCCGAGTACCTCTCGCGCAACCGCTACGACCCGCGGAACATGATCGACGTGATCCAGGTGCTCAAGCGCCAGGAACAGTTCGCCGCCGACATGGCCAAGGCCGAAGGCAAGCCCGCGTCCTCGGGCGCCAGCTGGCTTTCCTCGCATCCGGCCAACGACAAGCGCCTCGCGGACATCCAGGCCTATGCGGCGCGCTACAAGGAGCAGTCCGGCTACGGCGACGACGGGCGCGCGCGCTACCTGCAGGCCATCGCCGGCATGACCTTCGGCGACAGCGCGGAGCAGGGCCTCGTGCGCGGGCGCAACTTCTACCACCAGGAGCTGGGCATCGCGCTCACGGCGCCGGCGGGCTGGAAGATCCAGAACGCGCCGGAAGCGATCGCGCTGGTCAACCCCGCGGGCGACGCGGGGCTGGTCGTGCGGCTGGTGCCGCCCAAGGCCGGGACGACGCACGAGGAGGTGATCCGCAACGTGGTGAAGCCGGTGGACGGCCGGGTCGAGCGGCGGTCGCTGCACGGGCTGTCGGCGACGCACTTCGCGGGCACGGTCCGCAACCAGCAGGGGCAGTCACGCAACGTGGCGCTGACGCTGGTCACCGGGCCGGGCGATCGCAACTACTGGCTGCAGCAGGCGGCGAAGAGCAACGAGGCGCGGCAGCGGGCGCAGGCGGGGCTGGCGGAGGCGGAGGCGTCGTTCCGGGCGATGACGGCTGCGGACAAGGCGGCGGCGAAGGCCTGGAGCGTGCAGGCGGCGCCGTATCCGCGTGGCGGGTTTGCGGAGCTGGCGAAGGCGTCGCCGCTGCCGGCGGGTACGGCGGAGGCGCAGTTGAAGTTGATGAATGGGGTGTACGGGGGTGGCGCGGAGCCGAAGGTGGGGGAGATGGTGAAGGTGGTGCGGTGACGTAGGGTGATCGGTGGGGTGCGCATTCGCGCACCACCACCCTACAACACTTAGCCCGCCAGGTGCTCCCTCGCGGCCTTGGCCAGCTTCGCATCGAAAGTGGCAAGTGATGCTTGCAGCACGCCTGCCAGCCAGAGATATGCTGCGTCGTACGCGGACAACCCATACCGAACCGCCAACGCGTACTGGGCCTGCACATCCGAGCGATGCAGTTCGATGTCGTGCTCGAGATACTCGCGCAATGCGTCTCCGATCAGCGCTCGGGACTGGCCGCCGCGGGTCTTCTTCACGGCGACATTTGCGATCTCATGATCCAGCAGGAAAGGCGCATGGAGTGCCTTGCCTGCAAGCGCGTGCAGGGCGTCACTGCGCTGCGGCTCGTGGAACAGCACCGCCACGAGCACGCTGCAGTCAACCACCAGGGGCGGGCGGCCAAGGTAGGCCGGGGGCGGCTCCGCCACATGAAGCGCGCGTGACCGCGCCGATCCGCTCACCGGCTGTCCCGGTCCTCACGAATGATGTCGACACCAAGGGGACCGCCTCGCACCGGTTCGGGATACTTGACGAAACTTTCCCTGGCAATCTCCTCGATCGTGCGGGTGCCCCTGCGCCATCCCTGCAGCGGCGAGTTCACTGCACCAGGCCCGCGCGTTGCTGCGGGCTGGACCGCCTCCGTGATGATGGCCATCAGCTCTCCCTGGAGCGAGCGATGGTTGCGCGCCGCGCGCTGACGCAGCGCTTCGGCGAGAGGTTCCGGAACATCCTTGATCGAGAGGTTCGGCATGGCGGGCTCCTGAAGCGCGTGGAGCCATTTTGGAGCTGGAACGGAGCGGGGTCAAGTTCCCGCTGGGCCCTGGGACGCATAGGGCGGCCGATCGGCCGCCCTATCGGTTGCGGCTCGAGGCCGCAATGACGAGTTGGGGGGTTAGAAGCCCGGGACCACGGAGCCCTTGAACTCCGTCTGGATGAACTTCCGCACCTCCTCCGACTGATACGCCTTCACCAGCTTCGCCACCCAGGCCTTGTCCTTGTCCTGCTCCCGCACCGCGATGATGTTCACGTACGGACTCTTCGCGCTTTCCTGCGCGATGCTGTCCTTGCCCGGGTGCAGGCCGGCCGGCAGCGCGTAGTTGGTGTTGATGCCGGCGGCGTCCAGGTCGTCGAGCGATCGGGGCAGCTGCGCCGCGTCCAGCTCCACGAACTTGATCTTCTTCGGGTTCTCGACCACGTCCAGCGGCGTGGCCTTCAGCCCCGCGCCCGCCTTCAGCTTGATCAGCCCCTGGTCCTGCAGCACCAGCAGCACGCGGCCGCCGTTGGTGGGATCGTTGGGGATGCCGAAGCGCGCGCCTTCCTTCAAGTCCTTCAGGTTCTTGACCTTCTTGGAGTACACGCCAATCGGGAAGTTGACGGTGTAGCCGACCGAGGTGAACTTGTAGCCGCGGTCCTTGACCTGCTGGTCCAGGTAGGGCTTGTGCTGGTAGCTGTTGGCGTCCAGGTCGCCGGCGGCCAGGGCGGCGTTGGGCTGCACGTAGTCGCTGAACTCCACCACCTGCAGCTTCAGGCCGTCGCGCTCGGCGACCTTCTTCACCATGTCGAAGATCTGGGCATGCGGCCCGGCGGTCACGCCGATCTTGACCGGCTTGTCCTGCGCCAGCACACCGCCCGCCAGGGTGGCGGCGACGGCGAAGGCCAGGGTGGATTGCAGCAGCTTGCGCTTGTTCATGTTGTCGACTTTCCTTGGATGAAGAACAAAAGAGGGATTCACTTGTGGCTCAGGCGGCGCACCGCCCAGTCGCCCAGGCTTTGCACGGCCTGCACGAAGAGGATCAGCACCACCACGACGGCCAGCATGATTTCCGGCAGGAAGCGCTGGTAGCCGTAGCGGATGCCCAGGTCGCCCAGGCCGCCGCCGCCGATGGCGCCGGCCATCGCGGAGTAGCCGGTGAGGCTGACGAGGGTGATGGTGAAGCCGGCCACGATGCCGGGCAGCGCCTCGGGCAGCAGCACCTTGAAGACGATCTGCCAGGTGCTCGCGCCCATCGCCTGCGCCGCCTCGACCAGGCCCTGGTCCACTTCGCGCAGCGACGTCTCCACCAGCCGCGCGATGAAGGGCGCGGCGGCCAGCGTGAGGGGCACCACCGCGGCAGCGGTGCCGATCGACGAGCCCGTGATGAAGCGCGTGAACGGGATGATCGCCACCAGCAGGATGATGAAGGGCGTGGAGCGCACCGCGTTGACGATGCCGCCCACCACGCGGTTGACGCCCGTGTTCTGCAGCACGCCGCCGCGGTCGGTCAGGCGCAGCAGCACGCCCAGCGGGATGCCGATCAGCGAGCCGGCCAGGCCGGAGATGCCCACCATCACCAGCGTCTCCCACAGCGAGCTGGCGAAGAGCTCCAGCATGGCGGGGGTGAAGTTATCCCACATGGGCGACCTCCTCCACGACGACGCCGGCGCCACGCAGCTGCGCGGTCGCGGCATTGAGCTTCTCGCGCGCGCCGCGGGCGAACACCGCCAGCGATGCGAAGGGCTGGCCCTGCACCTCGTCGACCTGGCCGTGCACGATGCTCAGCTCGATGCCGTGGTCGCGGATCACGTCCGAGAGCAGCGGCCGGTCGGCGTCGTCGCCGGCGAAGGCCAGGCGCAGCAGCTGGCCGTCGGCGGCGGGCTGCGCGGTCATGAGGGCGCGGATGCGCGCCAGCACGCTCTCGGGCAGCGCCTGGGGCACGATCTCTTCGATCAGACTGCGCGTGGTGGCGTGCTGCGGCCGCGTGAAGACCTCGATCACCGGGCCTTGTTCCACGATGCGGCCGGCGTCGATCACGGCCACGCGGTCGGCCACCTGCTTGATCACCTGCATCTGGTGCGTGATCAGCACGATGGTCAGCCCGAACTCGCGGTTGATCTGCTTCAGCAGGCCGAGGATGGAGCGCGTGGCCTCCGGGTCGAGCGCGGAGGTCGCCTCGTCGGAGAGCAGCACCTTGGGCCGGTTGGCGAGCGCGCGGGCGATGCCCACCCGCTGCTTCTGGCCGCCGCTGATCTGCGAGGGATAGCGGTCGCGCATCGCGGAGAGGCCGACGAGGTCCAGCAGTTCGTCGACTCTTCGTTTGATCTCCGGTTGCGCCACGCCCGCGAGTTCCAGCGGCAGCGCGACGTTCTGCGCCACGGTGCGCGAGGAGAGCAGGTTGAAGTGCTGGAAGATCAGGCCGATCTCGCGCCGCGCCTCGCGCAGCTGCGGCTCGGAGAGGGCGGTGAGCTCGCGGCCGGCGACGATCACCTTGCCCGCCTTCGGCCGGTTCAGGAGGTTGATGGTGCGCACCAGGGAGCTCTTGCCGGCGCCGCTGCGGCCGATGATGCCGAAGACCTCGCCGGGAGCGACGTCCAGGTCGATGCCGCGCAGGGCCTCGTGGGCGCCGTACGCCTGGGTGACGGCTTGCAGTTGGATCATGCTGACTCGGGTTGTTGGCGGACAAAGGGCCGCCTGCGCCGCCGTGTCACGGGCGGTGCGACCAAAGAGGGAAGGGTATGGGCCGGAGCGCGCGTGCGCTCAGGCGGGACATCGCGCGCAGCGGCGCATTCGGCGGGAGGCGAGAGCCAGTCTCATGCTTCGCATTGTGGCGATGCGGGGCTGGGAAGGGAACGAATAAAAAATTGGATGCTTATGCGCGCACGCCTGGGCAACAGCGAAGACGGGTCTTGTGTCGCAGAGCTCGTAGGCTGGGTTGCGCGCACGCGCACCCCAGCGTTGCGCGAACGCGCTGGGGTTCGCTGGCGCGAAACCCAGCCTACGGAGCCGGCCGGAGCAGGGCTGCGGGCCGGGTGCTGATGGGTTCCGGACCGGCGAAAATGCGTTCATGCAAACACGTTCCCTCCCGCGCCGCACGTTCACGCGCCTCGCCGTAGCCTGCGGCCTCGCCCTGACGCTCTCCACCCCTGCCTTCGCCGCCTGGCCCGACAAGCCGATCCGCCTCGTCGTTCCCTTCCCCACGGGGCAGGCCACGGACATCTTCGCCCGCGCGCTCGCCGAGCAGCTCGGGAAGAAGCTGGGGCAGGCCGTGATCGTCGACAACAAGGCCGGCGCGGGCAGCAACATCGGCAGCGAATACGTGGTGCGCTCGGCGCCCGACGGCTACACGCTGCTGGTCGCGGGCAGCGCGATGGCGGTGAACCAGACGCTGTACTCCAAGGTCAACTTCGATCCGGCCAAGGACCTCGTCGGCATCTCGCTGATCGCCAAGGTGCCGCTGGTGTTCCTGGCCACGCCCGCCTCGGGCATCAAGTCGATGAAGGACCTCGCCGCGCAGGCGAAGGCGCGGCCCGGTGCGCTGAACTACGCCAGCGCCGGCATCGGCGGCACGCAGCATCTGTCCGGCGAGCTGTTCAAGTCGATGGCGGGCCTGTACATCACGCACATCCCGTACCGCGGCAGCGGCCCGGCGCAGTCCGACTTCCTGGGCAACCAGGTGCCGCTGATGGTGGACTCCGTGACCGCGGCGCTGCCGCACATCCAGTCCGGCCGTGCAGTGCCGCTGGCTGTGACGTCGGCGACGCGCTCGGCGCAGCTGCCCAACGTGCCGACGGTGGCAGAGTCGGGCGTGCCCGGCGTGAAGGGCTTCGAGGCCGTGGGCTGGCTGGGCCTGATGGCGCCGCACGGCACGCCGCCGGAGATCGTCGCGCGGCTGCAGAAGGAGGTGAACGACATCCTGCGCAGCGACGAGATGGCGCGCTTCATCCGTGAGCGTGGGTCGGAGCCGGCGCCGACGACGGGGCCGGAGTTCGATCGGTTTGTTGCGGCGGAGATCCGGAAGTGGGGGCAGGTGGTGAGGATTTCGGGGGCGAAGGCGGAGTAGGCCTCGCGACAACGGCTGGGGACGGGCGCTGTCCTCAGCTGCGGCAATGAAGTTCCGCGCACTCCTTCGTGATCGCGTCCAGCGTTCGTGAGAATTCAGAAGTGCGTCAGCGGCTCACGCACGGATTCGAGCAGCTTCTGCATGCCACCTTCATCCTCTTTCTTCGCCGTTTTGATGGCCTCGCCCAGGGCCTTGCGAATGCTGGACTTCAGCGAACGCAGGAGGACCGTCTGGTCGGAGAGCTTGGCCGCATACACCTCGAACAGAGCCTCCCCCTTGCCGGAGCCCGGCCTCAGGTTCTCTCCGTCGAACCAGCCGAGGTCACGCTTGGACGTCCAGATCGCGGCGTACACGTTGCTGTCGAAGGCCTCCTCACGCTTCGTACTCGTGCCTTTCTTGATCCCCAGCTTCAAGCCATAGCGAAGGTGAACGGTCTGGCTCCCCACCTTCCCGATGGCGCAGTCGGTGTAGATGATCCAGGTGCCGCCTAGCTTGCGTGAGTACGTCCAATAATCGCCCGACTCGTCCGTTGTCGTCAGCGGAGTGTCGGCCTTGTAGAGCGGATTCGCGCGGAACTTCGTGCCGGGGCGGCCCAGCTTCTTCTTGGCGTCGTTCATCGCTGCACCCTGCGCATCGGTGATGTGCGCCGTCAGCATCTGCCAGTTCTTCACGAGCAATGAGAACGCGCTCGCCCCATTGGCTACCCGTTCGCCTTTGATCATCTTGCCGGCGTGACCGATATGCGGCAGGAAGGAGAAGGCCAGGAAAGTCTTGAGCGAAAGAATGTCCGTGGAGGTCAGACGCGTCATCGCGAGTCCCTGTTGTTCGAGGTATTCGAGGAAGAGGTCCAGGAGCGAGCTTCCCGTTCGATCACTTGCCACCCGGAGCTGGTCGGCCAAATGCGTCAGGCGCAGGTGGCTCACGATGCCCCCACAAGCCTTTCCCTTGAGCTCCTTCTGGGTCGACAGGGGCAGCGGGTAGTGCGTGAGCAAGAGAACCTTGCGACCCGGTTCGGCGCGCGCCCAGTCCGCGTAATCGAGGAGCTGCTGGTTATTGAAGGTGGCGTTGGCACCGTCTGCTGCCTTGATCTCCACCAGGACGCTCGGACTGTCTTCGCCCTCGCGGGTCAGTGCAAGGTCAGCCCTTCGTCCGTGCCGTCCATAGGTGAACTCCAGCGAACCCTCCCACCGGCCCCGCTGACCGGACAGGGCGCGGTAGACCTCTGGATGACGACTCCCTACCGCCTTGAGCAGGTGGCCCATGTAGCGGCCCTGAAAGTCGCTCCCGCCACCCGCGTCGCCGGCTCCGCTCGCAGCCTTGAACTTGCCTTGGATCTCGTAGAAAAAGTTCTCTGATCTCATCGGTCCTTCCTGTTCTGCGGCGGGCGAACGTCGCCAGCATCGAACGTCGCCGTCACGGCTTGACGGGTCAGTCCCCGAACCAGTCCCGCATCTTCGCCGCGGCGAGGCCTTTCACCTTCGCATCGATGTAGGCAGCACACGTGGCAACGGCACCGGCGAGCGCCCCCAGGTCGTCGGTGAAGCCCGCCACGGGGATGGCATCCGGAATCGCGTCGATCGGAACCACGAAGTAGACGAGCGCGCTGTAGATCACGGTCTTGGCCCACATGGGCGTCTCCGGCTGCTGCGCGGCGTAGTAAAGCCATAGCGCCTTCTCGATGACTTCCCGGCCGGCGGACTTGGCGAAGTTCTTCACCTTCTCCCAAAAGCTGGAGTCGTCAAATTCGGCGGCGCTGATTTCCTTGGACATGGATCCCCTCTGTTCGTGTTGTTGGTGGGCAGAACAACGACCTGGCCCACCGACAGGTCAAACCTGAAGCTGGCTTTCGGTTACGGGGCGCCCTTGATCGTGGCAAAGACGATGGCATCCACCATCGCCAGGTTCGCGAGGTCGGGACGCTTCGGCTGGATCTGGATCAACGCCTGCCGCAACAGGTCCTCCAGGGCGAGGTAGGCCTTCTTGCTGGAAAACATCCAGTCCTCCAGCGTGACGATTCCATCGAAGAACTTCTTCCAGCGCGAGTCGAGCGGCACGACGTTCACGGCGAGCCCGGTGTTCACGAGGATGTTGCGCAGCTGCTTGTGACCGATCTGGGGAAAGGGCTTGGGATCGAGGCCCGCCGAGAAGTGTTTCGAGGAGGGCAGGTGGGCATCGCTGATCGTTCCGCGCGCCAGGTCGCAGAACAGTTGCAGGGCCTGGCCGTTCCGGCACAAAGTGTTCAACGGGTCCTGCGGTGCACCCGCCTTGGCGAAGTGCGGCAGATTGCCTTCGACCAACTCGCGCTTGAACTTGAGGCGCCACAGCCCCGAGTCGTTCATGCAGGTGTCCACCCATGGCCCCAGGTCGGCAGCATGGGCGAGCACTTGGTCGAGATGGAACAGCGGCCCGTCTGCGGCAATGAACAGCCCGAGAGGATCGGTCGCCTCGGACTTCTCGCGCGTGGAAAAGCCACACTCGACGAGCTTCTGCCAGAGATCGGCCAGAACGGTCGCGGGCGCCTCGCCGCGCCACATCCGTTGCGTGGCGTTCTCGACGTCCTCGGCTCGAGGCAGCGCTGCCATCTTCTCGGCCACACGGGCAACCACGCCTGCGTCGAAGGCAAGGGACGCAGATCGCGTGCCCTCGCGCCGATCTCCGGCCTTCGTCCGAATCCTTTTCACGGCGCCCTCTGCGTCGGCTTGATCGCAGAGATCGGCGACGGCGCGGCCGTCCTCGGTTCCCTGGGACAGGGCGTTGCCGCGAAGCGTCTTGCGCTCGTCGCGGCTCAATGCACGCACCTTGTCCATGTTCCAGAGGGTCGCCGGGCGCGACTGCTCGCGCCGCATGACTTCGTTGGTGCTCACTGGATCCTCACATTCGATGCAGACTTCATTCCTCAGGGCGCCACGCTGGCTTTGGCCGCCTCGAACACATGGTCGATGGCTTCATTGGCTCCCATCTGGCGCCAGAGCCTGACCATCTCGCTGTGCATCGCCTCGGGATCAAGGTCGTCCTCCACCTTGGCCTTGTAGGTGCGGATCCGCGTGAACGAGGACTTGAACTTCTTGTCCTTCTCCTTGAAGCGGGCGCGCAGTTCCCTCACGAAGCGCGCGCGATCGAACGAACTCCCATCCAGGACCGGGCCAACCTCGACGCACAGCGAAAGCTTCTCCTCCTCGCGGTGGAACCAGAACTTCGCGGGAAAGCTGGACCCCCATCGTTCCTTGTCGGCTACTTGGAGTTCTGGAGCAGTCAACCAGTCTCTTGCGACAAAGAACACATCGTTGGGCCGAGTGGAGAACGCCTCGACCTCGGACACATCCTGAGCGAACGTCTTGAAGGCCTCGCCCAGGGCCGAGACCTGTCCGTGCTCGATGATCAGGTCGAACGCCTGTCGATGCTGTGCGTAGATCTTCTTGCAGGCATTCACCAATTCTTCGGACACCACGACCTCCCTTTCCAACAAATGCAGATAGTCGCCAATGGCGTCGGCGATACGCGGATGCGGCGCGGCCTCCCTCAGGACACGATGCAAGGTGTCCTTGATGCGCCGGTAACCAATGCAGGCCCACGCGCCATCCTCGCCGTCGTAGCCGTCCGGAGTGAGGAACACGCCCATGAAGTTGTCTTCGTGATACTTGACCTTTGCGCGATCCCTGTAGTCGGAAAGCTGCTTGTCCCTCTCGGAGGCCCGGATCTTGTTTTCGATCACCACCAGCAGGCGGAGTGTTGGCACGTGGATGGTGATGTCGAAATGGTCGCGTTCGTAGTACACGAAGGCGCCGGAGAGATCGGCCACCGCGACGGTAAGCCTGGACAGCGGGGACTCTTCGGGATGCACCGCGACGACATCCAACAGGAAGGCTTTCAGAAACCGATCGCCGAGACCGTGCGCCTCGCTGGGGTTCAGCAGGTAGCCGATGAAGCGCGAGTGCCGGATTTCCTGCGTCTTCATGCCGACCGCGTCGAAGAAGTTGAACCTCTCCGCGACGTCATGTTCTCGCTCGAACGCCTCCACTGCCTCCAACAAGCTCAGGAGGCCATCCTCATGTTCCGTCATCGTTGTTTGCACTCCTCCCGCCACGCCTCCAGCACCATCACCATCGCCAACGTATCCAGCTCGCAGTACCGCTTCAACGCCGCCTCGACCCGCCCACGATCCGCAGCCGCCACATCCCCGAACTGCAACCGCGCATAAGCCATCGTCGCCGCGCCACCCGCCCGGATCTCCCCGAACTCCGACGACTCCTCGTCGTCGGCCTCCAGCGACACGTCATCGAACACCGGCGCCAGCAACTTGTACGGATCCTTCACGCCGCCGTTAGCCTCTCGCACCCACCACACCTGCTCCCGGAAGTTCAGGCTAGGAACCCCACCCGCCGCCCCGTACACCGGCTGCGAATAGCGCCCGCGCAGGTACGCCGACGACCGCAGCACCGCCGGCAGCACCTTCTTGATCGAACAGCTGCCCCGTGTGGACGGATGGAAGAACGCGCGCTCGGCCAGGTCGCACAGGTCCACCATGGCGCGGTCGCCCACTTCGATCCGCTTCGCATCGATCTTCCGGCGCGTCAGGCTGCGCAGGAACGCCATCAGCTCGGGTGCGTCGGCGGTCGGATGCGGGTCCGCTTCCAGTTCCTTCAGGATCGCGACCAGCGTCGTGTTCTCGTGCGGCGACCACATGAACACCGTGCCGCGCGCGCCCACCGCCCGCGCCAGCGCACGCGCGAAGTCGTAGTTCGGCCGCTGCCCCGGCGTGGTCACCAGGAACTCGTTCGCGTGCGCCACCGCGCCGTCGGCGGCGATGGTGTGGTGCGAGAACTGGAAGGCGATGTTCTCGTACGGGCGCTGGCCGGCGAAGTACGGCAGCGCGACGCGCGCCGTTTCGAAGTCGATCATGTGCAGCGGGTATTCCCACTGGCCCATCTCGCGCCGCAGCAGCTCGCGGTCCAGGTAGAAGTCACCGCCGCCCGGCCACTCGGGGCGGATCTGCAGGCACTGGCGCGCGTAGGCACCGAGGCCCTCCGACGCGGAAGGCTCGCCGAGCATGTCCGGCGTCACGTCCGCGAGCGCCACCACGCCGCGCTCCATCAGCTCCGCCTTCTTGCGGAAGTTCCACAAGTCCAGCACGGTGCCGCGGGCGATCCCTTCCGGGCCCATGCCGAAGGCCTGCTGCCAGCATTCGTGGAAGCCGCTGCGCTGGCCTGCCACGGGAGCGTCGACGCGGAATTCGCAGTGGGCGCAGCGCGCGCCGGGTACCGGTGCGATGCGCTCGTCGCGCACGTAGCGCTCGCTCCACTCCTGCGCGAGCGAGGCGAGCGTCGCCCCGGCCGGCGCACCGGGCGCCTTCAGCGGCCGCACCAGGATCTCCTGCACTTCCGCCTCGACATCCGCGCAGGTCAGCACCGGCTCCCCGATCGCGGCAGCACGCACCTCCACGCGCGCCTGCCTGCCATCGCGCCGGATCCGGAACATCTGGTTCAGCCCGTCGACGGAACCCGCCTTCGACTTGTCCGCCATCATCAGGCTGCACCGGGCCTGCAGGCCGGGGTAAGCAAGGGCGAACACGTGCCGCTGGAACGCGATGTCCTGCAGGTACGGCAGCATCTCCCCGACGATCCCGCCCCGCTTCGCGCGGAAGGCATGCGGGTCCGTGGAGTCGAAGGACTTGGCCTTCACCTCGATCAGTTCCACCTGCGTTCCCATTTTCCGCAGGATGTCCACGCGCACGAAGAAGTTGCCGTGGCGGATCGCGGCTTCGAAGATCGTGACCTCGTCGCGCTGGAGCAGGGCGTCCGTCTCGGCCACCTGCGCGTCGTGCGTCGCGGCGGTGACCTCGATGCCGCCGGGGAACATCAGCTTGGCCAGCTCCCCGACCTGGAAGCCGCCTTCGGCCAGCGCCTGCAGAAATTCGTCGTCGGACTTCGCGTCCGGGTACACCGCGGGCTTGCCCGTGTAATGCAGCTTGGTCGGGCACTCCACCGCGAGCTTGAAGCGCGACTTCGTGAGGTACCGAGGACGCGTGCTCATGCCGCCACCTTCATCCGGTGCGGATGCACCGCACGCGCCAGGCGCGCCGGCGCAAGCACCGTCACGTCGTCGCCGAAGCCCCGCAGCCACCACACCAGGCGCTCCGTCGATGCGACGGTGGCGCGGATCCTGTAATCGCTGCCGCGTTCCTCCAGGCGCTGGTCCGCGGCCAGGCGCGACTCCGCCAGGTGCAGCCCCGCCCCCTTGTCGATCAGGATGTCGATCTGCACCTTCTCTCCTTGTCCGAACGCCAGGCGACCCTCGTCGTCGAAGCGCTCCAGGTCGAAGCCCTTCGGCCGCGCGAAGGGCAGGCCCGTTTCCTTCGCCTTCTGGATGCGGTGCAGCGCCAGCGAGCGGTCGTCCTCGTAGCCGTCGAAGCGGCACACCAGGTACAGGCGCTCGGCCTGCTGCGCGAGGCCCAACGGCTGCACGCGGCCCTTCACCAGCTCGCCGCGCGCGTTCCGGTACTGCACGTCGAGCAAGTGGTTGGCGTAGAGGGCGCGGCTCACGGCGTCGAAGACGCCGGGCCGGATCTCGGGCGGCAGCAGCGGCTGCGCGCTGCTCACCACGCGCACCTTCTCCATCCATTCGCCGGCGGCGGATCCCTTCTGCAGGCGCGCAGCGGCGCCCAGCGTGCCGCGCGCCTGCGCGAAGAAGGGCTCCATGGACCGCATCACGTCCGCCGGCAGCAGCGCGCCGAGCTGCCGCTCCGCCAGCGCCAGGACCAGCGACTCCGTCTCGTTGAGGTGCGGGATGGACAGGCCGCGCGCCGCCTCCTTCCAGCAGTAGCCGTAGGGCCGCTCGCGGTCGTCGCGCTCGATGTCGAAGTGCGCGGAGAGCTCCTCCAGCTGGCGTTGCACCGTGCGCAGGTCCCGCTGCCAACCCGCATCCCGCAGCTGCTTCCACAGCTCCGTCGCGGTGATCTTGCGTCCGCGCGGGATGCGCTTGAGCAGCTCCAGCGTGAAGGCGAGCGTCTCCAGCGAGGCCGGCCGCGATCGCGTGCCACCTTTCCCCCGTGCGCTCGTCGTTTTCTTTTCCTGCGTCACTGCTTTGTCCGCGTCCTGGTCGCCGCCGGATGCCGGCTGCCTCCCGCCAGGCGCGAGGTGCCGATGCTAAGAGCCGTAACTCGATGTAAGCAATACGCCATTGCGACGCCTGTTGCGGGCCACCCACGCAGGAATGCACACGACGGCGCTGCGGCACGACGCGTCGTGCCCCGCTGCACAGTGGCACCGTTCCAAACCTTGTAGCAAGCTGACATGTTGATTCCCATCGCGGTCGCCATCTCCATCCTCGGCACCCTGTCGTCCACCGTGCGCTCCTGGGTCGGGGCCCCGATCTACTGGGCCTCCGTGCTCGTCCTCCTGATCACGCTGTACGGCATGACCGTGTAGCGGCCTCACACGAAGCCGATGCCAGCGCGCTGGGCACCCGGCTTCACGGCGTGCTCCGCCTCCAGCTCGCCGACCCAGGCGGCCGGGTCCAGCGCGAGCTGCAGCGCACGCACGCGCCGCACCACGTTGGCGAAGTCGCCGGGCGTGAGCTGGTCCAGCCGGTGCAGCCGCGCCGCCACGTCGGCGGCCAGCGCCGGGCGCGGCTCTTCTCCGCTCCAGCCCAGCGCGGTCTCACAGAACAGGGCCTCCCGCTGCTCCGGCCGCAGCGGCAGCATCTCCAGCCGGTACTCGAAGCGGCGCAGCAGCGCGGCGTCGATGTGGCGGCCGAAGTTGGTGGCGCAGACGAATACGCCCTGGAATGCCTCCACCTGGCGCAGGAATTCCGCCGTCACCGCCACCTCGGGGCGGTGGCCGGAGGCCTCGCGCGCCGCGAGCAGCGTGTCGGCCTCGTCCAGGAACAGGATCTCCTGCTGCGGCTCGCACTCCTCGAACAGGCGCGCCACGTTGCGCTCGCTCTGGCCGAACCACATCGAGTTGATGTCGGATGCCGTGCGGTACACCAGTTCGCGCCCGAGCCGCTGTGCGATCTCCGCCGCCAACTGCGTCTTGCCCGTGCCGGGCGGGCCGCTCAAAAGCAGGCGGCCGCGGCCCAGCCGCTCCAGTCCGCCCAGCACCGCGTCGGCACCGATCGCACCCTTGGCATGCAGGTAGCGCAGGTCGAAGCGCGTCGCGCGCTCGGGGATGCCGGGGCGCAGCTTGCAGCCCATGGCCTCGAGCATGTCGCCCAGCATCACCTTCACGCCGGCGTCGGCCCGCGCACCGGCGAGGCCGGCCAGCTGCGTGAAGTTCGCGGCGGAGGACACCAGCGCGGGCGATGCATTCGGGTCCGCCGCGATGGACTCCACCAGCTGCGTCGAGCACCCGAGCGGCGCCAGGTGCCGGCGCACCACCTCGCGCCGCACCTGCCGCGGCGTGGCGGGGAATTGCAGGCAGTAGGTGAAGCGCCGCAGGTACGCCGGGTCCAGGTGGTCGATGCGGTTGCTGATCCAGAGTACCGGGTGGACGTTGCGTTCCAGCAGGCCGTTGACCCACGACTTGCTGTCGTCGCGCCGGCCGAACATGCGCCCGAGCGGGTTGTTGTATTCGGCCTGGAAGATGTCTTCCGCTTCGTCGAGGACGACCACGCTGCGGCCCCGCGGCGCGAACACCTGCGTGAGCAGCAGGCTGCCCAGGCGCTCCTCGCGCGAGGCGGGGTCGCCGTCGGGGTCCGTGTCCATGACGCTGAAGCCCTCGGCGCCCAGCCGCTGCACGACCTGCGCCGCGTACTGCGTCTTGCCGGTGCCGGGCGCGCCGTACAGGAGGATGTTCACGCCCGGGCGTTGCGTGGCCAGCGCCTGCGCGAGCGCGGCGCGCAGCAGCTCGCTGCGCGCTTCCAGGTGCGGCCACGCGAGCGCGTCGTCCACCGGCTGGGGCAGGCGGCGCAGCACGATGGCGGCCATCGCCGCCGCGTCGCGCACGGGCGTGGTGACCAGCAGCATGCCCAGGCGCGACACCCGCAGCATGTCTTCCAGGTCGTTGCGCTGCGTGAAGCTCCCGGCGTCCAGCAGGCCGCTGCGCAGCAGGCGGGAGCCGCGCCGCATCATGGCGCGCACGTCGTGTTCTTCGGCACCGGGCAGCGCCGACTGCACGGCCTGCACGAGGCGCGCACCGCCGGCGGCCGATGCGAACGGTGCGGTGCCGATGCTGCTGGCCAGCACCGCGGCGGCGAGCGCGAGGTAGCCGCGCTCCACGTCCGTCAAGGCGAGGAGCTGCCCGAGCATGTCGACGTTGCGGTCCGCCGGCAGGGCGCTGCGTGCGACGCGGCGCTCCAGGTCGGCCTCCAGCGCGTCGAACAGCGGCCGGAACCGCGCGCCACCGCGCACCATCGCCTCGCCCACGATCTCCAGCACGACGTTCTCGGGCGGCTGCAGCGGCAGGGTGCGGCCGCTGCGCGCGCCGGCCTTCAGCCAGCGGGCGACGTGCTCCTGCGCGTCGTCGCGGACCAGGTTGCGCATGCCGCGCCTGCCTCCAGAGGGCAGCGGCGCGCCGGAGATCGCGTCCCGCAGCAGCGTGCGCTGCAGGCGCAGCAGCGGCCAGAAGGGCAGCGCCAGCGCGGCATGGTCCGTGTCGCTCTCGCGCACGCGCACGTTGCGGTAGATGCGCAGCAACGCCAGGCACACGCGCAGGTTGGCCGCGTGCTCCGGCTTCCTGCCATCGGGGCGCCATTCGCCGTCTCGGAATCCCATGGGTGCTCCTGTCTTTCGATGAGGCGGCAGTCTCCGCGGCGCTGCGACACGTTGCGTCGCACCGGCTTCCTAGAGTGCGTCCCCCCACCAGCGGAGACCCTTGCCATGAAGACCGATGACCTGCTTCGCCGCGCCTTGCTGAAGGCGGCGCTCCCGTGCCCGTTCACCCGCACCGGGCCGTCGCCCGGCTTGCTGTATCCCGCGGGCGCCCATGCCTGCACGCTGCCCCTGCGCGAAGGCGCGCCCGCGGCGGAACTGCGCTTCGCCGCCAGCGAGCTCGGCGTGCCGCGCGTCGAGATGACGCTGCTGCTGCCCGGCGACCTGGCGGGCGCCGACACGGTGGCGCTGTACCAGCGGGTGCAGCACGTCCACGACCTGTGCTGGCCCTGCCACTTCTCGCGCCACGAGGCGACGCGGCACATCCAGGTGCGCGCGCAGGTGTTCACGCGTTGCGTGCTCGATCCCGGCGAGCCGGGCGTCGACGAATTTCCCCTCGCGCCGGACGCGACGAGCCTGGCGCGCTGGATCCGCACCAGCTACGCGTCGTCGAAGCTGCTGCTCAGCGCCTACGCAGGGCAGGTGAGCTGATGGGGCCGATGGAGGACGTGTGCACCTATGCGCTCGCGCGCCTGCTGCGTTCGCGGGCGGTGTCGGTCGGGGCGCGAGCGCCGGGGCGGATGTTGCTGCAGCGGCGGGTGCGCGAGGCGATTGCACGCGCGCCGCGCAGCGCGCCGACGGCGCTGGACGACATCCTCGAACGGGTGGCGCAGGATGCCCGCCAGCGGCTTGCAGGCCTCATGCCCGATCCGCCGGCCTCGGACCCGGTGGGGCAGCTGCTGCTCCTGCGCGCTGCCGTGGCCGCGCGGCCGGACCTGTGGGAAGGGCTGGAGCTCGCGCCGGCGGGCGCCGACGCACTGGCAGCCGCACTCGGGCTGCCGGCGGGCAGCATCCCGCCCATCTACCTGCAGCGCCTCGCCGCGCAGCACGAGGCATTCGCAAGGCTGGCGTGATGGCGCGGGAGGTCAGCTCCGGGGCGCGAGGAAGGGAAAGCGCTGGAGCAGCCGATCGACGAAAGTTTCCGGCACGCGGGCCGGTGGGAGGTCGAGGCCCTTCGCCAGCGCGTCGCGCACGCTGCCTGGGCGCAGCCTCACGGATTGCCACGCGCCTGCGTGCACGGCGAGGGCCTGCTCCAGGAGCATCAGCTGCCGCAGCGGGCGGGCATCCGGCGGATCCGCCATCACGTCCCGCAGCACCCAGCGGCAGCTGCGGTCCACGTCGAACAGGATGCCGTCGAACATGGCGGCCTCTGCTTCGCCGGCGTCGGCGCGGTGCCGCAGCCAGCCATCGACGCGTTCCTGCGCCTGCGCGCTCGCGCCGTCCCGCATGCACCGAAGCGCCGCGTCCCGGACGAGGACCCAGGCCGGACCGGCGTCCGCGAGCTCCGCAAGGTCCCAGCGCACCAGCCGCGAGAGCACGAAGACGCTGAAGGGTTGCAGCAGCTCGATCGGGCAGGGCGCGATGCGCCGCAGCGCGGGCGGCGTCCCGGCCGTCCCGGACTGCAGCAGCTCCAGGCAAGTGGCACACGTGGAGAAGACCGCGACCAGCATGTTGAGCGTGGCCTCGCGTTGCGCGAACACCATGCCCGCGTCCGGGGGAAGGCCGGGGACGTCGTGGTAGCCCGTGTAGACGATGGACTGCTGCACGACCAGCGTGCCGGTGGGCAGGTCGCAGTGCACGGCGGCCCAGCCGCGCCGGTTGGCGTCGTTGGCCAGGCGCAGGAGCGCGTCTTCCGCCTTCGCGTCCGCGGAGATGGCGACCCGCACGCGGACCTGCGGGATCTCGTGCGCGGGTGCGTTCGCGCTGGCCTCGAGCTCCAGCCAGGGGCCGGCATCGTCGAAGCGGAAGCCGTCGGAGATGCGGTCGGCCGCCGCGGAGCTCTGGACCGCGAAGGCCTCGCCGGGCGAGCGCCAGCGCAGGTCGAGGGAGAAGGTGGCGCGCTGCAGCGCCTGGAGCAGGATGTCGGTGAGCAGGACGGGACCCTCCTTGTTTCAGTCGCGGGCCATCCTCCCCGGCGGCGCGACGGCTCGTGTCGCAGCGGTGCGCGCGACGTCGCGCGCCGGCGGCAACGCCATTGCCGCCAGCTCCACCACGAACTCCTCCAGCGGCTGCGCGGGCTCCCGCTGCGCAGCCCAGTCCCAGAACGCGAGGAAGCGCGCCTGGAACTTCCTGCGCCAGCGGCGCTGGAGGTACATCGTCGCGCCGAGATAGTCGATCGGTCGCAGGTAGCGCAGGGGCAGGCGCCCGAACGCGGCCAGCACCGACTGCGCCATGAGGCGGCGGAACCGCAGGGACGGATGGCATTCCGCCACGTAGCGGGCGAACACGCGCGACGTGCCTTCGCGCACGCCCTCGCGGACGGCCTGCTCCGGGTCCATGCCGCGGCGCGCGAGCGCCTGCATCGCCTTCGCTTCGAGGTCCCGGCACAGCGCGAGGCGCTCGCGTTCGAGGTCGTTCATCCAAGGCTTGCCGCAACGGCGGCGATGCGGTCCATGACGCTCCCCCAGTGCGACTCGTAGCGATGTCCGCCGTCGGGCGTGACGCACCGGAAGGCGTCCGCCGGGATGCGCTGCAGGGCGCTCGTGTACGGGAGGACGTCGTCGTCCTGCGCGAGGAAGAGGCTGACGAGGCGGGCGTCCAGGCCTTCGGCGAGGCTGGCCTCCATGGCCGCCCATTCGCGCGCATGCTCCTGCGTGACCTCGAAGTCCGCCCCCGTGCTGTAGTTCCTGTGGGTGCCGATGCGCTTGCCGACCGTCCGGCTCGGCTCCATGCTCGGGTTCACGAGCACGCAAGGCAGGCTCCAGCGCCGCGAGAAGTAGCAGGCATAGAAGCCGCCGAGGCTGGTCCCCACCAGGATGAGGGGAGAGCTGCGGGCCGTCCGGATGAGCGAGTCGACTTCGTCGCGCACGGCGCGCGGATCGATGGGCAGGTCGGGCGACAGCACGGAGCGGGGGCCGAACCTGGACCGGAGGGCCTGGGCTTTCGGCCCGTTGCCGGCGCTGGCGAAACCATGGAGATAGAAGATCGTCGGCGTGCTCATGCTGCTCCTTGTGGAACGGCAGAGGATAGGAGCGCACACGACGCGTCGCGTCGCGCCGGTGCGCGGTGGGCGCTGGCGCGCTCGGTGGGGTTCGCTTCGCTCACCGGCCCGCGGCGCGCCGCGGCCACCCTACGACGAACGGCGGGACACACCGGTACGTAGGCTGGGTTGCGCGAAGCGCACCCCAGCGTTCGCTGCGATCGCGCCGATCGCTGGGGTGGCTTCGCCAACCCAGCCTACGTCAACCCAGCCTACGTGGCTGCCAACCCAGGCCAGGCGCGCCCGCGCTATTGCAACGCGATCGGCGCCACGCCCATGTCCAGCCAGTTCTCCTGGTGGCAGGTGAAGATCAGGATCTGGTGGCGCTGCGCGGCGTCGTAGAGGACGCGCTTCATGCGCGCGAGGCGCTCGTGGTCCGAGTTCACCAGCGAGTCGTCCAGCATCACCAGCGTCGGCTTGCCGGCTTCCTTCAGCAGGTCGGCATAGGCCAGGCGCGCGATGATGCCCAGCTGCTCGCGCTCGCCGCCGGAGAGTTCCTCGAAGCGGCCGGTTTCGGTGCCGAAGGCGCCGCTGCGGCTGATGCGCGCCGGGCGCAGCGCTTCGTCCAGCTCGATGCTGGCGCCGGGGAACTGGATCGCGAGATAGTGGTTCAGGTGCTTCTGCAGCGGCGCGCGCAGGCCGCGCGCGACCTCGGCACGCTTGGCCGTCAGCACCTCCAGCAGGTGCGAGAGCGCGGCGGCGCGGCGCGTGCGGTCGTCCACCTGCCGCTGCAGGCGCGCCACTTCCTCTTCCAGCGTCGCCGCCTGCTCCTGCAGGCCGAGCGCGCCCTTGGCTTCCAGCTGGCCGGCCAGCTGGTGCAGCTCGGCGCCGATGCGGCCGTGCGCCGCTTCGAGCGCCGCGGCGCCATCGTTCCAGCGGCGGATGTCGTTGCGCAAGTGTTCGGGCTGCGAAGCCTGCAACTGCTCGTCGAGCCGGGCGATCGCCTGCGCGCGTTCGTCCTCCTCGGCGCGCGCTGCCACCAGCCCGCGCTGCGCCGCGGACCGGCGCTCGTCGCGGCCGGGCGCCTGCAGACGCGCGCGCGCGGCGTCGAGTTCGCGCGTGGCGAGGCGCAGTTGCTCCTGGGCACGGCTGGCCTGCTCGCGCGCACTCTCGTGCGCACGCTGGGCGGCACGGAGTCCTTCCTGCGTGACCTTCTCGCGCGCTTCGGCCGCCTCGACGGCCACGACAGGACCGTCGTCGGCCGGCAAGGCGGCGAGCGACTGTTCGTACCGGGTGGCTTCGCCCGCGGCAACGGTGAGGGCGCTGCGCAAGGGCTCGAGGCCGGCCGGCGCGAGCCCGCGCAGCAGGGCCTGGGCCTGCTCCACCCGGGACCTGGCCGCCTGCAGGTCGTCCTCGCCCTGGCGTGCCTGCTCGATGCTCTCGGCGCCGAAGCCTTGCAGCAGGCCCTGCAGTTCGTCTTCGGCCCGGCGGAGGTCCGCGCGCAACTGCGAGAGCTCGTTGGCCCCGGGCAGCACGCGGATGCTGCCGAAGCCGGGGATCGCCAGTTCGACCGGCTCGGACACCGTCACGCTGCCGCTGCCCGCGAGCGGCTTCCCGTCGAGACGGATGCCCTCGGCCTGCAACGCGTATTCGACGCGCGTGGAGACCGCCTCCAGCTTCGCGCGCGCCTGCGACAGCCTGGATTCGGCGGCACGCAGCGACTTGCCCGCGCCGGCAAATCCCTGCAGCCGCGCCTGCGCGGCCTGGTGCGCGATCAGTTGCTGCTGCTGCCCTTCCACGGTGGCGATCTGCGCCGCGAGCTCCTGCTGCCGCTGGCGCGCCGAGCGCAAGGCGTCCTCCTGGCCACGGCGCAAGGCAGCGCGGCGTGCAGCCGCGGCCGCGTCGCGCGCGGCGGTGTCGGCGTCCTGCGCGGCGCGAAGCTGCACCTCGGCGACGCGCACCGCATCGTGCGTGCGCGCGTCTTCCTCGTTGGCGGCGGCGACGGCGCGCTCGCGGTCCTGCGCCGCCTGTTCCTCCTGCTCCAGCGCTTGGAGTTCCTGCACGCACTGCGCCGCGCGACTGGCGGCCACCTGCCGCTGCAGTTCCAGCTGCTGCCGCTGGCCGGCGAGCTGCTCGATCGCCTGCAGGTCCAGCCGCGCCTTCTCTGCCTGCGCGCGGAGCTTCTGCCAGGGCTGGTCGCGCTCGCCCATCGCGTGCTGGTCGCGCAATTGCGTGAAGCGGTCGACGGCACTCTCGTAGTCGGCGATCGCGGTGCGCAGCTGCTCCAGCCGCTGCTGGCTGGCGGCCAGCTGCTCGATGCCGCGGGCGTGATCGCCGGCCGGCTTGCCCGTCTTCGTCTGCAACACGGCGAGCTCCGCGGCCACCTGGTCGATCACCCGGTCGCCCGCGGTGGCCGCGAGTTCGCCGAGGTCGTCGCCGAGCGCGCGCCGGATGTAGTCGTGCGCATGCTCCACCTGCTGCGCGATCTGGCCGGAGCTGCCTTGCTGCACCCACAACAGGCCCGGCACGCCCTGGTTCTCCGCCTTGCTCTCGCCCCTGCCGGCGTAGCTGAAGGCGAACATGTCGGCGAGCGCCTGTTCCGCGTCGTCGCCGCTCAGGGGCTTGGCGCCTTCGATCTCCAGCGTGCACGACTTCTTCGCG
Source organism: Ramlibacter cellulosilyticus (assembly GCF_014297465.1). Taxonomy (GTDB): domain Bacteria; phylum Pseudomonadota; class Gammaproteobacteria; order Burkholderiales; family Burkholderiaceae_C; genus Ramlibacter; species Ramlibacter cellulosilyticus. The sequence continues at coordinate 158,117 of NZ_JACORT010000002.1, read as the reverse complement.
CCGAAGGTCTTGGCCAGGCGGAAGCGCTTGCCTTCGCGCAGGAACTCGATCTGCACGCTGGGGTTGGCGCCCGGCTGGCTCCAGGGCGCCAGCGTCTCGCCGAGGCTCGCCGTGCGGTGCCGCTCCAGGAATCCGACGCGCACCGCCTGCGCGAGGGTGGACTTGCCCTTGCCGTTGCCGGCCGCGATCAGGTTGATGCCCTCGGCCAGCGTCTCGAGGGCGAGCGGCTGGCGGAAACGCTTGAAGCCTTCGAGGCGGATGGAGCGGATCTTCATGCGGCCGCTCCCTGCGCGGACGCGCCGGCATGGGCGCTGCGCTGGATGCGGGCGAGCTGCAGCAGCGCTTCGCGCGCCAGCTCCGCCTGCGGGCCCTCCAGCTGCGTCCTCAGTTCCTTCACCGCCTCGCCGACGAAACCGTCGGCATGCAGGGCCTGCAGGTCGGCTTCGGTCGGCGCGAGCCGCAGGTCGTGCTGCCTGGCGGTGAAAGCGGCGGCGTTGCGTTCGGCAGCCTCCAGCGCCGCCTGCAGCCGCGCCTGGGCGGCCAGGTCGCACGTGCCACCGAGCACGACGTCGGCGACGGTGGATGCATCGATCGCCGCGAGCTGCTCCAGGGCTTGTTCGACGTCCGCTTCCCCCGTGACGTCCAGGCGCAGTTGCAGCCAGCGGTAGCGGGCGCTCGCGATGGAGCTGACGCGCGGCAGGGTGCCCGGTGCGTCGATTTCCACCAGCAGCACGTGCCCCGGATCGTTGTCGCGGAAGCGCTCGGGCTCGTGCGTGCCGCTGTACCAGGTGCGATCGTCCACCTGCTTGCGGCCGTGCCAGTCGCCGAGCGCGAGGTAGTCCAGGCGCGCCCGCGCCGCGCGGCCGGCGGCGATCGGGTTGGGCGAATCGACGTCCTCCGGCAGGATGCCGGCCACGCTGCCGTGCGCCAGGCCGATCCGCAGCAGGCCTTCGGACGTGGCGGCCTGGTCGAACCAGTCGGTGAGGTCGGTGTGGGTGTGGCGCTGGGTCAGGGGCGCAGGGAGCACGGCGAAGCGGGAGCCGCCGCGGCCGGTGACTTCCACGACTTCCGGCCGCAGGCAGAGGATGGCGTTCGGAGGCACCGCACCCAGGCGCTGCGCCAGCTGCCAGACCGATTCGGCCAGGGCCGCATCGTGGTTGCCGGGCAGCAGGAGCCAGGGCCCGTCGTAGCCGGCCAGCGCTTCGAACAGGCGCACGACGGTCTTCTCGCGCGGCGTCTGGCTGTCGAACACGTCGCCCGCGACCAGCACCGCGTCCACGGCGTGCCCGGTGGCGAGCGCGGCGATCCGGCGGACCGATTCGATGCGGCCGTTCGCCAGTTCCGCGGCGTCGCCCGCGTCGAACTGGGAATGAAGGCGGCCGATCTGCCAGTCGGCGGTGTGCAGGAACTTCACGGGGGTCTCCTCGAGGCTGCGATTATCCGAGCCCGCGCGGAGATCAGCGCGGCGGCGCGAGGAAGAAAGGCGCCGGAGGAGCCGTTCGACAAATGTTTCCGGGACGTGGGCCGGCGCGAGTCGCGTCCCGTGGCGAGCAGGGTGCCGCGCCGCCTGCAGCGGCACCCTGTACGTGGTCGACGCTTACCGCCCGTACCCGTAGCCGTAGTTGCCGCGCTCGCGGCTCAGGCGCGCGGTCGCGCGCTCGTCGCCGCTGCGCAGCACGACGCGCGCGTCCCGGAACGCATCGGTGTCGTCCTGGCGGCGGATCGTGTAGCTGCCCACGTAGGAGCCCGGCCGCTCCTCGTCGAGCCGCATGCCGCGCACCACCCCGGGGACTTCCACCCAGGCGCGGGCGCCCGGCGTGCCGTCGACGCGGAAGCGCACCACCTGGCCGGGGTCGAGGCGGTCCGGGTTGCGCGGCCACATGGTGAAGGCGCGCACCTCGACCGGGCCCGCGGCGGGGCCGGCGCCCATGTCCGCGGTGCGGAGCGACGCCGGGTAGTCGAACGCCATCGCGACGGGACGTTCGCTCCAGCCCGCGCGCACCATCATGCGGTCCGTCGGGTCGATCCGGTCGCCGCGGCGGATCACGTGGGTGCCGACGTAATCGCCCGGGGCGCGCTCGCGCAGCGCCACGCGCACGTCGTCGCCCAGCGACACGTTGGCCCAGCGCGCGCCCGGGGTCGCCTGGACGTGCAGGCGCAGCGTCGCGCCGGGGCGCAGGCCCGCATCCGAGCTGATCGCCAGGCTCCGCACCGTGCCCTGCGTGCTCTCGGCGACACGGTACTGGTACGTCTGCGCGGACGCAGGTTGTGCGACCAGGGCCGCACCCATCGGCGCGAGCGCCAACACGGCCAGGGCCACCTTGCTGCGAAGAATGTGTCTCATCGATATCTCCTGATTTGACGATGAGGACAGCTTAGGCCGCGGTGGATGAACGCACTCTGAACACGCCGGAGCGCTCTCGTAGGAGGAGGCCGCGCTGGCGTGTGCGGCGGGGTTGACTCTGCAAAGGCACTGCGAGGAGGCCCGAGGATGTTGCGTCAGGAGAAGAACATCCGGGAGAGTCCGCCGGCGATCAGCGCCAGGCCGAGCACCATCGCCACGCGCTCGCCGCCCGGCACCATCTTCTCGACGGCCACCGCCACCGCGAGAGCGGCCACCCACGCGATGTTCATCACGCCGCCGACGAAGAGCAGGGCCATCAGCGCCCAGCAGCAGCCCACGCACATGGCGCCGTGCCGCAGCCCCATGACCCACGCGCCCCGCACGTGCGGCCGCCACTCCCCCACGAGGAACGCGGCGGGCGTCCTGCACCGCGCCAGGCACACGCGCTTGAGCGGCGAGAACTGGTAGGCCCCGGCGATGAGCAGCAGCCCCGCGTTCAGTTCCTTCGAGGTGCTGACGATCATGGGGTCCACCCAGTCCATCCACTGCAGCACCCACTGCAGCCCGGTCGCCAGCGCGCTGAACCCCACCCACACCGCCAGGTACGCCGCCTCGAAGGCGCGCGCGCGGCCGGCCTGGCCTGGCTGCTCCTCCATCCGCGCGAACGCGAGCAGCATGGGCAGCGCCGACGGCAGCATCATCGCCGCCATCATCACGGACCACATCGCGAAGATGGCCGCCACGTTGGCCGGCGACCAGTCCGGCGCGCCGGGCATGGTGAGCTGCACCAGCGGGTGCCCCATGTCCAGCGCCATCCATGCCAGCAGCGCCCACGCGGCCAGCGCCACGGCGACGGCCAGGCCGGTGGTGGCGAGAGGGCGCGCGATTCCATGCATGGGCGGAACCATCCACGCAGCGGCCGTGCATGTCAACCGGCTTGAAAGTCGGGACGCGCGGGCTATCCTGAGCGGTACCGTCCACTTCACGTCAGGAGGGCTCCCATGGCCTGGCAGATCTCCGGTCAGTACATGGAGACGTGCAACTGCACGTTCCTGTGCCCCTGCATCGTCACCAACCTCCAGGGCACGCCGACGGAAGGCAACTGCAAGGCCGCCCTCGGGATGCAGATCGAGAAGGGCAGCAAGGACGGCGTGTCGCTGGACGGCATCGCCTTCATCACCATCCTCGAATCGAAAGGGCCGATGGGCAAGGGCGACATGACCGTCGGCCTGATCGTGGATTCCTCCGCCGACGACGCGCAGGTGCAGGCGATCACCGCCATCGCCAGCGGCGCGGCCGGCGGGCCGATGGCTGCGCTGGCGCCGCTGGTGGGCAAGTTCGCGGGCGTGGAGCGGGCGAAGGTGACGGTCACGCGCGAGGGCGAGAAGTGGACGGCCCGCGCCGGCGACCTCATCGACGAGACGTGCGAAGGCGTGCTCAACATGGAAGGCCGCCCGCTCGCCCTCGACCATGCCTCGCACCCGGTCAACGCGCGCCTCGCGCTGGCGAAGGCCGTGCGCAGCATGTTCAACGTGTTCGGCATCCAGTGGCGCGACGACAGCGGCACGCGCAACGGGCACTACGCGCCGTTCTCGTGGTCGGGTTGACGGCTCGCCGGGAGGGCCGAAGAGAAATAAGCCTGGATCGCCTTCGGCAGCGCCTTGCGCTGCGTGCGCTGCAGCCTGACCAGCAGCGCGTGCGGCGCCGCGTCCACTTCGTACTCCCGCTGGATGTCCTGCCGGATGCGTGACAGCAGCGCAGCGGCCACCTCGGCGTCGGCCATGGCACGGTGGGCGCGGCCGGCCGGGGGCAAGGCGTGGAAGGAAGCGAGGGATTGCAGGCGGTAGCTGCCCGCCTGCGGGTAAAGCCGGCGCGACAGCAGCATCGTGCAGGCGAAAGGGTGGTCCCGGCTGGCGTCCGGCCCCAGGCGGTCCAGCTCCGCCGACCAGAAGCGCTGGTCGAACGATGCGTTGTGCGCCACGAGCGGCACGCCCCGCACGAAGCGCGCCGCCTCGGCCATGACGTCCTCGGCGGGCGGCGCCGCGCGGATCATCTCGTTGCTGATGCCGGTGTATTGCTCGATGAAGGGCGAGATGCGCACGCCCGCATTCATCAGCGACTGGAAGCGGCCGACGACCTGCGCACCGTCGAGAAGGACGATGGCGACCTCGGTCGCGCGGTCGCCCATGGCCGGCGACAGCCCGGTCGTCTCGAAGTCGATGACGCCGACGACGCTCATGGCGCGCCGGCCGCCGGTTGCTGCTGCAGGTCCACGGTCACGCCGTAGGCGTGCAGCAGGCCGAGCACGTGCCCGATCGCGACACCGGGTTCACCGGCTTCGATGCGGCCGATGGTCTGCACGTGCACGCCCAGGCGCTCGGCCGCGGCGGCCTGGCCTTCGCCGGCACGGGTGCGGGCGGACCGGGCGGCGGTGCCCATGGCGCGGATCGCTTCGAGGACGGGGGCGGGGAGGTCGGGGGAGATGCGCTTGCCTTGGGGCATGCCGGGGATTGTCGCTGGTGGGCGGGGGGAACCCGTGCGGCGCCGATCGCAGTACCATGGCCGCACGACGGCTGCAGGTGTACGCATGCGCATCCGGCACGACCCCGCCACGGCGGCAGCGATCCTGCTGGTGGGGGTGGCTGCGCTGCATGGGCTGCTCGGCAGCCGCTTGGGGCCAGCGCCGGCGGCCGTCGCTCCTGCGGCGCGGCAGGCGCTGCCCGCAGCGGGTACGCAGGCCCGCACCGCGCTGGAGTGGTGCCGGGAGAACGTCGCGATCATCCACGACGTCCACTGGGCCAGCGCCTGCAGCGCCGCGGCGGCTGCGGGGGAAGCCGAGGATTCCACCGAGTGCACGCTGCCGGACGAGCGCGCGCGCCCGCTGAACGTTGCACGGGCCAGCGCCGAACAACAGTGCCTGGACGATGCGCTGGCAGGCACCGGTGCCGCGCCGGCGCGCTGAGTCCCAGGTCTTTTCAGCGCGCGGCTCCGTCGCATGCCAGCACCTTGCCCGGCCCGACGGCGCACACCTGCATCACGTGGCCATCCGTGCGATACGCGGTCGCGCTCCACGCGTCTGCGCGTGCCTCCAGCAGCAGGAAGCCGAACTCCCGCGCATGCCGCACGGGACCGAGGGTCACGCCCGGCGCGGCCGCGGGCCAGCCACTCGCCGGCTGCGGCAGGTCCGCATCCAGCCGCACGCCGCCATGCCCCGCCACGATCGCAGGCGGATGCCCGGACGTGAACGTCAGCGCCTCGAACAGGTGGACGTGCCCGTGCAGCCCCAGCTGCACCGAGGGTGGGTAGTACGCGTCGCCGTTCACCGCCCGCAGCACCTCCTGCAGCGAAGCATTCCCCGCATGGGGCGGCTTGCCGGGATTCGGCGCGTACCCGAACACCGGATGGTGGCTCACGAACCAGGTCGGCGCGCGCGCGGCCAGCTCGGATGCGGATCGCGCCTGCGCGAGGTAGACGTCGAGCGCACGGGCGTCACCGGGTTGCTGCGCATGCAGGCCCATGTCACCCGCCGTGCCGGAGTCGAACACGACGAGCTGCAGCGCGGGGCCGAGCGGCACGGCGTACGGTGCAGTGAAGTCGCCTGCGCCCCGCGGCTGGCGGTCGTCGCAATTGGCCGCGTCGTCGTACCGCTGCGGCACCAGCAGCCGGTGCCAGCCCTGGCCGGCGCGCGTGCATTCCTCGTGGTTGCCGCGCACGAAGACCCAGGGCGCGGCTGCGAGCAGGGGCGCCGCCGGTGCGAAGAAGTCGGCCCGCCACACGTCCCAGCCGTAGCCCATGGGGGTGCCGGGGCAGCCCGCCGCGCCGGCGGGGCAGGGTTGCTCGCGGTAGTGGTAGTCGCCGACGTGGATGACGAGGTCCGGCCGCATCGCCGCGGCGGCGGCCGCGATGCGGGCGAACGGCCAGTCCAGCGGGTCGTCGCATCGCTGGCCCGCGCCGGTGCGGCAGCCGGTGTCGCCGAGCACGACGATGCGGCGCGGCGATGCGTTCGGCACGGGGAGTTGCCGGACGCCGAGCTGCACGTGCGCGGCGCCAGTCGGCAGCATCGCCTCGCACACGGTCATGTCGAACACGGGTTGCGCCGACGAAGGCGCACCGCGGGCCCGCAGCGACGACGCCAGGGTGCGCCCGTCCACCACCAGCCCGGGACACGCATCGCCCGCCGCCATCACGATGCGCGCCTGCATCCGCGCCTCGGGCATCGCCTGCACCCACGCGGCCAGCGGCTCACCGCCCTGGCGCAGTGGCGTCGCGCAGCCTGCCAGCAGCACGGCGGCCGTCACGAGTTGCAACCAGCAGAGAAGCTTCCCCTTGCGCATGCAGGCTCTCCAGGGCGATGCGGAGCTCGCCATCATGGCCTCCGCGACGGGTTCCCCGCGCCAAGACCATCATCATTTCGTGGTACCTGCCCCGGGCAGCAGAGACTTTGCTGCATCGATCTGCATCCCAACTCACACCCCGTTGCCCTGCCGCTGGCCCGATGCATCCCACATGCAAGCCGGCCTTTGTCGCCTCGTGATCCGCCGCGCGCGTTCCTATCCTTCCTGCATTCGCAACCAAGGAGATCTCCGATGAACAAGCGCAACGTTTCCCTGTCCGTCGCCGCCGTGCTCGCCGCTTCCGTCATGGCGCTGCAATCGCCGCTCGCCACCGCTGCCGGCAACACGGCCAGCTCCGACACTTCGACTTCGCAATCGCAGTCCGCCAGCAACCAGAACGGCGTGCCGGGCGTGGAGATGAACGTCGGCAGCAATGCCAGCGACCGCGGCCTGCCCGGCGTGGAGATGAACATCGGCCGCGACGGCGACCAGAAGAACATCGACACCCGCACGCTGGGCGCGGGCTCGGACGACAGCACGGTCGGCAGCGACATGCAGTCCTCGCGCCCGCTGCGCGTGGACCGCAACTGACCTGCGCGTCAGGGATGGAAGGGGCGGCCCGCCGCTCCCGCGTGAGGGCGCGGCAGCGGGTCGTATTACCAGCGACTCCAGCACGTCGTGGATCGGTGCGCCCTGGATCGCGATCTGCAGGACCTGGTTCTGCCCGGCCATCAGGGGCGCTTCCGAGCCCTTCCACTCAGGGCGCCATCATGGTCGGCGCTGGCGTCAGGTGTTCCGATAGTTCCCCGGGCTGGAAAGGAGTCCGATGTGCGCACGAGACTTCATCAGCTGCAACGGCGAGAACCAGATCGCGCGTTTCGGGTTGTCGTTGCCATCGATCGCTACGCCGGTGGCCTTCTTCACTGACTGCCACACCAGCTTGGAGCAGTAGAAGCCCGAATCGTCCGCCAGGTCGAAGTTGAAGAACCTGTATGGCTTGTTCTGCTGCGACTTCGCGTACGCCAGCACGGCCCCCCGCTGGGCAGCATCCAGGTTCTTCAGCCGACCATGCCAGACGAGGATGTCGCCGCGCGCCTTCAGCCAATCGGCATAGCGCACGCGCTGCACGCAGCTTTCGCAGGCGAGGTTCTTGCCGTAGACAGCTTCGACCACGTAGGGAGTCTTGGTGGCGGCGTCGACCTCCACGAAAGCGACGTGCCCGACATAGGCGAGCTGCCCGATGCCATAGGTCTGGAAATCCTCCGGGCTGGAATCCGCCGCGTACTTGTTGATGAAGGACGTATACGTCATGTCCTCCACCACCTGGGCGAGCTGCAGCTGATACGTGCGGTCCTCTGCCGTCGCCTGCGCGGCGCTTGCCCGGGTGCTGCGAATGAAGTCGACGCGCAGCTTCTGCCACTCCTCCTCCGCGAGTTCGCCGTTGGACACCGCTGCCTTGTTCGGGTCCACGCCGGCGTACGGAATGAAGGCCCCTGCCGGCTTGGGCCAGACCAGGTCGCCCGTTTCGAACTGGTTGGGGTCCGGCTGCTGGGCGAGGATGGCCTGTTGGGCGCGCGAGGCTGCGGTGTGTACCGCTGCACCAGCCGCAGCCAGGTGCATGACGAAGGACCGACGCGAGGGCATGAGTTCCTTTCCTAGCGGAAGCGGTTCAGGAAACTTCTGACGGCGGACACCGGTACGAAGTAGTTGTTGATGCTGTCCCCGAGATTCGTTTTCGCCCCGGAGACGACACCCACCACCTGGAACTGCTCGTTCAGCACAGGCCCGCCGCTGTTTCCCGCAGTGAATTTCAGTCCGGTGGTGAGGAGCGGAATCCTGTGCTTCAGCATGCCGATGTAGTAGGTGCCCGCCTGCAGCAGGCACTCGGCCTTGGTGAATTCGTCCGGCCGTCGACGCTCCATCACCCCCGCCCCCGCCTCCTGGAAGCCGATGGCGATCACCTTCAGGTCGCTGCAACCCTTGCCCTCCGGGACCAGCGGTATGGCCTGAAACAAGGCCTTGAAGTTGGAGAGCTGGATCGCGTTGAGATTGGTGATCTGCAGGAGCGCGAGATCGGAGTCTCGATCGATGGCTACCAGCCGAGTCGGCATCGGGTACATGCCGTCGGACGTTTGCAGCTCGATTCTTGCAGTGCGGCTGAGGGTGTCTTCGATGGCCGTATCAAGGTTTGCGAACTGGTTCGTGGTGGACTGCAGCAGGCTCGTCCAGTCCCGGTTCCCGACCAGGACGTGCTTGGCCGTGATCACGAAGCCGCGGTCCCGATCGACCAGAAACCCGCTCCCGAAGCTCGAGGGCCTGGCGGCAGGGTTGTTGAGTGCGTCGTAGGTCACCCTCACGATGTACGTCGCGTTGTCTGCTGCGTAGTACGCGGCGCGGTAGTTGAGCGTCGGGATCAGGCGGCCGACGCAATCCTCCGCCCCGACGTACGTGTTCAGCTCGCAGTTCGCCTGGATCTTCTCCTTGCTCAGGAGATTGACGTCGATCGACTGGCCAGCGGCAGCGCCGGCGATGCAGAGCGCGCACGCCACGAACAGCCATCCGGAGGACTTCATGCGTTCTCCCCAAACAAGTGAACGAGGGAAGCGCACACGAGCCGTCCGCCGATGGACGGACCGGCTGTCCAAACCTGCCGGACAGCTGTGGCGAAATGTTTCGCCTCCCTGTGCGGCGCATTTCATTCTTGCCCGTGGTGGATCGCATCGGGAGAGACGAGCTTGCACGGAGCTGCATGTTCAAGTAGTTACGCCCGGCGAGGCCGGACGCGCGCATGCACAATGCGAGTTCACCCGCAAACTCTGATGCGCCCCTCCCCCTGGCCCGACAAGATCCTCGCCGTCCTGCGCGCCGGCAATCCGGCTGCCGCCATCGCGCAGATCAAGGTGGCACCGTCCGTGAAGGATCTCAACGCCTTGAAGAAGGCGATGGAGAAGGCGCAGTTCGCCGGGCGGTGGGTGGACGTCGACCGGGCGATCGAGGAGAGCTTGCAGGCGCTGTCCGCGCCGAGGCTGCACAGGTCGCCCTGAGGGGCGCGCCCCGAAGGCGCGGGGCGCCGCTATGATGGCCGCGCGCCGGCTGCGGGTCGGCCTCCAGCCCACACCATGCGCATCATCATCCTCGGCGCCGGGCGCGTCGGCGAAAGTGTCGCCGAGAGCCTGGTCTCGGAACGCAACGACATCACGGTCATCGATCCCGACCCGCAGCGGCTGCGGGAACTGGAGGAACGCCTGGACCTGCGCGGCGTCGCGGGCAACGGCATCCACCGCGAGGTGATGAAGCGCGCCGGCGCGGACGACGCCGACATGCTGATCGCCTGCGCCTCGCTGGACGAGACCAACCTGGTCGCCTGCAAGGTCGCCACGGACCTGTTCAACATCCCGACCACCATCGCGCGCCTGCGCACCGACGACCTGCAGGAAGGCGACGCGCTGCTGGCCCGCGAGGGCTTCGCGGTCGACCACGTCATCCGCCCCGAGCAGTCGGTGGTGCGCTACATCCGCAAGCTGATCGACTATCCCGAGGCGCTGCAGGTGCTGGAGTTCTCCGGCGGCCGCGTCCTGCTGGTGGCCGTGCGCGCCGCGCACGGCAGCCCCGTCGTCAACCAGACGATCGGGGAGTTCCGCCAGCTGTTCCCCGAAGCGCAGATGCGCCTGGTGGCCCTGTACCGGCAGGAACGGCTGCTGCGCTGCGAAGGCGCCACCCGCCTCCTGCCCGGCGACGAGATCTTCCTCCTCGCCGACCGCGAGCACGTGCGCGCGGTGCTGCGCGCCATGCACCGCAGCGAGCAGCCGGTGAAGCGGGTGATGATCTCCGGCGGCGGCAAGGTCGGCCTGCGGCTCGCGCGCATGCTGGCCGGCGAGTACCAGGTGAAGGTGATCGAGCGCGACACCAAGCGCTGCGAGTACCTGGCGTGCGAGCTGCCCGGCGACATGCTGGTGCTGCAGGGCGACGGTACCGACGAGGAACTGCTCTCCGACGAGAACGTGGAGCACGTCGACATGTTCCTGGCGCTCACCAGCGACGACGAGGACAACATCCTCTCCGCCATGCTGGCCAAGCGCCTGGGCGCGCAGCGCGTGCTGGCCCTGATCAACCGGCGCGCCTACGTCGACCTGATCCAGGGCAGCACGATCGACATCGCGCTGTCCCCTGCGCAGACCGTCATCGGCGAGCTGCTCACGCACGTGCGCCGCGGCGACGTGCAGGCCGTGCACTCGCTGCGCCGCGGCGCGGCCGAGGCGCTGGAAGGCGTGGCGCGCGGCGACAGGCGCACCTCGAAACTGGTGGGCCGGCGCATCGAGCAGGTGGCCTGGCCGGCCGGCGTGGAGGTGGGCGCCATCGTGCGCGGCGACGGCGCGGCGCAGCAGGTGCTGCTGCCCCACCACGACACCCTGATCGAAAGCGACGACCACCTGGTCATCTTCATTCCCCAGAAACGCCAGGTGCGCGAGGTGGAGCGCCTGTTCCAGGTGAGCGCCACCTTCCTCTGACATGGACAGCCTGCAACCCGTCCTGGCGGTGCTCGCGCGCGTGCTCGTGGGCTTCGCCGCCGCCTTCCTGGTGCCACTGGCCTGGGCGGTGGGCACGGGCGAGATGGCGGAAGCACGCGTGTGGGCCGGCGGGCTCCTCCTCACCGGCGGCGTGGGCCTGCTGATGCGATGGGTGCTGCGCCACCACACGCGCGAACTGCTGGCCCGCGACGGCTTCCTGCTCGTGACGCTGGTGTGGATCGTCCTGCCGGCCTGCGCCGCGGTGCCGCTGATGTTCACGGTGCCGCGCATGACGTGGGCCCCGGCGTACTTCGAAGCCATGAGCGCGCTGACCGCCACCGGCGCCACGGCGCTGATCGGGCTCGACGGCCTGCCGGTGTCGGTGAACGTGTGGCGCTGCTTCCTGCAGTACATCGGCGGGCTGGGCATCATCCTGCTGGTGGTGGCCGTGCTGCCGCTGCTGGGTCTCGGCGGCATGCAGCTGTACCGCGCGGAGACGCCCGGGCCGCTGAAGGACGACAAGCTCACCCCGCGCATCGCGGAGACCGCGCGCGGGCTGTGGACGGTCTACTTCATGTTCTCGGTGGCCTGCCTGGTGGCGTACCGCGTCGCGGGCATGAGCTGGGCCGATGCCTTCATGCACATGTGCACCACCATGGGCCTGGGCGGCTTCTCCCCGCACGACAAGAGCTTCGCGCACTGGGATTCGCCGGCGATCGAGGCAGTGGCGATCGTCTTCATGACGCTGGCGGGTGTGAGCTTCCTGCGCTACTTCGCGGTGTGGCGCAACCGCTCGCTCGGCGTGCTGGCGCGGGATGCGGAGGTGCGCTCGTACGTCACGGTGCTGGTGGTGGCCACCGTGGCCGTCACCGTGGTGCTCGTGGCGCACGGGAACTACGACAGTTACCTGGCGGCGTTGCGCGTGGCGGCGTTCCACGTCGTCTCGCTCGCCACCACCACCGGCTATGCGTCGACGGACTATGCGCTGTGGCCCGCCTTCGGCCCGGTGCTGATGATCTTCCTGGGCTGCTTCGCGTCCTGCGCGGGCTCCACGGGCGGCGGGATCAAGATGGTCCGCATGCTCCTGCTGCTGAAGCAGGCGCGGCGCGAGCTGGTGCGCATCACCCACCCGCGTGCGGTGAACCCGGTGACGCTGGGCGGCGGCACGGTCCCGGCAACGGTGATCGCGGCGGTGCTCGCGTACATGCTGATCTACGGCGCGAGCATCGTGGGGCTGACGCTGGTGATGCTGCTGTCGGGGCTGGACCTGGTCACCGCGTTCTCGGCGGTGATCGTGTGCGTGAACAACATCGGCCCGGGCCTGGGGTCGGTGGGGCCGGCGGGGCACTTCGGCGTGCTGAACGACTTCCAGCTGTGGGTGCTGAGTTTCGGGATGCTGCTGGGACGGCTGGAGCTGATGTCGGTGCTGGTGCTGCTGACGCCGCAGTTCTGGCGCAAATAGGGGGTCGGTGGGGTTCGCTGCCGCTCACCTTCCGGCGCTGGCGCGCCGCCACCCTACAAACATCGTGCGGCCTGCTTCTCGTAGGGTGGCGTGGCGAAGCCACGGAAGGTGAGCGCCAGCGAACCCCACCGATCCCCGCTCACTCCGGCAGGATCCCCAACCCATACATCACCTGCAGCGCCGGCCCCGGCTCGCCCAGCCCCGCGAACCACTTCAGGTAGATCTCCTTGATCGCCGAGCTTGCGAACACCTGCGCCAGGGCCGCATCCACCGCCTGCTGCATCGCCCAGTCGCCGCGCGGCAGCGCGATGGCATAGGGCTCGTACGAGAGCGCCTCGCTGAGCAGCACCACCTTGGACGGATCCTTCGCCTTCGCCACCATCCCCAGCAGCAGCACGCGGTCGCTGGCCACGGCGTCGATGGCGCCGGACTCCAACTGCGCCAGGCCTTCGTCGCGCGACTGCAGCGGCACCACGGTCGCCGCGACCGACAGCGCCTTCATCGCGTCGGCCAGCGCACGCTCGTTGGTGGTGCCGCGAATCACGCCGATCTTCTTGCCGGCGAGCGCCAGCAGCGAGTAGCCGGGCGTGCTCTTCATCACCATCAGGCCGGTGCCGTCCACGAACACGAGCGAGGAGAAGCCCACTTCCTTCTTGCGCCCGAGGGTCACCGTGCTGGCGCCGCACTCCATGTCGGCCTGCCCGCTCGAAATGGCGGTGAAGCGCGTCTGCACCGTCACCGGAACCCACCGCACCTGCAGCGGGCCCGCGCCCAGCTGTCGCTCGATGCCGGCGACGACGGCGCGGCACAGGTCCACCGTGTAGCCGGCCGGATTCTTCTCCTTGTCCTCGAAGGAGAAGGGGAGGGCGTCGGTGCGGTAGGCCACTGCGATGGAGCGCGTCTCCTGCACCTTCTTCAGCCGCCCTTCCAGCGGCTGCGCGAGAACGAAGGAAGGCGCCAGGCACAGCGCCGCGAGGAGGAGGGTGGGAATGCGGGACATCGCGCGACTGTCGGGCATCGCGCGCGTGTGTCGTATTGGACGAAGGTCCTACGAGGCCAGGAGCAGCGTCCGCGTGCCGAGCCGCCATCCTTGCAAGTTCAGAGCCGCGCGATCGCAGCCTCCACCGAATCCGCGAACGGGCTCGGCCCGCTCGCGCTCAGGTGCAGTTCGTGCGTCGCGCGCGTCATGCCCACGTACAGCAGCCGCACTTCCTCGGCGAACTCGTCTTCGCGCGCGTCGAGCAGGTTGAGCGCGACAAGCAGCACCACCGGGAACTCCAGCCCCTTGCTGCTGTGCAGCGTCGTCAAGGTGACGGCGTCCTCCGCGCGCTCCTCGCCGCGGCGATGCTCCCGCGTGAGAACCGCCGCTATGCCGGCGCCGTCCAGGAGCTCCTGCAGCTTCTCCAGCGGCCACCACTGGCGCGCGAGCACGACGATGTCCCGGGCTCGCGTGCCTTCGCCGAGCAGGTCCTTCACCTTGTCGACCACCGCGCGCAACTCCGACGTCACGCTGTCGAATCGGCGGAACACGGGCAATGGTCCGGAGCGGCCGGCCGACTCCGGCAGCACCAGCGGGATGTCGTCGCCGTCCGTGGTTGCGCGCTCCTGCAGGATGGAGCGCGCACACTCCAGCGCCACCGACAGCACCTCGCGCGTGTTGCGGTAGTTGATCCTGAGGATCTCCGTGCGGCCTCGCGCCTCGACGCCGAGCTTCGCGAAACTCAGCTTGCGCCGCTTCTTCTGGTAGATGGACTGCGCATCGTCGTACAGCACCAGCAGCGAGCGCGTGGCGGGATCCACCATCTTCACCGCGGCAGCAATCCAATCGTCCGCGAGGTCGTGGGCCTCGTCGATCAGCAAGGCGGTGTACTGGCCTTGCGGCACGCGGGACGAGGCGATGCCATCACAGGCGAGGCGCGTGACCGCGTCCGACCACTCGTCTCCCTTGAGATGGTCGACGCTCCCCAATTGGTAGGTGCGGACCAGCTCCCGCGCCCAGCTGTGGAACGTCCGGACCTGCACCGCCGGCCCGACACCCTTCATCCGCAGGATCGCATCGATGCGGTCCGCCAGCGCCTTGTTGTAGCAAAGGACCAGGATGGGCTTCTCCGGCCGCGCGGCGGCCTGCAGGTGCACCGCGCGGAAGATCAGCAGCATGGTCTTGCCCGAACCCGCGGGACCGTGGATGAGGCGGTGGCCTTCGCCGAGCGTGCGGGCGATCGCCTCCTGGTGCTGGTCCATCACCTGCAGCACGTCACGCACGACGAGCGCGGGCAATGACGGATTCAGCGGCAGCGACTGCTGTTCCCCCAGCCGCAGTTCCGGAAAGAGCAGGCCGCGCACCAGCGACAGCTGCGGCAGGGTGAGGGCAGGGCGCCAGTGCACCGTGAACATGCCCCAGAGGCGCTCCTGGAACGCCATGGGATCGACGTCCTCCGCGAGGTCGTCGGCCAGCAGCACCCGCGCCGGGTCGAAAACGTTCTGGAAATCGGGCTTGCCTTCGACGTCCGCGCGCTTGATGTGCGAGAGCACCGCGCCCCAGCCCCAGGGCAGGATCACCTTGCCCTGGTGCGGGCCTTCCTGGTGGCACAGCGCGGGATGCTTCTCCAGGAGGTGATGGACGTCCAGCGCATACGCCCGCGCCTGGGAGAGCGGATGCAGCGTGGCGACCTCGCCCCGCTCCGTGTGGAGGTGCACGCGCAGCGGGTTCGCCTCGACGATCGTCGAGAGCTTCCAGTCCTTCACCTCCAGGATCAGCAGGCCGCGCTGCGGATGCAGGACGAGGAAATCGGGCTCGCGGCTGGAACCGAGGATGGGGATGTTGTGCCAGACGGTGTAGTCGTCTTCCAGCTGCCTGGCCAATGCTTCGAACACGCGCCGCTCGCCGCCACGCACGCGCTCACGGATGCGCGTCTTGCCTTGAGGGAATACCGCCACGCCTCACCTCCCGTGGAGGTGGAGTCTACCGGCCTGCTGGCGAGGCGTTGCTGGGGTTCGCTGCGCGAAACCCTGCCTACGGGCGGCTGCACGAAAGGCGGCAAACGGGCGGCTGCGCGCCTGCAGGCACGTAGGCTGGGTTGCGCCGACGGCGCACCCCAGCCAGCCTGAAGCGAACCGGCGCGCCTCGGGATCGAGCATGGCCGCGCTTCGTTCGCGGTCGTGGCCGGCATGAGCGGCCCCGACCAGTGCAAGCGCGAAGACGGAATGGACGACGGTGCGCTTCATGTCGGCACGAAGAAATACGACGCAGCACGAACCGGCGGCCCAGACGAAGTCCTTGACCGGAATGGGTTCCGACACAGGTATTTCTCCGAAGGAGCAGGCCGCCTCCTCCTGAAGGAGGAGGCCCCTTGGCTGAGCCTCAGGGCCGCGCGAGGGCCTTCGCGATGTCTTCGGCGCTCACCGGCTTGGTGAGATGCAGCTGGAAGCCGGCCGCGCGCGAGCGCTCGCGGTCACGCTCGGCGCCCCATCCCGTGAGGGCGACGAGGTAGGCATCGCGCAGGTCCGCGCGGGCGCGCAGCGACATCGCCACTTGGTAGCCGTCCACGTCGGGCAGGCCGATGTCCAGGAAGATGATGTCCGGGCGTTCGCGCCCGGCCAGCTCCAGGGCTTCCCCGCCGGAATGGGCCAGGCGCACGGCATGGCCCTCCAGCTCCAGCAGCATGCCCAGGGTTTCGGCGGCGTCCTTGTTGTCGTCGACCACCAGGATGCGTTGCCGCTCGCCACCGAGCCGCGCGCGCGTGCCCGCGTCCTCACCGGCGTCGGTCCCGGCCTGCGCCTCCACCATCGGCAGGTCGATGACGAAGCGGCTGCCCTGGCCCGGGCCGGCGCTCTCCGCATGGATGCGGCCGCCATGCAGTTCCACCAGCCGCCGCGCGAGCGACAGGCCGATGCCCAGACCGCCCTGCGCGTGCTGCAACGCGCCGCCGACCTGCGTGAACAGCTCGAAGACGCGCTCCAGCATGTCGGCGGGAATGCCGACGCCGTCGTCCGCCACCACCACGCGCAGCATCTGCTCGCCCTGCGCGTGCGCCTCCAGCGTGATGCGGCCGCCGGCCGGCGTGTACTTGGCCGCGTTGTTCAGGAGGTTGGAGAACACCTGCGCCATGCGCGTGGAATCCACGTCGAGCAGCACGGGCGCAGGCGGCAGCTGCAACTCCAGCCTGTGGCCGGCGGCGTCGACCAGCGGGCGCGCAGCGAGGCGGCGCTGCCCGCCTCCGAGCGGCCCAGGACGGCCAGGCCGTTGCGCAGCGGTGCGAGCGGATTGCGCAGCTCGTGCGCGAGGGTCGCGAGGAATTCGTCCTTGCGCGCATCCGCCTCGCGCAGCGCCTCCTCGATCTGCTTGCGCTCGTTGATGTCCTGCAGCGTGCCGCGCAGCGCCACGATGCGTCCTTCGGCATCGCGTACCGCCGCGCCGCGGGCGGTCACCCACAGCCGGCGGCCCTTGCCCAGGGCGCGCACGTCCACCGAATACGAGGTCCCTTCGGCCACGGCCGCCTGCGCCGCGGCATTCAGGCGGTCCCAGTCTTCCGGGACGTACAGCGTGCCGCGCTGGTCGCGGAAGGGCGGCAGCTCGTCCCCCGGCTCCATGCCGAAGATGCGCAGCAGCTCGGGCGACGCCACCGTGCGGTCGCGCGCGGGGTCCCAGTACCAGGAGCCGATGCCCGCCAGGCGCTGCGCCTCGCGCAATTCGGCTTCGCGCTCCAGCAGCGCGTCCTGCGCGTGCTTGCGCTCGGTGATGTCGGTGAACAGCAGCGCCACGCGGCGCCGCTGCGGGTCGCCGACGCGGAAGGCGAACGCGTCGAACCACTTGTTCAGCGCCCGTGCCTGGCTCTCGAAGCGGATCGCCTCACCCGTGAGCGCGACGCGGCCGTAGTTCTCGATGTAGTTCGACTCGATGTCCGGCACCATCTCGCGGATGGTGCGGCCCACCGCATCCACCAGGCCGGCCTGGCGGGCGAACGCCGGGTTCACTTCCAGGAAGCGGTAGTCGACGGGACGCTCCTGCGCGTCGAACAGCACTTCGAGGATGCAGAAGCCTTCGTCGATGGATTCGAACAGCGTGCGGTAGCGTTCCGCCACGCGCTGCTGCTCCAGCTGCGCCACCTTGCGCTCGGTGATCTCCAGGAACAGCACCGAGAACTGCCCGGGCCCGACGCGGCGGGCGCGTGCCTCGTACCAGCGGTCGTCGAGGGCGGGGATCGTCACCTCGAATTCGGCGGGCTCGCCCGTGTCCACCACGCGCGCGTACGTGTCGACCAGCTCCCGCTGCACGCCGGGGATCACTTCGGAGAGCGCGCGGCCCACGGCCGTGGCCGCCGGCACGCCGGTGAGCTTCTCGAAGGCGTTGTTCGCCTCCAGGAAGCGGAAGTCGTGCATGCGGCCGTCGTCGCCGCGGATCGCCTCGGCCACGAAGAAGCCTTCGGCCATGCGCTCGAACAGGCCGCGCCAGCGCGCCTCGCTCGCGCGCAGCGCCTCCTCCGCGCGCCCGCGCTCGATCAGCTCGCGCGTGCGCTCGGCCACATCCTCCATCAGCGAGACCTCATCGGCCGTCCACGCACGGGCCGCCCGCTGGTTCAGGTACACGATGGTGCGCAGCTTGCCCGCCTTGAACAGGGGCACCACCAGGACGGCCCGCGTGTCCACCTCGTGCGAGGTCTTCACCGTGCCCTGCTCGCTGGTGAGGGGATGCTCGCGCACGTTGGCGATGGCGATCGCCTCGCCGGCGCGCAGGCGCGCGATCACCTGCGGGCCGAAGGCGCTCGCAGGGAAGCGACCGAGCAACGTGGGCACGGTGCCGTCGGTCCAGCACACGTCGTAGTCGATCAGGTCCAGCGTCTCGTCGACGTGGCCGTAGCCCACGCGGTCCACGCCGAAGTGCCGCCCCAGCATCGCGCACACGCGGCCCAGGATGTCCGCGTGCGGCGCGGTGCCGCGCAGGACGTCGGTGAGCGACAGCAGGAAGGCCTGGCGCGCTTCCGACTCGCGCAGCGCGCGGAACAGCCGTGCATTCTGGATCGCGACCGAGGCGCGGGCCACGAGGTCGCTCGCCAGCTCGAAGTCGTCCCTGCCGTACACGCGCTGCGAATCGGAGGACACGAACACCATCACGCCCAGCACGCCGCCGGGCGCCGCGATGGGAATGCCCATGTACGAACGCAGGCCCAGCGAACGCAGGGCGGCCAGGTGTTCCGCGTCGCGCGCGCTCCGTTCCAGCAGCTCGTCGCCGATCTCCGGGATCATTTCCGGCACGCCGGTGCGCACGATGTTCCACGCGCCCGCGGGCCCGTCGCGCAGCGGCGGGTAGCGGCGGTGCAACTGCCGCGCGAGTTCCACTTTCGCCGGGTCGGCGTGGGCGACGGCCAGGCGGCGCAACTCGCCATCGGCGTCCACCATGTCGACGGCGCACCAGTCGGCGAAGTGCGGCACCGCCATCGCGACCACGCGTCCGAGGGTCTCCTCGTAGTCGGTCGTGGAGGCCAGTTCGGCGCTGGCGCGCGCGAGGAACTGCAGGTCGGACTGCGCCCGCTTGCGCGCGTCGATCAGCGCGCAGGTCCCCGTGATCGCCAGCGGGCGGCCGTCGGCGTCCACGCTGGAACGTCCCACGCCTTCGACCCAGTGCACGCTGCCGTCCGGCCAGCGCACGCGGTACTGCACCTCGTGCCCGCCCGCGCGGATCGACTGCGCGAAGCCCGCCTCCACCGTCGCGCGGTCGTCCGGGTGCACCAGTGCCATGTAATCGGACGGCACTTCATCGGCGCCCGCCAGCCCGTGGACGGTGAACATCTCGGGCGACCACCAGCGCTCGCGCGTGCGCAGGTCGCTGTGCCAGGCCGCGACGCGGCCCGCAGTGAGCGCGGCCTGCAGGCGCGGCTCGCGCAAGGCGTCCGCCGGGAAGGGAGCCGTGTGGCCTCCCGCGCCGGGCCAGCGGAGGGCGCCGGGCTCGGCTGCCTCGGGAGCTTCGTCGTACGTCACATCGTGTCTCCAGCCGGCGATTGTGGAAGCTCGACCAATGAGGGGTTGTAGGCCGGTACCTACAGATTCTTCGAGACGAACGGACGGCGCCGTGGCTATGATCCCGCCGTACCAGCAGGGGGTGATGGTGCACGCAGCGCAGAGCGACCTGTCCGGCACGCGCGAGGAGCGGCGATATCTCACGCTGCTCTTCGCCGACCTCTCGCACTCCACCGCCCTCGCGGAGCGGATGGAGCAGGAGCACTATGCGGCGCTCATCGCCGACGTGCACGCCATCTACCAGGACGTGATCGAGCGCCACGGCGGCGAGGTCGAGCAGGTGCAGGGCGATGGCGTCCTCGCCAGCTTCGGCCTGGCCGGCCGCGCCGAGGATGCGGGCCGCCGCGCCGTGCAAGCCGCGCTGGAGATGCACGAACGCGTGCGCTGCCTGGCGACGCCGCTGCCCGACGGGCTCGCGCCCTCGCTGCACAGCGGCGTCCATTCCGGCCTGGTGCTCGTGCGCGAAGGTCGCGCCATCCTCGGCAAGCGCGAGCTGCTCGGCCCCGTCACCAACACCGCCGCCCGCCTGGCCGCAGCAGCCGGGCCGCACGAGATCCTGGTGAGCGAAGCCGCGCTCGGGCCGGCACGCCGCTTCTTCGTGACGAGCCCGCCGCAGCAGCTGGAGGTGCGCGGCCGCAGCGACCCGGTGCTGGTCTACAAGGTGGACGCGCGGGCCGGATCGTCCGAGGCCGTGAAGGCCGCATGGCGGGCGGGCACCGAGTTCCTCGGCCGTGCGGCGGAGCTGGCGCGGCTGGACGCCGCGCTCGACGAAGCCATGGCCGGGCACGCGCGCACCGTCGCGATCGTGGCGCCTCCCGGCCAGGGCAAGACGCGGCTGGTCGACCAGTTCCTGGCCGGTGCGCTGCAGCGCGGCTGCTTCGTCCTGCGCGGCTATTGCGAAGGCACGCTGGGCGGCGAACCGTCCGAACCCTTCCGGCACATGCTGCAGGCGCTGGGCGCCGAAGCCGCGTCGGCGACGGCGTTCGAGCAGGTGCTGGAGCCGGTCGCCCGCGAGCAGCCGGTGGTGCTGTCCATCGACGACTGGCAGTGGGCCGACGACGCCTCGCGCTCGCTGCTCGCCTCGCTGCGCACGCGGCGCGGCTGGCCGCTGCTGGTCGTGCTCTGCGCGCGCCCCGTGCAGGACGCGACGGGACCCATGCCCGCCGACGACGTCTTTCCCCTGCCGCCGCTCAGCGCCGACGAGTCGCGGCAGCTCGTCGCCACGCGGGTCCCTGGCGCGGACCCCTTCATCGCCGCGAAGATCTGCGACGCGGCCGGCGGCAACCCGCTCTTCCTGGAGGAGCTGTGCCACTCCGCGGCGCGCGGGCAGGCGGAGCGCCGGCCCGGCGGCGCGAACGCCGGCTGGCTGAGCCAGCTCGTGCAGTCGCGCGCCGAGGGACTCGACGCGGCGCAGAAGGAGCTGGTGCAGGTGGCCGCGGTGATCGGCAACGTCGTGCCGGCCTGGCTGCTGGAGACGCTCACCGGCCGGCGCATCGACGACGCCGTGCTGGGCCAGCTCGTCGAGCGCGACTTCCTCTTCGCGGGTGAACGGGCCGGCACGCTGCGCTTCAAGCACGGCGTGACGCGCGACATCCTCTACGACTCGGTGGGCCTGCACGCGCGGCAGGCGCTGCACCTGCGGATCGCCGAAGCGCTGCGCCAGCACACCTCGGGCGAGTCGCGCGACGACGCGCTCGAAGCCATGGCGCTCCACTACGACCTCGGCGGCGACGCGGCCCGCGCCGCGGATTGCGCGGAGCAGGCGGCCGACAAGGCGCTGTCGCTCTCCGCGCTGGACCGCGCCCGCGCGCTCTACCGGCTCGCGCTCGCCTCGCTGGACAAGCTGCCGCAGACGCCGGAGAGCGCCTTGCGCTGGGTGGGCATCGTGCAGCGCCTGGGGCGCGTGTGCGTCTTCGACCCGGTGCGCAGCGAGCTCGCGCTCGGGCAACGCGCGATCGCACTCGCGCAGGAGCATGGCGATGCCTCCACGGTGGGGCGCGTGCATCACTGGATCGGCTACATGTGCTATTCGCTGGGCGACACGCGCGCCGCCATCCGGCATGGCGAGCTGGCGCTGTCCGCGGCACGCGCGACCGGGGACGCGAAGCTGGAGCCTTTCGCCGTGGCCCTGCTGGGTGAAGCGTATTGCGCGGCGGCCCTCTACGACCGCGCGTTGCCCCTGCTGGACGAGGCGATCGTGGTGAAGCGCCGCCACCACAAGGGCCGCACCAACGTCGGCCTGGCCTTCTCGCTGGTGTGCCGCGCCTACCTGCTCGCCGAGCGCGGCGACTTCGACGGCGCCTACGGCTGCTTCGACGAGGCGGCCGCTTGCATCGAGGACGTGACGCACGAAGTGGGCGCCACCGTGGAAGGCTGGCGCAGCGCCGTGCTGCTGTGGCAGGGCCGCTGGCAGGAAGCGCGCGATGCGGCGGCGGCTTCGTGGCGCGTGGCCGAGCGCACGCAGAGCCTCGCGCAGATGTCGATCGCGCGGGCGATGGGCGCGTATGCGGAGTGGATGCTCGAGGGCCGCCCGGACAGCATCGGCACCATCGTGGAAGTGCTGGACTGGCTGCGGCCGCGCGACAGCTGCCTGTACCGCTCGCTGTACCACGGCTGGCTGGCCGACGGCCTGCTCGCGATGGGCCGTCGCGAGGAAGGACGGGCGCATGCCTTGCAGGCCTTGCGGCGCGGGCGCGAGCGCGACTTGCTGGGGCTGCCCATGGCGTGCCGGGCGCTGGCGCTGGATGCGGTGGTGCACGCGCCTGGACGGGCGGAGCGCTACCTGCGCTGGGGCATGCGGGCGGCGCAACAGCGCGGCTCGGTGCACGAGATCGCGGGGATGCAGCTTTGCGCGGCACGGGTTGCGCTGCGTGCCGGGGAAGAAGCGCGGGCCCTGGGCTTGCTGGACGAAGCCGCCGCCGCCTTCTCGCGGCTGCGGATGGAGTGGCATCTCGCGCAGGCCGAGGCACTGCGCGGGGAAGTCACTCGCGGTCGGTGATCACCAGCAGCACGGGCGAGCCGGTCGGTCGCAAGGTGCCGGCCTTGAGCACGCCGCCGATCATCGCGAGAAGGACGCCCATGGCCATCTCGTAGCCGGGGCAGCCGTGGACCGTCGGCTTCTCCGACGCGGGGCAGTCGCGCCCGAACAGGAGCTCGTCGGGTGCCTTCGGGTTCGTCATCGCGGAGCCGATGCCGAGCACGACGCGGCGGTAGGTGTTCGTCGTGTCGGCCTTGCGGTCGCTACCGACAGGGCTGCGCCAGAGAAGCTCGGGGACCGGGTGCTTGCGCATCGCGTCCAGCATCCGGCGGCGCAACGCGGTGTCCGCCTGGCCCAGGGTGAGTTGCTTGTCGGGCGAGTGTTCGAAGAGCACCTGCTGGTGGTCCCACAAGGACTTCTCCTCGTTGATCCAGGTTTCCATCACGCGCAGGAAGTTGCCTTGCACCGTGGGAGTGAAGCCGAGCATCGTGCCGGCGATGTTGTCGGCGATGCGGTCGGCCGTGACGCCCTGGGCCTGCAGTTCCTTCTCGATGTCGGCCGACAGCGGCGCATTGGCCAGGGACGGCCTGGTTGCGTACCAGGCGGCCACCGCCTTGCGGACCGCGTCCCCGTGCGCCTGGCCTTCCTCCACGACCTCGGTGCGCGGATGCGGGCCGAAGATGTAGCGCGAGGCGCTGCCCAGGCTGCCGGGGCAGCGGGGCTTCTCGGGACGGCCCGGACGGCGCCCGCCGGTGGCCAGGTGCGTGCCATCGGGCACGCCGAACAAGGCCGTGCACACACCGGCGAGGACGTCGTCGCTGAACGTGACCAGGTCGAGGGGGCGCCGGGCCGGGTCGCCGGGCGCGCTGGGGATGGGGAGGATCTTCGCCAGTGCCTTGTCGACCTCGGTCAGGGCGGTCGCGAAGGCAACGGACTCCGTGATGCGGGCGATCGCGTCCCTCACCGGCAGCTCCTGCTTTCGCTGCGCGTCGTTCGGGTCCATGCCCAGCAGGTTCGGGCCGATGGACAAGCCCTTGCGCACGCCGTAGCCGTGCACGGAGTAGCTGGTGCCGTCGTCCTTCATCACCGCGAGCACCTCGTCGTGCGTGCCCAGGAGCTTGCCGTACGCACGATTCTGCGGCGCCGCCGGGTTCCTGGTGCGCACCCATTCCCAGACGAGGGCGTTCTTCTCGCGGTCCTCGACGAGCGAGCGCACGGCTTCCAGGTCGGCGGCTTCGGGGTCGAAGGCCGGTGCCGTGGCCGCCGCAGCAGCGGCCGCGGGCGGGCGCGGCACGGCGAACTGGTCGAGGGATCGCAGCGCGGCGAGCGACGGCACGAAGGTGTACAGCCCCCACTGGAGCTGCACCAGCGGCTGGTCGTCGAACTCCACACGCTGCACCACGAACTTGTCCGGCGGCTGGACGCCCGGGGCCGGCGCCGGCACGGTCTCCTTCTCCACGTAGCGGAAGGTGTACTTCTCGCCTTCCTGCGGCACGCGCAGCAGCGGGTCGCCCTGCGCCGAGCCTACGCCGCTGCTGTTGCCGCCGGCGACCCAGCGCTGGATGGTCTCGAACTGCTCGGTGATGCTGGCGCAATAGGCCATGAACATCACGCCGCGGTCGGTGGTCCGGTCCTTCGTGGACTCCGGGCCGTAGGACATGCCGCGGCGCAGGATGCGGGGCGTGTACGGCCGCCCGTCCCGCGGGTTGGAGCGGCGGATGTGCGAGTGGTACGGGCAGGCGTCGCTGGCCTCCTGCGTGTCGAAGGCGAAGTCGTTGGGGTGCTTGCCGTTTGCGGGCAGGCCGTGCAAGGGGGCGCCGCCGGCGCCGCGCCCGAACATCTTCTCGAGCAGCTTCATGCCCTGTTGTCCGGGGGGCGCCACCTTGTCGAGCCGGTCCATGAACAGGCGCAGCTTGCGCACGACGAGGAAGCTGCCGTCTTGCAGGAAAGGGTCCTGCACGGAAGGTGCAGCGTCGCCGCGGGCATTGGCACGACCGAGCAGCAGCTCGCCCGAGCGGACGGCGTCGTCATGGAACGTTCCGCCCTTCTGCGGCTGGCAGGACAACGACGGCTGGCTGACGCCGTCTGCAACACCGAGGTGCCCGACCACGTCCCCGTTCGCGTTGCGGTAGCTGCGCAAGGCCTCCACGGCCTGGAGGTACAGGCCTCCACCATCGAGCTTCTTCGCGGCCGCCAGGAGGGCGGGGTGCAGCAACTCCTTTTCCGACGGGTCGTCGATGCGCAGCTGCACGACCACGTGCACCGTCTTGAGGTCGACGCGCTGGCCGCTGCCGCCGTTCAGGAGCTGCGGCCGGGTCCAGCGGTCCGGATGGTTGGTGCGCACGTCCCCCAGCAGCGCGGCGCGCGCTTCCATGCCTTCGAGGAAATCCTGCGGCAGCGTGTCGAGCGTGTCCTGCGAGAAGCCGAGCGCCTGCAGGCCCGGGTACGTGAGGGCGACGAGATGGCCGATGCCGCCCTTCGTCACCGGGCCGCAGAGGCCGGCGAAGCCGGCCAGCGTCTGGCGTGCCGCCTGCACGACCTTCGGGTCCCGCGCGTCCTGAACCCGCAGCAGCGCCATGCACCCGTGCGTCACGCGCCCGTCGTCCAGCATGTGCGACTGGAGCAGCTGGGGGTCGACGATGTCCGGCGCGCTCTTGGGTACCTGGGGTGGCTTGTTCCACTGCAGCCACTCGAGTTCCTCGGCGAACGCCTGCTTCGCCCCTTCCCATGCCTGTTTCAGCGGATGCGCCGCCGGCAGCGCGGCGGCCTTCGCCTCCACCTCCCGCATGAACAGGATGGGATCGCCCAGCACGTGCTGCGCGAACCGGCGCAGCACCGCCTCGTCGCCCAGCGGGTCGCCGAACCTGTCGTTGCGGGGGAAGTAGGCAGCAATGCGGTACAGGCCCTTGAGCGTGCGGAAGGGAAGGGCCAGCGCGCGCGTGGGGTTCTTCCAGGCTTCCACCAGCATGGTCCGGGTGCGTTCGACCGCCGAGGGCTGCCGGTGCCGCGCGAGTTCCAGGTCCGTCTTGCCATCGCGCTGCATGGCCTCGAGGCGCCCCAGGTAGCCGGCGTCTTCGCAGGTGATCGACGAGTTCGTATAGAAGAGGCCGGCATCCACCTCGTTGCTGCGCACCCAGTCGCAGAACGCGTCGAAGGTGGCCGCGCGCGAACCCGGATACGTGGGCGAATGGCAGAACAGCAGGTCCAGCAGCGGGCCGATGTCGCGCTGGATCACGCGCATGTACGGTTCCCAGCCGCCGTCGAAGGTCACGTTGAGCGAGAGGCGCCAGGTGCCGAAGGAAGGCGGCAGGCCTTGCGGCATGGAGTCCGGCGGCACCAGCGCGTAGCGGAAGCCGTGGATGATGCCGAAGCGCCCGATCACGTCCGGGAACACCGACAGCAGCTCCGATTCGCGCAGGTTCTGGCGCGAGGCATGCAGCGCGTCGAGCACCTTGCGCAGGCGGGCCACGTGGCTGATCGCCTCCACGCTGGGCACCATGTCGCTGCGCAGCGGCGCGAGCACGGAGAGATTGGTGAGGCCGGTCAGGCCGGTGGAGCGCGTGCGCGCCTTCGTTCCTGTGGATGTCACGGCTGGTCTCCTTCGCGCGTCACCGGGTGTAACGGAGCGACACACTTTAGGACGCAGGGCAGGCGATGGCAACGGACCGTCCCCTGTTTGGGCGTCGGCCGAATGGGGGAGGCGTTGCGCTTCGTCGAACGCCGTTCTGCTCGGCTGCAGGCAAGGAAACGCGCCGGTATGCTGCGCGCGAAACATGTCCTCCACGCCCCGCACCGCCGACGCCGTGACCGGCGACTCCCTCTGGTCCGCCTTCCTTCCCCTGCTGCCTTTCATGGCGACGGTGTTCGCCGGCTTCTTCGCCATGGGCATGGCCTTGCCCGTGCTGCCGCGGCACGTGCACGAGGCGCTGGGGCAGGGCACCGTCGTCGTCGGCTTCGTCATGGGCAGCCAGTACCTGTCCGCGGTGTTCGGGCGGATGGTCGCGGGCGGCAGCGTCGATGCGCGCGGGCCGAAGCACGCGGCGCTCGCAGGCCTCGGGTTCGCGGTGGCGGTCGGTGCGCTCTATCTCGCGTCGGTGCCGTTCGCGGGAATGCCGGACGTGGCACTGCTGCTCGTGCTGGCAGGACGGCTGCTCTCCGGCTTCGCGGAGGCGTTCGTGATCACGTCGACGTTGGCCTGGGGCCTCGCGCGCGTGGGGCCGGCGCATGCGGGCAAGGTGTTCGGCTGGATGGGCGTCGCGCTGTTCGCCGGGTTTGCCGCGGGGGCGCCCGCGGGCACGTTCCTGCACGGGCACTTCGGATTCGCGGGCGTGGCAATCGCCGTCGTGTCCGTCGCGTCGGTGGGATGGGTGGCCACGCACCGCATTGCCGCCGTGGCGCCGAGCACCTTGCCGCGCCTGCCGTTCCATCGCGTGCTCGGTGTCGTGAAGTTGCCGGGGCTGGGCCTCACCCTGTGCTCGCTTGGCTACGCGATGATCACCGCGTTCGCCGTGCTGCTGTTCGCCGAGCGCGGCTGGGGCGGCGGGGCGCTCGCGGTGAGCTGCATGGGCGTGGGTTTCATCGCCGGGCGGCTGCTGTTCGGGCAGTTGCCCGATCGCGTGGGCGGCGCGCGCGTCGCGATGTTCTGCGTGCTCGGCGAGGCGGTCGGGCTGGCCCTGCTCTGGATCGCACCGCACCCGGCGGTGGCGTGGTTCGGTGCGGCGCTGGCGGGCGGCGGCTACGGGCTCGGCTTCCAGGGCTTCGGCGTCGAGGCCGTGCGGCGCGCGCCGGCGCAAAGCCGCGGGTCGGCGATGGGCGCGTACGTGATCTTCCAGGACGTCTCGATGGGGCTGGGCCCGCCCCTGGGCGGACTGCTGGCGCAGGCGGCTGGACTGGATGCGGTGTACCTGGCGGCGGCGGTGGGCGCAGTCGGATCCGCGGCGGTCGCGGCCGTCCTCGCGCGCCGCCCGGCCTGACGCGAAGCTTGTGGAAAGCTGACAGTCCGGCGAACGACGATGGGAGAACTGGCCACGCTTAGGCAATTACCTTAAGCTCGACCGTTGCACCGGTTCAAAAACAAGAACGACCCGACGTGTCCCACGACGCTTCCCCGGCAATCCAGGCAGTCTCCCCCAGCCCGGGCGGTGCTCCCGCCGCGGCGGCGGCCGCCTTGCCGACCATCGACCGGTGGCTGGTGGCGGGGCATGACCGCATCGTCGGTGTCCTGCGCGATGGCACGAGCCCGCGCCACGGCAAGAAGATCATCACCTCGCCCGTCGTCCGCATGCGCATCCGCGACGACGGCGCCCGCGTCGCACAGACGCAATCCGGCAGCCGCTACGTGCTCGCCGCTCCGGCAGCGGGCTTCGGTGCGGAGCGCGCGGAGCAGTTCGTGCGCTTCAAGTGCAGCGTCCCGAGCTCGCAGGAGCTGCCGCCGCTGTCGCCGGACCTGCAGACGGGGTTGTTGAAGCTGCAGGGGTAGGGCCGGCGTCAGCAGCGCAGGCGGAACTGTTCGTCCCGCGTCTTGTGCCGCTCGGCCCGGATCCAGTCCTGTGTCTGCGCGCTCTGGGGCTGGCGAGCCATCGCGTCGAACTGGTTGACGCGAGCGTCCAAGGACTCGCACAACTGCCTCCTCTGGCTGGCCTGCGACGGCGGAGCCTGCACGTACGCCGGTGGTGCCGCGAGCTGCTGCCCTGCGTGGCGCTGCGCCTCGGCGATCTGCACCTGCTGCTCGAAGGGGAGGCCGGCGGGCACGCTGGCGATCCGGTCGATCAAGGCGCGGTGCTCGTGGCAGTGATTCGACGCCCAGAAGGTTCCGCCGGAATAGTCCTTGCAGTGGTAGATCGTTCCACCGGTCCGAGCCTGCGGCGCAGGCTCCGGCGCGGGTGGCTGCGTCGGAATGGCCACGACTCGCGCTGCCTCCGATGGCGACGGGACGCGCTCCGATCCTGGACGCGCCAGCGGGGTGGCGGAGGGTCGCTCTTCGACCAGCCTCTCCACCACGGGCTGCGCCTGCTTGCGGCGGGCGTTCTTCGCGGTCCACCAGTCGTAAGCCTGGTAGAGGGCGAAGCCAACGGCGATGCATGCGAGCGTCATCGTGAACAGCGACGGCGCTTGCGGTGGCGTAAAAGGCCGATCCATGTCCCGCAGCATGCGGTCCAGCGTGTTGCGGTTGCGCTCCCGCATGTAGTCGCGATCTTGCAGTCCCAACTGCCGCCCCCTCGTCGTCTGGCTCGGGAATGTAGCTAGGTTTGCCCGAATGGGACAGCCGGCGGAAGGAGGAAGGGCCGACGCGCTGCGCGCGCGGTGGGGTTCGCGGTGCTCACCTGCCGGCGGCGCGGCCGCCGCCACCCTACGAAGATGCGACGACCCATTCGTCGCGACTCCGGGATCTTTGCGCTCGAGGGGCGCGATGCTGCACGCATGCAGGCGATCCGGCAAGCGTTTTCTGCGTGGCGTCGCCTCGCGGCGACATCCAGTGGTCGGCTGAAAATTTATTTCGATGGAACAAGCCTGTGGAGCGTTCCGGCACAACCGGGCAGTTGTCCACATGCTCGGCCGTTACGCCAAGGTTGTCCAAGTTTGCAGGACACCACCGACGCACGCCTACACACAGTCGTCTCACGGACGCAAGTGCTTGATGGCAAAGGAAGAAAAGCGGGTTGTCCACACCGGAGCGCCGCCCTTAGCTACTACGACTAACTTTGAAAATGAAATTCAGGAGAACAGCCGCGGACACGAATCCGGCTGTTTGCGGCCGCGGGCCTTGGGGTCGGCGAAGCCTTGGCGCAGAATCCGCCGCTCGGATGGAAAAGGGTTCGCGATGCTGGTGCTCGTGGTCGGGTTGGTGCTGTTCCTGGGGGTGCATTCGACGCGCGTCTTCGCGGACGACTGGCGCACGGCCACGGTCGCGAAGGTAGGAGCGCGGCCGTTCAAGGGCGCGTACTCCGTCGTGTCGCTCGCCGGCTTCGCGTTGATCGTCTGGGGCTACGGCCTCGCGCGCCAGCAGCCGGTGGCCTTGTGGGCCCCGCCGCCGGTGGGCATGCGGCACGCGGCGTCCTTCCTGACGCTGCTGGCGTTCATCCTGATCGCGGCTGCCTACGTGCCGCACAACGAGATCAAGCACCGGCTGCACCACCCGATGGTGCTGGGCGTGAAGGCGTGGGCGCTCGCGCACCTGCTGGCCAACAACACGCTCGCCGACCTGGTGCTGTTCGGGTCCTTCCTGCTGTGGGCCGTGCTGGACTTCCGTTCCGCCCGCAAGCGGGACCGCGACACGGACACCGTCTACGTGAAAGGCAACGTGAAAGGGACCGCCATCACGGTGGTGGTGGGTGTGGCGGCCTGGGCGGTGTTCGCGTTCTGGCTGCACCGGGTGTTGATCGGGGTGCAGCCGCTGGGGATGGGGGCGTGAGGCTCAGCTCCCCCTTCCCGTCTTCTCCTGCAGTTCATCGATCTTCTTCGACGCCTCGGCCTTCGTGAGGTCGTCCTCGACGTCTTCCTTCGCCTCTTCGGCGAGCGTGTGCAGGTAGGAACGCTGGGCGCCCGTCATGGGCTGGTCGCCCGTGACCCAGCGGTCCGGGTCCTTCTGCATGTTGCTGTCCTCGGCCTTGGCTTGCGTCTGCTTGTCGGTCATGCGAACTCCTGACTGGCTATAAGCACAGTGTCCGTCCGGGGGCTGCGCCGGCATGTAGGTGCATGCCGGGAACTGCCCTCCGATACGAAGGTGTCCGACACCCTCGTGGCGACCTCCTTCCCAGAATGGGTCGGATGACACGGAGGTTTTCGCAATGGATGAACTGAAAGCGCCGCGGCCGCTGGCGGTGGTCACCGGTGCCTCGACCGGCATCGGCTACCACCTCGCGCGTTGCGCGGCCGAACATGGCTACGACCTGGTCGTCGCCGCGGACACGCCGCTGGCCGACGCGGTGAGGGACTTCGAGTCCCTCGGCGCGAAGGTGCAGGCGGTGCAGGCCGACCTGGCCACCACCGAAGGCGTGCAGCACCTCGTCTCCGCGATCGGCGAGCGCGAGGTGGAGGCCCTGATGGCGAACGCGGGCCACGGCCTGGGCGGCTCGTTCCTGCAGCAGGACTTCGCCGACGTGCTGCACGTGATCAACACCAACGTCACGGGTACGCTGCACCTGATCCAGCAGGTCGCGCGCGGCATGGTGGCCAAGGGCCGCGGCCGCATCCTGGTCACGGGCTCGATCGCGGGTTTCCAGCCCGGCGCGTTCCACGCGGTCTACAACGGCTCGAAGGCCTTCGTGGACTCGTTCTGCGCCGCCTTCCGCAACGAGCTGAAGGGCACCGAGGTCACCGTCAGCTGCCTGATGCCGGGCCCGACGGACACCGAGTTCTTCGTGCGCGCCGGGATGGAGACCACCAAGGTCGCCAACGACCCCAAGATGATGATGGACCCGGACGAGGTGGCGAAGATCGGCTTCCAGGCCATGCTGAAGGGCGAAGCCGATGTCGTCGCCGGCGTGCGGAACAAGATGCAGGTCGCCATGAGCAAGGTCATGCCCTCGCAGGCGACGGCGCAGATGCACCGCAAGCTGGCCGAGCCCGGCACGACCGAGCCGACGCTGCAGAAGGAACACCTGGACCACAAGGAGTAAGACCATGACCCACCGCTACAAGGCCCACCCCGAGGACAAGCAGACCCCCCGCTCCGGGAAGGTCGAGAACGACACCAACAAGCAGGGCCACGAGAAGGCCACGCAGACCAACGAGGGCCGCCGCACGGCCGCGAGCCGGCACGACCGCGAGGACCACATCGGCAACAACCAGGTGAAGATGCGCCGCGGGTCGACCCAGGGCACGAGCTCGCAGCAGCCGCCGATGAAGGAGGCGCGCGGCGGGAACAAGCGCGGGATGTAGGTCCCGCCAGTGAAAAGGGCCGCAGCGCGGCCCTTTTCGTTTCAGTGCGGATCCCGCAGGTCGCTGAACTCGAAGCAGTGGCAGCCCAGCCCCAGCTGGCAGCCTTGCGGGCGCCAGCGACCGTCCGCCTGCTTCACGAAGAACTGCTTGCCCGCCAGCAGGCGGCGCAGCACCGGGTCGAAACCGTCGAAGGCCGTGGGCGCCAGCGAGGCTGCTACGACGCTGCCGGTGACGAACTTGTCCGTGGCGATGGTCATGGCGCGGATTCTCCTGCTTGCCACAACGGCACGCCAGCACTGTCGTTGACAGTGGTGCGAGGGAGCAACGGTAAAGAAGTTTGAGGTGCGCGCCCTAGAGGTGCACGCCCACCCTGCGGGGGAACAGCTCGCGCTCCATGAGCGCCAGCATGTTGGTCCAGCCCTTGCGGCCGGTTTCTTCCATCATCCGGGCCTGCTCGCTGGCACCCATGTCGTGGGTGAGCGTCAGTTCGCAGGCCATGGGGCTGACCGGGACGATGTCCACACTCACGCGCGTGGGGTCTTCGGACCCGAACATCAGCACGCTGAAGTCGAAGACGATCCGGCGGGGGCGTTCCAGCTCGAGGTACTTGCCCAGGTGCACCACGTCGAAGACGCTTTCGTCGCCGTCTGCGGCGGGGCGGCGGTCGATGACGGTGAAGCCGCCGCCGACCTCGGGGGTGATCTCGCACTGCATGACGTTGCCGGTGCGGGTGCGGAACAGGAAGCGCGAAGCCTGGTTGGGCGTGAGCCACGCGTCGTACACGCGTTCCGCAGGGGCGCTATAGCGATGCGATACGCGAATGACGACGGAACTGCTCATCCGTGCTTTATCCCTCTGACAGGCACCGCCTGTCAATCCTGTCAATCCTGACAGTCCCCCTAGCGTGTGACTTCCGGCAGCTCGATCTTCACTTCCAGCACTTCCAGGTTGTCCTGGCGCGCCACGTCGACCTTGAGGTGGGAAGGATCGATCTTCACGTACTTGCTGATCACGGCGATCAGGTCGCGCTGCAGGGCCGGCAGGTAGTCGGGCGCGCCGCCGGGGTTGCGGCCGCTCCTCTCGTGCGCCAGGATGATCTGCAGCCGCTCCTTGGCCACGCTGGCCGTTTTCTTCTTCTCTCCGAGGAGGAAGGACAGCAGCGACATATCAGTAAACCTCCGTGCTACGCACTGCGGTTGCATGCTCCTTCGGAGCGGCCGGGCGGAGCATGTTCACTTCCTCCCGAACAGGCGCTTGAGCAGCCCCGCCTTCTGCGGATCCACGAAGCGCAGGGGCTTGTCCTCGCCCAGGAAGCGCGCCACCACGTCGAGGTAGGCTTCGCTCACGTCCGTCCCTTTCAGGTGCACGGCCGGCGTGCCCTGGTTGGAGGCCTGCAGCACCGACTCCGACTCGGGGATCACGCCGATCAGGGGGATGCGCAGGATGTCCTGGATGTCTTCCAGCGACAACATGTGGCCCGCGTCGACCCGGTTCGGGTTGTAGCGGGTGATCAACAGGTGCTCCTTGATGGGCTCCTTGCCGTCGATGGCCCGCTTCGTCTTGCTTGCGAGCATGCCCAGGATGCGGTCGGAGTCGCGCACCGAGCTCACCTCGGGGTTGGTCACCACCAGCGCCTCGTCGGCGAAGTGCATGGCCATCAGCGCGCCGGTCTCGATGCCGGCCGGCGAGTCGCAGACGATGTACTCGAAGCCCAGGCCGGCCAGGTCGTTCAGGACCTTCTCGACGCCTTCCCGGGTCAGGGCTTCCTTGTCGCGCGTCTGGCTGGCGGCCAGGACGGACAGGCTGTCGTTGTGCTTGTCCTTGATCAGCGCCTGGTTCAGCGTGGCTTCGCCATGGATCACGTTGACGAAGTCGTAGACCACCCGGCGCTCGCAGCCCATGATCAGGTCCAGGTTGCGCAGGCCCACGTCGAAGTCGATGACGACGGTCTTGTGCCCGCGCAGGGCCAGCCCGCTCGCGAAGCTGGCGCTGGTGGTGGTCTTGCCCACGCCTCCCTTGCCGGAGGTGACGACGATGATCTTGGCCATGGGGTTTCCTTAGGGGTTCAGCGGCTCCATCACCAGCTTGTCGTCGATCAGACGGACCTGGGCGGGTTTGCCGCGGAGGGATTCGGGCAGCGGGTTCTCGCTGGTGCGGTAGACGCCGGCGATGGAGACCAGCTCGGGCTCCAGGCACAGCGTGAGGATGCGGGCGCCGGTGTCGCCGCGCGCGCCGGCGATGGCCTTGCCGCGCAGCGGCGCATACACGTGGATGTGGCCGTCCGCGATGACTTCGGCGCCGGGATTCACCATCGACATCACCACGAGGTCGCGGCCCCGGGCATAGACCTGCTGGCCGGAGCGCAAGGGCTTGTCGACGACGAGGGCGAAGGCGGGCTGCTGGATCACGACCGGCGGCAGCGCCTGCATCGGCTCTTCCTCCCTCTCCCCCTGGGAGAGGGTGGGGATGAGGGCAGCCTCCGGCGCAGCGGCCAATCCGGCCTTCAGCGCCTCGCGCATCTGCGCCTCCGTCCCGCCCTTGGCCGCCACCGGCACCAGGCGGTACGCGGACAGCAGCTTCAGGAGGCGCTCGAAGTCCACGTCCGCGGCGCCCAGCGGCGCCAGGTCGATCACCAGCGGGTCGTGGTCGAAGAACTCCGGCATCTCGCCGAACCGCTCCTGCAGTTCTTCCGCCAGCGTCCCGAGGTCGGCGGACTTCAGCAGCAGCGCCACGAGGGGCAGGTTGGCGCTCTTGATCTCGAACGTGGCAGGCGCGCGTCCTGCGATGGCGACGGTCATCGGTACTGCGTTGGAAAGGCGCGCGGAGTTTAGCAGTCAGGTGTAACGCTTCAGGTTGCAAGCGCAACGGTTCATCGACGCAAGCCCTCTCCTACCGGATCTCCAGCATCCCGCGCTCTTGCCCACCCCTGCCGGCGCCGCAGACTGCGGGGGCAGACAAGGAGTCTGGAGATGACCCACACCCTTCACCATCCGACGCACTGGCTGGGCGTCGCCGTCGTCCTCGCCATGGGCTGCCTCGCCTTCGAGGCGATCGGCCAGCAGCCCACGAACAACCTGAACCCGAACGCCGCCGCGGTGTTCCAGGGGCGCCCCGCCATGTCCGGCGCGCAGGCCGGCCTGGGCGCGATGGCGGGCCCGCCGCAAGGCGGCCTGGGCCTGCAGGGCTCCGATGGGAGCGGCATGAACCTGCGCCGGCCGCGCATCATCGAGGAGCAGATGGCCCAGGCCCCCGCGCCGGTCGCCTGCCCCGAGGTGCCGCGGATCTCAGCGGCGGAACAGCCGCTGTGCCTGCCGCAGGTCTTCGACGAAGGCCTCGAACGCCGGTTCGCGCGACTCGGGATCGACCCGCAGCAGCGCGGACGGATGTAAGGTCACCAGGACCTCCAGGCCGTCCTCCCGCGGCAGCCACTGCCCGCGGTTGACGGTCACCGGCACGGCGCGTCCGAGCAGGGAACGCGCCGCGCTCGCGCCCAGGGCCACCAGGGCCGCGGGCCGCACCAGCGCGATCTCGTCTTCCAGCCAGTGATGGCAGGCCGCGATCTCTCGCTGCGTGGGGCTCTTGTGGATGCGGCGCTTGCCGCGCAGCTCGAACTTGAAATGCTTGACCGCGTTGGAGACGAAGGTCTGCTCGCGCGGGATGCCGGCGGCTTCCAGGGCGCGCGACAGCAGCTTGCCTGCCGGCCCCACGAAAGGGTGCCCTTGCAGGTCCTCCTGGTCGCCGGGCTGTTCGCCCACGAGCATCAGCTTGGGCTTCAGCTTGCCTTCGCCGATGACGGACTGCGTGGCGATCTCGCCGATGGGGCACTCGCGGCAGGCCATGGTGGCCGCCTTGAGCGCATCGAGGGTGGTGATCTTCGGGTCGGGCCGCTCAGGCATGGTGCGCGGCGAACACGCGCTCGTGGCAGGCCAGCCAGTCCGCATCGCCGGCATCGTGGCGCGGCAGCTCCGCGCCCGGCACGCCGGGGCCGAACAGCAGCCGGCCGCCTTCGCAGCGCACGCTGCGCTCGGGCGTGAACACCGCCCAGCGCGGCGCGGGCAGGCGCTTGGCGAGCCAGGGCGCCACCGCTTCCACGACGTGGTGCGCGGGCTCGTAGCAACCCACCTGCACGTCTTCGCCGTCCGCGTCGCGGAGCGAGCGCATGCGCAGGTTGGCCTTCATCTTGTGGATGTCGCGGCGCACGGCATGCGCCATGTGCTGCGCCTGCAGCATGTCGGCGTCGCCGGGATCGTTGCGCAGCCCGGGTTCGTGCACCAGGCGCCAGAGCAGCCGGTACAGCAGCGAGAAGCGCTCCGGGTCGCGGTGCAGCACCACGAACTCGCACAGGCGCGTGAAGGAGGCCGGCACGATGGCCGTCGCCGCGCGCGCGACGTTGCGCGGGCGGCTGGATTGCGGCGACTGCGGCGCGACGTAGGCGTCCGCGGGTTCCTCGAGTTGCCACTGCACTTCGTCGGGCGGGACCTGGTGCGCCAGCAACTGGCGCGCTTCGGAACGGAAGCCCGCCAGGTCGGTGTGGCCCGCGAGCCTGGCTTCCATGCTGGTACTGCTCATCATCCTCGACTCCGCTTCCGGCTCTTCGCCGTCGCCTTCCTGCGCGTCACGATGCGTTGGGGCTCGTCGCTCGCCACGGGTGCCATGTCCTCGCCGCGGACGCGCGGGCGCGAGGCTTGCCGCGGCGCGTCGTCGGCCGGCAGCGTGGGCGGCACCATGAAATGGGGCGGCACGGTGGTCACGAGCGCCACCCATTGCTGCCAGCCCTTCGCCATCCAGTCGAAGGTGGCGCGGTTCCAGCGCGATGCGGCCTCCCAGCCGGCCAGCGGGTGGAACCAGTCGGCCAGCGGCTGCGCTGGCTGTTCGTTGCGAGTCTCCATGGACGGCATTTTCGATACCAAAGTCTCTTCCGTGCGGTCAACGTATGTAATTGATTCAGGCGGGCACCGGCTTGCGCGTGCGCATCTCCAGCTTCAGGTAGAGCAACGCACCGGCCAGCAGCGGCGTGAGGTAGAAGATGGCGCGGTAGGCGAGCAGCGCGCCCAGCAGCTGGTGCTCGGGGATCTTGTGCGACAGCAGCGCGATGAAGACCGCTTCCGTGACGCCGAGGCCCGCCGGGATGTGGAGCATCACGCCGGCGATCGCGGCCACGAGCAGCACGGCAAGCGCCTGCGGATAGTCCACCTGGCCCTGCAGCAGCGCCCAGGGCACCGCGGCCATCGTCATCCAGTGGGTGCAGGAGATCGCGAGCTGCGCGAACGCCATGCGCAGCGTGGGCAGGTCGATCTCGTGGCCGCGCACCGTCCAGCTGCGCTGCTTGCTGAAGGCGCAGAGCCCCAGGTAGACGACGCTGAACGCCAGCAGGCCGACGCCCAGCAGGCGCAGCTCCTCGTGGTCGATGCCCCACTTGGGCGGCAGCTCCAGCGGCGCGAGGGTGAACACGAGGCCGGCCAGCAGGATGTAGCCCAGCCAGTTGGTGATCATGGACAGCGTCACGATGCGCGTGATGTCGCCGTAGCGCACGCCCATCTTGCCGTAGAGGCGGTAGCGGAAGCCGATGCCGCCCACGAGCGAACCCAGGTTCAGGTTGAAGGCGTAGCTGGTGAAGCTGATCTGCATCACCTTGCGGTCCGGCAGGTGGTGGCCCGTGTAGTGCCGCCCGACCACGTCGAGCAGGCTGTAGACCAGGTGGCTGACCACCGCCAGGAACAGCGCCTTCATCAGCACGGGCCGCGGCAGCTCCAGCATGCTTTCCTTGACGCGGCCCCAGTCCACCGTGCGTGCATAGCGCACCAGCAGGAAAGCCACGGCGAGGAGGAAGACCGCGCCGACGATGCGCTTGATCCACGGCCACCAGGGGTGGTTGCGCATCAGGCCTTCTCCCGCGCCGGCGAGAACAAGGGCATGGGCTTGCCCGCCATGGCGGCCGCGGGCAGCAGGCGCGGCACGTGCCGCGGCAGCCACTGGGCCCAGCGCGGGTAGTAGCGCGTGAAGTGGTACGCGAGGATGCTGCGGACGCGATCCCAGCCCTGCAGCTCGCCCAGCGTCTTCTCGGTCACCTCGCTGCACGCGTGGCACATCAGCTTCTCGAGGTTGGCGGACAGCGTCGCGTTGAACGCGCGGTCGCGGATGATGACGTTCGCCTCGAGGTTGAACGACAGGCTCATCGGGTCGAGGTTGCTGGAGCCGACGGTGCACCACTCGTCATCCATCACGGCCACCTTGCCGTGCAGGGGCCGCTCGCAGTATTCGTAGATCTTCACGCCGGCCCGCAGCAGGTAGTGGTACAGCATGCTGGCCGCGGTCTTCACGAACGGCATGTCGGGTTCGCCCTGCAGGATCAGCCGCACGTCCACGCCGCGCTTCGCCGCGCGCTTCAGCTCCTTGATCACCCGGTAGCCGGGGAAGAAGTAGGCGTTGGCGATGACGATGCGCTTGCGCGCCGAGCGGATGGCGATGCGGTAGTGCCGCTCGATGTCGTCCATGTGCCGGCGGTTGTCGCGCACGACGAACATGGCCTCGGCGCTGCCGGCGGGCGGCAATTCGTCGGGGGCGGCGCGGAACTGCTTGCGCCAGCGCCACCACTGGCGGCGGTGCCCGGCGTAGCGCAGGCCTTCCGCGAGCGCCGCGTGGGTGAAGCGATGGATCTCCGCCACCAGCGGGCCGTGGATCTCCACGGCGTAGTCCTGCTTGGCTTCGGGTCCGAAGTCCTTGAGGTGGTCCGCCGAGTAGTTGATGCCGCCCACGAAGGCGACCTGCCGGTCCACCACCACGATCTTGCGGTGCATGCGGCGCAGCAGGTGCGGCCGCAGCCCGAAGGGGCGCGGGCCCGGGTTGAAGGAGTGCACGCGCACGCCGGCTTCGCGCAGCGAGGAGAGGAAGCGCTCGGAAAGGTCCGGCGAACCCCAGTCGTCGATGGTGATGTCCACCTGGGCGCCGCGACGCGCCGCGGCGATCAGCGCCTCGTGCAGCTGCAGGCCCACCTTGTCCTCGAAGAGGATGAAGGTCTCGACGATCACCTCGCGCCTGGCGTTCGCGATGCAGGCGAACACGCGCGGGAAGAATTCCTCGCCGTTCTCGAGCAGGGTGAAGTCGTTGCCGGGGATCCAGCGTCTCTGTTCCATGCGTTCCTCAGAGGTGGATCTCGGCCACCAGCGGCGCGTGGTCCGAGAGGTGCGACCAGGGGCGGCGCGGCAGCACCACGGGCAGGTGCACCGAGCAGTTGCGCACGTAGATGCGGTCGAGGGACAGCACCGGGAAGATCGCGGGGAAGGTCTTCGCCGGCTCGCCGTACGCCGCCACGAAGATCTCGCGCAGGCCGGCCTCGCGCAGGAGGATGTCGTTGGCACGGCGGCGCCAGTCGTTGAAGTCGCCCGCGACGATCAGCGGCGCGTCCTGCGGCACTTCGGTGCGGGTGATCTGGCACAGGAGGTCCAGCTGCTGCTGGCGGTGCGCTTCGGCCAGGCCCAGGTGGACGCAGATCGCATGCACCTGGTGCGGGAAGTTGGGCACCTGCAGCACGCAGTGCAGCAGGCCGCGCTTCTCGGGGCCCGCGATCGACACGTCGTGGTTCTGGTAGTGGACGATCGGGAACTTGGACATCACCGCGTTGCCGTGGTGGCCCTTGGGATAGACCATGTTGCGGCCGTACGCGAACTGCGGCCAGATGCTGTCGGCCAGGAACTCGTACTGGCCGCCTTCCGGCCAGTCCTCGTATTTCTTGCCGTGCGCGTCGTGCATGCCCAGCACTTCCTGCATGAAGACCAGGTCCGCCCCGACCTTGCGCACCGCATCGCGCAGCTCGGGGAGGATGAAGCGGCGGTTGAAGGTGGTGAAGCCCTTGTGGATGTTCACCGTCATCACCGTGAGTTGCGGTGCCGCCACCTGGTTCTCGGTGGTGCGGTGCAAGGGCTGGCTCAGGTCGCTCATGGGCTTGCGTCGTCGTCGTTGTGCGGTGGGGCTCTTTTTGTAAATGCCCAGCTCTAGCGGCCAAGTAGGACGCAAGGCCAAGATCGTGCTGGCTTCAGGCGGTGCGGGCTGTGGCCCGCCGTCGATTCGGCCGTGGCGAAGCCGCGCGGCCGCCGCGCGTGTAGGAAGGCGACGCACGCGCCTGCCGGAAAGCGCCGCACGCCCCCGTGCGGGCGCATCCATTTTTTCGCGGCCGCGGCCACGGCACGGCTGAGGCAGGCCACCGTGTGCGCACGCCGCGACACACTCCGGCCCCATGACAACAACAACGACCCTCGCGCGCGCCTGCGCCACCGGCCTGCTGGCGCTGTCCTCCTCGCTGGCCCACGCCGTCGACTGGCAGCCGGACGCGTTCACCGTGAAGGCGGGCATCGGCGAACACAATTCGGTGATGGCGGGCGGCGGCCTGCGCTGGGACTGGGACTTCCAGCGGATGCGCCGCAAGTCGGAACTGACCGCCCACACCGAGGTGATGCTCAACGAGTGGCGCGCGGAGCGCCCCGATCACAGTGGCTACCGGCTGTACACGCAGGTGGTGGTGCTGCCGTCGCTGCGCATGCGCCTCGATCGCGGTGCGTCGCCCTGGTTCCTGGAGTTCGGCATCGGCCTGAGCTGGATGAGCCACAAGTTCGAGACGCCCGACAAGCAGTTCAGCACCGAGTGGAACTTCTACGACGTGCTGGGCGTGGGCTACACGTTCGGCGGCGCGCAGGGCAAGCACGAGGTCGACCTGCGGCTCGTGCATTTCTCGAATGCGGGGCTGCGCGATCCGAATCCCGGCCTGAACTTCGTGCAGGTTCGCTACACGCGCGAATTCTGAGACGGCGCCGTGCTCGGCCGTCCTACGACGCGCCGGAGCATCGGCCGATACGCGTGGCGAGTGAGCGCTCCAAACTGGTTCCATAGCACCCGGGCGAGCCGGGGATTCCTATAACCGAACCGTACGGAGCCTCACTGATGAAGAAGTCCACCCTTTCCCTGATCGTTGCCGGCTTGGTGGCCGTGGGCGGCATCGCCCAGGCCGAAACCTTCGACACCCCGCAGCAGTCGGGCGAAGCCAGCACCATGACCATGGGCCAGCCGAACCAGCTGACCACGAACTCGCCGTATGGCGACACCACCGTGATGGGCGCCGCGCCTTCCACCGTGATGGTGCCGATGGAGCACTACGTGCACGTGCAACCGGGCTGGAGCGGCAGCTACCAGCAGCGCCACGAGGCGGCCGCCACCTTCAACGTGCCGGCGCGCGCGGGTGAAGCCAGCACCATGACGGGCGGCGTGCCGAACGTGTCCACGGACAACCAGCGGATCGCGGACAACACCTACGTTCCGGTCTGGAGCGTGCCTTCCTATTGATCCAGGAGTGATGCCATGAAGAAGATCTCCCTCGTCGCGGCCGGCGTGCTCGCCGCTGCCGCGGGCCTCGCGCAGGCCCAGTCCGTCATGCTGGAGGGCCACAACGTGGTCACCACGGTGGCGGCCGAAGGGCAGCGCACCTTCTGGATCGACACGCCCGTGATGTCGGGTTCCGTGATCCCGGGCTCCGTCGCGGCGCTGAGCGTCGATTCCACGCCGGTGGCCGTGATCCACCAGGACAGCGTGCTGGCCGCCGCGCCGGTGAGCTCGGACACGACCATCCTCGGGGCCGGCCCGCTGCTGCGCATGGACCCGTCCATGTACACGCCGCCCGGACTGGTGTTCGAAGGCCGCTGAGCCTCCATCCCATCCGCTGCAAAGCCAGGCACCGCCTGGCTTTTTTCGTTTCCGTGCTCGCCCGGCGGCTCCTACGCGCAGCCGCTGGCGTGTCCGATACAGCCGGGATGCGGCGGCGCCAAACTGGTTGGCACGAGCCCGGCGCAGGCTGGGCACCCACCCACAACATCCAGTACGGAGAATTCCATGAAGAAGATGTCCCTCTCCCTGATCGCGGCCGGCGTGATGGCCGCCGCCAGCTTCGCCCACGCCGACGCGATCTTCTATCCCGACGGCACGATGGTCGAACTGGGCCCCAACGGTGCCGACACCCTGGCGCTGGACTCCAGCACCAGCCTCGACACCACCGTGCTGGGCGCCGGCCCCGCGACGTCGACCGTGACGACCACGACGACCGTGACGCCGGCCTACGAGTACGTGTACGTGCAGCCGAACATCAACTTCGACCGCCACACGGCGATGGACCAGATGCATCGCAACTACCACCTGACGCACAAGGGTGACTCCGTCACCCGCCACCAGGCCGCCGCCACCTTCAACGTGCCGGCGCGCGCGGGCGAGGCCAGCACCATGACGGGCGGCGCGCCGAACGTGGCCACCGACAACCACGTGGTTGTCGGCCGCTACGACATCCCCTACCACGTGGTGAGCGTCGACGGACCGTACTACGTGTTCTCGTACTGAGCGCCGCGGCGCCCATGAAAAAAGCCAGGCACTGCCTGGCTTTTTCGTTGTCGCGGGTGCGATCAGCCGCGGGGGCCGCCGTGGTGGCCGTGGCCACGGCCGCCCTTGCCGCCGAGGAAGCGCAGGCTCTCGGCATCGAAGGTCTTCTTCTGCTCGGCGTTGAGCTGGGCGTAGAAGGTCTTGGTCGCGTCCATGCGCTTGTCCATGGCGGCGTTGCGCTCGGCGCGCAGGGCACGCATGCGGTCGATGCGCTCCGGCGTGGTCAGGCGGGCGATCTCGGCGCGATCGGGACGCTGGTGCGGGGTGGGCTGCAGGTTGGCGGTCCACGTGCTCCAGGCGCCTTCCTGCGCCGGCGTGATGGCCAGCTTCTGCTTCAGCTCGCCGAGGCGCTGCGCCATGCGCTCCTGCATGCGGGCGCGGAACTGCTCCATGCGGGCCGCGTCGGGCCGGCCCGCGCCAGGGGCGCCGGCGGGCGGCGTCTGGGCCTGGACGGCGGCGCCGAAGCCGATGGCGGCGACGAGGGTGGCGGCGATCAGGTGGCGACGGTTCGGTTTCATTGGGAGGATCCTTTCAAGGTTCGGGGCCTGGGTGCGGGCCCGTTGGAAGGAAGTCTCGGCGGCGGCTGTGTCTCATCCATCGCGCCAGCGTTGCGGGAGTGTAAAGACCGGGCCTTTACCGGCAAGCTACACGCTGGGTCGTGTCCGTCCTACGGCAAGCACCCACCGGGGGCGACAGCCCGCACGGACGGGCAGGGCCACAGTGGGCTCCAACACAGTTGTCTTCAGGAGTTCCACGATGAGGTACCAGGATTTCGTGCGAGCGGCCGCCGGGGTGCTGGCCACCGCATTCGTCGCCGGAGCCGCCTGGGCGCAGGCGCCCAAGCAGCCCGAACCCGTCACGATGACCGACACGGCGCCCGTCCACGCCGCCGACCGCTCCAGCGTGGGCGCGGTGATCCTGATGGACGACCCGGTGCTGGCGCAGCGCGAGCAGATGCTCGCCGTGCAGGAACGGTCCGCGGTCGACACGCGCTCGATGGGCGCCGGCCCGGCGAAGGTGCTGCGGGACGTGATGGCGAAGGAGGAACTGAAGCGGCAGCAGGCGCTGGACGCGGAGAAGGCGAAGAGGTGACGGGGGTGCTGGGGTTCGCTGCGCGAAACCCAGCCTACGACCCGTGCTCGCTTCCCTTGTAGGCTGGGTTTCGCGCAGCGAACCCCAGCTTCCCCGCCACCCTACCTCGCCAATTCATCCAGGATCGGGCACTCCGGCCTCTCATCCCCCTGGCAGCAGTGAATGAGGTGCTTGAGCGTCCGCTGCATCTCCTGCATCGCGACGATCCGCTGCTCCAGTTCCTCGGCGTGCTTCTGCGCGATCCTGCGCACGCTGGCGCTCGCCCGGCGGCGGTTCTGCCAGAGGCCGACCAGCCCGCCGATCTCCTCCATCGAGAAGCCCAAGTCGCGCGCGCGCTTGATGAAGCGCAGCGTGTGCACCTCGGCTTCGCTGTACTGGCGGTAGCCGCTGTCCGTGCGCGCCACGCGCGGCAGCAGCCCCAGCCCCTCGTAGTGCCGCACCATCTTGGCCGACACGCCCGAGAGGCGCGCCGCCTCGCCGATGTTCACCGGCCAGGCGACGCCGTCCTGCGCAACCTTCACGCGGCGACCTTGTAGCCTTCTTCCTCGATCGCGCGGGCGATGGCCGCGTGGTCCTGCCCGGACTGCACGTCCACCTGGCCCGTGGCGAGGTCGACCTTGACTTCCGCCTGCGGGTCGACGGACTTCACCGCCTGCGTGACGGCGCCCACGCAATGGCCGCAGCTCATGCCTTGCACCTGGAAGGTCTGGTTCATCGTCGAATCCTTTCTGCTTTCTGGTTGGGAGGTTCCGGAGCGTGAACCTTGCCACCATGGTAAGGTCAAACCGCGGGATCCCAAGCCCCCGCGCGCTGCCGGGTTGATCCGGCGCAAGGCCTTGACCTTCCCATGATGGCAAGGTCCATCCTTCAGCCATGGACACCAGCACCACCGCCCCCGCCACCCTCGATCTCGGCGTTGCCGGGATGACCTGCGCCTCCTGCGTCAACCGCGTGGAGCGCGCGCTGAAGAAGGTCCCGGGCGTCAGCGATGCCGTGGTCAACCTGGCCACCGAATCCGCCCGCGTGACCTACGCGCCTTCCGGGCAGATGGAAGCGCAGATCCGCCGCGCCGTGCGCAACGCGGGCTACGAGCCGCGCAGCGCGGAACAGGCGCAGCAGGAAGACCTCTCGCCC
Source organism: Ramlibacter cellulosilyticus (assembly GCF_014297465.1). Lineage (GTDB taxonomy): Bacteria > Pseudomonadota > Gammaproteobacteria > Burkholderiales > Burkholderiaceae_C > Ramlibacter > Ramlibacter cellulosilyticus. Next base: position 113,959 of record NZ_JACORT010000002.1, on the reverse strand, counting down.
TGGGCGGGCTTCGCGCCGGTGGCGCTGGGCCTGCTGCTGTCGCTGCCGCTGGTGGTGCCCATGGTCGGCGATCTCGCCGGCAAGCACTGGATGCTGCCGGCCTGGCTGCAGTTCGTCCTGGCGACGCCGGTGCAGTTCATCCTCGGCGCCCGCTTCTACAAGGCCGGCTGGCATGCGCTGAAGGCGGGCACGGGCAACATGGACCTGCTGGTGGCCATCGGCACGTCGGCGGGCTGGGGCCTGTCGATGTGGCTGTGGCTGGCGCAGGGGCACGAGCACCTGTATTTCGAAGCCTCGGCCGTGGTGGTGACGCTCGTGCTGCTCGGCAAGTGGCTGGAGGCCCGCGCCAAGCGCCAGACCACGACGGCCATCCGCGCGCTGCAGGCGCTGCGTCCCGAGATCGCGCACGTGATCCTGCGCTCCGGCGGCGAGGCCGACCTGCCCCTGGCGGAAGTCCTGGCGGGCGACCGCCTGGTCGTGCGTCCCGGCGAGCGCATCCCCGCGGACGGCGTGCTGGAGCAGGGCGACACGCACGTCGACGAATCCATGCTGACCGGCGAACCGCTCCCCGTCGCGAAGGGCCAGGGCGCGCGCGTCACGGGTGGGAGCATCAACGGCGAAGGCCGCTTCGTGATGCAGGCGACGGCGGTCGGCCACGAGAGCGTGCTGGCGCGCATCATCCGGCTCGTCGAGGACGCGCAGGCAGCCAAGGCGCCGATCCAGCGCCTGGTGGACCAGGTGTCCGCCGTGTTCGTGCCGGTGGTGCTGGTCCTCGCGGCGATCACGCTGGGCGGCTGGCTGCTGGCGGGCGGCGGCGTCGAGGAAGCGCTGATCCACGCGGTCGCCGTGCTGGTGATCGCGTGTCCCTGTGCGCTGGGTCTGGCGACGCCCGCGGCGATCATGGCGGGCACCGGCGTGGCCGCGCGGCAAGGCATCCTGATCAAGGACGCACAGGCACTGGAGCTCGCGCATCGTGTCGACACCGTGGCGTTCGACAAGACAGGCACGCTGACGGTCGGCCAGCCGCGGCTGGTGGACTTCGTCGCCGCGCCGGGCGTGGAGGCCGATGCGCTGCTTGCCGCGGCGGCCAGCCTGCAGAGCGGCAGCGAACATCCGCTGGCCCGTGCCGTGGTCGCGGCGGCGCGCGAACGGCAGCTCACGGTGGCGGCGCCCGATGCCGTGCGGGCGGTCGCGGGCCGCGGCACCGAAGGCGAGGTCGCCAACCGCAGCTACCTGATCGCCAGCCTGCGCTGGCTGGAGGAACTCGGCGTGCCGCTCGGCGCGCTGGAGGCCGACGTGCGGCGGCTGCAGGGGCAGGGCGCGACCTTGTCCGCGTTCGTGGAGCGCGCGACCGAGGGCCTGGTGTTGCGGGCGCTGATGGCGTTTGCCGACGAACCCAAGGCGGGCGCGGCCGAAGCCCTGGCGCAGCTGCGCGCGCGCGGCTTGCGGCTGGTGATGATCTCCGGCGACAACCGCGCCGCGGCCGTGGCCATGGCGGCGCGCCTGGGCCTCGCGCCGGAGGAGGTGCAGGCCGAGGTGCTGCCGGGCGACAAGGCGGCGCGCGTGGCGGCGCTGCGGGAGAACGGCCACGTCGTGGCCATGGTGGGCGACGGCGTCAACGACGCACCCGCGCTCGCGGCGGCCGACGTCGGCATCGCCATGGGCACGGGCACGGACGTCGCGATGCATGCGGCGGGCGTGACGCTGATGCGCGGCGACGTGGGCCTAGTGGCGGGCGCGCTGGACATCTCGCGCCGCACGGTGCGCAAGATCCGGCAGAACCTGTTCTGGGCCTTCGCGTACAACGTGGCCGGCATCCCGCTGGCGGCGCTGGGCTACCTGAGCCCGGTGGTGGCCGGGGCGGCCATGGCCCTGTCCAGCGTGAGCGTCCTCACGAACGCCTTGCTGCTGAAGCGCTGGCGCCTGCCGGGGCGTTGACTTGGGTCAAGCGGGCAGGGGCCCCTGCGTGCGAATCTGGCGGCAGGAGACCGACACCATGACCCGACCTGCCTTGCAAGTGATCCGCGACGAGCATGCCGCCGTCGCCGCCGTGCTGCGTTCCATGCTGCAGATGCTGGAGCGCGACCCCGACGAACAGCCCGAGCGCTTCTTCGACGTGCTGCGCGCGATGCTGTTCTACATCGACGAGTTTCCCGAGCGCCGCCACCATCCCAAGGAGTCGGACCTGCTCTTCCCGAAGATCGCGCGCGTGGCGCCGCAACTGATGCCCGTGATCCACAAGCTGGAGGAAGACCACATGTCCGGCGAGCACCGCGTGCGCGAGCTGCAGCACCTGCTGCTCGCCTGGGAGCTGCTGGGCGACAGCCGCCGCCCCGCATTCGACGACGCCGCGCGCAAGTACGTGCAGTTCTACCTGGAGCACATGCGTACCGAGGAGGTGGAGCTGCTGCCGGTGGCGCAGAAGCAGCTGACCGAAGCCGACTGGGCCCAGCTCAACGCCGCCTTCCAGGCCAAGGGCGACCCCTTCGCGAGCGGCGACCGCGACCCGATCTACGACCGGCTGTTCACGCGCATCGTCATGCGCGCGCCGGCGCCGATCGGGGTGGGACCGGAATGAACCGTCCTTCCCGCCTCCGCGGGAATGACGCGGGCTATCTCGCCAGCGCCGGGTAGTCCGTGTAGCCTTCCGCGCCGCCGCCGTACAGCTTCTCCTTCCGCACCTCGTTGAACGCTGCGTTGGTGCGCAGGCGTTCGACCAGGTCCGGGTTCGCGATGTACTTCATGCCGAAGGCGACCAGGTCCGCGCCTTGCGACAGCGCCTGCTCCGCCAGCGGACGGTCGTAGCCGTTGTTCACCATCCAGGCGCCCTTGGCTCCCGCTTCGCGCCAGGCGCGCAGCATCGCGTCGTAGTCGAAGGGACGGCCTTCCACTTCGCGCGGGCCGCCGGTCGCGCCTTCGATCAGGTGCAGGTAGCACAGGCCCAGCGGCGCGAGCTGGCGCACGACGTAGTCGAAGAGCTTCTGCGGGTTGTCGTCGACGATGTCGTTGGCCGGCGTGACCGGCGACAGGCGCAGGCCGGTGCGTTCGCGGCCGACCTCCTCGCACACCTCGCGCATGATCTCCAGCAGGAAGCGCGCGCGGTTCTCGATGGAGCCGCCATAGTCGTCCGTGCGGCGGTTGCTGCTGCTGCGCAGGAACTGGTCGACGAGGTAGCCGTTGGCGCCGTGCACTTCCACGCCGTCGAAGCCGGCGCTGATGGCGTTGCGCGCGGCATGGCGGAAGTCGCGCACGATGCCCGGGATCTCTTCCGCGTCGAGCGCACGCGGCTCGGACACCGCGACGAAGCCCTCGGGCATCAGGAAGGTCTTGGTCTTGGCGGTGACGGCGGACGGCGCGACCGGTTGGCCGCCACCCGGCTGCAGGCTCACGTGCGAGACGCGCCCCACGTGCCACAGCTGGCAGAAGATGCGGCCGCCGCGCGCGTGCACGGCTTTCGTGACCTGGCGCCAGGCGTCGAGCTGCTCGGTGCCGTAGAGGCCCGGCACGTCGGCGTAGCCCTGGCCCTGGTGCGTGATGGCGGTGCCTTCGCTGATGATCAGGCCGGCGCTGGCGCGCTGGGCGTAGTACTCCGCCATGAGCGGCGTGGGGATGGCGTTCGGCGCGCGGTTGCGCGTGAGCGGCGCCATGACGATGCGATTGGGCAGCTGCAGCTGCCCCAGCTGCACGGGGTCGAACAGGGTCTTCTTCATGTGTGTTGGTCAGGGCGGGACCGCGAGGGTTCCCGCCCCGTACAGAGCCTTACGACAGCTTCTCGGCCTTCAGCGCTTCCTGCACCGCCGGCCGCGCGCCCACGCGCTCCTGGTACGCGACGAGGTTGGGGTACGCGGAGAGGTCGATGTTCATCGGCTTGGCCCAGCGCGAGACGGTGTAGAGATAGGCGTCCGCCACGGTGAAGTGGTCGCCCATGAGGTACTGCTTGCCCGCGAGCTCCTTGTCGACGAAGGCGAAGCGGTTGGCGATGCGGTCGCGGTAGATCTGCTTGCCTTCGTCCGGCATGTTCGGGTTGAACAGCGGCGAGAAGCTCTTGTGGATCTCGGTGCCGATGAAGGTGAGCCACTCCTGCAGGCGATACCGCGGCAGCGTGCCGTTGGCGGGTGCGAGGTTCTTGTTCGGCGCCTGGTCGGCGATGTACTGCACGATGGCCGGGCCTTCGCGCAGCCGCGTGCCGTCGTCGAGCTCCAGCATCGGCACGTAGCCCAGGGGGTTGATGGAGTAGTAGTCGGTGCCGTCCTGCAGCTTGTGCGTCTTGGTCGGGGCCATCACCGGCTCGAAGGCGAGGCCCGCCTCGCGCAGCACGATGTGGGGGGACAGGGAGCAGGCGCCGGGGGAGTAATACAGCTTCATCGTTGTTTCCTTGCTTTGGGCTGTGGCGAATGTGAAGAAATTCCATGCTAGCCCGGCTGCGGAAAACGTGCACGCCTTGGGGCTGCTGCCGAGCTTCGCCACAATCGGTGCATGGCCAAGGTCTTGAAGTGGGTGTTCTTTTTCGTCGCGGCGTTCGTGCTCCTCGTGGTGGGGTCGGCGATCGCATTGCAGTACTGGTTGCGGACCGACGATTTCCGCACGCGCGCGGAGCGCGAGGCGAGCGCGGCGCTGGGCGTGCCGCTGAAGCTGGGCAAGCTCTCCATCGACCTGTGGCCGCTGCCCGCGGTGGCCGCCGACGACGTGCAGATCCAGACGCGTCCGGCGCTGACCGTCGGCCGCATCGAGGCGCGGCCCGGTTATCCCGCGCTGATGGCGGGCAAGCTGGAGATCGCCACGCTGACGGTGCGCAAGGCGGTGCTGCCGCAGGCGGCGATCGCCGCGATCGGCAATGCGATGGCGAAGAAGGACAAGGGTGCCAAGCCGGCGGCGAAGCCCGCATCGGCGTCGCGCAGCACCATGGACATGCTGCCGCGCAAGGCGGTGTTCGACGACATCACCTGGATCGACGAGAAGGGCCAGCGCATCACGGTGGACGCGCAGGCGAACCTCGGCTTCGACGGGCTGCTGGACGAAGCCTCGTTCCGCATCGTGCAGGGCCGCCTGGCCGGCACGCGCGGCAACGTGGAGCGTGACGGCGATTTCTGGCCCGTGCGCATCGACATCGGCGGCGGGCACATCGCCGGCAAGCTGCAGCTGCAGCCGGGCAAGTCGGGCAGCCAGGTGCTGAGCGGCAACCTGAACACCGAGAACGTGGAAGTGTCCGCGCTCACCGCGCCGAGCAAGCCGCTCACCGGCAAGCTGCAGGCGCAGACGACGCTGCGCTCCGAGTTCCGCGACGTCGGCCAGGTGGCGGACGTGCTCACGACGCAGACGCGCTTCACCGTGCGCGATGCGCTGATCCAGGGCATCGACCTGCAGAAGGCCGTGAACACCGTGGGCCTGAGCCGCGGCGGGATCACGCGCCTGGACACGCTGGCCGGCCAGGTGAACACGCAGGGCAAGGCGGTGCACCTGACCAACCTGGTGGCGACCTCGGGCGCGATGTCGGCGACCGGCAACGTGTCGATCTCGCCGGCCAAGGCGCTCAACGGCATGGTGAACGTGGACTTGGCGAGCAGCAAGGGTTCGCTCGGCGTGCCGCTGGCGGTCGGCGGGACCGTCGACGACCCGAGCGTCACGCTGACCCGCAGCGCCATGGTGGGTGCGGCGATCGGCACGCTGGTGATGCCCGGCGCGGGCACGGCGGCCGGCGCCGGGACCGGCCAGAAGATCGGCGACAGCCTGCGGGGCCTGTTCGGCGGCGGCAAGTAAGCCTCGGGCTGTCCTACAGGCGGGTAGGCAGCCGGACGATGGAAGGCCGGCGGTGCAGTCCTTAGCATCAAGGACCAGCTACCGATCCGCAGGCTTTCCATGCACCTGTCCACGGTGGAGACGGTCCTGGAGTACCAGGTCCTGTCGCCCACGCATTTCTGCTTCAACATCGAGGCGGCCCACTGGCCGACCCAGAAGATCCTGAGCGAGCGCCTGTCGATCTCGTCGGGCGTCTCGCCGCACAGCTACGTCGACCCGCGCAGCGGCAACCGCTTCATCCGCTTCGATGCCGGTCCCGGCCCGCTGCGGGTGAACTACAAGGCGGAGGTGGAAGTGCACACGCCGCCGCACCAGGAAGACCTGAAGGAGACGCCGGTCAGCCAGGTGCCGGACGAGATCTTCCCTTACCTGCTCGCGACGCGGTACTGCGAGTCCGATGTCCTGTGCAACGAGGTGGTGAAGCTGTTCGGCAACATCCCTCCCGGCTATGCGCGCGTGCGTGCGATCGAGGAGTGGATCCGCGCGCACATCACCTACAAGTCGGGCAGCACGGACGCGAACACGACGGCGCAACAGGTCTTCGGCCAGCGCATGGGCGTGTGCCGCGACTTCGCGCACCTGGGCATCACCTTCTGCCGCGCGCTGAACATCCCGGCGCGCATGGTGGTGGGCTACGTGTGGTTCGACGAGCCGCCGCAGGACTTCCACGCGCTGTTCGAGGCCTGGCTCGATGGCCACTGGGTGCTGTTCGACCCGACCGGCATGGCGCCGGTGGACCGGGTGGTGCGCATCGGCACGGGACGCGACGCGAAGGACGTGGCGTTCGCCACCATGTTCGGCGCGCTGCAGATGACGCGCAAGGAAGTGATGGTGCTGGAACACGACCCGCGCCCGCGGCACGCGCCGGCGCCGACGTCGGCTCCGGCCTTGGCGGCGGCGCGGCAGGCCATCGCGTAGGCTGGGTTTCGCGCCAGCGAACCCCAGCGCTTTCGCGCCAGCGAACCCCAGCGCTTTCGCGCATCGCTGGGGTGCGCATGCGCGCAACCCAGCCTACGGGCTGCGGGGCTTTCAGGTCTTGTACGACGGATCCAGCTTGTCCAGTTTCCGCAGCAGCGCGGGCCAGGCGATGCCTGCGCCTTGGCCTGCGGTGACCGTCTTCATCACCTTCTCCATCCCCACCATGATCCGCGGGTCGACGTGGTGCAGTTCGCCGCCGGCCTGCGCATCGATCTGGATGCGGCAGGTGTTCTCGAAGGTGTACATGGAGAGCCAGGCTTCCTGCACGCTGCGGCCGACCGTCAGCAGGCCGTGGTTGCGCAGCATGAGGAAGTTCCTGTCGCCCAGGTCCTGCTGCAGCCGCGGCTTCTCCTCGTCGCGCAGCGCCACGCCTTCGTAGTCGTGGTACGCGAGCGAGGCCAGCACGAAGGTGCTCTGCTGCGAGATGGGCAGCACGCCGCACTTCTGCGCGCTGACCGCCACGCCCGCGCGGCTGTGCGTGTGCAGCACGCAGCCGGCGTCCTCGCGCACCTGGTGGATGCAGCTGTGGATCACGAAGCCCGCGGGATTCACCGGGAAGGGGGAGTCGATCAGCTTGTTGCACTGCTGGTCCACCTTCACCAGCGAGGACGCGGTGATCTCGTCGAACAGCAGGCCGTAGGGGTTGATCAGGAACGCGTGCTCCGGGCCGGGGACGCGCGCGCTGATGTGCGTGAAGACCAGGTCGCTCCAGCCGTACAGCGCCACGAGCCGGTAGGCGGCGGCGAGGTCCACGCGCAGCTGCCATTCCTCGGCGCTGACCACTTCGCGCAGCGATGCGATGTTCATGGGGTCTCCTTCTTTCGGTGTCGCGGGCCATTCTTCGTCGCGGCTTGACCCCTCACTGTCACCATTTGGACAATCGCGGGAAGTCCCCGCCCGTCGACGCCCTCTTGCCCGCCTCCTTCGCCACCGCCGAGTTGCTGCTGCGCCTGGAAGCGAACCCCTGGTTCGCCGGCTTGCCCGCGGCCGATCGCAAAGCCGTCCTCGCTGCCAGCGAGCGCCAGCACCTCGCCGCGGGCGAGATGCTGTTCCGCCAGGGCGATGCGGTGCCGCCGGGGCAGGGCGCGTTCTATGGCGTCGTGAAAGGCGGCATCAAGGCGTCCAGCCTGCGCGAAGACGGCAAGGAAGCGATCCTCGTCGTGCTGGAGGCCGGCAACTGGTTCGGCGAGATCTCGCTGATCGACCGCCTGCCGCGCACGCACGACGCGACGGCGGTGGGGGAGACGGAGGTGCTGGCGCTGCCCCGTCCCGCCTTCGACCGCATGATGAAGCGGCCGGCCTTCGCGCTCGCGGTGTGCCGCTTGCTCGCGGGACGCGTGCGTTCGCTGTACGGCATGGTGGAGGACGCGACGCTGCGCTCCACGCGCGCCCGCGTCGCCCGCCGCCTGCTGCTGCTCGCGCGCGGCGATGCCACGCAGGCCCGCGATCCGCGTCCGGTGGTGCCGGTGTCGCAGGAAGCGCTGGCGATGATGCTGGGCGTGTCGCGGCAGACCTTGAGCAAGGAGCTGCAGGGGCTGGCGAGGGAAGGGGCGATCGAGCTGGGGTATGGGAGGATCGCGATCGCGTCGGCGTCCCGGCTCGAGCAGTTCGGAGTGGATTCGTAGGCTGGGTTTCGCGCGAGCGAACCCCAGCGTTGCGGCGGATCGCTGGGGTGCGCATCGCGCAACCCAGCGTACGGACGCCGCGCCACCCAGCGGTTCAAGCCCCTCGGAACTCGCTCGGACTCTTCCCCGTATGGTCCCGGAACACCCGGCTGAAATGCGAGGGATTCCCGAAGCCCCAGGACATCGCGATGTCCGTGATCGGCCTGGCGTGCGGGCCCTGCTGCTGCAGGTCGCGGATGCAGGCCTGCAGGCGCAGGCGCTGGATGAAGGCGGCGATGGTCTCGCCTTCGCCGGCGAACGCGTTGTACAGGTGGCGGCGGCTGCAGTTCAGCGCCTTCGCGATCGAGTCGGCCGAGAGCTGCGGGTCGCGCAGGTTCTGCTGCACGTGCGCGCGGATGCGGTCGCGCAAGGCCTCGCGCTGCGTGAGCGAGGTCTCCTGCCCCGTGAGCTCCATCAGCGACAGCCGCACCAGTTGCTTGATCAACTCGCCCGCACCCACCGCCGCGGCTTCACTCATGTTCGGCAGCTCGAGGTAGGTGTTGCGCATGGTCTCCAGCGCCACCCGCGAGATGCCGCTCGCGCCGAGCCGCCGCGCCATGACGCCGTCGAAGCGCTGGCCGCGTTCGGCGACGTCGTCCTTGGGCACCATCACGATCAGGTGGTCGACGCGTTCCGGGTTGCCGATCTCGTAAGTGCCCGTCGTGTCGTAGATGACCCAGGCGCCGTCGCGCGCGCAGGCTTCGCGCCCCGCCTGGTGCACCACCGCGCTGCCTTGCCAGGGCGCGACGATCTTCAGGTACGGCCCGTCGCTCGTGCGCACCATGGACGCCGTGCGCACCACGCGGTGCCGGTTCGCCTCCAGCCGCGTCAGGATCACGTCGCCGGCCTGCGAGGAGGCGAGGTGGCCGTCGAAGTGCGTATCCCCGTACAGGTCCGACTGCAGTCCGCAGAAGTGCCGCGAGATCCACTCGCACCACTGCGGCGCCCGGTCGCGCGGTGCGACGACGTCGGTGCTGAGCAGCTTGCTGGCGGTCATTGGCGCGGATGATACGGCGGGGCTGCGCCTCGCGCCCCCTGGCCAGACCCCCACGGGTAAACCCTAGGCAGGCGTGCACGGCGCGACAACAGTTCCTGCGCGCACAGCAAAGCGGCGGCCCCTTGCGCTTCCTACGATGCGCGGGTTCACATCCCCCCAGAGGAGACAAGCATGGCCAACCGCCGCCACTTCCTGCAGGGCGCCGCCGCCGTCGGCGCCGCGTCCATCGCTCCCGCCCTGATGGCGCAGAACGCTCCCGTGCGCGTGGGCTACGCGATGTCGCGCACCGGCCCGTGGACGGGCGGCGCGCAGGTGAGCCAGGAGCCGAACTACATCCTCTGGGCCGAGCAGCAGAACGCGGCCGGCGGCCTGGACGTGAAGGGCGTGAAGCGCAGGATCGAACTGGTCTCCTCCGACGACCGCAGCGAAGTCGAGACCGTGATCCGCACCTACGAGAAGCTGATGGGCAGCGACAAGGTCGACCTGATCCTGCCGCCCTGGGGCAGCAACGCCAACTTCGCGCTCGCCCCGCTGGCGAACCGCTTCGGCTACCCGATGCTGGCGCCCACCGCGCTGTCGCGCAAGCTGATCGACATGAACCTGCCGTACTTCTTCTCGCTGCTGCAGCAGCCGGACCGGATGATGGGCGCGCTCGTCGACATGCTGGCGGCCAACAACGTGAAGACCATCGGCATCCTCTACATGGACGACCTGTTCGGGCTGGAGAACTTCGCGGCGCTGAACAACGCGCTGAAGAAGACCAGCATCCAGGTGGTGGAGCGCAAGAGCTATCCGCTGGGCGTGAAGGACCTGTCGCCCGTGCTGCGCGAGCTGAAGGGCCTGAACCCCGACGCCTTCATCGGCATCACCTACCCGCCGGACACCATCCTCGCGTCCAAGCAGGCGAAGGAAGTGGGCTTCAACCCGAAGATGTTCTACGCCTCGGTGGGCACGGCCTTCCAGTTGTACAGGAACGTGATGACGCCCGCCGGTGCCGAAGGCGTGCTGGGTATGGGCTCGTGGAACGCGAAGACCAGCCCGGGCGCGAAAGCCTACTTCGACGCGCACACCGCCAAGTTCCAGAAGGAGCCGGACCGCTGGGCGAGCGGCCACTGCTGGGCGGGGCTCGAGATCCTGACCGCGGCTTGCAAGAACGTGGGCCTGGACCGCAAGGCGATCCGCGAGTACGTGGCGAAGAACACGCACAAGACGATCGTCGGCGACGTGAAGTTCACCGGCAGCGAGAACACGGCGACCCCCGGCAGCGTGGGGCAGTGGCAGAACGGCGAATTCGAGGTGGTGTGGCCGCAGAGCATGGCCACGGCGAAGCTGAATCCGGCCAAGGCGGCGTGGAAATAAGGGACGGCAAGGCAATCAGAGGAGGAGTAGACCCCGTCACTCCCGCGGAGGCGGGAGCCCAGGGCTTTCAAGAGGCGCGCATGCGCGCCCGTCCCGCAAGCCCTGGGTCCCCGCCTTCGCGTGGATGACGGTGGCCTTTTTTTCGCGCCTGAACACACCATGACCCTCGGCGCCTGGACCGAACTCATCGCCTCCGGACTCATCACCGGCGGCATCTATGCCCTCGTGGCGCTCGGCCTGAACCTGCAGTACGGCCTGATGCGCATCCTGAACATCGCCCACGGCGAGTTCCTCATGCTGGGCGCCTACCTCACCTGGATGATGCAGGCGAGCTTCGGCGTGTCGCCGCTGCTGATGATCCCGCTCTCCTTCCTCGCGCTGATGGCGCTCGGCCTGGTGATCCACCGCCTCTGCTTCCGCCGGCTCACCGAGACGTCGCCCAATCTCGACATCTTCGAGGCACGCGGCCTGATGGTCGCCTTCGGCCTCATGTTCCTCGTGCAGAACCTCGTGTCCTGGGCCTGGGGCGGCGAGCTGCGCGGCTACGACTACATGACTTCTCCCGTTGCCTTCGGCGACGCGCAGTTCGCGGCCAACAAGCTGCTGGTGTTCGTGCTCGCCCTCGTGTTCAGCGGCGGCCTCATCGTGCTGCTGCGCCAGACGCTCCTGGGCAAGGGCGTGCGCGCGCTGATGCAGTCGCCCACGGGCGCGCAGCTGGTGGGCATCAACACGCGCGTGCTGCATCCGCTGATGTTCGGCATCGGGCTGGGCCTCTCGGGCGTGGCGGGCGCGCTGCTGTCGATGGCGTACACGATCTCGCCGTCCATGGGCGAGCCCTACACGGTGACGGCGCTGATCGTGATCACGCTGGGCGGCTTCGGCAGCATGGGCGGCGCGCTCGCGGGCGGCCTGCTGCTGGGCGTGGTGGAGGCGATCGGCATGCACTTCACCAATCCCTCGCTCAAGGCGCTGCTCTCGTACGGCGTGTTCATCGGTGTCCTGCTGCTGCGGCCCGAAGGGCTGTTCGCGCGGAAGGGGCGCAAGGCATGACCGCCAGCCGTCACCTCCTCATGCGCGACGTGCTCGTGCTGCTGGTGTTCGCGGGCTGGGCCCTCGCGCTGCCTTACTGGGGCAGCGAGTTCCTGGTCTCGCTGGCGCTGACCTGCCTGATGTATGTGGCGCTGTCCACGAGCTGGGCGCTGTTCTGCGGGACCACGCGCTATCTCTCGCTCGCGACCTCGGCTTTCTTCGGGCTCGGCGCGTATACGTCGGCCATCGGCCTCGCGCAGTTCGGCTGGGTCCCGACCATCCTGCTCGGCGCGGGCATCGCGGCGCTCGTGGCCTTGGTGATGGGCGCGGCGGTGCTGCACCTGCGCGGCACTTACTTCGCGGTGCTCACCTTCGGCATGACGGAGCTGATCCGCCACGCCGTCACCTACTTCGAGAAGAGCGTGACCGGCACGGTCGGCCGCGTGCTGGCCACGGTGCCCGAGCGCGACACGGTGTACCTGACCATGCTGGCGCTCGCGGTGCTCGCCGTCGCCGTGTCGGTGTGGGTGCGGCGCACGCGCTTCGGCCTCGCGCTGGCCGGCATCGGCGGCGACGAGCAGCGGGCGCAGACCCTGGGCGTGAACACGCGCTGGGTGAAGCTCGCGGGCTTCGCGCTGACCGCCGCCTTCGCCGGCGCGGTGGGCGCGGCGATGTCGGTGCGCTGGACCTACATCGACCCGCACACCGTGTTCAACCCCTTCATCGGCTTCCAGACCGTCCTGATCGCGCTGATCGGCGGCGCGCTCACGTTGTGGGGTCCGCTGATCGCCGCGATCGTGTTCAGCGTGCTCGCGGAGACCCTGCGCCTGCAGGCGCCGCAGGTGTACATGATGACGCTGGGGCTGCTGCTGATCCTGTCGGTGCTGTACCTGCCGGGCGGGCTCGCCTCGCTGCGCTGGGAGATCTTCCGCGGCTGGCGGTTCGGGAGGGCGGGCCGTGGCTGAGATCCGCAAGGAACCGCTGCTGGCCGCGCGCGAGGTGACGGTGCGCTTCGGCGGCCTCACCGCCGTCGACCAGGTGAGCGCCACGCTGCAGTCCGGCGAGCTGGTGGGCATCATCGGACCCAACGGCGCGGGCAAGACGACCTTCTTCAACGCGATTTCGGGCGTGCTGGCGCCGACGTCGGGACGGCTCATCGTCGCCGGCGACGACCTCACCGGCAAGGGGCCGCACCGCTTCGCGAAGCACGGCCTCGCGCGCACCTTCCAGACGCCGCGCGTGTTCGCGGACATGAGCGTCGCGCAGAACATCGAGTTCGGCCTGAAGTTCGCGGGACGGCGGCATCGCAAGTACTGGCTGTGGGGCGAGGAAGCCTCGGTGCCCTGGGCCTTGCGGGACGCGGGGAACATCCTGCAGCTGATCGGGCTGTCGGCGCAGGCGGAGTTGCCGGCCGGGTCCATCACGCCGTCGCAGCAGCGGCTGCTGGAGATCGGCATGGCGCTGGCCACGCGGCCGCGCCTGCTGCTGCTGGACGAAGTGGCGGCCGGCCTGACGGAGAACGAGATCGAGAACATGGCGGCGCTGGTGCGCAGGCTGCGCGACGAACTGGGCCTCACGGTGGTGTGGATCGAGCACGCCGTGCGCACGCTGCTGCGCCACGTGGAGCGCGTGATCGTGCTGCACCAGGGGCGCAAGATCGCGGACGGCCCGCCCGCGGAGGTGGTGCGGAACGCCGAAGTGATCGAGGCCTATCTCGGCGACGAGATGGTGGAGGAGGGCGCCGCATGATGCACTGGAGCGAACGCCCCTTCGTGCATGGCAGCCAGGCGCGGCATGCGCACCTGCGCGTGCGCGGGCTGGGCGCTGGCTATGGCGCCTTCCTCGTGCTGCGCGGTCTCGAGTTCGAAGTGCGCCCCGGGCTCACGGTGATCCTGGGGCCCAACGGCGCCGGCAAGACAACCTTGCTGCGCGCGCTCAACGGCCTGGTGCAACGCACCGGCGAAGTGCTGCTGGACGACGCGCCGCTGCCCACGCGCACGGATGCGATCGTGCGCAGCGGCGTGGCCCTGGTCGCGGAAGGGCGCCAGCTCTTTCCGCAGATGACGGTGCTGGAGAACCTGGAACTCGGAGGCTGGCTCGTGCCCAAGGCGGAACGGGCCACGCGCCTCGAGCAGGTGATGAACGACTTCCCCAAGCTGCGCGAACGCGCGCGGCAGCTGGCCGGCACCATGAGCGGCGGCGAGCAGCAGATGGTGGCGGTGGCCCGCGCGATGATGAGCGCGCCGCGCCTGCTGATGCTGGACGAGCCTTCGCTGGGCCTCGCACCGCGCATGGTCGACGAACTGCTCGCGATCGCGCGGCGCATCGCCGACGCGGGCACCACCGTGCTGATGGTGGAACAGAACGTGAAGAAGGCACTGGCCGTGGCCGACCGCGGCTACGTGCTGGAACGCGGCGCGCTCGTCGCGAGCGGGCACGCGAAGCTGCTGGCGCGGTCGAGCGTGATCCGGGAGGCGTATCTCGGGGCGCAGGCTGGCAAGAACGAGAGTGTGCGGGCGTGAGCAGATGGAACGCAGAGGTCGCAGAGGTGACGCAGAGGTCGCAGAGGAAGACCTTGAAGGATGTTCTCTGCGACCTCTGCGAATCTTCTGCGACCTCTGCGTTCGGCTGTCCGCCTTCTGCCTTTCCCAAACACACAAGGAGTAGTTGAATGTCCGATCTCTCGATGCTGATCAACGGCCTGAAGGTCACGGCCGAAAAGGGCGCCATGTTCGAGCGCCGCAATCCCCTCGACGGCTCCGTCGCCACGCGCGCGCCCGCGGCTTCGGCCGCGGATGCGGTGATGGCGGTGGAAGCGGCCGCGGAAGCCTTCCGCACCTGGAGCGAGACCGGCCCCAGCGAGCGGCGCATGCTGCTGCTGAAGGCCGCCGACAAGCTGGAAGCCAAGCTGCCGCAGTTCGTGGAAGCGATGGCCGCGGAGACCGGTGCCGCCGGCATGTGGGCCGGCTTCAACGTGATGCTCGCCGCGGGCATGATCCGCGAGGCGGCTTCGCTCACGACCCAGGTGGCCGGCGAGGTGATCCCCTCCGACGTGCCGGGTTCGCTCTCGATGGGCGTGCGCCAGCCCGCGGGCGTGGTGCTGGGCATCGCGCCGTGGAACGCACCCGTGATCCTCGGGGTGCGCGCCGTCGCCACGCCGCTCGCTTGCGGCAACACGGTGATCCTCAAGGGCAGCGAGAACTGCCCGCGCACCCACCAGCTGATCGCCGAGTCGTTCGTGGAAGCGGGGCTGCCCGCGGGCGTCATCAACTACATCACCAATGCGCCGCACGATGCGGGCACGGTGGTGGAAGCCATCGTCGCGCATCCCGCCGTGCGCCGCGTGAACTTCACCGGCTCCACGCGCGTCGGCAAGCTGATCGCGCAGACCTGCGCCAAGTACCTCAAGCCCGCGGTGCTGGAGCTCGGTGGCAAGGCACCCCTGGTGGTCCTGGACGACGCGGACATCGACGACGCGGTGAACGCGGCCGCCTTCGGCTGCTTCGCCAACAGCGGCCAGATCTGCATGAGCACCGAGCGCATCATCGTCGACGAGAAGATCGCCGACGAGTTCGTGCGCAAGTTCGCGGCCAAGGCGAAGTCGCTGCCGGTCGGCGATCCGCGCAAGCCGGACCCGGTGGTGCTGGGCAGCGTGGTGGGCACGCCCACGGTGGAACACTGCAACGCGCTGCTGGAGGACGCGGTGTCCAAGGGCGCGAAGCTGGTCGCCGGCGGCAAGGCCGAGACCACGCTGATGCCCGCGACGCTGCTGGACCACGTCACGCCCGCCATGCGCATCTACCACGAGGAAAGCTTCGGGCCGGTGAAAGGCATCGTGCGCGTGAAGGGCGTGGAAGAAGCCATCGCCTGCGCCAACGACAACGAGTACGGCCTGTCGGCGGCGGTGTTCGGCAAGGACATCGCGCGTGCCTTCAACGTCGCGCGCCGCATCGATTCGGGAATCTGCCACGTGAACGCGCCGACGGTGCACGACGAAGCGCAGATGCCTTTCGGCGGCGTGAAGGGCAGCGGCATGGGCCGCTTCGGCGGGCGGGCCGGCATCGCGGAGTTCACCGAGCTGCGCTGGATCACGGTGCAGACGACGCCGCGGCACTATCCGTTCTGAGGGCCCGTGCAGATCGCTGGGGTTCGCTTTCGCGAAACCCAGCCTACGGTCCGGCGCGTCGGGGTGATGCGACGTGGCATCTTGGCGCGTAGGCTGGGTTGCGCCGCAGGCGCACCCCAGCGATGCAGCGTGGCGATGAGCGCCAGCGATCCCCACCGGGGATTCACGGCGCCGTCGCCCGCTCCAGTTCCGCGATCCACACCATCGCCAGCTCCTTCGTCGCGCCGCACATCTCCCGCGAAGGCTGCAACCCCCCGCAGAACGCCGGCCGCTCCGGCTTGCCGAAGATCCTGCAGCGGTTCCCTTCATCCAGCTGCACGCATCGCACCCCCGCGGGCTTGCCTTGCGGCATCCCGGGAATCGGCGAGGTGATCGAGGGCGCGATGCAGCAGGCACCGCAGGAAGGACGGCATTCCATCAGCGCGCCTCCCTCACTCGCCACCGGCGGCGGACTCGCGCCGCTCGGGACGGAAGCGGACCACCCGCGCGACGTACCAGGCGACGATGACGACCAGGATGCCGGTGCTCACCGGCTGCAGCACGCCGGAGATCCGCTCGTATTGCGCCTCCAGCAGGTAGCCCGCTGCCGTGAGCACCGAGCACCAGAGCGCCGACCCCGCGAAAGTCCAGGCGCAGAAGCGGCCCAGGGGCATGCCGCACACGCCGGCGGGCAGCGAGATCACCGTGCGGACCGCCGGCACCAGCCGCCCGATCACCAAGGCCAGCGCGCCATGCCGCGCGAACCAGCCTTCCGCACGTTCGAGGTCTCGCCGCGAGAGCGTGAGCCAGCGGCCGTGCCGGTCGGCGAAACGGCTCACGCGCTGCATTCCGAGGAAGCGGCCGGCGAAGTACCAGGGCAGGGCGCCGACCAGCGCACCGACGGCTCCCGCCAGGATGACGAGGGGCCACTGCAGCGAGCCACGCGCCGCCTGGAATCCCGCGAAGGGCATGATCAGTTCGGACGGGAAGGGAGGAAAGAGGTTTTCGAGCAGCATCAGGGCGGCGATGCCCACATACCCATGTGCTTCGATGAATCGGATTACCCATTCGGCCATGCGCGCATTCTCGGCGCACGGCTCGCCTGCGGGGCGCGCAGGCGGGGCCCCGGGCCGGCAAAGGCTGAGGCTGCTCAGCCCCGCGCGGCCAGCAGCGGTTGCTTCACCTGCGGCAGCGGCCGTGCAGAGGGCTTTGCGGCCGGGGCGGCGGCCTTCGCCGGCTGCAGGTAGATCCCGCAGCCGAGGATCAGTTCGCCGGCGCGCTCGATGTAGACCGATTTCGGCTCGATCTGTCCCGAGGCCGGGTTGAGGTACTTGAAGTCGCACCAGCCCGCGCCCGCCTGGCGCGCGACCTGGATCAGTTCCTGGCAGAAGAAGCGGCCGTCGGCGTCGCGGTCCTGGATGCCGTTGATCCCGACTTTCGACGGGTCGGGCGGGTAGGCGCGCCGGTTGCCCTGCATGTCGATCGCAAAGACGTAGTACTCGCCTTGTTCGAAGCGCGGGTCGCGCCGGTTCAGGTCTTCGCAGGCCTCCTGCGCTCCGGCGCGACGCACGTGGTCGGCGACCTTCTTCACCATCTGGATGGCACGCGCGCGGTGATCGGAGCGATCCAGCTTGAAGCGGCTCACGGCTTCGAGCATGGCCGTCGACTCGCGCTGGAAGGAGACGGCCGCGGTGGCGGCCTCTTCGACGAGCGCGGCGTTCTGCTGCGTGGTGGCGTCGATCTGCGCGATGGCGCGGTTGATCTCCGCGACGCTGGCGCTCTGGTCGCGCGACGCTTCCGCGATTTCGGCGATGACTTCGCGCACCTGCTGCACGCTGCCGACGACTTCCTGCATCGTGCGCGCCGCCACGTCCACGATCTGCCTGCCTTCGCCCACGCTCGCCAGCGATCCGGCGATCAGCGACTTGATCTCCTGCGCCGCAGCGGCGCTGCGTTGCGCCAGGCTGCGGACTTCCGACGCGACGACCGCGAAGCCACGCCCCTGGTCGCCGGCGCGCGCAGCTTCCACGGCGGCGTTGAGCGCCAGGATGTTGGTCTGGAAGGCGATGCCCTCCACCGTCGACAGGATCTCACTGACCTGCTGCGCGCTGCCGTCGATGCGCTGCATCGTGCGCGTCATGACCGCCATCTCGTCCGCGGCCTTGAGTGCCACCTCCGAGGCGGTGCCGGACAGCGCCTCGGCACGCTTGCAGTGCTCGCTGTTGCGGTGGAAGGTGTCGGCGAGGTGCTGGATGCCGGCGGCGGTCTCCTCGACGGAGGCGGCCTGTTCCTCGGTGCGTTGCGAGAGCTGCTCGTGGCCTTCCGTGATGGTGCCCGACGCGGAGACGATGGCTTCGGCACTGACGCGCACCTGCCGCACGATCTGCGCCAGGCTGCCATTCATCTTCATGATGGCGTTCCAGAGGCGGTCGGCGTCGTTGTTGCTCGAATCGTCCGTCGTGGCCTGCCGCGTCTCCAGGAGCTCGCCCGACGCGACGCGGTCGGCGACGCGGATGATCCGCGAGATGCCGAAGATCATGTACGCATGGAGTGCGGCGAGGCCGTACAGCGCGAAGGCGGTGAGCGCCCCGATGGCAGCCAGCGGTCCGGCGGGAAGGCTCCGCAGTTCCGGCAGCAACAGGAAGGCCACCACGGCCGGAACGAGGAAGAGCAAACCCGCGAGGGCGAACCCGACGCGGAAACTCACGCGCTTCAATACGAAGAAGGCGGGCGTCAGCAGAAGCCGGAACATCGTCGAGTACTCCTGTCTCCGGCGGTGCTGCACCGGCGCCGCCATCGTGTTCCTGCATGGTAGGCCCGCCGCGCGCTGCTCGACCGTTCGCCGGGGGCGGAATGTCCCCGGGCGTTGCGTTCCCGTTACATTTCCGAACAGTCCGTGGTGCGAGAGAGTACTTTCAGTCTAGCTCGTGTGCAGGCGGCTGGCCGCCCAGAGAACCTGCTCGACGACGGCCCCCGCCCGCCTGCGCGACGCTTCGTCCGTGAGGTGTCCTTCCGCGTCGAAGGCGCTTCCCGCGCGGCTTACGGCGAACGTCGTCGGCGCGACCCAGCAGTGCAGGTTCAGCAGCAGCGGAACCAGGTGGCTCTGCGACCGGATGCCACCCAGCGCGCCCGGCGAGGCGCTGAGCACGCCCACCACCTTGCCGCGCGAGAAGCGGAAGTCGTCGTTCCAGACCGGGTCGCCCTTCACCGGGCTGGAGAGCCAGTCCAGCGTGTTCTTCACCAGCGCGGGGTAGCTGGCGTTGTACTCGGGGGTGCAGACGATCCAGGCCGGGTGCTCGTGGAACAGCTGCTTGAGCTTCATCACGTCCGCCGGCGTGCCCTGCGCTTCGAGGTCGGCGTTGTACATCGGGATGTCGTAGTCGCCCAGCTCCAGGTGCGTCACGTCGGCGCCGCGCTCGCGCGCCATCGCCGCGACCTCGCGCGCGAGCTTGCGGTTGTACGAGCCCTGGCGGGTGCTGCCGGCGAAGACAAGGATTTTCATGGGGCGCATTGAAGCATGGCCGGCAGCCTTTGCTTCCACCTCGTAAAATCTCCCCCTCCCAGCCACCGGCCAATGCTTGGCCCCCCGCGCCCGGATCGGCGCCCACCCCGATGCTTTACCCCGAAGAATTCGACGTCATCGTCGTTGGCGGCGGCCACGCCGGCACCGAAGCAGCCCTCGCCTCCGCGCGCATGGGCTGCAAGACCCTGCTCCTCACCCACAACATCGAGACGCTGGGGCAGATGTCCTGCAACCCGTCCATTGGCGGAATCGGCAAGGGCCACCTGGTGAAGGAGGTGGACGCGCTCGGCGGTGCGATGGCCATCGCCACCGACGAAGCGGGGATCCAGTTCCGCATCCTCAATTCCAGCAAGGGCCCGGCCGTGCGCGCCACGCGGGCGCAGGCGGACCGCATCCTCTACAAGGCGGCGATCCGCCGGCGGCTGGAGAACCAGGCCAACCTCACGCTGTTCCAGCAGGCGGTGGATGACCTGATGGTCGAGGGCGACCGGGTGGTCGGCGCCGTGACGCAGATCGGGATCCGCTTTCGGTCGCGTGCCGTCGTGCTGACGGCCGGCACCTTCCTGGACGGGAAGATCCACGTCGGCCTGCAGAACTATGCCGCTGGACGCGCGGGCGATCCGCCGGCGCAGTCGCTGTCCGCCCGCCTCAAGGAGCTGAAGCTGCCGCAGGGCCGGCTGAAGACGGGAACGCCGCCCCGCATCGACGGCCGCACCATCGACTTCAGCAAGACGGAGGAGCAGCCGGGCGACCTGGACCCGGTGCCGGTGTTCAGCTTCATGGGCCATGCGTCCATGCACCCGCGGCAGGTGCCTTGCTGGATCACGCACACCAACGAGCGGACGCACGAGATCATCCGCTCCGGCTTCGACCGCAGCCCCATGTTCACGGGTCGGATCGAGGGCGTGGGCCCGCGCTACTGCCCGAGCGTGGAAGACAAGATCAACCGGTTCAAGGACAAGGACAGCCACCAGGTCTTCCTGGAGCCGGAAGGGCTGACCACCAACGAGTTCTATCCGAACGGGATCTCCACCAGCCTGCCGTTCGACGTGCAGCTGGGGCTGGTCCGCACGCTGCCCGGCCTGGAGAACGCGCACATCCTGCGGCCGGGCTACGCGATCGAGTACGACTATTTCGATCCCCGCGGGCTGAAGTCCTCGTTCGAGACCCGTGCGATCGCCGGGCTGTTCTTCGCCGGGCAGATCAATGGGACGACGGGCTACGAGGAGGCGGCGGCCCAGGGCCTGTTCGCCGGCGTCAATGCCGCGCTGCAGGTGAAGGGCGAGGACGCCTGGCTGCCCAGCCGTGACCAGGCCTACCTCGGCGTTCTGGTGGATGACCTGATCACCAAGGGCGTGACCGAGCCGTACCGGATGTTCACCAGCCGTGCCGAGTTCCGGCTCCAGCTGCGGGAGGACAACGCCGACCTGCGCCTGACCGAAGAAGGCCGGCGCATGGGGCTGGTCGGGGATGCGCAGTGGGACGCGTTCTGCCGCAAGCGCGATGCTGTTTCACGTGAAACAGAGCGGCTGAAGGCGACGTGGGTGAATCCGCGGATCGTCTCGGCGGCCGAAACCCAGCGGGTGTTGGGGACGACCATCGAGCGTGAGTACAACCTCGGAGACCTGCTCCGTCGGCCGGACGTCGCGTATGAATCCCTGATGTCGCTGGAAGGCGGCAAGTGGCGCGGCACCTCTGTTTCACGTGAAACGCTCGGCGATCTGTACGCGCCGGTGGTGGAGCAGATCGAGATCGGCGCCAAGTACGCCGGCTACATCGAGCGCCAGAAGGACGAGGTCGAGCGCGCGGCGTACTACGAGAACCTGAAGCTCCCGGCCGAGCTGGACTACATGCAGGTCGCGGCGCTGAGCATCGAAGTCCGGCAGAAGCTGAGCAAGCACCGCCCGGAAACGCTGGGCCTGGCGTCCCGCATTTCGGGCGTGACCCCGGCGGCCATCTCCCTGCTGCTGGTGCACCTCAAGAAGAACAAGTTCAAGGGCTTCACGGAAGCGGCGAACCAGCAGGGGCAGGCGGCGGCATGACGGCTTGTCTTTCTCCCTCCCCCTCCGGGGGAGGGCAGGGGTGGGGGCGTTCGGGCGCTCGATGGGGCAAGCTGGAGATGGGGGCGGCGGAGCGCCCCCACCCCAACCCTCCCCCAGAGGGAGAGGGGGAAAAGCCATGAGCATGGAGCGACTGAACGGGGCGGCGGAACAGCTCGGGCTGGCTCTGTCCGACAAGCAGCGCGAGCAACTCCTCGCCTACCTGGCCCTGATCGCCAAGTGGAACAAGGTCTACAACCTGACCGCCGTGCGCGACCAGGAGATGCTGGTGCAGCACCTTTTCGACAGCCTGGCCGCAGTCGGTCCCCTGCGCCGGCACACCTGCGGCCATGCCGTCCGGCTGCTGGACGTCGGTTCGGGTGCCGGCCTGCCGGGCGTGGTGTTCGCAATCTGCTGCCCCGAGATCCAGGTCGACTGCGTGGACGCCGTCGGCAAGAAGGCCGCCTTCGTCCAGCAGGCCGCCGCCCAGCTCCAGCTCTCCAACCTGCGCGGCGTCCATGACCGCGTCGAGAACCTCCAGGGGCCGTACGACGTGATCAGCTCCCGGGCGTTCGCGTCCTTGCCGGACTTCGTCAGCTGGTCCGGCGGTGCGCTCGCGGAGCAGGGCGCCTGGCTCGCCATGAAAGGCAAGCACCCGGAACAGGAGATCGCCGAGCTGCCGCCGGCAGCTGAAGTGTTCCACGTGGAACAGCTGAGCGTCCCGGAACTGTCGGCGGAACGCTGCATCGTCTGGCTGCGCCGGAAGACGAACGGCGGCGGCGCCGCACCCCGCAGTTAAACTCAGCCTTCACCTGGAGGGGCCCGATGCTTGGCGTTGCTGATTACGGGGCGTTCGTCGCCGCGATCCTGATCTTTCTGGCGATCCCCGGCCCCGGCAACCTGGCGCTGATCACCTCCACCAGCAAGGGTGGCATCCGCGGCGGACTGGCCGCCACCTTCGGCGTGATCGCCGGCGACCAGGTCCTGATGTGGGCCGCGGTGGCCGGCGTCGCCACCCTGCTGGTCGCCTACCCCGCCGCCTTCCACGCCGTGCAGTGGCTGGGCGCCGCCTACCTTGCCTGGCTCGGCATCAAGATGCTGCTGGCCAAGCCGGGCGCGCAGCCCATCCTGAACATCCAGCCGCGCCACTACTTCAAGCAGGCGGCGGTCATCACGCTCCTGAATCCCAAGGCCATCGTGTTCTACATGGCCTTCTTCCCGCTCTTCGTCGACCCCGCCCGCCACCAGGGCCTGCTCACCTTCGGCGTGATGGCCGCGACCGTCGCCGTCCTCACTTTCCTCTACGGCCTGGGCGCCACCCTCCTCACTCACTTCCTGGCGGAGCGCATGCGCGCGAACCCGGTGATCGGGCGCGTGCTGGAGAAGGCAGCGGGCGTGTGTCTCATCGGCTTCGGCGTCAAGCTCGCGGTCTCCAAATAAATATGAACCCCCACGTTCGCTTCGCGCTCTGCCCCCCGAAGGGGCGATCAGTGTCCTTCGGGCGGCCGGGCGGACACTGATGGCAAAGATCTTTTGCGTCGCCAACCAGAAGGGCGGGGTTGGCAAGACGACGACGACGGTGAACCTCGCCGCCGGCCTGGCCAAGGTGGGGCAGCGCGTGCTGATGGTCGACCTCGATCCGCAGGGCAATGCGACCATGGGCTCTGGCGTCGACAAGCGCCAGCTCGCGCACACGGTCTACGACGTGCTGCTCGAATCGGCGACGGTGGCCGAAGCGCGCACGAAGAGCGAGCGCCTGGCCGAAGCCGGATGCAGCTACGACATCCTCGGCGCGAACCGCGACCTCGCGGGCGCGGAAGTCGAACTGGTGGAAGTGGAGCGGCGCGAGACGCGCCTGAAGGACGCGCTCGCCGCGGTGCGCGACGAGTACGACTTCATCCTGATCGACTGCCCGCCCGCGCTGTCGCTGCTCACGCTCAACGGCCTGTGCGCGGCGCACGGCGTGATCGTGCCGATGCAGTGCGAGTACTTCGCGCTGGAAGGCCTGTCGGACCTGGTGAACACCATCAAGCAGGTGCACGCCAACCTGAACAAGGACCTCGAGATCATCGGCCTGCTGCGCGTCATGTTCGACCCGCGCATCACGCTGCAGCAGCAGGTGAGCGACCAGCTCAAGGCGCACTTCGGCGACAAGGTGTTCAACACGGTGATCCCGCGCAACGTGCGCCTTGCGGAGGCGCCCAGCTACGGCTTGCCCGGCGTGGCCTTCGATCCGTCGGCGCGCGGCAGCCAGTCCTTCGTGGAATTCGCCAACGAGATGGTCGAGCGGCTCGGCACCATGCGCCATCCGGCCGCCGCCGCTGCGCAGCAGCCCGTCAGCCTGTCCGGCTTGCTACACAAAAGAGAGCAGTGAAACCAGGCAACGTGCTCGTCCTCCCGGGGTGGGAGGGCAGCGGAACTAGACACTGGCAGTCCCTCTGGGAGCAGCGCCACGGCTACCGGCGCGTGGAACAGCACGACTGGATGAAGCCGCTGCGCGGCGACTGGGTCGCGCGGCTCGAGGACGTCGTGCTCTCCTGCGACGAGCCTGCGGTCCTGGTCGCGCACAGCCTGGGCTGCATCCTCGTTGCCGCGTGGGCGTCGCATTCGCAGAACACGCACCGCGTGAAGGCGGCGCTGCTCGTGGCGCCCGGCGACGTGGAGCGGCCCGAGATCCGCGAACAGATTCCCTCGTGGACGCCGATCGCGCTGCAGGCCTTGCCTTTCCCGTCCGTGCTGCTCGCGAGCCGCAACGATCCCTACTGCGCCTTCGAGCGCGCGCGTCTCTTCGCGCACGCCTGGAACGCGCAGTTCATGGACTACGGCGACTGCGGCCACATCAACGCCGATTCCGGCCTGGCCAGCTGGCCCGAAGGCCACGTCCTGCTGCAGGACCTGATGAAAGACTGAAGAGAACATGTGCCCCCACGCTCACTTACGTTCGCTGCCCCCCGAGGGGGCTTCAGCCTCCTCGAGGCGGCTCGGCGGAGGCTGACATGGCAAAGATGAAACCCAAGGGCCTCGGCCGCGGCCTCGAAGCGCTTCTGGGTCCGAAGGTCGCGGACCCCGCCCCCGGCGGCAGCGTCGACACGACGGGCGCGAACGCGGGCCAGCCGGCGTCGCTGATGCTCGGCGACATGGTGCCCGGCATGTACCAGCCGCGCACGCGCATGGACGAAGGCGCGCTCTACGAGCTGGCCGAGTCGATCAAGGCGCAGGGCATCATGCAGCCCATCCTCGTGCGCAAGCTGCACGACGGCGAGAACGCGGGCAAGTACGAGATCATCGCCGGCGAACGCCGCTTCCGCGCCGCGAAGCTCGCCGGCCTGGACAGCGTGCCGGTGCTGGTGCGCGACGTGCCCAACGAAGCCGCCGCGGCGATGGCGCTGATCGAGAACATCCAGCGCGAAGACCTCAACCCGCTGGAAGAGGCGCAAGGCCTGCAGCGCCTGATCAAGGACTTCGGTCTCACGCACGAACAGGCGGCGCAGGCCGTCGGCCGCTCGCGCAGTGCCGCGTCGAACCTGCTGCGGCTGCTGAACCTGGCCGACCCGGTGCAGACCATGCTCATGGCCGGCGATATCGACATGGGCCATGCCCGCGCGCTGCTCTCGCTGGAGCGCGCCGCGCAGATCACGGCCGCGAACCAGATCGCGCAGAAGAAGCTCTCGGTGCGCGAGGCCGAAAGCCTGGTGAAGAAGATCGGCGCGGAGTTCTCGCTGGTCTCGCCCAAGCCGAAGAAGGAGAAGTCGCGCGACCTGCGCCGCATCGAGGAGGAACTCTCGGACCTGCTCACCGCGGAAGTGGAAGTGCGCGTGAAGAAGCGCGTGAAGCGGCACGGGCGCGTCGAGGACCTGGGCGAGGTCTCCATCCAGTTCGGCTCCCTCGACGAATTGAACGGTCTCATCGACCGCCTGCGCGGCTGACGAAGCGGCGATGCTCGCGAAGCTGTTCTCGTTCTGGCGCGGCGAGGATGCCGCGGGCCCGCTCGCGCTGTACCACGCCGGCGACACGGAGCAGGCGGAGCGCGCCGCGAACGAGCGGCTCGCGTCCGCGGCGAACGATCGCGATGCGCTGCTGACGCAGGCCTTCCTGCTCGCCGACCGCGGCCGCGGCAAGGACGCCGCGGCGATCGCCGAACGCGTGCTCGCCACCAATCCGCGCGATGCGCAGGCCTGGCTCGCGATCGCGCGCGCCCACAGCATGGCCGGCCGGCGCAAGCCCGCGAGCGAAGCCTTGCAGGCGGCGCTGCTGCGCGACGGCAACGACGCGACGATCCTCGCCGACGTCGCCTTGCTCGCATTGGCGGAAGGGCAGGTCGAGACGGCGGCGCACCATCTCTCGCGCGCACGCGGCAACGGGCGCCGGCTCGGTGTCGCGCACCGCGAACTCGCCGCGATCCTGCTGCAGCGCGGCCAGTTGCAGGCCGGCGAGCGCGAGCTGGAACACGCGATCGCCGCGGACCCGCGCGATGCGCTCGCGCACGCCAACCTCGGCGCGTTGCGCAAGGACCTCGGCCGGCGCGACGAGGCCGCGCGCAGCTTCGAGCGGGCGCTCGAACTGATGCCGCAGCTCTCGGAAGCCGCCTACAACCTCGCGATGCTGCGCATCGACGCGAAGGACTGGCCCGCGGCCGCCACGCTGCTGCGCACCTACCTCGCGCAGCAGCCGCGCGACGCCGAGGCGCAGTACTGGCTGGGCAACGCGCTCATGGGGCAGGGCGATGCGCAGGCTGCGCGTGCGGCGTACGAAGCAGCGGTGCGCATCGACAGCCACCACGAGCGTGCGCGCTGGGGCCTGGCCATGGCGCAATTGCCGGCGATCCCCATGACCGTGGAGGAGCAGCAGCAAGGCGTGCTCGCTTTCGGCGAACAGGTGCGCAAGCTGCGCGCGTGGTGCCGCACGCACGCCAAGGGCGACGCCTGGCAGGCCGTCGGCGCGCAGCAGCCTTTCTTCCTCGCCTACGTGGAGGAGAACCACGCCGAGGCGTTGCATGAATACGGCAGCCTGTGCGTGGAGCTGATGGAAGGCTGGGCCCGCAAGGTGAAGGTGCCGAAGCCGGCCGTGCGCCGTGCGGGCGCGAAGCTGCGCGTGGGCATCGTCTCCGGGCACATCCAGCGCCACTCCGTGTGGGACGCGGTGCTGCGCGGCTGGGTCGCGCACCTGGACCCCGCGCGCTTCGAGCTGCACCTGTTCCACACCGGTGGGGTGCAGGATGCGGAGACGCGCTGGGCCGCGGGCCACGTCGAACGCGTCGTGCAAGGCCTGGGCGACTGGACGGCCTGGGCGAAGGCCGTGAGCGACACGCAGTGCGACGTCGTGATCTATCCGGAGATCGGCATGGACGCGACCACGGTGCGGCTCGCGTCACTGCGCCTGGCGCGCGTGCAGCTCGCGGGCTGGGGGCATCCGCTCACGACGGGCCTGCCCACGATCGATGGCTACCTCAGTGCCGAAGCGTTCGAGCCCGAAGGCGCGCAGCAGCATTACACCGAGCGCTTGCATGCGCTGCCGCGGCTCGGCTGCGCGTACCGGCCTTACGGGACCAAGCCGCAGGCGCCCGACCTCTCGGCGTGGAACATCGCGCCTTCGGACCGGCTCCTGGTCGCGCCTGGCGTCGCCTTCAAGTACGGACCGCGCGACGACGCCTTGTGGGTCGACATCGCGCGCCGCTGCGCGCCTTGCAAGCTGGTCTTCTTCAGCGGCAACGACGCGCATGCGCGGCGGCTGCAGCAACGCTTGCGCGATGCCTTCGCATCGGCCGGCGTGGACTACGACGCCAGCGTGCGCTTCCTGCCCTGGCAGCCGCAGCCCGCCTTCTTCGCGCTGCTGCAGCGCGCGGAGGTGTTTCTCGATACGGTGGGCTTCTCGGGCTTCAACACCGCGATGCAGGCGGTGGAGTGCGGCACGCCCATCGTGGCGTGGGAAGGGCGCTTCATGCGCGGGCGCTTCGCGAGCGCCATCCTGCGCAGCCTGGGGCTGCAGGCGTGGGTCGCGAACTCGCATGAAGCGTATGCGGAGAAGGTCCAGCAGCTCTGCGAAGACGCGGAACTGCGCGCGAAGGTGAAGGCGAAGATCGCGGCCGGGAGGGATGCGTTGTACGAGGACAAGGGATCGGTGGATGCCTTGGCCACGTTGTTGGAGAAGCTCGCCGGCTGACGCCGGCGCGGTGGGGGTCGCTGGCGCTCACCGTCCGCGCCTCTCGGCGCGCCACCCTACAAGGCTCCGGCGCTAGCTGGCACCGGGGCCGCCGTGCAACTCACGGTCTGGCCAGTGCCACCAGCTCCCGCACATCCGCGGCATTTCCCAACCCCCAGCACGCCGCGATCAGCTGCCGCGTCTTCCCTGCCCCCAACACCGGCTCCGCCAGCTGCGCGAACTTCGCTTCCAGCATGGCGTCCGTCATCGGCTTCTGCAGCGAACCGATCGCGTGTTCCACGAACACGTGCACCTTGCGTCCGTCCTTCAGGCAGGCGGTGACATCGGCGCTGGCCTCGTCGATCCCGTTGTCCACCGTGGCCACCACCTTGCGGCGCAGTTCCACCATGTCGGGCCGGTTCACGATGTCGTCGTGGTACTCGTCCTCGCCCGCGCGACCGAACACCAGTCCCGCGGCGCAGCCGTGGTACACGCTGAACTTGCCTTGCAGGCCATCGGCCGGCTCCTTCTTGCCCGTGAGCTCCAGCACCAGCGAGTGCACGCGCAGCTCGATGCGTTCCACTTCTTCCGCCCGCACGCCCTGTTCGCGCAGCTGCACGCAGGCGTCGATGCTGGGATGGATCACGATGCCGCACGCGAACGGTTTGTAGCTGTTGAAGGAGATCTCGAAGCGCTGCCCCAGTTCGTCGGTCGCCTCGTTCCATGCCGCCTTCGTCGACACCACCTGCGCCCAGCCGCGCGGCGCTTCCAGCGCACGCGGGCTGGAGGTGAAGCCTTTCGCCGCGAGCAGCGCGGACATCAACCCCGCGCGCGCCGCCGCGCCCGGATGGAACGGCTTGGTCATCGTGCCGAACTGCTCGCGCAGGCCGACCGGCTGCGACGCCGCGATGCCCAGCGCCATCTGCGTCTGCTGCGCATCCAGCTTCAGCAGGCGCGCGCAGCCGGCGGCGGCACCCAGCATGCCCGTGGTGCCGGTGATGTGCCAGCCCCGGTCGTAGTGCTCGGGGTACACGAGGTTGCCGAGGCGGCAGGCGACGTCGATGCCGAGCACCAGCGCGTCGACCACCTCGCGCCCGCTCATGCCCTTGTGCTCCGCCAGCGCGAGCAGGGCGGACGCCACCGGTCCCGCGGGATGGATGATCGTCTTCAGGTGCGTGTCGTCGAAATCGAAGGTGTGCGAGGTGATGCCGTTGACGAGCGCGGCGCTCGCCATGTCCACCTTCCCGCTGCGGCCGGCGACCGTCGCCTGCGGCGCGGGCTGCAGTTCGGCGACGGCGGCCAGTGCCGCGTCCGCCGCTTCGTGCCGCGACGCGCCGACGGCGCAGCCCAGCCAGTTGAGGAAGGTGCGATGCGCTTCGTGGTCCACCGCGTCGTTCCAGCCGCGCGAGGCGAAGCCGGAAACGTACTCGGCCAGGATCTTCGTGATGGGCGGGGCGTCGTGGTCGGCGGGAACCTGGGTGTTGCGGGCCATGGCTATCCTTGCTGGGAATCTTCGTGGGCGGCCAGGCGCTCGTGCGCGCGCTGGACGTGGTCGGCCACCAGTTGCTCGCAGCGACGGGCGTCGCCGGCGCGCAGGGCGGCCGCGATGGCGCGGTGGTCGGCGACGGAAGCCTGCATGCCGAGACCGCGCGAAAGGTTGGTCAGGCGCGACAGATGCAGCTTCTGCGTGAGGTGGCGGTAGCTCTCGGCGAGGGCGGCGTTGCCCGCCGCTTCGACCATCAGCCAATGGAATCGCAGGTTCTCGCTGTAGTAGGCGCTCACGTTGTCGGAACGGGCGGCGTCCTGCATCCGACCGACGGAGGCGTCGAGGGCGTCCGCCAGGGGCTCCCGCGCCGGCCCCGGGAGCTCCGCCGCGCGGCGCCCGGCGAAGCCGTCGAGCAGGGCGCGCAGCTCGTACAGGTCGCGCACTTCCGCGGCGCCGAGCTTGCGCACGAACACGCCGGAATGCTTGCGCGCTTCCACCAGGCCGGAGCTCTCCAGCTCGCGCAGCGCCTCGCGCACGGGGACGCGGGAGACGCCGAGGCGGGACGCGACGTCGGGCTCGTTGATGCGCTCGCCCGCCCGGATCTCGCCGCGCAGGATCATGCCCAGCACGTCATCGCGCACGAGTTTTCCGAGCGAGGTGGAGCGGACCGCGGCGGCCAGGGCCGGGTCGGGCTCGGTGGAGGGCTCCCAAGGCAGCATATGCCGCATATCGTATACGATTACCTTTGGTGGGAGACAGGCCGCGGCCCCCGCCGCTAGGATGAGCTTCATGTTCGTGGACGGAGTGATCCGATGAGAAGCCGCGACAGGGCACTGCTGTTCGCCCTGATCACCTTGGGAGGCCTGGGAACGACCCAGGCGGAGACTTTCCGCTGCGCGCAGCCGGACGGCAGCATCACGTTCCAGCCTTCGCCTTGCCCGCTCGCCGAGCTGGCGACGCCGGACCCCGCGCCCCAGCGCACCGCTGCGCCGGTGAAAGCGCCGGCTGCGGACGCCGCACCGCCCGCCACCGCCACCGCGCCCGCCGCGCCCCCCGCCAGGCCGCCGGTGCGCGAGCGGCTCGTCACGGTTCCCGCGGCCGCGGCCGTGGTGCCCAGCAACACGCCTTCCGACGAGCCCTTCGTCAAGCCCAGCAAGCGCAAGCGCGACATCCTGGAGCTCTCCGCCCAGTTCAACCGCTGCCGCTACGACGCGCCCGGCTTCGCCCAGAAGAGCGACGCCGTCTACGCTGCGTGGATCCGCCGGCACGGCCCGGTCCTCGCCGAATACGAGCGCCTGCTGGCCGCCAAGGTGCGCGCGAGCCGCCGCGGCGAAGCGAGCCTGCCCCTGCATCTCTGCACCGACGCCTTCCTGCGCGACACGCTGGAGCCGCTCAGCCGCACGCCCGACCCGCGCCTGCAGACGGTGGAGAAGACCTGGCAGTCCTTCCTCGGCGCCCTCATGACCGGCGACCGCACCGCGGCACTCCAGTGCCTGGGCGGCGAGGCCGAGTCGCGCTGGAAGGCGAAGGTCGACCAGATGACGGACGAAGACCTGCGCCGCGTCGCGGCCTCGGTGCGTTCGCTCAAGGTGCAGTGGGGCGACGACTACGAGAAGGAAGGCCTGGTCGCCGACGTCGACAACCGCGTCGTGGCGATCGGCTTCCGCAACGTCAACGAGGAATGGAAGATCACCGCGCTCGGTGGCGCACCGGCGGTCGCATTGCCGGCCGAGCCGCAGCAAGCCGCGGTGCCACCGCAGGCAGCGGTGCAGCCCCAGGCCGCCGTGCAGCCCGAAGTCACGCCCAAGCCGCAGTGAGCCCGCGGCCGGACGCGGGCCCGATCAGCCCAGGCTGAAGATCTTGCCGGGGTTCATGATGTTCTTCGGATCGAGCGCGCGCTTGATCGTCCGCATCATGTCCACCGCGCCGGCGCCGGCTTCGTCGACGAGGAAGCCCATCTTGTGCAGGCCCACGCCGTGCTCGCCGGTGCAGGTGCCGCCCAGCGACAGCGCGCGGTGCACGAGCTTGTCGTTCAGTTCTTCCGCCACCTGGCGTTCCTTCGGATCGTCCGGATCCAGCAGGTAGCCGAAGTGGAAGTTGCCGTCGCCGACGTGGCCGACGAGGAAATAGGGGATGCCGCTCGCATCGGCTTCCGCCACCGAGTCCAGCAGGCAGTCGGCCAGGCGCGAGATCGGCACGCAGGTGTCGGTGGAGATGGCGCGGCAACCGGGGCGCGACTGCACCGCGGCGAAGTAGGCGTTGTGCCGCGCCGTCCACAGGCGCGTGCGCTCCTCGGGCGTCGCCGCCCATTCGAAGGCCTTGCCGCCGTGCTCGGACGCGATCTCCTGCACCACCTCGGCCTGCTCCTTCACGCCGGCGGGCGAGCCGTGGAACTCCATCAGCAGCATCGGCTCCTCGCGCAGCCCCAGCTTGCTGTGCGCGTTGACCATGCGCACGGAGTTCACGTCGATCAGTTCCACGCGCGCGATCGGCACCCCGAGCTGGATCATCTGGATGGTGGTGCGCACCGCCGCCTCGATGCTCGGGAAGGAGCAGATCGCCGCGGAGATGGCTTCGGGAATGGGGTACAGGCGCAGCGTGACTTCGGTGATCACGCCCAGCGTGCCTTCGCTGCCCACGAACAGGCGGGTGAGGTCGTAGCCCGCCGACGACTTCTTCGCGCGGGTGCCGGTGCGGATCACTTCGCCGCTCGCGGTCACCACTTCCAGGGCCAGCACGTTCTCGCGCATCGTGCCGTAGCGCACGGCGTTCGTGCCCGAGGCGCGCGTGGCGCTCATGCCGCCCAGGGACGCGTCGGCACCGGGATCGATCGGGAAGAACAGGCCCGTGCTCTTGATCTCGTCGTTCAGCTGCTTGCGCGTCACGCCGGGCTGCACGGTGACGGTGAGATCTTCGGGGTTGACCGCCAGCACCTTGTTCATGCGCTGCACGTCGATACTGATGCCGCCCTGCACGGCGAGCAGGTGGCCTTCGAGCGAGGAGCCCACGCCGAAGGGGATCACCGGCGTGTCGTGCTCGCTCGCGAGCCGCACGGCGTCCGCCACGTCCTGCGTGCTTTCGGCGAACACCACCGCGGCGGGCGGCGGCACCTGGAAGGAAGACTCGTCGCGGCCATGCTGCTCTCGCACCGCGAGCGCCGTGGAACAGCGCTCGCCGAAGCGCGCCTTGAGCGCCGCGATCAGGGCAGCGGGAACTTCGCGCTGCTGGACTTCGGGGACGAGGTGGGCGAGGGCGGCGGGTGCGTTCATGCGGGGGACTCCGAGGAGGCCCCAGTGTAGTCGCGCGGCCGCCGCGCCGCTGCGCGGGCTTACCGCAGCGAGTCGTCGTACTCGAAGCGGGAGATCACGCCGTCGAAGTTGCGGTCCATCTCCTCGAAGCTCATGGTCGCGATGCTCAGCCGGCGGGCTTCACCGCGGGACAACTCGCCGTCGTGGTTCGCATCGGCGAAGTAGAAGGACCGCGCGGTGTCGACGGCGGAAAAGCTGGTGCCGGCGCCGGCCGCGCCACCGTACTGGCTCGGCCCGGCCACGGGGCCTGCACCCAGGACGGCGGTGGAGGGAACGGTGCCGGACGGGAACAGCTCCGTCGGCACGCCGCCGCCGCCGCCAACGACCGTGCCGGGGGTCATCGTGCCCGGGGCCCCGGCGGGCACCGGCGAGTTGTTCGCCGCGATCGGGTCGGCCGCCACGGCGGCGCCGCTGCCGGAGCTGACGCCGGCGGGGAACACCGGGCGCAGGCCTGCGGGATTGGGCGTGGCCGGCGCCGGGCGCGCGACGGCGCCCGAAGTGCTGGGGCTGGGGCTCACCCGCTGCTGTGCATGGACGGCGGACGTGGCCGCTGCCAGGCACAGGGCGGTGGCGAGGAGGCGTGCGAGAGGTGACATGGCGAATCTCCGGTGCGGATGCCACCGCAAGGCTGGTGGCCTGCCCGCACTGTGACCCGGCAGCGCGAAACGGCCGAGCCTCCCCTGGCGTGACTTGCTGTAGGACCGGTCAGGCGCATGGCGGAGAATGGCTGCGACGAAGGAGAAACCGAATGGGCAAGCGGCTGACCCAGATCGCCACGCGCACCGGCGACGACGGCACCACGGGGCTGGGCGACAACACGCGGGTGTCCAAGGACCACCTGCGGGTGCACGCCATGGGCGACGTCGACGAACTGAACTCGCACATCGGCGTGCTGCTGTGCGAGGAGATGGCCGACGACGTGCGCGAGCTGCTGGTGGAGATCCAGCACCAGCTGTTCAACCTGGGCGGCGAGCTGTCGATCCCGGGGTTCGAGCTGCTGAAGCCGGAGGCCGTGCTCGCACTGGACGAGGCGCTGGCGCGCTACAACGCGCAGCTGCCGAAGCTGCAGGAGTTCATCCTGCCGGCGGGCAGCCGTGCCGCGGCCCAGGCCCACGTGTGCCGCACGGTGGCGCGTCGCGCGGAACGGGCGGTGGTGGCGCTGGGGGCGGTGGAGACGCTGCGCGAAGTGCCCCGGCAGTACTTGAATCGCTTGTCGGACCTGATGTTCGTGCTGGCCCGCGTGCTGAATCGCATGAACGGCGGGGACGACGTGTACTGGAAGAGCGAGCGGCTGGCGCGGAACGGCGACGGCTGACCTTGTCGTGCGCCGGCTGACCTTGTCGTGCGGCGGCGTCGTAGGCTGGGTTTCGCGCAAGCGAACCCCAGCGCTCCCCCGCGCATCGCTGGGGTGCGCGTCCGCGCAACCCAGCCTACGACGCGAGAACCGCCATCGTGAGCCGCGACACGCACGTCAACCGCCCCTGGTCGTCGTGCATCTCGATCGCCCACACCTGCGTGCTGCGCCCCACGTGCACCGGCGTCGTCTTGCCGGTGACCCAGCCCGAGGTCGCGCCGCGAATGTGGTTCGCGTTGATGTCGAGTCCCACCACGCGGTGGCCCGGCGGCGCGGTGAAGATCGCGCCGCAGGAGCCGAGGGTCTCCGCCAGCACCACGCTCACGCCGCCGTGCAGCAGGCCGAACGGCTGCTTCGTGCGCCTGTCCACCGGGATCCGCGCCCGGATGAAGTCGTCGCCGACTTCCAGGAACTCCAGGCCGAGATGCTCGGGCGCGGTGTCCTTGTGCGAAGTGGTGAGCGCTTCGACGGAAATGGGGCGGGTCCAGATGGCAGGCATGGTGGCGATCTTAGCGGCTGGGCGTTTCCACGTTCGGCGCGTCGGCCACGGACACGCCCGGCGAGCTGCTGCGGTTCAACAGTGCCCACAGCAGGATCGCGCCGAAGGTGGCGGTACCGATGCCGCCCAGCGCGAAACCGCCGAACTTGAGCGTGAAGTCGCCCGTGCCCAGCACCAGCGTGATCGCCGCGACGATCAGGTTCTTGTTCTGCGAGAAGTCGACGCGGTTGTCCACCCAGATCTTGGCGCCGGCCACGGCGATCAGGCCGAACACCACGATGCTCACGCCGCCCATCACCGGCAGGGGAATCGCCTGGATCACGGCGCCGAATTTCGGCGAGAAGCCCAGGAGCACGGCGATCAGCGCCGCGAACAGGAACACGGCCGTCGAATAGATCTTGGTCGCGGCCATCACGCCGATGTTCTCGGCATAGGTGGTGACGCCCGTGCCGCCGGCCATGCCGCTCACCACGGTGGCCACGCCGTCGCCCAGGAACGCACGGCCCATGTACTGGTCGAGGTTGCGGCCCGTCATGGCGGTGACCGCCTTGATGTGGCCCAGGTTCTCGGCCACCAGGATGATCGCCACCGGCGCGATCAGCAGCATGGCGGGGCCGGAGAACACCGGTGCCGCGAAGCCCGGTGCGCCGAACCACGCGGCGTTGGCGATGCCACTGAAGTCGACCGGCTTGCCCAGGCCCATCCCGTTGGTGAGGATGCCGTAGATGATGCTGGCGAGGATGAGGCCGACCAGGATCAGCAGCCGCTGCACCATGCCGCGCGTGAGCACCGCGACCAGGCCCACGCACACGAAGGTGACGGCCTGCATCCAGCTCTCGAAGTTGTTGGCCGCCATGTTCTTGATCGGGATGCCGGCCAGGTTGAGGCCGATCACCGCGACGACGGCGCCGGTGACCACCGGCGGCATGAAGCGCTCGATCCAGCCGGTGCCCACCGCGTGCACGATCGCGCCGATGATCGCGTAGACGATGCCGCAGGCGATGATGCCGCCCAGCGCCACGCCGATGTTCCCGTTGGGACCCTTGCCCGCGTATGCGGTCGCCGCGATCACGACGCCGATGAAGGCGAAGCTCGAGCCGAGGTAGCTGGGCACCTTGCCGCCGGTGATCACGAAGAAGATCAGCGTGCCGATGCCGCTCATCAGGATCGCGATGTTGGGATCGAAGCCCATGAGGATGGGCGCCAGCACCGTGGCGCCGAACATCGCGATCACGTGCTGCACGCCCATGGCCGCGGTCTGCGGCCAGGGCAGGCGCTCGTCGGGGGCGATCACGCCGCCTTGCTGCAGGACTTTCGCGTCCCTCTCCGTCCAGTCGAACATGCCCATTGCTCTCTCCTTCTCCTCTTGAATGGGGAGCGATGCTAGGAGCAATGGCCATGCCGCGCAAGGCGGCCGTCAGCGTGCGTCTTCAGCGCGCGAAGAGCACCACCTTCGCGACGACGGCGGGGTCCTTCAGCAGCTTGCGGTGGCCCAGGCCTTCGGTGGGCAGCAGCTGCGCGCCCTGGATCGCCTGCGCGAACGCCTGGCCGTCGGTGAAGGCATTGATGGCGTCGCCGCGGTCGTGCACCACGAGCGTGGGCACGCGGATGCGGGGCGCCACGGCACGCGGCTCGAAGTGCTGCATCAGCACGCCTTCGCGCGCCTCGATGTGCTTCTGCATCGCCGCGCGCGTCGTCTCGCTGAGGCCGAAGACCTGCGCGAAATAGCGCGTGTAGTTGCGCGGGGACGCGGGCGGCGCCAGCAGCACGAGCTTGCCGATGCCGATGCCGCGGCTCGCCGCATAGGCGGCGGCGTTCGCGCCGAGCGAGTGCGCGGCGAGCAGGCCGATCTCGTGGCCCTCCTGCTGCAGGCGGCCCACGGCGTAGTCGATCGCGCGGGCGAACTGCGGCAGGTTGCTGGTGCTGCCGGCGCTGCGTCCGTGCGCGGGCATCTCCAGCAGCACGGGCCGCAGGCCGTGCTGCGCGAGCGATTCGGCCAGCGGCAGCAGCTGGCGCGCGTGGCCGCCCCAGCCGTGCACCAGCAGGGCGACCGGCCCGTGCGGCTGCGCGGCTTGCGTATAGACGGTGAGCTGCGCGTCCTCGAAGGGCCATTGCGCGACCTTCCAGTCCGCGGCCCACGCCGCCCGCCGTTGCAGCCACTTCGGCGGCAAGGGCGTGCAGAACAGGCGCACCGCCGCCCGCGTCGCGAGCGCGGGCCAGAGCTTCTGCGAGGTGCCGAGCGCGAAGCGGAAGAAGCGCAGGCCGACGCTCGCCTGGTAGTAGCCGGCCGTGGCCTGCACGGCGCTGCTGCTGGAGCTGTCCATGGTGCGGTCCTTCAGAAGAAGATGAAGTCGTTGTTGCTGCGCGGCAGGCGCCGCAGCTGTTCCACGACGGCGCGGAGGGCGCGCCAGCCGCCATAGGCGGCGACGAAGGTGAGGAGGGCGAGCATGGTGCTTTTCCTTTCTCGCACGGGTGTGCGAAATATGGGCGTGGGAAACGACGGGTCGGGTGTGCGTGCGGGTCAGGCCTGGTAGCTCTTCACCAGCCGCTCCCAGGAAGCCTGGGCGCGCTCGGTGGCGCGGGGATCGCGCAGGAAGCGGATGTCGTGCAGCTGCCCCATGGCGAGGCTGTAGATCTCGGCGACGAGCTGTTCGGGGTCGGTCTCGGGCTTCAGGTGGCCGGCTTCGATGGCCTGCAGCACCGTGCGGCGCAGCGCGGCGCGCCAGCGGGTGACCTCCCCGAGCAGGAAGTCGCGCAGCGGGCCTTCGCGGTCGTCGAGTTCGAAGGCGCCGGCGGTGAAGATGCAGCCCGTTTGCCCTTCGACGTCGCGGGTGCGGCGGATCCAGCGGCGCACGATCTCGTCCAGGCGCGGCAGGCCCTTGGGCCGTTGCATGGCGGGGACGAAGACTTCCGCCAGGAAGCGGCGGCCGAACTCCTCGATCACGGCCATCTGCAGCGCCTCGCGCGAACCGACGCGCGAGAAGACGCCGCTCTTGGAGAGGCCGATGCGGTCGGCGACGACCTGCAGGGAGATGGACTCGAGCCCTTCGGCCGCGGCGAGGTCGAGCGCGGCGCCGACGATGGCGGCGCGCGTCAGTTCGCTTTTCTGGGTCCGGGCGTCCATGGCGGGCAGATTAGCACGCCTGTGCGAAATTGCAAGCCAACGTCGATCGGTGGGGTTCGCTGGCGCTCACCTGCCCCGGCTGTCGCCGGGCCACCCTACAAGGCGGCGAACGCCGCCATCGCGGCGCCGGGCGGCGAATGCCGGCATCGGGTGCCGGGCGGCGAATGCCGGCATCGGGTGCCGGGCGCCGAATGCCGGCATCGGGGCGCCGGGCGGCGAATGCCGGCATCGGGGCGCCGGGCGGCGAATGCCGGCATCGGGGCGCCGGGCGGCGAATGCCGGCATCGGGGCGCCGGGCGGCGAATGCCGGCATCGGGTGCCGGGCGCCGAATGCCGGCATCGGGGCGCCCGGCGGCGAATGTCGGCATCGGGGTGCCCGGCGGCGAATGCCGCCATTGTGGGGCGGCGGGCGGCGAATGCCGCAGGTAGGGTGGGGCGGCGCCAGCCGCCGACGGTGAGCGCCAGCGAACCCCACCGATCGGCCTCACCCAAACAACTTCTCGTCGAAGATCGCCACCGCCCGCGTCCACCCCGCCGACGCCCCGCGGATCTTGTGCGGGAAGCAGCTGATGTAGAACCCGTCCGCCGGCAGCGCCTCCAGGTTGTGCAGCTTCTCCAGGTGGCAGTAGCCGATGTCGCGCCCGGCCTTGTGCCCTTCCCAGATCAGCGACGCGTCCTGGCTTTCGCCGTACTTCTTCGCGGTGTGCACGAACGGCGCGTCCCAGCTCCACGCGTCCGTGCCCGTCAGGCGCACGCCCCGCTCCAGCAGGTACATCGTCGCTTCGTAGCCCATGCCGCAGCCGGAAGAGACGTAATCGTTCTGGCCATAGCGCGAGCCCGCCCGCGTGTTCACCACCACGATCTCCAGCGGCTCCAGCACGTGGCCGATGCGCTTCAGCTCCGCTTCCACGTCCTCCGCGCGCACCACGTACCCGTCCGGCAGGTGCCGGAAATCGAGCTTCACCCCGGGCTGGAAGCACCACTCCAGCGGCACTTCGTCGATGGCGATCGACCGCTCGTTCTCGCCCAGCTTCCTGTTCATGGTCGAGTGGAAGTGGTAGGGCGCGTCGAGGTGCGTGCCGTTGTGCGTGGACAGCTGCACCATCTCCACGGCCCACCCTTCGCCATCCGGCAGGTCGCCTTTCTGCAGCCCGGGGAAGAACGGCTCGATCTGCGAGAAGGTGTTCTCGTGGGTGAAGTACTGGATCTTCGGCGCGAACGCGGGCGGGTCGGAGACGACGTCGTTCTCGAGGTAGATGGACAGGTCGACGAACTTCCGTGGCATGGGAAAACCTCCGTTGGGCTGCAGCTGGGCCGATGCTAGTCTGGCCTGCATGAGTGCAGCACCGTACGTTCCCCAGATCCGTCGTTACCAGGAGTGGCTCCGGCGTGAGCGCGGGCTCGCTTTCGGGGACTACCAGGCGCTGTGGGAGTGGTCGGTGCGCGACCTGCCGGCGTTCTGGCAGAGCGTGTGGGACTACTACCGGCTGGAGTCGCCCACGCCGCACCGGCAGGTGCTCGCCGAAGAAAAGATGCCCGGCGCACGCTGGTTCGAGGGCGCGCAGTTCAACTACGCGCGGCAGGTGTTCCGCCACGTGCAGCCGGCGCATGCGGCGGGTTTCCCGGCGATCGTCGCGCGCAACGAGAAGGGCGAGCACCGCGAACTCTCCTGGCCGGAGCTGCGGCGGCAGGTCGCGTCGCTCGCGCTCCACCTGAAGGCGCAGGGACTGCAGCCCGGCGACCGCGTGGCGGCCTACCTGCCCAACATCCCGGAGACGATGGTCGCCTTCCTCGCCGTCGTGAGCCTCGGCGGCGTGTGGAGCGTCTGCGCGCCGGACATGGGCACGCACGCGGTGCTGGACCGCTTCAAGCAGATCGCGCCGAAGATGCTGATCGCCTGCGATGGCGTACGCTACGGCGGCAAGGACTTCGACCGCAGCGCCGTCGTCGCGGAGCTGAAGGCGGCGCTGCCTTCGGTGACGCATTTGCTGGTCCACCGCAATCTCGGCGCGGCGACCCAGGCGCTGCCGGAGTCCACGGACTTCGCCGACGCCGTCGCGGCGAAGGGCCCGGAAGTCGACGCGTTCGAGCCGCTGTGGCTGCCCTTCGACCACCCGCTGTGGATCGTCTATTCGAGCGGTACGACCGGCCTGCCCAAGCCCATCGTGCATGGCCACGGCGGCATCGTGCTGGTGATGCTGGGTGCGGGCGGCCTGCACAACGACGTGGGCTGCAGCTACGACCCGAACAGCTGGGGCGAGCGCTACCACTGGTACAGCTCCACGGGCTGGGTGATGTGGAACGCGCAGGTGGCCGGGCTGCTTTCCGGCACGACCTGCTGCATCTACGACGGCAACCCGGGCGGCAGCAAGGAGAACCCGGACTGGAGCGTGCTCTGGCGCTTCGCGTCGGACCTGGGCGTCACCTTCTTCGGCGCCGGAGCGGCGTTCTTCGCGAATTGCATGAAGGCGGGCCTCGACCTCTCGCGCTACCCGGGCTTGAAGACGGTGCGTGCGCTGGGCACCACCGGCTCGCCGCTGTCCGAAGAAGTGCAGCGCTGGGGCACCGCGCAGTTCGGGAAGCTGGGCACGCCGGACATCTGGTGGTGCAACATCTCCGGCGGCACCGACTTCGCGGGCGCCTTCATCGGCGGCAACCGCGAGCTGCCGCAGGTGCCGGGGCAGATGCAATGCCGCGAGCTCGGTTGCTCGGTGGAGGCCTGGAACGAGCAGGGGCAGCCGGTGATCGGCGAGGTGGGCGAGCTGGTGTGCACGAAGCCGATCCCCTCGATGCCGATCTATTTCTGGAACGACGAGGGCAACCACCGCTACCTCTCCAGCTACTTCGACATGTACCCCGGCGTCTGGCGCCACGGCGACTGGCTGAAGATCGCGCCCGAAGGCGGCTGCATCATCTACGGCCGCAGCGACGCGACCATCAATCGCCATGGCCTGCGCATGGGCACGAGCGAGTTGTACAGCGCCGTGGAGGCCTTGCCGGAGGTGCTGGACTCGATGGTGGTGGACCTGGAGTACCTCGGACGCGAGAGCTACATGCCGCTGTTCGTGGTGCTGCGGCCGGGCGTCGCGCTGGACGCGGCGATGAAGGCGAAGCTCTCGGGCGCGATCCGCACGGCCCTCAGCCCGCGCTTCGTGCCGGACGAGATCCTGCAGGTGCCCGAGATCCCGCGCACGCTGTCGGGGAAGAAGCAGGAGCTGCCGATCAAGAAGCTGCTGCTGGGGCAGCCGATCGAGAAGGTGGTGAACCGGGACGCGATGGCGAATCCCGGGTGCCTGGAGTGGTACGTGGCGTTTGCGGAGCGGCGTTTGCGGGCGTGAGCGGATGGGTGGGGTTCACGTTCGTTCACCTTCCGGCGCTGGCGCGCCGCCACCCTACAAACCGGCGCGCGCTTCACGGTCGAAAAAACCGGCATCGCAATCCCTGTAGGGTGGCGCGGCGAATCCGCGGACGGTGAGCGCCAGCGAACCCCACCGATCGGCGTCACAACGCGCCGGAAGCCTCCTGTTCCAGCAACTCCAGGAACACCCGCACCTTCGCCGGCACATGCTTCCCCGGCAACAGCGCGTGGATCTTCAAGGGCTCGGGCGTCCACTCCGCCAGCAGCGGCACGAGCAAACCCTGCGCCACCGCCGCCGCCGCGAACGTCGACGTCACCCGCACCACCCCGATCCCCGCGATCGCCGCCTTCAGCCGCACCTCCGCATTCCCGCTGCGCATGCGCGGGTTGCGCATCTCCACTTCCGCGACCGTCCCGCCTGCGTCGCGGAACGACCACCGCTGGTCCTCGCCTCCCGCCAGCAAGGGCAAGCCTTCCAGTTCCTCCGGTTGCGCCAGCGTCTCCCGTCCCGCCAGCAACGGCGGCGCCGCGAACAGCCCCCGCTCCAGCGAGTAGACGCGCCGCGTCACCACCGTCGCCGGCGCCGCGTTGTGCTCCATCGTCGAGAACACCAGGTCGTAGTGCCGCTCGAACAGCGCCACGCGCGCATGCTCCACGTCGAGGTGGACGCGCAGTTGCGGGTGGTCCTGCATGACGCGGCAGGCGACTGCCGCGAGGTGGTGCGCGCCGAACTCGTAAGGTGCCGCCACGCGCAAGGTGCCTTGCACGGTCGTGCCTTGCGCCAGCGCCTCCACCGCGCGCTCGCGGAGTTGGGCCAGCGGCCGCGAGATGTCGCGGTACAGCGATTCGCCCGCGTCCGTCAGGCGCAGCTGCCGCGTGGTGCGTTCCAGCAGGCGCGTGCCGAGCTCGGTCTCGAGCCGCGCCACGGACGCGCTGAGGCTGGACTTCGGCCGGTCCAGCGCGCGTGCCGCGGCGGTGAAGCCGCCGTGGTCCACCACCAGGCAGAAGGCGTCGAAGTCGTCCCAGTTCATTGTTCAGGATCCGGAACACAGCGGCCAGCGAGCCGCATTGATCGGGGGGCAAGGCATTCCTAGCATTGTCGATCCGCCTTCGACGGCGGGCACCTGCTGGAGAACCCGATGTTCCTGAAGAACTGCTGGTACGTGGTCGCCTGGGACCACGAACTGATCGACGGCGCGAACATCTCGCGCTCCCTGCACCAGAGCCTGATCGCCCCCGACGCGGCGCTGCCCCACTTCCGCCGCACCTTCGCATCGCCGGTGGCCGTGCCGAAGCCGCACCAGGTCGGCATCGCATGACCGCGCTGCACGATGCCTTCCAGCAGCGCCGCCCTGCCGGCATGGGGCCCGCCGAGTGGCAGGTGCGCTGCGAGCTCGCCGCGGCCTACCGCCTCTTCGCGCACCTGGGCTGGCACGAGCTGATCTACAACCACCTCACGGTGCGCGTGCCTGGTACGGAGAACTTCCTGATCAATCCCTTCGGCCTGATGTACCGCGAGATCACGGCGGCGCAGCTGGTGAAGATCGACCTGGAAGGGCGCAAGGTGGAGCCCAGCCCGTGGGACGTGAACCCCGCTGGCTTCATCGTGCACGCCGCGGTGCACGCCGCGAGGCCGGACGCGCAGTGCGTCGTGCACACGCACACGACGGCGGGGCAGGTCGTGTCCTGCCAGCGCGACGGCCTGCTGCCCCTCAGCTTCAATTCCACGTTCTATACGGGCCGCATCGCGTACCACGACTTCGAAGGCATCACGCTGGACCGCGAGGAGTGCGCACGGCTCGCCGCGGACCTTGGTGACCGCAACGTGATGATCCTGCGCAACCACGGCCTGCTGGTGTGCGGGCCCGGCATCGGCGATGCCTTCGCCGAGCACTACATGCTGCAGCGCGCCTGCGAAGTGCAGGTGGCCGCGCAGGCGAGCGGCGCGCCGCTGGTGCAACCGCGGCCCGAGGTTGCCGAGCGCGCCGCCGCGCAGTACGAGCGCACCGCGCGCCAGGGCAACCAGAACACCTTGCTGTGGGACGCGATGCTGCGCTGGGCCTGGGACCTGGACTCCGGCTTCGTGCGCTGAAGCTTCAGGCCGCGCGCACGGCCTTCTTGCGGTTCACCAGAACGATGCCCGCCGCCACGGCCGCGAGCGCCACCAGCAGCTGCAGCGTGAGGTGTTCTCCCAGCAGCACCACGCCGAACACCAGCGCGAACAGCGGCGCGAGGAAGGTGAAGGAGGACAGCTGCGTGGCCGGGTAGTGCCGCAGCATCCACATCCAGGCGAGGTAGCTCGCGAAGGCGCCGATCACCGTCTGCAGCGCGATCGACAGCCAGGCGTAGCCGGAATAGTGGAAGGACCACGACTCGCCCCACCCCAGCG
The DNA here is from genome assembly GCF_014297465.1 of Ramlibacter cellulosilyticus. GTDB lineage: Bacteria > Pseudomonadota > Gammaproteobacteria > Burkholderiales > Burkholderiaceae_C > Ramlibacter > Ramlibacter cellulosilyticus. The sequence continues at coordinate 70,813 of NZ_JACORT010000002.1, read as the reverse complement.
ACAGCAGCGGCGCCACGGCGGCCGTCACGGCCACCTGGTAGAACAGCGTCTTCTCCGCGCTCGCGGTCGCCATCTTCGAGCTGCGGATCACCAGCGTCGTGAGCCCCCACAGCGTGCCGGCCGCGAGCGCGAGCGCGTCGCCGCGCAGCTGGCGCGGCGTGCTGTGGCCCATGAAGCCTTCGCTGAAGGCGAGCGCCACGGCCGCGAACGCGATCACCAGGCCGACCCATTGCGCGGGCCGCAGCTTCTCCGACGGCACGAAGCGCGGCAGCAGCAGCGCCACCACGAACGGCGAGGTGTAGAGGAAGACGGTGAGGCGCGAAGCCGCCGTGTCGCGCAGCCCGAGGTAGATGCAGGTGAACTCCGCCGCGAACAGCGCGCCGGCCAGCAGGCCCGCGCGCAGCGTGCCGTCCCGCTCGAACAGCTTCACGCCCCGCCACGCGCACCAGGCCCAGAGCAGCACCGTCGCGCCGACGAAGCGGATGGCGGCCTGCCACAGCGGCGGCACTTCGCTGACGATGCTCTTGATCAGGATCTGCTGGAAGCCCCAGAAGGCGCAGCAGGCGATGAGGAGGCCGACGGCGAGCCCGTCGAGGTGTTCTTTGCGCTGGACCATCGCGCGATGGTAGCGACGCCAACATGTGTTCGCCGCAACGGAACGAAGGTTCTAACGCGTGCTTCAGGCCGGACGCCCGGCCAGCTTCGCGAGCAGCTTCCTCAGCGCAGCCTGTTCGGACGCGCCCAGCGTGCGGAGCATCTCGGACTCGCGCGCCCGGGCCTTTTCCAGGAGCGGCCGTACCAGCTTGCGGCCGGCGCCCGTCGCTGCCACCAGCGTGCGGCGCTGGTCCGCCGGGTCCGCGAGCAGCGTCACCCAGCCTTGTTCGGCCATGCGCTGGACCAGCTTGGTCACGGTGGGCTGCTTGGACAGCACGTCGTGCGCGAGCTGGCTGACCGTGAGTGGCGGCCCGTCCTGCAGGGTGGCGAGCACGCGCCACTCGATCGAGCTCAGGCCCGCGGCGCGCACGTGGCTGTCGAAGTCCTTGTACAGGGCATGGTTCGCCTGTCCGAGCAGCGAGCCCAGGTAGCCGTCGACGAACCGCGCCCCGCTCACAGCGGATGCTCCGTGTAGTAGCGGCCGCCATGGAACAGCAGCGGCGACGCGCCGGTGCGGTGCGTGCAGCGCTCCACCTCGCCGACGAAGATGACGTGGTCGCCTTCCTCGTAGCGGCTGCGGTTGAAGCACTCGAACGTGGCGGCCGCGCCGTGCAGCAGCGGCGCGCCGCCCGCGCCGGTGTCGAACACGACGCCGCTCCAGCGGTCGGCGACGCGGCTCGCGAAGCGCTCCGCCAGCGGCTTCTGGTCCGCGGCCAGCACGTTGATGGCGTAGTGCGAGCCGGCGCTGAACACGGCCAGCGATGCGGCGGCGCGCGCGAGGCTCCACAGCACCAGCGGCGGCGAGAGGGAAACGGAATTGAAGGAGTTGGCCGTCAGGCCGATCACCTGGCCGTCGGCGCTGCGCGCGGTGACGATGGTGACGCCCGTGGCGAACATGCCCAGCGCCGCCCGGAATTCCTGGGACGAAAAGCTCGGCGGCACGGCCTGGCGCGGCGGGTTCATGGGGAGGCGGATTGCATGAAATTTCATGTAGTATGGACCACAACCGAAAGGCGCGCCCGACATGCTGCAGGAATCCGTCGAACCGGTCGGGGCGGGAAAGCGTCCCGCATGACCTCCACCCCCAACTTCACCACCCTGGGTGGCGGCCCCACCGTGCTGATGCTGCACGGCATCGGCGGCGGCCACCTCGCCTTCGCACCGCAGGTCGAGACTTTCGCGACCTCGGGCTACCGCGCCGTCGCCTGGGACATGCCGGGCTACGGCCACAGCGCCCCGATCGAGCCCTACACGTTCAAGGGGCTGGCCCAGAGCTGCATCCAGCTGATCGAGTCGCTGAAGTGCCCGCAGGTGATCCTGCTGGGGCACAGCATGGGCGGCATGGTGGCGCAGGAGGTGGTGGCGCGCCGGCCGGACCTCGTGAGCCGCCTGATCCTGTGCGGCACCTTGCCCGCCTTCGGCGACCCCGATGGCGAGGCGCAGCGCGCGTTCATCGCGCAGCGCACGGCGCCGCTCGACGCCGGCAAGAGCATGGCCGAACTCGCGCAGACGCTTGTCCCCCAAATGGTGGGCCCGGGCTCCTTGCCGGAAGGCGTGCGCCTCGCCACCATCTGCATGAGCCAGGTGCCCGCCGCCACCTACCGGCGCGCGCTGGAATGCATCGTCACCTTCGACCGCCGCCGCAGCCTCGCCGACATCCACGTCCCCACGCTGCTGATCGCGGGCGAGCATGACCGCAATGCGCCGCCGGAGGTGATGAAGAAGATGGCGCAGGGCATCGCCGGCAGCACCTACATCGAGATGAAGGGCGTCGGGCACCTGCAGAACCTCGAGGCGCCGGACGATTTCGACGGCATGGTCCTCAACTTCCTGGCGCTGCCGGAGCGCCTGCTGCACTGAACGAGGAGAGGCGGAGCGTGAAGAGATGGTGGTGGGCGGCGCTGCTGGCGCTCGCTGGCAGTGCGCAGGCCACGGCACCGGGGCCCTGCGAGCGTTTCGTGGGCAAGCTGCCGAACGTGACGCGTCCCTTGTGCGAAGCCACGAAGCTGGCGGAGAGCGGCGCGCGCTCGGTGCAGGGCCAGCCCCTGTACATGCGTGACGTGGGCAGTGCGACCGGCAAGCTACGCGTGCTGGTGATCGGCGCGATGCACGGCGACGAGTTGTCGGCCGCCTCGGTGGCGCTGCACTGGATCCGCCTCGCCGCCGACGAGCAGGTGGACATGCCGCAGCCGGTGCACTGGCGCTTCCTGCCGGTGCTCAACCCGGACGGGATGCTGATGCGCCCCCCGAAGCGGACGAACGCGAACGGCGTCGACCTCAACCGCAACTTCCCCACGCCCAACTGGGAGAAAGATGCGCCGGTGTACTGGCAACAGCGCACCGGCAAGGACCCCCGCCGCTGGCCCGGCCCCAAGCCCCTGTCGGAGCCCGAGACCCGCTTCCTGCACGAGCAGATGCAGAAGTTCAAGCCGCACCTGATCGTGTCGATCCACGCGCCGTACGGCGTGCTCGATTTCGACGGGCCGTCCGTGCCGCCGTCCCGCCTGGGCCGGCTGTACCTGGACCAGGTCGGCATCTTCCCGGGCTCGCTCGGCAACTACGGCGGCGTGCACAAGGGCGTGCCGGTGGTGACCATCGAACTTTCGAATGCATTGCGCACGCCGCTGGACGCGGAGATGCGGCAGATGTGGATCGACCTGCTGCGCTGGACGGCGACGAAGATCGTGGGCGACGGGCCGGCGGCGCGCTGAGCGCCCGCACGGGGGGCTGCACGCGCGCCGGAAATCGGCGATATTGCGGCCACCATGAGCACCGACACCCTGGATTCCCCCACGCGCTTCGGCAGCGGCCGGGCCGTCAAGCGCATCGAAGACGACGGCCTGCTGAAAGGCATCGGCCAGTACACGGACGACCTGGCGCCTGCCGGCCAGTTGCGCGCCGTGTTCGTGCGCTCCCCCTATCCGCACGCGCGCATCGTCGCCATCGACAAGGCCAATGCCGAAGCCGCGACCGGCGTGCTGAAAGTGGTCACGGGCGCGGAGCTCGTGCAGGCCGGCGTGCAGCCCATCCCGACGAACCCCGCGTTCCGCCGCGGCGACGGCTCGCCGGTCGCCACCGCGCCGCGTCGTGCGCTCGCGCACGAGCGTGTGCGCTACGTGGGCGAGCCCGTCGCATTGGTCATCGCGGAAACCCTGCAACAGGCGCGTGACGCCGCCGAAGCCGTGTGGGTGGAATACGAGGAGCTGCCGCATGTGGTGGACCTCGAAGCCGCCACATCGCCCGGTGCGCCGGTGCTGTGCCCCGAAGCGCCCGACAACGTCGCGGCGGAAATGCGCCTCGGCGACGCGCAGAAGACCGCGGCGGCCTTCGGGCAGGCCGCGCACGTCGTGCAGCTGGAGATCGCCAACCAGCGCGTCGCGGCGGTGTCCATCGAACCGCGTTCCGTGCTCGCCTGGGTGGCGGAGGACGGCCGCCTCACGCTGCGCATGAGCAGCCAGATGCCTTCGGGCGTGCGCAACTCGCTCGGCACCGACGTGCTCGGCATCGGTCCCGAGAAGGTGCGCGTGACCGTCGGCGACGTCGGCGGCGGTTTCGGCATGAAGACCGGCATCTATCCCGAAGACGCGGCCGTCTCGTGGGCCGCCTGGACGCTGAAGCGCCCGGTGAAGTGGATCGCCGACCGCAGCGAGGAATTCCTCTCCTCCTTCCACGGCCGCGACCAGCGCGCCCAGGCGGAGCTCGCGCTCGCGGCCGACGGCCGCATCCTCGCGCTGCGCCTGCGTACGCTGGCGAACGTCGGCGCGTACGCGACGGCCACCGGCATGGTGATCCCGATGGTGGTGGGCCCCTGGGTGCAGACCAGCGTCTACGACGTGCCGCTGATCGACTTCCACATCCGCTGCGTGATGACCAACACGGCGTCGACCGCGGCCTATCGCGGCGCGGGCCGGCCGGAGGCGATCTTCATCATGGAGCGCCTGATGGACGAGGCGGCGCGGCAGACCGGCATCGACCGCATCGCGCTGCGCCGGCGCAACTTCGTGCGGCCCGAGCAGATGCCGTACACGAACCCGCTCGGGCAGGTCTACGACGTGGGCGCGTTCGAGAAGATCATGGACGAAGGGCTGGACCTCGCGGACTGGAGCGGCTTCGAGGGCCGTTACGCGCAGAGCAAGGCGAACGGCAAGCTGCGCGGCCTGGGCATCTCCACCTTCCTGGAGTGGACCAGCGGCAACTCCTTCGAGGAGCGCATCACCGTCGACGTGAAGGCCGACGGCATGATCGAGGTGTTCTCCGCCGTCAACCAGATGGGGCAGGGCATCGCGACGACGCTGGCGCAGCTCGTGGTGGACGTGTTCGGCGTGCCCATCGACAAGGTGCGCGTGGTGCTGGGCGACACGGACCGCGGCGACGGGTTCGGCAGCGCGGGCTCGCGTTCGCTGTTCACCGGCGGCTCGGCGCTGTTCCTCGGCGCGGAGAAGACGCTCGCGACGGCACGCGAGCTGGCGGCGCAGTCGCTCGAAGCATCACCGGCGGACCTGGACTATGCGGCCGGCCGCTTCACGGTGAAAGGCACGGACGTCGGCATCAGCCTCTTCGACGTCGCCGCGAAGCAGCCGGGCGGCCACATCTTCACGGAGCACACGAGCGCCGTCGCGGGCCCGAGCTGGCCGAACGGCTGCCATGTGAGCGAGGTCGAGATCGATCCGCTGACGGGCGCCGTGCAGGTGGTGCGTTATTCGAGCGTGAACGACATCGGCCGCGTGGTGAACCCGATGATCGTGCGCGGCCAGCTCGATGGCGGCGCCGTGCAAGGCATCGGCCAGGCGCTGATGGAACACATGGTCTACGACCCGGACAGCGGCCAGCCGGTGACCGGCACGCTCATGGACTACGCGGCGCCGCGCGCGGACGTGGTGGCCTGCGAGTTCGTGACGGAGATGAACGAGACCGTGCCTTGCAAGAACAACCCGCTGGGGGTGAAAGGCGTGGGCGAGCTCGGGACCATCGGCGCGGCGCCGAGCGTGGTGAATGCGGTGGCGGATGCGCTGGCGCGCGCGGGGCACGCGGACAAGGCGCCGCTGGTGCAGATGCCATTGACGGCGCCGAAGGTGTGGGAGATGTTGAACGGGTGATGGTGACGGAGGGTGGGTCAGCTGGGGTTCGCTGGCGCGAAACCCAGCCTACGGATAGCGCGCGTGTAGGCTGGGTTGCGCGAAGCGCACCCCAGCATTACGCCGCTCACCGCCCCGCCCACGCCTCCTCGAACCGCCGCCCTTCCGGCCGCTCGAACCCGTAGAACCCGAACTCCATCCGCGGCACCCGCCCGGAGATCAGTTCCGCCATCGCCTTGCCGGAGCCGGCGCCGTGCGTCCAGCCCAGCGTGCCGTGGCCGGCGTTCACCCACAGGCCGCCGACGCGCGTGCGGCCGATGTACGGGATGTTCGTCGGCGTCGCGGGACGCAGGCCGGTCCAGAACTTCGGGTCGCCGCCTTCTTCCGGCAGCCGCGTGTCGCACACGCCCGGCAGCACCTTCTCGATGCGCTGCGCCAGCATGCGGCAGCGGTCCTGCGCGAGCTGCGAATCCAGCGTCGCGTCGTAGCCGGAGACCTCGATCGTCCCCGCCACCCGCAGCTCGTCGCCGAGCCGGCTCATCGCCACCTTCACTTCGTCGTCGATCGTGCTCACGAAGGGCGCGTCCGCCGGCTTCTTCAGCTTGAAGGTCGCGCTGTAGCCCTTGCCCGGATAGATCGGCAGGTCCACCCCCACCTGGCGCAGCAGCGGCGCCGAGTAGGAGCCGCAGGCCACGACGACGTCGTCGGCAACGAGGCGTTGCACGAGGCCGGTGGCGCGGTCGCGCACGCGCACGGCCGCGATCGCGCCGCCGGCGGTTTCCAGGCGCTCCACGTCGTGGCCGAACAGGAAGCGCACGCCGCGTGCCGCGCACAGCTGCGCCAGCTTCTGCGTGAACACGCGCGCATCGCCGCTCTCGTCGCTGGCGGTGTAGGTGCCACCCACGATGTTGTCGAAGTTGCGGAAGGCGGGCTCGATCGCGAACAGCTCCTCGCGGCTCACGACCTTGCGGTCCACGCCGTACTTCTGCATCACTTCGGCTGCGACGGCGCCATCGTCGAAGGCCTTCGGGTCCGTGTAGAAGTGGGCGATGCCGCGCTCGAGGCGGTTGTAGTCAATGCCGGTGGCCGCCACCACGTCCTTCAGCGCGGCATGGCTGTATGCGCCCAGGGCGACCAGCTGCTGCACGTTGCGCTCGAAGGCCGCGTCGTTGCACTGCGCCAGGAACTGCAGGCCCCAGCGCCATTGCTGCCAGTCGAGCTGCGGACGGAACAGCAGCGGCGCGTCGTTGCGGAACATCCACTTGACGAGCTTTGCCGGCGCATGCCGGTTCGCCCACGGCTCGCAGTAGCTGACGGAGATCTGGGCCGCGTTCGCGAAGCTGGTCTCCAGCGCCGCGTCGCGCTGGCGGTCCACCACGATGACTTCATGGCCGCGCTCGGCGAGATGCCAGGCGGTGCTGATGCCGATGATGCCGGCGCCCAGGACGAGTGTCTTCATGCATCCAAGTTTGCGGCGGCAGGCCCGATTTCAAAAGCGGCATTAAAGTATCAGGGACCAGATCAGAAGTGCTTATATGGCGACATTCGACCCGGCTGCGTTGGAAGCGCTCGCCGCCATCGTGGAAGAAGGCGGTTTCGAGCGCGCTGCCCAGCGCCTCAGCATCACCCAGTCCGCGGTATCGCAGAGGTTGCGTGCGCTCGAGGCGCAGGTGGGCACCGTGCTGGTCGTGCGCACGCGCCCGCTGCGTCCCACGGCCGCGGGGCAGCTGCTGCTGAAGCACACGAAGCAGATGCGGCTGCTGCGCGCCGACCTCGAGCGCGACCTGCGCGACCTCGCGCCCAGCTCCACCGGAGGCACCCGCGAGGAGGAGCGGATTTCGCTCGCCATCAACGCCGACAGCATCGCGACGTGGGCCTTGCCCGCGCTGGACGCGCTGGCGCGCCAGGGGCTGCCGCTGGAGATCATCACCGACGACCAGGACTTCACGCAGGACTGGCTGCGCGAAGGGCAGGTGCTGGGCTGCGTGACGACGGTCAGGCAGGCCTTGCGCGGGTGCAAGGTGCTGCCGCTCGGAGCGATGAATTACGTCGCCATCGCGGAGGCGGGTTTCGCGCGCGAGCGGCTGCCGCAAGGCCTCACGCAGCACAACTTCCGCGACACGCCCTTCGTCGCGTTCAACCGCAAGGACGACCTGCAGGGCGAATTCGTCGCGCAGGCCTTCCGCCTGAAGCGCGTCACGCTCAACCAGCTGTTCGTCCCCAGTTCGGAAGGGCAGGTGCGCGCGGTGCTGGCGGGGTGGGGCGTGAGCGTGGTGCCGGAGCTGCTGGTGCGCGGCCTCGTGGCGCAAGGCACGCTGGTGGACGTCGCGCCGGGCACGCGCGTGCCGGTGCAACTCTTCTGGCACTGCTGGAACCTGGAATCGGCGGTGCTGGACCAGCTGACCGCCGCGATCGCGGAAGCGGCGCGCAAGGACCTCGCGCCGGCGTGAGCGTCAGCGCGGCGCGATGCCGCCGTGCGGCCGGTAGGCGTGGCCGTCGTCGCTGAAGAAGCCGAGGCCGACCGGATTGGCGAGCGCGAGCAGGACGGCTGCGATGACCGCAGCGATCCAGGCGATCGTTTTCGTCCAGAGCGGCTTCATGGTGGCTCCCCTTGGCGCAGTGATCTGCGCGTGGCAAGCAGTGTGCGCCGCGAATGGAAAAGCTGCGCTTCCCATTTGTAAAGTCCCTGCCGCAAGTGTGCCGGAATGCTGGAGTGCTCGTCTCCGCACCACGGCGTGTGTTCAAACGTGAACCGGCGACGCGGCGAGATCGAGCACGAAGGTCTCGCGGAATCCTTCCTGCTCGCCCTTTTTCGCGTAGCCGAGCGTGTTCGCGACGACGCGGCAGCCCGCTTCCACGTAGTCGTGCTGGCAGTGCAGGTGGCCATGCAGCCAGAACTGCGCGAGGGGGAAGAGGTCGTCCAGCGAGTTGCAGAAGCCCGCGGTGGCCGGCGTGACGCCGTAGCGCGGGTCGGCGCTGCGCAGGCTGGGGGCGAAGTGCGTGACGACCACCGTCGTGCCCGCGAACGGCTGCGCGAGCGCTTCGCGCAGCCACGCTTCGCACACCAGCGCCTGCTCGCGCCATTCCTCGGCCAGCATGAGGCGGCCGTGGCGCAGCGCCGCCGCTTTCTGCAGGTAGAAGTTGGCCGCGCGGAAGGCCTTGTGCCGCAGCTTCAGCTGCTCCTGTACCGTCGGCTCCGGCTGGCCGGGCTGGCGCACGAGCGCGTCGAAGTCGGCCCAGAGCGTCGTGCCGACGAAGCGCACGTCGCCGAACACGCGCACCTCGCGCTCCAGCCAGGTGATGCCCAGGCGCTCGCAGGTGGCGCGCAGGCGTTCGTGGGTCTCGTCGAAGTCGAGGGCGTCGTATTCGTGGTTGCCGGGCACGTAGAGCACGGGCACGGGCCAGCCCTGCAGCGGCGAGAAGCGCGCCAGCCCGAAGTCCTCGTCGGCGAGGCGCGAGTTGCGCTGGTACGAGCCGATGTCGCCGGCGAGCACGAGCAGCTCGGCTTCGGGGGCGGGCCGGGGCACGTAGGAAGGGTGGCCTTCCAGGTGCAGGTCGGACATGAGCTGGATCTTCACGAGGGCAATGGTACGGGCGGGGAGGAACGCTGGGGTCGCCTGGCGGCGAACCCAGCCTACGGTCGCCTGCGGCGAACCCAGCCTACGGGCGCCGCGGGTCAGCGCACCGCTTCGCCGAAGCCCTTGCGCGCGGCGAGCGCGACGGCCATGCGCAGCCAGGCGTGGTCGGGGCGCTGCGCCTGGCGGCGATGCCAGAGCGCATCGACGTGCACCGGCGGCACGTCGAAGGGCAGGGGACGTGCCACCAGTTCTTCCTCGCGGCCGGTCACGCGCATGAAGTGCCGCGGCAGCACCGTGAGCAGGTCGGAGGTCTCCGCGACGCGGCCCGCGGTGAAGAACTGGTTGACGGTCAGCACCACGCGGCGCTGGCGGCCGAGCGAGGCCAGCGCCTCGTCGATGAAGCCGTACGGACGCCCGGAGAAGCTCACCAGCATGTGGCGCGCGGCGCAGAACTGGTCGAGCGTGAGCGTGCCTTTCGCCAGCGCGTGGCCCTTGCGCATCACGCAGACGTACACGCCGTCGTAGAGGCGCTCGTGCTCGAAGGCGGCCATGCCGCCGCCCTGCGCCTGCGCGGTGAGGTCCGCGAGCACGGCGGGGAAGAAGCCCACCGCGAGGTCGACCGTGCCTTCGTCGAGCAGGCGGCGGGGATCGCGCGTGGTGAGGGGCACCGTGCGGATCGAGACGCCGGGCGCGTCACGCTCGAGGATCTCCACGAGCCCCGGCACCACTTCGGCCGCCGTCGCGTCGGCCAGCGCCAGCGTGAACGTGCTGTTGGCCTGCGCAGCGATGAACTGGCCGGGCGTGATGGACGACTCGAGCTGCCGCAGGGCGTCCGCGACGGACGGCCAGAGCGCCAGGGCGCGCGCCGTCGGCTCCACGCCGTAGCCGCTGCGGGTGACGAGGCGGTCGCCCAGCGCGTCGCGCAGGCGGTTCAAGGCATTGCTCACGGCCGGCTGGGTCATCGACAGGTTCCGGGCCGCCCGCGTGAGGTTGCGCTCGGCCATGACCTGGTCGAAGACCCGCAGCAGGTTCAGGTCGAGGGTGCGGAAATTCGGGGCTTTCATACGATCTGTGAATGATATCCATCACTACTCAAAAGTAGATAAATATCAGGGTTGACCCTAGTATTACGACCAACGCACAAAGGCAGTCCCGCCAGGCAGCGTCTCTCACAAGGGGAAGAGTCAAATGGCACGTTTCATCCACATCGACGTTCCGGTCCAGCACGACGGCCTGAACCGCGTCACCCGCGGTTTCGCCGCCCTCGGCCAGTTCAGCATCACCCGCGCCGCCTTCGCCGGCCTGGCCTACCTCGGTCGCCCGGTCACCCGCGGCCTCGCCGCCTGGGCCGCCGCCCGCAAGCAGCGCCGCGAAGACGAGAAGCTCTGGAACCTCGCGCTCTCCGACGCCCGCATCATGGCCGACCTGAGCCGCGCCATGAGCCAGGACGCGCTGCGCGACACCCGCGGCTACTACTGAGCGAGCCAGCCATGGGAACCGCAGTCCAGCCCTCCCTGCTCAGCACGCTGGTGCGCCAGCTGCCTGGCCCCGTGCTGCGGGCGCTGGACGCCTGGTCCCGCCGCACGGCCCGCCGCCGCTGGGAACAGCGGCAACTGAAGTGGGCCCAGCGCAAGCTGGCCGCCGCGCCGGCGGACAGCACGATCCGCTACCACCTGAAGCCCTGGCGCGACTGAGCGATCCCCGGCCCGCCACCGGCACAGACGAAAGCCCGCTGCATGCGGGCTTTTTTCTTGGGCCGGACAAAAGCAGAACGGCCACCCGGAGGTGGCCGTTCGCACGCGAAGCGTCGCCGCTTACGAGGCCAGGCGCTTCTCGATCTTCGCCTTGGTCGCCTTCAGCTCCGTGGGCAGGCGGTGCTCCAGCTGCTGGAACAGCTCGTGGTGCAGTTCCAGCTCCTTCTCCCACGCCGGCAGGTCGATGTCGGTGACCTGGCGGAACTGCTCCGGCGTGAAGGGCAGGCCTTCCCAGTTCAGTTCCTGGTAGCTCGGGCTGATGCCGAAGGGGTGCGACTCGCCCTTCACGCGGCCTTCGATGCGGTCGATCATCCACGCCAGCACGCGCATGTTCTCGCCGTAGCCGGGCCACACGAACTTGCCGTCGGCATCCTTGCGGAACCAGTTGGTCGTGAAGATCCTGGGCAGCTTCGCGCCGGACGCTTCCAGCTTGCGGCCGAGGTTCAGCCAGTGCTGGAAGTAGTCGCTCATGTTGTAGCCCGTGAAGGGCAGCATGGCGAACGGGTCGCGGCGCACCACGCCCTGCTGGCCGATGATGGCGGCGGTGGTCTCGGAGCCCATGGTGGCGGCCATGTACACGCCTTCCACCCAGTCGTTCGCCTCGGTCACCAGCGGCACGGTCGTCGAGCGGCGGCCGCCGAAGATGAAGGCGTCGATGGGCACGCCGGCCGGGTCGTCCCACGCCGGGTCCAGCGCCGGGTTGTTGGTCGCGGCCACGGTGAAGCGGGCGTTCGGGTGGGCGGCCTTGGCGCCGGTCTCGCGCGCGATCTGCGGCGTCCAGTCCTTGCCTTGCCAGTCGATGGCGTGGGCCGGCGGCTCGCCGTCCATGCCTTCCCACCACACGTCGCCATCGTCGGTGAGGGCGACGTTCGTGTAGATCACGTCCTTCTTCAGCGAATCCATGCAGTTCGGATTCGTCTTGTAGTTCGTGCCGGGGGCCACGCCGAAGTAGCCTGCTTCCGGGTTGATCGCGTACAGGCGGTTGCCCGGACCGGGCTTGATCCAGGCGATGTCGTCGCCGATGGTCGTGACCTTCCAGCCTTCGAAGCCCTTGGGCGGGATCAGCATGGCGAAGTTGGTCTTGCCGCAGGCGGACGGGAAGGCGGCCGCCACGTGGTACTTCTTGCCCTGCGGGTTGGTCACGCCCAGGATCAGCATGTGCTCGGCGAGCCAGCCCTGGTCGCGGCCCATCGTGGAGGCGATGCGCAGCGCGAAGCACTTCTTGCCCAGCAGCGCGTTGCCGCCGTAGCCGGAGCCGTACGACCAGATCTCGCGCGTCTCGGGGTAGTGCACGATGTACTTGGTCTTGTTGCACGGCCAGGAGGTCTGGTCCTTCTCGCCGGGCTGCAGCGGCGCGCCGACGGTGTGCAGGCAGGGCACGAACTCGCCGTCCACGCCCAGCACGTCGTACACCGCCTTGCCCATGCGGGTCATGAGGCGCATGTTCACGGCGACGTAGGCGCTGTCGGAGAGCTCCACGCCGATGTGGGCGATGTTGGAGCCGAGCGGGCCCATGGAGAACGGCACCACGTACATGGTGCGGCCCTTCATGCAGCCGTCGAACAGGGGCTGCAGCGTGGCGCGCATTTCCTGGGGGTCGACCCAGTTGTTGGTCGGGCCGGCGTCTTCCTTCTTCCGCGAGCAGATGAAGGTGCGGTCTTCCACGCGGGCGACGTCGCTGGGGTCGGAGTTGGCCAGGAAGGAGCCGGGGCGCTTGGCGGGGTTCAGCTTCTTGAAGGTGCCGGCGTCCACCAGCTGCTGGCAGAGGCGGTCGTATTCTTCCTGGCTGCCGTCGCACCAGTAGACCTGGTCCGGCTTGCACAGGGCGACCATGTCGGCCACCCACGCGATCACCTTCGCGTTCTTGACGTAAGCGGGTGCCTGCAGGTTCAGGCCGCGCATGACGGGTGAGTTCATCCTCGAAAGCTCCTAGTTTGAAAAGCGTGTTTCCAAAGGGAGCGGAGGCGGCAGCCCGGCGGACGCCCTTTGAAAACAGGCTTTGGGTCAGTCGGCTGCGGGTCTCCACCGCTGGGTCGGCTGGGATGGGCCATTGTAGGGAGCAGGAGGGCGGGCGCGCCGCTGGGCCAGGGCGATTCCATGCAAAACTTGCATGGGTTTATGCGTCCGCGCGCTCAGCCACCCGTCATTCCCGCCAAGCGGAAACCCAGGGCTCCCCAAAGCAAAAGCGGCCCCGCAGGGCCGCCTGTCCGGGTCCCCGCCTGCGCGGGGATGACGCATCTCTAAGCCATGTAGATGGCAATGAACGCCAGCAGGAACATCAGCGCCGCACCGACGACGGGCAGCACGATCGGAATGACCGGCACAACGGCTTCGACCGCGTCGTGCGGCTCGTAGTCGTGGCCATGCTGGGCGGGCTCGTTGGGGCTTGCCATGGGTTCCTCTGGATCGTTGGACTGCGGGATTCTAGCGTCCCCCGCCGGCCGGCACCCCGGTGTCAGAGAAGGGCGTAGGTGGTCGTCGCCCGGCACACGCTCTTGCCATCCCCGGCGCCGCGGATGTCGATCTCGCCGAACGCCAGCGCCTTGCCGGCGCGCAGCACCGTGGCCCGGACCAGCCCGTCCTGGCCCGACAGGGGCTTGAGGAAGCTCGTGTTCATCTGCACCGTGGTGCACGGGCGGAAGGCGCCGAAGTGGTTGACCAGCGCCAGCACCATGGCCGTGTCCGCCGCGGCCATCATGGCCTGGCCGCACAGCATGCCGCCCACGCGGGACAGCCGTGCGTCCTGCGGCAGCCGCAGCGTCACGCTGTCCGCATCGAACGCTTCCACGCGCAGCCCGAGCTCCTGCACCCAGGGCGCGAAGTACTCGGGCAGCGCGCCCTGCAGGGTGTCACGGTCCATCACTCTTCCTCCGCCTCGAAGCCGGCATCCGTCAGCGCCTTCAGCAGGGCCGCGACGTGGTCGCGCCCGCGGGTCTGCACCACCAGCTGGATCTCCACGTTCTGCGCCGCCAGCATGGTGAAGGCGCGCTGGTGGTGCACTTCGTCGATGTTCGCGCCGGCCTCGCTCACGATCGCGGTGATCTTCGCGAGCGAGCCGGGCACGTCCCGCGCGCACACCCGCAGCCGCGCGAGCCTGCCGGCGCGCACCATGCCGCGCTGGATGATCGCGGCGAGCAGCATGGGGTCGATGTTGCCGCCGCCCAGCACCAGCCCCACCTTGCGGCCGGCGAAGACCTGCGGCTCCTTCATCACGGCGGCCAGCGGTGCGGCGCCCGCGCCTTCGACCAGCGTCTTCTCGATGTCGAGCAAGAGGACGATCGCCTGCTCGACGTCGCCTTCGTCCACCAGCACGATGTCGTCGACGTAGCGCTCCACCAGCTGCTGCGTGATCTGCCCGGGCCGGCCCACCGCGATGCCTTCCGCAATGGTCGAGCCACCCTGCGGCAAGTCCGCGTGCTTCACCGCGTTGTACATGTTGGGGAAGCGCACGGTCTGCACGCCGATCACGCGGATCCCCGGCTTCAGCGCCTTCGCCGCCGCCGCGATCCCGCCGACCAGCCCGCCCCCGCCGACGGCGACCACCAGCGTCTCCAGCTGCGGCACCGCCTCCAGCATCTCCAGCGCCACCGTGCCCTGGCCGGCGACGATCGCTTCGTCGTCGTACGGATGCACGAAGGTCAGTTGCTGCTGCTGCGCGAGTTCCATCGCGTGGGCGCGTGCCTCCTCCAGCGTGTCGCCGTGCAGCACCACCTCCGCGCCGAAGCCGCGCGTGCGCTCCACCTTCACCATGGGCGTGAACCGCGGCATGACGATCACGGCGCGGATGCCCAGGCGCTGCGCGTGGTACGCCACGCCCTGTGCGTGGTTGCCCGCGCTCATGGCGATGACGCCGCGCTCCTTCTCCTGGCTGCTGAGCTGCACCAGCTTGTTGCAGGCGCCGCGCTCCTTGAAGGACGCGGTGTACTGCAGGTTCTCGAATTTCAGGTAAGTCTCGCAACCCGCCAGTTGCGACAGCATGTGCGACACCAGGCAAGGGGTGTTCAGCACCTGCCCGGAAAGGCGGGTGGCGGCTTGGCGGATCTCGGGCAGGCCGATCATCGTGTCATTGTGCCGGGTCACCGTGCGGCGCGGCTTCCCTGTAGCATGATCTGGCGCTATCGTAGGCGCGCCCAGCTACCCCGGAGGTCGATTGGCCAAGCGTTCGCTCGATTCGCAAGTGCTGCCCTCGCCCGGCCTGAAAGACGCGCCGGTGCTGGACCTCATGTGCTCGCATTTCGTGCTGACGCTCGCCGCCAAGCAGGGGGCCAAGTTCAACGTTCGGCGCGACCTGAACGGGCTGCTGTCGCTGGCGGGCCGGCACCTGGTGTGGCCGGCCACGTCGCTGGACCGGCTGCGGGAGTTCCTGGGCCGCCGCTGCAAGGACAACGAGTTCTGGCGCGGCCACGAGCAGCTGTCCACGCGCGAGTTCCTGGAGCGCCACGGCGTGTGGCGCGGGCCGTACGAGGAAGGCACGCTCTTCTTCTACCTGGACGAATACGCGAAGGACCAGCCCAAGGACCTGCTGTCCGTGCTGGCCGTCACGGGCGAGTGGCTCACGCATGCGCTCAAGAAGCACTCCACGCTGGTGGAGAAGAACATCGACGCGCTGGCGAACCTGCTGCAGTTGAACAAGGCGGAGCGCGCCCTGCTGCTGTACGGCACGCTGGCGCGCTACCAGCGCGACCTGCGCAGCCTGCTGGTGGAGTTCAAGGTGAACAACGCGCCGGAGGCCTACGCCGCCATCGCCGAAGTGGCGGGCGTGAACGCGGCCGACGTCGGCGAGGCGCTGCGCGCCGGCTCGCGGCTGGAGCGCATCGGCCTGGTCGAGAACCTGATCTCCGAGCACAACATCACGGACCTCGCCGACCTGATGAAGGTGAGCGAGAAGCTGCCGCCGGTGCTGATGCGCGAGTACCGCGACCAGAACGAGCTGATGGCCGTGTTCACGCGCCCGTCCGCCAAGAGCGCGCTGACGCTGGACGACTTCGCCTTCGTGGCGGAAGACGCGCGCGTGCTGCGCGCGCTGCTGCGCAACGCGATCGACCGCAAGGAGCCGGGCGTCAACGTGCTGCTGTACGGGCCGCCCGGCACCGGCAAGACGGAACTCGCGAAGGTCGTCGCGCAAGCCGCGGGGCTGGAGCTGTTCGAGGTGGAGTACGCGGACCGCGACGGCAACTCGTTGTCGGGGCGCGACCGATACCGCTCGCTGCAGATCGCCCAGGTGTTCCTCAAGGGCAGCGCGCAGGCCGCGCTGCTGTTCGACGAGGTGGAAGACGTCTTCCCGCCCATCTCCAGCGAGGCCGCGCAGATGATGGCGCGCGCGGAGCAGGTGGTTGCGCCGCCTTCCGGCTCGGTGAGCGGCAAGGCGTGGGTGAACCAGATCCTGGAATCGAATCCGGTGCCGACCATCTGGGTCACCAACCGCATCGAGCAGATCGACCCGGCCTTCCGCCGCCGCTTCGCGTACCACCTCGAACTGAAGTCGCCGCCCCCGGGGGCGCGCGAAGGCATCGTGCGCAAGACGCTCGAAGGCGTGCAGGTGTCGCCTGCTTTCGTCGCGAAGCTGACCGAGCGCAAGGGGTTGACCCCGGCACAGATCCGCACCGCGGTGCGCTTCGCGGGGCTCGCCGCGGCCGAAGGCGTGCAGGCGGAAGACCTGATCGAGCGGCAGTTGCGCAACGCCGACCGGGCGCTCGGCACGCGCAGCGACGACGGCGCGGGCCGTCGCAGCGTCACGACGTACGACCTCGACATGCTGAACGTCGAGTCGCGCTTCGAGGTGCCGCGTATCGTGGAGGCGCTGAAGGCGCGCGGCCACGGCACGCTGTGCTTCTATGGTGCGCCGGGCACCGGCAAGACGGCTCTGGCCGAACACATCGCGCGCTCGCTCGATCGGCCGCTCCTGGTCAAGCAGGCGAGCGACCTCATGAGCAAGTTCGTCGGCGAGACCGAGCAGAACATGGCGGCGATGTTCCGCGAAGCGGAAGCCGAGAAGGCGGTGCTGCTGCTCGACGAAGCCGATTCCTTCCTGCAGGACCGCCGCGGCGCGCAGCGCACCTACGAGGTGACCGAGGTGAACGAGATGCTGCAGGGCATGGAACGCTTCGCCGGGATCTTCGTCTGCACCACCAACCTGATGGACCGCATCGACCAGGCGGCGTTGCGGCGCTTCGCGTTCAAGATCCGGTTCCAGCCGCTCACGGCGGTACAGCGCGAGAAGATGTTCGTGACGGAGGCGCTGGCCGGCGATGCGTCGCGGCTGACGCCGGAGCTGCATGCGCGGCTGGCCAAGCTGGAGCACCTGTGTCCGGGGGATTTCGCCGCGGTGAAGCGGCAGGTGGAGATCCTGGCGACGCAGCTCGCGCCCGAGGAATTCCTCGAGCAGCTGGAGGCGGAGCACCGGATCAAGCCGGAGGTCAGGGAGGCGCGGAGTATCGGGTTTGTGTGAGGGCGATCGGTGGGGTTCGCTGGCGCTCACCGGCGGCGGCTACGCCGCCCCACCCTACAGCGCTGCGTCCGATCCTGTAGGGTGGCGACGCGACAGCGTCGGAAGGTAAGCGCCAGCGAACCCCACCGCTCCGCCCTCAAGCCTCCGCCTCGTCCCCCGCCCCGATCAACTCCGCCACCGTCCCCAGCAGCTTCTCCAGCGTGAACGGCTTCGGCAGCACGCTGTTCCAGTGGCCTTGCGGATGCAACCCCGGATCGATCGCGCTCATGAGGATCAGCGGGAGTTCCTTGCCTTCGGGCAGCTTGCGGATCGCCGCCACCAGGTCGTAGCCGGACATGTACGGCATCATCACGTCGGTCAGCACGAGGTCCGGCATGCAGTCCGCGATCTTCCTCAGCGCCTCGCGGCCGTTGGCGGCGGACACGGGATCGTAGCCCCCGAGCTCCAGCGTCGCGCAGATCGTCTGCAGCAGGTCGTATTCGTCGTCGACGACGAGGATCTTCTTCACCGCGCACCTCCGCCCGTGCGGGGGAAGCCCGAGAGGATGGCCTCGGCGCTTTCGAACGAGCCGCTGACCTCGATGCCGTGCGTGTCGATCGTGAACTCCCGGATGGCGGTGTCGTAGAGGCTCTCGCGCATCTTCATGATGGACACCAGCCGGTGCAGCTGCGACTTCAGTTCCACGTAGCGCAGCAGCACCACCGTCTCGACCACGTGCGCGAGCTCGGGGTTGGGCAGCTCCAGCTGCGAACCGAAGAGGGGCAGCTCCTCGGAGATCACCGTCGTCACGTCCCAGGTGCGCAGCTGGTTGGTGAGCGCCGACAGGAAGCGCGGCATGCGGTCCTGGTAGACCGTCGCCGCGGCGAAGCCCTGCACGCCGTCGACGAACAGGCGCCGGCGCGCGTGCTTCTCCGCGCGCACGCGTTCCAGCAGCGACTCCGCCAGCGAATCCATGTAGTGCTCCAGGGGCGGCTGCCAGACCAGCTCGATCAACCCTTCGTCCACGTACCTGCGCAGCGGGATGCCCATGGCCTCGGCGCGTTCCAGCAGGCGGGGCGGCGGCTCGTAGAACCCGAAATACATGCCCTTGTGGCCGCGCTGCGCGCCTTCCACCAGGAAGCACAGGCCCAGCGTGGTCTTGCCCGAGCCCGGCGCACCGAGCAGGGCGAGCGTCGAGCCGGAGAGCACGCCGCCGTTCATCATGCGGTCCAGTCCCTCGATGCCGAAGCCCATGCGCTCGCGTTCCTCGGTCGCATGCTGCGGTGGCTGGTCGAACTGGATCTCGGTGCGCGGGTGGATCTGCACGCCGTTCTCCGTGATCTCCACCTCGTGCCGGCCGCGCAGGTAGCCGCAGCCGCGGAACTTGTGGACCGTCAGCTCGCGCACGGCGCGCGGGCCGATCAGCTGGTCCGACAGCTCGATCACGCCGTCGACCATCGCGTTCTCGTCGCGCCGCACCTCGCCGGGTTGTTCCACCGCGCACAGCAGCGTGGTGGTCTCCGTCAGCGCGGTGAACGCCTGCAGCTGGTTGAGGAATTCCTTGGTGCGGGCGCGGTGCTCCGCGGCCTGCTCGATGGATTCCAGGCCGTCGATCACGAGGATGCTGGGCTTCTCCCGCACCAGCGTCTCGCGCAGCAGGCGCAGCAGCCCGTCCAGCCCTTCGCTGCGCAGCGTCTGGTAGCCGGCGATGTACTTCAGGGAACGGCCGACCACCTGCGCGTCGAAGAAACTCAGGCTGGAGAGGTGCCGCACCATCTTCGCGTGCGACTCGGCCAGCACCGTGATGTAGACGCAGTTCTGCCCCGTGAGCGCGATGTGGTTGAAGCAGAACTGGTTGGCCAGGATGGTCTTGCCCGCGCCCGGCGGGCCGAACAGCGTGTACGTGCCGCCGCGGAAGAATCCGCCCTTGAGGATGAAGTCCAGCCGCGGGATGCCGCTTTCGACGCGCGGCGGGCCCGACGGCGCCTTGTCGGGTGCCTGCTGCCCGGAATCGTTGTTCTTCCTGCCTGCCACCTGGTCTGCTCCTGTCTCCGTTCAGATCGGAAGAGATACAGTGAACGTCGCGCCTTCCCCGGGCACGCTGGCCACCGAGATGTGGCCGCCGTGCGCGCGGACGATCTCGCGCACGATGTAGAGGCCCAGCCCCGCGCCGTCCTCGCGCGCGGCGGAGGGGAGCCGCTCGAAGGGCTCGAAGATGCGCTGCTGGTCCTCGTCGGCGATGCCCGGCCCGTGGTCGCGCACGACCAGCAGCGCTTCGCTGCCGCCGGAGGTGCGCACCTCGACGCGGCCGCCGCCGTACTTGATCGCGTTCGTCAGCAGGTTGGTCACCACCTGCTCCAGGCGGAGGCGGTCCCAGTGGCCATGCACCGGCTCGCAGGCATCCAGCGACAGCTCGCAGCCCGCGTCGCGCGCGCGTTCGGCCAGCCGGCCCGCCGCGTCGTGCACCAGCTCGCACAGCTCCAGCGGCTGCAGGTCCAGCACCAGGCGTTCGTTCTCCACCTGCGCGGAGTCCAGCAGCAGGTCCACCATGCGCGTGAGGCGGCGCAGCTGGCGCGAAGGCACGGCCAGGAGGCGCGCGACAGACTCGGCGTCCAGCGGCCCTTTCAGGCGCGCGGTGCGTTCCAGCATCTGCAGGTTGAGGAGGATCGACGAGATCGGCGTGCGCAGTTCGTGCGTGGCGATGGACAGCTGCCGGTCGCGCGCGGCCAGGGCCTGCTGCAGCGCGCCGTCGGGCGCGCGCGCTTCGTGGGCGGCAAGGCAGGCGCGCGCATCGGCGAAGGCGCCGTGCACTGCCTGCAGCGTGTCATGGTCGAGCAGGCCCGCGTCCACCAGCAACGCGAGGCATTCGGCTTCGACGTTCTCCAGGGCCACCATTTCGGCCGATCCGCCCCGCGGCATCTCGCCGGACATGGAGATGCCGCCGGCCAGGCGCTCCCGGATGTCGGCGAGCACGGCTTCGGCCATGGCGGGCGGCAGGTCCGCGCCGCCGTCGAGGCGGGAGCGCGCGAAGGCGGTCTCCAGCGCCCGGAGGCGGGGGTCGCCGTGCGCACGTGGTGCGCGGCTGCTGGCCGGGACAGTCGATCGATCGTTGTTCACGGTGGTTTCTTCCTGGCGCGCCACGGCACTGCACGAACCGCCTGGCGCACCGGCCATGCGATCGCGGCCGGGTGGTCAACGGTGGGAAGATAAATGGCTGGACGGCAGCCGTTTGTAGGCTGACGCCGACCGCCGGGATGCGCGCGCGGCGCATCGTCGGCGCCGCATCGCGGGCGCGGCGCCGTAGGCCGCCGGCGGCGCTTCAGTCCAGGGCGTGCAGCACGTCCAGCACGCCCGGGCCGTAGGTTTCCAGCTTGCGGGCGCCGATGCCGCTGACGTTTTCCAGGTCCTGCAGGCTGCGCGGGTCCAGCGCCGCGATGGCGGCCAGCGTGGCGTCGTGGAAGATGATGTACGCGGGCAGGTTGTGCGCCTTGGCGACTTCCGCGCGCCAGGCCTTGAGCGCGGCGAAGCGCTGCTGCCCCTGGCCGTCCAGCGTGGCGGCGACGGCGGGCGTCGCCTTCGTTCCCCCACGTTCGCGCCGCGCGCGGCCCGCGGGCTGGCTGACCGACTCGCGCAGCAGCACCTTCTGCTCGCCCTTGAGCACCCCGCGCGAACTCTCGGTGAGGTGCAGCGTGTTGAAGGCGGCTGCGTCGACCTCCAGCGCGCCGGTGGCGATCAGCTGGCGCAGCACGCCGCGCAATTGCTGCTCGGAGTACTGCGCGCCAATGCCGTACGTGGAGAGCTTCTGGTGCCCGAACTGCCGCACCTTCTCGGTGTCCTTGCCGCGCAGGATGTCCATGATGTGCCCGGCGCCGAAGTGCAGGCCGTTGGCCTGCTGCACGCGGTAGATCGTGGACAGCAGCATGCGCGCGGCTTCCGTGCCGTCCCACACGGCGGGCGGGTTCAGGCAGTTGTCGCAGTTGCCGCAAGGCTGCGCCTGCTCGCCGAAGTAGGCGAGCAGGCGCACGCGGCGGCAGTCGGTGGCCTCGGCCAGCGCCAGCAGCGCATCGAGCTTGCCGCGCAGCACCTGCTTGAACTCCTCGGCCGCGGGGCTCTCGTCGATCATGCGGCGCTGGTTCACGACGTCCTGCAGGCCGTAGGCCATCCAGGCGTCGGAAGGCAGGCCGTCGCGGCCGGCACGGCCGGTCTCCTGGTAATAGCCTTCGATGTTCTTCGGCAGGTCGAGGTGGGCGACGAAGCGCACGTCCGGCTTGTCGATGCCCATGCCGAAGGCGATGGTGGCCGTCATCACGACGCCGTCGTCGCGCAGGAAGCGGTCCTGGTGGCGCTGGCGCACCGCGGCGTCCAGGCCTGCGTGGTAGGGCAGGGCGTCGAGGCCCTCCTTGCACAGGACCTCCGCGATTTCCTCCACGCGCTTGCGCGACTGGCAGTAGACGATGCCGGACTCGCCCGCGTGCTCGCGCTCGATGAAGCGCAGGAGCTGCAGCGTGGGATCCTTCTTCTCCGCGATGGTGTAGCGGATGTTGGGGCGGTCGAAGCTGCTGACGAACTGGCGGGCTTCCTGCAGCTGCAGGTGCTGCACGATGTCCGCCCGCGTGGTGTCGTCGGCCGTGGCCGTGAGCGCGATGCGCGGCACGCCGGGATAGCGCTCGTGGAAGACGGCGAGCGCCCGGTATTCCGGCCGGAAGTCGTGGCCCCACTGGCTGACGCAATGCGCCTCGTCGATCGCGAACAGCGCCATCTGCCGCTTCTGGTACAGGCCGTCCAGGAGCGAGAGGAAGCGTGGCGTGGCCACCCGCTCCGGCGCCGCATAGAGAAGCGTGATCTCGCCGCGCAGCAAGCGCTTTTCGACGGCGTTGGCCTCCTCCAGGCTCAGCGTCGAATTCAGGAAGGCGGCGCCCACGCCCACCTCGTGCAGCGCGCCGACCTGGTCGTGCATCAGCGCGATGAGGGGGGACACGACCACCGTCACGCCTTGCCCCGCCTTCTGGCGGGCGAGCGCGGGGATCTGGTAGCACAGCGACTTGCCGCCACCCGTGGGCATGAGGACGAGCGCATCGCCGCCGGCGATGACGTGGTCGACGATCTCGGCCTGCGCGCCGCGGAAGGCGGTGTAGCCGAAGACGTCCTTGAGGAGGGAAAGGGCGGTGCTCAAGGCCTCGATTGTCCCGGAGGATGAGGGCTCAACGCTTTCTTCCTAAAATCAGCCGACCATGAAACCTGTGATCTATACCCGTGGCCAGGCCCTTCCGGGCCTGCTGGAGCAACGCATCGTCATCCTGGACGGCGCCATGGGCACCATGATCCAGCGCTTCCGGCTGACCGAGCAGGACTTCCGGGGCGAGCGTTTCAAGGACCACGTCAAGGACCTGAAGAACAACAGCGACCTGCTCGTGCTGACCCGCCCGGACGTGATCCGCGACATCCACGAGGGTTACCTCGCGGCGGGCGCGGACATCGTCGAGACCAACACCTTCGGCGCCAACTTCATCGCGCAGGAGGATTACGGCCTGGGCGCCTTCGCCCGCGAGATGAACGTCGCCGCGGCGAAGCTGGCGCGCGAGGCGGCCGACAAGTTCTCCACGCCGGACCGGCCCCGCTTCGTGGCGGGCGCCCTCGGCCCCACGCCGCGCACGGCCAGCATCAGCCCCGACGTGAACGACCCCGGCGCGCGCAACGTCGACTTCGAGCAGCTGCGTTCCGCGTACCACGAGCAGGTCGAGGCGCTGCTGGAAGGCGGCGTCGACCTGCTGCTGGTGGAGACCATCTTCGACACGCTCAATGCCAAGGCGGCGCTGTTCGCGATCGAGGAAGTGTTCGCCGCGACGGGCGAGCGCCTGCCCGTGATCATCAGCGGCACGGTGACCGATGCGTCCGGCCGCATCCTGAGCGGCCAGACCGTGACCGCCTTCTGGCACAGCGTGCGGCACGCGCGTCCGCTGGCCGTGGGCCTCAACTGCGCGCTCGGCGCGGCGCTGATGCGGCCCTACATCCAGGAACTGCACAAGGTGGCGCCGGACACCTTCATCAGCTGCTACCCGAACGCGGGCCTGCCCAACCCGATGGCGGAAACCGGTTTCGACGAGAAGCCGGAAGACACCTCGCGCCTGCTGCGCGAGTTCGCGGCCGAGGGGCTGGTGAACATCGTGGGGGGCTGCTGCGGCACGACGCCGGAGCACATCGCGGCGATCCGCCAGCAGGTGGAGCCACTGCCGACGCGCACGGTGCAGCGCGAGTTCTTCTACAAGGAAGCGGCCTGAGGCCCGTCAGCGCTCGCCGGCTTCCAGCGGCCGCACCGTGAGGTACAGCGGCTGCGTGGCGCCCGGGCGCAGCAGCTTCATCACCGCGTCGCGGCCCACCCGCTCTGGCGTCAGCGCCTGGTACAGCGCGTCCACCGACGCGATGTCCTGCCCGTCCATGCCGAGCAGCAGGTCGCCGGCGCGCACGCCGGCCACATCGGCCGGGCTGCCCGGCTCCACGGACAGCACGTGCACGGCGTGCGATTGCCGCAGCCCGAGCGAGACCACGATGCGCCGGTCGAGCGGCATCGTGCTGCCGCCGAGGCCCAGGTAGCCGCGCCGCACCCGCCCATGCCGCAGCAGCTGCGGGATCACCACCGCGGCGATGTCGATCGCGACCGCGAAGCAGATCGCCTGCGCCTGCGGGATGATCGCCGTGTTCACGCCGATCACCTCGCCACGCGAGTTGAGCAGGGGCCCGCCGGAGTTGCCCGGGTTGAGCGCGGCGTCGGTCTGGATCACGTCCGGGATCAGCCGCCCGCTGGACGCGCGCATGCTGCGGCCGAGCGCGCTGACGATGCCGGCGGTGACCGTGTGCTCGAAGCCGAGGGGATTGCCGATGGCCACGGCGATCTCGCCGCGCCGCACGTCGGCCGACCGCCCGAGCGGCGCGGAGGTGAGCGCGCCTTGCGAGAGGCCGTCGACCTGGAGCAGCGCGAGATCCGTGTGAGGATCGTCGCCCACCCAGCGCGCGACGAAGCGGCGGCCGTCGCTGAAGGACGCCTCGAAGCGGCGCGAGGGCTCCGGACGCGCCGCGCGCCCGCCCCGCACCACGTGCGAATTGGTCAGCAGGTAGCCGTCGGCGGTGAACAGGAAGCCCGAGCCGCTGCCGGCCGGCTTGCCCTGCGCGTCGAGCACCGCCACCGCCGCCACGCTGGGGCCCACGCGCTCGGCGACGTCGGCGACGGTGCGCGAGTAGGCATCGAGAAGGTCGAGGTCGCGTGCGCCCATGTCTGCTCCAGGCGTGGCAGATGGGGCAGGCCGCGGGGAAATACAAGGCGGGGCGTCCGGTGGTGCGGGGTGGCCGGTCGGGTGGTAACCCGCCGGCTCCTCACCGTGGGTCTCGGCCGGTAAGCGGTCGACCCACGTCCCGTACTTTGCCCGCGGAGGCGGCGAAAGTCTTGCTGTTCTTCGGCTATCCGGGCCAGGATGCAGGAAATCCTTCTGCCATTCGTGCGTTACGCCGATAATCGGCCGACATGGACGCGATCGACCGGAAAATCCTCAAGGTGCTGCAGCAGGACGCCCGCGCCAGCCTGCAGCAGATCGGCCAGGCCGTCGGCCTGAGCGCCTCGCCCTGCTGGGAGCGCATCCGCAAGATGGAACTGGCCGGCGTGATCGAGGGCTATACCGTCCGCCTCAACCCGCAGGCCCTGGGCCTCGGCGACACGGTGATGGTGCAGGTCACCCTCGACAGCCATTCCGACAACACCCTGGAGAAGTTCGGCGAGACGCTGGCAGCCATCCCGGAGGTGATCGAGGCGTACCTGGTTTCCGGCGAGTACGACTACCTGCTGCGTGTGGCGGTGCAGGACACGCGCGACTACGAGCGGCTGCTGCGCGAGAAGCTGTACAAGATCAAGGGGATCCGGCACAGCAAGTCGTCCTTCGTCCTCCGCACGCTCAAGAAGGCGGACCTCCCCCTGTAGGCTGGGTTGGAGCGCAGCGACACCCCAGCGCCCCGCGTGCCCCTCACCCCGACCCTCTCCCCGGCGGGGAGAGGGAGCAAGGCAGTAAAATCCCAACCAGCTCAAGGAGCGCTGCAGCGCGGTACCGTCCCGCGTCAGGCTTGAGATGGACCCCAACCGCGCTCACCTTCGACCAACCCGAGGTGAGTGAATGCAGCAGCCCTCCGTCCCCCCCATGAAGCTTGCCGGCCTGGAGCCCGTCTCCATCGCGCCGGGCAGCCTGTTCGTCAACATCGGCGAACGCACCAACGTCACCGGCTCCAAGGCCTTCGCCCGCATGATCCTCGCGGGGGAGTTCGAGCAGGCGCTCGCCGTCGCGCGGCAACAGGTGGAGAACGGCGCGCAGGTCATCGACGTGAACATGGACGAAGCCATGCTGGACAGCAAGGCGGCCATGGTGCGCTTCCTCAACCTCGTGGCCAGCGAGCCGGACATCGCCCGCGTGCCGGTGATGGTCGACTCGTCCAAGTGGGACGTGATCGAGGCAGGGCTGCGTTGCCTGCAGGGCAAGGGCATCGTCAACTCCATCTCGATGAAGGAAGGCGTCGCGGAGTTCAAGCGCCAGGCGACGCTGGTCAAGCGCTATGGCGCCGCCGCGGTGGTGATGGCCTTCGACGAGCAGGGCCAGGCCGACACCTTCCAGCGCAAGATCGAGATCTGCGAGCGCGCGTACCGCATCCTCGTGGACGAAGTCGACTTCCCGCCGGAAGACATCATCTTCGACCCGAACATCTTCGCGATCGCGACGGGCATCGAGGAGCACAACAACTACGCCGTCGACTTCATCGAGGCGACGAAGTGGATCAAGGAGAACCTGCCCGGCGCGAAAGTCTCCGGCGGCGTTTCCAACGTGAGCTTCTCCTTCCGCGGCAACGACCCGGTGCGCGAGGCGATCCACACCGTCTTCCTTTACCACGCGATCCGCGCCGGCATGGACATGGGCATCGTCAACGCCGGCATGGTCGGCGTGTACGACGAGGTCGAGCCGCAGCTGCGCGAGCGGGTGGAAGACGTGGTGCTGAACCGCCGCCCCGACGCGGGCGAGCGCCTCGTGGAGATCGCCGAGCAGGCCAAGGGCGCGGCCAAGGACGAAGGCAGGAAGAACGAGTGGCGGCAGCTGCCGGTGGAGCAGCGGCTCGCGCACGCGCTCGTGCACGGCCTCACCGACCACATCGTGCCGGACACCGAAGAGATGTACCAGCAGGTGCTCGCCAAGGGCGGGCGGCCGCTGCACGTCATCGAAGGTCCGCTCATGGACGGCATGAACATCGTGGGCGACCTGTTCGGCGCCGGCAAGATGTTCCTGCCGCAGGTGGTGAAGTCCGCCCGCGTGATGAAGCAGGCGGTGGCGCACCTCATTCCCTACATCGAGGAAGAGAAGAAGCAGCAGGAAGCGGCCGGCGAGGACGTGCGCGCGAAGGGCAAGATCGTCATCGCCACCGTGAAGGGCGACGTGCACGACATCGGCAAGAACATCGTCACCGTCGTCCTCCAGTGCAACAACTTCGAGGTGGTGAACATGGGCGTGATGGTCCCCTGCCACGAGATCCTGGCCAAGGCCAAGGTCGAGGGCGCGGACATCGTCGGCCTCTCCGGTCTCATCACGCCGTCGCTGGAGGAGATGCAGTACGTCGCCAGCGAGATGCAGAAGGACGAGCACTTCCGCGTGAAGAAGATCCCGCTGCTGATCGGCGGCGCCACCACCAGCCGCGTGCACACCGCCGTGAAGATCGCGCCGCACTACGAAGGCCCGGTGGTCTACGTGCCCGACGCGTCGCGCAGCGTGAGCGTGGCGCAGAGCCTGCTGTCCGACCAGGCGGCGAAGTACATCGCCGAAGTCAACGCCGACTACGAGAAGGTGCGCCAGCTGCACGCGAACAAGAAGCAGGTGCCGCTGTGGCCGCTCGCGAAGGCGCGCGCCAACAAGACGCCCGTGGACTGGGCGCACTACACGCCGCCCAAGCCCAAGTTCATCGGCCGCCGCGTGTTCAAGAACTACGACCTCGCGGAACTCGCGCGCTACATCGACTGGGGACCCTTCTTCCAGACCTGGGACCTCGCCGGCCGCTTCCCGGACATCCTGAAGGACGAGATCGTCGGCGCCGAGGCCGTGCGCGTGCTCTCCGACGGGCAGCGCATGCTCAAGCGCCTGATCGAAGGCCGCTGGCTCACGGCGAACGCCGTCATGGGCTTCTGGCCGGCCAACACGGTCAACGACGACGACATCCAGCTCTATGCGGACGAAGACCGCAAGGAGCCGGTGCTCACCTGGTACGGCCTGCGGCAGCAGGCGGAAAAGCAGGTGATCGACGGCGTGATGCGCCCGAGCCGGGCGCTCGCGGACTTCGTCGCGCCCAAGGGCATGGCGGACGACTACGTCGGTGTCTTCGCGGTGACGGCCGGCATCGGCGTCGACAAGAAGGAGCAGTACTTCCTGGCGGACCACGACGACTACTCCGCGATCATGCTCAAGGCCTTGGCCGACCGCCTGGCGGAAGCGCTGGCCGAGGCGCTGCACGAACGCGTGCGCAAGGACCTCTGGGGCTACGCGGCCGACGAGGCGCTGGCCAACGAGGAAATGATCGCCGAGAAGTACCGCGGCATCCGCCCCGCGCCCGGCTATCCGGCATGCCCGGACCACAGCGTCAAGCGCGACATGTTCGCCCTGCTGCGCCCGGAGGAGATCGGCATGGGCATCACCGACAGCCTGGCGATGACCCCGGCGGCGAGCGTGAGCGGCTTCTACCTCGCGCATCCGGACAGCAAGTACTTCAGCGTCGGCCGCATCGGCGAGGACCAGCTCGTGGACCTGGCGCAACGCCGCGGGGTCGACCAGCGGGAGCTGCAGCGCCTCCTGGCGCCCAATCTGTGAAGCTGTTCACGAACGGCTGAGCTTGCTGTGAGCGGGGCGGCCTCCTTCGCCGTTGAATGCGGGCAAAGGAGAAACACCATGAAGAAACTCGCCATCGCCACCCTGCTCGCCGTCGCCGCCGCGGGCGCCATCGCCCAGAACCCGCACGGCCTGCCGCCCGGCATCGCCAAGAAGCTCGATGCCTGCGATAACTGCGGCCACGTGAGCAGCGTGTACAAGGAAAAGCGCAAGGGTGAAGGCGGCGCGGTCGGCATCGTCGGCGGCGCCGTCGTCGGCGGCCTGCTCGGCAACCAGATCGGCAAGGGCACGGGCAAGACCGTCGCCACGGTCGCGGGCGCCGCGGCCGGCGGCTATGCCGGCAACGAAGTGCAGAAGCACTACACGTCCAAGGAAGTGTGGGTGACCAAGGTCCAGATGAAGGACGGCAGCACCCGCAGCTTCGAGCAGGAAGCCCAGCCCGCGTGGAAGAGCGGCAGCATCGTCCGCGTCAACGGCAAGTCGCTGGCGGCCATCTGATCCCCGGGGCGCGCAGCCTGCCGCGCGCCCTGCCTGCATAGCCGCCGTCCTACCCCGCGCTTCTGGCCCGGCCGATACGCGCCGGGCCACGGCCCCGCCATGCTCGCCGGCATGGCGCTCATCGACCACGTTCCCGCCGGCCTGAAACGGGCCGTGCAGCCGCTGAAGCCGCTGCTGCGCGCACTGCATCTCTGGAGCGGCGCGGGCGGCATGCGCATGAGCGCGGCCATGTCCTTCTACGGCATCCTGAGCCTCGCGCCGCTGCTGCTCGCCATCGTCGGCATCCTGGGCTGGTGGATGGACCGCGCCGTGCTCGAGAGCGGGCTGCTCAAGCAGCTGGGTGCCGTGATCGGCGACCAGGGCGCGTCCATCATCAAGCAGGCCCTGGCCAGCGCGCAGGAGCCTTCGGAAGGCATCACCGCCAGCATCGCCGGCTTCGTCGTGCTGCTGTTCGGTGCCACGGGTGTGTTCGGCGAACTGCAGAACGCCTTCGAGCTGGTCTGGAGCCAGGGCCGCGGCCTGCCCCCGAAGCAGTCGTGGAAGCACACGGCGTCGCTGCGGCTGCGCGGCGTGGGCTACATCCTCGTCTTCGGCTTCATGCTGCTCGTTTCGCTGGTGGTGTCCACCGTGCTCACCCTCTTCACGGGCTGGGCCGGCGACCGGCTGCCGATGGTGGAGGTGCTGGCCCGCGTGCTGAACGAGGTGATCGGCTTCGTGGTGGGCGCCGCTCTGTTCACCGGCCTGATGCGCCTGTCCGGCGGGCCGAAGCCGCGCCTGCGCTTCCTGGTGTTCGGGGGCTGCGTCGCGGCGATCCTCTTCACGATGGGGCGCCAGCTGCTCACGCTGTACCTCTCCACGGCGGCCGTCGTGTCGACTTACGGCGCGGCGGGGTCGCTGATCGTGCTGCTGATGTGGATCTACTTCTCGTCGGCGGTGCTGCTGTTCGGCGCCGCGTGCGCCCGTGCCCTCGAGGAGAACGTCGCCGAGAAGAAGGGCGTGCCGGAGGTGCCGAAGGTGGAGAGGCGCAAGGGCGAGCGGCGGCGGGTGCAGCACGCGCATACCTAGCCGCTTCGCGGGCGGTGGGGTTCGCTGCGCTCACCTGCCGCTGGCGCGCCACCCTACATGCCCCAACACCCCGCGGTGCCGTGTTGTAGGGTGGCGGCGCGCCAGCGCCGGAAGGTGAGCGCAGCGAACCCCACCGATGGCGGCCTACCTCGGCAACAGCGACCGCCTCTGCGCGAACACCAGCGCCAGCGCCGCCACGATCCCCACCCCCAGCAGCACCACCAATCCCCACCGGTACCCCACCTCCCGCGACCACATCACGCCGAGCAGCAGCGGCGCCACCGCGCGCGAGATCGCCTGCGGCAGCCCCAGCGCACCATTGAGCGAAGCCACGTGCTCGCGGTTCACGTACTGGGCGACGGCCGTCCCTTTCACGATGGTCAGCATCCCGTTGCCGATCCCATAGAGCAGCACGAACAGCAGGCCGGCCGCCGGTGACGCCGCACCCGCGACGAGCGCGGCGAGGGCGAGCGGGATCAGGAACGGGATCAGCCGGTTGGCCAGGTGCAGGTCGAAGCGGTGCTCGAAGAAGTAGAGCACCAGCCGCCCCAGCACCTGCATCACGCCGATGGAAGCCGGGATCGCGATCACCCACGCCTCGGGCAGTCCGCTTTCGCGCAGCAGGCTGATCAGGTGCGGCGGGATCGCGGCGGTGATCGCCATCATGCCCACGACGAACACGGAAATCAGCAGGAAGGGGGCGCTGCGCAGCAGCGTGCGCGGCGAATGTGCGCCGGGGCGGGCCACCGCCGGCGCCGGCGCGGGTGCGCCCCGCAGCCACACCGCGTGCAGCGGCACGCACACGAGGAGGTGGATCGCCGCGAGCACCAGCAGCGCGTTGCGCCACCCCAGGTGCGCGATCAGCCACGCCGACACGGGGATGAACACGCTGCTCGCCAGCCCGCCGAGGAAGGTCATCGTGATGATCGCGCGGCGGAAGTCGTTCGGGTAGCGGCGGGTGACGACCGCGAAGACGGGCGTGTAGAGCGTACCCGCCAGCGCCGCGCCCAGCACGAACCACACCGCGTAGAACGCGGCGGCGGACTGGATGAACGCGTGCGCCGCGAGGCCGGCCGCGACGAGCAGCGAGCCGCCCGTCATCACCGCGCGCTCGTGCCCGCGGTCGATCCAGCGGCCGACGGGATAGGCGAAGACGCCTTCGGCCAGCAGCGCCAGGCTGAACGCCAGCGACGACTGCGCGCGCGTCAGCCCCAGCTCGCGCTCCACGGGCGCGAGCAGCAGGGCGAAGGTGTAGAAGACGCTGCCCCAGGTGATCAGCTGCGCGAGGGAGAGCCAGAGGACGAGGCGGCGGTCGTGGCCGGCGGTGGCGGTCATCGGCGGGAGTGTAGGGACGCGGGCGCGCCCAGCTCGCGCGCGAGGGCGCTGGTGAAAAAGCGGTCTTCCTTCTTGGTCACGCGTGCCGGGTGGTACGACGGAGCACCTGGTCTGTCCCCTGGATTCCTCGCTGCGCGAGGAGGTGTGCGGCGAAATGTGCACAAGCCGCTAGGCGCCAGCCCGTACTCGAGACACAATTTCTTGCAAACACAGCCTAGCAGATTCCGCCGTGCAGAACCGCGCCGTGCTGCAGGGAAACGACGTCGAGGAGGAGCACGCCATGACCGCCAGCAGTTTGCCGATCGCGCAGGTTCGCCTTGCGCCGGCGGCCCCCATCCCCACCACCGCGCGTGACGCATCGCTGGCGCCGGCGGCGCGGGGCGTCCGGGACGGCGCGGCGAGCACGCTGCGCCTGGTCTTGCTGCTCGCCGCGCTGCAGTTGCCCGTCGTGGCGCTGACCGTGCTCGCCGCGGTGGCCACGGCCGGAACCGCGCGCGCGATGGCGCTCGCGTGCGGTGCTGCGGCTTTCGCCGCCGCGGTTGCCGTCGGCCTGTGGGTGCAGCGGCGCCTGGTGCGGCCGATGCAGCACGCCACCGCCGCCGCGACGCGCCTGGGCGCGGGCGACCTCTCGCGGCCGGTGGACGCGAGCGCCGGCGGCGAGATCCGCCCGCTGCTGCAGGCCCTGGAGCAGGTGCGCGAGCGCCTCTTCGCCGTCGTCAGCCAGGTCCGCATGGGCACCGTGCACGTGGCGACGAACTCCTCCCAGATCACGCGCGACAACGAGGCACTGTCGCAGCGCACGGCGACGCAGGCGGAGTCGCTGCAGCAGACGGCGGCGACCATGGAGCAGCTGACGGCGGCCGTGCGGCAGAACGCCGATACCGCGCAGCAGGCGAATGCGCTGGTGCGCTCGGCTTCCGAGCGCGCGGAGCAGGGCGGCGTGGTGATGAACGAGGTGGTCGACACCATGGCCGCCATCCGCGCCGGGTCCCACAGCATCCGCGACATCATCGGCGTGATCGACGGCATCGCCTTCCAGACCAACATCCTGGCGCTGAATGCGGCGGTGGAAGCCGCGCGCGCGGGCGAGCAGGGTCGCGGCTTCGCCGTGGTTGCCGCGGAAGTGCGCAGCCTGTCGCAGCGCTGCGGCGCCGCGGCGCGGGAGATCCGCGACCTGATCGGCACCTCGGTGGAGAAGGTGGAGGCGGGCGGCGGTCGCGTCGACGAAGCGGGACGGGCAATGGGCGAGATCGTCGAAGCGGTGCGGCAGGTCGCGCAGCTCATCGCGCAGATCGACGCCGCGAGCCGCGAGCAGAGCGACGGCATCGAATCCATCAACACCGCCGTCGCGCGCATCGACCGCACCACGCAGGCCAACGCCGCCCTCGTGAGTGACGCGGCACGCACCGCGGCGGCCCTGCACCGCCGCGCCATCTCGCTGATGAAAGGCGTGGAAGGCTTCGACCTCGGCGCGCGGGAGCACGGCAACGCGGACGAAGCGGTGGCGATGGTGCGGCAGGCCTGCGCCTTCGCGCGCGCGCAGGGCGTGGACGCGCTGGTCCGCGACGTGAACAAGCTGGGCGAAGGCCGCTTCGTCGACCGCGACCTGTACCTCATGGTGCTGGGCGTGGACGACAGCGTCTTCCAGGCGCACGGCAACAACCCGCGCACCCTGGGCGCGGGTCCGCAGTCCAAGGACGTGGACGGCAAGCGCTTCGTGCAGGAGATGACCAACGTCGCCCGTTCGCGCGGCGAAGGCTGGGTGGACTACAAGTGGGCGCATCCCGTGACGAACGAGGTGCTGGTGAAGTCGACCTTCGTGCAGCGGCTTGGCGAGGTCGTGGTGGCCTGCGGCATCTACCGCTAGCACGCCTTCAGTCGACCGGATGGCGCGAGTACACCGCCGTCGGGAACTGGACCAGTTCGAACAGCAGCTCCGCGCCGCGCTGCGTGCGGGTGGAGTGCATGCGCCCGCCATACGCGGCGTCCGCCAGCACCCGGGCGAGGTTGACGCTGACCGCGAAGTACAGGTCGCGCCGGCGCTCGCCGCCCGTCTCGAAGCCGCGCGCCTGGTAGCCGACGCCGAATTCGAGGTAGCGCAGCACGGGCACGTGGCGGGTCGCCTCGAAGCCGTCGGCCTTGACCATGAACAGGTAGCGCTGGCCGGAATAGTCGCTGGCGGGGCTGAACCCGGCGTCCGGTGACCGCTTGTACGCGAGGCGGAAGTCGAACTTGTCGTCCAGGTCCGGGCGGCTTTCGAGCACGACGCCCAGCGCCACGCCGGCGACGTTCATCAGCGCGTCCTGCGCGCTGAAATCCCACTTGCGCGAATAGCCGTCCAGCACCTCGATCGCCGTGAAGATGCCGAGCGTCGTCCAGCCCGCGAGCCGGATCGAGGACTCGCGGCTGTTGCCCGCGCCCTCGAACAAGGGCCGCAGCAGCCGGACGCCGGCGTGGTTGGCGAACATGTGCCCGAGCTTGTCGGTGCCGCCGTACGCGGTGTCCTGGCCGAACCAGCCTTCGTCGACGCGGGTGAAGCCCTCGCCGAAGCCGTCGTTCCACCACTTCCTGTAGCCATAGGTGGCCATCAGCGCGCTGGTCGCACCGATGATGGCGGTGTTGCGCAGCGTGAGGTCTGGCGGCGGTTCGGGCGGTGTCTCGTCGCCCGCCCGCGCCGCCGCCACTGCAGCGCAGAGCAGCGCCGCGAGCAGGAAGCGAACGGCGGCAGTCGCGACTCGGGCCATGGGCCGACTTTCGCCTCCGCAGTGCCGGGCGGGCCTGCGCTGGATCAAGTGGCGAGCGACGCGATGCCGCGCCGGTACTGCACCGCCTCCGCGACATGCACGACCTCCACCGGCGCCGACGCGGCGAGGTCCGCGATCGTGCGCGCCACTTTCAGCACGCGGTGCGTGGAACGCGCACTCCATTGCAGGCGTGCCGCGGCCAGCCGCAGGAACTCCGACGCGGCCGGCGTGAGCCGCGCCTGCGCATCGAGCTCCACGCCCTGCAGCGCCTGGTTCTCCTTGCCTTGCCGTGCGCAGGCGCGCTCGCGCGCGGCCATGCAGCGCGCCTGCACGGCGGCGGTCGGCTCGCCCGCCGGCGCCTCCAGCAGTTCGGCCGCGTCCATCGCCGGCACTTCCACGTGCAGGTCGATGCGATCGAGCAGCGGCCCGCTGATGCGCCCCTGGTAGCGCGCCACCTGTTCCGGCGAACAGCGGCACGCCCGCGCGGACCCCAGCCAGCCGCACGGGCAGGGATTCATCGCGGCGACCAGTTGGAAGCGCCCCGGGAACTCGCTGCGCCGAGCCGCACGCGCAATCGTGATGCGGCCGGTCTCGAGCGGCTCGCGCAAAGCCTCCAGTGCCGCGCGCGGAAACTCCGGCAGTTCGTCGAGGAACAGCACACCGTGGTGGGCGAGCGAGATCTCCCCCGGCCGCGGCGGCGAACCGCCGCCGACCAGCGCCACGGCGCTCGCCGAATGGTGCGGCGAGCACGTGGGCCGCTGCCCCCAGTGTTCCAGCGCGAAGCGGCCCGCCAGGCTGGCGAGGGCCGCGCTTTCCAGCGCCTCCTTCACGCCGAGAGGCGGCAGCAGGCCGGCGAAGCGCTGCGCCAGCATGGACTTGCCCGCGCCCGGCGGGCCGACCAGCAGCAGGCTGTGGCCCCCCGCCGCCGCGATCTCCAGCGCCCGGCGCGCGCCGGCCTGGCCTTTCACGTCCGCCAGGTCCGGGTACGTGAACGAGGCGCAAGGAGCGCTGACGGCCATCTCCTTCCAGCCCTCGCCGCCTTCCGGGGCCGGCTCGCCGGCCGCACGACGCTGGAACTTCGCGACCACGTCCAGCAGGTGCGCCGCACGCACCACGTGTGCGCCGGGGACCAGAGCCGCCTCTTCCGCGCTCCCAGGCGGCAGCACCAACCGCGAGCGCGCGCCCGCCGCCTGCAGCGCCATGCTGGTCGCCAGCGCACCGCGCACCGGCCGCAAGGCGCCTGATAAAGAGAGCTCGCCCGCGAACTCGTAGCCGGCGAGCGCGGCCGCGTCGATCTGCTCGCTGGCCGCCAGCACGCCCAGCGCGATCGGCAGGTCGAACCGGCCGCCGTCCTTCGGCAGGTCCGCTGGCGCCAGGTTCACCGTGATCCTCTTGTTGTGCGGGAACTCCAGCCCGGAGTTGACGAGGGCGGAGCGCACCCGCTCGCGCGCCTCCTTCACTTCCGTGTCGGCCAGGCCGACCAGGAAGAAGTTGGGCAGCCCGTTCGCGATGTGGACCTCGACCGTGACCGCGGCCGCCTCCAGGCCGACCAGGGCACGGCTTTGCACCAAACAAAGGCTCACGGCGGGGGTCCTCCCGGTTCCAGTGCATCGGTGTTGCGCGTTGGGGGCGCCGGGCCCCGGCTGCACCCGCTTGGTGCGGGCAAGCCGCCGCAACCCGTCCTCAACGGATGCGCCGTGCCGCCGCCGACGCGGGTCCCCTGCAGATGAGGGATGGCACGGGTCCTGCTAACCCGGCTTGAAGTCCTTCCAACAAACCACGGAGCATCTCGTGAAGAAACTCGAACTCGCCATCCTGCTGTCCGGCCTGGCCGCCTCCGGCGCGCTCATGGCGCAGACGAACGCCCCGCAGCCCGACTACACCCTCAGCGCCAACGTCGGGGTGGTCAGCGACTACCGCTACCGCGGCATCTCGCAGACGCGCCTCAAGCCCGCGCTGCAGGGCGGCGCGGACTTCGCGCACAAGAGCGGCTTCTACGTGGGCACCTGGCTGTCCACCATCAAGTGGATCGAGGATACCGGCGACATCGCCCCGCGCACCAACGTCGACGGGCCGGTGGAATGGGACATCTATGGCGGCTACAAGTTCACCGCGGGCCCGGTCGGCTTCGACGTGGGCGTGCTGCAGTACTGGTACCCCGGCAACAGCCTGTCGGATGCCGGCGGCGGCGGCCTGTACAAGAACGCGAACACGACCGAGCTGTACATCGCCGGCACCTACGGTCCCGCGACGCTGAAGTACTCGCATGCGCTCACCAACCTGTTCGGCAACTACAACTTCACCGACAACCAGGACACCAAGGGCAGCGGCTACCTGGACCTGTCCGCCACCTTCGAGCTGCCCTGGTACGGCCTGACGCTGACGCCGCACGTGGGCCACCAGCGCGTGCGCAACCTCGGCGTCGCGAGCTACACCGACTGGTCCCTTGCCCTCGGCAAGGACTTCGGCAACGGCTTCTCCGCCTCGCTCGCCTACGTCGACACCGACGCGGACACCAGCTTCTACGCCAGCCCCGTGAACGGCAAGTTCATGGGCAAGGGCGGCGCGGTCGTCGGCGTGAAGTACACGCACAACTTCTGATCCCCCTCCCGTCCCAAGGAGCCACCATGAAACTCGTCACCGCCATCATCAAACCCTTCAAGCTCGACGAGGTGCGCGAGTCGCTCTCGGGCATCGGCGTGCAGGGCATCACCGTCACCGAGGTGAAGGGCTTCGGCCGCCAGAAGGGCCACACCGAGCTGTACCGCGGCGCGGAGTACGTCGTCGACTTCCTGCCCAAGGTGAAGATCGAAGCGGCGGTCTCCGACGACCTGGTGGATCGCGTCATCGAAGCCGTCGAGGGCGCCGCCCGCACGGGAAAGATCGGCGACGGCAAGGTCTTCGTCTACGACCTGGAGCAAGTCGTCCGCATCCGCACCGGAGAGACCGGCAAGGAAGCGCTCTGAGCATTCATCCGAACCAAGAGAGCACTGACATGAGGAAATTTCTCGCTTCCCTGGCCGTCGGGCTGGGACTCCTGATCGGCGCCGGCGCCGCCGTCGCCCAGGCGCCGGCCGCCCCCGCCGCCACTGCCGCCACTGCCGCCACTGCCGAAGCGGCGCCCGCTGCTCCTGCTGCGGCGGCTGCCGCCGCCACGCCCGCTCCCGCGCCGACGCCCAACAAGGGCGACACGGCGTGGCTGACGGTCGCGACGCTGCTCGTGCTGCTGATGATCGTGCCCGGCCTGGCGCTGTTCTACGGCGGCCTGGTCCGCAGCAAGAACATGCTGTCGGTGCTGATGCAGGTGATGGTCGTCGCCTGCATGATCTTCGTGCTGTGGGCCATCTACGGCTACAGCGTGGCCTTCACCGGCGGCAATGCCTTCATGGGCGGCTTCAGCAAGATCTTCCTGTCGGGGATCACGCCGGACTCGGTCGCCGCGACCTTCAGCAAGGGCGTGGTGATCCCGGAGCTGAGCTTCGTCGCCTTCCAGGCCACCTTCGCCGCCATCACGTGCGCGCTGATCGTGGGCTCCTTCGCCGAGCGCATCAAGTTCTCCGCCGTGCTGCTGTTCTGCGCGCTGTGGTTCACGTTCGCCTACCTGCCCATCGCGCACATGGTCTGGTACTGGGACGGCCCGGATGCCATCATCGACGCCAAGAGTCTCGACGCCGTCACGGCCGCCGCCGGCTGGCTGTGGGCCAAGGGCGCCCTCGACTTCGCGGGCGGCACCGTGGTGCACATCAACGCGGGCGTGGCCGGCCTGGTGGGCGCCTACCTGGTGGGCAAGCGCATCGGCTACGGCAAGGAATCCCTCACGCCGCACAGCCTGACCCTCACGATGGTCGGCGCCGCGCTGCTGTGGGTGGGCTGGTTCGGCTTCAATGCCGGCTCCAACCTGGAAGCCACCGGCACCGCCGCCCTGGCCTTCGCCAACACCCTGTTCGCGACCGCCGCCGCCACGCTCGCCTGGTGCGCCGGCGAAGCGCTCTCCAAGGGCAAGGCTTCCATGCTGGGTGCCGCTTCCGGCGCCGTCGCCGGCCTGGTGGCGATCACCCCCGCCTGCGGCTTCGTCGGCGTGATGGGCGCCATCGTGATCGGCCTCGCCGCCGGCTTCATCTGCCTGTGGGGCGTCAACGGCCTCAAGCGCATGCTCGGCGCCGACGACGCGCTGGACGTGTTCGGCGTCCACGGCGTGGGGGGCATCCTGGGCGCGCTGCTGACCGGCGTGTTCGCGTCGCCGTCCCTGGGCGGCACCGGCGTCTACGACTACGTGGCCAACAAGGTGAACCCCGACTACTCCATCGGCGCGCAGGTCTGGATCCAGTTCCAGGGCGTGCTGACCACCATCGTGTGGTCCGGCGTGGTCGCTTTCATCGCCTACAAGCTCGTCGACCTGCTCGTCGGCCTGCGCGTCTCCGAAGAGGAAGAGCGCGAGGGCCTGGACATCAGCAGCCACGGCGAGACCGCCTACAACCGCTGAACCAGGAGGCAGGTGGCGCGCGGCCAGGCACGGGGCGCGCCACGGAAAAGCAAGGATCTCCTTTGGATGTTGGGCCCGCTCACGCGGGCCCTTTTTTTTGCGTGCGGCCTGGCCGCACCCTTACCGCGGCGCGCTGGCCGCGCTCGCGGCCGCCGACGCGGGCACCAGGGCACGAGCCGCCGCCGCGTGGAGCGGCACCGTCAGCTGCTGCCGGGCCGTGGCCGCGGACACCTGCAGCCCCTGCGCGCTGCCCGCCGCGGCGTAGTCGCGGCCTTCCTGGAAGACCGCCCGCGCGAGGTTCGTGACCTCCGCTTCCGACAGGTCCGCGCCCGCGAGCAGCAGGGCCGCGGTCGCCACGGTGCGCACGCCGCGCGGCTGGGCGGAGTAGCTGCCTGCAGCGATCGTGTACGGGAAGAGGCCGCGGCGCGCGGCCGCGAGCTGCTGGATCGCACGGTCCGACAGCGGCAGCAGCTTCAGGCGCACGTCGGCCACCGCTTCGCGGATGCTGTCGGCCGGCACGCCGATCACCTGCAGCACGGCGTCGACTTCGCCGCGCCGCAGCGCCACCAGCGCGTCGGCCAGGCCCAGGTCGACGGGCTGGTAGTCGCGTGCGCCCAGGCCGTGGGCTTCCAGCACGCGCAAGGCGGTGGTGCGGGACGCCGCACCGGGCGGGCCGATCGCCACCTTGCGCCCGCGCAGGTCCGCCGCGGTCGCGAAGCGCGCGTCCGCGCGCGCCAGCACGTGCACCGGCTCCGGGTACAGGCTGCCGATCGCGCGCAGCGCCGGCGCGGGTCCGCGCTGCTGGAAGACGCCGCTGCCCTCGTAGGCCGCGAGCGCCGCATCCGCCTGCGCCATGGCGAGCTGCACGCGGCCTTCGCGCAGCAGGTCCAGGTTCTCCTCGCCACCGAGCGTGACCAGCGGCAGGATGCGCACGCCACCCTGTGCCGCAAGTGCGCGGGCGAAGCGCAGGTACTGCCCGTGCTCGGGCCCGGCGGCGATCGCATAGCCGGAGCCCGCGCGCGCGAGCCGGGCGCGGATCGCCGCCTGCGCCGCCATCAGCTCCTCCTGGACGATCGCCATCTGCGCCGGCGCGGTCTCCTTGGGGATGGCTTCGATCACCTTGCGCATTTCCTCCAGCATGGCCGCCGGTCCGGCCGCGGCGTTGGTCGCGTAGGCCGGGGCTTGCGCGGGCCGGAAGCCGCCCCCGCCGACCGCGACCCACGTGTCGCCCTCGCGCCGGTAGATCGCCGTGCCGTGCGCCTGCACGGTGTCGCCGGCCTTGTTGCCGCCGGCATGGATGCCGCTCACCCCCTTGGGGCCCGCGCCGAGTGCCGACACCAGGCCGGCCATGCCCGGGGCGTCCCAGGCGCCGAAGTCGGTGTCGCGCGCCACGCGCAGCCGGGCGTCGTAGTAGACGACGCGGCGGCTCTCGCCGGGCGGCGCGGTGGCGTCACGCTGCGAGCCGCGCCGCGCCAGGTCTTCCAGCATCAGCGTGCCGCCGGGCAGGGCGTGCGCGAGCCGCGCCTCCACGTCGCGCCGCAACGCGTCCGCGTCCGGACCGCCGCTGCAGGCTGCCAGCAGCACCACGGAGAGCAGCATCAGCAGGCGGTGCATCTCAACCTCCGACGAAGGGCAGGGCGAGGATCAGCGTGAGCAGGAACGCGTTCATCAGGTCGATGAAGAACGCGCCGGCCAGCGGCACGATCAGGTAGCTCTGGGGCGCCGGCCCGTAGCGCGTGGTGATCGCCTGCATGTTGGCCATGGCGGTGGCGGTCGAGCCCATCGAGAAGCCGATGAAGGCGGCCGTCGTCACCGCGGCCTCGTAGTCGCGGCCCAGGAAGCGGTAGCAGACGGTGATCGCGAAGAAGACGATGCACACGATCTGCAGCAGCAGGATCACGAGCAGCGGGCCGGCAGCGAGTGCGACCTCCACCAGGTCCAGCGCCATCATGGTGGTGACGAGGAACAGCGACAGGCACACGCCCGCGATCAGCTCCGAGGCGCGATCGTCGAAGCGCAGGCGCACGAAGGGGCCGAGGTTGCGGATCGCGACGCCCAGCACCATGCACCACAGGAACGCGGGGATGGTGATCGCCCCGCCGGAGAAACGCGCGGAGAGCCACTGCCCCGCGAGCACGGCGGCGATCATGCCAGCCAGCGCGCCCACCGCGCCGACGGTGGTGATGTGGCCGGCCTCGACGCGGTCGCCCTCGGCCGCGGCCTCCTGCGCCGCCTCCGAGCGCAGGCTGTCGCGCCCGATCAGGTATTGCGCCACCGGGCCCGCGATGATCCCGCCGATGATGAGTCCCAGCGTCGCGACGGTCATGGACAGGTCCATCACCGACTGCAGGTTGTGCCCGTCGGCGAAGCGCGCCGCATAGGCGGCACCCGTGCCGTGCCCGCCCACCAGGGTGATCGAGCCGGCGACCAGGCCGAAGATCGGGTGCAGGTCCAGGCCCCAGGCGCCGGCGATGCCCACGGCGTTCTGCAGCAGGATGAAGGGGAACAGCACGACCAGGAAGATGGCGAGGGCCTTGCCTCCGCGCCCCAGCGCGCGCAGGTCCGCCCCCATGCCGACGCCGGCGAAGAACAGCAGCAGCAGCAGCGGCTTGAGCGTCTGGTCGATCACGAGGCGGCCGCCGCCGGCCGCTGCGATGGCCGAGGCGACGGCGGCGAACAGCACGCCGCCCGTGATGGGGTCCGGGATGTTGTAGCGGGCCAGCAGCCCGATGCGGCGGTTGAGGAAGGTGCCCACCAGCAGGACCAGCAGCGCGGTGAACAGCGAGAGCAGGGGGTCCAGGTTCATCTTCTTGTCCCAGTCCGGATGCGAGGCCGACGGAATTCTGGACAGTAGGCCTGCCGCGCGGCAACTTGGACCTTGGTGCAGGGCAGGGCGGGCACAATAGCTGCGCAGGACCAGGAGACAAAGTCCATGATCGAACTGCGGGCCGGACGGCTGCGTTGCGAACTGGAGCCGGAGGCCGGCGGCGGCGTGGCCGGGCTGTGGCTGGAGGGCACGCCCTTGCTGCAGGCGCAGGGGGCGCGGCCGCTCGTTCCCTTCTCCAACCGCATGGCCCATGCGGAGGTGGTGTGGCATGGCACGCAGCAGCCGCTCGTGCGCCACACCGGCGACGCGCCGCAGGCGATCCACGGGCTGGCGTGGCAGCGGCCCTGGTCGGTGCTGGATGCGGACGAGACCTCCGCCATGCTCGCCTTCGAACACCGTCCCGCGGCGGCGTGGCCTTTCGCCTTCGACTGTTCGCACACCGTGCGGCTGCGGCCTTCCGGCCTCGAGCTCGCGCTGGGCTTCACCAACCAGTCGGCGCAGCCGGCGCCGGCGGGCCTGGCCTGGCGGATCGCGCTGCCCCGGTGGCCGGGGGCACGCCTGCCGACGGAAGGCGCCCTGGCGGACTGGAGCGGGACGCTCCGTCTCGATGGCGGGCCGGTGCCGCTCGTGCTGCGCTCCGAGCTCGGCCACCTCGGCATCGTTGCCGAGCCGGACCGCCTGCTCCTGATCCCCGCCAGCCACGCCGCCCATGCGACGGACACCGCCCTGCTGCAGCCGGGCGAATCGCTGGTCGCGCAGCTGGCGATCGAGCTGGAGGGCCTCGCATGAAGTGGGAGGTCGCCGTGCCCGAGCCCGACGGCACGGGCGAATCCCCGTTCTGGCATCCGCGCGAACAGCAGCTCTACTGGGTGGACATCCCGGGGCGGCGCGTGCGCCGCTGGGATCCGTCCAGCGGCCGGGAGGAAGCGTGGTCCTTGCCGCAGGAGCCGGGGTGCATCGCCCCGGCCGCGAATGGCGGACTCGTGCTCGCCTTGCGCGACGGCGTCTACCGCGCGCGCGCCTGGGGCGCCACGCTGGAACCGATCGTGCGCTTCCAGCATGGCGCCACCACGCGCTTCAACGACGGCAAGGCGGATCCTGTCGGCCGGTTCTGGGCCGGCACGTACTACGAGCCGAAGGATGCGCGCAAGGCCGACCTCTATTGCGTGGACTGCCGGCCGGACAACGGCGAGCACGGCAAGCCCATCGTGCAGCTCAAGGCGCACAACGCCACCAGCGCCAACGGGCTCGCCTGGTCGCCCGACCAGCACACGCTGTACTGGAGCGACACCGCGGCGCACGCGATCCACGCCTGGGACTGGGACGCGGGCGCCAACGTGATGCGTCGCCACCGCGTGTTCCGCCAGTTCGCGCAGAAGCCGGCCGGGTGGCAGCCCGGGCAGGCGGGCTACGAAGGGCGGCCCGACGGCGCCGCGGTGGACGCGGAAGGCTGCTACTGGGTCGCCATGTTCGAGGGCGGGCGCGTCCTGCGGCTCTCGCCCGGCGGAGAGGTGCTCGCCGTGCACGAGGTGCCGCTGCGCTGCCCCACCATGCCCTGCTTCGGCGGGCCCGACGGCCGCACCTTGTACCTCACGAGCGCGCGCCAGGGCCGCCCCGCCGACGAACTGGCCGCCTTCCCGCATTCCGGCTGCGTCCTCGCCACGCAGGTGGACGTGCCCGGCCTCCCCACCAATTCCTTCATCGACTGAGCGCAAATCATTTCAAGGCCGCCGGCGCCGGGACGGACCGCGGCTGGCCGTAACATCGCCGCCCATGGACGCGCTCGCCGAACTCCAGGACCGCATCCGCGCCGCCGCGGCTGCGGGCACGCCCTTGCGCATCCGCGGCGGGGGCAGCAAGGATTTCTACGGCGAGCGGCTCGAAGGCGAGCTGCTGGACACGCGCGGCCTGGCCGGCATCGTGAGCTACGAGCCGAGCGAGCTGGTCGTGACCGTGCGGGCCGGCACGCAGCTGGCGGAGCTCGAACGGGTGCTCGCCGAAAGCGGCCAGTGCCTGCCGTTCGAGCCGCCGCACTTCGGTGCCGGCGCCACGGTGGGCGGCATGGTGGCGGCGGGGCTGGCCGGTCCGGCACGCGCCAGTGCGGGCTCGGTCCGCGACTTCGTCCTGGGCCTGAACATGGTCAACGGCCGCGGCGAGCACCTCGTCTTCGGCGGGCAGGTCATGAAGAACGTCGCCGGCTACGACGTGTCCCGCCTGATGGCCGGCGCGCTGGGCACGCTGGGGCTGCTCACCGAGATCAGCCTCAAGGTGTTGCCCGTGCCGCCGGCGGAAGCGACCTTGCGCTTCCGCTGTTCGCAGGCGGAGGCCTTGCAGCGCCTGAACGCCTGGGGCGGCCAGCCGCTGCCGCTGAACGCGAGCTGCTGGGTGGAAGAGGAGGGCGCGGGAACGCTGCTCCTGCGCCTGCGCGGCGCGGTGGCCGCCGTGGAATCCGCCTGCCGCACGCTGGGCGGAGACCGCATGCAGGATGCGGCGTCCCTGTGGAAGGGCCTGCGCGAGCAGCGCCTGCCCTGGTTCGAGGGCGAGGGTGCGCAGGACCTGTGGCGCCTGTCCGTCCCGCAGACGGCGCCGGTGCTGGAACTCCCCGCATCGCCGCT
This sequence comes from Ramlibacter cellulosilyticus, assembly GCF_014297465.1. Taxonomy (GTDB): domain Bacteria; phylum Pseudomonadota; class Gammaproteobacteria; order Burkholderiales; family Burkholderiaceae_C; genus Ramlibacter; species Ramlibacter cellulosilyticus. The sequence continues at coordinate 26,863 of NZ_JACORT010000002.1, read as the reverse complement.
CGTCGAATGGCATGGCGCGCAGCGCTGGGTGCGCGCCGCGCCGGCCGACGCCGAACGCGTCCGCGAAGCGGCCTTGCGCGCAGGCGGGCACGCCACCTTGTTCCGCACCCCCCGCACGGATGCTGCCGGCCGCTTCACGCCGCTGGCCCCCGTGCTCGCCACCATCCACGAACGACTGAAGCAGCAGTTCGACCCCGCGGGTGTCTTCAACCGCGGTCGGCTGTACCCGCACTCCTGATGCAGACCCATCTCTCCCCGGAATTCCAGGGCACGCCCGAAGGCACCGAGGCCGAGGCCATCCTGCGCAAGTGCGTGCACTGCGGCTTCTGCACGGCGACCTGCCCCACCTACCAGGTGCTCGGCGACGAGCTCGATGGCCCGCGCGGCCGCATCTACCTGATGAAGCAGGTGCTCGAAGGCGAGCAGCCCACGCGCAAGACGCAACTGCACCTCGATCGCTGCCTCACCTGCCGCAACTGCGAGAGCACCTGCCCGAGCGGCGTGGACTACGGGCGCCTCGTCGACATCGGCCGCGGCATCGTCGAACGCAAGGTCGCGCGCGGCGCGCCGTCGCGGGCCTTGCGCTGGTCGCTGGGTGCGGGGCTCACCTCCCCGCTGTTCGCGCCGGCGATGAAGCTGGGGCAGGCCATGCGCGGCCTGCTGCCGGAGCGCCTGCGCGAGAAGGTGCCGCCCAGGCAGGACGCCGGTGCCTGGCCCACGCGCACGCATGCGCGCAAGGTGCTGCTGCTGGCCGGCTGCGTGCAGCCGGCGATGATGCCCAACATCAACACGGCCACCGCGCGCGTGCTCGATGCCGCGGGCATCCAGGCCGTGGTGGCGCCGGAGGCGGGCTGCTGCGGTGCGCTCAAGTTCCACCTGAACGAACAGGACGCCGGCCGCGAGCAGATGCGCCGCAACATCGACGCGTGGTGGCCGTCCGTCGAGAAGGGCGAGGTCGAGGCTATCGTGATGAACGCCTCCGGCTGCGGCGTGACGGTGCGCGAGTACGGGCACTACCTGCAGCATGACGCCGCGTATGCGGAGAAGGCGAAGCACATCGGCGCCCTCACGCGCGACCTGAGCGAACTGCTGCCGGACCTCGTGCCCGCGCTGCAGGGCAAGCTGAAGCCGCAGCCCGGCACGTTCGCGTACCACCCGCCTTGCACCCTGCAGCACGGGCAGAAGCTGCGCGGCGGCGTGGAGCAAGGCATGGCCGCCCTGGGCTTCACCGTGCGCGTGGCGCTGAACGAGTCGCACCTGTGCTGCGGCTCGGCCGGCACGTATTCCGTGCTGCACCCGGACATCGCGCACACGCTGCGCGATCGCAAGCTGGGCCACCTCGGCGCGCTGCAGCCGCAGGCCATCCTCTCGGCCAACATCGGCTGCATCCAGCACCTGCAAAGCGGCACCGACGTGCCCGTGCGCCACTGGGTCGAGGTGCTGGACGCGGCGCTACCATAGCCGCATGCCGAGCAAGCCGCGCATCCTGGTGGTCGAGGACGAGTCGCCGATCGCGGACACGCTGCTCTATGCCCTCACGCACGAAGGCTTCCAGCCCGAGTGGTGCGCGTCGGCCGCGGCGGCCCTCGCCGCGTTCCAGCGCGAGCGGCCCGCGCTTGCGATCCTGGACGTGGGCTTGCCGGACCGCAACGGCTTCGAGCTGTTCCGCGAACTGCAGTCGCTGCCCGGCGGCGCCGACGTGCCGATGCTGTTCCTCACCGCGCGCAGCGACGAGATCGACCGCGTGGTGGGCCTGGAGCTCGGGGCCGACGACTACGTGGCCAAGCCCTTCTCGCCGCGGGAGCTGGCGGCGCGCGTCCGTGCCATCCTGCGCCGCAGCGCACGCGGGGCAGCGCCGCAGCAGATCGCCCCCGCGCCGGTGGAGGTCGACCTGGAGCGGCATCGCGTCCGCTACTACGGGGTGCTGCTGGATCTTTCCCGCTACGAGTTCGGGCTGCTGCGCGAACTCGCGTCGCGGCCGGGGCGCGTGTTCTCGCGCGAGGAGCTGCTCTCGCGCGTGTGGGACGCGGACAGCGACAGCTTCGACCGCACCGTCGATGCGCACGTGAAGACCTTGCGCGCGAAGCTCAAGGCCGTCGCGCCGGACGTCGAGGCGATCCGCACGCTGCGCGGCACCGGCTACGCGTGGAGCGAGGACCTGCCGGCGCGTCCGTGAGCAAGCGCAGCCGCATCTTCCTCGTCCTGCTGCTGATCTACGTGGCCGGCACGGGCTTCCTGCTCTATCGCGTGCTCGCCGACCTGGACCCGCGCTACCGCGAGTCCGCCGAGGAGTCGCTGGTGGAAACCGCGCAGCTCGTGGCGACGATGGTGGAACAGGACGTGCGCGACGGCCGCATCGCCACCGAGCGGCTCGGGCCGCTGTTCGAGTCGCTGTACGCACGCCGCTTCGAGGCGCGCATCTTCAGCGAGGTGAAGACGCAGGTGGACCTGCGGCTGGTGGTCACGGACCGCGCGGGACGCGTGCTGTTCGACTCGCTGGGCCGGGCGACGGGCGCCGACCATTCGCGCTGGAACGAGATCCTGCTGGCCCTGCGCGGCCAGTACGGCGCGCGCACCAGCCCCGACACGCCGGACCGGCCCGAGACCTCGGTGATGTACGTGGCCGCGCCCGTGCGCTCCAACGGTGCCATCGTCGGCGCGGTGTCCGTGGGCAAGCCGGTGCACAGCTTCGGCCGGTTCGTGGAAGCCGCGCGGCGCAAGACCTTCACCGTGGGCGTGCTGTCCGCGCTGGGCGTGGCGCTGCTCGGCCTGATCATGTCGATCTGGGTGGTGCGGCCGCTCGGGCTGCTGACGGACTTCGCGCGCTACGTGCGCTCGCAGCGGCGGCTGCATCCCGCCTCGCTCGCGCGCGTGGCGGTGGGCATCGTGCGCGACGCGTTCGACGACATGCGCGATGCGCTCGCCGGGCGCAACTACGTCGCCGACTACGTGCAGACGCTCACGCACGAGCTCAAGAGCCCGCTGTCCGCGATCCGCGGCGCCGCCGAACTGCTGCAGGACCCCGCGATGCCGGAACAGGACAGGCGCAAGTTCCTCGGCAACATCGCCCAGGAGACCGGCCGCATCCAGGAAGTGGTGGACCGCATGATGGAGCTCACGCGCCTGGAGGCGCGCCGCTCGCTCGCGCACGTGGCGCCGGTCGCGCTCGGGCCGCTGGTGGACGAAGTGCTCGCCGCAGCGCGCGATGCCGCGGCACCGCGCCAGGTGGGCATCGAGCGGGAGCCGGGCGACGCGGCCGTCGTGGAAGGCGACCGCTTCCTGCTGCGCCGCGCGATCGCCAACATCGTCGACAACGCCGTCGATTTCTCGCCTGCCGGCGCCGTGGTGCACGTGCGCCTGGCCGCCACCGACGGGCGCGCCGTGGTCGTCGTGCGCGACGAAGGGCCCGGCGTGCCGGACTACGCGCGCGAGAAGGTGTTCGAGAAGTTCTATTCGCTCGCGCGTCCGGACACCGGCCGCAAGAGCACGGGCCTGGGCCTGAGCTTCGTGCGGCAGGTCGCGGTGCTGCACCACGGGCGGGTGGAGCTCGCCAACGGCGAGCAGGGTGGCGCGGTGGCCACCCTGTCGTTGCCGCTGCTGCCCTCAGGCTGACGCCGGCGCGGCGCGCGTCTCGTCCCGCGCGGAGAGCGCGTACCAGTCCACCTTGCGGGTGCCGATCATCAGCACGCCGAGCAGGCCGAACAGCAGCATCGACCCGAGCAGCAGCGCGTTGTCTTCCGAGGAGAGCAGGCCGTAGAGCGCGGCGTAGAGCACCCCCACGTACACGCCCAGACCGAGGCCGCGTTTCCATCCCTGCAGCACGGCACTGAAGTACACCACCAGCAGCAGCGTGCTGGCACCTGCGCCGCAGGCGTAGGCGATGCCGAAGGCCACCTTCTCCGACAGGGCCAGCAGGAGCAGGAAGAACAGGGTGATGGAGAGGCCCACCAGCGCGTACTGCACCGGGTGCAGCCGCAGCCGCGCGAACAGCTCGAACATGAACGCGGCCATCAGCACGAGCGCCACGAACAGCAGGCCGTACTTCACCGCGCGCTTGGTGAGCGCATAGACGTTCAGCGGCTCGATCAGGCTGACGTCGAAGCTTTCCAGCGCGGAGGGCGAGGCGTTCTGCGCGAACATCGACTGCAGCAGCTGCGAGCGAGCCGCGCTCACGAGGGAGGACACCGACCAGTCCGCCTGGAAGCCTTGCGCGTCCACGGTGCGCCGCGTGGCGAGGAACTTGCCGCCGAAGCTCGGATGCGGCCAGTCGGAGGCGAGGTGCGCGGTGTTCTCGTCCGCCAGCGGCACGATCGCGAGCCGCTCCTGCCCCACCAGCTGCAGGTCGAGGCGGAAGTCGAGCGGCTGGCGCTGCGCGATCGCCTTCGCAGCGGCTTCGGGCAGCGGGGCGTGGATGCCGTGCGAGAGCCAGCTGGAGGCCGGGATGCCCGGCACCCGCGGCTGCCACCGCCCGGCGGCGCCGGCCAGCGTGAGCCCGGGCGCGCCCTGCAGGCCGCGCAGGTCGCTGGTGGCGAAGGCCAGCACCGGCGGCTGCGGCTCGAGGGTCGAACCCTTCTCGTGCTGCGGCAGCGCGGTCGGGTCGAAGGCGGGGAAGCGGCCGCTCATGCTGCCTTGCAGGTCGTAGAACAGCACGGTGAAGATGCCCAGGTAGCGCTCCTGCGCGCCCAGCTTGCCGCGCAGGTCGGTGCGTTCGGGGAACACGAGGTGCACGCGCTGGCGGCTCTGTTCGGTGCGGCTCTTGACCACGCCTTTCTCGTCCAGCTGCACCTCGGTCCACCGTTCCGTGTAGGGCAGGACGAGGAACGGTCCCGTGACGACCTGCGGCCCGGCGTGGCGCGCGGCGAGTTCGTTGGCGGCCGCCTGGCGGCTTGCGCCGCGTTCATCGATCAGCCCCGCGATCTGCGCGAGCGGCAGCGCGGCGAGCAGCGTGAGCACGACCAGCAGGATGGCCTTCGTCAACGCGGATGGGCCCAGCAACTTCTTCATGGTTCTCCTCGTGGTTGGAGGGAACCATGCTGCCGGTGGAAGGTGCGGGCACGATGAAATCGGCGTGAAGGGGACTTCACGCGGGCTTCATGGAAAGGAGGCGGGGGGCTTGCTGGGGTGCGCTGCGCGCAACCCAGCCTACGAAGTCACGGGACGCGCCCCTGGTAGGCTGGGTTGCGCGCAGCGCACCCCAGCACCCCGCCTCCCGCGCCTAAGCCGCCAGCGCCGCCTCGATGTCCTTCGCCAGCTTCTCCGGTGCTTCCTGCGGCGCGTAGCGCTTCAGCACCTGGCCGTCCTTGCCCACGAGGAACTTGGTGAAGTTCCACTTGATGGCCTTCGACCCGAGCAGGCCGGGCGCTTCGGCGGTGAGCCACCGGTACAGCGGGTGGGCCTCGGCGCCGTTGACGTCGATCTTCTGCATCATCGGGAAGCTCACGCCGTAGTTCACCTGGCAGAAGCTGGCGATCTCCTCGTTGCTGCCCGGGTCCTGCGAACCGAACTGGTTGCAGGGGAAGCCGAGCACGACCAGCCCGCGTTCCGCATAGCGCTTGTGCAGCGCCTCCAGTCCCGCGAACTGCGGCGTGAAGCCGCAGGCGCTGGCGGTGTTGACGATCAGCAGGGGCTTGCCGCGGAACTGCGACAGGGGCACGAGCTGCCCGCCGATCTGCTGCGCTTCGAAGTCGTAGATGCCGGCCATGCGGCCTATTGTGCGCCGTCGCGCGCCGAGGCGCGAGGCCAGGCCGACCAGGCGGCCGCCGCGAGGATCAGCGCCCCGCCGGCGAGCGTGCGCGGTGTCAATTGCGCCGCGCCGAGGGCCACCGAGGAAAGGCTGGCGAACACCACTTCCGACAGCATGACCAGCGCCGTCGTGTGCGACGGCAGGCGCGACGCGCCGTACTGGAGCGCCAGGTTCGCCAGGAGGAAACCGGCGGCGAGCAGCAGGGCGATCGCCCAGCCGCTGCCTTGCAGCAGGGGCAGCGGCGCGATGCTGCCTTGCTGCACGCCGGCGAACGCCACGCTGCCTGCCAGCACCATGCCGCCGCCGAACATCGCCAGCACGCGCGAGCCGGCGGTCACGAAATTCAGGCGGCGCAGCAGCACGTTGGTGAGGGCGAAGCTGAAGCCGCCCGCGAGCGCCAGCCATTCCGGCAGCCCCCGCGGCCAGGGCAGGCCGGCGCTGCCGGTATCGAGCACGATCGCCACCCCGGCGAGCGCGAGCAGCAGGCGGCCGAGGCCGGCGGCGGACGGCCGTTCCCCCAGCAGCGGCCAGGCGAGCAGCACGGCCCACGCCGGCATCAGGTAGAAGAGCAGCACGACGCGCACCACGTCGCCGATGCTCACGGCCCAGTTGAAGCCGACGTTCGTCATGCCCGCCGCGGCGGCCAGCAGCCACAAGCCCGGCGTGCGCAGCAGTTCCGGCAAGGCGCGGGGGCGCAGCACCGCGAAGGTGGCGAAGGCGAGCAGGTAGATGAGGGCGGTGGACCAGAGGGCGTGCATGCCCTGGTCGGCCAGCGCGCGGAACGGCCACCAGGAGCAGCCCCACACGAACGCATTCAGTGTCAGCGCCAGGACCGGCGCCAACCTCCCGCCCTTGCCTTCAACCATGCACGTTGTCGTGCCTGGCGATCTCCAGCAGGTGCTCCACTTCGTCCTTGTGCTCGATGCAGTTGCGCTGGTGCCAGCGCTGGATGAGCCACATGGCGCCCGCCACCAGGAGGCCGAACGCCGTGATGGCGCCGAAGGCCGACAGCCCCAGGCCCGCCGACAGGCTGTAGAACGCGCCGAGCCCCAGGATGCAGGCCTGCTCGTTGAAGTTCTGCACCGCGATGGACCGGCCCGCGCCCATCAGGTTGTGCCCGCGGTGCTGCAGCAGGGCGTTCATCGGCACGACCAGGTAGCCGCCGAGCGCGCCCATGAGGATGAGGAAAGGCGCGGCCACCCACACGTTGCTGATGAAGTTCATGCACACCACCAGCAGGCCCATGGCGATGCCGAGCGGCATCACGCTGGTGGCGCGGTCCAGCCGCACGCGCATGGAGGCGGCGATGGCGCCGACCGCGGTGCCGAGCGCGACCACCCCGCTGAGCGACGAAGCCTGCGTGGTGCTGTAGCCCAGGGCGGCGGCGCTCCAGGCCAGGATGATGTAGCGCAGGTTGCCGCTCACGCCCCAGAACAGCGTCGTCGTCGCCAGCGAGATCTGCCCGAGGCGGTCGTGCCAGAGGCGGCCGTTGCAGCTCCAGAAATCCGGCACGAGTTCCAGCGGGTTCTTCGGGATCGGCCGCATCTCCACGCCGGTCTTCGGGATGCGCGTGTTGAACCAGGCCGCGATCGCATAGATGAAGATCAGCACGCTGATCGCCGCTTCGGGCGGCGTGTCGATGCCGGTGTCGAAGACCGGGAAGTCCAGCCCCAGCATGCGCGTGGAGAGCGCGTGGCCGACCAGCTGCCCTCCCAGCAGGATGCCGAGGATGATGGAAGCGATGGTCAGGCCTTCGATCCAGCCGTTCGCCTTCACCAGCTGCGAGGGCGGAAGCAGTTCGGTGAGGATGCCGTACTTCGCGGGCGAGTACGCCGCTGCGCCCAGGCCCACGATCGCGTACGCGAGCAGGGGGTGCGAGCCGAACAGCATCATCAGGCAACCGACCACCTTGATCGCGTTGCTGTAGAACATGACCTGTCCCTTGGGCCTCGCATCGGCGAAGGCGCCCACGAACGGCGCCAGCACCACGTAGAACAGCGCGAACATGGGCACCAGCGCCGCGGCCTGCCAGGGCGCGGCATGGGAGGACTTCAGCAGTTCGACTGCCGCGATGAACAGCGCATTGTCGGCGAGCGACGAGAAGAACTGCGCCGCCATGATGGTGTAGAAACCGCGCTTCATCCGTGCGTGTGTGGGCGGGGCCGGTGGAGTCCTGCGGACTGGCCCTTCAAGGTTCTGCTGTCTCCGAGCGACACGGGGTTATATCACGCTGGGTAATGACAGAATGGAAGTTGAGAGCCCCGCCATGCCCCGTCCCATCCTCGCCACCATCCACACCGAAGCCCTCCGCCACAACCTGGCGCGCATGCGCGCGGCCGCGCCCGATGCCAAGGCCTGGGCGGTCGTCAAGGCCAATGCCTACGGTCACGGGATCGAGCGGGTGTACGACGCCTTGCGGGGAGCGGACGGCTTCGCCCTGCTGGACCTCGCCGAGGCGGAGCGGGTGCGCGCCCTCGGCTGGCGCGGCCCGATCCTGCTGCTGGAAGGCGTGTTCGAGCCGCGCGACCTGGAGCTGTGCTCCCGCCTGGGGCTGTGGCACGCCGTCCATTGCGACGAGCAGATCGAATGGCTCGCGGCGCACAAGACGCAGGTGCCGCACCGCGTGTTCCTGAAGATGAACTCGGGCATGAACCGCTTGGGATTCGCGCCGCAGCGATTTCGTTCCGCATGGGCGCGGCTGGACGCGCTGCCGCAGGTGGAGGAGATCTCGCTGATGACCCACTTCAGCGACGCGGACGGCCCGCGCGGCATAGGCCACCAGCTGCGTGTCTTCAACGACGTCACGCGCGACCTGCCGGGCGAACGGTCCTTGTCGAACAGTGCGGCTTCGCTGCGCCACGCCGCCGATCCGGCGGTGCGCGGCGACTGGATCCGCCCGGGCATCGCGGTGTACGGCAGCGCGCCGGACTACCCCGAGCACGACATCGCGCACTGGCAGCTGCAGCCCACGATGACGCTCGCGAGCCGCGTTCTTGCAGTGCAGCAACTGCAGCCCGGGGACACCGTGGGCTACGGCTCCAGCTTCACCGCGGACGCGCCGGTGCGCATCGGGGTCGTCGCTGTCGGCTACGCCGATGGCTATCCGCGCCACTGCACGACCGGCACGCCGGTGCTGGTGGAAGGCGTGCGGACGCGGCTGGTCGGCCGGGTCAGCATGGACATGGTGGCCGTCGACCTCACGCCGGTGCCGCAGGCCGGGTTCGGCAGCGAGGTGACGCTGTGGGGCCGCGCGGGCAACGGCGTGGTGCTGTCGATCGACGAGGTGGCGGCGAGCGCCGGCACCCTGGGTTACGAATTGATGTGCGCGCTGGCGCCGCGGGTGCCGGTGGTCGTGGAGTGAAGCCGCCGCGCCCGCGCACGCTGAGCAACTGGCGCTCGGTGCGGGCGTGGGAGCACGCCGCCCGCGACCGCCTGCGGCGGCACCGTCCGCTGTGGCTGCACGGCTGGTGCATCGGCCTGGTGGTGCTGGCCAGCATGTGGGGGGCCTCGCACCTGCAGATGGTGCTCGGATCGGACTCGCTGGCGCTGCGCTATGCCGTGACGCTGGGGGTGGGCTACCTCGCGTTCCTCTGCGTCCTGCGCTGGTGGGCCGGACGGCTGGTGGGCGAGCGCGGGAGCGGCGGCGACGTGCCGGATCCGGCGGATTTCGTGGACCTGCCGCAGGGGAGCTCGGGGTGCGGTTCCGTCGACGGCACGCCTGCGTTCGAGTCGGGCGGGGGCGGGGACTTCGGCGGCGGCGGGGCGAGCGCGAGTTTCGACATGCCTTCGGACACGGCGTCCGCGGCGGGCGATCTCGCCACGGGTGCGCTGGAGGCGGCGGGCAGTGCCGACGAAGGCGCGATCGTGGTGGTCCCGGTGGTGGTCGTGTTCCTGGCGGGGCTGGCCGTGCTGTTCGGGGTGGGATCGCTGTTGCTGCTGTACTTCGGGTCCGAGGTGCTGCTGGCGGTGGCGGTGGAACTCGCCTTCGGCTACGTGTCGGCGCGCACCGCGGTACGCATGGCGCGCGAAGGGTGGCTCACGGCGGCGGTGCGGCTGACGTGGAAGCCGCTGCTGGGGGCGCTGGTGTGCGCGGTGATCGTGGGGGCGCTGCTCGATCGCTTCGTGCCGGAGGCGAAGTCGTTGCCGCAGGCGGTGAAGGTGATGCGGGGGAGGTGAGGGGGCGCGAGCGTCTGGGAATCGCCGCTTGGCGCTATTCGCCTGTACCGCTTCCCTTGAATTCCGGCAGGTGAAGGACGACCGTAACACGCGGGCGGCCCACCCAGCCCGGGACGAGACCCTGGTTTGCTGCTCCAGTTCGCACCTTCCGCATCGCGGATGGTGATGTCGATCTCACCTATCTGTTTCGCTCCACGATAGAACCGCTCCGGAGACCTGATGACGGCGCCTTCCGGCACGAGGCGCCGTTGAATGTACGTGACGAGGCTCTCCAGGTAGCGTCCCGGCGTCGGCATAAGCTATCTGTAGACCTCGCGCCTGTTTCCGACGCGCAGCACGCGCACGATGATCCGTCGGTCCTGGATGTCGCAAATGATGCGCCAGTCGCCTACGCGGTATTTCCAGTAGTTCCCCAGCTTGGCTCCGGCGAGCGCCTCGCCGATGGACCTGGGGTTGTCCAGGGGCGCCACTCTCTCGCGGAGGAACGACACGATCCTCACCTGGACCTGCTTGTCCAGCTTCTTCAGGTCCTTGACTGCTTCCGGGTCGAATTCAACGGCCCAAGCCAAGCTTGCGCTCCACCTCTTCGAGCGGGATGGACTTCCGGTTCTTGCGGGCGCGCGCCTCCGCCAGGTAGAAATCCTCGAGGTCGTCTATGTATTCAAGGATGGCTTCGCGCGCCAGCGTCGTCTTCGTCCGCCCAGTTTCCTGTGCGAGCGCGTTCAGGCGCTCCTCGATCTCTTCCGGAAGTCGAATCGCCAGCATCGGGACCTCCTGCTATACGTGTATAGCAAATTTTAGGCCGACCGGAGCCGGACGGCAAGCGCTGGTGCCGGCGCTACTTCTTCCTCAACCCCAACCCCATCACCGCCCCCACCACCAGCAACGCCCCGCCCACCTGCACCGGCGCGATCGCCTGGCCCAGGATCATCCACGCCAGGACCAGCGCGAACACGGGCTCCACGTTCATGATCGCGGAGTTGCCCACCACGCCCAGCCGCGGCAGCACGGTGAACATGATGGTGAACGCGGTGCCGTACAGGAAGGTCAGTGCCGCCAGCCCGCCCCAGCCCGCCGGCGCGGTCGGGAGGTGGAACCCGCCCTGCGACACCACCATCGCCAGAGCGACGACGCCGGCGATCGTCATCGTGGTTGCCGTGCGCACGCGGCCATCCACGTCGCCGGCCTCGTGCTGCGTGAGCACCAGTGCCAACGCAAACGTGCCCGCAGCCGCCAGCGCGAAGGCCACGCCGGTCCCGATGCGCGCCCACTGGCCGGAAGCGCCCAGGCCCGAGGTGGCGCCGAACACGTCGAGCGCCAGCGCCAGGCCGACGAGGATCACCGGCATCGCGACCAGCATCGCCTTTTCCGGAGGCTTGCGGTACACCACGAAGGACCAGACGGCCGTCCAGATCGGGTAGGTGTTGAACGCCAGCAGGGCCAGCGCCACGGGCAGCCGCGCGACCGCCGAATAGAGGCACAGGCTCTGCACCCCGATCAGCAGCCCGATCACCGGCAGGAAGCGCTTGTGCCGCGCCGTGAAGCGCACGCGCACGCCTTGCGACGCCAGGATCGCGACGATCACGAACGCCGTGACCACGCTGCGGAATACCACCGCCGTGGCGACGTCCACGCCGTTGTTGAACGCGAGGCGTGCCGCGACGTGGTTGGCGCCCATCATCAGCGCGATCAGCAGCAGCGTGGCGAAGGCGGCACCGCTGATCGCGCGCGCCGGGGCCGGAATGGCCGCCATCTCAGTAGAGGCCGTGCACGCGGGCGTGCAGGCGACTCAAGCCGAGCAAGGCGTCGGTGAACGGCGTGGGCACGCCCGTCATCTCGCCGATCTCCTGGACGACCGAGACCAGCGCATCGATCTCCACCGGCTTGCCCGCTTCGACGTCCTGCAGCATCGAGGGCTTGAAGGAACCGAGCTTGCGCGTGACCTGGTGGCGGTCTTCGGGCATCTGCGCGATGGGAATGCCGATGCGCGCGCCGATCTCGCGCGCTTCCAGCATCACGGCGGAGATGAAGCCGCGCACGAGGTCATCGTTGAGGATCAGGTCGGTGGTCGCGCCCGTCATGGCGCTCACCGGGTTCACCGTCATGTTGCCCCAGAGCTTGTACCAGGTGTCCTTCTGGATCTGCTCGGAGAGCGTCGTGTCGAAACCCGCCTCCTGCAGCAGCTTCGCGAGCTGCTGCACGCGCTGCGACTTCGCACCGGAGGGCTCGCCGATGATCAGCCCCTTGCCGAAATGGTGCTGTACGTGGCCCGGGCCGCGGAGCGAGCAGCTCGCGTGCACGACGCAGCCGATGATGTGCTTGGCGGGAATCGCTTCCGCGATGGCGCCTTCCGGGTCCACCGCCTTCAGCTTGCGGCCCTGCCAGCTGCCGCCGAAGCCCTGGAAGAACCACCAGGGCACGCCGTTCATGGCCGTCAGCACCATCTTGTCCGGACCGAGCAGGGGGCCGATGGCTTTCGCCACGTCCGCCATGCCCGGCGCCTTCACGGCGACGACGACGAGGTCCTGCACGCCGAGTTCCGCCGGCGACGCGCTGGCCTGCACGGGCACCGCGAGCGTCTCGCCGCCCTCCTGCAGCCGCAGTCCCTCCGCCTGCAAGGCCTGCAGCGTCGCGCCGCGCGCGACCACGCTCACCTGGCAGCCGGCGCGCGCGAGCTTCACGCCGATCCAGCCGCCGATGGCGCCGGCGCCGTAGATGCAGGCTTTCATGACTTGTACGAGGTGCCGAAGCGTTGTTCCACGAGGCGCGTCATCGCGTCGAACACGTCCTGCCCGGCGCCGAAGCGCTGGTCGAACTGGAAGGAGTCGTGCGTGGTCTTGACCGCCACGGGCTGCGGGATGGGAATGGCCTTGCCGAGCGGCGCCTGCGTCACCTGCACGTCGCAGGCACGCTGCAGCGTCCACAGGCGCACGAAGGTCAGGGGCAGGGTGGGACCGGCGGCCAGCAGGCCGTGGTTGCGCAGGATCATCAGCGGCTTCGTGCCGAGGCTGGCCAGCAGGCGTGGCGCTTCGTCCGCGTGGATCGTGATGCCCTCGAAATCATGGTAGGCCACCATGTCGTGCAGCTGCGCGGAATAGAAGTTGTTCTGCGCGAGCCCGCCTTCGGTGCAGGCGACGGCGAGGCCGTTGGTGGTGTGCGTGTGCATCACGCAGTGCGCTTCCGGCACGCTGTCGTGGATCGCCGCGTGGATGGTGAACCCCGCGGGGTTCACCGGCCACGGGTTGTGCGCGTCCAGCTTGTTGCCGTGCACGTCGATCTTGAGCAGGTTGCTCGCCGTGACCTCCGAGTAGTGCAGCCCGAAGGGGTTGATCAGGAACTGCTTCTCGCCGCCCGTGACGCTGTCCGGCAGCCGCACCGTGATGTGGTTGTAGATCATCTCGGCCCAGCCCAGCATGTCGAAGATGCGGTAGGCGGCGGCGAGCTGCACGCGGGCGGCCCATTCGTCCGGGTGCATGTCCGGCGAACGGGATTGCAGGACGGCGTTCATGGCGGTACTCCTCGGGGGCTCAGGCCTCTGCGGTGAAGCCGACTTGCTTGACGATCGGCGCCCACTTGGCCGTGTCGCGCTTCAGCAGTTCGGCCAGCTCCGCGGGCGTGGAAGACATCGCTTCCAGGCCGAAGGTGGCGAGGCCGTCGATCACGTCCTTGTGCGCCAGGGCCGCCTTCATCGAGGTGTTCAGGCGCGTCACCAGCTCCGGGCTCGCCTTGGCCGGCAGGAAGAACGCGAACCACTCGCTGTGCGTGAGCGTGGGAAAGCCTTGCTCCGCATACGTGGGCACGTCGGGCGCGAAGCGGCTGCGCTTGGTGCCCGAGGTGGCGAGGATGCGCACCTTGCCGGTGGCGAGGTGCTGCGTCAGGTCGCCGATCGGGCCCGACACGGCGGAGATGTTGCCGCCCACCAGGTCCAGCATCGCGGGTTGCGTGCCGCGGTAGGCGGCGTGCTTCAGTTCCACGCCGCCGACCTTGCCGAGCAGCGCGCCCACGAAGTGCGGCGTGGACCCGGCCGCGGGCGAGCCGAAGTTGCCGCCCTGCGGGTTGGCCTTCACCCAGTTCACGAAGTCGCTCACGGTGCGCACGTTGGCAGGCACCGCCGGGCCGACGGCCAGGCCGAAGTCGAACACGCAGCCCAGGCTCACGGGCGTCAGGTCCACCAGCGGCTCGTACGGCAGCTTCTTGTAGATGTGCGGGTAGATCGTGAGGATGGAGGTCGGCGTCTGCAGGATGGTGGCGCCGTCCGGCGCGGCGGCCTTGACCGTCGTGACGGCGATCTGGCCGCCCGCACCCGTCTTGTTCTCCACCACCGCTGCCTTGGCGAAGTCGCCCTGCAGCCGCTGCGCGACGCGGCGGCAGATGGTGTCGGACGTTCCGCCGGCGGCGAAGCCGGTGATGATCTTCGTCGTCTCGATCTGCGCCTGCGCGAAGGCATCGCGGCCGATCGCGGCGAGCAGGGCGGCGGCACCGGCGGATTGCAGGGCCTGGCGGCGGTTCACGGTCATGGGGTCTCCTCGTTGCTTGGTGGGTCGATCAGGATAACGGGTGTCAGTAGTTGCCCTTGGCGGCCGGCGCGTCCGCGCCCTTGAACTTCGCGGCCAGGGCGCCGGTGGATTTCACCATCAGGTTGCTGTCGGTGCCCACCGCGATGAAGGTGGCGCCCATCTCGATGTGCTTGCGCGCGAGCGTCTCGTCGAGCGTGAGGATGCCCACGGCCTTGCCCGCCTTCCGGATGCGGGCGAACAGGTCCTCGTGCAGCTTCATCATGTCGGCATGCCACGGGTCGCCGACATGGCCGAAGGCGGCCGACAGATCCGAAGGGCCGATGAACACGCCGTCGACGCCTTCGACGGCGGCGATGGCGTCGACGTTGCGCACGCCTTCCTGCGTCTCCACCTGCACCAGCAGGCAGATCTCGCGGTTGGCTTCCTTCGCGTAGGCGGCGTTGCGGCCCCAGCCGGAGGCGCGGGTCGCGGCCATGCCGCGGATGCCGTCGGGCGGGTAGCGCATGCAGCGCACCAGCTCGCGGGCCTGTTCGGCGGTCTCGACCATGGGCACGAGCAGCGTCTGGATGCCGACGTCGAGGTACTGCTTGATCAGCGCCTGGCCGACGTAGCCGTGGCCCATCGGCACGCGCGCGATGGCGTGCACGCCGGGATAGGCCGCGATCACCTGCGACTGCTGCAGCAGGTTCATCGGGTCGTTGGGCGTGTGCTCGGCGTCGAGCAGCAGCCAGTCGAAGCCGGCGGCGGCGCAGATCTCGGTGTTGAGCGGGCCGAGCAGGCTCACCCACAGGCCGACCTGCGTGCGCTTCTCGGCGATGGCCTTCTTGAAGGCGTTGACGGGGGTCTTCATTCTTGTCTCCTCAGGCGAAGCGGAACTGGAAGCGGCCGAGCGGCCCGTAATCTGCGTCGAACCGGTCGCCGCGTTTCGCGGCGACGGGGCGCGTGAAGGAGCCCGCGAGCACGACCTCGCCGGCCTCGAGGCACTCGCCCCAGGGCGCGAGCTTCTGCGCGAGCCACGCGATGCCCACGGCGGGATGGCCTTGCACGCCGGCGGCGAGGCCGGTCTCCTCGACCACGTCGTTCTGGCGCAGCACGGCGCCGACCCAGGGCAGGTCCACCTCGCCGGGCTTCACCTTGCGGCCGCCCAGCACGATGCCGGCGTTGGCGGCGTTGTCGCTGATCGTGTCGTACACCTTGCGCATCGCCTTGGTGTGGCGGTCGAACTGCTCGATGCGCGCGTCGATGATCTCGATGGCGGGCTGGACGTAGTCGGTGGCTTCCAGCACGTCCTCCACCGACACCTGCGCGCCCTGCAGCCGGCGCTTGAGGATGAAGGCGAGCTCCACCTCCACGCGCGGGGCGATGAAGCGCTCCGTGGGGATGTCGCCGGGCGCGAAGAACATGTCGTCCAGCAGCGTGCCGTAGTCGGGCTCGTCGATCTGGCTGGATTGCTGCATGGCCCGCGAGGTGAGGCCGATCTTGTGGCCGCGCACCTGCCGGCCTTCGGCGATCTTCATCGCCACCCAGGCACGCGAGACGGCGTAGCCGTCCTCGATGGTCATGCCGGGATGGCGCCTGGAGAAGTGTTCGACCTGCTTGCGCGACTTCTCGCTCTCGTGCAGCTCGCGGGCGAGCGCCTCGACCAGTTCGGGGGAAAAGCTCATGGGTTGAAGAGGGGGTGCAAGGTGCTGTGCTTGGCGTCGTAGACCTGGCCGGGGCTCTCGTCGATCTGCACGGTGATGCCGATCAGCTCCTGCGCGAAGATGGGCGCGAAGTGCTGCTTCACGACCTCCGTGAGCCGGTCGCCCGCCATCTTCTTCACCGCGTCGCTGCGCCCCGCGCCCATGCGGATGTTCACGTAGACGAAAGCATAGTCCCCCTTGCCGTCGGCCACCGCGTAGTGCGCCGCCGGATACGCGAGCACGCGCGTCCCGCCGGTGGGGAACACCTGCCTGCCCTGCTCGTCGAGCACCGTGAGCATGCAGTCCGCCAGGCTGCGGCACAGCGCGCTCACGTCCGTCTTGCCCTCGATGTTGGGCGTGTAGAGGATGACGCAGTGGGGCATGTCGTCGGATTCCGGTTTCAGAGCCGCTGCGCGATGTTCGTGTAGCCCTCGGCCGACGACGCCTGCGCCTTCGGGACCGCGCTGCCGCTCACCGGCGTGACGGGGAACACCGCGTTGATCTGCCCCGTGCCCGAAGCGCCGAAGTAGGGCGTGACGACTTCCGCCTGGCCCTGGTACTCGGACCAGCCGAGCGCGCCGAGCAGCATGGCCGTGTCGTGCATGAAGCCTTCGCCATGGCCCTTGGCCGCGTACTCGGGCAGCATGCCGCAGAACGTCTTCCACTCGCCGGCCTCCCACATGCGCACGACCTCGTGATCGAGCTGCTCGAGGAAGGGGCTCCAGATCCTGAAGGCGTACTCCGGCGCGAGGCCGTTCTGCGCGAAGCGATGCGACAGCGACCCGCTCGCGAAGAAGGCGACGGTGCCGTCGTAGTGGTCTTCCACCGCGCGCCGCATCGCCCAGCCGAGGCGGGCGCTGTCGTTCAGGTAGTGCGCCTGGCACAGCGCCGACACCGAGACCACCTGGAAATGCTGGTCCCGGTTCATGTAGCGCATGGGGACGAGCGTGCCGTATTCGGGTGCCAGCGTCGTGCGGTCGTGCGCCAGCGTCTCCACGCCCCATTCGTTGCAGGCTTCCGCCAGCAGCTTCCCGAGCCTGGGGTTCCCGGGGAACTCGTACTCCATGTTGCTGATGAAGTGCGGCAGTTCGTTGCTGGTGTACAGGCCCTTGAAGTGCGGCCCGCAGTTCACGTGGTAGTTGGCGTTGACCAGCCAGTGGGTGTCGAAGACCACGATGGTGTCCACGCCCAGCGCGCGGCAGCGCCGGCCGATCTCGACGTGCCCGTCGATCGCGTCCTGCCGCGTGCCCTGCCGGTCGCCCGGCAGCTCGCTCAGGTACATCGAGGGGACGTGCGTGATCTTCGCGGCGAGTGCCAGCTTACCCATGGCTATTCTCCCGGCTGTTTGGCCCTCCCCTTGAGGGGAGGGTCGGGGTGGGGGGAGCCCAATGACCCCCTTGGGGGGTGGCGTTCACGCCACTCCCCAGTGAGGAATGTGGTGTGAACCGAGAGACACCGCGATGTTCTTCGGCTCCAGGAACACTTCGTAGCTCCAGGTCCCGCCTTCGCGCCCCGTGCCGGAAGCCTTGGTGCCGCCGAAAGGCTGGCGCAGGTCGCGCACGTTCTGGCTGTTGACGAAGCACATGCCCGCCTCGATGCCCGCCGCCACGCGGTGCGCGCGGCCGATGTTCTCGGTGAACACGTAGGAAGACAGGCCGTAGGAGATGTCGTTGGCGATGCGCACCGCATCCGCCTCGTCCTCGAAGGGAATCAGGCAGGCCACCGGGCCGAAGATCTCGTCCTGCGCGATCTTCATGCGGTTGTCCACGTCGGCGAACACGGTAGGGAGCACGTAGTTGCCCTTCTTCACCCGGTCGGGCAGCAGCGGCGCATCGAGGCCGCCGCACAGCAGCGTCGCGCCTTCCTTCGGGCCGAGCTCGATGTAGCTGCGCACCTTGGCGAGATGGCCTGGCGAGATCATCGGCCCGACGATGGTCTTCTCGTCCAGCGGGTCCCCCACGGCGATCTTCTTCGCCCGCGCGACGAAGCGTTCCACGAACTTCGCGTAGATCGGCTTCTGCACCAGGATGCGGCTGCCCGCCGTGCAGCGCTCGCCGTTGTTGGAGAAGATCATGAACACGGCGGCGTCGAGCGCGCGTTCGAAGTCCGCGTCGTCGAAGACCACGAAGGGCGACTTGCCGCCCAGCTCCATCGAGAACTTCTTCAGCCCTGCTTCCTTGACGATGCGGTTGCCCGTCGCCGTGGAGCCGGTGAAGGAGATCGCGCGCACGTCCGGATGGCGCACCAGCGGTTCGCCGGCGTCCTTGCCGTAGCCGTGCACGATGTTGAGCACGCCGGCCGGGATGCCCGCCTCCAGCGCGAGCTCGCCCAGGCGCGAGGCCGTCATCGGCGAGAGCTCGCTCATCTTCAGCACCGCGGTGTTGCCGAACGCGAGGCAGGGCGCCACCTTCCACGTCGCCGTCATGAAAGGCACGTTCCACGGCGAGATCAGCGCGCAGACGCCGACGGGGTGGAACAGCGTGTAGTTCAGGTGGGTCGGCGTCGGGTACGTGTGGCCGTCGACGCGCACGCACATCTCGGCGAAGTACGAGAAGTTGTCCGCCGCGCGCGGCACCAGCTGCTTGCCGGTCTGCGCGATCACCTGCCCGGTGTCGTTGGTCTCCATCTGCGAGAGCTCGGGCACGTGCCGCGCGATCAGCTCGCCCAGCTTGCGCACCAGCTTCGCACGGTCCGTGGCAGGCAGCGCGGCCCACTTCGGGAAGGCTTCCTTCGCCGCCGCGACGGCGGCGTTCACTTCGGCCTCGCCGCCGGAGGCCACCTCCGCCAGCACTTCCTGCGTGGCGGGATTGACGGTGGTGAAGTAGTCGCGGCCGGCAACGGGCTTGCCGGCGATCAGGTGGTCGATCCGCATGGTGTCAGGAACTGCCGATGGTGTTCATGAGGGCGCCGATGCCCTCGATCTCGGTGACGACCACGTCGCCCGGCTGGCAATCCACCACGCCGTCCGGCGTGCCGGTGAGGATCAGGTCGCCGGGGTTCAGGGTCATGAAGCCGGAGAAGTATTCGACGAGGAAGGGCACGTCGAAGATCATGTCCTTCGTGCTGCCTTGCTGCGTGACCTTGCCGTTGACGGTGGTCTTGAGCGCCAGCGCCATCGGGTCCGGCACGTCCGCGGTGTCGACCAGCCAGGGGCCGAGAGCGGTCGCGCCGTCGCGGTTCTTCACGCGCAGGTTGGGCCGGTACCAGTTCTCCAGGTAGTCGCGGACCGCGTAGTCGTTGGCGATCGTGTAGCCGGCGATGAAGCCGTAGGCGTCGCCGCGCTTCACGTTCTTCGCGCGCTTGCCGATCACGACCGCGAGCTCGCACTCGTAGTGCATGAACTTCACGCCCGCCGGCCGCTTCGTGGCCTGCCGGTGGCCGGTGAGCGCCCGTTCCCCCTTGAGGAAAGCCAGCGGCTCCTTCGGCGGCTCCTTGAACGCGAGCTCCTTCGCGTGGTCCGCGTAGTTCAGGCCCAGCGCGATGACCGTGCGGGGACGGTCCACGGGCGCGAGCGGCGGCAGCCACTGCACCTGGTCCTGCCACAGGCGGCGGCCGTCCTCCAGCACGACCTGGCCGTCGCGCTCGGTGGCGTTGTGCACCATGCCGTTGACGATGACGCGCGCGCGCTTCATGCGGCCTCCGCGACGAAGGTGTTGGTGAGCGTGCCGAGGGCGGGCATCTTGATCTCCACGCAATCGCCGGCGCGCACGAGCGGCCGGCCCACGTCGCAACCGAGCATCAGCATGTCGCCTTCGCCCAGCGTCATGAACTCGCTCACGTCGGCCAGGAGCTGGTCGGCCGGGCGCACCAGCTGCGAGAAGCGCACGGTCTGCTTCAGTTCGCCGTTGACGCGCACCTCCAGCTTGAAGACCGCCGGGTCGCCCGCCTCGTTGCGCGCGCGGATGCGGTCGCCGATGCCGAGGAAGCCGTCGCGGCAGTTGAACTTCACCGGCGGGCGGTAGAAGCTGTCGTGCGGGATGGTCACGTCGTTCATCAGCACGAAGCCGGCGATCTCGCGCGCGGACTTCATGACCATGGCGACGGTGGCGCCGACCGCGACTTCCTGCACGCCGGCCGGGATGGCGATGCTGCCGCCGTTCTCCGTCCAGGTGTTCGCGGGTTTCACGTACAGCACGGGCGCCTGCGGCGGCCCGTCGTACGGCGCCTGCTTCATCTTGTCGCCCAGCGCGTCCAGCTCGCCGCGGAAGTTCATCAGCGTGCCGTAGACCGTGCCTCTCCTGACCAGGCTCATGGGTTTTCCAGTGAGATGAGTTCGTCGAGCAGCCCATAGAGCTGCGCCAGTTTCTGCTTGCCCAGCGACTTCTCCAGCCACTGGTAGTGGCCTTCGACGGTGTGCGACAGGCGCTCGACCATCTTGCGGCCCTTGGCGGTCGCTTCGACCACCGTCCGTCGCTGGTCCGAGGGGTCGCGCTCGCGCCGCACGAGGCCGTCGCGCTCCATGCGCGCCAGCACGCCCGTGAGGCTGGGCCCGAGGATGTAGGCCTCTCGTGCTACCCGCCCCGTCTCCACGGTGCCGTGTTCGCCGAGGACCCGCAGCACCCGCCACTGCTGGTCCGACAGGCCGTGCTCGCGCAGGCTCGGCCGCGTGTGGGCCATCACGGTTTCGCGGGCCTGCAGCAGCAGGCGCGGAAGGTTGCGATGGGTGAAGGTGGTGCTCATCCGTGGTGCTGCGCCCGGACCGGACGCGCTTGATATTTAACATGTTAAATGTTCGGCGCGATCCGTCAAGCGGGGCAACCCCGCGCCCGTCCGGGTGTCCGCCCCTACACTCGGCGGATGGCGAAGGACAAGACGGTCTACACGTGCAGCGAATGCGGCGGCAGCACGCCCAAGTGGCAGGGCAAGTGCCCGCATTGCGAGGCGTGGAACACGCTCGTGGAGGGCGTGGCGGAACCGGCGGGCGCCGCCCGTCACCGCTTCGCCTCGCTGGCGCCCGCCTCCGAGGTCGCCGTGCTGGCGGACATCGACGCCGCCGACGTCGCGCGCACGCCGACGGGCATCGATGAACTCGACCGCGTGCTGGGCGGGGGCATCGTGGAAGGCGGCGTCGTGCTGATCGGCGGCGACCCGGGCATCGGCAAGTCCACGCTGCTGCTGCAGGCCCTCGACGGCCTGCAGCGTGCCGGCGTGCCGACGCTCTACGTCACCGGCGAAGAGAGCGGCGCGCAGGTCGCGCTGCGCTCGCGGCGCCTCGGCCTCGACGACTCGCAGGTCAAGGTGCTCGCGGAGATCCAGCTCGAGAAGATCCAGGCGACGGTCAACGCGCAGCGGCCCGCCGTCGCCGTGATCGACTCCATCCAGACCGTGTATTCGGACCAGCTCACGTCCGCGCCGGGCTCCGTGGCGCAGGTGCGCGAATGCGCCGCGCACCTGACGCGCGCCGCCAAGGCGGGAGGCACGACCATCGTGCTGGTCGGCCACGTCACCAAGGAAGGCGCACTGGCCGGCCCGCGCGTCCTGGAGCACATGGTGGACACGGTGCTCTATTTCGAGGGCGACACGCATTCCAGCTTCCGCCTGGTGCGGGCGATCAAGAACCGCTTCGGCGCGGTGAACGAGATCGGCGTCTTCGCGATGACCGAGAAGGGACTCAAGGGCGTCGCCAACCCGAGCGCGATCTTCCTCTCCCAGCACAGCGAACCGGTGCCGGGCAGCTGCGTGCTGGTCACGCTGGAAGGCACCCGGCCGATGCTGGTGGAGATCCAGGCGCTGGTGGACAGCGGCGGCCCCAGCCCGCGGCGGCTGTCGGTGGGCCTCGACCGCGACCGCCTCGCCATGCTGCTGGCGGTGCTGCACCGCCATGCGGGCGTCGCCTGCATGGACCAGGACGTGTTCGTCAACGCCGTGGGCGGCGTGCGCATCAGCGAGCCGGCGGCCGACCTGGCGGTGATGCTGGCCATCGCGTCTTCGCTGCGCGGACGCGCGCTGCCCAAGGGCTTCATCGCGTTCGGCGAAGTGGGCCTCGCGGGCGAAGTGCGCCCCGCGCCGCGCGGCCAGGAGCGGCTGCGCGAAGCGGCGAAACTGGGCTTCTCGATCGCGATCGTGCCGAAGGCGAACGCGCCCAAGGGCGGGCGTGCCGCCCCGCGCGAGCTGGAAGGCCTGACCATCCATCCCGTGGAGCGCATCGAAGAGGCGCTGGAAGTGGTGCGCGGCCTCGCCTGAAGGCGGGCGTGCATCCGGAAGGATTGCCATGCAATTGTTCGTTTCGGCCGGGCTGATCGGCCTCGTGGTCCTCTGGGGACTGCTATCGCCCGCCACGCTGGACGCCGCCGTCAACGGCGCGCTGGCCGTCATCACGCGCAACTTCGGCTGGCTGTATCTGTGGGTCGTGCTGGGCCTGGTGCTGCTGGTCGTGGTGCTCGCGTTCAGCCGCTACGGCGACCTCAAGCTCGGCGACGAGGACGAGGAACCGCAGTTCTCCACCACCGCGTGGTTCTCCATGCTGTTCGCCGCCGGCATGGGCATCGGCCTGGTGTTCTGGGGCGTGGCCGAGCCGCTTTCCCACTACGGCACGCCGCCGCCCGGTCTCGTGACCGGCACGCCCGAAGCCGCGAACGCCGCGATGCGCTACGCCTTCTTCCACTGGGGGCTGCACCCGTGGGCCATCTACGGCGTCGTGGGGCTGGCGATGGCGTTCTTCCAGTTCCGACGCGGCGGGACTTCGCTGGTGAGCACCGCGACGGAGGCGCTGCCCTGGCGCATCGTGCAGAAGGCCTCGCCGGTGTTCAACGTGCTGGCGGTCGTCGCGACCGCCTTCGGCGTGGCCGCGTCGCTGGGCATGGGCGCGAGCCAGATCAACAGCGGGCTGAACGCCGTGTTCGGCGTGCCGATCGGGCGCTGGTCGCAGGCCGCCATCATCGTCGTCACGGCGGTGCTGTTCATCGGCTCGGCGCTCAGCGGGGTGGACCGCGGCATCAAGTGGCTCTCCAGCGCGAACCTGGTGCTCGCGGGGCTGCTCGCCCTGGCCGTGCTCCTGCTCGGGCCCACGGTGGCCGTGATCGACACCTTCACGACGACCCTCGGCGCGTACCTGAGCGAGCTGGTGCGCATGAGCCTGCGCACGACCCCGTTCCGCGAAAGCTCCTGGGTGGGCGACTGGACGATCTTCTACTGGGCC
Organism: Ramlibacter cellulosilyticus; assembly: GCF_014297465.1. Classification (GTDB taxonomy): domain Bacteria; phylum Pseudomonadota; class Gammaproteobacteria; order Burkholderiales; family Burkholderiaceae_C; genus Ramlibacter; species Ramlibacter cellulosilyticus. Next base: position 3,607 of record NZ_JACORT010000002.1, on the reverse strand, counting down.
TGGTGGATCTCGTGGTCGCCCTTCGTGGGCCTCTTCATCGCGCGCGTCTCGCGCGGGCGCACGATCCGCGAGTTCCTCCTCGGCACCGTGCTCGCGCCCACGCTCGTGGGCTTCGCCTGGTTCGCCATCTTCGGCGGCACGGCGCTGCACATGGAGATCTTCGACCACGTGCCGCTCGCGGCGGCGGTGAAGGCTGACGTCTCCACGGCGATCTTCGCCATGTTCGACGCCATGCCGTTCGGGGCGGTCATGTCGGTCGTGGCCACGGTGCTGGTGGTGGTCTTCTTCGTCACGTCCGGCGATTCCGCCACGCTGGTGCTCGGGATGATGAGCACGGGCGGCAACCCGAACCCGCCGGCGCGGGTGAAGCTGGTGTGGGGCGTCCTGGTCGCCGCCATCGCGCTGAGCCTGATGCTTGCCGGCGGCCTGCGAGCCGTGCAGACGGCGACGATCATCTTCGCGCTGCCTTTCACGGCGGTGCTGGTCCTGCTGGCCGTGTCCGTCGTGCGGGCCATCGGTGACGACTGGCGCGAGGAACGCCGGCGCGAGCGTGCGCTGCGCCGCCGCATGCAGGAGCTGATGCGGGACGGGGTCCGGGGCGTGGACAATCGGGCCCCATGAATTTCCAGAAGATCGTGCTGCCCGTCCTGGGCGTGGTCGTCGTGGCCGTCGCGTGGCGCGCCTACGGCTGGCCGGGCGTCGCCATCGCCGTGAGCGGCATCGTGATGTGGATGCTGCTGCACTTCACGCGCATGATGAAGGTGCTGCAGCGAGCCTCCAACCGGCCGGTGGGCTACTGCGACAGCGCCGTCATGCTCAATGCCAAGCTGCGCCCGGGCGTCAACCTGCTGCACGTGGTCGCCATGACCCGCGCCCTCGGCGAGCAGGTCAGCCCCAAGGAGCAGCAGCCGGAGGTCTATCGCTGGACCGACGGCACGGCCTCCACCGTCACCTGCGAGTTCGCCCACGGCAAGCTCGTGAAATGGGAACTCTTCCGCCCCCAGGCCGACGCCGGTCAGGGGGAAACGGCCGCGCCGTAAAATGGCCGGTTCCGCGATTCCACAGCACAAGGACCTCCCATGAGCCCGGTAGTACCCTCGATGGCCGACCGCGACGGCAAGATCTGGATGGACGGCGAGCTGGTCGACTGGCGCGACGCCAAGATCCACGTCCTCACCCACACCCTGCACTACGGCTGCGGGGCGTTCGAGGGCGTCCGTGCCTACAACACCGTCAACGGCACGGCGATCTTCCGCCTCCAGGAGCACACCGACCGCCTGTTCAACAGCGCCAAGATCCTGCGCATGCAGATGCCCTTCTCGAAGGAGCAGCTGAACGAAGCGCAGAAGGCCGTCGTCAAGGCCAACAAGCTGGAGAGCTGCTACATCCGTCCGCTGGTGTGGATCGGCTCCCAGAAGCTGGGCGTGAGCCCCAAGGGCAACCAGATCCACTGCATGGTCGCCGCCTGGGCCTGGGGTGCGTACCTGGGCGAGGAAGGCATGCAGCGCGGCATCCGCGTCAAGACTTCCAGCTACACGCGCCACCACGTCAACATCACGATGACGCAGGCCAAGGCGGTCAGCAACTACAGCAACTCCATCCTGGCGAACATGGAAGCGCTGGACGACGGGTACGACGAGGCGCTGCTGCTCGATAGCTCCGGCTTCGTCTCCGAAGGCGCCGGCGAGAACATCTTCGTGATCAAGGACGGCGTGATCTACACGCCCGACCTGTCCGCGGGGGCCCTGAACGGCATCACGCGCAACACGGTGTTCCACATCGCCAAGGACCTCGGCATCGACGTGGTGCAGAAGCGCATCACCCGCGACGAGATCTACATCGCGGACGAAGCGTTCTTCACCGGCACTGCCGCCGAAGTGACGCCCATCCGCGAACTGGACCGCGTGCAGATCGGCATCGGCCGCCGCGGCCCGGTCACGGAGAAGCTGCAGAACGCCTTCTTCGACATCGTCAACGGCCGCAATCCCAAGTACGCCCACTGGCTCACGCGCGTCTGATCCCATGAGCACGACTACGAGGAAGGAAGCGGTCGTCGAACTGGTGGCCAGGGACCTGAACGCCAACGGCGGGATCTTCTGCCCCAGCCCCAAGGCGGACATGAAGCTGTGGAACAGCCATCCGCGCGTGTACCTGGACGTCGCCCAGAGCGGCGCGGCCAAGTGCCCGTATTGCGGCACGGTGTACAAACTGCGTGAAGGCGAGCATTTCGGCGGCGGCGGACATTAACCGCCCCGAAGCGGCCTGCGGCCGCCTCCCCCCAGGGGGCGCCCCCAGCGGCCCGGCAAAGCCGGAGCCGCGGCGGCGCTGAGGCAAACCGGGCGCATTCATGAGTCAGTCTCTCATCATCGCTCCGCAGTGGATCGGTGACGCCGTGATGACCGAGCCGCTGCTGCGCCGCCTGCGGGCGCGCGGCGAGCGGCTCACGGTGGGCGCGCTGCCCTGGGTGGCGCCCGTCTACCGCGCCATGCCGCAGGTGGACGAGGTGATCGAGTTCCCCTTCCGGCACGGCGGGCTGCAGCTGCGCGAACGGCGTGCCCTGGGCAGGCAGCTCCAGGGCCGCTTCGCGAACGCCTACGTCCTGCCCAACTCGATCAAGAGCGCGCTGCTGCCTTTCCTGGCGGCGATCCCCCGGCGCGTGGGCTACCTGGGCGAGGCGCGCGTCGGCCTGCTCACGCACCGCCTGAAGAATCCCGGGGACAAGCCGCCGATGGTGGCGTTCTATTCGGCGCTGAGCGGCGAAGCCGGGGTGGACACCGACCGCCCGCGGCTGGCGCTGCCCGACGCGCAGGTGGACGAGGTCGTGCGCGCGCAAGGCCTCGTGCGCGGCGGTTACGTCGTGATCGCGCCCGGTGCGGAGTACGGCCCGGCGAAGCGCTGGCCGCACTTCGGCGCGTTCGCGGCACGGCTCGATCGTCCTGCGGTGCTGCTCGGATCGGCGAAGGAGGCGGAGCTGTGCGATGCCATCCTCGCGCAGGCGCCGCACCGCTGCGTCAACCTCGCGGGCCGCACCTCGCTGATGGAAGCCTTTGCGCTGATTGCGGGCGCGGGCCACGTCGTGAGCAACGACTCCGGGCTGATGCACGTCGCGGCGGCATTCGGCGTGCCGCAGGTCGCGCTGTTCGGCTCGTCGAGCCCGCTGCACACGCCGCCGCTGAACGAGCGGGCGCAGGTCGTGTGGCTGAAGCAGGACCCGGAGTACACGCCGCCGCTGGATTGCGCTCCGTGTTTCCAGCGGGTGTGCCCGCTGGGGCATTTCCGGTGCCTGAACGACGTGCTGCCGGAGCGGGTCGCGGCGCTGGTCGCTGGGGTGCGCTGACGCGCAACCCAGCCTACGGGAACACGAGCGTCGCGGCGCTGGTGCTGGGGTGCGCTGGCGCGCAACCCAGCCTACGGGAACACGAGCGTCGCGGCGCTGATGCTGGGGTGCGCTGGCGCGCAACCCAGCCTACGGGAAGACCGGCGTTGAACTTGACCCTCTCCGCGGACTGGTAAACGGTTGATTCTCCAGCCTTAGATCAGCAGTGGCGCAGGGTTTTCCAGGGCGGCGGGCGGCGCTTGCGACGAACCGGCCGCCGCGGTGGGAAAC
>NZ_JACORT010000019.1 GCF_014297465.1 Ramlibacter cellulosilyticus | reverse complement strand
GGCGCTTGCGGCCTAACTTGGCGGTCGACTCGGACACGTTGCGGCAAGGGGCCGCCCAGTGCCGTTGGAAATCCTGCACCGTGCGGCCCCTTGCCGCAACGTGCCGGTCACCTCTACGTTAGAGCTCACGATGCGAACGCCTCGCTACACACCGGATGAACTCCTGGCTAAGTACCGGGAGATCCGTGAGAGCGTTGGTCCGCAGGAGTTCTTTACCGCTCCGAAGCACAAGAAGACCCAGGAGTTCTGGTGTGCCGCCCACTTCGGCAGGCACTATGCGCATGGCATTGGGTCTTGCCACATCCTCATTGAAGACCACGACGAGCAGTCTGATGCCGATTTCCAGTTCGAGGCCGCCGGAGGTTTGCACCCTTTCCAGATCACCGAGGTCCAAGCGCCTGGCCGCCGGCGAGGAGACGAGTACAAGAAGGAAGCATCGACTAAGGCTACGCTTGAGGACTGTAGCGACGGAACAGAGAACGGGCCGCGCTGGATTCGTGAAGCAATTGAGAAAAAACTTACCCGATACGGCGGGCGCGTGTCCCACCTGAACCTACTTGTCTACCTGAACTTCCCCGCGTACGACCAGCAGTATGTGGACATCCGGGAGACATGTGCATCCGTCTCCTCGCCCTTTGCATCCGTCTGGTTGCTGAACGGCAACGCCGCTGCGTGCATCTGGTCTCAAACGGCTCTTTCCGGTCCTGAGGGATGGCTATTCGGGCCTGAGAGCCTCGTGGTCGATGAGCCCTAACTTGTCGGTCGACTCGGACACGTTGCGGCAAGGGGCCGCACAGTGCCGTTGGCAATCCTGCACCGTGCGGCCCCTTGCCGCAACGTGCCGGTCACCTTCACGTTAGACCTCATGTCGTCGCAGCGCGATGTTTCGCAGCAGAACGCCGGCTCGTTGGAGCAGATCGGGCTGATTTCGTCCGAGTACGAGATGCGTCCGTCGCGCGTCAACTGGTTGCGGTCGGTTCTCGCGTCGCGAGGCATCGATCCAACCGCAGGTCTTCTGGTGAGGTTGCAGGAAGTGCCGGAGCAAGAAGGGCAGTACTTCCGGGGCACTTGGCTGACGACCGCCGGTCGCTTCTGGGACCTCGCCGCGATGCTCTCGCGCGACTACCGCGAGGTGGTGGAACTCGACGAGTTTGACGATGTGACGGAGCAAACGTTAGTCTCAGCTCATGTTCCTGGTACCGGCAAGTCCTTTGGCTATCTGGCGCTTGAAGCTCTCCGCCGGCGCGCTGAGGCCTAACTTGGCAGTCGACACGGACGCCCGACTTCGTACGCTCGCTGCGCTCGCTCCTGCCGGGCGCCGGTCACTTCTACGTTAGAACTCACATGGACTCTGTGCTTCATCAGTCAGTTGAGCGGTTCCGCCAGGAAATGGCGCAGGTGGACGAAGCCGTCCACGTCTTGTTGAAAGGCCACCTGCTAATCGAGGAAGCTCTCAATCGCATCCTTGAGCAGTACGTCTTTCACCGCGAGCACCTGGAGGACGCGCGTCTGACGTTTAACCAGAAGGTTCTGATCGGGAGATCTCTAGCCCTTCGAAAGAACAACATTGGAGAATGGGAGCTGATCGCGGCGATTAACACTCTCCGAAACGAGTTGGCCCATCGACTCAATTCGCCTGAGCGAGAGCGCAAGCTAAAGCGCGTGAAGGAACTCTACTTCCGTGAAGCCGCGGGGTTTCCAGCGATGGAGGAGGTGAAGGCAGCGCCTGATGCACACGTTCTGATGAACGCGTGTGGCCACTGTGCAGGGTTCCTGCTTGCGTTCGAAGAGGACTCGAAGATGTTCCGCCGGATGATCCATGGCATGGATCGGGCCAGCAATCCGGATCAGCCTCCCTTTGACCTATGAGGCGTAAGGCGGTGAGCTCTAACAGGTCGGTCGACTCGGACACATTGCGGCAAGGGGCCGCACAGTGCCGTTGGAAATCCTGCACCGTGCGGCCCCTTGCCGCAACGTGCCGGTCACCTTTGCGTTAGGCCTCACCGGACGTATGTTGGCTTTCATCCGCCGAAATGCGCTTGACCTGCTGCTGTGGGCCCTGTTTGCGGCGAGCGTGGTCCTTATGCTCAAGTCAAGCTCTGACCCGCGACCTGACTTCATCAAGGGCACACCGATTGAAGCTCTTTTGAAGCCGTTCCCGACCGGGAATCAGGTCACATTCGACATCACCGTCGGCATCATCGTCAGTCTCTTTGTTTACCTGCTCGTGGTGCGCCTCCCGGAGTGGCAGAAGAAGGGACGCCTGAAGGCGCATCTTCTTCGGCGATATGACGATCTCAAAGAGCAGTGTTTGATGCACTTCCTTTGGGCCTGCAGCCAGCCGGCGGAGTCAACGCTGATCGACAGTCTCAAGAACCAGAAGGAATTCAGGGACTTCTTCAACGCATCGGTCGCACCCGATCAAGATCGCTGGCACCAGGTACTGAATGGGCTAACTGACGAATACGTTCGATCGATTGTCCGCGAGCTGGATTCTTTTCGAGGCGAGGTCGACTTCGTGCTGACCTCTGTCGACGTGTCCGACGAGGAGGCCTTCCGGCTCCTGCGCAACCTGACCGAAGTACTTCAGCGGAGTCGTCACTGGTCAGACCGCGAGGATCAACTGAAGCCGCTGTCCCAGTTCATGTGGTCCATTTTCGCCGGCTGGAGCATCATCTCGGGCTACACCGATCGCGACGTCATCCACGACATGATCACTGCCATATGAGGCCTAACAGGTCGTTCGACGCGGACACGTACCGGCAAGGCGCCGCAAGCCGTGCGCGGGAGCCTACGTCTTGCGGCGCCTTGCCGGTACGTGCCGGTCAACTCCGACGTTAGACATCACAGTTAGCCTCCTCATGTCTCAACCGCTCGAGTCCGCCGTTCATTCAGCCGCTGCTCGCTTGAATGACCTCATCGAGCTGCACCGGCATCGGCCGGAGGTCACTCTTGCTGCCCACGTTCGGACGAGGCGCAAGGAGAGAGCCGATCGGGCGAAGGCAAGAGATCTGATCTACCTCGACACGAACGCCTGGAAGTGCATGGCTGACTATCGTCAGAAGAAGCCAAACCTGACGCCCGCCATGGTCGCATTCGGAGAGGCCCTTGAGCGCGCCGCGCAAAAGGACGCTTTCGCATTTCCAATCGGGCTGCCGACGTTCTTCGAGCTGGATTCGATGACGCATCCGGGCACGCGGACTGCCGTTACGGACTTGGTGGATGAGCTCTCTCACGGATTCTGCATCGCTCCCTTTCAGGATCGAGTCGGCCACGAGTTGCACCAGTTGCGGCGGAACGCATTGGATACGCCAGACGAGCTCGCGGACTTTCTATGCAGTCCCATTGAGTTGCTTGGAATTCCTGCGTTTTCTCTCCCTGAATTTGTCAGGGACCATGTAGATGACGAGACCTTCAACAAGGCGTTCTTTGACAGCGTCTCAGACCTGCCGTTCTCCGTGCAGCTGCAAGTGGCCAGTTCCGCACCTGGCGCCAAGTGGGACAACTCGCGAGGCATTGCTGACCTGAATGCCGGGAAGGACGCGCATCAGCAGGAAGTGGTAAACCTCAATACTGGAATTTTCTTGGAGCTGAAGGGCTGCATCGCGACTTGGTTCGACCAAGAAGGGATCGAGCTCGATCCGAAGGATATCGTCAACTACGCTGTCAATGCTCAATATCATTGGCATCAAAAGCCCGCATCACGAGCATTGCCGACACTTCGCGTTTTGAGTGCACTGTACGGCTTGATGCGGTTCGATGCAAAGCGCCGGTATCGAGACGGAGATCCGAACGACTTTATGGTCGCTGCTTCTGCGCTCCCGGTTGCGCACGCCTTGTTCACAGACCGGAAGCTGTGCAATCTCCTCTCTGATCCTCGAATCGGACTAGGTGACTTCTCGAATTGCGCATTCGTGAGTGGGTTTGACGAAATGGCCAAATTCCTGGTCGACCGAGAATGATGCACAGTCTGTGCACGGTGATGTCTAACAGAACGGTCGACGCGGACACGTTGCGGCAAGGCGCCGGGAGGCGTGTTGGAAAAGCGTACGCCCCGCGGCGCCTTGCCGCAACGTGCCGGTCACCTCTACGTTAGCCCTCAATGGACGCCATCGTCGCAGTCTTCCTGGCAGACCCGTTCAAGGTACTCCTTGGCAGCGGAGGCGTCGTCGGCCTGATTGTTGTAATCGTGAAGGCTTGGCGGTCTCGGGCATCTCCGCGAGTGCGTCTGCTTGGGCACACGTACGATCCGAAGGGCGGGCGCGAAATCCCAACCGAAGTACGCGTCGAGATCGAAAACGTCGGTCGCGAGCCTACGTCTCTCCAGCCGAAGGTCTCGATGACCTGTCGATATCCCGGTCGCAGGTCGATGCAGGCAACCTTCCAAGTCACGGACGGCGATCGCTCTCTTCAGCCCGTCTCTCCGCGGAACTTTGTGCTCCACGGAACCCCTTCCGCGGGCTTTCTGTTTTCTCACTTCCGGGTTTATACGTTTCAGTTCACGCGGGGAGGCAGCGTGAAGCTGCGTGTGCTGAATGCAAGCGGCAAGACGGCAGGGCCGCTGAAGTTCTGGTTTCTCAAATGGCTGTTCGTTCTCACGGGGGCACTTCCGCATGTTGAGGGCTAACAGGTCGGTCGACTCGGACACGTTGCAGCAAGGCGCCGCGAGGCGCCGTTGGATATCCTGCACCTCGCGGCGCCTTGCCGCAACGTGCCGGTCACCTTCACGTTATGCGTCAAGCCGCTGATCTCGTTGGCTTGGAGGCGCTGCGGCAGTTCCATCGCCGCGCCCGCTGGTAGCTTCTTCTTGCCGTGCGTCTGCTCGCTGCGTTGGCTTTGCGAGCGCTCCCTCCGCGAAGGCCGCTGCGAAGGCTCTCGGAACCGCCGTCGCGGGCGCTGTCGTTCCTATTGAGATTTGGGCCAACCCTCGTGCGCTCTTCGTAGGCTGCAGGGTTGGGCGCAGCTGGTTTGGCGCTGCAAAGGTTTGGTGCCGTTCCCCCTGGGCAGCTTGAACAGCCTCCATTCGGCGCGGCCGGTGCGCCTAGTGGTAACGCCGTTGCTTCCCTCCGCCAGGTCGCGCCAGTATCATCAGCTCGGTGACCTCCTCCACGTCCCTGCATAACCTGTCGGTCGACACGGACGTCCTATCGGCCGGCGTTCGCCTGCCTACTGTCCGCCGGTCACCTTTACGTTAGACCGCAGAAGATGCACCGTTTCGAGAATGCGGCCCTGGAGTTCCATGACTCAGAGGTTCGCGAAGTTCAGAAAGCGGGGGCGGACCTCCTGCTCACGTTCTCTGCTGCCTACGTCCATCGCTCGAATGGGCGGCCCGGTGTCGACGCGGGGGCCGGCTACCTTGCCGAACTCCTGATCACCTTTCGAGATGCGGAGTGGAGCGGCGATCTCGGCTCCTGCCAGGGGAAACTCTCCGACGGCGAGCTCTGTGTTGGCAGCGAGCGACTTTCCCTGGTTCCGCTGCCCTATGTCGCTTCCGGCAGCGTCTCAGCCGAACTACAGTTCGCGAATGGCGTCGCCCTCTCAATCCGTGCGTCTTCAGTCACGTGTCTGCCTACCGGCGGAGAGCGGTTTGTGGAGTCGTATGCCTGCTAGCGTGCGCTGCGGGTCTAACAGGTCGGTCGACTCGGACACGTTGCGGCAAGGGGCCGCACGGCGCCGTTGTAAATCGTGCACCGTGCGGCCCCTTGCCGCAACGCGCCGGTCACCTTTACGTTAGCCTGCATGATGCCGACCGTCGACTATCACCAGTGCTCAGTCCTTTCACATGGCGACGCGGCCGCCACGGTGCTGCTTGTGAACGAGGCGCCAGGCCCGTCTGAAACCGCCTCCGGTGTACCGTTGTTCGGGCAGCAGGGGGCGAATGTGTTTCACTCACTTCGAGCTGCTGGAGTTTCGTGGGCATCCGCACACGAGCGATTTGTTTGGCCGAGAAACGGCGAGCCGGGCCAATCTAGACGGCATGTGCAAAAGTCGGCCTTCCTGGAGGATCGGGCACGCTACATCACCTGTACAAATGCGTTTGCACGCTGGCCGCGGCCTGCCGGGAAGCCGAGGGCCTTTTGCGCGCCACTAGATGCTGATGCCCTCTCGCCTGACAATCTGGCCCGCCTTCGATCAGAAATCACGCCTACTCACCGCGCGATACTGGTTTGCGGGCGCAGCGCCTACCTAGCTTGTGTAGGAACTGTATTGCCGGCTCCAGCAAGTCGAGAACTAAGCCAACTGGATTCCGTGGAACTGGCGTTATTGAACCAGCGGCTTGGAGGCAATTTTCAGGCAGGCTGGTATATGGGGCACACACGCCGATGGTCATCGCACGGGCGGAAGACGGCGAGCACCTTGAGGCAGGTCGCGAGCCTTGTCGGTTGGAAGATCGTGCCCAATGCAGGCTAACATGTCGGTCGACTCGGACACGTTGCGGCAAGGCGCCGCGAGGCGCCGTTGGATATCCTGCACCTCGCGGCGCCTTGCCGCAACGTGCCGGTCACCTCTACGTTAGACCGCACCATGGGACTCTTGTGCGAACTCTTCGTGGCTAAGCACGGTGATGCGCTGCGGTTCGAGAGGCGGCTGGAGCACGCTGTGCCTCCCCGATACGAGCGAGGCGACGCCAAGGGACTTCTACCAGTCTCATTTGAGGTGCTGTGGGCTGTGGCGGAGAGGAAACCATTCGACCCCTACGTGCACACGCTTCCTGACCTCTACTTCTGGTCTCATGCCCGGAGCGGCATCGGCCGGCTGCGCCAGCGCCTCGCGGTCTGGAGAGCCATGGCACTCGCACTGGTGGGGCGCGACATTGGAACCTCCTGGCTGCATCAGTTTCCTCGCGGATTCGTGGTGAAACTCGCTCAGATGAATGATGCTGAAGCGGAGGAAATCGCCGGGACTTGGGCCGGAACGGACGACATGAAGAACATCGGCACGGTACATGCACGCGAGACGCTCAATACGTTGCGCACGCTCGCTCGTCGTGCAGAAGGCTCTGGAAAAGGCCTATATCTTTGGGGGTCCGTGTAGTGCCGTCTAACAGGTCGGTCGACTCGGACACGTTGCAGCAAGGCGCCGCGAGGTGCCGTTGGATACCCTGCACCTCGCGGCGCCTTGCCGCAACGTGCCGGTCACCTTCACGTTAGACCTCACGAGATGAGTCCCGAGGACATTTACTACGACCTGCACCCCGCTGAAGCCCGCGAGCAGCTTCTTGCCCTTGCTTCAGGCGGAGACCACCAGGCGGAGTTCTACCTCGGACACCTGGCGGACGAAGAGTCACCCCGGGATCCGGCCGCTGCCCTTGAGTGGTACCGAAAGTCTGCGGCCGGCGGGTTCCTTGAAGCGAAGCATTGGGTGGCGAGCTTCATGTACCACGGTATGGGCACAGTTCAGGACGTTCCTGGGGCCGTGGGGCTCCTTCGCGAGTGCGCTGAGGCGGGGCTGGATTCTTCGTGTTGGAAGCTGGGGCAGCACCTACTCCAGTATCCCGAGAGCAGGGAGGACGCCATTCGGTGGTTGCGCCTCGCGGCGAGCAAAGGGCACACTGCTGCAATCGAACTGCTTGCGGGAGCCGGTGCGTCGTGATGCCTAACTTGTCGGTCGACTCGGACACGTTGCAGCAATGCGCCGCGAGGCGCCGTTGGATATCCTGCACCTCGCGGCGCATTGCTGCAACGTGCCGGTCACCTTTACGTTAGATTGCATTGTCCGGCGCAGCGTTGTACCTTCGCGGCAAACAACCAGGAGACGCAGATGGCAACGAAAGCTTCCGGTAAGAGCGCTGGCACCAAGATGACCCCTGGGGCGGCCGCTCGCGTTCAGAGCGCTACGGCAAAGTCCTCTGGCGGCGGTGTCGCGAAAGGGACCTTTGCGGCACGTGCGCAGTCGGCTGCGGCCAAGAACACGGCACGAGGCGAGGTGACCGGAGCCAAGGCGGCGAAGGCTGCATCCCGGACGTTGTCCTCGAAGTCCACGGGCGGTGCATCCAAGTCGGCGGCAGGAAGCGCTCTTTCGCAAGTCGCACCGAAGAAGGTTACTTCGGCGCCGGCTGCCTCAAAAGCATCCAAGACTTTGCGCGATGGTCGTACGAGCGCTGCCTCCAAGTCGGCGGCTGGCTCGGCTCTGACGCAGAGGACCGCGAAAAAGCGCTGATGCAATCTAACAGGTCGGTCGACTCGGACACGTTGCGGCAAGGGGCCGCACGGCGCCGTTGGAAATCGTGCACCGTGCGGCCCCTTGCCGCAACGTGCCGGTCACCTCTGCGTTAGACCGTGGACAACGTCGTGTTTCAATCCAGTGCACTCGGCGTGTGCGCTTTCGCGGCCGCTCACGTCACTTGGCGCGCCGGCGCCATGCTCCGAAACCTGCACCCTTGGGACAAGCCGTCCCTCTTCACCCAGCTCGGGATTGCCGGCTCGGCGTTCATGGCCGGAATGGTGCCCCTGGCATTTGCCGCCGCAACCGCCACATTCATCTGGACGTTTGTTCATCTTCCGTGGTGGCTACCTGTTCCTCTTTTCTTCATTTCGGGCATGGCGTTTGGGCTTGTACACAACGCCCTCACGAGAGTCTCGCCGGCCCAATACATTGGCTACTTCCCTGCTGTCGGGGCACTAGTTGGCGCCTTGGGGGTTTTAATCACTCAAGGGGTATTGTGGTGGTGAGCTGCGCACGGTCTAACAGGTCGGTCGACTCGGACACGTTGCGGCAAGGCGCCGCGAGGCGCCGTTGGATATCCTGCACCTCGCGGCGCCTTGCCGCAACGTGCCGGTCACCTTCACGTTAGACCACACGTGCAGCGCCCCGCCATGCGTAGCGACTTAGTCAGCGTCTTTGATCGATTCGCTATGGGAGACATCCCAGGCGATGAGTTCGACGACGCGCTAT
>NZ_JACORT010000018.1 GCF_014297465.1 Ramlibacter cellulosilyticus | reverse complement strand
TGGCGCAACCATCGTTGCCCGTCGGGCGCCAAGACGCGAGAGTATCGATACCGGACCACTCCCGACTGGTACGGGATTTCGGCAAGGTTCAACTCAGCGCGGTCTGACATTGCGGTCTAACGTGAAGGTGACCGGCACGTTGCGGCAAGGCGCCGCGAGGTGCAGGATATCCAACGGCGCCTCGCGGCGCCTTGCCGCAACGTGTCCGAGTCGACCGACCTGTTAAGTCGCAGCGCGCGCACTTCCCGCCCCCTTTCGGAACCAGAGCATGCAGCCAAGGAGTGTGCCTCCCACCAGAACGAGCAGGCCGAGGTAGTTGTACCAGGTGGACGGCTCACGTGAGCCCGCCATCAGTAGGACCCCGATGATCGCAAGGATGCACGCGCTCGCGATTGCGACGGTCCTGGCCGAGCTTCGAGCCATCGCAGTTCCCGTCCAGGCTGCGACGGCCACAAAGAGGAAACGACTAAGAAGATCAGAAGCAACAAACGCGATGGATGATCCGCCTTCCGCTCCAAAGATTGGGAGGGCCAGCCCAGCGAGTACCGCCTGAGCGAAGCTGCCAGCGCTGACCAGAATGAGCACAAGAACGACGGCCAACGCGATCTTGGGGCGGGAAGTCGGGCGCGACATCGGTTCTGCGATTTAACGTGAAGGTGACCGGCACGTTGCAGCAATGCGCCGCGAGGTGCAGGATATACAACGGCGCCTCGCGGCGCATTGCTGCAACGTGTCCGAGTCGACCGACCAGTTAGGCGGCAGCGCGCTCATTGCCACCCCCGCGGATCCCACACTCGCTGCACTCGCTCCCAAATTTCCTCCGACATCTGCGACTGCCAAACTCCACCCAGAACGTGGGCGAACTTGGGGTTCGCGACTGCCTCCGCCTCCACCCGCTCTATAAACTCGGGGCCGTGCAGGCAGAGCAGGTCCTCAAGTGCGCCGGCAGCGAGAACACCAAGATGGGGTTCACAGATCGGCGTATTGAGCGCCACCAGAATGAACTGCCAGGCGCGCTCCGGTTCTTCACGAGCATCATCGACCGGCTCCATACAGGCCCAGTCGTACTGCTCCTTTTCCACTGGGTCAGGCGACCAGCCTCGAGCCCAACACTCGGCCAGGTACTCAAGTGGCCTTCCGAGCTCCTTGTACCGATGGTAGGTGTTCATGCCGTCTAACGCAGAGGTGACCGGCACGTTGCGGCAAGGCGCCGCGAGGTGCAGGATATCCAACGGCGCCTCGCGGCGCCTTGCCGCAACGTGTCCGAGTCGACCGACCTGTTATGCCGCACGGAGCACCTCCTTCTCAAAGCGCTCCATCTGCGGTGTGAGGTCACCAAAGAGAGACCAGTAGTTCGCAATCCCGCGTTCCACCATGTCCTTCGCCTCCTCAAGGACGTCAAACTCTACGACGAGCGGCTGGCCTTCACTCCAGTGCTTCAGCGCATTGCGCGCGTGATTGGCGCGGTCGGCGACCGTCTTGACGGTGATCTCAGACCCATACAGCTTTCTGTAGATCGCGGCGACGGACTTCGAGAGTTCTTGGAGTCTCGGCTCCTGGCCTTGCGCGCGTAGAACCTGCCCGAAGATTTCATCAGCGGCTCCGGCGAGCGTGATCACGGAGAACTGGTCTTGGCCTTCGAAATACAAGGACAGCGCCGTCTCAAGCTGGCGCGTGGCCATGTCCAAGCGGTTGTGCTTCTCGACTGCCACCTACTTCCCCTGTGCGGTATAACGTGAAGGTGACCGGCGACCAACATGAGCGAGCGCAGCGAGCGTATGAAGTTGGGCGTCCGAGTCGACCGTAGTGTTATACCGCGACCTCCCTCCGAGATCTTGGCCGCGATGCCTGCAAGCGTGCGGCCCACGACGGCGTTGCAAGACGACGCATGCGACGGCCTGCCCCGACGGCATGCGAGTCACAACAGCTGCTTGCGACAGGCTTGAACCTGCGGCGGTTCCGACTGCGCTCAATGAGGGCGGTGCTTGCCTGGGGCGCAATGCCCGCGACGGCACTTGCACGACAACGACAAGGAAAGCGGCGGCCGTTCGAGGCGTGCCCACGGGGCGAAGCCTGGACGCTCCAACGAGCGGTGCCGCTCGCGGGGGGCGCAGCGCTGGAAGCTTGAGGACGGTCTCCGGCGTCAGCGGACCCACGGCGTCGGTATAACGTGAAGGTGACCGGCACGTTGCGGCAAGGCGCCGCGAGGTGCAGGATGTCCAACGGCGCCTCGCGGCGCCTTGCCGCAACGTGTCCGAGTCGACCGACCTGTTAGAGCGCAACGCCACAGCCCTCATCTACCAGTGCACGCGCCACCGGCCTCCACCGGTGCACGCACTGCAATGCGCAATGCTGCGCCAATCATTCCGTCCCTCCAGCTTGAGCAAACCCTTTTCCGCTTGATCGCCCTTGAAGGCAGGCTTCCAATTGCCGGCCTTGTGATTGCAGGCGCCAGTCGGGACAAGAGTATCAACGCCCCCACCGCTACCGATCTTCTTGTAGTACCTAATCTCTCCGCTAGATGGTGGCGTCGGACCAGCCGGCGCATCTTCGGGCGAAGTTGCCGCATCCAGATCATCGCTTTCGGCCGGCTCATCGCGCTGATGCTCCAGCGCGGCGAGCTTCCAACGAAGGCGCGCCAGTTCGCCTCGCGCTTCCTGAAGTTCGCTCGAAAGGCGGGCATTCTCGTCAACTATGGAGCTCAGCTCGCGCTCCCTCTCGGCAGCATTTAGTGCCTGGAATCGCTCCTTCGTCGCAGCGTTCTGAATCTCTCGAATCGCCGCAGGAGGAAGAACCGTCAGTGCGGCAGTCGACATCACAATGCGGCGAACAGAAGCCACAAACCGGTTCATTCCGGCTGCATCCGTCCCAAATGAAGCCGCAAGCCGTTGGGCGCGCCAAACTATCCCTTCGAATACGCCATTCCGTCGAGCTTGGGGCCAATAGAGCCTAACGGCTCCCAGATAGCAGGAATTCTGCGGACCCAAGGCATCGGTTAGTGCCCAGGACGATTCCGCGTCAACGAACGCCACGTCAGCGAGGCCGATCAAGTGCTCAGCCAGCCTTTGTGGAAGGTCCTTCCAGACTGCTTCATCTTGATCCGTCGAAACGACCACGATCGGAAAACGACGCCCCGGAGCGCGAAGAGCGTCGCACAATGAAGCGATTCCATTGGGAGTGGTCGCATCGAACGCCAGGCCCACAGGAAGTTCCTGATTCCCAAACTTCCACTCGGAAAAACGCGTGATTAGCGCCCGCACGATCCACGGACACCGAGGATTCAGATTCATTGGCGCGACCACCGCCTTGCCGGGGGCGGCAGAGAGGGAGACGCACACTGCGATGTTCTGCCCCACACTGGCCACCTGAACACTCGTAGTGAACGTCGCGCCCGTGTGCGCAGTCTCTAGGAGCTCAATTTCGCGGAGGCTTCCCTCTTTTGTCTCAAGCAGCTTGCGGGAGAACTGGCCCGTACCGTCCCCAGACTCCGACTGGAAGTCCCCATCTGCAGCCCTCGGATCAGCGGCCCCCTTGTGAGTAAGCCATTCGTCTACGATTTGATCGATTGCCTGCAGACGGCCGGATACGTCGGAGACGACAGACTCGAAGCAGTAGGTCGCGAGACTTTGCATGCGTGTGATAAGAAGTTCTCACGCAATATATAGCCAATCCATTCACGCGCCCAGAGTAGCGACCCGGTCACCCAGAATGACCGGCGGCGCCCAAGCGGAGCATGACCTTGCGCTCTAACGTAAAGGTGACCGGCACGTTGCGGCAAGGCGCCGCGAGGTGCACGATATCCAACGGCGCCTCGCGGCGCCTTGCCGCAACGTGTCCGCGTCGACCGACAAGTTAGGCCTCATGGAAGCGGGCGTAATGCGTCTCGATGAACCCATGCTTGCCAACCACGGCAGGCTGCGCCGCCCACTCCAGCACCTGCACTCGAACGTAGCGGTGATCCCGATAGTCCAATTGGTCCCAATCAAAGAATGAGATGAACCCGAGCTTCGCTTCGCGAGTGACTTCTTCCAATGGGTAGTCCCAGTAGCCAGAGTCGATCTCGCGGTTCAGCATGATCGGCGCGAACTCGCCGTTTCGCAATGCCACCCGGATTCCATGATTTAGCGTGCCGTACTCGACACCATCAAGACCGGTTGGCTCTATCACGAGCTTTTGAAAGAGCAGATTCTCGACTTCTCGATAGCGTTCTTCCAGCACCCAGCCTCGGTTGTCCGGGTATGGGTCGTCCAGGCGGAAGAATTGGTTGAACAGCTCGCGACTTGCGAGACGGAACCGATGCATGTGATCGTGCAGGTTCATGTGAGGTCTAACGTGAAGGTGACCGGCACGTTGTGGCAATGCGCCGCGAGGTGCAGGATATCCAACGGCACCTCGCGGCGCATTGCCGCAACGTGTCCGAGTCGACCGACCTGTTAGATGGCATGCTCCACCGCCTGCATGAATTCTTCGACCAACTTGGCGACCTCCTTTGGTCGAGTCTGCAGCAGAAAGTGCGGTCCGACAAGTTCCTCCGCTCTGCTTCCTGGCACGTTGTCCAAGATGATCTCAGAGGCGGCAGCGGGCACGACGCGATCTTCTGAGGCCCTCAGGTACATGAGCGGAACGGAGATCGAATGCAGTGTCGCAACAACATCGACGCCGATCACGGCAGTCAACCTGGCCCGGAGTGCGGATGGAGAGACCTGGGCAAGGGCTCGCGAAAGCGCTTCGCGCAGTTCGGGCGTTGAGAACCGGCCGGCGAGGAACCACATGAGCGGATCAATCGGGGGTCGGTCAGGCAGCCAATTCACCAAGGCGCGTAGCGGCGCGAGACCCGGGCGAGGATTCCGCGCAAAGCTGCAGCACGAGACAACTCCACGAAGAGAAGGCGGGCGGCGCGCGGCAATGGAGAGCGCGATCGGTCCGGAGAACGACTCGCCCAATAGGAGGTATGGCTCCTCGGGCGGCAGCTCTGACAAGACGAGTTGCTCGAGCTCGGTGTAGCCCAGCGCGCGGTCGGTGGGGTACCGGATGATCTGGGTGTCCAGGCGCACTGCATTGACGAACGCGCGAAACAGTTCGCCCGTTCCATCCATCCCGGGCAAGAGCACGAGCAGCGTCATGCCATCTAACGTGAAGGTGACCGGCACGTTGCGGCAAGGCGCCGCGAGGTGCAGGATATCCAACGGCGCCTCGCGGCGCCTTGCCGCAACGTGTCCGAGTCGACCGTTCTGTTAGACCTCACGACCCCTACGCGATAGCCCATGTGAGTTCCTTGGTAGGGTGGCGAGGCGGCCCAGGCGGAACTGGGCACTCGGCGAAACTGATTCCTGAATTCCTTTGCCGGTAGGAGGACACGATCTGAAAGCTTGGACTCCCCTCGACAGCGGAGATGAAATCTTGGACCTGCTGCTTGTTCCAGCAATCGAAAGCAGCGACCGCCGGCTTCAGCTGAAAAATCTCGAGCGTCGTCTTGAAGCCGACGCTGAGACGCAGCTTGAATCCTTGCGGCCATTCCCAAGACTCTGGGCTCCGCTCTCCAGTACGTAAGATTCGATTCACCCCAAACTCGTAGTCCAAACCACGGCCTCGGTCTAGCAGTTCGAAGTACGCCACCAATCCGTCTCCCTCATTCGGCCACACGCCATCAATGTGAGTCGATGCCCAATGCTCCGTCGCGATGCGAAGCACGTCGGCCGCGCCCAGAGACTTCAAAGGATTGGCGCACGAACGAAGATGTTCGCGCAGGGACTTTTCGAGCTGCTCAGGTGCCACGATGTGAGGTCTAACGTAGAGGTGACCGGCACGTTGCGGCAATGCGCCGCGAGGTGCACGATATCCAACGGCGCCTCGCGGCGCATTGCCGCAACGTGTCCGAGTCGACCGACAAGTTAGACATCACTCGTCCCCTTCTTGCCCCATCCGCTTCCAGACCTCGAGGTTCAATTTCTGGAGGATCTCGCGCGGCACTTTCTTCTTCGGGATGAAGCCAAACGCTACGCCACGTGCGACAACTGTAGCGTCGTCCAAACCCTGGTACCTAGCCCAGAGATCACGTGAGTCGCGTTGGTGGAACGCATGGATGTCCGCCAGCAGGTCGGAGCTAAGCCTTTGCTTCTTGCGCCATTCGCGAAACGAGGCATCGAGATCTGCAAGAACTGTTCGAGCCTCCGCCTCGTAGACCTCCGAGGCAAGCTCTCGCAGAATGGCTCTCTCGGAACGGTTGAAACCCATCAGGCGCTCACAAGTGAGGTCTAACGTGAAGGTGACCGGCACGTTGCAGCAAGGGGCCGCGCGGCGCATGATTTCCAACGGCGCTGCGCGGCCCCTTGCTGCAACGTGTCCGAGTCGACCGTTCTGTTATACCGCGCCCTCGGCTGCACTACTTGGCAGCGAGACTCGCAAACGCGCGGCCCACTACGGCCTTGAACGACGGCGCCTGCGGCGGCCTGGACCAAGAGCGTGCCAGGTGCAACGGCCGCTTGCGAGGGCCTTGAACCTACGGCGCTTCTGGCGGCGTTAATTGAGGGCGCTGCTCGCATCGGCCACGATGCCCGCGACAGCCCTTGCATACCAACGGCAAGGAAAGCAGCGGCGGTCCGAGGCGCGACGACGGGGCGCAAGCTTGATCGCCGAACGGACGGTTCCGGCCGAGAGGGGCGCGGCGTCGGAAACCTCATGACGCTTTCCGGAGTCAGCGAACGGCTGGTGTCGGTATAACGTGAAGGTGACCGGCACGTTGCGGCAAGGCGCCGCGGGGTGCAGGATATCCAACGGCACCTCGCGGCGCCTTGCCGCAACGTGTCCGAGTCGACCGACCTGTTAGAGCGCATGCGGCGCCTACACGGCATGGGCCCATCCCCACAAAGCAACTCCCGCAGCCAGCGCGACACACACGGCCCACAGCGAGAGCTCGATGGCAGCCCGAAACCCAAGCGCCGCGCCACCGATGGCATGTGCCCTTCCACGCAGGTAGAGGCCGGCAGCGTACGGAGCCACGCCGACGAGGCCAAAGCACCACACCCACCAGGAGACGCTTAGTTCGAGAGCAAGCAAGAGGGGCACGAGCGCGATGGCAATGATGGCTGACGTCACCCAGTAGCCACGGACGGCAACTCGGGCTGGAACCAACCACCGCGCGGAGAGAGCAACCGACACCGGGATGCAGGCTATGGCGCACACGATCGCAAGAGCAGAGCTGGATTTCATGCGCTCTAACGTAGAGGTGACCGGCACGTTGCGGCAAGGGGCCGCACGGTGCACGATTTCCAACGGCGCCGTGCGGCCCCTTGCCGCAACGTGTCCGAGTCGACCGACCAGTTAGACCACACGCTCGAAGGCTCCACGATTTGCGAGGGCATAGGCGCTTCTTCGTTCCGTTGCCCACCAGCCGACATCGTCCAGTTTGGAGTCGAGTTCGGCAAGAGCACTTTCCGAGAATGCTTTGAAGAGTTCACCGAGGTCGCCGCCCACACCGGCAGTGATTCCTCCGCGCCCGCTCGCCAGAAGGGCTTGGGCTTGAGAGATCAGATCGGCCGCCTCCGCAAGATCAAGGGCAAGGTAGCCTAAACGAGCAGATTCAAACAGCTCGGGGACATTGAATGCGGCCTGCGCAAAACCCCCATTCCCGACTTCCCACTCCAGGTAGCGAGAGGCGTAGAAGTACTGGAGCTCGATGGGAAGCGCCTTGAACGTTGCTTTGTCCGTGACACGCTCACAGACGAAAAACCATAGCGCGTCGTCGAACTCATCGCCTGGGATGTCTCCCATAGCGAATCGATCAAAGACGCTGACTAAGTCGCTACGCATGGCGGGGCGCTGCACGTGTGGTCTAACGTGAAGGTGACCGGCACATTGCGGCAAGGGGCCGCACGGTGCAGGATTTCCAACGGCACTGTGCGGCCCCTTGCCGCAATGTGTCCGAGTCGACCGACCTGTTAGCCATCACTCCACGCTCACTTCGATAAAGCTGCCCGGGTGCGCCGATTCGACCGCTTCAAGAACCTTCGCGGTGACGGCGCGGATCCGCGGCCAGCTCGTAGTGGATAAGACAACGACAGCCAGGCGGCGGCCGGCGAGATTCTGTTGGTACTTCAGGTTCTTGTCCGTCGTGACAAAAACCTCGAAGCCTTCAGCCTCCGCTGCGGCGATCAGCGCACCGTTCTGCAGCGTTCCCCAGCCCAATTCAAATGCAGTTTCGACGGAGTGTCCGATCAGCGCATGGCGCAATGGCGCCGGCGTACCCTGATCGAAAAGGACGCGCACTACACGACCGCCGCGGAACTCCGGGCAGCGTGCTCAAGAACCGCACGGACCTGGTCCAGGGACACGCCCGGGAACCACTGCACGAAGTCTTGGATTGACGCGCCATCCTCGAGGTTCTCAAAGAGAGCGGCAACAGGCACACGCGTGCCACGGAAGACCCAAGCGCCGCTAACGCGGCTAGGGTCTTGCTCCACGGCAGAACAGCTGGACCAGTCAATCATGGTGCTCATGCTAGCACTGACGACCGGTGACGGCTAACGTAGAGGTGACCGGCACGTTGCGGCGAGGCGCCGCGAGGTGCAGGATATCCAACGGCGCCTCGCGGCGCCTTGCCGCAACGTGTCCGAGTCGACCGACCAGTTAGCCTGCATACCGCACGTGGAGCGCGCTGAGGAGACGGCGCAACTTGTTGTGCGCACGTTTCGCCCGGCGAACATGAGAGACCTTGTACCAGGTGATTGGAGTGGTTTCCCACCCAAAGTACCTAACGATGTCCAATCCGTCAAGGCAGATCGTTGGCAGTCCGGCCAATTCAAGGGCCCAGCCCTTTGGAGTGAAGTGAATGAACTCGTTCCGAAAGTCATTCAGACGATCCATGCTTCGGTCGTGCGTTTGGCCAGGATGGAACGGACCAGCCCCGTGCACGTGAAAGTTGTTCGGATCTTTGGCCTTATCGTACAAGTTGAGGAACGAGTCCAAGCGGTCTTCAGGAAACGGAGCGCCGGCGTTGTAAGCCTTCATCCACTTGGCTGCGCCCTTCTCAGTCAACGTTAGCAGGCCGTTTCCATTCCACAGCGCCAGCACAAGGAAGCCTTGGACCGCGTTGTGCATTGAAACAAGAACCCACTTCCAGTGGTACGCGTCCGAGGCGGCTCGCGCAGCTTGCTCCGCGGCCCACTCCAGTGAACGTACCGCCTCCTCGCGCTCGTCGGTCCGGAGATGAGTCACTGGCCTGGCCATTGCAGGCTAACGTAAAGGTGACCGGCACGTTGCGGCAAGGGGCCGCACGGTGCACGATTTCCTACGGCGCCGTGCGGCCCCTTGCCGCAACGTGTCCGAGTCGACCGTTCTGTTAGATCTCATGGGGCGAAGTGCTTCCGTGCCACATATCTCCATAGATGCCAAACCTGGCGTGTTCTGGCATCGCATCCGTCAGCAGACCCTTGAGTGCGCGCACTGCGGCGAACGCACGCTTGACATTTCCCACTGTGATCTCCCGTTCGAGGGCAGATAACGGCGTATCAAAAGCGGTCTTCGCCAAGCCTACCTCCGGCAAGATGCTCTCCTTCACCACGAGCTCGGGCTTCGGATGCGCAATGTCGTTCCTGAAGCCGCCGAGGAATTGAAGGGTCGTCCAAGGCTCGTTCGCTTGGTCCCGAACAATTTCAAGCGCCCGAACTAGGAAGTCAAGCTTCTCGAGAGGACGGAGATGCTCGAAGGCCGGGTAGTCTTCGGCAACGCGAGATCCCACAGCATTCACCAAGCCCTCCACAGCCAAGGCAGTCATGACCATCGCCGCGAGGCACTTGTTGAACCGACCGACCTCAGACGCCTCTGCATCTCCGATCTCCATCTCCGCGGCATGCAGCAGCATGTGATGCGCGAAGAACGTGCGCTCTTCAACTCTCCGGAAAAGCTGCGGCTGGTTCATGAGATCTAACGTAAAGGTGACCGGCACGTTGCGGCAAGGGGCCGCACGGTGCACGATTTCCAACGGCGCCGTGCGGCCCCTTGCCGCAACGTGTCCGCGTCGACCGACCTGTTAGACGGCAGCGCGC
>NZ_JACORT010000017.1 GCF_014297465.1 Ramlibacter cellulosilyticus | reverse complement strand
CCAGTCGTACTGCTCCTTCTCCACTGGGTCAGATGACCAGCCGCGAGCCCAACACTCCGCCAAGTACTCAAGCGGCCTTCCGAGCTCCTTGTACCGATGGTAGGTGTTCATGCCGTCTAACGTGAAGGTGACCGGCACGTTGCGGCAAGGGGCCGCACGGTGCAGGATTTACAACGGCACTGTGCGGCCCCTTGCCGCAACGTGTCCGAGTCGACCGACCAGTTAGGGCGCATTCACCGGCCCTCGAACTGCTCCACGGTAACCGCTACCGCAGCGGCGATTGGACCGCTTCTCCGATTGAACAAATTGAAGATGTTCTCCTGGTCGAGGCTCTCGAAGAGAGTCCCTTCCTTGCACTTCAGAAGCAAATTGGAAATGAAGTTCTCCACCCGCCAGCCAGCGTCTCCAGGTGGCTGAGACTTGAATGCGCCTGCGATGTCCTTGAAAGAGGGAGAGTACCCGTTGGCTTGGGTGCTGAGCGCCTTACGCAAAGCGTCGGCACGAACCACACGACACCCACCATTCCCTTTAGGCCCGAGGGCAATGCTTCCTTGCACTGGGAAAGTGTACGAGGACGGCACCTTCCACGGGTTGTAGAGCAGGTAGTGCACGTCCAAGTCGTTCTCTTCCTCATACTTCTCGATCGCTTGATACTGATGATCCCCCACCTTCAGCGCTCGGTACTTGGAGTCCGCCGTGAACTTGAACGTGTGGGTCAACGCAAGCGACTTGGCGGATTGGCTCGGAAGAAGGTTCCCAAGGCCGATGCGATAGTCTTCGGGCGATTCTTCGTTCACTACTCCGTTGTCCGGGTACAGCCGCTTAGACTGGAGCAAGGCAACCTTTTTCGCAACGAGCGATTGACTCTGCTTCGCGAACACCATTACCCCGATGTCAGCTATCTCCCAACCGTAAAAGTGCCTTAGCCCACCAAGGTAGTGGACATCTATTCGGACAGCCCACCCTGGAGCCACGACTCGCGGGCCGGCGTACTGCGATAGTTGCTCCACGAAGGTCATGTCGAGAGACGGCTCAGAGCAGTTCGGCATGCGCGCAATCTTCTCGCAGCATCGGCGATTGGCTTTAGCAAATGCGGCCGCGACGTAACGATGAACCTCAGGTGGAAACTTTGGGAGGGAGTTCATGCGCTCTAACGTGAAGGTGACCGGCACGTTGCGGCAAGGCGCCGCGAGGTGCAGGATAGCCAACGGCGCCTCGCGGCGCCTTGCCGCAACGTGTCCGAGTCGACCGTTCTGTTAGATTTCACCGGCGCACCTCCCACCGCCGCACGACAGTGGTTGCAACATTGTCTAGTGACGGCATGAGCACGGAGTGGTTGATACCTTCGCGGTCAAGAAGCTGAGCGAGTCGCGGAACCTCCGAAGGTTCGAGGACGTGGCCAATCAGGATTGGTACTCCCGTCTTGACTTCGGCAAAGACTTCTTCCAGTGATGGCCACGTGCGGTGCTTAAGGAAGTGCTTCTCCGGTCCGAGCAGTTCCGTGAGCACGCCACCTTGCGAGTGAAGGTACGGATTGCTCCCACGCGGAACGCGATGAACAAGGACGCCGAACGGTCCAAACCGCTGCAGCCCTCCGTAGTCCGTCTGCAGGTACGAGGTGTCCAGAGCCCAAACGCAGATGCCAGCAGAAGGCTCCTGTCGCCACAAAGGAGAGGCCGCGAAGAAGGCGGCAATCGCCGGGTTTTCCGACCAATCAAGAAGACGAGTTGGAATCCCGTGATGCTGAGCGAGAGCGAGAAGCTCAATGTCCGGATTTCTGCCTTCGCCTCGAAATGCATGCGCGCGGCCGGCAAGCAGTGGGCTCTGGTGCGGCTGCAGCGCATCACGATCCACCGAGAATCCTGCGCTGTTTGCCAAGTGCGCAAACTGGTATAGCGCCTCGAGTTCGGCGGCTTGGCACTCATAGTAGTACCGAACTGTTGCGTCCATCGACGCTTCCTGCGGGACGTGAAGACCACAAGAAACGACCCGCGCGATCAGAGGAGCGAGCCTACTCTGATCTCCGCGCCACGCGGAGGGGAGCAGCTTCCAGCGGCCTGCATCCCCTATACCGCGAAAGATCCAGGGCGAAACGGTCCCGCCTTCAGTCCACCAAACATCGTTTGATCGTCGGAGTGCATGCAGGAACGCGTCCGCAGAGTCAAAGTGCTGGATATCGACCGCTGGCATGAGCGCTAGGTTGCTGTGAAATCTAACGTAATTTCGCCCGCACCCCCACCCCTCTTATCGCTCGCCCGAGCTCAAACAGGTCTGAGAAGCGCACGGCAAGTGATTGATTTCCCTCGGCGACATCCATTCCGCAGCCCCCAGGTTCCTTCACATTCCCGACGCTCTTATCGCACACAGCTCCCCCTCCTCCTGCTGCGCCCTAAGAGCGCGCCATAAGACCGAGCCCTAAGTTGGCTGCCATCGGAGGGTTTCCCACCCAGACCCTCCCCCAGCCCTCTTGCGCTCTGACACTCCGCGCATATACTGTATCCAAATACAGTACACATACCCGTGCCCCCCAGTGCGCAATCCGCCCCGCCAGCCCCTCGTCTCCTCGACCAGGTCCGGGAGCAGGCTCGCTACAGGCACTATAGCGTTCGCACCGAAGAGGCGTACGTGTACTGGGTCCGCTTCTTCGTCCGCTGGCACGGCATGAAGCATCCGCGCGACATGGGCGCTTCGCACGTGCAGGCGTTCCTCACCATGCTGGCGACCGAGCGCGGGGCATCGTCGTCCACGCACAGCCAGGCCCTCAGCGCCCTGCTGTTCCTCTATCGCGAAGTCCTGGGCCTGGACCTCCCCTGGCTGCAGGATCTCGACCGCCCGCGCTACGCGCGGCGGCTACCGAGCGTGCTCACGCACGACGAAATCGCCCTCCTCCTGGCAGCGCTCGAAGGCGACCTGCAACTCGTGGCCCGCCTCCTCTATGGCACCGGCATGCGGCTGCTGGAGGCCTTGCGCCTGCGCGTGAAGGACGTGGAGTTCGAGCGCAACGCGATCATCGTCCGCGAGGCCAAGGGCAACAAGGACCGCGTGGTGATGCTGCCGCGCTCGCTGCAGAAGGACTTGCGCACGCAGCTCGCCATCGCCCACAGCATGTACGAAGCCGACCTGCGCACCGGCTACGCGGGCGTGGAGGTACCGCACGCGCTCGAGAGAAAGTACCCCAGCCTCGGCCAGCACTGGGGCTGGTTCTGGGTCTTCCCCGCAGCGGCGCTGTCCACCGACCCGCGCACAGGCGTCGTCCGGCGGCACCACCTGCACGACGAACGATTGCATCGCGCGCTCAGGAAAGCCGCGGCCGCCACCCACATCGCCAAACGCGTCTCGGCCCACACCCTGCGCCACAGTTTCGCGACCCACCTGCTCCAGGCCGGCACGGACATCCGCACCGTGCAGGAGCTGCTGGGGCACAGCGACGTGAGCACGACGATGATCTACACGCACGTGCTGAAGGTGGCTGCGGGCGGGACGAGGAGTCCGCTCGATGTGATGGCAGGGGTTTAGCTGGCGCCGTGCCTGCCCTCACCCCAACCCTCTCCCAGAGGGAGAGGGAGAGGGAGAGGGAGAGAAGGACTGGCACACCCCTTGCTCAACCTGACCAAGCAGTCGTATTGCCTGGTCACGCGTTGAAAACTTTCGCCCTCGCCCCCTTCACCCTCCGCGCCATTCCGGTGCACGCCCACTGAGCGCGCACCAATGCACGTCCTCGTCGTCTACTGCCACCCCGTCGAGACCAGCTTCGCCTCGGCGCTGCACCAGGAAGTCCTGCGCAACCTGCGCGCCGCCGGCCATACGGTCGACGACTGCGACCTCTATGCGGAAGGCTTCAACCCCGTGATGTCGCGGGAGGAGCGGCTGGGCTATCACGACGTGCCCGCCAACCGCGCGACCATGGCGAGCTACGTCGATCGGCTGCAGAAGGCCGATGCGCTGGTCTTCTGCTTCCCCACCTGGTGCTTCGGCCTGCCCGCCATGCTCAAGGGCTTCTTCGACCGGCTGTTCATGCCCGGCGTGGCCTTCGACATCAGCGACCCGGCCAACGTCAAGCCGATGCTCACGCACGTGCAGCGCATCGCCGCCGTCGTCACGTACGGCCGCCCGCGCTGGATGGCCTGGTACATGGGCAATCCGCCACGGCGCATCGTCACGCGCTACCTCAAGCGGCTCACCGGCAACCGCGCCCGCGCCGACTACCACGCCTGCTACCACATGAACGTCGCGACCGCGTCGCGCCTCGCGCGCTTCAAGCAGCGCGTGGGCGAGGCGATGGCGCGCTTCGCCTGAACCTTGCGAAAGCCCTTCCCCATGATGCACGGCTACATTCCCCCGCACCGCTTCCTGCCTTACCTGAGCTGGACGGAGATCGACGCGCTCCCGGACCGCGAGAACACGGTGATCGTGCTGCCCGTCGGCGCCATCGAGCAGCACGGCCCGCACCTGCCCTGTTCCGTCGACAGCGTGATCGCCTCGGGCGTGCTGGGCAAGGCGCTGGAGAAGCTGCCCGCCGACGTGCGCGCCTTCGGCCTGGCGCCCATCACCTACGGCAAGTCCGACGAGCACCTGCACTTCCCCGGCACCATGACGCTCACCGGCCCCACGCTGCTGGCCGTCGTCACGGAGATCGGCGAGTCGGTGTACCGCGCGGGCTTCCGCAAGCTGCTGCTCGCCAACGGCCACGGCGGCCAGCCGCAGGTGCTGGAGATGGCCGCGCGCGAGCTGCGCCTGCGCCACGGCGACTTCGTCATCGTGCCTTTCCACGTCTCCCGCCTGCCCAATGCGTCCGGCAAGTTCATCTCCGACCAGGAACGTAACCAGGCCATGCACGCGGGCCACTCCGAGACCGCACTGATGCTCGCGCTCGCGCCCGACACCGTGCACATGGAGCGCGCCGTCGCCAACTTCCCGCCGGTGTTCCCGTCGAAGCTGCTGTCGAAGGATGGCCGCCCGGCCTGCGCCTGGACAGCGCGGGACTTCGGCCCGAGCGGCGTCATCGGCGACCCGAACGGCGCCACGCGCGAGCAGGGCGAGGAGATCCTGGACACGCTCTCCGACAGCTGGGTCGAGGCCATCACCGATCTGTTCCGCATGCAATGGGTGGTGCGCGATGTGCCGTCCTGGGGCCACGTGCACCAGCGCGGGCACGTCGAAGGCGGCACGCACTGAACACGCGCACGGCGCGCAACTTGCAACACCTTCGCACCGCAACCGCTTTCCCCATGAGAGGCCTCCCCATGCAATCGCTGCTCTCCCGCTCCCTCCTCGCCGCCGCCGGCCTCGCCTTCGCCCTCGGCGCGCAGGCCCAGGACAAGTTCACCTACATGACCAACTGGTACGCGCAGGCCGAGCATGGCGGCTTCTACCAGGCCGTGGCCACGGGCATCTACAAGAAGTACGGGCTGGACGTCACCGTCAAGATGGGCGGCCCGCAGGTCAACATCCTGCAGCTCATGGCCGCCGGGCAGGCCGACTGCATCATGGGCTCCAGCGACCTGCAGATGATGATCGCGCGCTCGGGCGGCCTGCCCGTCGTCACCGTCGCGGCCATCTTCCAGAAGGACCCGCAGGTCCTCATCTCGCACGAGGACGTCGACGGCTTCGAGCAGATGAAGGACAAGACCATCCTCATCGCGCCGTCCGCGCAGCGTGGCTACTGGCTGTGGCTGAAGCAGAAGTACGGCTTCACCGACGCGCAGACGCGCCCGTACACCTTCAACATCCAGCCCTTCGTCGCGGACAAGAACGCGGTGCAGCAGGGCTACCTCAGCTCCGAGCCCTTCGCGATCCAGAAGGCCGGCGTCAAGGCCAAGGCGCACCTGTTCGCCGACAAGGGCTGGACGTCGTACGCCACCACCGTGTCCTGCATGGAGTCCACGACCAAGGACCGCAGCAAGGTGGTCGCCGCCTTCGTGAAGGGAACCATGGAAGGCTGGAAGTCCTACCTCGCCGATCCCGCGCCGGGCAACGCGCTGATCAAGAAGGACAACCCGAACATGACCGACGAGCAGCTCGCGTACAGCGTGGCCAAGCTCAAGGAGATGGGCATCGTCACCGGCCTGGACGCGCCGAAACTGGGCATCGGCATGATGAACGAGCAGCGCATCGCCACGAACTACAAGTTCCTGGTGGACAACAAGCTGATCGAGGCCGACAAGGTCAAGGTGAGCGAGGCGTACGACTTCTCGTTCGTCAAGGACCTGAAGGTGATGCCGTGATCCGAGAGCCCGCCGAGGTGCTGCGCAGAGCCTGCCCCGGACTCGATCCGGGGGCGGCACCTGCCATCGAGGTCCTGTCCGCGCACAAGACCTACCCCAACGGCACCATCGCGCTGCAGCCGGTCGACCTCACCATCCCGGAGGGCGAGTTCGTCACGCTGCTGGGTCCCTCCGGCTGCGGCAAGAGCACGCTGCTGAAGATGGTCGCCGGGCTGCTGGAGCCCACGGACGGCCGGCTGCTCCTGTGGCGCAAGCCCGTGGCGCAGCTGGACGAGGCGGGCAAGAAGATGGCATTCGTCTTCCAGGCGCCCACGCTCATGCCGTGGGCCAGCGTGGAGGCCAACGTGCGCCTGCCGCTGGACCTGGCGGGCGTGCCGCGCTCCGACGCAGACGGGCGTGTCGCCGACGCGCTGGCCCTGGTGGGGCTGGCGAAGTTCGCCAAGGCCTTGCCGCGCAACCTCTCCGGCGGCATGCAGATGCGCGTGTCCATCGCCCGCTCGCTCGTGGTGCAGCCCAACCTGCTGCTGATGGACGAGCCCTTTGGCGCGCTGGACGAGATCACCCGCCACAAGCTGGACGCCGACCTGCTGCATCTCTGGCGCGAGAAGAAGCTCACGGTGGTCTTCGTCACGCATTCCATCCACGAAGCCGTCTTCCTGTCGAACCGCGTCATCATGATGGCCGCCCGCCCGGGCCGCATCGTGGAGGAGGTCGTCATCGACGAGCCCTATCCCCGCACGCCGGACTTCATGGTCACCCCGCGCTTCGCCCGGTATGCGAAGCACCTGCAGGACAGCCTGCTGCGTGCCTCGAAGCAGAACGACGAGGAGGCCCTGTCGTGAAGCCGCATGTCGCCAGGATCCTCTACCCGTCGATCGTCGCGATCGTCCTGCTCACCCTCTGGCAAGGCATCGTCACGGGCTTCAAGCTGCCGCCCTACCTGGTCCCTTCGCCCATCCTCATGCTGCAGACGCTGGTCACCGACTGGCAGGCGCTGGGGCTGGCGCTGCTCTTCACGCTGAAGATCACGCTGTTCTCCTTCCTCACCGCGGTGGTGGTCGGGGTGCTCATCTCCTTCGTGTTCGTGCAGAGCCGGCTGGTGGAGACGGCGCTCTTCCCGTACGCCGTGCTGCTGCAGGTGACGCCGATCGTGGCCGTGGCGCCGCTGATCATCATCTGGGTGAAGAACCCGACGGCCTCGCTGGTGATCTGCGCCACGCTGGTCGCGCTGTTCCCCATCATCAGCAACACCACGCTGGGCCTGCGCAGCATCGACCCCGACCTGCAAAGCTACTTCGCGATGAACCGCGCGAACCGGCTGCAGATGCTGTTCCGCCTGCGCGTGCCGTCCGCCCTGCCCTACTTCTTCGGCGGCCTGCGCATCTCCAGCGGCCTGGCGCTGATCGGCGCCGTGGTGGCGGAGTTCGTCGCGGGCACGGGCGGCAGCAGCACGGGGCTGGCGTACCAGATCCTGTTCGCGGGTTACCAGCTGAACATCCCCCGCATGTTCGCGGCGCTGCTGCTGATCTCGCTCACCGGTGTGGCGCTCTTCGTGCTGATGGCATGGCTGTCGAAGCTCGCCCTCGGCTCCTGGCACGCCAGCGAACTCTCCCGCGACTGACCCCACGACATGAACGCCCCTCTTTCGACGATCGAGCAATTACAGGTCGCCCTCCCGGACCTCGACTGGGTCAAGGAAACGCCGCGCATCCAGCGCCTGTCCCAGGACTTCTCCTGGTTCAGCCCGGTGCTCAAGCGCCAGCTGGCCGGCAAGTTCGCCGACGCCGTGGTGCGTCCGCGCACGGAAGACGAGGTCAAGCGCCTGGTGGCGCTGTG
Source organism: Ramlibacter cellulosilyticus (assembly GCF_014297465.1). GTDB lineage: Bacteria > Pseudomonadota > Gammaproteobacteria > Burkholderiales > Burkholderiaceae_C > Ramlibacter > Ramlibacter cellulosilyticus. Next base: position 80,635 of record NZ_JACORT010000017.1, on the reverse strand, counting down.
CGCGAAGCTGCGCGTTCCCCTCACCATCCGCGGCGCCGGCACCGGCAACTACGGCCAGTCCGTTCCGCTGCAAGGCGGCGTGGTGCTGGACATGAGCGCCTTCAACCAGTTCCTGTGGTGCAAGGGCGGCGCCGCGCGCGCGCAGGCCGGCATGCGGCTGTGGGACCTGGAAAAGCAGGTGCGTGCAGGCAACGGCATGGAGCTGCGCTGCATGCCCTCCACCTACCGCAGCGCCACCCTGGGCGGCCTGTTCGGCGGCGGCTTCGGCGGCATCGGCTCCATCAACTACGGGCCGCTCGCCTCGCGCGGCAACATCCTCGGCATCAAGGCGATCACGATCGAGGAGGAGCCGCAGGTCGTGGAGCTGCGCGGCGCCGAGGCGCTGCTGATGCACCACCTGTGGGGCACCAACGGCCTCGTGCTGGAGATCGAGCTGGCGCTCGCGCCCGCGCAGGACTGGAACGAGTACCTGGTCGTCTTCAACGGCTTCGACGCCGCCCTGGAGTTCGGCAACGCCATCGCCTCCACCACGGGCATCGCGAAGCGCGAAGTCGGCTTCCTCTCCTCCGCGGTCACGCCCTACCTGAAGCCGCTGGCGGAGTACCTTCCCGCGAACAGGCACGCCTTCATCCTCGCCATCGCGCCGGTGAGCGAGCTGGCCATGATGGAGCTGGCCGGGGTGCACGGCGGGCAGGTCACCTACCGCAAGGAGGCGGAGGAGATCGCCCGCACGCACCGCACGCTGCTGGAATACACCTGGAACCACACGACGCTGGTCGCGTTCAAGTCGGACAGGAACATCACCTACCTGCAGAGCGCCTTCGTGGCCGGGGAGCACCTGGAGCAGGTAAAGCGCATGGAGAAGCTGCTCGGCGACGAGGTGCTGATGCACGCCGAGTTCATCCGCAACATCGAAGGCAAGGTCACCTGCACGGCGCTGCAGATCGTGAAGTTCACGACCGAGGAGCGGCTGCAGGAGATCATGCAGGTCTACCGCGACAACGGCGTGCGCATCAACGACCCGCACGTCTTCATCGTGGAGGACGGCAAGGCCGGCGGCGACCTGCCGCAGGCGTACACCGACGTCAAGCGCCGCTTCGATCCCCTGAACCTCCTCAACCCGGGCAAGACCCGCGCCTGGCAATGAGCATGGGCCAGCCCATGGCCCACTACGCCGCGGCGCGGCGGGCGGGTGACTTCCTGTTCGTGAGCGGCGTGGTGGCGGTCGATCCGGTGCGCAAGGCGATCGTGTCGTCGTACGAGGAGCTGCCGCAGGAAGCCCGCTCGCTGCTGAAGACGATCGGCTACGACACCGGCCAGATGACCGTCGACCTCTACGAAGCGCCCATCGTCGCCCAGAGCTGGTTCGTGCTGGAGCGCATCCGCCAGCTCGCGCACGAGCACGGTGCGCCCATGGAGCAGGCGGTGAAGCTGGTGCAGTACTTCCGCGACCTGCGCCATTACCCGTTCTACAACCGCGTCCGCGGCCTGTTCTATCCCACGCAGCCGCCGGCGAGCACGGTGGTGGAAGTGGCACGGTTCATGCCTTCGGATGCGGCGTTGATCGAAGTGGAGGCGACGATCCACTTGAAATGACGTTGCTGGGGTGCGCTTCGCGCAACCCAGCCTACGAAAACCAGCCGGTCCCGTAGGCTGGGTTGCGCGAAGCGCACCCCAGCAAAGAAGAACCCACAGAGTAGAAGCTGGCAACGGCGCAAGCCGCGGGTCATTGCTCTGATTTTCCAACCCACCCCCGGAGAATCCGATGAAATCCGCACTCACCGCCCTCGCCCTCGTCGCCGCCACCTTCGCGGCCCACGCCCAGGACAAGGTCACCTTCCTCACGTCCTGGTACGCGCAGGCCGAACACGGCGGCTACTACCAGGCCGTGGCCACCGGCATCTACAGGAAGGCCGGGCTCGACGTCACCATCAGGATGGGCGGCCCGCAGGTCAACCTGATGCAGGTGCTCGCCGCGGGCCAGGCCGACTTCATCATGGGCAAGGACTTCCAGGTGCTGTCCGGCCTCGAATCCGGCATTCCCTCCACCACCGTCGCCGCCGTGTTCCAGAAGGATCCGCAAGGTCTCATGACGCACGCCGACGTCAGGAGCCTCGCCGAACTCCAGGGCAAGACCATCCTCGTGGCCTCGTCCGGCCGCACCAGCTGGTGGCCGTGGCTGCAGAAGAAGTACAACCTCAAGGACGAACAGACCCGCCCTTACACCTTCAACCTGCAGCCCTTCTTCGCGGACGCCAACACGGCGCAGCAGGGCTTCCCCGGCTCCGAGCCCTTCACCGCGGAGCAGCAGGGCCACAAGGTCCACTTCTTCCTGTTCGCCGATGACGGCTACCCGCCCTACGGCAACACGATCGTGACGATGCAGAAGACGGCCAGGGACAGGCCCGAACTCGTGCAGCGCTTCGTCAAGGCGACGCTGGAAGGATGGCGCTCCTACCTGGCCAACCCGGCGCCCGGCAACGAGCTGATCAAGAAGGACAACCCGAAGATGGACGACGCCACGCTGGCGTTCGGCGTCAAGCAGATGAAGGCCTTCAGGTTCTTCGATGGTGGCGATGCCGCGAAGATGGGCCCGGGCGTCATGACCGACGCGCGCTGGAAGCAGACGTACGAGCTGATGGTCTCCAACGGCCTCCTCAAGCCGAACCCCGCCTGGCAGCAGGCGTACACGCTGGAGTTCGTCAAGGCCCTCAAGGCGAGTCAATGAGCCCCCACGTTCACATCCGTTCACTGCCCCCCGGGGGGGCGCAGGCCTCCCTTGAGGCGGCTCGGCGGGAGGCCTGAGCCATGCTCGTCACGAAGCAACCGGTGTTGCGGCGCTTCTGGTACGCCGTGATGCCGATGACGAAACTGGACGCCGGGCCGCAGCCCTTCACGCTGCTGGGCGAGGACATCGTGCTGTGGAAGAAGGCCGACGGCACGCCGGCGGCGGTTCGCGACCGCTGCTGTCACCGCACCGCGAAGCTCTCCAGGGGCTTCGTGGACGGCGACAACCTCGCCTGCGGCTACCACGGCTGGCAGTACGACTGCACGGGCGCCTGCGTGAAGATCCCGCAGCAGCCGGGCCTCGCCATCCCGCCGGGTGCGCGCGTTCCCGCGTACCACTGCGCGGAGCGATTCGGCTACGCGTGGGTCGCCCTGGACGACCCGCTGATGCCCTTGCTCGAAGCGCAGGAAGAGAAGCTCGGCCACCGCCGCATTCACCAGTTCGACGAGACCTGGCAGACGGGCGCGCTGCGGCTGATGGAGAACTCCTTCGACACGGCCCACTTCGCGTTCGTGCACGCGGGCACCTTCGGGCAGGGCGACCAGCCGAAGCCGAAGCACTTCGCACTGGACGAGACGGACTACGGCTTCGAGGCGCGCGTGGTGCTGGAGATCAACAACCCGCCGGACTCGCACCGGATCACGGGCACCACGGATCCCGTCACCACGCGGACCTTCTCCAACCAGTGGCACCTGCCTTTCCTGCGCAAGCTGGGGCTGGCCTACCCGAGCGGCATCCGCCACACGATCTACACCTGCGCCACGCCGGTCGACGACGGCCGCATCCAGGTGATCCAGTGGCTGTATCGCAATGACACCGAGGAGGACTGCCCCGCGGCCCTCCTCAACGACTGGGACACGCGCGTGGTGCTGGAGGACAAATGCGTCCTCGACGGCGGCGTGGACCCGGACGCGCCGGTGGACGTGAGCCGCCGCGACGAAGCCGGCATGGCGAGCGACCGCCCCGGCATGCTGATGCGCAAGCGCCTGCTCGCGCTGCTGAAGGACCACGGAGAACACGAAGTGCACGGCTGGACGCGGATCCACCCCGTGCAGGAGGACGCCACATGCTGACCACCCGACAGAAAGTCCTGCGCCGCTTCTGGTACGCGCTGATGCCCATGTCCTTCCTGGACGACGGGCCCAGGCCCTTCCGCCTGATGGGGGAGGACATCGTGCTCTGGAAGCAGGCCGACGGCACGCCCGCGGCCGTCGCGGACCGCTGCTGCCACCGCACGGCGAAGCTCTCGCGCGGCTTCGTCGAGAACGGCACCATCGTCTGCGGCTACCACGGCTGGACGTACGACTGCACCGGCGCCTGCGTGAAGATCCCGCAGCAACCCGACCTCGCCATCCCCGCCAACGCGAAGGTGCCCGCCTACCGCGCGCAGGAGAAGTACGGCTACGTCTGGGTCGCGCTGGAGGACCCGCTGCGCCCCATCCCGCACTTCCCGGAAGACGGCGCGCCGGGCTTCCGCCGCATCTTCCAGTTCTACGAGGAGTGGAAGACGAGCCCGCTGCGCATGATGGAGAACTCCTTCGACAACTCACACTTCTCCTTCGTGCACAAGGCCAACTTCGGGATGATCGACAACCCGAAACCGGCGCCTTACCGGTTCACCGAGACCGACTACGGCTTCGAGGCCGAGACCCTGGTGCCGATCCGGAACCCGCCGGAGAGCTACCGCGTCACCGGCACCGACGAACCCGTCACGCACCGGCACCTGGTCAACCGCTACTACCTGCCGTTCTCGCGCCGTTTCGGCTGCACCTACCCGGCGAGCGGCCGCGCGCACATCATCTACAACTGCGCGACGCCCATCGACGACGAGCGCATGATGCTCGTGCAGTGGCTGTACCGGAACGACAGCGAGGCGGACTGCAGCACGCAGGAGCTGGTCGGCTGGGACCAGGCCATCACCACCGAGGACCGCGAGATCCTCGAAGCCACCGATGCCGACGCGTGCATCGACACCACGCGCAAGGTGGAGTTCCACATGGCCTCCGACAAGCCCGGCCTCGTCATCCGCAAGCAGCTGCTCGACTTGCTGCGTGCGCACGGCGAGGAGGAAGTGCACCGGGGCAACGTCCACAAGATCATTGCCATCCAGAAAGCCGTCGCATGAGCAGTCTCCTGATCCGCAATGCCACCGCCATCCTCACGGGCGTGCAGGGCGGCGCCGCCCGCGCGGCCGGCCCCGACCTGCGCGTGAAGAAAGGCAGGATCGCCGCCATCGGCAAGCTCGCCCCCGAGCCGGGCGAGCGCCAGATCGACGCGAGCGGCTGCGCGATCTATCCGTCCTGGGTCAACACGCACCACCACCTGTTCCAGTCGCTGCTGAAGGGCGACGCCGTGGGCCTGAACGCCACGCTCACGCCCTGGCTCGCGGCCACGCCGATGCGCCTGCGCCCGCTGATGACGGAGAACGACTTCCGCCTGGCCGCGCGCATCGGCCTGCTGGAGCTCGCGCTCTCCGGCTGCGGCACGGTGGCGGACCACAACTACCACTACTTCCCGGACATGCCGTACGACACGTCCGCGATCCTGTTCGAGGAAGCGCGCAAGCTGGGCCTGCGCTTCGTGTTGTGCCGCGGCGGCGGCACGCAGACGCGGCTGGAGACGAAGGACCTGTCGCCGCCTTCGCGCCCGGAGACGCTGGAGGGCTTCCTGGCCGACATGCGCCGCCTCGCGAAGGAATACCACGACCCGTCGCCCGACGCGATGCAGCGCGTGGTGATGGCGCCCACCACGCCGCCACATTCCATGCTGCCCGAGGAGATGCGCGAGACGGCACGCGTGGCGCGCGACCTGGGGCTGAAGCTGCACTCGCACCTCTCCGAAACCGTGCACTACCACGACAGCGTGTGGGACAAGCACGGGATGAAGCCGGTGGAGTTCTGCGAAACGATCGGCTGGCTCGGCGACGACGTCTGGTTCGCCCACCTGGTGAAGCTGGACGAGGACGAGATCGCCACCCTCGGCAAGACCCGCACCGGCATCGCGCACTGCCCGCAAAGCAATGGCCGCCTGGGCAGCGGCATCGCCCCCGTGCGCGCACTGGAAGCGGCCGGCGCGAAGATCTCCATCGGCGTCGACGGCGCGGCCTCCAACGAAGCGGCCGACATGATCTCGGAGACGCATGCCGCCTGGCTCATGGCGCGCGCACGCGGCGGCTACGAGGCGGTGGCGCATTGCCGCGGTGGCCGGGGCGAAGGCGATGCGGCCGGCGTGACGGTGGAAGACGTCGTGCGCTGGGGTTCGGCCGGCGGGGCGGATGTACTGGGGCTGGACGCGGTCGGCACGCTGGAAGTCGGCAAGGCCGCGGACTTCTCGGTGTACGGCCTCGACCGCGATCCGCGCTACTTCGGCCTGCACGATCCGGCGATCGGGCCGGTCGCCAGCGGCGGGACTGCGGACCTGCGCTACCTGTTCGTCGCGGGCAAGGAAGTGGTGCGCGACGGGCGCGTGCCGAACCTCGACGTGCTGGAGCTGGGGAGACAGAGCCGTGAGGCGGTGGCAGCCCTTCTCGCAAGGGCCGGATAGCGTGCAGGGTTCCGCCGGCTCAGTGTGCGTAGAGCAGCCAGCCCGCCACGGCGGCCGCCGCCGCCGCGGCCAGCAGCACCGCGGTGCCGCCGTATTCCGCGATGGTGCGAGGCGCCTCGCCGCTCGCCAGGGGCTCCACCACCCACGCCGGCTCGTCGTCCAGCGGCGGCACCGTGCCGTAGCGGCGCACCGGGATCCCCGGCTGCAGGGTGAGCGCCTGGGAAGACGGGGACGCCAGGGCGGCACGGCACCCCTGGCAATGGAGGTCCTGCCTGCACACCTGCTCGCCGTGACACCGCGCCGCCAACCGCATTCGGATCAGATTCCAGAACGAAACGTCCGAGGCTAGCGGCGGCGCAGCCCGGCCGTCAAACCCCCGTTCGGAGTATGGGAGCCGGCACGAGGGACAGCAGCGCCTTGATGCCGTAGATGACCAGCAGGGTCCCGGCGAGGTCGCCCACGAACATGGCGAGGAAGCTGCGGAGCAGCGCGTCCTGCCCCGCCCACGCGAAGTAGAGGTGGTGCAGCAGCGGGCTGGCGACGGAGTAAGCGAACACCAGCACCAGCAGCCGGGGCGCCGTCAGGTTGGCCAGCGAGGCGTGCAGGCCGTAACGCCAGCGGGCCAGCCGGTACACCGAATAAGGCGCCGCGGCGGCGATGATCCCGCCCACGAAGGGGCGTTCGAACTGGCCCGGGAAGAACAGGAGGAAGCTGACCGCCCAGGAGACGGCCAGCAGGCCCACGGCGCCGGCCTCGGCGAACAGCAGCGTGCACAGCAGCCGCATGCCGGCGGGGAGGTAGACGAAGTTGATGCCCGGCGCGAACTCGAGCCAGCGGAACAGCCACTCGTTCAGGGCCAGCATGGCGCTGAACAGCAGGATGGTGGCGAGCACCATCAGCGCCTGCAGGCGGCACTGCGCGAGGCTCACGACGTCGGGCGGACCATGGTTCCGCCCATGGTACAGCAGCCGACAACCGTCTCTTTTAGAGCACAATGGGCCGGTGAGACGCGAGAGTTCCAACAACAAGGTCCGGGGCGGCGCGGAGGTCTACCTGCGCTTCCTGCAGCTGGCCGACGCGATCCGCGGCCTGCCTTCCCTGCCCCCGCTCGATCCCCTCGAGGAACGCATCCTCGCCTGGGTGGCGCGCGCCACGCGCGCCGGCGAGCGCCTGTCCGTGCGCGACATGATGGCGAAGGACGAACTCGGCGCCCCCGCCACCATCCACGGCCGCCTGAAGTCCATGCGCGAGAAGGGCTGGATCGTGCTCGCGGACACCGAGGACGCCCGCCGCAAGCAGGTGGAGCTGAGCGACGCCGCCCTGCGCCACTTCGGGCAGCTTTCGCGCGCGGTGGTCAAGGCGGCCAAGGGCGCTTGATCCTCGTCAAGGGGCGCGCCGCCGGCGGCCCTAGAGTGCAAGGGCCCCCGCGTAGATGGAGAAGCACATGAACGCCGGCACTCCCGACCTGATCGTCCGCATCCGCACCGAATGGGCGCTCCTGACCGAAGAGGACGTCCACCACGGCCTGCAGCACCGCGAGAACTTCCTCGACCGCCTGCGCCACCGCCACAACCTGGGCCTCGACGAGGCCGAGGCGCAGCTGCAGAAGTTCGAGCAGGAGAACCCCTCGCTGCAGTTCGAGAAATCTTAGGGTGCGCAGCCGAAGGCTGCACCCCTACGTCGTCCACTCCGTGTGGAAGCTGCCGGGGCGGTCCACGCGCTGGTAGCGGTGGGCGCCGAAGTAGTCGCGCTGGGCCTGCAGCAGGTTCGCCGGCAGGCGCGCGCTGCGCAGGCCGTCGTAGTAGGCGAGCGCGCTCGCGAAGGCCGGCGCGGGCACGCCGCGCATGACGGCCGCCGACAGCACCTCGCGCATCGCCTGCTGGCAACGCGCCACCGTGGGCGCGAGGGCCGGCGCGAGCAGCAGGTTCGCAGGCACGTGCTCCGCGGCGAAAGCGGCGCGGATGTCTTCCAGCAGCCGCGCGCGGATGATGCAACCGGCGCGCCACACCGAAGCGATGTCGGCCATCGGCAGGCTCCACTGGTACTCCGCATCGGCCGCGGCCAGCAGCTGGAAGCCCTGCGCGTACGCGCACAGCCGCGCCCCGAGGAGCGCCACGCGCAGCGACTCCACCAGCTGCGGCGCGGCCGCGGGCGCACCTTGCGGCCCCGGCAGCACCTGCGCCGCCTGCACGCGCAGCGGTTTCGCCGCGCTGAGCGCACGCGCGAACACCGCTTCGCCCATCGTGGGAGCAGCGACGCCGAGGTCCAGGGCCGCCTGCGTGGCCCACTTGCCGGTGCCTTTCTGTTCCGCGGTGTCGAGGATCAGGTCCACCAGCGGCTGGCCCGACTCGCCGTCGACGCGCGAGAGGATGTCCGCCGTGATGGCGGTGAGGTAGCTTTCGAGTTCGCCGCGGTTCCACTCGGCGAACACCTCGCCGGCGGCCGGCACGGAGAGCCCGAGCAGCTCGCGCATCAGCGCATACGCCTCGCAGATCAGCTGCATGTCGGCGTACTCGATGCCGTTGTGCACCATCTTCACGAAGTGGCCGGAAGCCCCGCCGCCCATCCAGGCGCAGCACGGCGTGCCGTCCGGGGCGCGCGCGGCGATCGCCTGCAGCACGGGCTGCACCACCGGCCAGGCCTGCGGGTCACCGCCCGGCATGATCGAGGGGCCGAGCAGCGCGCCCTGCTCCCCGCCGCTCACGCCGGCGCCCACGTAGAGGATGCCGGTGCCGGTGAGCGATGCCATGCGGCGCTGCGTGTCCGTGTAGCGCGTGTTGCCGCCGTCGACGATCACGTCGCCGGGCGCGAGCAGCGGGCGCAGGTCGTCGATCACCGCGTCCACGGCGGCGCCCGCGGGCACCATCAGCAGGATGCGGCGCGGCGACGCCAGTCGGTCCAGCATCTGCCGCAGCGAGACGGCGGCCTGCTGGCGGCCGCCCTCCCCGTCACCGCGCTCGAACTGCGCGCGCTTGCCTTCGTCGAGGTCGAAACCGATGACGGTGAACCCGTGGCGCGCGAGGTTGCGCGCCAGGTTGATCCCCATCACCCCCAGGCCGACGACAGCGATGTCGCCGGCGTGCCTTGTCGTCATGGATGTCCTCTGCTGCACGGTCCCCTGACCGCGCGAAAGGGCGCCATCTTGACATGCGCGCCCAGCGTCCAGCTGCCCCATCGTAGGACTGTCCTCCATGCGCTCAAGCTTTCGTCCTACAGCAACGCGACATGGCGCGCGGGATGGTGCGCTCGTCCATGACGATCGACGAAAAGCTGCTGCTGCGCTCGCAGACCCGCGCGCTTGCCCGCTGGCGGGAGGCGCACGCCGCGGCATGCGCGGCCGAAATCGAACTGCTCCGTGCCGACCTGCAGCATCTGTTGGGACGGGGCGCGCCGCCCGACGCGGCGATGCGGGCCAAGGTGCTGGCGCTGCGTGCCGAAGCGAATGCCTGCCGGGAGGGCACGCCCATCGACTTCGGCGCTCCCGCGCGGCCGCGTCCGCAGCGCGTTCAGGAGATGATGTACGCGCCGGCGCCCGTGGACAGCAGGCGGCCTTCGGAACCGAGGAACTCCATGCGCGTGCTCGCCACGCGCGAGCCCAGGCGCAGCACTTCGGCGCGCAGCTCGAAGGCGTCCCCGATCGCCGGGCGCAGGTAGTCGATCCGCAGGTCGATCGTTCCCAGCTTGCCGAAGCGGTGCAGCCGCTGCACCGGCGCTTCGTCCATGTGCCGCGCGCCGATGGCCGCCATCACGGCGAGCCCGCCCATCGCATCGAGCCCCGCGCTGATCACGCCGCCATGCAGCCGGTTGAAGCTGTAGTGCCCCACCAGCTCCGGCTTCATCGCGATGCGGCCGACCACGCGCTCCGGCCGCAGCTCCACGACCTGCAGCCCCAGCACGCTGTTGAACACGATCTTCTCCTCGAAGATCGCCCGCAGGCCGGTGATGAACTCGTCCTCGAACTGCGGCGGGATGGCAGGTGGGTGGCGCGTCATAGTCCCCATTGTCGGGCCGCGAGGTCCTTCATGATCTCCTCGGCGCCGCCCCCGATCATCATCACCTTCACCTCGCGGTAGATCCGCTCGCTCTTCGTCCCGCGCATGAAGCCCATGCCGCCGAGCACCTGCACCGCCGCGTCCGCGCAGAACTGCATGGCCTGCGTGCTGTGGTTCTTCAACGTGCACACCTGCCCCACCAAATTGGGGTCAGATTCCAATTTCCCCTTCGTCCGCGAGCGCCGTCACGGCGTCCAGCCACGCACGCGTGGAGTGGATGCGCATCTGCATGTCCACCAGCTTGTGGCGGATCACCTGCTTCTCGACCAGGGCCGTGCCGAAGGTGCGGCGTTCGCGCGCCCAGGCGAGCGCCTCGTCGAAGCACGCTTCGGCGAAGCCGAGCGCCATCGCGGACATCGCGAGGCGCTCGCCGTTGAAGTTGCCCATGATCATGCGGAAGCCCGCGCCTTCTTCGCCCACGAGGTAGCGGGCGGGGACGCGCACGGCATCGAAGCGGAGCTGGCCCGTGTCGCTCGCATGCCACCCCATCTTGGCCAGCCGCGTGCGCTCCAGGCCGCGGGCGTCACCCGGCACCACGAGCATGGAAATTCCGCCGGACCCGCGCGTGCCCGGCTCTCCCGTACGGACCGCGACCGTGATCCAGTCCGCGCGCACGCCCGAGGTGATGAAGGTCTTCTCGCCGTCGATGACGTATTCGTCGCCTTCGCGCCTGGCGAGCGTGCACAGCGCCGCCACGTCCGATCCGCCGCCCGGCTCCGTGATCGCAAGCGCGGCGACCTGCTCGCCGCGCAGCACGGGCGGGATCACCTCGCGCTGCAATGCCTCGCTGCCATGCCGCAGCAGCGGGGGCAAGGCGATGTTGTGGGAGAAGAGCGCCGCCATCACGCCGCCGCTGCCGCCATGGCGGCTCATCGCGACGGACAAGGCATTGCGCAGCGCGTAAGGCGCCGGCGTGCCGCCCAGCGCCTCCGGGTAGCCCATGCCCAGCAGGCCGAGCGCCGCGGCCTCGCGGTGCAGGCTGCGCGGCACCTCGCCCGCCTCCTCCCAGCGCTCCACGTTCGGCACGATGCGCTCCAGCGTGAAGCGCCGGACGGTGTCCTCCAGCGCCGCGACGTCCTCGCGCAGCTCCGCGTTCACGCCTGCGCCTCGGCCACGGTCACCAGCAGCTGCGCGGGCGCGACCTGCTGGCCGGCCTGCACGTGGAGGCTGCGAACGACGCCGTCGCGCGTGGCGGCCAGCGCGTGTTCGAGCTTCATCGACTCGATCACGACCAGCGTGTCCCCCTTGCGCACCGCGTCGCCCGGCTGCGCATGCACCGCGACGACCTTGCCGTTGAAGGGAACGCGCAGCTCGCCGTCGCCCGTCCCGCCACCTTCCGGCAAGGGCGGGTCGAACGAAGCGTCGCGCAGGAAGAGATCGACCACGCCCACCTGCACGTGCCAGCCACCGCCGGGAATCTCCACCACCCGCGCCTGCGCGCCGGCGACACCCTCCGCCTCGCACACCGGCACGTCGAACAGCGCGCCGCGATGCGCGATGCGCAGCGGTCGGTCGAACGGCGACGCGAGCGCGCCCGCGGCGCCTTGCGGCAGCACCGCGGAAAACGCGGCCTCCGCAGCCACGCCGAACTCCTCCTGCTCCAGCTGGCGGCGGAGGGTATCGCCGTGCTCCGACAGGAAAGGGATCCGGGCCTCGCCGCTGCGGAACACCGAATGCCGCAGGCAGGCCGCGAGGAAACGCCGGTTCGTCGGCAGCCCCAGCACCTCCAGTCGATCGAGCGCCGACGCCAGCTTCGCGATCGCTTCGGCGCGCGTCGGCGCATGCGCCACCAGCTTGCCCAGCAGCGAGTCGTACCAGGGCGGCACCTGCAGCCCGGCATGCAAGGCGTGGTCGAAGCGCAGGCCCATGCCGCGGCGCTCCACGGCCACCGGCGGCGCGAAGTGCAGCACCGTGCCCGCGTGCGGCGTGAAGTTCTCGTCTTCCGCGCACAGGCGCACCTCGATCGCATGGCCATGGAAGCGCAGGTCTTCCTGGCGCGCCGGCAGCCGCTCGCCGCAGGCGATGCGCATCTGCCACTCCACGAGATCGAGCCCCGTGACCATCTCGGTCACCGGGTGCTCCACCTGCAGGCGCGTGTTCATCTCCATCAGCCAGAAGCCGGCCTGCTCATCGAGCAGGAATTCGACGGTTCCCGCACCCACATAGCCCGCCGCGCTCGCGAGATCGATCGCGCACTGCCCCATGGCTTCCCGCAACTGGGCGTCGACCGCCGGACTCGGCGTCTCCTCGATGATCTTCTGGTGGCGCCGCTGCACGGAGCAATCGCGCTCGCCCAGGTGGATGCAGTGGCCGTGCATGTCGGCGAAGACCTGCACCTCCACGTGCCGCGGCGCGAGCAGCGCCTTCTCCAGCAGCAGGTCGCCGTTGCCGAACGCGGACTGCGCCTCCGAACGCGCGCCCTGCAGCGCCGCGCGCAGTTGCGACGCCTCCGTCACCAGCCGCATGCCGCGCCCGCCGCCGCCCGCGGCCGCCTTCACCATCAGCGGGAAGCCGATCGCCTCCGCCTCGTGCAGCAGGCGCTCGTCCGACTGGTCCTCGCCCTGGTAGCCGGGCAGGCAAGGGATGCCGCGTGCGAGCGCGAGCTCTCTCGCACGCGACTTGTTGCCCAGCGTGCGGATTGCCCCGGCTGGCGGCCCGATCCAGGTGAGCCCCGCATCCTCCACGGCCTGCGCGAACTCCGCGTTCTCGCTGAGGAAGCCGTAGCCGGGATGCACCGCGTCGGCGCCGGTGCTGCGCGCGGCGGACACCAGCTTGTCGATGCGCAGGTAGGAGTCCGCCGGCGCGCTGCCTCCGAGCGGCGCGGAAGCCATGGCCTCGCGCACGTGCAAGGCCTGCGCGTCGGCCTGCGAGTACACCGCGACGGTCTCCACGCCGAGGCGATGCGCCGTGCGGAAGATGCGGCGGGCGATCTCTCCCCGGTTCGCGACCAGCAGCCTCTTGATCTTCATCTCAGGCAGCGCCGGGGCGCTTGGCGATCCCCATGATCCTGGCCAGGATCTGCAACATGACCTCGTCGGCCCCGCCCCCGATCGACGCGAGCCGCCCGTCCCGGTACATGCGCGAGACCTTGTTCTCCCAGGTGAAGCCCATGCCGCCCCAGAACTGCAGGCAGGTGTCGGGCACGATGCGGTTCAGGCGGCCCGCCTTCAGCTTGGCCATGGACGCGAGCTCCAGCACGTCCTGTCCCTGCACGTAGAGGTCGCAGGCGCGGTAGGTCAGCGCGCGCAGCGCCTCCACTTCCGTCTTGCACTCCGCCAGCTTGAACTGCACCCATTGCTGGTCGGCCAGGCTGGCACCGAACAGCTTGCGCTCCTGCGCCCATTCGATGGTCCACTGGATGCAGTTGGTGAGCGACTGCAGGCAGCTCGCCGCCGCCCACAGGCGCTCTTCCTGGAACTGCTGCATCTGGTAGATGAAGCCCTGCCCCTCCTCGCCGATGCGGTAGCGCTGCGGCACGCGCACCTCGTCGAACCAGATCAGCCCCGTGTCGGAGCTGTTCATGCCGATCTTGCGGATCTTGCGCGCCACCTCGATGCCGGGGCGCAGCTTGCCGTTCTCGCGCATCGGCACGATCACGAGGCTCTTGTTCCTGTGCACCGGGCCCTCGCCAGTGTTCACCAGCATGCACATCCAGTCGGCCTGCAGGCTGTTGGTGATCCACATCTTCTGGCCGGTGATCACGTAGTCGTCGCCGTCCTTGCGCGCGCGGGTCTTCACGCCGGACACGTCGCTGCCGGCGCCCGGCTCGCTCACGCCGATGCAGCTCACCATCTCTCCGGCGATCGCAGGCGCCAGGAACTCGCGCTTGAGTTCCTCGCTGCCGAAGCGCGCCAGCGCCGGCGTGGCCATGTCCGTCTGCACGCCGATGGCCATCGGCACGCCACCGCATTCGATGTGCCCCAGCGCCTCCGCCATGGCCACCGAATAGGAGTAATCCAGCCCCGCGCCGCCATAGGCCTCCGGTTTGGTGAGCCCCAGCAGCCCGAGCTGCCCCAGCCGCTTGAACACCTCGTGCGCCGGGAAGATCTCCGCCTCTTCCCACTCGTCCACGTGCGGATTGATCTCCTCGGCGATGAAGCGCTTCAGCGTCTTCTGGATCTCGAGGTGCTCGTGGCTGTAGTGCATCCGTCTCTCCTCACATGCGGGCGACGCCGAACTGCACGGGACGCAGCTCGCGCGCCGCCCCCTCGGCGATGGTGTCCAGGCAGAAGGCGAGCACCGCCCGCGTGTCGCGCGGGTCGATCACGCCGTCGTCGAGCAGCAGGCCCGAGGTGTGGAAGGCGTCCGCCTGCTGCTCGAACACGCCGACGATCTTGTCGAACTGCGCCTGCGCCTGCGCCGGGTCCGGCACCTGCCCTTTGCGCGCGAGCGCCGCCTCGGTGACGATCTGCATGGTGCGCGCCGCCTGCTCGCCGCCCATCACGGCAGTGCGGGCGCTGGGCCAGCTGAAAAGGAAGCGCGGCGCATAGGCGCGCCCGCACATCCCGTAGTTGCCGGCGCCGAAGGAGGCGCCGCACTGGATCGTGACCTGCGGCACGGTGGCGCTGGTCACCGCCTGGATCATCTTGCTGCCGTGCTTGATCATGCCGGCCTGCTCGCTGTCCCTGCCCACCATGTAGCCGGTGGTGTTCTGCAGGTACACGATGGGGTGGCCGAGCTGGCACATCCACTGGATGAAGTGCGTGGCCTTGTTGGCACCGGCGACGTCGATGGGTCCGTTGTTGCTCACGAAGCCGACGGCATGCCCGCCGATCCTGCCTTGCGCGCACACCGTCGCGGCGCCGTACGCGGACTTGAATTCCAGCAGCGTTCCCTGGTCCACCAGGCGCACCATCACCTCGCGCATGTCCACGGGTTCGCGCAGGTTGGCAGGCATCAGCGTGACCAGGTCTTCCGAATGGGGGTCAGATTCCAATTTCGCCCGCTGCTGCTTCCACCCCAGCGAGGCGACAAGCTCCCGCGCCATCCCCAGCGCCTGCCGGTCGTCTTCCGCGAGGTACTCGCCCAGTCCGGACACGCTCGTGTGCATCTCCGCGCCCCCGAGCTCCTCCTCGGTGGCCACCTCGCCCGTCGCCGCCTTCAGCAGCGGCGGCCCGGCCAGGAACGCACGCGAGCGGCCGCGCACCATGATCACGATGTCGCTCAGCCCCGGCATGTAGGCACCACCCGCGGTGCCCGACCCGTGCTGCACGGTGATCACCGGAATGCCCGCCGCCGAAAGCCGCGCGAGGTTGCGGAACAGCGCGCCGCCCTGCACGAAGCCTTCGACCCGGTAGCGCATCAGGTTGGCGCCGGCGCTTTCCACCAGGTGCAGGAAAGGCAGCTTGTGCAGCAGCGCGATCTCCTGCAGCCGCAGGATCTTGTCCAGCCCCATGGGCTGGATCGCGCCGGCATCGATGCCGGAGTCGCTCGCCACGACCATGCAGCGCACGCCACGCACGAAGCCGATGCCGGCGACCATGCCGCCGCCGGGGATCGACGCCTCCGCCTCCTTGGTGTCCTGCAGGTAACCGGCGAGCGTGCACAGCGGCAGGAAAGGCTCGCCCGGGTCGAGCAGCAGCCCGACGCGTTCGCGCGGCAGCAGTTGCCCGCGCTTCTCGAACACCGCGCGCGCTTCCGCGGAACGGTCGGCGGCGCGCTGCTCCAGCGCCCGCAACGCGCGGACGCGCGCCAGCATCGCCTCGCGCCGCTGCTGCGCGACGGCCGATTCCGGGTTCCAGGTGGAGGAGAAGTGCATCAGCGGAGCACCTTCGGCACCGTGGCGCGGTGGAAGCCGTCGAAGGGCTTCACGGCATCGCGCTGCTGCGCCTCGGCGGGCGCGGCGACCTGGCCCCAGCCGAGGCGCACCTGCGGCCGCGCGCCGTCGATGCGCAGCACGCTGCCGCTCACGAAGGACGCGGCGGGCGACAGCAGGAACACGATGCCGGCCGACGTCTCCGCTTCCATGCCGAAGCGACCTGCCGGGACGGTGGAGCGCATCTCGCGCAACATGTCCGCCGCCTCGGGCGGATAGTGGTCCATGCCGCTGGACGCGATGTAGCCCGGCGCCACCGCATTCACGCGCACGCCGCTCCTCGCCCACTCCAGCGCCGCCGTCTCCGTGAAGCTGACCATTCCCGCGCGCGCCGCGCCGCTGTGCGCCATGCCCGGCATGGAGCCCCACATGTCCGCCACGATGTTGACGATGGCGCCGCCGTGCTCCTGCATGGATTGCAGGTAGCACTCGCGCGCCATGAGGAAGCCGCCCGTGAGGTTGCTCGCGACGACGGCGTCCCAGCCCTTGGCGCTGATCTTCTCCACGGGCGAGATGAACTGGCCGCCGGCGTTGTTCACGAGGCCGTGGATGCGCCCGTGCGCCACCACGATGGCCTGCACCACGTCCTGCACCGCCGCCTCCTCGCGGATGTCGCAGGCGTGGAAGCTGCAGCGGCCGCCGTCGCCGACGATCTCGCCGGCCACGTCGTGCAGCTTTTCCACCTTGCGGCCGATCAGCACGACGTGCGCGCCGAGCGACGCGAGCTCATGCGCGGTGCAACGGCCGATGCCGGAGCCGCCGCCGGTGACGACGACCACCTGGCCGCGGAAGAGACCCGGTGCGAACACCGAACGATAAGGGCCGCTCATGCGCGTTCTCCGATGAAAAGGGCCAGCGCGGCGGCCGTGAGTTCGTCGAGCGTCGCACCCTTGCGGCGGTCGAACCACTGCACCGACCAGTTCAGCGCGCCGAAGATCAGGAGGCGGGCCAGCTTGACGTCGGCCTGCAGCCGGCCGGCAGCATGCAGCGCCTCCAGCACGGGGATCCAGGCCTGCTCGTACTCGCCTTGCAGCTGCGCGAGGGACGTGCGCTGCCGCGGAGAGACCGATCGGGCCTCGTACAGCATCACGGGAATGAAGTCGCTGCCGGGGCCGAGCAGCACCTGGAAGTGGTGGCGCACGAGCAGGCGCAGCTGCTCGGGCGGCGGGAGCTGCTCCATGCCCGCCGCCGCGATCGCCTCGCGCTGGCGCTCCACGGCGTGGCGCATGCCCTCCTCCATGACGGCGAAGAGCAGCGCCTGCTTGCTGCGGAAGTGGTAGAAGGGCGAGCCGCTCTGCATGCCGGCGGCCGCAGCGATGTCACGCGTGCTGGTGCCGTCGAACCCCTTGCGCCGGAACAGGCGTGCCGCGCCGACGATCAGCGCGCGCCGCCGGTTGCCGTCGTCGCGCTCGTCCACCGTCTTGCGCGGACGCCCGCGCGGGCGCTTCGCGGGCGCGGTGGGACGGGCCGGGGCGGCGTGCATGCCGCGCACGGTAGCAGAGCGCCGGAATTACGGCAAGCAAGTGCTTGGGGAAATTGGAAGGGGTGGGGGGAGCTGGGGTGCGCTTCGCGCAACCCAGCCTACGGGGGGAGGGGAGCTGGGGTGCGCTTCGCGCAACCCAGCCTACGGGGGGAGGGGAGCTGGGGTGCGCTGCGCGCAACCCAGCCTACGGGCCGGCCGTTCGTAGGCTGGGTTGCGCGCAGCGCACCCCAGCATGACCGCCCACCCTTCACCCCCCCAGCATGGCCGCCCCTTCACCCCAACATCACCCCCCGCCCTTCAACTCCTCCGCCAGGTACGGCCCCGTCCTGCTCCCCTTCACCTTCGCCACTTCCTCCGGCATCCCCTGCGCCACGATCTTCCCCCCCTGCTCCCCCGCCCCCGGCCCCATGTCGATCACCCAGTCGCTCTGGGCCACCACGCGCATCTCGTGCTCCACGACGACCACGGTGTTGCCCTCGTCGGCCAGGCGCTGCAGCTGCACCATCAGCCGGTCCACGTCCGAGGCATGCAGGCCCGTCGTCGGTTCGTCCAGCACGTAGAGCGTGTCGCCGCGATGCGTGCGCTGCAGCTCGGTGGCCAGCTTGATGCGCTGCGCCTCGCCGCCGGAGAGCTCGGTGGCCGGCTGCCCGAGCCGCAGGTAGCCCAGGCCGATGTCCTGCAGGACCTGCAGCGGCCGCAGCACCGCAGGCTCTTCCGCGAAGAAGTCCACCGCCTCCTCCACCGTCATGCCCAGCACTTCCGCGATGGTCTTGCCGTTCCAGCGGATCTCCAGCGTCTGCGCGTTGTAGCGGCTGCCGTGGCAGGTGGGGCAAGGCGCGTAGACGCTTGGCATGAACAGCAGCTCCACGGAGACGAAGCCCTCGCCTTCGCAGGTCTCGCAGCGGCCCTTCGCCACGTTGAAGGAGAAGCGGCCCGGGTCGTAGCGGCGCTTGCGCGCGGCCGGCGTGGCGGCGAACAGCTTGCGCACGGAATCGAACAGGCCCGTGTAGGTCGCGAGGTTGGAGCGCGGCGTGCGGCCGATCGGCTTCTGGTCCACCTGCACGAGCCGG
The DNA here is from genome assembly GCF_014297465.1 of Ramlibacter cellulosilyticus. GTDB lineage: Bacteria > Pseudomonadota > Gammaproteobacteria > Burkholderiales > Burkholderiaceae_C > Ramlibacter > Ramlibacter cellulosilyticus. Next base: position 61,884 of record NZ_JACORT010000017.1, on the reverse strand, counting down.
CGGATCGCTCCGGTGTCGCCGGCAAGGCGCCCGGACCACGTGCCGTCGCGCGCGCTCGGGTCCATCAGTTCGTCGGCTTCCTCCTCGCCGTCGGGCAGGTCGCTCCCGAGATGCTGCGCCACCAGTTCCAGCAGCGCGCGCGTGACCAGCGTGGACTTGCCGGAGCCCGACACGCCGGTCACGGCCGTGAGGCAGCCGACCGGGAAGGCCGCGTCCAGCCCCTGCAGGTTGTTGCGCGTGACGGCTTCCAGCTTCAGCCAGCTGCGAGGGGAACGCGGCTCCCTGCGCGGCAGCGGGACCTCGTCGAAGAGGTGTCTCCGCGTCTGCGATTCCTCCACGGCCGCCAGCCCCGCCGGCGGCCCGCTGTACAGGACGCGGCCCCCGCGTTCGCCGGCCGCCGGGCCCACGTCCACCAGCCAGTCCGCGCGCCGCATCAGCGAGAGGTCGTGCTCCACGACGTACACCGAGTTGCCGCTCGCCTTCAGCCGCTGCAGCGCGGCCAGCAGGGCTTCCGCATCCGAGGGATGCAGCCCCGCCGAAGGCTCGTCCAGCACGTAGATCACGCCGAACAGCTGCGAGCCGAGCTGCGTGGCGAGCCGCAGGCGCTGCAGCTCGCCGGGCGAGAGCGTCGGCGTGCTGCGGTCCAGCGACAGATAGCCCAGCCCCAGTTCGACGAGGGTCTGCATCCGCGCGAGCAGGTCGTGCGCGAGCCGCTGCGCCGCGATGCGCTTCTCCTCGGACACCGGCGAGGTCAAACGCACGTCGGGCGCCGCGTCGTGCGAGGCGCCACCGCGTGCGACGCGCCGGTCGCGGGCTTCGCGCGAAGCCGACCGCGACAAGGTGCTGCCGGCGGGCGTGACGTCCTCCAGCCGGCCTTCCGCCGCCGGCCGCAGGATGCGCGCCGCTTCCTCGATGGGCAGCTGCGACAGCTCCCCGATGTCCCTGCCCGCGAAGGTGACCGACAGCGCCTCCGGCTTGAGCCGCTTGCCCTGGCACGCGGGGCACGCCGTGCTGACCATGTACCGGGAAACGCGCTTCTTCATCAGCGCGCTCTGCGTCGTGCCGAAGGTGTGCAGCACGTAGTTGCGGGCGCTGGTGAAGGTGCCCATGTACGCCGGCTCCATGCGGCTGCGCTTCGCGTCGCGCGTCTCCTTCGGCGTGAAGCCGGGATAGACCGGCACGCGTGGCGTCTCGTCGGTGAACAGGATCCAGTCGCGCAGCTTGCGCGGCAGCGCGTGCCAGGGCTTGTCCACGTCGTGGCCGAGGCTCACGAGGATGTCGCGCAGGTTCTGGCCGTGCCACGCCGGAGGCCAGGCGGCGATCGCTCCTTCGCGGATGGTGAGCGCGTCGTCGGGCACCATCGACGCCTCCGTCGCGTCGTACACGCGGCCCTGGCCGTGGCACTGCGGGCAGGCGCCTTGCGGCGTGTTGGGCGAGAAGTCCTCCGCGTACAGCATCGCCTGGCCGGGCGGATAGTGGCCCACGCGCGAATACAGCATGCGCAGCAGGCTGGAGAGCGTGGTCACGCTGCCGACGGAGGACCGCGTGCTGGGCGTGCCGCGCTGCTGCTGGAGCGCCACCGCCGGCGGCAGGCCGTCGATGCTGTCCACCGCCGGCACGCCGGCCTGGTCGATCAGGCGGCGCGCGTACGGCGAGACGGACTCGAGGTAGCGGCGCTGCGCCTCGGCGTAGATGGTGCCGAAGGCGAGCGAGGACTTGCCGGAACCGGAGACGCCGCTGAACACGACCAGCGCGTCGCGGGGCACGTCGACGTCCACGTCCTTCAGGTTGTGCTCGCGCGCGCCGCGCACGCGGACGAAGCCGCGCTCGCGCACCTCGCCTGCCGGTTCACGGTCCGCTTCCTCGCCGGGGGTCTTGCGTTCTTTTCCCATGCTCGCCCCACGGTAGAGGCGGTCCCGGAATGACCCCGTCGGATGAGTCGGAAAGTACTGTAGGAGCCGCGCGCCCTAAGATAGGCGGCATCATGCGCGACCTGCCTCCTGCCGTCCCCCGCCGCCCCATCCACACGCGCAAGACCACCTTCGAAGGCTTCCTGCGCGAGGACGGCCTCTGGGACATCGACTGCACCCTCAGCGACACCAAGTCCGTTCCCATCCAGATGCGCGAACGCGGCCTGCTGCCCGCGGGCGAGCCCGTGCACCTGCTGCGCGTGCGGCTGACGGTGGACGACGGCTTCACGATCCGGGCCGTGGAGACGGCGGCGATCCACGCGCCGTTCGACGAATGCCAGGTGCCTGCGGACGCGCCGATGCAGAAGCTGGTGGGCCTCACGATGGGGCCCGGCTGGCGCAAGATGATCGAGGGCGCGATCGGCGGCGTGGGCGGCTGCACGCACCTGCGGGAGCTGGTGTTCAACGCGGCGACGGCGGCTTTCCAGATGATCCCGCACTACCGCGCGACGGAGGGCGGGCGCAAGGACGACACCGCGGCCACGCAGGGCGGCAAGCCGCCGTTCTACATGGGGCAGTGCATGACGTGGTCGTTCGAAGGGCCGGTGGTGCAGCGGCTGGCGCCGCAGTTCTATCGCAAGCGCACGTAGGCTGGGTTGCGCGAAGCGCACCCCAGCAGATCACGGCCGCAACAAAACGCTGGGGTGCGCTCCGCGCAACCCAGCCTACAGGGAACGCGCACGTTGCAGCAGCAGTTCCTTTTCGCGCCCATTCCCCGCCAGCTCCGCCGCCTCCAACAACGCCTCCCGCGCCTCCTCCTTCCTCCCCAGCTTCGCCAGCAGGTCCCCCCGCACGCTCGGCAACCACTGGTACCGCCGCAGCGCAGGTTCACTGCGCAACCGATCCACGATCGCCAGCCCCGCCGCCGGCCCTTCCGCCATGCCAACCGCCACCGCGCGGTTCAACTCCACCACCGGTGACGGCGCCACCGCCGCCAGTTCGCCGTACAACGCTGCGATGCGCTTCCAGTCCGTGTCCCCGCTGCGACGCGCCCGCGCATGACAGGCCGCGATCGCGGCCTGCAGCGCATACACCCCGCGCGCACCCCCGAGCTTCGCCGCCCGCTCCAGCGCAGCGAGGCCGCGCCGCACCAGCAGCGGGTCCCAGCGGCCGCGGTCCTGGTCGGCCAGCAGGATCGGACGCCCTTCCGCATCCGTGCGCGCCGCCATGCGCGATGCCTGCAGCTCCATCAACGCGACGAGCCCGTGCACCTCGGGCTCTTCCGACGCGAGCCCGGCCAGCATGCGGCCGAGCCGCAGCGCTTCCTGCGCGAGCTCGGGCCGCATCCAGTCGTCGCCCGCCGTGGCGGTGTAGCCTTCGTTGAACACCAGGTACACGACTTCGAGCACGGACGCGAGCCTGCGCTCCAGCTCCTCGCCGCGGGGCGTTTCGTACGGGATCTTCGCTTCGGCCAGCGTCCGCTTCGCCCGCACGATCCGCTGGGCGATCGTGGGCTCCGGCACGAGGTAGGCCCGCGCGATCTCGTGGGTGGTGAGCCCGCCCAGCAGCTTCAGCGTGAGCGCCACGCGCGCATCGGTGGACAGCACGGGATGGCAAGCCGTGAAGATCAGCCGCAGCAGGTCGTCGCCGATCTCGTCCTGGCGCGCGGCATCGAGCGCGTCGACGAAATCCGGCACGACCAGCGCCTCCTGCGCTTCCAGGTCGTGCCCCAGTTCCTCGTGCTTGCCGTCCTGCATCTTCGCGCGACGCAGGTGGTCGAGCGCCCGGCGCTTGCCCGCGGTCATCAGCCACGCCGCCGGGTTGTCCGGCACGCCTTCGCGCGGCCAGTGCTCCAGCGCGGAGACCAGCGCGTCCTGCGCCAGCTCCTCGGCGACGCCCACGTCGCGCACCATCCGCGCGAGCACGGCGACGAGGCGCGCCGACTCGATGCGCCAGACGGCGGCGATGGCCTGGTGCGTCGCCGAGTGCATGCGCTCAGGCTTGCGGCGGGGCCGCGGCCGGGTCCATCCACGCCAGCTCCCAGACGTGGCCGTCGAGGTCCTCGAAGCCGTGGCCGTACATGAAGCCGTGGTCCTGCGGCGCGTTGGGCGCGGTGCCGCCGGCGGCGAGCGCCTTGCGCACGAGCTCGTCCACCTCGGCGCGCGAATCGCACGAGAGGCACACCAGCACCTCGGTGGATTTCCGCGCGTCCGAGATCGGCTTCTTGACGAAGGTCTGGAAGAACGGTTCCACCAGCAGCATCACGAAGATGTCCTCCGCCACCACCATGCAGGCGCCCTGCTCGTTGGTGAACTGCGGGTTGAAGTCGAAGCCGAGCGCGCGGAAGAACGCTTGCGAGCGCTTCATGTCCTTGATCGGCAGGTTGACGAAGATCTTGCGGCCCATGGTCGGCTCCGTGTTCAGGAATGCGAGGCGATCTCGGCGTGCAGCCGGTCGAGGTTCTGTTCGTTGGCGGGGACGCAGATGGGCGCCATGCGGTCCCGTTCGGCAGGGTCGTCGAAGACCTGCTGCCAGCCCACGCGCGTGCCGCCTTCGGCGTCCGACAGGCTGATGGTCAGGCGGAAGCCGTGCGTCCTGTCCTCGTGCCGGATCACGACGCGGCGCGCCGGCTCGATGAGGGCGAAGATGTTGTGGTTGGGATGGCTCTTGCCGTCGGGGCCGACCAGCGCGAAGCGCCAGTGCCCGCCCTGGCGGAAGTCGCAGGTCTCCACCGTGCTGGTGAAGCCGGCGGGACCCCACCAGCGCGCCAGGCGCTCGGGGGTGGCGATGGCGCGGTAGACCTCGCCGCGCGAGTACGGCAGCACGCGCTCCGTGGCGAGCTCGCGGTCCGCTTCCGTGGTGTTGTCCATCTCGTGTCCTCAGGTGCGCTCGGCGCGCTGTTTCAGGTCGGCGAGGCCGGATTCGAACTGGCTGCCCACCATGCGGTCCATGTCGATGAACACGTGCAGCACCTTCCCCAGGAACGGGGTGGCGCCATCCATGCTCCAGGTCACTTCGGTGGCGTCGCCTTGCGGCTGCAGCGTGAACTGCACGTTGTTCAGCGCTTCCATCGGCTGCAGCATGTGCAGCTCCATCCGCACGTGCGTGGGCGCGGACTCCAGGATGCGCAGGCTGCCGCTGCCGGACTTGCCGCCGGCGAAGTGGTAGGCCGCACCCGGGCCGGCCGCGGGGCCGCGGTACTCGCCGCGCGCCTGCGGGTCGCCCTTCTCGAACGGGTTCCAGGTGTTGAACTGGTGCAGGTCGTTGATCAGGGCATGCAGCTTCGCGGGCGGGGCCTTCACGGTCGTGGAGCGCGCCACGCGGAACGTGTCCGGCCGCGTGGCCGCGTAGAGCAGCACGCCGCCGATGGCGAGCACGGCGACGAGGGCGACGGTCTTGAGCATGGCGGCGCCCTCAGCGGATGTCGATCTTCTCGAAGCGCTGCTTGGTCTCCTCCTTCAGCAGCCCCTCGAAGTCGTCCATCTCGTACAGCTGCCGCACCTCGATGTGGCAGGAGACGCCCTCGCCGATCGGGTTGGGGAAGCGCTTGGTCCACTCGATGGCCTCGTCGCGGGTGCGGGTCTGGATCAGCGTGTAGCCCGCGATCAGTTCCTTGGTCTCGGCGAACGGGCCGTCGACGACGGTGCGCTTGCCGCCTTCGTACTGCACGCGCCAGCCCTTGCTGCTCGGTTGCAGGCCGCTCGCATCGAGCAGCGCGCCGGCGCGCGCGAGTTCCTCGTGGTAGGCGGCCATCGCCTGGAACAGCGGCTCGGGGTTGGGCGGGAAGCGGCCGGCCTCGGAATCGGGGGTGGCCTTCACGATGATCATGAAACGCATGGAGTGCTCCTCGTGGGTGGGTGGAAGCGGCGTCCTGCCGTCCTCCTGCCTCCACGACGAAGCACGCACGGCGGAATCGACAGCCGCCGCGCTCCTACATGTAACAAGGTGCTGTCTCGCGCACTTCCACCGTCGCCCATTCGGCGGCGGGGCAGCGGCGGGCGAGCGCCAGGGCTTCGTCGCGGGTGCGGCAATCCAGGAGGAAGAAGCCGCCGACCATTTCCTTGGCTTCGGCGAAGGGGCCGTCGAGCACCTGCGCCTTGCCGTTGCGCACGCGCACGCGCGCGGCGTCCTGCAGGCCGGCGAGCGACTCCACCGCCAGCAGCTTGTCCTCGCGCTTCAGCGCCTCGGCGAAGTCCACCATGCGCTGGAAGACCGCCTCGCCCTCCGCGCGCGTGCGCGTGCCGCGCTGGGCGGGGTCTTCGTGGATGAGGAGCATGTAGGGCATGCGGGGGATGATAGGGGCGGGGCCGTGAGGGGGCAATCGGGGCCGGATCGCTGGGGTTCGCGTTCGCGAAACCCAGCCTACGTGCCGTCGCGTCCTTCGTAAGCTGGGTTGCGCGCAGCGCACCCCAGCTCCCCCGCGTCACGCCTTGGTCCGCGTGAGCATCCCCCCCAGCACCCACAACGCCGCCACGATGTACGCCATCCCCGCCGGCACCCACATCACCAGCCCGCCGAGCTGCTGGTCGTCCACCGGATCGAAGCCCAGCGCCGCCGTCCGCGGGATGTACGGGGCATACCACGCCGTCGGCGACAGGCTCAGCAGCGCCCCGAGCGCCGCCGTGTGCATCATCGTCGTGAACAGGTAGGCCGCCGAGTGCCCCGGCCCGTAGCGCCCGCGCGGATCGTGCCCCAGCACGGCCCACCAGAAGAACAGCGCGGTCACCAGGAAGCTCGCGTGCTGCAGGATGTGCAGCGCCTCGTTCTCCAGCGCCGCATCGAAGGCACCCGGGATGTGCCAGCCCCACAGCACCAGCGCGTGCAAGGCCCAGGCCACGAGCGGGTCGGTCAGCGTGGTCCACAGCGACGCCCAGCCGCGCACCTGGAACAGGCGCCCCACCGTGCGGCGCTGCGAGGGCGACAAGGCCCAGGTCCAGGTGGCGAGCGGACGCCCCACCACCAGCAGCGGCGCGGCCACGACCATCAGCAATTCGTGCTGCACCATGTGCGCGGAGAACAGCCGCCCGCCCAGCGGGTCGAGCGGCGACACGAGCGCGCCCACCACCGCCAGCCAGCCGGTCGCGAACGCCCACGCCTGCCACGTCGAGACGCCGCGCCCGCGCCCCGCCTGCCCCCACAGGCGGCGCAGCCCCAGGCCGTAGCCGGCCGCGGACACGGCCAGCAGCGCGAGCAGCCAGGGCGCCAGGTTCCACTGCCAGAGCGACGCCACCGGCGCGGCGGGCTCCGGCACGTGCGCAAGCGCGGCGAAGGGCAGCGCCGCCGCCAGCAGGATCAGAACAACTCGCAAGGCCCCAGCATCCACAGCGCGAACCACATGGCCAGGATCACGAGGCACGACAGCCCCGCGACGGCCGCCGCGATGTCCGCCAGGAAGCGGCGCGTCACCGGCGCTTGCGCGCCGTCGTGGTCGGGAGAGCCGGGCTCGCCGCGGCGCAGGGACGATTCCGCGAACGCCATCACCGCGAACACCGCGGCGATGACGAGCGCCACCGCCGCCGCGAGATGCATCTCCAGCCGCGCCTGCTGGCTGCACGACGGCGTGACCAGGGCGTACAGCGTGCTCTGCGCCGCCAGCGCCACGGTGGGCGCGACCAACAGCCCGAGCCAGCTCCACGCCCTCATGTCGTCCTCGCGCCGAAGTAGATGACGAGGTAGATCGGGATCCACGCCGCCACCACGAAGTACCAGTAGAACGAGTTCTCGCTCACGTCCACGTAGCGCTTGCCGTCCAGCGGCCCGGTGAAGAACATGACGGTGAGCACGATCGTGTCCATCAGGTCCGTGACGATGTGGGTGGTGTGCAGCCCCAGGAGCAGCCAGACCACCGAGCCGTAGGCGCTGCTGTCCCAGCGCACGTTGAGCGTGGCGAATTCCAGGCCGCGGATCACGCAGAACGCGATGCCGAAGACGCAGCTCACCACCAGCCACAGCCGCACCTTCTTCAGCTGCAGGTGCTCGGCTGCCTTCTTGGCGAGGTGCGCCGGCAGGAAGCTCACGAGCATCACGACCGTGTTGAGCGTGCCCCACAGCAGGTCGGGCGGCGGCGCGGTGAGCGGCCAGGTCTCCTGGTGGCTGCGCAGGTAGAAGTAGGCCATGAGCGCCAGCGCGAAAACCGTGGCCTCGACGACCATGAATCCCAGCGTGCCCCACCACATCAGGCTGCGGTGCCCGAACACCACGGTGGGCAGCTCGCGCACGTCGAGCGCGCGTCCCTTCACTTCGGCGCCGCTCATTCCAGCTTCTCCAGGGCCAGTTCCTCGGCGGACTCGCTGGGCCGCGGCCAGAACCAGCAGATGAGCGCCACCGCCAGCGGCACCATCAGCACCACGGCGAGCACCGGCGAGAAGATCGAGCCGATGAACATCACCGTGGTCGCCACCGCGCTCAGGAAGGGCCACGGCGACGAATCCGGGAAGATCATGCGGCTGTCGGGCTTCGCATCGGCCAGCGTGGTCGTGAGATGCTCGCGCAGGTCCGCGGCGAGCCCGGAGACGTGGTCCGGCTGGCCTTCGGGCACGCCTTGCCAGAGCGGGTCGCGGCCGTGCACCACCGGGATCGCGGGAAAGTTGCACATGCGCGGCGGCGAATCGGTCGCCCATTCGAGCGTGCTCGCGCCCCACGGGTTCGGGCCGGCCACTTCGCCGTGCCGCCAGCTGCGCACCGCGTTCACCAGCACCAGGAAGATGCCCAGCGCGAGCGCGTACGCACCCAGGGTGGCCACCACGTTCAACGTGCCCCAGCCCATCTCCGGCGCATACGTGTACACGCGGCGCGGCATGCCTTGCAGCCCCAGCACGTGCATGGGGAAGAAGGCGACGTTGAAGCCGATGAACATGAACCAGAAGGCCCAGCGCCCCAGGCGCTCGGACATCAGGCGGCCGGAGAACTTGGGATACCAGTAGTAGAAGGCGCCGAACAGCGGGAACACGGCGCCCCCGAGCAGCACGTAGTGCAGGTGGGCGACCACGAAGTAGGTGTCGTGGACCTGCGAGTCGAGCGAGACCGAACCCAGCATCAGGCCCGTCAGGCCGCCGATGACGAGGATGAAGAAGAACGACAGCACGTAGAGCAGCGGCACGCGGAAGTTCAGCCTGCCGGTCCACAGCGTCGCGATCCAGCAGAAGATCTGCACCGCGGTCGGGATGGCGATCAGCATGCTCATCGCCGTGAAGAAGGTCTTGCCCAGCTCCGGCACGTTGGTCGCGAACATGTGGTGCACCCACAGGCCGAAGGACAGGAAGCCCGTCGCGATCACCGACAGCACCATCGCGGTGTAGCCGAACATGGGCCGCCGCGCGAACGTCGGGATCATGGCGGACATGAAGCCCAGGCCCGGCAGGAAGATCAGGTACACCTCGGGGTGGCCGAAGAACCAGAACAGGTGCTGCCAGAGCAGCGCGTCGCCGCCCTCGCCGGGGTTGAAGAAGTGCGTCGCGACCAGCCGGTCCATGATCAGCATGGCGCTGGCGAGCGCCACCGACGGCATGGCGAACAGGATCATGAAGGCGGTGACCAGCATCGCCCACACGTACAGCGGGATGCGGTTGAGCGTCATGCCCGGCGCGCGCAGCTTGAAGACGGTGCAGATGATGATCACCGCGTCCAGCAGCCCCGACACCTCCGTGAAGGTGATCATCTGCGCCCAGAAGTCGGTGCGCTTGCCCGGGCTGTACGCCGGCCCCGAGAGCGGCACGTAGCTGAACCAGCCCGCCTCCGGCCCCGTGTTGAAGAAGAAGGCGATCCAGATCATGCAACCGCCGAAGAGGAAGATCCAGTACGAGTACGCCGTCAGCCGCGGGAAGGCGGTGCTGCGCGCGCCCACCATCAGCGGCACGAGGTAGATGGCCACCGCCTGCATCACCGGCACGGCGAACAGGAACATCATGTTCGTGCCGTGCATGGAGAAGACCTGGTTGTAGAGGTCCGGGTCCATGAACGGCTGGCCCGGCCGCGCGAGCTGCGTGCGCATCAACGCCGCCAGCAGGCCACCCAGCGCGAAGAACACGAGGCAGGTGACGATGAAGCGCTTGCCGATGGTCTTGTGGTTGGTCACGCAGAACCAGCCGAAGAAGCCGGGCCAGTCACTCCAGGTTTCGTCCAGTACGCGCGTGACCAGCTCGCCGCCGGCGAGCCCGTCCTTCAGGCGGCCCTTGGTCGGGTGCGCCTTCTCGCCCAGCGGCCCGACGGGCATCGTGCGTTCCGCGCTCATTTCAGCGTCCCCAGCCAGGCCACCAGTGCGGCGAGGTCTTCGCCGGACAGCGGGTTCGCGGGCATGTTCACTCCGGGCTTGTGCTTGTGCGGGTCGGCGATCCAGCTCGCCAGGTTGCCGGGCGTGTTGGGCAGCGTGCCGGCGGCGATGGTGCGGCGGCTGGCGAAGTGGGTGAGGTCCGGGCCGGTGCGCGCCTGGGCGATCGTGCCTTGCACCGTGTGGCACATCGCGCACTGGATGGACTGGAACAGCTGCAGCCCGCGCTGCGCCTGCGGGTCCGAAGGCGGCGCGGCCGGCTTGATCTGCGCCTGCCGCCAGGCCTCGAACTCCGCCGGCGCCTGCGCATGCACCTCGAAGGCCATGAACGCATGCTGGAAGCCGCAGAACTCCGCGCACTGGCCGCGGTACACGCCGGGGTGGTCCGCCTGGAAGGCGATCTGCGCCGTGCGCCCCGGGATCAGGTCCCGCTTGCCGGCGAGGCTGGGCACCCACAGGCTGTGGATGACGTCCCCGCCCTTGAGCGTGATCACGACCGGCTTGCCGGTGGGCACGTGGATCTCGTTGGCGGTGCTGAAGGTCTCGGACACCGGGCCGTTCTGGTACTTCACGTTCCACCACCACTGGTAGGCCGTGACCTCGATGTTGATCGCGTCCTTCAGGCTCAGTCGCGTGAGCGCGCGGTCGGTGAACACGCTCGCGACCAGCAGCGCCAGCAGGCCGAGGACCGCGGCCACGACGGCCGTGGTGACGTTGCGCCGCACGCGTGGCTCCGGCCGGTTGACGGTGCTCAGATCCGGCGGATCCGCCTCGCTCGCGCGTGGTGCGCGGCGGATCGCGAGGACCAGCGCCACCAGCACCGCGGCGAACACCACGCTGCAGACGACCAGGAAGATGCGCCACAGGTCCACCAGGTGCGCGGCCTGGGGGCCGAAGGCATGCAGCGCGTCGTGCACTCCGGGATCCATCACCGCACCTCGAACGTCTGTTCGGCCCGGGAATCGCCCTTCCCGATCGCCGGCTGCGGCGAGCGGAAGTTCTCGGGCTTGCCGGGGTAGATGGAGTCGGGACGGGACGGCGCCACGTCCGTGCGCACGCCGCCGCCCATGGACCGCACGTACGCGACGATCTTCCAGACCTGGTCTTCCGGGATGTGCCCGCCGAACGAGGGCATGCCGTTGGGGCGGCCCTGCATGATGGTCTCGAAGAGGCTCGCGGGATCGCTGCCGTAGCGCCATTCGCTGTCCATCAGCGCCGGTCCGTAGCCGCCGCCCCCGTTGGCGTGGCAGCCGTTGCAGTTGTACCAGCGGTAGAGACGCTTGCCTTCGTTCACCGCGAACGCGTTGTCGTCGTACATGCTGATGTTGGCGGCAGGCGGCTTCACGTAGCCGCCGAGGGCCATGCCGGGCTGGTTGAGGCTGTTGCGTACGGCGGATTCGTTGGGCCCGGTGTTCTGCCGCTCGGCCCGGAAGTGGCGCTCCTCGCGCTCGCAGCCTGCGACCACGAGTGCGGTGGACAGCAGCAGGAAGAGTGCGGCTTTCATGGCGCAGGCTCCGCCACGCGCGGCACGCCGTACTCGGCGAGGATGCGGTCGATGTCCGGCTGCCGGCGCACGATGAAGTCGTCGAGGCGGTCGCGCAGCGCGCGGTCGCCGCGCCGCACGCCCATCGCGATCGCGAAGGTGAAGCGCTGCTCCTGCAGCGTGGACGGCGGCTGCATGACGTGAAGCTGCAAGGGACGCGCGGAACGTTGCGCGTAGTAGCCCGCCTGCGGGCCCCAGACGAAAGCCGCGTCGAGTTCCCCGCGGTCGAGGGCATCGAAGATGCGCGCGGCCGCCGGCTGCCTGCCGGCCATGGGATAGCCGACGACGTTGCCGGTGGCGCCTGCCTGTGCGAGCGCGTGCCCCGGCGGCGTGGCTGCGGCATCGTCGCCGACCAGCTGCACGCCGATGCGCCAGCGCCGCAGGCGCGGGTCCGCGAAGTCCCGCGGCGGTGCCGGATCGCCCTGCCCTTCGACGAGTACGTAGGTCGAACGGTAATAGGGCCGCGTGTTGAGCGTGCGTTCGAAGCCCGCCGGCACGCCGACGATGACGTCGCACAGCCCCGCGCCCATCGTCTTGCGCACGAAGCCGCGCAGGTCCGGCAGCCAGGCATAGGCGAGCGGCACGCCGAAGTCGGACGCGACGAGGCGGGCGATGCGGTTCTCGAAGCCGCTGCCGTCCTCGCGCGAGTAAGGCAGGTTGTCCGGATCGGCGCACACGCGCAAGGTGCCGGGCGCGTCGCTGGCCTGGGCATGCACGGCGAGGGCGGCGGCCGCGAGCGCGAGGACGGCGAAGCGCTTCACTTCGCCGCTCCCTGGAGGCTGAACACGTACAGGTGCCCGCCCTTGCGCGTCTTCGCGGGGAGGTCGCGCATCGCGTTGACGAAACCGCCGGCTGCCGTGGCATCGCGCGGGTCGAGGCCGGCGGACACGATCGCTCCGGACCAGCCGCCGACGCCCGCCAGGATCGCGACGTACTGCTGCCCGTCCGGGGCGCGGAAGGTGATGGGCTGGCCGATGATCCCGGACTCCGCCTTGAACTGCCACAGAAGGTGGCCGTTGCGTGCGTCGACAGCCTTGAAGTACCCGTCCATGGTGCCGTAGAAAACGACGTCGCCCGCCGTGGCGAGGGCGCCGCTCCAGACGGGAAAGCTCTCCTCGATGTCCCAGGCCTTGCGCCGGTTCACCGGGTCCCACGCCGTGAAGCGGCCGCGCGTGCCGCCCGGGCCGGGGTAGATCTTCAGGTCGGCGCCGATGTAGGGCGTGCCGGCGATGTAGCTCACCTCGTAGGTGATCGCGTCCTGGCACAGGTTCTGGTGCGGGATGTACAGCAGGCGCGTCCGCGGCGACCACGCCGAGGGCTGCCAGTCCTTCGCGCCGGGCGAGGCGGGGCAGATGCTGCGCACGGTTTCGCCGGCGCGCGGCGTCTTCGCCGGGTTGTAGCGCAGGGCGCCGGTCTGCAGGTCCACGCCGCTCGAGGTGGTCGTGTGCACGAAGGGCGTCGCCGAGATCACCTGTCCCGTGATGCGGTCCTGCACGTACAGGTAGCCGTTGCGGTCGGGGCGCAGCAGCACCTTGCGCCGGCCGCCGGCGAGGTTCAGGTCGACCACCACGTTCTCGTTGATGCCGTCGTAGTCGTGCAGGTCGTGCGGGCTGGTCTGGTAGTACCAGATCGCCTCGCCGGTGTCGGGGCGGCGCGCGAACACGCCGGAGGCCCACTTGTTGTCGCCGGGCCGCTGGTCCGGGTTCCACGGACCGGGGTTGGACGTGCCGTAGTAGATCAGGTCCAGTTCGGCGTCGTAGGAGACGAAGCCCCACACCGTGCCGCCGCCGATCTTCCACGCCTCGCCGGGCCAGGTCTTCACGCCGAGGTCCCGGCCCTGGTCCGACTTGTAGAAGGGCTTGAAGCTGGGGCCGATCAGCACGTCCTTGTCGGGCCCCGTGTGGTAGGCGCGCCAGGCGATCCGGCCGGTGGCGGCATCGAGCGCGGTCAGCCACCCGCGCACGCCGAGCTCGCCGCCGCTGTTGCCGACGAGGACCTTGCCCTTCACGACCTGCGGCGCCATGGTCATGGTCTCGCCGTTCTTGATCTCCCCGAGCTTCGTGCGCCACAGCTCCTTGCCCGTCTTCGCGTCGAGCGCGATCGTGTGGTTGTCGAGCGTGTTGAAGAACAGGCGTCCGTCGGCATACGCGCCGCCACGGTTGACGGTGTCGCAGCAGGCGACGCCCTGCGCGCTGCGCTCCGGCTTCGGGTCGAAGGTCCACTTCAGCGGGAAGCCGGACTTGGCGAGGTCGAAGGCGTAGACGACGTTCGGGAAGGGCGTCACCACGAACATCGTGTTCTCGGCGACGATGGGCGCGGCCTCGTGCCCGCGGTCGTTGCCCGTGGGGAAGTGCAGCGCGAGCTTCAGCTGCGTGACGTTCGTGGTGTTGATGTCGGCGAGGCTGCTGAACCGCGTGAGGCCCGGGTCCTTGCCGGCCGTGCGCCACTCGCCGTCATCGGCGCCCTGCTGCGCGAAAGCTGCGGCGGTGAACAGGAAGGCCGCGACGACCCACAAGGAAAGCCTCAACTTCATCTCCACGCATGAATGAAGCCCCTTGTTCCCGCCGCGCCGTGCGCGGACTCCCGCTTGTTGTGCGCCGCTTTCGCGGCTCTGCTTTTATGCGGCGCAGTTTACACAGCGTGCACCGATTTGGGGGCCCGCTGGCTCGGCTGTGTCCGGAAGCGGACACAAGCCGCGCGACGTCAGTCCACGAAGAAGTCGGGGATGAACTTTCGGTTGCCGGGCGTGACCGCATAACGGTCGAGGTCCACCTGCCCGTGCTCGGCGAGCAGCGCGTCGTCGATGTGGAAGTTGCCCGTGTTGCGCTCGTCCTTCGCGTCGGAGGTGAACACCAGGTACGCGGCGTCGGCGAGGATCTCCGGCGTGCGGCAGGCCTTCAGGTCGACGCCGGGAATCATCTGCAGCGCGGCCGTCGCGATGGCCGTGCGCGGCCAGAGGCTGTTGACCGCGATGCCGTACTTCCGGAACTCGCCCGCGTGCCCGAGCGTGCACATGCTCATGCCGTACTTGGCCATCGTGTACGCGGTGTGCGGCGCGAACCAGTGCGTCTTCATCGACAACGGCGGCGACATGTTGAGCACGTGCGCATTGCGCCCGGCCGCGGCCGACTTCTTCAGCTCCGGCAGGCAGGCCTGCGTGCACAGGTAGGTGCCGCGCGCGTTGATCCCGTTCATCAGGTCGTAGCGCTTCATGGGCGTGTGCTCGGTGTCCGTGAGGCTGATCGCGCTGGCGTTGTTGACCAGGATGTCGATGCCGCCGAAGGTGAGCACGGCCTGCTGCACGGCGGCGAGCACGGCCTCCTCGTCGCGGATGTCGACCTGCAGCGGCAAGGCCTGGCCGCCGGCGGCGCGAATCTCCTCCGCGGCGCTGTAGATGGTGCCGGGCAGCTTGGGATTGGGCTCCGCCGTCTTGGCCGCGACGACGACGTTGGCGCCGTCGGCGGCCGCACGCTTCGCGATCGCGAGGCCGATGCCGCGGGACGCGCCGGTGATGAAGAGGGTCTTTCCGCGCAGGTCCATGGCTCCTCCTGGATGCCTGCGGCCGGACCGTAGGCTGGTGGTGAACGAAGTGAACCCCAGCGATCGGCGAAGCGCAGCGAGCTGGGGTTCGCTGCGCTCACCGCCCGCCTACAACTTCGTGAAATCGGGCTTGCGCTTCTCCATGAAGGCCGTGAACGCCTCCTTCGCCGCCGGCGCCACCAGCATGCGGCGGAAGCTCTCGCCTTCGTCGGCCATCTGCTGCAGCACCTGCTGCTGCTGGCCCTTCTTCATCAGGCGCTTCGTTTCCACGAGCGACGAGAGCGGCTTGGCCGCGAGCTTCCTCGCCTGCGCGCTGGCATACCCGTTGGCCTCCGTCGGCGGCACGACGCGATTCACGAGTCCGACTTCGAGCGCCGCTTCCGCGAAGAAAGGCTCGCCCAGCATCAGCGCCTCGGCCGCGCGGTGGTAACCGAGCATCTGGGGCACGAGCAGGCTCGATGCGGCTTCCGGGCAGAGCCCCAGGTTCACGAACGGCAGCGAGAACGCCGCGTTGTCGCCGGCGTAGACCAGGTCGCAGTGGAACAGCATCGTGGTGCCGATGCCCACCGCCGGCCCGCACACGGCGGCGAGCAGCGGCTTCGGAAAGGTGGCGATGCCGTGCAGGAAGCGGAAGACGGGCGAGTCCTCGCCCGCGGGCGGCTTGTTCAGGAAGTCGTTGATGTCGTTGCCGGCGCTGAACACCGTCTCGTGGCCCTGCAGCACGACCACGCGCACGGACGCATCGTCCTTCGCGCTCGCGATGGCATCAGCGAGCGCGGCGTACATGTCCGAGGTGATGGAGTTCTTGCGCTCCAGCCGGTTCAGGGTGACGGTCATCACGCCGGCTTCGGCGTGGACGAGGACTTCGCTCATTGTTTCTCCATGGGTGGTTCCTTCCAGTGCCACCGCGGAACCGGCTTTGCCGGGCCGCTGGTGGCGCCCCCTTGAGGGGGAGGCGGCCGCAGGCCGCTTCGGGGGTGGGCTAACTCAGTGCTTCCTTGACGAAATCGAGGCGGTCCTGGCCCCAGAACATTTCCTGCCCGACGAAGAAGGTCGGCGCGCCGAACACGCCGCGCTGCACGGCCTCCTGCGTGGCGGCCTTGAGGTCGTCCTTCACCGCGGGGTCCGAGGCCAGCGCGAGCAGCTTCTCCGGGTCGAAGTCGGCCGCCTGCAGCGCGGCCGCCACCGTCCCCGGATCGTTCATGTTCCTGCCGTCCACCCAGATCGCCCGGTAGACCGCATCCACGAACGGAACCATGCGGTGGGGGTCGCGCAGCTGCAGCCCCAGCGCCATGCGCATGAGCGCGAGCGTGTTGATCGGGAAATGCGGACTGTGCGCGAAGGGCACGCCGTAGCGGCGGGCGAAGCGCTGCAGGTCGTCGACCATGTACTGGCCCTTGGCCGGCACCTCCATGGGCGAGCGGTTGCCCGTCGCCTGGAACACCCCGCCGAGGAGGAAGGGACGGTACTCCACCTCCGTGCCGGTTTCGCGCGCGATGCGGGGCACCTGTGTCCACGCCAGGTAGGCCGCGGGGCTGCCGACGTCGAAATAGAACTCGAGGGCGTGCTTCATGGAGCCTCCTTCGTCAGAATTTCTCGATCCACGGCCGCAGGTCCAGCTCGTGGGTCCAGGCGTCGCGCGGCTGCCGGTGCAGCATCCAGTAGTTCTCCGCGATGTGCGCGGGGTCGAGGATGCCGTCCTGCTCCTTCAGCGCATAGCGCTCGGGGAAGTTCTCGCGGATGAACTCGGTGTCGATGCCGCCGTCGATGACGACGTGCGCCACGTGGATGCCGCGCGGCCCGAGCTCGCGCGCCATGCTCTGCGCCAGCGCGCGCAGCGCCGCCTTGGCACCGGCGAAGGCAGCGAAGCCGGCGGAACCGCGCATGGAAGCCGTGGCGCCGGTGAACAGGATCGTGCCCTTGCCGCGCGGCGCCATGCAGCGCGCCGCCTTGCGCGCCGTGAGGAAGCCGGCGAAGCAGGCCATCTCCCAGATCTTGAAGTACTTGCGCGCGGTCTCTTCGAGGATGCCCGCCGGCACGTTGGCGCCGATGTTGAAGACGAACACCTCGACCGGGCCGATGCGGCCCTCGATGTCGTCGAAGAGCGCATTCACCTCGTCCTCGTTGCGCGCATCCGAGGCGAAGCCGTGCGCCTCGCCGCCGGCGGCGCGGATCTCGTCGACGAGGGGCTGCAGCTTGTCGAGGTTGCGGCGCGTGGCGCAGACCGCGTAGCCGCCCTGCGCGAAGCGCTTCGCGATCGCGCCGCCGGTGGCGTCTCCCGCGCCGACGACCACGGCGACGGGGCGCCCGGATGCTGCAGCCATGCCGCTCACTCCTTGTAATACATGACCTGGTGGGTGGTCGCCAGGAGGGAGCCGCTTTCGCTCCACAACTGGCCGCCGTGGTCGAAGTATCCGCTGCCGAAGCCTTGTCCGCGTGCCTGCGCGAGCAGGAAACCCTCGCCGGCCGCCGCCAGCTCGGCCGCGGTGGCATGGAAGTAGACCGTCATGGACACGGTGCCCAGGGGCGTCTGGCGCGCGCGGCGCAGCCAGATGCGCGGGAAGAACACGTCGCACAGTGCGGCAAGCGAAGCGAAGTCCAGCGGCCGCGGCGGGTCGTCGCGGACCCACAGGCGCGAGAGGCTTTCGGCGACGCCGCCGCCGTCCCAGTCGCGCGGGATCATGCCCAGCAGGAAGCGCATCTCGTAGCGTTCGAGCCAGGCCACGCCGCGGCGGGTGGTGCGCTTCACTTCCAGCGGCGGCGGCGCTTCCGGCTTGTGCGCTTCGTGGCCGCCCCAGGTGGGCCGGCGCACGGCGGTCAGCGCGGTGGCGGTCGCGACCACCTCGTCGCCCTGCACCATCTCCACGATCCAATGCTGGGTGGAGCGGTTGGTGCGGGCCGCGCGAGGGCGCAGCTCGAACGGTCCGTCCGCGACGGCCGCGGCGAAGTTGACGGTGAAGGCCACGGGATCGCCGAGCCGCTCCGGATGCTGCAACACCGCCTGCAGGCATTGCGCGGCCGTGATGCCGCCGTAGGGACCGATGAAGTTGGCGTAGGCGGGGCTGGTCTGGCCCGCGAACGCGCCGCCGCCGGCCGGCTGCAGCGCGATGGCCGCATCGAAGGGATGCGCGCTCATGCGGCTGCCGGGGTCGAGAGTTCGCGCAGTCTCTGCGCCATGCGCGGCCACAGCTTGCCTTCGTGCTCGCTGCGGAAGGAGCCGAAGTGGCCGATGCGGCGCACGGCGAGCTCCTCGGGCACGATGCGTTCGACGTGGCGCGGCGCGTTCTCGTAGAGGCTGACCAGGCTGTGCGTGCCTTGCAGCGTCATGAGTTCGTCGTCCGCGATGGACAAGGCCACCACCGGGAAACGTGCATTGGCATATGCGCGGCGCGCGAGCTCGCCCTCGGCCCCCACGCTGTAGCGCGGGTGGAGGCACCACTTGCGCCACTGCAGCACCACGCCCGCGGGCAGGTTGCCCACCATGCGCAGCTTGCGTCCGGGGAAGTAGCCGCACAGGCGCGTGGCGAGCGGCACGACGAGGAACCAGAAGGAGAGGACGTAGCGCTTCAGCTGCGGCGCGTTCTCGCGCCAATACCCGCTGCCCGCAGCGACGCTGAGGAGGCCGCTCACCTTGTCCTGGTTGGAAAGCAGGCCGGGCAGCTGCGCGCCGAGGCTGTGGCCCAGGAGGTGCAGCGGCGCGTCGGGCAGCGCCGCGTGCGCATGGTCGACCGCGGCTTCGTAGTCGAGCGTCCAGTCGAAGAGGTCCGCCTGGAACCCGCGCAGCTTGCGCGGCGCCGAGTCGCCGCTGCCGCGGTAGTCGAAGGTCGTGACCCGCCAGCCCTGCCCCGCGAGCCACTCGGCGAACGGTGCATAGAAATCCTGCCGCACGCCCATCGCGCCGCCGATGACGACGCTGCCCTGCACGAGGCCTTGCGGCTCGTACACGCGCGCGGCGATGGTCACGCCGTCCGCAACCGCCAGGGTGACTCGCTCCATGCTCGCTCCTCCGGTTCTTGCTCCCTCTCCCGCTGGCGGGAGAGGGTCGGGGTGAGGGTGACTCACACCCGCTCGAAGATCCCCGCCGCCCCCTGCCCCATCCCCACGCACATCGTCACCATCCCGTACTTCAGGTTCTTGCGACGCAGCGCGTGCACGACGGTCGCTGAACGGATCGCGCCGGTGGCGCCCAGCGGATGGCCGAGGGCGATGGCACCCCCCATCGGGTTCACCTTGTTCGCGTCGAGACCCAGCGTGTGGATCACGGCCAGCGATTGCGCCGCGAACGCCTCGTTCAGCTCGATCCAGTCGATTGCGTCCTGCTTCAGGCCGGCGGCCTTCAGCGCGGCGGGGATCGCCTCGATCGGGCCGATGCCCATGATGTGCGGCGGCACGCCGCGGCTGGCGTAGCTCACGAAGCGCGCGAGCGGCTGCAGGCCGAAGCGCTTGACCGCCGCTTCGCTCGCCAGGATCAGCGCGCCGGCGCCGTCGGAGGTCTGCGAGCTGTTGCCCGCCGTGACGCTGCCGCGCGCGGCGAACACCGGCTTGAGCTTGCCGAGCGTTTCGACCGTCGTGTCCGGACGCGCGCCTTCGTCGAGGTTCACCTTGCGGGTGGCGATCGCCACTTCCGCCGACTCCAGGTCGACGGTGCGTTCCGCGACTTCCACTTCCGTCATCTCGCCGGCGAATTCGCCGGCCTTCATCGCGGCGATGGCCTTCATGTGCGAGCGGTACGCGAACTCGTCCTGCGCATCGCGGCCCACCTTCCACTGCTTGGCCACCTTCTCGGCGGTCAGGCCCATGCCGTAGGCGATGCCGTAGCTCTCGATGTCGTCGGGGTTGGAGAAGATCGTGGGCGACAGCGAAGGCGTGTTGCCCATCATGGGCACCATGCTCATGCTCTCGGTGCCGGCGGCGATCATCACGTCGGCCTCGCCGACGCGGATGCGGTCCGCGGCCATCTGCACCGCCGCGAGGCCCGAGGCGCAGAAGCGGTTGACCGTGATGCCGCCGACGCTCTTGGGCAGGCCGGCGAGGACCGCGCCGATGCGCGCGACGTTCAGGCCTTGCGGCCCCTCGGGAATCGCGCAGCCGCAGACGATGTCTTCGATGGCCGCGGGGTCGAGGCTGGGAACCTGCGCGAGGGCGGAGCGCAGCACGGTCGCGAGCAGGTCGTCCGGCCGCGTATTGCGGAAGAAGCCGCGGTGGGAACGGCCGATGGGCGTCCGGGTGGCGGCGACGATGTAGGCGTCCTGGATTTGCTTGGTCATAGGTCGTCCTTCTGTTCTTGCTCCCTCCCCCCCTGGGGGAGGGCTGGGGTGGGGGCAGCGCCCGCCAACACCTTGATCTCTTCTTGAATCGCGACGCAGACACCTTCCAGGTTCGTCAGCGGCGCATTGCTGGGGAACCGCAGCACGGCAAAGCCCTGTTCGCGGAAGAAGCGGTCCCGGCGCGCGTCGTACTCGGCATCGCCTTCATGCTGCGAACCATCGAGCTCCACCACGAGCTTCGGCTCGAGACACGCGAAGTCCGCGATGAAGTTGCCGAACGGATGCTGGCGCCGGAATTTCACGCCCAGCCGCTCACCGCGCAGGCCGGACCAGAGCTTGCGCTCGGAATCCGTCATGCCGCTGCGCAAGATGCGTGCGTTGCGCTGCGCGGTGGGTGTGGACTGGTGTTGCATGCGTAGCGTGCGTGCCCCCTCCCCAACCCTCCCCCAGAGGGGGAGGGAGGAAGGCGGTCAATTCCGCACCGGCTTCCCCGTACTCAGCATCCCCAGGATCCGCTCCTGCGTCTTCGGGTGCTGCACCAGCGCGCAGAAGGCCTGGCGCTCCAGGGTCATCAGGTATTCCTCGGTCACGAGCGTGTTCGCGTCCACGTCGCCGCCCGTCACCACGTTCGCGATCAGCGTCGCGATGTGGAAGTCGTGCGCGCTCGCGAAGCCGCCGTCGCGCAGGTTCACCAGCTGGCCCATGATCGTCGCCTTCGCGCTGCGGCCCGCGACCGGGAACATGCGCTTGTGCGGGGCGCGGTAGCCGGCGTCGTACAGCGACCTGGCTTGCTGCAACGCGACATACAGCAGTTCGTCCTTGTTCGGGACGATCACGTCGCTCTCCAGCACGTAGCCCAGCTTGCGCGACTCCAGCGCACTGGTACCGACCTTCGCCATGGCGGCGGCGGTGAAGCCTTCCGTCAGGAACTTCAGCAGGTCCTTGTCCGTGCTCGCAGCCGCGTTTTCCGCCGCGCGGCGCGCGATGTACGTCAGGCCGCCGGCGCCCGGCACCAGGCCGACGCCCACTTCGACGAGGCCGATGTAGCTCTCCATCGCCACGACGCGCTTGGCCGAGTACAGCCCCAGCTCGCAGCCGCCGCCCAGCGCCAGCCCGCGGATCGCGGACACCACCGGAACGCCCGCATAGCGCAGCCGCAGCATCGTCTGCTGCATGAAGCCTTCGGCATCCTCGATGGCCGCCACGCCCACCGCGATGAACGCGGGCAGCGTGGACTCCAGGTCGGCGCCGGCGCTGAAGGGCTCGTCGCCCGACCAGACCACCAGGCCCTGGTACTCCTTCTCGGCGAGTTCCACCGCCTGCTGCAGACCTTCGCAGACCTCGGGGCTGATGGTGTGCATCTTGGTCTTGAGGCTGGCGATCAGCACTTGGTGGTCGAGCGTCCACAGGCGGATGTTCCTGTCCTCGTGCAGCGTCGTGCCTGCCGTCTCGAAACGCGCGCCGCCTTCGCCGCGCAGCAGCTCGGGGAACAGCTGCCGGTCATAGACCGGCAGCACGCGCCGCGGCTGGAACTTGCCCGTCGTGGGATTGAAGGAGCCCTGCTCCGTGTGCACGCCACCGGCGTCGGCGACCGGCCCTTCGAACACCCACTTCGGCAGTGGCGCCTTCGACAGCGCCTTGCCGGCAGCTATGTCTTCCTGGATCCACTGCGCCACCTGCAGCCAGCCCGCTTCCTGCCACAGCTCGAAGGGGCCCTGCTTCATGCCGAAGCCCCAGCGCATGGCCTGGTCGACGTCGCGCGCGGTCTCGGCGATGGTGGCCAGGTGCACCGCGGCGTAGTGGAAGGAATTGCGCAGGATGGACCAGAGGAACTGCCCCTGGGGTCCCGTCGCATTGCGCAGCAGCTTCAGGCGCTCGCCCGCAGGCTTCTTCAGCATGCGGCCGTACACCTCGTCGGCCTTCTGGCCGGCCGGCACGTAGCTTTCGCTTTCCAGCTCGAAGCGCAGGATGTCGCGCCCGGCCTTCCTGTAGAAGCCCGCCTTCGTCTTCTGGCCCAGGTTGCCCAGCGCCAGCAGCTTCTTCAGCACCTCCGGCGTGCCGAAGCTGCCGTAGAAGGGATCGGTGTCGGCCGACAGCGTGTCCTGCAGCGTCTTGATCACGTGCGCCATCGTGTCCAGGCCCACGACGTCCGCGGTACGGAACGTGCCGCTGGACGCGCGGCCGAGCTTCTTGCCGGTGAGGTCGTCGACGACGTCGAAGGTCAGGCCGAACTTCTCCACCTCGCGCATCGTCCCCAGCATGCCGGCGATGCCGACGCGGTTGGCGATGAAGTTGGGCGTGTCCTTGGCGCGCACGACGCCCTTGCCGAGCCCGGAGGTCACGAAGGTCTCGAGCTGGTCGAGGATCTCCGGGTTCGTCGTCGGCGTGGCGATCAGCTCCACCAGGTACATGTACCGCGGCGGGTTGAAGAAGTGGATGCCGCAGAAGCGCGGCTGGATCGCTTCCGGCAGCGCCTCCGACAGCTTCGTGATCGACAGGCCGGACGTGTTGGACGCCACGATCGCATGCTTTGCGACGTGCGGCGCGATCTTCTGGTACAGGTCCAGCTTCCAGTCCATGCGCTCGGCGATCGCCTCGATCACCAGGTCGCACTCGCCGAGCAGGCCCATGTGCTCCTCGTAGTTCGCCTGCTGGATCAGCGCGGCGTCCTCCGCCACGCCCAGCGGCGAAGGCTTGAGCTTCTTCAGGTTCTCGACGGCCTTGGTCACGATGCCGTTCTTCGGCCCTTCCTTCGCGGGAAGGTCGAACAGCACCACCGGCACCTTCACGTTGACGAGATGGGCCGCGATCTGCGCGCCCATCACGCCGGCGCCGAGCACCGCCACCTTCTTCACGAGGAAGCGGCCCGGGCCCGCCTTCGCGGCGGCGGCCTGCACGGCCGCGTGTTCGTCTTGGTCTTTGTTCATTGCGATTCCGATTGCTTACTGCACCCGCACCCAGGTCTGCGTGCGATAGAAGGGACCGAGGTAGCCGCGCACCTGCAGCTTCTGGCCGCCGTCCACCGGCGCGAGGCGCAGCGTGTATTCCTTGCCGTTCTCCGGGTCGAGGATCTTGCCGTGCTCCCACACGTCCTGGCCTTCGGCCTTCTTCGCGCCGCGGATGATCTCGAGGCCCGCGATGGGCTTGCCCTTGCGCTCGTCCCTGCACTCGTCGCACACGGCGTCGGGCTTCGTGTCCTTCTTCAGCGACTTCTCGATGCGGCCGGTGAGCACGCCGCCGCTCTCCGTAATGCGGATCTCGGCTTTCGCCTCCCCGGTCTTGTCGTCGATGCTGCGCCAGGTGCCCACGGGGGTCACCTGGGCGAACGCGCCGGCCGCGAAGGCGGCCGCGCCCAGGACGAGGAGGGCTTTCATGCCAGGGCCGCGTCGGTGTCGAGAAGGTTCGAGACGCCCGCGCGCGCCGTGCGCATCAGCGACGCCGTCTCGGGGAACAGGCGCGCGAAGTAGAAGCGCGCGGTCTGCAGCTTGGCCTGGTAGAACGGGTCGGTGTTGCCGGCCTCGATCTGCCTGATCGCCACCTGCGCCATGCGCGCCCACATGTAGCCGAACACCAGGTGGCCCAGCACGCGCAGGTAGTCCACCGCGGCGGCACCCACTTCGTCGGGGTTCTGGAAGCCCTTGAAACCGAGCTCGGTGGTGAACTTGGTCATCTGGTCGCCGAGGTAGGCGATGGGGTTGATGAACTCCGCCATCTTCTCGTTCACGCCTTCCTCTTCCACCAGCTGCGCGACGAGCTTGCCGAACTTCTTCAGCGTGGCGCCCTGGTTGCCCAGCACCTTGCGCCCCAGCAGGTCCAGCGACTGCACGGTGTTCGTGCCCTCGTAGATCATGTTGATGCGGTTGTCGCGCACGAACTGCTCCATGCCCCACTCGGCGATGTAGCCGTGGCCGCCGAAGACCTGCATGCAGGCGTTGGTGGCGATGTGGCCATTGTCGGTGAGGAAGGCCTTCACGATGGGCGTGAGCAGCGCGACGATTTCCTCGCTGTCCTTGCGCACCTTCGCGTCGGGATGGTGCAGCTCCTTGTCCAGCAGCAGCGTGCAGAAGATGGCGAGCGCGCGGCCGCCTTCGGCATAGGCCTTGGCCGTCAGCAGCATCTTGCGCACGTCGGGGTGCACGATGATCGGGTCGGCGGGCTTGTCCTTGGCCTTGGGGCCGGACAGCGAGCGCATCTGCAGGCGCTCCTTCGCGTAGGCCAGCGCGTTCTGGTACGCGACTTCCGTCAGGCCCAGCGACTGGTTGCCGACGCCCAGGCGCGCGGCGTTCATCATCACGAACATCGCGGGCAGGCCCTTGTTCGGCTCGCCCACCAGCGTGCCGACGGCGCCATCGAGCACCAGCTGCGCGGTGGCATTGCCGTGGATGCCCATCTTGTGCTCCAGGCCCCCGCAGTAGATGCCGTTGCGGGAACCCAGCGTGCCGTCCTTGTTGACGTTGTACTTCGGCACGAGGAACAGCGAGATGCCCTTGCTGCCCTGGGGCGCGTCCGGCAGGCGGGCCAGCACCAGGTGGATGATGTTCTCCGCCATGTCGTGCTCGCCGGCGGAGATGAAGATCTTGTTGCCGGTCAGCTTGTACGTGCCGTCCGCCTGCGGTTCGGCCTTGGTGCGCAGCAGGCCGAGGTCGGTGCCGCAGTGCGGCTCGGTCAGGCACATCGTGCCGGTCCACTCGCCGGACACCAGCTTGGGCAGGAAGGTCTTCTTCTGTTCTTCGGTGCCGTGCGCGTGCAGCGCTTCGTACGCGCCGTGCGACAGGCCGGGGTACATCGTCCACGCCTGGTTGGCGCTGTTCAGCATTTCGTAGAAGCACTGGTTCAGCACGAAGGGCAGGCCCTGGCCGCCGTACTCGGGGTCGCAGGAGAGCGCCGGCCAGCCGCCTTCGACGTACCTGGCGTACGCCTCCTTGAAGCCGTCGGGCGTCTTGACCTCGTGCGTTTCCTTGTCCAGCTTGCAGCCCTGCTCGTCGCCGATGCGGTTCAGGGGGAAGGTGACTTCCGCGGCGAACTTGCCGCCTTCTTCCAGCACCGCGTTGATCGTGTCCGCATCGACCTCGGCGTGCTTGGGGATGGCCTTGAGTTCGTCCACGGCGTTGAACACCTCGTGGATGACGAACTGCATGTCGCGCAGGGGCGGGTTGTAGACGGGCATGGGCTCAGGACTCCTTGTTGCTCTTCGCCGCGCGGGCGTTGCGGGACTTGGGGGACGAGGCTGCGGCGCCGTAGCGCTGCAGGATGTTTTCGAAACCCGCGTTGGCGCGGGCGATGGAACCGGGGTTCTTGAGGAAGCGCGCCTCGTAGTGCAGCGCGAGGATCAGGCCGTGGATCTCGAAGAGCATCTGCTCCTCGTCGGTCCCGGCGTCGAGGTGCGCTTCGGCCTTGGCCATGGCGATGGCGCGCTTCATGGCCTCGTGCCATGTCTGCACGGACCAGGCCAGCGCGTCGCGCACGGGGCCGGGGCGGTCGTCGAATTCGACGGCGCCGCTGATGTAGATGCAGCCGGAGTCGATCTCCACCGAGGTGCGCTTCATCCAGTTGGCGAACATCGCGCGCAGGCGCGGCAGGCCCCGCGGTTCGCTCAGGGAGGGATAGAACACCTCCTGCTCGAAGCGCTGGTGGTACTCGCGGACCACGGAGATCTGCAGCTCCTCGCGCGAGCCGAAGTGGGCGAAGACGCCCGACTTGCTCATGGACGTGACTTCGGCCAGGGCGCCGATGGACAGCCCCTCCAGCCCGATCTGTGTGGCCAGGCCGAGGGCCGCATCCACGATCGCCGCCTTGGTCTGCTGGCCTTTCTGCAAGGCCTTGCCCTCCCGCGCGCGGGCGGGCTTGAGGGGCAGGTCGGTGACGGACATTTCCTGGAAAATAAAACGAACGGTCGTTCTATTTTGCACGAATTCGGTCGTGCGGATCCTGGAGAGAGCTCCCCAGGTCGCGAAACGGGCGCAACCAAGGGATAACCCTCATCCGGCCTGCCAGGCACAAGACCAGAATCGCTCCTCCAGACCTCTAGAGGACTAGAACTTGCCACCCGTCGAAGCCGCCCTGGACCACCAGGGCCTCAGCCGCTACGCCGCCATCGCCGCGGAGCTGCGCACGCGGATCGCCGCCGGCGAATGGCCGCCCGGCACGGCGCTGCCCTCCGAGCAGGTGCTGGCCGCGCAGCAAGGGGTGGCAATGGCCACGCTGCGCCGCGCGCTGGAAGTGCTGGCCGCGCAAGGCGTGGTGGAGCGCATCCACGGCCGCGGCACTTTCGTGCGGGCCGCGATGACGGGCGCGCCCATGCTGCGCTTCTTCCGCTTCGGCGGCGCCTCGGGCGAAGTGCCCGCGTCGCGGGTGCTGAGCCGGCGCAAGGCGACGCCGCCGGCGGAGGTGGCCGAGCAGCTCGCGCTCGAGCGCGGCGGCGCCGCGCTGCACGTCACGCGCGTGCGCTCGCTCGGCGGCAAGCCTTGCCTGCTCGAGGACCTCTGGCTGCCGCTGCCGCTGTTCGCCGCGCTTGCGGACCTGCCCCCGGCCGAGTGGGACACCCTCTTCTATCCCATGTATGCGCAGCGCTGCGGCGTGCACGTGCAGCGGGCCACGGACACGATCGCCTTCGGCACGCTCGCCGCGTCCGAGGCCGCGCACCTGGAACTGGCGCCCGGACACCCTTGCGCGCGCGTGGGGCGCCGCGCCTTCGACGTGGCCGGCCGCTGCGTGGAAGTGCGCACCACGCTCGGCGACGCGCACGCCTTCCACTACACGGTCCAGATCACCTGACGTCCTGCCACGAGGAGACACGATGCAACACGCCTTCAGCCCCCGCCGCCGCACGCTGCTGCGCGCCGCCGCCGCAACCACCCTGGGCGCGCCGCTGCTCGCGCGTGCGCAGGAGCCCATCGCGGGCGGCCGCACGATCACGCTCGTGGTGTCGTATGCCGCCGGCGGCGGCGCCGACCTCATGGCGCGCCTGATCGCGCCGCACATGGGCCGCGCCCTCGGGCAGACGGTGGTCGTGGACAACCGGCCGGGCGCCGGCGGGCAGATCGCCGCCGGCCAGGTCGCGCGCGCGACGCCCGACGGCACGCAGCTGCTGCTGGACGCGTCGTCGTTCGCCGTGAATCCCTCGCTCTATGCGAAGCTGCCTTACGACACCAACACCGCGTTCGCGCCGCTCGCGGTGCTGGCGCTGTTCCCCAACGTGCTGGTGTGCAACCCGTCGTTCGAAGCGAAGACGGTGCGGGACCTGATCCGCGCTGCCAAGGCGCAACCGGGCAGCATCTCCTACGCCTCTTCCGGCAACGGCTCGGCGCAGCACCTGGCGGGAGCACTGTTCGAGGATCGTGCCGGCGTGAAGCTGCAGCACGTGCCCTACAAGGGCGGTGGCCCCGCCATGAACGACGTCATCGCGGGGCAGGTGCCGCTGTTCTTCGCCAACGTGGCGTCTTCCCTGGGACACATCCAGGCCGGCAAGCTGCGTCCGATGGCTGCCACCAGCCTGCGGCGCGCCCGCGCGCTGCCCGACGTGCCGACGATGCAGGAAGCCGGCGTTCCCGGCTACGAAGTGCTGGAATGGAACCCCGTGCTCGCGCCGGCCGGCACGCCCGCGCCGGTGCGCGAGCGGCTCGCGAAAGCCATCGCGCAGGCGATGGCCGAGCCGGAGGTGCTGGGGCGCGTGCGCGCCCTGAGCGGCGAGCCTTTCAGCGGCGGCCCCGCCGAAGCCGCGGCCTTCCTGAAGCAGCAGCAGGCGCAGTGGGCGCGCGTGGTCCGCGAGCGCAACATCGTCCTGGGTTGATGGCCGCTGTTGCGCATCCGGCACCGGGCTGGGATGCCCACGTGCATGTCTTCGACGCCGGCGCCGCCGCGGCCGGCGCGCACTACCGCCCCGTCGCGCGGCCGCTCGCCGAGATCGAGGGCCTGGCGCAGGCGCATGGCTGCGGACACCTCGTGCTGGTGCAGCCCAGCGTCTACGGCAGCGACAACACGCTCCTGCTGGAGGCGCTGCGCGCTTCGCACGGACGCCACCGCGGCGTCGTGGTGGTGCGCGGCGATGAAGCGCAGGCCGAGCTCGACGCGATGCACGCTGCCGGCGTGCGCGGCATTCGCTTCAACCTCGTCTCGCCCGTGGGCAGCGCGCGCGATGACGTGGCACCCGCGCTGGCGCGCATCGCGCCCTTCCTGCGCAGCCGGGGCTGGCACGTGCAGTGGTACGTGCACCCTGCGTTGCTCGAGCAGCTCGCGCAGTGGCAGGCCGTCCACGCGCTGCCGTTCGTGCTGGACCACCTGGCTGGCCTGACGCCTGCCCACGCCGCCAGCGACGGTACCTGGGAAGTCCTGCGCACGCTGGCGGCGGGCGGCGCCTGGATCAAGCTCTCGGGCTGGTACCGGCTGCAGGCGCAGGCGCCGTACGGCGCACTGCACCCGCTGGTGCGCCGCGCGGCCGCGTTGTTCGACGACCGCATGGTCTGGGGCAGCGACTGGCCCCACACGAGCTTCCCGCCCGGCGAGCTGCCGCCGTACGCGAGCCTGTGGGAGCCGGTCGTGCGCGCGCTCGGCGAAGACGGCGCGCGGCGCGTGCGGGAGGCGGGCGCCGCGCTGTACGCCTGAAGCAAGCCCGCCCGCTAGGCAGGCTGCGCCAGCCGCTGGTGGATCATCGCCACCGCCGCGGCGCCCTCGCCGATCGCGCCGCCCACGCGCTTGACCGAACCGCTGCGCACGTCGCCCACGGCGAACACGCCCGGCACGCTCGCCTCCAGTGCCGCGCGGCGCGTGCCCGGCGGGGCCACGGCATCGCCCGTGCGCACGAAGCCCTGCGCGTCGAGGTCCACCCCGCAATGGCGCAGCCACTCGGTGTCCGGATCGGCACCGAGGAAGAGGAAGAGGTTGCGCACCGGCGTTTCCTGCTCGCCATCGGAACGGTGCCGCCAGCGCACGCCGGTGAGCCCGGCGACGGGGTCGCCCTGCAGCGCGCTGACCTGCGTGTGCGGGCGCAGGTGGATGTTGGGGATCCCTTCGATGCGGTCGATCAGGTAGCGCGACATGCTCGCCGCCAGGCCGGGTCCGCGCACGAGCATGTGCACGGGCGCCGCGTGCCCCGACAGGAACACGGCGGCCTGGCCCGCCGAATTGCCGCCGCCCACGAGCGCCACTTCCGAGCCGCTGCACATCTGCGCTTCCAGCGCGGAGGCCCAGTACCAGACGCCGCGCCCCTCGAACTCGCCGAGGCGCGGCACGGAAGGACGGCGGTAGCGCGCGCCGCTCGCCACGACGACGGTGCGCGCCCGCAGCCGGCGTCCGTCGGCGAGCCGCACGCCGAGCTCGCCACGTTCCATCGCACTGCAGTCGAGGGAAGCGACTTCCGCGGGGATCAGGAACTGCGCGCCGAACTTCTGCGCCTGCACGAAGGCGCGGCCGGCCAGCGCCTGGCCCGAGATGCCCGTGGGGAAGCCCAGGTAGTTCTCGATGCGCGCGCTGGCGCCCGCCTGCCCGCCGAAGGCGCGGCGGTCCAGCACCATCACCCGCAGGCCTTCGGAGGCGGCATACACGGCCGTCGCCAGTCCGGCCGGCCCCGCGCCGACCACCAGCACGTCGAACAGCTCCTCGTGCGGCGCGCTGTCCACCATGCCGATGCAGCGGGCCAGTTCGGTCTCGCCGGGGTTGCGCAGGACCGTGCCGTCGGCGCAGACGGCGAGCACGTCGTCCGGCGCGGCGCCGGACTGCTGGTGCAAGGCCAGCGCCTGCGCATCGCGGCCGGTGTCGAGCACGTGGTGGGGGAAACCGTTGCGGTCCAGGAAGCTCTGCAGCCGCACCACGCCCGCGGCCCGCGGGTTGCCGACCAGCACGACGCTGCTGGCGCCCTGCTGCTGCAGGGCCACGCGCCGCAGGATCAGCGCGCGAACGATGCGCTCACCCAGGTCGGCCTCCGCGATGATCAGGGCGCGCAGCTGCCCGGGCGGCAGCAGCAGCGCCTCGACGTCCTCTTCGGCGACGCCGTCCACCATGGCCGGCGCGCCGGAGAGCTGCCCGACTTCGCCGGTGAACTGGCCCGGGCCGTGCCGCGCGACCTGCGCGTGGCTGCCGAGGAAATCGCGCTGCACCGCCGCGACGGAGCCCTTGCGCACGAGGTACAGCCCCGGGCCCGGTTCACCCGCGACGTACAGGCGCTCGCCGCGCCGGAAGCCCACCGCCTGCCCGAAGCGCTCGATGCGCGCGATCTCGGCAGCAGTGAGCACGGGGAAGGCCTGCTGGTAGCGGCCGGGGTCCAGGCCGGGCGGGGTGAAGGGCGCGTCGCTCGCGTCGGGCATGGTGGGCGGTCCTGCGAAAGCCGCAGGATGGCACCGGGCGGCCGGCACCGCAATGCCCGCGCCGCTAGCCGACCGCGTACGGCTTCGCCGGCACCGGCAGGTGGAAGCTCGCGTTGAGCATGTTCCACGCGCGGATCGCGCCGACGGCGAAGGTCAGCTCGGCGAGCTCCTCGTCGCGGAAATGCCGGCGGGCCTCCTCGAACTCCGCGTCGGAAGGGCTGCGGTGCGGCACGGCATTCACCGCCTCGGCCCAGGCCAGCGCGGCGCGGTCCTTCGCGTCGAAGAAGCGGTGCGCCTCGCGCCAGCCCGCCAGCACGTGCAGCGCGCGCGGGTCGACGTCCATCTTCAGCAGCGCGGCCGCGTGCATGTCCATGCAGAAGGCGCAGCCGTTGACCTGCGAAATGCGCAGGTTCACGAGCTCGTGCAGCCGGCGGTCGAGCGTGGACGCGGCCGCGCGGGAAAAGGCGACGAGTGCCTGGGTGGCACGGGGGGCGAGGGCCTGGTAGGCGAGGCGGGGCTGGGACTCCAAGGGGTTCTCCTGTTCGGTACGGAAGCTCGCTGCTTCCATCCACAAGACGAACCGCGCGGCGCGCGTGTGACAGCGCTCAGGGCGCGACGACGATGCGCGCCAGCTTGTCGGGATTGCGCACCGCGTAGAACCGCACGATGCGCTCGCCGTCCGTGACGATGGCCTGCGCCGATTCCACCTGGCCGTCGATGATGCGCAGGAAGCCGGGCGTGCCGTTGACGGTGGCGAGGCGGTATTCGATGCGTTCGCCCAGCCGCAGGTGGTGGGCCCAGAAGAGGTTCGCCACGCGGTCGGCGCCGTGCATGCCGCCGGGCACCGACGGCACCTTGCCGCCACCGTCGCCGATGGCGGAGACGTTGTCCGCCAGCAGCGCGCGGATCGCGCCACGGTCACCGCTGGATGCAGCGGCCACGAAGCGGCGCAGCAACTGCTCGTGCGTCTCGCGCGGCACGTCGAACCGCGGCCGCTCCAGCCGCAGGCGCTCGGTCGCACGATGCACGGCCTGCCGGATCGCCGCCTCGCTCTTCTCCAGCATGGCCGCGATCTCGCCGTAGTCGTAGTCGAAGGCCTGGCGCAGGAGGTAGGCGGCGCGCTCCTCGGGACCGAGGCGCTCCAGCAGGTGCAGGAAGGCGAGCGACAGCTCGTCGGCCCGCTCGGCGATGCTTTCCGGCGTGCGCTCGTCCAGCTCCACGATGGGCTCCGGCAGCCATTCGCCGACGTAGCTCTCGCGCTCCAGCCGCGCCGCGCGCAGGCGGTCGATCGCGAGCCGCGTGGCGACCGTCACCAGCCAGGCTTCGGCGGACTGCAGCGCGGCCGTGTCCGCGGCGTTCCAGCGCAGCCAGGCATCCTGCACGACGTCCTCGGCATCCGCGCGCACGCCGAGCATGCGGTAGGCGATGCCGAACAGGCGGGGGCGCAGGGCGTGGAAGGTGGCGTCGTGGGAGTCCATGCGGCCTAGACGGGCGAGGCCGGCGGATTGTGACAGCCGGCCGCCGGCCGCGTCAGGCCGAGGCCTTGTACGGCACGACCAGCTGCCGCTGCTCGCCCAGCCCCTCGATGCCGAGCGTCATCACGTCGCCCTTCTTCAGGTACTTCGGCGGCTTCATGCCCAGGCCCACGCCGGGCGGCGTGCCGGTGGTGATCACGTCGCCGGGTTCCAGCGTCATGAAGTGGCTGCAGTAGCTCACGATCTTGGCCACGTTGAAGATCATCGTCTTCGTGTTGCCGGTCTGCATGCGCTCGCCGTTCACGTCCAGCCACATGCCCAGGCGCTGCACGTTGGGGATCTCGTCGGCCGTGACGAGCCACGGCCCGATGGGGCCGAAGGTGTCGCAGCCCTTGCCCTTGTCCCACTGCGAGCCGCGCTCCAGCTGGTATTCGCGCTCGCTCACGTCGTTCACCACCGTGTAGCCGGCGACGTGGTTCAGTGCCTTGCTGGAAGGCACGTAGCGGGCGCGCGTGCCGATCACGACGCCCAGTTCCACCTCCCAGTCGGTCTTGACCGAGCCGCGCGGCAGCATCACGGGGTCGTTCGCGCCCTGGATGCAGCTCGTCGCCTTCATGAACACGATGGGCTCGGCGGGGATCGGCATGTTCGATTCGGCGGCATGGTCCGAGTAGTTCAGGCCGATCGCGATGAACTTGGGCACGTGCGCCACGGGGCAGGCGAAACGCGGGTTGCCGCGCACCAGCGGCAGCCTGGCCGGGTTGGCCTTGCGGATGCGCGCGAGCCCCACCTGCCCGAGCTGCGCCGGGCCGATGTCGGGGACGATGCTGCTCAGGTCGCGCAGCTTGCCGTCGGCGTCGATGAGGCCGGGCTTCTCGCGGCCCGGGTTGCCGTAGCGAACCAGTTTCATTGTTGGTTTCCTTGGGGTCGTTGTTGTCAGTAGGTGGCGCGGCCGCCGGAGAGGTCGAAGGTGGCGCCGGTGGAGAAAGAGCATTCCTCGGTGCACAGCCACGCCACCATCGCCGCCACTTCCTCGGGCGTGCCGAAGCGGCCCATGGGGATCTTCGAAAGCATGAAGGCGATGTGCTCCTCCGTCATCTGGTCGAAGATCGCCGTCTTCACGGCCGCGGGCGTCACGCAGTTCACGCGCACGCCGCCGTCGGCCAGCTCCTTGCCGAGCGACTTGGTCAGCGCGATCACGGCGGCCTTGCTCGCGCTGTACGCGCTGGCGTTCGGGTTGCCGTCCTTGCCCGCGACCGAAGCGATGTTGACGATGCGGCCGTAGTTCGCCTCGCGCATCACCGGCACCACTTCGCGGCAACAGAGGAACAGGCCCGTGAGGTTCACGTCCATCACCTGGCGCCACGAGCCGAGCGGGTATTCCCACAGTTTCACGTTCGGGCCGGTGATGCCGGCACCGTTCACCAGCGCATCGATGCGCCGGCTGCGGCGCACGGTGGACTGCAGCGCCTCGCGCACGGACGTCTCGTCGGCCACGTCCACCTGCACGAACGTGGCGCTGGCGCCCAGGCGCTCGGCCGCCTGCCGGCCCGCGGCCTGGTCGCGGTCCCACAGCGACACGCTGCCGCCCGAGGCGAGCAGGCGCTGCGCGATCGCGAGGCCGAGCCCCGCGGCGCCGCCGGTGACGATGGCGTGCCGCCCCTGGAAATCGAGCTGGTTCATAGCGTGATGCCTCCGTCGACCGCATAGGCCTGGCCGGTGACGAACACCGACTCCTCGCTCGCGAGGTACACCACCAGCGGCGCGATCTCTTCCGCGGTGGCGAGCCGCCCCATGGGCTGGCGGGCGATGAAGGCCTTGCGCGCGGCTTCCGGGTCGGCGTTCGCGTTGATCCGGTCCTGCAGCGAAGGCGTGTCGACGGTGCCGGGGCAGATCGCGTTGCAGCGGATGCCGTTGGCCACGTAGTCGGCGGCCACGCTCTTGGTCAGGCCGATCACGGCGGCCTTGGTCGTGCCGTAGATGAAGCGGTTGGGCAGGCCCTTGATGCTGCTGCACACGCTGGCCATGTTGATGATGCTGCCGGCGCCCTGCCCGCCCTTGTTCTGCAGCATGCGCGGCAGCGCGGCCTGGATCGCCCAGAACTGCGCCCGCACGTTGAGGTTGAGGGCGAAGTTCCACTCCTCGTCGCTGGCCTGCAGCACGGTGCCGCCGTGCACGAAGCCCGCGCAGTTGAAGAGGACGTCGATGGCGGGCATGGCCGCGATCACGCGCCCGATCGCGTCCTTGTCCAGCACGTCGAGCTGCACGCAGCGCACGTTGGGCACGCCTTCGTAGCCATCGAGCAGGCGCGGGTTCACGTCCGTGGCCCACACCTGCGCGCCTTCGGCCGCGAGCGCGAGCGCGCTGGCGCGGCCGATGCCCTGTCCGGCGGCGGTGACGAGGGCGGTCTTGTTCTGCAGTCGCACTTCGTGCTCCTTCGTAGGGGCTAGAGATGAGGGGCCAGGGGCTAGGGGAACACCCCGATGCATTCCGAAGGCTTCGGGCCGGATAGTAATTGGCCTGACCACTTGGCCAGTCAGCAACAACCCTAGCCCCTAGCCCCTAGCCCCTAGCCCCTAGCCCCTAGCCCCTAACCCCTAACACTAGTCCATGCCCCTGCAGACCGTCGAGACCAGCCGCCTCTACCGCCAGATCGCGGAGCAGCTGCGTGGCCTCATCGCGGGCGGCGAGTTCGTCGCCGGCACGCGGCTGCCGGCGGAGCGGGACCTCGCCAGGCAGCTCGGCGTGAGCCGGCCTTCGGTGCGGGAAGCGCTCATCGCGCTCGAGGTCGAAGGCTGGGTCGAGGTGCGCATCGGCTCCGGCATCTACGTGCAGGAAGCGCGCCGCCGCAGCGGTGCGATCGCCACGCGCCAGGCCGCCGCAAGCGGCGCCGACTGGGGGCCGTTGCAGGTGATGCAGGCCCGCGAACTGGTGGAAGCCGAAGTCGCGGCGCTGGCCGCACGGCACGCCCGCAAGCCGCAGGTCGCGGAGATGGCCGCGGCGCTGGAGCGCATGCGCGAGGATGTGGCCGCCAACGTCGAACCGCGCGAAGGCGACGAGGCCTTCCACAACGCGATCGCGCAGGCTTGCGGCAACGAGGTCCTCGCGGACACCGTGCGCAGCTTCTGGAGCGCGCGCCACGGCCCGGTGTTCGAGCGCCTGGGCGACTATTTCGAGACGCCCGCCTCCTGGACCGCGGCCATCGGCGAGCACGCCGCGGTGCTGGAGGCGATCCGCGGGCGCGACGCCGAAGGCGCGCGCCGTGCCATGCAGCAGCACCTGAAGAAGGCGACCGGCCGCTACAGCGCGAGCTGGAAACGCGCGAACACCCCCTGATCCACCACCGAAGGAGACAACATGAGCAAACGCCTGACCCTGAAGCTGATCGCCGCGTGCGCGCTCGCCGCCGCGGCTGCCGGCCCCGCCTTCGCGCAGACGAAGCTGAAGTGGGCCCACGTCTACGAGACCTCCGAGCCCTTCCACAAGTGGTCCGTCTGGGCCGGCGACGAGATCAAGAAGCGCACCAACGGGCGCTACGAGGTGCAGGTGTTCCCGGCCTCGACGCTCGGCAAGGAAAGCGACATCAACCAGGGCCTGCAGCTGGGCACCGTGGACATCGTGCTCACCGGCGCCAGCTTCGCCGCGCGCAGCTACCAGCCGCTCGCCATCTCCTACTTCCCCTTCATCTTCCGCGACGCCGAGCACCAGCTGAAGTACGCGAAGAGCGACGTCTTCAGGGAGCTGGCCGCCGGCTACGACAAGGCGAGCGGCAACCACATCGTGGCCCTCAACTACTATGGCGCGCGCCACGTCACGTCCAACAAGGCGGTGAGCAAGCCCGAGGACATGAAGGGCCTGAAGATCCGCGTGCCCGACGCCCCGGCCTACCTGGCCTTCCCCAAGTCGCTGGGCGCCAACCCCACGCCCATCGCCTTCGCCGAGGTCTACCTGGCGCTGCAGAACGGCACCGTCGACGCGCAGGAAAACCCGCTGCCCACCATCGAGGCGAAGAAGTTCTTCGAGGTGCAGAAGAACATCTCGCTCACCGGCCACATCGTCGACTCGCTGCTGACCGTGGTGTCCGGCAGCACCTGGAGCAAGCTGTCCGACGCCGACAAGAAGATCTTCACCGAGGTGATGCAGGAGGCCGCGGACAAGACCGGGCGCGAGATCGTCGCTTCCGAGGCGCGCCTGGTCGACGAGTTCAAGAAGAAGGGCAACAACGTGATCGTGGTGGACAAGAACGCCTTCCGCGAAGCCGTGCTGAAGGCCACCAAGCCCACGGACCACGGCTACCGCCAGGCCGACTACGACCGCATCCAGGCGATCAAGTAAGGAAGGGCCCGGATCCGGATGAACACCACCACCACCACGATCGACGACCTGCCCAAGGTGATGGGCGACGACGGCGAGTTCCACGCGCAGGACGAAGCGGTGGACCTCTCCGGCACCCCGCCCGAGGCCTGGGTGGCCCTGGTGTTCTTCTGGATCCTCGGCGCCGTGGTCTTCTACCAGTTCTTCACGCGCTACGTGCTGAACGACTCGGCCGCGTGGACGGAGGAGATCGCGCGCTACCTGCTCATCGCCACCGTCTTCACGGGCGCGGTGATGGGCGTGGTGCGCAACAACCACATCCAGGTCGACTTCTGCTACCGCTTCCTGCCGGCGCCGGCGGCGCGGGCGATGGCCACCCTGGTGGACATCGTGCGCATCGCGTTCTTCGCCGCCGCGGTGGTGCTCACCTGGCTGATGATGGACAAGCTCGGCTCGTCGTCGCGCATGACCATGATCGACCTCCCCATGAACTGGGTGTACGGCATCTGCCTCGTCGCCTTCGCCGCCATGACCGTCCGCTCGGTGATGGTGATGCGCACGCACCTGAAGCGCGGCTACTCCGTGCTGGAACGCCCCGAATCCTCGATGGACGACCGCTAGACCCATGCTCAAGGTCCTCTTCCTCGCCCTGATGGCCGGCGGCATCCCCGTCGCCATCGCCATGGCCGGCGCGTCGCTGCTGTTCATCCTCATGAGCGGCAACCTGCCGCCCTTCGTGGTGATCCACCGCATGGTGAGCGGCATCGACAGCTTCCCGCTGCTGGCCGTGCCTTTCTTCATCCTCGCCGGCAACCTGATGAACAACGCCGGCATCACCAACCGCATCTACAACTTCGCGCTCGCCCTCGTCGGATGGCTGAAGGGCGGGCTCGGCCACGTGAACGTGGTCGGCTCGGTGGTCTTCGCCGGCATGAGCGGCGCGGCGATCGCCGACGCGGCCGGCCTGGGCACCATCGAGATCAAGGCCATGAAGGACCACGGCTACGGCACGGAGTTCGCGGTGGGCGTCACCGCGGCCTCGGCCACGCTGGGGCCCATCATCCCGCCGTCGCTGCCCTTCGTGATCTACGGGATGATGGCCAACGTCAGCGTCGGCGCGCTCTTCCTCGCCGGCATCCTGCCCGGCGTGTTCATGGCGGTGCTGATGATGCTGACCGTCGCCTGGTACGCGCACAAGAACGGCTGGGGCGCGGACGTCAAGTTCGAGTGGCCGCGCGTGCTGAAGGCGCTGGCCGAACTGGCGATCGTGCTCGGCTGGCCGTTCGTGCTGTGGCTGCTGGTCACCAAGGCCGGCCTGCCCGCGCAGGCCACGGTGCTGACCGGCCTCGTCGCGCTGTTCCTCGCGGACTGGTATTTCCGCTTCCAGGCCGTGCTGCCGATCATGACGCCCGTGCTGCTGATCGGCGGCATGACCACCGGCCTGTTCACGCCCACCGAAGGCGCGATCGCCGCCTGCATCTGGGCGATGGTGCTGGGCCTCGCGTGGTACCGCACGCTGACCTGGAAGATGTTCGTGAAGGTCTGCCTGGACACGGTGGAGACCACGGCGACGGTGCTGTTCATCGTGGCGGCGGCCAGCATCTTCGGCTGGATGCTCACCGCGACGGGCGTCACGACGGCGATCTCCTCGTGGGTGCTGGGCTTCACGCGCGAGCCCTGGGTGTTCCTGCTGCTCGCCAACCTGCTGATGCTGTTCGTCGGTTGCTTCCTGGAACCCACGGCCGCCATCACCATCCTCGTGCCCATCCTGCTGCCCATCTGCCAGCAGCTGGGCATCGACCCCGTGCACTTCGGCCTGGTGATGGTACTGAACCTGATGATCGGCCTGCTGCACCCCCCCATGGGCATGGTGCTGTTCGTGCTGGCTCGCGTGGCCAAGCTGTCGGTGGAACGCACGACCGTCGCGATCCTGCCGTGGCTGATCCCGCTGCTGGTGTCGCTGGTGGTGATCACGTACATGCCCAAGACGGTGCTGTGGTTGCCTAAACTGTTCTATTGAGATCGAACGGTGGGGTTCGCTTCGCTCACCACCACCCTACAAGACCCCCTGTAGGGTGGCGGTGAGGAAGCGAAGCGCCGAACCCCACCGATGGAGCCCCCATGACCCCCTTCATCCGCCTCCACCCCGCCGACGACGTCCTCATCGCCCGCACGCAGCTCGTGGGCGGCACGCAGGTCGAGAACGTCACCGCGCGCGGCCTGATCCCCCCGGGCCACAAGATCGCCATGCGCGACATCGCCGCCGGCCAGCCCGTGCGGCGCTACAACCAGATCATCGGCTTCGCCAGCAAGCCCATCGCCGCCGGCGAGCACGTGCACACGCACAACCTCGTGATGGGCGACTTCGAGCGCGACTACGCCTTCGGCGCCGACGTGAAGCCGGAAGCGGCCAGGCGCGAAGCGACCTTCATGGGCATCCAGCGGCCCGACGGCCGCGTCGCGACGCGCAACTACATCGGCATCCTCTCCAGCGTGAACTGCTCCGCGACCGCCGCGCGCGCCATCGCCGACCACTTCTCGCGGCAGACGAACCCGCGCGCGCTGGAAGCCTTCCCCAACGTCGACGGCGTGGTCGCGCTCACGCACGGCACCGGCTGCGGCATGGACACCGAAGGGCTGGGCATGCAGATCCTGGAGCGCACGCTCGCGGGCTACGCGACCCACGCGAACTTCGCGGCCGTCGTGGTCGTGGGCCTCGGCTGCGAGGCGAACCAGATCAACGCCTGGCTGGCGCACAGCAGCCTGCGCGAAGGCGAGACGCTGCAGGTGTTCAACATCCAGGACACGGGCGGCACCCGCCGCACGGTGGAGAAAGGCATCGCCCTGGTGAAGGAGATGCTGCCCGCCGCGAACCGCGTGAAGCGCGAGCCCTGCAGCGCCTCGCACATCACCATCGGCCTGCAGTGCGGCGGCTCCGACGGCTATTCCGGCATCAGCGCCAACCCGGCGCTGGGCGCGGCGGTGGACCTGCTGGTCGCGCACGGCGGCACGGCCATCCTCTCCGAGACGCCGGAGATCTACGGCGCCGAGCACCTGCTCACGCGCCGCGCCGTGCACCGCGACGTCGGCGAGAAGCTGATCTCGCGCATCCGCTGGTGGGAGCACTACACCCGGGTCAACGAAGGCGAGATGAACAACAATCCCTCGCCCGGCAACAAGGCAGGCGGCCTGACGACCATCCTCGAGAAGTCGCTGGGCGCGGTCGCCAAGGGGGGCACCACCAACCTGCAGGCCGTCTACGAATACGCCGAGCCGGTGACGGCGCACGGCTTCGTCTACATGGACACGCCCGGCTACGACCCGGTGAGCGCCACGGGGCAGGTGGCCGGCGGCGCCAACATGATCTGCTTCACCACCGGCCGGGGCTCCGCCTACGGCTGCGCGCCCTCGCCTTCGCTCAAGCTCGCGACCAACTCCGCGCTGTGGCAGCGGCAGGAGGAGGACATGGACATCAACTGCGGCGAGATCATCGACGGCAAGGCGTCGATCCAGGAGATGGGCGAGCGCATCTTCCGCCTCGTGCTGGCCACCGCGTCGGGCGAGCGCAGCAAGAGCGAACAGCATGGCTACGGCCAGAACGAATTCGTGCCGTGGCAAGTCGGCGCGGTGATGTAAAGGGAGACGGGAACAACATGGCAAGGAAGTTCACGGCCGCGCAACTGCGCGCCACGGTGTCGTCCATCGTCACGGCCGCGGGCAGCGCGCCGCAGGAGGCGCAGGCGGTCGCCGACAACCTGGTGCTCGCCAACCTGAGCGGGCACGACTCGCATGGCGTCGGCATGGTGCCGCGCTACGTGGAGGCGGTGCTGGAAGGCGGGCTGAAGCCGAACGCGAGCATCGATGTGAAGTTCGACGGCGGCAGCATGCTGGCGCTCGACGGGCGCCGCGGCTACGGCCAGGTGGTCGGCGAGCAGGCGATGCAGCGCGCGCTGGAGCGCGCGCAGGACACCGGCAGCTGCGTGATGACGCTCGCGAACGCGCACCACCTGGGGCGCATCGGCCACTTCGCCGAGATGGCGGTGGAGCGGGGGCTCGTCTCCATCCACTTCGTCAACGTGCAGTCGCGGCCCGTGGTCGCGCCTTTCGGCGGCGGCGACGGGCGCTACGGCACCAACCCGTTCTGCGTCGGCATCCCGCTGGCCGGACGCGCGCCCTTCGTGCTGGACTTCGCCACGAGCCGCGTGGCCCAGGGCAAGATGCGCGTCGCGCACAACGAAGGCCGGCAGGTGGAGCCCGGCTACCTGATCGACGAGAAGGGCCGCCCCACGACCAACCCGGGCGTGGTGGTCGTGCCGCAGCCGGGCGGGATGTTCGGCGCGCTGCTCGCCTTCGGCGAACACAAGGGCTACGGCATGGCCGTCGCCTGCGAGCTGCTCGGTGGCGCGCTCACGGGCAGCGGCACCTGGCATCGTCCCGCCGACGACAAGCGCGCCGTGATCAACGGCATGTTCACCGTCGTCGTCGACCCGCGCAAGCTGGGCACGCAGGCGAGCTTCGAAAGCGAGGCGATCGCCTTCGTCGACTGGCTGCGGCAGAGCCCGCCGGCGCCGGGCAGCGACGGCGTGCTGCTGGCCGGCGAGCCGGAGCGCAAGGCGCGGCGCGAGCGCGAGGCGGAAGGCATCGCGCTGGACGAGCAGACGTGGAAGGAGATCGTGGCCGCGGGTGCGAAGGTGGGGGTGCGGGTGGGGTAGGGACCATGCTGGGGTGCGCTTCGCGCAACCCAGCCTACGGTGCGCTGCGCGCAACCCAGCCTCCAGTTCGCTTCGCTCACCGCAACCGGCGGCCCGTCGCGGCCGTAGGCTGGGTTCGCCGCAGGCGACCCCAGCGTTGTTCCCTTACTTCACCGACCGCAGGCTGGGTTCGCCGCAGGCGACCCCAGCACCCTCCCCTCCCTTACTTCAGCCGCTGCCAGCGCTGGAAGCTCGCGTCGCGCGACGCGTCGGCCGGCACGTTCGCCCAGTAGGTCGTGATCTCGGTCTTCGTGCCCGACACGCCGGGCGCGGGGCCGCCGAGGACCGTCGTGGAGCTGCGCTGCACCATCGCGCCGCCGGGCAGCAGCGCATGGTCGGTCACCGTCGACACGGTGGACGGCATCACGGTCACGCTGGCGCTCGGCGCGCCGGGCGTCACGACGACGCCGGTGCCCGAGGTCACGGTCACGCCGGTGGACGAGGACACGTTGCTCTGCGCAAAGGCGGAGGCGGCCAGCATGCAGGCCGCGGCGACGAAGGCGATCTTCATTTCGGTTTCTCCCTGGAACGAGGACGACCTTGCCATTGCAAGCTGGAGCGGCGATGCGCCTCGACGGATGCGGGCGACGCTGCGTGTCAGCGCCGCACCGACGCGGCCTTTACGGCACAGGCAGGACGGGGAGCGCGCGGACCGTCTCGCCGGCGATCGGGAAGATGCGGTCGCCGGCACGCGGCTCGATGCGGTGCATGCCGGTGAAGCTGCCGAATGCCGGAAGGATCCCCACGGCCTGCCCGGGGAGCTGGCCCGTGTCGTCGCCGAGCCAGAAGCACGGCAGGCGCAGCCGTTCGAAGGCACGCCCGGCGATGCTGATGCACGGGTGCCAATGGCCGGCGAGCACATACGCGCCGGCGACCGGCCGCGGGTGGTGGCACAGGGCGAACGGACCCAGCCGCAGCGGCTCGTCCACCACGCTGAAGCGCAGGTCGGCCGGCGGATCGCCGGCGCGGTCGTCGTGGTTGCCGCGGACCAGCGTGAGCTGCAGGTCGCCACGCGCCTCGCGCCAGGCCCGCAGCACGCCCAGCGTGCCGGCGCTGTGCGAGCGCACGGAATGGAGGAAGTCGCCCAGGAAGACGACGTGGGTCGCGCCGGTGTCCGCCAGTGCGGCGTCCAGCCGGTCCAGCGTCTCGCTGGTGGTGCCGCTCGGCACGGGCACGCCGAGCTTGCGGAAGCTCACCGCCTTGCCGAAGTGGGCGTCGGCGACGAGGAGCGTGCGTTCGGCGCAGAGGTGGAGGGCACCGGTGGGATGCAGGAGGGCGTCGTGGCCGGCGAGGCGGATGCGGAGCATGGGAACGATCGGTGGGGTGTCCGAGGCTCGGCTTTGCCTTCTCTTCGGGCTACGCGCCGCGGGGGCGGCGCTCGAACGCTGGCGCTCACCTTCCGCGGCGTTGCCGCGCCACCCTACATCGGAGCGCGGCGCTTCTTCGGTCTTCGTAGGGTGGTGGTGAGCGAAGCGAACCCCACCGGG
Organism: Ramlibacter cellulosilyticus; assembly: GCF_014297465.1. Taxonomy (GTDB): domain Bacteria; phylum Pseudomonadota; class Gammaproteobacteria; order Burkholderiales; family Burkholderiaceae_C; genus Ramlibacter; species Ramlibacter cellulosilyticus. The sequence goes on along the minus strand of NZ_JACORT010000017.1, from coordinate 19,033 downwards.
CGGCGCACGCGGAGGTTACAGCATGCGCGACAGCGCCTGCTCCAGGTGCTCCGACGGCACCCTCTTGAACCCCGAGCGCGCGAAGCGCTGCAGGCGGCCCACGATGAAGGCCGTCAGGACGGAAGCCCGCACCTGCGCGTCCACCGTCGGCGTGGCGCCGTCCGCGCTGCGCAGGCACTGCTTCAGCGAGGACTCCACCTTGTCGAAGAACTGGTTCATGCGCTGCTGCAGGCGCTCGTTCTCGAACACCAGGGCGTCGCCGACCATCACGCGGGTCATGCCCGGGTTCTTCTCGGCGAACTGGATCAGCATGGACACGATGCGCCCCGCCTGCCCGGCGCCGGCAGGCTCGCGCTCGGTGATCTGGTTGATCAGGCTGAAGACGCTCTGCTCGATGAACTCGATCAGCCCCTCGAACATCTGCGCCTTGCTCGCGAAGTGCCGGTACAGGGCGGCCTCGCTCACGTCCAGGCGGGCGGCCAGGGCGGCCGTGGTGATGCGCTCGGCACCGGGCTGCTCCAGCATGGTGGCCAGCGCCTGCAGGATCTGCACCCGCCGCTCCCCCGGTTTCGGGCGCTTGCGCGCCGCGGCCGGCGTGTCGCCGCCGGCAGGGATCGGATCGGGGGTATCGAGCTCGGCGTGGGACATGTTGGCTAGGTCAGCGGTTGCAAAATGATTCTCGCATAGCCGACCGTGAGCGCTCGCCAGCCCATCCACGCCGCGGGATTGCTCCGCGAGTACGTGCTCACCCCGGGAGGGGAAGTGTGACTTTCAAGCCACGGCCACCCGCGCCGGGCTGGAGCTGGAGGTGGCTGCCGTGCACCCGGGCGATCTCCTCGGCGATCGCCAGGCCCAGCCCGTTGCCCTCGCCCTGCGTGCCTTGCACCCGATAGAAGCGCTCCAGGATCCGCGGCCGTTCCATCACGGCGACCCCCGGTCCGTCGTCCTCCACCTCCAGGAAAGGCGTGCTGCCGCGCCGGCCGCAACGAATGGTGACGGCGCCGCCTTCGTGGCTGTATTTCACGGCGTTGTCGACCAGGTTCGACAGCAGCTCGCGCAGCAGCCACTCGTGGCCCATCACCTGGACGGGGTGGGCGTCCAGGCCCAGGTCGATGCGGCGGCCGGTCGCGGCATCGAGGTGGGCTTCGAGGGCGTCCTCGCAGAGCGACTTGAGGTCCACCCGCTGCTCGGGCTGCGAGTGCATGCCGCGGGCGTCGGCCCGCGACAGCGCCAGCAGCTGGTTGGCGAGCTGCGAGGTGCGGCGCGTGGCGCTGCGCAGCTTGTAGACCTGCTCGGTGGGCAGCGCCAGCGTGCCGGCCTGCTGCGCGGCGTTCGCCGCCTGGGCCCAGGCCTCGACCTGCGCCTGCAGGCCGGCGATCGGGGTGCGCAGCTGGTGCGCGGCATCGGCCACGAAGCGGCGCTGGCCTTCCGCCTGCGCGTTCACGAGGCCGAACAGCCGGTTCAGCGACTCCACCAGCGGGCGCACTTCCTCGGGCGAAGCGCCCTCGTCGATGGCGCTCAGGTCGCGCGGCGAGCGGCGCTCCACCGCTTCCTTCAGCGACAGCAGCGGCTTCAGCGCCTGCTTCACCGCCCAGCGCACGGCGAAGGCGGCCGCCGCGATCAGCACCAGGTTGGGCAGCAGCACGCGGAACAGGATGGAGCGGGCCCACTGCTGGCGCGGGTCGGAGCTGTCGGCGACGACGACCACCACCTCGCCCACCACGGTGGGCTGGCGCTGGCGCACGATGCGCCAGGTGGCGCCGTCGTGCTCCTCGCTGTGCACCTCCGGCGAGCTGTCCGGGGGCGGCAGGCCTTCCAGCCAGGCGTCGCCATGCAGGCGGCGGCCATCGGGGTCCAGCAGCGCGTACGCAGCGGAGCCGGCGCGCTCCTTGAGGAACTCCTCCACCGGCGGCGCCAGCATCAGCAGCGGGCTGTCGGTGGTCTGGCCGATGACGGAATCGGCCACCAGCGGGACGAGGGACAGCAGGCGCTGGTCCTGCTGCGTGGCGATGTTGTCGGCGGAGCGGAATTCCAGCCACGCGTTGACGACCGCCAGCAGGGTGAGCGGCGCGATCAGCAGCACCAGCAGCCTGCGCCGCAGGCCCGAGGTGACGCCGCGCACCTCGCGCGTGCGCCCGCCGCCGGCCGCGGGCGCGTCGGGCAGCAGCGTGAGCTTCACTCGCCCTCGGTGGGACGCAGCTCCAGCCGGTAGCCGAAGCCACGGATCGAGCGCAGCGCCACCCCGTACGGTTCGAGCTTGCCGCGCAGGCGCGAGATGTAGACCTCCACCGCGTTCGGCGTGATCTCCTTGTCCCAGCCGGTGAGGGCCTGCAGCAGCTTGTCCTTGCTCGCGGGCTTGGGCGCGTTGATCAGGAGGTACTCCATCACCGTCCACTCGCGGGGCCCCAGCTCGATCGGCACCGACTGGCCATTGCGTTGCGCGCTGGCGCGCCGGTTCGCCGTGTCCAGCTCGATCGGCCCGAAGCTCAGCACCGCGGACGTGGCCGCCTGCGAGCGCCGCAGCAGCGCGCGCAGGCGCGCGAGCAATTCCGGCAGCTCGAAGGGCTTGATCATGTAGTCGTCCGCGCCGAGGTCGAGGCCCTGCACGCGGTCGTGCAGCGCGTCGCGCGCGGTCAGGATCAGCACCGGCAGGTGATGGCTCGCCATCTCGGGGCGGCGCAGGCGCCGCGTGAGCTCCAGGCCGTCCATGTTCGGCAGGCCGATGTCGATGATGGCCGCGTCGAACACCTCGGTGCGCAGCACCTCCTCCGCCCGCTCGCCGCTGCCCACCCAGTCCACGGCATAGCCGGCGTTGCTGAGGCCCAGCTTGATGCCGCTGGCCACCATCACGTCGTCTTCGACTAACAACAACCTCATTGAATCTGGTTTCCTTTCAGTGCCGCCGCGGATCCGGCTTTGCCGGGCCGCTGGGGGCGCCCCCTTGAGGGGGAGGCGCCGAAGGCGCTTCGGGGGTGGGTCAATTCGCCCGGATCATGGTGCCGTAGGCCTGGTCCGTGAGGATCTCCAGCAGCATGGCATGCGGCACGCGGCCGTCGATGATGTGCACGGCGTTCACGCCGGCCTTCGCCGCGTCCAGCGCGCCGCTGATCTTCGGCAGCATGCCGCCGGAGATCGTGCCGTCCGCGAAGAGCCCGTCGATCTGCTTCGCCGACAGGTCGGTGAGCAGCTGGCCCGCCTTGTCCAGCACGCCGGGCGTGTTGGTGAGGAGCACCAGCTTCTCCGCCTTCAGCACCTCGGCGAGCTTGCTCGCCACGACGTCGGCGTTGATGTTGTAGCTCTCGTTCTCGTCGCCGAAGCCGATGGGGCTGACGACGGGAATGAAGTTGTCCTCCAGCAGCGCCTTCAGCACGCCGGGGTTGATCTCCACGATGTCGCCGACCTGGCCCACGTCGTGTTCCTTCGACGGGTCCTTGGCGTCGACCATCTTCAGCTTGCGCGCGCGGATCATGCCGCCGTCGCGGCCGGTGAGGCCCACCGCCTGGCCACCCGCCTTGTGGATGAAGCCGACGATGTCCTGCTGCACCTCGCCCGCGAGCACCCACTCGACCACTTCCATGGTCTCGGCATCGGTGACGCGCATCCCCTGGACGAACTCGCCCTTCTTGCCCAGGCGGTTCAGGGCCTGCTCGATCTGCGGGCCGCCGCCGTGGACCACGACGGGGTTGATGCCAACGAGCTTCAGCAGCACGACGTCTTCGGCGAAGTCGGCCTGCAGCTCGGGGTCGGTCATGGCGTTGCCGCCGTACTTGATCACCATGGTCTTGCCATGGAAGCGGCGGATGTACGGCAGCGCCTGGGCCAGGATCTCGGCCTTGTCGCGCGGGGCGATGTGGTTGACGTCGTTCATGGGGGAAAACCGGGGGTTGCCCCGATTTTGCCGCAAGCCGGCAAATGCCCCGCTAGCGCCGGGATTGGAGGAAGCGGTGCCAGCGCCGCGTGCGGAAGCGCACGATGCTGTAGTAGGCCCAGAGGTAGGTGATCACGAACAGCAGGATGAAGCCGATCAGCACCGGGGTGTTCTGGTAGAAGAGCGTCGCCGGGATCGCGCTGAGCACGACGAAGGCCAGCAGGTAGGGCGAGGTGCGGTTGTTGCGCATCAGCATGCGCCGCGCGTCGTCGTCGTGGAAGACGTGCCGCACCACGCGCCGGAAGATCAGGTGGTGGAAGTGCAGGCCGTCCGGCAGCCCGGGCGAGCGGCCCATGGTGCGCTTGCGCCAGATGGAGAAGATGGTCTCCCAGATCGGGTAGGCCAGCAGCAGCACCGGGAACCAGGGCGACACGTCGGCGTGGCGCTGCGCCAGCTGCACGGACCCGAGGGCGATCACGCCGCCCCAGAGGTAGGCGCCGCCGTCGCCGGCGAAGATCAGCCCGTGCGGATAGTTCCACAGCAGGAAGCCCACGGTGGCGCCGGCCAGGACCACCATCACGCCCGCGAGCTGCCGGTCGCCGACGGCGAGCGCGACGTACACGATGGCCATGCAGCAGATCAGGGTCAGGATGCCCGCCAGGCCGTTGTAGCCGTCGATGATGTTGATGGAATGCGGCAGTCCCGCCACGGCGAAGAGCGCCAGCGCCATCCCCAGCCAGGGCATGGCACCCCACATCTCCTGCAGGCCGGGAATGCCGATGCGCGGGACGGCGATGCCGAACAGCAGGGCGGCGAGGAAGGCGGCGAGGAAGGTGCCCAGCATGCGCCAGCGCGGTCGCATGGCGTGCGTCACGTCTTCGAGCAGGCCGGTGACGGTGGCGAGCAGCGCGATGCCGCAATACCCGAGGGCGTCGCCCAGGGCGATGGGGATGCTGTTGGTCACGCCGAACACCGGCTGCGACAGCGCCATCCACACCCAGCCCCCGAGGCAGGCGACCAGCATCGCGGCCCCGCCCAGGCGAGGCACGTGGCCCACGTGAAAGCGTTGCGGCACGTCCTCGAGCAGCCAGTACTTGCGAGAGCTCTCCTGGCCTGCGCGCAGCAGGGCGGCGCAGCCCAGGAAAGACAGCAGCCCGCTGAGAAGCAGCAGGATCAGCATTCCATCAACCTCTTCTTTCCTCCCGGCGCGGATTCTCGCATCCGCGGCGGCGGATTCCTTCCGCGCGGCCGGTCACAAGCGTCTCAGAATGCAGGCGACCCACAGCATGGCCTGCTCCGGCGGGCTCTGGCGGTAGGCGCCGCTGCGTGCAAGCCACAGGGCGCGCCGCCAGGGGGTCGCCGCCGTGCGCGCCTGCCCGAAGGCCTCCAGCACGGCGCGGTTCTCCGGCGTGAGCACCTCGCTGCGTTGCGCAAGGGCCGCGGCGTTCACGGTGTTCCACGCCCGGTATTCCCCCTGCAGCACCATCACCAGCCGCGCCCAGCGCGCGCGCCACCCGATGTTGCTGCCGATCGCATTTCCGCCGTGCTGACGGTAACGCACGAAGGGGCGCGCGTCGTGGTGAACATGGCCACCGGCGCCGGTGACGAGCTGGTAGGTGAGCCAGTCGTGCGTCACGAGCTCCAGGTCGACGCAGCCGGCCACCAGGGAGGCAGCGGCGCGATTCAGCAGCATGGTGTTGCCGCCCATGATGTTCTGCGTGATGGCGTTGCGGAATGACGGGGGACGGCGCAATGCGCGGGACAAGCCGCGGTCCTGGTCGTCGTCGTCCACCACGAAGGTGCGGCCGCCGTACAGCGCGGGTTCGGTACTGCCCTCCTTCGCGGCGAGGGCGGCGTGGGCCGCCTGCAGCTTGCCGGGGAGCCAGACGTCGTCCTGGTCGCAGTAGGCGAACCACTGCGCCCGCGGGTCCTGCAGCGCCTGCACCAGCAGCAACAGGAAGCTGCGCGTGGCCGAACGGCGCGGCGGCGCCGCGAGCCGGTGCACGGCGCGGATGGCGCCGCGCGGCTGCCCGGCGAGTTCGTCCAGCAACCGCGCCGTGCCGTCGGTGGACCCGTCGTCCGCCACGTGCACCACCACGTCCACCCCTTCCTGCTCCTGCAGGCTCGCCCACTGGCGGGGAAGGTGGCGTGCTCCGTTGTACGTGGCCAGGAGGACGTGGATCGTGGGAACCGGCATCGGCTCAGAGCTTCAGGCGCACGAAGAGCGTTTCCGGGATCCAGCGGATCACCGTCATGATCCAGCGCCAGATGCCGGGGGTGTACACCACGGCCCGGCCGCGGCCGATCCCTTGCACGATGTCCGCGGCCACCGCGACGGGCGAAGCCAGCCGGCCAGGCGCGCTGCCCATGCCGCGCGTCATCGGCGTGTCCGTCGGGCCTGGCTTCACGAGCACCACCTGGACGCCGGCCGCGTGCAGGCGGTTGCGCAGGCCCTGGCAGTAGCGCTCCACGAAGCCCTTGCTCGCGCCGTAGATGTAGTTCGACTGGCGCCCGCGGTCGCCTGCCACCGAGCCGATCACGGCGATGGTTCCCCGCTTGCGCGCTTCCATCAGCGGCGCGACGGCTTCGCACAGCTGCGCCACCGACAGGGCGTTGGCTTCGACGGCCAGGCGCAGCTGCGCGGGATCGGACTGCGCGGCGGGCTGCTCCGGCAGCCAGCCGTGCGCGACCAGCACGACGTCGAAGCCGCCGGCGGCGGCATCCGCTTGCGCGATGCGCGCGCGCAAGCCGGCCTCGTCGCCGAGATCGAGCACGCCGGAAGCGACTCGCTGCGCGTCGCCGGCAAGCACGCGCAGGTCCGCCGCCACCGGCTCCAGGCGCGCGGCATCGCGTCCGAGCAGGACGAGGCGGTGGCCCTGGCGGGCCCAGAGGCGGGCGCACTCGTGCGCGATGCGCGAGGTCGCGCCGTAGATCAGGATGTTCATCGTGCGGCTTCCATGCGCCGGGCGAAGGTGGAGGAGACGGCGGGGTCCCGATACCGCTGGAACGCGGCCCAGCGGGGATAGGCGGCGTGGAACAGCGCGCGCGAACCGAGCGCGTCCTTCGCGGGGTACAGGGCGCCCCCGGCCGCGGCGACACGGCGGTCCAGGTCTTCGAACAGGGCGCGCACCTTGGCCGTGTTGGGAAAGTCCAGCGCCAGCGTGAGGCCCGGGCGCGCGAAGGACAGCATGCCCGGCGCCTGCCGGTCGCCGAAGGTCTTGAGCACCGCGAGGAAGGAGCCGGTGCCGCGCTCCTGCAGCAGGCGCAGCACTTCGCGGATGGCGTCGCGCGCCACGGCGGGCGGCACGACGAACTGGTACTGCAGCAGGCCGTGGCGGCCGTAGATCCGGTTCCAGTGCTCGATGCGGTCCAGTGGCCAGAAGTAGCCCCAGGCTTCCTGCGCGAACGTCGCCTGCTTCGGTGCGCGATGGAAGTAGGCGCTGTTGAACAGGCGCAGCGACAGCGGGTTCACCAGCGAGATGGGCGGCGTGACGGGGAAGCCCACGCGCCGCGGCGGCGGCGGGAACAGCGGCGCGCCCGGGCGCGGACCTTCGGAGGCGTGGTCCCCGGCCAGCAGCACGCCGCGCAGGCCCTCGGCGCCGGAGAGGCAGTCGATCCAGGAGACCGCGTATTCGTGCTTCGCTTCCGCCTGGGCGTTGAGATCGAAGAAGGCGTCGAGCCCGACGAAGCGCTGCGCGCTGACCGTCATCCACGCCGAAGCGACGCGGCGCAAACGCAGGCGCGCGTGCGTGACCAGGCCCGTGAGCCCGAGGCCGCCCACGGTGGCCGCGAACCAGTCGGCGTTCTCCTCGCGCGAGCACTCCAGCACCGTGCCGTCGGTGCGCAGCAGCCGCAGCCACTCGACGTGGTCGCCGAAGCTGCCCATGGCATGGTGGTTCTTGCCGTGCACGTCGTTGGCGATGGCACCGCCGACCGTCACGTGGCGCGTCCCGGGCACCACGGGCAGGAACCAGCCGCGCGGCAGGAAGTCCTCGACGATCGTCGCCAGCAGCACGCCCGACTCGCAGGTGAGCGTTCCCGCCTCGTCGTCGAAGTCCACGTAGCGGTCCAGCCAGCGCGTCTGCACCAGGGTGTGGCCGTCGTTCAGGCCGACGTCGCCATAGCTGCGGCCGTTGCCGTGCGCCACCCAGCAGTCGTCCGAAGGCAGCGAGACCTCGCGCGCGCTCGCGGGCGCGAGCAAGCGATGACGGAAGGGGCCGGGAAGGCCCCAGGAGCGGATCTCGCCTGTCATGGTGTCAGCCGGGAGCGTGGCGGGAGGGCCGCTCGTGCACCCCGCTCAAAGGGAACGATGGCCCTCGCGCAGCACGTGCAGCAGGTACTGGCCGTAGCCGTTCTTCTTCAGCGGCGCGGCCAGCTTCTCGAGCTGGGCGTCGTCGATGAAGCCCGCGCGCCAGGCGATCTCTTCCAGGCAGGCGATCTTGAGGCCCTGGCGGTGCTCCAGCGTCGCGATGAACTGGCTGGCTTCCAGCAGGCTCTCGTGCGTGCCGGTGTCCAGCCACGCGTAGCCGCGCTTCATGATCTTCACCGAGAGCTGCCCGCGCTCCAGGTAGGCCTGGTTCACCGCGGTGATCTCCAGCTCGCCGCGCGCGCTGGGCTTGACCGACCTGGCGATGTCGACCACCTGGTTGTCGTAGAAATACAGGCCGGTGACGGCGAAGTGGCTCTTGGGCTGCGCCGGCTTCTCCTCGATGCTCGTCGCGTTGCCGTCCTTGTCGAAGGCCACCACGCCGTAGCGTTCCGGGTCCTGCACGTGGTAGGCGAACACGGTGGCGCCGCTCTCCTGCGCATCGGCCTCGCGCGTGAGCGGGGCGAGGTCGTGCCCGTAGAAGATGTTGTCGCCCAGCACCAGCGCCGCGGGGTCCTGGCCCACGAACTTGTCGCCGATGATGAAGGCCTGCGCCAGGCCGTCGGGGCTGGGCTGCACCGCGTACTGCAGGTTCAGGCCCCACTGCGAGCCGTCGCCCAGCAGCTGCTGGAAGCGGGGCGTGTCCTGCGGCGTGCTGATCACCAGGATGTCGCGCATGCCCGCGAGCATCAGCGTGCTGAGCGGGTAGTACACCATCGGCTTGTCGTACACCGGCAGGAGCTGCTTGCTCATGGCCAGGGTGGCGGGATGCAGTCGCGTGCCGGAGCCGCCTGCCAGGATGATGCCTTTGCGTCGCGTCATGTTCGGAGGGTTTCTTGCAGCATCCGTTCCACGCCCTGCTGCCAGGGGGGGAGCACCAGGCCGAAGGTGCTGCGGAAGCTGCTGGTGTCCAGCCGGGAATTATGCGGGCGCCGGGCAGGCGTCGGAAACGCGGACGTGGGCACGGGCGCGACCTGCTCGGGCCCGGCCTTGAGGTTTTCTCCGGCCTGCAGCGCCTGGCCGACGACGAAGCGCGCGTAGCCGTTCCAGGTGGTCTCGCCGGCGGCGGCGACGTGGTACGTGCCGGGGCGGCCGCTGCCTGCGGCGAGGCTGCGGATCGCGTGGGCGGTGACGTCCGCGAGCAGGTCGGCGCCGGTCGGGGCGCCATGCTGGTCGTCGATGACGGTGAGCTTTTCGCGCTCGCGCGCGAGGCGCAGCATCGTCTTGGCGAAGTTGCCGCCGCGCGCGGCGTACACCCAGCTGGTGCGCAGGATGAGGTGCCGCGGGTTGGCCGCGGCGATGCGCTGCTCGCCCGCGAGCTTCGTGCGGCCGTAGACGCTCAGGGGACCGGTCGGATCGCCCTCGCGCCAGGGCTGGGTGCCCGAGCCGTCGAAGACGTAGTCGGTGGAGTAGTGGACGAACCAGGCGCCGAGTTCGGCGGCGGCCGCGGCCATCGCGCCCGGCGCGACGGCGTTGACGAGGGCGGCGGTGTCCGCCTCGCTCTCGGCCTTGTCCACGGCGGTGTAGGCGGCGGCGTTCACGACGACGTCGGGACGCACGGAGCGCACCGTGCGTGCGACGGCGTCGGGATCCGTGAGGTCTGCACCCAGGCCATCGGCGCCCGCGCGATCGAGCGCCAGCACCTCGCCCAGCGGCGCGAGGCTGCGCCGCAGCTCCCAGCCCACCTGGCCGTTCGCGCCGAAGAGGAGGATCTTCACCGGTGCGTCACGCCGCCTGGGCGTACTGCTTGCTGATCCACTCGCGGTAGGCGCCGCTCTGCACGCGCTGCACCCAGTCGCCGTGCGCCAGGTACCACTGCACGGTCTTGCGGATGCCGGTCTCGAAGGTCTCGGCGGGCTTCCATCCCAGCTCGCGCTCGATCTTGCGCGCGTCGATCGCGTAGCGGCGGTCGTGGCCGGGGCGGTCCTTCACGAAGGTGATCTGCTCCTGGTAGCTGCCGCCGCCGGCCTTGGGACGCAGTTCGTCGAGCAGCGCGCAGACGGTGTGGACGATCTCGAGGTTCGGCTTCTCGTTCCAGCCGCCCACGTTGTAGGTCTCGCCCACCTTGCCGGCTTCCAGCACGCGGCGGATCGCGCTGCAGTGGTCTCCCACGTACAGCCAGTCGCGGATCTGCTGGCCGTCGCCGTACACCGGCAGCGGCTTGCCCGCGAGGGCGTTGACGATCATCAGCGGGATCAGCTTCTCGGGAAAGTGGTACGGGCCGTAATTGTTGGAGCAATTCGTCGTGAGCACCGGCAGCCCGTAGGTGTGGTGATACGCGCGCACCAGGTGGTCGCTCGCCGCCTTGCTCGCGGAGTACGGGCTGTTCGGCTCGTACTTGTTCTCTTCGGAGAACGCGGGGTCCCGGGCCGCCAGCGAGCCGTAGACCTCGTCGGTCGACACGTGCAGGAAGCGGAACGCCTCGCGCTCTTCGCCCTGCAGGCCCGACCAGTAGCCGCGCACGGCCTCGAGCAGCCGGAACGTGCCGACGACGTTGGTCTCGATGAAGCTGCCGGGCGAATGGATGGACCGGTCGACGTGCGATTCGGCCGCGAAATTCAGCACGGCGCGGGGGCGATGGCGCAACAGCAGGTCCTCCACGAGGGCCTGGTCGCCGATGTCGCCCTGCACGAACACGTGCCTCGCGTCGCCTTCCAGCGCGCGCAGGTTTTCCAGGTTGCCCGCGTAGGTGAGCTTGTCCAGGTTCACGACCGGCTCGCCATGGGCGGCGATCCAGTCCAGGACGAAATTCGAGCCGATGAAACCGGCTCCTCCGGTCACGAGAATCACGAGGCAACACTCCCTGGCGGCCCATGCCGCGGTTCGGGGCGGATTATCTCATTCGGGCTTCCCCGTCCTCCCGGGGGTGCGTTGGGCCGGTGGGGAAGCTGGGGTGCCCTGCGGGCAACCCAGCCTACGAGCCGCGCCCATCGCACACGCTCAACGCAGGCCCCGTAGGCTGGGTTGCGCGAAGCGCACCCCAGCATGCACGCACACCCACCCCGCAGGCCGTGGACGGGAGCGGGATGACGAGGCTCAGAAGTGGATCCCCCGCATCATCTGCTGCAACGCCATGGCCTCCGCCGACAACTGCGGCTTGCCATTCCTGTCCCCCTGCGCCGCCGCCGAATCCGGGAACAGGCGGAAGCTCGTGTTCATGACGATCTGCGCGATGCGCGGGGCCAGCGCGTGCAGGATCTCGCCCGACACGCCGAGACGCGTGGCGATGCGCACCGGCCTGGCGACGCACGCCTCCGCCACCAGGTCCGCGGCCTCCTCGGGCGACAGCGTCGGCACGTTGTTGTAGATCTTGGTCGGCGCGATCATGGGGGTGCGCACCAAGGGCATGTTGATCGTGGTGAAGGTGATGCCCTGGTCCTGGTACTCGCTTGCGGCGCAGCGCGTCCACGCGTCCAGCGCCGCTTTCGACGCGACGTAGGCCGAGAAGCGCGGCGCGTTCGTGAGGACGCCGATGGAGCTGATGTTCACCACGTGGCCGCGGCGCTGTGCCGCCATCGCCGGCAGCAGGCCCATGGTGACGCGCAGCGCACCGAAGTAATTGAGCTGCATGGTGCGCTCGAAATCGTGGAAGCGGTCGTAGCTCGCCTCGATGGCGCGGCGGATCGAACGGCCCGCGTTGTTCACGAGGAAGTCGACGCCCCCATGGTCCTTCAGCACCTGCTGCACGAAGCGGTCGCAGTCGGCCATGTCGGCGATGTCGGCCGCATAGGCGACGAAGCGGTAGCCCTTCGCCTCCGCCTCGCGGCAGGCCTCGTCCAGCTTGTCCTGGTCGCGGCCGCAGATGAGGGTGGTCGCCCCCGCCTCGGCGAACCTGTGCGCCGTCGCGAGCCCGATGCCGGAGGAACCGCCGGTCACGAGCACCACCTTGCCGCCCACGGTGCCCCTGAGCGACCGGTCGATGTGCAGGTCCGGGTCGAGGTGCCGTTCCCAGTAGTCCCACAGCCGCCAGGCGTAGTCCTTGAGGTTGGGGCAGGCGATGCCGGTGCCCTTCAGCATCTTCTCCGCGTCGCGGCTGTCGAAGCGCGTCGGGTAGTTGACGAACTCCAGGATGTCGTCGGGCAGCCCCAGGTCCTTCATCACCGCGTTGCGCACGCGCCGGACCGGCGCGATGGCCAGCAGGCCCTTCTTGACGCTGCGCGGGATGAACCCGAGCAGCGCCGCGTTGACGAACAGATTCATGCGCGGCGCGTGGGCCGCGCGGCTGAAGATGTCCAGCACGTCGCCCACCCGGTACCCCTGCGGGTCCACGAGGTGGAAGGCGCGCCCGGCGATGCCGTCCTGGTGGCTGATGTGGTCCAGCGCCGCCACGACGTAGTCCACCGGCACGATGTTGATGCGCCCGCCTTCCAGGCCGATGCTGGGCATCCACGGCGGCAGCAGCTGCCGGATGCGCTGGATCAGCTTGAAGAAGTAGTAGGGGCCGTCGATCTTGTCCATCTCGCCGGTGCGGCTGTCGCCGACGACCATGGCGGGGCGGTACACGGTCCACGGCACCTTGCTCTCCTGCCGCACGATCTTCTCGCTCTCGTGCTTGGTGCGGAAGTACGGGTGGTCGAGGTTCTCCGCTTCCTCGAACATGTCCTCGCGGAACACGCCTTCGTAGAGGCCGGCGGCGGCGATGGAGGAGACGTGGTGGAAGTGGCCCGCGTCGATCGCCTTGGCGAACTCCACCGCGTTGCGCGTGCCGGCGATGTTCACCTCCACCTGGCTTTCCTCGTCGGCGCCGAGGTCGTACACGGCGGCGAGGTGGTAGACGTGGTCCACCTGCCCTTTCAGCTTCTTCAGGTCCTCGGAGGCGACGCCCAGCTTCTTCTGCGTGAGGTCGCCGAAGACGGGGACGGCGCGCGCCGGGCCGACGCCCCAGAACTCCCGCAGCTCGGCCACCTTGCCCTCGCTCTCGCGCCGCACCAGGAAGGAGACCACCGCCCCCTTGCGTTCCAGCAGCTTCCGCACGAGCCGCTTGCCGATGAAGCCAGTCGCCCCGGTCACGAAGTAGTGCATCGCACAATCTCCTCTCGACTTGTCCCAGATCATTCTGCATTAGGAAGCGCCACCTACACATCCCCCGCGGGGACGCTACATTCCGTGGCACAACCCCCCAGGAGAAGCCCATGGTGAAGAAACTGCAGAAATCCGGCGATGGCGCCAAGGCGGCGTCCAGCACCCAGCTGGCGGCCACCGTCAAGGAATCGGCGCAGCAGATCTGGCTGGCGGGACTCGGCGCCTTCTCCAAGGCGCAGGAGGAAGGCGGCAAGGTGTTCGAGGCGCTGGTGAAGGAAGGCGTGACCCTGCAGAAGCGCACGCAGGCCGTCGCGGAGGGCAAGCTCTCCGAGGCCACCACCCGCATGTCCTCGATGGCCACGGACCTGTCCACCCGGGCGTCCGGCCAGTGGGACAAGCTCGAAGGCATCTTCGAGGACCGGGTCTCCAAGGCGCTGAAGAAGCTGGGCGTGCCCACCTCGCGCGACGTCGACGCGCTGGTCAAGCGCATCGACGAGCTCCAGCGCACCGTGGCGTCCCTGCAGGGCGGCGGTTCCGCGCGCAAGACGGCGGCCAAGCGGACGCCCGCCACGAAGGCGGTCGCCCGCAAGCGCGCCCCGGCGCGCAAGGCCGCCGGTTGAACGTGCGGCGGCGCGCCGAGGCGGCCCGGCCGCCGCGCATCGGGCTGGCGCTGGCCGGCGGCGGCCCGCTGGGCGCGATCTACGAGATCGGCGCGCTGTGCGCGCTCGAGGACTGCCTCGAAGGCGTCGACTTCACGGGCCTGCAGCACTACGTCGGCGTTTCCGCCGGCGGCTTCATCGCCGCCGGGCTGGCCAACGGCATCCGCCCGCGCGAGATGTGCGCCGGCTTCATCGAGAACAACGACCGCGCGGCCGAGGTCTTCGACCCGGCCTGGCTGTCGGTTCCCGCCTGGAGCGAATACGGCAGGCGCCTGCGCCGGCTCCCGGCACTGGCAGCCGCCGCCGGCTGGCAGGCCACCTGGGGCGGCAAGGCGTGGCTGCAGGCGCTGGAAGGCATGGCGCCGCTGCTGCCCACGGGCCTCTTCTCCAACGAGGAGATCCACCGCCGGCTGGCGGCGCTGTTCTCCGTGCCCGGGCGCAGCAACGATTTCCGCGCGCTGCACGGCCGCCTCACCCTGCTCGCCACCGAGCTGGACACCGGCCGGGCCGTCGCCTTCGGCAGCCCCGGCTGGGACCACGTGCCGGTGTCGCGCGCGGTGCAGGCCACCTGCGCCCTGCCCGGCCTGTTCCCGCCCGTGACCATCGAGGGTCGCGCCTACGTCGACGGCGCGCTGACCAAGACCATGCACGCGTCGGCCGCGCTCGCCGACGGGGCGGACCTCGTGCTGTGCGTGAACCCCCTCGTGCCCTTCGACGTGCCGGACATCGCGCAGGGCGGGCTGGCCGCCGTCCTCAGCCAGACCTTCCGCACCATGATCCATTCGCGGCTGGCCCTGGGCATGAAGGACTATGCGCGGCGCTGGCCCGGCGCCGACATCGTGCTCGTCGAACCCGACGCGCAGGACCGCGAGCTGTTCGGCGCCAATCCCTTCAGCTTCGGCCAGCGGCGGCGCATGGCGGAACACGCGTACCAGCAGACCCGCGCCTGGCTGCGCTCGCACGAGGCGAGCCTCGCCCCGCGGCTGGCGCGCCACGGCATCGCGCTGCGCACGCACGCGCTGCACGACGAAGGCCGCGTGCTCGTGCAGCCCTGGCAGCCGCGCCGCCTCGGCTCCGCGCTGCAGCACCTGTCGCAGGTGCTCGACGAGCTCGAACGCAAGCTGCAGCCCGCCTGAGCACCATGGCCAGGAAAGCCCCGCGCCGCACCGCCGAACGCATCCTGGAGGTCACGCTGGACCTGTTCAACCGCTTCGGCGAGCCGAACGTGTCCACCACGCTGATCTCGGCCGAACTGAACATCAGCCCCGGCAACCTGTATTACCACTACCCGGCGAAGGACGAGCTGATCAACAGCCTCTTCGACCGGTACGAGCGCTCGCTGAACGAGCTGCTCCATGCGGCCGACGACGTGCGCAACGTGGAGGACGCCTGGTTCTTCCTGCACACCCTCTTCGAGCGGATCTGGCAGTACCGCTTCCTCTATCGCGACCTGAACGACCTGCTCTCGAAGAACCGCCGCCTGGAGACCCACTTCCAGGCGGTCTTGAAGGACAAGACCCGCGCCGTGCGCACCCTGCTGGACGGCATGAGCCGCTCCGGCGCCGTGCGCATCGACTCGCGCGAGATCGAGGCCACCGCCACCAGCATGGTGGTGGTGCTCACCTACTGGCTGAGTTTCGAGTACGTGCGCGACCCGCGCCACGCGCTCGAAGGCGCCGGCGCGCAGCAGGCATTGCTGCGGGGCGCAAACCACGTCCTCCATCTGCTGGTACCCTATCTGGAACCTGCGCAACGCACGCACCTGCTGCAGCTGGCCGGCGCGTATGGCGGCAACCCGCCGCCCGCTTGAAGCGGATGGCCCAGGGATGAAGGGCGAGACAAGATGGCCAAGTGGACGGCCTTCCCCCAGCCGGGCAGCTACCGGCACGACGCCACCAGCGTGACGCGCGAGTGGCCGCGGCTGCATGCGGGAGACGCCGAGCCGCTGCCTGCCGACGCCGGCGTGCTGCAGGCCTGGGTGCTGTTCCACAACGGCGAGTTCCAGCAGGCGGTCGAAGCCGGCCTTGCCGCGGGCGGCGGCGGCATCACCGCCGCCAACAAGGCCACCTGCATCTACGCGAACTACCTGGAGAAGAAGGAAAGGAACCGGCTGGACCTGTTCCAGGAGGCGGCGCAGCGCGCGGAGCGCCAGTGCGAGGCCGAACCGGACAACGCCAACGCGTGGTACTGGCAGGCGTACGCGCTCGGTCGCTACAGCCAGGCGATCAGCGTCGCCAAGGCGCTGGCGCAAGGCCTGGGCAGCAAGGTGAAGGCCTGCCTCGAACGCACCATCGCCCTGCAGCCGCAGCACGCCGACGCGCACGTGGCCCTCGCGGCCTTCCACGCCGAGGTGATCGACAAGGTCGGTTCGCTGATCGGCGGCATGACCTACGGCGCCAAGAAGGAAGCGGGCCTGCAGCTGTTCCAGGAGGCGCTGCGCCTGCACCCGCGCTCGCCCATCGCCCTGATCGAGTACGCCAACGGGCTCGTGATGATGGAAGGCGAGAAGAAGATGAAGGAGGCGACGCGCCTGTACCAGCAGGCGGCGGCCGTTCAACCGCTGGACGCCAAGGAGTGGCTGGACGTCGAGATGGCGCGGGAAGAGCTGAAGGCCGCCTGACGGCGGGACGCGTCGCCAGACTACAGGCCGAGGCTCGGCCGCCGTGAAGAATGCCGGGCATGGAACCCAGGAACATCTTCCAGGCGCTGCTCGTGAGCCACGCCACCCAGCGCGAGCTGGCCGCGCGCCTGCTCGCGAGCAAGCCGGCCAGCGAGGAGCGGCAGCACGTCTTCGAGGAGCTCAAGGCCGAACTGGCCGCGCACGAGACCGCGGAGGAACGCTGCTTCTACGTGCCGCTGTTCGAGTTCGACCAGTCCGTGGACCTGTCGCGCCACGCCATCGCGGAACACCACGAGATGGACGAGATGGTGGAGCACCTCGAGGAGGTGGACCCCCATGCGGCCGAATGGCAGGAGTGCTGCCAGAAGCTGTGCGACAAGATCGAGCACCACCTGAACGAGGAGGAGCAGAAGTTCTTCCCGCAGGCGGGCGAGGTGCTGGGCGACGAGCAGAAGGTCCAGCTCGGTCGCGACTACGAGGCGGAGTTCCTCACGCTGCGGCTGAAGCAGGAGGCCTAGCCACCTCCTCGCCGGGCCACGGCAGCATCATCGTGATCAGCGCGAGCCGCTCGAATTCGGGCGCGAAGCGCTCGATGATGCGCTCCGGCTCCGGGCACAGCAGCGTGTCCGACATCACGCCGAACTGCACGCCGCCGGCGTAGCTGAGGACCGACACGCCCAGGCCGATGTCGCCGGACTGCGGCACCCAGAACATGCAGTCCTGCAGCGTGGCGCCCAGGAGCTCGAGGCGTTCCCTCGGCCCGGGGACGTTGGTCATGACGGCGGTGGCCTTGCGGCGGAACAGGTCCAGCACGGCATCCTGCGCCGGCTTCACGAGCAGTCCCGCGATCGCCAGAACGGCGAAAGCCAGCAGGGGCTGCGTGCTGCCCTTGAGCGCCGCCATGCGCTTGCGGACTTCGTAGACACGCTCCACCGGGTTGGCGATGCCCACGGGCAGCACCAGCGGCACCAGGCCGAAATGGTTGCCCAGCTTCCAGGCCTGCTCCGGGGCACGCAGGTTCACCGGCACCATGGCGCGCACTTCGACGCCGTCGACGTCGTCGCCCTGCGCGCGCAGGTACTGCCCGATGGCACCGGCCACGCAGGCGAGCACCACGTCGTTGATCGAGCAGCCCAGGGCCTTGCCGACTTCCTTGACCTCGTCCAGCGGCAGCGGCGGGCACCAGGCGACGCGCTTCTGGTTGCCCGGCTTGCCCTTCAGGCGCGTCGGCGAGTCGTCGGGCATCAGCAGCAGCGCCAGCGCATCGCTCACCAGCTGGTAGCCGAGGTGGGCGAGTTCCAGCGAGGCGTGCGCGCCCTTGCCGGGGTCGAGCACCATCGCGAGCGTCCTGGCCGCGTTCTCCCCGGCGGCATCCAGCGCCTTCACCGCGAGCCCGGCGAGCGGCTGCACCAGGTGCTGCGCGAGCCACTCCTGCGTGCCATCGGCCCGGGCCCGCCGCTTGCGCTGCGGCGGCGGCAGGCCGCCGTCGACCAGCGACATCGTCACCAGGATCAGGGCGACGCCGTCGGCGATGCAGTGGTGGATGCGCACGATCAGCGCGCTGCCGCCGTCGTAGTCCTCCACCAGGTGCATCTGCCACAGGGGCCGTGCGCGGTCCAGCGGCACCATGGCGAGTTCGCCGATGCGGTGCTGCAGCGCCGCCTGCGCGTCGGCATGCCGGTGCCGCGGCAGCTTCTCGCGCACCACGTGCTGGCGGATGTCCACCTCGTGGTCCACCCAGCGCGCGCCGGTGGCGTCCTCCTCCACGCGCTGGCGGAAGCGGTCGTACTTCAGGAGGCGCTCCTCGATGCGCGCGCAGAGCTCCTCGTAGCCCACGCGCGGCCGGAGGGTCCAGACGCCCAGGATCGCCATCAGGTTGCTCGCGGAATCCATCCGCAGCCACGCGGTGTCCACCTTGGACATGCTCTCGCCGGCGCGCTTGATCGGCATGCGTCCCCTCGTGTTTTTGGTGTGGCGCCCTATTCTGGCGTCGGCGCTGAAATTAAGATAGCCGCCCCAACGAACGAGATGGAGACCCCATGGCCGACCTCAACGCCGACTTCGAAGCCGCCGTCGCCAATTCCAAGAAGCTGTCGCAGCGCCCCGACAACACCACGCTGCTGAAGATCTACGGCCTGTACAAGCAGGCGACCGTGGGCGACAACACCGAGAAGAAGCCGGGCTTCGGCGACATGATCGGCCGCGCCAAGTGGGACGCGTGGAACGGGTTCAAGGGGACCGCGAGCGATGATGCGAAGAAGCAGTACATCGCGTTGATCCAGTCCCTCTCCTGAGGGCCGGAAGCACGTCATCCCGGGCTTGACCCGGGATCCATGAGGCGTCTCCTGCGGACGCCCCATGGATTGCGGGTCAAGCCCATGCCTGTCCGGAGATTTCAAAGGAGAGGCAGTTGGGCGGGGGAGCCGTCGCTTTCATCGTAGAGCGACACCTCGCTCAATAGCCGTTCCAGAGGGACTTTCTCGAACAGGTTCAGGCTG
>NZ_JACORT010000016.1 GCF_014297465.1 Ramlibacter cellulosilyticus | reverse complement strand
CCAGCTCACGCGGAATCGATATAGATTTCTCCGGAGACCACCTCTTTCTCCATGCGCATCAACAACTTAGCGCTCAAATGAGAATGGATCTCCGGACACTACTGGGCTTGACCCGCAATCCATGGGGCGCCGGATCAGCCGCCCCATGGATCCCGGGTCAAGCCCGGGATGACATCGCTTTCGCGTTATTCCGCCTTGATCCCGCGCATCATGATCACGCCACCCAGGACGGCGGTGTCGGACTTGACGCGGTTCGCGAGGCCTTCGGCGTTGGTGCCGGCGGCCTGCCAGCCTTGCTGGAACAGCTTGGCGCGCACTTCGGGGGTGCGGGTGATCTCGGAGATCAGGCTGGAGAGCTTGTCGGCCATGGGCTTCGGCAGCGACTTGGGCGCGGCGGCGGCGACCCAGATCTCCAGCTGGAAGCCGCGGATGCCCAGCTCGTTCAGGCTGGGGAACTCGGGCGCCAGCGGGCTGCGGCCCAGCGAGGTCACGCCGATCGCCTTCAGCTTGCCGGCCTTCACCTGCGCCTGGGCGAGGCCGGGCGGCAGCAGCGCGAGCTGGATCTGGTTGCCGATCATGGCCTGGATGACCTGCGGGTTGCCCGGGTACGGCACGTGCACCGGGTTCATGTTGGTCTTGGTCTTCAGCAGCTCCATGCCGATGTGACCCACGGTGCCCACGCCGGGCGTGCCGTAGCTCCACTTGTCGGCGGCGTTGCGGGCGGCCAGGAAGAACTCCTGCGCGTCGTTGCCCGGCGCGTTCACCGGCGCGGTCAGCATCAGCGGCGCGGTGCCGACGAGGCTGAGCGGCTGCAGGTCGCGCTGCGGGTCGTAGGGGACCGCCGGGTTCAGCATCTTGGCAATCGTCATGTTGCCGTTGATCATGAAACCGATGGTGTGGTTGTCGTTCGCCCGCACCACGAGGTCGGCCGCGATGTTGCCGCCGGCGCCGACCTTGTTCTCGACGACGACGGGCTGGCCCAGGGCCTTGGAGAGCGGCTCGGCGATCGTGCGCGCCACCAGGTCCGGCGTCGAGCCGCCGGGGAAGCCGACGATGATGCGCAGCGGCTTGGTGGGCCAGTTCAGCGGCGCCGCCGGGGCGGCGGCAGCCCGGGGAGCCGGGGCGGTGGTTTTCTGGGCGAAAGCGGTGCTCGCGGCGGCGACGGCCAGCAGCACGAGGCCGCGGCGCGCGACGGACTTCAACATGCGGGGATCCTCTCCAACGTCTGGGTGCCCTCCTAGCGGGGCGCTCGCGATGCTACTGGACAGCAAGCGCGGGAAGTTCTAACGCCGGCTAGGGATTTGGCGTAAACCGGAATTGTCCTCGTTCCGTGCCGGTCGACCAAGTCGCGGGCTTCGGGGCCCAGTCCCCCGGCCCCAGCACGACCTCCGCGAGGTCCTGCAGGCCGGCGCCGAACACGCTGGCGGCCGCGGATTCGCCGGCATCGTCGCGCGTCGCCAGCCCGCAGAAGCGGGCGAGCTGCGCGTAGTCCTTGCCGAGCAGCTGCACGAGCCAGCGGGCGAGCTCGTAGCTGAGGGGCTGGCCGTCGTCCGGGCGCAGGAAGGACTTGCCGCTCCAGAACTCCTGGATGGTCCGAGCGTTCCAGAAGCGGCGGAACAGGAATTCGAGCTCGTTGGGCCGGTACCGGGGGCGGCCCGGGCTGTACCGGTGCTCCGTGTTGACGGCGAGCCCTTCGTTCAGCCACGCGGGCAGCGGCAGGTGTCGGACGAGGCAGTGCGTCAGCTCGTGGACGATGACCGGCTCCATCGTCTCGAAAGGGCCCGCCGTGAAGACGAAATGGCCGTAGCCCGCGTCGATGAACATCCCGGCGCTGAAGGCTTCCTGGCCCGCGTCGCCGGAGTCGTAGCCGGAGATGTACGTGTAGTACGCTTCCTCGCCCGCGAAGACCATGACGGCCGTCTTGCCCCAGCCCTCGTCGCTCGCGACCTCCGCCAGCGTGGCGAGCACGCGCCGGCGGCTGCGCTCCAGGTAGTCCAGCAGCACGCGCGCGGGCCGGGCCTCCAGCGGGGAGAGCAGCATGAAGTTCGGGGATTCGTCGCGGCGGTAGCCGCCGAGCGCCGCGCCCATGGCATCCAGCCAGGCGGCCGCCATCGCGCTGCACTGCGCGTGCTCGGCGCCGGGCTGCAGGTGCGCGTCGGACAGCAGCAGATCCCAGTCCGGGATGGGAAGCGTGGTCCCGGCGAGCCACGGCATGTCGCCCGCGTAGGGCGCGGTGCGCTCCACCGGCGGCTCCGCCACCGGTTTTCCCTTCAGCCAGCCGAACATGCGGATCCTCCTCCGCTGCCATTCTGCGGAAGGACGCGTTCAGCCCGAAACGGCTTCGAGCAATTCGGTCTCGATTTCGAGCTGCCTGCGGTTTTGCTGCAACTCCGGCCCGTCGATCAGGAAGGTGTCTTCCACCCGTTCGCCGAGCGTGCTCACCTTGGCGAGCTGCAGGTTCAGCTTGTGGCGCGCCAGCACGCGTGCGATCGAGTACAGCAGGCCCACGCGGTCGCTGGCGGAGATGGACAGCAGCCAGTGCTGCGCGCGCTCGTCGGGACGCAGGTCCACGCGCGGCGGGATCGGGAAGCTCTTGACCCGCCGCGACACGCGTCCCCGGCTCGGCGCCGGCAGCGGGCCCGCGGCGGCAATGGTGTGGGCGAGTCCGGATTCCACCATGCTGCACAGCTCGCGGTAGTGGTCCGGCATCATGGCCGTCACCACCTGGAAGGTGTCGAGCGCGTAGCCGTTGGTGGCCGTGTGGATCTTGGCGTCCAGGATGCTGAAGCCGGCCTGGTCGAAGTAGCCGCAGATGCGCGCGAACAGGTCGGGCTGGTCCTTCGTGTAGACCAGCACCTGCAGGCCTTCGCCGACGGGCGAGATGCGCGCCCGCACGATCACCTTGGCCGTGCCGACGTGGCGCGACACGTGGCGCGTGTGCCACGCGATGTCGCCCGCCTCGTGCCGCATGAAGTAGCCGACGTCCAATGTGTCCCACAGCTTCTTGTGCGCCTCGAAGGGCAGGGCGAAGAGCTGCAGCTGCACCAGCGCCTCGCGCTTGCGCGTCTCGATCTCCGCCTTCGGGTCGGGCGCGCCGCCGCCCAGCGCCCGCAGGCCGTAGCGATAGAGGTCTTCCAGCAGCTTGCCCTTCCAGGCGTTCCACACCTTCGGGCTGGTGCCACGGATGTCGGCCACGGTCAGCAGGTACAGCGCGGTCAGGTAGCGCTCGTTGCCCACGCGCTTCGCGAAATTGCGGATCACCTCGGGATCGCCGAGGTCCTCCTTCTGCGCCACGCGGCTCATGAGGAGGTGTTCCCGCACCAGGAACTCGATCAGCCTGCAGTCTTCCGGGTCGATCGCATGCTGCCGGCAGAAGCGCCGCACCTCCCGGGCACCCAGGTCCGAGTGGTCGCCGCCGCGGCCCTTGGCGATGTCGTGGAACAGCGCCGCCGTGTACAGGATGTAGGGCTTGTCCCAGCCGGCCGCGAGCTGCGAGCAGAACGGGTACTCGTGGGCGTGCTCCGCCATGAAGAAGCGGCGCACGTTGCGCAGCACCATCAGGATGTGCTGGTCCACGGTGTACACGTGGAACAGGTCGTGCTGCATCTGGCCGACGATGCGCCGGAAGACCCAGAGGTAGCGCCCCAGCACCGAGGTCTGGTTCATCAGCCGCAAGGCGTGCGTGATGCCGCGCGGCTGCATCAGCATGGCGCGGAAGGTCGCGTGGTTCTCCGGGTCGTTGCGGAAGTTGCCGTCCATGACCTTGCGCGCGTTGTACAGCGCGCGCAGCGTGCGGGCGGAGAGGCCCTTGATGCCCGGCGTGACCTGGTACAGCAGGAAGGTCTCGAGGATGGCGCGGGGGTTCCTCAGGTACAGGTCGTCGCTGGCGACCTCGATCATTCCCGCCTTCTCGGAGAAGCGCTCGTTGATGGTGCGCGCTTCCGCGGCGGCGGGGACCAGCCGCTCCTCGATGTTGAGCAGCAGGATCTGGTTCAGCTGCGCCACCGCCTTCGCCGCCCAGTAGTAGCGCTTCATCAGGCGCTCGCTGGCGCGGGCCACGATGCGTCCGTCGGTGCGCATCACGGTGGTGTAGCCGAACGATTCCGCCACCGCGTTCTGCAGGTCGAAGACCAGGCGGTCCTCGCGGCGGCCGGCCACGACGTGCAGCCGCGCGCGGATCGTGGAGAGCAGGGCTTCGTTGCGCTTGATCTGGCGCGCCTCGAAGGCCGTGGCCAGGCCGCGGCGCGCGAGCTCGTCCCAGCTCCTGCCGAAGCCCGCGGCGTTGGCTACCCAGAGCACCACCTGCAGGTCGCGCAGCCCGCCGGGCGACTCCTTGCAGTTCGGCTCCAGCGCGTACGGGGTGTTCTCGAACTTGGTGTGACGCTGGCGCATCTCCAGCGTCTTGGCCGTGAAGAAGGCGCGCGGGTCGACCTGAGCGCGGAAGCGTTCGCGGAAGGCCGTGAACAGCTTGCGCGAGCCGGTGACCAGGCGCGACTCGAGCAGGGAGGTCTGCACCGTCACGTCGCCGGCCGCCTGGGCCAGGCACTCGTCGACGGTGCGCACGCTGGAGCCGATCTCCAGCCCGGCGTCCCAGCAGCTGCCGATGAAGGTCTCGACGCGCTGCGTCAGGGCCGGGTCGTCGGCGCAGGAGACGCCGTCGGGCATCAGCAGCAGGACGTCGACGTCGGAATGGGGGAAGAGTTCGCCGCGCCCGAAGCCGCCGACGGCGACGAGGGCGATGCCGGCCGGGAGGCCGGCCGCCTGCCACAGGCCGCGCAGCGCGTCGTCGGCTGCGTCGGAGAGCGCCTGCAGCAGGCCCTTGATGGTGCGCGTGGAGCCGCCGTCCGACTGCAGCGAGGCGAGCAGCTGCGACTTGCGGGCCTTGTAGCCGTCGCGGATGCCGGCCGTGTTGCCGGCGGCCGGTTCCGGTTGGAGAACGGCCGCGGCGCCCATCAGGCCTTCACGAAGGGCGGCGGCGTCGGGCTGCCTTCGGACAGGGTCAGCACCTCGTAGCCGCTCTCGGTGACCAGCACGGTGTGTTCCCACTGCGCCGACAGCGAGTGGTCCTTGGTCACGATGGTCCAGCCGTCGTTGCCGAATTCCTTCACGTCCCGGCGGCCGGCGTTGATCATGGGTTCGATGGTGAAGGTCATGCCGGGCACCAGTTCCTCCAGCGTGCCGGGCTTGCCGTAGTGCAGCACCTGCGGCTCCTCGTGGAAGTTGCGGCCGATGCCGTGGCCGCAGAACTCGCGCACCACCGAGAAGCCGTTGCTCTCGGCGAACTTCTGGATGGCCCAGCCGATGTCGCCGAGGCGCACGCCCGGCTTCACCTGCACGATGCCGTGCCACATCGCCTCGTAGGTGAGCTGCACCAGGCGCTTCGCGGCGATGGAGGCCTCGCCGATGACGAACATGCGGCTCGTGTCGCCGTACCAGCCGTCCTTGATGACGGTGACGTCCACGTTGACGATGTCGCCCTTCTTGAGCGGCTTGTCGTTGGGGATGCCGTGGCACACGACGTGGTTGACCGAGGTGCACAGCGACGCGGGGTAGGGCGGGTAGCCGGCGGGCTGGTAGCCGAGGGTGGCGGACGTCGTGCCCTGCTTCTTCATGTACTCGGCCGCGATGCGGTCGATCTCGCGGGTGGTGATGCCGGGCTTGATGAAGGGCGTGAGGTGGTCCAGCACCTCGGCGGCCAGGCGGCACGCCGTGCGCATTCCCTGGATCTCTTGTTGGTCTTTGATCGTGATGCCCATGCCCGGGATTATCCCAGAGGGGGGAATCCCCCGCAGGTAGAATGCCGGGTTCCTCCCGCCCCAGTCAGCGGCGGCCAGGTTCCACTCTCCCCAGACAGGCTCCACCCAAGTGTCCCTGCACATCACCGAGTTCGAGGGCGGTCAGGCCCTCAGCGGCTTCCGGATCCAGCAACTCCTGCCGCGCCTGGCGGCGGTGCATCCCAAGATCGCCGGCATCGCCGCACGCTACGTGCACCTCGTCGCGAGCGACCACGCGCCCTCGGCCGCGGAACGCGAGCGCCTCGCGGCACTGCTGACCTATGGCGAACCGTACGACGGCCCCGCGGACGGCCCCCTGCTCGTGGTGACGCCGCGCTTCGGCACCGTCTCGCCGTGGGCTTCCAAGGCCACCGACATCGCCCACAACTGCGGCCTCTCCGTGCGCCGCATCGAGCGGGCCGTGGAATACCGGCTGCAGATGGCAAGCGGCTGGCTGGGCGGCAAGGCGTCGCTCGAGCCCGCCCAGCTCGCCGCCGTGGCCGCGCTGCTGCACGACCGCATGACCGAGAGCGTGGTGGCCAGTGTCGCCGAGGCGCACCGGCTCTTCACCGAACTGCAGCCGCAGCCCATGGAGCACGTGGACGTGCTGCGCGGCGGCCGCGACGCGCTGGAAGACGCCAACCGCCGCTTCGGCCTGGCGCTGGCCGAGGACGAGATCGAGTACCTGGTGCAGGCCTTCACCGGGCTGGGGCGCAACCCGACCGACGTGGAGCTGATGATGTTCGCGCAGGCGAACAGCGAGCACTGCCGGCACAAGATCTTCAACGCCGGCTTCACCATCGACGGCGTGCCGCAGGACCAGAGCATGTTCGGGATGATCCGGCACACGCACCGGACGCACCCGCAGCACACCATCGTCGCCTACGCCGACAACGCGGCGGTGATGGAAGGTCACGCGGTGGAGCGCTTCGTGCCCGGAGCAGGCGGCCTGTACGCCGGCGCGCAGGCGACCCACCACGTGCTGATGAAGGTGGAGACGCACAACCACCCGACGGCGATCTCGCCGTTTCCCGGCGCCTCCACCGGCGCCGGCGGCGAGATCCGCGACGAGGGCGCCACCGGCCGCGGTGCGAAGCCCAAGGCGGGCCTCACCGGCTTCACGGTGTCGAAGCTGTGGGGCGCGAAGTTCGGCAAGCCGGAGCACATCGCCAGCCCGCTGCAGATCATGACCGAGGGCCCGCTGGGCGGCGCTGCGTTCAACAACGAGTTCGGCCGGCCGAACCTGCTCGGCTACTTCCGCGAGTACGAGCAGCACGTGGCCGGCGTGGACCGCGGGTACCACAAGCCGGTCATGATCGCGGGCGGCATCGGTTCCATCGATGCCGGCCTGACGCACAAGATCCCCTTCCCGCCGGGCACCTTGCTGGTGCAACTGGGCGGGCCGGGCATGCGCATCGGCATGGGCGGCGGCGCCGCTTCGTCGATGGCCACCGGCACCAACACCGCCGACCTGGACTTCGACTCCGTGCAGCGCGGCAACCCCGAGATCGAGCGCCGGGCGCAGGAGGTGATCAACGCCTGCTGGTCGCTGGGCGAACGCAACCCGGTGCTGGCGATCCACGACGTGGGCGCGGGCGGCCTGTCCAACGCCTTCCCCGAGCTCACCAACGACGCCGGCCGCGGCGCGCGCTTCGACCTGCGCAAGGTGCCGCTGGAGGAAACCGGCCTGGCGCCGAAGGAGATCTGGTGCAACGAGAGCCAGGAGCGCTACGTCCTGGCGATCGCGCCCGGGTCGCTGGAGCAGTTCCGCGCCTTCTGCGAGCGTGAGCGCTGCCCGTTCGCGGTGGTCGGCGTCGCGACGGAGCAGCGCCAGTTGATCGTGGCCGACGAGGGCGCCGACACGCCGGTGGACATGCCGATGGACGTGCTCCTGGGCAAGCCGCCGCGCATGCACCGCGACGTGCAGCGCGTCGCGCGCGAGGTGCCGCCGCTGGACCTCACCGGCGTGGCCCTGCAGGACGCGGTGATCCGCATCCTCAGCCATCCCACGGTGGCGTCCAAGCGCTTCCTCGTCACCATCGGCGACCGCACGGTGGGCGGCCTCACGCACCGCGACCAGATGGTCGGGCCGTGGCAGGTGCCGGTGGCGGACTGCGCCGTCACGCTGGCCGACTACCGGGGCTTCGCCGGCGAGGCGATGAGCATGGGCGAGCGCACGCCGCTCGCGTCCGTCGACGGGCCCGCCTCCGGCCGCATGGCCGTGGCCGAGGCCATCACCAACCTGCTGGCCGCGCCGATCGAACTGTCCCGCGTGAAGCTGTCCGCCAACTGGATGGCGGCCTGCGGCGAAGCGGGCGAGGACGCGGCGCTGTACGACACCGTGCGCGCCGTGGGCCTCGAGCTGTGCCCGCAACTGGGCGTCTCGATCCCCGTGGGCAAGGACAGCCTGTCCATGCGCACGCAGTGGAGCGATGGCGGTGCGCTGAAGAAGGTGACCTCGCCGGTCAGCCTGATCGTGAGCGCCTTCGCGAGCGTGGACGATGTGCGCGCAACGCTGACGCCGCAGCTGCAGCGCGACGAGGACACCACGCTGGTGCTCGTGGACCTCGGCAAGGGGCGCAACCGCATGGGCGGCAGCATCCTGGCCCAGGTGCTGGAGCAGCCGGGCGGCGAGGTGCCGGACCTGGACGATCCGCAGGACCTGGTGCGCCTGGTCGAGGCGGTGAACGCCTTGCGCAAGGACGGCAGGATCCTCGCCTACCACGACCGCAGCGACGGCGGCCTGTTCGCCGCCGCCTGCGAGATGGCCTTCGCGGGCCAGGTGGGCGTGGCGCTGAACGTGGACCTGCTGGTCACCGAAGGCGACGGCATCAGCGACAGCCGTGCCGAATACGGCGACGCCAAGAACTGGGCCAGCCAGGTCGGCGCGCGCCGCGAGGAGCTGACGCTCAAGGCGCTCTTCAACGAGGAACTCGGCGTCGTGCTGCAGGTGCGCACGTCCGAGCGCAACGACGTGATGCAGGTCCTGCGCGCGAACGGCCTGTCGCGCCACGCGCATTTCGTCGGCACGACGCGGCCTGCCGCCTCCGCCATCGACGTGGGCAAGGGCGAGGTGCAGGTCTGGCGCGACACGAAAACCGTGTTCAGCGCGAAGCTCGCCGACCTCCACCAGGTGTGGGACAGCGTGAGCTGGAAGATCTGCCAGCAGCGCGACAACCCGGCCTGCGCGGACAGCGAACATGCGGCGGCGGGCGATCCGGCGGACCCGGGGCTGCACGTGCACCTGCCGGCGGACTTCCAGCTCGCCGCACCCGCGGTCAGCAAGTCGCGACCCAGGGTCGCCATCCTCCGCGAGCAGGGTGTCAACTCGCACGTCGAGATGGCCTACGCCTTCACGCAAGCCGGCTTCGACGCCGTCGACGTGCACATGACCGACCTGCAGGCGGGCCGCCACGACCTGAAGTCCTTCCGCGGCGTCGTCGCCTGCGGCGGCTTCAGCTACGGCGACACGCTGGGCGCCGGCATCGGCTGGGCGCGCAGCATCACCTTCCACCCGGTGCTCGCGCAGCAGTTCCGCGACTTCTTCGCGCGCACGGACACCTTCGGGCTGGGCGTGTGCAACGGCTGCCAGATGTTTGCCGAGCTGGCGGACATCATCCCCGGCGCCGAGGCGTGGCCGCGCTTCACCACCAACCGCAGCGAACGCTTCGAGGCGCGCCTGGCGATGGTGGAGGTGCTGGAGTCGCCCAGCCTGTTCTTCCAGGGCATGGCCGGCGCGCGCCTGCCCATCGCGGTAGCGCACGGCGAGGGCTACCCGAACTTCGCGCACCGCGGGGACGCGGGCAAGGTGATCCGCGCGATGCGCTTCGTGGACAACCACGGCCAGCCGACGGAGCGCTACCCGTTCAACCCGAACGGCGGCGCCGGCGGCCTGACCGCGGTGACGACGGCGGACGGCCGCTTCACGGCGCTGATGCCGCACCCGGAACGCGTGTTCCGCAACATCCAGATGTCGTGGACGTCGGGCGACCGCTCGGCCCCCAGCCCCTGGATGCAGATCTGGCACAACGCGCGGCGCTGGGTGGGCTAGATCGCTGGGGTCCGCTTCCGCTCACCGCCAGCCTACGCGGACTGGATCAGTGACGGCCGCACGCGCCGCAGCAACGCTTTCTCCGCCTCCAGCACGAGCATCAGCACCGCCCCGGTGGCCACGGCCACGGCCATCTGCCCGGCCGAGAGGGGCGCCGTGCCGAACAGCCGGTTCATGACGGGCACGTAGGTCAACGCGAGCTGCACCACGGCGAGCACGCCGATGGCCCAGAGCACGGCCGGCGTGCCCATCGCGCCGCGCCACGTGAGCGAGCGGCCGGCGAGGAAGCGCACGCTGAACAGGTAGCCGATCTCCATCGCGACGAGCGCATTCACGACCAGGGTGCGCGCAGCCTCGAGGCTTTCGCCGCTTGCCAGCATGCCTTGCAGCAGCGCGAGCGTGGCGGCGGCGAACAGCACCGACACCAGCACGATGCGCCACAGCATGAAGCCGGACACCAGCGGCGCCTGCGCGGGGCGCGGCGGCCGCGCCATGACGCCGGGCTCCGCCGGCTCGAAGGCAAGCGACAGGCCCAGGGTGATCTCGGTCACCAGGTTGATCCAGAGCACCTGCGCCGCGGTCATGGGCAAGGTGAGGCCGCCCAGGATGCAGACGATCAGGCCCAGCACTTCACCGCCATTCGTGGGCAGCGTGAAGGCGATCACCTTGCGCACGTTGTCGTAGACGGTGCGTCCCTCGCGCACCGCGTGCACGATGGACGCGAAGTTGTCGTCCAGCAGCACCATCTGCGCCGCCTCCTTGGCCGCCTCCGTGCCCTTGATCCCCATGGCGACGCCCACGTCCGCCTGCTTGAGCGAAGGCGCGTCGTTCACGCCGTCGCCGGTCATGGCCACGATCGCGCCTTGCGCCTGCAGGGCGCGCACGATGCGCAGCTTGTGCTCGGGGCTGGTGCGCGCGAAGACCTGGGCCTCCCGCACGCGTTCCGCGAGGCGCGTTGCCGGCAGCGCATCGAGCTGCGCGCCCGTGAGAGCCAGCGGCGCGTCCGCGAGATGCAGCTGGCGGGCGATCGCCGTCGCCGTGGCGGCGTGGTCGCCGGTGATCATCTTGACCTCGATGCCGGCGTCGCGGCACTCGGCGATGGCCTGCAGCGCCTCCTCGCGCGGCGGGTCCTGGAAGGCCACCAGCCCGAGGCAGGACACGCCTTGCTCGAGGTCCGCGAACTCCAGGCGGGCGCGTCCCGCCGGCAGTTCCTTCGCGCCGAAACCCAGCAGGCGTTCGCCGGCCGACGCGGCGTCGTGCAGTCCCCGCTCCCAGCGCGCGAGCTGCGCCGGCGGCACCTGCGCCATCGCGAGGATGCGCTCGGGCGCCCCCTTGACGAACACCACGGTCTCGCCGCCGGGCCCGCGGTGCAGCGTGGCCATGAAACGGTGCGCGGCATCGAACGGGATCGCATCCACGCGCGGCCACTCGGCGCGCGCGTGCTCCGCGTCCAGGCCGGCGCGAGCGCCCAGGGCGAGCAGCGCGCCTTCCATGGGATCGCCGACGACCGCCCATTGGGCTCCACGCTGCTGCAGCCGGGCGTCGTTGCACAACAGGGCGCAGCGCAGCAGGGGCAGTGCTTCGGCCAGCGCCGCCGCGTCGTCCTCGCCATGCGCGCTGCGCAAGGCGCCGCGCGGGCCGTAGCCTTCGCCTTCTGCGAGCAGCGTCCGCGTCGGCGCGAGCACGCGCCGCGCCGCCATCTCGTTGCGCGTCAGCGTGCCGGTCTTGTCGGTGCAGATGACGGAGGTGGCGCCCAGTGTCTCCACCGCGGGCAGCCGCCGGATCACGGCGTTGTGCGACGCCATGCGCTGCACGCCGATGGCCAGGGTGATGGTGATCACGGCGGGCAGGCCTTCGGGGATGACGCTGACCGCGATCGCCACCACGGCCAGCAGCGCGTCCACGAGGGGCCAGCCGCGCAGGGCAACGGCGTACAGCAGGAGCACGACCGAGGCGGCGAGCACGAACAGGGCGAAGAAGCGGCCGAAGCGGTCCACCTGCCGCAGCAGGGGCGTGCCGTTGTCCTCCACGGAGGACAGCAGCCTGCCGATGCGGCCGAGTTCGGTGCGCTCGCCCGTCGCGACCACGACGCCGCTCGCCTGGCCCGCTGCCACCAGGGTCCCGGAGAACGCCATGCTGTGGCGGTCGCCCAGCGGGGCGTCGTGCGCCGCGGGCGCGTCGTGCTTCTGTGCCGCGACGGACTCGCCGGTGAGCAGTGCCTCGTCCACCAGCAGCCCGCGCGCGCGCAGCAGCCGCAGGTCGGCCGGCACGCGGTCGCCGGCTTCGAGCAGCACCACGTCGCCGGGGATCAGGTCGGCCACCGGCACGCTGAGCCGCTCGCCGTCGCGCAGCACGTGCGCGCGCGGCGACACCAGGCTGCGGATCGCGGCCAGCGCCCGTTCGGCCTTGCCTTCCTGCAGGAAGCCGACGACCGCGTTCACCGCGACCACCGCTGCGATCACGCTCGCATCGAGCACGTGTCCCAGGATGGCGGCGAGCACGGCGGCCGCGAGCAGCACGTAGATCAGCGTGCTGTGGAACTGCGCGAGGAATCGCACGAGGGGGTGGCGCTCCGGCTGCGGCGGCAGGGCGTTGGGCCCGTGCAGCGCCAGCCGGCGGCTGGCCTCGGGGGCGCTCAGGCCATGGCTGCGGCTGTCCAGGGCGGCGAGCACCTCGTCGCCGGTGCGAGCATGCCAATGCGAGCCGGCGGCGCCCTCCATCGGCAGCGGTCGCTCAGGCCTGCGGGACGGGCTTGCGCGGACGCGTGCGGTAGAACTGCATCGGCACGGCCTGCGCCTCGCGGCGCTGCTCGTTCAGCACGGATTTCTTCATGCGGCCCACCACGTGCATCTCGCAGGGCTTGCAGTCGAAGCGCAGGGTGAGCTTCTCGCTGCCGTTGATCAACTGCAGCGGCTCCGCCTTGATGGTGCCCTTCACGCCGACGACGCCCTTGGCCTGCTTGGGGCACAGGCTCATGGACCAGCGCACGCAGTGCTTGGTGATCATGAGGCTGACCTCGCCTTCCTCCTCGTGGCTCTCGTAGGCCGCGCCGATCACCTGCACGCCGTGCTTCGCGTAGAAGTCGTGCGCCTTCTGGTTGAAGACGTTGGCGAGGTAGGTGAGGGTGTCCTCCGGGTAAGGCACCGGCGGCTCCACGGGTGTGCCGCGCTGGGGGCGCTCGTAGCCGGCGGCGCGGGCCGCCTCCAGCGACGCCACCGCATCGCGCCGCAAGGCGTTGACCAGGGAGGGCGGCACGAACCAGGGCTGCGCCAGTTCCAGCTGCAGGTCGAGCGGCGTGAAGATGGTGTTGCCGAAGCGGCCCAGGTGCTCGCGCAGGGCGGCGAGCGCCTTGTCGCCGTCGCGGGCCGCCTCCTTGGCGAAGGGCGCGGACGCTGCGCCGACGTAGCCGTCCTCGTCGGTCAGGCGCAGCGCGAAGCCGTCAGGCGTCTCCGCCAGCGTGGCCCACAGGCCGATGCGGCGGTCGCTGGACTTCTTCTCCAGCGTGCGCACCCAGTCCATGTCGCGGTTGCGGTTCAGGCGCGTGCCCTTGCGCAGGTCGCGCATGCCGGCGATGGGGTCCTTGGGCCAGACTCTCCACGCCCCGAGCTTCGCGGCGGGTTCCGCCCGGTTGATCGCCACGCCCACCAGTTCCTTCTGCAGGTCGTAGTAGCAGAGGCCGTCCCCGTTGTGCAGCAGCGCCTGCGGTTCGTCGAGCTCCAGCTCGATGGAATCGGCGTTGACCTTCGTCACCCAGCCGATGGGGCGGCCCGGGTTCTTGGGCGAGTCCATCGCGGCGATGTCGTCCTGCCGGCCGTTGACGAAGTAGTCGGTGAACTCGCGGTTGAAGTTCTGGTCCGGGTCGGGCGTGAAGGTGAAGGTCGTGCGGCCGCTGGACGCGCGCGCCAGCGGGAATTCGGAGCCTTCGCGGTCCTCGATCAGCTGGTCGAACAGCTTGCGGTAGTGGGCCGTGATGTTCTTCACGTAGCCCATGTCCTTGTAGCGGCCCTCGATCTTGAAGCTGCGCACGCCGGCATCCACCAGCGCCGCCAGGTTGGCGCTCTGGTTGTTGTCCTTCATCGAGAGCACGTGCTTGTCGTGCGCGACGAAGCGGCCCTGGCTGTCCACCACGTGGTAGGGCAGGCGGCAGGCCTGGGAGCAGTCGCCCCGGTTCGCGCTGCGGCCCGTGTGCGCATGGCTGATGTAGCACTGGCCCGAGTAGGCCACGCACAGCGCGCCGTGGATGAAGAACTCCACCTTGCAGCGCTGCGGGTCGAGTGCGTCGTGGATGTCCTTGATCTGTTCCAGCGTGAGCTCGCGCGCCAGCACCATCTGCGAGAAGCCCACGTCCTGCAGGAACTTCGCCTTCTCGACGGTGCGGATGTCCGTCTGCGTGCTCGCGTGCAGCTGGATGGGCGGCAGGTCGAGTTCCAGCAGGCCCATGTCCTGGATGATCAGGACGTCGGCACCGGCGTCGTAGACGTCCCAGGCCATGCGGCGCGCGGCCTCGAGCTCGTCGTCGCGCAGGATCGTGTTGTGCGTGACGAAGATGCGGCTGCCGAAGCGATGCGCGTGCTTCGCGAGGCGCTCGATGTCCTGCACCGAGTTGCTGGCCGACACGCGCGCGCCGAAGTCGGGCCCGCCGATGTAGACGGCGTCGGCGCCGTGGTTGATCGCCTCGATGCCGATGTCGGCATCGCGGGCCGGCGCGAGCAGCTCGAGCTGGTGGTAGAGGAGGGACATGGGAGGGCGGGATTTTACCGGCCGCCCCTCCGGAGCGCCGCCGCCGGGTGAAAGGCCGACGGCAGAGCAACGCTCACGCGCGTGGCGGCGCCACGGCCGCGCCCTGGATGCCGTGGCGCTGCAGCG
The DNA here is from genome assembly GCF_014297465.1 of Ramlibacter cellulosilyticus. Lineage (GTDB taxonomy): Bacteria > Pseudomonadota > Gammaproteobacteria > Burkholderiales > Burkholderiaceae_C > Ramlibacter > Ramlibacter cellulosilyticus. Next base: position 85,950 of record NZ_JACORT010000016.1, on the reverse strand, counting down.
CCTGGGCGACGAAGCCGGACGCCTTCATCTCCTCGATGTACGCGCTCAGCCAGGCCTGCGCGGCGGTGCGGCCCTTGGGCACGCCCATCGCCTGCTCGATCACCATGAAGCGCCCGGGCAGCAGGCGCACGCCGCCCACGCGGCGGGCATCCATTTCCAGCTGCTGCTTCACGCCCGCCGCGACCTCCAGGTTCTGCTCCAGGAAGCGGTCGACGACCTCCGGCGAGGTCGGCACGCGCACCAGCGAGGCCGCCTTGATCTCGCGCGTGAGGTAGAGGTCGTAGGCGCTGCCGCGGCCGACGGCGATCCGCGTTCCGGGCCGGTCCACGTCCTCGTTGCGGCGCAGGGGCGAAGCCTCGCGCACGGCATACGCGCCTTCGATGATCACGTAGGGCGCCGTGTATTCCATGTCCGCGGCGCGCACCGGGTCGATGGCGACGAAGGCCAGGTCCACCTGGCGCGCCTTGATGGCCTCCACGGTGTTGCCGGCGGAGGTGAACGGGACGAGCTCGATGGGCAGCTCCAGCCTGCGCGCGGCTTCGCGCGCCAGGTCGACCGAGACGCCGCGTGGGCCGTCGGCGCCGCGCGCGGCGAGAATCGGATTGCCGAAGTTGATGGCCGCCCGCAGCTTGCCCGTGGATCCCAGTTCCGCGCGTGCCGCACCGGCCGAAGGCTTCCCCGGCGTGCCGCAGCCTGCCAGCAGCCCGGCGGCCCCCATCGCACAGAACCCGCGTCGCGTGACCGTCATCGCATCTCCTTGGACCAACGTTCGCGGGATTGGAGCGAAGCGCCCCGCCTGCGTCAACCGTGGCGGCCCTAAACTCCGCGCGTGCCCGCCACCCCCCGCTACGACCGCATCGACGCCTTGCGAGGCGCCGCCATCGTCTGGATGACGGTGTTCCACTTCTGCTTCGACCTGAACTACTTCGGCTGGATCCGGCAGAACTTCCTCTACGACCCGTTCTGGACCACGCAGCGCACGGCGATCGTCAGCCTGTTCCTGTTCTGCGCCGGCCTCGGGCAGTCCGTGGCGCATGCGCAGGGGCAGGGGTGGCCGCGCTTCTGGCGGCGCTGGGCGCAGGTCGCGGGCTGCGCCCTGCTGGTGACGGCCGGGTCGGCGCTCATGTTCCCGGACAGCTTCATCTACTTCGGCGTGCTGCACGGCATCGCGGTGATGCTGGTGATCGTGCGGCTCACGGCCGGCTGGGGGCAGTGGCTCTGGCTCGCCGGCGCGATCGCCATCGTGCTGCCGCGTTTCGCGTTGCCCGTGCACGTCCACTTCGGCAACCTCGGCTGGCTCAACACGCCGTGGCTCAACTGGATCGGCTTCGTCTCCATGAAGCCGGTGACGCAGGACTACGTGCCGCTGCTGCCGTGGCTGGGCGCGATGTGGTGGGGGATGGCAGCGGGCCAGCTGCTGCTGCGCCGGGCACCGCAAGTGCTGCAGGGGCGGATCCCGCGCGCCTTCGCACCGCTCGCGTGGATGGGGCGCTGGAGCCTCAGCTGGTACATGCTGCACCAGCCGCTGCTGATCGGCGTGCTGGCCCTGGTGCAGCCATTCCGCGGCTGAGCAGCCAAGCTCATCGGGCGAATGCTATCGGCCCGATAGGGCGTCATAGCACGCGCCATCAGCATCCGCCTACAAGCGAGTGCGTGGGCGGCCCTTACGGTGTCGGACGGCAATGTCGCCGCTTCCGAACGCTTGCACCCATGCCCAAGACCCCCAAGGCCCCCGCGCCCCCGAAGAAGGCCGCCGCCAAGGCTGCCGCGCGCAACACCGACAGCGGCCCCGCGGAGCTTCCCGGGGGCGCACCCGCCGACGCCGCAGCCCGCAAGATGGCGGACACGCAGGCGATGGCCGCGGCGATGCAGAACCAAGAGCAGAAGGCCGCCGAACACGGCTTCGCGAACGGCGTGCAGCCGATCGCGGGTGCGGTGGTCGAACCGCCGTCGCGCCTGCCTGGCGCCAGCACCTTGTCCGAGGCGAACAGCTCCGACAAGACCGGCACCGAAGCCCTCGACGGCCAGAACCACACGATCGACACCCTCGACCGCGTGCGCGTCGACTCCACCGGCCGCGCCATGACGACCAACCAGGGCGTGCTGGTGGCGGACAACCAGAACTCGCTCAAGTACGGCGTGCGCGGCCCCGCCCTGCTGGAGGACTTCATCCTCCGCGAGAAGATCACGCACTTCGACCACGAGCGCATCCCCGAGCGCATCGTGCACGCGCGCGGCTCCGGCGCGCACGGCTTCTTCGAGGCCTACGCGCCGCTCACGCAGTACACGAAGGCGGCGCCGTTCCAGGCCAAGGGCAAGCGCACGCCGGTGTTCGTGCGCTTCTCCACCGTGCAGGGCGCGCGCGGCTCGAAGGACACGGCGCGCGACGTCCGCGGCTTCGCCGTGAAGTTCTACACCGACGAGGGCAACTGGGACCTCGTGGGCAACAACATCCCCGTGTTCTTCATCCAGGACGCGATGAAGTTCCCCGACCTCGTGCACGCGGTGAAGCCCGAGCCGCACCACCACATGCCCGAAGCCGCGAGCGCGCACGACACCTTCTGGGACTTCGTGTCGCTGATGCCGGAATCCACGCACATGCTGATGTGGGTGATGAGCGACCGCGCCATCCCGCGCAGCTTCGCCACGATGCAGGGCTTCGGCGTGCACACCTTCCGGCTGGTCAACGAGCAGGGCGAGTCGCGCTTCTGCAAGTTCCACTGGACGCCGCTCGCCGGCACGCACTCGCTGGTGTGGGACGAGGCGGTGAAGATCTCCGGCGCCGACCCGGACTACCACCGCCGCGACCTGTGGGAGCGCATCGAGTCGGGCAACTACCCCGAGTACGAGCTGGGCGTGCAGGTCTTCACCGAGGAAGAGGCGGACCGGTACAGCTTCGACATCCTCGATGCGACCAAGATCGTGCCCGAGGAGATGGTGCCGATCCTGCCGGTCGGCCGCATGGTCCTGAACCGCAATCCCGACAACTTCTTCGCCGAGACCGAGCAGGTGGCCTTCTGCACCGCGCAGGTGATCCCCGGCATCGACTTCAGCAACGACCCGCTGCTGGCGGGGCGCATCCACTCCTATGTCGACACGCAGATCTCCCGCCTGGGCGGGCCGAACTTCCACGAGATCCCGATCAATTCGCCGGTCGTGCAGGTCCACAACAACCAGCGCGACGGCATGCACCGGCAGGCCATCCACCGGGGCCGCGTGGCTTACGAGCCCAACTCGCTGGCCGGCGGCTGCCCCTTCCAGGCCGGTGCGGCACAGGGCTTCGTGAGCGTGCCCGCGCGCATCCAGGCCAAGGAGGAACAGGGCAAGGTGCGCGCCAAGCCGGAGAAGTTCGCCGACCACTACACGCAGGCGACGCTGTTCTACGAGAGCCAGACGCCGGTGGAGCAGGTCCACATCGCCAATGCCTTCCGCTTCGAGCTGAGCAAGGTGACCGTGCCGGCGATCCGCGAACGCATGGTCGCGGGCCTGCGCAACGCGTCCGAGCAGCTCGCGAAGATGGTGGCGGACGGCCTGGGCATGGACCCGATGCCCGATCCGCTGCCGCGCGCGCTGCCGAACCCGCCGCAGCCCGAGGTGATGAAGTCGCCGCCGCTGTCGCTGCTGTCGCGGCCCGGGCAGGCGCCCCTCATGGGACGCAAGGTGGCGATGCTGGTGGCGCCCGGCGTGGTCGCCGGGCCGCTGCTGCGGCTGCAGGAGGCGCTGCTCGCGCAGGGCGTGGTGGGCCGGTTCGTCGGCTCGCGCATCGGCGGCTTCGAGACCGCGTCGGGCGACGTGGTGCAGGCCGACGCCTCGCTGGAGAACGAGCCGGGCTTCCTGTTCGACGCGCTCGTGCTGCCGGACGGCGACGAAGCGGTGGCCGCGCTCGCGCAGGACGGCCACACGGCGGAATGGATCAAGGACCAGTTCCGCCACTGCAAGACCATCCTGGCCATGGGCGCCTCGCGCAAGCTGCTCACGCAGGCGGGCATCCCCATCGCCATGGACAAGAGCCTGGCGCAGGGCGGCACCGGCCTCATCGTCGTCGACGGCGACGCGGCGGAAGCGGGCCTGGAAGCCTTCGTGCAGGCCCTCGCCAAGCACCGCCACTTCGGCCGGGAAATGGACCCGCCGCTCGTCTGAACCCAGGGAAGGAATGACCATGACCGAACTTGCCATGAAGGACGCCTGCGAACTGCTGGACGCCGACCACATCGCCGTGAAGCACCTGTTCGTCGAGTACGCGCGCCAGGCGATGGCCGCGCCGAAGGAGCAGGGCGACCGGCCGGTGCTCGCGCAGCGCATCTGCCAGGAGCTGACCGTGCACGCGCAGATCGAGGAGGAGATCTTCTATCCGGCGCTGCGCGGCGCGATCGGGGCCGACGACCTGCTGGACGAAGCCGTGGCGGAACACCAGCAGGCCAAGGACCTCATCGCGCGCATCCAGGGCCTGCAGGCGGCGGACCCCACGATGGACGACCTCGTGAGCGAGCTGGCCCGCGTCATCGAGCACCACGTGAAGGAGGAGCGCGAGGACCTCTTCACCAAGGCCCGCGCGAGCAGCGTGGACCTGGTGGCGCTGGGGGAGAGGCTGAAGGCGCGGCAGGAGGAGTTGATGGGGCAGCCGGCCTGAGCTTGCTGGGGTGCGCTTCGCGCAACCCAGCCTACAAACGCGAAGCGGCCCATGTGGGCCGCTTTTCAATGGAAGATCGGCAGGATCACTCGATCTTCGCGTTCTTCCGCAGCCCTTCCTGGAACTGCGCCAGCTTCTGCTGCTGCAGCTGCTGCGCGATCTGCGGGCGCACTTCCTCGAGCTTGGGCAGCTGCGCTTCGCGGATGTCGTCGACGCGGATCACGTGCCAGCCGAACTGGGACTTCACCGGGGCGGCGGTGGTCTCGCCCTTCTTCAGCTTGATCATGGCCTCGGCGAACTCCGGCACGTAGCTGGCCGCGGTCGCCCAGTCCAGGTCGCCGCCGTTGGCGCCGGACCCCGGGTCCTTGGACTGCTTCTTGGCGAGGTCCTCGAACTTCGCGCCCTTCTTCAGGTCGGCGATGAGCTTCTTCGCGTCCTCTTCCTTCTCCACCAGGATGTGGCGCGCCTTGTATTCCTTGCCGCCGTTGGCCGCGACGAACTTGTCGTATTCGGCCTTGATCTCGGCGTCGGTGACCGGGTTGTTCTTCTGGTAGTCGGCGAAGAGCTCGCGGATCAGGATGGTCTGGCGGGCCAGCTCCATCTGCGCCTTGTAGTCGTCGGTGGCGTCGAGGCCGCGCTTGGACGCTTCCTGCAGGAAGATCTCGCGGGCGATGACCTCGTCCTTCAGCTGGCCTTCCATCTCCTTGCCGACGGGGCGGCCGGCCTTCGCGAGCTGCGCGGCCAGCATGTCGACGCGCGCCTTGGGCACCGGCTTGCCGTTGACGATGGCGACGTTCTGCGCGGCGGCGGGCATGGCGATGCCGACGAAGGCCGCGGCAAGCGCGGTCAGGAGGACTTTCTTCATGGGATTTCCCTTGGGAACGGAATCTGGGTCAGGTTTCGGCGCTCTCGATCGCCAGCGCGTGGACGCCGTGGTCGCGGTCGATATAGTCGCGCAGGGCATCATACACAAGGCGATGGCAGGCCACCCGCGGGCGGCCGGCGAACGCCGGAGATGCGATGCGCACGCGGAAATGCGTGCCGGCGCCGGTGCCGTCCTGGCCCGCATGCCCGAGGTGGGCCGCGCTTTCGTCCAGGACTTCGAGGCGCGTGGGCGCGAGCCGCTCCTGCAGCCGCGCGCGCAATGCCTCCGCGGTGATGCCGGTCCCGGTGGCGGCGCTCACGAGTCGCCCGCCTCGGCGCCCTTCGTGTCCTTCATGTAGCGGCCCAGGTACAGCGCCTGGCCGACGATGAAGACCGCCATCAGGCCCAGCCCGCCGAACAGCTTGAAGTTCACCCAGGTATTGGTGTCGAAGTTGTACGCGACCCAGAGGTTCAGGACGCCCATCACCGCGAAGAAGCCGGTCCAGCTCCAGCTCATGGCGCGCCACGCGTTGTCCGGCAGCTCCAGCTGCGTGCCCATGAGGGACCTCAGCAGGTTCTTGCGGAAGACCAGCAGGCCCACGGCGAGCGCCGCGCCCATCAGCCAGTACAGCACGGTCGGCTTCCACTTGATGAAGGTCTCGTCGTGGGCCAGGATCGTCGCGCCGCCGAACAGGACGATGATCCCCAGGCTCAGCCACTGCATCGGCTCGATCTTGCCGGTGGAGTACCGCAGCCAGGCGATCTGTGCGATGGTCGCCACGATGGCGACGGCGGTGGCGACATAGATGCCCCACAGCTTGAACGCCACGAAGAACAGGGCGATGGGGAAGAAGTCGAGCAGCAGTTTCATGCGTTCAGGCCTTGCCTTCGGGGTGGAAATCGAGCGAGGCCGAGTTCATGCAGTAGCGCAGCCCGGTGGGCTCCGGGCCGTCGGGGAACACGTGGCCGAGGTGCGCGCCGCATTCGGCGCAGACGGTCTCGACGCGGATCATGCCGTGGCTGGTGTCCCGGATCTCCTTGATCGCGCCGGGAATCGCCTGGGAGAAGCTGGGCCAGCCGCAGCCCGCGTCGAACTTGGTGTCCGAGTCGAACAGCTTGGCTCCGCAGCAGATGCAGTGGTAGCTGCCGTCCGCCCACACGCGCTCGTACTTGCCGCTGAAGGGGCGCTCGGTGGCGGCATGGCGGGTGACCTGGAAGGCGCCGGGCTCCGCGCCCTTTTCGGCCAGGAGGGCCTTCCATTCCGCGTCGGTTTTCCGGATGCGATAGTCGTCGTTCATGAAGAGCAGCTGATCTCGATGTGGGCGGCCCAGTCGGGCGGGAAGCCGGCCTTGTCCTCGTGGCCCGGATGTTCGTCGAAGGGCGACTGGACGAGGCTCAGCAGCGCTTCGACTTCGGAAAAGTCCCCGAGTTTCGCCTGCCGGATGGCCAGTTCGCACAAATGGTTGCGCAGGACGTACTTCGGGTTGGTGCGCAGCATGCGCTGTCCGGCCTCGGCCCGGCCGTCAGGCAGGCGCGCCTCGTACTGTGAGACCCAGCCGTCGAAGCCGGGGCGGTCGAGGAACAGGTCGCGCACCGGCGCCAGTTCGCTCCCGGCCACGAACGCCGACAGCCGCCGCCAGAAAACCGGGTAGTCGACGCGGTCGGCCGCGAGCAGCGTGAGGATGCCTTCCACGAGCTGGCGGTCTCCCGGCTGCTCGTCCACCAGGCCCAGCTTGTCGCGCATGCGCGACTCCAGCTCCCGCGGGAACGAGGCCTGGTACGGTTCCAGCGCGGCCAGGGCCAGCTCCTGGTCCCCGATCAGCGGGAGCAGGGCCTGTCCGAGGCAGAACAGGTTCCAGTACGCGACGTTCGGCTGCCGGTTGTACGCATAGCGGCCCGTCTCGTCGCTGTGGTTGCAGATGTGGTTGGGCACGAAGGCATCGAGGAACTGGAACGGGCCGTAGTCGATGGTGAGCCCCAGCATGCTCATGTTGTCCGTGTTCATCACGCCGTGGCAGAAGCCGACCGCCTGCCACTGCGCCACCATCGCCGCGGTCCGCGCACTCACCTGCTCGAGCAGGTTGGCATACGGGTTGCCGGCGAGCGCTTCGCTGCCGCGCACGTGCGGGTAGAAGGTGTCGATCACGTAGTCGGCCAGCTGGCGCAGCTCCTCCTCCTGCCCGCGCGCGGAGAAGTGCTCGAAGTGGCCGAAGCGCACGAAGCTCGGGGCCACGCGCGTGACGACCGAGGCCGTCTCGATCTCCTCGCGGCGCACGGGTTGCGGCGAGCCCGTGACGAGGAGGGCGCGCGTCGTCGGGACGCCGAGTCCCTGCATCGCTTCGGAGCACAGGTACTCCCGTATGCTGGAACGCAACACCGCGCGCCCGTCGCCCATGCGCGAATAAGGCGTGCGGCCGGCGCCCTTCAGCTGCAGCTCCTGCACGCCCGCCGGCGTCTCCACGCCCCCGAGCAGGATGGCGCGGCCGTCGCCGAGCTGGCCTGCCCACACGCCGAACTGGTGCCCGCTGTACACCGTGGCGAGCGGCCGGCTGCCCGCAGGCAGCGCGTTGCCGGTGAATGCGGCGACCGCTTCCGGCGTGGCGAGCAGGTCCGCGTCCAGGCCGAGTTCGGCCGCGAGGCTGCGGTTGAGGGAAACGAGGTGGGGCTGCGGCAGCGGGGTGGGGCGCAGCTCCGTGTAGAACGAAGAGCCCAGCGCGGCGAAGCCGTGGCGCCAGGCGGGGCCGAGTTCGATGGGGGCATCGGCCTCGGCGGCAAGGGCTTGATGCATGCGCCATTGTCCGCCGGGCGCGTCATCCCGTGGTCCTTAGGGGAAAGGCTTACTCGCCGAGGCTGGTCCCTGCGCCGGATAATGACCGCATCGGAGTACAGGTTATCAGAGGGAGGAAACCAGTGAGCGACTTTTCCGGGATGGAGCATTCGTTTGCCTTGCCGTCGGCCACGGCGGAACTGCAAGGCGGCCTGGCGGATCTCCGCCAACGCAGCTACGACGTCAAGCTCGAAGAAATCGAATTCCGCAGGCTCCACGCCGCCGACGAACTCCAGGCGATCCACAAGCTGCGATCCGAGATCCAGCTCCCGGGGAAGGCGCTGGCCGACCCCGGATTCCTGACCCGCGAAAAAAAAGAGACCGCGAAGGGTTGGTAGGCGCTTTCGAGTGGAATGACGACTTCATCGGGACCATGCGGTTCCTGCCCATGGGCAAGGGCCTGAGCCCGGTCGAAGCCATGTTGCGCGAACGCGGCGCCCACCACCTGGCCACTCCCGGCAACTGGGAATTCGGCAGGCTGGTCCTCGATCCGGCGTATCGCGCGGGCCCGGAGCTCCTGGGCAAATGCGTGTTCCTCGCCGTCTCCCACCTCGCACGCGAGTTCACCACCGGCTACGCCTTCGCCTCCTGTACCCCCGTGCTCAGTCGCCTCTACCGCCGCTTCGGGTTCTCGGTCATCGCCAACGACGTGCGGGTGCCCGGCGAGGAGAAGCCCTACCACCTGATCCAGGCTGCCGTGTCCGACGTGCTCGAGACCTCGGCCTCCACCGATGCCGAGCGCCGCCTGGCCCGCGAGCTCGCCCGCCAGCCGCTTGCCGCGTGAGGAGGGTGACATGACCATGACGCACATCGCCTCCCTGCTGCTCGCGCCCTTCCGCAGGCTGTACGGCTACTACACGACCTACCACGGCCACGGCCGCCCGCTGCTGAAGTACATCGGCATCATCGGCGCGCTCACGTACCTCACCTTCTACCTGATCCGGTTCACCAAGCCGAATCCCAAGCCCTTCGACGACATCGGGCTGCGCCTGATGGTGATCACGCTGTTCACGCTGCTGGCGCTGCGGGACCACTGGCCGGAGAAGCTGCGGAAGTACTACCTGCCGTACTCGTACGCGGCGCTCATCGTGACCATGCCGTTCTTCAACGTGTACTTCTCGCTGGAGCGGGGAGGCGGCGTGCCGTCGATGTCCAACTGCTTCATCGCCCTGAGCTTCCTGGTGATGCTGACGGACTGGCGCAACACGATCGCGATGCTGGTGGTCGGCATCACGGCGGCAGCGAGCCTCTTCTTCAGCCTCCACCCGGGCGGCCGCTGGCCGCCGGACATGCTGGCGCAGATCCCCGCCTACCTGATCGTGCTGATCGGCGGCGGCGCCTTCAAGCTGTCGGAGAAGCAGATCGACAGCGAGAAGTCGCGCCTGGCCGCGGCCCTGGCGGGCTCCATCGCGCACGAGATGCGCAACCCGCTCAGCCGGATCTCGTATGCCCTCGAGAAGATGCAGGCGCTGCTGGCGCGGCCCAAGGTCGTCCCGGCCGGCGGGCGCATCCTCGAGACCGAGCAGCTGGACGCGCTCGCGCGCCACCTGTCCGACAGCGAGGTCGCGGTGCGCCGCGGCCTCCAGGTGATCTCGATGACGCTCGACGGCGTCAGCAACAAGCCGATGGACGCCTCCAGCTTCCGCTACCTCTCGGCCGCCGAGGTCGTGCACAAGGCGATCGAGGAGTACGGCTACGACAGCGACGAGGACCGCGACCGCGTGAACGTGGTGGTCAAGGACGACTTCACCTTCCGCGGCGACGAGACGGCCTACCTGTTCGTGCTGTTCAACCTGGTCAAGAACGCGCTGTTCTATTCCGCCGCCTTCCCGCGTACCCGCATCACCATCACGGTGGGCGGCCAGCAGGTGCGGGTGCACGACACGGGCCCCGGCATCGCGCCCCAGGTGCTCAAGGGCCTGTTCGAGGTGTTCCGCTCCGTCGGCAAGGCCGGCGGCACCGGCCTGGGCCTGGCGTACTGCCAGCGGGTGATGCAGGCCTTCGGCGGCAGCATCCAGTGCACCTCGGCGCTCGGGGAGTTCACCGAATTCACGATGGCGTTCCCGCCGGTGAGCGAGCAGGAGCGCGAGCAGCACCGCCTCGACACCATCGCGCAGGCGCGGACCGCGCTGGCGGGCAAGCGCATCCTGATCGTCGAGGACGACGACCTGCAGCGCGCCATGACGCGCCAGAAGCTGGGCCCGATCGCACTCACCAGCGAGCTCGAGGAGGCGCCGGACGGGCAGTCCGCGCTGCGGATGCTGGACGAGCGCAAGTTCGACATCGTGCTGCTGGACCTGCGCATGCCGGGACTCGACGGGTACGCGGTCGCGGAGAAGATCCGCGCCGGCGGCGCGAACAAGGACGCACTGATCGTCGCCTACAGCAGCGAGCCGGCGCACCTGGCCAGGTACCGCGCCACGCAGTCCGGCATGGACCATTTCGTCAGCAAGCCGTGCGCGCAGCTGCCGCTGCTCGCGGCGCTGCAACACGTCACGCGCCGGCCCTTTGCTGCGGGCGCCACGGCGGCCGGGCGCCTGGCCGGGCGCCACATCCTGGTGGCCGACGACAGCGCGTTCAACCGCAAGGCCATCGCCGCGCACCTGCGCAACGCCGCCGCCATCGTCATCGAGGTCGAGCACGGCGGCGCCGTGCTGGAGCAGCTCCATGCGCAGGAAGGCATCCACGCGGTGATCGTCGACCTGCACATGCCCGGCATGGACGGCCTCGAGACGGCCCGTGCCATTCGCAGCGCCCGCGAACCGTGGTCGGGCGTGCCGATCGTGGCGATGACGGCGCGTTCCGACGAACCGGCGGTGGCGGCGGCCACGGCCGCGGGCATGAACGGCTTCCTGGTCAAGCCCGTGGACGCGATGGTGCTCTACGACACGCTCGGCCGCCTGATGTCCGGCGGCAGCGCCGTGGCGCAGCCGGCGCCCGTGGCCCAGGCCGCGGGGACCCAGGGCGAGCAGGGCCTCCTGAACCTCCAGCGGCTGGAAAGCTACCGCCGCCTCGGCATGCTGGAGGAACTGCTGAACGACTACCTGCCGGAAATGGAGCGGCTGGTGGTCACGTTGCGCGAGGCCGTCGAAGGCGCCGACGTGCAGGGCAGCATAGCCGCGCTCCACTCGCTCCTCGGCATGAGCGGCGAAGCGGGTGCGCAGGCCCTGTACCAGCACGTGCGCAAGCTGTACGTGCCGCTGCTGGAGCAGGGCGAGTGGCCGACGGGGCACCAGTGGCTGCCGCAGCTGCAGGCGCTCGCGCGCCGGACCGAGGAAGCGCTGCGGGCATACTGTGACCAGCAGACGCGTTCCGGCACTCTCTCCTGAGGACCATGCAGTTCGAGCTTTCCGGCGAAAACCCTTCCATCCTCTTCGTCGACGACGAACCCACCTCCCGGAAGTGGTTCGCCCTGGAGTTCGGGGATGAATTCACCGTCGTGACCGCCGGCAGCGCCGACGAGGCGCTGCAGATCCTCGGCGACCGCAGCGGCGAGTTCGGCGTGCTGGTCACCGACTACCGCATGCCGCAGCGGGACGGCATGAAGCTGCTGCGCGCGGTGCAGCGCGACTTCCGGCACGTGATCCGGCTGCTGGCGACCGCGTACGCCGAGAAGGACGTGGCCATCGCCGCGGTGAACCAGGGCAAGGTGCTGCGCATCCTGGAGAAGCCGCTCGACGGCGAATCCACCCGCGAGGCGCTGCGCGAGGCCCTGTCCGTGTACCGCGCGCAGGCGCTGGAGCGGATGGTGAACGAGGGCCGCGTGGCGGCCCTGCGCGAGGCGCTCGGCTTCCTCGCGCACGAGCTGAACACGCCCCTGGCCACCGTGCGCGGCTACGTGGGATCGGTCGCCGCGCGCTACGTGCCGCCGGCCGAGGGCGCCCCGGCGGGCGTCGCGCAGTTCACCGAGGAGTATCCGGGCGAGCTGGTGACGGCGCTGGAGCGCGCCGAGCGCCGGGCGCTCTATTGCCAGTCGCTCGTGTCCACCTTCGTGCAGTCCGCGCGCGATGCCTATCCCGACGCGGTGCCGCAGTCCATCACGGCGAGCAGCCTCGTCGAGGCCCTGCTGGACGAGTTCCCCTTCGAGGAGAACGAGCGCGGCTGCGTGACGCTGGACGTGCGCCACGATTTCCGGCTGCCGGGCCGCCGCGACCTGCTGTACCTCGTGCTGTGCACGCTGGCCAAGAACGCCCTGATCGCGCTGCGCGGCCGCCCCGACGCACGCCTCTGGCTCGAGGTGGATTCCAGCACCGAGCAGGCGGCCGGCCGGCGCGCCTGGATCCGGGTGCGGGACAACGGCCCCGGCATCCCGCCGGAAGTGCTCGCCAAGCTGACGAAGGAGCCGGTGACCACCCGCGGCGCCTCGGGCGGCAGCGGCATGGGCCTGATGTTCTGCCAGCGCGTGATGCAGGCCATCGGCGGCGGGATCGAGGTGCATTCCACCCTGGGCGAAGGCACCATGGTGACGCTGTACTTCCAGCCTCTCGGGTCGGCCCCGAGCTGAATCGCGCCCGTCCGGGTTTAGCATCGCCCCCAGCATTTCCGAGGAGAACAACGATGCTGGGCCTGATGCAGAACCAACCGCTGCTGATTTCTTCGCTGATCGAGCACGCCGACCGCCACCATGGCGACGGCGAGATCGTCTCGCGGCGCGTCGAGGGCGACATCCACCGCTACCGCTGGAGCGACGTGGCCCGCCGCGCGCGCCAGGTGGCCAACGCGCTGGACGGGATGCAGCTGCTGTTCTCCGACCGCGTGGCCACGCTCGCCTGGAACGGCTACCGCCACCTCGAGCTGTACTTCGGCGTCAGCGGCTCCGGCCGCGTGCTGCACACGATCAACCCGCGCCTGCACCCCGAGCAGATCGCCTGGATCGCCAACCACGCCGAAGACCAGGTCCTGTGCTTCGACATGACCTTCCTGCCGCTGGTGCAGGCGGTGCACGCCAGGTGCCCCGGCATCCGCCAGTACGTGGCGCTGTGCGACGAGGACAGGCTGCCCAGGGACAGCGGCGTGCCCAACCTCGTGAGCTACGAGTCCTGGATCGGCGGACAGCCGACCACGTACGCGTGGCCGTCCTTCGACGAGAACTCCGCTTCGAGCATGTGCTACACGAGCGGCACCACCGGCAACCCGAAGGCCGCGCTCTACAGCCACCGCTCCACCATCCTGCACGCCTATGCCGCCGCGCTGCCGGACGTCATGTCCCTGTCCGCGCGCGATTCCGTGCTGCCCGTGGTGCCGATGTTCCACGTCAACGCGTGGGGCATCCCGTATTCCGCGGCGCTCACCGGCTGCAAGCTGGTGTTCCCCGGTGGTGCGCTCGACGGCAAGTCCGTGTACGACCTGGTGGAGCAGGAGCAGGTCACCTTCGCGGCGGGCGTGCCCACCGTGTGGCAGATGCTCCTGGGGCACATGAAGCAGAACGGCCTGCGCTTCACCGCGCTGAAGCGGACGGTGATCGGCGGCTCGGCCTGCCCGCCGGCCATGATCGACGCCTTCCGCGAGGAGCACGGCGTGGACGTGCTGCATGCCTGGGGCATGACGGAGATGAGCCCGCTCGGCACCCTGTGCACGCTGAAGAACAAGCACCTGGCGCTGCCCCCCGCCGAGCAGATGAAGATCCGCCTGAAGCAGGGCCGCGCCATCTTCGGCGTCGACATGAAGATCGTGGGCGACGACGGCCAGGAGCTGCCCTGGGACGGCAAGACCTACGGCGACCTGCACGTGAAGGGGCCCTGGATCGTGCGCGAGTACTTCAAGGGCGAGGGCGGCGACCCGCTGGTGAACGGGTGGTTCCCCACGGGCGACGTGGCCACCATCGACGCCGACGGCTACATGCAGATCACCGACCGCAGCAAGGACGTGATCAAGTCCGGCGGCGAGTGGATCAGCTCGATCGACATCGAGAACATCGCCATGGCGCACCCGGCGGTGCAGATGGCGGCCTGCGTGGGCATGCGGCACCCGAAGTGGGACGAGCGCCCCATCGTCGCGGTGGTGAAGAAGCCGGGCATGGACGTCAGCCGCGAGGAGCTGCTCAAGTTCTACGAAGGCAAGATCGCCAAGTGGCAGGTGCCCGACGACGTGGTGTTCGTCGAGGCCATTCCCCTCGGGGCGACCGGGAAGATGCTGAAGACCCGGCTGCGGGAGCAACTCAAGGACTACAAGCTGCCCTCGGCTTGAGTTCCCGTGTCACATGTGCGGCAGCTTAGGGGCAATCCCTGAGCGCTGCGCTGCACCATTACTTGTACCCTGCGCGCTGTCGTTGCACACCACAGGAGACAGGCAATGAAGTTCACGCTCAAGATCGTCGTCGCGGGTGCGGTGCTGGCAGCCGCCGGCGGCGCCTTCGCGCAGAAGGGCGAGACGGTCCGCATCGCGTTCATGGACCCGCTGTCGGGCCCGTTCGCCAACGTCGGCCAGAACCAGCTGAAAAGCTGGCAGTTCGCCGCCGAGAAGCTGTCGGGCCGCAACCCCGCCGGCGTGAAGTTCGAGGTGGTCGGCTTCGACAACAAGGGATCCCCGCAGGAGAGCCTCAACACGCTCAAGGCGGCCATCGACCAGGGCTTCCGCTACATCACGCAGGGCAACGGCTCGGGCGCGGGGCTCGCGCTGCTGGACGCCGTCTCCAAGTACAACGAGCGGAATCCGGGCAAGGAGGTGGTCTACCTGAACTACGCGGCCGTCGACCCCGCGATGACCAACGAGAAGTGCGACTACTGGCATTTCCGCCTGGACGCCGACACCTCCATGAAGATGGAGGCGCTGACCTCGTTCATGAAGGACCAGCCGAGCGTCAAGAAGGTCTACGTGATCGGCCAGAACTACTCGCACGGCCAGCAGGTCGCGAAGTACTTCAAGGACGCCATCAAGCGCAAGCGCCCCGACGTGCAGATCGTCGGCGAGGACCTGCACCCGATCGGCCAGGTCAAGGACTTCGCGCCGTACGTCGCGAAGATCAAGCAGTCGGGCGCCGACAGCGTGCTCACCGGCAACTGGGGCCAGGACCTCACGCTGCTGGTGAAGGCGATGAACGACGCGGGCCTGAAGATCCCGATGTACACCTACTACGCCGGCGTGACCGGCACTCCCACCGCGCTCGCGGGCGGCGGCGACAGCGAGGTGTACGTGGTGGCGTACGGGCACGCCAACCACACCGGCGAGCTGGGCCAGATGGGCGCCGAGTTCCACAAGAAGTTCAACGACGACTACTACACCTATGCCACCTACAACGGCATCAACCTGCTGGGGGCCGCGATGGCCAGGGCGAAGAGCACCAACCCGGTAGCCGTGGCGCGCGCCATGGAAGGGCTCACGGTCAAGAGCTTCGCCGGCGACGTGACCATGCGCGCGGCCGACCACCAGCTGCAGCAGTCGATGTTCATCACGAAGTGGCAGAAGGCGAAGAAGGGCGAGTACAGCGTGGAGAACACGGGCTACACCTTCGTTCCGATCAAGCAGATGGATCCGTACGTCTCCAGCACGCCCACCAGCTGCCAGATGAAGCGGCCGGCGGGCTGAGGCCGCGCGACGCGAGCAGCCGGGGCCGTCAGCGTCCCCGGCTTTTTTTTGCGTGCCGCTCCGGCAGAATGCGGCAGGCTCACCAAGAGAACAGAAACGACGCGAATGGAGTTCTTCACCATCTCGCTGCTGAACGGCATCAGCTACGGGCTGCTGCTGTTCATGCTCAGCTCCGGGCTCACGCTGATCTTCAGCATGATGGGCGTCCTCAACTTCGCGCACGCGAGCTTCTACATGCTCGGCGCCTATTTCGCGTACACGGTGGCGCAGCTGGTGGGCTTCTTCCCCGCCCTGGTGATCGCGCCGCTGCTGGTGGCGCTCATCGGCGCCTTGTTCGAGAAGTACGCGCTGCGCCGGGTGCACAAGTTCGGGCACGTGCCCGAGCTGCTGATCACCTTCGGGCTGTCCTTCATCATCCTGGAGATGGTGCAGCTCGTGTGGGGCACGAGCTCGGTGGACTACCGCGTGCCGGACGTGCTCGATGGCCCGCTCTTCACGATCTACGGCACGCAGTTCCCGATGTATCGCGCCTTCATGATGCTGGTGGCGCTGCTGATGCTGGTGGCCATCTGGCTGCTGCTCACGCGCACGCGCATCGGGCTGGTGATCCAGGCCGCGCTGACGCATCCCGAGACGGTGGAGGCGCTGGGCCACAACGTGCCGCGCGTGTTCATGCTGGTCTTCGGCGGCGGCTGCGCGCTGGCGGCGCTGGCGGGCGTGATCGGGGGGAATGCCTTCGTCACGGAGCCCGGCATGGCCGCCACGGTGGGATCGGTGATCTTCGTGGTCGTGGTGGTGGGCGGCATGGGCTCGCTCGCTGGCGCCTTCGTCGCTTCGCTGCTGATCGGCGTCATCCAGACCTTCGCCGTCGGCGTGGACGCCTCTCTCATGGGCGCCTTCCAGTCCCTCGGGATGGCCGTCACGCCGGAGAGCCCGGGCTACACGCTGTGGAAGCTGAAGATCAGCCAGATCGCGCCGATCCTGCCCTACGTGTTCCTGGTGCTGATCCTGATCTTCCGGCCCAAGGGTCTTCTGGGCACGCGGGAGGGCTGACGTGAGCACCCTGTCGAACATCGAGCCCGGCTCGGAAGCCGAACGCGAGAACCGCCGCGCGGGCGTGCCCATGGACCTGCCGGCCGCCGTGCCGTCGCGCGTGCCCGCGCGAGGCGGCTCGCGCAGGGACTTCTACGAGTTCCGGCCCTACAACGTCGGGCGCTGGGTGGTGTGGGGCGCCTTCGCGCTGCTGCTGCTCGTGGCGCCCCTCGTCTTCACCACCAGCCTGGCGCACACGATGCTGAGCCAGATGGGGATCGCGATCATCGTCTGCCTCTCGTACAACATGCTGCTCGGCCAGGGCGGCATGCTCAGTTTCGGCCATGCGGTGTATTCCGGCATGGGCGCCTTCCTCGCGATCCATACGCTGAACCTCGTCTCCAAGGGGGCCTGGGCGGTGCCCGTCAGCCTCATCCCGCTGGTGGGCGGCGCCGCGTCCGCGCTGTTCGCGGTGGCCTTCGGGTACGTCACGACGAAGAAGGCGGCCACGCCTTTCGCGATGATCACGCTGGGCATCGGCGAGCTCGTGTGGGCCTCGGCCCTCATGTTCCCGGAGTTCTTCGGCGGCGAGGGCGGCATCTCCGGCAACCGGGTCACGGGCCCGAAGCCGCTGGGCATCACCTTCGGCCCGCAGGTCCAGCTCTACTACCTCATCGCGGTCTACACGTTCGTCTGCACCGCCGCGATGTTCGCCTTCACGCGCACGCCGCTCGGCCGCATCATCAACGCCGTGCGCGACAACCCGGAGCGGGTGGAGTTCATCGGCTACGACACCCAGAAGGTGCGCTACATCGTGTTCATCCTCTCCGCCTTCTTCGCCGGCATCTCCGGCGGGCTGGCGGCGCTGAACTTCGAGATCGTCACTTCGGAAGTGGTGAGCGCTCCGCGCTCGGGCGCCTACCTGCTGTTCACGTTCCTCGGCGGCGCCACCTTCTTCTTCGGCCCGATCATCGGCGGCGTGCTCATGGTGCTCGCGTTCGTGCTGCTGTCCGAATTCACCAAGGCCTGGCTGCTGTACCTCGGGCTCGTGTTCCTGTTCATGGTGATGTACGCCCCCGGCGGCATCGCGAGCCTGATCATGATGAACCTGCGCGTCGCGTCCTTCGGGCGGCTGAAGGAGGTCTGGGTGAGTTACCTGGCGCTGGCCGTCACCGCGCTCGTCGCGCTCGTGGGCGCTGGCGCCATGATCGAGATGGTCTACCACCTGAAGCTCAATTCCGCCCTCGGGCCGAAGCTGCATTTCCTGGGCATCCCGCTGGACGCCCATGGCGTGAACAGCTGGTTCGGCGCCGGCTTCGTGCTGCTGACGGGCCTGGGCCTGTTCGAGGCTTCGCGCCGCCAGTTCCTGCGGCAGTGGGGCGACATCCAGGAATTCATCGAGAAGGAAATCAAGCGGAGGGAGACGCTGTGACCGGCACCACGCCCGCGCTGGAACTGAAGGACGTGCGCAAGAGCTTCGGCCGCACGGAGATCATCCGCGGCTGCAACCTGCAGGTCGCCGCCGGCGAACGGGTGGCGGTCATCGGCCCGAACGGCGCCGGCAAGTCGACGCTGTTCAACCTGGTCAGCGGCCGCTTCGCGCCCACGAGCGGGCAGGTGCTGCTGCACGGACAGCGCATCGACGGCAAGAAGCCCTTCGAGATCAACCGGCTCGGCCTGTCGCGCAGCTTCCAGATCACCAACATCTTCCCCAAGCTGTCGGTGTTCGAGAACCTGCGCTGCGGCGTGCTGTGGAGCCTGGGCTACAAGTACACCTTCCTGCGCTTCCTGGCCGACCTGCACGACGCGAACGAGCGCGCCGAGCAGCTCATGGAGCGCATCCGCCTGCACAAGAAGCGCGACGTGCTGGCCGGCAACCTCACCTACGCGGAGCAGCGCGCGCTGGAAGTCGGCATCACGATCGCCGGCGGCGCCAGCGTGATCCTGCTGGACGAGCCCACGGCGGGCATGAGCCGCGAGGAGACCCGGCGCTTCATCGACCTGATCAAGGAAGTGACCGTGGGCAAGACCCTGCTGACGGTCGAGCACGACATGGGCGTGGTGTTCGGCCTCGCCGACAAGATCGCGGTGGTGGTGTACGGCGAGATCATCGCCTTCGACACGCCCGAGCGGGTCCGCGCCAACCAGAAGGTGCAGGAAGCCTATCTCGGCTCGGTCGTCGCCGCGCAGCAGGAAGGAGGCCACTGATGCTGCAAGTCGCCAACCTGCACGCCTTCTACGGCAAGAGCCACGTCCTGCACGGCGTGGAGTTCGACGTCCGCGCTGGCGAGATCGTGGCGCTGCTCGGACGCAACGGCTCCGGCCGCTCCACGACCGCCAAGGCCATCATGGGCATGGTGGAGAGCACCGGCAGCGTGCACTGGAAGGGCCAGGAAATCCAGGGCCGCAAGCCCTACGAGATCGCGCACCTCGGCCTGGGCTACGTGCCGGAGAACCGGGACATCTTCCCCAAGCTCACCGTGCACCAGAACCTGATGCTCGGCCAGAAGAGCGCGAAGCAGAAGGGCCGCTGGGGCTTCGACGACATGTACGGCATGTTCCCGCGGCTGAAGGAGCGGCAGCACACCGAAGCGGGCGTGCTCTCCGGCGGCGAACAGCAGATGCTGACCCTGTGCCGCACGCTCATGGGCGACCCGGACCTGATCATCATCGACGAGCCCACCGAGGGCCTCGCGCCCAAGATCGTGGAACTCGTGGGCGAGTACCTGAAGAAGCTCAAGTCGCGCGGCGTCTCGGTGCTGCTGATCGAGCAGAAGCTCACCATCGCCATGGCGATCTCGGACCGGGCGCTGGTGATGGGGCACGGCAGCATCGTGTTCCACGGCACGCCGGACACGCTGTGGGCGGATGCGTACATCCGCAAGGAGTGGCTGGAGGTCTGAGGTCCATCGGTGGGGTTCGCTGCGCTCACCTTCCGCGGCTTCGCCGCGCCACCCTACCAGCGGCACGCTGCCCGTCGTAGGGTGGCGGCGCGGCAGCGCCGGAAGGTGAGCGCAGCGAACCCCACCGCTTACCGCCGCGCTGGAGTTGCGCGCTCGCTTGTGATAGACCTCTGCCCAGTTTTGTCCCACCTGTGACATGAGGCGCGGGTGGAAGGCTCTTCCCCCTCTAGAATCGCCAAAAGCGAACGACCGTTCTTTTCTCCCCCGACACCACCCACTGGAGATTTCCGCATGACGGCTGAATACAAGGTGCACGGCGACGTCGCCGTGATCACGATGAACAACCCGCCCGTCAACGGGCTGGGTTACGCCACCCGGGTCGCCATCACGCAGGGCATCGACCAGGCGAACGCGGACCCGGCCGTGAAGGCCATCGTGCTCACGGGCGCCGGCAAGGCGTTCTCGGGCGGCGCCGACATCAAGGAATTCGGCTCGATGAAGGCCACGCAGGACCCGAACCTGCTGTCCGTGATCCTGACCTGCGAGAACTCGTCCAAGCCCATCGTGGCGGCGATCCACTCCGTCGCCATGGGCGGCGGACTGGAGCTGTCCCTGGGCTGCCACTACCGCATCGCGGCGCCCGGCGCCAACATCGCGCTGCCCGAAGTGAAGCTGGGCCTCATCCCCGGCGCCGGCGGCACCATGCGCCTCCCGCGCGTGCTGGGCGTCGAGCCGGCCCTGAACATGATCGTGAGCGGCGAGCCGGTCAAGAGCGAGATGCTCGCCCAGCTGCCCGGCCAGAAGCTGTTCGACAAGATGGCGGGCTCGCCGGAGTCGCTGATGGAGGAGGCGATCGCCTTCGCCCGCTCGGTCGCCGACACCCGTCCGCTGCCGCTGGTGCGCAACCTGCCTTCGAAGCACCCGATGGGCGACGCGTACTTCCAGTTCGCCCGCAACATGGTCAAGGGCATGGCCAAGAACTTCCCCGCGCCGGCCAAGTGCGTGGACGCGGTGGAAGCCTCGACGAAGAAGAAGTTCGACGAGGGCATGACCTACGAGCGCGAGATCTTCACCGCGCTGATGTTCACGCCCGAATCGCGCGCGTTGCGCCACCTGTTCATGGCGGAGCGTGCCGCGTCCAAGATCGCCGACGTGCCGGAAGACACGAAGCAGCGCGACATCAAGTCCGTGGCCGTGATCGGCGCCGGCACCATGGGCGGCGGCATCTCCATGAACTTCCTGAACGCCGGCATCCCGGTGACCATCCTCGAGATGAAGCAGGAAGCCCTGGACCGCGGCATCGCCACGATCCGCAAGAACTACGAGGCCCAGGTCAAGAAGGGCAAGCTGAAGCAGGACAAGTACGAGCAGCGCATGTCGCTCCTCAAGACCTCGCTTTCCTACGACGAGATCAAGGACGCCGACCTCGTGATCGAAGCGGTGTTCGAGGAGATGGGCGTCAAGCAGAAGGTCTTCGAAAAGCTCGACGAGGTGATGAAGAAGGGCGCGATCCTCGCATCCAACACCTCCACGCTGGACCTGAACAAGATCGCCTCCTTCACCAAGCGGCCCGAGGACGTCGTCGGCCTGCACTTCTTCAGCCCCGCCAACGTGATGAAGCTGCTGGAAGTGGTGCGCGGCGACAAGACGGCCAAGGACGTGCTCGCGACCGTGATGTCGCTGGCCAAGAAGATCAAGAAGACGGCGGTCGTCTCCGGCGTCACCGACGGCTTCATCGGCAACCGCATGATCGAGCAGTACAGCCGCCAGGCCGGCTTCCTGCTGGACGAGGGCGCGACGCCGCAGCAGGTGGACAAGGCCATCGAGAAGTTCGGCTTCGCGATGGGCCCCTTCCGCATGGGCGACCTGGCCGGCAACGACATCGGCTGGGCGATCCGCAAGCGCCGCGCGCAGGAGCGTCCCAACATGCTGTACTCGCGCACTGCCGACAAGCTGTGCGAGCTGGGCCGCTTCGGCCAGAAGACGGGTGCCGGCTGGTACGACTACCAAGCGGGCAAGCGCGACGCGATCCCGTCGAAGCTGGTGGAGGACATGATCGTCGAACACCGCAAGTCGCTGGGCATCGAGCCGCGCAAGATCTCCGACGAGGAGATCGTGCAGCGCCTCGTGTTCGCGCTGGTCAACGAAGGCGCGCGCATCGTGGAAGAGGGCATTGCGGCCCGCGCGAGCGACGTGGACATGGTCTACATCACGGGCTACGGCTTCCCGATCCACCGCGGTGGCCCGATGCTGTACGCGGACCAGGTCGGCCTGTTCAACGTGGTGCACGCCATGAAGCGGTTCCAGCAGAACCCGCGCGACGACGCGAAGTTCTGGGAACCCGCCCCCCTGCTGCTGAAGCTGGCGCAGGAAGGCAAGGGCTTCAACGGCTGAGGCGGCCCGCATGGCCAAGCGTGTCCTGCTGCTGGTGTTCGCCGTGCTGCTGCTGCTCGTGGCAGCGGTGGGCGTCAACACGTGGCGGCAGGGTTCGCGCCAGGTCGACGTGGCGCCCGCGCCGCCGCTGGCGATCGACAACGCCGCCGTCGCCGACAAGCTCGCGACGCTGATCCGGTTCCAGACGGTCAGCAGCGACCAGGACCCGGCGCTCAACACGGCGGAGTTCCGCAAGCTGCACGCGGCCCTCGAGCAGCGCTTTCCGCTGGTGCACGCGCGGCTGAAGCGCGAGTTCGTCGGCGGCCTGAGCCTCCTGTACACCTGGCAGGGCAGCGACCCGGCGGCGAAGCCGATCGCGCTGATGGCGCACCACGACGTGGCCCCCATCGCTGCCGGCACCGAGGGCCAGTGGGAGGAGCCGCCCTTCGCGGGCGTGGTGAAGGGCGGGTACGTGTGGGGTCGCGGTGCCTGGGACGACAAGGGCAACCTCGTCGCGCAGCTCGAAGCCGTGGAAATGCTGCTGGCCTCGGGCTTCCAGCCGCGCCAGACCGTCTACATCGTGTCCGGCGCCGACGAGGAAGTCGCCGGCCTGCGCGGGGCCGCGCCCATCGCGAAGCTGCTGCAGGAGCGCGGCGTGCGCCTGGACTTCGTGATCGATGAAGGCCTGGTGCTCACCGAAGGCGTGGTCGCCGGCGTCGCGGCGCCCGCCGCGCTGATCGGCGTGGCCGAGAAGGGCTATGTCACCGTGCAGTTGAAGGCCGTGGCGCAGCCGGGCCATGCCTCGATGCCGCCGCCGCCCGGCACCACCGCCATCGCGCAGATCGGCGCGGCGCTGCAGCGGCTGGACGAGCAGCAGTTCCCGCCGCGGCTGAAGGGCGTGGCGCGCGACCTGTTCGCGACGCTCGCGCCCGAGATGCAGGGTTTCCAGCGCGTGGCGCTGGCCAACCTGTGGCTGTTCGGCCCGCTGGTGGAGAAGCAGCTCGCCAAGGCCCCGAGCACCAACGCGATGCTGCGCACGACCACGGCGCTCACCATCGTGAACGCGGGCAACAAGCACAACGTGATCCCCGGGCAGGCCGAGGCGATCATCGACTTCCGCATCCTGCCGGGCGACAGCGTCTCCTCGGTGCTGCAGCACGTGCGCGACAAGGCCGGGGCGGGCATCGAGGTGAACCCCGTCGGCGGCAGCAAGGAGCCCACCCCGGTGAGTTCCACCGAGGCCGCCTCCTACCGCGTGATGGAGCGGACGTTGCGTTCGGTCTTCCCCGGCACCATCGTCGCGCCGGCACTGTACGTGGCCGGGTCCGATTCGCAGCATTTCGTCCCCATCGCGGACAGCATCTACCGCTTTTCCCCGGTGCGCGCGCGGCCTTCCGACCTGCCCCGGCTGCACGGCACCAACGAGCGCATCTCCGTGGCCAACCTCGGCGAGCTCGTCCGCTTCTACCACCAGCTCCTGCGCAACCTGAACGCGCCGGCGCCCTGATCCGCATCCGACCCTGAAAGGCAATCCACCATGACCAAGGCCGTCATCGTCTCCACCGCCCGCACGCCCCTGACCAAGAGCTGGAAGGGCGCGTTCAACATGACGCACGGCGCCACGCTGGGCGGCCATGCCGTCAAGCACGCGCTGCAGCGCGCCGGCGTGCCCGGCGACGCCGTGGAAGACGTGCTCATGGGTTGCGCGAACCCCGAGGGCGCCACCGGCGCCAACATCGCGCGCCAGATCGCGCTGATGGCCGACCTGCCGGTCACCGTGTCCGGCGCGACGGTCAACCGCTTCTGCTCCTCCGGGCTGCAGACCATCGCCATGGCTTCGCAGCGCATCATCGCGGGCGAGGGCGAGGTGTACGTCGCCGGCGGCGTGGAGAGCATCTCGTGCGTGCAGCAGGAGATGAACCAGCACATGCTGCGCGACCTGACCCTGGACAAGAAGAAGCCGGAGATCTACTGGTCGATGCTGCAGACCGCCGAACAGGTCGCCAAGCGCTACGACATCTCGCGCGACCGCATGGACGAATACGGCGCCGCCAGCCAGCAGAAGGCCGTCGCCGCGCAGGAAGCCGGCAAGTTCAAGGACGAGATCGCGCCGATCACGGTGAAGGCCGGCGTCGCCGATCCGGTGATGGGCCTGATCACCAAGGAGGTGACCGTCTCCCAGGACGAAGGCCTGCGTCCCGGCACCACCAAGGAGAGCATCGCGGGCATCCGTTCCGCGCTGCCCGGCGGCGTGATCACGGCCGGCAACGCGAGCCAGTTCTCCGATGGCGCGGGTGCCTGCGTCGTGGTGAGCGAGGAATACGCGAGCCGCAACAACCTGAAGCCGATGGGCCGCTTCCTCGGCTTCGCGGTCGCCGGCTGCGAGCCGGACGAGATGGGCATCGGCCCGGTGTTCGCGGTGCCGAAGGTGCTCAAGCGCCTGGGCCTGACCGTGAACGACATCGACCTGTGGGAGCTGAACGAAGCCTTCGCCGTGCAGGTGCTGTACTGCCGCGACAAGCTTGGCATCCCCGCCGACCGCCTGAACGTCAACGGCGGCGCCATCGCCGTGGGCCACCCTTACGGCGTCTCCGGCCAGCGCCTGACCGGCCACGCCCTCATCGAAGGCAAGCGCCGCGGGGCGAAGCGCGTCGTGGTGACGATGTGCATCGGTGGCGGGATGGGCGCTGCGGGGGTGTTCGAGGTTCTCTGATAACCAAACAGCCGGACGCAGAAGTCGCAAAGGTTCCGCAAAAGTCGCAAAAGGAAATCCCTCAAGGTTTTCTTTGCGACTTTTGCGTACTTTCGCGGCTTTTGCGTCCGGTACCCGTCTTTATGTCCTCCCTTCGCCCCACGATTGATTTCCTCCTCTACGACTGGTTGCATGCCGATCGGCTGAACGAGCGCGCGCGGTTTGCGGACCATTCGCGCGAGACGTTCGATGCGGTGCTCGACACCTGCGAGCGCATTGCGCGCGAGAAGTACGCCCCGTTCAACCGGCTGGTGGACACCGAGGAGCCGCGGTTCGATGGCGAGAAGGTGATCCTGCCGAAGGCGACGCACGACGCGCACGAGGCCTACGTCGCTTCCGGCATGCTGAGCGCGGCGCAGGACTACGAGGAAGGCGGCATGCAGCTGCCTTACACGGTGGAAGCCGCGGCCGGCACCTTCTTCGCCACGGCGTCGGTCAGCATCGGCGGCGGCCTGCTCACCAAGGGCAACGCGAACCTGCTGATGGTGCACGGCACCGAGCTGCAGAAGGAAGTCTTCGCGCGCAACGAGTTCGGCGGCCGGTTCTCCGGCACCATGGCGCTGTCGGAGCCGCAGGCCGGCTCCTCGCTCTCGGATATCGCCACGCGCGCGACGCCGGATGGCGCCGGCTTCGAGGGCGACCCCCTCGGCCCGCGCTACCGCCTCAAGGGCAACAAGATGTGGATCTCCGCCGGCGAACACGAGCTGGCGGAGAACATCGTCCACCTCGTGCTGGCCAAGATCCCCGGCCCGGACGGCAAGCTCGTGCCCGGCACGCGCGGCATCTCGCTGTTCATCGTGCCCAAGAAGCTGGTGGGCACCGATGGCCAGCTCACCGGCGAACGCAACGACGTCGCGCTCGCGGGCCTGAACCACAAGCTGGGCTGGCGCGGCACGACCAACACGCTGCTGAATTTCGGCGAGGGCAAGTACCCCGTGCGCGGCGGCGCCGGCGCGATCGGCTACCTCGTGGGCAAGCCGGGCGAAGGCCTGCGCTGCATGTTCCACATGATGAACGAGGCGCGCATCGGCATCGGCCTGGCCGCCACGGCGCTCGGCCTCGCGGGCTACTACGCATCCCTCGACTACGCGAAGAACCGCCCGCAAGGCCGCCCCGTCGGCCCCGCGGGAAAGGACGCCTCGCAGCCGCAGGTGCGCATCATCGAGCACGCCGACATCAAGCGCATGCTGCTCGCGCAGAAGTCGTACTGCGAAGGCGCGCTGGCCCTGCTGCTGCACTGCGCGCGCCTGGTCGACGAACAGCACACCGGCACGCCCGGGTCGGCGGAAGAAGCGCGCCTGCTTCTGGAGGTGCTGACGCCCGTCGCCAAGAGCTGGCCCAGCGAGTTCTGCCTGGAGGCGAACTCGCTTGCGATCCAGGTCCACGGCGGCTACGGCTACACGCGCGACTTCCCGGTGGAACAGTACTGGCGCGACAACCGCCTGAACATGATCCACGAAGGCACGCACGGCATCCAGGCCGCGGACCTGCTCGGGCGCAAGGTGGTGATGGAAGGGGGCAAGGGCCTCCTGCTGCTGGCCGGCCGCATCAACGCGACGATCGAGCGGGCCATCCAGCAGCCGCACCTTGCCGAACACGCCAATGCGCTGGGCCAGGCCTTGCAGAAGGTCGGCGCCGCCACCAAGGCGGCCTGGGCCACCGCCAACCCGTCCGATGCGCTGGCCAATGCCGTGCCGTACATGCAGGCCTTCGGCCACCTGGTGATCGCGTGGACCTGGCTGGACGTGCTGCTGTCCGTGCCGGCGCAGCCTGCGCGCCCGGAAGACGAAGGCCGCCAGCGCGCGGCGCGCTACTTCTTCCACTACGAGCTGCCCAGGATCCCCGCGTGGCTGCGCGTCGTGGAGACGCGCGATCCCACCTGCGCCACCATGCCCGAGGAGGCGTTCTGATGGCTTCCCAGCGCACGCTCGCCCGCATCGACGCTCTCGCCTGGACCCTGATCTACGGCGGCCTGTTCCTGCTGGTGCTGGGCATCGCCTCGCACGACGAGACGCGGATCGGCGGCTGGAGCCTGTCGGTGATCGGTGCGCTGGCCGCCGTCGCCGGCGTGGTGCTGATCATCGTGCGTTCGCGCCTGCCGCAGGCGCCGGACTCGAAACCCTGAACCGGAGACACCGCTCCCCATGACCCGCACCATCCAGCAACTGTTCGACCTGAAGGGCCGCACCGCGCTCGTCACCGGCGGCTCGCGCGGCCTCGGGCTGCAGATCGCGCATGCGCTCGGCGAAGCCGGCGCGCGCATCATGCTCACGTCCCGCAAGGCGGAAGACCTGGAGGAGGCCGTGGCCGACCTGCAGGCAGCCGGCATCGACGCACGCTGGATCGCCGCCGACTGCGCGCGCGAGGAAGACATCCGCAAGCTGGCCGACCAGACCCTGGAGCGCATGGGCGACGTCGACATCCTCGTGAACAACGCGGGCGCCGCCTGGGGCGCGCCGGCCGAGGACCACCCGCTGGAAGCCTGGGACAAGGTGATGAACCTGAACGTCCGAGGCTACTTCCTGCTGTCGCAGCAGATCGGCAAGCGCAGCATGATCCCGCGCAAGACGGGACGCATCGTCAACATCGCGTCGATCGCCGGCCTCGGCGGCAACCCGGCGGACATGACCACGCTGGCTTACAACACGTCCAAGGGCGCGGTCATCACCTTCACGCAGGCGCTCGCGGGCGAGTGGGGCCGCTACGGCATCAACGTCAACGCCATCTGCCCCGGTTTCTTCCCCAGCAAGATGACCCAGGGGACGCTGGAGCGCCTGGGCGAGGACAAGCTCGCCGCGCACGCACCGCTGCGCCGGCTGGGCGACGACGAGGACCTCAAGGGGACGGCGCTGCTGTTCGCCTCGGACGCCGGCAAGCACATCACCGGCCAGTGGCTGGCGGTGGACGGCGGCGTCTCCATGATCACCGGAGGCTGAGGACGTGGCGACACCCAAGCTGTTCGGGGTGGAGATCCCCTTCGTCCACCATCTCGGCTTCGAGCTGATTGCCATGGAGGGCGGGCAGTCCGAGCTGAAGTACCTGCCGAAGCACGAGCACATGAACTCCTTCCTGGTGACGCACGGCGGCGCGATCATGACGCTGCTGGACGTGACCATGGCGACGGCCGCGCGCAGCGTCGACCTGGAGATCGGCGTCGTGACGATCGAGATGAAGACCACCTTCATGCAGCCCTGCAAGGGCCTGCTGACCGGCAAGGGCCGGCTGATGCACCGGACGAAGTCCATGGCCTTCACCGAAGGCACGATCTACGACGAGGCCGGCAACGCCTGCGCGCACGCCACCGGCACGTTCAAGTACGTCAAGCGGCCCGCGCCGAGCGCGCCGGCCAACACCATCTCCACCGACTGAGGAGTCCACGATGCCCCGGAACAAGCAGATCCTTCTGGACAACCGCCCGCAAGGCGAGGCCACGGCCAGCAACTTCAAGCTGGTGGAAAGCGACACGCCTGCGCTGAAGGACGGCGAGGTGCTGGTGCGCCACCATTTCCTCAGCCTCGATCCGTACATGCGCGGGCGCATGAACGACGCCAGGAGCTATGCGGCGCCGCAGCCGCTCGGCCAGGTGATGCAAGGCGGCACCGTGGGCGAAGTCGTCGAGAGCCGCAGCCCGAAGTACGCGGTGGGCGACAAGGTGGTGGGCTTCGGCGGCTGGCAGGAGTACAGCGTGGTCGCCGCCGACCAGCCGGGCGCCCTGCGCAAGGTGGACACGACGCACGTGCCGCTCTCGTACTACCTGGGCGCCGTCGGCATGCCGGGCGTGACGGCGTGGTACGGCCTCAACGGCATCCTCCAGCCGAAAGCGGGCCAGACCCTCGTGGTGAGCGCGGCGAGCGGCGCCGTGGGCAGCGCGTTCGGCGCGCTGGCCAAGGCGCGCGGCTGCCGCGCCGTGGGCATCGCCGGCGGTCCCGACAAGTGCCGCTACGTGACCGAGGAACTAGGCTTCGACGCCTGCGTCGACTACCGCCCGCACAAGGACGCCGGGTCGCTGTCCAGGGCGGTGAAGGAAGCCTGCCCGGACGGCATCGACGGCTACTTTGAGAACGTCGGCGGCATGGTGATGGACGCGGTCATGCTGCGCATGAACGCTTTCGGCCGCATCGCCCTCTGCGGGATGATCGCCGGCTACGACGGCCAGCCCATCCCCATGGCGTATCCCCAGCTGCTCCTTACGAACCGGCTGCTGGTGCAGGGCTTCATCGTGAGCGAGCACATGGACGTGTGGCCGCAGGCGCTGCAGGAGCTGGGAACGCTGGTCGCCACCGGCAAGCTGCGCCCGCGGGAATCCGTGGCGCAGGGCCTGGCGGCGGCGCCCGAAGCGTTCCTGGGCATGTTGAAGGGAAAGAACTTCGGCAAGCAGCTGGTGAAGTTGACCTGATCCCGTGCCTCCGCGGCGAGCCGTGAGCGATACTGCGCCCATCGCTGACGGAGGTGCCATGCCCGAGCTCACGCACGAAGTCTTCAACCAGCCCGAGCCGCTGGTGGACACCAACCTGTTCGAGACGAACCGCGCGCTGCGCGACGCGCTGCGCTTCAATGCACCGGACCTGGACATGGCGCCGCTGCAGGCGCTCGGTGCGCTGGCCGGCAGCGGCGACATGCAGGCCCACGCGCGGCTCGCCAACACCCACACCCCGGAGCTGCGCACGCACGACCGCTTCGGCCGCCGCATCGACGAGGTGGAGTTCCATCCGAGCTACCACGCGCTGATGTCCGCCGCGGTGCAGGCCGGCCTGCACGGCACGCCGTGGGCCGGCGGCACCAGCGCCCACGTGCTGCGCGCCGCCGGCTTCATGCTCTTCACCGAGCTGGAGCCTTCCATCCTGTGCCCGATCTCCATGACCTACGCCGTCACGCCCGCGCTGCGCAGCAACGCCGGCGTGTTCCGCGACTGGGCGCCGAAGCTCACCAGCCGCGGCTACGACCCGCGGCTCGTGCCCTTCGCGCGGAAGTCGGGCGTCACCATGGGCATGGGCATGACCGAGAAGCAGGGCGGTTCGGACGTGCGCGCCAACACGACGCGCGCCGAGCCGCGCGGCAGCGACGACTGGGGGCCGCGCTACGCGGTCACCGGCCACAAGTGGTTCTTCTCCGCGCCCATGTGCGACGCTTTCCTGGTGCTCGCGCAGACGGCCTCCGGCCTCAGCTGCCTGTTCCTGCCCCGCGTGCTGCCCGATGGCAGCCGCAACGCCATCCTCATCCAGCGCCTCAAGGACAAGCTGGGCAACAAGGCCAATGCGAGCTCGGAAGTGGAGTTCCACGAAGCCACCGCGTGGCTGGTCGGCGAGGAAGGCCGGGGCGTGCCGCAGATCCTCGAGATGGGCACCATGACGCGCCTGGACTGCGCGCTAGGCACCAGCGGCCTCATGCGGCAGGCGCTCTCGCTCGCGATGAACCACACCCAACAGCGCATGGCCTTCGGCAAGCGCCTCGTCGAGCAGCCCTTGATGCGCAACGTCCTCGCGGACCTCGCGATCGAAAGCGAAGCGGCCACCGCGCTGGCGCTGCGCCTCGCGCGCGCGTTCGACCGCCGCGGCGACGCCCACGAAGCCGCGATGGCGCGCCTGCTCACGCCGATCGCCAAGTTCTGGATCTGCAAGCGGGGCAGCCACTTCGCGCAGGAGGCGATGGAGTGCCTGGGCGGCAATGGCTACGTGGAAGAGGGCGGCGAGGGCATCATGGCGCGCATCTACCGCGAGATGCCGCTCAACTCCATCTGGGAAGGCGCCGGCAACATCATGGCGCTGGACCTGCTGCGGGCCCTGCGCAAGGCGGATGCGGCCGCCGCGCTGGCGCAGGAGCTCGCGCCGGCGAAGGGGGCGCATCCGGCACTCGACCGCCTGGCCGCGAGCCTCCCGACCCGCGTGGAGGCCATGGCCACCGAAATGGAAGCCCGCCGCCTCGCGCAGGACGTCGCGCTCGCGGTGCAGGCCGCGCTGCTGCACCAGACGGCGCCGGCCGCGGTCTTCGACGCCTTCTGCGCCTCGCGCATCGCCGGGGACTGGGGCCAGGCCTTCGGCACGCTGTCCTCCCGCACCGACTTCGACACCATCCTCCAACGCGCGCAGCCCCATTGAGCATGCAAGACCTCATCCTGCACCACTACGCCAGCTCGCCCTTCTCCGAAAAGATCCGCCTGATCCTGGGGCACAAGAAGCTGCCGTGGAAATCGGTGCTCGTGCCCGCGATCGCGCCCAAGCCCGACGTCGTGGCGCTCACCGGCGGCTACCGCCGCACCCCCGTGCTGCAGGTCGGCGCGGACATCTACTGCGACACGGCGCTGATCTGCGACGTGCTGGAACACGTGCGGCCGGAGCCCACGCTGTACCCGCCGCACCTGAAGGGCGTGTGCCGCATCTTCGCGCAATGGGCCGACTCCAGCCTGTTCTGGGCGGCGATGGGCTACAACCTGCAGCCGCGGGGCGCCGCGCACGTGTTCGCCAAGGCGCCGCCGGAAGCGGCCAAGGCTTTCTCCGAGGACCGCAAGGCGATGTCCGGGAACATGGTCCGCCTGCGTCCCGGCGACGCGACGTCCGCCTACCGCTCCTACCTGCGCCGCATCGCCAACATGGCCGACGAGCACGACTTCCTCTTCGGCGTCGAGCCCTGCGTCGCGGACTTCTCCGCGTACCACGGCATCTGGTACACGCGCAACCAGGTGCCCGTGCTGGCGGACATCCTCAACGCGACGCCCTCGGTCGGCGAATGGGCCAATCGCATGGAAGCGATCGGGCATGGCGCCATGACCAGGCTCACGCCCGAAGACGCCATCGCGATCGCGAAAGGCGCCGAGCCTGCCGCGCGCGGCGCCAACCTCCTGATCGACAGCGCGTTCCAGGACGACCACGGCATCGCGCTGGGCAGCCGCGTGACGATCACGCCGGAATCCTTCGGCACGGAGTCCACCGAAGGCGAGCTGATCGCGGCCACGCGCACGCACTACAGCCTGCGCCGCGAAGACGCGCGCGCGGGCACCGTGCACGTGCACTTTCCGCGCATCGGCTACGTGCTGCGCGCGGCGTAGGACCGTCCATGGCCCGCGCGCTGGGCTTCTGCCTCTTCGACACCGCGATCGGCGCGTGCGGAATCGCGTGGACGCAAGACGCGCTCGCCGCCGTGCAGTTGCCGGAAACGACGGCGGACGGAACGCGCCGGCGCCTGCTGCGTGCGACGGGCGAGGTGGACGAGGCCGAGCCGCCGGCGTTCGTCCGCGACGCCATCGCGCGCATCCAGGCGCTGCTCGAAGGGGCGCAGGACGATCTCGCCGACCTGCCGCTGGACATGGAAGCCGTTCCCCCGTTCCACCAGCGCGTGTACGCCGTGGCGCGGGCGATTCCGCCCGGTGAAGTGCTGACCTACGGGGAAGTGGCGCGCCGTCTGGGCGAGCCGGGCGCCTCGCGCGCCGTCGGGCAGGCGCTGGGCCACAACCCGTTCGCGCCGGTGGTCCCTTGCCATCGCGTGCTGGCGGCCGGCGGGCGCTCCGGCGGTTTCTCGGCCGAGGGCGGGGCGCTCACGAAGCTGCGGATGCTGGAAATCGAAGGCGCACGCCTGGGCGGCGCGCCCGGCCTGTTCGACTAGCCGGAGCACTGCAGGCTGAGCGCCTGCAGCGGAATCCCGGTGGCGGGATCGAACACGACGAGGTTCACCTGCTGCGGATGCCCCTCCTCGGCGGCCATCGGGCGGAACTCCAGGCGCTGGGTCCCCGCGTGGGTGCCCGCCGGCACGAACTGCCGCACCACGAAGTCGTGCTGCAGGAACTCGCCCGCGTTCTCGCCTGCGCGCACCTTGCTTGCGTGGCCGTGCTCCGTCACCGTCCAATAGGCCGCCCAGCGCGCGCCCGGCACCCGCGGCGTGACGTCGGCGAGTGCCTGGACTTGCGCCCTTTCCAGGCGGATGACGGCGCCCGCCGGCTCGTTGCCCGCCCGCGGCGCAGCGTAGTCGCGCGCATCGCGGCCGTCGCGCACGAGCTGTGGCGTGTACACGTTTGGCGAGCGGGTGCGCGCGGCGATCTCGCGCTGGCGGGCGTTGTGCGCGGGCGCGGCAAAGCGGTCCACCCACCCGAGGCGGTCCCAGTAGCTCACGTGGAAGCCCTGGACCACGACCCGGCCCGCCGCTGCTTCCTGCTTCAGCGCCGAGAGCCACCGGTCCGCCGGCGGGCAGGAACTGCAACCCTCGGAGGTGTAGAGCTCGACGACCGGCGTGCGGAGGGCAGGCGACTGCGCGCGGCAGGAAGAAGACGCGTGCGCCGCCGGCACGAGGCAGGCGGCGACGAGGAGGAAGTGCGCTCGCATGGCAACTCTTCGGCGGCTGCACCCAGCCGCCAGGAGGGCCACCTTAGCGCGTCAGAACCACTTGCGCCAGCCCGACTCGGCCGGCTTGTCCACCGCCTGCGCGCGTTCCTCGTTGCGGACGTCGCGCTGCTCGCGGATGCGTTCGTCGCGCAGGCGCTCTTCCTCGCGCAGGCGCTGCTCGCGCAGCTGCGCCTCGCGGGCGGCCAGCGCGGGGTCGTGCGCGGGAGCCACCACCTCGTTGCGCACCGGCGCCGCCATCGCCGGCGTGCGGCCGGCCAGGCGCTGCTCCATCTCGTTCAGGCGCGCGTTGAGCATGCGGTTCATCTGCTCCATCTGCGCCTGGACCTCGCGGCGGCTCTGCAGCATCGCCTTGTCGAATTCGGAGGCGGCGATCGCATCGCGCTCGCGCATCTCCTTCAGGTGCGTGTCCAGGTGCTGGCGCAGGTCGGTGAAGCGCGAGGCTTCGGCCTTGTCCGCCAGTTCGCGCTGCGCTTCCAGCGTCTTCTGGTGGGTGCGGTACTCCATCAGCGACGCGGTGCGCATCGCGGCGCTGGACGCGAGGAACAGGACCAGCGTCAGGCCCAGGAGGGCGAGCAGGATGAGGCCGAGGGGGGCGTCCGTGACCATCAGGCCGAAGGACAGGGGGGTGGGACGGACGATCTCCGACCAGTTCAGGGCGGCAAAGCCCGCGACCAGCAGGATCGCCAGGACCAGGAGGGTGGTGCGAGCGCGCATGGAAAATCTCCCTTGGATGTTGCAAAACATTCTCTGCCGTGGACGCGCCGCAACTGTCAGCCAGCGCCCTAAATGGCTGTGCGACGCGTGTGGCAAACTCGCCCGCTCTCGTATGGATCCCCAGCAGTAACACCGTGCAAAAAATCCTGCGGCAGATCGCTGCCGAACTCCGCGTCCGCGAAGACCAGGTCCGGGCGGCCGTCGAACTGCTCGACTCCGGCGCCACCGTCCCCTTCATCGCCCGTTACCGCAAGGAGGCCACCGGCGGCCTCGACGACAACCACCTGCGCGAGCTCGAAGCCCGCCTCGCCTACCTGCGCGAGCTGGAAGAGCGCCGCGAAGCCGTGCTCAAGAGCATCGCCGAGCAGGGCAAGCTGACGCCCGAGCTGCGCGCCGCCATCGAAGCCGCGCCCACCAAGCAGGAGCTGGAAGACCTCTACCTGCCGTACAAGCCGCGGCGCCGCACCAAGGGCCAGATCGCCCGCGAAGCCGGCATCGAGCCGCTGGCCGACCTCCTGTGGGCCGACCCGAAGCGCGACCCGGCCGCCGAGGCCGTCCCCTTCGTGAAGAAGGAAAAGGGCGAGGGCGGCGAGGACTTCACCACCGTGCCTGCCGTGCTCGACGGCGTGCGCGACATCCTGTCGGAGCGCTGGGCGGAAGACGCCGCGCTGGTGCAGGGCCTGCGCGAGTGGCTGTGGACCGAGGGGCTGCTCAAGTCCAAGCTCGCGGCGGGCAAGGACGAGAACAACCCCGACGTCGCCAAGTTCCGCGACTACTTCGACTACGACGAGCCGATCGGCCGCGTCCCGTCACACCGCGCGCTGGCCGTGTTCCGCGGCCGCGCGCTCGACATCCTGGAAGTGAAGCTCGTCCTGCCGGTGGAGCCGGAGCCGGGCCAGCCTTCCATCGCCGAAGGCAAGATCGCGCTGCACCTGGGCTGGAGCCACCAGAAGCGCCCCGCCGACGACCTGCTGCGCAAGTGCGTGGCCTGGACCTGGCGCGTGAAGCTGTCGCTCTCCACCGAGCGCGACCTGTTCTCGCGCCTGCGCGAGGAGGCGGAGAAGGTGGCGATCAAGGTGTTCGCCGAGAACCTGCGCGACCTGCTGCTGGCCGCGCCGGCCGGCCCGCGCGTCGTCATGGGCCTGGACCCCGGCATCCGCACCGGCGTGAAGGTGGCCGTGGTCGACGCCACCGGCAAGCTGGTCGACACCGCCACGGTGTACCCGCACGAGCCGCGCCGTGACTGGGCGGGCTCGCTGCACACCCTGGCGCTGCTTTGCAAGAAG
This sequence comes from Ramlibacter cellulosilyticus, assembly GCF_014297465.1. GTDB lineage: Bacteria > Pseudomonadota > Gammaproteobacteria > Burkholderiales > Burkholderiaceae_C > Ramlibacter > Ramlibacter cellulosilyticus. The sequence continues at coordinate 50,715 of NZ_JACORT010000016.1, read as the reverse complement.
CACGGCGTGAACCTCATCGCCATCGGCAACGGCACGGCGAGCCGCGAGACCGACAAGCTGGCCGCGGAGCTGGTGAAGGGCCTCGGCGACGACATCCAGCGCGTGGTGGTGAGCGAGGCGGGCGCCTCGGTCTACTCCGCGAGCGAATACGCCTCGCAGGAGCTGCCGGACGTGGACGTGAGCCTGCGCGGCGCCGCGTCGATCGCGCGCCGCCTGCAGGACCCGCTGGCCGAACTCGTGAAGATCGAGCCCAAGTCGATCGGCGTGGGCCAGTACCAGCACGACGTGAACCAGAGCGAACTCGCCCGCACGCTGGATGCGGTGGTCGAGGACTGCGTGAACCGCGTCGGCGTCGACCTGAACACGGCCAGCGCGCCGCTGCTGTCCCGCGTTTCCGGCCTGTCGCCCTCGGTCGCCAAGGCGGTCGTGACCTGGCGCGAGTCCAACGGCGCCTTCCGCAGCCGCCAGCAGCTGCTGCAGGTGAGCGGCCTCGGGCCCAAGACCTTCGAGCAGAGCGCGGGCTTCCTGCGCATCCGCGGCGGGGACAACCCGCTGGACATGACGGGCGTGCACCCGGAGACCTATCCCGTCGTGGAGAAGATCCTGGAAGCGGCGAAGAAGCCGGTGCAGGACCTCATGGGCCGCGCCGAGATGCTCAAGACGCTCAAGCCGGAGCTGTTCGCCAACGAGAAGTTCGGCGTCATCACCGTCAAGGACATCCTGGCGGAACTGGAGAAGCCGGGCCGCGACCCGCGGCCGGACTTCAAGGTGGCCCGCTTCAACGAGGGCGTGGACGACATCGCCGACCTGCAGCCCGGGATGGAGCTGGAAGGCACGGTGAGCAACGTGGCCGCGTTCGGGGCCTTCGTGGACCTGGGCGTGCACCAGGACGGCCTGGTCCACGTGAGCCAGCTGTCCCACAAGTTCGTGAACGATGCCCGGGAAGTGGTGAAGACAGGCGACATCGTGAAGGTGAAAGTCCTGGAAGTGGACCCCGTGCGCAAGCGCATCAGCCTCACGATGAAGCTCGGGACCCCCACGGGACGCCGCGACGCGCCCCGCGAGAACCGCTTCGAGGGGGCCGGGCGAGGCCAACGCGCAACAAACAACCCCTCGATGGGCACCGCGATGCAGGGCGCATTCGCCAAACTGCAGGGGTTGCGGAAATAGCCTGTAGGCAGCCCGGCCATGCCGGGCCACAATAGTGCACATGTTCCACAGCTGCCTGGGCGGATGACGACCGAGTCCGCGCCCTTGCCGATCCCGGCAAGCGTGCTGTTCCTGCGCATGCGCGGCTGGGGGGACGAGCTTCCGAGCGCCCAGTCGCGCCGCCGCACCCAGTTGGCCGCCACGCTCCGTGCGGCCCTCGCCGCCTGGGCGGAGGACCGGCGCGTGGTGCTCGAGGCCCCGGACGGCCTCGCCGTGGTGGGCGAGGGCGATCCCGCGCTGGCCCTGCGCGCCGCGCGTCTTGCGGCGCAGCACACCAAGGATCCCGGCCTGGGCATCGGCCTGCATCACGGGCCCGTGCTCGCCACGGGCGAGTCGCTGGGCGAGGCACGCGTGCAGGGCGACGGGGTCGAGACGGCCGCGGCCCTGGCCGGCTTCGCGGGCGAGCATCCGGTGCTCGCCTCGCAATCCTTCCGCGAGGCGCTCGCGCAGCGCTGGCCGCAGGAAGCGGAGATGCTGCGCGCCGCCGGCGACTTCGTCGACGAACGCCTGCGCTCGCACGCGCTCTTCGTGTTCGACCCGCTGCCCGCGCGCCGGCGTGCCGTGCGGCGCACCATCGTCGGCTCGCTCGGCGTGGCCCTGCTGCTGACCGCGGGACTGGCCGGCCGGCAGGCGCGCGAGTACTACGAGGAGCAGCACCGGCCGGCGCTGCTGGTCCTGGACATCAAGCCCGCGGGCGAGGTGTTCGTGGACGGCGAAGCCCGCGGCAACGCGCCGCCGCTGGTGCGCATCTCGCTGCCGCCGGGGCCGCACGTCATCGAGGTCCGCAACGGCAAGCTGCCGCCCATGAAGACCGAGGTGCAGCTGAAGCCCGGCGAGCTCATGGAGCTGAAGCACGTGTTCCCGCCGCCGGCGCCGCCGGCGCGCAAGGCGCGTCCCGTCGCCCCGCGGCAGAACACGCCAGGCGAGAAGCTGGACAAGTGGATCGACAAGTACAAGTGGTGGTGAGGCCCTGCCCGTGAACACGCCCCCCGTCACCCATTTCGGCCGCTACCGCGTCGTGCGCGAGCTCGGTCGCGGCGCCATGGGCGTCGTTTACCTCGCCGAGGACGCGTCGCTGCAGCGGCAGGTCGCGGTGAAGACGCTTCTGTTGCCCGAGGAGGAGAACTCCGCGGAGCGCCGCAACCTCGAGGCGCGCTTCATCCAGGAAGCGAAGGCCGCGGGCGGGCTGAACCACCCGGGCATCATCACCATCCACGACCTCGGGCGCGAAGGCGACTGGCTGTACATCGCCATGGAGCTGCTCGAAGGCACCGAGCTGAAGGACCGGATGCAGGCCGGCCCGATGCCGATCGACGAGGCGCTGGACATCGCGGCGCAGGTTGCATCGGCGCTGTCGGTCGCGCATGCGCGCGGCGTGGTCCACCGCGACGTGAAGCCGGGCAACATCATGCTGCTGGCGGAGCGGCACGCCAAGATCATGGACTTCGGCATCGCCCGCATGAAGTCCTCGGACGTGCGCACGCAGAGCGGCACGATGATGGGCTCGCCCAAGTACATGTCGCCCGAGCAGGTGGGCGGCCACCCGGTGGACCACCGCAGCGACATCTTCTCGCTCGGCGTGCTGCTGTACGAGATGCTCTCGGGGCAGCCCGCGTTCTCGGCGGAAAACCTCGGGGCGCTGCTCAACGCGATCATGCGGTCGCCGCCCACGGCGCTGACCGAACTGCGCCCGGAAGTGCCGGGGTCGGTCGACCTCGTGATCGCGCGGGCCATGCAGAAGAACCCGAACGAGCGCTACCAGGACGCCGCGGAGATGGCCCGCGACCTGACGCAATGCCGTGCCGTGGCGAGCCGTTCGCGCCCCGTTGCGTCGGCCGCGCCATCGTCCTCGGACCCGTACGCGTCCACGCTCGCCGCCGACAGCACGCAGCTGATCGAGCGGCCGCCCGAGGGACTGGGCCTGTCGCCGCTGTTCGACTCCACCGCCGGCCTGCAGCGCCTGCTGCGCAACGAGGCGGAGCCGGTGCCCCAGAAGCAGCCGCGCGTGCGCTACGGCTGGCTCGGCTGGGCCGCGGCCTACCTGCTCGCCGGCATGGGCGCGATCGCCATCGCCTTCGGCTGACTTCGCGCGCTCCGTAGAATCGCGCCGATGCGAGCCTTGCGCATCTACGCCGGCCCTCTCGCGCGCCGGCACATCGAACAGCACGGGTTGCGCGCGGGCGATGTCGGCGTCGTCCCGGCCGCGGCGGGCGGCCCCAAGGGACTGATCCTCGGTCCCCTGGACCGCTTCCTCTTCGGCCAGTGGCTGCCCGCCACCGACCACACCATCCACCTCGTCGGCGCTTCCATCGGCGCGTGGCGCATGGCCACGGCCTGCCTGCGCGAACCGGTGCAGGCCTTCGAGCGGCTGGAGCGCGACTACATCGCCCAGAACTACGACCTGCCGCCGGGCCGGCGCGCGCCCACGGCGGCGCACGTGTCGCAGCGCTTCGCCGAAGGGCTGGAAGCGTTCTATGGCGGTCGCATCGAGGAAGTGCTGACGCATCCGCGGTTCCGGCTGCACATCGTGACGGCGCGCGGCCGGCACCTGCTCGGGCGCGAGCACCGCATCGCGACGCCGCTGGGGTATCTCGGCGCCTTCGTGAGCAACACCGTGCACCGCAAGGCGATGGGCGCCTGGCTGGAGCGCGTGGTGTTCTCCGCGCCGGAGCAGGGCACGCCGTGTCCGCTGCCTTTCGCCACCGGTGACTTCCCGACGCGGCAGGTGCTGCTGACGGACGCGAACTTCCAGCCGGCGCTGCAGGCCAGTTGCTCCATCCCCTTCGTGCTGCAGGCGGTGCACGACATCCCCGGCGCACCGCCCGGCGCGTATTGGGACGGCGGCATCACGGACTACCACCTGCACCTGAAGTACGACTGCGGCCCGGGACCCGGGCTCGTGCTCTATCCGCACTTCCAGAAGGCGGTGGTGCCGGGATGGCTGGACAAGGGCCTCAAGTGGCGGCACCGGGCCACGGCGTTCCTGGATCGCATGATCGTGCTGGCGCCGGACCCGGAATGGGTGCGGACGCTGCCGAACGCGAAACTGCCGGACCGGACGGATTTCGCACGGTACGGGCAGGATTTGCCGGCGCGGATCCGGGACTGGACGGCGGCGGCGAGTGCGAGCCGGCGGCTGGCGGAGGAATTCGCGGAGTGGCTCGAGAGGCCGGAGGTGGGGAGGGTGGAGGCGTTGTAACGCTGGGGTGCGCTGCGCGCAACCCAGCCTACGGGCCTCGTGCGCTTCTTCGTAGGCTGGGTTGCGCGCAGCGCACCCCAGCGATCACCACGCCCGTTGCGCGCCGCCTTCGTAGGCTGGGTTGCGCGCAGCGCACCCCAGCGATCCGCACGCTCTCAGAGCGACGCCTCCAGCATCTCCACGTAATCCTCCCGGCTCGCTTCGCGCGGGTTCGTCTTGTGGCAGTGGTCGGCCATCGCGCCCTTGATGATCTCGTCGAACTGCGCGCGTTGCACGCCCATCGCGGCCAGGCCCGAGGGCAGGCCCAGGCGGGCGTTCATGTCGCGGATCGCGTCGGGGATGTCGTTGCCGGAGCGCAAGCCCATGGCGCGCGCCATGCGGTCGAGGCGGCGGTCCTTCTGCACGGAAGGCGCCTGCGCGTTGAAGCGCACCACCGCCGGCAGGAACATCGCGTTCAGCGTGCCGTGGTGCAGCCGCGGATCGACGCCGCCCAGGCTGTGGCTCAGCGAGTGCACGCAGCCCAGTCCCTTCTGGAAGGCCATCGCGCCCTGCATGGACGCGCTCATCAGGTTCAGGCGTGCCTCGCGGTCGCTGCCGTCCCGGGTGGCGCGCTCGATGTTGGCCCAGCCGCGCTCCAGCCCGTCGAGCGCGATGCCGTCGGCGGGCGGGTTGAAGGCCGACGACATGAAGGTCTCCATGCAATGCGCGATGGCATCCATGCCGGTCGCGGCCGTCAGCTTGGGCGGCAGGCCGAGGGTGAGCTCGGGGTCGCAGATCGCCGTCTTCGGCACCAGGTGCCAGGAATGGAAGCCCAGCTTGCGGTGGTCGTCGACGATGATGATCGCGCCGCGCGCCACTTCGCTGCCCGTGCCGCTGGTGGTGGGCACCGCGATCAGCGGGGCGACTTTTTCCGTGATGCGCGGCGAGCCGCCTTCGATGGTCGCGTAGCGGGTGAGCGGGCCTTCGTGCGTGGCGGCGATCGCCACGCCCTTGGCGCAGTCGATGGCCGAGCCGCCGCCCACGGCGACGAGCCCGTCGCACCCCTGGGACTTGTAGATCCCGGTGGCGGCGCGCACGGCCGCTTCCGTCGGGTTCGACGGTGTCTGGTCGAAGACGGCGTGCGGCACGCCTTCGAGGGCATCCAGCGCCTTCTGCAGCACGCCGGCGGCGCGCACGCCCGTGTCGGTGACCACCAGCGGCTTGCGGATGCCGACGCGCTCGCATTCCTGCTTCAGCAGCCGGATGGCGCCGAACTCGAACTGGATCTGGGTGACGTAGTAGATGAGGGCCATGACGCGGCGTCCCTTAGGATGGATGGCTGACTTTAATCCGGGCGCCGCCCGAAGCGCTGCCTTCCACGTGACATTCCTTCCGCAGTTTCCCGAACTGACACCGGCCATGCGTTCGGTGCTGGAGCGCATGGCCCGCGCGGGGCACACGCCGCTGTACCGCCTGCCGCCCGCGCAGGCACGCGCGGCCTACGAGGCCGGTGCGGGCGTGCTGGAAGTGCCCCGGCCGGAACTGGCGCGGGTGCAGGACCTGCGCATCCCCACGCGCGACGGCGACAGCATCCCCGCGCGGCTGTACGCGCCCTCGGAAGGCAGGCTGCCGGTGCTGGTCTACTTCCATGGCGGCGGCTTCACCATCGGCAGCATCGCCAGCCACGACACCTTGTGCCGCGTGCTGGCGCGCGACGGCGGCTGTGCCGTGGTGTCGGTAGGCTACCGGCTGGCGCCGGAGCACCGTTTCCCGACGGCGGTGGAGGACGCGTGGGACGCGGTGCAGTCCGTGGCCCGCGAAGCTGCCGCCCTCGGCCTGGACGGCAGCCGCCTTGCCCTGGGAGGCGACAGTGCCGGTGGCACCCTCGCGACCGTCTGTGCCATGCTCGCGCGCGACGCTGGGCTGCCGGTGGCCCTGCAACTCCTCTTCTATCCCGGCTGCGCCGCCCGCCAGGAGGCGCCGTCGCACCGCCGGTACCACGAAGGCGTGGTTCTGGAGCAGGCCCACATCGAGTACTTCTTCGGCCAGTACATCGCGGAGGCGGCGCGCGACGACTGGCGCTTCGCGCCGCTGAACACGCCCGACGTGGAAGGCGTCGCACCGGCGTGGTTCGGCCTCGCCGAATGCGACCCCCTGTGCGACGACGGGCTGCACTACGCGGATAAACTGCGCGCAGCCGGCGTCGTGGTGGACCTGGAGATCTACCGCGGCGTCACGCACGAATTCATCAAGATGGGCCGCGCGCTGCCGGAAGCCCGGCAGGCGCACGCGGATGCCGCGGCGGCCCTGCAACACGCATGGCAGGCATGAAGAGAGACGATTTCCGGTTCTTCCACAAGCTGCGGGTCCGCTGGGCCGAGGTGGACATGCAGAAGATCGTCTTCAATGCCCACTACCTGATGTACTTCGACACCGCGGTGGCCGACTACTGGCGGGCGCTCGCGATGCCGTACGAGGAGGCAATGCACCAGCTGCAGGGCGACCTGTACGTCAAGAAGGCGACGGTGGAGTTCCACGCCTCCGCCCGCATGGACGACCGGCTGGACGTCGCCCTGAAGTGCGCGCGCATCGGCAATTCCTCCATGCAGTTCCTGGGCGCCATCTTCCGCGGCGAGGACCTCCTGATCACCTGCGAGCTGGTCTACGTGTTCGCCGACCCGGCCACGCAGACGTCGCGCCCCGTGCCGCAAGCGCTGCGCGACGTGCTCCTCGGCTACGAGAAGGGCGAGGACATGTTGCAGGTGAAGACGGGCAACTGGGCCGAGCTCGGCGAGGATGCGGGCCGCATCCGCACCGAGGTGTTCGTGCGCGAGCAGCGCATCCCCGCCGACCTCGAATGGGACGAGGACGATGCCCGCTCCGTGCACGCCGTGGCGTACAACCGGCTCGGCCAGCCCGTGGCGACCGGTCGCCTGCTCCCGGCGCAGGACGGCACCGCCAAGATCGGCCGCATGGCCGTGCACCAGGTGCTGCGCGGCCGCGGCTTCGGCGAGCAGGTGCTGCGCGCGCTGGCCGCGCAGGCGCAGCGCCGCGGCGACAAGGGCATCGAGCTGCACGCGCAGCGCACGGCGCGCGAGTTCTACGCGCGCATGGGCTTCCAGCCGCAGGGCGAGCCGTACGACGAAGCCGGCATCCCGCACATCACGATGACGAGCTCCTTGCCCCTCGCGTGACGGATCGTTCCCGGAGCGGCGAGGGTGCCGCGCTCGCCTTGCTGGCCGCCGGCCTGCTGCTGGCGCCTGCGCTGGGAGCCACCACCGAGGAGCTGTTGCAGGACACGCTCAAGTCCGCCATCGCTGCCTTCGCAGCCCTGCTGGGCGCGCTCGTGTTCGTGTGGCAGCGGCGTGCCTCCGGCGAGCCTCCGCTCTGGCACGCCGCGCTGTGGCTGCCCGCGCTGCTTTGCGCCTATGCCCTGGGCAGCATGGCCTGGTCGCACACCTGGCTCGCGGGCGTGGAGGCGGTGCGCTGGTTCGTGTTCACGGTCGCGGCCTGGCTCGCGCTGAACACCTTCTCGCGCGAGCGCCTGCCCTTGCTGGCGTGGTGCGTGCATGCCGGCGCGGTGATCGCCTCCGCGTGGACCGCGTGGCAGTTCTGGGGCGCGCTGGCGCTCTTCCCCCAAGGCCCGCAGCCGGCCTCCACCTTCGTCAATCGCAACTTCTTCGCCGAGTTCGCGGTGTGCACGCTGCCGTTCGCGGGGCTGCTGCTCGCGCAGGCGCGCAGCGTGCGTGCCACGGTGCTGCTGGCCGCCAGCACCGGCTTCGTCGTCACCGCGCTGTGCATGACGGGCACCCGCGGCGCGCTGATCGCCATGTGGCTGCTGGCCGGGGTCGTGCTGCCGCTGGCCGCCTGGCGCTGCGGCGATCGACTGGAATGCGCGAGGTGGCCGCTGCGGCAACGCGCCGCCGCGCTGGGCGTGCTGGTGGGCACGGTGCTGGTGCTGGGCAGCATCCCCAGCGGCAACCGCGCGATCGTGGAGGAGGGCTACGGGGCGACGCCGCTTGCGCGCGGGCTGCACCGGGCGCAGTCGATCCAGCCCTCGGACCACTCGCTCAACGTGCGCATGGTGATGTGGCGGGACACCCTGCGCGTGATCGCGGACCGGCCGCTGGGCGGCGTCGGGGCCGGCGCCTGGGAAAGCGCCATCCCGCCCTACCAGTCCGAAGGCGCGCAGGTCGAGACCGACTACTACGTGCACAACGAGTTCCTGCAGCTCGTCGCGGAGTACGGCCTCGTGGGCTGGATCTTCCTGCTGCTGCTTTCCGCGTGGCTGCTGCAGGCCGCCTGGCGCACGCTGCGCGGCGGCGGGCCGGAAGCGGACGCGGAGCGGCCCGGCCGCGCCGTGTTCCTCGCGAGCCTGCTCGCCCTGCTCGTGGTCAGCAACATCGGCTTCCCCTGGCGGCTGGCCGCGACGGGCCTGCTGTTCGCGGTGTGCGTGGGCGGGCTGGCCGCCTCGGACGCGCGCCTGGCCAGCGCATCCGGCCGCCTCGTGCGCCCGCTGCGCTGGTCGCCCGGCATCGCTTCCGTGGCTGCGCTGGCGTCGGTGGCCTGCCTCGCGCTCGCCACCTACGTCACGGTGCAGGCGGTGCGGGCCGAAAGCCGGCTGGTGGCTGCCACGCGCCTCGCGCTGGGCATCGCCGCGTCACCCGATCCGCGCGACCCCGGCCTCGCTCCCGTGAAGGCGGAGGTCCTGCGGCTGGTGCGCGAAGGGGTCGCGATCAACCCGCACTACCGCAAGGTGACGCCCATGGTCGGCGACGAAATGGCGCGGTGGGGCGACTGGGCCGACGCCATCTGGGTCTGGGAAAGCGTGCTCGCTTCGCGGCCCGACGTCGTCGCGCTGCTCACGAACGTGGCGCGCGGCTACGACGCGCTGGGCAGGCACGAGGAAGCCATGGCCTTCCTGGAGCGCGCGCGCGCCGTGCAGCCGCGCGCGGCCTCGGTGCGCGCGCTGGAAGTGCTGCTGCTGGCGCGATCCGGCCAGGAACCGCTGGCCCTGGAGCGGGCGCAGGCGGCGCTGGCCGAAGGCATCGTCGACGACGAACTCCTGAACACGTCGTACGTGCTCGCGCAGCGCGCGGGGCGGCATGCGCTCGCGCAGTCCCTGCTGCGGGCGCGCGTGCGCCTCGCGGCTCAGACGTCGGCCAGCAGCAGGTAGGGCAGGGGCAGCAACGTGAGCGCCGGGCCGTCGGCGCGTTGCGCGTGCAGGTCGCCCGCCTCCGCGGCGGAAAGCTGCAGCGAAACGATCGCGTCCCAGCCGCCGCCGGGCGCCGGCGCGGCCAGCGCCACCAGGCCGGCGGGCTGCTCGGCGTCGGCCGCCTGGAACACTTCCTGGCCAGCGGCGAGTTCCGCATCCGCGTGCGCAATGAAGGCGCGGCGCTTCAGGGTGCCGCGGAACTGGCTGCGCGCCACGACTTCCTGGCCCGGATAGCAGCCCTTCTTGAAGTTCACGCCGCCCACCGACTCGTAGTTGAGCATCTGCGGCACGAACGCCTCGACGACGAGCGCGGTGATGCGCGCGATGCCGCTGCGCACCTCGCCCCAGAGCCACGTCGCGGGATCCAGGGCAGGGCCCGCCGGAGCGGGCGTGCCGGCAGGCGCCACCCACAGCGCGCGCGACTGGCCGTCCGCCGGATAGAGCTGGATGCGGACCGCTTCGCCTTCGCGGGTGAGCGACCAGGGCGCGCCGCCGCCGGCTTCGCCCGCGATGCCGCGCAGCTCGAAATCGGCCGAGGCATCGCTGAGCTTCGCCTTGGCGCGCAGCACGAACATGGACAGGCGCTTGAGCGTGGCCGGCAGGACGTCCCGGCTGCACACGAGCAGGATCTCGTCGTCGGCCCGCTTGAAGGCCACGAAGCTGGCCAGCATGCGGCCCTTGGCGTTGCAGAAGGCGGCCAGCCGGGCTTCACCGGCGCCGAGGAGGGCGAAATCCTGCGTGAGCTGGCCGTGCAGGAACCTGGCCGCGTCCTCGCCTTGCGCCCGGATCACGCCGAGGTGGGGCAGGGAAGCGACACCGTGGAAGGGATACGACATGGGCTGAATTATCATGGCCGGGACTTTCCACCAGACGAAGCAGGGACGTGCGCCGCTTTTTCAGAACCGTGTTCCTGCTGGCCCTGCTCGCCGCCCTCGGCGCCGCCGCGGCCGGCTGGTGGTGGCTGCAGCATCCGCTGCCGCTGCGCGGCAACGCCGCATCGCTGGACCTTTCCATCGAGCCCGGCACGTTGCCGCGCGGCGTGGCCCAGGCCGTGCGCGACGCCGGCGTGGAGGTGGACCCGCGCGTCCTGTTCGCCTGGTTCCGCGTCTCCGGCGAAGCCCAGCGCATCAAGGCCGGCAGCTACGAGCTGGAGCGCGGCATCACGCCCATGCGGCTGCTGGACAAGCTGGCCCGCGGCGAGGAGTCGCTGCGCGCCGTGACGCTGGTCGAAGGCTGGAACTGGCGGCAGGTGCGCGCCGCGCTGGCCAAGGCGGAGCAGCTGCGGCCCGACACGGCGCAGATGAGCGACGCCGACCTCATGAAGACGCTGGGGCGGCCGGGCGTGGCGCCCGAGGGCCGCTTCTTCCCGGACACCTACACCTACTCCAAGGGTTCGAGCGACGTGAAGGTGCTGCAGCGCGCGCTGCGCGCCATGGACAAGCGCCTCGCCGAGGCCTGGGCGCAGCGCTCGCAGCAATCCATCCTGAAGACGCCGGAGGAGGCCCTGATCCTCGCCAGCATCGTCGAGAAGGAAACGGGCAAGGCGGCGGACCGCACGCTCATCGCCGCGGTGTTCCAGAACCGCCTGCGCACCGGCATGCCGCTGCAGACCGACCCGACGGTGATCTACGGCCTGGGCGAGCGCTTCGACGGCAACCTGCGCAAGGTGGACCTGCAGACCGACTCGCCCTACAACACCTACCTGCGCCCCGGCCTGCCGCCCACGCCGATCGCCATGCCCGGCAAGGCCTCGCTGCTGGCCGCGGTGCAGCCGGCGGCCGGCAACTTCCTGTACTTCGTGGCCAAGGGCGACGGCAGCAGCCATTTCAGCGGCTCGCTGGACGAGCACAACAACGCGGTCAACAAGTACCAGCGCGGGAAATGAGCGGGCTTTTCCTCAGCTTCGAGGGCATCGACGGTGCCGGGAAGTCGACGCACATCGAGGCGCTGGCGCAGGCGCTGCGCGCGCGCGGACGCACCGTGGTGCTGACGCGGGAACCGGGCGGCACGCCGCTGGCGGAGAAGCTGCGGGCGCTGGCGCTCAACGACCCGATGGACCCGCTGACCGAGGCGCTGCTGATGTTCGCGGCGCGCCGCGACCACCTGCAGCAGGTGATCGAGCCGGCGCTCGCGCGCGGCGACGTCGTGCTGTGCGACCGTTTCACCGACGCGACCTTCGCCTACCAGGGCGGCGGCCGCGGCTTCGACCTCGACGTGCTCGCCACGCTGGAGCGCTGGGTGCAGTCCGTGCCGGCGACGCCCTTGCGCCAGCCCGATGTCACGGTGTGGTTCGACCTGCCCGCGGCCGTCGCGGCGCAGCGCCTGGCAGGAGCCCGCGTGCCGGACAGGTTCGAATCGCAGCCGCAGGCATTCTTCGAGCGCGTGGCGGGAGGCTATGCGGCGCGCGCAAAAGCGGATCCCGGCCGCTTCCTGCGGGTAGCTGCCGACCAGCCGCGCGACCAGGTCTGGCAAGACGTGGAAGAGGGCTTGCGGAAGAGGGGGGTGCTGTGACCGCCCCGTGGATCCGCGCCCAGTTGCAGCAGCTGCTCGCGCAGCGCGGGCATGCCTGGCTGCTGCACGGGCCGTCCGGGCTCGGGCAGTACCAGCTCGCGCTGTCGCTCGCGCAAGCCTGGCTGTGCGACCAGCCGACGCCCGAAGGCGCCTGCGGGCACTGCGACAGCTGCCACCAGGTGGAGGTGCGCTCGCACACGGACCTCGCGGTGCTGATGCCCGAGACCTTCATGCTGGAGCTGGGCTGGCCGCTCGGCGAGAAGGCGCAGGCGGACATCGACGACAAGAAGCGCAAGGCCAGCCGCGAGATCCGCGTCGACGCGATGCGCGACGCGCTGGAGTTCGCGCAGCGCACCAGCGGCCGCGGCCGCGGCAAGGTGGTGATGGTCTATCCCGCCGAGGACATGAACCAGGTCACGGCCAACGCGCTGCTCAAGACGCTGGAGGAGCCGCCCGGCGACGTGCGCTTCGTGCTCTCCACGGAGGCGGCGCACCAGCTGCTGCCGACCATCCGCAGCCGCTGCCTGGGCCACACCCTCGCCTGGCCCGAACCTGCCGAAGCGATCGCGTGGTTGCAGGAGCAGGGCGTGCCCGGCCCCGCGGCGGCGGGATTGCTGAAGGCGGCAGGCGGCCGTCCCGAAGACGCCCTGCGGCTGCACGCCGCCGGACTCGACGCCCGGACCTGGTCCCAATGGCCCAAGGCGTTGGTCCGGGGCGACATCGGGCCGCTGGCGGATTGGGGCCCGGCGCAGGTCGTCCAGGCCTTCCAGAAGCTGTGCCACGACCTGCTGGCGCTGCGATCCGGCGCCCAACCGCGCTTTTTCGAGGCTGCCGACCTGCCTTCTGCCGCTTCGCTGCCCGCGCTGACCGCGTGGTGGCGCAGCCTGGCCGCGACTTCCCGCACGGTCGACCATCCTTTCAACGCCGGACTGATGCTCGAGGACCTTGTGGCCCAGGCGAGGACGGCCCTAAACTCGACAGCCTGACCATGGCCACCGCACCCGCCCCCGCAGCCGCCGCCGGCGCCACACCGCGTCCGAGCGTCATCCAGCTCGCCATCAAGGAAAAGGCGGCGCTCTACGCCGCCTATATCCCGCTGTTCGCGGATGGCGGCGTGTTCATCCCGACCTCGCGCGACTACAAGCTCGGCGACGACGTGTACGTCCTGCTGTCGCTGCCGGACGACCCGCAGCGCTATCCGGTCGCCGGCAAGGTCGCCTGGGTCACGCCGGCGCGCGCCGCCGCCAACCGCACCCAGGGCGTCGGCGTGCGGTTCCCCTCGGACGACAAGTCCAAGCTGCTGAAGGTGAAGATCGAGGAGATCCTCGGCGGCCACCTGGCTTCCGAGCGCCCGACGCAGACCATCTAGCTTCCCTAGAATCCATCCTTGCAGCGCCGCCCGGCCCCGCCGCGCGGCGTTTTCGCTTTTGCCGCCATGTTCGTCGACTCCCACTGCCACCTCAGCTTCCCCGAGCTCCAGTCCCAGCTGCCCCAGATCCGCCAGGCCATGGCCGACGCGAAGGTCGACCGCGCCCTGTGCATCTGCACGACCCTGGAGGAATTCGAGGACGTGCACGCGCTCGCCATGGGCTACGACAACTTCTGGGCGTCGGCGGGCGTGCATCCCGATACGGAGAACCTGGCCGAACCGTCGGTGGAGACGCTGCTGGAACTCGCCGCGCGCCCCAGGGTGGTCGGCATCGGCGAGACCGGCCTGGACTACTACGACATGGAAGGCCGCAAGGGCGGCCGCACGGTGGCCGACATGGAATGGCAGCGGGAGCGCTTCCGCGTCCACATCCGCGCCGCGCAGGCCTGCCGCAAGCCGCTGATCATCCACACGCGTTCGGCTTCCGGCGACACCGTGGCGATCCTGAAGGAGGAGGGCGAGGACGGCTCCGCCGGGTCCGCGGGGGGCGTCTTCCACTGCTTCACGGAGACCATGGACGTCGCGCGGGCGGCGCTGGACCTGGGCTTCCACATCTCGTTTTCCGGCATCCTCACGTTCAAGAGTGCCGCCGACCTGCGCGAGGTGGCGAAATTCGTTCCGATGGACCGCATGCTGATCGAGACCGACAGCCCTTACCTCGCCCCCGTGCCTTACCGGGGCAAGGTGAACAACCCGGCCTACGTGCCCTACGTGGCCAGGCAGGTCGCGGAACTGCGAGGGTTGTCCGTGGAGGCCGTGGGCGAGGCCACCAGCCGCAATTTCGAGGCGCTCTTCCGGGGCGTGCAAGCATGAGAAATCACCTGAAGTTCGTCCTGTATCTCCTTCTGGCGATTGCGTTTTCTGCTGCCCATGCCGGGTCGTACGAAGACTTCTTCCAGGCGATCAAGCGCGACGACCCGAAGGCGATCAACGAGCTCCTGCGGCGCGGTTTCGACCCGAACACGATCGATCCCTCGGGCCGGCAGGGCCTCTTCCTGGCCTTGCAGGAAGGCTCGCTGAAGGCAGCGGAGGCGCTGGTCGACTGGCCGAAGACGAAGGTGGAATGGCGCAGCGCCAAGGACGAAAGCCCGCTCATGATCGCGGCCCTGAAGGGGCACAAGGAACTGGTGCGCAAGCTGATCGCCCGCGACGCCGACGTCAACAAGCCCGGATGGGCGCCGCTGCATTACGCGGCGACCGGCGGCCACCTGGAGATCATGCTGATGCTCCTGGACGAACACGCCTTCATCGACGCGGAGTCGCCGAACAAGACGACGCCGCTGATGATGGCCGCCATGTACGGCTCCACGGCGGCCGTGCGGCTGCTGCTGGAGGCCGGCGCGGACCCGGTGATGCGCAACGAACTGGGAATGTCGGCCGTGGACTTCGCGCAGCGCGCGAACCGGCCCGACGCGGCCGAACTGATCGCCGCGGCGATCCGCAACCGTCAGCCGAAAGGCAAATGGTGACGGGGACTTGCCGCCGGAACTTCAGGTAACCGGCGGCGGCCGGTGCATGCTTACTGGGCGCTGCAGGCGTTGATCAGTTCCACGCCGGGAGACATGGAGCTGGTGTCGGCGCGGCAACGCGCCATGTCGGCGTAGTGGCCCTGGACCAGGACGCCGGGCGGGTTGTAGCGCAGCGTGGCGCGGGCCTGCATGCCGGCGGCGGGTTCGGCCTGGCAACGGGCGGCGCGTCCGGCCAGCGCTTCGACCCGGCGGCAGAAGGCATCGTCCGGATAGTCGAACTGGCGGATGACGTTGCCGCTGCCGTCCCGGTAGACGAGATGCTTGCCGGGCGGGCCGGCGGGCACGGTGGATTGGGACGCGCAGCCCGCGAGGACGGCGAAGACGGCGACGAGGGACAGTCGCGTGGGAAGCAGCATGGGATCTCCCTTGTAGGTGTGGCGGCTGGCCGGGGACCGGTCCAGCGACGGGCTTTGTACAAGGAATTGCCGTGCCTGGGGCCTCACCGTAACCACCCATCACACTGATACGATGCGTATTATGTCGAATAATATGGATGGTTCTGGCACTGCATAGGCAAAAGCCAGCGGTCGATGGGTCCCCTGTACCTCCCATCCCGCCGCTTCCCCTTTCCCGGATCCGGACCGCCGCGCTGCTCCTGCCTGATCCAGCGCAACGTCGCGTCGCGCCTGCCTCCTATGTTCTCCGGATCGAGGAGGTACGGGATGGACAAGACGCACGATCGCCGGCCGGGCCGGCACAAGGCGGCACGGCATGCGCTGCGCCGGCTCCTGCACGGCCTCGTGGCCGTGTTGTTCCTGCTGGCCGCGGGACTTGCCGCGCGCGGCGTGCGGGCGGACACGCTGGACCAGCAGAACGCGCCGGCCAACTGGGGCGGCGGGGCCAACCAGTTCCAGGGCCGTGCAGTGCAGACGATCTCGCCCACGCTCGGCTGCCTACCCGTGTCGACGTGAACCTGATGACCGGCAACCGCGGCAAGGGCGGAGACAAGGTCACCCTCATGGTGCTGGACTGGAATGCCATGACGAGCGTCAAGACGCTCGCCCAGGTATCGCAGGACGTAGCCGAAGGGGTGGACGGCTGGGTGACCTTCATGATGCCCGGCGGCGGCGTGCCGGTGCCCGCGCAGTGGGTCGCGCTGCAATTGAGCGCGCCCACCGCGATCTTCTGGTGGAAGTACCAGACCGGCAATCCCTATCCGGGCGGGAACTACTTCCTCGGCGGCTACGGCGACGGCGCCAACGACTACCTGTTCCGGACCTACGGCACGCCTGCGTGTTCGGGCACGCCACCGCCCGGCTCCTTCACGCTGGCCGTCTCGCCCGATCCCGTGGCGCTGGCACGCGGCGGGAGCCGCCAGGCCACGGTCTCGGTCGCGCGGCAGGGCACCTTCACCGGACCGGTGAACGTGACGTTCACGCTGCCGTCCGGCGTCACGGCTTCGCCCTCTTCCCTCAGCGTGGCCGGATCGACTGCGGGCGTGACCTTGACTGCCTCGGCGACGGCAGGCACGGGGACTTTCACCGCGACTGCGCGCGGCACGGCGAGCGGCGTCGCTCCCGCGCAGGACAGCTTCAAGGTCAGCGTCGGCACCAGCGCGGCTGCTCCGTCGCTCGCCGGCGTCAGTCCGGCCGTGCAGCAACGGGGTGGGACCATCACGCTCACCCTCGGCAACATCGGCGGCGCCGGCTTCAGCCTTTGTTCCACCGGCCTGGTGTTCCACGGCAACGGCAGTTCCGTGCCGCGGGTGTACCTGCGGGACCTGGAGAGCGGCAGCAACTACCAGGCGTCGCCTGTGGCCGCCCCGGTGCGGGTCCCGCGCCTGCCTGCGCCCTATTCGGAGAACTACCAGCCGCGCTTCCTGCGCAGCCCGGACGGCACGCTCCTGCTGGTGGTGACCGCTGCGCCGCAGTCCGGCACGGGCAACGCGATGGCGACCTTCCTGGACAAGGCAGCGGGCGGCACGGTCCTGCGGTCGATGCCCATCACGACCAACGCCACCATCGGAACGTCGGCGGTCAGCGCGAACGTCGGCACGGACAACCGGCTCACGCTGCGCTTCGCCAGCCAGAGCTTCGGGCCCTACGCCCTTCCCTGAGCGGCGCCGGCGACGCAGGACGGCCCGCCGGTGGGCGGGCCGCTCTCTCGCAGTCCTGGCTACAGCTTGATGCGGATGTTCCGGTTCGGATCGTCCTCGCGTCCCAGGCGGTTCACGAAGCCTTCCAGCCAGCCCGCATTGGAGCTCGCCGGCACCTGCGCGTCGAAGCCCCCGTTCCAGTCGATCACCGGCGCCGTCGGCGTGCCGCTGCCCCTGGAGGCCACGTTCGCGCTGCGGACCAGGCCGGCCGGCGTGCTCGCCCGGTTGCCTTGTTCCACGACGTTCACGCCCGCGTCGCCGCGGATGTCGTCGCTGGCGGACGAGACGCCCAGCCGGTCGATCAGCCGCGCGAGCGCGGACACGAGGCCGGACACGAGGCCGCCGGACTGCACCGCCACCGTGGTGTCGCTGTCGCCCGCCAGGTTGTCGTTGCCGTCGCCGCCGCGGATGGTGTCGCGGCCCGCACGCATGTCCGCGTTGCCCACCAGCTGCGTGCCGGAGACCTGCATGGACGCCGCCGCCGGCGTGGCGAAGGCGCCGCGGAAGGCGGAGACGGCCATCTGGCTGTCGCCGACCACCGTGTCGTCGCCGGTGCCGCCCAGGAGCAGGTCGTCGTCGGCATCGAGGCAGACGAAGCCCAGGACCTGGCCGACCTGCGCGGACAGCGTCCACGTGACGGGAGCGCTCGGGGCCGTCCGCGCGTCGACGACGCCCGCGACCGCCAGGACCTGGTCGCCCAGCAGCACGTCGTTGCCGGCGCCGCCGTCGAGGCTGTCGCACGCGGCTGCAAGCTGCAGCGCGTTCACGAGCGTGCCGACCTTCACCGAGACGTTGCCGCCCAGCGCGTCCTCGATCACCACGGCCGCGACCAGCACGTCCTGGTCGCCGGTCAGGCGATCCTCGCCGTCGCCGCCCAGGACCACGTCGCTGCCGGCGCCGAGGTCGAGGTCGTCGACGAGGACGTCGATCGTCACGCTGCGGCCGCCGGCTTCGTCCTGCAACCGGACGCCCGCGACCCGCGCCGTGTTGTCGCCCACCAGCTGGTCGGCGCCTTCGCCACCTTCGATGCGGTCGCAGCCGCCGTCCAGCCACACGTGCGTGGCCAGCGAACGCACCGCGAGCACGACGCCGTCGGATGCCTGCGGCCCGCTCAGGATGACGCCGGCGCGCAGGGCGTTGTCGCCCGCGATGTCGTCGTCGCCCTGCTCTCCGCGCAGCGTGTCGCCGCCAGCGTCCGCATGCAGGTGGCCCACGACCTGGTCGACTTCGGCATCGAGGCGCAGCGGCGAGAGCGGGTTGCCCGTACCGCCGCCACCGGCCATGACCACCGTCACGGCCACCGTGCTGTCGCCCACCATCGCGTCGTTGCCCTCGCCGCCCGCCAGCACGTCGGAGCCCGCACCGAGGTGCACGTCCGCGACGATCTCGTCGAAGCGCACCAGCGTCAGCGTCGGCAGGCTGCTGCCGTACGCAGGCGCGGCGAAGCCTTCCACCAGCGCGTCGTGGATCGCGACGCTCGCGAGCAGGTCCACGTCACCGACGAGGCGGTCGTTGCCCGTCCCGCCGGTGAGCGCGTCGTTGCCCGCGCGCAGGTCGAGGACGTCGACCAGCTTGCGGAATTCCACCGGCTCGTCCTTCTGCCAGG
Organism: Ramlibacter cellulosilyticus; assembly: GCF_014297465.1. Classification (GTDB taxonomy): domain Bacteria; phylum Pseudomonadota; class Gammaproteobacteria; order Burkholderiales; family Burkholderiaceae_C; genus Ramlibacter; species Ramlibacter cellulosilyticus. Next base: position 31,943 of record NZ_JACORT010000016.1, on the reverse strand, counting down.
ACCACCACACGCCCGCCGTCGGCGTCGGCACGCCGGCTTCGGCCGCGAACAGCGCGCCGTCGACGGCAGCCGCGACGCGCACCTGCTGGTCGCCCACCAGTTCGTCGTCACCCTCGCCGCCCGCGAGGGCGTCGTTGGCGCCGCAGGCCGAGATGCGCTTCACCAGCCCGTCGAACTCCACGAGCCCGCCGTCGAAGAGCCGGCGCCCCGAGTAGGAACCGCCGCCCGCCGAGGCGAGCACCACGGCGCCGTCGACCACGCCGGCCACGGTGATCGTGTCGTCGCCCACCAGGCTGTCGTTGCCTGCGCCGCCATCCAGCTGGTCGCGGCCCGCGGCGCTGTCGATGCTGCACACGACGCCATCGACGTCGACCAGCGCCTCGAAGCCGGGCGCCCAGCCGGCAGCGAAGGCGGCGGTGCCCGTGAGCAGCGGCCCTTGCGTGATCGCCGCCACCTGCAGCGCGCTGTCGCCCACGAGCCGGTCGTTGCCCTCCCCGCCCGAGACGCTGTCGTTGCCGCCGGTCACGTCGAGATCGCCGACCACGCCGTCGATCGCCACCGCCGCGTCGCCGTGGAAGTGGAATGCCGGCGGCGTGGCGCCCTCGCCCACCAGCACCGGGCCTGCGACGATCGCGCCGACGGTCACCTGGTGGTCGCCGATCGCGAGGTCGTCGCCCGTTCCCGCGTCCATGGTGTCGGACGCGCCGAGCAGCACCACGGCGTCGACGAGGTTCGCGATGCGCACCTGGTCGAAATCGTGGCCGTGCCCATGCCAGTGGTCGTGATCGTGGCCGTGGCCATGCCAATGCCAGTGGCCATGGCCGTGCCAATGATGGTCGGACCCCAGCGACAGCGGACCGCCGATGAACACCGAGGCCGCGAAACTCGCGTCGCCGACCAGCAGGTCGTCGCCCGCGCCGCCCGCCACCTGGTCCGCGGCGCCGATCATCACGAGGTCGTCGACGAGCCCGGACACCAGGACGTCGCGGTCGTAGTGCGGCCACGTGGTGTGCGCCGCCAGCGGACCGCCGATCACGACGGCCACTTCGGCCGTGTCGTCGCCGGTCACGCGGTCGTCGCCGTCGCCGCCATCGAGCACGTCGGCGGCGCCCCGCAGCGTCACGTCGCCGAGCAGCTCGCCCACGCGCAGGTCGACGTAGCCGCTGCCGGGGACCGCCCCGCCGGCCGACAGCGTCGGCAGGAAGGGCAGCGTCACCACGTCGGCCGGGCCTTCGCCCGCCAGCGAGGCGTCCACCTCCAGCAGCACGTCGCGCGCGCCCAGCGGGTGCGCGCCGATGCCGACGGCGACCAGCAGCTGGGAGTCGCCGGCCAGTTCGTCGTCGCCCGCATCGCCGGAGAGCACGTCGGCGCTGCCGGTCACCGTGAGCGACGGCAGCCGCACGTATGGCAGCCAGGCCGGCGCGCCGGTCGGGGCTGCGTCGATGGCGACCACGAGGCCGACACTGAAGTCGCCCACGAGCCGGTCGTCGCCCGTGCCGCCGGCGAGCTGGTCGCGGCTGGTCACGAAGTCCGCCGCGCGCGGGGTGCCGCGCACGGTCTTGCCGAGGCTGGCGACGCTGCTGCGGAAGGTGTCGGCCGCGGCGGCGAGGCCGGCCGGCAGTTCGGTCGCATAGCCGGCACCGGCCACCAGCACGAGGCTTTCGTCGCCCACCAGCAGGTCGTCGCCGTCACCGCCGTCGAGCCGGTCGCTCGCCACCGTGATCGGCGGCACGGACTTCGGCGGCAGCAGCGTGTCGATGCGGGCCAGTTCCTGCATGGCCGCGCCGAAGTCGCCGAGCATGGACACCAGGTCGCGCTGGAACGGCGCCACCACGATGCTGTGGTCGCCCACCAGCCGGTCGCTGCCCGCCTCGCCGGAGAGCACGTCGTTGCCCGCGACCAGGCCCGCGTGGCGGCCGACGTCCGGCAGCACCGCGGCGAACGCCGTGTGCGTGCGGCCCAGCGTGTCGCGGTAAGGCGTGAGTCCGCCCAGGAGGGCCATCGAGCGGTCGCCCTGGTACAGCACGCTGCCGAAGGGATCCACGTTGTGCACGCCTTGCGGCATGACGGTCGCCACCGGCGAGACGATCGCGGTCAACGCGCCTTCCGCCTGGCGCCCGAGCCCGTAGGCATGGGCGACGACCGGCAGGCCTTCCTCGGTGGCCGCGAAGTGGTAGCTGTTGTCGCCCAGCAGGATGTCGTCGCCCGTGCCGCCGGAGGCCGTGTCGTTGCCTTCGTTGCCTTCCACGTAGTCGTTGCCGTCGCCACCGAGCAGTACGTCGTTGCCGCCCTGCCCGAACAGCAGGTCGTCGCCGGCGTCGCCGGTGATGGAGTCGTTGCCGGCCGCCAGGAGGTCCACGGTGAGGACGTGGGTGGTCCACCGGCCGCGGCTGTCCTGCGTGCCCGTCACCAGCCAGAGCTCCTCGCCCAGCATGGTGGTCGAGAGGTCGCCGTTGTAGCTGGGCGCCAGCTCGCGGCGGCCCGTGACTTCGCCGACGTCGAGCAGCAGCACTTCGACGCGGCCGTCGGCCGTGCGGCGCACCAGGCCTTCGTCGCCGAGCGCGATGTCGTCGCCCTCGCCACCCGAGAGGGCGTCGTCGCCGTAGCCGCCGATCACGATGTCGTTGCCGCCCAGCGCGTCGATCTGGTTGCCCTGGTCGTTGCCGACCAGCAGGTCGTCGTTCTGGCTGCCCGTCAGGTCCTCGATCGCGGCGCCCACCTGGAGCGTCAGCGTGAGGTGGACGGGGTCCACCACCTGCGGCGTGCTCTTGCGCAGGTCGAGCATCACGGTGCCGGCGAACTCGCTGAAGTCGAGCCGGTCCCGTCCCAGGAAGCCGGTGGATTCGAACACCGTGTCGCTGCCCAGCAGCGCGCCGGAGAACATGTAGCGGTCGCCGCCCTCCTCTCCGTACAGCAGGTCGTTGCCGCGGCCGCCGTAGACCACGTCGTCGCCGCTGCCCGCGTGCACGACGTCGTTGCCGCCGCCCGCGCCGTCGGTGCCGTAGACCACGCGCTGCCGCACGACGCCGTCGGTGCGACGGTGCGGCACGTCCAGCGGGCCGAGCTCGGCCTCGCCGCGCGGCAGCACGTGGCGCTCGGCCAGGCCGAGGCCGAGCCGCGTGACCAGAACGCCGTTCGCATCCCGGTAGTCGACCACGCCACGGTCGGCGATCACGAGGTCGTCGCCCTGCCCCGCGGTGACGGCGTCGTTGCCGAGGCCGCCGATCAGGACGAGGTCGCGCGTGCTCGAGGCGGCCGCGATCACGTCGTCCCCCGCTTCCGCATCGACGGCGAGGAAGCCGTCGATGCCGGCGAGCACGGCGATGTCCACGCGGTCGTTGCCGACGCCGGTCGACACCGTGGTGACGGTCTGGAAGCCGGCCTGTCGCATCGTGCCCGTGATCGCGAACTGGTCGTTGCCGCTGCCGAGGAACACTTCCAGGCCTTCGACTGCGCCGTAGCGGATCGATCCCGCCATCCCGAGGCCGGACAAGGTGTCGGCCGTGAGCAGGCCGGTGTTGCCTGCGGCATCGCCGGTGTCGTCCACCGTCAGCACGTCGTTGCCGCTGCCGGCATCCACCACCAGCAGCGCACCGATGCCATCGGCGAGGCCGCCGCCCTGCGGAGCCAATGTGCCCACGGTGATGGTGTCGTCGCCGGCACCCGACGCGACCGTCGTCTGGCCCGCGATGCTGCGCAGGTTGACGGCGTCGTGGCCGTCGTTGCCGCGCACGAGCGTGGTGCCGAGGTGCGTGCCGAGGATGTCGAAGCGGTCGTTGCCGGAGCCCAGGCCGATGTCGAGCGCCTCGAAGGCGCTGTAGTGGATGCCGTCGGCGGACAGGCCCAGGCCGTCGAGGCGACCGGAGGTCAGCACGCCGGTGTTGTCGGTGCCGTCGCCGGTGTCGTCGACGTTCAGCGCGTCGTTGCCGCTGCCGCCCGTCACGACCAGCAGCGCGTCGATGGCATCCAGCACGCCGCCGGCCAGCACCGGCGCGAGCGTCCCGACGTCGATGGTGTCGTCATCGCTGCCACCGTCGACGGTCGTGAGGCCGGCGATGGTGCGCACGTTGACCGTGTCGCCGCCCGAGCGGCCGTACACGACGGTTTCGTCCGCATGCGTGGACACGATGGTGAAGGCGTCCGCGCCCGCGCCGAGGTCCACGGTGACGAGTTCCAGGCCGCCATACGTCACGGAGCCATCCATGTCGAGGCCGGCCAGCGTCGACGCGGTCAGCTCGCCGGTGTTGTCGTTCGTGTCGCCGCTGTCGTCGGCCAGCAGGGTGTCGAAGCCGGAACCGCCTTGCACGACCAGGAGCGCTGCGATGCCGTCCACCAAGTGGGCCGGATCGCCGACGACCACGTCGTCGTTGCCGTCCCCGGCGAGGACCGTCGTGTCGCCGGCGATCGTGTGCACCTGCACGTCGTCGTCGCCATCGTTGCCGCGCAGCAGCGTGGTGCCGCCGTGCGTGCTCGCGATGGTGAACCGGTCGTTCCCGGCACCGAGCCCGAGGTCCAGTGCCTCGAAGGCATCGTAGTCCACGCCGTCGTCGGAAAGACCCAGGCCGTGCAGCGTGTGCGAGGCCAGGAGCCCGGTGTTGTCCGCCAGGTCGCCGGTGTCGTCGAGGTTCAGCGCGTCCACGCCGGACCCGCCGCGCAGCAGCAGCAGCGCGTCGATGGCGTCGAGGACGCCGCCGGCGAGCGCCGGCGCCAGCGTGCCCACGTTCACCGTGTCGTCGTGGCTGCCCGCATCCACCGTCGTCTCGCCGGACGTCGCCTGCACGTTGACCACGTCGTTTCCGTCGTTGGCTTCCAGCAAGGTGGTGCCGCCATGCGTGGCGAAGACGGTGAAGGTGTCGCCTGCGGCGCCGAGGGCGATGCGCAGGTCGTCGACCACGTAGTCGATGCCGGCGGCCATGCCGAGCCCGGTGACGTGGGTAGCCGCCAGCCAGCCTTCGTTGGCGAGGGTGTCGCCCGTGTCGTCCACCACCAGCACGTCGTCGTCGTCCCCGCCGCGCACCCGCAGCAGCGCTGCGATCCCGTCCACCGTGCCGCCGTACGTGCCCGCGAGGCTGCCGACGAAGATGGTGTCCTGGCCGGTGCCGGCGAGGAGGGTCGTCTCGCCCGCGATCGCCTGCACGTTGATGCGGTCGTCGCCGCCGTTGCTGCGCACCAGCGTCGTGCCGCCGTGCGTGCCGGCGATGTCGAGGCGGTCGCCGCCGGAGCCGAGGCCGATGTCCAGCGCCTCGAAGAGCGTGTACGCGATGCCGCCGCCCGTCATGCCGAGGCCCGTGAGCGTCGCAGAACCCAGCACGCCGGCGTTCGCCGCGGCGTCGCCCGTGTCGTCCACGGCGAGCGCGTCGACGCCGGTTCCGCCGGTGAGCACCAGCAGGGCGGCGATGCCATTCAGGGTGCCGCCCGCCACGACCGGGGCCAGCGAGCCGACGGTGATCGTGTCGTCGTCGGCACCGCCGTCGAGGGTGGTCACGCCCGCAGCCGTCTGCACGTCCAGCCGGTCCATGCCGTCGTTGCCGTGGACGAAGGTCGCATGGTCGTGCGTCGTTTCGACGGTGAAACGGTCGCCGCCGTGGCCGAGGTCGATGGTGATGGCCTCCAGCCCGAGGTAGGTGATGACGCCGCACATGTCGAGGCCGCGGACCGTGCTCGCGGTGAGGAAGCCGGTGTTGTCGTCCGTGTCGCCGGTGTCGTCCACCAGCAGCGTGTCGTCGCCGTCCTGTCCGTCGACCAGCAGGTCGGCGGAGATGCCGTCGACGACACCGATGCCGCCGGCCACCACGTCGTCGTCGCCCGTGCCGCCCAGCACGGTGGTGTTGCCGGCCACGGCCTCGACCAGGATGTCGTCGTCGCCGGGGCCGCTGTCCAGGCGCGTGATGCCACCGAGGTGCGTGCTTTCGATGGTGAAGGTGTCGCCGCCGGAGCCGAGGTAGATCTCCAGTTGCTCGGCCTCGTAGTCGACCAGGCCGGCCATGTCCAGGCCCCGCACGGTGGTGGACGTCAGCCACCCTTCGTTGGCCCCGGTGTCGCCGGAGTCATCCACCACGACGTGGTCGGCATCGTCGCCGCCGCGCACCCGCAGCAGCGCGGCGATGCCGTCCACCACGCCACCCAGGCCGCTGGGGATGCTCCCCACCAGCACCGTGTCCGCTCCCGCGCCGCCTTCGACCGTCGTTTCGCCCGCGATCGAGACCACGTTGACCCAGTCGCTGCCGCCGTTGGCCCGCACCAGCGTCGTACCTCCGTGCGTGCTCATGGCGTCGAAGCGGTCCGAGCCGGAGCCCAGGCCGATGTCCAGCGCCTCGAACGCGTCGTAGCCGATGCCGGAGGTCGACAGGCCCAGGCCGGTGATGGTGTCCGAGGTCAGGACGCCGGAGTTGTCGGTGGCGTCGCCGCTGTCGTCCAGCTTCAGCTGGTCGTCGCCGGTGCCGCCCGCCACGTCGAGGCGCGCGGCGATCCCGTCCAGCAAGCCATCGACCGTGCCGACGTTCACGACGTCGTCGCCCGCTTCGGTGTCGACCGTCGCGAGCCCGGCAATCGTGTGCACCCGCACGGTGTCGGCGCCCTCGCCCAGCGTCAGGGTCGTTTCGCCCGCGTGCGTCGACGCGATCGTGAAGTCGTCCGCGCCGCCCCCCAGGTGGATCTCCAGTGCCTCGAGTTCCCGGTAGACGACGCCCGCGGCCATCCCCAGCCCGGTGATCGTGTCCGAGGTCAGCGTTCCGTCGAGGTCCAGCGTGGCGCCGGAATTCAACGTGAAGACGTCCGCGGCGCCGTCGTCTCCGCCCACCACGGTCAGCAGCGCGTTGAAGGGGTGGATCGTTTCGCCGCTGCTGAGCGTGGCGACCATCGTGTCGGCACCGTCTCCTGCTTCGACGGTGAGCTCGCCACCCAGTCCATCGATCGCGATGTGGTCTGCGCCCGCACCGGTCCGCACCAGGGTGCTGCCGCCATGCGTGTTGGCGATCGTCACCTCGTCGCCACCGCTCCCGAGCGTGAGCGTGAGGGACTCGAAGGCTGCGTAGTCGACCGGCGCCGCCATGCCGAAGCCGCTCACCTGCGACTCGGTCAGCAGGCCGGAGCGGCCGCCGCCAAAGCCGAAGTCGTCCAGGAACAGCGCGTCCTGGCCGTCGCCGCCCGTGACCGAGAGGGGAGCGGCTACGCCGTCCAGCGTGCCGAGGGCGGACGAGACCGTCATGGTGTCGTCGTCGTCGCCGAGGTCGACCGTGGCCGACGCGCCGATTCCCCGCAGGTCCACGGTGTCGTTGCCGGCACCGGTGAAGACGCCGAGCGTGCCCGCCGTGCCTTCGATGGTGACGGTGTCGGAGCCCGCGCCGCCCTGGATTTCCGTGCTGCCGGCGTGCGTGGACGCCACCGTGACCTGGTCCGCGCCCTCGCCCGCATCGGCGACCAGGCTGGCGAAGTTCGCGTACGTCACGCCGGTGGATCCGGCGATGGACACGAAGCCGGCGCCGATGCCGATCACGTCGTCCGCCGCGCCGAAGCGCAGCGTCAGCGTGTTCGCGTCGCCCGTGCCGCCGTCCACGCGCAGCGAGCCCGTGCTCGGGTAGGCATGCAGTTCGATGGCGTCGTTGCCGCCGCCGCCCAGGAGTTCGATGGTGCCGACCGCCGGCATGGACAGCAGGGACATGGCGTCATCCCCGCCGCCGGCGTCGACCGTCAATGCCTCGACGCCGATGAAGGAGATGCCCGCGTCCCCCGCCAGCACGCCCGCCGCGTCCACGAGGATCTGGTCGTCGCCGGTGGTGCCGACCACGGAGATGCTGTCGCCGCCTCCGTTGCCGCCGTCCACCTGGACCTGCGTCGTCGCGCCCGCGACGAGGTTCACCGTCACGGTGTCGTCGCCGGCACCACCGGCAACCTGCACGAGGGCCGGCCCGCTGCCGGCAGCGGTGTCTATGGTGATCGTGTCGTTGCCGCCCAGCGCGTTGACGACGACGATCTCGATGCCGCCGTAGCCCGTCTGCGCCGCGCCCGTGCGCGTGACGCTCTGCGCACCGACCGTGATGGCGGTGCCCGCCGCGTCGAGGTCGAAGACCAGCAGGTCTTCGCCGTCGCCGCCCTGGACCGACCCGCTCAGCGCGCCGGCCATCGAGAAGACGAAGGCCTCGCTGCCGGCGCCGCCGGCCAGGTTCTCGATGCCGCTGAACGCGAAGGCGCCGTCGATGTCGCCGGTGTCCAGGCCCGTGACGTGGAAGATGCTGCCGCTGTCGGCCAGCGTGTCCGAACCCTGGCTGCCGATCAATGCCTCGATGCCCGAGAACGCGCCGCCCAGCGGGGAGGCCGCGCCGGTGGCCCGGTTCACGGTCACGCCCGTGGTGAGCGCGCCGAAATCGAGCGTGTCGCTGCCGCCGCCGCCGGCGATGTCGCCGCTCAGCGCGGCCGCGTCCCCGGCGAACCGGAAGGTGTCGGCCGCGCTTCCGCCGGCGAGGTTCTCCATGCCGGCGAAGGTGAACAGTGTGGGCAGCTCCAGCGTGCCCGCGTCCTCGTCCGAGATCGACCAGGCGTTGGCGAGGTCCGGCCCGTACAGGGTGTCGTCGCCGCCGGAGCCGACCAGCCGCACGATCAGGCCGGGCGGGATGTTCTCCATGATGAAGCTGTCGTTGCCGCCGAGCCCGTCGACGGTGAGGTCGATCACGCCGGTCAGCGGGAGCACGAAGGTCCCGTTGATGGTGAGCACCAGTCCGTCGAGCACGATGATGTCGTCGCCCTCGGTCGCGCCCACCGTCATGATGGGCGAGACCTCGGCCGTTCCGAACTCCTCGATGCCCGAGTAGTGCACCGTCTTGTCGGCGACCCGGAAGGGGTTGGAGCCGGGGACGCCCGCCGGGGTGTTCAGCCGGTCGACGTTCAGGTCGCCCTGGCGCAGCGGGCCCGTGTCGGCCACGTAGATGGTCGCGTCGGAGATCCCGGTGAACACCTCGTAGGTATCGGAGCCCTCTTCGCCATCGAGGAGCACGTTGTCCGCGCTCGCGTCGGCGACCCGCAGCTTGTCGTCGCCCGCCTGTCCGGCGATGCGGACGGTCTCGAGGCCGCTGTAGTCGATCGACCAGCCGTTGAGCGACACGCGCCCGTTCAGCACGATGAAGGTGTCGTCCGCCGCGGTGCCGACGAGGGTGAGCTCGTCCGAGCCGCTGCTGCCGGTGTCGGCCACGCGGACCGTGCCGGTGACGGTCGGCCTCACCACGAAGTGGTCGTCGCCGCCGCCGCCGTCCAGGGTGACGTCACCTGCCCACCCGATGACCTCGAACAGGCTGGAGCCGTTGCCGCCTTCGAGGCGCGCGCTCTGCACGTTCGCGAGCACGAGCCGGTCGCCCGCCAGCGTGAGCAGCGCCCCGCTCTCGAGGATCCAGTCGTCGTCGGAGCGCGCGATGACCGTGTTGGCTCCCGTGCCGCCGTCGTAGGTGAAGGCGCCGGCCAGCGCGGTGTACAGCGGGTCGCCGGCGCCGGGCGCCTCGGTGAGCACGTAGTCGTCGGCCGCGGGCGGCGCCAGTACCGTGGATTCGGTGACCAGCGTATCCGCCCCGCCCTGCGTCTCCACCGTGAAGTTGCGCAGCCCGAAGGCCGTGAGGCCCGCCGGGCGCAGCGTGATGGTGTCATCGGCATTGCCCGTGCGAAGCAGGACGTCGTCGATGTCGAAGAAGTGGAGGTCTGCGGTGGTGACCGTGCCCAGCGTGCCGGAGATCGTGTTGGCCTGCGCGCCGGCAATCAGCTGCTCCAGCGTTTCCGGGACCGTGATGGTCACGGGCGCGGACTCGGTGCGCAGGAACGCATAGCCGGAGCCGTCGCGGTCGTTCCCGGACAGTTGCGGCGCACCGACGATGATGCGGCCGTCGCTGATCGCGACGGCGTAGCCGGCGTTGTCGCCCGATTCGACGTCGGCCCCCGTGATCGTGGAGGACTGCGCCTCGCGCTGCCAGGTGCCGTTGCGCAGCGTGTAGACGAAGGCCTGTCCGGCGTTGTCCACCGTCTCGTTGCCGCCGAGTTCCGGCGGCCGCACCCGCACCACCTCGCGCTGGTAGGCGCCGACCACGAGCCGCCCGCCCTCGATGGCCACGGAGGCGCCGAAGAGGTCGCTGGCCCGCGCCGACGCGCCGAGGTCGAGCCGGGTGGTCTGCTGCCAGGACGTCCCGTCGTGGTCGAAGATGTAGGCAGCGCCCGCGTCAGCCGCGCCCACGAGGTCGAAGCCGGAGGCGCCGACGGCGATGCGCCCGCCGCTCAGGTCCACCGACGTGCCGAAGGCGTCGCCGGCGGCGCCCGCCACGGCAGCCAGCTTGACCGGCGAGCCTGTGTTGCCCAGGTCGTAGACGTAGACGGCGCCCACGTTGGCGACGGCGCCTACCTGGGACTGCGGGGCACCGATCACGACGGTGCTGTTCTCGATGGCCACGGCCGCGCCGAACGCGGCGCCGCCCACGGGCGCCTGGAGGGTGGCCTGCCAGTTCCAGGCGACGCCATCCGTGCCGTAGACGTAAGCGCGGTTCTCACCGGAGGCGCCGACCACCGCGGTGTCGAAGTGCACGTCGACCGCGGAACCGAGGTGGCCGTTGGCCGTGGTGCCCGTCACCTCCGCCTTCTGTGTCCAGGTATTGCCGAGGCGCTCGAACACGTAGAACGCGCCGGCGTCGTTGGCGAGCTTGTTGGGCGCGCCGATGACGAGCGTGTCGCCCGAGAGCGCGATGGCTGCGCCGAAGCCATCGTCGCTCTGGAGGTCGGCGCCCTGGATCGTCGCCTGGCGTGTCCAGGTGCCATTGCCCGTCGCGTCGACGTAGACGAACACCGCGCCGCGGTCGTCCCAGTCCCGCGCGCCGATCACCATCGTGTTGCCGTCCAGGGCGACGCTGGCGCCGACCTTGGCCGACGGCAGCGCGGCCGGCGTGAGCAGGCTGCCGGCGGCCGTGAAGCCGGTCCCCCGCTGGCGGAAGTTGTAGACCTTGTTGATGTCGAGGTCGCCGCCGACGCCGGGGACGAAGTCGTCGTCCGTGTTGCCCGACCCGACGATCCACTGGCCCTCGCCGATGATGGTGGCGCCGAGGCCGAAGCGGCGTTCGGACTGCGTGTCCTCCAGCATCCTGTTGGTGAAGGCGTCGTAGAAGTACGGGCGGAAAGTCTTCTCGATGTTCGATGCGTTGTCGTAGAGGTAGGCCGCGCCGGCACCCGCGTTCGAGCCGTTGCTCGCGACGGCGTCCGGCACCCCGAACAGGCGCTTGTTGCCCGTGACGGCGATGGTTTCGGCGGTGCCGAATGCGTTGCTGCCCGTGGGCGCGGAGATGGCCGTGCCGAACGACCAGGACGAACCGCTGCCGTTGTACTGCTGGATCAGGTCGACGCCCGGCCGGCCCACCAGCGGCTGGCCGTTCACGCGGATGACGATCTCGCTGCCGGCGCTGCCGCTGGCGTCGTCGTAGTCCACCGGGCGCAGCGGAGCGTCGGTGAAGCCGCCGATGGTGGCCGACCACGGGGTGTACCTGCCCGTGGTGAGGTCGTACACGGCGACCCGGCCCGCATTGCCGTTCATGCCGGGCGCGCCGACGAACACCGTGTTGCCGATGATCTCGACCGAGCTGCCCCACCTGGCGTTGTCGAGGTTGGGGAACTGGTAGTGCGTGAGCGTCGTGAACGAGGTCGGCTGGATCAGGCTCGCGGACACGTAGTCGATGTCGTTGCGGATCCAGTCCAGGTTGTAGTACTTGCCGTTGAAGTAGAAGTTGTCGACGAGGTTGACGTCGACGTAGCCGGAATACCCGTAGTTCCAGACCTCCAGCGTGCCGCGGTCGCCCCCGTTGGTGTCCTCGAACTTCGCGTACGTGCGCGCGCCGACCCGCACGGCCACCGTGTCGTCGTCCATGCCGTCGCGATCCGTGTGCTGCGGATGGTCCCAGTCGTCGAGGTCGATCCGCCCCATGGTGTGGGCGGAGAAGAAGTAGCCGAAGTTGTCCGAATCGAAGATCTTGAGGCCGACGTGGCCCGCGGTGGTCGCCGTCGTCGTGGACGACGTCGAGGTGATCGGCGGCATCGCATAGTCGAACGGCATCAGCAGCCGCAGGTAGTTCCACGAGGTGCCGGACCGCTGGTAGACCACGGCGCCGCCCGGGGTGCCGAGGTTCAGGTTGTACGGCGTCTGGTCCGCCTGCTGGATGGAGCGGTAGGTGCCGCCCGCGCCCGGCATGCCGACCACGAGCTTGTCGCCTGCCAGCGCCACCGACGTGCCGAAGCCGCCCTGCCCGGAGACCGACACCGGCGCGAGCCAGCCCTCGCCGTTGCGCTGGTACAGGTAGACCGTGTTGGCCTGCGGGTCGCCGATCGCGAGCCAGCCGTCTTCGTAGTCGATGTCGAAGCCGAAGTTCCCGCCGCCGGTGCGGATGATCGGGTCCAGGGGGCGCCAGTACAGGCCCTCGTTGATGTAGACGCTGACGCGGTCCTGCCCCGGGTCGCCCACGAACAGGGTGCGCGTGCCCGCGTCGTAGTGCGTCACGGAGCCGAAGCGGGAGGCCTGGGCCAGGGGCGTCAGGTCGTCCAGCGTCTCGGCCCACACCCGCTCCATCTCGAACGTGGGCAAGGCACTGTCGGCGCGGAAGGTGCGGACCGCACCGACGTCGGCCCGCACGATGTCGCCGCCGTTGAGTTCGTTGAACCCCGGCAGGCCCGCGACGATGCGGTTGTTGGAGACCGCGACCGCGGCGCCGAAGTTGTCGGGCAAGGGAGCACCGACCGTCGTTCCCGCCGCGGCCTCCGCCTGCAGTCGGCCGGAGCCGGATGCGCCCGTCGCCCGCAGCCAGCTCGCGCCGGAGCCGGCATCGGCCAGGCGCTGGAAGGCCCAGGCCGCGCCGCTGTTCTCGGACTGGTTGCCGGTGACGGTGGAGGTGGAGTCGTACTTGGGCGCGCCGACCACCACGTAGTCGCCGCCGATGGCCACCGCCCTGCCGAAATGCGCATCGGCCTGCAGCACGTCCAGCGCTTCCTTCAGCGGCAGGCCGCCGTCCTGCGTGAGCCGCGCCGTGAGCGTCCAGGACCCGTCCGCGCCTTCGAAGACGAAGGCACGTCCATGGGCCGTGCCGGTGCCGGTGCCGTTCGCATCCCACAGCGGCGCGCCGACCACGATGCGGCCGTTGACCATGGCGAGCGCGGAGCCGAACGCCTCCCCGTCCTGTGCGTTGGAGGGCAGCAGCGTCTTCACGTCGCCCCACTTGATGCCGGTGCGCTTGAAGACGGTCACGCTGCCGCTGCCTGCGCCCGGCGAGCCGACCGCCGCCGTGTTGCCGTTGAGGGCCACCGCGGTGCCGAATTCGTTGCTGCCGGTCAGCTGGCGCTGCTGCGTCCAGGCGCCGCCGCTTTCGACGAACACGTAGGCCGAGTTGATGTCGCCCGCGGCTCCGACGATGGCCGTCGTGCCGTTGATCGCGACCGACTGGCCGAAGGTGTCGTTCACGGTGGCGTCGAGCGAGCGCAGCTTCGCGCGCTGCGTCCAGACGCCGTTGGCGTCGCGCTGGAAGATGTACGCGGCGCCCGTGTCCTGGCCGAGTCCCGCGTCGTTCGGCGCGCCGACGATGAGGCGGTCGCCGTCGATCGCCACCGCGCTGCCGAAGCCCTGCCCGCCGCCGGCGCCCCGGTCCGACGCGTAGAGCTTGCCCTGCTCGGTCCACGACGAGTTCGTGGCATTCCAGGTGTAGACGTAGACCACGCCGGAGGCGGAGTTCTTCAGCGCCGCGCCCACGACCAGCGTGTCGCCGCTCATGGCGATCGCCCGGCCCACGTGCTCGACCTCGAGCGCGTCGGGGGTGTCGAACTGGAACTGCTGGTTCCAGGCGACCACGCCGTTGATGGTCACGGTGTGCAGCGTGAGGCTGGTGAGGTGCAGGTCGTCCACCGCGACGGAGTCGATCACCAGGTCCGCGGCGGAATCCGGCGTGATCACGTCGAGGTCCGACAGGCCGTGGAGGACCAGAGGCTCGACGCCGGTGAAGTCGAAGCGGTTGCCGCCCACCTGCACGGTGCCCGCCCGGGCGAGCGTCGCGCTCGGCGTGTAGGTTGCCGTGGCGATGCCGTCGCCGGCGATGCGCAGGGTGTCGCCGGAGCGCTCGTCGTTCGGGCCCTGCAGGCCGTCCTGCAGCCCGCCGTTGAAGACGATGCTGGCCGTGCCGGCCGGCAGGTGGTCCTCGAACTGCGCGTAGACGAGGTCGTCGCCGCCTTCGCCGTTCAGCGTGATGGTCCGGCCGGTGTTGACGAGGTCGTCCTCGATGTTGAAGGTGTCGTCGCCGCCGCCCGCATAGACCGTGACGTCGTAGTCGTAGACGCCGTTGTCGGTGAGCTGCACCACGTCGGCGCCGCTGCCCAGCGTCACCTGCACGTGCTCGGTGCCGCGGGCGTTCACGTTCAGCGGCCGCGCGTCGCCCTCGAGGTCGCCCATGACCACCGAGAGGTAGCCGGGCGAGTCCGGCGCTTCGCCGAAGAGCGCGCGCCAGGCGGCGTCGGGCGTCCCATGGGTGAAGGCCAGTGCCGTCGCGACGGAGTTCGCCGAGTCCAGGTAGTGGATGGCGTCGCGGCCCGCCCCGCCATTCACCAGGACGGGGATGCCTCCCGGCTCCGTGGGGGTCTCCGCCAGGTCGATCAGGAAGCCCGCGAGCGAGTAGCCGCCGGCCACCTGCGCGCCGATGTTGACCGTGTCGTCGCCACCGCCGGCATTCACGATGAACGCGGACGACTTGCCGGACAGGGCCTGCTCGCGGTGCGTGCCTTCGAGGTCGATGATGTCGTTGCCCTGCCCCGCGTTCAGGATCGCCGTCTCGATGCCGCGGTAGCGGATGTCGCCCGCGCCGCGGGTGATCGTGGTCGTGTCGACCGGCCACGGCCCGGCGTCGGTGTTGCGGACGCCGTCGTCGGGGTCGTTGGTGATGCCGTACCACTGCGCGGCGCCGGTCGCCTGGTCGTTGACGATCAGCATGTCGCCCGCTTCGGGGTCCTGGCCCTCGACCACCAGGATGCCGAGCAGCGCGTCCAGCGAGCCGGTCGCCTCGTTCCCCGCCGTCGTGCCGACGTACACCTTGTCGAAGCCGCCGCCGGTGCCCACCACCGCCTGGATGCCCGCGCTGACGCCAGGCACGTAGAACCTGTCGTCGTTGGCCCCGAGCAGGATGCCGACGGTGTCGCCGGCGCTCGCGTCGAAGCGCACCGAGCCCGCCATGTCGCTGGTGGTCACGGTCGCGCCGAGCAGCTGGCCGACGTTGGCGTTGTCGTCGCCGGAGTCGTCGACGATCAGCGTGTCGGCCACCGCGTCGGTGCCGGCGTGCAGCACCAGCTCGCCGTGCACGTAGTCGCTGCGCCGCGTCTGCCCCGAGTCGCGGTAGAGGCCGGATGTGGTCGACGACACCGTGATGGTGTCCTGGCCGGCGCCTGCGTAGACATGGGTCGTACCGTATGCGTAGGCGCTGTCGACCTTGAAGGTGTCGTCGCCCGCCCCGAGGAGCACGTTCACGGTCTCCACGGTGCTCGAGATGGTCTCGGTCTCGTCGTCGATCTCGCGCGTCGCGAAATAGATCGCGCCGGAGACGGTCGCCGTCGGCGGATCCGTGGCAAGCGGCGTCGGGACGTTCGCGCCGAACACTTCGTTGTGGATCGCGAACAGGCGGTTGCCGCCCATTTCCATGCCGGTGACGCCGATGGCGGACAACTGGCCGGCGGAAGTGGTCGGCGAGTTTCCGTGGACGTTGATCGTGTCGGCGCCTGCGTCGCCGTAGAACGCGACGATGCCGCTGATGTCGTTCAGCCGGCCCGCGTCGTTGCCGACGTTCATCACGTCGTCGCCGCCGCCCGCGGTGACGAACAGGGCAACGTTGGCCGCGCCGCCCTTGACGGCCACGGTGTCGTCGAAAGCGCCGAGCTCGACGAGGATGGAGGCGCCGTCGACCGTCGTGTAGTCGATCGTCCCCGCCATCCCGAAGCCGCTGATGCGGCCGGTGGTGAAGGTGCCGGACAGCGAAGCCGCCGCCGCATCGGAGCTCAGGTAGATGGAATCGCGGGTTCCGCCGTCGCCGCCCTCCCCGGTGGCGATGTTCAACTGCCCCAGCCCGGCGACGGAGCCGGTGAGCGCGGAGAACGGCGCGAGCGGATCCTCGCTCTCGAACAGGTCGGACGTGGGGAACAGCGAACGCGACGCGTTGTTGGACAGCAGGAAGCGGTCCGCGCCGCTGCCGCCTTCCAGGGTGGTGGTGCCCGCGGCCGCCTGCACGTAGAAGCGGTCGTCGCTCAGCCCGCCGCGCACCACGGTGCTGCCACCCGGGTTGATGCCACCGGCGCGCGCGAGTTCGAAGTGGTCGATCTGCGCGCCGCCTTCGACCGTGAGCAGCGGTGCCTGCACCGCGCCCTGCAGCAGGATGTAGGTGCCGATGGACGGATCGATCTCGGCGCTCTGCACGTCGCCGCGCAGCGTGACGGCGGTCCCGCCCGTGATGCTGGACGCCACGGGCAGCGTGATGTCGTCGCCCGCCTGCAGCGTGACCGAGCCGCCCGCCTGCACGTAGCCCTGCGCCACCGCGATGCCGGTGTGGCTGCTGCCGCCGCCCACGACGAACTCGATGTCCTCGTCGGCATAGGCGCTGTCCCAGACGGTCAGCGACGCATCGCCGCCCGCGTGGATGGCGAGGATGTTCGTGCCGCCGCTGACTTCCAGCAGGTGCACGTCGCCGGAAAGCGCCTGCGCGAACAGCCGCCCCGCCAGCGGCGTGGCACCTCCGAGCGTGCGCGTGGGGATCTCCTGCTGCCCGCTGCCGGCGCCGTAGATCTCGAGCGCGTTGGCCGCGCTGCCGATGCTGCCGCCGTTGGCGATCAGGTCGATGTCGGCCGCCTGCAGGTCGGTGACGATGTCGTCTTCTTCCGTGGCGTCCGCATCGAGGATGGAGCCGGACAGCGTGACGAGCACGATCGCCTCGGCGTTCGTGAGCACGCCGCCGACGATGCCGGTCGCGACGATACCGCCCACGTTCAGGGTTCCCGCCGTTTCGGTCACGTAGACGCTGCCGCCCACGAAGCCGCTCACCTGGCCCGGCGCCTGGTGGGACGAATCGATCTCGAAGAAGTCGCCGGCGGACCCCACGCCGCCGCCCGCATTGAGCGTGATGCTGTTGCCCACGACGAAGGGCGTCGCGCCGTCGTCGCCGACGCCGCTCTCGAACAGCGCCGAGCCTTCGCCGACGGCGCTGAGGGTGACGTCGCCCGCGAGCGCCTCGACGATGACGACTTCGATGGCGCCGTCGACCGTCGACAGGTCGATGTCGCCCGCGTTGGAGCGGATGCTGTGCAGCAAGTAGTCGCCGGAGAGCTCCCTGAGCGTCAGGTCGCCGTTCAGCAGCACGTCGATCCGGCCGTCGTCGCCGTGGTCGGTGTCGGACGTGAAGTCGATGCGCGGGTCGGTGGCGAGGGGATGCGCCGCGACGATGGTGATGTTGCCGCCGCGGATCTGGTCGAAGGTGTACGCGCTGGCGACTCCGGTGCCCTGCGTGGTGTCGGCGAACAGGCGGAAGTCGAGTGGCGCCGAGCCGTGGTTCGTGTCCTGGTCGTAGTGCTCCAGGTAGGTCGTGGCGCTGCCGCCGTTGACGGAAACCCGCACCCCGCCGGCCGTGCCGATCGCGTGCGTCTCCTGCATCGTGGTCTGGATCAGGAGGTCGACGTCGCCGCCACTGGTCGCGATGGTGCCGCCCGTGAAGTCCGACAAGGCCGGATCGAGGTCGCGCACCTTCCCCGTCAGGTTCAGCCGGATGTCGCCGCCGCCGATGGCGTCGAACCCGGTTTCGCGGCGGTGGCTGCGCACCAGCTCGACGTCCAGCCGGCGGGTGGCGTCGCCGATGTTGTCCCGCGCCTCCAGCGCGATCCGGTTGCCGCGCAGCAGGTCGCCGGCGCCGTCGTCGGCAAAGATGGCGCCGCCCTGGGCCTCGATGTGGATCAGGCCGATCGGGTTGTCGACCAGGCCGTCGATGCGCACGTCGCCCGTGCCTTCGTTGAGGATGTCGATGCGCACGTCACCGGCCGGTGCGACATGGCCGACCTCGAATTCGAGCGAGACGTCCTGTGCATTCAGCGACACGGTGGGCTGGGTCGTGCCGTTGGCGAGCTGGATGTTCCCGATGACCAGGTGCTTGTCGGAGTGGTTGACCAGTTCCACGGACGGGAACATGGAGCCGCTGCTGAAGGTGCCGCCGGAGCCGGTGATCTCGCCTGCCGGCGCGTCCTTGTCCTCGCGGCGCCCGACGGAGTTGACGGTGAAGGTGGCGGTGCCCGCGTCGTTGTTGGTGATGGGGTCCACCGTGATGGTGTCGCCGGTGACGGTGTCGCCGGCGTCCAGGCCGCCGTTCACGGTGACGTTGTCCGCCGTGACGATCAGGCCGTTGCTGTCGATCAGCAGCTGGGGCGCGGGGCGCGCCAGGAAGGTGACGTTGCCGTTCCAGTCGATCGTGCGGCGCGCCTCCAGCTTGCCTTCCGGGTGGTCGTTGGCCGAGCCGAACACGTCCACGTCGGTGCTCATTCTGCGCTCGTAGCGGCTGATGTCCTGCGTGGAGTACACGTACAGGTCGCGCGCAGCCGCCGTGGCCCCCGCGCCGGCCCTGACGGTGTTGTCGCTGTCGTAGGCGATGCGCGACGTGGCGTCCGCGTCGGCGTACAGGCCGTCGGTGTCCGCGTCGGAGCGTGCCTTCAGGTCCACGTCCTCGTGGCGGGCGCTGATCGTGACCACGTCGCCCATGACGGACGCTCCGGAGGCGAGCACGACCTCGACCGCGTCCCACACGTTGATCAGGGCTTCGGCTTCGCCGTCCGCGACGGCGCCGCCGGAGTCCGCTTCGGCGGTCGCGTGGACCTCGAGTTCGGAGGAACGGGCGCGGACCACGACGTTGGCGCCCTGCACCCGCGCGCCATCGGCCACGCTGGTGCGTACCAGGGCGCGTGCGCCGTCGGCGCCGATCGCGACGTCGGCGGTGGTCTCGGCGCTGGAACCCAGGCCGGCGGAGTCGGCTTCGCTGTCGGCCTTCACCTCCACCTTGCTGCGCGCATCCAGCGTGGCGTCGCCCTCGCTCTTCACGTCGGCGCCGTCCAGCAGCGCGATGGTGGCGCTGTAGGTGACGTCGGCGGACACGTCGGCGTCGGCGAAATCGACCAGCCCGCCGCCGTTGCTCTGGGCGAGCACGGACGCGTGGATGATGGTGCAGGAATCGATGGTGAGGCTGTTGGTGGCCTGCACCGAAGCGTCCTCGCCCACCGTGACCGCACTGGTCACGTCGACCTCGATGTTCGCCTCGGCGTCGCCCACGGACACGAGGCCGCCGCCGCTGTTCGCGGACGTGGCGGAGACGTTCGCCTTGGCCGTGCCGGCGATGTCGACGTCGAACGCGGCGATGCTTGCGCCCGTGCCGATCGTGACGTTGACGGTGGGCGTCGTGGACGCCGTCACCTTGGAGTCGCTCACCCGGACCACGCCGCCGCTGGAGCCGCTGGCGGCGGCCGTCACCACGCCGTTGGCCGACGGTGCGCCGGCCAGCGCGCGGGCGCCGCCCACGCCCTCGAAGAGCTGGGTGCCGCTGCCGTCGGCCGTGATGTCGATGACCAGGCGATGGCGGCCCGTGCCCACGTTCGTGAGGTCGATGCTTTCCGTGCCCAGCGTGCTGGTTCCGGTGAGCACCGCGCCGGAGACGCTGTCGGTGGCGACCAGCGACACCAGGTTGCCGTCGCCGTCGCGCAGCTGGAACTTGTCCGGCTGGCCGGTGACGAGATCGACGTAGTAGGTCCGGCCGTCCACGAGGCCGCCGATCGCCTGGTCGGAGACCTTGCGCAGGCCGTGCACGTCGCCCTCGTCGTCTTCGTCGCTCGACGGCGTGAGGTTGATGGGCGTGACCGCCACGCCCGTGACGGGCGGGTCGGCGTCCGGGTCGGCCGGCACGCCGACCGCTTCCTCGTAGGTCGCGGCAAGCTGCACCGCGTTGCCGTTGACGATGGCGAAGTAGCGGCCGCCGTTCACCAGCCCGCCGATGACCGCGCCGTCCGTGGTGTAGATCACCTCGTCGCCCGTGGCCAGGCCATGGCCGGACGCGAGCGTGATCGTGTCGGTGTCGCCGTCGACCCCCGGCACGCTGAATTGCGGTGCGCGGGGTGCGCGGTACGTGACGGCCTGGCCCTCGGTGAAGCCGTGGCCGGCAAGCGTGACCGTGTCGGCGGCGATGGCCGCTCCGGTAATTTCCTTTGGCGCGGCATAGCCGCCCAGGGCCTTCAGCTTGATCGTGTAGGCGTCGACGCGGACGACCTCGTAGGTCGTGTTGGTGGAGAGGCCGCCGACGACCGCGGAGCCCTGCTCCGCCGAGTACACGACGCGGTCGCCATCCAGCAGGTTGTGCGGCGTCGCGAAGCTGATCGTGTCGCGGTCGAGGTCGACGAAGGGGACGGGATCGTCCGCGTCCTCGTCGACGTAGGAGCTGAACGTCGAGCCGAGCTGCAGCTGCTGGTCGCCCGCGACGATCACGCCATAGGTGCGTCCGCTGGTGAGGCCGCCGACGCCGGTCGTGGCGCCGTTCTGGTTGTACTTGACCGTGTCGCCCGTCAGCAGGCCGTGGTCGGCGCCGAACGTGACGGTGTTGCCGGTGGGATCGATGCCCGAAACGGCGTCGAAGCTGCCGTCCGAATAGACCGGCGGGTCCTCGCCATGCGTGGCGCGCAGGATGAAGCCCTGGGCCGCTTCGATCACCCCACCGCCCTGGATGTCGGCAGTGACCGTCGGCGTCGCGGAAGCATTCGCCACCAGGTCGCTGACGGCGACCGCGCCGCCCGTGTCGCTGCGCGAGGCCGCGTCGGCGTCGGTGCGCCCGAAGGCCTGGATGGATACCGTGCCGCCGGAGCGGATGGTGCCGCCGCCGCCGGCGCGTACCGTCGATTCGGTCGTGGCCGTGACGGTGGAACTGTCGACGGAGACGGCGCCGCCGCCACGCGCCTTGGAACCGGCCGTGGCGTGGTCGTCCGCGTCGGCGAGCACCGTCACGTTGCCAGCGGGCTGCGAGGCGGTGGTGCCGATGACGTTGCCGTGGATGTACGCTTCGGTGGTGGCGCTGACCGTCGCGCTCGGCTCGCTGGATTGCGCGGACAGCGCGATGCCCACGCCGAAGCTTTCGATCTGGGCTTCCGCCGCGTTGTCGCCGAGCGCCGTGACGCTCACGGTGCCACCGGCCGACCGCACGGTCGCGCCTTGCTGGATGGCCGCCCGGGTCTCGCTGGACACGGTGCTTTCCACCGTGAGGCTGGTCATCTTGAAGATCGCCCCGGAGGTGCTTTCCGTCGAGCCGTTGCCGGACGTCGTCGCGTTCGCCAGCAGGTTCAGCGCGCCGGCCGCCATGGTCAGGCTGGCACCGGAAGCCACTTCGGCGAGCGTCTCGCGCGTGACTTCGACGGTCGTCTCGGTGCTGCCGAAGGAGACGCCGGACAGGCCCGCGATGGTGGTGCTCGGCGACGCGCTCGTCTGGTCCGTGGCCGTGAGGTCGAGCCTCGCGGCGGTGATGGTGGTGGTACCGCCCGCCCATGCGCGCGTCTGGCCCGCGATCGTGGCCTCGGCCTGCATCAGGGAGACCTCGGCCAGGCCGATCGAGAGGCCTTCGATGCTGGGCGACGTCGTGGACGTGGAGCTCGCGTCCACGGTGATGGCGTGGCCTGCGGCGGTGAGGGAACCGCCGTTCACGGAAGCTTCGGTGATGCCCTCGATGGTGGTGGTGGAAATGCCGCCTGCGCCGGCGACGCCGATGCCGAAGGACACGGCGCCCACTTCGGCGCTGGAACGGATGGTGGGCGTCGAGGTCGCGGAAATCGCGATGTCGCCGTCTTCCGCCGTCACGTCGGAGTTCGTGCTGGACGCGCTGACGTGGTTGCCGATCTGGTTCTCCACGGTCACGAGGCCGGCCGCGAGGCTGATCACCCCGCCGCTGACCGCGACCGCGACCACTTCCGCCGAGATGCCGGAGGTGTCCTGGGCGGCCACCGTCACGCCCTTGGCGGAGCGGATGTCGCCGGAGCCCGAGAGTCCCGCACTGACGGTGCTGCCCAGGGTGTTGGTGGCTTGCGTGACGGCAGCGGAGAACGAGACGCCGATCGACACGCTCGCCGCGAGGCTGGCCGACGCGGTCAGGGATTCGATGGTGGCGGACTCGTCGGCCGTGACCGTGATGCCGCCGGTGGTGGTGTCGAGGTCGTTGGCGTTGCGGATTTCCGCTGCGACGGTGTTGGCGATGTCGTTCGAGGCGAACGCCACGCCCACCGACGCGGAACCGCCCGCCGCGCCGAAGGACGCGGCCACCGAGGCGGCGCCCGTGTCGGCGTTGATGTACGAGCTGTCTTCGGCTTCCACCGTGAGCGTGCCCACCGTGATGCCCTGCGCGCCGTCGCCATCGATGTACGCGGCAACGTTCGCCGCGATGCGGTTCTCGCTGCTCGCGCCCGCGCCGGACACGGCCACGCCGACCGTGCCGCCGGCCACCGCGACGGAGCCCGCGAGCACGATGGCCTGGACGCTCAGGTCGCTGGTGGCCGCGATGGCGAGCTTGTCGGCCTGGAGCACGCTCGTGTCTTCCAGGTAAGCCTGCACCGAGGCCTCTTCGGGCGTGCCGGACTCCGTGTAGCCGATCAGGTTGGTGGCGAGCGCGGCGCCTACAGAAGCGCCGAAGCCCACCGTACCGCCGACCGCCACCGAGACGGAGGCGGCGACGATCGTCGCGTCGATGGAAGAAGTGTTGGTGGCCGTGACCTCGATGTCGCCCGCGCTGGACAGCACGCTGTCGCTCGCGTAGGCGTGGGTTCCTGTCTGGATGGCGTTGGTGGCTTCCGCGCCCGCGCCGCTCACGCCGGCGCCGACGGCCCCGGCGATGCCGGCGGCCAGCGATGCGGCGAAGGCGACGCTGTCTATCGTCGCGGCGGAATCGGCCGTGAGCGTGATGTCGCCCGTGCTGCTCGTGACGCCGGTATCGGCGTCGGCGATGAAGGCTTCCGCGGTGCTCGCGATGTTGTTGTGCGCCAGCGCGACCCCAACGGACACCGACACGCCGACCGCGCCGGACAGCGACGCCGCCAGCGAGGCCGCGCCGGCCAGCACGGAGATGGTGGACGTGTCGCGGGCCGTGAGGCTGACCGTGTCCGCCGTGATGCCGGTCGCGCCGTCGCCGGTGATCGAAGCTTCGACGTCGACGTTGACGCGGTTCTCGGCTTCCACGCCGGAGCCGCTCGCGCCGATGCCGGCGGTACCGCCGGCGCCAACCGCCACGGACCCGGCGATCACGAGTGCGTCGATGTGCTGGGCCGCCACGGCCGTCTGCACGAGGTCGCCGTCCGCCGCGATGCTGGAGTCGACGACGTACGCGCGGACCTCGGCCGCCGACGGGCTGCCGTCCGCGTCGTAGCCGATGAAGTTGTGCGCGATGGCGGCGCCGATCGAGACGCCCACGCCGGCCGTGCCCCCCGCCGCCACGGAAGCGGATGCGGCGACCACCGTCGCGAGGATGCCGCTCGTGCTGGACGCCGACAGCGTGACGTCGCCGGCGCTGTCCAGCGTGCTGCCTTCCACCGAGGCGTTCGCCTTGGTCAGGATGATGTTCTGCGCATCCGCCCCGGCGCCGCTGAACGCGATGCCCGCCGTGCCGCCGAAGCCGGCGGCCAGCGAAGCCGCGGCAGAGACGGCGGCGATGGTGGCCTTGGACACCTGCAGCGTCCCGCCGACCTTGTCGACCTGGTAGCTCACGCCGTCTTCGGTGACCAGCACCCAGCGCTCGCCCTCCACCACTTCGGCCAGGCGCAGGTCGCCTTCCAGGTCTTCGCCGCGCACGGCGAACGCGGTGCGGATGGCTTCCTTGATGGCGGCGTCGCCGTCGGCGTCCACGTCAGCTTCGTCGGTCCCGGTGAGCGGATCGTCGATCGCTTCCTCGGACGCATCGGAGAGCTGCGCCGTCGTGAACGACAGGCCGGACAGCGTGAGGTCGAACAGGTGCTTGCCCTGCGCGCCCGCGGTGATCGCGATGTCGCCCGTGCGGGTGGTGAGACCCTGGTCGGCATTCCGTACGAAGGCCTCGACCGCGTTGGCCACGAGGTTCTCGGACAGGGACACGCCAATGGACACCGACACGCCCGCCGTGCCGCCGACGCTGCCGGCCAGGGAGGCCGCACCCGCGAACGACGAGATGCTGGAGCTGTCATCCGCGGTGATGGTGGCCCCGCGCACCGAGATGCCGCTGGCGCCATCGCCGTCGATGCCGGACTGCACGCGGACCTTGACGCGGTTCTTCGAACTCACGCCTGCGCCGCTCAGGCCGACACCGGCCGTGCCGCCGGCCGCCAGCGCAACGGAACCCGCCGCCACGAAAGCCTGCACGACCTGCGCGGAGGCGGCATCCAGCGTGAGGTCGCCGCTCGCGGCGATGCTGCTGTCGCGGATCTGCGCAGAGACCAGATTGCCTTCCGAGCTGCTGTCTTCGTAGCCGATGTCGTTCTGCGCGAGCGACACGCCCACGGCCACGCCCACGCCGGCCGTGCTGCCGAAGGCGACCGAGCCGGCCACGGCCAGCACCTCGGAGGTGATCTGCGACGTGCTCGCGGCCGTGACGACGACGTCGCCGACCTGGTTGGCCGTGGTCCCGAGCTCGCTGCCCTCGACGTACGCTTCGGTGCTGCCGAGGATGGTGTTGTAGGAGGTCGCGCCGCCGCCGGCCACGGCGAAGCCCGCCGTCCCGGCACTGATGCCGAGCGACATCGCCGCGGCGGTCGAACTGGAGCTGATGCGCGCTTCGTCGCGCGCCGTCACGCGGACGTCACCGCCGGCCGTGCGGACCACCGCGTCCTTCACGTAGGCCGCGACTTCGTTCTGGATCGTGTTCGCCGAGAGCGACAGGCCGACCGAGACCGAGCCGCCGCTGCCGCCGGCCAGGCTGGCGCCGACCGAGATGGCGCGCGCGTCCGACGTGATGCGCGACGCGTTGCGGGCGCTGACGACCAGGTCCGTCCCGCTGGTCTGCAGGAGGCTGGAGCCGTCGATGTACGCCTTCACGCTGGTGGCGATGCGGTTGTCCGTCCACAGGCCCCCCGCCGTGAGGCCCACGGCGCTCCCGGTGGAGGCGGCGATGGCCACCGAGGTGGCGTACACCGTCGCGCCGATCTTCTGGGTCGATTCCGCGCTGACGGTGATGCCGCGCGGCGCGGTGATCTGCGTGTCTTCCGCGTAGGCCCGGACCTGGAGGGGGTTGGCCCCGCCGAACTCGTCCCAGCCGATGAAATTGCGTGCGAGCGAGAAGCCGATGGAGATCGCCGGCGTGGTGCCCGTGCCCACCCCCGCCGAGACCGAGAAGGCCTCGACGTCGGCGTCGATCTCGGCGCTGTTGCGGGCGGCGATCGTCGCCTGGCCCTGGCCGGCGCCCGTGCCGGTCGCGGTGAGTGTGCTGCGCTGGACGGACGCGTTGCCCTTGCCGCCGATGTCGTTCACCGCCGTCGCGCCGCCGCCGCCGAAAGCCTTGCTGCCGCCGGCCGACAGAGCCACCGTGATGGCGGACGCCCGGGAGGTCGCGTCGATGTCGGAGGACTGGTCCGCGTCGACGTTCACGTCGCCGTCGGTCGCCGTGAGCGCATCGACGTCGCGCACGTAGGCTTCCATGTCGTTGCGGATCTCGTTGCGCGCGACGCTCAGGCCCACGGACACGGACAGCGCCGACGAGGTCGATGCGGAAACCGACAGCGCGGACGCCTCCACGTCGGCAGCGATGCGCGAACTGTCGTCGGCCGTCACTTCGACGCTGCCGTCGCGCGCGAGCACCTCGCCGGCGTCGGCGATGCCGCTCTCCACGCTGGTGCTGCTCTTGTTCATCGCGATGATCGCGCCGACAGCCACGGCCGTGGAGTCGGCGAGCGTCGCCTTGATGGCGGTCGACGCGGAGGTGATCGTCGCGTCTATGCTGGCGTCGGAAACGGCCGCGACGTGCACGCCCTCGCCCGCGTCCACCTCCGTGCGCTCGATGACGGCCCGCACCGAGGCGGGATCGGCGGTGCCGATGTCGGTGCCCAGGAGCGCATCGACCGTGTTGAAGATGAAGTTCTGCGCTTCCCAGCCGATGGTGTTGAAGGCGAGCGTCACGCCCACCGACACGCCCTTGGAGGTGGTGTCGCTGAGGATCTCCGCCACGATGCCGGCGGTGTTGGACGCGTCGACGGCGACATCGCCGCCGCTGGTGAGGTCGCTGTCGGACACCAGCGCCTCGGTCGAGCCGAGCACCAGGTTGGTGGCGATCACGCCGTTCACCGCCAGCGACCGGCCGCTCATGAGCAGGCTGCCGCCTTCGGAGGTGACGGTGCTCTCGTCCTGCGCCTGGATGGTGGCGCTGCCGATGGCGGAGACGTCGATGTCGCCGCCGGCGTCCACCTGCGCGTGCGCGATGGCCGCTTCGGCGTCGCTGCGCACGTCGTTGCGCACGACCAGCGCGCCGACCGCGGTGGAATCGGAGCTGCTGACGTTGAGCCCGAGGCCGCTCAGGAAGTCGAAGGCCTCGTCGAGGATCACTTCTTCCCAGTCGGCGCCGCGGTAGTCGATGGCACCGAGGTCCAGCGTCGCATCGGCGCCGGTGTACATGTAGACCTTGCCGGCCGTGCCGCCACCGCCGTAGCCCTCGCCCACCCGGACCAGCTGGCCTTCGGTGAGGTCCTGCGTGCCGGAGCGCGTCGTGTACTGGTAGTCGGTCAGGAAGTTCGAGACGAGGTCGGTGATGATGCCGAGCCCGCCGTCGTTGCTGACGGTGGAGATCGCTTCCAGCGTGCTCTTCGCGTTGATCGCCGCGTAGTCCTCGGCAGCCACGGCCACGTCGCCGCCCACGTCCACCTGGCCCAGGCCGCTGTCGAACGCGACCTCCGCCTCGGCGGTGCTGTTGACCATGTTGCTGGCGATCACGATGCCCACGCTCGCGCCCGAGGCGCCCACCAGGGCCACGGCGGCGGAACTCGCCTGGTTGTCGACCTCGGCGTTGATGACGGCTTCGTTGCTCGCGGTCACGCGGAGGTCGCCTGCCACGTCGAGCGCAGAATTCGAGATCGTCGCGCGGACCTCCGCCGGCTGCTGGTTGCCGAAGGCGTCGGCCACCAGCGGGTCGCCGAGGATCGCGTCGACCGTGTTGAACAGGACGTTCTGCGCCTGCCAGCCGATGGAGTTGAACGCCAGCGTCACGCCGACGGCGGTCTCGCCGCTGGTGGTGGCGCTGTGGGTCGTCGCGTCGATCTGGGAGAGGTTCTCGGCCGCGACGGCGAGGTCGCCGGAAGTCGTCGTCACCGAACCGCCTTCGATGCTGGCTTGCGCGCTGCTCAGGACGATGTTGGTGGCGATGGTGCCGTTGATGGCGAGGACGCTGCCCGACCCCCAGGCACTGCCGCCCGAGGCGACGGCGCTGGAATCCGCATCGGCGCGGATCACGGCCGCTTCGCTGGCGCTGACGGAAACGCCGGCGGCGGTCACGTCGGCATCGGAAAGCCGCGCGGACACTTCGCTGCGCACGTCGTTCACGACCACCAGCCCGCCGACGGCGGTGGCGTTGGAGTCGCTCACGTTGTAGCCGGTCGGCACCACCTGCGTCAGCGGCACTTCCTTCCAGTAGCCGAGGTCGTCGTAGTTCACGTGGGCCAGGTCCAGGGTGTCGCCGGTCCCCATGTACCGGTAGACGCTGCCCGCCTTGCCCGCGATCTCCTTCCAGAGCGCCGTGTCGCCGTAGTCGGTGGCGGAGAGGTCGCGGCTGCCGGCGCTTCCGAGGTACTGGTAGACCGCACCGGCGGTGCCACCCACCTTGGCCCAGCGCGCGCCGTCGGCGTAGTTCTGCGTCCCGAGGTTCACCCGGCCGTTGCCGCCCAGGTACTTGTAGAGCGCGCCGGCGTCGCCGCCGCCGCCGTAGTCGTCCGCGAGTCGCACGACGTCGCCGGTGACCAGGAGGCGGCGCCCGGAATCGGTGCTGAACTTCTCCGCGGCGTAGTCGTCGGCCAGCCGCACCTTGTTGCCGGTGGCGAGGGCCTGCACGCCATCGCCCGATCCGAAGTTCTCGGCAAGGAAGTCGTCGGCGATCCGCACGGTGGCGCCGAACGCGATGGTGCGCGTGCCCTCGTCCGTGTTGTAGTCGGCCGGCACGAAGTCGCTGATCGTCTCCTGCAGCACCGACGCGCCGCCGTCGTTGGTCGTGATGGAGGACGAGACGATCTTGCTGTTCGCGTAGATGCCGGCGTTGTCCGCGGCGGCGATCGCCAGCGTGCCGCCGACGGTGACCGGCGCCAGCGGGTCTTCCAGGTAGGCTTCGGCGAGGCTGTTGACCTTGTTGCTGGCCAGCACGCCGCCGATGCCCTTGCCGTTGGCGTTGTACAGCGCCGAAGCGGTGGAGGTTGCCGCGTTGCTGACCGTGGCATTGAGCTGTGCCGACGCGTCCGCGGTGATCGAGAGGTCACCACCGACATCGATGGTGGCGCTGGTGATGAAGGCCCGCGTCGCGGCGGGCTGCGCGCCGTCGAAGGCTTCGGACAGCAGCGGGTCGCCCAGCAGCGCGTCGATGGCGTTGAACAGCACGTTCTGCGGCTTCCAGCCCATGCTGTTGAAGGCCAGCGTGATGCCGACCCCCGTGTCGCCGGAGGCGGAGGCCGTGAGCACCGTCGCGTCCAGCGCGGAGGTGTTGGCGGCGTTCACGGACAGGTCGCCGGTGGTCGTCACCGTGGCGTGGTCGACCCAGGCTTCCGCGGAACTGAGCACCAGGTTCGTGACCACCTGGCCGCCGCCGGACACCACCGTGCCGGTGCCGTAGGCGCTGCCGCCCGAGGCGGTGAGGTTGGTCTCGACGTAGGCCTGGAGCGTGGCGTCTTCCACCGCATCGACGGCCAGGCTGGCCGCCTGCAGCGACACGCCTTGCACGTAGGCCTGGACGGCGCTGCGCACGTCGTTCAGCACGACGGAAGCACCATAGGCCCGGGCGTCGGAATCCGTGAGGTTGCCGAAGTTGGGGAACAGGTCCTCCAGGTCGTCGGCGCCGCCGGTCAGCTTCTTCCACTGCCCGGGGTCGGAGAAGTCGGTGTTGCCGAGGTCGAGCGTCTCGCCGATGCCGAGGTACTTGTAGACCGCGCCGGTGTCGCCGCCGCCCGCGTACGTGCCGCCCACCCGCACGCGTTCGCCTTCCTGCAGCGTCTGGACGCCGGAGGCCGTCGTGTACTGGTAGCTGTCCGGCAGCAGGCCTTGCAGCAGCTGCGTGACGGCGTTGATGTTGTTGCTGGTGATCGCCGAGGCCACCATGACGCTGCTGGCAGCGATGACCGCGGCATCCTTCGCGGCGACGGTCACGGCGCCGCCTGCCTGCACGGTCAGCGACGTGCCGGTGTTGGCTATCCAGGCTTCCGCCAGGCTGCTGACGCGGTTGCTGGCGAGCACGCCGCCCGCGGCCATGCCCTTGGCGCCGAACTTCGCCGCGATGGCGAAGTCGTTCGTCGCGTTGGAGACCTGCTCGTTGCCGGTCGTGGCCTGAAGCTGGGCGGCATTGGTCGCGGTGACGCTCAGGGCGCCGCCCGCATCCACGGAGCTGTCCTCGATGGTGGCGCGGGTCGTGGCCGGGAGTTCGTCGGTCAGCAGGTCGTCGCCGAGCAACGCGTCGATGGCGGCGAACAGGATGTTGGAAGCGTCCCAGCCGATGCTGTTGAAGGACACCACCACGCCCACGGACTCGTTGCCCTTGGCCTTGGCGTAGGTGGTCGCGTCGAGCACGGAGGTGTTCTGCGCGTCGACGGTCACGTCGCCACCCGCGTCCAGAGCGCTGCGCAGGACGTTGGCCTTTGCGTGGGCCTGGACCTGGTTGGTCACCACCACGCCGCCCTTGTTGTCGCTGGACGAGACGGTGCTGGAGTCCAGCGCGGTGAGCGTGGCCGCTTCCAGCGCGGCCAGCGTGATGTCGCCTCCGGCCGTGAGGTCCGTCCCGTCGACGTACGCATCCACCCCGCCGCGTACGTCGTTGCGGACCACCAGGCCGTAGAAAGTCTTGGCCTTGCCCGTGTCCAGCCCGAACGCCTTCGCGGCCGTGCTGGCCATCTTGTCGGAGATCAGGTTGGTGTCGTCGACCTGCTTCCAGTACTCGTAGTCGGCAAAGTCCTCGCTGCCGAGGTCGCGCGACTGCGTGGTGCCCATGTACTCGTAGACCTCGCCGGACACGTCGTCGCGCACCAGATCGCCGAAGGCCAGCGTCTGCTGGCCGGAACGGTTGGTGTAGGCGTACTCGGTCTTGAGCTGGTTGACGAAGTTGTTCAGCAGCCCGGCGCCGGCGTCGTTGACGCGCTTCGCCGAGGTGCCCATGGTGGAGGTCGCCTCGATGGTGGCGCTGTCGGCCGCGGTGATGGTCACGTCGCCGCCGGCGCTCACGTCGCCGTCTTCGATGAACGCGAGGGCGCGGCTCGACACCTTGTTGCTCGCCAGCACGCCGCTGGCGCTCATCGCGGAGGCGCCCTGGAAGGCGATGGCGAGCGACGTCGCTTCGTTGCCGACGGTCGCTTCCACGGTGCCGGCCGACTCGGCCTCCAGCACCACGTCGCCGCCCGCGTCCACGCTGGAATCGCGGATGTACGCCTGCGCCCGCGCCGGACGCTCCGCGCCGAAGGTGGGGTCGACCTTCTGCCAGTTGTTGCTGGTGGCGTAGTGCTGCTGCGTGTCGGCGAGGTTCACCGGCCCGCTCAGGTCCGGCCCGATGTAGCGATAGATGTCCCCGCTGGTGGTCTTGACGCGATCGTTTTCCTGCAGCCTGTCCACGGTCTGGCTGGACTGGTGGTCGAATTCCACGTCCGAGAGGCCGATCAGCGCGTCGAGCGCGTTGAACAGGAGGTTCTGGCTTTCCCAGCCGACGCTGTTGAAGGCGAGGACGATGCCCACCGAGTTGCCGGCGGAAGTCGTCGCCGCCATCGTCGTGGCTTCGAGCGTGGAGGCGTTGCGAGCCTCGACGGTGACCTCGCCCGTCGTGGTGACGTCGCTGTCCTCGATGAAGGCGTCGGCGGCGCCCTGCACCACGTTCGTGGCGATCGTGCCGTTGCCGGCCGTGGAAGCACCCTTGCCCGTGAAGGAGCTGCCGCCGGAGGATTCCACCGAGCTGTCGGCCGTGGCGATGACGGTGGCGTCTTCCAGGGCACTGAGGCCCACGTTCGCCGCCGTCACGATGACGTTCGTCATCGACGCTTCCACGCTGCTGCGCAGGTCGTTCAGCACCACCACGCCGCCCCCGGCCACGGAATCCGAATTCGTGAAGTTCAGGCCGTCGGGAATCAGCTGCGTGCCCTGCCACTCCTTCCAGTAGCCCAGGTCCGCGTAGTCCTGCTCGCCGAGATCGAGCAGCTGGGTCGTGCCCATGTACTCGTAGACGCCGCCGGCCGTGCCGCCATTGGCGTAGTCGTTCGCCAGGCGCACCTTGTCGCCGAAGTGGATGGTGCGCTCGCCCTCGTCGGAGCTGAAGTCCGCGGGCACGAAGTCGCTGATCGATTCCTGCAGGGCGGCCACGCCGCCGTCGTTGGTCGTGATCGAGGACGACACCAGCTTGGTGTTGGCATAGATGCCGGCCGTGTCGCTGGCGTCCACCGTCAGGTCGCCGCCGGCGGCGATGTCGCCCTCTTCGATGAAGGCCTGGGCCGTGCTGCTGACCTTGTTGCTGGCCAGCACGCCGCCGATGCTGCGGCCGGTGGCGTTGAACAGGGCCGAGGCGGTGGAGCTGGCGGCGTTGCTGACCGTGGCGTTGAGCTGCGCGGCCGATTCGGCGCTGAGCGCAATGTTGCCCGCGGCGTCGACGTCGGAGTTGCGGATGATCGCGGTCGCTTCGGCCGGCTGCTCGCCGTCGAAGGCTTCGGAGATCAGCGGATCGCCCAGCAAGGCGTCCACCGCATTGAACAGC
>NZ_JACORT010000015.1 GCF_014297465.1 Ramlibacter cellulosilyticus | reverse complement strand
GCCGATGCTTGTGATCGGCGCCGTGATGCGCAAGCTCGTCGCCATCGCATACGGCGTCCTGAAGTCGGGCCAACCCTTCAACCCGGCGCTTCACGCCGCTTGACCTGGATAACAGTATCTACGCGCCTGGGAGGTGCCCCAGCCAATGGGAGAGGGTCTCATTGACGATGTCCGGCTTCTCCATCGTCAGCATGTGCCCGCATCGGGGCACCATCACCAGCCTTGCCTGCGGCAGCAGCGACGCGATCTCGCGCGAGCACTCCGGCGGCGTGAGCAGGTCCGCTTCGCCGCACATCACCAGCACGGGGCAACGTACCTGCGGCAGGTGCGCCCGCGCGTCGGGGCGCGCGATCACCGCGCGGTTCTGGCGCACCAGCTGTTCGCCGCCCGCGGCGAGGACGAAGTCGAGATAGTCCTGCGCCAGCGCCGGGGCGTGGTCCGGATGGAAGGCCATCGCCACGTTCGGCTCGATCACCTCCCGCACGCGGCCCTGGGCGAAGAGCACGATTGCCGCTTCGCGCAGTGCCGTCATCTGCGGCGAGTCCGGGCGCGCGTCGGTCCCCAGCAGCGCGAGGCCTTCCACGCGCTGCGGCGCCTGCCGCGCGGCTTCCATGGCGACCATGCCGCCCATGGAGGCGCCGCACAGGACCAGCGGCCCCTCGGTCTCGTGCAGCAGGAGTTCCGCCATCGCGGGGATCGTGTCGGCGCGCGTGTGGACGTCCGTGATCCGCGGCCGCCACGGCGCGAGCGCCTCGACCTGCGCGCGCCACATGGTTTCGTTGCCGGCAAGCCCCGGAATCAGGATCAAGGTGGTCATGGCGAGAAATAGTGCGCGTTCGCGGGTTCGCGCCCATTCTGCATCGCGCGACTCTCCGGATAATTTGCCGCATGACCGAGCTGGTGCTGATCCGCCACGGCGAGACCGACATGAACCGGGAGCTGCGCTTCCAGGGGCAGGTCAACGTGGGGCTGAACGCGACGGGCCATGAACAGGCCCGGCGCCTCGGTGCGCGCATGGCGGCGGAGAAGGCCGACGCGGTCTACGTCAGCGACCTGCTGCGCGCCTGCCAGACGGCGGACCCGGTCGCCGGCGGCCTCGCCATCCCCTACGTCACCGAAGCCGGCCTGCGCGAGCAGCATTTCGGCAAGGTCGACGGCATGCGCGTGGAGGACATCCAGCGCGACCACCCGGAGGCCTGGGCCGGCTGGCTGCGGTTCGAGGAAGACTTCGCCATGCCGGACGGCGAGTCCACGCGCGAATTCCACGCGCGCGTGATCGGCGCGGTGCAGCGCCTGGTCGCCGCGCATGCGGGGCAGACGGTCGTGGTGGTCACGCACGGCGGCGTGCTGGACATGATCTACCGCACGGCGCGCTCGCTGGGCCTCAACGGGCCGCGGCAAAGCGAGATCCCCAACGCGGGGCTCAACCGCATCCGCGTGCGCGAAGGCAACTTCGAGATCGTCGCCTGGGCCGACACGCGGCACCTGGACGACCTGCCGCCGCAGCCGGTCTACGACCAGCGCAAGTACGCGGGCAAGTCCGGCAAGCCGAGCGAGGCGTAGAGCTTCTTCGCCTGCCGCTGCAGGCGCTTGGATTCGGGCTGCGCGCGCAGTTGCGGCTGCAGCAGGTTCTGCGCGCCGGAGAGGTGCCCGCTTCTCACCATCGCATCCAGGTGCAACTGCGCGAACAGGTCGCGCTGCGCATGGCTGCCCCCGATCTCCACCAGCCGGGGCAGGGCATGCCCCAGGGCTTCGACGGCCGTTTTCCAGTCGCCGGTCGCGTGCGCGAGCAGGCCACGCGCGGCGGGGACGCAGACGCGCTGCCACACCGCGGCTTCCTGTCCTTCCCGCGTGAGCGCGTGGGCCTCGATGCTCGCCAGCCACTCGCGCGCCGCTTCGATGCGGCCGGCACGCGCGAGGCCGTACAGGTACTGCAGGTCGAGGAAGGGCAGCACGTGGTCGTGCGCGCGCCGCGCGAGCCAGGTACCCAGGTCCTGCCAGCGATCGCCGACGTCCCCGCCGGCAAGCTCGATGCGCGCGAGCAGCGACACCGCGTTCACCTGGTCCTGGCTGTACTCCTTGACTTCAGCCCAGACGTGAGCGTCGTAGATGGCCAGCACTTCGTCGTGGCGGTCGAGGTCCAGCGCGAAGAGCGCCTGGTGCCACCAGTTGTGCGTGACCATGAAGGAGTTGAGGCCCGTCCAGGTGGGGCTCATCTCCGCGAGGAAGGCGTGCCCTTCCGAGAGGCGCCCTTGCGTGAGCATCACGTGCGCGAGCGCATGGTGCGCCCACGGTTCCTTGCGGCGCATCGCGATCGCCTCGCGCGCGCTCGCCTCCGCCTGCTCCAGGAAGTGGCACTGCTCCCAGGCGAAGGCCAGCATGCCGTGCAGGAAAGGCACGTCGGACGCCGCGGGCACCGCGTGCAGCGCGACGCGCAGCATGCCGGGCGAGTCGCCGCGGTTGAACAGGTGGTACTGCCCGAGCTTCAGCGACGCGAGGTCGCGCGGAAAGGCGCGCGCCTGCTCCTCGTGCAAGGCGATGGCGCGCGGCACGTCCCCGTCGACCCATGCAGCCACGGCGGCGACGAAGCGCTGCTCGCGCTCGCTCGCCTCACGCGCAGCCGCCTGCGCCCGCGCGAGGAAAGGCCGCGCGTTGGCGGGCGCGTCCGCCGTCTCCGCGAACATGTGCAGCGCCGCGCAATACGCCTGCACGATGGCGCTGCCGTCTTCCTGCGCCTGCAGGATGTTCACCGCGCGCGCCTCGCTCGCGATGAATCCTTCCACGAAGTCGTCCACCGCAGCCAGGCTCGCCGCTTCGCGCAGCGTGACCCGGTTGCCGAGGACGTCAGTCGACATGGAAGATGGCTTCGGACGGTGGCTGCGGCCAGGGCCGCTGCGCCTCGCGCACCTGCTCGAACGCGCGCGCGACCTGCAACACGCCGAGGTCGTCGAAGCGCTTGCCCGCGATCTGCAGGCCGATGGGCAGGCCGGACGCCGTGTAGCCGCAGTTGATCGACGCCGCCGGCTGCTCCGACATGTTGAACGGCACCGTGAAGCCGATGTGTTCGAGCGGCCGCATCGGATCGTTCGTGGGCGACGGCAGTTCGGCCGCGAAGGCGGGCACCGGCGACACCGGCGAGATCACGTAGTCGAAGGGCCGGCACGCGTTGACCGTCGCCACGCGCGTCAGGTGGAATTGGTGGACGGCGCGGAACACCGCCTCGCCCGTCATGCCGGCCGCGCTGTCGGCCCACTGCTGGATGTAGGGCAGCACGCGGGCCTTCACGTCGGGCGGCAGCGCGCGCATGTCCACGTGCGAGCGCATGCGCCAGAAGTGGTCCATGCCGTCCAGCATGCCTTGCGTCATGAAGGGCTTCATCGGCGCGACCACCGCGCCTGCACGCTCGAAGAGGAGGGCGGCGCGTTCGACGGCCGCGCGCACTTCCGGCTCCACGCCGAGGCCGCAGCCCGCCTCCAGCAGCAGGCCGATGCGCAGGCCCCGCAGGCGCTCCACGCCGGCGTCGAAAGTCGACCAGGGAATGTCCTGCGCGGGCAGGCTCATGCTGTCGCGATCGTCGGGACGCGAGAGCACGTCCATCAGCAGCGCGGCGTCGGCCACGGTGCGCGTCATCGGTCCGGCGGCGCGACCCATGTACGGGGGGTCGATGGGAATGCGGCCCAGGCTCGGCTTGAGCGTGAAGATGCCGCACCAGCTGGCCGGCAGGCGCAGCGAACCGCCGATGTCCGTGCCCAGGTGCAGCGGCCCGTAGCCCGCCGCGGCCGCGGCGCCGGCGCCGGAGCTCGACCCACCGGGCGTCTTCGTCCGATCCCAGGGATTGCGCGCGAGCTTGTGGAAGCTGGAGAGCCCCGAGGACAGCATGCCGTAGTCCGGCATGGTCGTCTTGGCGAGGATCACGCCGCCTTGCTCCCGCACGCGCGCGGCGGGCGGCGCGTCGACCGTGGACGCCACCAGCTCGGTCGCGGCCGTGCCCAGGGGCGTCGGGTCGCCGCGCGTCGCGATGTTGTCCTTGATCGTGACCGGCACGCCGTCGACGAGGCCGAGCGGCTGGCCCTGGCGCCACCGCGCCTCGCTGGCGCGCGCCTGTTCCATCACCGCGTCGGGACGCAGCAGGTACAGCGCCTGCAGGTGCTGCTCCCAGCGTTCCACGTGGCCCAGGACGCTGCGGGCGACTTCGACCGGCGAGACTTCCCGCCGGCGGTACAGCTCGATCAGCGCTGGGGCGGAGAGTTCGTGAAGTGCCTCCGCCATCAGAATGCCCCCCACGCTTGCCGGCTTCGTCTTCTGCGCTGCCCCCCGAGGGGGCTCGTGCACCTTGGGGCGGCCCGGCGGTGCACGGTCAGGCCCACGAAATCGAAGACAGGTCGTTCACGAAGATCGGCATGTCGCGCCAGAGGCCGCGCACGTTCCGGTTCGCGACCGTGACCCATTGCGGCTGGTACAGGAACACCATGGGCGCATCGTCCGCGAGCATGCGCTGGATGTCGGCCAGCAGCTTCGTGCGCGCCTGCGCGTTGCCGGTGTTCTTGTACTGCGCGTAGAGGTCGTTGAACTTCTGCGACTGGTAGTTCCAGTAGTAGTCCGGCTTGGCGAAGTTGCCCAGGTCGAAGGGCTCGACGTGGGAGATGATCGTCATGTCGTAGTTCTTCGCGCCGTAGACGTTGGAGAGCCACTGGGCCCATTCGACGTTCTGCAGCTTGGCATTGAAGCCCACCTTCGCGAGCTGCGACGCGATCACCTCGCCGCCCTGGCGCGCGTACGGGGGCGGCGGCAGCGTGATGGTGACGTCAACGGGCCCGGTGACGCCGGCTTCCTTCAGCAGGGCGCGCGCGCGGTCCGGGTTGTAGGCGTTCGCGGAGGTCAGGTCGACGTA
Organism: Ramlibacter cellulosilyticus; assembly: GCF_014297465.1. GTDB lineage: Bacteria > Pseudomonadota > Gammaproteobacteria > Burkholderiales > Burkholderiaceae_C > Ramlibacter > Ramlibacter cellulosilyticus. Next base: position 112,724 of record NZ_JACORT010000015.1, on the reverse strand, counting down.
GCCCGGCGCGCTGGGCGGGTAGTAGCTGCCGATCGGCACGCCGTAGCCGTCGCCGGCGCCCTGGATCACGGCCTTGCGGTCGATCGCCATGTTCAGCGCGCGCCGCACGCGCACGTCGTCGAAAGGCTTCTTCTTGTCGTTGAGCGCGAGGATGGTCTTGGCGCGCGAACCCGACACCACGACCTGGAAGCGGTTGTTGCCCTTGAACTGCTCCACGCTGCGCGGCGTGATGCGCGGGAAGGCGTCGACGTCACCGGCCAGCATGGCCGCAACCTGGGCGGCGGGATCGGCGATGAAGCGGAAGGTGGCGCGATTGAGCTTGATGGCGCCGGCGTTGCGGTAGCCGTCCCACTTCTTCAGGGTGATGGACGAGCCCTTGACCCAGTTCTCCAGCACGTACGGCCCGGTACCCACGGGCTTCGTCATGTTGGTGTCGGCGCTCTTCGGCTCGACGATCACCGCCGTGGCCTGCCCCATGAGGAAGGGGAAGTCGGGGTCGATCTCCTTGGTCAGCACGACCACCGTGTGCTCGTCGACGGCGCGCGTGGTGAGGGCGGCGAAGGTGCGCTTGTCCTTGTTGGTGCTCTTCTCGGCGCCGGCCCGGTCGAAGGAGAACTTGACGGCCTGTGCATTGAAGGGTTCGCCGTTCTGGAACTTCACGTTCCTGCGCAGCTTGAAGGTGTAGGTGGTGAGGTCGGGGCTCACCTCCCAGCTCTCGGCGAGCAGCGGCGTGACGGAACCGTCGGGGTTGATCTTGGTGAGCGTCTCGTAGATGTTGTAGAGCGTCACTTCCGCGATGGAGGACGCCGCGCCCCCCGTCGGATCGAGGCCGGGGCTGGGCTCCAGCGCCATGGCGTACACGATCGAATCCTTGCGTCCCTGGGCGAGCGCGCCCGCGGGCAGGGTGGCCAGGGCGGCCAGCGAGGCCGAATGGGTGAGGACGCTGCGGCGTTTCATCATGGTGCGAAGCTCCAGGGAGTGTGTTGGACTTGTGCGGCCATCATCCCCGACCTGCCGCGGCGGAGGCAAGAGGGGATGACACGGGTGGTTCCGCTTCCGGCACGGCGGCCAGCAGCGTGCGGGTGTAAGGATGCTCCGGCGCCGCGAAAAGACGCTCCGGCGGACCTTGTTCGACGATGCGTCCCTGCCAGAGCACGGCGACGTCGTCGCACAGGTGGTGCACCACGGCGAGGTCGTGGCTGATCAGCATGTACGTGATGCCGAACTCCGCCTGCAGGTCCTGCATCAGGTTGAGCACCTGCGCCTGCACGGAGACGTCCAGGGCACTCACCGGTTCGTCGGCCACGATCAGGCGCGGGCGGGTGATGAGGGCGCGCGCGATCGCGATGCGCTGCCGCTGGCCGCCGGAGAATTCGTGCGGGTACTTGCCCAGGTCGTTGGAGCGCAGGCCCACCGCCTGCAGCGCCTCGTGCGCGCGCTGACGCTGCTCGTCGCGCGGCGTGCCTTGCGCGCTGAGCGGCTCGCACACGATGCGCTCCACGGTCTGGCGCGGGTCGAGCGAGCCGTAAGGGTCCTGGAACACCATCTGGAAGTCGCGGCGAGCCCTCCGCAGTTCCTCGTGGCCGAGCGCATGCAGGTCCTGCCCGAGCAGGCGCACGGTGCCGGAGGTCGGCTTGTCCAGCGCCATGACGAGCCGCGCGAGCGTGGACTTCCCCGATCCGGACTCGCCGACGATCCCCAGGCTGCGCCCCGCCTCGATCGTGAAGCTCACGCCCTGCAACGCATGCACCTGGCCAGGCGCCTCGAACAGCTTCTCGCGCGGCAAGGTGTAGTTCTTGACCAGGTCGCGCACTTCGAGCAGCGGCTCGCTCATGGCTGTTCCTCCCTCTCCCTTTGGGAGAGGGCTGGGGTGAGGGCACCCGCAGCCTTCGTTTCCGCCACCGCCTCCAACCGGATGCACCTCGCCCGGTGCCCGCTCTCCACCTCGTACGCCGGCGGCACGGTCCCATGACATTCAGGAATCGTGAACCCGCACCTCCCCGCGAAGGGACACCCCGCCGGCAGGTCCACCAGCTCCGGCACCGTCCCCGGAATCGTCACCAGCCTCTGCCCCTTCGCGGCCCGCAGCCCCGGACGCGCCGCGAACAGCCCCAGCGTGTACGGATGCATCCGGTTCGCGAACACCGAGGCCGTCGGCCCGCTCTCCACCACGCTGCCGCCATACATCACCAGCATGCGCTGCACGTTCTGCGCGATCACGCCGAGGTCGTGCGAGATGAGGATCAGCGCCATGCCGCGCTCGGCGACCAGATCGCGGATCAGGTCGAGGATCTGGCGCTGGATGGTCACGTCCAGCGCCGTGGTCGGCTCGTCCGCCACCAGCAGGTCGGGCCCGCAGGCGAGTGCCATCGCGATGGTGATGCGCTGGCGCTGGCCGCCGGAGAACTGGTGCGGATAGGCGTCGAGGCGTCGCGCCGCATCGGGGATGCCGACGCGTTCCAGCAGCGCGAGCGCCTCCTTGCGCGCATCGGCCGCGGACAGGCCGCGGTGCAGGCGCAGCGGCTCGGCGACCTGGTGGCCCACCGTGTGGACGGGATTGAGCGCCGTCATCGGCTCCTGGAAGATCATCCCGATGCGGTCGCCGCGCAGCGCGCACATCGCGCGCTCGGGCAGCCCCACCAGCTCCCGCCCTTCGAAGAGGATGCTGCCGGTCACCTTCGCGTTCTCCGGCAGCAGGCCCATGAGGGCCATGACGGTGATCGACTTGCCGCAGCCCGACTCGCCCACGAGTCCCAGCGTCTCGCCGCGTTCCAGCGTGAAGCTCACGTCGCGCACCGCCAGCGCCGGACCGCGGTGGGTCTGCAGTTCGACGGAGAGGTTGCGGACTTCGAGCAGGGGCATCAGGCCTCCCGCCGGGCCGCCCCAAGGGAGGCCTGCGCCCCCTCGGGGGGCAGCGACGACACGTAGTGCGGAGCGTGGGGGCTCATGTTCTTAGCGTTTGCGTGCGAGCCGCGGGTCGAAGAGGTCGCGCAAGCCATCTCCCAGCAGGTTGAGGCCGAGCACCGCGAGCGCAATGGCCACGCCCGGAAACACCGCGAGCAGCGGCGCCTGGAACATCAGCGTCTGCGCCTCGCTCAGCATGCGCCCCCACGAAGGCTGCGGCGGCTGCGTGCCCAGCCCCAGGTAGGACAGCGCGGCCTCCGCGAGGATCGCGATGGCGAAGCGGATGGTCGCCTGCACGATCAGCACCGAGAGGATGTTGGGGAGCACGTGCTCCAACGTGATCGCGAAGCTGCCCTTGCCGCAGGCGCGCGCGGCCAGCACGTACTCGCGACCCCATATGGCGTTGGCCGAGGCGCGCGTGATGCGCGCGAAGGTGGGGATGTTGTAGATGCCGATCGCGATGATGGCGTTGACCATGCCCGGGCCGAACACCGCGGTCATCATGATCGCCGACAGGATCGCGGGAAAGGCGAACGCGAAGTCGGACAGGCGCATGATGCCTTCCTCGACCCACCCGCGCCTGGCGGAAGCGAGCAGGCCCAGCGCCGTGCCGATGACGAGGCCGATGCCCACCGCGATCACGCCGACGGCGATGGACGCGCGGGCGCCCACCAGCAGCAGCGACGCGACGTCGCGGCCGTACGGGTCGGTGCCGAGCCAGTGGCGCGCGTCCGGGGCGCGCAGCTTGAGCGCCATGTCCACTTCGTACGGGTTCCACGGCGTCCACACGAGCGACAGGGCCGCCGCCAGCGCGAGCAGCACGCTCAGCGCCAGCCCGATCATGAAGCTCGGGTTGCGCCGCGCCCGCTGCCAGAAGCCGGGACCCTGCAGCGGCGCCAAGGGCGTTGAATCCATCACGGCGCTCAAGGGCGGCTCTCCCTCCAGTGCCGCCGCGGAACCGGCTTTGCCGGGCCGCTGGGGGCGCCCCCTCGAGGGGGAGGCGGCCGCAGGCCGCTTCGGGGGTGGGTCATATGTCGCTCGCCTTCACGCGCGGGTCGATCACCGCGTAGAGCACGTCGACGACGAAGTTCACGATCACGACCATCGCCGCGAGCAGCATCACGCAGTTGCGCACCACGATCAGGTCGCGGTTGGCGATCGACTGGAAGATGAGGCGCCCGAGCCCCGGCAGGTAGAACACGCTTTCCACCACGATGGTGCCGGCCAGCAGTTCCGAGAACTGCAGGCCCATGATGGTGACCACCGGGATCAGCGCGTTGCGCAGCACGTGGCCCCACAGCGTGCCGCGGCGCGACACGCCCTTGGCCCGCGCCGTGCGCACAAAGTCCTCGCGCAGGACTTCCAGCACCGACGACCGGGTGATGCGCGCGAGGATTGCGGACTGCACGACGGCGAGCGACAGCGCCGGCAGCAGCAGGGCGCGCAGCCCTTCGAGCACGCCTTCGCTCCAGCCCGGGAAGCCGCCGGCGGAGAACCATCCCAGCTTCACCGAGAACAGCAGGATCAGCAGGATGGCGAACCAGAAGTTGGGGATCGCGATGCCGACCTGGGTCAGGCCCATCACGCCCACGTCGCCCAGCTTGTTGTGCCGCGCGGCCGCGTAGATGCCGGCCACGAGCGCGAACACGGTCGTGAAGAACATGGCCATCAGGGCCAGGGGCACGGTGAGCGCCAGGCGTTCCAGCACCAGCTCGCCGACCGGGGTGCTGTAGGCATAGCTGAGCCCCAGGTCGCCCCGCAACAGGCCCGTGATCCATTCCCAGTAGCGGACGCCCGCCGGCCGGTCCAGGCCCAGCTTGTGCGCGAGCGCGGTGACCGCCTCCGGGGACGCGTCGGGCCCCATGATGATCTGCGCCGCGTTCCCGGGCAGGATCTCCAGCACCGCGAAGACGACGAGCGACGTGCCTACCAGCGTCGCAATCAGGGTGATCAGGCGCTTGAAGAGGAACAGGGACATGCCGCGCGGGATAATGCCAGAACCGTACCAGGAGTCCCGGCAGCCATGGCATTGATGATTACCGACGAGTGCATCAACTGCGATGTGTGCGAGCCCGAGTGCCCGAACCAGGCGATCTTCCTGGGGCCGGAGATCTACGAGATCGATCCGGACAAGTGCACCGAGTGCGTGGGCCACTTCCCCGAGCCGCAGTGCGTGCAGGTGTGCCCGGTGGCGTGCATCCCGCTCAACCCGCAACGGGTGGAGAGCCGGGAGTCGCTGATGCAGAAGTACGAGCGGTTGACGGCCGCGGCGAAAGCGCTTACTTCTTCTTCGGCCCCGAAGCCGTAAACACCTCCGGGCCCTTCTTCGCGTCCTTCTTCCTTTCCTTGCCGGCCGGCTCCGCCGCGGCGGACGCTGCCTCCTTCGGCCCGATCACCACCGCCTTCGGGGCATCTTTCTCCGCCTGCAGCCGCGCCTTCTCCATGGCTTCGGCCCGCCGCATGTCCTCCGCCGCGGCCCGGGTGGCACGGGCGGCGGCTTCGGGCGTGCTGCGGTCGGTGACGTCGATGGCCGTGGCACCGGCGCAGGGCTGGCTGCCGTAGCTGTTGCCGCAGCGGTAGACGGTCTGGGCCGATGCCGCGACGGGCGCGGCGGCCAGGGAGAGCAGGAGGACGGTTTTCAGGAGCATCGCGTCCTCCTTCGGACGGTCAGGGTTGGTCCGGCTCCGGCCGCGGCGGCTTGGGCCGGGGCGCCTTGTGCGTGTGCACGATGAGGGTGGCCTTGTCCATCTCGCCGGCCAGCAGGGCGGGCACCGCCTTCAGCGTGCGGGCGATGCATTCCTCGATGGCCGTGCGCTGGTCGGGCGCAGGCTTCTTGAGCACCCAGTTCACCACCTCGGACTTCACGCCGGGGTGGCCGATGCCGAGGCGCAGGCGCCAGTAGTCGCCCGTGCCCAGCTGCGCATGGATGTCGCGCAGCCCGTTGTGGCCCGCGTGGCTGCCCCCGAGCTTCAGCTTGGCCTGGCCGGGCACGACATCGAGTTCGTCGTGCACCACCAGGATCTCCTGCGGGGCGATCTTGTAGAAGCGCGCAAGCGCCGCGACCGACTTGCCCGACACGTTCATGAAGGTCTGGGGCTCCAGCAGCCACACCGTCTGCCCGTGCACGTTGGCCCGCGCCACCAGGCCGTGGTAGCCGCGGTCGTGCGCCAGGTGCACCTTGAGCTCGCGCGCGAGTTCGTCCACCCACCAGAAACCGGCGTTGTGGCGGGTGGCTTCGTACTCGGGACCCGGGTTGCCCAGGCCGACGAACAGCTTGATCATGGTTCACGCATTGCAGGTTAGGCCGCGCGCGCCGGTGCGGCGATGGAACTATTGCCCCCGCGAAGGCGGCAAGGTGCACCGATCGTAGCCGGTCCGGCGGCGGCCCCGAGTTCAGCCGGTGCGTTCAAGCCCGCACCCCCCCTCGCGATCGACACTTCCTGCACGCCGATCCCGGCGCATCCCAACCCCCAAGGAGCCCTCCCATGAACCAGCAAGCCCAGCGCTGCCAATGCGCGAACTGCCCCGGTGCCGCCTGCCAGTGCGGCTGCCAGGACCCCACGCCGGCCGCCGCGCCCCGCCAGGCCTGCGCCTGCGGTCCCGCGTGCCAGTGCGGCCCCGGCTGCCAGTGCGATGCCGCGGAAGCCGGCTGCGTCTGCAACGCCTGATCAGGCGCTCGCCCGCAGCAGCGTCGAAGGCGCGATGCCGTACATGCTGCGAAAGGTGCGCGTGAAGTGCGCCGCGTCGGCGAAGCCGCATTCGTGCGCGACGGCCGTGAGCTGCGCGGCTTCGGGCAGCGCGTGCAGGGCGGTGTTGAGCCGCGTCCACAGCACGTACGGGCGCACCCCCAGGCCGGTCTGCTCCCGGAACAGGTGGCGCGCGCGCTCCGGCGACAGGTGGGCGGCTTCGGCCACCTGCGCGAGCTCGATGCGTGCGTCGCGCACGTGCAGGCGGATGTAGTCGCACATGGCGGCGACGCGGCGGTCGACGGTGGCGTCCGGCGCGGACCACCCGGCGAGGCGGTCCAGCAGGCCGCGCGCGAGGGCGACGGATCGCGATGCGTCCGGGGCGGCTGCGCGCATCTGCCTTGCATCCTCCAGCACCTGGCCGGACAGGGGCTCGGGCAGCGCCGCCAGCCCGCGCCCGTCCAGCAGCGTCGCGAGCGCGCGTCCGTGCGGCGTCGTCGGCTCCACCATGAGGTGCACGACGTAGCCGTCGCGCGGATCGAAGGCATGTTCGACGCCGGAGGCCACGATGGCGGCATCGCAGTCCTGCCATTCGCCCTTGCCCAGGCGGAATCCTGCAGGGCGCTCGGGCAGGATCGTGAGCTGGAGCGCGTAGTGGCGGTGTTCGGCCGTGGTGAGCGAGCGCACGCGGCCCAGCCACACGCTGCCGCCCGGCCAGGTCCAGATGCCGCGGGCTTCGTTCATGGTGGGATGCTAGGTCGCGAGGTGCGAGCGGGCAAGAAAGAAGAAAGCCCGCTTGCGCGGGCTTTGGCGGCCAAGGTGGAGGCCTGGTGGATCCTGACTTTCGTCAGGATGACATGGCGGGCGCGGCGCAGCCGCGCGCCATGTCACTTCTTCGCGGGGGCCTTGGCAGCCGGCTTGGCGTCCTTGCCACCCTTGGCCGGAGCGGCCTTGGCGTCGGCGGCGGGAGCGGCGGCGCCTTCGGCACCGGCGGCGTCAGCGGCGGACTCTTCGGCCGCCGGCACCACCACGGAGACCAGCACCGGGTTCGGCTTGCCGTGCGTCACGGCCTTCACGCCCTTCGGCAGCTTGACGTCGGCCAGGTGCAGGGACATGCCCTTCTTCAGGCCGGACAGGTCCACCTCGATGAACTCGGGCAGGTCGGCGGGCAGGCAGGAGATGTCCAGCTCGTTCACGACCGGGTTCACCAGGCAGTGCTCCAGCTTGACGGCTTCGGACTCTTCCGCGCCCTTGTAGTGCACCGGCACCTTCATGTGCAGGCGGGTGTTGGCGTCCACGCGCTGGAAGTCGATGTGCTGCACCTGCTGGCGGAACGGGTGGTACTGCACGTCACGCAGCAGCACCTTGGCGGTCTTGCCGGCCAGTTCCATGTCCAGGATGGAGGAGTGGAAGGCTTCCTTCTTCAGGGCGTGCCACAGCGCGTTGTGATCGAGTTCGATCAGCTGCGGCTGGCCTTCGCCACCGTAGACGATACCGGGCGTCTTGCCCACGTTGCGCAGACGGCGGCTCGCACCCGTACCCTGCTTCTGGCGCTCGAAAGCGACGAATTTCATTGCAATCTCCGATTCGGAACCACCGCGACCAGTGTGTTCCGCGTTTCAAAATGCCCCGCGTCAACGGGGCGCGACAGCTCAGAACAGGTTGACCTGGTCCGAGAAGAGCTGGGTCACCGACTCGCCCTTGGCGATGCGCTGGATCGTGTCACCGATCAGCGGCCCGACGGACAGCTGGCGGATCTTGGTGCACGTGCGCGCCGTGTCGGACAGCGGGATGGTGTTGGTCACGACCACTTCGTCCAGGGCCGTGCCCTTGGAGATGCGCTCGATGGCGGGGCCGGAGAAGATCGGGTGCGTGCAGTACGCGTACACGTGCTTGGCGCCGCGCTCCTTCAGCACCTCGGCGGCCTTCACCAGCGTGCCGGCCGTGTCGATCATGTCGTCCATGATCACGCAGTTGCGGCCTTCGATCTCGCCGATGACGTGCATCACCTCGGACACGTTCGCCTTCGGGCGGCGCTTGTCGATGATGGCCAGGTCGGTGCCCAGCTGCTTGGCCAGCGCGCGGGCGCGGACCACGCCGCCGACGTCCGGCGACACCACGATCAGGTCCTCGTAGTTCTTCTGGCGCAGGTCGCCGAGCAGCACGGGGGACGCGTAGATGTTGTCCACCGGGATGTCGAAGAAGCCCTGGATCTGGTCCGCGTGCAGGTCCATGGTCAGCACGCGCGACACGCCCACCGTCTCCAGCAGGTTGGCCACCACCTTGGCCGAGATCGGCACGCGCGTGGAGCGCGGGCGGCGGTCCTGGCGGGCGTAGCCGAAGTAGGGGATGACGGCGCTGATCCGCTCGGCCGAGGCGCGCTTGAGCGCGTCGACCATGATCAGCAGTTCCATCAGGTTCTCGTTGGTCGGGGCGCAGGTGGACTGCACCACGAACACGTCGCGCGCGCGCACGTTCGTGTTGATCTCCACGGTGACTTCACCGTCGGAGAAGCGGCTGACGGAAGCGGCGCCCAGCGTGATGCCCAGGTGGCCGGCGATCTCCTCGGCCAATGCCGGATTGGCATTGCCGGTGAACACCATGAAATCGGGGGCGGGGGCAGCTTGCTGCATGAGAAAGGACCTGGCCTGTTCAGACCCAGTTAAACGGTTTGGCAGGGGAGGAAGGACTCGAACCCTCGCATGCCGGAATCAAAATCCGGTGCCTTAACCAACTTGGCGACTCCCCTACACAGGTCTGACGCTGCTACCAGCCTCAAACCGAATCGTCGCTGGATGCCCAACCCACCAGGGGATGGACCTCCATCTTGCCGCATTCCCGGACCAACCAGCCCGCCCGGGGCCAGTGCGCCGGGGCCTGCCCGAGGGCCTTCCCCGGCGGCAGCAGCGCGAAAACCGCGCTGCCCGAGCCCGTCATCCGGGCCTGCAAGCCCTGCGAACCCAGCCATCGACACGCCTCGCCCACTTCGGGGCAAAGCTGCCGGGCCACGGGTTCCAGGTCGTTGTGACCAAAACCCCAGGGATCTGCAGCAAAGCCTGCGATTGTAGCAGCATCCGAGTCGCGCTTCAGCGCCGGGTGCACGAAGATGTCTTTCGTGGCCAGTCCGCGGGGCGGTTTCACCACCGCGAAACGCGCCGGCGGCAGGTCCACGGGCGTGATCCGCTCGCCCACGCCTTCCACCCAGGCACTGCGGCCGCGCAGGAAGAAAGGCACGTCCGCGCCCAGGGAGAGGCCGATCTTCTCGAGGGAGGGCAGCGGAAGGCGCAGCTTCCAGAGGCGGTTGAGCGCCAGCAGGCAGCTCGCCGCGTCCGAGGAGCCGCCGCCCAGGCCGGCTTCGGCGGGCAGGCGTTTTGCGATGCGGATGTGCGCGCCTTCGGGACTTCCGGTGGCTTGCTGCAGCGCGCGGGCCGCTCGCAGCGTCAGGTCTTCTTCAGGAAGCGGGGCGCCGAGGTCCTCGCGCGACAGCTTCCCGCCGGCCCTGCGCTCGAAGTGCAGCGTGTCGTGCCAGTCCAGCAGGACGAAGGCGGACTGCAACAGGTGATAGCCGTCGGCCCGCCGCCCCGTGACGTGCAGGAACAGGTTGAGCTTCGCCGGCGCGGCGACGTCGTGCAGGGCGCGCATGCCTCAGCGTTCGAAGACGAGCCGCAGGTCGGCGGGCGGCGGCGGGTCGGTGCGGCGGGCGCGCAGCCGGCCTTCGGCGACCTGGCTCACGTCCGGCTCCCAGCCGGGCACCGGCGTCGGCTTGCCGCCCAGCCAGTCGAACAGGGAAGCGACCGGCAACGGCGCGCCCGTGGCTTCCTGGGCCAGGGCTTCCAGCGAGGGGAACTGGCGCGTGTTGCCGTTGGAACGCAGGGTGGCGGAGCCGGGCGCCCACGCCAGCACGGCCACGATGCCCCCCAGCGGGTTGAAGAGGCTCAGTTCGCCTTGCTCCGGCGCGCCCTTGAGCTCGAAACCGGCGGAGAAGGACTGGCTCGCCTGCCCTTCCACCGTGAGCGCCATGCGCCCGCTCCAGGCCTGAACGCCCGGCGCCGCGGGCGCGCGCGGCGGAACCGCGCAGGCGGACAGCAGCGCGGCGGCCATCGCCGCCGTGGCCCAGCGCACCGCGCTGCGGCGGATCACGGCTTCACCTTCAGGCGCTTGAGCGTCTCCTGCAGCGTCTCGTTCTCGGCATTGAGCAGCAGGCCTTCGCGCCAGATGCTCTGGGCCTGGTCGCGCTGGCCGAGGCTCCACAGCACCTCGCCGAGGTGCGCGGCGATCTCGGGATCCGGCCGCTCCTTGTAGGCGTCCTGCAGGATGCGCAGGGCTTCGGCCTTGTTGCCCATGCGGAACTCCACCCAGGCCAGGCTGTCGCTGATGAAGGGATCGCCCGGCGCGAACTCCAGCGCCTTCTGCACCAGCTGCTTCGCCTCGGGCAGGCGCACGCCACGCTCGGCGAGCGAGTAGCCCAGCGCGTTGTACGCGTGGTGGTAGTCCGGCTTCTTCTCCATCAGCTGGCGCAGCAGCCGCTCCATGTCGTCGAAGCGGCCCATCTTCTCGGCGACCATGGCCTGGTCGTAGAGCAGGTCGGGATCGCCCGGGTCCTTGGCGATGGTCTGCGCCAGCAGGTCGTAGGCGCCCTTGTAGTCCTTGTTGTCCCGCAGCAGCTGCACTTCGGCCATGGCCTTCATGCGCGCGTCGGCGGGGTTGCGCTCCGGCAGCGCCTGGATCAGCTTGCGCGCCTCGGCCATCTTGCCCTGGCGCGCGAGGATGGACGCGCGGCGGTTCTGCGCCTGGATCAGGTCCTGCGAGTTCTCGATGCGGTCGAGCCAGGCGTTGGCCTGCGCGAAGTCCTTGCGCTTCTCGGCGATCTGCGCGAGCGACAGGTAAGCCTGCGCGGTGCCGCGGCCGCGGTCCTCGGACGGAGGCTGCGCCTGCGCGAGTTCCAGGTAGCGCTTCAGGGCGGCCTCCGCCTCGGGCAGCTGGTTGTCCTGCGCGAGCAGCGTGCCTTGCGCCAGCCACGCTTCGGGGAAGTCGGGGCGCTCGCGCGTCACCTGTTGCAGCTGCTGCAAGGCTTCGCGCTGGCGCTGCGCGTCCAGCAGGGCGCGCGCGTACGACAGGCGCAGCTCCGGCAGCGGCTGCCCCTGCATGTAGGTGCGCACGATGGCCTCGGCCTGCGGCAGCTTCGGGTCCATCAGTTCGAGCGCCAGCAGCACGGGGCCTTCGGCATTGGGGCCGGCGGCCTGTCCACGCCTGGCGGCATCGAGCGCGCCGTTGGTGTCGCCGGCGGCGAGCCGCAGCCGCCCCACGGCGCTCCACGCGGACGCGCCCGTGTCCGGCTTGTTCAGGTAATCGGCCAGGCCTTGTTCCAGGATGGCGGCCGCCTGCTTCTTGTCCGTGGCGCGGGAATACGCCCGCGCCACCGCGGCGATCACCGCGGGGCGGTCCTTGGCGTCGGACAGCGCGATCTCGGTCTTCAGCGGCTCGAGGCTTTCCGGCAGGCGATTCAGCGCCACCAGGATCTGCAGCACGTAGCGGTTCGCTTCGCGCGATTGCGGGAAGGCCTGCTTCCACGCGCGGGCGGCCTGCAGGGCGGCATCGCCGCTGCGGGCCTCGAAGGCGAGTTCGACCGCGCGCTGGTACAGCGACGCGTCGTTGGTCTTGCGCGCCGCGTCGAGGATGAGCGCGAAACCGGCGGTGGGCTCGTTGCCGCGGACGTTGAGTTCGCCGAGCAGCAGCTGGTAGAAGAGTTCGGCGTCGAGGCCGCTGTTGTCGGGGGCGGCAGCGACCGTGGTGGACGAAGGCGACTGCGCCAGGGCAGGCGGCGCGGCCGCGAACACCGCGGCGAGGGCGGCGGCGAGTGCCGCCAGGCGGAAACGCATCATCGAATGATGATAATCCCTGCTGCCCGGAGACCGGGTTTCTTCACGCATGCCTGAACTTCCGGAAGTCGAGGTCACCCGCCTCAGTTTCGCCGAGCGCATCGCGGGCGCGCGCATCGAGGCCGTGCGCCTGGGCAAGCCCTTGCGGTGGCCGCTCGGCGTCGATCCCGCCACGCTCGTCGGGCGGACAGTGCGCTCGGTGCGGCGCCGCGGCAAGTACCTGCTCGTGGACCTCGATCGCGGGCTCCTGCTACTCCACCTGGGCATGTCCGGCAGCCTGCGCTTCGACCGCGCGATGCCGGCCGCGGAACTGCACGACCACTTCGACCTCGCCACCGACCGGGGCGTGCTGCGCCTGAACGACCCGCGCCGCTTCGGTGCGGTGGTGTACGCCGAGGGCGAGGACGCGCCGGAAGCCGTGAAGCTGCTCGGAGGCCTGGGCGTGGAGCCGCTCACCGAGCACTTCGACCTCGATGCCTTCCACGCGGGGCTGAAGAAGCGCAGCGCGCCGATCAAGCAGGTACTGCTTTCGGGTGATCTCGTGGTGGGCGTCGGCAACATCTATGCGTCCGAGGCCCTGTTCCTCGCCGGCATCCGTCCGACGCTGGCGGCACGGCGCGTCAGCAAGCCGCGCGCGGCGCGCCTGCAGGCCGCGATCCGTGAAGTACTTGCCAGGGCTGTTGCCAAAGGCGGCAGCACGCTGCGGGATTTTTCGAACGCCTGGGGCGAGTCGGGCTACTTCCAGCTGGAAGCGATGGTGTACGACCGGGAAGGACAGCCTTGCCGCGTGTGCGGCACCCCCATCCGGATGATCCGGCAGGGCGCGCGCGCAACATACTTCTGCCCGGCGTGCCAGAAGTCCTGAGGACAAAAAGGGTTCGCTGCTATAGTCAAACGGAGAGAGTTCCGGGGACTGAGTGGTTACTTCCTTCAACGAGCAGTTCGACCAGCATGGCGCATGGCGGCGTGAGTTCGCACTGCGCCTGAAGCTTCTGGCCGAATGGCTGAAGGACCACGACCTCATCGACTCCGCGGTCGAAGAGCGGGTGCGCCGCCTCGAAAGCCAGATGCGCTCCGACAAGGTGATGGTCGCCTTCGTCGCCGAGTTCTCGCGCGGCAAGTCGGAACTGATCAACGCGATCTTCTTCGCCGGCTACAAGCGCCGCATCATGCCGGCGAGCGCCGGGCGCACCACGATGTGCCCCACCGAGCTCGGGTACGACGCGGAGGTGCCGCCCTGCCTGCGGCTGCTGCCGATCGAGACGCGCCTGCAGACGCAGCCGCTGATGGAATGGCGCATGGTGCCCGAGAAGTGGCACCGCGTGGACCTGGACGTCAACGACCCCGCGCAGCTCGCGCAGGCCTTCGAGAAAGTCTCCGAGGTCCGCCGCGTGACGGTGGACCAGGCGAAGGCGCTCGGCTTCTGGCACGAGGATTCGCCCGAGGACAACCCGATGACGGGTGCCGACGGCCTCGTCGAGGTGCCGAAGTGGCGCCACGCCCTGATCAACATCGCGCACCCGCTGCTGAAGCAGGGCCTCGTGATCCTGGACACCCCGGGCCTCAACGCCATCGGCGCCGAGCCCGAACTGACGGTCAACCTGATCCCGCAGGCGCATGCCGTGGTGTTCATCCTGGCCGCCGACACGGGCGTCACCAAGTCGGATCTCGCGATCTGGCGCGAGCACCTGATCGCCGAAGACCAGGATGCCGACTCCCGCCTCGTGGTCCTGAACAAGATCGACACGATGTGGGACGCGCTGTCCACCGCGTCGCAGGTGCAGGCGCAGATCGACCGCCAGCGCAAGACCACCGCGGAGATCCTCGGGCTGCAGGAGCAGCAGGTGATCCCGGTCTCCGGCCAGAAGGGCCTGGTCGCCAAGGTCAACAGCAACGTCGACCTGCTCAAGGCCTCGAACCTGCCCGCGCTGGAGCAGGCGCTGGCCCACGGCGTCCTCGACCAGCGCCAGACCATCCTGCGCGCCTCCGTCAGCACCAACATCAGCGAACTGCGCACCGAGGTGAACCGGGTGCTGTCCGTGCGCCGGCGCGACCTCGCCGAGCAGATGGTGGAACTCAAGGGCCTGCGCGGCAAGAACACCTCGGTGATCAAGCACATGCGCGCCCGCATCGAGCAGGAGCAGGCGGACTTCGACGCGAGCGGCGCGAAGATCCACGCCGTGCGCTCGGTGCACCTCAAGCTGCTGCGCGACGTGTTCAACCTGCTCGGCACCTCCACGCTGAAGCAGGAGATGTCGGAACTGACGAAGGCGCTGCGCACCCCGGGCCTGAAGCTGGGCGTGCGCAAGGCTTACTCGCAGACCTTCGACCGCCTGCGCGAGGGCCTGCGCCAGGCCGAGAAGATCAGCGGCGAGATCCAGACGATGCTGACCGGCACCTTCCGGCAGCTCAATGCTGAATACGGCTTCTCGCTGCAGGCGCCGCGCGAGCCGGACCTCGCCCGCTACGAACGCGACCTGGACCTCGTCGAACGCAGCCACAACCAGTACCTGGGCGTGAGCAACGCGCTCAAGCTGGCGCAGCCCGAGTTCGCCGACCGCCTGGTGCGGGCGCTGGCGACGCGCCTGCGCGTGATCTACGAATCGGCGCTGGGCGAAGTGGAGCTGTGGAACAAGTCCGCGGCCGCGCAGCTCGATGCGCAGCTGCGCGAGCGCCGCCGCAATTTCGGCCGCCGCCTCGAGGCGATCGAGCGCATCCAGCAGGCCGCCAGCGGCCTCGACGATCGCATCGCCGAGATCGACTCGCAGGAAAAGGCGCTGGACACGCTGGACGTGAAGCTCGCCGAGCTCACGGGCCATCTCACCAGCCCGCCGGTGGTGGGGTCCGCAAGGCCCGCCGCGCAGCAGGCTGCGCTCAAGACGGCTTGACGATGGAGCGGCGCCGGGCCGCCCCAGGCCGCGGGCCGGAAGGCGCAGCCTGGAGGCTACTCCCGTGACACTGCCGGCCGGCTTCGCCGGCCGCGTGGTGCGCTGGCAGCGCACCCACGGCCGCAACACCCTTCCCTGGCAGAACACGCGCGATCCCTACCGCGTGTGGCTCTCCGAGATCATGCTGCAGCAGACGCAGGTGGCTGCGGTGCTCGGCTACTACGAACGCTTCCTCGCGCGCTTCCCCGACGTGCAGGCGCTCGCCGCCGCGCCGCTCGACGACGTGCTGGCGCTCTGGAGCGGGCTGGGTTACTACAGCCGCGCGCGCAACCTGCACCGCTGCGCGCAGGACGTGGTGGAGAAGCACGGCGGCGCGTTCCCGCGGACGGCGGAAGTGCTGGCCACCTTGCCGGGCATCGGGCCTTCGACCGCGGCGGCGATCTCGTCCTTCTGCTTCGGCGAGCGCGCGGCCATCCTGGACGGCAACGTCAAGCGCGTGCTCACGCGCGTGCTCGCGTACGGCGACGACCTGGCGCTCGGCGCGAACGAACGCCGCCTGTGGGACCATGCGCGCGAGCTGCTGCCCAGGCGCGAGCTGCAGGAGAACATGCCGCGCTACACACAAGGCATCATGGACCTGGGCGCCACCATCTGCCTGCCGCGCAACCCGAGCTGCCTGCTGTGCCCCGTGCAGGAGGATTGCGCCGCGACGAAGCAGGGGCGGCCGGAAGGCTTCCCCGTCAAGACGAAGAAGCTGAAGCGCAGCGCCGAGTCGCTGTGGCTGTTGCACGCACGCGCGGACGACGGATCGGTGTGGCTGCAGAAGCGGCCGACGCCCGGGGTGTGGGCGGGGCTCTACTGCCTGCCGGTGTTCGCGAGCCGCGATGCGCTGGATGCGGCGCTGCCCAGTGGCGCGAACGTGCGCGAGGTGGAGCCGTTCGTGCACGTGCTGACGCACAAGGACCTGCATCTGCATCCGGTGCAGGTGGAGGTGGCCGCGGGGTGGCGGGGCCGGGAAGGGCAGTGGTTCGGGGCGGGGGAATGGCCGCAGGTCGGGCTGCCGTCGCCGGTGAGGAAGTTCCTCGAGCGATCCTGAGCCGCTCGGTGGGGTTCGCTTCGCTCACCGTCCGCGGCTTCGCCGCGCCACCCTACAGGCACGGCGACGCGTTTTGTCGGATGGTGCCGCGACAGCGGCAGAAGGTTGTAGGGTGGTGCCGCGCCAGCGGCAGACGGTGAGCGAAGCGAACCCCACCGAGCGCGAAGCGCCTACCGCGCATCCATCTCCCGATGCCTCTTCAGCGCCGTCCACTCCTTCCCGAACTCCTCCGCCAGCCGTTCCACCAGGTACACCGAGCGATGCTGCCCGCCCGTGCAGCCGATCGCCACCGTCACGTAGCTGCGGTGGTTGCGGGCCAGCGGCTCCAGCCAGTGGTCCAGGAAGGCGCAGATGTCCGCGTACATGTCCTCGACTTCCTGGTGCTTGCGCAGGTAATCGACCACGGGTTCGTCCATGCCGGTCAGGTCGCGCAGCTCCGGCTCGTAGTGCGGGTTGGGCAGCATGCGCACGTCGAAGACGAAGTCGGCGTCGACCGGGATGCCGCGCTTGTACGAGAACGACTGGAACACCAGCGTCATCGAGGTGAGCGGCGCGGACAGCAGCGACTTCACGTAGTCCTGCAGCTGGGAAGCGCGGAGCACGCTCGTGTCGATCACGTGGGCGCGTTGGCGCAGCTCGGCGAGCAGCTCGCGCTCGAGCTCGATCGCCTCGACCACCGCGCGCTGCTGGTCGGGATCGGCGTCCTGGCCGGGGCGCGACAGCGGGTGCCGCCGGCGCGTCTCGGAGAAGCGGCGCACCAGCGTGTCGGTGGTCGCGTCGAGGAACAAGGGCCGCACCGCGATGCCGCGGCGCACCAGTTCGTCCAGGTGCCCCGGCACCTGCGGCAGCGCGTCGGCGCTGCGCACGTCCATCGCGATGGCCACCCGGCGCCGGGCGTTGCGCTGTTCCAGGTCGACGAACTGCAGCAGCAGCTGCGGCGGCAGGTTGTCGACGCAGAAGTAACCCGCATCCTCCAGCGCGCGCAGCGCCACCGACTTGCCCGAGCCGGACATCCCGGTGATGAGGACGAGTTCCAGCGACATGTCAGCTGCCCGCCGCGGCGGCGTCTCCCAGCATTTCCTTCGCGTGGGCGAGCGTGGTGCCCGAGAGGCGTTCGCCACCCAGCATGCGCGCGACTTCGGCGACGCGCTTCTCGCCTTCGACCGGCGCGACGCTGCTGGAGACGCCCGTCTTCTCGGACTTCTTCGCCACCACCAGGTGATGGTCGGCGCAGGCCGCCACCTGCGGCAGGTGCGTGACGGCCAGCACCTGGCGGTCGCGCCCGAGCTGCTTCATGAGCCGGCCGACCGTCTCGGCCACCGCGCCGCCCACGCCCGAATCCACCTCGTCGAAGATCAGCGTCTGGGCTTCGCCCAGGCGGCTGGTGGTCACCGCGATGGCCAGGGCGATGCGCGAGAGCTCGCCGCCGGACGCCACCTTGCCCACCGGGCGCGGCGTGCTGCCGGCATGCCCCGCGACGAGGAAGGCGACTTCCTCCAGCCCGTGGGCCGAAGGCGTCTCGAGCTTCTCCAGCGCGACCTCGAAGCGGCCGCCCAGCATGCCGAGCCCTTGCATCGCCTGCGTGACCGCCTTGGCGAGCTGCGGGGCTGCCTTGGCGCGCGCGGCGGACAGGCTCTTCGCTTCCTTCTGGAAGGCGTCGAATTCCTTCTTCTCCGCGGCTTCGAGCGCGGCGAGGTCCGCAGCGGCATCGAGCCTGGCCAGTTCGTCCTTCCACCCGGAAAGCAGCGCCGGCAGTTCCGCCGGCTGGCGCTTGTAGCGGCGCGCGAGCGACATCCAGCTGCCCATGCGCTCGTCGAGTTCCGCGAGGCGCTCCGGGTCGAGATCCGACTTGCGCAGCCACGCCTGCAGCGAATGTGCGGCGTCCTCCACCTGCGCGAGGCTGGACGCCAGCACCTCCGCGATCTCGCGGAAGCGCGGCTCCAGGTGTTCCTGGCCGCGCAAGGTGTCGAGCGCCTGCGCGAGGCCGCGGCGCGCGCCGCCCTCGTCGCCATCCAGCAGCTCCTGCGTGCCTTGGGCCGCATCGATCAGGGCCTGCGCGTGCGACAGGCGCGTGTGGTCGGCGTTGAGCTGCTCCCACTCGTCGTCGCGCGGAGCGAGCTTGTCGACCTCGCCGATCTGCCAGGCCAGGCGTTCGCGCTCGCGCTGCAGCGAGTCCTGCGCGGAGCGCGCTTCGGCCAGCGTCTTCTGCGCGGCGCGCCAGGCGTTCCACAGCTGCTGCAGCCGCGCGGTGTCGATGCCCGCATAGCCATCGAGCAAGGTGCGCACGGAGGCGGGGCGCGTGAGGCTCTGCCACGCGTGCTGGCCGTGGATGTCCACCAGCATCTCGCCGGCTTCGCGCAACTGCGCCGCGGTGGCGGCGCTGCCGTTGATCCATGCGCGGCTCTTGCCTTGCGAGTCCACGGTGCGGCGCAGCAGGAGCGTGTCGCCGGCGTCGAAGCCGGCCTCCTGCAGCCAGGGCGCGAGGGCCGCCGGCTGGTCGAATTCCGCGCTGATCTCGGCGCGCTGGGCGCCTTCGCGCACGACGGTCGCCTCCGCGCGCGAACCCAGTGCGAGCTGCAGGGCGTCGACGAGGATGGACTTGCCGGCGCCCGTCTCGCCCGTGAGCACGGAGAAGCCTTCGCCGAGATCGAGCTCCAGCTCGCGGACGATGACGAAGTCGCGCAGCGCGATGCGTTTCAGGCCCACTTAGGCAGCCCCCTCGTTCCAGTGCATTTTCTTGCGCAGGGTGTCGAAATAGGTCCAACCCCTGGGGTGCAGGAATCGTACCTTGTGCTGCGAGCGCCGCACGGTGATGCGGTCACCGTGCAGCAGTGACGCGAGCGACTGCATGTCGAAATTGGCGCTGGCGTCCCGCCCGGCGACCAGCTCGATGGCGACCTCCACCCCGTCCGGTAGCACGATGGGCCGGTTGGACAGCGTGTGCGGCGCGATCGGCACCAGCACCCAGCCGGGGGTGGAAGGATGCAGCAGCGGCCCGCCCGCGGACAGCGCATAAGCCGTGGAACCGGTGGGCGTCGCCACGATCAAACCGTCTGCGCGCTGGTTGGCGACGAAATGGCCGTCGACCTCCACGCGCAGTTCCACCATGCCGGAGGTGGCGCCGCGGTTCACGACGACGTCGTTCATCGCCAGCGCGTCGAACACCACCTGGCCGTCGCGCACCACGTGGGCGTGCATCAGTGACCGGTGGTCCTCCTCGTACTCGCCGGCCAGCATGGGCGGCAGCACGGTGCGGTACTGGTCCAGCGGGATGTCCGTGATGAAGCCGAGGCGCCCCTGGTTGATGCCGATCAGGGGCACGCCGAAGCGCGCGAGCTGGCGGCCGATGCCCAGCATCGTTCCGTCGCCGCCGACGACGAGCCCGAGGTCGCAGTGGGTACCGAGGGCGGCGGCGTCCGCGGTGGGGAAGCCGGTGAGGCCGATGACTGCCGCGGTGTCGCGTTCGACGTGCACCTCGCAGCCTTGCGATGCCAAAAAATTCGCGATGTCTTCCAGCGCGGCGCGGGTCGACGCGGCCAGGGCCGGTGCGACGGCAGTGTGGTACTTGCCGATCAGGGCGACCTGCCGGAAGATCGATTTCATCGGCAAATTACATCATTAAAATCGCCGGGAAGTCCCGGCACTACGCATGAAGCTCGACGACCGCGCCAAGGTGTTGCTCAAAGCCCTGATCGAGCGCTACATCGCCGAGGGGCAGCCCGTGGGCTCGCGCACGTTGTCGCGCGCCTCCGGCCTGGAGCTGTCGCCCGCCACCATCCGCAACGTCATGTCGGACCTGGAGGAGCTGGGGCTGGTGGCCAGCCCGCATACCTCGGCAGGCCGCATTCCCACGGCGCGCGGCTACCGCCTGTTCGTGGACACGATGCTCACCGCGCGCCGCGAAGACTTCGCCGCGCCCTCGCTGCCGCCGGACCAGCCGCAGAAGGTGATCGCCCATGCGGCGCAGATGCTGTCGAACCTGTCGCAGTTCGTCGGCGTGGTGGTGGCGCCGCGGCGCAGCTCCGTGTTCCGCCACATCGAATTCCTGCGGCTGGCCGAGCGCCGCTTCCTGATCATCATCGTCTCGCCCGACGGCGACGTGCAGAACCGCGTGGTGCACACCGCGGCGGACTACAGCCAGTCGCAGCTCGCCGAGGCGGCCAACTACCTCAACGCCAACTACGCGGGCCTCACGATCGAGGAAGTGCGCGAGCGCCTGAAGAACGAGGTGGAGCAGCTGCGCAGCGAGATCGTCACGCTGATGCAGACGGCGGTGGATGCGAGTTCCGAGGCGCTGAAGGAGGACCAGGACGAGGTCGTCATCTCCGGCGAGCGCAACCTGCTCGCCGTGAGCGACTTCGCCAGCGACATGACGCACCTGCGGCATGCCTTCGAACTCTTCGAGCAGAAGACCCAGCTGATGCGGCTGCTGGACGTGTCCAGCCAGGCCGATGGCGTGCGCATCTTCATCGGCGGCGAAAGCCACATCGTGCCGTTCGAGGAGCTGTCGGTGGTGAGCGCCCCTTACGAGGTGGACGGGCAGGTCGTGGGCACGCTGGGCGTGATCGGCCCGACGCGGATGGCTTACGACCGGATGATCCAGATCGTGGACATCACCTCGCGGCTCGTCAGCAACGCGCTGAGCCACAAATAGCCGGTATTCCTCCGCACCCTCCGCCTTCCGCGTCTCCTCCGCGCCGCGCCTGTCCCCGGCGCCCTTGACGGCCGGGCTGTGTCCCATGACACTCGCGCCGTTTTTACAACAAGAAACAATATGCGATCGAGCACCATCCGGGCCGCGGCAGGCGGCCTCCTCGTCGCGGCCTTGCTGGCCGCCTGCGGCGGGGGCGACGACGGCAATGCAAGCAGTTCCGCCGTCTGGCACGGGACCACCAGCACGGGGCGCGACGTCGGTGGCGTGACCCTCGCCGACGGCAGCTACTACCTCCTCTATTCGTCCACGACCGACGCGAACACGGTCGGTGGCGCCATCCAGGGTACCGCGACGCTCACCGGCGAGCAGTTCGCCTCCCAGGACGCGCTGGAGTTCAGCGCCGAGGGCCTCGGCATCCGGCCGTCCACGCTGGCGGCCACGCTGCAGGCGGGATCCAGCTTCCATGGAACCGTCACGACCACGGCGTCCGGCGCGGCGGTGACTTTCCAGACCCGGACCTACGTGGCCGCATGGGGCGCGACGCCGATGCCGACGCTGCAGCGCCTGGCCGGCGCTTACACGGGCACGGCCGGCTTCGCCCTGGGCGTGCGTCCGGCCGTCTTCACGGTGACGGAAACGGGCGCGGTCAGCAGCACGATCAACGGCTGCGCGATCACCGGCACCGCCACGCCGCGGACCGACGTGAACGCCTACGACCTGGCCATCGCCTTCGGCGGCGCGCCGTGCGCCTTGCCGGGCCTGGCTTTCACCGGCATCGCTTACATCCGGCCCGACAACGGTCGCCTCTACGCCGTGGCGCGCAACACGCCCACGAAGCAGAGCGTGATCTTCAGCGGCGCGAAGTAGCGCGCAAGAGGGCCCGCCTACAATCGCTGCAGGCGGGCCGTTAGCTCAGTTGGTCAGAGCAGGGGACTCATAATCCCTTGGTCGCTGGTTCAAGTCCAGCACGGCCTACCAATCCTTCTTCCCACCGGCGTCGCGGGCGACAGGTGTGCAGGCAGGCACCGCCTCTAGCCCACCTGCTGCACCCGCGTGACGTTCACCGGCACGGGCGCCGGCCACCCTGCCTCCCTGCAAGTGCGCACGATCGCCTCGTTCGTGTCGAAGTACACCTGCCAGTAATGCGTGTTGCTGCAGTAGGGACGCACGGAGATCACAGGGCCGAGCAGGTTCAGGTCGACCAGGTTCACCTCTGGCGCCGGCGTCGCCTGCACGTTCGGGATGCGCGCCACCGCGTCGCGCAGGCGCCCGATCGCCTCGGCGGGGTCGACGGCGCCCGAGAGCTGCGCGAGGCGATCGACGCGACGCACCGGCAGCGCGGAGAAGTTCTGGATCGTGTCGCCGAACACCTTGCCGTTGCCCACGAGGGTGAGCACGTTGTCCGGCGTGATGAGCGTGGTGCCGAACAGGCCCAGCTCCTGCACCGTGCCGGTCACGCCCGCCACGCTCACGAAGTCGCCCACCTTGAAGGGCCGCAGCACCAGCATGAACGCGCCCGCCGCGAAGTTGCCGAGCATGCCGCTCCAGGCCGCGCCGATGGCGACGCCCGCACCCGCGAGCAGCGCGGCGAACGACGTGGTCTGCACGCCGAAGTAGCCGAGGATGCCGAGCACCAGCGCAATGGTCAGCACGATATTGATGACCGAGCCGAGGTACTTGGTGAGGGTGGGGTCCAGCCGGTGGCGGTCCATCGCCGACCGCATCAGGCCGATCACCCGCGCGATGATCCATCGCCCGACGATCCAGAAGGCGAGCGCGGCGAGGATCTTGATCCCGAGCTGCAGGACCGTGACGCGGAGGAAGGTTTCGGCGGCGTTGATGTCCACGGCGTTCTCCTGGGCAGGGCGCGTGGATCGGGACTCTAGCGACAGGTCCCCGGCGGCCGAATGGGACTTTCGGCCCATGGCCGCGCTGCAGGCGCCCTCAGCAGGCGCCTGAGCGCGCCCGGACGTAGCTGGCCGCCGGGCTGCGCAGCGTGTCGCCGGCGAGCGTGAGGCGCCGACCCTCCAGCAGGATGTCGGCGCCTTCCACGCGGCCCTTCACTTCGCGCGCGCCGAGCCTCGCCGCGAGTTCCTGGTAGGCCTGCCGCAGGACCAGCGGCCCGTCCGCGCCGCACCAGAGTCCGTCGACTTTCGCGGGCACCACCCACAGGTGCACGCGGCTGAACTTGTCGAGGCCGACCTTCTTCTCGGGAACGTCGACGACGGTGGTCGCGTCCGGCTTCCAGTCGCCCATGTCCCAGTCGTGCGACACGATGCGCGTGCCGGGCTTCAGCGCCAGCAGCGAAGGGCGCAGCCGCAGGTTGAATTCCGGCAGCAGGTACATCGTGACGACCGTGGCGCGGGAGAGGTCCGTCTCGAACAGGTCCTGCACGCGGAACTCGACCTGCTGCGCCACGCCGGCGTCGCGCGCGTTCTGCTGGCTGCGGCGCACGAGGGCAGGGTCGATCTCCACGCCGAGGCCGGTGGCGCCGAAGCGCTTCGCCGCGACGATCACGATGCGCCCGTCGCCGGAGCCCAGGTCGATGACGTGATCGCCGGCGCCGACGTTCGCGATGCGCAGCATTTCCTGCGTGACGTTGTCGGGCGAGGTGATGAAGGGCACCTCTTCACCCCCTTGCGCGAAGGCGGCGCCGCACGCGAGGGCGCAACAGAGCGCGAGCAGCGCGCGCTTCATGCGATCGCCGGCGCCATGAGGGTGAAGCCCTTGCGCGGCAACTGCAGCGCGACCACGCCCGCGGCGAACAGCAGCACGCCGGCCGAACCGAACGCTACCCAGTGCGTGCCGAAGTGCTCGTAGCCCCAGCCTCCCAGCCAGGAACTGATCATCCCGCCGATCTGGTGGCCGAGGTAGGCCATGCCATAGAGCACGCCGACGAGGCGCACGCCGTAGACGTCCGCGAGGATCGCCGACGAGAGCGCTATGCTGCCCGCCCATACCAGGCCGCCGATGGCGGAGGCCAGGTAGAGTTCCCAGTGCGTGCCCACCAGCACCAGCGCGAAGAAGCCCAGTCCGCGCACGAAGTAGATGGACGCCAGGATGTGGCGGCGCGGCAGGCGGTCGGCGAAGCGCCCGAGCAGCAGCGTGCCGCCGATGGCCACGAAGCCGATCACGCCGATGCCCATGGAGCTGGTGAACGCATCGAAGCCGTGGTCCATCAGCATCGGCATGCCGTGGGTGCCGAGCAGGTTCATGCTGAAGCCGCAGGCGAACAGGCCGAAGAAGATCTTCCAGAACGGCGCGGTGCGCATGGCCTCGCTCAGCTTGAGGCTGGTCGGCAGCGTGCCCGCGCGGGCTCGCTGGGCAGCGAAGTCCGAGGGGTCCAGGTCGGTGTGCTCCGGCGCGGAATCGCGGATCACGAACAGCGCAGCGGGCAGCGTGAAGACGGTGAACGCCGCGGCGAAGCCCACCAGCGTGGGCCGCCAGCCGAAGGCCTGGATCGCGAAGCTGAGCACCGGCGTCATCACCGCCATGCCGGCCATGGACCCCGTCGACAGGAAGAACAAGGCCATGCCGCGCTGGCGCGTGAACCAGTGGCTGATCACCGGCGTGAGCGACACGGGGCTGACGAAGGCGAGGCCCACGGAGAGCAGCACGCCGAAGGAGAGCAGGAAGGCCGTGGTGTCCGTGGTGGCGACGGTCCACAGCACGGACCCGACCACGAGCACCGTGCCGGCGAGCAGCACGGGCCGCGTGCCGTGCCGGGCGATCAGGGCGCCGGCGAGCGGCATGGCGAGGCCGTAGGTGATCATGCCCACCGCCACGATGGTGGCCAGCAGGCTGCGGCTGAAGCCCAGGTCGTGCGCCATGGGCAGGAAGAACGGCCCGAAGCTCAGGCGCATGCCCGTCGAGAGCAGGGTGAGGACTGCCGCCGCGGCGACGATGTTCCAGCCGAAATACCAGCGTGCCGTCATGCACCCATCATATGCAAGACCCTGCGCGGGCTTCCCCTGCGTACCTGCGTAGTACGCGCGCAGGGTGGCGGGGACGGCTTTGGGCATACCATCGCGCGATGGAGACCACCCGCATCACCCCCGAGCTGCTGCAGCACCTGCGTGGCTGGGAAGGACGCAGCGAGACGCTGCGCGACGACATCACGGCAGCCCCGGTGCGCAACCTCTCGGCCACGCTGGACCGCGACGACCCGGCGCCGGCGGCCGGCACCGAGCTGCCGCCGCTCTGGCACTGGCTCTACTTCCTGCCCAGTGCGCGACAGAGCGAGCTGGGGCCCGACGGGCATGCGAAGCGCGGCGGCTTCCTGCCGCCCGTGCCGCTGCCGCGCCGCATGTGGGCGGGCGGCCGCCTGCAGTGGCTTGCACCGCTGCGCGTCGGCGAGGCGGTGGAGCGCACGTCGCGCATCGTCTCGGTCACGCACAAGGCGGGGCGCAGCGGCGACCTGCTGTTCGTGCTGGTGCGCCACGAGCTGCGCAACGCGCAAGGCGTGGCGCTCACCGAGGAGCACGACATCGTCTATCGGGCGGCGCCGCAGCCCGGCGACCCTGTGCCTCCGCCGCAGGCCGCGCCCGCGGACGCGCCCTGGTCGCGCGAGATCGTGCCGGACGACGTGCTGCTGTTCCGCTATTCCGCGCTCACCTTCAACGGCCACCGCATCCACTACGACCGCAAGTACGTGACGGAGGTGGAAGGCTATCCGGGCCTCATCGTGCACGGGCCGCTGATCGCCACGTTGCTGGTGGACCTCGCGCGGCGCCAGCGGCCGGATGCTCGGTTTGCCAGCTTCAGCTTCAAGGCCGTGCGGCCCACGTTCGACCTGCATCCCTTCCGCGTCGGCGGCAAGCCCTCCGCGGACGGCAAGGCCGCGCAGCTCTGGGCGCAGGACCACGAAGGCTGGCTCACCATGCAGGCGGAGGCGACGTTCGCATGAAGACCGCGATTCCCGCTCCCGACCAGTACCAGGACATGCGCGAGGCGCTGCGCGACCTGTGCGGCCGCTTCGATTCCGCCTACTGGCAGAAGGTCGACACCGACCGCGGCTACCCCGAAGCCTTCGTCGACGCGCTGACCGAGGCGGGCTGGCTGGCGGCGATGATTCCGCAGGAGTACGGCGGCTCCGGCCTCGGGCTGGCGGAAGCGTCGGTCGTCATGGAGGAGATCAACCTCTCAGGCGGCAACGCCGGCTCCTGCCATGGCCAGATGTACAACATGGGCACGCTGCTGCGCCACGGCTCGCCCGCGCAGAAGCAGCAGTACCTGCCCGGCATCGCGAGCGGCAAGCTGCGGCTGCAGTCCATGGCGGTCACGGAGCCGACGACGGGCACCGACACCACCCAGCTCAAGACCACGGCCGTGAAGAAGGGCGACCGCTATGTCGTCAACGGCCAGAAAGTCTGGATCTCGCGCATCCAGCACTCGGACCTGATGATCCTGCTGGCGCGCACCACGCCGCTGGCGGAGGTGAAGAAGAAGAGCGAAGGCATGAGCATCTTCCTCGTGGACCTGCACCAGGCCATCGGCAAGGGCATGACGGTGCGGCCGATCCCGAACATGGTGAACCACGAGACCAACGAGGTGTTCTTCGACAACCTGGAGATCCCGGCCGAGAACCTGATCGGCACCGAGGGCCTCGGCTTCCGCTACATCCTGGACGGGCTGAATGCGGAGCGCACGCTGATCGCCGCCGAGTGCATAGGCGATGCCTACTGGTTCGTGGAGAAGGCGCGGCGCTACGCCAGCGAGCGCGTGGTGTTCAACCGCCCGATCGGGCAGAACCAGGGCGTCGCGTTCCCCATCGCGGATGCCTACATCGAGACGGAAGCCGCGAACCTGATGCGCTTCAAGGCCTGCGAGCTGTTCGACGCGCACAAGCCTTGCGGCGGCGAGGCGAACATGGCGAAGTACCTGGCCGCGAAAGCCTCGTGGCAGGCCGCGGACATGTGCCTGCAGACGCACGGCGGCTTCGGCTTCGCGCACGAATACGACGTGGAGCGCAAGTTCCGCGAGACGCGGCTGTACCAGGTGGCGCCGATCTCGACGAACCTGGTGTACTCCTACGTGGCCGAGCACCTGCTCGGGCTGCCGCGGAGCTTTTGATGACGAGGCCCCTGGACGGCATCACGGTCGTCTCCCTGGAGCACGCGATCGCCGCTCCCTTCTGCACGCGCCAGCTCGCCGACCTCGGCGCTCGCGTGATCAAGGTGGAGCGGCCCGGCGTCGGCGACTTCGCCCGCGCCTACGACGCGCGCACGCAGGGCCTGGCCTCGCACTTCGTGTGGGTGAACCGCTCCAAGGAAAGCCTGACCCTGGACCTGAAGCAGCCGGAGGCGCTCGCGGTCCTGGACGACCTGCTGGCCCGCGCCGACGTGCTGGTGCAGAACCTCGCTCCGGGTGCGGCCGACCGCATGGGCTTCAGCTACGCGAAGCTGCGCGAGCGGCACCCGCGCCTGGTCGTCTGCGACATCTCCGGCTACGGCAACGATGGCCCGTACCGCGACAAGAAGGCCTACGACCTCCTGATCCAGAGCGAAGCCGGCTTCCTGTCGGTCACCGGCACGCCGGAACAGCCGTCCAAGGCGGGCATCTCCATCGCGGACATCGCGGCGGGCATGTACGCGTACACGGGCGTGCTCGCGGCGCTGCTGCAGCGGCAGAAGACGGGCGAGGGCTCGCACGTGGACGTCTCCATGCTCGAAGCGCTGGGCGAGT
Source organism: Ramlibacter cellulosilyticus (assembly GCF_014297465.1). Taxonomy (GTDB): domain Bacteria; phylum Pseudomonadota; class Gammaproteobacteria; order Burkholderiales; family Burkholderiaceae_C; genus Ramlibacter; species Ramlibacter cellulosilyticus. The sequence continues at coordinate 84,933 of NZ_JACORT010000015.1, read as the reverse complement.
GGATGGGCTTCCCGCTCTACTACGCCTACGAGGGCGCCGAGCCGCCGCCGCGCAGCGGGGCGTCGCACGCGACGATCTATCCCTACGGCCCGTTCGCGACCGGCGATGGCAAGACCGTGATGCTGGGGTTGCAGAACGAGCGCGAATGGAAGCTGTTCTGCGAGAGGGTGCTGCTGCAGCCGGGGCTGGCCACGGACCCGCGCTTCGAGAACAACAGCCGGCGCAACGCGAACCGGGAGGCCTTGGCCGCGATCATCCTGGAGGTGTTCGGGCAGATGGACGCCAGGCAGGTGATTGCCCGCCTGGAAGAAGCGCAGATCGCCAATGCCCACGTGAACACGATCGCGGACGTCTGGCAGCATCCGCAGCTGCAGTCCCGCGGGCGCTTCGCTTCGGTCGGGTCACCGGCGGGAGCGCTGCAGGCCTTGCTGCCGCCGGGGGTGCACAGCGGCTTCGACTACCGCATGGACCCCATTCCGGCCGTGGGCCAGCACACGGAAGCGATCCTGCGCGAGCTGGGTCGCGGGGACGCCGAGATCGCCCGCTTGCAGGCGGTGCAAGCCATCTGACAGTCTCGCCCGGGCCCGGCCGGGAAGGGCTCCGAAGATCCTGCTATACTTCATGGCTTCGCGGCTGTAGCTCAGTTGGATAGAGTACTTGGCTACGAACCAAGGGGTCGTGGGTTCGAATCCTGCCAGCCGCGCCAAATCGAAGGGCTGCATCCATCCGGATGCAGCCCTTTCTCTTTGGCCGCTTGCGGAGACGGCGCTCGTCCTGTGTAGTACGAGTCCTACCCCGGCCGGGGCTCCCGCCCACACGGCCGAGCCACCCGACGCGGCGAGAATGGCCGCGTGATCGGCAACGAGCAATTCGAAGCAGGAGACGTGGTCCGGCTCAAGGCAGGCGGCCCGCCGATGGTGGTCCGCGCCGTGAGCGGCGACACGGCCTATTGCCAGTGGTACGCGGGCGTGGACCTGCACCAGGGCACCTTCCTCTTCACGTCCCTGCGCGACATCGGCCGCGAACGCCGCGCCTGGCAATCCCAGGGCGCGGCGGCGCTCGCGCGCTGAGCCTCCGCGCAGTCGCGCGGCCTTTCCCTCCTGATCGGATGCCCAGCCCGGGTGCGAGCCCTGGGCACCGCATGGCGCTGACCGACATGTCCTGCACGCGACCGACACGGCTGCTCACGCACCGCCGCGTTGCTGCATCGCAAAATGAAAGCGCCTCCCCTCGCAGGACGAAATGACAACAAGCAGCAGAAGACGCCTTCCGATCGGAGCCGAGTACCGCCCGCGGGAGGGAACGCATTTCCGCGTGTGGGCGCCCGCGGCGAAGCGCGTGGACGTCGTGTTCGACGGCGTTGCGGCGGCCGTGCCCTTGCGGCACGAGGGCGACGGCTACTTTTCCGGCTTCGCCGACCACGCCGAGCCCGGCGCGCGCTACCGCTTCCGCCTCGACGGCGGCGACACCTTCCCCGACCCCGCCTCACGCTGGCAGCCGGAAGGACCGCATGGCCCTTCGGAGGTGGTCGCGCTGGATGCCTACCGCTGGACGGACGCGGACTGGCGCGGCGTCACCGCGCGGGGGCAGGTGCTCTACGAGATGCACATCGGCACCTTCACGCCCGAAGGCACGTACCGCGCCGCCGAGGAGCACCTCCCGTTCCTGAAGGACGTGGGCATCACCGTCATCGAGCTGATGCCGGTGAACGAATTCAACGGCCCCTTCGGCTGGGGCTACGACGGCGTCAACCTGTTCGCGCCCACGCGCCTCTACGGCACGCCGGACGACCTGCGCCACTTCATCGACCGCGCGCACGCGCTCGGCCTCGGCGTGATCCTGGACGTGGTCTACAACCACTTCGGTCCCAGCGGCAACTACGTCACCCGCTTTTCACGCGACTACGTCAGCAGCAAGTACGACAACGAGTGGGGCGACGCGATCAACTTCGATGGCGAGAACGGCGCTCCGGTGCGCGAGTTCTTCGCCTGCAACGCGGCGTACTGGATCGACGAGTTCCACTTCGACGGGCTGCGGCTCGACGCCACGCAGTGCCTCTTCGATGCGAGCGAGAAGTACATCGTGGCCGAGATCGTCGAGCGTGCACGCGCGGCGGCGCCGGGTCGCAGCATCTACATCTCGGCGGAGAACGAACCCCAGCACGCGGAGCTGGCGCGTCCGCCCGGGCGCGGCGGCATGGGCGTCGACGCGCTCTGGAACGACGACTTCCACCACAGCGCCACGGTCGCCGCGACCGGCGGCTGCGAGGCGTATTTCTCGGAGACGCGCGGCACGCCGCAGGAGCTGATCTCCTCGCTGAAGTGGGGCTTCCTCTACCAGGGCCAGTTCTACGCGTGGCAGAAGAAGCGCCGCGGCCATCCTTCGCTGGACCTGCCGGCCACCGCCTTCATCCAGTTCCTGCAGAACCACGACCAGGTGGCCAACAGCGCGCGCGGGCAGCGCCTGCACCAGCTCACCTCGCCGGGCCGCTTCCGCGCGCTCACCGCGCTGATGCTGCTCACGCCTTGCACGCCGCTGCTGTTCATGGGCCAGGAGTTCGCCGCGAGCGCGCCCTTCCTGTACTTCGCGCGGCACGAGGACGAGCTGAACACGCTGATCCGCAAGGGGCGCCACGAATTCCTCACCCAGTTCCCCAACATCGCGAGCGAGGATGGTGGCAAGCTGCTCGCCGTGCCCGCCGACGAAGAGACCTTCCGCCGCTGCAAGCTGGACCACGGCGAACGCGAGCGCAACGCGCACGTCGTCGCGCTGCATCGCGACCTGCTGCGGCTGCGGCGCGAGGACCCGGTGTTCTCGCGCTGCGACGCGCAACGCATGCATGGTGCGGTGCTGGGCCCCGAGGCCTTCCTGCTGCGCTTCCTCGACGAGGCCGGCGACGACCGCCTGCTGGTGGTGAACCTCGGGCCCACCTTGCCGCTCTACCCGATGCCGGAGCCGCTGCTCGCGCCGCCCGCGGGCTGCCGCTGGCAGCTCCTGTGGAACAGCGAGGACCCGCGCTACGGCGGCAATGGAATGATCGAACCGGACGGGGAGCACAGCTGGCGCCTGCCTGCGCACGCGCTGGCGGTGCTCGCCCCGCGAACCATGGAGGACGACGATGGCTGATGCCATCCTGAACCGCGTGCCGTGGCAGGACGCGCAGGAACACCCCGAGCACCTGCTCACCCGCGAATGGCTCGTCACCAACGGCCTCGGCGGCTACGCCTCGGGCTCGGTGGCCGGCGTGGCCACCCGCCGCTACCACGGCCTGCTGATCGCGGCGCTGCCCACGCCGATCGGCCGCACGGTGATGCTCAGCCACCTCGGCGAATGGCTGCGCATGCCGGACCGCAACCTCGTGCGGCTCGCGGGCGAGGAGCGGCCGGACACGCCATTCGAGATGCCCGAGTTCCTGACGGAGTTCCGCCTCGAGATGGGCCTGCCGGTGTGGACCTTCCACGTGGGCGACACGGTCATCGAGAAGCGCATCCTGCTGCCCTACGGGCAGAACACGGTGCACGTGAACTACCGCATGGTCCGTGGCAAGGACCGCGTGCGCCTGATCCTGCGCCCGCGCCTGCATTTCCGCGGCCACGAGATGCCGGTGGAGCAGGGCCTCGACGAGCACTGCTGCATCCAGGTGATGGAGCGCCGGCTCGAGGTGCAGTCGGTCTCCAACCGCGCGCTGCCGCCATTGCGCATGACGCTGCAGGGCCACGACGCCGACCTCGTGCTGGAAGGCGGCAGCTTCGAGGAGTTCTTCTACCGCATCGAGGCGTCCCGCGGCTATCCTTCGCGCGGCCGCACGTGGACGCCCGGCCGCTTCCGCGCGATGCTGGGCCCGGGCGAGGAATGCACGCTGGTCGCGTCCACCGAGAGCTGGGACACCATGCATGCGATGACGCCGCAGCAGGCGCTGCAGGCCGAATTCACGCGCCGCGAGAAGCTGCTGGAGCAGGCCGACCCGGCCGCGCGCAGCGGGCGCGCGGGCGAGCTGGTGCTCGCGGCCGACCAGTTCATCATCGCGCCCTTCAGCCGGCAGGCCGATGCGGCGCGCGCGCTCGCCGAAGGCGACCAGGCCCGCACCGTCATCGCGGGCTACCACTGGTTCACCGACTGGGGCCGCGACACGATGATCAGCCTCGAAGGGCTGACGCTCTGCACGGGGCGGCACTCGGAGGCGGGCTACATCCTGCGCACGTTCCTGCACTACGTGAAGGACGGCCTCATCCCCAACATGTTCCCCGAGGGGCAGAACGAAGGCCTGTACCACACCGCCGACGCGACCCTGTGGTTCTTCCACGCGATGGACCGCTACGTGCAGGTCACGGGCGACCGCCTGACGCTGCGCCACGCGATCCCCAAGTTCCTGGACATCATCGCGCACCACCTGCGCGGCACGCGCTTCAACATCGGCGTGGACCCGCGCGACGGCCTGCTGAAGCAGGGCGCCGAGGGCTACCAGCTCACGTGGATGGACGCGAAGGTGGAAGGCTGGGTCGTCACGCCGCGGCGCGGCAAGGCGGTGGAGCTGAACGCGCTGTTCTACAACGCGCTGCGCCTCATGGAGCGCTGGCTGCGGGAAGAAGGCGACGAGCAGCGCGCGCACGAGATGGCGCGCCATGCGCACCGCGTGTACGAGAGCTTCAACCAGCGCTTCTGGAACGCGCAGGCGAACTGCCTCTACGACGTGGTCGACGCGGAATCCGGCGGCGACGACGCCGCGATCCGGCCCAACCAGGTGCTGGCGATCTCGCTGCCCCACCCCGTGCTGGACCCGCAGAAGTGGCGCACGGTGCTGGACGTCGTGCAGCGCCTGCTGGTCACGCCCGTGGGCCTGCGCTCCCTGGCGCCGGGCCATCCGGACTACAAATCGCATTACGACGGCGACCTGCGCTCCCGCGATGCGGCCTATCACCAGGGCACGGTGTGGGGGTGGCTCGCGGGCCCGTTCGCCGATGCCTGGCTGAAGGTGCATCCGGACGACGGCCGCGGCATCGAACAGCTGATCGAGGGCTTCGCGGCCCACCTGGGCGAAGCAGGCATCGGCCAGATCAGCGAAATCTTCGACGCCGAGCCGCCCTTCACGCCCCGCGGCTGCGTCGCGCAGGCCTGGAGCGTCGCCGAGGTGCTGCGGATCCTGGTGAAGTGCCGGCACCTCGTTCGCCAGCAGCCTGCCGCAGGCACTCCATCAGCTGCGCCGTCGTGGTCGTCACAGGCGTTGTCCGCGAAGTGATCGAGCTGGCTGGGGTCGCCTGCGGCGAACCCGGCCTACAGCCTGCACTGCGTGCGCCGCTTTCGTCGGGCTACCTCGTGCGCGGCCTCGTAGGCTGGGTTGCGCGCAGCGCACCCCAGCTATCTCCGCGCAACCCGCTGCTTCTTTTTCTTCACCTCCGCCAGACTGTCCTTCAGCGAGTCCTCCAGCGTCCGCTTCAGCCGCGTCTCCAGCATCGCCAGCACCGCGGCTTCCTCGGGCTTCAGCAGGCCTTCTTCCACCCCGTCCTTCACCTCCAGCCGAAGGCTGCCCTCGACGTACGCGTTGAGCACCTCGGGGTGGATGTAGCACTTGCGGCAGATGGTCGGGGTGTTGCCCAGGCGCGAGGACACGCGCTCGATCGCCTCCTTCAGGTTCTTCTTCTGCGTCGCCTTGGTCTCCGCGGTCTCGAACTCGCGCAAGGCCAGTGCCGCCATCACCGTGCCCGCCCAGGTGCGGAAGTCCTTCGCCGTGACGTCGGCGCCCGTGATCTCCTTCAGGTACGCATTCACGTCCGCGGAAGTCACCTCGCGCACTTCGCCCTCGTCGTCCTTGTACTGGAACAGGCGCTGCCCCGGCAGGTCCTGGCAGGCGCGGATGATCTTGGCGATGCGGCGGTCCTTCACCTGCAGCCGCCACATCTTGCCGCTCTTGCCCTTGAACTGGAAACGCAGCTCCGAGCCGTCCACCTTCACGTGCGGGTTGCGCAAGGTGGTGAGGCCGTAGCTCTTGTTCTCCCTGGCGTAGTCGTCGTTGCCGACGCGGATCAGCGTCGTCTCCAGCAGGTGCACCACCGTGGCCAGCACCTTCTCGCGCGAGAGGCCGCGCAGCGCCATGTGCTCGGCGAGCTTCGCGCGGATCGCCGGCAGCGCCCTGGCGAACGCCAGCATGTGCTCGTACTTGGTGCTCTCGCGCGCCGCCCGGAAGTCGGGGTGGTAGCGGTACTGCTTGCGGCCCCGCGCATCCCGCCCCGTGGCCTGCAGGTGCCCGTTGGCCTTCGGGCAGATCCACACGTCGGTGTACGCGGGCGGGACCGCGAGCTTGCGGATGCGCTCCAGAGCGGTCTCGTCCGTGAGCTTGTCGCCGTTGGGCTTGTAGTACGCGAAGCTGTCGCCCTGGCGCTCGCGCCGGATGCCGCGGTCCTCGTCGCTCACGTACACGAGCCCGGCCGCCTCCGCGGCCTCGCGCGGATCGGCAGGAGTGGGAGTCAACGCCTCGACGTCCTTCATGTCAGTTGCGGAACGCCTGCGTGACCATCAGGCCGTGGATGCCGCCATCGAGGATGCCGATGCCCAGGCGCCCGAACTGCGGGCGGAGGATGTTCGCGCGGTGGCCCGGCGAGTGCATCAGCCCGGTGTGCGCGGTGTAGAGGGAGGGCGCGAGCGCGAGGTTCTCGCCGGCCGTGAGGTAGCCGATGCGCGCCGTGCGCAGGCGGTCCTCGAGGTCGCGCCCCTCGGGCGTGTAGTGCGAGAAGTAGCCGCGCGCGAACATGTCCTGGCTGTGCGCGCGCGCGACCTGCGTGAGCACGGGGTCGGGCTTCACCGCCTCCAGTCCCGCCGAGCGCCGCTCGGCGTTCACGAGGTCGAGCATCTGCGCCTCGAGATCGGGGCGCGGCGGCGCTTCGGCGACGTGGAACGCGAGCGGGACGCCTTCGCGCGACTCCGGCTTGACGGTCACCACGCGCAGCGTCCGCTCGACGGCGGGATCGAAGATCTGCGCGAGCTGCGCCTCCACCCATTCCGCCGGCGCGGAGAAGCGCGTGGCGAGCGCGCTGTCGTGGGCCCAGGTGCCCACCCGCGCACCGAGCGGCAGCGTGAGCAGCAGCACGGCCGCGACCACCGCGTGCACGAGCCCGTTGGCGGCGCCCGGCACGATGCCGAGCGCGCGGTTCATGCCATGGCCGTGCACCTTGCCGGGCAGCCGCCGCAGCAGGCGCAGCACCACCAGGCCGAGGAGGAAGTGCACGAGGAGGAAGATGACGACGAAGGACAGCGGCGCGATCCACACGCCGAGCGCGGGCGCCGCGCCGTTCACCAGGTCCGCGATCTCGCGCCACCCCAGGAACGCCGCGGCGAGGCTCACCGCCAGCGTGAGGAGGTCGAGCGCAGCGAAGAGGAAGCCGCGCGACCAGCCGGCCCACGCACCGACCAGCACGATGGCGACCAGCAGGAGATCGACGGGGTTGAGCTGCATGCCGGCCCAGTATGGGCGCGGCGCTCGAACTGTTGACGTAGGACGGCGTTGACGCCCGCGGGCGGACGCGCGCCGGTCAGGAGCGGAGCGAGCCGGCGGTGACCGTCGCGGCCCGCACGGCCGGCGCGCGGACGCACAGGCAGCAGGAGCAGGCGGCGACGTGCACGTAGCGGAGGCGGGCGACGGCGACGGCTTGCGCCGAATCGAGGAACTCGCCGAGGTACTCGGCGTCCTGCCGCGGGAAGGCTCCCGGCGGGCAGCGGCTGCGGTCGTGCACCGCATGCGCGCCCCCGGCGGCGCGCGTCGCGACGAAGTAGCTGGCCATGTTGTTCTCCTCCCGGCATGGCCATGCTAGGGAGGGCACCGTCGGTGCAAATCCCCCAAAAGGCGGAACGGGTTTACCAGCGGCCGTGGGCGCCGGCGTGCACCAGCAGCTCGCTGCGCAGTTCGTGCACGAGCTGCGCCATCGCCTGGCTGTCTTCGGCGAGCAGGGCGCGCGCGCCGCCGCCGTAGAACTCGGCCCAGCGGATGCACCAGTCGCGCGTGTCGGTGAGCTCCACGTACACCGACGGCTCCTTGCCCGTGGCATGGCACCGGCCGGAGATCAGGTGGCCGACGCCCAGCTCGCGGCAGATCAGTTCCAGCGCGTGCGGCGGTGCCTTGGCGAGGAAGTCCGAGCTGATCAGGATGGCCTGCATCGCCGGGTCCTGCGCGAGGCGGTCGCGCAGGCGGTCGGCGAGCTCGGTGCACAGGAGGCGCAGCGACTCGCCTTCGCCTTGCGGCGTGAACGGCAGCACGGCGACGAGCGGGCGCGTCGGCGACGGCATGGCGCCACCGGGCGGGTTGCGGGCGAAAGAGGCATTGGCCACGAGCAGCGGGCCGCGCGCGAACGCGGCGAGAGCCGAGTGGGCTCATTCTAGGCAGCGCCCGCCGGACCGCAGCCCCTTATTCAGGGGAGAACGACCAGAAAAGTTGTGATTCAGTGCGGGTGTTCGTTGCGCGTGGCCCGCCGCCAGGCGGCGCGGGTGGCTTCCCGGGCCTCTTCCCAGCGCAATCGGGACTTGCCGCGGACGCGGTCGAAGTCGTCCTTTAGCTGCGGTTCGAGCTGCTCGAATTCGCCGCTGCGCCGCACGGGACCGGTGTAGCCGACGCGGTAGGCGGGCGCGTAGTCGTCGTACGTGAGCTCGCTGCGGTAGTAGGGCTCGCGGCGATAGGCGTCGCGCCAGTACGCGTCTTCGGCGGTGGGGTTGATGGCGGGCGGGCGGCTTTCCAGGGTCATGCGGTCGCTCCTCGGACGCTGCATCGTGCGGCCGCCAGGCGGCTCGGCCATACGGAAGGCCGCCCTTCGCGCTGTAGGACGGCTGCGATGTCGCTGGCCGCGCGCACTCGTTATGCTTGGCCGCATGAGCAAGGCGTTCACGCGCGAAACCGACAACGACGACGACGAGGACGGCGGCGCACTGCCGCCGCTGCCCGCGGGCGGCAAGAACTACATCACTCCGCAGGGCTACGCGCGCCTGCGGTCCGAGCTGCTGCACCTGATCGACGAGGAGCGGCCCAAGGTGGTCGAAGTGGTGCACTGGGCGGCGAGCAACGGCGACCGGTCCGAGAACGGCGACTACCTGTATGGCAAGAAGCGCCTGCGCGAGATCGACCGCCGCATCCGCTTCCTCACCAAGCGCCTGGAGATCGCGGAGGTCACGGATCCTTCCCTGCACCACGGGCACGACCAGGTGTTCTTCGGGGCGACGGTGACGTACGCGGAGGAAGACACGGGCGTGGAGCGCACCATCACCATCATGGGCATCGACGAGGCCGACAGCGCGCACGGCCAGGTGAGCTGGATCTCGCCCATCGCTCGCGCGCTGCTGAAGGCGCGCGAAGGCGACGTGGTGAAGCTGGTAACGCCGGCGGGGGTGAAGGAGGTGGAGATCCTGAAGGTGGAGTATCCGGCGCCGGTGGCGGCGCACTAGCGGGGGACCAGGGCTGTTTGCTGGGGTGCGCTTCGCGCAACCCAGCCTACCGGGGCATCGGTCTTCGTAGGCTGGGTTGCGCGAAGCGCACCCCAGCAATCAAGACCCCGGCCGGATCCTCACCGCGTTCATCACGCTCGGCGTCCGCCGCAAGTTCCTCAGCACCGACTCCAGGTGCGTCCGGTCCCGCACCGACACCACGAAGCGCAGGTCCGTCGCGTCCTGCTTCGCCTCGTCGTCCATGTCCACGTGCGTGATGTCCGCTTCGGCGTTCGCCAGCGCGGCGGCCACGCGGGCCAGGGCACCCTTGCCGTTGGCGACCGTGACCAGCACGCCCGTCTCGAAGGAGCGCAGCGGCTCGTCGGCCCACTCCACGCCGATGAAGCGCTCGGCGTCCTTGTGCTGCAGCCGCTTCGCGACGGTGCAGTCGGTGGTGTGAACGACCAGGCCTTCGCCGCGCCCGAGGTAACCCAGGATGGAATCGCCCGGCACGGGCCGGCAGCAGCTCGCGAACTGCACCGAGGCGTTCTCGCTGCCGTCCAGCGTGAGGCCGCCTTGCGAGACGTTCTCGTGCGCCGTGAAGCGTTCGCGGCTGATCAGGAGCGCGTCCGGCTTCTGCCCCATCTCGGACAGCAGCGTCATCAGGCGCTTGGCCACGATGCCCGCGATGCGCTTGCCGAGGCCGAGGTCCGTCAGCAGCTCGGCGCGGCTGCGGTTGCCGGTGAAGCGCAGCAGCTTCTCCCACAACCCGTGGTACTTCTCGTCGTCCGGCGGCAGCTTCTCCATGCCCTCGGCGCGCAGCGCCTGCGCGAGGAGCTTTTCGCCGAGCTGCTGCGACTCGGCCTGCGCCAGCGTCTTCAGGTGGTGGCGGATCTTGGAGCGCGCGCGGCCCGTGCGCACGAAGCCCAGCCACGCGGGATTGGGCGTGGACACGGGCGCCGTCACCACTTCCACCACGTCGCCGTTCTTCAGCTCGCTGCGCAGCGGCACCTGCGCGCCGTTGATGCGCGCGGCCACCGTGTGGTCGCCCACGTCCGAGTGGATGGCATAGGCGAAGTCGACCACCGTCGCGCCGCGCGGCAGCGCCAGGATCTGGCTCTTGGGCGTGAACACGTAGACGGCGTCCGGGAAGAGGTCGATCTTCACGTGGTCCCAGAACTCCGCCGCGTCGCGCGTCTCGTTCTGGATGTCCAGCAGCGACTGCAGCCACTTGGTGCCCAGGCGCTCGGTGCCTTCTTCCTGCGGCACGCTCGCCTTGTACAGCCAATGCGCTGCCACGCCCGACTCGGCCACCAGGTGCATGGCCTCGGTGCGCAGCTGGAACTCCACGTTCACCCCGGACGGGCCCACCAGCGTCGTGTGCAGCGACTGGTAGCCGTTGATCTTGGGGATGGCGATGTGGTCCTTGAACTTGCCGGGCACCGGCTTGTACAGCTGGTGCAGCAGGCCCATGGCCGTATAGCAGTCCGTCACCGTCGGCACGATGATGCGGAAGCCGTAGATGTCCGTCACCTGCGCGAAGGACAGGTGCTTCTCGTCCATCTTCTTGTAGATGGAGAAGAGCGTCTTCTCGCGCCCGGAGATCCGCACCTTCATGTTCGCCGCGTCGAAGGCGTTCTCGATGTCGCGGTGCACCTTCTGGATCAGGTCGCGCCGGCGACTGCGGGCGCGCGACACCGCCTTGGCCAGCACCGCGTAGCGCCAGGGCCGCAGGTACTTGAACGACAGCTCCTGCAGCTCGCGGTAGGTCTGGTTCAGGCCGAGCCGGTGCGCGATGGGCGCGTAGATGTCGAGCGTCTCGCTGGCGATGCGGTGCCACTTCTCGCGCGGCACGTCTTCCAGCGTGCGCATGTTGTGCGTGCGGTCGGCCAGCTTCACGAGGATGACGCGCACGTCGCGCGCCATGGCCAGCAGCATCTTGCGGAAGCTCTCGGCCTGGTTCTCCTCGCGGGTGTTGAACTGCAGCTTGTCCAGCTTGGTGAGGCCGTCGACGAGGTCGGCCACCGCGGCGCCGAAGCGCTCGATCAGCTGGTGCTTGGTGACGCCGCAGTCCTCGATCGCGTCGTGCAGCAGCGCCGCCATGAGCGCCTGCGCGTCGAGCTTCCACTCGGCGCATTGCGCGGCGACGGCGATCGGGTGGGTGATGTAGGGCTCGCCGCTCGCCCGCATCTGGCCCAGGTGCGATTCGTCGGCGAAGCGGTAGGCCTTGCGGACCAGGTCCACTTCGGCCGGGTCCAGGTAGTCGAGGCGGGCCGTGAGAGCGGCAAAGCTGGCCGCGGCGGCGTTCGCGGCGGCAGGGGAGGGCAGGATCGGGCTGCTGGGCCGTTTGCCCGAGGTGGTGGGAAGCACCGCGCTCATGGGGACATGATAGGGGCTAGGGGCTAGGGATTAGGGGCTAGGGGTTAGATGGGGGCGGTTTTCCCTAGCCCCTAATCCCTAAGCCCTAGTCCCTGCGTAGCCATCAAAGCAAAAAGCCGCCCGAGGGCGGCTTTCGTGCGAGGGAGGCGAGCTTCAGCCCGGGACCTTCTTGAGCATCTCCAGGCCGATCTTGCCTTCGGCGATCTCGCGCAGGGCGGTCACGCCCGGCTTGTTCTTGCTCTCGATCTTGGGCGCATGGCCCTGGCTCAGCATGCGGGCGCGGTAGGTCGCGGCCAGCACCAGCTGGAAGCGGTTCGGGATCTTCTCGAGGCAGTCTTCGACGGTGATACGGGCCATGAATCTCTCTCCGGGGTGGGGTTTCAGAGCCCGAGGGCCTGGAAGCATTCGGCGCGAAGGCGCTTCTGGGACACGTACTTCAGGCGCTGGGCATGCACGATCGCTTTGAGGTCAAAAAGCGCGCGCTCAAATAACTCGTTGATTATAACGAAATCGAATTCCTTGCACTGCGCCATTTCGGCAGCCGCATTGCGCAGCCGGGTTTCGATGACCTCGGGCGCGTCCTCGCCGCGGCGCTCCAGGCGCGAGCGCAGTTCGTCCCAGCTGGGGGGCAGGATGAAGACCAGCACCGCGTTGGCGAAGATGCGCTTGATCTGCAGCGCCCCCTGCCAGTCGATCTCCAGGATCACGTCGTGCCCGTGGGCGATGCGGTCCTCGATGGCCTTCTTCGAGGTGCCGTAGCGCTTGCCGTGGACGTGGGCCCATTCCACGAAAGCGTCGGCCAGCACCATCTGGTCGAACTCCGCTTCGGGGACGAAGAAGTACTCGCGCCCGTGCTTTTCCTGCCCGCGCGGGGCGCGGGTGGTGTGCGAGACGGAGGGCTGGACGTGGGAATCGAGCTCCAGCAGGGCTTTCACCAGGCTGGACTTGCCGGCACCGGAGGGAGCCGCGACGACGAACAGGTTGCCGGGGTAGTCCATGACGGATTATCGACGATCGCTATTCGATGTTCTGGACCTGTTCCCGCATCTGCTCGATCAGCACCTTCATGTCGACCGAGATCTTCGTGAGCTCCAGGGTGGCGGACTTCGAGCCCAGCGTGTTGGCCTCGCGGTGCAGCTCCTGGATCAGGAAGTCCAGGCGCTTGCCGATCTCGCCGCCCTTCTTCACCAGCCGCTCGATCTCGTCGAGGTGGGCGGCCAGGCGGGTCAGTTCCTCGGCGACGTCGATGCGGATCGCGAAGGCGGTCGCCTCGGTCAGGGCGCGGTCCTGGGCCGCCTCGGGCGTGGCGGAGCCTTCGCCCAGGGCCATGGCCTCCTTCCAGCGCTCCAGGAACTTCTGGCGCTGCTGCTCCACGAGCTGGGGCACCAGGGGCCTGGCCTGTTCGGCCAGGGCGCGCAGCTGCTGCAGGTGCCCGAGCAGCATCTTCGCCAGGCGGGCGCCCTCGCGCTCGCGGGCCGCGACCAGGTCCTCGAGCGCATTTGTCGCAATCTGTTGCAGGCTCTCGCCCCAGTCGATGCTGGTGTCGCCTTCGGAGGCGGCCAGGCGCAGGACTTCGGCCACCGACAGGTCGGCGGCCGTGGGCATCCAGGTCTTCACCGTGTCCTGCACCGCGGCGAGGCGCTGCAGGGTGGCCATGGAGGGTTCGCGGGCGATCTCCGCCCCCGTGCCCTCGACGCCGGCGCGCACTTCCACCTTCCCGCGCTTCACGCGGCCCGCGATCAGCTCCCGCAAGGCGGGTTCGTGGGCGCGCAGCTCCTCCCCGAGGCGGAAGGACAGGTCCAGGAAGCGGCTGTTGACGGAGCGGATTTCCAGCCCCAGGCGCGCACCTGTTGCAGTCTTGCCTCCATCGTGGCTTGCCGGTGACGTCCCGGGGCTGTGTTGCGCCGAGGCGTAACCGGTCATGCTGTAAACTGCCATGAAGAGGAGTCTTTGAAGTCGTTGCGGGGATTTCGGGGATCAGGGGAGGGCTGTAGCGCCCCACCAGCATCAAATTATGTCAAAGCTGAAACCGGCGCCTCTGCCGCCGGATACCGTGATCGGTGGCTACCGTGTGGTCCGCAAGCTGTCCGCGGGAGGCTTTGGCGTCGTCTACCTCGCGGTGGACAACGAAGGGCAGCAGGTCGCCATCAAGGAATACCTGCCTTCGTCCCTGGCCACCCGCCCGCCCGGTGAGCTCCTGCCCCAGGTCGCCCCGGAAAAGCTCTCCCTCTACCGCCTGGGCCTGAAAAGCTTCTTCGAGGAAGGCCGTTCGCTCGCGCAGATCTCCCACTCCTCGGTGGTGAGCGTGCTGAACTTCTTCCGGGAGAACGAGACCGTCTACATGGTGATGAACTACCTGGAGGGCGCGACCCTGCAGGACTTCATCATCACCGCCCGCGAGCTGAAGAAGCAGAAGGTGTTCCGCGAATCGACCATCCGGTCGCTGTTCGACGAGATCCTGCGGGGCTTGCGCATCGTGCACCAGCACAAGATGTTGCACCTGGACATCAAGCCTGCCAACATCTTCATCACGGACGACAACCGCGCCGTGATGATCGATTTCGGCGCCGCGCGCGAAGTGCTGTCCAAGGAAGGCAACTTCATCCGCCCCATGTACACGCCGGGCTTCGCCGCCCCCGAGATGTACCGCCGGGACTCCTCCATGGGCCCCTGGACGGACATCTACGCGATCGGCGCCTGCATCTACGCCTGCATGCAGGGTTACCCCCCGAACGATGCGCCGCAGCGACTGGAGAAGGACCGCCTGTCGCTCGCCCTGTCCCGCCTGCGCGGCGTCTACTCCGACAACCTCATCGAGGTGGTCGAATGGTGCATGTCGCTCGACCCGCTGTCCCGTCCCCAGTCGGTGTTCGCGCTCCAGAAGGAGCTGAGCCGGGAAGGCGAGCGGCGCTACACGAAGCTCTCGGTCGGTGAAAAGATGCGGCTCCAGTTCGACAACATGGTGAGCGACACCAAGAAGTCCATGCGCCGCAGCGGCATCGGGGCGAAGCTCAAATGAGCCCCCACGCTTTCCGCATTCGCGACGCTGCCCCCCGAGGGGGCTTCGACCTCCTTGAGGCGGCTCGGCGGAGGTCGACATGAAATTCTCGGTCTTCCAGATCAGCCGCAAGGGCGGCCGCGAGAAGAACGAAGACCGGATGGGCTATTGCTACACCCGCGAGTCGGGCCTGTTCCTGCTGGCCGACGGCATGGGCGGGCACCCCGAGGGCGAGGTGGCGGCGCAGCTGGCCTTGCAGACCATCTCGGCGCTGTACCAAAAGGAAGCGCGGCCCGTCGTCAAGGACGTCACCGAGTTCCTCTCGGTCGCGCTCATGGCGGCGCACCACCAGATCATCCGCTACGCCAGCGAGAAGGGCATGCTCGACACGCCGCGCACCACGCTGGTGGCCGCCATCGTGCAGGGCCAGCACGCCACCTGGGTGCACTGCGGCGATTCGCGGCTGTACGTCGTGCGCGGCGGCGAGCTGCTCACGCGCACCCGCGACCACTCGTACCTGGAACAGCAGAACGCCGGCGTGATCCGCATGGACCGGATCAACCGCAACATCCTGTTCACCTGCCTGGGTTCCCCGACCAAGCCGGTCTTCGACGTCACCGGCCCCGTGCAGCTGCAGCAGGGCGACAAGATCCTGCTGTGCTCCGACGGCCTGTGGAGCAGCCTGGAGGACGACGCGATCGTCCACGACCTGGCCACCAAGCCGGTGTCGGAAGCCGTGCCCGACCTCGTCGAGAGCGCGCTGCGCAACGGCGGCGACACCTCGGACAACGTGACCGTCATCGCGATGGAGTGGGAAACGCCGGACACCTTCGAGTCCACCCGCGGCATCTCCACCGACAGCATCAGCGACGGCGTGTTCGCCTCGACCATCCAGGCCGGCGTGCTCGACACGCTGGTGGACGACCTCGACGACGCGGCGATCGAGCGCTCGATCGCGGAGATCAACGAGGCGATCCGGCGCTCGGCGGCGAAAAAGGCTTAGGCCTTAACCGCCCCCGCCTCGTCATCCCGGCCTTGCGCCGGGATCCATGGGGCGGCCCCATCGGACGCCTCATGGATTGCGGGTCAAGCCCGCAATGACGTGCGTTTATTCGTCTTTCCCTATCATTCCGCGATGACGTCCTTCATCCGCCCGGCCGGCCGCGCGCCCGACCAGCTCCGTCCCGTTCGCATCACCCGCGGCTTCACGATCCATGCCGAGGGCTCGGTGCTCATCGAGTTCGGCAACACGCGGGTGCTCTGCACGGCTTCCGTCGAGGAAAAGGTGCCCCCGCACAGGCGCGGCAGCGGTGAGGGCTGGGTGACGGCGGAATACGGCATGCTGCCCCGCGCGACGCACACCCGCGGGGACCGCGAAGCCGCGCGCGGCAAGCAGAGCGGCCGCACGCAGGAGATCCAGCGCCTGATCGGCCGCAGCCTGCGCGCCGTGTTCGACCTGAAGAAGCTGGGCGAGCGCACCATCACGCTGGACTGCGACGTGCTGCAGGCCGACGGCGGCACGCGCACGGCGGCCATCACCGGTGCCTTCGTCGCCGCGCAGGATGCGGTGAACAAGCTGATGGCCTCCGGCAAGCTGGGCGCGTCGCCCGTGCTGGGGCCCGTCGCCGCCATCTCCGTGGGCATCGTGGAAGGCACGCCGCTGCTGGACCTGGAATACGTCGAGGACGTCGCCTGCGACACCGACATGAACGTCGTGATGACCGGCGCCGGCCACTACGTGGAAGTGCAGGGCACGGCGGAAGGCGTGGCCTTCACGCGCGCCGAGATGGACGAATTGCTGCGCCTGGCCGAGAAGGGCATCACCGAACTCGTCGGCCTGCAGCAGAAGGCGCTCGCGGCGTGATCCGGCGCATCGTCCTCGCCTCGAACAACCAGGGCAAGCTCGCGGAGCTGCAGGCCATGTTCGCGCCACTCGGCATCGAGCTCGTGCGCCAGGGCGAGCTGGGCGTGCCCGAAGCCGAGGAGCCGCACCGCACCTTCGTCGAGAACGCGCTCGCGAAAGCGCGCAACGCCGCGCAGCATACGGGCTTGCCCGCGATCGCCGACGACGCGGGACTCTGCGTCGACGCGTTCGGCGGGCTGCCGGGCGTCGACACCGCTTACTACGCGACGCAGTTCGGCTACCCCAAGGGCGACGACAACAACGTGACCGCGCTGCTGGAGCAGATGCGCGACGTCGAGAACCGCCGCGCGGCGCTGGTGAGCACGCTCGTGGCGGTCCGCACGCCGCAGGATCCCGAGCCGCTGATCGCGGTGGGCCGGGCACCGGGCGAGATCACGCAGGAGCGCCGGGGCAGCAACGGCTTCGGCTTCGACCCCGTCATGTTCATCCCGTCCTTCGGCAAGACCTTCGCCGAGCTCCCGCCCGAGGTGAAGAACGCCAACAGCCACCGCGGCCAGGCCGCACGCCAGATGGTCGAACTCATTCGGCAACGGTGGCTGTAGGCTGGGTTTGCGAAGCAACCCCAGCAAGACCGCAATGGACGTCCAACACTACATGCGCCCCGGCACGCTGCAGCTCCCCGCGCTGCCGCCGCTGTCGCTCTACGTGCACCTGCCCTGGTGCCTGCGCAAGTGCCCGTACTGCGACTTCAACTCGCACGAGATGAAGGCGGGGGAGCTGCCCGAACAGCGCTACCTCGACGCATTGCGCGAAGATCTCGAAGCCGCGCTGCCCCTCGTCTGGGGCCGCGAGGTGCACAGCATCTTCATCGGCGGCGGCACGCCCAGCCTGTTCTCGCCGCAGGGCATCGACCGCATGCTCTCGGACATCCGCGCGCGCGTGAAGCTGGTGGCCGATGCGGAGGTCACGCTGGAGGCGAACCCCGGCACCTTCGAGAAGGACCGCTTCAAGGCCTTCCGCTCCGCGGGCGTGACGCGCCTGTCGGTGGGCGTGCAGAGCTTCAACGATGCGCACCTGAAGGCGCTGGGCCGCGTCCACGATCGCTCGCAGGCGATCGCCGCGCTGGAGGAAGCCGCGGCCACTTTCGAGACCTTCAACCTCGACCTGATGTACGCGCTGCCGGGCCAGACGCTCGCGCAGCTGGAGGAGGACGTGACGCAGGCGCTGGCGCTGATGCCGCCGCACCTGTCGATCTACCACCTCACGATCGAACCGAACACGTACTTCGCCAAGTTCCCGCCGGTCACGCCGCCGGAAGACACCGCGTACGCCATGCTGGACCGCATCACGGAGATGACGGTGGCGGCGGGCCTGGAGCGCTACGAAGTCTCCGCGTACGCGAAGCCGGGCCACCGCTGCTGGCACAACTGGAACTACTGGCAGTTCGGCGACTACCTCGGCATCGGCGCCGGCGCGCACGGCAAGATCAGCTTCCCGCACCGCGTCGTCCGCCAGGTGCGCAACCGCGATCCGCGGCTCTACATGGAGAACGCGCTGGCGGGCAACGCCATCGCGCAGGAGGAAGAGGTCGCGCGCGGTGACCTGCCGTTCGAGTTCATGCTGAACGCGTTGCGGCTCAAGGACGGCTTCGTGCTGCAGGATTTCGTCGACCGCACGGGGCTGCCGCTGAGCGCGATCGACAAGGGCTTGCGGGAGGCGGAGGCGAAGGGACTGATCGCGCGCGATTTCGCGCGGGTGCGGCCGACCGAGAAGGGGTTCGATTTCCTGTCGGATTTGCAGGGGTTGTTCCTGCCCTGAGGGGACGCGCCTCTTGACGCGCATCAACCCGGGGCGCACCGCCTCGGCTCAAGCTCCCTCCGAATCCCCGGGAGCCGCCATGGACGCCAGCACCAGCTGCCCACCCGCCTCCGGCAGCGAACTGCTGCAGGCGCAACGTGCCTTCTTCCGCAGCGGCGCGACCCGTCCCGTCGCCTTCCGCCGCGACGCGCTCGTGCGCCTGCGCGCGGCGCTGGTCGGGGCGGAGGCGGAGGTGCTCGCCGCGCTGCAAGCGGACCTCGGCCGCCCGCCGGCCGAGGCGTACGCGAGCGAGGTCGGCTTCGTGCTGGGCGAGATCGATTTCGCCCTGCGCCACCTCGCGCGCTGGGCGCGGCCGCGCAAGGAGCGCACGCCGCCGCTGCTCTTCCCGGCGACGAGCTGGATCCATCCCGAACCCTACGGCTGCACGCTCATCGTCGGCCCGTGGAACTACCCGGTGCAGTTGCTGCTGGTGCCGCTGCTGGGCGCCATCGCGGCCGGCAATTGCGCGGTGCTCAAGCCGTCGGAGCTGGCGCCGCGCACGGCCGAGGTCCTCGCGCGGGTCGTCGCCACGGCGTTCCCGCCCGGGCACGTGGCGGTCGTGCAGGGCGGCGTCGACGCCGTGCAGGAACTGCTCGCGCAGCGCTTCGACTCCATCTTCTTCACCGGCGGCGCCCGCGTCGGACGCATCGTCATGCAGGCCGCCGCGCGCTTCCTGACGCCGGTCACGCTGGAGCTGGGCGGCAAGAGCCCGTGCATCGTGGATGCGAGCGCCGACCTCGACGTCGCCGCCCGCCGCATCGCCTGGGGCAAGTTCATGAACGCGGGCCAGACCTGCGTCGCGCCCGATTTCGTCCTCGTCCACGCGTCGGTGCGCGCGCAACTGGTGGAGCGCCTCGCGGCCACGGTCCGCGCCTTCTACGGCGACGCCCCGCGCGGCAGCCCGGACTTCGGCCGCATCGTGAACACTGCCCACTTCGACCGCCTCGCCGCGCTGCTGGGCCGCGGCCGTGCCGCCGTCGGCGGCGACAGCGACCGCGCCGAGCGGTACATCGCGCCGACGGTGCTGGACGGCGTGGAATGGACCGACCCGGTGATGCAGGACGAGATCTTCGGCCCCATCCTGCCAGTGCTGGAGTTCGCGACGCTGGATGCGGCGATCGCGCGCGTGCAGGCGATGGAGCGCCCGCTCGCGCTGTACGTCTTCGCGGGCGAGCGCGCGGTGCAGGACCGCGTGCTGCGCGAGCTGCCCTCCGGCGGCGCGTGCGTCAACGACACGGTGGCCCAGCTGCTGAACCCGCGGCTGCCGTTCGGCGGCGTGGGCGACAGCGGGCTCGGCGGCTACCACGGCCGCCACAGCTTCGAGACCTTCAGCCACATGCGGTCGGTCGTGCGGCGCGGCACCTGGTTCGACCTCGCCGCCAAGTACCCGCCGTACCGCATGCCGCTCGCGGTGCTGCGCCGGCTGATGCAGGTGCTGGGCTGAGGCTCAGCGCCCCTGCTCGCGCGGGTCGCGGTCGCCGAGCGCCGCCTTCAGCGGGTCGATCATCGGCGCCGGCTTCACGTTCTGGAAGGTCTCCACCACGCGCCGCACGATCTGCTTCTGGTCGTCCGTCCATTTCGCGAGCCGCTCGGAGCCGAGCACGCCTTCCAGCGCCGTGATGAGGTGCAGCTGGAAATGCTCGGGATGCGGGTGTGTCGCCACCAGCGAGGTGAGCGTCACGTAGGAAGCCGTGTGCATCGCGATCAGGTGCTCCACTTCCTTCCGGAGAGCCGCGATCTCGTCGTCCATGCCGTCCTCCGTTTCCTTGTTGTGCGTTCAGCCCATCCTAGCCAAAGCCGCACGGCGCGCGCTGTCGGACGGCGGCGGGCGCGCGCTTCCGCCGCGGCGACTCAGCGGGTGAGCTCGATCCACGCCGGGGCGTGGTCGCTCGGTTTCTCGCGGCCGCGGTGCTCCGCGTCCACGCCCGTGCGCTGCAGCCGCGGCACGAGCTCCGGGCTCAGCATCAGGAAGTCCATGCGGAAGCCGGCATTGCGGTGGAAGGCAGGCTCGTTCACCCAGAAGGTGTAGATGCGGTCCTTCGGGTGCAGGTGCCGCGTCGCATCCACCCAGCCCTGCGCGAGGAAGCGCTCCCACTTTTCTCGCGTCTCGGGCTGCAGCACGGCGTCGAAGCGCCAGCTCCCGGCGTTGTAGATGTCGAAGTTGGTCGGCACCACGTTGAAGTCGCCCGCGAGCACCACGGGCCGGCGCGACGCGAGCAGGGACTCGCCGTGGGCGAGCAGGCGCTCCATCCAGCGCTGCTTGTAGTCGAAATTGGGGCTGGGCACCGGGTTGCCGTTCGGCAGGTACACGGAGACGACGCGCAGGCCTTCCACTTCGCATTCCAGCCAGCGCGAAGCGAGGTCCGTGGGGTCGCCCGGCAGCGTGCGTCCCACTTCCCGCGGCATCTCCCCGCGCGACAGCACCGCCACCCCGTGGTGCGCGCGCTGCGGATGCCACACGCCACGGTAGCCCGCCTCCTCCAGGGCCTTCGCGGGCGCGGTCGGGTCGCCGGTCTTGATCTCCTGCAGGCACACGACGTCCGGCCGCGTTTCTTCCAGCCACTCCAGCAGGCGCGGCAGGCGCCCCTTCACGCCGTTGACGTTGAAGGTGGCGATGCGCATGGGATCAGAGGACGAAAGGCTGGCCCGTGACCGGCGTGCTCGGCACCGCCATGTCCTGGCGCGCCATGATGCCTGCCTCGTACGCGAGCCGGCCGGACTCCACGGCCAGCCGGAACGCGCGCGCCATCTTCACGGGGTCGTGCGACTGCGAGACGGCGGAGTTCACGAGCACCGCATCGAAGCCCAGCTCCATCGCGTGCACCGCGTGCTGCGGCGAGCCGATGCCGGCGTCGACCACGAGGACGGCGTCCGGCAGGCGCGCACGCAAGGTGCGCAGGGCCGTCGGATTGAGCAGGCCCTGGCCGGAGCCGATCGGCGCGCCCCAGGGCATGAGGATGCGGCAGCCGGCGTCCAGCAGGCGCTGGCAGGTCACCAGGTCGTCGGTGCAGTAGGGAAAGACTTCGAAGCCGTCCTGCACCAGCGTGCGCGCCGCTTCCACCAGCTCGAAGGGATCGGGTTGCAGCGTGTAGTCGTCGCCGACGACTTCCAGCTTCAGCCAGCGCGTGTCGAACAGTTCGCGCGCCATGTGCGCCAGCGTGACCGCCTCGCGCGCGGTGCGGCAGCCGGCGGTGTTGGGCAGCAGGCGGGCGCCGCTCGCGCGGATCATCCCGTAGAAGTCGCCCGGCGCGCCGCCCGCGGCGAGCTGCCGCTTCAGGCCCACGGTGACGACCTGCGTGCCGGAAGCGGCGATCGCCTCCTGCAGCACCTGCGGCGAGGGATAGCCGGCGGTGCCGAGGAAGAAGCGGCTCGTGAGTTCGGTGTCGGCGATGCGAAGGCCCATGCTCAACCTCCCGTGATGGGCTGGAACGTGAAGACGGCGTCGCCCGCGCGCAGCTGCACGCCTTCGCGCGCGCCGCGGGGCACGAACTCGCCGTTGACGGCGGTGGCCAGCGCCTGCGGCGGCTGGCCGAGCGCGCTGACCAGGTCGGCCAGCGTCGCGGTGTCCTCCACGGTGCGCGGCTCGCCGTTGACCGTGATCTCGAAGCTCATGTCCTCATCTCCTGCAGCGCCTGTTCCACGAGCGCCGGCGCGATGAGCCAGCCGTGGCGGAAGAGGCCGTTGATGCGCGTCAGCCCGTCCTGCGTGGACAGCCGTGGCAGGTTGTCCGGCAGCGCGGGACGCAGGTTGCTCTCGCTGTGCACGACGCGCGCTTCGGCGAGCTCGGGCACCACGCTGTGCGCGGCCGCGAGCAGTTCCACCGTGCTGCGCAGCGAGACGGGCGAGCGGTCCTCGCTCTCGATCTCGCTCGCGCCGACCACGACGAGGTCGGGCGCGCGCGGCACGAGGTACACGCGGTAGCGCGGGTGCAGCAGGCGCAGCGGCCGGCGCAGCGTCACGCCCGGTGCCTGCAGCCAGAAGATCTCGCCGCGCACGCCGCGCACCGGCAGCTGTGGCCGCGCGCCCGTGCCGCGCACGTCGAACACCCAGTCGAAGCGATGCTCCGTCCCGCCGGCGCGCAGCACCCCGGCGTCCGCCGATTCCACCGTCGTGCCCCAATGCCACTGCACGCCGTGCGCACTGGCCGCGAGCGCCTGCATGGCCTGCATGGTGTGGATGCGCCCTTCACCGGGCAACAGCCACGCGTGCGCGGGCCCGCTCACCGCCGGCTCGAGTTCCCTGAGTTCGATTCTGTCCACCGGTGTAGGGTGGCGCGGCGCAGCCGCGGCAGGTGAACGAAGGTGAACCTCACCGATCTTGGCTTCCAGCAACTCCACCACCCTTCGCGCCGCCCCCTCATCCCCCCGATGCGCCAGCAACAAGCTCCCATCGAACGAACACTCCACCGGCACTTCCAACTGCGCCAGCACCTCCGGCCACAGCTCCATGCTTCGCAGCCCCAGCGCGAACACGTTCTCGTCCGCGCACTCGAGTTCCGCCACGGGGCTCAGCATGCCCGCGGCCGTCCAGCCGGCGGCGCCCCGCGCCTCGGCATGGGCGGCGGGGTCGAACGCGTGCACCCGGTGCCCGGCGCGCGCGAGCTGGAAGGCGAGGAGGCGACCGAGCAGGCCGGCGCCGGCGATCCCGATGTTCATCGCGGCGGGTCCTCGCAAGGAGGGAAGGGGGAGGGGAGGGACTGCATGCGGCTCTCCTTACGCCGGTACGAACCGGTTCAAGTTCACGGGTTTGGTGGATGCCATCTCAGCGAGGCGGCACGATGCCGCTCGCACCCCGGAGCGAGCGCAAAGTATAGCCGCGCACGCGCGGCGGCGTGCGGAGGGCGCGGCTCAGCCCGTCCTGCCGCGGGCGAGCGCCACCTTGTGCAGCAGTTCGGCCAGGATCGCCTGCTCCCCCGCGGTCAGCGGCAGTGCGGCGCCTTCGGCCTCCACGATGCGCTGCGTGGCCTTGCGCACCAGCTCCGCGCCCTTGGCCGTCACGTGCAGCACGTGCGCGCGGCGGTCCTGTTCGCTGGCGTGGCGGGCGATGAGCCCCTTGGCCTCCAGCCGGTCCACCATCGTCGTGATGTTGGGCGGCGTGACGGACAGTGCGCGCGCGAGGCGCACGAGCGAGCCGCCGGGGTTCTCCGCGATCAGCGTGAGCACCGTGTATTCCACCGGCCGCAGGTTGAAGGGCTTGCCGACCTGCTCGAAGAAGATGGCATCGGTGACCAGCGCCGCCTGCGCGAGCTGGTAGCCCAGCACCTTCTGCAGGCGGGCCTCCTCCATGCGTCCGGCGGGCGTGAGGTCCGCGCGGGCGCTGCGTTTCTGCGTCATGCGCCAAATTGTGCCAAGCGGCCGGAATGGTTCACGCCCGGCATCTTCCCGGATGAGTTGCATCCCTGCTCTCTAGGGAAAGCCCGCATCGGCGGACGCTGGATGCTTAAGTAACTTCATGGTCAGGTGTGCCCGCTGGATGGCGCACCGTCCAACATCCGGAGACACCATGAGCAGATACCCCTTGGTCACGGCGGCGGTGGCCGCCGCCGCGCTGACCGCATGCGGCGGCGGCGGCGACGGCAGCCTCCTGCCCGACCTGCGGCCCGTCACGGGCGCCACCCTGTCCGGCAACTGCGCGGACCTCAAGACGACCATCTCGTACCCGAACACGACGATCACCGATGCGAAGGAGGTCGCCGCCGGCACGCTGAAGGTGGCAGGCACGGACGTGCCGGCCCACTGCCAGGTGACCGGCCGGATGTTCCCGCGCACGAGCGCCGTCGACGGCAAGAGCTATGCGATCGGCTTCGAGATGCGCATGCCCCTGAACTGGAACGGCCGCTTCTTCTACCAGGCGAACGGCGGGACGGATGGCAGCGTGGTCACGGCCACCGGCGCGGTGAACGGCGGCGGTGCCCTCACCAACGCGCTGCAGAAAGGCTTCGCCGTCATCAGCTCCGACGCGGGCCACAGCGGCGGCGGCGCGGATTTCGGCATCGACCCGCAGGCCCGCCTCGACTACGGCTACCAGGCGGTCGGCAAGCTCACGCCGATGGCGAAGGCGGCCATCCAGACCGCGTACAAGAAGGGGCCCGAGCGTTCCTACATCGGCGGCTGCTCCAACGGCGGACGCCACACCATGGTGGCCGCGTCGCGCTACGCGGACCAGTACGACGGCTTCCTGGTCGGCGACCCCGGCTTCCGCCTGCCGCTTGCCGCCACGGCCAACGTCAAGGGCTACCAGACCTACCTCTCGCTCGCGAGCACGCCGGGCAACGCATCGACCGGCTTCACGGCCGCGGAACGCACGACGGTGTCGAACGCGGTCCTCGCCAAGTGCGACGCGCTCGACGGCGCCGCCGACGGCCTGGTCCAGGACCAGGCCGCGTGCCAGGCCGCATTCAGCCTGCAGCGCGACGTGCCCACGTGCACGGGCGCGCGCGACGGCAGTTGCCTGACCGCCGACCAGAAGACCAAGATCGCGGACCTCTTCGCCGGCGCGACCAACAGCAGCGGCACGCGCTTCTATTCGAGCTGGCCGTACGACTCGGGCTTCGGGACCAATGGCTGGTCGTTCTGGAAGTTCACCGTTCCAGCCATCCTCGACTCGGGCGCGATCGCCTTCATCTGGGAGGTGCCGCCGGAGAATCCCGCGACCTTCAACGGTCCGGCCTTCGCCGCCAGTGCCAACATCGACACCATCCTCGCGAAGATCAACGCCACGAATGCCACTTACACGGAGAGCGCCATGTCCTTCATGACGCCGCCCAACGCGAGTGACCTCGGCACCTTGCGCAGCCGCGGCGGCAAGATGCTCGTGTACCACGGGACGAGCGACCCGATCTTCTCCAGCGACGACACCCAGAACTGGTACAAGGGCCTGGCGGGCAACGGCGGTGGCAGCTTCGCGCGCTATTACCCGGTCCCGGGCATGAACCACTGTTCCGGCGGCCCTGCCACCGACCAGTTCGACATGCTCACGCCGCTGGTGCTGTGGGTCGAAGCCGGGGTCGCGCCGGAAGGCATCGTGGCCGGCGCGCGCGGCGCGGGCAATGCGGCGGGCGCGAATGCGGACGTTCCGTCGAGCTGGGCGCCGAACCGCACGCGGCCCCTGTGCCCCTGGCCGAAGGTCGCGCGCTACAAGGGCAGCGGCAGCCTCGAGGTGGCCGAGAACTTCAGCTGCCAGTAAGGCCTGGGAGAGAAGCCGGGCGATCGCGGACGCCTCGTCGCTGAACACGACGAGGTCCAGTCCCGATCGCTGCGCCGTCTTCTCGCTGGCGCCCGCGATGCGGGCCGCCGGCACCACCGAAGCCACGTATCGCATGAGGGCGCGAAGCTCGCAGCAGCGCGCGATCCCTCCCCATTCGGCCGATCTTTCCTCGCAGGGGCTCGCCTATCTTTCGGGCCCTTACGCCTGACCAGAGGAAACATCATGGCCCGCAAGACCGCTCTCGCCCTCGTCATCGCCTCCGCCGCCGCGGTTTCCGCGTTCGCGGAAGACGGTACTTACCAGCCCGACCCCTTCACCTCCATGAAGAGCCGCGCCGACGTCCTGTCCGAACTGCAGGAGGCGCGCCGGTCCGGCGTGAATCCGTGGGCCGACGAATACAACCCCGTGATGCACATGCGCAGCGATCGAAGCCGCGAGGAGGTCACGCGCGACTACCTTTCCAGCCGCGACAGCGTGTCCGCGTTCGGCGGGGAGGACAGCGGCTCGGTGTACCTGGGCCATCGCGAGGCAACGCAGCCGCAGGCCGCGCAGCTGGCGGTCGCGCCCGCGCCAGGCATCGAGGAGTGACGGGCCGCGCGGGCGTCCGAAGAAAGACGTACGCCCGCGCTCCTACACCCTCTCCCGCCGCGGCCCTGCGGACAGCGCGAGGCCGCGGCGGACCCGCGCTGGCGCTGATTCGCAACACAGCCCATCCGCCCGCACGCGGCGCCCCACGGCGCCGCGTGCTTTTTTTGTGTTCTGCGCGACGGTGGTGCTCATCCGTCATTGCGTGTCGGTGCCGTCCTACGACGCGATGGGAAGAAGCCCCCGACACTGGCGGCCGCCTGTCGCACAACTTTGGCGTTCAGGCTGAGCCTCGCAACAACATCACCGCTGCGCTCGGCGTAGGCCCCGCAGCGGGTGCATTCCTCCAGAACGGAGACACCATGGACCAGGTCGTCACGCCCGCCGGACAGAAGAAAAAGGGCAGCAAACCTGCCGCGCGCACGCCGTCCCCGAAGAACGGGGCCGCGGTCGCCGCGCGAAGGCCGGCCAAGGCCGGAACGGTCAAGATCCCGCCCATCCAGACGCTGCCTGCCGAGGCGGCCGAAGCGCGCTCGCGCCAGGTCCTGGCGGCGCTGATGGCCTTCGCATCGGGCGACTTCAGCGCCCGGCTGCCGAACGACTGGTCGGGGGTCGACGCCCGCATCGCCGAGGCGTTCAACCAGAGCATCTCCAACGCCGACCGCATCACGACCGAAGCGGCACGCCTGTCCAACACCGTCGGCAAGGAAGGACGCCTCACGCAGCGCATCTCGGCGCCCGGCGCGATCGGCTCCTGGGCGGCGCAGGTCGATTCGGTGAACACGCTGGTCGACGACCTCGTGCGGCCCACGACCGACATCGCGCGCACCATCGGCGCGGTCGCCAAGGGCGACCTCGCGCAGCAGATGGAGCTGCAGGTGGACGGCCGGCCGCTGAAGGGCGAGTTCCTGCGCTCCGCCAAGCTGGTGAACACCATGATCGAGCAGCTCTCGGTCTTCACCTCGGAAGTGACGCGCGTGGCGCGCGAAGTGGGTACCGAAGGCAAGCTGGGCGGCCAGGCCAAGGTGAAGGGCGTGTCGGGCGTGTGGAAGGACCTGACCGACTCCGTGAACCAGATGGCCGGCAACCTCACGGCGCAGGTGCGGAACATCGCGGAAGTGACGATCGCCGTGGCCAACGGCGACCTGTCCAAGAAGATCACCGTGGACGTGCGCGGCGAGATCCTGCAGCTGAAGGAAGCCACCAACACCATGGTGGACCAGCTGCGCTCCTTCGCGTCGGAAGTGACGCGCGTGGCGCGTGAAGTGGGTACCGACGGCCGCCTCGGCGGCCAGGCCGTGGTGCCGGGCGTGGCCGGCACGTGGAAGGACCTGACCGACTCGGTCAACTCCATGGCCAACAACCTCACCTCGCAGGTGCGCAACATCGCGACGGTGACGACGGCCGTGGCGCGCGGCGACCTCTCGCGCAAGATCACGGTGGACGTGAAGGGCGAGATCCTGGAGCTGAAGGAAACCATCAACACGATGGTGGACCAGCTGAACGGCTTCGCTTCGGAAGTGACGCGCGTGGCGCGCGAAGTGGGCACCGAAGGCAAGCTCGGTGGCCAGGCGCAGGTGCCGGGCATCGCCGGTACCTGGAAGGACCTGACGGACTCCGTGAACTCCATGGCGTCCAACCTCACGGGCCAGGTGCGGAACATCGCCGGCGTGGCGACCGCCATCGCCAAGGGCGACCTCTCGCGCAAGATCACCGTGGAGGTGAAGGGCGAGATCCTGGCGCTCAAGGAAACCATCAACACGATGGTGGACCAGCTGAACGGCTTCGCTTCGGAAGTGACCCGCGTGGCGCGCGAAGTGGGCACGGAAGGCAAGCTCGGTGGCCAGGCGCAGGTGCCGGGCGTCGCGGGCACCTGGAAGGACCTCACGGACAACGTGAACTTCATGGCGTCCAACCTCACCGGCCAGGTGCGGAACATCGCCGAAGTGACGACCGCCGTGGCCAACGGCGACCTCTCCAAGAAGATCACGGTGGACGTGAAGGGCGAGGTGCTGGAGCTGAAGAACACCATCAACACCATGGTGGACCAGCTGAACGGCTTCGCTTCGGAAGTGACGCGCGTGGCGCGCGAAGTGGGTACGGAAGGCAAGCTGGGCGGCCAGGCGCAGGTGCCGGGCGTCGCCGGCACGTGGAAGGACCTGACCGACAACGTCAACTCGATGGCCTCCAACCTGACGAACCAGGTGCGGAACATCGCGGAAGTGACGACGGCCGTGGCGCGCGGCGACCTGTCCAAGAAGATCACGGTGGACGTCCGCGGCGAAATCCTGGAACTGAAGAACACCATCAACACGATGGTGGACCAGCTGAACGGCTTCGCCGGCGAGGTGTCGCGGGTGGCGCGCGAAGTGGGCTCCGAAGGCAAGCTTGGGGGCCAGGCGCAGGTGCCCGGCGTGGCCGGTACCTGGAAGGACCTCACGGACAACGTGAACTCCATGGCCAACAACCTGACCGCGCAGGTCCGCAACATCGCGGACGTGGCGACGGCGGTGGCCAACGGCGACCTCTCCAAGAAGATCACGGTGGACGTGAAGGGCGAGATCCTCGAGCTGAAGAACACCCTCAACACGATGGTAGACCAGCTCAATGGCTTTGCCTCCGAAGTGTCGCGGGTGGCCCGCGAAGTGGGCACCGAAGGCAAGCTGGGCGGCCAGGCCATCGTGCGCGGCGTCGCCGGCACCTGGAAGGACCTGACCGACAACGTCAACTCGATGGCCAACAACCTGACCGGCCAGGTGCGGAACATCGCGGAAGTGACGACGGCCGTGGCGCGGGGCGACCTCTCCAAGAAGATCACCGTGGAGGTGAAGGGCGAGATCCTGGCGCTGAAGGAAACCATCAACACGATGGTGGACCAGCTGAACGGCTTCGCTTCGGAAGTGACGCGCGTCGCGCGCGAAGTCGGTACGGAAGGCAAGCTGGGCGGCCAGGCGCAGGTGCCGGGCGTGGCCGGTACCTGGAAGGACCTGACGGACTCCGTGAACTTCATGGCGTCCAACCTCACGGCGCAGGTGCGCAACATCGCGGACGTGGCCACCGCCATCGCCCGCGGCGACCTGTCCAAGAAGATCACCGTGGACGTGCGCGGCGAGATCCTGCAGCTGAAGCAGACCATCAACACGATGGTGGACCAGCTGAACTCCTTCGCCGGCGAAGTGTCGCGGGTGGCGCGGGAAGTGGGTACCGAGGGCAAGCTCGGTGGCCAGGCCGCCGTGGAAGGCGTGGCCGGCACCTGGAAGGACCTCACGGACAACGTGAACTCGATGGCGTCCAACCTGACGGACCAGGTGCGGAACATCGCGGAAGTGACGATCGCCGTGGCCAACGGCGACCTCTCCAAGAAGATCACCGTGGACGTCCGCGGCGAAATCCTGGAGCTGAAGGAAACCATCAACACGATGGTGGACCAGCTGAACGCGTTCGCGGCCGAAGTGTCGCGCGTGGCGCGCGAAGTGGGTACGGAAGGCAAGCTCGGTGGCCAGGCGCAGGTGCCTGGCGTGGCCGGCACGTGGAAGGACCTCACGGATAACGTGAACTCCATGGCCAACAACCTCACGGGCCAGGTGCGGAACATCGCGGACGTGGCGACGGCCATCGCGCGGGGCGACCTCGGCCGCAAGATCACGGTGGACGTGAAGGGCGAGATCCTCCAGCTGAAGGAAACCATCAACACGATGGTGGACCAGCTCTCCGCCTTCGCTTCCGAAGTGACCCGCGTGGCGCGGGAAGTGGGTACCGAAGGCAAGCTCGGTGGCCAGGCCGTGGTGCCGGGCGTCGCCGGCACCTGGAAGGACCTCACGGACAACGTGAACTCGATGGCGTCCAACCTGACGAACCAGGTGCGGAACATCGCCGAAGTGACGATTGCCGTGGCCAACGGCGACCTCTCCAAGAAGATCACCGTGGACGTGCGCGGTGAAATCCTCCAGCTGAAGGAAACCATCAACACGATGGTGGAACAGCTGCGAAGCTTCGCTTCCGAAGTGACGCGCGTGGCGCGCGAAGTGGGCACGGAAGGTCGGCTCGGCGTGCAGGCCGTGGTGCCGGGCGTCGCGGGGACCTGGAAGGACCTGACCGACTCGGTGAACACCATGGGCGCGAACCTCACCTCCCAGGTGCGGAACATCGCGGAAGTGACGACGGCCGTGGCGCGCGGCGACCTGAACCGCAAGATCACGGTGGACGTGAAGGGCGAGATCCTGGAGCTGAAGAACACCATCAACACGATGGTCGACCAGCTCAACTCCTTCGCCAACGAAGTGACGCGCGTGGCCCGCGAAGTGGGTACCGAGGGCAAGCTGGGGGGCCAGGCGCAGGTGTCCGGCGTGGGCGGCACCTGGAAGGACCTCACGGACAACGTGAACTTCATGGCCTCGAACCTGACGGAACAGGTGCGCGGCATCGTGAAGGTCGTGACCGCGGTGGCGAACGGCAACCTGACCCAGCGCCTCACGGTGCAGGCGAAGGGCGAAGTGGCGGCGCTGGCCGACACCATCAACGGCATGACCGACACGCTCGCGACCTTCGCCGACCAGGTGACGAACGTGGCGCGCGAAGTGGGCGTGGACGGGCGGCTGGGCGGCCAGGCCAACGTGCCGGGCGCTTCCGGCACCTGGAAGGACCTCACGGGCAACGTGAACCTGCTGGCGGCCAACCTCACGACGCAGGTGCGCGCCATCGCCGAAGTGGCGACCGCGGTGACCAAGGGCGACCTGACCCGCTCGATCCAGGTGGATGCGAAGGGTGAAGTGTCCGAGCTGAAGGACAACATCAACACCATGATCTCCAACCTGCGGGAGACCACGGAACGCAACCGCGAGCAGGACTGGCTGAAGACCAACCTGGCGCGCTTCACCGGCATGCTGCAGGGCCAGCGCGACCTGAACACCGTGGGCAAGATGCTGCTGTCGGAGCTGGCGCCGCTGGTCAACGCACACCAGGGCAGCATCTTCCACAACACCCTCGGCGAGAACGCCAGCGAGCTGATGGTGCTGGCCACCTACGCGGACGCGGGCGACCTGAAGGTGTCCGACACCATCCGCCTCGGCGAAGGCCTGGTCGGCGAATGCGCGCTGCAGAACCGCCGCATCCTGCTCTCCGACGTGCCGGCGGAATACGTGAAGATCGGTTCCAGCCTCGGGGCTTCCTCCAAGCTGTCGGTCGTCGTGCTGCCGGTGCTGTACGAGAACCAGACCAAGGCCGTGATCGAGCTGGCTTCGCTGCAGCCCTTCACCCCGGTGAACCTGAACTTCCTCGACCAGCTCGCGCTGGGCCTGGGCGCCGTGTTCAACACCATCGAGGCGACGATGCGCACCGAGGGCCTGCTGAAGCAGTCGCAGCAGCTCACGGTGGAACTGCAGGCGCGCCAGAGCGAGCTGCAGCAGACCAACGAGGAACTGCAGAACAAGGCCCGCCTGCTCGCCGAGCAGAACGCGGAAGTGGAGCGCAAGAACTCCGAGGTGGAGCAGGCCCGCCGCGCGCTGGAGGAGAAGGCGTCCGAACTGGCGCTCACCTCCAAGTACAAGTCGGAGTTCCTGGCGAACATGTCGCACGAGCTGCGCACGCCGCTCAACTCCATCCTGATCCTGTCGCAGCAGCTGGCCGAGAACGCGGCGGGCAACCTCACCACCAAGCAGGTGGAGTTCTCGCGCAACATCAACTCGTCCGGCTCCGACCTGCTGAACCTGATCAACGACATCCTGGACCTGTCCAAGATCGAGTCCGGCACCGTGACCGTCGACATCGAGGAGATCCCGTTCCATGGCCTGCGCGACAGCCTGGACCGCAACTTCCGCCACGTCGCCGAGCAGAAGAACCTGCCGCTGATCATCAAGTTCGCGGAGGACCTGCCGCGCACCATGGACAGCGACCCGAAGCGCCTGCAGCAGATCCTGAAGAACCTGCTGTCCAACGCGGTGAAGTTCACCGCCCACGGGCACGTCGAAGTCCGTGCGGGCCTGGCCAGTGGCGGCTGGACCGCCGACCACCCGGTGCTGTCGCAGGCACAGAACGTCGTCGCGTTCGCGGTGGAGGACACCGGCATCGGCGTGCCGCCCGAGAAGCAGCGCCTGATCTTCGAGGCCTTCCAGCAGGCCGACGCCGGCACCTCGCGCAAGTACGGCGGCACGGGCCTGGGCCTGGCCATCTCGCGCGAGCTGGCCTACCTGCTGGGCGGCGAGATCAAGCTGCACTCGGTGCCCGGCCAGGGTTCCACCTTCACGCTGTACCTGCCGCTGCACTACAGCGGGCCGGACACGGCCACCTCGAACGCGCGCAACAAGGCGCGTTCCCAGGAGGCCACCGTCATCACGCTGCCGGTCGCGCGCGAGGAGCACATCCCCGACGACCGCGAGAGCATCCAGCCCGGCGATCCGGTGCTGCTGGTGATCGAGGACGACCCGCACTACGCCCGCATCCTGCTGGGCCTGGCGCGCGACAAGGGCTTCAAGGCGCTGGTCGCCACCAAGGGGACCATCGGCCTGTCGCTCGCGCGGCAGTACCTGCCTGCGGCGATCTCGCTGGACATCTTCCTGCCCGACATGCTGGGCTGGACCGTGCTCAACCAGCTCAAGCTCGACCCGGCGCTGCGGCACATCCCGGTGCAGATCGTCACGCTGGAAGAAGAACGCCAGCATGGCCTGGCGCACGGCGCCTTCAGCTACCTGCTGAAGGGCCCGACCACGGAAGGCCTGGAAGCGGCCTTCGACCGCCTCAAGGAATTCACGCAGCCCCGCACCCGCCGCCTGCTCGTCGTGGAGGACAACGAGGTCGAGCGCGAAGCCGTCGTGGAGCTCCTCGGCTACGACGACATCGACATCGCGACCGCGGGCAGCGGCGACGCGGCGCTGGCCGCCATGCGCAGGCAGCCGCCGGATTGCGTGGTGCTGGACCTGCGCCTGCCCGACATGACCGGCTTCGAGCTGCTGGAGACCATGCGCCAGGAGCCGGAGCTCGCCGCGCTGCCGGTGGTGGTGTTCACGGGCAAGGACCTGTCGGACGACGAGCAGGGCCGCCTGCACGCGATGGCGAAGAGCATCGTGCTGAAGGACGTGCAGTCGCCCGAGCGCCTGCTCGACGAGACGGCGCTCTTCCTGCACCGCGTGATCACGCAACTGCCGCCCGAGAAGCAGGCCATGCTGGACCGCCTGCACAACTCCTCCGAGGTGCTGCACGGCCGCAAGGTGCTGGTGGTGGACGACGACGCGCGCAACATCTTCGCGCTCACCTCGCTGCTCGAGAACCACGACGTGGAGGTGATCAGCGCCACCAACGGCCGCCAGGCGATCGACATCCTGCAGAAGACGCCGGACGTCGAGATGGTGCTGATGGACATCATGATGCCGGAGATGGACGGGTACGAGACCATGCGCGAGATCCGCAAGGTGCCCGAGTTCCGCACGCTGCCCATCCTGGCGCTCACGGCCAAGGCCATGAAGGGGGACCGCGAGAAGTGCCTGGAAGCGGGCGCCAGCGACTACATCTCCAAGCCGGTCAACACCGACCAGCTGCTGTCGCTGATGCGCGTCTGGCTGTTCCGGTGATGCAAGCGATGAATCCCGTCGAACAGGTCAACATCCTCATCGTCGACGACGAGCCGAGGAACCTCGCGGTCCTGGAGTCCATCCTCGACCACCCGGGCTACCGGCTCGTGCGCGCGACCACCGGCGACGACGCGCTGCTCGCGCTCATGGCCGACGAGTTCGCGCTGCTGGTGCTGGACGTGCAGATGCCCGGCATGAGCGGCTTCGAGCTCGCGAAGATGATCAAGGACCGCCGCAAGACGGCGCGCATCCCCATCATCTTCCTCACGGCCTTCTACCACGAGGACCAGCAGGTGCTGGAGGCCTACGGCTCGGGTGCCGTCGACTTCCTGCACAAGCCGGTGAACCCGCCCGTGCTGAAGTCCAAGGTGGCCGTCTTCGCGGAGCTGCATCGCAAGGAGCGCGAGCTCGAGCGGGCCAACCGCCGCCTGCTGGAGCTGAATGCGAGCCTGGACCGCCGCGTGGAGGAGCGCACCGCCGAACTGCAGGCCAGCGAGGCGCGCCTGCGCGAGGCCGACCGGCGCAAGGACGAATTCCTGGCGACGCTCGCGCACGAGCTGCGCAATCCGCTCGCGCCCGTGCGCAACGCGATCCACTTCCTCAAGCTGCGCGGACCGGGCACGAACGACGTGCAATGGGCGTCCGACATCATCGAGCGGCAAGTGAGCCTCATGAGCCGGCTCATCGACGAGCTGATGGATGTCAGCCGCATCAGCCAGGGCCGCATCGAGCTGCGCCGCGAGCGCGCGCTGCTCGACGACGTGCTGGCCGACGCGGTGGAAACCATGCAGCCGCAGATCGACGGCGCCGGGCACAAGCTGTCGGTGCTGCATCCGCCCGGCAAGCTGGCCGTCGATGCCGACCGCGCGCGGCTCGCGCAGGTGTTCATGAACATCCTGTCCAACGCCGCCAAGTACACCGATCCCGGCGGGCAGATCGAGGTGCGCGTCGTGCGCGACGGCGCGCAGGCGGTGGTCTCGTTCCGCGACAACGGCATCGGCATCGCGCCGCACCGCCTGGAGAGCGTGTTCGACATGTTCTCGCAGGAAGAGCCGGCGCTCACCCGCTCGCGCGGCGGCCTCGGCATCGGCCTGTCGCTCACGCGCAAGCTGGTGGAACTGCATGGCGGCACCGTCACGGCCGCGAGCGAAGGCGCCGGCAAGGGCAGCGTCTTCACGGTGCGGCTGCCCCTCGCGGAGGCCTCCTCCGAACCCGAGCCGGAGGCGCCGCAGGCGGAACCCGGCGTGCCCGCGGGCACGCTGCGCATCCTCGTCGCCGACGACAACACGGATGCCGCCGAGACGCTCGCCATCCTGCTCGAATCCCTGGGGCACAGCGTGCGCCAGGTGCACGACGGCGAGGCGGCGGTGCAGGCCGCCGGCGAATTCGACGCGGAGCTCGTGCTGCTGGACATCGGCATGCCCCGGGTGAACGGCTACGACGCGTGCCGCCGCATCCGCGAGCAGCCGGGCGGGGCGGGGCGCACGGTGGTCGCGGTCACCGGCTGGGGCCAGCCGCAGGACCTGGAGCGGTCGCGCGCGGCCGGCTTCGACGAGCACGTGGTGAAGCCGATCGACATCGACCGGCTGCTGCAGCTCATCGCCTCCCGCCTGGAAGGCAGCGCCTCGGACCGGCCCTGAGGCGCTTGTGCAGCGGCGATGACGGCCGGCACCCTGTTCGACCATCCCGGCCTGCTCGCGGAGGCGATCGCGCAGGCCAGCGACGACTGCATCTTCGCGAAGGACCTGGAAGGCCGCTACCGCTTCGCCAACCGCGCGACGCTGGCCATCTTCGGCTTCACCGCCGAACAGGTGATCGGCCGCACCGACTTCGAGATCCTCGGCGACGGCGCGGCGGCGCGCCGGCTGCGCGAGAACGACCGCCAGATGCTCGCCGTCGGGCAGGCCGTCGAGCGGGAGGAGTCCCTGCCCGCGCCCGACGGCAGCCTGCGCTGCTACCACACGCGCAAGATGCCCTTGCGCGGCGCGAGCGGCGACGTCGTGGGCCTGCTCGGGATCGCGCGCGACATCACGGAGCGCAAGGCGGCGGAGGCGCAGCGCGAGGCGGACCGCCTGAAGCTCGCGATGGGCATCCAGGCCGCGGGCCTGGTGATGGCGGACATCGACTACCGCACCAACCTGAACCACATCTCGGGCGAGCTCGCCCGCCTGCTGGAGCTCGGGGACGGTCCGCTCACGGTGCCGCGCCAGGCGATCTTCGACCGCATCCATCCCGAGGACCGCGACCGCTACCTCGACGCGATCCGCCGCACGCTGGACCCCGCGGGCAACGGCCACCTCGCGATCGACGTGCGCGCGCAACTGCCCAGCGGCATCGTGCGCTGGCTGCACATCCGCCTGCAGATCGTGTTCGAAGACGTCGACGGCCGCCCGCAGCCGGTGCGCGGCATCTGCGCAGCGCGCGACGTCACGATCGAGAGGATCGCGGAAGGCCGCCTGCGCGCCGCGCAGCGCCTCACGCAGTCGGTGATCGAAGGCGCCGGTGCGCTGGTGTTCGCCAAGGACCTGCAGGGGCGCTACATCCTGTCCAACCAGGCGTGGCGGCGGCTCCACGGGCTGCGACCCGAGCAGGTGCAGGGCATCACCGACGACGAGCTGTTCGGCGTGGGCGCCGCCGGGGAATTGCGGGCCAACGACCGGCGGGTGCTGGAGACGGGCGAGCCGATCACGGTGGAAGAGCGCGCCGTGGTGCAGGGCGAACTCACCGTGTTCCGCTCCAGCAAGTTCCCCCTGTACGACGAGGCCGGGCAGGTCTACGCGGTCTGCGGTGTCTCGACCGACATCACGGACGTGGTGGAAGCGGACCGGCGCAAGGACGAATTCATCGCGACCCTGGCGCACGAGCTGCGCAATCCGCTCGCACCCATCCGCACCGGGCTGGAGATCCTGCGCCGCGTCGGCGAACTCCCGCCGACGGCCGCGCGCACGCGCGACATGATGGAGCGGCAGCTCACGCACATGGTGCGGCTGGTCGACGACCTGCTGGACGTCTCGCGCGTGAGCCGCGGCAAGCTGGGCCTGCGCGTCGAGGACCTCACCCTCGCGCAGGTGCTCGACCACGCACTGGAGAGCTGCCAGCCGGCGATCGCGGCGGCGGGGCACGTCCTGGCCATCGAGCTGCCGAAGGAGCCGGTGCGGCTGCGCGGCGACCTCACGCGGCTCGCGCAGGTGTTCAGCAACCTGGTGAACAACGCGGTCAAGTACACGCCCCCCGGGGGCCGCATCGACCTACGCGCGACGCGCGAGGCGGGCGAGGTGGTGGTGGAGGTGTGCGACAACGGCAGCGGCATCGCGCCGGACCTGCTGCCGCACGTGTTCGACCTCTTCGCGCAAGGGCGCGGCACCTCGCAGGTGGGGCCGCCGGGCCTGGGCATCGGCCTGTGGCTGGTGAGGAAGCTGGTGGAGCTGCACCAGGGCAGCATAGCCGCCTCCAGCGCGGGGCCGGGGCAGGGCAGCACGTTCCGCGTGCGCCTGCCCATGGCGAACTAGCGCTCCTTGCGCCGCTCGCGATCGCGCGTGGCGGCTCCTTCCTTCGCCATCGCGCGCTCGGGCGACAGCATCCCGCCGCGCATGCGTTCCGCCGGCCGCTCCTCCGGTCGTGCGCGCCGCGCCTGCGGGGCCTCGAGCAGCTCGGAGAAGAGCGCGCGGTAGTGCACGAAGGCCTGGCGCAGGCCCTCGGTGTCGGCCTCGCCGCGGCGTTCGCGCAAGGCGATCTCGTGCGCGGCGCGGTAGTTCTCGACCACCACGGGATGGTCCACGGAGAGGTCGGCCGCGCGGCTCTCGAAGTCGCCCATGGGATAGCCGCGGCGCGTCATCACGTCGCGCACCAGCAGGTCCGCTTCGGCCACCGCCATGCGCGGGCTGTCGACGAAGCGCGCCTGCAGCCCCTGCCACTCCATGCGGAAGCGCTGCGCCTCGTGGGCGGCGAGCGGCACGATCTCCAGCTTGCGCACGCGCTGCTCGCGCGCGTGCAGCTCCGCCTCGGCCTGGCTGCGGCTGCCGGCACGCTGCACGGTGCGCTCGTACTCGGGGCCGAAGCGCTGCGCCAGGCCTGTCGAACGGCGGCGGCGCGCGAGCACGGCGCCGATGATCACGGCGAGCATCAGCAGGATGGCCAGCGCGACCAGCAGGTTCATGTCCATGGCGGGCTCCCTTTCACCTTCTGTTTCCGCGATGCTGGCAGCAAACGGGCGCCCGCACGTGCCTTTGTCGCGCCATGTAACGGCCTATGATGCGCGGCGATGGAGCTGCGCTACCTCGACTTCGACTTCAGCGGCGACGCGCACGGGCACGGGAGCTTCGACGCGATGGCTTCGGCCGGCCCGGCGCAGCTCGCCGCGCTGGACGCGGAGGTGCGCGCCGTGCTCGACTGGGCGGAACGCCGCTTCGGCCCGGCCGCCCCGCTCGACGAGGGCGGGGAGTGGGACTACGCGCTGCACGGCGTGCGCGAAGTGGCCACGCCCCTGGCGGTTCGCTATGCGCCCGGCGCCGACCGGCTGGAGTTCGAGGCGGGGACGCCCGATCCGGCCCGCACCACGCTCACCCTCACCCTGAGCGGCACGGACCCCTTCTGCTCGGCCTTGCGGGAGGCATTTGGCATCGGCTGATTGCCTGCAGGGTCCTACGCCGGCCGCCGCCCGGCCGCGGCACGATGGACCCATGCCCGATCGACGCCTGTATCTCGATTGCGATGGCGTGCTCGCCGACTTCGACACCGGGGCCGGAAAGATCTTCGGCATGCCGCCGAAGGCCTTCCAGGCGCGCCACGGCGCCGGCCGCTTCTGGGCCCGCCTCGCGCAGCACCCGGACTTCTTCGGGACGCTTCCGCTGATGCCCGGCGCCATGGAGCTCTTCGAGGCCGTGCGCCACCTGCACCCGGTGATCCTCACCGGCCTGCCGCGCGGCAACTGGGCGGCGGCGCAGAAGGTGCGCTGGGCCGCGCAGCACTTCCCCGGCACGGAGATCATCACGACGCTCGCCGCCGACAAGCGCGACCACTGCAAGCACGGCGACGTGTTGGTGGACGACACGCTCAAGTACCAGCACCTGTGGGAAGGCGCGGGCGGCGTGTTCATCCACTACCGCGACGTGAAGCAGGCGCTGGAGGAGCTCGCCGCGTACTTCCCGCTGCGCGTGGACGGCTAGCGGTCGAAGTCTTCGGGCGCCAATGTGATCGGCTGCCCGTGCGGCGTGCGGTCCGCCGCGTGGTCCCACGCGTCGCGGTAGCGGCGCAGTTCCCCTTCCGAGCTGGCGCCGGTGCGCGCCACCATGCGCTCGAGCGTCTCCAGCCACTGCCGGTAATACGCCGCGCCGGCGTCCTCGTCCGGCGCGGCCGGCGCCGTGCGGATGGTGTTCGCGAGCGCCTCGGCCCATTCGGGCCAGGTGAAGAGCCCCTTCGCGTGCAGCGCGACGGCCATCGCGAAGGCCTGCGCCTGCCAGGGCGCGCCGAAGACGGGGCCGTCCGCGTCGCGCGGCAGGCCGGGGACCTGGGGCAGGGCGCTCACTGCTGCAACATCTCCTCGTAGGTGTCGCGAATGAAGCGGTAGCAGCCGCACGCCGCGTCTTCCAGCCGCGCGCGATCGAGCACTTCCATGTGCCCGCGGCTGTAGCGGATCAACCCGCGCTGCGCGAGATGGGTGGCCGCCTGGTTCACCGTGGCGCGGCGCTCGCCGAGCATCTCCGCGAGGAAGTCCTGCGTGAGGTCGAAGGTGTCGCCCCGGACGCGGTCGTGTGTCTGCAGAAGCCAGCGCGCGCAGCGCTGCTCGGGGCCATGGGCGCGGTTGCACGCCGTGCCTTGCGACGCATGCACGAACAGCGCGTACGCGAAGCGGTGCATGACGCGCGAGAACGTGGGGTGCCCGGCGACGGCTGCGAGGAAGTCGCCGGCCGTGATGCGCCACCCCCAGCCCTCCACCTGCGGGAAGACGATGCCGGGGCTGCGCTGCGCGCCGAGCAGCAGCGGCACCGCAAGACCGCCTTCACGCCCGATCGTGGCGACCTCGATGCGGGTCTGCGCCGCGGATGCGGCCGCCAGCATGGACAGCACACCCTCGGCCGGGAACCAGGCATGCGTCATCGGCGCGCCTTCGTCGTAGAGGCGGTCGCGGTGACGCAGCTCGACGCGCTCGAACCGGGGCGCCAGCGCCGCCAGCGTGGAAGGCTCCAGGAGCGCCAGCAGCCGGTTGGCGCGGAGGTCGGAATGCGCACTCTCCATGTCGCGGACTTTCTTTTACACGTCCGGCCCTTTATAGCGGGAAGCCGCCGCCTATAGTGCCGGCCATGGACGAATCCGCACACAGCCGGGAAGTGCGGGCTGCGCTGAGCCGGCTCGAGGAGGCCCTCTTGCGCCATGGCGATGAGCTGCGGTCCGCGCCCGGCGAAGTGTCCGACCCGGCGTTGCAGGCGCTGCTGCGCACCATCGACGTGATGGAGCTCGAGGCGCAACGCCTCCGGGCAGAGCTGGCCCAGGAGTAGGTGCGGCGGCTTTCAGGCCGGCTGCAGGTAAGGCTCCCACGCGTCGATGGAAACGCGCAGGCCCGGCGCGGCATCGTCGCCCCAGAGCTCCCTCGCCTCGAAGACCACCGTGTACAGCGGTTGAGGCTGTTCGCCCAGGCCTTGCGCGTGCGCGTCCGCGAAGACGTGGTTGCCGTGCACCTTCTCGACGACGCCGCGTTTCCCGCGGGCGTAGCCGGGCAGGCGCGTGTGGTGCGGCACGGCGTGTGCGCGCGTGCGCACGGCCTCGCCGGGGGCGAAGCGCGGCGCCGGCCCGTCGGTCCGCGCGACGGGCGAGCCGCGGGCGAGGGCCGCCGCGACGTCCGCGGCTTGCAGCACGCGGGCGACCGGCACCGGCGGATGCAGCATGCGCGCCGCCGCCACTTCGTCGGGCAGCACCTGCCCGCGTTCGGCCATGAGCTTCTCCAGCGCGGCCAGCCAGATCTGGTAATAGCTGCGCTGCGCGTAGTCCGGCAGCGTCTCGCGCGCGGCGCGGCTCATGTCGATGTTCCAGCTGCCGGTGGCACCCATCGCGAGCACGATCGCCAGCGCATCGCGCTCCCAGTCGGCGTGGAAGCGCAGGTCTTCCGGCTCGGGCACCACGGGACCGTGGCCCGCCTGCCCGCCCAGGTCGGCATGGGTTTCGTAGCTCATGGGGTGTTCGGCAGGCCGGTGCCGATCATGGAGTCCCGCGTGACGAGCGCCGCGAGCTGTTCCTCGTCCAGGCCTTCGGTGCCTGCGGGGCGCTGCGGGAGGACGAGGTAGCGGACCTCGGCGGTCGAGTCCCAGACGCGCACCTGCTTGCCCGCTGGCAACGTGACGCCGAACTCCGCCAGCACGCCGTGCGGGTCGCGCACGGCACGCGAGCGGTAGGGCGCGCTCTTGTACCAGGCGGGCGGCAGGCCCAGCACGGGCCACGGATAGCAGCTGCACAAGGTGCACACCACCATGTTGTGGACGGCGTCGGTGTTCTCCACGGCCACCATGTGCTCGCCTTGCCGGCCCGTGTAGCCCAGCGACGCGATGGCCGCCGTCGCATCGCGCAGCAGCCACTCGCGGAAGGCCGGATCCGACCAGGCCTTCGCGACGACGCTCGCACCGTTGCGCGGCCCGACGCGGGTCTGGTAGGTGTCGACGATCTCGTCCAGCGCCGCCGGGTCGATGTAGCCCTTCTCCGCGAGGACGCTCTGCAGCGCGCGCACGCGCAGCTCCGTGGCGTCGAGCTCGCTGTGGTCGTGGTCGTGGTCGTGGTCGTGGTCGTGCGCGTGGCCCATCGCGCCAGTGTGCCGCAGGGCGGTCACGATCGGCAACACACGGCCCCGCATCCCCGCGCCGGGCGGGACAATGCCCCTGGAGCATCCTCCACAAGGAGCAAGCGATGAAACATGCGATCGTGGCTGCGGCCGTGCTGGGCTTGTGCGGCACCGCACTGGCGCAAGGAGCCTCGGCGCCGACAGCCGCCGGTTCCGCGAACGAGCAGGCCACCTCCGTGCGCTGCGGCGGCGTCGGCGACGCGGACCAGAAGCGCATGAAGGCCGAGGCGGCGCAGCGCGGCGTGCTGGTCACCTTCGCCACCGCGAGTGGCGCCTACGTGGCCGACGTCGACTACGAGGTGCGCCACGAAGGCAAGGTGGTCCTGCACGGCCGCTGCGGCGGGCCGCTGATGCTGCTGGACCTCGCGCGCGCGGGCCCGTACGAGATCGTGGCGACCTCGCAGGGCCGCACGCAACGCCAGACGGTCGCCGGCGGCGGCAAGCCGGCGAGCATCACCATGCGTTTCCCGGGTTAGCCGAGCAGGCTGCGCACGATGTCCACGACGATGTTGGCGTCGGAGACCAGCACCACCTGGTTGTTCACCACCGCATAGCGGTAGCCGTAGGGCGGCGGCGGCAGCGTGGCGCGCACGTGGCGCGGCACGACGTACACGGTTCCGGCCGGCGCGCGGTGGCCCACCAGCCCGTGGTGGCGGTCCATCTTCTTCGCCTGGCCGGGCGGCAGGCAGCCGTTGTGCTTCTTCGCCAGTCCGGGCGGGCAGCCGCCGCGCCAGTCGTCGTGGCGGTCGACATAGGCATGGTGGTCGTCGTGGCCGCGGCCATGGCCCTTGCCGTGGTGGCCGCCCTTGTCCGCGAAGGCGGGGGCGACGGCGACGGCGGCGAGCACGGCGGCGACGAGGGTCTTCTTGTCCATGAGGGGCTCCTTTCCCGTCCAGCATGGACCCGCATGGCCGCGTTGCCTGTAGGAAGTCCGCGTGCACGGGCCGCAGGCGCTGGCTACACTGTGCCGATGGGCTTCCTGCTCTATGGCGGACTGGGGCTGCTCCCCTTGTGGGGGCTGATCGCCTATGCCTTGCTGGCCCAGCCCTCGGCCGGCGCGGAGCCGTCCGGCGCGCTGCTCTGGTGGTCGCTGGGCGCGGTCCCCGCATGCTTCATGACGCTGATGTTCGCCGAGGCGATCATGGTCGCGCGCGAGCGCCGGCCGGACCCCTGGCGGCAACACAGGATCGTCCTGATCGTCGTGCCGATGGCGGCGCTGCTCTATGCGAGCGGCCTCACGTGGGAGCGGCAGGAGTCCGCGCGCGCGGACGAAGAGGCGCGCATCCTGCGCTTCGTGCTCGCGCACCCCGCGGTCGGCGACTGGCTGGGCGAAGGCGGGCAGGCGCGCATCACGCTGTCGCAACCCAATCCCGACCTGCAGGGTGCTCCCCTGCGCTACTGGGTCACCGCGGACAACGGGCTGCGGCGCGTGCAGGCCGTCGTCGCGGCGGACCGGCGCGTGAGCCCTTCGCCGCTGGCACTTGCCTGCCATGCGCGCGAGATCGCGCCGGTGCGGCGAGAGGCGCCGCCGCTCGCCTGCGGCCGCTGAAGATTCCGGGCAAACCCTAGGCCTCCCCCCTACTCCTTCCCCCCCGCACAAGAGGGGGCGGCGGATCGCCCCGTTTTCCAAGAATGCGTCCCGTGCCGCAAAGCGCCGCAGCGCGCGCGTCGGCCCGACCCATTCAGAGGAACAACAGTGAACCGATCCATCCAAGGGCCGCGAGCGAACGGAGCGCTGCGCGGCATTTCCCTCACCGCCATCGCCACCGGCGTCCTGATCGCCTGCGGCGGCGCCCACGCGTTCGAGTTCGATACCGGCAACCCCGACCTGGCGGTGCGCTGGGACAACACGGTG
Organism: Ramlibacter cellulosilyticus; assembly: GCF_014297465.1. Classification (GTDB taxonomy): domain Bacteria; phylum Pseudomonadota; class Gammaproteobacteria; order Burkholderiales; family Burkholderiaceae_C; genus Ramlibacter; species Ramlibacter cellulosilyticus. The sequence goes on along the minus strand of NZ_JACORT010000015.1, from coordinate 41,403 downwards.
CGCCTGAACCTGGGCGTGCGCGTGGAGAACCGGGACAGCAAGATCGGCAACGACGCCCTGGCCGACGAGGGCGACTACAGCTTCGACAAGGGCGACGCGGTCGCCAAGCGCATCGACCTGCTCACCGAGCTGGACGTCGTCTACAAGAAGCGCCACGGCTTCCGCCTGAGCGGCGCGGGCTGGTTCGACGATGCCTACGGCAACGCGAGCCAGACCAATCCCAACCCGCCGTTCCCGACGATCCCGAGCTACGTCAACCGCCAGTACAGCGGCTACACCAAGCGCTTCTATCACGGACCGTCCGGCGAACTCCTCGACGCGTTTGCCTTCACGGGCTTCGACGCGGGCGAGGTGCCGGTGCAGGTCAAGGCCGGCCGCCACACGCTGTACTGGGGCGAGTCGCTGTTCCTGGGCGGCCACCTGCACTCCATCTCCTACGCGCAGAACCCGCTGGACCTGCAGAAGGGCTTCGCCACCCCCGGCACCGAAGCGAAGGAACTGTTCCGTCCCTTGAACCAGATCTCCGCGCAGGCGCAGCTCACCGACGAACTGTCCGTGGCCGGCCAGTACCTGCTGGAATGGGAATCGGCCCGCTATCCGGAAGGCGGCACCTACCTCGGCCCCGTGGACTTCGTGTTCAACGGCCCGGATCGCCAGTTCGTTCCCGGCGCCGGCTTCGTGCGCCGCGGCGGCGCGTTCGAGCCTTCCCAGCACGGCGAGTTCGGCCTGTCCGCGCGCTGGAGCCCGAAGGCGCTGGACGGCACGGTCGGCTTTTACTACCGCCGCTACGCGGACAAGCTGCCGCAGGTGCTGCGCTCCAGCCCCGGCGTCTACAACATGTACTACGCCGACGACATCGACCTGTACGGCGTGAGCCTCACGAAGAACATCGCCGGCCTCAGCTTCGGCTCCGAGGTCTCCTACCGCCGCAACACGCCGCTGGCCGCGCGCGTGCTGACGGGGGCCCCCGTGGGCACGCCCGCGCAGGGCGAGACGGGCGGCCCGCGCGGCGACACCTGGCATGCGCTCGCCAACCTGACCGGCACCGTCGCGAAGACCGCGCTGTTCGACCAGGCGGTGTGGGCGGCCGAACTGCAGTACTCCCGCTGGGAGAAGGTCCGCAGCGGCGCGAGCCTGTTCAATGCGATCGGCTTCTCGGCCAATTGCAGCGGCGCCAACGCCGACAAGTGGAACGGCTGCGCCACCAAGGACTACGTCGGCACCAGCGTGGCGTTCACGCCCGTCTGGTACCAGGTGTTCCCCGGCGTGGACCTCTCTGCGCCCATCACGTATGCGGTGGGCCTGCACGGCAACTCCGCCGTCACCTTCGGCGGCAACGAGAAGCTGGGCAACTACTCGATCGGCCTCGGCGCCGACCTGTACCAGAAGTACCGCTTCGACCTGAAGTACATCGACTTCCTCGGCGCCTACAAGTCCAACGCGACCCAGGTGACGGCCACCAACGGCCTGACGACCTACCTCAAGGACCGCGGCTTCATCAGCCTCACGTTCCGCACCACCTTCTGATGGAGTTCTCCATGAAGTTCCCCCTCCGCTCCCTCGCGGCGCTCTGCGCCGCCGCTTGCAGCCTCGCCGCCCAGGCCGCCGTTTCGCCCGAAGAGGCCAAGGCGCTGGGCACCAGCCTCACCGCCGTCGGCGCCGAGAAGGGCGCCAGCAAGGATGGCACCATCCCGGCCTACACCGGCGGCCTCACCACGCCGCCCGCCGGCTTCAAGTCCGGCGACGGCATCCGCCCGAACCCCTTCGCGAGCGAGAAGCCGAAGTTCTCCGTCGACGCGAAGAACATGGCGCAGTACGCGGGCAACCTGACCGAGGGCACCAAGGCCCTGCTGCAGAAGTACCCGACGTTCCGCGTCGATGTCTATCCGACGCACCGCAGCGTCGCCTTCCCGAAGTACGTCACGGACAACACCGTGAAGAACGCGACCCGGGCGAAGACGCTCAACGAGGGCCGCTCCATCGAGGGCGCGCACGCCGGCTTCCCCTTCCCGATCCCGAAGACGGGCAACGAGGCGATGTGGAACCACCTCGTGCGCTTCAACGGCCCGGCGTACGAAGCCAAGTACCGCAACATCAACGTGGACGCCAGCGGCCGCGCGTCGCTCGCCACCGAGGGCAACAGCACGCAGGAATACCCGTTCTGGGACAACGCCAGGGCCGACGCCGAGACCTACTGGCGCCTGAAGCTGCAGTACACCGCGCCCGCGCGCCGCGCGGGCGAGGCGCTGCTGCTGGTGGACCCGCTGGACATCGGCACCAAGGACCGCCGCGCCTGGAGCTACCTCCCCGGCCAGCGCCGCGTGAAGGTCGCCCCCGACCTCGCGCACGACACGCCGAACCCCGGCACCGCGGGCGCGACGACCTTCGACGACACCTTCATCTTCAACGGTTCCATGGACCGCTTCGACTTCAAGCTCGTGGGCAAGAAGGAGATGCTGGTGCCGTACAACGCGTACGCCGCCGTGTACCAGAGCAAGCAGGACGACCTGTTCAAGCCCAACCACCTGAACCCGGACCTGGTGCGCTGGGAGATGCACCGCGTGTGGGTGGTGGAAGCCACGCTGAAGGAAGGCAAGCGGCACGTGTACAGCAAGCGCACCTTCTACCTGGACGAGGACTCCTGGGCGGCGCTCGCGAGCGACGCGTACGACGCGCGCGGCCAGCTGTGGCGCGCCGGCTTCGCCTACATGGCGCCCAGCTACGACCTGCCCGCGCCGTACACCGACATGTTCGGCCACTACGACCTCGTGTCGCGCGTGTACTCCGTGACCGGCTACATCGCCGAGACCGGCGGCCTGCGCCACACCAAGGCGCTGCCCGAGCGCGAGTGGACCGCCGACGCCCTCGCGGGCTCCGGCATCCGCTGACGCCTCGCCGAAGCGTGACGCCATGAATGCGCGCGACTTCCTGATGGCCCTGGCCGCCGGCACCGCGCTGGCGGGCATGGCGGCCACCGGCGCGGTGCAGGGCTGGACGGACGTGCTCGACACGCCGGCCCTGAAGAGCCCGCTCGCGCAGCGCGGGCTGCTCACCGGCCTCGCCCGCGCCGGCGACCGCATCGTCGCCGTCGGCCAGCGCGGGCACGTGCTCTGGACCGACAACGCCGGCCAGGAGTGGCGCCAGGCCGAAGTGCCGGTGAGCTCCGACCTCGTCGCCGTGCACTTCCCCAGTACCAGCCAGGGCTGGGCGGTCGGCCACGACGGCGTGATCCTGCACACGGCCGATGCCGGCAAGACCTGGCAGCGCCAGCGCGATGGCCGCCCCGACAACGCCGACGTGCCGCTGCTGGACGTCTGGTTCCGCGACGAGCACAGCGGCTACGCCGTCGGCGCCTTCGGCACGCTGCTGGAAACGCGTGACGGCGGCGCGACGTGGCAATCCGCGCAAGCCTCCGCCGACAACCCGAAGAAGATGCACCTGTACGCGGTGCGCGCCGTCGGCGACGACGTGTGGATCGCCGGCGAGCAGGGCCTGCTGCTGAAGCTCGATCGCGCGAGCGGCCGCTTCGTGGCGGTGCCGCTGCCTTACCAGGGCACGCTGTTCGGCGTGACCGGCACCGCGCAGGCGGTGGTGGTGCACGGGCTGCGCGGCAACGTGCTGCGCAGCACCGACGGTGGCGCGAGCTGGCAGGCGGTGCCGACCAACGTGCAGGTGGGCATCACGGCGAGTGCGACGGACGCCAACGGGCGCATCCTGCTCGCCAGCCAGGCCGGCCACCTCTTCGTCAGCAGCGACCATGGCGCGGTGTTCGCGCCCATCCCGCTCGAACGACCCTTCCCCGCCGCGGCGGTGCTGGGCGCCGCCAGCGGCCGCGTGCTCGTGGCCGGACCGCGCGGCGTGCTCGCCCAGCCGCTGCCCTGACCCTTTCTCTCCAGGGAACCGCCATGCATGCCTCCGCCCTCGACGCGGACACGACCCCGCTCGTCCCGTCCGCGGACCGCTTCGACCACGCTTCGGGCTCGCGCCTGGAGCGGCTGGTGTTCAACAACCGCCGCGTGGTGCTGGTGGTGTGCCTGCTGCTCACGGTGGTGCTCGCCGCGGTGGCCTCCGCGCGCCTGACGCTCAACGCGAGCTTCGACAAGATGATCCCGCGCGGTCATCCCTACATCCAGAACTACCTGGAGAACCGGGCCGAGCTGCGCGGGCTGGGCAACTCGCTGCGCATCGTGGTGGAGAACCCCAAGGGCACCGTCTACGACGCGAAGTACCTCGAGGCGCTGAAGAAGATCCACGACGAGCTGTTCCTCACGCCGGGCGTGGACCGCGCCTGGGTGAAGTCGCTGTGGGCACCCGGCGTGCGCTGGACCGAGGTGACGGAAGAAGGCTTCCGTGGCGGCCCCGTCATGCCGGACAACTACAACGGCTCGCCCGCCGCGACCGACCAGCTGCGCGCCAACATCGCGCGCGCCAACCTGGTCGGCAACCTCGTGGGCGACGACTTCAGGTCCAGCATGATCGTGGTGCCGCTGCTGGACCAGGACCCGAGCGGCGGGCAGCGCCTGGACTACCGCGCGCTGTCGCAGTCCATCGAGAAGATCCGCGCCCGCTACGAAGCGATGGGCGCGGAAGCACCGGTGAAGCTGCACGTCACCGGCTTCGCCAAGCTGGTGGGCGACCTGATCGACGGCCTCGTGCAGGTGTCGATGTACTTCGTGCTCGCCGCCGTGATCGCGGGCCTGATCATCTATGCGTACACGCGCTGCGTGCGCAGCACGGCGCTGGTGATCGCGTGCTCGCTCGCCGCCGTGGCGTGGCAGCTGGGGCTGGTGGCGGCGCTCGGCTTCGAGCTGGACCCGTATTCCATCCTGGTGCCCTTCCTCGTGTTCGCCATCGGCGTGAGCCACGGCGCGCAGAAGATGAACGGCATCATGCAGGACATCGGCCGCGGCGCCGACAAGCTGGTCGCGGCGCGCTTCACCTTCCGCCGCCTGTTCCTTGCGGGCCTCACGGCGCTGCTGGCCGATGCCGTGGGCTTCGGCGTGCTGATGGTGATCGACATCCCCGTGATCCGCGAACTCGCGCTGTCGGCGAGCCTCGGCGTGGCGGTGCTGATCTTCACCAACCTGATCCTGCTGCCGGTGCTGCTGTCGTACGTGGGCGTGAGCCGGAAGGCCGCGGCGCGCAGCCTGCGCACCGAGGACGGCGGCGCGCTGCACGGCCTGTTCGTGCTGATCGAGAAGTTCGTGCAGCCGCGCTGGGCCACGTCCGCGCTGGTCGTGGCGGCGCTGCTCACGGCGCTCGGCTACGCGGCCAGCACGCGGCTGAAGATCGGCGACCTGGACGCCGGCGCACCCGAGCTGCGCGCGGACTCGCGCTACAACCGCGACAACGCCTTCATCACGAAGCACTACAGCCTCTCGAGCGATACCTTTGCTGTCATCGTCAAGACGCCCAAGGAGGGGTGCCTGCAGTACCAGACCCTGGTGGAGGCCGACCGCCTCGCCTGGGGCCTGCAGCAGGTGCCGGGCGTGCAGACGACGGTGGCACTGACCAACGCCGTGCGCCAGATCACGGCGGGGTCGAACGAAGGCAGCCCCAAGTGGCTGACCATCGCGCGCAACCAGGACGTGCTGAACTACGGTGCGCAGCAGGCGAGCGTGAACAACCCGGACCTGTTCAACACCGACTGCTCGGTGATGCCGGTGATCGCGTACCTGTCCGACCATCGCGCCGAGACGCTGGACCGCGTCGTGGCCGAAGCGGACGCTTTCTCGAAGGCGCACTCCGCGAAGGACCGCGAGTTCCTGCTCGCCGCGGGCAGCGCCGGCATCGAGGCGGCGACCAACATCGTCGTGCGCAAGGCCTGGGTGCAGATGCTGCTGCTGGTGTACGCCGCGGTGATCCTCCTGTGCTTCATCACCTTCCGCAGCTGGCGCGCGGTGGTCGTGGCGGTCGTGCCGCTCGTGATCACCTCGGTGCTGTGCGAGGCGCTGATGGTGGCGCTGGGCATCGGCGTGAAGGTGGCCACGCTGCCCGTGATCGCGCTGGGCGTGGGCATCGGCATCGACTACGCGCTGTACCTGCTGTCCGTGCAGCTCGCGCAGCAGCGCCAGGGCGTGCCGCTCGCGGTCGCCTACCAGCGCGCGCTGGAGTTCACGGGCCGCGTGGTCGTGCTGGTGGGCGTCACCCTCGCGGTGGGCGTGGTGACCTGGGCCTTCTCGCCCATCAAGTTCCAGGCCGACATGGGCATCCTGCTGGCGTTCATGTTCCTGTGGAACATGGTGGGGGCGGTGATCCTGATCCCGGCGCTGTCGCACTTCCTGCTGCGCACGGGGAGGGCGTGAGGCCGGTAGAAGGCAAGTTTCCAAGGTTGAGGGGCCGCGATTGCGGCCCTCTTTTTTGGGTGCGACGGTTGGCCCCGGCGTGAATGCCGTGGTGTGTGGGCCAGCCGCCACGCCGTTCGACCTTGCGTCTTCTGATTCGGGCCGTTCTCGAGGCGCGCAGATACATTCGAATGACAAGATTCGCGCACCCGGCGTGCCGTGGTGTCGCGGAGGAGGAGAGCCGCATGGTCAGCCGCAGCCTGGTCTTCAAGGTGCTTGGCGTCATCGCCGGGCTGGTCTTCCTGGGAGTGGGCGTCAGCGAACGCCAGAACCTCGGAAGGGTGAAGCGCACCGGCCAGGAGGCCGTGGTGGCGCCGATTGCGAACTACACAGAGCACCGGTCCCGCGGCATGACGACCTACACCGCGGAGATCCGCTTCAAGACGGTGGAAGGCCGCGAGGTGACCAAGCGCAGTTCCTTCCCCGCGGAGGCGCTGGACGATTTCCGCTCCGGCCAGCCGGTGAAGGTCCTCTACGACCCGCGCGATCCCTACGAGTTCGTGTTCGAGAAGCAGAAGCCTTCTTGGCTCCTCATCGGAGGAGGCATCGCCATGGCGCTCGCGGCGCTCGTCCTGCTGTAGATATCAGGCGTTCCTGGAACGCAGGAGGGATCGATGGGGTTTTCGTTCAGCTGGGTCGCGGTCCACGGCAAGTCCGCCGAAGAGGTCTTGCACTCCGTGGGCCTCGTCGACACGGGAGAAGTTGCCTCGCCCGGCGCGACGGCCTACGCGGGCGCCGTTCTTCCCGGCGGCTGGTACCTGATCTGGTTGAAGGAGTTCAACCACGAGTGGACGGAACAGCTCCTGGCCGAATCCATCTCGAGCGAATGTCTCGCCGTCGGGTGCACGGCGAGCGAGAGCGTGAACGCGTCGCGGTCGGTCTTCTGTCGCGACATCGAGATGGTCTGGGAGGTGTCGCACGTCCTGGACGAAGGGGAGGATGACCTGGCCGTCGAGGGCGATCCCCCGGATTCGCTGCCCGCGATCCTCGCTGGCGCCAGGCAACGCGCGGCGCAAGCCCGCTGTGACGCGGTGTTCGACGTACCCATCACGTTGGCGCACGAGATCTGCGGCTTTCGGCACGACGCTCACGCCGGACTTCGGTTCACCGTTCTCGCCCCGACGGACAAGCTTCTTCGAAGCCCGTTTGCGTGATGGCTGCCGGGTAGGACGCGGCCCATGCCTTTCCAGCTCACCCTCTTCCGCGCCCCCGACGGCATCGGCCCCATGCACGCCTGGGACCGCGAGCACCGCGAGCCGCTAGGCACCCGCGACGCCGTCCGGGCAGCACTGGACGCGGCAATCCCCGGCCTGCGCTGGGAGTCCTCGAACGACATGCTCTTCGCCTCCGGCCCTTTCGGCGGCGAAGGGCACGCCATCGAGATCATCCTGTTCGGCGCGTCCGAAGAGACCCTGCTGGACTTCCGCGTCTACGCCGGCCCTCCGCCTGTCCGCGCGATCATGACGGCGCTGGGCCTCAACCACTGCCAGGCGCTGGAGTCGGGGGCGATCTACTTCCCGTTCGAGGCGGAGGATCGCTGGCCTGGCGCACCGCCGTGAGGCGGAGCTTTCAAGCGACCCCGAGATTGCTCCGGAAGAACGCGACCGTCCTCTCCCAGGCCATCTTTGCCGCCGCCGCGTCATACCGCGGCGTCGTGTCGTTGTTGAAGCCGTGCTGCGTGCCCGGGTACTGCAGCATCGTGTACTTCGCGCCCGCGGCCTTCAGTGCCGCCTCGTAGGCGGGCCACGCCGCATTGATGCGTTCATCCGTGCCGGCCAGGTGCACCAGCAGCGGCGCCTTCACCTTCGCGGCCTCTTCCGGCGCGGGAGAGTTGCCGTAGAAGGGCACGCCGGCGTCCAGGTTCGCGAGGCGCGTGGCCAGCCAGTGCACGATGCCGCCGCCATAGCAGAAGCCCACGGCACCGAGCTTGCCCGTGCTGTCGGCGCGCGCATCCAGCCACGCCGCGGCGGCGAGGAAGTCCTCGCGCGTCTTCGCCTGGTCCAGCTTCGCGAAGTTCTCGCGGGCCTTGTCTTCGTCACCGGGATAGCCGCCCAGCGGCGTGAGCGCATCGGGCGCGAAAGCCATGAATCCGTCCAGCGCCAGCCGCCGCGTGATGTCCTCGATGTGCGGGTTGAGCCCGCGGTTCTCGTGGATGACGAGGATCGCCGGCAGCTTGCGCGTGCCGGCCGAAGCAGGACGCGCGAGGTAGCCGCGGACCTGCCCGTTGCCTTGCGGCGAAGGGATGGTGACGTGCCCGGTCTGCAGCCGGCCGTCGTCCGGCTTCACCTGCTGGCCCGCCGCGAAGTTGGGGCTCAGCGATGCAAGCAGGCCCGCCGCCGTGACGCCGGCCTTGGCAAAGCGCTGCGCCTTGTCGAGGAAGCCGCGCCGGTCGAGGTTGCCGTGCACGTAGGCGTCGAAGAGGATCAGCAGCTCCTGGTCGAAATCCTGGGCGGTGAGGCGCGGCGGCATGGGCAACACTCCTGGGCGGTGGAAAGCGCGCAGCGTAGCCGAAGGCGGCGTGGCTTGCAGGCGACGCCGATGCACCGTCCGGAGGTAGCGCCGCGCGGCGAGCCTTCGTAGACTGGCCGCATGAAGAAGTTGCCGGCCACGTCCGCCGAACTCAAGGACGCGCTCGCCGCGGTGTTCCCCGGGCTGCCGCGCGACTTCGGCGCCTGGGGCGAGTCGGTGCTGGAGGATGCCGGACCGACCTACGCTTCGCTGCTGCGCGAATTCGCCTTGTATTTCGAACGCAATGCCGACACGTTTCCGGACCGGCAGCTGCGGCGTTTCGCGGAGCTCGTCGTGCGCTGCGAGCAGGCGGGCGGCCCCATCGCGGAGGCCCTGCAGGCCTGCGTGGTCGGCCCCCTGGCGCAGGCGCCGGACTCCCGCTTCGGCGCATTCCTGGAGGCGGCGCGCGCCCGTTGAGCTTGCCGCTCCCCGTGCGGCGAGCCGTTGCGTCCGCGGGTGGACACGGCTATCGTCGCGTTGAAGTCACCCCATGTCCGCCTCCAACGCCCCCGCGCTGCGCGCCATCGCGCAACAGCTGCTCGCGCTGCTCGAATCGTACGAGCAGGAGGTGGGCCGCATGGTGACGCACTGGCCGGACGCGAAGCACTACGTCGAGGTCAACCGGCAGATGAACCAGATCCGCGACCTCGGCGGCGCGCTTGCGGGACTGCACGCCGCGTGGGCCGAGGTACTGATCGCGCATGCCGACCTGATCCGGGCCCTGCTGAATGCCGGCGACGCGGTGGACGCGGGCCAGCTGGCCCCCGAGCGCCGGCGCCATGCCCTCGCCACCCAGCAGCTGCGCGCCCGCGTGCAGTGGCTGCTGCCCTGCGAGGAAGACGGCGCGTCCTGAGCGCGGAGGACCCTATTCGGGCTTGAAGCCGATGGACTGCAGCACGCCGCCCACGCGGTCGTAGTCGGTCTTCAATCCCTTGGCCATCTCCTCCGGCGTGCGTGGCAGGCCCGCCTCCAGGCCCGTGTCCAGCATGCGCGCACGCACGTCCGCATTCGCCAGCACCTTCAGCGCCGCCTCGCGCACCCGCGCCTGCACGGGCGCGGGCACGTCCGGCGTGGACCACAGGCCCATCCACGCCAGGGCGTCGAGCTGCGGGTAGCCGAGTTCGTGGAAGGTCGGCACGTCCGGCAGTTGCGGCACCCGCCTGGGCGCGCTCACTGCGAAGGCCTTGACCTTGCCGGACTTGATCAGCGGCAGCGAGCTGCCCAGGCCGTCGAACATCAGCGGCACGTGGTTGCCCATCACGTCGGCCAGCGCGGGTGCGGAGCCCTTGTAGCCGACGTGCGTGAGCTGGATGCCGGCGGCCTGGTTCAGCTGCAGGCCCAGCACGTGCGACAGCGTGCCGGGGCTGTACGAGGCGTAGTTCAGCTTGCCGGGATTCGCCTTCGCGTAGGCGACCAGCTCGGGCACGTTCTTCGCGGGCACCGAGGGATGCCCCACGAGCACCAGCCCGCCGCGGCCCAGTTCGGCCAGCGGCTTGATCTCCTTCGCGACGTCCCAGCGCAGCTTGACGATGTGCGGGATCTCGCTCACGAGCGAGTTCACGCCCACCAGCAGCGTGTAGCCGTCGCGCGGCGCCTGCAGCACCTCGCCGATGGCGATGGCACCGGCGCCGCCCGGCTTGTTGTCCACCACCACGGGCTGGCCCAGTTCGCGGGCCAGCGGCTCGGCGACGAGCCGCGCCACCAGGTCGGCGTTGCCGCCGGCGGGCCCGGCGACGACGAGGCGCAGGGGCTTCGCGGGCCAGGCCTGGGCGAAGGCGCCGCAGGAGGCGAGGGAGAAGAGGGAGGCGGCGAGCAGCTGTCGCCGCTGCAGGGACCAGCGGTTCATGGGGTTCGGAGGATGGTGGAGGTTCAGGGCAGCCAGCGCAAGAGCGCCAGCGCGAGCAACGCGAGGAACAGGGTCTCTCCCACCATCAGCGCCACGGGCTTGAAGCCCACGGTCGCGAGTTCCTTCAGGTGGGTCTTCATGCCGATGCCGGCGATCGAGGCCACGAGGCACCAGCGGGAGAAGTCGTTCCCGGCGGACTGCACCGCATGCGGGATCCAGCCCGTGCTGTTGACGGCCACCAGCAGCGCGAACGCGACGGCGAACCAGGGCAGCAGCGGCGGCCGCTCGCCGCCTTCGGTGGCGCCGCTGCGGCGGGTGATCATGGCCGCGACCAGGATGACGGGCAGCAGCATGGCCACGCGCATCAGCTTCACCAGCGTGGCCACGTCGCCCGCTTCCGGCGAGATGCTGTAGCCGGCGCCGACGACCTGCGCGACGTCGTGGATGGTCGCGCCGAGGAACTTGCCCGCCTGCGGCGGCGCATACCCGATCCATTGCACGACCATCGGATACAGCACCATGGCGAGGGTGGAGAGGGCGGACACGCCGATCACCGTGAACAGCGTCGCCTTGTCCTTCTGCGGATGCGCGGGCAGCGCCGCCGACAGCGCCAGCGCCGCCGACGCGCCGCAGATCGCGGTCGCCCCGCCGGTGAGCATGCCGAAGATGGCCTGGAAGCCGAGCGCCTTCGCCGCGAACACGGAGACGACGATCGTCAGCACCACGCACGCGATCACGAGGCCGACCGGGCCCCAGCCGAGCGCGGCGACCTGCGCGATCGTGATGCGCAGCCCCAGCAGCGCGATGCCGATGCGCAGCACCTGCTTGGCCGTGAACTCGATGCCGGGGCGGCACGGGCCGTCGGCGGAGAGGAAGTTCATCGCCATGCCGAGCAGCAGGGCGAACAGCATCACGGGCGCGCCGTAATGCTCCGACAGGAAGGCCGCGGCGGCGCCCACGACGCCGCAGGCGAGCATGCCGGGCGCGAGGGTGCGCGCCCGCGCCGAGCCGAACGAGAGGCGGGCGGCGAGTTCCATGTCAGGCCGAAGGAAGCTTGTACGCCTGGAACTGCTCGCGCAGCTTGTTCTTCTGCATCTTGCCGGTCGCGCCCAGCGGGATGCTGTCGACGAAGACGACGTCGTCCGGCGTCCACCACTTGGCGATCTTGCCCTCGTAGAACTTGATCAGGTCGATGCGGTTCACCTCGGCGCCGGGCTTCTTGACCACCACCAGCAGCGGGCGCTCGTCCCACTTCGGGTGCTTGGCGGCGATGCAGGCGGCCATCGCCACGGCGGGGTGCGCCATCGCGATGTTCTCCAGGTCGATGGAACCGATCCACTCGCCGCCGGACTTGATCACGTCCTTGCTGCGGTCGGTGATCTGCATGAAGCCGTCGGCGTCGATGGTCGCCACGTCCCCCGTGGGGAACCAGCCGTTCACCAGCGGGTCGCCGCCTTCGCCCTTGAAGTACTCCCGGATCACCCAGGGGCCGCGCACCAGCAGCTCGCCGGACGCCTTGCCGTCGCGCGGCAGTTCGCGGCCATCGTCGTCGACGATCTTCATGTCCACGCCGTACACCGCGCGGCCCTGCTTGGCCTGCACGGCGAGGCGCTGCGCCGGCGACAGCGCGAGCTGGTGGGCCTTGAGCACGCAGGCCGTGCCCAGCGGGCTCAGCTCCGTCATGCCCCAGGCGTGCAGCACCTGCACGTGGTAGCGGTTCTCGAACGCTTCCATCATCGCCGGCGGGCAAGCCGAGCCGCCGATGATCGTGCGACGCATCGTGCGGAACTTCAGGTTGCTCGCTTCCACGTGCGCGAGCAGGCCCTGCCACACGGTGGGCACGCCGGCGGACACGGTCACGCCCTCGGACTCGAACAGCTCGTACAGGCTCTTGCCGTCCAGGAAGGGGCCGGGGAACACCAGCTTCGCGCCGACCATGCACGCGGCATAGGGCAGGCCCCAGGCGTTGACGTGGAACATGGGCACCACCGGCAGGATCGTGTCGCGGGCAGACCAGTTCAGCGCGTCGGGCAGGGCGCTCGCGTACGTGTGCAGGATGGTGGAGCGGTGGCTGTAGAGCGCGCCCTTGGGGTTGCCCGTCGTGCCCGACGTGTAGCAGAGCGAGCTGGCGGTGTTCTCGTCGAACGTCGGCCACTCGAAGATGTCGGACTGCGCATCCACCAGGTCCTCGTAGCACAGCAGGTTGCGGATGCTGGTGCTGGCGGGCATGCGCGAACGGTCCGTCATCGCCACGAAGGCCTTGATCGTCTTCACGCGGCCGGCCACCGCCTCGATCAGCGGCAGGAAGCTCAGGTCGAAGAACAGCACCTGGTCTTCCGCGTGGTCGGCGATCCAGGTCACCTGGTCGGGGTGCAGGCGCGGGTTGAGCGTGTGCAGCACGGCGCCGGAGCCGGACACCGCGTAGTACAGCTCCATGTGGCGGTAGCCGTTCCAGGCCAGCGTGGCCACGCGGTCGCCGAACTTCACGCCCAGTGTCGCGACGGCGTTGGCCATCTTGCGGGCACGGGCCGCGAGCTCGCGGTAGGTGTAGCGGTGGATGTCGCCCTCGACGCGGCGCGAGACGACCTGCTGGTCGCCGTGGTGGCGCTCGGCGTGGGTGAGGAGGGAGGAGATCAGCAGCGGCTGCTGCATCATGGAGCCGTTCATGGTCTGTCCTTGGGGTTCAGGGCGCCTCGGCGGCACGGGCCGCGTCGGCTTCGTAGGTACCGGCCGCGCGCAGGAAGAAGGCGGCGGCGGCGATGGCGAAGAGGGGCGTGAGGGCGAGCGCCGGGCCGAGGCCGAGGCGGTCCGACAGCGCGCCGGCGACCACGGGGCCGAGCGCCAGGCCGAACAGGTTCTGGAACAGCGCCAGCACCGAGGAGCCGGTGGCGCGCACGCCGGGGTGGATCACGTCGATCACGATGGCCGAGACGGGGCCCACCGTGCAGGTGGCGACGAAGCTGCCGGCGGCGATCAGGCCGAGCTGCAGCGACGGGTCCATCGTCCAGCCGGCGGCCTGCGCCCCGAAGGTCAGCGCCAGCACCAGCATGGAGAGAACGCACAGCGCGGCGAGCGCGTACAGCTTGTTGCGCGGGCGGCGCGCGCCGGCGCGGTCGACGAGCGCGCCCCAGGCGACGCTGCCGGCGGCGCCGCACAGCACGATCACGGCGGCCTTCATGCCGGCGTGCTCGGGCGCGACGCCGTGCACGCGGTTCAGGAAGCTGGGCAGCCAGGACCACATCGCCGAGACCACGATCAGCTGCGCGGCGCCGCCGGCGCAGACGAACAGCATCGTGGGCGAGCGGGAGAGCGCGTGCACCACGCGGCGCAGCACGCCGCCGACGGAGCGGGTGGCGGTATCGAGTGCGGGCGTGAGCGCCACCGTGCGGTAGTCGCGGACGCGCATGTACAGCAGCGCGAGCACGAGCCCCGGCACGCCGACGACGCCGAAGGCGGCCTGCCAGCCCCAGCGCGCGGCGATCAGGCCGCCGAGCATCACGCCGAGCACCGAGCCGACCGAGGCGGACGCGAAGAAGCCGGCCATCAGCGCACCGCGCAGGCGCGCGGGGAAGTGGCTGGCGATCAGCGCCGCGCCCACGGAGCCGTAGCCGGCCTCGCCCAGGCCCACCGCGCCGCGGGCGGCGAGCAGCTGGCCGTAGTTGCGCGTGAACATGCAGGAGATGCTGGCGAGGCTCCACACGACGGCCATCGTCACGATGCTCTTGACGCGGCTCGCGCGGTCGGCGAACAGCGCGACGGGCAGCGCGCCCAGGGCGACGGTGACGGACACGATGGAGACCAGCGTCCCCAGCTGCGTGTCGCTGAGGCCCCATTCGGCCTTCATGTGCGGGAACAGGGACACGATGACCTGGCGGTCGACGTAGTCCATGATCATGAGGCCCAGCGTCATGGCATAGGCGAACCACGCGGCGCGGGGCCCGAACAGGTACGAGTCCGCCGGGACGGGGCGGGCTTCGAGGGCGGTGAGCTGGATGCTCATGGCACGAGCACGGTGGCGCCGGTGGTCTGGCGCGACTCGAGGGCGCGGTGGGCGTCGGCGGCGTCCGCGAGCGCGTAGGTGCGGCTCGGCTCGCTCCGGATCTTGCCCGCGAGCACCAGGTCGAACAGTTCCTTCGCCATCGCGAGCATGTGCGAGCGGGGCGTGGCGTAGTGGATCATCGCGGGGCGGGTGACCCAGATCGAGCCCTTCACGGCGAGCAGCGTGGTGTCGATGACCACCGGGCCGGAGCTGGTGCCGTTGCTCACCAGCGTGCCGCGCGGCTGCAGGCTGTCGAGCGAGGCCATCAGCGTGTCCTTGCCCACGGAGTCGTAGACCACGGGCACGCCCTTGCCGTCGGTGAGTTCGCGCACGCGCCTGGCGATGTCCTCGCGCGAGGTGACGATCACTTCCGCGCAGCCGTTCGCCTTGGCGATCGCCGCCTTCTCGTCGGTGCTGACGGTGCCGATCATGCGCACGCCCAGCGCCTTCGCCCACTGGCAGGCGATCAGGCCGACGCCGCCCGCGGCCGCGTGGTACAGGATGGTCTCGCCACCCTTGAGCGGGAACACCTGGCGGAACAGGTACTGCGCCGTCATGCCTTTCATCATCAGGGTGGCGGCCGTGGTGTCGGCCACGCCGTCCGGCAGCGGGATCAGCACGTCGGCCGGCATCACGCGCACGTCCGAATAGGCGCCTTGCGGGCCGAGCAGGTAGCCGACGCGGTCGCCGGGCTGGATGTCCGTGACGCCCGCGCCGACGGCTTCCACCACGCCGACGGCGTCGGAGCCCAGGCCGTTCGGCAGCGCGAGCGGGTAGCGGCCGGTGCGGAAGTAGGTGTCGATGAAATTCACCGCCACGTGGCTGTGGCGCACGCGCGCCTGGCCCGGGCCGGGCTCGCCGACGTTGACGTCCTCGAGGCGCAGCACCTCGGGACCGCCGGTTTCGTGGAAGCGGATGGCCTTGGCCATGACTTGTCTCTCCTGTGGTGGTGCCCGCGTCAGGCGCGGACGGTGTCGCGTTGCGCGAGCTTTTCGATGAAGGCGTGGGCGAGCGGCCAGGGGCCGTGGCCGGACGCGGGATTCAGGTGGCCGACGGGGCCGAGGTCGACGAGTTCGCTGCCCCAGTCGCGGGCGAGCGTCGCCACGCGCGACCAGCTGCCGAGCGGGTCGTTGCGGCTGGCGGCCACGATGCTGCGGAAGGGCAGCAGCGTGCGGGGCACCGGCAGCCAGCCTCCCTCGCGCAGTGCCGCGATGGCCGGATAGCCCTCGGGCATGGGTGCCTCGAAGTCCGGCGGCGTGGCGAGCAGCGCGCCTTGCACGCTGCGCCTCGTGCGCTGCGCCCAGTGGGCCACCATGATGCAGCCGCCGCTGTGCGCGACCACGATCAGCGGCCCTTGCACCTGCTGCGCGGCGCGCTCGATCGCCTCCACGCGCGCGGCGCAGTCCAGGTCCTCGCGGCCCATGGGCGGCACGGTGACCACCTTCGCGAGCTGCCCCGCGAGCAGGGTCTGCCAGTGCTGCGCGACGTGGTCGCGCAGCCCGGGGACGATGAGGACCGTCGGCAGGTCCTGGGCGGGGGCCATGTCAGGCGGCCTTGCGGAGGTAGCCCTGCTGGCGGCCGCGGGCATTCGGCGCGAAGCCGTTGGCGGCCAGGCTCTCTTCCACCGTCTCGTAGAAGGTGCCGATCTTGCAGATCCTGCGCGCTTCCTTGCCGGTGGCGATCTCGCGGCCGAACTCGCGCGAGATGCGCACCAGCTGCTCGATCTGCTTCACGGTGGACATCTTCTCCGTGCGCGACTGGTTCCAGAGGTTGTCCTCGATGCCGCAGCGCACGTGCAGGCCCATCGCGATGCCCATCATGTTGATCGGCAGCACGTTGCGCATGCTCGTCTCCACCGTCAGCATGGTGCCGTCGGGGATCGCGCGCAGGAAGTTGGCCAGGCTGTAGATCGTGGGCTGGTCCATGCCGCCGCCGATCGCCACCCAGTTGCACACCAGCGGGCCCTTGTAGATGCCGCGGCGCATCAGGCGCTCGACCGTCTCGAAGCTGTTGATGTTGTAGAACTGGAAGGCGCTCTGGATGCCCGCCTTGGTCAGGCGGCGCACGTGCTCCTCGAAGAACTCGGGCGTGGAGGGCACGACCATGTTCGAGTACGCGCGGAAGTTCTCCGGCTGCGCGAGCGAGGTGCCGGCGATGTCCTCCACGTCCATCTGCTCCACCACGTTCATCATGGAGGTGTTCACCGTCACGGTGACCTGGTCCGGCTTCGGGTCCAGCTCCGCGAGCATGTGGCGCGTGTCGTCCGACAGCCACTTGGCCGCGGCGCCATCGGTCTCCGGCGCGAAGGAGATCGAGCCGCCCACCTGGATGATCATGTCCGGCACGGCCTTGCGCACGCCGGCGATCAGCTCGTTGAACTTGGACAGGCGCTTGGACCCCTTGCCGTCCAGCTCGCGCACGTGCAGGTGCAGCACCGTGGCGCCGGCGTTGTAGCAGTCCACCGCCTTCTGCACCTGCGCTTCCATGGACACGGGGATGTCCTCCGGGAAGTCGGAGGGGATCCACTCGGGCCCGTAGGGCGCGGCGGTGATGACCAGCTTGTCCTGGTTCTCTGGGAAGAGGGAGCCGTCGAGGAAGTTCATGGCGAGTCCTGGTTGATGTGAGCGATACGTTTCAGTGGCTGCGACACACGTGTGCGCTGGGCCGATCCCAGTGCCACCGCGGAACCGGCTTTGCCGGGCCGCTGGTGGCGCCCCCTTGAGGGGGAGGCGCCGCAGGCGCTTCGGGGGTGGGTCATTCCGTGCTGTCGCCGATGATTCCGGCGCGTTCCATCTTTCGATGGCAGGGCGGGTAGTCCATGACGGCGTAGTGCTGCGTCGAACGGTTGTCCCACATGGCCATGCTGTTCGGCTTCCAGCGGAAGCGGACCTGGTACTCGGGGATCTGCGCCTGCGAGACGAGGTAGCGCAGCAGGTCCGAGCCGCCGTGCGTGTAGTCCTGGCCGTAGCGCACGTTCTCCGCGGTGTGGAAGTTGGTGAAGTGCGTCGTGAAGGCGTTGACGAAGAGGATCTTCTCGCCCGTCTCCGGGTGCGTGCGCACCACCGGGTGCTCGGCGTCCGGGAACTGCGCGTGCAGCGCCAGCCGCTTTTCCACCGGCATGGCGGCGCCGAAGCTCGCCTCGATGCTGTGGCGCGCGCGCAGGCCGGCGATCCGGTCCTTCACGCCCTGCGGCAGCTTCTCGTACGCCAGCACCATGTTCGCCCACATCGTGTCGCCGCCCACCGGCGGGCACTCCACGCAGCGCAGCACGCAGCCGAAGGGCGGCTTCTCGCGCCAGGTCGCGTCGGTGTGCCACGCGTTCTCGTAGCGGTCGTTCGGCTGCTCGGGCGACTTGTAGATGCGCACGAGGCCGGGGTTCTCCGGGTCGCTGCCGGCGACCGGGTGGTCCTCCAGCTCGCCGAAGTGGCGCGCGAAGGCGACGTGTTCGGCGCGGGTGATGTCCTGGTCGCGGAAGAACAGGACCTTGTGCTTCAGCAGCAGGGCGCGGATCTCGGCGACGAGGTCGGCGTCGCGCGAGGCGACCCCGAGGTTCACGTTGCCGAGCTCGGCGCCGATGGCGCAGGTGAGCGGCTCGACGCGGATCGAGCGGGAAACGGCGGATAGGACGGCAGGGGCCGCGGCGCGGCTTGTCTCCTGGGCGGTGAGCATCTTGGCTTCTCCTTTCGGGATGCGCCAAGAGTAGGGAGCGAGGGCCTTTCCGGTGCCCCCCTCGCCGAGGGGGTCAGGGGGTGGCGGTGTCCGCGAGCAGGCCCAGGATGCGGGCCCGTGAAACCACCTGTTTCCGCGTGCCGGCGTCCAGCTTCGCGAACAGGTTCTTCATGTGCCACTTGATCGTTTCCTCGCCCACCTGCATGGCCAGCCCGATCTCCTTGTTGGAGAGGCTGCGGGCGAGCAGCTCCAGCACCTCGCGCTCCTTGGGCGTGAGCACCATGCTCGCCGTGGCGCGCGGCTGGATGGCGGACCGGGCCGGGGGCGGCGCCGCGGGAGAGGACGCACGCACGGGCGCCGCCGCGGAGGAATTGCGCAGCCAGTCGGCGAGCCCCGGGTGGGCGTCGGAGAACACGCGCTGCAGGCCGCAGGCCTCGGCCAGGCCCATGGCCTCCCGCACCAGGGGCTGCGCCTTCTCGCCGCAGCGGTCCAGGACCCACGCGCGCAGGCCGAGCGCCTCGATGCGCACGCGTCCCTGGCGCGACTGCAGCGCGAGGGCTTCCGCTTCGGCGAGCGGCTGCACGGCGCCGCGCCAGTCCTGGGCGGAGATGGCCGCATAGGCCTGCGCGAGCCGCCGCATGCCGTCGACCGTGCGGCGCCAGAGCGGCCCTTGCGGCAGCCCGGGCTCCGCGAGCAAGGCATCGAGCTGCCGGCACAGGTCGCGGCAGGTTTCGCTGCGGTAGCGGCGCGCGTGCACGCGCACCTGCTCCGACAGGCTGGCGATGCGCAGGCGGGGCAGGCGGCGGGCGATGCCCACGGCGTCGAGGGCGCCCAGCAGTTCGAGGGCGCGGGGCTCGTTGTCGCTCGCCACCGCCATGCGGGCGAGCGCGCGGTAGCCGAGCATCACGCAGTCCGCCAGGCCGCAACGCTCCAGCACGTCGAGCCGGTTGGCGAGCAGGGCCTGCGCTTCCTCGGGCTGGTCGCGCTCCCACAGCGCGGCCGCGAGCAACGCCGCGAGGTCGCAGGCGAGCGGGGCGCGCCGCCCGAGGTTGCCGTCCATGCCCGCCAGCGCGGGGCGCAGCAGCTGCTCGGCCAGCTTGACCTGGCCTTCCCAGAGGTAGCTGAGGGAGATGATGAGGTCGCCCCAGCGATTGAGGTGCTCGGACGAAGTGCCTTCGCTGCGCGGCCCCTGCTGCTGGCGCAGGCGCGCCAGCGCCGGCTCGCCCTGCAGCAGCGCGCGCATGGCGAGCCGGTTGGCGTGGATCTGGCGCAGGCGCGTGTCGGCGCGGGGCGGCGCCTCGGGCCACGGCTCGTGCAGCGCGACGAAGCGGTCCGGGTCGTCCGCGAACATGGCCGCGCCGCCGAGGATGAGCGCGCATTCCCAGCGCAGCCCCTCGTCCGCGTCGGGCTGTTCGAGCAGGCGCGCGACCAGGCGGCCGGCTTCCTCGTGCCGCTCGCTGATCGCGAGCGACCATGCCGCGGCCAGCAGCAGCCGCGGACGGCGCTCCAGCTCGCCGGGCGGCAACTGCCGCACCCACTCGAGGACGGCCGTCTGGCGGCCCTGCGCCACCATCAGCTCATAGAGGCTGCGCTCGGCGAGTTCGTAGGCCAGCTGCTCCTGCCCGGAGGCGAGCGCATGCCCGGCGGCGGCGTCCAGCAGGCCCTGCCGCGCCAGCCACTCCGCCGCGCGGGCGTGCAGCGCGCGCACGTCGTCCGGCGCCGCGGCCTGCAGCCGTTCGCGCAGCGCCTCGCGCGCCAGCGAGTGCAGCCGCACCCAGTCCGACTGCTCGGAGGCGACGAACACCGGCGTGTCGCGCAGCAGGCGCTCCAGCCGCGTGCGGGAGCCCGCGCCGGGCACCAGCACCTCGCACAGGCCGGGATGCAGCGGGTCCGCCACCGAGATGCGCGCGAGGAAGTCGAGGTCCGCGGGATCGAGGTTGCCCAGCAGGTAGTCGAGCAGCTGCGAGCGCAGCGCGCCGCCGTGCAGTCCGGGCTGGGGCAGCTCGGGACGCGCGCCGGGCCCCGCGACGGACAGCGCGAGCTGCAGGCCGAGGGGCCAGCCCTCGGCCATCTCGTGCAGGCGGGCGGCAGCGTCCGGGTCCATGGCCTGCCCGAAGCGGTTTCGCACCAGCTGGAGGGTCTCGTCCAGCGTGAAGCGCAGCTGGGCCGTGCCTATGACCACGCACTGGCCGTAGGCGACCAGGTCCTCGAGTTCCAGCTGGCAGTCGGACCGGGCGGCCACGATGCAGCGCAGGTTGGGCGGCGCGTTGCGCAGGAGGTAGGCGAGCGCCTCGCGCGTGGCGGGGGGCAGGCGGTCGGCCTCGTCCACCACCAGCACCAGGTTCAGCGCGCCTTGCGCCACCTCCGCCAGCCAGGTGGTCACGCCTTCGAGGCCGGTGGGGCCGCCGGCCTGCAGCAGCGCGTGGCCGAAGGTGGGACGGCCCGCGCCCACGCGCACGGCCAGCGCCAGCGCCTGCACGAAGCGCGCGGGGTCGTCCTCCGGCTGCGCCAGCAGCCAGGCGACCGCGGCGCCGCGCGAGAGGTGCTCGCGCCGCCACTGCGCGAGCAGCAGGGTCTTGCCGAAACCCGCGGGTGCCTGCACCAGCACCACCGGCTGCTCTCCCAGCGCCCGCTGGCTGCCGGAGAGCGCCGCGCGCGCGAGCGCGTCGCGGGGCACGCGCGGGGGCGTGACCTTCAGCAGGAGGTCGGTGGCGGCGGCGGCGGCGGGCGGGGACACGGGCGGGAAGCGTTCGGAATGCCGGATGAATACGAATGGTAGCGCGCAGCCCCCCCGGCGCGAGGTGGCCTTTGGGCCCGCCCGGCTCCTAACCTGAGGTCCGTCCTGATGGGACCCGTCATGTACCGACACATCCTCGTTCCCCTGCATCCCCCCGAACTCGCCGTCGACGCGATCGGGCGCGCGCTCGCCTTCGCCCGCCCGCTCGGCGCCCGCGTGAGCTTCTTCCACCCCATCGAGGACGCGGGCGCCGACGCCGACTCCCCGCTGCACACCCTCGCCGCCCCGGAGCTGCGCGACACCCGCCGCACCGGCCGCGCGCGGGAACTCCTGTCCAAGGCGGAAGCGGGCGCGCGCGCGATGGGCGTGCCTGCCGACGCGCGCTGGGCGCGCGGGCGCAGTGCGGCCGCCGCCACCATCCGCGCCGCGCATTCGCTTTCCTGCGACGTGCTGTTCATGGTGCCGGCCGGCGGCGGCGTGGGCGCGTTCCAGCTGTCCTTGCTCGCGAGCGCGGGCATGGCGGTGCTGGTCGCGCCGCCCATCGCGCCCGTGCCCGGGCAGGCCGCCCTGGGCGTGCTGCGCGACGAGCACCGCGCGATCGCCTCCGTCATCCATGCGTGCACCAGCCTGCTCGCGGCCGCGCGCGAAGCGGGCGAAGCTGCCGACCCGGCACCCTTGCGCGCGGCGATCGCCTGCCTGGGCACCGGTGCGCTGGGCCAGCACCACGCGAAGGAAGAGGCGCACCTGTTCGCCCGCCTGCGGCCCCACGCGCCCGACCTCGACACCGAATTCGACGAACTGCAAAAGCAGCACGCGCGCGACGAACTCCTGGCCGGCGAACTCGCGATGCGCGTGTCGCTGCTGGAGGAGGCCCACGGGACCGTTGCGCGCCTGGAGGCCACGCGCGCCCTGGAGGACGCGATGGTGCGCTTCGCGGAGCTGCACTGGGAGCACATGGGGCGCGAAGAAGCCATCGTGCTGCCAGCGGCGCGGGAGCGGCTGCAGGCCGCGGACTGGGCCGCCCTGAACGAGGTCTTCGTGCATCCACCCGAACCCGACTGGCGGCAGTTGCTCAACCGCTTGTCCTGAGCCCCCCTGGAGTCCTGCATGTTCTCGAAACTCGGTATTGCGACGCGCCTGTGGCTGCTGGTCGCGCTCCTGGTCGCCGCGATGGCGGCGATCGCCGGCGTCGGCGCCTGGCAGCTGCGCACCGCGCACGACCACCATGCGCGGGACCTCGCCCGCATGCGCGAACTGCTCGCGTCCCTCGAAGGCTTCCGCGCCACGGATGCCGAGATGCGTGCCCAGGCGGAGGCGGCGCTGGCGAACCGGGCGCGCCAGGAAGAGAAGCGCCTCGTTGCCGCCAGCACCGAGGAAGTGAACAAGGTCCTGCGCCTGCAGCTCGCCATGCTGCTGCTGACGGTGGCCGCGTCCACGATCCTCGCGGCCCTGCTGGTCGGCAGCGTGCGGCGGCCGCTGCGCGAAGTGATCACCGCCGCGCTGCGCATCGCCGAGGGGGACCTGAGCGCGCAGGTGCGCGTGTACGGCAAGAACGAAGCGGGGCGCCTGCTGCAGGCGACCGCGGCGATGACGGAGCGCCTGCGCGCCCTGGTGCGCGAGGTCGCGCAGCGTGCGGACGTGGTGGCCGACAGCAGCGCGCAGGTGGCGCAGGGCCACGTCGACCTCTCGCAGCGCACCGAGGAACAGGCGACGACGCTGGAGGAGACCGCCAGCCAGATGGAGGAACTGACCGCCACGGTGGCGCAGAACGCGGACAACGCGCGGCGCGCGAACCGCGTCGCCGGCAACGCGGCGGCGCTGGCGGGCCGCGGCGGCGAGGTGGTGGGCGAGGTGGTGCGCACCATGGGGCGCATCTCCGAATCGAGCGGCCGCATCGCGGAGATCACCGGCGTGATCGACGGGATCGCCTTCCAGACCAACATCCTCGCGCTGAACGCCGCCGTGGAAGCGGCGCGCGCGGGCGAGGAGGGCCGCGGCTTCGCGGTCGTGGCGGGCGAGGTGCGCACCCTCGCGCAGCGCTGCGCGGAGGCGGCGCGCGAGATCAAGGCGCTGATCGCCGGCTCGGTGCAGGAAGTGGAGGCCGGCGCGCGGCTGGTGGAAGGCGCGGGCACCGCGATGGAGGACGTCGTGGCGGCCGTGCGCGAAATGAGCGACGTGGTCGCCGAGATCGCGGCGGCGAGCGAGGAGCAGAGCGTGGGCATCGCGCAGGTGAACACCGCGGTCGCGGAGATGGACCACGTGGTGCAGCAGAACGCCACCCTCGTGGAGCAGGCGACCGCCGCCACCGACGCCATGCGCGAGCAGGCGCGGGCACTGCGCGAGGCGGTGAGCCGCTTCCACCTGGGCGACGAGGCGCCGGTGGCGCCGGCGCGGATCGTCCCGCGCGCCGCGCGCGTGGCCTGGAACGGCTCCGCCGCCTCCTGATCCCGGTGGCGCTCAGGCCGGCTTGCGCGCCATCAGGAACAGCAGCGATCCCGTGCCCGCGACCAGCGCGAGCAGCGTGAAGCCGATGCGGTAGTGCCCGCTGAAATCGGCGAACGCCCCCGCGATCAGCGGGCCGGCCACCTGGCCCAGCGAGATCAGAACCGCCGAGAGGCCCAGGATCATGCCGATGGACTGCAGGCCGAAGTAGTCCGCGCGCAGCGCCTGCATGAACGGGCCGCGCAGGCCCCAGGCGACGCCGTGCAGCACGGCGAAGGCGCCCAGCATGACCGGATGCACCGCCCACGTGAGCATCAGCAGGCCCCCCATGTGGGCCAGCATGCAGCCGGCCGCCACGTGGCGCTTGTTCCAGCGGTCGCCCACCGCGGCGCCCAGCAGCACGCCGCCCGCCTGCGAGAGCGTCATCAGCGTGATGACGAAGCCCGCCTGCGGCAGCGTGTAGCCCAGCCCTTCCTTCATGTGCGAGATGGCGTGCACGTTGACGGCGGTGACCACGAGCAGCGCGAACGCATGCCCGAAGCCGAGCAGCCAGAACGCCCGCGTGCGCAGCGCCTCGGCCGCCGTGAAGCTGCGCTCCGGCGCGCGTACCGTGCCGCCGATCGTGGGCTCCGCCGCGGCCGCGGGCGGCAGGCCGTCCATGGTCTCGCCGATCTCCGCGGGGTTGCGCCGCAGGACGCGCGAGAGCGGCAGGCCGATCGCGAGGAAGATCATGCTGGAGGCGAAGGCCACGCGCTGCCAGCCGAAGTTCTGCATCGCCCACGCCACCAGCGGCGCGGCGATGCCTCCGAGCGCCAGGCCGAGGCTCATGAGCGAGAGGGCGCGCGCGCGCCAGCGCTGGAACCAGTGCACCAGCGCGACCGAGAAGGGGAAGTAGCCGCAGAAGCTGGTGCCCACCACGATCAGCAGCACCGCGCCGTAGAAGCCGGGCAGCGTCTCGACCTGGCTGAAGCAGAAGAAGCCGCCCGCGAGCAGCACGAGCCCGACCTGCACCATGCCGCGCGGACCGAAGCGGTCGACCAGCCATCCGAGCAGCGGACCGAGCAGCGCGCCTTCGACCACCTGCAGCGCCGCGCCCGCGGCGAGCGCCGTCTTGCTCCAGCCCTTCTGCTCCGAGAGCAGCGCGACGTAGGCGCCGAAGGCCTGCACGAGCAGGGCGGAATGCAGGAACTGGATGCTGGCGCCGGCGATGGAGATGCGCCAGCCGTGGAAGAGTTTCAAGGGACGGCCTGTGGGTGCGCAGGCAGTGTAGCGGCGGGAAGGATTAAACCTCGAGGGACCTGAGCTCGTGGAGGAACGCGCGCACGCGCGCCGGCACCAGCCGCGCGCCGGGGTAGACGGCCAGGATGGGCGAGGGCGTGGGCCGCAGCGACTTGAGCACTTCCACGACCTCGCCGCTCGCCAGTTCGCGCCGCACGAAGTATTCGGGCAGCTGCGCGAGTCCCAGGTCCAGGCGCACGGCGGCGACGAGGCCTTCGCCGTCGTTCACGCGCATGCGGGTGGGCGGCTGCATCTCCACGTCCTTGCCGCCCTGCCGGAAGCGCCAGGGCCGGTCGCGCCCGGAGGTCGGCATGCGGAACAGCAGCGCCTCGTGCGCGGACAGGTCCTCCAGCCGCCGCGGCGTGCCTTTCGCCTCCACGTAACGCCGGCTCGCCACCAGCACCATCGATTGGCTGCCGATGCGTTGCGCGACGAGGCTCGAGTCCTTCAGCGGCCCGAGGCGCACGGCGACGTCGATGCCTTCCTTCACCAGGTCGGCGTACGCGTCCTGCAGCCGCACATCGAGCTGCAGCCGCGGAAAACGCTGCGCCATGCGCGCGAGCAGCGGCAGCACGCATTCGCGCCCCAGGACGATCGGCAGGTCGACGCGCAGCAGGCCCGTCGGCTCGTCGCGGGCGCCGGAGGCGTCCGCCTGCAGCGCCTCGAGTTCCGCGAGCAGCCGCTCGCAGCGGCCGAACAGGCGCTCGCCGTCGGGCGTGAGGCTCACCTGCCGCGTCGTGCGATGGAACAGCTTCACCTGCAGCGAGGCCTCGAGGCGCGCCACCGCCTTGGCGAGCGTGGAAGGGGCGCTGCCCAGTTCGCGCGCGGCCGCCGCGAAGCTGCCGTGGCGCGCGGTCTCGGCGAAGGCGGCCATCTGCTGGAGGGAGTGCTTCATGGCGCTTCCATTGGCGACGGAATGTCGGCAATGTAGCGGCATTGCCGCATCTTGTGCGGCAAGCCCCGCGCTTCGACACTGCGGGCACGTCCAACGCACAGGAGCCCGCCATGTATGTCCACGACCAGCACGCCCCCGCCGCCACGCCCATTCCGGGCGTCGCCCACGCCACGCTCGCCGGCAGCGCCGAAGGCCTGCGCCACCTGAGCGTCTGGCGCCAGTCCATGGCGCCCGGCGGCTGCACGCCGCCGCATTCGCACAGCTGCGAGGAAGTGGTGATGTGCGATGCCGGCAGCGGCGAAGTCCACATCGGTGGTGTCGTGCACCGCTTCCGCGCCGGCCAGACGCTCGTGCTGCCCGCGGGCGTGCCGCACCAGATCTTCAACACGGCGGAAGAGCCCCTCGTGACCACCGCCGTCTTCGCCGCGACGCCCGTCCCGGTGGCCTTGCCGGACGGCGAGGCGCTGGAGTTGCCGTGGCGGAGTTGAAGGGCCCCGTCCGGGTTGGAGCGCCTGCGTGCGAATGCACGCCCGGTGGGGTTCGCTGTCGCTCACCTACCTGGCGTGCCGCCGGCCACCCTACATCTTCGGCGCACCCTGGTGGTACCCCTGCCCCGGCTCCAGCTTTCGCAGTCCTCTGTAGGGTGGCGCGGCGAAGCCGCGGAAGGTGAGCGAAGCGAACCCCACCGTGCGGCGCCTGCCTGCCACCGCCCACCGGTGGGGTTCGCTGTCGCTCACCTGCCCGGCGTGCGCCGGCCACCCTACATCTTTCGGCGCAGGCCTAGTGGTACCCCTGCCCCGGCTTCAGCTTCCCCCGGAACAAATAGAACACCACCGCGGTGTACCCGAGGATCAGCGGGATCAGGATCGCCGCGCCCACCAGGTAGAAGATCTGCGAGCTCGGGTGCGACGCCGCGTCCCACACCGTCATCACCGGCGGCACGAGATACGGCACGTTGGACACGACGAGGCCCGCGAAGGCCAGGAGGAAGATGACCGTCGCGCTCACGAAGGGCAGGAGCGGGGCGTTGCGCCGGATGCCCCACCAGCACAGCCAGGCGAAGAGCAGCGTCGCGACCGGCACCGGCGCGAGGAAGAAGGTGTTGGGAAAGGCGAACCAGCGTTCGCGGATGCGCGGGAACTGCAACGGCGTCCAGATGCTCACGATCGCGATGAAGGCGAGCAGCGCAAGAAGAAGGGGCAGCGCCAGCCGGCGCGCCCGGTCCTCGACCGGGCCTGTGGTCTTGAGCATCAGCCAGGTGGCGCCGAGCAAGGCATAGCCCACCGTCACGGCGATGCCGCACATCACGCTGAACGGCGACAGCCACCAGAAGGGCGTGCCGGCGAACTGGCCGTCGCGCACCGGGATCTCCTCCAGGATGCCCCCGAGCACGAGGCCTTGCGCGAACGCCGCCAGCGTCGAACCGCCGGCGAACGCGACGTCCCACTTGCGGTGGCGCGGCTTGGCCACCCAGCGGAACTCGAAGGCCACGCCGCGGAAGATCAGCGCCAGCAGCAGCACGATCACCGGGATGTAGACCGCCGGCAGGATCACCGCGAACGCTTTCGGGAACGCGGCCCATAGCGTCACGCCGCCCAGCACCAGCCAGGTCTCGTTGCCGTCCCAGAAGGGCGCGACCGAGTTCATCACCAGGTCGCGGTCGGCTTCCTGCGGGTAGAAGGGGAAGAGCATGCCGATGCCCAGGTCGAAGCCATCGAGCACCACGTACATGACGACCGTGAAGCCCAGCGTGAGCGCGAGCAGCACCGGCAGCAGGTCGGACACGCCCGCGATCATGCCGGCACCGCTTCCTTGCGATCGGGCTGGCCGCCCGCGAGCGGGCGGTTCGGCAGCGTCTCCGGCCCGGGCACGCCGGTGGGGCCCTTGAGGATCATGCGATGCACGTACCAGATGCCGATCGAGAAGACGACGAAGTACACGACCACGAACAGCGCGAGCGAGACCAGCACCTGGGACGCGGCGACCGGCGAAACCGCGTCGGCGGTGCGCAGCACCCCGTAGGCGATCCAGGGCTGGCGGCCGATCTCCGTGACCATCCAGCCGGCGAGCAGCGCGACGAAGCCCACGGGCCACGCCTTCGCCAGCGGCCGCAGGAACCAGCGCGCGTCCGAGATGCGCTTGCGCCAGAGCAGCCACCAGCCGATCCAGCCGATGGCGATCATCAGGATGCCCAGGCCGACCATCAGCCGGAAGCTGAAGAACACCGGCGCGACCGGCGGCCGGTCTTCGCGCGGATACTCCTTGAGGCCCTTCACCCGCCCGTTCCAGTCGTGCGTGAGGATCAGGCTGCCCAGGCGCGGGATGGCGATCTCGGCATGGTTGCGCTCCTGCTCGCGGTCCGGCCAGGCGAACAGGACGAGGTCCATGGGGCCCTTGTCCTCCCAGTGCGCCTCGATCGCGGCGATCTTCGCGGGCTGGTGCTTGAGCGTGTTGAGCCCGTGCAGGTCGCCGACGACGGCCTGCAGCGGGCCCATGATCGCGAGCATGCCGAGCCCCATGCGCAGCATCGTCATCGCCTCCTCGCGGAAGCGCCCGTCCAGCAGGTAGCGCGCGCCCGTCGCCGCCACCACCAGCGAGGTGGTGAGGTAGGTGGCGATCATCATGTGCGTGAAGCGGTAGGGGAAGCTGGGGTTGAAGATCACCTCGAACCACGACACGGGATAGGTGATGCCGTTCTCGATGGCGAAGCCCGCCGGCGTCTGCATCCAGCTGTTCGCCGCGAGGATCCAGAAGCCCGACAGCGCCGTGCCGAGCGCGACGAGCACCGAGGCCATCGTGTGCAGCCAGGGCGGGAAGCGGTTCCAGCCGAACAGCATGATCCCGAGGAAGCTGGCTTCGAGGAAGAAGGCGGTCAGCACCTCGTAGGCGAACAGCGGGCCCAGCGTGTTGCCGGTGACCTGGCTGAAGCGCGACCAGTTGGTCCCGATCTGGTACTCCATGACGATGCCGGAGACCACGCCCATCGCGAACGACACCGCGAAGATCTTGGTCCAGAAGCGCGCGAGCAGGTGCAGGTGCGGGCGGCCCGTCCACATCCACAGGATCTCCAGCGTGGCGATGAACGCCGACAGCCCGATGCTGAACGCCGGGAAGATGATGTGGAAGGAGATCGTGAACGCGAACTGGATGCGCGACAGCAGCGTGGCGTCGATGCCGAAGACGGTCTCCATGCGCGTCCTTTCGGGGAGGGAGGGACGATGCTAGCAACGACCTGCGCGGCCGTGGGGCTCAATCGCCGCTGCGCAGCGCGGCAGGCGACATCCCGGTCCAGAGCCGGAATGCGCGCGAGAAGCTCTTCTCGTTGCGGAAGCCGACGGCCGCGGCCACCTGCTTGACGGGCTTGTCGGTGCGATAGAGCAGGTCTTTCGCGCGCTCGAGCCGCACCTCGTCCTTCAGCTGCTGCAGGCTCGCGCCTTCCTCCTTGAGCTGGCGGTGCAGCGTGCGCGGCGACACGTGCAGCAGCGTCGCGAGCGCCTCGGCACTGTGGCTGCGCTCGGGGTGCGCGGCGAGGGCCTGGCACACCTGCGGCACCAGCAGCCGGTCGCGGCGGTACTGGCGCACGGTGATGGACAGCGCGCGCTGCAGCATCTGCGCGAGCGCCTTCTCGTCGCGGCGCAGCGGCAGCTGGAGGTACTGCGCGTCGAAGCGGATCTGCGCCTGCGGTGCGCCGAAGGCCAGCGGGGCGGGGAACATGTGCGCGTACGCCGCCGCATGCGGTGGCGCCGCGAAAGGAAAGGCCGCACCGAGCAGCGGGATGCGCGAATCGACGTACCAGCAGGCGAGGCCGTGCACGTTGCGCAGCAGGAAGGCGAGGCTGAGCTCGCGCACCTCGGCCGGCAGGGGGCGGCGCTCGTCGACGGTGATCGCGGCGACGTTGCCGGCGACCGTGACCGAGAGCGCGACGTCGTCCGCCAGCAGGCCGTGGTGGCGGCACCAGCGCTTGAGCGCGACTTCCAGCGTGGGCGCGCCCAGCGACGCGCGCGCCAGCATGCCGTAGCTGCCCCACGGCAGGCGGCGCGCGAAGGCGCCCAGGCCTTCGTCGTCGAGCTCCTGCATCGCCGCGGCGGACAGGATTTCCATCTGGCGCGCCGTCATGCAACCGTCGGGCTGTTGCAGGGCTGCTGGCGTGATCTGTGCCAGGCGCAAGGCCGTCTCGGGGCGCCGGCCATGGCGCCGGTACGCCGCTGCGATGGCTCGGGCGAAGGCCATGGGGGTGGCAGCGGCGGGCGTGGGCGGACGGGCGCGGGAGGGCACGGCGCAAGTGTAGGCGACTGGCACGATTTGCAACCTGCCGGGCAAGCCCGGAAAAGTGCGGACGGCTTAAGCTCGGTCGCATGACGATCCTGGACAGCCAGCTCAACCCCCGGTCCGCCGAATTCCAGGCCAATGCCGCCGCCATGCAGGCGCTGGTGGAGGACCTGAATGCCCAGGTCGCGCTGCACGCGGCGGGCGGCGGCGAGGCGGCGCGCAAGAAGCACTTGGCGCGCGGCAAGCTGCCGCCGCGCGAACGCGTGCAGATGCTGCTCGACCCCGGCACGCCCTTCCTGGAGATCGGCCCGCTCGCGGCGCACGGCATGTACCTGGAGAAGGACGGCGTGATGGCCGCGCCCTGCGCCGGCATGATCGCGGGCATCGGCCGCGTCAACGGCGTCGACTGCATGGTCGTGTGCAACGACGCGACCGTGAAGGGCGGCACCTACTACCCGATGACGGTCAAGAAGCACCTGCGCGCGCAGGAGATCGCGGCGCAGAACCGGCTGCCGTGCATCTACCTCGTCGATTCCGGCGGTGCCAACCTGCCCAACCAGGACGACGTGTTCCCCGACCGCGAGCACTTCGGCCGCATCTTCTACAACCAGGCCAACCTGTCGGCGCAAGGCATCGCGCAGATCGCCGTCGTGATGGGCTCGTGCACGGCGGGCGGCGCCTACGTGCCCGCGATGAGCGACGAGACCATCATCGTCAAGGAGCAGGGCACGATCTTCCTGGGCGGCCCGCCGCTGGTGAAGGCCGCCACCGGCGAGGTGGTGAGCGCGGAAGACCTGGGCGGCGGCGACGTGCACACGCGCCTGTCCGGCGTGGCCGACCACCTGGCCATGAACGATGCGCACGCGCTGGCGCTCGCGCGCCAGGCGGTCGCGACGCTCAACCGGCCCAAGGAGCCGCCCGTGCAGCTGCGCAAGCCGCAGCCGCCGAAGTACGACGCGAAGGAGCTGTACGGCATCATCCCGACGGATGCGCGCAAGCCCTTCGACGTGCGCGAGATCATCGCGCGCATCGTGGACGGCTCCGAGTTCCACGAGTTCAAGGCGCGCTACGGCACCACGCTGGTCTGCGGCTTCGCGCACGTCGAAGGCATGCCGGTGGGCATCATCGCCAACAACGGCATCCTGTTCTCCGAGTCGGCGCAGAAGGGCGCGCACTTCATCGAGCTGTGCTGCCAGCGCAAGGTGCCGCTGGTGTTCCTGCAGAACATCACCGGCTTCATGGTGGGCCGCAAGTACGAGAGCGAAGGCATCGCCCGCCACGGCGCCAAGATGGTGACCGCGGTCGCGACCGCCAGCGTCCCCAAGTTCACGATCATCATCGGCGGCAGCTACGGCGCGGGCAACTACGGCATGTGCGGCCGGGCGTACTCGCCGCGCTTCCTGTGGATGTGGCCCAGTGCCCGCATCTGCGTGATGGGCGCGGAGCAGGCGGCCAGCGTGCTCGCGACCGTCAAGCGCGACGGCATCGAATCGCGCGGGGGCCAGTGGAGCGCCGAGGAGGAGGCCGCGTTCAAGCAGCCGATCCTGGACCAGTTCGGGCGGCAGTCGCATCCCTACTACTCCAGCGCGCGGCTCTGGGACGACGGCGTGATCGACCCGGCGGACACGCGGCGCGTGCTCGCGCTGGGGCTGTCGGCCGCCATGAATGCGCCCATCGGCGAGCCGAAGTTCGGCGTGTTCCGCATGTGAGGCGTATAGTGTGTATGAAATCGCTGATCAATACACATCATGCGCACCAACATCGACATCGACGACGACTTGATGGCCGAGGCCATGAAGTCGGGGCCGTACCAGACCAAGAAGGAAGCCGTCGAGGCCGGGCTGCGCCTGCTCGCGCGGCAGGCTGCCTACCGCGAAATCCTCAAGTGGCGAGGCCGGCTGAAGTGGGAGGGCGACGAGGCCGTGGACTGGAAGGAGCCCGCCGCGACGAAGCTGGAGGCCAGGGAGCCCGCGAGGAGGACGCCGCGTGGTCGTCGTTGACTCCGGGGTGTGGATCGACTTCTTCAACGACCGTCCCGGCGCGGGCACGGACGCGCTGGACCGCCTGCTGCAGGACGGCGAGGTGCGGCTCGTCGTGCCCGACCTGGTCCTCTATGAAGTGCTGCGGGGCTTTCGCCATGAGCGTGAGTTCCGGCAGGCGCGCGTCCTGATGGAAAGCGTGGGAGTGGAATCCACCGGTGGGGCAGCCCTGGCGCTGGAGGCTGCCCAGCACTATCGCAGCCTGCGCGCGGCGGGCGTCACGGTGCGCAGCCCGGTCGACGTGCTCATCGCGACCTTCTGCATCGAGAACGGCTACGTGCTGCTCCACCGCGACCGCGATTTCGACGCGTTCGAGGAACTGCGCGGCCTTCGTGCGTGGCGGCACTGACATGCAGTCCATCTACGACACCCCCGAGCACGAGCTGCTGCGCGACCAGGTCGCGCGCTTCCTCGCGCGCGAGGTCGAGCCGCACGCCGAGGCCTGGGAGGAGCAGGGCTTCGTCCCGCGCGAGGTGCTGCGGCGCATGGGCGCGGCGGGGCTGCTGGGACTGATGTGGGAGCCGGAGTACGGCGGCGGCGGCGCGGACGCATTGAGCAACCTCGTGTTCGCCGAGGCGCTGTCGCAGTCCACGTTCGGCGGTTTCATCATCACGGTGCTGGTGCACACGGACATGGCCGGGCCGCATTTGCACCATGCGGGCAGCGTCGCGCAGAAGGACAAGTACCTGCGCCAGCTCACCGCCGGCGAGAAAGTCTGCGCAGTGGCGATCACCGAACCGGGCGCCGGTTCGGACGTGGCCGGCATCCGCACGCGCGCGGTCCGTGAAGGCGACGAGTGGGTGCTGAACGGCACCAAGATGTTCATCACGAACGGCGTGCATGCGGACCTCTACTTCGTCGCGGCGAAGACGGGCCCCGGCAAGCGCGAAGTCTCCATGTTCATCGTGGAGAAGGGCACGCCCGGCTTCAGCGTCGGGCGGGCGCTGCACAAGACCGGGTGGTTGTCCTCGGATACCGCCGAACTGGTGTTCGACGACGTCCGCATCCCGGCGTCCCACCTCCTCGGCGAGGAAGGCAAGGGCTTCTATTCGGTGATGAAGAACTTCCAGACGGAGCGCATCGCGCTGGCCGCGATGGCCGTCGGCCACTGCCAGCGCGCCTTGCAGCTCACGCTGGACCACGTGCGCCAGCGGCAGGCCTTCGGCGGGCCGCTGTGGGACCAGCAGGTGATCCGCCAGCGCATCGCCATGTGGGATGCGAAGACGCGCGCCGCCCGCCAGTTCCTGTACCACTGCGCCTGGCGCGTGGCCCAGGGCGCCGAGATCGTCCAGGAAGTCTCCATGCTCAAGGCGCTGACCGGGGAACTGGTGAACGAGGTGGTCCAGGGTTGCCAGCAGTTCCATGGCGGCATGGGCTACGTGCGGGAAACCGCCGTGGAGCGGCTCTGGCGCGACGCCCGGGTGCTCGCCATTGGCGGCGGCGCAACGGAAGTGATGCTGGAAGAGGTCGCGAAGCGATACTAAAGGCTCAACTCGAGGAGACTCCATGCGCCCGTCCGTTCGTTGCTTCCTTCCCGTCCTGCTCCTGGCCGCGTCCGCCGCTTCGGCGACGGATGCCCCCACGGTGACCCTGCCCGCGCCGGTGGCCGACCACCAGCTGACGTGGGGCGCCCGCACGCTGGTGCTGCCCCCGGGCGACTGGACGGCGATCGCGCGCGGGCAGGGCGCCATCCACTCGCGCGGGGGCAGCGGCAGCGAGACGCGTTCCGCGCACTACACGGTCTACGCGATGGACACGGCGCAGGGCCGCATCCGCTCCGGGGTCGTGCTGCGCCTGCCCGTGGACAGCACGCCGGTCTCCTGGTGGAACGACGACGTCTGCAAGATCACGGAGCCGCTGCTGCGCGACGACTTCGGCAACGACCTCAAGCGGCCGCAATGCCTCTCGGTGCGCAAGATGCGCACGCACCTCACCAGCGACGCCGATCCCTTCTACGCCCAGGCGAAGCAGTGGGCGAAGGAGCGCAAGGTGGACACCCGCGGACCCTTCTACGAGGTGTACTACGCGCGCATGGCGACCAACGATTTCGGATCCATCCGCGTGTACGTCCCCGTTTCCGCCTTCGCCGGCGACGAGGACGTGATCGCGTGGGCGCGGCAGCTCCCGCCCGTGTTGCAACCCTTCTTCGAGAAACGCGTGACGCAGGCGACGCTGCCGCCGCTGCCGCCCAGGAAAACCTGAACATGAAGCACCTCACCCTCCAGTTCGACCGCGGCGTGGAGACCGTCACGCTGAACCGGCCCGAAGTCCGCAATGCCTTCAACGACGAAGTGATCGCGGAACTGACGGCCGTCTTCGCGGAGCTCGCGAAACGCAACGAAGTGCGTTGCGTCGTGCTGGCCGGCAACGGCCCCGCGTTCTGCGCGGGCGCCGACCTGAACTGGATGAAGCGCATGGCCGGCTACAGCCGCGAGGAGAACCTCGAGGACGCGGCCGGCCTCGCGCGCATGCTGGAGGTGCTGTACCACTGCCCCAAGCCCACGATCGCGCGCGTGCAGGGAGACACCTATGCCGGCGGCATGGGGCTGGTCGCCGCCTGCGACATGGCCGTGAGCGTGGACACGGCGCAGTTCTGCCTGAGCGAGGTGAAGCTGGGGCTGATCCCCGCGACCATCAGCCCTTACGTGATCCGGGCGATGGGTGCGCGCGCGGCGCACCGCTACTTCCTGACCGCCGAGCGCTTCGGTGCCGACGAGGCGCTGCGCATGGGCTTCGTGCACCAGGTCGTGAAGGCGGAGGAGCTCGACGCCGCCGTCGCCCGCCTCGCGCAATCGCTCGTGAGTGCCGGCCCGGAGGCGGTCAAGGCCTGCAAGAAGCTGTTGCACGACGTGGCGGGCCACGAGATCACGGCCGGACTGGTGCGCCGGACGGTCGAAGGCATCGCCGACATCCGCGCGAGCGACGAAGGCCGCGAAGGCGTCCAGTCCTTCCTCGGCAAACGCAAACCGACCTGGCTTCTGCCCTGAGATGGACGCGCTCGCCGGCCTCGTCGACACGCCGCAGCTGCTCGCGCTCGCGGCGGCGCTGGGCTGGGCGAGCGGCTTCCGGCTCTATGCCGCGGTGTTCATCGCCGGCCTCGCCGGCTGGATGAACTGGATCGAGTTGCCGCCGGGCCTGCACATCCTGCAGCATCCCGCCGTGCTGGCGGCGAGCGGCTTCATGCTGTTCGTCGAGTTCTTCGCCGACAAGATCCCCTTCGTGGATTCGGTCTGGGACGCCGTGCACACGGTGATCCGGATCCCGGCCGGTGCGGCGCTCGCGGCGGGCGCGCTCGGTGCGGACGGGCAAGCCATGACGTGGATCGCGGCGCTGCTGGGCGGCTCCCTCGCCGCGACCAGCCACGCCACGAAGATGACGACGCGGGCGGCGGTGAACACCTCGCCCGAGCCTTTCTCCAACATGGCGGTCTCGCTGGCGGAAGACGGCCTCGTCGTCTTCATGCTCTGGCTGTCGGCCGCGCATCCGGCGATCTTCGCCATCGTGCTGATCGTGAGCATCGTGCTGGCGGTGATCCTGCTGGTGGTGCTGGTCGGGTTCCTGCGCACCGTCGTGCGAGGACTCCGTGAATTCTTCAAGGGGCGGCCCTTGCCGCGGGAACTGGGGTGATGTTCAAGAAGATCCTGATTGCGAACCGCGGCGAGATCGCCTGCCGCGTTGCGGCCACGGCGAAGCGCATGGCCATCCGCACGGTCGCCGTGTATTCGGAAGCCGACGCCGACGCGAAGCACGTGCACGCGTGCGACGAGGCGGTGGCCATCGGCGGCAGCGCGCCCAAGGACAGCTACCTGCGCTGGGAACGCATCATCGAGGCGGCGAAGGCGACCGGCGCCGAGGCGATCCACCCGGGCTACGGCTTCCTCAGCGAGAACGAGGGCTTCGCGGCCGCGTGCGCGGAGGCGGGCATCGTGTTCATCGGCCCGCCGGCATCCGCGATCCAGGCGATGGGCCTGAAGGCCGAATCCAAGCAGCTGATCGAGAAGGCCGGCGTGCCCCTGGTGCCCGGCTACCACGGGTCCGACCAGGATCCGGGCCTGCTGCAGCGCGAAGCGGACCGCATCGGCTACCCGGTGCTGATCAAGGCGAGCGCCGGCGGCGGTGGCAAGGGCATGCGCGCCGTGGAGAAGGCCGGCGACTTCGCGGCGGCGCTCGCGTCGTGCCAGCGCGAGGCGCGCAACAGCTTCGGCGACGAAGCCGTGCTGGTGGAGAAGTACGTCACCCGGCCGCGCCACATCGAGATCCAGGTCTTCGGCGACACGCAGGGCAACTACGTGTACCTGTTCGAGCGCGACTGCTCCGTGCAGCGCCGCCACCAGAAGGTGCTGGAAGAGGCGCCTGCGCCCGGCATGACGGAGGCCCTGCGCCGCCGCATGGGCGAGGCGGCGGTGGCCGCGGCGCGTGCGGTGAAGTACGTGGGCGCCGGGACGGTGGAGTTCATCGTGGAGCAGCGCCACGGCGAAATGAACTTCTTCTTCATGGAGATGAACACGCGCCTGCAGGTGGAGCACCCCGTGACCGAGGCGATCACCGGGCTCGACCTCGTCGAGTGGCAGTTGCGCGTGGCGGCCGGCGAGCCGCTGCCGCGGAAGCAGGAGGAACTGCGCATCCATGGCCACGCGATCGAGGCCCGCATCTGCGCGGAGAACCCGGACAACAACTTCCTGCCGGCCACGGGCACGCTGCAGGTCTACCGCAAGCCGGCGCATGCGGCGTTCGAGCGGGCGACGGTGCGCGTCGACGATGGCGTGCGCGAGGGCGACGCCATCTCGCCTTTCTACGACTCGATGATCGCCAAGCTGATCGTGCACGGCGCCACCCGCGAGGAAGCGCTGGCCCGCCTCGACGAGGCTCTCGCCGCCACGCACATCGTGGGGCTCGCGACCAACGTGCAGTTCCTGCGCCATGTGGTGAAGAGCCGGTCCTTCGCGCAGGCGGACCTCGACACCGCCCTGATCCAGCGCGAGGCGGCGGTGCTGTTCCACCAGCAGCCGGTGAGCCTGGAGCTCGCGGCCGCGGCCGCGGTCGCGAAGACGCTTCTGGACGAACAGGCCCTGGCTTCCGACGACCCCTTCAGCCGCCGCGACGGCTGGCGCTCCCACGGCGTGGCCACGCGGCGCCTGGAGTTCGACTTCGCCGGCCAGCACACGAAGGCGGAGCTGGCGACGCTGCACGACGGCGCGCTGGTGCTCGCGATCAACGGCGCGTCCGCTCCGCTGGCCTTCCGGCGCAGGGGCGAGGCGATCGAACTGCGCTACGGCGAGCACCAGGGGCGCGCCATCGTCTACACCCTCGGCGAGGCGGACCACGTGTTCACCGCGCAGGGCGCGGCGCAGATCGTGTCCGTGGACCTGCTCGCGCACGCGGGCGACGCCGCGGCGGAAGGCGGGCGGCTCACGGCGCCGATGCCGGGCAAGGTGGTGTCCTTCTCCGTGCGTGCCGGCGACAAGGTGAAGAAGGGCCAGGCGCTCGCGGTGATGGAGGCGATGAAGATGGAGCACACCATCGCCGCGCCTGCGGACGGGACGGTGGAGGAATTGCTGTACGCGCCGGGGGACCAGGTGGCGGAAGGGGCGGAGTTGCTGAGGCTCGCGGCTTGAGGGATTGCTGGGGTGCGGCTGCGCCGCAACCCAGCCTACGAACGCGTGCGTTCCGGGTGGATGGGGTTGCGCGCGGGACCTTGTAGGCTGGGTTGCGCGCAGCGCACCCCAGCAAGCTCCCGCACAATACCCCCATGCGCATCACCGTCTGCTGCACCGACACCAAGACCGCCCCCTGGATCGCGGCCCTGCGCGACGCGCTGCCCGGGGCCGAGGTCAGCGAGTGGCAGCCCGGCGCGCCGCAGGCGGACCATGCCGTCGTCTGGGCGCCGCCGCAGCAGTTCCTCGACGAGCAGCGCGGCCTGAAAGGCATCTTCAACATCGGCGCCGGCGTCGACGCGCTGCTGAAGCGCAGGTTGCCGCCCGATGCGCTCGTCGTCCGCCTCGACGACGCCGGCATGTCGGTGCAGATGACGGAATTCGTCTGCCATGCCGTGATCCGCCACTTCCGCGAGCTGGATGCGTACGAGCGCGACGCGGCCGAAGGGAAGTGGGGCTTCCGCAAGCCGCGCCAGCGCTCGGAGTTCCCCGTCGGCGTGATGGGCCTCGGCGTGCTCGGGCAGCGCGTGGCGCATGCGCTCGCCAACTTCGAGTTTCCGGTGCGCGGCTGGAGCCGCAGCCGCAAGGAGCTGCCCGACGTCCAGTGCTTCGCGGGCGCCGACCAGCTGGATGCCTTCCTCGCCGGCACGCGCGTGCTGGTGAACCTGCTGCCGCTCACGCCCGACACCGAGAACCTCCTGGACCGTCGCACCCTCGGCCGCCTGCTCCCGGGCGGCTACGTGATCAACGTCGCCCGCGGCGCGCACCTCGTCGACGACGACCTGGTCGCCTTGCTCGATGAGGGACATCTTGCCGGCGCGGCGCTGGACGTGTTCCGCACCGAGCCCCTGCCGCCCGAACACCCGTTCTGGCGCCACCCCAGGATCGTGGTGACGCCGCACACCTCCGCGCGCACGCTGCGCGACGAGAGCGTCGCGCAGATCGCGCGCAAGATCGTCGCGCTGGAGCGCGGAGAACCCATTGCCGGCGTGGTTGACCGGCAGAGAGGATACTGAGCCATGGCCTACCCCACCCGCGTCAAGCTCGTCGACGTCGGCCCGCGCGACGGCTTGCAGAACGAGAAGCAGCCGGTCCCGGCGGCGGTGAAGATCGAACTCGTGCACCGCCTGCAGGATGCGGGCCTGAAGGAGATCGAGGTCACCAGTTTCGTGTCGCCGAAGTGGGTGCCGCAGATGGCGGACAACGCGGAGGTGATGGCGGGCATCCGCCGCCAGCCGGGCGTGCGCTATTCGGTGCTGGTACCGAACATGAAGGGCTTCGAGGCCGCGCTGGCATCGAAACCGGACGAGATCGTGGTGTTCGGCGCCGCGAGCGAGGCCTTCAGCCAGCGCAACATCAACTGCTCCATCGCCGAGAGCATGGAGCGCTTCGCCCCCGTAGTGGCGGCGGCGCGCGCGAACGGCATCTACGTGCGCGGCGCGATCTCCGTGGCGGTGGGCTGCCCGTACCAGGGCGAGGTGTCGCCCGCGGGCGTGGAGCTCGTCGCGCGCCTGATGAAGGAGATCGGCGTGCAGCACTGCGGCGTGGCCGACACCATCGGCGTGGGCACGCCGCGCAAGGTGCAGGCGGCGATGGAAGCGGCGCTGAAGCACTACGCGCTGGACGACATCTCGGGCCACTTCCACGACACCTACGGCATGGCGCTGGTGAACACCGCGGCCTGCCTCGAGATGGGCATCTGGCAGTACGACGCGTCCGTCGCGGGGCTGGGCGGCTGCCCGTACGCCAAGGGCGCGACCGGCAACGTGGCGACCGAGGACGTGGTCTACATGCTGCACGGCATGGGCATCGCCACCGGCATCGACCTCGACAAGCTGATCGACGCCGGCAAGTACATCAGCGACTTCCTGGACCGCAAGCCGAACTCGCGCGCGGCCACGGCCATCCTGAACAAGAGGAACAACGAAGCATGTGCGGTGCCGAGCTGAGCGCGCTGCCGGAAGGCGTGCAGCGCGTCGCGCGCGCCCTGCAGGACGCAGGGCATCCCCATTCCCCCGTGATGCTGGACGAGGCCGCGCGCACCGCGCAGCAGGCGGCGGACGCGCTGGGCATCGCCGTGGGCCAGATCGCCAAGAGCATCATCTTCCGGCGCAAGGCCGACGATGCGGCCGTGCTCGTGATCACCTCGGGCGACCGGCGCGTCGACGAGAAGAAGGTGGATGCGATCGTCGGCAAGACGGGGCGGGCCGATGCGGAGTTCGTGAAGGCGCGCACCGGCTTCTCGATCGGGGGCGTGTCGCCGGTGGCGCACGCGCAGCCGCCGGTCACGCTGATCGACCGCGAGCTGTTCCGCTTCGGGGAGATCTGGGCCGCCGCGGGCCATCCGCACGGCGTCTTCAAGCTGCGGCCGCACGACCTCGAGAAGCTCACCGGGGCGCCGGTGGCGGACGTGGTGCAGGTTCCGCAGGCATGAGCCTGGGCGCGGCGAAGCTGATCCGCGACCGCGTGGCGGAATTGCCGCAAGAGGGCCCCGTGCCTTCGCCGTGCATCTGCGTGTGCACCATGGACCAGCGCACCGGCCTGTGCATCGGCTGCTACCGCACGCTGGACGAGATCGCCGCCTGGTCCGGCATGGACGATGCGCGCAAGCGCGACGTGTGGCGGCTTCTCGCGGAAAGGGTGGGTCCGGAATGAAGCACGTCACCTTCCACTTCGACGTGGTGTCGCCGTATGCGTACCTCGCCTTCGAGAAGCTGCCCGAGGTGCTGAAGGGCCTGAGCTACCGCGTGGACTACCGGCCGGTGCTGTTCGCGGGCTTCCTCAAGCACCATGGCCAGCTCGGGCCGGCGGAGATCGCGCCCAAGCGGGACTGGACTTACCGGCAGGTGCTCTGGCTGGCGCACGCGCATGGCGTGCCGCTGCAGCTGCCGGCGGCGCATCCCTTCAACCCGCTCGCGCTGCTGCGGCTCGCGCTCGCGTGCGGCAGCGATGGGCTGGTGAACCGCTTCGTGGCGGAGACGGTGTTCCGGCACGTGTGGCGGGGCGGCGCGGATGCGGCGGATCCGCAGCGGCTCGACGCCTTGCGCGCGCAGTTGCAGCCGCAGCGCGATGCTGCCGGCGAGGCCGTGAAATCGGAGCTGCGGGCGAACACGGAATCGGCCATCGCGCGCGGCCTGTTCGGCGTGCCCACCTGCGAGGTGGACGGCCGCCTGTTCTGGGGCTTCGACGGCCTGCCCATGCTGCGCGAGTACCTGCAGGGGGGCGACTGGTTCGCCTCCGGCGCCTGGGAGCAGGCCGCGGCCTTGCCGGCCGGCCAGGTGCGCCGGCCGTAAGCCTGCGTTGGCCGGGTGTCAGACGCGGGTCAGAGGACGCGTCGACACTCGCGCCACAAGACCCAAGGAGACACCCCATGTGGAAAATCGCCGTCGGCTTCGCCGTCTTCGCCGCCATCGCCCTCTTCGTCATCTTCCAGGCCGGCGACAAGGTCGACATGAGCGGCGAAAAGCACGGCACCGAAGCCATCGCGCCGACCAGTGGGGCATCGGACGCGAAGCACTAGGGCTGGTGCACCCGTCACGCGCCGACGGCTCATTCGTCACCCCCGCGGAGGCGGGGGGCGGTCTCAAGGGATCAATGCAACGCTGGCAGCCAGTCTTTCGACTGGCTTCTCAAATCCCAAAGTCTCTCTGGGACGGGTATTTAGCTTCCTTGCGATTTCGTCG
>NZ_JACORT010000014.1 GCF_014297465.1 Ramlibacter cellulosilyticus | reverse complement strand
TTGCTGTGACGCCGGCGAGGGAGCTTCCGGTGATCTGTCATGGTGTCCACCTAATTCTTGATGGACGCCATCCTTCCCGTCTATTCCGCAGCGCTCAAGGGTGGGATGGCCGGACGCTTACGACGCTTCCCCTACAGCATCGTGTACTACGTGGGTGATTCAGAGGTCCGCATCCTTGCCATCGCCCATCAGCGGCGCAGGCCTGGCTTTTGGAAGGGGCGGACATGAGTGCCATGCAGCTTCGGTCTAACAAGTCGATCGACACGGACGTCCTATCGGCCGGCTTCGCCGTCCTACTGTCCGCCGGTCATCTCCAACGTTAGACCTCACAATCATGAGCGCCGATCACGACAAGTTCCACTTCAGCATCACGTGCCAAACGGACGACCGCGCGGTACTCTTTTGCCTCCGCGCCTTGTGCCAGTTCGCCGAGGAGCACCCCAAGCCCCAGATCGGCTGGGGAGGTACCGGGAGTGCGGACTGGAAAAAGGCTAACGGCCAATTCAAGCTTCGTTTCACCAGCGCGGCCCACCGGGACATTTTCGTAGCCGAGGCTGAGCGTCTTCTTCGTGGCCGTTGGACGAAGGTGGGGGTGAATGACAACGACCCCGCCGAACCTCAAAGGTGAGCGCGGTGAGGTCTAACAGGTCGTTCGACTCGGACACGCTGCTGCAAGGCGCCGCGAGCCGTGCAGGTGAGCGTACGTCCCGCGGCGCCTTGCAGCAGCGTGCCGGTCAACTCCGACGTTAGACGGCATGAATCCCCGTACCTATTTGCGCCGAGTGTTCCTTCGCCTGCCCCTGGCCATTGCGGCCGCTTTCGGTTTCGCATTCTTCATTGTGGCTGGCATACTCGTTTCATCCTTGTTGCCCCCGCCGCGCGACCTTCATGCCGAGTGCCGGAAGCAGTGCGAACCGAGGTTCTCGCGCGTTGTTCCGGACAAGACCTACCCGATGTCGGCGAGGGGGACATACCGCCAGGTGTGTGAGTGCTATTGAATTCACGTGGTGGGCGCCACATGCGGTCTAACAGGTCGGTCGACCGGGACACATTGCAGCAAGGGGCCGCACAGTGCCGTTGGAAATCCTGCACCGCGCGGCCCCTTGCCCGCAACGTCCCAGTCACCTTCACGTTAGAGCTCACAATGATCGCCGTCTTTCGCCCCTGGCAAATCTCTACGCTGGCCCTTCTAGCGTTTGCGCTGGCGCTAGTCTTCGCGCGACCGCCCATAACGACTGTGGGGTTGGGCGTGGCCGTTGCGCTGGCCGTCGCGGTGCGTGTTGTTCTGGAGGCGTGGAGGCAAGGGCGCGGCGGCGATTTCGCGCAGCTCACGCGGATCGGCAAGCCTCTTGGATTTCTGGCCTTAGGCGTGGCCGGAGCAACGCTTCTGATCGAAATCCTCGTCCACGGCGACCACCCACTGGGTGCCCTTTTTGATTCCGTATTCGCGGCCGTCTTGTTGCTTGCCTTGGACGGCATCGTTCGCAAGGTTCTTGGCGAGAAGGGCAAGCGGTGAGCCCTAACAGGTCGGCCGAGCCGGACACGTCGCAGCCATGCGCCGCGAGGCGCCGGTGGATCTCCTGCACCTCGCGGCCCCTTGCCGCAACGTGCCGGTCACCTTTACGCTAAGCGTCTGAAACTCCGTGGGAGAGTCCATGAGTCTGCTTGCCGACGTGATGTCCTTCCTTGCTGCTGCGGGCCTCGGTCTGTTCGTGGGCGCGTTGTTGACCGAAGCGGTCGTGCTTGTTCCGATGTGGCGAGCGCTGGAGCCACGCGAGTTTTTCACCTTGCATGCGGCGCACGCGCATCGGCTCTACGCATTCTTCGCACCACTGACCGCAATCGCGACGATTCTTGTGATCGCTGCTGCAGCTACATCCATCGCCACGAACCGCTCGCCAGTTTCTGCATCGGTTGTCGCTGCTGTCCTTGCCTTGGTGATTCTTTCGACGTACGGGCTGTACTTCCGGCGCGCCAACGCCAGCTTTGCCGAAGCGAGCGTCACGTACGAGGCGCTGCCGGGGGAGCTGGCGCGTTGGGCAGCGTGGCATTGGTTTCGCACAATTGTCGGCTTGATGGCTCTCGCCTCGGCGTTGTTGGCGTTGCGCGGCGGGAGAAGCCTGTAGAACGTGAACCCGCTGCCTAACCTCCACAAACGAGCGCTCCGGGGAGGCCGGACGATGCCTTCCGCGGTGGAGCACGTGCATGCTTGATCTGCCGCCCAACAGGCCGTTCGACGCGGACACGCAGCGGCATTGCGCGGCCAGGCGTACAGGGGAGCATACGCCTGCGGCGCAACGCCGCTGCGTGCCGGTCAACTCCGACGTTAGCGCGCACCTGTGAGACAGCTCTTCGTATTCCTGGTGGTTTGTGGTCTCACCTACGGGGCGTATGCCTTGTGGTGCATCGGCGGCTTCTCGAAGCAGCAGCGCGACGAGATCGCACGAAAGGATGTTGAGCTGCAGGAGGAGATTCGCGCTGGCGGGTTCCGGGGTGCACTGTTCCGTGTCTGTGCACCGCTCTACTGGATGGTTGCGTTGCCTGTCCGCTCAGTCCCCGCTGCATTGGGATTGGCCGGCTTTCTGCTGCTCGTGGGATTTCTTGGGAGTTGAAGGCGCCATGTGCCGCGTGCGCGTGGCGGGTCTGTCGATTCGGACACGTTGCAGCAAGGCGACGCGAGGCGCCGTTGGATCTCCTGCACCCCGCGGCTCCTTGCCGCAACGTGCCGGTCACCTGTAGATTAGCCGCACATGGCTGCCTTTCTCTTGCTGGTCGCGGCCGGCCTTCTCTGGCTGGGTGTCGACGCACTCCTGCTCTCCCGTCACGGTTCACCCCCGAACCCGATCGAGAAGGACGAGATGATGTTCGGCAAGGCCCATCGGCGGCCGGTTCCAGACTACGTGCGTGCGTTCGCGGAACGGCGGTATCCGTTCGCGACGAGCGGATCCATGGCCTTCTACGGCTGGCTGTTCGTGGGGC
Organism: Ramlibacter cellulosilyticus; assembly: GCF_014297465.1. Classification (GTDB taxonomy): domain Bacteria; phylum Pseudomonadota; class Gammaproteobacteria; order Burkholderiales; family Burkholderiaceae_C; genus Ramlibacter; species Ramlibacter cellulosilyticus. The sequence goes on along the minus strand of NZ_JACORT010000014.1, from coordinate 131,978 downwards.
TCGGGGTCGCCCTCGGCGCGTTCGCCGTAGGGCTCTGGGACTGACACCATGACGTCAGCCGGACGCCCATCATGACCCTCCGTGCCACGCCGATCACGGCTGCCCTCACCGGCGCCATTTCAGCCGTCCTCTGGCCCTTGGCGTGGTCCCGGTTCGGCGGCGCCGGCGCCTCCTTCAGCATGGAGTTGATGCTGGCCACCCTTCTCCTGATCGCGCTGCCGGCGCACGCCTTCGTGGTGGGCTTCGGCTACAGGCATGCGCCTGCCGCCGGAAAGCTGGATGTCGCGCTGCTCCAGCGGCTCGGGGCGTGGCTGCTGGCCGCCGCGGTCACGGCGGCAGTCATGGCGGCCGCCCGTTAAGACCCATGTCACCGTGGCTGCTGCTCGTTCTCACCGTAGCCTGTGCCGCGCTCACGGTGGACGCGTTCCGTGCTGGTGGGCCCGTGCAGGAGCCGCCCGTCCGGTCCTGGCCGCGGGGCTGGAAGCGCGGCATGGACCATGTCCCCCTGGCGGAGCAGGACCGCATCCATCGGCACCTTCGCTATCCGCTGCTCGGCGCCGGAGTTCTTGCCTGGATCTTCCTCGCGATGACGGTCCTGCTTGCCGTCCTCACCGTCCAGGGCTTCATCGGATGAAGCGCCGCCTCGCCCTGGGCGCCTGGCGGCAGGAGCGAACGCGATGACCTGGGGAATGTACGGCGCCTTCGTCTTCACCGTCGCGTTGCTCGTGTTCACCGCGTATTTCCTCCTGGGCGGGCTGCCCCTTCTCATCCTCCAGCACGATGTGCCCCTCGACGCGCGATTCGTCCGGTCGTTCTTCAACGTCTATTACAAGGTCGCGTTCTGGGCCGCCATGGGCGCAACCGTCAGCTATGCCTTGTGGGGGCGGATTGCCTTCGCGCTCGGCGCCGGCACGATTGCAGTCGTTGTCGCTGTCCTGAAGAAGCACTTCCTCCGTGCCATGGAGGACATCGGGGCCCAGATCGACGGCAGCGATACGGAGCCGATCCGGCGGTTCCGGCGGATGCACGGGGCCGCGTTGCTGATCAACGTTGCATTGCTGGTGATCCTGGTGTGGGGCACCATCCGGTTGTCGCAATCCATGTGAGCGGCTGGACCCTTTGCGGTTCCCTGCCTGGTCATGAGGCCGGTGCTGGAGGCGCTGTCGTGAAGCATGCCGTCGCGTGGCTGCTCCCGTGTTCCGGGTGGGGTGGGGCTTCGCAAGAGCTGACCGCCTGCGCATCGAGCTCTAACATGCGGGCATGCTGAACCTCAAGCCCGTTCTGTACATCCAGATCTCGCCCGAGCGCCTGACGGTCACGAACGCCAGGACAGGCGCGTCGATTTCCGAGGTGCCCGAGATCGCGATGGCTCCCGATGGGGAGCGCGTCGTCGCCATCGGCGCCGAGGCACGAACTGCAGCCGCGGCGGGTTCTGCGCGTGTCCTGAACCCGTTCGGCCATCCCCGCACGCTCATCTCCGATTTCACGGCTGCCGACCAGGTGGTGCGGGCGTTCGTGAAGCGCAGCTTCGCAGGCTCCGTGCAACTGATGAAGCCGCGCATCGTGATCCATCCGCTGGGGGACCCGGAGGGCGGCTTCACGCAGGTGGAGCGGCGCGCCATCCGCGAGCTCGCCGCGGGCGCCGGGGCGGGGCAGGTGGTCGTATGGACGGGGCGGCCCCTGACGAATGCGGAAGTCCTGGAATCGCGCTTTCCCGCCGGTGAGGGTGTGGCCGAGGAGACTTGATGACGGTCAAGCGCATGGACAACGTCGGCATCGTGGTGGAAGACCTCGAGGCCGCCATCGCGTTCTTCTCCGAGCTCGGCCTGGAGCTCGAGGGACGCGCCCCCATCGAGGGGGATTGGGCGGATGGCGTCACCGGCTTGCGCCACATGCGCGTGGAGATCGCGATGATGCGCACGCCGGACGGTCACGGCCGGCTCGAGATCTCGCGCTTCCTTGCACCGCCCGTGGTTGCCGATCACCGCAGGGCGCCGGTGAACGCTCTCGGGTACCTGCGTGTCATGTTCACCGTGGAGGACATCGACGATGCGCTGGTCCGGCTGGCCAGGCACGGCGCCGAGCTTGTCGGCGAAGTGGCGCAGTACAGGGACGCGTACCGGCTTTGCTACATCCGCGGTCCCGAGGGCATTCTCATCGGGCTCGCGCAGGAGCTCGGGGAGAACAAACATGGCCAGACTCGCTGACGTCGACCTGCAAGGAGCCGCACTTGCGCTCGGCAGTAGCCCCTCGGCAGGGGAGCGGTGTCTGGATCCCCTTCCTGCCGCTTATCTGGTTGATCCTCGCGGCGGAAGGCGCCGGGCTGAACTGGAAGCCGTACGCCTGGATTGCGCTCCCCGTCGCCGCGCAGGTCGCGTCTGCCCTGCTGGCGGGATCGCGCCGATCCCGAAGACCTCACGCTCCAGCGGAGAGGCCAGGAGGCGCGTTAGCCATCGTGGAAACACGATGCATCTTCCGACGCCATGGAGATGAACCGTGACAACCGCCACCCAGGCTGACCGCTACCGCGCCAGGATGCTGCGCGGGCTCGTTCGTGCGCTGGACGACGAGGAAGCCCACTTGCGCCGCCATCGCCGCATGGCCGGTGCGTGCAGCGTGGCGGGCGCACTTGTCTTCACGCTCGCGCTCTTCGCAGCGGCAGCCGGAAGCGATGCCGCGGGGCCGTGGCTTGTCGTTGCGGGTGCCGTTGGCGGTGTCTTCCTCGGCCTGGCGCTTTTCTACCATTCCTCCGTCGAGCAATGGCCGGTGAACCGTGAATTCCTGGATGTCGACGCGATCCGGGAGGCGGCGCGGCGGCAGGCGGAAGCGCAGTGAACATCCGCATCGGCATGTTCGCCTGCCCCTCCTGCCAGGCACCGTCCATCTCCCTGTGGCGCAAGGTTGGCGCCACGGATACCTTCCCCGCCAGGTGCGCCCGCTGCAACGGCCTCAGCTTCGTCTCCGCCTGGGCCCATTTCGCGGGGGCGTTCGTGGCGGAAGGCCTGTTGTGGGGCGCGGCGATCGCCGCGCTCCTGGCGAAAAGCTGGGCGCTGCTCCTGCTCTTTCCCGTCGGCCTGGTGGCGTGGTCGGCCCTCGTCGGCGCTGTCTTTCCGTTGCGACCGATCGCCCGTGGCGAGGTACGGCGTGCCCGCCGCAAGACGGCGGCGCTTCTTGGCGGCGGGGCGGTGCTTCTGGCGGTGATCGCGCTGGTTGCCGCGCGGTGGTGACCACGGAGGCCAAGCCAGGCCATGTTCGCCATTCGGCGGATGGCACTTCCGCCCGCGGCTGGACACACTCCCCGCGCAGGAGACCCACCCATGCACATCCGCGTCGACGACCTGCGCGGCCCCGAGATCCGCGCGCTGCTCGAGGAGCACCTGCGCAACATGCACGCCATCTCGCCGCCGGAGAGCGTGCATGCCCTGGACCTCCAGGCGTTGCGCCATCCGGCGATCACGTTCTGGACGGCGTGGTCGGGGGCGGACCTGCTCGGATGCGGGGCGCTCAAGGCGCTGGATGCCTCGCACGGGGAGGTGAAGTCCATGCGCACGGCAAGCGCGCATCGACGCAAGGGCGTGGCGCGCGCGATGCTGGAGCGGATCATCTCCGAGGCGCGCAGCCGCTCGTATGCGCTCTTGAGCCTGGAGACGGGCTCGCAGCCCGAGTTCGCGCCGGCGCGGAAGCTGTACGAGAGTTTCGGGTTCGCGTATTGCGGGCCATTCGAGGATTACATGGAGGATCCGAACAGCGTGTTCATGCAGCTTCGGCTGGGGCGGTGAACGCTGGGGTTCGCTGGCGCGAAACCCAGCCTACGGAATGCCAGCCCGCGGGAATGCCAGCCCACGGGAGTGCCAGCCCACGGGAATGCCGGCCCGTGGGAATGCCAGCCCAGGGGAATGCCAGCCCACGTAGCTGCCGGGCGTAGGCTGGGTTTCGCGAAGCGAACCCCAGCGCCCCTTCACCGCCCCGTCGGCGCCGCGGGCTGCTGCCGCACCGAAGCCAGCATGTCCCAGCTGACCAGGAACACCGCGGCGATCACGGGGCCGATCACGAACCCGTTGAGGCCGAACACCACGATGCCGCCCAGGGTGGCGATCAGGATCAGGTAGTCGGGCATGCGCGTGTCCTTGCCGACCAGGATGGGGCGCAGGAAGTTGTCCACGAGGCCGATCACCAGCGTTCCCCAGGCGACCAGGCCGAGCGCCTTGACGATCTCGCCCGTGAAGAAGAAGTAGATCGCCACCGGCGCCCACACCATCGCGGCGCCCACGGCCGGCAGCAGCGACAGCAGCGCCATCACCGCGCCCCACAGCACTGCCCCGGGCAAGCCCAGCACCCCGAAGGCGATGGCGCCCAGCGCGCCCTGGACCAGGGCCACGACGATGTTGCCCTTCACGGTGGCGCGCACCACGGTGGCGAACTGCGTGAGCAGCCGCCGCGTGTGCTGCGGATGCAGCGGGATCGCACGCCCGACCGACTCGGTCAGCCGCTCGCCGTCGCGGAACAGGAAGAACAGCAGGTACAGCATGACGAAGAAGGCCACGATGAAGTCCAGCGTCACCTGCCCGATGCCCACCACGCGCGTCGTCAGCGCCTGGCCGCTGCCGCCGAGGATGGCCAGCACCTTCTGCTGCAGCAGCGAGAAGTCCGTGATGCCGAAGCGGGCCAGCATCGCGTGCGCCCAGGTCGGCAGGGCCTGCACCGCGCGCTGGAAGTACGTGGAGACCTGGATCTCGCCGGAACGCATCTTCTCCACGAGCACCGAGGCTTCCTGCGTGATCGACGCGGCCAGCATCGCGAAGGGCAGGATCACGATCAGCAGGATCACCGTCAGGGAGGCGAGCGCCGCCATGTTGGGCCGGTTGTGGCTGCCGTGCAGGAAGCGCCGGTGCATGGGCCAGAACACGATGGCGATGAAGATCGCCCAGCACACCGCGCCGAAGAAGGGCCACAGGATCAGCGCGAACAGCGCCGTGGCCGCCAGCACCAGGAACAACAGCGCCTTCGACTCGAGCTCGGGGTTCTTGAGCGGGTTGGGCGTACTCATCCAATCGAGCGTACCAACAAACAAGCCGCCCGTGGGCGGCTTGTGTCACGGCGCAGGCGCCGGTCGCACGTAGTCCGACACCACCTTCCAGCGCCCGTCCTGGATCTGCGACAGGCGCGACAGGTCGCTGCCCAGCCGCTTGCGCGGCCCGAAGCTCGCCTCGGGGCTGCCGAAGATGTCCTGCCTGACCACGAGCGTGTCCATGGCCTGGATGAAGCTGTCGGTCGTGAGGTTGGGCCCGGCCTTCTGCGCGGCGGCGATGAAGGCGTCCATGATGTTGTACGCATACGCCGAGAACACGCTCGGGTCCTCGTTGAACTTCGTCTTGTACTTGTTGGCCCAGAAGCGCATGGGCTGCGAGGCTTCATCGAGGTAGGGGTGCGCGGTGGTGTGGGTGGCGTAGAAGCCGTCCATGGCCTTGCCTCCCAGCTTGTGGATCAGGTCCGTGTACGCGGCCGCGGAGCCGAGGAACACGGGGTTGTAGCCGGTCTTGCGCGCCTCGCCGATGGTGCCGATGGTCTCGCGGATGATCGTGCCCAGCACCACCAGGTCGCAGCCGGAGGACTTGAGCTTCGCCACCTGCGAAGAGAAATCGGTGGCGCCGCGCTTGTACGTGGTCTTCTCGGCCAGGTCCATCTTCACGACCTTCAGCCCGGCCTCCACGCCGCGCAGCACTTCCAGCCCGAACTCGTCGTCCTGGTAGAGGGCGCAGACCTTCTTCGCGCCTTTCTCCTGCACCAGGCGCGGCAGCGCGGCGCGGATCTGGTCGTAGTAGGAGGAGAGGAAGGCGAACTTGAGCCGGTGGAAGGGCTCGTACATCTCCCGCGCGGCGGTGAGCGGCATGTAGTTGATGACGTTCTTCTCGAACTGCACCGGCATGGCGGCCATGTTCTGCGCCGTGCCGATGTGGCCGACCATCGCGAAGATGCGGTCCTGGTTCACCAGCTTCTGCGCGGCGAGCACGGCGCGCTTGGGGTCGTAGCCCGAGTCCTCCACCAGCAGGCGGATCTTGCGTCCGTGGACGCCGCCCTGCTCGTTGATCTCGTCGGCGCGCAGCTGCAGGCCCATGCGCGCCTGCTTGCCGAAGGCGGCGATCGGGCCGGAGAGGTCCTGGATGCTGCCCAGCACGATCTCGTTCTTCGTCACGCCCTGGGTGGGCGTCTGCGCGGCGACCGCGGTGGCGGCGAGCACCAGGACGACGAGCACCAGGATGGCTTTGCGCTGCATGGCCGGCTCCTTCGCGAGAACCTTGGTTTTCGGATTGTTCTCCTGCGTGCGCGGCGCAGGGGCAGGGGTTTCCATGAAAAAGGCCGCCCGGGGGCGGCCTTTGCTCGTCCGTGCGGTGGGCCTTACTTGCCGTAATCGCTCACCACCACCCACTTCCCGTCCTTGATCTGTGACAGCCGCGACAGGTCGTTGCCCAGGCGCTTGGTGGCGGTATACGTCGCCTTCGGGCTGCCGAACATGTCCGGCTCGAAGGTCATGGTGTCCATCGCCTTCACGAAGCTGTCGGTCGTGAGGTTCGGGCCGGCCTTCTGCGCCGCCTTGATCAACTGGTCGATGATGATGTAGCCGTAGACCGAGAACACCGTCGGGTCCTCGTTGAACTTCGTCTTGTACTTGGTCGCCCAGAAGCGGATCGGCTGCGAGGCTTCGTCCAGGTACGGGTGCTGCACCGTCATGGTGGCGTACAGGCCGTCCATGGCCTTGCCGCCCAGCTTGTGGATCAGGTCGGTGTACGCGGCACTGGAGCCCAGGAAGATCGGGTTGAAGCCGGTCTTGCGCGATTCGCCGATCGTGCCGATGGTCTCGCGGATGATGGTGCCCAGCACCACCAGCTCGCAGCCCGAGGACTTCATCTTCGCGACCTGCGAGCTGAAGTCGGTGGCGCCGCGCTTGTACGTCGTCTTCTCGGCCACTTCCATGCCGATGGACTTCAGCCCCGCCTCCGCCCCGCGCTGCACTTCCAGGCCGAAGTCGTCGTCCTGGTAGATGGTGCAGACCTTCCTGACGTTGCGCTCCTTCACCATCTTCGGCAGCGCCTGGCGGATCTGGTCGTAGTAGGTGGCGGCGAAGGAGTACTTCAGCTTGTGCAGCGGCTCGTACATCTCGCGCGCGGCCGTGATGGGCATGAAGTTCACGACGTTCTTCTCGAACTGCACCGGCATGGCGGCCATGTTCTGCGCCGTGCCCAGGTGGCCGGCGACGATGAACACCTTGTCCTGGTTCACCAGCTTCTGCGCCGCCAGCACCGCCTTCTTCGGGTCGTAGCCGTCGTCCTCGACCACCAGCTTGAGCTTGCGCCCGTGGATGCTGCCCTGCTGCTCGTTCAGTTCGTCGATGCGCAGCTGCATGCCGTTGCGCGCCTGCTTGCCGTAGCCCGCCAGCGGGCCGGAAAGGTCCTGGATGGTGCCGATCAGGATCTGGTCCTTGGTCACGCCCTGCTGTTGTGCGAAGGCCGGCAGGGCCGCGAGCGCGCACGAGAGGGCGAGGGTGCACTTCAACTTCATCGAACGTCTCCTTGGTGGTTCGTGTGGAAAGGGTCAGGCATACATCGCCTCGATCTGCGGTGCGTACTTCGCCTGCACCAGCTTGCGTTTGAGCTTCATCGTGGGCGTCAGCTCCTCGTCCTCGGCGGAGAGCTGCGTGTCGAGCAGGAAGAACTTCTTCACCTGCTCCACGCGCGCGAACTTGCGGTTCACGCGGTCGATCTCGGACTGGATCAGCGCCTGCACCTCGGGGGCCCGGGTGAGGCTCGCATAGTTGGAGAAGGGCACGTCGTGGTCCTGCGCGTACTTCTCCACGTTCTCCTGGTCGATCATCACGATCGCGGTGAGATAGGGGCGGCGGTCGCCGATCACCACGGCGTCGGTGATGTACGGCGAGAACTTGAGCTCGTTCTCGAACTCGCTGGGCGTCACGTTCTTGCCTCCCGCGGTGATGATGATGTCCTTCATGCGGTCCGTGATGCGGAAGAAGCCTTCCGCGTCCACGCCGCCGACGTCCCCGGTGCGCAGCCAGCCGTCCGCGGTGAAGGTCTCCGCCGTCTTCTCCGGCTGGTTCAGGTAGCCCATGAACACGTTGGGCCCCTTCACCTGGATCTCGCCCGTGGCGGGGTCGATGCGCACCTCGTTGTAGCTGGCCGCGGGGCCGATGGAGCCGGGCTTGATGCGCGTGGCCGGGATGCCGGTGGCGGCGCCGCAGGTCTCCGTCATGCCCCAGACCTCCAGCATCGGCACGCCCAGGGCCAGGTACCACTTCACCAGCTCCGGCGATATCGGTGCCGCGCCGGTGACGAGGAAGCGCGAGCGATCGATGCCGATCATCTTGCGCACGTTGGAGAGCACGAGCGCGTCGGCGGCCGCGTACTGCAGCTTCAGCGAGGCGGGCACCGGCTGGCCCTGGAGCACGCGCTCGGCGATGCGGGTGCCCACGCCGATCGCCCACGCGTACGCGCGCTGCTGCAGGCCGCTCGCTTCCTTCAGCCCGATCATCACGCCCGAATAGAACTTCTCCCAGACGCGGGGCACGGCGGTGAACACCGTCGGCGCGATCTCGCGCACGTTCTCGGGCACCGTCTCCGGGTTCTCCACGAAATTGAGCTTCGCCCCCGTGTAGAGCGAGAAGTACTCGCCGCCCAGGCGCTCCGCGATGTGGCAAAGCGGCAGGAAGCACATGCACTCGTCGTCGGCGCTGCGGGCGATGAGCGTGTTGTAGCCGCGAACCGTGTAGACCAGGCCCGCGTGCGAGTGCATGGCGCCTTTCGGCTTGCCCGTGGTGCCGGAGGTGTAGACGAGGATCGCCAGGTCCCCGGGCTTCACCTGGCCCACGCGCTGCATGACTTCGTCCGGATGCTGCGCCAGGTAGTCGCGGCCCATGCGGCGCAGTTCGTCGAGGCTGGTCACCATGGGGTCGCGCAGGTCGCGCAGGCCTTTCATGTCGAAGACGACGATCCTGCGCAGGCGTGGAAGCCGGTCGCGCACTTCCAGGGCCTTGTCCAGCTGCTCGTCGTCCTCGACGAAGAGGATGGTCGTGCCCGAATCCTCGCAGAGGTACTGCACCTGCGCCGGCGCGTCCGTGGGGTAGATGCCGTTGGACACGCCGCCGCAGGAGAGCACGGCGAGGTCGGCGAGCACCCATTCGATGACCGTGTTGGAGAGGATGGACGCGGTCTCGTGCGGTGCGAAGCCCAATGCCAGCAGGCCACCGGCCACCTCGCGCACGGCCTCGCCGGTCCGCGCCCAGGTCCAGCTCCGCCAGATGCCCAGGTCCTTCTGCCGCATCCACACGTCGGGCCCGCGCTGCGCCACCCCACTCCAGAACATCGCGGGAATGGTGTCGCCCTCCAGCAGGTTGCGGGTCTCGGGCTGGATGTGGGAGAGGTTCCAGAGCTGCTTCATGGCTTCACCTCCACGTCTTCTTCTTCTTCCACCGCCGCTCCCCGCGCACCCCCGCTTCCTTCATCCCGAGGTAGAACTCCTTGATGTCTTCCTTCTCGCGCAGGCGCGCGCAGGTGTCTTCCATCACGATGCGGCCGTTCTCCAGCACGTAGCCGTAGTCGGCCGCGTTCAGCGCCATGTTGGCGTTCTGCTCCACCAGCAGGATGGTCGTGCCGCGCTCGCGGTTGATGCGCACCACGATCTCGAAGATCTCCTTCGTGAGCTTGGGCGAGAGGCCCAGGCTGGGCTCGTCCAGCAGGATCAGGTCCGGCGACGCCATCAGCGCGCGCGAGATGGCCAGCATCTGCTGCTGGCCGCCGGAGAGCAGTCCGGCGTCCTGCGCGGAGCGCTCCTGCAGGATGGGGAAGTAGCGGTACACCGCCTCCATGTCGCGCGCCACGCCGTCGCGGTCCTTGCGCGTGTACGCGCCCATCACCAGGTTGTCGTGCACCGACAGCAGCGGGAACACTTCGCGGCCTTCCGGCACGTGCGACAGGCCCTGCTGCACGATGTAGGCCGGGTCGCGCGCGGTGATGTCGTCGCCCTTGAACTCTATGCTGCCCTTGCGCGGGTCGATGATCCCGGAGATGGTCTTGAGGATGGTCGACTTGCCCGCGCCGTTGGAGCCGAGCACGGTGGCGATCTCCCCGCGGCGCACCTGCAGGCTGACGCCGCGGATGGCCTTGATCGGGCCGTAGGCGCTTTCCACGTTCAGGAGCTTCAGCACCGGCTGGTCGCTGATGGCGGGCGGGTTGGCACTCATGCCACAGGCTCTCCATGCAAGCGGCGCAGCGAGGAAACGTCCTCCGCCGAACCGAGATAGGCCTCCACCACGCCCGGGTGCCCTTGCACTTCGGCGGGCGTGCCCAGCGCCAGCACTTCGCCCTGGTTCATGGCCAGCACGCGGTCGCTCACCTTGGACACGAGGCTCATGTCGTGTTCCACCATCAGGACCGTGATGCCCAGCTCCTGCTGGATGTCCTGGATCCAGAAGGCCATGTCCTCCGTTTCCTCCACGTTCAGCCCGGAGGAGGGCTCGTCCAGCAGCAGCAGCTTGGGTTCGGTGCACAGGGCACGCGCGAGTTCCACCACCTTGCGCACGCCGTAGGGCAGGCCGGCGACCATCGCCTCGCGGTGGTGCTGCAGGTCCAGGAGGTCGATCACCTGCTCGACCTTCTCGCGCGCCGCGATCTCCGCCGCGCGCGCCTTGGGCGTGAAGAACATGTCGGCGAAGAGGCCCGTCCGCCGGTGCGTGTGGCGCCCGATCAGCAGGTTGTGCAGCACCGAGGCGTGCTCGAAGAGCTCGATGTTCTGGAAGGTGCGGGCGATGCCCAACGACGCGATGCGGTGCGGCGGCTGCGCGGTGAGCGGCTTGCCTTCGAATTGGATCGTGCCCGTGGTGGGGTTGTAGATGCGGCTGATCAGGTTGAACACCGTGGTCTTGCCGGCGCCGTTCGGGCCGATCAGCGTGAAGACCTCGCCGCGCCGCACATCGAAGCTCACCTTGTTCACCGCCAGCACGCCGCCGAAGCGCACGCTGAGGTCTCTGGCGGAGAGGAGGACGTCGCTCATCTGAGGCGATCCGATTTCTGGAAGGACTTCTGCCGCTTGAACAGGCCCTTGCGGTAGAACGGGAACAGCTGCAGGTAGGTCCGCACCTTGAGCCAGCGGCCGTAGAGGCCCAGCGGCTCGAACAGCACGAAGGCGACCAGCACTGCGCCGTACACCACGGCCTTGAGCCCCGGCGCCTGGCCGATGCTCTCCGGCAGGTAGTCCTTCACCGCGCTGATCGCCTGCGGCAGCCCGATGAGGAAGATCGCGCCCAGGAAGGCGCCATGGATGGAGCCCAGGCCGCCGATCACCACCATCAGCAGCAGGTCGATGGACTGGATGATGTTGAACTGGTCGGGGGAGAGGAAGCGGATCTGGTGCGCATACAGCGCGCCGCCGATGCCGGCCAGCGCCGCCGACAGCGCGAAGCTCAAGGTCTTGTAGCGCGCGAGGTGGATGCCCATGCTCTGCGCGGAGATCTCGGAGTCGCGGATCGCGACGAAGGCGCGGCCGGTGGGCGAGCGCAGCAGGTTCAGGCAGCCCAGCGTGGCGAGCACCGCGAGCGCGAGGCACAGGTAGTAGAAGGACGCACCGGTGTCCGCCGTCCAGCCGAACATCTTGGCGGAGCCCACCGTCTTGCCTGCGTTGCCGCCGGTCACGCTCTCCCAGCGTGCGAACACTTCCTCCACGATGAAGCCGAAGGACAGCGTCGCGATGCCCAGGTAGATGCCTTTCACGCGCAGCGCCGGCAGTCCCACCACCACGCCGACCGCCGCCGAGAGCACCGCGCCCACCAGCAGCGCGAAGGGGAAGTGCCAGCCCAGGCCGGTCAGCACCGCCTGCGCGTAGGCCCCCACGCCGAAGAAGGCCGCATGGCCGATCGAGAACAGTCCCGTGAAGCCGGCCAGCAGCATGAGGCCCAGGCCCACGATGCCGTAGATCAGGATGAACGTGAGCTGCGACAGCAGGTACTCCGGCAGCAGCGGTGCGAGCAGCAGCAGCGCCAGCAGCAACCCGTACCAGAACACGTGCCCGCCGTGCTTCGCCAGCCGGATGTCCTGCGCGTAATCTGTCTTGAAGAGGAAGCGCATCAGACCTTCTTTCGCAGCTTCTCGCCGAAGAGGCCATTCGGCAGCACGACCAGCATCACCAGCACCACGATGTACGCCGCGATGTCCTTGAAACCCTCCGGCAGGTAGAATCCGGCCAGCGACTCCACCACGCCGATGATCAGCCCGCCCACGATCGCGCCGGGCAGGCTGCCGAAGCCGCCGACCACCGCCGCGGGGAAAGCCTTGAGGCCGATGAAGCCCATGTTGGCGTGCACGAAGGTGATGGGCGCGAGCAGCAGCCCCGCGATGGCCGCGACCGCGGAGGCCAGGCCCCACACGAGGCTGTTCAGGCGCTTCACCGGGATGCCCATGTAGTAGGCGGCCAGCTGGTTCTGCGACGCGGCCTGCATGGCGATGCCGACCTTGCTGTAGCGGAACACGGCAAAGAGCAGGGCGCAGAGCACCGCCGTCACGGCGATCACCACCATCTGCTCCACGTTCAGCACGAGGCCGCCGGCGTTCCAGACCTGGTCCTTGTACGGCACCGCGAGCGTGTGCGTCTCGGTGCCGATGCCGGGGATCATGGTGATCAGCCCGCGCGCGACGTAGCCGATGCCGATGGTGAGCATCACGATGGAGAAGGCGGGCTGCCCCAGGATGGGGCGGATGACGGCGGTCTCGAGCACCAGGCCGAAGACGGCCATGCCCGCGATCGCGCAGGGCACGGCGAGCCAGAACGGGAAGCCCATGAGCGTCATCGCGGCGAGGCCGAAGAACGCCCCCAGCATCATGAGCTCGCCCTGGGCGAAGCTGACGGTCTCCGTCGCCTTGTAGATCAGGACGAAACCCAACGCGATGAGCCCGTAGATGCAGCCCTGGGCGACGCCGCCGATCACCAGTTGCAGGAATTGCACGCGCTTGCCTCTTCTTCCGTGGCGCAAGGCGTTATAGCCGTGGTGCGGCGCCGGGCGTCACAGGGTTGTCCCCGGTTCGTGTCGCGCAGCGGACCGGCGCGGGGCGCGGTGTAATGGACGGCATGAACACCAGCGTCCACCTCGAGAAGCAGGGCGCCGTGACCGTCGTCACGCTGGACCGCCCCGACGTGCGCAACGCCGTCGATGCCGTCACGGCACGGCGGCTGTACGAGGCCTTCGTGGCTTTCGACGAGGATGCGCAAGCGCGCGTCGCGGTGTTCCACGGAGCGAACGGCCATTTCTGCGCGGGCTGGGACTTGCAGGCCGGCGCACGCATGGCCTCCGGCGGTGCCGGGGTGCTGGCGGACCTGGACTTCGACGCGGCGGATGCGCGCGCGGTGGGGCCGATGGGTCCGTCGCGGCTGCTGCTGTCGAAGCCGGTGATCGCGGCGGTGAGCGGTGCCGCCGTGGCGGGCGGGATGGAGCTGGCGCTCTGGTGCGACCTGCGGGTGCTGGAGGAGGACGCCTACTTCGGCATCTACTGCCGGCGTTTCGGCGTGCCGCTGATCGACGGCGGCACGGTGCGCCTGCCGCGGTTGGTGGGCATGGGCCACGCCATGGATTTGATCCTCACGGGCCGCAAGGTGGAGGCGGCCGAAGCCTTGCAGATGGGACTGGCCAACCGCGTGGTGCCGCGCGGCGAGGCGCGTTCAGCGGCGATCGAACTGGCGCAGCAGCTGTGCCGGTTCCCGCAGGAGACGATGCGTGCCGACCGGATGAATGCGTACGAGCAGTGGGGGAAGAGCCTGCCGGAGGCGCTGCAGGGGGAGTGGGAGCGGAGCAAGGCCCGTATCCCGGATGCGCTGGAAGGGGCCGCGCGGTTCGCGTCGGGCGAAGGGCGGCACGGGAAGTTTTGAGCGGCGCGTGGAGCGCTGGGGTTCGCTGGCGCGAAACCCAGCCTACGGTCCAGCGCTTGCCCGGTAGGCTGGGTTGCGCGAAGCGCACCCCAGCGCTGTCACCGCGGAATCTCCTTCGGCTTCCCCTGGTCGTCGATCGCCACGTACGTCAGCAGCGCCTCCGTCACCTTCGCGAACTTGCCCTGGTCGCGGAAGCTCTCCGCGAAGACTTCCACGTCCACGGTGATCGAGGTGCGCCCGATGCGCGTGACGGACGAATAGAAGCTCAGGATGTCGCCCACGCGCACCGGCTGCTTGAACACGAACTCCTTGACGGCCACGGTCGCCATGCGGCCCTTGATGATGCGCGCCGGGATCACGGAACCGGCCAGGTCCACCTGCGCCATGACCCAGCCGCCGAAGATGTCGCCGTTGCCGTTGGTGTCGGCGGGCATGGGGATCACCTTCAGCACCAGCTCCTTGTCGGAGGGCGGGGCAGCGGGCGCGGGGGAGTGGGGCGCACTGGAATTCGCGGACATGGGCACAATCTCTGGAGAAACCAGAACGGATTGTCCCCCATGCGCCGCGGCGGCGAACTGAGCTCCTCCATTCCCCTTCCGGCCCAGGGCCCGGCGCAGCCGCGCTCGGACTGGAGCACGCTGAAGCGCCTCTTCCCCTACCTCTGGCAATACAAGTGGCGGGCGCTCGCCGCGCTGGTGTTCATGGTCGGCGCCAAGCTGGCCAACGTCGGCGTGCCCTGGCTGCTGAAGCACCTGGTCGACGCCATGGACGTCAAGGTGGGCGACCCGGCGGCCGTGCTCGTGGTGCCCATCGGCCTGCTGGTCGCCTACGGCCTGCTGCGCCTGTCCACGTCGCTCTTCACGGAACTGCGCGACCTGGTGTTCTCCAAGGCGACGCAAGGCGCGGCGCGCAGCATTGCCCTGGAGACCTTCCGGCACCTGCACTCGCTGTCGCTGCGCTTCCACCTCGAACGCCAGACCGGCGGGATGACGCGCGACATCGAGCGCGGCGTGCGCGGCATCGAGTCGCTCATCTCGTTCTCGCTCTTCAGCATCATCCCCACGCTCATCGAGGTGGCGATGGTGCTCACCATCCTGGCGGTGAAGTTCGACGCCTGGTTCGCGTGGATCACGATCGCGGCGCTGGTCCTTTACATCGCATTCACGGTGAGCATCACCGAATGGCGCACCAAGTTCCGGCGCGAAGCCAACGAGTTCGATTCGGCCGCGCACACCAAGGCGGTGGATTCGCTCCTGAACTACGAGACGGTCAAGTACTTCAACAACGAGGCGTTCGAGGCGGGGCGCTACGACGAGAGCCTGAAGCGGCTGCGCCGCGCGCGCCTGAAGGCGCAGACGACGCTGTCGATGCTGAACACCGGGCAGCAGCTGATCATCGCCGTCGGCCTCGTGGCCATGCTGTGGCGCGCCACCACCGGCGTGGTCGAAGGGCGCATGACGCTGGGCGACCTGGTGATGATCAACGCGTACATGATCCAGCTGTACATCCCCCTCAACTTCCTCGGCGTGCTGTACCGCGAGATCAAGCAGAGCCTCACGGACCTGGACAAGATGTTCACGCTGATGGAGCGTGAGCGCGAGGTGGCGGACAAGCCGGGGGCGCAGCCGCTGCGCGGCGGCGACTGGACGGTACGCTTCGAGCACGTCACCTTCGCGTACGAGCCGGCCCGGACCATCCTGCACGACGTGAGCTTCGAGATCCCGGCGGGCAAGACGGTGGCCGTGGTCGGCCCCTCGGGCTCCGGCAAGTCCACGCTCGCGCGCCTGCTGTACCGCTTCTACGACGTGCAGCAGGGCCGCATCACCATCGCCGGCCAGGACGTGCGCGAGGTCACGCAGGCCAGCGTGCGCCAGGCGATCGGCATCGTCCCGCAG
The DNA here is from genome assembly GCF_014297465.1 of Ramlibacter cellulosilyticus. Taxonomy (GTDB): domain Bacteria; phylum Pseudomonadota; class Gammaproteobacteria; order Burkholderiales; family Burkholderiaceae_C; genus Ramlibacter; species Ramlibacter cellulosilyticus. The sequence continues at coordinate 116,163 of NZ_JACORT010000014.1, read as the reverse complement.
GACACGGTGCTGTTCAACGACACGGTGGAATACAACATCGCCTACGGCCGGCCCGGTGCGAGCCGCGACGAGGTGGTGGAGGTGGCGCGCGCGTCGCGCATCCACGACTTCATCGCTTCCACGCCCAAGGGCTACGACACGATGGTGGGCGAGCGCGGGCTCAAGCTCTCCGGCGGCGAGAAGCAGCGCGTGGCGATCGCCCGCACGCTGCTGAAGGACCCGCCGATCCTGATCTTCGACGAGGCGACGTCCGCCCTGGACAGCGCCAACGAGCGCGCGATCCAGGCGGAGCTGAAGAGCGCCGCGCAGTACAAGACCACGCTGGTCATCGCGCACCGGCTCTCCACCGTCGTCGACGCGCACGAGATCCTGGTGATGGAGGCCGGCCGCATCATCGAGCGCGGCACGCACCAGGCCCTGCTGGCCCGCAACGGCCGCTACGCGGAGATGTGGGCCCTGCAACAGAGCGCCGAGGGCGAGCGCTTCACCGAAGTGATGGGGATGTGAACGTGGCAGAGGCCGGATACGCGGAGTACGTCGCGCACGAGGAATTCCGCTCCGGCCTGCCGGCCGGCCGCTTCCGCGTGGTCGTGGACCCCAAGCTGGCGCGCCGCTACGTCGCCCAGCGGCTGCTGTTGCTGGTGATCGTGATGCCCGTCATCGGCGTGGGCATCGCGCTCGCGCTCACCGGCTCCACGTGGGCGGGCGCGGTCCTGGTCGCCCTGGGCGTGCTGCTCAACCGCGTGGTGATGTGGCAGGCGCCCAGGATCCTGCTGCACCTCGCGCTGCGCGACGCCAAGGTGTACGAGCACGTCACGCAGAACGGCGTGATGGAAGTGCGGCGCGCGTAGGGAAGCCGCGCGCTTTCCAATCCGCCGCGCCGGGCGTATCGTCGGCACGCCGGACAAGGAGGTGGCGCATGTTCCCCTGGTTCTTCTTCTGGGCTCCGCAGGTCACGCTGCCTTTCGGCGGCTCGGTCGCGCAGCAGATCGAGCCCGACACCAGCTGGTTCTTCGCCGGCATCCCGCAGGACGCGGGTGATCCGCGCCTGGAGCGCAAGGCCTTCGAAATCGCCAGCTACGGACGTCAGCTCGGGCTGCTCACCGAAGTGATCATGGACCTGGCCGCGCAGACCCCGCCGGCCACGGCGCAGGGCCGCAAGTCGCTGCAGCGGCTGCGCGAGATCCAGCTGCGCATCGAGGAAGTGAAGGACCGCGACGCGATCGACGTGCTCGAGCAGATCGACGGCCTGCTCGCGCGGCTGGAGAAGACGCATCCGGAGCGACTCGCCGCAGCCCGGCAGCGGATCGCGTCCACGCTGGAGGCGGCGCACCGGTAGCATCGGGGCGTGAACGCCCTGCGCATCGGCCTCGTGTCCGACACCCACAACCTGCTGCGGCCGGAAGTCCTGGACTTCCTGCGCGGCGCCGACCACATCGTGCACGGCGGGGACATCTGCGGCGAAGCGGTGCTCGCCGCGCTGCGCGAGCTGGCGCCGCTGACGGTCGTGCGCGGCAACAACGACCGGGGCGCCTGGGCGGAGCCCCTGCCCTGGGAGGACACCGTGCGTTTCGGCGAGGTGGCGGTCCACGTCGTCCATGACGTCCAGGACCTGCTGCTGCCCGAGGGCGTGCGTGTCGTGGTGACCGGCCATTCGCACAAGCCGAAGGTGGAGGAGAAGGACGGCGTGCTGTACGTGAACCCGGGCAGCGCCGGGCCGCGGCGCTTCAAGCTGCCGATCTCCGCGGGCGAGCTGCGCATCGCCGGCGGCGAGGTCACGGCGCACCTGGTCCAGTTTTGAGGAGGCCCGATGCTGAACATCCGCGAGATCGACCACCTGGTGCTGCGCGTGCGGGACGTGGACGCGATGGTCCGCTTCTACGGCGAGGTGCTGGGCTGCCCCGTGCACCGCGTCGACGAGAAGATCCGCCTCGTGCAGCTGCGCGCCGGTCGCGGCTTGATCGACCTGATCCCGGTCGACAGCGAGCTGGGCCGCGCGGGCGGGGCCGCTCCCGGGCGCGAGGGGCGCAACCTCGACCATTTCTGCCTGCGGGTGGATCCCTGGGATGCCGACGCCATCCGCGCGCACCTGCGCGCGCACGGCGTGGAGCCGGGTGCGGTGGCGCTGCGCTTCGGGGCGGAAGGGCAGGGGCCGTCCCTGTACCTCACCGACCCGGAAGGCAACACGGTGGAACTGAAGGGTCCGCCGGGCGCGCCTGTGGATTGAGGAAGCGCGACTACACGCCCATGGCGGCGGCTGCCCGAGAATGCGTCGCATGACCCAACGACGCAAGCCCCAGCCCCTCGCCCGCCAGACGGCGGAACTCGCGTTCGCGGTGCCGCAGGTGGTGGCGCACCGCCTCACGCGCATGGCGCTCGCCGGGCCGAAGTTGAATGCGCGGGACCGGCGCGAGTTCCACGGGATGGCGCATGAGAAGGTGCTGGCGTTCTGGCAGTCGTGGTTCGCGATGGGATGGGCGATGGTGGAGTCCATGCAGAAGTCGTGGATCGCGGCGCTGCAGGGGGCGAGGGTGCCGTTGATCGATGCGCAGGCGTTGATGGCGCATGGGATGGCGCCGGTGCACCGGAAGGCGACGGCGAATGCGCGGCGGTTGGCGCGGACGCGGTTGCGTTGATCGGTGGGCTGTCCGAGGCTCGGCTTCGCCTTCTCTTCGGGCTACGTGCCGCAAGGCGGCACTCGAACGCTGCGCTCACCGTCCGCGGCTTCGCCGCGCCACCCTACACGTCCGCCACCGCATTCGTCGGGTGGCGCCGCATTCGTCGCGTGGCGCCCCATTTGTAGGGTGGCGGCGCGCCAGCGCCGGAAGGTGAGCGCAGCGAACCCCACCGGCGACGGCCCATAATCCGCGCCCATGGAAACCAAATGGCTGGAAGACTTCGTCAGCCTGGCGGAGACCCGCAGCTTCAGCCGCTCCGCGCAGTTGCGGCACGTGACGCAGCCCGCGTTCTCGCGGCGCATCCAGGCGCTGGAGGCCTGGGCGGGCACGGACCTCGTGGACCGCAGTTCCTATCCCACGCGGCTCACGCCCGCGGGCGAGACGCTGTATGCCCAGTCGCTGGAGATGCTGCAGGCGCTGCACAACACGCGCGCCATGTTGCGCGGCCATGCGTCGGTGGGCCATGACGTCATCGAGTTCGCGGTGCCGCACACGCTGGCCTTCACGTTCTTCCCTGCCTGGGTCTCCAGCCTGCGCGAGAAGTTCGGCCCCATCAAGAGCCGCCTGCACGCACTGAACGTCCACGACGCCGCCATGCGCCTCGTGGAAGGCAGCTGCGACGTGCTGATCGCCTACCACCACGCGTCGCAGCCATTGCAACTCGACGCCGACCGTTACGAGATGGTCACGCTGGGCACCGAGACGCTGGCGCCGTACTGCAAGCCCGACGAGCAGGGCGAGCCGCTGTTCCGCCTGCCCGGCCGGCCCGCGCAGCCGCTGCCGTACCTCGGGTACGCGCCGGGCGCCTATCTCGGGCAGGTCACGGACCTGCTGCTCAAGCAGTCGGGCACGGCCATCCACCTCGATCGCGTCTACGAGACCGACATGGCCGAAGGCCTGAAGGTGATGGCGCTGGAAGGGCACGGCATCGCCTTCCTCCCCCACAGCGCCGTGCGCAAGGAACTGCGCGCCCGCAAGCTGGTGAGCCCGTCGCCGCCGGAGCTCGCCTCCCTGGAGATCGCCATGGAAGTGCGCGCCTACCGCGAGCGCCCCGGCGGCCGCCAGCCGCCCAAGGGGACGGCCCAGGCCTTGTGGACCTTCCTCAAGGAAGGCGAGGGCGGCGCCACGCTGCCGAAAAGCTGACGGCCTGCCGTGCTCCCCCGAGGCCGCAGCCTCCCACCGGGCATAAACCCTGCTTGGTCCCAGCTTCCCCAAGCCCTAAGCTGACGGGCGCTGGAGGGTGGGCTTCCCGGGGCGCGGGCCCGCCTAGAATTTCGGTTTGCTCTTTTTGCAAGAACGCGCCTCACCACAGGAGATTTGAATGAAGAAGAAGTTCTGGCTGGCCGTGGCCCTGACCGCCGTCGCCCTGGGCGCCCAGGCGCAGGCCAACGACACGATGGCCAAGGTCAAGGCCGCCGGCAAGGTCGTCATGGGAACCCGCGAGTCGTCCGCTCCGCTCGCCTACACCCTGGGCAACAACCAGTTCACCGGCTACCACGTGGAACTGTGCCAGCGCATCCTGAAGTCGGTGTTCCCCGGCGTGCCCGTCGAATACGTGGCCGTGACCTCCGCCAACCGCATCCCGCTGGTGCAGAACGGCACGGTGGACATCGAGTGCGGCTCGACGACCAACAACGAGACCCGCCAGAAGGACGTGTCCTTCGCCCTCACGACCTACGTGACCGAAGTGCGCACCGCGGTCAAGGCCAGCTCCGGCATCAAGTCGGTGGCCGACCTGAACGGCAAGACCGTCGCCACGACCACGGGCACCACCTCCGTCGCGCTGCTGCGCAAGAACAAGCGCGCCCAGGGCATCCAGTTCAAGGAGGTCTACGGCAAGGACCACGCCGACAGCTTCCTGCTGCTCGAGTCCGGCCGCGCCGACGCCTTCGTGATGGACGACAACATCCTGGCGGGCCTGATCGCCGGCTCCAAGAGCCCCAAGGACTTCAAGATCGTGGGCGAGACGCTGAACGTCGAGCCGATCGCGATCATGGTCCGCAAGGACGACCCCAAGTTCAAGGCCGCCGTGGACGACTACATCCGCAAGGCCATGAAGGACGGCGAGCTGAAGCTGCTGTACGCCAAGTGGTTCGAGAAGCCGATCCCGCCGAAGAACACCAGTGTGAACCTGCCGATGGGCAAGATCCTCACCGACCTGGTGAAGAACCCCAACGACAAGCCGGCCGAAGCCTTCAACCAGCAGTAAGCTGACGAACACCGGCCGCCTCCTGTGCGGCCGGTTGTCCAAAGAACAACGAGGAGGAGCGGATGGCCCTCGAATGGCAGGTCTTCTGCGAAGACACGATCGAGAGGACCGTGGTCAAGGGGTGCTTCGGCACCGGCGGCGCCACCGGCACGCAGACCTACCTGGACTGGCTGCTGTCCGCCTGGGGGCAGACGGTGCTGGTTGCGGGCCTGTCGCTCGTGGTGGCGCTGGTCGTCGGGTCGATCATCGGCACCATCCGCACGCTGCCGGACAGCCCCTGGCTCGCGCGCGTGGGCAACTGGTGGGTGGAGCTGTTCCGCAACATCCCGCTGCTCGTGCAGATCTTCCTCTGGTACCACGTGGTGCCGGTGCTCTTTCCCGCCTTCGCCGACACGCCCAAGCTGGCGCTGGTCGTCGCGGGGCTGGGCCTCTTCACGTCCGCGCGCATCGCCGAACAGGTGCGCGCCGGCATCCAGGCGCTGCCGCGCGGGCAGCGCTACGCGGGCATGGCCCTGGGCTTCACGACGCCGCAGTACTACCGCTACGTGCTGCTGCCCATGGCGTACCGCATCATCATCCCGCCGCTCACGAGCGAGACGATGAACATCTTCAAGAATTCGTCGGTGGCGTTCGCCGTGTCGATCACGGAGCTCACCTTCTACGCGCAGCAGGTCGGCGAGGAGACTTCGCGGGGCATCGAGGTGTACATGGCGGTGACCGCCCTGTACATCGTCTCGGCCCTCGCCATCAACCGACTCATGGCGTTCATCGAGAAGAGGGTGCGCGTGCCGGGCTTCGTGGCCAACGTCGCAGGCGGGCACTGAGATGAACGTCCTGGACTTCTCCTTCTTCACGGGCGAGGTGTTCCGCGCGTACATCCTGAAAGGGATGTACTTCAGCTTCGCGCTGACCGCGGTGGCCACGGCCGGCGGCATCCTCTTCGGCACGGTCCTGGCGCTCATGCGGCTGTCGGGACGCAAGTTCCTCGACATCCCGGCGGCCATCTACGTCAACGGCATGCGTTCCATCCCGCTGCTGATGGTGCTGCTGTGGTTCTTCCTGCTGGTGCCCTTCATCATCGGCCGGCCGATCGGCGCGGAGATGACGGCGGTGATCACCTTCATCGCGTTCGAGGCGGCGTACTTCTCGGAGATCGTGCGCGCCGGCATCCAGTCCATCCCGCGCGGGCAGGTGTTCGCGGGCCAGGCGCTCGGCATGAGCTACGGGCAGAACATGCGGCTGGTGATCCTGCCGCAGGCCTTCCGCAACATGATCCCGGTGTTCCTGACGCAGACGATCATCCTGTTCCAGGACACGTCGCTGGTCTACATCATCACGGCCCACGACATGCTCCACGGCTTCACCGTGGCGGGCAACAACCTGAGCCACCCGCGCGAGAGCTACATCCTCGCCGCCGTCTTCTACTTCGTCATCTGCTTCACGCTGTCCTGGCTGGTCAAGCGCCTGCAGCAGAAGATCGCCATCATTCGCTGAGAGACTCGCCATGGCCGACCAACAACCGATGATCGACATCCGCAACGTGTCCAAGTGGTACGGGCCGGTGCAGGTGCTCAACGACTGCTCCGTGCGGATCAACAAGGGCGACGTGGTCGTCGTGTGCGGGCCTTCGGGCTCGGGCAAGTCCACGCTGATCAAGACCGTGAACGGGCTGGAGCCGATCCAGAAGGGCGAGATCTTCGTCGACGGCACGCAGGTCAACAGCGGGAAGACCGACCTGCCCAAGCTGCGCAGCCGCGTCGGCATGGTGTTCCAGCACTTCGAGCTGTTCCCGCACCTGTCGGTCACCGAGAACCTGACCATCGCGCAGGTGAAGGTGCTCGGGCGCAGCAAGGACGAGGCGCACGCCCGCGGGCTGAAGATGCTCGATCGCGTGGGCCTGATGGCGCACAAGGACAAGTTTCCCGGCCAGCTCTCCGGCGGCCAGCAGCAGCGCGTGGCCATCGCCCGGGCGCTGTCGATGGATCCGATCGTGATGCTGTTCGACGAGCCGACGTCCGCGCTCGACCCCGAGATGGTGGGCGAAGTGCTCGACGTGATGGTGGGCCTGGCCAAGGAAGGCATGACCATGATGGTGGTCACGCACGAGATGGGCTTCGCGCGCAAGGTCGCCAACCGCGTGATCTTCATCGACGTGGGCGGCCGCATCCTCGAGGACTGCAGCAAGGACGAGTTCTTCGGCAACCCCGAAGCGCGACAGCCGCGCACGAAGGATTTCCTGAACAAGATCCTGTCGCACTGAAGGGCGCTGTGCGGCGGCGTACGCGGCCGAAAAGCCTTTGAACGCAGAGGTCGCAGAGGATCCGCAGAGGTCGCAGAGGAATACCTTTCTGGTTTCTTTCTCTGCGACCTCTGCGCTTTCTCTGCGACCTCTGCGTTCCTGCCCCCCGATTTTCTGGGCCTTCAGGGTGGGACAATGCACCCCATGTCCCAGACCCTCACCATCACCCGCCCCGACGACTGGCACCTGCACGTGCGCGACGGGGCGGCCATGGCCTCGGTGGTGCCGCATTCGGCGGCGCAGTTCGGCCGGGCGCTGATCATGCCCAACCTGCGGCCGCCGGTGACCACGGCGGCGCTCGCCGCCGCCTACCGCGACCGCATCCTGGCGGCGGTGCCCCAGGGCCAGTCCTTCCAGCCGCTGATGTCGCTGTACCTCACCGACAACCTGGCGCCGGAGGAAATCGCCCGCGCGAAGTCCGCCGGCGTCGTCGCCGTCAAGCTCTATCCCGCCGGCGCCACGACCAACAGCGATGCCGGCGTGACCGACATCCGCAAGGCCTACCGCACGCTGGAGGCGATGCAGCGCGAAGGCATCCTGCTGCTGGTGCACGGTGAAGTGACCGATCCGTCCGTGGACATCTTCGACCGCGAGGCGGTGTTCCTCGAGACGCAGCTCAAGCCCCTGCGCGCCGACTTCCCCGAGCTGAAGATCGTCGTGGAGCACATGACCACGAAGGAGGCGGTGCAGTACGTGCGCGACGCCGACCGCTTCACGGCCGGCACGATCACCGCGCACCACCTCCTGTACAACCGCAACGCCATCTTCACCGGCGGCATCCGCCCCCACTACTACTGCCTGCCCGTGCTGAAGCGCGAGGTACACCGGCAGGCGCTGGTGGCAGCGGCCACCAGCGGCAGCCCGAAGTTCTTCCTGGGAACGGACAGCGCACCGCACCCGGCGGTGCTCAAGGAGCATGCGCTGGGCTGCGCGGGGTGCTACACGGCGCTTTCCGCGATGGAGCTGTACGCCGAAGCCTTCGACGCCGCCGGCGCGCTGGACAAGCTGGAAGGCTTCGCCAGCTTCCACGGTGCCGACTTCTACGGCCTGCCGCGCAACACCGGCAAGCTCACGCTGAAGAAGGAAGCCTGGCAGCTGCCGGAAAGCGTGCCCTTCGGCGAGGCGCAGCTGAAGCCGCTGCGCGGGGGCGAGACGCTGCCATGGCGCGTGGTGGCGGCATGAACGACAGCGGCAAGCTCGCCGCGCTGCTGGTCGACGCGGACAACGTGACCGCGCAGTGCGTGGAACACGCGCTGGCCGACCTGGCGCAACGCGGCTTGCGCGTGAACATGCGCCGCGCCTACGGCGGCGGCGAGAAGCTCACGGGCATGAAGGACTGCCTGCTGCGCCACGCGGTGCGGCCCTTCGTGAACCAGGGCACCGGCACGACGGACGCGCTGCTGGTGGTGGACGCGATGGACCTGCTGCATGCCGGGCGGCTGCCGGACGTGCTCGCGATCGCGTCGAGCGACGCGGATTTCGCGCCCCTGGCCGTGCGCCTGCGCGAAGCCGGCATCCACGTGATCTGCTTCGCCCAGGAGGGCAAGTCGGCCGACGGCGCCCTGAGCCGCTGCTACGACGAACTGGTCTACGTCGACGTGCCGTCGCGGGCCAGGCACGCTCCGCCGCCTGCGCCGGCCCCGAAGCCGCCGAGGGCCGCTGCGAAGAAGGCGGCGGCCGCCGCCCGCGCGCCGGCCGATCCCGCACGCGCGGTGCTGGAGTCCATTCCCGGCTTCCGCGAAGGCCGCGAGGTGCCGCTCAACACCATCGTGCGGAAGCTGCGGGACGAGGGGCTCCTCGGCAAGACCGCCAGCGGGCCCGGGTACCTGCGCAGGCACGCGGGCTACGTCGAACTGCTGCCGGCGGACAACCCGAACAAGGCCCGCCTCAAGCCGTGATCGACTGGGCGCAGCCCTGGTACGGGCCTTGGCGCGCGCAGGGCGAACCGGTGGCCGCGCGCATCGCGCAAGGCGCGCCGCCGCACGAAGCACTCTCCGCGCTCGGCGCGCCCGTGCGCTTCGTCGCGCAGGAGCAGCTGCCCGCCGACGAGCCGTATGAGCAGTTCATCCGCGAGACCGGCCTGTGCCCCGTCCGTCCCGGGCTGCACGACTTCTTCAACGGACTCGTCTGGCACGCCTTCCCGCAGTCCAAGGCGGCGCTGAACCGCCTCCAGGCCGCGGAGATCGCGCGCGATGGCATCGGCGCGCGCCGCGGCCCGGTGCGCGATGCGATCACCGTGTTCGACGAGAACGGCGCCCTGCTGCAGGCGCCGCAGCCGCTGTGGGATGCGCTGCTGGCGCGCGAGTGGCGGCGGCTGTTCGTGGAGCTGCGGCCGCTGTGGCGCGAGGCACGCCTGGTGATCTTCGGACACGCGCTGCTGGAGCAGCTTGCCGTGCCGCGAAAAGGCCTGACCGCCCATGTGTGGCGCGGGGACGCTGCTCTGGATTCAGGAGCAGGCGCCGACGCCTGGCTGGCGGCACGATGCACCGCGGAAGTGCTCGCCACCAAGCCTTTCACCCCGCTGCCGGTGCTCGGCATCCCCGGCTGGTGGCCCGGAAACGAGAACTTTTCCTTTTATGATGACTCTCTCGTATTCCGTCCACGCAAGACGCCAGAAGCCACCACAACAACAACGTCCGCGGGCCCCTCGCGCTCTTGATTTCCGGTTGGCGCAACCTCAACTGGCGCGCGAGGGTGAATGTCTTCCACCCTTCGGAGCTTCCAAACAATGAAACGCATCCTCCTCTTCCTGGCAACCAACCTCGCCGTGGTCGTCGTCCTCGGCGTCGTCGCGAGCCTGCTGGGGGTCAACCGCTACCTCACCGCCAACGGCCTGAACCTCGGGGCCCTGCTGGTGTTCGCCTTCATCATGGGCTTCGGTGGCGCCATCATCTCGCTGCTGATCTCCAAGCCGGTCGCCAAGTGGTCCTCGGGCGTGCAGGTCATCACCGGCACCGAAGGCCCGGACGAAGCCTGGATCGTGAACACGGTCCGCAAGTTCGCCGACCAGGCCGGCATCGGCATGCCGGAAGTCGGCGTGTTCCCGGGCGAACCCAACGCCTTCGCCACCGGCGCCTTCAAGAACAACGCGCTGGTCGCGGTGTCCACGGGCCTGCTGCAAGGCATGACCCGCGAGGAAGTCGAGGCCGTGATCGGCCACGAGGTCGCGCACATCGCCAACGGCGACATGGTCACGATGACGCTGATCCAGGGCGTGATGAACACCTTCGTCGTGTTCCTCTCGCGGGTGATCGGCTACCTGGTCGACGGCTGGCTGAACCGCGGCGAGCAGCGCTCGGGCCCCGGCATCGGCTACTTCGTGACCACGATCGTGCTGGACATCCTGCTCGGCTTCCTGGCCGCCATCATCGTGGCCTGGTTCTCGCGCCAGCGCGAATTCCGCGCCGACCGCGGCGCCGCGCAGCTGATGGGGCGCAAGCAGCCGATGATCAACGCGCTCGCCCGCCTGGGCGGCATGGTCCCCGGCGAGCTGCCCAAGGGCCTGCAGACCGCGGGCATCACGTCCGGCGTGGGCAAGCTGTTCTCGACGCACCCGCCGATCGAGGAGCGCATCGCGGCGCTGCAGAACGCGCAGTAAGCGCTTCGCGCGACGAAAGAAAAAGGCCGCCCTCGGGCGGCCTTTTTGCTGCGGCGTTAAGTGTGAAGTCCGCCGATACGCCGGATCTTGTGCACCCGGTTGCCCGGGCGTGACCATCATTCTTCTGGGCCGGGGGTCGCCCCCACGGCTCGATGCTACCTACCCGCCAGCTCCGCGGGACCACGTCAACGCTGGCCTATTTGGTATTGCTGCGCGTAGAGATTGCCCGTTTCACCCCCGGAAGCTTGCACCTCCGGGACTACGTCTCTGTTGCTCTGATCCTCACCTCGCGGTGGACAGGTGTTACCTGCTACGCTGCCCTGTGCAGTCCGGACGTTCCTCCAGTGCGGCCTTTCGGCACTTGCACCAGCGACGGCCTGGCGGGCTTCACGGACGGGATTATCCCAGCTCGGGAGATCACCTGCAGGCACTCTCTCCGCGCTTCAATGCCTCGGCCCGCTGCGGCGTCGCCGGGTGGCTGCTCAGGAGCTCGGTCCAGCCGGCGCTTTCGCCCGCCTTCGCCCCGTGGTCCATCTTCATCAGCAGGTCCGCCATGGGGGCCGTCCTGCCGCCCGTGCGCGCCATGAGGGCCACGGCGAAGCAGTCGGCCTCGCTCTCGTGGCTGCGGCGGTAGGAGAGGCCGGTGAGCATCGAGCCGCCGATGGAAGCGAGCCAGGAGACGTCGCCCAGCGCGAGCCCGAGGCCCACGTTCAGCACGCCTTGCTCCACCACCAGGCGCGTGGCGTGCCGGTGCAGCACGTGGCCGATCTCGTGCGCCAGCACGCCGACCAAGGCCTCGTCGCCCAGCTGGTGCTTGTCCGCCAGTTCGACGATCCCGTCGGTCATCACGACGGTGCCTCCGGGCAGCGCGAAGGCATTGGCGCCCATGCCGTGGCGGAAGTGCAGTTCCAGTTTCGGCTGGTAGCCGGGATAGCGCCGCAGCTCCGCGGGCAGGTTCGCCGCCAGCGCGTCGAAGCGCGCGCGCAGCGCCGCCTGGCGCTGCGCCGGCAGCTTGCTGGGCTTGAGCCACTCCCCGTCGATGTCGCGCAGCGCGCGCTGCGTCAGGTCGGTTTCCCAGGACAGCGGCACCTGGCGCGTGAGCTGCGTCGCCACCCAGGGCGTGCCCCAGCGATAGAAGGCGAGCACGACGGCAACGACGGCGAGCAGCACCACGGCGAAAGTCGTCCAGCGCGTCTGCATGCGCGTGGCGACGGTGGCCTGGTAGCCGGCGGCGCCCAGCGCCTGCTCCCATGCAGCGGGATCCGATATCTCGAGGCTGCCCCGTGCCCCCAGGTCCACGACCACCTTGCGCGGGGCGCGCTTCGCGCTCCAGCGCTCCGGCCAGCGCACCTGCCGGTGCCGCAGGACCAGCGACTCGCCATCCTCGGCCTGCAGCGCCAGCGAAGGACCTTCGGCGGCCCGTTGCAGCCGTACTTCGACCGGCCGCGCCCCGCTGGTGCGGCCGTCGAACCAGAGCCCGGGCAGCGCGGCGGCCAAGGTCAGCCCACCAGTTCGAGGCCCACCGCGTCCGCGATGGCGTCGCCGACGGCGAGTTCCTCGCGCGCCAGCTGGCCGGCCAGCTGGTCGAGCCCGCCCTTGACGTGCAGCGTGACCGATTCGGCCTTCATGCGGTACTCGCTCACGCGCGCGAACGGCCGGTAGAAGCCCAGCGTGAGCAGCGAGAGGAACACGTTCTTCACGCGCAGCCCCACGTAGCGCCAGGGCCGCAGGCGGCACTTGAAGCGCGCCACCTTGCTCACGCCGATGTTGTTCCACACCAGCTGGAACATGCGCGCCTCGCGGTAGGCGCGCGCCGGCGCGGAGGCGAGGAACAGCAGGAAGGTGAAGGCGACGAACATGGCGACCATCATCAGCACCGCCGCGATGCCGCCGCCCTTCATGTTCTTCAGCAGCGCGAAGGAGCCGCCGAGCGTGGCCGCGATGATCGCCGCCACGAGCAGCACGACGCCGAGGAACACCGCCAGCGTGGCGGCCCAGATGCGCACGAAGTCGCCGAACTGCGGCTTCCAGCGGCCCGGCTGGCCGCCGATGCGGCCGCGCGCGACCATCAGGCTCTTGTAGTTGTATTCCAGCCGGATCGCGCACAGCACGCTGATCACCACCGCCGCGACGGCCACGCCGATCACCATGGGCAGCGAACGGTCCTGCCCCGGCTCCAGCAGCATGCCGATCTGCGCCAGCCCGCCCACCCACACGATGGCGAAGAAGAAGGCCGGCAGGCTCGCCCGGTACACCTCGGCCCAGCTCGCGGTGAACTGCAGCCGCACGCCGCGCCAGCGCGTCGCGTTGAAACGGAAGCGCATCGCGCTGGCCCAGAAGTAGGGCGCCAGTGCGGCGCCGCCCAGCAGCATGACGGCGACGACGGTGTCCTGCCCCGTCTGCGAGGCGACCTTCAGCGCCGCGTAGAGCGCGACGAAGAGCACGAAGCCGATCAGCATGCGCTTGGTCTGCGCCGTGAATTCGAGCGGGCTGCCCGCGACGAGCGTGTGGCCGTAGAAGTATTGCGCGGTGCGCCGGCGTGCGAGCGGCGTGTAGAAGCCGAGCGTCACGATCGAGAGCAGCAGGTTCACGATCCAGACGCGGAAGTACTCGCCGCCCGAGCCGCTGAATTCGAGCGGGTAGGCGGTGATGTCCGCGCGTGACGCGTGCGCGTGCGGGTCCTGCATTCCCATCCCCCAGTATTGTGCGGGGCAGTGTACCGGCGGGTGCGCTACCCGGCCAGTTGCAGCGCCTCGATGCGTTGTACGTGCGCCAGCAGGGACCGTTTCGCGATCGGCCACATGCGCGGGGGCACGTCGGCGTAGGCGATCTCCACCCAGTCCTCCAGCGTGCCGGAAGGCCGCTGGCGCATGGCTGCGAGGATGCGCGCTTCGCGCTGGAGGCGGTGGCCTTTCAGCATGCGGATCGCTTCTTTCGCGAAACCCAGCACATGCCCGTGGGCCGGAAGGATGAAGCCGATGCCAAATTCGTCACAGGCGGCGGACAGCCGGTCCAGCGAGTCGAGGTAGGCGGTCATGTCGCCGTCCGGCGGGTCGACGACCGTGGTGCTGCCGTTGAGGATGTGGTCGCCGGAGAAGAGCAGGCCGTCCTCCACCAGCACCAGGCACACGTGGTTGGCGGCGTGGCCCGGCGTGTGGATGGCCTTCAGGCTGTGCGTGCGCCCGTTGCCTTCCAGCACGAGCACCTCGCCGTCGGCGAGCACGCGGTCCGGCACGAAATGGCTGGCCGGCCGCGCCGTCGGCGCCGAGGGCAGCCCCAGGATCGGAGGCTGCACGCGGCACAGCGCCTGCAGCGGGCGCGCGCCCGGCGAGTGGTCCGCATGCGAGTGCGTGCAGACGATCAGGCGGATGTCGCCGTTGGTGGCGCGCCAGAGGCGCTGCTGGTGCTCCGGGTCCTCGGGGCCCGGGTCGATGACGACGTAGCCCGTGTCCGGGTCGCCCACGATGTAGCTGTTGGTGCCCGGGCCGGTCATCACGCCGGGGTTGGGCGCCGTCATGCGCGCGACGTTCTTCAGCAGCGGCACCGCATGGTCCATCTGCCAGTCGAGGTGGTGCAGCAGCTGGCCGTCGGGCGCGACGAGCGCGAGCTCGCCGTACTGCATCTCGTGCTCCATGTAGCGCGCCTCGGCGCCCTGCACGAAGCCGGCGCGCGGGCAACTGGTCCACAGCGGCTGCTCGCCGGCGCACGCGGCCAGCACCGCGTCGACGCTCGCGAACTTCTCCAGCCGCTCCAGCGTGCGGATGGTGGGGAAGATGATGAAGAACTGGCCCGCCTTGTGCCGCGCCAGCGCGTCGGCGGGGCGCACCCACACGGGTTCGAACTGTTCCGCCTCGTCGGCCACCGGGGACTGGTTCGCGGGCATGCGCGCGACGAGGAAAGGCACGTCGAAGCGGCGCGGCAGGTCGCGGTCCGTGATCCAGTGCGCGAGCAGGAAGACCTGGTCCGCCGCGAGCACCAGCCCGCGCTCGCGCACCTGCGGCGCGAAGGGGGCGTGGCGGTCCATCGTGGCGACGTCGGAGGCATCGGCGGGGCGGCCGTCGGCGTGGCGTGCGAGCAGCACCCCGAGCTCCTCGAAGCTCTCGCGGATGGCGGCGATGGCCTGCGTGAGGCGCTGCGCGTCCTGGCCGGGGCGGCGGGCCGCGAGCGCGTGCGCGTCCGCGTCCGCCGCATCGATGCCGCCGCCGGGGAACACGTAGGCGCCCGGGGCGAAGCTCGCGGTGGCGGAGCGGCGCGTCATCAGCACCTCCACGCCTTGGGGGCCGTCGCGCAGCAGCAGGACGGTGGCCGCGGGGCGGGGGACTGCGGGTTCTCGCTGAGCGTGCAGCAGCTGGCTGGCTCTTACCATGCCGGCGATTACATCACGCGGAGCCGCCATGACCCCCCGCAGAACCCTGCTTGCGCTCGCCCTCGCCGCCTGCGCGGCGCTGCCCGTCCAGGCCCAGGTCGGCGACTGGCCGAAGCGGCAGCCGGTCCGGCTCGTGTCGGTGTTTCCCCCGGGCGGCTCGGTGGACCAGGTGGCGCGCATCCTGGCGCAGCAGCTCACGCAGCAACTCGGCCAGACGGTGATCGTGGAGAACAAGGTGGGGGCCTCCGGCTCCATCGGCACGGGCTTCGTGGCGCACGCCGCGCCGGATGGCTACACGTACGCCGTCGTGTTCGATACGCACGGCGTGAACCCGAGCCTGATCCCGAACATGCCCTTCGATACGAAGAAGGACCTCGCCCCGGTGGCGCTGCTCGGGACGGCGCCGATGGTCATCGCGACGCCCGTGGCCTCCGAGTACAAGAGCTTCGGGGACGTGGTCGCCGCGTCGAAGGCGAAGAAGAACGTCAACTTCGGCACGGTCGGGAGCGGCAGCCTGGGCCACCTCGCGATGGCCTTGCTGGGCAAGAACGGCGGGCTGGAATGGACGCACGTGCCGTACAAGGGCGGCGGTCCGCTGATGCAGGACGCCGTGGCGGGCCACGTGCCGTTGTCGGTCGCCTCCATCGTCGTGACCAAGCCGCACATCGACAGCAAGCGCCTGCGCCCGCTGGCGGTCACCACGAGCAAGCGCTCGCCGGACCTGCCGGACGTGCCCACGGTCGCGGAAAGCGGCTACGCGGGCTTCGACGCGCCGGCCTGGTGGGGCGTGCTGACGTCCGCCAGGGTGCCGCCGGAGATCGTGCGGCGCATGAACGAGGAGATCAACAAGGCCCTGAAGAACCCCGAGGTGGCCGGCAAGCTGCAAGGGCAGGGCATGACGATCGTGGGCGGCACGCCCGAGGCGGCGAAAGCCTTCATCGACCAGCAGATCGATACGTGGGCGGTGGTGGTGAGGGAGAACAACATCAAGGCGGAATAGGTTCTGTCGTCCCCGCCTCTCCCGCCTTCGCGGGAATGACGGTGGCTCTTACTCCTCGGGCGACACGCCCAGCGCCACCAGGAACCTCGCCACCATGTTGTAGGTCGCAATCGCCGCCGTGATCTCCACCAGCTCGGTCGTCCCGAAGCGCTCCTGCATCTTCGCAAAGACCGCATCTTCCACCTTCACGTCCCGCGTCATCTGCGTGGCGTAGCGGGCGACCAGCGCCTCGTCGCCGGCGAGGCCCTGCGGCTCGCCTTGCGCCCCCGCTTTCACGTACGCCTGCAGCGCATCCAGCGCCGCCTGCGTGCCGCCTGCCGCCAGGTAGTCCGGGGCATGGTGGTGGTACTCGTAGTGCGCGCCCGTGAGCAGCGCCACGGTGCAGATGCCCAGCTCGCGCAGCTGCCGGCTCGCGCCCAGGCCGGTGCGCACCGCCTTCAGGTAGGTGTTCCAGCCGCGGGCGAGCGGCTCGCTCCAGAGCAGGGCGCGGTCGAGGTTGAGGAGTTCGCCGCCGCGGCGCTCCAGGATGGCTTGCACCAGGTCCTGCGGTTGCGGCTTGCCTTCGGGGGTCCAGTCGGGGATGCGCATGGCCCGCAGCATAAGCTCATGCTGGAAACGATCCATGGTGCTTGCCACAATGCGGCGTCACGCTTGTTGGAGTTCCTCGCATGAAAAAGACGTCCACCCTCCGCCGCGCCCTCGCGGCCACCCTGGCCGGCCTGGCCCTCGCGCCGCTCGCCCAGGCGCAGAACGACTGGCCGCAGCACCCGATCACGATGATCATGACCTTCCCCGCCGGCTCCGGCGTGGACGTGATCGGCCGGCTGATCCAGGAGCCACTGGGCAAGGCGCTCGGCCAGCCCATCGTCATCGACTACAAGGTGGGCGCCGCCGGCAACGTCGCGAGCGAGTACGTCTCGCGCGCCAGGCCGGACGGCTACACCGTGCTGTTCGGCACCGCCGCCACCCACGGCGTGAACGCCGCGCTGTACAAGAAGCTGCCCTTCGACGTGGAAGCCGACTTCGTGCCGGTCTCGCCGATCAACGACGTGTCGAACGTTCTCACGATCAACCCCGACGTGATCAACGTGAAGACGCTCAAGGAGTTCGCCGACACGGTGCGCGCGAACCCGGGCAAGTACAACTACGCGTCGACGGGCAACGGCACCGGCACGCACATGGCTTTCGCGGAGATGAACGCGAAGCTGGGCCTGAACATGGTGCACGTGCCTTACAAGGGCGGGCCGGAGGCGATCCAGGCCGTGCTGAAGGGCGAGACCTGCTGCATCATGAACCAGGTGCAGACGGTGCTGCCGCATGCCAAGGCGGGCAAGGTGCGCCTGCTGGCCGTGACCACGGGCAGGCGCGTGCCGGCGGTGCAGGACGTGCCGACCATTGCCGAAAGCGGCCTGCCGGGCACGCAGGGCTTCGACAGCTCCACCTGGTTCGCGATCTTCGCGCCCAAGGGCACGGACCCGGCCATCGTGGCGAAGATGAACACGGCGATCCGCCAGGTGCTGCAGCAGCCGGAGGTGAAGTCCAAGCTGGAAAGCATGGGCAACACCATCCGCCTGGAGACGCCGGAGCAGTTCAAGGCGACGGTGCACGCGAACCGGCTGAAGTGGGCGGAGGTGGTGAAGGCGGCGGGGGTGTCGATCGACTGAGGGCGCCCACCCGGAATGTAGGCTGGGTTGCGCGAAGCGCACCCCAGCGATGCGCGGGAGCGCTGGGGTTCGCTGGCGCGAAACCCAGCCTACTTGCGCTGCTCGGGGGGGACGTACCACTTCGTCGGCAACAGCTCCGGCTCCTCCAGCGCCTGCAGCCTCTCCCAATGCAGGTCCGCATCGGCGACGAACAAGTCCTTCGCGATGGATTGCGCCAGGCGCCCGGCGCCGATGGCCAGGCCGGGGATGTCGCCTGCCAGCGCGCCGTGGCTCATGGTGCTGCCCCAGTTGAACAGGTGCACGCTGGCCAGCGCATTCCGGTGCACCTCGCCCCGGGGACGCAGTTCGAAACCGGAGCCGAGGTAGGGGAAGCGCGCCGCTTCCACGTTGCGCTTCGCCTCGTCCGGATCCACGTGGTTCGCCCAGGTGTCGATCGCGCCGGCATAGCGCGCGAGCTCGGGGCGGTCCAGCAAGTCCACGTCGAAGCCAGTGCCGAAGATGACGGCGTCGAAGCGCTCGCTGCCGGACGGCGTCGTGACCTGCACGCCATCCGCTTGCGGCCGCACGTCCGTCCACGGCGTGCCGAGCCGCAGCGTGAAGCCGGCATGCGCATCGCAGCGCCGCACCGTCTCCCACGGCGGCGGCACCTGCTCGTCGAAGATGTAGGTGTAGAAGCGCCACTTGCGCGCGTCGTCCAGCGACTCGAAGCCGCGGAAGAAGCCGGCGAAGGACGTCCACTTGCTCTTGTTCACCTGCGGCAGGAAGGACCGGCGCGCGAACAGGTCCACCTGCGCGCCGGCTTCCAGCGCGCAGGCCGCGTTGTCGAACGCCGATGCGCCCGCACCCAGCACGCCGACCCGCTTGCCGCGCAGCGCCTCGAAGTCGATCGCATCCGCGGAATGGAAGACGCGGCCGGCGCCGAGCGGATCGTCGCGGCGCAGGGAGGGGAATTCCGGCCAGCGCGGCGCGCCGCTGCCGTCGCGACCCAACGCCAGCACGATCTTGCGGGCCCAGACGGTTTCCTCCCCGCGCGGCGAGGCCAGGCGCGCGCGCAGCAGCCCGCCCTGGTCCTCCACGGCAAGCAGGGACACGCCGTTCTCCACCGGCAGGCCCACCGTGTCGCGCACCCACAGCAGGTAGTCGCGCCAGTCGATGCGCCCCACCTTGTGCAGCGCGGCCCAGCCGGCGTCGCCGTGCTGCGCCTCGTACCAGGCGCGGAAGGTGAGCGACGGCACGCCCAGGTCCGGGCCGGTCAGGTGCTTGGGGCTGCGCAGCGTGAGCATGCGCGCGTAGGTGCCCCAAGGGCCTTCTTCGCCGCGGGCGGCGCGGTCGACCACGCGGATGTTGGCCATGCCTTCGCGCAGCAGCGCGTAGGCCGCGGTCTGGCCGCACATGCCGGCGCCGGCCACGAGCACGTCCAGCACGGGCGAGCCGTCGGGCGTGGTCGTGGGCGGTACCCAGTTGGCGGGCGGGAAGTTCAGGCGCGCGAGGTCGGCGCGGGCGTCGCGGGCGAGCCGCGCCAGCGCGGCGTCGTCGCGCGGGGAAGCGATCGCCTGCGGCGGAACGGGCGGCAGGGCGGGGGAAGCAGGGGTCACGGGCAGATAATTCGCGGATGACGATTCAACTGGACTGCTATTACAGCCTGTCATCGCCGTGGGCCTATTTTGCCGGGCCCCAGCTGCAGGACATCGTGCGCCGGCACAAGGTGAAGCTGGTGCTCAAGCCCTACGACTTCCAGGCCGTCATCCCCAAGACGGGCGGCGTGCCGATCCGCACCCGGCCGGAGCCGCGGCGCACCTACCACGACGAGGAGCTCGCCCGCTGGGGCCAGTACCTCGGCATGCCCATCGTGACCCAGCCGGCGCACTACCCGCGCTACGAGGTGCAGGACAAGGACTGGAACAAGTACGCGGGCTGGATGGTGATCGCCGCGCAACAGCAGGGCCTGGACGCCTTCGTGCTCTCGCACGCGCTGCTGCGCGCCCTGTGGGCCGAGGAGCGCGACACCTCCAGGCCCGAGGTCCGCATCGCCATCGCCGACGAGAACGGCTACGACGGCAAGGCGCTGCACGCCCTGGAGAAGGCCCCGGCGGTGCTGCAGCAATACCAGGCGTACAGCGACGAGGCCGAGCGCCTGGGCGTCTTCGGCGCGCCGACCTTCATCATCGGCGGTACCACCGAGCGCTTCTGGGGCCAGGACCGCCTGTTCTTCGTGGATCGCGCGCTCGAGCGTCTGCGGGGATAATCGCCGCATGCGCATCCGTTTCACCAAGATGCAGGGAGCGGGCAACGACTTCATCGTGCTCGATGAAACGCGCCAGCGCCTGGACCTCACCCCCGCCCAGTACCGGCAGCTTGCCGACCGCCACTTCGGCGTGGGCGCGGACCAGATCCTCACCGTCCGCCCCAGTCCCGCCCCCGGCGTGGACTTCGAGTACGTGATCCACAACGCCGACGGCGGCGAGGTGGAGCAGTGCGGCAACGGGGCGCGCTGCTTCGCCCGCTACGTGGCGGACAAGGGGCTCACGCGCAGCGACCGCATCAAGGTGCAGACCCTCTCCGGCGTGATCGAGCCGCGGCTGAACGCCGATGGGCGCGTCACCGTGGACATGGGCAAGCCCGTCTTCCGCCTGGAGGACGTGCCTTTCGTGGCCGCGGGGCTCAGCCCGCACAAGGAAGGCGCCTGGGAGAAGTGGCACCTGGCGCTGGGTACGCATGCGGAGTCGGAGATCGTCGCCGTCGCGGTGCTGTCCATGGGCAACCCGCACGCGGTGCAGGAAGTGGCCGACGTCGACCGCGCGCCGGTGGCGAAGCAAGGCCCCCTCATCGAGCACCACTCGCGCTTCCCGAAGCGCGTGAACGCGGGCTTCATGCAGGTCGTGGACCGCGGCCGCATCCGGCTGCGCGTGTTCGAGCGCGGCGCCGGCGAGACGCTCGCCTGCGGCACGGGCGCCTGCGCCGCCGTGGTCGCGGGCATCCGCCTGGGCAAGCTCGACGCGCGCGTGGACGTGGAGACGCGCGGCGGCCTGCTCACGATCGAATGGGCCGGCGGCGACGCCCCGGTGCTCATGACCGGTCCCGCCGTGACGGTCTTCGAAGGCGAAATCGAATTGCAGGAGTGAGGACGGCTTGGAACCCATGAATCCGATCACGGAAGACGACATCGCCAACTACCTGGCGAACAGCCCCGATTTCTTCGAGCGGCACGCGGAGCTGCTCGCTTCCGTGCACCTCACCAGCCCGCACGGCAACCGCGCCGTGAGCCTGCAGGAGCGGCAGGCGGAGATGCTGCGCGAGAAGATCAAGGCGCTGGAGCACCGCATCATGGACATGGTGCGGCACGGCAACGAGAACATGGTGATCTCGGACCGCATCCACCGCTGGGCGAAGTCCCTGCTGCTGGTGCAGTCCACGCGCGCGCTGCCGGCCACGCTGGTGGCGGAGCTCGAGCGGGAGTTCATGATCCCGCAGGTGGCGCTGAAAGTGTGGGACGTGGATGCGCGCTACGCGCAGGACCCGTTCGCGCAGGGCGTGAGCGAGGACGCGAAGAGCTTCGCCTCGTCGCTCGCGCAGCCCTATTGCGGCGTGGTGTCCGGCGTGGAGGCGGTCAGCTGGCTGCCGGACCCGTCCACGGCGATGTCGATCGCGCTGATCGCCTTGCGTCCCGGCGCGGTCAACGGCTCGGGCCCCGCCTTCGGCATGCTGGTGCTGGCCTCGCCGGACCCGCAGCGCTTCCAGTCCGGATTTGCCACGGACTTCCTGGAACGCATCGCCGAACTCGCGAGCGCCGCCCTCTCGCGGCTGCGCCCTCGGTGATGGCCCACCCCCGAAGCGCCTTCGGCGCCTCCCCCCAAGGGGGCGCCACCAGCGGCCCGGCCAAGCCGGTTCCGCGGTGGCCCTGGACGCGCGTGTGCGCCTTGCCGCCGCCGTGCTCTTGAGCGGAGGGAATTGAAGTGGAAGCGGACGCCGGGCTGGTCGAGCGCTACCTCGAACACGTCCGCGTCGAGAAGCGGCTCGCGGCGCGCACCGTGGAGCTCTATGCGCTGGACCTGCAGAAGCTGACGGAGAACGCGGCGAAAGCCGGCGTGCCGCTGCTGCAGGTGCAGAACGCGCACATCCGGCGCTGGGTGGCGCAGATGCATGGCGGCGGACGTTCCGGGCGCGGCATTGCGCTGATCCTCTCCGGCTGGCGGGGCTTCTATGCCTGGCTGGGGCGCGAAAGCCTCGTGCAGGCCAATCCCGTGCAGGACGTGCGTGCGCCCAAGGCGCCCAAGCCGCTGCCGAAGGCCCTGAGCGTGGACGACGCGGTGCAGCTCGCGGAGTTCAGCGCGGAAGAAGCGGATCCGTGGATGGAGGCGCGCGACGCGGCCATCGTCGAACTGCTCTATGGCTGCGGGCTGCGCGTGGGCGAGCTGGTGGGGCTCGACGCGCAGGCGAGCCGGGAAGCCAGGGGCTGGGTGGACCTGGAGGCGGGCGAGGCGCACGTGCTGGGCAAGGGCAGCAAGCGGCGCACGGTGCCCGTGGGGCGCAAGGCGATCGAGGCCTTGCGGCACTGGTTGAAGGTGCGGACGCCCGGTGTCGCGGCGAAGGATCCCGCGCTGTTCCTGGGGCGGCACGGGCAGCGCCTGAGCGCGCAGGCGATCTGGCAGCGCCTGAAGCAGCGCAGCCTGCAGGCGGGGCTGGCCACGCCGGTGCATCCGCACATGCTGCGGCACTCCTTCGCGAGCCACGTGCTGCAATCCAGCGGCGACTTGCGCGCGGTGCAGGAGCTGCTGGGGCACGCGAACATCGGGACGACGCAGGTCTATACGCGGCTGGATTTCCAGCATTTGGCCAAGGCGTACGACGCGGCGCATCCGCGGGCGAAGAGGAAGTAGGCGTCGGCATTGCTGGGGTGCGCTGCGCGCAACCCAGCCTACGAACGAGCGCGGGCCGTAGGCTGGGTTGCACGAAGTGCACCCCAGCTCACCCGACCCGCTCGCGCAAGCTCCTCTTCATCACCTTCCCGTTCGCATTCCGCGGCAGCGGTTCCGCCAGCCACGTCCACGCATCCGGCGTCTTGTAATCCGCCAGCTGCGCCCTGCACCGCGCCGTGAGCTCCTGCTGCAGCCTGCCGGTATCCACCACCGCCGGCGCATACACGAAGGCATGGATGCGCTCGCCGAGCACGGGGCAGGGCACGCCGACCGTCGCGGCCTCCTGCACGGCGTCGTGGCCGACCAGGCAGTTCTCCACCTCCACCGAGAACACCTTGTAGCCGCCGCGGTTGATCATGTCCTTCTTGCGGTCGTGCACGCGCAGGAAGCCGTCGGCATCCATCGTCCCGATGTCGCCCGACTTCCAGTAGCCCGCGACGAAGCTGTCGGCGGTGGCCTGCGGGTTGTCCCAGTAGCGCGGCACCACCATCGGGCCCGCGATCCACACTTCGCCCGGCGTGCCGTGCGGCACCTCGCGGCCGGTCTCGTCCATCACGAGGATGTCGGCGCAGGGCAGCGGCTGCCCCACGGCCTCCAGGCGGTCGGAGCCGGCAGGCGTCAGCGTCGCCGGCGAGGAGGTCTCGGTGGAGCCGTAGGCGTTGAAGAGGCGGATGCCCGGGCAGTTCGCGCGCAGGCCTTCGATGGTGGCGCCGGCCATGGGCGCGCCGCCGAAGCCCGCGAGGCGCAGCGAGGAGAGGTCGGTGTCGTGCAGCGCGGGTTCGCGCAGCCACAGCGCGTACATCGCGGGCACCATGAGCGTGTAGCTGACGCGCTCGCGCGCCACGAGCGCGAGGCTGGCGGATGCCTTGAAGTCCGCGAGCAGCACCACGCTTCCCGCGACGCCCGCCATCGCCAGGACCAGGGCCACGAGGCCGGTGACGTGGGAGCCGGGCACGGCGAGCAGTCCCGTCTCGCCCGTGCGCAGGCCGAGCGCATGCCGGTAGTGCAGCACCGAGTGCACGAGGTTCAGGTGCGTCAGCACCGCGCCCTTGGGCGCGCCGGTGGTGCCGGAGGTGTAGAGCAGGACGGCCGGGTCTTCCTCGGCCGGCTCGGCGTCCGCGAAGCCGCTGGCGTCCGTAGCGAGCAGCGCGTCCCAGTGCAGCCACCCGCCGGCCGCGATGCCACCCGGCAGCAGCACGCGCGTGAGCGGGCGCCCGTCGGACAAGGCCGGCGGCACCAGCATGGACAGCACCGGGTCGGCGATGACCAGCGTCGCGCGGCACTGGTTCAGGATGAAGGCGATGCCGGGGCCGGCTTCGCGCATGCTCACCGGCACCAGCACGGCGCCGAGCCGCAGCGCGGCATGCGTGGCGACCACGAACTCCGCGCGGTTCGGCGCGACGAGCACGACCCGGTCGCCGGGTTCGACCCCGGCCTGGCGCAGGCCCACCGCGAGCCGGGTGCTGAGCGCGTCGAGCTCGCCCCAGGTCCAGCGCCGCGCGCCGTCGACGAGCGCGGGCGCGGACGCATCCACCGACCGCGCTTGTGCCAGCATCGCCGGCAGGTGCGGCGGCCGGTCGGCAAAGCAGCGCAGCACGCGGTCGCCGAAGTGGCGCTCGTGGCGCAGCGCCACCGGGGGCCAGGCACGCGTCATGCAGCCGCCTCCGTCGTGACGTTGGCACCGCGTTCGATCACCACTTCCTCGTCCAGCAGCCGGCGCGAGTGGTTCAGGTCCGACTGGCTGATCACCACGGTGAGGCCCGAGCCGCGCAACTGGCCGACGACTTCGGACAGCCGCTGCGACAGGGCGGGCGCGACGCCTTCGAAAGGCTCGTCGAGGAGCAGCAGCCGCGTGCCGACCGCGAGCGCACGGGCCAGCGCCACCAGCTTCTGCTGCCCGCCGGAGAGCAGCAGCGCCTTGCGATCGCGCATCTCCAGCAGCTCGGGCAGGATGCCGTAGACCATCGCCAGGCGATCGCGCAGCACGAGCTCGCGCGAAACCCAGACGGGCAGGGCGATGTTCTCTTCCACCGTGAGCTCGGGCACGAGGCCGCGGTCTTCGGGCATGTAGCCGATGCCGAGCGCCGCGCGCCGGTGCGGCGGCACGCGGGCGAGGTCCTGGCCGCCGAGCGTGACGCGGCCGGCAAGCAGGGGAAGGTGGCCCATCACGGTGCGCATCACCGTGGTCTTGCCCGCGCCGTTGCGGCCGATCAGCCCTACCAGGGTGCCGGGCGCGACACGCAGCGAGAAGCCGCGCAGCACCTCCACGTTCTGGATCGCGACGCGCACGTCGTCCAGGGCGATCATGCGGCCTCCGCCAGCGAAGCGGGCAGCGATCCCGTGACGTAGCGCTGCACGTCGGCATCGGCGAGCACGTGCGCCGGCGCGCCGTCCGCGATGATGCGGCCGCTGGAGAACGCGGCCACGCGGCTCGCGTAGCGCCGCACGATGTCCATGTCGTGCTCCACGAAGACGACGGTCACGGGCGCTTCGTCCTGCCGCCCTTCGATCGCGCGGACGACGGTGTCCATCACCGCGAACTTCTCGTCCGCGCTCACGCCGCTGGTGGGTTCGTCGAGCAGCAGCAGGCGGGGCTGGCCGGTCAGGGCCATGGCGATGTCCAGCAGCTTGCGCACGCCGCCCGGCAGCTCGCGCGCGAGGCGCTGCGCATGCTCCGCCACGCCGAAGGCGGCGAGCAGCTGGTCGCAGCGGGCGAGCGACGCGGCGTCGCGTGCCGGCCGCAGGAAGTGAGCGTGCGCCTGAGTGCAATGCAGGGCGGTGAGCATGTTCTCCAGCACCGTCATGTGCAGGCACAGCTGCGGGATCTGGAAGGACCGCGCGACGCCGCGCCGCGTGATCTCGCGCGGCGAGCGCCGGGTGACGTCCTCGCCCGCCAGCAGGATGCTGCCCTCCGTGGGCTTCAGGTAGCCGGTCACCATGTTCACGAAGGTCGTCTTGCCCGCGCCGTTGCTGCCGATCAGGCACAGGCGCTCGCCCTGCGCGACGTCGACGTTGATGTCGGCGGCCGCCACCACGGCGCCGAAGGTGCGCTGCAGGCCGCGGGCGGACAACACCGGCGTCATGCGGGCCTCCTGCGCGCCACCAGCAGGGCCCCGAGCCCGTCCGGCAGGAAGCGGATGACGAGCAGCAGGAAGAGGCCCAGCGCGAGCTGCCAGGTGTTGGGGAAATACGCGCTGGAGAAGGAGCGCACCAGCTCCAGCAGGAAGGAACTCGCGAGCACGGCGACCACGCTGTGGTGGCCGGCGAGGATGGCGACGAACACGAACTCGCCGGAAGTGGTCCAGTAGCTGAAGTTCGGGTCGATGTGGCCGAGCGCCAGCACCGCCAGCGCGCCGCCCACGCCGCCCAGGGCCGCGGCGATCAGGTAGTTCCAGGCGACGATGTTCGCGACCGACGTGCCCAGGTACTCCACCCGCAGTTCGTTGTCGCGCACGCCGAGCGAGAGCAGGCCGCGCTGCGAGTGGCAGTAGATGCGCACCCACCCGGCGAGCAGGCACACGATCGCGGAGGTGACGGCCCAGAGCGTGTAGTGCGCGGCCCCGTCGGGCGGCTTCCAGCCGAAGAGCGTGCCGCGCGAGACGTTGAAGCCGTCCGAGCCGCCCAGCGTCTCCGTCTTCATCAGCAGCCCGTACAGCACCATCGACAGCGCCAGCGTCAGCATCGCGAAGAAGATCCCCCGGTAGCGCGCGAGCAGCGGCGCGAAGGGTGCGGCCACCAGCGAGGCGGCCGCGCCTCCCAGCGCGGACAGGAGGACCATGTCCGTGATGCCGGCCTTGTTGAACAGCAAGGCTGCCGCGTAGCCGCCCGAGGCGAACACCAGCCCCTGGCCGAAAGGCACGACGCCGCTGCGCATCATCACCACGATGCCGAGGGAGACGAGGCCGTTGGCGAGGGCGAGGGTGGCGAGCGACGTGAGCCAGCGCGGTGCGAGCGCGCCGGCGGCGAGCAGGAAGGCGAGGCCCGCGGCGGTTGCCAGGACGGTGGACATCCAGTGCCACCGCGGAACCGGCTTTGCCGGGCCGCTGGTGGCGCCCCCTCGAGGGGGAGGCGCCGCAGGCGCTTCGGGGGTGGTCATATCTTTCGGGCCTGCACGCGCTGGAAGACACCTTCCGGACGGAACACCAGGATCACGGCCATCACGATGTAGATGCTGAAGAGTTCCGCCGCCGGCCACAGGTGGACCGACGCCGCACGCGCGAGGCCGACGACCAGCGCACCGAGCGCCGCACCTTCGATGCTGCCCAGCCCGCCGATAATGACGACGGCGAAGCTCACGATGATCACGCCCACCGACAGGCCCGGCTGCACCGAGATCATCGGCGCCGTCAGCGCCCCGCCGAGTGCGGCGAGGAACACGCCCACCACGAAGGCCCCCGTGTACACGCGCGAGACGTTCACGCCCATGCTGGCCGCGATCTCCGCGTTGTGGATCACGGCGGTGACGATCTTCCCCTGCCTCGTGCGGTTCAGGACCCACCAGGCCGCGACGCCCGCGACCACCGCCACCCCGACCAGCAGCAGGTCGTAGCCCGCGTAGTTCAAGGGACCGAGCTGCAGGTTGCCGAAGGCCTGGTAGGTGTCCGAGGCGTAGTAGGGATGCACGCCCCACAGCAGCTTGGTCGCGTCCTCCAGCACGAGGAAGAGGGCATAGGTGACCAGCACCAGCAGCACCTCGTCGCGCCGGTAGAACATGCGCAGCAGCCCGCGCTCGGTGAGCGGCGCCAGCAGCGCCGCCACGCCCGCCGCCGCCAGCACCAGCGCGCCCACGCTCAGGAGCGGCGAGACTTTCAGCGAGACCAGCCAGGCGACCAGGCTCGCGCCCGCATACGCGCCCACGGCGTAGAAGCTGCCGTGCGCGATGTTCAGGATCTTGAGGACCCCGAACACCAGCGTGAGCCCGAGCGCGACGATGAACAGCCAGGCCGCGTAGGTCAGGCCGTCGAAGAGGATGGTGAGGGCGAGGTTCAAGGCGGTGCCGTCAGCACTTCGCGCCCGGCAGCCCCGCCTTCAGCCAGTCGTCGCTCTTCATGTTGGCCGGCGGGTTCACGCATTCGGCCGGGAAGCGCTGGATGTCTTCCAGGACCATCATCCGGCGGTTCGCGTCCCACTTGGTCCGGCCGATCGCGGTGTCCTGGATCGCCTGGTGGCCGTCGCCGAGCGCCATGCGGATGGTGCCCGCGGGCGATTCCCAGCTGGAGCCCTTGAGCGCGGCGGCGAGCTGTTCGGGCGTGGGCTTCTTGCCGCCGTTGGCGGCCATCGCTTTCTCCGCGGCGAGCTTCAGGCCCAGCATCGCCTGCACCATGCGGTAGGGCGCCTGCACCGGGTAGGTCTTGTAGGCGAGCGAGTAGAGGTCCCACCACCAGTCGTTGAGGGCGGACTTCGGCGACATCAGTCCGTACGCGCCGCGCGCGCCGAGGATCGCGCCCTGCGGCATCTTCTCGCCCAGGCCGGGCAGCACGTGGTCCGCCGCGGAGAGCACCGGCGTCTGCTTCTGGAACACGCCGCGCGCGCCCGCCTGCAGGATGAAGGCCTGCAGGTCGCCGCCCCACAGGCTGGAATGCACGATGTCCGCGGGCTTGGAGAGCAGCGCGGACACTTCGGTGCCGTACTGGCCCGCGCCGAACTTCGGCAGCAGGTCGGCGTCCGCCCTGGCGTCCTTGTACAGCTGCGCCATGGTCAGCGTGAAGTCCTTCTTGCTGTCCTGGCCCCAGGCGTAGTCCTGGTTGATCATGTTGAAGCGCTCGACCTTGACGTTGCGCGACTTCAGGTAGCGCACGAGCGCCACGTTGTCCATCGTGGCGTGGGCCGCGGTGCGGAAGACGTACTCGTACTTGCCGTCCTCGAAGATGCGCGGCGTGCCGCAGTCGTAGAGGATCAGGAACTTCTTCATCTCCTCGGCGACGGGCGCGACCGCGAGGCAGTCGCCCGAGCCGACGTAGCCGACGACCGCGTCGACCTTCTCGCGCTCGTAGAGGTTGCGCAGTTCCTGCACCTGCTTGGTGGCGCCGCCGTTCTCGTCGACGTAGACGGCCTCGATCTTCATGCCGCCGAAGCCGACCTTGTTGTACGGAGCCGGCGCGGCGCCCTTGTTGAACGCGTCGACGAGCACCTTCGCGCCGTTGACGGCCGGCACGCCGAAGCTCTCCGCGGCCTGGCCGGAGAGGAAGCTGACGATGCCGATCCTGAAGGTCTCCTGCGCGAGCGCCGGGGCGCACGCGAGGCTCAGGGCCGCGGCGGCACAGGCCGCGCGCCAGGGGGAGAGGGGAACCGTGGGGGCCATCGGGATGTCTCCTTGGAAGCGCAGGCGCCCGCCTGCTTGCGAACCAAGGTTGTCGCATCCGTCCCCCGCGGCGAGGGACGGGACTTTCCCGAGGACGAAGGTGTTACGGGGTGAGCGCGGCCGGCATGCTCGTCTTGGAGAGCATGAACACGGCACGGCGGCTGTCGGCCGGCGCGCTGGCCAGCAGCATCTCGAGGCGGCCGATCAGCTGCGAGGGATCGGTACCGTCCATGGGGATCAGCGCTTGCGCCACGCGCACGTGCGCCGACCATTCCAGCGGCCGTCCCTTGAAGGGCATGAGGCAGCGCGCCACGATGCGCGGCCCGGCTTCCGCGACCTCGTCGGCATGCAGAGGGCCTTCGAGCAGGATGCCGAAGCGGTGCTCGGACAGGCGCGCCACCGTGTCGATCTCGCGCGCGACCGACAGCAGGCGGCCCGCGACGCGCAGCGTGAGTTCGCGGGCGGAGTCGGAGTCGAACTGGCGGCGGATCTGGTCGATGTTGGCGATGTCCACCAGCAGCATGGCGCTGCGGAACTTCAGCCGCTGCGAGCGCGTGACCAGGCGCACCAGCCGTTCGTGGAACACCGCGGCGTTGATCAGGCCGGTGGCGGGGTCGATGCGGTCCAGGCCCTGGATGCGTCGCACGTGCTCGCGGCGGTGCTGGCTGCGCATGGCCAGCACGATCAGCAGGATGGGCAGTTCGGCCGCGATCGCGACCTGCATGCCGTGCGTGGTCCAGAAGCTGATGGGGATGAGGCCCGCCGCGCGCGCGATCGGGAACAGCGCGCCTATGCCCACCGGCGTGGAACCCACCAGCAGCCAGGGCGCGTAGCGGTCGCCGCGCAGCGCGGCCCACACCACCACGCCGTAGCCTGCGATGGTGGCGGCCAGGAAGTAGACGACGATCCAGTTCAGGCGCTCCTGCACGTTGGGCGTGAGGATCAGGTACAGCGCGAGCGGGATCGAGGCGAGGCCACCCACCAGCAGCAGCCGGTAGAGCGTGCGCGAACGTTCCCGCAGCGACACCACCTCGGCGAAGAAGATCTGCAGCGACGCGATGGCGAACAGCGGCAGCACCTGTGGCGCCATGTTGTTCCACCAGGGCCAGTCGCCCCAGAGGTGCAGCCCCGCCAGGCCCGTGATCGTGGCCTGCGTCAATGCCATCAGCAGCGCCGAGATCGCGTACAGCCAGTAGCCGGAATCTTCCAGCGTCACCGCGCCGGTGACCGCCAGCATCACCGCGAGCACCACGAGGCCGAAGTAGATGCCCAGCATGAGCGAGATGCCCTGCTCGGTGCGGCCCATGTAGCTGTCGCTCACCAGCTGCAGCGGGGCGCCGAAGATCGTGCCGTTCTGGATGCGCAGGAGGTGCACGCGCGGCGTCTGCGGCGAGACGGACACGGGCATGATCGGGTGGCGGTGCGGCAGCGGCCACTCGCCGATGGCGATGTTGTCGCCCGCGGAGCGGCCGACCCATTCGCCGCTGGCGTTCTGCACGAACAGCGTCACCTTGTCGACGCCGGGATAAGGCACTTCGAGGTACCAGCGCTCCGCGGTGGGGGCGGGCGGCACCGTGAAACGGACCCACAGGGCCTGGCCCTTGTCGAGGCGATAGATGTTGTTGTCGCCGGTGGCGTGCCACTTGATCGAGGGGTCGGACACCACGGCCTGCACGTCGGCCTTGCCGCTGTCGTCCACCCACGCGTCGCCGGCGTCGTGCAGCATCACCGGCTGCTGGCCGGTGTCGAACCTCAGCGCGGTGCGCGCGCCGGCGGTCCCGGCGAGCAGGAGCATCGCCAGGAACAGCAGCGTCGCCGCGATACCGCGGCTGCGGGCCAAGCAACCCATTCGGGGTTTCTCCTCGACTATGTCCTGTTGCACATTCTTACGCTTAATGCGTGCGCCGACAATAGGGAGATGAAAGTCATTCGCCTCCACCCCGGACGCGAGCGCTCGCTCCTGCGCCGCCATCCATGGATCTTCGATTCCGCTGTCGCCAGGGGCGGCGCGGATCCCGGGGAAACGGTGCGCGTGGAAGGCGGCGACGGCCAGTTCCTCGCCTGGGCAGCCTACAGCCCGGCCTCGAAGATCCGCGCCCGGGCCTGGAGCTTCGTGGAGACGGAGCGCATCGAGCCGGCCTTTTTCCGCAACCGCCTCGTCCAGGCCGTGGCCCTAAGGCAACGGCTTAACCCTTCCAGTGACGGTGTACGCCTGGTGCACGGGGAGTCGGACGGTCTCCCCGGCTTCGTCGTGGACCGCTACGGCGACACGCTGGTGGCGCAGTTCCTCTCCGCCGGCGCGGAGCGCTGGAAGAAGGTGCTGGCCGACGGCCTGCTGGAGGCGACGGGGCTGCAGAAGCTGTACGAGCGCTCGGACGCCCATGCGCGCTCGCTCGAGGGCCTGCCCGAAACCACGGGCTGGCTGCGCGGGAGCGGCGCGACCGAGCTCACCATCGCCGAACACGGCTGGCGCTTCGGCCTCGACATCGCCGGCGGCCACAAGACCGGCTTCTACCTGGACCAGCGCGACAGCCGCGCGCGCTTCGCCGAGTGGGTGAAGCGGCTCGGCGCGCAGAAGGTGCTGAACTGCTATTGCTACACGGGCGGCTTCACCGTGGCGGCCCTGGCGGGCGGGGCGGGCGAGGTCACCTCGATCGATTCCTCCGGGCCGGCGCTGGAACGCGCGCGGGCCAACGTCGCCCTGAACGGCTTCGATGCCGCGCGCGCCGAATTCCTGGACGCGGACGTCAACGCCAGCCTGCGCAAGTTCGGCGAGGCGGGACGGACCTTCGACGCCATCGTCCTCGACCCGCCCAAGCTCGCGCCGACCGCGGCCCACGCGGAACGCGCCGCGCGCGCGTACAAGGACATCAACCGCCTCGCCCTCAAGCTGCTCGCGCCAGGCGGCGTGCTCTTCACGTTCTCGTGCTCCGGCGGCATTTCCGCCGACCTGTTCCACAAGATCGTGGCGTCGGCCGGCACGGATTCCGGCGTCGACGGCTACATCGTGGAGCGCCTCGGGGCCGCCGCGGACCACCCGATGACGCTCGCATTCCCGGAAGGCGAGTACCTGAAAGGCCTGGTGGTCCTGCGCAAGTGAGCAGGGGCTAGGGGCTGGGGGCTAGGGACTAGGGGAATGTGGCGCGGCACCGCTGAACAGCGGCCATCGGGCTAGACTTTGAAGTTCCCTAGGCCCTAGCCCCTAGACCCTATCCCCTGAAAACCATGAGCCTCATCCCCGCCACCATCCTCACCGGCTTCCTCGGTTCCGGCAAGACGACCCTGCTCAAGCGCGTGCTGAGCGAAGCGCACGGCCAGAAGATCGCCGTCATCGAGAACGAGTTCGGCGAGGAGAACATCGACAACGACATCCTGGTCACCGAGACGAAGGAGCAGATCGTCCAGATGAGCAACGGCTGCATCTGCTGCACGATCCGCGAGGACCTGCGTTCCACCCTGCAGCTGCTGGCCGCCAAGAAGCGCAAGGGCATGCTCGATTTCGACCGGGTCGTGATCGAGACGACCGGCCTCGCCGATCCCGGCCCCGTGGCGCAGACCTTCTTCATGGACGACGAGATCGCCGAGAGCTACCTCCTCGACTCCATCCTCACGCTGGTGGACGCCAAGCACGCCGACAAGCAGCTGGACGACCGCCAGGAAGCGCGCCGCCAGGTGGGCTTCGCCGACCAGATCTTCATCTCCAAGACCGACCTCGTCGGCAAGGACGAGGTCGACGCCCTGGTGCACCGCCTCAAGCACATGAACCCGCGCGCGCCGCAGCAGCAGGTGCATTTCGGCGAGGTGCCCCTGAAGAGCGTGTTCGACCTGCGGGGCTTCAACCTCAACGCCAAGCTCGACATCGACCCGGACTTCCTGAAGGAAGACGAGCACGACCACCACCACGGTCATGACCACGACCACGAGCACGGCGAGCACTGCGACCACCCGCACCACCACGCCCACGACGACGACGTCAAGAGCTTCGTCTTCCGCTCGGAGCGCGCCTTCGACCCGATGAAGCTCGAGGACTTCCTCGGGGCGATCGTCAACATCTACGGCCCGCGCATGCTGCGCTACAAGGGCGTGCTGAACATGAAGGGCACCGAGCGCAAGGTGATCTTCCAGGGCGTGCACCAGCTGATGGGGAGCGACCTGGGCCCGCAATGGGGCGAGGGCGAGCAGCGCCTGTCCAAGATGGTCTTCATCGGGATCGACCTGCCCCGGGACATCTTCCTGCAGGGCCTCGAGCAGTGCCTTGTCTGACGCGCCGCGTCGGTGCGGTCCGAACCGTGCCGCGCAAGTGCCGGGTTTACGCTGGCGCCCTTGATGCAACCCGCGCCGCGCCCCGGACATGTTTGTCTCGCTTCCGCAACTCACGGCCTCTCCCGCAAGGGGGGTGGCGGCGCCGCGCCATGACGAAAAGGAGGTTCACGGTCGTGCAGAGCCCTTAACTCAGGGTATAAATCGCGGTCATGACGGCGTTGACCCTACAACGAAAGAAGGCAGGCATGCGCGCAACGCGCCGCACGCCTCCGGCGCCGACGCGAGGAGACGGGAAGTGAAGGCTCAGCCCAAGGCCGCTGCCAAGACCAAGAAGACCGCGGTGAAGACTCCTGCCAAGGCCAAGGCTGCCAAGCCCGCGCCCAAGGCGGCGAAGACAGCGGCCAAGGCACCGGCGAAGAAGGCTCCCGCGAAGAAGACCCCAGCCAAGACCAGCAAGCCCGCCGCGAAGACGGCGAAGGCTCCAGCGAAGGCGACGCCCGCCAAGGCCGCACCGGCCAAGGCTGCGAAGGCCCCGGCGAAGACGGCACCCCAGGCGGCCAAGACCGCCCCGAAGACCACGGCCGGCAAGGTCGTGGGCGCCGTCGCCAAGGCCGTCGTGACCGGCGCGAAGGCCGTCGTCGCCGCCGCGAAGAAGATCCCCGCCAAGGCGAGCCCCGCGCCGGCGAAAGCCGCGCCCGCCGCCAAGGCCTCCCCTCCACCCGCAGCACCCGCCCCGGCCCCCGCCGCGGCGAGCAGGCCCGTCCCGCAGCCGGCTCCCGCCGCGCCGCGCGCCATGCCCGCTCCCGCACCCGCGATGCCGCAGGCCCCGGCTGCTGCCAAGGCAAGCTACACCCCCATGGCAACCCAATCCGTACTGACGCCCCCGCCCGTCGTGTCCATCAAGAAGGACCCGAAGCTGGCCAACAACTGGAAGACGAAGTCCGCCGAGGAACTCTCGGACGAAGAAGTCCTGGCGATGCCGGATGCGGAGTACATGAACGACAAGCAGATGGCGTTCTTCCGCCTGAAGCTGCTGCAGCTGAAGCAGGACATCCTCAATAGCGCCGGCGAGACCACCGAGCACCTGCGCGAGGACACGGTCATCGTCCCCGATCCCGCGGACCGCGCGACGATCGAGGAGGAGCACGCGCTCGAACTGCGCACGCGCGACCGCGAGCGCAAGCTGCTGAAGAAGATCGAGCAGTCCATCGCGCGCATCGACGCGGGCGACTACGGCTACTGCGACGAGACCGGCGAGCCGATCGGCGTGGGCCGCCTGCTCGCGCGCCCGACGGCGACCCTGTCGCTCGAGGCGCAGCAGCGCCGCGAGCTGAAGCAGAAGATGTTCGGCGACTGAGCCGGGCATCTCCCGCAGTCCCTCCCCGCAGGTTCCGCACATGGCGAACAAAGACGATTCCGCACCCGGTGGACTGCTGTCCCGGGTGGTGCGCTTCGTCCGCAACCCCGCAAGCGGCTTCAACGAGAACGAAGGCCAGGACGCCGACCGCGAGAGCTCGTACTCCAAGCAGATGCTCAAGGAGATGATCGAGCGCAAGCGCCGCAACGACTTCGTGCGCAAGCGCGAGTTCGACATGCTGCGCAAGATGCGCCGCAGCGAGGTGCTGGCGGGCCAGGACCCGGGCCTGCGCCCCTCGTTCTTCCAGAGCTCCATGCCGTCCAAGCCGGACGACCGCGCCACCACGCTGAAGAAGATCGACGAGATCGAGGCGCAGATGTCCATGCAGTGGTGGAAGACCAAGCATGGCGGCAACTCCGGCATGCCCACCGGCGCCAGCGGCTTCCCGATGTCCGCGCACGTGCCGCCGGATGCCATGCGCCAGCCGGCTGCACCCGCGCCCGCGGCGACCAGCTATTCGCGCACCGCGCCGCAGGAACTCGCTGCGGACGGCAGCGCCGCCGCGCCCGCGCCGCCGGCATCGCTGATGGACTCCGTGCTGCCGGATGCGACCACGCAGGCCATGGGCCTCGTGCCGCCGCAGCAGCAGCCGCAGCCCGCGCCCGCCGGTTCGCGCATGGCGCCGCCCGCGGCGCGCGCGGCCCTGCCGCCGCTGGACTTCGATGCGCAGCCCAGCGCCCGCGACATCGCGGCCGCCGGTGCGCCCAGCGTGCCGGGCAGCGCGCCCAGCACGTTCTCGCCGTCCAAGCAGTTCGCGATCCACGTCGAGGAATTCGCGCACGACCCCGAGCTGGAGGAAGCCTCCATCCGCTTCGCCAACGGCGACAACGAAGGCGCCGAGGCGGGCCTGCTGGACGTGCTCGCGCCGCACGGCACGCGCATCAACCACGACGAGACCTGGCTCACGCTGTTCGACCTGTACCGCGCGGCCGGCTGGCAGTCCAAGTTCGAGAGCGCCGCGATCGACTTCGCGAGCCGCTTCGGCCGCTCGGCGCCGCAGTGGTTCTCGATGCCGGAGATCATCGCGAAGATGAACACGCCGACGGCTGCGCAGGCAGCCGCGGCGGCGGGCCAGGACAAGGCGGACTGGACCAGCCCCGCGGTGTTCGGCACGCAGACGGCCGCGGCGCTCGTGGCGGCGCTGGGCCGCGCGACGCAACCGTACAAGCTGAACTGGACCAAGCTCACTTCCATCGTCGATGGCGCCGTGGAGCCGCTCACGAAGCTGTTCACCCAGTGGGCCGGCCAGAACGTGCAGCTGCGCTTCATCGGCGCCGACGCGCTGGAGAAGGTGCTGCGCGAAGCGACGCCCTCGAGCGACCGCGCCGTGAACCCCGGCTGGTGGAAGCTGCGCATGGAAGTCCTGCGCGTGATGCACCGCCCGGACGAATTCGAGCTGGTGGCCCTGGACTACTGCGTCACCTACGAGGTGTCGCCGCCTTCCTGGGACAGCGCGCGCTGCGACTACAAGTCGCTGCAGCCCGATGGCAGCCTCGCCAGCCGCAACACCATCATCGGCGAGGCGTACCGCGACTCCGTGGTCTCCAGCGTGATGACCTACGGCGACTCGCAGCTGCCCGCCATGAGCTCGCAGCTCTCCAGCGTGGCGACCGTGGAGCTCTCCGGCCAGATCCTCGGCGACGGCAAGGAAGCGCTCGAACTGCTCGATGCCAAGCTGGCCGACGCGGACATCATGATCATCTCCTGCGCCCGCCTCATGCGCATCGACTTCACGGCGGCCGGCACCCTGCTCAACTGGGTGACGGCGCGCGAAGGCGAAGGGCGGCAGGTGCAGTTCTCCGACGTGCACCGGCTGGTGGCGGCGTTCTTCAACGTCATCGGCATCAGCGAGCACGCCCGCATCACGATCCGGAACGAATGAGGGGCTAGAGGTTAGGGGCTAGGGGCTAGGGAAACAGCCGGGCGTCCCCATGTGGGAATTTGGCTTTACCCTAGGCCCTCATCCCTAGACCCTAACCCCTCATGGAACAGTTTCACGGCACGACCATCGTCAGCGTGCGGCGCCAGGGCGCCGACGGCCGCTGGCAGGTGGCGATCGGCGGCGACGGCCAGGTCACCCTGGGCAACATCGTCGTCAAGGGCAGCGCGCGCAAGGTCCGCAGGCTCTACCACGACAAGGTGCTCGCCGGCTTCGCCGGTGCCACCGCCGACGCCTTCACCCTCTTCGAACGCTTCGAGGGCAAGCTGGAGAAGCACCAGGGCCACCTCGTGCGCGCCGCCATCGAACTCACCAAGGACTGGCGCACCGACCGCGTGCTGCGGCGGCTGGAAGCCATGCTCGCCGTGGCCGACCGCGAGTCCTCGCTGATCATCACCGGCAACGGCGACGTGCTGGAACCGGAGCAGGGGATCATCGCGATCGGCTCGGGCGGCGGCTATGCGCAGGCGGCCGCGAAGGCGCTGCTGGACAACACCGACATGGGCGCGCGCGACGTCGTCAAGAAGTCGCTGGAGATCGCGGGCCAGCTTTGCATCTACACCAACATGAACCACACCATCGAGGTGCTGGAGTGAACAGCCTTTGAACGCAGAGGTCGCAAAGATGACGCAGAGGTCGCAGAGAACAGCCTGGGAAGCTCTTCTCTGCGACCTCTGCGCATCCTCTGCGTCCTCTGCGTTCCTCTTCCCGGATCGACAAATGTCTTCCATGACCCCCCAGGAAATCGTCTCCGAGCTCGATCGCCACATCGTCGGCCAGAAGGACGCCAAGCGCGCCGTGGCCATCGCCCTGCGCAACCGCTGGCGCCGCCAGCAGGTGGACGAGAAGCTGCGCCACGAGATCACGCCCAAGAACATCCTCATGATCGGCCCCACCGGCGTGGGCAAGACCGAGATCGCGCGGCGCCTCGCCAAGCTCGCGGACGCGCCCTTCATCAAGGTGGAGGCGACGAAGTTCACCGAAGTGGGCTACGTCGGCAAGGACGTCGACGCGATCATCCGCGACCTCGCCGAGATGGCCGTGAAGCAGACCCGCGTGGCGGAGATGCGCAAGGTGCGCACGCGCGCCGAAGACGCGGCGGAGGAGCGCATCCTCAACGTGCTGATCCCGCTCGCACGCGGCGAGGAAGCCAGTGGCGAAAGCACGGCACGCCAGGTGTTCCGCAAGAAGCTGCGCGAGGGGCTGCTGGACGACAAGGACGTCGAGATCGACGTCGCCGAAGCCAAGCCTTCGCTGGAGATCATGAGCCCGCCCGGCATGGAAGACATGGCGGAGCAGCTCAAGGGCATGTTCGGCCAGCTCGGGAGCGGCCGCCGCAAGACGCGCAAGCTGAAGATCCGCGAGGCGATGAAGCTGCTCGTGGAAGAGGAAGCCGCGTCGCTGGTCAACGAGGACGAGATCAAGGCCGCCGCGATCCAGAACGCGGAGCAGAACGGCATCGTCTTCATCGACGAGATCGACAAGGTGGCGGCGCGCGGCGAAGGCTCGGGCCCGGACGTGTCGCGCCAGGGCGTGCAGCGCGACCTGCTGCCGCTGGTGGAAGGCACGACCGTATCGACCAAGTACGGCCCGATCCGCACCGACCACATCCTCTTCATCGCGAGCGGCGCGTTCCACCTCTCCAAGCCCAGCGACCTGATCCCGGAGTTGCAGGGCCGGTTCCCGATCCGCGTGGAGCTGGGCTCGCTCTCCGTGCAGGACTTCGAGGCGATCCTCACGTCCACCCACGCTTCGCTGGTCAAGCAGTACCAGGCGTTGCTGGAAACGGAGAAGGTGAAGCTGGAGTTCACGCCGGAAGGGATCACGCGCCTCGCGCAGATCGCGTACGACGTCAACGAGCGCACCGAGAACATCGGGGCCCGGCGCCTCTCCACGGTGATGGAGCGGCTGCTGGACGAGGTCAGCTTCGAGGCGGCCCGGCTGGAAGGGCAGACCGTCACGGTGGACGCCGCCTACGTCGATGCCCGCCTCAGCGAACTCAGCAGGAACGAGGACCTTTCTCGCTACATCCTGTAGGTGGCATGAGGCAACACATCAAGTGCACCAGCTAAGTGCTGGATTCGTAAAGGAAATCGGAGGCCGCGTGCCTCCGATTTCGTTTCTAAGTGCTTGATTTCATTGCCAAAAAGTACCCAGGACGATTGCGCCTCAGCGTTTTCCTGCTACAGTGCAAAAAAGTGGCAGGAAGTGGGGGATCGTGGGAAACCACTCCTCCTTTTGCCGTTCACACACCTTTCGCTGTACTTGAGGGCTGACACAGGTGTTCCAGGGCGCGTCGTCGCTGAGTCTCGATGCCAAGGGGCGGCTCTCCATGCCGACCCGGCATCGTGACGTCCTGGCCGCGACCGCCGACAGCCGCCTCACGATCACCCGCCACCCGCACGGCTGCCTGATGATCTTTCCGCGGCCCGAGTGGGAAACATTTCGTGAACGCATCGCCCAGCTCCCCATGGCCGCGCAGTGGTGGAAGAGAATCTTCCTGGGCAACGCCATGGACGTGGAACTCGATTCGACGGGCCGTGTCCTGGTGAGCCCCGAGCTTCGTGCCGCGGCAGGCATCGAGAAGGACGTGATGCTGCTGGGCATGGGTAACAACTTCGAACTCTGGGACAAGGCGACTTACGAGGCCAAGGAGGCCGAGGCGATGCGCGGCGAGATGCCCGAAGCCTTCAAGGACTTCTCTTTCTGAAGGAAGACGGTGGACGGCACATGGCAACACACCACCGTCTTGTTGAACGAAGCAGTCGACGCCCTCGTCACCAAGCCGGATGGAATCTATGTCGATGCGACCTTCGGTCGCGGCGGACACTCGCGCCTGATCCTCTCGCGCCTGGACGAGAAGGGCCGGCTGGTGGCCTTCGACAAGGACCCGGAAGCGATCGCGGTGGGCAATGCCATCGAGGACCAGCGCTTCGAGATCCGGCACGAGGGCTTCGCCGCGGTGCGCGAGCTGCAGGCAGCGTCCGTCACGGGGTTGCTGATGGACCTGGGCGTGAGCTCGCCGCAGATCGACAACCCCGCACGGGGTTTTTCCTTTCGTTCCGACGGACCGCTGGACATGCGCATGGACCCCACGCGCGGCACCAGCGCCGCGGACTTCCTCGCCACCGCCACGGTGGAACAGATGTCGGAGGTGATCCGTGACTATGGCGAAGAACGGTTTGCTTTTCAGATTGCAAAGGCGGTTGCAGCTCGCCGACAGGAACGGGGCCCTCTTGCAAGCACCGCCGAACTGGCCCAGCTCGTGGCTGGTGCGGTCAAGACCCGCGAGCCGGGCCAGGACCCTGCAACGCGCACATTTCAGGCTCTTCGGATTTTCGTCAACCGGGAGCTTGAGGAACTGCAGGAGGCGCTGAGCGCCGCCCTCGACGTGCTGGAACCCGGAGGCCGACTCGTGGTGATCAGCTTCCACTCGCTGGAAGACCGCATCGTGAAGCAGTTCATCGCGAAGCATTCGCGCGATGAAGTGGACCGGCGCGCGCCCTTCGCCGCCCCGAAGCCCATGAAGCTGCGTTCCATCGAGCGGGTGAAGCCCACCGAAGCGGAGGTTGCCGCCAACCCGCGCGCGCGCAGCGCCATCATGCGTGTCGCGGAGAGGACGGCCGCATGATGCTGCGCCTGAACCTCACCTTGCTGGTGTCGCTGCTGGCGAGCGCGCTGTACCTCGTGCAGGTGCAGTACGAGTCGCGCCGCCTCTACGCCGAGGTGGAGCGCGCGCAGAACGAGGCCCGGAAGCTGGAGATCGAGCACGAACGGCTGCAGGTCGAGAAGCGCGCGCAGGCGACGCCGGCGCGCGTGGAGAAGCTCGCCAAGGAGCAGCTGCACATGAAGCCGGCGACGCCGGCGATCACGCAGTACGTCACGCTCAAGGGCACGGCCGCCGGCGTGGAGGTCGCGCCATGAGCGGACGCGTCGTCGCCTATTCCTCGAGCCCGCTGCTGGCCAGCCGCACGCCGGTGTGGCGCAGCAAGCTGATCGTGGCGGGCATCGCGCTGGCTTTCCTGGGCCTGGCGGGCCGCGCCGCGTGGGTGCAGGTGATCGGCAACGATTTCTACCGCAAGCAGGGCGAGGTGCGCTTCGCCCGCACCCTCGAACTGCCCGCCAACCGCGGCCGCATCTTCGACCGCAACGGCCTGCTGCTCGCCACCAGCGTCCCCGTGCCCAGCGTGTGGGCCAGCCCCGAGGACCTGGAGCGCGACAAGGTGAAGCTCACGCAGCTCGCCAGGCTGCTGCAGGTGCCGCTGGCCGAGCTCATGGCCAAGCTGGACGACCAGGAGAAGAACTTCGTCTGGCTCAAGCGCCAGGTCGACGAGGCGACGGCGCGCCAGGTCACGGCGCTGGACATCAAGGGCGTCTTCCTGCGCAAGGAATACCGCCGCCAGTACCCGGAAGGCGAGGCCGCGGCGCACGTCGTGGGCTTCACCAGCGTGGAAGACAAG
The DNA here is from genome assembly GCF_014297465.1 of Ramlibacter cellulosilyticus. Lineage (GTDB taxonomy): Bacteria > Pseudomonadota > Gammaproteobacteria > Burkholderiales > Burkholderiaceae_C > Ramlibacter > Ramlibacter cellulosilyticus. The sequence goes on along the minus strand of NZ_JACORT010000014.1, from coordinate 75,053 downwards.
GGCCAGGAAGGCGTGGAGCTCGCCTTCAACAAGGAGCTGGGCGGCAAGCCCGGCTCGCGCCACGTGATCAAGGACCGCCTGGGCCGCATCGTCGAGGACGTGGGCGAACAGGTGCCGCCGGTGGACGGGAAGGACCTGCAGCTGTCGATCGACAGCAAGGTGCAGTTCTTCGCGTACCAGAAGCTGCGCGACGCGGTGCTGGAGAACAAGGCCAGGGCGGGCAGCGTCGTGGTGCTGGACGTGCACACCGGCGAGGTGCTCGCGCTCGCCAACTACCCGAGCTACAACCCAGCCCACCGCCAGAACCTCACCGGCGGCCAGCTGCGCAACCGCGCGCTCACCGACACCTTCGAGCCGGGCTCCACGATGAAGCCCTTCGTGGTGTCGCTCGCGCTGGAGAAGGGGCTCGTCACGCCGAACACGCCGATCAACACGAACGGCGGCCGCATGACCATCAACGGCTCCACCATCACCGACTCGCACGGCCACAACATGCTGACGGTGACGGAGGTCGTGCAGAAGTCCAGCAACATCGGCACCGTGAAGATGGCGATGCAGCTGCAGCCGCGCGAGATGTGGGAGCTGTACACGCAGGTGGGGCTCGGCCAGCGCCCGCAGGTGCCGTTCCCGGGCGTGGTGAGCGGCAAGCTGCGCGCGTACAAGACCTGGCGTCCCATCGAGCAGGCGACCATGAGCTACGGCTACGGCCTGTCCACCAGCCTGTTCCAGCTGGCGCGCGCGTACACCGTGTTCGCGCGCGACGGCGAGCTGGTGCCGGTCACCCTGCAGAAGACCGACGTGCCCGCGCCGGGCGTGCGCGTGCTGGACCCGAAGACGGCGCAGACGATGCGCCAGATGCTGCACCTCGCGACCCTCAACGGCGGCACCGCGCCGCGCGCGCAGACCATGGGCTATTCGGTGGGCGGCAAGACCGGCACGGCGCACAAGCAGGAAGGCAAGGGCTACGCCCAGAACAAGTACCGCGGCGTGTTCGTCGGCATCGCGCCGATCGACAAGCCGCGCATCGTGGTGGCCGTGATGATCGACGAGCCGAGCAACGGCCGCTACTTCGGCGGCGACGTCGCCGCGCCCGTGTTCAGCGCCACGGTGCAGCAGAGCCTGCGCATGCTGGGCGTGCAGCCGGACATGAACGTGAAGCCGCAAGTCGTGGTGCAGGCCGTGGAGGAGTCGTTCTGATGCTGGTCCTCCGCACCCCCAGGGAAGCCGCCGACTGGCTGCGCGCGCGCGTCAGCGGCGAAGTGCATTGCGACAGCCGCAAGGTCGGCGCGGGCGACGGCTTCATCGCCTGGCCCGGCGCCGCCACCGACGGCCGCAAGTTCGTGAAGGGCGCGCTGGAGCAGGGCGCGAAGGCCTGCCTGGTCGAACATGCCGGCAGCGAGGCCTACGGCTTCACCAGCGACGCGGTCGCCGCGTACGACGGATTGAAGGCGGCCACGGGCCCCATCGGCGCGCTGTTCTACGGCGAGCCCTCGCACGAACTCGACGTGCTCGCCGTGACGGGCACGAACGGCAAGACGTCCACCGCGTGGTGGCTCGCCCAGGCGCTGTCCAACGTCGGCATGTCCTGCGGCATCGTCGGCACGCTCGGCATCGGCCGCCCGCCGCACGTGGAGCACACGGGGCTGACCACGCCGGACCCGGTGCTGATGCAGCGCCACTTCCGCCGCTTCCTGCAGGAGGGCGCCAAGGCCTGCGCGATCGAGGCGTCCTCCATCGGCATCGTGGAGCGGCGCCTGGACGGCACGCGCATCCGCGTTGCGGGCTTCACCAACTTCACGCAGGACCACCTGGACTACCACGGCTCCATGCATTCCTACTGGGACGCCAAGGCGGCCCTGTTCGACTGGCCCGGCCTGCAGGCCGCGGTGCTGAACGTCGACGACGCCAAGGGCGTGGAACTGGAGCGGAAGCTGCAGGGCCGCCTGGACGTGTGGACGGTCTCCTGCGAGCGCGCCGCGCGGCTGCAGGCGCTGGAGATCGGCTACACCGACCAGGGGCTGCGCTTCGTCGTGGCCGAGGCCAGCGAGCGCCACGAGCTGCGCACGCAGCTGATCGGCCAGTACAACGTCTCCAACCTGCTGGGTGTGGTCGGGATGATGCGCGCCGTCGGCGTGCCGCTCGCGCAGGCGGTGGGCGCCTGCGCCAACCTGCTGCCGGTGCCCGGCCGCATGGAGCGGATCAACGAGCCGGGCAAGCCCCTCGTGGCCGTCGACTACGCGCACACGCCGGACGCGCTGGAAAAAGGCCTGCAGGCGCTGCAGCCGCTCGCGCGGCAGCGGGGCGGCAGGCTGTGGTGCGTGTTCGGCTGCGGCGGCGACCGCGACCCGACCAAGCGGCCGCTGATGGCGCAGGTCGCCGAGAGGAACGCCGACCACGTGGTGGTCACCAGCGACAACCCGCGCAGCGAAGACCCGCAGGCCATCATCCGGCAGGTCCTGCAAGGGCTCGCCCGGGGCGACGCGGCAACGGTGCAGGCCGACCGCGCCCGCGCCATCGCGGACAGCATTTCGAATGCCGCGCCGCAGGACGTGATCCTGCTGGCGGGCAAGGGACACGAGGACTACCAGGAGATCGCGGGCGTGAAGCACGCGTTCTCCGACCAGGCGCATGCCTCCGCAGCGCTGAAAGCCAGGACTTCATGAGCATGTTTCCGCTCCAACTCGCCGCCGCCTGGGTGCGGGGCGACCTCGTCGGCGACGGCAGCGTGCAGGTGGATCGCGTGCACACCGACACGCGCACGCTGCAGCCCGGCGACCTCTTCGTCGCCCTCCAGGGCGAGCGCTTCGACGCCAACGACTTCATCGCCGACGCGCGCGCCAAGGGCGCCGTGGCCGCCATCGCGCACAAGGGCCGACTGCCTGCCGGCTTTCCCGGCATCGAGGTGGACGACAGCAAGCAGGCGCTGGGCCGGCTGGCACGCTGGTGGCGCAAGCAGTACGCGCTGCCGCTGATCGCGGTCACGGGCAGCAATGGCAAGACGACCGTGACGCAGATGGTCGCTGCCATCCTGCGCGCGTGGCAGCCCGACGCCCACCTCGCGACGCAGGGGAACCTGAACAACGACATCGGCCTGCCGCTGACGCTGCTGCGCCTGCGGGCGGAGCACAAGGTCGGCGTCGTGGAACTCGGGATGAACCATCCCGGGGAGATCGGCTACCTCGCGCACGTCGCGGAGCCCACCGTCGCGCTGGTGAACAACGCGCAGCGCGAGCACCAGGAATTCATGGCGACCGTGGAGGCCGTCGCGCAGGAGAACGGCTCGGTGTTCGGCGGGCTGCCCGCCAACGGCACCGCCGTCTTCCCGGCGGGCGATGCCTTCACCGCGCTGTGGACACGGCTCGCCGGCGGGCGCAAGTGCATCACCTTCGGCGACGCGGGCAGCGGCGCCGACGTCGTCCTGGCCGGTTCCGAATGGCAAGAGGGGCATTGGCAGGTGCGGGCCGACACGCCCGCCGGGCCCGTGCAGTTCCGGCTCCAGATCGCCGGCCGCCACAACGTCCGCAACGCGCTCGCCGCCGCCGCCTGTGCCCTGGCGGCAGGCGTGCCGCTCGAAGCGGTGGTGCGCGGGCTGGAAGACTTCCAGCCCGTCAAGGGCCGCTCGCGCGCGCTCGGCGTGGCCCTCGGCGGCCGCACGCTGACCCTCGTCGACGACACCTACAACGCCAACCCCGACTCCGTGCGCGCCGCGATCGACGTCCTCGCGGAACTGCCCGGCCCGCGCCTGCTGGTGCTGGGCGACATGGGCGAGGTGGGCAACCAGGGCCCGGCCTTCCACGCCGAGGTCGGCGACTACGCGCACGAACGCGGGATCGAGCAGCTCTTCACGCTGGGCGAGCAGGCGGCCGGCATGAAGGGCCGGCATTTCGCCGACGTCGATGCGCTGAACGCCGCCGTGCGCGAAGCGCTGGGCACGGCGGCCAGCGTGCTGGTCAAGGGCTCGCGCTTCATGAAGATGGAGCGGGTCGTCGAGGCGATCACCGCCCACGCACAAGAACAACAACAAGCCAAGGAGGTCCCGGATGCTCGTTAGCCTCGCCGCCTGGATGCAGAGCCACGGTCACGAGTTCGGCTTCTTCCGCGTCTTCCAGTACATCACCTTCCGCGCGGTCATGGCGGCCATGACCGCGCTGCTGATCGGCATCATCGCCGGCCCGTGGGTCATCCGCCGCCTGACGGAGCTGAAGATCGGCCAGCCGGTGCGCGGCTACGCGATGGAGACGCACCTCGTGAAGAGCGGCACGCCCACCATGGGCGGCGTGCTGATCCTGATCTCGGTGGCCATCTCCACGCTGCTCTGGTTCGACTGGACCAACCGCTTCGTGTGGATCGTGATGCTGGTGACGCTGGGCTTCGGCGCGATCGGCTGGGTGGACGACTGGCGCAAGGTCGTCAACAAGGACCCCGAGGGCATGCGCTCGCGCGAGAAGTACTTCTGGCAGTCGGTGATCGGCCTCGTCGCCGCGCTCTACCTCGCGTTCAGCGTCTCGGAGACGACGAACGAGCGCGTGCTGGGCCTCTTCTTCGACTGGGTGCGTTCCGGCTTCGACATGAACCTGCCGCCGCGCGCCGGCCTGGTGGTCCCCTTCGTGAAGGAGATCAACTACCCGCTCGGCGTGTTCGGCTTCATGATCATGACCTACTTCGTGATCGTGGGCTCGAGCAACGCGGTGAACCTCACCGACGGCCTCGACGGCCTGGCGATCATGCCGGTGGTGATGGTGGGTTCCGCGCTGGGCGTGTTCTGCTACGTGACCGGCAGCTCGGTGTTCTCCAAGTACCTGCTGCTGCCCTACATCCCGGGTTCGGGCGAACTGCTGATCTTCTGCGCCGCGCTGGCGGGGGCGGGCCTGGCCTTCCTCTGGTTCAACGCGCACCCGGCGCAGGTGTTCATGGGCGACGTGGGCGCGCTGGCGCTCGGCGGCGCGCTGGGCACCATCGCCGTGATCGTCCGCCAGGAGATCGTGCTGGCCATCATGGGCGGCATCTTCGTGGTGGAAGCCCTGTCCGTGATGGTGCAGGTGATGTACTTCAAGTACACCAAGCGCAAGTACGGCACCGGCCGGCGCATCCTGCTGATGGCCCCGCTGCACCACCACTTCGAGAAGACCGGCTGGAAGGAGACGCAGGTGGTGATCCGCTTCTGGATCATCACGATGCTGCTGTGCCTCGTCGGCCTCTCCACGCTGAAGCTGCGGTGATGGACCTGCGCGACCAATCCGTCCTCGTCCTCGGCTGCGGTGCCTCCGGCCTCGCCATGGCGCGCTGGTGCGCGCAGGCCGGCGCGCAGGTGACCGTCGCGGACACGCGCGAGGCGCCGCCGCAGCTGCCGCAATTGCAGGAGCAGGTGCCGTCGGCGCGCTTCGTCGCCGGCCCGTTCGCGGCCGGACTCGTCGAAGGGCAGCAGCTCGTGCTGCGCAGCCCGGGCCTGACGCCCGAGCAGGTGGCCGCCGTGGAGAACGCCGCGCGCGAACGCGGCATCCCGGTGCGCGGGGAGCTCGGCCTCTTCGCCGATGCGCTCGCCGCCATGAAGGCTGCCGACGGCTACCACCCCGCCGTGCTCGCCGTCACCGGCACCAACGGCAAGACCACCGTCACGTCGCTCACCGGCCAGCTCGTGGAGCGCAGCGGCAAGACCGTCGCGGTCGCCGGGAACATCGGCCCGACGCTGCTGGACACGCTCGCGCAGAAGCGCGAAGCCGGCGCGCTGCCGCAGGTGTGGGTGATCGAACTTTCCAGCTTCCAGCTCGATGGCGTCACCGGATTCGAGCCGACGGCCGCAACGGTGCTGAACGTGACCCAGGACCACCTCGACTGGCACGGCACGATGGAAGCGTACGCCGGCGCCAAGGCGCGCGTGTTCGGCACGACGGGCGTGATGGTCCTCAACCGCGAAGACCCGCTCGTGATGAGGATGCTGCCCGAGCCCGTGCGGCTGAAGGGCGGCAAGTACGAGCAGCGCGAGTACGTCACCTTCGGCGGCGACCTGCCGAAGCGCCCGGGCGACTTCGGCCTGGAGGTCGTGCACGGCATGGCCTGGCTGGTGCGGGCGCACGAAGCGGACGAAACGGAAAGACGCCGCAAGGATGCGGAAGAGGAACTGCACCTGCAGCGCCTCATGCCCGCCGACGCGCTGCGCATCCGCGGCCGGCACAACGCGATCAACGCACTGGCGGCGCTCGCGCTGGCGAATGCTGCCGGATGCCAGCTCGCCCCCATGCTGTACGGCCTGCGCGAGTACCGCGGCGAGCCGCACCGCGTGGAGCCCGTGGGCATCGTCAACGAGGTCGAGTACTTCGACGACAGCAAGGGCACCAACGTCGGCGCCACGGTCGCCGCGCTGCAAGGCCTGGGCGCCGAGCGCAGGCTGGTCGTCATCCTGGGCGGCGACGGCAAGGGGCAGGACTTCGCGCCGCTCGCCGATCCGGTGTCCCGCTACGCGCGCGCCGCGGTGCTGATCGGGCGCGACGGCCCGCAGATCCGCGCGGTGCTGGAAGGCACGGGCGTTCCGCTGATCGACGCCGGCACGATGGAAGAAGCCGTGAAGCTCGCGACGCAACGCGCCCATGCGGGCGATGCCGTGCTGATGTCGCCCGCGTGCGCCAGCTTCGACATGTTCCGCAACTACCCGCACCGCGCCGAGGTCTTCCGCGCCGCGGTGCAGGCGGTCGCCGACGAGGCGGGCGCGATGGTGCAAGGAGGGGAGGCTTGAACCTCGCCGGCGTCCTCTCCGCCTGGACTTCGCGCGGCGCGCTGCCCGACCGCGGCCGCGTGCAGGTGCACGCCTTCGACCCCGCGCTGCTCTGGGTCACCGTGGCCCTGCTCGCCTGGGGCCTGGTGATGGTCTATTCCGCGTCCATCGCGCTGCCGGACAACCCGCGCTTCGGCCGCTACGCGCACACGTACTTCCTGAGCCGCCACGCCCTGTTCCTGGCGCTGTCCTTCGCGGCCGGCCTGCTCGCCTTCCAGGTGAAGGTGGAGACCTGGGAGCGCATCGCGCCCTGGCTCTTCGTCGCCTCGCTGCTGCTGCTGATCGTCGTGCTCATCCCGCACATCGGCAAGGGCGTGAACGGCGCGCGCCGCTGGATCGGCCTGGGCCCGATCTCCTTCCAGCCTTCGGAGCTCGCCAAGTTCGCCGTGCTGCTCTACGCCGCCAACTACATGGTGCGCAAGATGGAGGTGAAGGAGCGCTTCTTCCGCGCCGTGCTGCCGATGGCCGCCGCCGTCGCCGTGGTGGGCGTGCTGCTGCTGGCCGAGCCGGACATGGGCGCCTTCATGGTGATCGCCGTGATCGCCATGGGCATCCTGTTCCTCGGCGGCGTGAACGCGCGCATGTTCTTCCTGATCGCCGCGGTGATCGTCGTCGCGTTCATGCTGATGATCGCGTTCTCCGACTGGCGGCGCGAGCGCATCTTCGCGTACCTCGATCCCTGGAACGAGAAGTACGCGCTGGGCAAGGGCTACCAGCTCTCGCACTCGCTGATCGCGATCGGCCGCGGCGAGATCTTCGGCGTCGGCCTCGGCGGCAGCGTGGAGAAGCTGCACTGGCTGCCCGAGGCGCACACGGACTTCCTGCTCGCGGTGATCGGCGAGGAGTTCGGCCTCGTGGGCGTGATGATCCTGATCGTCGCCTTCTTCTGGATGACGCGCCGCATGATGCACATCGGCCGCCAGGCCATCGCGCTCGACCGCGTGTTCGCGGGTCTCGTGGCGCAGGGCGTCGGCGTCTGGATGGGGTTCCAGGCCTTCATCAACATGGGCGTGAACCTGGGCGCGCTGCCGACGAAGGGCCTCACGCTGCCGCTCATGTCCTACGGCGGCTCCGCGGTGCTGATGAACGTCGTGGCGATCGCGGTGGTGCTGCGCATCGACTATGAAAACCGGACCCTGATGCGCGGAGGCCGGGCATGAAGACGGCACTCGTCATGGCTGGCGGCACGGGCGGCCACATCTTCCCGGGCCTGGCCGTCGCCGAGGCGCTGCGCGAGCGCGGCTGGCGCGTCCACTGGCTGGGCGCTCCCGACAGCATGGAAAGCCAGCTGGTGCCGCCGCGCGGGTTCCCGCTGGAGACGGTGGCCTTCGGCGGCGTGCGCGGCAAGAGCGCGAAGACGCTGCTGCTGCTGCCGCTCAAGCTGCTGCGCGCCTTCTGGCAAAGCCTGCAGGTGGTGCGCCGCGTGCGCCCCGACGTGGTCGTGGGCCTCGGCGGCTACATCACCTTTCCCGGCGGCATGATGGGCGTCCTCCTGGGCAAGCCCCTCGTGCTGCACGAGCAGAACTCCGTCGCCGGCATGGCGAACAAGGTGCTGGCCGGCGTCGCCGACCGCGTGTACAGCGCGTTCCCCGAAGTCCTGACGAAGGGCGAGTGGGTGGGCAACCCGCTGCGTGCCGCCTTCCTGCAGCAGCCCGCGCCCGAGCAGCGCTTCGCGGGCCGCAGCGGCCCGCTGAAGGTGCTGGTGGTGGGCGGCAGCCTGGGCGCGAAGTCGCTCAACGAAGTCGTGCCGCAGGCGCTCGCGCGCATCCCGGCCGGCCAGCGTCCGCACGTCCTGCACCAGAGCGGCGCGAAGCAGATCGACGAACTGCGCGCCAACTATGCGCAGGCGGGCGTGCAGGCGGAGCTGACGCCCTTCATCGAAGACACCGCCGGCGCCTTCGCGGAAGCGGACCTCGTGATCTGCCGCGCCGGTGCGAGCACCGTGACCGAGATCGCCGCGGTGGGCGCGGCGGCCCTGTTCGTTCCCTTTCCCCACGCCGTCGACGACCACCAGACCACGAACGCGAAGTTCCTGGTGGACGCCGGCGGCGGCTGGCTCGTGCAGCAGCGCGAGCTCACTCCCGACAGGCTGGCCACCATGCTGATCACGCTGCAGCGCGACGAGCTGCTGCGGCGTGCCGTGGCGGCCAGGAAGATGGCAAAGACCCAGGCGACCGAGCAGGTGGTCGCCGCCTGCGAGGCCCTTGCACGATGAAACACGCAATCAAGCACATTCACTTCGTCGGGATCGGCGGCGCCGGCATGTCCGGCATCGCCGAGATCCTGCGCAACCTCGGCTACCTCATCTCCGGGTCCGACATCGCCGACAGCCCCACGGTGCGGCGGCTGCAGGAACTGGGGATCCAGACCTTCATCGGCCACGCCGCCTCGAACGTGATCGGCGCCGACGCGGTGGTCACGTCCACGGCGGTGCAGGCCGACAACCCGGAGGTGGTCGCCGCCCGCAAGCGCAAGATCCCGATCGTGCCGCGCGCCGTGATGCTCGCGGAACTGATGCGCCTGAAGCAGGGCATCGCCATCGCGGGCACGCACGGCAAGACGACGACCACCTCGCTGGTGGCGAGCGTGCTCGCCGAAGGCGGCCTCGACCCGACCTTCGTGATCGGCGGCAAGCTCAACAGCGCGGGCGCCAACGCGAAGCTCGGCTCCGGCGACTACATCGTGGTGGAGGCGGACGAGTCCGACGCTTCCTTCCTGAACCTGTTCCCGGTGATGGCGGTGGTGACCAACATCGACGCCGACCACATGGACACCTACGGGCACGACTTCAACAACCTGAAGAAGGCCTTCCTCGACTTCCTGCACCGCATGCCCTTCTACGGCACGGCGATCCTGTGCATCGAGGACGAGGCGGTGCGCTCCATCATCCCGGACGCGCAGTGCCCGGTGACCACCTACGGTTTCAGCGAGGAGGCGCAGGTGCGCGCCGTCGACGTGCAGGCGGTGGGCGCGCAGATGCACTTCACCGTGCAGCGGCGCAATGGCGTCACGCTGCCGGACATGCACGTGAAGCTGAATGCCGTGGGCCGGCACAACGTGCTGAACGCGCTGTCGGCGATCGCGATCGCGGCCGAACTGAACATCCCGGACGATGCGGTGGTGAAGGCGCTGGGCGAGTTCCGCGGCGTCGGCCGCCGCTTCCAGAGCTACGGCGAGGTCGCGGTGCCCGCGGCCCAGGGCGGCGGCAAGTTCACGGTGATCGAGGACTACGGCCACCACCCGGTGGAGATGAAGGCCACGCTGGCCGCGGCGCGCGGCGCCTTCCCCGGCAAGCGCCTGGTGCTTGCCTTCCAGCCGCACCGCTACACGCGCACGCGCGACTGCTTCGAGGACTTCGTGCAGGTGCTCGGCACGGCGGACGTGGTGCTGCTGTCCGAGGTGTATTCCGCCGGCGAGGAACCCATCGTGGCGGCCGACGGCCGCTCGCTCGTGCGCGCGGTGCGCGTCAGCGGCAAGGTGGAGCCGCAGTTCGTCGCCGACATCGCCGACATGCCCGCGGCGATCCTGGACACGGTGCGCGATGGCGACGTCGTGATGTGCATGGGCGCCGGATCGATCGGCACGGTGCCCGCGAAGGTGGTGCAGGCGGGAGGCAAGGCATGAACCCCAAGGACTTCGGCAAGGTCGCCGTCCTCATGGGCGGCAAGTCCGCCGAGCGCGAGATCTCGCTGCTCTCCGGCGGCGGCGTGCTCACGGCCCTGCAATCGAAAGGCGTGGACGCGCACGCGTTCGACCCGGCGGAACGCGATCTCTCCGAACTCAAGCGGGACGGCTTCCAGCGCTGCTTCATCGCGCTGCACGGCCGCTTCGGCGAGGACGGCACGGTGCAGGGCGCGCTGGAGCTGCTCGGCATCCCGTACACCGGCTCCGGCGTGATGGCTTCGGCGATCTCGATCGACAAGGTCATGACCAAGCGCGTGTGGCTCGCCGAAGGCGTCCCCACGCCGAAGTACCAGCTGCTGCGCCGCGGCGCCTACAGCCACGAGCAGGTGATCCGCATCCCCGACGAGCTAGGCCTGCCCCTGATCGTCAAGCCGGCGCGCGAAGGCTCGTCGATCGGCGTGGCCAAGGTGCAAGGGTATTCGGAGGTGCAGGCCGCGGTGGACGCGGCCGCGGCGCTGGACGCCGACGTGCTGTGCGAGCAGTTCGTCTCCGGCGACGAGGTGACCTGCCCCATCCTGGGCACCGGCGACGGCGCCCGCGCGCTGCCGGTGATCCGCATCGTGGCGCCCGAGGGCAACTACGACTACAACAACAAGTACTTCACCGACGACACGAAGTACCTGGTGCCTTGCGGCCTGCCGGCCGGCGAGGAAGCGGCGATCCAGGAACTCGTGGTGAAGGCGTACCGCGTGCTGGGCTGCCGCGGCTGGGGCCGCATCGACGTGATGATCGACGCGGCGACGCGCAAGCCGTCGCTGCTGGAGATCAACACCTCGCCCGGCATGACCGGCCACTCGCTCGTGCCGATGTCCGCGCGTGCCGCCGGCATCAGCTACGAGGACCTCTGCGTGATGCTGCTGGCCGACGCGACGCTCGACCAGCCGGGAGGTGCCCGGGCATGAAGCAGAAGGCGCTGCCCCAGCCGCTGGACGTCAGGCTGATGAACATCACCGCCACGGTGCTGTTCGCGGCCTGCGGCCTGCTGCTCGCGGCGGCGCTGGGCTGGTGGGCGCTGCGGCACCCGCTGTTCGCCATCGGCGGCATCGTGGTGCAGGGCGACGTCACGCACAACAGTGCCGCGACGCTGCGCGCGAACGTCGCGCCCAGGCTGCGCGGCAACTTCTTCACGGTGGACCTGAATGCGGCCCGGCAGGCCTTCGAGGCGGTGCCCTGGGTGCGGCAGGCCGTGGTGAAGCGCCAGTTCCCGAACAAGCTGCGCGTGCAGCTGCAGGAGCACCAGCCCGAGGCCTTCTGGGGCGTGGACTCCGAGTCGCGCCTCGTGAACACCTACGGTGAAGTCTTCGAGGCGAATGCCGGAGACGTGGAGGACGAGGACATGCCGCGGCTCGTGGGGCCGGAAGGGTCCGGTCCGCAGCTGCTCGAGATGTACCGCGGCCTGAAGCCCATGCTGGAAAAGCTGGACCTGGCCGTCGAGGAAGTGAAGCTCACCGGGCGGGGCGGCTGGGCCATGACGCTGGACAGCGGCGCCCAGGTGGAACTGGGGCGGGGCACGGCGGAGGAAGTGCTCGCGCGCAGCCAGCGCTTCGCGTCCACGCTCACGCAGGTGACGGCGAAGTACGGGCGGCGGCCCGAGGCCCTGGTGACGGCGGACCTGCGCCACACCGACGGCTACGCGGTGAAGTTGAGGGGAGTGACCACCACCGACGTGGGCACCCGGAGGAACTGAGGAAGAGGATGGCCAAGGACTACAAGGATCTCGTCATCGGACTGGACATCGGCACGGCCAAGGTGATGGCGGTCGTGGCCGAGGTCATGCCGGGCGGCGAACTGAAGCTCGCGGGGCTGGGCGTGGCCCCCTCGAACGGGCTGAAGCGCGGCGTGGTCGTCAACATCGACGCGACGGTGCAGAGCATCCAGCAGGCCCTGAAGGAGGCCGAGCTGATGGCGGACTGCAAGATCACGCGCGTCTACACGGGCATCACCGGCAGCCACATCCGCGGCATCAACTCGAGCGGCATGGTGGCGGTGAAGGACCGCGAGGTGACGCCGGCGGACGTGGCGCGCGTGGTGGAGACCGCCCGCGCGATCAACATCTCGACCGACCAGCGCCTGCTGCTCGTCGAGCCGCAGGAGTTCGTGATCGACGGCCAGGACGTGAAGGAGCCGATCGGCATGAGCGGCATCCGCCTGGAGGCGAAGGTGCACATCGTCACCGGCGCGCAGAGCGCGGCCGAGAACATCATCAAGTGCGTCCGCCGCTGCGGCCTCGAGGTGGAGCAGCTGCTGTTGAACCCGCTGGCCACCAGCAGCGCCGTGCTCTCCGACGACGAGAAGGAACTGGGCGTCGCGCTCGTGGACATCGGCGCCGGCACCACCGACGTCGCGATCTTCACCGGCGGCGCGATCCGGCACACGGCCGTCATCCCGATCGCGGGCGACCTGATCACCAGCGACATCGCCATGGCGCTGCGCACGCCGACCAAGGACGCCGAGGACATCAAGGTGGAGTCCGGCTGCGCCAAGCAGCTGCTGGCCGACCCCGAGACCCAGGTGGAAGTGCCGGGCCTGGGCGACCGCGGCCCGCGCATGCTCTCGCGCCAGGCGCTCGCCGGCGTGATCGAGCCGCGCATCGAGGAGATCTTCTCGCTCGTGCAGCAGGTGGTGCGCGAGTCCGGCTACGAAGAGGTGCTGTCCTCGGGGATCGTGATCACCGGCGGCAGCGCCGTGATGCCCGGCATGGTGGAACTCGGCGAGGACATCTTCCTCAAACCGGTCCGCCGCGGCATCCCGCACTATCGCGGCGCGCTGTCGGACATGGTGGCGCAGCCGCGGGCGGCCACCGTCATGGGATTGCTCGAGGAAGCGCGGCTCGCGCGCGTGCGCGGCGCCAAGGTGGCGCAGAAGCACGGGTCCGTGAAGACCGCGTTCGGGCGCATCAAGGATTTCATCGTGGGGAACTTCTAGTCATGAGTCCCTACAAGTTGTGGCTGGCGCGCGGAAGCCCACCGCGCAGAAAGGAGCGATGTCGGTGCACCGAATCACCGTTCCAGCGTTAACACGCAATCCAACAATGAAACGTCAGTGGCAACTGCAAGTTCCAGGAGTATTCAAATGAGCATCGAAATGATCGAAGTCGAGGAGTTCCACCAGGGCACCCAGATCAAGGTGATCGGGGTGGGCGGTGGCGGCGGCAACGCCGTGGCGCACATGATCGAGCGCAGCGTGCAGGGCGTGGAGTTCATCTGCGCGAACACCGATGCCCAGGCGCTGGCCCGCAGCAGCGCGCACAAGCACATCCAGCTCGGCACCAGCGGCCTGGGCGCCGGCAGCAAGCCCGACAAGGGCCGCGAGTGCGCCGAGTCCTGCGTGGAAGACATCCGCCAGGCGATCTCGGGCGCGCACATGCTGTTCATCACGGCCGGCATGGGCGGCGGCACCGGCACCGGCGCCGCGCCGGTGATCGCGCGCGTGGCCAAGGAGATGGGCATCCTGACCGTGGGCGTCGTCACCAAGCCGTTCGACTGGGAAGGCGGCCGCCGCATGACCAATGCCGACAACGGCCTGGCCGAGCTGGAAGCCAACGTCGATTCGCTGATCGTCGTGCTGAACGAGAAGCTGCTCGAAGTGCTGGGCGACGACATCACCCAGGACGAAGCCTTCGCGCACGCCAACGACGTGCTGAAGAACGCCGTCGGCGGCATCGCGGAAATCATCAACGTGCCGGGCCACGTGAACGTGGACTTCGAGGACGTGCGCACGGTCATGGGCGAGCCGGGCAAGGCGATGATGGGTACGGCCGTGGCCAGCGGCCCGGACCGCGCGCGCATCGCCGCGGAGCAGGCCGTGGCCTGCCCGCTGCTGGAGGGCGTCGACCTCTCGGGCGCCAAGGGCGTGCTGGTGCTGATCACCGCCGCCAAGAACGGCCTGAAGCTCGCCGAGACCAAGCAGGCGATGAACACCATCCGCGCCTGCGCCTCGTCGGACGCGCACGTGATCTTCGGCACGGCCTACGATGAATCGCTGGGCGAGGAAATGCGCGTGACCGTGGTCGCCACCGGCCTGTCCCGCCACGGCCAGCAGCGCCGCACGGCGCCCCCGCTGCAGGTGCTGCGCACCGGCACCGACAACGTGCCGTTCAACGTGCCCACCATCAACAATGCGGTGGCGGGCCCGGGCGCGATCGTGACCCGCGAGATGCAGGCGGCCTCCGCGCAGCAGGCGGATTACGGCAACCTGGCGGTGCCCAGCGTGTGGCGCACGAACCGCACGCAGGCGGCCGCGAAGGTGGACGCGCTCTCCAGCGGCGGGATGGACGACTTCGAGATCCCGGCGTTCCTGCGGAAGCAAGCCGACTGACGTCGGCTTGCAGGGGCTAGGGGCTAGGGGCTAGGGGCTAGGGAGGGCTGTTGCCCTAACCCCTAGACCCTAGGCGCTAGTCCCTGGGTTTTACTCCCGCTTCATCACCGCTTTACCGGCCCGGCAGAGGCTGGAGGAGGAGGGTTGAACAAATGGGCTGGCTCTATCGGGGGCATGCGGAAAGCCAGACGGCCGGGTTCGGTGCTGCCCGTAAAATCGGCACCATGCTCCGTCAACGCACCCTCAAGACCCTGACCAAGGCGGTCGGCGTCGGCCTGCACAGCGGCCAGCGGGTGGAGTTGACGCTGCGCCCGGCGCAGCCGGACACCGGCATCGTCTTCCGCCGCGTCGACCTGGCCCAGCCGGTCGACATCCCGGTGTCCGCGCAGGCGGTCACCGACACGCGCATGGCGTCGACGATTTCCAACGGCGGTGCCAAGGTCCACACGGTCGAACACCTCATGTCCGCCTGCGCGGGCCTGGGCGTGGACAACCTGTACGTCGACATCACGGCCGAAGAAGTCCCCATCCTCGACGGCTCTTCCGCCTCCTTCGTGTTCCTGCTGCAAAGCGCGGGCATCGAGGAGCAGAACGCGCCGCGCCGCTTCATCCGCGTGCGCCGGCCGGTGGAGGTGCGCGAAGGCGAGGGCGAGAACCTCAAGTGGGCGCGGTTCGACCCGTACCACGGCTACAAGCTGGGCTTCGAGATCGACTTCGACCACCGCGTGGTCAATTCCACGGGCCAGCGCTACGAGTTCGACCTGAGCTCCGGCCACTACTCGCGCGACATCGCGCGCGCCCGCACCTTCGGCTTCACGAAGGACCTCGAGATGATGCGGGCCCGCGGCCTCGCCATGGGCGGCGGCATGGACAACGCGATCGTGGTCGACGACTACCGCGTGCTCAATGCCGAGGGCCTGCGCTACGACGACGAATTCGTGAAGCACAAGATCCTCGACGCCATGGGCGACCTGTACCTGCTCGGCAAGCCCCTGCTCGCCGCCTACAGTGCCTTCCGTTCGGGCCACGCCCTGAACAACAAGCTCATTCGCGCGCTGCTCGCCGACCAGGACGCCTTCGAGGTCGTGAGCTTCGGCGACGAACGCGAGGCCCCTGCCGGCTTCGCGCAGCCCGCACGGGCCTGGTAGTCGATGCTCCTGTTCCGCTGGGCGATCATGCTGCTGCTGCTGGGAGCGGCGGTGAACTTCGCGTTCTATGCGGGGACGGGGAATCCGCGGTACAAGCGGTTCGGGTTGGTCATCCTCAAGTGGACGCTGATCGCGGCGCTGGTGTTTTTCGGCGTGCTGGTGCTGGAGCGACTGGCGGTTTAGCGCCCTTCGGTGGGGTTCGCGTTCGCTCACCTTCCGTCGCTGGCGCGACGCCACCCTACATCGGCAGCGTTGCAAAGGCTGTAGGGTGGCGCGGCGTCAGCCGCGGAAGGTGAGCGAACGCGAACCCCACCGGTCGGGCGCTAAATCACCCGCCCCGTCTTGTACGCGCTCGTATTCCTTCGCGCGACCTTCCCCGCCTCCTGGATCCGCGCCGTCGCGATCGCCGCGTGCGCATGCGTGATCGCCAGCCCCAGCGCATCCGCCGCATCCTTCCCCGGCAGTCCCGGCAGGTTCAGCAGCCGCTTCACCATCTGCTGCACTTCCGCCTTCGACGCCTTGCCCGTCCCCGCCACCGCCTGCTTCATCTGCATCGGCAGGTATTCGGCCACGGGCAGCGAACAGGCGACGAGCGCGGTCACGCAGGCGCCGCGGGCCTGTCCCAGCAGCAGCGTGGACTGCGGGTTCACGTTGACGAAGACGATCTCGATCGCCGCTGCATCGGGCTGGTAGCGTTCGCGCAGTTCGCCGATGCCGTCGAACAGCACCTTCAGGCGCGCGGGCAGGTCGCCGCGTTCCAGGTGGGTCGTGCTGATGGTGCCGCTGGCGACGTAGCGCAGTTCGTGCACGTCGGCGTCGACCACGCCGAAACCGGTGGTCTGGAGGCCGGGATCGATGCCGAGGATGCGCATGGGAGGATCTTACGCGCCGAAGTACCAGCGCACCGAGTGGAAGAAGATCGGCGCGCCGAAGCACAAGGCGTCCATGCGATCCAGCAGGCCGTTGGCGCCCGTCGTCGAACGCGTCTGCGGCCCCCAGGTGGTCACGCCGCGATCGCGCTTGAGCGCCTTCATCACGAGGTGCCCCAGCGAACCGGCGACGCAGGCGACGAAGGCCGCCAGCAGCGCCTGCACCGGCTTGAAGGGGGTGATGAAGGAGAGCAGGGCGCCCAGCAGGCTGCCGGCCAGCACGCCCCAGGACCAGGTGCGCCAGGCGAAGCTGCTGCTGATGCCGGGCAGGCTGGGGGCCGGCCGCAGGCGGCGCGTCACGAGGTGCTGCACCAGCATGCAGGTCTGCACCACCATCACGACGAAGAAGACCAGGAAGGCCTGCTTGCCCTCGTAGTTCAGGCGCGGGAACTGCAGCAGGAAGAGCGCCGGCACGTGGCTCATGCCGTAGATGCACACCATCACGCCCCACTGCAGCTTGGCGTTGCGCTCCAGGAAGCGCTGCGGGTCGCCCGAGAGGGCGCTCGCGACCGGGATGGCGAGGAACACGTACACCGGGATGAACACGGTGAAGAGGTCGAAGTGCCGCGTCCCCACCAGCCAGAACTGCAAGGGCAGCACCACGAAGAACGCCAGTACCAGGCTGCGGTGGTCGCCCCGGCGCGTGGGCGACAGGGTCATGAACTCGCGCAGCGCGAAGAAGGAGATCACGGCGAACAGCAGCGTGGCCCCCGTCTCGCCGCTGGCCCACGCCAGCCAGAACACGACCACCATGCCCCAGGAGGTCGCCAGCAGCTGCCGGAAGTCTTCCAGCTCCGCATGCCGTGTCTCGTCGTGCGGCGTGCGGCGCTCGCGCAGCGTGAGCAGGAAGGCCGCCACGCTCGTGAGCACGAGGATGCCGAACACCGCGATGAACAGCGTGCCGACCTGCTGCGAAGGGGTGAGGCTGCGCAGGAACGCGTTCATAGCTCGCGCAGGGCGATGACGGCCGCCCGGGCGCGGTCCAGGAAGGCGCGGCGGTCCTCGCTGGGGTCCAGGCGGATCGGTGCGCCGAAGGTGACGGAGCAGAGGATGGGCACAGGCACCACTTCGCCCTTGGGCATGACGCGGTGGATGTTGTCGATCCAGGTCGGGACCAGCACCACGTTCGGGAACTGCAGCGCCAGGCTGTACAGGCCGGACTTGAAGGGCTGCACTTCCTCGCCCTCGCCGCGCGTGCCTTCCGGGAAGAGGATGATCGAGTCGCCCTTCTCCAGCGCCTCCTGCAGCGGCGCGAGCGGGTCGCCGCCTTCCTTGCGCTCCCGGTCCACGTAGACCGCGTTGAACACCGCCGTCGTGATCCACTGGCGCAGCGGCGTCTTCATCCAGTAGTCGCGCGCCGCGACGGGGCGCGTGATGGCGCGCAGCTCGTGCGGCAGCGCGGCCCAGATCATCACCAGGTCGGCGTGGCTCTGGTGGTTGGCGAAGTAGATGCGCTGCTCGGCGAGCGGGGGGCAACCCGTCCAGCGCGCCTGCGCACCCGTGAGGATGCGCACCAGTTTCAGCAGGAACCAGCCGAAGGCCCGCGCGGCCCAGGGCGAGAGGGCTGCCTTCAAGGCAGTTCGGCGTCGCGCATGCGCGCCACGATGGTGGAGGTGCGGCCGGCCAGGTAGCTGGAGGCCGGCATCTTCTCGAAGCGCTTGGGCTGCGGCAGCATCACGGCCAGCCGCGCGGCCTCGTAGGCCGTGAGCTTGCTCGCGGGCTTGCGGAAGTAGTGCTTCGCCGCCGCCTCGGCGCCGAACACGCCTTCGCCCCACTCCACGTTGTTCAGGTAGATCTCCAGGATGCGCTGCTTGGTCAGCGTGTGCTCCAGCACCATGGTGAGCACCAGTTCCTGGCCCTTGCGCAGCAGGTTGCGCTCGCCCGAGAGGAGCAGGTTCTTCGCGAGCTGCTGGGTGATCGTCGAGCCGCCGATGATTTTCGGCGGCTTCGCACGCGAGGGCGCGAACTGCGCGCGCTTCGCGGCGAGTTCCTCCGCCTTCGTGTTCTTCGCCCAGGCCTTCTCGATGGCGTCCCAGTCCACGCCGTCGTGCGTCACGAAGCTGCCGTCCTCGGAGGCGATGACCGCGCGCTTCAGGTTGTCCGAGATCTCCTCGTAGGGCACCCAGCGCTGGGTCCAGCGCAGGCGGTCGCGCTCGTTGGCGATCCTCCAGGCTTCCGAGCGCTGGAAGGTGGTGGACTCCGGGTCGACCACGGCCATCAGCGCGATGCGGCCGATGAAGAAGAGCTCCAGCGCGATGGACGCCAGCAACGCCAGGACGATCCAGCGGAACACGGCTTTCACCGCGCCAGCTCCTCGCGCAGTTCCGCGAGCACCTGCGCCGACGGCGGCCGCATGCCGCGCCAGATCAGGAAGGCCTCCGCCGCCTGCTCCACGAGCATCCCCAGCCCGTCGCGCCCGGTGGCGCCGTGCTCGCGCGCCCAGCGCAGGAAGCCTTCGGCTGCGGGCCCGTACATCATGTCGTAGGCGAGGGCGCCCGGTTTCAGCACGCGCGCGTCCACGGGCACGCCGCCGCCGCCCAGGCTGCTCGCCGTTCCGTTGACCATCACGTCGAAGGTGCCCGGCACGGCGTCGAGCCCGGCCGCCGAGAGCTCGACCCCCATGGACGCAGCGAGGGAGGCATGGCGCTCCACCAGCGCGCGCGCCTTGCCGAAGGTGCGGTTGGCCACCACCACGCGACGCGGCCGCGCTTCCAGCACCGGGCCCAGCACGCCGGCGGCGGCGCCGCCTGCCCCGAGCAGCAGCACGTCGCGGCCCGCGAGGGGCACGCCCGCATTGCGTTCCACGTCGGCCACGAAGCCGATGCCGTCGGTGTTGTCGCCCAGGATCCCGCCGTCGCGGAAGGTGAGGATGTTGCAGGCCTCGGCGAGTTCGGCGCGGGCGCTGCGCGCCGTCACCAGCGACGCCGCCTGGAACTTGAAGGGCACGGTGATGTTGCAGCCCTTGCCGCCTTCGGCGATGAAGGCGCGCACGGCCTGCGGGAATTCGTCCAGCCCGATCAGGCGCTTGCCGTACTCCACCGGCTCGCCGGTGAGCTGCGCGAAGCGCGCATGGATCCACGGCGACTTGCTGTGGTCCACGGGATTCCCCATGACGCAATAACGGTCCACGGCAGCGATTGTCTCAGCGGCTGGTGAGCGTGGTTTCCAGCACCTGCTCGCGCGTGAACTTGAAGCGCGAGACCACCACGATCTGGTCGGCGCGGCTGCGCATGGCGCTGTTGAAGCTGCCGAACGGCCCGGCCGAGCGCGCGATGCTCGCGGCGCGGCGGTCCAGCGTGCGGTTGCCCGAGGTTTCCACCACCTCGGTGTCCAGCACGCGGCCGTCGTGGTTCACGGTGACGATCATGGTCAGCTCGCCGTAGAGCTTCTTGCCGGCGAGCTCGGGGAAGTGCGTCGTGCCCCGGTCCTCGATCCTGCGCCGCAGCGAGTCGTAGTAGACGGCGTAGACCTCTTCGCGCGTCGACGGGCTGATGTAGCGCTTCTTGGGCCGCGCGTTTTCCTCGTTGATGCGCTTCTCGATCTCGGCGAGCAGCTTCATCAGGTGGCGGCGCTTCTCCTCGCGGGCCGCGGCCTCGGGGTTGGTGCGCGCCTCCTTCGGGTCCGAGGGCGGCATGGCGGCCAGCGTGCGCTTGATCGTCGCCAGCATCAGCATCTGCTGCTCCTGCATCGCGTCGATCTTCTTCTGCGCGTCCTCGGCGGCGTCGCCGAAGCTCGTGAGCGCCGAGGGCGGCAGGGGCGAGGTGGCGCGGCCCTTCTCGGCCTCGCCGCCGCCATTCAGGGACCGCTGGGCGATGGCCTGCGCCTTGTCGACCTTCTCGCTGCTGTGCGCGTTGACCAGCACCACCTCCAGCGGGGTGTCCTGGAAGACGCGGTTGAATCCCTCCGGGTCGACGATGCGCACGAAGAGGACGGCGGCATGCGCGGCAAGGGACAGGCCCAGCGCGATCTGCAGGGTACTCAGGGACTTCAGGTTCACGGTCAGGTATTCGCCGCCGCCGGTGCCGCTCCGGCCTCCTCTTCGGGAGTGTCGGTGACATCCACGGCGATCGCAATCGGGCCGGCGACGGTTTCCTCGTCGGTGTCGTCCTCCGCCGACACTGCGGCCTCCGCGGCGCTGTCCAGGCGCTCGGTGACGGTGCCGGTCACGTCCAGCGTGATCAGGTCGATCTCGCCCAGGCGCACGCGCACGCGCGCGCCGCGGGGCAGGTCCGCGCCCAGCACCGGCAGCACCAGCGGCACCGCGTCGGCACGCGCCAGGCCTTCCTTGAACACGGTCGCTTCCAGCTCGCGCACGCCCTGCTGCTGCAGGTACTTGAGCGTCCAGTAGCGCTCCATCGTCGCCTGGTGGCCGTTGTAGGCGGAATAGGCGGCGTCGAAGGCGGAAATGATCGAGAACAGCTCCGCGTCCTTCGGCTTGAACGGCGCCGCCAGCGCCGCGGTGCGCCCGTGGCGCGCGGCGGCGATGATCTGCCACTGGTTCACGAGGTCCGTGTAGCGGCGCAGGGGCGAGGTGCTCCAGGCGTAGCTCTTCACCCCGATGCCCGCGTGCGGCAGCGCCTTGGTCCCCATGCGCACCTTGACTCCGGGCGCGAGGCTGGCCTGGCTGCGGTAGATGGCGGGCACGCCGATCTCGGCGAGCCACTGGCCCCAGGTGCTGTTCGCCAGGATCATGGCCTCGGCCACCATCAGGTCCAGCGGCGCGCCGCGGCGGCGCACGGTGATCTCCACCGTCTCGTCGCCCTGCGGGCCGTCGTCGCCCGCGCCAGGCACGCGGAAGTTGTAGTCGGGGCGGTTGAAGGTCTCGGGCTTGCCGCGCACGATCTCGCGCTGCGCCTTGAGCTGCTTCGCGAGGCGGAACAGGAACGACAGCTCCGCGCGGAAGCGCTGCGCGGGCTCGGGCACGTCCGGGCCGGGGACGGTGGCGTCCTCCAGCCAGGCTTGCGGGAGGTGCGCATCGAGCTGGTCGTGCCGGAGGTTCACGGCGATCGGCACGCGCTCCAGGCGCGTCTCGCTCGCCTTCACCTCCAGCGAGGCTTCGTCGAGCTGCACGTACAGCGACACGGCGGGGCAGTCGCGGCCTTCCAGCAGCGTGTACGCCTGCACCACGTCGTCGGGCAGCATCGTGATCTTGTGTCCCGGCATGTAGACCGTGGACAGGCGCTGGCGGGCCACCTGGTCCAGCGGCGCGCCGGTCGCGATCGCCAGGCCGGGCGCGGCGATGTGGATGCCCACGGTGACCGTGCCGGTGCCGAGGCCTTGCACGGACAAGGCGTCGTCGATCTCGGTGGTGCTGGAGTCGTCCACCGAGAAGGCCTGCACGTTCGCGAGCGGCAGCTCCTCCTTGATCGGGGGCGCCGCCACCGGCGGGAAGCCCGTGCCCTTGGGGAAGTATTCGAGCAGGAAGCGCTTCCAGTGGAACTGGTAGGGCGAGGTGATGGCCCCGGCCTTCTGCAGCAGGGCGAGGGGCGCCTCGTGCGTGCTGCGGGAGGCTTCCACCACGGCCTTGTATTCGGGCGCGTTCTTGTCCGGCTTGAACAGGATGCGATAGAGCTGCTCGCGGATCGCCGGCGGGCAGCTGCCCGTGGCGAGTTCGGCGGCCCAGGCGCCGATCTGCGCCTGCACCTGCTTCTTCTTCTCGATGGCGGCCAGGGCCTGCTGCAGGATCTCGGCGGAGGCCTTGCGGAAGCGGCCCTTGCCGGCGCGGCGGAAGTAGTGCGGCGCCTCGAACAGGCGCAGCAGCGCGGCGGCCTGCTGGGCGACGGTGGCCTGCGCGCTGTAGTAGTCGCGGGCGAGGTCGGCGAAGCCGAATTCCTCCTCGGGCGCGAATTCCCAGGCCAGGTCCAGGTCGATGTCGGCGGCCAGGGCCTGCGCCTCGCGCAGCAGCTCCTGGGGTTGCGGCTTCTCGAACTTCAGCAGGATGTTGGCCCCCTTGGCCTTCACCCGCTTGCCGGAATCGAGCTCGACCTGGGCGGAACTGTCCGTCTCGGACAACACCCGGCCGGCCAGGAATTTCCCGGCATCTTCAAACAGAACGAACATGGGCCGATTGTCCCATGGGGGCGCAAGTCGGCCGCCGGGCGGAGGCGAGGCATTCTTGAACGCAGAGGTCGCAGAGGTTACGCAGAGGTCGCAGAGAAATTCCAGGTTTCCCTCTGCGACCTCTGCGCCTCCTCTGCGACCTCTGCGTTCATGGCTGTTTTGACAGCTCCAGAAACGCCAGCACCTCTTCCAGGTGCTCGTCGAAATCCGAGAGCGCGTGATCGCCGCCCTCCAGCAGCTTGGTGCGCACGCCCGGGTAGCGCCCGGTCATTTCCCGCCAGTCCAGCAGCTCGTCGCCTTTCGCGATCACCGCGAAATAGCGCTCCGGGTGGCGCACCGGGCCGCATTCCAGCGCCCGCAGTTCGTCCATGAACTCTGCCTTGACCTCGAAGCGTTCGTTCGGGTCGTGCCAGGCGCTCTGCTCGCCGATGTAGCCGTGCAGGTCGCGGGCGGGGTCCACGGCCGGGTTCAACAGCACGGCCCGGCAGCCGGTGCGCTCGGCGATCCAGGTCGCGTAGAAGCCGCCCAGCGAGGAGCCGGCCACCGCCATGCGGTCCTGCGGCCAGTGCCGGACGGTGTCCCAGACCATCGCCATGGCCTCGCGGGGGGAGGGCGGCAGCTGCGGGCACCACCAGGTGACCGCGGGGTACCGCTCCCGCACGGCCGCGGCCATGCGCTGGGCCTTGAAGGAGCGGGGCGAGGAACGGAAGCCGTGCAAATACAACAGGTGTGTCGCGTCCATCCGCCCGATGGTAGATGCGCGTTCGTTACGAATTGCAGAACCATCCGCGCTTAAGCCAAACTCTTACCCGGAGTGGAAGTTGGCCGCACAAGAAGAAACAGGGACGGACGGCGACACGTCGGCCGAGCTGGTCCGCACCAGCCTCGACGTGATCCTGGCCCAGACGCGGGCCGGGGGCTACAGCGCGCTCGCCATCGGCGTGATCCTCGGCTTCATGATCGTTCCCGCCGCGGGTTGGGCGGGCTACCTGGCGTGGTTCGCCGTGCTCCTGGCGGGCATGGTGCTGCGCCAGCCCTACTTCCACCGCGTGCTGCGGCGCGCCGGCCCGACCGAGGCGACCCTGCGGCACATCGCCATCGTCAGCGCGGCGACCGGCTGGGTGGGCAGCCTCTCCGTTCCCCTGTTCGCGCGCTTCATCGGCCAGCCCGACCTGAGCGTGCTCACGATCATCATCAGCGGCTGGCTCGCGGTGGCGGTCTCCATCCTCGCCGTGCAGCCGCGCGTGTACGCGGGCTACCTGGCGGCGAGCCTGGCGACGATGTTCGTGGGCTGGGTCGGCCAGGGAACGCCGCGGGAGCTGCTGCTGATCGGCGTGTCCATGCTGTTCGGCGCGCCCATGCTGGTGCGGCTGGCCTGGATCGTGCAGTCCCAGCTGCGGGACACCGTGCAGGCCGCCCAGCAGAACGCCGTGCTCGTGCGGCAGCTGCGCGAGGCGCTCGTGAGCCAGCAGGAGACGCAGCGTGCCCGTTCGCGCTTCCTCGGCGCGGCCAGCCATGACCTGCGCCAGCCGGTGCAGGCACTCCTGTTCCTGGCCGACATCTTCCGCCGCTCCACGGATCCCACCCGCCGCGACGCGATGGCGCAGCAGATCGTGCGCACCGGCGAGTCCATCGACGGCATGTTCCGGCACCTGGTCGACTTCGCGCAGATCGACGCCGGCACCATGCGCGCGGTCGTGCAGCCGGTGCAGCTCGAGCAGCTGCTCGCCGCGGCCGCGTCGGGCTTCGCGGAGAAATGCGCAGCACGTGGACTGCGCTTCCGCATGGAGGTGCCGGGCGCATGCACGGTGTCGGCCGACCCCGTGCTGCTGGAACGCATGCTGCGCAACTTCCTCGACAACGCCTACAAGTACTCGCTGCACGGCGAGATCGTGCTGAAGGTGGACGTGGAGGGCGACGAGGTGGTCGTGTGCGTCTCGGACGAGGGCGTCGGCATGGAGCCGGAAGACCTGGCGCAGGCCTGCAACGCCTTCTTCCGCGGGCGCTCGGCCAGCGTGGCGGAGGCCGAGGGCATCGGCCTGGGGCTGGCGATCTCGCGCCACATGGCCGACCTGATGGCGCTGCCGCTGAAGATCACGTCCGAGCCCCGCCGCGGCACCAAGGTGACGGTGCGGCTGCCGCTGGCGCACCCGGGACGACGCCAGGTGGCTGCCGGTCCGGACCATGGTTCCGCGCTGCTGCAAGGCCGCCTGGTCGCCGTGGTGGAGAACGACCGGCTCGCCCGCGAGGCGCTGTGCGCCTGGCTGCTGGACGCCGGCGCGCGCGTGGCGCAAGGCGGCTCCCTCGCGCAGCTGATGCAGGTGCTGGGCAACGCCGGGACGGCGCCCGACCTGATGCTGGCGGACTACCGGCTGTCCGAAGGCACGGGGGTGGATGCGGTGCAGGCCGTGCGCGCCGCCTACGGGCCGGTGCCGGCGTGGATCGTGTCGGGCGAGCCGGACATCGCCGACCGCGGGCTGGCCTTGCCGGTGCTGCAGAAGCCGATCACGCCCGAGCGCTTGCTGGCGGCGCTGCGCACGGCTTTCCCAGGCTAGAGGATGGAATCGCCGGCGGTCGCCTGCAGGTCGCGCAGGCTCACGCCGGCGCGGGCGAGCGCGTAGACCGCTTCGGTGCGGTTGGAGACGACCAGCGCATCGAGGATGTGCGCCACGTGCGACTTCACCGTGGTGTCGGACAGCCCCAGGTCGCGGGCGATCACCTTGTTGGGCTTGCCCTGCACGATGCCGAGCAGCACCTGGCGCTGGCGCTCCGTGAGGTGGGCGCCGAGGCGGCCCCACGCGTCCTGCTGCGCGCGCGTGGCGGGCGTGCCGACGCTCAGGCTGGTGGGCGGCAGGTAGACCCCGCCGGAGAGCACCAGCTGCAGCGCGGCATGGAACTGGTCGGCCGGCGCGGACTTGGGCACGAAGCCGAAGGCGCCGAGCTCGATGCATTCGTGCACGACGGCCGGGTCCTCGTTGCCGGAGAGCACCAGGACCGGCACCTCCGGGCGGCGGGAGCGCACCTCGCGCACCGAGTCCAGGCCCTGGTAGCCGGGCATCTGCAGGTCCAGGATCATCAGGTCGACCGCCAGGCCGTCGTCCATCCGCTGGAAGGCGGTGGCGAGCGCCGAGCACTCGATGACCTCCACCTCCAGGCCGGTGTTCTGCAGGGTGTAGACCACGCCGCTGCGGTACAGGGGATGATCGTCGACGACCAGGATCTTCATGGGCTGGCGGATCGTAACAGCCGCGCCAGCGCACACCACGGCCATTGGGAGGAGGGCCGGAGGATAATTCCGCATGGCCGCCGTATTTGAAAAACCGTCGTTTCGCCAGCGCCTGGCGCCCATGCTGCAGGGCTTCGACGGGCCCCTCGCCTTCGCCGTCTTCCTCCTGGCCTGCGCCGGCCTGCTGACCATGTACAGCTCGGGCTTCGACCACGGCACCCGCTTCCTCGACCATGGGCGCAACATGCTGCTGGCCGGGGCGATCATGTTCGTGATCGCGCAGATCCCGCCGCAGCGGCTGATGAGCTTCGCCGTCCCGGTGTACGTGCTCGGGGTGGCGCTGCTGATCGCGGTGGCGATCTTCGGCATCACCAAGAAGGGCGCCAAGCGCTGGGTGAACGTGGGGGTGGTCATCCAGCCCAGCGAGATCCTGAAGATCGCCATGCCGCTGATGCTGGCGTGGTGGTTCCAGAAGCGCGAAGGGCAGCTGCGGCCGCTGGACTTCATCGTCGCCGTGCTGCTGCTGGCGGTGCCCGTCGGGCTCATCATGAAGCAGCCGGACCTGGGCACGTCGCTGCTCGTGCTGGCCGCGGGGCTGTCGGTGATCTTCTTCGCCGGGCTGTCCTGGAAGCTGATCATTCCGCCGCTGGCGCTCGGCCTGGTGGGCATCACGCTGCTCGTCGTGTTCGGCGATCCGCTGTGCGCCGACGGCGTGCGCTGGCCCATCCTGCACGACTACCAGCAGCAGCGGGTCTGCACGCTGCTCGACCCCACTCGCGACCCGCTGGGCAAGGGCTTCCACATCATCCAGGGGATGATCGCCATCGGCTCCGGCGGCATCTTCGGCAAGGGCTTCATGCAGGGCACCCAGACGCACCTGGAGTTCATCCCGGAGCGGACCACCGACTTCATCTTCGCGGCCTATTCCGAGGAGTTCGGCCTGCTGGGCAACCTCTTCCTGATCGCCAGCTTCCTGTTCCTGGTGCTGCGCGGGCTGGCGATCGCGCTGGAGGCGCCCACCCTGTTCTCGCGGCTGCTGGCCGGCGCGGTGACGATGATCTTCTTCACCTATGCCTTCGTGAACATGGGCATGGTCAGCGGCATCCTGCCCGTGGTGGGCGTGCCGCTGCCCTTCATCAGCTACGGCGGCACGGCGATGGTGACGCTGGGGATGGGGCTCGGGATCCTGATGTCGATTTCCAAGGCGAAGCGGCTGGTGCAGACGTAGCCCGCTCGGGGGATGCATGCGGCGGCGGCCCGTCGCATGATCGCGCGGTATCGGATCGGTTCGGGTTTCCGCCGCTATCCTGCAGTACGGGCGAAAGGAGGCCTTTCATGCGAGTTCTGGTGTGCGATGACCATTCCCTGTTCCGGGAAGGCCTGCGGCTCCTGCTGGAGAAGCTGGACGCGAGCATGGAAGTCACCCTGACCGGCTCCGCCGAGGAGGCGGTGGCCGCCACGAAGGACGGCACCTTCGACCTGATCCTGATGGACTGGCACATGGAAGGCCTGGCCGGCACCCACGCGCTGGAGGCCCTGCGCGAGTCCGCGCCGCTGACGCGGGTGGTCGTGCTCTCTGGCGACCGCAATGCCGAACTGGTGCGCAGCGCCATCGACTTCGGCGCCGCCGGCTTCATCCCCAAGGATTCGCCTCCCGCGCAGCTCATGACGGCGGTGAAGACGATCGCCGACGGGGGCGTCTACCTGCCCACCGGCGCGCTGGCCCCCATCCAGACGCGCGACGTGCGCGATGCCTTCCCCACGCTCACCGAGCGCCAGGCGGACGTGCTGCGCGCCGCGCTGCGCGGCAACTCCAACAAGCTCATCGCCCGCCAGCTGGGGATCAGCGACGGCACGGTGAAGACGCACCTGCGCGCCATCTACCAGGAGCTGGGCACCCGCAACCGCACGGAAGCGGTCTACATGGCGGCGGAGCAGGGCGTCCGGATTTCGTAGGCTGGGTTGCGCGCATGCGCACCCCAGCCTTCCCTCAAAGCACCTCGTACGCCACGCACCAGCGCGCGCCGTGCCGGCTCGCGCGCAGCAGGCCGCAGCCGTTGGCGCCGTCGGCGAGCACCTGCGCCGAGACGGTGCAGTGGTAGGTGGCGCCGCCGTGCCCGAAAGCGAAGCTGTCCTGCAGCAGCAGGTTGGCTTCTTCCTCGTTGGCGAAAGGGTAGGGCGCGTACAGCGCCGGCGCGTGCAGCGAAGCGAAGCTCGCGTGCTTGCCGGTGCCCGGCCGCGTGACCTGCACGCGCGCGTCGCAGGCGATGTGCGCATCGCCGGAGAGGAACACCACGTTGTGCACCTCGTGCTCGCACAGCAGCGCGAGCAGGCCGTGCAGCGACGCCGGGTAGCCCTGCCAGGCATCGAGGTACAGCGGCGCGTCGAGGTTCATGCGCGTGCGCGGCAGCAGCATCGCGGCGCTGCTCACCACCTTCAGCCGGCCGTCGTCGGGCGCGCGCAGCCAGTCGTGCAGCGCATCGGTCTGGTGGCGGCCGAGGATGAGGGCCTCGTGCAGCGTGTCCTCGTCGCGCGGCGAGCGCTGCGTGCGGGAGTCCGTGACGAACAGCCGCCAGCCCGGTCCCTCTTCGGTGAGCCACACCTGCCGGGCCGCGGGCGCGCGGCGCTGGTACTTCCAGAAAGCTTCCAGTGCCGCGTCGCGCACGGGGTCGGCGCCGGGCGTCGGCTCCCAGTTGTCGCGGATCTCGTGGTCGTCCGGCGTCATGCGCCGCAGCGCGAGGAGGGTCTGCGGCAGGGACGCGAAGGGCCCGTTCTCGCGATCGGCGAAGTCTTCGTAGGGGATGCGGTAGCGGTCGTCGATGCGCGCGGGGTCCACCAGGCCATAGGTGGCATCGGTGTACACCTGGTCGCCGAGGAGCAGCAGGCGTTCGGGCATCGCGGCGCCTTCCGGCTGCAGCGAGGCGGCGAGGCGCTGGTACGAACGGTGCGCGACGGGGCGGTCCAGGAGACCGGCCGGGTACTGGCAGCTCGCAAAGGCGAAGCTCACCGCGTCGGCGCTGCCGCGCAGGATCGCGGCGGGCTGTGCCGCGGCGGGCACGAGGTAGAGCTCGAAGCGTTCGCGCAGGTGCTCGCGCACGCGCTCCAGGCCGCGGCGCAGTTCCGAACCCGCGACGACGGGGCCGCGCGCCTGCCTCGGGCCGTGCGTCCCCGGCACCTGCAGGCGGAACCAGGTGCTCGAAGGATGGTCGGCCGGATGGTCGTAGCGCAGGATGCACAGGTAGTGCGTCGCGCGCTCCACGACGGGCAGGCGCACCGGCGTCCAGCCGCGGTCGTCCACGCCGGTGAGGGCGAGCACGTCGTCGTCGGCCATGGCGAGCCGCCATTCGCCGTCCCTGTACAGCGGCGCGAAGACGGCAAGCGCCTCGCCGAAGCCTTCCTCCGACTGCACGGCCCAGCCGCCGTCCGCGGTGGGGCTCAGTTCGTAGGGCGGCAGCTTCCAGAGCGGTTCCATGCGCGCCTCAGAGGTTGGCCGCGATGTGCGGAAACACGTCGCGCGCCGCGTCGCGGCCGATCAGGCAGTCCTGGTGGCCGTAGCCGGGGATCTCGATCGCCCGGTACGGAATGCCGGCGAACGCCATCTGCGAACGCATGGCGTCCACCGTCTTCACGTCGACGAGCCCGTTTTCGCGCCCGTGGATGCTCACCGTGCCCCGCATCGGCCACCGGGCGCGCAGCACGCTCGCGCTCGTCACGAACGGCCGGCCCGAACTGTCGGTGATGGTGTTGCGCCGCGCGAAGTGGATCGCCTGCGCCACGGTGTCGAGGTTGAGGGGGCCGAACAGGTCGGCGATCGCGTCCAGCGTGCGGTCCTCGATGTTGGCCAGCGTGAAGTCGCGCGCGTAGAGGGCGTCCATGCGGTGGCGGAAGCCGGCCCAGGGCGCGCGCTTCCAGGGCAGCACCGGGTTCTCGCGCGCGAACTCCCCGGGCGGGTAGGGCAGCGTGGCGAGCAGGCGGTCCATGAGGCCGCCGGCCAGCGTGGGCTGCTGCGCGACCTCGAACTGGTAGTCGTCGGGGAACACCAGCTTGCGCA
This sequence comes from Ramlibacter cellulosilyticus, assembly GCF_014297465.1. Classification (GTDB taxonomy): domain Bacteria; phylum Pseudomonadota; class Gammaproteobacteria; order Burkholderiales; family Burkholderiaceae_C; genus Ramlibacter; species Ramlibacter cellulosilyticus. The sequence goes on along the minus strand of NZ_JACORT010000014.1, from coordinate 44,869 downwards.
GCACGCGCATGAAGTAGGCGCGCAGCACGTTGTCGTCGCAGTAGACCAGCATGGGGCCCTTCTGCGACAGCACGATGCGGTCGACGTCGTCCTTCAGCCGGCGCAGCTCCGCGGCGTAGCGGCGGGGCGTGGGCGCATCGCCGGGGCCGTTGTCATAGAGGTGCAGTTCGTCGGGATCGACGAGCAGCGCCATCGACAGCATCACGGCGCCGATGCAGTGGGCGAACACGCTCACGCGCTGGCCGGTGGCGGCCGCGATGTGGCGGATCGCGCGCGGCAGGTCGGCGAACGCGGCATCCTCGAAGTGCCAGGGCTTCAGCGCGGTGGGCATGCCGGCGCTGGTGCGCAGGTCGAGCACCCACACGTCCCGCCCGCCGTTCCACAGGTGGCGCGCGAGCGGCTCGGGGATCGCTTCGTGCGTGAAGGTGTTGCCGCTGGCGCTGTAGCCGTGGATCAGGGCGACCGGCGGGCAGCCCGGGCGCGGATAGCGCGTGAGCCGCACGCCGGCGGGCACGGGCGAGTGGCCGTCTTCCAGCGGCAGCTCGGTGACGACGGGCGAAGGCACGCCGGTGATCGCCCCCGGCAGCAGCTGCCGGGGCCGCACGGGCGCGCGATCCGGTGCGCGGAAGGACCACAGGTGGATGCTCGCGAGCATGCGCACCCAGCACAGCGCGAAGGAGGCGACCTCCGCCAGCGCCACGACGTGGTTCTCCTGGTCGGTGATGCGCAGCAGCGGCACGCCCTTCTTCGCGAGGAAGCGCCCGTCCAGGCGCAGCACGGGGGCGGCGGGGCCGATCGGGAACCCGTCCAGCCGCAGCTCGGTGAGCTGCCGCCACGGATTGCTGCGCAGCCCGTAGGTGAGGCATTTGCTGCCGCGGATGCGCGTGCCCGCGCGCAGCAGCGGCTGCGGGCCGGCGGCGTCCTGCACCGTGAGGGCATAGCGGAAGACGCGCCGCTCGCCCGCCCGCCCGGCGGAGCCGATGAAGGCGCCGAGGTCGAATCCGGCCGCCTGCTTGCCGGCGACCCAGTCCCAGAGTTCGCGCGTTCCGCGGTTCACGAACCAGGCGCCGGCGGCGAGCGCCGCATACCAGGGTTCGGCCAGGCCCGCGAACGGCTCCGCGATGGTCAGCGTCCCCGCCACGCGGCCCGCGAACAGCGCCTGCGCCACGCGGTCCGGTTCGCTGAGGGTGAGGAGCCGCCGCCGCGCGTCGTCGCGGTTGTCGTAGATGCGGATCCAGGAGTCCTGCGGATCGAGCTGCACGTTGCGCGCGGCGTGCCCGGTGAGGTCGTGGAGGGACTTGCGCCCGTACGACAGCGTGAGTTCGACCCAGTATTCGCCCTGCGCGCCCGCTGCGCCGCAGAGGCGCTCGACCAGTTCCACCTGCGTGGGACGCGGCTGCCGGGGCGTGCAGGCCTCGGGCGGCCGGTACTCGGGGCGCGTGCGCGCCGCGGGCCAGCGCGTCGGCGCGAGCTGCAGGGGTGCGGCGGCGAGCGGGGCTTCGCGCACGAGGCGCGCGAGGAGCTGCGGGTCCGCCGCCTGCGTGCCGGCCGCTTGCCAGCCCCAGCGCCGTGCGAGCGTGCGCGCGGCGCGCAGCGAGATCGCCGAGATCGTCAGTGCGGGGTTCGCGCCCACGGAGCAGGGCAGGATGGACCCGTCCAGCACCACCAGGTCGTCGTAGACGGCGGCGGCGTCGCCATCGACGCGGAACACCTGCCCGAACTCGTTGACGACGCCATCGACGTGCGAAGCACCCATGGGGCAGCCCCCGAGCGGATGCACCGTCAGCACGGGCCCGCGCTCCTTCACGAGGGAAGCCATGCGCGCCGGCAGCGGCTGCCAGGCGGGGTTGGGCAGGATGTCCGCGCCGGGCGGCGCGGCGCGCTCAAGCGCTTCGCGGGCGCGCTCGTAGCCGCGCTCGAGCATGGGCGAGTTGCGCACTTCGGACCACTCGATGCCGGCGCTGCCTTCGGCCGATGCGCCATCGGGCAGCACGATGCGGCCCTGCGCTTCGTCGTGGCCGATGACGCCGACCAGCAGCGTGCGCTGCATAGCTTCCGGATCGACGGCCATGCTGTCCAGGCGCTGCCGCCGCTGGCTTGTCGTGCGGAACGGCCACCGGGGCAGGCGCTGCAGCAGGCGCGCGGTGGTGACGGTCTCGTCGAACAGGCGCTTGAGCGGCGCGGGGACGGAGAACTCCTCCAGCAGGGGCCCGTTCGGGATCTCCACCACGCCGGTGATCGTCGGCCCCACCTGGCGCCGGGCGAGCGGCTCCCACTCGTCGGTGGTCGTGTGCACGGGATGGCGCGCGCCTTGCACCGCCACGAGGTTGTCGCCGTTGCAGGAGAACCCCGAGCCGAGGCGGCGCGACAGCGAGAGCGCTCCGGCGGAGTGCATCAGGATCTCCGTGCTGCCCAGCGTGCCGGCCGCGAGCACCACCTTGCGGGCGCGCACCGGCTGCGCCTGGTGCCGCTCGCGCAGCGACCGGTCCGTGTAGACCGTGTGCAGCACCCAGCCGCCGTCGGCATGCGGCTCCACCTTCAGCACCGTGCCGCCGGTGTACAGCTCCACCCCTGCGGCGTGCGCGCGAGCGAGCACCGTGGTGTCCAGCGAGCGCTTCGCGCCCACGTTGCACCCCGTCATGCAGTCGCCGCACAGCGTGCAGGCCGGCACGTCGGGGTCGCCGGGGCGCGTCTGCACGGTGATCTCCGCGTCGCGGAAGCGCAGCCCCGAATTGCGCGCCACCTTGCGCAGCGCCTGCGCCTTGGGCAGGCGCTCGCCGTGCAGCCGGGGATGGTCGTCGGCCAGCGTGCCGCTCGCGTGCAGGGCCTGCTTCACTTCGCGCAGGAAGTCTTCGTCCGCGAGGTCGCGCCGCAAGGCTTCCGGCACGGGCTGGCCGTCCAGCCAGCGCGGCTTCTCCATCACGCCCGCGTTGATCAGCGACGTGCCGCCCAGGCCGTTGCCCACCAGCGTGCACACGTGCGGGCCGACGCGCAGGTCGAGCAGGGCGTCGGCGCGGCCCATCGCCTGGGCGCGGCCGCGGCGGTGCACGCGCACGTGCGGCGGCAGTTCCTGCAGGCTGGAAGCGAACATGCCCGGTGCGTATTCCTTGCCGCGTTCGAGCACGCAGATGCGCAGCGCACGGCCTTGCGCATCGCGCAGGCCGGCGAAGGCGGACGCCGCCATGGCCCCGCCATAGCCGCTGCCGACGATCACCGCGTCGTAGACGGTGCCGCCGCGCGCCTCCTGGCGCAGCGCGCCGTAGTCGCGGGAAATCCAGCGCAGGCCCTGCGGGGCGGGAGGCGCGGCCGCGGGGGCTTCAGGAGCGGGCGGCGGGCTCATGGCGCGGTCCCTTCTCGTTCAGGATGCGCCCCAGTTCCGCCTGCAGGATGGGCAGGCTGACGGGCTTGTGCAGCAGCTTGATGCCGGCGCGGTTGGCTTCCTGCAGCCGGTCCGCCGCGGTGTCGCCGCTGATCAGGACCGCGGGCGTGCTCCCCACCGCCGCCACGATGCTGTGGATGGCCGCGATGCCCGTGTCGCCGTTGCGCAGGCGCATGTCGGCCAGGATCACGTCCGGCCGGGTGCGCGTCGCCTCGCGCGTGGCTTCCTCGATGGTGCAGGCCTCGATGAAGCGGCAACCCAGCTCCTCCAGCAGGACGCGCATGCCCATGCGCACGGAACGCTCGTCGTCGATCACCAGCACCGTCAGGCCCGCGAAGTCCTGCTTGCCGGCGCCTTGTGCGGGCACGGGTGCCAGCGCGCCCAGCGTTTCCAGCGGAACCTTCAGCACCATGGACGTGCCCTGTCCTTCCACCGAGCGCAGCTCCAGCGCGATGCCGAGCAGCGTGCACAGGCGCCGCACGATGGACAGGCCGAGGCCCAGGCCCTTGGCGCGATCGCGCTCCGGGTTGTCGACCTGGTAGAACTCCTCGAAGACCATCACCTGTTCTTCCGGCGGGATGCCGCGGCCGGTGTCCTCCACGGTGACGACGCCCACGCCGTCCTCGATGCGCAGGCGCAGCGCGATGTGGCCCTCCTGCGTGAACTTGATGGCGTTCTCGGTCAGGTTGCGCAGCACGCGCAGCACGAGGGCCGGGTCGGTCCAGCAGCGCACGCCGGTGGGCGCATCGAGCACGGCGCGCAGGCCTTTCTCCTCGATCGCCGCGCGCATCTCGGCGTGGTGCATGCGCAGCATCTCGCCGAGGTCGACGATCTTCCTGTCCGGCTCCACCACGCCGGCGTCGAGCTTGGAGATGTCCAGCAGCTGGTCGAGCTGTTCGGACAGGGCGACCGTCACCTGGCTGAGGAGGTCCACCACCTCGCGGTCACGGCCTTCGATGGGCCGCAGCGAGAGGGCGGCCACGAGCAGGCCGATGGTGTGCAGCGGCTGCCGCAGGTCGTGGCTCGCCGCGGCCAGGAAGCGCGTCTTGGCCTGGTTGGCCTGCTGCGCCTGGGCGAGGGCCTCGCGCAGCTGCACGGCCATCTCGCGGTCCTGGAACCGGATCTGCACCGACTCGCTGAAGTTGCGCCATGCGTTGTCGGCCACGCCGACCAGCAGCCACAGGTACAGCGCGCTCAGGACGGACAGCGACAGCTCCGTCCAGCCCGCGGTCGGACCCCCGGGATTGATCAGCCACCAGATGGGCAGCGAGCCTGCCGCCGGCAGCAGGTACGCGAGGTAGATGCGCCGGTGCCCCGCGGTGGTCCCCACGGCACCCGTGCACAGGCCGAGCACCAGCAGCGTGACGAAGGAGCGCTCCGCATCGGGCAGGACGGGAAAGGCCGCGAGCATCAGCCCGTGCACGCAGCCGTTGGTGAAGCTCAGCGCGATGGCGGTGCGGACACGGTCGCGCGTGGGGACCTCCACCTGGGACGGCAGCTTGCCCAGCCAGTCGCGCCGCACCAGCAGCACCGCGATCGCCGCCACCAGCCAGATGGAAGGGATCCACGCCGGCATGCGCTGGCCCGCCATGAGCGCGACGACCACCAGCAGGCAGCCCACCGCGATCGGCACGCGCCGGCTCTGTTCGGCCAGCAGTTCCAGCAGCCGCTGCTGGACTTCTTCCCGGGGCGGCTTCACCCCGCCGGTCTGCATCACGTCTCCCCCTCTCGTGTGCCAGGTCACTCTGTTCCCGGCCTGAAGTATGGATGGTCGTTTCGCACACTCCGTCTGCTCAATGGGGGATGCCCGGGTGCAGCCCGGCCGGAGGCCACCATAATCGCGGCCGATGGATGGTGGACTCGGAAGGGCCGCGCCGCAAGGGGCGGACACAAGCATCGTCGGGACGGCAGGCATCGTCGGCGTCGGCAACATGGGCGGCGGCATGGCCCGCCGCCTGCTTGCGCGCGGCTGGCGCGTGCAGGCCTGCGACCTCGTTCCTTCCCGCGTCGAAGCCCTCGTGCAGCTCGGCGCCTCCGCCGCGCCGCATCCCGCGGCGGCCGCTGCCGGTGCCGACGTGCTGGTCGTGTGCGTGGTGGATGCCGCCGAGTCGGAGCAGGTGCTGTTCGGGCCCGATGGCGCGGCGGCTTCGCTCGCGCCCGGACGCGCCGTGCTGCTGTGCCCCACCCTGGGCCCGGGCGACGTCGAGCAACTGGCCGCCCGCCTGCAGGCCGGCGGGCTGGCGCCCATCGACGCGCCGATGTCGGGTGGCCCGGAACGCGCGCGCGAAGGCACCATGAGCCTCATGGTGGCCTGCGAGGACGCGGTGTTCGACGCGCACCTCCCGCTGCTGCGGGACCTGAGCAGCAAGCTGTTCCGGGTGGGGATGCGTCCCGGCGACGGCGCGCGGACCAAGCTGGTCAACAACCTGCTCGCGGCGATCAACCTCGCCGGTGCCGCGGAAGCCGTCGCCCTGGCGGAGCGCCTCGGCCTGGACGCGGCGCGCACGCTGGACGTCATCGAGCAGTCCAGCGGCCAGAGCTGGATCGGTTCCGACCGCATGCGGCGCGCGCTGGCCGGCGACTATGCGCCGCGAGCCCACGTCACGCTGCTGCACAAGGACACGCGGCTCGCGCTGGAGGCGGCGCGCGCGGCCGGTTTCGATGCCGCGCTCGGCGCGCTGGCCCACCAGGCCTTCGCCCGCGCGGTGGCCGAAGGGCGCGCCGGCCTCGACGACGCCGTGCTGCTGGAACTCGCGAGGACATCATGACCACCGTCCTGGTCGTCGAGGACGACGCCGCCATCCGCAACAACCTCGCCCGCCTGCTGAAGCTGGAGGGTTACGCCGTCTCCGTCGCCGTGAACGGGAGCGAGGGGCTGGCCGCCGCGCGCAGCCTGCGCCCGGACGTCGTGATCAGCGACATCAACATGCCCGGCCTCGACGGCTTCGCGCTCGTCGAGGCCCTGCGGACCGACCCCGCGCTCGCCACCACGGTGGTGCTGATGCTGACTGCGCTGGACGACCGCGCCAGCATGCGGCGCGGCATGAAGTCCGGCGCCGACGACTACCTCGCCAAGCCCTTCACGCGGGACGAGCTGCTGGAAGCGCTCGGGGCGCTGCTGAAGAAGCGCGGGCGCATCGAGGACAGCATCCGCTCCGCCGTGCAGGCGCGGGAGGAGGACCTGCGCCACGCCTTCCTGGCGAGCCTGGGCGGCCGCCCGCAGGACGTGCCGCTGCTCGCGCAGCCGCCCGCGGGCGCGCAGCCGCAGCAGGACGTCGAGGCCACCGTGCTCTTCTCCGACATCCGCGGCTTCACCTCGATCGCCGAGAAGCTCGACTCGAACGAGGTCGCGCAGCTGCTCACGCAGTACTTCGAGCGCACCTCCGTGCCCGTGCTGCGCCAGGGCGGGCAGCACCTGAAGTTCATGGGCGACGGCCTCATGGCGGTCTTCACCGACGAGGGCGGCGCGGGCGTCGGCGCGCGGCGTGCCGTGGCGGCGGCCCTGGCGCTCGCCGTGGCGGCGCACGATTTCCGCGGCTGGCTGCAGCAGCGCTTCGCCGACCGCGGACTGCCGGAGTTCGCCATCGGCGTGAGCCTGCATGCCGGCGGCGTCACCGTGTGCCAGCTCGGCACGGGGCCGGCGAAAGAGACGACGCCGATCGGCGACACCGTGAACACGGCGGCGCGCCTGCAGGGCGCGAGCAAGGAGCTCGGTTGGACCGTGGTCGCCAGCGACGCGGTGCTGGCGCGTGCCGGCAGCGGCGTGGAGACCGGCGGCAGGACCTCGGTGGAAGTGCGCGGCCGCCATGCGTGGCTGGACATCGCCGAAGTCTTGGGGCTGGAAGCGGGCGGCGTGCCGGAAGCCGACGGCCTGGCCGTGAGCGCCGAGGACGTGCGCCAAGCGGTGGAGGTCAACTCCGAGATCACCGCCCGCGCGGTGAAGGGGGCGCTGCGCAACAAGCTCTCCACGATGAAGGACCACCAGTTCGGCCCCGGCGAGGAGCCGCCGCGGCTGAAGGGTTTCCGCCTCGTGCGCAAGATCGCGTCCGGCCACACCACCGAGGTGTTCCTCGCCGAGCGCGAGGCGGACCGCCTGCCGGTGGTGCTGAAGGTGCTGCAGGCCTCGGCGACCACCGAGGGCGCGAGCCTCGCGCGCTTCATCCAGGAATACGCGCTGCTGTCGCGCCTGCAGGTGCCGCACGTCACGCGCATCTACGACCAGGGCTTCTCCGACGACCACGCGTACATCGCGATGGAGTACTTCGAGCGCGGCGACCTGCGCGGCGAGCTGCGCGCGGGCATGATGACGGAGCGTGTCGTCGACGTCGTGCGCCAGGTGGCCGAGGCGCTGCAGGTGGTGCATGCGCAGGGGATCATCCATCGCGACCTGAAGCCGGAGAACGTGATGCTGCGCCGGGACGGGACCGTGGCCCTGGCGGACTTCGGCGTCGCCAAGGCGCTGCACCAGGACACGTCGCTGGGCCTCGCCGAGACGCGCCACGGCGAAGTGGTGGGCACGCCCTACTACCTGAGCCCGGAACAGGCGCGCGGGGGCGCGGTGACGCCCGCGAGCGACCTGTACAGCCTGGGCGTGATGTTCCACGAGATGCTGACGGGCCAGCGTCCCTTCACGGGCGAGACCCTGGACCTGCTGCTGGCGCGCCACCTCACGGCGCCGCCGCCGCCGCTGCCGCCGGACCTCGGGGCGCTGCAGCCCATCATGGACCGCCTGCTCGCCAAGGCCCCGGGGGATCGCTATCGCGACGCGCAGGCGCTGCTGGACGACCTGGGCCGGCCCGAACTGCTGAGGACCTTCTCCGGCTGATCCTGTCGTGCCACGGGGGCAAGACCCGGCCCCTACAATGGGCCGATGATCTCCCGCGAACCCACGATCGAACGCCTCGCGACCGCCAAGGCGCTGCTGCTCGAGCCTTTCGGGCTGGACGAAACCCACCTGGCGCGCGCGCTGGCGGAAATCCGGGCGCACCGCGTCGACGACGCCGACCTCTACTTCCAGTACACGCGCAGCGAAGGCTGGAGCCTGGAAGAAGGCATCGTCAAGACGGGCAGCTTCAGCATCGACCAGGGCGTGGGCGTGCGCGCGGTCAGCGGCGAGAAGACCGCCTTCGCCTATTCCGACGACATCTCCGAAGCCTCGCTGCTCGACGCGGCGCGCACCGTGCGCTCCATCGCCGCAGCCGCGAAGAACGCCCGCGCCAAGGTGCCCGCGCAGCAGGTCGCGGGCAGCCGCTCGCTGTACGGCGGGCTGGATCCCATCGCCACCCTCGACAGCACGGCCAAGGTCAAGCTGCTGGAGCGCGTGGAACAGATGGCCCGCGCCAAGGACCCGCGCGTGGCGCAGGTGATGGCGGGGCTCGCCAGCGAATACGACGTGGTGCTGGTGGCGCGTGCCGACGGCACGATCGCGGCCGACGTGCGTCCGCTCGTGCGCCTGTCCGTGACGGTGATCGCGGAGCAGAACGGCCGGCGCGAGATGGGCTCCGGCGGTGGCGGCGGCCGCTTCGGCCTCGCCTACTTCACCGACGCGCAGCTGCAGTCCTACGTGGACGACGCGGTGAAGTCCGCGATGACCAACCTCGAATCCCGCCCGGCGCCCGCCGGCGAGATGACCGTCGTCCTCGGCCCCGGCTGGCCCGGCATCCTGCTGCACGAGGCGGTGGGCCACGGCCTGGAAGGCGACTTCAACCGCAAGGGCTCGAGCGCGTTCTCGGGCCGCATCGGCCAGCGCGTCGCCGCGCCCGGCGTGACCGTGCTGGACGACGGCACCATCGCCGACCGCCGCGGCTCGCTCAACGTCGACGACGAGGGCAACCCGAGCCAGCGCAACGTGCTGATCGAGGACGGCATCCTCCGTGGCTACATCCAGGACTCGCTGAACGCCCGCCTGATGGGCGTGGCGCCCACCGGCAACGGCCGGCGCGAGAGCTATGCGCACATCCCGATGCCGCGCATGACGAACACCTACATGCTGGGGGGCGACCGCCCGGCCGAGGAAATCGTGGCCAGCATCGACAAGGGCCTGTACGCCACCAACTTCGGCGGCGGCCAGGTGGACATCACCTCCGGCAAGTTCGTGTTCTCCGCCAGCGAGGCCTACTGGGTGGAGAAGGGCAAGATCCTGTACCCGGTGAAGGGCGCGACCATCGTCGGCAACGGCCCCGACGCGCTCACGCGCGTCACCATGATCGGCAACGACATGAAGCTGGACACGGGCGTGGGCACCTGCGGCAAGGAGGGCCAGAGCGTGCCGGTCGGCGTGGGCCAGCCGACGCTGCGCATCGACGGACTCACCGTCGGCGGCACCGCCTGACGGTGACGGCGACCTTGCTGCGACTTCGGCGGTACGGCCTGACGCCCAGCGCGTGAGGAAGTAGGCGGCGGCTGCCGCCTGCGCCCTGCCAGGCGCCGCAGGGCGGACGCACGGACGCGTCCTACATGAACGTAGGACCAATCCCATTGCAGCGTTTCGCGGGTGCGGGATACTCCAGCCCCTTAAGCCCATTTCCGTATGGAAACCCTGCCGCCCACATCGCGCCTCTCCGCCCATGTCCCGAGCCTGTCGTTCGGCGAACTGAGCAACCTGCTGCGCAGCGAGCTGGCGGACGAGGACAGCCGGCAGCTTTCGGAGGACATGCAGCATCTCGCGTTGCAGGCCGAAGGCGTCGCGGCGGGGCTGCGGCTGGACCGCCGACGCGAGTACGCCGCCCCGCTGCTCATGGACATGCTCAACGTCCTGCGCGACCACCGCACGCTGGTGGTGAACCTCGGCCTGGACTGGCGCGGCCTCTACGAATACGCGGGCTACCTGCAGGCGCTGAACAACTTCCGCGTGCTGATCGGCCAGTGGCTGCTGGACGTGGACCCCTGGGGCAGCGGCGAACTGCACGTGACGCCGGAGGAATTCACCCTCGTCGCCTGGCGCACGCTGGGCGAGGGCACGCTGCTGGTGGACGTCCACGAGCAGTGGCTCGCGCGCGAGGAAGCCGCCGGCTCCGACTTCGGCGCGCTCACCGAGCCGCAGAAGGAGCGCGCGCTCCAGTGGTGGCAGAAGCTGCGGCGCTGAAGCCACGCGCCGAAGGCCCCGTTGCGGGCCGTGTCAGCAGCTTGTGCTACATTGAATCCATGCGTCCCGTTCGCGGTTTCTTTTTTGGCTACTTTTGGTTCTCCAGCGCCCCCGGCGGAAGAGAGATCCGAGCGTACCCGTAAGAACGAAGACGCAAAGAACCTCGAACAAACCGCCGGCACCCCCGGCGGTTTTTTCTTGGGCCCGCGAAAAACCACCCTCCCCGAAAGCACGTCATGAGCCCGAAAGCCACCGCCGCCACCGACGCCTGGTATGCGCATCCCGTCGACAAGACCAGCCAGACCGACGACCAGCGCATCAAGGACATCACCGTGCTTCCTCCCCCCGAACACCTGATCCGGTTCTTCCCGATCCGCGGCACGCCGGTCGAAGCCCTGATCAGCGGCACCCGCCGCCGGATCCACGACATCATGGCCGGCACGGACGACCGGCTGGTGGTGGTGATGGGGCCGTGCTCGATCCACGACCCGGGGGCGGCACTGGACTACGCGCGCAAGCTGAAGGAGGCGCGCACGCGGTACGCGGACACGCTGGAGGTGGTGATGCGCGTCTACTTCGAGAAGCCGCGCACCACCGTGGGCTGGAAGGGGCTGATCAACGATCCCTACCTCGACGAGAGCTACCGCATCGACGAGGGCCTGCGCATCGCGCGCCAGCTCCTCATCGAGATCAACCGCCTGGGCCTGCCCGCCGGCAGCGAGTTCCTCGACGTGATCTCGCCGCAGTACATCGGCGACCTGATCTCCTGGGGCGCGATCGGTGCGCGCACGACGGAGAGCCAGGTGCACCGCGAGCTGGCCTCGGGCCTGTCGGCGCCCATCGGCTTCAAGAACGGCACCGACGGCAACATCAAGATCGCGACCGACGCCATCCAGGCCGCGGCGCGCGGCCACCACTTCCTCTCGGTGCACAAGAACGGCCAGGTGGCGATCGTGCAAACGAACGGCAACCGCGACTGCCACGTGATCCTGCGCGGCGGCAAGGCGCCGAACTACGACGCGGCCAGCGTCACCGCTGCGTGCCGCGAACTGGAAGCGGCGAAGCTGCCCCCGGTGCTGATGGTGGACTGCAGCCACGCCAACAGCAGCAAGCAGCACGAGCGCCAGTTGACCGTCGCGAAGGACATCGCAGCACAGATCGCGTCCGGTTCGCGCAACATCTTCGGCGTGATGATCGAAAGCCACTTGAGCGGCGGTGCGCAGAAGTTCACGCCGGGCAAGGACGATCCGCAGGCGCTGGAGTACGGTAAAAGCATTACGGACGCGTGCATCGGCTGGGGCGAATCGCTCGAAGTGCTCGACGTGCTATCACGCGCCGTGCAGCAGCGGCGAGGGCGCTAAGTCCTTTCGTTCTCGCGGAGTATTTACATCCCGTAACACGGTCTGTATATTCGTTTCGACTCGGGGCACAAGGGGAGCCCGAGGAGGGAACACATGACCATCGAGGTCCCCGTGCTCCGCCTGGGACTGGCGGGGTATACGGAGGCACAACACAAGACGGCAGCCGACGCGGCCGCAGCCGCCAGTTCGCCCAGGGCGAGCTGGGAGCTGGGCGCGTTCGCCGACGCCGATGCCTGGTGGCTCGAAGGCAGCCGGACGCTGCTGATGGCCAACGAGCACCTGCGCGTGCAGCCCGCCGTGCCGTCCGGGCGCTCGGTGCAGCTCGCGCTGGCCGACGTCGACCGGCCCGTGGCTTTCTCCCAGCCGATCACCGCGCCGGGCTTCAAGCCGGCCGTGACCTTCAACCTCGCCGACAAGGCGGGCTGCATCCAGGTGCTGAACCAGTTCTCGGGCTGGCTGCAGACCACGCTGGCGCAGTTCGCGCTGGCCTCCAGCATCGCGGACCAGCAACCCAGCCTGAACTCCGGCTCGTGGGAAGTGCTGCACGACCGCCAGTTGCTCGCCGTCGTGGACCTGAAGCTCGGGGCCGCCGTCATGCCGGGCGTGGCCGCGAAGGATTTCGCGGATGCGAGCTGGTGCATCCGCGACCACGGCGCCGTGTCCATCCCGCCCAACTACCCGCGCGCGAGCGTCTCGCAGGTGATGTGGCAATTCGCACAGCGCACGCAGCGCGACCTGCTGCCGCCGCACTACCGCAACCAGCCGCTCTTCTTCCGCCGCCCGCCGCGCCTGCCGCAGCGGCAGCTGAAGGACGCCCACCTGCTCGTGATGCGCGAACTGGTGAGCCGTCCGGGCATGAACTTCAACGGCCTGCAGCAGTCCACGGGCATGGGCGACGAGCAGCTCGCGCGCGTGCTGTCCGCGCTGTACGTGGTGGGCTCGATCACGTCGAACCCCAAGCGCGCGCTGGCCAGTGCGGCGCGCGCACCGGCGGCACGCGACTCCGTCCTGCCGGAGCAGAGCGTGTACTTCTCCGTGATGGACTCGTCGCCGCGCCCGTCGAACCTGCCCGGCGCGGCGCCCAACGACCTGACGGCGCCGCTGCCGCTGATGCCGGACCGGGGCTAGGAGCCTGCGCGGCAGAGAAACGGGCCTGCGTTGGGCCGAGAAGGGGGCGGATGCTAGGCGCGAAAGTGGGTCAAGCCTGGACGGCTTGACCCGCTTTCGCAACGACGCAGGCGCCCCCTTCTCGGCCCAACCCTTCGGGCCGGTGCCTGGAAGCGTGCCATGCGTTGTTGCGACCTCCTTGTGTAGATGAACTACACGGCGTCGGCCGCGCCTAGCCTGGCACGCTTCCAGGCACCGGCGCAGGCCCGTTTCTCTGCCGCGCAGGCTCCTAGCCGGCGAGGCTCTCCAGCAGCTTCGCGTGGATGCCGCCGAAGCCGCCATTGCTCATGCACAGGATGTGGTCGCCGGGGCGCGCTACCGCCTTCAGCTGTTCGACGGCTTCCGGGATCGACTGCACCACGCGCGCCTTGTCGCCCATCGGCTCCAGCGCTTCGGCCGGGTCCCAGCCGAGCCCGCCGGCGTGGCAGAAGGACAGGTCGGCCTGCTCCAGGCTCCAGGGCAGCTGCGCCTTCATCGTGCCGAGCTTCATCGTGTTGCTGCGGGGCTCGAACACCGCCAGGATGCGAGCGGACCCGACCTGCCGGCGCAGGCCGTCGATGGTGGTGCGGATGGCCGTCGGGTGGTGCGCGAAGTCGTCGTAGACGGTGATGCCGTTGGCGACGCCGCGCACTTCCATGCGCCGCTTGACGTTGCGGAACTCGCGCAGGGCGGCCGCGGCGGTCGCGGGCGTCACGCCCACGTGCTGCGCGGCGGCGATGGCGGCCAGCGCATTAAGCTGGTTGTGCACGCCGGCAACGTCCCAATGCACCTGGGCGACGCGGTGGCCTTGCTCCAGCACGTCGAACTTCACCGGCTCGCCCTCGGCGCGGAAGTCGCTCACCGCGCTGCCGAAGCTGCGCATCTCGCTCCAGCAGCCCTGGTGCAGCACGCGCGCGAGGCTTTCCTCCAGGCCGTTGGTCACGACGCGACCCGTCGAGGGGATGGTGCGCACGAGGTGGTGGAACTGGCGCTCGATCGCGGCGAGGTCGTCGAAGATGTCCGCGTGGTCGAACTCCAGGTTGTTCAGGATGGCGGTGCGCGGGCGGTAGTGGACGAATTTGCTGCGCTTGTCGAAGAAGGCCGTGTCGTATTCGTCGGCCTCGATCACGAAGGGCGTGAAGGGACGCGCCAGGTTGCCCAGGCGCGCGGAGACGCCGAAGTTGAGCGGCACGCCGCCGACCAGGAAGCCCGGCTGCAGCCCCGCGTGCTCGAGGATCCACGCCAGCATCGAGGTGGTCGTCGTCTTGCCGTGGGTTCCCGCGACGGCCAGCACGTGGCGGCCTTGCAGCACGTGCTCGGCCAGCCACTGCGGGCCGCTGGTGTAGCGCAGGCCCTGGTCGAGGATCGCTTCCATCAGCGGGTACCGGGGCGTGCCGTCGGCCTGGCGCGCGCGCGAAACGACGTTGCCCACGACCCAGACGTCGGGCTTCAGGGCGAGCTGCTCGGTGCCGAAACCCTCGATCAGGTCGATGCCCAGGGCGCGCAGCTGGTCGCTCATGGGCGGATAGACGCCGGCGTCGCAGCCCGTGACCTGGTGGCCCGCCTCGCGGGCGAGCGCGGCCAGTCCCCCCATGAACGTGCCGCAGATGCCGAGGATGTGGATGTGCATGGGGGGCGATTATCCGGGCAGCAGAAAGCGGACATCCGAACGCAAAGGACGCAAAGAACCCGCAAAGGACGCAAAAGAATTCAACAAGGATATTTTTCGCGCCCTTTGCGAAACCTTTGCGCCCTTTGCGTTCGGATGTCCGTCTTCTACTTCGGGAACCGCTCCCGCAGCTTCAGCTTCCAGAACTTGCCCGTGGACGTGCGCGGCACCGCTTCGATGAACTCGTAGCGTTCGGGCAGCTGCCACTTCGCGAAGCCGTGCTGCAGCAGGTGGGCGTTGAGGTCGCCGGGGTGGGCGTCGGCGTCTTTCTTCAGCGCGACGCAGGCCAGCGGGCGCTCGCTCCACTTCTCGTCGGGGATGGCGATCACGGCCGCCTCGGCCACCGCGGGGTGGGCCATGAGCGCGTTCTCCAGGTCCACGGAGGAGATCCACTCGCCGCCGGACTTGATCAGGTCCTTGGTGCGGTCCGTGATGCGCACGAAGCCGAGTTCGTCGACGCTCGCCACGTCCCCGGTGCGCAGCCACCCATCGGCCGTGAACTTCTCGGGGCTCACCGGCACCTCGTGGTAGCTGCCCGTGATGAAGGGGCCGCGCACCTGGATCTCGCCCACGCTCCTGCCGTCCCACGGCTGCTCGCCCTGGTCGCCGATCACGCGCAGGTCCACCAGCGGCACGGGCACGCCGGCCATGGCGGCGCGGCGGTACTTCTCGTCCTCGCTCGCCCCCTGCAGCTCGGCGCGCGGATAGGAGATGGTGCACACGGGCGAAGTCTCGGTCATGCCCCAGCCTTGCTCGATCCAGATGCCGTGCCGGTCGAAGGCGCGGATCAGCGATTCCGGCACGGCGGCCCCGCCCACGAGCGAGCGCATGCCGCGCGGGAGCTTCCAGCGCCCGTGATGCGGCGACTCCTTCGCCTGCGACGCGTCGTAGGTCTGGATGAGGCTCATCCAGATCGTGGGCACGCCCAGCGACAGCGTCGGCGGCTCGACCTGCATCAGGTCCAGCAGGTCCTCCGGGTGCAGGTGCGGTCCCGGGAAGACCAGCTTCACGCCCATCATCACCGCGCCGTACGGCATGCCCCAGCTGTTCGCATGGAACATGGGCGTCACCGGCATGACGACGTCCGTGCCCCGCAGGCCCCAGAAGTCGCCGAGGCTCGCCACCAGCGTGTGCAGGATCGTGGAGCGGTGGGAATACGCGACGCCCTTCGGCCGGCCCGTCGTGCCGGACGTGTAGCACATCGCCACCGGGTCGTCCTCCCCGTGCGCGGCGTAGCGGAAGCCCTCGGGGTCCGCGTCGGCCAGCAGCTGCTCGTAGTCCGTGAATCCCTCCGGGACGGCCGCGCCCGAGAACGGGAACACGATCACCTTCTCGAACCGGTGCAGCCCGGCGAACTGCTTGTAGAGAGGCAGCAGCACGTCGTCGACGACCAGGAAGCGGTCCTTCGCGTCGCCTGCGATCCAGCCGATCTCATCGGGGGAGAGGCGCAGGTTGAGGGTGTGCATCACGCCGCCGGCCGCCGGGATGCCGAAGTAGCACTCCAGGTGCGCGTGGTGGTTCCAGCAGAGCGTGGCGACGCGCTCGCCCTTCTGCAGCCCCAGCTTCTGCAGGGCGGAAGCCAGCGACCGGGTGCGGCGGTAGAACTCGCCATACGCATGCCGGCGCAGGGACTTGTCCGGCAGGCGCGAAACGATCTCGTTGCGGTGGAACAGCTGGCCCGCGCGCTCCAGCAGGTGGTTCAGCGACAGCGGCGTGGCCATCATCGTGCTTTGCATGCCCGGCTCCGGAAGGGGGAACGAAAGCACTCTAGGGGCCCGGGGCTGCCGCGTCCATGCAGAATGCACCCGATGGACACCCTGCAGGCCGAAATCGCCGCCACCGCCGCCCGGCTGGTCGTGGAAGAGGGGCTGGAATACGGGCCGGCCAAGCGCCGCGCCGTCAAGCAGCTGGGACTGCCCGCGCGCGCGGCCCTTCCGGACAACGACACGGTGGAAGACGCGGTGCGGGAATACATTTCCGTCTTCTGCGGCGACACGCAGCCGGCCGAACTCGCGGCCTTGCGCCGGCTGGCGCTGACCTGGATGGAACGTCTCGCCGAATTCCGCCCGTACCTGGGCGGCGCGGTCTGGCATGGAACGGCGACGCGCCTGTCCGACATCTACGTCCAGCTCTTTTGCGACGACCCGAAATCGGCGGAGATCAAGCTGATCGAACACAACGTGGACTACACCCCCCGCACCGTCACCGGCTTCAACGGCGATTCCGTCGAGGCCCTGAGCCTTTCCAGCATGAGCCGCGAACTCGGTGAACCGATCGGCGTGCACCTGCTGGTCTACGACCACGACGACCTGCGCGGCGCGCTCAAGCCGGATAGCAAGGGCCGCACGCCGCGCGGAGACCTGGACGCCGTGCGCGCCCTGGTGGAGGCTTCCGGCGATGACTGAGTCCGTGACCGCTCCCGCGCCCGCGCCCGCCCCGAACCGCCGCAAGCTTCTCGTGGGCGGCGTCGCCGTCGCGGCCGCCGCCGCCGGTGCCGGCCTGGCCTGGTGGCGGACCCGCGAAGACGAAGGCGACCCCGCCGCGGCCGCGCGCCTGTGGACGCTTTCCTTCGACACGCCGCAAGGCACGCAACTGCCCATGGCCTCCATCCAGGGCAAGCCGCTGCTCCTGAACTTCTGGGCGACCTGGTGCGCGCCCTGCATCGAGGAGATGCCTTTGCTCGACGCGTTCTACCGCCAACGTGCGGCGAACGGCTGGCAAGTGGTCGGCCTGGCCATCGACCAACCGTCCGCGGTGCGCAAGTTCCTGCAACGCACGCCGGTGTCCTTCCCCATCGGCCTGGCCGGCCTGGAAGGCACGGAGCTGACCCGAAGCCTGGGCAACCAGGCCGGCGGCCTGCCGTTTTCCGTCGTTTTCGCGGCGGATGGACGCGTGCGCCAGCGTAGAATGGGCCGGGTCAGCGAGGCGGACCTGCAAGCCTGGTCCGCCGCCGCCTGAGGCGCGCCGCGCCGTCCCCCGCGTCGTTCGCAAATTCAGAACGATGGTGAAAATCTAACGCTCGATCCTGCAAAAAGAGCGAAGAAGGCGGAATTTGCTGTAAATTCGCCTCTCTTTCAATGAGGCAGGAGAACCTCCATGGACTTGCGCAAGCTCAAGACGCTGATCGACCTGGTGTCGGAATCCAATGTGTCCGAACTGGAGATCACCGAAGCGGAGGGCAAGGTCCGCATCGTCAAGGGCAGCCCGGCCGGCCAGGTCGCCGCGCCGATGGTGATGCCGCAGGCGACCAGCGTCGCTGCTCCCGCGCCCGCCCTCGCACCCGCTGCTGCCGCCCCGGCGCCCGCCGCGGCCCCGGAGGCCCCGAAGGGCCACACCGTGAAGTCGCCGATGGTCGGCACCTTCTACCGTGCCTCCGCACCGGGCGCCAAGGCGTTCGTGGAAGTGGGCAGCCAGGTCAAGGAAGGCGAGACGGTCTGCATCATCGAGGCGATGAAGATCCTCAACGAGATCGAGGCGGACAAGGGCGGCACGATCACCCAGATCCTCTGCGAGAACGGCCAGGCGGTCGAATACGGCCAGCCGCTGTTCGTCATCGAATAACAAATGTTCAAGAAAATCCTTGTCGCGAACCGCGGGGAGATCGCCCTTCGCATTCAGCGGGCTTGCAACGAGCTGGGGGTGAAGGCCGTCATGGTCTATTCCGAGGCCGACCGCGAAGCCAAGTACGTGAAGCTCGCGGAGGAGGCGGTGTGCATCGGCCCGCCGCCTTCGCCCCAGAGCTACCTGAACATGCCGGCCATCATCGCCGCGGCGGAAGTGACCGACGCGGAGGCGATCCACCCGGGCTACGGCTTCCTCTCCGAGAACGCGGACTTCGCCGAGCGCGTGGAGAAGAGCGGCTTCCAGTTCATCGGCCCGACGCCGGACAACATCCGGACCATGGGCGACAAGGTCTCGGCCAAGCAGGCCATGATCAAGGCCGGCGTGCCCTGCGTGCCCGGCTCCGAAGGCGAACTCCCGGACAGCCCGGCGGAGATCCGCCGCATCGCCAAGTCCGTCGGCTACCCCGTCATCATCAAGGCGGCGGGCGGCGGCGGTGGGCGCGGCATGCGCGTGGTGCACACCGAGGCGGCGCTGGTCAACTCCGTGCAGATGACGAAGGCCGAGGCCCAGGCCGCCTTCGGCAATCCGGCGGTGTACATGGAGAAGTTCCTCCAGAACCCCCGGCACATCGAGATCCAGGTCCTCGCGGACAAGCACAAGAACGCGGTCTACCTGGGCGAGCGCGACTGCTCCATGCAGCGCCGCCACCAGAAGATCATCGAGGAAGCGCCGGCGCCGGGCATCCCGCGCAAGCTGATCGAGAAGATCGGCGAACGCTGCGCCGCGGCCTGCAAGAAGATCGGCTACCGCGGCGCGGGCACCTTCGAGTTCCTGTACGAGAACGGCGAGTTCTACTTCATCGAGATGAACACGCGGGTGCAGGTGGAGCACCCGGTGACCGAGCTGATCTCGGGCATCGACATCGTGAGGACGCAGATCCAGGTGGCCGCCGGCGAGAAGCTGCCCTTCAAGCAGGGCGACATCGTGCTGCGCGGCCACGCGATCGAGTGCCGCGTGAACGCCGAGGACCCGTACAACTTCGTGCCCTCGCCGGGACGCATCACGCTGTGGCACCAGCCCGGCGGCCCCGGCGTGCGGGTGGACTCGCACGTCTACAACAACTACTTCGTGCCGCCCAACTACGACTCGATGATCGGCAAGATCATCGTGCACGGCGACACCCGCGACCAGGCGCTGGCCCGCATGCGCGGCGCGCTGGGCGAGACGGTGGTGGAAGGCATCAAGACCAACATCCCGCTGCACCGCGAGCTGATGGTCGATGCCAAGTTCATGAGCGGCGGGACCAACATCCACTACCTGGAAGAGTGGCTGAAGCACCATAAACGGTAGGGCCTCCATGTTCGAACTGCGGCTGCTCTGCCCCGAAGAGCGCGTCGAGCCCGTGAGCGATGCGCTCGAGGCGCTCGACGCCCTGAGCGTGTCGGTGGAAGACGCCGACGCGCAGACCCCGGCGGAGCAGGCCCTGTTCGGCGAGCCGGGCATGCCGCCGCCCAGGGAAGGGTGGCAGCGCTCGGTCGTCGTCGCGCTCTTCTCCGGGGAAGCGCAGGCGCAGGAAGCCGCGCAGCTGCTCGCCCCGCAGGACTTCTTCGCGGACTGCAGGGTGCTGGGCATCCAGGCCGTGCCGGACCAGGACTGGGTGCGCCTCACGCAGTCGCAGTTCGAGCCGGTGGAGATCACGCCCAGCTTCTGGATCGTGCCCACGTGGCACGAACCGCCGGCGCAGGCGCGCGAGGTGATCCGGCTGGACCCGGGGCTCGCCTTCGGCACCGGCACGCATCCCACCACGCGCATGTGCCTGCGCTGGATCGCGAACCACGCGCCGCGCGGCCAGCGCGTGCTGGACTACGGCTGCGGCTCGGGCATCCTCGCCATCGGTGCGGCGAAGTTCGGTGCCGCCTCGGTGGATGCCGTCGACATCGACGAAGCCGCCGTGCGCTCCACCGAGGACAACGCGCGCGCCAACGGCGTGACCGTGGCTGCGGGCCTGCCGGACATGGCCAGCGGCCAGTACGAAACGGTGCTGGCCAACATCCTCGCGACGCCGCTGAAGGTGCTCGCGCCGCTGCTGCGCGGCCACGTGCAGGCGGGCGGCCACCTCGTGCTGGCCGGCATCCTGTCGCGCCAGGCCGACGAACTGAAGGCCGCCTACGCCCCGTATTGCCAGTTGCAGGTGAGCGACGAGGAGGACGGCTGGATCCTCATGACGGCCGCCGTCTGACCCTGCTTCGGCGCCTCGCGGCCCTGTAGGCTGGGTTGCGCGAAGCGCACCCCAGCAAGCTGCCCCCCTACAATCCCGGGCTCATGAGCCTGATCACCAGCTGTCCCGCCTGCGGCACGATGTTCCGTGTCGTCCCGGACCAGCTGAAGATCTCCGAGGGCTGGGTGCGTTGCGGCCACTGCAGCGAAGTGTTCGACGCCACCGCGCACCTCACGGACGAATCCGTCCTCGGCGCCCTCCCGGAGGCGCAGGCCACGCGCTCGGCGGGCCTGCAGGACACCCCGGTCGCGCCGCCGGACCCTGCGCCGCAGCGCGCCGTTCCCCCGCAACCCGCTACCGTCCCCGCCGAACTGCAGACACGGCCCGCGGAGCTCTATGCCCGCGCACCCGCACCCGCACCTGCGCCGGACGCCGTCCCCGCCAGCGCGGACCAGCCCGCGCCCGCCACCAGCGACCGGTCCGACGATCCCTCCAGCTTCTTCGACGACGAGGGCGCGGCCGAGGCGCTGAAGCCCTCGCCGCTGGACGCGCCCTTCATCTTCCGCCGGCCGGAAATCTCGCTGAAGGACCTCGGCGAGCAGCCGGAGCCCGGTACCGAGAGCCAGATCCTGCCCGAGGACCTGATGCCGCCTTCCTTGCTGGAGCTGGAAGAGGAGGAGGTCCCGGACGTTTCCTTCGTGCGCAAGGCGCGCCGCCGCTCCTTCTGGCGCCGGCCCTTCGTGCGCATGGTGCTGGCGCTGCTCGTTCTGCTGCTCGGCGCGTTGCTCGCGCTGCAGGTCGGCTACCAGGACCGCGACCGGCTCGCCCTCGCGCAGCCCGCGCTCAAGCCGGTGCTGGAACGCATGTGCGGCCTGATGGACTGCACGCTCTCCGCGCCGCGGCAGATCGAGGCGATCGTGATCGACAGCTCCGGCTTCAACCGGCTGCGCGGCGACACGTATCGCCTCGCCTTCACGCTGCGCAACACGGCGCCCGTCGAAGTCGCCGTGCCGGCGATGGAACTCACCGTCACCGACGCGCAGGACCAGACCCTCGCGCGCCGCGTGCTCACCCCGGCCGAACTCGGCGCGGCGCAGGGTGCGATCCCCGCCGCGGGCGAGTGGTCGCGCACGGTGGGCGTCGCGCTGGACACCGGCGGCTCCGCCCGCGTCGCGGGCTACCGCCTGCTTGCCTTCTATCCCTGAAACCAGAAAGAGAACCATGGCCGCCGTCATCTGCGGATCCCTCGCCTTCGACACCATCATGTCCTTCGAGGGCCGCTTCGCCGAGCAGATCCTGCCGGACCAGCTGCACATCCTGAACGTGTCCTTCCTGGTCCCCAGCCTGCGCCGCGACTTCGGCGGCTGCGCCGGCAACATCGCGTACAGCCTGAAGCTCCTGGGCGGCACGCCGCTGCCCATGGGCGCGGTCGGCAGCGACGGCGGCGACTACCTGCAGCGGCTGGACAGCCTGGGCATCAGCAGCGAGTTCGTGCTGCGCGCCGACGACACCTACACGGCGCAGGCGATGATCATGACGGACCGAGACAACAACCAGATCACCGCGTTCCACCCGGGCGCGATGATGCAGGCGCACAAGGTGCAGGTGCAGGCGCGCCCCGACATCAAGCTGGGCATGATCTCGCCCGACGGCCGCGACGCCATGCTGCAGCACGCGCAGCAGTTCAAGGCGGCCGGCATCCCCTTCGTGTTCGACCCGGGCCAGGGCCTGCCCATGTTCGACGGCAAGGAGCTCGCCAACTTCATCGACCTGGCGACGTGGGTCACGGTCAACGACTACGAAGGCAAGATGCTGTCGGACCGCACGGGGTGGAGCAGCGCGGAGATCTCGAAGCGCGTGAACGGCCTGGTCGTCACGCTGGGCGGCGACGGCTGCGAGGTGTGGGTGAACGGCGAAGTGACGCTGGTGCCGCCCGAGCGCCCGAAGGCCATCGTCGACCCCACCGGCTGCGGCGATGCCTGGCGCGGCGCGCTGCTGCACGGGCTGGAGCAGGGCTGGTCGCTGGCCCGTTGCGCGCAGCTGGGCAACAAGGTGGGCGCGATCAAGATCGCGAGCCGCGGGCCGCAGAACTACACGCTGGAAGGCGTCAGGTAAGCGGCTGAGATGTCATCCCGGGCTTGACCCGGGATCCATGAGGCGTCGCGTGCGGGCGCCCCATGGATTGCGGGTCAAGTCCGCAATGACAAGACTCCTACCCCCGCGCGATCGTCACGCCCCCGTCGACGACGATCGTCTCGCCCACGACGTAATCCCCCGCCCGAGACGCGAGATAGATCGCCGCGCCGGCCATGTCCTCGGTGTTGCCGATGCGCTTCGCCGGCACGCGGTCGGCGACCTCGTCGCCGTGGTCGCGCGCCTGCTTGTTCATGTCGGAGGGGAAGGGGCCGGGCGCGATGCCGCTCACGACGATGTTGTCCTGCGCGAGGCGCAGCGCCATGCGCTTCGTCAGGTGGATCAGCCCCGCCTTGCTCGCGGTGTACGAGTAGGTCTCCCAGGCATTCACGGAGATGCCGTCGATCGACGCGATGTTGATCACCTTCGCCGGCCGCTCCCGCGCCCCCGCCTTCAGCGCGGCATGGAGCGCCTGCGTGAGGAAGAAGGGCGTCTTCATGTTCAGGTCGACGACCTTGTCCCAGCCGGTTTCGGGGAAGCTGTCGAAGTCCTCGCCCCAGGCGGCGCCGGCGTTGTTCACCAGGATGTGCAGCGCCGGCTCGCGCTGCTGCACCTCGGCGGCGAGGGCGCGCGCGCCTTCCACCGTGGAGACGTCGATCGGCAGCGAGATGCACGGCCCGATCTCCGACAGCTCGCGCGCGGTGGCATCGCAGGCCGCGGCCTTGCGCGCCGTGATGTAGACCTTCGCGCCCTGGTGCAGGAGGCCGGTGGCGATCATGCGGCCGATGCCGCGCGAGCCGCCGGTGACCAGGGCCACGCGGCCCTGCAGGGAAAAGAGGTCCTTCATGCGCGTCTCCTCGGGTGGGAGACGCAGGTTACGCCGCGTGCGCGGCGCTGCCAATCACCTGCAGGACAGCCCGGGCTCAGCGCTTCGCGTTGCGCCGCTCGCGCCAGGCCATCAATTCGCCGACGATGCCCTTGCGGAAGGCCAGCACGCACAGCACGAAGATGACGCCGATGATCACCGTCACCCATTCGCCCACCTTGTCCGCCAGCATGTTCTGCAGGCCGATCACGATGCCGGCACCCAGCACGGGGCCGAAGAAGGTGCCGACGCCGCCCAGCAGCGACATCAGGATCACCTCGCCCGACATGGACCAGTGCACGTCCGAGAGCGTCGCGAACTTCATCACCAGCGTCTTCAGCGAGCCGGCGAGGCCCGCCAGGGAGGCGGACAGCACGAAGGCGAGCAGCTTGTAGCGGTCCACCTCGTAGCCCAGCGAGATGGCGCGGGGCTCGTTCTCGCGGATCATCTTCAGCACCTGGCCGAAGGGCGAAGTGACGATGCGCAGGATGCCCAGGAAGCAGGCGATGAACACCGCGAGCACGACGTAGTACATGACGCGGTCGTCCACCAGGGGCAGCACGCCGAAGAGCTTGCCGCGGGGAACGCCCTGCAGGCCGTCCTCGCCGCCGGTGAATGGCGCCTGCAGGCAGAGGAAGAACACCATCTGCGACAGCGCCAGCGTGATCATGGCGAAGTAGATGCCCTGGCGGCGGATCGCGACGACGCCGAACACGATCCCGAGCAGCGCCGCGCTGACGACGCCCGCCAGCACGCCCAGTTCCGGCGTCCAGCCCTGCGCCTTCACGAACCAGCCGGTCACGTAGGCGGCGAAGCCGAAGAAGGCCGCGTGGCCGAAGGACAGCAGGCCGGTGAACCCGAGCAGCAGGTTGAACGCGCAGGCGAACAGCGCGAAGCACAGCAGCTTCATCACGAACACCGGGTACAGCCCGATCAGGGGCGCGACCAGCGCGAGCACCAGCAGCCCCAGGTAGGTGAAGCGCACGGCCTTGTTCATGCCCTGGCCGTGGCGCGCGACCGCGGCGTTGGGTGTTTCGACCGGCAGTTCTTCGACGGCGACGGTGGAGGAGGGAGTCGACATATCAGGCTTCCTTCCCGAACAGGCCGGCCGGGCGGACCATGAGCACGATCGCCATGATCACGAACACCACGATGTTGGAGGCCTCCGGGTAGAACACGCGGGTGAGGCCTTCCACGATGCCCAGCAGCAGGCCGGTGATCACCGAGCCGAGGATGGAGCCCATGCCCCCGATCACGACCACGGCGAACACGACGATGATCAGGTTGGAGCCCATGAGCGGCGTCACCTGGATCACGGGGGCGGCGAGCACGCCGGCCAGGCCGGCCAGCGCCGCGCCGGCGCCATAGGTGAGCGTGACCATCAGCGGCACGTTGACGCCGAACGCCTGCACCAGCTTCGCGTTCTCCGTGCCCGCCCGCAGGTAGGCGCCGAGGCGCGTGCGCTCGATCAGGAACCAGGTGGCCAGGCACACGGTGATCGAGGCCACCACCACCCAGGCGCGGTAGTTCGGCAGGATCATGAAGCCGAGGTTCGTGGCGCCGGACAGCAGGTCGGGCACCGAATAGGACTGGCCGGAGACGCCGTACTCCCTGCGGAAGGCGCCTTCGAGGATGAGGGAGAGGCCGAAGGTGAGCAGCAATCCGTAGAGCGGATCGAGCCCGTACAGCCTCTTGAGGAACAGGCGTTCGATGACGACGCCGATCGCCCCGACGATCAGCGGCGCGAGGACCAGCGCCCACCAGTAGCTCACGCCCCACTTGTCCAGCATGATCCACGCGGCGAACGCGCCGACCATGTAGAGCGCGCCGTGGGCGAAGTTCACGATGTCCAGCAGGCCGAAGATGACCGCCAGCCCGAGGCTGAGCATCGCGTAGAACGCGCCGTTGACCAGCCCCAGCATCAGCTGGCCGAGGAAGGCCTGGTGGGGAATGCCGAAGATTTCCATATGTCTCTGCTCCCTCTCCCCTCTGGGGAGAGGGCTGGGGTGAGGGGCACGCCTGGCGTGCCCCCTGTCTCTCTACGTCCTTACTTCTTCAGCAGCGAGCACTTCGACTCGGCCACCGTCGTGAACGCCTGCTCGCCGGGCACCTTCGCCACGAGCTTGTAGTAGTCCCAGGGCGTGGTGGACTCCTTGGCGCTCTTCACCTGGAACAGGTACATGTCGTGCATCATCCGGCCGTCGGCGCGGACGCTGGCGTTCTTGTGATAGAAGTCGTTGTACTTCATCGACTTCAGCTCGGCCATCACCTTGTCGGCGTCGGTCGTGCCGACCTTCTGCACCGCCTTCAGGTAGTTCATGGTGGCGGAGTAGTCGGCGGCCTGCAGCGAAGACGGCATGCGCTTGTACTTGTCGAAGAAGCGCTTGGCGAACTTGCGCGACTCGTCGTCCTGGTTCCAGTACCAGCTGTCGGCCACCTGCAGGCCCTCGGCGTTGGAGACGCCGACGGAGTGCACGTCGTTGATGAACACCAGCAGGCCGGCGACCTTCATCGACTTGGTGATGCCGAATTCCTTGGCCGCCTTCATCGCGTTGACGAAGTCGCCGCCGGCGTTGGCCATGGCCAGGATGTCGGCCTTGGAGCCTTGCGCCTGCAGCAGGAAGGACGAGAAGTCGGAGGCGTTCAGCGGGTGCTTCACCGAGCCGACCACCGTGCCGCCGTTGGCCTTCACCACCGTGGTGGCATCCGCTTCGAGCGAATGGCCGAAGGCGTAGTCGGCGGTCAGGAAGTACCACTTCTTCGCGCCGGCCTTGACCAGGGCGCTGCCGCCCACCTTGGCCAGCGCAACGGTGTCGTAGGCGTAGTGGATGGTGTAGGGCGTGCAGTCCTCGTTGCTCAGGCGGGCCGAACCGGCGCCGATGGAGATGAAGGGGCGCTTCTTCTCCTTGGCGATGCCGGCCATGGCCAGGTTGGTGCCGGAGCTGGTGCCGCCGACGAGCATGGCCAGGTTCTGGCTGTCGATCCACTCGCGCGCCTTGGAGGCTGCGACGTCGGCCTTGTTCTGGTGGTCGGCGGTGAGCACCTCGATCGGGCGGTTCAGCACCTTGCCGCCGAAGTCCTGCACGGCCAGCTTGATCATCTCGGCGCCGGCGGGGCCGTCGATGTCCGCGTAGAGGCTGGACATGTCGGTGATGAAACCGATGCGCACGGGGCCGGTCTGGGCCTGGGCGAAGGCGCCGGTGGCCGCGAAGCCGAGGGCCAGGGCGGCCGCGAGGGTCTTCATTTTCATAGCAGGGTCTCCTTGTTGAAAACGGATGTTGTTCAGACGCCCAGGTATTCCTGGAGCATTCCCATGTTCTCTTGCAGCTGCGACTGCGCGAAATCGCGAACGATCTTGCCGTGCTCCATCACGTAGAAGCGGTCCGCCAGCGGCGCGGCGAAGCGGAAGTTCTGTTCCACCAGCACGATGGTGTAGCCCTTGGCCTTGAGCGTGCGGATGGTCTCGGCGAGCTTCTGCACGATCACCGGCGCCAGGCCTTCGGAGATCTCGTCCAGCAGCAGCAGGCGCGCGCCGGTGCGCAGGATGCGCGCCACCGCCAGCATCTGCTGCTCGCCGCCGGACAGGCGCGTGCCCGGGCTCGCGGCGCGCTCCTGGAGGTTGGGGAACATGGCGTAGATCTCGTCCACGCTCATGCCGCCCTGCGCGATCGTCGGGGGCAGCAGCAGGTTCTCCTCCGCCGAGAGGCTGGCGAAGATGCCGCGTTCCTCGGGGCAGTAGCCGACGCCCAGCTTCGCGACGCGGTGCGGCGCGAGGCCGATCGCCTCCTGCCCGCGGATGCGGATGGAGCCGGTGCGCCGGCCCGTCAGGCCGACGATGGCGCGCATGGTCGTCGTGCGGCCGGCGCCGTTGCGCCCCAGCAGCGAGACGACCTCGCCCTCGTTGACGCGCATGTTCACGCCGTGGAGCACGTGCGACTCGCCGTACCAGGCGTGCAGGTTCTCGATGCGGAGAAGTTCGTTGGCAGCCATGCTCAGTGCGCGCCTTGCAGTTCGTTCTCGGTCGAGCCCATGTAGGCTTCGATCACCTGCGGGTTCTTCGACACCTCCGCGTACGGGCCGTCGGCGATCACCGCGCCGCGCTGCAGCACCGTGATGCGGTCCGCGATGGAGGAGACGACGTTCATGTTGTGCTCCACCATCAGGATGGTGCGTCCCTGCGACACTTTCTTGATCAGCTGCGTCACGCGGTGCACGTCCTCGTGGCCCATGCCTTGCGTGGGTTCGTCCAGCAGCATCAGCTCCGGCTCCAGCGCCATCGTCGTGGCGAGCTCCAGCGCGCGCTTGCGGCCGTAAGGCAGGTTCACCGTGAGCTCGTTCGCGAAGTCCTGCAGGTCCACCGCATGCAGCAGTTCCAGCGCGCGGCCGTGCAGGTGGTGCAGCGAGCGCTCGGGCTTCCAGAAGTGGAAGGAGGTGCCCAGGTTGCGCTGCAGCGCGGCGCGCACGTTCTCCAGCGCGGTGAGGTGCGGGAACACGGCCGAGATCTGGAACGAGCGCACGATGCCGCGGCGGGCCGTCTGGGCCGGCCGTTCGTGCGTGATGTCCGTGCCGTTGTACGTGATGCGGCCGCGGGTGGGCGGCAGGAACTTCGTCAGCAGGTTGAAGAAGGTCGTCTTGCCCGCACCGTTGGGGCCGATCAGCGCATGGATGTCGCCGCGCCTGACCTTCAGGTCGACGTTGTTCACGGCCACGAAGCCCTTGAACTCCTTCGTCAGGCCCTGCGTTTCGAGGATGGTCTCAGCGGACAAGTTGGCGGTCTCCGGCATGGCTTGGCGGGGGCCGCGTCGGCGGTCCCGTCGAAGGCGCAATGGTGGTGGCCGTGCTGCACCGCAGAAAGGGGGGAAAGCCCTAGGTAGTTTTGCGTGGTCCGTTGCGCGCGAGGAGGCGTTCGCTCGCGGCCGGGCAGGCTGTCAGAAGCCTGACCTCGCGCAGAATGCAGGCTTGCCGCCACAGGAGCAGACGATGAGCGAACCGAGGGTGAAGGTCAGCGTGGACGAGCAGGGCGTCGCCGAGGTGGCGATGGTCCGCGCCGACAAGATGAATGCGCTGGACCACGCCATGTTCGAGGCGTTGATCGCCGCGATCGCGCAGGTGCGGGGGAATGCGTCCGTGCGTGCCGTGGTGCTGCACGGCGAAGGCCGCGCCTTCTGCGCGGGGCTCGACAAGGCCAGCCTGGAGGGCATCGCGGGCGGCGGCGAGGGCATCGGCGACCTCGTGCCGCGCACGCACGGCCTCGCGAACTTCTGGCAGCAGGTGGCGTGGGGCTGGCGCGAGCTGCCCGTGCCGGTGATCGCCGCCGTGCAGGGCGTGGCCTTCGGCGGCGGGCTGCAGGTCGCGCTCGGCGCGGACGTGCGCATCGTGCATCCGGACGCGCAGCTCTCCGTCATGGAGATCAAGTGGGGCCTGGTGCCCGACATGGCCGGCTGCGTGCTGCTGACCGAGCTGGTGCGCGGGGACGTGGCGCGCGAGCTGACTTATACGGGGCGGGTCGTCGGTGCGGCGGAAGCGGTGGCGCTGGGGTTGGCGACGCGCGCGAGCCCCGAGCCGCTGGAAGAAGCGCGCCGCATGGCGCGGCAGATCGCCAACAGCAACCCGGACGCGGTGCGCGCGGCCAAGCGCTTGTTCGCGACGGCGTCGCCGGTGGATGCGGCGCGGGTGCTGGTGGCCGAAGCGTTCGAGCAGCAGCGGCTGATCGGGAGCGCGAACCAGCGGGAGGCGGTGATGGCGGCGGTGGAGAAGAGGGCGGCGCGGTTTCGGTGAGGGTTCATCGGTGGGGTTCGCGTTCGCTCACCTTCCGACGCTGTCGCGTCGCCACCCTACAGGCAGCGCATCGCGCCGCGATGCGGTTGGGGTGGCCTTGCGGCTGTAGGGTGGGGCGGCGAATGCCGCCGACGGTGAGCGAACGCGAACCCCACCGGCGCGAAGCGCTCAGCGCACCGTCAACCGCGCCTTCCCTCCGGCGCTCGCCTCCCCGATCACCGCCGCCTGCCCGAACCCATGCCGCCGGAACACGTCCAGCACCTGGCCCACGCTGTCGGGCGTGCACGACACCAGCAGCCCCCCGCTGGTCTGCGGATCGGTGAGCAGCGCCTTGTCGGCGTCGGCGAATCCCGAGGGCAGCGCCACGTCTTCGCCATACCCCGCCCAGTTGCGGCCCGACGCGCCGGTGACGAAGCCGGACGACGCCAGCTCGCGCACGCCCTCCAGCACCGGCACCATCTTCCAGTCGATCGCGAGCGACAGCTTCGCGCCGCGCGCCAGTTCCAGCGCGTGGCCGGCGAGGCCGAAGCCGGTGACGTCCGTCAGCGCGTGCACGCCGGGCAGTGCGGCCAGCTCGGGGCCGGGCGTGTTCAGGCGCGTCGTCGTCGCGATCATGCGTTCGTAGCCGGCCGCGTCGAGCTTCTCCTTCTTCAGCGCCGCGGAGAGCACGCCGACGCCGAGCGGCTTGCCCAGCACCAGCACGTCGCCCGCGCGGGCGTCGGCGTTGCGCTTCACGCGCTGCGGATGCACCAGGCCCAGCGCCACGAGGCCGTAGATCGGCTCGACGGAATCGATCGTGTGGCCGCCGGCGATGGGGATGCCCGCCGCCTTGCAGACGGACTCGCCGCCTTCGAGGATGCGGCCGATCGTGGTGGTACTCAGCACGTTGATCGGCATGCCGACCAGCGCGAGCGCCATGATGGGCTTGCCGCCCATCGCGTACACGTCGGAGATCGCGTTGGTCGCGGCGATGCGGCCGAAGTCGTACGGATCGTCCACGATGGGCATGAAGAAGTCCGTCGTCGCGATCAGCGCCTGGTCTTCGTTGAGCTTGTAGACGGCCGCGTCGTCGGCCGTCTCGATGCCCACCAGCAGTTCCGGCGGCACCGGCAGGCGGGCGGTCCCCTTGAGGATCTCGGACAGCACGCCGGGAGCGATCTTGCAGCCGCAGCCGCCGCCATGCGACAGCGAGGTGAGGCGGGGTTCGGCGGCGGAGGTGGTGTTCATGCGGGGACTTCCAGTTCGTGCAGCAGGGACAGGAGCGCGGCGCGCTCGGCGCCCGCATCGAAGAGCGGGGCGCGCAGGGCGCATTGTGCGGCGAGCCGGGCCAGCAGCCCGTCCGCGGGGTTATCGGCCGCCTGGCCGGCCCGGGAGGCGAGCAGCCGTTGCGCGAGCGCGGCGCCGTCGCCCGCGGGGAAATAGCCGGCGTAGTCGCCGCCCAGCATGCCGACGTTGCCCGGCACCCGGCTCGCCAGCACCGGCGTGCCGCAGCGCACCGCTTCCAGGACGACGTGGGCGCCGCCTTCCATGGCGCTCGTGTGCACCAGCACGTGGGCGGCGCGGATGCGCTGCAGGGTTTCCTCGTGCGGCAGCGGGCCGAGCCAGCGGTAGCCGGTGCAGGCCGCGGCGGTGTCGCGGGCCTGCTGCGCCAGGTCCGGTTCCGCGCTGCCGTCCCCGATGTGGGCGATGCGGATGTCCTCGCGCCCGGCGAGCGCGCGCGCTGCGGCCCAGAGCACCTCCGGCGCCTTGGCCGCCCGCAGGTGCCCCACCATGACGGCCTGCAGCCGGTCCGCGGGCTTGGGCAAGAGTGCATGCGCCGGCGTCGACTGGTAGATCACGCGCGCCTTGGGTCGGTGCTCCGGCGGCAGGGCCCCGGGTGCGCATTCCTGCAGCACCACGAGGCGCTGCGCGAGCTGCAGCGAGCGCTGCGCGGCCGCGTCCACGGCGATGTCCTGGTAGAGGTCCGTCCCGGTGAGGACCACCGCGAGACCCCGGCCCGGATGCGCGCCCGCCCACGCCGCGATGGGGCCGGCCGAGCGGCGCGCGTGCAGCGCCAGCATCACGCCGTCGCCGTCCGCGTCGGCGTCCGGCCACGCCTGCGTGATGCGCACCCTGCGCTCGCCGGCCAGCAGTTCCTGCCAGCGGCGCGCCGTGCGCCAGTTGCCGTTGTTGGCGTCGGCGAGGGCGGGGCTTACGATCACCACCGATGAGGAACGGGACATCGCCTGTTTATAGCGCGCCCGGCGCGCCGGAAGCCATCGCCCTGCGCGAAGGCCCTGCGGCTGCCGTGCGCGCGGCCCTGGTCGCGGCGCGCGAGCGCACGCAGCGCCTGGCTGCGGACTTCCGTGCCGCGCTGGGGCCGCGTCCCCACGTGCCTTACGCGCAGGAACTCAATCCCCCGCTGTGGGAGCTTGGGCACGTCGCCTGGTTCCAGGAATGGTGGGTGCTGCGCAACCCGCAGCGCGCGCTCGGGGCGCGTGCCGATCCGGGGGTGGCGCGGACGGCGTCGTTGCTGCCCTCCGCCGACGCCTGGTACGACTCCGGCAAGGTGGCGCACCGCACGCGCTGGGACCTGCCGCTGCCCGACGCGGATGCCACGGCGGATTACCTGCAGCGCACGCTGGTTGCCTCGCTGCGCGAGCTCGATGCGTTGCCGCCGGGCGCGGACGCCGATGCGCTCTATTTCTTCCGCCTGGCCGCCCTGCACGAGCAGATGCACGCCGAGGCCGCCGCGTACATGGGCCGTGCGCTGGGCATCCCGCTGGGCGAGGAGGAGCGTGCGCCGACGGTGGCCCATACCGGGGAGCTGAAGGTCCCCGGCGGAGCCTTCACCCTCGGAAGCGCGGGCGCGGGTTTCGCGTTCGACAACGAGTTGACCGCGCACGCCGTGGAGGTGGGCCCCTTCGCGATCGATGCGGAGCCCGTGAGCTGGGGTGCCTTCCTGCCGTTCGTGGAGGAGGGGGGCTACGACGACGCACAGTGGTGGACGGATTCCGGTCGCGCGTGGCTCGCGTCGCTGCACCAGCGCCGTCCCGCCGGGCTGCGCCGCAGCGCCGCGGGTTGGGAGCTGTTCCGCCAGGGCGGGTGGCAGGCGCTGGACGACAACGAAGTCGCCGTCCACGTGAGCGCGCACGAGGCGGAAGCCTGGTGCCGCTGGGCGGGACGGCGCCTGCCGACGGAAGCGGAGTGGGAGTGCGCGGCGTTCACCGTGCCCGGCTTCCGCTGGGGGCAGGCGTGGGAGTGGACGGCGAGCGTGTTCGAGCCGTACCCGGGGTTCGCGCCGCACCCGTACGTGGATTACTCGCGGCCGTGGTTCGGCACGCGGCGCGTGCTGCGCGGCGCGTCGCCGGCGACGGCGCCGGCGCTCGCGCATGCGCGCTACCGGAATTTCTTCGAGCCGCAGCGAAGGGATGTGTTTGCCGGGTTCCGGAGCGTGCGGGTGGATTAGCGCCGGTCGGTGGGGTTCACTTCGTTCACCGTCGGCGGCTGGCGCCGCCCCACCCTACACGGAAACGGCCACCGCATTCATCCGCGGCGCGCCGCGGATCGTAGGGTGGGGCGGCGCAGCCGCCGCAGGTGAGCGCCAGCGAACCCCACCGTTCGAAATCACTTCACCGCCACCGGCTCCCCGAACCCCTGCCACGTCTTCCCGTCGAACTTCACCAGCTGCATCGTCTGGAAGGGCGCGAAGTCGCCCGCGTTGGTCTGGGCCACGACGCCCGGCAGTGCCATCGGGATCTGGTAGTTCAGGCTGGCAGCCTGCTTCATCACGTTCTCGCGCGTGAGGTTGTTGCCGCACTGCTTCAGCAGCTGCACCGTGAGCTGCGCGACCGCCATGCCGTAGGTGGCGCTGCCGTCCATGGGGTCTTCGCCCGGCAGGTACTTCTTCATGAACGCGAAGTAGTCCTTCATGGCCGCGTCGCTGGCCCACTTGGGATCGGTCGGGTCCTTGATGTACTGCATGGAGATCAGGCCCACGGACTTGTCGAGGCCGGCCGGCTTGAGCACCGAGCCCACGCTCGCGGACACCTGGTTCAGGTAGTGCACGGGCTTCCAGCCCACGTCCGCCACCTTGCGGATCGCCTGCGCGGCGAACTTCGGCGTGGTGATGTTGAAGAACACGTCGGCGCCCGAACCCTGCAGCGTGACGATCTGCGAGTCGACCGTCGGGTCGGTCACCTCGTAGGTCACGGCCTTGACGATCATGGTCTTGGCCTTGTCGCCCAGGCCCTCGGTGAAGCCCTTGAGGTAGTCCTTGCCGTAGTCGTCGTTCTGGTACAGCACGGCGATCTTCGCGTTCGGGTGGTTGCGCAGGATGTCCTGCGCATAGAGGCGGCCTTCGCTCTGGTAGTTGGGATTGAAGCCCATGGTCCACGGGAAGTCCTTCGCGTCGTTCCACTTCGACGCGCCCGTCGCCACGAAGAGGTGCGGCACCTTCTTCTGGTTCATGTACTTGTGGATCGCGGAGTTCGACGGCGTGCCCAGCGTGCTGATCGTGAACAGCACCTCGTCCTGCTCGACCAGCTTGCGGATCATCTCCACCGTCTTGGGCGGGCTGTAGCCGTCGTCGATGCTGATGTAGTTGATCTTGCGGCCGTTCACGCCGCCCGACTCGTTGAGCATCTTGAAGTACGCGGCCTCCACCTTGCCGATGATCCCGTACGCCGAAGCCGGCCCGGAGTACGGGATGGTGTTGCCGATCTTGATCTCGCTGTCGCTCGCGCCGGGGCCGTACTGCTTCTGCTGCGCGAAGCCTGGCGCGGCCGCGAGCGCCAGTCCCAGCGCGGCCCAGGCGATGCGGTTCTTGATGGCCATGGTTGTCGTCCTTTCAGGGAGGGAGTACGGCGAATCACCCCGCCGCGGAGTCCCGGCGCGGCTTGCGCTTCACGCGCAGCCAGGCCAGGCGCAAGGCACCCGCGATGCCGGTGGGCATCACGTACATGAAGAGGATCATCAGCGCGCCGTAGATCGCCCACGGCGCCGCCTTGGACACCTGGTCCGCCAGGTTGGGAACGAACTGGATGAAGATCGCGCCCCAGATCGCGCCCGTGATCGAGGCGAGCCCACCCACCACCATGCCGACCAGCAGCGAGATGGACAGGAAGATCGTGAAGCTGTCCGGCGCCACGAAAGCCACGGCGACCGCGCCCAGCCCGCCGGCCACGCCGGTGAACATCGCGCTCACCCCGAAGGCGAGCGACTTGTACAGACTGTTGTCGATGCCCATGGTGGCGGCGGCGATGGGCTGGTCGCGGATGGCGATCAGCGCCCGCCCGACGCGGCCGCGCAGCAGGTTCCAGCCGATGACGAACATCACCACGCCGACGGCGAGCGTGAAGAGGAACAGCCAGCGGTCGGCATTGAGCTGCAGCCCGAACAGGCTGGCGACCGGCGGCTCCGGCTTGGTGAGGATGATGCCCTGCACGCCACCGGTCCATTCCTCCAGGTGCTTGTACTTCAGCAGCTGCGGCAGCGCGACGCCGAGCGCGAAGGTGGCGAGCGCGAGGTACACGCCTTCCAGCCGCAGCGCGGGCAGGCCGAACAGGAACCCCGCGAGCAGGCACACGGCGCCGGCGACCGGAATGCACAACCAGTAAGGCACGCCGAACTTGTCCATGAGGATCGCCGTGGCGTACGCGCCGATCGCATAGAACGCGCCGTGCCCCAGCGAGATCTGCCCGCTGTAGCCGGTGAGGATGTTCAGGCCCAGCAGCGCGATCGCGTAGATCAGCACCATCGTGTACTGGAACACGCGGTAGTTGCTGGAGACGAAGGGAAGCACGCAGGCCGCGAGCACCAGCAGCACGAAGGCCAGCACCCAGCCGCGCGACCATCCGCGCACGCCGCCGGAAGCCTGCGCCGGCGCGACGGGGGCGAGATCGGTGGCGGCTGCTTCCATGTTCAGACCCGTTGCACGATGACGCGGCCGAACAGGCCTGCGGGCTTGACCACCAGCACGCCCACGATCAGTACGAGGGCCACCGTGAGCTTCAGCTCGGTGCCGATCAGGTAGGCGCCCACGATGTTCTCCAGCACGCCGACGATGAAGCCGCCCACCACCGCGCCGCCGGGGCTGTCGATGCCGCCCAGGAGCGCCGCGGCGAAGGCGTACAGCAGCACGCCCGTCATCATGTTCGGCTCGAGGAAGACGATGGGCGCCACCATCATCCCGGCGGTCGCGCCGATCGCCGCGGCGAGCCCCCAGCCGAGCGCCAGCATCCAGCCCACGCGAATGCCGACGAGTCGGCTCGAATCCGGGTTCTGCGCGGCGGCCCGCATGGCGAGGCCGAGCGGCGTGAACCGGAAGAAGAGGAACACGAGCAGCAGCACCAGCAGCGTCACGCTGATCGCGCCCAGCTCGTGCGAGGACACGATGTGCAGCCCGAAGGGCGGGCCGCTCGGAAAGGGGCTGGGGAAGGACTTGATCGTGTAGCTGAAGATCCAGCCCGCCACGCTGTTGAGGATCAGCAGCAGCCCGATGAAGACGACCACCGTCGTGAGCACCGGCGCGCGCTCCACGGGGCGGATGACGATGCGTTCGATCGCGATGCCGAGCACGAAGGACAGCACGATGGTCGCGGCGAAGGCGATCCAGTACGGCCAGCCCGCCTGGATCATCGTCCAGCACAGGTAGGTGGCGAACATCGCCATCTCCCCCTGCGCGAAGTTCACCAGCCGCGTGGCGTTGTGGATCATGACGAGCGCGAGCGCCAGGCTGGCGTAGATGCCGCCGGTGGCGAGGCCCGCGATCACCTGGTGCAGGAAGGCGTCCATGCGTTCAGTACCCCAGGTAGGCGCGGCGCACCGCGTCGTCGTTCATCAGTTCCGCACCGGCGCCGGAACGCACGATGCGGCCCGTCTCCAGCAGGTGCGCCTGGTCCGCGAGCTTCAGCGCCATCGCCGCGTTCTGCTCCACGAGCAGGATGGTCATCTTCTGGCTGCGGTTGATCTCGCGCATGACCTCGAAGATCTCCTTGACCACCATGGGCGCGAGGCCGAAGGAAGGCTCGTCCAGCAGCAGCAGCCGCGGGCGGAGCATGAGGGCGCGCGCCACCGCGAGCATCTGCTGCTGTCCGCCGGAAAGCGTGCCGGCCTGCTGGTGGCGGCGTTCGGCGAGGATGGGGAAGAGCCGGTACATGCGCCCGTAGTCCTCCGCCAGCGCGCCGTGCTCGCGGCGCGCGTAGGCCCCGAGGCGCAGGTTCTCTTCCGTCGTGAGGTCGGTGAAGGTGCCGCGGCCGTCCGGCACGTGCGCGACGCCGAGGCGCACGATGTCCTCCGTGGACTTGCCGGAGATGCGCTGGCCGGCGAAGGACACCTCGCCGCTCGTGCGCACCATCCCGCAGATCGCGCGCAAGGTCGTGGTCTTGCCCGCGCCGTTGGCCCCGAGCAGCGCGGTGATGCTGCCTTCGGGGATGGCGAAGTCCAGGCCGTGCAGCACCTCCGTCGGCCCGTAGCCCGCGCGGAGGTTGCGAACTTCGAGCAGCGGGGCGGCCATCAGCTGTCGGTCCCCAGGTAGGCCTGGATCACCCCCGCGTCCTGGCGGACCTCCGCGGGGCTGCCCTCGGCGATCTTGCGGCCGAAGTTGAGCGCGACGACGCGGTCCGACACGCTCATCACCAGCCCCATGTGGTGCTCCACCAGCAGCACGGTCAGGCGGAACTGGTCGCGGATGGCGCGGATGAGGCTGCCGAGCGCACCGACCTCCTCGTGGTTGAGGCCGGCAGCGGGTTCGTCGAGCAGCAGCAGCTTGGGTTCGCTCGCGAGGGCGCGCCCGAGCTCGACGCGCTTGCGCGTGCCGAAGGGCAGCTCCGACACGCGCTTGTCCGCGACCGGGTCGAGGCCGAGGAAGCGCACCAGTTCCTCGGCGCGCCGCGTGCTGTCGTGTTCTTCCACGCCCACGCCCGGCAGCCGCAGGGCGTTCGCGAGGAATCCCTTGCGCGTGCGCGCATGCCGGCCCACCTTGATGTTGTCCAGCACCGTCATGCTGGAGAACAGCGCGAGGTTCTGGAAGGTGCGGCCGATGCCCAGCCCCGCGATGCGGTGCGCGGGCGCGTCTTCCAGCGCGCGCCCGTCGAAGCGGATCGAGCCTTCCGCATACCCGTACAGGCGCGAGAGGCAGTTGAAGAGGGTGGTCTTGCCCGCGCCGTTGGGGCCGATGAGGCCCGCGATGTGCCCGCGGTGCACGTCGAAGGACACGCCGTCGAGGGCCGTGATGCCGCGGAAGCGCACGCACAGGTCGCGCACCGACAGCAGCGCACTGTCGGGGGCGGGAGTCATCGTCGTGCGCGCTTCCGGGGAGACCTGCACTTGCTGACCTCGGCCTTGCGAAGGAGGTGTGCATGCTTCCACGCATCGCCCGGCGGGCCGCATGGTGTTTTCCCGCACGGGTGTCGCGCAGGCGCACGGCCGCGCAAGCGCGCCGCGCGGCATGTTGCGGCGCAGCGCGCCCGTCGCCGGCTAGAGGGAACGCAGGTACTGCGCCACGTCGCGGACTTCCTGCTCGGTCAGGCCCATGGCGCGCCTGCGGTTGTAGGTTTCGACGACCGCTTCGGGCGTGGCCGCGGAGCCGTCATGGAAGTAGGGCGCGTGCTGCCACACGCCGCGCAAGGGGCTCGTGCGGTACATCTTCGTCGCCGAGCGCGCGGCATAGCTTGGTTGCTCGGGTTCGGCCATCGAATCCGCGCCCGGGTGCAGGCGCTGGTTGGCGTCCGTGAACGTGGCGCCCGAGTGGCAGGTCGCGCAGCTGTTCGCGCGCTGGAAGACCAGGCGACCGCGTTCGGCGGCGACGGCGTCGAAGGAGCCGGCGGGCGGCCGCGGCGCCGCGATCGACATCTGGTAGGCCTGCAGCGCCGGCAGCTTGGAACTCACCAGATCCTGCGTGCCGTGCGTGACGGACACGCCGGTGCGCGGATCGTGGAAGCTGCCCTGCGCGCCCATCTGGGTCACGGACACGTAGCGGTTCCAGTAGGCGATGTCGTCGCCATCGCCCGTGAAGGTGATCTTCTCGACGCCGGCCAGCCCGTACGCGGGCGGGATCACCACCGGCTTGCTCAGGCCGTCCTGGTTGAAGCGCGGGTCGTACATGCCCTTGCCCCAGCTGTTGTAGACCGCCTTCTTCTGCGCGTCGAGCGCCGGCGACAGCGCGATGATCGCGCCCGGGTTCAGGTCGCGGTTGGGCCAGCCGTCCAGCCGCTTGCCAATGCCGGGCGCGAAGCTGTTGTCGACGGTGGAGTGGCACAGGGCGCACGTGATGCCGACGCGGGCCAGCCGGTCGACGCCGGCCACCGTCTCGACCACGCCTTTCACGCCGACTACGGCGTCGAGCTTGAGCAGGGCGACGGTCGTTGCGGGATCGTCGAGGTTCACCTTGCCGCTGCGGATGCCTTCGACCACCGAGGCAGGCAGCGCCTCGGCATCGACCTTCAGTCCGACTTCCAGCGCCTTGCGCGGGCTCACCGCGGTGCCGATCGGCTCGTGCATCCGCAACTGGTCGGTCCAGAAAGCCTCGTCGCCGAAGGTGTCGTGGCGGAAGATCTGGCGCCCCGACGCGACGAGGTCCGCCGGCAGGAGGTCGATCGAGGAATTGCTCCCGCCGCAGCCGGCCAGCAGCAGCGCCGGGGCGAGGACGAGGAAACGCGCGCGCATGGAAGGGCTCCCTCCCGCCACCGCGGCGGGATGCGCGGATAGACGCCGCGAGCCGCGCGCGCGTGACGACGACCCTGGACAAAGGAGGGGGAAATCCACCTTTGTTCGACCCATTGCCTCCGGGGCTTCGCTCCTACGATCCCTGCACTCCAACAAGGAAGAGAGGGTCGTCATGGGGAAGAGGATTTCGATGCTGGTGGCCGGCGCGCTGGCCGCGGCCGCCGCGCACGCGGCACCCGCCACGACGGTGCTGCAGGACCTGGACTGCCGCCTGGTGAAGGCGGACGACATTGCCGGGATCGTGGCCAAGGTCGGCAAGGACACGGGACTGCGCCTGCCCAAGGACATGGCGGTGCGCGCCGAGGTGCACTGCACGCCCGACGGCAACGGCAAGCGCCACGTCTACACGATCCGCACGACGATCGAGAAGCTGGTCACCGACGGCGAGCAGCAACGCTGGGCCATGGTGGCGCACAACACGAGCTACGGCACCACCAGCGGCAGCGCCGCGCTGCTGAAGGAAGTGCGCTTCGCCGTGCGCGACGTGATCCGCCAGGAACCCTGAGCGGAAGGTCCGGGAAGGAGCCCCGCGCGGGGCGATCCGGGAAAGAGCCCCTCGCGGGGCGATCCAGGAAAGAGCCCCTCGCGGGGCTCAGGCCGCGCGCGCCTGCGGGCGCGCCCCGGCGAGCAGGATCGAGAGGTGGGCCTGCTGCAACGCGGGCGCGCGCTCGGCCTGCGTCACGCTCTTGACCACCGACGCTTCGTCCAGGCGGAATGCGCAGAGCATGAAGTTGGTGCTCGCGATGCGGATCGTCTCCGCCAGCGACATGCCGGCCAGCAGGTCCGCGAGTTCGTTGCCGATGCCGAGGCGCACCATCGCGGCAGCCTTGTCCTCGCGCAGCAGCTTCTGCGCGAGAAGCATGTACGTGAGATTCAGGTCGGCGATTTCCTTGCTGGTGTCGGTGTTGGCCATGCCGGTGCTCCGCAACGTTCTTTGTGACATTGTGTTACGCGCCGGGACGCACGTCACCCCCTTCGCGCGCCGGGCGTGAGGAATCTCCGCAAAGCCGTGGTTCCAAAGGACGGACGGTGCCCGCCCGGGTACGAACGGCGCGCTACGCCGCTTCGCCGGGCTCGGGTTCGCCGGCGCCGCGCTTCTTCTTGCCCGCGCGCGAAGGCGGCCGGCACAGCACGCAGACGTACCCGGAACGGTTCTCGTGCGCATGCGTGACGAAGCGGCCGGTGCAGCGCGTGCACGTCGCGAGATCGAGCATGCCGCCGCCGAAGAACTTCACCAGGGTCGCGGCGCGCGTGAAGTCCAGGACCGGGTCGTCGCCCTGCAGGCGGGCCTGGTCCTGGTAGAGGCGGAAGGCCTTGATCAAGGCTTCCAGCCGGTCCTCGCCGGCGTGCTCCAGCATCTGCAGGTAGATGTTGTAGAACATGGACGCGTGGATGTTGGCCATCCAGGTCATGTACCAGTCCACGGAAAAGGGCAGCAGGCCCTTCGGGGGCGAGCTGCCCTTCACTTCCTTGTACAGGCGCAGCAGCCGCTCGCGGCTGAGGCTCACTTCCGCCTCGATGAACTGCAGGCGCGCCCCGAGCTCGATCAGCTCGATGGCGCGCTGCACATCGCGTGCTTCCTGCAGGACACTCTTGCCGGCCATGACCCCTTCCGTGACGGAAGGGATTGTGTCAGCAAGGACTGCGCGCGGCCATCCGCCGGCCGGCGGTCCCGCCAGGCGGGCAAGAACTTATTTCTTGTAGATGCCGCCGCAGACCACGTAGTCCTCGCCGGGCAGGCGCTCGCAGTACGCGGTCTTGGGCTCGATCTTCTTGGTGACGGGGTTGTTGAACTTGTAGTCCGTCCAGAAGGTGCTCTTGGTCTTCGCCAGTTCGACGCGCTCCTTGATGTACTCCTTGCCGTCGATGTCCTTCATTTCCATGAAGTTCTTGCCGACCATCTTCTCGTTGGTGCCGTGCGCCACGGCGGTGCCATCGAGCTTGTGCACGGCCAGGTACAGGTCGCGGTCGTGGAATTCCTTGCTGTCGCGGTTCGTGATCTCGGCGAAGCCCTTGTCCTTGCCGTTCGCCTTGATGTAGGCGACGCCCTTCTTCACCATCGCGATCGCTTCGGGAGCGGTGGCGGCTTCGTTGCTGGCCCAGGTGGCGCCGGCAACGGCCGCGGCGGCGAGCGCCAGGACCAGGCGGATGGATTGCTTGCGGTTCATTCCCTCTTCCTCTCGATTGTTCGTGGCCACGTGCGGCCGGGTGAGCCCCGATTGTCGCCGGGCCCGCGCCGGCCAAAGGGCGGAACAGAGGGTGAATTCCCCGCCATCTCCCCGAGGTGTTGGTTTCAGGCCTGCGCTTGCGCGAGCAATGCACGCGCGAGCGCCGCCTTCGGGCCCTCGGTCCAGACGAGGCCCATGCGCCGCACCGGCACCGGGGGCGGCAGCGGGATGCGCGCCACCTGCAGGCCTTCGGGCCAGGGCGGCGTCCAGTCCGGGACCAGCGCGACGCCCAGGCCCTGGTCCACGAACACGGCGATGGCATTGAGGGCATCGATCTCGATGCGCTCCTGCGGCTGGATCTGGTGCTCGCGCAGCCACGCGTCGGCCATGCGGCCGCCCCACATGCTGCGGTCGTAGCGGATGAAGGGCTCGCTCGCGAGCAGGTCCAGCGGGTCGCGGCCCGCCAGCGAGCGCGGCGCCAGCAGGCAAAGCGGTTCCTCGGCCAGCGCCTGCCAGCCGCAGGACTTGGGCAGCGTGAACTGGGGCTCGACGATGATGGCCGCGTCCAGCATGCCGCCCGTGACGCGCTGGTACAGCTGGCCCGAGTTGCCCGGCTCCATGTAGACGGCGAGCTTGGGATGCTTGCGGTACAGGCCGCGCAGCAGCGGCGGCAGCAGGCCGGTGAGCGCGGACGCCGAGACGCCCAGCCGCCATTCGCCCAGCGGCGCGTCGTCGTTCGCGAGCGCCTGCAGGTTGCGCACGTCGCGCAGCACGGCCCGGGCGTGCGTCAGGATGCGCAGGCCGGCCTCGGTGGCCTTCACGGTCCGGCCGGCGCGGCGCACGAGGGCCGTCCCCATCGCTTCCTCCAGCGACTTCACGCGGGCGGCCACCGCCGCGGGGGTGAGGTCGAGGCGGCGTGCGGCCTCGGCCATCGAGCCGCAGTCGACCACCATCACGAAGCTTTGCAGGAACTGCGTGTCCATCCGGAACAAAACTTCATTATCGATTGAATGTGGCGCCGCCCCGTGGTTCGCGCCGGCGCGGCGGTCCAAGATGCGGGCGCATTCCAGAACAGGACACGGAGACCCCATGACGATTTCCCGCCGCACTGCCCTCGGTGCCGCCGCTGCCGCCCTCGCCACTGCCACGCTGCCCGTGCGCGCCGCCGGCTTCCCCGACAAGCCCGTGAAGGTGGCGGTCGGCTTCGCCGCCGGTGGCGGCGCGGACATCATCGCCCGCCTCGTGGGCACCCAGATGGGCGTGCAGACGGGCCAGTCCTTCGTCGTCGAGAACAAGCCCGGCGCGACGGGCACCATCGCCGCCACGTTCGTGGCCAGGGCGCCGGCCGACGGCTACACCCTGTTCCTCGGCTCCCAGTCCACCATGCTGGTGGCGCCCGCCATCTACGCCAAGCTGCCGTTCGACCCGCTGAAGGACTTCACGCCCGTCTCGATGCTGGTGTCCATGCCCATGATCCTGGCCGTGCACACCAGCGTGCCGGCGAAGAACATGCAGGAACTGATCGCGCTGGCGAAGAAGGGCGGCCTCTCGTACGCCTCCGCCGGGGCCGGCGGCCCCCAGCACGTGGCCGGCGAGCTGTTCAAGACGGGGCTGGGCCTCGACATCACGCACATCCCGTACAAGGGCGAAGCGCCGGCGCTGACCGACGCGGTCGGCGGCCAGGTGCCCGTGCTGTTCTCCAACGTGCCGGCCGTGACGCAGTACATCCAGTCCGGCAAGCTGCGCGCGATCGCGGTCACGAGCCTGAAGCGCCATCCCGCGTTCCCCGACGTCCCCACCATCGCCGAGTCGGCCAGGCTGGCCGACTTCGAGGTGCTGACCTGGTACGGCCTGTTCGCGCCCGCCGGCACGCCCGCCGACGTCGTGAAGAAGCTCGAGTCCGAGGCCGTCGCGGCCTTGAAGTCGAAGGAGCTTTCCGGCAAGGTGACGGACCAGGGCTTCACCATCGTGGCCAGCAGCAGCCAGCAATTCACCGACCTGATGAAGGCGCAGGTCCCGCGCATGGCCAGGCTGATCCAGGCCGCGCACATCCGCGCCGATTGACACCGACACCATGATCGAACTCTCCGCCAAGAAGGTCCACGGACCCATCATCCGCCTGCACCCCAACGACAACGTCGTGGTGGCCCGCACGGAAGTGGGCATCGGCACGCCCGTGCCCAGCGAAGGCTTCACCAGCCGCAGCCAGGTGCCCGCGGGGCACAAGATCGCCGCGCGCCCGATCCAGGCGGGCGAGGCGATCCTGAAGTACAACGTCTGCATCGGCTTCGCCGCGGTGGACATCGCGCCGGGCACCTACGTGCACTCGCACAACGTGAGCTTCCGCGAGTTCGACCGCGACTACGCGTACGGCCGCGACTACGTGGAGACGCCGGTGCTGCCCGAGAAGGAGCAGGCCACCTTCCTGGGCTACGTGCGCCCGGACGGCCAGGTCGGCACCCGCAACTACATCGGCATCCTCTCCACCGTGAACTGCTCGGCGACCGTCGTGCACAAGGTGGCGGAGTGGTTCACCGAGGAGCGCCTCGCGGCCTTCGGCAACATCGACGGCGTGGTGGGCCTCACCCACGGCCTGGGCTGTGGCATGGAGATGAGCGGCGAGCCGATGGACCTGCTGCGGCGGACCATCGGCGGCTATGCGAAGCACCCGAACTTCGCCGCGGTGCTGATCATCGGCCTCGGCTGCGAGCGCAACCAGCTCTCCGGGCTGCTGGCGCAGGAGAAGCTGGAAGCGAATCCGCGCCTCGCGACTTTCGTCATGCAGGAAAGCGGCGGCACGCGCAAGACGATCGAAGCCGCCGTGGAAGCCGTGAAGAAGATGCTGCCGCGCGCGAACGACGTCGTGCGCGTCCCGGTGTCGGCGAAGCACCTGAA
Organism: Ramlibacter cellulosilyticus; assembly: GCF_014297465.1. Lineage (GTDB taxonomy): Bacteria > Pseudomonadota > Gammaproteobacteria > Burkholderiales > Burkholderiaceae_C > Ramlibacter > Ramlibacter cellulosilyticus. The sequence continues at coordinate 904 of NZ_JACORT010000014.1, read as the reverse complement.
GATCGGCCTGCAGTGCGGCGGCTCCGACGGCTTTTCCTCCATCACCGCGAACCCGGCGCTCGGTGCCGCGATGGACATCCTCGTGCGGCACGGCGGCACGGCCATCCTGTCGGAGACGCCGGAGATCTACGGCGTGGAGCACACGCTGACGCGCCGCGCCGTGAACGAGGCCGTCGGCAGGAAGCTGATCGAGCGCATCCGCTGGTGGAAGGAGGAGTACTCCCCGGGCCGCGACGTGCAGATCAACGGCGCGGTGAGCCCCGGCAACAACATGGGCGGCCTGGCCAACATCTTCGAGAAGTCGCTGGGCTCCTCGATGAAGGGCGGCACCACGGGCCTCATGGAGGTGTACCGCTACGCGGAGCCGGTGCGGCAGAACGGCTTCGTGTTCATGGACACGCCCGGCTTCGACCCGTGCTCCGCCACGGGGCAGATCGCCGGCGGCGCGAACATGATCCTGTTCACGACGGGGCGGGGCTCCATGTTCGGCGCGAAGCCCGTGCCCTCGATCAAGCTCGCGACGAACACGCCCATGTACTCGCGGCTGACCGAAGACATGGACTACAACTGCGGCGAGATCCTCGACGGCACGAAGACGATGGCCGAGACGGCGGAAGAGATCTTCCGGCTCACGTTGAAGATCGCTTCGGGCGAGCGCAGCAAGAGCGAACTGCTGGGCCTGGGTGACCACGAGTTCGTTCCGTGGAACATCGGGGTGGTGAGCTGAGCGGATTGCTGGGGTGCCCTTCGGGCAACCCAGCCTACCGGGGAGCGCGTCACACGTAGATACTGTTATCCAGGTCAAGCGGCGTGAAGCGCCGGGTTGAAGGGTTGGCCCGACTTCAGGACGCCGTATGCGATGGCGACGAGCTTGCGCATCACGGCGCCGATCACAAGCATCGGC
>NZ_JACORT010000013.1 GCF_014297465.1 Ramlibacter cellulosilyticus | reverse complement strand
GCTCGAGCGGCTGCCGACGCAGCCGGCAAGTCGCATCGAAGAACTCCTGCCGCATCGCTGGACGCCGCTGGCAGCGAACACCTGAGCGCCGCCCCCGTCAAGACGGGATCACCGGACGCTTACCGAAATTCAGCATCCGACGCGAATGCACGCAGATGCGCCGGTTGGTCTGCCAGATCGAGGAGGTGCTAGCCGGCTTGGCGGCTAGCTAGCGACGAGCCTGCGGAGGTCGGCGGACAATGTGTTCTCATCCACCAGGTGCCCCATCTTATTGCGTCCATGAACAACGCGAAGCTGTCCGCCACTTTATGCGGCGTGTCGGGCGAATACTTTGTGGCTGCTGAGCTTTCGCGGCCCGGCTACATCGCCTCGCTCACTCGCCGCAACACGCGCGGACTTGACATCCTCGCTTCCAACGCCGACGCCCCCAAAAGCGTTGATATCCAGGTGAAAACCGCGCACGGCGGCAGAACTGGATGCTGACGGCCGAGGCGGAGGAGGCAGGCACGAAGCTGGTCTATGTCTTCGTTCGCCTGAACGGCCTGGCCGAGCCGCACTATTCGTAGTATCGCGAAAGGCCGTCACGGAGTTCATCGCCAAGCGCCACCGTGAGTGGCTGAAGATGCTCGGACGCAACGGGCAGCCGCACAAGGACACGAGCATGCGGCACATCCGAGACGACACCAACGAGTACCTTGATCGGTGGAACCTGGTCGGGCTGGACTGAGTCGCCCGGCCGGCGCGGACAGAATGCGGAGCCAAGCCCGATCTGACTTCCGCGGCTCCGCCTGCGTCGAGGTACCGATAGGTGGAATCGCCTGCGGAACAAGCACGTGACCGGGCACGGCCGTCCTTGGCTTCCCCGGTTGCGTGAGGAAGAGATCAAGGCCGCCGTCGAAATTGTCGGCGCCGTCTCCGCCTACATGCTGGCAAAGCTCGCCAGAAAGGCGCGAGGCCGTTAGCCGAGTCCTTAGACATCCCCTACGACGAAGACCTCGGTCCACGCCTTGAGCTCGAGCTGGGTGCGCTTCTCCTTCCACACCCCGTCGAGGACTCGAAGTACCTGTCCCTCGACGTGCCGAGGGAGGAGCTTCGCAACGGGGGCCTCATAGACGACGGCGATTTCGGCGCCGCTCCGAGAACGAGCGAGAAAGCCGTGGTCGCCGGCCTTCGCCTTCACGACCAGCTCGGCGTCGCCGCGACCGTCGACGAGCGCTGCCTCCTCGCCGACGGCCCAGCCCGCGGCGCAGCGCGCCCGCACGGCGCACGTGTGGCAGCCGGTGCCGGGCTTCGCCGCCGCGGGATGAGCGTTCAAGGCTTCGGTCAGCAGCGGGAGTTTCTTCACGAGATCGGCTTCGACGTTTTCGAGCGCGCTCTGGGTGACGGGCCACGAGGCGACTCCGTCGAGGTACTGCGCACTCACACGCACCGGGGCGTCGCCCGTCTTGCGCCACCAGAGGAGCGCGTAGCGCAGGAGCTGCTTGCGGTGCTTGTCGCTCGGCTTGCCCGTCTTGAAGTCGACGACCTCGATTCGCTCCCGTGTGTGCTGCACGCGGTCGAGGATGCCGAGGAACGGAAGCTTGGGATGCGTCAGCTTCACCTCGGAGAGCGCTCGCTTCTGCTTGAGGAGCGTCCGCACGTCGGCGGGCGTATCCGTCGCGCGCTCGGCGGCTTGCGAGGCGACCTGACCATCCGGCTTGTACTGCTCGCGGAACATGCGCACGGCGCGGTTCGCCAGCTCCTCGCCGCTCACGCGTAGCCGGAACGCGGGGCCAGGCCTAGGATGTGCCGTGAGCCGCTGCTGCCAATCGGTGACGGCCCGCGGGAAATAGGGAAAGAAGTCGGCATCGTTCAGCGCCGCTGAGAACTCCGCGCTTCCGAACGGCGGGTTGCCTCGCTGACCGCAGGCGCGCGTGAGCCGATCGAGCGCCTCGTGGACGATCTGCCCTTCGATGGCGGCCGGGTGCGGGCGCACCGGAAAACGCTCGAAGTCGCCCCAGCGCGAACGCAGGAGCTGCCAGCGGCGCGGGCACGCATCCACGTCGTCGAGGCTCGTGCTGCTCCATGTGGACGGCGGCTCGGCCCACGCAGTGGGTCCCTGCAGCTCGTAGAAGCTCATCCCCCCGCTCCGCCTGGCAGCTTCAGGCGCGCCACGGCGGCAGGCAGATCGTGAAGGAGGTCGAACGCGTCGAGCGACACGGCCTCGAGGAATTGCGAGCGCGCGGAAGCGATGATCGGAGACTCGTGCGCGAGCGGATCGATCAGCGGGTGATGAACGTCGACGCACACGCGCGACTTGGGCAGTTGGATCACAAGCGGCACGCGCGTGCCCCCAACTTGTACGTTCTCCTCACACGCAATGCCGCGCAGTGTGAGAAGCTGGCAAAGTGCGACGAGCGCGCGGTCTTTATCAGGGTCAGTCAGGCTCGGCAACTCGCCCGTGCGCAAGTGGCGCAAGAGCGCGAGGGCGAGGTGGCGGTCCAGCGACGCGTGAATCCAGTTGTTGCCGTAGTGGCGGATGCACCGATAGCAGGACGATGGGCAGTCGCAGCCTCCGAGAAGCGCCTCGGCGGCGTCGAGAACCTCGGGCAGATCATTGCCGACGGCGCGCGCGTAGCCTGCACCACCCGGCAGGAGGTCGTAGAGGTAGAGCTGCGCTTCATCACGGCGCCCGCCCATCACGGGCGTCCACCAGCCAGAGAGCTCGCCCTCGTCGATCTGCAGGACACGCGACGCAGCTAGCCCCAGCGCCTCGACCAGGGACGAGAGCGCCATGCGCGAAGCCCGCGTGAGCAAGCCCGTGGTGCTCGCGCCCCCCAGTTGCACCGGTGCCATTACGCGAAGGCGCAAAAGCAGTGCATCAGTCGGGAACTCATGCCCTAGGTAGAAGGGGCCGTCGGCGACGCCCGCGCACACGACGCCCTTTTCGAGCGGGTGCTGGTGCGTGGTGGCCGCGCCGTTCCTCATGAGTTTCGTCGCAGTGAAACCGGGGCCATACTCGGGCTCCGAGCGACCGCAATCGGGGCACACGCGGAAGCCCCGCTGGCCGACTCCCTTGTTGACCATGACAAGGCGGCGCGGCCCGGTCCAGCGAAGCAGTCGACCGTCGCAACCCTCGGTCCATGCCGATGGTGGGTCCTGAGGTTCGAGCCGCGCGCGGTCGGTCATACCGGCGTAGCTGATTGCCTGGCCACGATCCACTTCGCGTTTGGCGTTGAGGTCTGGCGCGAAGCCTGCCGGAGTGATGAACGCGGTGCGCGTGAGCTGGTCGCTACCGCACACGGGGCATAACGTCGCCTGCGCCATCGCTGAATCCATCGTCGCCCACGAGCAGTCACTGCACGACATGTACGGGCGCTGCCGCTGAATCGTGTGAACAGGCGTCGGCTCGTACGGCGAGTAGAGCGCCGCGGACTCGAAGCGCCACTTGTCGATGGTGAGACTTCGTCCGGGCGCGTATTCGGTGAGCGCAAGCTGCAGGTCACGCTGCGGCTCGTAGTCGAAAGTCCGCTTCCCAGGAGCATCACCCGGCTGACGAGGCTTCGAGACCCAGAAGGTCACCACATCGGTCGGAAAAGCGTAGCGTGGGAACACGGCGTGACCGATCAACGTCTCGAGGAGCGGCTCCTCCAAGCGCCGCTCGAGCGACTCGCGCTCGAGGTCGACCAGCGTGTCGCGCGCAGCGTACTCCTCGACCGGCAAGACCTCGCGGATGCGGGCCTTGCTCCGGTCGATGGCGCCTTGGATCGTCTCGTTGACCTCGGCGACGGGCTCGTTGAGGCCGAAGCTGAACGCTGGCACCCAGCCCCGAAGCTCGCTCCGAAGAAGATCGGCGTTTTCATCAAGCCACCCCTCGAGCTTGAGCAGCGAGCAAGGGTGTGACTCGGAAAGGAACTGCTCGACAGAGCCCAGCGAGCCGAAGAGGTCATAGCTAGTCGGGTCCGGCGGCACGCGCTCGTGGAAGAAGCGTTGCACGAGATAGGCGTGGATGTGCCGTTCGAGCACCTGCTGGTTCTCGACGTAGACGACGGGCGCGCGCACATCGCCCGAGATGATCTGCTCAGGGTGGTCAAAGAAGTGGGCATCGTGCGAGGTGCCGTGCGCATAGGTGATGACCGACGCGATCGAGCGCCCGCGACGGCCCGCGCGTCCGGCGCGCTGCTGATAGTTGGCGACGTGCGGCGGCACGTTGCGCAACGCGACGCCGGACAGCGCACCGATGTCGATGCCGACCTCCATTGTCGTGGTGCAGCTCAGCACGTCGATTGGCGGAAGGTTGTCTAGCGGCACATCCTGGAAGCGCAGCTCGTACTCCTCGACCTTGTTGAACGCGCTCTCGTCGGGCTGACCAGTGAGCTGCGCGGAGTGCTCGGCTGCCAAGAGGCCAAACGGTTCGATCGCGCGCTCATCGAAGGCGCGCTGCACCTGCTGCCGGTAGAAACCCGTCCGCGCGTCGAGATAGTCGGCGTCGACCTCCACTACAGCACCGAGGCACGCGGGACAGACATCGGCCAGCGCCTCAGGGTGGATGCGCGCGCAATCGCGGCAGCGCAGCCAATTGGCGTCGAGCCGGAGGTTCATGCTCAAGCCTTGGAGCTGCAGGTAGTAAACATCGCTTTCAAAGTGCAGCAGCCCCTTGTCGCGCACCACGTGCTGGAACCACTTGCCCACCTTTTCGACCTTGTCCGTGTCGCCACCGAGGACGTGCGCCAGGTACTGATCGAAGCGGTTGGGCAGCACGTGCTCTAAGCGCGCCGCATTGATGCCTTGCGGATGTGCCCAGCCCTCGCCGAGTTCCCGCGTCTCTGCGCCGTCCGGGCGGAACGAGCGGCGCTCAAGGTGCTGGCGAAGCCAGGCGCGGAACAGGACTTTCTGCGCGTCCGCGTCGAGGCCGACATTCGGGAAGTCGTCGAAGATCATGAACGCCGTGTCGGGGTCCTCCTCGACTGTGGCGAGGGCGAGCGCGGGCAGGGAGTAGTAGCGGTCCGTGAGTTCACTGAAAATCGCCTGCGCGAACGAGCGCGTGGCGCGGAGCCACCCCTTGTTCGCCATCGTGATGGTTTGCTCAAGCGTCTTGCCCTTCACCTGCCCGAGGTGGTTATGGAACTCGAGCTCGTCGGTGGCCGGGAATAGGTCGTAGCCCCGGTGAGCACACAGATGCACGACCGCCGGGTACAGGTACTGCATCGCCGAAAGGCCGCCCTTCTCGCGGAGCTCGTGAGCGGCCAGCGCGACGACCTGACGGAACAAGTCACGGGCGTGGCTGTGTTCGAGTGCGGGCGCGAGGCGAGCCGCCTTCTGCCGACCGTCGCTAAAGACGAGCACCTTCCGTCCGTGGTTCGGTAGGCGCGGGTCCCTTTTCTGCGGGGGCTGCTCGGCAAACTGCGCTTCAATGAGCGCCGTGAACGGCTGCTCACCGCGCGTCCTGAAGTCGTAGATACGGCTCTTCGCGGGCGCAGCGGGCTGGCACATCGCGCAGCGATCGAAGGAGGCCTCGCGCTTGCCATCCGCATCAAGCCACATCTCCAGCTCGCGCACCTCGTCGTCGGGGAAGCGGTTGCCCGTGTCCAGATAGCCAGTGCGGAGGTGCAGCCGCACAATCTCGGTGCGGTCGGTGTAGCGCGCGGCGCTCGGGAGCAGCTCGAGACGGAAGAGCGCGCCCTCGGTCTCACCCCAAAGGAACGAGAGCCGGTCCAGGGAATCTTCCTGCGAGTACGCGAGCAAGTAGGGGCTGCCGCAGCTGCGGCACGACGCGATCTCAAAGACGCGGCACCCACAGGCGTCACACACCGCGCGCGGCGTGGTGAAGAGCTTACCGAGAATCGCCTTCTCCCCCGGCTCGCTCTGCCTCCCGTCGCAGTGCGGGTTCACGCAAGCATAGAGGCCGTGGAGCCCTCGGAACAGGCCGTGCACGCGGGTCGGCACGAGCCCCGGCTCGTCGGCCTTATTTCGGGCAAGCGTCGAAACCGTGAGCAGCGCTTCGAGCGCGCGACGAGCGTCAGGGTGGCCGGGGAACACGCGCGGAGCGAGGTCGCCGAGCGCCACGGCCTGCCCTGCCGCCTCCTTCACGAGCTGGTTCACCCAAGGCTGGTCTTTCAACGCGGCGTACAACTCTGCAAGCACCTCGTTCTCGTCAGGGTTGGGGTTCCCGCCCTTGGGCAGGAGCGGCGCGAGCTTCTCGCGCAAGGCCGGAGCGTCGAGCGCTTCATTGATGCCATCAAGGTCGAGCGACGCCAGGGTGTCAGAGACGGCCTTAGGCGCTGGGCTCGCGGGCGTCGGCACCTCGCGCGTGCCGGTGATGGCTTCGAAGTCCTCTGGGCGCTTGCCCGTAATGTCGGCGGCGAAGCGCTTGACGGCGTCGACTGCAGCCGCGCCATCACCGAGCGAAGCAGAGGTGGCGATGACGCGCAGCTTGTCGGGCCGGTCGTGAATGCCCAGACGCGCGCGCAGGCGGCGTATGAGGAACGCGACCTCGGCGCCCTTCGCGCCTCGGTACATGTGCGCCTCGTCGAGAACGAGCAGGAGCTGCGTGCCCTCCTGCTCGAGCCATCGCTTCGTTTCGGCGAAGATGGGGCGCTCGAACGGGCGCATCAGCATGTACTCCAGCATGGAGTAGTTGGTGACCAGCACGTCGGGCGCGTGGCCCGGGCGGCTGCCAGCACCGTGGACCATCTCCTGCCGCGTCAGCAGCTCGCGATCTCCCGGCCCTGTGTGAAGGCGTCGCTCCCAATTGTGGTCCGTGTACTCCTGCCCGGCGCGCTTGCCGCTCTGGTACGTCCGGCGGCGGGCTTCATTTTGTGCGTAGAAGTTCTGTAGGTCCTTCGCGGGATAGCGACCCAAACGACGGAGGCGCTCTTCGACGTCGGGGGAGAGGCCCAGGTAGTAGTCGAGCAGCGGCTTCACACGATCGGCGTCCCGCGAGGTCGTGCGCGGGCCGGGGTACGGCGTGCGCCCGGTGTACATGCCAAAGCGCGGGAAGCGCCGATCCTTGCCGAGCTCCTTAAACGCATCGGCAACAGCAGGATCGCCGAGCAATAGGCGCAGGCGCGAAAGCTGGTCGTTCACCAGCGCATTCATCGGATAGAGGATCAGCGCGCGCACGGCGGGCTGATCGAACGTCTTGGGCGAGCGCACCGCTTCGTCGTAGAGGGAGCCCAGCATCGGCACTAGGAAGCACTCGGTCTTGCCGGAGCCCGTACCTGTGGCGACGACGATGTCCTTGCCCTCGACGAGGAACTCGTGGAATGCACGCTCCTGATGCACGTACATCGAGGGAAAGAGCACAGTGCGGGCGTCCTCCGGCGTGCTTTGGGCCGAGGGCGTCTTGGCGAGCTTCGAGAAAAAGGCGGCTATCTCCCGCGTAAAGCCGAGGTCGCCGTAGGTTGCCTTCGACGTCGCGTACCGGGTGGTGGTCTCAATGTAGGGCTCCTGTGCGAGCAGGTGACCTCCCGCATCTTCTTCGAGCAGCCGACGCCTCGCACGCACCAGGGTTGGATCGTTCAGCGGGTACGCGCTCTCGATATAGCCACGCAGCGCCTCCTGAAGTCGGCGCACGAGCCGCGTCGGCGTGAACCGCTCGTCGCCCGACGGGTCGCGTTCAAGGATGGACGCCGGGCGTGTCAACGACGCGGGCCTGCGCACCGTGGCTTTGCGCGTGGTCTTCTCGACCTTCGTGACCTTGCCACCCGCACGGTCGGTCCACGCCGCGAGGGACTTGTCGGCTGCGGGGCTCAGTTGGGCGATCGCGTTCGCCGCTTGCTCAGGTAACCACCCTTCAAATAGCGCGTCCAGCACCGCGTCGGCGACCTCGACGATGTCCGTGAAGTCGAGCTTATCGCCCTTGTCGAGCTTCTTCCGGAGGAAGCCAGCGATGTCGGCGTCGACTAGCCGACCTTCGTCGGCGTAGTTGCGGAGGTTCACGTTGCTCACAGGGCTGTCTCCACGTGCCAGTGATTGAGGTCGAGATCGACGACGGCGGGATGCCGGCATCCTTGGGGAACAAGCAGCATCAGACCGCGCATCGCGCGGGTGAGCCCGACATAAAGCACCCGCCGCTCGTGGCGAGCGCGCTCAGCGAAGAGGTCAGGCTCTTCGAAGTCCTCAGGCACCGGCCAGGCTCCGCTCTCGAGGCCCGCCACGATGACGATGGGAAACTCGAGGCCCTTGGCCGCGTGCAACGTCAGCACGCGCACCACGTCGGCCTTTAGGTCGAGATCGCGGCCCGGGAAGAAGCGGGCATCGACGCCTTGCCCCTGAAGCTCCTTCGCGATCGTCTCGCCCACGGCGGCGCCGGGCACCAGCACGGCGGCCGCACTGGCCTTCAGGTGGAGGTGCCGAGCCATCTGGCGAACGAAGCGCGCGATCCACTCGGCTTGCCTGTCGGCGTCGATGTCGCGCACCAGCACGGGGAGCGGTCCCTCGTGGACACTATTCGAAGCCACGAGCTCCTCGCCCTCATCCGCGACGAGCACAGAGAAGGCCGCGCGATCGATCTCCCGCGTCGAGCGGTAGTTGCGCGAGAGCAGCGCCGTGCGCCCTCGAAACTGGAGCCGCGGGTGTGCCGAACTCCACGTGTAGTTGCGCGAGTAGAGCGACTGCTTGTTGTCAGCGGCGAAGAACAAGCCCTCGGCCGTCTTGCAGACCTCGGCCATGAGCGCGAGCGAGACGGGGCTCAGGTCCTGCGCTTCATCGACGACGACGTAGTCGTAGCGGACCGCCTGGGCGTCTTCGGCGAGTAGCTTCAGCGCCTCGCGACGCAGCGCCGAGTATCGTTCGCCCGCGCCCTTGCTAAAGGCCTCATACAGCTCCCACACCGCCGCGCGTGCTCGTTCGTTGAGAGGCAGCCCGCGTCCCGGTCGCGCCGCCGCCTGGTACTGCGCCAGGCTGGTCAGGCCCCGTCCCTCGATGATCCACTCGAACTCTTCGAGGAGCCACACGTCGGTCAGCCGCTCGAGGGCGCGCGCACGCAGCTTCGCTTCGAAAGCCGAGCCACCGGGGGCGTGCTTCTCACGGAGCTTCGCAAGTCGGCGAAGCGCGTCATTGCTTGATTCGAGCGGCCCGATCTTGCGAGCGTTGCCGACGATTCGCCATGCGATCTGGTCGCACGTGGCGACCTCGACGCGGCGGAGCTGGTCGGACGTGAGGAGCTGTTCGAGGAGCTGCTGTGTGACGGTGAGCAGCGAGCGGGTGTACGTGGTGAACAGCACGCGCTCCGCACCCGTTGCGCCGGGTCGTTCGAGGAGCGCCTTCACGCGGTAGAGGGCAACGGTGCTCTTGCCCGTGCCCGCGCCGCCGCGAACCATCGTGGGACCCGTCAGCGCCCACTGGGTCAGCTTGAGCTGATCCTCGTCGAGCCGCAGCAGGAAGCCGAGGAGGTCGCCCTCCTTGAAACGAACGAGGTCCCTCGTAGACAGCACGACGAGATCCGGCTGCTGGTCGAGCCGTTCGATGGTCGGCGGGAAGAGGCGGTCGACGACACGACCGAGAACGTCAGGTGGCACGGGCGCTTCGAGCAACGCTTCTTCCGTCTTGCAGCGCAGGAGCGTCGGCACCGCCGAGACGGGCACGCCGATCTCGCGCAGCAGCTCCCGCGTGATGGGCTCGGGCAGCGCCGTCTCGGCCACGGTCATCTCGAACTGGAAGACCTTCGGCTGTGCAGCCGCGATGAGCGCGTCGAGGTTGTCGTCTCCATCGTCGGACGCAGGGGCGTCGACGGTCTCGCCTGGCACTCCATCGTAGGTGTCTTCGGCGCGCCGCCGGATGCCGAGCAGGCTGATCCAGTCTTCGCCGAATCGATAGAACACGCGGTGGTCTGTCACACGCATGCGGTACACGCCGTCTGCGCCTTTGAGCTTCTTCTTCACCTTCCCGTCGGGGAGCGGATCGGAGACGAGCCCGTCGATCTTGTCCCAGAGCAGCGCGGCGCGGTCCGAGGGGAAAGCCGCGATCTCCCGCATGCAGCTCGGTTTGATGGTAAGTTGCCTTCGCATCACGTGGCCTCCACAACGAGACCGAGACGCTCGGCCAGGAGCTTCGTGATCTGGTCTTCGCTGTCCGACGAGATCTCCCAACGCATGCCCTTGCTGTCGGCGACACACGCAGCGTGAAGCGAGAGCCACCGGTACTCGGGGCGCGGCAGCCAACCGGGAATCTCGAGGGTCACGCGCTTACCGGAGCGCGCAACGCGCAGGACCGAGGCCGCCTCGACCTCACGCGAGAGCGCGAAGCGTGCGCGGTCCGCGTCGTCGGGGCTCAGCGTGACGAACGGGCTAGTCGCCGGAGATGCACTCGCCGTCCACGCGCGGTGATGGCCACCGAACCGCGTGCGCGCCCACCAAAGTTGGCCTTCGCTGCTGCGCCGCCACCGCGCCCCTTCCGGCGTGACCGTCCAGGCGCGCCACTCGAGCGCCCCGTCCTTCTCGAGCGAGCCCGCGCCGAGCGCCTGCCATTTCAGCCGCTGGTTGAGCCTCTCAAGGAAGGCCTCGTCGGCGTTGGCCGATCGGTCGAGCCCGGCCCACGCCTCCGGCGGAACCATCACGCCGCTCACGCTTTCAACGGCTTCGATGAGACCGTCGACGGAAGTGGTCGTGCGCGCGGCGCCCTCCGCCGAGATGTCACGTCCGAGCGCTTTCGCAAGCGCGCGCGTCGGCAGGCTGCTGAAGACGCGCGCGCTCTTAGCGATGGGAACCACGCGAGTAGGCGTTGCGTAGAGGATGCCGCCTGGGTTGAGCATCACGTCGCCCTCCCGCTCGAGAGCATCGCATACCTCGTCCAAGCGCTGCTCATCGACGGTTATGGCGGGCGCGAGCAGTCGCGCGACGCGCGACAGTGTCGCGGCGCGCGGCGCATGCTTTCGGGCGTGAACTTCGGCACGGAGAACATCGCAGAGCGCTTCGATGGAGTCCGGAGCGCCTGCTCGGCTCTGGGAGAGCCGCTCCAATGCTTCTTCGCGGGTGACATGCGAGAGCGTCATCACAAACCCTCCGTGAGATCGTTCAGCATGTCGTCCACGCTGCCGAGATTGATTTCGTGATCGAGGAACCACTCGCGCCGCCTGAGTTGCCGATCGCCCTTGCGGTGCATCGTCCAGCGGGTGCCATCGGTAACGATCGCGTCGCGCACCTTGGCCAGGGTGCAAGCGTCATCGATCCACGCACGCAGGTCGCGCAGCACGCTGTCCACGTCGGTCGTGAGCACGAGGAGGCGCGACGGTGATCGCATGATGCTTCCCCTCGTCCGCTCGTCGACGGTAAGCAGCCACGCGGCGAGATCGTGCGGCGCATCTGCGCCGTCGGATATGGCGAGTGATTCGACGCCATAGCCGAGGCGCGTTGTCGTTGGCTCGAACCAGGTAGGCATGAGCTGCAACCACATGCCCTTTCGACTTTGCACGAGCTGGGAGCGCTGTTGCCAGAGCATGACGATCTGCGCTCGGACCTCTTCCAGCGAGGCGCGGCCATCGAGAGGGACCAAGCGGCGGCCCAGCTCCCGGAGGTCGACGACGAGGTCAGCCACCGATGCTCGTGCGGCACGGGGCTCGACGAGCGCGAGGACCCCCTCGAAGGAGACAGTCCGGTCGTCGTTCCCGTAGACCGTCGCGATCGTCTCCTCGTGCGCGGCGAGCCCACCCCATCGCACCGAGATGGGCCACCCAGGCGGGGCCGTCGCTTCGAGCGAGATCAACCCGTGCGGCACGCTCGTTGTCCACGCCGCGCTCACGTACTCGGTGACCCTCTGACCGACCTCGAACACCAGCGTTGCGGTTTGCACGTTCGTCCGCGAATGCAGCAGCGCGCAGGCCCACTGTCCCGGCGCTGGTTTGCCGAGGGAGACCAGCCCATTCGTCGAGAGAGCCAGGCGTTCCGTGCCTGCGGGGCCGTGGAGGAATAGCATTGCCTCGTCGTCGTCCTCGAGGGCAACTCCGTTCACGTTCACGAGCAGCTCCGTCCCCTCCTCGACCGCCGGATAGCTGTCGCCACGAGCGTTGGTGCGCCACACTGAAGCAGAGGCCATGGCCCACTCGAGGCGCGGCGATGCTTGGCCCAGTTTAAGGCCGAGGGCCTCCAATGCTTCACCCGTTGACGTCGAGAGCTGCGCCGCCAGGTCGAGCGTCCAGATCCTCCACCCATCAGCCAGCGCCGTACCGGCCTCCCCACCGACATTTGGCGGAAGCAGAAGTCGATAGGACTGCCCGAGAGAGAGGGCGGTGCTCGTGACAAGCTGACCGACATCGTCCGCATCGACACGAAACACATGCGGCCTCGTGACGTCGAGCGCACCGAGAGCGAGCTGGTCCAGGCCGAGGTCTTGCTCGTCTTCGAAGCCCACGGCCTCCCACCGCCACGGACCCGTTCCCGGCCGAACCGACACGCGCGTGGGGCGCAACTTCGCGTTCGTCGCCAGCACGTAGGCATCCCAGTCCTTGTCGCCAAGAACGTGGAGCTTCTTTACGAACGCCGGAAGTCCATCGAGCGGACCGATCTCGAGCTGGAGACCGCCTGCAGCGACGTCGAGGCATACGAGCTTCGTTTGCCACGCGACGCTGGTAACTGCGGTCGCATCTTCGTCCTCTGCGTCGGGGGCCGCGCCGTCGAAGAACGACGCCACCCGTCGCCCCAGGCGTTTCGCTTGCTCGTCGAGTCCCGCTTGGCCAGTGATGTTGCGGTGCCCCCGGCGTGCTGCTCCAGTGTCTCGAGCCGTGTCGCCGCAGCCCGGTCGAGGTTCGCGACTGCCGTTGCCGCGGGGAACCCTGGGTTCTTCGGCGTCGCCTCCATGTTCCGTGTCGCCGATCGCCCGCTCATCGGTGTCGGCTACGCTCGGTTCGGAATCGCCGTCGTCTGCGGAGGGCGCAGCGTCGGCGACGTCGAGCGGGGCGGCGGCGGCGGGAACGCCCTCGCCCACATGCTGGGTCTGCGTCTCCCCGCCGTCATCTACGGCCTCATCCTCGCGCGTCCCCTCGTGAGGCGGTGACGCCGCAGGCCTGTTCGCGATGCCGATTCGGGCCAAGTCTGCGACGCTCGTGATGCCGAGCTTCCGCAGGAGGTCGAGCGCAGCAGGCTCAATCCCCGCTTCCTTCGCGAGTTGGTCGATGATCGGCGGCTTGAACGCGATCTTGCTAAGCAGGAAAGGGTTGGCCTTCCAGCCGAGGCTCTCGAACGTTACAAGCGCAGGACGCACGAGATCGCCGCTGCCATCCGGCACCCACGCTGCCTTAGCGAGACGCCGAAGAAAGGCGGCCGGGAACGGAGGAGCCTTGTGCTTACCATAGTGAGTCCACGTATAGGATCCCTCAAATACGCCGCGTCCGCGCCGCTCTTCGAGATCGCCAAGGGCTTCCCACAGCAAGCGGGCGCGCTCGGATCGCTGCTCCTGCGAAAGCTTTGGCAGCATGGCGAGCAGGGCTTCGAAACCCAGAAGCTCCCAATCCGTCACATCTTCATACTGCCCGAGTTGTTCGTGGCCGGTTTGACGTCGGAGCTCCCGGCGCTCATCCCACGTAAGCGAACTCGAGGTCGGCACCGGGCGCGGATACCTCAGCGCTCCGCAAGCCTCGAGCAGCTCACGGGTGGCTTCGCCGCGAAGGCATTCGTAGTTGTCGTCAACAACGAAGACGCCAGGGACTCCTGCGAACAGCGCCTTCAGCCGGTCGGTCGCAATGTAGACCTCGCCGGGGATGGATACGTAATCCTTCCCGTCACCGGTATCGACCACCATCACGAAAGGGGTCTCGCGCAGCGCAGCGAGCAGCTTGTCTCGCTGCGACGTCGAGTCAGTATTGAACGCAATGCGCATGCGCTCGATGTCGACAGCGTACGCCCTGTCGTCGCCGCCGACTTCCCTTGCCCGATACTTAGGCAGCACGTTCCACACCACGTCGTCGACCGGGTCCGGTGCTGTGAGCCCCAGCGAAACGAGGAAGCCACGCGCCTCCGGAGACCCACACACGGAGCGACGGACGGTCGGGAAACTGGTCTCTACGTCGCTGGGAAGGAACGCGTTTGACCTCCCGTTCTTGCGGGCGATCACGTGCGTCCCGTCATCAAGTCGAATCAGGGGCAGCGAACTGAAGAGGCCTGCGATCGCCTTCTGCCCGCTCAGAAAGGCATAGAGGCGCGTCAGCCACTCGTCCGACTGCTCTTGGAGAAATGACTCGTCCAACTTTACGACGACCTTGTCGGGCGTGATCTCCGGAACCTGCAGTTCTTGCAGCAGGTATCTTCGAAGCTCGGGCGCACGGTCCTGCGTAATATCACCCGTAAGCCATGCGCAGCCTTCCGCGTCGAACAACTCACTAAGCTGTCGGGCGCTGAACAGCTCTCGCAGCTCCTGCGTGCGGGCCAGCCTTGCCTGCGCAGCGGTAACGTGACCGCCCTCAAAGCGAGGGAGCAGCGCTTCCTTCAAGAACGCTTCGCGCACTGCCTCGAAGAGAGGCGTGAACATCGCCCCCTCAGGGAACCTGGCTCGGTCTATTGGAAGACAGCGCAGTGCCGAGGCGTCGAGCATCTCGTTGTCCCGAAGCCAGCGAAGGGCCTCCGCCAGCACGCCCGCGGTCTCCTGAATGAGCTGTTGGTTCCATGGGTCATTGCGCGGAACGTTGTCGCGGCTGGGCGTCGTGCGATACGGCCCCTGCACGAGGAAGCCGAGGTTTGTCGACACGACGGTCGGGAAGAAGACCACGAGAGGCGACACCGCAAGCTGCTGAACCACCCACCTGTTTGGCTCGTCCTCAACGGGCGTGACGGAGCAAGCGATCTCCACACGGCCGACTGGCTGGCCAGCGGTCCCGGATATCGTGCGGTGAAACATCAGCCAAGTCTGGTCGACCTCGGGTTTGCCCGTCTCCTGGCCGATCACCCTGACGCGGTGGACGTTGGGCGCGAGAGCTTCGGGGGCACTTCTCAGGTAGACGCCTGAGGGGCCGCCCTCGACGCTCCAGTTGATCTCCTCGATGTGTCGGAGGAACAGCAGCGCACTAGGCCCCAGGTGCTGGAAGCCTTTGGCGATCTCCTGCGCCGCGGTGCTGTCGCCCGACTTGAGAGGCAGGATGATCTGGGTCTCGCCTGCGGCACGTACCGACGGCGCGACCGGCTTCGGCTGAACGTAGTTCTCGACAGCGAAAGCCTCGTCGCCCGAGTGAATCTCAGGGCGATCCGTAAACGTGTAGACCGACTTGAAGCCGATGCCGAAGCGGCCGATGGACTGATGGCCTTTCGTGCTCTGCGCGATGCCACAGATGCCGCGAACGTCAGCTTCGTCGAACGGCCTTCCGAAGTGGGAGAGCTTCAGCCGATCGAGCGACAGCGTGAAGGTGACGCTCCGAGGCCCTCCCGTTTCGCCGCGTCGACCGAGAGCGTCTTCGGCGTTCTGGAGGAGCTCGAAGATGAAGTGCGTGCGGTCGTCGTACCGGTCCGCGAGCAGCATCGGTCCGATGCGGCCGATGTCGGTGCCGTAGCGCATTCGATTTTCGTCGGCGATGGCGGCGTAGTTCGAGGCCGCCATCACAGACCCTCTGCGAGGTCGCCGAGCATCTCATCGATACTACCGTGGGCTATGGCCTGATCGAGGCTCCACACCTGCTGCTTGAGCTGCTGGCTGCCCTTGCGATGCGTCGTCCAGCGGGCGCCATCGGTGATGATCGCGTCCCGCACCTTCGCTGCCGAACACGCGCTGTCGATCCACTTGCGGTGATCGCGCAGCACAGCGTCGATGTCTGTGGTGAGCACGAGGACGCGCGAGGGCGAACGCGTGATGCTGCCCATCACGCGCTCGTCGACGGTGAGGCCCCACGCAGTGAGGTCGTGAGGAGCCTCGACATCGGCGAGCAGCGCTGCCTCCTCGAGGCCGTAGCCGAAGAGCTCTGTGACGGGCTCGAACCACGCGTTCCTGAGCTGAAGCCACGCGCCCTGGCGGCTTTGCACGAGGCCGGAGCGCTGCTGCCAGAGATCCGTGAGTTGCTCGCGCACCTGCTTCAACGACGCGCGGCCGTCGTGGGGAAGCACGCGGCGTCCCAGCTCGCCGAAGTCGACCACGAGATCGGCGACGCGGGTTCGTGCGGCGCGGACTTCGATAATCGACGCGACGTCGTCAACCGACACCGTGCCATCTTCATTGCCGTACAGGATCGCCAACGTCTCTTCGTAGGCGGCGAAGACGAGCCAGCGCAGCGTAATCGGCCAGCCGGGCGGCGCCGCCGCTTCAAGCGAAGGCAACCCGCTGTGGGCGACCGCCGAGGACGACGCAGCGACGTCTTCGCGCGCGTCCTCGGCGACTTCGAAGAGCAAGGTCGTGGACTGCACGCTGGTGCGCGAATGCAGGAGCGCGCAGGCCCATCGGCCGGCTGTAGGCGCGCCGAGAGAGACGAGCCCACTCGTGGACAACGGCAGACGTTCCGTGCCGGAAGCACCGTGGAGGAACAGCACTGCTTCATCACCGTCATCCGCCGCGATGCCGCTCACGTGGACGAGCAGCTCGGTTCCTGTCTCGAACACGGGATAGCTGTCGCCGCGCGCGTTCGTTCGCCACGAGGCGGCCGGCGCGAGCGCCCATTCGAGACGCGGCCAGGCCTCGCCGACCTCGAGGCCTATCGACGTAAGGACCTCACGCGTTGTGGGCGAGAGCTGCGTCGCGAGGTCGAGCGACCAGATGCGCCAGCCGTCATTCAGGGGCACGCCGACTTCGCTGCCGACGCCAGGCGGGAGCAGCAGCCGGTAGGCCTGCCCGATAGAGAGCGTCTTGCTCTTGATGTGCTGGCCGACGCCCTCGGCGTCGACGCGGAACACGACCGGCGTCGTCGCGGCGAGCACATCGAGGGCGAGCTTCTCGACGCCGAGATCCTGCTCCTCCTCGAAACCCACCGCTTCCCAGCGCCACGGCCCCATTCCCGGCCGCACAGGTACGCGCGCGGGGCGCGTGCGCGCGTTGGCGGCGAGCACGAAGCCGTCCCAGTCATGGCTGCCGACGACGCGCAGCTTCTTCACGAAGGGCGGCAGGCCCTCGAGCGGCCCGATCTCGAGGTGGAGCCCACCGGCGGCGACGTCCAGACATACGAGCCGCGCCTGCCAGCCGGTGCTCTCCGTCCCAGTGGTGCCCTCGTCCTCCGCGTCGGAAGCGGTACCGTCAAAGAACGACGCCACACGCCGTCCGAGGCTCGCGGCCTGCTCATCGTTCGTGAGGTCGCGTCGACCAACGCGGCGCTTCGCCTTGGGGCGCCGCTCGTAGTCGTCAGCCGAGAGCGCCTGCACCACCTTGGCCACGACGGTGATGTCGTCGTCGTCCTCGGGTTGAAGCTCGATGCTCGGGTAGCGCTCCTTGTTCGGGTTCAGCGAGACGAGCGAGACCTTCTTGTGATGGCCCTCTTCGTCGCGCAGGTCGGCCACGTACTTCTTCACCGCGTAGTTGCTAGTCTCCGGGTCAAAGAACGCGCCGCGCACCAGCACGCTCAAGTTTTGCTTGCTGCCGGACGGCCACAACTCGAAGACCGCGTAGGCGCCGTCGACTAGACCGCTCTTGCCGTCGTCCATGCTGTTGCCCTCGATGGCCGCGATGAACATCCGGTCGTTGAGTCGACGCCCGGGCAGGGAGACGCGCACCCAGCCGAGCGTCTCGATCACCTGGTCCTGCGCGCGCTTTCCCCATTCGCCGGCGGGCTCCGAAGCCGCTGCCGCCTTCAGGGTGTGGAGCGGCAAGTGCGTTCGGTACTTTTCGAGGTCACCAACCTTGTCCTCAATAACTGGCTGGCGCGACAGCTCGCTCGCCGCGAGGTGAACCTCGTCGTGGCGCAGCACGAAGCGCGGGTCGTTGGCGCAGAAGACGCACCGACGCCCGAACACTTCGCCTGCGCGCTTCAGCGCCGCGTCGAGAGCAACCGAGCCGCGCCGCTCGGCGTGGAGCCAGCGGTAGACCACGTCGTTGGCGACGAAGTCCTCTGCAAGCATCCAGCGACCCCACGGCGTCTCGCGGAAGCGCAGGTCTTCGCGGAGGCGCGCGTCTTCGCCGAGGCTCCAGTGCGAGGGCTCGAGCAGCTCGCGCTCACTAAGCGTGGTGGGCGATGCCGCCAAGCGCGCAACGAGAGCATCGAACGAAGTGCGGATCATGCCCTTGTCTCGATGGGCGTCGCCTCGGCAAAGTCGAGGCCTTCACGGACGATCACCGCGAGCTCATCGGCAAGCGCCCTCTTGCCTTCCCGCGTCCAGAGCTTTCGGTTCAGATCGACGAAGCGCACGCCCACCGTGCCAGCGTCCGAGTCGTCGCGCCCTCGTGCATTGAGGTCGCGCGTTTGGATGCCCGCGGCCATGGGATAGAGAAGGTGCGCGCGCTGGCAGTCGTACCGATGCAAGTACGCGTAGAGCTGGTAGAGATCCGACCGGCTCGGGCGCCCGCCCTCTTCTTCGGAGAGGCGCTTCCACTTGGTATCAATAATCAGCGTCTTCTTCGCTCCCGCCGTCTCGTGAACGAACACGAGATCGGGCGCCATGCGCAGCACCTTCTCTTGGCCGTCGAGATACAGGTTGTGACGCTGCCCTTTCGCCTGCGGGAACAGGCTCGCGTCGCCGAAGAGGTGCATGACCTCTGAAGCGAGGAAGGCAGCGATGTACCGCTCGAACACCTGCTCCATATCGTAGAGCAGCGAAAAGGTCTCGACCTCGCCGCTCTTCGCATCGGGCGCTTGGCCTTCGAGCAGCATGCAGGCGAAGCCATAGATGTCGGCGAAGCGCTCGTTCTGGCGCGTGAACAGCGGGTCGGGCTCGTGGTGGCGAAACGGCAGGTCGGGCACGTCGTCGAGCAGCGCGAGCACCTGCTGGCATTTCACGAGCACCGTCATGGGTAGCGCACGGGCGGCGAGCACGCGAGACGCCTGCTTGAGGCGCACGGAGATCTGCGTCGCCTCGGTGAGCACGTCGTGGCGGCAGTAGAAGCGGGCCTTCTGCGCGGCATTTAGCGCCACGTGTCGCGAGAGCACTAGCTTGCCTCGCAGCGCCGCGAAGTTGTCTTCTTCGGTGGCGTATCCGCGATCCAGCCCACGTCGCAGCTCGAACAGCGTGCGTTCGAGGAAGGCGTCGACGAGCTGGTCGTGGAGGTTGCCGCGCTTGAGTGCGAGGTCGGCGACGCCGCGCGCCCGCACTGCGCCCAGTCCGCCGCGCAGCAGCATCTCCATTAGATTGCAGCGGATTTCGCGGACCTCCGGGTCAGTATCCTGCGCCGCGCTCTCGTCGGTCTTCGGCAGAATCTCCAGCTGCAAGCCGGGGACCTGCATCACCCCGACCCAAGGCCCGACGAGGCAGTAGTTGCGCCGCCAGCGAAACACCGCCGCCTCTCCGCGGTCTTCGCGAGCGCCCTCGATGCGATAGAGCCGGTCGTAGAGGCGCTGGGGCAGCACGCGGCGTGACGGGGTCCCGAGCCCGACGCTATCGGCGTCGGTGTCAGACCGCACGATGCGGCCGCGCTCAAGGACGGTCACGCGCAGCATCAGGCCCCCTTGACTCCCACCAACTCGTCGAAGGCCTGCTTCAGCCATGCATCGGCAGCCTTGCCGCGCGGCCGGAAAACCGGATGCACGTCCCACGCGACCTGCTCAACGTACTCGTCGTGGTGGAAGCCGAGCACAGTCTTCTCATCGAGCTTCTGCGCGGTGAGAAAGGTGCCGCTAGCGTGCCCGGTGCCGCGCACCTCTTTCGGCGTACCGTCGGCCTTGATCGGATAGCCCAGCGCGAGGGCGACCTTGTCCCACTGGCCGTAGAAGTACTCCTGAAGCAGCGGGAGGATGCGGTCGGCGAAGACGGCACGCAGACCATCAAGTGAGCGCACGCCGAAGAAGTAGGCGTGGCCGATCTGGTGCTCGCGGTCGTAGAGGTAGCGTAAGCGTTCGTTGAGCTTCGTGAGCACCGCGACGACGAGCGAGCGCAACGCCTCATCGACGTTCGCCTCTATAAGCGCGTCATCCAGCGCCTCGGCGTCGGGCATCATCTCCTCAAAGGTGAACCGGCGGCGGAGCGCCACGTCCATCAGCGCGATGGAGCGGTCGGCGGTGTTCATGGTGCCGACGACGTGCAGGTTCGGAGGCACGCCAAACCAGTCCTTCGACGAGGGAAGCTGCACACGTAGCTCATTCGAGTTGCCGAGCCGCTTGTCGGGCTCGAGCAGCGTGATCAGCTCACCGAAGACGCGCGCGATGTTCGCGCGGTTGATCTCGTCGACGACCAGGACGAAGGCGTCCTTCCGCCGCTGCGCCGCCGTTGCGGCAACGCGCTTGAAGATGCCGGCCTCGACCCGGTAATGGACGTCGCCTTCTTGGTCAGTGTTTGCGCGCAGTCCTTCGACGAATTCCTCGTAGGCAAAGGCCTGGTGGAACGTGCAGAACACGATCTGCCCCGCTTGCCGCAGCCGCTCCCACTCCGCCTGCACGTGGTCGTTCGGTGCGTCGGAGGCGGTCGCGTCACCCAGCAGCTCGAGCGCGCGCCGTCGCACGTTGTATGTCTTCCCGGTCCCCGGCGGGCCGTAGAGGATGATGTTGCTCGGAGCGGTGACCGAGAACGGGACCGCTCCGCCACCGCCGACGAGGGTCTCGAACTTCTCCCGCGGGAGCTCGCGCAGCGTGCGAGTCCAGTCCGCCTGGTCCTCGATGTCACGCGCGGTGGTGTCGTCCCACTTCACTTTGATCTGGTGCGCGAAGTCCTCGCCCTCGACGGTGTGCTCGCCGGGGCGATATCGGTAGCCCTCTGTGACGGTGCCGACACCGAGGATCGACGTCCTCCCGTTGTTGGCGACGACGCGGTCGCCAGGCTGAATTGCGCGGAACAGCCACACCTGGTACGGCCCTGCGCTGCGCTTGTCCTTGTCGTACTTGGCCTTCGAGAGCGCCTGAAAGTCGGCCTCGGACAGCGTGGATATGTCGCCGAGGTGGGGCCACCCGATGGCCGCGATGCCTTGCTGCCGCCACTCGGGCCACGCGATGCCGCTTCGACCCGGAGCGACCTTCCAGTAGCGAGTGCTTTTACCCACAGCGGTCGGAAGGGACACTACGGCGTGTGCCGTCGGGGAGACGGAGACCGAAGCGAGGATCCGGCGAAGGTGGGCTTCGTCGTGACCGAAGAGCTTAATACGGTCTTCGGCCTGCAGTTCCTTCGGCTCGTACTGCGGGCTCACGAGCAAGTTCGGCTCGAAACTCACGGGCAGGACGACCAGCGCCTGCTCGCGAACCATTCCGAGTCCACAGCAGCGGCCCATGTCCATGAGAGCGACGAGCGCTCCGACTTCAAGATGGAGGGTCGAAGGCAACGAGATCTGCACGGGTCCAGCAGCGTCCGACGTAAAGTCGGAGACCAGACTGATGTCGATCGCCCACGCCTGCGGCTCGCCCATCACGCGCTCACCGTGGAAGCGAACGCACCGGGCCAGCCACCGTGCTTTGCGATCAGTGCATCAACGTCCTTCATCTGCTTCGACAGCACGGCGAGCGTGTCGAGGACGAGGCGGAATTGCTCAATCTCGTTCTTGGAAAGAGATTGGCCTTTTCGGTCCTTCAGCCACTTCTCGCACACTTGGTATCCGCCAACTCGCGCGTCCCACGCATCACGAGTCACGCCCCTGAATCCCGCCGTCTTGTCCTTGTCCAACCAAAGCGTTCCAGTGCGCTCCTCATAGGTCACCCTCGACACCTCCGCCTTCGTGCTGCCGACAAAAGTGATTCGACTGGCCTGGGGCTGCTTGGACTCGAGAAGATGCAGGGATGCAATCTCTGCTCCGAGCTTGGCTAGCGCGGAGAACAGCGGCTTCTTCGGCGTCAGCGGGACGCGCGGGAAGTCCTGCTTCAGGAGTTCTGCGTAGCGAGTTCTGAAGGTCGGGCTGTGAACGATGCCTACGAAGTAGTTGAAGACATCATCGGGACCCGGCTCAGCACCGAGCGCGCTCTTCAACGCAGCAAGTGCCTTCGGCGTGATGTTGGACCGACGTTGAGCCTTCCCGCCGGAGAGGAGATCGCTCTCGGTGACATAGAGCGGTGCAAAATAGTCCTGCCCCTTGTTACCGAGGTAGAACGTCCCGTGGCAGATGGGAATGCGTGAGACGCCGAAGGTCGACACGGTGTCGCCAACGACCTGTCGATTGAAAATGAGCCCGATGTTTTCGGCACCGATGATGTGTTGCATCACCTCGCGGCGCGGATAGGCAAGGAAGCCCTTCGTTCTTCCGGTCCAGTAGGTGAATCGCACATCAAACGGGCGGTATAGGATTGGCGTCAGGTGCTTTTGAAGCGGCCCAGAGTCAGCGACGTCCTTCTTCGCTAGAGCCACGGTCCAGTCGCGGCCGTCCTCGCCGAGATCAAAGTCGGCGCGCGCGTGCTTGGCATCTGCCTCATGGAAACTCCGCACGACGTCCCACATATCGCTGCGGGTGAACTGGATGCAGAGCCCGTCGCGCTTGGTCTGAATACCAGACGAGTACAACGCGAAGACCTCGTTCAGCGGCGTCCACGCGCGGTACTCCGATTCAACAGACTCGGTGGCGGAATCGCGGAACGGGACCCACCGAAAATACGGCTCGGTCGGCACATGCGGCGTCAGGAGCGCGTCCACCTTCGCCGGCTCCAAGAGGAGCGCGTACTTCTCCTGCCTCGAGCCGACGATCGACGCGAACCGGTGACCTTGCGTGCGACCGCCGTGGCACGCGACCGTGACGCAGACGCCCTGAATAATATCGAAGACGTTCTCGTCGACGATGTTGCCCTTCACGTCGCCGTTAAGGTCGACCACGACCCGCGCCGGGTACGTCCCCTGAAGGCTCTCCCTCATGCGGCGCTTGGCGATGCCGTCGAGGAAGTCGCGGTTTACGATGTAGCCCCAGATGAAGCAAGGCACGCGCTCCGCGAAGAGCTGCGCGAACCGAACGAACTTCCACTCCTCTCGATTGAGGTCGATCTTCTGCTCGTTGAGTCCTTCCTTCCAGCGTTCGAGCTCACGCACGAGCCAAGGAGGATCGGAGACCGACGCAGAGTACGGCGGGTTCCCCATTACGACCGTGAACCGCATGTTGCGCTTGATGCAGTCGACTTCGCGCGCCTGCTCCGCGAGGGTCACGAACAGACCGGCGAGCTTCGGGTTGGCGGAAGCCGAAGGCTCGTCGAGCGTGTTCGTCAGGTGGACGTGGAGGCGGTCATTGCCACCAAAGTGGTACCCGGTCTCGCCGAGCTTGAAGGACAGCTTCAGATGACAGATCGAGTAGGAGGCCATCATCAGCTCGAACGCATAGAGGCGCGGCAGCAGGTGCTTCGGGACGTACTCCTTCCAGCACGCAACGACCTTCTCGTTGGACCAGGAGTCGACCTTCAGCTCGCGACACCAGCGGTCCTTCATCGTTTGCTCGATCACGCCGATGCACTCATAGATGAACGTGCCCGTGCCGGTTGCCGGGTCGAGAACCCGGATGAAAGCGTCTGACGCCTTGGTACCCTCAGGAAGCTTCAGTCCGTCGACGCGCTTAGCGACGTCGGCCCACGTATCCGTCGATGCGAGTCCATCTTCGAGCCCGAATTCCTTCTGCAGCATCTCGTGGACGGTTCGCACGATGTACGACACCACGGGGCGCGGCGTGAAGAAGACGCCGCGCTTGTTCTTCAGCTCCTTGTCGTACGCCGCGAGGAACGGTTCGTAGAAGTGGATGACGGGATCGGTAGCCGTGTCGGAGCCCTTGTCGCCCGCGCCGAACACGTAGGTCACGTCGATGCGGTCGAGGAGATCGGCGACGTCGTCGACGAGCCAGAGCAGTCGGCCGCGCTGCTCATCGAGCTTGAGCGAGAGCGCCGATTTGAAGAGGTCGTTGAGGAAGGGGCTCGCCGCCGGGAGGTACTTGAGCGCGCTCTGCCGTGTGAACCGATCGCCAGTCGCCGCGAGCTGGTCGTTGCCGAGCCACCGCGCGGTCAGGAGGCCGTAGGTGATCGTTTGCGCGAACGCGTCGGCGAACTCGTCCTCCTTCTGGTCGTGCACGAGCGCGACCTTGAAGGCGTTGTACAGGTTGCGGAGTGGCCCCTTCTCCGGCTCGTCTTCGAGCTGCCGAAGAGCGAGGCGCCGAAGGTAGCGGGCGCGGTACGCGAGCTCTTGCGCGAGTTCCGCCGGGTTCCGCACCTTCGCCTTGCTGACGACGAAGAAGCGCGAAAGCAGGTTCACGACGTCGGCAGCGTCTCTGTGGCTTTGGCCCTTGCGCAGTTTCCCCATGAGCTGCTCGCGCCCCTGCCACAGCTCGATGCTGGCCTGGTTCGCGTCGGGGTAGACGACGAGCACGTTGTGGAAGCGGTTGTGCTTCTCGAGGTGCTGCCGCAACTTTTCCGCTTGGGACTTCGTCTTGAGCGGGTAGACGATGTAGCCGAGCAGACGGCTCTGGTCGTCACGGAGCGTGACGCCGCTGAACGGGTTGGTTCCGCCGTACTCCTTCTCGCGCTCCTCCGAGTCGATGCCGATGTCGTGCTCGCTGGGCAGCGGGAACGCGCGCAGGCGTCGCTCGGCGACGGCCTTCTTCCGCAGGCCGAACCCGCGCGCGATGGTGTCGAGCAGGTCGAGGATCGACTCCTGAACGTCCTTCTCGGCGACGTTCTTCTTCGTGCAGACCTCGAGCAGCTTCTCAGCCTGCCTGCGCTCGTCGGTAGTCGTGAACGCTTCCTGCCAGGAGGGCTCGCCGAGCTTCTTGAACTGCCTCTCGTAGACGAGGCCCAGCCGTTCACGCGCATCGGCGCGGTCCCACGTGCGCGCGTGCTCGGTCAGGAAGAAGGTCTCGAGCCCTTCGGTCTTGGCGTTGAACGTGCCGAAGCACGCGAGGCGACCAGCGTGGCCTTCGCGCTCGTCGATGATCGACACGACGCACAGGGTCTCGTGCTTTTGGCCTTTCAATGCCGAGGCGTCGAGACCTTCGGCACCGCGCTGGAAGCCCTCCAGCGCCTCGGCGACGAGACGAGCGACAGCGTCTTCGGCGATGTCGAGGTGGGCAAGCTGGCGCGACTTGAACGCTGGGATGGCCAGCAGCTCGCGGTGCGTCAGGTTCGCCTCGATGAGCAGCGTGTGGTGCGGGCGCGTCGGCGTCTTGGGCCAGTAGCGCACCTCGTCGGGGATGTACTTCGCGACGGCATCGGTGCTGCGAATGACCGTGGCGCGCGGGATGCCTTGGCCATCGCCGAAGCCCGCCTGGAGGAGTGGCGTCACGAAGCGGGTGTCTTCAGTCGCTTCCAAGTCCGGCGCTTCGTCGGCGAAGTCGAAGCCCGCGATGTGGCCGGTGTCCTTCTTCGTCGCGCGTGCCTTCGTGCGAGGGGCTTCGCCAAGAATATGGCGGATGAAGTCGTCCTTGTTCAGCATGCTTCCTCGCACGGTCTCACGGTGGCAGGTGCTGCGTCGACGTGACGCAACTGAAGGATTCGGAATCCTCGGATCTGAATGGCTCGGCGGTCCTCTTCGCTGAAGACGCCGGCAGCAATAGCCGTCGCCCCTTGCTGGAAGGGGCGACCCACTTCGCGTCCAAGCTCCTCGAGGATGATGTCGCCGTCCACGATCCGCCGCGAGGCGACCAGCAGATCTTCGGCGGCGACGGGGCGCGAGGCGTCTTCGGCGAAGCCGAGGTCTTTGCGCGTCGCTGCGGGGTGCGTGTTGCTATCGAGCACGAGCCAGAAGTTCTTGCTCCACTCCACAGGCTTCTCTGCCGTCCACAGCCAGTGCGGAACACCATCAACCACTCGAGGTTGGAGTTGGCGCGTGTACTCCTTGGCTTCGCCCCCCTTACGACCGAGGTACGCCCATGCGATGATGCGGCCATCAGTGTGGCTGCCAGCTTCGCGGAGCCAGCCGTTCCATGCCCCAACCCACTCGGCCTCGATGCCACAGTCGGCCATCATGCGGCGTAGACGCTGCTGGTAGCCTGCGATCTGTTCGATGGCGCGGTCGCCTTGCCAGGCATTGAGCGCCGAGATGCCCTGGTAGCGGTACTCGGCCATCCAGTCGGCTTCGGCGCCGGTGCCCTGTTCGAGGCCGAGGGTGAAGTCGATGGCGAGCGTCTTGTTTGCGATGCGCTCGCGGAGCTGCAGCTCCTTCTCGAGTTCGTCGGGCAAGAGCAGGTTAACGGTGATTGGTGCGGCACCGGGGTGTGCGTGCCACCAGTAGCGCGGCGGCGCGACACCGAGGTCTCGCGCAAGCGCTTCGAGGTCGGGGAAGCTCGTCTCCTCTTCGATGGCGGGGTTCAGGCGACGGTCAATGCGGCCCGCGCGCTGAATCATGCGAACCGGGTTCCAGTGGACGTCGAAGTTGATGAGCAGTGCGGCGTCCTGGAGGTTTACACCCTCGGCGAGGACGTCGGTGGCGAAAAGGACGTCGGTGGGCTGCTTGAGCGCCTGTGTCCAGCCGTTGATCCACAGCGCGTCCAGCTGCTGCTGTTCGAGCGGCGACGCACCAGCCAAACGCGGACGCGAAGGGCCGAGCCGGTAGAACGGCGCGAAAGCGTGGATCACCGCGTCGCGCTCTTCGGTCTCGCCGCTCACGACCGCGATGCGCCCGATGAGGTCCAGCACCTCCTCTTTGGACAGCATATGACCGGCGCCCGTGGACAGCTCGCGCAGCACCGTCTTCCACTCGTTACGTTCGAGGACGGGCGCAGCGCGCAGCACCGAGGCGAGGTAGGCGAGCGTGTCGGTGAACTGCGAGAAGACGATGACCTTCTGGCCGTCCCTGCGGGCGCGCAGCAGGCGGGCCACCAAGCGCTGCAGCTTGGCGTCGGTGACGATGCGCATCGCCCACGCCGCCGACTTCGGCCAGTCGACCTCTTGGCCACCGTTGATGAAGTGCTGCGGCCAGTCGCTCTGCGCGAAGCGGCCGAATACGATGTCGGCGAGCCCGGGCGCCACCCGAAGCAGCGTTCCAAGATCGTGCGTGAGGTGCTCGCGCAGTCCCCACAGGCGATCAAGCTGTTGCTTCCGCTCCTTCGTCTGCTCGTCATTGGCGCCGAAGAGGTCGAACTGCGGTGGCAATGGATCGTCCGTTTCGGCGGCCGCCTTCGCGCTCATGTGGGCCTTACTCCATCGCTCGAGCAAGTCGGTCGCGCGCGTCGTCGACTTGGCGCCCCCCGTGAGCAGCGCGTCGATGCGGTCACGGTCGACGGGCCTTACGGCGTCGACGAGGTCCGCCAGCTCGGCGGCGAGTGCCTTCTCGCGCTTCTTGTCGCCGATCTCCCGGCACAGCTCGCCCAGCTGCTTGAGCCGATGCGCATGCAAGGCGAGCAGCCGGAGCAGCGTGATGAGAAAGGCAACGGGCGACGACTCGAGGCGCTTGAGCACCAGCACACGCTGGAGGCCGACGACCGATGAGACCTCGCCCGCGTCGCTGATGCCGTCGCGAACGTCGGCCCACATGTAGACCTTGAGCGAGAGCGACGGCGTCGCCTTGGCTGTGGGCTCCCCCTCGGTCTCGAAGAGCGGGAGGAAGCGCGCGAGCACGTCGTGAGTGTCGTCGTAGACGTCCTCGTAGACGAGCTTCTCGGGCGTGGCCGCGTCGGGCCGAAACATGAGCCGCACGTTCGATCCCTGCTCGCGTTCGATCTGCTTGCACAGCGCGCGCGAGCGCTGGACCACTATGCGGTCGAGCAACTCGCCCGCGATGCGCGCGGGGGCTTCGGCTGGAGGCTGGCCGATCTGGATGGCGGCGCGTACGGCCGCCTGCTGTTCGGTGAGGCGCTTCTCCTGCTCCTTGAGATAGTCACCCACCCGCGGCACCTGCACGCCAAACTGCACGTCATCGCGGAAGTCGGGCGCGTACGCGAATTTGGCCGCCGCATCGCCATGAATGAGCAGCGCCGCGACATCGGCGGCGCCCTTGCCCTTCGAGGCTTTCACGACACGCTCCTGGATGTCCTTGAACACGCGCGTGCGGTACTTGTCTGGCGCGAGGTTGTCGTTGAAGAAGAGCGGCTTGCCGAACATCAGCGCTGCCTGTTGGCGAAGGTCTTCGAGGCTGTTGTTCACGGGCGTCGCTGTGAGCAGCAGCACCTTGCGGCGCAGGTCTTTACGCGGCTGCAACCGCAAGAGGTCACGCAAGACCGTGGTGCGGCGCGCGCCGACGGAGCGAAAGTTGTGTGCTTCGTCGACGACCACGAGGTCCGACAGGAGGAGGTGCTCCATGTCGCTCATGCCCGCGCGGCCGCTCGTGAGGATGTCGCTCGACGGCAGGATGCGCGAGAGCTTCGAGTGAGAGATGACGCGGATGGTGGGGAGCGGGACGCCATGCGCGCCGAGAGGCGCGACCGCCTCCCGCTGCCAGGTGCTCACCACCGAGTTGGGCGAGAGCACCGTGATGCGGAATGGGTCGTCGGTCGCCGAACGTTTCGTGTCGGCGAGCTGGTCCCGCCACTGGTTCGCGTAATGCACAGCGACGGTGGTGGCGACGTAAGTCTTCCCGAGACCGACGCCGTCGCAGAGCATCGCGCCGCCGTACTCCTCGAGCTGCGCCACCAGGCGCTGCGCGGCCTGCCGCTGGTAGGCGGCGGCTTGGTAGCGCTCTGTCGCGGCGTGCAGCGTGCGCTGCTGGCCGACCATGCGCCCGATGTGATCGAGCAACACTAGCCACGCCTTTTCACGCGGGTTGCACTCCTCGAGCGACGAGACGCGGCGCACGGGGCGGGCGAAGTGGGCGTCGACGAAGGCGCGCGCTTCGCGGTCCCACTGGCGATGAGGCGTCGGCGAGAGCGAGGAATGTGTGTCCCAATGGCCCCACGCATCACCCGGGCGAACGTGACCGAGGGTGAGGTGGGCGCACAGGTGGAGCAGCATCTCGGCAACCAGCGAGGCGGGCTGTTCGACGTCGACGGCGACGATGACGCGGTCGGCTTCGGGCACGAGCCGCGCGACGGCACTCGCTTCGGGCTGGACGACGAACGTGCCCTCGGGCGCGGACGTCTTATCAAGAATGGCCCACGCGAAAGGGATTTCGAAGTGCCCGGCGAGGTGGGCGCGCAGATCGTTCAGAGCCTCGAGCGGGCTGCGCGTGAGCACGTCGTACTGCTCCCACCAGCCGGGCTCTGGCGTGCGCGGCTTCGGCGATGGCGGAAGACCGGTGACCCATAGGGCGACCTCGCCCTCGGCTTGCGTGAAAGGGCCCCAAACGGAGTCGCGGAGCGCGCCGTACACCGGCTGCGCGTCGTCGTTCAGCTTCACCCTGCTCCAGGAGGCCGGTTGCTCTCCGGCCAACTCGGCACCCTCGAGCCCGCCACACCGAAGCCCGAGGCCGACGAAGGCATGCACAGCCTCAGTAGCAAGTCCGTTGCTCGTTACCGGGAGCGCGAGCACCGAGATGGGAACCACCGTGTCGGCGTCGGACTGAAGCCACAAGTGCGAGGCGGCAGGGAGGGTACTGAAAGGAGCACGCAATTCGACATAGCTCGGCTCAGATGTCGATACAGCGGCCTCAACATGCACTGCTCGCTCGTCGAAACGGAGACCAAAGCGGAGCGCGCTGATGGCGTTACGTCGAAGGCGCTCGGTGATCTCGTCAGCGTTGAGGTCCTCGCGCGCCACGCCCGTGGCCAGCCTAGCGACGACGTTTGTGCTTGCGCTGAAAAGCAGGCACGTAAGCGCGCGAAGATAGAGCCAGGCATCAACCGATGAACGAAACCGCAACCGCAACCGCACGCTAGATCGCTCAGCGTGTGCGGTCCCCAGCACCGCGCTCGCTGCTTCAAGTTGCAAATCCTGGCTGCGCTGAAGTACCTCCACCGTCCCCTGCCTCGTTATCGTCACGCGGACTGCTTCGACGCTGCTCCCCGAGGAAACAGCGTCGCGCGCTATGGATGAGTTTAGCGGTTAGAAGGCTCTGGGACGGGTCATTTTCACTCCAGCCGTGGTGGATAGACCCGCTTTGCTTAGCTACCGTCGGCGCCGAGCGGGAGCATTCCGCTAGACCGCGGCGCAATGAGCGTTCCGCAGCCGGGCCCGCGAAACCGCGGTTTGAAACAATCGTGCTACTCCGGATTTCGTCGAGACGCCGTATTACGGCCTGGGTTTGAGGATCGAGTCACATCAACACTCCTGTGGTTCGAAGGCCGCCAAGCTGACCGGAGAGGCGTGATCTGTCGGCTACTGCACACCAGGTGCACACGACCGCCCCGAGAACCGCGCCATTGTTGGGTTTTCGCGCCGATCCATCATGGGGGCGACGCTCATCCGCCAGCCGCTTCGGTTCTCTTGCATACGGCCGTAACTGTACGCGCACCCCTACCCCCACCCGCCCCGTGCGACTACAAGCCCGGCCGCAGGGCCGCGCTCCAATGGGAGGACAGAAGAGAAAGGACTCCCATGCGACCGTTCCAGCTCGACTCGGGCATGACGACGATGCGGGGCACCTTCTACCCCACGGGCTGGATGGTGCTGATGTTTCCCGGCGAGCAGCAGGCGCGCGATGCCGCGTCGCTGCTGGCGCGCCAGGGGATCGGTGAAGACGCGATGATGTTCCTCACCCCGGCGGACGTGCGGCAGCACATCCTCGGCGCGGTGGGGGACGACCACATCGTGCCGTCCGCCGGGACCGAAGGCGACACCGCGCGCAAGATCGCCGACTTCGCCTCGCAGGGCCACCACGGCCTCATGGTGCACGTGCCGCACCAGGAAGACGCCGACCGCGTCACCGCGCTGCTGAAGGACGCGCCGATCTCGTACGGCCAGCGTTACCGCAAGCTCGTCATCGAAGACATCGTCGCCTGAGCGGCGGCGGCTACTTCATCCGCACCACCGAGCGGACGGTGACGTCCGCGAGCGGCACGTTCGCGACGCCGCCGGCCGTGTGCGTGGCGCCGGCGCCGATCGTCTCGGCGACCTTGGTGCCGGAGATCAGCTGCCCGAAGACGGCGTTGCCGTTCGGCGTGGACACGGCGGGATTGAAGTCGTACTGGTGGCTGTCGACGAGGTTCACGTAGAAGTGCGCATTGGTGGTCGCCGCGCCGGCGGTCTTCTCCATCGCGACGGTGTACTGCCAGTTCTGCAGCGTGTTGTTGCTCTCGAGCGGGACGGCGGCGTGGGTCGGCGCCTTGGCCACCGGGCCCGCCGTGTAGCGGCCGCCGTCGACGCGCAGGTTGGTCACGGGCGCGAAGATCGTGCCCGCGTAGAAGCCTTCGTCGACGTACTTCAGGAAGTTGGCGACGGTCTGCGGCGACTCGGTCGCGAACAGCTCAATCACCATCTCCCCCGCGGTCGTCTGCACGCACACCGTCTGGTGCGGGCTCAGCGTGGACGCGCGGGTGCCCGCCGAGCTGCATTTCAGCACCGTCACCTGCACCGTCGTGGTGGCGGAGCTCCCCGAGTTGTCGGTCACGGTCAGCACCGCGTTGAAGGTCCCCAGGCGCGTGTAGAGGTGGTTGTCCGCCGTCCCCGTGCTGCCGTCGCCGTAGTCCCAGCTCTTGGCGACGATGATGCCGTCCGGGTCGCGGCTGCCGCTGGTGTCGAAGAAGGCGAATGCCTGCAGGACGGCCTCGCCCGACAGCGTGGCCACCGCCACCGGGAGCTGGCTGCCACCGCCGCCACCGCCGCCGCAGGCCGCGAGAAAGGCCAGGGGGCCCGCAAGGAACAAGGGCCGGATCGCGCGCAGGAATGTGGGGGTCATGCTGGGTCCTCTTCTTTCTGGCAGGTTGGGGTTCACGTCAGGTCCGCGGAGCACTTCACCCCGAGCGGGATCTCCTGGTTCGGGTTGGCCGCCTCCAGCCGCACGCCGAAGGTGCCGCTCGGCGCGTCGATCACCGCGTCGACGACGCGCACGACCGCGGCGAAGCTCTTGTTGAAAGGGGCTTCCGTGCGCACCTGCACGGTCTGGCCGACGCGCAGCTTGCCGAAGCGCGCGGCCGGCAGCACGAGTTCCACGCGCGCGGGGTCCGTCTGCGCCAGCTTCAGGATGGGCCCGCTGCCCTCGCCCACCTGCGCCAGCTCCCCGGGGTGCTGCAGGCGCTCCGTCACCACGCCGTTGAACGGGCTCGTGAGCTGCCGGCGGCCGATCTCCGCCTCCAGCCGCACGGCGTCCAGGCGCGAGAGCTCGCGGTTGTCCTTCGCCTCCAGCACGTCCGCCTCGGCGATGCGCATGTCCGCTTCCGCGTCGTCGCGGTCCTGCAGCGACACGAACTTCTGCTGCTGCAGTTCCTCGCGCCGGCGGAACTTGTGCTGCGCGTTCATCAGCTTGCTTTCAGCGGCGCGCAGCTGCCCCTGCATCACGGAACGGTAGCGCGCCTGCGCGAGCGCCGCCTTCTCGACGCCGGCGTCGAGCGTCACGAGCAGCTGCCCCTTCTTCACGAGCGACCCGCGGTCGACGTGCATGCCCACGATCTGCGCCGGCACCGCGCTGCGCAGCGTGACGCGCATCGCCGGCTCGATCAGGCACTGCACGGGATCCGTCGCCAGCGCCGGTGCGCAGGCCCCGAGCAGCGCCGCCGCGGCGACGGCTTCACGCGCGGCCGGAATACGAAAGGCTCGTTTCGAGGTGTTCATCATGTCGGACGGCTCCCTTGCGAGTACGTTCATGCAGGCGCTCCGTGAGGGACTGCGCGCGCCGGCGCGTGCACTCCAGCACCAGCAGCGCGAGCGCGGGCCACGACCCGAGCGCCCGCAGCATCAACGCGAAGACAGGCCCCTCCTGCTGCGCGAACAGCCGGTCGGCGACGCTCACGATGGCCTGCGCCGTGCCGGGGTCACCCTGCCGCGCGGTGCGGCCGAACAGCTGCCGGTCGACCCGGCGCGAGTCGTGGAACTCGGTGAGGATCACGTGCAGCCCGCCGCGTTCGCGCACGGCGTCGTGCAGCCGGATGTCGGTGCCGCGGCCGGCCATGTTCGTGGCGACCGTCACGCGCCCGGGCTGCCCCGCCGCGGCGACCAGCCTCGCTTCGTGCGCGTCCTGCACCGCGTTGAGCACTTCGTGCGGGATGCCTTGCGCGGCCAGCACGGCCGACAGGGTCTCGGAGGCCGCCACCGAACGGGTGCCGATCAGCACCGGCCGGCCCTGTTCCACGACCTCGCGCGTGCTGCGCGCGACCGCGTTCCACTTGGCGTCCTCGTGCGGCAGGCAGGCGGCACGCCAGGTGCGGCGGACGCAAGGGACGTTGGGCGGCACGACCACGGTGCACAGCCCGTAGTCGCGCCACAGCTCCCGCCGCACCTCGGCGGCCGTGCCGGTCATGCCGGAGAGGCGCAGGAAGCGGCGGAAGAAGCGCTGGTAGGTGATGCGCGCCACCGTCCGCGCCTCGTCCGAGAGCTCGCAACCCTCGCGCACCTCGATCAGCTGGTGCAGGCCCTGCTCCCAGGTGCGCCCGGGCATCGCCCGGCCGGTGTTCTCGTCGACGATCACGACCTTGCCGTCCTTCAACACGTAGTGCTCGTTGCGGTGGAAGAGGTGGCGCGCGCGCAGCGCCTGCACCGTCCAGTGCTCGCGCACGTGGCGGATGGACCATTCGCGGCCCAGTGCGACGCAGCGTTCCGTCAGCCACATGCGCCCCGCCGGCAGCAGGTGCAGCTCGCGCCGGCCCTCGTGCAGTTCGTAGTGCACGCCGGCCGCCATCTCCTCGATGAGTTCCAGCGCCTGCTGCAGCAAGCGCGGCTCCGGGGACGCCCCTGCGTTCTGCGACAGGATCAGCGGCGTGCGCGCCTCGTCGATCAGCACGCTGTCGGCCTCGTCGACGATGCCGAAGAACAGGCCGCGCAGGAGGGTCGGCGCGGTCGCTTCGCCCGTCGCGCGGCGCAGGCGCAGGTCTGCCTGGCTCACCCCGGCGCCGTGCGCGGCGCGATCCTTCAGGTAGTCGAACACCAGCTCCTTGCCGGTGCAGTAGGTGACCTGCTGCCGGTACGCATGCCGGCGCTCGTCCGCCGACATGCCGGTGACGATGTGGCCGCAGGTGAGCCCGAGGAAGTCGAAGAGCGGCGAGAGCTCTTCGGCGTCCCGCTGCGTGAGGTAGTCGTTGACCGTGATCACGTGCACCGGCTGGCCGGCGCATGCGGCCGCCGCCGCGGCGAGCCCGGCCGTGAGCGTCTTGCCCTCCCCCGTCTGCATCTCCGCCATCTGTCCTTGCACCAGGCAGGAGGCGCCGACCAGCTGCGCGCCATACGCCCTCTTGCCCAGGCTGCGCACGGCGGCCTCCCGCACCAGCGCGAGCACGCGGTAGCGCCCGGTCGCGTCGCTCCAGCTCGCGCGGGCGCTGCGTCGCAGGTCGTCGCGCAGCGTGGCGTCGTCCAGTGCGGCGACACTGGCGGCGAGTTCCTCGGCCGCCTGCGCGATGGTGCGGTGCCACCGCAGCCCGCGCGCCAGCCGTTGCGGCAGGTCGCCCACGGCGCCGCGCAGCCAGGCATCGACGCCTTCGCGCGCCGGCGCGGTGCGCTCCGCATAGAGGCTTGCCGGAAGGTGCGCCCAGGCCAGCTGCGTCATGCCTAGACTCCGACGCTCGACAGAAGCGCGCGGCGCGCGGCGCGCCACCAGCGCCAGCCGATCGCCTCGGGCGTGTGCTCCAGGCTCACGTAGGCGCGCGAGCCCAGGTGGGTGGCGTCCGTCCCGGGCGGCAGTGCCGCCTCGAACTCGAACACGTTGTCCAGGGCCGTCAGCTGCTTCTCGTCGCGCGGGTCGACGAGCACGCGGCCGCCGCCGCCCTGCCCCAGCGCGGCGCTGGGCAGGTCCCGGGCGGCCTTGGGCACCGAGCGCACCAGTTCGGCGGGCAGCGGCCGTGCCAGGTCCTCCACGAGCCGGACCTCGACGCCGCGCACGTCCTGCTGCACGAAGCTGACGTCCGCCTGCTGCACGACCATCCGGACCACCGGCTGGTACTCGCCCAGCACGTGCGCCAGCACGTCGCCCTTGCGCACGAAGCGCCCCGGCAGGTCCGCCGCCCGTTCGACCAGCAGGCCACCGGCCGCCCGCGCGCGGGCCGAGAGCTGCGCCGCCTCCTCTTCCAGCCGCGCGAGCTGCGCACGCTCCTGCCCCAGCGTCTGCGCGAGCTGCGTGGCCTGCGCCGGCTGCGCGCCCCACACCGCGTCGAGCCGCGCCTCGATCTCCGCGACGCGGCCACGCTGCTGCGCGATGCGCGCGACCAGCAGCGGATTGCCCGTCACCACCACCACGTCGCCGGAGCGCACCGCCTGGCCCGGCGAGGCGACGTGCTCGACGAAGCCGTCGGCACCGGCGCGCACGAGCGCCTGCTCGGGAAGCCACAGCACGCCTTCCACGCGCGTGTGGTGCGGCAGCGGCAGCGCGAACAGCAGGGCCGCGGCACCGCCGATGGTCCCCAGCAGCACGATCCGCACGCGGTTGGCGCGCGCGAGGAAACGCGGGTCCGTGAACAGCGCGCCCAGCGCCTTGCCGACCGGCATCACGATGCCCGCGAACAGCGACCAGGCCGCCAGCAGCACGCCCACCACGAAGTACTGCTGGCCGATGAACCAGGCGATGCCCACCGTCACCGCCAGCCGGTAGCAGAAGGCCAGGGGCGCATAGGCCAGGAACCAGCGCCGCTCGCCCCGGGTGGCGGCGAAGGGCCGCTGCTCGCGGATGCCGAAGAGGTAGCGCGTCGCCAGGTACTGCCAGTACCGCGTGGCGCGCGCGGACAGGTTGGGGATCTCCAGCAGGTCCGACAGCACGTAGTAGCCGTCGTAGCGCAGGAGCGGGTTGGCGTTGAAGACCAGCGTCGTCACGCTCCCGAGCACCGCCACGTTGTACGCGACCGCCCGCAGCACGCCCGGCTCCAGCACGAGCCACGCGAAGAAGGCCAGCATCGCCAGCCACAGCTCCGCCGCCATGCCCGCGGCGGCCACCCAGGCGCGCTGCCACTTCGAGGGGAAGGCATGCGCCGCGGACGCGTCCACGTAAGGCACGGGATAGAACACGAGGAACATGACGCCCATCTCGTGCACCTCGCCGCCGCCGCGCTTCACCGCGAAGCCGTGCGCGAGCTCGTGGGCCGCCTTCAGCAGCGGGAACACGATCGCCAGCAGCCAGAGGTTGATCGCGGCGAGCAGCCGCTCGCCGAAGTCGCGCGTGAGTTCGCCCCAGTGGGCGCCGGCGAGCACGATCGCCGCGATGCCGCAGGCGATCCATGCGCCGGCCCACAGCGGCCACGGCAGGCGGGGCCACCAGGCGGTGGCCGCCGTGAGCGCCGCATCGGGGTCCCACAGCGGAATGCGCAGCGCCATCGGATTCAGCAGGCGCCCGAGCAGCTGCTTGCGGCGCCTGCGATCGCCCCGCTCCAGCAGCTCCGCGACGTCCGGCGAGCTGTCCACCTGCAGCACGTCGGCGGCGTTGAGCTGGCCCAGCACCTGCACGATCTCTGCCTGCGTCGGCATGTTCTCGTCGTGCCGCGCCACGAGCGCGTCCCACACCTGCTGCATCGTGCGGGTGCCGTCCAGCTCGCGGATGACGGCATGGGCCGCGGGATTGAAGCGGTAGTTCTCGCCGGAAGCGAGGTCGTGCAGCACGTACCACACGCTGCCGCGGTACACGTGCCGCTCGATCCGCACCTGCGGCCGCAGCGCCGGCCGGAGCGCGGCGATGCGGAACCAGTGCCCGGACAGCAGCGCGCCGTTCACGGCGTCCACTCCCACACGGCCAGGCGCGTCCAGGCGAGCAGCCGGCGCGTGGCGACCCACAGCGCGCTGGCGCTGCCGCAATCGATCTTGGCCACGCCCTCCATGCCGGGACGCAGGCTCACCTTGGCGTCCCCGAGGTCCGCCTCGGCGCGGAAATGGTTGACGCCGCCTTCGGCCGAGGCGATGGACGTGATGCGCTTCACCTCGAAGGGATGCGTCACGCCAGCCAGCCCGGTGAGGGCGAGCTCCCCCTGGCGCTGCGACTGCACGTAGGCGATGTCGCGCTCGTCCACCTTCAGGATCAGGCGCCACGCCGTGAGCGGCGCGAGCTCGAACAGCACCTTGCCCTGCTCCACCGGCGACCCGCGCTGCTGCGACAGGTCGCCGCGCACGATCACGCCGTCGAAGGGCGCCACCAGCTGCACCCGCTGGAGCTTCTGCTCCGCGAGGTCCAGCGTCGCGCGCGCCTGCGCCGCCTGCGCCGCGGCCAGGCGCATGTCGACGCGCTTGCCGGCCGCGACCGCCTCGCGCTCCTTGCGCTCGGCGACGTCCAGCTCCGCGCGCGCCTTCTCGGCGTCGAGCTTCAGGTCGGCGTCGTCGAGCGACGCGATCACGTCGCCGGCGCGCACCGTGTCGCCGGCGCGCAGGTAGGCCTGCTGCACGAAGCCCTGGAAGGGCGCCACGATCGAGCGTTGCACCTCGCCTTCGACCAGGGCCGGCGCGGTGATGCGGAAGGGCACCGGCGTGACCGCGGCGACGGCCAGCGCGACCACCAGCGTCAGCGAGCCGAGCTTCCAGCCCAGGAGCGAGTCGTCGCCGGCGCGATGCAGCGCGTGGCGCACGCTGGCGCCCGCATGCTGCCAGAGGCTGCGTTCGGCGGCCCGGCGCTGCGCGAGCACGGGCGCGAGCATCATGCATTGGGTGTCCAGCGTCTCCAGCTCCTCGGCGCTGAACGCGCTGCCCCGTTGCAGCAGCACCGCGCCGACCGGCGCGGCTTCGTGGAACAGCACCGCCGTGATCACCGCTTCGCAAGGCAAGGCCTTCGCCAGCGCGGCATGGGCCGGCAGGTTGCCAGCGTCGCTGCGGAACCCGTTGCCGCCATGCCCCTGGACCGTCTGCCGCAGGTCGAGCGCCTCCTCCATGGCCGCGGTCGCGAGCTGCGTGACGTTGGCGCGTTCGTCGGTGCGCGAGGCGTTGGAGCGGGCGACGATGCGGGCCTGCAGCCGGTCCACCCACCCCACCAGCACCGCGTCGGCCCGCCAGCGCGCGGCCAGGCGGTTCGCGAGGCTCAGGCAGGCGGCGTCGAAGGACTGCTCGCCCAGCATGGCCGCCATGAACTGCAGCAGGTTGCGCGCCTCGGCCAGCGCCTGCGGGTTGCCGCCCTGCCCGGCGAGCAGCGCCAGCAGCCACCCCGCGCCCCAGGCCAGGCGCGCGGCGCCACGAACGGCGTCTTCCTCCTGTGCGAACTCCGCGGCGACCAGGCCGCGCAGGTCCTCCCCCCAGGCCAGCGGTTGCGTGACGAGCCAGCCGCCGGCGCTGCGGAAGCGCTCCGGCTTGAGCGTGGCCGCCGCCTGCGACAGCAGCGGCGCGAGGTCCTGCGCGACGCTGCCCGCGGGGTGCACGGCGGCGAGCCGCAGCTCCTGCCGGTCCGCGCGCAGCAGGACCAGCGAGCGCGTCGGCTCGGGCAGCCCGCCCGCGAACTCCGCGAGCCACTGCGTGCAGGCCTCGGCCGGGGCACTGCCGGCCGGAAGCCCTGCCCACGGCCGGGGGGCCGTGGTGGCGGGAGAGGCGGGAGCTTCGTCGATGCGCATGGCGGCTCCCTCAGGCGACCGTGACGCGATAGATCACGCCCTGGATGGAGGCCACCCGCAGCGTGCCGTCGGCAGCGAACGCCAGTCCGGAGATCTCGTTGTCGTTCACGCCCTGGCTGCGCAGGTCCACCCGCCGCACTTCCGTCCCCGTGCGCGTGATTTCCACCAGCGTCTCGCGACCGCTGTAGCTGCCGATCCAGAAGTTGTTGCTCACCGGATCGATCGCGATGCCGGCATGGCTCTGGATGTTGATCGGCACGGTGAACGCCGCGATCAGCGCACCGGTACTGGCATTGAACTCCAGCATCCGGTTGCCCGGGCCGTTGTTCTCCAGGATGAACAGGTGCTGCGTGGTCGCGTCGTACACGCCGCCCACGAGGTCGTAGTTGCCGTCCAGCGCCAGGCTCGCGATCACCGCGCCCGTCGTGACGTTGACCGCCACCACCCGGTCCGGACTCGGATACCCGTTGAACACCAGCAGCGAGCCCGCAGGCACCGCGGTGCTGCCCAGCGTCATCGCGCCGACGAACTGCAGGCCGGCGTTGTTGAACGCGTACGGCGCGCCGAAGGCATCGGTCATCGTGATCGTCTGCGTCACCTCGCCCGTGGCCGGATTCACCCGCAGCAGGTGCCCCGGGTTCGTCGAGTCGCTGGTCCACAGCGACCCGTCGCCGGCCACCGCCACGTCGTTGAGCGTGGTGCCCTCCGCCGGCACACGCAGCACGCTCAGGTCCAGCACTTCGCTGGTGCCGCCGGCCGTCGTGACCGTCACGCCACCCATGCCGTGCCGCGGCAGCGAGCTGTTGAAGAACACCCGCCCGTTCTGCGCGCTGAAGTCCGGGTTGTAGTACACGTCCGTGGTGCCGTCGGTGTTGTTGTCCGCGACCGTGATGCCCGCGAACGCGTAGCTGCCCGCGCCTTCGGCGAAGCCCGCGCCATTCAGCGTGAGCTGCGTGCCGCTCACTTCGAAGCCATCGAGCACCGGCACGATCTGCAGCAGCGGCTGGCTGCTGGAGCCGAAGACCTGCAGCCGGTAGGCACCGTTGGCATCGCGCGGGATCACCAGCGTGGCGCTTGTGCCATCGGCCGCGGCGGTCGCCGGACTCAGCCGCGTCATCTGCGGCGTGCCGTTGATGTCGGTCCAGCGCAGCAGCACGTCGGTGTCCGTGCGGAGGCCGCTGCCGTTCAGCGTCACGGTCTGGCCCGGGTTGGCGGAGGCTTCCGCCGCGTTCGCCGGCGTGCCGCTCGCCGCCACCGCGGTGATCGAGGCCAGGCTCGTCGTGAAGCTGGCGCTGCTGCCGCCCGCGGTGCGCACCGTGATCGGCCCGAAGGCCGCGTCGGACAGCGGAACCACGACGCGGACATAGCCCGTGTCGAGGAAGCCCAGCACCGCGTCGCTGCGACCGAAGACGTCGGGACCCGTCCCCTGGCTGCCGTCGAACACCACGGTGCTGCCGAACTGGTACTCGCTGCCGCGTCCCTCGACGAAGGCCGGACCCGCGATCAGCACCTGCGCATAGGAGCCGTCGCTGGCGACGAACTCCACCTGCACGTCGCTGATCATCGGCACGACCTGCAGCGGGAGCGCGGCGCCATTGACGTCGCCCACGATGCGCACGTTGCCGGTCAGCGCGTTCAAGGGCACGCGCACGTCGGCGCTCAGTCCATCGGCTGCCACCGTGGTGGGCCGCACGATCACCTCGGCAACGTTGCCGTTGCTGTTGATGGTCTGGAAGACGACGTCGGTGCTGGCGTCCAGAGCGGTTCCGGTGACCGTGATGAGCTGCCCCGGGTTCGCCGAGGGTTGTCCGCCGTTGGCAGGCACGCCGCTGGCGGCCGTGG
The DNA here is from genome assembly GCF_014297465.1 of Ramlibacter cellulosilyticus. Lineage (GTDB taxonomy): Bacteria > Pseudomonadota > Gammaproteobacteria > Burkholderiales > Burkholderiaceae_C > Ramlibacter > Ramlibacter cellulosilyticus. The sequence continues at coordinate 124,474 of NZ_JACORT010000013.1, read as the reverse complement.
CCGTGATGCCCGTGAGGCTCAGCCCGAACGCCGCGCTGGTGCCCCCCACCGTGCTCACCCGCACCGGCCCGGTGGGCACGGCCGGATCCATCGCTGGCACCGTCACGTTCATCATGTTGTTGTTGCCGCCCGAGCCGAACACGTCCAGCCCGTGGTTGGGCAAGCGGTCCACGATCTGTGAGCTGCCCAGGTGCAGCGTGCTGCTGCCTTCGGCAAAGCCGCTGCCGCGCACCGTCAGGTTGTCGCCCACGAAGCCGCCGCCGGGGTTCATCGACACGTCCGTCAGCGTCGGTACCACCTGCAGCACGATGCCGCTGCCGTCGCGCTCCAGCCGCACCCGGCCGGTCGTGGCGGTGTCGGGCACCGTCACGGTCAGCGTCTGCGTGCCCAGGTCCAGCGTCGTCGGCGTTACCGTCACCTCGCCCAGGTTGCCGCCGCTGTCCACGGTCGTGAACACGACCCGCTCGCCGGCCACCAGGCCGACGCCGGTCAGCGTGATCAGCTGGCCCGTGTTGGCCGCCGGCAGGCCGGCCTGCGCCGCGGTGCCGCTCGCGGCACCCGCCGTGATCTCCACCAGCCGGCTGCTGCCGGCGCGCTGCACCTCCACGTTCAGCTGGTAGCTTCCGGTGTCGGAGACCGTGCCGCTGCCCGCCATCGTGGGGTTGTAGCTGCTGTTGCCGTTGCCGCCGATGCCCACGTAGTACGTGCCGGCCGCCCCCACCGTGAACACCAGCTGGCTGGTGTCGCTGGTGCCGAAGTTGCGCACTGCCAGCTCCGTCCCCGCCGCGTCGAAGATGCGCACGCGGCTGTTGAGGTCCGTGCTGGTCACGCCCAGGCGCAGCGTGCTGCGCGACTCGAGTTCCAGAGCGTACAGGTCCACGTCACGCGTGGTCTGCGCGCCATCGCCGATGGAGGCGCTGGGCGCCACCCGATGGTCGCCCAGCGCACCCAGCGCCACGGCCGTGACGAGCGTGTCGCCCGGATCCGTGGCCTGCGGCTGCACGCCCAGGTCGGTGAAGGTGATCGCGCGCCGCAGCGAGCTGCTGCCACCGGCGGTGCTGACCACCACTTCTGCGCCCGTGGTGCCGCTCGGCACCTGCAGCGTGAGCAGCTGCTGGTCCCGCTGCGTGAAGCTGCCGCTGCCGTCGGCGATCGTGCGGAGGGTGTAGCTGCTGACCAGCTGCCCGCCCACCGTGACCTGCAAGCCCGTCCCGCCGAAGCCCGATCCTTCGACCAGCAGCGTGTTGCCGGTCGCCACCGTGCCGCTTACGGCTCGCAGCAACGGCACCACCTGCAGGTCCACGCTCGTGCCGCTGCCCAGCACCGTCACCGCGCCGCTGCGTGCCAGCGCCGGCACCACCACGCTCAGGGTCGTGCCTCCGGAGCCCACCGAGCCCGTGCGCGTGAGCGTGCCGGCCACCCCGGCATCGTCCACCCCCTGGAACTGCACCAGCGTGCTGCTGGTGAAGCCCTGCCCCTGCAGCACGATGGTCTGCCCCGTGTTGGCCGAGGCCACCAGCGGATTGGCGATCGTGCCCGCTTCGGCACGCGCCACGATGCCGCTGAACTGCGACAGCGGCTGCACCGGCAGCGTCGGCAGCGCGATCTGCGCGTAGCCGCCTTCGGTCGTGACGCGGATCGGCCCGTCCAGCGTGCGGTTGACCACCAGCCCCAGCCGGTCGTTGCGCGCCCCGGTCACGTCGAACGGGTACAGGTTGCTCGCCGTATCCGGCAGCGCCACCCCGCCGACCGTCACCGTCATCGCCCCTTCCTGGAAGCCGCTGCCCACCAGCACGAAGTCGTTGCCGTCGCCCGGCCGCCCTTCCGTGCCGCCCAGCGTCGGGACGATCTGCAGCCGCAGCCCCGGCGTCGCGCGCAGCGTCTGCACCGAGTCGCTGGCGATCACGTTGGACACCGCCTCGCGCAGCAGGCTCACGCCGTCCACGCTCACGTCGATCACGTCCGGCCCCGCATTGCGGCTGGCGCCGTCCCAGCTATCGAGCACCAGCAGGTCGAAGCCCAGCGTGTAGCTCTGCCCCGCCACCAGCCCCGTGAGGTTCAGCGTCTGCCCGCCGCTGGCCATGCGGCCCAGGAAGCGGCTGAACGCCGTGCGCTCGCCCGCCTCGATGCGCGGGCTGGCCCACTGCGCCGCCGCCGTGCCTTCGAAGTCGTCGCTGAACACCGTGGCAGCGCCCGGGCCGGTGACCCGCACGTTGTCCAGGCCCCAGCTCTCGTTGCTCACGTCTTCCAGCCCCGCGTCGGCAAAGCGGATCGTGGCGTTGCCGCCCGCGCCTGCCGTGAAGGTCACCGTCATGTTGCGGTAGATGCCATCGGCATTGCCGCCGAAGCCCAGGTTGCGCCAGGCCTGGTTGACCACCCGCACGTCGCCGGTGGTCGCCAGCTCGGGCACCTGCACCTGCATGCGCGTGCCCGCGGCGTTGATCGCCAGCGGCGACACCGCCACCGTCTGGCGCGTGCCGTTGTTGTCGCGCGTCTCGAACAGCACCCGCGTGCCCGGCCCGAAGTTGCTGCCCGCCAGCTCGATCACCTGCCCTACGTTGGCCGCCGCCTGGCCCGCATTGGCCGCCACGCCGTTGGTGGCTGCGGAGATCACCTGCGTCAGCGTCGCCGTGCTCACCGCGGCGCCGTCGACGTTGAGCGCGACCCGGTAGATCACGCCCTGCGTGGAGGCCACCCGCAGCGTGCCGTCCGCGGCGAACGCCAGTCCGGAGATCTCGTTGTCGTTCACGCCCTGGCTGCGCAGGTCCACCCGCCGCACTTCCGTGCCCGTGCGCGTGATTTCCACCAGCGTCTCGCGACCGCTGTAGCTGCCGATCCAGAAGTTGTTGCTCACCGGATCGATCGCGATGCCGGCATGGCTCTGGATGTTGATCGGCACGGTGAACGCCGCGATCAGCGCACCGGTACTGGCGTTGAACTCCAGCATCCGGTTGCCCGGGCCGTTGTTCTCCAGGATGAACAGGTGCTGCGTGGTCGCGTCGTACACGCCGCCCACGAGGTCGTAGTTGCCGTCCAGCGCCAGGCTCGCGATCACCGCGCCCGTCGTGACGTTGACCGCAACCACCCGGTCCGGACTCGGATAGCCGTTGAACACCAGCAGCGAGCCCGCAGGCACCGCCGTGCTGCCCAGCGTCATCGCGCCGACGAACTGCAGGCCGGCGTTGTTGAACGCGTACGGCGCGCCGAAGGCATCGGTCATCGTGATCGTCTGCGTCACCTCGCCCGTGGCCGGATTCACCCGCAGCAGGTGCCCCGGGTTCGTCGAATCGCTGGTCCACAGCGACCCGTCGCCGGCCACCGCCACGTCGTTGAGCGTGGTGCCCTCCGCCGGCACACGCAGCACGCTCAGGTCCAGCACTTCGCTGGTGCCGCCCGCCGTGGTCACCGTCACGCCACCCATGCCATGCCGCGGCAGCGAGCTGTTGAAGAACACCCGCCCGTTCTGCGCGCTGAAGTCCGGGTTGTAGTACACGTCGGTGGTGCCGTCGACGTTGTCGTCCGTCACGGTGACGCCCGCGAACGCATAGGTGCTGGCGCCTTCGGCAAAACCTCCGCCGTTCAGGGTGAGCTGCGATCCACTCACCTCGAAGCCGTCGAGCACCGGCACGATCTGCAGCAGCGGCTGGCTGCTGGAGCCGAAGACCTGCAGCCGGTAGGCGCCGTTGGCATCGCGCGGGATCACCAGCGTGGCGCTGGTGCCGTCGGCCGCGGCGGTCGACGGACTCAGCCGCGTCATCTGCGGCGTGCCGTTGATGTCGATCCAGCGCAGCAGGACATCCGTCTGCGTGCTCAGGCCCGTGCCGTTGAGCGTGACCGCCTGGCCGGGGTTGGCCGACGCTTCCGCCGCATTGGCCGGTGTCCCGCGCAGGGCGACGCCCGTGATCGAGCTCAGGCTGACCGAGTAAGTCGCACTCGTTCCGCCGGCGGTGCGGATGCTCACCGGACCGAAAGCGGCGTCGCTGAGCGGCACCGTCACGCGGACGTAGCCGTTGTCGATGAAGCCGAGCGTCGGATCGCTGCGGCCGAACACGTCGGGACCGGTGTTGGGGCTGCCATCCAGCACCACCTCGCTGCCGAAGCGGTACTCGCTGGCATTGGCTTCCACGAGGCCGGTGCCGGCGACGAGCACCTGTGCGTAAGAGCCGTCGCCCGCGACGAACTCCACCTGCACGTCCTGGATCAGCGGCACGACCTGCAACGGCAGGTCGGTGCCGTTGACGTCGCCGATCAGCCGCAGGCTGCCGGTCACCGCGTTGATCGGCACCCGCACCTGGATCGACATGCCGTCGGCGGCGACGGTGGTCGGCCGCACGATGACGTCGTCGCGCCTGCCGCTGCTGTCGATCGTCTGGAACACCACGTCGGTGCTGGCATCGAGGCCGATGCCGCTCAGGGTGATCACCTGCCCCGGGTTGGCCGAGGGCTGCCCGCCGTTGGCAGGCACCCCGCTGGCGGCCGTGGCCGTGATGCCCGTGAGGCTCAGGCCGAACGCCGCGCTGGTGCCACCCGCCGTGCTCACGCGCACCGGCCCGGTGGGCACCGCCGGATCCATCGCCGGCACGGTCAGATTCATCGTGTTGTTGTTGCCGCCCGAGCCGAACACGTCCAGCCCGTGGTTGGGCAAGCGGTCCACGATCTGCGAGCTGCCCAGGTGCAGCGTGCTGCTGCCTTCGGCAAAGCCGCTGCCGCGCACCGTCAGGTTGTCGCCCACGAAGCCGCCGCCCGGGTTCATCGACACGTCCGTCAGCGTCGGCACCACCTGCAGCACGATGCCGCTGCCGTCGCGCTCCAGCCGCACCCGGCCGGTCGTGGCGGTGTCGGGCACCGTCACGGTCAGCGTCTGTGTGCCGAGGTCCAGCGTCGTCGGCGTCACGGTCACTTCGCCCAGGTTGCCGCCGCTGTCCACGGTCGTGAACACGACCCGCTCGCCTGCCACCAGGCCGACGCCGGTCAGCGTGATCAGCTGGCCCGTGTTGGCCGCCGGCAGGCCGGCTTGCGCCGCCGTGCCGCTGGCCGCGCTGGCCGCGATCTCCACCAGCCGGCTGCTGCCGGCGCGCTGCACCTCCACGTTCAGCTGGTAGCTGCCCGTGTCGGAGACCGTGCCGCTGCCCGCCACCGTGGGGTTGTAGCTGCTGTTGCCGTTGCCGCCGATGCCCACGTAGTACGTGCCGGCCGCACCGACCGTGAACACCAGCTGGCTGGTGTCGCTGGTGCCGAAGTTGCGCACCGCGATTTCGTTGCCGGCGGCGTCGAAGATGCGCACGCGGCTGTTGAGGTCCGTGCTGGTCACGCCCAGGCGCAGCGTGCTGCGTGACTCGAGTTGCAGCGCGTACAGGTCCACGTCGCGCGTGGTCTGTGCACCGTCTCCGATCGAAGCGGTCGGCGCGATGCGAGCATCGCCCAGCGCGCCAAGCCCGACCGCAGTGGCCAGGGTGTCGCCGGGATCGGCCGCCTGCGGCTGCACGCCGAGGTCGTTGAAGGTGATCGCACGCCGCAGCGAGCTGCTGCCGCCCGCCGTGCTCACCACCACCTCGCTGCCCGTGGTGCCGCTCGGCACCACCAGGGTCAGCAGTTGCTGGTCGCGCTGCGTGAAGCTGCCGCTGCCGTCGGCGATGGTGCGCACCGTGAAGCCACCGACCAGGCGGCCGCCGACGCTCACCACCAGTTCCTGGGCGACCAGGCCGCTGCCTTCGATGAGCAGCGTGTTGCCGGTGGCCACCGTGCCGCTCACGGCCCGCAGCAACGGCACCACCTGCAGGTCCACGCTCGTGCCGCTGCCCAGCACCGTCACCGCGCCGCTGCGTGCCAGCGCCGGCACCACCACGCTCAGGGTCGTGCCTCCGGAGCCCACCGAGCCCGTGCGCGTGAGCGTGCCGGCCACCCCGGCATCGTCCACCCCCTGGAACTGCACCAGCGTGCTGCTGGTGAAGCCCTGCCCCTGCAGCACGATGGTCTGCCCCGTGTTGGCCGAGGCCACCAGCGGATTGGCGATCGTCCCCGCTTCGGCACGCGCCACGATGCCGCTGAACTGCGACAGCGGCTGCACCGGCAGCGTCGGCAGCGCGATCTGCGCGTAGCCGCCTTCGGTCGTGACGCGGATCGGCCCGTCCAGCGTGCGGTTGACCACCAGCCCCAGCCGGTCGTTGCGCGCCCCGGTCACGTCGAACGGGTACAGGTTGCTCGCCGTATCCGGCAGCGCCACCCCGCCGACCGTCACCGTCATCGCCCCTTCCTGGAAGCCGCTGCCCACCAGCACGAAGTCGTTGCCGTGGCCCGGCCGCCCTTCCGTGCCGCCCAGCGTCGGCACGATCTGCAGCCGCAGCCCCGGCGTCGCGCGCAGCGTCTGCACCGAGTCGCTGGCGATCACGTTGGCCACCGCCTCGCGCAGCAGGCTCACGCCGTCCACGCTCACGTCGATCACGTCCGGCCCCGCATTGCGGCTGGCGCCGTCCCAGCTATCGAGCACCAGCAGGTCGAAGCCCAGCGTGTAGCTCTGCCCCGCCACCAGCCCCGTGAGGTTCAGCGTCTGCCCGCCGCTGGCCATGCGGCCCAGGAAGCGGCTGAACGCCGTGCGCTCGCCCGCCTCGATGCGCGGGCTGGCCCACTGCGCCGCCGCCGTGCCTTCGAAGTCGTCGCTGAACACCGTGGCAGCGCCCGGGCCGGTGACCCGCACGTTGTCCAGGCCCCAGCTCTCGTTGCTCACGTCTTCCAGCCCGGCGTCGGCAAAGCGGATCGTGGCGTTGCCGCCCGCGCCTGCCGTGAAGGTCACCGTCATGTTGCGGTAGATGCCATCGGCATTGCCGCCGAAGCCCAGGTTGCGCCAGGCCTGGTTGACCACCCGCACGTCGCCGGTGGTCGCCAGCTCGGGCACCTGCACCTGCATGCGCGTGCCCGCGGCGTTGATCGCCAGCGGCGACACCGCCACCGTCTGGCGCGTGCCGTTGTTGTCGCGCGTCTCGAACAGCACCCGCGTGCCCGGCCCGAAGTTGCTGCCCGTCAGCTCGATCACCTGCCCGACGTTGGCCGCCGCCTGGCCCGCATTGGCCGCCACGCCGTTGGTGGCGGCCGAGATCACCTGCGTCAGCGTCGCCGTGCTCACCGCGGCGCCGTCGACGTTGAGCGCGACCCGGTAGATCACGCCCTGCGTGGAGGCCACCCGCAGCGTGCCGTCGGAAGCGAACGCCAGTCCGGAGATCTCGTTGTCGTTCACGCCCTGGCTTCGCAGGTCCACCCGCCGCACTTCCGTCCCCGTGCGCGTGACTTCCACCAGCGTCTCGCGCCCGCTGTAGCTGCCCACCCACAGGTTGCCCGTCACCGGGTCGATCGCCAGCCCCGAATAGCTCTGGATGTTGAACGGCATCGTGATGGCGTTCACCAGCGCGCCGGTGGCCGCATCCAGCTCCAGCATGCGGTTGCCGGGGCCGTTGGTCTCCAGGATGAACAGGTGCTGCGTCGCGGCGTCGTACACGCCCGAGGTCAGGTCGTAGTTGCCATCGAGCTGCAGGCTGGCGATGACCGCCCCGGTCGTGACGTTCACCGCCACCACCCGGTCGGGACTGGGATAGCCGTTGAACACGAGCAGCGAGCCTGCAGGCACCGCCGTGCTGCCCAGCGTCATGTCGCCGACGAACTGCAGGCCGGCGTTGTTGAACGCGTACGGCGCGCCGAAGGCATCGGTCATCGTGATCGTCTGCGTCACCTCGCCGGTCGCCGGATTCACCCGCAACAGGTGCCCCGGGTTCGTCGAGTCGCTGGTCCACAGCGACCCGTCGGGCGCGACCGCCACGTCGCCCAGCGTGGTGCCTTCGGCGGCCACGCGCAGCACGTTGAGGTCCAGCGCATCGCTGGTGCCGCCCGCCGTGGTCACCGTCACGCCACCCATGCCGTGCCGCGGCAGCGAGCTGTTGAAGAACACCCGCCCGTTCTGCGCGCTGAAGTCGGGGTTGTAGTAGACGTCCGTCGTGCCGTCGGTGTTGTCGTCCGTCACGGTGACGCCCGCGAACGCATAGCTGCTGGCACCTTCGGCAAAACCTCCGCCGTTCAGCGTGAGCTGCGATCCACTCACCTCGAAGCCATCGAGCACCGGCACGATCTGCAGCAGCGGCTGGCTGCTGGAGCCGAAGACCTGCAGCCGGTAGGCGCCGTTGGCATCGCGCGGGATCACCAGCGTGGCGCTGGTGCCGTCGGCCGCGGCGCTCGACGGACTCAGGCGCGTCATCTGCGGCGTGCCGTTGATATCGGTCCAGCGCAGCAGGACATCCGTCTGGGTGCTCAGGCCCGTGCCGTTGAGCGTGACCGCCTGGCCGGGGTTGGCCGAGGCCTCCGCGGCATTGGCCGGGGTCCCGCGCAGGGCGACGCCCGTGATCGAGCTGAGGCTCACCGCGTAGCTGGCGCTCGTGCCGCCCGTGGTGCGGATGCTGATCGGCCCGAAGGCGTCGTCGCTCAGCGGCACGGTCACGCGCACGAAGCCGTTGCTGACGAAGCCCAGCGCCGCATCGCTGCGGCCGAACACGTCTGGTCCGCTGCTGCTGGAAGTGTCGAGCACCACCTCGCTGCCCATGCGGTACTCGCTGTCGTTGCCCTCCACGAAGCCGTAGCCGGAGATCAGCAGCGTGGCGCTGGAGCCGTCGAAGGCGAGCGACTCCACCTGCACGTCCTGGATGACCGGCACGATCTGCAGCAGGAAGGTGCCGTCCGGGAAGTCCGTGCGGACGCTGCCGACCTGCGAATACACCACCGCGTCGCCGGTCCGCGCATCGCCGGGCACGGTGAAGTACGCGATGCCGCGGGCGGCATCGATGCGCACCGGGTTCGCGAGGCGCGTGGCCGCGTTGCCGCTGCCGTCGGTGACGGGGAACTCGGCCCGTGCGGTCGCCGGGTCGAAGGGCACCGAGATGCCGATCTGCTGGCCCGGGTTCGCCGAGGGCGCGGTCAGGACTTCTGGCACGCCCACCGCGGCCCGCACGTCGCTGGCCGGCCGGATGGTGAAGTGCCGGACGATGTCCGCCGCCAGCCCGTTGCCGGCGTTGTCGGCGATGCTGTCCGCATCGAGCGTGAAGCGGTACTCGCCGGGCGGCAGGTAGCCGTCCATCACGACGCTCAGCACCTGGCCGAAGTTGCGCGTGTCCAGCGTCACCGGCACCACCACGTCGTCGCCCGTGTCGAAGTCGCCGTCGGCACCGGCCCGCACCAGCGTGGCGGTGGCCGGCCCGAGCAGGTCGACGTCCAGCGGCTCGTCGAAGCCGATCTCCACCGAGCGCACGAAGAAGCGCCGCGCACCCTCTTCCAGGTTGATGCTGGTGACCTGCGGCGGGAAGGTGTCCGGCACCACGTCGATGACGAGCACGTTCGACAGGCCGACGTTGCCCCCGGTGTCGGTGGCCCGCACCTGCACCGTGAGCTGGTTGCCGCCGTCGGCGATGGCCGGCGCCTGCGCGAACAGCTCCCAGGGGAAGGCGACGTCGGTCGACACCACCTGCCCGTTGACCAGCAGCTGCACGTTGCGCACCTGCACGTCGTCGTTGACCACGGGCACGACGCGGATCGTGCGGCCTTCCAGCACCTGCACGCCCGGCGTGGCCGGGTCGGCGTCGGTGCCTTCCGCCGTGATGCTGACGCTGGGCGGCGTCCCCTGCGTGTCGAAGGAGGCGTAGTTGACGACCTGCAGGCCGCCGGTGCCGTCGGCCACGAACGCCAGTCCGTTGGCGAGGGCGAGATCCTTCGGCACCTCGGGCAGGTTGATCCGGGTGAGGAAGTTGGCCGTGTTGGCCGGATCCGCGGCGCTGAACACGTCCAGCGCGCGGAAGGCGCCGAACACGAAGTTGTTGCTGCCCACGCCCACCAGCAGGCCCGAGCCGTTGGCGGCCAGCGCCGTGCCGGCCACCGCGTTGTCGTCGACGCCCGAGAAGAGCACGAGGTCGGAGGGATTCGCCACGTTGACGGTGACGTACCCGGCCGGACCGCCCGTGCCCGCGCCTATGTACGCGACGCCGCCACCGACGAACAGCCGGCCACCGCCGGCCGGCAGCGCCAGCGAGTCGCGCGCCGTGAGGATGGCGCCGTCGATGCCGAAGGAGCGCAGCGTGTTGCTGCCGTCCACCGTGTAGAGCACGTTGCCGTCGAGCGCGACGTCCAGCAGGGTCGCGCCGCCGGCGCCGCCGGGGTTGACGCTGGCACGCACCTCGCCCGTGACCAGGTCCACCGCGGACAGCGTACCGCCGGACACCACGAATGCAGTGCCGTCGCGGACTTCCACGCCGCGCACCGCGGCGCCGAAGGACACCGTCTGCACCAGCACCGGCGCGGCGGGATCGGAAACGTCGACGATGTGCAGCCCGCCCTCGTTGCCGGCCACCGCGGCCAGGCCGCGGCGGGCATCGACGGCGACGTCGGTGTTGCTGCCGGGGAGGTTCAGTTCCGCCAGCACGCGCGGCCGCGCGAACTGCGATACGTCCACCAGCGCGAGGCCATGGGTGCCCGTGGCGACGGCTGCGGTGGCCAGCTGGCCGCTGCCGGGCGGTGCGAACACCGCGACGGCTTCGGCGCTGCCCTGCAGCGCGACGGCGGCGGTGATGCCCACGGGCACGCTGAGCCCGCCGAGCGGGTCCAGGCCCTGCTGGATCTCGGTGAAATCGTCGAGCCCGTCGTTGTCCGTGTCGCGGCTTCCGGCGTTGGAGCCGATCGCGTGCTCGACGTCGTCCGGCAGGCCGTCGAAATCGGCATCGCGGGCGATGCTGGCGCCGAACACCAGGTTGCGCGTGAGGTCGGTGCCCTGCCCCGACTGGGGCGTGCGGCCGTAGCCGTGCGAGACCAGCCCCGTGGTGGGATCGAAGGCGCTCAGGTGGTAGTCGGACACCGGCGGCAGGAAGAAGGTGAACTTGCCGTTGTCGTCGCTCACGGTGCGCAAGGTGTTCGTCGCGCCGCTGGCCGTCGTGGTGTCGATCGACAGGAAGTCACGCCCCCAGTCCGGGTACACCACGCCGCCCAGGCCGGTGCCGACCAGGCTGCCGATCACCTGCGGCGTCGCCGACGCATTGCTGCTCATGGTGATGACGCCGCGCTGCAGGCCCACGCCCGCGGGATCGAAGGCCGCACCGAAGCTGAAGCTTTCGCCGAAGGCCAGCGTGATCGGCTGCGTCGCGAGGTCGGCCGGCACGCCGGACAGCGCGAACGAAGCGCCGCCTTCGGACAGCTGCAGCCCGTCGATCACCAGCGGCTGCGAGCCGTAGTTGGTGATGGTCGCCACGTGCGGCAGTTGCCGCGGCGCGCCGCCGGGCAGGAGCCCGCCGAAGTTGTTCTGCGCGACCTCGACGTGCGCGGCAGGCGCCGTGCTCCGCGCGAACGCGGACAGCCTGAACTCGCTGACCGGGTGCAGACCATCGCTTTCGACGACCAGGGTCGCCGTCGCCGGCCCGAGCAGCGCCGGGTCGAACTCGACGGAGATGGCGCGGCGCTCGCCCGCCGCGAGCGTGATCGGCGTGAAGGCGGAGCCCAGCCGGAACTGCGCCTCGCCGCCGGTGATGTGCACGCCGCTCACGACGGCGGCCTGGTCGCCCATGTTGACGAGTTCCAGCGCCCGCGTGACGGGGCCCGCCGCAGCGTCGCGCGTGCCGAAGTCCACGCTCCCCTGCGGGACGCCGGTCGCCGCGTCGAACAGCAGGACGAGCCCGTCGCCCACGGGTGCCACCGGCGTGACGTCGGGATCGACGTTCGTGCCCGCGGCATCGCCGCCGCCGAGCGCGAGGTACTGCACGAAGTACGCCACCGCCTGCTGCGCCTCCGCGGCCGTCCAGTTCATCGCCACCGCGATCTTGAACGCGTTGGTGGTGGTGCCGAAGGCACGCTGCGCCCCGAACACGAAGCCCTGGGCCATCACGTCGGTGCCGTCCCAGTTGTTGGTGTGGTTCAGGCCGACGTTGTGCCCCAGCTCGTGCGCGACCGTCTTGCCGAGCGAGTTCACCAGCTGCTGCCGCGTCCAGTCGGACGTGTTCTGGATGAAGTACTGGTCGACGTAGATGTCGACGTGCCCGCTGAGCGTCTCGTTGAGCGCCTCGCTCAGGCGGAAGTTCTGCTCCGCCTGGCTGTACACGGTGAGGTTGGCGCGGATGTCCTCGGTCGTGTACGCGCCGTTCTCGTTGTCGACGATGAAGGCGGTGCCCAGCTCGCCGCCCAGGCCTTCGAAGAAGTCCTTCTCGAAATCGTCGAAGGTGACCGTGTTGCCGTCGGCGGAGGTCACCCGCTCGACGCCGGCCGTGAACGGCAGGAGCAGGCGCTCCGCCTCGGCGATCACGTCGTCGATGAAGGTGTTCCCGAGGGCCGCGCTGTACACGAGGGTGCCGGTGCCCGTGCCGTCGTCGACGCCGAAGAGCGCCTTCTCCGCGTCCGTCATGTCGTTGTCGAACGCGTTCTCGATCGCCTCGCGGAAATCGTCGGGGTTCAGGGCGGCGCTGATGTCCACCTGCCAGCGCTGCTTGGCCTGCCCATCGCCGCGCAGCTGCACGGTGCCCGCGTCACCCCCCTCGGGGGCCGTGACGGTGAGCGTGCCGGTCTGGTCCAGCGCGGTCGTGGTGGGGCTGAAGCGCACGGTGCCCGCGTTCCAGCTGAAGGCCCCCGTCGCCGCCAGCGTGGGCGTCGAGGAGCCGGTGCGCAGCTGGATCGTCTTGTCGCGGTTGACGCCCACCAGCGCGTCCTCGAACTCGATCCTGTGGTCTTCGTGGTCGGCGTCGGTCGCATCCAGGAAGCGGTACAGGTAGTACTTGGAGGTCGTGGTGGTCGTGGAGCCGTCCGGGTTGCCGCGCACCTCCGTGATGAAGATCTTGCTGCCCCACAGGATGTTGTCGTTGACGTTCTGCAGCGGGTTGGCGCCGCCGAAGATCTCGGCGTAGCTCTTGGCGACGCCGCTGAAGGTCTTGGTCTCGCCGGACCCGGCCGTCAGCGTGAAGGACTGGCTGGCCAGGTTCAGGTTGCCGGTCTTCTTCATGAAGTCCGCGAGTTCGGGGTCCACGTCGATCGTCACCGTCAGGTACGGCTGCTGCTGGTTGGGCGGGTTGGCCGGCCGCGGCGGCGTCGGGCAGTTGGGATCCGGCGGCGGCGGCGGCGGCGTGGCGGGCAGCGGGTCGGGCGCCGTCCACGAGAACGAGCCGAGCGAGCCGGCCTGCCCGAACAGCAGCGGCATGACCACCGGCGGGTTCTCGGTGACGGTGTTCGGTGCCGGCGGCGGCGGCGGCGGGGGCGGCGGTTCGCTGCCGTCGCCGCAGCCTCCCGGCGGCGTCAGCCCGTGCCAGCCGGGCGCGCGGATGCCGGAGTCGGGATCCGAGACCACGGTCAGCCCGTCGGCCGAGACCGTGCCGGTGCCGTTGATCACCAGCATGCCGGTGGTGTGGTCGAAGCTCAGGATGTTGAGCTTGCTGCCCGGCGCCGCGTTGAAGACGTTGGGCAGCGTGATCTGCACCGGCTGCGAGAACGTCTGCACGCCCGGTGCCTGGATCGTGATGTCGAAGGTGTGCTCCAGCACGCCCGGCGGCAGCATGTCCTGCACCAGTTCCGGGGGCACGGTGCTGATGCCGATCTGCACGTTGCTCAGCACCTGGCCGTCGTCCCCGATCGCGCTGCCGGGATTCACGGTCAGCGTGAGCGCCGCGCGCTGCTGCTCCGTCAGTTGCGGGGCGGAAGCCGCGTCCGTCACGGTCACCACCGTCGGCTGCGTGTCGCTCACGTCCTGCAGCACGTTGCTGCGCACGCGCGGCAGGTAGATCTCCTGCCGGTCGGCGTTGGCCTGCCGCTCCTGGAGGGAGCCCATCGTGCCCATCGCGGTGTTGGTCGCCCCGCCCTGCAGCTCGAGGTTCATCACCATTTCCGGGAAGAACACGCCGGCCGGCGCATTGGTCGCGGTGCGGCCGTCCACCGCCAGCTTCACGGTGCCGGCGGGGACGTTCTCGAGGGCGAAGAAGCCCTGCGCGTCCGTGTAGACGAACTCGCTTTCGCGGCCGAGGAGGAAGACCTTCGCGTGCGCGATGGGCAGCAGGAACACGTCGTCGGCGGTGTGGATGATGCCGTCGGGCCCGCGCCGGATGTCGTCGAAGGTCATCGGGTCGAGGTCCGGCCCGGGGTCGACGACGCGGCCGACCAGGCGGGTGCCGGTCACGGTGGTGGTGCTCACCGTGGTGAAGCTCGCCGTGAGCTCGCCGCCGGCCGTGCCGTTGCCGTCGGCGTCGAGGAAGGCGCCGTCGGCCGCGGCACGGATGCGCGAGCCGTCCACGTGCACCGTCACGCGCGCGCCTCCCGGCATGGGCTGGTCGAAGAACAGCCAGGCGAAGCTGCCGTCCTGCGCCGGCACGATGGTGGTCGCCAGCCGGCTGCCGTCGGGACCGGTGGCATAGAAGGAATCGGCCGTCAGCGTGGCGGCGTTCACCGCGCGCGAGAAGCGCACCTGCGGCCGCTGGGTGACCCCGACGTCCACGGAGCCCTCGCCCGGGCTCAGGTCGGTGACCAGGAAGGGCGCGAGCGCCTCCACCCGCACGGCGCGGCTCACCGTCGTGGTGTTGCCGGCCGCATCGCGCGCGTTCAGCTGCAGCGTGTGGTCGCCGATGTCGATGTTGCCGAACAGCAGCGCCTGGTCGAAGCCGCCGCTGCCGTCGAAGGCGAGGCTGCGGACCGTGCCGCCGTCGATGCTGTAGTTCAGGAGCACGAGGCCGGAGATGCCGGCGTCGGCGGTGCCGGTCAGCCGCGTGGCGGCCGTCAGGGCCATGGCGTCGGTGATGCTGGCCAGCGTCACCTGCGGCGCCTGCGTGTCGAGCACGAAGCTGCGCGTGAAGCCGCCGCTGATGTTGCCCGCGGCGTCGCGCGCGATCAGCGTGACGGTGTGGCTGCCGTCGGCGCTGCCGTCCAGCGCGAAGGTGGTGGTGATCTCGAAGCGCGCCTGCGCATCCAGCACCACGTCCTGCAGCGGCCCGCTGTCGATGCGGAACTGCGCCGAGGCCACGCCGGAGAGGTTGTCCAGCACCTGGCCGCGCAGCGTGACGTTGGCCGCCGCGGCGGCGGGCGTGGCGTCCAGCACCACCGTCGGCGCGGTCACGTCCTCCGTCAGCGCGAACCGGTTCAGCACCACCTCCGCCACCTCGCGCCCGAGCGCCTGGCCGGCCTGGTTGCTGAACTCGTAGTGGATGCCGCCGTAGATGCGGCTGCGGCCGGCTTCCTGCGCGGCCTGCGTGAAGCTGGTGAAGTTGCGCGTGACGCCGGGCAGCGTCGCGCTGGTGGTGCCGAAGCTCGTGTTCTCGCCGAAGGTCGCGCCCAGGATGGAGGCGGCGGCGGCGCTGAACGTGGAGTGGCCGGAGATGTATTCCGGGTGCGGCGGGGTGATCAGCAGCGGGCGCCAGCCGTCCTCGGGCGAGGTGGCGGTGTTGCCGTCGATGCCGGCGTTCGCGATGGCCGTCTCGGGGCGCCACTCGCCGTAGAAGTACTTGGTGTCCCAGCAGGCGATGGCCGCATCCGCGAGGGCGACGTTCAGCTGCGCGAACAGCCGCGCGTTGGCGCCCAGGCTGTTGCCGCGGCTGGTGGCGATCTCGGCGGCGATCTGGTTCCAGTGGCCCGGCGGCGTGTAGCTGCCGGCGCCGTCGGCCCAGAACTGCGCCTGCTGCGTCTGGTCCGCGCTGCGCGTCGTGCTCGTGGCGGACCCGAGGCTGCGGATTTCCTCGACCGCGGCGGCATAGGCCGCGGTGTCCACGGCCGGCGGCGGGCCGCGGCGCAACTGCTCGGACGAGGTCATCGCGAACGGGTCGACGTCGCCCCAGTGCGGATCCTGCGCCACCAGGAACATGGGCTCGGTCGGGCGCCACTGGCCGATGCCGGTGCCGCCCAGGTAGGTGGTGAAGTCGCGGGACCCGTCATCGGCGCGCAGCGCCCACACGGCGTCGGCGACCGAGAGGCCCAGGGCGATGCCGGCATCCTTGGCGGCGCCGTCGGCGATGGCGGCGAGGCTGGCCGCCAGCGCGGCGTTCAGCTGCGGCGCCTGGGCCGGGTAATGCAGCGTGAGGATGCGGTGCGCCGCGACCGCGGCGGCTGCGTCGGCCGAGACGGGGCCGGACACCGTGCGCTGCACCAGGTAGGCGGGCGTGCCTTCGATCGCGGCCATCGCGTCGTAGACCGCCAGGCTCTCCATGGCCAGCAGGCGCGTGGCGATCGGCACGTCGGTGTTGTCCAGCTGGATGGCGCGCAGCGCCAGGTTGTTCCAGGCCAGCACCGGGTCGCTCGCCGTCTGCGCCACGCGCGTCAGCGTGCGCGAGGCCGCCGTGCTGTTGCCGGCGGCGTCGACGATGGTGAAGGCGACTTCGTTCGCGCCCAGGTTCAGGCTCACCCCCGGCAGCAGGACCAGCCCGCCGGCGCCCGCGCGGGCGCTCAGGCCCTGCGCAGCGAGCACCAGGTCGGTGTCGAGGTCTATCGTGCCGCGGACCTGCACCACGGCCGCGGCGGTCTGGTCGTCGGTGCCCGGCAGGGCATCGGTGCCGGCGATGGAGATGGTGGCCGTGCCCGGGCCCTGCGTGTCCAGCGTGAACACCACGTCCCGCGTCGTCACGTTGCTGCCCACGTCGCGGGCCCGCACGCGCAGCGTGTGGGTGCCGTCGCTGAGCGTGCCGCCCGCCAGCGTGGCGAGGTCGGCCGGCGTGAGCACGAAGCTCCCATCGGGCTGCAGGCGGTCCAGGATGCTGGTGAACACGGGGCTGGCGCCCGGGTCGAGCACCGCTTCGAGCGCGGTGAGCGCGATGTTGTCGGCGGCCGTGCCGGCGATGGTGGCATCGCGCGTGATGCCGTCGGTGCCGGAGCGGCCGGTGTCGGACTGGAGGCCCGCGGCGAGCGTCGGCGCGACGTCGTCGCCTCCTTCGCGCGTGAAGACGAAGGCCTGGCTGGTCGCGTTGCCCGCCGTGTCCGTCACCGTCAGGGTGAAGGTGTTCGGTCCGGGCAGCAGGCCCACGGTGGTGAAGCTGAAGCTGCCGTCGCCCGCAGCGGTGGTGCTGCCGAAGCTCGTGGTGCCGCGTGCCAGGCTGACCTGCGAACCCGCGGTGGCCGTGCCGAGCAACGTGACCTGGGCGGCGGTGGTGCTCTGGTCGCCCACCGGGTCGCTGTCGAAGGCGGGGTCCAGGGCCAGCGTGCCGGCGGCCGGCGCGGTGCGATCGAGCGTGAAGTCGACGTCCTGCGTGCTGCCGTTGCCCGCTGCGTCGGTGGCGCGCAGGCGCACCGTGTGGGCACCGTCGGCCAGCGTGCCGCCGGCCAGGGCATCGAGCTGCGCGGCGGTGACGACGAAGCTGCCATCCGGTTGCAGGCTGCCCGTGATGTCGGTGAAGACGGGGGCCGGACCCGGATCCAGCGCGATCTCCAGCCGCGCCATGGCCACGTTGTCGGTGGCCGTGCCGGCGATGGACGGGTCGCGCGTGAGCCGGTCGGTGCCGGAGGCGCCCGTGTCGGACTGCAGCGCCGCCGCCAGCACCGGGCCGGCGTTGTCGCGGGTGACGGTGAGCGTGCGCGTGGTGGTGTTGCCCGCGACGTCCGTGCCCACGGCGCTGAAGGCGTTCGCACTCGGGTCGAGCGCCACGCCGGCAAAGCTGAAGCTGCCGTCGGCGGCGACCGTGGTGGTGGCCAGGACGTCCGTGCCCTTCATCAGCGCGATGAGGATGCCGGGATCGGCGCCGTTGCCGTCGAGCGTGACCTCGGCGGCGCTGGTGAGGTTGTCGCCGGGCGTCCCGCTGTCGAAGGGCTCGTCCAGCATGAAGTTGGGCATCACGGGCGGCGTGCGGTCCAGGGTGAAGGACACCGTCGTCGTGGCGACGTTGCCGGCCCCATCCGTGGCGCGCAGGTGCAGCACGTGGTCGCCGTCCGCCAGCGTGCCGCCGGCCAAGGTCGCGAGCTGCGCGGCGTCGAGCGTGAAGCTGCCGTCCGCGGCGAAGGCGATGTCCTCGAACGCGGGCGCACCGGCCGGGTCGAGGCTCGCCTGCAGCCGGGCGATGCCGGCGCTGTCGCTGCTGGTGCCGGCGACCGTGGGGTCGCGCGTGATCGCGTCGCCCGGCGTGCCGGTGTCGTCCTGCAGTGCGGCCGCGAGCGCAGGCGGCGTGCTGTCGCGGGTGAAGGTGAAGTCACGGGTGCCGGCATTGCCCGCGGCATCGACCGTGCGCACCGTGAAGGTGTTCGCCCCGGCGGCGAGCGGCACGCCGTCGAAGCTGAAGCTGCCGTCGGCCGCGGCCGCCGTGCTGGCGAGCACCGTCGTGCCCTGCAGCAGGGAGACCGCCACGTTCGCCTCGGTGCTCCCGACGAGCGTCACGTTGTCGGCATGGGTGAGCCCGTCGCCCGCGGTGCCCGTATCGGACGCAGCGTCGAGGGCCAGGTTCTCCACCTCGGCGGCCTGCCGGTCCAGCGTGAAGGCGAGATCGAAGGTGCTGCTGTTGCCGGCCGTGTCGGTGGCGCGCAGGCGCAGCACGTGGGCGCCGTCCACGAGCGTCCCGCCCGCGAGCGTGGCGAGCTGGCCGGCAGTGAGCGTGAAGCTGCCGTCCGCCGCCAGCGCGACGTCGGCGAAGACGGGTACCGCACCCGGATCGAAAGCCGCCTCGAGGCGCGCCACCGCGACGTTGTCGCTGGCGTTGCCGGCGATCGCCGGATCGTTCGTGAGGCCGTCCGTCGCGAGCACGCCGCTGTCGTCCTGCAGGGCCGCAGACACGGCCGGGGCCGTGCTGTCGCGCGTGAAGGTGAAAGCGTCGCTGCGCACGTTGCCCGCCGGGTCGGTCGCGGAGACGGTGAATCCGTTGGCGCCTTCGGCCAGCGCGACGCCGTCGAAGGCAAAGCTGCCGTCGCCGGCCGCGGTGGTCGTGGCGAGGGGCGTCGCGCCCTGCACCAGGGCGACCTGCGCGCCGGCTTCGGTGCTGCCTTCGAGGCG
Organism: Ramlibacter cellulosilyticus; assembly: GCF_014297465.1. Classification (GTDB taxonomy): domain Bacteria; phylum Pseudomonadota; class Gammaproteobacteria; order Burkholderiales; family Burkholderiaceae_C; genus Ramlibacter; species Ramlibacter cellulosilyticus. The sequence goes on along the minus strand of NZ_JACORT010000013.1, from coordinate 105,537 downwards.
CACGACGGCCGCATTGGTGACCTGGTCGCCCGGCGTGCCGCTGTCCGAGGCGGCGGCCAGGTCCACGCCCACGCTGGCGGGCGCGGTGCGGTCCAGCGTGAACGTGACGTCACGCGTGTTGCTATTGCCGGCCGCGTCGCTGGCCCGCACGCGTACGGTGTGCGCGCCGTCGGCGAGCGGGCCGCCGCCGAGCGCGGCGACTTCCGCGGCAGAGAGCGCGAAGCTGCCGTCGGGCTGCAGGTGCGTCGTGATGTCGGTGAAGACCGGCGCGCCGCCCGGGTCGAGGGTGGCTTCCAGGCGCACGACGCCGAGCACGTCGCTCACCTGGCCGGCGATCGCCGGGTCGTTGGTGAGCGCATCGCTGCCGGAGGCGCCGGTGTCGTCCTGCAGGGCGGCGGCCAGCGCGGGCGTGCTGCTGTCCCGCGTGAAGTTGAAGCTGCGCGTGGACGCGTTGCCGGCGGCGTCGGTCGCCACCGCGCTGAAGCTGTTGGTGCCGGTGGCGAGCGCCACGTCGGCGAAGCTGAAGCTGCCGTCGCCCGCGGCCGTGGTGCTGGCGATCGTGGTGCTGCCCTGCATCAGGGCGACCTGCGCGCCGGCCTCGGTGGTGCCGACCAGCGTGACGCTGGCGGCACTGGTGATGCGGTCGCCCACGGTGCCGCTGTCCGACGTGCCTGCCAGGTCCAGCGTGATCGACGCGGGCGCGGCGCGGTCGAGCGTGAAGAGGAGGTCGCGGATCGTGGCGTTGCCGGCGACGTCCGTGGCGCGCAGGCGCAGCGTGTGGGCGCCATCGGTGAGCGTGCCGCCCGCGAGCGTGGCGAGCTGCGCAGCGGACAGCGTGAAGCTGCCGTCCGGCTGCAGCGCGACGTCGCTGAACGCGGGCGTCGCGCCCGGGTCGAGCACCGCCTCCAGGCGGGCGACGGCGAGGTCGTCGCCCGCCGTGCCGGCGATGGCCGGATTGCGCGTGAGCCCGTCGGAAGCGGAAGCACCGGTGTCGTCCTGCAGTGCGGCGGCGATCGTCGGTGCCGTGGTGTCGCGCGTGATCGTGAAGCTGCGCGTGAGCGCGTTCCCTGCCGCATCGGCCGCGACGACGTCGAAGGTGTTCTCGCCTGCGGCCAGCGCCACGCCGGCGAAGCTGAAGAGGCCCGTGCCCGCCACGGTGGTGCTGCCCAGCGTGGCCGCGCCCTGCTTCAGCGTGATCGTCGCGCCGGGCTCGGAATTGCCGACCAGCGTGACCGTCGCGGCGTTCGTCACGTGGTCGCCGATCGTGCCGGTGTCGAATCCATCGCCGAGGTCCAGGCCGATGTCGACCGGCCCCGCGCGATCGAGCGTGAACGCGAGCTCGCGCAGGGTTTCTTTGCCCGCGCTGTCCGTCGCCCGCAGGCGCAGCGTGTGGGTGCCGTCGGCAAGCGTGCCGCCCGCGAGCGTCGCGAGCTGCGCGGCGGACAGCACGAAGCTGCCGTCGGACTGCCGGCTGCCCGTCACGTCGGTGAAGACGGGGGCGGAGCCCGGATCGAGCACGGCCTCCAGGCGGGCGACCGCCACGCCGTCGGTGGCACTGCCGGCGACCGTCGGATCGCGCGTCACGCCGTCGCTGGCGGAGCTGCCCGTGTCGTCCTGCAGCGCGGCGGACAGCGCCGGCGGCGTGACGTCGCGCGTGAACGTGAAGGCCTGGCTCGCGCTGTTGCCGGCCGCGTCGGCCGTGACCACGCTGAAGGCGTTGGCACCGGCGGCGAGCGCCACCCCGGTGAAGCTGAAGCTGCCATCCGTGGCGGCGGTGGCCGTTCCGAGCGCGGTGGATCCCTGCATGAGCGTGACCCGCGCGGCAGCCTCGGTCGTGCCGCGCAGCGTCACCTGCGCTGCCGTGGTGACGTGGTCGCCCGCCGTCCCGCTGTCGGAAGCCGGCGCCAGGTCGAAGCTGGCGGTCGCGGGCGCGGCGCGGTCGAGCGTGAAGCTCACGTCCGTGCTCGTGGCGTTGCCGCCGGCATCGGCGGCCCGCACGCGCAGAACGTGCGCGCCGTCGGTGAGCGTGCCGCCCGCCAGGGTCGCGAGCTGCGCCGCGGAGAGCACGAAGCTGCCATCCGTCTGCAGCGCGGAGCTGACGTCGGTGAAGGTGGGCGTCGCACCCGGGTCGAGCGCGGCTTCCAGCCGCGTGACCGCCACGTTGTCGCTGGCCGTGCCCGCGATCGCCGGATTGCGCGTGAGGTGGTCGGTCGCGGAGGTGCCGGTGTCTTCCTGCAGGGCGGCACTCAGGGTCGGAGCGACCTGGTCCGCGGGCACGCGGGTGATGGCGAAGTCGCGGTCGAGCCGGTTGCCGGCGCGGTCCGTGAGCACCAGCGTGAAGCCGTTGCTGCCCATCTGCGGCACGGCGACCCCGTCGAGGCTGAAGCTGCCGTCGTTGGCCGACGTCGTGGCGCCGACGATGGTGCCGTTCAGCGTGCGGCGCAGCGTGACCGCGAGGCCGGCTTCGGTGATGCCGACCAGCCGCACGACATCGGCGGTGGTGGTGAGGTCCGATACGGGGTGGCCCGCCGGGTCGAGCGCGATGCTCGTGAGCACGGGCGCGCGGGTGTCCAGCGTGAACTGCACCGGCACGATCGGGCTGAGGTTGCCGGCGGCATCGCGCGCGCGGAACTCGAAGCGGTGCGCGCCCTCGGCGAGCGTGCCGCCGGCCAGCGAGGCGAGCATCTGCGGGGTGACCAGGAACCCGCCGCCGGCCTGCACCGCCGGCACGATCGTCTGGAAGGCCTGCGAGCCCGTGCGGGCCTGGATCGTCACCGGCCCGTGGTCGGTCACGTTCAGCAGGATGGACGCGTCGCGCGTGAGGCCATCCTGCGCCGACGCGCCCGTGTCGTCCTTCAGGGCGGCCGTGAGCACGGGCGCATGCTTGTCCTTCTTCGAGTTGAACAGCCCCGGCACGTCGTCGGGCTGCCTGTTCTGCCCGGCGAAGAGCACGCTGGTGGGGAAGCCGGGGGCGACCAGCTGCGACTGCGGGTTCACGTTGCCGGTGACGACCACCTCCTGCACGCGCTGCACCACCGTGCCGAGGTCGCGGTCGTTGCCGTTGCCGTAGACGCCGTCGACCGGGTCGATGCTGACGTAGATGCGGCTGTCGATCATCTGGCCGGCGACGCGCAGGTGCGCGAGCCGTCCGGCGGCGAAGGTGTCGGCATTGCCGCCGGTGCCGCCGATCGCGGCATCGGCGCCGAGGTCGGCGCCGATGTAGACGGTCATGTTGCGCATGGACCCGCCGACGGTGAGCGCCTGCAGGCTGGACGCGGCCAGGCTGCCGGACGCATCGCGCGCGGTGGTGAATTCGAGCAGCGTGCCGCTCGCGTTGAAGCGCCAGGCGGCCGCGGTGCTCTGCGCGGACAGCGCACGCCCGCGCCCTTCGACGGACCAGAGCCCGCCGGTGAGCGCCCCGCCCACCTGCACGTCGCCCAGCGCGTCGCGCAGGCGCGGCGTGCCGAGGATGTCGACGTCGACGCCCATGTTGCCGGCCACGTCCAGCCGGCTCAGGGCGGCGACCCGCAAGGTGGCCGCGTGGCCTGCATCGACCGTCATGCTGTCCGCACGGATGGTGGCCGCCGCACCGGGCGCTTGCACCGAGCTGTTCACCATGGCGCGCGCGGTCAGCGTGACGTCGCCGCTGCCCGCGACCTGCACCGTCGCATCGCGCACGTCGCCGAGCGTGAGGGTGCGCACGCCGCCGGCGAAGTTGGCGGTGCCGCGCAGGTCGGCGCTGCCCAGCGACGCGTCGCCCACCGCCGCATCCGCCGTGATGCCCGTGAGGAGGACGCGCCCGCCGGGCGTCGTGGGCTGCAGCGTGACGGCGCTGTTGGCGTTGGTGCCGAAGATCCGCAGCGCGAAGCCGCCGCCTTGCGCGGTGAGTTCCGCCCTGCCCCCGCCCACGACCTGCACCGCGGGCACCGCGACGTCCGCCGACAGCACGAGCGTGAGCGGATCGGGGTCGGGCTGCCGCTGGACCTGCGCGGCCGCGGCAGCCGCGGCCGCGGCTTCCGAAGCGGCAGGCACGAGGTCGCCGGACAGCAGCAGGCGCGGCTCGAGGGCCTCGAACTGCATGTGCGTCGCCGCCTCGGTGCGGCGCGCCGCGCGCCAGCGGCGGAACGCGGCCCAGCGCTCGCCGAGCCAGCGGAACAGGAGGAAGGAGCACCGGTGCACCAGTGCGAGCAGCAGCCGGCTCGGCGTGTGACGGGATTGCCGCTGGCGGGCGGCTTGGGTGGCCAGCAGTCCGGCCAGCGCCTTGGCAGAGTTCCGCATGGGCGGCCTCCTCGCGCACTGCGTGCACCGGCACCGCGGTGCACGCCGTTGGGTCTGCCTAACGCTCGGAGGTGAGCCGACTCCCTGTTAGGGGTGATCTTCTTGTTACTGCGTTCACAGGAATGGCGGCAATTTAACGCTGGGCCAGAGGTGGCCGCAAGCACCGAAGGGGATAAGTCGCGAAAACGTGCGAGCGTTCACGTTGCCTGCTCGGCCGTGGCGCCGCGAGGGTGAGCAGCAGTGCGTTGAAAGAAAAAGGCTCCCGGAGGAGCCTTTGCGTTCCGCGATGGCGGCGGGCCGCCATCGGTCGATCAGCCCATGTGCAGGCCGCCGTTCACCGAGAAGTCGGCGCCGGTGGTGTAGCCGCTCTCCTCGCCGGCCAGCCACGCGATGATCGAGGCGATCTCGCTCGGCTCGCCCAGGCGCTTGACCGGGATGGTGCCCACGATCTTGTCCAGCACGTCCTGGCGGATCGACTTGACCATGTCCGTGCCGATGTAGCCCGGGCTCACCGTGTTGACCGTCACGCCCTTGGTGGCGAGCTCCTGCGCCAGCGCCATCGAGAAGCCGTGCATGCCGGCCTTCGCCGCGGAGTAGTTGGTCTGGCCGGCCTGGCCCTTCTCGCCGTTGACCGAGCTGATGTTGACGATGCGGCCCCAGCCCTTCTCGACCATGTCGCCCACGACCTGCTTGGTCACGTTGAACATGGAGTTCAGGTTGGTCTCGATCACCGCGTCCCAGTCCTCGCGCGTCATCTTCAGGAACATGCGGTCCCGCGTGATGCCCGCGTTGTTCACCAGCACGTCGATGCTGCCGTGCTCGGCCTTGGCCTTGCTGAAGGCCTGCACGGTCGAGTCCCAGTCGCCGACATTGCCGACGGAAGCGTAGAAGGTATAGCCCTGCGCCTTCTGCTCGTCGAGCCACTTGTTGAAGTCGCGCGTCGGGCCGCAGCCGGCGATCACCTTGAAGCCTTCCTTGTGGAGGCGCTGGCAGATGGCGGTGCCGATGCCGCCCATGCCGCCGGTCACGTATGCAACTTTCTGGGCCATGTTCTTCCCCTTGTCTCGGTTCACTTGAAGATTCATTCTGCGCGCTCAGGCGCGTTCGACGGCGAGGGAAACTCCCATGCCGCCACCGATGCACAGGGCGGCCACGCCCTTCTTCGCGTCGCGGCGCTGCATCTCGTGCAGCAGCGTGACGAGGATGCGCGCACCGGACGCGCCGATCGGGTGGCCGATGGCGATGGCACCGCCGTTGACGTTGACCCTGGCGGGATCGATGTCCAGCGCCTTGTTCACCGCGCAGGCCTGCGCCGCGAAGGCCTCGTTCAGCTCGAACAGGTCCACGTCCGAGGTCTTCCAGCCGGCGCGCTGCAGCGCCTTCTTCGTGGCCGGCACGGGGCCCATGCCCATGGTCTTCGGGTCGAGGCCGCTGGTGCCGAAGGCCTTGATCGTGGCCAGCGGCTTCAGGCCGAGTTCCTTCGCCTTCTTCGCGCTCATCACCACCACGGCGGCAGCGCCGTCGTTCAGGCCCGAGGCATTGCCCGCCGTCACCGACCCCGCCTTGTCGAAGGCGGGGCGCAGGCCGGCCAGCGCTTCGGCGCTGGTCTTGGTGTTGATGTACTCGTCGCTGTCGAAGGAGAGCGGGTCGCCCTTCTTCTGCGGGATGGAGACCGGGACGATCTCGTCCTTGAACTTGCCGGCTTCGCGCGCGGCCGCCGCCTTCTGCTGGCTGCCCAGCGCCAGCGCGTCCTGCGCCGCGCGGTCGATGTTGTGTTCCTTGGCGACGTTCTCGGCGGTGATGCCCATGTGGTACTGGTTGTAGACGTCCCAGAGGCCGTCGACGATCATCGTGTCCTGCATCTTCCAGTCGCCCATGCGCTGGCCGTCGCGCGAGCCCATCAGCACGTGCGGCGCCGCGCTCATGTTCTCCTGGCCGCCGGCCACCACGATGTCGCTGTCGCCCCAGGCGACGGCCTGCGCGGCCAGCATCACGGCCTTCAGGCCGGAGCCGCACACCGCGTTGATCGTCAGCGCCGGCACTTCCTTCGGCAGGCCGGCCTTCAGCGAGGCCTGGCGCGCGGGGTTCTGGCCCGCGCCGGCGGCGAGCACCTGGCCCATGATCACTTCGCCCACCTGCGCGGGATCGACCTTGGCGCGCGCGAGCGCTTCCTTGATCACGATCGCGCCGAGCTCGGTCGCGGGAATCTTGGCGAGCGAGCCGCCGAACTTGCCGACGGCGGTGCGCACGGCGGAAACGATGACGATGTCTTCCATGGGGAACTCCAGGTGCTGGGGGCTAGGGACGAGGGATCAGGGCTAGGCTTTGGCCTTGACGTAGCGGCCGGGCGCGGGCTCGATGGCCTTGTACTTCTTCGCCTTGCCGTACGCCTTGGGCGCGGGGATCTGCTTGCCGCCGTGCGGCTTCAGCCAGCTCGCCCAGTCGGGCCACCAGCTGCCGGGATGCTCCTTGGCGCCGGCCACCCATGCATCGAAGGTCTCGGGCAGCTTGTCGTTGGTCCAGTAGGAGCGCTTGTTCTTCGAAGGCGGGTTGATCACGCCGGCGATGTGGCCGGAGGCGCCCATCACGAAGCGCTTCTTGCCCGGCAGGTGCTTCACCGACGCATACGCGCCGGCGACCGGCACGATGTGGTCCTCGCGCGAGCCGTAGAGGTAGACCGGCAGGTCCACCCTGGAGAAGTCCAGCTTCTCGCCGCAGACCGTCACCTTGCCCGGCTGCACCAGGTTGTTCTCGAGGTAGGTGTTGCGCAGGTACCAGGCGTACATGGGGCCCGGCAGGTTGGTGGAGTCGCTGTTCCAGTACAGCAGGTCGAAGGGCGGCGGGGTCTCGCCCTTCAGGTAGTTGCCGACGACGTAGTTCCAGACGAGGTCGTTCGGGCGCAGGAAGCTGAAGGTGGAGGCGAGCTCCTGGCCCTTGAGCAGGCCCTTGCTGCCCATCGTCGCTTCGCGGAACTGCACGAAGGGCTCGTCGACGAAGACGTCGAGCACGCCGGTGTCCGAGAAGTCGAGGAAGGTCGTGAGGAAGGTCGCCGACTGCACCGGCTTGCGCTTGCGCGCGGCCAGCACCGCGAGCGCGGTGCCGAGGATCGTGCCGCCGACGCAGAAGCCCAGCGCGTTGATCGTCTTCGCCCCCGTGATGTCCTGCACCGTCTCGATGGCCGTGATGGCGCCGTCGCCGATGTAGTCGTCCCAGGTCTTGTCTTCCATCGACGCGTCGGGATTGCGCCAGCTCACGAGGAAGGTGCGGTGCCCCTGCTCCGACAGGTACCGCACCACCGAGTTCTCGGGCTGCAGGTCGAGGATGTAGAACTTGTTGATGCAGGGCGGCACGACCAGGAAGGGGCGCTCGTAGACCTGCTTCGTGAGCGGCTTGTATTCGATCAGCTGGAACAGCTCGTTCTCGAACACGACCGCGCCCTCGGTGGTGGCGACGTTCACGCCGACTTCGAAGGCGCTCTCGTCGGTCATCGAGACGTGGCCCTGCTGCAGGTCGGCCAGCAGGTTCTGCACGCCGCGCGCGATGCTCTCGCCGCGCGTCTCGATCGCCTTCTGCTGCGCTTCCGCATTCAGCGCCAGGAAGTTGCTCGGCGCGGAGGCCGCGAGCCACTGCTCCACGGCGAAGCGCAGGCGCGTCTTCGTCTTGTCGTCCGCGTCGGCGGCTTCGGCGAGGCCGAGCAGCGTGCGCGCGTTGAGCAGGTAGACGGCAGCGGAGAAGGAGGCGACGGGATTGCGCGACCACGCGTCGTTGGCGAAGCGCTTGTCGCCGTTCGGCTTGCCGCCGAGGCCCTGGTTCCACAGTTCGGCGGCTTCGCGGAGGTACGCTTGCTGCAGTTCGAGCAGCTTGTCGTGCTGGAAATTGAGGGCGGGGAGCCCGGCAGCACCCTGCTGGATGCTCTGGACAGCCTGCGTCCACTGCTTGCCGATGCTGTCCTGGAACTGGCGGGCCTGCGCGGCCCAATCCACTTCAGAATTCATCACGATGTCTCCTATAGTCTTATTCGGGATTTCCCGGAGTATCCCAGCTTCCATGTTGCACCGCAACAATTTTTGGAGCCGGGCGGCATGAACCTCGTCGTCGTCGGCTGGTTGTATGTCGCCCTCATGATGGCCGTGGCCGAGGCCAACCACCCCAATGGCACAGTGCTCGGTGCGGTCTTTACCTTCCTCCTCTACGGAGCGGGGCCGGCGGCACTGCTGTGGTACCTGCTCGGGCACGGCAAGCGCCGGGCCGCGCGCCGGCGTGCCGAGGCGCTGGAGGCTTCAGGCCCGCCAGACGGCGGCGGCGAAGCGCCCGCTGACCCGGTCCCGCCGGTGCGAAAAGAACCTTGAGGGATTGCCGACCGTGCACCAGGCAGCGCTGCCGTCGTTGCCGTGGACCGCGGGAACGCCCAGCGCAGCGAGGCGCCGTCTCGCCAGGCCGGGAAGGTCGGCGAGGAACTTGCCCTGCGCGTGCGGGCGGAAGAGCGGACCGGCCTCCGGATCCGGTGCGAGGAACGCGTCGCGCACCTCGGCACCGACTTCGAAAGCGCCGGGACCGATGCAGGGGCCGAGCCAGGCGAGCAGTTCGCCGGCGCCCGCGCCGCGCATCTGCGCGTGAAGGGCTTCCAGCACGCCGCCAGCCAGCCCGCGCCAGCCGCAGTGCGCGGCACCGACGACGTCGCCGTTGCGGTCGGTGAGCAGCACCGGCAGGCAGTCGGCGACCATCATCGTGCAGGCGACGCCGCGCTGCGTGGTCCAGCACGCGTCCGCTTCGGTGCCGTCCGCGGTGTCCGTGTCCAGCCGCACCACGCCGCGGCCGTGCACCTGCTTCAGGAAGACCGGCCGCGCGCCCAGCTGCATGGCGAAGCGCCGACGGTTCTCCGCGACGGCCAGCGGGTCGTCCCCCACGTGGTCGCCCAGGTTGAGCGTGTCCCACGGCGGGGCGGAGACACCGCCCGCGCGCTCGCTGCAGCAAGAGCGCACGCCGGCCGGCAGCGGCCACTCGGGCGTCATCGCCTCAGGCCTCGTTGTCCGGGCAGCTGGAGGGCTGCGCCTTCTGGAAGGCCGGGTGCTGCATGCACGCGTCGAACGCGGCCATGGTGCGCGGAAGGCCGCCGAAGTCCACGTCGAAGCGCTTGCCGTTGAAGACCTGCGGCACGAGGCAGCAGTCGGCGAGCGTCGGCGTGTCGCCGTAGCAGTACCTGCCGCCGGGCAGCCGCTGCAGTTCCTTCTCGAACAGCTCCAGCCCGGAGCGCACCCAGTGGCGATACCAGGCGTTCTTCGCCTCCTCGCTCACCTGCAGCTCGCGCACGAGGTACTTCAGCACGCGCAGGTTGTTCATCGGATGGATCTCGCAGGCGATCAGCTGCGCCAGGGCACGCACGCGGGCGCGGCCGAGCGCATCGGCGGGCAACAGCGGCGGCTGCGGATGCGTCTCGTCGAGGTACTCGATCATCGCCATCGACTGGCTCAGGAGTTCGCCCTCGTCGGTCTCCAGCGTGGGCACCAGCCCGGACGGCGACACCGCGGCATAGGCCTCGCTCTTGTGCTCGCCCTTCACGAGGTGCACGGGGAGGTACTCGTACGGCAGGCCCTTGAGCTCCAGCGCGATGCGCACGCGGAAGGAGGCGGACGAGCGGAAATAGTTGTAGAGCTTCATGGCAGCGAGCATAAACAAGTCTCCCCTACACTGCGGGCCAAAGACAAGGAGACAAGCATGCTGCATCCGCAGGCCCGGGCGCTGCTGCGCCTGATCGAGGAAAAGGGCGTGCCGGCCACGCACACGCTCACGCCGGCGCAGGCGCGCGACTACTACCTGCAGCGCCGCACGTTCACGCAGCCCGAACCGCCCGAGGTGGCGTCGGTGCGCAACCTCGAGGCGCGCGGGCCGGCCGGCCCCATCCCCCTGCGCAGTTACCGTCCGCTGGGTTCGCACGGGGATGCGGCGCTGCCCGTGCTGGTGTACTTCCACGGCGGCGGCTGGGTCATCGGCGACCTCGACACGCACGACGTGCTCTGCCGGCAGCTCGCGAACCAGTCCGGCTGCGCCGTCGTCGCCGTCGACTACCGGCTCGCACCCGAGCACCGCTTCCCGGCAGCCTTCGACGACGCCGTCGCGGCCACGCGCTGGGTGCACGCGAATGCATCCTCGCTGAAGGTCGACCCCCGCCGCATCGCGGTGGGCGGCGACAGCGCGGGCGGCAACCTGGCCGCGGTCGTCGCCCTCGCCGCGCGCGATGCGGGCGACCTGCCCCTCGCCTTCCAGCTGCTCATCTACCCGGCCACCGACCAGCGCCGCGGCTGGCCCTCGCACACCAGCAACGGCGAAGGCTACCTGCTCACGCGCGACAGCATCGACTACTACCACGACCTCTACCTGCCCGCCGACGGTACGCTCGACGCGGACTGGCGCGCGTCGCCCTTGCTGCACGCCGACCACTCGCGCCTGCCGCCCGCCTTCGTGCTCACCGCCGGCTACGACCCGCTGCGCGACGAGGGGCTGCAGTACGCGCATCGGCTGTCGTCCGCCGGCACGCGCGCAGCGCTGGTGAACTTCGAACGGCAGGTCCATGGCTTCGCGCTCATGGGCCGCGTGCTCGACGAAGCGAACGTCGCCGTGCAGCTCTGCGCGGCTCAACTGAAGCAGGCCCTGGCCTGAACCACAAGGAGAAGAGATGAAGAAGGTCCACGTTTCCCTGGCGCTCGCCGCCCTGCTGCTCGCCGGCTGCGCGCAGATGAAGGAAATGATGCCCGGTACCGGCCCCGTGGCCACCGCGACGCTCGCGCCCACGCGCGGCAGCGCCACCAACGGCACCGTGCGCTTCACGCAGGCGGGCAGCACCGTCGTGGTGTCCGGCGAGATCCGCGGCCTGAAGCCGAATGCCGAACACGGCTTCCACGTGCACGAGAAAGGCGACTGCTCCAGCGGCGACGGCATGAGCACCGGCGGGCACTGGAACCCCACCGAGCAGCCGCACGGCAAGCACGATGCCCCGCGCCACCACGCCGGCGACCTGCCCAGCCTGCGCGCCGACGCGTCCGGCACCGTCAGGTTCAGCGTGGAGGCGAGCGCCTTCCGCGTGGGCAGCGGCCCCAACGACGTGATCGGCAAGGGCCTCATCGTGCACCGCGACCCGGACGACTACAGCCAGCCGGCCGGCAATTCGGGCCCGCGCCTGGCTTGCGCCGTCATCGTGCGTTCCTGAGCGGCGCCATGAAAGCGGAACAGAACGAACTGGTCACGCGCATCGGCCCGGGCACCGCGTGCGGCGCGGTGCTGCGCCGGTACTGGCAGCCCGTGGCGCTCGTCGACGAATTCGACCCCCGGCTCGACCCGCGCATGGCGCAGCGCGCGGTGAAGGCCGTGCGCGTGCTGGGACAGGACCTCGTGCTGTTCCGCGATGCCACCGGCCGATGGGGGCTGCTGGATCGCGACTGCCCGCACCGCGGCGCCGACCTCGCGTTCGGCCGCCACGAGGGCGACGGCCTGCGCTGCCCCTTCCACGGCTGGAAGTTCGACGCGACGGGCCGCTGCCTGGAAACCCCGGCGGAGCCGACGGGCAGCAAGCTGTGCGAGCGCGTGCAGCAGCGCGCCTATCCCGTCCTGGAGAAAAGCGGCGTGCTGTTCGCGTGGTTCGGCGACGGCGAGGCGCCGCCCTTTCCCGAAGGCTTCGACTGCTTCGCGGCGCCGTCCACCCACACGTTCGCGTTCAAGGGCCTGTGGCACTGCAACTGGCTGCAGGCCTTCGAGGTGGGCATCGACCCGGCGCACCCTTCCTTCCTGCACCGCTTCCTCAACGACGCCGCGCTCGACGCGGTGGGCGAGAACGCGGCCGGCCGCCAGTTCCGCAGCGCGAGCGCCGGCGAGTTCGCGGGCGAGAAGTGGCCCATGAGCCGCATCATGCGCGAGTTCCACCAGCCGGACCTCTCCTTCGAGAACCGCCCCTGGGGCCTGCAGATCACGGCCTTGCGCCCCATGACGGAGGAACTCACGCACGTGCGGGTCACGCAGGCGATCTTCCCGCACACCTTCGTGATCCCGCTGTCGGAGACGCTCACGATCACCCAGATGCACGTTCCGGTGGATGACGAGCGCACCTACTGGTACTCCTTCTTCACCAGCTTCGCCGGACCCGTCGACAAGGAAGCGATGCGCAACCAGCGGCTGCAGTTCATCTCGCTGCCCGACTACGTTCCCCGGTCCGGGCGCCACAACAACTGGGGCTTCAACGCCGACGAGCAGCGCAGCCGCACCTACCTGGGCATGGGCGAGGAAGACATCAACGTGCACGACCAGTGGGCCGTGGAGAGCATGGGCCCCATCCAGGACCGCACGCGCGAGCACCTGGGCACCAGCGACAAGGTCATCATGGCCAACCGGCGCCTGCTGCTGAAGGCGATCGAGTCGGTGCAGGCGGGCGCGGCCGCGCCGGGCGTGGCCGATGCGAGCCTCGCCGCGCAGATGCAGGGACCCGACACCGTGGACGGCATCGCGCCCGCCGGCGCGTGGTCCACCTGGTGGCAGGAGCGCGCGCAGGCCAAGCGCGCCGGCGCGCCCTGGCTGCGGGGCACCGCGGCGGCGGTCGAGGCCCAGGCTTCGTGAGCGGCTTCGCGCAGCGCTGCGGCGTGCACGACGCCGCGCGCGAGCAGTCCGTGGCCCGCCTGGCGCGGCGCCTGTCCGAGCAGGGCATCGAGCTGGTGCGCTTCGCCTGGTGCGACCTGCACGGCGTGCTCCGCGGCAAGACGCTCGTCGCGTCCGCGGCGGAACGTGCCTTGCGCGAAGGCGTGGGGATGGTCAGCACGCTGATGCTCAAGGACACGTCCGACCGCACGGCCTTCCAGGTGTTCGAGCCGGGCGGCACCGCCACCCTGCCCGGCTTCGGCTTCGCCAACAACCTGCTGCTGCTTGCCGACCCCGACAGCTTCCGCCAGCTGCCCTGGACGGCCGCCACCGGCTGGCTGCGCGCGCAGCCCTGGTTCGAGGACGGCACGCCGGTGGAACTGGACACGCGCCGCGTGCTGCAACGCGCGCTCGCGAAGCTCGCGGATGCGGGCTACACGCTGCGCTGCGGGCTGGAAGTCGAGTTCCACATCTACAAGCTGCAGGACGCGCAGCCTTCGCTGGACCCGATGCAGGCCGCATGGCCGGGTCCCGCGCCCGCCGTGAGCCTCGTGCACCCCGGCTACAACCTGCTGGCCGAGGGCTGGTTCGACCTCGCGGAGGAGCCGCTGCGGATCGTGCAGCACACGGCGCAGTCGCTCGGCCTGCCCCTGCTCTCGCTGGAGGTGGAGCTCGGGCCCAGCCAGGTGGAAGCGGTGTTCGAGGCGACCGACGCCCTCACGGCCGCCGACAACATGGTGCTGTTCCGCAACGCGGTGAAGATGGCGCTGCGCCGTGCCGGCTACCACGCCACCTTCATGTGCCGCCCGCCCTTTCCCAACATCATGTCCAGCGGCTGGCACCTGCACCAGTCGCTGTGCGACGCGCGCACGGGCCGCAACGCGTTCCTGCGCGAGGCGCCCGCGCCGGGCACGGACACGAACGACGCTGCGCACACGCTCTCCGAGGTCGGCGCAAGCTACCTGGCCGGACTCTTGCATCACGCACGCGGCATGACCGTCTTCTGCACCCCGACGGCGAACGGCTTCGGCCGCTTCCGCCCCAATGCGCTCGCGCCGCAGTCCGTGCTGTGGGGCCGCGACAACCGCGGCGCCATGGTGCGCGTCATCGGCGGCTGCGGTGACGCGGCCACCCGCATCGAGAACCGCATCGGCGAACCCGCCGCCAACCCGTATCTCTATTTCGCCTCGCAGGTGCATGCGGGCCTGGACGGCATCGCGCGCGGGCTGAAGCCGCCGCGCGCCACCGATGCACCGTATGCGGGCGGCGGCGAGAGCCTGCCCACCAGCCTGGGCGAGGCGCTGGCCGCGCTCGCGGACGATGCGGTCCTGTGCGACGCCTTCGGGCGCGACTTCGTGGCGTACTTCAGCCGCATCAAGCAGTCCGAGCAGCAGCGCTTCGCCGCCGCCGAGGACATCGACGAATTCCAGCGCCGCGAGTACTTCGGCCGTTTCTGAATGATCACGATCCACCTGTGGGCCCCGGACGGGGCCGAGACCACCCTGCAGGCCCGCGAGGGCGAAAGCCTGATGCAGGCGGCCGTCGCCGCCAACGTGCCCTGGATCGCCGCGGACTGCGGCGGCATGCTCACCTGCGCGACCTGCCACGTGTACGTGCGCGAACCGTTCGCGGCCCGGCTGCCGGCGCCGCAGGCCGACGAACTGGCGATGCTGGAGTTCGCGGCGGCCGAACGCCGGCCGACGAGCCGCCTGAGCTGCCAGGTGGAGCTCACGCGCGAACTCGACGGGCTGGCCGTCGACCTGCCGGAGACGCAGTACTAGCGCTGCGAGACGTTGGCGCGCTCGCCGAGGAAGATCTCCACGCGGCGGTTCTTCGCGCGGCCCGCTTCGGTTGCGTTGTCCGCCACCGGCTCGCGCTCGCCGCGGCCCGCGACCTGCACGGTGTCGGCCCGCACGCCGCGGGCGACGATGTAGTTCTTCACCGACTGCGCGCGGTCCAGCGAGAGGCGGTCGTTCAGCGCGTCGCTGCCCGTGTTGTCGGTGTGGCCGATGATGCGCACCTCGGTGTTCGGCTGGTTGCCCAGTCCGTTGGCGAACTGGTCGAGGATGGGGCGCAGGCGCGGGTTGAGGTTCGCGCGGCCGCTGGCGAAGGAGATGTCGCTCGGCACTTCGAGCTTGAGCTGGTTGTCCGGCGTCTGCACGACGGCCACGCCGCTGCCCATGGTGGCGCGCTGCATCTCGGCCTTCTTGTTCTCCATGTACTTGGACCAGCCGTAGCCGCCCGCGGCGCCCACCACGCCGCCGATGGCCGCGCCCTTGGCGTCGCCGCCGATCAGGCCGCCCGCGACGGCGCCGATGCCGGCGCCGATCAGCGTGTTCTTGGTGGTGTCGCTCATGCCGGTGCCCTGGCCGGTGCTGCCGGTGTTCATGTCGGCGCAGCCGGCGGCCGCGACGGCGGCGATGGCGAGGACGATGGCGATCTTCTTCATGCGAGGGCTCCTTTCCCGTAAAGCACCCACCATAGGCCCTCCGCCCGGCGCTGGCGAGCGCATTCCTGCGCGGCGCCACGAAAAGTTGCTTTCGCTTACGGCTAGACTGCGGCTCCCGCCAGAGGAGAGAGAACCATGATCCTGGAGATCGCCGACATCCGCATCCGTCCCGGCGAGCAGGCCGCCTTCGAGCAGGCCATCGCCCGCGGCGCCGCCACCGTCATCGCCCAGGCGAAGGGCTGCCAGGGCTTCCAGGTGAACAAGGGCATCGAGTCGCCGGAACGCTACATCCTGCAGGTGTTCTGGGACACGCTGGAAGACCACACCGTGGGTTTCCGTGGCAGCCCGGCCTTCACGGAGTGGCGCTCGATCGTCGGGCCGTTCTTCGCGCAGCCGCCGGTGGTGGAGCACTTCACGCTGGTGGCGAAGTCCTGAGCGCTCCGCGCGTGTTGAGGTAGACGGCGTAGAGCGAGGTCGTCGCGCAGATGAAGAGGCGGTTCAGCTTCGTGCCGCCGAAGCAGACGTTGGCGACGGCCTCCGGCACGCGGACCTTGCCCAGCAAGGTCCCATCCGGTGCAAGGCAGTGCACGCCGTCGCCGGCGCTGGTCCAGACGTTCCCGTGCGCGTCGACGCGCAAGCCGTCGAACAGCCCGTTCGTGGACGTCGCCCAGACGTCGCCGCCGGCCAGGGTGCGGCCCCCGGGCTGCACCCGGAAGCGGCGGATGTGGCGCGGGCCGTCGGCCACGTGGGTGGCGCCGGTGTCCGCCACGTACAGCCAGTCCTCGCCGGGGGAGAAGGCGAGCCCGTTCGGCTGCACGAAGCCGGCCGCCACGCGCGTCACCGCGCCGTCCCCGTCGATGCGGTAGACGCAGCACTCGCCCAGCTCGCTCGCGGCGGCATCGCCCTCGTAGTCGCCGTCGATGCCGTAGCTGGGATCGGAGAACCAGATGCTGCCGTCGGACTTGACGACCACGTCGTTCGGCGAGTTGAGGCGGCGCCCCTCGAAGCGGTCGGCCAGCACCGTGCGGCGGCCGTCGTGCTCCGTGCGCGACACGCAGCGGCCGCGGTGCTCGCAGGAGACGAGCCGCCCCTGCAGGTCCACCGTGTGCCCGTTGGTGTTCATCGCGGGCTGGCGGAACACGGAGACGGAGCCGTCGGTCTCGTCCCAGCGCAGCATGCGGTCGTTGGGGATGTCGGACCACACGAGGTAGCGGCCGGCGGCGAACCACGCCGGCCCCTCGGCCCAGCGGCATCCGGTGGCCAGCCGCTCCAGGTGCACGTTGGCGAGAACGAGCGCATGGAAGCGCGCGTCCAGGACTTCGAAGTCGGCAGTGGGTGCGACGGGCATGCAGCGCTCCTCAGCCCGCGTGGCGGCGCCCGCGGCCGTACACCAGCAGCATCGCGATGATCACGACGCCGTAGGCCACCTGGCGCCCCATCTCCGGGATCTGCATCACGGAAAGGATGGACTGCAGCAGCGTGATCAGCACCACGCCCACCACCGTGCCGAGGTAGGAGCCCCGGCCGCCGAGGATGTGCGTGCCGCCCAGCACGACCGCGGCGATCGCAGGCAGCTGGTAGGCGTCGCCCATGGCCTGGTAGGCCTTGGTCGAATAGCCGGTGAGCAGCACGCCCGCGGCCGCCGAACACGCGCCGGCGATCACGAAGCACAGGACCACCACGCGGCGCGTGGGAATGCCGGAGAGGTACGCGGCGCGCTCCCGGTTGCCGACCGCGTACACGGCGCGCCCGAAGGCCGTGCGGTGCAGCAGGAACAGCGTCGCCGCGCCCACGGCCGCCCACACCAGCAGGGCGTTCGGGATGCCGAGGAAGGAGCGGCCGGTCGCGACCAGGTGCATCGCCGGCGTGGCGCGGTCCTGCGGCGCGAAGCCGCCGGTGTGCACGACGATCAGCCCCTGCGCCACCGCGTTGATGCCCAGCGTGAAGATCATCGAGGGCACGCGCAGCCAGGCGACGCCGATGCCGTTGACCAGGCCCAGCAGCGCGCCGCACAGGATCCCGAACGGAATCGCGAAGGCGGCGCCCGCGCCGTCCCACCACCCTGCGGCGGCGGCGGACATCATGCCGCCCACCGTCACGACCCAGGGCACCGAGAGGTCGATGCCGCCCAGCAGGATGACCAGCATCGCGCCGGTGGCGATGATCCCCAGGAAGGAGGCGATCTGCAGTTGCAGCAGCAGGTACTCCGGGGAGAGGAAGTTGCGCGAGTACAGGCTGCCCAGCAGCAGCAGCGCCACCGTGCACACGGCGCCCGCGAGCACCGGCAGGTGGCGGGAGGTGCGCAGGCGCAGGGCGAGCGTCGTCATGCGTCAGCGGAAGAGGTCGAGCCGGTTGCCCACGCGCAGCAGCGCCAGCGAGCCGAAGCTCACGGCCGCCAGCAGGATCACGCCCTGGAACAGCGGCTGCCAGAGCGGCTCCAGGTCGAACACGAACAGCAGGTCGCCGATCGTGCGCAGCACGAAGGCGCCGAAGATCGAGCCGATGGCGCTGCCGCTGCCGCCCGCGAGCGAGGTCCCCCCGATCACCACCGCGGCGATCGCGTTGAGCGTGTAGACGCCGCCGATGGCCGAGGAGGCCTCGCCGGAGAAGGTGACGAAGGTGAGCAGCAGGCCGCCGACGGCCGAGAGCAGGCCCGCGAGCGTGTAGGTGACGAGGATCGTGCGGCCCATCGCCACGCCCGACATGTAGCTCGCCTGCTCGGAGGAACCGATCGCGAGCGCCGAGCGGCCCGTCACCGAGCGGCGGAACGGCAGCCACACGAGCAGCACGACGGCGAGCAGCACCACCAGCATGGCGGGGATGCCGCCCGGCAGCGTGCCCGTGAGTGCTTCCGCGAGGCCGGCATGCACGTCCCCGCCCGGCACCGGCCGCAGGCCGAGCGCGAGCCCGAAGTACACGATGCCGGTCGCCAGCGTGGTGATGATCGGCTGCAGCCGGCCGTAGACGATGATGATGCCGTTCGCCAGCCCGCACGCCGCGCCCGCGGCGAGCACGACCGCGACACCGAATGCCGCCTGCCACCCGCTGCCCACCACCATGTGCGACGCCAGGCAGTTGGCCAGCACGAACACCATCCCCGCCGAGAGGTCGATGCCCCCCGTGAGCACCGGCAGCGTCTGCGCCATCGCGACGACGGCGAGCAGCACGCCCTTGTTGGCCGCCGTGGCGAGCACGGCCCCGTCCCAGCCTACCGGGTGCTTGGCGATGTAGAGGGCGAACAGCCCCGCGAACAGCGCCGCCGCGAACAAGGTGGCGCGGTGCTCGCGCAGGGGGTAGTGCCAGTCCGGGCGCATCACGCGGCCTCCTGCAGGTCCAGCGCGCTGGCGACCAGCGCCCGTTCGGTGAGCGCCGCGCCTTCGAGCCACCGCACGATGCGGCCGGCGTAGAACACGGCCACGCGGTCGCAGCAGCCGATCAGCTCCGCGTAGTCGGTCGAATACAGCAGCACGGCCGCGCCTTCGGCAGCCAGCGCGCGCACCAGCGCGTAGATCTCCTGCTTGGTGCCCACGTCGATGCCGCGCGTCGGGTCGTTCAGCAGCAGGATGCGCGGCGCGGTCAGCAGCCACTTGCCGATCACCACCTTCTGCTGGTTGCCCCCGGACAGCGTGCCCACCGCATCGGCGGGATCCGCGGCCTTGATCGCGAGCCGGCGCACCATGCCTGCGACCGCCTCGTTCTCGGCTTTCGCACGCAGCACGCCGGCGCGGCTCAGGCGGTCCAGGGCGGCGAGCGACAGGTTGTCGTGGACCGACATCGGCAGCAGCAGGCCGTCGGTCTTGCGGTCCTCGGGCACCAGCGCGATGCCCAGCGCGCGCGCATGCCGCGGCCCGCGCACGCGCACGGCGCGGCCGTCGACCCGCACGTCCCCCGCCACGCCGCGCAGCACGCCGAACAAGGCCAGGAACAGCTCGCGCTGGCCCTGGCCGTCCAGCCCGCCGAGGCCGACGATCTCGCCCGGCCGCACCGCCAGGTCGATGCCGTGCAGGCGGCCGGCCCAGCCGAGGCCGCGCGTTTCCAGGATGGCCGGCACGGTGGCGGCCGGCGGCTGCGGCTTGGGCGGGAACGCGTGCGCGATGTCGCGCCCGATCATCATCTCCAGCACCTGCGCGTCGCTGCGGGTGCCGGCCTCGAAGGTCGCGACGCGCGTGCCGTTGCGGAAGACCGAGCAGTCGTCGGCCAGCTCCGCGATCTCGCGCATGCGGTGCGAGATGTAGACGATGGCCATGCCCTCCCCGCGCAGCCGCCGCAGCAGCGCGAACACGCGCTGCACGTCGGCGGCGGTCAGGGCCGAGGTGGCTTCGTCCAGGATCAGGATCTTCGGGTCGCGCGCGAGCGCCTTGGCGATCTCCACCAGCTGCCGGCGCGACAGCGGCAGGCTCGCGACGGGCGCGAGCGGATGGATGTCCTCCGCGCCCGCGCGCGCGAGCGCCGCCTCGGCGACCCGCCGCTGCGCCCGGCGGTCCACCAGCCCGAAGCGGCGCGGCGGATTGGTGATGCAGATGTTGTCCGCCACGCTCAGGTCGGGCAGCAGCGAGAGCTCCTGGAAGATGCAGGCGATGCCGGCGGCGACCGCCTCCTGCGGGTGCGCGAAGCGGCGCTCGCGCCCCTGCAGCAGGAGCCGGCCCTCGTCGGGCTGCACCACGCCGGCCATCACCTTGATCAGCGTCGACTTGCCGGCGCCGTTCTCCCCCAGCAGCGCGTGGATGCGCCCGGCGCCGCAGGCGAAGCTCGCACGCTCCAGCGCACGCACCCCGCCGTAGCGCTTGGAGACCTCCGACAGCTGCAGCACGGCTTCCAAGGGAGCCCGCCTCAGTTGTTCTTCTCGTCCTTCGACATGATGTCGGTGGCCTTCAGGTTCACGCCGCACGGCGGGAACTCGTTGGTGGTGAAGAAGTTGTCGGTCAGCTTCGGGAAGTAGTTGACGTCCGCCTTGAAGTCGGGGTGCGTGGCCGAGGGGATCGGCACCGAGATCATCTGCGGCATCACCTTGCCCTGCAGCGCCGACACCGCGGCCTTCATCGAGATGGCCACCAGGCCCGGCGACTGGCCCAGCGAAGCGCACAGCAGGCCGTCCTTGGCGCGCTCGGCGCAGAGCTTGCGGAAGCCGTTCTCGGCCTCGCCCGCGACCGGGATCATCCTGTGCTTCGCGTCGATCAGCGCCCGCACCGCGCCGGTGGAGCCACCCTGCACGAACATGCCGTCGAACTTCTTGTGCACGGCCACTGCGTCGGCCACGGCCTTCTGCGCCGTGCCGTCGTCCCAGTTGCCGACCACCTCCACCACCTCGAACTTGTTGCCAGGCGCCTCGACCACCTTGCGGAAGCCCAGGTGGCGGTCGCGGTCCACCGAGTTGCCCGGCACGCCGCGCACCTCCAGCAGCTTGCCCGACTTCGAGGGGATGTTCTTCACGATCCACTCGCCCGACTGCTGGCCCATGGCGAGCTGGTCCTCGTTGACCATCATCACCTCGTTGGTGTCCAGCACGTTGTCGAACGGCACCAGCACCACGCCCTTGGCGTTCGCGCGCTTGATGACCGGGCCGAACGCGGTGGGGTTGACGGCGATCGTGACGATCGCGTCGTACCCCGAGTTGATGAAGTTGTCGATCGCCGCGATCTGCGCCGCCACGTCGGTGCCCGTGGAGACGATCTTGAACTCCTTGATCTGCGAGGCCATCTCGGGCGTGGCGGCGTAGGCCTTGGCCATCTTGATCATCTGGATGCGCCAGGTGTTGCCGACGAAGCCGTTGGCCAGCGCGATGCGGTACGGCCCCTTCTTCGCGGGCCACTGGAAGTGCTTCGTGTTCGCGTCCCAGGGCTTGAAGCAGCCGGGGTTCTCGCCCGGTCCCTGCACCACGGCAGGGCCGGCCGCCACGGCCGCCGACGAGGCAACGAGGGCCGCGATCGCGGCCGCGAAGGCAATGCGTGAGCTCATGCTGTCTCCTTGGTTGGATGCCTCCCAAGCACGTCCCGCCACGGCTTCTGACAGCGCCGCTTGCCCCTGCGCCCTTGCGGCGCAGTTGCCCAATCATCATACGTTCACATGAAAGCGGCTTGCCAGCGCGGCGGGGTCGGGACTTACCCTTCCCGCGGAGCCGGCCGTGGCGGCCTACGCGTCGGCGCCGTCCACGCCTTCGTGGCCGTCGACGAGCTTGCCCAGCAGGTGGACCAGCTGCTCGCGGTCGCCGGGCGACAGCGGCTCCAGGATGCGCTGCTGCACCTTGGCCACGGCGCGACGCATCTTCTGCGCGACCTCCGCCCCCTCCGCCGTGACCCACAGGAGCTTGCGCCTGCGGTCGGCGGTGTCGGCTTCGCGGCGCACCCACCCGCGCCCTTCGAGGCGCGCGATCACCGAGCCGAAGGTGGCCGGATCGAAGGCCACCTTGCGCGCGAGCGTCACCTGGTCCTCGCCGGGGTCTTCCAGCAGCGCGCTCAGGATGGCGAACTGCACGGGCGTGACGTCGAAGCCGGCCGTCTCCTCCATGAACAGCGCCCAGGAAACCTGGTGCGCCCGCCGGATCAGGTGGCCCGGTGCATGCCGGAAGTCGTAGCTCTTCGCCATGCGGCCCAGTGTAGCGAGGCCGGCGTCGCTTGCGCCAGGGCGCATTGATATGTACGCTTATCATCCCCCCATGACGAGAACCCTTACCGAACCCGCGCGCCAGACGCCCGTCTGGGGCGAATACGACGTGGTCGTCCTCGGCGGCGGGCCCGCCGGCATCGCCGCGTCGGTCGCGGCGGCCCGCGCCGGGCGCAAGACCCTGCTCGTGGAGCGCTACGGCTTCCTCGGCGGCATGGGCACGGCCGCCGGCGTGACCAACTTCTGCGGCCTGCACGCCAACGTGCACGGCGACATCCGCCAGGTGGTGCATGGCGTCGCCGACGACCTGCTCGCGCGCATCGCGCGCCTGGGCGGCCTGAACGAGCCGCATGCGCTGTTCGGCAAGACCGTGGCGCAGGCGTACGACACCGCCGCGTACAAGATCGCCGCGGACGACCTCCTGCTCGCCGCCGGCGTCGAGGTGCTGTTCCATGCACTCGCCGCCGGCGTGGTGATGGAGGGCGCGCGCCGCGTGCAGGCCCTGCTGGTCGAGACCAAGTCGGGCCGCTACGCCGTCGCGGGGCGCGCCTTCGTCGACGCTTCGGGCGACGGCGACCTCGCCGCCTGGGCCGGCGCGCCGTATGCGCTGGGCGACGGCCAGGGCAACATGCTCTACCCCTCGACGATGTTCCGCATCAACGGCGTCGACGCTCAACGCGCCGGCAAGGCCTGGGAAACCATCCCGAAGCTGATGCTGCAGGCGGAAGCCGAGGGGCGCTACAAGTTCCCGCGCAAGACGCCGATCATCCGCCCGCAGAAGAGCGGCATCGAATGGCGCGCGAACCTCACGCAGCTCGCCAATCGCGAAGGCAACGCCATGGACGGCACCGACGCCCGCGAGCTATCCGACGCCGAAGTGCTGGGCCGCCGCCAGATCGCCTCCGTCGCCGGCTTCCTGCGCGAGGTGCCCGGCTTCGAGAAGAGCTACATCTCCGACATCGCGCCGCAGGTCGGCATCCGCGAGACGCGGCGCGTGCGCGGCCTGTACGAACTCACCGAGTCCGACGTGCTGGAGTGCGCGAGCTTCGACGACACGATCGGCGTCAACGGCTGGCCGCTGGAGCTGCACCTGAAGGGCGACGTCGAATTCCGCTGGCCGCAGATTCCCGAGAGCCGCGGTTTCAACCACCTGCCCTACCGCATGACGGTGCCCGAAGGACTGGACAACGTCTGGATCGCGGGCCGCTGCGCCTCCATGAGCCACGAGGCGCAGTCCGCCGCGCGCGTTACGGGTGCGTGCTTCGTGATGGGCGAGGCCGTGGGCACGGCCGCCGACCTGGCGCTCAAGTCCGGCAGCACGAACGCGGGCGTCGACCTCGCTGGCCTGCAATCCACGCTCGAACGGTACGGCGCCTACCTGGGCCGCAGCTGGTAAAGGAGTCTCCATGAACGCAGCCATCCCCACCGCGCAGGTCCGCGAACAGCTCTATCGCGACATGGACCGCCACCACCTCACCCCGCTGTGGGAGGTGCTGCATGCGCTGGTGCCGCCGAGCCCGAAGACGCCTTGCGTGCCCGCGCTTTGGAAGTACGAGGAGGTGCGCCCCTTCCTGATGCGCGCCGGCGACGCGATCACGGCGGAAGAAGCGGTGCGGCGCGTGCTGATCCTGGAGAACCCGAGCCTGCGCGGCCAGTCGTGCATCACGCAGTCGCTCTACGCGGGCCTGCAGCTGATCCTGCCCGGCGAAGTCGCCCCCAGCCACCGGCACACGCAGAGCGCGCTGCGCTTCATCGTCGAAGGCCGCGGCGCCTATACCGCCGTCGACGGCGAACGCACCACCATGCAGCCGGGCGATTTCATCATCACCCCGAGCTGGACCTGGCACGACCACGGCCACGAGGCCGACGAACCGGTCGTGTGGCTCGATGGCCTCGACATCCCGATGCTGCGCTTCTTCGACGCGGGCTTCGCGCAGAACGACACCAGCAAGTCGCAGCAGGTGACACGGCCCGAAGGCGCGAGCTTCGCGCGCTACGGGCACAACATGGTGCCGGTGCGCCACGACCCGCCTTTCGGCAAGACCTCGCCGATCTTCAGCTATCCCTACGAGCGCAGCCGCGAGGCGCTGGAGCAGCTGGAGCGCCACGGTCCCGTCGACGCGTGGGACGGCTTCAAGCTGCGCTACGTGAACCCGCTCACCGGCGGCTGGACGATGCCGACCATCGGCACGTTCATGCAGCGCCTGCCCGCCGGCTTCGAGGGCCAGGGCTGGCGCCAGACCGATGGCGCCGTGTACAGCGTGGTGGAAGGCGAAGGCGAAGTGCTCATCACCGGCGAGCGCGGCGAATCCCGCTACGCCTTCGGCCCGCGCGATCACTTCGTGGTGCCGTCGTGGCACACTGCGCGCCTCTCCAGCCGTGCCGGCTGCGTGCTGTTCAGTTTTTCCGACCGCCCGGTGCACGAGGCCCTGGGCATCCACAGAGAAGAAAGGTTGTCATGAGCTACGTCTTCAACCCCGCACCGCAAGTGTCCGTGCCGGTCGTCGGCCGCGCCGAGCGCTTCCCCGTGCGCCGCATCTACTGCGTGGGCCGCAACTACGTGGAGCATGCCAAGGAGATGGGCTTCACCGGCCGCGAGGCGCCGTTCTTCTTCTTCAAGCCCGCGGATGCCACGGTGGTGGTGCCGGCCGGCGAGACGGCCACCATCCGCTACCCGAGCCTGACGAAGGACCTGCACCACGAGATCGAGCTGGTCGCGTGCATCGGCACCGGCGGCAAGAACATCAAGGCCGCCGACGCGCGCAAGCACATCTTCGGCTACGCCGTGGGCCTGGACATGACCCGCCGCGACCTGCAGGGCGAGCAGAAGAAGCTCGGCCGCCCGTGGGAGATCGGCAAGTCGTTCGAGGAGTCGGCGCCCATCGGCCCGATCACGCCGGCGGACCAGGCGGGCGACATCGAGAACGCCGAGATCTGGGTGCAGGTGAACGGCAAGGACCGCCAGCGCAGCAACGTGTCCAAGTTGATCTGGAACATCGGCGAGATCATCGAGCACATCTCCGCCGCGTGGGACCTCGCGCCCGGCGACCTGATCTACACGGGCACGCCCGAAGGCGTGGCGGCCGTGGTGGCGGGCGACACGCTCGTGGGCGGCGTGGGCAACCTCACCGGCATCACGGTGAAGGTCCAGGGCGCCTGATCGTTTCCCCCCGCGGCCGCCTGCACGGCGGCCGCTATGATCGCGCGGCACGCCCCGCCGCGCGGTCCGACGCGCGCGGCCCTCGAAAAACACAACGAAGAGGAGTCCCGTTTGCGCGTCCTGGAATCGCTGGCGAAGTTCTGCGCCATCCTCGCCGGCTTCATCCTCACCGGCATCACC
Organism: Ramlibacter cellulosilyticus; assembly: GCF_014297465.1. Taxonomy (GTDB): domain Bacteria; phylum Pseudomonadota; class Gammaproteobacteria; order Burkholderiales; family Burkholderiaceae_C; genus Ramlibacter; species Ramlibacter cellulosilyticus. The sequence continues at coordinate 80,251 of NZ_JACORT010000013.1, read as the reverse complement.
CTCATGACCTGCGCCAGCCTGATCGGGCGCAACACCACGGGCACGACGCTGGTCGGCGACTTCGAGCTCACGGGGGTGGCGGCGGGCGCGGCGATCGCCCTCTTCCTGCCCTGGTGCCAGGCCAGGCGCAGCAACATCATCGTCGACTTCTTCACCGCGAAGGCGAGCGAGCGCACCAATGCGCGCCTCGACCGGCTCGGTGCCCTGCTGCTGGGGCTCGCCGTCGCCCTGCTCGCGTGGCGCGCGGCGATCGGCGGCCTGAGCTCGTGGCGCGCGCAGTCCACCACGATGATGCTCGGCTTCCCCGAGTGGATCGTGTATGCCTGCATGGTGCCGCCCCTGGTCCTCACCGCCGTGATCGGCATCTGGCAAGGCGTGTTCGGGTTCGGGACGGAGGTGCATGAATGAGCCCCCTGGCCCTGAGCGGACTCATCTTCGGGGTCATGCTGGTGCTGATGGCGATCCGCACGCCGATCGCCATCTCCATGTTCATCGCCGGCTGCGTGGGCTACGTGCTGCAGGCGGGCCTCGCGCCGCTGGAGAACTTCCTCAACACGCAGGCCTTCGCGCGCTTCGCGAGCTACGACCTGTCGGTAATCCCGCTGTTCATCCTGATGGGGCAGTTCGCCACGCAGGGCGGCATCTCCAAGGCCTTGTTCGAGTTCGCGAGCGCGGTCATGTCGCGCTTCCGCGGCGGACTGGCCATGGCGGCCGTGATGGCGTGCGCGGCCTTCGGCGCGATCTGCGGCTCCTCGGTCGCGACGGCCGCGACCATCACCTCGGTCGCCCTGCCCGAACTCAAGCGCCACGGCTATTCGGGCCGGCTCGCCACCGGCACGCTCGCCGCCGGCGGCACGCTGGGCATCCTGATCCCGCCCTCGGTGCCGCTCGTGATCTACGCCATCCTCGCGGAACAGAACATCGCCAAGCTGTTCGCCGCCGCCATGGTACCGGGGGTGATCGCGATGGTGGGCTACATGATCGCCATCGCGATCTACGTGCGCCTCGTGCCCGGGCACGCGCCGGAGCACGAGGAAGCCTCGCGCATGACGGTGCACGCCCTCGGCGGCGTGGTGCCCATCGCCTTCATCTTCGTGCTGGTCTTCGGCGGCATCTACGGCGGCCTCTTCACGCCCACCGAAGGTGCGGCGGTCGGCGCCGCGTCCACCTTCGTCGCGGCGCTGCTCAAGCGCGAGATGACGTGGCAGAAGTTCAAGCACTGCTTCTACGCCACGGCCGAAGGCTCCGCGATGATCTTCATGATCTTCATCGGCGCCGACGTGATGAACGCGGCGCTGGCCCTCACGCAGGTGCCCGCGCAACTCGCCAGCGTCGTGAGCGGCTGGGGACTGGCGCCCGTGGCCGTGGTCGCGGCCATCCTGCTGTTCTACGTGGTGCTGGGCGCGGTGATGGACGAACTGTCCATGATCCTGCTGACGATCCCCATCTTCTTCCCGCTCGTCATGTCGCTCGACTTCGGCATGTCCAAGGAATACACGGCGATCTGGTTCGGGATCATGGTGCTCATGACCGTGGGCTTCGGCCTGCTCGCGCCGCCGGTCGGACTGAACGTGTACGTGGTGAACGGCATGGCGCGCGACATCCCGATCTGGGAGAGCTACCGCGGCGTGATGCCTTTCCTCGTGAGCGACACGATCCGCACCATCGTGCTGCTCTTGTTCCCATCCATCTCGCTGTGGCTGGTGAAATACGTGGGATAGCGCTGCGGGAAAGCCCCCTACTCGCTCGCGCAGCGCTGGAGTACCGTTCCGCGGCTTTCACCCTTGGGAGTCCCCGCCATGGTCCAACGCAGAACGATCCTCCGCTCCGGCGCCGCTGCGGCGCTCGGCGCTTCCGCCCTCTCCGGCTTCGCGCAGCAGTCGGTCACGCTCAAGTTCCACACCTTCATGGCGCCCACGTCCAACGTGTGGCTGAACATGCACAAGGCCTGGATGGACAAGGTGGAGAAGGACTCCGGCGGCCGCATCAAGTTCGAGGCCTATCCCGCCATGCAGCTGGGAGGCACGCCGGTGCAGCTGTACGACCAGGCGCGCGACGGCGTCGTCGACATCGTCTGGACGCTCCCCGGCAACACCGCAGGCCGCTTCCCGCGCGTGGAAGTGTTCGAGCTCCCCTTCATGATGAGCAATGCGGAGGCCACGTCCAAGGCGTACTGGGAGTACGTGCAGACGCTCGCGCCGGACGAATTCAAGGAGACGCAGGTGATCGCGCTGCACGTGCACGGCCCGGGCGTGATCCACACGGCGGACAAGCCGGTGCACAGCGTCGGCGACATGCGCGGCCTGAAGGTGCGCGCGCCCACGCGCCAGGTGACGAAGCTGGTGGGCTCGCTCGGCGCCACGCCGGTGGGCATGCCGCTGCCGCAGATCCCCGACGCGCTGTCCAAGGGCACCATCAACGGCTGCGTGATCCCGTGGGAGGTGGTGCCTTCGGTGAAGGTGCACGAGCTCACCAAGTACCACGCGGAGTTCGATCCCGCCGGCGGCTCGCTCTACACGACCACCTTCGTGATGGCGATGAACAAGGCCAAGTACGGCAGCCTGCCGCCGGACCTGAAGAAGATCATCGATGCCAACTCCGGCATGGCGACTTCCGCCTGGCTGGGCAAGGTGCAGCAGGGCGGCGACGCGGCGGGGCGCAAGGCGGCCAGCGACCGCGGCAACACCATCTTCAAGGTCAGCGCCGCCGAGGCGCAGGAGTTCCGCCGCCGCTCGCGGCAGATCGAGGTGGAGTGGGTCGAGGACATGAACAAGCGCGGCCACGACGGCCGCAAGCTGCTCGATACCGCGCGCGCGCTCATCGACAAGCACATGAAGACGACCAAGGCGTAAACTCGAAGCAGTCCATTCCCCACGAGGGCTCCTGCGGGAGCCCTCGTCATGTCGTGACCGTCCTGCGCAGCCCCATCAAGCATTGCCGCAACTGCGGCGCCGGCGTCGTCTACCGCGTGCCCGACGACGGCGATACGCACGAGCGCGCGGTCTGCCCGGCGTGCGACACCATCCATTACGAGAACCCGCTGAACGTCGTCGGCACGGTGCCGTGGCTGGACGACCGCGTGCTGCTGTGCAAGCGCAACATCGAGCCGCGCTGGGGCAAGTGGACGCTGCCCGCGGGCTTCATGGAACTCGGCGAGAGCACCGCCGAAGGCGCGGCGCGCGAGACGCACGAGGAAGCCGGCGCGCAGATCGAGATGGAAGGCCTCTTCACGGTGCTGAGCGTGCCGCGCGTGGGCCAGGTGCACCTGTTCTACCGGGCGCGGCTCCTGAGCGACGTGTTCGACCCGGGCTTCGAGACCATCGAGGCGCGCCTCTTCCGCGAGGACGAGATCCCCTGGGAGGAGATCGCCTTCCGCACGGTGAAGGAGACGCTGCAGCGCTTCTTCGAGGACCGTGCACGCGGCCATTTCGGCGTGCACGCCTTCGACATCGTCTAGGAGCCCGGGCTCCAGCCGCGTCAGGGCGCCTGCTGGGGCCCCTGGCGGACCTTCCCTTCCTCGCGCAGGCGCACTTCCTCGCGGTGCTTCACGCACAGCGGATGGCTGCGGGCGCCCGGCTTGGCGCAGTTCTCGGCCAGGCAGGACTCCTTGGCGAGCAGGAACTTGTCGCGGCACTGGTCGACGGCGGCGAGATTGCCGTTGCTGGCCACCGGCGGCGGCAGCGGCTTGGGCACCGGCTCCGGATCGACGCGTGCGGGCGCCGCGGGAGACGCCGGGCGCACGGGCTCGGGTGCCACGGGGGTCGTCGCGCGGGCCACGCGCGCCGGCTGGCTCGCCGCCTTGCGCGGCGCGGCGGCCGGCGCCGCGGCCTTCGCTGCAGGTGCCGCGGCAGGCGGCGCCGCGGGCATGGGCGTGTCCGGCGGGTTGGCAGCGGCAGCCAGCGTGGCGGCGGGCGGCGCCGCCGGTGCGGGAACGTCGACGGGCGCCGGCGGCGGCGCCGCCGCGGTGCCGGAGCTCCCGGCCGGCGCGCCGGGCGCGGCCAGCACGGGCACGTCGGCCGGCGGAGGCGCTTCGGGCGCCTTGCCGCGCGTGAGCGCCACGGCGAGCAGGCCCGCGACGGCGATCGCGCCGACGCCGGCGAGCACGGCCACGGGAAGCTTCTTCTTCGCGGGCGGCGGCGGCAGGCTGTCGGTATCGTCGTCGGCCACGCGGCGCGCGCGCGGCGCCGCTGCGGGCGCAGGCGCCGGCGGCATGATCTCGGTGGCCGGGAACTCGGATTCGGCCGGGGTCGATTCCGGCTCCGCGGCGGGGCGCTTGCCCGGGGACAGGGCCGCGCCGACGGCGGCCGCATAAGAGGCGGCGGCCGCCGCGCTGGAGAGCGTCGCTGCCTTGGCGACACCCGGCTGCAACGGCGTCGCGGCAGCGGGCTGTGCGGCCGGCGCAGGGGGCGCCAGCGCTGCCGCCTGCGCGGGCACCGGAGCCGGCGCAGCCGCCTTCTGGATCACCGTGTTGGTGAACTCCTCCTGGACCCACTGGGCGGGGCGCGGCTGCGAGAGGTCCGCGCCGACCGCGGGACGCGAGGTGTCCGTGCGCAGGCGCGTGGCCTCGTTGTCCGGGAACTGCGTCGCGAAGGTGCTGCCCGTGCCCGGATAGGCCCCCGCGGGCGGTGCGGCGGGGCGGCTGGGCGTGGTCGCGTTCGCCGGCGTGCTGGTGCCGATCACCGTCGTGGAGTCGCCCCCCACGAGCTTGCGCAGGCGGCGCCGCGCCAGGTCCGCGTAGATGCCGTCGGGGAACTTGTCCAGGAAACCCTGCAGGTCCTCGACGTCGGCGGAGTCCTTGACGTCCTTCCAGTAGACCAGCTCGAGTTCCTGCGTGACCGAACTCGCCCCGCCGATGGAAGGCGCGGTGCTCAGGCCCGGCTGCGGCGGGACGGTGCCGGGACGCGTGAGCGGTCGCGAGCCCGGTTCCTGCCGGCGGTTGGGATTCAGCGGCGGGACCACCGTCTGGTCCTCGGCGCGGCGGATCGCCGCCTGCAGCGCCACCGCGAAGTCGCGGGCGGTGGCGAAGCGTTCCTCGCGCGTCTTGGCCAGCGCGCGCGCCACCACGGCGTCCAGCGCCGCAGGGAGGCGCGGGTTCACCGAGCTCGGAGGCGGCGGGTGGTGGCCGATGATCTGGTGGATGATCGAGAAGTCGTTGTCGCCGTCGAAGGGGCGCTTGTCGGTGAGCAGCTGGTACAGCACCACGCCGACGGAGAAGAGGTCCGCGCGCGAATCGATCTTCTGGCCCTGCACCTGCTCGGGGGCCATGTACTTCAGCGTGCCCACCATGCTGCCCTGCGTGCGCGTGGCCTCGCCGGAGTCCTGGATGCGCGCCACGCCGAAGTCGGTGAGCTTCACGCGCCCGCCCGGCTCGATCAGCAGGTTGGCGGGCTTGATGTCGCGGTGGACGATGCCCTGCTTGTGCGCGTAGTCGAGCGCGCTGAGCAGGTCGCGCACGATCTTGAGCGACTGCTCCAGCGAATAGCGCACCCCGCGGTCGAGGTGGTGCTTGAGGTCGTCGCCCTGGATGTACTCCATGACCAGGAAGGCGACGTCGCCGTCGCGGTCGGAGTCGTAGACGCTGACGATGTTGGGGTGCTGCAGGCGCGCGGCGGAGCGCGCCTCCGTGCGGAAGCGGTGCTCGTATTCCGCGGCCGCCTCCTCGGAGAGGTTCTCGACCTTGACGGTCTTGATGGCGACGCGGCGGTCCAGGTTGGGATCGCGGCCTTCGTACACCACGCCCATGGCACCCTTGCCGAGGACACGGAGCACTTCGTACCGTCCCAGCTTCTTCAGAGTCACATCTGCGCCATGGGATACACGTGGAAACGCATTCTAGCCCCCGCCCTTCTTTACAAGGCCGAGTTCAGGCCCCTTCGTTACGGCCCGTTGTGCGTTTCGCACGCAGGAGGGCACGGGCATACGCCCGCGCGAAGTGGCGGTCGAGCAGCTGCCCTACCCATTCGTCCCCGCTGGACTGCCGCTCGGCGTAATCGCGCACGAATGCGTCCCAGGCCCGCGCCGATTCGAAGATGCGCGCGCCGCCCCCCAGCAGCCGCTTCTTGAGCGCTTCGGGCTCGAACTCCTGCAGCGTCGCGCGCACGGCCTCGCGCACCGCTTCCGCCATCGCCTGCTCGTGCGCGACGAGTTCCGTGGCCAGCTGCGCCATCGCGCGGTCGGGGGGCAGCAGGCCGCCGCGGGGCGGATGCCGGCCGAAAAGGTAGTCCAGCTTGTCCTCCACCGGCCCTTCGAGGCGCAGCGGGTTGAGCTCGCGCGGCTCCGCCAGCGTGCGGTCCTCGGAGCGCACGTCCCGGCGCGAAACGGCCGCGGCCTGCGCGGCCTGGAGCAGTGCCTGCGCCGCGATGCGCGTCACGCGCCCGAGGGCCTCGAGCTCGCCGCGCGTCAAGGCGTCCGGCGCGCCCGCGCCCAGGCCGCGCAGGAAGGGCTCCAGGTCCGTCGCCGGCTGCAGGTCGTCCGCATTCAGCGTGCCGCCGGGCGCGCCGGGGCCGAAGGTGCTCTGGAAGCCCCAGTCGCCGAAAGGATCGTCGGCATCCAGGTTGGCGGGGATCGTCTCGGGGCCGGCGTCGGGCACGAGCTGCGCCGCCGCGCGTTCGAACTCGGTCCAGGGATCGACCTCGCCGGGGATCGTCGTGTCCGGAACGTGCACGGGCACCACGGGCGCGACGACGATGCGGTAGGCGGACAAGGCCATCACCTCGCCCGGCCCGAGCACGCCGCGCGCGCCCGGCGGCAACTCGCCCGCGGCGACGTCGACGCCGTTCACGACGGACAGCACGTGGAAGTGCAGCAGGTCGCCCTCGTTCCACACGCTCAGGTGGCGGCGCGAGATGTTGCGTTCCGGGTCCGGCAGGCAGACGGCGCAGTCGTTGTCGCGCCCGAGGACCAGGGCCGGTTCGCCGCGCTCCAGCCGGCGGTGGACATCCAGCCCGGGGCCGGAGATGTGCAGGTCCAGCGCCATCGCTAGCTGTGGATCGAGAAGTTCGCGATGGGCGCCGCGTCGGCGTTGCGGTCGCAGCCGAAGGCGATCTGTCCCGCGCCGACCAGGTAGCACTCGGTGCGGCGCAGGACCACGGGTTCCGGATGGTTGCCGAAGTACACCCAGGTGCCGAAGCTGGACGCGTCGCTCAGCACGAAGTGGCCGCCGCGCCATTCCACCGTGGCGTGCGCGCGCGACACGCGCGAGTCGTTGAGGTTGATGTCCGCGGTGGCGGAGCGGCCGATGGTGACCGAATCGCCGCGCGACTGCAGCCGGCGCGTCTGGTCGCCGATGGTGATCTGGAGGTGGGCTTCGGCGGGCTGGCCGAACATCGACACGCCCATCACCGTCGCCTCCGCGTCGCGCTCCGGCTGCCACTCGACGCGGTACACCTCGGTGACCTCCGCCTTGCCGCGCAGGTACATGGGGCCGAGGCTGCGCAGCTTCTCCTGCTGCTCCGGCTGCAGGGCGTCGCGCACGCGCTGGGTGGTGAGGATCTGGTCGGCACCGGCGAGGTCCGCGAGGCGCGCCGCGCAATTGACGGCGTCGCCGTAGCAGTCGCCCTGGATCTCGACGACTTCGCCGGACTCGATCCCCATCTGCATCTGCACCGGCCGGCCGGTGCCGCCGGGGCGCACGGGCTTCTGCTGCAGGCGTTCCTGGATGGCGATGCAGGCGGTGAGCGCCTGTTCCTCGCTGGAGAAGACGACGAAGAGGCCGTCGCCGAGCAGCTTGACCACCCGGCCCTTGTGCTGCTCGAAGATCTTGGCCAGCGCCGTCGTGAGTGTCGTGACGAAGCGCCCGGCGGTCTCGTCGCCGAGCCGCTCGAAGATGCCCGTGCTCCCAACCAGGTCAGCGAATACGACGGAGGCCATGCGCGACCATTATGCAACGAGGGCAACGCATACGAAGAAGCCGGTTCGCCCTTGCGGGACGAACCGGCTTTCCGTTTTGTGGTCGGCGTGGCGGGATTCGAACTCGCGACCCCTTGCACCCCATGCAAGTGCGCTACCAGGCTGCGCTACACGCCGAAGCCCACGATTATAGCCGGGCGCGGAAGCCGGTTCCGGCATGTTCCCGACAATTTGCTTGCAGCATGCGCCGCAGCCGCGGTCAGTGGACGGAACTGAGCAGATCGCGGATCTCGAACAGCTCGCGCTTCAGCTGCTGCAGCTTGTAGGTGATGGCGTCGCGCTCTTCCGGCGCGGCGTCCTCGAACTGGCTTTCGCCGAAGGTGGATTCCTCGACCTCGATGACTTCCACGCCATCGAGCATGACCTCGCCGGCCCGGCGCTTGTCGCGCTCGACCTGCACGATTTCCTGCAGCTTGTTGCGGGCGCCGCTGATGGTGAAGCCCTGGTCGTACAGCAGGTCGCGGATGCGCCGGATCATCAGCACCTCGTGGTGCTGGTAGTAGCGCCGGTTGCCGCGCCGCTTCATGGGCCGAAGCTGCGTGAACTCCTGCTCCCAATACCGTAGCACGTGGGGCTTGACGCCACAGAGCTCGCTGACCTCACCGATGGTGAAGTAGCGCTTTGCGGGGATTGCCGGGAGGCCTTTCTCCATTGAAATCAAGGTACTAGGAGAGGAAGCTTCGAGGTTACTCTAAGTGGTGGGAACTGCAAAGCCGGCCCGGCGGAGGATGTTGCGGGCGGGCCGTGCGGTCGCGCTGCAGCGACAGCCGGGCGGCGGGCGGGCTTATTCCGCCCCGTTGCCGTTGCCCTGGATCTGTTCCTTGAGCTTGTGGCTGGCGTGGAAGGTCACCACGCGCCGCGCCTCGATGGGGATGGCCTCCCCCGTGCGCGGATTGCGGCCCGGCCGGGGCGCCTTGGTGCGGATCTGGAAGTTGCCGAAGCCCGAGATCTTGACGTCCTTGCCTTCCACGAGGCTCGCGGAGATCAGGTCGAAGAAGGCATCGATCATGTCCTTGGATTCGCGCTTGTTCAGCCCGATCTGCTCGAACAGCAGCTCCGCCAGCTGCGCCTTGGTGAGCGCAGGCGTCTCCAGGCTCTCGACCGCAAACTCCATGATGTCCTCTTGCTTGAGAGCTGTTGTTGTTGCGAGTTCGGCCATCGTCCTTTATCCCCTCAGGCGGCCTCCGAGTTGCGCGGTGACCCGCTCCACCACCGCGCGCACGGCCGCATCGATCTGCTCGTCGGTCAGTGTGGCGTCGCTGCGGGCGAGCGTCAAGCGAACGGCGAGGCTCTTCTCGTGCAGCGCGAGTCCGGCCGTCGCCTGCTGCGGCTTGTACACGTCGAAGAGGAAAGCGTCACGCAGCAGGCCGCCCGTGTCCGCCGAGCGGATCGCGGCGAGCAGCTGGTCGTGGGTGACCTTCTCGCCCACGATGACGGCGATGTCGCGTTCGGCCGGCTGGAAGCGCGGCACGGACTCGAACTGCGGCACCTCGCGTGCGGTGACGGCATCGAGGTCCAGCTCGAACAGCAGCGGCGTGTGGGGCAGTTCCCACTTCTGGCGCCAGCGGGGGTGCAACTCGCCGACCACCCCGACTTCGCGCCCTCCGATGCGGATCGCGGCGCAGCGGCCCGGATGCATGGCGGGGTGCGCCCCCGGCGCGAACTCCGCCTGCAGCGGCGCGAGCAGCGCCTGCACGTCGCCCTTCATGTCGTAGAAGTCGACGGCCGCCGCCTTGCGGCCCCATTGCAGGCCGTCCGGAGAACCGTAGGCCAGGCCCGCGACCTTCATGGGCTGGCGCACGCCGCGCACGGTCGTGTCGGTGGTCTGCACCGAGGCATCGCGGACGAAGACGCGACCGAGCTCGAAGACGCGCACGCGTTCGGCCTTGCGGTCCAGGTTGAACTTCAGCACCTGCAACAGCGACCCGAGCAGCGAGGAGCGCATCACGCTCATCTGGCTGGCGATGGGGTTCAGCAGCTGGATCGGGTCGGGGTTGCCGGCGAGGTCCTTCTCCCAGTGTTCCTCGACGAAGCTGAAGTTGATGGTCTCCTGGTAGCCCAGCGCGGCGAGGAGGCGGCGCACCGCGAAGCGGCTGCGTCGGTTCTCGGGCGGCAGCTTCGCCGTGATCGGGGCCAGGGGCGGCGTGGTGGGCAGCTGCTGGTAGCCGACGACGCGCACCACCTCCTCGATGAGGTCTTCCTCGATGGCGAGGTCGAAGCGGTAGGGAGGGGGCGTGACCGTGATCACGCCCTGCTGCGCCTTCGCGGGCAGCTGCAGGCGGCGGAACGCGTCGAGGCATTGCGCCTCGGTGATGGGCATGCCGATCACCTTCGCCGCGCGGGCGACGCGCAGCTGCACCGGCTTGCGCTCGGGCAGCTTCGCCACCTGGTCGTCCATCGGGCCGGCCTCGCCGCCGCAGATCTCGAGGATCAGGCGCGTGATGTGCTCGATGTGTTCGACGGTGAGGCTGGGGTCGACGCCGCGCTCGAAGCGGTGGCCGGCGTCGGTGGAGAAGTTGAAGCGGCGCGAGCGCCCTTGCACGGCTTCGGGCCACCAGAAGGCGGCCTCGACGTAGACGTTCCTCGTGTCGTCGGAGACGGCCGTGGCGTCGCCGCCCATGATGCCGGCGAGCGACTCGACCGCCTTGTCGTCGGCGATCACGCCGACCTTCTCGTCCACCTCGATCGTGTTGCCGTTCAGGAGCTTGAGCTGCTCGCCCTTGCGGCCCCAGCGCACGTCCAGGCCGCCGTGGATCTTGTCGAAGTCGAAGATGTGCGAGGGACGGCCGAACTCGAACATCACGTAGTTGGAGATGTCGACGAGTGCCGTCACGCTGCGCTGGCCGCAGCCGGCGAGGCGGTCGACCATCCACTGCGGCGTCTTCGCCTTCGTGTCCACGTTGCGGATCACGCGGCCGGAGAAGCGGCCGCAGAGGTCCGGGGCGCTGACCTTCACCTTCAGCTTCTGGTCGTGCTTCACGGGCGCGGGCTCGAACTTCGGCTCGATCAGGGGCGCACCCGTCAAGGCGGACAGCTCGCGCGCCACGCCGTAGACCGACAGCGCATGCGCGAGGTTGGGCGTGAGCTTCAGCGTGAAGACGTGGTCGTCGAGGTTCAGCACCTCGCGGATGTCCTTCCCGATCGGCGCATCGCCCGCCAGTTCGAGCAGGCCGCCGTGGTCCTCGCTCAGCTGCAGCTCGCGCGCCGAGCACAACATGCCCTGGCTCTCCACCCCGCGCAGCTTGCCCAGCTTGATGGCGAAGGGCTTGCCGTCCCCGCCCGGGGGGAGCTCGGCGCCCACGAGCGCCGTCGGCACGCGGATGCCCACGCGCGCATTCGGCGCGCCGCAGACGATGTTCAGCAGCGCGCCCTGCCCCACGTCCACCTGGCACACGCGCAGGCGGTCGGCGTTGGGGTGCTGCACGGCTTCCTTGATCTCGCCCACGACGACCCTGGTGAAGGGCGGCGCGAGCGGACGCAGGTCCTCCACCTCCAGCCCGCCCATGGTGAGCACGTCGGCGACTTCTTGCGTGGACAGCGGCGGGTTGCAGAACGCGCGCAGCCAGGACTCGGGGAATTGCATGTCTTTAGCGGAATTGCTTCAGGAAACGGATGTCGCCGTCGAAGAACAGGCGCAGGTCGTTCACGCCGTAGCGCAGCATGGTCAGGCGGTCCGGGCCCATGCCGAAGGCGAAGCCGATGTGCTTCTCGGGGTCCAGCCCCATGTTGCGCACCACCGTCGGGTGCACCTGGCCGGAGCCGGCGACTTCGAGCCAGCGGCCCGCCAGCGGCCCGCTCTGGAACTGGATGTCGATCTCGGCGGACGGCTCCGTGAACGGGAAGAAGCTGGGACGGAAGCGCAGCGCCAGGTCCTCGCTCTCGAAGAAGGTCCGGCAGAAGTCGGTGAAGACGACCTTCAGGTCCTTGAAGCTCACGTTCTCGCCGAGCCACAGGCCTTCGCACTGGTGGAACATCGGCGAGTGCGTCGCGTCGCTGTCCACGCGGTAGGTGCGGCCGGGGGCGATCACGCGGATCTCCGGCATGGGCTCGCCGCGCTCGACCGCCTCGGCGTAGCGCTTGATGTGCTGGTGGGCGTAGCGCACCTGCATCGGGCTGGTGTGCGGCCGCAGGTTGTAGGGGATGCCGTCGTCGCCGTCGATGTCCACGTAGAACGTGTCCTGCATCGAGCGCGCCGGGTGGTTGGGCGGGTTGTTCAGCGACGTGAAGCTGTGCCAGTCGCTCTCGACCTCGGGGCCGTCGGCCACGTCGAAGCCCATGCTGGCGAAGATCCGCTCGATGCGCTCCATGGTGAGCGACACGGGGTGCAGGCCGCCGGGTTCGCGCACGCGCCCGGGCAGCGAGACGTCCAGCGCCTCGGCCTTCAGCTGCGCTTCGAGCTCCGCGTCCGCGAGGGCCTGGCGGCGCTCGCCGAGGGCGGCCTCGATCGCCTGCTTCGCCTGGTTGATCGCCGCGCCGCGCGTCTTCTTCTCCTCCACGGAGAGGGCGGCCAGGCCCTTCATCAGCTCGGTGATGCGGCCGGACTTGCCGACGTACTGCGCCTTCGCGTTCTCCAGCTCCGCCGGGGTGGCGGCCTTGCCGAAGGCCTCGCGGGCCGAAACGACGATCGAATCGAATTCTTGGGTCATGCGAAAAAAACAGGGCTAGCGCTTCGCAGCCCTAGCCCTGTCCATATGGGTTTGCATCAGGCGCCCGGGGGCGCCCACCGCGAAACTCAGGCAGCCAGCTTGGCCTTCACCTGGTTCACGATGCCGGTGAACGCCGCCGGATCGTGCACGGCGATATCGGCGAGGACCTTGCGGTCGATGTCGATGCCGGCCTTGCGGATGCCGTTGGCGAACTGGCTGTAGGTCAGGCCGTTCGCACGCGCGGCGGCGTTGATACGGGCGATCCACAGCTGGCGGAAGACGCGCTTCTTGGCACGGCGGTCGCGGTAGGCGTACTGCCCCGCCTTCATCACCGCTTCCTTGGCGATGCGGAAGACGTTGCCGCGGCGGCCGCGGAAACCCTTGGCGAGGGCGAGGACCTTCTTGTGACGGGCGCGAGCCGTTACACCACGTTTGACGCGAGGCATGTGTGTTTTCCTTTCGTCAGTGGGTTACAGGCCGGCGAAGGGCAGCATCTGCGCCATGTGACCCATGTTGGTCTCATGCACAGCGACCGCACCGCGCAGGTGGCGCTTGTTCTTGGTGGTCTTCTTGGTCAGGATGTGGCGCTTGAAAGCCTGGCCACGCTTGACCGTCCCGCCGGGACGCACGCGGAAGCGCTTCTTCGCTCCGCTCTTGGTCTTCATCTTGGGCATTGCTGCTCCTTCTCTTCTTGTGCTCGTGAGGCGTCACGGAAAACTTCCGTGCCTTGATGGCCCCGAGCCACTTGTTCGGCGCCCGAAGGCGCCAGGAGGCGCAAAGGCCTCCCCTCCGCCGCCACCGCGGCGCGAACACCGTGATGGCTTTGAAACTCTCCTACGCCGTGGTCGCCGGCGAACCGGCGGCTTCGGCGGCGGGCTTGGCAGGACCCGCCTTCTTCTTGCCCGGCGCGATCATCATGATCATCTGCCGGCCTTCCAGCTTCGGGAACTGCTCCACGACGATGGTGTCGCCGAGGTCGTCCCGGATGCGCTGCAGCAGCGCCATGCCGATTTCCTGGTGCGTGATCTCGCGGCCGCGGAAGCGCAGCGTGATCTTGCACTTGTCGCCCTCTTCCAGGAACCGGCGGATGTTGCGCAGCTTGATGTTGTAGTCGCCGTCGTCCGTTCCGGGCCGGAACTTGATTTCCTTGACCTCGATGACCTTCTGCTTCGACTTCGCTTCCGCCGCCTTCTTCTGTTCCTGGTACTTGAACTTGCCGTAGTCCATCAGCCGGCAAACCGGCGGATTGGCGGTGGCGGCGATTTCAACCAGGTCCACGTCGAGTTCGCCTGCCATCCGCAGGGCTTCCTGCAGGCTCACGATCCCCAGGGGCTCGTTGTTGGGTCCGCTCAGGCGGACTTCCGGGGCCATGATCTCCCGGTTCAGGCGGTGCTTGCGTTCCTCGCGGTGGCGGCGGTCGCGAAATTCAGTAGCGATGGTCTTCTATCCTTATTCCAATAAACAACTACAGTATCTGTAGCAACACCGTCAGCACGGGCGCGGGCTCCAGCGTGGTCAACGCCTGGCAGCCAGGTCCTCGGCGATCCTCTGGGAGAACGCGTCGAGGCTCATCACCCCCAGGTCCTTGTTGCCCCGGGCGCGCACGGCGACGGCACCAGCCGCCTTCTCCTTGTCGCCGACGACGAGGAGGTAGGGCGGCTTTTGCAGCGAATGCTCCCGTATTTTATACGTGATCTTCTCGTTGCGCAGATCCGTCTCCACCCTAAGCCCTTGATTCCTCAGCGATTTGGCGATGTCCCGGGCGTAGTCGGCCTGGCCGTCGGTGATGTTGAGGACCACGGCCTGCACCGGCGCCAGCCAGGCGGGGAGCGCCCCGGCGTGCTGCTCGATCAGGATGCCGATGAAGCGCTCCATGCTGCCCACGATGGCCCGGTGCAGCACCACGGGGCGGTGGCGGTTGCCGTCCTCGCCCACGTACTCGGCGTCCAGGCGCGTCGTCAGGTTGAAGTCGACCTGCATCGTGCCGACCTGCCACTGGCGGCCGATCGCGTCCTTGAGCGTGTACTCGATCTTGGGGCCGTAGAAGGCGCCGTCGCCGGGGGCGATCGCGAACTCGCAGCCCGAGCGGCGCAGCGACTCCATCAGTGCCTCTTCCGCGCGGTCCCACTGCTCGTCGGAGCCGATGCGCGCCTCCGGCCGCGTGGCGACCTTGTAGATGATCTCCGTGAAGCCGAAGTCGCGGTAGACCTTGTGCAGCACCTGCGTGAATTCGACGCACTCCGGCAGGATGTGGTCTTCCGTGCAGAAGATGTGCCCGTCGTCCTGCGTGAAGCCGCGCACGCGCATGATGCCGTGCAGGCCGCCCGAGGGCTCGTTGCGGTGGCACTGGCCGAACTCGCCGTAGCGCAGCGGCAGGTCGCGGTAGCTCTTCACGCCCTGCTTGAAGATCAGCACGTGGCCGGGGCAGTTCATCGGCTTCAGCGCGTACTCGCGCTTCTCCGATTCCGTGACGAACATGTTCTCGCGGTACTTGTCCCAGTGGCCCGTCTTCTCCCACAGGCCCTTGTCCAGGATCTGCGGCCCCTTGACCTCCTGGTAGCCGTTGTCGCGGTAGACCTGGCGCATGTACTGCTCCACGGCCTGCCACACGGCCCAGCCCTTGGGGTGCCAGAACACGACGCCGGGCGCATGGTCGTCGATGTGGAAGAGGTCCAGCTCGCGGCCGAGGCGCCGGTGGTCGCGCTTCTCGGCCTCTTCCAGCATCGTCAGGTACTGCTGCAGTTCCTCCTTGCTGGCCCACGCCGTGCCGTACACCCGCTGCAGCATCTCGTTGCGGTGGTCGCCGCGCCAGTAGGCGCCCGCCACCTTCATGAGCTTGAAATGCTTCAGCTTGCCCGTGCTGGGCACGTGCGGGCCGCGGCACAGGTCCTCGAAGCCGCCTTCGGCGTAGAGGGAGACGTCCTCGCCGGCCGGGATGCTGCCGATGATTTCCGCCTTGTAGTTCTCGCCCATGTCGCGGAAATGCTTCACGGCTTCGTCCCGCGGCAGCACCCGGCGCGTGACCGGCTCGTCCTTGGCGGCGAGCTCGCCCATGCGCTTCTCGATGGCCGCGAGGTCCTCGGGCGTGAAGGGGCGCTTGTAAGCGAAGTCGTAGTAGAAGCCGTTCTCGATGACCGGGCCGATCGTCACCTGGGCCTCGGGGTAGAGCTCCTTCACCGCATAGGCCAGCAGGTGGGCCGTCGAGTGGCGGATCACGTCCAGGCCTTCGGGGTCCTTGGCCGTGAGGATGGAGACCCTGGCGTCGCGGTCGATGCGGTAGGCCGTGTCGACGACCTTGCCGTCGACCTTGCCTGCGAGCGCCGCCTTGGCCAGGCCGGCGCCGATGGAGGCGGCCACCTCGCCCACCGTGAGCGGGGCGGGGTATTCGCGTTGCGAGCCGTCGGGAAGCGTGATGTGGATCATGGTGTGCAGGATCTGTCCGGAAATGAAAAAAGCGCGGCGGCAGCCGCGCTTTCTATTCCTGGGACGAGGATCGTGGACGCGCGACTACCCGGCCGCTAGCGGGCCGTGGAACCTTCCGTGGTAGTTCGCGGTGTCATAACCATGATGCCTTTCTCGCCCTTGTTGCCGGTCCGTGCTGGATCCGCCGGACCATTCTAACCCACGGGCACGTGGCCCGTGCCGTGGCAGCGCGCGCATTCGGTGATCACCGTCTGCTTCTCGACCTCGAACTTCTCGTTGATGTTCTCGCTGTCGAAGCGCAGCTGCCCCACCCCGTCGCAGTCCGGGCAGGGCTTGCCCCCGCTCAGGTTCTGCATGTTGAAGACGCCCGTCGTTTCCTCGGTCGAAGATGCCATGGCCACCTCCTGTACGGCTGATAGCCCGACTGTAGCGAGGCGCGCGGCAAAGACAAGGCCCGGGGCGCGCGGCCGCGGCCGCCGCGCCTAGAAGACGATCGTCGCGACCGGGACCCAGCAACGCCAGGCAAAGCGCGCGTTCGGAGCCGGCGCGCCGTTCGCGCCCCAGCTGAAGACGTCGATCACCACGTCGCTCGCGACGGACGCGATGCGCGCGGTGAGGAAGACCGGGGAACTCCCCAGGGCCGTGGTGACGAAGCTCACGGGCGCGACGTAGCCGGCCGGCCGCTCGGAGGAACACACGTACTGACTGAGCTTCCACGTCAGGCGCCCGGCCCCGTCGGTCGTCGCCTGGCCTCCGAGATCGAGCGTGTCGTTGAAGAAGCACCGCGCGGGCACCTCGCCACTGCCGCCGAGGCCGGGATCGAAGACGACCGGCGTGCGGTCCACCTCGTGGACCCTGGCATTCGGCGTCGGCCGGTACACGGCGTCGCGTTCGATGAAGTTGAGCCCGGGAAAGTCCAGGCCCAAGTCGAGGAGCAGCTTCCTGAGCGCCTCGAGAGTCTTCTGCGGAGGCTTCGCAACCATGATCCCCTCCTCGGCGTGTCGGCAGCGGGCGCGGCATGGCCCGGGGTGCCACCCGGGCCAATGTAGCCACGCCCGGGCCGAAGGCAATCCCGCGGACAGGGGACCGCAGGAGGCCTGGCAGGGGCGGCGGCCCGCCTCAGGCCGCCTTCTTCTGCGCCGCGTGGTCGTCGAAGAACTGCTCGTCCTCGGTGGAGCCCTTCAGGGCGGCGGTGGAGGCGTTCGCCTCGATCGTGGTCGTCACGGCGTCGAAGTAGCCCGTGCCCACCTCGCGCTGGTGCTTCACGGCGGTGAAGCCCTTGTCGGCGGCGGCGAACTCCTTCTGCTGCAGTTCCACGAAGGCGCTCATGTTGTTGCGGGCGTAGCCGTACGCCAGGTCGAACATCGAGTAGTTCAGGCTGTGGAAGCCCGCCAGCGTGATGAACTGGAACTTGTAGCCCATGGCGCCCAGCTCCTTCTGGAACTTGGCGATGGTCGCGTCGTCGAGGTTCTTCTTCCAGTTGAAGGACGGCGAGCAGTTGTAGGCCAGCAGCTTGCCCGGGAACTTCGCGTGGATCGCGTCGGCGAAGTCCTTGGCGAACTTCAGGTCCGGCGTGCCGGTCTCGCACCAGATCAGGTCCGCCACCTCGGCGTACGCGAGGCCGCGGCTCACGGCCTGGTCGAAGCCCTTGCGGGTGCGGAAGAAGCCTTCGACCGTGCGCTCGCCCGTGCAGAACGGCTGGTCGACCGGGTCGACGTCGCTCGTCACCAGGTCGGCGGCTTCCGCGTCGGTGCGGGCCAGCAGGATCGTGGGCGTGCCCATCACGTCGGCCGCCAGGCGCGCGGCGACCAGCTTGGCCACGGCCTCGCGCGTCGGCACGAGCACCTTGCCGCCCATGTGGCCGCACTTCTTGACGGACGCGAGCTGGTCCTCGAAGTGCACGCCGGCGGCGCCCGCCTCGATCATGGCCTTCATCAGCTCGAAGGCGTTCAGCACGCCGCCGAAGCCCGCTTCCGCGTCGGCCACGATGGGCGCGAAGTAGTCGACGTAGCCCTCGTCGCCCGGGCCCTTGCCTTCGCTCCACTGGATCTGGTCGGCGCGCTGGAAGGTGTTGTTGATCTTCTTCACGACCTTCGGCACGGAGTCCACCGAGTACAGCGACTGGTCGGGGTACATCTCGCCGTTGCTGTTGGCGTCGCCCGCGACCTGCCAGCCGGAGAGGTAGATGCCCTTCAGGCCCGCCTTGACCTGCTGCATGGCCTGGTTGCCGGTGAGCGCGCCCAGCGTGTTCACGAAGGGTTCCGTGTTCAGCAGGGTCCACAGCTTCTCGGCGCCGCGGCGGGCGAGCGTGTGCTCGATCGCGAGGGAGCCGCGCAGCTTCACCACGTCCGCGGCGCTGTAGCCGCGCTTGATGCCCTTCCAGCGCGGGTTCTCCGCCCAGTCCTTCTCGAGCTGGGCGATCTGCTGTTCGCGGGTCAGGTGGGTCCAGTGGGTCATGGTTCTCTCCGGTGCGGTTGATGTGAAACCTGGGGCGGCCGCGATGCGTGCCGCGATGAGAGAACTCTAAGTCTTGTAGAAGACTTCGTGGGGCTCTTGTGTCTTATACAAGACTAAATATTTTCTGCAGAGGAATCAATGACTTGCAAGAGCCTTTCCGCAATGCGGCATCTGCTTTCTTGTATTGAGAAATTTTGCGGCGCCGCACCATCGACCAATCCCGCAATGCGGAATGCCTTTCACGATGTGTGAAACACGATCCAGTCGCCGTGGCCGATCACCTGCCGGTCCTTCACGCGCGCCGGGTTCACCTCGTACACCAGGCAGGTCACGGTCCCGCCCTGCACCGCGATGTCGACCTCGCGCTTGAAGTACTCGCTGTCGGCGCCGGGCACGATCTGCTCGATCTCGTCGAGCACCGCCTCGAGTTCGGGCGTGATGCGGTACACCTCGCCCACGACGGTGACGGCTTCCTCGCCCCCGAGCGTGAGGCCCGGATACCAGTCGATGTGGTACAGCACGCCGCGCACCTCGCCCATGCCGACGTACTCCGGCGGGGGCTGCAGGCGGTTGATGTCGTTGCGGCCGCCGCGGCGCAGCGTGCCGTAGACGAAGACGTGGCGTTCGGGGGCTTGAGGCATGATCCGGCGTTTTCGCGCCCGCCATTGTCGATGAGCCTCGTTCCGAGCCGGCCCCTCGCCTACGCCTGCCTCGCGCTCAGCATGTCGCTGGTGGGCAGCTACGTCGCCCTCTCCAAGCCGCTCGCGGCCGCCTTCCCGGTCTTCCTGCTCGCATGGCTGCGCTTCGGCATCGGCGGCCTCGCCATGCTGCACTGGCTGCGCAAGCCGGCGAACGAGGCGCCGCTCACCGCGCGCACGAAGCGCCTCCTGTTCCTCGAGTCCTTCCTCGGCAACTTCCTGTTCTCGCTGTGCATGCTGTTCGGCGTGAGCCTGACCAGCGCAGTGTCGGCCGGCGTGATCATGGCCGCCATTCCCGCCACGGTGGCGCTCCTGAGCTGGATCTTCCTGCGCGAACGCATCACGGCGCGCACGTGGACGGCCATCGCGTGCGCCGCGGCCGGCATCGGGCTGCTCGCCTTCGCGAAGCCCGCCCACGCGCCCGCCGGTGCGGAGCAAGGCAGCAGCCTCGCGTGGCTCGGCAACCTGCTCGTGCTGGGCGCGGTGGTCTGCGAGGCGTCGTATGCCGTGATCGGCAAGGCGCTCACGGGCGTGCTGGGGCCCAAGCGCATCACCTCGCTCATCAACCTCTGGGGTTTCGCCCTCGTGACGCCCTTCGGCGTGTACGCCGCTCTGCGCTTCGACTTCGCCGCTGTCGCCCCCGGCGCCTGGGTGCTGCTCGTGTTCTACGCGCTCGCCGCGAGCGTGTGGACGGTGTGGCTCTGGATGACCGGACTGAAGGTGGTGCCCGCGGCGCAGGCCGGCGTGTTCACCGCCATGCTGCCGGTTTCCGCTGCGCTGGTGGGCGTGCTGGTGCTCGGGGAGTCGCTCGGTGCGGTGCAGATGCTCGCTTTCGCCTCCGCGCTCGCGGGCGTGGTGCTCGCGACGGCCCCGCGCAGGAGCTAGCGCAGCGCTTCGCGCGCCGCGCACGGAGCTGCCGCGAGAGCGAAATCTCCAGTGGCGGCGCGATGTTGATCGCGCTTCCTCTCGCAGTGCGTGAGCAGTGGGCGCGCCTCGTTTCTCCTCTGGAGAGACGCTCTCGCAGGCTCGCATCGCGCGTCCGCAGGCGCGCTCCAGAGGGCGGATGGCTCATCTCCAGAGGGAAAACGGGGTGTTCCCCTTAGAGAAAAAGCAACATCTCCGAGTGAAAAACCGTCGTTTCCCCTTTGACGCGTCCCTTTTCTCCCTTAGCATCCGCACTGCCAGTGAGTGCAGTGTTTCGCTGGTGTGATTCATCAACTTCTAGAAGGAAATCGATCATGGCAACTGCAAAGAAGGCGGCGAAGAAGGCGCCGGCGAAGAAGGCGGCTCCGGCGAAGAAGGCTGCCGCGAAGAAGGCGGCTCCGGCGAAGAAGGCCGCAGCGAAGAAGGCCCCGGCCAAGAAGGCGGCCCCGGCCAAGAAGGCAACTGCGAAGAAGGCGGCTCCGGCGAAGAAGGCCGCTCCCGCGAAGAAGGCCGCCAAGGCCCCCGCGAAGAAGCGCACGCCGAACGCGGCGTTCATGAAGCCGCTGACCCCGGACGCGTCCCTGTCCGCCGTGGTGGGTTCCAACCCCCTGCCGCGCACCGAGATCGTGTCCAAGCTGTGGGCCTACATCAAGAAGAACAAGCTGCAGGACCAGCAGAACAAGCGCATGGTCAACGCCGACGACAAGCTCCGTGCTCTGTTCGGCAAGGGCCAGGTGTCGATGTTCGAGATGGCTGGCCTGATCGGCAAGCACGTCAAGTAATCGGGCTTCCCGATCGCTGAAAACGCCGGCTTCCGCCGGCGTTTTTCTTTGGTGCCGCCGTCCCGCTAGACTGGACGCATGTCGCAGTGCCGCGTGCTGGTGATCGGGGGCTACGGCTTCTTCGGGCAGCGGCTCGTGCGCCGGCTCGCACGCCAGCCGGGCTTGCACGTGCTGGTGGCCGGCCGGTCGGCGGAGGCCGCAGCGGGGCTCGTGCAGGCCCTGCAGGGCGCATCGGCGGCCCGGCTGGAACCGCTGGCCCTGGACGCGCAGGAAGCCCGCCTGGAGGCGCAGTTGCGCCGCGTCGCACCCCAGGTCCTGGTGAACGCCACCGGCCCCTTCCAGCGCCACGATGACCGCGTCCCGCAGGCAGCCGTCGCGGCCGGCTGCCATGCCATCGACCTGGCGGACGGCCGTGCCTACGTGGCGGGCATCACGGCCCTGCACGGGGCCGCGCAGGCGGCGGGCGTGTGCGTCGCGAGCGGCGCCAGCTCGGTGCCCGCGTTGTCCTCCGCCGCGGCCGACCACCTGGCGCGCGGTCTGCAGGCCGTGCACGCGATCGACATCGGCATCAGCCCCGGCAACCGCACGGACCGGGGCCTCTCCACGGTCAAGGCGATCCTGAGCTATTGCGGGCAGCCGCTGCCCGCGGGAGCCGCCGGCGTCACGGGGTGGTCCGGCAGCCGGCGCCATCGCTACCCGGCACCCGTCGGCGAGCGGCTGCTGTCGCCCTGCGACGTGCCCGACCTCGCCGTGCTGCCGGCGCGCTACGCCGGCACGCCGAGCGTCGCCTTCGGTGCCGGCCTGGAACTCGGCTTCCTGCACCGGGGCATGAACTTCCTCGCCTGGTGCGCGCGGCGCGGCCTCGTGCGCGACTGGAGCCGTCATGCGCGGCTGCTGAAGCGCGCGTCGGACGTCTTCCGGCACTGGGGCAGCGATGCCGGCGCCATGCACGTGCGCGTGCGTGGGCTGGCCGCGGACGGGACCCCGGTGGAGCGCACGTGGCAGCTCGTGGCCACGCACGGCGACGGGCCGTACGTGCCGACGCTCGCAGCAGCGGCGCTGGTGCGCAAGCTGGCCGCCGGCACGCCCTTGCCCGCGGGCGCGCAGCCCTGCGTGGGGCTGCTGTCCCTGCAGGAGATCCTGCGGGAAGCCGAGGGCCTCCACATCGCGACGGAGACTTCGGCATGACGGAGCGCTCGCTGTACCAGCGCGTGCTCGGCGCCGAGTTCGCCCTGCTCGCACCGTCCTTGCGCCGCTTCCATTCGCTGTCCGGGCAGCACGTGCTGCACGGCTGGGTGGAGACGCAGCCGCCGGCTTCGGCCGCGGCCCGCCTGCTCGCGTGGTGCCTGGCGGCGCGCCGCAGCGGGCCCACAGCGGCCCCTTGCGCTTCGAGCTCGCCGCGGCCCCCGCGGCCGAGACCTGGACGCGCCACTTCCCCGGCCGGACGATGCGCTCGCGGCTGAGCGGCGACGCCTGCGTGGTCGAGGACCTCGGCCCGGCGCGCCTCACCTTCGCGCTCGTGCGCAGCGAGGCGAGCCTGCGCATGCGCCTCGTGCGGCTGCAGTTCCTGCGCCTGCCCTGCCCTCGCTGGCTCCTGCCGCGGGTGCTGGCGGAAGAACGCGGCGAGCCGGGCGTGCTGCACTTCCACGTGGAAGCGACGGTGCCGCTGCTGGGGCGCGTCGCGGGCTACCGCGGCTGGCTGCAGCTGCCCTCGCTGGAGGATCCGACGTGATCGTGGTGTTCGATGCCCAGTGCCTGCTGTGCAGCGGCTGGGTGCGCTTCCTGCTGAAGCACGACAGGCGCGGCGTGTTCCGCTTCGCCTCCATCCAGGGGCCGACCGG
This sequence comes from Ramlibacter cellulosilyticus, assembly GCF_014297465.1. Taxonomy (GTDB): domain Bacteria; phylum Pseudomonadota; class Gammaproteobacteria; order Burkholderiales; family Burkholderiaceae_C; genus Ramlibacter; species Ramlibacter cellulosilyticus. The sequence goes on along the minus strand of NZ_JACORT010000013.1, from coordinate 57,572 downwards.
CCGCGCGCTGCTGCACGAGGCGGGCCTGCCGGTGGACAACCTGCAGACGCTGCTGCTCGTCGACGGCGCGCGCAGCTGGCAGCAGACGGCTGCCATCCTGCGCGTGCTGCACGGCCTGGGCTGGCCGTGGCGCGCCGCGTGGCTGGGGTGGCTGGTGCCGGCGCCCTTGCGCGATGCGGCATACCGGCTGGTCGCGCGCAACCGTTACCGGCTGTTCGGGCGCAGCGAGACGTGCCTGGTGCCCCCGGCGCAATGCGAGCGGCGGTTCCTGGACTGAGGCCGCCCGGTGGGGTTCGCCGCTTCGCTCGCTCACCCCACCCTGCAACCCCTCAGCCGGCCTTCTTCAGCGCCGCATCGCGGATCGCGCTCAGCGTCCCGCGCGTGGTGATCACTTCCGGATCCAGCATCACCTCGATCACCGTGCCCTGCCTGCGCTGCAGCGCCGCGACCAGGGCCGGCTCGAACTCCTCCGTGCGCGTGATGCGCGTGCCTTCGTAGCCGTAGGCCTTGGCGAGCGCGACGAAGTCGGGGTTGGCCAGTTGCGTGCCCGCGCCCTCGACGTGCGTCGGGTACTCGCGCTCCTGGTGCATGCGGATCGTGCCGTACATGCCGTTGTTCAGCAGCACGATGATGGACTTGCCGCCGAACTGCGAGGCCGTCGCGAGTTCCTGGCCGGTCATGAGGAAGTCGCCGTCGCCGGCCATCGTGAGCGCCACGCGGCCGGACACCAGGTTCGCCGCGATGCCCGCCGGCACGCCGTAGCCCATCGCCCCGGAGGTCGGCGCGAGCTGCGTCTTGTGGCCCTTGGCGAGGCCGTGGTGGCGGAAGAAGCGGTGCGTCCAGGACGCGAAGTTGCCGGCCCCGTTGGTGATGAGCGCATCGGCCGGCAGGTGCTTCTGCAGCGTCGCCACGATCGCGGGCATGTCGATGGCACCCGGCAGCTGCTGCGGCTGCAGGTTGGCTTCGTAGTCGGCGTGCGCCGCCTCGGTCCAGGCCGCCCAAGGCACTTCGGGGGGCGCGGTGAGGACTTCCAGCGAACGCGCCGCCGCGTTCATCGTGGCGTTGATCGCGAGGTCCGCCTGGTACACGCGGTTCAGCTCCTCGGCGCTCGCGTGGATGTGCACGAGCTTCTGCGCCGCCTTCGGGGGCGTGAGCAAGGTGTAGCCGCCCGTGGTCATCTCGCCGAGGCGCGGGCCGATGGCGATGACGAGGTCGCTCTCGCGCACGCGCGCCGCCAGTTTCGGGTTGATGCCGATGCCCACGTCGCCCGCGTACTGCGGATGGTGGTTGTCGAAGGTGTCCTGGAAGCGGAAGGCATTGCCCACCGGCAGCTTCCAGTTCTCGGCGAAGCGCTGCAGGGCCTGCGCGGACTGCGGCGTCCAGCCACCGCCGCCGGCGATCACGAACGGCTTCTTCGCGGCCAGCAGCATCTCGCGCAGGGTGCGCAGCGCGCCGGGGTCGCTCCAGGCTTCCACCGCCTCCACGCGCGCCGTCGGACGGGCCGCGGTGGATTTCACGAGCATGTCCTCGGGCAGCACCAGCACCACGGGGCCCGGACGGCCGTTCATGGCGGTGGCGAAGGCACGCGCGACGTACTCGGGGATGCGGTCCGGGTCGTCGATGCGCTCCACGCGCTTGGCCATGCCCTTGGTGCTGGGCCCGAAGAAGTTGGCGTACTCGACTTCCTGGAAGGCCTCGCGGTCGCGCTGGTCGCTCGCCACGTCGCCGACGAACAGGACCATGGGCGTGGAGTCCTGGAACGCCGTGTGCACGCCGATCGAGGCGTTGGTGGCGCCGGGCCCGCGCGTCACGAAGCAGATGCCCGGGCGCCCCGTCATCTTGCCGTGCGCCTCGGCCATGAAGGCGGCGCCGCCCTCCTGCCGGTTGATCACGAAGCGGATCTGCTCGCGGTACTTGTGGAAGCCGTCCAGCACGGCGAGGTAACTCTCGCCGGGCACGCCGAAGGCCGTGGTGACGCCCTGGGCGACCAGGCACTCGACGATGAGGTGGCCGGCGAGCTGCTTCTCTTGCGACATAGGCTTGACTCGATTAACTGTTTGGTGAATTATGGGACCATGGCCCGAGACCCCAGCCCCGCCGGCGAAGAACGCGTGCGCGACGCCGACCGCTCGCAGAACACCATCCTAGCAGCGGCGCGCGACGAATTCGCCGAGTACGGCCTCGGGGGCGCGCGCGTGGACCGCATCGCGGAACGCGCGGGGCTGAACAAGCGCCTCATCTACTACTACTTCGAGGACAAGGAGAAGCTGTTCCAGGCGGTGCTGGAGCAGGTGTACCGCGACATCCGCGACGAGGAACGCAAGCTGCGTCTCACCGAGCTGGAGCCCGCCACCGCGGTGAAGCGCCTCATCGAGTTCACCTGGGACTACTACCGCGAGCATCCCGAGTTCATCACGCTGCTGAACAGCGCCAACCTGCACAAGGCGCGGCACCTCTCGGAATCGAAGCGCGCCCGCGAGCTCAACTCGCCGGTGATCGAGACGCTGGCCGCGGTGCTGGAGCGCGGGCGCAAGGAAGGCGTCTTCCGCGGCGGCGTCGACCCCGTGCAGCTGTACGTGTCGATCGCCGGCCTCGCCTACTTCTACCTCTCCAACAGCCACACCCTGCAGGCCATCTTCGGCCGGGACCTGCTCGCGCCCAAGGCGCGGGCCGAGCGCCTGTCGCACATGACGGACGTGATCCTCGGCTACCTGCTGAACGCCTGACCGGAGAAACCCGGGGCTTGCCAGCGGCAAGGTCTTCCCTATAATTCACCAACTAGTGAATTAACCACCGCAAAGGAGACAAGCCTTGCAAGCCACCCGCCGCACCCTCGCCCTCACCCTGGCCGCGCTCGCCATCGCCGCGCCGCTGGGCGCCTTCGCCCAGTCCGGCTACCCGAACAAGCCGATCCGGGTGATCGTGCCCTTCGCCGCGGGCAGCACCACGGACATCATCGCCCGCGCCATCAGCGACAAGATGGCGCAGAGCCTGGGCCAGCCGGTGGTCGTGGAGAACAAGGGCGGCGCCAGCGGCACCATCGGCCAGGCGCAGGTCGCCGCCGCCGCGCCGGACGGCTACACGATCATGATCCACTCGTCGTCGCACACGGTCAGCCCGCACACCTTCGCGAAGCTGCCGTTCGACACGCTGGCGGACTTCACGCCGATCACGCCGATCTCCTCCACGCCCAACGTGCTGGTGATCGCGCCCGCCAAGAACATCAAGACCCTGGGCGAACTGCTCAGCGCCGCGCGCGCCAACCCCGGCAAGATGAACTTCGCCTCCGCCGGCCAGGGCAGCGCCACGCACCTGAACGCCGAGAAGTTCAAGCTGGCCGCGAAGATCGATGCGGTCAACGTGCCGTTCAAGGGCTCCGCCGAGGCGGTCACCGAGGTGATGTCCGGCCGGGTGGACTACTACTTCTCCCCGATCGCCCCCGTGATCGGCCAGATCCGCAATGGCCAGCTGGTGCCGCTGGCGGTCGGCTCGCCCAAGCGCGCCGCGGCCCTGCCCCAGGTGCCGACGACGGCCGAGGCCGGCGTGCCGGGTTCGGAATTCAACTTCTGGATCGGCATGTTCGCCCCGGCGAAGACGCCCTCGGCCATCGTCGAGCGCCTCCAGGACGAAGTCGTCAAGGCGCTGGCCACGCCCGAGGTCAAGGAGCGCTTCGCCGCGCTCGGCGCCGATGCCTGGACGCTGGAGCCGAAGGAATTCGACGCGTACATCCGCGAAGAGATCAAGAGCAACGCCGCGCTCGTGAAGGCCGCCGGCCTCGAAGTGCACAAGTAATCGCAAGCCAAGGAGCGAACATGCCCACCCAACGTCTCGGAATCATCATGCACGGCGTCACCGGACGCATGGGCATGAACCAGCACCTGATCCGCTCCATCGTGGCGATCCGCAACCAGGGCGGCGTGACGCTGTCCAACGGCGACAAGGTCATGCCCGACCCGATCCTGATCGGCCGCAACGCCGAGAAGATCGAGGCGCTGGCGAAGGCCCACGGCATCGCGCGCTGGGGCACCGACCTCGACGCCGCGCTGGCGAACCCCGAGGACACCGTGTTCTTCGACGCGGGCACGACGCAGATGCGCCCGCAGCTGCTGGCCAAGGCGCTGCGCGCGAAGAAGCACGTCTACTGCGAGAAGCCGATCGCCACCACGCTGGGCGAGGCGGTGGAGATCGCCAAGATCGCGCAGAAGTCCGGCCTCAAGCACGGCGCCGTGCAGGACAAGCTGTTCCTGCCGGGCCTGCGCAAGCTGGACATGCTCCGCCGCGCCGGCTTCTTCGGCCGCATGCTGTCGCTGCGCCTGGAATTCGGCTACTGGGTGTTCGAGGGCGACCTGCAGCCGATCCAGCGCCCGAGCTGGAACTACCGCGCCGAGGACGGCGGCGGCATGATCCTGGACATGATGTGCCACTGGCGCTACGTGCTGGACAACCTGTTCGGCGAAGTCCAGTCCATCACCTGCCTGGGCGCGACGCACATCCCCGAGCGCTGGGACGAGAACGGCAACAGGTACAAGGCCACCGCCGACGACGCCGCCTACGCGATCGCCGAACTCAAGGGCTTCGACGGCGAGCCCATCGTGGCGCAGCTGAACATGTCCTGGGCCACCCGCGTGAACCGCGAAGACCTCGTGACCTTCCACGTGGACGGCACGCACGGTTCCGCCGTGGCGACGCTGACCGGGTGCAAGGCGCAGAGCCGCGTCAACACGCCGCGCCCCGTGTGGAACCCGGACGTGAAGCAGACGATGAAGTTCACCGAGCAGTGGCAGGACGTGCCCGACACGCAGGTGTACGACAACGGCTTCAAGATCCAGTGGGAAGCCTTCATCCGCCACGTGGTGGAGAACGCCCCGTACAAGTGGACGCTGCCGGAAGGCGCGAAGGGCGTGCAGCTGGTGGAAGCCGCGCTGCAAAGCTGGAAGGAACGCCGCTTCGTCGACGTGCCCTCCCTCGACCTCTGAGGACGCGCGCCATGGCCCTGACGATCCAGCTGCCCACCCCCGCAGGCAAACTCGAAGACTACGCGCTGCGCGGCACGGCGCCGGTGAAGCCGGCGGCGGGCGTGAAGTTCAACCGCATCGCCTATTCCGCCGCGCACGTGGTGGCGGACCCGCTCGCCGCGGTGGACCCGTGGCTGCAGGCCGCCGTCGACTGGGACGCGACCATCGCGTACCGGCAGCGCCTGTGGTCGCTGGGGCTGGGCGTCGCCGAAGCGATGGACACGGCGCAGCGCGGCATGGGCCTGGACTGGCCGACCTCGCTGGAGCTGATCCGCCGCTCGCTGGACGCGGCCCGTGACGTGCCCGGCGCGATCATCGCGTCCGGCTGCGGCACCGACCATCTCGCGCCCGAGAACGCGAAGAGCGTGGACGACGTCATCCGCGCCTACGAGGAGCAGATGGCCGCCATCGAGAAGCTCGGGGGCAAGCTGATCGTCATGGCCAGCCGCGCGCTGGCACGCGTGGCGACCTCGCCGGCGGACTACGAAAAGGTCTACGGCCGCATCCTGTCGCAGGCCAGGCAGCCCGTCGTGCTGCACTGGCTGGGCGACATGTTCGATCCGGCGCTGGCCGGCTACTGGGGCACGAAGGACGTCGACGCCGCGATGGACACGGCGCTGGGCATCATCGCCGCGCACGCGTCCAAGGTGGACGGCATCAAGATCTCCCTCCTGGACAAGGACAAGGAGATAGCCATGCGCCGCCGCCTGCCCGCGGGCGTGCGCATGTACACGGGCGACGACTTCAACTACGCCGAGCTGATCGCGGGCGACGCCCACGGCTCTTCGCCGAACCAGGGCAGGAGCGACGCGCTGCTCGGGATCTTCGACGCGATCGCGCCCGCCGCGAGCGCCGCGCTGGGCGAACTGGCGCAGGGCAACATCGACAAGTTCCACGCGATCCTGGGCCCCACGGTGCCGCTCTCGCGCCACATCTTCCAGGCGCCCACCCGCTTCTACAAGACGGGCGTGGTGTTCATGGCCTGGCTCAATGGCCACCAGAAGCACTTCACGATGGTGGGCGGCCAGCAGAGCACGCGCAGCCTGCCGCACTTCGCGGAGCTGTTCCGGCTCGCCGATGCGGCCAACCTGCTCGAGCAGCCGGAGCTCGCGGTGAAGCGCATGAAGACGCTGCTCGCGCTGCACGGAGTGGCGTGAACATGCGCGACTTCTCGCAGGACCACCGCTGGCTGTCGATCAACACGGCGACGGTGCGCAAGAGCAAGGGCGCGGACCTGCCGCTGCCCGACATCATCGAAGCGTGCGTGAAGCGCGGCATCCGCGCGATCTCGCCCTGGCGCGACCAGGTGCAGGCCGCGGGCCTGGCGAACGTCTCGAAGCTCGTGCGCACGCACGGCCTCGAGCTGTCCGGCTACTGCCGCGGCGGCATGTTCCCCGCGGCCGACGCTGCGGGCCTGAAGGCCGCACGCGACGACAACCGCCGCGCCGTGGACGAAGCCGCGGAGCTGCGCGCTCCCTGCCTCGTGCTGGTGGTGGGCGGCCTGCCCGGCGCGCTGCAAGGCAAGGCGGCGCACAAGGACATCGCCCTCGCCCGCTCGCAGGTGCGCGACGGCATCGCCGAACTGCTGGACTACGCGAAGCAGGCGCGCATGCCGCTCGCCATCGAGCCGCTGCATCCCATGTACGCGGCGGACCGCGCGTGCGTGAACACGATGGAGCAGGCGCTGGACCTGTGCGACGAGCTCGACCCGAAGCGCACGGGAGCGCTGGGCGTCGCCTGCGACGTGTACCACGTGTGGTGGGACCCCAAGCTGGAGCAGCAGATCGCGCGTGCCGGCAAGGAACGCCTGCTGGCCTTCCACGTCTGCGACTGGCTCACGCCGACCGCGGACCTGCTGAACGACCGCGGCATGATGGGCGACGGCGTCATCGACATCCCGCGCATCCGCGGCTGGGTGGAGGCGCAGGGCTTCGCCGGCTACAGCGAGGTGGAGATCTTCTCGACCGGCAACTGGTGGCAGCGCTCCCACGAGGAGACGCTGGACACCTGCATCGCGCGGCACAAGACGGTCGTCTGACCGTCATCCCCGCGAAGGCGGGGATGACGCAGTGGCTTACGCCACCGGCTGCAGGCCCGGACGCTTCTCCGCCGGCTTCGCCCCCGTCGTGCCCGCCTCGATCTCTCCCGACAGCTGCCCGCCCTCCTCGATCACGACCTTGCCGTAGCGCACCTTGCCGGTGACCTTGCCGGTCGAATAGATCACGAGCTTCTGGCGCACGGTGAGGTTGCCGTCGAACAGGCCGCGGATCTCCGCGACGTCGATCTCGGCGGAGCCCTTGAAGGCGCCGCGCTCGGAGATCTGGATCACGCGCGAATCCATCGTCGCTTCGACGGAGCCTTCCACCACCAGCGTGTCGCAGTCGGTGATCTCCACGCCCTTCAGCTTGATGTTCGGTCCGACGGTCAGCTTGCTCTCGCCCTCCTTGGCGGGCGTGGCGACAGGCGCGGCCTGCTGCGGCGCGGCGGCGGCCGGCGCCTGGCCCGCGGCGGCGGCAGCGTTGGGGCTCATCCCGGGACGGGGATAGGCCTCTTCACGCTTGTTGTTGCTGTTGAAGAAGGGGGACTGCAAGGCCATGGAGTGCTTTCCTCTGAGAGAGTGACAACGAAGAGCTGCCGATGGTAGGGAGCGCGCGCATTACATGTTCACGCCATGGCGCAAGAAGGGTAACGAATGGCGTTGCAGCGCGCCGACGTTGGCCCAAGGTCCCATGGGGAGCGGCCAAAGATTGCTTGCATGTCGCAGGTCATCGCTTCACGATGACAGCAGAAGGAAGGGGACCGACATGAAGTACGGCTGGAGGACATGGATCGCCGCGGCAGCCCTGCTGGCGGCTTCCGCCGCGGGCGCGGTCGACACGCGCGACGACGAGAGCTTCGAGGAGAGCGCCGCCAACCTGCTGGTCGTGCTGCGCGAAAGCCCCGGCGCCAACAAGCTGGAGGAAGGCCTCACGCCCTTCGGCAAGATCAGCGCACGCGCGGCCGACGGCCGCGAGTTCGAGTTCGAGGCGAGCTGGTTCCAGTACCTCGGCGACATGCACCTGCGCCTCGTGTTCGACGGCAAGCGCCGCGTGCAGAGCGCGATGCCCGACGACCTGCAGCGCCTGCGCCTGTCGCCGGAGGCGGCGCTCGAGCGCGCCGTCGACAACCTGCGGCGCCGCTACGGCACGCCGGTGGCCGAGCCGTGGACCGGCGGCGTCATGCAGGTGCACGGCAACGCCCCCGAGCTCGATAGCAGCTACTTCCTCGACCGCGGTTTCTGGCTGGCCCAGCTGCGCGACTCGCCCGCGGGCATCGTGGCCGCCGTGCCGGACCGCGGTGGCCTCGTGTTCGCGCGCGCCGACGACGAATCCGCCATCGCCACGCTGCGCTTCAGCGCCGCGGCGCTCTTCGCCAGCAGCGACGCCACGCGCATCTCCTCGGGGCTGTACCTGTTCAAGGACGGGCGCTGGTCCGTGTACCAGCCGCCGCAGAAAGTGGCCTCGGACTAGGGCATCACCGCGAGGCGGCCCGCCACGCGGAAGCCGCCGGCTTCCAGCGGCGTCAGCACCACCATCTCCGCCGTGCCGGGCGACACGCCCGTGAGCGCGAACGTGGTGGACCCGTGCGTCACCATGAAGACGTTGCCCCCCGCCGGCGACCGCACCAGCCGCTGCAGCGCGGCGACCTGCGGGGCTTCTTCCTGCCGCCGGCCGAACAGGTTGCCCAGCGCCGGTTCCGGCCGGCCCTCGCGGCCGAACGCGAGCCGCGCGGTCTCGCGGCAGCGGCACCAGGGGCTGGTGAGCAGTTCGCCCACGGGGACTTGCCGCGCGCGCAAGGCTTCGCCGAGGCGGCGCGCTTCGCGGCGGCCCGCCTCGCTCAGGTTGCGCTGCGTGCTGCAGTCCTCCACGCGGAAGCCCGGCGGGTCGCCGACGCCGGGCTCCGTCACGGCATGCCGCACCAAGACCACCTGCCCGCCCCCGCGCAGCAAGGCCCAAAGCGCCGCGTCGTCGGCGCGCGCGGGCAGCACCACGGCGGCCAGGCCCGCCAGCAAGACCAGGATCGCTCTGCGGTTCATGGGGAACACCTCCGCGCACGCATGCTAACGTGCGCCGCATGAAGCGGCGAACACTCCTGCAGGGCGCGGCGCTGGCGCTCGCCGCGCCCGCGGGTGCGCAGCCCGCGCCCCTCACGCGAACCATCCCGGCCACGGGCGAGGCGATCCCGCGCGTGGGGCTGGGCACGTGGATCACCTTCAACGTCGGCAACGACCCGCCCGCCCGCGCGCAGTGCGCCCAGGTGATGCGCGCTTTCTTCGCCGCGGGCGGGCGGCTGGTCGACTCCTCGCCCATGTACGGTTCCTCGCAAGGCGTGGTGGGCGAGGCGCTGCGTTCCCTGGGGGCCCAGGGGCAGGTCTTCTCGGCCGACAAGGTCTGGACCGGCGGGGACGGGGTCGCCCAGGTGGAGGCGTCGCGGCGCCTCTGGCAGCTGCCCCGCTTCGACCTGCTGCAGGTGCACAACCTGCTCGCCTGGGAGAAGCAGCTGCCGCTGCTGCAGGCGATGAAAGACCGCGGGCAGCTGCGTTACGTGGGCATCACGACGTCCGAAGGGCGGCGCCACCGCGAGTTCGAGCAGGTGATGCGCGGCCACAAGCTGGACTTCGTGCAGTTCACGTACAACGTCGTGGACCGCGAGGCGGAGCAGCGCCTGTTGCCGCTCGCCGCCGAGCGCGGCATCGCGGTGCTGGCGAACCGGCCCTTCCAGGAAGGCGAGCTGCTGCGCCGGCTGCAGCGGCATCCGCTGCCGCCCTGGGCGGCGGAGATCGGCTGCGCGAGCTGGGCGCAGTTCGCGCTGAAGTTCATCGTGAGCCACCCGGCCGTGACCTGCGCGATTCCCGCCACGCGCCGCGTCGACCACGTCCGCGAGAACCTCGCGGCCGCGAGCGGCCCCATGCCCGACGAGGCGATGCGCCGGCGCATGGCCGCCCACGTGGCGGGCCTGTGATGCCCGAGTGGGGCACCTACGGGCTGTCGGACTTCCTGATGTTCTCGCCGCAGGCGTACTGGCGCCTCGTGGCGCGCGCGAACGCGGCGTGGTGGCCCGCGCAGTTGCTGGGCGTGGCGGCCTCGCTCGCCCTGCCCTGGATGGTGCTGCGCGGCCGCGGGCGCGCCGCGCTGGTGATCCTTGCCGCCGCCTGGGCCTGGGTGGCCTGGAGCTTCCTCGCGCGCTGGTATGCCGAGATCTTCATCGCGGCGCCCTCGCTGGCGATCGCGGCGGGAGCGCAGGCACTGCTGCTCCTCGCCGCAAGTCTCGCGGTTCGCGGTTCGTCGCCGTCCTCCCGGGTCGGCATCCCGCTGCTGGCGATCGCGCAGCTCTACCCGCTGCTCGCGCCGCTGGCAGGCCATGCCCCGGGCGAAGCGGAAACCTTCGGCTTCCTGCCGGACCCGACGGCGCTGGCGACGGTGGGCGTGCTGCTGTCCCTGCGCGCCTTGCCGCGCGGCTGGCGCGCGGTGCTGGCGCTCGTCCCGGTGCTCGCGCTGCTGCTCGGGGCCGCGACGCGCTGGCTGGTCGGCTGACTCAGAAGCCGACGCTGTAGCGATACCCGCGGAAGCGCAGCACCGCCGTGCGCGGCCGGATCTGCTCCAGCACCACGCCCGGCGCGAGCTCCGCGCCTTCGTTCACGACCTGCCCCGCCACGATCAGCATGCGCTGCGCGGCGTTGTCGGAGTGCACGCCGCCGCTGATGGCGAGCTTGGGCAACTGGCCCTGCACGTCGGGCGGCAGTTCGGCCACGTTGTAGATGCGCTCCGCGGTGGCAGCGCTTGCCGCGGGGGCCGGCGGGGACGCAGCAGCGACGGGCGCCTTGGCGGCCACCGGCGCAGCGGCCGGCACCTTCAACGCGATGGGCCCCGGCGCCGGGCGCGCGGGCTCCGGAAGGGCGGGCGGAGGCGGCGGCATGACGGCGGCAGCAGCGACGGGGACCACGGCAGCCGGCGACGGTCGCACCGCGGCCACGGCCGGAACCAGGGGCGGTTCGGGCGACGCGGGCCGCAGCCAGGCCACGACCCCCGCCGCGGCGAGCACGAGGAACCCGCCCGCGGGCCAGGCCCAGCCCGGCACGCGTGCACGCGAGAGCACCGGCGCGCCGGCCGCGGGCTGCGCGTGGATGCCGCGGGCCGGGTCGCGCTCGCGCTCGGCATCGGCGCGACGCAGGGCATCGAGGATGTAGGACATGCGGTTCTCAGGGCTGGGCGCGCAGGCGCGGTTCTTCGACGCCGGCGGCACGGTTCAATTGCATGTAGGTGAGCGGCCCCGGCCGGCCGTCCGCCGGCAGGCCTTGCGCCACCTGGAACGCGCGCACGTCGTCGCGCAGCTTCGCATCGAGCCGCGCGGGCCGCCTGGGCGCGGGCGTGCCTTGGGCGCTGGCGAGCTGCGCCGCCACCCAGTCGACGGCGGCGCCGCCCTGTCCGTCGCGCGGCGTGTCGCGGTAGCCCTCGGGGGCACGCCACAAGGTGGCGAAGTCGCCCTGCCAGCGCTGCGCGAGCGCGGCCAGCGTGACCGTCTGCTCGGTGCCCGCGGCCTGCAAGGTGGCGGACTGCTCGTTCAGCCCCACGAGCAGCGCGTACGAGGGCCGGCCGGTGTCCGCGTCGAGCGTGACGATGCCCGGCCGCCCCAGCTGCCGGATGACGGCAAGGCTCAGGTTCTTCTCGAAGCAGTGGACCTGCTCGCGCGCGAAGGCGCTGCACGGGTTGCCCGTGCCTTCCGGGAGCGCGACTTTCCAGGCCCCGGCCAGTTCGCGCCACGCCGCGTTCTCGTCATGGTGCAAGGTCGGGGGACGCGCCGGCGCGGTCGCGGCGACGCGCAAGGGCGCGGCCGGCGGCATCGCGGCGGCGGGCGTCGCGGACAGCCGCGGGGTGACGGTGAGCGACAGGTGCGACAGCGACGGCGGCTCCGTGACGCGCGTAACGGCGGCGAGCAGGCCCGCGCCGACGGCGAGGCCCGCGCCGGCGGCCAGCACGGTGCGCGGCCAGCCGCCCTGGCGTGCACGCGGCACCTTGGGGAAGACTTCGGCGGCCGCCTCCCGGACGATGCCGCGCGTCACCTGCCCTTCGCCGTTGGCATAGGCGCCCAGGAGCGCGCGGTCGCACAGCAGGTTGATCCGCCGCGGCACGCCGCCCGAAGCCGCGTGGACGAGCTTGAGCGCGCCGCGGTCGAACGGCAGCGGCCGCTGCAGGCCGCAGACTTCCAGCCGGTGGCGCACGTACTGCTCGCTCTCTTCGCGCGACAGCGCCTGCAGGTGGTAGCGCGCGATCACCCGCTGCGCCAGCTGCTCCAGCTCCGGGCGCGCGAGCATCTCGCGCAACTCGGGCTGCCCGATCAGGATCACCTGCAGCAGCTTGCGCTCGCTGGTCTCCAGGTTGGTCAGCAGCCGCAGCTGCTCCAGCACCTCGGGCGCGAGGTTCTGCGCCTCGTCGATCACGAGCACGTTGTTGCGACCCTCGGCGTGCGCGCGCAGCAGGAAGGCGTTGAGCGGGTCGATGAAGTCCTTCACCGTCGCGGCGCGCTGCGCGGGCAGCGACACCGGTACCCCGAACTCGTGGCAGACCGTCTCCAGCAGTTCCAGGACGGTGAGCTTGGGGTTGAAGATGTAGGCGAGGTTGACGTGCTCCGGCACCTGCTCCAGGAAGGAGCGGCACACGGTGGTCTTGCCGGTGCCGATCTCGCCCGTGAGCAGCACGAAGCCGCCGCCCCCCTGCACCCCGTACAGCAGGTGCGCCAGCGCTTCGCGGTGCTGTTCGCTCATGAACAGCAGGCGCGGGTCCGGCGCGATCGAGAACGGCTCCTGCTTCAGCCCGAAATACGCGGCGTACATGGGACGAAGGATAGCGCGCGGATGTAACCGCGCGCCTCGGGTCCGGCCCTCAGGTGGCGGGGGCCAGCGCCGTGCGCCGGACCCGGCGCACGTTGAAGGCGCTGGCGATCAGGAGCGTCTGCATCAGGACCAGCCCCAGCCACACGCCCTGCCAGTTGTGGCGGTCCATCATGGCGCCGAACACCAGCGGCGCGGCGGCCTGGCCGATGTCCAGCCCGGAATAGACCACGCCGTACACGCGGCCGCTGGCATTCTCCGGCGTGGAACGTTTCACGAGCATGTCGCGCGACGGCGCCGCCAGGCCCGCGGCGAAGCCCATGGCGCCGAACAGCACGGGGACCAGCACGCCCGGAACGGGCGCGAAGCCCACCGCCAGCGCGATCGCGGCCGCCACCGCGAAGCCGGCGCCGAACACGCGTTCGCAGCGGGCCGGGTCGGTCGCGAGGAAGCCGCCCGCCACCATGCCCCCGGCGCTGCACACCATGTACACCGTGAGGCAGGCGGCGGCCATCGCCACCGGCACCTGGTGCAGCTGGCGCGCCGCTTCCGGCGCGAAGGCCTGCACCACGCTCAGCACCACGGCGTAGACGAAGAAGAAGGCGAAGCACATCCACACGGCGGGGATGCGCAGGAAGCCGAAGGTGTCGTCGCCTGCGGACGCTTGCGCGGCGGGACGCGCCGTCGGTGCCAGGTCCAGCGTCGCGCGCTGGAACCAGAGCACGACCAGCACCACCAGCGCGACGCAGCCAGCCACGGCCAGCGCCACGCGCCAGTGGAAGGCGATCGCCAGAGGAACGACCAGCGCCGGCGCGGCCGCCCAGCCCAGGCTGCCCGTGAGGCCGTGCACGCTGTACGCGTGGCCCAGGCGCGGCGCGCTCACCTTGCGGTTCAGCAAGGTGTAGTCGACGGGGTGGAACACCCCGTTGCCCAGGCCGGCCACGATCGTGAAGAAGGCCATGGACCAGTAGTTCGGGCTCGCCGCGAAACCGAACGCCGCGGCGGCCACCAGCGCCAGGCCCGCGAACAGCACAGGCCGCGGGCCGAAGCGGTCGACGAGGAAGCCGGAGGTCGTCTGCACCGCGCACGAGACGACGAAGAAGATCGTCATCAGGAAGCCGAGCTCGATGTAGCTCGCGTGCAGGGCGTCCTTGAGCCAGGGGAACAGCGGGGGCAGCAGCAGCTGGCTGAAGTGGCTCACGAGGTGGGCAAGGCCCACGAGGCCGATCACGCCGGCGTCGCGGCGCAGGGGGACGGGCCCGTTCAGGGCGGTGGCGGAACGCATGGGCGGATCGTACGGGCCCGGCGGCGTTTCCGGAATGCGACGGAAAGACAGGATTCGGCGAAAATCGGCCAATGCCACGCAGCCGCCTTTCCGTCGTTCCCAACGCCGACGCCGTGCGCTTCCGGCCCACGCGCAGCCGGCCGGTGCGCGTGCGCTCGCGCGCCCTCGCCGCCGACGCGCACTTCGAGCCGCACCGCCACGCGTGGGCGCAGGTGGCGTACTGCGCGAGCGGCATCCTGCAGGTGGGGGCCGCCGACCCGGGCAGCGCCAGCGGCGAGGTGACCTACATCGTGCCGCCTTCGCGCGCGGTCTGGATCGCGCCCGACGCGCTGCACTCCGTGCACGTGCTGCAGGCCGCGCAGTTCCGCACCCTGTACGTCGACGCGTCGGTCGCTCCTGCCGGCTGGAACGGCTGCCGGGTGCTGGTGGTGTCGCCGCTGCTGCGCGAGCTGGTGCAGGCGCTGGACGAACCGCAACTCGCCCGCCCGCGCGAGACGCTGCTCACCGCGCTGCTGCTCGACGAACTGCAGGCCGCGGACACGCACGGCCTCGGCGTGCCGCTGCCGCCCGCCGAGACCGGCGACAAGCGCCTGCGCGCCCTGTGCGAAGCCGTGCTGCGCGCCCCCGCGGAACGCGCGACGCTGGCGCAGTGGGCTGCCGACGTGGGCGCGAGCGAGCGCACGATGGCGCGCCTCTTCCGCGAGCAGCTGGGCACGAGCTACCAGCAGTGGCGGCAGCAGGCGGTGCTGGCGCACGCGCTGCCGCTGCTCGCGCGCGGCGTGTCCGTGTCGCAGGTGGCGTTCGCGAGCGGCTACGCCAGCGAGAGCGCCTTCACCGCGATGTTCAAGGCGGCGATGGGCCAGCCGCCCAGCCGCTTCCAGCCGCGGAACGGCCCTACACTGGCCGCGTGAGCACGATTCGCAGCGCCGGCCTGCTGATGTTCCGCCGGGCCGCGCGCGGCACCGAAGTGCTGCTCGCGCATCCCGGCGGCCCCTTCTGGTCGCGCCGTGACGAGGCGGCGTGGACGCTGCCCAAGGGCGAGATCGGGCCCGGCGAGGACGCGCTCGCCGCGGCGCAGCGCGAATTCCTGGAGGAGACCGGCTTCGCCAGCGGCCCGCCCTTCGTGCCGCTCGGCGAGCTGCGGCAGAAGAGCGGCAAGCGCATCATGGCCTGGGCCTTCGAGGGCGACGCCGATCCCGCGCGGCTCGTGAGCAACCCTTTCGAGATGGAGTGGCCGCCGCGCTCGGGTCGCCTGCAATCCTTTCCCGAAGTGGACCGCGTCGCGTGGTTCGGGCTGGAGGAGGCCCGGCGCAAGCTCATCGCCGGGCAGGCGCCCTTCATCGACAGCCTGGAGCAGTGGCTGCAGGGCGGCGCGCTGCCGCCCTGAGGTCAGCCGCCTTCGCCCTGCGTGGCCTGCGTGTCCTGCTGCTGGCGGTGCGGCGCGGGCGCCCGGCTCGTGTGCTCGCCCACCCAGTCGATGATGCGCTGCGCCGCGTCCTCGCGCACCGAGGGCCTGCCTTCCCCCAGGAAGGTGTGGTTTTCGTCGGGGTAGATCACCAGTTCCGCCGGCGTGTCGCCCGCGCGCATCAGGCTCACGAACAGCTCCTCGGACTGGCACTTGGGGCAGCGCTCGTCCTCCGCGCCCTGGAGGAAGAGCGTGGGGGTGGTCGCCTTCTCCACGTGCGCCATCGGCGACAGCTCCTTCGCCAACTTGCGGTCGAAGCGTTCCTCCGTGCCCATGTAGTAGGGGTCGGCGTAGTAGCCGCCGTCGGAGGTGCCGTAGTGCGTCTCGATGTTGCCCACCGGCGCCATGACCACGGCGGCACGGAAGGTCTCGCTCTTCCCGATCGCCCACGCGCTCAGGTAGCCGCCATAGGACTTGCCGGCGACGGCGATGCGCTCGTCGCACACGCCTTCGTCGCGCAGCTGCTTCAAGGCCGCGAGGTGCTGCGGCAGGTCGTACTCGCCCCAGTGGCCCATGAGGCGGTCGCAGAACTCGCGCCCGTAGCTCGCCGAGCCCACCGCGTTGAGCGCGAGCACGGCCCAGCCCTGCGAGCACAGCACCTGCCAGTAGACGTTGGTGTCGAAATCGAGCAGCGCATAGGCGGCCGGGCCGCCATGCACGTCGTTGAGCAGCGGCAGCGGGCCGCTCGCGCCTTCGCGGCGCAGCAGCCAGCCTTCGATCTTCTCGCGGCCGCCGCGGCCGTCCGGCACGTCGAACTCCCAGGTTTCCACGAGGATGGGCGTGCGCTCCTTCCACCAGGGGTTGAAGTCGCTCAGCTGCCGCTCGCCCTGCCCCGGCGTGCAGGCGTGCACCTCGCTCGGTTGCGAAGGATGGTCGACCGCGTAGACGAGGACGTCGCCGGCAGGCGCGAACGCGCCGAGTTGCCGGTTGCCTTCCACCAGCACGTCGAGCTTGCCGGTATCGACGGCGATGCGCACCACCTGGTGGCGGCCCCGCACCTGGCGCACGAACACGAGGCCGCGCGCGTCCCCCGTCCAGTGCACGGACGCGGGGTCGGCGACCTGCAGGTCCGCGTCGCCGAGGCGGCGGACCTTGCCCGTGGCCTCTTCCAGCAGGTACAGGCTGGTCTGTGCATCGCCCTCGGCGCGCGTGGCGGAGAACGCGATCCAGCGGCCGTTGGGCGACCAGAGCGGGCTCATCACGGTCGCGAATTCGTGCGTGCGCTGGCGCGGCTGGCGGCCTTCGATGTCGCTGGTCCAGAGGTCGGAGCGGTGCGCGAAGCGGCCTTCGCGCGTGCGCGTGTACGCGAGCTGCCGGCCGTCCGCGGAGATACCGCAGGCGAGCACGTCGAAAGCGCCATCCGTGAGCTGGCGGTGCTCGCCGCTCTGCGCGTCGAGGCGGAACAGGTGGATCTCGCGCGCGAGCATGTAGCCCATGCCGTCGCTCTTGTACGGCAGCTTCCACGCGACCTGCGGCTGCACCTTGCGCTGCTTCGGCTGGCGCCCCGCCGGCCGCTCACCGCGCCAGTCGGGATCGACGGGAACGGCCGCCGACACGATGAGGGCCCGGCCGTCGGGAAGCCAGCGCAGGTCCGAGACCGCGCCGGGCAGCTGGCCGATGGCCACCGCCTCGCCGCCGTCCCTGGGCAGCAGGTGGACGCGGGGCGATCCCCCGCGGCTGGAGATGAACGCGAGGCGATCGCCCTGGGGCGACCACCGCGGGGCCTGGTCCTGGCCCGGGCCGCGGGTCAGCTGGCGCGGGGCGCTGCCGTCGGCGGGGACCGACCAGATGCAGGAGACATAGTCGTCCTGCTCGCGGTCCACGGAACGCAAGGTGCACGCGACCTGCGCGCCATCCGCGCTGGCATCGAGTTCCTTGACGACCTGGTGGAGATAGAGGTCCTGGACGGTGAACGGCTGCGTCATGCGCACCATGTTGCGGCGCGCGCCCGACCCGGCCTGTAGGACCGCGGCGATGCCTGTGCGGCGCACGGCCGCACAGGCGTTCCGTCAGGCTGCGGCGTAGGCCGGCTGCTGCGCCGCTCCGCTGCGGGCGGCGATGAACTCCGAAGGCACGAGCTCCTCGAGGTCCTCCTCGAGCTCGGCCGGCGCCATGGCGGCGTGGTCCCAGGCGGCGCGGATCGCCAGCAGCGCGTCCTCGACGCTCAGGCGCGAGTCGCCCTTGATGCGGATCCAGTTCGCGCAGAGCGACTTCTCGGCGTCTTCGTACCGGCCGCCGTACTGGGCGTAGCCGATATAGCCGGCGCAGTACGCGGCGGCGTAGTCGTCGTAAGACAGGCCCGCCCGGTAGTAGGGCTGGGCCCAGTAGACGCTCTGCCAGTACGCGTCTTCGATGTCCGGACGGATGCGGCCGTCGATGCGGACCTCGGGGTCATCCACTTGTTCTTGCCAGATGTCGTCTTGTGCAATGGCGGTCATGGCCATCTCTCCGTGTTTGTCTGGAAAGGATGATCGCCAAGCCGGCAGCCCGACCGTGTAGGACGCCCGGGCCGCGCTGCTGTCGGAGCGCGTACCCGCCGGGTGCAGGCGCCCCCCTTGGCGCCGCGCGCGACGGCGGCCACTGCCTGAGCTCGCGCGTCGCAGCGAGCTCGGACGCCGCGTGCGCGCGGAACGGCAGCGGCATGTCGCCTGCGGGGCTGGCGCCCGCCCGCGGAGGTCCGATACTCGGCGCCACATCTCGGAGGTCACATGGAAATCAGGGACAAGGTGGTGGTGGTGACGGGCGCCGCGAGCGGCATCGGCGCGGGCCTGGCGCAACGCTTCGCGCGCGAGGGCGCGCAGGGCGTCGTGGTGGCCGACGTGAACCTGGAGCGTGCGCAGGGCGTGGCCGAGGCGATCGGTGCGCAGGCGATGGCCGTGCGCTGCGACGTGAGCCGCGAGACCGAGATCCAGGCCCTGGTGGCGAAGGCGCGCGAGCGCTTCGGCCGCATCGACGCCTACATCTCCAACGCCGGCATCCTCGGACAGATGGGCGGCATGGAGCTGGAGGACGCCCTCTGGGACAGCATGTGGAAGATCCACGGCATGGCCCACGTGTGGGCCGCGCGCGCGGTCGTGCCGGAGATGGTGGCGCGCGGCGAAGGCTACTTCCTCGTCACCGCTTCCGCCGCCGGACTCCTGAACATCGTCGAGACGGCGCCGTATGGCGTGACGAAGCACGCGGCGGTCGCCATCGCGGAGTGGCTGCGCATCGCCTACGGACGCAAGGGCGTGCGCGTCTCCTGCCTGTGCCCCCAGTCCGTGCAGACGGACATGACGCGCGACGGCACCGGCTCGGCCGGCATCAACGGCGTGCTCACGCCCGAGCAGGTGGCGGAAGTCGTCGTGCAGACGATGCGCGAGGAGCGCTTCCTCGCCCTGCCCCACCCGGAGGTGCAGCAGTACTTCCTCGCCAAGGCGCAGGACTACGACCGCTGGCTGGGCGGCATGCAGAAGCTCTACGCCCACCACATGGGCACGAAGACCTAGCGGCCGAAGAGGCCGACGAGGCCGATCACGATCAGGTAGATCGCGATGATGTAGTTCAGCAGCCTGGGCATGATCAGGATCAGGATGCCGGCGACGAGGGCCGTGACGGGTCCGATGTGCTGCAGGTAGGGCATGGTCGCTCCCGGGATGCGAGAGGCCGAGTATGCGATCGCGCGGTGCGGCGCGGGGGCCGTCCACTGCATTTGACCGAACGCAAAACCATGGCGCCGGCGGGTTTCCAGAATGGATCCATGGCCAAGAAGTTTCCGATCCATCCGGCCCACCCCGAGCGCACCTGCTGGGGTTGCGACCGCTATTGCGCGGCGGACCAGATGATCTGCGGCAACGGCACCGAGCGCACCCA
This sequence comes from Ramlibacter cellulosilyticus, assembly GCF_014297465.1. Classification (GTDB taxonomy): domain Bacteria; phylum Pseudomonadota; class Gammaproteobacteria; order Burkholderiales; family Burkholderiaceae_C; genus Ramlibacter; species Ramlibacter cellulosilyticus. The sequence continues at coordinate 38,088 of NZ_JACORT010000013.1, read as the reverse complement.
GCATCCCATCGAGACTTTCGGGGAAGGGTGGGAGCGCGAAGGCCTGGACCCCCTGCGTCCCGCCGACCCGGCCGTCACGACGCCGTGATGTGGCGCGCCTTGATCACGGCACCGTAGCGGCGGCTGTCCTCGCGCATCAGGGCGTCGAACTGCGCCGGCGTGAGCGGTGAAGGATCGGCCGCGAGCGCCGAGATCTGGGCCCTCACCGCCGGCTGCGCCAGCGCGGCATTCACCTCGCGATTGAGCCGCTCGATGATCGCGGCCGGTACGCCCTCGGGTGCGTAGAGGCCGTGCGTCGTGCCCGCGTCGAATCCCTTCAGCCCCGCCTCGTCGAGCGTCGGCACGTCGGGATACAAGGGCGAGCGCTGCGGCGCCGCGATGGCCAGCATCTTCAGCTTGCCCGCCTTCACGTGCTGCAGCGCGATGCCCGGGTCGAAATAGAAGTCGATGGCGCCGCCCAGCAGGTCCTGCAGCGCCAGCGACGCGCCCCGGTAAGGCACGTGCACCGCGAACACGCCGGCCTGGCTCTTGAGCATCTCGCCCGCGAGGTGCAGGCCGGTGGCATTGCCGGCCGACCCGTACGTGAGCTTGCCCGGGTTCTTCTTCAGGTAGGCGAGGAACTCGCGCACGTTCTTCACCGGCAGGTCGCCGCGCGTGACGAGGAACAGGTTCAGGCGCGCGAGCGCGGCCACCGGCGCGAGGTCCTTCGCCGGGTCGAACGGCATCTTCGCGAAGACATGCGGGTTCGTCGTGATCGTGCTGCCCGCCGTCATCAGCAGCGTGTAGCCGTCCGCCGGCGACTTGGCCACGACTTCCGCGCCGATGATGCCGCTCGCGCCCGCCCGGTTGTCGATGACCACCGGCTGGCCGAGCGCCTGCTGCAGCGGCTGCGAGACGGCGCGCACCAGCGCGTCGGGCGAGCTGCCCGCGGGGAAGTTGCACACGATCCTGATCGGGCGCGACGGCCAGGTGTCGCCCTGCGCGTGCAAGCCGCTCCAGGCGAAGGTGGTGGCGGCGGCGGCGCCGGCCTGCGCGAGGAAACGCCGGCGTGCGGGAAGGGAGCGGGGATCCATGTTCTCTCTCCTGTGCTCAGGCCGCGACGGGCAGCCCGGTGAAGTTCTCGGAAAACTCCAGCCGCCCGGGGACGGTGGTCGTCATGTACTCGAGGTCGGCGCGCTGCAGTCTGCGCACGAAGGGGTTCTCGCCGGGGAACTGGTGCACCATCGTGCAGAGGCCGGCGGAGAAGCGCTGCACCAGCCACATGCGCTTGAGGCAGATGTCCGAATAGCGCTCCAGCCATTCGCCCTTGCCGTGCCGGTAGTGCTCGGTGAGCGCGCGTCCCAGCACCTTCACGTCCGCCAGCGCGGAGTTGAGGCCCTTCGCGCCCGTGGGCGGGACGATGTGGGCGGCGTCGCCGGCGAGGAACAGGCGGCCGTGCTGCATGGGCTCCGAGAGGAAGCTGCGCATGGCGGTGACGCCCTTCTGCGTGATGCGGCCTTCGTTGACCGGCGGCAGCCCGGGCACGTCGAGGCGCTTGTGCAGTTCGGACCAGATGCGGTCGTCGGACCAGGCGTCCGGGGTCTCGTCGGGCTCGCACTGGAGGTACAGGCGCGTGACGCTCGGCGAGCGGATGCTCATCATCGCGAAGCCGTCCTCGTGGCAGCCCCAGGTGATGTCCTCGATGGCCGGTTTCGCCTCGGCCAGGATGCCCAGCCAGCCGAAGGGATAGATGCGGTCGTACACCTTCAGCTTGTCCGCGGGAATGGCGGACCGGCTCACGCCGCGGAAGCCGTCGCAGCCGGCGACGTAGTCGCACTCGAGCCGGACGGACTCGCCGCGGTGCTCGAAGTGGATCACGGGCCGCTTGCCTTCGAGTCCCTCGATGCGCGTGACGGGCGCCTCGTAGAGCACCGGCTGCCCGCTGCGCTCGCGGGCGGCCATCAGGTCGGTGACGACTTCGTGCTGCGGATACACCCAGGTGTTGCGGCCGCACTCGCGCTCGAAGTCGATCGGGTGCGACTCGCCGTGGAAGCGGAAGTCGATCGCGCGCTGCTTCAGGCCGACGGTGGAGACCCGTTCGCCGACACCGAACTCGCGCATCATTTCCACCGTGCCCTGCTCCAGCACGCCGGCGCGCAGGCGCGCGCGCACGTGCTCCTGGCTGGAGCGCTCGAGCACGACGGATTCGATGCCCTGCAGGTGCAGGATCTGCGCCAGCATCAGGCCCGAAGGGCCGGCGCCGATGATGCCGACCTGCGTGCGCAGGGCGGAAGAGGATGGGAAAGTCGACATCGGGTGGGGCTTCAAAGGATGCCGTCCAGTCTAGGAGCCGACCCGATAATTCATCTATACAACTATCCGAGCCGATGTCCCTGGACCGCCCGCGCACCGTCGACGACCTGCTGAACTACCGCCTGAGCCGCCTCTTCGCGGCAAGCGGGGCGATGGTGATCCGCCTGTGCGAGGGCCGCTACGGCATCACGCGGCGCGAGTGGCGGCTGATCGCCCTGCTCGCGGCGCATGGCGCGATGTCGCCCTCGGAACTCTCCCAGCGCGCGCACCTGGAGCGGCCGCGGACCTCGCGCCACATCACCGAGCTGGCGGAGAAGCGCCTGATCCGGCGCGTGGCGGACCTGGAGGACCGCCGCCGCGCGGAAGTGGACCTCACGGAAGAAGGCCGGCGCCTGTACGACGAACTGTTCCCGCAGTCGGTGCACTTCAACGGCGAAGTGCTGTCCGTGCTCTCTCCCGCGGAACTCGAAGCCTTCGAAGCGGCGCTGGACAAGCTCACGGCGAACGCGGAGCGGATCGCCGCCGGCAAGCCGGTGGCGGAGAAGGCGGACCGCCGCCACGGCGGCGCGCGGCGCCTGCGCGGTCGCTAGTTGTCCGTGGTGCCGGGCGCGATGCCGGTCACCACGCGCGCGTAGCGCTGCGAGCTCCAGTACGCGGACGCCCAGTCGATCAGCACGACGATCCGGTTGCGGAAGCCGATCAGGAAGTAGATATGGGCGAACAGCCAGAAGACCCACGCGAACCAGCCGCTGAACTCGATGCGGCGCCACGGCGTCCACAAGTCCACCACCGCCGAATTGCGGCCGATGGTCGCGAGGTTGCCGTAGTCGCGGTAGCGGAAAGGCTGCGTCGCCTCGCCGCGCAGCCGCCGCAGGATGTTCGCGGCCGCCGTGCGGCCCATCTGCTTGGCCGCGGGCGACACGCCGGGCACGGGCCGCGGCTCGTGCCCCGCGAGGTAGCTGCGGGCCGCGGCGAGGTCGCCGATGACGCTGATCTCCGGGTGGCCGGGCAGGCTGAGGTCGGGCTCCACCTGCACGCGCCCGGCGCGGTCCGCCGTGGCGCCGGTCGCGGCCGCGAGCTGGCGCCCGAGCGGCGAGGCCGCGACGCCCGCGGCCCAGACGACGCAGCGGCTCGGGAGGCGGTACGCCGCGCCTTCGGGCGGCTGCACCTCCAGGCCGGCTTCATCGATCGCCGTCACGCGCGAGGCGGTGCGCACCTCCACGCCCAGGCGCTCCAGCTGCTTCTGCGCGGACGCGCTCAGTGCTTCGGGCATCGCCTGCAGCACGCGCGGGCTGCCTTCCAGCAGCAGGATGCGCGCGCCCGCGGGATCGATGTGGCGGAACTCGCCGGGCAAGGTGTGGCGCGCGATCTCCGCCAGCGTGCCCGCCATCTCCACGCCCGTGGGGCCGGCGCCGATCACCACGAAGGTCAGCCAGGCGGCGCGCGCCGCCGGGTCTTCCTCCTTCTCCGCGGCTTCGAAGGCGAACAGCACGCGGCGGCGGATCTCGAACGCGTCGGCGAGGGTCTTGAGCCCCGGCGCGAAGCGCGCCCAGTCGTCGCGCCCGAAGTAGCTGTGCGTGGCGCCGGCGGCGACGATGAGGTGGTCGTAGGGCAGCGTGCCGCCGTCGGCGAGGCGCACCGTGCGCGCGGCGGGATCGATGTCGGCGACCTCGCCGAGCAGCGTCGTCACGTTGGCCTGGCGGCGAAAGAGGTGCCGCACCGGCGCGGCGATGGCGGGCGCCGACAGTCCCGCCGTCGCCACCTGGTACAGCAAGGGCTGGAACAGGTGGTGGTTGGTGCGATCGACCACGGTGATGTCGACGTCGGCGCGTTCGAGGGCGCGGGCCGCCTCCAGCCCGCCGAACCCGCAACCGATGATGACGATGCGCGGCTTCTTGTTCTTGTCCGTCACGCGCTCAGTCTAGCAAACGATGCTTGAGGGCGTAGTACGTGAGGTCGCTGTTGGAGCGCGCATCGAGCTTGCGCATCAGGCGCGCGCGGTAGGTGCTGACGGTCTTCGCGCTGAGCGACAGTTCGGCCGCGACCTCGCCCGCCGTGCAGCCCTGCGCGAGCTTCAGGAACACCTGCAGCTCGCGCGCGGAGAGCTGCTCGTGCAGCCCGCCCGGCGTCGGCGTGATCACCTGCGTCGCGAGCAGTTCGGCGACCACCGGCGTGATGTAGCGCCCGCCCTGCGCCACGCGCCGGATCGCGTCGATGATCTCGGTCGGCTCGCAGGCCTTGTTCAGGTACCCGCTGGCGCCATTGCGGATCAGCGGCACGGCGTACTGGTGTTCGGGATAGCCGGAGAGCACGATCACGCCCACGTGTTCGGCCTTGGCCTTGATCATGGTGAGCGCGTCGATGCCGCTCTGCCCCGGCATGTCCAGGTCCAGCAGCAGCACGTCGACGGCCTGCGTGCGCACCAGGTCGATCGCCTCGCGGCCGGACGCAGCCTCCGCGATGACGCGGATGCCGTCCTGCTCGTCGAGGTAGCAGCGCAGCGCCGTGCGCGTGATGGGATGGTCGTCGGCGATGCCCACGCGGATGACACGCGCGGCCCAGGGCCCCTGGGGCGGTGCCCCGGTGTGCTCGATCGCGGCAAGGCGTTGCAGCTTCACGGCCGTCTCCTGTGCCTCCCGGGCCTTCACGGCCCCGACAGAGACATTAAGAGACGTCGCGTTGATCGGTCACGTAGTCTTGCGCCTACAGCACGGTAGGAAGATCACGCATTGTGTCGCCCCTTTGCGCGAGGCAGGAAAGGCGCGCCTCAGGGCTGGCGCGGTTCGACGTCCGTGACGTCGCCCAGGCGCACGCGCGGCGAGCCCGCGGCGGCGTCCGCGCGCGGCGTGCGGCTCGCGGCTCCACTGGCCCGGCGCATCATCTCCTCGAAGCCCTGGCGCGGCCCGAAGCGCATGCCGAAGGGATGCACCGGCCGGCCCGTCAGCCGCGCCCACAGCGCCCGCACCGACCACAGCGCGAGCAGCAGCACGAACACGGCGAAGAGGCTCGCGACGAAGACGAGGCCCGCGAGGACCAGCACGGCCCGGAGGAGGAAGGAAAGGATCAGGGGCATGGAGGAGATGGTAAGGGCAGGGAAAAGCCGGGGCCCGGCCCCGGCTTTCCCGGCCCGCGACCTCAGGCGGTGGCCGCTTCGCGGGGCGAGCCTTCGCGCTCGCCGAAGTGGAAGACGCCGGGCTCGCGCACCGGGTCGACTTCCACCGGGATGGTGCTCTTGGGCGGGAAGCGCCCTTCGAGGATCAGCCGCGACAGCGGGTTCTCGATGCGCTGCTGGATCGCCCGCTTGAGCGGCCGCGCGCCGAACACCGGGTCGAAGCCCACCTTCGCCAGTTCTTCCAGCGCCGCCGGCGACACCTGCAGGTGCAGGTCCATCTTCGCGAGGCGCTGCTCCAGCACCCGCAGCTGGATCTTCGCGATCTGCGCGATGTGCTGCGCGTCGAGTCCGTGGAACACCACCGTCTCGTCGATGCGGTTCAGGAACTCGGGGCGGAAGTGGTTCTTCAGCTCGTCCCACACCGCGTCCTTCACGTCCTCGTAGGGCTTGCCCACCATCGCCTGGATCATGTGCGATCCGATGTTGGAGGTCATGACGATCACCGTGTTCTTGAAGTCCACGGTGCGGCCCTGGCCGTCGGTGAGGCGCCCGTCGTCGAGCACCTGCAGCAGCACGTTGAACACGTCGTGGTGCGCCTTCTCGACCTCGTCGAGCAGGATCACGCTGTAGGGCTTGCGGCGCACGGCTTCCGTGAGGTAACCGCCCTCCTCGTAGCCCACGTAGCCGGGCGGCGCGCCGATCAGGCGGGCCACCGAGTGCTTCTCCATGAACTCGCTCATGTCGACGCGGATCAGGTGCTCCTCGCTGTCGAACAGGAAGTTCGCCAGCGCCTTGCACAGCTCCGTCTTGCCCACGCCCGTCGGGCCCAGGAACAGGAAGGAGCCCGTCGGCCGGTTCGGGTCGGAGAGGCCGGAGCGCGAGCGGCGGATGGCGTTGGCCACCGCGGCGATCGCCTCGTCCTGGCCGACCACGCGCTCGTGCAGCTTGCCTTCCATCAGCAGCAGCTTCTCGCGCTCGCCCTGCATCAGCTTGGACACGGGGATGCCCGTGGCGCGCGCCACGACCTCGGCGATTTCCTCCGCGCCGACCTGCGTGCGCAGCAGCTGCGGCTTGCCGCTCTTGCCCTTGGCGGTCTCGGCGGCCTGCGCTTCCTTCAGCTGCTTCTCGAGCGTGGGCAGCTTGCCGTACTGCAGCTCGGCGACCTTGTTGAAGTCGCCCTTGCGCTTGAACTCCTCGATCTGGAACTTGACCTTCTCCATCTCCTCGCGGATCTGGGCGCTGCCTTGCGCGGCGGCCTTCTCGGACTTCCACACTTCCTCGAGGTCGGAGATCTCCTTCTGCAGGCGGACGATCTCGTCGTTGATCAGGCCCAGGCGCTTCTGCGAAGCCTCGTCCTTCTCCTTCTTCATCGCCTCGCGCTCGATCTGCAGCTGGATCATGCGGCGGTCGAGGCGGTCGATGGCTTCCGGCTTGGAGTCGATCTCGATCTTGATCTTGGAAGCGGCCTCGTCGATCAGGTCGATGGCCTTGTCCGGCAGGAAGCGGTCCGTGATGTAGCGGTGCGAGAGCTCCGCGGCGGCCACGATGGCGGGGTCCGTGATGTCCACGCCGTGGTGCGCCTCGTACTTCTCCTGCAGGCCGCGCAGGATGGCGATGGTGGCCTCCACGCTCGGCTCGCCCACGAGGATCTTCTGGAAGCGGCGCTCCAGCGCGGCGTCCTTCTCGATGTACTTGCGGTATTCGTCCAGGGTGGTCGCGCCGACGCAGTGCAGCTCGCCGCGCGCGAGCGCCGGCTTGAGCATGTTGCCCGCGTCCATGGCACCTTCGGCCTTGCCCGCGCCCACCATCGTGTGCAGTTCGTCGATGAAGACGATGGTCTTGCCTTCGTCCTTGGCGAGCTCGTTCAGCACGGACTTCAGGCGCTCCTCGAACTCGCCGCGGTACTTGGCGCCGGCGAGCAGCGCCGCCATGTCCAGCGACAGCACGCGCTTGTCCTTGAGCGTTTCCGGCACCTCGCCCGCCACGATGCGCTGCGCCAGGCCTTCGACGATGGCGGTCTTGCCCACGCCGGGCTCGCCGATCAGCACGGGGTTGTTCTTGGTGCGGCGCTGCAGGACCTGGATCGCGCGGCGGATCTCCTCGTCGCGGCCGATCACGGGGTCGAGCTTGCCCTGGCGGGCGCGCTCGGTGAGGTCGAGGGTGTACTTCTTCAGCGACTCGCGCTGGCCTTCGGCTTCGGGGTTGTCCACGTTCTGGCCTCCACGCACGGCGTCGATCGCCGCTTCCAGCGACTTGCGGGTGAGCCCGTTCTCGCGGGCGATGCGGCCGATGTCCTGCTTGGTCTCGGCCACCGCGAGCAGGAACAGCTCGCTGGCGAAGAACTGGTCGTTGCGCTTGAGCGCCTCCTTCTCCGTCTGCTGCAGCAGCGCGGCGAGGTCGCGGCCGATCTGGACCTGCTCCTGCCCCTGCACCTGCGGCAGCTTGTGCATGGCGCCTTCGGCGGCGGCGAGCAGCCCCGGCACGTTGGTGCCGGCGCGCTGCAGCAGCGCGCGCGGCCCGTCCTCCTGCCGCAGCATGGCCACGAGCAGGTGGGCCGGCTCGATGTAGGCGTGGTCGTTGGCCAGCGCCAGGCTCTGGGCGTCGGCCAGGGCCTCCTGGAATTTGGTCGTGAGCTTGTCGAGTCGCATGAAATACTCCGTTACGGCCCAGATAGGTCGAGCCCGGTACTTTTCAAGGTCCGACTGTAGGACGCGTTCCAGCCCAGCCGGGGTGACTAGAATCAAATGATGCAGATCCACCAGATGTCGGTCACCTACCTGCCCGAGCAGGACCGCATCCTCATGCGCATCAACACCGTCGAAGGCGAGGAGATGCGGATGTGGCTGACCCGCCGGCTCATGGTCGGGTTGTGGCCGCTGCTCTCGAAGCTGCTGACCGAGCACCTGCTCAAGCTGGAATCCGCCGGCGCGTCGCTGTCGGGTGCCAACCCGGAGCTGAAGAAGATGCTCGCCGAATTCCGCAAGGAGGAGTTCCTCCAGCACGCGGACTTCGACACGCCCTACAAGGAAGGGCAGCACCGGCTGCCGCTCGGCGAGGACCCGCTGCTGGTGACCGACGTCGACGCCACGCCGCTGGCGAGCGGGCCGCTGCGCCTGAACTTCAACGAGCGCCCGCCCCACGGCGACGCCAAGCCGCGCAGCTTCCAGATGGAGATGCAGCCCAAGCTGATGCAGGGGCTGATGCACCTGCTGGACCAGGCGCTGCTGCAGTCGCAATGGCGGGAGCCCTTCGTGCCACTCGCGGCGCCGGAGCCGGCGCAGGACGACGACGGGGCGAAGCCGCGGTACCTGAATTGAGGCTGCCAGCTGGGGTGCGCCTGCGGCGCAACCCAGCCTACGATGCGCCGTGAATCAACCCTTTCGCGTGCGAGGCGCGTAGGCTGGGTTGCACGAAGTGCACCCCAGCGTTCCCCGCATCATTTCTTCTCCAGCGCGAAGCCGGCGACCGTCTTGTAGTCGTCCGAGATCCGCCGCAGTTCCTCCTGGCTCACGAGGTCGTCGATGGTGCCCGGGAAGGGCTTGCCGCCACTGAGTTCGTCCGCCTTCATGATGATGAAGTCCGGCGGCACCGTGCGGTTGGTCTCCACCACCTTCGCCGTCGCGGGCAGGCGCTGCGCCTCGTACGCCTGCAGCGCCGCGAGGGGATCGCCGCCCGCGGCCAGCAGGCCGGAGAGCGTCGCCGCGTCGAGCAACGCCTGCGCGCTCCCGTTGGAGCCGCGCGGATACATCGGGTGCGCCGCGTCGCCGAGGAAGGTGACGCGGCCGAAGGTCCAGCGCGGCACCGGGTCCTTGTCGACCATCGGGTACTCGAGGATCTCGTTCGCGCCGGTGATCAGTGCAGGCACGTCGAGCCAGTCGAACTTCCAGTCCTGGTACACGGGCCGGAAGTCCTGCAGCCGGCCCGGCTGGTTCCATTCGTTCATGCCCATGTCCGCCGCGCGGATCTCCGCGACCCAGTTGATCAACTGGCGGCCCTGTCCGTCGACGTCGTCGATGATGGGATAGATCACCATCTTCCCGGTGTCGATGGAGCCGATGCGCAGGTAGCTCTTGCCGGTGAGGATGGGCTCGTGCACCGTCACGCCGCGCCAGGTGTTGATGCCTGCGAAGGCCGGCTTCTCGTCGGGATAGAACTGGCGGCGCACCGCGGAGTTCACGCCGTCGCAGGCGATCACGATGTCGGCATCCACGGCGGGGCGCAAGCGGCCCTCGCGGTCCTGGAAGGCCAGCGTGACCTGCTGCTGCTCCTGCTGCAGGCCGACCAGCCGGTGGTCGAGATGGATGCGCCCCGTGCCCAGCCGCTGCAGGGCGGCCTGGTACATCACGCCGTGCAGCTTGCCGCGGTGCATGCCGAGCTCGGGCACCTCGTAGCCCGCGTGGCGGCCACGCGGCTCGCGGTAGATGAACTGCCCCCAGCGGTTGAAGAAGACGCTTTCCAGGTTCTCGATGCCCAGCGGCTCCAGCTGTGGCTGCAGGCCCAGCTTCGCCAGCTCGCGCATCGCATGCGGCAGCAGCGTGATGCCGACGCCCAGCTCGCGCACTTCCGGGGCCTGCTCGTACACGTCGCACGCGATGCCGCGCTGGTGCAGGCCGAGCGCGAGCGCCAGGCCGCCGATGCCGCCCCCGACGATGGCAATGCGCATCATTCGGCCTTGATGCCCGCGCGCTTCACGACGCCCGCCCAGCGGTCCGCGTCGCGCGCGACGAGGCGCCGGAACTCGTCGGGCGAGCTGGTCGCCGGGTCCATGCCCTGCGTCTGGAACGCGGTGCGCACTTCCGCGGTGCCGAGGATGTCGCGCAGCTCGTGGTTCAGCTTCTGCACCTGGTCGGCCGGCGTGCCGGGCGGCGCGAAGATGCCGTACCACATGTCGACGTTCACGTCGCCCGCATGCGCTTCCTTCAGCGTGGGCAGCTCCGGCAGGAGCGCATGGCGCTTGTCGCTGCCGATGCCGAGCGCCACCAGCTTGCCGGCCTTCACGTGCGGCAGCGCCACGTGGATGGGCAGGAACATCGCATCGACCTGGCCGCCCAGCAGGTCGGTGACGGCCTGCGCCGTGCCGCGGTACGGGATGTGGGTGAGGAACACGCCCGCGGTCTGCTTGAACAGCTCCATGGACATGTGGTGCGGCGTGCCGACGCCGGGGCTCGCGTAGTTCAGCTTGCCCGGCTTCGCCTTCGCTGCGGCGACCAGGTCTGCGGCCGTCTTGAAGCCGGTGCTGGGCGGCGCCACCAGGATCAGCTGCCCCCAGCTGGTGAGCGACACCGGGACGAGGTCCTTCACCGGGTCGAAGGGCAGTTGCGGATACAGGCTCCTGTTCATCACGAGCGTGTTCACGCTCACGAGCAGCGTGCTGCCGTCGGCGGGGGCGCGCACCACCGCCTCGGTGCCGATGTTGCCCGAGGCGCCCGCGCGGTTTTCCACGACGACGGGGCGGCCGAGCCGCTGGCTCAGGCGCGGCCCGACGGTGCGCGCCACGATGTCGATGCCCGTGCCGGGCGTGAACGGCACGATGAGCTTGAGCGGGACGCCCGCGGCCGCGGGCTGGGGCGCCTGCGCGAAGGCGGCGAGGCTGCACAGGGCAAGGGCGGCTGTCGCCGCACGGACAAGCAGGTTCATTGCGTTGCGGGGCTTGCGAGTTGGCATGCTAACGAGTATGCGCGGCGCGGGACGAGGCACAATCGGCGCATACCCCAAGGACCCCGCCTTTGCCAGCCCCGCAGAAGACCCCCGTCAGCCTGTCCCGGCTGTATGCCCGCCCCGGCTTCCTGCTGCGCCGCGCGCACCAGATCTCGGCCGCCGTCTTCGAGGACGCCTGCAAGGACCTCGGCCTCACGCCTGCCCAGTTCGGCGTGCTCACGGTGCTGCAGGCGCATCCGGGCCTCGGCCAGTCGACCCTCGCGCGCGCGCTCGGCTTCGACAAGGTGACGGTGCTGCGCGTGCTGCGCGGCCTGCAGGCGCGCGGCTTCGTGGCGCGCGGGCCGGCCGAGGACAACCGCCGCAACGTGTCGGTGACGCTCACGCGCGAGGGCGAGCGCATCCTGCAGCAGGCGCAGAAGCCTGCAGAGCGCGCGTACCGGCGCCTCATGGCGCCGCTCAATCGCGAGCAGCAGGACCAGCTGCTGGAGCTGCTGCAGCTGCTCACCGGCGGGCTCGAGGACGAGGCGCGCGCCGCGTTCGTGCCGCCGCCCGCGCCAGCCACGCGTCAGGTGGCGTGACGCGACGCTCCGGTATGCTCGCCGGATGCCCGACAACGACACCTCCCGCTTCCGCCCGCTGCGCCGCCTCGCGCTGGCCGGCCTGTTCACCCTTGCCGCCGGCCTTGCGCAGGCCCAATCGGGCGCCCCGGTGCGCATCCTGGTCGGCTTCCCGCCCGGCGGCGGCACCGACGCGATCGCGCGCACGCTCGCCGAGAAGCTGAAGGACCAGCTCGGCGCGCCGGTGGTGGTGGAAAACCGCGCGGGCGCGGGAGGCCAGATCGCGGCGCAGGCGCTCAAGGCGGCGGCGCCGGACGGCAACACCCTCTTCCTCAGCCACGACCACTCGATCTCGATCCTGCCGCTCGTGACGAAGAACCCCGGCTTCGATCCTGCGGTGGACTTCGTGCCCGTCTCGGGCTTCGCCACCTTCGCCAACGCCCTGGCCGTCTCCGGCGGCACGCCGGCGAAGTCGGTGGCCGAGTACGTCCGCCACGTGCAGACCTCCGGCGGCAAGGACACGATCGGCGTGCCGGCGCCCGCGTCCATCCCCGAGTTCCTGGTCGGCATGGTCGCCGCCCGGTACAAGCTGGACCTGCAGGCGGCGCCCTACCGCGGCGGCGCGCCCATGATGGCCGACATGCTCGGCAACCAGATCAAGGCCGGCGTGGCGTCCGTTCCCGACTTCATCGAGAACCACAAGGCCGGCCGGCTGCGCATCGTGGCCGTGATCGGCGACAAGCGCCAGGCCATCCTGCCCGACGTGCCCACCTTCGCCGAACTGGGCGTCGCCGGCCTCGAGGAACTGCCTTACTACGGCTTCTTCGCGCCCGCGGGCACGCCGCCCGCCGTGGTGGAGCGCTTCAACCAGGCGCTCGCGAAAGTGATCGCGATGCCGGACGTGCGCGAGCACCTGGCCGCGATGGGCCTGGCGGTGGCATACCAGCCGCAGGCCGCGTTCGCGAAGCGCGTGACGAGCTATACGGCGACGTGGGACAGGATCATCAAGGCGAGCGGGTTCACGCCGAAGTAGGCTGGGTTGGCGAAGCCACCCCAGCGATCAGGCGAGCGCCGCGAAGCTGGGGTGCGCTGGCGCGCAACCCAGCCTACGAATTCGCGCTGTCGATGCCCCAGCGGCGAAGCGCAGCATCGTCGGCGACGCGGGCGTCCACCCACCGCTCGCCTTCCGGCGTGCTTTCCTTCTTCCAAAACGGCGCCTGCGTCTTCAGGTAGTCCATCAGGAACTCGCAGGCCTGGAAGCTTTCGCCGCGGTGGGCGGAGGTGACGGCGACCAGCACGATCTGGTCCTCGACCTTCAACGGACCCACGCGATGGATCACGCGCACGCCGCGGATGTCGAAGCGGCGCAGCGCCTCGTCGATCATGTGCTCGATCGCCTTCTCCGTCATGCCGGGATAGTGCTCCAGCTCCATGGCGGTGACGGCGCTGCCGTCGCTGCGGTCCCTCACGGTGCCGATGAAGCTGCACACCGCGCCGACACCGCCGTCGCCGGCGCGCAGCGCGGCGATCTCGGCGGCGACGTCGAAATCCTCGGTCTGGATGGAGACGCGGGCCATGCTCAGCCCCCGGTGACGGGCGGGAAGAACGCGACCTCGGCGCCTTCGCGCAAGGCAGCCGACTCGTCGCTCATCACCTGGTCGAGCGCCATCCGCACGGCACGCCCGCGGGCGAGCACGGCGGCATAAGGCGCGCCGCGCGCGACGAGCTCCTCGCGCAGCGCACCGAGCGTCTCGCTGCGGGTCTGCAGCTCCTCGCTGCCCTGCCCCACCGCTTCGCGGATCGAGGCGAAATAACGGATCCTGACCTTCATGCCAGCAACTCCGCCAGCGGCAGGAAGCGCACGAAGTCCCCGCGCGCGATGGTCGCCCCCGCCGGCACGTCCACGAGCCCGTCGGCCCACACGGTGGACGTCAGCACGCCGGAACTCTGGTTCGGGAACAGCGTGAGCCCGCCTTCGAGGTCGCGGCGCGCGCGCAGGAACTCGCGGCGCTTGTCGGGCCGGGGCCAGTCGAAGTCGGCGCGCAGCTGCACGGCACGCGCCGACAGCTGCGCCGCGCCCTGCAGCTTCAGCAGGAAGGGCCGCACCAGGACGAGGAAGGTGACGAAGCTCGAGACGGGGTTGCCTGGCAGGCCGATGAAATGCGCATGGCCCACATGGCCGTACGCGAAGGGCTTGCCCGGCTTCATCGCGATCTGCCACAGGTCCAGCGAGCCGAGCTGCTGCACGGCGGGCTTGATGTGGTCTTCCTCGCCGACGGACACGCCGCCGCTGGTGAGGATCAGGTCGTTGCTCTGCGCCGCGGTCCGCAGCGCCTCGATGGTGGCATCGCGCCGGTCCGGGACGATGCCGAGGTCCTGCACCTCGCAGCCGAGCCGCAGCAGCAGGCTGCGCAGGAAGAAGCGGTTGGAGTTGTAGATGGCGCCGGGCTTCATGGCCTCGGGCGCCACCTGCCCCGGCATCACCAGTTCGTCGCCCGTGGAGAACAGGGCCACGCGCGGGCGCTGCGCCACCACCAGGCGGTCGCGGCCGATGCTCGCAGCCAGGCCTTGCGCGGCGGGGCCGATGCGCTCTCCGCGCGCCAGCACCGTGCTGCCACGCGTGATGTCCTCGCCGCTGCGGCGGATCCACTGGCCCGCCGAAGGCACGCGCTGGATGCGCACGCGGCCGTCGGGCAGCTGCTCCGTGTCTTCCTGCATCACGATGGCGTCGGCGCCTTCGGGCACGGGCGCGCCGGTGAAGATGCGGGCCGCGGTTCCGGGCTGCAGCGGCTGCGCAGCGGCACCCGCGGGGATGCGCTGGCTCACGGGCAGCGGCACGCCTTCGTCGGCGATCTCCGCCACGCGCACGGCGTAGCCGTCCATGGAGCTGTTGTCCTGCGGCGGCACCTGCAGCGGCGAGACGAGGTCTTCCGCCAGCACGCGTCCATCCGCCTCGAAGGTGGCGACGCTCTCGGTGCCGGGCAGCAGCCGCGCGTGCGACAGCAGCTCCAGCAGCGCGTCGTCCAGGGGGCGCAGCGGCGGACGCTTCTCGGTCATGCGTATCGCTCCGGGTCGTAGTCGAACCGGTCCCCATTGTCGACCAGCCACTGCGCGACGGCATCGGGGTCGTTCAGATCCAGCACGGGCCGCAGGGTGGGCGCGGGCAGGCGGTCGGGCGCGTCGGTGGCGATCGCGACGACGAAGTCGTCGTCCGGGTAGCGCGCGGGCTTGCCGGCGTCGGGCCGCCAGATCTCGACCTTGAGCAGGTTGCTCTGCTTGAAGCCTTCCACCAGGACCCAGTCCACGCCGTCGTAGAGCTCCGCGATCAGGTGGTGCACGGAGAGCTCGGCAGGCTGCTCGAACTCGCGCATCAGCGCCAGCCTCCGGTCCGAGGCGACCACGACCTCGAAGGCGCCGGCCTCGCGGTGGCGGTACGTGTCCTTGCCGGGATGGTCGATGTCGAACTTGTGGTGCGCGTGCTTCACGACGGAGACGCGCAGGCCCCGCAGCTTCAGCGCGGGGATCAGTTGCTCCACGAGATGGGTCTTGCCCGAGCCGGAGTAACCGGCGAAGCCGACGACCTTCATGCGCAGTGCGCGGCGATGAACTGCTTCACCTTCTCCGCGTCGGCGGGCAGCACGGTCACGCGCTTGGGGAGGTTCTCGATGCCCGCGAACTTCGCGGGGCGGTCGGGCTCGCGGCCCAGCGCCTCCACGATGGTCGCGGCGAACTTGATCGGCAACGCGGTCTCGAGGACGATCATGGGGATGCCGGGCTGCAGCTGCTCGCGGGCGACCTTCAGGCCGTCGGCGGTGTGCGTGTCGATCATCGTGCCGAAGCGCTCGAAGGTGTCGCGGATGGTCGCGAGGCGGTCGGCATGCGTGCTCTTGCCGGACACGAAGCCGTACTGCTCCCGGCCTGCCAGCGCGGCGTGCGACAGGTCGAACCGCCCCTTGGCCGCGAGCTCCTCGGCAAACAGGTAGCGCACCTTCGCGCCGTCGCGCTCCAGCAGGTCGAACACGAAGCGCTCGAAGTTGCTCGCCTTGGAGATGTCCATCGAGGGGCTGGAGGTCTCGTACGTGTCCTTGCTGCCCCGGACGCGGTAGACGCCCGTGCGGAAGAACTCGTCGAGGACGTCGTTCTCGTTCGTCGCGAGCACGAGCCTGGCGATCGGCAGGCCCATCATGCGCGCGACGTGGCCGGCGCAGATGTTGCCGAAGTTGCCGGAAGGCACCGCGAAGCTCACGCGCTCGTCGTTCGACTTCGTCGCCTGGAAGTAGCCGGCGAAGTAGTAGACGACCTGCGCCACGAGCCGCGCCCAGTTGATCGAATTGACCGTGCCGATGCGGTACTTGCGCTTGAACGCGAGGTCGTTGGAGACCGCCTTCACGATGTCCTGGCAGTCGTCGAAGACGCCCTCGATCGCGAGGTTGTGGATGTTGGCGTCCTGCAGGCTGAACATCTGCGCCTGCTGGAAGGGGCTCATGCGGCCGTGCGGCGAGGTCATGAAGACGCGCACGCCCTTCTTGCCGCGCATCGCGTATTCGGCGGCGCTGCCGGTGTCGCCGGACGTCGCGCCGAGGATGTTCAGCTCCTCCCCGCGGCGGCCGAGCTCGTACTCGAACAGGTTGCCGAGCAGCTGCATGGCCATGTCCTTGAAGGCCAGCGTGGGGCCGTTGGACAGGGCTTCGAGGTACACGCCCTTTTCCAGCTGCTTCAGCGGGACGATCGCCTGCGTGCCGAACACCTCCTCGGTGTAGGTCTTGCGCGTGATGGCGCGCAGGTCCTCGGCCGGGATGTCGTCGATGTAGAGGGAGAGGATCTCGAAGGCGAGCGCGTGGTACGGCAGGCCGCGCCACTTCGCGAGCGTGGCCGCATCGACCTTCGGGTAGGACTCGGGCAGGTAGAGCCCGCCGTCCGGCGCCAGGCCTTCCAGCAGGATCTCGCAGAAGTGCTTGCGGTCGGGATGGCCGCGGGTGGACAGGTACAGCATGGTCCTCGGCCCTCAGGCCAGTTCTTCCTTGCGGATGCGCACGATGGGCGCGAGCACGGTGGCCAGGCCCTGCATCTGCGCGATCACCTCGTTCATCGTGCCTTCGCGCACCGTGTGCGTGAGCAGGATCAGGTCGGTCTGCGTCGCGCCCTTGCCGCCCAGCGCCGAGGCTTCGCGCTGCAGCATCGCGTCGATGCTGACGCCGGCGTTCGCCAGCAGGCTCGCGACCTTGGCCAGCACGCCCGCCTGGTCGGCGACGCGCAGGCGCAGGTAGTAGCTCGTGACCACCTCGCTCATGGGCAGGATGGCTTCCTCGCTCATCGCGTCCGGCTGGAACGCGAGGTGCGGCACGCGGTGCGCGGCATCCACGGTGTGCAGGCGCGTCACGTCCACGAGGTCGGCGATCACGGCGCTGGCGGTGGGCTCGGAGCCCGCGCCCTTGCCGTAGTAGAGGGTGGTGCCGACGGCATCGCCCTGCACCACCACGGCGTTCATCGCGCCTTCCACGTTGGCGATCAGGCGCTTGCACGGCACCAGCGTCGGGTGCACGCGCAGCTCGATGCCCTGGGCCGTGCGCTTGGTGATGCCCAGCAGCTTGATGCGGTAGCCCAGCTGCTCCGCGTACTCGATGTCCTGCGACGAGAGCTTGGTGATGCCCTCGACGTAGGCCTTGTCGAACTGCACCGGCACGCCGAACGCGATGGCGCTCATGATCGTCGCCTTGTGCGCGGCGTCCACGCCTTCGATGTCGAAGGTGGGATCCGCCTCCGCGTAGCCCAGGCGCTGCGCTTCCTTCAGCACCACGTCGAAATCGAGGCCCTTGTCCCGCATCTCCGACAGGATGAAGTTGGTGGTGCCGTTGATGATGCCGGCGATCCACTCGATGCGGTTGGCGGTGAGGCCTTCGCGCAGCGACTTGATGATCGGGATGCCGCCGGCCACCGCCGCTTCGAAGGCCACCATCACGCCCTTGGCGTGCGCGGCGGCGAAGATCTCGGTGCCGTGCACGGCCAGCAGCGCCTTGTTGGCGGTGATGACGTGCTTGCCTTGCGCGATGGCTTCCATCACGAGCTGGCGCGCGATGCCGTAGCCCCCGATCAGCTCGATGACGATGTCGATGTCCGGGTTGGCGATGATCTCGCGGGCGTCCTTGACGACCTTCGCGTTCCTGCCGACGACGGCTTCCGCGCGGGCGGTGTCGAGGTCCGCGACCATCGTGATTTCGATGCCGCGGCCCGCGCGGCGCTTGATCTCGGCCTGGTTGCGCTTCAGGACGTTGAAGACACCGCTGCCCACGGTGCCTATGCCCAGCAGGCCGACTTGGATCGGATTCATTTCGAGTGACGCTTGCGATATTGGTCTAGGAAGCGCGCGATGCGGCCGACGGCCTCGCGCAGGTCGTCCTCGTGCGGCAGGAAGACGATGCGGAAGTGGTTGTTGTCCGGGTAGTTGAAGCCGGAGCCCTGCACCAGCATCACGCGCGTGGCCTGCAGCAGTTCCAGGAAGAACTGGCGGTCGTCCGCGATGGGGTACATCTTCGGGTCGAGCCGCGGGAACATGTAGAGCGCGGCCTGCGGCTTGTTGCAGGTGACGCCGGGAATGGCGGTGATCAGCTCGTAGGCCAGGTCGCGCTGGCGGCGCAGGCGCCCGCCGGGGCCGACCAGCTCGCCGATGCTCTGGTAGCCGCCCAGCGCCGTCTGGATGGCCCACTGGCCCGGCACGTTGGCGCACAGGCGCATGTTCGAGAGCATGGTGAGGCCCTCGATGTAGTCGGCGGCGGCCTTCTTGTCGCCGGAGACCACCAGCCAGCCGGCGCGGTAGCCGCAGGAACGGTAGCTCTTGGACAGCGAATTGAACGTGAGCGTCAGCACGTCTTCCGACAGGCTCGCGATCGCGGTGTGCTTCACGCCGTCGTAGAGGACCTTGTCGTAGACCTCGTCGGCGAAGATGACCAGGTTGTGCTGGCGGGCGATCGCCACGATCTCGCGCAGGAGTTCGTCGGAGTACAGCGCGCCGGTGGGGTTGTTCGGGTTGATCACCACGATGCCCTTGGTGGACGGGGTGATCTTGCGGCGGATGTCCGCCGGGTCCGGCATCCAGCCGTTGGCCTCGTCGCACTGGTAGTGCACCGGCGTGCCGCCGGCGAGCGCCGTGCAGGCGGTCCACAGCGGGTAGTCCGGCGAGGGAATGAGCAGCTCGTCGCCCTCGTTCAGCAGCGCGTTGGTGGCGATGGCGATCAGCTCGCTCGCCCCGTTGCCCAGCCAGATGTCGTCGAGCGTGACGCCCTGGATGCCCTGCTGCTGGGTGTAGTGCATCACCGCCTTGCGCGCGGCGAAGATGCCCTTGCTGTCGGAGTACCCCGCGGAGTTCGCGAGGTTGCGGATCATGTCCTGCTGGATCTCTTCCGGCGCATCGAAGCCGAACGGCGCGAGGTTGCCGATGTTCAGCTTGATGATCTTGTGCCCTTCTTCCTCCATCTGCCGGGCCGCGTCCATGATGGGACCGCGGATGTCGTACAGCACGTTGGCGAGCTTGGTGGATTTCTGGACGGTCTTCAAAGGCCCTCCGCAAGGCGGTGAGAGGAGGTGAAACCTATAATTTGACCATAGATTGCCTGCGGCTCTTCCGAGAGGGCCGCCATCTCCACCCTCTCCGGATCCCCCTTGAAGCTCCAGCCCGATCAGTCCGACGCACAGACCATCACCGGCTACGGCCCCGGCTGGGTGGGCGTGGGTTCGGGCGCCGGGGCGGAAAAGATCACGCACAACGTCGTCCTGGGCTCGCGCGGCGAACGTTTCGCCTGGGCAGGCAGCTACGAGGAGCTGGGACCGGAACACTTCGCGCAGCTCGCCGCGCTGAAGGTCGAAGTGGTGATCTTCGGCAGCGGGCCGCGCATCCGCTTCCCCCGGCCCGCCTGGATCGCCCCCCTGGCGCAGGCGCGCATCGGCATCGAGACCATGGACACGGCGGCCGCCTGCCGCACCTACAACATCCTGGCGCAGGAGGGGCGGGAGGTGGCAGTGGCCCTTCTCCTCGATCAACCGTCCTGAAGCAGGAGGCGCCGAAGAGGCGTTTGGCGGTAAAATCTCCAGTTGCGGCCGGGCCTGCGCGTAGCCTTGCCGCCACCGCGCAGACTGTCACACAGAACCACACACCGCACCAGGACCTATGGCGATCGTTGTCAACAAACCCCTTCCAGAATTCGAAGCGAACGCCACCGGCGGCATCAAGGTGACCAACACGTCCCACCTGGGGCAGATCCTGGTGCTGTACTTCTACCCGAAGGACAACACCCCGGGCTGCACCACCGAGGCGATGCAGTTCCGTGACAAGTACAAGGACTTCGTGAAGGCCGGCGCCGTGGTGCTGGGCGTCTCGCGCGACAACATGAAGTCGCACGACGAGTTCAAGACCAAGCTCGAACTGCCCTTCGAGCTGATCGCCGACACCGAAGAGAAGATGTGCCACATGTTCGGCGTGGTGAAGAACAAGATCATGTACGGCAAGAAGGTGAAGGGCATCGAGCGCAGCACCTTCCTGGTGGGCGCCGACGGCATCCTGAAGCAGGAGTGGCGTGGCCTGAAGGTTCCGGGCCACGTGGACGACGTGCTGAAGGCCGTGAAGCTGCTGAAGAAGGCTGCCTGAGCCTCCCGCTGGCCTACGGCTGGGCTTTGATGCTCCAGCACAACAGCATGGCGTCCGACATTGTCCTGTCACGCCTGCTATGCATAATGGGCTCATGCCGTTGATCGAGACGCGAAGCGTCATCACCGTCAGTCCCGAAGAAGCCGCCCGGCCCGCCTGGCGGCTTTTTTGTTTCCGCCGTACCTCAACAGGAAGTCGTACCACCCATGCCCCTGCCCCCCGCCCCGACCAAGCGCGCTGCCATGCTCTCGCCGGAAGCCTTCGACGCCCCGGCCCGGTCCTCGCACAAGGCGGCGCGAAAATCGGAGGCGCCTTCGGCCGATAGCGTGCTCGCCGAGCACCCGCAGGCCCAGGACGATTTCGACCCCCGCGCAGGCGGCGGCGACGTGCCCGCGGGCGCGTACGACGCCGAAGTCGAGACCTACCTCGAGGAGCCGCAGCCGGCGCGCAAGAAGAAGGACGTCACCGTCCCCGCGCCGCAGCCCAAGAAGAAGAGATCGACGGGCCCGTCCAAGGTCTTCGTGCTGGACACCAACGTCCTGATGCACGACCCGATGAGCCTGTTCCGCTTCGACGAGCACGACATCTTCCTGCCGATGGTCGTGCTGGAGGAGCTGGACGGCCACAAGAAGGGCACGACCGAAGTCGCGCGCAACGCCCGGCAGGCCAGCCGTTCGCTGGACCAGCTCGCGAGCGCCCAGGGCGCCGACATCAAGGACGGCCTGCGCCTCGACAGCACCGGGCACAAGGAGTCCGGCGGCTGCCTGTTCTTCCAGACCATGCCGCTGTCGCCCACGGGCCTGCCCATGGGCCTGCCGCCGGGCAAGGCGGACAACCAGATCCTGAGCGTCGTGCAGGCGCTGCAGGAGAAGCACGCGCCGCGGCAGGTGGTGCTGGTGTCCAAGGACATCAACATGCGCGTCAAGGCGCGCGCGCTGGGCCTGAACACCGAGGACTACCGCAACGACAAGACGCTGGACGACCTGGACCTGATGTACTCGGGTTCGCTCGCCCTGCCCGCGGACTTCTGGTCCAAGCACGGCAAGACGGTGGAGAGCTGGCAGTCGGGCCAGCACACCTTCTACCGGATCAGCGGGCCCATCGTGCCCAGCCTGTTCATCAACCAGTTCGTGTTCTTCGAGGCGCCCGGCGAGCCGAGCCTGTATGCGCGCGTGATCGAGATTCGCGGCAAGACCGCGGTGCTCAAGACGCTGAAGGACTACGGCCACCTGAAGAACGCCGTCTGGGGCGTCACGACGCGCAACCGCGAGCAGAACTTCGCGATGAACCTGCTGATGGATCCGGAGGTCGACTTCGTGACGCTGTCCGGCACGGCGGGCACCGGCAAGACGCTGATGGCGCTGGCCGCGGGCCTCACCCAGGTGCTGGACGAGCGCCGCTATACCGAGATCATCATGACGCGCGCCACGGTGAGCGTCGGCGAGGACATCGGCTTCCTCCCCGGCACCGAGGAGGAGAAGATGGGCCCCTGGATGGGCGCCCTCGACGACAACCTCGAGGTGCTCGGCAAGACCGAAGGTAGCGCCGGCGAATGGGGCCGCGCCGCCACGAACGAGCTGATCCGCTCGAAGATCAAGATCAAGAGCATGAACTTCATGCGCGGGCGGACCTTCCTGAACAAGTACGTCATCATCGACGAGGCGCAGAACCTGACGCCCAAGCAGATGAAGACGCTGATCACGCGCGCGGGGCCGGGCTCCAAGATCATCTGCATGGGCAACCTGGCGCAGATCGACACGCCCTACCTCACGGAAGGCTCCTCCGGCCTCACGTTCGCGGTCGACAAGTTCAAGGGCTGGCCCCACAGCGGGCACATCACGCTGGCCCGCGGCGAGCGCTCGCGGCTGGCGGATTTCGCGAGCGAAGTGCTCTGACCGCACGGGCATGGAAAAGGGGCGCATCGCGCCCCTTTTTTCTTGGTCTTCACCGGGTTCGGTGGGACATCGAGGACTTCAACCGCCCCTGACATCCATCAAGCGCCGCATGCGCGACGGCGACGGAGGGTCAGTGGTGAGTGGCAGACGCCCGCTTCCGGGCGTCCAGCCGCTCCTGCGTGCACGGCGGGCACGCGCTGATGCCGCGCCCCAGCGGCGTGTAGCGCAGCACCTTCGACAGGCCCTGGCGGCCGCTGGCGGCGCGCGCGACGAGCGTGGTCGCGAGGAAGCCGCCGAGGGCCCGCACGTACCAGCGGCGGTCCTTGCGGGTGAACTGCCACACGGCGACGCCCATCGCGAGCACCATCCAGTGCTCTCCCGGGAAGCCGTCACGGGCCTCGTCCACGGCCTTGAGCTTCTCGATCGGCGACGCCTCGTCGTCGATCTCGGGCTGCAGGTGCTCGGTGGCCAGGAAGGGGGCCGAGGCTTCCGCCAGGGTCGGCAACAGGTCGATCTCTTCGCGCGCCATGCTGTGTCTCCGGTGTGTTGTTCCGGAGGATCACGCGCGCGCCGCCCGCGCGGCGTAGGAAATCGGCGTTAAACCACTTCCTAGAAGTCGGCGTTGCCCGAGGCGAGATTCTCGAACTTGGTCAGCTGCTTCAGGAAGGCCAGCTTCACGGTGCCGGTCGGGCCGTTACGCTGCTTGCTGATGATCACCTCGGAGACGCCGGGCTCCTTGGTGTCCTTGTTGTAGTAGTCGTCGCGGTAGATGAACATGATCACGTCCGCGTCCTGCTCGATGGCGCCGGATTCCCGCAGGTCCGACATCATGGGACGCTTGTCCGTGCGCTGCTCCACCGCGCGCGACAGCTGCGACAGCGCGATCAGCGGGCAGCCGAGCTCCTTGGCCAGCATCTTGAGGCCCCGCGAGATCTCGCCCACGGCCGTGGCGCGGTTCTCGTCGCTCATGCCGCTGGACACGCTCATCAGCTGGATGTAGTCGACCACGATCAGGCCCAGCTTGCCGCCGCACTGGCGCGCCAGGCGCCGCGCGTTCGCGCGCAGTTCGCTCACCGACAGGCCCGGCGTCTCGTCGATGTGCAGCTGGATGTTGCGCAGCTTCTCGATGGCCTCGGTCAGGCGCGGCCACTCGTCGTCGGTGAGCTTGCCGGTGCGCAGGTGGCCCTGGTCGATGCGGCCGATCGAGCCCACGATACGCACGGCGAGCTGCGCGGCACCCATTTCCATGGAGAACACGGCGACGGGCAGGCCTTCGTTGAGGGCGACGTGCTCGGCGATGTTGATGGCCAGGGAGGTGTTGTGGGTGACGACGTCGCCGTCCGTGATGTACAGGTGCTCAGGATGGCTGACGGAGATGCACTGGCATGCCACCTCGCGGGTGGGTTCGATGGCGGTGACGGTCAGCCGCTTCTTGCGCAGCCCGGACTCCGGCGCCCGCGCCTGCTTCTCCGACAGCAGGAACAGGCTGCGCGGCCGCGGATGGCTGATGTGGCAGACCCAGGCCGGCAGGCCGGGAACGCGCTCGCCCGCTGCGTTCGTGAAGTGCGGTTGCTTGGCCGTGATGGAGCACCAGCCGCCGAGGGAGCGCACGAGCTCCGCCACGTCATCGGCGAGCTGCCGGCTCGCGGTCGAGAAGCGGATGCTGCCCCACTTCTCCACCCAGCCATCGGTGTCGAGCAGGCCGCGCAGGAGGTCCAGGCGCGCTGCGCGGTTCGCCTCGAGGTACACCCGCGGGATGAACTTGCGCTCGCTCGGGAGCCCGGAGAGCTCCAGGTCCTGCAGGGCCTGGCGCAGGGGATTCGGCCGGACGCCTTGCACCCCCTTGGCATGCGCCCCGCCGTCCCGAACGATGCGGTAGTCATCGGCACCCGCGTGCACGAGCGTCATCGGCTCGCCCACGCGGACTTCCATGCGGGCCAGCGCCTCCAGGGACGCGCTGGAGAACATCACGCTGCCGGTGCGCGTGAGGCAGCCGTCGCCGAGGAGCGCGCCCAGCACCCACGGGTCGACCGGCAGCGGCTCGTCATGCCCGAAGTCGCCGGTCGCCGGCTCGATCCAGACGCGGCCCTGGTAGCGCTTCCTGGCCAGCAACGCCATGAGCTCGGTCGTGGCGATGACCCTGGGCGCGTCCCAATGCCGGCAATGCACCTTCCAGAGGTGTTCGGCGCAGCATTCCGCCGAACGGCCGTCGGAGAAGGTGACGCGGTAGACCTGCTTCACGCCTTGCGGGTAGAGGCCGGTGACGATCGAAGGACGCCCGTCGACCGACGCCAGTGCGTCCCCCACTTCCAGGTCGCCCATCGCCTTCCAGCCGGTGCGGGTGCGCACGCGCGCATCCAGCGGCTGCGCCTTGCCCATCGAGGGGCGTGCCGCCAGGATGATCAGGTCGCCCGCCTGCATGCCCGAGGTCATGCGGTCGAAGTCGTAGAAGCCGGTCGGCACGCCCGTGATGTCGTTCGGGTTGTCGGCCATCTCCTGGACGCGGTCCAGCAGTTCCACGACCAGGCTGTCCATCCCCCGGAAGCCCTGCTTGGAGCGGGAGCCCTCCTCGCCGATGTTGAAGATCTTCTGCTCCGCCTCGTCGAGGATCTTCTCGACCGGCTTGCCCTGCGTGTTGAAGGACTGGGTGGCGATCTCGTCGGAGGCCGAGATCAGCTTGCGGAGGATGGAGCGCTCGCGCACGATCTCCGCGTAGCGCCGGATGTTCGCGGCGCTCGGCACGTACTGCGCGAGCGAGTTGAGGTACGCCAGGCCGCCGATTTCCTCCGCCTTGCCCTGCGACTGCAACGCCTCGAAGACGGTGATCACGTCCGCCGGCTTGTTGCCGTTGACGAGGCCGCCGATGGCGCCATAGATCAGCTTGTGTTCGTAGCGGTAGAAGTGCTCGTCGACCAGCAGGTCGCCGACGCGGTCCCAGGCACCGTTGTCCAGCAGCAGGCCGCCGAGCACGCTGGACTCGGCCTCGATGGAATGGGGCGGGATGCGCAGCTGCGCCACCTGCCGGTCGCGGGGGAAATCGTCTTCGACGGTGCTCAGGACGGCGGACATGGACTCACTCGTTTCTCAGGCATGGATTGTCCAGCCGCCCCTGTAAGCATGTCCAGTGATAACGCTGGGGAGCTTCTGTGGATAAGTCGCTGCTGCCTGTGGAGATGGCCGTGGCTTGCGGGTCTTTCTGCGTTCTTTTCTCCGCACCCCAAAGAAAAAGCCGCCCGAAGGCGGCTTTCCCTGGACGGAGCGGCTTACGCCGTCTCGCCGTAGACCGTGACGTTGATGTCGACCACGACGTCCGTGTGCAGGGCCACGGAGACGGTGCTGTCGCCGACGGTCTTGATCGGGCCGTTGGGCATGCGCACCTGGGCCTTCGCGACGGGATAACCCATCTTGCCGAGTTCCTCGGCGATGTCGAAGTTGGTGACGGAGCCGAACAGGCGGCCGTCCACGCCGGCCTTCTGGGTCAGCTTGACGGTCTGGCCGGACAGCTTCTCGCCTTGCGCTTGCGCGTCGGACAGCTTGGCGGCGGCCTGCTTCTCCAGTTCGGCGCGCTTGGCTTCGAATTCGGCCTTGTTCGCTTCGGTGGCGCGGCGGGCGCGGCCTTGCGGGATCAGGAAGTTGCGGGCGTAGCCGTCACGCACCTTCACGATCTCGCCCAGGTTGCCCAGGTTGACGACTTTCTCGAGCAGGATGACTTGCATGGCTACTTCCTCAGATGCGGTGCTGGTCGGAGTACGGCAGCAGGGCCAGGAAGCGCGCGCGCTTGATGGCGGTGTTCAGCTGGCGCTGGTAGATCGCGCGGGTGCCGGTCAGGCGCGCCGGGATGATCTTGCCGTTTTCGGAGATGAAGTCGCGCAGGGTGTCGATGTCCTTGTAATCGATCTCTTCGACGCCGGCGACGGTGAAGCGGCAGAAGCGCTTGCGCTTGAACAGCAGCGACTGGGTGTTGCGCTTCGGACGCTTGTCCTTGTTGAACTTCTTGAACGTGGCCATGGTGGACCTCTACGAATTAAGTGTCTTGCTGGAATGACTGGATGTGCAGGACCGGGTGCTTGCCGTGGCGGGGAGCGGCCAGGAATCCGGTGAACCGGAATGCGCTGCCGATCGCCTGCCGCGCGAGCGTTTCCGCATCCGTCCCGAAGGCCACCGCCCTGACTTCCACCCTCACCTGCCGCTGGGCGCCCGCTTCGCGGACTTCCGACTCGTGTTCGAGCCGCAGGTCGAGGGCCGGGAGTCCGGCCGGCGTGTAGCGCAGGGCTTGGGCCTCCGCGATACGCGCGCTCAGGATCGTCTGGTTCACACCCGGCGAGAGCCGGTCGCTTACGACTGGAACTCCGCCTGTTGCGCCTTGCGGGCTTCCTCGCGCTCCACGGTCTTCATCATGGAGGACGGGCCGGTGTCGGCCTTCTTCTTGACCACGGTCAGGTGGCGCAGCACGGCATCGTTGAAGCGGAAGGCATGCTCCAGCTCGGACATCACGGCCTGGTCGGCCTCGATGTTGATGCACAGGAAGTGGGC
Source organism: Ramlibacter cellulosilyticus (assembly GCF_014297465.1). GTDB lineage: Bacteria > Pseudomonadota > Gammaproteobacteria > Burkholderiales > Burkholderiaceae_C > Ramlibacter > Ramlibacter cellulosilyticus. Next base: position 11,403 of record NZ_JACORT010000013.1, on the reverse strand, counting down.
CTTGGCGAGCTTGTTGATCTGGTAGGCCAGCTGGCGGCGGCCCCAGTCCTCGACACGGTGCACCTTGCCGTTGCCGGCGGTGATCATGCCCTTGTAGCGCTCCAGCATGGCCGGAACCTGCTCGCTCTGATCCGGGTGGATCAGCAAGACGATTTCATAGTGACGCATTCATACTCCTTGTGGGTTGGAACAGCCGCCTCCGGCGTCAAGACGGGGTGCGGCAAGGCGAAGCCCGCGATTATAGCCCGCCGGGCGGATGGCTGCCGGGCAGCGGGACGGGCCGTGGCTCAGCGGGGGCGCAGCAGCGCCTCGAGCCTGGCGAACTTCAGGGGGCCGACGGCGGAGCGGATGCGGGGCGCCAGGGCTTCCAGTTCCTCGAGGTTGTTCGCCGCCTCGACCGCCAGGTCCAGGTTGCCCCACTTGCCCCCCAGTTCCGCCGTGAGGGCGGTGGCCACGGCGTAGGCCTGCAGGTAGCGGTCGCGGTCCAGGCCGCCGGGGCCCGAATCGCTGAACGGCTGCATCGGAGGCTGGTCGGCGACGAGCCCGAGGTCCAGGAGGTGCTCGATGTCGGCCCGCGTGACGCCGCCCGCGGAAGTGGCCGCCAGGACCTCCTCCAGCGAGCGCTGGCCGTCGAACAGGATCAGGGCCGCGCGCTGCCGGGGCGAGAGCCCGCTCGCCCGGTCCTTGAGCATCCGCAGCCCGGCATCCGTCTTGGCCAAGGTCATGTTGCCGCTTCTCCGAAAGAAGAAAGGCCCGCGCGGGGCGGGCCTTTCCGTGCGTCAGGGACGAGCTTAATCGCGGGCGTAGATATCCACGTCCTTGGTTTCCCGGATGAACAGCATGCCGATCACGAAGGTGGCGGCAGCGACGATCACGGGGTACCACAGGCCGTAGAAGATGTCGCCCGTGGCCGCTACCATGGCGAAGGCCGTCGTCGGCAGCAGGCCGCCGAACCAGCCGTTGCCGATGTGGTACGGCAGGCTCATGGAGGTGTAGCGGATCCGCGTCGGGAACAGCTCCACCAGCATGGCGGCGATCGGGCCGTAGACCATCGTCACCAGGATCACGAGGAACACCAGGATGGCCAGCACCATGCCCTGGTTCATCTTCGACTTGTCGGCCGGCTGCGTCAGGCCCGCGGCCTTGGCGCTGTCGCCCACCTGCTTCTTGAAGTCCGCGATGGCCTTGGCGGACTCGGCGGAGAAGCCGTGGCGCTCGGCGTTCAGCGTCGCGGTCGGGGCCGTGATCACCTTGTCGCCGATCGTGATGGTGGCGGGCGAGCCGGGCGCGCCGACCTTGTTCTCGTACGGGATGTACGACTGCGTCAGCGCGCGCTTGGAGATGTCGCAGGAACTGGTGAAGTCGATCTCGCGGGCGATCGGGCTGCCCTGGAACGAGCACTGCTTCGGATCGGCGGTGATCGTCACCTTGGTCGCCTGTTGCGCCGCCACGAGGCCGGGGTTGGCGGCCTTCAGCAGCATCGGGAACACCGTGAAGTAGGTGAGCGCGGCGATCAGGCAGCCCGCCATGATGATCGGCTTGCGGCCGATCTTGTCCGAGAGCGAGCCGAACACGATGAAGAAGGGCGTGCCGATCAGCAGCGACGCGGCGATCAGCAGGTTGGCCGTCGTGACGTCCACCTTCGCGATCGTGGTCATGAAGAACAGCGCGTAGAACTGGCCCGTATACCAGACGACGGCCTGGCCGGCGGTGAGGCCCAGGAGCGCCAGGATCACGATCTTCAGGTTGCGCCACTCACCGAAGGATTCCTTCAGCGGCGCCTTGGAGGTCTTGCCCTCGGACTTCATCTTCTGGAAGGCGGGCGACTCGTTCAGCGTCAGCCGGATCCAGACCGAGATGGCCAGCAGCACGATGGAGACCAGGAAGGGAATGCGCCAGCCCCACTCGGCCCAGGCCTTGGGGTCCATGGCTTCGCGCACGCCCAGGATCACCAGCAGCGACATGAACAGGCCCAGGGTGGCCGTCGTCTGGATCCAGGAGGTGTAGGCACCGCGCTTGCCGTGCGGCGCGTGTTCCGCGACGTAGGTCGCGGCGCCGCCGTACTCGCCGCCGAGGGCCAGGCCCTGCAGCAGGCGCAGCGCGATCAGGATCACCGGGGCGGCGACGCCGATCGACTTGTAGGTCGGGAGCAGGCCGACGATGAAGGTCGACGCACCCATGATCAGGATGGTGACCAGGAAGGTGTACTTCCGGCCGATCATGTCGCCGAGGCGGCCGAACACGATGGCGCCGAAGGGCCGCACCAGGAAGCCCGCGGCGAACGCGAGCAGCGCGAAGATGTACGCGGAGGTGGGGTCCAGGCCCGAGAAGAACTGCGCGCCGATGATGGCGGCGAGCGATCCGTACAGGTAGAAGTCGTACCACTCGAAGACCGTGCCGAGCGAGGAAGCGAAGATGACCTTCTTCTCCTCGCGCGTCATCGGCGCAGCGGCGGCGCCCGACCCGACGGACGTGCCGGCGGAAGCTGTTGCCATGTTGTCTCCTATGTTGGGGAGATTCCAGTGTTGGAACCCGCTCTGACGCGAGCCTGACACGGTTGCGCAGCCGCCCCTAGGGCTATCCCTAGGAGCGGCGCGCGGCGAGGCTGACGATCCAGGTGACCAGGAAACCGAACGGCACGCCGAACACCGCCGCCGACAGCGGCTGGATGCCGAACCACAGCTGCTGCCCGGGGGGCAGGCCCCAGGCCGCGCGCAGCGCCGGGGCATTCACCATCATGTAGCCCACGGTAAGCCCCAGGCCCGCGAGCATCCCCGCGGTGGCACCGGTGCGGTTGGCCCCTCGCCACAGGATGCCGAGCAGCATGGCCGGGACGAACGCCGAGGCGGCGAGGGAGAACGACGCAGAGACCAGCGCGAGGATGTCCGCGGGCTTGGTCGTCGCGACCACGGCCGCGACGAGCGCCACCGCCATCAGCGCGAACTTGGAGAGGATCACGCGCTGCTCGGGCGGCAGGTTCGGCTTCACGTCGTGCCAGAAGATGTCCCGCACGAGCGCATTGCTGATCGTGAGCAGCAGGCCGTCGGCGGTGGACAGCGCCGCGGCGAGGCCGCCCGCGGCGACGAGTCCGGAGATCACGTAAGGCAGGCCGCCCAGTTCCGGCGTGGCCAGCATGATGATGTCGGCGCCGAGGCGGATCTCGCCCCACTGGAGGACGCGGTCGCCGTTGACGTCCGCGACCGAGAGCAGCGACGGGTCCACCCTCGCCCACTGCGCGATCCACGGCGGCAGCGCGTCGAAGCTGCTGCCCACGAGGTTGTTCATCACCTCGAACTTCACCAGTGCCGCGAGGGCCGGCGCGCTCACGTACACCAGGGCGATGAAGAACAGCGACCACGCCACCGAAGTGCGTGCCGCGGCCACGCTGGGCACGGTGTAGTAGCGCGTGAGTAGGTGCGGCAGCCCCGCGGTGCCGACCATCAGGCAGAACATGAGCGCGAGGAAGTTGCGCCGGGAGACGTCGAAGACTTCGCGTTCGGCCGCGGAGCCCCCAGGGTCGCCCGCGAACGGCTGGCTGTGGCGCGGCACGCCGCCGAGCGGCTGCGCGCGCTCGTAACTCTCGTGCATGGCGCGCGTCCACAGCTCGCGCGCGCTCGCCGCGTCGCGCGGCAAGGCGGCGAGTGCGCGGTTCGCTGCATAGACCTGGGCCGAGTCCGCGCCCTGCTGCTTGAGCAGGCGGATGCGCTCCTGGGCCCCGGCGCGCTCCTGCGCCAGAGCCGCGTCCACGTCGCGCAGCTTGGCCTGGTACTCGCGCGCGCGCCGCAGGAAGATCGCGGCCACCTGCTGCTCCGCGGGGTCGTTGGCGAAGCGTTCCTCCAGCGCCGAGATCTTTTGCAGCTGCATGCCGTACACCAGCGGCGCCGCGGGCTGTCCCAGCTGCTTGTACGCGAGCCACGACACGGGAATCAGGAACGCCAGCAGCATCACGATGTACTGCGCCACCTGCGTCCACGTGATCGCCTTCATGCCGCCGAGGAAGGAGCAGAGCAACACGCCGCCCAGCCCCAGCAGGATGCCGATCTCGAACTGCACGCCGGTGAGGCGCGACGCGATCAGGCCGATGCCGTAGATCTGCGCCACGACGTAGACGAAGGAGCACAGCACCGCCGACAGCGCCGCGACCACGCGCGGCCCGCGCCCGCCATAGCGCAGCTCGAAGTAGTCGGGGACGGTGTACAGCTTGAGCTTGCGCAGGTGCGGCGCGATCAGCAGCGCCACCAGGCAGAAGCCGCCCGTCCATCCGAGGACGTAGGCGAGGCCGCCGGCCTGGCCCGGGCTGCCGCCGTAGCCCTGCAGGTACAGCCCGCCCGCCATGCTGATGAAGGACGCGGCACTCATCCAGTCGGCTGCGGCGGCCATGCCGTTGTACAGCGGCGGGATGCGCCGGCCCGCGACGTAGTACTCCTCCGGGTCGGTGGTGCGGCTGCGGATGCCGATCACCGCGTACATCATCACCGTGGAGAAGATGAAGATGGGCCCCAGCCAGAAGCGCGAGAGGCCCTGGTGCTCGGCCCAGGCGAGCAGGCCCAGGAACGCCAGGAAGGACAGGATGAAGGAGAGGAGGATGCGGCGCAGCCGCCGCTCGTACGGGCTCACCGCTCGACGCCCTCGCTGCCGTCCTCCGGCTGCAGGCGCTTCATCGCCCACGCATAGACGACCACGATGGCGATGAAGGCGAGCAGCGCGCCCTGCGCCGCGAACCAGTAGCCGAAGGGCCAGCCGAGGACGACGAAGTCCAGGTCGCGCGCGAAATAGACCGACCCGAAGCCGACCGCCGCCCACAGCGCGAGCAGCCCCAGCTTGAGGGCCAGCACGCGCGGCGGCGGCGGATCGGTGGGCGGCAGGTCGACCATGGGCGCGATCATCGCACCCGCGGCCGAGCTTGCATCCTATCGATTCTGCTTAGCTGGCGAGCTTCTGCCAGGTGGCGATCACGCTGTCCGGGTTGAGCGAGATCGAGGTGATGCCCTGCTCCACCAGCCACTGCGCGAAGTCCGGGTGGTCGCTGGGGCCCTGGCCGCAGATGCCGACGTACTTGCCCTGGGCAACGCAGGCCTGGATGGCGCGCGAGAGCAGCGCCTTCACGGCGGGATCGCGCTCGTCGAAGTCGGCGGCGAGCAGTTCCAGGCCCGAGTCGCGGTCCAGGCCCAGCGTGAGCTGCGTCAGGTCGTTCGAGCCGATGGAGAAGCCGTCGAAGTGCTTGAGGAACTCGTCGGCCAGGATGGCGTTGCTGGGGATCTCGCACATCATGATCACCTTCAGCTCGTTCTCGCCGCGCTTGAGGCCATGGTCCGCCAGCAGCTTCGTCACGCGCTCCGCCTGCGAGAGCGTGCGCACGAAGGGCACCATCACCTGCACGTTGGTCAGGCCCATCTCGTCGCGCACGCGCACGAGCGCCTCGCACTCCATCTCGAAGGCTTCCTTGAATTCCGCGCTGATGTAGCGCGCCGCGCCGCGGAAGCCCAGCATCGGGTTCTCTTCCTCGGGCTCGTAGCGGCTGCCGCCGATCAGCTTGCGGTACTCGTTGGACTTGAAGTCCGACAGGCGCACGATCACCGGCTTGGGCCAGAAGGCCGCGGCGATGGTCGCGACGCCTTCGGCGACCTTGTCGACGTAGAAGGCCCGCGGCGAGGCATGGCCGCGCGCCACCGACTCCACGGCCTTCTTCAGGTCGGCATCCACGTTCGGGTAGTCCAGGATCGCCTTCGGGTGGACGCCGATGTTGTTGTTGATGATGAATTCGAGGCGGGCGAGGCCCACGCCGTGGTTCGGCAGCTGGGCGAAGTCGAAGGCGAGCTGCGGGTTGCCCACGTTCATCGCGATCTTGGTCTGGATGGGCGGCATCTCGCCGCGCTGCACCTCGGTGACTTCCGTCTCCAGCAGCCCGTCGTAGATGTAGCCGGTGTCGCCTTCGGCGCAGCTCACCGTGACCAGGGTGCCGTCCTTGAGCGTGTCGGTGGCATGGCCGCAGCCGACGACCGCCGGGATGCCCAGCTCGCGCGCGATGATCGCCGCGTGGCAGGTACGGCCGCCGCGGTTGGTGACGATGGCGCTGGCGCGCTTCATCACCGGCTCCCAGTTGGGATCCGTCATGTCGGTCACCAGCACGTCGCCGGCCTGCACGCGGTCCATCTCCGCGGTGCTGTGCACCAGGCGCACGGGGCCGGTGCCCACCTTCTGGCCGATCGCGCGGCCCTCGGCCAGCACGGCGCCCTTGCTCTTCAACTTGTAGCGCGTCTCGACCTTGCCCTCGGCCTGGCTCTTCACGGTCTCGGGGCGGGCCTGCAGGATGTACAGCTGGCCGTCGGTGCCGTCCTTGCCCCACTCGATGTCCATCGGGCGGCCGTAGTGCTGTTCGATCACCAGCGCGTACTTCGCGAGGTCCTGCACGTCGTCGTCGGTCAGCGAGTAGCGGTTGCGCTGCTCCAGCGGGACGTCCACGGTCTTCACCAGCTTGCTGCCCTTCGCCTTCTCCTCGTCGGAGGTGAAGACCATCTGGATCAGCTTGGAGCCGAGGTTGCGGCGGATCACCGCCCTCTTGCCCGCCTGGAGCATGGGCTTGTGGACGTAGAACTCGTCCGGGTTGACCGCGCCCTGCACCACCGTCTCGCCCAGGCCGTAGCTGGAGGTGATGAATACCACGTCGGGGAAGCCGGACTCGGTGTCGATCGTGAACATGACGCCGGCGGCGCCCAGGTCGGAGCGCACCATGCGCTGCACGCCGGCGGACAGCGCCACGTGCTCGTGCGCGAAGCCCTTGTGCACGCGGTAGCTGATGGCGCGGTCGTTGTACAGGGAGGCGAACACCTCCTTCATCTTGTGCAGGACGTCCGCGATGCCGTGCACGTTGAGGAAGGTTTCCTGCTGGCCGGCGAAGGAGGCGTCGGGCAGGTCTTCCGCGGTGGCGGAGGAACGCACGGCGAAGCTGGCCTCCGGGTTGCCCGCGGACAGCTTCGCGAACTCCGCGCGGATCTCGCGTTCGAGCTCCGGCGGGAAGGGCTGCGCCTCGACCCAGCCGCGGATTTCCGCGCCGGCCGCGGCGAGCGCGCGCACGTCCTCGGTGTCGAGGGTCGACAGGCGCTCGCGGATGCGCGCATCCAGGCCGCCGTGCTTCAGGAATTCGCGGAACGCGTGGGCCGTGGTGGCGAAGCCGGTGGGCACGCGCACGCCATGGGGCAGCTGCGAGATCATTTCGCCGAGGCTGGCGTTCTTGCCGCCGACCACCTCGACGTCGCTCATCCTCAGGTTCTCAAAGGGAACGACCAGTGCGGTCGCGCTGAAACGGGCAGACATGGGAAGACTCCGGAAGTTGGTAATCGGTCTGCGCGCGGGCGCACGGCGCGATGGGCTCCTGCCGCGGGGCTTTGTGCTTGTTCGAGTGGGCGGCGGCAGGTCATCGGCGGGGAATTCGGATAATGGGCGGAATTGTAGGCGTCGCAAGGTGATCGTGGCCTGCGCCGGAGCTTACGGATCATGCCCATGCACACCCGCACCGTCTTCTTCGTCTCCGATGGCACCGGCATCACGGCCGAGACCTTCGGCAACGCCATCCTGGCGCAGTTCGAGTTCAAGCCCCGCCACGTGCGGCTGCCCTTCATCGACACCGTGGACAAGGCGCACCAGGTCGTGCGGCAGGTGAACCACACCGCGGAGGTCGAAGGCCGCCGCCCCGTCGTGTTCACGACGCTGGTGAATGTCGAAGTGCTGCAGGTGATCGAGGAAGGCTGCAAGGCGATGGTGCTGGACATGTTCGGCACCTTCGTGCGGCCGCTGGAGATCGAGCTCGGGATGAAGTCCAGCCACCGCGTGGGGCGCTTCTCGGACGTGAGCAAGAGCAAGGAGTACCACGACCGCATCGAGGCGATCAACTTCAGCCTGGCGCACGACGACGGCCAGTCGAACGCCGACCTCGAGCAGGCGGACGTGATCCTGATCGGCGTCAGCCGCAGCGGCAAGACGCCGACCTCGCTGTACCTGGCCATGCAGCACGGGCTGAAGGCCGCCAACTACCCGCTGATCCCGGAAGACTTCGACCGCCGCCAGATGCCGCCGGCGCTGGTGCCCTACCGCAAGAAGATCTTCGGCCTCACCATCCAGCCGGAGCGGCTGAGCGAGATCCGCAACGAGCGGCGGCCGAACTCGAAGTACGCGTCGCTCGAGAACTGCCGCCACGAGGTGGCCGAGGCCGAAGCCATGATGCGCCGGGAAGGGATCCGCTGGCTTTCCACGACGACCAAGTCGATCGAGGAAATCGCCACGACCATCCTCCAGGAGATCCGGCCCGAGCGCCTGGAGTACTGAGGCTCGTCTTCACGGCATCGCCCCCGACCACGGCGCGATAGCCGACGCCTAAGCCCCCGATGCCCCATTTCAATGGGAAAGGGGCGGGAGAGGCCTTATCATTCATAGGCGCGCTTCATGGAGAGGCGCTCAGTTATAGAGGAAACCAATGTCCCTGATCAATACCCCCATCCCGCCCTTCAAGACCGAAGCCTTCCACAACGGCAAGTTCGTGCCGGTGAGCGACGACTCGCTGAAGGGCAAGTGGTCGGTCCTGATCTTCATGCCGGCCGCCTTCACGTTCAACTGCCCGACGGAAGTCGAGGACGCGGCCGACAACTATGCCGAGTTCCAGAAGCTGGGCGCCGAGGTCTACATCGTGACCACCGACACGCACTTCTCGCACAAGGTGTGGCACGAGACCTCCCCCGCCGTCGGCAAGGCGAAGTTCCCGCTGGTGGGCGACCCGACCCACACCCTGACGAACGCGTTCGGCGTGCACATCCCGGAAGAAGGCCTGGCCCTGCGCGGCACCTTCATCATCAACCCGGAAGGCATCGTGAAGACGGCCGAGATCCACTCGAACGAGATCGCCCGCGACGTCAAGGAAACGCTGCGCAAGCTGAAGGCTGCGCAGTACACCGCCTCGCACCCGGGTGAAGTCTGCCCGGCCAAGTGGAACGAAGGCGCGAAGACCATCGCCCCGTCCCTGGACCTGGTCGGCAAGATCTAAGCGTCCCCTGCTCTGCCGGCTCCGGCCGGCGTGATGCCCACAAGGCCCGGGCATGCCCGGGCCTTGCCGTTTCCGAACAGAACTCGAAAGGAATGTCCATGCTCGACGCCAACATGAAAGCCCAACTGGCCGCCTACCTGGAGCGCATGACCCAGCCGGTGGAGATCGTCGCCTCGCTCGACGACACGCCTGCTTCGGCCGAAATGCAGGCGCTGCTGAAGGACATCGCGGAGACTTCCCCCCGCGTCACCGTGAGCGAGACCCGCGGCGGCCCGCACCGCACGCCCTCGTTCCAGATCAACAAGCCCGGCCACGGCGACGGCCCGCGCTTCGCCGGCCTGCCCATGGGCCACGAGTTCACCTCGCTCGTGCTGGCGCTGCTGCAGGTGGGCGGCTACCCGCCGAAGGTGGAACAGGCGCTGCTGGAGCAGATCCGCGCGCTCGACGCCGACCTCGACTTCGAGGTGTACGTCTCGCTCACCTGCCACAACTGCCCGGACGTCGTGCAGGCGCTGAACCTGATGGCGGTGCAGAACCCGCGCATCAAGGCGACGATGGTCGAGGGCGGCCTGTTCCAGCAGGAGATCGAGGACCGGCAGATCATGGGCGTGCCGACGATCTTCCTGAACGGCACCTTCTTCGGCTCCGGCCGCATGAGCCTGGAAGAGATCGTCGCCAAGGTGGACAGCGGCGCCGCGAAGCGCGAGGCGGAGAAGATTTCCGCCAAGGACCCGTTCGACGTGCTGATCGTCGGCGGCGGCCCCGCGGGCGCCGCGGCGGCCGTGTACGCGGCGCGCAAGGGCATCCGCACCGGCATCGCTTCCGAGCGCTTCGGCGGCCAGGTGCTCGACACCCTCGGCATCGAGAACTACATCTCGGTGAAGGAAACCGAGGGTCCGAAGTTCGCGCTGGCGCTGGAGGAGCACGTGCGCCACTACGACGTGGACATCATGAACCTGCAGCGCGCGAAGGCGCTGAAGGCGGGCGACGTCGTCGAGGTGGAACTGGAAAGCGGCGCGAAGCTCAAGGCGAAGACCGTCATCCTCAGCACCGGTGCGCGCTGGCGCAACATCAACGTGCCCGGCGAGAAGGAGCTGAAGAACAAGGGCGTGGCGTACTGCCCGCACTGCGACGGCCCGCTCTACAAGGGCAAGCGCGTCGCCGTGATCGGCGGCGGCAACTCCGGCGTGGAAGCGGCGATCGACCTGGCCGGCATCGTGAAGCACGTGACGCTGGTGGAGTTCGACACCAGGCTGCGCGCGGACGCGGTGCTGCAGGAGAAGCTGCGCTCGCTGGCGAACGTGGACGTGATCCTCAACGCGCAGACGACGGCGATCACCGGCACCGACAAGGTGGACGGCCTCACCTACAAGGACCGCGCGAGCGGCGAGGAGAAGCGCGTGGACCTGGAAGGCGTGTTCGTCCAGATCGGCCTGGTGCCCAACACCGAGTGGCTCAAGGGCTCCCTGGAGCTGTCGAAGCATGGCGAGATCATGGTCGACGCCCGGGGCCAGACCTCGATGCCCGGCGTGTTCGCCGCCGGCGACTGCACGACCGTGCCTTTCAAGCAGATCGTGATCGCGGCGGGCGACGGGGCGAAGGCGGCGCTGTCCGCGTTCGACCACCTGATCCGCCACTGACGGACGGGGAGGAAAAAAAGGGGGCGCAAGCCCCCTTTTTTCTGGGCCACAATCGCCGCACAAGACCAAGCGAGAGAAACGACCATGCAAGGCGATCCCCAAGTCATCCAGCACCTGCAGGCCCAGCTCAGGAACGAACTGACGGCCACGAACCAGTACTTCCTGCACTACCGCATCCTGAAGCACTGGGGCTTCGACCGCCTGGCGAAGAAGGAATACGAGGAATCGATCGGCGAAATGAAGCACGCCGACAAGCTGATGGAGCGCATCCTCTTCCTCGACGGCCTGCCCAACCTGCAGGACCTGGGCAAGCTGCTGGTCGGCGAGAACGTGCCGGAGATCCTGGACTGCGACCTCAAGAGCGAGCGCGGCGCGCAGGCGACGATCAAGGCGGGCATCGCGCAGTGCGAGTCCGTCAACGACTACGTGTCGCGCGAGATCCTGGTGGCGATCCTCGAGGACACCGAGGAGCACATCGACTGGCTGGAGACGCAGATCGACCTGCTGCAGAAGATCGGCCTGCAGAACTACCTGCAGTCGCAGATGGGTGAAGGGTCGTGAGGCTTGGCTGGGGTGCGCTGCGCGCAACCCAGCCTACAAGGGGCCCTGAAGTTGACCCCTTTTCGCGGACACCTTACCGTCCTGAAAGGAGGGGTGTCCGATGAGAAGGTTCGTGCCGCCATATCCGGCGGAATTCCAGAAGCAGATGGTGGAGCTGGTGCTCGGGGG
>NZ_JACORT010000012.1 GCF_014297465.1 Ramlibacter cellulosilyticus | reverse complement strand
GTTTCCCACCGCGGCGGCCGGTTCGTCGCAAGCGCCGCCCGCCGCCCTGGAAAACCCTGCGCCACTGCTGATCTAAGGCTGGAGAATCAACCGTTTACCAGTCCGCGGAGAGGGTCAAGTTCACCCGGACCGTAGGCTGGGTTGCGCGCAGCGCACCCCAGCGATCAACCCCAGCCGAGCGCAAGCGCAGCGCGATAGGTGACGAACGACGCCAGGTACGCCAGCGCGAACAGGTACCCCGCCATCACCAGCGCCCACTTCCATCCGCCCGTCTCCCGCTTCACCGTCGCGAGCGTGGCCATGCACTGCGGCGCGAACACGTACCACGCCAGCAGCGACAGCGCGGTCGCGAGGCTCCAGCTCTGCGCGATGATGGGCGTCAGCGCCTGGGCCGTGTCGTCACCGGTCGCTGAAAGCGCATAGACCGTTCCCAGCGCACTCACCGCCACTTCCCGCGCCGCGAGGCCCGGCACCAGCGCGATGCTGATCTGCCAGTTGAAGCCGATCGGGGCGAGCAGCAGTGACAGGCCGTGCCCCAGCATGCCGGCGATGCTGTACTCGATGGCCGGCCGCGTCGCACCCGCGGGCGGCGCCGGGAAGCTCGCGAGGAACCACAGCGCGATGGTCAGCACCAGGATGATGGTGCCCACGCGCTTCATGAAGATCGCCGCGCGCTGCCACAGCCCCAGCGCCACGCTGCGCAGGTGCGGCCAGTGGTAGGTGGGCAGCTCCATCATCAGCGGGCGCACGAGCCCCCGCGCCGTGGTCCGCTTCAGCACCCACGCGACGAGCAGCGAACCGAGGATGCCCGCCAGGTACAGGGCGAACAGCACCAGCCCTTGCAGCTCCATTCCCGCCACCTGGCGGTGCGGGATGAACGCGCCGATCAGCAGCGCATACACCGGCAGGCGCGCCGAGCAGGTCATCATCGGCGCGATCATGATCGTGACGAGGCGGTCGCGCGGGTTGGCGATCGTGCGCGTGGCCATGATGCCGGGGATCGCGCAGGCGAAGCTGGAAAGCAGCGGGATGAACGAGCGCCCCGACAGCCCCACGCCGCCCATGATGCGATCGAGCAGGAAGGCCGCGCGGGGCAGGTAGCCCGACTCCTCCAGCACGAGGATGAAGAAGAACAGGATCAGCACCTGCGGCAGGAAGACGATCACGCCGCCCGCGCCGGCGATCAGGCCGTCGGTGATGAAGCTGCGCAGGTAGCCCGCGGGCAGCTGCGCCCCGACCCGGTTTCCCGCCCACGAAGTGGCGCCCTCGATCCAGGCCATGGGCGCTTCCGCCCAGGCGAACACGGCCTGGAAGACGAGGAACAGCAGCACGGCAAGCAGCACCGGCCCCACCACGGGATGCAGCACCACCCGGTCGATGCGGTCGCTCGCGAGGTGCGGCGCCACCACGTCGAGCCCGAGCCGCTCCAGGATCTGCCGAACGCGCTCGTGGTCCGGCAGTTCGTCGCCGGGCGGCTGCGGCACGGGCATGCGCGTGGTCGTGGGTTGCCAGATCTCGGGGCGTTCCAGCAGCGCGCGCAACGCGGCGTCGCCCTCGCCTTGCACGGCCACGGTGCTCACGACCGGCACGCCCAGCTCGCTCGCGAGCGCATCGGGATCGAGGCGGATGCCACGGTCGGCGGCGAGGTCGGCCATGTTGAGGGCCACCACGCACGGCAGGCCCATGCGCTTCACGCCCAGCACCAGGCGGAGGCTGCGGCGCAGGTTGGTGGCGTCGACCACGCACACGACGAGGTCCGGGCGCTTCTCGCCGCGCGCCGTGCCGTTCAGCACCTCGCAGGTGATGCGCTCGTCCGGCGAGCGCGGATGCAGGCTGTAGGTGCCCGGCAGGTCCAGCACGCGCACGGTCTTGCCCGAAGGCAGGGCAAGACGGCCTTCCTTGCGTTCGATCGTGACGCCGGCGTAGTTGGCGACCTTCTGGTTGCTGCCGGTGAGCCGGTTGAAGAGCGCGGTCTTGCCCGCATTGGGATTGCCCACCAGCGCAGCCAGGCGGCCGGCGGGGTGCAGGTGGACGACGGCTTCGGTCATGCCGTGCGCGCGGCCACCCCTTCGACCTGGACGCAGGCCGCCTCGGCGCCACGCAAGGCGAACGTGGACTGGCCGACGCGCACCACCAGCGGGTCGCCGCCGGGAATGCCGCGCGTCATCACCATGACCTGCTCGCCCGGGTAGAAGCCGATCTCTTCCAGCTGCCGCGCGCGCTCGGGCACGCGCGCATCGGGCAGCACCCGACGCACGACGAGCGGCTCGCCCAGCGGCGCGCGGTCGAGGCAGGACGGCGCCGCGGCCGGGGCGGCCGGCGGCAGTTCGGGCGTGGAGAAGGTGTCGCGTCGCATCGTCGGACCCGGAGTTTTCCGCGGATTGTATTGCAAATGCGAGAGATTCGCATTTAGAATCGCCCGCTTTGCAACCGGCCAGCCAGACCGCGCGCCAGCGCCAGCCAGCCTTCGAACAACAACGTCCGCCCCTCGCGCGGACACGCTGGAGGCCTCATGGCACAAGAAACTCGACCGGAACCCGCCCTGCTCCCGCTGGGCGCCCTCATGCTCGCCGCCTCGGCCGGCGCTTTCGCGCAAACCGCTCCGCAGGGCAGCACGCGCGCCCTGCCCACCGTCACCGTGGTGGACCAGGCCGATGCCCCGCAGACCAAGAACGACCTGCGCGTGCGCCGCACGCAGATCGGCAAGGGCAACCAGGACCTCAAGGACATCCCGCAGTCCGTGACCGTCCAGACGGAGCGGCTGATCGACGACCGCAACCTCGACGACTTCCGCGAGGTGCTCAAGAGCACCGCGGGCATCACCTTCCAGGCCGGCGAGACCGGCGAGGAGGACGTGCGCCTGCGCGGCTTCTCGCTGCAGCAGGCCGGCGACATCTACCGCGACGGGCTGCGCGATGCGCCGCTGTACGAGCGCGACACCTTCAACGACGACCGCGTGGAGGTGCTCAAGGGTTCGGCGTCCATGCTGTTCGGCAAGGGCTCCACGGGCGGTGTCGTCAACCAGGTGAGCAAGCAGCCTTTCCTGATGACGCAGCACGAGGTGGACTACACCATCGGCACCGGCAGGTTCAACCGCCTCACCGGCGACTTCAACATCCAGACCGGCGAGAGCGCGGCCATGCGCCTGAACGTGATGGCGCACGACAACGACAACCACGGGGCCAGCCAGCAGAAGTTCGGCATCGCGCCGACGTACCGCTGGGGCATCGGCACGCGCGACGAGTTCTCGGTCGGCCTCGTGCACCTCGACATCCAGGGCGTGCCGCTCTACAACCACCCCTGGTTCCTGAGCGAAGGAGCGCGCGGCACGATCGTCCCCAAGCTGGACGCGAAGAACTACTACGGGCTGGCGAACGACCATCTCGACACGAAGGCGGACTTCGCCACCTTCACGCACACGCACCGCTTCGACAACGAGGGGCAGCTGCGGACGACGCTGCGCCACGGCAAGTACGAGCGCGACCTGCTCGCGAGCGCGATCTCCTTCGCGCCCGGCACGACGCAGGCGAACTTCGGCGACGCCACCGTGCTGCGCCGCACGCCCAAGGCCCGCGTGGGCGAGACCACGCTGACGCAGTTGAACAGCGACTATTCCGGCAGCTTCGACTGGGCGGGCAAGCGCCACGACCTGATCGCGGGCGTCGACCTGTACCGGGACGAGTCGAAGCGCAACAACAGCGCCACCGCGGGTCTCGCCGCGGCACCGACCACGCTGGTGGGCACGCCCAACGACGGCGCCGTGCGCCCGGACACGCGCGGGCCGATCCCGTTCACCACCTACGACGCGCAGGACATCGGCCTCTACGCGCAGGACACGGTCACGATCGCGCCCGCGATCAAGCTGGTGGGCGGCCTGCGCTTCGACCACTTCACCGCTTCCTACCGCAGCACGACCGGCGTGGAGACGAGCGCGCGCACCGAGAACCTGTGGTCGCCGCGCGTGGGCGTGCTGTACCAGCCGAGTGCGCTCGAGAGCTACTACGCGTCCTTCGGCACCTCGTACAACACCTCGGCGGACACCTACCAGTTCACGCCCCAGCCGCCTGCGAATGCGCGCGCCGCCAACACGCCGGCGGAGAAGAGCCGCAACCTCGAGATCGGCGGCAAGTGGGAGCTGTTCGAGCGCCGCGCCCTGCTGGGCGTCGCCGCCTTCTACAGCGAGAAGTACAACGAGCGCAACACGGACCCGGACACCGCCGCGTCGCAGGAGCTGCTCTCGGGCAAGCGGCACGCCGCCGGCATGGAGTTCAACCTCGCCGGCCGCATCGACGCGAAGTGGGACGTCTTCTTCAACCACACCTGGATCCCGGTGGCGAAGATCGACGAGAGCAACGTGACGCTGAATCCCGCCGGCACCGGCGCGCAGGTGAAGGGCGACCGCCCCGGCCTGACGCCGAAGCACAGCGGCAGCTTGTGGACCACGTACCGCGTACTGCCCAAGCTGCGCCTGGGCTTCGGCCTCAACTGGCGCGGCGAGCAGAACCCCGAAGGCGCGCGGCACGTGACGGCGGACAGCTTCGTGACCGCCGACGCGATGGCGGAGTACACGTTCAACGAGACCTGGTCGGCCAAGCTGAACGTGACGAACCTCGCCGACAAGCTGTACGCTGACGGCCTGTACCGCGGCTTCTACGTGCCGGGCGCGCCCCGCCGCGTGGAGCTCACGGTGAAGACGATGTTCTGAGGGCCCATGCTGCTGCACCTGAAAGCCATCCTGCGCCCCGACGAGGTCGCCACCGCGCGATCCCTCCTCGGCGAAGGCGCCCCGTGGCTGGACGGCCGCAGCAGCGCCGGCGCGCAGGCGCTCGCGCAGAAGAACAACGAGCAGCTCGCGCAGGACAGCCCGCAGGCGGCGCAACTGCGCGCGCTGGTGCTGGCCGCCCTGCACCGCGACCCGCTGTTCTTCTCCGCGGCGCTGCCGCGCCGCATCTTCAATCCCCTCTTCAACCGCTACCGCGGCGGCAGCAACCACTACGGCGCGCACGTGGACAACGCGATCCTGCACTCGCGCGATCCAGCGCAATGGGTGCGCACGGACCTGTCCTGCACGCTCTTCCTCGCCGACCCCGGGGACTACGACGGCGGCGAGCTCGTGATCCGCGAACCGCAGGGCGAGCGGCGCGTGAAGCTGCCCGCCGGCGACCTGGTGCTCTACCCGGGCACCACGCTGCACGAGGTCACGCCCGTGACGCGCGGCGCGCGCATCGCCAGCTTCTTCTGGATCGAGAGCATGGTGCGCAGCCTCGAACAGCGGCAGCTGCTGTTCGAGATGGACATGGCCTTGCTCAAGCTGCGCGCGCGCGGCGGCGAGGACGACCCCGCGCTGGTGCAGCTCACCGGCACGTACCACAACCTCCTGCGCATGTGGGCCGACACGTGAACGGCCGGCCCGCCCTGCAGCCCCTGCCCGAGGACGTCCACACCGCCGCGGACTACGCGGCGCATGCGCAGAGAACGCTGGACCCGATGGCGTGGGCGTATTTCGACGCGACCGCCGGCGACGGCAGCGCGTCGCGCGCCAACCGGGCAGCCTGGGACGCGCTGAAGCTGCTGCCGCGCATGCTGCAGTCGCTGCCGGGCCTGCACACGGAGTGCCAGCTGCTCGGGCGGAGCTGGCCCACGCCGCTGCTCGTCGCGCCGATGGCGCTGCAGCGGCTCGCGCATCCCGACGGCGAACTGGCCATGGCGCTGGCCGCCGCGGCCCAGGGCGCAGGCATGGTCCTGAGCTGCGAGGCGAGCCTGCCGCTGGAGACCGTCGCGCGCGCGATGCTGGGCGACGCGGCACGGGGCCCCTTGTGGCTGCAGCTCTATCCCATGCACGACCGCGGCGTCACGCTCGACCTCGTCCGCCGCGCCGAGGCCGCCGGCTACGAAGCGCTCGTGCTCACCGTCGACGCGGGCGTGCGTGCACAACGCGACGCCGAGCGGCGAGCCGGGTTCCGGCTGCCGGTGGGAATTTCCGCGGTCAACCTGCCGCCCCCGGGCAGCGCGGTGCCCATGGGCCTGGCCGAGCGGCTCGCGCGGGCGCCGACCTGGGACGACGTGGCCTGGCTGCAGCAGCAGACGCGCCTGCCCGTGCTGCTCAAGGGCATCCTGCACCCGCTCGATGCGCGCGAGGCCCTGCGGCTGCAGGTGGCCGGGCTGATCGTGTCCAACCACGGCGGACGCACGCTGGCGGCGGCCGCGGCGACGGCGCAGGCGCTCCCCGCGATCGCGGACACGGTCGGCGGCGCGATTCCGCTGCTGGTGGACGGGGGCATCCGCGAAGGTGCCGACGTGCTGCGGGCCCTCGCCCTCGGCGCCGACGCGGTGCTGGTCGGCCGCACCGTCCTGTGGGCGCTGGCAGCCGCCGGGGCGGCCGGTGCCGCGCACGCGCTGCGCCTGCTGCGCGACGAACTCGCCCTCACCATGGCGCAATGCGGCATCGCCACGCCGCAGGCCGCGCAGGCAAGCCTGCTCGCCCGCTGAGCCTGCGGCAGCGGATCGGCGTCCGGAAAGAGCGATACCCGACAAGCGCTGCGGATATTGCAAATGCGAAGGATTCGCATTTATACTTCGCGCACTTCTTCAACAGCCAGCCAAGCCGTACTGCCATGATCGTCTGTGTTTGCCGCCGCATCTCCGATCGCGAGATCGCCCGCCACGCGCGCGCCGGCATGAGCTTCGACGACATCCAGTTCGAACTCGGTGTGGCCACCCAGTGCGGCAACTGCGAAAGCTGCGCCCGCGACGTGGTGGCCCAGTGCAATGCCGTGCATCCCGTCGCCGCCGTCGAGGGCGAGGCACGCAGCCACACCGTCCAGCTCGCCGCACGCATCTCGGAGAGCGCGGCATGGCCTTCTTCCCCGTCCTTGTCGGCAGCCTGATCCTCGTCCTCGCGGCTGCGCACTGGGCCTTGCGCGACCACAACGACAACGAATGAGCGACCTGCCGCTTCCCGCCGCGCCGTCCGCGTTCTCCCGCCGCAACCTCGCGATCGCCGGCGGCGTCGTCTTCTTCCACGTGGCCGCCCTCTGGGCGCTGCAGAGCGGGCTCGTGCGACGCGCCGTCGAGGTCTTCGTGCCCGTGATGGTCACGAGCGAGATCATCACCCCGCCCGCTCCCAAGGTGGAAGCGCCGCCGAAGCCGCCGGAGCCGGCGCCCGCGCCCAGGCCGGTCGTCCAGCGCAAGCCGATCGCCCCGCCGCCGGCCCCCAAGCTCACCGCGGCGCCGGACCCGGTGCCGGCCCCGAACGCGCCCACGGCAACCACCGAGCCCCAGCCCGCGCCGCCGCCGGTCAGCGCGCCCGTGGCGGCCGCTCCCGCGCCGGTGGCGCCTGCGCCCCCGCCGAAGGTCGAGCTCCCTTCGAGCAGCGCCGACTACCTGCAGAACCCCAAGCCCGCCTATCCGCCCGCCAGCAAGCGGCTCGGCGAACAGGGCAAGGTCGTCGTCCGCGTGCTGATCGGCGTCGACGGCACCGCCCAGGACGCGCAGCTCAAGACGTCGAGCGGCTACGAGCGGCTGGACCAGGCAGCCCTGGAAACGGTGCGCAAGTGGCGCTACGTTCCGGGCAAGCGCGGCGGCGTGGCCGAAGCCATGTGGTTCGACGTCCCCATTCATTTCGTGCTGGAGTAGACAGGAAACATGAACGCAGACTTCGGGCTTGCCCACCTCTGGGAACAAGGCGACATCGTCACCAAGGCCGTCGCCGTGATCCTGCTGGCGATGTCGCTGGCCTCGTGGATGGTGATCATCATCAAGGCGCTGGACCTGCGCCGCTTCCTGCGCCAGTCGCGCAGCATCGAGAGCTTCTGGCATGCCGCCGATTTCGCCGACGGCCTCAACAAGCTCGGGACGGACCCGTCCAATCCCTTCCGCGCCCTGGCGCTCGAAGGCCGCGAAGCCGCCGCGCACCACAATGCGCAGCCGCAATTGCACGACTCGCTGGGCGCCAGCGAATGGCTCACGCGCGCCATGCGCAACTCCATCGACGAGACCACCGCCCGCATGCAGGGCGGCCTGGCGGTGCTGGCCTCCGTGGGCTCCACGGCGCCCTTCGTCGGCCTGTTCGGCACGGTCTGGGGCATCTACCACGCGCTGCTGGCCATCGGCACCGCCGGCCAGGCGACGATCGACCGCGTCGCGGGCCCCGTGGGCGAAGCGCTGATCATGACGGCCCTCGGCCTCGCGGTCGCCATCCCCGCCGTCCTCGGCTACAACGCGCTGGTGCGCGGCAACAAGGGCGTGCTGTTCAAGCTGAACCGCTTCGCGCACGACCTGCACGCGTACTTCGTCACCGGTGCCCGCGTCTCGGCCAACGGCGCGACGAAAGTCGTCTCCATGAAGAAGGGTGCCTGACCATGGCCTTCGGCACCCAGGACGACACCGACGACGTCATGAACGAGATCAACATGACGCCACTCGTGGACGTCATGCTGGTGCTCCTCATCATCTTCATGATCACCGTGCCGGTGATGAAGCACTCGGTCGAGGTGGACCTGCCGCGCGCCAGCAGCCAGCCGCAGGACGTGAAGCCGCAGACCGTGCGCCTTTCCGTCGACGCGCAGGGCCAGTACTGGTGGAACGAGGCGCAGGTGCGCGACGAGGACCTGCCGCGCCTGCTGCGCGCCGAGGCCGCCCGCGACCCGCAGCCGGAACTCCACATCCGCGGCGACAAGAGCGTGCGCTACGAGCGCGTGGCGCAGGCCATGGCGGCGGCGCAGCAGGCCGGGCTGCGGCGCATCGGCTTCGTCACCGAGCCGAAGGCGCCGTGATGGAGCGCAGCAGCGCCACGCCCCCCAGCGTGCCTACCGAGCGGCCCACGACGCCGGGGCCGCAGGCGCGGCATGCGCCCCTGCCCAGCGAGCAGCTGCTGCAGGGACGGCGCATGGTGGAGATCGTGCACAACGGCGAGGTCTACCGCCTGCAGGCCACGCGCCTGGGCAAGCTGATCCTCACCAAATAGCTCAGAGACCCAGGGCGGCGATGCCGGCACGCGCGATCTGCGCGTCCTCGGTGGACTTCACGCCGCTCACGCCCACGGCGCCGATGCACACGCCGTCCTTCATGATCGGCACGCCGCCTTCGAGCAGGCCTTCGGCCGGCGCACTCAGGAAGGACGTGCGGCCCCCGTTGATGATTTCTTCGTAGACGCGGCTCTCGCGGCGGCCGAGGGCGGCCGTCTGCGCCTTGGCCGGCGCGATCTTGGCGGAGATGGGCGGCGCGCCGTCGAGGCGCTGCAGCCACAGGAGGTGCCCGCCGTCGTCGGCGATCGCAATGGTCACCGCCCACTTGTTGGCGGTGGCCTCGGCCTCCGCGGCGGCGGCGATGGCCTTGATATCGACGAGTTCGAGGGCAGATCTGGTTTTCATGGTGGGGAATGCCGGGAAGCAACAGGAAAGCCGGGAGCATAGCCGCTCGTCCGGCCGCTTCTTGCCGGGCTCGACGGGAACCCCCCTAGAATGCGCGCATCTAACGGCCGTCCAGCCTTGTTGAGGAGAGCAGCGATGAACGACCCGATCCAGACCGTCCCGTCCTACGGCTACGGCACCGCCACCGCGCTGGAACAGCGCAACAAGGTGATGCGCAACACCTACTGGCTGCTGGCCCTGAGCCTGCTGCCCACGGTGCTCGGTGCCTGGGTGGGCATCGCCACCGGCATCACCCGCTCGCTCTCGGGCGGGCTGGGCCTGATCGTCTTCCTGGCCGGCGCCTTCGGCTTCATGTTCGCCATCCAGAAGACCAAGGACTCCGCCGCCGGCGTCGGCGTGCTGCTGGCGTTCACCTTCTTCATGGGCCTGATGCTCTCGCGCCTGCTGGCGATGGTCCTCGGCATGAAGAACGGCACCGGCATCGTGATGACCGCCTTCGGCGGCACCGCGGGGGTGTTCTTCGTGATGGCGACGCTCTCCACGGTGATCAAGCGCGACCTCTCCGGCATGGGCAAGTGGCTGTTCGCCGGCGCCCTGGTCATCATGGTCGGCGCGATCATCAACGTGTTCGTCGGCTCCACGGTCGGCGTGCTGGTGATCAGCACCCTGGCGATCGGCATCTTCAGCCTGTACCTGCTGTACGACCTGAAGCAGATCGTCGACGGCGGCGAGACCAACTACATCAGCGCCACGCTGGCGCTGTACCTGGACCTGTTCAACATCTTCCAGAGCCTGCTGATCCTCCTGGGCATCACGTCCGGCGACGACTGAGCGCCAACGCGCACGGAAAGAAGGGGCCTGCGGGCCCCTTTTTCATTCCTTGTCGAAGACCGCGATCGACTCGACGTGCGCCGTGTGCGGGAACATGTTGACCACGCCCGCGGCACGGCAGGTGTAGCCCGCCTGGTGCACCAGCAGGCCCGCGTCGCGCGCCAGGGTGGCCGGGTTGCAGCTCACGTAGACGATGCGCCGCGGCGGCGCCCAGCCGCCTTCGCGCAGGGCGTGGTCCTGGTGCAGGTCCGCCAGCGCCTTGGAGAGCGCGAACGCGCCTTCCCGCGGCGGATCGACCAGCCAGCGGTCGGCCGCGCCGTCGGCCACCAGTTGCTGCGGCGTCATCTCGAAGAGGTTGCGGGCGACGAACTCCGTGGGCGCGAGCGGCGTGCCGCGGCCCTGATGGTTGCGCGCGTAGTTCTCGCGCGAACGCGCCACCAGCGCCTCGCTGCCTTCGATGCCCAGCACGGTGCCGGCCCGCGTCGCGAGCGGCAGGGTGAAGTTGCCGAGGCCGCAGAACCAGTCGATCACCCGCTCGCCCCGCCGCACGTCCAGCATGCGCACGGCACGCTCGACCAGCACGCGGTTGATGTGCGGGTTGACCTGCGTGAAGTCCGTGGGCTTGAACGGCATCGTGATGCCGAATTCGGGCAGCGTGTACGACAGGTCGGGCCCGCCCGCATCCAGCAGGCGCACGGTGTCCGGGCCCTTGGGCTGCAGCCACCATTGCACGCCGGCAGCCGCATGCTCCACCGCGAAGGCGCGCAGCTTCGCCAGGTCGCCTTCGGAGAGCGGCTCCAGGTGGCGCAGCACCAGCGCCGTGACGCCCTCGCCCACCGCCAGCTCGATCTGCGGGCAGGTCTCGATGGCGTCCATGGACCCGATCAGGGCCCGCAGCGGCAGCAGCAGGTCGCTCACGTGCTTCGGCACCACGTGGCACTCGCGGATGTCGGCCACGTAGCGGCTCTTGCGCTCGTGGAATCCCACCAGCACCGTCTCCTTCTTGCGCACGTGGCGCACGCTGAAGCGGGCGCGCCAGCGGTAGCCCCAGGCGGGGCCCTCCAGGGCCGGCAGGATGGTGTCGGGCCTGACCTTGCCGAGATGCCAGAGGTTGTCTTCCAGCACGCGCTGCTTGATCGCGACCTGCGCGCCCACGTGCAGGTGCTGCATCTTGCAGCCGCCGCAGGCGCCTTCGTGCAGGCCGAAATGCGGGCAGCGCGGGCGCACGCGCTGCGCCGACTCGCGGTGCACCTGCTTCAGGGACGCCTGCTCCCAGCTGTTCTTCTTCCGGTGGACGTTGACGTCCACCCATTCGCCGGGCAGCGCGCCGTCGACGAACACCACCTTGCCGTCCGGGCGCCGGGCCACGCCCTGCGCCTCGATGTCCAGCGATTCGATCTGCAGCCAGCCCAGGGGGTGCGGGGCCGGCGACTCCTTGTCACTCATGGCCCGATTGTCTCAGGCCGGGATGGGTGCGGCGCCGGTTCGTGGGCTGGGTTGCGCGAAGCGCACCCCGGCGATGGGGCCTCACTTCCACGCCGCGAGGTACTCCTGCCAGTGCGGCTCGTCCGGCGCGAGCTTGCCGAGGCTTTCCTTCACGAAGGCGATCTCCTGGTCGTACTCCGCTTCCGTGAAGCCGCACCGCATCTTCTGGAAGCGGCAGTACAGCAGGTAGGTGTTCATCACGTCCGTCTCGCAGTAGCGGCGGATCTCCTCCAGCTTGCCTTCCTGGTAAGCCGTGAACACTTGCGAGCCGTCCATGCCCAGCTTGCCCGGGAAGCCGCACAGCTTGGCCATCGCGTCCAGCGGCGCGTTGGCCCGCGGCTGGTACATGGCCAGCAGGTCCATCAGGTCCAGGTGCCGCATGTGGTAGCGGCTGATGTAGTTGTTCCACTTGAACTCGCGGTCGTCCGGGGAACCGCCCTCGCCCATGCACCAGTAGCGGTCGGCGGTGACGCCGTGGCGCAGGCCGCGGTAATGCAGCACCGGCAGGTCGAAGCCGCCGCCGTTCCAGCTCACGAGCTGCGGCGTGTGCTTGTCCAGCGTGTTGAAGAAGTTCTGGACGATGCGCCCTTCGCTCGCGTTGTCGCGGTCCACGAAGGAATGCACGCGCAGGCCCTCGGCATTGCGGAACACGCAGCTGATCACCAGCACCCGCTGCAGGTGGTGCGGCATGAAGTCGCTCTGGTTGTTGTCCTTGCGCTCCTGCACCCAGGCGGCGTAGAGCTGCTGGTCGCTCACCTCGGGGCCCACGTCGCGCAGCACGCGCAGGCCCGCGATGTCGGGAATGGATTCGATGTCGAAGACTAAGACGGGCCAGGCCATCGCCCGACTGTAGCAGCCGCCTCAGAAGAGCGAATCGCGGTCCACGCCGCTGCGCGCCATCTGCCGCTTCAGCTTGGTGAGCGCCTCATTCTGGATCTGCCGCACCCGCTCGCGCGTGAGGCCGAGGCGGTCGCTCAGCACCTCCAGCGTCTCCGGCTCGCGATGGTGCAGGCCGAAGCGGCCTTCGAGCACCTCCTTCTCGCGATTGGAGAGCGTGTCGATCCAGCCGGCCAGCAGGCGCTCCACCTCGTGGTTGTGCGTGACGCCGGTCGGGTCCAGGGCGAGTTCGTCGGCCATGAAGTCGCCGAGGGTGTGCTCGTCGTCCGAGCGGTCCACGACGGCGTCGAGCGACTTGGGCGTCTCGGCCATCGCCAGCAGCTGCGCGATCTCCTGCACGTCGCGCCCGAGCAGCGCGGCGACGTCCTCGACGCGCACGCCCTCCCCGTCCCCGTTGCGCGCCGCCATGAACGCCGGGTCGTTCTCGAGCGTGCGCCGCGCGCGCAGCACCTGCTGCAGGTCGCGCACGACGTGCACGGGCAGGCGGATCACGCGGCCCTGGTTCATCACCGCGCGCTCCACCGCCTGGCGGATCCACCAGGTCGCGTAGGTGGAGAAACGGAAACCGCGCTCGGGCTCGAACTTGTCGATCGCGTGCATGAGGCCGAGGTTGCCTTCCTCGATCAGGTCCGACAGCGGCACGCCGCGCCCGAGATAGCCCTTGGCGATGCTCACGACCAGCCGCAGGTTGTGCTCGATCATCGACTGGCGCGCGTCGAACTCGCCGGCCCGCGCGCGCATGGCGGTCTCGTACTCTTCCTCGGCGGTGAACAGCGAGGTGCGGCGCACGTCGCGCAGGTACAGCGTCAGCGTGTCCGTGCTCTCGCCGGACAGGTCCGCCGACAGCTCGCGCATGGGAATCTCGGCGACGGGTTCGGCCACGGGAACCGGCGGCTCATCCGTGGGAACGCTGTCCGCATCGGGGCGGGCGCCTGCAGGCGTCGGCGAACCGTGCCCGTTGCGCCGCTTCATGGCTATCTCGGTGGGAGGTACCTCGTGGGATCGACCGGCTTGCCCTGCCGGCGGATCTCGAAATGCAGCTTCACGCGGTCGGTGTCCGTGGACCCCATCTCCGCGATCTTCTGCCCCTTGCGCACCGTCTGGTCTTCCTTCACCAGGAGCGACTGGTTGTGCGCGTATGCGGTCAGGTACGTGTTGTTGTGCTTCAGGATGATCAGGTTGCCGTAGCCGCGCAGGCCGGCGCCGGCATAGACCACGCGGCCATCCGCGGCGGCGAGCACGGGATCCCCCGCGCGGCCGCCGATGTCCACGCCCTTGTTCTTCTGCTCGTCGAAGCCGGCCAGCACCGTCGCCGCGCCGTTGGTGGGCCAGGCCCACGCGATTTCGTCGTCGGGGCCGCTCGCCGCAGGCGCAGGCGCGGGGCTGGCCGGAGCCGTCGTGGCGGTGCCGCGGGCGACGCTGCTCGCGGCACTGGCAGGCGGCACGGCGGCCGATGCCGTCGAAGCAGCGGGCGCGGCTGGCACCGCCGACCCGGGCGCGGGAGCGGCAGCGACGGCGGGCGCGCTCGGCGGCGCCACGCGCAGCACCTGCCCGACCTCGATCACGTTCGGGTTGTCCAGGTTGTTCCAGCGCGCGACGTCGCGCCAGTTCTGGCCCGACTCCAGGGCGATGCGCAGCAGCGTGTCGCCGGGGCGCACGGTGTAGTAACCGGGCTTGCCCGCGTTCTCGGCGCCCGGCAACGCAGCCACCGCGGGCTGCGCGGGGATCGTGCCCGGACGCACCGTGGTGCGGTCTTCCACCGGCGCGGGCGTGCGGCGGGGCGCGGCGCAGCCGGCCAGCACGGCACACGCTGCTGCCAGAACCACCCACTTCACTGCGCACGCGCGCGAGTCCATCGAATTCTTCCTCATGCGATGCCCGATTTTAGGGGGACAAAGTGAACGCTCTCAAGAACCGTCTGGGAGAGGCGGCCCGCCGCCTTCTCGATGACCACCAGCGCCTGGCGCTGATCGGGCATCACCATGGGTGCCACGATGCGTCCGCCTTCGGCGAGCTGATCGGTCCACGTCGCAGGAACGGCCTCACCCCCTGCTGCCGCAATGATGCCCGCATACGGTGCGCCCTGCGCGAAACCCGCCATGCCGTCGCCGAACAGCAGGTGCACGTTGGCGAGGCGGAAGGCGCGCAGGTTGTCGCGCGCGCGGTCGTGCAGGCCGCGCAGCCGCTCGATGCTGTACACCTCGCTGGCCACCTGGCTCAGCACCGCGGCCTGGTAGCCGCAACCGGTGCCCACTTCGAGCACGCGCCCGAGCCGCCCCGATGCGGCCGCGCGCGACCCGAGCAGCAGCTCGATCATGCGCGCGACGACGCTTGGCTTGGAGATCGTCTGTCCCAGGCCGATCGGCAGGCTGGTGTCCTCGTACGCCTGGTTCACGAGCGCGCTGTCGACGAAGCGATGCCGCTCCACCGCCTGCATCGCGGCGAGCACGCGGGCATCCACGATGCCTTGCGCGGCGATCTTCTGCACCATGCGCGCGCGCACGGCCTGCGAGTCGAGGCCGAGCCCCGAAGGCGCGAGGCTCCCGACCGGCGCGGCCACGGGCCTGCGCACGGGCTGCGCCGGCGCCGCGCGGGGCAGGCGCGCGGGAAAGCCGGGCCGCTTCGTCACGGCGTGCCCTCGCCTTTCGGCAGCTTCGCGGCGGACTGCGCCCAGTAGCGCAGCGCGTCGTGGTCCGTGAGATCCACCTTCAGCGGCGTGATCGTCGGATGCCCCTGCAGCGAGGCATGGAAGTCGGTGCCTTCCGCATCGTCCTTCGGCAGGCCCGCGCCGCCGATCCAGTACATGGTCTCCCCGTGCGGACTCGACTGCGAGATGACTTTCTCCGCGGCGTGGCGGCGCCCGAGACGGCACACCTTGAAGGACTTGAGCTCGCCGTACGGGCGATTGGGGATGTTCACGTTCAGCAGCCAGTGCGCATCGTCCGTGCGGTGGTGCTCCACGAGGAACTGCACGAGCTCGCGGGCCTTGCGTGCCGCCGACTCCAGGTGCGCCCACCCCTTCTCCACCTGCGAGAAGGCGATGGCGGGAATGCCGAACAGGTAACCCTCCATCGCGGCCCCCACGGTGCCCGAATAGATCGTGTCGTCGCCCATGTTGGCGCCGTTGTTGATGCCGCTCACCACCAGGTCGGGCCGGTAGCCGAGAAGCCCGGTGAGCGCGATGTGCACGCAGTCGGCCGGCGTGCCGTTCACGTAGCGGAAGCCGTTGCGCGCCTCGGTCACGTACAGCGGCGCGTGCAGCGTGAGCGCGTTCGACTTGGCGCTGTTGTTGTGCTCGGGCGCGACCACTTCCACGTCGCCGAGGTCGCGGATCGCTTCGTACAGCGCCACGATCCCCGGCGCCTGGTAGCCGTCGTCGTTGGAGAGCAGGATCTTCATTCCGCAGGATTGTAGGCGCCGGTCACCGCAGGGACAGGACGGCCCTCGGCCGCCTGCCTATGATCGCGTGCAACGAGAAGGAGTACCGCCCATGCATGCCTGGCTTTGCGAGAACCCCGTCGGCGTCGACGCGCTGCAGTGGAAGGAATTGCCGACCCCGCAACCGAAGGCGGGTGAGGTACTGGTCGAGATCAAGGCGGCGAGCCTGAACTTCCCCGACCTGCTGATCGTGCAGAACAAGTACCAGCACAAGCCCCCGCTGCCCTTCGTGCCGGGCTCCGAGTACGCCGGGGTCGTCGCCGCCGTCGGGGAAGGCGTGACGCACCTGAAGGTGGGCCAGAACGTCGCGTGCCTCTCCGGCACCGGCGGTTTCGGCACGCACACCCTCGCGCCCGCGCAGCTGTGCATGCCGCTGCCGCCCGGCTTTCCCTTCGTGGACGCCGCGGCCTTCATCATGATCTACGCGACCTCGCACCATGCGCTGGTCGACCGCGCCCAGCTCAAGGCCGGCGAGACGGTGCTCGTGCTCGGCGCCGCGGGCGGCGTGGGAACGTCGGCGATCCAGATCGCGAAGGCGATGGGCGCGCGCGTGATCGCCGCGGCCTCCACCGACGAGAAATGCGCGCTGTGCCGCTCCATCGGTGCCGATGCCACGATCAACTACACGCAGCATCCCGTGCCCACGGCGTTCCGCGACGCAGTGAAGGCGGCCACCGACGGCAAGGGCCCGGACGTGATCTACGACCCCGTGGGCGGCGACTTCGCCGAGCCCGCGTTCCGCTCCATCGCCTGGCGCGGCCGCTACCTCGTCGTGGGCTTCGCGGCCGGCCCCATCCCGAGCCTGCCGCTGAACCTCGCGCTCCTCAAGGGCGCCTCCATCGTCGGCGTCTTCTGGGGCGACTACTCGCGCCGCGAGCCGAAGGCGAACGCCGCGATGATGCAGGAGCTCGCGCGCTGGTACGGCGAAGGCAAGGTCAAGCCCGTGATCGACCGCACGATGCCCATGGCCCAGCTCAAGGAAGCCTATGCCCGCATGGGGTCGCGCGAGGTGAAAGGCAAGCTCGTCCTGGTCAATCCCTGAAAGACCGCCGCGGCCCGGCTATAATCGCGGGCTCACGGTGGCTGTAGCTCAGTTGGTAGAGTCCCAGATTGTGATTCTGGTTGTCGTGGGTTCGAGTCCCATCAGCCACCCCAGAACGTGAAAGGCCCTGAAGGCGCAAGCCTCCAGGGCCTTTTCCATGGCGCCCGCGGTCAGGGCGAGCCGGTCTCCTCGCGATCCTGCTCCTTCTGCGTTTCGTCGATCTGCTTGGCGAGCGAGTCCAGCCGCGTCGCCTCGGCGAGCGCGGCCACCTCGGGGTCGTGCCCCACTTGCGCGCCGACCTTCTGCGCGATCAGCTCCAGCATCTGCAGCGTCTTGGTGGTCTCCTGCTCGGCGAGCAGGTTGATCTGCAGGTCGAGCTGCGCGCGGCGCTCGCTCAGCCGCATCGCGTAGTTCTGCGCGATGAGGATGAAGGCGGCAATGAAGATGGACTCCGTGGAAGCCCACATCGTCAGGAACGTGAAGGGATAGGGATCCCAGTGCGGCAGCCCCGGGATGCTGTTCACGGCGAACCAGGCGCCGAACACCGCCGCGTGCACCCACACGAAGTGGATGCTGCCGCAGAAGCGCGCCACGAAGGACGCGGTGCGGTCGGCGAAGCTGGGGTCCGCGACGGCGAGCTGCTCGAGCTCGCGCACGGTGCGCACGTTGCGGCGCGTGATCTCGGCGGCTTGCCGGGCGGTGGGGGCATCGTGCGACATGGGCGCCAGTCTTGGCCCTGCCCTCCCCCGCTCTTGCCGGACGGGCGCGGATCACCCTGTCAGCCGCGCCTGCGTCGCGCCTTACTGCGTGCTCGTGCCTTCCTTCGGCTTCGGCACGTTGATCTGCACCTTGAAGCGCTGCTTGAGCTCCTCGTAGTAGGCGGCGGCCTCGGCCATCGCCCATGCACGGGCGTACTGCTGCTGCTCCTGCTGCGCCTGCTGGGGAGCCGGCGCCTCGCGCGGCAGCACCTTGTTCACCTGCACGACCGCATAGCCTTCCGGCCCGAGGTCGACGCCGACCAGCGCCGGCAGCTTCGCCGGGTCGGCGCGCAAGGCGGCCTCGATCACCTGGCGCGGGTGCTTCGCGTCCTGGCGCGAGACGCTCTCGGCGGCGCCGAGCTGTGCCGTCGCCGGCGCGGCCTTCCAGGCCGCCAGCTTCGCCTCGCCTTCCTTCTTCGCGAGTTCGGCGGCCTTGGCCGCGACGACCTGCTCGCGCACCTGGGCCTTCACTTCGTCGAAAGAACGCGTGTGGGCGGGCGAATGCTGCGTGATGCGGCCGGACACCATCTGGTTAGGCCCCACCTCCACCGCCTCCGTGTTGCGCTTGCGCTCGACGGCGTCCGGCGAGAACACGGCGGCCAGGAACTTCGGGTTGCCGAGCGGGCCGGCGGTGCCGGGCTGCGGCGTGCGCGTCACGTTCTGCGCCGTGCGGATCTCCAGCTTCAGCTTGTCGGCCACGGGCTTGAGCGAATCCGACTGCTCGTACACGGTGTTGCTGAAGGTCTCGGCGGCTTCGGCGTATTTCTTCTGCGCCTGCTCCTTGCGCACCTGCGCCTCGAGCTGCGGCTTCAGTTCCTCGAAGGTCTTCGGCTTGTCGGCCTTGATGTCCGTGAGCCTGATGATGTGGTAGCCGAACTCGGACTCCACCACGTCGCTGATGTCGCCCTTGTTCTTCATCGCGAAGACGGCGTCCTCGAAAGGCTTCGTCATCGCGCCGCGCGCGAAGAAGTCCAGGTCGCCGCCCTGCGCCGCGGAGCCGGGGTCCTGCGAGTTCTTCTTCGCCACCTCGGCGAAGCTGTCGGGGCTCTTGCGCACCTGCGCCAGCAGTTCCTCGGCTTTCGCCTTGGCCTTGGCCTTGTCTTCCGCGGAGGCACCCTTCGCCACCGTCACGAGGATGTGGCTCGCGCGGCGCTCCTCGGGCTTGCCGGCCAGGCGCGAGGCGTTCTGCTCGTAGTAGGTCTTGAGGTCGGCCTCGTTGACGGTGACGCCCTTCTCCACCGTCGCCAGGTCGAGCACCACGTACTCGATGTTCGCCTGCTCCGGCGCCTGGAACAGCTTCGCGTTGTCCTTGTAGAAGGCCTGCAGCTCCGCGTCGGTGGGCTCCACCTTCGCCTTGAAGTCGGCGGCGTTGAAGCGCGCCAGCTGCACCTCGCGGCGCTCGAAGAAGCTGCCCAGCGACACGCCGGCCTGCGCGGCGGGCGTGAAGGAGGACTGCGCCACGCCGTTGACGACCTGGCGCAGGGCGAGGTCGTTGCGCACGGAGTTCTCGAACATCTCCGGCGTCATGCCGCGCGCGGCCAGCACCTGGCGGTAGCGTTCGATGTCCAGCCTGCCGTCGGGGCCGCGCAGCGCGCCGATCAGCTCGTTGGACTGCAGTTCGCGGGCGACGCGCTGGTCCGCCACGAGGAAGTGCGAGTTCGCGGCGGCGGCGGCCAGCACGCGCTCGCGCACGATGCGCTCCAGCGTGCCGTACTTCGCCTCGGCGCTGTCGAACAGCTTGGCATCGAGGTTGGGCATCTGCTCGCGCAGGCGGTCCACCTGCTGCTTGTGCGCCTCGTCCCACTCGCCCTGGTGGATCTCCTGGCCGTCCACCTTGGCCACCACCTCGCCCTTCTGGTGCATGCGGTCGTAGCCTTGCAGGCCGAACAGCACGAAGGAAGGCACGATCAGCAGGAACAGCAGGAACTGCATGACCTTCGTGTGCTTGCGGACGAAATCGAACATGGTGTCGGGACTCTCGGTCTCGGGAACAAACAAAAAGGCGAACCGCGGTTCGCCTTTCATCGTGGTGGGTGCTGACGGGATCGAACCGCCGACCTACGCCTTGTAAGGGCGCCGCTCTACCAGCTGAGCTAAGCACCCCACCGGGTGATCCGTCTCAGTTCAGCGCATCCTTCAGCGCCTTGCCAGGACGGAACTTGGGTACCTTGGCGGCCTTGATTTTAATCTGTGCGCCGGTCCGGGGATTCCGGCCGCTGCGGGCGGCCCTCTTGCCCACCGCGAACGTGCCGAAACCGACCAGCGACACCGACCCGCCCTTCTTCAGGGTGGTCTTCACCGCGCCGATCATGGACTCCAGGGCGCGGGTGGCCGCGGCCTTGGAGATGTCGGCGTGTTTGGCGATGTGCTCGATCAGTTCGGTCTTGTTCATGGGTGCCCCTCTTGCAGGAATGTTTGTCGACCCTTGCGGTCCAAAAATTTGTCTCCCGTTCCCGAGACGCGGCCCCGGCGGGGCAGGCGTGGCGGGAAGGGGAGACAGTGCGGGCGGCCTTGCAGCCACTGGCGCCGATTAGAAACAGCGCCGCGAGGGGTGTCAATACGGCATGCGGCAATACAACAGCGCCGCCGCCATTCCGCACGAAGGCTGACGGCTTACAGCGCCGCGGCCACCGCCTTGCCCACGTCGGTGGTGCTCGCCTTGCCGCCGATGTCGCCGGTGCGCGGGGCGCCCGACTTCGGGTCCAGCACGGCCTCGATCGCCTTCAGGATCGCGTCGTGCGCTTCCTTGTGCCCCAGGAAGTCCAGCATCATCGCGCCGCACCAGATCTGGCCGATCGGGTTGGCGATGTTCTTGCCGTAGATGTCCGGCGCGGAGCCGTGCACGGGCTCGAACAGCGAGGGGAACTTGCGGTCCGGGTTCAGGTTGGCGGAGGGCGCGATGCCGATGGTGCCGGTGCAGGCCGGACCCAGGTCGGACAGGATGTCGCCGAACAGGTTGCTCGCCACCACCACGTCGAAGAAGTCGGGGCGCTGCACGAAGTGCGCCGTCAGGATGTCGATGTGGAACTTGTCCGTCCTGACGTCCGGATACTGCTTCGCCATCTCCGCCACGCGCTCGTCCCAGTACGGCATGGTGATCGCGATGCCGTTGGACTTGGTGGCGCTGGTCAGGTGCTTCTTGGGACGGGACTGCGCGAGGTCGAAGGCGAACTTCAGCACGCGGTCCACGCCGTGGCGCGACATCACCGTCTCCTGCATGACGATCTCGCGCTCGGTGCCGGGGTACATGCGGCCGCCGATGCTGCTGTACTCGCCCTCGGTGTTCTCGCGCACGATGTACATGTCGATCTCGCCCGGTTCGCGGCGGCTGCCGTCCTTGCGCACGACGGGGGCGATGATGCCGGGCATGAGGCGGGCGGGACGCAGGTTGACGTACTGGTCGAACTCGCGGCGGAACAGCAGCAGGGACTGCCACAGCGACACGTGGTCGGGGATCTTCTCCGGCCAGCCCACGGCGCCGAAGAACAGCGCGTCATGGCTGCCCACCTTGTCCTTCCAGTCGTCCGGCATGTACTTGCCGTGCTTTTCGCAGAAGTCCCAGCTGGCGAAATCGAAATGGTCGAAGGCGAGGTCGATGCCGAACTTGCGGGCGGCGGCGTCCACGACGCGCAGGCCCTCGGGCATGACTTCCTTGCCGATGCCGTCCCCGGGGATGACGGCGATGCGCTTCTTGCTCACTTGGTGCTCCTGAAAAAGGCGAGGGATTCGTCCAGCAGAAGGGCGGGGGCCTCTTCCGCGATGTAGTGGCCGCAGGGGACGCTGCGGCCGGTGAAATCGTCGGCGGCTGCGCGCCACAGCGCCGGCACGTCGAAGCAGCGGCCCACCGCGCCGTGCTCGCCCCACAGCACGCGCAGCGGCTGCGCGAGCCGGCGACCGGCGTCGGCATCGGCCTGGTCGTGCGCGAGGTCGATGCCGGCGCTCGCGCGGTAGTCGGCGACGACGGATGCCGCCGTGCCCGGGAGGGCGGCGCAGCGCTCGTATTCGGCCAGCGCCTGCGGCGCGAAGGCGGCGAGACCGGCATGGCGCGCGCCCATCACGCTGCGCACGTAGCGCACGGGGTCGGACGCGATCAGCGCCTCGGGCAGCGGCCCCGGCTGGATCAGGAAGAACCAGTGCCAGTAGGCGCGGGCAAAGGCTTCGCTGGTGTTGCGGTACATGGCGAGCGTCGGCGCGATGTCCAGCAGCAGCAGGCGTTCGACGGCCCGCGGATGGTCCAGCGCGAGGCGGTGCGCCACGCGCGCGCCGCGGTCGTGCGCGAGCACCTGGAAGCTTTCGTGGCCGAGTTCGCGCATCACGTGCATCGCGTCCAGGGCCATCTCGCGCTTGCTGTACGCGGTGGACGCGTCGCCGGCGGGCGGACGCCCGGAGTCGCCGTAGCCGCGCAGGTCCGGCAGCACGAGCGCGAAGTGCTCGGCCAACGCCGGCGCGACGCGGTGCCACATCGCGTGCGTCTGCGGGTGGCCGTGCAGCAGCAGCAAGGGCGCACCCTGCCCCGCACGGCGGACGTTCAGCGCGACGCCGTCGCGCTGGAGGGTGAGCCGTTCGAAGCCTTGCAGCATGGCGGCGATTCTGGCACCGCGCAGCGGCCGGCACCAGCAATAATCCGGCAAGCCATTCTTTCCCATCCGGCAGCAATGAAGCCAAACCTCGACCGCCCCGACCTCGAGCTGCTGCTCGCCATCCGCGAGCACGGCAGCCTCGCGGGCGCCGCGGCGGCCGCGGACGTCGTGCCGTCGGTGGTCACCAAGCGCCTCGCCGCGCTGGAAGGCCGGCTGGGGGTCAAGCTCTTCCAGCGCACCACGCGCAAGGTCGTGCCCACGCCGGAGGGCGAAGCGCTCTGCGAGCGCGCGCGCGAGCTGCTCGCCGGCTTCCAGGCCATGGAAGCCGAGCTGCAGGAGCGGCACCGCGAACCCGTGGGCCGCATCCGCCTCGCCGCGACCTTCGGCTTCGGCCGCGTGTGGGTGGGCCCTGCCATCGCGGAGTTCCAGCAGCGCCATCCGCAGCTGGAGGTGCAATTGCAGCTCACCGAGCAACTGCCCGACCTCGCCGTCGAAGGTTTCGACGGGGCCGTCTGGCTCTGGGCGGTGCGCGGCCAGCGCGCCAGCGAATGGACGGGGCGCAGGCTCGCGCGCAACCAGCGCGTGCTGGTCGCCGCCCCTTCCTACCTGCGCGAGCGCGGCACGCCGGCGACACTGGAGGATCTCGCTGCCCACGACTGCCTCGTCGTGCGCGAGAACGAACGCTTCGACGTCTGGCGCCTGCAGCGGGAACGCGACCGCACCGAGGCGCGCGTGCGCGTGGGCGGCCCGCTTTCCAGCAACTCCGGTGAACTGGTGCGTGACTGGTGCGTGGCCGGTCGCGGCATCATGCTGCGCAGCCTGTGGGACATCGCCGGGGCGCTCGCCAGCGGCGAGCTGGTGCGGGTGCTGCCGGCCTACGCGATGGCCGACGCGGACATCCACTGGCTGGCGCCGCAGACGGCGACCACGCCCAAGCGCATCCGGCTGCTGGTGGACTTCCTCGCCGAGAAGTTCAGGGCCGAGCCCTGGAAGGCCGCACGACCAGGCTCACGCCCACGGCGGTGAGCGCCATCCCGGCCACGATCAGCATCGTGATCGGTTCCCCGAACAGCACCCACGCCATGAGCGCCGTCGTCGGCGGCACGAGGTACATGAGGCTGGTCACGCTCGTGGCCGCGCCACGCTGGATCAGCAGGTACAGCAGCGAGCTGCCGCCCAGCGTCAGGCCCAGCACGGACCACGCGAGCGCGCCGAACAACTGGGGGTTGAGGCTGCCGTCGGCGAGCGACCAGCGCATGCCTTCCCGTTCCAGCAGCGCGAGCGGCAGCGTCACGGCGAAGGCCGCGGCCAGCTGCACGAGGTTGGCCGTGCGGACGTCGCAGGGCGCGACGAAGCGCTTCTGGTACAGCGTCCCGGCGGTGATGGCGAACAGCGCGATGGTCGCGAAGGCGAGGTTGAGCGGACCGACTTCGCCCAGGCCCAGCTTCTGCCACACCACCAGCAGCAGGCCGGCGAGCCCCAGCCCCAGGCCCAGCCATTGGCGCGCGCCGACGCGCCCGCCCTGCGTGGAGATCCAGATGGCCGTCAGCACCGGTTGCAGGCCGACCAGCAGCGCCGCGAGCCCCGCGCCCATGCCGGCCTTCACCGCGGCCCAGACGCCGCCCAGGTAGCCGGCGTGCATCAGGATGCCGGTGACGGCGAGGTGCATCAGCTGGCGGCGGTCGCGCGGCCAGGCGGCGCGCGCCAGCAGCGCCCACGCCAGGAAGGCCGCCACGGACAGCGCATAGCGCCAGGCCAGGAACTTCATGGGCGGCGCATGCGGCATCCCGTAGCGCGCGACGATGAAGCCGGTGCTCCAGATGAGGACGAACACCGCGGGCATCGCCCGCACCAGCGGATCGGCCCGCTCGCCCACGGCAGCCGTCATGTGTTCGTCAGCGGTTCACGCGCCGGCGGATTTCCGGCAGCGCCTTGCGCAGGTAGTAGATCATCGACCACACGGTCAGGATGGCGGCGATCCAGATCAGCCAGGTGCCCCACAGCGCCGTGTCGATGGCCCCGAACAGGTGGCCGTCGTACAGCAGGAAGGGGATCGCGATCATCTGCACCGTGGTCTTCAGCTTGCCCAGCATGTGCACGGCCACGCTCTTGGACGCGCCGATCTGCGCCATCCATTCGCGCAGCGCGGAGATGGCGATCTCGCGGCCGATGATGATCAGGGCCACGAAGACGTCCGCGCGCTTCAGGTGCACCAGCACCAGCAGCGAGGCGCAGACCAGGAACTTGTCCGCGACCGGATCCAGGAAGGCGCCGAAAGAGGACGTCTGGTTCAGCTTGCGGGCCAGGTAGCCGTCCAGCCAGTCGGTGGCGGCGAAGACGATGAACATCACGGTGGCCACGAGGTTCTGCACCTCCGGCCGCAGCCCGATGTAGAACACCCCCACCAGCAGCGGGATGGCGACGATGCGCGTCCAGGTCAGGAGCGTCGGGACCGTGAAGAACATGGACCCCGATTGTGCATGACGCGGCGCACCCGCCCTTCAATGCAATGCGCGATAGATTTCTTCCGCCAGTTCGCGGGAGATGCCTTCCACCGTGGCGATGTCCTCCACGCTGGCCGCCGCCACGCCGCGCACGCCCCCGAAACGCTGCAGCAGCCGCGCCCTTTTCTTGGCGCCCACGCCGGGGATCTCCTCCAGCTGGCTGCCGCCCACCCGCACCCGGGCGCGGCGCGCGCGCATGCCGGTGATGGCGAAGCGGTGCGCCTCGTCGCGGATCTGGGCGATCAGCATCAGGGCCGCGGATTCGCGCCCCAGGTAGACCTTCTCGCGGCCGTCGGCGAACACGAGCTCCTCCAGGCCCACCTTGCGGCCCTCGCCCTTTTCCACCCCGACGATCACGGACAGGTCCAGCCCCAGCTCCGCGAACACCTCGCGGGCCATGCTCACCTGGCCCCGGCCGCCGTCGACCAGCACGAGGTCCGGCAGGCGCTGGGCGCTGCCGCCCCCGCCGACCTTCACACGCTTCGGTGCCGCTTCCTCCTGCGCGGGCGCTTCGGCCACCACGGGCGCTTCGGCGATCTCCACTGCGGCGACCTCCGCGGCTTCCTGCTCCTCCGACGGCGTCGCGTCCGGCGTGTCCCGCCCCGCCTGCGCCAGCCGCGCGTAGCGGCGCGTCAGCACCTGGCGCATGGCCGCATAGTCGTCGCCGGGCGTGATGCCCTCGATGTTGTAGCGCCGGTACTCGCGGTTCTGCATCTGGTGGTGGTGGAAGACCACGCAGGACGCCTGCGTCGCCTCGCCCGCCGTATGCGAGATGTCGAAGCACTCCACGCGGAAAGTGTCCAGGTGGTCCGGCGCCAGGTCCAGCGCATCCACCAGCGCGCGCGTGCGGGCCTGCTGCGAGCCCTCTTCCGCCAGCAGGCGCGCGAGCTGCAGTTCCGCGTTCTTCTCCGCCATCTCCAGCCACAGGCGGCGCTGGCCACGGGGGTTGTGCACGGCGCCGATGCGGCTGCCCGCCTGCGAGGACAGCGCCTCGACGAGTTCGGGCTGCACGGGATGGCTCGTGATCAGCGCCGACGGCAGCGGCACGCCGATGTAGTGCTGCGCGATGAAGGCTTCCAGCACCTGCTCCTCGATCGGTTGCGCCCGCACGGCGTCCTCGGCGTCGTCGAACTCCTGGACGACCGACGCGTCCTCGAGGTGGCTGGGAAAGTAGGCGCGGTCGCCCAGGTGGCGGCCGCCGCGGATCATCGCCAGGTTCACGCATGCCTTGCCGCCCTGCACCCGCACGGCCAGGATGTCCACGTCCTTGTCCGACGCCGTCTCCACCGACTGCTGGTGCAGCACCTTGGACAGGGCGCCCATCTGGTTGCGCAGTTCCGCGGCCTGCTCGAACTCCAGCTTCCCGGCGTGCTCCAGCATGCGCGCCTCGAGCGCATTCAGCACGCTCTGCGCGTCGCCGCGCAGGAAGGCTTCGGCGTTCAGCACGTCCTGCTGGTAGGCCTGCGGCGTGATCAGGTTGACGCAAGGGCCGGTGCAGCGCTTGATCTGGTACAGCAGGCAGGGCCGCGTGCGGTTGGCGAACACCGTGTCCTCGCAGGTGCGCAGGCGGAACACCTTCTGCAGCAGCTGGATGGACTCCTTCACCGCCCAGGCGCTGGGGTACGGCCCGAAGTAGCGGTGCTTGCGGTCGACGGAACCGCGGTAGTACGCGACCCGCGGAAAGGCGGAAGGCATCGCCAGCGCGCCCTCCTTCGTCACGGGCAGCCGCTCGGGCGAGCCGGTGATCTTCAGGTAGGGATAGCTCTTGTCGTCGCGGAACAGGATGTTGTAGCGCGGCGCCAGCGTCTTGATCAGGTTGTTCTCGAGCAGCAGCGCCTCGGCTTCCGAGCGCACGACGGTGGTCTCGAGCTTCGTGATCTTTCCGACCATGTGGCCGATGCGCGTGCCGCCGTGGTTCTTCGTGAAGTAGCTGGAGACGCGCTTCTTCAGGTTGCGCGCCTTCCCCACGTAGAGCACGGTGCCCTCGGCGTCGTAGTAGCGGTAGACGCCCGGCAGGCCGGGCAGCGCCGCCACCTGCGCGAGCAGTTCCTCGGAATGCATTCACCTATTATCCGGGCCGATGCGCTGGGACCTTTTCTGTCGGGTCATCGACAACCACGGCGACGCGGGCGTGTGCTGGCGCGTGGCGGCGGAGCTCGCCGCGCGCGGGGAAACGGTCCGCCTCTGGATGGACGACAGCTCCATGCTCGCGTGGATGGCCCCGCAGCGCGCGCCCGGCGTGGAGGTGCTGCCCTGGCGCGACCCGCTGCCGCACGAGGAGCCCGGCGACGTGGCGGTGGAGGCTTTCGGCTGCGATCCGCCCCCGGCCTTTGTCGCGCGCATGGCGGCGGGCGCGCGGCCTCCCGCGTGGATCAACCTCGAATACCTCTCGGCCGAGGGGTACGTCGAGCGCAGCCACGGCCTGCCCTCGCCGGTGATGTCGGGGCCGGGGGCGGGACTCACCAAGCACTTCTTCTATCCGGGCTTCAGCACGCGTACGGGCGGGCTGCTGCGTGAGCGGGACCTGGCTGCGCGTCGCGCGGGGTTCGACCGCGCTGCCTGGCGGCGTCGATTCGGCATCGCGCCCGGAGAGCGCGTGGTGAGCCTGTTCTGCTACGAACCCGCGGCACTGCCGCAGCTGCTGGCACAACTGGCTGCCGGCGAAGCGTCGGCGCACCTGCTGGTCACCTCCGGACGCGCGGCCGCTGCCGTCCGGGCCGCTGGCGCACGGGACACCGGCAACCTGCGCCTGCACTGGCTGCCCCTGCTCGCCCAACGGGCCTACGACGAACTGCTGTGGTCCTGCGACCTGAATTTCGTCCGCGGAGAGGACTCGGTGGTGCGCGGACTGCTCGCCGGGGTCCCGCTCCTGTGGCAGGTCTATCCCCAGGACGACCTCGCCCACCACGCCAAGCTGGAAGCCTTCCTCGCCTGGCTGCAGCCGCCTGCGGACCAGCGTGACTTTTTCCTGGCGTGGAACGGGGTCGCCGCGGGCCCGTTGCCGCCGATCGACCTCGCGGCGTGGAACGACACCGCGGTGCGCGCCCTCGCCGAGGTGGACGCCCTGCCCGAGCTCGCCACCGAGCTGGTGCGGTTCGCGGCGGCCCGCGCTACAATATAGAGCTTTGCGTTACAGGGCAGACCGCGCCCGCAGACGCACACACCTGCCGCCCACCGCAGACCCTGCGCGCGCCGCGGCTTCTCCACCGAAGACACCGTCATGAAAATCGCTCAGGAAATCCGCGCCGGCAACGTCATCATGCAGAACGGCCAGCCGTGGGTCGTGCTGAAGACCGAATACTCCCGCGGCGGCCGCAACGCCGCCACCGTGCGCATGAAGCTCAAGTCCCTGCTGAACAACCAGGGCACCGAAGTCGTCTTCAAGGCCGACGACAAGATGGACCAGATCGTGCTGGAGAAGAAGGAGTGCACCTACTCCTACTTCGCCGACCCGATGTACGTGTGGATGGACACCGAGTACAACCAGTACGAAGTGGAAGCCGACAACATGGGCGACGCCCTGAACTACCTCGAGGACGGCATGCCGGCCGAAGTGGTGTTCTACGAAGGCAAGGCCATCTCCGTCGAAATCCCGACCAGCCTCGAGCGCGAGATCACCTGGACCGAGCCGGCCGTCAAGGGCGACACCTCGGGCAAGGTGCTCAAGCCGGCCAAGATCGCCACCGGCTTCGAGATCGGCGTGCCGATCTTCGTGGCGCAGGGCGACAAGGTGGAAATCGACACCCGCACCGGCGAATACCGCCGCCGCGTGTAAGCTGCGCATCCCGCGACGAAGGCTCCGCAAGGGGCCTTTTTCTTTTCCGCCGTGTCCTTCGCGTTCGACCGCATCGCCGTCCCGTTCCGGATGCAGCCCGGCCTGCAGCGCCTGGGCGCGGACGCGCGCCACCTGACGCCGCTCGCCCCGGGCAGCCCGCTGTGGCAGGAGAAGAAGCGCGTGCTGGACGCCGGCGCCAGCCGCCTCGCGGTTCCGGGCTTCGACCCGCAGCCGGCGATCGCGGCCATCCTGGCGCAGGCCCGCGCCGAGGGCATCGCGGCTTCGGAACCCATCGAGCTCGCGTTCGAGGAAGACTTTGCGGTGCTGGAGGCGCAAGGCGCCACCCTGCCCTGGCTGTGCGTGTCCGTCCCTTCGCACTGGGCGCCGGAGGACAAGCTGGGCCTGCCGTTCCCCGCGGTGCACACGCCCGTGGCGGACAACCAGGCGCTCCTCGCGGCCGCGGCGCAGCTGGTGCGGCTCGTGACCGGCGGCGAGCGCTTCGAACGCTTCGTCTGGACGGTGACGCCCGGTGCCCGCTACGACCAGCACCCGCGCCGCCACGCTCGCACGCCCTGGCCGGACACGGCGGATCCGCAGTCCTTCGCCGCGCAATGCTTCCTGCGCAGCGAACGCCAGACCTTCTTCCCCATTCCGGGCGTCCCGGGCCAGGCGGTGTTCACGATCCGCGTGATGCTGCAGCCGCTGGCCGACGCCGTGCGCACGCGCGAAGATGCGCTGCGCCTCCAGGCCTCGCTCGCGTCCATGAGCGACGCCGTCCTCGCGTACAAGAGCCTGGCGCCGGCGCGCGACCGGCTGCTGGCCTGGCTGGCCCTGCGGAGCGCCTGATGGAGCTGGTCACCCGCATCGCGGAAGTGATCGTGCCGGTGTTCCTGATCGTCGCCATCGGCTACGCCTACGCACGGCGCGTGCACCCGGACATGGGCGCATTCAACCGCATCGTGCTGGACGTGCTGACGCCCGTGATCGTCTACACGGCGCTGGCCGGCAAGGAGTTCCGGCTGCAGGAGAACCTGCCGCTGCTGGGCGCGGGCGCGCTGCTGATCCTGCTCACGGGCCTCGTCGCGTGGGGCGTGGCGCGCGCGGCCCACACTTCCCCGCGCACCCTGGTGCCGGTCGTGATGTTCACGAACTGCGGCAACATGGGGCTGCCGCTCGCGCTCTTCGCCTTCGGGCCGCAGGGCCTGGGCGCCGCGGTGGCGCTGTTTTCCATCAGCAACCTGATCCACTTCTCGGTCGGCTCGCGCATCACCAGCGCGGGCGCGAGCACGCGCGAGCTGCTGCTCAGCCCGCTGATGATCGCCAGCGCGCTGGGCTTCGCGAGCGCCGCCACGGGCGTGCGGCCCCCGGACATGCTCTTCTCCGGCCTGAAGCTGCTGGGCGAAGCGATGGTGCCGCTCATGCTGTTCGCGCTCGGCGTGCGCCTCACGCAGCTGCGCCGGCGCGACGTGCCGCGCGGGCTGCTCGGGGCGTTCGCGCGGCCGCTGGTGGGACTGGGGGTCGCCGTGCCGCTCGCCTGGGCGCTGGGCCTGGAAGGCACGGCGCGCGCCCAACTGATCCTGTTCGCCGCGCTGCCTCCGGCCGTCATGCAGTACCTGCTCGCCGAACGCTACGGGCAGGAGCCCGAGCGCGTCGCCGCGATGATCCTGCTGGGGAACGCGCTGGCCGTGCTGTCGGTGCCCGTGGGCCTGGCCCTGGCGTTCTGAGCTCAGTGGCGCGTGAGCGCCCAGACCAGGAAGCCCGCCATCGTGACGACCGCGCCGACCACCGCGGCCCACATCAGGGGCTGCAAGGTGCTCACGGCGCCAGGGGAGCGACCCGCCAGCGGCTCGCTCCCCGGATACGGCGCGGTGTACGGCAGGCTCTCGGCGAGTTCGCCGGCGGCGGCGGGCTTGAGCAGGTCGAGGCTCACGCGCTGCATGCGCTTGGCCGCGGTGGTGCGCACCCACAGGTCCACGACCGTGCCGCGCAGGCGGGCATGCGCGATGTCCTGCAGCGGGAACTTCACGCGGTCCTCCTTCCAGGACAAGCCTTCGCGGAAGCGGCCGGAAATGCGCAGCACCTTGGTCTGCACGCGAACCTCGACCTCGCCCTTGAACGCCGGAATGTCGTGGCCCTTGCCCTCCACCTCCAGCAGCTGCGCGGCGTGGATGCCCTGCACGACGGAATAGCTGCTGCTGCCGGCCAGCGGCGCGGCGAGGCTGCTCGCCTCGAAGCCGGTGTCCGGCTGGCCCTGGCGCACGAGTTCGCCGACGGTGAGGTGCGTGCCGTCGTCGCCGAGCAGCACGTCCTTGCTGCTCAGCGTCTTCTTCACCTTCATGCCGACGATGGTGCGGCGGTCGAACGGGCCGAGCCTGCGGCCTTCGTGCAGCACGTGGTAGACCGGGTTCTCCAACGCATCCTCTCTTCTTTGCCCGACAGGATAGCGGCTGGCCACGCCCGCCGGGAACCCGGCGCAGGCGGGATTCCGGCCACAATCGGTGCATATGTCTTCGACCCGCAACATTCACGACCGGCGGCTGGCCGATGCCTGGGCGACCCTGCAGGCCCACGCCGACGCCGGCCTGCCCCTGGACCCGGAGGCCAACCGCCTCGCCTTCGCCGACCCCGAGTTCCTGCTGCGCCGCGAGACGCGCGGCATCCGCATCCAGCTGGAGCTGCTCAAGCCCGACCTGGAACAGCAGGCGCACGGCATCGAGAACACCATCGTCGTGTTCGGCAGCGCGCGCTTCCGCGACCAGGCGAGCGCCGAGGCGCTGGTGAAGAAGGCCGAAACCGCGGTCCAGCCGGTCGCGCCCGACGCCGGGGGCGAGACCGGCCCGGCGCCGGTGGACGCGCGCCGTGCCAAGGCGCTCGCCCGCAACGCGCACTACTACGAGAAGGCCCGCGCCTTCGGCCGGCTGGTGGCGGAGTACAGCGCCGGCAAGGAGCCGCGCGACATGCTGTTCGTCTGCACCGGCGGCGGCCCCGGCATCATGGAGGCGGCCAACCGCGGCGCGCACGAGGCGGACGGCGTCAGCGTCGGCCTGTCGATCGCCCTGCCGATGGAGGAAGCGGCCAACCCGTACGTCACGCCCGCGCTGTCCTTCAAGTTCCACTACTTCGCGCTGCGCAAGATGCATTTCATGATGCGCGCGAAGGCCCTCGTCGCCTTCCCCGGCGGCTTCGGCACGCTCGACGAGCTGTTCGAGGTGATCACGCTCGTGCAGACGAAGAAGGCGCGCGCCGTGCCGATCGTGCTGTTCGGCTCGGACTACTGGAAGCGCCTGATCAACTTCGAGATGCTGGTCGACGAAGGCGTGATCTCGCCCGCGGACCTGGACCTGTTCCAGTTCGCGGACGATCCCCAGGCCGCCTGGGACATCATCCGGAACTTCTACCGGCTTTGATGTCCTTCAGCCGCCACGCGACGCGGATGCCTCCGCCGACCGTGGCGGCGACCGTCCAGAAGACGGCGCTGATGCCCACCACCGCGCCGGCCGTG
The DNA here is from genome assembly GCF_014297465.1 of Ramlibacter cellulosilyticus. Taxonomy (GTDB): domain Bacteria; phylum Pseudomonadota; class Gammaproteobacteria; order Burkholderiales; family Burkholderiaceae_C; genus Ramlibacter; species Ramlibacter cellulosilyticus. The sequence goes on along the minus strand of NZ_JACORT010000012.1, from coordinate 174,579 downwards.
CCGAACAGCATCGGCATGGCCACGCTGGAGGCATTGATGACCAGCATGCGCATGCCGACGGCCTCGCCGTGGCGGTGCTCGGGCGTGATCTGGTGCAACATGCTCATGACCATGGGCTGCACCATGCCCAGCGCGAACCCGAGCAGCACCGAGCACAGCCCCATGGTGAGGGCCACGTGCATGAACGGGTACACCGCATAGATCACGGTCGTGGCCGCCATCGCGGTCACGATCAGGACCCATTCGTGCACGCGGGCCGCCAGCATCGGCAGGAAGACGCGGATCGCCGCCGCCGAGAAGGCGAACAGGCCGAGGATGGTGCCGATCACCGACGCGGAGAGGCCGCGCTCGTGCCCGAGCACCGGGACCACGAAGGTGTGCACGTCCCAGGCCGAGGACAGGAACCAGTTGACCAGGATCAGCCGGCGGAACGACGGGTCGCGCCAGAGGTCCCACGCCTTGCCCCTGTGGGCGCCGTGCGGCTGGACGACCGGCGCCAGCTCGTGCGCCTGCCGTACGAAGTACCAGGTCGCCAGCGGCATCAGCGCCAGCATGAGGAAGGCGGCGCGGAAGCCCGCATGGTCGATCACCAGCCCCGCGGCGAAGGGTCCCACGAAGTTGGAGAACGCCGGGCCGATCGCGAGCCAGGAGAACGCCCGCTTGATCTCCTCGGGCGTGTGCGCCGCGCGCCCCACGTGCCGCTGCAGTGCGATGACCGCACCGCCGGTCGCGCCGCCGGTGAGCAGCGCCGCGACGCACAGCACCGGGAACACGGGCCAGGCGAACGCGAGCGCACCCCCGAGGCAGGCCGCGCCCACGCTGATCGCGAACGGCCGCTTCAGCCCGTGGCGGTCCGCGTAGCGGCCGGCCGGCAGGGACAGGAACACCTGCATCAGCGCATAGAGCGACAGCAGCACGCCCACGGCCAGCTCGCTGTAGCCGGCCCGCAGCGCCATCAGCGGCGCGGCCATGCGCATGCCCGCCATCGTGGCGTGCAGGAAGATGTGGCCGAGGATCAGCCGGAACAGCTCGCGCCGGCGCGCGTGGGGTTCAGGACTCGTCGTCGTCACCGTTGTCGGCCAGCGGCAGCAAGGCCTGGGACTGGTTCTCGGGCAGCGCTTCCACGTTCTTGAGCGCCCGCCGCATCATCTTCGTGCGCGTGTCGGCCTTGTCGACCGTGTCGGCGGCCTTCTGCACCTGCTCCTTGATGCGCGCCACCCATTCGCCGTACTTGTCGAACTCGGTCTTCACGGCGCCCAGCACCTTCCACACCTCGGAGGCCTGCTGTTCCAGGGCCAGCGTGCGAAAGCCCATGTGCAGGCTGTTGAGCATCGCCAGCAGCGTGGTCGGGCCGGCCAGCGTGACGCGGTAGTCGCGCTGGATCCTGTCCATCAGTCCCGGCCGCCGCAGCACCTCGGCGTAGAGGCTCTCGATGGGCAGGAACAGGATCGCGAAGTCCGTCGTGTGCGGCGGTGCGAGGTAGGACTCGCAGATGGACTTGGCTTCCTCGCGGATGCGCACTTCGAGCGCGCGCCCGGCGCTGTCGATGCCGGCGTGGTCGGCGCGGTCGTGTGCATCGAGCAGCCGCTCGTAGTCCTCGCGCGGGAACTTCGCGTCGATGGGCAGCCACACGGGCTGGCCGTCGGCGCTGCGGCCCGGGAAGCGGATGGCGAAATCCACGCGCTGGTTGCTGCGCGGCCTGGTCTCCACCTGCTTGCCGTACTGCTCGGGGGTGAGCACCTGTTCCAGCAGCGCTTCGAGCTGCACCTCCCCGAACATGCCGCGCGTCTTCACGTTCGTCAGCACGCGCTGGAGGTCGCCCACGCCCTGCGCGAGCGTCTGCATCTGGCCGAGGCCGTGGTGCACCTGCTCCAGCCGCTCGGCCACCTGCTTGAAGCTTTCGCCCAGGCGCGCTTCCAGCGTGGACTGCAGCTTCTCGTCGACGGTGCGGCGCATCTCCTCCAGCTTGGCCGCGTTGGTCTGCTGCATCGCGTGGAGCTGGGTCTCCAGCGTCTGCCGCACTTCCGCGATGCGACGCGCGTTCGATTCGCTCAGGTCGCGCAGCGAGTCGGCGATGGTCTTCTGCGTCAGCGCGAGCTGCTGGGCGAACGCATCGATCTGCGCGTTCTGCGTGCGCGTGGCTTCCTGGCCCTGCTGCAGCAGCATCTGCTGGAAGGAGGCGAGCGTCTGCGTGAGCTCGCCGCGCAGTCCGCGCGAGGATTCGCTGATCTCGCGGCGCAGTTCGCGCTCCAGCCGCTCGCTGGCCGCCATCAGCTCGGCGCGGCCCGTGTCCGGCACCGGCGGCTTGCGCAGGAGCAAGGCCACCAGCAACACGACGCTGGCCAGGGCCAGCGCCATCACGATCCAGATTTCCACTACTTTTTCAGGACCTCGGGGTTCAAGGGGGTGAGCGGCTTGCCGTTCACGAGGAAGCCGACGAGGTTGTCGGCGGCGAGCTGCGCCATCGCCCGGCGGGTCTGGATGGTCGCGCTCGCGATGTGCGGCGTGAGGACGACGTTGGGCACGGTGAGCAGGTCGGGGTGGACCTTCGGCTCGCCTTCGAAGACGTCGAGGCCCGCGGCAGCGATGCGATGGTCCTTCAGGGCGCGGGCGAGCGCCGCGTCGTCGACGATGCCCCCGCGCGCGATGTTGACGAGCGTGGCGGTGGGCTTCATCTGCGCGAGTTCCGCGGCGCCGATCGCGTGGTGCGACTCCGCCGAGTACGGGAGCACCAGCACGAGGTGGTCCGCCGTCTTCAGCAGTTCTTCCTTGCCCACGTAGCGGGCCTTGCACGCGGCCTCCAGCTCGGGCGACAGGCGCGAACGGTTGTGGTAGATGACGTTCATGCCGAAGCCGTGGGCGCCGCGCTTCGCGATGCCCTGGCCGATGCGTCCCATGCCCAGGATGCCCAGCGTGCTGCCGTGCACCTCGGCGCCGGCAAACATGTCGTAGCGCCACTTGGTCCACTGGCCGGCGCGCAGGTAATGCTCGCTCTCCGCCATGCGCCGCGCCGTCGCCATCAGCAGCGCGAACCCGAAGTCGGCGGTGGTCTCGGTCAGCACGTCGGGCGTATTGGTGCCCAGCACGCCGGCTTTCGTCATCGCGGCGAGATCGAAGTTGTTGAAGCCCACGGCCATGTTGGCGCAGACCTTGAGCTCCGGGCAGGCGGCGAGCACCTCGGCGTCGATGCGCTCGGTGCCCGTCGTGAAGGCGCCCACCTTGCCCTGCAGGCGACGGGTGAGTTCCTGCTTGTCCCAGGTCGCGTCGTCCTGGTTGTGTTCCACCTCGAAATGCTTTTCGAGGAAGGCAAGGGTCTCCGGGAAGATGGCGCGGGCGACGAGGATCTTGGGTTGGGTCATGGCGGTTTCAGCGGAACCAGATGAAGGTCATGACGAGGAACAGGGGGATCAGGATGCCCACCGACCAGGCCATGTAGCCGAAGAAGCTGGGCATTTTGACACCGCGCTCCTCCGCGATGGCCTTGACCATCAGGTTGGGCGCGTTGCCGATGTAGCTGTTGGCGCCCATGAACACGGAACCGGCGGAGATGGCCGCCAGCACCGGCGCGAGCTCGGTCATGAGGCGCTGCGGGTCGCCGCCCGCGGTGTTGAAGAAGACCAGGTAGGTCGGCGCGTTGTCCAGGAAGGAGCTGAGGATGCCGCTCGCCCAGAAGTACATGGCCGGGTCGGGCGTGCCGTCCGCGCGCGTGACCGCGGCGATGATGGGCGCGAAGGGACCCTCGGGGCCGGCGCGCAGCATCGCGATCACCGGCACGATCGTGACGAAGATGCCCGCGAAGAGCTTGGCCACCTCCTGGATCGGGCCCCAGGAGAACTGGTTGTCCTCGTGCACGGAAGCCGGCGTGATGCGCACGGACGCGATGGTGACCACGATGAGGCCGATGTCGCGCACCAGGCCGGGCAGGCCGACCTCGGCGCCCGCGAGGTGGAACACCACGTCCGACTTCCAGAAGCCGCTCAGGAGCACCAGCCCCACGATCGCGGCCAGCAGCCAGAAGTTGCGCGCGCCGTCGAAGCCGATGCCGCGCGTGTCCGGCGTCGGGTCGACGGGCCGGATCTCCTCGCGCTTGTGGTAGTAGAACCAGTCGAGCGCGTAGAAGAGGAGCAGCAGCGCGCCGACGAGGAACAGCGTTTCCGGGAAGATGTGGCTGATCGTCCAGAAGAAATCCACGCCCTGCAGGAAGCCGAGGAAGAGCGGCGGGTCCCCGAGCGGCGTGAGGGAGCCGCCGGCGTTGGAAACGATGAAGATGAAGAAGACGACCGTGTGCGCCCGGTGCGTGCGGTCGTCGTTGGCGCGGATCAGCGGGCGGATCAGCAGCATCGACGCGCCCGTGGTGCCCATGAAGCTCGCGAGGAAGGCGCCGATGGCGAGGATCGCCGTGTTCAGCGCGGGGCTGCCGCGCAGGTTGCCCCGGATGTAGATGCCGCCGGCCACGGTGAACAGCGCGGTGATCAGGATGACGAAGGGGATGTACTCCTCGAGCATCACGTGCACGAGCGCGCCGCCTGCGGCCTGCACCCCGAACAGCGCGGCGAACGGCAGCATGAAGGCAAGCGCCCAGGCCAGGGCCACCTTGCCGTAGTGGTGGTGCCAGAACCAGGGCGTGAGCAGCGGGCACAGCGCGATCGACAGCAGGATGCCGGCGAAGGGCACGCCCCACAGCGGCGAGAGCTGGGTCGCATCGATGGCGGCGGCGCCAGCCCAGGCGGGGCACAGCAGGAGGGAGGCCGCGAGCAGCGGCCGGAATCGGGTCATCGGGTCTCCTCGTGGGCCGGCGGACCGGCCTGCTTTTTCTTTCGGCGCCGCCGAGCATAACCAATGGCGGAGGTAGGCCGCAGCCTACCGCGCGAGCGGAGCGCTTCCTACCGGCCGAGCCACACGGCCGCGCCACCATCCCGCCGCAGGAGCCCCGCGCGGGCTACAGGGAGAAGAGCGATGAACCAGGACCGGATCCAGGGCCGCTGGCGCCAGATCAAGGGCAAGGTGAAGGAACAGTGGGGCAAGCTCACGGACGACGACCTCGACGTGATTGCCGGCCGCCGCGAGCAATTGCTCGGCCGCATCCAGCAGCGGCATGGCGTTGCGCGCGACGAAGCCGACCGGCAGGTGCGCGACTTCGAGCAGAAGCATCCCGACCACCGCCTCGAGGACGCGCACCGCGACCGCCAGGAGAACCGCACATGAAGCACCCCCTCGCCCTCCTCGCCGCCGCCCTGGCGTTCGGGGCCGCCGCCCAGACGACCGCGCCCCTGCTCTCGAAGGACGAGATGCAGGCGAACCTCGTGCGCATCGAGGAGCAGTACGACCAGTCGCAGGCGCGATGCAAGCGCGTAGAAGGCCATTCCCGCGAGCTGTGCAACGAGCGAGCGCGCGGCGAGCGCGACGTGCAGGTTGCGGAACTGCAGTTCCGCTCCGAACCGACGCCGGACAACGACGAGAAGCTGCGCCTCGCCAGGGCGGAGGCGCGCTACTCGCTCGCGCTGATCGGCTGCAAGGACTTCGACGGCCAGTCGCGCGTGGTGTGCCGCAATGACGCGCGCCGCGCCAGGACCGATGCGAAGTCCGAGGCGAAGCTGCAGCGGCAGGTGGCGGAGGTCACGCTGCGCTCGGAAGGCGCCGTGCGGGCGCGCACGGCGGAAGCGGAGCGCGTGACGCAGCAGCAGCTCGCCGCCGCGCGCCAGCGCTGCGAGGCGCTGCCGCCGGAAGGCCGGCTGAATTGCATGGAAGACGTGCGGGCGCGGTTCGCGTTGCCGTGAACCCCGCCCGGGTTCACTCCAGCCAGTGCGTGAAGTTCGCCGCGGGTTCGCGCGGCGTGTGGAACCCGTTCACCTTCGCGTCCACGTCGGCGTAGCCGAGCGACATCCCGCAGACCAGCATCTCGCCTTCAGTCGCACCGATGTGCGGCAGGATGATCTTCGCGAAGCCGTTCCATGCCGCCTGCGGGCAGGTGTGGAGGCCCCGGGCGCGCGCGGCCACCATCACGTTCTGCAGGAACATGCCGTAGTCCATGAGCGAGCCGCGGCCGAGGATGCGGTCCATGGTGAACATGAGCCCGACCGGCGCATCGAAGAAGCGGAAGTTGCGCTGGTGCTGCGCATGCATCCTGTCCTTCTCGCCCTTGGCGATGCCGAGCAGGCCGTACAGCCCCCAGCCGTTCTCGCGGCGGCGGTCGATGTACGGCGACACCCACTTCGTCGGGTAGTAGTCGTATTCCTCGCGGTACTGCTCCGCGAGCGAAGGGTCCGCGTAGAGCGCGTCGTGCGCGGCGCACACCTTGTCCGCCAGGCTGTCGCGGCTCGCGCCCTGGAGGACGTAGGCCTTCCAGGGCTGCGTGTTGGTCCCGGAGGGCGCGCGGCTCGCGACGTCCAGGATCTGCGCGATCGTCTCGCGCGCCACCGGCTTGTCGCGCAGGAACGCGCGGCAGGAGAAGCGGCTGGCGATCGCGTCGTCCACGCTGGCGGCATCGGCCACCACGGTGGCCACCTGGCTCGTGTTCACTGCAAGTCCTCCAGGACGCGCCGCAGGCGCTCGGGCAAGGCCGTCGGGCGGCGCGTGGCACGGTCCACGTAGACGTGCACGAAGTGGCCCTTGGCCACGGTGAGGGGCTCGTCCTGCAGGAAGAGCCCCACCTCGTAGCGCACGCTGGACGTGCCGATCTTCGCGACCCGCAGGCCGGCTTCCACCCCCTGCGGGAACGCCACCGGCGCGAAATAGTTGCACTGCGTCTCGATCACGAGGCCGATCGTGTCGCCGCGGTGGATGTCCAGCACGCCCTGCTCGATCAGGTGCGCGTTCACGGCGGTGTCGAACCAGCTGTAGTAGACGACGTTGTTCACGTGCCCGTAGGCATCGTTGTCCATCCAGCGGGTGCTGATCGTGCGGAAGGCCCGGTAGCCCTCGCGCCCCTCGGGCTGCGGCTTGTTGGCGTCGCTCATCGCGGGCGATTGTGCCAGCGGCGCGCATACGCCGCCGCGACCGCGAAGGTGTTGACCTGCACCTGCACCGTGTCCTCCATGCGGTGGCCGTAGCCGCCGGCCATCGCGAACGCGAGCGGCAGCCCGCGCTGCCACGCCCAGTCGAAGACGCGCCGGTCGCGCGCTTCCAGGCCGTCCCACGTGAGCTTGAGCCGCCCGAGGCGGTCGCCTTCGTGCGGGTCGGCGCCGGCGAGGTAGATCACCAGGCCGGGGTCGAAGCGGTGCGCCAGTTCGTCGAGGGCGCGCTCCAGCGCCTGCAGGTACGCGTCGTCGCCCGTGCCATCGGGCAGGTCCACGTCGAGGTCGCTCGCTTCCTTGCGGAAAGGGAAGTTCTTCTGCCCGTGCAGCGAGAGCGTGAACACCGTGGGGTCGTCGCGGAAGATGCGCGCGGTGCCGTTTCCCTGGTGCACGTCCAGGTCGACGATCGCGACCCGAAGGGGCCGGCGCTGGTGGCGGGCGTGTTCCGCCTGCAGCAGGCGCGAGGCGACGGCGGCATCGTTGAACACGCAGAAGCCGCCGCCCTTGTCGGGGTAGGCATGGTGGGTGCCGCCTGCGATGTTGGCCGCCACGCCATCGCGGAAGGCCGCCCGGCAGGCGGCGATGGTCGCGCCCACGGAGCGGCGGGCGCGGTCCGCCATGGCAGGGCTCCAGGGGAAGCCGATCTCCCGCAGGATCCGGGGGTCCACGGAGCCGTCGCTGATCGCCTGGATGTAGCCCGGCGTATGGACCAGGGCGAGTTCGCCGTCCGTGGCCGGCTCGGCCTGCATGAGCTGCACGTCGTGGACCTCCGCGGCGAGGCGGTCCCGCAGCAACCGGTATTTCTCCATCGGGAAGCGGTGGCCGGGCGGCAGGGGCAGGACGAACTGCGTCGCATAAAAGACCTGCATCGGCCGCATTGTCCCGGCCCGGCGGACATTAGGTAGGAACGCCTACTTTGCTGCAACGCAACAAAAAGGGCTTGCAATGACCGGCGCCGGCCCTATACTTCTTTCCATGCTGCACTGCAACATGCGACAGGGCAGATGAAGAAGTTCCCGCAACCCCTTTCACCTACCGGAGAAATCCCATGCTGACCGCTGAGCAACTGCTGGCCGCCCAGAAGGCCAATGTCGAAACCCTGTTCGGCCTGACCTCGAAGGCCTTCGAAGGCGTCGAGAAGCTCGTCGAGCTGAACGTCACCGCCACCAAGGCCGCCCTGGCCGAAGCCGCCGAGACCACCCAGTCCATGCTGTCCGTCAAGGATGCGCAGGAACTGCTGGCCCTGCAGGCCTCCCTCTTCCAGCCCCTGGCCGAGAAGACCGCCGCCTACAGCCGCCACCTGTACGACATCAGCTCCACCGCCGGCGCCGAGTTCGGCCGCACGTTCGAAGGCCAGTTCGCCGACGCCCAGAAGAAGTTCCTGGCCGTCGTGGACAACGCCGCCAAGAACGCGCCCGCCGGTTCCGAGACCGCCGTCGCCGTCTTCAAGAGCGCCGTTGCCGCCGGCAACAACGCCCTGGAATCCGTGCAGAAGGCCGTGAAGCAGGCGACCGACGTCGCCGAAGCCAACTTCAACGCCGTGGCCGCGACCGCGGTCAACGCCGCCAAGGCCCCCAAGGCCAAGCGCGCCTGAGTCTTGCATTGACGGTTCCTGACTCCATTTCGGTGGAGCGGGAACTCCGGTCCTAGACTCCCACTCATTCGGTATTCGCGCGACCCGGTCGCGAGAGTATCTTCAGGTTGTCTCCTCGGGTCCTTTCGACACCTTCCAAGGTTCAGGGATCCCTTCAGGCTCCCGGTGGCAACACCGGGAGCTTTTTTCATGGGGCGTGCGCCTTCGCTTCCAGCGCTGCGCGCAGTTGCGGCAACAACGCCTGCATGGCCGCGCGGCCCGCGTTGATCGCGCGCTGCTTGCCGGCGAAGTCGCCGCTGCCCATGCCCGTCAATGCGGGGCGGACGACGAGGTCCGCGTCCTTCAGTTCCCAGCTGTTGATGCTCTTGCCCATGATGGCGAACGTCTGCAGCAGCACCTGCAGCGTGTCGCCCGACGGATTGCCTTCGGGGGCGCTGGAGATGTCGACCGCGATCACCACCTCGGCGCCCATCTGCCGCGCGTAGCGCACCGGCACCGGCGAGACCAGGCCGCCATCGACGAACTCCTGGCCGCCGATGCGCACGGGCAGGAACACCGCCGGCACCGCGCTCGACGCGCGCACGGCCGTGCCCGTGTCGCCGCGCTGGAAGAGGACGCCCTGCCCCGTGCGCAGGTCCGTGGCGACGATCCCCAGCGGCAGCGCCATGTTCTCGATCAGCCGGTGGTTCACCTGCGTGTTGACGTAGCGCGCCAGCGCCTCGCCGCGCAGCACGCCGCGGTTGAAGAGAGGCAGGGTCCAGTCGGCGAAGGCCGCTTCGTCCATGGCCATCGCCACCTGCTGCAACTGCTGGGCGTTGCGCCCGCTCGCGTAGAGCGCGGCCACCAGGCTGCCGGCCGAGGTGCCCACCACGAGGCCGGGCTTGATGCCCGCTTCCTCCAGCACCTGGATCACGCCGACGTGGGCGAACCCCCGGGCCGCGCCGCCGCCGAGCGCCAGGCCCACGCGCGGCGGCACCTTGGCGACGGCAGGCGTGGGCGGTGCCGTCGTTTCGGGCGGCTTGGCCGGCGGGGTGCCGGCGCATCCGCCCAGCGCGAGGACACAAGCCGTCAGGACACCGCCAGCCAGCCGGCGCCAAAAGTTACTGAGAATGATTCGCGTTTGTTTTATGATCGTCCGCTCCCAACAGAGCGCTCACCAAAGGACTGAACCGATGATCTCCAAGGTCGCCGCCGTCGCGACACTGCTCGCCGCCGCCCTCGGCAATGCCGCCGCGCAGGAGCAGGTGCTCAACCTCTATTCCGCCCGCCACTACTCGACGGACGAGGCCCTGTACAGCAACTTCACCAAGGCCACCGGCATCCGCATCAACCGCGTGGACGCCGACGACGCCGGTATTCTGGCGCGCCTGAAGGCCGAAGGTGCCGCTTCGCCCGCCGACGTGGTCCTGCTGGTGGACGCCGCCCGCCTCTACCGCGCGGACGTCGACGGCCTGTTCAAGCCGGTGAAGTCCAAGGTGCTGGAAGACGCGATCCCGGTCCAGCTGCGCGCCCCGGCCACCGCCGACGGCACGACCTGGTTCGGCTTCTCCACGCGCGCCCGCGTGGTCGTGTACGACAAGATCAAGGTCAAGCGCGAGGACGTGGACACCTACGAGGAACTCGCCGATCCCAAGAACAAGGGCAAGGTGTGCCTGCGTTCCGGCTCGCACCCGTACAACCTGTCGCTGTTCGGCGCCGTGACGGAGCACCTGGGCGAGCAGAAGGCGGAAGCCTGGCTGAAGGGCCTCGTCGCCAACATGGCGCGCGATCCCGTCGGCGGCGACACCGACCAGATCAAGGCCGTCGGCTCGGGCGAATGCCAGGTCGCGGTGAGCAACAGCTACTACATCGCGCGCCTGATGCGCTCCACCAACCCGGAAGACCGCAAGCTGATGGAACGCGTCGGCATCGTGTTCCCCAACCAGCAGTCCTGGGGCACGCACGTCAACATCGCCGGCGGTGCGGTGGCGAAGAACAGCAGGAACACCGCGGCCGCGGTCAAGTTCCTGGAATACCTGGCGAGCCCCGAGGCGCAGAACTACTTCGCCAACGGCAACAACGAGTGGCCGACCGCGAAGGGCGTGAAAGTGAGCAACCCGGCCCTGACCGCGATGAGCGGCGGCGGCGAGTTCAAGGCGGAGACGATCCCGATCGCCACCGTCGGTGCGAACACGGTGAAGGTGCAGCAGATGCTGGACCGCGTCGGTTTCAAGTAACCAGGCTCCGCGAGGACCCACGGAAGCCCGCTTCGGCGGGCATTTTTTTTGGTGCTCCGGGGACACCAAGCAATCCAGAACGCAGAGGTCGCAGAGATACGCAGAGGTCGCAGAGAAAACCCTCCGGCCCGGCTGTTCTCTGCGACCTCTGCGTGACCCCTGCGACCTCTGCGTTCTTCTGCTCGCGCCCCCGGAATCGGTGAAGAGCCATTCTTTCGTCGCCATAATCCACGCGAACATCCAAGGAGCACAACGATGGACATTCAGGGCAAGGTCTTCCTCGTCACCGGCGCGGCCTCCGGCCTCGGCGAAGGCACCGCGCGCATGCTGGCGGCGGCCGGCGGCAAGGTCGTCGTCGCCGACATGCAGGTGGAAAAAGGCGAGCAGGTCGCGAAGGAGATCGGCGGCGTCTTCGTCAGGTGCGACGTGAGCCAGGAAGCCGATGCGCAGGCCGCCGTCGCCAGGGCGGTGTCCCTCGGCAAGCTGATGGGCCTCGTCAACTGCGCCGGCATCGCCCCCGCGGAGAAGACCGTCGGCAAGAACGGCGCCCACAACCTCGGCGTGTTCAGCAAGACCATCATGGTCAACCTGGTGGGCAGCTTCAACATGATCCGCCTCGCCGCCGAAGCGATGGCGAAGAACGAGCCCGAGCCCACCGGCGAGCGCGGCTGCATGATCTCCACCGCCTCCGTCGCCGCGTACGACGGCCAGATCGGCCAGGCCGCGTACAGCGCCTCCAAGGGCGGCGTGGTCGGCATGACGCTGCCCATCGCGCGCGACCTCGCGCGCAACGGCATCCGCAACATGACCATCGCCCCCGGCATCTTCGGCACGCCCATGTTGTTCGGCATGCCCAAGGAGGTGCAGGACGCGCTGGCCGCGAGCGTCCCCTTCCCCTCGCGCCTCGGCACGCCGGACGACTACGCGAAGCTCGCGAAGCACATCTTCGAGAACGACATGCTCAATGGCGAGGTGATCCGCCTCGATGGCGCGATCCGCCTGGCGCCGAAGTAACCCCGCGGGGACGGCGCGCGTCCTATAGTGCCGGGTCGGAACCACCGGACCTGGAGAACAACGATGCGCCGTCCCGTCCTCACCTGGCTCGCCGCCGCGAGCCTGCTGGCTGCCTGCGCCAGTCCCCCGAGCGCCCCCACCGCTTCCTCCGGCTTCACCTACACGGTGCCGCAGCAGCCGGAGGCCGCCTCCGGCCTCACGGCGAAGCCCGGGTGGGCCACCACCAAGTTCGCCGTCGCCGCGGCGAACCCGCTCGCGACCGATGCGGGCTACCAGGTGCTGAAGGCCGGCGGTTCGGCGGTGGACGCGGCGATCGCCGTGCAGATGGTGCTCTCGCTCGTCGAGCCGCAGTCCAGTGGCATCGGTGGCGGCACCTTCCTCCTGCACTTCAACGGCCGCGAAGTCGAAGCCTTCGACGGCCGCGAGACCGCGCCGAACACCGCCGACGAACGCCTCTTCCTCGGCGCCGACGGCAAGCCCCTGCCCTTCTACGAAGCCGTGGTCGGCGGCCGCTCGGTGGGGGTGCCGGGCACGGTGAAGGTGCTCGAGATGGCGCACCGGCAATACGGCAGGCTGCCCTGGGCCGCGCTGTTCCAGCCCGCCATCAAGCTCGCGGAGGACGGCTTCCGCGTCAGCCCGCGCCTGAACACCTTGATCAAGGCCGACGCCCACCTCCAGAAGGACCCCGTCGCGCGCGCGTACTTCTACCAGCCGAACGGCGAGCCCGTCGCCGTCGGCAGCACGCTGCGCAACCCGCAGCTCGCCGCGGTGCTGCGCCGCATCGCCAGCGAAGGCTCGCGCGCCTTCTACGACGGCGAGATCGCGCAGGCCATCGTCGACAAGGTGCAGCGCCATCCCACCAATCCCGGCAAGCTGACGATGGCAGACCTCGCGGCCTACCAGGCGAAGAAGCGCGCGCCGCTCTGCACGGACTACCGCACGCCGCCGCGCGAATACCGCATCTGCGGCTTCCCGCCTCCCAGTTCGGGAGCGATCGCGATCGGGCAGATCCTCGGCATCCTCGCCAACACGACGGCCGACACGCTGCCGCCGGAGAACGGCCTGCCTTCGCCGGACTGGCTGCACCTGTACACCGAGGCGGCCCGGCTCGCCTTCGCCGACCGCGGCCAGTACGTCGGCGACCCCGACTACGTGCAGCCGCCGGCGGGCAACTGGATGAGCCTGCTGGACCCCGCGTACCTGCAGGCGCGCGCCGGCCTGATCCGTCCGCAGAGCATGAAGACGGCGCAGCCCGGCAACCCGGGGCAGCGCACGAGCCGGTACGCGCCGGGTGCGGACCAGGTGGAGTACGGCACTTCGCACATCAGCATCGTCGATCCGTTCGGCAACGCGATCGCGATGACCACCACCATCGAGGACCAGTTCGGCGCCCGCCAGATGGTGCGCGGCTTCCTCCTGAACAACGAGCTCACCGACTTCAGCTTCGCGCCGGCCGACGCGCAGGGCCGGCCCATCGCCAACCGCGTGCAGCCCGGCAAGCGCCCGCGCTCCTCGATGGCGCCCACGCTGGTGTTCGACAAGGCCACGGGCCAGCTCGCCATGAGCGGCGGCAGCCCCGGGGGCGCGCTCATCATCCACTACACGGCGAAGACGCTCTATGGCGTGCTGCACTGGGGGCTGACGCCGCAGCAGGCCGTGGACCTGCCCAACTTCGGCTCCAACAACGGGCCGACGCTGCTGGAACAAGGCCGCTTCCCGCCCTCCACCGTGCAGGCGCTGCAGGCCCGCGGCCACGAGGTGCGCGAGATGGACATGACCAGCGGCCTGCAGGCGATCACGGTCGGCAACGTGCACGGCACGCAGATGCTCCTCGGCGGCGCGGACCCGCGCCGCGAAGGCATCGTCATGGGAGATTAGGCTTGCGGTCGATGCGCTCGTACTCGCTGATCACCTGTGCGCCCAGGAGCAGCAGGGTCGCCGCGATCTCCAGGCTGAACAGCACGACGATCGCGGTGGTGAGCGAGCCGTACACCACGCTCACCTGCGACAGCGTGGTGAAGTACCAGACCAGCACGCGGCGCGTCACTTCCCACAGCAGCGTGGCGGTGACGCCGCCCACGAGCGCGTGGCGCCACCAGAGCCGCCCCACCGGCATCACCATGTAGATGGAGGTCAGCAGCAGGACTTCGCCCGCCAGGCCCAGCAGGTACAGCAGCACGCCCGACATGCCGTGCAGGGACCACACCAGCCCGAGGAAGAAGACGCTGTTCTCCCCCATGGCCTGGATGCTCGCCGCCACCATCGTCATCACCAGCAAGCCGAAGCCGAGGCACAGGATGTAGACGTAGGGCAGCAGCGCGGAGACGAGGAAGTGCCGCCGCTTCACGGTGAAGCGGTGCAGGAAGATGACGGCCATCGCCTTCTCCAGCACCGTGAACGCCAGCGAGCTGAAGAACAGCATGGTCCCGAACAGCACCCAGCCGATCACGTCGCGGTGCTGCACGAAATTGGCGAGCTCCGCGATGATCGCGCGCGACTGGCCGGGGAACAGCCACTCGAGGTAGCGCCCGAGGGTCGTCATCAGCTCCGCCTGGTCCACCACGTGCGACAGCGCGATGACCGTCAGGATCAGCAGCGGCACCACCGACAGCAGCGCGTAGTACGCCACCGCGCCGGCGAGCAGCAGCCCCTGGTTGGACTTGAACCCCTTGAGCACCTTGCGTGCGAAGGTGCCGGGATTGGCGAGCACGTAGGCGCCGGCGGGGCTCAGGACGGGCATGCGGCCGAGTATGCCGCCGGCGCGCGGATTCGGGGCGGCCCCGGGCGACCTCAGGCGTCGCGCACCAGCCGGAAGCCGAGGTGCGACATCGGGCTGTACGGGTCGCAGCCGCGGCGCGCGCTCGGCCGGTACGACAGGCAGTAGTCCACGTTGCAGAGGAAGGACCCGCCGCGGATCACCTTCTTCGGCGCATTGGCGGGCACGCCGCGGTCCGCCGGGTCGAAAGAGTCCCGCGGGCCGCGCGGATCCTCGATCGGCCCGCCGCCGCGCCGCGCCTGGGCCGCGAACCAGTCGGCCCGGTACCAGTCCGCCACCCATTGCCACGCGTTGCCCGTCATGTCGTGCAGGCCGTAGCCATTGGGCGGGAAGCTCTGCACCGGCGTCGTGCCCGCCGCGCCGCCCGCCTCCGGCCGCACGACGGGAAAGCGGCCCTTGCCCGCGTCCCAGTAGTTGGCCGCCGGCGCGCCATCGGGAGCGGGGTCGTCGCCCCACGCGTAGGTCGCCTGCTCCAGGCCGCCGCGCGCCGCGAACTCCCATTCCGCTTCGGTCGGCAGCCGCTTGCCGGCCCAGCGGGCATACGCGAGCGCATCGTCGTGGCTCACCTGCACGACGGGATGGTCGCCCTTGCCCGCGATGGAACTGCGCGGCCCCTGCGGATGCCGCCAGTCCGCGCCCGGCACGTAGCGCCACCACTGCGAATAGTCGTCCAGGCGCACGGGCGCGCGGGTGCCGACGAACACCATCGCGCCGGGGACCAGCGCCGCATCGGGCGGACGCGGCGTGCCCGGCGGCAGCTGCACGCGCACCGTGTCCCAGTCGGGCGTGCGCTCCGCCGTCGTGACGTAGCCGGTCTCGCGCACGAAGGCGGCGAACTGCCCGTTGGTGACGTGCGTGCGGTCCATCCAGAAGCCGCGCACCCGCACCGCGTGTGCCGGCCGCTCGTCGAAGCGCGCCAGCGCGTGGTCGCTGCCCATGAGGAACACGCCGCCCGGGACCCACGCCATGTCCTTCGGGCCGGAGACGCCGTCGCCGATGCGCACGACAGGGCGGACGGGCGAGCGCCGGCGGTCCCACGCACGCCAGCCGAGGAAGCCGGCGCCCGCGGCCACGACGCCTGCGCCACCGAGCACCAGTGCGCGCCGCCTAGTAGACGCCATGGCTCTTCGCGCAGCCGCGCCCCAGGTTCTGCCGGACCAGGTCGACGTCCGCCGCGGCCGTGACGCCGTCGGTGCCCGCGAAGTCGTACACGCTGGAGAAGCCCCAGCCGGTCGCGAGCGCCTGCACGTTGGCGAGGTCCTGCGCGTCGACGACGCCGTCCTTGTTGCCGTCGCCGGGGCACGCGGGTTCGGACGCCAGCACCTCGTCGAGGCGGGCCGTCAGCTCGCCGTACACGCGCTGCAGTTCCGGCGTGAGCGGGGCCAGCAGCAGGTTGCGGTCGGGGTCGTCGAGCAGCGGCGTGGGGCTGGCCTGGTCGATCGCGTAGAACTCGTTCGTGGTGACCGGGTTGCAGCTGTCGGCGGCGGGGTCGTAGGTCTGCGTGGTGTTGCGGATCACCTTGTAGCGTTCGTTGCGCAGCGCGCTCGAGAACTCGGGCAGCACCGAGACGGTCGTCCGGCCGGCGCGGGACAGTGCCTGGTTCACCTGGCAGCAGCCCGGGTAGCCGGCCCCGCCGTTCGGCACCACCGACGGGTCGGTGTAGCCGCTGCCCCACCAGACACCGGCGTTGTCCTCGCAGACGCTCTTGGTCATGGGGATTTGCGTGCAGCTCGTCTGGATCACGCAGGGCCCGTTGCGCCCGCCGTTGGCCTGGAGGTTGAAACCCGTCATGGCGAAGTTCATCGTGCGCAGGCTGCCCTGCCCCGCGTTCGTGAGGTAAGGCAGCAGCGCCACGGAGTCCACCGTGCGCGGCACGGCCTTGTGCACGTCGATGCCGGCCAGCTCGCCGAACAGCTGGAACACGTCCACCATGTTGACCATGTGCTCCACGGCGCGGCCCGGCTGCGCGACGGGCGGGCCCGCCACGATCAGCGGATCCCAGATGCCCGTCTGGTACGTGGTGCCCTTGGCGAGCTGCGAATTGAACGGCGGCTTGACGGAGAAGCCGAGCGAGCCGTTGTCGCCCACGATCACGATGACGGTGTTGCTGGCCTTGGGGTCGTACTGCAGGCTGCCGTCGCCCGCGCGCTTCGCGATGCCCGTCTCCACGAGGATGCGGCCGAACTCGGTGTCCAGGGCTTCCGTCATCTGGTTCTGCAGCACCCGGCCGGCGAGCACGCCGTCGCAATCGAGCGCGTCCTTGTCCGCGTGGCCGCTGTGCGGCACCAGGGCCATGGGCGGCTGCTGCAGGGGCGTGTGCGCCGCGCTGAAGCTCACCGTCGCCATCCACGGCTTGCCGGAGGCGCGCGACTTGATCCAGGCAATCGCCGCGTCGGCCTCGATGCGGGTCCGGTAGCCGCGGCCGCGGGAGTCGTCGAGAGGCACCTGCTCCACCCTGCCGCCATCCACGACCACGAGCGGCGAGACGTAGTAGGCGTTCTCGCGCCGGAAGTCGAGGCTGGCCGGCCGCGTGCCGCAGGCCTGGTCCGGCACGAACAGGCCGCCCGCGTTCACGCACTGCAGCCCCGCCGCGTCCTGCGAGGGCGCAGCGCGAGTCTTCACGCTGCAGCTGCCGTCCGGCCGGTAGCAGGCCCCGGTGTCGGCGCCGCCGCGCTGGCCGGCCGGGGGAACGAAGCCGCACGTGTACGTCTTCGCGGGCGCGAGGCCGCCGCCCGTGGTATCGATCGACGCGGGCACGCCGCCGATCCAGCCGGTGAAATGGTCCCAGCCGAGCACCGCGGGCGTTCCGTTGCCGGCGGGGTTGTTCTCCGGGCCGGCCAGGTGGAACTTGCCGAACATGCCGTTCTCGTAGCCGGCCTGCTTCAGCAGCTTGGGCACGGTCATGTCGTAGGGCGAGACCTGCGACTGCGCCAGGTCGTTGGGGCCGATCGCGGCGTAGACGTTGGTGCGGTGCGGGAAGCGCCCGACGAAGAAGGCCGCGCGCCCGGGCGAGCACTCCGGCATGGACCAGGCATTGCGGAAGCGCACGCCGGCCGCGGCGACCGCATCCATGTTGGGGACGTGCGGCGGCACCGGCCCGCCGTAGCCGAAGGACGCCATCTGGTCGACGCCGACGTCGTCCAGGATGACGAAGAGGATGTTCGGCCGGGGCGGCGCGCCCGGCAGCTGGATGCCGCCGCCACCACCCCCGCACGATGCCAGCGCCAGCGCGCCCGCCGCCAGCAGCCACCGCCACGACTTCATCGCCCGCCCTCCCCGGTCTGGATGAAGTGCGGAATGTACGACGCCGCCGGCTAGACGTCGATGGCCGCGGCCGACCCCGCCTGCTTGCGCAGCTCGAACTTCTGGATCTTGCCGGTGGAGGTCTTCGGCAGCTCGCCGAACACCACGGCCCGCGGCACCTTGAAGCCGGCGAGGTGCTTCTTGCAGTGCGCGACGACCTCCTCCGCCGTGAGCTTCGCGCCCGCCTTCAGCTCCACGAAGGCGCAGGGCGTCTCGCCCCACTTGGCATCCGGCTTCGCGACGACGGCCGCCGCGAGGATGTCCGGATGGCGGTACAGCACGTCCTCCACCTCGATGGACGAAATGTTCTCGCCGCCCGAGATGATGATGTCCTTGCTGCGGTCCTTGATCTTGATGTAGCCGTCGGGGTACTGCACCGCGAGGTCGCCGGTGCGGTACCAGCCGCCCGCGAAGGCTTCCTGCGTCGCCTTGGCGTTCTTCAGGTAGCCCTTCATCGTGATGTTGCCCTGGAACATGATCTCGCCCATGGTCTCGCCGTCCCAGGGCACGGGCTTCATGGTCTGCGGGTCGAGCACGCGGGCGCTGCGCTGCAGGTGGTAGCGCACGCCCTGGCGCGCATTCAGGCGCGCGCGCTCGCCGATGTCCAGCCGGTCCCAGGCGTCGTGCTTCGCGCAAGCGGTCGCGGGGCCGTACACCTCGGTGAGGCCGTAGACGTGGGTCAGGTCGAAGCCCAGCTTCTCCATGCCCTCGATCAGCGAGGCGGGCGGGGCCGCGCCCGCGACCATTGCCTTGACGCCGCGCGGCAGGCCCTTCTTCAGGTCCTCCGGAGCGTTCACCAGCATGCCGTGCACGATGGGCGCGCCGCAGTAGTGCGTGACGCCGTACTCGCGGATCGCGTCGGCCATCGCCTTCGCTTCCACCTTGCGCAGGCAGACGTTGACGCCGGCCCGCGCGGCGACCGTCCACGGGAAGCACCAGCCGTTGCAGTGGAACATGGGCAGCGTCCACAGGTAGACCGGGTGCTTGGGCATGTCCCACTCGAGGATGTTGGAGATCGCGTTGATCGCCGCGCCGCGGTGGTGGTAGACCACGCCCTTGGGGTTGCCGGTGGTGCCGCTGGTGTAGTTCAGCGCGATCGCGTCCCACTCGTCGGCCGGGAGTTCCCAGGCGAAGGACGGGTCGCCTCCGGCGAGGAAAGCCTCGTACGTGGTGCTGCCGATGCGCTGCGCCTCGCCGGTGAAGAGCGCGTCCTCCGCGTCGATCACGAGCAGCGGCCGCCCCTCCTTGCGCAGCGCGATGGCTTTCTGCATCACGGGGGCGAACTCCGGGTCCACGATCACCGCCCTGGCCTCGCCGTGTTCCAGCATGAAGGCGATCGCCTCCGGGTCCAGCCGGGTGTTCAGCGTGTTCAGCACGGCGCCGGCCATGGGGATGCCGAAGTGCGCCTCCACCATGGGCGGGGTGTTGGGAAGCATCACGGCGACGGTGTCGCCCTTGCCCAGGCCGGCCTGATGCAGGGCGCTCGCCAGCCGGCGGCAGCGCTCGTACACCTGCGCCCAGGTCCGGCGCAAGCCCCCATGGACCACCGCCGTTCGTTGCGGGTAGACGTCGGCGGCGCGCTCCAGGAAGGACAATGGCGACAGCGGCGTGTAATTCGCCTCGTTGCGCGGAAGGTCCTGGTCGAAGATGCTGGCCATGCCCTGTCTCCTCTCGTTCGAAGGGAGCCAAGGTTAGTCCTTTTCCGCCCGGTGCAGAATCAGGTAGGAACACGTAGCCCCGATGGCGATCCCCCAGTCTTTCATCCAGGAACTCATAGCGCGCGCCGACGTCGTCGAGATCGTCGGCCGCCACGTGCAGCTGAAGAAGACGGGCGCCAACTATTCCGGGCTCTGCCCCTTCCACAGCGAGAAGACGCCGTCCTTCACCGTGAGCCCCTCCAAGCAGTTCTATCACTGCTTCGGCTGCGGCAAGAGCGGCAACGCCATCGGCTTCCTGATCGACTACGCCGGGATGAACTTCCCGGAAGCGGTGAAGGACCTGGCCGGCCAGTACGGCATGCAGGTGCCGGAAGAGGACATCTCGCCGGCGGAACGGGCCCGCCAGGCGGAGCAGAAGCAGAAGCAGGCCACGCTGACCGACGTGCTGGAGAAGGCCGGCGCCGCCTACCGCAAGCACCTGAGGACGTCGCAGAAGGCCGTGGCGTACTTCAAGAGCCGGGGCGTGTCCGGCGAGATCGCGAAGCAGTTCGGCCTGGGCTACGCGCCGGAGGGCTGGCGCACGCTCGCGGGCGTCTTCCCGGAGTACGACGACCCGCTGCTGGCCGAGAGCGGCCTCGTGGTCGTCAACGAGGACGACGACAAACGCTACGACCGCTTCCGCGACCGCGTGATGTTCCCCATCCGCAACGTCAAGGGCGAGTGCATCGGCTTCGGCGGCCGGGTGCTGGGCGACGAGAAGCCCAAGTACCTCAACTCGCCGGAGACGCCGATCTTCAGCAAGGGCCGCGAGCTCTATGGGCTCTGGGAAGCGCGCAACGCGCTGCGCGAGGCAGGCTACGTGCTGGTGACCGAGGGCTACATGGACGTGATCGGGCTGGCGCAGCTCGGTTTCCCCAACGCGGTCGCCACCCTGGGCACGGCCTGCACCACCGACCACGTGCAGAAGCTGTTCCGCTTCACCGACAGCGTGGTCTTCAGCTTCGACGGCGATGCCGCCGGCCGCCGCGCCGCCCGCAGGGCCCTGGACGGCGCCCTGCCCTATGCCACGGACGTGCGGACGGTGAAGTTCCTTTTCCTGCCCCCGGAACACGATCCGGACAGCTACATCCGCGAGCACGGCACGGAGGCGTTCGCGCGCTTCGTGCGCCAGGCCGTGCCCCTGAGCGAGTTCCTGCTGGAGGCCTCCGCCGAAGGCTGCGACCTCGGCACGGTGGAAGGCCGCTCCCGCATGGTCAGCAACGCCGGGCCCCTGTGGAAGCAGCTGCCCGAGGGGGCGCTGAAGCGCCAGATCCTGGGCGCGATCGCGGAACGCGCGCAGCTCGGCGAACACGACCTGCTGGAACTCTGGGGCATCGTGCGCCCCGGGCAGCAGAAGGCGCCGCGCCGCGAGCGCAAGGGCAGCGACGCACCGTACAAGCGGCGGGCGTACGGCGCCGGCCCCCGGCATGCGATCAAGCCGCGGACGATCGCGATGGCGGAACACATCGCCCGGGCGGCGCTGCGCAACTCCGAGGCCTGGGACCTCCTGACGAACGACGACCACCACGTGCTGTGCGAGCTGCAGTCGCCGCACGGCGACCTGTTCTCGTGGATCGACACCCGCTTCCACGAGCACGGCGCCGAGCCCTGGGCGGTGCTGCAGCTGGTGGTCGAGGGCCAGCCCTTCGCGGAGCTGGCGGGGCGCCTGATCGCCCTGGACGACATGCAGCCGAGCGGGCGCGCGTACGAGGTGGAGGAGCTCGGCCCGGACGACCTGCGCCGGGCGATGACGGCGATCCACCTGGAGGCGGTGGCGGCGGAAATCGAGCGGGTCGGCAAGCTGCCCGGGACCGATCCCACCCGGATGGAGCGCCTCTACGAGCTCAGCCGGAAGCGGCAGGCGTTGCAGGAAGCGCAAAAACCCCCGGCCAAGGCTTGAAATCGGCATTGACCGATATAATGTAGGGTTGCTAGCGGCAAGAGCGACAGCAGCACCTCCGGACCGGCCGGCCCTCACGCACGAGCGGCACCCCCAGCGGGTAGGCCAACACACCGCAAGGACTGCACACCAAATGTTCGCCCACCCATCTTGCCCCTGAGGCCCAGGTCGGCCTTTCTCCACCCGCGCCGGGTTCGTGGCGCATTTGTGTTTCCGCTGTCCTGTACCGAGGTCGTATGCCCGCTCAAAAGTCCGCGAAGACGTCTGCCGCCGCGAAACCTGCCGACCGCAAGCCAGTCCAAGCCTCATCCCCCTCCAAGGCCCCGCTGAAGGTCGTCAAGAGCGACAAGAAGCCCGCCGCAACCCAACCCGTCAAGCCCGTGCCCACGAAGTCCCCCGCCAAGTCCGAGAAGGCCTCCGCCAAGGAAGAAACCAAGAAGTCCGCCAAGACCGCCGTCGCGGAGGAACCCGCGAAGAAGAAACCGGGCCGCCCGCCCAAGGCGAGCGCCGAAGTCGACACCCCGCCCAAGACCGGCGCCAAGCGCGGCCGCAAGCCGAAGGCGGCAGCGGAAGGCCCGAAGGCCGAGGACGACGAGGACCTGTCGGACGTCGAGGCCGACTTCGAGGACAGCGAACCGGTCGTGGAAGAAGCCGCGGCGGTGGTCGAGAAGGCCAAGCCGCTGCGCATGAAGATCAGCAAGGCGAAGGAACGCGCCTTGATGAAGGAATTCGGCCTGGATGAAACCATCCTGACCGAGGAGGAAATGCTCAAGCGGCGCCAGCGCCTCAAGAGCCTGATCAAGCTGGGCAAGACCCGCGGCTACCTGACGCACGCGGAGATCACCGACCACCTGCCGGAAAAGCTGGTCGACAACGAGACGCTGGAAGTCGTCGTCTCCATGTTGAACGACATGGGCGTGGCCGTGTACGAGCAGACGCCCGATGCCGAGACGCTGCTGCTGACGAACACCGGCCCGACCGCCGCGACCGAGGAAGAAGCCGAAGAGGAAGCCGAAGCCGCCCTGTCCACCGTCGACAGCGAATTCGGCCGCACCACCGACCCCGTGCGCATGTACATGCGCGAGATGGGCACGGTGGAACTGCTCACGCGCGAGGGCGAGATCGAGATCGCCAAGCGCATCGAGGGCGGCCTGATGGCCATGATGGAGGCGATCTCCGCCTCGCCCGCCACCATCGCCGAGATCCTGCGCCTGGCCGCGGAGATCCGCGAGGGCAAGGTCGTCATCTCCACCATCGTGGACGGCTTCTCCAACCCGAACGAAGCCGACGACTACGTCGCGGAAGAAGACTTCGACGAATTCGACGCGGACGACGACGACGACGGCTCCGGCGGCTCCAAGGCGCTGACCCGCAAGCTCGAAGAGCTCAAGGCGCAGGCGCTGGAGAAGTTCGACAAGATCGCCAGCCTGTTCGAGAAGGTGCACAAGGCCTACGACAAGGAAGGCTGGGGCTCGCCCACCTACCAGAAGTGCCAGCACGCGCTGTCCGAGGAGCTGATGACCATCCGCTTCACGGCCAAGACCATCGAGAAGCTGTGCGACATGGTGCGCGGCCAGGTCGACGACGTGCGCAAGAAGGAGCGCGAGCTGCGCCGCATCATCGTCGACAAGTGCGGCATGCCGCAGGAAACCTTCGTCAAGGACTTCCCGCCCAACCTGCTGAACCGCCAGTGGGTGGAGAAGCAGGCCGCCGCCGGCAAGCCCTGGAGCACCGTCATCGCCCGCAACGTGCCGGCGATCCAGGAACTGCAGCAGAAGCTGATCGACCTGCAGGCGCAGGTGGTGGTGCCGCTCGCCGAGCTGAAGGAGATCAACCGCCGCATGAACGAAGGCGAGGCTTCTTCCCGCGAGGCGAAGAAGGAGATGATCGAGGCCAACCTGCGCCTCGTGATCTCGATCGCCAAGAAGTACACCAACCGCGGCCTGCAGTTCCTGGACCTGATCCAGGAAGGCAACATCGGCCTGATGAAGGCGGTGGACAAGTTCGAATACCGTCGCGGCTACAAGTTCTCGACGTACGCCACGTGGTGGATCCGCCAGGCCATCACGCGCTCGATCGCCGACCAGGCGCGGACCATCCGCATCCCGGTGCACATGATCGAGACCATCAACAAGATGAACCGCATCTCGCGCCAGCACCTGCAGGAGTTCGGCTTCGAGCCGGACGCCAGCATCCTGGCGGCCAAGATGGAGATCCCGGAAGACAAGATCCGCAAGATCATGAAGATCGCCAAGGAGCCGATCTCCATGGAGACGCCGATCGGGGACGACGACGATTCCCACCTGGGCGATTTCATCGAGGACACCGGCAACACCGCGCCGATCGAAGCCGCCATGCAGGCCGGCCTGCGCGACGTGGTGAAGGACATCCTCGATTCGCTGACCCCGCGCGAAGCCAAGGTCCTGCGCATGCGCTTCGGCATCGAGATGAGCACGGACCACACGCTGGAGGAAGTCGGCAAGCAGTTCGACGTCACCCGCGAGCGCATCCGCCAGATCGAGGCGAAGGCGCTGCGCAAGCTCAAGCACCCGAGCCGCTCGGACAAGCTGCGGTCGTTCATCGACACGCTGTAAGCACAAGGGCCCTGAGGGGCCCTTTCTCATTCCCTCACCCCGCCCCCCTCCCGCAAGCGGGAGAGGGAGCCTGTGTTGCTCCCTCTCCCCTCCGGGGAGAGGGCTGGGGTGAGGGGCACGCGGCCGCCATAATCCCGCGATGCTCCACGACGCCGACTTCCTCGTCCTCGGTGCCGGCATCGCCGGCGCCTCCGTCGGCTACTTCCTCGCGCCGCATGCGCGCGTGGTGCTGCTGGAACGCGAGTCCCAGCCCGGCTACCACTCCACCGGCCGTTCCGCCGCCCTCTTCCTCGACTCCTACGGCACGCCGCAGGTGCGTGCCCTGAGCAAGGCGAGCCGGCCTTTCCTCGACGCGCCGCCGCCCGGCTTCTCCGAACATCCCGTGCTCTCCGGGCGCGGCTGCCTGCTCGTCGCCGCGCCGGGCGAGGAAGCGCTTCTCGAGGCGCACTGGGAGCTGCTGCGGTCCATGACGCCGCACGCGCGGCGCCTCGCCAGGGAAGAGGCGCTGGAGATGGTCCCCGTGCTGCGCCCCGAACGCCTCATCGGCGCCGTGCTGGAGCCCGATGCCAGCGACATGGACGTGCACGCCATCCACCAGGGCTACCTGCGCGGCCTGCGGCGCGCGGGCGGCTCCGTCGTTTGCGACGCGGAGGTGCTGGACCTGGCGCGCAACGACGGCGCGTGGCAGGTGCGCACGAAGGCAGGCAGCTTCACCGCACCCGTGGTGATCAACGCGGCCGGCGCCTGGTGCGACGTCATCGCGGATCTCGCGGGCGTCCCGCGCATCGGCCTGCAGCCGAAGCGCCGCTCCGCGTTCACCTTCGCGCCGCCGGAAGGCGTGGACACGCGGTCCTGGCCGTGCCTGATCAGCGCCGACGAGAGCTGGTACGTGAAGCAGGACGCCGGCATGCTGCTCGGCTCGCCGGCGAATGCGGATCCGGTGGACCCGCAGGACGTGCAGCCGGAGGAGCTCGACATCGCGCTCGCGATCGACCGCATCCAGTCCATGACGACGCTCGAGATCCGCCGTCCCGCCCGCACATGGGCCGGCCTGCGCTCGTTCGTGGCGGATGGCGACCTCGTCGGCGGGTTCGATCCGTCGGCGGAAGGCTTCTTCTGGGTGGCCGCGCAAGGCGGCTACGGCATCCAGACCTCGCCGGCGATGGGCGAGGCGTGCGCGGCGCTCGCGCGGGGATTGGAGTTGCCGGCGCACATCGCGGATTGCGGGCTCACGGAAGCGATGTTGAGCCCTGCACGCCTGCGGTAGCCGCCATCGGTGGGGTTCGCTGCGCTCACCTTCCGACGCTGGCGCGTCGCCACCCTACAGCTTGCAGCAGGCTGGGTCGAGCGAAGCTCACCGTAGGCTGGGTTCAGCGGAGCTCACGGTAGGCTGGGTTGAGCGAAGCTCACCCCAGCGCTGCCCCATCAGAACATCGTCTCCTGGTACCGGTCGTCCTTGCCGTCCCCGCGCCTTCGCAGCAACTGCACTTCCGGCTCCGCGTCCGCCTCGATCTCGTAGCGCTTGCCGCACTCCGGGCACGGATAGGACGCGTGCTGGTGCTCGTGCGCGACCTGGGCCAGCACGCGGAAGCGCGCGCCGCAGTAGGCGCACGACTGCTCGAACACGCTGAGGTGGCCGTCGGGCCCCGTATCGTCCATGGGGTCCTCCTCTCCTGGAGACGGACCCTGGCAGTATGCGCCTAGGCCAGGGCCTCCAGCGCCATCATCCCCGCCGCCGTGTTGGAGATCGGGATGTGGTAATTCGTGTGCACCTTGCGCACGCGGCCGGCAACGGCGCCGCGCGTGGCGAGCCACATCAGCAGCTCCACGCCCTGCGTTCCCGTCTTCTCCACCAGCTCGTGGATGCTGTACTGCGTCGCCCACTCCGGGTCGTCGACCAGGCTCTCCATGAACTTCAGGTCGAAGGGCTTGTTGATGAAGCCGGCGCGCTCGCCATCGAGCTGGTGCGACAGGCCGCCCGTGCCGATCACGACCACCTTCCTGTCGCCGTCCCAGGAGCGGACCGCCTCGCCGACGGCCTGTCCCAGCTGGTAGCAGCGGCGCGCGCTGGGCAGCGGGAACTGCACGGTGTTGATGCACACCGGCACCACCGTCACCGGCACGCCGTTCGGCCAGAACAGCTTCATCGGCAGCGTGAAGGCGTGGTCGACCAGCATCTCCTGGCAGGTGGTGATGTCGAACTCCCTCGCCACCAGGTGCTCGATGATGTGCCAGGACAGGTCCTGCTGCCCGTGGAACGGGGCCGAGGTGGGAATGCCCCAGCCTTCGTCCGCGTTGCGGTACTCCGGCGCGGCGCCGACCGCGAAGGTCGGCATCTTGTCCAGGAAGAAGTTGAGGCCGTGGTCGTTGTAGAAGACGACCGCGACGTCGGGCTTCACTTCGTCGAGCCACTGGTGCACGGGCAGGAAGCCGTCGAAGAAGGGTTTCCAGTAAGGTTCCGCCTGGAGTCCCCTGGCGATGGCGCCGCCGATGGCGGGCACGTGGGAGGTGGTGAGTCCACCGACGATCCGGGCCATGGTGCGTCCTTTCAGGCGGCGAGGCGGTCGGGTTGGTCGTTCTGCTGCAGCAGCTTCAGCTTGAACTGCTGCTTGGTCATGCCGGTCTGCGCGGCGCCGAGGTCCTGCACGTCGAGGCCCAGGATCCCGGCGAACTTGGCGAGGTAGTACACGTTGCCGCCGGCCGCCAGCAGCCCCAGCACGTCGCGCTTGCGGATCGCGTCGGCCTGCGGCGCGGTCAGCCCGTAGTGGCGCATGTAGCGCTCCTCGTCGGCCTTGAACGCCTCGCGGTTCGCCTGGTCGTTGAACGAGAAGCACATGCGGTTGAGGGCGTAGCCCTTCATCGCCTGCGCGCCGTCGAACAGGGTGGTGCCCGGAATCCCGGTGTTGCTCATGGCAGTCTCCTTCGCGGGCCAGTATGTGCAAGCCGCACCGCCTGCCAACTGACGCAGGTCAAGGTTCCTGCCGCCGGTTCAGCCGCTGATGTCCCCCACCACCTGCAGGAACCACTCGGCCTGGCGCCGGCGCTCCGGCACCTCGCTGGACGCCACGCCGGGCGATTGCGCGAGGCCGTCGGCCGTGGCGCGCCGCCCCTGCGCCCGCAGCAGCAGCCAGCGTGCACAGAACTCCACGATCGTCGGCTCCGGCACGTCCGGCTGGAGCGGGTCGTCGGACTGGCCGCGGGCCACGACATAGCGGCTGACGTTCATGAAGCGCTTCAGCTCGCGCGGGCTGGCGGTCTCGGGGTTGTTGGCCAGCTGCGGCTGCCACTGCTGCACCGCCTTGCGGTACCCGGGCGTCGGCTCCACGACGTAGCGGTCACGGTATGTGAGCGCGGCCAGCACGAGCAGCAGCACGGGCAGCATCGCGAGCACGTAAGGCCAGTCGGGCGCCTCGCCAGGCGGCAGCGGCGCGCCCGCGGCCGCATCGGGCGCACCGGGTGCGGGCGTCGGCTCGCGCGGAGCGGCCGCTGCATTGCCGTCCGGCGCGAGCGCGGCCACGACTTCCGTCCTGCCCGCCTTGCGCGCCTGCGCCTCGAAGTCGCCGCGCAGCGTCTTCACGGCGGCCTCGTGCGGCGCGACCGCCGCCTGGAACAGCTTGTCGAAGCCGGTGGTTTCCTTGCGCAGCGCCGGCAGCAGGCCTTCGACCGCCCTGGCGTGGCCGGCGACCACGTCGGCGTCGGCGCGCACGGTGGCCAGCGCCAGGCCTTCGCCGCCGCGTTCCGCCTGCACGCGCAGGACCTGCTCGAAGCGCTTGGCGCTGCGCAGGAAGTCCTCCGTCCGTTCCAGGGTGGCGGCGCGTGCAGCGGCGGCGGCCTGCGCCTCCTGCTCCATGAAACCGAGCGACTGCCACCACTGCACGCCGAGCGCGCCCAGGAACAGGGCGAGCGCCAGCCCCAGCGTGGCCGGCATGAAGCAGGCCCCGCCGATCTCGCGCGCCCGCTGCCAGCGCGCCTTCCAGGTCCGGTCCTGCGCCTGCTGCTCCTTGCGCTTCTGCAGCAGCAGGTCCACCGCCTGCGCATCCTGCACCTGGGGCAGCTGCACGTCGAGCTGGACCAGCTTGCGCAGGTACTTGCGGGCGTACGCGAGCCGGTCGCGCTCGGGCGTGCCCTTCGCCGCGGCCGGGGCACCCTGCCCCTCGTCGTCCTCGCGGCGCGCGCGTTCCAGCACCGCCTGCTCCTCGGCGAGCGTCTTGTGCGCGCTGGCGATCTGGGCCTCCACCAGCTCGCGCGCCATGCCGAGCACGACGAAGCACCGCCCCGACTCGCACAGGTAGTTCACCGCTTCCAGCAGTTCCGCGGCCTTCTGCGGCTCGCACCGGTCCAGGTCGTCGATGAAGATGGTGAGCGTGCGCGGCGACAGCGCCCGCGCCACGTCGCCGAAGTGTTCGCGGAAGCGCTGCCGGAAATCCGCCTTCGCCTCGGCCTGCGACAGGCTGAACTTGCTGTTCAGGCGGGCGGCGAGGATGCCCGGGCTGGTCGGGAAGGGCCGCAGCAGGTAGGTGGCCAGCATGTACAGGCAGAGCGACAGGCCCACCGTCCCGAGCAGCCAGTACCCATTGCCGGGGTCGCTGCGCAGCGCGGCGAAGGCCGCACCGAGCACGTCGGTCAGGCTCGCGCTCTTCGCCGCGGCCAGCCACTCGCCACCGAGCAGGAAGTTCCAGACGGCGTGCAGGTCGCGCACCAGGTGGTCCAGCGTCGGGAACTGCGGCGGCTCCGCGCCGGGATGCGGTGCACGCACCACGAGGCACGCGACGTAGAGCGGGATGACGACCAGCGCCACCAGGCCGGCGACCACGCCCCAGTCGTTCAGCTTGCGCATGCGCCGCAGCACGAGCCGCGCGCGGAAGCGCAGGCCTTGCCAGCGCCACCAGCTCGGCACCGCCTGGCGCGTGATCGCCTGCAGCAGCGGTGCGAGCAGCACGTCCCCGTGCTGGTGGTGCCAGACGTTGAACCACACCGGCCGCGCGCCCAGGTGCCGCAGCCGCACCTGCAGCATGCGCATGAAGCTGGTCTTGCCGCGGCCCCACGGCGCGTTGATGGCAATGGCCAGCGGCGGCGTGGTGGCGGAATGGCGCAGGAACAGCGCCAGCGCTTCCACGGCGGGCGTGAAGGCGAGGCGATCCTGCTCCGCGCGCGAGATCGGTTCGTCGGACACGCCGTTGTCCATGAGGCCCGTCTTCGCGAGGCGCAGCTTGCGGCGCTGCCAGGCGAGCAGGCCTGCGCCGGCGGGCGGCAGCATGAGGAAGCCGACGAAGCCGAGGAACCAGGGAGCGGGATAGCGCGCGTAGCTGCCGATCGCGGTGAGCGGGTCCTCGACGCGCAGCGCGCGCACGAGGTTGCCGGAGACATCGGTGCCCACGAGCGACCTGCCGTCCGGCGTGGCGAGCGACGTGAGCGGCTGCGAGAGCGGCTTCTTCCCGGGTTTCCATTGGCCGCCGCCGTCGTCGGTGGTGAACACCTCCGCGTTCTCGGTCACGGCGATCCCGAACTTGCCGTGCGGCGCCATGGCGACGGCGCGCAAGGGAGCGTCGGTCACCAGAACCGCGGTATAGACGCTCCCGTTCATGCTGCGCAGCACGGCTCTGTCTGCCACCGCGAAGAACACGTCGCCCTGGCGCGTGAGGGCCCGGAACCGGGACGGGAGGCTGGCGGAAGGCACCATCAGCGCCGCGGGCTTCCAGTGCAGCCCGCCGTCCTCGCTGGTCACCAGGTCGTCGGCGGTCGCCCCGATCACGCGTTCCTTGCCGGCGAACAGCACGGCCACCAGCGGCGGTGCGACCGGAGCCGCCGCCACCGGCGCGGGTTGCGCCACCGGGGGCACTGCAGGCACAGGCGCGGGCACGGGCTCGGGCACCACGCGGGCACGCGGCGCCTGCGGCGGGATTTCGGCCTTGCTGCTCGCCTTCGGCCGCGGTGCCGCCTTCTGCACCGGCGCCTGCTCCACGTTCGGCAGCGGCCCCTGCTGCTTGAGCAACGCGTCGGAGGGTTCGCACTGGTTCGCCTTCGCGTTGTACGTCCAGCCCGCCGGGCATGCCCCGCCGGGGGGAGGCATCGCCGTCTTCTTCGCCGTCGCGGCCGGGACCGCCAGTCCCGCCGGCTGCGTAGCCGCGGCCGTGCGCCACTCCTGCCCGAGGTTGTCGGAACGCAGCACCTTGCCCGTGCCCACGGCCAGCACGACCTGCCCTTCGGGCGCGGGCGCGAGGGCCTTGAGGCCGCTGCCTGCGGGAACCTTGTTCTCCCACTTGCGGCCCCCGTCCGTGCTGCGCCACACGGCGCCGTTGCTGTCCAGGACCATCAGCGCACCCGCCGCCTCCGCGACCGACACGATCGTCGCGGCACCGGGCACGCGGCGCGGCCGCCAGCTCCGGCCACCGTCGTCGCTGCGCAGGAGCACGCCCTTGTCGCCGGCGGCGAACAGGCGCCTGCCTTCCGCCGCGAGCACCATCGAACGGAAGTGCGGCCGCCCCGCCTGTGCGCCGGGGCGCAACCAGCGGTCGAACTCGATGGGCTCCGTGAGCCAGGCCCAGGACCAGCGCTGCGGGTCGTCGTCGTAGGCGTCCACCGCCGGCACCTGCGTGCGGGCCGCATACAGGGACACGCACAGCATGACCGCGAGCGCGATGGCGACCCCCATCAGGCCCTTGCGCACCGCGCTCGTGCCTCCGGACGGTTCGCCGGCCTCCGGCTCGAAGTCGTCGTCGAAGCGGCTGGCCTCCTCGGAGGCCGACTCCATGGGCGGGCTCTTCATCATCGTCGCCTCCTTCGCGCGCAGGCGCAGGCGAATCGCGGATGGTGATGATCGATCCGGCGCGGCGGCACTGCAAGCGGGAAGCGCTCTCCCGAACGGGGTGCCCACTCGTCCGTGGCGGGGTCCGCGTAAGATCGCGCCTCGCATGACCCTCCCTCTTCCCGCGGATCCGCGCGCGGCCAACCGGCGCGGCATCCTGGCGATGGCGGCCGGCATGGCCTGCTTCGTCACCAACGACACCCTCGTCAAGTACGTCAGCCAGTCGCTGCCGGCGCCGCAGCTGATCTTCGTGCGCGGCGTGTTCGCCACCCTGCTGCTGTTCGCCATCGCCGCGGCGATGGGCGCGCTGCCGCTGTTGCCGCGGCTCGCGGATCGCAAGGTGGTGCTGCGCGCCGCCTTCGATGCGTTCGCGACGGTCACCTACCTCGTGTCGCTGTTCCACCTGCCGATCGCGAACGCCACCGCGATCAACATGGCGACGCCGCTGTTCATCACGCTGTTCGCGGTGATCGCCTGGCGCGAGCGCGTCGGCGCCGGCCGCTGGATCGCCATCGCCACCGGCTTCGCCGGCGTGCTGCTGGTCGTGCAGCCGGCGGGCTCCGTGTTCAATGCCTATGCGCTCCTCTGCCTGGCCGGCACGCTGCTGCACGCGAGCCGCGACCTGATGACGCGCGCGATCGCGGGAGGCATCCCGTCCATCCTCATCACGCTGAGCACCGCGTTCGCCGTCACGCTGCTGGCGGGCCTCTGGAGCCTGTTCACGGCGTGGCAGCCCGCGAGCCTGCGGCAGGTGGGCCTGCTCGCGGCCGCGAGCGTGTTCCTGAGCGGCGGCTACTTCCTGCTGACCGTCGCGATGCGCGCGGGCGAGATGAGCGTGATCGCGCCCTTCCGCTACACGGGCCTGCTGTGCGCGCTGGTGCTGGGGTTTGCGGTCTGGGGCGACGTGCCGAACGGGCTGGCCTGGGGCGGCATCGCGCTGCTCGTGGGCGCGGGCCTGTACGTGCTGCACGGCGAGCGCGCACGCACGCCGCGCGAAGCGCTGGACTCGATCTCGGACTAGCGGTCCCCGGCGGGCCTCGCGTCAGAACACTTCCGTGTCGACCTCGCGGTTGGACTGCTCGCTGTAGCGGTTGCCGGCGACCGTCTTCTCGTTGATGAGCGCGCCCACGCGGCGGAGCAGGTCCGGCGAGAGCTTCACGTCCGCGGCAGCCAGGTCCTCGTGCAGGTGCTCCACGTTGGTCGTGCCCGGAATCGGCAACACGTACTCGCCCTGGTGCAGCAGCCACGCCAGCGCGAGCTGCGCCGGCGTGCAGCCCGCCTCGCGCGCGAGCTCCTTGTAGGGCGGCAGCAGCTGCAGGTTCCGCGCGTGGTTCTCCGGGTCGAAGCGCGGCATCGTGCGGCGGATGTCCTTCGCGTCGAAGGTGCGCACGTCCGGCACCGCGTCGCACAGGAAGCCGCGGGCGACCGGGCTGAACGCGACGAAGTTGATGCCCAGCTCGCGGCAGGCGCCGAGCACGGCGATCTCGGCGTTGCGCGTCCACAGCGAGTACTCGGTCTGCACCGCCGTGACGGGATGCACCGCGTGCGCCTTGCGGATGGTCTGCGCGCCCACTTCCGACAGGCCGATGGTGCGCACCTTGCCCTGCTCGACCAGCCGCGAGAGCGCGCCCACGCTCTCCTCGACGGGCACCTTCTTGTCCCAGCGATGCAGGTAGTAGAGGTCGATGACGTCCGTCTGCAGGCGGCGCAGGCTGTTCTCGCAGTCGCGGAAGATCGCTTCCGGCCGCCCGTCGATCACGCGGCGCGTGACGCCGTCGTCGCCGGCCACGCCCGCCATGCCGCCCTTGCTGCACAAGGTGATGCGGCTGCGCTCGGCCTTCAGCACGCGGCCGACCAGCGTCTCGTTGGCACCGAAGCCGTAGAGCGCCGCCGTGTCGAACAGGGTGACGCCCGCGTCGAGCGCGGCGCGCAGGAGCCTCTCGCCCTGCTCCGCGGAAGGCGGGATGCCATAGGCATGGCTGAGGTTCATGCAGCCGAGGCCGATGGCGGTGACGGTGAAGGGGCCGAGGGTTCTGGTGTGCATGGGGCGATTTTCACCGGAATCGCCCGCGCGGCCGGGCGGCTACTTCTTCGGCGACATGATCCCCAGCATCAGGTCCGTATTGAGCTTGGCGATGCGCTGCACCAGCGACCACTGGCTCGTCATGAGCTTGCCGAACTCGGGATTCGTGGGGTTCGCCTGGCCGGACATCGCGAGCTGCGCGGTCGACTGCGCGATCTTCTGCTGCTCGGCGACGATCTGCTGGATGGCTTCGTTGTACTGGTCCAAGGTCATGGGGATCTCCTGTCGCGGTGTCCGTCCGCGCTCGCATCCTAGCCAGCCGGGCGCGTTCCGGGGGGCTGGACCAAGGTCCCATGCCGTCGGGCAGGCCCCCGCGCCATCATGGCGTCACTGCTCTTCATCAGGAGTGCGCATGAAGAACGCCGCCCGCCTGCCCCTGTCCCTCGTGGCCGCCGCGTCGCTCATGACCGGATGCGTCTACGCACCGGTCCTGCAGAGCACCTACCCGTTCGCCCAGCACCCGGGCGTCGCCATGGAAGTCTGGACGCAGTACGACGCCTACGGCTACGGGTACACCGTCATGAGCCTGGTCAACCGCAGCAGCGTCGACAAATGCGCCTGGACGGCCACGCAGGACGGCCGCCTGCTGCGCTCCGGCGAGAGCTGGCAGGTGAACCAGGTGCAGTCCCCCGGCGCCGTGGGCATCGCCAACGTGCAGCCTTCGGACCCCACCTGCGCCAATGCCAGGCGCACCTACGGCTCATCCACCGGCTGACGGGTCCGCGGGCGGTTCCCAGCCCAGGATCTCCGCGAGCCGGGTGACCACCCAGCGCGCCTCCCTGGGCTCCAGCACGGCGCCCTCGGCACCCAATGCCTGTTCCATCTTCGCGAGCACCTCGCGCTCGCTGCCGCCCGACTTGAACAGCGCCGTGGCCGCCTGCTCGGCAAGCATCTGCGCCATGTCCTCGCACAGCTCGTAGCGCGTGCGCACCGTGGCCATGGGTTCGGTGAGCCGGTGTCCCGAAGGCGAGGTGAAGAGTGCCGCGAAGGAAGGCGGTACTTCGATCTGGTTGTCGTCCATCGCCGCGAAGCATAGCCCCTGACCGCGCGGCGAGCCCCGGCGCGCGGCTTCGCCGCTATCCTTGGCCGCACGCGATGACGCCCTCCCCTGAGTTCGATGCAGTCGTGGTCGGCGCCGGCGTGGCCGGGCTGTTCTGTGCAGCGTCGCTGGCGGATGCGGGCGTCAAGGTCGCGGTGCTCGAGGCACGGGCCGACGCCGGCGGGCGCGCCCGCAGCTGGCACGACGCGACGATGGGCCTGGAGGTCGACATCGGCCCGCACGTCCTCAGCTCGGAGCACCGGCAGTTCGTCCGCATGCTGCGCCGCCTCGGCACCGCGGACCAGGTGCAGTGGCAACGCGAGCCGCAGGTCACGCTGCTGGACGCGGGCGAGCTGCTGGCCGTGCGCAACGTGCGCTGGACGCCTCCGCTGCACGGGCTGCCCAACCTGCCCGTCGCGCTGCGCCGCATCGGGTGGCGCGATGCAGTCTCCCACTGGCGCGTCGCGTGGCATGCGGCCCGCGCGAACGAAGAGTCCTTGCGTGCGCTCGACGGGATCGCGGCCTTGCACTGGCTGCGCAGCCTGGGCGTGACGACGCGGGCCATCGACTGGTTCTGGCGATCCGCCCTGCTGGCGCTGCTGAACGTGCCGCTGGAGCATTGCTCGGCGGCTGCCGCAATGCGCGTGTTCCGGCTGATGCTGGGGCGCAGCGGCTACCACTTCGGTTTTCCGACGACGGGACTCTCGCGCCTGTACGTACCCGCGTGCGTGGGGCTGGTGCGCGAGCGTGGCAGCGCGTTCTTCACGCGCAGCGCCGTGCGCAACCTCGAGATCGAGAACGATCGCGTCGCTGGCGTGCGACTGCGCGACGGAAAAGTCCTGCGGGCCCCCTGGTGCGTGCTCGCGCTGCCGCCGTGGAACCTCGCGCCCCTGCTCGCGCGAACGCGCTCTGCGCGGCTGGCGGGGCTGGCGGAGGCCGCGTCGCGCTTCCTCGGCGCGCCGTACACGAGCACCGTGCTGGCCCTCGATCGCCGCGTCGGCGAACTGCGCTTCCGGGCGCGCGTGTGGAACCCCGCCGACTTCAATACCGATTTCTACGACCTCGCCAACATCCGGCCGGAGCTGGCCGGTGGCGGGTCTGTCATCGCCTGCAATGCGATCGGCCCGCATGCGCGGCTCGCGTGGAGCGACCGCGAAGTGGTCGCACGCACGATGGCGGAGCTCGCCGACTGCACACCGGCCGCGCGCGATGCGCGCGTCCTGCGCGCCTGCGTGCACCGCATCCGCGCGGCCATTCCGCAGCCGCGCCCCGGAACCGAGACCCTACGTCCGCCCACGCGCACGGGGCTGCAGGGCCTGCTGCTCGCCGGCGACTGGATCGCTACCGCCGTCCCGTGCTCGATGGAGAGTGCCGCGCGCTCCGCGGCGCTGGCCGCCGGCGCGATCCTCGGGCGCGAACTCGTGCTGCCGCCCCCCGAGTCCTACGGCTTCGTCGGCCTGCTGCGGAAGCGCGCATGAACCTTCGCTTCGCCAACGCCGACGAGGCACTGCGCTTCTTCGACAGCCTGCCGCCGATGGAGCCCGAGGCGATGCTCGGACCGTGGGCGGGCGAGGAAGTCCCGACGGGACACCCGCTGGACGGCGCGCTCACCGCGTTCGGCTGGCACGGCAAGCGTTTCGCGAGTGCCGAACACGTGCATCCCCTCGTCTTCGGCAGCGGCGCGCGCACATATTCCGTGCGACCGCGCTGGGTGTGGCCGGGGCTGCCGCTGCTCCTGCGCTTCCCGGCGCTCCAGCGCGCGCCTTTTGCCCCTGTCGTGCGCGCGCTGATGCCCCTGCTGGCCACGCGGCGATCGCGTGCGCGGCTGCGCGCCGTCCGGTTCCGCGGCTGCGTGAGTGCCGCGATGGTCTACGACGAGATCCCGGTCCAGGACGTGTTCCGCGGCATCGACGGCGAAACCGTGCTGGGGCTCATGGACATGAAGGGCATGGCGCAGCCTTTCTTCTTCGCGCTGCGGCGCGAACCGCCAGCCTGACGCCCGCCCGTCAGGATCGCGCAAGCGCCTGCCCAAGGAAGCAGCACCGTGTGCAAACCCAATGCCGGCGCGGCCTGCGCGCGTACTGCACACGCTTGTCCACAGCGTTCTCCACGCCGCCTGTGCGGATCGCGCCGGGGCGGGTGTGCTAGGGGAAGCGCCCGTGTCAGCGCTTGCCGAGCATCATCGTCCAGTAGGTTCCCCACTGGCTGTCCCGCTGCCCGACGCACGCCACCGCCACCTCGTTGAACTCCGGGTTCATCAGGTTCTCGCAGTGCGCGGGGCTGTCGATCCAGCCTTGCAGCGCGCCGCCCAGGTCGCGATCGCCGCCGGCGAGGTTCTCGCCCACCAGCCTGGACTTGTAGCCGGTGCGCGCGACGCGGTCGCGCACCGTCCGGCCTTCGGGGGTGCGATGGTCGAAGTAGTTGCGGCGCGCCATGTCGCGCGAATGCGCCGCGGCGACGGACTGCAGCGTGCCGTCCCAGTGCAGCGCGCGCGCCGGCGGCATCTTGCGCCAGCCGCAGCGCTGGCCGGCGGCGCGGGCCGCGTTGATGCGGCGCAGCGCCTCGCCCGCATCGACGCTGCAACTCGCGACGAAGCCATGCGGACGGGAAACGACGCTGAAGGCGGTGGCGTCCGCCACCGCAGGGGCCCAGGAGGAGGCGGCCAGGACGAAAGCCGCGAGCGCTCGACGACGGTACTGCATGCGGTCGAGCTTGCCACGGTCGAGCTACGCCACCTGTTTCAGACTGTGGCAGCGCGACGCCGGCGCAACACTGCGCGGCTCGATCAAGGCATGCGGAAGCGCTCCACCGCCTGCCTGTCCCATGCCAGACCCGTGCCCGGCTTGTCGCCCACGGGCCAGTGACCATCGACGATCTTCACGGGCTCCGCCGCGATCGCGTCGGTCCAGTCGACGTACTCGAGGAAATGGCAGGTCGGCGTGGCCGCAAGGAGGTGCGCGCTGACCTCGGGCATCAGGTGCGAGCTCATGGGGATGCCGTGCGCCTCCGCGACGCCGGCCGCCTGCATCCAGCCGGTGACACCGCCGATGCGCGCAACGTCCGGCATCACGAGGTCGCACGCCTGCGCCTGCAGCGCGCGCAGCAGGTCCTTGGGGCCGTCGAAGTTCTCGCCGAGCTGCAGCGGCAGGTCCAGCGTGCGCGCGATCTCCGCATTGCCCGGCAGGTCGTCGTGGCGGATCGGCTCTTCGAGCCACGCGACGCCTTCGGACTGCAGCGCGCGCCCGCGCTCCAGCGCCTCGAAGCGCGACAGCGCCTGGTTGTAGTCGACCATCAGCTGCACGGCATCGGGCAGGCGCTTGCGCACGGCGCGCGTCACCGCGAGGTCCTCGGCGAGGGTGGCGTAGCCGAGCCGCAGCTTCACGGCCTGCATGCCGCCTTCGAGCAGCGCTTCCGCCTCGTCCGCGGCGGCTGGCGGCGCCATCAGCCCGAGTCCGCAGGAGTTGTACGCGCGCACGGGCCGCGGCGCGGCACCCAGCAAGGTGGCCAGGGGTACGCCTGCCGCCACCGCCATCGCGTCCCACAAGGCCATGTCGAAGGCGGAGAGCGCCATGCGCACGAGGCCGGTGACGCCGACCAGCGCGAAGCGCCGCTGCAGCTTCGCCGCGAAGGCGACGGGCGCGATGGTCTCGCCGCGCACGATCTCCGCCGCGTCCTCCACGAGCGACGCGATCGGCTTCGCGCCGCTGCGCCGGTAGCAGAAGACGTACGAGCGTCCGGTGATGCCCTGCTCCGTGTGCACGTCGACGAGCAGCAGCGGCGCGGCCCGGACCGTGGCGGCGCTCGTGCCGAGCACGTAGCGCAATGGCACTTCCACCGGCGTGCAGGTCACGCCGCGCAGGCGCAAGTCGCAGGTGCGCGCCGCCGCTTCAGCCACGGCGCGCTCCATCGGCATGCAGGGCGAGGATGTCCGCGATGGCGCGGTTGCAGGGCGTCGCCACGCCCTTCTCGCGCCCGAGTTCCACCACGCCGCCCGAGAGCCAGCGCACCTCCAGCGGATTGCCGCGCTCCAGGTCGTGGTGCATCGACGAGGTCATGTCCGGCGACACCGTGTCGGCGCGCTGCATGGCGCTGGCGAGGTAGTCCTCCGGCAGCGCGACGCCGTGCGCGCGCGCGACGGCGATCACTTCGCGCATCACGTCCTCCAGGAAGGCGCGCGTCTGCGGGTGCGAGCGGATCGGGCCGATCGTCCTGCGCATCGTGGTCGTCGTGCCGGACAGGCCGACGAGGAACACGTACTTCTGCCAGATCTCGCGCTGGATCTCGGTGGAGAGTTCCGCGTTGATGCCGCCCGCGAGGCAGGCCGCGAGCAGCGCCTCGCCGCGCGCGGAGCACTTGCCGTCGAACTCGCCGAAGAGGAGGCGCTGCATCGGGCCGGTCTGCTGGATGACGCCGGGCGCGGCGATGGTGGTCGCGACGTAGCCGACGCCGCCCATGACCTGCTTCGCGTCGAAGGCCGCGCGGAGGTACTGGTCCTTGAGCACGCCGTTCTGGAACGAGATCACCGCGGTGTCCGGCCCGACCATGGGGCGCATCTGCGCGATCGCCTGCTCCGTGTCCCAGAGCTTCACGCCCAGCATCACGACGTCCATCACGCCTGCTTCCGCGGGCTGGTCGGTGGCCTGCACTTCGCGCAGGTGCAGCGGCTCCGGGCCTTCGATGCGCAGGCCGGCCCGGCGCATCGCATCGAGGTGCTGCCCGCGCGCGATGAAGGTGACGTCCGCCCCGCCTTTCGCGAGCTTCGCGCCGAAGTAGCCGCCAAGCCCGCCCGAACCCATGATCGCTATGCGCATCGTGTCTCCTTGTTGCTCTCGAGCCGGCCAGCATAGCGCGGGCGTTGGACCCCTTCTTCGCGCGGGCCTTGCTCGTGGTAGGACGCCACGCACCGCGCGTGCCGACGCGCACCGACCGATGGCCACGCGACGCCCTGCCGTAATGGGAAAGCAGCAGCGTGCTGCCTCCATCCCGCCGGAGCCGAGGCGGCTGCCACTCCACTCACCATGAACAAGCTGTTCGGTATCGTCTTCTGCGCCGCCGCGCTGGCCGCGTGCTCCAACATGTCCGGCACCCATTCGATGGGCAACTCCTCGGCCAACAAGTCCGAAACCAAGAACAGCACGGACGCGAACAAGTCCGGCAACCCGGCGGCGGTCAGCCCCGGCGGCGGCGCGAGCAGCGGCGGCTCGCGCTGAGTCCGCTCAGCCCGTGCGGCGGTCGGTGCGGGGCCGGGGCCCCGCGATGCGCCACCACGCGGGCAGCAGCTCGCGCACGGCGGGCCGGGCGAAACGGTCGTCGATGAGGACCACCACGCCCTTGTCCTCCTGCGTGCGGATCACGCGCCCCGCGGCCTGCACCACCTTCTGCAGGCCCGGGTACAGGTAGGTGTAGTCGTAGCCGGCGCCGAAGGCGGCTTCCAGCCGTTCCTTCAGCTGCTCGTTGCGCGGGTTCACCTGCGGCAGTCCGAGCGTGGCGACGAAGGCGCCCACGAGGCGGTCGCCGCGCAGGTCGATGCCTTCGCCGAAGCTGCCGCCCAGCACCGCGAAGCCGACGCCGGCGCCGCCCGGCACGAAGCGGTCCAGGAAGGCCTGGCGCTCGCCTTCGTCCATGCCGCGCGCCTGCAGCCAGGCGGGCACTCCGGGATACGCGTGCCGGAACTCCGTCGCGACGAGCTCCAGGTAGTCGAAGCTGCTGAAGAACGCGAGGTAGTTGCCTGGCTGCACCGCGTAGCGCTCGGCGATCAGGCGCGCGATGGGCGCGGCCGATCGCTGGCGATCCGCAAAGCGCGTCGAGATGCTGCCCACCACCTGCACGTCCAGCTGCTCGGGGCTGAACGGGGATTCCACGTCGATCCACGCCGTGTCCGCCGGCATCCCCAGCATGTCGAGGTGGTAGTGCGGCGGGCTCAACGTGGCGGAGAACAGCGTCGCCGACCGCGCGGCGGCGAAGCGCGGCTTGAGGAAAGGCGCGGGAATCAGGTTCTGGATGCGCACCGTGGCCGCGGGCCGGCCGGACGGCCCCGGCTGCTCGGTGAACTCCAGCGCCGAGTGCGTCCCGAAGGACTCCGCCAGGCGCAGGAAGCCGAGGATGTCGAAGTACGCCTGCTGCAGGCCGGCATCGCCCGTGCCGGGGGCCGCTTCGGCGAAGTGCGCTTCCAGTGCGTTGCCCGCCTGCTTGAGCGCGTTGACGAAGGAAGCCGGCGGCGCGTCCAGCGTGCCCTGCGCATGCGCCTTGCGCAGCGCGCTCCAGCCGCGGTTCACCTTGTCGAGGGGAGCCCGCACCGCCGCGGGCGCGGTCGCCCGCACAGCACGCAGCGCCGCCTGCGAGAGCGCACCCGAATACATGGCCCGTGCCCGCTCCACCAGGTTGTGCGCTTCGTCCACGAGCACGCCGACGCGCCACTCGTTCGCGAGCGTGGCGGTGTGCAGCATCGCGCTGCCGTCGAAGAAGTAGTTGTAGTCCCCGACCACCAGGTCCGCCCAGCGCGAGAGGTCCTGCGCGAGGTAGTAGGGACAGACGCCGTGGCGGGCCGCCACGCCGCGCAGCGTGGGCGCATCCATCGCGGCGACCTGCAGGCTTTCCGCGCGCGCGGCGGGAAGGCGGTCGTAGAAGCCCCGGGCCAGCGGGCACGCCTCGCCGTGGCAGGCCTTGTCCTTGTGCTCGCAGGCCTTGTCGCGCGCGGTGAGCTCCAGCACGCGCAGCGGCAGTGCGGGCGCGCTGCGGCGCAAGGCCTGCGCCGCATCGAGCGCGAGCTGGCGGCCGGTCGACTTGGCGGTGAGGTAGAACGCCTTGTCCAGGCGATGCGGCGGCGCCGCCTTCAGCAGGGAGAAGACGGTGGCGATCGTCTTGCCGATGCCGGTGGGCGCCTGCGCCAGCACGCAGCGGCCGGTCGCCACGCCCTTGAACACCGCCGCCGCCAGGTCGCGCTGCCCGGTGCGGAACGACGGGTGCGGAAAGGCGAGCGACGCGAGCGCGGCATCGCGCTGCTCGCGATGCGCGAGCTCCTGCGCCGCCCAGGCCTGGAACTCGCGGCAGCGCGCCTCGAAGAACGCGCGCAGCGCATCCGCGGAGTGCGTTTCCGCGAAGACCGTTTCCTCCTGCGTGGCGATGTCGAAATACACCAGCGCGAGCTCCACCTCCGCCAGCCCGCGCGCCTGGCACAGGAGCCAGCCGTACACCTTCGCCTGCGCCCAGTGCAGGTGCCGGTGGTTCGCGGGCTGCTTCGCCAGGTCGCCGCGGTGCGTCTTGATCTCCTCGAGCCGGTTGCGGCCGGGGTCGTAGCCGTCGGCGCGCCCGCGCACCGCGAGCAGCTCGAACTCGCCGCGCAGGCCGATCTCGGTTTCGTAGTCGCTGCCGCGGCGCGCCGCCACCAGCTGGTGGCCGGCGATGCCTTCCTGCGCCGTGGGCACCGGAGTGAACCGCAGGTCGAGGTCGCCGCGTCTTGCGGTGAACTCGCACAGGGTGCGGACGGCGACGGAGTACGGCATCGGGGGATCGTAGTCGAAGCGGCGCGGCGATCCTTCGCGTGCGCCCCGCAAGGCGGAACGCTGGAATTCGTCACGGCTGCGCGATGGTGCATCGGCCGTGTCCCGCCGCGTCCTTGCGAATGGCTCAGCTTGCGCCCACAGTCGCGCCTGCCATGCGTGACCTTTCCTTCGCCGGCGGCGCGTCCCGCGTGCGGCGCTCCCTCCCCCTGCTTGCCCTTGCCCTCTGCGCGTGCGGCGGTGGCGGGGGATCCGCACCAACCGGTGGGATGGACCTGGCAGCGGCTGCGGAGACCACCACGCCCGTGACGCAGGCCCCTGCTCCCGTGAGCGCACCCGCCTGGACGTGGCTGGGCGTGACCACCGACGACCCCAACACCGCAACCGCCGCCCAGGTCGAAGCGCTCGCCGCGCTGCCGCGCCGGGTGACCCTGCGCGTCGTCCTCGACCAGGGCACGGAACCCGCCGACTACGTCGACTCCGTGCGCAAGCTCGCCGCGGTCTCCGACGTCATGGCCCTGCCCCTGGACTCCTCCGACATGGCCAGGCTCACCCCGGCGGAGGCCGGCGCGCGGGCGCGCCGCTACATGGAAGCGCTGGGCGAATCCGTGCCGGTCTGGGAAGTGGGCAACGAGGTCAACGGCGACTGGGTGGGCGCCGATCCCGTCGGCAAGATCGCGGCGACCTTCGATGCCGCCCGCGCATACGGAAAGAAGACCGCGCTGACCTTCTACTACGAGAACCCGGCGACGCCCGGCCACGCCATGCTGCCGTGGATCGACGCGAACATCCCCGCCGGCCACCGGCTGCGCACCGGCCTGGACTACGTGCTCGTGAGCTACTACGAGGACCAGAACCGCGGCCACCGCCTGTCGCAGGAAGAGATCGACGCGATCTTCTCGGGCCTGGCGCGACGCTTCCCGAATGCGAAAGTCGGCTTCGGCGAATTCGGCTGGGGCCGCAGGATCCCGGCGGACGCCGCCACGCGCGCCGAGCTGATCGAGCGCTTCCACGGCACCACGTCCTCGGAGCCCGCGTTCGTCGGCGGTGGCTTCTACTGGCACTTCCGCCAGACGATGAGCCCGCGCAGCAAGCCGGACTTCGCTCTGCTGCAGCGGCTGGCCGCACCGTAAGGCGCCGGCGGCACCTCCCGGGGGTTTTCCTGGCTAGCGTTTCCCCCCGATGGGAGAGGCGCGCGGCGACCGCAGATCCATACTGCGTTTCCCCTCCCTGCACTTCCATGAGACACGTGCTCCCCAGCCTTCGGTCGCCGCTGCTGGCGGGCGTGCTGCTGGCCGCGACGGTGGCATGGGGCGAGGCGCCGGGGCGGGAAGAAGCCGCCATCGCGCAACTGCAGGCCGCGTACGCGGAAGCCGTGGGTCCCGGGGTCCAGGGAGACCTCTACGGCACGCTGCTCGCGAGCGTGCTGCGCCGCGTGTACCACAGCCACGTCACGAGCGTCGACCTCGACGCACTGGCGGCCGTGGCAGGGCGCACCATCGCCGCGGAGCCCCGTGGCACGCTCGAAGCACGCGCGCTGTTCCTCAAGGCGATCAACACCGCGCTCGGCACGCTGGATCCGTACTCGCGCTTCCTCGACGGCAGCGCGCCCGCGAACGACGTTCCGCTCGCTTCCGACCCCGTGGTGCGGCGCGAGCCGCTCACATGGAAGATGGAAGGCGACGTGCTCGTCCTGCGCCTCCCGGTCTTCACCGCCGCTTCGGCTGCCGCGTTGCGCCAGGCCGTCGCGGAGGCCTCTTCCCGCCAGGCGCCGGCGGCGGTCGTTCTCGACCTGCGCGGCAATCCCGGCGGGCCGCTGCCCGAAGCCGTGGCGGTGGCCGACGCCTTCCTCGCGGAAGGAGAGATCGTGACGCTGAAGGGACGCACGCCCCAGGCGCAGCACACCTGGCACGCGGATCCCGAGGAACTGCTGCCCGGCGTGGCCATGGCCGTCCTCCTGGACGCGCATTCCGCGTCGGCTTCCGAGCTGGTGGCGGCGGCACTGCAGGACCACCACCGCGCGGTCGTCCTGGGGCAGCGCAGCTTCGGCAAGGGCAGCGTGCAGGGCACGTTCAGCCTCGGACGCGATGTCCGGGGCGCGCTGAGGCTGACGTCGTGGTTCTACTACCGCCCGGCCGGGACGGCCGTGCAACAGGCCGGCGTCACGCCGGACGTGGAAATCGCGGCGACGCAGGCAACGGACGCGCAGGCAACTGCCGCGCCACAGGCACCGGTCGACCCGATGCGCTGCGCCGCGGTGTACCCGTCACGGGATGCTGGACTCGCGTGCGCGGTGGCCTACCTGCACGCCGGGGGTGTCGAGCGCTTCCTCGCGCAGCTGGCCCGTTAGGCCGGCTCGGCGAGGCTGCCCAT
The DNA here is from genome assembly GCF_014297465.1 of Ramlibacter cellulosilyticus. Lineage (GTDB taxonomy): Bacteria > Pseudomonadota > Gammaproteobacteria > Burkholderiales > Burkholderiaceae_C > Ramlibacter > Ramlibacter cellulosilyticus. The sequence goes on along the minus strand of NZ_JACORT010000012.1, from coordinate 130,673 downwards.
CGCGAACACCGACACCGGGATGCGCCCGGCCAGTTCTTCCGCGGTCTGCGTGAGCCAGGCCCTGCGCTTCTGCGCCTCGAGGGCGGCCTGGCGTTCCTGGGCGAGTTCCTTGGGCGTGAGCTCCGCCTCGTCCTCGATCATGATCTGCACTTCGTTCTCGGCCGTCGTGGCGGCCTCTACCTTTTTCGACATCGCGCGCATTGTCTCCGTTCCGCGTGTAAAGCGGAATCAGAAGGTGGCGATGTCCCGACACAGCGGTTCCCTCAGTCCGCAGGGCTTGACAAATCGGCGCCGCGTCCGGCCTGCGGGAGCTCGATGCCGGGAAAGATCTTGATCACCGCCGCGTCGTCCTCGCGGCCGTGGCCGGCGCTGGACGCCTGCATGAACATCTGGTGGGCGGTGGACGCCAGCGGCAGCGGGAATTTCGTGGCCCGCGCCGTGTCCAGCACCAGCCCGAGGTCCTTGACGAAGATGTCCACGGCGGACAAGGGCGTGTAGTCACCGGCGAGGACGTGCGCCATGCGGTTCTCGAACATCCAGCTGTTGCCGGCGCTGTGGGTGATCACCTCGTAGAGCGACGCCGCGTCCACGCCTTCGCGCAGCCCCAGCGCCATCGCTTCCGCCGCCGCGGCGATGTGCACGCCGGCGAGCAGCTGGTTGATGATCTTCACCTTGCTGCCGTTGCCCGCGCGGTCCCCGAGGCGGTAGACCTTGGCGGCCATGGCGGCCAGCGCGCCGCCGGCCTTGTCGTAGGCCTCGGGGCGGCCCGCGGTCATCATGGTCATCTGGCCGGAGGCCGCCCTGGCGGCGCCGCCGGAGATCGGCGCGTCGAGATACAGCAACCCGCGTTCGGCGAGGCGGCCTTCCAGCGCGATCGACCAGTTCGGGTCCACGGTGGAACACATGACGAAGAGGCTGCCGGGCCGCATGGCGGCGGCGGCGCCTGCGTCGCCGAACAGCACCTCCTCCGTCTGCGCCGCGTTGACCACGACGCTGACCACGATCTCGCAGCGCTGCGCCATCTCCGCCGGGCTGGCGCAGGCCACGCCCCCTTCGGCGACGAACGACTGCACCGCCTCCGCCCGCACGTCGAACACGTGCACGGGGTAACCCGCGCGGCGCAACGACCCGGCCATGCCGCGCCCCATGGCGCCCAGGCCGATCACGCCGATCGCGGGATGAGTGTCTTGCGGCATCGTCAGGTCCTCCGGTTGCGGGCGATTCTGCCCCGACTCACTCCATGTCCGCCCACCACGCGGGCCCGAAACGCCCTTCCAGCCACGCGACGAAGCGCGTCACCTTCGCGGGCACCAGCTGCGGCGAAGGGTACACGGCGTGGATCTCCTGCGCGGGCAGCGTCCAGCCTTCCAGCAGCGGCACCACCGCGCCGGCCTGCAGGGACTTGTTCGCGACGTAGCGCGGCAGGATGGCGACGCCCATGCCCTTGCGCGCGGCGGCCAGCAGCGTGGAGAGGTTGTTCGACCGCAGGCAGCCTCTCACCGGCACGAGCGCGTCCTCGCCCTGCGGCCCCGCGAACTGCCAGCGGGCATCGCCCTGCACCGTCGTGTAGACGAGCGCCTCGTGCGCGGCCAGTTCGTCCGGCTCCGTGGGCGTGCCGTGGCGCTGCAGGTACTGGGGCGACGCGACCACCACCCAGGGACTGGTGCCGAGGAAGCGCGCGCCCAGCGTGGAGTCCGCCAGGCGCCCCATGCGGATGGCGACGTCGATGCCCTGCTCCACCAGGTTGACGTAGCGGTCTTCCACCGTGAGCTCCACCTGCAGCTTCGGGTTCGCTTCCATGAAGCGCATCACCAGCGGCGCCAGCACGCGGCGGCCGAAGGCGACGGAGGTGCTGATGCGCAAGGACCCTTGCACCTGCTGCTGCAGCAGCGTGGCGACGCTGTCGGCCTCGTCCACGTGGTGCACGATCAGCTTGCACTTCTCGTAGTAGAGCGCGCCGACTTCCGTGGGCGTGACACCGTGCGTGGACCGGTGCAGCAGCCTCGCCCCGAGCTGCCGCTCCATCTGCGCGACCTGCTTGGTCGCCGAGGGCTGGCCGATGCCCAGGTCCGCGGCGGCCTTGCTGAAGGAGCCGAGGTCCACGACGCGGACGAAGAGGCGCAGCGCTTGCAGGCGGTCCATGGTGCTCCCGTGCGCCGCCCATTCCACCGCGGAATAAGCCAAATGCGCAGGCGGAGTCTTCCACGAAGCCGGCCGCTTCTCAATGATGGGACCAGTTTCGATCACCATAGGAGAGAGCAGATGGCCAGGATGAAAGCGTGCATGGCGGCGGTGCTGGTGCTGGAGAAGGAAGGCGTGACGCAGGCCTTCGGCGTTCCCGGCGCGGCGATCAATCCCTTCTACGCGGCGCTGCGCGAGCGCGGGTCGGTGGCCCACGTGCTGGCCCGCCACGTCGAGGCGGCATCGCACATGGCGGAGGGCTACACGCGGGCCCGCGCGGGCAACATCGGCGTGTGCATCGGCACCTCCGGGCCGGCGGGCACGGACATGATCACCGGGCTGTACTCCGCCGGCGCGGACAGCATCCCCATCCTGTGCATCACGGGCCAGGCGCCCCGCGCCCGCATGCACAAGGAGGACTTCCAGGCGGTGGACATCGAGTCGATCGCGAAGCCGGTGACGAAGTGGGCCGTGACCGTGCGCGAGCCCGCGCAGGTGCCGCGCGCCTTCCAGCAGGCCTTCCACCTGATGCGCTCCGGCCGCCCGGGCCCGGTGCTGGTCGACCTGCCGCTGGACGTGCAGCTGGCCGAGATCGAATTCGACATCGACACCTACGAGCCGCTGCCGGTCTACAAGCCGGCCGCCACGCGCAAGCAGGTGGAGAAGGCGCTGGACATGCTGGCCGCGGCAGAGAAGCCGCTGGTCGTGGCCGGCGGCGGCATCATCAACGCCGACGCCAGCGAGCTGCTGGTGGAATTCGCCGAGCTCACCGGCGTGCCGGTGATCCCCACGCTCATGGGCTGGGGCAGCATCCCCGACGACCACCCGCTCATGGCCGGCATGTGCGGGTTGCAGACCAGCCACCGCTACGGCAACGCGACGATGCTCGCGAGCGACTTCGTGCTGGGCATCGGCAACCGGTGGGCGAACCGGCACACCGGCTCCGTGGACGTGTACACGAAAGGCCGCACCTTCGTGCACGTGGACATCGAGCCCACGCAGATCGGCCGCGTGTTCATGCCGGACTTCGGCATCGTGAGCGATGCGAAGGCCGCGCTGGAACTGTTCGTGCAGGTTGCGCGCGAGCGCCGCGCCGCGGGCCGCCTGCGCGACTACGGGGAGTGGGCGAACCGCTGCGCCGAGCGCAAGCGCCTCATGCTGCGCAAGTCGCACTTCGACGACGTGCCGATCAAGCCGATGCGCGTCTACGAGGAGATGAACGCAGCCTTCCCGCGCGACACCACCTACGTCACCACCATCGGGCTGTCGCAGATCGCGGGTGCCCAGTTCCTGCACGTGTACGGGCCGCGCCGCTGGATCAACTGCGGCCAGGCCGGGCCGCTCGGCTGGACGATCCCCGCCGCGCTCGGCGTCGTCGCGGCGGACCCCACGCGCACGGTCGTCGGCCTCTCGGGCGACTACGACTTCCAGTTCCTGATCGAGGAGCTCGCGGTCGGCGCGCAGTTCCGCCTGCCCTACGTGCACGTGCTGGTGAACAACAGCTACCTCGGGCTGATCCGGCAGGCGCAGCGCGGCTTCTCCATGGACTACTGCGTGCAGCTCGCCTTCGAGAACGAGAACATGCCGGAGGAAGACGGAGAGGTGCGCGGATACGGCGTCGACCACCCGACGGTGGTCCGCGGTCTGGGCTGCAAGGCGCTGCGGGTCACCGATCCCGACCGCATCCGCCCCGCGCTGGTGGAAGCGCAGGCGCTCGCGCGCAAGCACCGCGTGCCGGTGGTCGTGGAAGTGATCCTGGAGAAGGTGACCAACATCGCGATGGGCACCGAGATCGACAACGTCATGGAGTTCGAGGCCGTCGACTGCCGCCACCCCGAGGGCCGCGCCGGCCTGGAGCTGGCGGGCCTGCTCGGCTGAAGGACCATCACGCCGGGCTTATGGGAACGATCAAATCATTTCACTTCCGTTGATCGTTCCCCCCGCCTAGATTCGCTGCAGTGCAACAAAACAGGAGATCGCGATGCAGCACCACTGGGTACGTTTCCGGCACCAGGGCCTCGAGTGCTTCGGCACGCTCGAAGGCGACCGGGTCCGCGTCTGGCACGGCAACATGTTCGAGTACCCGCAGCGAGGCGACCGCACCCTCGCCGTGGAGGACGTGCGCCTGCTCATGCCGGTGCGCCCGAGCAAGGTCATCGCGCTCTGGAACAACTTCAAGGCGCTCGGCGACAAGCTGCAGCTGTCCGCGCCCGCGGAACCGCTGTACCTGCTGAAGACGCCCAACTCCTACCTGGACCCGGCCGGCACCATCCGCCACCCGGGCGGCGGGGCGAAGGTGGTGTTCGAAGGCGAGCTGGGCGTGGTGATCGGGCGCACGGCCAAGCAGGTGCGCGAGCAGGACGCGATGGAGCACGTCCTCGGCTTCACCTGCGCCAACGACGTGACGGTGGCCGACATCCTGCACCGCGATGCCTCCTTCCCGCAGTGGGTGCGGGCCAAGGGCTTCGACACCTTCTGCCCCATCGGCCCCGCCGTCGCCACCGGCCTCGACCCCGCCAAGCTGCGCGTGCGCACGCTGCTGAACGGCGAGGTGCGGCAGGACTACCCGGTCAGCGACATGCGCTTCTCCGTGGCGCAGCTCGTGAGCCTGATCTCGCAGGACATGACGCTGCTGCCGGGCGACGTGATCCTGTGCGGCACCTCCATCGGCGTGGGTTCCATGAAGCCGGGCAGCACGGTGGAAGTGGAGATCCCCGGCGTGGGCCGCCTGAGCAACCATTTCGCCTAGGGAGACCTCCATGAAGATCGCCATCATCGGCGCCGGCGCCATCGGCGGCTACGTCGGCGCGAAGCTCGCGCTCGCGGGCGAGGACGTCACCTTCCTCGTGCGCGGCGAGAACCTGCGCGCGATCCGCGAGCACGGCGTGTGCCTGCAGTACGCCGACGGCAGCGAGCAGGTCGCGCGCAACGTCCGCGCGACGGACGACTACGGCGAGGCCGGGCCGCAGGACCTCGTGATCCTCGCGACCAAGGCGCACCAGGTCGCCGCCGTCGCGGAGCAGCTGCCGCGCCTGTTCCATGCGGACACGGCCGTCGTGACGATGCAGAACGGCATCCCCTTCTGGTACTTCCACAAGACGGGCGGGGTGCTGGAAGGCAGCCCCGTGCGCAGCGTGGACAGCGACGGCGAACTCGCGCGCCGCATCCCGCCGGAACGGGTGATCGGCTGCGTGGTCTACCCGGCGTCCGAGCTGGTCGCGCCCGGCGTGGTGCGCCACGTCGAGGGGGACCGCTTTCCCCTCGGCGAACTGGATGGCAGCGAGAGCGAACGCGTGCAGCGCATCGCCGCCGCGTTCACGCGCGCCGGGTTCAAGGCGCCGGTGCTCACGGACATCCGCGCCGAGATCTGGCTGAAGCTGTGGGGCAACCTGAGCTTCAACCCGATCAGCGGCCTCACGCACGCGACGCTGCTGGACATCTGCCAGGACCCGCTCGGGCGCGGCCTCGCCGCGGACATGATGCGCGAGGCGCAGGCGGTGGCCGGCAAGCTGGGCATCACCTTCCGCGTGCCGCTGGACAAGCGCATCGCCGGCGCGGAGAAGGTGGGCCGCCACAAGACCTCGATGCTGCAGGACATCGAGGCGGGGCGGGCGCCGGAGATCGACGCACTGGTGGGCTCGGTCGCGGAACTCGCGCGCCTCACCGACACGCCGACACCGCACATCGACGCGGTCTATGCGCTGGTGAAGCTGCTGGCGAAGAACATGGAGGCGAGCGGGGGTCGCGTGCGCCTGCAAGCGGCCTGACTGTATGTCTCCCTCTCCCCCTGGGAGAGGGGGAGGGAGTGCGTCTCGCGTCAGTGGCGAACGCGGGCTGCCGGGGGCGCCTCGCACGCTCTCGGGTCGCGGAAGCATTTCTTCAGGAACGCGACTTTCGCTTCCGGATCCGCGCCGTCGGGCGGCGCGGTCCGCACCTGGAAGATCACGAAGCCAAGGGAGCAGGCCGCGAGAACGAGCGCCAGGTATTTCATCGTGGTCTCCCGGCCGGGGCACCGGCCGCAAGCGCATTGTGCAAGCCGAACCTGAAGGCCAGCCAAAGACTTCAGGGCGCCGGGAAGCGCACGAGCACCTCCAGCCCGGGGTGCGCGTTGCGCACCGTGAACGCGGCCCCGTGCGCCTGCGCGACGAGGCGCGACAGGTACAGCCCCAGCCCCACACCGCCGGTGCCGCGCTCGCGCGATGCGTCCGGCCGGTAGAACGGCTCCGCCAGCTGGGACAGCACTCCTTCGTCCACCCCCGGGCCGAAATCGCGCACGCCCAGCACCACGCTGCCATCCGCCTCGCGCGCGACCCGCACCGTAGGCGCCTGCGCCGCGGCGCCGTGCCGCAGGGCGTTGTCGACCAGGTTGCGCACCAGCAGCCGCACGCGGGCGCGGTCGAGCTCCAGGCGCGGCACGTCGGGTGCGATCTCGAGGGTCACGCCGTCGTTCGCCACCTCGCGGACCAGCTCGCCGAGATCCGCAGGTTCGCGCTGCAGCGCCGCGTGTCCCTGCCCCAGCCGCTCGCTCTCCAGCAGCTCGGTGACGAGGTCCGCCATTTCCTGCAGTTCGCGCAGCAAGGCCTCGCGACGCACCGAGGCTTCGCCCCCTTCCGGCAGCAATTCCACGTGCAGCCGCGCGCGCGTGAGCGGGCTGCGCAGCTCGTGGCTGATGGCCAGCAGCAGCGCGCGCTTGGCTTCCAGCATCTGGTGGATGCTGCGGGCCATGGTGTTCACGTCTTCCGCGAGTTCGCCGAGTTCGTCGTTGCGGCGCACGGGGATCGCCTGCGTGAACTCGCCGCGCCCGAAGCGCTGCGCGCCCGCGCGGATGTCGTCCAGCGGGCGCAGCAGGCGGCGGACGAACTTGTACGCGACCCACGTCAGCAGCAGCAGCGTGGCCAGCGTGCTCCAGGCCCAGATGCGCGGCCGCTCGCGCCAGGGCTGGACGTTCAGGCCGAAGGCGATGCGGTGGCCGTCGGCGCTGGTGCGCACGAGCAGGCCGTCGTCGCGGGCCCAGCGGTCATGCGCGCGCCCGTCCTCTGTGGTCGTCGGATGGCTTTCCCACTGCACCTGCGGTCCTTCGATGCGCACGGTGATCGGCAGGCGCCCGGTGAGCGCACGCGCCCGGTCCACCGAAGGCGGCGAGCCGAGATCCGCCGCGAGCCGGTCCACGTAGTCGCTGACCAGCGGCCGCGCCGCGTCGCGCCAGCCGATGCCCAGCGCCTTCTGCATGCCGAACATGAAGGCGCCGCCGAGCGCGAAGGCGAGCAGCAGGAACAAGGCGACCAGGCGCGCCTTGAGCGAGTGGCGCATGTGGCGCCGGGCACGCTGGTGCCAGGGCCTAGCCATGCGCCTGCGGCCGCAGCGCCAGCGCGTAGCCCGCGTTGCGCAGTGTCTTGATCGCCGCCAGCGGCTCGAGCTTGCGGCGCAGGCGGCTCACCACGATGTCGACGGCGCGCGTGTACAGCTCCGCCTCGTGGCCGCGCAGCTGGTTGAGGATGTCGTCGCGGCCGAACACGCGGCCCGGCTCGCGCGCGAGCACCAGCAGCAGCTCGAACTCCGTGCCCGTGAGCTCCACGGCCTCGCCCTGGCGCTCCACGCTGCGCGTCACCGGGTCGATGACGAGCCCGTCGAAGCGCAGCCTGGCGTCGGCGGGCACCGCGCGGCGGCGGCGCAGCACGGTCGTGATGCGCGCCACCAGCTCGCGCGGCTCGAAGGGCTTGGGCAGGTAGTCGTCCGCGCCCAGCTCCAGCCCCACGACGCGGTCCATCACCTCGCCGCGCGCCGTGAGCATGAGCACGGGCACGTCGCCCTCCGCGCGGATCGCGCGGCAGACCGCGAAGCCGTCCTGCTCCGGCAGCATCACGTCGAGGATCACCGCGTCGAAACCGCCTTCGCGCAGCCGCGCCAGGCCTTCGCTCGGGCGCGTGGCCTGGTGCAGCTCGAGCCCGAAGCGGGCGAAGTAGGCGGCCAGCGGTTCGCCGAGCTGCGCGTCGTCGTCGATCAGCAGGATGCGCGGCATGCGGCATTGTCGGCCATGCCCAGCAGCCCTTCGCGAAGGGCCCGCTGGGCCAGGGGTGGCAGCGCATCGAAGCGGTCGCCGAAAGTGCGGACCGCCTCCAGCCACGGACCCTCCACCCGCGGCAGCCGCGCGAGCAGCGCGAAGGCATGGTCGCGGTCGAAGCGCGGGCCCCAGACCAGCGCCTGCAGTTCGGCGCGGGGGTCGTCCACGGTCTCGGCGACGGCCCGCACCCAGGCGGGGGCCGCCGCGCGCTCAGCCACGGCGCCACCCATGGCGGCGCTCCAGGAAGTCACGCACCTTCGCCTGCTGCGCGGGCGAGAGGCTGTCGTAGAAATCGCCGAACGCCGCGATGACTTCCGGGCTCTTCGTGTTCACCGCTTCGACCTTGCCGGCCAGCAGCCCCTGGGCTTTCGCGCGGTCGAACTTCTCGCCGGCGACGAGCGAGCGCACTTCGGCACGCGGGTCCGTCGCGCCGCGCAAGGCCGTGGCCTGCTCGTGCAGCTTGCCGGCCAGGGTTTGCAGCCGCTGCTTCTGGTCCGCGTTCAGCTCGAGGCGGCTCGTCACGCGGTCGACGGCGCGCTGGCGGAATTCCGCCTTCTCCTCCGCGCTCATCGAGGAAAAGCGCTCGTGCGCGTAGCGGTGCCCGCAGGCGGTGAGGCCGCCGAGGGCGACGGTGGCGCCGAACACGCCAAGCAGGGTTCTCTTGATCCAGGGTCGCATCGCAGGGCTCCAGTGGGATGGGGACGCCATCGTGCCGGCGCGGCCCCGCGGGCGCATCTCGCCGCGGTCGCGGTTCATGTCGTTTTGTTTCGGGGGCCGGGCGCATAATGCCCGCCCTGCCCCGATCCCCTGGAACCCGCCTTGACGTCCGCTGCGAGCACCCCCCGCCCCCTCACCTCCGAAGACTTCGACGCGCTCGACGACGAGCTCGACCTGCTGCGCGAGCGCGACGAGGAGATCCCGCAGTGGGAGTTCTGCGAAGGCTTCCTGGCCGCGCTGCTGTGCATGCGCCGCGAGGTGCCCGCCGAGGAGTACTGGCCCGTGCTGCTGGGCGACGACTTCCGGCCGATGGAGCACATGGAGTTCGTGTGGCGCTGGCGGCGACGCTGGCAGGAGATGGCCGCCGCCCTCGACCAGCCGGTGGAAGTGCTGGAGGACGAGCGCACCTACCACCCGGAAGCGCTCGACACGCGCGGCGCCATCCTCTCGCTGCCGCCCGAGGAACGCGTCGAAGGCGACCTCGAGAACCTGCCGGCCTACGCGCAGGTGTGGGCGCTGGGCTTCATGTACGCGGTGGAAAGCTGGCCCGGCGACTGGGAAGCGCCGCGCGACGACGAAGCGGCGGAGATGTTCGACAACGCGCTGCAGGACATCGTCGCGCTCACCGAAGGCGATACCGGGGAGCCCGCCGTTTCCATGTACAGCGAGGACGGCCCGCCCAGCGTGAGCAACGACCGCCTCGATGCCGTGGGCTCGGCGATCTGGGCGGTGTACGAGCTGCGCCAGATCGCGCGCAGCCTCGGCCCGCGCATCGATCCGGTGCGCAAGGCCCCGGAGCCGGGACGCAACGACCCGTGCCCCTGCGGCAGCGGCAAGAAGTACAAGAAGTGCCACGGGGCGTGAGCCCCGCCCTGGGTTCCTAAGCCTCGACGATCACCTCGAAGCCGCCGAAGATCATCCGCTGGCCGTCGAAGGGCATGTTGTTCATGAATTCCCGCATGCGCGGGTGGTCCATGGACTTCTTCATGCCCTCGTCGCGCACCGCGCGCGAAGGCCAGGTGATCCACGCGAACACGACCGTCTCTTCCGGCTTGCGCTGCACGGCCATGGGGAAGGACGTCACCTTGCCCTCGGGCACGTCGTCGCCCCAGCACTCGACGACCTGCAGCGCGCCCAGTTCCCGGAACACCTCCGCGCCAACCTGGGCCATCGCCCGGTACTTGTCCTTGTTCGCCGTCGGCACGGCAAGCACGAATCCATCCACGTAGCTCATGCGCAATCTCCTGTGATGGGGGCGGCGAATGCCGCCCCCACGAGGATGACGATCGGGCGGCGCGGATTTCGACATGACGTTGTAACGGCGCGTTGCCGGGCGGCCTTGGCCCCGCTCATATGATGGTCATCATATTTCCGGCTATGCTGCGGCCCAGCCTGGAGGAAGCCATGGATCCCGCACCCAGCCGCAAGCAGCTCACCCACGACCGCATCCTCGACGCCGCCGCGCGCGCATTGCGCGAGACCGGCTTCCACGGCGTCGGCGTGGCGGACATCATGAAGCGGGCCGGGCTCACCCACGGCGGCTTCTATGCGCACTTTCCTTCGCGGGACGCCCTCATCGTGGAGGCGCTGCAGCGCGCCGGCGAGGACAGCCAGGGGCGGCTGCAGCGGTCCATGGCCGCCGGCGAAGCCCGGGCCGGCAGCCGGTTCCGCGCGCTCGTGGAGAGCTATCTCTCCGAGACCCACCTCAAGGCGGCGGACCGCGGCTGCCCCGTCGCCGCGCTGCTGTCGGACGTGCCGCGGCAGTCCGACGCGGTGCGCGCGGCAGCGGGCGACCGCATCGCCTCGCTCATCGCGAGGGTCGCCGCCGCGCTCGGGCCCGACGCGCCGCCGGACGCCGCCGCGATCGTGGCTTCGCAGATGGTCGGTGCGCTGCAGATCGCTCGCGCCCTCGGCGACAACGCGCTGGGCCGCCGGCACCTGGCCAGCAATCGCCGCTTCCTCCTGGAACGGTTCGACGCTGGCGCGGCCAGGGAAGCGCGATGAGCGCCGCCGCCCTCCCCGCCAACGCCGCCACGCAGCGCATGCTGCGCGGCCCCGTGCTGCCCACCCTGCTGCGCCTCGCCACGCCCAACGTGCTGGGCCTCTTCGCGAACACGGTCGTCATTGGCTTCGACGGCTACATCGTCGGCCGGCTCGGCGCCGACACGCTGGCGGGCGTGGCCGTGGTCCTGCCGCTTGCCATGCTGATGCTGCAGATGTCCGCCGGCGGGCTCGGCGGCAGCACCACGGCGGTCGTGGCGCGCGCCCTCGGCGCAGGCGACGCGCCGCAAGCCACGCGACTCGCCCAGCACGCCCTGCTGCTCGGGCTGGTGGCCTCGCTGCTGTTCACGCTCGTGGCCGCCAGCCCCGCGCTGTACGCGGCGATGGGCGCACGCGACGCGGTGCTCGCGCAGGCCAGCCGCTATGCGGCGGTCCTGTTTTCGGGTGCGGCGGCGATCTGGTGCGTGAACGTGCTGGCCGGCGTCGCGCGCGGCACCGGCGACATGGCGGCGGCGGCCCTGGCACTGGTCGCGACCACCGTCATGCACCTGCTGCTCTGCCCCGTGCTCGTCTTCGGTGCGGGCGCGTGGCCGGGCCTGGGCGTTGCCGGTGCGGCAACGAGCACCGTGACCTGCAATGCGTTGTCCGCGCTGGGGCTGCTCGCGTGGCTGTCGCGGCGCGGACGCCAGGTGCGCATCGTCGGCACGCGCTGGGAGCTGCGCCGCGACAGCTTCCGCACGATCCTGAAGCTCGCCCTGCCTTCGGCGCTGAGCCCGGTCCTGAGCAACAGTTCGATCGCGCTGGCGACCGCGTACGTGGGCACCTTCGGCAGCCTGGCCGTCGCGGCCTATGGCATCGCGGCGCGCCTCGAATACATCCTCGTGCCCATCGCCTTCGGCATCGGCGGCGCGCTGACCGCGATGGTGGCGACCAACCTCGGCGCGCAGCAGGCCGTGCGGGCCAAGCGCGTCGCGTGGACGGGCGCCAGCCTCGTGTGGGCGGTCACCGGCCTCATCGGCCTTGCCGCGGCGATGTGGCCGCAGGCGTGGATGGCCCTGTTCTCCGCGGACGCGGCGGTGCGCGAAGCGGGCAGCACGTACCTGCGCATCGTCGGCGGCTCCTACGGCTTCTTCGGCCTGGGCCTGGCGCTGTTCTTCGCCTCGCAGGGCGCCGGCCGGCTCGCATGGCCGCTGACCGCGAGCACCGCACGCCTGCTGGTGATGGCCGCCGGGGGCTGGCTGGCCATCCGGCTCGCGCCCGGCTCGCCCGGCGTGCTCTACGCCGTGGTGGCGCTCAGCCTCGTGGTGATGGGGACCACGCTCGCGACCGCGACGCACTTCGCGCAGTGGGGCGGTGCGCGGGGCACCGGCGGCACCTCGCCGCGCTGACGCGTCGGCTCACCGTCCCACCACCGGCGGCAGCCACACCTCCAGCAGGTCCTGCGTGGCCTTGAGGCGCAGCGGCAGCTCGCGGATCACCCAGTTGCTCGTCGCGTAAGCCGTCGACGCCGCCTTGCCGCTGGCCACGATCTCGCTGGCGCAGGCCTGCAGCTCCGGCTGGTGCTGGATCACCGTCGGCGCGCCGACCGGCAGCGGCGGCTGGCGCTGGGCCTGGCGCGCGGACTGCGTGACGTCTTCGACCCCGGGCACCTTCGCCCCGAGCTCCGTCCACCGGGCCCGCAGCGTGCGCGCCACTTCGCGCTGGTCGGGGCCGTAGATCTGGATGTAGATGGTCTTGCCCTTGCACGCGTCGCTGGCGGCCTGCGCGGCGGCCGGGGCAGAGGCCACCGGCATCGACCCCGCGGCCTCGGCCGCGGTCCGCACGCCGCGGTCGTCGCCGCTCCCGCGCTGCTGCACGATGGGCCCCGCGGGCGGCGCGGTCACCGTCGTGGGCGCGGGCGCGCTCGCCACGACTTGCGGTGCCGCCGAAGCGGGTGCGGCCGGGGCGAGTGCCTTGTCGGCGGCCGTCTGCGCCTTCTCGCGCTCGCGGATCGCCTCCAGCTGCTCCTGCGGCCGGCAGTTCAGCGCATCGTGCTCGTAGTCGCGGATCCAGTACTGCGCGATGCAGCGGGCGCGCGGCTGCTGCTTCAGGCACGCCGCGGCGTCGAGCGTGTCCAGGCAGATGCCGGCGATCTGCGGATCCGCTTCGCAGGACGCCCGCGCCTCCCGCAGCATCGCCTGCAGGTACGGGTTCGCCTGGTAGCCTTTCGCGCTCGGCTTGTCGCACACGCGGTCGGCGAGGCCGGCCAGGGCGACGACGAGGTTCACCGTGGGCTTGCCGCGCTCGCCCGCCTTCGCCGCCAGCAGCTCCGCATAGAGCTTGGAGAGCTCCTTCGTCTCCGCCGGGTCGCGCTTCTCCGCCGCTTCGCGCTCCTTCGCCTCGCTGTTGATCGCCTGGTAGGCCGTGACGCCCAGGCTCGCGATGGCGCCGATGCTGATCGACGTGGTGACCGCGCCGGTGGCGACGATGCGCGCCGGGAGCCGCTTCACCGGCGCCGCCGCCGCCGACGCCGCAGCGGCCGCGGCCGGGCCCGCCGGGTGCTTGCCGTCGGCGTGCGTCAGGGCCCCGTCGTCGATCTCGAAACAGCGGGCCGCCACGTCGCCGACCGACTGCAGCAAGGCGGGCGTGATGCCCTCGCCGAGGATGGTGCCCAGGCGGAAGTAGCTTTCCCACTGCGATTCGTCGAAGAACTGGTCGGCCGTGGGCTCCTGCGGAAACGCGGGGTTGTCCGCCTTGAAGTTCACCAGGTCCACGGGCAGGCCCGCACGCATGCTCGGTTTCACCACCACCAGGTAGCCGGGATTCTTCCCCGCGCCGTAATCGATGTGCGCGAGCGCGAGGGACGCGCTCGACTCCGCCGAAGCGATGTCGCTCAGGGAGCCGAACGACTCCCAGCCGCGCTCCAGGGGCGGCTTCGGCTTCAGGAAGCTGATGTCGGCCTGCAGGTCGATGCGGGCCTTGCGCACCAGGTTCTCGATGTCGCCGAACGCGTAGCGCGGGTCGGCCCCGCAGTCCGCCAGCACGATCAGCTCGCAGCGTTCGCGCAGCAGCGCGTAGGCGGCCGTGTTCTCGAAATGGCCGCCGTCGCTCAGGAACCAGGGGCGGATGCCGGCGATGTCGAAGCGTCCGAGCAACTCGTTGACCAGCAGGCCGTACTTGCCGAAGGCGCTCCACTTGTCCCGGCCCTCCTGGCGTTCCCACCAGTAGCCGAGGCGCAGGCCCGCCATCATCGCCAGCGCGGAGATGCCGGGACGCGTCGCGCCGCCCAGGCCCGGCGAGACCGCGGCGCCGGAGATCGCCATCCAGGAGCCCAGCGTGAGGGCGTTCTCGCCGCCCAGGGACTCCCAGCCGCCGGCGCCGATGCGCAGGTGCTGCGCGCCCACCGTCACCGGCAGCCCCTTGCGGTCCTGGTTGAACAGTCCGCCGCGCGGGTCGCGGGTCTGGTTCGCGCAGGCGTTGATCAGGTGCACCGGCCCGCCGCTCGCATGCGGGGCGTAGTCGGCGAGCGGCATGTCGTCGTCCGCCTGGAAGGTGTTCACGCTCACGGGCCTCGCGCTGCGGACTTCGGGCACGACGCCCAGCGGGTCGACGCCGCCGCCCAGCCGCTGCGGGTTCGTGGCCCCCAGGTAGCCGCGCACCAGCCGCGCCTTGTAGAAGGCGTACAGCGACGACTTGTTCAGGAACGCGGCGTTGCTCGCCGAGACGAAGAACATGAGCAGCGCCGGCACGAGCACGGCGGACCACGCGAGCCAGGCCAGGCGGAAGGCCGGCTCCGCGGCCGTCGTCTGCTCCGCGAGCGAGAAGAGCCGCTGCGTGACCTGGCCATGCACCACGCTGATCCAGAAGATCACGAGGCCGGCGAGCACCATCAGCCCCGCGACGTTGAGCAGCGCGCCGATCGCATGCCGCACGAGCGGCGGGAAGTTGCGCGGCAACTCCGCCACCTTCGGCAGCACCGCGCGCAGGACCACGCCCGCGACGGCGATGCCCACCGCCACCCGGCCCTGCAGGCCGCCGCCACCCAGCGCGAGCTGCCACGCGTAGTAGTCGAGCGCACCCGCGACGAAGATGCCCACGGCGATCCGCAGCAGGAGGCCGAGCGTCGCGGTGAGGCGGTTGCGCACCCTGCCGTGCGCGCCCACCGCCAGCAGCAGCACGAGCGCGATCGCGGCACCGAAGATGAACATCACGTCCAGCGCCACCACCGTAAGCAGCACGGGCAGCGGCAACTGGAGCTCTTCGCGCAGCCACGGCCAGGCGGTGGCGATCACGTACAGGCCCGCCGCCGCGAGCGCCACGGCGAACCAGCGCCAGCCCGGGATCGTGCGTTCGGCGTCGGCAGGGAAGTTCCAGTAGACGGCGGCGGCGATCGCGCTGAACGCGGCGACCACGGGCAGGAGGAGCCACACGGTCGGCCATCCGGTGAGCCACAGGAGCGCCTGCGCCTCGACCGCCGACCTGCCCGCCGTGTCGCGGCTCCAGCCGTCCACGGCCTGCCACGCGCCGAGGTCGATGCCCACCAGCGCGAGACCGAGCAGGATGCACAGCAAGGCCAGCTCGATGTGCACCGCCACGAAGTTGCGGCCGAAGGTCGCGGCCGCGAAGAAGGCGTCCTTCGTGCCGTGCGGAACGAGGTAGCGGCCGTTGGCGCGCAGCCACCACGCGAACCAGCGGCGGTCGGCGTCGCCGAGCGCCGCTTCGACGGCTTCGGCCTTGGTCTCGCCCGACGCCGGCTGCGCCTGGTGGAACAGGCGCCCGATCATGGCGCCGACGTAGCCCCCGCCGGAGACGGTGGACAGCAGGTCGAAGCGGTGGAACACCTGGTTGCGCGCGAGGCTGCGCACGAGCCCCAGGCAGAAGGTGGCGCTGCGGATGCCGCCGCCCGACAGGGCAAGCCCCCAGAGGGGTTGCTGCAAGCCGGCCTGCTGCGCCGGCGAGAGTTCGCCGCGGCGCGCGGCGGCCAGCTGCTCGATGGAGCTCGTCATCGTCGTCCCTCCCCGGGCGGCAGGCTTGCGCCGCCGCTGGGGCTCACTTGTAGGGAACAGCGGCGGCCCGCGCAAGCCCCGGGCGGGGTGGCAAATGGTTACCTTGAGGCAGCGGCGCCTCCGCAACAGACGGCGCCAAAACGCCCTCCGCGGCTGGGCGCCTGCGCTGCCGTTCGCTACAGTGGCACCACCTGCCGCTTCGAGAACGACCCATGGACTTCTTCAATTCGCTGACGCTCGACATGAAGATGCTCGTCGTGGGCATCGTGGGCGCCGCACTGCTGGCAGTCTTCTCGGGCAACCGCGCCGCGGAGAAGCGCTACCTGCTCGTGCTGGCCGTGCTCGCGGCGGCGGGCGTCTATCGCTTCCACAAGACGACGGGCGAAGAGCAGCGCGCCGCGATGGCGGCGAAGCCGGCCCCGACCAACGTGGTCAAGGCCGCGCCCAAGCACGTGCCGCTCGTGTCGACGTCGGCGAAGTAGCTACCAGCCCAGCCCGAAACGCAGTCCCAGCATCACCCCCGTCCCGACGACGATGGTGCCGAACAGGTCCTGCTTGCGCGTGTAGAACGTGAGGCCTGCCACGGCGCCGAAGATGCGCGCGTCCTTCCAGGTGGAAATCAGGTGCCCTTGCGTCATGACGATCTCGGGCGCGACCACGGCCACCAGCGCAGCCACCGGCGCATAGCGCAGCCCTTCGCGCAGCCACCGCGGCATGGGCAGGTCCTGCTCCGGCAGCAGGAAGAAGGCGCGGCACAGGAGGGTGACGGCCGCCATGCCGAGGATGGTGAGGAAGATCTCGAGCGTGCTCACGATGCGGCGCCGGTCAGCGGGAGGAAGCGGGCCGCGCGTGCTGCGCCAGCACGCCCACGGCCACGGCCGCGGAGATCGCGACGACGATGTTCAGGCGCAGGGGCAGCGCATACGCGGCAACCGCCGCACAGGCGGCGACGAACGCGGCCACCCAGGTCGAAGGGCTGCGCAGCTGGCTGCAGGCCAGCGCCAGCAAGGCCATGGTGCCGGCGAAGCCGATGCCCCACTCCGGCGGGATGGCGGCGCCCGCCACGATGCCCGTGATCACGGCGACCTGCCAGGCTCCGTAGTTCACGACGGCCGCGCCCCAGAAGTAATCCAGCTGGCCGGGCTCGCGCCGCGGCTCGGGGTAGCGGCGCAGGAACATCGCGAAGATGGTGTCCCCCATGAAGTAGCTGAGGAACACGCGCTTGCCGCGCGGCAGGTGCGCGAAATACGGCCGGTACTGGTAGCTGAAGACCAGGAAGCGCAGGTTGACGCACGCCACCGTGGCGCACACCACCCACATCGGGGCATCGCTGGCGATCAGGGGCAAGGCGGCGACCTGTGACGTGCCGGCCGATACCAGGATGGACATCAGGATGGCCAGCGGGACGCCCATGCCGCTCTTGGCCATCGCCACGCCGGCCACGAGGCCCCAGGCCGAGATGCCGATGGTCATGGGGCCGCAGTCGCGCACGCCGGCCCGGAACATGGGCCGCCGCGCGGTGGCGAGGGCCCTGCGCTGCACGCGCGCGAAGCGATGACTCAGACCGGGACCCTCACTCATTGGCGCCGTGATTGTCGCTCACGCCCGGGGCCGCCCGCCGCGGGGTGCGGGAGAGGCCCAGGCCTGTGTCCGGAAATGCACAAATGGCCCCACTATCCTTGGACCCGAAACAACGGGCGCAGGGCATGACGGAGCAGAACCACGGCGAGCGCCTGGCGCAGGCGGAGGAGCGGATCGCGCTGGCGCTGCGGCGGATCGAGGCGCAGGAAGCGCGCATGCGCACGCGCCGCATGACGCAGCAGGAGCAGGAGCGCGCGGAGGCGCTGCTGCGTTCCATGCGCGAGACGCTGGACCTGTTCCGGATGCACCGCGACAGCCTGGTGCGGCTGATCGAGGTGCGGAAGATCGGCCGCGGCTGAGGCCTCAGGCGGCGCGCCGGCGCTGCTCGAACAGGCGCTGCAGGAGGCAGAACAGGAACAGCAGCCCGCCGATCGCGATGCGCGTCCACCAGGAACTGAGGCTGCCGTCGAACATGATCAGCGTCTGGATGATTCCCAGCATCAGCACGCCGAACAGCGTGCCGAACACGTAGCCCACCCCGCCGGACAGCAGCGTGCCGCCGATGACCACGGCCGCGATCGCATCCAGCTCCAGGCCCACGGCATGCAGGCCGTAGCCCGAGAGCATGTAGAAGGTGAAGACCACGCCGCCCAGCGCGGAGCAGAAGCCGCTGAACGCGTACACGCCCACCAGCGTGGAGCGCACGGGCAGCCCCATGAGCATCGCGGACTGCTCGTTGCCCCCGATCGCGTAGACCGTGCGGCCGAACTGCGTGAAGTGCGCGACGAAGGTCCCGGCGGCGACCATCGCGAGCGCGATCACCGCGCCCACGGAGACCTGCGCGTCCGCCCACACCGGGATCCGCGCCTGCGACACCGCCGTGTAGAAGCCGTCGGTGATGCTGATGGAATCGATGCTGATCAGGTAGCACAGGCCGCGCGCCAGGAACATGCCCGCCAGCGTCACCAGGAAGGGCTGCAGGCGGAAGCGCTCGATGAGGAAGCCCATGGTCGCGCCGAATACGGTGCCCATCACGAGAACGAGCGAGATCACCACCAGCGGGCTCCACTGGTGGCGCTCCACGAGCGCGGCGGACACCATGGTCGTCAGCGCGATCACGGCGCCCACCGACAGGTCGATGCCGCCGGACACGATCACGAAGGTCAGGCCCACCGCCACGATGCACAGGAAGGCGTTGTCGATCAGCAGGTTGAGGAACACCTGCGCGGAGAAGAAGCCCGTGTACAGCACGGACCCGAGCGCCGCCATCGCCACGAACAGCGTGACCGTGACGAGCAGCGGCACGTACTTGCGGTCGAGGCCACGGCGCCGCGGCGCGGGCGCCGGCAGCGGCTGCTCCTCGACGGCCAGGCTCAGGTTGGCGCTCACCGCGTCGCCTCCTGCACCGGCAGCGGCCGGCGGGCCCACTGCGCCAGCGCCTGCCGGAACTCGGGCGACTGCAGCAGCATCACCGCGAACACCACGGCGGCCTTGACGACGAGGTTCACCTCCGGCGGCACGCCCACCGAATAGATGGCATAGGTGAGCGTCTGCAGGACCAGCGCGCCGACCACCGTGCCGGCCAGGCTGAAGCGGCCGCCGGTGAGCGAGGTGCCGCCCAGCGTGACGGCGAGGATCGCGTCCAGCTCCATCAGCATGCCGGCGTTGTTGCCGTCCGCGCTCTTGACGGTCGAACTCACGATGAGACCCGCGATGCCGGCGCAAAGGCCGCAGAACACGTAGGCCCAGAACGTGATGCGCCGCGCGGGCAGGCCCGCCAGGTGCGCCGCCGCCGGATTGATGCCGACCGCTTCGATGAAGAGACCGAGGGCCGTGCGCCGCACCAGCAGCAGGAGCGCGACGAACACCGCGGCCGCCAGCAGGAAAGGCACTGGCAGGCCCAGCACGTAGCCGTTGCCGATGGTGAAGTACGGCGCGTAGTACACGGTGATGATCTGGCCGTTGGTGATCAGCTGCGCGACCCCGCGCCCGGCGACCATGAGGATCAGCGTCGCGATGATCGGCTGCATGCCGACCCACGCGACCAGCGCGCCGTTCCAGGCGCCGCACAGCATGGCGACGAGCAGCGCGCACAGGATGGCGACCGGCATGGGGAAGCGGCTCACGTGGGTGCTCACGCCGTCGTGGATCACCAGCGAGCCGCCGATCATCCACGCGGCGACGCCACCTGCGATGGCGACCACCGCGCCCACCGAGATGTCGATGCCGCGCGTGGCGATCACGAGCGTCATGCCGAGCGCCACCAGCGCCAGCGGCGCCGCGCCCTTGAGGATGTCGATGAGGCTGCCGTACAGGTGCCCGTCGCGCACCGTGACGCGCAGGAAGCCGGGGTTGAAGGCTGCATTCAGCACGAGCAGCAGCACCAGCGTGACCACCGGCCAGAACAACCGATGCTTCCAGACCCGGTTCATGCCTGCTCCGCGATCAGGTGGTACACGTCCTGCTCCTGGCAGCCCGCGGGCAGTTCGCCCACCTTGCGGCGGTCGCGCAGCACGGCGATGCGGTGCGCGACGCGCACGACCTCGTCGATCTCCGAGGAGATGAAGAGCACCGCCATGCCTTCGCCGGCCAGCCGCAGGATCTCGTCCATCACTTCCTGCTTGGCGGCGACGTCGATGCCGCGCGTGGGCTCGTCCAGGATCAGCAGGCTGGGCTGCGTGGCGAGCCAGCGCGCGAGCAGCGCCTTCTGCTGGTTGCCGCCGGACAGCTGTGCAATGGGGATGTCGAGGCTGGCCGCCTTGATGCCCAGCGCGCGCACGAAGCCTTCGGCCAGCCGCGCCTGCTCCTGCGCGCCCAGGTTCTTCATCACGCCGCGGCGCGCCTGCAGCGCGAGCACGATGTTCTCGCGCAGCGACAGGTCGGCGACGATGCCGTGCGTCTTGCGGTCTTCCGGCAGCAGGCCCATGCCGAGCGCCACGGCCTGCGCGGGCTGCTCCACGCGCACCGGCGCGCCGCGCACGCGCAGCTCGCCCTGGTCGGCGCGTTCCAGCCCGAACAGCAGGCGCGCGAGTTCGGTGCGGCCGGAGCCGAGCAGGCCCGCGAGCCCGACGACCTCGCCCGCGCGCAGCGCCAGGTCGGTGGGCTGCACCACGCCCTTGCTGCCCAGGCCGCGCAGCTCGACCAGCGCGTCGCCGCCGCTGCCGGTGGCAGGCGCAGGCGCCGCCTCACGCCGTGCGGCGAGCTCGCGCCCCACCATGGCGGACACCAGCGCGGGCGCCGGCAGGTGCTCCACGCGGTACTCGCTCACGAGCTCGCCGTTGCGCAGCACGGTGATGCGGTCCGCGATCGCGTACACCTGGTCGAGGAAGTGCGTGACGAACAGGATGGCCATGCCTTCGTCGCGCAGGCGGCGCAGCACGGCGAAGAGGCGCCGCACCTCGTCCTCGTCGAGGCTGGAAGTGGGCTCGTCCAGCACCAGGACCTTGGCGGAGACGCTCAGCGCACGCGCGATGGCCACCATCTGCTGCACGGCGACGGGATGGCTCGAGAGAAGGCGGGTGACGTCGATGTCCAGGCTGAGGCGCGCGAGCAGCGCGCGCGCCTGGTCCTCCATCGCGCGCCAATCGATGCGGCCCCACTTGCGCGGGTAGCGACCGGCGAACACGTTCTCCGCGACGGAGAGGTTGGGACAGAGGTTGACCTCCTGGTACACCGTGCTCACGCCGAGGCGCTGCGCATCGAGCGGCGAGCGCGGCTGCACGAGCTCGCCGGCGATGCGGATCGTCCCCGCATCCGCCGCATGCACGCCGGTCAGCACCTTGATCAGCGTGGACTTGCCGGCGCCGTTCTGCCCCATGAGCGCATGCACCTCGCCCGCCTGCAGGCGCAGGTCCACCCCGGCGAGCGCGCGCACGCCGAGGAAGGACTTGGTGATGCCGCCCAGTTCGAGGGCGGGTGGCGAGGTCACGGCCGCCTGCCCTCACCCCAACCCTCTCCCAGAGGGAGAGGGAGCAACAACGCCACGGCCCGATCCGGTGCCACCGCGGAACCGGCTTTGCCGGGCCGCTGGTGGCGCCCCCTTGAGGGGGAGGCGCCGAAGGCGCTTCGGGGGTGGGCCATCAGTACTTGCGGGTGGGGAACACCTTGGCGGCGCTTTCCATCGGGAAGATCGTCTCTTCCGTCACGATGCGTTTCGGCACGGGCTTGCCGGCCACCACGTCCTGCACCGCCTTCATCAACTGCGGGCCCAGCAACGGGCTGCATTCCACGGTGACGTTCAGCTTGCCGGCCATCATGGCTTCGAAGGCGCCCTTCACCGCGTCGATGGACACGATCTTGATGTCCTGCCCCGGCTTGAGGCCGGCTTCCTCGATCGCCTGGATCGCCCCGATGGCCATGTCGTCGTTGTGCGCGTAGAGCACGTTGATCTTCTTCGGGTCCGCCTTCAGGAAGGCCTGCATGACCTCCTTGCCCTTGGCACGCGTGAAGTCGCCGGTCTGCGAGCGCACGATCTTGAACTGCGGCTTGCCCTTGATCACCTCCTCGAAGCCCTTCTTGCGGTCGATCGCGGGCGCGGAGCCCACGGTGCCCTGCAGCTCCACGATGTTGACTTCGCCGCCCTTGATGTTGTCGACGACCCAGCGCCCCGCCTTGCGGCCCTCTTCGAGGAAGTCGGAGCCCATGAAGGTGACCCACAGCGAGTCGTCCTTCTCGTTCACGGCGCGATCGGTCAGGATCACGGGGATCTTCGCCGCCTTGGCTTCGCGCAGCACCGTGCCCCAGCCGCTTTCGACGACCGGCGAGAAGGCGATCACGTCCACCTTCTGCGCGATGAAGGAGCGGATGGCCTTGATCTGGTTCTCCTGCTTCTGCTGCGCGTCGGAGAACTTCAGCTCGATGCCCGCGTCCTTGGCGGCCTGCTTGATCGACTCGGTGTTGGCGGTGCGCCATTCGCTCTCGGCGCCGATCTGGCTGAAGCCGAGGACGATCTTCTTCTGCTGGGCGAAGGCGCCCAGGGGCATCCCGGCGATGGCCAGGAGGGCGGTGCCCGCGAGGGCGGCGCGGCGGCGGTTCATCATGGTGTCGTCTCCTTTGGGAGTTGGTGGGTCAACCGGTTCAGGCACACACGTAGGCGGTCTTCACGGTGGTGAAGAACTCCGCCGCGTGGCGGCCCTGCTCGCGCGGGCCGTAGCTCGAAGCCTTGCGGCCGCCGAAGGGCACGTGGTAGTCCACGCCGGCGGTGGGCAGGTTGGCCATGACCATGCCTGCCTGTGCGTGCCGGCGGAAGTGCGTCGCGTGCTTGAGCGAGGTGGTGCAGATGCCGGCGCACAGGCCGTAAGGCGTGTCGTTGGCGAGCGCGAGCGCGTGCTCGTAGTCGTTCGCGCGCAGCACGACGGCGATGGGGCCGAAGATTTCTTCGCGGGCGGCGCGCTGTTCGGGCGTGGCGAGGAAGAGCGCCGGCGCCATGAAATGCCCGCGCGTGCGCCGCTCGACGAGCTCGCCGCCGCAGACGTGCTCGGCGCCTTGCGCGCGCGCGATCTCCAGCCAGGACAGGTTGGTGTCCAGCTGCGCCGCGCTCGCGACCGGCCCGATGTCGGTGCCGCGCTCCTCGGCGTGGCCCACCGTGAGCTGGCGCATGCGCTGGCGCAGCTTCTGCACGAAAGCGTCGTGCACGCCGGCTTCGACCACGAGCCGGCTCGATGCCGTGCAGCGCTGGCCGGTGGAATAGAAGGCGCCTTGCACCGCGCATTCGACCGCGCGGTCCAGGTCCGCATCCGCGAGCACCACCAGGGGGTTCTTGCCGCCCATCTCGAGCTGCACCTTCGCGCGGCGCGCGGCAGCCTGCTGCAACACCTGGTGACCGGTGGTTTCGGACCCGGTGAAGGTAATGGCGTCGACGCCGCGGTTCTCCACGAGCACGCGGCCGACCTGCCGGCCGCTGCCCATGACCAGGTTGAACACGCCCGCGGGCAGGCCGGCGCGGCTGATGATGTCCGCCAGCGCCCAGCCGCAGGCCGCGACCAGTTCCGCCGGCTTGAACACGACGGTGTTGCCGTAGGCGAGCGCGGGCGCGATCTTCCACGCGGGGATCGCGAAGGGGAAGTTCCAGGGCGCGATGACGGCGACGACGCCCACCGGCTCGCGGGTGACCTCGACCTCGACGCCCGCGCGGGGCGACGCGAGCTTCTCGCCCGGAATGCGCAGCGCCTCGCCCGCGAAGAACTTGAAGATCTGCCCGGCGCGCGCGACTTCGCCCACGGCTTCCGGCAGGGTCTTGCCCTCTTCCCGCGCGAGCAGGCTGCCGAGTTCGTCCTTGCGCGCGAGCAGCTCGCTGCCGACCGCATCCAGCACGTCGGCCCGGCGCTGCGGCGTGCTGAGCGACCAGCTCGCGAAGGCTTCGTGCGCCGCATCGATCGCGGCCTCGGCCTGGCGGGCGTCGGCGCGGGCGTAGTCGGCCACGGGGGCGGACAGGTCCGACGGGTTCTCGCTCGTGCCCGTCGTGACGCCGCCTTCCCAATGTCCGTTGATGTAGTTCTTGAGGACTTCGCGCATGCCCCTCCTGCCTCCGTTCCGGGGTGGGTGCGGATACTAGGGCGAGCAGGGATACGCGACCAATCGCGTTTCGGCACACTGCGATACCGGAATCGGCATTCATGCAAACCCTAGGGACGGCGGCTTGGTCAACTACTCGCACTGGTTCATCCGCGCGCGGCTGAAGACGCGGCAGCTGCTGCTGCTCGTCGCCCTGGACGAGGAAGGCAACATCCACCGCGCGGCCGAGGTGCTGGCCATGACGCAACCGGCCGCGTCCAAGCTCCTGAAGGACCTGGAGGACGTGCTGGGCGTGCCCCTGTTCGAGCGGCTGCCGCGCGGCATGCGGCCCACCGTCTACGGCGAGGCGATGGTGCGCCACGCGCGCACCGCCTTGTCCAGCCTGAACCAGGCGCACGACGAAGTGCAGGAGCTCAAGGCCGGGCGCTTCGGGCAGGTGAGCGTCGGCACGATCACGACGCCGGGCATCATGCTGCTGCCGCAGGCCATCGCGCGCGTGAAGCAGTCGCACCCGAAGCTGCGCGTGTCGCTGCAGGTGGAAACGAGCGACGTGCTGATGGAACGCATGGCGCAGGCCCGGCTCGACATCCTCGTGGCCCGCCTGTTCGCGCAGCACGACAAGACGGCGCTGCGGTTCGAAGCGCTGGCGGAGGAGCCCGTGGTCGCGATGGTGCGTCCCGGGCACCCGCTGCTGGAAGTGGACCACCTCACCTTGCGCGACCTCAGCGGCTGGGGCTGGATCGTGCCGCCCGAAGGCAGCGTGCTGCGGCATCGCTTCGACCTGATGTTCCGCGAGGAGAGCCTGGAGGCGCCGGCGAACCTGATCGAGAGCGCCGCGCTGCTGTTCGTCACCAAGATGATCGGCCAGGGCGACATGATCGGCCTGGTGGCGGGTGACGTCGGGCGCTACTACGAGAGCCACAACCTGGTGGCGGTGCTGCCGATCGACCTGCCGTGCCAGATGGACGCGTTCGGCCTGATCACGCGCACGGACCGGCCGCTGTCGCCGGCGGCGCGCGTGATGCTCGCGGCGATCCGGACGGCGGCGGCGGAGTCGTATGGGGTGGCGCTGGAGGCGGGGGTTTAGGGCGAAACGCGGGGCGGGGGTGACGTCGAAACGCTGGGGTTCGCTGCGCGAAACCCAGCCTACGGGAAACGCGGCGACCCTGTGGGCTGCGTTTCGCGCAATCGAAACGCTGGGGTTCGCTTGCGCGAAACCCAGCCTACGGGAAACGCGGCGACCCTGTAGGCTGGGTTTCGCGCAGCGAACCCCAGCGATCCCCCCTCATCACCCCCACCGCAACACCAGCGGATCCAACCGCTTCGCCACCGCCAGCAGCCCCTCCCGCACCGCCGGATGCATCGCCGGGAACGGATGCCGCGGCGCTTCGCAATCGATGATCCCACCCGCCTTCATCAAGGCCTTGGCGGTGAGGATGCCGCCCTGCCGGTTCTCGTAGTTGATGAGGGGCAGCCAGCGCTCGTACGCCCGCGCAGCCTCGTCGCGGCGACCGGCCTGCCAGGGGTCGAGGATCGTGCGGATGCCGTCGGGATAGCCGCCACCCGTCATCGCGCCGGTCGCACCGGCTTCCAGGTCCGGCAGCAGCGTGATGCCTTCCTCGCCGTCCCACGGCCCTTCCACCGCTTCGCCGCCGAGCCGGATCAGCTCGCGCAACTTGCTCGCCGCGCCCGCTGTCTCGATCTTGAAGTAGGCGACGTGTTCGATTTCTCGCGCCATGCGGGCGAGGAATGCGGCGGACAGGGGCGTGCCGGCTACGGGCGCGTCCTGGATCATGATCGGGATGGCGATGCGGTCCGAGAGGCGCGCGTAGAACTCGTGGATCTTCTCCTCGCCCACGCGCAGCGTCGCCCCGTGATACGGCGGCATCACCATCACCATGGCGGCGCCCTGCTCCTGCGCGCGGCGGCTGCGGGCAGCGCATACCTCGGTGCTGAAGTGCGTGGTCGTGACGATCACGGGCACGCGGCCGGCGACGTGTTCGAGGATGGCGCGCGTGAGGACCTCGCGCTCCTCGTCGGCCAGCAGGAACTGCTCGGAGAAGTTCGCCAGGATGCACAGGCCGGTGGAACCCGCATCGATCATGAAATCCACGCAGCGCTTCTGGCTCGGGAGGTCCAGGCTGCCGTCCTCGCGGAAGGTGGTGGGCACCACCGGAAAAACGCCCTGGTAGCGGGTGGCGTGCATGTCGTCCTCAAGGATGGGTGGATGGGGCGAGCGCGAACCGGGTCTCCGGCAGGCCGCGCCAGCGCGTGGCGGCGGCGAACACGCCGCCGGCCTGCGGCTCCTCGCGCAGCCGCTCCTTCGACAGCCCACCGCGCGCGGAAGTCACGTACAGGACATCGAGCCCCGGCCCGCCGAAAGCGGGACAGGTGAGGCGCGACACGGGGAAGGCGATGCGCTCGGTCTCCCGCCCATCGCTGTCGTAGCGGACCACGCAGCGGCCTTCCCACTGCGCGTTCCACAGCCCGCCCTGCGCGTCGATGCAGGAGCCGTCCGGAAAGCCTTCGTCCTCGCGCAGGCGCACGAACACGCGCGGCGTGCCCATGCGACCGTCCGCGTGGTAGTCCAGCGACCAGATCGTGCGCGTCGGCGAATCCGCGTAGTACATCGTGGCGCCGTCCGGGCTGAAGCAGATGCTGTTGGCCACGGCGGCAGCCGGAAGCGGCAGGCGTTCCACGCGCAGGTCGGGATGCACGCGGTACAGGCCGCCGATGCTCGCCTCCTCCGGATTGAACATGCCGAAGAGGAAGCGGCCCTGCCGGTCGCAGCGGCCGTCGTTGATGCGGGTCGTGGGCTGGTCGGCCTCGACCGGGATCACGGGCGAGAGCGAATCGCCGGCGGTGTCGAACACCGCGATGCCCGATGCCAGCCCCAGCAGCAGCTTCGTGGCGCTGCCCCCGCAGAACGCGAAGCTGCCGACGCGCTCCGGCAGCTTCCAGGTGCGCACGCTGCCGCCGGCCTCCAGCCGGCAGATCTTCGATCCCTCGATGTCGGTCCACCAGAAGGCCGCGCCGTCCCACAGCGCGCATTCGCCGAGGCGGTCGCCGGCGTCCACCACGAGCCGCACGTCGCTCAAGTCCAGCCTCCGTCCACCACGAAGTCCTGCGCGGTGCACATCGCGCTGTCGTCCGCCGCCAGGAACAGCGCCATGTGCGCGATGTGCTGCGGCAGCAGCGGCTGCTGGAGGCACTGCCCGCGCGCGATGTCGGCCTTGCCTTCCTCGGTGAGCCACAGGCGCACCTGCTTCTCCGTCATCACCCACCCCGGCACC
Source organism: Ramlibacter cellulosilyticus (assembly GCF_014297465.1). GTDB lineage: Bacteria > Pseudomonadota > Gammaproteobacteria > Burkholderiales > Burkholderiaceae_C > Ramlibacter > Ramlibacter cellulosilyticus. The sequence continues at coordinate 103,341 of NZ_JACORT010000012.1, read as the reverse complement.
AGCGTGTTCACGCGAATGTTGAACGGGCCGAAGTCGCGGGCCAGGCTGCGGGTGAGGCCCTGCACGGCCGCCTTGGACGTGGTGTACGCGGGCATGCCGCCCTGCTTGAGCTTCCAGCTCACGGAGCCGAAGTTGACGATGGAGCCGCCGCCGGCCTGCTTCATGTCCGCGGACACGCTGCGCGCGGCGAAGAACTGGTGCTTGAGGTTCACCGCGAGCGACTTGTCCCAGTACTCGGGGGTGGTGTCCTCGATCCTGTGGCGCGTGTCGTTGGCGGCGTTGTTCAGGAGGACGGTGATCAGGCCGAAGCGCTCGCGGACGGCATCGAGCGCGCGCTCCAGTGCCGCGATGTCCGTGAGGTCCGCTTCCACGAACAGGGGCGCGTGCCGGCTGCCCTCCAGCGAACGCGCGAGCGCCTCGCCCGGCTCGCGCGCGATGTCGAGGAAACCCACCTTCGCGCCCTGCTCCGCGAACGCCTGCACCAGCGTCGCCCCGATGCCGGTGGCGCCCCCGGTGACGAAGACGGTGCGGTCCGCGAGGCTCGGATAGCGGGCGAAGGCAGGCATGGCGGGACTCCCCGGCTGAGAAAGGACGGGATTATGTAGTCAGACTTCATGCTGTCAAGAAGCGGATTTCCTGCGGGTTTTTCCGGAGGGAATGCATATTTAGTCTGACTATATTTGCCGCTCCGCAGTCGCAGCCCAGGACCCCGCATGGCCAAGCCCCCCGTCAGGCTCCGTTCCGCCGAGTGGTTCGGCACCACGGACAAGAACGGTTTCATGTACCGCAGCTGGATGCGGAACCAGGGCATCCCGGACCACGAGTTCCAGGGCAAGCCCATCATCGGCATCTGCAACACCTGGTCGGAGCTCACGCCCTGCAACGCGCACTTCCGCAAGCTGGCGGAGCACGTGAAGCGCGGCATCTTCGAGGCGGGCGGCTTCCCCGTGGAGTTCCCCGTGTTCTCCAACGGCGAGTCGAACCTGCGACCTACCGCGATGTTCACGCGCAACCTCGCGAGCATCGACGTGGAAGAAGCCATCCGTGGCAATCCCATCGACGGCGTCGTGCTGCTGGTGGGGTGCGACAAGACCACGCCGGCGCTGCTGATGGGGGCGGCCAGCGTCGACGTGCCCGCCATCGCCGTGAGCGGCGGGCCCATGCTCAATGGCAAGCACCAGGGCCGCGACATCGGCTCGGGCACGGCGGTGTGGCAGCTATCCGAGCAGGTGAAGGCGGGCCACATCACCCTGCACGAGTTCATGGCGGCCGAAGCGGGCATGTCACGCTCGGCCGGCACCTGCAACACCATGGGTACCGCCAGCACGATGGCGTGCATGGCGGAGGCGCTGGGCGTGACGCTCCCGCACAACGCCGCCATCCCCGCAGTGGATTCCCGACGCTACGTGCTGGCGCACCTGAGCGGCATGCGCATCGTGGAGATGGTGCTGGAGGACCTGAAGCTGTCGAAGCTGCTGACGCGCCAGGCCTTCGAGAACGCGATCCGCACCAACGCCGCGATCGGTGGCTCGACCAACGCCGTGATCCACCTGAAGGCGATCGCGGGCCGCATCGGCGTGGAGCTCGCGCTGGAAGACTGGACCGCCATCGGGCGCGGCACGCCGACGCTGGTGGACCTGATGCCGTCCGGTCGCTTCCTGATGGAGGACTTCTATTACGCGGGCGGCCTCCCCGCCGTGCTGCGCCGCCTGGGCGAAGCCGGCCGGCTGCCGCACCCGGACGCGCTCACGGCGAACGGCAAGTCGCTCTGGGAAAACGTGAAGGACGCGCCCGCCTACAACACCGAAGTGATCCGCGAGTGGGAGAACCCGCTGGTGGAGGACGGGAGCATGCGCATCCTGCGCGGCAACCTCGCGCCGCGCGGTGCCGTGATCAAGCCCTCCGCGGCGACGGCCAGCCTGCTGAAGCACCGCGGTCGCGCCGTCGTCTTCGAGAACCTCGAGGACTACAAGAAGCGCATCGCCGACCCGGCGCTGGACGTCACGCCCGACTCGGTGCTGGTCCTCAAGAACTGTGGCCCGCGCGGCTACCCCGGCATGGCCGAGGTAGGCAACATGGGCCTGCCGCCGAAGGTGCTGGAACAGGGCGTGACCGACATGGTCCGCATCTCCGACGCGCGCATGAGCGGCACCGCGTACGGCACCGTCGTCCTGCACGTCGCGCCCGAAGCGCGCGCCGGCGGCCCGCTGGCCGTGGTGCGCGAAGGCGACTGGATCGAGCTCGATGCCGATGCCGGCCGCCTGCACCTCGACGTGCCCGAGAGAGAACTCGCGGACCGCCTCGCCACCTGGGCGGCCACGCAGAAGCCGGAGCCCGCGGACGGCTCCGGCTACCGCAAGCTGTACGTCGAGCACGTGCTGCAGGCCGACGAAGGCTGCGACTTCGACTTCCTGGTGGGCCGCCGGGGCGCCGGCGTGCCCAGGCATTCCCACTAAGACGCAACCCGCCCCCTCAAGGAGACAGGCATGAAACTCACTACACGACGCTTCCTCGGCGGCCTGGTCGTCGGCGCCGCCCTGCTGGGCCTGGCCCCCGCCGGCTTCGCGCAAGGCAAGGGCCTGGTCGGCATCTCGATGCCCACCAAGTCCTCGGCGCGCTGGATCGACGACGGCAACAACATGGTCAAGGTGCTCAAGGAGCGCGGCTACCAGACCGACCTGCAGTACGCCGACGACGACATCCCCAACCAGCTCGCGCAGGTGGAGAACATGATCACCAAGGGCGCCAAGGTGCTGGTGATCGCGGCCATCGACGGCACGACGCTGTCCAAGGCGCTGCAGAGCGCGGCCGACAAGGGCATCAAGGTCATCGCCTACGACCGCCTGATCCGCGGCTCGAAGAACGTCGACTACTACGCCACCTTCGACAACTTCCAGGTGGGCGTGCTGCAGGCCACCTCCATCGTCGACAAGCTGGGCCTGAAGCAGGGCAAGGGCCCCTTCAACATCGAGCTGTTCGGCGGCTCGCCCGACGACAACAATGCCTTCTTCTTCTACGACGGCGCCATGTCGGTGCTCAAGCCCTACATCGACAGCGGCAGGCTGGTGGTGCGCAGCAAGCAGATGGGCATGGACAAGGTCGGCACGCTGCGCTGGGACGGCGCCGTGGCGCAGTCGCGCATGGACAACCTGCTCTCTGCCTTCTATACCAAGGACAAGGTGCATGCGGTGCTCTCGCCGTACGACGGCCTCTCGATCGGCATCCTGTCTTCGCTCAAGGGCGTTGGCTACTGCACGGCGCAGCAGCCCTGCCCGATCGTGAGCGGCCAGGACGCGGAGATCCCCTCCGTGAAGTCCATCCTGCGCAACGAGCAGTCGTCCACCGTCTTCAAGGACACGCGCGAGCTCGCGAAGGTTGCGGCCAACATGGTCGATGCCGTGCTGGCCGGCAAGCAGCCGGACATCAACGACACCAAGACCTACAACAACGGCGTGAAGGTCGTGCCCTCGTACCTGCTGAAGCCGGTGAGCGTGGACGCCAGCAACTGGAAGACCGTGCTGGTCGGCAGCGGCTACTACAAGGAGTCGCAGGTCAAGTGACCAGCCTCCTGGAGATGCGCGGGATCACCAAGTCCTTCCCGGGCGTGGTGGCCCTGCGCGACGTCAACCTCTCGGTGCGCGCCGGCGAGATCCACGCGGTCGTCGGGGAGAACGGCGCGGGCAAGTCCACGCTGATGAAGGTGCTGAGCGGGGTGTACCCGCACGGCAGCTACGAAGGCGAGATCCGCTTCGGCGGCGAGCCGCGCCAGTTCCGCGACATCCGCGCGAGCGAGGACCTGGGGATCATCATCATCCACCAGGAGCTCGCGCTGGTGCCGCTGCTCTCCATCGCGGAGAACATCTTCCTGGGCAACGAGCCGGCGCGCCACGGCGTGGTGGACCGCCACGCCGCCTACGTGCGCACGCGCGAGCTGCTGGCGAAGGTAGGCCTGCACGAGTCGCCCGCCACGCTGGTGGACGACCTCGGCGTGGGCAAGCAGCAGCTGGTGGAGATCGCCAAGGCGCTGTCCAAGGAAGTGAAGCTGCTGATCCTGGACGAGCCCACCGCCAGCCTGAACGAGACGGACAGCGAGGCGCTGCTGGACCTGCTGCTGGAACTCAAGGCGCAAGGCATCGCCTGCATCCTGATCTCGCACAAGCTGGGCGAGGTGGAACGCGTGGCGGATACGATCACCGTGCTGCGCGACGGCAGCACCGTGCAGTCCTTCGACTGCCGCGCCCAGCCGGTGAGCCAGGACGTGATCATCCGCAACATGGTGGGCCGCGAGATGGCGGACCGCTACCCGCGGCGCGAACCGCAAGTCGGCGAAGTGGTCTTCGAGCTGCGCGACTGGACGGTCCACCACCCGGTGCACGCCGAGCGGCAGGTGGTCAAGGGCGTGAACCTGCAGGCGCGACGCGGCGAGATCGTCGGCATCGCGGGCCTGATGGGCGCCGGCCGCACGGAGCTGGCCATGAGCGTCTTCGGCCGCTCCTACGGCCAGAAGATCTCGGGCCGCGTCCTGCTGCGCGGGCAGGAGATCGACGTTTCCACCGTGCAGAAGGCCGTGCGCCACGGCTTCGCCTACGTCACCGAGGACCGCAAGGGTTACGGCCTGCTGCTGGACGACGACATCGCCCGCAACGTGTCGCTGGCCAACCTGCCCGCGGTGGCGAAGCAAGGCGTGGTGGACGAAGGCCGTGAGTTCGGCGTGGCCGACGGCTACCGCAAGCAGCTGCGCATCCGCTGCAAGGACGTGTTCCAGCCCGTGGGGCAGCTCTCCGGCGGCAACCAGCAGAAGGTGGTGCTGGGCAAGTGGCTGTTCACGCAGCCGGAGGTGCTGGTGCTGGACGAGCCCACGCGCGGCATCGACGTCGGCGCCAAGTTCGAGATCTACAGCCTGATGGCGCAGATGGCCGCCGAAGGGAAATGCATCGTGATGATCTCCTCGGAGATGCCCGAGCTGCTGGGCATGTGCGACCGCATCTACGTGATGAACGAGGGGCGCTTCGTCGCCGAGTTCGACCGGATGGAGGCGAGCCAGGAGGGGATCATGCGGGCCATCGTGAACGCTGGGAGCATGCAATGAGCACGCAAGTGGCGGACGTCCCGCCGAAACCGGAAGCGACGGGCCGCGGCGCCCTCGCCTTCCTCAAGGCGCACCTGCGCGAGTACGGCATGCTGCTGTCGCTGGTGGCCATCATGGCCTTCTTCCAGTACATGACCGGCGGCACGCTGATGCAGCCGCTGAACCTGACCAACCTGGTCCTGCAGAACAGCTACATCGTCATCATGGCGCTGGGCATGCTGCTCGTGATCGTGGCCGGCCACATCGACTTGTCGGTGGGATCCGTCTGCGGCTTCGTCGGAGCCCTTGCTGCGGTGCTGATGGTGGAGATGAACTGGCACTGGCTGCCCGCCTCGCTGCTGTGCCTGGGCGCCGGTGCCGTGATCGGCGCCGCGCAAGGCTGGTTCGTCGCCTACTGGCGCATCCCGTCCTTCATCGTCACGCTGGCAGGGCTGCTGGTGTTCAAGGGACTCGCGCTGATGATCCTGAAGGGCCAGTCGGTCGGACCCTTCCCGCCGGAGTTCCAGCTGCTGTCCACGGGCTTCCTGCCGGATCCGCTCTCCGGCGAGTCTTACCGCCTCAGCTCGCTGCTGCTTGGGCTGCTCGCGGCCGGCGCATTGGTGTTCTTCAAGCTGCGCGAGCGCGCCCAGGCGGCGAAGCACGGCATGGAGGTGGAGCCCCTGCCCTTCTTCCTGGGCAAGAACCTCGTGTTCGTCGCGCTGATCGTGCTGCTGTCGGTGCTGCTGTCCGCTTACAAGGGCCTGCCCAACGTGTTGCTGGTGATGGCGGTGCTGATCGTCTGCTACGACTTCCTCGCGCTGCGCACCACCGTCGGCCGGCGCATCTACGCGCTGGGCGGCAACGAGAAGGCCGCGCGCCTGTCGGGCATCAAGACCGAGCGGCTGGCTTTCCTCACGTTCGTGAACATGGGCCTGCTCGCCGCGCTGGCGGGCCTGATCTTCGCCGCGCGCTTGAACACCGCGACGCCCAAGGCGGGCCTCGGCTTCGAGCTGGACGTGATCGCCGCCTGCTTCATCGGCGGGGCCTCGGCCTCGGGCGGCGTGGGCAAGGTCTTCGGCGCGGTCGTCGGCGCCTTCATCATGGGCGTGATGAACAACGGCATGTCGATCCTGGGCATCGGCATCGACTACCAGCAGGTGATCAAGGGCCTGGTGCTGCTCGCCGCGGTATTCGTCGACGTGGCGAACCGCAAGCGCTCGCTATAGTCGGCAGGACATGGCCGTCGAACCCTCCCACCGCGCCTCCAGCTACCGCAGTCCGCCGGAGCGCAAGAGCATGCACCCGCAGATCGTGCGGGACCTCGGCCTGCGCATCGTCGGCGGCGAGTTCGCGCCCGGCAGCCGCCTGCCGGGGGAGCCGGTGCTGCTTGCGAGCTACCAGGTGAGCCGCTCGGTGCTGCGCGAGGCGATCCGCGTGCTGGTGGCCAAGGGCCTCGTCGTCTCGCGCCAGCGCGCGGGCGTCATCGTGCGCCCGCGCAGCGACTGGCACCTGCTGGACCCGGACGTTCTGTACTGGCTGATCCAGTCGCAGCCCACGGGCGAGTTCGTCACGACGCTGATGACGGTGCGGCGCATCTTCGAGCCGGCGGCTGCGGCGCTGGCGGCACGGGTCGCTTCCGAGGAGCAGCTGGAAGGCATCGCCGAAGCCTATGCCGGCATGGAGGCGGCGCGCACGCCGCAGGAGCTGCTGGAGCCCGACCTCGCCTTCCACCGCCGCATCGCGGAGGCGACGGGCAACGACCTGCTGGCGTACATCGGGAACATGCTGTCGCTGGCCCTGCGCGAATCGATCCAGCTTTCCAGCAAGCTGCCGAACACGCACGCGCTCTCGCTGCCGCGGCACAAGGCGATCCTGACCGCGCTGCTGCACCGGGATGCGCTGGCGGCGCGGCAGGCGACGCTGGTGCAGCTGGAGGAGACGCGGGAGGATATTTCGCGGATCCTGGATACGGAGTTCCGGGCGGCGTAGGCGGGTTTCTTCTCCGTAGTGATGCGATGCCCACGGGCGCACGCCGATCTGCATTCGAGCCGCCGTCCGACAGATGGCCCGCGCTGAGGTCCTAGTCTTCGAGGACACGCTTCGGAGACACACCATGCCCAGCGACAAGAAGCTCGATCCGACCGGTGAACGCGCCGCGGCCACCGAGGCCATGGAATCGACACCGATCAGCGGCAAGGAGCATGAATACCGGGCTGACGGTGATCACCGCCCCAGCCAGGACCCAGCCGAGGTGAAGGGTGACACCATCGCCGGCGTCGGCCGCGCCGCGGTGGAGCAGGAGGCAGCGCCCGACGCAGGGCGCGAACCTGCGCGTCCCATCAGCCAGGGCATTCCGGGTGGGGGGCGTTCGCCGGCATAGCGCCTTTGCGCTCTTGGGCGTGTCTGCTCCCGACGCAGAGGAAATGCAGTCTCGCCCAGCTGGAGGCACCTACCGCCGATACTTCTTGGGGATGGGGTGCGTCCGGCAGTCGAACGGTCCGTCCGTGCCACTCCCGCGAATGCGGCTTTCGAAGAACTGCCGCTTCGAACTGGCCTGTTGGAAGCCTTTCACTGTCGCAGCGTCCATCTCGCAGTAGTGGTAGTAGGTCGTCTTGAGCCGAATGACCATATACCGCTCTGCCCTGTCGTAGCAAAAGCGCGAAACGTCACTGCTCTCTTTGACGTCCTCGCACGCGAAGTCATCAAGTGAAACGAGGCCGTGATACTTGACTTGTACGGTCTCCGCCGCGGCAAGTTGGCACCCCAAGACGAGCGCCGAAAGGATGATGAACCTCACGTGATTCCAATCCAAGTGAATCCGGTTCGGAGCTTACGCGATGTGCGCTTATGGGCGGAGACGGACAGCCACTCGGTTGGAACTGCTGCAGCAACGACCTCTGGCGGTCGCTCCTGGAGGCCGGCAAGAACGACTGCTTTGCAGGGCGGATTCAATCGGTCGATGCAACACACTAACCACCGCGTAGGTGGAAGGAGTGTTGCCGATGAAGCGACGGTCACGGATCTACTACGGACAGCCAGAAGGCGCTGATGTGGGAGCGCTGGAAGCAAGGCTGGACACTGCATGAGATCGGCAAGCTGTTTGATCGGCCTCACACGTCGATCCACCAGATTCTTGCGGCGACGGGAGGATTCCGGCCGCCGCAACGAACGCGATCACCAGCTACGCTGACGCTGGCCGAACGGGAGGAGATCTCCCGGGCGATGGTGGCCGGCGAATCTATTCGATCAACCGCGGCTCGACTTGGGCGATCACCATCGACGATCAGCCGAGAGATAAAGCGCAACGGCGGCTACGACGGCTATCGCGCCAGCCTGGCCGATGCGGCGGCTTGGGATCGAGCGCGGCGCCCCAAGACCTGCAAGTTGCGGAACAACCGCGCGTTGGCCCGGCTCGTAGCTGAGAAGCTCCGGCTGCTCTGGGCGCCGGAGCAGATTGCAGGTTGGCTCAAGCATACTTATCCGGGCGACCAGAGCCTCCACGTGTCACACGAGACCATCTACCGCAGCCTGTTCATTCAAGCGCGTGGCGCCTTGAAGAAGGAGCTGCTGGAACACCTAAGACGCACCCGCGGGATGCGCCGCTCTCGGCACCACACGCAGAAGACGGCGATCCACGGGCAGATCGCCGATGCCGTTTCGATCAGCGAGCGACCCGCTTCGGTCGAAGACCGAGCCGTGCCTGGTCACTGGGAAGGAGACTTGGTCTTCGGCAGTCGCAACAGCCAGATTGCCACGCTGGACGAGCGACAGACGCGATACGTGATGCTGGTGAAGCTCGATGGCAAAGACTCGCAGACGGTCGTCAACGCACTGATCAAGAATGCCCGCAAGCTGCCGCAGGAGCTCTATAAATCCCTGACCTGGGATCGAGGCACAGAGATGCATGCCCACAAGCAGTTCACCATGGCCACCGACATCCAAGTCTTCTTCTGCGATCCCCAGAGCCCCTGGCAACGCGGAAGCAACGAGAACACCAACGGTTTACTCCGTCAGTACATGCCGAAGGGCATGGACCTCTCGGACTTCTCCCAGACCCAGCTCAACGCAATAGCGAGACAATTGAACGAGAGGCCGCGCTAGACGCTCGGCTTCCACACGCCCGCTGAGATGTTCAGCGAATGTGTTGCATCGACCGGTTGAATCCGCCGTCTTAAGCGGTCGGTCACCGAAGTTGCATCTAGCCTAAACGGGGCTGCCAGCGCACTTGCAGCGTGATAGCAGGTCTCGACCCAAAACAGCAGCTCGAAAGAGTCTCGAAGCCACCAGCACGCGACCACGGCCTGTGTACCATCAGCCCGTGGATTTCCTTCTTCTCCTGCCCCTGGCGCTGGTCGCCTTGTGGATCGCCAGGGCCCGGCAGCAGCAACGGCGCATCGCCATCCTCGCCCGCTACCTGTCCGGCCACGACATCGAAAAGAACATCGAGACGCTCTCGCAGGGCTACTCGCGCGCCCTGGGCGAAGCGGACCCCGCCCGCAGCGAGCAGGTCTGGGGCGTGCTGCGCGGGACCGAGGAAGTCCTGTGCCGGCAGGTCCGCAAGCTCGCCGAGGACTTCGCGGGCGTCGAGCCTGCGGCCACGCGCGTGAGCAAGTTCCCGGTCTGGCTGCCCCGCTCGCCCGCGTTCGACAAGTCCTTCGACATGCGCGAGGCGCTGCGCATGCACGCCCGCGGCATCTGCCGTGCCGTCGAAGAACAGGGCGCCTCCCCGAAGGACCGCGCCTTCGCCATCCTGGCCGAGATGCTGCTGATGCAGCACACCTGCCACTGGTATTGCCGGTCGAAGTCCGTGGCATCGGCCCGCATGCTGGCCAGCCACCGCACGTCCCACGAGCAACTCGTCGGGGCCGTGTTGCCGCGGACGCGACAGGAGTATCTCGGGCTGGTGGCCTGAGGACGGCAGGCGGCGTCTCGCGGAGGCGCTCCGGGATGGCACCCGTGCCCCTTGCCGTCGCTGCAACCCATGGGGAATGGGCTACCATGCTGCACTGCAACACAGCAGGCGAGGCGCCGTGGAAATCGAGGATCCCTACGCCACACTGGGACTGACACCCGAGGCGAGCGATGCGCAGATCAAGGCGGCATGGCGACGCCTCTCGGCCCGCTGGCATCCCGACCGAAATGCCACTCCCCAGGCCTTGGAGAGAATCCAGCGCATCAACCGCGCAGTGGAGCAGATCCGCAGCGCGCGCGAAGAGGCGCGCGACACCGCCGACGACGCACCACCTCCGGCCGCCGCCCCCACCCCGAAGGACGAGCCCGTCGAGCTGACGATCACCCTCAGCCTGGAAGAAGCCGCCTCGGGCTGCATCCGCAACGTGCACGGTGAGGTCACCCGTGTCTGCGCCACGTGCTGCGGTACCGGCAAGGCGCCGGAACCCGTGACCTGCCATCACTGCCATGGCCAGGGCCAGGCGCGGCAGATGTTCTGGTTCCCGTGGCTCGCCACGCCTTTGCCCTGCGACGCGTGCGAAGGCCGGGGATCGACGCTCGTGTCCTGCTCCAGCTGCGGAGGAAGCGGAGAGTCGGCACCGCTTGCCTACCGGGCTCGCGTGCGGATTCCGCCTGGCGTGCGCGACGGCCACCAGCTGCACGCCCGCGTGAAGCTGCAGGATGGCAAGGACCATCAGTCGCTGAACGTGCGCGTGGCCTTGCGCCCTCACGCGTTCCTGTCGCTGCAGGAAGACGGAACCATCCGGGTCGATGTGCCGGTCGACGGGTTCGCCTGGGTGGCAGGCAGGTGGACGGAGGTGCCCACGCTCGACGGCATGCGCCGCATGCGCCTGCAACGCGGCGCCTTGACCTATCGGATCAGGGAAGCCGGCTTTCCCGTCCGGCCCTCGGGAGCTCGTGCAGACTGCCTGGTCTCTGTCACGCCGCTGTTCCCGGCCGAATGGAGTGAACGACAGGCGGCGTTGCTGGATGCGCTGATTCACAGCAACACCCAGGATGAATCGACCGAGGCGGGGGCCCGGGTCCGCGCCTGGAATCGGATGGTCGCGGCATGGGCGCAGCCCGATGGCGACACACCCGAGAACTGACATGTCGCATCGTGTATGTTCAGGAACGCGCTGAAGTTCTCCCGGGTGCGGCGGCCGTGGCGCGGCTGCCGCGCGCGGGCTGGCCGAAGCGCCGCAATGCGTCCCCCAGTGCGCGCACCAGCGGTGGCGCCGCCCCCGCCGAACGCCGCGTGTAGAGCCCCAGCGAGGGCAGCGGCACCACCGGCGCGACCGGCAGCCGCCGCATGCCGCCGCGGGCGAGTTCGTCCTGCGCGTGTTCGAGCCGCACCGCGGCCAGCAGCGAGGGATCGAGGCGCAGGAGGCTGCCCACCGTGACGGACGAGAGCACCTCCACCGCGGGCTCCGGCGGTTGCAGGCCCTCGTTCAGAAAAGCCGTCATGAGCGCCTGCCGCACGAGCGTGTCCTTGGGCGGCGCGACCCACGCCTGCGAGGAGAGATCGGCCCAGGCCAGCGTGCGCCGGCGCGCGAGCGGATGGCCGTCGGCGCACACGACGCACAGCTCGTCGGCCAGCAGCAGTTCCGGCCGCAGCAGGGGCAGCAGGTCGCTCGCCAGCAGCTCCGGCGTGATGGCGCCGAACACCGCGTCGAGCTCGCCGTCCAGCAGGCGCTGCACCAGCTCGCGCACGCGGCCCTCCTGCACCTGCACGCGCGCACCGTGCACCTTCTGCCGCAGGTGCGCGATCGCGCGCGGCACGGAAGCCGTGACCGACAACGTGCCGAGCCGCAGCACGCCGCTCGCGCCTGCGCGCAGCGCGTCGACCTCCTCGCGGCCCCGCTCCAGCTCGCCCAGGATGACGCGCGCCCGGTAGACGGCGGCCTGCCCCAGCGCGTTGGCCGCCACGCCTTGCGGCGTGCGCTCGAAGAGGCGGGCGCCGAAGCCGTCCTCCACCTCCACCAGCATCTTGCTCAGCGCAGGCTGGCTGAGGTTCAGGCGTGTCGCGGCGGCGCGCATGGTGCCCGCCTCGGCCAGCGCCACCAGCAGGTCGAGGTGCCGCAGGCGCAGGCGGCGCACGAGGAAGTCGGTGGAGGCGGTCATGGGCTCCGCAGTGACGTGATCACCCGAAGTTATCACGGCATCAGGATTCTCGATTTTCCAGCGATCAGGCGCGCGGCTATCGTGCGCAGCGTGCCATCCAGCAGTCCTTCCCCCAGCCGCCGTCCGGCGGCACCCCTCGCCGGCGTGCGTGTCGTCGACCTCGGCCAGTACATCGCGGGCCCCGGCGCGGCCATGGCCCTCGCGGAGCTCGGCGCCACCGTGATCAAGGTGGAGCCCCTGGCCGGTGACCAGGCCCGCCACATCGGGCGCTATGGCGAATCGATGATCCGCGCCTACAACCGGGGCAAGCGCTCGATCGCCCTGGACCTCAAGAGCGACGAGGGCCGCGAGGTGGCGCTGCGTCTCATCGCCCGCAGCGACGTCGTCATCCAGAACCTGCGCCCCGGCGCCGTGGACAAGCTGGGACTCGGCCCCGCCACGGTGCGCGAGCGCTTCCCGCGCGTGATCTACCTGTCGATCACCGGCTTCCCGCGCGGCGGGCCCTCGCACGAGCGGCCGGGCTACGACATCGCGGCCCAGGCCGAGAGCGGGCTGATGGCGGTCACCGGCGAGCCGGACGGCCTGCCGCAGAAGGTGGGCGTGCCCGTGGTCGACGCAGCCGCCGCGCAGCTGGGCGCGCAGGCCGTGCTGGCCGCCCTCTTCGGCCGCGAGCGCAGCGGCACCGGCGAGACGCTGGAGGTGTCGCTGCTGGAGACGGCCCTGAACCTGCAGTCCGCGACCTGGTGCGAGTACCTGGCGGGCGGGCCGGAACCGAAGCGCATGGGGCACGGGCAGCCGCACAACGCCCCGGCCGCCGAACTCGTGCCGACGCGCGACGGCCACATCGTGCTGTCCGCCTATGCGCAGGAGCACTGGCAGCGCCTGTGTCGCGTCCTGGGCCAGGAGCACCTCGCCGGGGATCCGCGCTTCGCCACCAACGCCCTGCGCGTGCAGCACCGCGCGGAACTGCGCCAGGTCTTGCAGGAGTGCCTCTCGCGCTTCACGAGCCAGGAGTGCGTGGACCTCCTCGGCGGCCAGCAGATCGTGTGCGGCGCCGTGCGCTCCTACCGCGAGGTGCTGGCGAGCCCGGACGTCGTGGGCGGCGGCTTGCTCGTGCAGGCCCGCACCGGTGACGGTGGCGGCTACCGCGCACTGGGCCTGCCTTATCGCTTCGGCGACGCGCCGCGGCCCGAACTGCCCGCCGCGCCCGAGGCGGGCGCGGACGCGGCGCTCGTGCTGGCGGAAGCCGGGTACACCGAATCCGAGATCGCGGCGCTGCGCGCGTCGCGTGCCGTTGCCTGAAGCACCATGGACCTCTCCACGATCTCCACCCTGAGCACCCGCGACGCCGCGCGCGCGGCCGTGATCCAGACCCTGCCCCTCTTCGAGATGATGCGCATGCGCGCCGCCACCACGGCCCGGCGCCACCCCACGCTGGGCTTCGCCGGCAGCGACGCGGCTTCGCGCCTGCGCTGGGTCAACCAGTTCACGCACACGCACCGGCGCCTCGGGCCCGAAGATCGCGAAGTGGTGAGCCCGAACAACGACACGGTGTACAGCAATGCCTGGCTCGACCTCTCGGGAGGCCCCGTCGTCATCGCCACGCCGGACATGGGCGAGCGCTACTGGACGCTGGGCCTGCTGGACGCGTGGACCAACCCCTTCGCCTACGTCGGCCGGCGGACCACCGGCAACCGCGCGCAGCGCACGCTGGTGCACGGCCCCGGCTGGCGCGGCGAGGTGCCGGCGGACATCACGCAGGTGATCGCCGCGCCGGGGCAGGACGTGTGGCTGATCGGCCGTGTCCTCGTCGACGACACGCCGGTCGACGTCGAACACGTGCGTTCGCTGCAGCTGCAGTTCTCGATGCGGCGTCCCGACGGCGGCGATGCCGCCGTGCGCCTCGACACGCTGCTGGACGGCCGCGTGCCCGAGGCACCGCCCGCGCCGCTGTACCAGGCCATCGTCGACCAGGCCCTGGAGCGCAACCCTTTCCCGGCGGGCGAACGGCCGCTGTGGCCCGTCTCCCGCGACCTGCTGCCGCAGGCGCTGTCCTCCGTCTACGAAGAGCTGCGCCAGGCGGACCAGCCGCAGGGGCTGGGCGGCGGCTGGGCCCTGCCGGTGGCGGTGCGCACGCATTGGGGCGACGACCTGCTCACGCGCGCTCGCGTGGCGCGCAACCTGATCGGCGCCCTCGGCATCGAGGAAGCGATGTACCCCACGGCGGAAGTCGACGCGGACGGCCAGGTGCTGCACGGCTCGCACGCGTACGAGCTGCGCTTTCCGCCCGGCGGCGGGCCGCGCGTCGGCGCCTTCTGGTCGCTCACGATGTACCGCCGCAGCGACTGCTTGTTCGTGGCCAACCCGATCGACCGCTACTCGATCGGCGATCGCACGCCCGGTCTGCGCACCGACGCGGACGGCAGCCTCGCCATCCGCGTGCAGGCCAGCGACCCCGGCCCGGGCTTCAACTGGCTGCCCGCGCCACCCGGCGAGCCGTTCTACGTGGTGCTGCGCCTGTACCAGCCGCAACGCGAGCACCTGGATTTCCACTACCGTTACCCGCCGCTGCGCAGGCTCTGACGCACACCATCCACAAGAACCAGGAGACGAACGCATGACCCTCACCCGCCGCCAACTGCTGGCCGCCACCGGCCTCGCGCCTTTCGTGCTTCCCGCCGCCGCGCAGGCCTGGCCGGCCCGGCCGGTGCGTCTGATCTCGCCGTATGCCGCCGGCGGATCCAGCGACATCCTCACGCGCGTGCTGGGCGACTTCCTGGGCACGCGCCTCGGGCAGGCCGTGGTGGTGGAGAACAAGCCGGGGGCCGGCACGCGCATCGCCAACGACCTGGTCGCGAAGGCGGCGCCGGACGGCTACACGGTGCTCCACGCGGCGGCCCCCATCGCCATCGGCGAGGCGCTCTACCCCAACCTGCCGTACGACGTGCGCAAGAACTTCGAGCCGGTGGTGAGCACGGCCATCGCGCCGCTGTTCCTGGTGGTCAACGCGAACGCGCCGTACAAGACGCTGGCCGAGTTCGTGCAATGGGGCAAGGCCAACGCGAACGGCTTCACCTTCGGCTCGCCGGGCGCGGGGTCGGCGCCGCACCTCACCGCGGAACTGTTCATCCGTGCCGCCGGCGGCAAGGGCCTGGTCGCGCAGTTCCAGGGCGACGCGCCCGCGTACACGGAGCTGCTGGCCGGCCGCATCGACGCGACGCTCACGGCGATCTCCACGGCGAAGCCGCACGTGGAGTCCGGCAAGCTGCGCGTGCTGGCGGTCGCGAACGAGCGGCGCACGCCGCTGCAGCCCGACACGCCCACGTTCGTGGAGTCCGGCGTGCCTGGCGTGGTGGGCTACGGCTGGTACGGCCTGATGGTGCCGGCCGGCACGCCGGCGGCGATCGTGCAGCGCCTGAACACGGAGACGAATGCGGCCATCGCCGATGCCGAGGTGCGCCGCAAGGCCGAGGCCGCGGGGCTGCAGCTGCGCGGCGGCACGCCGGCGGAGTTCCGCGCCTTCCTCGATGCCGAGGCGAAGAAGTGGGCGCAGGTGATCAAGGCTGCCAACATCAAGGCGGAGTGACGCCGTGGCCGCGCGCACGTTGATCTGGGCGGTGCTCGGTGCCGCATGCCTCGCAGGCTGCGCGGCGACAGGCCTCGCCTCGTCGCTGCAACGCACGACCGCCTCGGGCCCCGTGGTGGGCGTGGACGCCTCGCGCAGCGACGGCACCCTGAGCTGGAAAGGCCTCCCCTTCGCGGCGCCGCCCGTGGGCGCGCTGCGCTGGAGGGCGCCCGCGGACCCCGCGCCGTGGACGCAGCCGCGCGCCGCCGACCGCTTCGCGGCGGCCTGCGTGCAGACCGGGCGCCTGTACGGCCCGGGCCTGAACAACCGCTACGACGCCACCATCGGCAGCACCCTCGGCCAGACGCTCGGCTCGGAAGACTGCCTGTACCTGAACGTGTGGACGCCCGCGGAGCGAGCCGCCGCGCCGCGGCCGGTGATCGTCTTCGTGCACGGCGGAAGCAACATCACCGGCTACACGGCGGACCCGGTGTACGACGGCGCGGCGCTCGCGCGCACCGCCGGCGCCGTGGTCGTCACCGTCAACTACCGGCTCGGCATCTTCGGCTTCCTCGACCTGCCGGCGCTGAAGACCGGGAACGCGCAGGACGATTCGGGCAACTTCGCGCTGCTGGACATCGTGAAGGCGCTGGAGTTCGTGCAGCGCGACATAGCCGCGTTCGGCGGCGATCCGGCGCGCGTGACGCTGATGGGGCAGTCGGCGGGCGCGGTCAACGTATATGCCCTGCTCGCCTCGCCGATGCTGGCGGCGCGCACGCAGCCGCTCTTCCACCGCGTGATCGCGCTGAGCGGCGGCATCTCCACCGCCGCTTCGCTGCCGCGCGGCGCCATCCCCGGGGTGCTGCCACGGTCGGTATGGTCCACGCGCGGCCAGGCCTTGCTGGCGCAATCGCTGGTGGCGGACGGGTCCGCCGCGGATGCGGCGGCCGCCACCGCGCTCGCCGCCACCCGCAGCGCGGCCGAACACGCGGCCTACCTCCGCGCCAGGACCCCGGACCAGTTGCTCACCGTGGTGCGGACGCGCCTTGCGCCGCTGGGGATGTCCGCGTCCAACCCCATCCCGGACGGCGTGGTCGTCGCCGCGGACCCCATCGCGGCGATCCGCGCGGGGCAGTACGTGCGCGTGCCCGTGCTCGCCGGCATCACGCGCGACGAAACCAAGCTGTTCCCGCAACTGCTGGCGCTGCGCCCCGACCTCGGCGGCGTGAGCGGACGCCTGCTCGACGACGCCGCCGTGTTCCGCCTGGCGCACGGCTACGACGCGGAGGCGCCGCCGGCTTCGCGCATCGAGGACTGGGTCCCGGCCGCTTACCTGCCGGCGGATCGACCCGCGACCGGTTTCGACGCGCGCACGCGCGAACTGAACCGCCTGTGGTTCGAGGCGATCCGCGACGACGTGCTGGGGGCGCTGCGCTCGCGGCAGGACGCCGTGTGGGGCTACCGCTTCGACTGGGACGCGCTGCCGCCCCCGTTCGACGTGGTCTTCGGCGCGGCGCACACCTTCGACCTGCCCTTCGTGTTCGGCAACTTCGGGCCCAGCCTGTATGCGCGGATCGCGTTCACGCGGGCGAACGAGCCGGGGCGGCTGGCGCTCTCGCGCGTGATGATGCAGTCGGTCGGGACCTTCGCGGCGACAGGCGATCCGAACACGCCGGCGCTGGGGACGCGGTGGCCCGCGTGGCCGGGGCGGATGGTGTTCGACGCGGACGCGCGCAGGGCGGAGATCCGCGCGGAGTGAGCGCGCTCAGTCCGCCTCGAGGTGCCCGCGCGCGATGGCCGTCGCTTCATCCGCGAAGATCGCCATCCCCGTCAACAGGCGCCGGAATCCGAGCTTGCGGTAGAAGCCCTCCTTGCCCGGCACCGAGTACAGGATGATCTTGCGGTGGCCCCGCGAAACCTCGACCAGGCGGGACACCATCTCGCGCCCGAGGCCGGTGCCCTGGTGCCCGGGCAGCACGGCGACGTCGCAGATGTACGAGCAGTCCGCGCCATCAGCGAGCGCGCGGCCCGCGGCGACGAGCCGACCGGCCTCGTCGAACACGAAGAACCGGAAGCGGCTGTTGCCGAACACCGTCCGCAGGACCTCCGGCGGCTTGTCCCCCAAGGGGGCCAGGCGGTAGAGGCGGGCAAGTTCTTCCCAGTCGATGCGGTGGATGTCGTCGGTCCAGGTGAGGGGCACGTAACACTCCTTTTCGTCTGTGCGGCCGGGGCCTACAGTGTGACGCTTGTCGCCGCGCGAAGCTCAGCCGCGGCTTCGCATGCCAACATCCCGGCACACACACCGTCACCCCGAAGGAAGATCCCGCATGGAAACCCAGGAACTGCACCGCGGACGCCTCATCGACCACGTCCAGCTCGTGGTGCGTGACCTCGCGGCCTCGCAAGCTTTCTACACCGCGGTGTTCGACGTCCTGGGGGTGCCGATGGGGGGCACCGGCGAGAGCTGGTTCTGGGCCGACGAACTGTTCGTCTCCACCGCCGACAGCCGCGCCGCGCAAGGCACGCTCACCGGGCGGTGCCACCTCGCCTTCCAGGCGAAGGACCGCGCGATGGTCGACGCCTTCCACAAGGCGGCCCTCGCGAACGGCGGCAAGGACAACGGCGCGCCCGGCGAGCGGCCCTACCACCCGGGCTACTACGCCGCCTTCGTGCTCGATCCGGACGGCAACAACATCGAGGCCGTGTACCACGGCGAGGGGAAGCGCAGCGCGCCGTCGGTGCGGATCGTGTTCTGAAGGCGGCGACGCCCCCCGCCGATGATCGCCCTCCCCTGGATCGTCTTCGCCCTGCTCGCCGTGTTCTGGACGGGCGGGGCCTGGATCATGGTCGCCCTCCTGCAGTGGGTCATGGAAGCACTCGCCTCGGGGGCCGCGTCGCAGGCGGCCCGGGAGGTGGCACCGCTGCAGCTGCCGGAATGGATGAAGGTCTGGATCGATCCGGACTGGCTGCCGGCCCTCCAGGGCGCGGTGCAATCCGCCATCGACGGCGCGGGCGCGGTCCTGCCGCTCGCGACCCTGGCCGCGGCCTGGCTCGTGCCCGCGGTCTGGGTCACCTGGGCGCTGGGGATGATCGTGCTGCTCGCCACCGCTGTCGGCGCGCACATCCTGGTGCGGCGCTTCGCGCAGCGGAGGGCGGGCCGTCCGCCAGCGCCTGGCATGGCCTGAGGCCCGTTCAGGCGTGGATCTTCTCCCCCCGCGCCAGCATCTCGATCCGCCGCGCCGCCTACGGCCGGGCCGCCCCCGTCACTCGTGCAGCCTGTCCAGGCCCTGCTGCTGCCGCTTCCTTTCTTCGGCCGCGCGCTCCGCGTTCCGCCGCTGCTGCCAGGCCTCCCCGTCGATGGTGCCCGTATCTCAGCCGTCCTTCGCGGCCTCACCCTCCAGCCCCACGGCGGCGATCTCACCCGAGGAGCCGCTGCCCCCGAAGATCCCCAGGTCCCACTCGCGGGACCAGGCCTTCAGCACCGCGACGCCGCGCACGCTGTGGCCGTGCGGATCCAGGCGCGGCGAGTACACGGCCAGGCCCATGCGCCCGGGCACGACGGCCAGGATGCCGCCGCCCACGCCGCTCTTGGCCGGCAGGCCCACGCTGTAGGCCCAGCTGCCGGACGTGTCGTACATGCCGCAGGTGAACATGAGCGTCAGCACGTCGCGCAGGTGCTCCTGGCGTATCGCGCGGCGCCCCGTGCGGGGGTGCACGCCGCCGTTGGCCAGCGTGGCGGCCATCCCCGCCAGCTCCCGCACGTCGGCGGTCACCACGCATTGGCGGTTGTACAGGCGCAGCGCGCCGTCGATGTCGTCGCCGATGACGTCGAAGTGCCGCAGCAGGTGGGCGATGGCGCGGTTGCGGTGGGCCGTCTCCGTGGAATCGGTCGCCCGCGGATGCAGGCGCGCGGGCCGGCCGAGGTAGTCGCCGAACATGCCCATCATCCAGCCGTCCGCCTGCTGCCGGTCCGCGTGGTGCAGCATGGCGGAGATGGCGATGGCGCCCGAGTTGATCATCGGGTTGTACGGCAGGTGGTCCTCCTCCAGCTCGGTGAGCGAGTTGAAGGCCTCGGTGGTCGGCTCCACGCTCACCTTCCGGTGCACCTCCCGGCGCGACAGGCGATCCAGCGCCAGCCCGTAGAGAAAGGGCTTGGAGATCGACTGGATGGCGAACTCCTTGGCGTCGTCCCCGGCGGAAAAGACATGCCCGTCCACCGTTGCCATGGCGATCGCGAAGCGTTCGGCTTCGCCGTCCTCCAGGGCTTCGGTGGGGCCGGAGACCTCGCCGTCCCGCAGCGGGCCGAAGCGCTCGATGAGCTCGCGAAGGTAGGTGTCGGGTGCAGTGGCGGTACGCGGATCCATGCGGCACCTTAGCGGATCCGGGCCGGGCGGGGGGCCGCCATGTTCGCGACCTGCCACCCGCCCTTGCGCGAGCGCAGTCTTCCCGAATCCCGGAAAATCGCAGCTTGTCCCCCCTCACCTTCCACCCCGCCGTTTCCGCCTGGTTCCAGGCCCGCTTCGGCCAGCCGACCGATGTCCAGTCGCAGGCCTGGGCGGTCACGGCGCAGCGCAGGCACGCGCTGATCGCGGCGCCGACGGGCTCCGGCAAGACGCTGGCGGCTTTCCTGGCCGCCATCGATGAACTGGTGCGCGAGGGGCTGAACCAGGGACTCTCGGATGAGGTCCACGTCCTCTACGTCTCGCCGCTGAAGGCGCTGTCGAACGACATCCGCAAGAACCTCGAGGAGCCGCTGGCCGGCATCCAGGCGGAGTTGCTCCGCGAAGACATGCCGGACGTCGGCATCCGCGCCGCCGTGCGCACCGGCGACACGCCCACCGCGGAGCGCGATCGCATGCGTCGCAAGCCGCCGCACATCCTGGTCACCACCCCGGAATCGCTCTACATCCTGCTCGGTTCGGAGTCGGGCCGCGCGATGCTCAAGTCGGTCAAGAGCGTGATCGTCGACGAACTGCATGCGGTGGCGGGCAGCAAGCGCGGCTCGCACCTGATGCTGTCGCTGGAGCGGCTGGAAGCGCTGTGCGCGAAGCCGCCGGTGCGCGTGGGCCTCTCGGCCACCGTGAAGCCGCTGGACGCGATGGGCCGCTTCCTCGTCGGCCAGCGCCGGCGCAAGGTGGCGATCATCGACGCCGGCCACGTGCGCGAACGCGACCTCGGCATCGAGGTGCCGCGCTCGCCGCTGGGCGCCGTGCTGCCGACCGAGGTGTGGGAGGAGCTGTACGACCGCCTCGCCAGCCTGGTCGCGGAGCACCGCACGACGCTGATCTTCGTCAACCAGCGGCGCATCGCCGAACGCGTGGCGCGCCACCTGGCCGAGCGGCTGGGCGAGGAACACGTCGCCGCGCACCACGGCAGCCTCGCGCGCGAGCACCGGCTGGACGCCGAACAGCGCCTGAAGCAAGGCGAGCTGAAGGCCCTGGTGGCGACCAGTTCGCTGGAGCTGGGCATCGACATCGGCGACGTGGACCTGGTGTGCCAGCTCGGCTCGCCGCGCTCGATCAACGCCTTCCTGCAGCGGGTGGGCCGCGCCGGCCACGCCATCGGCGCGATCCCCAAGGGCCGCCTGTTCCCGCTGGCGCTGGACGACCTGCTGGAATGCACGGCCCTGCTGGCCGCGGTCGATCGCGAGGAGCTCGATCGCATCCGCGTGCCCGGGAAGCCCCTCGATGCGCTGGCGCAGCACATCGTCGCCGAGGTCGCCTGCCAGGACTGGGCGCTGGACGCGCTGTACGAATGCCTGCGGCACGCGGAGCCTTATCGCGCACTCACGCTGCAGGAATTCGAGCAGGTGGTGCAGATGCTGGCGGACGGCTATGCCACGCGGCGCGGACGTCGCGGCGCGTACCTGCACTACGACGCGGTGAACCGCATGCTGCGCGCGCGCCGCGGAGCGCGCCTGGCCGCCGTCACCAATGCGGGCGTCATCCCCGACCAGTTCGACTACGAAGTGGTGCTGCAGCCCGAGGGCCACAAGGTCGGCACGCTCAACGAGGATTTCGCCTTCGAGAGCCTGCCGGGCGACGTCTTCCAGCTGGGCAACATGTCCTATCGCATCGCGAAGGTCGAGACCGGCAAGGTGCTGGTGGAGGACGCGCGCGGCCAAGCGCCCAGCCTCCCCTTCTGGCTGGGCGAATCGCTGGGCCGCACCGACGAACTGTCCGAAGCCGTCTCCCGCGTGTGCGAGACCGCCGACCAGTTGCTGGGCGACAGCGTGGAGTCGTGCGAAAGCTGGCTGCGCGAGGCCTTGCACCTGCCCGCTCCGGCGGCGCAGCAGCTGGCGCTGTACCTCGCGTCCGCGAAGCGCGCCCTGGGCGTGCTGCCCAGCCGCAAGCAGGTGGTGATCGAGCGCTTCTTCGACGAGGTGGGCGACGCGCACCTGGTGATCCACTCCCCCTTTGGCTCGCGCATCAACCGCGCCTGGGGGCTGGCGTTGCGCAAGCGCATGTGCCGCAAGTTCAATTTCGAGCTGCAGGCCAGCGCGCTGGAGGACAGCATCGTGCTGTCGCTCGGGCCGACGCACAGCTTCGCGCTGGAGGAACTGCGGCATTACGTGAAGCCGGCCGGCGCGCGCGACCTGCTGGTCCAGGCGCTGCTGGACGCGCCGATGTTCGGCACGCGCTGGCGCTGGAACGCCACGGCGTCGCTGGCGGTGCGGCGCATGAACGGCGGGCGCAAGGTGCCGCCGCAGTTCCAGCGCTCCGATGCGGAGGACCTGCTGACGGTGGTCTTCCCGGACCAGCTGGCCTGCGCCGAGAACCTGGCCGGCGAGCGCGAGATCCCGGAGCATCCCCTGGTGGCGCAGACGCTCTACGACTGCCTGCACGAGACGATGGACATCGATGGCTTCGAGGCGCTGCTGCGCGGCATCGAAAGCGGCGCGATCGCGATGGCCACGCGCGACGTCTCCTCGCCCTCGCCGCTGGCCTATGCGGTGCTGAACGCGAAGCCCTATGCCTTCCTGGACGGCGGTGCGGCCGAAGAGCGCCGCACCAAGGCGGTGAAGACGCGGCCGCTGGAGCTGCAGACACCCCAGGACGTCGGCAAGCTCGATGCGCAGGCGATCGCGCAGGTGCGCGAAGACGCGTGGCCCGAGATCCGCGATGCCGAGGAACTGCACGATGCGCTGGTGGTGCACGGCTTCCTCGCGGAAGAGGAAGCGCCGTACCCCGCGTTCGTCGAAGAACTCCTGCAGCAGCACCGCATCGCGCGCGTGCGCGGCTTGCTGGTCGCGGCGGAGCGGCTGCACGAGATGCAGGCCATCTTTCCGGAAGACCCGTGCGACATCGCGCCGGTCTCGCCGACGCAACCGGCGCGCGAGGATGCGCTGCGCGAGATCCTGCGCGGGCGCCTGGACCTGCTGGGGCCCGTGACGGCGCAGACGCTTGCGGCACCCCTTGGCATCACGGGCCACGAAGCGCTCGCCACGCTGGCGCAGCTGGAAGCGGAAGGCGCCGTCATGCGCGGCGGCTTCAGCGCGCCGAACGCGGACGAATGGTGCGACCGCCGCCTGCTGGCGCGCATCCACCGCGCCACGCGCGAGAAGCGCCGCGCCGAATTCCAGCCCGTCGCGCCGGCGCAGTTCATGCGCTTCCTGTTCCAGTGGCACCAGCTCTCCACCAGCGAGGGCGACGAACGCCGCAGCGGCGAGGCCGGGCTGGCCGACGTGCTGCGCCAGCTCGAAGGCCATGCCGCGCCGGCCGGCGCCTGGGAGGAAGACCTGCTCGCCGCACGCGTGGGCGACTACTCGCCCTCCATGCTCGACAGGCTGTGTGCCACCGGCCGCGTCGTGTGGTGGCGCCCCAGCGAAGCCGGCGATGCAGCGGCGCGCAAGACCGGTCCGATCCGCGGTACGCCCATCGTGCTGTGCGAACGGGAGGCCCTGCCGCACTGGCAGCAGGCAGCCGGCGCCGAACCGGCCGGTGAGGCTGCCCTGTCCAGCGCCGCCCGCGCCGTGCTGGAAGTGCTGCGCACGCACGGCGCCAGCTTCTTCGCCGACCTGCAGCACGACGCCCGCATGCTCGGCACGCAGGTCGAACAGGCGCTCTCCGAGCTGGTGGCGCATGGCCTCGTCACCTGCGACTCTTTCTCCGGCCTGCGCACCCTGGTGATGCCGGAGGACAAGCGCAACAAGCTGCGGCGCAGGCGCGGCGCGCACGATCCCATGGACGATGCGGGCCGGTGGTCACTGGCACGCCGCGCGCGGCCCTCGGTCGAAGCGCCGGGTGCCCTGGCGGCGCCGCACGTGGAACACGTCGCGCGCGTGCTGCTGCGCCGCTACGGCGTCGTGTTCCGCAAGCTGCTGGAACGCGAGGACGGCCTGCCGCCCTGGCGCGAGATCTACTACGTGCTGCGCCGACTGGAAGCGCGCGGCGAGGTGCGCGGCGGCCGCTTCGTCAGCGGCTTCTCGGGCGAACAGTTCGCGCTGCCGGAAGCCGCCGCGGCCCTGCGCAAGACGGCGCAGGCGCCCGGCCACGAACGCGTGGCGGTGTCGGGCGTCGACCCGCTGAACCTGGCCGGCATCGTCACGCCGGGCGACAAGCTGCCGCGCCTGCCCGGCAACCGCGTGCTGTTCGAGGGCGGCGTGCCGGTCGCGGTGCAAAGTGGCGGCGAGGTCCGCTACCTGCGCGAACTGGCGCCGCCAGCGCAATGGGAGATCCAGAAGCTCCTGGTCCGGCGCCAGCAGCCGGCAAGCTTCATGGAGCCTGGCAGCGCCGGCCCGCAGTAGTCGCGGCCGGCGGAGGCAAGAAGGCTGCGGCCTGCCAGCGGGCCGCCAGCTTCACCTGGCTGAGACGCCGCCAGCCTGGAGCGGCGTGCCCGCCCTCTCTTCCAGGAAATGGTTGATCAGCACACGCGTCGCCCCGTCGCGCGCCTCCACGGCGGAACGCCATTCCTGCCACTCCGTCGCAGCATCGGACCGGTGGGGCAGCGAGCGGAAGCGCTCCCAGGCGGACCGTTCAGCGCTCAGCGCCCTCTCGTAGTCCTCGACCACGGCTGCTTCATTTCCCCCGCCGCCCAGGGGGGCTGCGCCATGTTGCGGCGAGCTTTCGACGGGCGCGAACCTGTCGCCAGCGGCCACCTGCTGCGATCGGCGCAGCTGCGCCTCGTCGCGGCTGTGCTGGTCCCTCATCTGGCGTGCTTGCGTTTCATCCATGGCGCTGCTCCTGGTCGCCCCCATTCTGCGCCTGGTGGACCGGACAGCGCGCCTGCGCAGCCGTGACGGCCCGAGTGCGGATGGTGAGACGCTGCATCTTCCGACGAAGTTGCCGGAATTCTCCGACGGCGCAGTTTCGTTCCATGCACTTAACTACGCGGCGTGTAGCACACGTGGATGCGCAGGCATGAGCAGCACCAGCAGCAGTGAACGCGAGCCGGACACGTTGCCGCGCGCCGGGACGAGATCCGGCAACGGGGCGGAAAGTGTCCTGCCCTACATGGGACAGGACGAGGACGAGAAGCCAGGCGGGAGCCCGGCACCGGGCGAAGCGCCCCTTCGCGACGACGGGACGGGAAAGGGGAACGAGGCACGGCATGCGCCTCATGCGGCCGTCGTCCGCCCCGCGAGCACGAATGCGACCACCTCCGCGAAGGAACGCACCACCAGGTCCACGGGCCCCCGCACCAGCATCTCGTCGGCCAACCCCACCTCGTAGGGCGGCTTCACGGTCAGCACCATCGCATACGGGAACGCGTCGCGGACCCGGAGCGAGAGGGACTGCCAGATCTCGTGGTCCTCCTGGAGCGGGTAGGCCAGCACGACCGTCGAGACCAGTCCGGAGGATGCGCGGGCGCTCCATGCGAACGCGGCGCTCGAACCGTGGCTCGCATCGAGATCCATCGGGATGCTGCGCGACGCGATGCCTTCGTCGCGAAGCGACTGCTCCAGCATCGCGCCGAGCAGTTCGTCGCGCGGGGAGCCCAGCCCGACGCAGATCACCAGCGATGTCTTGACGTCCGCGGCGGGTCCGGGCCAGAGGCGCAGGCGCTGTTCGCGGACTTCCGCCAGGTGCGCGCCGACGTCCGCATCGAGCAGCGACGCCGAGCGGCGGCGCCGGCTGGCGTCGCCGGCCGGCGCGTTCCGGGCGAGCACGTCCATCGCCCGCCGTATCGTGAGGCGCACCCTCTCCAGCTGGTCCCTTTCGATGCGTGCCTGCTTCGCGTCGGCGGAGGCCAGCGCAAGGGCAGGCAGCAGGACCTGGTCGCAATAGCGCGCAAAATTGCTGCGGCGCAGATAGCGGCGCGCCGGCGCGACGATGTTCTGCGGCTCCCCGGTCAATGCCTGCTGGTACAGGCGCAGGCCCTCGGTCAGGCCCGGGGTCTCGCCGAAGATGATGGTGATCGGCTCCAGGGTGCGGATGTGCCGCCCCGCCACGACGAGGCACAGCGTCATCGGCGTGGAGAGCAGCAGGCCCAGCGGACCCCACATGGCGCCCCAGAAGAGCGCGGAGACGATCACGCCCAGCGGCGCGAGGCCGGCGCTTTGCCCATACACCTGCGGTTCGACGAAATGGGCGACCAGCACCTCGAGGACCACGTAGCAGCCGATGCTCCAGAGCATCAGCGACCAGCCCGGATCGACCGCGGCCGCGAAAGCGGCGATCACGGCGCCGGCGCCGAGCGCGCCGACATAAGGAATGAACCGGGCGAGTCCCCCCAGGGCGCCCCACAGCGCGGCATGCGGCACGCCGACCAGCCAGAGCGCGAGGGCCAGCACGAGGCCGAACGTCGCATTCACCACCAGCTGCGAGAAGAAGAAGCGCGCCACGCCCTGGGCTGCGTCCTCGATGGCCTGCATGGTCCTGCCCACCTCGGCCTCGCCCGCCAGGCGGATCATCCGTTCCCTCAGGGTCTCGTGGCCCACCAGGATGAACACCAGCAGCACCAGCACGATGCCGGCCTGCGACACGGGCCCCCACAGCGACGAGAAGACCACGGCCGCGGTGCTTCCTTGCGGCGGCAGGCCTTCCGACGACGTGGGAGGCGGCGGTCCGGCAGGGTGCGGCTGCGCCTTCGGGTGGCCCGCGGCCGAGGCGGGATCCTGCGGAACGACGCCGGCGATTTCCGAATGGATCCGCTCCAGGGGGCGGACGGTCACGTCCATGACGTGCTGCAACTTGGCGCGAACGGCTTCCTTGTACCGGGGAAGGTCCGTGGCGACGGCAATGAACTGCGACGTGATGAAGATGCCCGCCAACGCGATGCACGCAGCCGCGACCAGGACGGAGAGGGCGGCGCCCGCCACCTGCCCGATCCCGCCGCGCGCCAGCTTGCGCTTGAGGGGGGCCAGCACCAGGCTGAGGACCCCGGCCAGCGCGAGGGGGGCAAGGATGTCCTGCCCGACGTACAGCAGCGCCAGGACGCAGGTCGCCGCGATGATCCGCGAGGCAGTGGATGACGGGGCTGAGGTGATGGGGGAGATCCCTGGCCGGCCGATCGCGGCCTGGTGCAGGGATTATTGTCGCGGGGACGTGCTGTCGGGGGCGGTCAGACGTGAAAAGCGCCGCAGGTGCGGCGCTTCCTGGGGAGCCCTGGGTCCCCGCCTTCGCGGGGATGACGAAGGGGGCGGGGATGACGAAGGGGGCGGGGATGACGAAAAATCTCCGTCATTCCCGCGCAGGCGGGAATCCACGAGGGTTTACTGCAGCTGCCGCTCCAGCTCGTCCAGCACCTCGTAGCAAGGCAGCACCTGCGCCACGCTGGAATTCGGCTCGCGGCCTTCGCGGATCGCGGCGATGAACTCGCGGTCCTGCAGCTCGATGCCGTTCATGGAGACGTCGACCTTGGACACGTCGATCTTCTCTTCCTTGCCGTTGACCAGGTCGTCGTAGCGCGCGATGTAGGTCGCGGTGTCGCCGATGTAGCGGAAGAAGGTGCCGAGCGGGCCGTCGTTGTTGAAGGACAGGGACAGCGTGCAGATGGCGCCGTTCTCCGCCTTCAGCTGGATGCTCATGTCCATCGCGATGCCGAGGGTCGGATGGATCGGCCCTTGCACCGCGTTGGCCTTCACCACGCGGCTGCCGGTCTGGTACTGGAACAGGTCCACGGTGTGCGCGGCATGGTGCCACAGCAGGTGGTCCGTCCAGCTGCGCGCCTGGCCCAGCGCGTTCATGTTCGTGCGGCGGAAGAAGTAGGTCTGGACGTCCATCTGCTGGATGTTGAACTCGCCCGCCGTGATCTTCTTGTGCACGTACTGGTGGCTGGGGTTGAAGCGGCGCGTGTGGCCGCACATGGCGACCAGGCCCGTCTGCTTCTGGGTCTGCACAACGGCACGGCCCTCTTCGAGCTTGTCGCACAGGGGGATCTCCACCTGCACGTGCTTGCCGGCCTTCATGGCGGCGATGGACTGCGCGGCGTGCATCTGCGTGGGCGTGCAGAGGATGACGGCGTCGACGTCGGGGCGCGCGAGCGCCTCGTCGAGGCTGGTCGTCACGTGCTTCGCGCCGTACTTCTTCGCGACCTCTTCGGCCTTGCCCAGCTCGCGGCCGATGATGGAGGTGATCTCCACGCCCTCGATGTTCTTCAGCCCGTCGAGGTGCTTGATGCCGAAGGCGCCCGGCCCGGCGAGTGCGATGCGCACGGTCTTGGTCATTGATTGTTCTCCAGGATCATGTGGCCCACGGCGGTGTTGGACGCGGGGACGTGATAGAAGCGGTGCTTCATGGTGGGCTTCTTGCCGCCGTTGACGTCGGCCATCGCGCCGCGCGCGATCAGCCACATCACCAGCTCGATGCCCTCGCTGCCGGCTTCCTGCACGTACTCGATGTGGCCGACGCTGGCGAGGCCCTCCGGGTCGTCGACCAGGCGGTCCAGGAAGCGGTTGTCCCACTCCTTGTTGATCAGGCCGGCGCGCGGGCCCTGGAGCTGGTGGCTCATGCCGCCCGTGCCCCAGATCTGCACGTTGAGGTCCTCGTCGAAGCTCTCCACGGCCTTGCGGATCGCCTGCCCCAGGCGGAAGCAGCGCATGCCGCTCGGCACCGGGTACTGCACCACGTTCACGGCGAACGGAATGACCTTGAAGGGCCACTCCTTGGGCTGGCCGCACATCAGCGACAGCGGCACCGTGAGGCCGTGGTCGACGTCCATCTTGTTGACGATGGTGAGGTCGAAGTCCTGCTGGATCACGGAGTGCGCGATGTGCGCGGCGAGCTCCGGCGCGCCCTGCACGTCCGGCACGGGGCGCGGGCCCCAGCCCTCGTCGGCCACCTTGAACTCGGCGGCCGTGCCGATCGCGAACGTGGGGATGATGTCCAGGCTGAAGGCCGTGGCGTGGTCGTTGTAGACCAGGAACACGACGTCCGGCTTGTTGTCCTTGATCCACTTGCGGGAGAAGTCGTAGCCGGAGAAGACCTTCTGCCAGTACGGCTCCTGGGTCTTGCCCAGGTCCATCGCCGCGCCGATGGCGGGCACGTGCGAGGTGTAGACGGATGCGGTGATGCGGGCCATTATTTCTTTTCCTCCTTGCCGGTCCAGGTCGCCGAGCGGCCGCCGCCGACCATCATGTCGCGGTAGGCCTCCTCGGTCATGCCGGTCATGGAGCCGGCCATCTGCTGGAAGCTCTTGCCGTCGGTGGCGCCGATCTTGGCCAGGAAGTAGATGTTGCCGCCGAGCGCGATGCAGCGGTTCAGGTCGCGCGCGAGCACGGCCTGCTTCTGGTCTTCGCTCATGGGCCACTGGTCCAGGTAGGCGCGCTCGTCGGCCTTGAACTTCTCGCGGTTCTCGGCCTTCATCAGCGACATGCAGAACTGGTTGAGCCAGTAGCCCTTGCGGCTCTGCTCGGCGTCGAAGATCGTGGTGCCGGGGATGCCGGCATAGGGTTTGTCCAAGGGCATGTCAGCCTCCTCGTGTCATTGCAGGCAGGCGAAGCTCGCCGCCGCGTTGGGGTCGCCGGCGCGGTAGCGCGGCACTTGCGGCCATTCGCACAGGGGCCGGCTGCGCTTCACCGCGAACGGCGGCTTCGCATCCTGTTCGACCAGCACGAGGCCGGTCGGTGCCCGCCCTTCCTCCACCCAGGCGACGAGCGCCGGGAAAAGGTCGGCATTCGCGGGTCCGCCGGTGCCCACGTGGTCCACGTTGGGCGCCGTGAAGGCCTTGAAGAAGCCATCGACGGTAGCACGGCCCATGCGCTGCACCACGGCCTGGTGGTATTCGAGGCCGGCATACGGGCTCTGCGCGTAGTCGCCGAGGTTCTCCAGCAGGATCAGCTTGCCGCCCGCGGCGCGGAAGGCGGAGAGGTCCGGGTTGGTGGAGTCCATCAGCGCCGACACTTCGCGCGCGCGCGGCAGGTGGTCCTGGATGCGGTAGCTGCGCAGGTCGGCGTTCGGGTTGCGGGCATAGAAGTACTGGATCGCGCCCGCGCCGTAGAACCAGGCGATGCCGTTCGCCTGCACGGGCGGGAAGGCCGGCGCCTGCGTGCCCGTCCACCAGGCTTGCCAGCCGCCAGTGGGACCGAAGGACGGCGTACCCTCGCCGCTCGGGCCGCGGCCCGGGTAGCTGGTGAGGCCGTTGGCGAGCTCCACGCCGAGGTCCAGTCGCGAATGCAGCGTCTGCACGGCGCGGATCTGCGCTTCGGTCAGGCAGTTGTCGCCGGGCGTGCCGACGCAGCGCAGCTTGTTCACGTCGAAGCGCGTGCGGCAGGCCACCGGGTCGGACACGAGCCCGTCGGCGACGCCGTCGGCCGTGTCGCAGGCGCCCAGCACCGCCTCGTGCACCAGCTTCACCTGCGCGGGGTTGATCCAGCCCGCGCCCGTGAGCGCGAGCCCGTCGCGCAGGCCGGCGTGCTGCAGGCCCGTCCAGTGGATCACGGGCACGCGGCTGAAGATGCCGTCGAAGTCCTTCGGGTAGCGCTGCGCCATCGTCAGCCCTTCGCGGCCCCCTTCGGAGCTGCCCACGAAGTACAGCTTGCGCGGTCCCTGGCCGTACGACACCTTCATCAGGTACACGGCCACGTCGCGCACTTTCTTGTACGAGGCGTGGGCGAAGTTCACCAGCGCCTCGTCGTTCAGCGCGAAAGCCTGCGGTGGCTCGCCGGGCTTGTTCTGGTGGCCGGAGTCGGTGCCGTAGGTGACGTAGCCCTGCGCCAGCGGCCCGGGCTGGTCGTACCGCGCGGCCGGCACGAGCGCCTCGCCGGTGATCAGCACGCCGTTGAAGCCGCCGCCGCCGTACTGCACGGAACGGCCGTTCCACGCCACCGGCAGGTTCACCTGGAAGTGGATCGGCGGCGCGTTCGGGTCGACCGGGGCGATGTGGCCCAGCACCTTGCAGCGTGCGGGCAGCGCCGGGACGATGGTGGCGGCGGGCGTGGGGCCGCGCTCCAGCGTGCTCGCGGTGGAGGCCGTCACCAGCACCGCCGAATCGATCTTCGCGCCGTTGCTCGGCAGGCCGATGTGGTTCGGGTGGATGGCCTGACCCGCGAGGTTGCCGCAGAAGCCGGGCGGGTTGGAGCCGAGCGCGGTGGCCTTCGGCACCTGGCCGCAGCCGGCCAGCACCGCCAGCGCGCCAGCGGCGGCGAGAAAAAGTCCGGCCCTCACTTGCCGCCCTCTTCCGGCCAGTACAGCCGGTTGGGGTTGTCCACCAGCAGCTTCTGCTGCAGTTCCTTCGTCGGCGCGATGTGCGGGATGAAGTCCACCAGCAGCCCGTCGTCGGGCATGTGGCCCTTCAGGTTCGGGTGCGGCCAGTCGGTGCCCCACAGCACGCGGTCGGGAAAGGTCTCGACGACCTTGCGCGCGAAAGGCACGACGTCGCGATAGGCGTTGCGCTCTCCATTCAGCGCGGGCGGGCCGGAAACCGACAGGCGCTCGGGGCAGCTCACCTTGCTCCACACGTTCGGGTGCTCGCGCATGAACTTGAGGAACAGCTCGAACTCGGGTCCGTCGATCGGCTTGCTCACGTCGGGACGGCCCATGTGGTCCACCACGACGGTCGTCGGCAGCCCGGTGAAGAAGTCCCAGAGCTCGGGCAGGTCCACCGCCTCGAAGTAGATGACGACGTGCCAACCGAGCTTCGAGATGCGGCCGGCGATCTCCATCAGTTCGTCCTTGGGCGTGAAGTCCACCAGCCGCTTGACGAAGTTGAAGCGCACGCCGCGCACGCCGGCGGCGTGCATGGCCTGCAGTTCCTGGTCGGTGACCGAACGCTTCACCGTCGCCACGCCCTTGGCCTTGCCGTTGGCGCGCTGCAGCGCATCGACCAGCGCGCGGTTGTCCGCGCCGTGGCACGTGGCCTGCACGATCACGTTCTTGGCGAATCCGAGGTGGTCGCGCAGCGCGAACAGCTGCTGCCAGCTCGCGTCGCACGGCGTGTACTTGCGCTCGGGCGCGTACGGGAACTGTTCGCCCGGGCCGAAGACGTGGCAGTGCGCGTCGACGGCGTTGGCGGGCAGCTGGAACTGCGGCTTGGTCGGACCGCTGTACCAGTCGAGCCAGCCGGGGGTTTTCTCGAAACCGCCGGAAGTGGGTTTTCCGCTCATGGTCGCCTTAATCGATGTAGCGCAGGCCGGCTTTTTCCAGCGGCTCGCGCATCTTGTACATGTCCAGGCCCAGCACGCCGCTGGCCAGCCTGGCGCGCTTCTCGCCTTCGTTCGCCTCGCGGGCGGCGGCGGCGTCCAGCGTCTTCTTCGCCATCGCCTTCGGCACGCAGACCACGCCGTCGTCGTCGGCCACGATCACGTCGCCGGGATGCACCAGCGCACCGGCGCAGACCACGGGGATGTTCACGGAGCCGAGGGTGGCCTTCACCGTGCCCTTGGAGCTGATCGCCTTGCTCCACACCGGGAAGCCCATCTCGGTGAGCGTCTTCACGTCGCGCACGCCGCCGTCGATCACCAGCGCGCGGGCGCCGCGGGCCTGGAACGAGGTCGCCAGCAGGTCGCCGAAGAAGCCGTCGGTGTTGGGGGTCGTGAGCGCCGCCACGACGATGTCGCCGGGCTGGATCTGCTCCGCGACCACGTGCAGCATCCAGTTGTCGCCGGGCTGCAGCAGCACGGTGACGGCCGTGCCCGAGACCTGCGCGCCCGCGTAGATGGGGCGCATGTAGGTGTTCATCAGGCCCACGCGGCCCATGGCCTCGTGGACGGTGGATGCGCCGTACTGGGCCAGCTTGTCGGCCACGTCGTGGTCCGCGCGCTGGATGTTGCGGTAGACGACTCCGAGTTCGTACATGGTCAGCGTCCTTGTTGCTTGAGCTTCGCGTCGAGGCGCGGGAAGACACGGCGGGTGTTCGCCTCGAAGATGGCGTGCTTGTCCTCGGGCGAGAGGATGGTCGACGCGTCGATGTACTTCTTCGTGTCGTCGTAGTAGTTGCCCGTCTCGGGGTCGATGCCGCGCACGGCGCCGATCATCTCGGAGGCGAACAGCACGTTCTTCACCGGAATCACGGTGTTCAGCAGGTTGATGCCCGGCTGGTGGTACACGCAGGTGTCGAAGAACACGTTGTTCATCACGTGGTCCTTCAGCACCGGCTTCTTCATCTCCTGCGCCAGGCCGCGGAAGCGGCCCCAGTGGTAGGGCACCGCGCCGCCGCCGTGCGGGATGATGAAGCGCAGCTGCGGGAAGTCCTTGAACAGGTCGCCCTGGATCAGCTGCATGAAGGCCGTCGTGTCGGCGTTCAGGTAGTGCGCGCCGGTGGTGTGGAAAGCCGGGTTGCACGAGGTGGAGACGTGGATCATCGCCGGCACGTCGTACTCCACCATCTTCTCGTAGATGGGGTACCAGTGCCTGTCCGTCAGCGGCGGCTCCTTCCAGTGGCCGCCGGAAGGATCGGGGTTCAGGTTGATGCCGACGGCGCCGTATTCCCTGATGCACTTCTCCATCTCGGGAATGCAGGTCTTCGGGTCCACGCCCGGCGACTGCGGCAGCATGGCCACCGGCACGAAGTTCTCGGGGAACAGCTGGCTCACGCGGTAGCACAGCTCGTTGCAGATCGCCGCCCAGGTGCTGGAGACGTTGAAGTCGCCGATGTGGTGCGCCATGAAGCTCGCGCGCGGCGAGAACAGCGTGAGGTCGTTGCCGCGTTCCTTCATCAGGCGCAGCTGGTTGTTGACGATGGTCTCGCGGATGTCGTCGTCGCTGATCTTCAGCTCGGAAGGCTTCGGCATCTGCGCCGGGTCCTTGATGCCGGCGATCTGCCGGTTGCGCCACTCTTCCAGCTGCTTGGGGGCCGTGGTGTAGTGGCCGTGGCAATCGATGATGATGCTCATCTCGTGTCTTCCTCGGGTGGCCGCGCGGACGCGGCGGGGTTCTTCAGGCGGGATCCATGCCGTTGCGGCGCTTGGCCGCCTCGGCGTCCGGCGAGGCCATGAAGGCCAGCATCGCGTTCACGGCCTCGGCGTTCTTCGAGGTCGCGCACAGTGCGCCGGAAAAAGTGGTGGTGATCTGGACGGCGGCGGGCATGGGGCCGATGACGTCTATGCCTTCCAGGTGGATCAGCTCGCTCAGTTGCTGGAAGCCCAGGGCGACGTCGCCCCGCGCGACGAGCGCACCCACCGGGATGCCGGGCTGCGCCTGCACGAGGCGGCCCTGCAGCTCCTGCGCGATGCCCCAGCGCTCGAACAGCTTCACCAGTGCGACGCCGCTCGGGCCCGTGGAGTAGCCCACGGTGGGCGCGGCGAGCACCGCGCGCTTGAGCGCTTCTTCGCTGGACACGTCGGGCCGCGGCGCGCCCGCGCGCACCGCGATGGCGACGCCGGAGTCCACGAGGTCGACGCGCGTGCCGGGCACGACGCTGCCGCCGGCGGCGAGCTTGTCGATCGCATCCGCTGCGAGGAAGACGACGTCGAAGGCTTCGCCCGCGGCGACGCGCTTGGCGGCATCGACGCCGCCGACGGACTCCACGTCCACGGCCTGCCCGGAGCGCTGCTCCCAGGCCCTCGCCAGCTCGTTGAGCACCTGGCGCGTGGCCATGGAGGAGATTCCCTTGAGCGTGGCGGTCATGCGGCGGATTGTGGGCGCGTGGTTCCCCCCGTCAAAGCCAGCCGTGCGACTAGCAGCTATATCGCTTCGGCATAATTGCTGCTCAGGTATTCACGCCCATGGATCTCAAGCAGCTCGAATATTTCGTCCGCGTCGCGGAGCTCGGCAGTTTCACCCGGGCCGCGATCGAACTGGACGTCGCCCAGCCGGCGCTGAGCCGGCAGGTGCGCCTGCTCGAGGTCGAACTGCGCCAGAACCTGCTGGTGCGCAATGGTCGCGGCGCCGTCCCCACCGAAGCGGGCAAGCTGCTCCTGGACCACGGCCGCGGCATCCTGCACCAGGTGGAGCGGGCGCGCGAAGACCTGGGCCGCCTGCGCGGCGGGCTCGCGGGCCGCGTCGCCGTCGGCTTGCCGAGCAGCGTCGCCCGCGTGCTGACCGTTCCCCTCACCCGCGCCTTCCGCGAGAGCCTGCCGGAAGCGCGGCTGTCGATCAGCGAAGGCCTGTCCAGCGGGCTGCAGGAAGGCCTGAACTCGGGGCGGCTGGACATCGTCGTCCTGTACAACGCGCAGGCTTCGCGCGAGCTGGACCTCACGCCGCTGATGGAGGAAGAGCTCGTGCTGGTGCAGGCGCGTCCCCCGGGCCTGCACGAAGACCCCCCGCCGGGGCCGATCCCGCTGGAGGAAGTGGCGAAGCTGCCGCTGGTGATCCCCACGCGGCCCAACGCGATCCGCATGCACGTCGAGGCGGAGATGGCGGACATCGGCTGCCGGCCGAACGTGGTGCTGGAGATCGATGGGGTCTCGGCCATCCTGGAACTGGTGCTGGACGGCGCGGGCTGCGCCATCCTGTCACGCAACGCCCTGCTCCACTCGCCCCGGCCCTCCGCGTACACCGCGCGGCAGATCGGCACGCCGCCGCTGCGCATCCGGCTGTCGCTCGCGACCAGTCTGCAGCGCCCCGCCACGCCCGTGCAGAAGGCGACGCTGGAACTCATTCGCGAGAAGGCACCGGGCGTGGTGGCCCACCTGCTCTGAACCCCCAAGGACGACCCCCATGCGCTCATTCCGACTGGCCGCCGCCCTCGCCTGCACGCTTGCCGCCGGCGCGGCGCATGCGGCGGAGATCAAGGTGCTCACCGCCGGCGCGTTCAAGCCCGTGCTCGTCGCGCTGCAGCCGGCGTTCGAGAGGGAGACGGGACACAGGCTGAAGATCGAGAACGACACGGCCGGCGCGCTGCAGAAGCGCATCGCCGGCGACGAAGCCTTCGATGTCGTCGTGTCCAGCCCGGCGTCGCTGCAGCCGATCGCCGCGAAGCTTTCGCACGATGCGCCGCGCCCGGTGGCGAAGGTCGGCATCGGCGTGGCGGTGCGCCAGGGCGCGGCGAAGCCGGACGTTTCTTCGGTGGACAGCTTCCGCGCCTTGCTGCTGGACGCGCGCAGCGTCGCTTACATCGACCCGGCGGCGGGCGGCTCGAGCGGCATCTATCTCGACCGGCTGTTCGAGCGCTGGGGGATCGCCCCGCAGATCCGCGCCAAGGCGGTTCTGGTGCCTGGCGGCCTGGTCGCGCAGAAGGTGGTGGACGGCAGCGCGGACGTGGGCATCCACCAGATCAGCGAGATCCTGGCGGTGCCGAACGCGGTGCTGGTGGGTCCGTTGCCGGAGGAGATCCAGAACTACACGGTGTATGCGGCGGCGATGTCGGCGAAGCCGGCGGACGTGGAGGCGGCGAGGGACCTGGTGAATGCGCTGCGGAGCCCGCAGGCGCTGGAGATCCTGAAGGCGAAGGGGATGGAGGCGCCGTGATACCTTGTCATCCGGCGAGGGGATGGAGGCGCCGTGATGCCTTGTCATCCGGCGAGGGGATGGAGGCGCCGTGATGCCTTGTCATCCGGCGAGGGGATGGAGGCGCCGTAGGCTGGGTTTCGCGTAAGCGAACCCCAGCGCATCCGCGCAGCGCCGGGGTGCGCGTTCGCGCAACCCAGCCTACGAAACGCCGGCGCGCCGGACGCCGTCACATCTTCGGAATCTTCGCCTGCCCGATCACCCCGCTCCAGCGCTTGATCTCGCTGGAGAGCAGGCTCCCGAGCTGCTGCGGCGTGCTGGACTTCGCGTCCACGCTCAGGTCGGCCAGCTTCTTCTTCAGGTCCGCGCTCGCCAGCGCCACCTGGCATTCGTGCGCCAGGCGGTCGATGACGTCCTTGGGCGTCTTCGCGGGCGCGGCCAACGCGTTCCACGAGGCGATGTGCAGGCCCTTGAGCGCGCCGCCGCTTTCCGAGGCGGTGGGCACGTCCGGCAGGCCGAGCGGCCGCTTCTCGCCGAAGGTCGCCAGCGCGCGCAGCGCCTTCGACGTAATCTGCGAGCGGATCGGCGCCAGGATCTCGATGCCCGCATCCACCTCGCCGCCGCGCAGCGCGGTGACGACCGCCGGCGTGCCGTTGAACGGCACCACCTGCGCCTGGATGCCGGCGGTGGTCTTGAAGAGTTCCGCCGCGAGGTTCTGCGTGCTGCCGACCGCGATCGTGGCGATGTTCAGCTTGCCCGGCTTCGCCTTCGCTTCGGCGAGCAGGTCGCCCAGCGTCTTGAAGGGCGAGTTCTCCGGCACGACCACGGCGATGTCGAAGGTGCCGAGCAGCGAGATCGGCGCGAAGTCCTTCTCGGCGTCGAAGGGCAGCTTGCTGAACAGGCCCTCGCTCACCGCGGTGCCGTTGCTCATGAGGAGCAGCGTGTAGCCGTCCGGCTCCGCCTGCGCCACGAGGTTGCCCGCCGTGACGCCACCGGCCCCCGGGCGGTTGTCGATGACGAAGCTGGTGCCCATCTGCTCGCCGAGCTTCTGGCCCACCGCGCGCGCGGTGAGGTCGGCCACGCCGCCGGCGCCGAAAGGCACGACGATGCGGATCGGCTTGGCGGGCCACTTGGACTGGGCGTGCGCCCAGGGCGCGGCGACGGCCGCGCCCAGCGCTGCCACCACGCGGCGACGGGAAATCGAGGTGTTCATGGCCTTATCGTGCCACGCCCAGGAGCCGGTCGAGGAGCTCGGGCGCGGTGCGCAGGGCGGCGGCGGTATCGGAATGCACGACGGTGCCGTGGTCCAGCACGATCGCCCGGTCGGAGATCGCGAGGATCGCCTGCGGATGCTGCTCCACGATGATGGCCGACAGGCCCTCCTCGCGCGTGATGCGCGCGATCGCCTTGAGCAGCTCCGCCACGATGATGGGCGCGAGGCCTTCCAGCGGCTCGTCCAGCAGCAGCAGCTTCGGGTTCACGACGAGGGCGCGGCCCACGGCCAGCATCTGCTGCTCGCCACCGGAGAGCTGCGTGCCCAGGTTGGTCTTGCGCTCGGCGAGGCGCGGGAACATCTCGTACACGCGCTCGGGCGTCCACTTGCCCGGACGCGCGACGGCCGTGAGGTTCTCGTGCACCGTCAGCGACTTGAAGATGTTGCGCTCCTGCGGTACCCAGCCGATGCCGGCGGCGGCCCGCTGGTACGACGCCAGCTTGTGCAGGGCGGCGCCGCCGAGCGTGATCGTGCCGCCATGCTGGCGCGTCGCGCCCGCGAGCGTGTTGATCAGCGTGGTCTTGCCGGTGCCGTTGCGCCCGAGGAGCGCGAGCGTCTGGCCTTCGCCGAGGGCGAAGGACACGTTGTTCAGGACCACCGCCTCGCCGTAGCCGGCGCTGAGCTGGTCGACTTTCAGCAGGTCAGACATGGGGCTGCGGCTCCGTCGGCAGGCGTTCGTTGATCTCGTCCCCGTGGCCCAGGTACACGGCCTTCACCTCGGGGTTGGCCGCGATCTCCCCGGGCGAGCCCTCGGTGAGCACGGCGCCGTTCACGAGCACGGTCATGCGGTTGGCGAAGCTGAAGACGAGGTCCATGTCGTGTTCGATCAGCAGCACGGACACGTCGGCCGGCAGCGCGGCGACGGTCTGCAGCAGCTCCTCGCGCTCGCCGGCCGGCACGCCGGCGACGGGCTCGTCGAGCAGCAGCACGCGCGGTTCGCAGGCGAGCGCGATCGCGATCTCCAGCAGGCGGCGCTTGCCGTAGGCGAGGTGTTCGGTCTTCTGCGTGGCGACTTCGCCCAGGTGGAACTGCTCCAGCAGCTGCTGCGCGCGGTCAGCGACCGCGGCGTTGCTGCCGAGGGACTTCCACCAGCGCGCGCCCAGCCCGCGCTGCTGCGACACCACGAGCGCCAGCGTCTCCAGCGGCGTCATCGACGCGAACAGCTGGTTGATCTGGAAGGTGCGCACCATGCCGCGCCGCACGCGCTGGTGCGGCGCGAGGCGGCTGATGTCCTGCCCTTCCAGCGTGATGCTGCCCGCGGTGGGCTCCAGCACGCCGGTGAGCAGGTTGATCAGCGTGGTCTTGCCGGCGCCGTTGGGGCCGATCAGCGCGTGGCGCGCGCCGCGCGCGAGGTTGAGGGTGACGTTGTTCGTCGCGGTGATGCCGCCGAACTTCTTCACCAGGCCCTGGCAGGAAAGCACGATGTCGCTCATGCCCTTGCTCCCTTGAACCAGGTCCACGGCTTCAGCAGGCGGTCACGCCCGACGATCACGAGGACGACGAGGAACAGGCCGATCCAGAACATCCAGTACTGCGGCGTGATGTTGGACAGCACGTCGCGGATCGCCATGAACACGACGGCGCCGATGATGCCGCCGTACAGCCAGCCGATGCCGCCGATCACCACCATCAGCATCACGTCGGCGGAGCGGTCGAAGGACAGCGCTTCCATCGACACGTAGCCGGAGGTCAGCGTGAAGGCCGCGCCCGCTGCGCCGGCGATGGCCGCCGCCACGGTGTAGATCGCGACCAGCCGCGCGTGCACCGGCACGCCGATAGCCATCGCGCGCAGGCGGTTGTCGCGGATGGACTTCAGCGTGGCGCCGAAGGGCGAGTTCACGATCACGCGCGAGATGAGGAAGAACAGCAGCAGCAGCGTGAGCGAGAAGTACGAGGCCGTGCGGCCGTCGAAGCCGAACTCGAACTGGCCCAGCACCGGGGCGATGGTCAGGCCCTGGATGCCGTCGGTGCCGCCGGTCAGCCAGTCCAGCTTGTTGGCCAGTTCCAGCAGGATCAGCGCGAGGCCCAGCGTCACCATCAGGCGCGTGAGGTCGGTGCCGCGCAGGATGGAGAAGCTGGCCACCAGCCCGAGCACCGCGCTCGCGGCCATGGCGGCCAACAGGCCGAGGTGCGGGTCCGGGCTCACGTGCTTGGCGAAGAGCGCGGCGGCGTAGGCCCCCAGGCCGAAGAACGCCGCGTGGCCCAGCGACACGATGCCGGCGTAGCCGAGGACGAGGTCCAGCGAGATCGCGAACAGCGCCCAGATCGCGGTCTCGTTGATCAGGGGCGCCTGCGCCGGGAACAGCACGGGCGCGGCGAAGGCGGCGAGCCACAGCACGGGCTCCCACCACTTCATGCGCGTCGCGCGCAGCAGGTTGGTCTGGGGGACGCTCATGCCTTCCCCCCTTGCCGCACGAACAGGCCGTTCGGCCGCCACAGCAGGATGACGATCATCAGGCTGTACACGATGAAGGCGCCCATCTTCGGGATGTAGTACTTGCCGGCCACGTCGGCGATGCCGAGCAGCAGCGCGGCAAGCAGCGGGCCCGTGATCGACGACGTGCCGCCCACGGCCACGACGATCAGGAAATAGATCATGAACTTGAGCGGGAAGGTCGGGTCCATGCCCAGCACCTCGGCGCCGAGCGCGCCACCCAGGCCCGCGAGGCCGGAGCCGAAGGCGAAGGTGGAGAGGAACACCACGTTGACGTTGATGCCCATGCCGGCGGCGACGCGCTGGTCGTCCACCGAGGCGCGCAGGCGGCTGCCGAAGCGCGTCTTCGCCAGGATGTACTGCAGGGCGACGGTCAGCGCCGCGCACACCGCGATGATGAACAGGCGGTAGTGGCCCATGCCCAGCGCACCGATCTCCGTGCGGCCCTTGAGCCACTCCGGCAGCTGCATGATCTGCTGCGTGGAGCCGATGTAGTAGTCCACGGCGGCGACGGACATGAACACGAGGCCGATGGAGAACAGCACCTGGTCCAGGTGGGGCTTGTGGTACAGGGGGCGGTACAGCGTGCGTTCGAGCACCGCGCCCAGCAGCGCCGCGCCCAGGAAGGCGAGCGGCAGGCAGACCAGGAAGGGCACGTCGAGGCGCTGCATCAGCAGCACGGTGATGTAGCCGCCCGCCATGGCGAACGCACCGTGGGCCAGGTTGATGAAGTTCATCAGGCCCATGGTGACGGCCAGGCCGACCGCCAGCACGAACAGCAGCATGCCGTAGGCGATGCCGTCGAAGAGGATGGTGAGCATGTCTTGAGGGGTTAGGGCCTAGGGGCTAGGGGTTAGGGAGGGAACCGTTGTTCCCCTAGTCCCTAGCCCCTAGCCCCTAGCCCCTGCGGCGCTGCGCGCCGCGGTCACTTCGTCTTGCCCGGGTCCTTCACGTCCTTGATGACGTCGAACTCCACGTTCCAGAGGGCGCCGTTCTTCTTCTCCACCTTGCGCAGGTAGATGTTCTGGGTGATGTCGCGGGTCTGCGCGTCGATCAGCACCGGGCCGCGCGGGCTCTCGAACATCATGCCCTTCATGGCGCCGACGAGCGCTTCGCCGCCGCCCTTGCCGCCGGTCTTCTTCAGCGCTTCGTAGATGATGCGCATGCCGTCGTAGCCGCCCACGGCCATGAAGTTCGGGCGCAGGCCCTTGTTGGCCTTCTCGAAGGCTTCCACGAACTTCTTGTTCGCGGCCGACGGGTGGAAGGTGGAGTAGTGGTGCGAGGTGACCACGCCCAGGGCGACGTCGCCCATGTCGTTCAGCTGGTCGTCGTCGGTGATGTCGCCGGTGCCGATCAGGCGGATGCCGGCCTTGTCCATGCCGCGCTCGCCGAACTGCTTCATCAGCGCCGCGCCCGCGCCCGAGGGCGTGAACACGAACAGCGCGTCGGGCTTCAGGTCACGCACCTTCTGCAGGAAGGGGGCGAAGTCCGGGTTCATCAGCGGCACGCGCAGCGACTCGGTGATCTTGCCGCCGTTGAACAGGAAGCGGTCCTTGAAGAACTTCTCGGCGTCGATGCCCGGGCCGTAGTCGGACACCAGGGTCACGACGTTCTTGATGCCGTTCTTCGGCGCCCAGTCGGCCATCGCGACCGCGGCCTGCGGCAGCGTGAAGCTGCTGCGCACGATCAGCGGCGAGGCTTCGGTGATGCTGGAGGTGGCCGCGGCCATCACGACCAGCGGGGTCTTGGACTGGGTCGCGATCGGCGCGACGGCCAGCGCGGAGGGCGTGATGCCCATGCCGGCGAGCACGTTCACCTTGTCGTTCACCACCAGTTCCTGCGCGAGGCGGCGGGTGTTGGCGGGCACCGACGCGTCGTCCTTGACGATCAGCTGCACCTTCTTGCCGGCGACGGTGTCGCCGTTCTGCGCCATCCACAGCTTGGCGGCGGCCTCGATCTGGCGGCCGGTGGTGGCCTGCTGGCCCGTCATCGGCAGGATCAGGCCGATCTTGAACACGTTGTCCTGCGCCAGGCTCAGGCCGCTGGCGCCCAGCAGCGCGAGGGCCGCGGCGGTCTGGAGAAGGGTTCTCTTGTGCATGGCGTGGGGTCTCCTTGGTTGATTGGCAGCAGGCACGTGCGAGGCTGCCTGCGGAAAAAGCGTGCGGTGCGCATTCTGAGGGGCAGAACCGCGGACGCAAACCTCGAGGCGGTCTAGCAGTTATGAGCCTTTGCGATAACGAACCGCGAGTTATTTCACACGAATGTGAAGCAACCGCTTGCCGTTACAGGTCGACACAACTACCATCCGGCCGAGTTCCAGTGTCTTAGGGAGTATTGCTCATGCCGCGTTACGCATCCGTCTCAAGCCTCGCCCGCGCCGTCCTGCTGTCGTTCGCACTGGCCGCAGGCACGACCGCCGGGGCCCAGGAGATCACGCTGGGCCAGGTCGGCCCGTTCACGGTCATCCCGGTGCCGGATGCGCCGGAGATCAACGCCGGCATCCAGGCGTACCTGAAGCAGGCGAACGCGACGGGTGGCGTGCGCGGCAGCAAGCTGGGCTTCTTCTCGATGGACGACCGCTATTCCGGCGAAGGCTTCGTCGAGCAGTTCGGCAAGGCCATGGAGAAGCGGCCGGTCGCCCTGCTCTCGCCCATCGGCTCCGCCGCGATGAGCGAGATGTACAAGCAGAAGCTGCTGGACAAGTCGGACGTCGTGATCATGAACGTGATCCCCGGCGCCGAGAGCCTGCGCAACCCCGGGCATCCGCGCGTGTTCCACATCCGCGCCGGCGACCGGCAGCAGATCGAGAAGATCGTCCACCACGCCAAGACGCTCGGCACCACGCGCATGGCCGTGCTGTACCAGGACCTGGTGATCGGCACCTCGGGCTTCGCGATGGCGGAGCAGGCGGCCAAGGCCGAAGGCTTCCCCCAGTTCA
This sequence comes from Ramlibacter cellulosilyticus, assembly GCF_014297465.1. GTDB lineage: Bacteria > Pseudomonadota > Gammaproteobacteria > Burkholderiales > Burkholderiaceae_C > Ramlibacter > Ramlibacter cellulosilyticus. The sequence goes on along the minus strand of NZ_JACORT010000012.1, from coordinate 60,284 downwards.
ACGGCGTGAAGTCGGCCCCGGACGCCGCCGGCCTGGCCGCCGCGGCCGAACAGGTGAAGAAGCTGGAGCCGCAGGCCGTGCTGGTCGTGGGCGCCCCGCGCTTCATGGGCGACGGCGTCGCGGCCCTGCGCAAGGCGGGCGTGTCGCAGTCGCTGTTCGTGCTGTCGTACGTGCCGGCCGGCATGCTGGTGAAGCTGGCAGGCCCCGAGGGCGCGCGCGGCGTGGGCATCGCGCAGACCTTCCCGAACCCGAACGGCATCACGCTGCCGATCCAGCGCGAATTCCAGGCCGCCATGAAGGCGGCCCATCCGGACCTCAAGAACTACACGCCCTTCCACCTCGAGGGCTACCTGTCCGCGCGCACGGTGGCCGAGGCCATCAAGCGCAGCAAGGACAAGGACGTCACCCCGGCCACGCTGGAAAAGGCGCTGCGCACCGCCGGCGAGATGGACTTCGGCGGCTATCGCGTGGACTTCACCAAGGGCAACGTGGGAAGCAGCTGGGTGGACATCGGGGTGGTGACGGCGGAAGGGAAGATCCGGTACTGATCTTCGGTGGGGTTCGCTTCGCTCACCACCACCCTACAAGGCCGGAGTCCTGTAGGGTGGCGCGGCGACAGCCGCGGACGGTGAGCGACAGCGAACCCCACCGTCGTCATCGCTGCCGGATCAACCGCACCCCCGGCATCCGGTGCAGCCCTTCCGCCTGCACCGCCTCCCGCAGGTTGCGCTGCGCGATGCGCGAATGCTCGCGCATGATCGCCTCGGCCCGGGCGCCTTCGCGGCGCTCCACGGCGTCGAGCACCTGCCGGTGCTGGTCCTGCGCGACGATCAGCATGTCGCGCGCCCGCGGTGAATTGGCCTGCACCACGACGAAGCCCGACGGCGAGGCGAACGGCAGGTTCACCACCCGCTCCAGCTCGCGGGCGAGCACCGGGCTCGCGGCCATCTCCGCCAGCAGCACGTGGAAGCGCTGGTTCAGCGCCACGTAGCGGGTGAAGGCTTCGTCGTCCAGCGCGGGCTGCTGCAGCACCGCGTCGATTTCGCCGAGGCAGGCGCGCGCGTCCGCGAGCACCACCGGGGCCACGCCGCGCTCGGCGGCCAGCCGCGCCGACAGGCCTTCCATCGTGCCGCGCAGCTCGATGGCATCGGACACGTCGCGTTCGGAGAAGGTGCGCACGGCATAGCCGCCGTTGGGGAGCGCCTCCAGCAGGCCCTCCTGCTCCAGGCGCATCAGCGCGGCGCGGATCGGCGTGCGCGACACGCCCAGGCGTTCCACCAGCGTGAGCTCGGCGATGCGCGTGCCGCCGGGCAGCTCGCCGGCCAGGATCATCTCCCGCAGGCGCAACTGGGCCTTCACCGCCTGCGAACCGCCGGATTCGTCCGTGGGGGAGGCGGGCATCCTGGCGCTCATGCTGAGGTTCCTGTATACATTCGACCGAGATTAACCGCGGGCCATGCGGGCGTCAATCCACCTTCGCCAGAGGCAGACCGCGGCGCGCGAACGCGCTTGTCGGCCGATCCCTGTATACAACCGGTATCCCGTGACGTATCATCACGGCCACTTTTCCCCAACCCTGCCGGACCCCGCCCATGTTTCCCAAGAACGCCTGGTACGTCGCCTGCATGCCGGACGAGATCGACGACAAGCCTCTCGGCCGCACCATCTGCAACGAGAAGATCGCCTTCTACCGCCAATCCGACGGCAAGGTGGCGGCCGTCGAGGACTTCTGCCCGCACCGCGGCGCGCAGCTCTCGCTCGGCTACGTCTGCGAGGGCAACCTGGTCTGCGGCTACCACGGCCTGGTGATGGGCTGCGACGGCAAGACCGTCGCCATGCCCGGCCAGCGCGTGCAGGGTTTCCCGAAGATCAAGTCCTTCCCGGTCATCGAGCGCTACGGCTTCGTGTGGGTGTGGCCCGGCGACGCGGCGCAGGCCGATCCCGCCAAGCTGCACCACCTGGCGTGGGCCGAGAGCCCGGACTGGGCGTACGGCGGTGGCCTGTACCACATCCACTGCGACTACCGCCTCATGGTCGACAACCTGATGGACCTCACGCACGAGACCTACGTGCACACCGGCAGCATCGGCCAGAAGGAAATCGACGAGACGCCGGTCACCACGAAGACCGAGGGCGACCACGTGATCACCAGCCGCTTCATGCAGAACGTGATGGCGCCTCCCTTCTGGAAGGCCAACCTGCGCGGCAACGGCCTGCCCGACGACCAGCCGGTGGACCGCTGGCAGGTCTGCCACTTCTATCCGCCGTCGCACATCATGATCGAGGTGGGCGTGGCGCTCGCCGGCAAGGGCGGCTACGACGCCGACCCGAAGTTCAAGGCGTCCAGCATCGTCGTGGACTTCCTCACGCCCGAGACCGAGACCTCCATGTGGTACTTCTGGGGCATGGCGCGCAACTTCAACGTGAAGGACACCAACCTGACCGCGCAGATCCGCGACGGCCAGGCGAAGGTGTTCTCCGAGGACACCGCGGTGCTGGAGGCGCAGCAGAAGAACCTGCTGAAGTACCCCGAGCGCAAGCTGCTGATGCTGAACATCGACGCGGGCGGCGTGCAGTCGCGCCGCATCATCGACCGCCTCATCGCCGCCGAACAACCCCAGAAGCAGGCCGCCTGACATGACCCAGATCGCAGTCAAGGTCGCCCGCAGGAAGCAGGAAGCGCAGGACATCGCCAGCTTCGAGCTGGTGAAGCCGGACGGCTCCGCCCTGCCCGGCTTCAGCGCCGGCTCGCACATCGACGTGCAGGTGCCCGGCGGGCTCACGCGCCAGTATTCGCTGTGCAACGACGCGGCGGAGCAGCACCGCTACCGCATCGCCGTGCTGCGCGACCCCGCCTCGCGCGGCGGCTCGCGCGGCATGCACGACGCGGTGAACGAGGGCGACACGCTCCTGATCAGCGAGCCGCGCAACCACTTCCCGCTGGTGCACGCCGAGCGCACGCTGCTGCTCGCGGGCGGCATCGGCGTGACGCCGCTCCTGTGCATGGCGCAGCGCCTGGCGAAGATCGGCGCCGAGTTCGAGATGCACTACTGCACCCGCTCGCCCTCGCGCACCGCCTTCCGCGACGAGATCGTCGCGTCCGACTGGGCCGAGCGCGTGGACTTCCACTTCGACGACGCCGACGCGGAGCAGAAGCTGCAGCTGGAGGAAGTGCTGGCCAGGCCTGCGCCCGGCACGCACGTCTACGTCTGCGGCCCCACCGGCTTCATCGACTGGGTGGTGAAGACCGCGGAGCGCCTCGGCTGGGGCAAGGACCAGGTGCACCTGGAGTACTTCGGCGCCGTGGCGCAGGACACCACGGGCGACCGCCCCTTCCAGGTGAAGGTCGCCAGCAGCGGCGCCACCTACGAGGTGGCCGCCAACGAGACCGTGGTGCAGGCGCTGCAGAAGCACGGCATCGAGATCCTCACCTCCTGCGAACAAGGCGTGTGCGGCACCTGCATCACCCGGGTGCTGCAGGGCGAGTGCGACCACCGCGACCTGTACTTCACCGACGACGAGAAGGCGAAGAACGACCAATTCACGCCCTGCTGCTCGCGGGCGAAGACGGAAGTGCTGGTGCTGGATTTGTGACGTGGATGCTGGGGTGCGCTGCGCGCAACCCAGCCTACGCAAGCCGCGTCCGTAGGCTGGGTTGCGCGCAGCGCACCCCAGCAAGACCGCCCGCCCGACCGTTTAAGATCACCGCTTCCCGAGAGAGACACCACCATGATGAAACTCCCCGCCCGCTACGACCACGTCGGCAGCTTCCTGCGCCCGAAGTACCTGCTCGAGGCCCGCGCCCAGAAGGCCCGCGGCGACATCACGCCCGAGCAGCTGCGCAAGGTGGAAGACCAGGCCATCACCGAGATCGTGAAGTTCCAGGAGGACGTGGGCCTCCAGAGCATCACGGACGGCGAGTTCCGCCGCACCTACTTCCACATCGACTTCCTGGAGCAGCTGGGCGGCGTCAAGACGGACATCCCGGTCACGATCAAGAAGCCGGACGGCACCGAGGAACTGGCCCCGCCGGTGATCCGCGTCGTCGACAAGGTGCGCCACGCCAAGGACATCCAGAAAGCCGACTTCGAGTACCTGAAGTCGCAGGTCTCCGCCGGCCGCACGCCCAAGGTGACCATCCCCTCGCCCACCATGCTGCACTTCCGCGGCGGCCGCGCGGGCATCAGCAAGGATGCCTATCCCGAGCTGGACCCGGCCTTCTACGACGACGTGGCCAAGGCCTACGGCGACGAGCTGCGCTCGCTGTACGACGCGGGCTGCCGCTACGTGCAGATGGACGACACCAACCTCGCCTACCTGTGCGACGAGAAGATGCGCGAGGCCGCCCGCCAGCGCGGCGACGACCCCAACGAGCTGCCGCACCGCTACGCGAAGTTCATCAACAAGGTCGTGGCGCAGAAGCCCGAAGGCATGCTGCTGGCCATGCACCTGTGCCGCGGCAACTTCAAGAGCACGCACGCCGCCGCCGGCAACTACGAGCCGGTCGCCGAGGCGCTGCTGACCGAGATGAACATCGACGCGTTCTTCCTGGAGTACGACGACGAGCGTTCCGGCGACTTCCGCCCCCTGCGCTACCTCAAGCCCGGCAAGACCGTCGTGCTGGGCCTGGTCACCACCAAGTTCGACCAGCTGGAAAACAAGGACGCGCTCAAGCGCCGCATCGACGAGGCCGCCAAGTACGCGCCGATGGAGCAGCTGGCCCTGTCGCCCCAGTGCGGCTTCTCCAGCACCGTGCACGGCAACAACATCCACGTGGAGGCGCAGCGCAACAAGCTGCGCCTGGTGATCGACACCGCCCGCGAGGTCTGGGGCGACAAGTAAACGTCGCCGCTGCCGGGAAAGCGCCGCCTCCGCGGCGCTTTTTTTCGTCGAGAATCGCCGCATGGCAGCTGTGTTGTTGATCGAGGACGACGAAGCGCAACGCTTCGTCGCCCGGTTCGCCCTGAAGAAGGCCGGGCACGAGGTGCGCGAGGCGGGCGACGGCGTGGAAGGCCTGCGCGTCGCCCGCGAGGAACGGCCGGACGTGATCGTCTGCGACGTGATGATGCCGGCGGTCACCGGCTACGACGTGCTCGCGCAGCTGCGCGCGGACCCCGTCCTCGCCTCCGTTCCCGTAATCCTGCTGACCGCCATGTCCGACCGCAAGCACATGCGGCAGGGCATGACGGCGGGCGCCGACGACTACCTGACCAAGCCCTACCGCCCGGACGAGCTGTGCGAGGCCGTGCTGGCCGTGCTGGCGCGCCGGCAGGTGCAGGAGGAGGCGTTCCGCAGCTCGGTGTCGGGCATCGTCGAGAGCGCGCTCGAGCGGCAGAAGGAAACCCTCGGCCGCCACTACGAGAGCCAGCTGCAGCGCGAGATCAACAAGCGCTGGACGCAGGCGCACGGCGCCACCGACCTGCACTACGCGCGCGCCTTCCTGCTGCTGGCCGACCTGATCGGCGACACGCCCGCGGAAGGCGAGACGGCGCTCGCCGAACGCGTGAAGCAGGTGCAGCAGGCCGCGCGCGACACGCTGTACCTGTTCGGGGCCACGCAGGTGCTGCCCTACGGTCCCAAGCTGATGGCGGTGTTCGCGGGCGACGCCGAGACCATGACCACGCCGGTGGAAGTGCGGGTGCTGCGCGCCGCGGTGGCCCTGGCCAAGAGCGTCCCGCGCGAACGCAAGGTGCAGGTCGCGCTGCACGCCGGGCCGGTGGCCCTGGTAGCGATGACCGACGGCCTGCACGGCGACCAGGGTCACGCCCTGGTGCCGGGCGAGGCGGTGCACGCCGTCGGCGCGCTGGAGGAAGCGGCCGCGGAGCAAGGCTGGCGCATCGCCGCCAGCGCGAGCCTGGCGAAGGCGCTCGCCGACCAGGCCATGCTCGGCCGGCACGCGCGCACGCGCCGCGGCGACGACGGCGTCGAGGTCCTGGGCATCGCACCGGCCTCTTGAGCCCGCCCCGGGGCGGCGCGCACAATGGCGCGGCGCACGCGCGAGGAGGCTTGCCATGTCCCGGTTCCCGCTGTCCCGCCGTCCGGTGCTGGCCTGGCTCGCATCGGGCGCCCTGCTCCCTTCCGTTTCGCACGCGCAGGCGAGCGGGCCCATGCAGTCGTGGAAGCTCGCCACCTCGCGGCGCACCGGCATCCACGACGTCGCGCCGGCGCCCGACGGCGGCGTCTTCTTCTCGGCGCAGGCGAGCGGGCACCTGGGCTGGTTCGAGCCGTCCACCGGCCGGACGGAATTGATCCCCCTCGGCTCCGGTTCGTCGCCGCACGGCGTGATCCAGGGGCCGGACCATGCCGCGTGGCTGACCGATGGCGGACAGAACGCGATCGTCCGCGTCGGCTGGCCCGACCGCAAGGTGAGCGTGCATCGCCTGCCGGCGGGCACGCCCTGGGCCAACCTCAACACCTGTGCCTTCGACGGCGACGGTGACCTCTGGTTCACCGGCCAGGCCGGCTACGTCGGCAAGCTGGCGGTGAAGACCAGCCAGGTCAGCGTGAAGGAGGCGCCGCGCGGCCGCGGCCCCTACGGCATCTGCACCACGCCCGCGGGCGAGGTCTGGTGGTGTTCGCTGGCCGGCTCGTTCATCGCGCACATCGACCGCAAGACGGGCGACTCGCGCATCGTGGAGCCGCCGACGCGCGGCCAGGGCGCGCGCCGCGTTTGGAGCGACAGCCGCGGCCGCATCTGGGTGAGCGAGTGGAACAGCGGCCAAGTGTCGGTGCATGACCCCGCCGCGAACAGCTGGCGGGCATGGAAGGTCCCGGGCAGCAACCCGATGATCTACGCCGTGTACGTCGACGAGCGCGACCGCGTGTGGGTGAGCGACTTCGGCGGCAACGCGGTCTGGTCGTTCGACGCGGGCGGCGAGAAGTTCGAGCGCTTCCCGCTGCCGCGCGACAGCGGCAACGTCCGGCAGATCCTGGGCCGCAAGGGCGAGGTGTGGCTGCCGGAAAGCGGGACGGAGCACATCACCGTGATCCGCACCGCTGCGGCTTAACGCCGAACACTCACCACCAGCGCCTGGATCTTTCCATCGACTTCGCCGATGCCGAAGCGCGCGGCGATCGCCTGCGTGGCCGCCTGCGTCGCCGCCAGCAGCCCCGGCCCGCCGCGCGCCTCGATCTCGTTGCGCAGCGGCGTGCCCTGGCAGTAGGCCATCGCCGGCACCTCTGGCCCGCTCGCGCAGCTGCGCTCCGTGAGCGTGACGATGTCCGGCGCCGTCGTGAAGCCGCCCTCGCCCAGGTCGCGCGCGATCGCGTGCGGGTCGTGGTAGCCGTGCGGCGTGCGCGCCATGAAGCGCGGCGGATCCTGCGGGTACAGCGGCACGAGCGCCTCCGTCACCACGTCGGCGAATTCGTTGTGCGCGATGGCGTCCCAGGCGTTGAAGAGGAGCACGCCGCCGGGACGCAGCACACGCCGCATCTCGGCGAAGGCGCGACCGCGGTCCGGGAAGAACATCACGCCGAACTGGCAGGCGACCGCGTCGAAGCTGTCGTCGTCGAACGGCAGCTGCATCGCGTCGGCCACCTGCCACTCCACCGGACGCGCCGTGCCGCGCCGCTGCGCCTCCTGCAGCATGGGCGCGTTGAGGTCGGTGGCGACGATGCGCGTCGTGGACGGCAGCGACTCGGCGAGCCGGCGCGTGACGACGCCGGTGCCGGCCGCGACCTCCAGCACATCGGCCGGCCCGAGGGGCGCGAGCCGCTGCGCGAGGTCGCGCGCGTAGGGTTCGAAGATCAGCGGCACCAGCAGCTGCTCGTACAGCTGCGGGATGGAACCGGCGAACAGGCGATCGGACTCGGCCATGGCGGCCTCCCGGGAGTGCGTCCCGGCGCGATGATACGACCGCTGCCGCGGACCTACTGCATCACGAAGACCATGCCGAAGGCGCCGACGGACAGCGTCTTGTCGCCGGCCTGCGTATACGACGCGACGCCCAGCGAGTGGTAGTTCGACGCGAACGCCTTCAGCGCGCCGACCCCGAAGACGCGTGCGACCGGGCTGCGCTCGCCCACGGCCTCCTTGATGCGCTCGCGGTGGCGCTCCGGAGAGGGGTTGAGCGCCACGGCAAGCAGCAGCGCGGCAGCGAGGGTGGCGACGGTGATCAGGGGCGTGTTGCGCATTCGGTCTCCGGTGGGCTGCTTCACGCGCGTCCGAGCAGGACGTCGCGGCGCTGCAGGCTTTCCGCCGGCCAGTACTGCCGGCGGTCGTAATACTCGGGCACCGCCGGCACGCCGGCGGGCAGTTGCACCCAGGGCTGCTTCGAGGCGGTGAAGATGTGGATGTCGGGCGGCAGCGCGTCGGGGTCGTCCAGCGTGCCCACGCGCACGAAGTGCACGCGCGGGCCGGCGCCGGCATAGTTGCTCCACACGGCGATGTGGCAACGCGGGCAGCGCGCGATGCGCTGGCCCTTGCCGCTCTCGGAAGGCGTGTCGACGACGAGGGGCTCGCCGCCGAGCACGTCGACGCGGTCCGCCTCGATCATCGCGTTCAGCGCGAAGGACGCGCCCGACTCGCGCTGGCACCACCGGCAATGGCAGCAGTGCACGAACAGCGGCGCCGTGCGCATGCGGTAGCGCACGTGGCGGCAGTCGCAGCCGCCTTCGAGGGGGAAGCGCGCAGTGTCGGTCACGGCTCGACGGTTGGGTTGCAGCGATCATCCGGCAGATCGCGGGCAGGGACAAGCCGGACGCGGCGTCGGCGCCACGGACGATGTCTCGCGGACGCCAGGCGGCTCGCTAGCCGCCGGCGAGGTTGCGGAACACGTAGCGCAGCAGCGCCGGCCAGAAGTCGCCGCTGCCGTTCTCGCGCGTGAGCGCGCTCACGTCGGCGTAGCCCTTGTGCAGGATCATGCCGACCATGCCCGCGAGCAGCAGGATGGCGATCACCTGCAGCACGGTCTTGAAGCGTTCCTCGCCGCGCTGGTTCACCGCTTCTTCGCCCTGGTGCCGGCAACGTTCAGCGTCACCGCCGCCCGGACCAGGGCCTGGAAAGCCGCAGCGTCCACCTCTTCGCCTTCGCGGATGTCGATCGCGCGCCGCGTGTTTCCCTCCAGGCTGGCGTTGAACAAGTTCGCGGGGTCGGGCAGCGACGCGCCCTTGGCGAACGTGAGCTTCACCACCGCCTTGTACGTCTCGCCGGTGCAGAGGATCCCCTCGTGCGACCACACGGGCGTGCCGCGCCACTTCACTTCTTCCACGACGTCCGGGTCGGCAGCGCGGATCAGCTGGCGCATGCGGCGCAGGGTGTCGCCACGCCAGTCGGCGAGGTCCGCGATGCGCTGGTCGATGAAGGCGGAGCCCTCCAGGGTTTCGGTTGCTTGTTTCATCTGGGATCAGGAAGCCGGGAAGGATGCCGGCCAGGGACCTTCCACGAACACCGCTTCGCCCGGGCCTGGCCACGGCGGCATCGTCACCGCCACGGCGGCCACGCCTTCGGACGGCGACGCCCGGAACTGGAAATGCGTGCCGAGGGGAATCGTGACGCAGACGCCCGGCTCGAGCACCACCGTTTCCTCGCGCGCGCCCTGCCTGCGCCACATCTCGCCGCGGCCGGAGAGGACGAACCACACCTCCTCCACCGTCCGGTGCACGACAGCCCGTGCGACCTGGCCCGCGGCCAGCTCGAAATGCGCCATGCCGCCGCCCGCGAGGCCGAGGAGCACGCGCACGTCCGAGCCATCGGGCGCGACCCCCGTGCGCTCCGCCGGAAGCTGCTGCGTGGCGAACTCGCTCACCGCTGCGCCTTGTCCTTGGCGTTCTGCGCCTCGATGCGCTCGCGCGCGGCCTGCCAGTCGGCATCGCTCCAGTCGCGCAGCTCGTAGAAGTTGCCGCCGGTGGCGAGTGCGTTGCCGCCGTCCATCATGATGCTCTGGCCCGTGAGCCAGTCGCACTGCCCCGGCGCCATCAGGAAGGCCGCGAGGTTCTGCAACTCGTCCATCTTCCCCGCGCGCGCCATCGGGTTGCGCGCCTTGCTGCGCGCGCCGGGCTCCTCGCCGGGATTGAGCCGCTTGCTCATGCCCTCGGTGGGGATCTCGCCCGGGCCCACGGCATTCAGGCGGATCCCGTGCCGGGCCCACTCCACGGCGAGCGACTTCGTCATGACGTCGATACCCGCCTTGCTCATGGCCGAAGGCACCACGTACGGACTGCCGTTGTCGACCCAGGTCGTGATGATGCTCATCACGCTGCGGCAAGGCTGCTCCGGCTTCCACTGCCCGCTGCGCGCCTCCTCGATCCAGCGCTTGCCCACTGCCTGCGTCACGTAGAAGGTGCCGTGGAAGACGATGTTCGCGATCGCGTCGAAGGCGCGCGGCGAGAGGCTCTCGGTGGGCGCGATGAAGTTGCCTGCCGCGTTGTTCACCAGGCCAGTGAGCCCGCCGCTGTCCCACAGCGCCTGGACCATCTCCTCGACCGCCTGCGCGACGCGGATGTCGACGCCGAACGTGTCGACGCGCCGGCCCGGGAAGCGCTCGCGCCACTGGGCGGCCGTCTCGTCGCACACCTGCTTCCGGCGGCCGCAGATCGCGACGTCGCCGCCCAGGGCGAGGAAATGTTCGGCCATGGCCCGGCCGAGGCCGGTACCGCCGCCGGTGACCAGGATGCGCTGGCCCGCGAACAATTGCGCTGCGTACATGGCTGCTCCCGCGGGCTGCGCCCGGTGTCGTCGGCAATGTAGCAGCGGTGCGGGCAGCCCGCTACAGGAACCGCTCCGCCCGCGCCAGCAGGTCCTGCTCCGCGGGCATCTCCGCGCGCGGGCAGCGCACGAAGGCGATCACGGCCGCGGGCCGGTCGCCGATGCGCAGCTCGGCGAGCGTCAGCGCCTCGGGCGCGTCCGCCTGCCCGGGGTCGGCCTTCACGTTCATGCGGTTCATCCGCAGCTCGGTGCGCGTGAGCGCCACGTGGCGCTCCGGATGCGCGAAGACCTCCTCGATCTGCGCGATGTAGCCGTCGAGGGTCACCAGGCTGGACTTCACCTCGATGTAGTCCTTCACGGCCGCGTCCAGCTCCCGCTTCACGTCGGCGACCTGCTGCGCGATGGTGGCGGGATCGTCGACGATGCCCTGCATGCCGTCCTGCGCCAGCTTGAGGAAGCGCAGGCGGGTCGAGAGGTACGCCTTGTGCTGTTCCTTCTTCAGGCCCTGGCGGTCGATCTCGAGGATGCGCCCGAGGGCCACCTGCGCCAGGCGCAGCACCATGCGCTTGCCGACCTCCAGCCGGGCCTGCGCCTCGTCCGCGGCCAGCCCCACGAGGCGATGGCCGGTGAAGTCGACCGTGGTCTGCGCCACGTCTTCCATCAGCATGCCGCCCTGCAGCCGCGGCGCGAACACCGTCTTCTCCTCGCGCCGCATGCCCAGGAGCGCGAACGCCTCGTGCACGCCGGGCTGCGCCGCGAAGAAGCTGCGCAACTCCTTGCTGCGGCCGAGGAACGCGGGGACGTCCTCCGCCGTGGCGAAGAACGCGTTCAGGCGGCGGTCCTCGCCCCACCGCGCGCGGGCCAGCAGCAGCGGCTCCAGCGGCGCGCGGCCCACCTCGCGCAGGCAGGCGATGGTCGTGCGGATGCAGGGCTCCAGCTTCTCGCGATAGCGCCGCTGCGCCCGCACCCGGGGCTCCACGGTGTCGACCACCAGGTCGGTCATCTCCGCGACCAGCGCCTGGTCGGGCGCTGCATCCTCGCGGCCGAAGAGCGCCGCGACCAGGCGGTCGATCAGCGCGCCGGCCACGTCACCAGTCCATCGTGGGCACCCACGCGTTGAGCGGCTTGCCCTGGTACAGGCGGCCGCGGATGCGGTTGGCCAGCTGCTCCGCGTGCGAGCGCGTGGTCTCCAGCTCGATCACCGCCGTGGGGGCGCCGCTGTCGTGCACGAGCTGGATGGCCTCCACGGGGGCGAAGGGGGAGAGGGCATCGCGGATCCCCTCCTCGTCCACGTCGTCGGGCAGGTTGCCGATCACGATGCGCATGGCATTCCCCTCCTCAGCCCATGATGTTCACGCCGCCGTCGACGTACACGGTGCCGCCGGTGATGCGGCGCGCGTATGGCGTGGCGAGGTAGGCGCAGGCGAAGCCCACGTCCATGATGTCCACCAGCTCGCCCATGGGCGAGCGGCGCTGCGCCTCGTTGAGCAGCAGGTCGAAGTCCTTGAGGCCGGACGCCGCGCGCGTCTTCAGCGGCCCCGGCGACACGGGGTGGACGCGGATGCCCTTGGCCCCGAGCTCGTAGGCCAGGTAGCGGCACGACGCTTCCAGTGCCGCCTTCACCGGCCCCATCAGGTTGTAGTTGCTCACCACCTTCTGCGCGCCGTGGTAGCTCATGGCGATCATCGTGCCACCGTCGGCCATCAGCGGTGCCGCGAGCCGCGCCATCCGCACGAAGGAGTGGCAGGAGATGTCCATGGCCTTGCAGAACCCTTCGGAGCTGCTCTCCAGCAGCCCGCCCTGCAGGTCCTCCTTGGGCGCCCACGCGAGCGAGTGCACCAGGATGTCGAGCCTGCCCCACGCCTGCGTGACGCGCTCGAACACCGCCTCGAGCTCCCCGGGCTTCGCCAGGTCGAGCGGCAGCAGCAGCGGGGCCTCGAGCTGGCGCGCCAGCGGCTCCACGTAGGTCTTCGCCTTCTCGTTGAGGTAGGTGAGCGCCACGTCGGCGCCGAGCTGCCGGAACGCGGAGGCGCAGCCCCAGGCGATGGAATGCTCGTTGGCGACGCCGGCGACCAGCGCCTTCATGCCCTTCAACGGTGGGGTGGGGATGGGTTTCATCGAACGCTCCTGCCGGATCCGGCGACCAGCGCGCGCGCGTGCCGGGCGATCATCAGTTCCTCGTTGGTGGGGACGACCCAGGCCGACGCGCGGCTGCCGGCGACGCTGATGCGCGGGCCGCCCTTCGCGTTGGCGGCGGGGTCGAGCTCCACGCCCAGCCAGGCCGCATCCGCGCAGACGCGCTCGCGGATGAAGGCCGCGTGCTCGCCGATGCCGGCGGTGAACACGATCGCGTCCAGGCCGCCCAGCGCCGCGGCCAGCGAGCCGAGCTCGCGCCGGATGCGGTAGACGTACAGGTCGATCGCGGTGCGCGCCCGCGCGTCGTCGCTCGCGAGCAGCGCGCGCATGTCGCTGGAAATGCCGGACACGCCCAGCAGCCCCGACTGCTGGTACACCAGCTTCTCGATGGCGCGCACGTCCATGCCGCGCTGGTCCATCAGGTAGAGGATGACGCCCGGGTCCACCGCGCCGCAGCGCGTGCCCATGGGCAACCCGTCGACGGCCGTGAAGCCCATGGTGCTGGCGACGCTCCTGCCGCCCTGCAGCGCGCACATGCTGGCGCCGTTGCCCAGGTGCAGCACCACGGTGCGCCCCTGCGCCGCGCGCTCGTCCACGTCGGGCAGCACGCTCGCGAGGTATTCGTAGGACAGGCCGTGGAAGCCGTAGCGCCGCACGCCCTCTGCATGGAACTGCGCCGGCAGCGCGAACATCTGCGCGACCTCCGGGTTGCCGCGGTGGAAGGAGGTGTCGAAGCACGCCACCTGCGGCAGGTCGGGCAGGCGCTGCAGCACGATGTCGATGGCCGCCAGGTTGTGCGGCTGGTGCAGCGGCGCGAGCGGCACGAAGCGGCGCAGCTGCTGCACGACGGCGGGCGTCACGCGCACGGGGGCGTCGAAGTCCATGCCGCCGTGCACCACCCGGTGGCCGATGGCCGCCAGGTTGTCCCTGCCCAGGTGCCTGCGCACGTACGGCACCAGGTGGTCCAGGGCGCCGGCGTGGCCCATCTCCACGCCTTCCGCCCAGGTGGTTTCTTCCAGCAACTCGCCGTCCTTGTCCTTCGCGATGAAGCGCGGGCGGGTGTAGAGGCCTTCGACCTGGCCGCGCAAGGTCAGTTCGAGCGCGTCGCCGCGCAGCAGGAACAGCGAGTACTTGATGCTGGACGAGCCGGCGTTGAGGACCGCAATCGCGTCTGCCATGGCCCGCTCCTTACTGCACGGCCCTGGACAGCGCCTCGCGCCGCGCATGCGCGACCAGCGAAGCGACCGCGCAGGACGCGAGCCGCGTCATCACCGAATCGGCCCGGCTGGTCAAAATGATGGGCACCTTGGCCCCGAGCACGATGCCGGCGGCATCGGCATCCGCCAGGAAGCTGAGGCTCTTGGCGAGCATGTTGCCGGCCTCGAGGTCGGGGACGATCAGCACGTTGGCGCGCCCGGCCACGGGCGAATCGATCTTCTTGATCTTCGCCGCCTTGAGGTCGATGGCGTTGTCCAGGGCCAGCGGGCCGTCGAGGATGCCGCCGGTGATCTGGCCGCGGTCGGCCATCTTGCACAGCGCCGCCGCCTCGATGGTGGACTGCACCTTCGGGTTCACCGTCTCCATTGCGGAGAGGATCGCCACGCGCGCCTCCTCGCCGCCGAGGGCGTGGATCAGGTCGATCGCGTTCTGCACGATGTGCACCTTGTCTTCCAGGGTGGGCGCGATGTTGACGGCGGCGTCGGAGATGACGAGGGGCGTGTCGTGGTTCGGCACGTCCATCACGAAGCAGTGGCTGATGCGCCGTGACGTGCGCAGCCCGCCTTCGCGGGAGACGACCGCGGCCATGAGTTCGTCGGTGTGGAGGCTGCCTTTCATCAGGCATTCGGCACGGCCTTCGCGCACGAGGCGAACGGCTTCGTCGGCCGCCGCGTGGCTGTGGGGCGCGTCGACGATCTCGTACTTCGCGATGTCGAGGTCGCCCTGCTGCGCCGCGGCGCGGATCTTGCCGGCGGGACCCACGAGGATGGGCGCGATCAGGCCCATCTTCGCGGCGTCGACGGCACCCGTGAGGGACGCGACGTCGCAGGGGTGGGCCACGGCGGTCGCCACGGCCGGGAGCGTCCTGGCCCGCGCCAGCAGGCGCTCGTAGTTCAGGTGCGAGCTCATCGCGCGGCTCCCTGCCCATGGCGGCGCCCGGGCGGGCGGCGCCCGGGCGGGGCGCGGCGCGCGCCGCCGTTGCCGCCGACGGTGGTGCGGATGCGCTCCAGCATGGCGACCTGCTCCGGCAGCGGCTTGACGCCCTGCACGCGCTTGTCGGCGAGCAGCCGCTCCAGCAGCGACAGGAAGCGGTCGCGGTCCGACTTCTCGGGCAGCAGCTGCGGCAGCGTCTCGATGGCTTTCTCGGGCTCGTAGCGCACGATCAGCTCCTGCTCGCCGCGCACCCGGCGCGCCTCGTCCAGGGACATCGCCGGAAGCAGGCCCTTGTACTCGGTCATGAGCTCCTTCTTCAGCTCCAGGCGCTCCAGCGGCAGCGGCTCGCCCTTGCGCGCCAGCAGGTAGGCTGCGCGCGCGGTGGCTTCGGCGTAGCCGCCGTGGTCGATGGACGCCAGCGCCTCCTTCACCACGGGCAGCTGCCGCGGGTCCTGCGTCGCCTCGCGCGCTCCGACGCGCGCTTCGGGACGGTCCGCGAGGTAGATCGAGAACAGGTTGCCGTACAGCTGGAAGAACTGCGCCTCGCTGAACGCATCGCGCACGGCGCGCGTGTATTCGAGCGATGCGCTGGTCAGCTGCGACATCAGCTTCTCCGCCTGCCGCGAAGGATGCTCGGCGGGCAGCGCCTTGCGCTGCTGGCGCACCATGTCCGCCGCGGGCTTGAGCCACCACGCGGCGGGGTTCAGGTCCGAGACGGCCCAGCGCTGGAAGCGCAGGGGATGGAAGTTGCGCGCCAGCTTCGCCCCGAGCTCGCTGGAGACGGCCTGCACCAGGGGACGGGCGAACAGCTCGTAGGCGCGCTGGTTGAACTCCGAGAAGGCGGCCACGGCCTCGAAGGGCTTCTCGTCGGCGCGACGGAAGCGGTTGAGGTGGGGCGTCAGGTCCTCCAGCCGCCTTTCCTCGAAGTGCACCTCGTACGCGGGCTTGCCGTCGGCGCCCTTGCGCTCGGTGATGTGCATGCCGTACAGGCCGGGCGCGAGCGCCTCGATGGATTCCATCACCTCGACGATCTGCGCATGCTCCTTCTTCGCGACCTTGCCGGACACGAAGATGCCCAGGTGTCCGATGTCCTGGTGCAGCAGGCCGACGATCACCTGCCCGCGCGCCTTGATCTCCTCGGTGCTGCCGTACACGTCGGCCACCCAGTTGAAGGCCTGTTCCGGCGGCGTGATGTTGTCGCCCATCGAGGCGAACAGGATGACCGGCACCTTCATGCCGCGCAGGTCGAAGACGCCGCCGTCGCCCGACTGCACGCCGCCCTTCCACAGCTTGTTGCCGACGAACAGGTTGCGGGTGATCCACTCGATCTCCTCGCGGTTCATCAGGTAGAAGCCGCCCCACCACCGTTCGAACTCCAGGAAGCGCGGCGGCTCGGTGTCGACGTTGGCGAAGACGTGGTAGTACTTGTCCCAGTAGGTGTTGGCGAGGTTCAGGTTCTCGAAGTTCTGCACCAGCCAGGCGCCGTCGAACTTGCCCGCGCCGAGGTCGGACGTGAGCGACGCGAGCCAGGTACCGCCCAGCATCCCGCCCGCATAGCGCATCGGGTTGTCGCCCTCGCCCTCCTCCCAGGCACCGCCCCAGTACGACATGGGCGCGCCGTTGATGACGACCGGGCCGGTGTCGTCGGGGTTGGCGCTGGCCAGCATCATCGCGGCCCAGCCGCCCTGGCAGTTGCCCACGATGGCCGGCTTGGGCGAATCCGGGTGCAGCTCGCGCACGCGCCGCACGAAGAGCTTCTCGGCGTTGCAGACGTCCAGCAGGGTCTGGCCGGGTTCCGGATCGGGGAAGAAGATGACGAAGTAGACCGGGTGGCCTTCGCGCAAGGCGACGCCGACCTGCGAGTCGTCCTTGAAGCCGCCGATGCCGGGCCCGTGGCCGGCGCGCGGATCGATGATGACGTAGGGGCGCAGCTGGTCGTCCACTTCCACGCCCTTGGGCGGCACGATGCGCACCAGCGCGTAGTTGACCGGCTGCGGCAGCCCGCGGCCGTCCATCACCATCTCGTACTGGAAGTGCAGCACCGGCGGCAGGCCGGCGCGCGTCTGCTCGACGAAGTTGTTGCCGCGCTCGCGCAGCGTGTCCCAGAACAGGACGGAGCGCTGCGCGAAATCGACGGCGTACTGGGTGGCGCCGGCGACCGCATCCCAGGGAGAAGGCGGGGCGCCGGACGCAGCGGCCGTGCCGTAGGCGTCGATCGCCTTGCGCGCGCTCTCGTGGAAGTGCTCGTGGGCGACGGCCAGGCGCTTCTGCAGCAGCTGGCCCACCTTGGCGGACAGTTCGCCGCTGCGCGACAGGTGTTGGGTGGGGTCGTTCATGGTGCTCCCGGTGCGACGCGATGCCCGGCGGCGGTCCATCCTCCGCGGGCTGGAGGCATGTTCGGGATTTGTGGCCGGGCGGGCCATCGGACCAAGGTCCCATGACGGCAGCCGGGCGCGCGAAACGCGCCGTGCTCGGCCGGAACACGTCACGCCCGCGCCCTCCCGACGGGCGAAACGGCCCCGCGCGGCAGCGCACTCGCCTAGAATTTTGCGCAGAGGAGCCGAGAGGGCAGGAGGTGCGCCGCACCCTTGCCCCTCGGCTCTTTCTTTGCGCCAGCACAAGGACAGGAAGGACCGGAATTGAAGCAAGGATCAGGGCCCACGGCCGTCGCGCGCGCGGCGTTCGCATTGGCGTGTGCGGCGGCACTCGCCGCGCACGCGCAGCAAAGGCCTGCACCCGCGACACCGCAGGCGCAGGCGCAGGCGCCGCAGGCCGCGCCGCCGGTGCGGCTGCGCCTCGCGGGCAGCCTGTGCAACAGCATGACGAGCCAGGCGCTCACCAGCCAGCTGGTGCCGCCGCTCTCGTCCACCGCTTCACCGGGGAACTCCGTCAACGGCGCCATGCTGGAGCGCATGGAGCAGCAGCGCGATGGCTATTTCGGCCGGCTGGACACGCTGGTCCCCTTCAACGGGCTCTACGCGGTGGGGCAGGCGGACCAGTCCTTCGCCACCGACTACGGGTCCCGCTACACCTACGGCCTGGAGTGGGAGCTTTACAAGGACGGCCGCTTCGAGAGCAAGCGGCAGCTCGAACGGCTGCGGCTGGAAGGCAAGACGCAGTACCTGCAGCTGCTGCGCGACACGAGCCAGCGCCAGGTGCAGGAGCAGCTGCTCGCGGTGGAGCAGATGCGCAACCGGCTCCTCGCGGTGCTGTACGAACGCGAGGCGAATGCGGTGCGGCCGGTGCTCGAGCGCCGCCGGCAGGAGCTCGCCGCCGGCCGGGCGACCCGCGCGGACGTCGCCGAAATGGAGTTCAAGGCGGAGCGCGCGCAACTGCGCATGCGGCACTACGCGGGCTCGCGCGACGTGCTGGTCTACCCGCAGGCGCAGGAGCTGATCAACCGCATCGAGGATGTCCAGCTGCAGCCGAACCCGGAGCTCGCCGACCGCGCCTTCGAGCGCTCGCCCGATGCGCAGTTGCTTGCCGTGCAGGGCGAACGCGCGGGCATCCTGCCGCGGCGCGAGGACGACCTGTCCGTGCGGCTGTACCTGGAACGCAGCAAGGACTTCGACCGCGGTCCGTACAACGCCGCCGGCGTGCGCGTGCGCATCCCCCTCGACGGCGACCGCGGGCTGCAGCAGGCGGCGCAGGCTTCGCGCGACCTCTACGCGGAGCAGCGCGAATCGGTGCGCGCCGCCTTGTCCCAGAAGCTCGCCCTGCTCTCCGAACGCCTGCGCCTGAAGCAGAACGACATGCGGCTGCTGCAGGCCGAGAACCGCATGGTGCGCCAGAAGCTGGAGCTGGCCTGCTATCGCATGGACCACCCCGTTGCCTCGCTGCCCGTCGACGCCGACCGCGACGTGGAGGAACTGACGCTGCGCCTGTGGGAGCTGCAGCGCGAGATCCTCACCGCGCGGCTGGACGTGCTGGAGGTGCTGACCGAGATCAGCGCGATCGTGAAGCCGCGCGAACCGGGGGAGCTGTACTCGCTGTCGTCCCAGCCGCGTTGAGGACCACGTTGCCCGGCCCGTCGGGCGGTGCCCAGCGGGCGTCGTCCGGCGTGGTGAACACCGGGCCCCAGTGGTGCGCCGGCGGGATGGCGAAGCGCACGTTGCTCACGGTGTTGTGGTGGCTGAAGCCGCCGTGGAAGTTGACGTCGACCTCGGTGGCGATGTCGCGCAGCTGGTTGAACGCGGAGCTCCACTGCAGCGCGATGTGGCGGATGCCCCGCACCTCGCAACCCTCCACCGTGCCGCGGTAGCTGCGCGCGATGCGCAGGTAGCCGCTGCCGCCGTCGCCCTTGTTCCAGGCGCCGTCCAGCACGCAGCCGCGCACCGCGAAACCGTGGCTCTGCTCGATGGAGAGCGGATGGCGGCCCGCATTGCGGACGGCCACGCGTTCCACCAGCACGTCCTGCGTCCACATCAGCGAGATGGCGTCCACGGCCGCGTCGGGCACGGCGTTCTCGTAGACGTGGCGCAGCGCGGCGATGTCGTGCCCCGGTGCGAGCTGCTCCACGGCGAAGTCCGCGAGGCGCACGCCGCGCACGGGCCGCACCTGCAGGACCTCCGTGCGCCGTGCGTCGAAACGCACGCCCGTCGGCGCGGCGAGCCGCACCCCCTCGCCTTCCGTGCTGGCCACCTGTACCAGCGCCTGGCGCAGGTACGGGTACTCGCGGTTCCAGGTGCGGCTGCCGATCTGCCGCAGGAAGCGGTCGTCGTTCGGCTCCTTGAGCCAGACGAGGGAGCCGGGCTCGAAGGCCGCGGCGCCCGGCACGCGCAGCAGGGTGTCGTCCGGCCCCAGCGGCTGCGCGAGGTAGCCCACGCGCTTGCCGGGCTGGCCTTCGACGCGGAGCACCGCTTCCTCCGGCGCCCGCACGTGCGACACGATCCGCGTGCGGTCCGCGCCGGCCCCGAGCAGCGTGACGCCGTCGCGGCGGATCACGAGCGGGTGCTCGAAATCGAGCCGGCCCGCCGGCAGGCGGATCGTCACGGGCCCCGCAGGCTGGCGGTCGATCAGCGCCTGCAGCGCCGCGGCATCGTCACGCCCGTCGTCCGCGCGCACCCCGTCCAGCCGCACCTCCGCCGAAGGCGCCGCCTCCCGCGCGAACAGCTCCGCGCCGGGAAAGCGCAGCGCGCTGTGCACCAGCAGGATGGCGAGCGCAAAGGCCAGGTAGGCCATCGTCATCGTGCCCGTGGGCGCCAGCCGGCGCAGCATGCCGCCGCGCGGTGCGGCCGACTGCGACGCCCTGCCCTTGCTCCAGTTCTGGTCGGCCAGGTGATGCCATGCCTTGATCTTCACCACCGATCCCACCCACTGCGTGTACAGCATGATCGGCACGGTGCGCAGGCTCACGGCGTGGCCATGCAGCGCGATCACCAGCAGCTGCACCGTACGCACCAGCGTCGCCCAGGCGACGTACAGCGGCAGGTACAGCAGCGACTTGGTCGCGGCCAGGACGACGGCGCCGCTGATCCCCACGAGCGAAGTCCACATCGACAGGCGCTGGTCCAGCAGCACGAACCAGATGAACCAGCCCGTGCGCCAGGGCCCGAGGGCCAGCGCGCGCGGGTTGTTGCGCATGGTGTTGCCGAACCAGCGGTAGGGCAGCGACAGGCTGGCGCGCAGGAAGCCCTGCTCGCGGCTTTCCAGCGAGACGCAGGTCACGTCCGGCAGGTAGAGCATGTTCCAGCCGTTCTTCAGCACGTGGAACCAGGAGCTCTTGTCGTCCCCCATCAGGAAGCGGAAGCGCCCGTACAGCCAGTGGTCGATCGTGTCGTTCTCGATCTGCTGCAGGAAGTCCTCGGCCACCACGATGGAGGTGCGGAACACCGAGAAGCGGCCCGTGAGGGTGAGCACCTTGTGCGACAGGCTGTGCGACTGGAACAGCACGTGCCGTTGGCCGAACTTCAGCGCGAACCAGTCGCGGTACCACGCGTCCTGGCCCGGGATGTAGGCCATCTCGTTGGTGGTGGCCGCGCCGAGGTCGCGGTAGGCCATGAAGAAGGGCAGCACCTTGGCGAGCGCGTCGGGCTCCAGCCAGGAGTCGCCGTCCAGGAGGACGGTGATGCTGTCCGGCTCGTCGTTGTACCTGCGGGCCACGGCGCGCAGCGCGTGGCCGAGCGCGATGCGCTTGCCCTGGCTCTGGCGCTGGAAGACGAGCTCGACGCGATCCCGCGCCGGGTGCGCCTCCCATGCGGCGGCGATGACGGACTCGTCGCGGTCGCTCCCGACCGAGGCGACCACCGTCGCCCTGCAGGGCAGGCCGGCGATGTTGGTCATGAGCGCCTGCATCGCCTCCATGCTCACCCAGGGCTCCTCCAGGTACGAGGGCAGCACGACGAAGATGCGCGAGGGCCAGTGGCGCCCTGCCGCCGCCCGGCGCGCGGCGGCGCGCAGCCGCGGGTAGTGCCACAGCGCGTAGTACGCGGCACGGGCGTAATGCAGCACCTGCCAGCCGTAGCGCCAGACGGCCAGCACGCCGATGGCGAACAGCACGTCCTCGTGCAGCGGGTGCACGCCCTGGCGCGCCCAGGTGAGGAACAGGAAGGCGCCGCCGCCGTACAGCGCCAGGGGCAGCAAGGCGGACCGCAGCGCCTGCAGCCGGGGGGACGCACGCGTCATGACCAGGGCAGCGAGGGATTGCGGATCCAGACGTTGACGCGCGCGTTCGCGGGCAGGCGCACGCCCTTGTCCGCGAAGTCGATCTTGACCAGCGTCTCGTTGAGGCCGCCCTCCTGCGTCGCGGCCGCCGAGGCGGATGCGGCGGCCAGGCCGATGGCGGACACGGTGGCGCTGTACTTGCGGTCCTCGTAGGGCACGTAGATCGTGGCGGGCATGCCCAGCTTCAGCTTGAGCGCGTCGTCGTTCGGCACGCGCAGCAGCACGCTCGGCGTGACGTCCGCTTCCAGCAGCACCACGGGGTCCTGCGCGGAGACGAACTCGCCGGCCTGGCGGTCCACCTGGAACACCTTGCCGCGCACCGGCGCCTTCACGACGCGCTCCACTTCCTGCCGCGCGAGCAGCACCTTCTTCGCTGCGAGCTCCAGTTTCAGCTTGTTCACCACGTCGGAGGAGTCGATGCTCTGCGTGCGCGTCGCGCCCTCGGCGACCTGGCGCAGGTAGTCCTGGCGCAGGCCCTGCACGCGGTCGGCGACGACCAGCATGTCGCGCTCGGTGATCACGCCCTGCTGCAGCAGGCCGCGGGCCGTGGCGAGCTCCTGCTCGCGCTGCGCGTAGTCGCGGCGGATGGCCTGCAGCAGCCCCGCCTCGGCCTGGCGGCGGGCACCGGAGAGGCGGGCTTGCTCGGCGGAGAGCGCCGCGACCTGCTGCTCCAGCGCATCGATCTCGTTGCGCAGCTGCGGGTTCTCGACCGCGAACAGCGGCATGTTGGCCTCGACGCGGGAGCCGGGCTGCACCAGCAGGCGCGCGACCTGGCCTTCGTGGTTGGCCGTCACGCGGGCGATGCTGCCGGAGACGAAACCGGTGCCCTCGAGCTGGTACGTCATGTTGTACCAGACGATGCCCGCGGCCGCGGCGATCACGCCCAGGCCGAGCAATGCCGCACCGAAGGCGCGCGCGCGGCTCGGACGC
This sequence comes from Ramlibacter cellulosilyticus, assembly GCF_014297465.1. Classification (GTDB taxonomy): domain Bacteria; phylum Pseudomonadota; class Gammaproteobacteria; order Burkholderiales; family Burkholderiaceae_C; genus Ramlibacter; species Ramlibacter cellulosilyticus. The sequence goes on along the minus strand of NZ_JACORT010000012.1, from coordinate 37,759 downwards.
GGCAGGACCTGCTGGGCGCCCTGCAGCGTCAGCGGTGCGCCCACGGGCGTCTCGGCCGCCGGCAACGCGGCCACGGCGACAATGTCGTCGACGTCGCCGAGCTTGCCGTCGAGCGAGAGCTCGATGTAGTGCCGCAGGATGCGGCGGTTGCGCGGCGACAGGTCCTTGAACTCGAAGCCCGCGACGCCTTCGTGCTCGCCGCGGTAGACGAGCTGCACGGGAATGAGCAGCGTCGACTCGAGCATGGGAAAGCTCAGGCGCGCCTGCACCAGCTCTCCCTCCTGCGGCACGCGCTCGAGGTCGCCGAGGCCGACGCCGGTGGTGGACCAGTCGCGTGCGGCGTGGCTCTTTCCGTCGATCTCGACGAACAGGGGAATGGCGACGCGCATGGCCTTGCGCGGCAGGTTCGCTTCTCGCGACATCATGGTGTGAACCCTCTCGTGACAACAGCGCAGCCATCGTCACGATCGACACAACTGGAGAGCCAGCGTAAACCGCCCGAAAAATCGTAGGAGGGTGCCTACGATTGAACAAGGCCCGCGCGCCAGCACCGCGATCGACGAAGGTCCTTACCCTGTGCCGCACACCGCACAAGAGCGGAGGGAGCTGCACCAGATGAATGTCACGATCGTCGGCACGGGCTACGTGGGCCTGGTCACGGGCGCCTGCCTCGCCGAACTCGGCAACAACGTGTTCTGCCTGGACGTGGACCAGGCGAAGATCAACCTGCTCAACGCCGGCGGCATGCCGATCCACGAGCCGGGCCTCGAGGAGATCATCCAGCGCAACGTGGAGGAAGGGCGCCTCGTCTTCTCCTCGGACGCGAAGGCGAGCGTCGCTTTCGCCGACGTGCAGTTCATCGCGGTGGGCACGCCTCCCGACGAGGACGGGAGCGCCGACCTGAAGTACGTGCTGGCGGCGGCGCGCGCGATCGGCCGCCACATGGACGGCTTCAAGGTGATCGTCGACAAGTCCACGGTGCCGGTCGGCACCGCGGCGAAAGTCGCGGCCGCCGTGCGCGAGGAACTGGGGAAGCGCGGCGTGGAGATCCCCTTCGCGGTCGCGAGCAACCCCGAGTTCCTCAAGGAAGGCGCGGCGATCGAGGACTTCATGCGGCCGGACCGCATCGTTCTCGGCGTCGACGAGGACGCGAACGGCCAACGTGCGCTGGCGCTGCTGCGCGAGCTGTATCGCCCGTTCAACCGCAACCACGAACGCACGCGCGTCATGGACGTGCGCAGCGCGGAGTTCACCAAGTACGCCGCGAACGCGATGCTCGCCACGCGCATCAGTTTCATGAACGAGCTGGCGAACCTCGCGGATCGCGTGGGCGCCGACATCGAGCTGGTGCGGCAGGGCATCGGCTCCGACCCGCGGATCGGCTACAGCTTCCTCTATGCCGGCACCGGCTACGGCGGCAGCTGCTTCCCCAAGGACGTCGATGCCCTGTGCCGCACCGCGCAGGAGAACGGCCTGCCGCTGAAGGTGCTCGATGCCGTGCAGCGCGTGAACCACGAACAGAAGCAGGTGCTCCTGGACAAGGTGTGGGCGCAGTTCGGCCGCAACCTGAAGGGCCGCACGTTCGCCGTGTGGGGCCTCGCGTTCAAGCCGGGCACCGACGACATGCGCGAGGCGCCGAGCCGCCTGCTGATCGGCGCGCTGCTGCGCGCGGGCGCCAAGGTGCGCGCGCACGACCCGGTGGCGCAGGAGCAGGCGGCGCGCGCGCTGGCGGGAGACCTGGAAGACCATCCCGAGCTGCTGCGCAACATCACCTTCGTCGGCAAGCCGCTGGACGCGGCCCGCGACGCCGATGCGCTGGTCCTGGTCACGGAGTGGAAGACGTACAAGAGCCCCAACCTGCGGGCGCTGAAGGACACCATGCGCTGCCCGCTGGTGCTGGACGGCCGCAACATCTACGAGCCGTGGGTGATGGCGCAGGCGGGCTTCACCTACCTGGGCATCGGGCGCAACAACCTCTCCCTGCTGGAGCCGGAACTGCGCGTGCAGCCGGAAGCCATCGCCGTGGCGGACGCCGAGCCGGTGGACGAGGAGCCGCTGGAAGTGCTCGCCGAGCTGGCGGCCCAGGCCGCGGAGGAAACGCAGAAGCTGCACGCCCCGGCCCGCCCGGCGGCGGCCGGCGATGCCGCCGAAGCGGCGGCCTGAGGCCCCCTCGCCCCAGCCCGGCAGTGCAGAACTTCCGGGCTGGCGGACCTGCGGAGGCAAGATCCCGTTGCCGACCGCGCCGGCTGGTGCTACCGTGCGGCCTGAGGCTCATCACCGGAGATGCCCATGAAGAAGGTCCCCACCCTCCTCGCCCTGCTGGCAGCTTTCGCGGCTGCGCCCGCGTTCGCCCAGGCGATCGGCACGGTCTCCAGTGTCAACGGCGTGGCCACGGTCGTCACCGGCGGCACCGCCACCGCGGTGACCAAGGGCATGCCGCTGCTGCACGGCTCGCGCATCCTGACCACGAGCTCGTCGTCCACCACCGTGCAGATGAACGACGGCTGCACGCTGACCGTGCCGCCGGGCCATGCGGTCACCATCCTGTCCACCCTCACCTGCAAGCAGCTGCAGGCGGCGCTGCAGCCCTTGACGCCCAGCGGGCCGTCGACGGCGGTCATGGGCCAGGGCCAGGGCGGGAACCCGCCGATCGGTCTCGGCGTGAATGCGCCGGTGGCGGTCTGGGCCGCGGCGATGGGCCTGGCGACGGCCTACGACGCCACCCGCGACAACGGCAATCCGCCGATCAGCGGTCGCTGAGCGGCTTCGTTTCCTGCCGCTTCGCCAGCGCGAGATAGAGCGCGCAGGCGGAGCACGCCATCGCACCGAGCTGCCAGGGCCCCAGCGGCTCCGCGTGCACGATCGCGCCGGTGACCATCGCGACGATGGGCACCATCACCGACGACAACCCCGCGACGCTCGCCGGCAGCAGGCCGACGATGGCGAACCACGCCGCATTGCCGATCGCCATCGGCACGATGGTGATGTACGTGATGACGATGATGGTCTGCAGCGAGACGGCATGGCCCTGCCCTCGCCCCAGCCACAGCGCGCCGATCGCCAGCGGGAGCGCCGCGATCAGCAACTGCCAGCCGGTGAGCACGAGCGCCGGCACCGGGACGTTCGCGCGCTTCAGGACCACGGTGCCGACCGCCCAGCCCAGGCCGGCCAGCAGCCCGAGGAGGAAACCCGCGGGCGCGGTGGCGTAGGCCGTGCGGGCGGGGATCGCGAGCAACGCCACGCCGAGGGCAGCCAGTGCCATCGCCAGCAGCATCCGCGGCGACGGCCTCTCGCCGAACGCGATCCACACGACCAGCACGGTCCACAAGGGCATCGTGAACCCGAGGATCGCCGCCTGGCCGGAAGGGATCAGGATCGCCGCATAGGTGCTGGCGAGGTTCCACACCACGAGGTAGATGAGCGCGGCCGCCGTCACGGCGGGCCAGTGGCGGCGCGGGATGGTGGCCGGCATGCCGCGCGCGCGAGCGAAGGCGAGGAGGAGCGCGCCGGCGACCGTGAGGCTGACGGCACGGAAGGTCCAGACGGAGACTTCCTGGACGGCGAGCGGGAACAGGGCCCAGTTGGTGCCCCAGACCAGCGTCAGGACGAGGACGAGCGGGAGGGCTTTGGCGGCGGGCGTCTTCATGCGCCCGCGCATTGTGTCAGTGATGCTGCGGCGGCGTCACTTCCCAGTGCTGCATCACGCGGTCGTGGGCGTCCACGCTTTCCAGCCGCACGCGGAAGCCCCAGAGGCGCGCGACGTGCTTCACCACTTCCTCGGCGCTGTTGTCCAGCGGCCGGTCGTTGTGGCGGATGTGGCGCAGCGTCAGCGAGCGGTCGCCGCGCGCGTTGACGTTCCACACCTGGATGTTCGGCTCGCGCCAGCCGAGGTCGTGCTGGCGGGAGAGCGACTCGCGCAGGCGCCGGTAGCCGTTCTCGTCGTGGATGGCCGCGACCTCCAGCTCCGACTGCGCCGCGTCGTCCAGCACGGCGAACAGCCGCAGGTCGCGCATCAGCTTGGGCGACAGGTACTGGCCGATGAAGCTCTCGTCCTTGAAGTGGCGCATCGCGTAGTCGAGCGACTTGATCCAGTCGCTGCCCGCGATGTCCGGGAACCACTCGCGGTCCTCGTCGGTCGGGTTCTGGCAGATGCGCTTGATGTCCGAGAACATCGCGAAGCCCAGGGCGTAGGGGTTGATGCCGCTGTACGCCGGGTGCGTCACCGGCGGCTGGAACACCACGTTGGTGTGCGAGCTGAGGATCTCCATCATGTAGCCGTCCGAGAGCAGGCCCTCGTCGTACATGGTGTTGAGCAGCGTGTAGTGCCAGAACGTGGCCCAGCCCTCGTTCATGACTTGCGTCTGGCGCTGGGGATAGAAGTACTGCGCGACCTTGCGCACGATGCGCACGATCTCGCGCTGCCACGGCTCCAGCAGCGGGGCGTTCTTCTCGATGAAGTACAGGATGTTCTCCTGCGGCTCCTCGGGGAAGCGCTTGGCCTCCTTCTTCGCCTGCTTGCCCGCCTTGGTGGGCAGCGTGCGCCACATGTCGTTGACCTGCTGCTGGAGATAGGCCTCGCGGTCCTTGCGGCGATTCTCCTCCTCCACCATCGAGATCTTCTGCGGGCGGCGATAGCGGTCGACGCCGTAGTTCATGAGGGCGTGGCAGGCGTCCAGCGTCTGCTCCACCGCGTCGATGCCGTGGCGCTCCTCGCATTCGGCGACGTAGCTCTTGGCATAGACCAGGTAGTCGATGATGGAGCTCGCGTCCGTCCACATGCGGAACAGGTAGTTGCCCTTGAAGAAGGAGTTGTGCCCGAAGCAGGCATGCGCCATCACCAGCGCCTGCATGGGCATCGTGTTCTCCTCCATGAGGTAGGCGATGCAGGGATCGGAGTTGATCACGATCTCGTACGCCAGCCCCATGTGGCCGCGGCGGTAGCTCTTCTCGTTCTGGATGAAGTGCTTGCCGTAGGACCAGTGGCGGTAGTTCACCGGCATGCCCACCGAGGCGTACGCGTCGAGCATCTGCTCGGACGAGATCAGCTCCAGCTGGCTGGGATACGTGTCCAGCCCGAAGCGCTCGGCGGTGCGGCGGATCGCGTGGAAGTAGGTGTCGATCAGCTCGAAGTTCCAGTCCGAGGGACTGGGCAGGCGCTTGCTCTCGTCCTTGCGCTTCGCGTCGGAAGGCGTCAGGAGTGCTTCTTCCATCATGTGGCCCCTGCGGGTTGCTTCTTGAACAGGTCCCGGAACACCGGGAAGATCTGGGACGGGGTGCAGATCTTCTGCATCGCGAAGTGCGGGTTGGCGTCACGCACGCGCGTGTACTCCTCCCACAGGTTCTGGTCCTCGTCGGCCACCTGCACGTAGGCGTAGTAGCGCACCAGCGGCAGGATCTTGTTGTCCAGGAGCTCGCGGCACTTGGACGAGTCCTGCTGCCAGTTGTCGCCGTCGGAGGCCTGTGCGCCGTAGATGTTCCACTCGCTGCCCATGTAGCGGGCGCGGATGATCTCGTTCATCAGCGTGAGCGCGCTGGAGACCACCGTGCCGCCGCTTTCCGTGGCGTGGAAGAACTCGTCTTCGGTGACCTCGGCGGCCTGCGTGTGGTGGCGGATGAACACCACCTCGGTCTTCTCGTAGTGCCGCGTGAGGAACAGGTACAGCAGGATGAAGAAGCGCTTGGCCAGGTCCTTGCGCGATTCGTCCATGGAGCCGGAGACGTCCATCAGGCAGAACATCACCGCCTTGCTGGTGGGCTTGGGCTCGCGCACGCGGTTGCGGTAGCGCAGGTCGAAGGGGTCCAGGAAGGGAACCTTCTTCAGGCGCTCGCGCAGTTCCACCACGCGCTTCTTCAGCATCTCGACTTCCGGCGGCGCGGCGTCGGGCCGGCGCTCGAGGTCTTCGAGCTGCTCCTCGGCGCGCTTCAGTTCCAGGCGCGCGTCGCCGCCCATCGCGATGCGCCGGGCGAGGCCCACGCGCATCGAGCGCACCACGTGCAGGCTGGTCGGGTTGCCTTCGCTCACGAAGCCGGCGCGGCGCAACTTCCATTCGGGGACGTCGGCGAGCAGCTGCGTGCGGATCATGCGGGGCAGCGCGAGGTCGTCGAAGAAGTAGTTCATGAACTCTTCGCGACTGATGCGGAAGACGAAGTCGTCTTCGCCCTGCCCGTCCGGGGAGGCACCGCTGCCGCCGGAACCACCGCCGCCGCCGCCTTGCGGGCGCTGGATGCGGTCGCCCCGGATGTATTCCTGGTTGCCCGGGTGCACGAGCTCGCGGCTGCCGCCGGGCGCGTGGCCGAAGGTAGGCTCCGTGACATCGCGCTTGGGCAGCGTGATGTCGGCGCCTTCCTCGATGTCGCGGATGCTGCGGTCCCCGACCGCCTTGCGCACCGCTTCCTTGATCTGGTCGCGATAGCGGCGCAGGAACCGCTCCCGGTTGCCGACCGACTTGTTCTTGCCCGACAGGCGGCGGTCGATGACCTGGTGGAGCATGGACCGCTCGCCTCCGCTCGAATTGCTCACTGGGCGGCCCTTCCTCTGTTCAAGTCACGTGGCCTGTTGAAGCTTTCACCGGATCACGAACTCTTGCGGACGCGGAGATACCACTCGCACAGCAGGCGCACCTGCCGCTTCGTGTAGCCCTTGTCGACCATGCGGTCGACGAAGTCCTCGTGCTTCTTCGCCTCGTCCGCGGAGGCCTTGGCGTTGAAGCTGATGACCGGCAGCAGTTCCTCCGTGTTCGAGAACATCTTCTTCTCGATCACGGTGCGCAGCTTCTCGTAGCTGGTCCACACCGGGTTCTTGCCGGCGTTGTTCGCACGCGCGCGCAGCACGAAGTTGACGATCTCGTTGCGGAAGTCCTTCGGGTTGGACAGGCCCGCCGGCTTCTCGATCTTCTCGAGCTCCGCGTTCAGCGCGGCGCGATCGAAGATCTCGCCCGTGTCCGTATCGCGGAATTCCTGGTCCTGGATCCAGAAGTCGGCGTACGTGACGTAGCGGTCGAAGATGTTCTGGCCGTATTCCGAATAGGACTCGAGGTACGCGGTCTGGATCTCCTTGCCGATGAACTCCGCATAGCGGGTGGCCAGGTGTTCCTTGATGTACGCGAGGTACTTCTGCTCGGTCTCGGCCGGGAACTGCTCGCGCTCGATCTGCTGTTCGAGCACGTACATCAGGTGCACCGGGTTCGCGGCGACCTCGTTGCTGTCGAAGTTGAACACCTTCGACAGGATCTTGAAGGCGAAGCGGGTGGAGATGCCCGTCATGCCCTCGTCGACGCCGGCGTAGTCACGGTACTCCTGGTAGCTCTTGGCCTTGGGGTCCGTGTCCTTGAGGTTCTCTCCGTCGTAAATGAGCATCTTGGAGAAGATGCTCGAGTTCTCCGGCTCCTTCAGGCGCGTGAGCACCGAGAACTGCGCCATCATCTTGAGCGTGCCGGGCGCGCAGATCGCTTCGGCGAGCGAGGAGTTGGAGATCAGCTTCTCGTAGATCTTCACTTCCTCGGTCACGCGCAGGCAGTACGGCACCTTGACCACGTAGATGCGGTCCAGGAAGGCTTCGTTGTTCTTGTTGTTCTTGAAGGCCTTCCACTCGCTCTCGTTCGAGTGGGCCATCACGATGCCGTCGAACGGGATCGCGCCGAAGCCTTCGGTGCCCTTGAAGTTGCCTTCCTGCGTGGCCGTCAGCAGCGGGTGCAGCACCTTGATGGGCGCCTTGAACATCTCGACGAATTCCAGCAGGCCCTGGTTCGCGAGGCACAGGCCGCCGGAGTAGCTGTAGGCGTCCGGGTCGTCCTGCGCGAAGCTTTCGAGCTTGCGGATGTCGACCTTGCCGACCAGCGAGCTGATGTCCTGGTTGTTCTCGTCGCCCGGCTCCGTCTTGGCGATGCCGATCTGCTTGAGGATGGACGGGTAGCGCTTGACGACCCTGAACTTGCGGATGTCGCCGCCGAATTCCTCGAGGCGCTTCACGGCCCACGGCGACAGGATCTTCTGCGTGTAGCGGCGCGGGATGTTGAACTGCTGTTCGAGCAGCGGGCCGTCTTCGTCGTTGCTGAAGAGGCCCAGCGGGGACTCGTTCATCGGCGAGCCCTTGAGCGCGTAGAAGGGGATGTGCTCCATCAGCTGCTTCAGGCGCTCGGCGATCGACGACTTGCCGCCGCCCACCGGCCCCAGCAGATACAGGATCTGCTTCTTCTCTTCCAGGCCCTGCGCCGCGTGCCGGAAGTGCGAGACGACCTGTTCGATCGGCTCCTCGAGACCGTAGAAATCCTTGAACGCCGGATAGACGCGAATGACCTTGTTGCCGAAGATGCGGGAGAGGCGCTGGTCGTGGCGCGTGTCGACCATCTCCGGTTCGCCGATCGCGGCGAGCATGCGCTCGGCAGCCGTGGCGTACGTCAGCGGCTCCTTCTTGCACAGCTCGAGGTATTCCTCGATCGACATCTCTTCCTCGCGCTTTTGTTCGTATCGCGTGAGGAAATTGCGGACGACGTCCATGAAGCCTCCTTCGTTACGCACTGGAACCGATCTCGCGCAGTGCGGCTGTCACTGTACTCCGCGAGCGGCGTTCTGACTCAACGCGGCATGTAGTCCAAACGCCGACTTCACTGTAGGTGAACGGTAGATAAAAACAAGGGCCGCGCGTTCCTTGCGCGAGCGACAGCAGCGTGTAAACGACAGTGGGGATTTCCCCGTGTCAGCTCGTGCGCGTCACCTTCTTCAGGTGGCGCGGGCTGTCAGGATCGTTGCCGCGCAGCCGCGCGAGTGCTTCGACCATCGGGTAGAAACTCTGGATCGCGCACACGGGGTCGAGTTCTTCGACGGGCGCTTCCACGAGCGGCAGCGTGGCGTCGGGCACGCCCGCGGGCGCGGCGAGCAGCACGCGTGCACCACGCTTGCGCATCGTGGACGCGAGTTCCACCAGGCCCGCCTGCGCCGGGCCGCGCGGCGCGAACACGAGCAAGGGATAACCCTCCTCGATCAGCGCCATCGGCCCGTGCTGGATCTCCGCTCCCGAGAAGGCCTCGGCCTGGATGCCGCAGGTCTCCTTGAACTTGAGCGCCGCTTCGAGTGCCACGGGCAGTCCGAGGCCGCGACCGACGACGAACAGCCGGTCAGCTTGCGACAAGGTTTGCAACGCGCTCGACCAGTCGGTGTGGACTGCGCGCTGCATCGCGCGCGGAAGATCTTCCAGTGCGGCCGCGAGTGCGGCATCATCCTGCCAGGACGCCACCAGCCGCGCGCCCGCGACCAGCTGCGCGATGAAACTCTTGGTGGCCGCCACGCTGCGCTCCTCACCGGCGTGCAGGGGGAAGAGCCACTCCGCCGCCTGCGCGAGCGGCGAGGCGGCATCGTTCACGAAGGCGCACGTCAGCGCCCCGCAATCCCGGAAATACCTTGTAGGACTGACCAGGTCCGGGCTCTGCCCCGATTGCGAGAACGCGAGCGAGGCCAGGCCCTCGCAGCGGATCTTCGACTGGTACAGCGTGACCAGCGACATCGGCATCGAGGCGACCAGGCGGCCAAGCCGCGCCATCACCAGGTACGCCGCGTAATGCGCGGCGTGGTCGGAGCTGCCGCGCGCGATCGTCAGCAGCGACGCTGGCGGCTGCGCACGCAGCCTTTCACCGAACGCGCGCCAGCGTTCCGTGTCGGCGGCGAGCTGCCGGCCGACGGCTTCGGGCGCCTCGCGGGCTTCATCGAGCATGCGCGACATCGAGCGAACCTCCTTCGACGAAGACCTCCTGCACGCGCAGATCCCTGTCCATCACCACCACGTCCGCCCATGCGCCGGCCTGCAGCCGGCCGCGGTCGGCGATCTGCAGGAAGTCGGCGGGGAAGGTGGACACGCGGCGCGCGGCGTCGTCCAGCGGCACGCCGACCACGTCGACCAGGTTGCGCAGGGCGCGGTCCATGGTGAGCGTGGAACCGGCGAGCGTGCCGTCCGCGAGGCGCACGCCGCCGAGGCACTTGGTGACGGCCTGGCGTCCGAGGCGGTACTCGCCATCGGGCATGCCGGTGGCCGCCGTGGAGTCGGTGACGCAGTAGAGACAAGGGATGCTGCGCAAGGCGGCGCGGATGGCGCCGGGGTGCACGTGCAGCAGGTCGGGAATGATCTCGGCGTAGCGCGCATGCGCCAGCGCCGCGCCCACCATGCCCGGCATGCGGTGGTGCAGCGGTGTCATGGCGTTGAACAGGTGGGTGAAGCCGCGCGCGCCGCGTTCGAGCGCCTGCACGCCGTCTTCGTAGGTGCCGAGCGTGTGCCCGATCTGCACGCGGTAACCTGCCGCGACGAGTCCGGGGATCGCGTCCAGGTTGCCCGGCACTTCGGGAGCCAGCGTAAGGAGGCGCACGGGCGCGAGGGCGTCGAGCTCCTTCAGTTCGGCGAGCGACACGGGCCGCGCGAAGTCGGGTTGCGCGCCGAGCTTCCCCTTGTTGATGTACGGGCCTTCCAGGTGCACGCCGAGGATGCGCGCCGCGCCGGGCGCGGCGGATGCGGCGAGTTCGCCGATCGCCGCGAGCGCCATGCGTAGGTCTTCGACGGGCGCGGTCATCGTCGTCGCGAGCAGCGCGGTGGTGCCGTGCTCCGCATGGCGGCGCGTCACCTGCAAGGCGGCGTCGCCGCCTTCCATGATGTCGCGCCCGGCCCCGCCGTGGACGTGCAGGTCGACGAAACCGGGCAGCAGCAGGGGGGACCAGCCATCGCGAACGGCCTCGGGTGCGACCGGCGTGCCGGTGATGGCCTCGATGCGGCCGTCCGCGGCCATGCGAAGGGCGCCATCCACGAGGCCAGCGGGGGTGAGGATGCGTCCTTCCAGCTTGCGCGTCACAGGGCGGCTTCCGTCTCTTTCCGGAGGGCGCGGGCCAGCATCAGGGCGCCTTCGGCGGGGCCGGCCTGGGCGGGCACGATGCGGCTGCGCACGAAGGGGCGCATGCGCGGGGCGAGGCGTTCGCCGATGCTGCCCGCCACCGCCAGCGGCAGGCGGCCGCGCGGATCGATGGCGAGCGCCAGTTCTTCCAGCGCGGACGTGGCCTGCGCGAGCAGGCGGCTCGCGACGGGGTCGCTCTCCTCGCACTCGAACACGGCGCGGGCGAGCTGGGCGAACTCGAACTGGCCGGCGCTGCCGCACCATTCCTGCAGCGTCTCGCGCTCGTCGCCGCAATGCATCCAGACGCGGCGCGCGAGCGGGCTCGTGTTGGCGCGGCCGTCGAAGGCGGCCAGGCCGTGGCGCACGGCCTGCAGGCCGAGCCAGCCGCCGCTGCCTTCGTCATCCACGCGGAACCCCCATCCGCCGACTGTAGCGCGGGAGCCGTCGGCGCGGAGGGCTTCGGCGATGCTGCCGGTGCCGGCGATGAGGATGGCGCCGGGCTGGCCGCCGTGGGCGCCCATCAGCATGGTGAAGGAATCGGTTTCGGCATCCAGCGCGGCAAAGCCGGGGTCCCGGGCCAGGAAGGCGTCGCGCCACGGCGCATGGCTCACGCCGGAGAGCCCGGCCGCGAGCACGCAGCGATCCCAGGCCGGAACGTCGCGACCGGCGGACGTGAACGCCTGACGCACGGCCGCCAGCACGTTGTCCCAGGCCTGCGGGACGCCTTGCTGCAGCGCCGAGGGACCGGCGGATCCGGTGCCCACGACGCCGCCGCGCACGGAATGGACGAGCGCACGGGTGCCACTGCCACCGCCATCGACGCCGATGAGGTAGTCCACCATCAGTGAGGGCCCCTCCCTCCGCTGGCTTTCAGCTGGTCCATGGGGATTAGAACCCGCCGGTGTCGCGGAGTTGCAGCCGGCGGGTGCGCGCGCGGCGCATCCGCGCGTAGGCTGCGGCGCACCGCCGTGTTACTGCTAAGCCAGGTCCAAGGTGCCTCCCATGCTCTTCCATTTCGAGTTCATCTCGCCCTATGGCGGCAATCCGCTGCCGCCGGCGCGGGCGATGGACTGGGTCGACGACGAGCCGCTCTGGGGGTCGGATCGGCTGGCGGATGTGGAGGAGTGGCTGCCGAGCGGGGGTGGTGAGCGGGGATCGGTGGGGTTCGCGTTGCTCACCGCCTGCGGCTGGCGCCGCACCACCCTACAACGCGCAGACCGGTCCCGCCTTGTAGGGTGGCGACGCGAAGCGTCGGACGGTGAGCGCCAGCGAACCCCACCGATCCGGTCGTGCACGGCGGGCGAGGCTCCGGAAGAAGTCCTCGCCCATGGCATCAAGCCTTCGGCTGGTCGAGTCCGAGCAGCCGGACCGCGTTGCCCTTCAGGATGCCGGGCATCACTTCCGGCTTGAAGCCGGCTTCCTCGAAGTCCTTCATCCAGCGATCGGGCGTGATCAGCGGGTAGTCGCTGCCGAACAGGATGCGGTCCTTCAGCAGCGTGTTCGCGTACTGCACCAGCTGCTTCGGGAAGTACTTCGGGCTCCAGCCGGAGAGGTCGATCCACACGTTCGGCTTGTGCGTCGCCACCGACAGCGCCTCGTCCTGCCAGGGGAAGCTGGGATGCGCCATGACGATCTGCATGTCGGGGAAGTCGATCGCCACGTCGTCGAGGTGCATGGGGTTGCTGTACTCGAGGCGCAGGCCGCCGCCGCAACGCATGCCCGAGCCGATGCCGCTGTGGCCCGTGTGGAAGATCGTCGGCATCTTGTAGTGGTTGATCACCTCGTAGATCGGCCAGGCCATCTTGTCGTACGGGTGGTAGCCCTGCACCGTCGGGTGGAACTTGAAGCCCCTGACGCCTTCTTCCTTGATCAGCCGTTCGGCCTCGCGCGCGCCCATCTTGCCCTTGTGCGGGTCGATGCTCGCGAAGGCCACCATCATGTCGCTGTTGTCGCGCGCGGCCTGCGCGATCTCCTCGTTGGGGATGCGGCGGCGGCCCAGCTTCGATTCGCTGTCCACCGTGAACATCACGAGGCCGATCCTGCGTTCGCGGTAGTACGCGATCGTCTCGGCGATCGAGGGACGGCGGTTGCTGCGGAAGTACTTGTCGGCCGCGCGGTCGTACTCCTCGCCGTAGTTGTCGAAGGGGTTCCAGCAGCTGACTTCGGCGTGCGTGTGCACGTCGATGGCGATGAGGTTGGCGTGGTCCATCTGTGTCTCCGGATTCGTGCCGATCCTAGGGTAAGCCCTAGGGCGGAAAGCATTGAGTTGGTTATTGTTTATAACAAATAATCCGCCCACTCCGCAAACGTCCCCATGAGCCCCAACCAAGACATCCAGCTCGAGATCGACGGTGAAGTCGCCATCGTGCGCCTGAACCGCCCGGGCAAGCGCAATGCCCTTTCGGACGGGCTGATCCTCGCCGTCCGCAACACCTTCGAGACCCTGCCCAAGACCGTCCGCGCCGCCGTGCTCGACGGCACGGGCGACCACTTCTGCGCCGGCCTCGACCTCTCCGAACTGAAGGAGCGCGACGCGGGCGCCGGCCTGCACCACTCGCGCATGTGGCACGCGGCCCTGGAAGAAGTGCAGTACGGCCCCGTGCCGGTCATTGCCGCGCTGCACGGCGCGGTGGTCGGCGGCGGCCTCGAGCTCGCGGCCGCGTGCCACATCCGCGTGGCGGACGCGACGACGTTCTACGCGCTGCCCGAAGGCTCGCGCGGCATCTTCGTGGGCGGCGGCGGCGCGGTGCGCATCCCGCGCCTGATCGGCGCCGCGCGCATGACCGACATGATGCTGACCGGCCGCGTCTACAACGCCGAGGACGGCGAGCGCGCCGGCTTCGCGCAGTACCTCGTGCCGCAGGGCCAGGCGACGGCCAAGGCCGTGGAGCTCGCCAAGCGCGTCGCCCAGAACGCGCCGCTCACCAACTACGCCCTGATGCACGCCCTGCCGCGCATCGCCGAACAGCCCGCCGACCAGGGCTTCCTGACCGAAGCTCTGATGGCCGCCATCGCGCAGAGCGCGCCGGAAGCCAAGCAGCGCGTGCGCGACTTCCTCGAAGGCCGCGCCGCCAAGGTCGGCAAGAGCTGACGCGGCCCCGGAGGAGACGAGTCCATGAAGAGTGGCGACATCCGCTACCGCCCCCTGAAGTTCGGCGTGACGCGCGGCGTGCTGCAAGGCCAGGCCGGCGGCACGCAGTACCTGCGCGCCGAGCCGCCGCTGGAACCGTACGCGAACCGCATGACCGACCGCCTGGTGCACTGGGCGGAAACCGCGCCGGACCGCGTCTTCATGGCGCGGCGCGAGCGCCTCGCCGACGGCAGCCGCGGCGAGTGGCTGCAGGTCACCTATCGCCAGGCGCTGGAGCACGCGCGCAGCATCGGGCAGGCGCTGCTCGATCGCGGCCTGTCCGCCGAGCGTCCCGTGGCGATCCTGTGCGAGAACAGCCTGGAGCATGCGCTGATCGCGCTCGGCTGCCTCTACGCCGGCATCCCCTACTCCCCCGTGTCCTCGGCCTATTCCACCGTGAGCCAGGACTACGACAAGCTGCGCCACGTGCTGCAGACGCTGACGCCCGGCCTCGTGTTCACCACGGATGCCAGGGCGTACGGCAAGGCGATCCTGGCGGCGGTGCCGGACGACGTCGAGGTCGTGCTCGCCGAAGGCGAGATCGAGGGCCGCCAGACCACGCGCTGGCAGGAGTTGCTCGCGACGCCGCCCACCGCCAAGGTCGACGCGGCGATGGCGGCAACGGGCCCGGACACGATCACGAAGTTCCTCTTCACCTCCGGCTCCACCAAGCTGCCGAAAGCCGTGATCAACACGCACGGCATGTGGTGCGCCAACCAGCAGCAGATGCGGCAGTCGATGCCCGTGCTGGCCGAGGAGCCTCCGGTGCTGGTGGACTGGCTGCCCTGGAACCACACCTTCGGCGGCAACCACAACATCGGCCTCACGATCTACAACGGCGGCACCTACTACATCGACGACGGCAAGCCGACGCCGGCGCTGATCCACGAGACCCTGCGCAACCTGCGCGAGATCGCGCCCACCGTCTACTTCAACGTGCCCACCGGCTTCGAGATGGTGGCGCACGCGATGAAGGCCGACCCGGTGCTGCGCAGGAAGCTGCTGTCGCGCGTGCGCATGTTCTTCTACGCCGGCGCCGCGCTCGCGCAGCCGGTGTGGGACCTGCTGCACGAGGTGCAGGAAGCGGAGATCGGCGAACGCATCGTGATGGGCACCGGCCTGGGCATGACCGAATCCTCGCCCTTCGCCGTGTTCATCACCAGCCCCGAGGTGAAGTCCGGCTACCTGGGCCTGCCCACGCCCGGCATGGAGCTCAAGCTCGTGCCGACCGAGGGCAAGACCGAGATCCGCTACAAGGGCCCCAACGTCACGCCGGGCTACTGGCGCAACGCGGAAGCGAGCGCGGAGTCCTTCGACGAGGAAGGCTTCTTCTGCACCGGCGACGCCGTGCTCTGGATCGACGAGAACGACATCCACAAGGGACTGAAGTTCGACGGCCGCATCGCCGAGGACTTCAAGCTCGCCACCGGCACCTTCGTGAGCGTGGGCCCGCTGCGCGCGAAGATCATCGCGGCCGGCGCACCCTACATCTGGGACGCCGTGATCACCGGCCTCAACCGCAACGAGGTCGGCGCCCTGATCTTTCCCACGCCCAAGATCCGCCAGCTCGCGCCGCACCTGGGCGCCGACGCGCCGCTGCGCGAGGTGCTGGAGAGCGCCGCGGTGCAGGACCACTTCCAGGACGTCGTGAACGCCCTCTCGAAGCAGGCCACCGGCAGCGCCAACCGCGTCGCGCGGCTGCACCTGATGGACGAGCCGCCTTCCATCGACAAGGGCGAGGTCACGGACAAGGGCTCCATCAACCAGCGGTCGGTGCTCAAGCACCGCGACGCGCTGGTGCAGGCCTTCCACGACGACCGCCTGCCCTTCACCCTGAAACCGCAGAAGGAGAAAGCATGAAGATCCAGGGACAGGCCGCGCTGGTCACCGGCGGCGCCTCCGGCCTGGGCGAAGCCACCGCGCGCGAACTCGCGCGCCTGGGCGCCAAGGTCGCCGTGCTGGACGTGAACCTGGCGCAAGCGGAGAAGGTCGCTGCCGAGATCGGCGGCGTCGCCTGCCAGTGCGACATCACCAATGCGGAGAGCATGGCCGCGGCCATCGCGAAGGCGGCGGAGAAGCACGGCCCCGCCCGCATCCTGATGAACATCGCCGGCATCGGCACCGCCAAGCGCGTGGTGCAGAAGGACGGCAGCGCCGCGCCGCTGGAGGATTTCGCGCGCGTGGTGAACATCAACCTGGTCGGCACCTACAACGCCTCGCGCCTGTTCGCGGCCGAATGCGCGAAGCTGGAACCGCTGGACGACAACGAGCGCGGCGTCATGGTGTTCACCGCCTCGGTCGCCGCCTTCGACGGCCAGGTGGGCCAGCAGGCCTACAGCGCGTCCAAGGGCGGCCTCGTCGGCATGACGCTGCCGATGGCGCGCGACCTCGCGCAGCACGGCATCCGCGTGTGCACCATCGCGCCAGGCCTCTTCGCCACGCCGCTGATGAAGCAGCTGCCGGAGCCGGTGCAGGAGTCGCTCGCGAAGTCCATCCCCTTCCCGCAACGCCTGGGCAAACCCGAAGAGTTCGCCGGGCTCGCAGCGCATATCGTCACCAACTCCCACCTCAACGGTGAGGTGATCCGCCTGGACGGCGCCCTGCGCATGGCGCCGCGCTGACCACTTTTCCTCCTTCCTTACTGCAACCCACGGAGACAAGAAGCAATGAAAATCGCACGTAGCCTGATCGCCGCTGCCGTGGCGCTGTCGGCCGCCACCGCCGCCCTCGCCGACATCAACGTCGGCGTGGTGCTGTCGCTGACGGGCCCCGGCTCCGGCCTCGGCATCCCGATGCAGAAGCAGCTGCAGATGTTCCCCAAGGAGATCGCCGGCCAGAAGATCAACCTGATCGTCCTGGACGACGCCTCCGACCCCGGCAAGGGCGTGAGCAACACGCGCCGCCTGATCACGGAAGACAAGGTCGACGTGATCCTCGGCTCCACGCTGACCCCGGTCGCCGCCGCCATGGCGCCGGTCGCCGCCGAAGGCAAGACGCTGCAGATCGCCGCGTCCCCCGTCGGCGTGCCGCCCGGCCAGGACGAGTGGCTGTTCCGCCTGCCGCAGGGCAACGACGTCATGGCCCACGCCATGGTCAACCACATGAAGAAGCAGAACGTGAAGACGATCGGCTTCATCGGCTACACCGACGCGTACGGCGAGCTGTGGCTCAAGGCCCTGGAAGCCGAAACCGCCAAGAACGGCATGAAGATCGTGGTGGCCGAGCGCTTCGCGCGCACCGACACCAGCGTCACGCCGCAGGCCCTGAAGGTGACGGCGGCCAACCCGGACGCGATCGTCGTCGTGGCCACCGGCTCCGGCGCCGCCATGCCCGAGAAGGCGATCGTCGAGCGCGGCTACAAGGGCAAGATCTACCAGACGCACGCGGCCGCGACGCCGGACCTGGTGCGCATCGGCGGCAAGGACGTGGAAGGCACCTTCGTGGTTTCCGGCCCCGCCATCGTCGCCGAGCAGCTGCCCGACAGCCATCCTTCCAAGAAGGCTTCCATCGACTTCGTGACCAAGTACGAGAAGGCCAACGGCGCGGGTTCCCGCAACCAGTTCGCCGGCCACTCCTACGACTTCGAGATCGTCATGGAGAAGATCGTGCCGGTCGCGCTGAAGAAGGCCAAGCCGGGCACGCAGGAGTTCCGCAACGCCCTGCGCGACGCCACCGAGAACATGGGCCGCACCATCTTCTCGCACGGCGTGATGAACTGGACCAAGGACAACCACTGGGGCTACACGAACGAGACGGGCGTGATGCTGGTGGTGAAGGACGGGAAGTTCGTCGTCGCGCCGTGATCGTTTGCTGCGCCTGAAGGCGCAGCAAACAGGGACTAGGGGCTAGAGACTAGGGGCTAGGGAAACAGCCTCTTTCTTCCGCACACCCTCCCCTAGTCCCCAGCCCCTAGCCTCCAGCCCCTCCCAGAAAAACAATGGATCTCTCCATCGCCGGCATCCTGGCACTCGACGGCCTCACGAACGGCGCGGTGTATGCGCTGCTCGCGCTCGCCACCGTGCTGGTGTTCGCCGTCACCCGCGTCATCTTCATCCCGCAGGGCGAGTTCGTCGCGTTCGGCGCACTCACGCTGGCCCTGCTGATCGCTCCCAAGCTGCCGGACACGCCCTGGTACAAGCAGGTGCCGGGCACCGTGTGGTTCCTGCTCGCGCTGGCCGTGCTGGCCGCGCTGTCCGATCTCGCCAACGGCATGCGCCACAAGCATGGCGCCGCGCGCATCGCCAGGACGATGGGCAGGACGCTCGCCGTGCCGGTGATCGTGTCCCTCGTCACTTTCTGGGCCGCGCCGCGCGGGCTGCCCGTCGCCGCCTACGCGCTGCTGACGCTCGCGCTCGTCACGCCCTTCGGCAACCTGATCTACCGCCTCGCCTACGAATCGCTCGCGGACGCGTCGGTGCTGGTGCTGCTGATCGTCTCCGTCGGCGTGCACTTCGCGCTCGTGGGCCTGGGCCTGTTCTTCTTCGGCGCCGAAGGGTTCCGCAACCCGAGCTTCTGGGACCAGCGCTTCTCCGCCGGCCCCGTCAACGTGCCCGGCCAGACCATCATCATCTTCGTGGCGTCGATCGCGCTGATCGTGCTGCTGTACCTGTACTTCGAGCGCACGCTGAGCGGCAAGGCCTTGCGCGCCACCGCGGTCAATCGCGCCGGCGCCCGCCTCATGGGCATCTCGTCGAGCGGCGCCGGCCGCCTCGCCTTCACGATGGCCGCCCTGATCGGAGCGCTGTCCGGCCTGCTGATCGGCCCGACCACCACCGTCTTCTACGACAGCGGCTTCCTCATCGGCCTCAAGGGGTTCGTGGCGGCGGTGTTCGCCGGCCTTTCGAGCTATCCGCTCGCCCTCGTGGGCGCGCTGGCCGTGGGCCTGCTGGAAAGCTTCGGCTCCTTCTGGGCCAGCGCGTTCAAGGAAGTGATCGTCTTCTCCGCGATCCTGCCGGTGCTCCTCTGGCGCTCCTACGCCGACCCGCACGGGGAAGAACACTGATGCGCCGCTTCGCCTTCCCGCTCTTCGCGCTGGTGATGCTGGTGCTGCCGGCGCTGCCCGTGCCGGACTTCTGGATCACCCAGAGCAACTACATCGGCCTCTACGCGCTCGTGGCGCTCGGCCTGGTGCTGCTGACCGGCGTGGCCGGCCTCACCTCCTTCGGCCAGGCCGCCTTCGTCGGCGTCGGTGCCTACACCGCCGCCTTCATGACCGTGAAGCTCGCCGGCTCGCCCTGGGTCGCGCTGCTGCTGGGCGTCGGCATCGCCGTGATCGCGGCGCTGGTCCTCGGCGCGATCACGCTGCGCATGTCCGGCCACTACCTGCCGCTCGCCACCATCGCCTGGGGCCTCGCCCTCTACTACACGATGGGCAACATGGACTGGCTGGGCAAGTACGACGGCATCCTGGGCGTCCCCACGCTCAAGATGTTCGGCATGGACCTCGGCACCGGCCGCGGCCTGCACGTGCTGATCTGGGCGATCGCACTGCTCGCCGCCTGGGGCTGCGCCAACCTGCTCGACTCGCGGCCGGGCCGCGCGATCCGGTCGCTCCGCAGCGGCGCCACGATGGCCGAGGCCATGGGCATCTCCACCTTCCGCTACAAGCTGGTGGTGTTCGTGCTCGCCGCGGTGCTGGCATCCGTCTCCGGCTGGCTGTTCGCGTTCTTCCAGCGCGCGATCAACCCCTCGCCCTTCTCCATCGGCAAGGGCATCGAGTACCTGTTCATGGCGGTGCTCGGCGGCGTGTCGCACGTCTGGGGCGCCTTCCTGGGCGCCGCCGTCGTGAAGCTGCTGGAAGACCAGTTGCAGGTGCTCCTGCCGAAGCTGATCGGCACCAGCGGCAACTTCGAGACCATCGTGTTCGGCATCGTGCTGGTCGTGGTCCTGAAGTACGCACCGGACGGCCTCTGGACCTTCGTGCAGAAGCGCCTGCCCCGCGCGGACCGCAAGCGCGACTGGGAAGGCGCGCCCGCCCTGCCCGCGCGCGACAAGCCGGCCCGCGGCGAGGCGCTGCTGCAGGTGGACACCGTGCGCAAGCAGTTCGGCGGCCTGACGGCGGTGAACGACGTGAGCTTCGAGATCCACGCCGGCGACATCGTCGGCCTGATCGGCCCCAACGGCGCCGGCAAGTCCACCACCTTCAACCTGATCACGGGCGTGCTCTCGCTCACCGGCGGCCAGGTGCGCTGGCGCGGGGAACCCATCGGCGGCCTGCCCTCGCGCGAGATCGCGCGCCGCGGCATCTCGCGCACCTTCCAGCACGTGAAGATGATTCCCGAGATGACCGTGCTGGAGAACGTGGCGCTTGGCGGCTACATGCGCGGCTCGAACGGCACCACGCGCGCCATGCTGCGCCTGGACCGCGAGGAAGAGCGTCGCCTGTTCGCGGAGGCCGAACGCCAGCTCGCGCGCATCGGCATGGCCGACCGCATGCACGAACTCGCGGGCAACCTCGCGCTGGGCCCGCAGCGGCTGATGGAGATCGCGCGCGCCCTGTGCACGGACCCCGCGCTGCTGCTGCTCGACGAGCCCGCGGCCGGCCTGCGCCACAAGGAAAAGAAGGCGCTGGCCGACGTGCTGCGCCAGCTCAAGGGCGAAGGCATGAGCCTGCTGCTCGTGGAACACGACATGGAATTCGTCATGGGCCTCACCGACCGCATCGTGGTGATGGAGTTCGGCACCAAGCTGATGGAAGGCACGCCGGCCGAAGTGCAGGCGAGCCCGCAAGTCCGCGCGGCGTACCTGGGAACGGAGCACTGAGCATGGCCGACACTCCCCTGCTCCAGGTCTCCGCGCTGCACGCCGGTTACGGCCGCGCCGAGGTGCTCGCCGGCCTCGACTTCGAACTCGCCAAGGGCAAGGTCGTCACGGTCATCGGCCCCAACGGCGCCGGCAAGTCCACCACGCTCAACGCGCTGATGGGCCTGCTGCCCGCCCGCGGCCGCATCGTGTTCGACGGCCAGGACATCGCCGAGACCACGCTCGAAGAGCGCGTGATGATGGGCCTGGCGCTCGTGCCGGAAAAGCGGGAGCTGTTCGGCACCATGCCCGTGGAGGACAACCTGGTCCTCGGCGGCTTCCGGCCCATGAAGCTGCGCATGCCGAACTGGAAGTCGGGCCTGGACCGCGTGTACGAGCTGTTCCCGCGCCTGAAGGAGCGCCGCACGCAGCTGGCCGGCACGCTCTCCGGCGGCGAGCGCCAGATGCTGGCGGTGGGACGCGCGCTCATGTCGCAACCCAAGCTGCTGATGCTGGACGAACCGAGCCTCGGCCTCGCGCCGCTGGTGGTGCGCGAGATCTTCTCCATCATCGAGCGGCTGCGCGAGCAAGGCGTCTCGATCCTGCTGGTGGAACAGAACGCCCGCGCGGCGCTGCAGGTCGCCGACTACGGCTACGTGCTGGAGACCGGCGAGATCAGCATGCAGGGCCCCGCCAGCCAGCTCGCGGACGACCCGCGGGTGATCGAAACCTACCTCGGCGCCGCGCGCGCGTCCGCCGCCTCCTGACGGAATCCCCATGAAGTCCCTTCCGCACGGCAAGCTGGCCATCGCCGGCACCTCCTTGTTCCTGGCCGCCTGCGGTGCGCCCGGCCCGCAGGCGCCCACCGCCGCTTCCGCCTGCAACACCGCCGCGCAGCAGTTCGCCGTGCCCGGCGTGCGCATCACCGAAGCGGAAGCCGTCGCGGCCGACACCGTGCGGCCCGCGGGCCAGGCCACCGGCCCCCTGCTCGCCGCGCACTGCCGCCTCCAGGGCCGCATGAACGAACGCGTGGGCGTGGACGGCAAGCCGTACCACATCGGCTTCGAGCTGCGCCTGCCCGCGAACTGGAACGGCCGCTTCCTGTACCAGGGCGGCGGCGGCAACGACGGCATCATCCGTCCCGCCGTGGGCCCGCAGGCCGCGCCCGGCTATGCGCTGAACCGCGGCTTCGCGGTCGTCACGACGGACGCGGGCCACCAGGGCCCGACGGCCGACTTCGGCTTCGATCCCGTCGCGCGCGTGGACAACGCGTACAACGCGCACGACCGCGTGGCGGTCACCGCGAAGGACCTGATCCGCCGCTGGTACGGCAAGCCCGCGGACCGCTCCTATTTCATCGGCTGCTCCGGCGGCGGCCGGCAGGCGATGATGTTCACGCAGCGCTTCCCGTCGTATTTCGACGGGGTGATCGCGATGGCGCCCGCGATGCGCGTCTCCAGGGGCGCCACCATCGCCGCAGCATGGGACACGCAGGCGCTGGCGGCCATCGCGCCGGCGGGCGCGGAAGGCAAGCCGGTGCTCGCCAACGCCCTCACCGATGCGGACCTCGGCCTCGTGCGCAACGCGATCCTGCAGTCCTGCGACGCGCAGGACGGGCTGGCCGACGGGCTCGTCTCGCATCCCGCTGCCTGCAAGTTCGACGTGAAGTCGCTCCAGTGCACCGGCGCGAAGAACGCCACCTGCCTGTCGCAGCCGCAGGTCAACGCGCTCCAGAAGATGTTCGCGGGTCCCGTGGACTCCGCGGGCCGCAAGCTCTATTTCAGCTGGCCGTGGGATCCCGGGATGGGCCATGCCGCGAACGACTGGCGCAACTGGAAGCTGGGCACGTCGCAGACGGCCGTTGCGAACTCGCGCCACGTGTTCCTGATGCAGGACGCGCTGCAAGGCTACTTCGTCACGCCGCCGGACCGCTCGCTGTCGATCTTCGCCTTCGACTTCGACCGCGACCCGGCGCGCATGGACGCGCACGACTGGATGTTCGACACCGACAAGGACGTCGACCTCGCCGGCTTCCGCGCGCGCAACGGCAAGCTGCTGTTCGCGCACGGCATGGCTGACCCGATCTTCTCGCCGCACGAGGCGATCGACTACTACGAGCGCCTGCGCGCCAGGCATGGCGCCGCGACGGCGGACTTCTCGCGCCTGTTCCTCATCCCGGGCATGGGCCACTGCTCCGGCGGCGCGGCCACCGACAGCTGGGACGGCCTCGGTGCCCTGGTCGACTGGGTGGAGAAGGGGCAGGCCCCGCAGAGGATCGTGGCCACCGGCACCTCGGTGTTCCCGGGCCGGTCGCGGCCGCTGTGCCCGTATCCGCAGTACGCGCACTACAACGGCAGCGGCAACCCCGAGGACGCGGCGAACTTCAGCTGCCGGAATCCATGAACGACTACCGCCCCCCCGTCGACGAGCAGCGCTTCCTGCTGCTGGACGTGCTGCGCACCGGCGAGATCCTGCCCACGCTGCCGGCCTTCACGGAAGCCGACGCGGACCTCCTCACCCAGGTGCTGGAGGAAGCAGGCAAGTTCGTCGGCAAGGTCGTCTCGCCGCTGCAGGCAGTGGGCGACGCGCCCGGCTGCCGCTTCGAGGACGGCCGGGTCACCACGCCCCCGGGCTTCGCCGACGCGTACCGCGCGTTCTGGCAGGCAGGCTGGCCCTCGCTGGCCTGCGCGCCGGAGGACGGCGGCCAGGGGCTGCCCTGGGTGCTGGAAGGCGTGCTGTACGAGATGCTCAGCGCCGCCAACCACGGCTGGACCATGGCGCCGGGGCTGCTGCACGGCGCCTACGAATGCCTGAAGCACCACGGCAGCGAGGAGCTGAAGGCGCGCTACCTGCCGAAGGTCGCAAGCGGCGAATGGCTCGCCACCATGTGCCTCACCGAACCGCACGCCGGCAGCGACCTCGGGCTCGCCCGCACGCAGGCCGTGCCGCAGGCGGATGGCAGCTTCCGGCTGCGCGGCACCAAGATCTTCATCTCCGGCGGCGAGCACGACCTCACGGACAACATCGTGCACCTGGTGCTCGCGCGCGAGCCGGGCGCGCCCGCGGGGCCGAAGGGCCTGTCGCTGTTCCTGGCACCCAAGTTCCTCGAGGACGGCACGCGCAACCCCATCGCCTGCGAACGCATCGAGGAGAAGATGGGCCTGCACGGCAGCCCCACGTGCGTCCTGCGCTTCGACGAAGCCGTTGCGTGGCGCGTCGGCGAGCCGGGCCGCGGCCTCAACGCGATGTTCGTGATGATGAACGCGGCACGGCTGCACGTGGCGCTGCAGGGCATCGGCCTGCTGGACGCCGCCTGGCAGAAGGCGAACGCGTACGCGCAGGAGCGCAGGCAGATGCGCGCCCCGGGCGCGCTGCGCGGCACGGGCGCCGCCGATCCCATCGTCCGCCATCCGGCAGTGCGCCGCATCCTGGACACCGAGCGCGCCTGGGCCGACGGCCTGCGCGTGCTCGCGTACCGCACCGGCATCGAGCTCGATCTCGCCCGGCACCACCCCGACGCGCAGCGCCGCGCCACCGCGCAGCAGTGGTGCAGCCTCGTCACGCCCGTGCTCAAGGCGGTGTGCACCGAGCAGGGCTTCGCCGGCGCGAGCCGCTGCCTGCAGGTCTTCGGCGGCCACGGCTACGTGAAGGAATGGGGCATCGAGCAGATCGTGCGCGACGCCCGCGTGACCATGATCTACGAAGGCACGAACGAGATCCAGGCGATCGACCTGCTGGCGCGCAAGGTGCTGCCGGACGGCGGCCAGGGCCTGCTGGCCGTGCTCGACACCCTCGCACGCGACCTGGACGCGCAGCGCGACGCCGCGCTGCTCGCCCGCTTCGACGCCCTGCGCGCCATCACGCGCGAACTCGCCGCCGCCTCCGCGCACGACGACACGCTGCCTTACGAAGCGGCCGACGACTACCTGCGTGCCGTGGGCCTCGCCCTCCTCGGCTGGGCGTGGTCCGCGATCGAACGCACGCCCGGCGCGGAGACCGCGCGCTGGACCGCGCCCGCCCGCGCCGCGCAGCTGCGCGTGCTGCCCGAATTCGAACTGCGCCTGGACATCCTCCGCACGCAGTGCGCCACCACCACCCCCCGCCGCTCCGCCGCCTGAAGCCATGCCGAGGCCTGCAGTTCCCGCCCGCACCCCGCTCCCGCGCGCCGTCGAGGAAGTCGACACCCGCTTCCTCGAGACCCTCCTCGGCTACAACGCCCGCCGCGCGGCACTCGCCGTCATCGACGTCTTCGTGCAGCGCATGGAGCCTTACGGGCTCAAGCCCGTGGACTTCTCGGTGCTCTCGCTCGTGCGCCACAACCCGGGCATCACCTCGCGCCAGCTGTGCACGACGCTGGGCATCCTGCCGCCCAACCTCGTCGGCATGATCAACACGCTCGAGAAGCGCGAACTGGTCGAACGGCTGCCGCACCCCCGCGACGGCCGCGCCATGGGCCTGCACCTCACCACCGGCGGACAGAAGCTCATGCGCGACGCGGAAAAGACCGCGGCGGAGCTGGAGGCCGACTTCGCCTCGCGCCTCACGCCGGCGGAGCTGCGCACCCTGATCGGCCTGCTGCAGAAGGTCTACCGCGAGCCCTGACGGGCGGCGGGCGCCGCGTTGCGCCATTGTCACGCTGCTATTGTTTCAGTAGCGAGGGCTGCGTACACTGCCCCTCCCGCCCCGCGAACCGGGGGCGGCAGAACACCTCGCCATGAGTCCCAAGGAGAACGTCGCCACCAACCAGCTGCTCGCGCTGCTGGAGGCACGCTATGCCATGCGCGTGCTCTGGGCCTTGCGCGACGGCCACCCGCAGACTTTCCGCCTCCTGCAGGACAGCGTGGGCGGCATCACCCCGAACACGCTCAACACGCGCATCAAGGAGCTGCGGGAAGCCGGCCTGTTGCAGCACAACGGCGACGGCTACAGTGTCACCGCGAGCGGCACCGACCTTCTGAAACGCCTGGCCGACCTGCAGCCCTTCGCCGCCAAGTGGGTGGCCGCCCAGGCGAAAAAGAAACAACAGCAAGCGAGCTGATGCAAGACTTCCTCAACGCGACGCTGCCCGCGGATGCGCAGCAGGCCACGCTCGTGGGCCGTGCCTGGGTGCAAGGCCAGGGCGCCGTCCTGGTCAAGGTCGAGGGGGACAGCCTCGTCGACCTCTCGCGCCTGGCCCCCACCAGCAGCGCCCTGATGGAACTGCCGGATCCGGCCGCGGCCGTGCGGGCGCACCAGGGCCCGGCGCTGGGCTCCTTGCAGGAGGCGATCCGCAACAGCAGCGAGGACAAGCGCGTCGAGGACGCGCCCTGGCTGCTCGCGCCCTGCGACCTGCAGGCAGTGAAGGCCTCGGGCGTCACCTTCGTCGCGTCGATGCTGGAGCGCGTGATCGAGGAGCAGGCGCGGGGCAACCCGGCACTGGCCGAGTCCGTGCGCAAGGAAGTGGTCGCCGTCATCGGTGAGGACCTCTCCAAGGTGCGGCCTGGCTCGCCGGAAGCGGCGCAGCTCAAGCAGGTGCTCGTCGGGAAGAACCTCTGGTCGCAGTACCTCGAGGTCGGCATCGGCCCCGACGCGGAGATCTTCACGAAGTCGCAGCCCATGAGTGCCGTCGGCACCGGCTCCGAAATCGGCATCCATCCGCGCAGCGCATGGAACAACCCCGAGCCGGAGATCGTGCTGGTGGTCAACAGCCGCGGCGAGACGGTCGGCGCCACGCTCGGCAACGACGTCAACCTGCGCGACTTCGAGGGCCGCAGCGCCTTGCTGCTCGGCAAGGCGAAGGACAACAACGCGAGCTGCGCGATCGGTCCGTTCATCCGCCTCTTCGACGCGCAGTTCGGCATCGCCGACGTGCGGCAGGTCGACCTGGCCATGCAGGTGCACGGTCCGGAAGGCTTCCGCATGGAAGGCTCCAGCAGCCTGAAGATGATCAGCCGCGACCCGCTGGAACTGGTCGAGCACGCGATCGGCCCCAACCACCAGTACCCGGACGGGCTCGTGCTCTTCCTCGGCACGATGTTCGCGCCGACGCAGGACCGCTTCGGTCCGGGCCAGGGCTTCACGCATGCGGTCGGGGACGTCGTCGCCATTTCCACGGCGCGCCTCGGTACACTCGTCAACCGCGTCAACACGAGTGACCGGATCGCCCCCTGGCGTTATGGCGCAGGCGCGCTCATGCGCGACCTCGCCCGCCGCGGCCTGCTTTGAACCCCCTCCCGAAAGACAAGAACATGATCACCACCCCCAGCGGCCTGCAGTACGAAGACGAAGTCGTGGGCAGCGGCCCGGAAGCGCAATCCGGCAAGGACGTGCGCGTGCACTACACCGGCTGGCTGTACCAGAACGGCGTGCAGGGGGCGAAGTTCGACTCGAGCCGCGACCGCAACGATCCCTTCGAGTTCTCGCTCGGCGCGGGCATGGTGATCCGCGGCTGGGACGAAGGCGTGGCTGGCATGAAGGTGGGCGGCAAGCGCACCCTGATCATCCCGCCGCAACTGGGCTACGGCGCGCGCGGCGCGGGCGGGGTGATTCCGCCGAATGCGACGCTGAAGTTCGACGTCGAGTTGCTCGAGACGCGCTGAACGGCGGCAGGCGCTGGGGTGCGCTTCGCGCAACCCGGCCTACGGTGCTGCGTTCCGCACCAGGAGAACCGGGCCGTGGCCCGGTATTTTTCCAATCCCCCGCCTTGAAAAGGGCTTCCCCGCCCCAAGCTCCTGCGGCGACCGAGAGAACTCCAAAGCGATTTGCCCCATGTCCAACGACATCCCCACCGACAACGAACTGCCCCAGGACGCCGCCAGCGGCGCTGACGTTGCCGCCAACGACGGCAGCCAGCCGTCCGGCCAGGACTGGCAGGCCCAGGTGGCCCAGCTCTCCGCCAAGAACGCGGAGCTGGCCGACCAGTACGTCCGCGCCCAGGCCGAGATGCAGAACGTGCGCCGCCGCTCCGAGGAGGAGATCGCCAAGGCCCGCAAGTTCGCCGTCGAGAGCTTTGCCGAGAGCCTGCTGCCCGTCGCCGACAGCCTCGAGGCCGGCCTGCACCACCAGGACCAGACCGCCGAGCAGATCCGCGCCGGCGCCGAGGCGACCTTGCGCCAGCTGAAGTCGGCCCTCGAGCGCAACAAGGTGCTGGAGATCAACCCCGCGGCCGGCACGAAGTTCGACCCGCACCAGCACCAGGCCATCTCCATGGTCCCTGCCGACCAGGAAGCCAACACGGTCGTGACGGTGCTGCAGAAGGGCTACCTGATCGCCGACCGCATCCTACGCCCCGCCCTGGTGACGGTCGCCGCGCCGAAATGAAGCCCCCCAGGTCCCTGCGCGCCCGGCCCCCCGAGGGGCCGCAAATGGCCTCGAGGCGGCTGGGCGGCAATTTGAGCCCCGGCCCAGCCTTGAATCAATAACAGTTATCCACAACTAGCCAACAGACTGATTCACACCCTCCACGGGCGAACAGATTAGGAGAAAGAAAATGGCAAAGATCATCGGCATCGACCTGGGCACGACCAACTCGTGCGTTGCCATCATGGAAGGCAACAACGTCAAGGTCATCGAGAACTCGGAAGGCGCGCGCACCACGCCTTCGATCGTGGCCTACCAGGAAGACGGCGAGATCCTGGTCGGCGCCTCGGCCAAGCGCCAGGCCGTGACCAACCCCAAGCACACCTTCTACGCGGTGAAGCGCCTGATCGGCCGCAAGTTCACCGAGAAGGAAGTGCAGAAGGACATCGACCTGATGCCCTACAAGATCGTGGCCGCCGACAACGGCGACGCGTGGGTCGAGGAGCGCGGCAAGAAGCTGGCGCCCCCGCAGGTCAGCGCCGAAGTGCTGCGCAAGATGAAGAAGACCGCCGAGGACTACCTCGGTGAAGAGGTCACGGAAGCCGTCATCACGGTGCCCGCGTACTTCAACGACTCGCAGCGCCAGGCCACCAAGGACGCCGGCCGCATCGCGGGCCTGGACGTCAAGCGCATCATCAACGAGCCCACCGCCGCGGCCCTGGCCTTCGGCCTGGACAAGCACGGCAAGGGCGACCGCAAGATCGCCGTGTACGACCTGGGCGGCGGCACGTTCGACATCTCGATCATCGAGATCGCCGACGTCGAGGGCGAGAAGCAGTTCGAAGTGCTCTCCACGAACGGCGACACGTTCCTGGGCGGCGAGGACTTCGACCAGCGCATCATCGACTACATCGTCACCGAGTTCAAGAAGGAGCAAGGCGTCGACCTGAAGAACGACGTGCTCGCGCTGCAGCGCCTGAAGGAAGCGGCGGAGAAGGCGAAGATCGAGCTGTCCAACAGCACGCAGACCGACATCAACCTGCCGTACGTGACGGCGGATGCGAGCGGTCCCAAGCACCTGAACATCAAGCTCACGCGCGCCAAGCTCGAAGCGCTGGTCGACGAACTGGTCGCCCGCACGATCGAACCGTGCAAGATCGCGATCAAGGACGCCGGCGTGTCGGTCAACGACATCCAGGACGTGATCCTGGTCGGCGGCATGACCCGCATGCCCAAGGTGCAGGAGAAGGTCAAGGAGTTCTTCGGCAAGGAGCCGCGCAAGGACGTGAACCCCGACGAGGCCGTGGCCGTCGGCGCCGCCATCCAGGGCCAGGTGCTCTCGGGCGAGCGCAAGGACGTGCTGCTGCTGGACGTCACGCCGCTGTCGCTGGGCATCGAGACCCTGGGCGGCGTGATGACGAAGATGATCAAGAAGAACACGACCATCCCGACCAAGTTCGCGCAGACCTTCTCGACGGCCGACGACAACCAGCCGGCCGTGACGATCAAGGTCTACCAGGGCGAGCGCGAGATGGCCACCGGCAACAAGCTGCTGGGCGAGTTCAACCTCGAGGGCATCCCGCCGGCCCCGCGCGGCCTGCCCCAGATCGAGGTGACCTTCGACATCGACGCCAACGGCATCCTGCACGTGTCCGCCAAGGACAAGGGCACGGGCAAGGAGAACAAGATCACCATCAAGGCGAACTCGGGCCTCAGCGAAGCCGAGATCGAGAAGATGGTGAAGGACGCGGAGATCAACGCCGCCGAGGACAAAAAGAAGCTGGAGGTCGTGCAGGCGCGCAACCAGGGCGAGGCGATGGTGCACAGCGTGCGCAAGTCGCTGGCCGAATACGGCGACAAGATCGACGCGGGCGAGAAGGCCAAGATCGAAGCCGCGGCCAAGGAACTCGAGGAAGTCCTGAAGTCCGAGGACAAGGACCAGATCGAGGCCAAGACCAACGCGCTGATGACGGCCAGCCAGAAGCTCGGCGAGCAGATGTACAAGGCGCAGGAAGCCGCCGGCGGCGCGGGTGCGCAGGCCGAAGCCGGTGCCGGTGCGCAGCAGGCCTCCTCCGGTCCCGCCAACGACGACAACGTCGTGGATGCGGAAGTGAAGGAAGTGAAGAAGGGCTGATCCTCGCCCGCACGAACCGCCGCGTTCGACGGGACACCGTCAGCGCGGCGTTTTCGCTGTAGCAGTCAAGAAACATGGCCACGAAACGCGATTACTACGAAATCCTCGGCGTGCCGAAGAACGCCTCCGAGGAGGAGATCAAGAAGGCTTATCGCAAGCTGGCGATGAAGTACCACCCGGACCGCAACCAGGGGGACACCGCCAAGGACGCGGAAGCGCGCTTCAAGGAGGCCAAGGAAGCCTACGAGATGCTCTCCGATGCGGAGAAGCGCTCGGCATACGACCAGTTCGGCCATGCGGGCGTCGATCCCAACATGCGCGGCGGCCCGGGCGCCGAGGGCTTCGGCGGCTTTGCCGAGGCCTTCGGGGACATCTTCGGCGACATCTTCGGCCAGCAGCGCGGTGCCGGCGGCGCGCGCGGCGGCCGGCAGGTCTATCGCGGCAGCGACCTCTCGTACGCGATGGAGATCACGCTGGAAGAGGCGGCCAAGGGCAAGGACGCGCAGATCCGCATCCCGTCCTGGGACGAGTGCGACACCTGCCACGGCACGGGCGCCAAGCCCGGCACGCAGGCCAAGACCTGCAGCACCTGCCACGGGGCCGGCGTCGTGCAGATGCGCCAGGGCTTCTTCAGCGTGCAGCAGACGTGCCCGCACTGCCGCGGCACCGGCAAGATCATTCCCGAACCGTGCCAGACCTGCCACGGCCAGGGCAAGGTGAAGCGCCAGAAGACGCTGGAAGTGAAGATCCCGGCCGGCATCGACGACGGCATGCGCATCCGCAGCGCCGGCAACGGCGAGCCGGGCACCAATGGCGGCCCGCCGGGCGACCTGTTCATCGAGATCCGGCTGAAGAAGCATGCGATCTTCGAGCGCGACGGCGACGACCTGCACTGCGTCGTGCCCGTGAGCATCGCGCGCGCCGCACTCGGCGGCGAGATCGAGGTGCCCACGCTGGAGGGCAAGGCCATGATCGACATCCCCGAAGGCACCCAGGCCGGCAAGCAGTTCCGCCTGCGCGGCAAGGGCATCAAGGGCGTTCGATCCACCTACCCCGGCGACCTGTATTGCCACATCGCCGTGGAGACGCCGGTGAAGCTCACCGAACACCAGCGCAAGCTGCTGAAGGAGCTGGACGAGTCGCTGAAGAAGGGCGGCGCCAAGCACTCGCCGAACGAGGAGTCCTGGGCGGACAAGCTGAAAGGGTTCTTCAGTGCGTAAGCACGTAGAACCCGCAGCGCAGCGGCGCAGGGTAACAATTGCCCGAAGGGCTTGTTAGCCGGAGCCACAAGCTGAAAGAGTTCTTCAGCGCGTAAGCACGTAGAACCCGCAGCGCAGCGGCGCAGGGTAACAATTGCCCGAAGGGCTTGTTAGCCGGAGCCACAAGCTGAAAGGGTTCTTCAGCGCGTAAGCACGTAGAACCCGCAGCGCAGCGGCGCAGGGTAACAATTGCCCGAAGGGCTTGTTAGCCGGAGCCACAAGCTGAAAGGGTTCTTCAGCGCGTGACCGGGTTTGCTGGGGTGCGCTTCGCGCAACCCAGCCTACGGAGGCGCCGTGACCCCGGTAGGCTGGGTTGCGCGAAGCGCACCCCAGCAGAGTGTGGTGGCCGCAGGACACCCGGGCGCCCGGGAGGGTCGCGAAAGGTGCCAAGCGGGGGCCCCGCGTCCACAATCCGCCCATGGCCCTGCGCCTCTTCCGCACCACCGGGTACTCCACCCTGCTCATGCCGGGCGAGGCGCGCGTGCGGCCGCACCCGGCGCGGCTGGTGCTGTGGGCCAGCCTGTGGCTGGCGCTGGCGAGCAACGTGGGCGTCTGGCGCCTGCTCCTGCAGCGCAGCGACGACTGGCGCAACGCGGTCGCCTCCGTGCTGCTGATCGGCGGCGCGAGCGGTGCCGTCCTGAGCCTCCTGGGCTGGCGCCGCACGATCAAGCCCGCCCTCACGCTGGCACTGATCGCCGGCTTCCTGGTCGCCGACGGCCTCTGGAGCCGCCAGCTGCCCATCGCGGCGCTCTGGCAAGGCCCGCCGCGCACCTGGATGCCGGACTGGGCGAGCTTCCTGCGCTGGCAGGGGCTGGCGCTCGGCCTGGTGCTCGCCGTCATTCCCATCGTGGCCGTCTGGAACGCGCAGGTGCGCCGCCTCTCCGGGCCGGCGCAGCTGCGGTCCAACCTGTGGGGCGCCGCACTCGCCGGCGCCCTCTTCTTCGCGGGCGCACTGCTCGCGCACTGAGCACTCCCGCACGCGACAGGCGCGTTCCTACACGGCGCGCGCCCGTGCTCCTACCGGCT
Organism: Ramlibacter cellulosilyticus; assembly: GCF_014297465.1. Classification (GTDB taxonomy): domain Bacteria; phylum Pseudomonadota; class Gammaproteobacteria; order Burkholderiales; family Burkholderiaceae_C; genus Ramlibacter; species Ramlibacter cellulosilyticus. Next base: position 5,323 of record NZ_JACORT010000012.1, on the reverse strand, counting down.
CAGCCTCTGGCGCACCCTAACTTCTCGCTCCAGCGCGGCGCACGCGCGAAGAGAGAAGAACATGCCAGGGAGAACGCAGCCACGCAGGCGCGCCGCAGCCACGCTCGCGGCCGTCGCCACCATCTGGAGCGCAGCCGCCGCGGCGCAGCCCTCGGGCGCCACGGCCGTCTTCGGCAGCGTGCAGGTGCAGCAGGCGGGCGCCTCCATGCTCGTCACCACGCGCAACGGCGCGGGCACGAACCGGTCGGTGATCGACTGGCGCAGCTTCTCCGTGCCCGGCGGCAGCACCACGCACTTCCAGCAGCCGGGGGCCGACAGCCTGTCGATCAACCGCGTCACCGGCGGGCGGCCCTCCGACATCTACGGCACCCTCAGCTCCAACGGGCGACTCGTGCTGGTGAATCCCGCGGGCATCGCCGTGGGCAAGGGCGCCGTGGTCGACACCGCCGGCTTCACGGCCTCGACGCTCGCCTTGGGTGACGACGACGCCGTCGCCGGGCGCCTGCGCTTCTCCGCCGGCCGCGGCAAGGGCGACGTGGACGTGCGCGGGCGCATCCTCGCGCGGTCCGGCGACGTGGTGCTGCTCGGCACCGACGTGAAGGTCGACAAGGAAGCGCTCGTCCAGGCGCCCAACGGCAGCATCCTGCTCGCAGCCGGCCAGCGGGTGTCGATCACCGGCCGCGGGCTGGAAGGCATCTTGCTGGAGGTGACCGGCAAGGAAGATCGCGTCACCAACCTCGGACGCCTCGAAGGCGACGCCGTCGGCCTGTTCGCCACGCACTTGCGGCACACCGGCGCCATCCAGGCGCGCCACGTGGTCCTGGAAGGCGACAAGGTCCGCCTCGAACGGGGAGGCAAGGACAGGGACAAGGACGGCAAGGGTGGAAACGGCAAGCCGGGCAAGGGCCACCAGCCGGGCAACGCAGGCGGCGAGGAAGGCAGCGCGCCGCCTCCCGGCATGGAAGGCAGCATCGAAACGCCGCCCGAGACGAGCGCAGGCAGCGGCACCACGCCGCCGGCGGGCGGCGGCCCCGACGACCGCCAGTCCCGTCAACTGCCGGCGCAGGCGCTGCCGCCCGTGCTGGCGGCCCTCGCCACCGGCATTCCGGCCAGCACGCTGAACGGCGCGGAAGTCGCGGCGACCCTGGACGCGCCCGCCGGCGCCGACCCGTCCGGGCGCCCCGGCAAACGCGTGCAGCCCGATCCGCAGCTGCAATGCGTGCGCTGAACGCGCGAGGCTAGAACAGGGTGCCCTGCCCCGCCGGTGCCGGCGGGCGGAACAGGTCGGTTCGGAAGTCGATCTTCTTGGCGTTGAAGCCCAGGCGCCGGGCCGTCTTGTCGAAGCGCTGCCGGATCAACTGAGCCCAGGTGCCGGAGCCCTTCATGCGCGTGGCGAAGTCGCTGTCGTAGTCCTTGCCGCCGCGCATTTCCTGGATGCGGTGCATCACGCGCTGCGCGCGCTGCGGATAGTGCACCTCGAGCCACTGCCGGAAGAGCGGCGCCACTTCCCAGGGCAGGCGGATGACATGGTAGAAGGCCTCGCGCGCGCCCGCGTCCCAGGCGGCCTCCAGCACCTGCTCCATGTCGTCGTTGAGGAAAGGGATCTGCGGTGCCAGGCTCACGCCGCAAGGCACGCCGGCCTCCGCCAGCGTGCGCAGCACGCGCAGGCGCCGGTGCGGCGCGGCGGCGCGCGGCTCCAGCTTGCGGGCGAGGTCGGCATCGAGCGTGGTGATGGTGACGTACACCGCGGCCAGGCCCTTGCGCGCCATGGGGACGATGAGGTCCAGGTCGCGCTCGACGCCGCTCGACTTGGTGACGAGCCCGAAAGGGTGGTTCGTCTCGTGCATCACCTCGATCACGCCGCGCGTGAGGCGCAGCTCGCGCTCGACGGGCTGGTAGCAGTCCGTCGCGGTGCCGATGGCGATCATTTCCGGCCGGTACGACCTGCGCGCCATCTCGGCGCGCAGCAGGTCCACCGTGTTGCGCTTCGCGATGATCTTCGTCTCGAAGTCGAGGCCGGGCGACAGGTTCAGGTAGCTGTGCGTCGGGCGCGCGTAGCAGTAGATGCAGCCGTGCTCGCAGCCGCGGTACGGGTTGATCGACTTGTCGAAGTAGATGTCCGGGGAGTCGTTGCTGGCGATGATGCTCTTGGCCGTTTCCCAGGTGACTTCCGTCCGGGGACCGGCCGCATCGTCTTCGGCATGGTCCCAGCCGTCGTCGAAGACTTCGCGCGCGTCCTTCTCGAAGCGGTGCGGGAACCAGGTGGACGTGCCCCGCCCCTTGAGCGCGGCCAGCGGCACCCGCACTTCCGTGGCGGTGGTGTCCGTGCTCCGGTCGATACTGTCCATCCATCCAGTATGCCACTGGATGGCGCGCGGTGGAAGCCTTACACCGTCGCCAGCGCCGGCAGGCCCAGGCGCTCGCGCGCCTGCGCGTACTCCCGCTTGAGCCGCGCCACGAGGTCGGCGACGTGCACCACCTCCTTCACGGCGGAGATGCCCTGGCCCGAGCCCCAGATGTCCTTCCAGGCCTTCTTGCTGCCTTCGCCGCCGCCGAAGCTCATCTTGCTGGGATCGCTCTCGGGCAGCCGGTCGGGGTCCAGGCCCGCGTTGCGGATGCTGGTCTTCAGGTAGTTGCCGTGCACGCCGGTGAACAGGCTGGAGTACACGATGTCGTCCGAACTGCCTTCGACGATGGCCTGCTTGTAGCCTTCGCTCGCGCGCGCTTCGTGCGTGGCGATGAAGGCGGAGCCGATGTACGCGAAGTCGGCGCCGAGCGCCTCCGTGGCGAGGATGGCGCCGCCGTTGGCGATGGCGCCGGACAGCGCGATCGGGCCGTCGAACCACTCGCGGATTTCCTGCACCAGGGCAAACGGGCTCTTGATGCCCGCATGGCCGCCCGCGCCGGCCGCGACGGCGATCAGGCCGTCGGCGCCCTTCTCGATCGCCTTGCGCGCGAAGGTGTTGTTGATGATGTCGTGCAGCACGACCCCGCCGTAGGAGTGGATCGCCTCGTTGACGTCCACGCGCGCACCGAGCGAGGTGATGACCACCGGCACCTTGCGCTTCACGACGACTTCCATGTCGTGCTCGAGGCGGTCGTTGCTCTTGTGCACGATCTGGTTGATCGCATACGGCGCCGCGGGGCGGTCCGGATGGGCGCGGTTGTACGCCGCCAGCGTCTCCTCGATCTCGTGCAGCCACTCGTCCAGCTGCGAGGCCGGCCTCGCGTTGAGCGCCGGCATGGAGCCGACGACGCCTGCCTTGCACTGCTCGATCACCATCTTCGGATTGCTGACGATGAACATCGGCGAGGCGATGACGGGCAGCGGGAGGTTGCGCAGGACGGGCGGCAGTCGGGACATCAGTGCTCCTCGGTGGGTTCGCTTCGCGACCACCAGCGTGGGTGGCTTCGGCGAAACGGACGTAGGCCGGGTTCGGCGAAGCCGACCCCGGCGATGAATCAGAACGCTTCCAGCGGCAGCGCGGTCACGCTCTCGGCGCCTTCGACGATCGCATCGCGCACGCCCGGCGCCTTCGCCAGGATGTGCTCCGCATAGAAGCGCGCGGTGGCGATCTTCGCCTGCAGGAACTCCGCGTCCTGTCCCTTGGGCAACAGGTCCTCGGCGACGAGCAGCGAACGCGCGAGCTGCCAGCCGGCCATGAGGTTGCCCGCGAGCATCAGGTAAGGCACCGAGCCGGCGAACACCGCATTGGGCGAAGCCTTGCCCTGCTGCACGACGAAGCCGACGACGTCGAGGAAGGCCTTGCGGGCGGCGGCGAGGCGCTTGGCCACGGCACGCGCCGCGACGCTGTCGCGCTTGTTCAGCTCGCCCTCGGTCTTCTCGATCTGCGCCGCGATGGCCTGCGCCACCTGGCCGCCGTCGCGCGCGGTCTTGCGGCCCACGAGGTCGTTGGCCTGGATCGCCGTCGTGCCTTCGTAGATGGTCAGGATCTTGGCGTCGCGGTAGTACTGCGCGGCCCCCGTCTCCTCGATGAAGCCCATGCCACCGTGCACCTGGACGCCCAGCGAGGTGACTTCGAGGCTCATCTCGGTGCTGTAGCCCTTCACCAGCGGCACGAGGAACTCGTAGAAGGCCTGGTTCTGCTTGCGCACGGCCGCATCCGGGTGATGGTGCGCGGCGTCGTAGGCGGAAGCCGCGACGCTGGCCATCGCACGGCAGCCTTCGGTGGAAGCGCGCATGGTCATGAGCATGCGGCGCACGTCGGGGTGGTGGATGATGGCCGCGGGGCCGTTTACGGAGCCGTCGACGGGGCGCGACTGCACGCGGTCCTTCGCGTACTCCACGGCCTTCTGGTAGGCGCGCTCGGCCACCGCGATGCCCTGCACGCCGACGGCGTAGCGGGCGGCGTTCATCATGATGAACATGTACTCGAGGCCGCGGTTCTCCTCGCCGACGATGAAGCCGGTGGCGCCGCCATGGTCGCCATATTGCAGGACCGCCGTCGGGGACGCCTTGATGCCCAGCTTGTGCTCGATGCTCACGCAGTGCACGTCGTTGCGCGCGCCGAGCGAGCCGTCCGCGTTCACCAGGAACTTCGGCACGACGAACAGGCTGATGCCCTTGACGCCTTCGGGCGCACCGGGGATGCGGGCCAGCACCAGGTGGACGATGTTGTCCGCCATGTCGTGCTCGCCGTAGGTGATGAAGATCTTGGTGCCGAAGACCTTGTACGTGCCGTCAGGCTGCGGCTCCGCGCGGCTGCGCACCAGCGCGAGGTCGCTGCCGGCCTGCGGCTCGGTGAGGTTCATCGTGCCGGTCCACTCGCCCGTGACCAGCTTCTCCAGGTACACCGACTTCAGGTCGCCGGAGCCGGCGGTGAGCAGCGCCTCGATGGCGCCGTCGGTGAGCAGCGGGCACAGCGCGAAGCTCAGGTTCGCGGAGTTGAGCATCTCGATGCACGCCGCGCCTATCGTCTTCGGCAGGCCCTGGCCGCCGAAGTCCGCGGGGTGCTGCAGCCCCTGCCAGCCGCCTTCGGCGAACTGCTTGTAGGCCTGCACGAAACCGGCGGTGGTGGTGACCTGGCCGTCCTTCCAGCTCGAGGGGTTCCTGTCGCCTTCCACGTTGAGCGGCGCGACCACGCCCTCGTTGAACTTCGCGCACTCCTCCAGCACGGCCTGCGCGGTCTCCAGTCCGGCGTCCTCGAAGCCAGGCATCTGCGCGATCTGCGCGATGTTGGCGAGGTGCTCGATGTCGAACAGCATGTCCTTGACGGGGGCGCGGTAGCTCATTTGTCTCTCCTGGGAGTTGCTCCTTCCCCCTCTGGGGGAAGGTTGGGATGGGGGCCCGCCAGTGTCCGCG
>NZ_JACORT010000011.1 GCF_014297465.1 Ramlibacter cellulosilyticus | reverse complement strand
CCCCCGAGCACCAGCTCCACCATCTGCTTCTGGAATTCCGCCGGATATGGCGGCACGAACCTTCTCATCGGACACCCCTCCTTTCAGGACGGTAAGGTGTCCGCGAAAAGGGGTCAACTTCAGCGTCGCAGCTGTCGTAGGCTGGGTTGCGCCGCAGGCGCACCCCAGCTGGCGGCCCCGGATCGTCACGGGAACACCAGCTCCTGCAAACGCGACAGGCTGGTCGAAGGCGTTCCGTTCCACACCAGGTGCGTGTGGTTCCTCCGCACCTTCGCCGGCAGCTCGTGCTGCCGCACGTCCTGCGCGGACTTCATCGCGACGAGCAGCGAGCGCGGCACGATCGCGAAGCCCGTGCCCGCGGCCACGCAGGCGATCATCGCCTGGTACGACTGGAACTCCAGCGTGCGGACAGCGGCGATGGAGGAGGCGCCCAGCCACTCCTCGACCCGCCGCCGGTACGAACAGCCGCTCGCGAAGGCGATGAGCGTCATGCCTTCGAGGTCGGAGGCGCGCCGCACCGCGTCCACGTCCTTGCCGGTCACGAGCACGAGCTCCTCCTCGAACACCTTGCGCGAGGCGAGCGGGCCCGGCGTGAAGGGCTCGGACACGAACGCCGCCTCGATCTCGAAATTCGCCACGCGCTGCAGCAGCGCGCCCGTCGTGCCCGTCACGAGTTCCACGACCACGCCAGGGTGCTGCTTGTGGAAGCGCGAGAGGATGGGCGCCAGGCGACTGCCTGCCGTGCTCTCCAGCGAGCCGATCCGCAGCACGCCCATGGCGCGGCCGGCCTTCAGCTCGCTCTCGGCTTCGTCCGCGAGGCGGAACAGGCGCTGCGCGTACGACAGCAGAAGCTCGCCTTCCGGCGACAGGACCAGCCCCCGGCCCTGCTTGCGGAACAGCGACCGGCCCAGCCGCTGCTCCAGCTGCTTGATGCGCGTGGTCACGTTGGACTGCACGCGGTTGAGCTTGCTCGCCGCGCGGATCACGCCGCCTTCCTGCACCACGGCGCGGAAGATCTCCAGGCTGTCGAGGTCTATGCTTCTCATGGCGAGAACGGTGCTCCAGATTTATTCATTTGTCCGGCGCGACGATTCTCGGTCCAATCGCACCCATGTCCAAGCCCCCGCCACCCCCTGCGCTCGCCCTCGCGGGCCTGCTCTCGCTGGCAGTGGCCATGGGCATCGGCCGCTTCGCGTTCACGCCGCTGCTGCCCTTGATGGCGCGCGAAGGGCAGCTGGACCTGGCGCTGGGCGGCTGGATCGCGGCGGCCAACTACGCGGGCTACTTCGCCGGGGCGCTCACGGCCGCGCGGCTGCCGCTCGCGCCGCGGACGCTGGGCGCGCTGGCGCTCGCGTTGACGGCGGCCACCACCGCCGCCATGGCGTGGCCCGACGCCGCCGCCTGGATGGCGCTGCGCTTCCTCGCGGGCGCGGCCTCGGCCTGGGTATTCGTGGCCACCAGCGTCTGGTGCCTGGGCGCGCTTGCGCGCCAGGGTCGCGGCGACCTGGGCGGCATCGTCTACGCGGGCGTCGGTTGCGGAATCGCGCTCACCGGCGTGTACTGCCTGCTGGCCGCCGCCTGGTCGCTGCCGGCGTCCACCTTGTGGATCCATCTCGGCGCCTTGTCGTTGCTGCTCGCGCTGCCGGCCGTGGGGACGAGCCTGCGCGTGGCGAACGTGCAGGCACCGCGACGCGCGAACGCCGTGCCGCTGCGGGCGCCCGGCGGCACGCACGGCCTCGTGGCCTGCTACGGCCTCATGGGCTTCGGCTACATCCTGCCCGCGACTTTCCTGCCGGCGCTCGCGCGCGGGGTCGTCGACGACCCGCGCCTGTTCGGCCTGGCCTGGCCGGTCTTCGGCGCGACCGCCGCGCTTTCCACCGTCCTGGCGGGCTGGTGGATGCGCCGCGCGTCGCGCCTGCAGGCCTGGGCCGCGAGCCAGCTGCTGATGGGCGTCGGCGTGCTGCTGCCCAGCCTGTGGGTGAACGGCGCCACCATCGCGCTCTCCGCGCTGCTCGTGGGCGGCACCTTCATGGTCATCACCCTCGCGGGCGTGCAGGAGATGCGCTCGCGCGCGCCGGACGATGCGGTGCGCTGGGTGGGCCGCATCACTGCCGCCTTCGCGCTCGGGCAGATCGCGGGCCCGGTGCTGTCCGCGCTGCTGCTGCAAACTCCCGTCTTCGCATCGCGCGGCCTCGCGCTCGCGCTGCAGGCGGCAGCCCTCGCGCTGCTCGCCAGCGGCGCCTGGCTGTGGCGGCGCGCTTCGCCCACGACTTCCCAGGAGACCGTCCATGCCTGATGTTTCGCCCCTGCCGCAAGGCTATGCCCAACCCGCCGGTGAACGCCTGCCCCTGCCCGACGCGTCGGCGATGACGCCCGCGCAGCGCCAGGCCGCGCAGGCGCTCATCGACGGGCCGCGCAAGGGCGTCTACGGTCCCTTCCTGCCGCTGCTGCGCAGCCCCGCGCTGCTGGAGCGCGCGGCCAAGGTGGGGGAGTACCTGCGCTTCGAGAGCGTGCTCGACGCGCGCATCCGCGAGCTCGTCACCTGCGCCGTCTCGCGGCACGTGAGCAACCAGTTCGAGTGGACCATGCATGCGCCGCTGGCCGTGAAGGCCGGCGTGGCGGAGGCCACGATCGAGGCGCTGCGCCTCGGGGCGCGGCCGAAGCAGCTGCCGCCCGACGAGGAGGTCGCGCTCGACTTCACGCGCGAGCTGCTGGCCACGCACGGCACGAGCGACCCGACTTATGCCGCGGCCCTGCGGGCTTTCGGCGAGCAGGGCCTGGTCGAACTCGCCTCCCTCATCGGCTACTTCGTCATGGTCTGCTGGGTGATGAACGTGGCCCGCACGCCCGCGCAGGCAAGCGCGGCCGGGCCCGGCGTGGACGCCTTCCCGGCCTGAGCGCCGGCCGCGGCATCATGGCGGGATGAGCGACGACATCACCCTCTTCCACAATCCCGCCTGCGGCACTTCGCGCACCGTGCTGGCGCGCATCCGCGAAGCGGGCCTCGAGCCGCGCATCGTGGAGTACCTGAAGACGCCGCCCACGAAGGAGCAGCTGCGCTCGCTCGTGGCGGCAATGGGCACGCCGGTGCGCGCGATCCTGCGCGAGAAGGAGCCGGTCTACGCGCAGCTGGGCCTGGCCGACCCGAAGTGGAGCGAGGAGCAGTTGCTGGACTTCGTCGTGCAGCATCCGATCCTGCTGAACCGGCCGGTGGTGGCGAGCCCGCTTGGCACCCGCGTCTGCCGGCCGGCGGAGGAGGTCGACGCGTTGCTGCCGCGCGGCTGACGCCGCGCGTGCTGGGGTTCGCTGCGCGAAACCCAGCCTACGGGACCCAAAAAAAACAGCCACCTTGCGGTGGCTGTATCAAGTCCTTGGAAGGACGTCGTTGGGAGACTTGAATCCCGTGTGTCCGGCGATGCGTGACAGTGCATGTATCTTTCGTCGGCCGGGACGCTCCGTCCATCCTCCTTTCGGGGGATGCCTGGGACGGTAGGTCCGGCACTGGCAGGGAACATCTTCGTGATTTTTCCCGCTTTTGGCGAGAGCCGCTCAGAGTCTTTTACTGCGGCTTACGTTTGCTCACAGGGCAGGGTGAGCACGAAGCAGGCGCCTCCACCGGGGTTGGCCTCGCAGCGCGCGCTGCCGCGATGGCGCTGCGCGATCGAGCGCACGAGTGCCAGGCCGAGGCCCACGCCGCCTTCGCGCTCGCTCGCCCCGCGCAGGCGGTAGAACGGCTCGAAGATCCGCTCGCGTTCCGTCTCCGGCACGCCGGGGCCGCGGTCGCAAACGCGTACTTCCGCCTGCGTTCCGCGCCGCGTCACGCTGACCGTCACCGGCCCGCTGCTGTAGCGGCGCGCGTTTTCCAGCAGGTTGCGGATGGCGCGGCGCAGGAGCTTGGCCACGCCTTCCACCACCAGCGTGTTCGCCGATCCGGCCGCCTCCAGCTCCGCGCCGGCCCGCGCGCTTTCCTCCGCCGCCAGGCCGGTGAGGTCCACCGGTTCGACGGTGCCGACGTCGGCTTCCCGCGCGTCGAGCCGGCTCGCGAGCAGGATCTCGTCGATCAGCTGGTCCAGCTCGCCGATGTTGCGCGTGATTTCGTCGCGAGTACGGGGCGAGGGCTCGGGGTCCATCAGCTCCAGGCCCATGCGGATGCGGGCGAGCGGCGAACGCAGTTCGTGCGAGGCGTTCGCGAGCAGCGACTTGTTGGCCTTCAGCAGGTTCTCGACGCGTTCGGCCGCATGGTTGAAGCGCCGGGCGAGGAAGGCCACTTCGTCACTGCCCGCCTCCGGCAGTCGCACGCTGAGGTCGCCTTCCCCCCAGCGCTCGACGCCGCGGCGCAGGTCTTCCAGCCGCAGCGTGAGGCGCCGCACGACGGGGTAGCTGCCCATGGCGACGGCAATGGCGACCACGCCCAGCATCCAGAAGAAGCCGCTCTGGCCGCGCGGCGGCCAGATGCGCGCGCTTTCCGCCGGAGGCCGCGGACGGCGCGGGATCTGCACCGTGATGGTGCGGCCGTCTTTCAGCGGCACTTCGAATTCGAAGCCCTGGCCGCGGACGCGGTTCGGCCGGACCATGCTCTGGCCGATGACCTGGTCCTTCTCGTCCAGGATCACGACCTCGCGCTCGGGCACCTGCTGCTGCTCCCAGCTCTGGCGCATCAGCCAGCCGAAGGCCACCGTGAGCAGGCCCACGGCCACGATCACGGCGAGCCAGATGCGGAGATAGAGGGGGAAGCGCCAGTGCGCGTTCCAGGCGGTCATCGGGGCCAGTGTGCCTCGTTCAGTCCTGCTGCTTGGCGAACACGTAGCCCACGCCGCGCACGGTCAGGATGCGCTTGGGCGTCTTCGGGTCGGCCTCGATGGCGGCGCGGATGCGTCCCATGTGCACGTCGATCGAGCGGTCGAAGGCCTCGAGTTCGCGGCCGCGCACCGCTTCCATGATCTGGTCGCGGGTCAGCACGCGGCCGGCGCGCTCGGCCAGCACCACCAGCAGGTCGAACTGGTAGGAGGTGAGGTCCGCGGGCTTGCCGCCCACGCTCACCGTGCGCGCGTCGCGGTCGATCTCCAGCGAGCCGAACTTCATGGTCTTGGCCGGCGGCGGCGTGCCGTCGGCGCGGCGGCGCAGGATGGCGCGGATGCGGGCGAGCAGCTCGCGGGGCTCGAAGGGCTTGGGCAGGTAGTCGTCGGCGCCGAGCTCCAGGCCCACGATGCGGTCCATGGGGTCGCCCTTGGCCGTGAGCATCAGCACCGGCACCCGGCCGGTGTCGCCAGGGAGGGCGCGCACGCGGCGGCAGACTTCCAGGCCGTCGATGTCCGGCAGCATGAGGTCCAGGACGACGAGGTCGGGCGTGCTGCCGGAAGGCGGGGCTTCCAGCAGGTCGAGGCCGGCCTTCGCATCGGGCGCGTGCGTCACGCCGAAACCGGATCGCTCGAGGTACTCGCCCACCATCTGCGCGAGGCGGGTGTCGTCTTCGATCATCAGGAGTTGCTGCATGGGAAATTGGCGGTAAGGGCCCCGACGGCGGGCCCGACCAGGGCATGGTCGGCCGCGGCCATCGCGGCTGCTTGTCGTAGCCGTAAAGTAAAGTAAACGGAGGTCTCCAAACGGAAGTCGGGGCGCTCGCGCGTGAAGTAGTAGCGCGGCGGAGGTGAGGGGTGGCTCACTTCGGTGGGGTTCGCTTCGCTCACCTTCCGGCAGCGCGCCGCCGCCACCCTGCACTGGTCCGAATTGGTAGGGTGGCGCGGCGAAGCCGCGGACGGTGAGCGAAGCGAACCCCACCGATCAATCGTCCGCGAACACCCCCGGCCGTTCCTTCGGCTTCACCTTCAGGTTGCGCGTCGCCAGCCAGACGAGCACCAGCACCGGCACGCCCAGCATGGCCGTAGCCACGAAGAAGTTCGCGTAGCCGTAGCTGTCGACGTACTTGCCCGAATACCCGGCCAGGAACTTCGGCAGCAGCAGCATCATGGAGCTGAACAGCGCGTACTGCGTCGCCGAGTACTGCACGTTGGTCAGGCTGGACAGGTAGGCCACGAAGGCGGCCGACGCGATGCCGCTGGAGAGGTTGTCGGCAGACACGACGAAGACCAGCATGGTCACGTTGTGGCCCACGCCGGCCAGCCACGCGAACAGCAGGTTGCTCGCCGCGCTGAGGATCGCGCCCAGCATCAGCGTGCGCATCACGCCCAGCCGCAGCGCGAGCACGCCGCCCAGGAAGGCGCCGACCAGCGTCATGATCACGCCGAACACCTTGCTCACCGCCGCGACTTCGTCCTTGGTGAAACCCATGTCCACGTAGAAAGGGTTGGCCATGATCCCCATCACCACGTCGCTGATGCGGTAGACGGCGATCAGCGCGAGGATCAGCGCGGCATGCCAGTGGTAGCGGCGGATGAAGTCCGCGAAGGGTTCGACCAGCGCGCCCTGCAGCCACTCGCGCGCGCCCTTGGCGGGCGGCAGCGGACGCGCCACGGGCTCGGGCGACAGCAGCACGGTCGCGACGCCGACCAGCATCGAGGCCGCCATCCACAGGTAGGCCGTCTGCCAGGCACCATGCTCGTACACCTCGGAGACCGACACCTCCGAGCGCGCCGCGATCCACAGCACGCCGGCGCCGGCCCAGATCATCGCGAGCCGGTAGCCCGTCTGGTAGGCCGCCGCCAGCGCGCCCTGGCGCTCGGTGTTGGCCGACTCGATGCGGAAGGCATCCAGCGCGATGTCCTGCGTGGCCGACGCGAAGGCGACCAGCACCGCGCACCACACGACGGGGTCGAGCGCGAGCTTGGGGTCCTGGACGCCCATGCCCACCAGCCCCACCATGATCAGCACCTGCGCGAAGAGCAGCCAGCTGCGCCGCCGTCCCAGCCAGCGCGTGAGGATGGGCAGCGGCATGCGGTCCACCAGCGGCGCCCAGGTCCACTTGATGCCGTAGGCCAGGCCCACCCAGGACAGGAAGCCGATCGTGGTCCGGTCGATGCCAGCCTCGCGCAGGCGAAACCCGAGCGTGCCCAGCACCAGCAGCAAGGGCAGCCCCGCCGAGAAGCCGAGGAACAGCATGCGCAGGGTGGCAGGCTCGGTGTAGACGCGCAGGGTCTCGCCCCAGCTGGGGCGCGCAGGCGGGCTCTGCGCCGTGTTGGCGGTAGGGTCTGACATGGTTGGGTTTGTTCTTCCCTATTATTCGCGCATGTGCCGAATCTGTGCTGCCAAGTCCTCCCCCTGGATGGCCAGGCGGGCCTTCCTGCTCGCAGCGGGAACCACCGTGGCCGGCGGCGCGCTGGCACAGGTCAACGTCGGGCCACCGTCCACGGTGCGCAGCCTCGTTCCGGCGAACGAGCTCGAGGTTGCTGCGCAGCAGCAGTACGGCGAGCTGATGCAGCAGGCGCGCGCGAAAGGCGCGCTGGCGCCGGAGAACCATCCGCAACTGCGGCGATTGCGCTCCATCTCCTCGCGCCTCATCGCCGATGCGCCGCGCTGGAACGAGCGTGCGCGCCAGTGGCGCTGGGAAGTGAACCTCATCGGCAGCAAGTCGATCAATGCCTTCTGCATGCCGGGCGGCAAGATCGCCGTGTTCACCGGCCTGCTCGATCGCCTCGAGCTGTCCGATGACGAGACGGCGATGGTCGTCGGGCACGAGATGGCGCACGCCTTGCGCGAGCATGCCCGCGAGCGCATCGCCAAGAGCCAGGGCACGGGCGCGCTGCTGTCGCTGGGCGCGCAGCTGTTCGGCCTGGGCCAGCTCGGCGACGTGGCCGCCAACATCGGCACGCAGCTGCTGACGCTGAAGTTCAGCCGCGACGACGAGACCGAGGCCGACCTCGTGGGCCTGGAGATGGGCGCCCGCGCCGGCTTCGACCCGCGCGCGTCCGTCACCCTCTGGGAGAAGATGGGGCGCGAGTCGGGCGGCAACGCCAACGCCGCCTTCCTCTCCACGCACCCCACCGGCCCCGATCGCATGCGCCGGCTGCAGGAGAACATCCCGCGCGTCGAAGGGCTCTACCGGCAGGCCGTGGCGCGGCGCTGAAGCGTCCCCGCGCCCGCAGGAGGAACACGCCGCGCCGCGTGGCGCAGGGTAAGCCGCGCACCATCGCATGATGAGAACCGATGCGCGAACCTCTAAGATGGCGCACATGCCGACCCGAACCACACCACGAAAAAGGGCGGCGGGCCCCGAGGCGGCGGCGGATCCCGCGGTGCGGGTGCTGCGCCGCTTCCGCCTCGTCTTCAACGCCGTCAAGAGCCACTTCCGCGCCGTCGAGACCAAGGCCGGCATCTCCGGTGCGCAGGTCTGGGCGCTGTCGGTCATCCAGGCGCAGCCCGGCATCGGCGTGGGCGAGCTCGCGCGCGCGATGGACATCCACCAGTCGACGGCGAGCAACCTGCTGCGGTCGCTCACGGAGAAGAACCTGGTGCTGGCCGAGCGCGGTGGCGAAGACCGGCGCGCGGTACAGCTGCACACCACAGCGCGTGCGGCCAAGGTGCTGGCCAAGGCGCCCGCTCCTTTCGCCGGGGTGCTGCCCGACGCGCTGGCGCGCCTGGACAAGAAGGCGCTGGCGCGCCTGGACCGCGACCTCGCGCTGCTGATCGAGGAACTGGGCGTCGACGAGCGCGGCGCCGGCATCCCGCTGAGCGAGGACCGCTGAAGGAAAAATCGCCCCGCACGGGCGGGGCGAAGGATGCGACCTGAAATGCGCCGTCGTCCTCGACAGCAGGCGCAGTATAGGCAGCGGGCGCCCGGCTGTCTGCCCCCCGGGGAACTCGACGGTAATCGTTTTGTCAGAATGTATTGCTGAATCAAGACGAAGGACCCCTGTTGCTGAAGACATTCCGCCTGCAATTGCGCTTCCTGGTGCCGCTGGTCGTCATCCTGACGGGGACGGCCTACCTGGCCGTGCCGCTCATGGACCGGCTGACGCTGCGCTGGTTCGCGCGCGACCTCGACATGCGCGGCAACCTGGTGGCCAACGCGCTGGCCGACTCGCTCACGGATGCGGAGACGCGCGGGCGCAAGCTACAGGCGATCTTCGACCGCGCCGTGCAGGACGAGCGCCTGGTCGCCATCGGCTGGTGTTCGCCCAGCGGCCAGGTGCTGCGCCGCACAGCGCGCTTCCCGAAGGACCTGGAGTGCAGCCATGCGAAGGAGGTCGCCGCCGACCGCGTCGCGACGATGAACATCGAGGGCGGCTCCGTGCACGTGAGCTTCCACCCGATCGTCGGCGAGGCGGGGGCCGCCGGCGACCTCGTGCTGATGCACGACCTGAGCTTCATCGAGCGCCGCAGCCAGGACACGCGCAAGTACCTGATCATCCTGATCGCCACGCTCGGTGGCGCGATCGCGCTGGTGACGGTGATCGTGGCGCAACTGAGCTGGCGCGGCTGGGTGTCGGGCGCGCACGCGCTGCTGCGCGGCGAAGGCCTGCTCAAGCCGATGCTGCCGCCGTCGCCGGAGCTGGCGCCGCTCGCAGCGGACCTGCGCGAACGCCTGCGCGACCTGGAGGACGAGTACCGCCGCATGCCGCGCTCCGACGAAGGCTGGAGCGCGGAGCGCCTGCAGTCGCTGCTGCGCACGCAGCTGCGCGGCGACGAGGTGATCGTGGTCTCCAACCGGGAGCCCTACATCCACGAGAAGCAGCAGGACGGCAGCCTGGTCGTGCGGCGTCCCGCGAGCGGCCTCGTCACCGCGGTGGAGCCGGTGATGCGCGCGTGCTCCGGCACCTGGATCGCGCACGGCAGCGGCAGCGGCGACCGTGCCGCGGTGGACCGGCACGACCACGTGCCGCTGCCGCCGGGCGAGGACGAATACCAGCTGCGCCGCCTGTGGCTCACCGAGGAACAGGAGCAGGGCTACTACTACGGCTTCGCCAACGAGGGGCTCTGGCCCTTGTGCCACGTGGCGCACGTGCGTCCGGTGTTCCGCGAGCAGGACTGGGAGCACTACCGCAACGTCAACCAGCTGTTCGCCGACGCCGTGGTGGCCGAAGCGCGCAGCGAAGACCCGGTGGTGCTGGTGCAGGACTACCACTTCGCGCTGCTGCCGGCGATGGTGCGGCGCAAGCTGCCGCGCGCGACCATCCTGACCTTCTGGCACATCCCGTGGCCGAACCCGGAATCCTTCGGCATCTGCCCCTGGCGGCGCGAGATCCTCGAAGGCATGCTGGGGAGCACCATCCTCGGCTTCCACACGCGCTACCACTGCAAGAACTTCATCGAGACGGTGGACCGCTACCTCGAGGCGCGCATCGAGCACGAGCACTCCACCATCACCTACGGCGGCGAGGACACGCTGGTGGAGAGCTACCCGATCTCCATCGAGTGGCCTTCGCCGGAGGAAGCGCGGGAATGGCCGTCGCCCGGCCAATGCCGCACCGAGCTGTTCGAGCGATTGAACATCCCCGCCGGCCATCGCGTCGCCGTGGGCGTCGACCGCTTCGACTACACGAAGGGGATCCTCGAGCGGCTCAACGCCGTGGAACGCCTGCTGGAGAAGCACCCGGAGTGGCGCGACCGCTTCACCTTCGTGCAGGTCGCCGCGCCGTCGCGCGGGGCGCTGGAGGAATACCGCGCCTTCCGCGAACGCATCGAACGCGCCACGGCGCGCATCAACGAGCGCTTCGGCCGGCCCGACGCGCCGGTGGTGCGGCTGCTCGCGCAGCACCACGACCACGACCAGGTGATGCGCCTGTACCGCGCCGCCGACGTGTGCATGGTGACCAGCCTGCACGACGGCATGAACCTGGTGTGCAAGGAGTTCGTGGCGGCGCGCGACGACGAGCGCGGCGTGCTGGTCCTGAGCCGCTTCGCCGGCGCCGCGCGCGAGATGCCCGAGGCGCTGGTGGTCAACCCGTACCACGTGGAGGAAACCGCCGACGCGCTGCACCAGGCCTTGACCATGCCGCCCGCGGAACAGCGCGAACGCATGGCCAGCCTGCGCAGCACGGTGCACGAGTACAACGTGTACCGGTGGGCCGGCCGCATGCTGGCCGACGCGGCGCGCCTGCGCCTGCGCCAGCGCGTGTCGGACCGCGTGCAGCGGCACAGCGTGGCCTGAGCCGGGAACTTGCGCGGCCGGGGCGGGCTCTGAGCCTCACCCCCACTGCACAGCCAGGAGCAGCCATGTCGCAGGGTTGGAGCCGCCGTGCCTTCGTGGCCGGCCTGTCGGCAGCCGGTCTCGGCGCGTTCGCCCTGCGTTCGCGGGCGCAGGAAGCACCGCCGCTACCGGTGCCGCCGCTGCTCGAAGGCGGCGGCGACCGCCCGATCCCGCTGGTCGCGCAGCCGGGGACCACCGAATTCTTCCCCGGCCGCGCCAGCGCCACGGCGGGTTTCAACGGCAGCTTCCTGGGGCCGACCCTGCGCCTGCGCTCCGGCACCGAGGTGCCGGTGCGCGTCCGCAACGACCTGCAGGAGCCCACCACCGTGCACTGGCACGGCCTGCTGGTGCCCTCCGCCGTCGACGGCGGCCCGCACAACGAGATCGCGCCGGGCGGCACCTGGTCGCCGTTGCTGCCGGTCCGCCAGCCCGCCATGACCGGCTGGTACCACGCGCACCCGCACATGCGCACCGGCCCGCAGGTGTACGCGGGCCTGGCCGGCATGCTGATCGTGGCCGATGGCGAAGAGGAAGCGCTGCGCCTGCCTTCGCGCTACGGCATCGACGACCTGCCCCTGGTCCTGCAGGACCGCGCCTTTGACCGCTCCGGCACGCTCGTCTACCCGCGCAACCACATGACGCAGATGCACGGCGTGCACGGCAACGTGATGCTCGTGAACGGCGTGCGGGGGCCGCGTGCGCGCGTCCCCGCGGGGCTCGTGCGGCTGCGGCTGCTGAACGCGGCCAACGCACGCGTGTTCGACCTCGCCTTCGAGGACGGCCGCCGCTTCCACTGGATCGCGAGCGACGGCGGCTTGCTGCGCGAACCGGTGCCGCTGGAAAGCCTGGTGCTCGCGCCGGGCCAGCGGGCCGAGATCATCGTGGACTTCTCCCGCGGCGGCACTGCGATGCTCGCACACCGTGCGACGAGCGGCCTGGTGCCCATGGTGTCCTTCGCGCCCTCCGGGCGCGACGATGCGCCGCGGGCCTTGCCGGACCGGCTGGCCCGCTGGGACACCCCGTCCGCGGGCCAGGCGGTGCGCCGCCGCAGGATGACGCTGACCATGGGGATGTCCGGCATGGGCGGCGGCATGGGCATGGGCGGCATGGGCGGCATGGGCGGCATGGGCGGCATGGGCGGCATGGGCATGATGGGGCAGGGCATCGACGGCCGCCCCTTCGACATGGCGCGCATCGACCACGAGGTCCGCCTCGGCGACGTGGAGATCTGGCAGGTGTCCAGCCAGCCCGGGATGATGATGGACCAGCCCCATCCCTTCCACATCCACGGCGTGCATTTCGAGGTGCTGCGCCGCGACGGCGGCGCGCCCGATCCGCTCGACGCCGGCCGCCGCGACACGGTGCTCGTCGACGCTCCCGTGGACCTGCTGGTGCGCTTCACGCAGCCCGCGGCGCAGGCGCCCTTCATGTACCACTGCCACATCCTCGAACACGAGGACGCGGGGATGATGGGGCAGTTCCGCGTGGCCTGAGCGTCAGGCGCGCGGCGCCTTGCCCGCCCGCTCGCGGGCTTCGTTCAGCAGCGAGACCAGGGCGTCCAGTTCCACCGGTTTCGTGAGGTGGGCATCGAAGCCGGCGGCGCGCGTGCGGCGCTTGTCCTCCTCGTTGCCGAAGCCGGTCATGGCGACGAGCAGGGCGCTGTCCGCCGTGCCCTGCTCGCGCAGGCGCTTGCGTGCCTCGAACCCGTCCATGCCCGGCATCGCGAGGTCCAGCAGGATCATGTGCGGCTTCAGCCGCTTCGCCATGGCGATGCCGCTCTCGCCGTCGTACGCGCATTCGACCTGGTTGCCCAGCAGGCGCAGCACGTCGGTGGCGCTGTCGGCGGAGTCGCGGTTGTCGTCGATCACCAGCACGCGCAGGCCGCCCTGCGCGTCTTCGCGATTGGCTTCTTCCTCTTCGACGGCCTGCTGCGTGGCAGCGGGCAGGCGCACGGTGAACGTGCTGCCCTGTCCGAGCCCGGGGCTTTCCGCTTCCAGCGAGCCGCCGTGCATCTCGGTCAGCGACCGCGCCAGCGTCAGGCCGATGCCCAGGCCGCTGTCCGAGCCGGCGGAGGTGCTGCTGTCCGTCTGCATGAAGAGCTGGAAGATGGACTTGAGGTGCTCGGGCGCGAGGCCCCGGCCGTTGTCCTTGACCTTCACGTACACGAAGCTGTCGACGGCTTCGACCGCCAGCGTGATCTGGCCGCCTTCGGGCGTGTACTTCGCGGCGTTGACCAGCAGGTTCTGCAGGATCTGCGACAGCCGCGTGGAATCGCCGTTCACGTACACCGGCTGCGGCGGTTGCTGCAGCGTGAGCGAGTGGCGCCGCGCCGTGATGAGCGGCCGCGCCGTCTCGACGCTGCGCGCGACGACGTCGGCGAGCCGCACGAGCTCCTTGCGCAGCTTGATCTTGCCGGTGGTGAGCCGGCCCACGTCCAGCAGGTCGTCCACGAGCCGCGTCACGTGCGTGAGCTGCCGGTCGATGACGTCGCGGCAATTGCGCAGCACGGGGCTGGAGAGCGTCTCCAGCTGCATGATCGTGACGGCGTTGCGGATCGGCGCGAGCGGGTTGCGCAGTTCGTGCGCCAGCGTGGCGAGGAACTCGTTCATGCGCCGGCTGGAGCGCTCCAGCTCCTCCAGCCGCCGGCGCTCGCTCATGTCGCGGGTGATCTTGGCGTAGCCGCGCAGTTCGCCGTCCGGGCCGC
Source organism: Ramlibacter cellulosilyticus (assembly GCF_014297465.1). Classification (GTDB taxonomy): domain Bacteria; phylum Pseudomonadota; class Gammaproteobacteria; order Burkholderiales; family Burkholderiaceae_C; genus Ramlibacter; species Ramlibacter cellulosilyticus. Next base: position 195,868 of record NZ_JACORT010000011.1, on the reverse strand, counting down.
GGATGGCCGTGACCACCACGTTCGCCCAGAACAGGGAGCCGTCCTTGCGCACGCGCCAGCCTTCGTCCTCCACGCGGCCCTGCGACAAGGCCTGTTCCAGCTCGATCTCCGGCGCGCGCGCCTCGGCGGTCTCCGGCGGGTAGAAGGCCCGGAAGTGGCGGCCGACGATCTCGCTCGCCTCGTAGCCGTGGATGGCCTGCGCGCCCGCGTTCCAGCTCTGCACGATGCCGTTCGGGTCCAGCATGAAGATCGCGTAGTCGCGCACGCCGTCCACCAGCAGCCGGAAGCGTTCCTCGCTCTCGCGCAGTTCCTCCTCGTGCTTGCGCCGCTCGGTGAGGTCGCGCGTGATCTTCGCGTAGCCGGTGAGCTCGCCCATCGGCCCGTACAGGGCCGTGATGATCACGTTGGCCCAGAAGCGCGTGCCGTCCTTGCGCACGCGCCAGCCTTCGTCCTCGAAGCGGCCGCGCGCCTTGGCCAGGCGCAGTTCCTCCTGCGGCCAGCCGGAGGCCACCGCCTCCGGCGGGTAGAAGATGGAGAAGTGGTTGCCGAGGATCTCCTCGCGCCGCCAGCCCTTGAGCTTCTGCGCGCCCGTGTTCCACGACATGATGTGGCCTTCGGGGTCGAGCAGGAAGATGCCGTAGTCCGTGACGGCCTCGATGAGCAGCTGCAGCCGCTGGTCGAGGGTGGGGTCGGAACGCAGGCCGAGGGGCGAAGTCATGAGCCTCGTATTATGGAAATCGGATGTGTCTCGGCTGTGTGCCGCGGGAGGTGAATGCGGCCTTGTCCTACAGCCCGGCCGATCCCTGTCGCACGACAAGCGACCACCGTCACGGCGCGGGGCGGCGCACCGGCCACAGGACGGAGGCGATGGCGACCACCATCAGGCCCACGGCCACCCAGTCCTGCCAGTGGACGGCCTCGCCCAGCCACACGGCGCCGCTGAACACGCCCAGCACGGGAATCATCATGACGCTGAGCGTCGAGGCCACCGGTGGCAGGCCGCGGGCGAGATAGGTCCAGGCCGCGTGCGCGAAGCCGAAGATCAGGACCGCGTTGAACAGGATGGTCCAGGTGGCGGTGGCGTTCGGCAGGGTCCACTGCGGCGCCTCGAAGGCCCAGGCCAGCCCGCCCATGATCACGGCGGTGAGAGCCGTCATCCAGAAGGAGATGGCCAGGGCCGGCGCTTCCATGCGCGTGCGGCGCAGTTCCTGGGTGCCGAGGGCCCAGCACGCGGCAGCGACCAGCGCCAGCAGCACGCCGAAAGGCCGGCCCGCCAGGTTGGTGAGCTCGTGCCACAGGAGCAGCAGCACGCCCAGCGCCGCGGCGCTCACGCCCGTCCACGCGCGGCGCGACAGCGGCGAGGCGTAGAAGAGCGCACCGAGCACCGCCGAGAAGATCGGCATGGTGTAGCCCAGGATCGCGGCGCGCCCGCTGGAGAGCGTGCGCACGGCGAGGATGATGCACACGTGCCAGACGAACATGTTGGTGGCGGCCAGCCACAGCAGCTCGCGCCACGCAGTGCGCGGGATGCGGAACGGCACTTTCAGCACGACGAGGCCCAGCGCCAGCACGGGCAGGCCGATCCACATCGACAGCGCGCGGAAGGTGAGCGGCGGATAGTTGCTCACGCCCAGCTTCATCACGGGCCAGTTCACGCCCCAGGTGACGGTGAGGAGGGCGAGGACGACGAGCTGCTGGCGCGAGAGGGCATGCATGGGGCGTCATTCTGGCGTGCCCCGCGAAACTAGAATCTCCGCATGACATTCCTCGAGATGCTCCAGGCGGCGCAGCAGCGCAATCGCTCCCTGCTGTGCGTCGGGCTGGACCCCGAGCCCACGCGCTTTCCTGCCGGCCTGAAGGGCGACGCGACGCGCATCTACGACTTCTGCGCCCGCATCGTCGACGCGACGGGCGACCTCGCGATCGCCTTCAAGCCGCAGATCGCGTACTTCGCGGCGCACCGCGCGGAGGAACAGCTCGAACGCCTGGTGCGCCACATGCACGCGGCCTTCCCGCACGTGCCGGTGATCCTGGACGCGAAGCGCGGCGACATCGGCTCCACCGCGGAGCAGTACGCGCGCGAGGCCTTCGAGCGCTACGAGGCGGACGCCGTGACGCTGTCGCCCTTCATGGGCTTCGACTCGGTGCAGCCTTACCTGAAGTACCCGGGCAAGGGCGCCTTCCTCCTGTGCCGCACGTCCAATCCGGGCGGCGACGACCTGCAGAACCAGCGCCTCGCCTCCGTGGACGGGCAGCCGTTGCTGTACGAGCACGTGGCGAAGCTGGCGCAAGGGCCGTGGAACCTGAACGGGCAGCTGGGCCTGGTGGTGGGCGCGACGTATCCGGCGGAGATCGAGCGGGTGCGCGCGCTGGCGCCGACGATGCCGCTGCTGATCCCGGGCGTCGGGGCGCAGGGGGGCGATGCGGTGGCGACGGTGAAGGCGGGATGGCGCGCCGATGCGCCCATCGTGGTGAACTCGTCGCGGGCGATCCTCTATGCGTCGAGCGGCGAGGATTTCGCGGATGCGGCGCGGCGGGAGGCGCTGCGGACGCGGGATGTGCTGGAGGCGGCGAAGGGGTAGTGTGGCAGGGTGGACGGAGCTGGGGTGCACTTCGTGCAACCCAGCCTACGTACCGGCACGCAACCCGATTTCGTAGGCTGGGTTGCGCGAAGCGCACCCCAGCGTTCGCGTCACTCTCGCTTACCGATACCGCCGCCCGCGGAACATCGAAACGATCACCAGCAGCACGATCGCCCCGATGATCGACGCGATCCACCCCGCCGGCTGGCCGGCGGTGTAGAGCCCCATCGCCTGGCCGGCATAGCCCGCCAGGAAGGAACCGGCGATACCGATCAGCGTGGTCATGATGATGCCCATGCGGTCGTTGCCCGGCTTCAGCGCGCGGGCCAGCAGGCCCACGATGAAGCCCACGAGGATCATGGTCAGGATGCCCATGGATGTACTCCCTTTCTGTCGATGGGGAGATCGTAGGCAGGCCAGCCCGGCCGCCCTGTAGGCGCCGGCTGGTCCGCCCGGTGCGAATCAGGCGAGGAAACGCTTCAGGTAATGCCCGGTGTGGCTCTGCGGATGCGCCGCCACATCCTCGGGCGTGCCGGCCACCACGACCGTGCCGCCGCCGTCGCCGCCCTCCGGCCCCATGTCGATGATCCAGTCGGCGGTCTTGATCACGTCGAGGTTGTGCTCGATCACGACGATGGTGTTGCCCGCGTCGCGCAGCTGGTGCAGCACCTTCAGCAGCAGGGCTATGTCGGCGAAGTGCAGGCCGGTCGTCGGCTCGTCCAGGATGTAGAGCGTGCGGCCGGTGTCGCGCTTGGACAGTTCCAGCGCCAGCTTCACGCGCTGCGCCTCGCCGCCCGAGAGCGTCGTCGCGGCCTGCCCCAGCTTGATGTACGAGAGGCCCACCTCCATCAGCGTCTGCAGCTTGCGCGCGATGGCCGGCACCGGCTTGAGGAATTCGTACGCGTCCTCCACGGTCATGTCGAGGATCTGCGCGATGTTGCGGCCCTTCCACTGCACTTCCAGGGTCTCGCGGTTGTAGCGCTGGCCGCGGCAGACGTCGCAGGCCACGTACACGTCGGGCAGGAAGTGCATCTCCACCTTCACCACGCCGTCCCCCTGGCAGGCTTCGCAGCGGCCGCCCGCCACGTTGAAGGAGAAGCGCCCCGGCCCGTAGCCACGTTCCTTCGCCGTGGCGGTCTCCGCCATCAGCTCGCGGATCGGCGTGAACAGCCCCGTGTAGGTCGCCGGGTTGCTGCGCGGCGTGCGGCCGATCGGCGACTGGTCGACGTTGATCACCTTGTCGAAGTGTTCGATGCCCTCGATCGCCTCGTGCGGCGCCGGCTCCTCGTGCGCGCGATACAGCTCGCGCGCGACCGCGGCGTACAGCGTGTCGTTCACCAGCGTGGACTTGCCGGAGCCCGAGACACCGGTCACGCACGTGAGCAGGCCCACGGGGATCTCGACGCTCACGTCCTTCAGGTTGTTGCCGCTCGCGCCCTGGATGCGGATCACCTGAGGGTCCGGCATCTCGCCGAGGCGCACGCGCTTCGCGGGCACGGGGATGGCCAGCGTGCCGGAGAGGTAGCGGCCGGTGAGCGAGTTCGCGTCGCCGACCACTTCCGCGGGCGTGCCTTGCGAAACGACTTCGCCGCCGTGGATGCCCGCGCCGGGGCCCATGTCGACGACGTAGTCCGCCGCGCGGATCATGTCCTCGTCGTGCTCCACCACCAGCACGCTGTTGCCCAGGTCGCGCAGGTGCTGCAGCGTGCCGATCAGGCGGTCGTTGTCCCGCTGGTGCAGGCCGATGCTGGGCTCGTCCAGCACGTACATCACGCCCGTGAGGCCCGAGCCGATCTGCGACGCGAGGCGAATGCGCTGCGCCTCGCCGCCGGAGAGCGTCTCGGCGCTGCGGTCCAGGCTCAGGTAGTTGAGGCCCACGTCGACGAGGAAGCGCAGGCGGTTCGAGATCTCGCGCACGACCTTGTCCGCGATCTCCGCCTTGGCGCCGCGCAGCTCGAGGTCCTCGAACCACTGCTGGCTGTCGCGCAGCGTCATGTGGCCGATCTGGAAGATGGCCCGCGCATGGCCGCCTTCGCCCAGGCGCACGTGGCGCGCCTCGCTGCGCAGGCGCGTGCCTTCGCAGGCGGGGCAGGGCTGCAGGCTGCGGTAGCGGGACAGCTCCTCGCGCACCGCGGCCGAATCGGTCTCGCGGTAGCGGCGCTCCATGTTCGGCAGGATGCCTTCCCACGCGTGCTTCTTGCTCACCTTGCGGCCCGCCGTCGCCCCGGACTCCAGCGTGTAGCTGAAGCGGATCTCCTCCTCGCCCGACCCGTGCAGCAGCGCCTTGCGGATGTGCGGGGCCAGGTCCTGGAAGGGCGCGTCCACGTCGAACTTGTAGTGGCGCGCCAGGCTCTCGATCAGCGCGAAGTAGTAGGGGTTGCGCCGGTCCCAGCCCTTGATCGCGCCGCCCGCGAGCGAGAGCTCGGGGAAGGCCACGACCCGGGTCGCGTCGAAGAACTCCATCGTCCCGATGCCGTCGCACGCGGGGCAGGCGCCCACGGGGGAGTTGAAGGAGAAGAGGCGCGGCTCCAGCTCCGAGATCGAGTAGTGGCAGATCGGGCACGCGAACTTCGCGTTGAACATGTGTTCCTTGCCGCTGTCCATCTCCACCGCGACGGCGCGGCCTTCGGCCAGGCGCAGCGCCGCCTCGAAGCTCTCGGCCAGGCGCTGCTGCATGTCGCTGCGGACCTTGAGCCGGTCCACGACGACGTCGATGTCGTGCTTCTCCGCCTTCTTCAGCTTCGGCAGGTTCTCGTGCTCGTACACCTGCCCCGCCACGCGGAAGCGCACGTAGCCCTGGCCCTGCATCTCCGCGAACAGCTCGGTGAACTCGCCCTTGCGCTCGCGCGCCACCGGTGCCAGCACCATCAGGCGCGTCTCCTCGGGCAGCGCCAGCACGGCATCGACCATCTGCGATACGGTCTGCGACTGCAGCGGGATGTCGTGGATGGGGCAGTAGGGCGTGCCCGCGCGCGCGAACAGCAGGCGCAGGTAGTCGTGGATCTCGGTGACCGTGCCGACCGTGGAGCGCGGGTTGTGGCTGGTGGCCTTCTGCTCGATGGAGATCGCGGGCGACAGCCCCTCGATCATGTCCACGTCCGGCTTGTCCATCAGCTGCAGGAACTGGCGCGCATACGCGGAGAGGCTTTCCACGTAGCGGCGCTGGCCCTCGGCGTAGAGCGTGTCGAACGCGAGCGAGGACTTGCCCGAGCCCGACAGGCCGGTGATCACCACCAGGCGGTAGCGGGGCAGGTCGAGGTCGATGTTCTTGAGGTTGTGCGTCCGTGCCCCGCGGATGGTGATCCGCTGGCCCAGCGCTTCGTGCAGGTACTTGCCTTCGCTACTCGTGTTCAAGGGGATTCGGACCGCCAAGGGAAACCCGACATGATAGGGCGGCGAGGGCGGTCGGGCAGGCGGGTCCGGAGGTCCCGGCCCGGATGCCGGAGAATGCGGGGTTTGCCGGGACGCCCGGCATGCCGCTTGCCTCCAGCCATCCCGTGACCGCTTCCCCACCCGACCTGTCCAGCCGGATGACGGCCGCCGAGCGCCGCGCCAGCGGCTCGCTCGCCCTGATCTTCGCCGCCCGCATGCTGGGCCTGTTCCTCGTGCTGCCGGTGTTCGCGCTCGAAGCGCAGCGCTACCCCGGCGGGGACGACCCGGCGCTGGTCGGCCTGGCCATGGGCATCTACGGCCTCACGCAAGGCGTGCTGCAGATCCCGTACGGCCTCGCCTCCGACCGCTTCGGCCGCAAGCGCGTGATCGTGCTGGGCCTGCTGGTGTTCGCCATCGGCAGCTTCCTGGCCGCAGCGGCGCCCAGCTTGCCCTGGCTGGTCGCCGGCCGCGCGCTGCAAGGCGCCGGCGCCGTGTCGGCCGCCGTGACCGCCTTGCTGGCGGACCAGACCCGCGACGTCGTCCGCACCAAGGCGATGGCGCTGGTGGGCGCCAGCATCGGCCTGATGTTCGCCGTCTCGCTGGTCGCCGCGCCCATGCTGGCGGCGCGGATCGGCCTGCACGGCCTGTTCGCCGTGACGGGCGTGCTGGCGCTGGCCTGCATCGCCGTCGTCGTGTGGTGGACGCCTCCGGCCCCCGCGCAGAAGGCGAACCAGCCGCGCGGCCGGCTCGTCGACGTGCTCACGCACGCGCCCCTGCTGCGGCTGGACGTGGGCGTGTTCGTGCTGCACGCCGTGCAGCTGGCGATGTGGGTGGCGGTGCCGGCCCTGCTGGTGCAGGCCGGCCTCGCCAAGGACAAGCACTGGCAGGTGTACCTGCCGACGGTGCTCGCCTCCTTCGTGGTGATGGGCGGGCTGCTGTTCCCGCTGGAGCGGCGCGGCTACCTGCGGGCGGTGTTCCTGGGCTCCATCGGCCTCGTGCTGGTGGTGCAGGCGGGGCTCTGGCTCACTTCCACGAATCCCGGCGTCGCGGGGCTCGCGGTGCTGCTGTTCCTCTTCTTCTGCGGCTTCAACGTGCTCGAGGCCACGCAGCCCAGCCTGGCTTCGCGCCTGGCCCCGCCGCAGTCCCGCGGCGCCGCCCTCGGTGTGTACAACACCCTGCAATCCCTGGGATTTTTTGCCGGCGGCGCTGTCGGCGGCTGGCTCGCCCGGGACGTTGGCTGGGCAGGGCTGTTCGGCGCCTGCGCTGGCTTGATGCTGTTGTGGCTGGTGGTCGCCTGGCCCATGCGCGCGCCGGCGGCGGGGCGCCAGACGGCCGAGGAAGTGCTGGCCGACGAGGCGCAGGCGACATAATCCGTCCTGAACCAGAGGAACACCATGGCATCCGTCAACAAGGTCATCATCGTCGGCAACCTGGGGCGCGACCCCGAAGTGCGCACCTTCCCCAGCGGCGGGCGGGTCGCGAACGTCACCATCGCGACCACCGACCGGTGGAAGGACAAGCAGACCGGTGAAATGAAGGAAGCCACCGAGTGGCACCGGGTCGTGTTCAACGAGCGCCTGGCCGACATCGCCGGCGAGTACCTGCGCAAGGGCTCGCAGGTGTACGTCGAAGGCAGCATCCGCACCCGCAAGTACACGGACAAGGACGGCGTGGAGAAGTCCATCACCGAGATCCGCGCCGACACCATGCAGATGCTGGGCAGCCGCCAGGGCATGGGCTCCCCGGCGGGCGGGGGTGGCGACGAGGGCGGCGGCTACGACGCCCCGCGCCGTTCCGCTCCCCCGAGCCGCGCCCCGGCTGCGTCCTCCGCACCGCGTTCCGGCGGCGGCGGCGCCTCGAAGCCGGCGTCCGGCTTCGACGACATGGACGACGACATCCCCTTCTGATCCTCCCCGTCGCCCGGGCTGTGCAGCCCGTGCAGCCAGGCGACCAGTGCGTCGAGTTCCGACTTCAGGAACACCGCGTCCGCACCCAGCCGCAGGCAGCGCTCGCCGACGGCGGGCGTCACGAAGTCGCTGAACACCGCGACCTTGCGTGGGCCGCCGAGCGAGCGGGCATGGCGCACCAGCCCGAAGCCCGAGCCCCCGGGCAGCAGCAGCAGGTCGGTGACCAGGACGTCCCAGGCCTCCGGGTGGCTCAGCAGCCAGTCGGCGGCGGCGAGCTCCGAGCTGGCGGTGCCGACCACCTGGCAGACCCCGAGCGCCTGCAGCAGTTCGACCAGCGAGTCGACCGCGGGCTGGTTGTCCTCGGCAATGAAGAGCCTGGGCGCCATGGGATGTGTCTTTTGTCCCATTGCACGGGCGCCGACGCCACGGCGCTGTAGGAGCCCGGCGCCATCGGCGGCACGGCTGCGCCGCAGCCGCGTGTCGAATTCAGAGGGTGCCCAGCCGCCGCAGCACGCCGGGGTCGGACTCCGTGCTGAGCCCCAGCTGCTGCAGCCGGGCGCGCAGGTGGCGTTCCTGCGACAGGCCGGCCAGCGTCACGTAGCGGTAAAGCTCGCCGTCCTCGTTCAGGACGCCCAGGAACAGGCGGGGTTCGCCGGCCGGGCGACATCGGGCCGCCTGGATGGCGGAGGCGATCTCCGCGTCCATGGCATGGCGCACTTTTCCGTTGACGAGCCCGAACTGCGGCACGGCATTCTCCCGGCAGGGGCCGAGATTCTAGAAACGCCGGTCGTCTTCACGGTGTAGCAAACCGCAATCCGTCGCAACCGCGTGTACGCTAGTGCAGTGCGAAACGATCCGACCTCGTGGCGCTGGCTGCCGGGCCGGCGGGTCCCGGGCCACGGCGTGGCGAGCGGGGGCGCGGCGGACAGCCCGTATCCCGCAGGCACCATCGCGCTGCAGGCTCCGTTCTTCCGGGCGCGGGGCGTCGACCTCTCGCCGTATTTCCAGGGCACGCTGAACGTGGACCTGGCGCCGCACCTGCCGCCGGCGGTGCGGCCGGTGTTCGACGGGCGCCTGCGCTGGTTCGGCGAACTGGAGGAACGTTTCCTGCTCATGCCGGTCGCGCTGCGCCACGCGGGCATCGTGCACGAGGGGCTCTGGTACTACCCGCATCCGGAGACCAAGCCGGCGCACTTCCAGCGGCCGACGGTGGTGGAACTGCTGCTGCCCTTCATCCCCGATCTCGCGCTGCAGGCGCAAGTGGAGGTGGGCTTTCCTGGGGCCGGCTAGGGGCTGTCGGAAAAGCCACGGTGGGGTTCGCTTCGCTCACCGTCCGCGGCTTCGCCGCGCCACCCTACATTCCTGCGAAGTTGCCGGTGGCATGTAGGGTGGGGCGGCGCGAGCCGCCGAAGGTGAGCGAAGCGAACCCCACCGCGCGGCGTCAGCCGCTCCCCCGCCCCGGCAACAACAACCCCACCCCCGCCGCCAGCAGCGCCGCCCCCGCGTTGTGCGCCAGCCCCAGCGCCAGCGGCACCGCCCCCGCGAGTTGCCAGATCCCGAGCCCCGCCTGCACCAGCACCAGCACTGCCAGCGTCGCGCCCATCGCGTGAGCACGCCGCCGCCACGCGCCGATCGCGAGCGCCAGCACCGCGGCGACGACGAGCATGCCGCCCACCCGATGCACCATGCACAAGCCGGACCCCTGGCAACTCGCGGCCGTCGGCGCCGCGGCGACCAGCCCGCCCAGGCCCGCCTGCACGAACACGAGCGCCAGCACCGCCAACGTCCACGCGCGCAGCGACGCCACGCCGCGCGGCCCCGCCCCGCCCGCCTGCACGAGCCGCGCCGCGAGCGCCACCATCGCGAAGCCTCCCAGCAGGTTGCCCAGCACCACCGGCGGCGCGCGCGACGCGCCGGCGACGCGACCCAGGCCGGCGAGCAGCACGGCCACCACGAGCAGGGCCAGCACCAGGCGCCCCTGCGTGCGCAGCACGGGCTGCCGCGCGAACGCGAGGAACAACAGCCCCACCAGCAGCAGCAACGCCGCCGACGCGGCAACGCGATGCGCCACGCGCGCACCGACGACGGCCGGCGGATCCGATGCCGCCAGCGCCTCTCCCCCGAGCGCCGCGCGCTGCGCCTGGCAGTGCGGCCACGGCTCGCAACCGAGCCCCGCGCGCGAGAGGCGGATGAAGGCGCTCAGGCTGGTGATGGCGAGCACCAGCACCGCGCACGCCCATGCGAGCCGGCGCGGCCGGGACAGGCGGGCATCCGGCACTTTCATCCGGCGCATGCTAGCCGCGGACCTTCTGCGAAATCCTTATCGCAGATCAAGGCCGCACGACCCCGCCCGGCCGAACCATGCGATCCACGCAAACGAGCGAGGAGGCGTCATGAACGAGGAAGCGAGCGATTCCGCGAAGGTCCCCTGGATGCAGCAGTTGCTGGACAACCCCTTCCTGCTGCTGTTCCTGGGGGTGATGATCCCGATGCTGCTGTACACGCTGTGGGGCGTGATCGACATCCTCACCATCCCGGTGGCGAAGTGAGGGCCGCGTCATGAGCGCCATCCATCCCCCGTCGGAACGCCTCTGGTGGAAGCACCCGCTGGACCGCGTCGAAGGCACCTGGATCGCCATCGCCTTCGTGTGGTGCATGGTGATGTTCTTCATGATGGTCTGGTGGCACGCCTACGGCCGCCAGAACCTGTCCACGGAGACCTACCGCACCACGCCGGAGAAGTTCTCCGCGAAGGCGCAGGAAGTCGTCGACAAGTACACCGTCCGCACGGAGACCGACCAGAAGATCCCGGTGGTCGCGCCGCCCGCGGGCAGCGACGTGTACCTGGTCGCGCGCCTGTGGGCCTGGTGGCCGATCCTGGAGCTGGAGAAGGGCAGGACCTACCGCCTGCACCTCACGGCCATGGACTACAACCACGGCTTCTCGCTGCAACCGAGCAACATCAACATCCAGGTGGTGCCGGGCTTCGAGCACGTGGTGACGGTCACGCCCAACCAGTCGGGCAGCTTCTCGATCGTCTGCAACGAGTACTGCGGCATCAACCACCACGCGATGGTGGGCCGCCTGTACGTCAAGTAGGAGGGCCGCCATGTCCGCAACCCTTCCCGTGGCCGCCGGCGCCAACGGCACCACCTACCGCACCTGCCCGCGCAGCGGCCTGCAGTTCGAGGCGCGCGCGGAGCGGCTCATGATCGCCAACGCGGTGACCGCCGTGGTGGCGCTGCTGGTCGGCGGCCTGCTCGCCATCGGCGTGGTGCTCACGCGCTGGCCGGCGGTGCACTGGCTCGCCGCCGACACCTTCTACATGGTGCTCACCGCGCACGGCATCGACATGCTGATCTTCTGGATCATCTTCTTCGAGGTCGCGGTGCTGTACTTCTGTTCTTCCACGCTCCTGCGCTGCCGCCTCGCCACGCCCAACCTCGCGTGGTTCGCCTTCGCGCTGATGCTGATCGGCGCCGTCACCAACAACGTGGCGGTGTTCCAGGGCGGCTCCAGCGTGATGATGACCTCGTACGTGCCGATGATGGCGGCGCCGTCGTTCTACCTCGGGCTGATCCTGTTCGCCGTCGGCGCGCTCGTCGCGTGCTTCGTGTTCTTCGGCACGCTGGTGGTGGCGAAGCGCGAGAAGACCTACGAAGGGTCGGTGCCGCTGGTGACCTTCGGCGCGATCACGGCGGCGATCATCGCGGTGTTCACCATCACCTCCGGCGCGATCATCCTGATCCCGACCTTCCTCATGTCGATCGGCGTCGTGAAGCAGGTGGACCCGTTGGTGTACCGCACGATCTGGTGGGCCTTCGGCCACTCGTCGCAGCAGATCAACGTGGCGGCGCACATCTCCATCTGGTACGCGGTGGCGGCGATCGCCTTCGGCGCCAAGCCGATGTCGGAGCGGGTGAGCCGCGGCGCCTTCCTGCTGTACATCCTGTTCCTGCAGCTCGCGAGCGCGCACCACCTGCTGGCGGACCCGGGCCTGTCCACGGGGTGGAAGGTGGTCAACACCAGCTACTTCATGTACTTCGCGGTGCTGGCCTCGATGATCCACGGCCTGACCATCCCGGGCGCGATCGAGGTCGCGCAGCGGCAGAAGGGCTACACGCGCGGCCTGTTCGAGTGGCTGCGCAAGGCACCCTGGGGCAACCCGGTGTTCTCCGGCATGTTCATCTCGCTGGTGGGTTTCGGTTTCCTGGGCGGCATCTCGGGCGTGATGATGGGGACGGAGCAGCTGAACATGCTGATCCACAACACCATCTACGTGCCGGGGCACTTCCACGCCACGGTGGTGATCGGCACCACGCTGTCGTTCATGGCGCTGACCTACTTCCTCATCCCGGTGCTGTTCAGGCGCGAGATGATCCTGCCGCAGTGGGCGAAGCTGCAGCCGTGGCTGTTCGGCCTGGCCATGTACTTCTTCGTCTTGGTGATGATGGGCGCGGGCACGCTGGGCGTGTCGCGCCGCCACTGGGACATGGCGTTCCAGGGCGCGGCGCTCGCGTACGAATGGCCCGGCGCCGCCTACCTGATGATGGGCCTGGTGGGCATCTCCGGCATCGCGGCCATCGCGGGCGGGGGCATCTACATCACGGTGACGGTGGGCTCCCTGCTGTTCGGGAAGAAGCTGGAAAGCGGCAAGCCGAATGCGAAGACGACGCCGGTGCCGCGCGCGGCGCCGACGGTGGTGGCGCAGAGCTACGGCTCCGCCGGTTTCGCGGCACCGGGCACCTTCCTGCTCGCCATGCTGTTCCTCGTGGCCTTCGTGCTGTACTACTTCATCAACTGGAAGTACCTCGGCCAGCTCTGGGGCCTGAGCTGAAGGGTCGGCACCATGGCCAGCACCGTCCTCGCCTGCCGGCCGCGTGGCCTCGCGCTCGCGCGCGCCGTGGTGTCGCTGTTCAAGCTGCGCATCGGCGTCCTGATCATGGTGACGGCGCTGGTGGGCCTGGCGGTGACGCCGGGCGCCGCGCTCACCGTGGCGCAGGTCGCGGTGCTCGCGCTCTCCGTGCTGGGGGCGTCCGGCGCGGCCGGCGCCTACAACCAGTACGCGGAGCACGAGGCCGACCGCCTCATGGCGCGCACGCGCGGCCGGGCCTTCGCCACCGGCGCGCTGCCTCGCCATCCGGCATGGCTGCTCGCGATCGCGCTGCTGCTGGTGGCGGCGGTCGCCGCAGCGTGGGTGGCGCTGAATCCTGCGGCGGCTGCGTATGTGTTCCTGGGTGCCTTCTTCTATGGCGTGGTCTACACGCTGTGGCTCAAGCGGCGCACGTCCTGGAACATCGTGGTCGGCGGACTGGCTGGCAGCTTCGCGGTGCTGGCCGGCGCCGCGGCCGCCGATCCCGTTCCCGGTCCGCAGGCCTGGCTGCTGGCGCTGGTGCTGTTCCTGTGGACGCCGCCGCACTTCTGGAGCCTGGCGATCGCCAACCGCGAGGACTACCGCCAGGCCGGCGTGCCCATGCTGCCCGTGGTGGTGGGCGACCGGCGCGCGGCGTGGATCGTGTTCGCGAGCACGGTGGCGCTGGTGGCGGCCTCGCTGGTGCCGCTGGCGTTCGGGGCGGGGTGGATCCATGCGCTGGGAGCGGTCGGTGGCGGCGCGCACTTCCTGCGCAAGGCGTGGCTGCTCGCGCGCGATCCGCAGCGGCGGACGGCGCTCGGGTCGTTCCTGGCATCGCTGGTGCAATTGAGTGCGGTGCTGGCGGCGACGACGGTGGATGCGCTGGTGCGGTGAGGAGCGCACGGTGAGGACGACGTGTTGCCGGGCCCTGCTGCTGTCGCTGGCGCCCGTGCTGGTGGCGGCCCAGGAAGTCCCCACCCTCGACGCCGCCGACGCAATGCGCGCCAGCCTTGCCGCCGTCGGCCGCGTACCCGCCGACCACGTCCTCCTCGATCGCGAAGCCCGGCCCGTCCCGCTCGCCTCGTTCCGCGGCCGTCCCCTGCTGGTCAGCTTCATCTACACCGGCTGCTTCCAGGTGTGCCCCGCGAGCACGCGTGCGCTGGACGAGACGGTGCGCACGCTCGACGCCCGCTTCGGCGCCGGCCGCTTCGCCGTCGCCAGCATCGGCTTCAACCAGCCGGCGGACTCGCCGCAGGCGATGAAGGCCTTCGCCGCGCAGCACCGCGTCGGGCGCGACGGCTGGGTCTTCCTCAGTGCGCCCGCGCGCACGGTGGAGCCGCTCACGCGCGATTTCGGCTTCCGCTACGCCGCCACGCCGGCCGGCTTCGACCACGTGCTGCAGGTGACGCTCGTCGATGCGCAGGGCCGCATCGTGCGGCAGGTCCTCGGCAACGAGCCGTCCGCGGCGGTGCTGGGCGACGACCTGCAACTGCTGCTCGCGGGCGAGCCGCTCCCGCCCGCGGGCGTGCTCGCCGGGGTCGTCGACCGCATCCGCATCCTCTGCACGGTGTACGACCCGGAAACGGGCACCTACCGCGTGGACTACACGCTCGCCTGGGAGATTGCGGGCGGCGTGACCTTCATCCTTTCCATGGCGCTGTACATGCTCAACGAATGGCGGGTGCGGCGAAGGGAGCGCCGCGATGCGCGCCTGGCTGCTCGCGCTTGACCACCGCTTCGACGCGGCCTTCGGCGGCGCGGCCAACCCGCTGAAGCAGCTGGGCGCGCTCGCCTTCCTGCTGCTGTGGTTGCTGGCGGTGAGCGGGGTGGTGCTGTATGCGCTGCTGGACACCTCCGCGCAAGGCTCCTATCGCTCCATGGAGGCGCTCTCGCGCACGCCCTGGGGCCAGGCGCTGCGCGGCCTGCATCGCTACGCCGCCGACGCCTTCGTGCTGGCGATGCTGCTGCACCTGCTGCGCGAAGGGGTGCTGCGCCACCACGCCGGTGTCCGCACCCATGCCTGGACGACGGGCGTGCTGCTGCTCCCGCTTGCCTATGCCAGTTCCATCGGGGGCTTCTGGATCCCCTGGGACCGCCTGGGCCAGTTCTCCGCCATCGCGACGGCCGAATGGCTGGATGCCTTGCCCTTCCTCGGCGCGCCCCTCGCGCGCAACTTCCTGCAGGGCGGCGTGGGCGACCGCCTGTTCTCGCTGTTCGTGTTCGTCCACCTCGGGCTGCCGCTGCTGCTGGTGTTCGCGAGCTGGACGCACGTGCAGCGCATCAGCCGCGTCCGCGCGTTCCCGCATCGCACGCTCGCGGCGGGGACGTCGGCGGCCCTGCTGCTGCTCGCTTTCGTGTTGCCCGTGGGAAACCAGGGGCCGGCCGACCTCGCGCTGGCACCGCAGCGCCTGGACTTCGACTGGCTGCTGCTGTTCGTGCATCCGCTGGTGGACGCGACGTCGGCGCAGGCCACCTGGGCGCTGCTCGCGGCGGTGTTCGCAGGCTTGCTCGCGCTGCCGCTCGTGCGGGTGCCGGCGCAGCCCGTCGCGGTCGTGGATCCGGCGAACTGCAATGGCTGCGGCCGCTGCGCCGACGACTGTCCCTTCGCCGCGATCACCCTCGTGCCGCACCCCTTGCGACGCCCGGGCGTGCAGCTCGCGCAGGTGAATACTGCGCTCTGCGCGAGCTGCGGCATCTGCGCGGGGGCCTGCCCGTCGTCGACGCCGTTCCGCAAGACGCAGGCTTTCGTCACCGGCATCGACATGCCGCAGGGCCCGATGGGTGCCATGCGCGAGCGCCTGCGGGAGGGGCTGGCGCGCGGGGCACGCCGCGTCGTGTTCGGCTGCGAGCGGGGCGCCCGCGTGGCCACCTTGCGCGCCCCGGACGTGATCGCGCTCGGCCTGCCCTGCATCGCCAACCTGCCGCCGTCCTTCGTCGAGTACGCGCTGCGCGAAGGCGCCGATTCGGTCGTGGTCGCCGGCTGCCGCGAAGGCGGCTGCGAGTTCCGCCTCGGGCAGCAATGGATGGCGCAGCGCCTCGCCGGAATGCGCGAGCCGCACCTGCGCGCCGGAGTGCCGCCGCGGTGGCGCACCGTCTGGGCCGACGCCGGCGAGGAAGCGCGGCTGCGCGCGGCGCTGGAGGACGGCACATGAAGCACTGGAAAGCCTGGCTGGCGCAGGGCGTGCTGTACGGAGCGTTCGCCCTCTTCCTCGGCGTGTTCTCGCACTGGCCGCGCTACCAGGCGCTGCCGCCCGGTCAGGCCCTGCTGAAGGTGAGCTTCATCCACCACGGCCAGCGCGTGGCGCCCTGCCGTCCCTACACGCCGGAGGAACTGGCGAAGCTGCCGGCCAACATGCGCACGCCGCTGAAGTGCGAGCGCGAGCGCGTGCCGGTGGAGATCGAGGTGGACCTCGACGGCGCCACCGTCTTCCGCCACGTGGCGCAGCCCGCCGGCCTGTCGCGCGACGGCGCCTCCACCGTGTACCACCGCCTCGCGGTGCCGGCCGGCGAGCACCGCATCGCCGTCCGCCTGAAGGACGCACCCGGCGCCGCCTTCGCCCACACGCGCGAAGCGGTCCTCACGCTGAAGGAGGCGCAGGTGCTGGTCATCGACTTCGATCCGCAGAAGGGAGTCACGTTGTCATGAGCACCTGGCCCGCCGTCCTGCCCGCGCCGCATGCGCGGCCCGCCCCCGCTCCCGCGCGATCGGCGACGGACTACGCCTGCACCGTGCCCACGGACGAACGTGTCGCGCTCGCCCGCGGCTGGCTGCACCTCGGGCTGGCCGCCCTGGTCGCCTCGGGCCTGTTCTCCGTCCTGCTCGTGGTTTCGCGCACGCCGGGCATCAACAGCTGGCTGCCGGCGGCCGGATTCTTCCACGTCGCGCTGGTCGTGCACGTGGACCTGTCGGTGCTCGTGTGGTTCGCGGCGCTGGCCGGCATGCTGTGGAGCCTCCACACGCCGGCGCGCGGGCTGCGCTGGGGCCAGGCCGCGCTGGCGCTGTGCGCCCTCGGCACGGCCGCGATGGCCATCGCGCCCTTCACCGGCGCGGGCACGCCGGTGATGGCCAACTACATCCCCGTGCTGGCCGGGCCGCTCTTCCTCGGCGGCCTGCTGGTGTTCGCCGCCGGGGTCGCGCTGCTCGTGCTGCGCACGCTGGCGCAGGCACCGCGCCTCGGCTTCGCTTTCGACGGCCGCGGCGCGCTGCGCTTCGGCCTCAACGTCGCGGCGGTCGCGACGGCGGTGGCACTGCTGGCGTTCGCCTGGTCGTGGGTGGAAGTGCCGACCTCGCTGGAAGGCAAGGCGTACTACGAGATCCTCTTCTGGGGCGGCGGCCACGCGCTGCAGTTCACCTGGACGCTGCTCATGCTGGTGGCCTGGCTGTGGCTCGCGGGCGCGTGCGGCGCGAAGGTGCCGCTCAGCCCGCGCGTGGCCCTGCTGATGTTCGCGCTGGCGCTGCTCGCCGTGTTCGTCACGCCCTATGCGTACGTCGCGTACCCGGTCGCGTCGGTGGAGCACCGCGCGCTGCTCACGTGGGCGATGCGCCTCGGCGGCGGCGTCGCCATCCTGCCCGTCGCGCTGGCCGCCGTCGTGGGAATGGCGAGCGCGCCGCCGCTGAAACCGCAAGCGCGGCCCTGGCGCGCCGCGCTGCTCTCCTCCGTGCTGCTGTTCGGCGCCGGTGGGCTGATCGGGGTCGCCATCACCGGCAGCAACGTGCGCATCCCGGCGCACTACCACGGCTGCATCGTCGGCGTGACGCTGGCGCTCATGGGGATGGCCTACCAGCTGCTGCCCGCGCTCGGCTACGCCGCGCCCGCCGGCCGCCTCGCGACGGCGCAGCCCTGGGTGTACGCCGCGGGGCAGCTGATGCACATCGTGGGCCTGGTCTGGTCGGGCGGCTACGGCGTGCAGCGCAAGGTCGCGGGCGCCGGGCAGGTGCTGCGCACGCCGGGCGAGATCGCGGGCATGGGGCTCATGGGCCTGGGCGGCGCGATCGCGATCGCCGGTGGCCTGCTGTTCCTGGTGGTGGTACTGCGCGCGATGCGCCGGCCGGCGGTACGCTGATGCGCGCCTTGCAGTCCCTGCTGCAAGCGCTCTTCCTGCGCGCCGAGGGGCTGTTCAACGCCGCGTTCGGCGACCGGCTGAACCCGCTCTACCGCCTGGGCGAGATCACCTTCTTCCTGTTCTGGGTGGTCGCGGTCAGCGGCCTCTATCTCTACGCCTTCTTCGAGACCGGCGTCGGCGCGGCGCACGCCTCGGTGGAGGCGATCACGCACCGGCAGTGGTTCGCCGGCGGCGTGCTGCGCAGCCTGCACCGCTACGCCTCCGACGCGATGGTGCTCACCATGCTGCTGCACCTGCTGCGGCACTTCGCGTTCGACCGCTTCCGTGGCTACCGCTGGTTCTCCTGGATCACGGGCGTGGTGCTGGTCTGGCTGGTCTACGCTTCGGGCATCAACGGGTACATGCTGCCCTGGGACCGGCTGGCTCAGTACGCGTCCGTCGCGGTGTTCGAGTGGCTGGACGCGCTGCCGATCTTCGGCGGCGCGCTGATGCGCAACTTCCTCTACCCGGCGAGCGTCACCGACCGCTTCTTCTCGCTGCTGTCCTTCCTGCACATCGGCCTGCCGCTGTTCGTGCTGCTGCTGATGTGGGTGCACGTGCAGCGCGTGCCCAAGGCACGCACCGCGCCGCCGCGGCCGGTCGCGGCGGGACTGCTCGTGGCGCTGCTGCTGCTGTCGCTGCTGCAGCCCGCGCTCAGCCAGGGCGGCCCCGCCGACCTCCGGCAAGCGGTGGCGGCGGTCGACCTCGACTGGTTCTACCTGGCCCTGCTGCCGCTGATGGTTGCCTGGCCTCTCCCGCAGGTGTGGGCGCTGGCAGGGGCAGGCACCGCGCTGCTGGCGATCCTGCCCTGGCTGCCGCGGGGCCGGCGCGGCCGCGAGGCCGAACACCAGGTGATCGTGCAAGGCAGCGCGGGCGCCGAGGCGCAGCTGCGCGTTCGCGCAGGGGAGACGCTGCTGGATGCGGGCCTGCGCGAGGGTCTCGCGCTGCCGTACGAATGCCGCAATGGCGCGTGCGGCCTCTGTCGCTGCACCATCGCCCAGGGGACGGTGTCGCACCGGCCGTACCAACCTTCGGCGCTACCCGACGCCTTGCGCGCGCAAGGCCAGGCGCTCCTGTGCTGCGCCGTGCCGCAGGAGGACCTGGTGATCGAGGTCCATGCGCCGTTGCAACCCGCGCAAGTCCCGCCGCCGGTCGTGCACACGGGCCGCATCGACGCCATGGAGAAGCTCGCCCCCGACGTCATGCGCCTGTGGGTGGCCCTGCCCTGGGGGGAACGGCTGGCGTTCAGCGCCGGCCAGTACATCCACATCCTCCTCGACGACGGCCAGCGGCGCGCCTTCTCCTTCGCCAGCCCGCCCGGCGGCAGCGAGCGCATCGAGCTGCACGTGCGCCGCATTCCCGGCGGCCGATTCACCGGCCACGTCTTCGACGGCATGCGCGTCGGCGACCCGCTGCGTTTCGAGGGCCCGCTCGGCCGCTTCACCTTGCGCGAAGGGCAGGCCCCGCTGCTGTTCGTCGCCGGCGCGACCGGCTTCGCCCCCGTCAAGAGCATCCTGGAAGACGCCTTCGCCCGCGGCCTGCACCGCCCGCTGCACCTGTACTGGGGCGTGCGCCGGCCGCAGGACCTGTACCTGCAGGACCTGGTGCAGGGCTGGGCGCGCGAGCATGCGAATTTCCGCTACGTCCCCGTCGTCTCGGAGCCACTCCCGGACGACCACTGGCCGGGCCGCACCGGTCTCGTGCACGAAGCCATGCTGGCCGACTTCCCCCAGCTGGCGGGCCACGAGGTCTACGTCTGCGGCTCGGTCCGGATGGTGGATTCGGCCGTGCGCGACTTCCTGGCCCGCGGGCTGGACGAGCAGTCGTGCTTTTCCGACGCCTTCGTGCCCGCCGCGCAGCCCGCTTGATTTCCCGCAAACGGGAAGCGCCCGGCAGCAACCAGACTGTGCGGGTCGGGCCGCCCTTCGCCGGCCCCGGAAGGGCACCGCATGGACAACCGGGGCCAGCCCAGTTTCGACCTGCCGCGCTATCTCTCGACGCTGCCGCTGTTCCACGCGATCGCGCCGCCGGAGCTCGCGCGCCTGGCCGAAGGCTGCCGCCTGCGCCGGCTCGCGCGTGGCGACATGGTCTTCCGCGTCGGCGAGCCTTGCGAGGAGTTCCACGTCACCGTGGTCGGCCAGGTGAAGCTGTTCGCGCTCTCTCCTTCGGGCCAGGAGAAGGTGATCGAGCTGATCGGCCCCGGCGGCACCTTCGCCGAGGCGCTGATGTTCACCGGCATGCCCTACATCGTCAGCGCGCAGGCGCTCACGGACTCGCTGGTGCTCAGCGTCGGCAAGCAGGCGGTGCTGCGCGAGATCGAGATCGACCCGCGCTTCAGCCTGCGCATGCTGGCCGGCGTGTCGCGCCGCCTGCACGGCCTGGTGCGCGACGTGGAGGCGTACACGCTGCACTCGGGCGCACAGCGCGTGATCGGCTACCTGCTGCGCGACGTCGACGGCGACGGCGGCGTGACCGTGTCGCTGCCGGTGAGCAAGGCGATGGTGGCGTCGCGGCTGTCGCTCACGCCGGAGTATTTCTCGCGCGTGCTGCACGAGCTGGAGGCGCAGGGGCTGGTGGAGATCGATCGGCGGGAGATCCGGATCCGGGATCCGAAGAGGTTGGCGGCGTACCAGCAGTGAGGGCCTTTCGGTGGGGTTCGCTGGCGCTCACCGTCCGCGGCTTCGCCGCGCCACCCTACAAATCCAATCACACAGCCCTGTAGGGTGGCCGCGCGCCAGCGCGGGCAGGTGAGCGCCAGCGAGCCCCACCGAACCACCCCCACCTAGTGCGACGTCCCCTCCGACCGCGCCAGCTTGTTCCCCACGTTGTACTTCCCCACCGGTTTCGCCATCGGCAGCCGCTTCACCTCCTGCAGCGTCGCCGCGTCGTAGACGATCAGCGCGCCTTCGTTCTCCCACAGGCTCACCAATGCGTAGCGGCCATCGCGCGTGAATTCCACGTGCGCCACGGTCCGGCCCGGTGACGGCTGCAAGGTGCGCACCGGCTCCAGCGTGCGCTTGTCGATCACCGTCATCGTGTCCTTCGCGGGGCTCATCATCGCGTCCACCCAGGCATACGGCGTCTTCTCGTGGCTGCGCAGGAAGAAGCCCGGGCCCGGTGTCGCGACCCGCTTCACGGGCTGCCAGCGCGCCATGTCGATCACCGTCACGACGCCGTCCTTCAGGTTGGTCGTGGCCAGCACGCGGCGGCCCTTCCAGTCGAAGGTGATGCCGGAGCCCAGGTGCGGCATGCCGCCCAGCGGCACCGTGGCGATGCGGCGCCGCACGTCCAGGTTCACCACCTGCGCGGACGTGCTGCCGTCGGCGGCGGCGCGCGCGGTGCCGACCGCATGCCGGTAGGCGTCGTCGAAGAAGAAGTCGTCCAGCGGCTCGTCGAGCGGCGTGCGGCGCACGCCCAGGTAGCCGGGCCGCGCGAGCGCCTCGCCCATGCGGTGGTCGTGCACCAGGCCGTCGTACACGGGCTCCGCCTTCGGGTCGTACGAGATCTCCCACAGCTCCGGGATGTCCTTGAGCGCCACGACGAAGCTGTGCCGCGGACCCGCGTCGTACACCGCGGAAACGCGCGAGCTGCGGGCGCCGTCCAGCGTCGCGGCCGCATAGGTGCGCAGCAGGTTCAGGTCGGCATCGAACAGCGCCAGCGTGTGCGGCAGGTAGTTGGCGGCCATCACGAAGCGCCCGTCGCTGCTGACGGCGACGTTGCGCATGTTGAGGCCGGCGCGCACCTCGGCCACCACCGCCAGGTTCCACAGGTCGTACTTGGTGATCCAGCCGTCGCGCGAGCCGAAGTAGACGTAGCGTCCCTCCGGCGAGAACTTCGGGCCGCCGTGCAGCGCGAAGCGCGACGGAAAGCGGTGCAGCACCTCCAGCCTGTCGCCGTCGACCAGCGACACGTGGTGGTCCCCGCCTTCGACCACGACGAACAGGTTCATGGGATCGGCGTTCCAGCGCGGGCGCGCCGGCCATTGGCGCGAGGCGTCGTCGAAAGTGCGCGAGGCGCGGATGTCGTCCTCGCCCCAGCGTGGCGCGGGTTGCACCGGCGTGTAGATCCACGCTGCGAGCGCGGCGAGCTCCGCGGCCTGCAGCTTGTCGCCGAACGCGGGCATCTGGCTGGCGGCGCGGCCTTCGCGGATCACTTTCAGCGCGTCGTCCCTGCGCAGGCGTTCCAGGCTTTGCGGCAGCAGCGCGGGGCCCATGCCGCCCAGGCGCTGCGCGCCGTGGCAGGCCGCGCAGTGGCTGCCGTACAAGGCGGCGGCGTCGGGTGCCTGCGCCGCGGCGAAGGCGGGCGCGAGCGCGAGCAGTGCGCACGCGAGGCGATCAAGCCAGCGCATCGGGGCCTCCCGCGGTCTCGGTGGCCAGGCCCAGTTCGGCGTCGTCCAGGTAGCAGCCCGGGTCTTCGGCCCACGCGTTGCCGGTGAGCTGCTGGGCCCGCACGCGCGTGTTGCCGCCGCAGATGTCGGCCTGCGGGCAGGCGCCGCAGCGTCCCTCCAGCGGGCGCGGCTTGCGCTGGAGGCCGTCCATCAGCGGGTCGCTGCGGTCTTCCCAGATCGCGGAGAACGGACGGTCGCGCACGCTGCCGAGGTCGTGGTGCCACCACATGGTGTCCGGGTGCACGTGTCCCAGGTTGTCGATGTTCGCGACCCCGACGCCCGACGCGTTGCCGCCCCATGCCACGAGACGCTCGCGCAGCGGCGCCGCCCAGCGCGGGAAGCGCGCGCGCACCCACTGGTGCAGGTACACGCCGTCGGCGTCGTTGTTGCCGCTGACGAATTCGTGCGGCTCGCCGCCGCGCGCGGCCTGCCAGGCCGTCTCGAACAGGAGGTCCATCGCGGCGCGGGTCGCCTCGAAGCGCGCGTCGCGCCCCCGGTGGATGTTGCCGCGGCCGGCGTAGTTCAGGTGCGAGAAGTAGAACTTGGGCACCTGCTCCTCGCGCATCAGCGCCAGCAAGGCGGGCAGCTCCTCGCCGTTCATGGCCGTCATCGTGTAGCGCATGCCGATGTGCACGCCGCGTTCGCGCAGCAGGCGCAGGGCGGCGAGCGAACGGTCGAAGGCGCCTTCGAGCCGGCGGAACCGGTCGTGCGCCGCGCGCATGCCGTCGAGGCTGATGCCCACGTAGTCGAAGCCGTGCGCCGCGATGCGGTCGGCCATCGCGGCGTCGATCAGCGTCCCGTTCGTCGACAGTCCCAGGTGGAAGCCCAGTTCGCGCGCACGCGCCGCCAGCGGCCACAGATGCGGCGACAGCAGCGGCTCGCCGCCGGAGAGGATCAGCGCCGGCACGCCATACGCCTTCAGGTCCGCCAGCACCGCGAGCATCTGCGCTTCGTCCAGCTCGCCCGGGTAGTGGTGGTCGGCCGAGAGCGCGTAGCAGTGCTTGCAGGTGAGGTTGCAGCGGCGGGTGAGGTTCCAGATCACCACGGGGCGCGTGGGACGGCCGGCGCCGCGCGCGGGCGGCGGCACGGGCCAGGCGCCGGTGCGCTCGGCCTCGGCCACCTCGCGCAGGTATTGGGAGATGCGCAGCATCGTCGTTCCTTCAGGGCATCGCCAGGCGCAGCCCGGTCTTCTTGAGCACTTGCGTGCTGTACAGGATGTCGTGGCCGCGGCACGCTTCGCCGAGGACGGCGGCCACGGCCTTCGCCTGGCGCTCGACTTCCTCGCGCGAGTGGCCGTGCAGCATCACGAACAGGTTGTAGGGCCATGCGGGCAGCGCCCGCGGGCGGCGGTAGCAGTGCGACACGCCGGGCAGGGCGCCCACGCGTTCGCCGAGGGCGTCCACCTGCGCATCGTCCACGTCCCACACCGTCATGCCGTTCGCCGTGTAGCCGAGGCGGTAGTGGTTGGCGACGGCGCCGATGCGGCGGATGAGGCCGCGCTCCAGCATCGAGGCCAGCCGCTCCTGCACCTCCGGCGAGGAGATGCCCAGCATGGCCCCGAGCGCCTCGTAGGGTTGCGGCACCAGCGGCAGCCCGCTCTGGGTGGCGGCGATCAGCTGCCGGTCGAGGGGGTCGAGGGCGGTCATGTGCTTTCCCGGTTCGCAGGCAGCCGTAGTTCCACGTGGTACTCGCGCTGCTTGGGGAAGGCGTGCACGGCGAGCCCGGTCTCCGCCTCGATGGCTCGCACGCAGGCATCGACGGTCGCCTGCGCATCGGCGGCCAACACGAACCACATGTTCAGCCGGTGCTCGCGCCGGTAGTTGTGCGCCACCTCGAGGTGCGCGTTCACCTGCGCGGCCACGGCATCGAAGCGCGCCGGCGGCACTTCCAGCGCGGCGAGCAGGTAGGCGCCGCCCGCGCGCTCGATCTGGTACAGCGGCCCCAGCCGGGTGAGCACGCCCGAGGCGAGCAGCGCGCGCAGGCGCTCCAGCACCTCGTCTTCGCCCAGCCCCAGCGCTTCGCCGATGCGGGCGAAGGGGCGGTCGCACAGCGGGAAGCCGTCGTGCAGGTGGTCGATCAGCGCGGCGTCGACGCGGTCGATGCCCGCAGGCAGGGGGCGGGGCTTCATGGCCGGGCCTCCTCGCGCACCGCGGCCGCGAAGTAGCGGCCGCCCGTCTGCTTGAAGCGGCGCACGCTGAACAGCGTCTCGTGCGGCAGGCGCTGCGCACCGGTCGCCGCGAGCGCGGCGGTGACGAGGGCCTGCGCACCGGCGCGTTCGCGCCCGTGCACCATGAAGTACAGGTTGTAGGGCCAGTGCAGGGCGGTGGCGCGCCGGTAGGCCAGCGTCACGCCGGGCTGCGCCGCGAGCGCCATGCCGATCGCATCGGCTTCGTCGGGCGGTGCCGCGATCACCGTCATCGCATTGGCGGCGAAGCCGACGTCGTGGTGCCGCACCACGACGCCGAAGCGCCGCAGCGTGCCGTGCCGCAGCCAGCGGCGCAGGGTCCACAGCAGCATCTCGCGCGGGCGGCCGAGTTCGCGCGCCCAGGCATCGAAGGGCGCGGGCTCCAGCGGCAGGCCGGCTTCGGCGAGTGCGGCCAGTGGCCGGTCCGCAGGCTGCACCGCCTGCGAGGCGTCCACGTGCAAGGCGCCGGTCCGGGGCAGGGCGTGGGCGCCGCGCAGGTCGAAGCCCAGGTCGACGCG
Organism: Ramlibacter cellulosilyticus; assembly: GCF_014297465.1. Lineage (GTDB taxonomy): Bacteria > Pseudomonadota > Gammaproteobacteria > Burkholderiales > Burkholderiaceae_C > Ramlibacter > Ramlibacter cellulosilyticus. The sequence continues at coordinate 170,962 of NZ_JACORT010000011.1, read as the reverse complement.
GTACGCGCGCTCCATCGGCAGGAAGAGGGCCGGCACGCCGGCCGCGTGCGCGATCCGCGCCGCCGTCGCGCGCACCGCGAGCGCGTCGGTGCCGGTGAGCACGTACCAGAGGTTCCAGGCGTGTTCGCGCTCGTAGTTGTGGTTGACGGCCGGCTCGCGGCTCACGATCGCGGCGACCTGCAGCAGGCGCGCGGGCGGAACGGACAGGGCGCACAAGGCAGCCGCCCCGCCGGCACCGCGGCCCCAGACGGCGCCGATGCGCCCCACCTGGCCGGCGTCGCGCAGTTGCTGCAGCTGCGCGATCACGGTGCGCTCCTGCAAGCCGAGCTGCTGGCCGATCGCCGCGAACGGCCGCGGCTGCAGCGGGAAGTCCCGCTGGTAGTCGTTCAGCAGGGCGAGCGTGCTGCCTGCATCGCCTGGGGAGTGCATGGCGGGCCTACAGTCCCATGCGCCCGGCGCGGGCGCTGAAGAAGATGCCGCTCGGCTGCGGCACGTCCAGCCGCGCGAGCGTCTCGAAGCTCGCGGTGTCGACGACCGACACGCGGTCGTCGTCGCGCGAGCTGATCCACACGGCCTCGCCGCGCGGCGTGAACTCCATGTGCAGGACCGCCTTGCCCGGCTCCAGCGTGCGCACCACGCGGCGCGTGACGGTGTCGATCACCTGCACGCGGTGGTAGTCGGGCACGGCGAAGTTCACCCACACCTGGCGGCCGTCGGGGCGCGCCATGACGAACACGGGCTGGCCCGCGACCGGCACGCGCGCCACTTCCTCCCAGCGCAGCGCGTCGGCGACCAGCACTTCGTGGCGGCCGATGGCGGGCAGCCAGGCTTCGCGCCCCGCGACGGCCCAGCCGCGCAGGTGCGGCATCTTGTAGACGGGCAGCGGCTGCTCGCCGCGGCCGTAGCCGCCGAGAATGCGGCGCACTTTCGGCTCGGCCTGCCAGAGGTCCAGCAGCGCGAGGCCGTCTTCGCCGAACAGGCCGGCGATGTAGTGGCGTCCGTCCGGCGTGACCAGCGCGTCGTAGGGCTGGCGGCCGATGCCGGCGAACTTCGTGATCCGCGGCTCGCGCGGATTGGCGAGGTCCGCCACCCAGATCTGGTCCGCGTCGAACAGCGCGAAGACGAAACGCCGGCCCGGCAGGTCGGCGAGACCGACCACGCGCGAGCGCTGCGTGCTGCCGTCGGCCGCGGTGTAGGTGGCCGGGATGTCGGCCAGCGGCGCGAGCGTGCGCGCATCGAAGACGCGCACGCCGCCCGGCGTGTAGTTCTGCGCGGCGACGAGGCTGCCGTCCTGCGAGATGGCGCCGCCGATGCTGTTGCCGGCCTGCTGCACGCGCGCGAGCACGCGCTGCGTGCGCACGTTGACGTGCGTGAGCGCGCCGTCGCGGCCGAACACGTAGGCGCTGGCGCCGTCGCGTCCGTACACCACGCTCGCGTGCGACAGGTCGCCGAGGCCGGCGATCTCGCCGAGCACTTCGCGCGCCGTCGTGTCGACCACGGCCAGCTTGCCGCTCGCGCGCTGGATGACGACGCCGAGGTCGCCGGTGCCGCGCGAGGTGGGCAGCGGCGCGCAGCCAGGCAGCGCCGCGATGGCGGCTGCCGCACCGAGGAAGTTGCGGCGCTTCATCGCCGTTCCTCCGGGAAGCCGCGCTGCAGCTGCTCCGCGATCCAGGTCGCGTCCGCGAGCGACAGCATGGGAGACCAGCCCGGCATCGGCGTGCCCGGACGGCCCTGGTGGATGGTGGCCACGAGTGCCTCGAGGGGCCACTGGGCCAGGCGCTGTGCGTCCAGCGGCGGGCCGAGCCCGCCCGCGAGGCGCATGCCGTGGCACGAACCGCAGTCCTGCCGCACCATGCGCACCAGCTCGCGCTGCCGCGCGGCGTCGGGCGCCTGCGCTTGCGCCGGGAAGACCAGCGCCAGCAGCAGTGCGGCGAGGACGGCGACCCGTGTCACGACGGCATCCTCACGAGGTCTTGAGGATCAGTTCGACCGCGGCCTTCAGGTCCGCGTCGTTGATCTTGTCCGGCGGGTTCGGCGCCATGGGGATGGGCCCGTACACGCCGGAGCCGCCCTTGCGGACCTTCTCCATCAGCTTCGCCGTCGCGTCCTGGCCCTTGTACTTCGCGGCGATCTCCTTGAACGACGGGCCGATCACCTTCTTCTCCTTGGCGTGGCAGGCCATGCAGCCCGCCTTGTTCATGGCTTCCTCGGCGTTCTGGGCCTGGGCCGCGCCCAGGGCGAGCACCGCGGCCACGGCCAGAAAGATGCGCTTGTCCATCTGTCTTCTCCTCTCGAATCAGTACACGTCGTGCTGGGTGTTGTGGACGTTGAAGTGGCCCGTGGGGGTGATCAGGCGCGGGTCCTTGATCACCGTCTTGAGCTTCAGCGTCTTGTCGTCGATCACGACGATGGCCGACTGCTTGTCCTTCGCGGACCAGACGGAGACCCAGACCTCGTCGCCGGCCTTGTTGTATTCGGGCTGGAGCGCGCGCATCGCCCCGCCGTCCTTGATGCCCGCCCATTCGGCGATGGGCAGCACCTGGTAACCCTTGTCGAGCGCGTCGATGTCGAAGACGGCGAGCGTCTGCGAGATCTTCGGCTCCGGGTTCAGCGGCGTGTCGACGTACAGGTGCCTGGACTTCGGGTGCGTCTTCAGGAACAGCGAGCCGCCGCCCTGGCCCTTGAGCGTCTGCACCACCTTCCACGCGTTCGCCTTGTTCTTGTGCGGGTCGGTGCCGATCAGCGAGATGGTCTCGTCGCCGAGGTGGCCGGTGGACCACACGGGGCCGTACTTCGGGTGCACGAAGTTGGCGCCGCGGCCGGGGTGCGGGATCTTGCCGACCTCGATCAGGCTGGCAAGCTTGCCGTCCTTCAGGTCCACCGCGGCGATCTTGTTGCTCTGGTTGGCCGCCACCATGAAGTAGCGCTTGCTGGAATCGAGGCCGCCGTCGTGCAGGAAGCGGGCCGTGCCGATCTCCGTGACCTTCAGCGCGTCGACGTTGGAGTAGTCCACCAGCAGCGTCTTGCCGGTCTCCTTCACGTTGACGACGAACTCGGGCTTGAAGTGGCTCGCGACGATGGAGGCGACGCGCGGCTCGGGGTGGTATTCCTGTTTGTCCACCGTCATGCCGCGGGTGCCGACGATCTTCAGCGGCTCCAGCGTGTCGCCCTTCATGATCACGTACTGCGGCGGCCAGTAGGCGCCCGCGATCGCGATGCGGTCTTCGTAGCCCTTGTACTTGCTGGTCTCCACCGAGCGCGCTTCCAGGCCGACGCGCAGTTCCGCGACGTTGTCCGGCCTGGGCATCCACAGGTCGATCATGTTGATCTTGGCGTCGCGCCCGATCACGTACAGGTAGCGACCGGAAGCCGAGGTGCGCGAGATGTGGACCGCGTAGCCGGTCTTCACGATGTTGATGATCTTCTTGCTGTCGCCGTCGATCAGCGCCACCTCGCCCGTGTCGCGCAGCGTGGTCGAGAAGATGTTCTCGATGTTGTACGCGTTCATCTTCTTCTTGGGGCGGTCGGCCGGCGGCACGATCACCTTCCAGGTCGCCTTCATCTGCTCCATGCCGAACTCCGGCGGCTGGGGCGGGTCCTGCTGGATGTAGCGGGCCATCACGTCGACGGTCTTGTCGTCCATCTCGCCCGAGGTGAGCCAGTTGGGCATGCCCGCGGGGGAGCCGTAGGCGATGAACACCTTGAGGTAGTCCGTGCCCTTGCCCAGCGTGAGGTCCGGCGTCAGCGGCTTGCCCGTCGCGCCCTTGCGCAGCACGCCGTGGCAGCCGGCGCAGCGCTCGAAGTACACCTTGCGCCCGAGGTCGAATTCCGCCTGCGTCATGGGCGGCGCCTTGGGGTTGGTGCTCTGGTACATGGGCTCGCTCGCGAGCGGCGAGCCGCCGGCCTGGTAGTTCTGTTCCGCCGGGGTCACCGGGTGGGCGTCCGTCTTCGGGGCCTGCGCCAGCGAGAACCCGGCTGCCGCGGCCGCGGCGAACGCCAGGACGGTGGCGCGGAATGCGCGTTTCGACATGGTCTTCTCCTTGATGTCCGGCGTGATCGTCCGCCGGGGCCGCTTGCGCTTCCTTGATCTGCCTTAAGGCCGCCGCAGTTCGCCGCGGTGACCATGCGCTCCATGAAGATCCACGCTGCCATCGCCCAGCCCGGGGGCGCCGCCGGGTCCACCCGTGCGCCGGGCAAGGTCTGGCTGGTCGGCGCCGGCCCGGGCGACCCCGACCTGCTCACCGTGAAGGCGGCACGCCTGCTGTCTTCCGCGCGCCTGGTGCTGCACGACCACCTCGTGGGCGCCGGCGTGCTGGCCCTGCTGCCGCGCGACGCGCGCCGCATCTGCGTGGGCAAGCGCGACCGCCGCCACACGCTGCCGCAGGAAGAGACGAACGCGTTGCTGGTGGAGCTCGGCCTTGCGGGCGAGCAGGTCGTGCGCCTGAAGGGCGGCGACCCCTACGTGTTCGGCCGCGGCGGCGAGGAAGCGCTGGCGCTCGCGGCCGCGGGCGTGCCCTTCGAGATCGTGCCGGGCATCACCTCGGCGCAAGGCATGAGCGCGTACGCCGGCATCCCGCTCACGCACCGCGACCACGCCTCCTCGGTCGTGTTCGCCACCGGCCATTGCCGCGAAGGCGGCGCGGCGCCGGACTGGGCCGCGCTCGCGCGGCCGCACCAGACGGTGGTGATCTACATGGGATTGGGCACGCTGCCCGCCATCTGCCGGCAGCTCGTGGCGCACGGCTTGGCGGCCGACACGCCGGCCGCGGTGGTGGAGCAGGCCACCACCCCCGGCCAGCGCGTCGTGGCCGGCACGCTGCTGACGCTGCCCCTGCTCGCGCAGGCGCAGGCCGTCGCGGCGCCGGCGCTGATCGTCGTGGGCGAGGTCGTGCGGCTGCACAACACGCTGGGCTGGTTCACGCAGGCAGCGTCCGCGCGGCCCAACGGCTGACGCAGACGCTTCGATAATGGGCTCCTGTCATCAGGAGACCCCATGCGAATCCATCTCGCCGCTGCCGGCGCCCTTCTGCTCGCGGGCTGCGCCTTCCCGGGCGCGAACTCGCGGATCGCGCTGGTGCCCTCGCAGGTGCCCGACGCGATCGAGCAGCAGCTGCAGCAGATCGGCCGCGTGGTCGACCCGCCGAAGACCGCCGCCCTGTACGCGCCGTTGCAGCAGCGCGAACCGTATGCCGGCGTGCGCGTGGCGCGCGACCTGCGCTTCGGCCCCGACCCGCAGCGCAACCTGCTCGACGTCTTCACGCCGGAGAGCGGCGGTGCGGCGCGCCCGGTGCTCGTCTTCGTGCATGGCGGCGGCTTCACGGCCGGCGGGCGCCGCGCGCCCGGCAGTCCCTTCTACGACAACATCGGCGTGTGGGCCGTGAAGAACGGGATGGTCGCGGTGAACACGACCTACCGGCTCGCGCCGCAGAACCCGTGGCCGGCCGCGCAGGAAGACCTGGCCGCCACGATCACCTGGGTGCGCGAGAACATCGCCGCCCGCGGCGGCGACCCGAACCGGATCTACCTCATGGGCCATTCCGCCGGCGCGGCGCACGTGGCGCAGTACATCGGCCATCCGCGCTTCCACGTGGAGCCGGGCGGCGGCATCGCGGGGGCGATCCTGGTGTCGGGGCTGTTCGATCCTTCGAGCGCGACGCCGAGCCCGGCGCTGCAGTCGTACTTCGGCACCGATGCGTCGGCGTACGCCCGCCGCTCGGCCCTGCCCGGCATGGCCGCGTCGCGCCTGCCGATGCTGGTGGCCTATGCGGAGCTGGACCCGTCCGACTTCCACGAGCAGGCGGAGCAGGCCCAGGCCGCGCTGTGCGCCGCGAACCATTGCGGCCCGCTGCTGCAGTTGCGCGGGCACAGCCACATGTCGGAGGTGTATGCGATCAATACGGGGGATACGGCGTTGACGGATGCGATTCGCGCGTTCGTGCGGTGAGCCTTCCGGTGGGGTTCGCTGGCGCTCACCTGCGCCGGCGTTCGCCGGCCCACCCTACATCGTTTGCCGGTTCCCGTAGGGTGGGGCGGCGAAGCCGCCGACGGTGAGCGAACGCGTTCGAGTGCCGCGAAGGCGGCACGTAGCCCGAAGTGAAGGCGAAGCCGAGCCTCGGACACCCCACCGATGACCCCTGCTACCTTCTCAACGCCGGATACGCCTCCAGCAGCCGGCTCCCCACGCACTCCACGTAATCCTCCGGCATCCGCCACACCTTCGTCCCCGGCTTCGTGCGCAGGCAGCGCCGCTCCGGCGGGATCGGGTAGCGAAGCGACAGCGTGACGTCCGTCGAGATCACCTCGTTGGCGTACCAGTAGCCGTGGCCCTTCATGCCGCCCATCTCGTGGGCGCCGCGCACGTCGGTGACGTCGATGGCCTGGAAGCGGGGCTCCTCGGACATGACGCGCAGTTCGTCCAGGCTCAGTTCCTCCAGGTCCTCGAGTTCCGGCGAACCGAGGCGTGACGCGCCGGCGATGAGCGAGGAGAAGCCGAGCGCACGGTCGGCGCGCGAGAAGTACACGACGACCTGCTGCGCGAGGTCGAGCGCCGGCTTCACGTGCTCGCGCGCGAACGTCTTCAGGTCCACGTCCGACGCCGCGAAGATCACGTTGCCGATGCGCAGCCGCTGCTGCAGCGCCTCGTGGTCCAGCCCGGCATGCTGCGCGCGCAATTGCGCCAGCGCCGAGGCGAGCAGCGGCGAGCCGCAGCTGTAGGCGAGCAGGTTCACCTGGCGCGCCTGCGTCTGCGCCAGCAGGGCGACGAGCCGCGCGATGTCGGGGATGAATTGGCGGGCCTTGGGGCAGTCGGTCACGTAGTTCCAGAACTTCGTGCCGGTCGGCCACTGGAAGGTGACCGTCGCGCCCTGGCCCAGGTAGTGCGCGAACGATCCCATCTGCACCGCCACCTCGTCGAAGGTGACCCGGTAGCCGTGCACGTAGAGCACGACGGAGCGGTTGCTCGTGCGCGCGAGCTGCGCGTCGATGTTCGCGATGAAGTCGCGGTCCGCCTGCGTGAACGCGTCGCCGCGACCGGCAGTGCCCATCACCTGCACGAGCTCCACCTCGCCCGGCCGCGGCTGCGCCACGCTGCTGGCGAGGTCGGAAGCGAGCAGCTGGTCCCAGGTCCAGCCCGGCTCGCCGAGCCGCACGGTGGCGACGCCGAGCGTCACGCCATCGGCCTGGCCGTTGCCGAAGTGCTCCGGCCCGTCCACCGCCTTGCGCGTCGTCGCGAAGAACACCGGCAGCTGCGTCGTGCGCAGCGCGGGCTGCAGGTTCCGCGCGAAGTCGAGCCGCGGGTCCTTGATCACGGCGGGGGTGGGCGCGAGGTGCGGCACCACGGGCGCGCACCCGGCCAGCAGGGCCGCGCCCGCGAGCAGCAGCGGGAGGGAAGAAGCCATCCTCATGCGCGCCAGTGTCACCGCGCGGGGCCCGTGCTCCTCATTGGACGAAAGTCCGATGGCGCCGCGGGCCCGCGCCGGAAGAATCGCGCGATGCCCATCGCCCGAGCACTCGCCCTCCTGTGCGCGCTGCTGGCCGGCGCCGCCCGGGCCGACTGGCTCGAGGGCTTCCGCGACCCGGAGGACGGCCGCTTCGACCTGTCGGAGTGGCTGCTCGATCGCAAGGGCGTGCTGCCGGTCCCCTTGCTGATCACCGAGCCTGCGCTGGGCATCGGCGGCGGCGTCGTGGGGCTGTTCTTCCGCGAGTCCATGCGCGAGCGCGGGGAGAAAGCCAGGGCCACGGGCCGCATCGCGCCGCCCGACATCTACGCAGCCGGCGTGATGGGCACCGACAACGGCACGCGCGGCGCGGCGCTCGGCGGCATGGTGAGTTCGGAGGACGGCCGCTACCGCTGGCGCGGGGCCGTCGTGAAGCCGGACGTGAACCTCGAGTTCTTCGGCGCGGGCGGCAACGGGCCGGGGCGGCAGTTCAACATGGAAGGCCTCGTGTCCATCCAGCACGGCATGGTGCGGCTCGGCGAGTCGGACACCTGGCTCGTGGGGCGCTGGAACTGGTTCGACCTGAAGAACCGCTTCGACCCCGGCGTGCCCGGGGGCGTGGTGGGAACCTTCGAGGGCGCGAACACGGCCTCGGGACTCGGCGTGTCGCTGGAGACGGACACGCGCGACACGATCTTCACTGCCTCGCGCGGCTTCAAGGCGGGGCTCGACCTCACCTTCTACGACCCCGCCATCGGCAGCGACCAGCGCTTCCAGGCGTACCGCGGCTACGCGTTCGGCTACTGGCCGGTGGCGAAGTCGGTGGTCATCGGCGCGCGGGCGGACGCGCGCAGCACGGGGGGCGACGTCCCGTTCTACCTGCTGCCGTACGTGGAGCTGCGCGGCGTGCCGCTGCTGCGCCTGCAGGACCGGCACACGGCGCTGGTGGAAACGGAAGTGCGCTGGAACGTCGATGCGCGCTGGGCGGCGATCGGCTTCGTCGGCGCAGGCCGCGCGTGGGGCACGAACACCGGCTTCTCGCAAGGGACGGACACGGTCACCAAGGGCGTGGGCTTTCGCTACGAGATCGCGCGGCGCCTGGGACTGTCGGCCGGCGTGGACTGGGCCTGGAGCACCCAGGACCGCGGGTGGTACGTGATGGTGGGGTCGGCCTGGCGGTGATCAGGCCGCGGCCGCCTCTTGCGAGGCCGGAACCGACGACGCGATGACCCCGCCGCCCAGGCACACCTCGCCGTCGTAGAGAACGGCCGACTGGCCGGGCGTCACCGCCCATTGCGCGTCCTGGAACTCCAGGCGGAAGCCCGCGTCGGTGCGCGCGAAGCGGCACGGCGCGTCGGACTGGCGGTAGCGGGTCTTGGCGGCGTAGCGGCCTGGCGCGGGCGGCTCGCCGGCGATCCAGCTCACGTCGTCCGCCGCCAGCGCCGACGACTGCAGCCAGGGATGGTCGTGGCCCTGCACGACCCAGAGCGTGTTCTTCGCCACGTCCTTGCGCGCCACGAACCACGGCGCGTGCTCGCCGCCCCCGCGGGCGGCGCCCTTTTCCTTGACGCCGCCGATGCCGAGCCCCTGCCGCTGCCCCAGCGTGTAGAAGGACAGGCCCTGGTGCTTGCCGATGGTGCGGCCGCGTTCGTCCTTGATCGGCCCCGGTTCCTTGCTGATGTAGCGATTGAGGAAGTCGCGGAACGGCCGCTCGCCGATGAAGCAGATGCCGGTGGAGTCCTTCTTCTTCGCGTTCGGCAGGCCCACCTGTTCGGCGATCTGGCGCACCATGGTCTTGCGCAGCTCGCCCACGGGGAACAGCGTCTTCGCCAGCTGCTCCTGGTTCAGGCGATGCAGGAAGTAGCTCTGGTCCTTGCTCTCGTCCAGGCCCTTGAGCAGCTCGAAGCGCCGCACGTTGCCGCCGGGGCTGCGTTCGCGCACGCGCGCGTAGTGGCCGGTGGCGATCTTCTCGGCGCCCAGGCGCATGGCGTGGTCGAGGAAGGCCTTGAACTTGATCTCGGCGTTGCACAGCACGTCCGGGTTGGGCGTGCGGCCGGCCTGGTACTCGCGCAGGAACTCCGCGAACACGCGATCCTTGTATTCGGCGGCGAAGTTGACGTGCTCGATCTCGATGCCGATCACGTCGGCGACGGCGGCGGCGTCGACGAAGTCCTCGTTGGAGGAGCAGTACTCGCTGTCGTCGTCGTCTTCCCAGTTCTTCATGAAGATGCCGACCACGTCGTAGCCCTGCTTCTTGAGCAGCCAGGCGGAGACGGCGGAGTCGACACCGCCGCTGAGGCCGACGACGACACGGGGCTTGGTGGGCATGGGGGAATTATCCGCGAGGGGCTTTGTCCTCATGGGAGCGCGGAAACACCGGCGGCCAAACGAGCCGCGGGGTTCCGTGTGGCATCCCTCCAACGAGGCTCGCCATTGCATGGGATTTTTTCGCGTCACACCTCCTTTCGGGGGGTAGGGGCCGCGGACCCTTGCATGCTGTAATCGCGCGCTGTGCCGCCGTCCAGCCGGGGACGGGCGCAGCGGGTGCCGGGAGCGCCCGCCGTGCGGGCACAGGGCACCATGCAGAGATTCCTTTTCATCCACCAGAATTTCCCGGCGCAGTTCGTGCACGTCGCCCGCGCGCTGGCGCAGCGCGGGCACGAGGTCGTGGCGCTCGGCATCGAAGGCCGGCCGGTGGAAGGGGTGCGCTTCCTGCGCTACGAGGTCAAGGCGCCGCAGCGGCGCCCCGTCGACCCGGTCATGGGCGACTTCGAGACCAAGGCCATCCGCTCGCAGGCCTGCGCCGCGGCCATGGAGCGGCTGAAGGCAGAAGGCTTCCGTCCCGACATCATCGTGGCCCACCCGGGGTGGGGCGAAGCGATGTTCTGCAAGGACGTCTTCCCGCAGGCGCGGCTGGTGGTCTTCGCGGAGTTCTTCTACAACGCCGAAGGCGCGGACTACCTGTTCGACCCCGAGTTCTCCCGCGACACGGTGATGGCGCGCGCGCGCCTGCGCATCAAGAACACGGTGCACCTGCACGCCCTGAACGCCGCGGACACCATCTACTCGCCGACGCGCTGGCAGCGGGACCGGCTGCCGCCGGAGTACCGGGCGCGCACGCAGGTGATGTTCGACGGCATCGATACGCGGGTCGCCGCGCCGAACCCGGACGCCTGGATCCAGCTGGCCAAGGCGGGCGTGCGCCTCGCCCGCGGCGACGAGGTCATCACCTTCGTCAACCGCAACCTGGAGCCGTACCGGGGCTTCCACGTCTTCATGCGGGCGCTGCCGGAAATCCTGGAGCGCCGGCCCAACGCGCACTGCGTGATCGTCGGCCGCGACGCGGTCAGCTACGGCTCGCCGCCTGCCGGCGGCGGCACCTGGCGCGAGGCCATGCTGCGTGAGGTGGGCGCACGCCTGCCGAAGGGGCGCGTCCATTTCCTCGGCGGCCTGCCGTATGCCGACTACCTGCGCGTGCTGCAGGTTTCGGCCTGCCACGTTTACCTGACGTATCCATTCGTACTTTCCTGGAGCTGCATGGAAGCGCTCAGTACGGGATGCACGGTGGTGGCCAGCCGCACCGGCCCGGTGGAAGAAGTGATCACCGACGGCGTGACGGGGCGGCTCTTCGACTTCTTCGACGTTCCGGAGCTTTCCCGCTCTGTGATCGACGTTCTGGAAAACCCTGAAGCGCATGCTCACCTCGGTCGCAATGCACGCGAAAGCATGCAGCGCACCTACGACATCGAACGTTGCCTGGCCGGGCAAATGTCCATCGTGGCACCCCGTTTGGGGGATGTCGCGCCGGCACACTAGATCGGCTTGAAACAATCTGTTAGAACCTGAAACCTCGCAAATCGACCCTGCTGGAGACGTAATCAATGGCCAATATCACCGGTGACGGAAACGACAACTACCTGCCTGGCACTGCGTCGGCGGACACGATCTCCGGGTTGGGAGGCGACGACAACATCAACGGGCTGGGCGGCAACGACAGCCTCGACGGTGGCGACGGCGACGACTACATCGTGGCGGGCGGCCAGGGCGAGGGCGGTTCCGACACTGTCAACGGAGGCAACGGCGTCGACATCGTGGCCTACGACTACAGCAGCCGCACGACAGCCCTGAACTTCAATGCCACCGGCGCGAGCGGGACGCAGGTCGACCCGGCGGGCGGCACCGACACCCTGAGCAACATCGAGGAGTTCGACGTGTACGGCGGCTCCGCCGGCGACACGATCACCGGCGACTCGATGCAGAACATCTTCTTCGGCAACGGCGGCAACGACACGCTGACCGGCGGCGTGGGGCGCGACAGTTTCGGCTACACGGTCGGCATGGACAACGGCATCGACCGCATCACCGACTTCGGCGCGGGCGACGACATCAGCATCGAGTACGCCGAGGGCACCACCTATCCCTTCTGGCTCGACTCCAACATCCAGGCTGGCGACAACCCGGCCGCCCTGTACAGCGGCCAGGTGATGGTCGGCACGACCACCAGCGGCGTGACCCGCATCTTCATCGGCACCGACTACACGCCCGGCGCCGACATCACGATCGACCTGGTGGGCAGCTTCACGGCGGCCGACTTCGCCGTCTACGACGGCGACTGGGGCGCATCGCTGGTCTACAACCGCGCGACCGAAGGCGACGACAACCTGGTCGGCACCTGGGACAACAACGTCATCGATGGCCTCGGCGGCAACGACTACATCGACGGGATGGATGGCTGGGACACGCTGTCCGGCGGCGATGGCAACGACACCATCGGCGGCAGCATGGGCAACGACGTCCTGAACGGCGGCGCGGGCGACGACGAGCTGTATGGCGACGAGGGAGCCGACACGCTGAACGGCGGCGCCGGCGACGACTACATCGACGGCGGCGTGATCACCGACCTGGCGAACTACTCCGACCTGAACTGGGTGCGCTTCGACGGCGCGACCACCGGCGTGGTCGTGAACCTGCAGACCGGCACGGCGCAGGACGGGCAGGGTGGCACCGACACGCTGGTGAACATCAACTGGGTCACGGGCACCCAGTTCAACGACAGCATCACCGGCTCCAACAGCAACCTCTTCGAGCAGCTCGAAGGCGGAGCGGGCAACGACACCCTGGACGGCGGCCTCCTCAACAGCGGCTTTACCGCACGCGCGGCGTATACGTCGGCGACCACCGGCGTGAACGTGAACCTCGGGACCAATTCGGCGCTGGACGGCCTCGGCGGCACCGACACGCTGATCAACATCTCCCAGGTGCGGGGCTCCGCCCACAACGACACGCTTACGGGCAGCAACACCACCGCGTGGGTGGAAGGCTTCGACGGCGGCGCCGGCAGCGACACGATCGACGGGCAGGGTGGCATCGACGAGTACCGCGTGGATAGTCAGACGGCCGGCGGGAACGTGAACCTGCTGGCCGGCACCGCGCAGGACGGCTGGGGCAGCACGGACACGCTGCTGAACATCGAGAACGTGCGCGGCTCGGGCTGGAACGACACGCTGGCCGGCGACAACGGCAACAACCTGCTGCGCGGCATGGCCGGCGGCGATTCGCTGATCGGCAACGCCGGCAACGACACGCTGCAGGGCGGCGACGGCTCCGACACGCTCAACGGCGGAGCGGGCAACGACACCCTGGACGGCGGCACGATCTTCGACACGTTCAACTACAGCGACGGCAACTGGGTGAACTACGTCAACGCCGGCATGACTTCCGGCGCGGTGATCAACCTGCTGACGGGCCAGGCGCAGGACGGCCTGGGCGGCACGGACACGCTGATCAACATCAACTTCGTCACGGGCTCGGACTTCGCCGACAGCATCACGGGCGCCAACAACGGCATCTTCGAGATGTTCGAGGGCCGCGGCGGCAACGACACCCTGGACGGCGGCGCCTTCGTGCAGGGCAGCGGCGCGCGTGCCGCCTACCAGAGCGCCACCACCGGCGTGACCGTCACGCTGGGCGGCACCAGCGACGGCACGGCCAGCGACGGCCTGGGCGGCACGGACACGCTGCGCAACATCCAGCAGGTCCGCGGCAGCAACTTCAACGACGTGCTGACCGGCAGCGACACCACGGCGTGGGTCGAGACCTTCGAAGGCCGTGCCGGCAACGACACCATCAACGGCATGGGCGGCATCGACGAGTACCGCCTGATGGACAACCTGCCCGGCGGCGCCGGCGGCATGGTGGACCTCACCGCGGGCACCGCGAACGACGGCCAGGGCGGCAACGACGCGATTTCCAACATCGAGAACATCCGCGGCTCGAACGGCAACGACGTCCTGATCGGCAACGGTGTCGGCAACTTCCTGCGCGGCCAGGGCGGCACCGACCTGCTGCGCGGCGAAGGCGGCAACGACACCCTGCAAGGCGGTGACGGCGACGACACCCTGCTGGGCGGCGACGGCGACGACATCTTCAACGCCGGCGCCGGCGAGGGCGGCAACGACACCATGGACGGTGGCGCCGGCTACGACATCGTCAGCTACTCGCTGCAGACGATCGGCAGCGGCGGCGGCCAGTACTTCTTCATCGCCTCCGCCGGCAACACGCAGTGGGACACGGCCGGCGGCTACGACACCCTGCAGAACATCGAGGAAGTCAACGTCTACGGCAGCGAGGGCAGCGACACGATCTCCGGCAACGAGCTGCGCAACTGGATCCACGGCACCGGCGGCAACGACACGCTGACCGGCAACGGCGGCTTCGACACCTTCTCGTACACCGTCGGCCAGAACAGCGGCGTCGACCGCATCACGGACTTCGGCAACGGGGGCGACAACATCCAGGTCCAGAACTTGACGGTGAGCACGACGATCCTGGCCGGCGACAACGCGTCGGGCCTGGGCCTCGGCCAGGTCATGGTCGGCAGCGCGAACATGGGCACGACCCGCGTCTACATCGGCACCGACACCGTCGCCGGCGCGGACCTCGTGATCGAGCTCGCGGGTGACTACGCCGCCGCGAACTTCATCGCCGGCAACGACCAGTGGGGCGCCAACATCACCTACTCGGCGCCGGTTTCCGGCACGCCTACGCAGGGGGACGACAGCCTGTCCGGCACCCCTGGCAACGACTTCATCGACGGCCAGGGCGGCAACGACACCATCGACGGCCAGGGCGGCGACGACAACCTGTTCGGCAACGTCGGCAACGACTCGATCCTGGGCGGCGCCGGCAACGACCGCCTGCAGGGCGACATGGGCAACGACACGCTCGACGGCGGCGAAGGCACCTTCGACACGGCCGTGTACGCCTTCTGGGGCGCCACTTCCGGCATCACGTTCACCTCCACCCTGGCGAGCGGCACGCAGGCCGACGGCATGGGCGGCGTCGACACGCTGCTGAACGTCGAGGAGCTGCAGGTCTTCGGCGGCCAGGGCGCCGACAGCATCGTCGGTGGCGCCGAGCACAACTTCCTGGAAGGCGGCGGCGGAAACGACACCCTCACGGGCGGCGTCGGCGGCGACAGCTTCGCGTTCGAGATCGGGTCCAACCCGCTGGGCCAGGACCGCATCACGGACCTGGGGGCCTACGACAACCTGCATTTCCGCTACATGACGGTCAGCAGCGTGACGGCCGGGAACGGCTCCACGGTGACGATGGGGCAGGTGCAGATCGGCGCGTACGACTCGGCGACCGACACCACGCGCGTGTACGTGGGCACGGACACCGTGGCCGGCGCGGACCTGCTGATCGACCTGACCGGCAACATCAAGGCTGCCGACTTCCAGATCTTCAACGGCGACGGCCACGGCAACCTGAACTACATCCCGGGCGTGAACTACACCGGGACCCCCGGCCCCGACACGATCAACGGCACGCCGTCGGACGACACGCTCAGTGGCCTGGGCGGCGACGACAACTTCTGGGGCGACGCCGGCAACGACTCCATTTCCGGTGGCGACGGCAACGACTTCATGGCCGGCGGCCAGGGCAACGACACGCTCGACGGCGAAGCCGGCACCGGCGACATGGCCGGGTACTGGGACGCCACCAGCGGCGTGACCGTGAACCTGCAGGCCGGCACGGCCACGGGCGGCTCCGGCAACGACACGCTGCGCAACATCGAGAACATCGGCGGCTCGCAGTTCAACGACACGCTGATCGGCAACGGCGCCAACAACTACATCGACGGCGACCTCGGCGACGACTCGATCGACGGCGGCGCTGGCAGCGACATGGCCGGCTACAACAACGTGTCCGGCGCGGTGACGGTGAACCTGATGACGGGCCGTGCCACGGGTGCCGCCGGCAATGACACGCTGACCGGCATCGAGAACATCGGCGGCTCGAACTTCAACGACCTGCTGACCGGCGACAACAACGCCAACAACCTGATCGGCAACGGCGGCGACGACACCCTGATCGGCAACGGCGGCACCGACTTCCTGGACGGCGGCGCGGGCAACGACAGCATGAGCGGCGGCGCCGGGCGCGACAACTTCGCGGGCAGCGCGGGCAACGACACGATGGACGGCGGTGCCATCACCGAGCGCATCGGCTACGCCGACCTGAACACGGTGAACTACACCAACTCGGCGACCACCGGCATCGTGATGAACCTGCAGACCGGCATCGTGCAGGACGGCCAGGGCGGCATCGACCAGCTGACGAACATCAACTTCGTCACCGGCTCGAACCACGCCGACAACATCCTGGGCTCCACCGAGACCAACCTGTTCGAGCAGTTCGAAGGCGGCCTGGGCAACGACACGATCGACGGCGGCGCCATCGACGCCACCGGCAGCAACAGCAACCGCGCCAGCTACCAGAACGCATCCGCGGCGGTGACGGTGAACCTGGCTGCGGGTACTGCGACCGGCGGTGCCGGCAGCGACACGCTGTACAACATCAACCACGCCACGGGCTCGAGCTTCGGCGACACCCTGATCGGCTCCAGCTCGGCGGTCACCGAGCAGTTCGAAGGCCGCGGCGGCAACGACACGATCGACGGCGCGGGCGGCATCGACCTCGTGCGCTACGACGGTTCCACGGCCGCGGTCACCGCGAACCTGGCGACCGGCACGGCGTCCGACGGCTGGGGCTTCACCGACACGCTGCAGAACATCGAAGGCCTGCGCGGCTCCGCCTTCAACGACGTCCTGACCGGCGGCAACGCGGCCAACGACGCGATCGAGTTCTTCATCGGCAACGCCGGCAACGACACGATCGACGGCGGCAGCGGCTACGACCGCGTGCAGTACGACAGCAGCACGGCGGGCGTCACCGTGACGCTGGGCGGCGCCTCGGACGGCACGGCCAGCGACGGCTTCGGCGGCACGGACACGCTGCGCAACATCGAAGGCGTGCGCGGCTCGGCGTTCAACGACGTCCTGAACGGCAGCAACATCGCGACGCGCGAGACCTTCGAAGGTCGCGGCGGCAACGACACCATCAACGGCGGCGGCGGCCTGGACGTGGCGATCTACGGCGGCAACCGCGCCGACTACACGATCACCCGCAGCGGCAGCAGCTACATCGTCAGCGGCGGCGCCGACGGCACCGACGTGCTCACGAACGTCGAGCGCCTGTCCTTTGCCGACGGTACCCTGTCGCTGGCCAAGGCGGCTTCGGACTTCGACGGCGACGGCAAGTCCGACCTGCTGTGGCGCAACGCGCGCACGGGCTACGACGCGATCTGGTCCGGCGCCAACGGCGAGACCACGCAGCCGATCGACAGCGTGCCGGACGCGCGCTTCAAGATCGCCGGCATCGGTGATTTCGACAACGACGGCCGGGCCGACGTGCTGTGGCGCAACGCCAGCACCGGCGCCAACGTGATCTGGCGCAGCGGCAACAGCGGCAGCGCCATCGCGGTGGAATCCGTGGGCGACAACAGCTGGACCGTCGGCGGCATCGGCGACTTCAACGGCGACGGCGCTTCCGACATCCTGTGGCACAGCAATGCCAGCGGCCAGAGCATCATCTGGGCGAGCGGGAACGTCGCGACCTCCATCGGCGTGGACACCGTCTCCGACACCCGCTGGTACACCGCCGGCGTGGGCGACTTCAACGGTGACGGCCGCTCCGACATCCTGTGGCGCAACGACGGCTCCGGCGAGAGCTCGATCTGGCTGGGCGGCGACAGCGCCACGAGCCAGGCCGTGGCGGGCATCGGCGACCCGGCGTGGGCTCTGGCCGGCATCGGCGACTTCGATGGCGACGGCAAGTCCGACCTGCTGTGGCGCAACGAGGTGACCGGCGCGAACTCCATCTGGAAGGGCGGCGACGCCGGCAACCAGCAGCTCGTCGACGGCATCGGTGACGTGCACTGGCAGGTAGCTGGCGTGGGCGACTACAACGGCGACGGCAAGTCCGACATCCTGTGGCGCAACTCCGTCACGGGCGCCGACGCGATCTGGAACGGCGCCAGCAGCGCCGACGGCATCGCGGTGTACCCCGTCACGGGCGACCAGTGGACCACCCCGGGCCAGACCGGCGTGACCGAGCGCCACGCCACGGACTTCGACTTCGACGGGGACGGCGTGTCCGACCTCGTGTGGCGCAACGTTTCCACCGGCGGCAACGTCGCGTGGGACGGCGCGGACCCGGCGGCGGCGCAGGCCATCGGCGACGTGTCCACCGCCTGGAAGCTGGCCGCGCTCGCCGACTTCAACGGCGACGGCAAGGCCGACATCCTCTGGCGCAACGCCACGACGGGCGAGAACGCGATCTGGGGCAGCGGCGACAGCGCCGCCACCTTCTACGTGGACGCGGTCGCGGACACCAACTGGAAGGTGGCCGGCGTGGGCGACTTCAATGGCGACCACACCGCGGACATCCTCTGGCGCAACGTCTCGACGGGTGCGAACGTGATCTGGAACGCCGGCAGCAGCGCCATGTCCCAGGCCGTGGCGGCGGTCGGCGACCAGAACTGGAAGGTCGCGGGCATCGGCGACTTCAACGGCGACGGTTCCGACGACATCCTGTGGCGCAACGCCGCCACCGGCGACAACGCGATCTGGCGCGGCGGCGACGCCGCCCAGGGCCAGGCGGTGTCGTCGGTGGGCGACAGCAACTGGAAAGTTGCCGGAATCGGCGACTTCAACGGCGACGGCACGGATGACGTGCTCTGGCGCAATGCCTCGACCGGCGACAATGTCATCTGGCGCGGCGCCGACGCTGCCCAGGGCCAGGCGGTGGCGAACGTCGACACGAGCTGGAAGGTCGCCGGCACCGGCGACTACAACGGCGACGGCGCGGCCGACATCCTGTGGCGCAACGGCTCCTCCGGGGCGGACGCGATCTGGCTGGGCGGCAGCGCCGCCGATGGCCAGGGGGTGGTGCAGGTCGCCGACCAGAACTGGACGGCGCCCGAGCAGGACAACGTCTGGCTGAACGCCGACGGAACGTACGGCGTCTGAGCACGACCCGGAGGTCGTGAGAGGGCTGCCCTGGCGGGCAGCCCTTTTGTTGTGAAGGAGCCGCTCGCGCGGCCGGGAAGAGGGGGGAGCCCATGGGGCCCGTGCAGGAGATCAGGATCTTTCTGGAACGCAGCCGCACGGTGTTCGCGTCGGCCGCGGCGTTCAGCCTGTTCGTGAACCTGCTGATGCTGCTGCCGTCCCTGTACATGCTGCAGGTGTACGACCGCGTGCTCACCTCGCGCAACGTCGACACGCTGCTGATGCTGACGGTGCTGGTGGTCGGCCTCTACGGCGTGCTGGCGGTCATCGAGTGGGTGCGTTCGCAGCTGCTGGTGAACGCCGGCATCGCGCTGGACCAGGACCTGTCGCCGCGCCTGTTCGATGCCTACGTGCGCCAGCGCGCGCGAGAGAAGGGCGCCGCGGCGGATGCGGCCTTCAGCGACGCCGCATCCGTGCGGCAGTTCCTCACGGGCACCGGCCCGTTCGCGCTGTTCGACGCGCCCTGGACGCCCGTCTTCCTGCTGGTGATCTGGCTGATGCACCCCGCGCTCGCGCTGGTGGCCCTGGTCGGCGCGCTGCTGCTGGTGGCCCTGGCCTGGGTGAGCCACCGCGCGTCGCAGCAGTCGCAGGAGCAGGCCTCGGCGCTGCAGGTCGCCAACCAGCAGGCCGCCTACGGCTACGGCCGCAACCACGAAGCCGTGCTGGCGATGGGCATGCTCAAGCCGCTGCGCGAGCGCTGGCTGGCGAAGCAGCGCGAGCAACTCGCGGTGCAGGGCGGCGCGGCGCGGCAGGTCGGCCTCGTCGCCTCCGCCAGCCGCCTGATCCGGCTGCTGCAGCAGACCGCGATCCTGGGCGTCGGCGCCTACCTCGCGGTGAAGGGGCAGATCTCTCCCGGCGTCATGATCGCGTCGTCCATCCTCATGACGCGCGCGCTGGCGCCGCTGGACCAGGGCATCGGCTCGTGGCGCCAGTTCGTCGCGGCGCGCGCGGCCTACTTCCGCCTCGACAAGCTGCTGCGGCAGAACCCGCCCGAGCGGACCAAGACGCGCCTGCCGGAGCCGGTGGGCGAAGTCGCGATCGAGCAGCTCACGCTCGTGCCGCCCGGTGCCCAGGCGCCGGTGCTGGCCGACATCGACTTCCGCATCAAGCCCGCCATGGCCGTGGGCGTGGTGGGGCCGTCCGGTTCCGGCAAGAGCTGCCTCGCGCGCGCGCTCACGGGCGTGTGGACGCCGGTGCGCGGCGGCGTGCGCCTCGATGGCGCCGCGCTCGCGGACTGGGACGAGGAGCAGCTCGGCCCCGCCATGGGCTACCTGCCGCAATCGATCGAGCTGCTGGAAGGCACGGTCGCCGAGAACATCGCGCGCTTCGGCGCGGTCGACGACGAGAAGGTCGTGGCGGCCGCCCGCACAGCCGGCATCCACGAACTGATCCTGCGCCTGCCCCAAGGCTACGAGAGCCCCATCGGCCAGGACGGCCTGCGCCTGTCCGGCGGCCAGCGCCAGCGCGTGGCCCTGGCCCGCGCGATCTACGGCAAGCCGAAGTTCATCGTGCTGGACGAGCCTAACTCCAACCTCGACGAGGAAGGCGAACTCGCGCTGCGCTCCGCGCTGGCGGAGATGAAGGGCTGGGGCGCGACGGTGGTGGTCATCACGCACAGCCGGTCGCTGCTCACCGCCACCGACGGCATCCTGGTGCTGAAGGAAGGCAAGCTGGTGGTGTACGGTCCGACGGCCAGCGTCCTGAAGCAGTCCGCGGGCCCGCGGCCGGTAGGCAGGGAGGCCGCGGCATGAGCGCGATGGAGCAGCTGCAGCAGGACAACCGCAAGCTCGTGCGGCTCGGCGTCGGCGTGCTGGCCGCGTCCTTCGGCGTGTTCGGCCTGTGGGCCGCCTTCGCGCCGCTGGACGAAGGCGTGCAGGCCCCCGCCGTCGTGCAAACCGAGGCCAAGCGCAAGCCGATCCAGCACCCCGTGACCGCGGTGATCACGAAGGTGTACGTGAAGGAGGGTGAGGTCGTGCGGGCCGGCGCGCCGCTGGTGCAGCTCGACGACTCGCAGGTGGCCGCGAACTTCCTCGCGGCGCAGTCGCAGTACCTCGCGCTGAAGGCCGCCGAAAGCCGCCTCGCCGCGGAAAGCGCGCGCACCAACGACATCGCCTTCCACCCCGAGCTGCTGCAGGGCGACAACGCCGCCGCCGCGAAGGAATACATCGAGCGCGAGCGCAAGCTGTTCGCCACCCGCCGCGCGGCGCTGGCCGCCGACGTCTCGGTGCTCGAACAGTCCGTGCAATCCGCGCGCGAGCAGGAGAAGGCCTACGCCGCGCAGCTCAAGGGCCGCAAGGCGCAGCAGGAGCTGGTCGAGCAGCAGATCAAGTCCACGCGCGAGCTCGCCGCGGCCGGTTTCGTGTCGAAGACCAAGCTGCTCGAGGAAGAGCGGATGATGGTCGAAGTGGCGTCGCAGGTGAGCGAGCTCACGGCCAACCTGGACCGCAGCCGCGCCAACATCACCGAGCTCACGCTGCGCATCGCGCAGCGCCAGCGCGAATTCGCGCGCGAGGTGGAAGCCTCCGCGGCCGACGTGCGCAAGGAACTCGGCGCACTGCGCGAGCGGCTCGCCGGCGCCGGCGCGGAGTTGAAGCGCACGCGCATCGTGTCGCCCACCGACGGCACGGTCGTCGGCCTCGCGATCCAGGCGCAAGGTGCCGTGGTCGTCGAAGGCACCAAGATCATGGACATCGTCCCGCAGCACGAAGGCCTGCTGATCGAGGCACAGGTGCCGACCGACGTCGTCGACCGCGTGCACGCCGGCCTGCCGGCGGACGTGCGCTTCACCGGCTTCCCCGACCTGCCCTTCCTCGCCGTGGAAGGGCGCGTGCTGTCGGTGTCCGCCGACCGCATCGAGCAGCAGGGCGAACGCCCAGCCCACTTCCTCGCGCGCGTGGAGATCACGCCCGAAGGCTGGAAGAAGCTGGGCGACCGCAAGCTGCAGCCCGGGATGGGCGCCGACGTCCTGATCAAGACCGGCGAGCGCAGCCTGCTCGCCTACCTCCTGAAGCCCCTGGTGCGCCGGACCGCCGGCGCCATGACCGAGCACTGAACCCCTTGCCTGCTGCCTCCATGCGCGCGCGTCCCGCCTTCCGGATCCTGCTTCCCTTCCTGGCCCTGGCCCTTGCCGGCTGCGCCTCGCCGTTCCTGCCGCGGGAGGGCCCGTCCACCGACGCCATCCTGGAAGCGCCGAACGCCGAGCCGTCGCGCGGCATCCAGGTCCTGGACGTCACGCCGGAGCTCGCCCGCAAGGCGCGTGCTTCGCGCCAGCAGCGCCTGTTCTCCGGCACCTGGGGCGAAACGCAGAAACCCGGCTTCCGCATCGGCGCCGGCGACGTGCTGGAAGTGACCGTGTGGGAGGCGCCGCCTGCGAGCCTGTTCGCGAGCACGCTGCTCGACCCGCGCAGCACTGCCTCCACCGCGCGCGCGTCCGTGCTGCCGGAGCAGATGGTCAGCAACGCCGGCGACATCAACGTTCCCTTCGTCGGCCAGGTCCGCGCCGCCGGGCGCGAGCTGCGCGCCATCGAAGACGACATCGCCCGGGGCCTGCGCGACAAGGCCAACCAGCCGCAGGTCATGGTGCGCGTGCTGCGCAACACGACGAGCACCGTGACGGTCGTGGGCGAAGTGAACAACAGCCTGCGCATGCCGCTCACGGCGCAGGGCGAGCGCCTGCTCGACGCGCTCGCCGCTGCCGGCGGCACGCGGCAACCGGTCGGCAAGATGCAACTGCAGGTCACGCGCGGCAGCCAGGTGCTGGCGCTGCCGCTCGACCAGATCATCGCCGACCCGCGGCAGAACATCGTGCTGCAGCCCGGCGACGTGGTGACGGCGCTGCACCAGCCTTTCAGCCTCACGGTGCTGGGCGCCACCGGCAAGAACGAGGAACTCGCCTTTGAAGGGCAGGGCCTCACGCTGGCGCAGGCGCTCGGTCGCGCCGGCGGCCTCCAGGACTACCGCTCCGACGCCACCGGCGTGTTCATCTTCCGCTTCGAGGATCCCGCCGTCGTCCCGCGCCAGCTGGATGCGCCGACCGACGCGGACGGCCGCGCGCCCGTCGTCTACAAGGTGGACCTGCGCGACCCGGCGAGCTTCTTCGCCGCGCAGGACTTTCCGATGCGCCACCGCGACGTGCTGTACGTCGCCACGGCGAAGGGCGCGGAGCTGCAGAAGTTCCTGAACATCATCTCCTCCATCGTGCTGCCCACGGCCACGGTGCGCGCGCTCGGACAGTAGCGGGAGTGACGTGGACGGCGCGCTGCTCATCGACGTCACCCGGCTGGTCGGCCGCGCCGTGCATGGCCGCCAGGCCACGGGCGTCGACCGCGTCTGCGCCGCGTACGTGGAGCATTTCGGGTCGCGCGCGCAGGCCGTGCTGCAGTGGGGCGAGTGGCGCCGCATCGCGTCGTACCGCACGTCGCAGCAGCTCTTCGATGTGCTCCTGGCGCGACCGGCCGACGCGCCCGCGCGCCTGCGCAAGGTAGTCGCGCGCGGTTGCGTGCCGCCGTGGCCGCGCCAGGACGGCCGCAACCGCCTCTCGCTGAACATCGGCCACCAGGGGCTCGACCGGCCCGGGCTGGTGCGCTGGATGCGCCGCACCGCGCAGCGGCCACTGTTCTTCGCGCACGACCTCATCCCGATCACTCACCCGGAGTACTGCCGGCCCGGCGAGCAGGCGCTGCACGCCGCGCGCATGCACAACCTCCTGGACGGCGCGACGGGTGTCGTCGCCAACTCCGCGGCGACGCTCGCCTCCATGCGGCAGTTCGCCGAGCGCGCGGGCACGCGCCTGCCGCCGGCGATCGCGGCACCCATCGCCGGCGCGCAGCTCGCGGGAGAAGCTGCAACGTCGCCGCTCGCGCGCCCTTACTTCGTGGTGCTCGGCACGATCGAGCCGCGCAAGAACCACCAGTTGCTGCTGCACGCGTGGCGCGAGCTGGTGCAGCGGATGGGATCGGCGGCGCCGCAGCTCGTGGTGATCGGCCAGCGGGGCTGGGAATGCGAGAACGCCGAAGACCTGCTCGAACGCTGCGAGGCCTTGCGCGGACACGTGCTCGAGGTCGGCAGTTGCAGCGACACGGAATTGGCCCGCTACCTGCGCCATGCGCGCGCGCTGCTGTTCCCGTCCTTCGCCGAAGGCTACGGACTGCCGCTCGTGGAGGCGCTGGCGCTCGGCACGCCCGTGATCGCGAGCGACCTCGCTGTGTTCCGCGAAGTCGCCGGGGCGATCCCCGAGTACCTGCATCCGCTGGACGGCCCGGGCTGGGTGCAGGCGGTACGCGACTACAGCGACGACACGACGCCCCGCCGCGCCGCGCAATGCGGGCGTCTCGCCGGTTTCCGCGCGCCGACCTGGCGCGACCACTTCGAGCAGGTGGAAGCTTTCATGGAGGCGCTGCAGTGAGCGTCGCGATGTTCACCCCAGGGCCGCTCGCCGCGCTGGGTTTCTCCCTGCGCAAGCGGCCGCTGCTGCGCCAGTTCACCGGCCGCGACGACATCCGTTTCCTCGCTTCCGCGGCGCGGCTGCCGCAGGAGGGCACGCTGCTCGCCTGGGGCAGCACCGTTCTGGCCGACGTTCCCGCGGGCCTGCGCATCGTGCGCGTGGAAGATGGATTCCTGCGCTCCGTGGGCCTGGGCGCCGACCTCACGCGCCCGAGCTCCTGGGTGTTCGACGACACCGGCATCTACTACGACGCGACGCGGCCGAGCGCCCTGGAGTCGCTGCTGCAGCGCGGCGAGCGCAGTCCCGCCGAGCGCGCCCGCGCCCGGGCGCTGCGCGAGGCGGTGGTCGCCGCCGGCCTCACCAAGTACAACCTGCCCGAGCGCCGCTGGCACCGCCCGCGCGGCGACCGCCGCGTCGTGCTCGCCTGCGGGCAGGTCGAAAGCGACGCCTCGCTGCGCCTGGGCGGCACAACGGTGCGCAGCAACCTCGCGCTGGTGAAAGCGGTGCGGCGCGCATGCCCGGACGCGTGGCTGGTCTACAAGCCCCACCCCGACGTGGTCGCCGGCCTGCGGGCACGCGGCGAGAACGAGGCGCAGGTGGCGCGGCACTGTGACGAGGTGGTCAGCGAAGCGTCCGTGCCCGCACTGGTCGAAGAGGTCGACGAGGTGCACGTGATGACGTCGCTGCTGGGTTTCGAGGCGCTGCTGCGGGGCAAGCCGGTGGTCTGCCACGGATCGCCTTTCTATGCCGGATGGGGACTCGCGCGCGAAGTGCAGCAGCATCCGCGCCGTGCAGGCCCCCTCTCGCTGGACAGCCTCGTGCACGCCGCGCTGGTCGAGTACCCGGTGTACTGGAGCCGCGAGGCGGGCCGCCGCTGCTCGCCGGAAGAAGCGGTGCAGGAACTCCTGGCCCTGCGTGCGCGGCGCCCCGCCGTTGCCGCGTGGCGCCGCGTGCTGCGGCCGCTGCTGGCCCGTGCCTGAAGCGGAGGACGCGCGATGGCGAACGTGGCACTGGTGGGATTCGGCAGCGTGGGCGACCTGCATCCGCTGCTCGCGATCGGCGCCCACCTGCGCACGCGGGGGCATCAGGTGGTGGTCCTCACCAATCCCCGGCTGGCGCACTGGGTCGCGCAGGCCGGCCTGGTGCTGGAGCCCGTCGGCAGCGCAGACGAATACGACGCCGCGATGCGCCATCCGCGGATCTGGCACCCGGTCGACGGCCTCGGCGTCTTCTGGCGCTACCTGCTGCGCGGCGCGCTGCGCCCGACTTACGCGGTGCTGGAGCGCCTGCAGCGCACCGGCCGCTGGGTCGCGGTCGCCTCGCCCGTGGCGATGGGCGCGCGCATCGCGCAGGAGGCGCTGCGCCTCCCGCTGATCTCGGTCTACACCGCCGCGACGATGTTGCGCAGCGTGCGGCACCCCTTGACGCTCGCCGCCTGGCGCGTGCCGCGGCTCGTGCCGGAAGCCGTGCTGCAGCTCGCGTGGAAGGCGCTCGATGCGCGCAAGCTGCAGCCGCTGGTGCTGCCCGCGCTCGAGGACTTGCGCGGCGGCCTCGGCCTGCCGCCGCTCGCGCGCTCCGTGTTCGGGGAGTGGATGCATTCGCCGCTCGCGGGCGTGGCGCTGTTCCCGGGCTGGTTCGCACCCGCGGCCGCCGACTGGCCACCGCAGGTGCGGCAGGCGGGATTCGCGCTGTATGGAGCGGATGCGCGCGAGGGCCTGTCGCCGGCGTTGCAGGAGTTCCTCGACGCCGGCAGCGCGCCGGTGGTGTTCGCCCCGGGTACCGGCGCATTCCAGCCGGAGGCGTTCCATCGCGCCGCGGTGCAGGCGTGCATTGCCACGGGGCGCCGCGGCGTGCTGACCGGCGTGGTCGCGCCCGATCTCCTCGCGACGCTGCCTGCCTCCATGCACGCGACGCCGTATGCGCCGTTCCCGCTGTTGCTGCCCCGCGTGAGCGCGCTCGTGCACCACGGCGGCATCGGCAGCTGCGCGCAGGCCTTGCGCGCCGGCATCCCGCAGCTGGTGGTGCCGCAAGGCTACGACCAGTTCGACAACGCGATGCGCATCGAGGCGCTCGGCGCCGGAGCGTCGGTGGGCGCCGCTGGCTTGCACCGCCTGCCCGGCGCGCTCGAGCGTCTGCTCGCCACCCCGGCTGCCACGGAGGCCGCGCGCCGCCTGGCGCCCCGGGTGACGGCGGAGGCTGCGCTGGAGCAGGTGGCCACGCTCGTGGAGGCACACGCATGAACGCCCGCGTGCAGCGCCGGCACGTATTCTTCGTGAGCGGCTTCGACCCCAAGGGCGCGGGCTGGTACCACGCGCTGTACGCGCGCAATGCCGCGGCGCAGGCCGGCATCACTGGCTGCCGCTACGAGGTGGGGCCGCGCCGCCGCGGCGACGACGGCAACGCCACGTGGACCATCCGCCAGACCGGCGCGGACGGCACGGCGGACACCACCTACGAATACGTGCGCTGGGACGACCTCGTACGGGCGCACTGGCCGCGGCGCGCGCTCGACGTGGCCCTTGCCGCGCTCGCAACGTACTGGGCCATGCTGCGCTCGGGGAGGCTGGCGCAGGTGCACGGGGCCGCGCCGCGCACCCTGGTGCCACTCGCCTTTCCCGCGCTGTTCTGGCTCTCCATCCTGCTGCTCGCCGTCGTGGCGGGCGCGGCCGTCGTGGCGTGGCTGCCCGCCGGACTGCTGCCGCGCGTGCTGGCGGCGCTCGCCCTGTCCGCCGTGCTCGTGGCGGCCGCGCTCGCCTGGGAGCGCAGCCTGCACACCAGCTGGCTGCTGCGGATCTACCGCTTCGCGCACCTGCACGCGATGGGCGAGGTGCAGGGCCTCGACGAGCGGCTGGACCGCCTGGCCAGGCGCATCGACGAGAAGGTGCGGGATCAGGCGATCGACGAAGTGCTGGTGGTGGGTTTCAGCGTGGGCAGCATCCTCGCGGTCAGCGCCGCGGCCCGTGCGGCGGAGCGCGGCGCACCGTTGTCCGGCCGACTGTCGCTGCTCACCCTGGGCCACTGCATCCCGCTGCTGGGGCTCATGCCCGCTGCCACGCGGTTCCGCGCGGAGCTCGCGCGGCTGGCGCGGGAAGAAGGGGTGAGCTGGATCGACTTCTCCTCGCCGACGGACTGGGGCAGCTTCGCGCTGGTGGATCCGGTGCCGCTGTGCCTGGGCGCGGCGGCACCGCCGCCGGGCGACCGGCGCTTCGTCTCGCCGCGCTTCCATGCGCTCTTCGCGCCGGCCACGTACCACGCCCTGCGCCGCGACAAGCGCCGCATGCACCTGCAGTACCTCATGGCGGGCGAGCGCGATGGCGGCTACGACTATTTCGCGCTGACCGCGGGGCCGCTGCCGCTGCGCGCGCACGGCGGCACGGGAGTGCCCGCATGAAGCACTTCTGCCCCGCCTACCCCGCGCCGCGGGCCACGCGCGCATCGCCGCTGGAGCTGTTCCGCGCGACGCGCCGCTCGTGGCTGGAGCCGCTTTACGAGCGCAGCTACCGCATGCAGATGGGCGAGGTCCACCTGCCAGGCCTGGACCTCTACATGGTCAACCAGCCTTCGCTGGTGCGGCGGGTGCTCGTGAAGGAGTGGCAGCAGTTTCCCAAGAGCCCGCGCCTCGTCGCCGCGCTGCAGCCGCTCCTGGGCGGCGGGCTGCTGATCGCGAACGGCGAGGCCTGGGTGCGGCAGCGCCGGACGCTGCAGGCCGTGTATTCGCAGGCGAGCGTCGACATGGTGTTCCCGCACATGCTCGCCGCCTGCGAGGCGATGCTGGAACGTTGGCGCCAGCTGCCGCAGGGCTCGCACGACCTGGAGCCGGACCTGAACCACGTCGCCGCCGACGTGATCTTCCGGACCATCTTCTCGCAGCCGATCGAGGGCGCGGATGCGCGCAAGGTGTTCCAGGCCTTCCAGGCTTACCAGGCGGTCGCGCCGGCGCTCACGCTGCCGGCGCTCTTCGGGTTGCGCTGGTTCACGATGCCCTGGCACCGGCGGCGCAGCGCGCGTGCGGCGGCGCAGATCCGGCAGCTGATCGAAGCCATGGTGCGGCCGCGCATGGAAGCGATGGCCCGCGGCGAGCGGCCGGAGCAGACCGACATGCTGTCCGTCCTGCTGGAGGCACGCGATCCGGAGACCGGCGCGGCGCTGGCCTTCGACGAGGTCGTGGACCAGGTCGCCGTCATGTTCCTCGCGGGCCACGAGACCACCGCGAGCGCGCTCACCTGGGCGCTCCACCTGCTGGCCAACGCGCCGGACGTGCAGGAGCGCGCGCACGCCGAAGTCGCGGCGCGCATGGGGGCGCGCGCGCCGCGCGTCGACGATCTCAAGGAACTGCCACTCGTGTGGAACGTCTTCCGCGAGGCGCTGCGGCTGTTCCCGCCCGTGGGCTTCCTCGCGCGCGAGGCGGCGGCAGCTTGCCCGATGCGCGACAAGCAGGTGCCCGCCGGAGCCACCGTGATGGTGGCGCCCTGGCTGATCCAGCGGCACCGCGAACTGTGGCAGGAGCCGGACGCCTTCGACCCCGACCGCTACCTGCGGCCCGACGGCCAGGAAGGCCTGCGCGAGGCCTGGCTGCCGTTCGGGCTCGGGCCTCGTGCCTGCCTCGGCGCCGCGTTCGCGTTGCAGGAAGCGGCGCTCGTGCTCGCCACCGTGCTGCGCGCCTACCGGCTCCATCCGGCGGCGGGGCACGTGCCGTGGCCGGTGGGCCGCCTGACGATCCGGCCGGCCAACGGGTTGCGCCTGGTGCTCGAAGCGAGGAGGGCGGCATGAAGGAACGGGTTGGCGGCTTCGTCCTCATGACCTTCATCGTCCCGATGGCGATCGTGGGCTACCTGATCCTGGTGGTCGTGGGTTTCTTCGGGCCCACGCACCGCGGGCGCGCCGGCGTGCGCGCGCTGGACCACTTCGTGAACGCGACGGTCTTCAACGGCTACGCGTGGGAGAGCGTGTCCTCGCACGCGTGGCGCGAGCGCCACCGGCGCTGGGCGCGCGTGGTGATCTGGTGCACCGACCGCTTCCAGCGCAACCACTGCCAGCGCGCGAACAGGCGCGAGCAGCCGATCGTGGACCTGGCCCTGCAGAAGGGCCTCGAGAAACAGACCATCTTCTGAGGCGGCGATGACGGCAGTGCGGCAAAGAAGCGTGTTCTACATCGGAGGGTTCGATCCCGCCGGTGCGGCGCGCTACCACGCCCTCTATGCGGGGGAAGCCGCCGAGCAGCAGAAGCTCGGGCAGATCGCGCTGCAGGTCGGGCCGCGGCGGCGGGTCCAGGGCGGCGGCGCGTGCTGGGACATCGAGGCGCAGGAAGGCGCCTGCACGGTGCGCACGCGCTACGAGTACCTGCCGTGGGACGGCATCGTGCGCGCGCACTGGACGCAGCGACGCCTGGCCCTCGTCCGCGACCTGGTGGCTGCCTCGCTGTACCTCGTCGCCTCGGGCGCCGCGCGCACGCTCTGGCGCGCGCACCGCGTCGCGGCCCTCGTGCTCCTCCTGCCGTTCCTCCTCCTGTGCGCGCTCGTGCTGCTGGTGCCTGCAGCCGGCACCGCCGCGGCGGCGCTGGCCTGGTCCTGGACCCAGAGTGCCGTGCTCGCGGCACTCGCGGGGCCGGTCGTTGCCGCCGCCGGAGCTTTCCTCGTCCTGCGGCGCCAGATGGCCTGGTCGGCGGACTGGCTCGGGCGCAGCCTGGCGTTCCACGTTCGCCAGGCCAGGGGAGAGGTGCCCGAACTCCCCGACCTCCTGGACCGGCATGCGGATCGCATCGTGCAGCGCCTCGCGGAGTCTGCGGACGACGAGGTCCTGGTGGTGGGCCATTCGTCCGGGTCCATCCTTGCCGTGAGCGTCGTCGCGCGCGTGCTCGCCCGCTGGCCGGCGGACACGCGCTGCGCGTTCTCGCTGCTGACGCTGGGCCAGTGCATTCCCGTGGTCGGAGCGCTGCCGCCGGCTGCCGCGTATCGCGACGAACTGCTGGCCGTGGGCACGTCGCAGCGCGTGGCGTGGATCGACTTCTCGGCACCGCCCGACGGCTGCTGCTTCCCGCTGGTGGACCCGCTCGCCGCATGCGGGGTGCAGGCCGGACACCCGGCCGGCCCGAGGCTGCTGTCGCCCCGGTTCTTCCGGATGTTCGAGCCCGCCGAATACGCCGGCCTGCGACGCGACAAGTTCACCTTGCATTTCCAGTACCTGAAGGCCGGCCGCCGCGCCGACGCCTATGACTTCTTCTCCATCACGGCCGGCGCCCGGACGCTCGCGGCGCGCCATGCGGCGGCGCCGGGAGAGCTGTTTCCGGATGCAATAGGATCGCCCGTGCGCACCCGACGCGAAGAGACGAGGGAGCAAGGATCTTGAAAGCGATGGCCGCGGCGCTGAGGATGCGCGAGGAACCCAGCATGGCGCGTGCGCTCGGCGGCGGCGCCCCGGCGCCCGGGCGGCAGACGGTGCCGCTCAACCCCGCGTGCGCGCTGCTGCGGGAAAGCCGCGACGTCCTGCTCCTGCAAGGCCCGGTGGGCCCGTTCTTCGACCGCCTCGCGCGCTGGCTCGAACGCCGGGCCACGCGGGTGACGCGCATCGTGCTGCAGGGAGGCGACCGCCACGACGCGCGCGCCGGTCACGTCGTCCCCTACGAAGGCGCGCCGGGGGAGTGGGCATCCTTCCTGCGGGAGTTCCTGCGCACCCGCCGCCCCGACTGCATCGTCCTGTTCGGCCAGTCGCGTGGCTACCACCAGGAGGCCCTGCGGCTCGCTGCGGAACTGGGGATTCCCGCCGTCGTCCTGGAGGAGGGCTACTTCCGGCCCGGCTACGTCACCATGGAACTGGGGGGCGTCAACAGCCACTCCCGCACGCTCGAGACCCATGCGTGGGCGCCCACGGGAGGGATGCCGCCCGGCGGGCTGGCGCCCGACGACACCCGCTGGCATTTCGCGCAGACCGCCTGGCACGCAGCGCTCCACTATGCAGCGCTGCGCCTGCACCAAGGCGCATTTCCCCTGTACGAGCACCACCGGGACGCGAACCCCTGGCGCTACGCGCGCTACTGGCTGCGGTCGTGGGGCGTGAAGCTGCTGCGCCATGGACGGGATGCGAGGTGCGCCCGCTCCCTCCAACGCGGGCCCGCGCCCTATTTCTTCGTGCCGCTGCAGCACGACGGCGATTCGCAGATCCGGCACCACAGCGGCTATGCGCGCAATGCGGAGTTCGTGCTGGAGGTGATGCACTCCTTCGCCGAGCATGCCGAGCCGGGCACGCTGCTCGTGTTCAAGCAACATCCGCAGTCGCGCGGCGCCGCCGGACATGGCGCGCTGATCCGCCGCGTGGCCAACGAACTCGGCATCGGGGAGCGCGTGCGCTACCTCGTCGAAGGCGACACGCGCGACCTGTGCCGCGGCGCGCGGGGCGTGGTCGTGATCAACAGCACCGTGGGCCTCCAGGCCCTGGAAAGCGGCACCCCGCTGGTCGTGATGGGGGAGGCGCTGTACCGGCTGCCGTCCCTCACGCACGGCGGCACGCTGCATTCGTTCTGGCGCGACGGCGCGCCGCCGGACCCCGAAGCCGCTGCTGCGTTCCTGCAGCAGTTGAAGAACCTCACCCAGATGCCGGCGAGCATCTATGCCGGGCGCCGGCAGGACCTCGCCTGGCCATGAAATGAAGAGCATTGCCATGAAAGACCGTGTGCGGGCGCTGTCCTCCCGCTTCTCCCGCCTCTCGCCGTTGTTCCTGCTGTGCGTCGTGCTGCCGACGGCGCTGGCGATCGTCTACTACGGCGTCCTCGCCTCGGACGTGTACCTCTCCGAGAGCCGCTTCGTGGTGCGCAGCCCGCAGCGCCAGGTCACGTCGCCGCTCGGGTCGCTGCTGCAGGGCGTGGGCTTCAGCCGCGCGCCCGACGACAACTACACCGTGCAGGATTACGTGCTCTCGCGCGACGCGTTGCGGGTCCTGGACACGCAGCTGAAGGTCGGGAAGTCGTACGGCGACCCCGGCATCGACCGCGTCAGCCGCTTCGCGGGCCTGTGGCCGGACGACAGCTTCGAGGCGCTCCACCGCTACTACCGCAAGATGGTGTCGGTGCAGATCGATCCCACCTCGTCGATCGCGACGCTGACCGTGCGTGCCTACACGGCGCAGGACGCCGCGGCGATCAACCGGCTGCTGCTGGCGCAGGGCGAGGAACTGGTCAACCGCCTCAACGAGCGCGGACGCCAGGACATGATCCGCTTCGCCACGGCAGAAGTCGTGCAGGCCAGCCAGAGCGCGCGGGAGGCCGCGGTCGCGTTGTCCAACTACCGCGGCGCGGAAGGGGTGGTCGACCCCGAGCGCCAGGCGGCGGTGCAACTGCAGCAGGTCGCGAAGCTGCAGGACGAGCTGATCGCCACTTCCACGCAGCTGGCGCAGATCAAGGCGCTGACGCCGCAGAACCCGCAGATCGGGGCGCTGGAGAACCGCGCCCATACGCTGCGCGCCGCGATCGACGCCGAATCGGGCAAGGTCACCGGCGGCAACGGCGCGCTCACCCGCAAGGCGCCCATGTACCAGCGCCTCGTGCTCGACGCCGACTTCGCCAACAAGCAGCTGGCGAGCGCGCTGACCAGCCTGGAGACCGCACGCAACGAGGCGCGGCGCCAGCAGGTCTACCTGGAGCGCATCGCGCAGCCCAGCGTTCCCGACATGGCGCAGGAGCCGCGCCGCGTGCGCGGCGTCATCGCCGTGCTGGGGCTGGGCCTGGTGGCCTGGGGCATCCTGGCGCTCCTGCTCGCGGGGATCAGGGAGCACCAGGAATGAGACTGGCCACGCAAGCGAGTCTTGCCGACTGCTGGCGCATCCAGCGCCGCGTCATCGGCGCCCTGCTGATGCGCGAAGTGCTGACGCGCTACGGCCGCCACAACATCGGCTTCCTGTGGCTGTTCGTCGAGCCCATGCTGTTCACGCTGGGCATCGTCGCCTTGTGGAGCCTGGCCCAGGTGCATCACGCGCAGCTGCCCATCGTCGCGTTCGCGGTGACGGGCTATTCCTCGGTGCTCCTGTGGCGTAACATGCCCGGGCGCTGCATCGGGGGCGTCGGGCCGAACCTCGCCCTGATGTACCACCGCAACGTGAAGGTGCTGGACATCTTCCTCGCCCGGCTGCTGCTGGAAGCGGGCGGCGCGACCATGTCCTTCGTCGTGCTCTCGCTGCTGTTCTGGTTCATCGGCTGGATGGAACCGCCGGAGGATCCGCTGACGGTGCTGGCGGCGTGGTTCCTGCTGGCGTGGTTCGGCGCCTCGCTGGCGCTGCTGCTCGGCGCGCTGGCCGAACGGTCCGACCTGCTGGAGAAGTTCTGGCACCCTGCGGCCTACCTGCTGTTCCCGCTGTCCGGCGCCGCCTTCCTGGTCGACATCTTCTCGCCGCAGGTGCAGGAATTCCTGCTCTGGCTGCCGATGGTGCATGGCGTGGAGCTGCTGCGCGAAGGCTGGTTCGGCTCCGCGATCCGCGCCCACTACGACGTCGGCTACCTGGCCTCCTGCTGCGCCGGGCTCACGCTGCTGGGGCTCTCGCAGGTGCGGGACGTCAGCCGGAGGATCACGCCCGAATGATCACGCTGCGCGAGGTGACCAAACGCTACGCCACCCGGCACGGCCTCACCACCGTGCTCGATGCGCTCGATCTCACCGTCCATCCCGGCGAGAAGATCGGCGTCGTCGGCCGCAACGGCGCCGGCAAGTCCACGCTGATCCGCTTGCTGAGCGGAGCGGAGGCGCCCACCGCGGGCCGCATCGAGCGGCGCATGCGCGTGTCGTGGCCGCTGGCCTTCGGCGGCGCCTTCCAGGGTTCCCTCACCGGGGCCGACAACCTGCGCTTCATCTGCCGGATCTACGGCCAGGACGCGAAGGACAAGCTGGGATACGTCGACGACTTCTCCGAGCTCGGGCGCTACCTGCACGAGCCCGTGCGCACCTATTCCTCCGGCATGCGCGCGCGCTTCGCGTTCGCCGTGTCGATGGCCATCGACTTCGACTGCTTCCTCATCGACGAGGTCATCTCCGTCGGCGACGAGCGCTTCCACGAGAAGTGCCACGAAGAGCTGTTCGTCAGGCGCAGCGACCGCGCGCTGATCCTCGTGTCCCACGACGGCGAGTACGTGCGCCGCCATTGCGACGTCATCCACCTGCTCGCCGACGGCAAGCTGCATCGCGTCGATGCCGCGCCGGCGGCCCACTGACCAGGAGCTTCCGCATGCCCAAGAAACTGCCCCCCGAGTGGAAGGAGTTCTACCTGCGCAGCCTGCAGGTGCCGGTGCTCGGTCCCCACGTGCTCGGCCCGATGATGCGCGGCTACTGGAAGTGGGTGCAGCGCTTCCACCGCGAACCGGCGGCGCCGCCGCGGGTGATGGATGGACTGCTCTCCACCTATGCCTCCACTATCGACGCGCTCCGGCGGCAGCTCGAGAACCTGGAGCGCCGCACCGCCGAACTCGAGTCCGAGCTTTCCCGCGCGCGCGAGTCGGCGCGCGTGCAGCAGCAGCTCGCCTGCGCCGCGGTCGAAGGACTGCAGCGGCGCATCGGCCGCCACGAACAGCACGCGGCCTTCCAGCGCGACGCGCTCGCCGCGGCCGTCGCCGGCCTGAGCCGCCGCGAGCCCGCCGCCAACGAGCCCGCCGAACATCTTTCCCAGGGGTCCCCCCGATGCTGACCTTCTCCATCGTCATCAACACGTACAACCGCGCGCACACGCTGCCGCGCACCCTGGAATCGCTGCAGTCGCTGCGCTACCCGAAGTTCGAGGTGATCGTGGTCAACGGCCCGTCCACCGACGGCACCGAGCAGGTGCTGGAACGCTGGCGCGATCGCGTGAAGGTGGGCCGCTGCGGCCAGGCCAACCTCTCGATGTCGCGCAACATCGGCATCGCGATGGCCGCGGGCGACGTCGTCTGCTTCCTGGATGACGATGCGATGCCGGAGCCCGACTGGCTGGACCAGCTCGCCACCGGCTATGCGGACCCCCTGGTCGCTGCGGTCGGCGGCTACATCCGCGACCACACGGGGTACAGCTTCCAGTGCAAGGCTGTGGTGTGCGACCGCTTCGGGCGCGGCGAGAGCTTCGACACGCTGGCCGAAGGTCGGCTCGACACCGGGGCGCGGCCGTTCCGGTTCCCCAGCCTCACCGGCACCAATTCCTCGTTCCGGCGCAACGCGCTGCTCGCCATCGGCGGCTTCGACGAGGAGTTCGTGTACTTCCTCGACGAGACCGACGTGATGGTGCGGCTCATCGACGCCGGCTGGCGCGTCGAGTACGTCCCGAACGCGGAGGTGCACCACAAGTACGCGTCCAGCCACCTGCGCGACGCGAACAAGGTGCCCAGGAGCATCTACTTCTCCGTCAAGAGCAAGGCCTATTTCTGCATCCGGCACGGCGCGCCCGCACGCTCGCTCGACGAGGTGCTGCGCCACCTCGAGGACTACCGCCGCGGCCTGCGGCGCGACTACGACTGGTACCTGGAGCACGGCCGGATCGATCCGGAGCACCACCGGCGCCTGCACGACGAAATCGACCGCGGCTTGCGCGACGGGATCGACCGTGGCTTCGCCGATCGCCCGGTGTTCCTCGCAGGCGAGATGTGCGAACGCCTCTTGCGCCCGTTCCTTCCCTTCGCGCGCCGCCCCGCCGACGCGCAGCGCCTGCGCATCTGCTTCCTGAGCCAGGAGTACCCGCCGGCGCAGTGCGGCGGCATCGGCAACTGGACCCACGAGCTGGCCGTGGGGCTCGCCGCTGCGGGGCACGAGATCAGCGTGGTCACCAAGGGCGCGGAGCACCCGACGGTGGACTACGAGGAGGGCGTCTGGGTGCACCGCATCGTGCCGCACTGGCAGCCGCAGCGCACGGAGCCGGCGCTGCCGGACCTGCCGCAGGTGATCAAGGACTACGCCTATACCGCGTACGACGAGGTCATGCGCATCCACGTGCGGCGCGGCCTCGACGTGGTCTCCACGCCGATCTGGGACCTGGAGGGCGCCGCCTGCATCGCCGACGGCAGCATCCCCACCGTGCTCAGCCTGCACTCCACCTTCAAGCTGGTGCTGCCCACCAAGAAGGAATGGCTCGACAACCCCGAGTACAAGGCGGCGCACGTCGACAAGATCATCGCGGGCGAGGCCTGGGCGCTGCAGAAGGCGCACCGCATCCTCGCCAACTCCACGGCCATCGTGCGCGACATCGAGCAGGCGTACGGGCTGCAGATTCCGCGCAACCGGTACCGCGTCGTGCCGCACGGCATCCATCGCGTTCCGCTTCCATCCGCCGCGCCGCGCCGCGACGTCGTCCGGCTGCTGTTCGTCGGCCGCTTCGAGCTGCGCAAGGGCGTGGACCTGCTGCTGGACGCGTTGCCGGCGCTGATGCAGTCGCATCCGCAACTGGAGGCGACGCTCGCGGGCGACCATGCCATCAACTACGACGGCAAGCAGGCGCTCAAGGACCGGTTCCTCGCCGCCCACGGCGGCGCGCCCTGGATCGGGCGCGTCCGCTTTCCCGGCGTGGTGAGCCAGCAGGACCTGCATGCCCTCTACGCGGACTGCGACATCTTCGCCGGCCCCAGCCGCTACGAGTCCTTCGGGCTGGTGTTCCTGGAGGCGATGCGCTACGGCAAGGCCTGCGTCGGTGCGCGCATCGGCGGCATCCAGGAGGTGGTCGACGACGGCGACACGGGCCTGCTCTTCGAGGCGGGGAACGCCGCCGACCTGCAGGAGAAGCTCTCGCAGCTGCTGGCGTCGCCGGCATTGCGCGAGCGCCTCGGACGCCGGGCGCTCGAGGCCTTCGAGGAGCGCTTCACGACGGAGGCCATGGCGGGCAGCGTCGCCGCGAGCTATGCGGAATGGGCGCAGGCCGCGCCGGCCGTGCGGGAGATGGTGGCATGAGCGACATCCAGGAACAGCTGCTGCAGCAGGTGGCGGAGCTTCGCGCCGAGATGGCGTCGCTGCGCGAGTCGGTGCAGGACATCCGCCGCCTGGTCGGCCCGTTCGGCGTGCGCCTGGCGGACGACCAGCTGCTGGTGCAGACGCTCTACGGCACGAAATACCTGGTCGATCCTCACGACCTGATCATGACGCCGCAACTGGTGGTCTATCGCCAATGGGAGGCCGACCTCTCGCGCTTCTTCGCGCGCCGCGTGCATCCGGACCTGAAGTTCGTGGACATCGGCGCGAACTTCGGCTACTTCACCTGCCTGGTGGGCGCCGGCATCGGCGGCTCCGGCAGCGGGCGCGTCTGGGCGGTCGAACCGAACCCCAAGCTGCTGAAGCTGCTGCGGGCCAACGCGCTGATCAACTGGTCTATGTGCCCGATCGACATCCACCCGGTGGCGCTCGGCGCGGCCGAGGGCGTGGTGCAGCTGTGCGTGCCCGCCGATCGCGCCGCCAACGGGTCGCTCACCCGTTCCGCCGATGGCAGGGATGACCTTGTCGACGTGCCGCTGCGCCGCCTGGACGACCTCGTGCCGGCCGGTACCGCCATCGACCTCGTGAAGCTCGATGTGGAGGGGCACGAATATGGCGTTCTTTCGGGCGCGCGCCGGGTGATCGCCGAATCGCCCCGGCTGGAGGTCGTCATGGAATGGTCTTCGCGCCAGATGATCGCCGCCGGCTACCGGCCGTCGCACATGCTGCAGCTGCTCGAAACCCTCGGGCTGGAGATCATGCGCATTCCCGAAGGCGAGGGGGCGCCCGAGCCTTATCCGGTAAACGTCCTCGACGACGACGCCTACGACAACGTGCTGCTGAAGAGAAAGGGATGAGACCACAAATGGCCGAAGCTATCCGTGCCGTCTCGCAGCGGGATCCATCCACGCACGAGCGCGCCGCCGCCAAGCACACGGCGGGCGAGGCGCTTTCGTCGAGGCTCTGCCGCCAGGTGCTCGGCACGGGCTGGGAGCGCGTGGCGCACCCCTGGGCAGAGGGCGAAGCCCTGCGGACGTACGCATTCCAGCGCCCGCTGGTGTTGCTCTGCAGCCCGGACACCGTCGGGCTGGAATTCCTTCGCCACGGCTGGAGCGGGGCCGTGAAGGTCACCATCGGCGACGACACGCGCACCATCGTGCTGTCCGAGGAGGAGAGTGCGGGCACGA
Source organism: Ramlibacter cellulosilyticus (assembly GCF_014297465.1). Taxonomy (GTDB): domain Bacteria; phylum Pseudomonadota; class Gammaproteobacteria; order Burkholderiales; family Burkholderiaceae_C; genus Ramlibacter; species Ramlibacter cellulosilyticus. Next base: position 132,586 of record NZ_JACORT010000011.1, on the reverse strand, counting down.
CGATCGTCGACCTGCCGGCGCAGACGCAGGACTTCGAGGTGACCATCGAGTCGGTGCCCGTCGAGGGGCGGCCGTACGACCGCAGCGAGGCGTGGCTGCTCGGCCTGCAGTTCAGGAATGCGCCGACACCCGTGGCCAGGACGTCGCTGCTGAACGAGCGCATCAAGATCGTGCACGGCGACTGGGGCGACTTCCTCGCGCTGCGCACCGACGACCTGCTGCCGTCCGCCATTGCGCAGGTGGGCTCGTGGGCGCCGGACGACATCGAAATCTTCCGGCAGCACGTCCGCCCCGGCGACCTGGTGCTCGACGTGGGCGCGAACATCGGCCACCATGCGGTCGTCTTCTCGAAGCTGGCCGGGCCGCGCGGACTCGTGGTCGCGGTCGAGGCGCAGCGGCTCATGTGCCAGCTCGTGCAGGCCAACGCGCTGATGAATCGCGGCGAGAACATCGTCGCGGTGCACGCTGCCGCGGGCCAGCAGCACGGGCACGTCACGATGTACCCGATCAACTACGACGGCGAATGCAGTTTCGGCCAGCTCGGCGTCGATACGACCACCACCTTTCGCGACAACCCCGGGGAGCTCGTCGAAGTGCACCCGCTCGACGACCTCGTGGCCAGGCATGCCGGCGGCCGGAGGGTCGCCTTCGCGAAGATCGACGTGCAGGCGTACGAACTGTTCGTCCTGCAGGGCATGACGCGCATCCTCCGGAACGACCGGCCGACGATCTTCATCGAGATCGCGCCCTTCTGGATGCGCAAGGCAGGCTACGAGTTCACGGAGGTGTACGACTTCCTGCGTGGCCATGGGTATGCACTGGTCCACCGCGAGCACGTGCGGCTGGGGCCCGACGGCATCCCGGTCGTCGCGCCGGGGCAGGACGTCGAGTGGGACCTGCTCGCCGTGCACCCGCAGCGGCACGCCTAGGCGCGACGCGGCGCGCCTCCGCGCAGCGCGGAGGCACGGCCGGCGTGGCGGTGTGCGATTATCCCGGCGCACCGCCATAAATGCTCCTTCGCCCCGCCTCCATCCCGCTGCCCCGCCAGCGGATGTCGCCCGCCGGCTTCGCCGCCAGCGGGCTGCTGCACGTCGCGCTGGTGTGGCTGCTGCTGCAGTACGCGCCCGTGCAGCAGGCGGTGCGCTACGTCGTCGTGCAGGCGATCCGTCCCGCGAATCCGCCTGCGCCGGCTGCGCCGCCCCCGAGCCGCGCCATCACACCGCAGGCCACGCCCGGCACGCCGGGGGATCCGCTGTCGGTGTTCACGCTGCGGCCGGAGTCCAGCATGCCGCTGCGCGCGACGGACACCTTGCCGGAACTGCAGCTGCGCAAGCCCGAGCCGAAGCGCCAGCGCCGCGAGTCGCCGCGGCCCGAGCAGGCGCCCGCGGCGCCGCCGCGCATGCGCACGGAGTCGCAACTGAGCGTGCCGCAGCGGGAGCCGGAGCCGGCGCCGCTGCCGCCGCCGGAGCCCGCTCCTTCCGTGGCCGCACCGGAGCCCGCGCCGCCGCTGCCGCCGCCGCCGGTGGAAGTGCCGCCGGTGCCGGTGCCGGCGGCCGTTCCTGTGCCGGTGCCGGAGCCGGTGCCGGCACCTGTCCCCGTTCCCGCGCCGGCGCCCGTGCCCGTGCCTGCTCCCGCACCGGAACCAGTGCCCGCGCCTGCCCCCGTCCCGGTGCCTGCTCCCGCGCCGGTACCGGTGCCCGAACCGGCACCGGCTCCCGTACCCGCTCCAGCGCCCGTCCCCGCGCCGCCTGCCCCGGCGCCCGTCCCCGCGCCGCCGGCACCCGCTCCCGTCCCCGCTCCGCCGGCCCCTGCGCCGGTGCCCGCACCGCCAGCGCCCGCACCGGTGCCTGCGCCTCCCGCGCCTGCACCGGTTCCCGCGCCGCCGGCCCCGCCCGCGCCCGCGGCACCGGTGGCGAGCCCGCCTGCGGCCGCGCCCGCGCCCGCCGCGCCGTCCGGCCCCATCACGGCGCCTGGCCCCGCCGCCCCGGCGCCACCGGCCGCCGCGCCGGCGCCGTCTTCCGGCTGGGGCGAGCCCGGCGTCGCGCCCGTGCGTCCTCCGGCGCTGCCGCCCGCTCCGGTGATCCTGCCGCCGTCGCCGCGGGCGATCGTGCCGGGGCCCTGGAACACGCAGCGGCGCAGCCTGGCCGACATGGCGAACGAGCAGCTGCGGCGCGGCGAGCGCAAGGGCGTCCTGGAGCAGGGCATCGAAGGCGCGGGGCGCGACGACTGCCTGCACGCGCCGACGCGCGAGTCGGCGGCGGGTGGGTTGCTGCAGGCGCCGTCGGTGATCGGGCGGGCGTTGACGGACAAGTGCGCGCGGTAAGCGCCGATCGGTGGGGTTCACATTCGTTCACCGTCGCCGGCGTTCGCCGGCCCACCCTACCGGCGCCAGTAGGGTGGGGCGGCGACAGCCGCCGACGGTGAGCGCGAGCGAACCCCACCGATCACGCTCTAATCCCCCCATGGAACTCCGCCAGCTCCGCTACTTCGCCCGCGTCGTCGAACTCGGCTCCATGAGCCGCGCGGCGCTGGAGCTCGGGGTCGTGCAGTCCGCCCTGAGCCAGCAGATCAGCCGCCTCGAAAGCGAGCTCTCCACCCGGCTCCTGCAGCGCAGCGCCAAGGGCGTCGCCCCCACGGAAGCCGGCCTCGCGTTCTTCCGCGAAGCGCAGCTCGCCCTGCGCCACGCCGACGAAGCCATGCGGGCCGCACAGCAGTCGCGGCTGTCCGGCAGCGTCAGCGTGGGGCTCGCGCCCACCACCGCCTCGGTGCTCGGCCTGCCGCTGATGCGCGCGATGCGCGAGCGCTACCCCGACGTGCGGCTGCACATGGTCGAAAGCCTCTCCGGCCACCTCTCCACGATGCTCAATGCGCGCCAGCTGGATCTCGCCGTGCTGTTCGACACGCATCCGGCGCGGCGCTGGAGCGTGACGCCGCTGCTGGAGGAAAAGCTGTTCCTCATCGAGGCACGCCAGGGCACGAAGGCGCTCCCGGCGAGGGTCCGTCTCAAGGACCTCCGCGGCAGGCCGCTGATCCTGCCCAGCGAAAGCCATGGCCTGCGCAGCACGCTCGACGCCGCGTTCACCCGCGCGCGGCTGAAGCCCGACGTCACCACCGAGATCGACTCGCTCACCATGCTGATGGACGCGGTCGCCGCCGGCCTGGCCGGGACGATCCAGCCCTGGGCCGCGCTGGGCCGCTTCGCCGACGCCCAGGAGCGCTTCCAGCTCGCCGAGATCGCCGATGCGCAGGTCGTGCGGCTCAACTCCCTGTGCAGCCTCTCGGACGACGAGCTCTCCCCTGCGGCGCTGGCGGTGCGCGTGGTGCTGGCAGCCTGCGCCCGCGAGCTGGTGGAAGCAGGCCGGTGGGGCGGCGCGACGCTCAGCCATCACGGATCGTGATACCCCCATGAGCCCCCGGAGGCTTCCCGCGCGGGGGAAGCCGCTCCAGAATCCGCCGCCATGATCGATGTCCTTGTCATCGGCGGCGGCAACGCCGCGCTGTGCGCCGCGCTGATGGCGCGCGAGGCCGGCGCCAGCGTGCTGCTGCTGGAAGCCGCGCCGCGCGAATGGCGGGGCGGCAACTCGCAGCACACGCGCAACCTGCGTTGCATGCACGACGCGCCCCAGGACGTGCTGCTCGACGCCTACCCGGAAGAAGAGTTCTGGCAGGACCTGCTGAAGGTCACCGGCGGCAACACCGACGAGAAGCTCGCCCGCCTCACCATCCGCGCCTCCTCCACCTGCCGCCCCTGGATGCGCCGGCACGGCGTGCGCTTCCAGCCCTCGCTCGCCGGCACCTTGCACCTGTCGCGCACCAATGCCTTCTTCATGGGTGGTGGCAAGGCCCTCGTCAACGCGTACTACCGCAGCGCGGAGAACCTCGGCGTGCGCATCCGCTACGACGCGCCCGTGGACCGGCTGGAGCTGCGCGACGGCCGCTTCGTCGCCGCCTTCGTGGGCGGCGAGCGCATCGAAGCCAGGGCCTGCGTGCTCGCGGCCGGCGGCTTCGAGTCCAACCGAGAGTGGCTGCGCGAAGCCTGGGGCCGGAACGAGCGCGGCGAGTGGCCGGCGGACAACTTCCTGATCCGCGGCACCCGCTTCAACCAGGGCACGCTGCTGAAGTTCATGATGGGGCAGGGCGCGGACATCATCGGCGACCCGTCGCAGTCGCACTGCGTCGCCATCGACGCCCGCGCGCCGCTCTACGACGGCGGCATCTGCACACGCGTCGATGCGGTGTCGCTCGGCGTCATGGTCAACCGCGAGGGCCTGCGCTTCTACGACGAAGGCGAGGACTTCTGGCCGAAGCGCTACGCGATCTGGGGCCGGCTCGTGGCGCTGCAGCCGGGGCAGGTCGGCTACTGCATCATCGACAGCCAGGCCGTGGGCCGCTTCATGCCGCCGGTGTTCCCGGGCGTGCGCGCGGACAGCCTGCCGGAACTGGCGCGCGCGCTGCAACTGCCGGAAGACGCGTTCATGAAGACGCTGACCGACTACAACGCCGCTTGCCGCGTCGGCAGCTTCGACCACACGGTGCTGGACGACTGCCACACGGAGGGACTCACGCCCGTGAAATCGCACTGGGCCCGGCCGATCGACACGCCGCCCTTCCTCGGCTACGCGCTCAAGCCGGGCATCACCTTCACCTACCTCGGGCTGAAGACGAACGAGCAGGCGGCCGTGCACTTCGGCGGCGTGCCCAGCGACAACCTGTTCGTCGCCGGCGAGATGATGGCCGGCAACGTGCTCGGCAAGGGCTACACCGCCGGCGTCGGCATGAGCATAGGCACGGCTTTCGGCCGCATCGCCGGCACGGAAGCGGCGCGCGCTGCATTGAAGGGAGAAGTGCATGCAGCCGCTGCTTGACGTGGTGGAGCGCGCCCGCGCCGACACCGACGGGATCGGGACCGCGAATCCGCGCGTCATCCCCATCCGCCCCGCCGCGCCGCTGACGGCCAACGAAGCCGAAGTCGCGCGCCAGATGCAGATCTGCAATGCCTGCCGCTACTGCGAAGGCTTCTGCGCCGTCTTCCCCGCGATGACGCGCCGCCTGGAGTTCGGGCGCGCCGACGTGCACTACCTCGCGAACCTGTGCCACAACTGCGGCGCCTGCCTGCACGCGTGCCAGTACGCGCCGCCGCACGAGTTCGCCGTGGCGGTGCCGCAGGCCATGGCGCGCGTGCGGCGGGAGACCTACGCGCACTACGCGTGGCCGGCCGGATTCGGCGCGCTGTACGCGCGCAACGGGCTGGTGGTGGCGCTCGCCACGGCGTTCGGCCTGGCGCTGTTCCTGGTGCTCGCGCTGGCGCTGCACGGCACGCTGTGGCCAGGTCCCCTGCAGGGCAACTTCTACACGGTGTTCCCGCACAACCTGATGGCCGGCGTCTTCGGGGCGGTGTTCCTGTTCGTGCTGTTCGCACTCGCGATGGGCGCGGCGCGCTTCTGGCGCGACGTGGCACCGGGTGCCTCCGCGCCGGGAGCGGCAGGCGAGGCGACGCGCAATGCGCTGGCGCTGACGTATCTCGGCGGGGGCCACGGCGACGGCTGCAACGAGGACGACGACCGCTTCACGCTCGCGCGCCGGCGCTTCCACCACCTCACCTTCTACGGCTTCCTCCTGTGCTTCGCCGCGACCAGCGTGGCCACGCTGTACCACTATGCGCTGGGGCTCCCCGCGCCGTATCCGCTCTGGAGCCTGCCCGTCGTGCTCGGCACCCTCGGCGGCATCGGGCTGCTGGTGGGACCCGCGGGCCTGCTGTGGCTGAACCTGCGCCGCCATCCGCTGGAAGGCGACGTGGCGCAGCGCCCCATGGACCGCGGCTTCATCGCCCTGCTGCTGCTCACGAGCGCGACGGGCCTGGTGCTGCTCGCCGCGCGCGACACGGCTGCGATGGCCTTGCTGCTCGCCGTGCACCTCGGGGTGGTCCTGGCGCTGTTCCTCACCCTGCCTTACGGCAAGTTCGCGCACGCGGTCTACCGCGCGGCCGCCCTCTTCAAACACAACATCGAAAAACGCCTGCCCGGCAAGATCGCGCTGGGGGCGGACTGAAGGAGCAGCGCGCGGCAGGGTTTGCGCCGGTACCCGTCCGGAACGCCCTTGTGTACGGTGGCAGGGAAGAACGAGGAGACACCGCATGGCCATCCCATCCGTCCTGCGCCGCCGCACCTTCGTCGCCGGAACCGCTGCCGCCCTGGCCTTGCCCTGGGTGCGCGCGCAGGGCACCTGGCCCACGAAGTCCGTCCGCTTCCTCGTGCCTTTCGCGCCGGGCGGCACCTCGGAGATCGTGGCGCGTTCCGTCGCCGCGGAGCTGACGAAGCAGCTGGGCCAGACCGTGTACGTGGAGAACAAGCCCGGCGGCGCCGGCGTGGTGGCCATGCAGGAGGCGGCGCACGCGGCGCCGGACGGCCACACCATCATCCTCGGCCACGTGGGCACGCTCGCCGTCAACCCGTACATGCTGGCCAACCAGCCGTACGACGTGAACAAGGACTTCATCCCCGTCACGCTGCTGGCCAAGGTGCCGAACGTCTTCGTGATCCACCCGGACGTGCCGGCCAGGAACTTCCGGGAGTTCGTCGCGCACGTGAAGGCGAATCCGGGGAAACTGAGCTACGGCTCCGCCGGGAATGCGAGCGCGGGGCACCTTGCGATGGAGTACCTGAAGCTGGTGACCGGCATGTACATCACGCACATCCCGTACCGCGGCACCGGCCCGCAGCTCACGGACTTGCTGGCGGGCCGGACGCAGGCTTCATCGGCGGGCATGCCGGCGCTGGGCGCGCACATCCGCTCGGGCAAGCTGCGCGCCATCGCGGTCGGCACGCACCAGCGCATCCCCGCGCTGCCGGACGTGCCGACGGTGCAGGAGATGGGCTACAAGGACTTCGAGACCTCGCAGTGGTACGGCATCCTCGCGCCGGCGGGCACGCCGCCGGAGGTCGTGAAGCGGCTGCAGGAGGAGTCGTTCAAGGCGCTGCGCTCCAGCGCGGTGACGGAACGCTTCGCCACCGACAACGCGGTGGGCGGCGGCGGCCCGCCGCAGGAGTTCGCGCAGTTCATCGCACGGGAACAGAAGATCTGGAGCGATATCGTGAAGAGGGCGCAGATCAAGGCGGATTGAGCCGCGGGTCCGCCTCCCGGGGCCGGGATGCGCGCACGCACCGCAGGCTGGGTTTCGCGCGAGCGAACCCCAGCGCCTGCGCGGGATCGCTGGGGTTCGCTGGCGCGAAACCCAGCCTACGAGCCCTCGTCGCGGTCCCAGCCCGGGCCGCGGATGCTCGGGTCCGAGTAGATGGACTCCAGCGGATACCGGATCCCCTTCAGGTAATCCTCGATGCAGCGCAGCACCAGCGGGCTGCGGTGGCGGTCCGCGGTGGCGCGCAGTTCCTCCGGCGTCATCCACAGCGTGCGGACGATCCCGAAGTCCAGGGCGCGGCCCTTTTCCTCCTCGCCCAGTTCGCCGGTGAAGGCGAAGCGCAGGTAGGTGACGTCCTCGCCGGTCGTGGAGCGCTGGAAGCGCGAGATGTAGACGCCCAGGAGCTGCGTGGGGCGGAAGTGCCAGGCGGTTTCCTCCAGCGCCTCGCGGGCGCAGCCCTCGGCGGGCGTCTCGCCCGGGTCCAGGTGGCCGGCCGGATTGTTGATGCGCAATCCTTCGTGCGTTTCTTCTTCGATCATCAGGAAGCGGCCGTCACGCTCGATCACGGCGGCCACGGTGACGCTCGGTCGCCAACGGTTGTCCATGGCGCATTATGTTGTTTGTGGCCAGAATGGTGGCCTCGCAGGCTCCCCGCACTCCATGCTACGCACCGCCACCGCCTTGCTCGCCACCCTTGCCGCGCTCCCCGCCGCGGCGCAATCCGCCCTTCCCGCCATCCAGGCTCCACCGGCCGCCGCCAACCCGTACGGCCTCGGCGCGCTGTGGGCGCAGGGCGACATCGTCTCGCGCATCACCATCGTGCTGCTGGTGGTCATGTCGCTGGCGAGCTGGTACGTGCTGGTCGCCAAGCTGCTCGCGCAGTCGCGCATGGGCGGCCAGGGCCGCGTGGCCAACGAACGCTTCTGGAAGGCCGACTCGGTGCAGCAGGGCGCCGAGGCGCTGCAGCCCGGCAGCCCCTACCGCTTCATCGCGGAGTCGGCGATCGAGGCCACGCGCAAGCACGACGGCCTGATCGGCAAGGTGGACCTCAATACCTGGGTGGCGCAGAGCATCGAGCGCGCCGTGGGCACGGTGCACAGCCGCACGCAGGAAGGGCTCGCGGTGCTGGCCACGGTGGGTTCCACCGCGCCCTTCGTCGGCCTGTTCGGCACGGTCTGGGGCATCTACAACGCGCTGGTGCGCATCGGCGCGTCGGGGCAGGCGTCCATCGACAAGGTGGCGGGCCCCGTCGGTGAAGCGCTGATCATGACGGCCATCGGCCTGGCGGTCGCCGTGCCGGCGGTGCTCGGCTACAACTGGCTGGTCCGCCGCAACAAGGTGGCGATGGACACGGTGCGCGCCTTCGGCTCCGACCTGCACACGGTGCTGCTCGCCACTGGCGGCAAGGGCGCTTGATGAGCGTCGCCGGGCCGCCCCAAGACGCGAACGCCCCCTCGGGGGGCAGCTCGATGCCGAAGGCGTCGAGCGTGGGGGCCATGTAAGTGGCCATCCAGTTCCGGGACCCCGGCGCCGGGGAGGATCCGCTGATCGCCAGCATCAACACCACGCCGCTGGTGGACGTGATGCTGGTGCTGCTGATCATCTTCCTCATCACCATCCCGGTCGTGAACAGCTCGATCGCGGTGAACCTGCCGCGCGAGCAGAACCAGCAGCGCGACGCGCAGCAGGAGAACGTGATCGTGACGGTGGACGCCACCGGCGCGACCTGGTGGTTCGAGACGCGCCTGCCGGACGCCGAGTCCCTGCGCCAGTTGCTGGTCAAGATCTCCGCGATGCAGCCGCAGCCCGAGCTGCACATCCGCGGCGACGTGCGCGCGGACTACGACGCGATCGGCCGCGTGGTGCTCGCCGCGCAGCAGGCGGGCATCGCCCGCATCGGCTTCCTCACCGAACCCCCACCGCGCTGAGCCATGCACATCCGCGCCGGCACCGAGGCCGATCCCGAACCGATCGTGGACATCAACACGACGCCGCTGGTGGACGTGCTGCTGGTCCTGCTCGTGATGCTGATCGTCACCATCCCCATCCAGCTGCAGGCGGTGAGCCTGGAAATGCCGGGACGCAATGCGCCGCCGCCAACGGCACCGCCCGTGGTCGTGCAGCTCGACATCGATGCCGCCGGACGCTTCCTCTGGAACGGCGAGCCGCTCGCCGACCGCACCGCGCTGGACGCGAAGCTGCGCGAGGCGGCGGGGCAGGCGCAGCAACCCGAGATCCACGTGCGCCCGGACCGGCGCGCGAAGTACGAGGCGGTCGCGGCGGCGCTCACCAGCGCGCAGCGGCAGAACCTGCAGAAGATCGGGATCGTGGGGATGGAGCAGTTCGCGCCATGAGGTTGCAGGAGGCGGCCGAGCTGGTGCTGATGTGGGCGGTGATCCCGGTCTGGATCGCCGCCGGCCTCGCGGACTGGTGGTGCCACCGCCGCACTGCCATCGAACGCACCAGCGGCTGGCCGGAGAACGTATTCCACTGGTTCCTGTTTGCCGAGGCGGGGATCGCGCTGCTGGCGGTGGGGCTGCTGGAGATCGACGCCGCGGTGCTGATGCTGGTCTTCGCCGCCTTCCTGGCGCACGAGGTCACCACCTTCATCGAGCTGCGCTACGCGGTGCCGCTGCGCGAGGTGCGGCCTTTCGAGCAGATGGTGCACAGCTTCATGGAGATCCTGCCGCTGGTGGTGCTGGCGCTGCTGGCCGTGATGGCGTGGGAGCAGGTGCTGGCGCTGTTCGATGCGGGGGTGCCGGATTTTGCGCTGCGGGCGAAGGAGGTGCCGTGGCCGGGGGAGTACCTGGCGGGGGCGGCGGCGGCGGTGTTCCTGCTCAACGTGCTGCCGATGGCGGAGGAGGGGGTGCGGTGTTGGCGCTTCGCGCGCGGTGGGGGCGGTGGGGTTCGCTGACGCTCACCTTCCGCGGCATTCGCCGCGCCACCCTACAAGACCCGCGTCGCCGTGATCAGGCTTCGTATTCCGGAGCGCCCTGCACCCACATGAACGACTGCAGGTCGATCATGTCGCGCGCCTTGAAGCCCGGCTTGCGGTCCAGGTCGCGGCGCAGCACCGCAGCGAAGGTCAGCAGGTCCTGGTACTGGGGCCAGGTCGGCACCGTGCCGTGGGTCATCGCGTAGCCGTACAGCTGCGCGGCCTTGCGCGTCGCACGCGGCTTGAAGAACAGGTGCTTGTCGGGGCGCGCGATGAAGCCGAAGACGGTGGCGACCGGCCAGGTGAGGACGCGGCTCTTGCGTTGCGGCAGGTCGGCGAGCGCCTCGATCCAGTCGTTGAACCGCCGCTGCGGCGAGCCGTGCCCGTACAGGAAAGCGTAGAGCTCGGTCGCGAACAGCCGGGCGCCCGCGGGCGTCTTCACCGCGTCCCGCAGAGCCATGCGCTCGAAAGAGAACAAAAGGTTTGCCCGCGCCTCGATGCGCACCGCCGCATCGGAGATCGCGCGGAACTCGCCGCGTGCGAGCAGCTTGCGGAAGGAGGCCGGCGCCAGTTCGGTCTCCCATTCCAGGTGCGCGCGCTCCTTGTGCGAGCGCTCGGCGACCAGGTAGGTCTCGTCCTCGAATCCGTCAGGGTAGTAAAGCTCGAACTTGCGGCGGCACAGGGCGGCGCCGAGGTAGACCACGTTGGTGGCGCTGGCCCCGGCGAGGGGAAAGGGGAGGAAAGCAGCACGTGCCATCCGGACAGTGTTCGGTAGGCATCAAGCTCAGCCGCGTCGGACAACACGCCGCCGGCCTGTAGGACTCACACTGACGCCGCCAGAAGTAGCTCGGCAATTTCAGATGGTGCACCGAGACGCTTGGGCGGACCCCAATAGCCGGTCCCACGGCTGACGTAGACGCGCAAACGGCCGAGCTGGTGCAGCCCGGCCGTATACGGCTGCTGCAAGGGCACGAAGAAGGTCCAGGGCAGGAACTGGCCGCCGTGCGTATGCCCCGAGAGCTGCAGGTCGAAGCCCGCCTGCGCCGCGGCGGGCGCGGTGCGGGGCTGGTGCGCGAGCAGCACGCGCGGCGCACCTTCCGGCGCGCCGGCGAGGGCCGCGGCAGGGTCGCTGCGATGCGCGGGGTCGAAGTGGTGGCCGCCGTAATCGGGAACGCCGGCGAGCACCAGCGGCGCGCCGCCGTGGCGCAGCACCACGTGCTCGTTGTGCAGCACGCGGATGCCCAGGCGCTGCAGCTCCTGCACCCAGCCGTGCACGCCGGAGTAGTACTCGTGGTTGCCGGTCACGAAGAAGACGCCGTGGCGGGCGCGCAGCCCCGCGAGCGGCGCGACGTGCGCGCGCAGCTCCTGCACCGAGCCATCGACCAGGTCGCCGGTGATGGCGACGACGTCCGGCTCCAGCGCGTTCACGCGGTCGACGATCTTCTGCAGGTACTCCGCCTTGATCGTCGGCCCGACGTGGATGTCGCTGATCTGCACGATGCGGAAGCCGGCCAGGCCGGCGGCGAGGCCGGGCAGCGGCACCGTCACGCGCTTCACGCGCGCCGGCAGCCGGGCGTTGAGGAAGCCGATGCCCGTGAAGGCCAGCGCGAGCAGCGGCACCGCGCTGCCGCTGGCGACGCGCCAGTCCGGCCCGCCCGCGAGCTGCAGCACCAGCAGGAGCAGGTCGCGCAGCACGGTGAGCACCAGCAGCGAGGAGAACAGCCCCATGCACAGCATGCCGACCCACGTGAGCCGATCGGCCGCCGGTGGGCGCATCACGCGACGCGCCAGCAGCCCGGCGGGCACCAGCACGGCCGACGCGGCCAGCAGCAGCGCGAAGGCCATCCCCCCTGACAAGGGAAGGGTGGGAACGATGCGGGCACCGATATAAAGGTGGAGAACCGCCGAGAGGGCGAGGACGGTGGTCAGCGACATGACAGAAGAGTGGCTGCGGAGCTCGACAAGCCTTCATGTAAGCTTGCGTTCAGCTCCAGAAGATCAAGAGCTCGCCCCCAATCGAGGAGAAGAGTCCATGCAAACCGTAGCTCCTGCCGCGTCGCCGGCGAGCGAACCCGCTGCTGCCCTGGCAGCGGCACCGGCGCCGGCGCCCCTGCGCATCGGCGTCCCGAAGGAAACCGCGGCGGGCGAGAAGCGCGTCGCCACCGTGCCGGAAGTCGTCGCCAAGCTCGTCAAGCTCGGTTTTGCCGTCTCCGTCGAAAGCGGCGCGGGTGATGCAGCCAACTTCGCCGACGACACCTATCGCGCCGCGGGGGCCGAGGTGGTGCCGGATGCGGCGCAGCTCTGGTCGCGTGCGGACATCGTCTTCAAGGTGCGCCCGCCGACCCCGTACGAAGTGCAGCTGCTGCGCGAAGGCGCCACGCTGGTCGGCTTCGTCTGGCCCGCGCAGCACCCCGAGCTGATGCAGCAGCTGGCCGCCCGCCGGGCGACCGTGCTCGCGATCGACTCGCTGCCACGCCAGCTCTCGCGCGCGCAGAAGATGGATGCGCTGACCTCCATGGCGGGCATCAGCGGCTACCGTGCCGTGATCGAGGCCGCCAACGCCTTCGGCCGCTTCTTCAACGGCCAGGTGACCGCCGCGGGCAAGATCCCGCCGGCGCGCGTCTTCATCGCGGGCGCGGGTGTTGCCGGCCTGGCGGCCATCGGCACCGCCGCCAACCTGGGCGCGATCGTGCGCGCCAACGACACGCGGGCCGAAGTGGCGGACCAGGTGGTCTCGCTCGGCGGCGAATTCGTCAAGGTCGACTACGAGGAGGAGGGCTCGGGCGGCGGCGGCTACGCCAAGGTCATGAGCGAAGGCTTCCAGCAGGCGCAGCGCGAGATGTACGCGCGCGAAGCGAAGGACGCCGACATCATCATCACGACCGCCCTGATCCCGGGCAAGCCCGCACCGAAGCTGATCACCGCCGAGATGGTGCGCAGCATGAAGCCGGGCAGCGTGATCGTGGACATGGCCGCCGAGCAGGGCGGCAACTGCGAACTGACCGAACCCGGGCAGGCGGTGGTGAAGCATGGCGTCACCATCATCGGCTACACGGACCTGGTGAGCCGGCTGGCCAAGCAGTCGTCCACGCTCTATTCGAACAACCTGCTGCGCCTGGCCGAGGAGCTGTGCAAGGCGAAGGACGGCCGCATCGACGTCAACATGGAGGACGATGCGATCCGCGGCCTGACGGTGATCAAGGAAGGCAACATCACCTGGCCGCCACCGCCGCCGAAGATCCCGGCGGCGGCCGCGAAGCCCAAGGCGGCCGCCGCGGTGGTCGCCGCGCCCAAGGGGCACGGCCACGGCGCCGGCGAGCCGATGTCGCTGAAGTCGCTGGCCATCATGTTCGGCGTCGGCGCCGTGCTCTTCCTGCTGGTGGGGCTGTACGCGCCGATCAGCTTCCTGTCGCACTTCACCGTCTTCGTGCTCGCCTGCTTCGTGGGCTACATGGTGGTGTGGAACGTGACGCCCTCGCTGCACACGCCGCTCATGAGCGTGACCAACGCCATCTCCTCGATCATCGCCATCGGCGCGCTGATCCAGGTGGCGCCGCCGCTCACCGACGCAGGGGTCGACCGGCCCAACGCCCTGATCCTCGGCATGGCCGTGCTCGCGCTCACGCTCACGGCCGTCAACATGTTCGGCGGCTTCGCGGTCACGCGTCGCATGCTGGCGATGTTCCGCAAATAAGAAGGAGGCACGGACATGAACGCAAGCCTCGCCGTCGTTTCCTACATCGGATCGACCATCCTCTTCATCCTGAGCCTGGGCGGCCTGTCGAACCCCGAGACCGCGCGCCGCGGCAACGTGTTCGGCATGATCGGCATGGCCCTGGCCGTGCTGGCCACGGTGCTCGGCCCGCGCGTCACGCCCACCGGCTACGCCTGGATCGTGGGGGCCCTGGTCGTCGGCGGCGCCATCGGCCTCTTCGCCGCGAAGAAGGTGCAGATGACGCAGATGCCGGAGCTGGTAGCGCTGATGCACAGCCTGGTCGGCCTCGCGGCCTGCCTGGTCGGCTTCGCCAGCTACGTCGACACGTCCACCGTGTTCCCGACGCCGGCCGAGAAGACCATCCACGAGGTGGAGATCTACGTCGGCATCCTGATCGGCGCGATCACCTTCTCCGGCTCGCTCATCGCCTTCGGCAAGCTGTCGGCCAAGATCGGCGGCAAGCCGGTGCTGCTGCCCGGCCGCCACTGGCTCAACCTGGCCGGCCTGCTGGTCGTGATCTGGTTCGGCCGCGGGTTCCTGCGGGCCGAGACCATCGAGGCGGGCATGATCCCGCTGATCGTGATGACCGTCATCGCCCTGCTGTTCGGGGTGCACATGGTCATGGCCATCGGCGGCGCCGACATGCCGGTGGTGGTCTCCATGCTCAATAGCTACTCGGGATGGGCGGCCGCCGCCACCGGCTTCATGCTGAGCAACGACCTGCTGATCGTGGTCGGCGCGCTGGTCGGCTCCTCGGGTGCCATCCTGTCGTACATCATGTGCCGCGCGATGAACCGCAACTTCATCAGCGTGATCGCCGGTGGCTTCGGCAGCGGCGGCGGCGCGGCGCCGGCGGCCAAGGGCGATGCGGCCCAGCCCGCCGGCGAGGTGTCGCCGGTCAGCGCCGTGGAGACGGCCGAGATGCTGCGCGAGGCCAAGAACGTCATCATCGTCCCGGGCTACGGCATGGCCGTGGCCCAGGCGCAGCACACGGTCTTCGAGATCACGAAGCTGCTGCGCGAGATGGGCGTGAACGTGCGCTTCGGCATCCACCCCGTGGCGGGGCGCATGCCCGGCCACATGAACGTGCTGCTGGCCGAGGCGAAGGTGCCCTACGACATCGTGCTGGAGATGGACGAGATCAACGAGGACTTCCCGGAGACCGACGTCGCCATGGTGATCGGCGCCAACGACATCGTGAACCCGGCCGCCCAGGACGATCCCACCAGCCCGATCGCCGGCATGCCGGTGCTGGAGGTCTGGAAGGCGAGGCACTCGATCGTCATGAAACGCAGCATGGCGTCCGGCTACGCGGGCGTGGACAATCCGCTCTTCTACAAGGACAACAACCGCATGCTGTTCGGAGACGCCAAGAAGATGCTGGACGAGGTCCTGGCCGCCCTGAAGTGACAAGAAAGAGGAGACAAGAAGCATGAGCAATCGCCCCTGGCTCGCCGCCTATCCGCAAGGCGTGCCTGCCGACATCGACGCGTCGCAGTACCACTCGCTGGTCCAGCTGATGGAAGAGAGCTTCACGAAGTACGCGGCCCGCCCGGCCTACGTCTTCATGGGCAAGGAGCTGAGCTTCGGCGAGACCGATTCGCTCAGCCGCGCCTTCGCCGCCTACCTCCAGGGCCTCGGCCTGGTGAAGGGCGACCGCGTGGCGATCATGATGCCCAACGTGCCGCAGTACCCGGTGGCCGTGGCCGCCATCCTGCGCGCCGGCTTCGTGGTGGTGAACGTCAACCCGCTGTACACGCCGCGGGAGCTGGAGCACCAGCTCAAGGACTCGGGCTCGAAGGCGATCGTCATCATCGAGAACTTCGCCAACACGCTGCAGCAGTGCATCGCGGCGACGCCGGTGAAGCACGTGGTGCTGGCGGCCATGGGCGACATGCTCGGCGGCCTCAAGGGCACGCTGGTGAACTACGTCGTGCGCAAGGTCAAGAAGATGGTGCCGGCGTACAACCTGCCCGGCGCGGTGAAGTTCAACGAGGCGATCGACCGCGGCCAGCGCGGCACGCTGCGCAAGCCCGAGATCAAGCCGGACGACGTCGCGGTGCTGCAGTACACCGGCGGCACCACCGGCGTGTCCAAGGGCGCCGTGCTCCTGCACCGCAACGTCATCGCCAACGTGCTGCAGTCCGAAGCCTGGAACAAGCCGGTGATGGACAAGGTGCCTTCGAGCGACCAGCCCACGTCGATCTGCGCGCTGCCGCTGTACCACATCTTCGCCTTCACGGTGGGGATGATGCTGAACATGCGCACGGGCGGGAAGCTGATCCTGATCCCGAACCCGCGCGACCTGCCCGCGGTGCTGAAGGAGCTGTCCAAGCACAAGTTCCACAGCTTCCCGGCCGTGAACACGCTGTTCAACGGCCTGGCGAACCATCCCGACTTCAACAAGGTGGACTGGTCCAACCTGAAGGTCTCGGTCGGCGGCGGCATGGCGGTGCAGGGCGCCGTGGCCAAGCTGTGGCTGGAGAAGACCGGCTGCCCGATCTGCGAAGGCTACGGCCTGTCGGAGACCTCGCCCTCGGCGAGCTGCAACCCGGTGACCAGCACCGAGTTCACCGGCACCATCGGCATCCCGCTGCCCTCGACGTCCATGAAGTGCGTGGACGACAACGGCGTGGAGGTGCCGCAGGGCCAGCCGGGCGAGATCGCGATCAAGGGGCCGCAGGTGATGGCGGGCTACTGGCAGCGGCCCGACGAGACCGCGAAGGTCATGACCGCCGACGGCTTCTTCAAGAGCGGCGACATCGGCATCATGGACGAGCGCGGCTACTTCAAGATCGTCGACCGCAAGAAGGACATGGTGCTGGTCTCCGGCTTCAACGTGTACCCGAACGAGGTCGAGGACGTCGTCATGCAGCTGCCCGGCGTGGCCGAGTGCGCGGTGGTCGGCGTGCCCGACGAGAAGACCGGCGAGGCCGTGAAGCTGGTGATCGTCAAGCGCGACCAGGCCCTGACCGAGGACAAGGTCAAGGAGTACTGCCGCTCCAACCTCACCGGCTACAAGCAGCCCCGCGTGATCGAGTTCCGCACGGACCTGCCGAAGACGCCGGTGGGCAAGATCCTGCGGCGGGAGCTGCGGGACAAGCGCTGAGGAAAAACCGAAGGCGGACGGCCGGACGCAAAAGTCGCAAAGGTTCCGCAAAAGTCGCGAAAAGGAAAACCATTGAAGTTTTCTTGACTTCTTTTGCGACTTTTGCGTAGCTTCTGCGACTTTTGCGTCCGGCTGTCCGTTCCCGTTCCCTGTCACTGATCCCGTCCCATGTTCCGCTTCATCCTGACCCGCCTCTCGCTGGTCATCCCGACCTTCTTCGGGATGACGCTGCTGGCGTTCTTCCTGATCCGGCTGGTCCCCGGCGATCCCATCGAGACGATGGCGGGCGAGCGCGGGATCGACGCCGCGCGGCACGCCAAGCTGGTGCAGGAGTACGGCTTCGACAAGCCGGTGCTCACGCAGTACGCCATCTACATCGGCCGCGTGCTCCAGGGCGACCTGGGCAAGTCCATCATCACGCAGGCGCCGGTGCTGCACGAGTTCGCGGCGCTGTTCCCGGCGACGATCGAGCTGGCCGTGTGCGCGATCCTGTTCGCGCTGCTGCTCGGCATCCCGGCCGGCATCCTCGCCGCGGTCAAGCGCAATTCCGTGTTCGACCACGGCGTGATGGCGACGTCGCTCACCGGCTACTCCATGCCGATCTTCTGGTGGGGCCTGCTGCTGATCCTGCTGTTCTCGGTGCAACTGGGGCTCACGCCCGTGTCGGGGCGGCTCTCCGTGCAGTACTTCATCGAGCCGAAGACCGGCTTCCTGCTGGTCGACTCGCTGCTTTCCGACGACAAGGGCGCCTTCTGGTCCGCGCTGCAGCACCTGATCCTGCCGACCATCGTGCTGGGCACCAACCCGCTTGCCGTGGTCGCGCGCATGACGCGCTCGGCCATGCTGGAAGTGCTGGGCGAGGACTACATCCGCACCGCGCGCGCCAAGGGCCTGCCGCCGCTGCGCGTGATCGGCGTGCATGCGCTGCGCAATGCGCTGATCCCGGTAGTGACCGTGATCGGCCTGCAGGTGGGCGTGCTGTTCACCGGCGCGATCCTCACCGAGACCATCTTCTCCTGGCCGGGCGTGGGCAAGTGGCTGATCGAGGCGATCAACCGCCGCGACTACCCCGTGCTGCAAGGCGGCATGCTGCTGCTGGGCGTGGTGGTCATGACCGTCAACCTGCTGGTCGATCTCGCCTACGGCCTGATCAATCCCCGCATCCGCCAGGGAGGGCACTGAGCATGGCCGCCGTCCTGCCCCCGTCCGCTCCCGTCAGCGCCGCGCCCCCCGGGCCGTGGCGCGAGTTCTGGATCTCGTTCTCCGCCAACAAGGGCGCCGTCGCCGGCCTCGCCGTCGTCGTGTTCCTGCTGCTGCTGGCGCTGTTCGCGCCGTGGATCGCGCCGCACGCGCCGGACGCGACCAACAGCGCCGCCTTCCTGAAGCCGCCCGCGTGGCAGCAGGGCGGGACCTGGCAGTACCCGCTGGGCACCGACGCGATCGGGCGCGACATCCTCTCGCGCCTGATCTGGGGCTCGCGCCTGTCGCTGTCGATCGGCATCGCCGTGGTGCTGATCTCGGTAGCCGCGGGCATTGCGTTGGGGCTCATCGCCGGCTTCGCCCGCGGCGTGACCGAGATCTTCATCATGCGGCTGATGGACATCGTGCTCACGCTGCCCAGCCTGCTGCTCGCCATCGTGATCGTCGCGATCCTGGGGCCGGGGCTCGTCAACGCGATGCTGGCGGTGGCGGTCGTGGTGCTGCCGCACTACGTGCGCATCACGCGCGCCTCGGTGATCGCCGAGGTCTCGCGCGACTACGTGACGGCCGCGCGCGTGAGCGGCGCCGGCACGCTGCGCCTGATGTTCAGCGAGGTGCTGCCCAACTGCGCCGCGCCGCTGATCGTGCAGGCCTCGCTGGGCGTGTCCACCGCCATCCTCGACGCAGCCGCACTCGGCTTCCTCGGCCTGGGCGCGCAACCGCCCTCTCCGGAATGGGGAACCATGCTCGCCGACGCCCGCGAATTCGTCCTGCGCGCCTGGTGGGTCGTCACCTTCCCCGGCCTGATGATCCTCGCCGCGGTCCTGGCGTTCAACCTGCTCGGCGACGGCCTGCGCGATGCGCTGGATCCGAAGTTGAAGAGATGAAGACAAAGAACATCCGAACGCAAAGGGCGCAAAGGTTACGCAAAGAACGCAAAAGAATTCAATGAAGAATTTCTTGGTTCCCTTTTGCGACCTTTGCGAATCCTTTGCGTCCTTTGCGTTCGGATGTCCGCTTTCCCGGTACTGATGCCATGCCACTCCTAGAAATCGAAGACCTCCACGTCGACTTTCCGACGCAGGGCAGCGTCATGCATGCCGTCGATGGCGTGAGCCTGACGCTGGAGCAGGGGGAGGTGCTGGGCATCGTGGGCGAGTCCGGGTCCGGCAAGAGCGTGACCATGATGGCCTTGATGGGGCTCATCGCGTATCCGGGGCGCGTGCGCGCGAAGAAGCTGCGCTTCCTGGGCAACGACCTGCTCGGCATCTCCGACAAGGAACGCCGCCGGCTCGTGGGCAAGGACATGGCGATGATCTTCCAGGAGCCGACCACCAGCCTGAATCCTTGCTTCACCATCGGCTGGCAGCTCACGGAGGCGCTGCGCCAGCACTCGCCGCTGGACAAGCGCAGCGCGCACCGGCACGCCATCGAGCTGCTGGAGCAGGTGGGCATCCCCGCCGCCGCGCAGCGCATGAACGACTACCCGCACCAGCTCTCGGGCGGCATGAACCAGCGCGTGATGATCGCGATGGCGATCTCCTGCAACCCGCGCCTGCTGATCGCCGACGAGCCGACCACCGCGCTCGACGTGACCATCCAGGCGCAGATCCTGGACCTGCTGCGCAACCTCCAGAAGGAGCGCGGCATGGCGCTGGTGCTGATCACGCACAACATGGGCGTGGTGAGCGAGATGGCGCAGCGCGTGGCCGTGATGTACGCGGGCCAGGTGATGGAGCAGCAGCGCGTGGAGAACCTGTTCGCGCAGCCGCAGCATCCGTACACGGAAGCGCTGCTCGCGGCGCTGCCGGAGCAGGGCGAGGCGGGGCATCGCCTGGCCACGATCCCCGGCGTCGTGCCGGGCGTGTTCGACCGGCCGAAGGGCTGCCTCTTCGCGCCGCGCTGCGCCTATGCCACTGCGCATTCGCAGGACGTGCGACCCGAATTGCGCGACTGGCAGGGCGGCCAGGTGCGCTGCCACTATCCGCTGGGCGATCCGTCGCGCGTGCAGCGCATCGAGAAAGACCAGCCCGTGCGCCCGGAGGTGGCGGCATGAGCGCCGCACGGCCGCCCGAAGGCGCTCGCACCGCAGTGCGCAGCACGGAGGTTTCCTGATGACCAAGGTCGTCGTCGAAGCGCAGAACCTGCGCAAGGTGTATCCGATCCGCCGCGGCCTCTTCCGCGAGCCCGCGCAGCTGCAGGCCGTGGGCGGCGTGTCGTTCACGCTGGAGGAGGGCAAGACGCTCGCGGTGGTGGGCGAATCCGGCTGCGGCAAGTCCACGCTCGCCCGCATGGTGTCGCTGATCGAGAAGCCCACCGAAGGCGCGCTGACGCTGGACGGCACCGACGCGGTGCACACGCCCGCCGCCGAACGCCGGCGCCTGCGCCAGGCGGTGCAGCTCGTGTTCCAGAACCCGTACGGATCCCTGAATCCGCGCAAGAAGATCTCCGCGGTCCTGGAAGCGCCGCTCGCGATCAACACGCAGCTGAAGCCCGCCGAACGCGCCGAGCGCGCCCGCGCGATGCTGCAGCAGGTGGGCCTGCGTCCCGAGTACGCCAACCGCTACCCGCACATGTTCTCCGGCGGCCAGCGCCAGCGCATCGCGATCGCGCGCGCGCTGATGCCCGGGCCGAGGCTGGTGGTGGCGGACGAGCCCGTGTCGGCGCTCGACGTGTCGATCCAGGCGCAGGTGCTCAACCTGCTCGCGGACCTGCAGCAGCAGTACCGGCTCGCGTACCTCTTCATCTCGCACGACCTCGCCGTGGTGCGCCACATCGCGCATGACGTGCTGGTGATGTACCTCGGGCACGTGATGGAACAGGGGCCCAAGCCGAAGATCTACGCACGGCCGCTGCACCCGTACACGCACGCCTTGATGGCTTCCACGCCCGGCATCGGTGCACGCACGCGCAAGCGCATCGTGCTGCAGGGGGAACTGCCCTCGCCGCTGCATCCGCCGGCGGGCTGCGTGTTCTCCAGCCGCTGCCCGTACGCACAGGAGGTGTGCCACCGCGAGCGCCCCATCCCGCGCCCCGTCGACGAGCGCCTCGTCGCCTGTCACTTCGCGGACGACTTCCTGGCCAAGGGTTTCCCCGAAGAGGCACTTGAACATAATGCTTTCCTCTCCGGCAAGTCCGGTAACTGAATCGACGAAGGAGTCCCCATGATGCGAATTCCGTTCAGCAAACATGTCGCGGTCGCCGCCCTGGCGCTGGCCGCCGCGGCCGGCGCCGGCGCCAAGACGCTGGTGTTCTGCTCCGAAGGCAGCCCCGAGAACTTCTACCCCGGCGTCAACACGACCGGCACGTCCTTCGACGGCAACGAGCCGATCTACAACCGCATCGTCGAATTCGAGCGTGGCGGCACCAAGGTCGTGCCGGGCCTCGCCGAGAAGTGGGACATCTCCGCCGACGGCAAGGAGTACACCTTCCACCTGCGCAAGGGCGTGAAGTGGCACAGCCACCGCGCGTTCAAGCCCACGCGCGACTTCAACGCCGACGACGTGATCTTCGCATTCGAGCGCCAGTGGAAGGAGGACAACGCCTTCTTCAAGGTGACGAGCTCCAACCACTCGTACTTCAACGACATGGGCCTGCCCAAGCTGCTGAAGTCGGTGACCAAGGTCGATGACTACACCGTCAAGATCGTGCTGGACAAGCCCGAGGCGCCCTTCCTCGCGAACCTCGCGATGCCTTACGCCGCGGTGCAGTCCAAGGAATACGCCGACGCGATGCTCAAGGCGGGCACGCCCGAGAAGATCGACCAGGAGCCGATCGGCACCGGCCCGTTCTACCTGGTGCAGTACCAGAAGGACGCGGTGATCCGCTACAAGGCCTTCCCGCAGTACTGGGGCGGCAAGGCCAAGATCGACGACCTCGTGTACGCGATCACGCCGGACGCCTCCGTGCGCTGGGCCAAGCTGCAGAAGGGCGAGTGCCACGTCATGCCGTACCCGAACCCGGCGGACCTGGAAGCGATCCGCAAGGACCCGAACGTGCAGGTGCTGGAGCAGCCCGGCCTCAACGTCGGCTACCTCGCGTACAACGTGACGAAGAAGCCCTTCGACGACGTGCGCGTGCGCAAGGCCGTGAGCATGGCGATCAACCGCAAGGCGATCCTCGACGGCGTGTACCTGGGCACCGGCGTGCAGGCGAAGAACCCGATCCCGCCGACCATGTCCGCGTACAACAACGACATCAAGGACACGCCCTTCGATCCGGAAGGCGCCAAGAAGCTGCTGGCCGAGGCCGGCTACAAGGACGGCTTCCCCACGGACCTGTGGGCCATGCCGGTGCAGCGCCCGTACAACCCGAACGCCAAGCGCATCGCCGAACTGATGCAGGCCGACCTGGCCAAGGTGGGCATCAAGGCGGAGATCAAGACCTTCGAGTGGGGCGAGTACCGCAAGCGCATGCAGGCGGGCGAGCACCAGATGGGCATGCTGGGCTGGACGGGCGACAACGGCGACCCGGACAACTTCCTGCACACCCTGCTGGGCTGCGACTCGGCCAAGACCAACGGCTCCAACGTGGCCAAGTTCTGCAACCCCGCCTTCGAGGACCTGGTGCAGAAGGCCAAGACGGTCACCAAGCCCGCCGAGCGCGATGCGCTGTACAAGCAGGCCCAGGTGGTCTTCAAGCAGCAGGAGCCGTGGCTGACCATCGCCCACGCGGTGCAGCTGAAGCCGGTGCGCAAGGAAGTGATCGACTTCAAGCTGTCGCCGTTCGGCCGGCACAACTTCTACGGCGTGGACATCAAGTGACGTCGTGGCGCGGCGACGCCGCGCCCAGCCACGTCATCCCCGCGCAGGCGGGGATCCAGGGAGCGGCCCCGCAGGGCCGCTTTTTTTTGCCCTCACGGTCTCCGGGGCGGCTCAAGCAGAAGAACGCAGAGGTCGCAAAGGTGACGCAGAGGTCGCAGAGAACAGCCAAGCCCCTGGGAGGTTTTCTCTGCGACCTCTGCGCATCTCTGCGACCACTGCGTTCTGAACTCCTTGATCTTCCCGGAAGTCAGTGAAGAACCTTTTTCGACCTCCTGGATTCCCGCCTCCGCGGGAATGACGGGAGAATGCGCCCATGCGCACCGCCATCGTCTCCGCCATGCACGAGGAGCTCTCCGCAGTCCTCGCCCTGCTCCCCGACGAGCAGAAGCAGGTGGCGGGCGGGCGCGACTTCTGGGTCGGCCACCTGCATGGCCAGGAAGTCGTCGCGGTGCTCTCGCGCATCGGCAAGGTCGCGGCGGCAACCACCGCCACGGCCTTGATCGAACGCTTCGCCGTCGACCGCATCGTGTTCACCGGCGTGGCCGGCGGGCTTGCGGCCGGCGTGAACCGCGGGGACGTGGTGATCGCGGACGCGTTCCTGCAGCACGACCTCGACGCTTCGCCGATCTTTCCGCGTTACGAAGTCCCCCTGTACGGCACGGACCGCTTCGCAACGGACCCCGAGCTCACGGAGCGTCTTGCCGCCGCGGTGAAGAAAGCCCTGCACGGCACGCACGTGCACCGCGGCCTGGTCGTGAGCGGCGACCGCTTCGTCTCCAGCCTCTCCGAGAGCGTGGCCTTGCAGCAGGCGCTGCCGCAAGCGCTCGCGGTGGAAATGGAAGGCGCCGCCTTCGCGCAGGTGTGCCGCGACTACGGCGTGCCCTTCGCCGCCGTGCGCACGGTGTCCGACCGCGCGGACGACGAGGCCCACGGCGACTTCCTCAGCTTCATCGACCAGGTCGCGAGCCGCCATTCCGCGGCGATCGTGCAGGCGTTCCTCGAGACGGCCTGATCAGTCGTCGTCGAGGTCGAGCGACACGGCGAAGACCCACCGCGACGGCTCGGGCCCGGCCAGGCGCAGGACGCGCCCCAGTTCGAGCGACCACGTGCGACCCGCGGCCCAGCGCACGGTGCCGCGGGCGAAGTGCGTCGTGTCGCGCACGTAGCGCTCGGCCAGCAGCGTCCACCGCGGCAGGAACGCCCACTCCACGGCGACGCCGCTGCGGGCGCTGTCTTCCTCGCCGGAGCGGGCGAACTGGCGCCCCAGGTTGAAGTGCAGCTGGAGGTCTTCCCGCAGCGGGTAGCTCGCGAGTCCCACCAGGGACGCGGACTCGCGCCGCGGCCGCTGGTGCGCCTCCCAATCGGCCAGCACGAGAACGCCGAGGCGCCAGTCCCCGACCGGGCGCGACCACTTCACTTCCGCGGTCCAGCCGGTCGCGGAGCTGCCGTCTTCCCGCCCGTATTCCGCCTGCCCGCCCAGTTGCACCGGGCCGACCCGGCAGGTCAGCTCCACTTCCGCGGCGCGCGCACCGCCTTGCAGGCGGTCGAGCGTCAGTTCGGCCTCGCAGTCGCCGCGGGCGAGCATCTCCGCGGACTCGATGCCGTGGCGTTCCGCATGCGCGGACGTCGCGGCCAGCAGGGCGGCGGCCAGGGCCACCCCCAGGTTCGTTCTCGTTGCGCGCATCCGTCCCCCCCGAGCAGAAAGCGTCACGCGCATCATGCAGGAGAGTGGCGGCCGGCGGAACAGCCGGCCGGCAAGCGACGCTCAGGCGCGCTGCGGCTTCAGGGACAGCACGAGCGCGAGGATCGCGAGGACGCAGACGATGGTCGGCCCGGAAGGCAGGTCCCACAGCGCCGACAGCGCGAGTCCCACCGCGTAACCCAGCGCGCCGACCCCGTAGGCCAGGGCCAGCCGCTTGCGGCCTTCCCAGCGCAGGGTGGCGAGCGCCGGCACGATCAGGCTCGTGAACACCAGGTAGACCCCCACCAGCTGCACCGAGGCGGTCACCGCGACGGCGAACGCGCCATAGAAGCCGAAGGCACCCAGCCGCCGCGTCCAGCCCAGCGCCAGTGCCAGGGCCAGCACCGCTGTCACGGCGCCCAGCACCAGCAGCTGCCGCGGCCCGACCCACAGGATCTGGCCCGCGAGCAGGTCCTTCAGGTGCTCGCCGCCGCGCGGGTTGTGCGCGAGCAGCAGGATGCCCGCGCAGGCCGCCAGCACGAACAGGACACCGATCAAGGCCTCCTGGTAGCGCGCGACGCGGCGCTCCGTCCACGTGAGCAGGGCCGCGCCGAGCAGCGCCGCGCCGACGGCGGCTGCCTGCACGGCCAGGCCGTGCTCCGGCAGTCCGATGGCATCGGCCGCGATCACGCCCAGCGCGGCGATCTGCGCGATGGCGAGGTCGATGAACACGATGCCGCGGTCCAGCACCTGGGCGCCCAGCGGCACGTGGGTGACCAGCACCAGCAGGCCCGCGACGAGCGCCGGCCAGAGGATGCCGAAGTCGAGCGGGCCCAGCGTCACTTGGCGGCCGCCCCGGCCAGCAGCCGCGCGACGGTGTCGTCGAAGAGGCCGAACAGGTCCTTGGCCTGGTCGCTGCCGCCGACCGTGAAGGGCAGCTTCACCGCGGGAATGCCGGCATTGCGCGACAGCCACTCGGTGGCGCGCGGGTCCTGGTAGGCGGAGTACACGACGAAGCGCGCCGGCGTGCCTTTCAGGGTCGCCAGCACCGACTGCAGGTGCGCGGCGCTCGGCTCGATGCCCGGCTTGGGCTCCAGCACGGCGACCTCGCGGATGCCGAGCCAGTCGTAGAGATACACGTAGCCCTTGTGGTACGAGACGACCGGCAGGCCGCGCAGCGGCGCGGCCTGCGCATTCCAGCGCGCGACGGCCTGCTGCCATTTCTGCTGGAAGGCCGTGCCGCGCTGCGCGTAGTCGCCGGCGTGTGCCGCATCCACCTGCTGCAGCCGCTGCGTGAGCGCCGTGGCGACGGCGGCGATGTTGCGCGGGTCGGTCTGGATGTGCGGGTTGCCTTGCGCATGCACGTCGCCCTGCGAGCGGTCGACGCTGGCCGGGACGTCCAGCTTGCGCACGAATTCCGCCGCGGCGAAATGCGCGGGCTGGCCGGGCTGCACCTTGTCGTTGCCCGACTGCTGCAGCAACACGGGCAACCAGCCGGCTTCCAGCTCGGCACCCGTGCACACCACGAGGTCGGCGTTGCGCACGCGCGCGATCAGGCTCGGACGGGCCTGGATCTGGTGCGCGTCCTGCATCGCGTTCGTGGCGGACGTGACTTCCACCAGCGGGCCGCCGAGCTCCTGGGTGAGGGCGGCCCACTCCGGCTCGCAGGCGAAGACGCGCAGCGCGGCGTGGGCGGGCGCCAGCGCGAGCAGCAGGGCGGCGCCGGCGAGGAGGGACTTGTGGATCGATGTCATGGCCATGCTCCTCAGAAGCCGTGGGCGCCGTGCGCGCCCAGGCTCATCTGGTACTGCAGCCACCATTGCAGGTCGCTGCCGCCGTTGCCGCGCGCGCGGTCCTGCGCCACCTGCAGCCGCACGCGCGAGAACTCGCTCGGGTTGTGCTCCAGCATGAGGGTGTTGCGGCGCGGCGTGCCGCTGCCCAGGTCGACCAGGCCGGCGTTCACGCCGAAGTCGGGCGTCCCGGGGCTCAGGCGCTCGGTGCGCAGGCCGGCGCGCCAGCGCGGCATGAACTGGTAGACGCCTTGCAGGTACCAGCCCGACTGCTTCGCCGCATAGGTGCCGGGGGAGGCGGCGCCTTCGCTGTCGACGACCAGGTCGCCGTCGCGCCGCGCCTGCAGGTATTCGCCCTGGAGCTTGAAGTTCCGCACCTTGGGATTGCCGTTGGGCGCCCAGCGATAGACCGCGTCGGCGATCCACACCTTGGTGCGGCCGGTGAACGTGTTGGTGATCGCGTTCCCGGCGGTGTCGGTCTCGGCGAGTTCCTGGTCCGTCGCCTTCGCCTGCAGGTAGGAGAGGCCGGCGCGCCAGCTGTGGCTGTCGCCGATGTCGTCGCCGACGTGCGCGGACAGCGCGGCGGCGCCGAGGCCGTTGCGCGAGGTGTCGCTGCCGGGGAAGGAGCGGCCGCGGCCGACCTCCGCGCGCAGTTCGAGGAAGCGGTCCGTCGGTGCGACCCACGCCAGTTGCAGGCCATCGTCGCCGAACTGGCCGCCCAGCATCGCCTGGTAGGCGAGCGGCGCGTCCGCGAAGTCCCAGGTGTGCCGGTGCTGCGAGTTCAGGTAGCCGATGCTGGAGAAGAAGCGGCCGGCCTTCACCGTGAGGCCCCGGCCCAGCGCGGTGGTCTGCACATAGGCCTCCTCGACCTCGATTTCATTCTCCGGGGTGACCGCGAAAGTGGCCTGGCCGCGGAAATACGGGTCGATGTTGGCGCCCAGCGTGAGTTCGGTTTCCGACAGGCTGAAGCCGCGCGTGCCGGGACCGGCTTCCGCATCGGTCGGCAGCGGGAAGCCGCGGATGCGGTAGGTCGAGGGATCGAGCTGCGTGCTGGTGTACTGGCCCGAGAGGATCATCGAGATGTCGAGCAGGCTGCGGCCGGCCGTGGACGGCGCGGCAGCGGGCGCGGCCGCAACGGCGGACGCAGGTGCCGGCGTCGGAACCGATGCCGGGGGCTGCGTCGCCGCCTTGGCCTCGGCGGCTTGCAGCCTTTGCTCCAGCGCGCGGATGCGCTGCTCGTACTCGGCGCGCATGGCGTCGAGTTCGCGCCGCAGCGCCTGGGTGTCGGAAGGGGAAGAGGGGGAAGCGGGCTGCGCGGCGGCGCTGCCCGCGGCCAGGCACAGCATCCAGGCTGCGCGGCGGAAACCATGGTCCATCGTGGACTCCTTGCACGAAAGAAGACGCGGAAGCCGCGCGGCGGGCGCGCGGCAAGGCGGATCAGGCGTGCAGGGGCGGGGGTGCGCGGCTGGCGTAGAAGCGCGGCGGCGTCGCGCGGACGGCCGTGCCCGGAGCGGCAGCAGGCGCCGCCTGCGGCGCAGCGGCCGTGGCCAGCGCGGGGGCGGAAGGCGCCGGTGCGCCGCTGCCCAGGGCGGCGGCGACCACGCACAGGTCGCACGAACCGGGCGTTGTCGACGCGGGATCGCGCTGCTCCGTGACCGTCGAATGCAGGTGCAGCAGTGCGTGCGAAGCCGCGGCGAACTGCGCGACCGGCAACCACAGCGCCAGCGCCAGCAGCCACGCGAAGCGGCGGCTGCGGACGGCGGAGCGGAAGGCGGCGAAGGCCATGGCGGTGCGCATCATACGACCGCCCGCAGGCCTATTTGAGCCAGCCCCTCTTGTTGAAATACCACATGGGGACGAGGGCGCTCGCCGCCATCAGCACCAGGACGTAGGGGTAGGCAGCGCGGCCCATGGCCTGCAGCTCGGGGAACTGCAGGTTCATGCCGTAGAGGCTGGCCACCAGCGTCGGGGGCAGCAGCGCCACGCTCGCCACCGAGAAGATCTTGATCGTCCGGTTCTGGTTGATGTTGATGAAGCCGACGGTGGCGTCCATCAGGAAGTTGATCTTGTCGAACAGGAAGGCCGTGTGGTTGTCCAGCGACTCGATGTCGCGCAGGATCTGCCGCGCCTCCTCGAACTGTTCCGCCGTGAGCATGCGGCTGCGCATCATGAAGCTCACCGCGCGCCGCGTGTCCATCACGTTGCGGCGGATGCGCCCGTTCAGGTCTTCCTGCCGCGCGATCGCCTCCAGCGCCTCGCCGGCCAGCGTGTCGGTGACGTCGCCCGCGAGCACCTGCTTGCTGACTTTCTCCAGCTCGTCGTAGATGCCTTCCAGCGTGTCGGCGGAGTACTCCGCGTCGGCGTCGAAGAGCTTCAGGAGCACTTCCTTCGCGTCCTCGATGAGGCCGGGCGCCCGGCGCGCGCGCAGGCGCAGCAGGCGGAAGACGGGGACGTCCTCGTCGTGGATGGAGAACAGCACGCCGTGGCTCTTCAGGCTGCTGTTCATCAGGTTCAGGATGAACGCCACGCGGACGGCCCGGGGCTCGTCACCGCCGCCGGCGATCAGGAAGTCGCTGCGGATGTGCAGGTCGCCGTTGTCTTCCTCGTAGAAGCGGGCGGACTCCTCGATGTCCTCGTCCATCGCGTCTTCCGGGATGGACAGGCCGTAGTACTGCTTGACCCAGCGCTTCTCCTCGAGCGTGGGCGACTCCAGGTCCACCCAGATCGGCTGGAAGCGGGAGAGCTCCTCCAGCGACTCGATCTCTTCCTGGAAGAGCCGGCCGTTGGCGAGCGTGAAGATATTGAGCATGGCTCCGTCCCGTGCGTTGTAGTGTGTTCTGCGGTGGCGATGGGCTGCTTCCAACGCGCCGCGTCACGGGCGTTGAAAGCTACCGACTAGGGTAGGTTTCCAAGGAGGGCTCTCCGGCGAGAAAGGGAAGCGGCGATTATGCCGCGCCGGCACCGCAGAAGGCGAGCAACCGGTCCTTGTGCGCGTAGGCGTCGCGCTCGCCCAGCGCCACGAGCGCCTGCACGAAAGCGGGCTCGAACAGCAGGTAGCTCGCGAGGCTGCCGCTGCCTTCGCGCAGCGCGCCCAGGCCGCCCAGCGCGCGCTGCACGCCCGCGGGCAGCAGCTTCAGGTGCACGCGCGCCAGGGTGTCCAGCGATTCGCTCGGCTGCAGGGCCAGCACCTCGATCGCGTGGTAGGGCAGCACGCCCGCGACTTCGCGCGGGAGTTCGTCCAGCGTGCGGGCCAGGCGCTGCGTCTGCTCCACGTCGGCTTGCAGGGTGTCGTGGAAGACGCTCGCCATGGCGTGGCCGGCGATCGCGCCCAGCCCCGGCACGCCGGCCGGCGCGCCCGCGAGGCCGGCGCGTTCCGGCTGGCCGACGCCGATCACCAGCACCTCGCGCGCACCGAGATGGATCGCGGGCGACAGCGGGGAGATCTGGCGCATGGAGCCGTCGCCGAAGTACTCGCGGCGGCCATCGACCCAGAGCGGCGTCGCCGGGAAGAGGAAGGGAATGGCGCTGGACGCCATCAGGTGCTCGATGGTGAGCGGCTGGAACTCGGCGCGGCGGCCTGGGCGGTTCCAGCCTTCGTGGCGGGCGTCGGCACGGGTATGGCAGAACGTCCAGTGCGTGCCGCTGGTGTAGCTGGAGGCGGTGACCGCCACGGCGTCCAGTGCGCCGGACTGCAGCGACGCCTCGATGCCCGCGAGCGAGATCCGGCGATGCAGCGTGTCGACGAGCGGCATGGTGTCGAGGATGGCGCCGCGCGTGCGCGCATGGCGCCAGAGGCGGGCCGCGGCCAGGATGCGGCTGAACCGCACCCACCACGGCGCGTCGAGGCGGTACACAGCCCCGCAATGCAGGCCGGCCCAGAAGCTGCGCAACTCGTCGAACGCGCCCAGCCCGCGGCTCGCCGCGCCGGCGAGGTAGGCGGCATTGAGCGCACCCGCGGAAGTGCCCACGACGATGTGGAAAGGAAAGCGCTCGGGAGGGGCGCGGTGCAGCCTCAGCATGGCGGCCATCGCCCCCAGCACGCCCACTTGATAGGCGGTCCGGGCGCCGCCTCCCATCAGCACCAGGGCACGGGCCCGGGCGGGTCGCGTCAACCCCTCGTGAATGACGGTGCCGAGGCTCATCGGTAGAACTACTGTAGAGGCGCAGGACAAATCCTACACGGCTGGGCCAGAACGTCCGACACCACGGTCCAGGAGGCCGCCCTACATTGGCTCCATCCCCCCGGGCCCCCACCCGGTACTGACCCCGCAAGGAGCCGAGATGATCCAGCTAGCGACCGACCCGAATGCCAGCCGCTCGAACTGGCGTCCCGCCGCGTCCGAGGCCAAGGACAACACCCTGGCCGGCCGCCGGTCCCGCAGCGGCCACGC
Source organism: Ramlibacter cellulosilyticus (assembly GCF_014297465.1). Taxonomy (GTDB): domain Bacteria; phylum Pseudomonadota; class Gammaproteobacteria; order Burkholderiales; family Burkholderiaceae_C; genus Ramlibacter; species Ramlibacter cellulosilyticus. The sequence continues at coordinate 101,867 of NZ_JACORT010000011.1, read as the reverse complement.
GTGGCCGTTCATCGCGCAGATGTACGTGGAACCGACGACCCCCTCCTCGCAGGCCCCGAAGCGCACCCCCACCAGCGAGAGCGGCAGCTAAGCCGCATCGCACGGAGTCCGACATGTACAAGGAACCCAAGTCCACCAACCGCTACAACGACACGCCCCGCGACAAGCCGCAGGCCGAACGTGTCGAACACGCGAACCTGGAGCGCCCCGGTGCCCAGGCGCACCCGAAGGCGGCCGGCCAGTGGAACCGCCTCGACGCCGCTGCGCTCTGGCGCGTGCGTTGATCCGCATCTCCTGAACCTTCAGCAACAGCGGCCTGGCGGCCGCTGTTCGTGCTTGCGCGGCCCCTCGAGGGCCGCGTTTGTCTTGGTGCCGGCACGCGTTGCGCTCCCTTGCGAATTCGCGCCTGAGCCTTGAGGGAAATCAATGGACTTTCCCGGGGGCCGCGGGCATAGTGAATCGCACGGATCCGAGAGCGAATTCCTTCCCCGCGCCGCAAGGGCGCACGTTGCAACCAACCAGGAGGCTCCATGAACCTGACGATCAGCGGTCACCACCTCGAAGTCACCCCCGCCCTGAGAAGTTACGTGACCACCAAGCTCGATCGCATCACCCGTCACTTCGAACAGGTCGTGGACATCAAGGTACTACTCACCGTTGAAAAGCAGAAGGAGAAGGAACGAAGGCAGCGCGCCGAATGCAGGATCCACGTGAAGGGCAACGATCTCTTCGCGGAGAGCGCCCATCACGACCTGTACGCCGCGCTCGACGAACTCGTGGACAAGCTCGATCGCCAGGTCGGCCGCCACAAGACCCGCCTGCAGGACCACCACTGCGACGCGCCCAAACGCGTGATGTAAAGGCGACGACGTAACAAGGCCCGTTCGCGGGCCTTTTTCGTCATCGGCGCGGTCAGGTCGGCCGTTGCGGAACGGTGCACGGCCACGGGTGCATAATCCGCCCACCTAACCATGAACCGCCTCGCGTCCATCCTGCCGCCCGCCCAGGTCCTGGTCGGCGTCGACGCCACGAGCAAGAAGCGGGCGTTCGAGGAGGCCGGCCTGCTCTTCGAGAACCTGCACGGCCTGTCGCGCGCTCTGATCACCGACAGCCTGTTCGCCCGGGAACGCCTCGGCTCGACCGGGCTCGGCCACGGCGTCGCCATCCCGCACGGGCGCATCAAGGGCCTGAAGGCGCCGATGGCGGCGCTGTTCCAGCTCGCCAGCCCCATCGGCTTCGACGCGCCGGACGAGCAGCCCGTCAACCTGCTGATCTTCCTGCTGGTGCCCGAAGCGGCGACGCAGAAGCACCTGGAGATCCTCTCCGAGATCGCCGAGCTGCTCAGCGACGCCCCCCTGCGCGAGAGGATCCGCAACAGCGCGGACGCGAAGCAGCTGCACCAGCTGATCGCCGACTGGCACTCGGCCCAGCCGCAGTAAGGCCGGTGCGCGCTTGAAGCCCACCGTCGTCAGCGCCGACGTCCTCTTCGAGGACCACCGCGGGCAGCTCAAGTGGGAATGGGTCGCGGGCCTCGGCGCGTCCGAGCGCCGCTTCGACGAAGTGGCCGTGCGCAAGGCGCGCTCCGGCGCGGACCTGGTCGGCTACCTCAATTACATCCATCCCTACCGGGTGCAGATCCTCGGCGAGCGCGAGGTCGCGTACCTCACCAACGCCACGCAGGACGACTGCAAGCGCCGCATCGCGCGCATCGTGACGCTGGAGCCGCCGGTGCTGGTGCTGACGGACGGCCAGGCCGCGCCCGACGCGCTGCTCTCGATGTGCGAGCGGGCGCAGATCCCGATGTTCGCCACGCAGGAGCCGTCGGCCTTCGTCATCGACGTGCTGCGCGCCTACCTGTCCAAGCACTTCGCCGAGCGCACGTCGATGCACGGCGTGTTCATGGACATCCTGGGCCTGGGCGTGCTGATTACGGGTGAGTCAGGCCTCGGCAAGAGCGAACTGGGGCTGGAACTGATCACGCGCGGCAACGGCCTCGTGGCCGACGACGCGGTGGATCTTTACCGCGTGAACCAGACGACGATCGAGGGCCGCTGCCCCGAGCTGCTGCAGAACCTGCTGGAGGTGCGCGGCATCGGCCTGCTGGACATCCGCGCGATCTTCGGCGAGACGGCCGTGCGGCGGAAGATGCGCCTGCGCCTCATCGTGCACCTCGTGCGCCGCGAGACCATGGAGCGCGAGTACGAGCGGCTGCCCTACGAGCCCCTCACGCAGGACGTGCTGGGCGTCCCCGTCCGCAAGGCCGTCATCCCCGTCGTCGCCGGCCGCAACATGGCCGTGCTGGTCGAAGCCGCCGTGCGCAACACCATCCTGCAGCTGCGGGGCGTGGACACGTACCAGGAGTTCGTCGAGCGGCACCGCCGTGCCATGGAAAAGGGCGGCTGAAGAAGGCGGACATCCGAACGCAGAGGGCGCAAAGATTTCGCAAAGGACGCAAAAGAAAACCTTTTAAGGGCTGTTCTTTTGCGTCCTTTGCGTAGCTTTTGCGCCCTTTGCGTTCCGGAAGTCCGTTCCCGCTCCCGTTACTTCGGCTTATGCGGGCACGGATTCTTCGTGCAGTGCGCGTACAGGCTCAGCGCGTGGTCTTCGATCACGAAGCCCTTGAGCTTGGCGACTTCGTTCTGGCGGCGCTCGATTTCGGCGTCGTAGAACTCTTCCACGCGGCCGCAGTCCAGGCACACGAGGTGGTCGTGGTGCTGGCCTTCGTTGAGTTCGTAGACGGCCTTGCCGCTCTCGAAGTGGCTGCGGCTGAGGATGCCGGCCTGCTCGAATTGCGTGAGGACGCGGTACACGGTGGCCAGGCCGATGTCCGAGCGGTCCTCCAGGAGCACGCGGAACACGTCTTCGGCCGTCATGTGCCGCTGCGAGCCCTTGTGGAAGACGTCCAGGATCTTCAGCCGCGGCAGCGTGGCCTTGAGTCCCGTGCTCTTGAGTTCGTCGATGTTCGCCATGGTGCTGCCGCTACAATGCCCCGATCATATCGCCTGCCCCTTCCATGCCTGCCATGCCCCTGCCCCAGAGGCACCGCGTCCTGGCCGCCGCCGCGTTCCTCGCCGCCCTCACGGGCTGCAGCACCGTGGACGGCTACTCCCGCAGCCTCGTCAACACCCTGACGCCGTACAAGGTGGAAGTGGTGCAGGGCAACTTCATCTCGCGCGAACAGGTCGAGGCCCTGCAGAAGGGCATGAGCCGCGAGCAGGTGCGCAACATCCTCGGCACGCCGCTGGTGACCAGCCTGTTCCACGGCGACCGCTGGGACTATGTCTTCACGCTCAAGCGCCGCGGCGTCGACGAGCAGAAGCGCCACCTCGCCGTCTTCTTCAAGGACGACCTGATGGACCGCGTGGAAGGCGACCCGATGCCCAGCGAGTCCGAGTTCGTCACCACCCTCGACAACAAGCGCAAGCTCGGCAAGGTGCCGCGCCTGGAGGCGACCGAGGCGGAGCTGCGGGCCTTCCAGTCGAAGAACCAGCCGGCCGCGACGGCTTCCGCTGCGCCGGCCCCCGCGCCGGCCGCCGGCACGCCGCCCACCAGCTACCCGCCGCTCGAGTCGGTGCGCTGAGGCCGCGATGGGAAAGACCACGCAGGCACTGAGGAACGTGGCCGTGACCGGTGCGGTGCAGCCGCCGCCGGCCGGCAGCACGCAGCACCAGGTGGCGGTGGCCGGCGCGTCCGGCCGCATGGGCCACATGCTGATCGAGGCGATCCGCGCTTCGGACGACTGCCGCCTGGCCGGCGCGCTGGACATCGCGTCCAGCCCGGCGATCGGCAACGACGCCGCTGCCTTCCTGGGCCACGCGAGCGGCGTGCCGGTGACGGCGGACCTCGCCACCGGCCTGTCGCATGCGCACGTCCTCATCGACTTCACGCGCCCCGAGGGCACGCTCGCGCACCTGAAGATGTGCCGCGAGAAGGGCGTGAAGGCCGTGATCGGCACCACCGGCTTCACCGACGCGCAGAAGGCGCAGATCGCCGACGTGGCCAAGGACATCGCCATCGTGATGGCGCCCAACATGAGCGTGGGCGTCAACGTCACGATGAAGCTGCTGGAAATGGCCGCCAAGGCGCTGGCCACCGGCTACGACATCGAGGTGATCGAGGCGCACCACCGGCACAAGGTGGACGCGCCCTCGGGCACGGCGCTGAAGATGGGCGAGGTCATCGCCGCTGCGCTGGGCCGCGACCTCAAGGACTGCGCGGTCTACGAGCGCTACGGCCACACCGGCGAGCGCGACCCGTCCACCATCGGCTTCTCGACCATCCGCGGCGGCGACATCGTGGGCGACCACACCGTGCTCTTCGCGGGCACCGGCGAGCGCATCGAGATCACCCATCGCTCCGCGAGCCGCGCCACCTACGCCCAGGGCAGCCTGCGCGCCGTGCGCTTCCTCGCCGGCCGGCAAAAGGGGCTGTTCGACATGTTCGACGTCCTCGGCCTGCGCTGAACCTGGATTCATGAGTTTCACCGACCTCTTTCGCCAGGGCGACGCCGTCACCCAGGTGGTGGCGGTCCTGTTGCTCGCCATGTCGGTGGCGAGCTGGGTGGTGATCCTCTGGAAGACGTGGATGCTGCAGCGGGCCCGCGCCGGCGTCGCGCGCAGTACAGCCGCCTTCTGGCAGGCCGCGTCGCTGGCCGACGCCCGGCAGAAGGTCCAGGCCTTCGACCGCGAAGCCCTGGTGCTGCCCCTGATCGCCGCCAGCGAGGAAAGCCCGTCCGGCTCGCTCGCGGCGGCCGGCGACCGGTCGCAGCAGCTCACGCGCCTCCTGCGCAGCGCGTTGCACGCGGTGCTCGGCAGACTGCAGTTCGGGCAGGTCCTGCTGGCCACCGTCGGGTCGACGGCGCCCTTCGTCGGCCTGCTGGGCACGGTCTGGGGCATCTACCACGCGCTCACCGGCATCGCCAATGCCGGCCAGATCACCATCGACAAGGTTTCCGGCCCCGTCGGCGAGGCGCTGGTGATGACCGCCGCCGGCCTGGCCGTCGCCATCCCGGCCGTGCTCGGCTACAACATCTTCGGCCGGCTGATCGCCCGCATCGAGGCGGACCTGGAAGGCTTCGCCTTCGACCTGCGCGAACTGCTGACCCACGGCGCCCGCCAGCCGGCCGAGGCGGAGTAGCCATGCCGTTCGGCCGGCTGGAGCGCACCCAGGGCGACACGCCGATGAGCGAGATCAACGTCACGCCCCTGGTGGACGTGATGCTGGTGCTGGTGGTGATCTTCATCATCACCGCGCCCCTGCTGGCCAGCTCCATCCGCCTGGACCTGCCCAAGGCGGAGGGCACGCAGCCCGGCGATGCCCCGAAATTCGTGACGCTCGTGGTCGACAAGGCCGGACAGGCTTTCCTGAACGACAAGGCCGTGAGCCCGGAGCAGCTGGCGACGCAGCTGGCGGCGTCGGCGAAGCAGAATCCCGAGACCGAGATCCAGCTGCGCGCCGACCAGGGTGTCCCCTACGGCAAGGTGGTGGAGGTCATGGGGATCGCCCACAAGGCGGGGCTCTCGCGCATCGGGTTCGTGGCGGAACCGAGCAAGTAGGGGCTCAGGGACTAGGGGTTAGGGGTTAGGGGCTAGGGGCCAGGGAGCGGCGACCCCTAGCCCCTAGCCCCTAGCCCCTAGCCCCTACTCCCTACAATCAGCCAATCATGGAAGACAAGTACAACCACCTGGCGGTGGAAAAGGCCGCCCAGGCCGAGTGGACCGCGCGCGATGCCTACCGCGTGACGGAGGATGCGCGCAAGAAGAAGTTCTACGCCTGCTCCATGCTGCCCTATCCCTCGGGCAAGCTCCACATGGGGCACGTGCGCAACTACACGATCAACGACATGTTGACGCGCTACCTGCGCATGAACGGCTACAACGTCCTGATGCCCATGGGCTGGGACGCCTTCGGCCTGCCGGCGGAGAACGCGGCGCTGAAGAACAAGGTGCCGCCGGCCAAGTGGACGTACGAGAACATCGCGTACATGAAGGGCCAGATGCAGGCCATGGGCCTGGCCATCGACTGGTCGCGCGAGATCGCCACCTGCGATCCCAGCTACTACAAGTGGAACCAGTGGCTGTTCCTGAAGATGCTGGAGAAGGGCATCGCCTACCGCAAGACCCAGGTGGTGAACTGGGACCCGGTGGACATGACCGTGCTGGCCAACGAGCAGGTGATCGACGGCAAGGGCTGGCGCACCGGCGCGGTGGTGGAAAAGCGCGAGATCCCCGGCTACTACCTGAAGATCACGGACTACGCGCAGGAGCTGCTGCAGTTCGTGCAGGAGGACCTGGGCGGCTGGCCCGAGCGCGTGAAGCTGATGCAGGAGAACTGGATCGGCCGCAGCGAGGGCGTGCGCTTCGCCTTCACGCACGACATCCAGGGCGAGGACGGCAAGGCGATCGGCGACGGCCGCATGTACGTGTTCACCACGCGTGCGGACACGATCATGGGCGTGACCTTCGTCGCCGTGGCGCCGGAGCATCCGCTCGCCACGCACGCGGCGAAGAGCAACCCGAAGCTGGCGCAGTTCATCGAGGACTGCAAGAAGGGCGGCACCACCGAGGCCGAGCTCGCGCTGAAGGAAAAGGAAGGCATGCCCACCGGCCTGAGGGTGACGCACCCGCTCACGCACGAGCCGGTGGACGTCTGGGTCGGCAACTACGTGCTCATGGGCTACGGCGACGGCGCCGTGATGGGCGTGCCCGGCCACGACGAGCGCGACTTCGCTTTCGCGCTCAAGTACGGCCTGCCCATCGTGCAGGTGGTGCACGTCGACGGCGAGGAGTACGACTACAAGCACTGGCAGGACTGGTACGCCGACAAGGAAAACGGCGTCACCATCAACTCCGACATCTTCAGCGGCTTCAAGTACCAGGAGGCCGTGAATGCGGTCGCCCACCACCTGGAGCAGAAGGGCCTCGGCGAGAAGAAGACCACCTGGCGCCTGCGCGACTGGGGCATCAGCCGCCAGCGCTACTGGGGCACGCCGATCCCCATCATCCACTGCGACGTGCACGGCGCCGTGCCGGTGCCCGAGAAGGACCTGCCCGTGGTGCTGCCGCAGGACTGCGTGCCGGACGGCAGCGGCAACCCGCTGAACAAGCGCGAGGACTTCCTCGCCTGCACCTGCCCCGTGTGCGGCAAGGCCGCGCGCCGCGAGACGGACACCATGGACACCTTCGTGGATTCGTCCTGGTACTTCATGCGCTACTGCGACCCGAAGGACGATGCCCGCATGGTCGCCGGCGGCACGAACTACTGGATGCCGATGGACCAGTACATCGGCGGCATCGAGCACGCGATCCTGCACCTGCTGTACGCGCGCTTCTGGACCAAGGTGATGCGCGACCTGGGGCTGGTGAAGATCGACGAGCCGTTCACCAGGCTGCTCACGCAAGGCATGGTGCTCAACGAGGCGTTCTCGCGCACGACCACGGGCAAGCAGTACTACTGGGCGCACGAGCTGGACGTCCAGCGCGACGAGCACGCGAAGGTGATCTCCGCCACGGCGAAGGCCGACGGGCAGCCGGTCACCTACGAGGGCTGGACCACGATGTCCAAGTCCAAGAACAACGGCGTGGACCCGCAGGACCTGATCGAGAAGTACGGCGCCGACACCGCGCGCCTGTACACGATGTTCACGGCGCCGCCGGAAGCCACGCTCGAGTGGAACGACGCCGCGCTGGAAGGCAGCTACCGCTTCCTGCGCCGCGTGTGGAACTTCGGCGTGAAGCTGGGCGCGGGCAGCGAGACGAAGGCGGCGAGCTACGGCAAGCAGGCACAGGCGCTGCGGCGCGAGCTGCACACGGTGCTCAAGCAGGTGGACTACGACTACCAGCGCATGCAGTACAACACCGTGGTCTCGGGCGCGATGAAGATGCTCAACGCGCTGGAGGACTTCAAGGGCGAGGGCGACGCGGGTGCCGGCGCCGCGCTGCGCGAAGGCTTCGGCCTGCTGCTGCGCGTGCTGTACCCGGTGACGCCGCACATCGCGCACGGCCTGTGGAAGGAGCTGGGCTACGCCACCGCGGCCGGCGAGCTGCTCGATGCGCCGTGGCCGCGCGTGGACGAAGCCGCGCTGCGGCAGGACGAAGTCGAGCTGATGCTGCAGGTGAACGGCAAGCTGCGCGGCTCCATCCTGGTGCCGGCGGATGCGGGCAAGGCGGAGATCGAGAAGATCGCGCTGGCCAGCGAGGGCTTCGCCAAGTTCGGTGGCGGGGCTTCGCCGAAGAAGGTGGTCGTGGTGCCGGGCCGGCTCGTGAACGTGGTGGTCTGAGCATGCAGAGAAGAGCCCTGTTCTCCTTCGCCGGCGCCGCCTTGCTGGCCGGCTGCGGCTTCCAGCTGCGCAAGCCGCCGGATTTCGCCTTCGACACGCTCGTGGTCAACGCGCCGGAGAGCTCGCCGCTGGGCGCGGAGCTGCGGCGCTCCGTCGCCGCGGAAGGCAAGGTCCGCGTGCTGACCGCGGCGGCTGCACCGGCGCCGGCCGCGAGCGCGGCCTCCGCACCGGCGGCAGCGTCCGCGACGCGCCAGGTCACCTTCGACCTGCTGCAGGAGCAGCGCGAAAAGGTGGTGGTCGGCCTGAATTCCAGCGGCCAGGTCACCGAGTTCCAGCTGCGCAGCCGCATCCGCTTCCGCGTGCGCGACGCGCAGGGCCGGGAGCTGATCCCGGACACCGAGCTGGAGCAGCACCGCGACATCTCCTTCAACGAATCCGCCGTGCTCGCCAAGGAGGCGGAAGAGTCGCTGCTGTACCGCGACATGCAGACGGACCTGGTGCAGCAGCTCATGCGCCGGCTGGCGGCGGTCCGCCCGCAGGCCTGACCGCCCGGCTGCGCTGTCGGAAAAGGCGCAGCCAGGCGTCGCGACCGGTCCTACAGCCCCGCCGGTCCGGCGGTGCCAACCTTCCGGCTGTTGCCGCGCTTGCGCGCTTGCGGCGCGCGCGCGGCGCCCCCATCTTGGGGCCAGACCAGGGAGCTTCGCCATGGACGCCACCGGAACCTCTGCCACGCAGTCGTACATCGGCAAGGAAGCGCGCTACGGCGCCCGCAACTACGCGCCGGTGCCGGTGGTCGTCGACCACGCGAAGGACTGCCTCGTCTGGGACGTCGAGGGGCGCCGCTACATCGACATGATGAGCGCCTACTCCTCCGTGAGCCATGGGCACCTGCATCCGCGCATCGTGGCCGCCGCGCACCGGCAGCTGGAGAAGGTGGCGGTGATGTCCCGGGCCTACTACGGCACCACGCTCGGCCCGCTGCTGGAGAAGCTCAGCGAGGTCACGGGCTTCGAACGCGCGCTTCCCATGAACACCGGTGCCGAGGCGGTGGAGACCGCGATCAAGTGCGCGCGCCGCTGGGGCCACCGCGTCAAGGGCATCCCCGACGGGCAGCAGCGCATCCTGGTCGCGCGCGGCAATTTCCACGGCCGCACCACCACGATCATCGGTTTCTCGAGCGAGGAGGACTACCGCACCGGCTTCGGGCCGTTCTGCGGCGGCTTCCAGCACTTCGACTACGGCGACATGGCGAGCGTCCAGGCCGCGGCGACGGAGAACACGTGCGCGGTGCTGGTCGAGCCGATCCAGGGCGAGGCGGGCGTGCTGGTGCCGCCGCCGGGCTTCTTCCGCGAGCTGCGCGAGTGGTGCACGGCGAACGACGTCCTGCTGATCGACGACGAAGTGCAGGCGGGCCTGGGCCGCACGGGCAAGTGGTTCGCGTTCGAGCACGAGGGCATCCGGCCGGACGCGCTGATCCTGGGCAAGGCACTCGGCGCCGGGCTGCTGCCCGTGAGCGCCTTCTGCGCCGACGACAAGGTGATGTCGGTGTTCGTGCCGAACAGCCACGGCTCCACCTTCGGCGGCAACGCGCTGGCGGCCGCGGTGGCGCTGGAAGGCCTGAAGGTGCTGGAGGAAGAGGGCCTGGTCGCGAACTGCGCCGCCAAGGGCGAACACCTGTTCCGGCGGCTGCGCGAGGTGCAGGCCGAGGTGAAGCCGCTGATCCGCGACGTGCGCGGCCGCGGGTTGTGGATCGGCGTGGACATCGAGCCGTCCTGCACCACCGCCCGCGACCTGGTGGAGCGCCTCGCGGCCGCGGGCGTGCTGTCGAAGGAAACGCACGAGACGGTGATCCGCTTCGCCCCGCCCTTGACGATCACGTACGAGCTGATGGACGAGGCGGTGGAGATCTTCCGCAAGGTGGTGGTGCAGCGGCACCGCGAACTCGGGCTGGCCAAGGGCTGACGCCATGGCTCCGGACGGGCTGGTGTACGTCGCGGTCACGCTGCTCGTGATCGCCCTGGCCTTGCTGGTCAACTTCGGCCGCAAGCCGGGGCGCAAGGTGTCGTACGAAGCCGTGGAGCACGGTTTCATCTACCTGCTGCTGGTCGTGGCGCTGGTGGCGGCGGCGTGGATGACCCTCTTGCCGTGAACGGGCGGCGGCGCTGCGCGCCGTCGGTGGGGATCGCATTCGCTCACCGTCCGCCGCTGGCGCGGCGCCACCCTGCAAGTTCGCGGCGATGCGTCCCTTGTAGGGTGGCGTGGCGAAGCCACGGAAGGTGAGTGAAACGAACCCCACCGACGTGCCCCCGCTAAACTCCCCCCATGCAGCTCGCCCCTGCCCAGCTCCCCCCGCACCTCCAGCGCGCCCTCCGCCCCCTCTACACCCTGCACGGCGACGAGCCGCTGCTGGTGCAGGAGGCCGCGGACGCCATCCGGGCCGCGGCGCGGACCCAGGGCTACACCGAGCGCACCGTGCACACCGTCGCCGGCACGCACTTCGACTGGAGCGCCGTGCTCGCCGCCGGCGGGTCGCTCAGCCTCTTCGCCGACAAGCAGATCGTCGAGATCCGCATCCCCTCCGGCAAGCCGGGCAAGGACGGCAGCACCGCCCTGCAGCAGGTCGCCGAAAGCGCCCAGGGCAACGACAGCACGCTGACGCTGGTGCTCCTGCCGCGCCTCGACTTCCAGACCAAGAAGTCCGCCTGGTTCGCGGCCCTGGAGAACGCCGGCGTCGCCATCGAGGTCCAGCCGGTGGAGCGCAACGCGCTGCCGCAGTGGATCGCGCAGCGCCTGGCGCAGAACGAGCAGCGCGTCGCCGCCGGCGAGGAGGGCCAGCGCACCCTGCAGTTCTTCGCCGACCGGGTCGAGGGCAACCTGCTCGCCGCCCACCAGGAGATCCAGAAACTGGCGCTGCTCTACCCCGCCGGCGAACTGCGCTTCGAGCAGGTCGAGAGCGCGGTCCTCAACGTCGCCCGCTACGACGTCTTCAAGCTGTCCGAGGCGGTCCTCGCCGGCCAGGTGGCCCGCGTGCAGCGCATGCTGGACGGCCTGCAGGCCGAGGGCGAGGCGGAAGTGCTGGTGCACTACACGCTGGCCGAGGACATCCGGGCCCTCAAGCGGGTGAAGGACGCGATGGCGCAGGGCCGCCCGCTGCCCATGGCGCTGCGGGAACAGCGGGTCTGGGGCCTGAAGGAAAAGCTGTTCGAGCGCGTCCTGCCCCGCCTGTCCACCACGACCCTGGAAAACCTGCTGCACGGCGCCCATGTGGTGGACGGGATCGTGAAAGGCCTCAAGGCGCCCGGCTGGCCCACCGACGGCTGGCAGGCCTTGCACAAGCTGGCGCTCGGCCTGTGCCTGGAGTGCTCAGCCCAGCCTAAGGCGGCCCGGGGATAATGAACTTATGAATGCGCTGAATATCGCCGAGTACGTCGCCAGCCTGGGCCTGCAGGCCCGGGCGGCCTCCGCGCGCATGGCCGCGGCCTCGGCTGCCGAGAAGGGCCAGGCCTTGCGCGGCCTGGCGGCGCTGCTGCGGGGCAACGTGGAATCGCTGCAGCGGGACAACGCCAAGGACATCGAGCGCGCCACCGCGGCAGGCCTCTCCGCGCCGATGGTGGACCGCCTGAAGCTCACCCCGAAGATCATCGAGACGCTGGCGGTCGGCTGCGAGCAGCTCGCCACCATGCCGGACATCATCGGCGAGGTGGTCGGCATGAAGCAGCAGCCCAGCGGCATCCGCGTGGGCCAGATGCGCGTGCCGCTCGGCGTGTTCGGCATGATCTTCGAGAGCCGGCCGAACGTGACGATCGAGGCCGCGAGCCTGTCCATCAAGAGCGGCAACGCCTGCATCCTGCGCGGGGGCTCGGAAGCGATCGAATCCAACAAGGCGCTGGCGAAGCTGGTGCAGCAGGCCCTGGTCGACGCCGGCCTGCCCGCGGAGGCCGTGCAACTGGTGCAGACCACCGACCGCGAAGCCGTCGGGAAGCTGATCGCGATGCCCGAGTCCGTCGACGTGGTCATCCCCCGCGGCGGCAAGAGCCTGATCGAGCGCATCTCGCGCGAGGCGAAGGTGCCGGTCATCAAGCACCTGGACGGCAACTGCCACACCTATGTCGACGATCCCTGCGACGTCGCCATGGCCGTCAGGATCACCGACAACGCCAAGACGCAGAAGTACAGCCCCTGCAACGCGAGCGAGGGCCTGCTGGTCGCGCGCGGCGTGGCCAAGGCCTTCCTGCCGGAGATCGGCGCGATCTTCGCGGGCAAGGGCGTGGAGATGCGCTGCGACCCCGAGGCGAAGGCGATCCTCGCGCAGGTGCGCGGGGCGAACGTGCAGGACGCGACCGAGCAGGACTGGTCCGAGGAGTACCTCGCGCCGATCATCAGCGTGAAGGTCGTGGCCGGCATCGACGAAGCCATCGCCCACATCAACCGCTATTCCTCGCACCACACGGACGCCATCGTCACGCGCGACCACATGCATGCCCAGCGCTTCCTGCGCGAGGTGGATTCGGCCAGCGTGATGGTCAATGCCAGCACGCGCTTCGCCGACGGCTTCGAGTACGGCCTGGGCGCGGAGATCGGCATCAGCACGGACAAGTTCCATGCGCGCGGGCCGGTGGGCATCGAAGGACTGACATCCCTGAAATGGATCGTGTTGGGCGACGGCGAAATCCGGGAATGACCCACCCCCGAAGCGCCTGCGGCGCCTCCCCCTCAAGGGGGCGCCCCCAGCGGCCCGGCAGAGCCGGACCCGCGGCGGCACTGGGAAGATCCACGTAACGCAGACCGAGTAGAAGAACTAGATGGTTCCGCACCTCATCACGGCCCTGACCGGCCCCATCAACGAGCTCGAGCAGCGCATCCTCGAGTCCATGCCCGCGGTGGAGCGCTGGTTCCGCCTGGAGTGGATGGAGCACACGCCGCCCTTCTACTGCTCGGTGGACATCCGCAACGCCGGCTTCAAGCTGGCGCCCGTCGACACCAACCTGTTCCCCGGCGGCTGGCACAACCTCACGCCCGACATGCTGCCGCTGGCGGTGCAGGCGGCGATGGCGGCGATCGAGAAGATCTGCCCCGAGGCCAAGAACCTGCTGGTGGTCCCCGAGAACACGAAGAACACCTTCTACCTGAGCAACATCGCCCAGCTGCAGAAGATCTTCCGCATGGCGGGCCTCAACGTGAAGGTCGGCTCGATCGACCCGGACATCAAGAAGGCGACGACGGTCGAACTGCCCGGCGGCGACAAGGTGACGCTGGAGCCGGTGGTGCGCAGCAAGCGGCGCCTGGGGCTGAAGAACTTCGACCCCTGCACCATCCTCCTGAACAACGACCTCACGGCGGGCGCGCCGGGGATCCTGGAGGACCTGCACGAGCAGTACCTGCTGCCGCCGCTGCACGCGGGCTGGTCGGTGCGGCGCAAGAGCCGCCACTTCCAGAGCTACGAGGAGGTGGCCAAGCGCTTCGGCAAGATGCTGGGCATCGACCCGTGGCTGGTGAACCCGCTGTTCAACCGCTGCGGCGAGCTGGACTTCTTCAAGCAGGAAGGCATGGAGTGCCTGCGCACCAACGTGGATGCGCTGCTCGCCAAGATCCGCAAGAAGTACAAGGAATACGGCATCAACGAGAAGCCCTTCGTGGTCGTGAAGGCCGACAACGGCACCTCGGGCATGGGCATCATGACCGTGCGCGACGTGAAGGACCTCGACGCCCTCCGCCAGCGGCCGAAGAACAAGCCGCCCGTGGTCAAGACCGGCCAGGCGATCACCGACGTGATCATCCAGGAGGGCGTGCTGACCGCCGAGCGCATGAATGACGCCGTCGCCGAGCCGGTGGTGTACCTGATGGACCGCTACGTGGTCGGCGGCTTCTACCGCATCCACGCGGAACGGGGCACGGACGAGAACCTCAACGCGCCGGGTTCGGCCTTCGTGCCGCTGGCTTTCGCGGAGAGTACGCGCTTACCCCAGCCGGGCCAGAAGCCGGGCGCCAGCGCCCCGAACCGGTTCTACATGTACGGGGTGATCGGCCGCCTGGCCATGCTGGCCGCCAGCTACGAGCTGGAAGCCACCGATCCCGACGCCGAGACCTACGACTAGAGCCGACCGGCGGTTGTTGCACTGCAACAAAAATCCTGCCCGCGCCGCCGGTCGGGCGCACAATACGCACCCCAAGTTCAAGACCCCGCCGGTTCCCTGTCCGGGACGGGGCCGTTCGTGCAGAACTCGAAATCGTCGCTCGCCGCGCTGACCCTCGGCGCCATCGGTGTCGTCTACGGCGACATCGGGACCAGCGTCCTCTACGCGGTCAAGGAGGTGTTCGGCGCCGGGCACGTGCCCTTCACGCCCGACAACGTCTACGGCGTCCTGTCCATCTTCTTCTGGACGCTGACCGTCATCGTCTCGATCAAGTACGTGGTGCTCGTCCTGCGTGCCGACAACAACGGCGAGGGCGGGCTGATCGCGATGCTCGCGCTCGCCTCGCAGGCCGTGAAGGACAAGCCGAAGCTGCGCCGCGTGCTGCTGCTGGTGGGCATCTTCGGCACCTCGCTGTTCTATGGCGACGGCGTGATCACACCGGCGATCTCGGTGCTCTCCGCCGTGGAAGGCCTGAAGGTCGTCTCGCCGAACCTGGAAGACTGGGTGATCCCGCTCACGCTGGTGATCCTGCTGCTGCTGTTCGCCGTGCAGAAGCGCGGCACCAGCGGCATAGGGCGCTTCTTCGGGCCGATCACGCTGGTGTGGTTCATGACGATCGCGGTCCTGGGCGTGTCGCACATCGTGCAGCACCCGGAGATCCTCAAGGCGCTGTGGCCGTACTACGCGGTTCGCTTCATGTGGCAGCAGCCGGGCACGGCGTTCATCATCCTCGGCGCGGTGGTGCTGTGCGTGACGGGCGCCGAGGCGCTGTACGCGGACCTGGGCCACTTCGGCAAGAAGCCCATCCGCCTCGCCTGGTTCGGCGCGGTCATGCCGGCGCTCACGCTCAACTACTTCGGCCAGGGCGCGCTGCTCATCGCCAATCCGGAAGCGGTGAAGAACCCCTTCTACATGATGGCGCCGGACTGGGCGCTGGTGCCGCTCGTGGTGCTGGCGACCATGGCGACGGTGATCGCGTCGCAGGCGCTGATCACCGGCGCCTTCAGCGTGACCAAGCAGGTGGTGCAGCTCGGCTACCTGCCGCGCCTGAACGTGGAGCACACCAGCGTGCGCGACACCGGCCAGATCTACGTGCCCGCGGTCAACTGGGGCCTGTTCGTCGCGATCGTCATCGCCGTGGTCATGTTCCGCTCCTCCAGCAACCTCGCCGCCGCGTACGGCATCGCGGTGACGCTGGACATGCTGATCACCACCACGCTCACCTTCTTCGTCATCCGCTACGGCTGGGGCTACCCCCTTGCGCTGTGCTGGGCGGCGACGGGCTGGTTCTTCGTCGTGGACTTCGCCTTCTTCAGCTCCAACCTGCTCAAGCTGGTGGACGGCGGCTGGTTCCCCCTCATGATCGGCGGCTTCATCTTCACGCTGATGACGACGTGGAAGCGGGGTCGCAAGATCCTCAACGAGAAGCTGCGCACCGATGCGATCGACCTCAAGAGCTTCCTGGAGTCGGTGTTCTCGCAGCCGCCGCTGCGCGTGCCGGGCACGGCGGTGTTCCTGACGGCGGAACCGGGGACGGTGCCCAATGCGATGCTGCACAACCTGAAGCACAACAAGGTACTGCACGAGCACAACCTCTTCGTCACCGTCCGCAACCACGAGGTGCCCTGGGTGGGCCTGGACAAGCGCGCGGAGATCGAGTCGCTGGGCCACGACTGCTGGCAGGTGATCCTGCACTACGGCTTCAAGAACGACCCCGACGTGCCCCGCGCGCTGGAGCAGATCCGCGCCCGCGGCTGCGAGCTGGAACCCATGACCACCAGCTACTTCCTCTCGCGCGACGTGGTGGTGCCCAGCATCGGCGGCGGCATGGCCGGCTGGCGCGAGAAGCTGTTCGCGCAGATGCACCACAACGCGAGCGCGGCCGCCGACTTCCTCAACCTCCCGAACAACTCCGTCGTGGAATTGGGCAGCAAGGTCGAGATCTAGGCGGGCCGGTCCGGCTGGTCCATACTCCGCCCGCACGCCTGCGCGAAGGCAGGCGGGGAGGGGACGGATGAAGGACTTCCGTGGCAAGGTCGCCGCGATCACCGGCGCGGCCTCCGGCATCGGCCGCGCCCTGGCCGTGGAACTGGCGCGCGAAGGCGCCCGTCTTGCGCTGGCGGACCTCGACGAGGCAGGGCTCGCCGAGACGGTGCGCCTGGTCGCCGCCCCGGGCGCTGGCTGCACCACCACGCGTGTCGACGTCGCCGATCGTGCCGCGGTCTTCGCCTGGGCCGGACGCTGCCGCGCCGGGCACGGTCAGGTGAACCTCGTGTTCAACAACGCCGGCGTGGCCCTCGCTGCCGCCGCGGAGACCGTGCGCCCCGAGGATTTCGAGTGGCTGATGGCCATCAACTTCTGGGGTGTGGTCCACGGCACGCAGGCCTTCCTCCCGCACCTGCGCGCGAGCGGCGACGGCCACGTGGTCAACCTCTCCAGCGTGTTCGGCCTGATCGCCATGCCGACCCAGTCCGCCTACAACGCGAGCAAGTTCGCGGTGCGGGGCTACACCGAGGCGCTGCGGATGGAACTGCTGCTCGAAGGCGCGCCGGTGGGCGTGACCTGCGTGCACCCCGGCGGCGTCGCCACCGGCATCGTGCGCAGCCAGCGGGTGGACGAGGCCGTCACGCGCATGACGGGGCAGGACGCGGACGCCTTCCGCGCGCAGGGCGAACGCATGATCCAGGTCACCTCGCCGGAAGCCGCCGCCCGCCGCATCCTGTCCGGCGTGCGGCGCAATGCGAGTCGCGTCCTTGTCGGTCCCGATGCCCGGGTGGTGGATATCATGGCGCGCCTCCTCGGGCCCGGCTACCAGCGCCTCGTGATGCGTCGCGCCGAGCGCCTGCGGCAGGAGGCGGGGGGATCCTGAACATGGCGGACAGCAGCCTCGCGACCGAATACGACGTGGTGGTGGTCGGTGCCGGCATCTCCGGCATCTCGGCCGGGCACTACCTGCGCACGGAGTGCCCGGACCGCAGCTTCGTGATCCTGGAAGGGCGCGATGCGATCGGCGGCACCTGGGACCTGTTCCGCTACCCCGGCGTGCGCTCGGACTCCGACATGTTCACCCTGGGCTTCACCTTCCGGCCCTGGACCAGCGATGCGATCACCGCGCTGGGCCCCGCCATCCGCGACTACGTCCGCGACACGGCGCGCGAGGAGGGCCTGCTGCCCGCCATCCGCTTCCGCCACCGCGTGACGGGCGCCGCGTGGAGCAGCACCGATGCGCGCTGGACCGTGCAGGTCGATGCGGCCGGCGAAGCGCGCACGGTGCGCTGCCGCTTCCTGTTCTTCTGCAGCGGCTACTACGACTACGCGCACGGCCACGAGCCGGAGATCCCGGACCGCGCCGCGTACGCGGGCCAGGTGGTGCATCCGCAGCACTGGCCCGAAGGCCTGGACGTCACCGGCAAGCGCGTCGTCGTCGTCGGCAGCGGTGCCACCGCCGTCACGCTGATCCCCGCGCTCGCGCAGCAGGCGGCGCACGTCACGATGCTGCAGCGCTCGCCCAGCTACATCCTCGCGATCCCCGCGCGCGATGGGGTCGGCCGCTTCCTGCAGGCGCTGCTGCCGCGCCGCTTCGCGTACCGCGTGATCCGCTGGAAGAACATCCTGATCGCCGCGGCGATCTACCAGCTCGCGCGTCGCCGGCCGGAGGCGATGGGCCGCTGGCTCGTGCAGCAGGCGCAGCGCAGGAGCGGCGTCGACGTGCGGCACCTGCAGCCCCGCTACCAGCCCTGGGACCAGCGCCTGTGCATCGTCCCCGATGCCGACCTGTTCGCCGCGCTGCGCGCCGGGCGCGCATCCGTCGTGACGGACCGCATCGAGCGCTTCACGCCCGCGGGCCTGCGCCTCGCTTCGGGCGAGGACCTGCCGGCCGACGTCGTGGTCACCGCCACCGGCCTGCAGCTGCAGCTGTTCGGCGGCGCGCGCATCACCGTGGACGGGCGCCCGGTGGAGGTGGCGCAGGCGCTTTCGTACAAGGGGATGATGCTCGCGGGCGTGCCGAACTTCGCCCTCGCCATGGGCTACACCAATGCGTCCTGGACGCTCAAGGCGGAACTGATCGCGCGCCAGGTGTGCCGCGTCCTGAACTACCTGCGCGACCACCGCCTGGACGTCGCGGTGGCCGTGCACGAAGGCGACGCGGGCGATACGCGTCCCGCGCTCGACCTGCAATCCGGCTACATCCAGCGCGCGGCCGACGCCCTGCCGCGGCAAGGCACGCGCAAGCCCTGGCGCATCTACCAGAACTACCTGCTCGACCTGCTCTCCCTGAAGCTCGCGCCGCTGCGCGACGGCGCGCTGCGTTTCGGCCGCCAGGGCGAGCCGGTGCGCTGACACGCATGCATCTCCTCCTCGCGCTGCTGCTCATCGTCGTCGCCGCACTCGCGGCGTTCGCGCTGCTCACCGCCGTGGTCGCCTCGCGGATCACGAAGGCCTTCCCGCCCGAAGGCGGGTTCCTCGAACTGGGCGGCGAGCGCATCCACTACCGCTCGCTCGGCACCGGGCCGGCGCTCGTCATGGTGCACGGGCTCGCCGGGCAGATGAAGAATTTCGACTACCTGCCGCTCGAGGCGCTCGCGCAGCGCTGGCGGGTGATCCTCGTCGACCGGCCGGGGTCGGGGCGCTCGCCGCGCGCGGATGCGACGAAGTGCGGCGTCGCCGCGCAGGGCCGCTTGATCGCCGACTTCATCCGCGCGCTGCGCCTGCCGCAGCCCCCGCTGCTGGTCGGGCATTCGCTGGGCGGCGCGATCGCCCTGTCGGCCGCCTTGCAGGACCCGGAAGCCATCGCCGGACTGGCGCTGATCGCGCCGCTGACGCACCAGGTGCGCGACGTGGCCGAGCCCTTCCGGCCGCTCGCGGTCCGCCGCGCCTGGCTGCGGCGCTCCATCGCCTGGACGCTCGCGGTGCCGGTCGGCATCCTCACCATGCGTAAAGCCGTGCGCGCGGTCTTCGCGCCCGAACCGGCGCCGGACGACTTCGGCGTGCGCGGCGGCGGCATGCTGGGCCTGCGCCCCTCGGCGTTCTGCGCCGCGTCGGAAGACATGATCGCGCTGGAGGACGACCTGCCCTTCCAGCAGAAGCGCTACGGCGAGCTGCGGCTGCCGGTGCGCGTGCTGTACGGCGAAGGCGACGCGGTGCTGGACTGGCGGGCCCAGGGCGAGGGCCTGTGCGCGCAGGTACCGCAGGCGCAGCTCACGGTCGTGCCGGGCGGCCACATGCTGCCGGTGACGCAGCCAGCCGCGACGGCGGCATGGCTGGAAGAGGCGGCGCGGGCGAGCCTGCGCTGAATCGGGCAACATCCACCCTGATGAACATTCTTTTCGTTGCCGACCCGCTCGAGGTCTTCAAGACCTACAAGGACACCACCTTCTCGATGATGCGCGAGGCGCAGCGCCGCGGCCACCGCATCTCGGCCTGCGAGCCGCGCCACCTGAGCTGGCGCTCCGGCGGCCTGGTGCACGCGGACGTGCGCGAGATCGCGCTGACCGGCACGGAGGAAGAATGGTTCCAGGTGCAGCGCACCGAGCGCCGGGCGCTGCGCGACTTCGACGCGGTGCTGATGCGCAAGGACCCGCCCTTCGACACCGAGTTCTTCTACGCCACCCACATGCTGGAGCAGGCGCAGCGCGAAGGCGCGAAGGTCTTCAACCGTCCTTCCGCGCTGCGCGACCACCCGGAGAAGCTCGCCATCCTGGAGTTCCCGCAGTTCGTGAGCCCCACGCTGGTGACGCGTTCCGCCGACGAAGTGCGCGAGTTCCATGCGGAGCACGGCGACATCATCCTCAAGCCCCTCGACGGCATGGGCGGGATGGGCATCTTCCGCGTCGGCCCCGACGGGCTCAACCTCGGCTCCATCATCGAGACCCTGAACCACCACGGCGCGACGACGATCATGGTGCAGCGCTTCGTGCCCGAGATCATCCACGGCGACAAGCGCGTGCTGGTGATCGGCGGCAAGGTGGCCCCGTTCTGCCTCGCGCGCATCCCGCAGGGCACCGAGGTCCGCGGCAACCTGGCCGCCGGCGGCAAGGGCGTGGCGCAGCCCATCTCCGAGCGCGACCGCGAGATCGCCGAGACGGTCGGCCCGCTGCTCGCGGAGCGCGGCCTGCTGCTGGTGGGCCTGGACGTGATCGGCGACTGCCTCACGGAGATCAACGTGACGAGCCCCACGGCCTTCCAGGAGATCACGAACCAGACCGGCTTCGACGTGCCGGCGATGTTCGTCGATGCGCTGGAGGAGGCGGTCGACCGGGATCGGACGGTGATCTGAGTCGCGTCGGTGGGGTTCGCTTCGCTCACCTTCGCCGGCGTTCGCCGGCCCACCCTACATGGGATGCGCCATCGGATGTAGGGTGGCGCGGCGAGAGCCGCGGACGGTGAGCGCAGCGAACCCCACCGCCTGCGTCAGCGGACCTCCCCGTCCACGAACACCTTCAACTCCCCCGGCTGGAACTGCGTCCACTGCTCGTTGGTCGTGAGCGGCGCCGTCACCACGACCGCCACCCGGTCCTGCGGCGTCGTGTGCTGCGCGAAGTCGATGCTCAGGTCCTCGTCCGCGAGTTGCGCGTGGGAGAAGGGATGCTTGCGCTCCACGTACCAGAGGTTGGTGGAGCAATGCGCCCACAGCGCGTCGCCGTTCGACAGCAGGAAGTTGAAGCGGCCGTGCTTCGCGATGCGCGGGGTGAGTTCGCGCAGCGTGAGCGTCAGTTCCTCCACGCTCGGCGTGTCCGCGTGGGACTTCCACATCTCCTGCAGCAGCCAGCAGAAAGCCCGCTCGCTGTCCGTCGTTCCGACCGGCCGGAAGTTCGCGTGCAGCCGCGGCTCGAAGCCCTGCAGGTCGCCGTTGTGCGCGAACACCCAGTAGCGGCCCCACAGCTCGCGCACGAAGGGGTGGCAGTTCTGCAGCGCGACCTCGCCCTGCGTCGCCTTGCGGATGTGCGAGATGACGTTGCGGCTCTTGATCGGGTAGCGGCGGATGAGCTCCGCGACGGGAGACTCGCAGGCGGGCTGGTGGTCCACGAAGTGGCGCAGGCCCTTGCCCTCGAAGAACGCGATGCCCCACCCGTCCGCGTGGTGGTCGGTGCGGCCGCCGCGCTGCGCGAAGCCGGCGAAGCTGAACGTCACGTCCGTCGGCGTGTTGCAGTTCATCCCCATCAGCTGGCACATGCCCCGATTATTGGGGAGGCAGGTCGCCTTGTGGGGGCCCCTTCAGTTGCCACGCGGAAATCATCGCGATCGCGCAGATGCCCGCGAGCATCAGGAAGGATTCGTTGAAGGCCGCCAGCCGCTCGACGCTCGTCGGCCCCGCGAGCCCGGTGCCGTGCGCGGCCAGCCGCCACTCCAGCACGATGGCGCACAGGCTCACGCCCGCGGCGCCGCCCAGCATGCGCAGGAAGTTGATGAGGCTGGCGCCCTGGGGGATCTCGCCCTTGTCCAGCGGGCGCATGGCGCCGAGGTTCAGGGAGGGCAGCACGAAGCCGAGCCCGATGCGGCCCAGGATGGCCCACGCGACCAGCAGCGCCAGGCCCGTCTGCAGGGTCACGGTCGGCATCAGCGCGAACGACGCGGCCAGCAGCGCGAGGCCTCCGCTGACCATCACGTTGGTCGGCAGGCGGCGCGTCAGCCGGCCGGCGATGCCGATCGTCACCGCGAGCACGAAACCGGACGGCAGCAGGATGGTGCCGACGTGCGAGGCGGGCAGTTCCAGTCCCAATTGCATGAACACGGGCAGCAGGTAGGTGGAGCCGTACAGCGCGATGCCGTAGATGAAGGCGACGAGGCTGCCGATCGCGTAGGCGCGGTGGCGGAACACCGCGAGATCCAGCAGCGCATCCTGGCCGCGCGCCTTGGCGCGGCGCAGCCAGAGCGTCATCGCGACGAAGCACGCGACGGCGAACGCCAGCAGGCCGATCGCCAGCCAGCGGTCGCCGCCACGGATTTCCAGCAGCCCGTTCAGCAGGGCCAGCGTTCCCGCGGACCCGAGCAGCAACCCGCGCCAGTCGAGCGACGCGGCGTGCTTGCCGGGATCGCTGCCGCCCGGCGCGCTCACCGGCAGGTAGCGGTGCGCGAGCCAGATCGCCGCGAGGCAGAAAGGGATCACCATGAAGAAGATCGAGCGCCAGCCCCACAGGTCCACGAGGATGCCGCCGATGCTGGGCCCCAGCGCGGGCGCGAGCACCACGCCCATGCCGAACATGCCGCTCGCCCGTCCCTGCTCGGAGGGCGCGAAGGCGCGCATCATGATGATCGCGGGGATCGGCTGCACGACGCCGGCGGCCAGGCCTTCGGCGACGCGTGCCGCGAGGACCAGCGGGAACCAGGGCGCCACGCCGCCCACGATGCCGCCGACCAGCAGCAGCACCATGGTGCCGTCGTAGGTGCGGCGGTAGCCGAAGCGTGACAGCAGCCAGGGCGTGGTGAGCATGGACACCGTCATGGCCACCATGAAGCCGGAGGACACCCACTGCGCGCGCTCCTGGTTCAGCGCGAAGGCGTGGCTCATCCCGGGGATGGCGACGTTGACGACGGTGGCCGACATCAGCGACGCCATCGTGCCCACCATCACGGAGAACATCAGCAGCCAGCGGTAGCGCGGCCCGTGGCGCGCGCTCAGTTCGGCGATGCTGCCGGAGCCGCTCACGCGGCGGCGGCGCCGCGCGCGCAGTTCTGGCAGATGCAGGCGCGGTCCTTCGCTTCCGGCGGGACGCACGCGAGCAGGTCGGCGCCGAACGCCGCCTGCGTGCACCAGCAGGGCCCTTGCGGCAGGCCGGTTTCGCGCTCGAGCTCCATGGCGCAGCGGTTCGCGGCGCCGCAGAGCGGGCAGCGCGAAGGCGCGGGGGAGCTGGCTTCGTTCGGCACGGGCGCAGTTTAGCGCCCCGCCGCTACGCGAGGACCGGGTCTTCGCGCTTGCGGGCGGCGGATTGCGCGCGCTGCGACAGCGCGTCGAGAGCGCGCGGCACCACCGCGCCGGCCTCCACGGGACGCAGCTGCCGCTCGCGCACGAGGCGCTCGAGGCTGCGGCGCGTCATGGTGTGCACTTCGCCGCCGTGGCTCTGGAACATGAACAGGGTCGCGCGCTGGCTCACCCACGTGAGGCTGGCGCGGCGCCACTTGCCGCGCGCATGCAGGTCGACCCAGCAGCCCTGGTGCAGGGCGGCCACGACGCCGGTGACGTCGACGTCGCCCGGCGCCTCGCCCGAGGCCTCCTCCAGCGGCGCCGGCGCGCTCGGGCGCTCGTCGAAGCCGGCGGCCTGCAGCTCGCTCGGCGTCAGCCACGGGTTGCCCGCGGGCGCCTTGGGCTGCTGCCGCTGCGTGGAGAGCAGCGCGGCATCGAGCTGCGGCTCGTTGCCGACCGCGAGGTTCGCATGGCGCGTGCGCGCGCGCAGCTTGAGCACGGGGCGGTGCAGCTTCTCCAGCGCCTGGAAGAAGGTCTCGTGGTCCGCCGGCTCCTGCCCGATCAGCTTCATGCCGCCGCGCAGGCGCTCCAGCATGCCGGGCAGCGTGTTGAAGAGACGCGCGGGGTCGCGCAGCGTCTGCTCCGACTTCACGCTCCACAGCAGGTCGGAGATCACGCTGTTCCAGCCGCCCGGGTCGACCTGCTTCTGCGCGTCGGTGAGCCGCGCGTGCGCCATCACCAGCGACCAGGGGCCGAACAGGAAGTCCTGCACCACCGCGGGCACGCCTTCGAGGTCGGCACGCTGCGACAGGCTCCACGCGATCTGCGCCGCTTCGGCTTCGCGCGCCTCCGCGAAGTGCAGCGCGTCGACGGCGACCTGGCGGCCGCGCTCCTCGACGCTGTCCTCGCCGGTCCAGCGCTCCTCCAGTTCCTGCAGGGCCTGGCCGAAGGGGCGGTCGTCCTGCACCTGCTGCTCGTTGAGCGCGCGGAAGGTGGTGCGGACGTCGGCGAAGAACTCCTGGAAGTCGCTCGCGAACTCGTCGTTGTAGCGGAAGCTGCGTTCGGCGACGCGCTCGACGAGCCGCCGCCCCGCATGGTCTTCCTGCGCGAAGAAGCGCGGCGTGACGAGCGCCAGCTTCGCCAGCGCCGGCTCGATCGCCACGATGGCCTCGCGCACGGGCGCGAGCAGGCGCGGGTCGCGCGCGACCTGGTCCACGAGCTTGCGCACGACTTCCAGGCCCAGCACCTGGCCGACCTGGCGGGCTTCCTTCTTGAGGCGCGCGCGGTGCATCGCCCGCTCGCGCGCCGGCGCCCAGCGGCCCCAGGTCGTGGTCTCCAGTTCGCGCTGCGTGCCGACGTCGCGGTGGCTGCGTTCCACCGGCGACAGGCCGCGGTTGCGCGCGACCGCCTCGGCATCGAAAGGCTCGAAGCTTTCCAGGGCCGTCTCGATCGCCTGCAGCTGCGCGTCGACCTTCGCGAAGAACGCGGGAGCCAGCGCTTGCGCCGAGGGCTGCGCGCGCGAGAAGAGGAAATGCTGGAACAGCTCGTCGCCGAGGCCGTAGTTCGAAAGGTCCGCCCATGCGGCGCCGCCGAGGGCGCCGCTGCTGCCGAGGGCTTGCTCGATGCTGCCGCCGGGGGCGCCTGCGCCCGCGGCGCCGCCGGGGCCGGAACCACCGCCGGGGCCGGACCCACCGCCCGGGCCGGTACCGGAACCCGACCCGCCGGAAGGACCCGCTCCAGGCGCGCCGGACGCAACGGGACCCGATGAACCCGGGCCCCCACCGCCCGAAGCGCGGGCGGGAGCAGGAGCGGGGGGCTTGGTGGAACTGGGTGCGGCAGGCAACACGCGGTAAGTCGCTTCGGTGAGGCGCGCGGCGCGCAGCAGCTTCACCGCGTCGCGGTACAGCGTGGCGATCTCGCGTGCCAGGGGTTCGGCCAGGTGCTGGCTCCAGATCCTGGGCCAGGCCGGCTCCACGGCCGGATGCATCAGGTCGCGCAGGGCCTGCGCGAACACCTGCGGCCGCAGCGGGTTGCGCTCGGGCTCGACGGTGCCCAGGCCGAGGGCCGTGCTCATGAGGGCGTCGAACTCGGCGAGGGGCTGCTCCAGGCGCGGTGCGAGCAGCTGCAGCACGCGGGAGCTTTCGATCTCCTGCGACAGCGTGCTCTCGTCCAGCAGGCTCAGCCCGCCGAAGCGGTCGTCGTCCGCCGTGGCAGCCACCGCGACGGGCGCGGCGCGGGACGGCCGCTGCGCGATGTCGCGCAGCAGGGCGGGGAAACGCTGCGACCAGTCGGCGCGCCGGCGGGTGAGCTCCAGCCAGGCATCGGCGAGCTCGCGCCGCTCCGCCACGCCGGTGCAGCGGCGTTCTTCTTCCTGCAGGACGGCGACGGCCTGGTCCAGCGCGCGCTGCAGCATCGCGGGCGCGGCCGCGATGGCGAGGTCCATGCACTGGCGTGCCGTGTCGGGGATAGCGGCCATGACACGGCGCAGTCTAGGGACGCGCGCGACGAATGACACCTCAAGTCTTCACGCGCGCCCGATTCGTGACTGGTGTTACATCGTGCAAGGGATGGAAGGTCGCCGGGAGCCGACGACCTGCGATCCCGCCCCTCAGCGTGCGGCGGCCTTCACCTTGAGGCGCCAGGCATGCAGCAGCGGTTCGGTGTAGCCACTGGGCTGCTCCTTGCCCTGGAACACGAGGTCCAGCGCGGCGCGGTACGCGTACGACGTGTCCCAGTTGCCCGCCATCGGCCGGTACGCCGGGTCGCCCGCGTTCTGCTTGTCCACCACCGCGGCCATGCGCTGGAACGTCTCGCGCACCTGCTGCTCGGTGACGACACCGTGCAGCAGCCAGTTGCAGATGTGCTGGCTGGAGATGCGCAGCGTGGCGCGGTCTTCCATCAGGCCGACGTTGTGGATGTCGGGCACCTTGGAGCAGCCCACGCCCTGGTCGATCCAGCGCACCACGTAGCCCAGGATGCCTTGCGCGTTGTTCTCGATCTCCTGCTGGCGCTGCTCGGGCGTCCAGTTCGCCTCGGCGGCGACGGGCACCGTGAGCAGGCCGGCGAGCAGCTTCTCGCGCTCGGCGGCCGCGTCGATCTTCTCGAGTTCCTGCTGCACGGCGGCCACGTCGACCTGGTGGTAGTGCAGCGCGTGCAGCGTGGCGGCCGTGGGCGAGGGCACCCAGGCCGTGTTGGCGCCGGCCTTCGGGTGGGCGATCTTCTGTTCCAGCATCGCGGCCATCAGGTCGGGCATGGCCCACATGCCCTTGCCGATCTGCGCGCGGCCACGCAGGCCGCAGGCGAGGCCGACCAGCACGTTGTTCTTCTCGTACGACTGGATCCAGGCGCTGGACTTCATGTCGCCCTTGCGGATCATCGGTCCCGCGTGCATCGCGGTGTGCATCTCGTCGCCGGTGCGATCCAGGAAACCGGTGTTGATGAACGCCACGCGCGCCGGGGCAGCCGCGATGCAGGCCTGCAGGTTGACGCTGGTACGGCGCTCCTCGTCCATGATGCCCAGCTTCACCGTGTCCTGCGGCAGGCCGAGCAGCTGCTCGACGCGGCCGAACAGCTCGGAGGCGAACGCCACTTCCGCGGGGCCGTGCATCTTGGGCTTCACGATGTAGATGGAGCCCGTGCGCGAGTTGCGGATGCCGTTCTGGCCCTTGCCCTGGAGGTCGACCATCGCGATCGCGGTGGTGATCACGGCGTCCATGATCCCTTCGTGGATCTCCTTGCCGCCGTCCCACAGGATGGCGGGGTTGGTCATGAGGTGGCCGACGTTGCGCAGGAACAGGAGCGAGCGGCCGTGCAGGCGCACTTCGCCGTCACCCTTCGGAGACTTGTAGGTGCGGTCCGGGTTCAGTCCGCGCGTGAAGCTCTTGCCCCCCTTGTGCACCTGCTCGGTGAGCGTGCCCTGCAGGATGCCCATCCAGTTGCGGTAGGCCAGCAGCTTGTCCTGCGCATCGACGGCGGCGATGGAGTCTTCCAGGTCCAGGATGGTGGAGAGCGCCGCTTCCACCACGACGTCGGCCACGCCCGCGGCATCGGTCTGGCCGATGGCGTGCTTGCGGTCCACGACGATGTCCAGGTGCAGGCCGTTGTTCTTCAGCAGCACGGAGGAAGGCGCGTTCGCGTCGCCCTGGAAGCCGACGAACTTCGCGGGATCCTTCAGGCCCGACGACTTGCCGCCCTTCAGTTCCACCTGGAGCTGGCCCCCTTCCACCTTGTACGCGGTGGCGTCGGCGTGCGAGCCGTTCGCGAGCGGCGCGGCCTGGTCCAGGAACTGGCGCGCGCGCGCGATCACCTTGGCGCCGCGCACTTCGTTGTAGCCGGGGCCCTTGTCGGCGCCGCCGTCCTCGGGGATGACGTCGGTGCCGTACAGCGCGTCGTACAGCGAGCCCCAGCGCGCGTTGGCCGCATTCAGCGCATAGCGCGCGTTCAGGATGGGGACCACGAGCTGCGGGCCGGCCTGCAGCGCGAGCTCCGCGTCCACGTTTTTCGTCGTTGCCTTCGCGCCTTGCGGCTGCGGCACGAGATAGCCGATCTTCTCGAGGAAGGCGCGGTAGGCCGCGGCGTCCCGGATGGGGCCGGGGTTCTTCTTGTGCCAGCCATCCAGCTCGGACTGCAGGCGGTCGCGCTCGGCGAGCAGCGCCGCGTTCTTCGGGCCGAGATCGCGGACGATCTGGTCGAAGCCCTGCCAGAATTTTTCCTGGGCGACGCCCACCGTGGGCAGCACCTGTTCGTCGAGGAAGCGCTTGAGCGCGCTGTCCACCTGCAGGCCGTGGATCGTGGTCTTGTCGGTCATGGTTGTTCTCCGGAGATCAGGATGGGAAAAACGAGAGCACGTCGCGCAAGGTGCTGCCGGTGCGGGTGGGCTGCGTGCCCAGTTCCTCGAAGGGAAGCTGGTAGCGGTTCACCCACAGCGTGCGGTAGCCGAACCAGGTCGCGCCCAGCGCGTCCCAGCCGTTGCAGCTGACGAAGAGGATCTGCGACGCGGCCAGGCCCGTGGCCTGGGTGCCGAGGCGGTAGGCGTCCGGGTGCGTCTTGTACCGGCGCACGCCGTCGACGCTCAGGACGTGATCGAGCAGGCCTTCCAGGCCCGCGCTGCGCACGGCGATGCCCAGCATCTCGGGGTCGCCGTTGCTCAGGATGCCGGTGGCGACCTTGCGGGCCTTCAGCGCCTGCAGCACTTCCCGGTTCTCGGGAAAGGCGGAGAGGTGCCGGTACTGGTTCATCAGCTGCTGCTCGCGCTCGGCGTTCAGCGCGAGGCCCAGGCGCTTGCAGGCGTGGCGCAGCGAGGCGAGCGTCAGCTCCCAGAACGGCTGGTAGTGCGCGCCGTCGTTGCTGGTGGTGACCAGGCGCGTGTATTCGATCTGCTTGTCGCGCCACAGCACCGACAGCGCCTGGCCGTGGCCCGGGAACAGCTGCTCCGCGAGCAGGCCGACGCTGTACACGTCGAACAGCGTCCCATAGGCGTCGAACAGCACCGCGCGCGGTTTTTCCATGGTGGTGACTGTATTCCGAACTTCCGGCGTCATTCATGGCCGGGAAGTGCTGGAATTGATGACCTGGATGCCGGTAATGCGCGGGAATCAGCTTTCCGTGCCCGCATAGCCCTTGAGGATGTCCAGCAGCTCCTGGACGGCGCTGCACTCGTCCTCGCCGGGCTCCCGCGCGAGGTAGGGCAGCAGCACGAAGCGCGCCTCGGCGTGCACCGAATCCCAGTTGTCCGCGGAGGGCACCCGCTCCTGCAGGTCGCGCAGCTCGGCCAGCACGCCGTCGAGGTTGTCCAGCACGCTGCCGGCCCGCAGCGCCTTGAGCATCTGCAGCTCAGCGACCCCGGCGACGGACCAGAAGTCGGGGCGTGCCGTCGCCGCGGCGCGCGTCATGGCCTCCACGGCCTGCAGGCGCTCCTCCGTGATCTCCGGGGCGCGTTTCTGCATGAGGGCGGCGGCGATCTCGCAGATGAGCGCAGCGCGCGCGGGATAGAACACGTCCAGCGCGCCGGCCGCCGTGGCCCGCTCCTGCGCCTGCAGGTACCACTTCGCCCCGTTGGCCGCGGCCCGGGCCGCCGCCGGCGCGTCGCCCTGGCGCCAGGCCACCATGGACAGGCGCTTGCAGGCCGAGCCGAGGAGGCTCATGCGCTCGTGCGTGGGGTGCAGGTGCACCAGGCGGCGCAGCTCGCGCATGCCGGCGCGGACCGCCGCCAGGTCGTCCGACTTCTCGCCGTGGCGCGCGCGCAGGTTCGCGAGCTGCTCCGCCGCGCGCAGCGTCGCGCCGCCGTCCTCCGCCGCGATGGCCCGCTCGAGCCAGGCGAGGGCCTGCTCCGGGGCTTCGGCGGCGACGTAGGCGAGCCCGAAGGCCTCGGCCACGCTGCCCATCGCACCCCAGCGTGCGGCGTGCTCCGACTCCAGCGCGCGGACGCGGTCCAGCGCCGCCTGCGGCGTGCGCGAGCCGAAGCGCACCTCGGTCACCAGGTTCTCCAGCGCGAGCGCCACGCCGTACGCGGAGGCGAGCGGGCCTTCCTCGCGGCTCGCCACCGGCTCGCGTTCGCTGGGCTGCGACCGGCGCCAGCTCCAGGTGGGGTCGCCATAGCACTGGTACGCCGCCCAGGTGTTGCCGTTGGGGTTGGCGCGCCAGGCCGCCTCGCGCGCGGCGCCGACGGCGTCGATGAAGCGGGCGCCCGCCAGCACCGCGTCGTAGAAGCGGGTGGCGAACACCTCCGCGGGCCCGTCCTCCACCGCCCAGCCCGCGGCGATGACGCAGCGCACGCCGGCTTCGATCAGCTTCTCCGCGATATTGGCGGCGAAGCGCGCGCGGTCGTGCGTGCGGCCCAGGTCCTTCACGTCGCGGTGCGCGAGGTGGCAGCAGTTCAGGAACACGAGCTCCGGCACCGTGCGCATGGCCGCGACTTCCTTGGCGCCCAGGAAGGTGTTGCCGGACAGGACCACGCCGCCTTCCGGCCCCGGCGCGCCGTGGCCGGCCACGTGGATGATCCGGTACGAGCGCGCGAACAGCTCGTTGATGATGGTGCGCGCGTCGTTGTTGTCCACCAGCGCGCTGACGTCCACCCGCGGCCGCTGGGCGTCGAGGTGCGCGATCACGGCTTCGGCCTCGGCCTTCGCGCCTTCCAGCGGCGGGTAGTCGGACGGGGCGGCGGGCTCGCCGATCACCAGCACCGCGTCGTCCGGCGTCGCATCCATCACCCGCTCGCGGAAGTTCTCCGTGCGCAGCTTGCGCACCAGCCGGCTGCGCACGGCCCAGGGACGCGTGTCCTCCTGCATGGCGTCGGGGTTGGACTTCAGCAGCTCCCACGGGATCACGGCCGTGCCGGCGTCCACCTCCAGCACCATCTCGTTCGTGCCGGCGAGGTAGGGCTCGATCTCCGCCGGCACGAGCAGGTTGAACAGCGTGCGGCCGATCAGCGGGTCGGTGTTCGCCTGGTTGGACGCGGTGGCGACGAGCTCGCGCACCAGCCCCGTCTGCGCATGCTGGGCGCGCACTTCGGTGCGGGCGCGCCGCGTGTCCAGGTCGTAGGCGATGCAGACGTTGCCGCTCGCGTCCCGCTGCGACAGGGCGCTGATGAAGTCGTAGGTGGTGCTGCGGTAGCCGGCGTCCAGCGAGCGCCGCATCGCGCCCTGTTCCACTTCCACCTGGCCGTCCAGCCGCAGGCGCCCGCCCCACGCGGCCTGCTGCTGGCGCAAGGCGTGCCAGGCTTCGGTGGCGCGCTCGAGGAAGAGTTCCACCAGCGTGAGCCGCGCCACGCGGGGCCAGCCGCGCGTGGTGGCGAGCTTCTCGTTGGCGTCGATCACGCCCTGGCTCACGTACTGCGCCGCCGTTCCCGGCGTGATGCGCATGCCGCCGCTGCCCACCAGCGTGGCGCTCAGCTCGAAGGTCGCGGGCGCCGCCCCCGGCTCGTCGGCGATGCGCTGCGCGAACGCGAGCACGGCTTGCCGGATGGTGAACGCGAGCTTGTCCGCGGTGAGCTTGCCTTCCTCGCCGAGGCCCACGACCACGGCCGCCGTCGGGCGCGCCATCTGCAGCGGGTTCTTCGGGTTGCGCCGCTCGTTGGCGAAGACCTGGTGCGTCCCCACCGCGTCGGGGTAGAGGCCCGTGGCGATGGAACGCGCCATGCCGCCGTCCACCAGCTTGTCGACGATCTTCTCCGAGCCCGTGAGCTGCAGCGAACGGTAGTGGCCCACCAGCAGCGGCTCGGGCACGAACTGCAGGTCGCCGTTGACGACGCGCACGGCGAGCGCCTGCGCGTTCGCGGGGCGCTCGCGGGCGGCGCCGGCGTCCATGAGGTCCGAGGGAGAGGCGGGCGGCGCCACGTCCTCGAAGCGGCGCGAAGGACGGCTGTGCGCGGGGGCGAGCGCGGAACGCTGCGTGCCGCCGCCGCGCTCGCGGGACACGGGCGTGTCGGGAATGGCATCCATGCGCGGGAGCCGCTTCGTGCTGCCGTCCGTGAGCAGCTCCAGGTAGGCGGCGAAGGCTTCCGCCGTCTCCGGCAGCTTGCCGTGCGGCGCGTCCACCTGCCACATGGGCACGCCGGGCAGCTGCGCGCTGCGGTGCGGCACGCGGCCGTCGCCGCCTTCCGGCGCGGCCACGTATTCCAGGCCGGCGTCGGTCAGCGCGTAGCCGGCCGGCGTGAAGCCCGCGCGGCCCACGACGATCGCCATGCGGGACGCGTCCGCGTGCAGGCCTTGCAACTGCTCGTCGAGTCGGGCGCGCAGGGCGGCGGCGCGTTCGAGCACCGCCTGCGGCGGCGCCGACCAGCCGTAGACGGCACGCTGCGCGTCGGGCTGGTGCCATGCGTTGTAGCGCAGCAGCGCGTCGATGTCCTTCTTCGCCAGGTCCGCCCAGGTGCTCGCGAGGTGCAGTTGCAGCTGCGGGTCGTTCAAGCCTGCCTGCAGCTGCATCAGCCCGGGAAGCCCGGCGAGCACCGCGCGGGCTTCGGCATTGCGGAACAGCGCGCCGAACGCCACCAGCGCATTGCCGAAGCCGTCGTCGCCCGTGAGCACCTGCATCGGCGCCCAGGAGCCGCCGTTGGGCGGGCCGAGCATCACGAGGCGCGCGCCCTCGCGGCGCATCATGCGGTCCCAGGTGTCGCGGCGCTGCAGGCGCATGGTGCGCGCGACGAGCGAACCCATGGAGTGGGCGAGCAGCCGCACCGGCTGGCCGCTGGCGCTGCGCGCGGCGAGCGCCGCATCCACCGCGTCCGCGAGGCGCTCGGCCTCGTCCTCGATGGGGCGCCGCCAGTCGAAGGCGAAGGCGATCACCTCGTGCGTGTCGGCGAGCCGCTCGATGAGGCCGTCGTACACGTCGGCGACCGGGCCGTCCGCGTGGAAGCGGCCGGCCGTCTCGGGCGTCCACGCCAGCTTCACCAGGCCATCGATGAAGTTCCAGCCGATCCAGATGCGCTCGTCGTCGCGCCGGATGTTGGAGCCCAGGATGCCGGGAAGCACGAACACCGCGGGACGGCTGGCCGCCGGCGCAGCGGGTGAGCCGGCGGAGCGCTGGATGGCGCGGGCGCCACGCGTGCCGCTCGCGTCCAGCCCGGCCCAGGAGTTGCGGCCGATGACGTCGAAGCCTGCGGGCGCGTCCTGCACGAGCGCGTCGACGACGGCCGTGGCCGTGCGCACGTTGCTGAAGTAGTTGAAGTGGGAGACCTTGCCGCCGCGGTCCAGGAGGAAGCGTGCGTTGCCGCCCTGGCCGATCGCGCCGCGCGGCACGCCGCCGTACATGGCGCGCGTGTGCACCACCAGGTCGTTGTCGGTCCAGTAGAAGGCATCCGCGAGCAGCGTCTTCACCCAGGACAGCACCGAGTCGCCCTGCATGTCGCCGGCCACCACGCGCAGGTCGCCTTCGATCGGCGCCGCCTGCGCCGCGAGCCAGCGGATGAATTCGCTGTCCGGCATCATGGCCCGCAGGCCGGGCAGCACCTTCGGGTCCGCGCGCTTCTTCGCGATCCCGTGCAGGAAATCGACGAGCGCCCCGGCCACCTGCTGCCCGCCCAGTTGCAGCGCCCAGGTGAGGATGGACAGGTACGCATCGAGCCGGCGCGACGCCAGCAGCGTGCCGCGCGCGGGGCAGGCCACGCGCACCATGCGGTCCACGCGCAGGCCCTTGCCGCGCGCCTCGGCGAACAGCTTTTCGAGGTCCGCCGCATCGTCCGGCACCAGCGCGTCGAGGTCCTGGCGCGCGGGGACCACTCCGCTGCACGCGCGTGCCAGCACCTCGGCGACGAGCCCGCCGCGCGAGTGCGTGAGCAGGTGCAGCCGCGTGCCGGCGGGCAGCGCCTTCGCCAGCGCGAGCGCGTTGGCCACGGGGCTCGCGCCCAGCGTGGGATGGTCGAAGGCGTAGACGTGTTCGCCGTAGCGCTCGAACAGGCGCCGCACCTGCGCGGCCTGCGCCGTCCACAGCTTGCCGAAGGTGCCGTGGCTCTCGACGAAGGTGCCGTGCACCAGCACGAGGATCGCCTGTCCGTTCGCGGGAGGCTGCAGGTGGGGGAGGGGCTGCTCGTGCGCATCCTTGAGCGACTGGTCGAAGCGGTCGGCCTTCAGGCGGTAGAGGCCCGGGACCACCTGCGCATCCAGCTTCTGCGCGAGCACGCGCGCGGCTGCTTCTTCGGCGAGGTCCGGGGAGATGTCCGGCGCGACGTCGCCCAGCACCTCGAAGCTTTCGAGCGTCGCCTGCCCCAGCCAGTCGGTGAAGCCGCGCGTGGCACCCGCATCCGGCCCGCGCCAGGCGAGCTGCGGCGTGACGACGACGGGACCGTTGGCCGCGGACGCCTCGCGGCGCTTGTCGCGCCGCTGTGCCGCGAGCAGGGCGTGCGCGCTGTCCGGCGCGAGGATCAGCGTGGGACCGTTTGCGATCGCCAGGCGGACCACGTGCTCGCCGGTGCGTGCCTTGACGGTGACGGGCTTCGCGTCGCCGCGCGTGGACGCCAGCCGCACGGCCTGCCGCACGGCACCGGGGCCGCCGCGGCCGCGCACCGCCGGCATCTCCTCGCCGGCCAGTTCGAAGGTGAATTCCCTCCCGGCGGGCGCGGGCCCGGCCGGAGCGGGGCCGGGCGTTCCCGTGGTGCCCATGGCGCTCCTCCCTCGCGCCCGGAAGGCGCGCGGCCAGTATGGAGGAGGCCGGCGTGGCCCGTCAACGCGCGCTCAGCGCGCCTTCATAGCGCGAAGATGCGCTGCGCGTTCGACCCCCGGATCGCGCGGCACTGCGCTTCCGGCAGGGCGCCGGTATTGGCGAACGCGCCCTTCGTGTCGTGCACCCAGTGCGGCCAGTCGGTGCCGAACATCACGTGCTCGTGGCCGACGACCGAGATGAGGTACTGCAGCGGCCGCAGGTCGTAGGTGATGCTGTCGTAGTAGATGTGGCGCAGGTAGTCCGTGGGCTTGCGCTTCATCTGGCGGCGCGAAGGCAGTTCCACTTCGTCGCCCTTCTCGAAGCGCCCCACCAGGTAAGGGAGCGTGCCGCCGCCGTGCGAGGCGATGATCTTCAGGTCGGGGTACTGGTCGAAGAAGCCTTCGAAGATCATGCGCGTGATCGCCAGCGTCGTGTCGAACATGAAGCCGACCGACCAGCTCAGGTCGAACTTGGTCATGTCCATGAAGTCGACGCCCGGCGGGTCGGTGGGATGCACCAGCACGGGCAGCTTGCGCGCATCGATCGCCTTCCAGACCGGCGCGAACATCGGGTCCGTGAGGCTCTTGCCCGCCACGTTGGCCAGCACCATCACGCCGACGGCGCCTCTCGCGCAGCTGCGCTCCAGCTCCTCCACCGCGCGCTGCGGGTACTCCCAGGGCAGCGAGGCGAACCAGCGGATGCGGTCCGGGTAGCGCGACTGCGCATCGGCCACGTTGTCGTTCGCCTCGCGCGCGGCCAGCACGCTCACCTCCTCGCCGCCCCAGTACACGTTGGGGCAGGTGAGCGAGACCACCGACACGTCGATCTTCGCCTGGTCCATGTGCTGGATGCGCAGCTCCCAGTCGAAGTGGCCCTTCTGCGGGATCACCACCGGGGTGTCGCCGCGGAAGATCTCCTTCTGCCCGTCGGGGCGGGTCTGGATGTTGTAGATGCCGCTCTTGTCGCGCAGCAGTTCGAGCCACTTCGTGGTGAACATGTGCGTGTGGACGTCGATGACCGTCACTGGCTTGTCTCCTTGGAATCACCTGCTCAGGGTGCGACCGGATGGGCGCGCCGCGGTCCTTAGTCTAGTGTTTAACTTGTTAAGCAATCGCCTCGCAGGAGACAAGACAATGAAACGCCGCCACTTCGCCGCGCTCGCCGGCGCCGCGCTCGCCGCCCCCGCCGCCCTGGCCCAGGACCGCACGATCCGCATCCTGGTGGGCTTCCCGCCCGGGGGCTCGGCGGACGTGATCGCGCGCCTGCTGGCGGAGAAGATGCGCGTGTCGCTCGGCCAGAACGTGATCGTGGAGAACAAGCCCGGCGCCGCCGGCCGCCTGGTGCTGGGCGAGCTCAAGCGCGCCGCGCCGGACGGCCAGACGCTGGTGCTCTCGCCGAGCGGCGCGATGGTGATCGCGCCCTGGCTGTACAGCAACCTGCCCTACGACCCGGTCAAGGACTTCACGCCCGTCTCGCGCATCGTCACCTTCGACTTCGCCGTCACCGCCGGGCCCGGCGCCCCGCAAGGGGACCTGAAGACGGTGCTCGCCTGGATGAAGGCGAACCCGACGAAGGCCAACTACGCGACCTCCGGCGCCGGCACGGTGCCGCACTTCGCCGGCCTGCTGCTGGGGCAGGCGAGCGGCACGCCGCTCACCCACGTCGCTTATCGCGGCGGCGCGCCGGCCGCGCAGGACCTGATCGGCGGGCAGATCCCGCTGATGGTGGACACGGCCTCCGAGACCATCGAGCACCACAAGGCGGGCAAGGTCCGCATCGTGGCGGTGACCGGCGAGCAGCGCTCCAAGTCGCTGCCCGACGTGCCCACGCTGAAGGAGCAGGGCATCAACATGGCGGCCGATGCCTTCTTCGGCTTGTACGGCCCGCCCGGCATGCCGGCGGACGTGGTGAACCGCATCGACCGCGCCGTCGCCGACGCGCTGAAGGATCCGGTGATCCAGGAAAAGATCTACGTCTTCGGCCTCGTTCCGAACCACGCACCGGCCGCGGACCTCGCCGCGACGCAGGTCGCGCACCTGAAGCGCTGGGAAGCGCCGATCAAGGCGTCAGGCTTCAAGGCCGAATGAGCGGAGCCAGGGCGGCAGGGAAACGGGCCTGCGCCGGGGCTTGGGAGCGTGCCAGGCTAGGCGCAGGCGAGGCCGTGTAGTCCACTACACAAGGAGCCTGCAACAACGCATGGCACGCTCCCAAGCCCCGGCCCGGAGGGTTGGGCCGATAAGGGGGTGCATGCGTCGTTGTGGTCACGGGTCAATCCGTGAAGGATTGACCCGCGCCCACGCCTAGCCTGCACCCCCTTCTCGGCCCAACGCAGGCCCGTTTCCCTGCCGCCCTGGCTCCCGGGGGCTGCCGCACAATGCGCCATGCCTCCTGAACCCATCCCCGACGCGCTGCCCTACGCGGGCCTGCGCGTCGTCGAATTCACCCACATGGTCATGGGGCCCACCTGCGGGCTCGTGCTCGGCGACCTCGGCGCCGAGGTGATCAAGGTGGAGCCGCCGGGAGGCGACAACACGCGGCGCCTGCTCGGGTCGGGCGCCGGTTTCTTCCCGCTCTTCAACCGCAACAAGAAGAGCATCGTGCTGGACCTGCAGACGCCCGCGGGGCGCGAAGCCGCGCTGCGGCTGATCGCGACCGCCGACGTCGTGAGCGAGAACTTCCGACCCGGCACGATGAAGAAGCTGGGCCTGGACCACGCGACCCTTTCGAAGCTGAACCCGCGCGTCATCTCGGTCAGCCACAAGGGCTTCCTGCCCGGGCCCTACGACCACCGCACCGCGCTCGACGAAGTCGTGCAGATGATGGGCGGGCTCGCCTACATGACGGGCCGCCCCGGCGACCCGCTGCGCGCGGGCAGCAGCGTCAACGACATCATGGGCGGCATGTTCGGCGCCATCGGCGTGATGGCCGCGCTGGCGCAACGCGAGAAGACCGGCCGCGGCCAGGAAGTGCAGAGCGCGCTGTTCGAGAACAACGTCTTCCTCGTCGCGCAGCACATGATGCAGTTCGCCGCGACCGGCAAGCCCGCGGCGCCCATGCCGGCGCGCATCTCCGCCTGGGCCGTCTACGACGTGTTCACCGTGAAGGACGGCGAGCAGGTGTTCCTGGCTGCCGTGAGCGACGGCCAGTGGAAGGTGTTCTGCGAGGCGTTCGGCTACGCCGACCTGCTGGCCGACGAGCGCCTGAAGACCAACAACGACCGGGTGCACGCGCGCGACTGGATGATCCCGCTGCTGCGCGAACGCCTGGCCCGGCACACGGCAGCGGAACTGAGCGAGGTGTTCGAGAAGAACGGGCTGCCGTTCGCGCCGATCACGCAGCCGGAGCAGCTGTTCGACGACCCGCACCTGCAGGCCACGGGCGGCCTGGCGCCGCTGCGGCTGCAGGACGGCCGCGAGACGCGCGTGCCGCTGTTGCCGCTGACGCTCGATGGGCAGCGCCCGTCCCTGCGCCTGCAGCCGCCGGGCCTCAACGAGCATGGCCCCGCGCTGCTGGCCGAGCTCGGATACAGCCCGGAAGACATCGCGCGCCTGTCCGGCCAAGGCTAATCCGCGCCCGACAGCGCCGGATTGCTGACCTGCACGCGCATAATCAGCGCGGCATGGACAAGCTGAAGCAGCTGGAATCCTTCGTCTCGGTCGCCACCCGCGGCAGCCTCACCGCCGCCGCGCGCGCCGAAGGCGTCGCGCCCGCGATCATGGGCCGCCGGCTGGACGCGCTGGAGGAGCGCCTGGGCGTGAAGCTGCTCGTGCGCACCACGCGGCGCATCACGCTCACCCACGAGGGCAGTGCCTTCCTCGAGGACTGCCAGCGGCTGCTGGCCGACCTCGCGAACGCGGAAGCGAGCGTGAGTGCGGGCGGCGTGAAGGCGAGTGGCCACCTGCGCATCACCGCGCCGGCGGGCTTCGGCCGCCGCCACGTCGCGCCACTGGTGCCCCGCTTCCGCGAGCTGCACAGCGACGTGACCATCTCGCTCAACCTGAGCGACCGCGTGGTCGACCTCGCGGGGGAAGGTTTCGACTGCGCCGTGCGCGTGGGGGACTTCCCGGATTCCTCCCTGGTGAGCGTGCGCATGGCGGACAACCGCCGCCTGTGCGTCGCGACGCCCGGCTACCTCCAGCGGCACGGCACCCCCGAGCACCCCAACGACCTCGCGCGCTTCGACTGCCTCACGCTCTCGAGCGATGCCTCGCAGACGCGCGGCTGGGCCTTCCTGCTGCCCGGCAAGAACGGCGAGGGCGAGATCACGCACTTCAAGCCCGCCGGGCCGCTGGACTGCTCGGACGGGCAGGTCCTGCACGACTGGTGCGTGCAGGGTTTCGGCATCGCCTGGCGCAGCACCTGGGAGGTGGAGCAGGAGATCGCCGAAGGGCGCCTCGTGGAGGTGCTCGCCGCGTTCGCCGCGCCGCCCAACGGCATCTACGCCGTCTTTCCCCAGCGCAAGCACCTGCCCCTGCGGGTGCGCCTGTGGATCGACTTCCTCAAGCACCACTACGCCCAGCCGCAGTTCTGGCGGGCGGGACCCAGCCCATGACCCTCGACGCGATCCTCCAGTACCTCCACATCTCCGCCATCCTGGCGCTCGTCGTGTTCATCAGCAGCGAGGCGGCGCTGTGCCGGCCGCAGTGGATGAACGCGCAGGTCGTCGAGCGCCTCGTGACCGTGGACCGCATCTACGGCATCGCGGCGGGTGCGGTGCTGGTGACCGGCTTCGTCCGGATCTACTTCGGCACGAAGGGCGCGTCCTGGTACTGGGGCAACTGGCTGCTGCACCTGAAGCTCACGCTGTTCGTCGTCGTCGCGCTGATCTCGATCGCGCCGACGCTGCGGTTCATCCGGTGGCGCAAGGCGCTGCGGGCCAACGGGACGCTGCCGACCGAAGACGAGGTGAAGCGCGCGCGCAAGCTGGTGATGCTGCAGGCCCACATCATTCCGGTCATCCCGCTGGCGGCGGCGTTCCTCGCGCGGGGCTTCGGCGGCAAGGGCTGATCGGTGGGGTTCGCTTCGCTCACCTTCCGACGCGGCGCGTCGCCACCCTACAGGGGGTCCGCCTTGTAGGGTGGCGCGGCGAAAGCCGCGGAAGGTGAGCGCCAGCGAACCCCACCGGAGGGCCCCCCGTAAAATCCCCCGATGCTCCAAGCCAAACAAGACCTGCTCGCCGCCCTCGCGGCCGGGCTCGAACAGCTGTCGCCCGGGGCAGGCGCCAAGGCCGCGTTCGAACTGCCCAAGGTCGCCGCGCACGGCGACCTCGCCTGCACGGCGGCGATGCAGCTCGCCAAGCCGCTGAAGAAGAACCCCCGCCAGCTCGGCGAGACGCTGCGCGACGCGCTGCTGGCCACGCCCGCCTTCCAGCGCTGGGTGGACGCGGTGGAAATCGCGGGCCCCGGCTTCCTGAACATCCGCCTCAAGACCGCCGCCAAGCAGGAAGTGGTCCGCGAGGTGCTCGCCTCGGGGGCCGGCTTCGGCCAGCAGCCCCTGCACGGCCGGCGCGTGCTGGTGGAGTTCGTGTCCGCCAACCCCACGGGGCCCTTGCACGTGGGCCACGGCCGCCAGGCGGCGCTCGGCGACGCCATCTGCAACCTCTACGCCACGCAGGGCTGGAACGTCCACCGCGAGTTCTATTACAACGACGCGGGCGTGCAGATCCAGACGCTCGCGATCAGCGTGCAGGCGCGCGCCCGCGGCTACAAGCCGGGCGACCCGCAGTGGCCGGAGACGGCCTACAACGGCGACTACATCGCGGACATCGCCGCCGACTTCCTGGCGAAGAAGACCGTGAAGTCCGACGACCGCGAGTTCACCGCCAGCGGCGACGTCGAGGACCTGGACGGCATGCGCCTGTTCGCCGTGGCCTACCTCCGCCACGAGCAGGACCTGGACCTGCAGTCCTTCGCGGTGCGCTTCGACCACTACTACCTCGAGTCCAGCCTCTACACCAGCGGCAAGGTCGACGCGGTGGTGCAGCGCCTGCGCGACGCCGGCAAGACCTACGAGCACGAAGGCGCCCTGTGGCTGAAGTCGACCGACTACGGCGACGACAAGGACCGGGTGATGCGCAAGGGCGACGGCAGCTACACCTACTTCGTCCCCGACGTGGCGTACCACATCACCAAGTGGGAGCGCGGCTTCACCAAGGTGGTGAACATCCAGGGCACGGACCACCACGGCACGATCGCGCGGGTGCGCGCCGGCCTGCAGGCAGCGGGCGTCGGCATCCCGCAGGGCTACCCCGACTACGTGCTGCACACCATGGTGCGCGTGATGCGCGGCGGCGAGGAGGTGAAGATCTCCAAGCGCGCCGGCAGCTACGTGACGCTGCGCGACCTGGTCGAGTGGACCAGCAAGGACGCGGTGCGCTTCTTCCTGCTCTCGCGCAAGCCCGACACCGAATACGTGTTCGACGTCGACCTGGCGCTGGCGCAGAACAACGACAACCCCGTGTACTACGTGCAGTACGCGCACGCCCGCATCTGCTCGGTGCTGGCGGCCTGGGGCGGCGACCCGGCCGGCCTGGCGGGCGCGGACCTGTCGTCCCTGGAGCACCCGGCGGCGCAGAACCTGATGCTGCAGCTGGCGCGCTACCCGGAGATGCTCACGGCCGCGGCCGTGGATTTCGCGCCGCACGACGTGACCTTCTACCTGCGCGAGCTGGCGGCGGCGTATCACAGCTACTACGACAGCGAGCGCATTTTGGTGGATGACGACCGGTTGAAGACCGCGCGCCTCGCGCTCGTGGCTGCCGTCGCGCAGGTGTTGCACAATGGACTGGCTGTGCTGGGGGTGAGTGCCCCGGCCAAGATGTGAGCATGAAACTGAAGCAACGCGGCAACACCCTGGTCGGCATCATCATCGGCATCGTGCTGGGCCTCGCGGCGGCCCTCGCCGTGGCGGTCTACGTCACGAAGGTGCCCGTGCCCTTCCTGAACAAGGGCCCGAGCCGCTCGCCCGAGCAGGATGCGGCGGAATCGCGCAAGAACCAGAACTGGGACCCCAACGCGCCCCTGTACGGCAAGAACCCGGCCAAGGCCCTGCCGCCCGCGCCGGGCATGCCGGCGGCCAGCGCGCCGGGCACGGCCGCGGCACCTTCCGCCAAGGCCTCCGAAGCGGTCGTGCCCGAGAAGCCGAAGGACGCCGCCAAGGCGCCCGACGCACCCGCCGTCACCGGCCGTCCCGCGCCCGCCGACCCGCTGGGCGACCTGGCGGCCGCGCGCGCCGGCGGCGGCAGCGATCCTTTCCTCTATTTCGTGCAGGCCGGCGCCTTCCGCACCCCCGAGGACGCCGAGGCGCAGCGCGCCAAGCTGTCCCTCATGGGCATCGAGGCCAAGGTCACGGAGCGCGAGCAGGCCGGCCGCCAGGTGTACCGGGTGCGCGTCGGCCCGTTCAGCAGCAAGGACGACGCGGACCGGCAGAAGGAAAAGCTGGACGCCGGCGGCTTCGACACGGCGCTCGTCCGCGTCCAGCGGTAGCGCGGCGCCGCCCGGCGGCGGAACCAAGCACCGCCGGGGCGCTCCCACCGTCTTCAAGGAGAAAGCAGGAAATGAATCGACGCGAGTTCTCGGCCGCCACGGCCATCGTGCTGGGCGCCGCCGCCCTCGGCGTGCCGCAGCTGGCGCTGGCGCAGCGCAAGCTGCAGGAAGGCAAGGACTTCCGCGCGCTGGGCAACAGGGTCCCCGTGGAAGCCCCCGCGGGCAAGATCGAGGTGGTGGAGTTCTTCTGGTACGCGTGCCCCCACTGCAACGCCTTCGAGCCGCAGCTGAACGCGTGGCTGAAGAAGCTGCCGCCGGACGTGTCCTTCCGGCGCGTGCCCGTCGCCTTCCGCGACGACTTCGTGCCGCAGCAGCGCCTGTACTACACGCTCGAGGCGATGGGCAAGGTGGAGGACCTGCACAG
Source organism: Ramlibacter cellulosilyticus (assembly GCF_014297465.1). Lineage (GTDB taxonomy): Bacteria > Pseudomonadota > Gammaproteobacteria > Burkholderiales > Burkholderiaceae_C > Ramlibacter > Ramlibacter cellulosilyticus. The sequence continues at coordinate 59,512 of NZ_JACORT010000011.1, read as the reverse complement.
CAAGGTGTTCCACGAGATCCACGTGAACAAGCAGCCGACCAACCGCGAGGACCTCATCCTGGCCTTCGTGGAGAAGAACGGCGTGGACAAGGCGAAGTTCCAGGAGCTGTACAACTCCTTCGCCATCTCCAACAAGGCGCGCCGCGCGCGCCAGCTGCAGGACCAGTACGAAGTGGATGGCGTGCCCGCCCTCGGCATCGCCGGCCAGTACTACACCGACGGCACGATGGCCGGCAACATGGACCGCGCCCTGCAGATCGTCGACTACCTGGTCGCCCAGGCCCGCACCGGCAAATAAGCCGCCGCGCGTCGATTCCGCACGCATTGCCGTGCGGCCTCACGGAAAAAGCCCGCGCATGCGGGCTTTTTCGTCCGCGATCGCTACAATGCCAGCAAGAATCGTGCCTCTATGAAGAACACCACTGCACTGCTTCCCCTGGCGCTCGCCCTCGCCCTCGTCGCCGCACCCGCCGGCGCCGAGCGCGCGGACCGCAACAAGCCCATGAACGTCGAGGCGGACGCGCTGCGCTACGACGACCTGCAGCAGACCAGCATCTTCACCGGCAAGGTGGTGGTCACCAAGGGCAGCATCGTGATCCGCGGCGCGAAGATGACCGTGCGCCAGGACCCGGAGGGCTACCAGTTCGGCGTGGTGACGGCCGAACCCGGCAAGCAGGCCTACTTCCGCCAGAAGCGCGAAGGCGTGGACGAATTCATCGAGGGCGAGGCCGAAAGCATCGAGTACGACGGCAAGGCGGACAAGGTGCGCTTCATCGGCCGCGCCGAGATGCGGCGCCTGCGCGGCGCCACCGTGAACGACGAGACCAGCGGCTCCGTCATCACCTACGACAACACGAACGACCAGTTCACCGTGGATGGCGGCACCACCGCGGCCACGCCCTCCAACCCCGGCGGCCGCGTGCGTGCCACGCTCGCCCCGCGTGCAGCGGCCTCGGCCGCGCCGGGCTCGGCGTCCGCCGCCGCGGCTGCCGCATCGGCGCCGCGTCCGGCCGCCTCGACGCGCCTGCGTCCGGCCAGCAGCCTCGCACCGGAGTCGCGTTGATGGGAGACGCCGAGACGGTGCACGCGGGGGCGGCCACGGAAGTGGCCAGCCGGCTGGAAGCGCGCCACCTGCAGAAGTCCTATGGCGGCCGCAAGGTGGTGCAGGACGTGTCCGTGTCCGTCGCCAAGGGCGAGGTCGTGGGGCTGCTCGGCCCGAACGGCGCGGGCAAGACGACGTCCTTCTACATGATCGTCGGCCTCGTGCGCGCCGACGGCGGCGAGATCGCCATCGACGGCCAGGCCGTGGAGCACATGCCGATCCACCGGCGCTCGCGCCTGGGGCTGTCGTACCTGCCGCAGGAAGCGTCCATCTTCCGCAAGCTCAACGTGCAGGACAACGTGCGCGCCGTGCTCGAACTGCAGCGCGACGCCGAGGGCCGCGCGCTGTCGCGCGAGGAGATCGAGAAGCGCCTCACGCGCCTGCTGCAGGACCTGCGGGTGGACCACCTGCGGGACTCGCCGGCCATCGCGCTTTCGGGCGGCGAGCGGCGGCGCGTGGAGATCGCGCGGGCGCTCGCGACGCAGCCGCGCTTCATCCTGCTCGACGAACCCTTCGCCGGCATCGACCCGATCGCGGTGATCGAGATCCAGCGCATCATCGGCTTCCTCAAGTCGCGCGGGATCGGCGTGCTGATCACCGACCACAACGTGCGCGAGACGCTGGGCATCTGCGACCACGCCTACATCATCAGCGAGGGCCGCGTGCTGGCGCAGGGCACGCCGGCCGAGATCGTGAACAACGCCGACGTGCGCCGGGTGTACCTCGGCGAGCACTTCCGCATGTGAGGCAGGAACAAGGACCGCTGTCAGTATGAAGCAGGGACTGTCGCTGCGCGTTTCGCAGCACCTCGCGTTGACGCCGCAGCTGCAGCAGTCCATCCGGCTGCTGCAGCTCTCCACCCTGGAACTGGGGCAGGAGATCCAGCAGATGCTGGACGACAACCCCTTCCTCGAAGTGCAGGTGGAGGACGTCGGCGAGGAGTTCGGCGTCGCCGCCGCGGATGCGCGCGCGCCGGACGAAGGCGAACACGAGGCTGCCTACGAAGGCAGCACGGCGAGCATGGAGACGGCCTCCACGTCCTCCGCGGAGTCGGAGACGCCCGACTTCGGCGAAGACCAGGCGCCCAACTGGGAAGGCGACGGCACCACGGAGACGGTGCCGGACGACGGCGAATGGGGCGGCGAAGCGCCTGCCGCGCGCCGCAACGCGGGCGAGGACGACGAGGTCGACGCGACCGACCTGGCGCGCGGCAACGAGTCGCTGCAGGCCTGGCTGCACCGGCAGGCGCTGGCCCTGCGCCTGTCCGAGCTCGACCGCGTCGCGCTGCGCTACCTGATCGAATCGCTCAACGACGACGGCTACCTGGAGGAGCGGCTGGAGGACATTGCCGCCAGCCTCGCGCCCGACGACCTCGAGCAGCAGGAAGAGCTGGTGCACCGCTTCACCGTGGCGCTGCGCCTGCTGCAGAACCTGGACCCGCCGGGCGTGGGCGCGCGCAACCTGGCCGAATGCCTGATGCTGCAGCTGCGCGCCATGCAGGAGGCGACGCCCGGCGACGAGGTGTGCCCGTTCGCGATCAAGGTGTGCCAGCAGCCGATGGACCTGCTGGCGAAACGCGACGTGAAGCGGCTCGCCCAGCTGTGCGGCGGCAGCGACGCGCAGGTGAAATCCGCCATCACCATGATCACGCGGCTGGAGCCCAAGCCCGGCCGCCGCTTCGTCGACGCCGAGCGCAACATCATCGTGCCCGACGTGATCGTCACGCAGGTGGGACGCGGCGCCCGCGCCAACTTCCGCGTGCAGCTCAATCCCGACGTGGTGCCGCGCCTGCGCGTGCACGACGTGTACGCCGGTGCGCTCAAGGCGCACCGCGGCGAGGGCCACCAGGCGCTGCAGCAGCGCCTGCAGGAGGCGCGCTGGTTCATCAAGAACATCCAGCAGCGCTTCGACACCATCCTGCGCGTGTCGAGCGCGATCGTGGAGCGGCAGCGCAACTTCTTCATCCACGGCGAGCTCGCGATGCGCCCGCTGGTGCTGCGCGAGATCGCCGACGAGCTCGGCCTGCACGAATCCACCATCTCGCGCGTGACCACGGCCAAGTACATGGCCACGCCTTTCGGCACCTTCGAGCTGAAGTACTTCTTCGGCTCCGCGCTCGGCACCGAGACCGGCGGCAACGCGTCGAGCACGGCGGTGCGCGCGCTGATCAAGCAGTTCGTGGCCGCCGAGAACGCGAAGAAACCGCTGTCGGACAGCCAGATCTCCGAGATGCTCAAGGAGCAGGGGATCGAGTGCGCAAGGCGCACGGTGGCAAAGTACCGGGAGGCGCTGCGGATCGCGCCTGCGAACCTGCGCAAGGAGCTGTGAGGGCGCTGCAAAGCTGGGGTGCGCTTCGCGCAACCCAGCCTACGGAACGAGAATTGGCCCACGGGCGTAGGCTGGGTTCCGCGCCAGCGGACCCCGGCATCGCACGCCCCACCGAACAACGACGATGAAACAGCTGCCTCTCTTCCTTCCCGTCGCCGGCGGGGTGGAAACCTATCTGGCCGACGAAGTCGCGCGCATCTGCGGCGAAGGCGCGCGCGACGTGCGCACGGCCCGTGGCGGCGTGCAGCTGCTCGCCACCTGGCCGGAGGTGATGAAGCTCAACCTGCACAGCCGCCTGGCGCAGCGCGTGCTGGTGCAGCTCGCGCACCAGCCGTACCGCGGCGAGCAGGACCTGTACGAAGCGGCCGGCGCGGTCGCCTGGGAAGAGTGGTTCACGCCGCGCGACAGTTTCAAGATCGAGATCACGGCACACCAGAGCCCGCTGAAGAGCCTGAACTTCGGCGCGCTGCGCATCAAGGACGCCGTGGCCGACCGCTTCCGCAACCGCGGCGGCGTGCGGCCGGACGTCGACACGCAGCGGCCCGTCGCGCGCATCTTCGCCCACCTGTCGGCGGAGCACGTCACGCTCTACATCGACACCTCCGGCGAGCCGCTCTTCAAGCGCGGCTGGCGCGAGGACAAGGGCGAGGCGCCGCTGAAGGAGACGCTCGCGGCGGCCATGATCGCCGCCAGCGGCTGGGACGCGACCGTGCCCTTGTACGACCCGTGCTGCGGCAGCGGCACCATCGCCATCGAGGCCGCGCAGGTTGCCTGCAACATCGCGCCGGGGCTGCTGCGCCGCTTCGGCTTCGAGCGGCTGAAGCCGCATGCGGCGAGCGACTGGCAGGCGCTGAAGGCCCAGGCGCAGGCGGCACGCCGCGCGCCCACGGCCCCCGTGTTCGGCAGCGACGTGGCCTTCCGCATGGTCGACTTCGCGCAGCGCAACGCCGAGCGCGCCGGCGTCGCCCACGCCGTGCAGTTGCGCGGCGGCGATGCCCTGCAGCGCATGCCGCCCTCGGACACGCCCGGCGTCCTGCTGCTCAACCCGCCCTATGGCGAGCGCATCGAAGTGGCCGGCGTCGCCGGACGCGGCCGCGGCGGGCGCGAGCAGGCGCAGATGGAGCAGGCCGGCGACTTCTTCGCGCAGCTCGCATCCCACTGGAAGCGCAACTTCCCCGGCTGGACCGCCTGGGTGCTGGTGCCCGACCCCAAGCTGCCTTCGCGCATGCGCCTGAAGGAGTCGCGGCGTGTGCCCATGTGGAACGGCCCGATCGAGTGCCGGCTGTTCCGCTTCGACATGGTCGCCGGCTCGGCGAGGAAGCCCGATGCGCCTGGTGCTTGATACCAACGTGGTGCTGGACCTGCTGGTGTTCGGCGACCCGAAGGCGCTGCCGCTGAAGGACGGGCTCGAAGCGGGTGCGATGCACTGGCTGGCCACGGCGGCGATGCGCGAGGAGCTCGCCCGCGTGCTCGCGTACCCGAAGCTCGCCGCGCGCGTGCTCTTCCACCGCGGCAGCGCCGACGCGGTGCTGCAGGACTTCGACCGCCACGCGCGCCTGCAGGACGTGCCGCAGAAGGCACCCGTCACCTGCGGCGACCCCGACGACCAGAAATTCATCGACCTCGCCGTCGCGCACCGCTGCACCTTGCTGAGCAAGGACTACGAGGTGCTGCGCATGCGCAAGCGCCTCGCGCAGCTCGAGGTGCAGGCACTTCCCTGCTGGGCCTCGTAACGCGCGGTAGCGACTGTTTCCTACGCCGGTCGCGCCCGCGCGCCGACCTGCCGTGCCCAGGGACGCGCTACCTTTGTGCGCTTGCGAACACCACATCCGACGCACACCCCACCATGTCCGAGATCCGTTTCCTCGACGCGCCTTCCCATTCCGACCACGCCGCCATCCTCGCCGCGCAGGCGGAGCACTGCGACGAATGCCTGGGGGCCGGCGGCTGGTTCCGCTACGAGCCCGCGCTCGACCCGGCGCCGGGCCAGCTCTACCTCTCGTGCCTCCACTGCCGCGGAAGTGGCCGTCTTGCGTTCCGCACCGCTGGCGTACTACGCCCCGAGTAGGTGCAAGCCAACGTGACAAACGCTGCGGTCCGACACGTCGCGCTTCAGGCACATGGGATGCTGGAAGCCTCACAAGAGAACGAAGCCGTGACCGACAGCACCTTTCCCGAAGAAGACCGCAATGCCCGGCTGGTGCGCAACCTGCTGGCGCTGCGGATGGTGCTGGCGATGGACCAGATGCAGACGGGCCGCTGGTCCGAGCGCATCGAGGAGCTCGACCAGGAGCTCGCCAGCCTCGGGCACGACATGAAGTCGACGGCCGCTTCGGCCAGCGAGAGCCTGCGGCGCACCTTCCTGCTGCCGCGTCTCGTCAACCGGCGCAAGCGCGCAGCGCATCGGCCCCCGGGCCGGCCCGTTCCCCAGGAATGAAGCCGGCGGGCAGCGCCCGCCCGGCATGCCTCAGGGCAGCAACTGCAGCAGCCGCTGCAAGGCATGCTCCACGGTCGCCGCACGCACCGCGGCGCGGTCCCCGTCGAAGCGGCGCGTCTCGCTCGTGAGCTGGCCATCGACCTGGAAGGCGAACCAGACCGTTCCCACCGGCTTCTGCGGCGAGCCGCCGGTGGGTCCCGCGACTCCCGTCACGGCGATGCTCGCCTGGGCGCGCGAGTGCCGCACGGCGCCGAACGCCATGGCGCGCGCCACGACTTCGCTGACGGCGCCGTGCTGCGCGATGAGCGCCGGATCCACGCCCAGCAGCTCCGCCTTCGCCTCGTTCGAATAGGGGACGAAGCCGCGTTCGAACCAGTTGCTGGAGCCGCCCAGTTCCGTGCAGGCCGCCGCGATCAGGCCGCCGGTGCAGCTCTCGGCGGTGGCGAGCATCGCTCCGCGGGCCTGCAGCCGGTCGGCGAGCTGGCGGCACAGGCCGAGGACGCGTTCGTTCATGACCAGGTCCTCCACAAGGCGAGCACGAGCAGCGTGCAGAACGCCGCGACCAGGTCGTCGGCCAGGATGCCGAAGCCGCCGCGCCAGCCCCAGCCCTTGAACGCGCGGTCGGCCCAGCCGATCGGGCCGGGCTTCACCGCGTCGAAGAAGCGGAACAGCACGAAGGCGGCGGCCTGGGCCGCCCAACCGGCCGGCAGCAACAGCCACAGCACGATCCAGAAGCAGACGATCTCGTCCCAGACCACCGCGGACGGATCGGCGATGCGCAGGTTGCGCGCGGTCACCATGCAGGCCCACCAGCCGACGGGCAGCGAGAGTGCGATCAGCTCGCCGAGCTGCCCGGGCGTGAGCCACTGCTGCAGCAGGACGAACACCATCCAGGCCCACAGCGTCGCCCACGTGCCGGGCGCGACCGGAGCGAGCCCGCAGCCGAAGCCGAGGGCGACGGCGTGCGCCGGATGCGAGAACAGGAAGCCCACGGTCGGCCGCCGCGGCGGCAGCAGGTCGGGGCTCGCGATCACTTCGTCCATGGGGCTCATGGTAGCGCCCGCCCGTGGCAGGACCCGAAGCGCTTGCGGAAGGCGCGCGGCTCCACGGCGCCGGGCGCGCCCCACAGGCCCTTGCGCTCGCGGCGCGCCTGCGCCTCCAGCGGCCCGTAAGGCCCGGAGCGGCCGTGAAAGCGCATCGACCAGGCGTAGCCGTTGCGTACCAGCCAGCGCCCCACGTCCTCGCCGCGGTGCTCGATGCGCGCGAGCTCGCGCCCGTAGTCGTCGGCGCCCCGCGTGCGCACCTGCACGACCTGGCCGTGCACCCGTTCGCGCAGGGCGGCCGTCGCCTGGGGGCCGAACGCCTGGCAGCCTTCGGGCGCATCGAGGTCCAGCAGGCGCAGCTCGACGCGTTGCGTGGTGCCCGCCGGCCGCACCCAAACCGTGTCGCCGTCGGTGACGTGGGTGACCGTCGCGCGGAAGTCCGCCGCGTGCGCGGTGCACGCGAGCAGCAGCGCCGCGGCCCCGAGTGCGCGCCTCATGCGAAGTGGTCGAAGCCGGCGAAGCGGCGGCTGACCGGCTGGCCCTGCGCGTCGACGAGGCGCAGCCCGGTCTCGGGCGTGATGCTGCCGATGCGCGTCACGCGCGTGCCTGCCTGCGCGGCGGCGGCTTCGACGGCGCTGCGATGGCGGGGCGAGGCGGTGAACGCGAGCTCGTAGTCGTCGCCGCCGGCGAACACGAGGTCTTCGCAGCGCTCCGCGTCCAGGTCGAGGCCGTCGGCCAGCGCCGCGAGCAGTTCGCCCGCGCGGCCTGCCTCCAGCGTGGCGCCCACGCCCGAGCGCCGCAGCACGTGGCCGAGATCGCCGAGGAGGCCATCGCTCACGTCGATGGCGGCGCTCGCGATGCCGCGCAGCGCGAGGCCCAGCGCGACGCGCGGCACCGGCCGCTCGAGGCGCTCGCGGGCGGCGGCGAAGACGGCCTGCGGCAGCGAGAGCGTGCCGCGGAAGGCTTCCAGCGCGAGCCGTGCATCGCCGAGCGTGCCGCTCACCCAGACGTCGTCTCCCGCGCGCGCGCCCGAGCGCAGCAGCGCCTGCCCGGCCGGCACCTCGCCGAAGACGGTGATGTTGATCGCGAGCGGCCCGCGCGTGGTGTCGCCGCCGACCAGCTCGCAGTCGTGCGCGTCCGCCAGCGCGAACAGGCCCTCGGCGAAGCCGGCCAGCCAGGCTTCGTCCACCTGCGGCAGCGCGAGCGACAGCGTGAAGGCGAGGGGTTGCGCGCCGCAGGCGGCGAGGTCGCTCAGGTTCACGGCCAGCGCCTTGTGGCCCAGCGCACGCGGATCCACGGTGGACAGGAAGTGGCGGCCTTCCACCAGCAGGTCCGTGGAGACGGCCAGCTGCATGCCGGGCGCGGGTTGCAGCAGCGCGCAGTCGTCGCCCACGCCCAGCGGGTTGCGCCGGACGGGTCGGGTGAAGTAGCGCGCGATGAGGTCGAATTCGCCCATGGATGGCGCGAGCTTACCCCCGGGCCCCACGGCCCCGGAAGCGCTCCGCCGCCTGGCGGACGGTCTCGGCCAGCAGGCGCTCGCGCGACTGCGTCTCGCGCAGCCAGCGGGCGTCGTTGGCGCCGCGGTCCGCGCACTGCCGCAGCTGGTCGATCGCCGCGGCGGCGCCGAGCGCGCGGGCATGCGGCTCGATGCGCTCCATGGTGCGAAGGATGTGTTCGCGCAGCGGCAGGTGCTCGCCCGTCGCGGGCTCCACGTACACCGCCTCCAGCCCGAAGCGGCAGGCCTGGAAGCGGTTGTACGTGTAGACCATGTAGTCGTCCTCCTGGGGAACGAAGGGCTGCTCCTCGAGGAACCAGGCGCCCAGCGACTGCACGAAGCCCGCGAGTGCCGCGGCGCGTTCCACCGTCAGCGGCGTGTCGAACACGCGGATCTCGATCGTGCCGTACTCCGGCTTCGGCCGGATGTCCCAGTAGAAGTCCTTCATGCTCTTGACCACGCCCGTGCGCGTCGTCTTGGCGAAGAAGTGCTCGAATTCCGACCACTTCAGCGTGTACGGCGCGCGGCCCGACATCGGGAAGGCGAACACCGAGTTGAGCCGCGCGGAATCGAACTGCGTGTCCTGCCCCTGCACGAAGGGCGAGCTCGCCGACAGCGCGATGAAGTGGGGGATGTAGCGCGACATCCGGTGCAGCATCAGCAGCGCGCTGTCCGCGTCCGGGCAGCCCACGTGCACGTGCTGGCCGAAGATGGTGAACTGCTTGGAGAGGTAGCCGTACAGCTCCGAGAGCTGGCGGAAGCGCGGGCGGTCGTAGATGCGCTGCTCGTGCCACATCTGGAACGGGTGCGTGCCGCCCCCGACGCAGGCGATGTTCAGCTTGTCCGCGCAGCGCACCAGGCCGTCGCGCAGCTGCGTGAGCTGGCCCAGCACGTCGGTGCACGAGTGGCACACGCCCGTGGACACCTCGATCATGCTGGAGGTCATCTCCGGCACGACGGAGCCGGGCAGGGGCATCTTCGCCAGCATGCGCAGCATCTCGTCCGAGTAGGGCGCGAGGTCGTAGTCGTGCGTGTTCACCAGCTGGAGCTCGAGCTCGACGCCCAGCGACAGGGCGCGCGACTCGCCGAAGGTCTCCAGCGCAGGCGCGGGCGACGGCGGGATGGTGGACTCCATGGTCGGTTCCTCGCGCCTATCCACGCAGTTCTCCCGGCGCGAAGGTGTCGTGCGGCTCCCAGGGCTTGGCGCTTTCGCCGGCGCGGTAGATCGCGAAGGTGGCGATGATCGCCCCGAGGATCTCCATCATCAGGATGGCGGGCAGCGTGATGCTCGCGATGCGCGGGCCGAGCGACATGGAGGAGCTCACGAACTGCGACACGAGCAGCAGGGCGATGGAGGACATGGGCGACATGGCGCAGCCGACCCAGAAGGCCTGGCGCCAGCTCGTGCCACTGCCCCAGTTGGCGATCTCCACGCCGAGGATCTTGCAGGCGGAGCGGGTGATGACCAGCGCGAACACGAGGCCCACGACGCCCGGGTTCCAGTCCGCCTTGGCGGCGACGACCGAGACGAGCACGAACATCATCATGGTCAGCAGCGACACCGCCGTGCCCAGCTGCCGGTGCCAGGCCCACGGCCGCGGGTGCAGCTGCTTGAGCATCAGCCCGCCGATCAGCGCGGCGAGCGGCGCCGAGCCGCCGAAGTGCGCGGCCAGCGCCGTGCCCGCGGCGATGAGCGCCACCAGCAGGATGGAGGTGTTCTCGCTCGCGGGGCTCATGAAGCGCAACGCCGTGCGCATGGCGAGGGCCACGAGCGCGCCGACCACGAAGGAGATGCCGAGCACCACCGCCACCGGGTAGAGCGTGCCGAACAAGGTCGTGTCTTCGCGGTGCAGCGTGCCTGCGCGCGCGGCGACCAGGGTCAGCGCATAGAAGGTGCTCAGGGTGGAGAGCACCAGGGCGCGCTCGGTGACCGGCCCGGCCGCCCGCGTGTCCATCACCACGCGGCTCAGCACCGCGGGCGAGGCCGCCATGGCGATGAGCGCCACGCCTTCGGCGACGCTCGCGCGCACGTCGAACCAGCGCAGCACGTAGTACACGGCCACGGCAGTGAGCACCGACTCGAGCAGGCTTTGCAGCAGCACCATCGGGTTGTGGCGGAACCAGCGCAGCGCGATGCGCCCGCCCGATTCGAACAGCACGACCGCGACGCCGAGCTCCAGCAGGAACAGCGCCACGCCTTGCAGTGGCCAGGCCGCGCCGGAGAAGCCCGCCAGGCCCGCGAGCGTGCCGACGATGGAATAGCCCACCACCTTGGGCAGGCCGCTGTAGCGCTGCAGGAGGTGCCCCACCGCGGCGGCGAGCGCGAGCAGCAGCGACCATTGCACGGTGGGGAGGCCGGCCGAGGGGCGCACCCACTCGGCCCAGATGGCCATCACTTCGTTCATCGGCCCTCCGCTAGTGCAGCACGCGGCGCTCGCCGTCGTCGAGCACGAAGGCCGGGATCTCCACCTCGAAGCGCTCGCCGTCCTCGGCGACGCAGAAGTAGCTGCCCCGCATGCTGCCGCTGGCGGTGCGCAGGCGGCACCCGCTGGTGTACTCGAAGGATTCGCCGGGCCGCAGCAGCGGCTGCTGGCCGACGACGCCGAGGCCCTTGACCTCCTCGACTTCCCCGAGCTCGTTGGTGATGACCCAGTGGCGCGAGATCAGCTGCGCGGGGACGTCCCCCGTGTTGCGGATGGTGATGGTGTAGGCGAAGCTCCAGAGACCCTGGCCCGGCGAAGACTGCTCGGGCAGGTACTGCGGCAGCACCTGCACCTCGAAGGCATAGCGTGGCATGGGCCGAATGCTAACCCGGCCGCGCGGCCGGGCAGCGTTTGCGACAATCGGGGCCATGAGCCAGCGCACCTTCCGCATCGCCCCGTCCATCCTTTCCGCCGACTTCGCCCGCCTGGGCGAGGAGGTCCGCAACGTGGTGGCGGCGGGCGCGGACTGGATCCACTTCGACGTGATGGACAACCACTACGTGCCGAACCTGACCTTCGGGCCGATGGTGTGCGCGGCACTGAAGCCGCATGCGAAGAAGCCCGACGGCACGCCTGTGCCCATCGACGTGCACCTGATGGTGCAACCGGTGGATGCGCTGGCGCAGGCGTTCGCCGAGGCCGGCGCGGACTACATCAGCTTCCACCCCGATGCCTCGACGCACGTGCACCGCAGCGTCCAGGCGATCAAGGCCGCCGGCTGCAAGGCGGGGCTCACCTTCAACCCGGCGGAGCCGCTGGACGTGCTGGACTGGGTGCTGGAGGACATCGACCTGGTGCTGCTCATGAGCGTGAACCCGGGCTTCGGCGGCCAGGGCTTCATCGACAGCACGCTGCGCAAGATCGAGCAGGCCCGCAAGCGCATCGACGCGAGCGGCCGCGACATCCGCCTGGAAGTGGATGGCGGCATCAAGACGGACAACATCGCGCGCGTGGCCGCCGCGGGCGCCGACACGTTCGTGGCGGGCAGCGCGATCTTCGGCAAGCCGGACTACAAGGGCGTGATCGACGCCATGCGCACGCAGCTGCGCGGCGCTTAACCCGCCTTCCGGTTCTTGCTGGCCTTGTCGACGGGGGCAGGGTCGGCGGTCTCGCGCACGCGGTGGTAGGTCGCGTCCGTTTCCTGCGCCTTGCTCGTGTCCTGCTGGCCGGAAGTGGCGGCGCGGTGCGCGATCTCGCCCATCTCCCGGATCTGCGGGCTGTCCGCGGCTTGCGAGTCCGCGGATTCGTCGTGTTCGTGCGGCTGGCGCGCCTTGGGTGCCTGGTTCTCGCCCTGGGCGGTCACCGTGTCGTTGCGTGACGGACGCGCGCCGTCGTCCTGTCTTTCTTCCTTCATGTCGTTCATGCCGTTCTCCTTGCGGCCATGGTGCCCCGGCGCCCGCGGCGCGACAGTAGGACGCAGCCTCGGGCGACAGCCGGATGCCCAAGGCCTTGTGGGAAGCCTCCTACGAGGGGTGACGGCGCCGCCCCACAAACTCGCCCGCTGAAGGGCTACGGTCTCCCCGGCTGAGGCGCGCTCCAATGCGGGACCGCACAGCATGACCCAAGGGAGAAAGCGGATGGAGATCGCACCTGTCATCACCTGGCTGGTCGCCGGCTGCATCGCCGCGATCGGGCTCGCCGCACTGGTCCGCACGCTCGAAGCCGTCCTCGACCTCGACCACGGCTGAGCCGCCCGCGCGCGTTTCGCGTCCGGGCCACAACAACAGGAGTGATCCAATGGCGTCTTCCCGCACGGAGGGCTCGCGCAAATCCAAGGCCGGCGACCCGGTCGCCAACCGCCAGAAGCAGCTCGAAGCCTTCACGCAGGGACCCGAGAACGTCCTCACCACCAGCCAGGGAGTGGTGCTGCCGGACAACCACAACTCGCTCAAGGCGGGCCTGCGCGGCCCGACGCTGCTGCAGGACTTCCTGCTGCGCGAGAAGCTCACGCACTTCGACCACGAGCGGATTCCCGAGCGCGTGGTCTTCGCCCGCGGTGCCGCGGCGCACGGCTACTTCGAGCTGACCCGGCCGCTGGTGGAATACACCCGCGCCGACTTCCTGCAGGAGGTCGGCAGCCGCACGCCGGTGTTCGTCCGCTTCTCGAACATGACCGGCTCGCAGGGCTCCGCCGACACCGTGCGCGACGTGCGCGGCTTCTCGGTCAAGTTCTACACGCGCGAGGGCAACTACGACCTGGTGGGCAGCAGCCTGCCGGTGTTCTTCATCCAGGACGCGATGAAGCTGCCGGACCTGGTGCATGCGATGAAGCCGGAGCCGCACCACGGCATGCCGCAGGCCTCGACGGCGCACGACACCTTCTGGGACTTCGTGTCGCTGATGCCCGAGACCTCGCACGCGCTGCTGTGGTTCATGTCGGACCGCGGGCTGCCGCGCAGCTACCGCATGATGGAAGGCTTCGGGGTGCACACCTTCCGCTTCGTGAATGCGCGGGGCGTGTCGCACTTCGTCAAGTTCCACTGGCGTCCCAAGCTCGGCAAGCATGCGCTCGCCTGCGACGAGGCGGTCAAGATCGCCGGGCGCGACCCGGACTTCCTGCGGCGCGACCTGTGGGAATCCATCGAGCGAGGCGACTTCCCCGAGTGGGAGCTCGCGCTGCAGCTGGTGGAGGAAGAGCGCGCGGACAAGCTGGGCATCGACCTGCTGGACGCGACCAAGCTGCTGCCCGAGGAGCAGGTGCCGGTCACCGTCGTCGGCCGCCTGGTCCTGAACCGCAATCCCGAGAACTTCTTCGCCGAGGCGGAGCAGGTGGCCTTCCACCCCGGACACGTCGTCCCCGGCATCGACTTCAGCAACGACCCGCTGCTGCAAGGCCGCCTCTTCGCCTACACGGACGCGCACCTCGCGCGGCTGGGCGGGCCGAACCACGCGGAGCTGCCGATCAACCGCGGCGTGTGCCCCGTGCACAACTTCCAGCGGGACGGGCGCCATCGCGCCGGCATCCCGCGCGGCCGCGTCTCGTACGAGCCCAACACGCTGGGCAGCGGCTCGGAGTTCCGCGTCGACGGCGGCGAGCACGGCTTCCGCACGCAGGAAGAGGCGGTGGAGCCGAGCAAGGTCCGCGGGCGCAGCCCCAGCTTCGACGACCACTTCGCGCAGGCCACGCTGTTCTGGAACAGCCAGAGCAGCTGCGAGAAGGACCACATCATCGCGGCCCTGCAGTACGAGCTCTCCCGGGTGGAGACGCCAGCCATCCGCCAGCGCGTGGTGGACAACCTCGCGCACGTGGACATGCGCCTCGCGCGCAAGGTGGCCGAGCCGCTGGGCATCGGCCCGCCCGACCCGAAGTCCGCCGCGGGGCAGGCCGGCTTCCGCGAACCGCGCGGCCGGCCCGCGCTGGAGAGCGCGCCGTCCCTGAGCATGGAGGCCAATGGCAACGGCATCCAGACGCGGCGCGTGGCGGTGGTGATGGCACCGGGCGTGGAGCTCGGGGCCTACAAGGTGATCCAGCAGGCGCTGCTCGATGCGGGGGCGCAGACGAAGGTCGTGGCCGCGCACCTGGGCTTCGTCGCCTCGTCGTCCGGCCAGCAGGTGCCCATCGACCACACCTTCCAGACGATGCCGTCCGTGATGTTCGACGCCGTGCTGGTACCCGGCGGTGCCGCGAGCGCGCAGGCGCTGCAGAAGGACGGCCAGGCCGTGCACTTCGTGCTGGAAGCCTACCGGCATTGCAAGGCGCTGTGCATCATCGGCGAGTCCGTGGAGATCCTGCGTTCGGCCGGCATCGCGCCAGCCGACGGGCCCGCGCCGGCCGGCGTGGTGATCGGCACCAACGAGCCGACCACGCGGCTGCAGATGGCGCAGGACTTCATCGCGGCCATCGCCCGGCACCGGCACTGGGGGCGGTCGCTCGTGGAGCAGGTCCCCGCCTAGGACCCGGGCTCGGCCGGTCGTCGGAGAAATCCTACAAGCGGATATCGGATGCGCCGACTGCGGCGGGGCGCACGTGCGGGTGCAATCACGCGAATGCCGGTGAAAGCCGGCTTTTTCGCAGTACCCACAGGAGACACGGATGACTTCCAGGACTTCCGGCAGCGACCGCGAGCATTGGAGCGGCGGCCGCGGCTTCGCGGCCATCGACCCGGAGCGGCAGCGCGAGGTCGTCGGCTATGTGCGCCCCAGCGCGATCGAGACGATGCCGGCGCAGCGGTTCGCCCGTCCGCGTGGCGTCCAGCGCCTCGACTGGACGCGCGTGCAACCGGACCGCGACAGCTTCGAAGGCAGCAGCAGCCGCCGCGGCCGCTGAACAGCCCCACCCCCCACAGCCAGGGCCCAGGCCCTGGCTTTTTCTTGGGCGCCGCGCGGCCGCTATCCTCGGCGCATGCCCTTGTCCTTCCGCTCCCCGCCGCAGGCGGCCATCATCGATCTCGACGGGACGCTGGTCGACACGCTCGGCGATTTCACCGCGGCCCTGGACGCGATGGCCGGCGAGCTCCGGCTGCCCGCCGTGTCCTCGCAGGTGGTGAAAGGCTTCATCGGCAAGGGCTCCGAGCACCTGATCCGCTCGGTGCTCGCGCACGTGGGCGCGCCGGCTTCCCTGTACGGCCGCGCCTGGGACGCGTACCAGTCCGCCTACCGCGGGCTGAACGGGCGCTTCGCCGAGGTCTACCCCGGCGTGGTGGACGGGGTGCGTTCCTTGCGCGCTGCGGGGCTGCGCCTCGCCTGCCTCACCAACAAGCCCGGCGAATTCGCCCGCGACCTGCTCGAGGCCAAGGGGCTGGCACCGTGCTTCGAGCTCGTGTTCGGCGGCGATGCCTTCGAGCGCAAGAAGCCCGACCCGCTGCCGCTGGTGAAGACCTGCGAAGCGCTGGGCACCGCGCCGGCTGCCACCTTGATGGTGGGAGATTCGCGCAACGACGCGGCCGCGGCGCGGGCTGCGGGTTGCCAGGTGGTGCTCGTGACCTACGGGTACAACCACGGCGAACCGGTGCGCGCCGTGGATGCGGACGCGTTCATCGATTCGCTGGCGGAACTGGGCCCGCTGCTGCGGACCTGATCAGGCCTGCTTGCCCAGCAGGCTGTCCTTGAGCTTCCAGTCCGCGGGCACGGGGCCGAGCCAGATGCGCATCAGCGCGTTGAAGAACTCCTGCTCCTTGAAGGGCTCGCCCTGCGGCACGCCGCGCACGGACACCACCGTCCCCGTCCCGGGCACCCATTCCAGGGTGAACTGTTCGCCGGACTTCAGGTTCTTGTGGTCGGAGAAGATCTGGCTCATGCGCATGAGGCCGGGGATCAGCTTGGCCATCGCGGCCTTGTCCATGTTGTCCTCGACACCCCGCACGAAGAGCTTGCCGAGCTCGGACGCGTCGATGTCGCGCAGCATGACCACCGTCATGCGCTTCGCGCCGGGCTGGGCAAGGACCTCCTCGGTCGTGCCGGCCTTCTTCGGCAGGTACAGGCCCGCGGCGTACACCTTGAACGGACCCTTGTAGCGGGTGCCGGCGCCATTGAGCAGGAGCTTCGCGCCGCGAATCTCCATCGCCTCCTCGTACTTCACGCCCGAGACCGTCACCTGCGCGCCGGCCCACAAGGGCAGGAAGGCGCAGGCGGCGAACAGGATGCGGGCCAGGAACTGGTTGCGCATTCTTCTCTCCTCCAAGAACGTTTTGTTACGAAAACGCACATTCTGCGGCAAGAAGGGGCAGGGTTTGCAGTCGCCTAAGTGACTTCCGCGGCCTGTCGTATGGCACTGGACAACGGGCCTCCCGTAGCCCTTAGGTCCAAGCGCCAAGGCGAGCGATCACTCCTATAAAAGCCTCCTCCCCCTGGAGGTTCCATGCAAGACCTGCTGCAGTCGCTCGGCTCCACGCTGGAGGCGCAGCGCGCCGACGCCCGCGCCCGTGCCCGGCGCATGTCCCGTTCCTACAAGTGCCGCTGCGGCAACCATGTGTTCTTCGACAACACCGCGTGCCTGAACTGCGACGCGAGGCTGGGCTTCCTGCCGGACGAAGGGCGCGTGGCCGCACTCGACGCCGGGCCGACACCGGGAACCTGGACGACCCCCGGCCGCGACGATGTCCTCAAGTGCTGCGCCAACCGCAACTCGCCGGCGGCGTGCAACTGGATGCTGTACGCGCACAACCCGCACGCCTTCTGCATCGCCTGCCGCCTCAATCGCACGATTCCCGACCTGCAGGACGCCGACAACGCCCGCTACTGGTCGAGGATCGAAGGCGCCAAGCGACGGCTGGTCTCCCAGTTGGTCCAGTTGGGACTGCCGGTGCGCTCCAGGCTCGAAGACCCGGATCGCGGCCTGATGTTCGACTTCCTGCGTTCGCCCCAGGGCGGGCCGCAGGTCATGACCGGGCACGCGAGCGGCCTCATCACGCTGAACGTGGAGGAGGCGGATGACGCGAAGCGCGAGCAGATTCGCCACGCCATGAAGGAGCCGTACCGCACGCTGCTCGGGCACTTCCGCCACGAGGTGGGCCACTACTACTGGGACCGGCTGATCTGGGACACGAAGTGGCTGGAGCCCTTCCGCAAGCTGTTCGGCGACGAGCGCGCGAGCTACGCGGAGGCGCTCAAGCGCAACTACGAGCAGGGACCGCCCGCGGACTGGGCGCTCTCGTACATCAGCTCCTACGCCACCATGCACCCGTGGGAGGACTGGGCGGAGACCTGGGCCCACTACATGCACGCCGTGGACACGCTCACCACCGCGATCGGCTTCGGCCTGGACGCCGAGGACATCGAGGGCGACGTGGTGCCCTTCGGCAAGGACGCGCTCTTCGCGCCGGACGATGCCAATGCGACGCGTTTCCTCGAGCTGCTCAATGGCTGGACGGAAGTGACGCTGGTCGTCAACGAGCTGGCGCGCAGCATGGGCCAGCCGGACTTCTATCCCTTCGTGCTCTCGAAGCCGGCGGTGGCCAAGCTGCAGTTCGTGCAGATGGTCGTCTTCGACGCCCGCACGCAACCGGACCTCTGATGCCATGGAAGCGCCCGCCAGCACCGTGTACCTGAAGGACTACCGCCCGCCGTCCTTCCTGATCCCCGAGGTCGTGCTCGACATCGACCTGCAGTCGGAGGACGAAGCGCTCGTGCAGGCGACGCTCGCCGTGCGCCGCAACCCGGAAGGGGCGGCGTCCGGCACGCTGGTGCTGGACCTCGACGAGGTGGCGGTGGAAGCCGTGGCGATCGACGGCGAGCCGCTGGTGCCCGCGCGCTGGCAGGCCGACGCCCGCCACCTCACGATCCGCGACGTGCCGGAGTCCTTCCGGCTGGCCACGCGCTCGCGCATCCATCCGCGCCGGAACACGAAGCTGATGGGGATCTATACCTCCAGCACCGGCTTCTTCAGCCTGTGCGAGGCGGAAGGCTTCCGCCGCATCACGCCGTTCCTGGACCGCCCCGACGTGATGGCGCGCTACACCGTGACGCTGCACGCCGACGAGGAGCGCTACCCCGTGCTGCTGGCCAACGGCAACCTCGAGGCGCAAGGCGCGGAAGGCGGCGGCCGGCACTGGGCCCGCTGGGTGGATCCCTTCCCGAAGCCTTCCTACCTGTTCGCGGTGGTGGCGGCGCGCCTGGACCGGGAGCAGGACAGCTTCCGCACCCGGTCGGGGCGCAGCGTGCTGCTGCAGTTCTTCGTCGAGCCGGGCAAGCTGGACCAGGGACGCTTCGCGCTGGACGCGCTGAAGCAGGCGATGAAGTGGGACGAGGAGCGCTACGGCCTCGAAGTGGACCTGGACGAATACAACGTCGTGGCCGTGGGCGACTTCAACGCGGGTGCGATGGAGAACAAGGGCCTGAACATCTTCAACACCAAGCTGGTGCTGGCCCGTGCCGACATCTCCACGGACGGGGACTTCAACTTCATCGACCGCACGGTCGCCCACGAGTACTTCCACAACTGGACCGGCAATCGCGTGACCTGCCGCGACTGGTTCCAGCTCGCGCTGAAGGAGGGCCTCACCGTCTTTCGCGAGCAGCAGTACGCGGGAGACCGCTACTCGCGTGCGGTGGCGCGCATCCAGGCCGTGCGCAACCTGCGCACCGGCCAGTTCCCGGAAGACGCGGGGCCGATGGCGCACCCCGTGCGCCCCGCCGCGTACCAGCAGGTGAGCAACTTCTACACGGCGACGGTCTACCAGAAGGGCGCGGAGCTCGTGCGCATGATGCACACGCTCGTGGGGCCGGAGAACTTCCGCAAGGGGATCGCCCTCTACTTCCGCCTGCACGACGGACACGCCGTCACCACCGATGCACTGGTCGAGGCGATCGAGCAGGCGAGCGGCGCCGACCTGGGCCAGTTCCGCCTCTGGTACGAGCAGGCCGGCACGCCGCGGCTGGCGGTGCGCGACCGCTACGACGAGGCGACGCACACCTACGAGCTCACGGTCACGCAGTCCTGCCCGCCGACGCCGGGGCAGCCGACGAAGCAGGCCCTGCACATCCCGCTGGCCGTGGGCCTGCTCGGGCCGAACGGCCGCGAGTTCGCGCTGCGCGTCGAAGGCGAGAAGAACGGGCGCGGCACCAGCACCGTGCTGTCGCTGCGCGGGGAGACGGAGGTGTTCCGTTTCCTCGACGTGCCGGCGCGGCCGGTGCCCTCGCTGGCGCGCAACTTCTCGGCGCCGGTGCTCGTCGACTACCCGTACGACGAGGACGCGCTGCAGCTGCTCCTCGGCTACGACAGCGATCCCTTCAACCGCTGGGAAGCGGGCCAGCGTCTCGCCATGGACCTGCTGCTGGTGGGCGTCGCGGACTTCCGCGCGGGACGGCCCGTGCAGTTCCCCGACTACCTCGCGCAGGCCTTCGGCCGCGTGCTCGCCGACGCGGAGCAGGACCCGGCCTTCGCCGCCGAAGCGCTATCGCTCCCGCCCGAAGTCGTCGTCGCCGAACAGCTGCAGGAGATCGACCCCCTGGCCGTGCATCGCGTGCGCTTCGCGATGCGCACCTTCCTCGCGGAGCGGCTGCACGATGCTTTCCAGGGCGCGTACGAACGGTACGAAACGCCGGGCGCGTACAGCCCGGATGCGGTCTCCGCCGGCCGGCGCGCGCTGCGCAACCTGTCGCTCGCCTTCCTGATGGACCTCGGTGCGCCCACGACGCGCCAGCGGGCCGTGCGGCAGCTGGAGACCGCCACGAACATGACCGACGCGCTGGCCGCGCTCTCCGCGCTGGCCAACTGCGACTGCCCCGAGCGCCGCGTGGCGCTCGACGCGTTCTACGCGAAGTGGCAGGACGAGCCGCTGGTGGTGGACAAGTGGCTGGCCACGGAAGCGCTCTCGCGCCTGCCCGGCACGGTGGAGCGCGTGCGCGACCTCACGCTCCACCCCGCGTTCACGCTGCAGAACCCGAACAAGGTGTACGCGCTGCTCGGGAGCTTCGGCGTGAACCAGGTGAACTTCCATGCGGCGGACGGCTCCGGCTACCGCCTGATGACGGAGCAGGCCCTGCTGCTCGACGCGGTGAACCCGCAGGTCGCCTCGCGCATGGTGCGCAACTTCGAGCGCTACGGGCGCTTCGAGCCGGTGCGGCGCGACCTGATGCGTGCGGCCCTGGAGCAGATCGCCGCGAAGCCGGGCCTCTCGCGGGAGACCGCGGAGGTCGTGGGCAAGGCGCTGGCCTGAGGACACGCCGATGGACACGTCCCGGTCCTTCGTCTCCACCGGCGCGCTGCCCTCGCGCGACGAGATCCGCGCGCTGGTGGAAACCGCCTATGCGCGCTTCCGCAGCGAGCGCGCGGGCGCGGTGGCCGACTACATCCCGGCGCTCGCCGAGGCGGATCCGGACGCCTTCGGCATCTGCCTGGCCAATACGCGTGGCGACACCTTCGCGCTGGGGGATGCCGAGCAGGCGTTCTCGATCCAGAGCGTCTCCAAGCCCTTCGCCTTCGCGCTCGTCTGCGACGCGCTCGGCGCGGAGGAGGCCGCGCTGCGGCTCGGAGTGGATGCGACAGGCCTCGCGTTCAACTCCATCATGGCCGTGGAGCTGCGCGCGGACCGCACGACCAACCCCATGGTGAACTCCGGCGCGATCGCCACCACCAGCCTCGTGCCCGGCGCGAACGCCGAGGAGCGCTGGCAGAACGTGCAGCAGGGGCTGTCGCGCTTCGCGGGCCGCCCGCTCGCGTTCGACGAACGCGTGTACCGGTCCGAGGCGGCGACCAACCAGCGCAATGCCGGCGTGGCCCACCTGCTGCGCGGCTACCAGCGCCTGTACTGCGATCCGGACGAGGCGACCGACGTCTACACGCGCCAATGCTCCCTGCTGGTCACCGCGCGCGATCTCGCGGTGATGGGTGCCACGCTGGCCAGCGGCGGCGTCAACCCCGTCACCAGCGAACAGGTCGTCGCCGCCGACACCTGCCGGCGCGTCCTGGCGGTCATGGCGACGGCGGGCCTGTACGAGCGGTCCGGCCTCTGGCTGTACGACGTGGGGCTTCCCGGCAAGAGCGGCGTGAGCGGCGGCATCGTGACGGTCTCGCCGGGCAAGGGCGCGGTGGCCACGTACTCGCCGCCGCTGGACGCGGCCGGCAACAGCGTGCGCGGGCAACTGGTCACCCGCTTCCTTTCGGAGCGCCTGGGCCTGAACCTCTTCGTCTCCGCTCCCGCGCCGCGGTCGTAGCGCGAAAAGCACGGCCCTTCTGCTGCCGCGCTGGCCGGCGCGGCAGTGTTTGCTACACTGGTCCGGTATGTTCATCCACCGCACGATGATTGCAGGTTGCAGCGACCGGGGAGCCTGGCCCTGGCGTAAGCCTGTTCAAGTGCGCACCTGAAAGCACGGGGCAGCCCGTGCCCCCGCGCCTCCGTCCCGGAGGCACTTCGGATCCCCCCGCGGCGTGCGACACGCCGCAGAGCTTGTGGAGGCTCACCCTTGATCACCGAGCTGGAATTCAAGAGCCTTGCGCTGCAAGGCCACAACCGCATTCCGCTGATCGCCGAGGCGTTCGCGGACCTCGAAACCCCCTTGTCCCTGTACCTGAAGCTCGCGCACGCCAAGGGCGGCGGCAAGCTCAGTTTCCTGCTGGAGTCCGTCGTCGGCGGCGAGCGCTTCGGCCGCTACAGCTTCATCGGCCTGCCGGCGCGCACCTTCCTGCGTGCGAGCGGCTTCGGCGCCGACGCGCGCACCGAAGTCGTCACGGACGGCCAGGTGGTGGAGACGGCGCAGGGCAACCCGCTGGAGTTCGTCGAGGCGTACCAGAAGCGCTTCAAGGTGGCGCTGCGTCCGGGGCTGCCACGCTTCTGCGGCGGCCTGGCCGGCTACTTCGGCTACGACACGGTGCGCTACATCGAGAAGAAGCTGGAGAAGACCTGCCCGCCGGATACCCTCGGCACGCCGGACATCCTGCTGCTGCAGTGCGAGGAGCTGGCGGTCATCGACAACCTCTCGGGCAAGCTGTACCTGATCGTCTACGTGGATCCGGGCAAGCCCGAGGCGTATTCGAACGGCAAGCGCCGCCTGCGTGAACTGAAGGACCAGCTGAAGTACTCCGTGAGCGCGCCCACCGTGCGCCAGACCGAGACCTTCCCGGCGGAGCGCGAGTTCGCGAAGGCCGACTACCTGAAGGCGGTCGAGCGGGCGAAGGAGCTGATCGCCGCCGGCGACTTCATGCAGGTGCAGGTGGGGCAGCGGATCAAGAAGCGCTACACGGAGTCGCCGCTGTCGCTGTACCGGGCGCTGCGTTCGCTGAACCCCAGCCCGTACATGTATTTCTACAACTTCACCGGCGCGACGGCGGACGGGCGCGACTTCCATGTGGTGGGCGCCTCGCCGGAGATCCTGGTGCGGCAGGAGCAGACGCCCGAAGGCCAGAAGGTCACCATCCGCCCGCTCGCCGGCACGCGTCCGCGCGGTGCGACGCCGGAAGTGGACAAGGCGGTGGAGACGGAGCTGCTGGGAGACGCCAAGGAGCGCGCCGAGCACGTGATGCTGATCGACCTGGCGCGCAATGACATCGGCCGCATCGCGCAGACTGGCTCCGTCAAGGTGACCGAGGCCTTCGTGGTGGAGCGCTACAGCCACGTGATGCACATCGTGAGCAACGTGGAAGGCCTGCTGAAGGAGGGCATGACCAGCATGGACGTGCTCAAGGCGACCTTCCCGGCCGGCACGCTGAGCGGCGCGCCCAAGGTGCACGCCATGGAGCTGATCGACCAGCTGGAGCCCACCAAGCGCGGCATCTACGGCGGCGCCTGCGGCTACCTCAGCTACGCCGGCGACATGGACGTCGCCATCGCCATCCGCACCGGCATCATCAAGGACCAGACGCTGTACGTGCAAGCCGCGGCAGGCGTGGTCGCCGATTCGGTGCCGGAGCTGGAGTGGAAGGAAACGGAAGCGAAGGCGAGGGCGCTGATGCGGGCGAGCGAGCTGGTGGAGGAGGGGCTGGAATGAATACCGGACAGCCGGACGCAAAAGTCGCAAAGGTTCCGCAAAAGTCGCAAAAGGAACAGCCGGAGGTGGAGGGAGACTGTTCGCACGCGATCATCGGCGCAGCTGTCGAAGTCCAGAGGGTGCTGGGGACAGGGCTGCTTGAAAGCGCGTATTCAGGCGCGCTGGCGGTCGAATTCGCACAGAGGGGATTGAAGTACCGGAAGGAGGCGGCGATCTCCGGCAACTACAAGGGCGTCGACATAGGCGTTTTGTATCGCGCAGATTTCATCGTCGAAGAATCGGTAGTCGTCGAACTCAAAGCCATCGAGGCGCTTGGCGAATCGCACAGGGCCCAGCTTCTTACCTACCTGCGTCATTCGGGGCACAAGCTGGGGCTCCTCATCAACTTCAACGTATTCCCGGTCACCAAGGGAATCCATCGCATGGTGAACAAGCTATGAAGCATGCACCGGATCCCTTTCGCGACTTTTGCGGAACCTTTGCGACTTTTGCGTCCGGCTGTTCGGCTGTTTCCAGGAGAGCCTCATGAAGCTACTGATGGTCGACAACTACGACAGCTTCACCTTCAACCTGGTGCAGTATTTCGGCGAGCTCGGGGCGGAGGTCGAGGTGTTCCGCAACGACGAGATCGATCTCGCGGGAATCGCGGAGCGGCGGCCCGATCGGCTCGTGATCTCGCCAGGCCCGTGCTCTCCCGCGGAAGCCGGCGTCTCGGTGGAAGCGATCAGGCATTTCGCCGGCAAGCTGCCCATCCTCGGCGTGTGCCTCGGGCACCAGTCCATCGGCGCTGCCTTCGGGGGCAGGATCATTCGTGCGCAGCAGCTGATGCACGGCAAGACCAGCGAGATCACGACGACGCGCGAAGGCGTGTTCTCCGGGCTGCCCGAGCACTTCACGGTGAACCGCTACCACTCGCTCGCCATCGAGCGCGAGAGCTGCCCGAAGGAGCTGAAGGTGACCGCCTGGACGCCCGACGGGGAGATCATGGGCGTGCGGCACCAGGACATCGCCGTCGAAGGCGTGCAGTTCCACCCCGAGTCCATCCTCACCGAGCATGGGCATGCGATGCTGAAGAACTTCCTGGAGCAGGCCAAGTGAACACGATCGTCGATCTCCGCAGCGATACCGTCACGCAACCCACCGCCGCCATGCGGCAGGCCATGCAGGCGGCCCCGCTGGGGGACGACGTGTTCGGCGACGATCCGAGCGTCAACGCGCTGCAGGAGAAGATCGCCGGCATGCTGGGGTTCGAGGCGGCGCTGTTCGTGCCGACGGGAACCCAGAGCAATCTCTGTGGCGTGCTCTCGCACTGCGGACGCGGCGACGAGTACATCGTGGGCCAGCTGCAGCACTGCTACCGCTGGGAAGGCGGCGGTGCCGCGGTCTTCGGCAGCGTGCAGCCGCAGCCGCTGGAACACCAGGCCGACGGCTCGCTGGCACTGGCGGACATCGAAGCGGCGATCAAGCCGGACGATCCGCACTTCGCCCGCACGCGGCTGCTGGCGCTGGAGAACACGCTGGGCGGCAAGGTGCTGCCGTTCGGCTACCTGCAGGAGGCGACGGCACTGGCGAAGCGCAAGGGGCTCGCCACGCACCTGGATGGCGCCCGCCTCTTCAATGCAGCGGTTGCACAGGCAGCGGGCGGCGACGCGCGCAAGGAAGCGCGTCGCATCGCCAGCCTGTTCGACAGCGTGTCGGTGTGCTTCAGCAAGGGACTCGGCGCGCCGGTGGGTTCGGCGCTTTGCGGGACGAAGGACCTGATCGCGCGGGCAAGGCGCATCCGCAAGATGGCGGGCGGCGCGATGCGGCAGTCCGGCATGCTGGCGGCTGCAGCGAGCCACGCACTGGATCACCACGTGGACCGCCTCGCGCAGGACCATGCGCTCGCGCGGCGGCTGGCCGAAGGTCTCGCCGGGCTGGACGGCGTGCAGGTGGAGGCACCGCACACGAACATCCTCTTCGTCGACCTGGTGGGGCCCGCACGCGGGAAGTCCGCCGGGTTGGTGGACGCCCTGAAGAAGCAGGGCGTGCTGGCGACCGGCCTGTACCGCCTGCGCTTCGTCACGCACCTGGACGTCGATGCCGCTGGCGTCGACCGTGCCGTGGCGGCGATCCGCTCCTGCTTCCGGGGCTGAAGCGATGCCGGACTTCCAGCACCTGCTGCTGTTCATCGGAGCGGGCATCCTGCTGAACCTCACGCCGGGACCCGACGTCCTCTACATCGTCACGCACGCGCTGAAGAGCGGAGTGCGCGCCGGCGTGGTCGCGGCCCTGGGCATCAACGCCGGGTGTTTCGTCCACATCTTCGCCGCGGCGGTGGGGGTGAGTGCCTTGCTGGCAGCGTCGGCCACGGCGTTCACGGTGTTGAAGTGGGCGGGGGCGGCGTACCTGGTGTGGGTGGGCGTGCGGTTGGTGTTTGCGAAGGGCACGCCGCAACGGTGGGGTTCGCCTGGCGGCTCACCGTCCGCCGCTGGCGCGGCGCCACCCTACGAACAGCCATCGTTGTGGAGCATCTTCCGTGGCGGGTTTCTCACGAACGCCCTCAATCCCAAGGTCGCCATCTTCTTCCTCGCCTTCGTGCCGCAGTTCATCGCGCCGGAGACGGAGCACAAGGCCTTCGCCTTCCTCGCCCTCGGCACGGTGTTCAACGTGAACAGCGTCGCCATCAACGCCGGCTGGGCGCTCGCCGCCGCATGGATGACGCGCCACGGCGCCGTGCAGCGCGGCATGCACTGGCTCGATCGCGCCGCCGGTGCCCTGTTCGTCGCCTTCGGCCTGCGCCTCGCGCTGGCCGACAATCCCTCCCGCTAAGGAGCCCACCATGATCACCCCCCAGGAAGCGCTGCAGCGCACCATCGAGCACCGCGAGATCTTCCACGACGAGATGCTGAAGATCATGCGCCTGATCATGAGCGGCGAGCTCTCGCCCGTGATGACGGCCGCCATCGTCACCGGCCTGCGCGTGAAGAAGGAGACCATCGGCGAGATCACCGCCGCGGCGCAGGTGATGCGCGAGTTCTCCACCAAGGTGAACGTCGCGGACAAGAAGAACCTGGTCGACATCGTCGGCACCGGCGGCGACGGCTCGCACACCTTCAACATCTCCACCTGCTCCATGTTCGTCGTGGCGGCGGCGGGCGCCAAGGTGAGCAAGCACGGCGGCCGCAGCGTGTCGAGCAAGAGCGGCAGCGCCGACGTGCTGGAGGCGATGGGCCTCAACATCAACCTGTCGCCGGAAGCCATCGCGCGGTGCATCCAGGAGACGGGCATCGGCTTCATGTTCGCGCCCAACCACCATCCCGCGATGAAGAACGTCGCGCCGGTGCGCAAGGAGCTGGGCGTGCGCACCCTCTTCAACATCCTCGGCCCGCTGACCAATCCCGCGAGCGCGCCCAACATCCTGATGGGCGTGTTCCACCCCGACCTCGTCGGCATCCAGGTGCGTGCGCTGCAGCGCCTGGGCGCCGAGCACGCGCTCGTGGTCTATGGCCGCGACGGCATGGACGAAGTGAGCCTGGGCGCGGCCACCATGGTGGGCGAGTTGAAGAACGGCGAGATCAGCGAGTACGAGATCCACCCGGAGGACTTCGGCCTGCCGATGGCGAGCAACCGCTCCTTCAAGGTCGAGACACCGCAGGAGTCGCTCGCGCTGATGCGGCAGGTGCTGGACAACGAGAAGGGCGCCGCGCGCGACATCGTGATCCTCAACGCGGGTGCGGCGCTGTACGCCGCCAATGTCGCCGGCACCATCGCGGACGGCATCGCCAGGGCGCGCGCCGCGCTCGAGAGCGGCGCCGCGAAGGCGAAGCTGGAGCAGCTGGTGGACGTGTCGAAGACGCTCGGTGCCTGAGATGAGCGACATCCTGCAGAAGATCGTCGCGGTCAAGCACGAGGAAGTCGCTGCCGCGAAGAAGAAGAAATCGCTGGAGGCGATGCGCGAGGATGCGTTCAGCCGCGTGCTCACGCGCGACTTCGAAGGCGCGCTGCGCGCGAAGATCGCCGCCGGGCAGCCGGCCGTCATCGCCGAAGTGAAGAAGGCGAGCCCGAGCAAGGGCGTGATCCGCGAGGACTTCATCCCGGCCGACATCGCCCAGAGCTACGCCGAGCACGGGGCCGCCTGCCTCTCGGTGCTCACGGACCGCCAGTTCTTCCAGGGCGAGCCGGACTACCTGAAGCAGGCGCGCGCGTCCTGCGACCTGCCGGTATTGCGCAAGGACTTCCTGGTCGATCCGTACCAGGTGTACGAGTCGCGCGTGATGGGCGCCGACTGCATCCTGCTGATCGCGGCCTGCCTGGACGACGCGCGGATGGCGGAGCTGGAGGCGGTCGCCCGCAGCCTGGACATGGCGGTCCTGGTCGAAGTGCACGACGGCGAGGAACTGCAGCGCGCGCTGAAGCTGAAGACGAAGCTGGTGGGCATCAACAACCGCAACCTGCGGACCTTCGAGGTGAGCCTCGACACCACGTTGGGCATGCTGGCGGACGTCCCTGCCGACCGGCTGCTGGTCACCGAGTCCGGCATCCTGCAGCGCGAGGACGTGCAGAAGATGCGGGCGGCGGGCGTGCATGCCTTCCTCGTCGGCGAGGCCTTCATGCGCGCCAAGGAGCCCGGCGAGGCACTCGCGGCGCTGTTCGCAAGCTGATGGCGACGCAGTCCCCCCTGGGGTTCGAGGACATCACCGGGCCGCTCACGCGTCCGCTGTCCGCAGCCTGGCAGGACCTGCCGCCGGCGTGGCGTGCCCTGTGCGAGGGGCTCGATGCGCATGCGGCGGCGATCGCACGCAAGGTGGATGCCGATGCGAAATCCGGAACGGTCGCCCCGGCGCGTCCGTTCCGCGCGTTCGAACTCGTCGCTCCGCAGGACGTGCGGCTGGTCGTCATCGGCCAGGACCCGTATCCGCGGCCGGGCGATGCGACGGGCCTCGCGTTCTGCTCGCTCAAGGGCATTCCCGCTTCGATGCGCAACGTCTACAAGGCCTTCGAGACGCACCTGCCCGGCTTCTCGCGCCCGCGCATCGCCGACCTGGAACCCTGGGCACGGCAAGGCGTGCTGCTGCTCAACGTCGCGCTCACCGTGCGCCAGGGCGAGATCGGCAGCCACATGAAGGTGGGCTGGCAGGACTGGACGATGGGGGTGGTGCGTGCGCTGTACCGCACCCGTGTCGATGCGGGGCAGGACGTTCCGGTGGCCTGGCTCTGGGGCAAGCCGGCGCAGGAGTTCTTCGATGCCACGGTGGCCGGGTTGCCCGTGCCCGCCGAACGCGTGCTGCGTTCGCGCCATCCGTCCAACGACTTCAAGCAGGAATTCGTGCAGCAGGCTGCCGCGCACCTCGCGAGGCTGCAGGAACTGCTGGACCCGCCGATCCGCTGGTAGCTAGCCGCGCCCCAGCAGGCGCTGCAGCCACGGCCGGAAGCCGCGCCCCACGGAGCGTGGCAGCGCATGCGCGGGATAGGGGAGCGCCATGCGCGTGTCGTCCAGGTAGTCGCGGCGGATGTCCACCGTGGCCCGGTGCCCCAGCGCTTCGTAGTGGCGCTCGAGCCATTCCTTCGCGGCGATCCGGCCGGCATCGAAGAGCTTGTTGATCATCACGCCGTCCGCCGAGGTCTTGCTCGAGGCTGGAAAGGCCTCCAGGGCCGCCCCGCCCTCGACGCGGTGCACGCGCACGGCCTTGCAGCGCGCGTGCGAGACGGCGCCGTCCGCGATCAGCTGGTTCACGAAGTCGATCGCGCGCATCTGCGTCAGCAGGCTCGCGTTGAAGGTCAGCTCGTTGATGCGGTCGAGGATGTCCGCGGAGCTGCGCGGCGTGTGGTTGCGCGTGAGCGGATTGATCTGCACGAGCAGCACGTCGGCCGCCGCGCACTCCTGGATCAGCGGCGACAGCGCGGGGTTCACGGAATAGCCGCCGTCCCAGTACGCCTGCCCGTCGATCTCCACCGCCTGGAACAGCATCGGCAAACAGGCCGACGCGAGCACGGCGCGGGCATCGAGCTGCCGGCCCGTGAACACCACGGCCTTCCCGGTGTTCACGTGCGTGGCGGAAACGAAGACCTTCAGTTCCTTCTGGGCCGCGACGGCCCCGAAGTCGATCTCCTCCTCCAGCATCTTGCGCAGCGGGTTGATGTCCAGCGGGTTGCTGTTGTACGGGGAGAGCAGGCCGCGCCACGCGTTGCCGATGAAGTTGCCGGGCGACAGCTCCGGCGGCAGCCCGCCCCACAGCATGCGCGTGAACTGCTGCTGCAGCGTGCCGAGGCTGCCGAGCGCGCTGACGCGGTACCAGATGCCGGCGAGCTTCTCGCGGGCGGCTTCGCGCGGGTCCCGTCCCTGCGCCAGCCCCGTGGCCCAGCCGCCGGCGAACGCCACCGCATTGACGGCCCCGGCGCTGGTGCCGCTGAGCCCTTCGAAGGCGATGCGGCCGTCTTCGAGCAGCGCATCGAGCACGCCCCAGGTGAAGGCGCCGTGCGAGCCGCCGCCCTGCAGGGCCAGGTTGATCGTGCGCATGTCCCCACGGTAGCAACATCCGTGCGGAAGGTCGTGACAGAGCGCGCCGCGCCCCTGTCAGCCAGCTTGCAGCTCGCCGTTCCGGGGCGGAAAGTGGGAGTCGGCGCCGTCCGGGCGTCCGAAAGCTGCTATAGTCTGCGGTTCCTCGCGGAGGGGTGCCCGAGTGGCTAAAGGGGGCAGACTGTAAATCTGTTGGCTTACGCCTACGCTGGTTCGAATCCAGCCTCCTCCACCAGCGAGACGCTTTGAATTGATGAGTTTTGGGTGAGCTGATAGCCGTGACGGGCGCCCGGGTCGGCCTTTGAACCACACCCGACGCGGGAGTAGTTCAATGGTAGAACCTTAGCCTTCCAAGCTAATGACGCGGGTTCGATTCCCGTCTCCCGCTCCATAAGCGCATCATCGAGGCCCTGAAGAATTTCGCCCTTGTGGCTCAGTGGTAGAGCACTCCCTTGGTAAGGGAGAGGTCGCGGGTCCGATTCCCGCCAAGGGCACCACGACAAGTGGTGCGTTCCCTGTGACTGCACCAGTCAGCGATTGTGATCGTTACTTTTTTCGGAGTCGAAAAAAATGGCAAAAGGTAAGTTCGAGCGGACCAAGCCGCACGTCAACGTGGGCACCATCGGCCACGTGGACCATGGCAAGACGACCCTGACGGCGGC
The DNA here is from genome assembly GCF_014297465.1 of Ramlibacter cellulosilyticus. GTDB lineage: Bacteria > Pseudomonadota > Gammaproteobacteria > Burkholderiales > Burkholderiaceae_C > Ramlibacter > Ramlibacter cellulosilyticus. Next base: position 29,100 of record NZ_JACORT010000011.1, on the reverse strand, counting down.
GATCACGACCGTGCTGTCGACCAAGTTCGGCGGCGAAGCCAAGGCGTACGACCAGATCGACGCGGCCCCCGAAGAGAAGGCCCGCGGCATCACGATCAACACCGCGCACGTCGAATACGAGACGCAGAACCGTCACTACGCGCACGTGGACTGCCCTGGCCACGCCGACTACGTGAAGAACATGATCACCGGCGCCGCCCAGATGGACGGCGCGATCCTGGTCGTGTCCGCCGCCGACGGCCCGATGCCCCAGACGCGCGAGCACATCCTGCTGGCGCGCCAGGTGGGCGTGCCCTACATCATCGTGTTCCTGAACAAGTGCGACATGGTGGACGACGCCGAGCTGCTGGAACTGGTCGAGATGGAAGTGCGCGAGCTGCTGTCCAAGTACGACTTCCCCGGCGACGACACCCCCATCGTCAAGGGCTCGGCCAAGCTGGCGCTGGAAGGCGACAAGGGCGAGCTGGGCGAGCAGGCCATCATGAAGCTGGCGGAAGCCCTGGACACCTACATCCCGACGCCCGAGCGCGCCGTGGACGGTGCGTTCCTGATGCCGGTGGAAGACGTGTTCTCCATCTCCGGCCGCGGCACCGTGGTGACCGGTCGCGTGGAGCGCGGCGTGATCAAGGTCGGCGAGGAAATCGAGATCGTCGGCCTGAAGGCGACGCTCAAGACCACCTGCACGGGCGTGGAAATGTTCCGCAAGCTGCTGGACCAGGGCCAGGCCGGCGACAACGTCGGTATCCTGCTGCGCGGCACCAAGCGCGAGGAAGTCGAGCGCGGCCAGGTGCTGTGCAAGCCCGGCTCCATCAAGCCGCACACGCACTTCACCGCCGAGGTGTACGTGCTGTCCAAGGACGAAGGCGGCCGCCACACGCCGTTCTTCAACAACTATCGCCCGCAGTTCTACTTCCGCACGACGGACGTGACCGGCGCGATCGAGCTGCCGAAGGACAAGGAAATGGTCATGCCCGGCGACAACGTGACGATCACCGTCAAGCTGATCGCCCCGATCGCCATGGAAGAAGGCCTGCGCTTCGCCATCCGCGAAGGCGGCAAGACCGTCGGCGCCGGCGTCGTCGCCAAGATCATGGAGTGATTGTGGTTTTTCGGGATCCGGCATAATGCCGGGTTGCCCGAAAAACCGACTGGTTGCCGGAGGGGTATAGCTCAATTGGCAGAGCGTCGGTCTCCAAAACCGAAGGTTGTAGGTTCGATTCCTACTGCCCCTGCCACCTGAGTGGCACTCCAGAACCAAGCCCGACCCGTGTGTCGGGCTTCAGTGTCTTGAACGACACCCGAAATATTTACGCAGGAAGACGCGCGCTCCATGGCCACGACCCAAGTTGAAACCGTCTCCACCGGCGCCGACAAGGCGAAGGTGGGTGCCGCCATCGCGCTGGTGATCGCCGCGCTGGCCGGCTTCTACCTCCTGGCCAAGCAGGGCCAGGTGGCGCAGTGGGGCGCGCTGGTGGTGGGCCTGGTGGCCGCCGTCGCCGTGTTCCTCACCTCGGAGCCGGGCAAGGAGTTCATCGCCTTCGGCCGCGACTCCGTCAAGGAAGTGAAGAAGGTCGTGTGGCCCGCGCGCCGCGAGGCGATCCAGATGACGGCCTACGTGTTCGGCTTCGTCGTCCTGATGGCCCTCTTCCTCTGGGTGACCGACAAGAGCCTCGAGTGGGTGTTCTACGACCTGATCCTGGGGTGGAAGAAGTAATGAGCGAGATCGAAAACGCCGCGGCCGAAGGCCAGCCGGAGATTCCGGGTGCGGCCGCCAAGGTTGCCAACCCCGACCTGCGCTGGTACGTGGTCCACGCCTACTCCGGCATGGAGAAGGCGGTGGAGCGCAACATCAAGGAGCGCATCAACCGCGCCGGCATGCAGCACATGTTCGGCGAGATCCTGGTGCCCACCGAGGAAGTCGTCGAGATCAAGAACGGCCAGAAGCGCACGTCCGAGCGCCGCTTCTACCCCGGCTACGTGCTGGTGCAGATGGTCATGAACGACGACACCTGGCACCTGGTGAAGCACACCAACAAGGTGACCGGCTTCGTGGGCGGCGCCAAGAACCGCCCGGCCCCGATCAGCGACGACGAAGTCGCCAAGATCATGGGCCAGATGGAAGAGGGCGTGGAGAAGCCGCGCCACAAGGTCGAATTCACGGTGGGCGAGTACGTGCGCGTCAAGGACGGCCCGTTCACCGACTTCAACGGCACGGTCGAGGAAGTCAACTACGAGAAGAGCAAGGTGCGCGTGTCCGTGACCATCTTCGGCCGCGCGACGCCCGTCGAACTGGAATTCAGCCAGGTCGAGAAAACCTGAGTTTCCTGATCCGCGCTACCTGGCTCGGCGCGGATCGTAGGTTGGGTTGAACGAAGTTCACCCCAGCAAAGAGCCTCCAACCCCCGGGGAGCCGCAAGGCGCTATCACCCGCAAGGAACCAAAGACATGGCTAAGAAGATTGTCGGCTTCATCAAGCTGCAAGTCCCGGCCGGCAAGGCGAACCCGTCGCCCCCGATCGGCCCCGCGCTCGGCCAGCGCGGCCTGAACATCATGGAGTTCTGCAAGGCGTTCAACGCCCAGACCCAGGGCGTCGAGCCCGGTCTGCCGCTGCCGGTGGTGATCACCGCGTTCGCGGACAAGAGCTTCACCTTCATCATCAAGACGCCGCCCGCGACCGTCCTGATCAAGAAGGCCATCAAGCTGGACAAGGGCTCCGCCAAGCCCCATACCGACAAGGTCGGCAAGATCACCCGCGCCCAGCTGGAAGAGATCGCCAAGACCAAGCTGAAGGACATGAACGCCGCCAACGTCGACGCCGCCGTGCGCACGCTGGCCGGTTCCGCCCGCTCCATGGGCATCACGGTGGAGGGCCTCTGATCATGGCGAAGCTCACGAAGAAGCAGAAGGCCCTGCAGGGCAAGGTCGACAGCACCAAGCTGTACCCCCTGGCCGACGCCCTGGGCATGGTCAAGGAAGCCGCCACCGCCAAGTTCGATGAGTCCATCGACGTGGCCGTGCAGCTCGGCATCGACCCGAAGAAGTCCGACCAGGTCGTTCGCGGCGCTGTCGTGATGCCCAACGGCACCGGCAAGACCAAGCGTGTCGCCGTGTTCGCCCAGGGCGCCAAGGCCGAAGAAGCCAAGGCCGCCGGCGCCGACGTGGTCGGCATGGACGACCTGGCTGCCCGCGTGAAGGCCGGCGACATGCCGTTCGACGTGGTGATCGCCGCCCCCGACGCGATGCGCGTGGTCGGCACGCTGGGCCAGATCCTGGGCCCGCGCGGCCTGATGCCGAACCCGAAGGTCGGCACCGTGACGCCGGACGTCGCCACCGCGGTGAAGAACGCCAAGGCGGGCCAGGTGCAGTTCCGCGCCGACAAGGCCGGCATCATCCACGCGACGCTGGGCCGCCGCTCGTTCGACGCCGACAAGCTGCAGGGCAACCTGGTGGCGCTGATCGAGGCGCTGAACAAGGCCAAGCCGGCGTCGAGCAAGGGCGTCTACCTGCGCAAGGTGGCCGTGTCTTCCACGATGGGCCTCGGCGTCCGCGTGGACCTGCAGACCGTGAACGCGCAGGGCCAGGCCGCTGCGTAAGCCATGACGAGGTGCCGGACCATGAAGCGCACGGCGCGATTGCTCGGGCACCTCTGATTTTGCCGGGGCAACCCGGCGATGTGGTGGGCCTCCGGGGAACCGGGGGGCCATCCAAGACCGCTGGCGAGGGCGCGAGTCCTCTTAATCAATGCAGCCAGCGCAGATGGCGATCCCGCCGACAGACGGAATTGAGAGATTTCTGAAGACGGTTGGTCGCTTGGTACTAGGGCGCGCGAAGGGCAACCGGAGCGCAATCAAAGGAGTAGACCTTGAGTCTGAATCGCAGTGAGAAGCAAGCGGTGGTCGAGGAAGTCGCCGCTCTCGCAGCTAAAGCTCAAACGCTGGTGATGGCGGAATACCGCGGCATCACGGTCGCCGACATGACGAAGCTGCGCGTCGCCGCGCGCGGCGCTGGCGTGGACCTGAGTGTTCTGAAGAACACCCTGGCCCGCCGCGCCGTGCAGGGCACGACCTTCGAGAGCGTCGGTGACCAGATGACCGGTCCGCTGATCTACGGCTTCTCCGTGGACGCAGTCGCCGCCGCCAAGGTGGTGGCCGACTTCGCGAAGACCAACGACAAGCTGGTCATTCGCGGTGGTTCGTTCGCGGGCAAGGCGCTGGACGTCAACGGCGTGAAGCAACTGGCGAACATCCCCTCGAAGGAAGTTCTGCTGGCCCAGCTGTGCGGCCTGCTGATGTCGCCGATCTCCCGCACCGCCGTGGTGCTGGGCGCGCTGGCGAAGAAGAAGGAAGAAGGCGCCGCTGCTGCCGCCTAAGGCAGAGCGTCCCTACGGGTAACCAACTTATTCAGGAACATTCAAAATGGCATTCAACAAAGACGAATTTCTGACGGCGCTCGACAGCATGTCCGTCATGGAACTCAACGACCTGGTCAAGGCCATCGAAGAGAAGTTCGGCGTTTCCGCCGCCGCCATGGCCGCTCCGGCCGCCGGTGGTGGTGCTGGCGGTGGCGCTGCCGCCGCTGCCGAAGAGAAGACCGAGTTCACCGTGCAGCTGGTCGAAGCCGGCGCGCAGAAGGTGGGCGTCATCAAGGCCGTCCGTGAAATCACCGGCCTGGGCCTGAAGGAAGCCAAGGACCTGGTCGACGGCGCTCCGAAGCCCGTCAAGGAAGGCATGAACAAGGCCGACGCCGAAGCTGCCAAGAAGAAGCTGGAAGACGCCGGCGCCAAGGTCGAACTGAAGTAATTCGCCCCTGGTCGCCGAGGCTGGAGCGCCCGACAAGGGCCTCCAGCCTTTGCCGTTCCAGAGACCACCAGAAAAGCTGCCCCAGCGAGAGGAGTTTTTCTAGTGTTTTCTGATCCGACTGCAGAAGACTGCTTGGTTCGGGCGCCGTGCAACGCGGTGCCGTCCGCCAAGGTTGGTAGTGGCCAACCCGCCAAGAACGCCCCTTGTCCTGGGGCCGCCAGTTGCGAGACCTAGCCCGGAGATCTCATGGCCTATTCTTACACCGAACGCAAGCGCATCCGCAAAAGCTTCGGCAAACGCGACAGCGTGCTCGAAGTTCCGTACCTCCTGCAGATGCAGAAGGATGCGTACACCGCCTTCCTCCAAGCCGACGTGGCGCCCCAGAAGCGCACCATCGAGGGCCTGCAGGCCGCGTTCGACTCCGCCTTCCCGATCGTGTCGCACAACGGGTTCGTGGAGATGAAGTTCATCGAATACAACCTGGCCAAGCCCGCCTTCGACGTGCGCGAATGCCAGACCCGCGGGCTGACCTTCGCCTCGGCGGTGCGCGCGCGCGTGCAGCTGATCATCTATGACCGCGAGTCCTCCACGCCGCAGAGCAAGGTCGTGAAGGAAGTGAAGGAGCAGGAGGTCTACATGGGCGAGGTGCCCCTGATGACCGACAAGGGCTCGTTCATCATCAACGGCACCGAGCGCGTGATCGTCTCCCAGCTGCACCGCTCGCCGGGCGTCTTCTTCGAACACGACAAGGGCAAGACGCACAGCTCGGGCAAGCTGCTGTTCTCCGCCCGCATCATCCCCTACCGCGGCTCCTGGCTCGACTTCGAATTCGACCCGAAGGACGTGCTGTACTTCCGCGTCGACCGCCGCCGCAAGATGCCGGTCACCATCCTGCTGAAGGCCATCGGCCTGACGCCGGAAACCATCCTGGCGAACTTCTTCGTCAACGACAACTTCCGCCTCATGGACAGCGGCGCGCAGCTGGAGTTCGTCTCCGAGCGCCTGCGCGGTGAAGTCGCCCGCTTCGACATCACCGACAAGTCCGGCAAGGTCGTCGTGCCGAAGGACAAGCGCGTCACCGCCCGCCACACCCGCGAGCTCGAGCAGTCCGGCACCACGCACATCAGCGTGCCGGAAGACTTCCTCGTGGGCCGCGTCGTCGCGCGCAACATCATCGACCCGGACACGGGCGAGATCATCGCGAAGGCGAACGACGAGCTGACCGAGTCGCTGCTCAAGAAGCTGCGCGCCGCCGGCATCCAGGACATCCAGGCGATCTACACGAACGAGCTGGACCAGGGCCCGTACATGTCGCAGACGCTGCGCATCGACGAGACCGTGGACGAGTTCGCCGCCCGCGTCGCCATCTACCGCATGATGCGCCCCGGCGAGCCGCCGACCGAGGACGCGGTGCAGGCCCTGTTCCAGCGCCTGTTCTACAACCCGGACACGTACGACCTGTCGCGCGTGGGCCGCATGAAGTTCAACGCCAAGGTCGGCCGTGACGAGAGCACGGGCCCGATGGTGCTGACCAACGACGACATCCTGGCCGTCGTGAAGATCCTCGTCGACCTGCGCAACGGCCGCGGCGAAGTGGACGACATCGACCACCTGGGCAACCGCCGCGTGCGCTGCGTCGGCGAGCTGGCCGAGAACCAGTACCGCACCGGCCTCGCCCGCATCGAGAAGGCCGTGAAGGAACGCCTGGGCCAGGCGGAACAAGAGCCGCTGATGCCGCACGACCTGATCAACTCCAAGCCGATCTCCGCGGCGCTGAAGGAGTTCTTCGGTGCGTCCCAGCTGTCGCAGTTCATGGACCAGACCAACCCGCTGTCCGAGATCACGCACAAGCGTCGTGTCTCCGCACTGGGCCCGGGCGGCCTGACGCGCGAGCGTGCGGGCTTCGAAGTGCGCGACGTGCACGTCACGCACTACGGCCGCGTGTGCCCGATCGAGACGCCGGAAGGCCCGAACATCGGCCTGATCAACTCGCTGGCCCTGTACGCCCGCCTGAACGAGTACGGCTTCATCGAGACGCCGTACCGCCGCGTGCACGAAGGCAAGGTCACCAACGAGATCGACTACCTGTCCGCCATCGAGGAAGGCAAGTACGTCATCGCCCAGGCGAACGCGACGCTGGACGCCGAAGGCCGCCTGACCGGCGACCTGGTGTCGGCGCGCGAGAAGGGCGAATCGATCCTGGTGGGCGCGGACCGCATCCAGTACATGGACGTGTCGCCCGCGCAGATCGTGTCGGTGGCTGCTTCGCTCGTGCCGTTCCTCGAGCACGACGACGCGAACCGCGCGCTGATGGGCGCCAACATGCAGCGCCAGGCCGTGCCGGTGCTGCGCCCCGAGAAGGCTTTCGTCGGTACCGGCATCGAGCGCGTTTCCGCGGTCGACTCCGGCACCGTGGTGACCGCCAACCGCGGCGGTGTCGTCGACTACGTCGATGCCACCCGCATCGTGGTGCGCGTGAACGACGCGGAAGCCGTCGCCGGCGAAGTCGGCGTCGACATCTACAACCTGATCAAGTACCAGCGTTCCAACCAGAACACGAACATCCACCAGCGTCCCATCGTGTCCCGCGGCGACAAGATCGCCAAGGGCGACGTGATCGCGGACGGCGCGTCGACGGACCTGGGCGAACTCGCCCTGGGCCAGAACATGCTCGTGGCGTTCATGCCCTGGAACGGCTACAACTTCGAGGACTCGATCCTGATCTCGGAGCGCGTGGTGGCCGACGACCGCTACACCTCGATCCACATCGAGGAACTGGTGGTGATGGCCCGCGACACGAAGCTGGGCCCGGAAGAAATCACCCGCGACATCCCGAACCTGTCCGAGCAGCAGCTGAACCGCCTGGACGAGTCCGGCATCATCTACGTCGGCGCCGAAGTCCAGCCGGGCGACGTGCTGGTCGGCAAGGTCACGCCGAAGGGCGAAACCACGCTGACGCCGGAAGAGAAGCTGCTGCGCGCGATCTTCGGCGAGAAGGCGTCCGACGTGAAGGACACCTCGCTGCGCGTGGACCAGGGTTCGCAAGGCACCGTCATCGACGTGCAGGTCTTCACCCGTGAAGGCATCCAGCGCGACAAGCGCGCCCAGCAGATCATCGACGACGAGCTCAAGCGCTTCCGCCTGGACCTGAACGACCAGCTGCGCATCGTGGAAGCCGACGCCTTCGACCGGATCGCCAAGCTGCTGAACGGCCGCGAAGCGAACGGCGGCCCGCAGAAGCTGCAGAAGGGCGCGAAGATCGACAAGGCGTACCTCGACTCCGTCGAGAAGTACCACTGGTTCGACATCCGCCCGGCGGAAGACGAGATCGCCACCCAGCTCGAGTCCATCAAGAACTCGCTGGAGCAGACGCGCCACAGCTTCGACCTCGCGTTCGAAGAGAAGCGCAAGAAGCTCACGCAGGGCGACGAGCTGCCGGCGGGCGTGCTGAAGATGGTCAAGGTGTACCTGGCCGTCAAGCGCCGCCTGCAACCCGGCGACAAGATGGCCGGCCGCCACGGCAACAAGGGTGTCGTGTCCAAGATCGTCCCGGTCGAGGACATGCCTTACATGGCCGACGGCACTCCGTGCGACATCGTGCTGAACCCGCTGGGCGTGCCTTCGCGCATGAACGTGGGCCAGGTGCTGGAAGTGCACCTGGGCTGGGCCGGCAAGGGCATCGGCCAGCGCATCGGCGACATGCTGCAGCGCGAGTCCGCCGTGGCGGAACTGCGTGGCTTCCTCGACGAGCTGTACAACAAGTCGGGTCGCAAGGAGAACCTCTCCGAGCTGTCCGACCAGGAAGTGCGCGAGATGGCCTCGCAGCTCGCCAAGGGCGTGCCCTTCGCGACGCCGGTGTTCGACGGCGCGTCGGAGCAGGAAATCCGCAACATGCTGCAGCTGGCGTTCCCCGAGGACGTGGCCAAGGCCAAGGGCCTCACCGCGACCCGCACGCAGGCGCACCTGTACGACGGCCGCACCGGCGACCAGTTCGAGCGCCCCGTGACCGTGGGCTACATGCACGTGCTGAAGCTGCACCACCTGGTGGACGACAAGATGCACGCGCGCTCGACCGGCCCGTACTCGCTGGTCACGCAGCAGCCGCTGGGCGGCAAGGCGCAGTTCGGCGGCCAGCGTTTCGGCGAGATGGAAGTGTGGGCGCTGGAAGCCTACGGCGCTTCCTACACGCTGCAGGAAATGCTGACCGTGAAGTCCGACGACGTGCAGGGCCGTACCAAGGTGTACGAGTCCATCGTCAAGGGCGAGCACGCCATCGATGCCGGCATGCCGGAGTCGTTCAACGTGCTGGTGAAGGAAATCCGGTCGCTCGGCATCGACATCGAGCTCGAGCGCACCTAAGGAAGACAGGAAGGATTCATAGATGAAATCACTACTCGACCTGTTCAAGCAGTTCACGCCGGACGAGCATTTCGATGCCATCCGCATCGGCATCGCCTCGCCGGAGAAGATCCGTTCCTGGTCCTTCGGTGAAGTCAAGAAGCCGGAAACGATCAACTACCGCACCTTCAAGCCGGAGCGGGACGGCCTGTTCTGCGCCAAGATCTTCGGCCCGATCAAGGACTACGAGTGCCTGTGCGGCAAGTACAAGCGCCTGAAGCACCGCGGCGTGATCTGCGAGAAGTGCGGCGTGGAAGTGACCCAGACCAAGGTGCGCCGCGAGCGCATGGGCCACATCGACCTGGCCGCGCCCTGCGCGCACATCTGGTTCCTGAAGTCGCTGCCCTCGCGTCTCGGCCTCGTGCTGGACATGACGCTGCGCGACATCGAGCGCGTGCTGTACTTCGAGGCGTACGTCATCACCGACCCGGGCATGACCCCGCTGAAGAAGTTCGGCATCATGTCCGAGGACGACTTCGACGCGAAGCGCAAGGAATACGGTGACGAGTTCGTCGCCAAGATGGGCGCCGAGGGCATCAAGGACCTGCTGGAAGGCATCGACCTCGACATCGAGATCGAGAAGCTGCGCGGCGACCTGACCGGCTCCGAAGTCAAGGTCAAGAAGAACGCCAAGCGCCTGAAGGTGCTCGAGGCCTTCAAGAAGTCCGGCATGAAGCCGGAGTGGATGGTCATGGACGTCCTGCCCGTGCTGCCGCCGGACCTGCGTCCGCTGGTGCCGCTGGACGGCGGCCGCTTCGCGACCTCCGACCTGAACGACCTGTACCGCCGCGTCATCAACCGCAACTCGCGCCTCAAGCGCCTGCTGGAGCTGAAGGCGCCCGAGATCATCGCGCGCAACGAGAAGCGCATGCTGCAGGAAGCGGTGGACTCGCTCCTGGACAACGGCCGTCGCGGCAAGGCGATGACCGGCGCCAACAAGCGTGCCCTCAAGTCGCTGGCCGACATGATCAAGGGCAAGAGCGGCCGCTTCCGCCAGAACCTGCTGGGCAAGCGCGTCGACTACTCGGGCCGTTCGGTGATCACCGTGGGCCCGACCCTGAAGCTGCACCAGTGCGGCCTGCCGAAGCTGATGGCGCTGGAGCTGTTCAAGCCCTTCATCTTCTCGCGCCTGGAAGCCATGGGCATCGCCACCACCATCAAGGCGGCGAAGAAGGAAGTGGAAGCCGGCACGCCCGTCGTGTGGGACATCCTCGAAGAGGTCATCAAGGAGCACCCGGTCATGCTGAACCGCGCTCCGACGCTGCACCGCCTGGGCATCCAGGCCTTCGAGCCGATCCTGATCGAGGGCAAGGCGATCCAGCTGCACCCGCTCGTCTGCGCGGCGTTCAACGCCGACTTCGACGGCGACCAGATGGCCGTGCACGTCCCGCTGTCCGTGGAAGCGCAGATGGAAGCCCGCACGCTGATGCTGGCCTCCAACAACGTGCTGTTCCCGGCCAACGGCGAGCCCTCCATCGTGCCGTCGCAGGACGTGGTGCTGGGCCTGTACTACACGACCCGCGAGCGCACCAACGGCAAGGGCGAAGGCATGGTCTTCACCGACGTCGCCGAAGTGCTGCGCGCGCTGGACAACGGCGTGGTGGAACTCACCGCGAAGATCTCGGTGCGCCTGACCGAGTGGGAAAAGGACAAGGAAACCGGCCAGTTCGTGCCGAACACCAAGCTGTTCGACACCACGGCGGGCCGCGCGCTCCTGTCCGAGATCCTGCCGAAGGGCCTGCCCTTCAGCGTCCTGAACAAGGCGCTGAAGAAGAAGGAGATCAGCAAGCTGATCAACATCTCCTTCCGCAAGTGCGGCCTCAAGGAGACCGTGGTCTTCGCCGACAAGCTGCTGCAGAACGGCTTCCGCCTCGCGACCAAGGCCGGCATCTCGATCGCCATCGACGACATGCTGGTGCCCGCGCAGAAGCACGACATCATCGAGCGCTCCGAGAAGGAAGTGAAGGAGATCGAGCAGCAGTACGTCTCGGGCCTCGTCACCGCCGGCGAGCGCTACAACAAGGTGGTGGACATCTGGGGCAAGGCCGGCGACGAAGTGTCCAAGGTCATGATGGCCCAGCTCGCCAAGGAGAAGGTGGTCGACCGCAACGGCAAGGAAGTGGAGCAGGAGTCCTTCAACTCCATCTACATGATGGCCGACTCGGGCGCCCGCGGTTCCGCCGCGCAGATCCGCCAGCTGGCGGGCATGCGGGGCCTGATGGCCAAGCCGGACGGCTCGATCATCGAGACGCCCATCACGGCCAACTTCCGCGAAGGCCTGAACGTGCTGCAGTACTTCATCTCCACCCACGGCGCCCGCAAGGGCCTCGCGGACACGGCGCTGAAGACCGCGAACTCGGGCTACCTGACCCGCCGTCTCGTCGACGTGACGCAGGACCTGGTCGTGACCGAGGTCGATTGCGGCACCTCCGAAGGCTCGCTGATGCGCGCCATCGTCGAGGGTGGCGAAGTGATCGAGTCGCTGCGCGACCGCATCCTCGGCCGCGTGGCTGCCGAAGACGTGCTGCACCCGGAAACGCGCGCGGTCATGGTGAGCGCCGCGACGATGCTGGACGAAGACCTGATCGACGAGCTGGAAGCAGCCGGCGTCGACGAGGTCAAGGTCCGCACGGCACTGAACTGCGCGACGCGCTTCGGCCTGTGCGCCAAGTGCTACGGCCGCGACCTGGGCCGCGGCGGCATGGTGAACGTCGGCGAAGCCGTCGGCGTGATCGCTGCCCAGTCCATCGGCGAGCCGGGCACGCAGCTGACGATGCGGACCTTCCACATCGGCGGTGCCGCTTCGCGCGCCGCCGTGGCTTCCAGCGTGGAAGCGAAGTCCGCGGGCATCGTGGGCTTCAACACCACGATGCGCTACGTGACCAACAGCAAGGGCGAACTGGTCGTCATCTCGCGTTCGGGCGAAATCGTGATCCACGACGAGCACGGCCGCGAGCGCGAGCGCCACAAGGTGCCGTACGGCGCCACGCTGACGGTGAAGGCCGACCAGTCCATCAAGGCCGGCACGATCCTCGCCAACTGGGACCCGCTGACCCGACCCATCATCACGGAATTCGCCGGCAAGGTGAAGTTCGAGAACGTGGAAGAGGGCCTGACGGTGGCCAAGCAGGTGGACGAGGTCACGGGCCTGTCCACGCTGGTGGTGATCGACCCGAAGCGCCGCGGCTCCGCCAAGGTGGTGCGTCCGCAGGTGAAGCTGGTCGACCCGTCCGGCAACGAGGTGAAGATCCCCGGCACCGACCACTCGGTGACGATCGCCTTCCAGGTGGGCGCGCTGATCCAGGTGCGCGACGGCCAGGACGTGGGCCCCGGCGAAGTGCTGGCCCGCATCCCGGTCGAGGGCCAGAAGACCCGCGACATCACGGGTGGCCTGCCCCGCGTGGCCGAACTGTTCGAGGCGCGTTCGCCGAAGGACAAGGGCGTGCTCGCCGAGATGACCGGCACCGTGTCGTTCGGCAAGGAGACCAAGGGCAAGATCCGCCTGCAGATCACCGACCCGGAAGGCAAGGTCTGGGAAGAACTCGTGCCGAAGGAGAAGAACATCCTGGTGCACGAAGGCCAGGTGGTGAACAAGGGCGAATCCGTGGTCGACGGCCCGGCCGATCCGCAGGACATCCTGCGCCTGCTGGGCATGGAAGAACTCGCGCGCTACATCGTCGATGAAGTGCAGGACGTCTACCGCCTCCAGGGCGTGAAGATCAACGACAAGCACATCGAGGTGATCGTTCGCCAGATGCTGCGTCGCGTGGTCGTCGAGAACCCGGGCGAGTCCGACTACATCGCCGGCGAACAGGTCGAGCGGTCCGAGATCCTGGACACGAACGACCGCCTGCGCGGCGAGGGCAAGATCCACGCGACCTACAGCAACCTGCTGCTCGGCATCACGAAGGCCTCGCTGTCGACCGACTCGTTCATCTCCGCGGCTTCCTTCCAGGAAACCACGCGCGTGCTGACCGAGGCGGCGATCATGGGCAAGCGCGACGAGCTGCGTGGCCTGAAGGAAAACGTGATCGTGGGTCGCCTGATCCCCGCCGGCACCGGCATGGCCTACCACGTGGCGCGCAAGGCGAAGGACCAGATGGACGAGGCCGAGCGCCGCGCCATCGCCGACGCCGAGGCCGCGGAACTGGCCAGCGTGACGGAAGGCGCCGGCTCGGAGACGAACGAAGGCACGACCGCCGCCGAATAAGCGGCTTTCCGCCTAAACTGCGGGCGCCATCCCTTCCGGGGTGGCGCCCTTTTTCATGCAGACGTCGTCCTTCCTTCCCTGGGTGCTCGCGGCGCTCGCCCTGTTCTGGGCGGTGGGCGCGTACAACCGGCTCGTGCGCCTGCGCTCCGATGCGAACGCGGCGTTCGCGGCGCTGGAGGCGGAACTCTCCAAGCAGGTGAAGCTGGTGCACGCCTGCGTGCCGCCGGAGGAGGAACAGGCGCAGTCGCAGTTCACCGGCGGCAGCGCGTTCTGGGGCGGCCTGCAGGGCGCGGCAGCGCAGCTCTCCGCCACGCTCGGTTCCGCGCGCGCCAAGCCGCTGGACGCGGAGCGCATCGCTGCGCTCGGCGCGGCGCAGGAGGTCCTGGCCATGGCGTGGGATCGCGCGGAACGCGACGACGCGCACGACCTCGCCGGCCCGCGCCTGCCCGAGGACTTCAGCAGCGAACGCCAGCAGCTCGAACGCATGACGCAGGCGGCCACCGAGCACTTCAACGTGGCCGTGCGCAACTACAACGACGCGATCGCGCAGTTCCCCGCGGCGCTGCTCGCCTGGCTGTTCGGGTTCCAGCCCGCGCGCGGGCTGCGCGCCAGGCCCTGAAGCCATCCCGCGAAGGTCGTTGCCGCTGTGCCGCGGTCGTCGTAGAGTCGCCTCTCCACGAGGAGACCACGAATGAGAACGATCCCCTTCCTGCTCGCGCTCGCTGCGCCCGCGGCGGCGCTCGGCCAGTCACCCGATGCCTTGCAGGTCCGCACGCTCGCGGCGACCTGCGCCAACTGCCACGGCACCGACGGCCGCGCGGTGCAGGGCTCGTCGGTCCCCGGCCTCGCGGGCATGCCCGCCGGCTACATGATGGAGCAGCTGCGGTCCTTCCGTGACGGCAGCCGGCCGGCCACGGTGATGCACCAGATCGCGAAGGGCTTCAACGACGCCCAGTTGCAGCAGCTCGCGGCCTGGTTCGCCGCGCAGAAGAAGTGAGGCCCGCCATGCAAAGACGTTCCTTCCTCCAGGGCTCCGCGGCTCTTTCGCTCCTCGGCCTCGGCGCCTGCGCCACCACCAGCAGCATCCCCGCGAAGGCGCAGGTCGTCGTGATCGGCGGCGGCTACGGCGGCGCCACCGCGGCGAAGTACGTGCGCATGCTGTCCGAGAACAGGATCGGCGTGGTGGTCATCGAGCCGAACGAAACCTTCGTCTCCTGCCCGCTTTCGAACCTCGTGGTGGGCGGCAGCCGCCAGATCGCCGAGCTCTCGCGCCCGTACACCGGGCTGGAGCGCAACCACGGCGTGCGCGTGGTGCGCGACCTCGCGCAGGCCGTCGACACGCAGCGCAAGGTGGTCACGCTCGCGGGCGGCGCCAGCATCGGCTACGACATGCTGGTCGTGTCACCCGGCGTGGACCTGCAGTTCGACGCCATCGAAGGCCTGCGGGCGGCGAACGCGTCCGGCCAGGTGCTGCAGGCCTGGAAGGCGGGGCCCGAGACCGTCGCCCTGCGGCGGCAGCTCGAGGCGATGCCGGACGGCGGCACCTACGCGATCACGATTCCCGAGCAGCCCTACCGCTGCCCGCCGGGGCCTTACGAGCGCGCGTGCCAGGTCGCGTGGTACTTCCGCCAGGCCAAGCCGCGCAGCAAGGTGCTGGTGCTCGACGCCAACCCCGACGTCACGTCCAAGGGCGCGTTGTTCAAGAGGGTGTGGGCCGAGCAGTACCGCGGCATGGTGGAGTACCGGCCGCAGCACAAGGTGATGGCCGTCGACGCGCGGGCGGGCCTCGTCAGGTTCGAGGTGCCGGACGACGTGAAGGCCGACGTGCTCAACGTGCTGCCCCCGATGCGCGCGGGCACGATCGCGCAGCAGGCGGGCCTGAACAACCTGGCCAACAACCGCTGGTGCGGCGTCGACTTCCAGACGTTCGAATCGACCGCCGCGAAAGACGTCTACGTGCTCGGCGACGCGATCCAGGTCGCGCCGCTGATGCCCAAGAGCGGCCACATGGCGAACAACCACGCCAAGGTCGCCGCCGCGGCCATCGTCGCGCGGCTCTCCGGCTGGGAGGTGAACCCGCGTCCGATGCTCACCAACACCTGCTACAGCTACGTGGACAACGCGAACGTGATCCACGTGGCCAGCGTGCACGAGTACGTCGCCGCGGAGAAGACCTTCAAGACCGTCGCCGGCTCGGGTGGCCTGAGCGCCGTGCCGAACGCGGCCGAAGGGGCGTATGCCTGGAGCTGGGCGCAGAACATCTGGGCCGACATGCTCGGGTGAGGACGGAGGGCGGATGACACAATGACGTGAACGTCATTGGTCCTCGATGCAGAGCGAAAGTCATCCGTCCTCCCCGCCCCTGTGGCGGCAGCTCCAGGCTGCCGCGTCCGTCCTCGCAGCGGTACGGCGGGGCGAGTCGGCCACGCCCGCGATCGCCGCCGTCGACGCGCCGCTGCGCCCCGCGGCGCAGGCGCTCTCGTTCCAGGTGCTGCGCCAGCTCGGGCGCGCCGAAGCGCTGCGGCGGCGCCTGGCCAAGCGGGGACCGCCGCCCGCCGCCGACGCCTTGCTCTGCACCGCGCTCGCGCTGGCCTGGAGCGAGGACGACGCGCCGTACCCCGCCTTCACGCTGGTCGACCAGGCGGTCGAGGCAGCCAAGCGCTGGCCGCAGACCCGCCCGCAGCAGGGCTTCATCAATGCCTGCCTGCGCCGCTTCCTGCGCGAGCGCGAGCAGCTCGTGGCCGAGGCCGAGGAAGAGCCCGTCGCGCACTGGAACCACCCGCGCTGGTGGATCGCGCGCCTGCAGCAGGACTGGCCGCAGCGCTGGGAGGAGATCCTCCAGGCGAACAACCGTCCCGCGCCCATGACGCTGCGCGTCAACACGCACCGCATCTCGCGCGAGCCCCTGCGCGACCTGCTGGCCGCCGCGCACATAGGGTCCGAGCCCGTCGGCGCGCACGGCCTGCTGCTGGACCGCGCCCACCCCGTGCAGGCCATCCCCGGCTTCGCGGAAGGCCTGTGGTCCGTGCAGGACGCCGGCGCGCAGCTCGCCGCCGAGCTCCTCGTGCCCGGCCTGCCGCCCAACGCGAGCGTGCTCGACGCCTGCGCGGCCCCCGGCGGCAAGACCGCCCACATCTGCGAACTCGCCCCGGGCGCGCAGGTGCTGGCGCTGGACGTGGACCCGGTGCGCTGCGAGCGCATCCACCAGAACCTGGAGCGCCTGGGGCTGCACGCGGACGTGCGCACGGCCGACGCCGGCGAGCCCGGCTACTGGTGGGACGGCCAGCTCTTCGACGCGATCCTGCTGGACGCGCCCTGCACCGCCTCCGGCATCGTGCGCCGCCACCCGGACGTGCGCTGGCTGCGGCGCGAGAAGGATGTCACACAGCTGGCGGAACAGCAGGAGCGGTTGCTCACTGCGCTCTGGCCCCTCTTGAAACCTGGCGGGCGGCTGGTGTACTGCACCTGCTCGGTGTTCCGCGCGGAGGGCGAGGCGCAGGTCCGGGCGTTTCTTGCGCACAACACCACGGCCGTTTCGCGGCCCGCGCCCGGCCATTTATGGCCCCGCCATGCCGGGGACGGGGGCCCCCTCCCGGACAATTCACCGAGTGACCACGACGGCTTCTTCTATGCGGTGCTGGAAAAGAGTGCACTGGATGCACCGGCCCGCCAGGATGATTGAGCGGCGTGCCTGGTCGTGGCTGATCGCCTGCCTGCTGCTGGTCGCCCCCCTCGGATGGGCCCAGGTGAACCCGGCCGAGGTCACCCAGCTGCACGTGGAGCGCACCGATGACGGCGTGCTGCTCAGCGCGACGGTGCAGTTCGAGCTGCCGCAGGCCGTGGAAGACGCCCTGGCCAAGGGCATTCCCATGTACTTCGTGGCCGAAGCGGCGATCTACCGCGACCGCTGGTACTGGTACGACAAGCGCGTGGCCTTCGCGACCCGGCACATGCGCCTGGCCTACCAGCCGCTCACGCGCCGCTGGCGCCTGCAGGTCTCCTCGCAGCCGATCGGCAGCTCGGGCCTGATCCTCGGCCAGATGTTCGACAGCCGGGACGAGGCCCTCGCCGCCATCCAGCGCGTTTCGCGCTGGCGGATCGCCGATCCGTCGGACGTGGACCCCGACGCCACGCACAACATCGACTTCCGCTTCCGCCTCGACGTCTCCCAGCTGCCGCGCCCCTTCCAGATCGGCGCGGTGGGCCAGGCGGAGTGGATCATCCTCGCCGTACGCAACCAGCGACTCGTCCTCGAACACCGGTGAACCCGCCCCGCTCGCCCGAAGGACCGCCCCGCAAGCTGATCGAAAGCTCGAAGGCGTGGCGCTGGGCCATCGTGGTCGGCGTCACCGTGGCCCTGGGCATCGCCATCGTGCTGATGTTCCTGCTCACGCAGGCGACCAACAACCGCGAGTTCTACGAGCGCAACTACGGCCGCCTGTTCGTGCTGAACATGGTGGTGGCCGGCCTCCTGCTGGCCGTCATCCTGTGGGTGTTCGTGCGGCTGGCCTCTCGCCTGCGGCGGGGCAAGTTCGGCAGCCGCCTGCTGGTGAAGCTCGCGGCCATCTTCACGCTGGTGGGGCTGGTGCCCGGCGTGCTGATCTACGTCGTGTCGTACCAGTTCGTCTCGCGCTCCATCGAGACCTGGTTCGACGTGAAGGTGGAAGGCGCGCTCGACGCGGGCCTGAACCTGGGGCGGGCCACCCTCGACACCCTCTCGAGCGACCTCGCCGGCAAGACGCGCAGCGCCGCGGGCCAGCTGTCCGAAACCCCCGACGCCACCGCGGGCCTGACGCTGGAGCGCATCCGCGAACAGCTCGGCGCCACCGACGTGGTGCTGTGGAACGCCGGCGGCCAGATGATCGCCAGCGCCGGGCAGTCGCGCTTCCAGATCAATCCCGAGCGGCCGACGCCGCAGCAACTGCGCACGGTGCGCACGCAGCGCACGTTCACCGTGGTCGAGGGGCTGGAGGACCCGGCCTTCGCCACGGCCAACGGCGCGCGCATCAAGGCGATCGTGCCGGTGCCGCAGCCCAGCCTGGGGCTGCTCGCGGAAGCGCGCTTCCTCCAGTCCACGGTGACGATCCCGCCGACGCTGGTCGCCAACGCCATCGCGGTGCAGGAAGCGAACCGCGAATACCAGGAGCGCGCGCTCGCGCGCGAGGGCCTGCGGCGCATGTACATCGGCACGCTGACCCTCAGCCTCTTCCTCGCAGTGTTCGGCGCGGTGCTGCTGGCGATCATCCTGGGCAACCAGCTCGCGCGGCCCCTGCTGCTGCTGGCGGCCGGCGTGAGCGAGGTGGCGGCCGGCGACCTCTCGCCCAAGCCCGCGCTGCAGGGCAAGGACGAACTGGGCGGCCTCACGCGTTCCTTCGCCGACATGACGCAGCAGCTCGCCGAGGCGCGCGAGGCGGTCGAACTGAGCATGGAGCAGGTGAGCGCGGCGCGCGCCAACCTGCAGACGATCCTGGACAACCTCACCGCGGGCGTCATCGTGCTCGACCCCGAAGGACACATCCAGGCGTCGAACCCCGGCGCCTCGCGCATCCTGCGCATCCCGCTGGAGGACCACGAAGGCACGCCGATCTCGCAGGTGCCGGGGCTGGAGAGCTTCGGGCAGGCGGTGCAGCAGCGCTTCGACGAGTTCCTCACCGAGACGCAGATCGTCGACCACTGGCAGCAGCCCTTCGAACTGAACACCTCCCGCGGCCCCGAAGTGCCGGCCAACCTCGTGACGCTGGTGGCCCGCGGTGCGTCCATGCCCGGGGGCTCGCGCCTGCTGGTGCTGGACGACATTTCCGAGATCGTCTCCGCCCAGCGCGCGCAGGCCTGGGGCGAGGTCGCGCGGCGCCTGGCGCACGAGATCAAGAACCCGCTGACGCCGATCCAGCTCTCGGCCGAGCGCTTGGAAATCAAGCTGGCCTCCAAGCTGCCGGACGCGGAAAGGGCGATGCTGACCAAGTCCGTGCACACCATCGTCGACCAGGTCGACTCGATGAAGCGGCTGGTCAACGAGTTCCGCGACTATGCGCGGCTGCCCGCGGCGGAGCTCAAGCCGGTGGACCTGAACGGCCTGGTCAACGACGTGCTGCACCTCTATGCCCGCGAAGGCGACGAGGCCCGCGGGTCCTCCCACGTCCCGGTGCGGGCGGAGCTGGATCCGGCGTGCCCGCGCATCCTGGGCGACCCGCAGCAGCTGCGGCAGGTGATCCACAACCTGCTGCAGAACGCGCAGGACGCCACCGAAGGCCGCCCGCGGCCGGACGTGCTGGTGCGCACGCAATGGAGCGAGGCATCACGCCGCGTGCGGCTGGTGGTACAGGACAACGGGAGCGGTTTCCCGGACCACATCCTCAAGCGCGCGTTCGAGCCTTATGTGACCACCAAGTCCAAGGGCACCGGCCTGGGGCTGGCCGTCGTGAAAAAAATCGCGGATGAGCATGGCGCGCGAATCGATCTGAAGAATCGGATGGCGGAGGGTGTCATCCAGGGGGCCCAAGTGTCGTTATCATTTGGAGTTGCGAGTTAACAACAGGGCCCGGCAAGCGGGCCCGAGGCAGAGAGGGCAATGGCAAACATTCTGGTGGTGGACGACGAGCTCGGGATCCGGGACCTGTTGTCCGAGATCCTCAACGACGAGGGACACACCGTCGAACTCGCGGAAAACGCGGCGCAGGCGCGCGCGGCGCGGCAGCGCATGCGGCCCGACCTGGTGCTGCTGGACATCTGGATGCCGGACACGGACGGCGTCACGCTCCTGAAGGAGTGGTCCACGACGGGGCTGCTCACCATGCCGGTGATCATGATGAGCGGCCACGCGACGATCGAGACGGCAGTCGAGGCGACCAAGATCGGCGCGCACTCCTTCCTGGAGAAGCCGATCACGATGCAGAAGCTGCTGAAGGCGGTGGAAGCGGGACTCGCGCGCAATGGCGGTGGCGCCGCCGCCGCGGCCGTGCCGCTGCGCAAGCCCGGCATGGCCGGCGTGGTGCCGATGCCCGTGCAGGAACTGACCGTCGAAGCCGCCATGACCGGCGGCCAGGCGATCCCGCCCGTGGTGGAGATGGGCCCGCAGGCGCGCCAGATGTTCGAACTGGACAAGCCGCTTCGTGATGCGCGCGACGAATTCGAGAAGTGTTACTTCGAGTTCCATCTCGCGAAGGAAGGCGGCTCGATGACGCGCGTGGCGGAGAAGACCGGCCTGGAGCGCACGCACCTGTATCGCAAGCTCAAGCAGCTGGGCGTGGACCTCTCGCGCGGCAAGCGCGATCGCTCCGCAGCCTGATGCCTTGGCTCCCTCCCCTTCGGGGGAGGGTCGGGGTGGGGGCACGCACGGCATTCGAGCTTCGCGCGCTCTGCTCGGAGAAGGCTCTCTTCTCCCTGCTATAATCTCCCCTCTCACGGCCCGGTAGCTCAGTTGGTAGAGCAGCGGATTGAAAATCCGCGTGTCGGTGGTTCGATTCCGCCCCAGGCCACCAGATCCCAGCGCCCCCGCAACCTTCGGTTCCGGGGGCGTTTCCTCATCTGCGCCTGCCACTTTGCAGTTGTATCGGACGGCCTCGGCACGGGCGCCTTCCCCCGAACAGCCGAGCGGCCAGCGCGGCAGCCCATGGGATAATTTGCGGCCGCCCTGCATCGAGGGGCGGTGTGTCCATCCCCATGATTTCCGTGACCGGCGACGACTGCAGCATCGGCGCCCCTTTCCCGTCCGGCGCGTCCAGCGCGCGCGGCGAGGACCCAGCCCCATGAAAGTGACCCCCACCCGGCTTCCCGACGTCCTCATCCTCGAGCCCAAGGTGTTCGGCGACGCACGCGGCTTCTTCCTGGAGAGCTTCAACCAGAAGACCTTCGACGCGGCCGTCGGGCGCCACTACGAGTTCGTGCAGGACAACCACAGCCGCAGCGCCAAGGGCGTCCTGCGCGGCCTGCACTACCAGGTGGCGCAGACGCAGGGCAAGCTCGTGCGGGTCGTCAGCGGTGCCGTCTACGACGTGGCGGTCGACGTGCGGCGGAGCTCCCCCACCTTCGGCCAGTGGGTCGGGGTCGAGCTGACCGCCGAAGGCGGCAAGCAGCTGTGGATCCCGCCGGGCTTCGCGCACGGCTTCGTCGTCCTCAGCGAGACCGCCGACTTCCTCTACAAGACGACGGACTACTACGCGCCGCAGCACGAGCGCTCCATCGCCTGGAACGACCCGGAGATCGGCATCGAGTGGCCCGCGGGCCTGGTGCCGGTGCTCTCGGCGAAGGACAGCGCGGCGGCGTCGCTGCGCGAGGCGGAGGTCTTCGCTTGAACCCTCATGCGGCAGCACGCACCTCGCCGGCGGCGCTGGCCAGGAGTGTCTGGAGCAACCGCGAGCTGATCGCCGCGATGGTGAAGCGCGAGGTCGTGGGGCGCTACCGCGGTTCGGTGATGGGCCTGCTGTGGTCGCTGCTGACCCCGCTGCTGATGCTCGTGGTCTACACCTTCGTCTTCTCCGTGGTGCTGAAGGCGCGCTGGTCCGGCGGCCCGGCAGCCGGCGACGGGCACGGCCAGTTCGCCATCCTGCTGTTTTCCGGACTCATCGTGCACGGCCTGTTCGCCGAGGTGGTGAACCGCGCGCCCACGCTGGTCATCGGCAACGCCAACTACGTCAAGCGCGTCGTCTTCCCGCTCGAAGTGCTGCCCGTGATCACGGCGGGGGCGGCCCTGTTCCACGCGGCCGTGAGCTTCCTCGTACTGCTGGGTGGCGTCCTCGTGGCGACGGGCTCCATCCCCTGGACCGCGATCTTCTTCCCGCTCGTCGTCGCGCCCCTGCTGCTGCTCACGCTCGGTGTCGCGTGGTTCCTCGCGTCCCTGGGCGTGTACATGCGCGACGTCGGCCAGGTGGTGGGCCTGCTCACCACCGTCCTGCTGTTCCTGTCCCCCGTGTTCTTCCCGATCAGCGCCGTGCCGGAAGCGTTCCGCCCCTGGATGCACGTGAATCCGCTGACGTTCGTGATCGAGCAGGCGCGGGCCGTGATGGTCTTCGGCCAGCGGCCGGACCTCCAGGGCTGGGCCCTGTACAGCGTCGGCGCCTGCGTGTTCGCGTGGATCGGGTATGCCTGGTTCCAGAAGACGCGGAAGGGGTTCGCGGATGTCCTCTAGCGACTTCGCCGTCCGCGTGCAGGAGGTGGGCAAGTGCTACCACATCTACGACACGCCCCGTGACCGCCTCAAGCAGTTCATGCTGCCGCGCATGCGCCGGCTCGCGGGGCTGGGGCACAAGGACTACTACCGCGACTTCTGGGCCCTGCGCGACGTGTCGTTCGAACTGCGGCGCGGCGAGGCGATCGGCATCATCGGCCGCAACGGCTCCGGCAAGTCGACGCTGCTGCAGGTGCTGTGCGGGACGCTGAGTCCCACCACCGGCACGGTGGAAACGTCCGGCCGCGTGGCGGCGCTGCTGGAGCTGGGCGCGGGCTTCAATCCCGAATTCACCGGCCGCGAGAACGTCTACATGAACGCGGCGCTGCTCGGGCTGTCGCGCGAGCAGGTCGAGGCACGCTTCGATTCGATCGCGGCCTTCGCCGACATCGGCGACTTCCTCGAGCAGCCGGTGAAGATGTACTCCAGCGGCATGTTCGTGCGGCTCGCGTTCGCGGTGATCGCGCACGTGGACGCCGAGATCCTCGTCATCGATGAGGCGCTCGCCGTCGGGGACGCGCTCTTCGTGCAGAAGTGCATGCGCTTCATCCGCAAGTTCCGCGAGCAGGGGACGCTGCTGTACGTGAGCCACGATTCCGCGTCGGTGATGAACATCTGCGACCGCGCGATCTGGCTGCAGTCCGGCCGCGTGCAGCAGCAGGGCTCGGCCAAGGAAGTCTGCGAGGCGTACCTCGAGGACCTCTTCAGCGCGCTCGATGCGCAGGCGCAGAAGCAGCCCGCGGTCGCGGTGGAAACCATCGACGCAGAGCGCATCGAGCGCCTGCGGCAGCCCGGGCTCGCCTGGCGCGACCAGCGCGCGGACTTCCTGAACGCCAGCAACCTGCGCAACGACCTGGAAGTGTTCCGGTTCGAGGAGCGCAAGGACGCGGAATTCGGCGGCAAGGACGCGACGATCACCAACGCGCGCCTGCTGGACTCCAATGGCGAGCCCCTGAGCTGGGTCGTCGGCGGCGAGCGGGTGACGATGCGCATCGAGGCGCAGGCCCACGTCCCGGTGCGCAGC
Organism: Ramlibacter cellulosilyticus; assembly: GCF_014297465.1. Classification (GTDB taxonomy): domain Bacteria; phylum Pseudomonadota; class Gammaproteobacteria; order Burkholderiales; family Burkholderiaceae_C; genus Ramlibacter; species Ramlibacter cellulosilyticus. Next base: position 5,506 of record NZ_JACORT010000011.1, on the reverse strand, counting down.
CCGATCTTCGGCTTCATGCTGCGCGACCGCCTGGGGCAGAACGTGTTCGGCGACAACAGCTACCTGGCGTGGCAGGGCAAGCCGCTGCACGTGAAGGCCGGCGCGAGCTTCGGCGCCGAATTCGAGTTCTACATGCCCTGGCTGGCGCAGGGCGACTACGTGTTCCAGGTGGCACTGGCGGAGGGCACGCAGGCCGACCACCGCCAGCTGCATTGGATCCACGATGCGATCGTCGTGCGTGCGCACCACGACGCGATCGCCACGGGGCTCATCGGCATCCCGATGATCGACATCCGCCTCGGCATGACGGAGCCTGCTCCCGTGGCGGCCGAGGCCGGCGCCGGAGAGCGCTCGTGAGGGGCGCTTCGGTCCTGCGTCGCGGAGCCTGGCGCATCGCGCGCGCGGCGAGCAGGCCGTTCCCGGCGCTCGCCGGCCTGGGGCGCGCGATCTCCTATTACGGATCGTTGCGGCTGGTCGCCGGCAAGGCCTGGCGCGTGCTGCGGCACGAGGGCTGGGCAGGCCTGCGGCGGCGCGCCCGCGTGATGATCGAAGTCGCGGCCGCGGCGCGCGCTCCCGGTGGATTCGCCGGCACCGCCGATGCGTTGTACGGTGCGGTGCCGGAGCCGGATGCCGGTTTCGCGCCCCGGGTCTCGGTGATCGTGCCGAACTACAACCACGCGCCCTACCTGCGCCGGCGCCTCGACTCGATCTATGCCCAGACCTACGGCAACGTCGAAGTCATCCTTCTGGACGACTGCTCCAGCGACGACAGCCGCGAGATCCTGCTCGACTACGCGCGCCGCCATGCGGGCAACACGCGCACGTGCTTCAACGAGGTGAATTCCGGCGGCGTGTTCCACCAGTGGGCACGTGCGCTGGAGCTCGCCACGGGCGAACTGGTGTGGATCGCGGAAAGCGACGACTACTGCGAGCCCAACTTCCTGGCCGAGCTGGTGCGCTACTTCCGCAACGAGGCAGTGATGCTCGCCTTCGCGCGCACGGACTTCGTCGACGACGCGGGCACGGTCGTGTGGCCGATGGAGCGGCTGATGGCCGAGCGCCTCCCCGGACTGGCGAACAAGCCCTTCATCCGCTCCGCGCACGCTCTGGTGAACCAGGCCTGGGGCGTGAAGAACATCGTGCCCAACGTCAGCAGCGCCTTGTTCCGGCACCCCGGAAGCCTGCCCCTGCTGCAGGACGCGAAGTGGCGCGACCTGCGCCTGTGCGGCGACTGGATCTTCTACCTGCACCTCGTGCGCGGCGGCCTGGTGGGCTACAGCCCCGCCACGAAGAACTACTACCGCCAGCACGATCGGGGCACCGCTTTCGCGACTCGCAAGCGCGATACCTATTACCAGGAGCTCGAAACGGTCGCGACCGAACTCCTGCGCCTCTACCGGCTCGGCGACGGCGTGCTGCAGGCGAACCGCGACGCCGCCTACCAGGACTGGTGTTCCCTCCGCGGCTTCGACACCCGGCCGGCGTTCGATCGCCTCTACAGCCTGGACCGCGCCCGCGCGGCCGCGGGGCCGCGCCAACCCAACATCCTCATGGTCGGCTTCGCGCTGATCGCGGGCGGCGGTGAAACCTTCCCGATCACGCTGGCGAACCAGTTGAAGCGGCGCGGGCAGGCGGTGAGCTTCCTGAACTTCCGCTACTCGCCCACGGAGCCGGGCGTGCGGCGCATGCTGCGCGCCGACGTGCCCCTGTTCGAACTCGATGCGCTCGGCAAGGTCGGCGCCCTGTGCGAGGACCTGGGCATCGAAGTGGCCCACTCGCACCACGCCTGGTCGGACAGCGTGCTGGCGGACTTCCTCGCGCGCCAGCCGGGCGTGCGGCAGGTCGTGACCCTGCACGGCATGTACGAGATGATGGCGCCGCAGGCATTCGCGGAGCTGCTGCCGAAGATGGAGCGGCGCATCGACCGCGTGGTCTACACGGCGGAGAAGAACCTGCGCCCGTTCAGCGCGGACTTCCGCGCGCGCAAGGGCTTCACCCGCATCGACAACGCGCTGGAGCCGAAGGACATCCATCCCGTCGACCGGGCGACGCTCGGCATCGGCGAGGGCGACTTCGTCCTGTGCCTCGTCTCGCGGGCGCTGCGGGAGAAGGGCTGGGAGGAGGCGATCCTCGCGGTGACCAAGGCGCAGCAGCGCAGCGCGCGCACGATCCACCTGGTGCTGATCGGCGAGGGCGAGGAGTACGACCGCCTGAAACCCGTGCACGAGAGCGGGACGATCCACTTCCTCGGCTTCCGGCCGAACATCCGTGACTATTTCGCGATGGCCGACATGGGTTTCCTGCCTTCGCGGTTCCCGGGGGAAAGCGCGCCGCTGGTGGTGATCGACTCCCTCTGGGCAGGCCGGCCGGTGATCGCCAGCCGGATCGGGGAGATTCCCAGGATGCTGGAAGGCCGCGACGGCCTCGCCGGCGCACTCTTCGATCTCGAGGATTTCTCGATCGACATCGACAGGCTGGCCACGGTGGTGGCGGGCGTCGCAAACGACAGCGTCGCGTACGGGCGCATGCGGGACCAGGTGCCCCATGCCGTGCGCAAGTTCGACCCGGAGGTCATGGTGGTCAAGTATGAAAGCGTGTACCAGGAAGTCGCCGCCGCGGGGCGGCCGGAGGTGACGCCATGACGCGCACCTGCCTCGTGCTCGGCGCCGGCGGCTTCATCGGCGCGTCGGTCACGGAGCGGCTCCTTGCCGAAGGATGGCTGGTGCGCGGCTTCGACCGCCCCGGCGTCAAGGTGCCGCGGCCGCTCGTCCAGGCCACCGGCCTGGCCTGGGTCGCGGGCGACTTCCAGGATGGTGCGGCACTGGGTGCGGCGCTCGAGGGCGTCGACGCCGTCGTGCACCTCGTTTCCACGACGTTGCCGAAGAACTCCAACGAGGCGCCGATCCACGACGTCGAGACCAACCTGGTCGCGACCCTCCGGCTGCTCTCGCTCATGGTCGACAAGCAGGTCCGCAGGATCGTGTATGCCTCCTCGGGCGGCACGGTGTACGGCATCCCGAGGTCCGTGCCGATCCGGGAAGACCATCCCACGCAGCCGGAGGTCTCCTACGGCATCACCAAGCTGGCGATCGAGAAATACCTGTACCTGTTCGGCCGCCTGCATGGCCTGCGGCCGGTGTCGCTGCGCATCGCCAATCCCTACGGGGGACTGCAGCGGATCGACACCGCGCAGGGCGCCGTGGCGGCCTTCCTGCACCGGGCGCTGCGCGGCGAGGCGGTGGAGATCTGGGGCGACGGCTCCGTCACGCGCGACTACCTGCACGTGAACGACGTGGCGACCGCATTCGCCTGTGCGCTGCGTTACGAGGGCGCCCACCAGGTGTTCAACATCGGCTCGGGCCACGGCGTGAGCCTGAACGAACTCGCGGCAGCCATCGAGGCCGAGACCGGGCGGCCCTTGGCGCGGCAGTACCTGCCCGGCCGCAATTTCGACGTGCCGGTCAGCGTCCTGGACAATTCGCTGGCGCGCGCCGAACTGGGCTGGAGCCCGGCGATCGGGCTCGCCGAGGGCCTGCGCATGACGGCCGCAGCCATCGCACGCTAGCAAGGCCGGTGCCGCCCGCGCGCGGCACCGCCGCTGGGCTGCCCAGGCGGGCAGCCGACAAGGAAACCAAGACCCATGCATCCCTCCGCCCTGAATTTCGGCAAGCTGTTCTACGAGGCCTACTGCTCCACGCTGCAGGGAGCCGTGGTCCACGATGTCGGCGCGCAGAACGTCAATGGTTCGCTGCGCGACGTGCTGCCGCCGCACCTCGGCTATGTCGGCGTCGACTTCGTCGCAGGCAAGGGCGTCGACATCGTGCTGGAGGACCCGTACCGGCTGCCCTTCGCGGACGAGAGCCTGGACGTCATCGTCTGCAGCTCGTGCTTCGAGCACTCGCAGTTCTTCTGGCTCGTGTTCCTCGAGATGCTGCGGGTGCTCAAGCCGCAGGGGCTGCTGTACATCAACGTTCCCAGCAACGGCACCATCCACCGCTATCCCGTGGATTGCTGGCGCTTCTATCCGGACGCGGGCCGTGCGCTCGAGGCCTGGGCGGCCCGCAACGGGCAGACCACGATGCTGCTGGAGTCCTTCGTGGGCGAGCGCTCGCCCGACAGCTACGAAAGCGGCGGTGCCTGGCACGACTACGTGGCCGTCTACGTGAAGGACAGGCAGCACGCGGGGGCGTATCCACGGCGCATGCTGGACTCCCTGGCCGTGTATTCCAGCGGCTACGACTCCCGCACGGGTGTGGAGACGCGCCCCGCCTTCCTCAGCCCCGACCAGGAAGCCGTGGTCGTGCGCGAGAAGGAGATCGCCGCGCTGCGGCAGGAGCTGGCGGACGCCCGGAACGAGATCGGCCGGCGGGAAGGGCGCGAGGCGGCCCTGCGGCGCCTCCTGGTCGCCCACGCGCTGCAGCTGCGGGAAAGCCGCAGCACCGAAGAAGCCATGGAGGCGCGGCTGGAGGAGCTGCTGCGGTCCCCCTCGTGGCGCCTGATGGCGCCTGCGCGCAAGACGATGTCCGCCGCGCGCAGCATGCGCTCCGGCGTCCGGGCGCTGGGCGGACGCCTGCGCGACGCGCGCCGCAACATCGTGGCGGCCGACGCGGCCCTGCTGCGCGCGTCCGGCCAGTTCGACGAAGCGTTCTATCGGACCGCCAATCCCGACTTGCCGCCGGAGGCGGACGCCATCGCCCACTATTGCCAGGTCGGCTGGCGGGAGGGGCGCGACCCGTCCCCCGCCTTCAGCACGCGGCACTATCTCGCGACCTACGCGGACATCCGGGAAGCCGGGATGAATCCCTTCGTGCACTACATCGCGGCCGGTGCGGCGGAACAGAGGCAGCCCCTGCCGTGGCCCGTGGCGACGGGGCCGGGGGAAGAACCGGATGCGCTGGACGCGGAGGTGCAGGTGATCCGGGCATCCGGCCAGTTCGACGAGGCCTATTACCGCGGCATGCATGCCGACCTCGGTTCGTCGGCCGACGCCGTGCGCCACTACTGCGAGCGCGGCTGGCGCGAGGGGCGCGATCCTTCTCCGCGGTTCAGCACCCGGCACTACCTCGAGGTCCATGCCGACGTGCGGGAGGCGGGCGTGAACCCGCTGTTCCATTCCATCGTGACGGCGCGCCGCCAGGCGCATCGCGGCGGAGGCCAGGGGGACGGCGACGGCGGCGAGCGGCGAGCGCGGGAGGCGGCCCTCGCCGCTGAGATCGAGCTGATCCGCCACTCCGGGCAGTTCGACGCGGACTATTACCGAGCGATGAACCCGGACCTGCAACCGCCGCCGGAAGACCCGGTGCGGCACTACTGCGAGCGAGGGTGGCGCGAAGGGCGCAACCCGTCCGACGCGTTCGACACGAAGGGCTACCTCGCGGAGTACCGCGACATCCGCGACGGCGGCGTGAACCCGTTCTGGCACTACCTCGTGGCGGGCGCGGCGGAGTTCCGCGATCCGCTGCCGGGTGCGGGTGCGACGTACGAGGACGACATCCGTTTCGGCGTG
>NZ_JACORT010000010.1 GCF_014297465.1 Ramlibacter cellulosilyticus | reverse complement strand
GAGCAGCTCGACGAAATCGCAAGGAAGCTAAATACCCGTCCCAGAGAGACTTTGGGATTTGAGAAGCCAGTCGAAAGACTGGCTGCCAGCGTTGCATTGATCCCTTGAGACCGCCCCCCGCCTGCGCGGGGATGACAGTGTGCGTGTGCGTGCGCGTCGCGTCGCGTCGCGTCGCGTCGGGTCAGGCCCGGATCGCGGCCTTCGCCTCGTTCGCGGCTTCGGCCGTGTGCGCCTGGATCTCGGCGTCCGCCGCGGCCAGGGCTTGCGCCTTCGCCGCTTCGCCCATCGCCACCCCTTCGGCACGCACGAAGCGCACGTCGGTGATGCCGAAGAAGCCGAAGATCGCCTTCAGGTAGCTCTCCTGGTGGTCCAGGAAGGCCAGCGCCGGGTTGCCGGCGTAGGCACCGCCCCGGGAGGAGGCGACGATCACCGTCTTGCCGCCGGCCAGGCCCACGGGGCCCTGCTCGGTGTACTTGAAGGTGCGGCCCGCCTGCGCGATGCGATCGATCCAGGCCTTGAGCTGGCTGGGGATCGAGAAGTTGTACATGGGCGCGCCCACCACCACCACGTCCGCGGCCAGGAACTGGTTCAGCAGGCGCTCGGTGAGGGCGTTCTCCCGCTTCTGCGCGTCCGTGAGGCTGTCGGCATCCAGGCCCAGGCGGAAGCCCAGGGAGTCGATGTCGAGGTGGCTCGGCGCGTCGGCAGCCAGGTCGAGGTACTCGACGGTGGTGCCCGCATGGTTCGCCTTCCACTCGGCGACGACGCGGCGGGTGAGCTCGCGGGACACGGACTGGGCGCCCAGCGGGCTGGAATCGATGTGCAGCAGTTTCATTCTCTTCTCCTGTGGGGAGCCCGGTGCGGGCGACAGGACGTATTGTCGGACTGCATCGATCGATTGATAAGCCGCCAATTCCGGGATAGATTGTTCCATCCATAGGACGATCATGCAGGACCTGAACGACATGCTCTTCTTCGCCGAGGTCGTGGACCGCGGCGGTTTCGCGGCGGCCGGCCGGGCGCTGGACCTGCCGAAGTCCAAGCTGTCGCGCCGGGTGGCCGAGCTGGAAGCGCGCCTGGGCGTGCGCCTGCTGCAGCGGACCACGCGGCGGCTGTCGCTCACGCAGGCCGGCGAGGTCTACCACCGGCATTGCGTCGCGATGCGCGAGCAGGCCGAGGCCGCGGAGGAAGCCGTGGCGCAGGTGCACAACGAGCCGCGCGGCACGGTGCGCGTGACGTGCCCCGTGACCCTCGCGCAGACGACGATCGGCCCGCTGCTGCCGCGCTTCCTCGCGGCGCACCCGCAGGTGCGCATCGACATGCAGGTGAGCAACCGCGTGGTGGACCTGGTGCAGGAAGGCGTGGACGTGGCGCTGCGCGTGCGCTCGAGCCTGGACGACAGCGGCACGCTGGTGATCAAGAACCTGGGGCCGACGCACGGCGTGCTGGTCGCCAGCCCGCAATTGCTGCAGCGATTCGGCCAGCCCGAGGGCCCGGACGACCTGCGCAACCTGCCGACGGTGGCGATGTCGGCGGCCGACGGCCGCGCCACGTGGCGCCTGCACGGCCCGCGCGGCGCCCAGCACGAGCTGGCGCACCATCCGGTCTACACCGCGGACGACCTGTTCACCCTGAAGTACGCGGTGCTGCATGGCACCGGCATGTGCGTGCTGCCGGACTACCTGTGCACCGAGGAACTGCGGCGCGGCGACTTGGTGCCTGTGCTCCCCGGGTGGGAGCCGCCGGAATCGAAGGTGCTGGCCGTGTTCCCTTCGCGGCGCGGGATGGTGCCTGCGGTGAGGCGCTTCCTGGACTTCCTGGGTTCCAACATGGTGGGCGAGCGCGTCCTGGACGCCGCGCCGCCCGCCGCATCAGCGTGAGCTGTTGGTGTTGGTGTTGGTGTTGCTGGTGCTGCTGCCCGTGGTGCCGACGGCGGCCGCGCCGCGGGTCTCCATGAGCGCGCGCTCGTAGACCTCCACGTACTGCAGGGCGCTGTCTTCCCAGCCGAAGTGGCGCGCCATGCCGTTGGCCTGGATGCGCCGCCAGCGCTGCGGCTCGCGCCAGAGGCGGGTGGCGCGCGCGATCGCGTCGTCGAGTCCGGCCGGATCGACGCCTCGCATCACGAAGCCGGTACCGTGCTGCGCGTCCTCGCTGGCGTCGGTCACCGAATCGAGCAGGCCGCCGACCGGCCCGACGATGGGCGGCGTGCCGTAGGCCTGGCTGTACATCTGGTTGAGGCCGCAGGGCTCGAAGCGCGAAGGCATCAGGAAGACGTCCGCTCCGGCTTCGATGAGGTGCGCCAGGCTTTCGTCGAAACCGAGTTGCACCGCCACCTGCTTCGGATGCTTCTGCGCCGCGTCCTTCAGCGCCTGCTGCAGTCCGGGCTCGCCCTGGCCCAGCACCACGAACTGCGCGCCCGATGCGACCAGGCGCGGCAGCGCCCCGAGGACCAGGTCGATGCCTTTCTGCGGCGTGAGCCGGCTCACCACGGCGAACACCATCGCCTTGGGATCCGCGGGCAGGCCCATGCGCGCCTGCAGCGCCGCCTTGCACTGCGCCTTGCCCTGCAGGTTGTCGGGCCCGAAGTGGAAGGGCAGCAGTTCGTCGGCGCGGGGGTCCCACAGCTTCGTGTCGATGCCGTTCAGGATCCCGTGCAGCCGCGAAGAGCGCGCGCGCAGGATGCCATCGAAGCCGATGCCGTGCGCCGGGGTCTGGATCTCGCGAGCGTAGGTGGGGCTGACGGTGGTGATCGCGTCCGCGAACTGGATGCCGGCCTTCAGCATGGAGAGCTGGCCCCAGAACTCCACGCCGTCCATGCCGCGCCAGTGGTGCGGCACCCCGAGCAGGTCGGCGCTGCCCATGGGGAACACGCCCTGGAAGGCGAGGTTGTGGATGGTGACGATTCCCGCGGCCGTGGCTTCGTGCGGCAGCACCATGCGCGATTGCGCGAGGTACAGCATGGACAGGCCGCAAGGCCAGTCGTTCGCGTGCACCACGTCCGCCGTCCATCCGCGCAGCGGCGAATGCACGGTGCCGATCTGCGCCGCGACCCAGGACAGCAGCCCGAAGCGCAGCGCGTTGTCGTGGTAGTCGCGCCCGCTCGCATCGACGTAAGGGCCGCCCGGGCGCTGGTAGAGGCTGGGGCAGGCCAGCAGCAGCAGCGTCACGCCGTTGGGGATCTTCACCGGCACGAGCTGCGCGGCCGGCCACGGGCCCCATGGCGGCAGCTCGACGCCGTCGCCGATCTCGCCACTGACCTTCATGCCCTTGTACGCGGGCATCAGGATGTGGACGTCATGGCCGAGGGCGGCCAGGGTCGCGGGCAGCGCGGCGCTGACGTCGCCAAGGCCGCCGGTCTTCACGTAAGGCGCGCACTCCGGCGTCGCGAACAGGATCTTCATGCGGTCTCCGCTTCCGCCACCAGCACCACGAACGGCAAGCCGCCGGCGCCGGCGAAGAGCGCCTCCAGGTCGATCGCGGCGTCGTCATCGTTGCCCAGGACGGTTTCCACGCCCGTGAGCCAGTTGCGCCAGCGGCGGAAACGCCGCACGCCGGCGGCTTCCGGGCCGCAGCCCACCGTGGTGCCCTGCCACAGGCGCGGGCTCCAGTTCGCGTCCTCGCCGCGGCACAGCGTGCAGGTGAGGCGCGCGGTCACGACCAGCACCGCTTCGCGTTCGTGGATGCGCGCGAACGCGACGGCATTTTCTTCCGCCGGACCGTCCACCGACAAGGCGACGTAGTTCGCCTGCCGGAACAGGGCGCTGCGCTCGCGGCGCAGGCGCAGCAGCCGCCAGGTGACCAGCTGCTTGATGCGCCCGTTCGCCGCGTTGCGGTGCAGGGCCGCCCATTCCTGCGCTGCCGGCCACCGTTGCAGGTACAGGGCGTTGACGGCTTCCAGCTCCTGCGCCAGCGCCGCGTAGTCGACGGGGCGGCGGTTGTCGGGGTCCACCAGGCTGAAGTTCCACTGCTCGCAGCCCTGGTAGACGTCCGGCACGCCGGGAGCCGTGAACTTCAGCGCCACCTGCGCGAGGCTGTTGCGGAAGCCGAAGGGCGCGATGCGCGCCGTGATCTTCTGCAGTTCGTCCGCGAAGGGATTGGCGCCGGCGCGCAGCACGCCGTCGACGTAGCGCTCCACCGCTTCCTCGTACTCGTTCTCCGGGCACACCCAGGTGGTGTTCAGCTTCGCCTCGCGCACGGCCTTGCGCATGTAGGCCTGCACGCGCTGGCGCAGGTCCTCGCGCTGCGCCTCGTCCGGCGCCTCGGCGGGCCACATGCCCACGAGCGTCTGGAACAGGATCCACACGTCGTTGTTGCTCGGCCAGGTCTGGTCCGGCGTCTTCGTCACGTACAGGTGCGCCCAGCCCGAGAGGCGCAGCAGGCAGTCCTCCCACTGCGCGGGAATCTCGGAGAGCACGTCGATGCGCGCGCGCAGGTCCTCGCCGCGCTTGCTGTCGTGGGTGGAGGTGCCGAGCAGGCAATGCGGGCGGTGCCGCTGCCGCTGCTGGTTGGCGAAGTGGAAGGCCGCGACGGACACGCCGAAGCTGCGCGGGTCGCCGCCGACCTCGTTGAGCGAGAGCAGGGGCACGTAGCGGTAGAAGGCGGTGTCCTCCATCGCCTTGGCCGTCACGGGCGCCGTGAATTGCTGCCAGCGCGCGAGGAAGCGCCGCCGCATGTCCTGCGGCAGGTTCGCCGCCTCGCCTTCACCGAGCAGGACCTCCTTCAGGTGCTGCAGCACGGTCGCTTCTGACTTGCCCAGGCGCCGCTCCGCCGCGGCGATCGCCCAGTCGATGTGGCGGCGGTCCATGGCGCCTGCCGCTTCGTCGGTGCGCAGGTAGGTGCGGTACACGGGGAAGGCGGCGGCGACTTCGGCCATCGCCCAGCGCAGGCGGTTGCGCGTGAAGTCGCAGCGGCGCCGGTTGCCGCGCGTGAGGCGGTGCAGCGTGTGCGCGAGCCAGTTCAGCTCCGAGTACAGCGAGGTCTCGATGATCAGCTTCTTGCACTGGTACAGCACTTCGTCGAAGCTGGTCGTCTCGCCCGTGAAGGCCTGGTACGCGGCGAGGATGGCATTCTCGTTGCGCGGCTCGACGAAGAGGCCGTTGACGAGCGTGCCGAAACGGTAACCCGTGTCGCCGTGCACCGGCCAGTCCTCGGGCAGCGATTCGTGCTCGGCGAGGATCTTCTCCACCACGAGGTAGAGGGCCCGCGGCTGGTGGCCGCCGACTTCCGCCAGGCCTGCGTAGCGGGACTGCAGCTGCTCGAAGTAGGCCAGCGGATCGCTGAGGCCGTCCGGGTGGTCGATGCGCAGGCCCGAGAGCAGGCCGTCCTGCAGCCAGTGCAGCACCTTGCGGTGGGTCGCCTCGAAGACCTCGGTGCGTTCCATGCGCAGGCCGGCGAGCGTGTTCACGTCGAAGAAGCGCCGGTAGTTCACGTCGTCGCTCGCCACGCGCCAGTCGGCGAGGCGGTAGGCCTGCGACGCGATCAGGCGCTCCAGCGCATCGAAGCTGTCCGGCTCGCCCGCCTGCCCGTTGAGGCGCTGCACGCAGGCCTCGATCCAGCGCGCCAGCCACTCGTGGTGCGAGGCGAGGCGCGCGAGTTGCCGCTTGTACACGGCGGCGTCGCGCACGCGGGCACGGCGCTGGTCTTCGTCGGGATCGTCGCGCGAAGGCAGGCGCCCGAAGGCGTCCAGCAGCGAGGCGACCACGGCGTGGCTGTCGCCTTCGCTGTCGTCGCGCGCAGGCGGCGCGGGCAGGGCGGACAGGATCTCCGGATAGCTGCTCGGGTCGATGGGGAAGCGGTGGTCCCAGTAGCGCAGGCCGAACTCGCCCGCCTCGGCCTCGAAGTACAGCTGGATCTCGCCCGCTTCGAGCACCTTGCCGAAATGATCGCCCAGCACCGGCAGCAGCACGCGGCCGGCCATCTCCGGCTGCGCCGGGTTCCACTCGATGTCGAAGGTCTCGGCATGGCTCGAAGCGCGCCCGTGTTCCAGCACGTCGAGCCACCAGGCGTTGTCCGCCTCCAGCACGCCCATGTGGTTCGGGACGATGTCGAGGATCTGCCCCATGCCGTTGCGGCGCAGCGCCTGGCACATGCGTGCATGCGCGAGCTCGTCGCCCACCTCGGGGTTGAGCTGGCCGTGGTCGATGATGTCGTAGCCGTGCGTGCTGCCGGGCCGCGCGCGCAGGTAGGGCGAGCTGTACAGGTGGCTGGCGCCCAGCGCCTGGAGGTAGGGCAGCGCCTGCGCGGCGTCCTCGAAGGTGAAGCCCTTGTGGAACTGCACGCGGTAGGTGCCGCACGGCACGCTGGCCGTCTCGAGCGCGGGGAGTTCGAGCGGCGCGGTCTCCAGCGGCGACGGGCCGCTGCGCTCCGCGCGCAGCACCGCCGCCAGCGAGGCCCAGCGCGCGTCGCTCGCCAGGCCTTCGACGGTCACCGACAGCTTGCGCCGCCAGTTGGGGAAGCGGTCCTCGGTGGTGCCGGGCACGTTCACCTGCAGCAGCTGTCCGGTGACGTCTTCCAGCTGCACGCCGACGAGCCAGCACGGCGTGCGCGCGAGGAAGGCGTACACCGCGTCGACGAACGCCGGCGTCGCGTCGGGCAGCGAGGTCGGCTGCACGCTGCTGCCCTCGGGCAGCAGGTCCTCGCGCTGCAGGGCGAGCAGCAGGCGCGCGCGGTCCTGCGCGCGGCTGAGGACCTGGTTCTCGTGTGCGGCGGCGTCGGGGTAGAGGTGCAGCTTCTCCGACAGCTCGATGTCCTCGCCCAGCCAGAAGCCGCGCAGCGTCGGCAGGTCGTGCGTGCTGACCACGGCGAGCGCCTTGGGCTGCCAGTGCGCCGGCCGCTTGAAGCCGCCGTCCTCCTCGCGCTCGAACAGCAGCGGGCGGTAGGACAGCAGGTTGCCGGCCTGCATCGCCTCGCGCATGCGCGGCGCCACGTTGCCGAGGTCCTCGCCGATCACCATGCACTGGTGGCGCTGGCTTTCGAGCGCGAGCACCGCCATCAGGTCCTCGAGCGGGTATTCGACGTAGGTGCCGCCGTCCGGACCGGTCCAGAACAGGCGCATCAGCGCCATCACGTGGTCCAGGCGCAAGGCGCCGCTGTGGCGCATGTTGGCGCGCAGCGTGTCGATGAAGGGCTGGTAGCGGGCTTCCTTCAGCCGCTGCGGGCTCCAGGGCGGCAGGCCCCAGTCCTGCCCCTTGGGAGCGAGCGGGTCGGGGGGCGCGCCCGCATGCATGCCGAGGGCGAACAGCTCGTGCTCCATCCAGGTCTCGGCGCCGCCGCCGTTGACCCCCACCGCGAGGTCGCAGTACAGGCCGATGCCCATGCCGCGCGTGCGCGCATAGCGCTGGCAGGACTCCAGCTGCACCTCGGCCAGCCATTGCAGCCAGAAGCGGAAGCGCACGTCGGAGACGTGCTGCTGCTGGAAGGCGCGCACGGCGGGGCCGTCCACGTCACGGTATTCCTCGGGCCACGCGGGCCAGCCCCAGACGGCCGGGTCCTGCGCGTACAGGTGGTCCTGCAATGCCTCGAACAGCGCGTGCCGGCCGATCGAGTGCTCGCGCTCGCGCATGTAGGCCAGGAAGTGCGCGCCGCGCGAGCGGTCCTTGTCCAGTTCGTGGCGTTCGAAGTGGCGCCAGAGGATGCGGAGCACTTCCTCCTTGGCCCGCGCCACGCCCTCGTAGTCGACCATCTCCGCTTCGCGCAGCGCGTGCAGCTTCTCCTGGAAAGGCTCGGACTGCACCTTCTGCTGCGCTTCCTCGCAGCCGCTGAGGTCCACGAGCGCCTGCACGTCGAGGTAGATCGGGTTCAGCGCCTTGCGGCTGGACGGGCTGTACGGGCTCGCCGTCGCCGGGTTGTGCGGGAACAGGGCGTGCAAGGGGCTGAGCCCTATGAAGGACGCCCCCTGGTGGGCGGCGGCATCGCACAGGCGGCGCAGGTCGCCGAAATCGCCGACGCCCCAGTTGCGCGAGGAGCGCAGCGCATACAGCTGGATGGTGCAGCCCCACCAGCGCTCGCCCTGCTGCAGGCCGGGCGCGACGTAGCAGTGCGCCGGAGCGACGACCAGGCGGCAGTGCTCGCCGGCCGGCGCCCCCTCGAGCGCGATGCGGTAATAGCCGGCGGCCAGGCCAGCGGGCAGGGCGATGCGCGCTTCCTGGTAGCTGCGCTGCAGTTCGCCGGAGGCGACGCTGGTGCCGGCGTCGTCGGTGCTCAAGGTCCAGCGTGCCGGCGTGCTTTCGTGGCTCGTCCAGCGCAGGTCGCGTGCCTCGCCTTCGCGCACGACGTGCACGGGCGGCAGCCCGAGGTGCTGCGCCACAGGCTCGCGGCCGTCGCCGGCCATCGCGGCGATGGCCTGCTGCAGCACCGTTTCGGGGACGGTTTCCTCCTTGCCCCAGAAGCCGTGGTAGCGGTCCGCGACGCCGAGGGCCCGCGCCCGCTCCGCCAGCGAGATCGCAGGGTGGTCCGCCGGGGAGTTCATAGCGTGATCTCCTCGCCCAGCGTCCAGCGCGCGCTGTAGGGCGGCCAGGTGCCGCGGGGCGCACCGGCCGGGACGCGGTGGCTGAAGACGGCTTCCGCTTCCACGGGCCCGAGGTGCTGCGGCTCGACCTGCAGCGGCTCCTCGCCGAGGTTCAGTTCGAGGCAGAGCATCTTTCCGTCCTCGTAGCGCCACTGGACGGAGAGGCCGCGCTCGCCCACGCGCTGCGCGCTGTGGCGGCCGGTGAGCAGCTGCGCCTGGCGCGGCGTGATCCACTTGCGGCGCGCGGCGAGTGCGGCCTTCACGTCGGCGAGCCATGCGGCGTGGTCGTGCTCCTTGGCGCGAGCCGGGTCGGGGCGGCTGCGGGCGAAAGTCTGCTCGCTGCAAGGATCGGGCAGGTCGTGCGCGTCCCCGTGGCCGAACTCGCGCTTGCGGCCTGCGCGCACGGCCTCGCGCAACTCGCCTTCCCAGTCCGCGAAGTAGAGGAAGGGCTCGGGCGCGCCCCATTCCTCGCCGAAAAACAGCATCGGAATGGCGGGCGTCAGCAGCGCGAGCAGCGTGGGCAGGCGCCGGGCTTCGGCGGGAACGAGCTCGCTCAGGCGCTCGCCGCGCGCACGGTTGCCCACCTGGTCGTGGTTGTGCGCGAAGTTCACGAGCGCGGAGAGCGGTTGCGCCGGCGCGGCCTCGATCACCTGCCGCGCGCCGCCTTCCTTGCGCTTGGCGCCTTCGAAGATCATCCCGTGCGTGAGGCAGCGGGCCAGCAGGTCCATGGTGGACGCGCCGTAGTCGTGGTAGTAGCGCTGCGTCTCGCCCGTCATGGCCACGTGCACGACGTGGTGGAAGTCGTCGTTCCACTGGCCGTCGTAGTAGCCGTGCATGGGGGAGGGGGCGAGGTGGCGGTAACCGTTGTCCTCGTTCTCCAGCACCAGGTGCACGTGGCGGCCGTGCGCGGCGGTGCGCACGCGCTCCGACAGTTCCTGCAGCACGTGCACGGGGCTGTCGTCGCTGATCGCGTGCACCGCGTCGAGGCGCAGCCCGTCGAAGCGGTACTCCTGGATCCAGTACACGGCGTTGTGGATGAAGAACTCGCGCACGGGACCGCTGCCCGGACCGTCGAAGTTGATCGCGGCACCCCAGGGGCTGTTCTTCGTCTGCGAGAAGAAGGGCGGCGCATACGCGTGCAGGTAGTTGCCGTCGGGACCGAAGTGGTTGTAGACCACGTCGAGGAAGACCATCAGGCCCAGGCGGTGCGCCCGCTGCACGAGGCGCTTCAGGTCGTCCGGCGTGCCGTAGGCGTGGTGCGGCGCGTAGGGCAGCACGCCGTCGTAGCCCCAGCCGAAGCGCCCGGCGAAATTGGCCACCGGCATGAGTTCCACGGCGGTGACGCCGGTGTCCACCAGTCCCTGCAGGCGCTCCGCGGCGGCCGCGAAGGTGCCTTCGGGCGTGAAGGTGCCCACGTGCAGTTCGTACAGCACCGTCTCCGGCCAGGGCCTGCCGCTCCACGCGGGATCCCACTCGAACTGGCGCGGGTCCACCACCGCGCTGGGACCGTGCGGGCCTGCGGGGTTGTGCCGCGAAGCCGGATCGGGGACGAGCAGGTTCCCGTCGATCTTCCACCGGTACAAGGTGCCGGCGGCCGCGTGCGGCACCATGCATTCCCACATCCCTTGCGCGTCGGCCTCGGCGGGATGCAGCTCGGGCGAGCCGCCTGGCGTCTCGATGGCGAGCTCCACCTGGCGGGCGCCGGGTGCCCAGAGGCGGAAGTCCACGCCCCCGCCGTCTCGCAGGCGGGCGCCGAACGGCATGTCATGCTGGCAGCGCAACTGATTACTCCTCGGGGGCCTGCGTCAGCAGGGCCATCGAATGCGAAAGCAACTGGAGCTTCGCGGGCGGCGCGTAGGTGCGCGCCTGCGACTCCTCGAAATGGCCTTCCGGCGTGTAGATGCGCAAGGCCCACTCGCCGGTGTGGCCCGCGACCACGGGCAGCGTGAAGGTGGCCGCCTCGCTCGTTGCGTTGAACACGAGCAGCACGGAACGGTTCACGCCTTCGTCCGCGTGGGTCGGCGCGAAGCGCGCGTCCAGCACCGCCGCGACGCAGCGCACCGCGGGGTTCGTCCATTCCTCGGAGGTCATCTCCAGGCCCCAGACGCTGTACCAGACGATGTCGCGCCGGCTGTCCTCGTCGGGGCGGCCCGTGAGCCAGGCGTTGTGGCGCAGCACGGGCAGTTCGCGGCGCAGCCGCAGCAGCGCCTGCGTGAAAGGCAGCAGGGGGTCGTTGCGGCGCGCGTCCGACCAGTCGAACCAGCTGACCTCGTTGTCCTGGCAGTAGGCGTTGTTGTTGCCGCCCTGCGTGCGGCCCATCTCGTCGCCGCCCAGCAGCAGCGGCACGCCGCGCGAGCAGAACAGGGTGGTGAGGAAGTTGCGCTTCTGCCGCTCGCGGAAGGCGAGGATCTGCGGGTCCTCGGTCGGCCCTTCCACGCCGCAGTTCCAGCTGCGGTTGTGGCTCTCGCCGTCGCGGTTGTCTTCCGCGTTGGCCTCGTTGTGCTTGTCGTTGTAGCTCACGAGGTCCTGCAGCGTGAACCCGTCGTGGACCGTCACCAGGTTGACGCTCGCGCGCGGGCTGCGCCGCGAGTGGCCGTAGATGTCCGCGGAGCCGCACAGCGCCGCGGCGAAGTCGCCGAGGCTGCCCTCGATGCCGCGCCAGTAGTCGCGCACGCGGTCGCGGTACTGGCCGTTCCACTCGCTCCAGCCCTGGGGGAAGCCGCCTACCTGGTAGCCGTGGTCGCCGAGGTCCCAGGGCTCGGCGATCATCTTGACGCGCTTGAGCACCGGGTCCTGCGCGACGGCCGAAAGAAAGGGGCTACGGTGGTCGAAGCCGCCGTTGCTGTTGCGCGCGATCGCCGGCGCCAGGTCGAAGCGGAAGCCGTCCACGTGCATCTCCTCCACCCAGTAGCGCAGGCTGTCCATGATCAGGCGCAGCATGGCCGGGTGGCTGGCGTTGAGCGTGTTGCCGGTGCCCGTGAAGTCGAGGTAGTGGCGGTGGTCTTCGGTCAGGCGGTAGTAGCTGCGGTTGTCGATGCCCTTGAAGGACAGCGTCGGCCCCAGGTGGTTGCCCTCGCAGCTGTGGTTGTAGACCACGTCGAGGATCACCTCGAGGCCATTGGCGTGCAGGGCCTTCACCATGCGACGGAACTCGTTGTAGTCGCCGTCGGAGAGGTAGCGCGGGTCCGGCGCGAAGAAGCCGATGGTGTTGTAGCCCCAGTAGTTGGCCAGGCCCAGGTCGATGAGGCGGCGCTCGTCGTTGAAGGCCTGCACGGGCAGCAGTTCCACCGCGGTGACGCCCAGCTTCTTCAGGTGGGCGATGGCGGCGTCGCTCCCGAGCCCGGCGAAGGTGCCGCGCTGCGCCTCGGGCACGTCCGGCATCCGCTTCGTGAAGCCGCGCACGTGCACCTCGTAGAGGACGCTGTCCTCCATCGGGATGCCCGGGTGCGTGTCGTCGCCCCAGTCGAAATGCGGGTCCACGACGACGCACTTGGCCGCCTGCGCGCCGTTGTCGTGCGTGTCCATGTGCAGGTCCCGCCGGTCGTGGCCCAGCGGATACGCGTACTGCCAGGCCGCGCCGCGCAGCGGGCGGTCCAGCGCGCGGGCATAGGGGTCGAGCAGCAGCTTGTGCGGGTTGCAGCGCCAGCCGTGGTGCGGGTCGTACGGGCCGTGCACGCGCAGGCCGTAGCGCGTGCCGGCGCCCAGGCCGGGCACGAAGCCGTGCCACACGTCGTCGCTGCGCGCCGGCAGGGCGATGCGGCGCTCCTCGTGCTCGCCGGTGGCGTCGTAGATGCAGACCTCCACCTTCTCGGCGGAGCTGGCATGCACGGCGAAGTTGACGCCGTCCGGATGCAGGGTCGCGCCGAGGGGCCAGGGCCGGCCGGGAGGGCAGGCGCCGGGAGTCCCGGCAGGGGCCGGATGAAAGCTGACGCGGTGCGCGCGGGACTTGTCGACGGCTTGCGCCGTCATGCAAGCACCTCCATCCGTGGCGCGGCCTCGCCCAGGCAGGACTCCTCGTTCATCGGCGCGAGGAAGGGCGAGGTGGCGTTCTTGCGCGCCGGGAAGGAGCCCGCGGGCACCACGACGATGCCCGAAGGCGTGACGTGGAAGCGCTTGCGGTCCTGCTCCAGGTCGTAGCCGATGCGCACGTCCGGCGGGATGTCGTTGTCCTGGTCGATGATGCAGCGGCGCACCTGCGCGCCGCGGCCGATGCGCGAGCGCTCCATGATGATGCAGTGCTCCAGGTGCGCGCCGCGCTCCACCAGCACGGAGCGGCGCAGCATCGCATGGTCCAGCGTGGCACCGTCGACGATGCTGCCGGAGCCGACCACGGAGCGATTGATCACGCCGTTCTCGATCTGCGCCGATTCCGCCTGGTCCGGGCTGGCGTAGATGGGCCAGTGCCGGTTGGTCATGCGGAACCTGGGCTGCGCGCCGAGCGTGTCGAAGTGGGCCTGGAAGTACGCGTCGATGGTGCCGACGTCGCGCCAGTAGGCGTGTTCCTCGTAAGGCTCGGTGCCGGGAATGGTGTTGGTGGCGAAGTCGTAGGCCACCAGCTTGTGGGTCTTCACCATCGACGGCAGGATGTGCTTGCCGAAGTCGGTCTCGCCGCTCTCGTGCATGCGCTTGAGCTGCTGCAGCAGCACGTCGGCGTTGAAGATGTAGTTGCCCATGGAGGCCAGCGCCTGGTTGCGGCTGCCGGGCATCGGCTTGGCGGAACGCGGCTTCTCCTTGAAGTCCACGATGCGGTGCTCGTCGTCGATGTCGACGATGCCGAACTGGTCGCACTCGCGCAGGTCCACGGGAATGGTCGCCACGCTCGCGTGCGCATTGCTCTTCACGTGGAAGTCGATCATCTGCCGCACGTCCATGCGGTAGATGTGGTCCGCGCCGAACACCGCCACGATGTCGGGCTGCATGCTCTCGATCAGGTGGATGTTCTGGTAGACGGCGTCGGCCGTGCCCTGGAACCACGCGGGACCGTGCCGCATCTGCGGCGGCACCACCGTGATGAAGTGCTGCGGGATGAAGCGCGCCATGGTCCACGACTGCCGCACGTGCTCGATCAGCGACTGCGACTTGTACTGCACGAGCAGGTAGGTCGCGTAGATCTCCGAGTTCACCAGGTTCGACAGGACGAAGTCCACGATGCGGTGCTTGCCGTTGAACGGCACCGCCGGCTTGCAGCGGTTGGCCGTCAGCGGGTGCAGGCGCGAGCCTTCACCGCCGGCCATGACGAAGGCCAGGACGTTTCTATTCGCGGGCATGGGGAACTCCCTGAGGTGCAATCGTTGAAGTAGTAGGTGTGGTGGACAGGATCACGGTACCCAGGGGCGGCACCGTGACCAGGGCGCTCGCCGGCCACCCGCCCACGCCGTGGGAGGTGGCCTGCACGGCCCCGAGATTGCCGACGCCGCTGCCACCGTAATACGCGGCGTCGCTGTTCAGGAGTTCATGCCAGGTCCCGGCTTCCGGCATCGCGATGCGCAGGCCGGTGCGGGGCTCGGGGGTCATGTTGACGATGGCGACCACCGGCGCGTCGCCCGGTGCGCCGCGGCGCACGTAGGCGAGGAGCGTGGGCTCGTGCCGCTCGGCCGGCAGCCAGCCGAAGCCCTCGGGCTGGAAATCGTTGGCGTGCAGCGCCGGCAGGCGGCGGTACAGCGCGTTCAGGTCCGCCACCCAGCGCGCGAGGCCGGCGTGGTAGGGCCGCGCCCACAGGTGCCAGTCGAGCGTGCGCTCGTGGTGCCACTCTTCCTGCTGACCGAACTCGCCGCCCATGAACAGCAGCTTCTTGCCGGGGTGCGTCCACATGTAGCCATACAGGTTGCGCAGGCCCGCGAAGCGCTGCCAGTCGTCGCCCGGCTGGCGATCGAGCAGGCTGCCCTTGCCGTAGACGACCTCGTCGTGCGAGAGCGGCAGGATGAAGTTCTCGTGGAAGGCGTAGACGGCGGAGAAGCGGATGTCCTCGCCGTGCCAGTGCCGGTAGAAGTGCGGCCGCGAGTAGTAGCGCAGCGTGTCGTTCATCCAGCCCATGTTCCACTTCATGCCGAAGCCCAGGCCGCCCCAGTCGACGGGCCGCGAGACGGCGGGCCAGGCGGTGGACTCCTCGGCGATCATGTGCACGTCCGGGAACGCGGCGTACACGGAGGTGTTGAGGTCCTGCAGGAAAGCCACCGCGTCGTGGTTCTGGTTGCCGCCCTGCGCGTTGGGGATCCACTCGCCGTGGCGGCGCGCGTAGTCCAGGTACAGCATCGACGCCACCGCGTCCACGCGCAGGCCGTCGAAGTGGTACTTCTCCAGCCAGAAGATCGCGTTGCTGATCAGGAAGTCGCGGACTTCGTAGCGGCCGTAGTTGAAGATCAGGCTGTTCCACTCGGGGTGGAAGCCGCGGCGCGGGTCGTCGTGCTCGTACAGCGCCGTGCCGTCGAAGCGGGCGAGGGCATGCGGGTCGGCCGGAAAGTGCGAAGGCACCCAGTCGAGGAAGACGCCGATGCCCTGCTGGTGCAGCGTGTCGACGAAGACCATCAGGTCCTGCGGCGTGCCGTAGCGCGAGGTCGGCGCGAAGTAGCCGGTGATCTGGTAGCCCCAGGAGCCGTAGAAGGGATGCTCCGCGATCGGCATCAGCTCCACGTGCGTGAAGCCCATGTTGTGGCAGTGCGTGGCCAGGCGCAGCGCGAGGTCGCGGTAGTTGAGGAAGCGGCCGTCCTCCTCGCGCTGCCAGGACCCGAGGTGCACCTCGTAGATGGAGATCGCGGTCTTCTGGCCCTGGCGCTGCCAGCGGGTGTGCATCCACTCGCCGTCGCCCCATTCGTGCGACAGGTCCCAGATCTGCGAGGCCGTGCCCGGCGCGAGCTCCATGCGGAAGGCATAGGGATCGGCCTTGTCCATCCAGTGGCCGGCGGCGTCCTGGATGCGGTACTTGTAGCACTGGCCCGCGCGCGCACCCTCGACGAAGCCGGCCCAGCGGCCGCTGCCGTCATCGAGGCGGTAGAGGGGTTCGCAATGCCAGTTGTTGAAGGCGCCGATCACGCCCACCGCGCGCGCGTTCGGCGCCCACACGGTGAACCAGGTGCCGCGCTCCGTCGGGTGCGCACCCATGACCTCGAACTGGCGGTGGTGGTGGCTCGCGCGGCGCTCGGTGCGCACGTCCGTCCGCGAGGCGACCGGAGAATTCCTCTCCTCTTCGGGCAATTTGGGCTTCATGGCCTTCGTCGTTGTGACGGGCCATTCTGTTGGCGCTGCCCGGCGCGGCGTGAAGGATGCGCCGATCAAGCGGCGTAGGTGGGAACCTACACGTTCACAGGCCACGGGCGGTCACGCCACCGTCCGGACTGCACTGACGAAGGGATGCGCGGGGGCCGACGACGAGCTGTCTCATGCAGGGCTCCTCGAATGGACGAGCCGCCGATCCTGTGCCGATCAAGACGGCAGATCTTGACGCTCGTCAAGGCAAGCGGAGGCGCGGACCCGCCAGCCGACCGGCGGGACTCAGACGCCGAGGTGCTGCTCGAGCAGTTCGGGCCGCGCGCGCAGCTCGGCAGAGCTGCCCTCGTACACCACCTCGCCCTTGACGAGGATGACGTTGCGGTCCGTGACCTGCGTGACGTGGCGCCACGCCTTGTCGACGATCACGCTCGAGATGCCGCTTTCGCGCACGAGCGCGCAGATGCGCCAGATCTCGCGCGCGATCAGGGGCGCGAGGCCTTCCGTGGCCTCGTCCAGGATGAGCACGTCGGGATTGGTCATCAGCGCGCGCCCGATGGTCAGCATCTGCTGCTCGCCGCCGGACAGCTGCTGGCCGCCGTGGCCCAGGCGTTCCCTCAGCCGCGGGAAGGTCTCGAGCACGCGCTCGTACGTCCAGTCGCGCTGGCCGCGCGTGCCGGGCCGCGCGGCCATCACGAGGTTTTCCTTGACGCTCAGGTTGCCGAAGATGCCGCGGCCTTCCGGCACGTAGGCGACGCCGAGCTGGGCCACTTCGTAGGAGGGACGTCCCACCGTCGCGCGGCCCATCACTTCGACGGTGCCCGCGCGCGGCCGCACGAGGCCCATCAGCGACTTCAGCAGCGTGCTCTTGCCCATGCCGTTGCGGCCCATGAGGCCGATGGTCTCGCCGCGGTCGACGTGGAAGTCGACGCCGCGCAGGATGTGGCTCGCGCCGTAGTACGTCTGCAACCCGCGCGCAGAAATCAGCCGGTCAGCCATGGGCCTCCTCCCCGAGGTAAGCCGATTGCACGGCCGCGTCCCCGCGCACCGCGGTCGGCGTGCCGCTGGCGATCACCTGTCCGTTCACCATCACCGTCAGGTGGTCGGCGAGGGTGAACACCGCGTCCATGTCGTGCTCCACCAGCATCATCGCGTGGTCCTTCTTCAGCCGCAGCAGCAGTTCGACCATGCGTTCCGCCTCCGCGGTGCCCATGCCGGCGAGCGGCTCGTCGAGCAGCAGCACCTGCGGGTCGGTGGCGAGCGTCATGGCGATCTCCAGCTGCCGCTGCTCGCCATGGCTTGCCGCACCGGCGAGGTGGTCGCGGCGGGCCTGCAGCCCGGCGAGTTCCAGCGCGCGCTCGGCGCGTTCGTTGGCGGCACGCACGCCGGCCGCGCGGGCCAGCCAGCGTGCGGCGTGCGGCGTGCGCGACTGCGCCGCGAGCCGCACGTTCTCCCACACCGTGAACGGCGGGAAGATGTTGGTCTTCTGGTAGCTGCGCCCGAGGCCGGCGCGCGAGATGCGCTCCGGGCTCCAGCCGGTCACGTCCCGGCCGGCGAGCGTCACCGTGCCGGTGGTGGGCGCGATGTCGCCGGAGAGCAGGTTGGTCAGCGTCGACTTGCCGGCGCCGTTGGGGCCGATGACGGCGTGGATGCGGTCGCGCCAGAGGTCCAGCGTCACCTCGTTCACCGCGGCGAGGCCGCCGAAGCGCCTGGTGAGCTGGCGCGCGGTCAGCAGGGTCTCGCTCATTGCGGGCCCTTCCTGCGCAACACGCGTTCGAGCAGGCCGAGCAGGCCGCGCGGCGCGAACGCCACCACCAGCACGATGAACAGGCCCATCCAGAGCTGCCAGTGCTTGCCGGTGTTGAAGCTGCCGATCGCGGGCAGGTCCTTGAACTCGTGCAGCAGCCATTCGAAGGCGAACGCGCCGACGATGGCGCCGGCGAAGTTGCCCATGCCGCCGAGGATCACCATCATGATGGCGTGCGCGCTCATGTGGAAGCCCATGAGCTCGGGGTTCACGAAGCCGGTCTGCGCCCCCCACAGGTAGCCGGCGAGGCCCGCCAGCGCGCCCGCGAGCGTGAATGCGGCGAGCTTGTAGCCGAAGGTGCCGAAGCCCATCGCGCGCATGCGGTGCTCGTTGACGCGGATGCCCGCCAGCGCGCGACCGAACGGGCTGAACAGCAGCCGGCGCAGGAACAGGTACGCCAGCACCAGCATCGCCAGCGTGAAGTAGTAGAAGACGCGCTTGTCCTCCAGGTCGAACAGGCCGGCCGAGGGCTTGAAGTTGATGTAGATGCCGTCGGAGCCGCCCAGCGCCTTGTTGTCGAAGAACAGGTAGAACACCATCTGCGCGAAGGCCATGGTGACCATGATGAAGTAGATGCCCTTCGTGCGGACGACGAAGAAGCCGATCACCAGCGCGGCGAGGCCGGCGGCGGCCACGGCGACGGGAAGCGTCCACCACAGGCTGGCCGGCGTGTCCGGCGGCGACACGAAGGCGAGCGCATAACCCGCGAGGCCGAAGTAGGCGGCATGCCCCAGCGACACGAGGCCGGTGACGCCCTGCAGCAGGTCGAGGCTCATGGCGAAGATGGCGAGGATCATCATCCGCGCGACCATCTGCGTGTAGAAGTCGGTGCCGAAGAAGGGGAACGCGAGCAGGGCGATGAGCCCGAGCAGCAGCGCGACCTGCAGGCCGCGCGGCAGCGTCTCGAGGTGGGCCTGGGCGACGCTCATTGCTTGAACAGCCCTTCCGGTTTCCACAGCAGCACGGCGGCCATCAGCATGTACACCAGCATGCCCGCGACCTGCGGCAGCAGCACCTTGCCGAAGGTGTCCACCAGGCCGACCAGCAGCGCGGAGATCAGCGCGCCGCGCACGGAGCCGATGCCGCCGATCACGACGACCACGAAGCACATGATCAGCACCTGCGAGCCCATGTTCGGGTACACGCTGGAGATCGGCGAGGCGATCATGCCGGCGATGCTGGCGAGGCCCACGCCCAGCGCGAAGACCACGGCGTGGATCAGCTTGACGTTGACGCCGAGCGCTTCGGTCATCTCGTGGTTGAAGGCACCCGCGCGGATCTTCATGCCCAGGCGGGTCTTCGAGATCAGCAGGTACAGCCCGATCGCGAGCAGGACGCACAGCCCCGACATGAACAGGCGGTACACGGGATAGGAGAGGGTGTCGGTGAGCGGCAGCGACGCGGAGAGCACCGCCGGGATGGGCACGCCGTGCACGTCGTCGCCCCAGAGGATGGAACGCATTTCCTCGAAGATGTAGATCAGGCCGAAGGTGAGGAGCACCTGGTCGAGGTGGTCGCGGCGGTAGAAGTGGCGGAACAGGATGCGTTCCAGCACGAGGCCGAACGCCACCGACAGCACGGTGCCCAGCACGATGGCGAGCGCGAGGCTGCCCGTCTTGGCGGCGAGCGACCACGCGAGGTAGGCCCCCAGCATGTAGAAGCTGCCGTGCGCCAGGTTCACCACGCCCATGATCCCGAAGATCAGCGTGAGGCCGGCGGCGAGCATGAACAGCAGCAGGCCGTACTGGACGCTGTTGAGGAGCTGGATCAGGAAGTTGGCGAAGTCCATGGGGGAAAGGGACTAGGGGCTAGGGGCTAGGGACGAGGGGGATACCGCGTGCTGCGCACGCAAGACATGGGCCCAGAGGCGGTTTCCCTAGCCCCTAGGCCCTCGCCCCTAGTCCCTGCGTAGCCGGAGCGCGAATGCGCTCAGGCGAGCCGGCAGCCCGCGCCCGAATCCGACAGCGCCTTCGCGGCGACGCCGATCACCTTGTTGTCGCCCTTCTCGACGCGGCGCAGGTAGATGTCCTGCACCGGGTTGTGGGCCTTGCTCATCGTCCACTTGCCGCGCGGGCTGTCGATGGTCTGGGTCTCCATCGCCTTGTACAGCGCCTGCTTGTTGCCGATGTCGCCCTTGACAGCGGCGATGCCCTGCGCGAGCAGCAGGCCGGTGTCGTAGCCCTGCACGGCGTACACGTCCGGCTGCATCTTGAATTCCTTGGCGTAGGCCAGGCGGAACTGGTTGTTGCGCGGCGTGTCCAGGGAGTCCGCGTAGTGCATCGTGGTCATGATGCCTTCGGCGGCCGGGCCGGCGGCCTGCAGCACGCCTTCGGTCAGGAAGCCCGAACCCCACAGCGGGATCTTGTCCTTGAGGCCGGCGGCGGCATAGTCGCGGATGAACTTGGCCGCGCCGCCGCCCGCGAAGAAGCAGGCCACGGCGTCCGGGCGCAGCGAGGCGATCTCGGTGAGCAGCGCCTGGAACTCCACGTTGGGGAAGGGCAGGCCCAGTTCCTTGACGATGGTGCCGCCCGCCTTGGTGTAGCTGTCGCGGAAGCCTTCGAAGGCCTCGTCGCCGGCGGCGTATTTCCAGGTGATCCACACCGTGCGCTTCAGGCCCTTGTCCATCATGGGCTTGCCGAGCGCCAGCGTGGGCTGGCTGTTGGTGAACGAGGTGCGGAACACGTTGGGCGCGCACAGGGCGCGCGTCGCGGCATGCACGCCCGCGTTGGGGATCAGGTTCAGCACGCCGGACTCGCGCGCGACGCGCTGGATGCCCATCTGCACGCCCGAGTGCACGGTGCCGATCAGCACGTCCACCTTGTCGCGCTGCACGAGGCGGTTGGCGTTCTCGACGCCCTTGGAAGGCTCGGACTCGTCGTCGACCTTGAACCACTCGATGTCGCGGCCCCCGAGCTTGCCGCCCTTTTCGGCGATGGCCATGCGCACGCCGTTCTCGATGGCGACACCGAGCTGCGCGAACGTGCCGGTGTACGGCAGCATGAAGCCGACGCGGATCTTGTTGGACTGTGCGCGCGCGATCTCGGGCAGCAGCAGTCCGGTGGAGGCCGCTCCAACGAGGGCGGCGCCGCGGGAGAGGACGAGGCGGCGGGTGGTCATGATGGCTCCTTCGTTTTGATTCGTGGCGGCCGATTGTCCTTGCGGGTGGCTGGCCGGCGCCACATGGCTTTCCCTCAGGCGGCGGCGGCGCGCAGCTTGAAGCGCTGGATCTTGCCGGTGGCGGTCTTCGGCAGTTCGGGCACGAAGGCGATCCAGCGCGGGTATTTGTACGGTGCGAGCCGCGTCTTCACGTGGCCCTGCAGGTCTTCGGCGCTCGCCTGCTGCCCCGGCTTCAGCACCACGTAAGCCTTGGGCTTGACGAGGCCGTCCTGGTCGGCCACGCCGATCACCGCCGCTTCGAGCACGGACGCGTGCGTCATGAGGCAGGCTTCCACCTCGAAGGGCGAGACGTAGATGCCGCCGACCTTCAGCATGTCGTCGCTGCGGCCTCCGTAGGTGTAGTAGCCGTCGGCGTCGCGGGTGTACTTGTCGCCGCTGCGCGTCCACTCGCCCGCGAAGGTCGCCTTGGTCTTCGTGCGGTTGTTCCAGTACATGATCGCCGCGCTGGGACCGCTGATCTGCAGCTCGCCGATCTCGCCGTCCGCGCATTCGCGGCCGTCGTCGCCCACGATGCGCAGCTGGTAGCCGGGAACGGCCTGGCCCGTCGTGCCGTAGCGCACCTTGCCAGGGCGGTTCGACAGGAAGATGTGCAGCATCTCCGTGGAACCGATGCCGTCCAGGATCTCGCAGCCGTACTCGCGCGTCCAGCGCTCGCCGATGTCGGCGGGCAGCGCCTCGCCCGCACTGGTGCACACGCGCAGCGCGACCTCGTCCTTCTTCGGCCGGTTCGCGTCTGCGAGCAGGGCGGCGTACAGCGTGGGCACGCCGTAGAAGATGGAGGGCTTGTGTTCCTTCAGGATGCGGAACACGTCCGCGGGCGTCGGGCGCGTGGGCAGCAGGATGGTCGTCGCGCCGACGCTCAACGGGAAGGTGAGGGCGTTGCCGAGGCCGTACGCGAAGAACAGCTTCGCCGCGGAGAACACGACGTCGTCCTCGCGGATGCCCAGGATCGCGCGGCCGTAGAGTTCGGCCGTCTGCACCATGTGGCTGTGGAGGTGCACCGTGCCCTTGGGCGTGCCGGTGGAGCCGCTCGAATACAGCCAGAAGCAGGCATCGTCGCTGCAGGTGCTCGCGACTTCGGAGTTCGCTTCGCCGGAGGCGACGAGGTGCGCCACCGAGCGCTCGCCGGCGTCACCCGCCACGAAGATGTGCTTCAGCGTCGCGACCTGTCCCACGAGCGGTTCGAACGTGGGCAGCAAGGGCCTCGAGACGAAGAGGGCGTGCGCCCGCGAGTCGCGCAGCATGAACTCGAAGTCCTTGCCCGTGAGCAGCGTGTTCGCCGCGATCGGCACCACGCCCGCGAGGATGCAGCCGAGGAAGACGACGGGCCACTCCAGCGTGTCCAGCATCGCGACCAGCACGCGCGTTTCCGGCGTGAAGCCGCGATCGCGCAGCGCAGCGGCGAAGCGGTGCGACTGCTCCTCGAGCTGCGCGTACGTGAGGGACTGGCCGCTGGCAGCGTCGATGTACGCGACCTTGGCCGGCCGCGCCGCGTTGCGGCGCAGGAGGTCGTGCGCGGCGTTGTAGTCGCGCGGGATCTCGACCCGCGGCGGGCTGCTGCCGTGGTCGGCGTGGCTCAGGTGCATCTGTTGTCTCCTCGTGCCCCTTCGAAAACCGGGTCGTTGCGGACTCGCTCCGCGACGCGTCCTTACGCGGCGGTCTTTTCCTTGGCCGCCTGCATCGCCGGAATGGCTTCCTTCTCCAGCCACTCCCGGCACCACGCGGTGCCGAGTTCCTCCGGCATCGTTCCCGCGGTCGCGTCGTGGCACCAGACCTCGCCGATGCGCTGCGCGCCGAGGCCTTGCAGGCGCTCGTCGAACTTCTTGCCGCCGAAGCAGAAGGTCTGGGAATAGGTGCGGTCGCCCAGCGCGATCACGCCGTAGCGGACGTGCCCCAGGAACTTGGGCGTGGCATCGAGCGAGTCGTAGAGGGCGCGCGCGTTGTCCGGCACGTCGCCGGAGCCGTAGGTGGACGAGCAGATGAGGTATAGCGCATCTTCGTCGAAGGCGGAGATGTCCAGGTTGTCCATCATCACGACGTCGATCCCGTCCACCAGGTCGGCGCAATCCATCTGGATCGCCTGCGCGACGTAGTCGGCCGTGCTGGTCATCGTGCCGACGAGGATCTTGAGCTTCATGCTGCTTCCGATCGTATGCAGTAAACTGCTTGACAGGTGAGTTGCCGGAAGTATACTGCAATCTTGATATAGCGCAAGGTTTCCGCAGAAAACGACGCCACCATGCAGCCGACGACCGACACCGATACCCGCGCCACGATGGGCGAGCTCGGCGCCCGCGTCCGCGCGTGGCGCGCTCGCCGCGGCATGACGCGCAAGCAGCTCGCCGCGGACTCGGGCCTGTCCGAGCGCTTCCTCGCCGACGTGGAGACGGGCAAGGGCAACGTCTCCATCTATTCGCTCGAGGCTGCCGCCCGCGCACTGAACATCACCATCCTCGACCTGCTGCAGGACGCGCCGCGTCCCGCCCTCGCGCGCCTGCACGGGCTGCTCGCGCGCCTGGAGGATCCGCAGCTGGACCAGGCTTACTCGCTGCTGGCCGCGGCCTTCGGCCTGTCCGACGTGCAGGGCCGCGAGCAGCGCATCGCGCTCGTGGGCCTGCGCGGCGCCGGCAAGACCACGCTGGGTGCGCAGCTCGCCGCGCAGCGCGGCGTGCCCTTCGTCGAGCTCGATCGCGAGATCGAGCGCGAGGCGGGCACCAGCATGAACGAGATCCTGCTGCTGCACGGCCAGGCCGGCTACCGCCGCTACGAACGCCGCGCGCTGATGCGGATCGCGGAGGAGCATGGCGACGGCGTGGTGATGACCACCGGCGGCAGCATCGTGAGCGAACGCGAGACCTTCGACCTGCTGCAAAGCCGCTTCTACTGCGTCTGGGTGAAAGCCAGCCCGGAGGAACACGTGAGCCGCGTCGTCGCCCAAGGCGACATGCGGCCCTTCAACGCGGGCGACGGGGCCGAGGCGCCGCGCGGGGCGATGACGGAGGCGCTGGAGGACATCCGCCGCATCCTCGCCAGCCGCGAAGCCCTGTATGCCCGCGCCGACGCCGTGGTGGACACCGCCGCGCGCAGCGTCCGCCAATCCCTGAAAGACCTGGAGCGGGCCGTCCCCGCCCCGCAAGCCACGACCCTGGAGACAAGATGAACGCCATGACCGAACCCCTGCTGTTCAAGCAGGTGCTGGGCGGGGAGGAGCGCGAGCTGGTCAGCTTCGCCACGCATCCTTCGCGCTACCGCCACTGGACCCTCAACGTCGACGGCGACGTCGCGCGGCTGAAGCTCGACATCGACGAGGACGGCGGCATCAAGCCCGGCTACAAGCTCAAGCTCAATAGCTACGACCTCGGTGTCGACATCGAGCTGCACGACGCCATCAACCGCATCCGCTTCGAGCACCCCGGCGTGAAGGTCGTGGTGTTCGAGAGCGCGAAGGAGCGCATCTGGTGCTCCGGCGCCAACATCTACATGCTGGGCCTGTCCACGCACGCGTGGAAGGTCAACTTCTGCAAGTTCACCAACGAGACGCGCAACGGCCTGGAAGACTCCTCGCGCCATGACGGCCTGAAGTCCATCGCCGCCGTCACCGGCGCCTGCGCGGGCGGCGGCTACGAGCTGGCGCTGGCCTGCGACCGCATCGTGATGGTGGACGACCGCTCTTCCACCGTGAGCCTGCCGGAGGTGCCGCTGCTGGGCGTGCTGCCCGGCACCGGCGGCCTGACCCGCGTGACCGACAAGCGCAAGGTGCGCCGCGACCTCGCCGACATCTTCTGCACGACCAGCGAAGGCGTGCGCGCGGACCGCGCGAAGGACTGGAAGCTGATCGACGAGCACGCGAAGCCGCAGGCCTTCGGTGCGCTGGTGGACAAGGAAGTGGCGGCGCTGCGCAGCCAGTCCACGCGCAAGGGGCCGGAGCAGGGCGTGGAACTCACGCCGCTGCAGGCGAAGATCGACGAGCAGGGCTACCACTACGGCCTGGTCGACGTGCAGGTGGATCGCGCCACCCGCGTGGCGACGATCACCGTGCAGGCGCCCGCTGCGGCCATCGAATCCACGCCCGACGCGATCGTCGCCGCCGGCGTGACGTGGTGGCCGCTGCAGCTCGCCCGCGAGCTGGACGACGCCATCCTGAACCTGCGCACCAACGAGCTGGAGATCGGCACCTGGGTGCTGAAGACGCGCGGCGACGCGAACCTGGTGATGCGCGCCGACGCGACGCTGGAAGCGCAGAAGGACCACTGGCTGGTGCGCGAGACGCTCGGCATGCTCCGCCGCACGCTGGCGCGCCTGGATGTCACCAGCCGCTCGCTGATCGCGCTGGTGGACCAGGGCTCCTGCTTCGCCGGCACGCTGTACGAGCTCGCGCTGGCCTGCGACCGCATCTACATGCTGGACCTGCCCGATGCGCCGGACGCCGCGCCCGCGCTGCGCCTGAACGCCGCCAACTTCGGCCGCTATCCGGAAGTGAACGGGCTCACGCGCCTGCAGACCCGCTTCTGCGAAGACGACGCCACGATCGCGCAGCTGCAGGGCCTGCAGGACAGCCCCTTGCGGGCCGACCGGGCGCTGGGCCTGGGCCTCGTGACGCTGACGCCCGACGACATCGACTGGGACGACGAGATCCGCCTCATGCTGGAGGAGCGCGCCTCGCTGTCGCCCGACGCGCTGACCGGCATGGAAGCGTCGCTGCGCTTCCCCGGCAAGGAAACGATGGAGACGCGCGTGTTCGGGCGCCTGTCGGCCTGGCAGAACTGGATCTTCATCCGCCCGAATGCGGTCGGCGAAGAGGGTGCCCTGAAGCTGTTCGGTACGGGGAAGAAGGCGAGATTCGACTGGAAGAGGGTTTGAGGGTGGGAGAGGAAAACTGGGGTCGCCTGCGGCGAACCCAGCCTACGAACCGCCGAACGACCAACGAAACGTAGGCTGGGTTCGCCGAAGGCGACCCCAGCAAGAGGAAAACACAACCATGACCACGATCGACCTCCAAGCCAAGATCCCCAACAACGTCAACCTGGCCGACAACCGCCAGTTGCAGCGCGCCCTCGAACACTGGCAGCCCGCCTTCCTGCGCTGGTGGGACGAGATGGGACCGAGCGACTTCCGCGCGAAGGACGTCTACCTGCGCACCGCCGTGGGCGTGGACGCCTCGGGTTGGGCGCAGTACGGCTACACGCCGATGCCCGACTACCGCTGGGGCATCTTCCTGGCCGACCAGCAGAAGGACCGCAAGATCGGCTTCGGCGACTTCATGGGCCAGGATGCCTGGCAGGAAGTGCCCGGCGAGTTCCGCTCCACCTTCCGCCGCCTGATCGTCACGCAGGGCGACACGGAGCCGGCATCCGTGGAGCAGCAGCGCATGCTGGGCCACACCGCCCCTTCGCTGTACGACCTGCGCAACCTGTTCCAGGTGAACGTGGAAGAGGGCCGCCACCTCTGGGCCATGGTCTACCTGCTGCACGCGTACTTCGGCCGCGACGGCCGCGAAGAGGCCGAGGAGCTGCTGGAGCGCCATTCCGGCGACCCCGACAAGCCGCGCATCCTGGGCACCTTCAACGAGCCCATGGACAACTGGCTGTCCTTCTTCATGTTCACCTACTTCACGGACCGCGACGGCAAATTCCAGCTGAAGTCCTTCGCCGAGAGCGCGTTCGACCCGCTCGCGCGCACCTGCCAGTTCATGCTGACCGAGGAAGCGCACCACATGTTCGTGGGCGAGACCGGCGTCGGTCGCGTCATCAAGCGCACGCTGGAAGTGATGAAGGAGCTCGACACCGACGACTGGCGCAAGGTGCGCAACGCCGGCGCCATCGACCTGCCCACGATCCAGAAGTTCATGAACTTCTGGTTCACCAGCTCGCTGGACCTGTTCGGCTCCGAGGCCTCGTCCAACGCCGCCAACTACTTCAGCAACGGCCTGAAGGGCCGGCCGGACGAGGGCAAGTTCGCGGACCACGTGGAGTCGGGCACCACCATGACCATCCAGGTGCCGGACGGCCAGGGCGGCGTGAAGGACGAGACGATCTCCGTGCGCAACGGCATCAACGAGATCACGCGCCTGGAGTACGCCAAGGACTGCAACGTCGGCGTGACCCGCTGGAACATGCTGGTGAAGAAGTCCGGCGTGCCGTTCGAGTTCAAGCTGCCCTCCACGCGCTTCCGCCGCAGCGTGGGCGCCTGGTCCGGCCTGCACACCGACCTGCAGGGCAAGCCGATCACCGAAGCCGAATTCGAGGCGCGCAAGGACGAATGGCTGCCCACCGCGGAAGACGTCGCCTTCGTCAAGAGCCTGCAGCAGCGCGTGACCGAGCCGGGCAAGATGGCCGCGTGGATCGCGCCGCCGGACCGCGGCATCAACGCGCAGCCGGTCGACTACGAATACGTGAAGCTCTGAGCGGCGCTCCGCTGCCGGCCGCTCAGGGGGCGGCCAGCAGCGGCGTCCCCGTGTCCACGCGGAACAGCGACACGGCTTCCACCAGGCGCTCCGCCTGGCGGTTGAGGCTCTCGGCCGCCGCGGCGGCTTCTTCCACGAGCGAGGCGTTGCTCTGCGTGACCTGGTCGATGTGGGTCACCGCCTGGCTCACTTCGGCGATGCCCTTGGTCTGCTCCTGCGTGGCGGCGCCGATCTCGGCGATCAAGTCCGCCATCTGCTGCACCTGCCGCACCACGTCGCCCATGCTCTCGCCGGCATGGCTCGCCTGCCGCTCGCCGGCCTCGACCTTCGCCACGCTCTGCGCGATCAGCGTCTTGATCTCCTTGGCCGCCGCGGCGCTGCGCTGCGCGAGCATGCGTACCTCGGACGCGACCACCGCGAAGCCGCGCCCCTGTTCGCCCGCGCGCGCCGCCTCCACCGCGGCGTTGAGCGCGAGGATGTTGGTCTGGAACGCGATCCCGTCGATCACGCCGACGATGTCGCCCACGCGGCGGCTCGCCTCCGTGATCTGGCCCATGGTGGCCACCAGCTCGCCCACGGCCGCGCCGCTGCGGGAAGCGCTCGCGCGCGCGGTGCCCGCCATGTCCGTCGCCGCGCGTGCGGTGTCCGCGTTGGCGCGCACCGTGGCGCTGATCTGCTCCATGGACGCCGCGGTCTGCTGCAGGTTGCTCGCCTGTTCCTCGGTCCGCTGGCTCAGGTCCTGGTTGCCGTGCGCGATCTGCAGGCTGCCGGCGGCGATGCTGTCGCTGCTCTGGCGCACCGTGCCCACCAGGCGCACGAGGCTGCCGTTCATGGCGGCGAGCGCCTTCAGCAGCTGGGCCGCCTCGTCGTTGCCTTCCACGTGGATGCGCGAACGCAGGTCCCCGGTGGCGACGGTCTGCGCGAGTTCCACGGCGCTGGCCAGGCGGCGCACCACGCCGCGGCTGATCGCCAGGCCGACGGCCAGCAGCACCAGGCCCGCGGCCACGAGGCCGACCGTCACGTAGTTGCCCGTGCGTTCGGAGGTGGCGCGGCTCTCCGCCTCGGCCTCGCGTGCCTGCTCTCCGATGAGGTCGCTCAGCGCACCCATTTCGGTCTCGAGCTGGCGGTACACCTGGAGGAAGCCCTCGAGCTGCGCCTGGGCGGCGACGCGGTCGCTGTAGGCCAGGCTCGCCAGCGTGCGGGCCTGCGCCGCGTAGCTTTCCACCGTGGGACGCGTCTTTTCCAGGGCGGCGCGGGTCGCGGGAGCGAGGTCGGCCTTGTCCAGCTTCTGCAGCGCGTGGGTCAGCTGGCCCGCATGCGCGTTCAGCTCCTGGCGGATGGCCTTCGCTTCCTCCTGGTCGATCTCGCGCGCGGACAGCATGGCGGCGAGCACGTCGCCGCGCAGCGCATCGTGCGCCTGGTCGGCCTGCAACTGGTCGCGCAGCACCTCCTGCGCGGCGAGCACGCGGTCGGCGCCGACCGTGAGGTAGTGGCGTGCGAACAGGCCGGCGACGCCGACCCCCACCATGAAAAGGACCGCAAGGAGGCTCAGCCCGAGCATCTTGCGGGCGATGGTCATCTGGAACGTCATCGGGGGGACTGCGGACGCGCGCGACAGCGGCGGTGTTTCGAATTGTTTTGGGGAGCAACGAGTGTGCATGCGCTCCGCCGCGCTCGCAATGCGATTGGCGCTCCCTGATGTGCGAGCGCTACAACCTTGTTCACGCAGTCGCGCCGCGCGTGCGGATCGCGGGGTCGCCCGCCCGCGGCTTAGAATGCAGGCCAGTCGGAGCGTAGCGCAGTCTGGTAGCGCATCTGGTTTGGGACCAGAGGGTCGTAGGTTCGAATCCTATCGCTCCGACCATCACCCCACCTTCGCCGCACTTCGCGGAGACCCCGGACTGCCACGCCGTTCCGTGCATCGGAACCCGCCATCGCATGCGCATGCGAGCG
This sequence comes from Ramlibacter cellulosilyticus, assembly GCF_014297465.1. Classification (GTDB taxonomy): domain Bacteria; phylum Pseudomonadota; class Gammaproteobacteria; order Burkholderiales; family Burkholderiaceae_C; genus Ramlibacter; species Ramlibacter cellulosilyticus. The sequence goes on along the minus strand of NZ_JACORT010000010.1, from coordinate 217,736 downwards.
TTTGAAACAACGGCGTGACACTTTGTGTGCACTTGAAAAGCACATAGGCATCGTTAAGGCCTTGCCCTATAACAGCGGTCCGTCGATGCACGTGGGTCGACGAGAACTCGAATAACCGGTACCCCAAAAGTACTCGAGACCGGGGGAGATTCGAACCCGACAACGAGTGTGGACAGGCCCAGGCGCCTGTCCGAGGGGTTGCCATGCAAAGCATTCGCACTCTGCGCGAGGCATTCGCGCGTTCGTGGATCGCCACCCAGATCCGCCAGGCCTTCGGCTCCGACACACCCGAATTGCCGTCACCGCGCGAGGAAGCGCGGCGCGCGCGCGAACGGCGCCAAGGCGCGCTCCCGCAGCGGCCGCAGGTGCACTACCGGCGCTCGCGTCGTCCCATGCCCAGGCGCGGGGCCTTCGGCCTCGAGCCGATGGAGCCGCGGCTCCTGCTGTCGGCGGACATCGTCTACGCGGAGCTCGACACGCCGCCGGCGACCTTCTCCGACATTCCCGCGTATGCGGCGTCGCTCGTATCGACGAACTTCACGCTGCGCGCGGAGCAGGACGGGTCCGACTTCTACTGGCGCCTCTACGGCACCGGCACCGACCTCCTGCCGATCCCCGAGGTGCAGGTCGAGGAATTCCTCATCGCCGATGCCACCGACCTGGACGTGAACCTCAGTCGCTCCGACCTGGGCTTCACCGACATCGGCGGCCTGGGCCTGAAGCTCAGTGACTTCGTCGGCGACCGCATCACCATCGACATGGACAGCCTGGCCGTCCTCGACGGGCAGTTCGGCGACGCCACGGTGGACATCGATTTCGCCGGCGGCAAGGACCTGGACATCGGGGCGATCTTCGGCATCGAGATCCCGTCGCCGCTGACGGTCCTCGACGACCAGATGGTCCTGGGCGGCTCGGGCACCGCGTTCACGCGCGACGTCAGGATCCACAGCAGCTCCGACATCACCGGTACCGCCACGGACGATTCGACCGTCGCGATCAGCATGACGGGCGACCTCGAGATCAAGTCCGATTCGCGCATCGAACTGCTGGCCGGCACCTCCGTCGCCGCGAGCAACATCAGCCTGCTCGCCGAGGCCACGGGCTCGCCGCTGGTGAAGGGCCTGCTCGCGAACGCCACGGGCAAGGTGGTCCTCAGCGGCACCACGCTCACGGCCACCGGCGGCACGGTCAACGTGACCGCGCGCGGCGTGGTGGACGCGACCGGCGACAAGGCCGAGGACGGCGACGAGTACTTCGGCAACACCCTCGCGGGCACGGTGTTCACCAGCTTCGCGACGGCGAGGGTCGACATCGTCGGCGCCACGACCATCACCGCCGACGACCTCAACGTGCTGGCGGAGGTGGACAGCGACATCGAGGCGAGCGTGTCTTCCGCCTCGGCCACCGTCAAGATCCTCAGCGTGTGGGCTGCCGGGGACGCGCGGGTGAACATCGGCGACGCGACGGCGGGCACGACCACGCTGAACATCGCACAGGCGCTGAGCGCCGAGGCGAAGAGCGACGTCAACATCCAGGCGGAGGCCAAGCCGGTCGCGCCCGCGGAAGGCGAGGAGGCCGAGGCGCAGTCGGCCGACGCGGCGATCACCAACGTCAACGTCGTCGACGTTGGCATTCCCGTCCTCGTGCCGGACGGGTTCACCAGCGGCGCCGACATGCTGGTCGGCGGAACCACCAGCATCACCGCCGGGACCAGTGCGGCCTTCCTCGCAACCGACGTGATCACGGTGGTGAACACCGCGGACGGCGACGACGAGACCGACACCTTCGGCGGCACGCTGGCCCTGACCATCGTCGACTCCGACACGACGGCCGCCCTCGGCGGCACGGCGGTGGTGAACGCGCCGACCGTCACGGTCGCCGCGAGCACGACCCGTTCCATCACCACCAGCGCCACGGCCACACCGGGCGGCGTGCAGGACGACGAAGCGGAAACCACCGAAGGCGAGCAGGCGCTGGAGGACAACGACGCCCAGACCGGCGACGGCGACCTGACCATCGCCGCGGCCATCGCCATCAGCCACACGCAGGGCACCACCAGGGCCTCGGTCGACGGTGCCTCCGTCACGATCACCGCGACGAGCAAGGTGGACGTGACGGCAACCGTCACCGACACCGTGTCCGCGGAAGCCGACGCCACGGCCGCCGGCTCGCCCGGCATCGCTGCCGCGGCCGCGATCAACCACGTGGACATCGGCGTCGAGGCCTTCCTGGGCGGCGTGCTGGCGGTCACCACGCCGGCCGTCAACGTCACGGCCACCCTGGACGCGGACAATACGTACAAGTCCCTGGCCACCTCGGGCGCGGGCTCCACCGACGGCCTGGGCGCCGCCGGTGCCTTCGCGGTCAACTGGATCGGCACCACCGTGCGCGCCCACGTGGCCAGCAACGCCGCGATCGACCTGAACGGGGCGTCCCTGACCCTGGTGGCGAAGAGCGAGACGAAGGCGACCGCCGAGGCGAAGCCGGAGCAGGACGGCGTCACCGGCGACACGGTCGGCATCGGCGCTTCCTTCGCCCTGAGCATCGTCGACCACAAGACGGAAGCCCTGTTCGGCACGGGCGCCTCCGTCACCGAGGCGTCCACGGCGAACGTCACGGCGGACGGAAAGCACGCCATCGCGACCACGGCCGAAATGAGCGCCTCGGGCGGCACCGCGATCAACCCGGTGGTGGCCCTCAGCTTCACGAACAACACGACCAGCGTGCTGTTCGACACCGCCTCCACCCTCGCGGCCACCGGCAACATCGAAGCCGTGGCGACCCATGCCGTCGACATCGAGACGGAGGGCAAGGGCGATGCCGAGGCGGACGACAGCCTGGCCATCGGCGGCGTGTTCGCGTACACGAGCTCCGCCGAGATCGTCGCGGCCCGGACGCTGGGCGCGATCAGCAGCAGCGGCGGCAACGTGGGCCTGAAGGCGCGCAGCCAGGGCAAGTCGCAGACCAGCACGACCGCCAGCGCCAGCGGCGCCACCGAAGGCGATTCCAACGTCGACGAGCAGGGCGATGCGCAGGCCGAGGCCGCCGAAGCCCAGGGCGCCGAGGGCTCCGGGAACAAGAAGCCGAGTTCCAGCACGTCGGACGGCGCGATCGCCGCCGCCGCGGCGATCAGCATCAGCGTCAACGATGCCTCGGCGAGCGCCACGGTGGGGCAGGGCGGCAGCATCAGCGCCGCCAACGGCACGGTCACCGTCAGCTCGCTCGTCAACCACGACAGCAGCACCAACGCCGACGGCTCCGCGGTGTCCGAAGGCTCCGCCGGCATCGGCGCGGCCGCGGCCGCGACGCGCACCGACGTGATCAACCGGGCCCAGGTCGAGGACGGCGGCACGATCACCGCCGACGGCATCACCATCGAAGCCGGCATGCTGGAGGTCGACGGCGACAAGAAGCACACGAGCAGTTCCAGCGCCAAGGCCGGCGCGGGCTCCGAGGACAGCATCGGCATCGCGGGCGCGTTCGGCCTCACGATCACGACCAGCCTGGTCGAGGCGGGCGTCGCCACCGGCGGCACGGTCACCCTGGCCGACGGCACGGACCCCGGCAACACCGATGCGGGCGAGTTCAAGGTGAGCGCGCAGGAGGACAGCCGCAACACCTCGAAGGCCGAACCCTCCGTCACCGCCACGGGCGGCTTCGGCTTCGGCGCATCCGCGGCCTTCTCCATCGCGACGCACGAAGTCGTCGCCGAAGTGGCGCAGGACGGCATCGTCAACGGCGCCAAGGACGTCTCGCTGCTGGCGAAGTCCAACCTGGACGTGGACGCGACCGCCAAGGCCGGCGTCAAGGGCGACGTGGCGATCGCGCCCGTGGTGGCCGTGGCGCTCGTCGACACCTTCACCATCGCCCGCCTGGCGGGCCTGGAGTCCGGCAGCGGCAACTTCACGGGCAACCTGTCCATCGTCTCCGAGCACACGGGCAACGTGGAAAGCCACGCGGCCGGCTCGGCGGACTCCCAGGACGCCGCGGTCGGCATCGCCGTGGCCGTCACGCACACGGACGAACAGACGCGCGCCTACCTGGAACGCTCGCTCACCGTGGGCGGCAACGCATTGGTGAACGCCAGGGGCATGCACGACGCGAGCGCGGACTCGAAGGCCACGGCCTCCGGCGCGCGCGACACCGAGACCGACACCGGCGACAAGAACGCGGACCAGAAGACGGAGCAGCAGGTCGGCGAGGCCACGGAGAAGCGCAAGGTCGAAGGCGCGACGCGCCGGCGCGACCTGCCGGCGCCTCCCGGCGCGGGCTACGTCTACTTCAACACGGACCAGTCGGGGACCGCGGAGCTGGACCAGGACGAGCGCGAGATGCTCGATCGCTACGCCGAGTACCTCGTCGCGCACCAGGCCTCGGGCACGGAAGGTGCCCGCGCGACGGTGTCGGGCTTCACCGATGCGGTCGATACCTACGCGGACAACCTGGAGCTGTCCCGCCAGCGCGCGCTGACGGTCTTCAATTACCTGGTGAGCAAGGGCGTCGACGCCGACCGCATCACCATGTTCTGGTACGGCGAGACGAACCTCGCCACCAACACCAATGCGGCCGAACAGCGCAACCGCCGCGTCGAGGTGCAGATCCACGGGCCGGACTCCGAGAAGTTCCAGCGCAGCATCCAGTTCGCCGTCGACGAGCCGCTCCCCGGCGACAGCCTCACCGACTACACGGACCTGAACTTCGACGCGGACAACCTGACGGAACTCGCCGACTTTGCCGCGGTGCTGAACGCCAACCGCGATGCCATCGGCACGGTGGCAGGCCACACCAGCACCACGGCGCAGCCCGAATACAACATGGCGCTGTCGGAGCGGCGCGCCAAGATGGTCGCGAACTACCTGGTCAACGAGCTGGACGTCGACCGCGACCAGCTGCGCGTCGTCTGGCTCGGCGAGACCGACCTCGCGGTGCCGACGCCCGACGAAACGGAGAACACGCCCAATCGCCGCGTGCTGCTCTCGGTGCACCTGAGCAAGTCCGCGTCGGTGACCGAACAGGACCCGCCCAGCGAGGAGGAAGTCAAGAAGCCCACCACGGAGACCGAGCCCGAGGATGGCGAGGGCGAAGAGGAAGGCAAGGAGAAGAACGGGGCCGTGGCCGTCGCCGCGGCCTTCGCGCTGGACATGGCCGAAGCCAGCACCGCCGCCTCGGTGGGCGGCGACATCACGCTGGTCATCCAGGGCACGCTCATCGTCCGCAGCGAAGCGAACATGAACGCCGCGGCCTATGCCGACGGCACCTCGGTGACCAGCGAGAGCGGCACCGCGGTCGGCGCGGCCATCGCGCTGAACTGGTCGGACGCCGACCAGCAGGCCGAGATCGCCGGCGCGATCGTCACGGCGGACGGCATCACCGTCGAAACGCGGATGCTCGAGCGCACGGTGGACCTCACGGCCACGGAACCGCAGACGGTCGACGTAGCCGCGAACACGATCTTCGTGGGCGACGCCGACGGCCTGACCACCGGCGAGGAAGTCACCTACAGCAATGGCGGCGGCACCAGCATCGGCGGGCTCACCGACGACGGCGGCACCACCAAGTACTACGTCATCAAGCTGGACGGACAGAAGATCCAGCTGGCCAGCTCGCTCGAGAACGCGCAGGCCGGCACCGCGATCGACCTGACGGATGACGGCGATGGCGATTCGCACAAGATCGACCGCGCCGGCGACGACAACGACATCACCTTCGACCCGGACAAGAAGCGGGTCGAGTTCACGCTGGGCGACGACGTGGCGTGGGTCACGGGCGACGCGGTCGTCTACGACAACGACGGCAATCCCGACATCGGCACCGGCACCAGGAAGCTCACCGACGGCACCACCTACTTCGTCATCACGGCGCCGCCAGGCACCGGCGGTACCTTCCAGCTGGCCGCGTCGCGCGAGGATGCGCTCGCCGGCAAGGCCGTCGAGATCGACACCGGCGGCGGGACGCAGGGCAAGCTGAAGGAGAGCGTGCACAGCGGCGGCGCCATGGCGGTTTCCGGCGCCGGGCAGGGCAAGTACGGCGTGGCCGGGTCGTTCGCCGGCAACCTCGCGACGGGCACGGTGCAGGCCGGCCTCGGCGATGGCGCGCTGCTCACGGCGCAGGACGGCACGGCCGACGGCAGCGACGCGGCCATTGGCGCCATCGTGGTCCGCGCGGACCAGTCCACCTACAACTTCGCCGGCGCCACGCCGAAGGCGGAGCCGGCTTCCGGCAAGGCGCTGGGCCTCGGCCTCTCCTTCGCCGTGAACGTGTCGGCGAGCGACACGCTGGTGACGGTCGCGGAAACCGCGGGCATCGCGGCGGCCGACGACGTCACGCTGGCCAGCAACGGCAGCTACGCCATGGCCGCGCAGGCCAAGGCGGGCGGCGAAGCGGCCCGCGAAGGCACGGCCATTGCGGGCGCGGTGGCGCTGAACGTGGCCTTGAACAACACCTCCACCACCGTCGTCGGCGAGGACGATGCCACGCCGGATGCGGCCGCCGCCTTCGAAGTCGACGGCGACCTGGCGATCACGGCCACCGGGCTGGAGAACGTTCGCACCGAAGCCGATGCCGACACGAAGGGCGCGCAGACGGGCGTGGGCATCGCCATCGGCCTGGGCTGGGTCGCCGACGATCCCGACGTGACCCTGGGCCGCGACGTGTCCGCCGGCGCGGCCACGGCCGACAGCGTGACGCTGTCGGCGGCTTCCGGCACCGCGGTCGCGACCGCCGTCAGCGGCAGCGCGGAAGGCGGCAAGAAGGAAGCCGAAGGCGGCAAGGACGCGGACGAGGAAACCACCGCGAAGACCGACACGGCGAAGAAGAAGTCCGGCGCCGACCTCGGCGCGCCCACGGCGGGCAACCAGGTCGACGGCGCGAACGCCACCGCGAGCGAGCAGACCGGCAACCCGGGCGAACAGGGCGGGACGGCGCAGAACGCGTCCACCCAGCAGCAGGGCGGCTCCGTGCGCGTGGCCGGCGCCATCGCCGGCATGTACGTGCAGTCGGAAGCGAAGGTCACCATCGAGGACGACGTCACCATCGACACCAGCGGGCTGCTGCGCGCAGCCGCGACCAGCGACACGGACGTGTCGACCCTCGCCACCGGCCTGGCCTATGCCAAGGACGCGAAGACGGGTGTCGGCGCCGCGGTCGCCGTGAACTACGTGGAGCTCCTCGACACGGTCGCCATCGGCGAGAACGTGACCATCACCGCCGGCAGCGTGGAGCTGGAAGCCGGCACCACCGCCGGCCAGCAGAGCAACATCCAGACGATCGCGCTCGCGGGCGGCGGCGCGGCGCAGGAAGAGGGCGAGGGCCAGTCCAACGAAGGCAAGACCTCGGCGGCCGGCGCCGCCGGCGTCAACATCGTGACGGGCCAGGCGTCCGCCACCATCGGCGCGGGCGCCACCGTCACCGCCACGGCGGGTGACGTGGACGTGACCGCGCGCCGCCACGTCGGCGTGCAGAACATCGCCGGCGGCGGTGCGCTCACGCAGGGCAACAGCGGCAGCAGCGACAAGAGCATCGGCCTCGCGATCGGCTTCAACTGGGTCGACCTGGACACGACGGCGTCGATAGGCGACGCCGCGACCGTCAGCGCCACGGGCGACGTGACGGTGGTGGCCGACGCGGTCACGGCCGCGGCCCCGATCGACATCCCGGACATCCCGCTGATCGACGAACCCACGATCGAGGTGTCCAACCTCGTGATCGGGGCGGCCATCGGCGCCAGCAGCAGCGGCGAGGGCAATGCGGCCGGCTGGTCCGCGGCCGGCTCCGCCGCGGTCAACGTGGTGCAGGGACAGACCCATGCCTTCGTGGGCGCCGGGGCGCAGGTGACGGCGGGGGACGACGTCGAGGTGCGTGCCACCGACAGGACGACGATCACGGACGTGGTCGGTGGCCTCGCCGGCAGCAAGGAAGGCAAGGCCGTCGGCGTCAGCCTGGACGTGAGCGTGGTCCTCAAGGACACGCAGGCCTGGATCGCGGCGGCGGACGACCTCGTCACGCCCACGCAGGTCACGGCGGGCGGCAACGTGGTGGTCGACGCGGACAGCGACGAGGACGTCTTCGCGCTGAGCCTCAACATCGGCCTCGCGCTCGGCGGCGGCGAGGACGAGGACAAGGACGCGCCGGCCGGTGCCGGCGGCCTGATCGTCACCTGGCTGGACACCGACACCCGCGCCTACGTGGGGCGCGACCTGGAGTCCGGCACTCCCGCTGCCGGCACGGTGGCCATCGCGGCCCAGGGCAGCGTCGCCATCGCGGCCGACAGCACGACCACGGCGGACCTGGCCACGGGCAGTGCCGCGGTCTCGCTCGCCAATGGCGGCTATGGCGCTTCCGTCACGGTCCTCGTGGACCTCGACCGGACCGTCGCCTTCGTCGGCGACGACGCCTCCGTCACGGCGCTGGGCAACAAGGCGGTCGACGTGCGCGACGGCGTGCACGACGGCGACGGCAACCAGGGCACGCAGTCCGTGCGCGGCTTCGCCCTCGGGGCGAGTTCGTACGAGGACCACTTCCTGCTGGCGATCGGCGCCGGCGGCACCACCGAGGACGACAAGGCAGGCCTCGGCCTGTCCGTCACGGTCGACGTGAGCCAGGGCGACACGCTGGCGCACGTCGGCGCGGGCACGAGCATCAACGCCGACAACACCGGCGCCCATGCGGAGCAGGGCGTCCTCGTGCGCGCGGTGGACACCACCGACATCGAGCAGGTCGCGGGCGGGCTCGCGATCGCCACCGAGACCGCCATCGGCGGCGCCATCACCGTCGCCATCGTGGAGAACGACGTCGAGGCGCTGGCCCTGTGCGACAACACCGTCCACGCGGCCGGCAACGTCACGCTGGATGCGCAGACGCACGGCGACATCGGCGCCATCGCCATCGGCGTGGCGGGCGTGCTGGACACCGGCAGCTCCAGCGACAGCAATGGCGGCGACGACAGCACGGACTTCACCGGCGCCGGCAGTGGCGCCGGCAACACGGTGGACAACGCCACGCTGGCCGAGATCCGTGGCGGCGGCGCGGTGGATGCCGGCGGTGCCGTGGCGCTGAGCGCGAGCGACGACACCTCCTTGCACGTCGACGCGGGCGGCGCCGCCATCGCGGCCGCCACCTCCGACGGTGGCGATCTCGTCGCGGTGGGCGTCTCCATCGCGGTCAACCTGGTGGACGTGGTCGTCCGCGCGAAGATCACCGACAGCACGGTGGACGCAGCCAGCGTCTCCGTCTCCGCGAGCAACGCGCAGGAGATCCGCGCCCTGACGCTGGCCGGGGCGGTCGGCGTCGACACGAGCGGCGGCACGGCCTTCGGTGGCGCCGGATCGGCATCCGGCAACGACATCGATGCGAGCATCGAGGCCGTCATCGACCCGAGCAGCATCACCACCACGGGCAACGTCTCCGTGGCGGCGACCGACAACACCACCATCAACGCCGACGCGGCCTCCGCGGCCATCGTCGTCGTCACGGGCGGCGACAGCGAAAAGGCGGAAGCGATCTCCGTGGGCGCCGCGGTCGCGGTCAACCTGGTCGAGACCCACACCCTGGCGGCCATCGACGACACGAGCGTCACCGCGGGCGGATCGGTGAGCGTCACGGCCACGTCCAGCAGCGACATCGACGCGCTGGCGCTGGGCATCGCGGGCTCGGTGGCCAACGGCGGCAGCAACGGCGCGACCGCGGTGGCCGGCGCGGGCTCCGGCACCTACAACGAGATCGCCAACACCATCCGGGCGCGCATCGGCAGTTCGAGCGTGGACGCGGATGGCGGCGTCAGCGTGGCGGCGACGGACAGCAGCACCATAGACGCGCTCGCCGGCGCGGTCAGCATCAACATCGCGGTCAGCTCCAGCGGCAGCAACGTCGGCGTCGGGCTCGGCGTCTCCCTCGCCATCAACTCCATCGACAACGACACTTCCGCGATCATCGACGACAGCAGCGTCCTCGCGGGCGGCGACGTCGCCCTGGCCGCGGCCGGTTCCGGTTCGATCGAGGCGATCGCCTTCGGCGTGGGCCTCGGCATCACCACGGGCAGCAGCGACACTTCGGTGAACGCGAATGCATCGGTCGCCCTGACCTTCAACACCGTCACGAACGACGTGCGGGCGGCGATCGAGGACGGCGATGCGGGCGATGCGAACGCCGTGCAGGCGGGCGGCGGCGTGAGCCTGAGCGCCACGGAGTCCGGCATCATCGACGCCGACGCGGTCTCCGTCGGCGCCAACGTCACCGTGGGCAGCGGCAGCGGCACCTCCATCAACGGCAACATCGTGGCCTCGGTGGCCGAGAACACGATCACCAACACCGCAAGCGCCGTCATCGACGGCGTGGACGTGACGGCCGACACCGGCGACATCACGCTGGCCGCTTCCTCCAGCAAGGACATAGCTGCCACCGTCGTGGCCGTGGCGGTCGGCGTTTCCGCCGGCGGCGGCAGCGGCACCACGGTGGCGCTCACCGGCGCCGGCGCGGGTGCCACGAACACCATCACAAACTCGGTGCTGGCGCTGGTCGGCGATGCGAGCGTGACGGCCGATGCCGGTTCCGTCTCGCTGACCGCCACGGATTCCACCAGCATCACGGCCGACGTCGTCGCCGCCTCCCTGGGCGGCGCCATCGGCAGCAGCGGCAGCGGCGGCTCGCTGTCGGTCGCGGTGAGCGTGGCCGAGAACACCATCGCCAACACCACGCGCGCCGTGGTGCAGGACGACGCGGACGTGACGGCCGGCGGCGATTTCGACGCGCACGCCAGTTCCACGGGTTCCATCGATGCGACGGGCGCCGCGGCCGCCCTCAGCCTGGGCATCACGAGCGGCAGTTGGTCCCTGTCGGGCGCGGGCGCCGGCGTGGGTGCCACCAACAGCATCGCGAACGTCGTCGAGGCGGGCGTCACCGGCGACTCCTCCGTGGACGCGGGCGGCGCAGCCAGCATCACCGCCACCGACTCCGCCAGCGTCGACGCCGAAGTGGTCACCGCTGCGGTCAGCGTGGCCGCGGGCGGCTCCAGCGCCTCCATCTCGCTGACCGCCTCGGTCTCCGTGGCGGAGAACAGCATCGCCAACCAGGTGCGGGCGCACGTGCTGGATGCCTCGCTCGAGGCCGACGGCGCCGTCGAGGTCGAAGCGGTGTCCAACAAGGACATAGACGCGCTGGGCGTCAGCCTGGCCGTGGACGTCAGCATCGGCAGCGGCAGCCTGACGCTGAGCGGCGCCGTGGGCGTCAGCCAGGCGAGCAACAGCATCGGCGGCGTCGTCGAGGCCGTGATCGAGGATGCCGACGCGGGCGAGGTGCAGCTGGTGCACGCGGGCGGCCCGCTCACCATGCTGGTGGACACCACCAGCACCATCGACGCGACCCTGGTCGTGGTGGCCGCTTCCGTGGCGGTCGGCGGCGGCACCGTCACCATCTCGCTGGCCGGCGCAGCCTCGGTTGCGGACAACACCATCACCAGCGAGGCCCGGGCCGGCATAGCCAACTCCGTGGTGACGACGGACAGCTTCCTCTCCGTCGACGCGATCGCCAACAGCCTGATCACTGCGGACACGGTGGCCATCGGCATCAGCGTCTCGGTGGGCAACACCGCGGCCCTGGGCGGCGCCGTGGGCGTGGCCTCGGCCACCAACACCATCGCCGGTTCGACCCAAGCGGTCATCGAGGGCGGCAGCTCCGTCACCGCCGGCGGCACCGTGTCGCTGGAACTGAAGGACCACGCGGCCATCGCGTCCAACGTGGTCGCGGCGGCGGTCTCCGTTTCCGTCTCCAGCAGCGTCTCGGGCGGCCTGGCCGTCTCCGTGGCGCTGGCCGAGAACAGCATCGAAGGCAACAGCCGGGCGGCGATCGAGGACTCGACCGTCACCGCCAACGGCCTGCTCAGCGACGTGCGGGTGGACGCCGACACGCAGAACACGATCGATGCCGTCGCGGTCGCCGCCTCCGTCAGCGTCGCCGCGAGCGGCGGCGGGCTGGCCTTCTCCGGCTCCGGCTCGGGCGCCTCCGCGCACAACGTGATCACCAACGCGGTGAGCGCCGGGATCGTCGGGTCCACCGTGACGGCGGGCGACGAAGTCGACGTCGAACTGACCGACCAGTCCACCATCACCGCCGATACGGCGTCCGTGGCGGCTTCCGTCTCCGTGTCCAGCGGGGCGGCGATCTCCGGCGTGGTGGCCATCACCATCGCGGAGAACGAGATCGGCGGCACCTACCGGGCCGCGATCGAGGATTCGACCGTGGATGCGCTCGGCGGCGGCGTCGCCGTCACGGCACATGCGGACAACACCATCGATGCCTTCGGCATGGCCGTGGGCATCAGCGTCAGCGGCTCCAGCGGCTTCGCGGTCGGCGTGGGCGGCACCGGCGTGTCGGCCACCAACGTTCTCACCAACACGCTGGAAGCCAGCATTTCCGGTTCGGACATCACCGCCGACGGCCTCGTCGACCTGGATGCGACCGACGAGTCCGCCATCAAGTCCGAGCTCGTGGCCATGACGGCCGCGATCTCCATCTCGAGTTCGGCGGCGGTTTCCTTCGCCGTCAGCATCACGCTGGCGGAGAACCAGATCGGCTCCACGACGAAGGCGACGATCGAGGACTCCACCGTCGACACCACGGGCGGCATCACGGTCGAGGCGCTGGTCGACACGGACATCGACGCCCTGGGCGTCATGCTCGCCATCACCCTGGCCGGCAGCGGCGGCTTCTCCGGCGGCGTGTCCGTGGCGGGCCTGGTGGTGCGCAACGTCACCACCAACACCACCGAAGCGTCCATCGTCGACAGCGCCTCCGTGCACGCGGACGGCGACGTGCTCGTGAAGGCACGCGACCTCTCCAGCATCACCTCCGACAACGCCAACGTCTCGGTCGGCGTGGGCATCTCCAGCAGCGTGTCAGTCAGCCTGACCATCAACGCGACGATCGCCGAGAACAGCATCGGCGGCATCACGGTGGCCAGCATCGAGAACTCCACCGTCTCGGGCGACGACCTGAACGTCGAAGCGCTGAGCCAGGCCGACATCGACGCCCTGGGCGTGTCCGTGGCGCTCTCCGTCACGGGTTCGGGCGGCGCGGCGATCGGCGGTGCCGGCAGCGGCATCCGCGCCGTCAACAGCTCCACCCACCAGACGGAAGCGTCCATCCGCGGCTCCAGCGCCACCTTCACCGGCGGCGACGTCCTCGTGCAGGCGCAGGACAAGTCCACCATCACCTCCGACATCGCCAACGTGGCGGCCTCGGTGGGCATCTCCAGCGGCGCCTCGGTGTCGCTGTCGATCGCGGCGACGATCGCCGAAAACACGCTCGGCAGCGCCACCCTGGCCACCGTCGACGACTCGAACGTGAGCGGTGCCAGGCTGGACGTGAAGGCGCTGAACCAGGCGAACATCGATGCCCTCGGTGCGACGATCGCCTTCACCGTCGCCGGCTCCGGCGGCGTCGCCGTGGGCGGCGCGGGCGCGGGCGTGGAAGCGGTCAACACGATCACCAGCACCACGGAGGCGTCGATCCGCAACGGGTCCGCCGCCAACATGACCGGCGCCGTGCTGGTCGACGCGCAGGACAAGTCGCTGATCACCTCCGACATCGCGACCGTCGCGGCGTCCCTCAGCTTCAGCGGCGGCGCGTCCGTCGCCCTGACGGTCGCGGCCACCATCGCCGAGAACAACGTCGGCGGCTCCACGCTGGCCTCGGTGGACGCATCCACCGTCACCGGCGCATCGCTGGACGTCAAGGCGCTCAACGACGCCGAGATCGACGCGCTGGCCGTCACCATCGCCGTGTCGGTCTCCGGCAGCGGCGGCTTCTCGCTGGACGGCGCCGGGGCCGGCGTGAAGGCCCGCAACGTCCTCACCAACACGACCGAGGCCTCGGTCCGCGACGGCTCCAGCGTCAACGTGGGCACGGGCGCCGCGCTGGTGCAGGCGGACAACACGGCCTCCATCCTCTCCGACATCGCCACCGTCGCGGCGGCGCTGTCCTTCTCCGGCGGCGGTGCGATCAACGTGGTGCTCGCGGCCACCCTCGCCGAGAACAGCATCGGCGGGTCGACCACGGCCACCATCGACGACTCCCTCCTGGTCGCCGGCGACCTCGACGTGCTGGCCACCAACGATTCCAGCATCGACACGCTGGCCGCCACGATCAGCATCTCGGTCACCGCGGCCTCCGGCCTGGCCGTGGGCGTCGCGGGCGCGGGGGTGGAATCCGTCAACACCACCACCAACGTCACCGAAGCGTCCATCCGCGACGGCTCCACCGTCACGGTGAACAACGGCGACGTGCTGGTCAAGGCCCAGGACACTTCGGACATCATCTCGGACATCGCCACGGTCTCCGCCTCCATCGGCATCAGCGGCGGCGTGGCCGTGAACATCAGCGTGGCGGGAACGGTGGCGGAGAACAGCATCGGCGGCGGCACGTCCGCGCTGATCGACGACTCCACGGTCACCGCCTCCCACGTGGAGGTGAACGCGCTCAACGACAGCACGATCGACGCCCTCGCGGCGACCATCGCCTTCACCCTGTCCGGCAGCGCCGGCATGTCCATCGGCGGCGCGGGCGCCGGCGTGGAAGCCCGCAACACCACCACCAACACCACCCAGGCGCTGATCCGCAACGGCTCGCACGTCACCGCCACGCAGGGCGCGGGCTCGGTGATCGTCAAGGCCGAGGACAAGTCGAACGTCTCCGCCGACCTGACGACCGCCTCGGTCGCCGTCTCCATCGGCGGCGGCGGCGCGGTGAGCCTCGCGATCGCCGCGACGATCGCGGAGAACACCATCGGCAGCAACACCTACGCCGGCATCGGCGGCGTGAGCGGCGCCGCCGACGGCACCGTGGTGACGACCGACTTGCTGGACATCGACGCCATCGGCGGCGCCACCATCGAGGCGCTGGGCATCGCCGTCGCCTTCTCCGGCGGCGGCTCGGGCGGCGTGTCCATCACCGGCGCGGGCGCCGGTGTCGAGGCGCACAACACCATCAACGGCACCACGCAGGCCCACATCCGCAACGCGCAGGTGACGGTGACCGCCGGCGACGTGACCGTCGACGCGCAGGACAACGCCGTCATCGACGCGACCCTGGCCTCGGCCTCGGTCGCCCTGAGCCTCTCCGGTGGCGCTTCCATGAGCATCGCGATCTCCGTGACGCTCGCCGAGAACGTCCTGAACGGCAACACCGCCGCGCTGCTGGACGACGCCGACGTGGACGCCTCCACGCTCGCCGTGCGGGCCCGCAGCGACGCGGACATCGACAGCGAGGCCGTCGCCGTGGCCCTGGCGCTGTCCGGCGCGGTGGGCTTCACGCTCAGCGGCGCGGGCACGGGCGCGGATGCGCGCAACGAGCTGAACAACACGGTGGAGGCCGGCATCGTCGGCGACTCCGACGTGGACACGACCAGCAACGTGGTCCTGAGCGCGATCGAGAGCTCGAAGATCGACACCGACGTGGTCGCGGCCTCCGTCTCCGCGGGCATCTCCGCCGGCGGGGCCATGTCGGTCGCCATCGCGGTGTCGCTCAGCGAGGTCTCGTACAACACGGTGACCAAGGCGCACATCGCCGACTCCGACGTGACGTCCGCCAACGGCGACATCACGCTCACGGCGCTGTCCGAGGGAACCATCGAAGTCGACGCGGTCGCCACGGCCGTCACGGTCAGTGCCTCCGCGGGCCTGTCGCTCGCCGGCTCCGGCACGGGCGTCATCACGCGCATCGCGTCCAGCAACCTCACGCAGGCGGCGATCACCGGCGACTCCAACGTGGTCGCCACCAACGGCGACGTGCGCCTGGAGGCGGACGACACCAAGACCCTCACCACCAACGCGACCGGTGTCTCGGTCTCGCTCACCGTCGCCCTCGGGCTGTCGGCGGGCGCGGCCGCCGTCGTCTCCACGGTCGACGTGGACTACGACGGCACGGTGCAGGCGACGATCCAGAACAGCGAGGTGACCGCCGGCGGCGACATCACCCTGGCCGCGGACAGCACGACCACGTCCAACGCGCACGCGCTCGGCGTCTCCATCGCGATGAGCGTGGGCAGCGTCGCGGCAGGGTTCAGCGTCGCGGCCGGCCTGGTCGACAACGACATCGGCCAGACGGTGGACGCCAGCATCCTCGGCTCGGACCTCGCGTCCGACCAGGCAGTCACGGCCGGCGGCGAGATCAAGCTGGAGGCCGAGGACCACAACACGATGACGGCGATCGCCGAGGCGGTCTCGGTCGCCACCGCCTTCAGCCTGGGCGGCGGCACGGTGGGCCTCTCGGCCGCCAGGTCGAACATCCGGCTCGACGGCCAGACCCGCGCGCGGATCGACAACAGCAAGGTGGCGGCGAATGGCGGCCAGGTGCTGGTCGACGCCCGCACCACCAGCGTGCTCACCAACGAACCGACGGCGGTGGCGGTGTCCGCCTCCGTCTCCATCGCCGGCCTGGCGCTGGCCGGTGCCGGCGCTTCGGGCGTCACCGACGTCACCCAGCTCGTGCAGGCGAGGATCTCCGGCGGCTCCGACGTCGACGCCTCCACCACGCTGACCGTGCAGGCCTTCGACAGCCTCACGTCGACCGTCGACGTGGGCGCGACCGCGGTCGCCCTGGGCGCCTTCGGCGGTGCCGCGGGCGTGGCCGAGGGCAAGAACCTGATCAGCACGCAGGCCCGCGCCTCCGTGGAGAACAGCAGCGCCAGCGCCAACGGCGGCGCGCTCACGATCCAGGCCGGATCGGACTACCAGGACGTCGACCTCCTGACCGACGTCGACGTGCTCGCCGTCGCGGCCACGCTGGCGGGCGGCGCCTTCGTGGGCGGCATAGGCACCGAGCAGATCGCCTCCACGGTGGAGGCGTTCGCGCGCGGCGCGACGCTGCACGCCACCGGCGCGGTGAAGCTGGATGCGGACAGCACCCACTACGTCGCCCCGACCGTGACCGGCGCCGCGTTCGCGCCGACCCTCTCGGTCTCCGCGATGGTCGCCAACGGCTTCGTGTCCGGCGCCACGCGCGCCTTCATCGACGGCGCCAGCGGCGTGACGTCCAGCGGCGCGCTGGAACTCACGGCGGACAGCTTCGCCGACGCGCGCCCGACCGGCACCTCGGTCGCCGTGGGCCTCGGCTCCGGCACCGCGCTCGCCGAGTTCAAGGCCGAAGTGACGCGCGAGACCGCGGCCTACGTCGGCACCCGCGCGGGCGTCACGCCGACGTCGGCCACCGTGCTGAACATCGGCAGCAGGCACCTGAAGCTGGATGCCGGCTCGCAGCTGACGGCCGTGGCCGACAACTTCGCGCTCGGCTTCGGCCTGCTGAACGGCAACTCGGCCTCCCGGTCCACGGCCACGGTGGAAGGCAAGACCTTCGCGTACGTGGGGCAGGGCGGCACGGTGAATGCCGGCAGCATCGAGATCCTCGCGGATTCGACCGACCGCGCGGAAGCCAGGAACAACGTCATCTCGGCGTCGCTCGGCGTCGCGGCCACCCTCGCGGAGGCGAACGCCACCGTGAGGAGCCGCACCGAAGCCTTCATGGGTGCGCAGGCGGGGGACGTGGCTTCCAACATCGCCACGGGCGCCAACGTAGGCGGCGGCACAATCACCATCGACGCCGACAGCCTGATGCAGGCGACGGCCGAGTCCAAGGGCGGCGGCTTCGCCGGCGTGGCGAACCTGACCTTCTTCAAGCCGACGGCGGACGCCGCCGGCGCCACGCGTGCGTACGTGCGCGACGGCGTGGACCTCACGGTCGGTACCCTGAACGTCACGGCCGGCACGGCCGCGGACAAGGTGGAGTACGACGCGACCGCCAAGGCGTTCGCCCTCGGCGTGACCTTCGGCGTCTCGGCGCAGGACCTGGCGGCGCTCGGCAAGGTCACCGGCGTCGTCGAGGCCTTCCTGGGCGCCTCCGTCGGCACCACGGGCGGCGGCGATCCCGACGCGACGATCAGGATCGGCAACACCGGCACGCCGCTCACGCTGAAGGCGTACGCGGACTACGACGCCGTGGCCGACACGGACGGCGCCGGCATCGGCCTGGTGAACATCGCTGCCTACAGCCCGACGGCCGACGCCGGAGGCGCCACGCGCGCCTTCGTCGGCGACAACATCGAGCTGGTCGGGCCCGACCTGAAGCTCGAGGCCAACGGCGACGCGCACGCGGATGCCGACCTGTTCAACCTGTCGATCTCCGCCGGCGCGAGCATCACGGAACTCAAGCCGATCGCGAAGGTGAGCAACGTCGTCGAGGCCTTCCTCGGCGGGCAGGTCGATGCGGTCAATCCCGACCAGGCCGTGATCCTCCTGCGCGACGCCTCCGGCAACCGCAAGAACGCCGACCTCGACGCGGTGAGCACGAGCCTCGCCGATTCCGAAACCCGCGGCATCTCGCTGTCCGGCCTGGTCAGCGTCTCGCAGGCGCGGGCGGACGCCTTCCTGCTGGGCGGCACGCGTGCCTATGTGGGCCAGAACACGCACCTGACGGCCAACAACGTCGACATGCTGGCGGACGAAGCGTCCGCGCTGGCGAAGAGCACGGTGAAGAACGTGGCGGCCGCGGGCGCGGCCAGCGTCAGCGTGCTGGAATCGAATGCGGCGGCCAGCCGCGAGACCGAGTCCTTCGTCGGCCAGGACTCCATCGTCGACCTGCAGGGCGGCACGCTCACGGCCCGTGCGGACACCGTGATGGCGACGCCGATGGCGGACGCCTCCGTGTCCTCGGGCAGTGGCGCCGGCATCGCGCAGGTCTCCGTCCTCAAGGCCACTTCCTCGGTGGGCACCGGGACGGGCCAGGACTCGGCCACCCGCGCCTACATAGCCGACGGCGCCAACGTCACGGCCGGCAACGTGGTGCTGGATGCGGACTCCAGCACCGAGGCGAAGGCCATCATCGACACCGTGGGCGGCGCCGGCATCGCGAGCATCTCCGTGACCGACATCACGGCGACCGGCGGGCACGACACCGAGGCGTACGTCGGGGACGCCACCCTGGCCTTGAGCGGCTCGCTGCAGGCCACCGCCAACGCCACGTCCAACGCCAGCCCGAGCTCGAGCACCGTCGACTTCGGCGGCGCGCTCGCGCTCGGCTCCACGGACATCGAGACCTTCATCACGTCCGAGACCAGCGCCTTCATCGGCGGTGGGGCGACGGTCTCGGCGACCAGCATCCGCCTGCTCGCGGACGCGACCCACATCGCCAACGCGGCCGCCAGTTCGGGCGGCGGCTCCCTGATCGCGTCGATCTCCGACCTCGACGCCAATGCGACCGACTCCGGCAAGGCGACGGTGCGCATAGGCTCCATGTCCGGCAGCACCGCCACCTCGGTCACGACCACGGCGGGCGGCATCGACGCCGACGCGGTCCTCCACTCGACGGTCACTTCCGAATCGCAGGGCCTCAACTTCGCGCTCGGCGTGGCCAACGGCAACGTCCAGACCAAGGCGGACAACAAGGCCAGCGTGGTCGGCCGCATCGGCGAGAACGCCAACGTGAACGTGCAGGGCGGGACCTTCGACTTCCTCATCGACCTCGACGCGCTCGCGCGCGGCATGGCCACCGTCGCGGCGGGCGGCGCGGTGCCGGTCGCGCTGTCGAAGACCGACGTGGACTTCACGGGCGCCGCCACCCTGACGGTGGGCACGGGCAGCAAGGTCAACGCCGACGGCGACGTCAGCATCCGTGCGCGGATCAACAGCAACGACGGCGGCTTCCTGGACCAGAACGACGGCAAGGGCGCCATCGGCACGGCCGACAACGCCTCCGGCGGCGCGGTGGACGTGTCGTCCGGCGACGTCTCGGTGGATGCGAATTCCACCCTGACCCTGACCATCGCGGCGGGCGCGACCCTGACCACCGACGGCGGCGACGTGAACGTCGCGGGCGTGCACTCCAACACCGCCTACGGCGCGTTCTCTCGCGCCGGCGGCGGCCTGGTGAGCGTGGGCTCGGGCAACGTGGTCGCCACCGCGCTGGGCGCCACCACCGTCTCCTTCCTGGGCAACGTCGACGACGGGCTCGGCACGCAGACGAACAACCTCAACGTCCAGGCGCAGACCTTCTCGGTGTCCGAAGCGACCTTCGGCACCACCAGCGGCGGCGGCGTGAGCGTGGAGAACACCGGCACCGTCGGTGCCCGCACCGACACCGACCAGACCCTGGAGTTCGCCAGCAACTCCAGCGTGATGCACCTCGCCGGCGGGATCAACGTCACGTCCAACCTGCTCACCGACGCCGACAGCAAGTCCGAGTCCGCCGGCGGCGGCGGCGTGCGCGTCACCAACCTCGACCCCTACGCACGCGCGGTGGGGCTGGTGAACCTGAACGTCGGTGCCGCCAGCAGCGTGACCGCCGGCGGCGACGTGACGATCAATGCGAACCACGGCGCGGCGGCGCAGGACGTCTCCGACGGCACCATCCAGTCCGTGGACGCGTCCGATCCGGGTGCCGTCTCCACGCCCGGCGAGAACAACTTCATCGAGTTCGGCCTGCCGCACCTGCTGGCCACGGGCGCCGAGATCACCTACGCCGGCACCACGTCCGGCGGCGTCGAGAACGAGCGCAACTACTCGGTCGTCACCAAGACCGGCAGCGCGGTCTACCTGGGCGAAGTGTTCAGCGGCGCGAACGTCAACACGGCGCGCGACACGATCACCATCCCGGACCACACCTTCGAAACCGGCGACGTGGTCTTCTACCACTCCAACGCCGGCAGCGCCAAGGTGGGCGGGCTGGACCACGGCGGCAAGTACAAGGTGGTGGTGATCGACGCGAACACCATCAAGCTGCTCGCCTTCGGCCAGGCCGAACCCCAGGTCACGGTGGGCCGCGGCGCGGTGGCCGCCAACACGGTGACCGCGGCGAACAACTTCACCGACGCCAGCCAGCCGGTCACCTACCGCCTGGTGGCGCCCAAGGAGTTCCGCAGCAACGTGGTCGACGCCAGCGTGGACACCTCCACCGGCACGATCACGCAGGACTTCTCCAACCGGATCTTCATCGCCGGCCACGGCTTCACGGCCGGCACCGCGGTGGTCTACCGGGCCAGCGACCCGTCACGCACCATCGAGGTCATCGGCGGCGCGGACCTGGTGGATGGACAGATCTACTACGTCGCCAACGGCGGCAGCGCGATCGGCACCTCGCCGGGCTTCAACTTCGACAGCAACTACATCCGCCTGGCGCGCACCTTCAACGAGGCCGTCGGCTTCATCAACAACAACGGCACGCCTGGCGACACGAGCGACGACTTCTACGTCGCGCCCGTGGTGATGAACCTGGCGCAGAACGTGGCCACGGCCGAAGTGCAGGTGCTCCACACGCTGCGGGACTTCCGCAACGAGGCCCTCGACGGGCTGGTGGACGGCCAGTCGTACTTCGTCGTCAACCGCACGGCCGGCAGCTTCCAGCTGTCCCACACGGAAGGCGGCCCGGCGATCGCGTTCGACAACGACGGCATCTTCGGCGGCTCGCACAGGTTCGTCGTCGACGGCGTGGACCTGGAAGACCAGCTGGGTGGCTCGGGCCAGTACCTGGTGCTGGACCTCACCGGCAACATCAACGGCAGCTTCAACGGCATCGGCGGCGCGCGCGGCTTCTTCGGCGCGCCTTCCGGCGACAGCACGGTGACTTCCTCGGCCACCGGCGTGGCCGGCGGCGCCATCGAGGTCGGCAGCGCCAACACGGACGCCGACCAGACGGTGCAGACCAACCTGACCGTGGCCGGCGGCTCGAACATCGCCGGCGACAACGTCAGCATCTCCGTCACCAGCGTGCTGGGCGTGGTCGCCACCTCCGACGGCGGCGGCGGCGGCGGCATCTCCGTCGGCGCGGCGGATGCCGAGGCGGTGGGCACCCACGAAGCCACCCTCACCATCGGCAACAACGCCAACATCGCGGCGCTGCACGACATCTCGGTGTTCCTGAACGGGACGTCCACGGCCTCGTCCTATGCCGAAACCAGCAACGGCGGCCTGTTCGCCGGCGGCGGCGGCGACGCGGACACGGACCTCAACTTCGACTTCGACGTCAGCGTCAGCGGCAACCTCACGGCCAACGGCCGCATCGACATCACGAGCGACGTGAGCGCCGTCGGGACGGCGGACGCCGAATCCGACGCCGGCGGCCTCGGTGCGGGCACCTCGGTCAGCGCCGAGTCCCGCGTCGGCACCGCGTCCACGACGGCCGCGGGGGTGAGCGGCCCGCCCGTGGCGGTCAGCGCCGGCAACAACCGGATCACCATCGGCGGCCAGGCGGACCTGGTCGGCACGAACGTCGTGGTCTCCGCCGACATCAACAAGCTGAAGGCGACCTCGTTCGCCGAGACGGACGTCGGCGGCGGCGGCGGCTTCGCGATCGCGAGCACCAACAGCCAGGTGCGGGGCGACAGCGAAGTGATCCTGCGCAACGGCTCGGAGATCACCGGCAACGAGGACATCCTCGTCGAGGCCCGCCTCTCGCAGGTGGTCAGCAACGCCACGGCCGACGCGGCCCTCTACGCCATCGGCGGCTACTCCGAAGCCAACGCCTCGACCGCCACCACCACCAAGGCCAAGGTCGAGGGCGAGTGGGAGGCGATCCTGCGCACCGCGCAGCTGGACGTGAAGGCCGAGCAGCACGGCGTCTCCGCCGCCGGCATCGGCAATGCGCACGGCGTGTTCATCGGGCCCGAGTACGACAACGGCAGCACTGGCGCGCTCAACGCCGACCGCCACATCTTCTGGGAATCGCACGTCATCCTGCTGGGCGAGCCGAACCCCGAACTCGAGATCGACGCGGACGGCAAGATCACCAAGCTGGTGAACGTGGAGTTCCTCGGCGCCAACGCCGGCAAGCAGGTCGGCGACACGCTGGTCGGCACCCAGGTGATCCTGGACGACATCATCTACGACGAAGCCGGCAAGGTGACCTTCTATGCCAACGACGTCAGCTTCCCGCGCAACGGCGTCATCTGGGGCAACGAGGGCCTGATCGAGAGCCAGCGCACCTGGGACTACGTGCGCCTGGTCAACGACTCCACCCTGGACCTGGTGGTGAACCACATCGACACCAGCGACGGCGCCTCCGTCGTGGACATCGTGGTGGACACCATTCCGTACGACGGTGCGGGCAAGGGCAACAACGTCGCCATGAACGCCGGCGCGATCGGGAACACGTTCGAGTTCGACCTCAACCTGTTCTATCCGCAGACGCACGTCCAGATCCGCAACCGCGAGGCGGACGGCAACGAGGACAGCGACATCATCCTGCTCGGCGGCATCGAGAACACGATCGGCAAGACGACGATCGAGAACCAGCGCGGCAACATCCGCGTCGACGAGCGCAACCTGGTCGTGGAGCAGGGCGCGCTGCCGCCCGCCATCTTCGACGAAGGCCTGATCCGCACCAACCAGCTGGACGTGGACGCCAGCGGCGACATCGGCAACCAGAACGCCAGCGGCGGCACGCGCAGCGCCCTGATGGTGGAGCTGATGCGGATCACGCACGCCACCGAGCGCGGCGAGACGCCGACGCTGAAGCAGGTGCACCTGTTCGCGGACGCCGGCGGCGACGCCGTGCTGGACATCGCCCTGCACGACCGGTCCGAGAACCCGGCCCTGGGCGACCTCGCCGTCACCATCGACCGCATCCGCGCCGGCGACGACGTGGACGTGGTGGTGAACGACTCGCGGGCGGGCGACGACCTGTCCGACATCGAGGGCATCACGGTCGCGACCTACAACCCGCCGGACCTCGCCACCAAGCAGGCGCGCTCCGACGAGTACTTCGACCACTTCAGCCCGGACGAGTTCGACGGCTCGCAGTACGACTTCATCCGCCGCAGCTACGGCACCGGGTACGACGAGGTCGACTCCGTCTACACCTTCGCCGACGTGCGCGCCGGCGACGACATCGACGTCGGCCACGTCTCCACGACCGCCTTCTTCGGCGAGCCGCGCAGCTACGCGACGACGTCCATCGGCGGTTCGCCCTACGGCGCCAGCGTGGGCCTGGACACGACTCCCGACACGGTGATCGACTTCATCGTCCACACCGACGTGGACTGGACGGGCGGCACCTCCGAGCCCGACGGCATCGAGCAGATCTTCCTGACCACCAACGGCGACATCACGGCGACCGAGGTGGCCGGGGACATGCTGGTCGGCCACATCCACTCCACCGGCGGCGACGTGACGCTGTTCTCGCCGGTCCGGATCCTGGATGCGGACGGGGAGCAGACGATCGACGTCACGGCCGACGACATCACCATGACCGCGGGCACCGCCGGCGGTACCGGCGGCGTCGGCCTCGCCACCGACTTCCTCGAGATCAACGTCGACCGCAACAACGCCACGGGCGTGCTGACGGTGGATGACACCGACGGGACATCGACGAACGGCGTGTTCCTGGGCGACCTGATCGCCAACATGCGCGTGGACATCGTCCACACCGAAGGCGACGTGGCGCTGCGCACGGTCGATGGTTCCATCCTGGAAGGCCGCCCCGGCGGCGCCGCCGGCGACAAGGACTTCGCCGCGGACGTGATCGGCAACTCGGTCGACATCGACGCCAACGGCACCGGTTCCGACATCGGGACGGCGGGCAACGACCTGGAGATCGACTCCTCGTTCTACGCGACCGGCGACGTCTCCCTGGAGGCGGCCGACAGCATCTGGCTGGCCGAGACGGGCGACACGCTGCGCCTGGTCCTGGCGCACACGTACACCGGCAACATCCGGCTGACGGTGCGCGACGCCGGCGCGCTGCCGGAGAACGACGACCTGGTGCTGCTCGCTGCCGGTTCCGCCCGCTTCGCCGAGGACAACACGACCAACCCAGGCAACCAGCCGGACGCGCTGCGCAACGTGGCGCACGGCCAGGTGTTCGCGGAGCAGGGGTCCGTGACGCTGCTGGTCGGCGACGACATCGCGCTGGACGACAACAGCCAGGTCGTGGCCAACCTCGGCATCGACATCTTCGGCGACGCG
The DNA here is from genome assembly GCF_014297465.1 of Ramlibacter cellulosilyticus. Classification (GTDB taxonomy): domain Bacteria; phylum Pseudomonadota; class Gammaproteobacteria; order Burkholderiales; family Burkholderiaceae_C; genus Ramlibacter; species Ramlibacter cellulosilyticus. The sequence continues at coordinate 192,798 of NZ_JACORT010000010.1, read as the reverse complement.
AACTTCTACGACGGCGACAACCTGCTGGCGGACCCGGATGCCGGCTACGGCACCGACATGGTCCTGCGCGGCCGGCTGATCGCCAACGCGCACCTGGTCACGGCCGGAACGACGTCCGGCGCCAACCCGATCGGCGTGGCGGAAGCCGAGGTGCTGACCGGGCCCACGCACCGGACGAACATCTGGGGCAACGGGGACGCGGACGCCATCCAGTTCGGCGACGCGACCGGCGCCAGCGGCACCACCACGTGGGGCCTGGACGGCTACATCTACCTCGGGTCCATGACGCGGGTGCACGGCGGCCAGACGGCGGGCACCGTCGGTACGCCTTCCGCGCCGGGCAACGACGGCGAGGACCGCTTCTCCGTGTACTTCCTGCAGGACACGGCGACGATCACCTCCCCGGTCACGCGCTACCTGAACCCGGTGACGAACACCTACGTCACCGTGGCGCTGGTCAACGGCGTTCCGACGCTCGACCCGCGGCACACCCTCACGCTGGACGGCCAGGCCGACAGCGACACCTACGAGGTGTTCACGCTGGGCAGCAACGGCGCCGACGAGCGCAACTACGTCGTCAACATCCTGGACAGCGGCCAGCCGCACGACGGGGTGGACGAGGCCTTCGTGTACGGCCTGGACAGCCCGCTCTCGGGCAGCGACCCGGTCACGCACGCGAAGTACGCGACCGACGACATCTTCGTGCTGCGCTCGGCATCCTCCCTGCCCGGCGAGACCGCCGACAGCCCTGCCTACGTGGCCCTGCTGCACGGCAACCTCGCCGAGTACCAGGACGTGGTGCAGAACAACGAGGACAGCCGCGAGGTCCAGCGGATCAACTACGACACGGGCCTCAACGGCCGCCTGACCGTGGAGGGCCGCGGCGGCAACGACGCCTTCTTCTCGGACGACAGCACCGTCACCACCACCCTGGACGGCGGCGCGGGCGACGACCAGTTCCAGGTCGGCCAGGTGTTCGGCGAGAAGCGCAACATCGCCAACGGCAACCTGCTGGCGCAGGACGTGTTCCCGAACCTGGTGGCCACCACGCGCGGCTGGCTCAGTGCCGGCAGCAACGCGCCCATGCTCGTGCACGGCGGCACCGGCAACGACGAATTCCGCGTCTACTCCAACCAGGCCGAACTGCGGCTGGAAGGCGACGACGACAACGACCTGTTCATCGTGCGGGCGTTCGCGCTTGCAGCGACGGTGGACTTCGACTGGAACAACGACGGCGTGCAGGACAAGGCGGACCTGGACGGCGGCGTGGCCGTGCTGAAGAAGCTGGAAGAGATCCGGCTTGCCAACCCCGGCTTCACGCTGGCTCAGGTGGTGAATGCGCTGCCCTCCAGCCTCATCGGCACGTTCTCGCCGACGTACAAGGCGGACCTGCTGGCGAAGCTGGCGGCCCTGCCGCCGGCGGGCGTGGGCATCAGCCCCTTCGACGTGAACCGCGACGGCGGCATCAACTTCCTCGACCTGATGCTCACGGCGACGGTGGCGGACGACACGATCGTGCTCGACGAGCATGGCGTCGCCACGCCGCAGATCGGCCTGGGCTTCTCCGTGGCGCAGGCGCCGGACATCCGCGCCGGCGGCGGCCAGGACGAGGTGCGCTACAACGTCAATGCGCCCGTCTCGGTGGACGGCGGCACCGGCTTCGACAAGCTGGTGATCCTCGGCACCGAGTTCGCGGACGACATCGCCATCACGCAGGACGGCATCTTCGGCGCGGGCCTCAACGTCCGCTACGACAACGTCGAGGTGGTGGAGGTGGACGGCCTGGAGGGCGACGACGAGTTCTTCGTGCAGTCCACCGCCTTCGGCGTGGCCTACCGCGTGATCGGCGGGCTGGGTTCCGACACGATCAACGTGACCGGCGACGTCGTCGAGGACATCATCACCCGCGAGCTGGAAGGCGCTTCCGGCGCGGTGAACCACCTGGTCAGCTCCGACGACGCGCTGTACGACGGGCTGGTGGTGGATGGCTTCGACTACAACGTGGCCACCGCGGGCGAAGGCATCGTGGTGATCGACGAGGGCGCCGACGGCTTCACGGCGGTGCGCGAAGGCGGCCCGCGCCAGGTGGACAGCTACACCGTGCGGCTCGCCCGCGAACTGCTGCTGGGCGAGGTGGTGTACGTGACGGTCTCGGCCGCGCGCACCACGCAGGAAGAGGACGAGAACACCTTCTCCAACCCGGCGCCGCTGCCCAATGGCGAGGGCGACTCGATCTGGCTGTCGGCGCTGCCGCCGGCGGACTTCGATGCGCCGCTGGACGGCGAGTTCCAGCGCACGGTGCTGGTCAACGGCGTGCCGACGCAGGTGAACAACCGCGCCCTGGTGCTGCGCTTCGACCACACCAACTGGGACGACGTGCAGACCGTCTACGTCTACGCGCCGGACGATCCACGCGCCGAAGGCGACCGCGTGGTGGTGGTGCAGCACACGGTGATCTCCAACGCCGACGACTACGACGATGCCGACGTGCGCAACGTCGAGGTCGAGGTCCGCGACAACGACACGCCGGGCGTGTACGTCACCGAGGTCGACGCGCTCGGCAACGAGGACGGCCGGACCCTGGTGGTCGAGGGCACGGCGGTGACCGGCCTGAAGGACGAGATCCGCCTGCAGCTGGCGAAGGATCCCGCCTTCGGCACGACGGTGGTGATCGACATCGTGCTGAACGACTTCGCCGACCAGGCGATGGCCTTCTTCGACATCGCGGGCGACAGCCGCCTGCAGATCTTCGCCAACCCGACCTACGACGCGGTGAACGACCGCGTGGTCGTGGGCCGCGCCACCTTCACCAACAACGGCGTGGCCGGCTGGGACGCGGCCATCCGCCTCGGGGTGGAGGCGCGCGACGACGCCACCCGCGAGGACCCGCAGGTCGCGGTGGTCCGCTTCGAGCGCAACGCCGCCACGACGGACGCCAACTACGTGTTCCCGAACCTGCGCTCCGGCCTGCAGCTGCTGGACGTCGACGTGATCGACGACGAGACGGCGGGCGCGGTGGTGCTGGAAAGCGGCGGCAGCACGGTGCTGGTCCCCGACGTCCCCGCCGGCTCCGGCGTGAACGACGACTACGACATCCGCCTCACGCGGCAGCCGACCGACGACGTGCACGTGGCCCTGCTGACCGACGGCCTGGCCGACATCGTCTCGGTGGACGGCGTGGCGGTGACGCCCGACGACTACGTGGAAGTGGGCGGCTTCCGGCCCATCCAGGTCTTCTCCGGCACCATCGTGTTCGGCACCAACGGCGTGCAATCCACGCTGACGCGCGGCGCGGGCTCCGACCTGGGCAGCTTCATCGACGAGGGCTTCCATGCGGGGCAGTTGATCCGCATCGGCGGCGGCGGCGCCGGCAACGACGGCGACTTCACGATCCTCTCCGTCACCGACGACACCATCACCCTGGGCACGCTGCTCACCGGCGCGCTCGGCGCGTCGGCGGACGACGTGGCCCTGAGCGACCTGGCGAGCATCGAGGTGTTCGAGGGAACGGTCTCCTACGGCGTCACGCCGGGCACGGACGACTTCCCGGGCGAGTACCTGCTGCGCAACCTCGCCGCCGACGAGGCCGGCTGGCTGGGCGAAGGCTTCCTGGAAGGCATGTGGGTCCGCGTGATCAACCTCGCCAACCCGCTGCAGGAAGTCGAACTCAAGATCCAGCTGATCCGTGGCGACAACGACAGCAAGGACGCCAAGCTGCAGTTCACCGGCGAGACGGCGCTGCCCGCCTGGCTGACGGGGGGCTCCCTGCAGGTCAAGGTGGTGCGCATCGCCGCGCAGGCGACCTTCACCGGCGCCGACTGGTACCAGCAGCAGAACATCGTGCTGGAGGCGGACACCGACTTCGTCGTGCCGCCGATGCGCGAGGGCGTCAAGATCTTCCCGGTCTCGACGCACATGCTGTCCAAGCTGCGCGGCCCGCTGGCGGTGGAAGGCGGCCCCACCGGCGCCGACCGCTCGCTCACCAACGGCGTGAAGCTGCCGGGCGAGAAGGACACGTTCCTGATCGCCATCGGCGCGCAGCCGCCGGAGAGCCAGCAGATCGACGTGCTGAACATCTTCAACGACTCCAGCCAGGCCGACGGCACCGGCACGATGGACGAGACCACGCTGCGCGGCTTCGGCATGGCGGAGGACCTGGACTTCGGCCCCATCGCGGGACCGACCTTCGGCGAATCCAGCCTGTTCCCGGGCGGCATCAGCTTCGGCAAGGTGAACTTCGGCTCGGGCGGGTTCGGCACCGACAACAACGAGAGCACGATCGAAGTCGTCAACCTGATGCTGGGCGAGGGCAACGACCACCTCGACATCGAAGGCACGCTGAACCCGGCGCCCTTCGTGTCGGCGGAGAACGAGTTCCTGTTCACGGGCACGCCTTCCGGCGGCACGATCCAGCGCGAAGGCTTCGACTGGAAGGCGCAGGGCTTCCTGCCCGGCCAGCAGGTCTCCATCGAAGGCGTGGCGGGCACCTGGACGGTCGTCGAGGTGCAGGATGCGATCGAGCTGGTGCCCGACGGCATGGGCGGCTTCGTGAGCCTGCAGGACCCGAACGACAACTCCATCCTGGTGCTGGCGGGCGCTCCGCTGCCCAGCGGCCTGCAGGACCGCAAGATCACGGCCGTCGATGCGCTGGTGATCGAGAACCTGGCCGTGGACGTCACCCAGACGGCCACCGGCGGCGTGGTCACGCGCCGCGACGGCGCCGACTGGGAGGACGACGGTTTCCTCGCCGGGCACCTGGTGTCCATCGGGACGGCGGAGAACGCCGTGCAGTACCGCGTGCTGTCCATCGAAGGCGACACGATGGAGCTGCTGGGCGTGCCGCTCGCGACGCAGGTCAACGTGACGAAGCTGTTCTGGGTCCAGGGCCCGCACGGTTCGCTGACCGTCGTCCACGGCGGCGGCAACCTGTACCTGGAGACCGAAGGGGAGTTCCACCAGCAGACGGTCACGGGCGCCAACGAGCTGACCCGCATGGACGGGCGCAACTGGCAGGCGGACGGCTACGCGGTCGGCCAGCACATCCAGCTGGCGGGCGAGGCGCAGACGCGCGTCATCCTCGGCTTCGCCGATGCGCGGGCGGGGCTGGAGCCCGCCGGCTCCTTCGCCACCTGGGGAACGGGTTCGCGGATGGTCCTGTCCGGGCCGGCGTTCGCGACCGCCACGGCGGAAAGCGAACTGCACGTGTCCGAAGCCCTGCGCACCGAGGCCGACGTGGCCCTGACCGTCACGGTGGACACGCTGTCCCGCACCAGCGGCAGCTGGCTGGCCGATGGCTTCTACGTGGGCCAGGTCGTGTACATCGAAGGCGTGGCGGGCGGCTTCACCGTCGCCCAGCTCTCCGCCAGCGACATGAAGCTGCAGGGCGCCGCGTTGAGCGCCTCCGTCGGCTCCAGCGCGGCGAATCCCACCGTGAAGGTGTTCGGCTTCGACGCGCGCTTCGATGGTGGCAGGCAGATCGGCGGCGACCACATCACCATCTCCGGTGGTGCCGGCCCGAACAGCCCGCTCGTCGTGTACGGCGACACGAGCCAGGACGGCGTCTGGTATTCCGGCCACAGCTACGACCGGCTCGGCCTCGAGTTCGGGCCCAAGCCCTTCGATCCCTTCCCGTACCTGCCGGACGGCGAGAACGAGGACAACGAGTGGGTGTTCCCGATCGCCAACCCGTATACGTACGCGGGCAACGACGTCATCGACGCGAGCGCGCTGTTCGCGGGCGTGGCGGCGGCCAACCTGCCGTCCGTGGGCTTCACGGCCTACGGCGGCGCCGGCAACGACGTGATCATCGGCAGCCAGGCCGGCGACCACCTCGCCGGCGGCTCCGGCGACGACACCATCCTCGGCCAGCGCGGCGTGGACCACATCTACGGCGACTCGGGCGTCAACGTGGACATCCTCACGCGCGCGCTCACGATCCCGACGGTGGACGCGAGCCCGGCGCCGAGCGTCGACCCGGACCTGCAGGCGAGCGATTCGACCTTCCAGCCGGTGAAGTCGCCGGTGCGCGACAGCCTCGAGGCCGGCCGCGACGTGATCCACGGCGACGGCGCCGGCACGGTGACCGGCGGACCGGAGTACGCCTACGACGACATCATCTTCGGCGACCACGGCGTGATCGTGCAGGCGGTGGCGGATCCCAACCTGCCCGATCCGCGCCCGCAGAAGATCCAGACGACGGCGCTCGGCACGTTGATCAGCATCCACTCGGCGGAACTGCAGAACGGCGACGACGACGTGATCTTCGGCAACCTGGGCCGCGACATCATCGTCGCCGGCACGGGCCACGACATGGCCGACGGCGACGAGGCGGACGACCTGGTCTTCGGCGACAACGTGACGGCGCTCACGCGCCGCCCGGGCGACATCACCAGCACGCGCTTCCAGACGCTGGCCGGGACGCTGATCTACAGCCGCACCGACGAGCCCGTGCCCGCAGGCTTCGGCACCGTCACGGCGGCCAACAGCGGCCTGCTGCTGGTGGACGGCACGCCGCGCAACTACCGCGACCCGGACGGCGCGCCGTGGTGGGCCGAGTACACGATAGCCTACAAGGCATTGCATACGATCGACATGGATCGCGGCCTCGTCGGCAAGGGCAGCTTCGGCAACGACTACCTCGCGGGCGGCGCGAAGCACGACCTCGTGTTCGGCCAGCTGGGCAACGACGTCGTGCAGGGCGACGGCGGCATCGAAGGCGCCTTCGCGGCCACGGCGCACGTGGGGGCCACGCGCACCCCGGGCGGCGTGAACGACCCGATCGGCCCGCTGAGCGTCGTCACCTCGTATGAGGCGGCCACGGACGGCGAGGACTACATCGAGGGCGGCGGCGGCAACGACGTCGTGTTCGGCGGCCTCGGGCAGGACGACATCGTCGGCGGCAGCTCCTCGCACTTCGGCCTGGCGGCCAACGCCAACCCGCTGAAGCACGAGCGGCCCGACGGCGACGACATCCTGTTCGGCGGCGCCGGCACCAACGCCGCGCGCAATGACCTGGGCGATGCCACGCTGACCAATGCGGCCGGCACCAATGCGCCGCAGGACGTGGTGACGCACGTCGCGAACGGCCACTCGCTGGACGCCGACACCATCCTCGGCGACAACGGCAACATCGTCCGCCTCGTGGGCCTGAACCACGTGGACGGCCAGGGCGTGCTGCCCGGACAGCTGTACCTGTCCTTCAAGTACGACAACAACAGCCTGTACCCCGGCCAGGGATACGGCGACCAGAAGATCATCGTGCGCGGCGTCAGCCAGCTCGATTACACGCCCGGCGGTCCGGCCTACCGGCCCGACCTGTTCGGTGCCGCCGCGGCCGGCTTCTTCACGGTCAACGGCCTGAACGCGCGCTACGACATCGGCGGGGCCGACGAGGTGCACGGCGAGGCGGGCGACGACACGGTCTACCTCGGCGCCAGCAACGACATCGCCTTCGGCGACGGCCAGGACGACGACATCATCGGCGGCTGGGGCAGCGACTGGATCTCCGGCGGCACGGGGCAGGACGGCGTGATCGGCGACGACGGCCGCATCTCCACCAGCCGCAACACTTCGGTGGCGGCCAACGCGGAGAGCCTCTACGGCGTCGATGCACTGCTCGCGTCCGACCCGGACACGCGCACGACCCAGGGCAACGTGATCAACGAGTTCGCGTACACCCCGGGCCAGCACCAGACCGAGACGCTCAACATCGCCGGCGAGCTGAAGAAGACGGTGGACCTCACGCCGTACTCGCTGTCGCCGGTGGCGCTGGGCCTGGGCGAGAACCCGCGCTTCGACCCGATGCATGCCGACGACGTGATCTTCGGCGGCCTGGGCGACGACTTCCTGCACGGCGGCGCCGGCGACGACGCCATCAGCGGAGCGGAAGCGCTGTCCGAGTCGTACACGGTGCGCTTCGGCGCGGATGGCCAGGTGGCCGGCCTCGTGCGCACCGACTTCACGCGTCCGTGGAACCCGGGCAACCTGCTGTACTTCGGCGACGACACCGACCCGTGGAACGCGCCCAAGCCGGTGCAGCCGCACCTGGGCGAGTTCTTCCTGTACGACGAGTACGACCCGCGCCGCACGATCCTGTTCGTCGGCACGTCGGGCGCGGTGTGGGACGAGGACACGCCGCTGCCTCCGGGCGGCACGCTGCTGGACCTGAAGCAGTACTTCCTGAACTTCGCCGAGAACGAGGGCGTGAAGATCGGCGGCTACACGCAGTTCAACAACAACGGCACGCCCATCCTGTCGTCCTTCCAGTACCGCGAGAGCGACGGCGAGGACGCGATCTTCGGCGACCTGGGCAACGACTGGCTCGTGGGCGGCACCGGCCGCGACCACATCTACGGCGGCTGGGGCAACGACCTCATGAACGCCGACGACGTGATCGGCGCGAAGGCGGTCTCCTACGACACGACGGGCGCGCTGAACGATGCGCCGGACACGCACGTCTCGTACGAAGACCGGGTCTTCGGCGGCGCGGGCCTGGACATCCTGATCGGCAACACCGGCGGCGACCGGCTGATCGACTGGGTCGGCGAGTTCAACAGCTACATCGTGCCGTTCTCGCCGTTCGGCATGTCGACGGTGAGCCGCCAGGTGCCGCCGCAGCTGTTCGACTTCCTCTACGGGCAGGCGTACAGCGACGGCGCGGACATCACGCGCACCGCGGACACCGGCGACCGCAACGGCGACGACAAGTACAGCAACGTCAACGGGCTGATGGGCGGCATCCACAGCGAGATCGGCCTCATCACGCAGAAGGACCACGGCTACTGGCAGGACCAGACCGGCGGGCCGACCGATCCGCAGCCGGGCAACATCCCCGGCGGCGGCCGCGACGTCCGGCGCACGGCGGACTTCAATGCCGGCACGATGGACGCGATGGCGGTGGACAGCGGCAGCTTCGCCGTGACCGGCGGCAAGCTGTCGGTCTCCGCGGCCACGACGGTCAGCGCCGCGGTGGCGGTCTGGTACCACGACACCTACCTGCCGACCTACTACGAGGTCGTCGCCTCGGTCCAGAGCGACAAGCCCACGGGCGGCTGGAAGGCCAACGCCTACGTCATCTTCGACTACTTCTCGCCCACCGACTTCAAGTACGCCGGCATCAACGTCTCGACCAACAAGATCGAGATGGGCCACCGTACCGCTTCCGGCTGGGTGCTGGACGCGCAGTCGCCGACGCAGGTGAAGCCGAACCAGGCCTACGAAGTGCTGGTGGCGGTCAACGGCACGAACGTGACGGTGACGGTCGACAGCAAGGCCTACTTCAGCTACACCTACGCGCCGCGCGTGATCGACGGCGTGGGCTACGGCCTCAACAAGGGCCTGCTGGGCATGGGGTCAGACCAGGCGCGCGGCACCTTCGACAACGTCTCGCTGCGCGTGCTGCCGGCGACGATCACCTTCGAGCACAAGGAGCAGTTCGCATCCGGCGACGGCCCGCTGTACGGCGACGCCACGACGGGCACGTGGTCGGTCAGTGGCGGCCGCTACCGGGGCGCGCCGGGTGCGGGCAGCGAACCCGCGATCAGCCTGGCGACGCTGGCGGTGGACGGCCTGCAGCCCGGCGCCACGCTGGACCTGTCCGCGATCGTCAACACGCAGGGCCGCGCGGGCTTCGTGTTCGACTACTACGGCCCGTCGGACTTCAAGTTCGTCGCGATCGACGCCGCGACCGACCAGGTGCTGGTCGGCCACCGCACGCCGCGCGACGGCTGGGTCATCGACAAGGTCGCCGCGCGCGACATCGTGGCCGGCACCGACTACACGCTGTCGCTGTCCATCCGCTACAGCGTGGTGACCGTCAGCGTCAACGGCTCCGTCGCGTTCAGCCACGCCTACAACGGCGTTCCGGTCGACGGACGCATGGGCCTGTTCACCCGCGGGGCGGCCAGCACCTTCGACGACGTCTCGCTGCAGACCAACGACCCGCAGTTCACCGCGCTGGGCGGCGGCGCGGCGATGCTGAGGGCCGCAGGCACGCCGGACGCGCGCGGCGCGGATTCCACCGTGACCGTGGCGCAGATCCAGCCGCTGTTCGAGGAAGCCCTGCGCCGCTGGGTCCGCACCGCCGACGAGGCGACGCTGGACGCCATGCGCGCGGTGGCGTTCGAGGTGGTGGACCTGGCCGGCGACCAGCTGGGCGCCTACGACGACGGCGTGGTCTACATCGACGTGGACGCCGCCGGCCACGGCTGGTTCGTCGACGCGACGCCGACTGACGATCGCGAGTTCCTGGTGCCGGGCACCGGCCCGGCCGCGGGGCAGATGGACCTGCTGAGCGTCATCGCCCACGAGCTGGGCCATGCCGCGGGGCTGGGGCACGACGAGGTGGGGGTGATGGACGACACCCTGGCCGCCGGCGAACGCAGCATCGCGCCCGCGCCGGACCTGGTTTCCACTCCCCCGATGGTGGTGTGGGAAAACCCGCTGGTCGTCGCGCCGCCACCGGTGCACTCTGCATCCCCGGCCGCGCCGGCGTGGATGGACGACTTCCTGAACCACCGGGGCAGGAACGAGCAGGAACGCAACCCGAACGCGTCGCTGCGCATCAACCTGAAGCCGACGCTCGGGGCGGGACAAGGAGGAAGCCGTTGACCGTGCAGATGCTGTTCTACGAGGACGCCGTGCCCGTGCAGGGCGCGCGACATGCGGAGTGCTTCGTGGAGATGCGCGGCTACGGGTTCTGCCGCGGGGTGAACTCCGTGCCGCTCACGGCCGTGGAGTTCCGCTCCGCGGCGGGCGAATACCCGATCGTCTTCGTCCAGTCCGGTGCCTCGCTGTGGCCGGCCGTGGTCCTGGGCCTGCGCCGGGAGGAGAACCTGATGGTGACGGAACAGGGCGAGTGGCTGGGACGGTACATCCCGGCCTTCGTCCGCCGCTACCCCTTCGTGTTCTCCGCCGCCGCCGGGGACCGGCAGATGGTGCTGTGCGTGGACGAGGCGTTCCCCGGCTTCAACCGGCAAGGGCGCGGCGAGCCGCTGTTCACGCCGGCGCGCGAACCGTCGCCATACGTGGGGCGGGTGCTGCGCTTCCTGCAGGAGTACCGGGCGCAGTTCGCCCGCACGCGCGCCTTCTGCGAGCGGCTGCAGCAACTGGAGCTGCTCGAACCCATGCAGGCGCGCTTCACGGTGGGAACCATGCCGCTGTCGCTCGGCGGGTTCCTGGCCGTGGGCCGGCAGCGCCTGAAGGCCCTGCCGGGTGACGCGCTCGCCTCCCTGGCCGCGCAGGACGAACTGGAGCTGCTGTACCTGCACCTGCATTCGCTTCGCAATTTCGAGTCCCTGCACCATCGCCTGCCGTTCGCGGCGGCGGAGGCGCTGCCCGCGGCGGAAGCCGAAAAGAGGGTGACCGTGCACTAGGAGAAGCGCGCGCCGCCCGTTGTTCGTACCGGGCCGCCCGAGGCGGCCCACCTTCGACAGGAGTTCCCCCATGACGACCCAGCTGCTCATCTACGAAACCGCCGTACCCGTCTCGAGTGGGCGGCATGGCAAGGCCGCCATCGAACCGGGCAAGGGCTTCGGCTTCGCGCGCAAGATCAACTCCGTGCCGCTCACGGCGGTCGAGTTCCCCCTCGCGGCGGCGGAGTACGCGATCGTCTTCGCCAAGAGCGGCGACGAGGTCGTGCCCGTGGTGATCCTGGGTGCGCGCTCCGAGGAGAACCTGTACCTGAAGGAGGACGGCAGCTGGAACGCCCGCTACGTCCCCGCCTTCGTGCGCCGCTATCCCTTCGTGTTCGCGGCCAAGGGCGACGGCAAGACCTTCACGCTGTGCGTCGACGAGGCCTTCCAGGGCCTGAACTACCAGGGCCGCGGGAACGCGCTGTTCGACGCCGAAGGCAAGCAGACGCCCTACGTCGACAACGTGCTGCGCTTCCTGCAGGAGTACACCGCGCAGTTCAACCGCACGCAGGCGTTCTGCCGCAAGGTCGCCGAGCTGGACCTGCTGGAGCCGATGCAGGCGCAGTTCACGCTGGCGAACGGCCAGAAGATGTCGCTCACCGGCTTCCATGCGGTGGACCGCAAGCGCCTGAAGGCGCTGCCGCCCGAGACGCTCGCCCAGCTCGCCGCCACCGACGAACTCGAGCTGGTCTACCTGCACCTGCAGTCCCTGCGCAACTTCGTCTCGGTGAAGGACAAGCTGGTGCTGAGCGTGCCCGAGGCCGCGGCGCCCGACACGGCGCCGGCGGCGGAGGAGCGCGAGGCCGCGGCCGCGAAGTGATGCAGGACCAGCCCCTGCAGGACGGGCTGTAGCGAGGGACGGGCGCCGCGGCGCCCGCATGCACGATGAGCGGAGCCTCGATCTATTCGCTGGCGGACACCCAGGCCAAGCAGGAATCCGCGGCCTGGGCGCGGTTCTCCGCGCCGGGAAGCCTCTCGGAGTTCTGCGCCGGCTGGCTCGCCATCCTGTGCGGCCAGGTGGACCGCGTCGCGGGCGCGCTGGTGCTCCTCGGCGAGGATGGGGAGTACAGCCCGGTCGCGAGCTGGCCCGATGCGTCGCACAACCTGCGGCACCTGGCGCCGCTCGCCGAAAGCACGCTGCAGCAGCGGCGCGGCGTCGTGGAGGAAGGCGCGGCGGCGCAGCCGGGTGCCGCGAGCACGCTCATCGGCTATCCGGTGGAAGTCGACGGGTTCCTGCACGGGGCCGTCGTGATGGAGATCCGGCCGCGGCCGGAGGCCGAGGTGCAGCGTGCCCTGCGCCTGCTGCACTGGGGCAGCGCCTGGCTGGTGGCGGAGTTCCGGCAGCGTGCCGCGCTCCGGGTCGAGGCGCGGGCGCAGCGGCTGGAAGTCGCGCAGGAGGTGCTCGCGACGGCCATGCAGGACGCCGGGCTGCGCGCGTCGGCGCTCGCCGTCGCCAACGACCTCGCGGGGCGCCTGGGGTGCGAGCGCGTGGCCATCGGGCTGGTGCGCCACGACCGCTGCGAGGTGGAGGCGATCTCCCACACCGCCACCTTCGATCGCCGCACGGACTTCGTCCGGCTGCTCGCCGAGGCGATGGAGGAGGTGCCGGACCTCGGGCAGTCCTTCGTCCATCCGCCCCTGGCAGCCGATGCCGTGGGCGGCCTTGCGCACGCGACCCTGTCGGCCTCGCGCGGCGACGTCTCCGTGCTCTCCGTGCCGCTCGCGGACGACAACGACACCGTGGGCGTGCTCACGCTGGAACGCCGGCGCGAGCAGCCCTTCGGCGCCGAGGACCTCCTGCTGTGCGAAGCCGCCGGCGAACTGCTCGGCCCGGTGTTCGCCATGAAGCGCCGCGCCGAGATGCCCTGGACCGAGCGCACCGTTGGCGCCTGGCGACGCGGCGCCACCATGCTGTTCGGCCCGCGCCACCCCGGCCTGAAGCTGGTCGCGCTCGTCGTGCTGGCGGTGGCGACCGTGCTGGCGCTCGCGACGACGCAGTACCGCGTGGCCTCGAAGGTGGCCATCGAAGGCGCCGTGCAGCGTTCCATCGTGGCGCCGTTCCAGGGCTACGTGGCCGAGAGCCACGTCCGTGCCGGCGAGTCGGTGCGCGCCGGCCAGGTGCTCGCCCGCCTCGACGACCGCGACCTGCGCCTCGAGCGCGCCCGCTGGCTGGCCGAGGCCGAACAGATGGCGCGCCGCTACCGCCAGGCCGCGGCGACATCGGACCGCGCGGCCATGGCGATCTCCTCGGCGCAGGAGGAACAGGCGCGGGCGCAGCTCGCACTGGTGGAAGAGCGCCTCGCGCGCTCCACGCTGTCGGCCCCCTTCGACGGGCTGGTGGTCGTGGGCGACCTCAGCCAGCTGCTCGGCTCGCCGGTGGAGCAGGGCAAGGTGCTGTTCGAGGTGGCACCGCTGGACCGCTACCGCGTGATCCTCAACGTGGACGAGCGCGACATCGGCGAAGTCGCCGTCGGCCAGCGCGGCGAGATCGCACTGGCCGGCATGCCGTACGAGCGCCTGCCGTTCACCGTGCGCAACGTGACGCCGGTGTCCACGGCGCAGGACGGGCACAACTTCTTCCGCGTCGAGGCGCAGCTGGACAGCGCTTCCGTGCGCCTGCGGCCGGGCATGGAGGGCGTGGGCAAGATCGAGGTCGGCGAACGCAAGCTGCTGTGGACCTGGACCCATACCTTCGTCGAATGGGTGCAGCTCGCCCTGTGGCGCTGGGTGACCTGAGATGGCGACGCCCCTGCTTTCCAGCTCGTGGTACCGCGTCGCCGGGCTGAAGCCGCGGCTGCGCACGCACGCGCGGCTGCACCGCATGCGCTATCGCGGCGAGCTCTGGTACCTGCTGCAGGACCCGGTGAGCGGCCGCGTGCACCGCTTCACGCCCGCCGCGCGGCTCCTCATCGCCGCCATGGACGGCGAGCGCAGCGTGCAGCAGCTGTGGGAGCTCGCGAACCGGCAGCTCGGCGAGGACGCGCCGGCGCAGGACGACATCATCCAGCTCCTCGGCCAGCTGCATGGCGCCGACCTGCTGCAAAGCGACGCGACGCCCGACGTGGCGGAGCTCTTCGAGCGCGGACAGCGGCAGGAGAAGCAGGCGCGCCGGCGCAGCTGGATGAACCCGATGGCGTGGCGGCTGCACCTGCTGGACCCGGACCGCTTCCTCAACGCGATCCGGCCGGCGATCGACCTGCTCTGGAGCCGCTGGGGCGCGCTGCTGTGGCTCGCCGTGGTGGTGCCGGCCGCGATCATGGTGCCGCCGCACTGGGACGAGCTCACCGGCAACTTCTCCGACCGCGTGCTCGCCACGCACAACCTGCTGGTGCTGTGGCTCGTGTTCCCCGTGATCAAGGCGCTGCACGAGTTCGGCCACGCCGCCGCCTGCAAGCGCTGGGGCGGCGAGGTCCACGACGTCGGCATCGTGCTGCTGGTGCTGATGCCCGTGCCTTACGTGGAAGCTTCGGCCTCGTCGGTGTTCCGCTCCCGCTGGCAGCGGGCCGTGGTCGGCGCCGCGGGCATGGGCGTGGAGCTGTTCCTCGCGGCCGTCGCCTTCTACTTCTGGCTGCTCGTCGAGCCGGGCCTGCTGCGCGCCATCCTGTTCAACGTGATGGTGATCGCGGGGGTCTCCACGCTGCTGTTCAACGGCAACCCGCTGCTGCGCTACGACGCCTACTACATCCTGTCGGACGTCGTGGAGATGCCCAACCTCGCCACGCGCGCCACGCGCTACTGGACGTGGCTGCTGGACCGGTACGTGTTCGGCCTGCGCGATGCCGAGCCGCCGGAGGAGGGCGCGCGCACGGCCGCCTGGCTCGCCGGCTACGCCGTGCTGTCCACGATCTACCGCATCCTCGTGACGGTGGCGATCGCGCTGTTCATCGCGCAGCAGTTCTTCTTCATCGGCGTGCTGCTCGCCTTGTGGGCCGTCGTCATGATGGCCCTCGTGCCGCTCGTCAAGGGCGTGCAGCACCTGGCCGGCCCGCGCCTGCGGACCCGGCGCACGCGCGTGTGGGGCGTCACGGGCGGGTTCGTGCTGGCAGTGGCGCTGCTCCTGTTCGCCGTCCCGGCGCCCTTCCGCACGGTGCTGGAAGGCGTCGCGTGGCTGCCGCACTCGGCGCTGGTGCGCGCCGGCCACGACGGCTTCGTGGAACGCGTGCTGGTGGCATCGGGCACGCCGGTGCGGCAGGGCGACTTGCTGGTCGACGTGCGCAATCCCGCGCTGGAATCCGCGGCCCGCGTCGCGGAAGCGAAGGTCGCGGAACTGGAGGCCGTGTACCTGTCCACCATGCAGGCGGACCGCGCCCGCGCGGCGATGGTGCAGGAGCAGCTGGCCGCCGAGCGCGCGGCCCTGCTCTCGGCGCGGGAGAAGCTCGCGCTGCTGGCCGTGCGCGCCGGCACCGACGGCACCTTCCTGCTGCTGCGCGGCGAGGACCTGCCCGGCCGCTTCCACCGGCAAGGCGACCTCCTGGGCTACGTGATCGACCGGCCGCGGCCGCTGGCGCGCGTGGTGGCGCCGCAGGAGGCCGCCGACGTGGTCCGCACCGCCGTCACCGGCGTGCAGGTCCGCATGGCGCATGCGCCGGACCGCGCGCTGCCCGGCCGCATCGAACGCGAGGTGCCCGCGGGCGAGGAGTACCTGCCCAGCAAGGCGCTGGCGACGGAAGGGGGCGGCCAGCTGGCCACCGACGGGCGCGATTCGCGCGGCGCCCGCACCCTGGAGCGCACCTTCCAGTTCGACGTGGCCGTCGAGACCGGCGGCGCGCCGGTGCCGCTGTTCTACGGCGAACGGCTGCACGTCCGCTTCGAGCATCCCGACGAGCCGCTCGGGCAGCAGTGGCTGCGCGCCCTGCGCCGCGCCTTCCTGTCGCACTTCCATGTCTAGCAGCCGCGCGCTTCCCTTCCAGCCCGCGCTGTTCGCCTCGGGGCGTCCGTATGCGGAGCGTGCGGAAAGCGAGGAGGGCTGGCACGACCGGCTGGCGCAGGCACTCGATGCGACGGCCCTCGCGCCCTTGCGCCGGCACCTCCACGTGCTGCGCGGAGATGCGCGCCGGCTCGTGGAGCGGGTGGACGCGCTCGGGCCGGAGCTGCAGCGCCTGGGCGACGAGGCCTTGCGGGCGCGCGCCGCCGCGCTGCGGCCGCAACTGCGGCGTGAGGGTTTCCGCCTGGAGCAGGTCGCGCAGGCCTTCGCCCTCGTGCGGGAGGCCGCGGGGCGCACGATCGGCCAGCGCCACTTCGCCACCCAGCTCCACGGCGGCTACGAGCTGCTGCGCGGGCGACTGGTGGAAATGGCGACCGGGGAAGGCAAGACCTTCTGTGCGACGCTGCCCGCCTGCGCGGTGGCCCTGGCCGGCTACCCGGTGCACGTGATCACCGTCAACGACTACCTCGCGCGGCGCGACGCCGAGAAGATGGGGCCGCTGTACCGCTTCCTCGGCCTCGACGTGGGCGTGGTCGTGCAAGGCATGCCGCGCGACGAGCGCCGCCAGGCCTACGCGGCGGCCATCACCTACGCGACGAACAAGGAGCTCGCGTTCGACTACCTGCGCGACCGCGTCGCGCTGCAGGGCAAGGGCACGCGCCTGCACCAGTCGGTGCGCCGGCTCGCCGGCCACGGGCCCGCGCAGCAGGGCACGGTGCTGCGCGGGCTCTACTACGCGATCGTCGACGAGGCGGACAGCGTGTTCGTCGACGAGGCGCGCACGCCGCTGATCCTGTCGGCCACGGTGGATGCAGGCGAGGATGCGCAGCATGGGCGCGAGGCCCTGGACTTCGCGCGCGCGCTCGCCGAGGGCGAGCACTTCGCCTGCGAGGGCTTCGAGCGCAGCATCCACCTCACGGACGCGGGGCGCGAACGGCTGGACGCGTTCGCGGCGGACCTGGACGGGCCGTGGACTTCCGTGCGCGGGCGGGAGGAACTCGTGCAGCAGGCGCTGAGCGCGCTGCACCTCTTCCGCCGCGACCAGCACTACGTCGTGGTCGAAGGCAAGGTGCAGATCGTCGACGAGTCCACCGGCCGCGTGATGCCCGACCGGTCCTGGGAACGCGGCCTGCACCAGATGATCGAGCTGAAGGAGGGCCTGGAGCCTACCGCGCGCCGCGACACGCTGGCGCGGCTCACGTACCAGCGGCTGTTCCGGCGCTACGTGCACCTCTCCGGCATGACGGGCACCGGCGCCGAGGTCGCGCGCGAGATCAAGGTGGTGTACGGCCTGGACACCGCGAGGGTGCCGCTGCGCAAGCCTTCGCGCCGCATCGACCACGGCTTCGCCTTCGTCGGCACGACGGCGCGCAAGTGGGAGCGCGTGGCCGATGCGGCGGAAGCGCTCGCCTGCGGTGCGGGGCGCCCGGTGCTGATCGGCACGCGCTCGGTGGAAGCCTCGGAACAGGTCAGCGCGGTGCTGCGCGCCCGCGGCCTGCCGCACGCGCTGCTCAATGCGAAGCAGGACAACGAGGAGGCCGCCGTGGTGGCCCTGGCCGGACAGCCGGGACGCATCACCGTGGCGACCAACATGGCCGGACGCGGCACGGACATCGAGCTGGGCGAGGGCGTGGCCGCTGCCGGCGGCCTGCACGTGATCCTCACGGAGTACCACGATTCGCGCCGCGTGGACCGCCAGCTCGTGGGCCGCTGCGCCCGCCAGGGCGACCCCGGCAGCTGCCAGGCGATCGTGTCGCTGGAAGACGAGATCTTCCGCCTCTGCGCGCCGCGGCTCGCGGGTGCCGTCGCCCGGGCCCTGCAGGCCGGCACCCGCTTGCCGGGGCCGCTGCTCGCCGCACTGCGCCGCCACGCGCAACACACCGCGGAGCGCCGCCAGCACGGCATCCGCATGGCCAACCTGAAACAGGACCGGCAGCTGCAGAAGCTGCTGGCGTTCACCGGGAGAAGCGAATGAAGTCCTCCATTCCCATGGCGTGCCTGCTCGCCTGCGGCGCCGCGGCGGCCAATCCCTTCGACTGCCTGATCGAGCCCTACCAGATGGTGGAGGTCCGCAGCTCGGTCGAAGGCATCATCGAGAAGGTGAACGTGCAGCGCGGCGACCGTGTGCGCGCCGGGCAGGTGCTGGTGCAGCTGGAGTCGGCGGCGGAAACGTCCGCGGTGCAGCTCTCCCGCGTGCGCGCCGAGTCGCAGGGGCGGCTGCAGTCGGCGCAGAACCGGCTGGACTACGCGCACAAGAAGCTGGAGCGGCAGGCGCAGCTGGAGGCGCAGAAGTTCGTGTCCGTGCAGGCGCGCGACGAGGCGGAGGCGGAGAAGCGGATCCTGGAAGCGGAGCTGCGCGCCGCGCGAGAGGACAAGGAGCAGGCCATCCTGGATGCGCGCCACGCGCAGGACCTGCTGAATCGACGGGTGCTGCGCAGCCCCTTCGACGGTGTCGTCCTGGACCGCATGCTCAACCCCGGCGACCTGGCCGAGTCCGGCACCGGCCGCAAGCCCATCCTCAAGCTCGTGCAGGTGGAGCCGCTGCGGGTGGAGGTGGTGCTGCCGCTGGCCGCCTGGGGCAAGCTCAAGCCGCAGCAGGCCGCCACCGTGGTGCCCGAGGGCCTGGGCGGCAGCCACGCGGCCACGGTCAAGGTCATCGACAGCGTCTTCGACACCGCGAGCGGCACCTTCGGCGTGCGCCTGGAGATGCCCAATGCGGGCGGCAGGGTGCCGGCGGGGATCCGCTGCCGCGTCGACTTCCCCGAGCTGCGCCAGCTGGTGACGCCGGCCTCCTACACGCGCCCGGCGGCGCGCTGAGCGCCCGGGCGAAGCCGGGTACCATTGGGCCCGGCTGCCCGTAGCTCAGTTGGATAGAGCACCTGCCTTCTAAGCAGGTTGTCGGGGGTTCGATTCCCTCCGGGCAGGCCACCCACACCTAAGGCGAAACGCTGGCGCTGCGAAGCTCGAAGTTCCCTGTCCAGGCCTCGTTCCGATCCCAGGGCGTGGACCATCGGACGAAGCCGGTGAATTTCACGATCCGCCTGGCTGCGGGGGCGTACCAGTAGGTCTGCTCGACGCGCCCCTGGCTGCCGGCCGGGTGGGAACGCAGCACCTGCCAGCCTTCAGCGGTGATCCGGAAGGCCTCGTAGGTGCCCGCGGGAACCTGCACCTGCTCCAGCGCGACCACCTTGTACGTGAGCCTGTTCTCGCCGTGATAAGGCGCACTGAACCAGTACTCCGTGTTCTCCCACCTCTGGCCGACGGCGAGTGGAAGAAGCACTTGCGGAAGCTCCGCACCCTTCGCGTCGTAGATGTTCAGGGCGGGTGAGAGCCTCTGGGCCCTCCTTCCTCGCTGGATCGTGACCGTTCCATCCGTGTGGACGGCGAGCACGGTCTCGGTCCGGGACGTGCGGGACCCGTCAGGCTGGACGGAATCGTAAGTCCAGCTGTCCCCGACGCGCACCATGGGAGCACCGTTGCTCCGGGCACCAGTGCCAGCGCTCCTTGCGTGATGCCGCCAGGCAGGGCACCGTGGCCCGCTTGCTCCTCGAGGGCAGTGAAGGCGCCGTCCGGACGGCGGATCTGCCATGAACCATCGACCCGGCGCGTCGGAGCGCAGAACACCATCCAGCTGTCGATGCACAGCCTGCCGGCATCGACTCTCCAGGCGCCGCCCTGCACGACGCCGGACGGGAGGCGAACCACGAAGCGTCCCTCCGTGTCGAAACGGAACTCCAGTCGTTTGCCTTCCGGATTGAGGAACGAGAAAGTCCGTCCGGCGAGCGCCTCGGGGAGCTCCGTGTCCCGGACGGGCTGAGCGAGCGCGCCGGTGGCTGTCGCGACCAGGACCCGCACGACCCACGACCGCGTCACTGAAAGGCTTGGCAGCTGCCACATACCGCCTCCGATCGAATCCTCCCACATCATCGGGTTCGCAGAGGCCAGGGCCATCCTGAACGCGAGCGATGTACAGATTCGAGGCTTCCGTGCTAGGAGCGCAGGGAAGTGCGGCGCACCACTAGGCGCCGCGGCTCTCGAGCCAACGGAAAGCCGCCGCGAAGTCGTTGTAGAAGACGCGATAGTTCGCCTCGCCGGCGTGGCCGAACGCGATGCGTGCCAGGTACGCGATGCGCGTGTTGGAAACCAGGATGGCCGTGCGCAGCAACTCCGACCCCAGGGAGTCCCGCTTCTGGGCTTCGAGCTGCTGCTGCAGGAGCACCAGCTCCATCTCGGGTGGCTCCAGCTCCAGCGCGTCGTAGAGCACCCGGACCTGCTGCGTGTCGCGCGCGAGTTCGACCACGCGGCGCTCGCACTCGCGCAGCACTTCCGCGGTGGGCTTGCCGCGGATCCTCGCCACGATGACGCTGCCCACCGGCTCGACCCAGACCTGTTCGTTCCTCATCCCCGGATGTTATCGCGCCGCGGGGATGCCGTAGCTTCATGCAGCACGACGCTTTCCAGTGCGGCTACTGCACGCCCGGGCAACTGTGTTCCGCGGTCGGGCTGGCGAACGAGGGCCACGCGAAGTCGCTGGACGACGTGCGCGA
This sequence comes from Ramlibacter cellulosilyticus, assembly GCF_014297465.1. Classification (GTDB taxonomy): domain Bacteria; phylum Pseudomonadota; class Gammaproteobacteria; order Burkholderiales; family Burkholderiaceae_C; genus Ramlibacter; species Ramlibacter cellulosilyticus. The sequence continues at coordinate 171,916 of NZ_JACORT010000010.1, read as the reverse complement.
GCTGATGTCGGGCAACCTCTGCCGCTGCGGCGCCTACGCGCAGATCGCTCAGGCGGTGGCGCAGGTCGTGCTCGGACCCGGGCCGCACGCGAGCGAGGCAGCGCGCGGGCCGTGGATCGCGGGAACCACGGTGAATGCGCGCGTGCGCGGACCCGAAGAGCCGGCATGAACCCGTTCACCTTCTTCCCCGTCAGCGACGTTCCCGCGGCCCTCTGGCTGGCCGGCGACGGGACGCGCTTCATCGCCGGCGGCACGAACCTCCTCGACCTGATGAAGGTGAACGTGCTGCGGCCGACGCGGCTGGTGGACATCAACCGGCTCGGGCTCGATGCCATCGAGGCCACGCCCGAGGGCGGCCTGCGGCTGGGCGCGCTCGCGCGCAACGCGGCCACCGCCTGGCACCCGCTCGTGCGCGAGCGCTATCCCCTGCTGGCCACCGCGATCCTCTCCGGCGCCACCGCGCAGATCCGCAACATGGCCAGCAACGGCGGCAACCTGCTGCAGCGCACGCGCTGCTGCTACTTCTACGACATCGCCACGCCCTGCAACAAGCGGGAGCCGGGGTCGGGCTGTTCGGCGATCGCCGGCCTGGCGCGGCAGCACGCCATCCTGGGCGCCAGCGAGCATTGCATCGCCACGCATCCATCCGACATGTGCGTGGCGCTGGCCGCGCTGGAAGCGACGGTGCAGGTGGCTTCGCCGCGCGGCGAGCGCAGCATCCCCTTCGCAGAGTTCCATCGCCTTCCTGGAGACCGGCCGGACCAGGACACGACGCTCGCGGAGGACGAGTTGATCGTCGCGCTCACGCTGCCCCCCGCCGATGGATTCCGCGCCCACAGCGTGTACCTCAAGCTGCGCGAGCGGCTGTCGTATGCGTTTGCGCTGGTCTCGGTGGCGGCGGCCCTGGACCTGGACGGCGGCACCATCCGCGCCGCACGGCTGGCCCTGGGCGGCGTCGCGCACAAGCCGTGGCGGGATCCGGCCGCCGAAGCGCTGCTGCTCGGCCAGCCGGCCACGGAAGCATCGTTCGCCCGCGCCGCCGACGCGCTGCTGCGGGGGGCCGTTCCGCAGGGCGCGCGCGAGGGCAGCAATGCGTTCAAGATCCCGCTGGCCCGGCGGGCCATCGTCCGTGCGCTGGCGCTCGCCACCGCCGGCACGGTCACCAACCATGCGGAGGATGGGCCATGAGCGCCGGGTTCGTCGCGATCGGCCAGCCCGTACCGCGCATCGACGGGCGCGCCAAGGTGACCGGGCAGGCGCGTTATGCCGCCGAGGTCGTCGTCGAGGGGCTCGTGCATGGCGTGGTGGTCAATGCCGCCATCGCCCGCGGCCGCATCCTGGCCGTCGATGATGCGCCAGCGCGCGCGGTCCACGGCGTGCTGGACGTGCTGTGGCACGGCCATCGCAGCCAGGCGCCGCAGCTCGCGCATTACTTCGAAGCCGGCGAGGACTTCTCCACCGTGCCGGTCAAGCCGCTGGTGAGCGATAGCGTGCATTACGCGGGCCAGCCGGTGGCATTGGTGCTGGCGGAGACCTGGGAAGCCGCGCGCTACGCGGCCGCCCTGGTCCGCGTCGAGTACGAGGCGCAGGCGCACGGGACCGACCTGCCGCGGCACCATGCGCAGGGGCGCGCCCCGAAGGAGCTCGACGAGGACACGGCCCCGCCGAAGCCGCGCGGCGATGCCGACGCCGCGTTCGCCGTCGCACCCGTGCAGGTCGACGCCGAGTTCCACCAGGCGGTGGAGCACCACAACCCCATGGAGCTGCACGCGAGCACGGTGATTCCCGAGGCCGGTGGCACGCTCACCATCCACGACAAGAACCAGGGCGCGCACGGCACGCGCAAGAGGGTGGCCAAGGTGTTCGGCCTGCACGAGAGCCAGCTCACGCTGCTGAACACCTTCGTGGGCGGCGCCTTCGGCTCCGGGCTGCGGCCGCAATACAACCTGCTGCTGGCCATGGTGGGGGCGCTGCACCTGCGACGACCCGTGCGCGTGGTGCTGACGCGCCAGCAGATGTTCACCTTCGGGCACCGTCCCGAGATCTGGCAGCGCGTGCGCCTGGGCGCCGCACGCGACGGCGCGCTGCAGGCGCTGATCCACGAGGCGGTGGGCGAGACCTCGCGCGTGGAAGATTTCACCGAGATGGTCACCCGGTGGTCGGGCACGCTGTACGGCTGCGAGAACCTGCGCGGCGACTACCGTGTGCTGCCGCTGGACCTGCCGACGCCATTGGACATGCGAGCGCCGGGAGCGGCGAGCGGCCTGTTCCCGCTGGAGGTCGCGATGGACGAACTGGCGCAGGCGCTGGGCATGGACCCGCTGGCGCTGCGCCTCGCCAACTACGCCGAGCGCGCGCCCTCCGGCGACAAGCCGTATTCCAGCAAGAAGCTGCGCGAGTGCTACGCGCTCGCGGCGGATCGCTTCGGCTGGTCGGCGCGCGACCCGCAGCCGCGCAGCCGGCGCGAGGGCGACGAGCTGGTCGGCTGGGGCATGGCCAGCGGGCAATGGATCGCCGAGCAGGAGGAAGCGCAGGCGAGGGTGGTGTGGCACGTCGACGGCCACGTCGACGTGGAAACGGCGGCCAGCGACATCGGCACCGGCACGGTCACGGTGCTGGCGCAGGTCGCGGCGTCCGCGCTGGGCGTGCGGTTGGACGACGTGCGCGTGCACATTGCCGACACGCGCCTGCCGCAGGCGCCCACCGAGGGCGGCTCCTCGCACGTGGCGAGCGTGGGCTCGGCGGTGGACGGCGCGTGCGAGAAGCTGCGCAGGAAGGCCTGGCAGCTCGCGCGCTCCACGGCGGCGTCACCCTTGGCGGACAGCAAGCTGGCGGACGTGGAGTTCGCCGGCAGCCGGCTGCGGCTGCGCGGTCGGGATGGCGACGGGATTTCCGTGCAGGAAGTGCTGGCGACCTCCGGCGTCGAGGAACTCGAGGCGCACTTCCACCTCGAGCCCGACGAGGACGAACAGGGCCGCTACGAGCGCGCCGTGCATTCGGCGGTGTTCTGCGAGGTGCGGGTGGACGAGGCCATGGGGACCGTGCGCGTCACGCGGGTCGTGAGCGCGGTGGCTTGCGGCCGCATCATCAACGAGCTCACGGCGCGCAGCCAGGTGCTGGGCGGCATCGTCTGGGGCATGGGCCAGGCGCTGCACGAAGGAACGCTCATCGACCACGCGCTGGGCCGCTTCATGACGGTGGACCTGGCCAACTACCACGTGCCGGTGAATGCGGACATCCATGCGCTGGAGGTCCACTTCGTGCCCGAAGACGACCGCGTCGTCAGCCGCCTGGGCGCCAAGGGCGTGGGCGAGATCGGCGGCCTGGGCGTCGCCGCCGCGATCTCCAATGCGATCTGGCACGCGACCGGACGCAGGATCCGGTCGCTGCCGATGACGCCCGACAAGGTGATGGCGCCCTAGCGGCACCGGTGCTCAGGGGACCAGGAACTCCGCCAGCGGCCCGTGCTGCTGCGCGCCGTAGACGTCGCGGTCGAAAGCCGAGCCGCTGCCGTTGCTGCCGAAGCGGCGCGGCATGGTCACCTTGATGGCACGTACCCGGTCGAAGGGGATCACGCGCACCGCACTCGCCTCGATGTTGTACGCAGTGCCGATGCGCTCGGACGTCAGCACGCCCGAGTCGCGCACGCGCCGGTACACGCCCGGGTCGTTGAACATGAGGTCGATCGTGACCTGGAAGGGGCCGGCGTTCTTGCTGCGCAGGACGTCGGCGAGGTCTTGGAGGCGTGTCATGTCAAACCTGTTCCGTGTGAATGGGGAAAAGGCCCAGCGGGTCGTCGGTCTCCATCAGGTGGTACACGCTGAAGTCGAACACCTCGCCGGCCTGGACGTCCGAAGGCGAGAAGGGGAACGCCAGGTTGCCTGCGGTGGTCTTGCGGCCCGGGAAGGGGCAATGCAGGAAGGACGAGCGCGCGAGCGACAGGACGTAGCTGGCGAGTTCCTGCGTCTGGGCGACGACCTCGATCAGCATGCCGACCTCGTGCGGGATCCGGTCGCGTTCGGGCTCCAGCGTGCCGAGCACGCCGTCCCGCCCGTACGCGCGGAACTGCAGGCCGAACGAGGCGTCGCTGACGTGCGTCCCCAGGTTGCGGCGCACGGCGGCGCGCACGGCCTCTTCGATGACCGGGAGGTTCGCGATCACGGTCCGGTCGCGGATGCCCGCCACCGTGAACGCGCGGAAGCCGATGCTGCGCGCACCTTCGAGCTTGATCGTGGGCCGGGGTGCCGGGATGAAGCGCGAGCCGCTGACCCGCACCGTCCGGGCATCCACCTGCTCGAATTCCGAAGCGCTCAGGTCGACGTTGCCTTCGGGCTCGTACAGCACCAGCGGGTCGCCCTGTTCGTACATGGTATGCGCGGCCACGGATTCCGGCGAGACGGTGCGGTTCTTCGCGAGCGGCCGGATCAGGAAGTGGTCCTTGCGGATGACGCCCAGCAGGCTGTCGTTGGGGGCGAGGGGCAGGGCGCATTGCGCGCCGCATTCCATGATCTTGGCCATGTGCAGCGCCAGGCCGGCGTCGTAGCCGCGCGAGATGGGCAGCGCGGCATAGATCGCCGTGTCGCACGCGCGGCCGGCCAGGACCACGTCGGCCCCCTGTGCCAGGGCGTGCGCCAGGGGATCCGTCCCCATCTGGCCGACGATGCGGACGCTTTCGCGAACCGCCTTCTCGGAGAGCGGGCCCACGTCCGGCATGGGCTGGATGCGTCCCATGCGCAGGGCATCCAGCACGACGGTCTTGTCGATCTCGGACGGGATGGTGGCCAGCTTGAAGTGCAGGCCGTGCTCGCGCGCTTCTTCCAGCAGGATCTCGCGCACGAAAGCCAGGTTCGGGTTGCCGCCGCCCATGCCGGCCGAGCCGATCACCATCGGCACGCCCGCGGCGCGGGAGGCCCGCAGCGCGTACGACAGGTCGCGGCGCACCTGTTCGCGCTTGACCAGCGAGGTCCCGGAGCCCAGGTAGTAGGGACCCGGGTCGGTGGATCCCGCGTCCCCGCCGACGAGGTGGGGTTGCTGGTCCATGCCGGCCTGCAGGCTCGCGAATTCGTAGCCGTAGCCCAGCATGCCGTTGATGGCGACGATTCTCAGTTCTTCCAACGTGATTCCCCTGCTCAGTCGAGCTTGATGTTCGCCTGCTTGATGAAGTTGACCCAGAAGGGGGTCTGCTCGCGGATGAAGGCGCCGAACTTCTGCGAACCGAGCGGCAGCGGCTCGAGTTCCAGCGCGGCCAGGCGCGAGCGCGTCTCCGGCGCGGCGAGGGCGGCGAGCGTGGCGTCGCCCAGCTTGCGCAGCACGGGTTCGGGCGTGCCGGCGGGCGCCATCAGCCCCCACCACGCGTCCACCACGAAGCCCTTGAAGTCGCCGGTGTCCGCCACGGTGGGGACATCCGCCAGTGCCTGCAGCCGCTCAGGGGCGGTGACGGCCAGCGCGCGCAGCCGGCCACTGCGGATCAGCGGCAGCGTCGCCGCCATCGTGTCGGTGGCGAACAGGGTGTGGCCGGCAATCACGTCGGCGAGCGCCGCGCCGCTTCCCTTGTAAGGCACGTGCGTGGCTGGCACCCTGGCGCGCAGGATCAGCGCCTCGGCGGCGAGGTGGGTGATGGTGCCCACGCCGGCGGAGCCGAAGGAGCCGCCCTTCGCCTTGAGCCGCTCGAGCAGCTCCTTGAGGGTCTTCGGCGCGTCGGGCGTGTTCGCGGTCACCACCACGAAATAGGCGCGGCCGAGGCCCGCCACCGGCGCGAAGTCCTTCTCCACGTTGTACTTGACCTGCGGGTTGAGCACCGGGTTGGTCAGCAGCGTGCTCGTGGTGCCGATGGTCAGCGTGTAGCCGTCGGGCGCCGAACGCGCGCCTTGCTCGGTGCCGGTGATGCCGCCGGCCCCGCCGCGGTTGTCGACGACCACGTTCTGCCCGAGCGATGCCGGCAGCGCGTTCGCGATGATCCGCGCGATGGCGTCGCTGCCCGTTCCGGTGGAGAACGGCACGATGAGCTTGATCGGCTTGCTGGGGAAGGGCTCCTGCGCCTGCACGCCGGTGACGGCCGCGGCGCCCAGGGCGGCGATGAATGCCAGGCCCGCGCGGCGGGTGCAATGCAGGGCGGGGGAGGAAGGGAACAGCTTGGGCACAACGTCTCCTGTGGTACTTGTACGGACAAGCCGGATGATACTTGTACGGACGATTCGGTCAAGTAGGCAGCAAGGGTTAAGATCGCGGCATGGCGCCACTGATCAATCACCGCGCGGATCCGGCCCGGCCGGGGCCGATGTACTGGACCCTGGCCGCCACCCTGGCGGAGCAGATCAAGGCAGGCCAGTACCAGGTGGACCAGCAGCTCCCCACGGAAGCGGAGTTGCAGAAGCAGTTCAACGTGAGCCGTCACACGGTGCGGCAGGCGCTGCGCGAACTGCAGGAGCAGGGCTACGTGTACACCCAGCAGGGCGTCGGCACGCGCGTGCGCGCGGCGCAGCCCGCCTTCCGCTTCGTGCACGGCTCCGAGTCCATCGAGGACCTGCTCCAGTTCTCGCGCGCGACGCGCATGCAGCTGCTCGCGCACGAGCAGGTCGTCCTCGACCAGGCCATGGCCGCCAAGCTGCAGGCCCTTGCCGGCGAAAGCTGGCTGCAGCTGACACTGCTGCGGTACGTCCGCGGAGAGAGCCAGCCGATCGGGTTCCTGTACATCTTCCTGCGACCGGAGTTCGCGGGGGTCGTTCCCTTGATCGACGCGAGCGAGCAAGCCGTGTTCTCCCTCGTGGAGCAGCATTACGGCGCCATGGTCGCGGAGATGGAGCAGGAGATCACGGCGGTGGTCGCCACGCGCGAGGTGGCGGACCTCCTGCGCAGCGATCCCGCCGGCCACGGGCTGGAAGTGACGCGCAGGTACCGTGACGAACGCGGGCGGCTGACGCAGGTGAGCATCGGTTTCTATCCCGCGGGCCGCTTCGTCCACCACACGAAGGTGCAGGTGCAGCGAGGGCAGGCGCAAGGGCGCACGCTCTGACGCGCCGGCACGCGCTGTCGCCGAATCGCCGCAGCCGCGCGCGAACGGTTGCGAGCGTGAAGAACTCCACGGGGCGACGAAGCGGGCTGCGGTAGAGTTCGAACGACGGTTGGAACTTATTACTACGTCGTTCGGGGGAAGAGGATGAAACTGGGGATAGCGGGCCGGCTCTGGCTGCTCGTGGCACTGCTTCTGACTGCGCTGGCCGTGACGGGCAGCTACGGTGCCTGGGAACTGCGCGCCGCGCAGGACCGCAACGCGCGCGGCTTCGAGCGCATGCACGAACTGACCGGGATGCTGGAGGCGGTGCACAGCGCCAAGGCGAACTATCGCAGCGAGGCGCAGGAGTTCGAATCGCTCCTGCAACGCGGGGACGATGCCGCCAGCCGGCAGTTCTTCCTCGAGAACCTGAAGAGCCGGGCCGACCTGGTCGGAAGGTATCTCGCTTCCGTCCGCGCGGCCATGGTGCGCATCGGCATCGGCGTCCAGGTCCTGGACCGCGCGGCGATGCTGCACCGTGACCTCACCGACGCGTACCTGTCCTCCGGGGTCGCGTCCGGCGGCGGCCGCACGGAAGCGACGGATGCAGCGGTCCTCAAGCAACAGCCCTTCGAGAACCAGCTGGATGCCCTCGTCAGCCAGCTGCAGCGGCACGCACGGGAGGACGAGGCGCGCATGATCGCCTCCGCGGCGTCCCAGGCGCGCGAAGGCGTGCTGGTGCAGGGCGGCGTCTTCCTGTTGGCGCTGGCCTTGTCGGCCGCGCTCGCGGCGTGGGTGGTGACCAGCTTGCGCAGGCCCATCACGGAGGTGATCGCGGCGGCCTTGCGCGTGGCCCGGGGCGACCTGAGCGGCGAGGTGCAGGTGCGCGGGCACGACGAAGCGGCCCGCCTCCTCGAGGCCACCGCGGCCATGACGCATCAACTGCGCAGCCTGGTGCAGGAGGTGCAGGGGCGCGCACGGACCGTGGCCGACACGAGCGCGCAGGTGGCGCATGGCCACGCGGACCTGGCGCAGCGCACCGAGGAGCAGGCCAGCAGCCTGGAGGAGACGGCGAGCCAGATGGAGGAGCTCACCGCGACCATCGAGCAGAACATGGAAAGCGCGCGCCGGGCGAGCCGCATCGCCGACGAGGCCAGGGAACTGGCAGGCCGCGGCGGGGAGGTCGTCGGGCAGGTCGTGAGCACCATGGGGCGGATCTCCCGGTCCTCCTCGCAGATCGCCGAGATCACGGGCGTGATCGACGCGATCGCGTTCCAGACCAACATCCTGGCGCTGAATGCCGCGGTGGAGGCGGCACGTGCAGGCCAGGAGGGCCGCGGCTTCGCGGTCGTGGCCGCCGAGGTGCGCACGCTGGCGCAGCGCAGCGCCGACGCCGCCCGCGAGATCAAGAAGCTGGTCGCGACTTCCGTCGCGGAGGTGCAGGGCGGAGAAGAGCTGGTGGCTGCGGCGGGCCGCACGATGCAGGAGATCGTGCAGGCCGCGCGGCAGGTCAGCGGCCTGATCACGGAGGTCGCCGCCGCCAGCGAGGAACAGAGCGTCGGCATCGCGCAGATGAACACCGCGGTGGCCCAGATGGACCAGGTCGTGCAGCAGAACGCCGCCCTGGTGGAGGAGGCCACGGCCGCCACGGACTCCATGCGGGAACAGGCGCAGGGGCTGCGCGATGCCGTGAGCTGTTTCCGGCTCGGCGACGCCGCCGCCGTGGAGCCGGAGGAGCCCTGGCGAACCCCGCCCTCCCTCCAGTTGCTGCCGGCCTGAGCTGCCTCCCCAGGCCTGGCGCACTCAGGCCTTGACCAGCCCCCGCCGCACCGCATACCGCGTGAGGCTCGCCACGTCGCGGACATCGAGGCGCTCCATGATGCGCGCGCGGTGCACGTCCACGGTCTTCGGACTGAGTTTCAGCCGGAAGGCGATTTCCTTCGACGACAGCCCCGAGGCCAGCAGCGCGAGCACTTCCTTCTGGCGGTCCGTGAGACCGTCGTCCCCCGCCACGTCACGCTCCATGAGCAGGCGCGCGACCTGGGCGCTGAAGTAGCTGCCGGTACCGAGCATCACGCTCACCGCATGCTGGAGTTCCTGCGGCGCCGCGTTCTTCATCAGGTACCCGCTCGCGCCGCTGGCGACGGCGCGCTGGACGATGTCGGCGCTGTCGAACATCGAGAGGACGAGGATCGGCAGGGCGGGATGACGCGACCGGATCCTTGCCACGGCTTCCACGCCGTCCATGCCGGGCATGTGGATGTCGGTGATCACCAGGTCAGGCTTCACCCGTTCCAGGACCGCAAGCAATTCCTCCCCGGAACCCGCCTGCGCGATGACCTCGACGTCCGGCAGCAGCTCGACGAGGCCCTGGATGCCCGCACGCACCAGGTCGTGGTCGTCGGCGAGCACCACGCCCCTGGAGACCGGGGACGGGGCAGAGGGGGCGGTGATCATCCTGGTCCTTCCGGTCTCGCAGGCTCGGATGACCCGTGCGGCAAGGCGAAGAAGAACGATGCACCAGCCCCCGGCGTTCCCGTGGCCCACACACGGCCGCCGTGCCGCGCCACGATGCGCTTCACGTTGGCGAGGCCGATGCCGGTGCCGGGAAATTCCGCCTGGGTGTGCAGGCGCTCGAACGCGCCGAACAGCTTGTGGCCGTACTCCATGTCGAATCCGGCACCGTTGTCCGACACGCAGAACGTGCTGGATCCGTCGGCATCGCCGGTCGTGCCGAACCGGATCTGCGCGTCCGGTCGCTCCCTGGTGAACTTCCAGGCGTTCCCCAGCAGGTTTTCCAGCACCATGCGCAGGAGCGTCCGGTCACCCACGGTGGCCAGGCCTGGCTGGACGTGCGTCGCCACTGCACGATGGGGATCGCGCATGCGAAGGTCCTCCAGGATGGCCTCGGCCATCGCGGTCAGGTTGACGCGCCTCGGCGTGAGGGATGCCTGCGACAGGCGCGCGTGCTCCAGCAGCGCCACGACATACTCGTCGAGTTGCTGCGCAGCCTGCCGGATGCGCGTTGCGTACTGCCGGTCCTTTTCGGCGGCGCCCTGCATGCGCTGTTCCAGTACGTGGGACAGTGCAGTGATCGCCGCGATCGGGGTGCGCAGGTCATGCGCGAGCGAATGCGCGAAGGCCTTGAGTTCGTCATTGGCCGCCTCGAGTTCCAGCGTCCTTTCCCGCACCTTCTCCGCCAGGCTGTCGGTGAGGGCGCGGATTTCGGCTTCCTGCCGCAGTCGTTCGCTGATGTCCCGGATGGCGACGCTCGCATACACGACGCCGTCGGCACCGCGGAACAGCGCCCCCGACAACTCCGCGTCGAACTCGGTCCCGTCGCCCCGCAGCAGGGTGAGGCAGCCCCGGCCGCTTCCCGCCGCGTCCACTTCGGCAAGCAACTGCGCGGCCCGCGGTTCGCGGGGAGCGACGAGAGCGCATCGTCCGCGCCCGAGGATCCGTGCTTCCGACATCCGGAACATCCGGCACGCTGCTGCGTTCGCGGCAACGATCCTGCCGGAGCCGTGCTCCACCTGCACCAGGGCGTCGAGGCTCACCTGGAAGAGCAGGCGGTGGCGTTCCTCGCTGGCGCGCAACGCGTCCCGCGCCAGCTTGCGATCCGTGATGTCCTGGAAGTACACCGTGAGGCCCTGGGGCGACGGATAGGCGTGCACCTCCCCCCAGACTCCGAGCGCGTCGAGGAACACTTCCACGTGCGCTGCACGCCCTTGCGAGAGCGCGCGCTCGTACTCCAGGTGCAGGGGGCTGCCCCCGAACCATGGGAACAGCTCCAGGATCGAACGGCCCAGGAGCTCGCTGCGGGGCCGCTGGGCCACTCTCTCGGTCTCGTGGTTGGCGTACGTGAACCGCCACTGGCGGTCGAGCGTGTAGAAGCCGCTGGTGATGCTCTCGAAGGTCGTCGCCAGCTGCTGGTTGACTTCGTGCAGGCGGTGGGCGGCCAGCTTCCGCTCCGTGACATCGTTGACCGCCCCGATCACGCGCCGGCACGGACCGCTGAACGACCGTTCCGGTTCACCGGCGATCTCGAGCCATCGCTCCTGGCCGTCTTCCAGTGACAGGCGGGCCTCCATCCTGAAGGCCCGCCCTGGCGCGACGCAGGCAGCGACGTGGTCCTGGAGTTCCGAGAGATACGGCTCCTGCAGGGCGGCGAAAGCCGCCTCCCAGGCGACGGGTGCGTCGCTCGCGCAGCCGAACAGCCTCGCCGCTTCGGGCGTCCATTCGACGGACATCCCGGGGATGCCCAGCGTCCAGGCACCGACGCGGGCAAGCCGGGAGGCCTGCCGAAGGAGCAGGCGGGCATGCCGCGCATCCTCTTCCGCATGGACGCGCCGCGTGATCTCGTGCGCCGTGCCCCTGTACCCGTGGAACCGGCCTTCGGCATCGTGGACCGGGTCGCCGCTGACCGAAAACGACGCTGCCCGGGCCCCGTCACCGATGCGGTACTCGAATTCGCGGAAGGGCAGCCGCGCCTCCAGCATGCGGATGTGTTCACCCCAGGAAGACGCAAGAGGGACCGCGTGCGGAAGCTGCCACCGCGCGCGCCCGAGGGCTGCTTCCAGTTCGGGGATGCGCCTCTGCTCGCCGCCTTCCAGCAGGGTGAAGCGGTAACTCGCGTCCTGCTCCCAACGCCACGAGACGGCGCGATCCGCCACCGACCACCAGCCGGGGTGCGACAGGCCGGCGTCGCGCGGCTGCTCCGGTCTGGCGTCCCCGAGATCGAGGACCGTGCCTGCAGCCACGAGCGGCGTACCGTGCTCGTCCAGGGAAACCACCTCGCCGTCGGTCTTCAACCTCCGGCGCGAACCGTCGGGGCCGGTGAAGGAGTATTCGAAGCTGAAGGTGCGCTGCCCCGCGAGAACCGCTTGCTCGAGCGCCGGCAGTCTCCCGGCATCGGCCGGCTCGACCCACCGCAGCCACGACTCGAAGGTCAGGAGCGGCCCGGCACCTCCGAAGATCGCTTCAGCCTCCGCGGAGAGTTCCACCGCGCCGGTCGACAGGTTCCAGGTCCAGCAGCCCAGGCCCGCGATCCGCAGTGCGCTTTTCAGGAGGGTCCGGGTGGTGGGGTCGCCGGACGACTGCGCAGGGGCGCCGGTCCGCGGCGGCGGAAGGCTGCGCATCATCGTCCCGGATTCTGACAGGCCGCGAATCCCCCGGCAGCACGGATGGTCTGCGCAAAATCGGCGTGCCAGGAGTGAACGAAGATCTTTGTCACGGCGACGCGTCGCGAAGGGCAGCCGGGAGCTCGCGAACGAAGAGCGCGAGCACCGGAAACCGGAGAGGAGCTTAGGGTCGAGCGGCCGGGGAGAAAAGGCGCGGATCGCCTAGGCCTGCGCGGGGCTCGCGTTTAACCGGAAAGGCATAGCGGCTGCTGCGCGCTCACACGCAGCAGCCGCATCCCGCCGCGTGCCGCATCCGCGCATAGCGCCCGTCCCCGGTCTCGCGCGCGTGCAGGGAGCCCATGCCGCCGACGTGGGGGCTGGCCGCGATGACCCGCGTGGCGGCGTTCCCGCACTTCGGGCAATCCGCGGCGCGATCGCGGTCAGCTATGCGCCGCAACTCGGCAAACGTGCCGCAGCGGGCGCAGGCGTAGTCGTAGGTGGGCATGGCGGACTGCCACTGTTCCACGTCCGGCGGCCGCGCCTTGTAGGAAGGACTGCACTCTTGCGGGGGCCTACCCGCCAGGGATGCTCAACCCCGGCCGGTGTTGGCCGGGAATGCGCGCTCGTACGCCGCGGTGCACAGCGCGCGGGTCGCTTCCAGGACCTGGCGCTTCGCCTTCAGCAGTTCTTCCGATTCCTGCCCGTTCGCCACCTGGATGGCGAACGTGGTGAACTCGGACTCCATCTGGAGCAGCTCACGGCGGATCTGGAGCCAGTCCTGCACTGCCTGACTGTTCATGGCGGGCCGAATTGTACGAAGCCCGCGCTCAGGCCGCCAGCCGCTCCGCCTCCGCGGGGAGCCTGCAGCCGGGCGGAAAAGAAAGCGGTCAGCTGGCGGTGTCCTCGATGACCACCACCGGGTCGAGCGTCTGCCGCTCGATGCGCACCTGCTGCTGGCCCACCGGCAGCACCACGGTTTCCACCCAGCGCAGCAGGCCGCCGCCGGCAATGCTGCCGCTGCTGCCGCCGATCCCCATCACGCGCGCCTGGCACGCGATCCGGTTCTCGCCCGCGAAGGGCTCGCAGCGTGCCAGCGCGTTCGCGGCGTAGTCCTCGCCGGTCTTCTCCAGTTGCCCGCGGCGCTCCGCGGCGCGCGCATGGCGGGCCTCCTTCAGGCAGGTCGCCTTGTCCTGTTGCGACCAGCCGGACAGGCAGTCGCGGACCTCGCTTCGGTACAGGCCGGAGTCGTCGATCGTCGTCTCGCGCTGCGTGATGGCGGCGCTGGAGCGCGACGCATCCAGGCCCGTTGCGGAAGAGGGCGCCTGGGCGAGGCTCGCGCCCGCCGTCATGCCCAAGGCCGCTGCGAGCGGCAACACGAGGCGCCTCGCGCGGGAAGCTGTGCTATCTCTCATGATCACTCCCAAGGATTGGTTCGCATCATCCAGTTCGACGGACGCCGGCCGGTGCGGTTCCGGCGAATGCGCTCGGCCCCGGTGATCAGCGGGTTCGCGCGTACGGCGATCTCCTTACGGTGCGAAGCGCCCTACACGGGCGTGCGTCGATCGCGGCGTTGCGAGAGCCGCATGCGGGCGCAAGGTCGGTGCTCCACGCCTCTCGGGGCGCACACGCACAGGAGCCATGATGAAATCCACCACTCGCCACCTCTTGCTTGCCACCCTGGGCTTCTTCGCCCTGGTCGGCGGCGTCGCCCCGCGTTACTGGATGCGCCGGCAGCGGCTGCGCTAGGACTCTGCCTAGTGCAGGTGCGGCGCCAGGAAGAACTCGCGGCATTCCTGCCGCAGGCGCTCGATGCAGGCCTGGTGCGCCCTTCGAAGGGACGGTGCCAGGCAGGCGTCGTCAGCACCCGCGAGCGAGGCCAGGAGGCGATAGTGCGACAGCAGCAGGCCGATGCAGGATGCGGAGACGCGCGGCAGGTGCATGCACCTGGCACAGAGCCTGTGCAGGTCTCCCGCGGCGAGCGCGAGGTCCGCCGGCGTCGCGACGCCGCGGGCCATCCGCGCCATGCGGGCTTCATACGCGTCGAGCGCGGCGGCGGCTTCGAAGGCGATGGTATCCGGGGTGCGTACGGGCATCATGGCAGGTCTCGTTGGCAGGCTTGCCAGCCAATCTACCCCGCGCGGCGCGTGCGTTGTCGCCAAGGCGGGTCGGACCGTACGGGCCGGCGCCAGCGGCCTCAGCGCGGCAGAGCGTACGCGATGACGTCGTCCCCGGCCTTCGTCCCCAGCGAGCCGTGGCCGCCTGCCACCACCAGCAGGTACTGGCGGCCGTCGCTCCCCTCGTATGTCATGGGCGTCGCCTGTCCGCCCGCGGGCAGGCGGCTGCGCCACAGCTCCTCGCCGGTGGCCATGTCGTAGCCGCGCACGTAGTCGTCCAGCGTTCCCGAGAGGAAGGCGACGCCGCCCGCGGTCACGAGCGGGCCGCCGAGGCTCGGCACGCCCATGCGGAAGGGCAGCGGCACGGGCGCGAGGTCGCGCACGGTGCCATTGCGGTGCCGCCACGCGATGCGCCCGCTGCCCAGGTCCACGCCGGCCACGTAGCCCCAGGGAGGCTGCTGGCAGGGAATGCCCAGCGGCGACGTGAAGGGGAGCATCTTCGCCGCGTAGGGCGCGCCGAAGTTCTCGTTCAGCGCGGGCAGGCTGCCTTCCGGTGGCCCGCCTCCCTGCACGACGAGCGTCGTCGCGTCGGGGCGGGGCACGAGCGTGGACACGAAGGCGAGATAGGCCGGCGTGGTGAAGGCCCAGCCGCGCGCCGGGTCGACCGCCACCGATCCCCAGTTGAAGACACCGAAGTTGCCGGGGTAGACGAGGGACCCCTGCAGCGACGGGGGCGTGAACCGGCCTTCGTAGCGCAGGCGGTGGAACGCGACGCGGCAATACAGCTGGTCGAACATCGTCGCGCCCCACATGTGGCGTCCCGAGAGCGGCACCGGATCGAAGGACACCGCCGAACGCGGCTGCGTCGGCGCGGTCCGGTCGCCCTCCACGGCGCCCTGCGGCGCGCGCTCCTCGCGCACCGGCAGCACGGGCTGTCCAGTGCGCCGGTCCAGCACGAACAGCTCGCCCTGCTTCGTGGGCTGCACGAGCACGGGGACGGTCTCGCCGCGGACGCGCAGGTCGAGCAGGCTCGGCTGCGACGGCACGTCGTAGTCCCAGAGGTCGTGGTGCACCGTCTGGAACACCCAGCGCGGCGCGCCCGTGGCGAGGTCGAGCGCCACGACGGACGACGAATACTTCTCCACCGCGGGTGAACGATTGGCGCCCCACTGGTCCGGCGGCTGGTTGCCGAGCGGCACGTACACGAGGCCCAGCTGCTCGTCGACCGAGGAGATGCTCCAGCTGTTCGGCGAGTTGGCCGTATACGTCTCTCCGGGCGGCAGGGGCCCCGTGCGGTCCGGGTTGCCGGGGTCCCAGGCCCACACGAGGTCGCCGGTGTCGATGTCGAAGGCGCGGATGACGCCCGACTGCTCGTGGATCGAGACGTTGTCCAGGACCGTGCCGCCGACGATGACGAGCTTGCGCGTGACGACGACGGGCGAGGTGGAGTAGTAGGCGCCGGGCCGGTAGTTCGGCATGTTGCGCCACAGGTTCACCTGCCCCGTGCCGCCGCCGAAACTCGCGCACACGTGGCCGTTGTCCGGATTCAGCGCGATCAGGCGGCCGTCCGCGGTGGGCATGAAGAGCTTGGAGGCGCACTGCGCGTCGGTGGGGCCGTCGCGCGCCGCGATCGGGAGCTCGCCCGGCTGCGCCGGGGCCACGCCGGGCGCGCTTGCCGCGGGCGCGGCCGGTGCCGCCGCCGCGGCGGGTGCGGAGGCGGGCGGCTGCCAGCTCAAGCCGCGGCAGGTGAGGTGCTGGAGCGCCAGCTTGTCCTGGATCTTCGGGTCGTAGCGCCACACCTGCCGGCCCGTGGTCGCGTCGAGCGCGATCACGTTCTGGTGGGGCGTGCAGAAGAAAAGGCGGTTGCCGACCTTCAGCGGCGTCACCTCGAAGGTGGTCTCCTTCGGGTCGCCCTTGCGGCCGCGGAAGTCTCCCGTGTTGAAGTGCCAGGCGGGCTCGAGCCTGTCCACGTTCTGCGGCGTGATCTGGCGCAGCGCGGAGTAGCGCTGCCCGAAGGGCGAGCCGCCATAGGACGTCCAGTCCGCGGCGGCCATGCCGCCCGGGGCGGTGACGGACGTGTTGGAGGCCAGCGTGCCGGAGATCTCGTGCGGGTCGCCCAACCAGGTGGCGACGGCGACCACCGCGAACGCCCCCAGGACGCAGCCCAGCGCGGTGCGGCCGAAGCGGGCTTCCCACGGCCAGCGCGTGTTCCTGCGCGCGAACAGCAGCAGGAACCCGAGCAGGAAGAGGACGTCCATCCGCGCGGCGAGCGGCCACCAGTCCAGCCCCGCTTCCCACAGGGCCCAGGCGAGGCTGGCCGCGAACGCGAGCGCGAACAGGAAGACGCCGCCGGGCCGCCCCGTCCACAGCAGCCACGCATCGACCAGCAGCACGATGCCGGCGAGCAGGTAGTACCAGGAACCGCCGAGCCCGGCGAGCCATGCGCCGCCGCCGACGAGGCAGGCGCCGCCCACGAGCAGCAGAGCGGCGGCGACGCGGGCGACGGCGCCTGGGCTGGAAGATGCGGGGTGGGTGGCGTGCTGCATGGCGGCGAAGCATTTGTCTGAATGCTTCGATGCATCCTAGCGCGCGGAGCTCCGCCCGTGTGCTCCGCCGTGCGCGAAAAGAAGCCGGCTGGGCGCCCGGTACCTGTGCAGGCCTGCTGCGCGCCGCGATAGCGCCGGCTTCACCGGCCGCCAGGGAGGAAGCAGGCTCGCTGGGCCATCAGCAGCGCCAGCGCCTGCGCGGTGGAGGTGCCTTGCACCGGCGGGACCCAGTGGGCGAGCACGCTCAGGCGCTGGCCCTGTTGCGGCATGGGAACCTGGGCGCTGCGCAGGGCTTCGGCCGAAGGAAGCAGGACCCGCCATTCCCCGGAATCCAGCACCGGCGGCACCATGCAGTCCTCCAGCATCTCCTGCAGCACGTGGCTCGCCTGGCTGCGACTCGCGAGCCGCCGCCACGTCGCCCGTGCCCCGCCGGCCTGAGCGTCGTGGTGCAGGACGAGCACGAGCCCCTGCGCCTTCGGCTCGACGCGGGCGACCGTGCCGTGCAGGAACAAGGGCAGCAGGCGGTCGGCGTCGGGCCACCGCTGCGCGCCGCGGGCGGGGGTGGCGGCTGCCAGCGCCGCCAGCAGGACGCCACGGCGGCCGATGCCGCGGGGAGCGGAAGGCCCGGCGCACCGGGCGGTGGCTATCCTGTTCATGCGGCTCTCCCGGTGGCTGCGTGCTCAAGGCGCGACGTGCAGGGGCGGCCATGCAGCGTCCACGGTGCGGGGCGTTCCCACCGGCGCCGTGGCGCGGCCTTCGCGCACGGCCTGCATGTCTTCCGCGCCGGGATACAGGCCGGCCAGGACGAAGTCGAGCACGCGCCGCGCGATCGGCGCGGCGGAGGTGGACCCGAACCCGGCGTTCTCCACCACCAGGGCCACGGCGATGCGCGGGTCTTCCACCGGCGCGTAGGCGATGAAGAGGCCGTGGTCGCGCAGGCGTTCGTGCGTGGCATCCTCGTCGTAGCGCTGGCCACGCAGGCCCACCAGCTGCGCGGTGCCGGTCTTGCCCGCGCTGGTGTACGGTGCACCGCGGAACGCCGCCGAGCCGGTGCCCTCCTGGTTCACGCCCTGCATCGCGCGCTGCACGAACGCGAGGTGCCCGGTCAGGACGTCCATGCGGCCCGCCACCTCCGGCTGCACGGCCTGCGCCTCGCCGCTGATTTCGTCCACCAGCTCCTTCGCCAGGTGGGGCCGCATGCGCACGCCGCCATTGGCCAGCCCGCCGACCGCGTTGGCGAGCTGCAGCATGGTGAAGCTGTTGTAGCCCTGGCCGATGCCCAGCGAGATGGTTTCGCCTGCATACCAGGTCTTCTGCTCGCGCCGGCGGAACGCCTCGCGCTTCCAGTCGGTGGAGGGCAGCAGGCCAGGGACTTCCCCCGGGATGTCGATGCCCGTCGGCGTGCCGAAGCCGAAGCGCAGCATGTAGTCGTGGATCGTGTCCACCCCCAGGTCGTTGGCGAGCTGGTAGTAGTAGGTGTCGCAGGAGACCACGATGGACCGGTACATGTCGACGCGGCCGTGGCCCCCGGGCTTGTCGTCCCGGAACTTGTGGTTGCCCAGCCAGAAGTACCCGGGGTCGGCGATCGTGTCGCCGGGCTGCCGCGCGCCGGTCTCCAGCCCGATCAGCGCCATGTAGGGCTTGTAGGTGGAGCCGGGAGGGTAGGTTCCGCGCAGCGCGCGATCGAGGAGGGGCTTGTCCGGCGAGGTATTGAGTTCGCGCCAGGGGCCCGGCGCGATGCCGTCCACGAACAGGTTGGGGTCGAAGGCGGGCTGGCTCACGAAGGCCAGCACCTCGCCGCTGCGGGGATCGAGCGCGACCAGCGCGCCGCGGCGCTCGCCGTAAAGGTCTTCCACCATCTTCTGCAGCCGGGCGTCGATGGTGAGGCGCAGCGTCTTCCCCGGCCGCGGCGCGCGCCCGCCCACGCGACGCACCGCGCGCCCGGATGCCGTGGTCAGCATCTCCTGCACCCCTGTCGTGCCGTGCAGCTCCCGCTCGTAGGCGGCCTCCACGCCCAGCTTCCCGATGACGTCGGTGCCGCGGTAGTTCGCCCGTTGCCCTTCCGGCCCGTCGTCGATGCGCTCCTTCTCCGCGGCGTTGATGCGTCCCACGTAGCCGATCGCGTGCGCGGCGAGCTCCCCCCAGGGGTAGCTGCGGAACAGGCGTGCCTGGATGCGCACGCCGGGAAAGCGGAAGCGTTCCACCGCGAAGCGGGCCACCTCCGTGTCGCTCAGGTGCGAGCGGATGGGCACGGGTTCGGTGTCCGGGGTGTCGCGCAGCAGCCGCTGGAAACGCTCGCGATCGCGCGGCTCGATGTCCACCACCCTGCCGAGCGCGGCGACCAGCGTCTCGAGCGGCTGCATGGTGCGCGCGCGCGTGATCTCCAGCGTGTACGCAGGGTAGTTGGCGGCCAGGACGATGCCGTTGCGGTCGGTGATGAGCCCCCGGTTCGGCACGATGGGCAAGAAGCCCGTGCTGTTCTGCGCGGCCTGCGTCTCGAAGTCCTCGTGGTGCAGGACCTGCAGCCACACCAGCCGCGCGACCAGCGCGCCGAAGCACGCCAGCACCGCGGCGCACGCCACCAGCACGCGCCTGCGGAATCGCAGCAGCCTGGCTTCGGCGTCGATGTTCGGAGCGTGCATCCGGTCCCTTTGCATTCCGGCGAGAGGCCAGCATAGGACGGCATGCGCCGCGGGCTGTGGGACGGCGTCGAGCTGCAGCTGTAGGACGCCGGGGCTTCGCGGGGAACGCCTTGCGCACACGAGGGTCGGCCCTTAAGGGCGAGCCCTCGGCGCACGCCGCGGCTTCAGGTCCGCCCGCTCGCGGCCGCGGTGGCCCGCTCCGGCGCTCCCAGCCCGCCGTCGAGTCCCGATCCCGGCGCACGCTGCACCGACTCGTTCGCCTGCAGCTCGCCGGGGTAGTCGCTCGGCGCGCCGCTGCCGGTCACGCCTTCGGGCACGCGGCCGCGGGCGCCGCCCACTTGAGGCGACTCGGTGGGGGCCGATGCAAGCAGGACCGGGGCGCGTGCCGGCGCGCGGGCGTGTCGGATGCGTCTGCCATCCGAATCAACATTTGCCCAAATCCAATTGCGCGACGCCGGCACAAGCTGGTGCTGCCGGGGATCCATTTCCCGGACCCCAGTCCAGCAACCCAGTCCAGCAACCCAGTCCAGCAACCCAGACGCAAGGAGACCATGATGCGATCCATCAGACACACAGCCTGCCTCGCGCTCGCGCTCGTCGCGGCCGCAGCTTCGGCACAGGTTCGCCCCGACCTGCCGCCGCAGCACCGCTCGTCCGGCACGGTGGCGACCACGTCCGGCTATGACGCGTCCGTGCAGGCGCTGATGGCTGCGGCCGACGCGTTGCGCGAATCCATACAGGCGATGGCGCAGCAACCCGCGGGGCCGCGACGCGACCAGGCCATCCGGAACGCCAACCGTGCGCTGCTGCAGACGCAGGTGGCCATGGCCGATGCCTACGACGCCACCGCGTTCCCCCCGTCGACGCGCACGATGGGCGCGGGCGCCGCCGTGACGGTGGCGCCGGCCCGGTGCCTGCGCTTGCCCGCGATGTGGGCTTGCCGTTGAGCGACTTCAGCAGCAACCAAGGAAGGACAGTCACCGCCCATGTGGTTCGATAACTGGTGGGGCATCGCCCGCATCGTGGTGGCAGGGGTGGCTGCATATGCCTTCCTGGTCGTGCTGCTGCGGACCTCGGGCAAGCGCACGCTGTCGAAGCTCAATGCCTTCGACCTCGTTGTCACCGTCGCCATGGGATCGACCCTGGCCTCGGTGGTCCTGAGCAAGCAGACACCCGTGGCCGAGGGCCTCGCGGCGTTCATCGTGCTCGTCGCCTGCCAGTACGCGGTGGCGAAGCTCTCGGTGCGCCAGCGCGGGTTCGCGCGGCTGGTGCGTGCCGAGCCGCGGCTGGTGCTCCACCACGGCCGTCTTCTCGACGACGCACTGGATGCCGAACGCCTCACGCGCGCGGACGTGCTGGCGGTCCTGCGGCAGCAGGGCATCGCGAGCATCGAGGGGGTGGGCGCCGTCGTGCTCGAGACGGACGGATCGCTCAGCGTGCTGCGCGAGCTGCCCCGGGGCGACGCGAGCACGCTCGACGACGTGCGGCGCTGAGGCCGCGCACGCCACACCTCACGCGCATCGCGTGGCACAGCGGAATCCGGTCACGTGCGTAACGCGCGCGTCACGCCTGGCGCTGCCCGACCGGGCAACCTGGGACCGGGGAGGCACTCCATCGGGGGTGACGATCTGTATTTGTGCAAAACCAGGAGAGATCATGGACAGACCCCTTCGCCCCCTCGCCCTTGCCGTGCTTGCCTGCTGCGCGTTCGCCGCGCGGGCGCAGCAGGACAGCGTGCCCGCCGTGCAGCAGCAGCGCGCAGCGGCCGACACTGGGCAGCAGGCCCAGCCGCGCGTCGCGCGCAAGGTCCCCGCGGCCGACCGCCAGTTCATGGCGCGTGCCGCCGAATCCGGGCACGCGGAGGTCGCGGCGGGCCGGCTGGCGATCTCGCACGGCTCCGACGCGTCCGTGCGCGACTACGGACGCATGCTGGTCGACGACCACCAGAAGGCGAACACGCAGCTCGTGCAGATCGCGCACGCGCGCGGCATCACCCTGCCGACCGGCCCGGCGGCCGCGCAGCAGCAGAAGCTGCAGCAGCTCGGTCGGCTGCAGGCGCAGGCCTTCGACCGTGAGTTCCTGCAGCAGATGATCGTCGACCACCGCAAGGCCATCTCGCTGTTCCAGGAAGAGGCGCAGCGCGCCGGCGGCGCGCCCGCCGTGCGCAACTACGCGCTGCAGGTGCTGCCCACGCTGCAGGCGCACCTGCAGCGCGCCGAGGGCACGCACGCGCGGCTGCAGTCCGCGGCGGCGAATACCGCCTCCGCGACCGCAGCCACCGGAACGCGGCAGCAGGCACGCGCGCCATCCGACCAGGCCCGCGAGCTCGCCGACGCGCGCCAGAAGGTGCAGGAGTCCGTGCAGGTCGTGCAGAGGATGAAGTCCGACCCGCGCCTGGCGCAACTGCTGGAGCGGGCGCACGGCGTGTTCATCGTCCCCAACTACGGTCGCGCCGCGCTCGGCCTCGGCGCGCAGGCCGGGGAAGGGCTGCTGGTGACGCGCCAGGGCCAGGACTTCGGCAGCCCCGCGTTCTACAACATGGGCGGGCTCAGCATCGGTGCGCAGGCAGGCGCGGCCGCCGGCCAGGTCGCCTTCCTGCTCATGACCGAACGCGCGGTGCAGCAGTTCCGCTCCGACCGCAAGATCTCGCTCAACGCCGACGCCGGCCTCACCATCGGCAACTACTCCGCGCGCGGCCAGTCGTCCACCGGCAAGGTGCAGGACGTGGTGGTCTGGTCGGATACCGAGGGCGCTTACGCGGGCGTGTCGCTGGGCATCACGGACGTGCTGCCCGACAACGAGGCGAACCGCGCCTACTACGGCCGATCCGATGCCACGCCGCTCACGATCCTGGGCGGCCGCATGGAAGACCCCTACGGCAACGCGCTCGGCCGCGTGCTCGGCGCATGACGGGCCCCGAGATCCACCATGCCCCATGCATTCGACGTGCGGCGCCTCGTGCGCCTGTCCCTTCCGGCGCTCGTCACCGCGCTCCTGCTGGCGACCGCCTCCGTGGCACCGGCAGTCGCCGCACCGCACGAGCTCGCCGCGTCCGCCGATGCGAGCCGCTGGCAACGCGACGCTTCCTTTGCCGCCGACGCGATGCGGCACAGTACCGTGGCGGCGCGCGCCGCGCACCTGGCGCTCGATCGCTCGCACGACGTGCGCGTGCGCCAGTTCGCCGAACGTGTCCTGCGAGACCACACGCAGCTCGCGCAGCGGCTGAGGCGGCTCGGTGCGCGGGAGGCACCGGTGGGGCTGGCCTATGGCCGCTTGCGTGGCGTCGCCTTCGACCGCGCGTTCGTCGAGGACCGCGTCGCCCAGGAGCGCGCGGCGATCGCCGCGTACGAGCGACAGGCCCGATCGCGCCAGGACCGCAGGCTGTCGCGCTTCGCGGAGGAAACGCTGCCCACGTTGCGGCGCCACCTCGCGGCCGCAGAAGCCCTGCAGGCGCAGTTCGAACTGCGCCGGCGCAACTTCGCGGATCCTTCCTAGGCCACGGGCGTCGGGCAAGACGCCCTAGGCTAGTGTCCTTGCTGTTGCTGCCGGGCCCGCATGGCGGTGGGGAAGGTGCCGCCGGTGACGCCGTCCTCGTCCACGGGGCCGAGGACCGGCGACACGAGGACAGGCGGCGGCTGCAGCTTGCCCGTCACCTCCCGCGCATCCACCGGCATGCCGGGGCGCCACGCCGGATCCGCGGACGGAATGAGGCCGCCCATGGCACCGTCGGGCGCCCGCGGGCCGAGCACGGCCGACACGGGCGCATCGTCCGGCGCGGCCGGCCCGCGCTGGGCGTGCGCCAGGGGCAGCAGCGAGGCGGCGAGGCAGAGAGCGGTCCTGCGCAGGTCCATCGCGCCCCCTAGTGCCCCAGGGCGATGAGGGCCAGGGCGATCACGACGCAGCCGGCCGCGACCGCGTAGAGGATCCAGCCGGGAAAGGAGCCGGCGTCGTCTCCCACCGGACCCGCGAGGACGCGGGCCGCCACCGCGGCGATCGCAGCGAACAGGAAGAACCAGACGTACATCGGGATGCCGAACATCGCGCGCTCCTCAATCGTCCTGCAGGCGCTCGACGGCCGGCGTGGAGAGTTCGCGCCCCACCATGGCCCGCGCATAGAGATAGTTGTTGCGGGCCTGCTCGGTCAAGCCGTCCAGGTCCACGGTGCCCCTTCCGTCGCAGGGGAAGGCGTACCCCCGTCCGCTGTCGAACAGGGACCGGAAACACAGTACGTAGTGCCTGCCTTCGAATGCATTCATCGGCCGCTCCTTCTTTTCGTCGGTTGCTTCGAGTGTGCTGGCGCGTTCCAACGCGCGCGATGCGCCGATGTCGACAGCCGACCGCAGCATCGTCCGACGCCGGGCGAGGGCCTTCCACGCCGCCCTTAAGGGCCGACCCGCGACGAGGCAAGCGCGTGTGGCCAAGTGGGTTCCTTCGCACTGCATGGCATGCGAGATCTCCTTTCGCCAACGATCGGGGAAGCGGCGAGGGGGTGGAGCCTGCTCGCGCTGCCCGGCCGGAGCGACAGGCAGGACGGCTCTCGTGCCGTGAGCGATCGTCGCGAGCTGCCACGTCCTCGTCCCGATCGCCCCGGCCGGCTCCGGCCCTGGTTGGAACCACGGGCAGGCGAGCGGGCACCACCAGTTTGGCACCGCACCGGCGCCATCGCGCAGCGCCTGCGTCCGTCGAGGGTTCGCCCTTACGGCGCGTTCACGACCTTCGCGGGGCGCCGCGGTCGCGCAGCGCCACGCACACCGCGGCCGTCAAGGCACCGAAGAGGAGATGGTTGGCGATGGTGACGGGCACGAGCGATTCGGAGAACCAGGGAAAGGCGAGCGGCGCGATCCAGCCGAAGTTGAGCGCGAACAGCGCCAGCCCGATCGCGGCGCCGACCAGGGTGGCCGCGCCGTGCCGGCGCCGCCAGACGAGCGCGCCGATCAGGCGTCCGTAGGCCATGGCCAGGCTGAAGTGGACGATCATCGCCATGCCGAACACCGTGAAGTTCAGGCCGGTCGGCGGCGGTGCGGTGTCCGGCCCCATCAGCATCGCGGCGATCCTTTGCAGCGGCGCCGCGCCGCCGGATCCCGCCAGTCCGGTGAAGGACACCTGGGCCACCAGGTAGGCGGCCCCGCCGACCAGGCCGGCGACGACGCCGGCCACGGGCTGGCTCACTGCATGCGCGGGCGCGCTGGTCGCCTCCGATGGCAGGATGTCCATGGCAGTTCTCCGGCGGCCCGCAGGCACGCCACGAGGCGGTCCGCGGCCGGCAAGGCCAGTATATGCATTGGCTCAAATCCAATCCGGCCACGGCCCTTACGTGCGAACCCGGGGGGCGCGTCGTGCGCGTGGGGCGGCATGTAGGATCGGCCGCATGCCGGCCGGAGGCAGGAAGCGGTGCCTGTGGCGCGCGCCGGGCTGACGCCGCCCGCGCGGCACGCGGCCCACAGTGGGTGCGGAAGTGCGGCAACCATCAACCTCGTCTCCATCGCAGCCGGCGCCGTCCTGCTGGCGGCTTCCTCCGCGTGCTGGCCGGCCGAGTGGCTGCGCGTGGACGGACCCGAGGACCAGGCGGTGGTGGAGATCGACGTCGACAGCCTGCACGACACCGAGGCGGGTCTCGTGGTCGCCATGCGGGTGAGCCGCCCCCACGCGCTGCGGCACCGGGACGGCTTCGCCTACCGCTCCTACCGCGCGTGGCTCTGGTTCGACTGTGCCGCGGGCGATCTCCTGCCCCAGGCGGTGACGTACTTCGGACAGCCCCGTGCCATGGGAGACGCGCTCGGGAGCGAAAGCGATCTCACGCACAAGGGTATCGCCCCGGACGTCCTGCAGGAACTCTCCGCGGGCAAGCGGCAGTCCCTGGTGAAGGCCGCCTGCGGCGAGGCTTGGCGCGGGCTCCGCGGAGCGCGGTGCGTAGCGGAATCCCGCGCACGTTCCGAACGCAGCAGGAGGGACGCCGCGGTTTCACCAGGTGCCTGCGCGCGGGGCCTCGTGGGCGTGCGCGATGCGGATCAGCTCGGCGAGGTTGCGTGCACCGAGCTTCGCCATGAGGCGCGACTTGTGGACTTCCACCGTGCGCGGGCTGATGCCCAGTTTCGCCCCGATGCTGCGGTTGTCCATGCCGTCCACCACCAGCGCCATCACTTCCCGCTCGCGGCCGGAGAGCGCGTGGGCGGCGGGCCGCGTGCCGATGGCCTCCGCGGCCGAGGGCAGCCCGCGCATGGCGCGCTCCACCGAAGCGAGCAGCTGGTCGTGGTCGAACGGCTTCTCCAGGAAGTCCACCGCGTGGAAGCGGAAGGCATGGCGCGCGGCCGCGATGTCCGCGTGCGCGGTGATCACGATCACCGGCAACTGGGAGGGGTGTTTCGCCAGCACTTCCTGCATCTCGAGCCCCGACATGCCCCCCATGCGGATGTCGGCGACGACGACGCCGCGCCAGGCCGGTTCGATCGCGTGCAGGAAGTCCTCGGCACATGCGAACAGGGCCGTGGCATGCCCGTGGAGGCTGAACAGCAGCGCCAGGGCATCGCGGATGGAGGGGTCGTCATCGACGATGAAGACCGTCTGCCGATGCGCGTCATTCGTCATGCACTGCTCCCGTGTCGAACGGAATGGTGAAATGGAAACGGCCGCCCGCGCCCGGTTCGGCCCAGAGCCGGCCGGCATGCGCTTCCACGATGGCGCGGCTGATTGCCAGGCCGATGCCCATGCCGCCCGGCTTGGACGAAGCCGGAGCGTCGAAGATGTCGCGCGCCTGCTCGGGCGTGAGGCCCTCGCCGCTGTCCAGGAGCGTCACGACGACTTCGGTCCCCTGCCGGTGCGCCTGCAGCCGCACCCAGCGCGGCGCATCCGGCGGGCGTCGCGGATCCGAGGCGGCTTCGATCGCGTTGGCGAGGAGGTTGCGCAGGACGACCGAGATCTGCACGGGATCCACCAGGACGCTCGGGAGCGGGTCGCCCTCGGTCCCGGACAGTTGCACGCGCAGCGCGCGGGCGCGCGCCGATTGCGAACGCATCGCTTCGCGAAGCAGGTCCGTGAGCGGTGTGACTTGCAGATCGGTCGCACGTTCCCGGAAGAAGCGTCGCAGGCGGTTGACCATGTCGCCCGCGCGCGCCGCCTCGAGCGCGAGCTTGTCGGCGATCTCGAGCATTCCCCGCGCGGTCTCGTCGTGGGGCCCGAGACGCCGCGCCAGCACCTGCGACGCCCTGGCATACGTACCCATCGCCGTGAGGGGCTGGTTCAGCTCGTGCGCGAGCGCCGCGGCCATGTCGCCTGCGGCGGCGAGGCGCAGGGACTTGCGCAGCGCCTCCTCGGCGGCCTGCTTCTCGTCGACGATCGCGCCCAGGAGCACGCCCGTGCAGGTGAAGGCCGCGACGAGAAGCTGGAACTCGAACACGGTGAGGGGCAGGTAGTGGCCGAACTGCAGCGCGGCGATCAGCAGCGCCTGCACGAGCGCAGCCGCCCAGATGGCACCGATGGCGCCGAAACGCGTCGACGCCCACACCACCGGCACGAACAGCACGTAGAAGTACTTGAACTGGTCCTGGGGTGCCTGGTGGAAGACGGACACGACCGCCGCGACGGTGACCGAGGCGATCACCCAGCACTCCGGCGTCCGGAGCATGGAATGCGTGAGCGAGCGCAGCTTCGCGCTGGCCAGCGCCAGCAGCACGGGCAGCGTCACGACCAGCCCCACCCCGTCGCCGATCGCCGCCCGGTGGACGACGGCGGGAATCCGCTCGAAAGGAACCACGCCCACGGCCCACAGCGCGCCGGCGCGCAGGAAGGCCGCGAGGAGCGCGCCCCCGGCTGCGAGCGCCAGGAAGACGAGCGCCGACTGCCGTGCGATGACGGGGAAGTCACTCCCCAGCCAGCGGCGCAGGCCCGCCGCGATGGTCGCGGAGCCCGCGGTCATGGCGGCCGTGGACACGATCACGGCCGCGGGCGGCAGGCGCTCCGTGCCGATGATCGCTTCCGCGCACGCCCCGGCCATCCAGACCACCGGCCAGGCGCCGGCCTTCACGAACAGCAGGGCGACGGCCAGTGCCGCCTGGGGGTTCCACGGCGTGATGTTGAGTCCGCGCATCGGATGGACGAAGCTGATCCACGCAAACGCCATGTAGAGCGCGAAGAAGAGCATCGCCGTGCGCAGCGGGGGGAGGCCGTGCTCGGATGCGGGCTCCGGGGAATGGAATGGAACACCCGACATGCATCCATTCTGGCCTGCGGCAGGTGCGTCCGGGGGACCGGGCTGCCGCGCCAAGAAAGCACCCCGCCGCGGCGGGGTGAATGATGAGCAAGCCTCGACGGAAGTACCGCGTGGCGATCCCACTATAGGCACGAAATCGCGCCGACGACGCGCTGGCAGGGTGGAGGACGGGTTCGTCCTTACGGGGCCACCCGCCGCCCGGGCATGCGCCTCCGCGAGAGGAGCCGACCCTCCGGTGTCCCCCGTACGCGGCGCGCCTTACGGTACGTCGGGCCCTACATGCTGCTCCGGGCGTTTCCGGCTGGGAGGCGTCCCGAGCAGATCCAACCTGGGTTGTCCGAACATCGATCAGGAGGTTTCCCATGCCTGCAACCAGAACGAACCTGGGCCGCCTTGTCGCGCTTCCGGTGTTTTCCGTCGCCCTCGCGGCATCGCTGCACAGTCCTGTCCACGCGCAGGCCGCTGCGCGCACGGACAGCCAGGTCGCGACACGCACGCCGGCCGACGCCCGCCCCAGCACGTGGGCCCGGCATCAAGGGCTGCGCGCCAGCCGCGTCATCGGCAGCAGCGTGCGAAACCCGATGGGGCAGGACATCGGGCAGATCGAAGACGTCGTCGTGAACCTCGCGAGCGGGGCGGCCCGGTACGCGGTGCTGCGTTTCGACCCCGGGTTCCTGCAGTTCGAGCGCGTGTTCGCGATCCCGGCGGACCGGCTGCGCATGCTCGACCACCACGTTGTCGTCGACATCCCGCGCGAACGACTCGAGCGCTCGGGCATCGAGGGCGCTGGCTGGAGCAAGGACTATTTCAGCGATCGTGCGCGGATCGCCCGGCTGGACAGCGAGTGGGGCCTCGGCGATCGCGCGCCGGAGGAACTCGTGCGCGCCTCCGTCCTGATGCGCAGCCCCATCCTGTCCTCCACGACGGGCGAGCAGATCGGTACCGTCGAAGACGTCGTGTTCGCGCCCGGCCGCCAGCAGGTGCAGTACGTCGTCGTGGACTTCGATCGCGGCTGGCTCGGGTCGGACAAGCGCGCTGCCATCGACATCGCCGCACTGCACCGCAGCAGCACGCGCGCCCATGCGCTCACGCTGGTGACCGACCGCTCCATGGCGCAGGGCCTGCGGCCCTTCACCGACGACCGCTATGGCTACTTCGGCGACGGCAGCTTCGTGAACCGGCCCGCCACCAGGCGACAGGGCTAGGACGCGGCGGCGGCGTCACGCCGCCAGCTTCTCCGCCTGCTCCACGGCCGGCGCCTCCGCCTCCCCGCCCAGCGCTTCCAGCAAGTCCGGAATCAGCTGGGACAGCTCGCCGGTGAGGATGGCGACGTTCGCGTCGAAATTGTCGTCGTCCTTGCCCTTCGCGTCCTCGGCTTCCTTCAGCACCACGTCCAGCATCTTCAGGCGGCGCAGCTGGCCGGCTTCGGTCAGCATGAAGGAGACGCGCTCGTTCCAGGTCAGCGCGAGCTGCGTGGGCACCTTGCCGGCGGCGATGTGCTGGGCGACTTCGTCGATGTCCAGCGTGTGGCGCGCGTAGCGCACCGAGGACTTCTGTTCGTCGGCGGCCTTGAGCTCGCAGTCGCGGTCCACCGTGAAGTGCCACGGGGCCTCGCGGGTGCTGAGCCAGTGCGACATCGACGCGGCCGGCGAGCTCTGCGTGTGCACGATCTGCAGGTCCAGCGCAGGGCCGCCGCCGGGCACTTCCAGCAGCGCGGCGAGCAGCGAGGACACGACGCGGTCGGCGGCCGCGAGGCTGCCGGCGTCGACCACCAGCATGCGCGACTTCGGGTCCAGCCAGAGCAGGGTGTTGGCCTTCTTGCTGAAGGCGCGCGGCAGCAGGTCCAGCAGGACCTCCTCCTTGAATTCCTTCTTCACCTTGGACGGCACGCGCTCGTTGCCGGTCTCCTGCTTGTAGCGCTCCACGCGTTCCTCCACCGCCGCCTTGATGGCGGACGACGGCACGGCGCGCTTCTCGGTGCAGAGCTTCAGCACCAGGTGCCCGGCTATGGATTCGGCCAGCACCTTGCTCTTGTTGCGGGGCGGCACCCAGCCGCTGGATTCGGGCTGGGTCGGGCCGCACGGGACGAAGCGGCCCTTCTGCAGCACGCGCTCCAGCGCGGCGAGGTCGGGCAGTTCGAAATGGTCCGCAATGCGGAAGAAACACGCGCTCTTGAACATCGGGAGTACAGCCTGGTGCCGCTCGGACGCGGCGAACACGAAAGCGTGCGATTCTAGTGGGGCGGGCAAGGGCACCCGCGCGCGGGTAGACTGCCGCCGGTGCAGAAGAAAGTGGAAGAGGGGAGCGCAGCCGTCGCCGACGGCCTGCCGGTGCCGGAACGTTATTGGGCCATGGCGGCCATCCTGCTCGGGATCGCGCTGTCGGTCCTGGACAGCAGCATCGTCAACCTCGCCCTGCCGGACATCACGCGCCACTTCGGCGCCTCGCCCGCGGCCGCCGTCTGGGTCGTCAATGCCTACCAGCTCGCCACGCTCGGCGTGCTGCTGCCCTGCGCGCAGCTGGGCGAACGTTTCGGCTACAAGCGCGTGTACGTGGCGGGCCTCGCCGTGTTCACCGTGGCCTCGCTCGCCTGCGTGCTGGCGCCGACGCTGCCGCTGCTCGCCGCCGCGCGGGCGCTGCAGGGTGTGGGGGCGGCCGGCATGATGGCCGTCAACGCCGCGCTGGTGCGCCTGACCTATCCGTCGAGCGTGCTCGGTCGCGGCATCGCGCTCAACTCGGTGGTCGTCGCGGCATCCTCCGTGGCGGGCCCCAGCCTTGCGGCGCTGGTGCTGTCGGTCGCGTCCTGGCCGTGGCTGTTCATCGTGCAGCTCCCACTGGACGTGGTCGTCTTCGTCCTCGCCCGCCGCGCGCTCCCGCGCAATGCGCGGCCCTCGACTGCCACGGGTCCGCGCGTCGTCGACGTCGCGATGAACATCGCCATGTTCTCGCTGGTGTTCCTCGCCGCGGACGCGTTCGGCGCGCGCAAGGGCGGCGCGGTCGATGCGCGCGGGCTGGCGCTCGCGTGCGGCATGCTGGCGCTCGGCGGCCTGGTCGGCTGGTGGTACCTGCGGCGGCAGCGCCGGCTGGCGGAGCCGCTCTTTCCCGTGGACCTGCTGCGCATCCGCGTGTTCGCGCTGTCGATGTGCACCTCGGTGAGCGCGTTCTCGGCGCAGACGCTCGCCTTCATCGCCTTGCCCTTCCTGCTGCTGGAAGGGCAGGGCCGCAGCCACTTCCAGGCGGGGCTGCTGATCACCGCCTGGCCGGCCGCCATCGTCCTGGTCGCACCGGTCGCGGGGCGGCTGATCCACCGCATCGGCGGCGGGGTGCTCGGGGGCGTGGGCCTGGCGCTGCTGGCCATCGGGCTCGCCTTGCTGGCCCTGTTGCCGGACCATCCCGCGGACTGGCGCATCGCGCTGCCCATGGCGCTGTGCGGGGCGGGCTTCGGCCTGTTCCAGTCGCCGAACAACCACACGATCGTGACGAGCGCGCCCTTGCACCGCGCCGGCGCGGCGAGCGGCATGCTGGGCACGGCGCGGCTCACGGGGCAGTCGCTCGGTGCCGTGCTGCTCGGGCTGATCTTCAGCGTGCAGGGCGTGCAGGACGGCGGGCCCGCGATCGCGCTGGGGCTGGCCGCCGCGCTGGCCGCGGCTTCCGCGGTATTCAGCAGCTTGCGGGTGCGCGCCCCCTAGCGCTTTGGCGCCGGGTGGCTAGACTCGCCCGATGCCCGCCGTCTTTTCCCGCCCGAATGCATGGAGCATCCAGGCGCGCCTGGTGTTGCTGGTGCTGTCGGTGTGGCTGCCCGCCATGCTGGCGCTGGCGCTGCTCGCCCATGCCACTTACCTGCGCGAGGAGGGCGCGGCGCGCGGCCGCATGCAGGCGGCGGCCGAGAACCTCAATGCGACGGTGGAGGCGGAGCTGGACAAGGCCGTCGTGCTGGCCCGGGCGCTCAGCGCGTCGGACGCGCTCCATGCGGGCGACCTGGTCCGCTTCCACGGGGAGGCCGGCCGCGCGGTGGGCGACAAGGGCAACTGGGTCTTCCTCGTCGACCGCGAGCAGCAGCTCGTGAACACCCTGCTGCCGGGGCCGCGCGCCTTGCCCCGGCCGGATCCGAGGGTCTTCCTCGTGGACGGCGCGCCCGTCGTGCGCTTCATCGCCACCGCACCCGTCGTGGAGAAGCCGGTGCTCGGCGTGTTCGCGCCGGAGGCTCGCCGCCCCGCGCGCTACAACGTCGGCGTGGCCGTGGACCCCGCGGTGCTGCAGCGCGTGCTGGCGCAGCACCGCGGCGTGGGCGTCGACGGGATGATCGCGTCCGCGGTCGACGACCAGTTCCAGGTGATCGCCCGCAGCCGCGACCCCGCGCGTTGGGTCGGCGTCGCGGCGACCGGCCAGATCCGCGAGCGCCTGCGCTCCGCGAAAGGCGGCTTTGGCCAGTCGGTCACGCTCGACGGGGTGGCCTCCCTCAGCTACGTCAGCCTGCCCAATCGCTACGGCTGGACCATCGTCACGGCCCTGCCCATGTCCGCGCTGGAGGCGCCGGCCTGGCGCCTGACGGTGCAGGCCTCGCTCGCGTCGGCCGTGCTCCTGCTGTTCGGCCTGGGGCTGGCCTTCTATGCCGCGCGCCGCATCGCGCGTCCGTTCGCGGTGCTCAGGGCGTCCGCCGACGCCCTCGGGCGCAACGAGGTCCCCGCGCGCACCGGGACGGGCGTGCGCGAGGCCGATGCCGTGGCGTTCGCGATGCACGACGCCGGCCAGCGGCTGGAAGCCTCCGGGCGCGTCCTGCAGGAGAAGGTGGAGGAGGCCGTGCGCGAGGCGCGCCAGGCCGAGCTGCGCCTGCACGAGGCGCAGAAGCACGAGGCCATCGGCCGGCTCACGGGCGGCATCGCGCACGACTTCAACAACCTCCTGCAGACCATCAGCATGGGCCTGCACGTCGTGGAGCGTTCGACGCCCGCGGGCGTGCACACGCGCGCTGTCACGGCGGCGCTCAACGCCTGCAGCAAGGGCGCGGCCCTCGTGCGGCAGATGCTCGCCTTCGGCCGCAGGCAGCCCCTGCAGCCGCGGGCCGTGCCGCTGCGCGACTTCCTCCTGCGGCACGAGGAGCTCACGCGGCGCGCGGTGGGCGAGCGCATCCGCCTCTCCGCCGACGTGCATCCGGACGTGCGCGCGGTCCACGCGGACCCCACGCAGATGGAGCTGGCGCTGCTCAACCTGGTGTTCAACGCACGCGATGCCATGCCGCAAGGTGGCGAGATCACCCTGCGCGCGCGGCCCGCGGCACCCGGCGACCTGCGCGAGCTGGCGCCGGGCGCCTACGTCTGCCTGGAAGTGCGGGACGATGGCCCCGGCATCCCGCCGGAGCTCCAGGCCAAGGTGTTCGACCCCTACTTCACGACCAAGCCCGTGGGCGCCGGCAGCGGCCTGGGCCTGCCGCAGGTGCTGGCCTTCGCGCGCGGCAGCGGCGGCGACGTGCACCTCGCCAGCGCGCCGGGCGGCGGGACCACCGTGACCCTCGTCCTGCCCGCGTCCGGGGACGTGGACGCCGACGAAGGCCCGCTGGCGGACGACGGCGCGCCCGCCGCGCCGCTGCACGTGCTGATGGTGGAAGACGACGTGCTCGTGGCGAGCGTCGTCGAGCCGGCCCTGCAGGCCGAAGGCCACCGGGTGACCCTCTGCGCGACCGGCGACGAGGCGCTCGCCTGGCTGCAGGGCGGCGGCGCCTGCGACGTGGTCTTCAGCGACGTCGTGATGCCTGGCGCGGCCAGTGGCCTCGACCTCGCCGCCTGGTGCGAGCGCCACCGCCCGGAGCTGCCGGTGGTCGTCGCCACGGGCTACACCGCGCAGGAGGTCGACGGCGCGCGCACCGTGCTGCGCAAGCCGTACACCATGCGCCAGCTGCGCGAGGCGCTGCGCGCGGCCGGCGCCGCCGTGGCCGCCTGATCCCGGTCAGCGCCGCTGGTACTGCGTCGCGCCGAACAGGACCTCGCGCGACTTGTCGTCGGTGATCGGCTTGCGCAGCCCGGCCAGCACCTGCACGCCGCGCTGCACCGCCGGCCGTTCCGCGATGGTGTCGAACCAGCGCTTCAGGTGCGGGTACTCCTCCAGCACGATGCCCTGGTTCTGCCAGCTGCGCAGCCACGGGAAGGTGGCGATGTCCGCGATGGAGTACTCGGCGCCCCCCAGCCACTCGCTTTGCGCCAGCCGTTTGTCGATCACTGCGTAAAGACGGCGCGCCTCGTTGGTGTAGCGGTCGATGGCGTAAGGCACCTTCTCGGGGGCGTACATGCGGAAGTGGTGGGCCTGTCCGAGCATGGGCCCCACGCCGCCCATCTGGAACATCAGCCACTGCAGCACCTCGTACTTCCCGCGGTCGCCGGCGGGCAGGAAGCGTCCCGTCTTGCCGGCGAGGTACACGAGGATGGCGCCCGACTCGAAGAGCGAGATCGGCTGGCCGTCCGGCCCGTCCGGATCCACGAGGGCCGGGATCTTGTTGTTCGGGCTGATCGCGAGGAAGTCGGGCCGGAACTGCTCCCCCTTGCCGATGTCGACGGGGATGGCCCGCCAGGGCAGCCCGCATTCCTCGAGCATGATGTGGACCTTGTGCCCGTTGGGCGTCGGCCAGGAATGGACCTCGATGGTGGACACGCGCGTAACCTCCTGTTTCAATCCATAATGGCGCCACTTTAGGCGAAAGCCCCCCGCATGTTCGAACGCATCAAGAAAGCCTTCCACCGGGAGGTCAAGGAGCGCAGCGACAGCACCCTTGCACAGGCCCCCGGGCCGGTGTCCGAGTGGGCCGCGTCGCGGGGCATGACGTTCTCCGGCGGCACGCTGGGGAGCTCCATGACCATGCAGGGCAAGGTCGGCGGACGGCCTTGGCGCATGGAGCTGGGCCGGCCCACCCGCGACTACATCACCGGCGAGGAACTGCGCGCCCGCGCCGAACTGGGCGTCGACGACGACGTCGGCGCCATGGTGATCAACCGCCCGCTGAAGGAGGCGCTGGAGCGCCGCGCCTACAGCATGATCACCGACACCCTGCAGACCACGGCGGACCCGCGCCTGCCCGAGGAGATGCGCTGGCTCGCCATGTACGACGAGATCGGCTGGGAAGGCCCGGCCAACGACTTCTGGACGCGCTACGCGGTGCTGGCGGACGCGCGCGAGACGGCGCTCGCCTGGGTGGACGAGCACCTCGTCTCCCAACTGATGTCGTGGCCGGACCCGTCGCCGACCGCGCAGGTGCCTTTCATGATCGTCCTGCTGCGCGGCAAGTGCTACCTGCGCATGCAGTACATGCCGCCCGAGATGCACACGCTGGACCACGCGACCGACGTGTTCGTGAGCGCTTGCGAGAGCGGGCTGCACGCGTTCAGGAAGTAGGCGAATCCGTCATCCCCGCGCAGGCGCACTGCTGTCCGGAATAAATCTGGCGTGTTGCGCCAAGCCCGCGTGGCGTTATCAAAAAGGCCACACGGGAGATCGCAAGACTTGAAGCGGGCTGGATGAGGCCCACGCGCAAAGCCGCTCCTGGAGCGGCTTTGTCGTTTATCCACTGGATAGATCGCGCGCTATGAAGGCGCACGGGAGAGAAAAGGTGTTGCGGCGTTTCCGCTGAAGGGGGTAGAACCCCGGTCGCCAAACCTTTGCCTCAACAAGAAAGGGGCCGCAACATTTACAGGATAAGCCGAATGCAGCAGGTCCTCCAAGGCCTGCCCCGCGGGGCGTTCCAGAACGCCGTCGACAAGTACCGAGGCGATCGCCACAGCAAGGGCTTCAGTTGCTGGAGCCACTTGGTGGCAATGGTGTACGCGCAGCTAAGCGGCGTGGGCAGCCTGCGCGAATTGGAGGCGGGGTTCAACCAGCATCGCAGCCAGCATTACCACCTGAACACGCGAGCGGTGCACCGCACGACGCTGGCCGATGCCAACGGCAAGCGTAACCCTCAGATCTTTGCTGAGACGCTACGCGCGCTGATCCAGGTAGCCAGGCCGAGTCTGAAGCGCGAGGGCGAAGAGCTATTGCTGCTGCTGGATTCCACAACCATCGCGCTGCGCGGCCGCGGCTCGCAATGGACGCACGCCAGCGCCACGCGCACTCCGGGTC
Source organism: Ramlibacter cellulosilyticus (assembly GCF_014297465.1). Taxonomy (GTDB): domain Bacteria; phylum Pseudomonadota; class Gammaproteobacteria; order Burkholderiales; family Burkholderiaceae_C; genus Ramlibacter; species Ramlibacter cellulosilyticus. The sequence continues at coordinate 136,194 of NZ_JACORT010000010.1, read as the reverse complement.
TGAAGCTTCACCTGCTGTTCTCAAGCAACCAGCAGTTGCCCGTGCAGCAGACGATCACGGCTGCCAACGTCAACGATGTCGAGGAGGGCCGCAAGCTGCAGCCGGTAGCAGGAGCGAGCTACGTCTTTGACAAAGGCTACTGCGATTACTCGTGGTGGAACCGACTCGACGCCGGCGGCGCTCGCTTTGTGACGCGCCTGAAGCGCAACGCGGCCGTGACTCAGGTGTGCGCCAGGGCCATTGCCGAAGCCGATGCGAGCCAGATCCTGAACGACGCGGTGGTGCGATTCACGCATCGAAGCAATCGCGGTGGCCACTGCAATGCCTACGCTGGGCTGTTGCGGCGCATCGAGGTGGCGCGTGCAGGGGAAGACAGCTTGGTGCTGGTGACCAACGACCTGGAAGCGCCGGCTGCCGAGATCGCGCAGCTCTATCGACAGCGCTGGGAAATCGAGCTGTTTTTCAAGTGGATCAAGCAGCACCTGCGGCTGCGGCGTTTCCTCGGCCAGAACGAAAACGCAATCCGCATCCAGATCCTCACGGCGCTGATCGCCTACGTGCTGGTAGCCATCCTCAACGCAAAGGCCAGGCACCCCAGTCTATGGGCTGCCTTGGCGGAGCTGCGCACCGGGTTGTTCCATCGCCCCCAGCAGGACGAGTCCTGGTGGCGACGACGACGCCAACAACAAGAAATCCAAACAGCCCTTCAGCCGGGGCTGTTTGGATGATCAGGATTTATTCCGGACAGCAGTGCGCGCAGGCGGGGACCCGGAGAAGCAAAGCGGCCGAAAGGCCGCTTTGCTCATTGTCACGACCCGCGCGTCACCGGCACGTTCGCATCCTTCCCGTAGCTCCCGTACTTCCCCAGCTCCCACTTCGCGATCGCGTTGCGGTGCACTTCGTCCGGACCGTCGGCGAAGCGCAGGGTGCGGGCGCCGGCGTAGGCGCTGGCGAGCGGGAAGTCGTCGGAGACGCCGCCGCCGCCGTGGGCCTGCATCGCCCAGTCGATCACCTGGCAGGCCATGTTGGGCGCCACCACCTTGATCATCGCGATCTCGGTCTTGGCGACCTTGTTGCCGGCCACGTCCATCATCCACGCCGCCTTCAGCGTCAGCAGGCGCGCCATGTCGATCTTGCAGCGCGCTTCCGCGATGCGCTCCTGCGTGACGGTCTGCTGCGCGATGGCCTTGCCGAAGGCCACGCGGGACAGCGAGCGGCGGCACATCAGTTCCAGCGCGCGTTCGGCCAGGCCGATCAGGCGCATGCAGTGGTGGATGCGGCCCGGGCCCAGGCGGCCCTGCGCGATCTCGAAGCCGCGGCCTTCGCCCAGCAGGATGTTGCCGGCCGGCACCTTCACGTTCTCGAAGTACATCTCCACGTGGCCGTGTGGCGCGTCGTCGTAGCCGAACACGTTGAGCGGCCGCACGATGCGGATGCCGGGCGTGTCCGCCGGCACGACGATCATGCTCTGCTGCGAATGCCGCGGCGCCTCGGGATCGGTCTTGCCCATGGTGATGAAGACCTTGCAGCGCGGGTCCGCCGCGCCGGAGATCCACCACTTGTGGCCGTTGACGACGTAGTGGTCGCCCTGGCGCTCGATGCGCGTCTCGATGTTCGTCGCGTCGGAGGAGGCGACCTCCGGCTCCGTCATCGCGAAGGCGGAGCGGATCTCGCCATTCAGCAGCGGCTTGAGCCAGCGCGCCTTGATCTCGTCGGAGCCGTAGCGCGCGATCGTCTCCATGTTGCCGGTGTCGGGCGCGGAGCAGTTGAACACCTCGCTCGCCCACGGCACGCGGCCCATGATCTCTGCGAGGGGCGCGTATTCCTGGTTGGTGAGGCCCGCGCCCTTGTAGCCGGAGGCTTCGGCGGTGTCGACCGGGAGGAACAGGTTCCACAGGCCCGCGGCCCGGGCCCTGGGCTTGAGCTCCTCGATCACGGGCAGCGGCGTCCAGCGCTTGCCGGCCTCCGTGTTCGCCTGCAGCTGCTGCTTGTACGTCTTCTCGTTCGGGTAGACGTGGTCGTCCATGAACTTCTGCAGGCGCGCCTGGAGTTCCTTGGTCTTGTCGGAGTAGTCGAAGTCCATGTTGCTTTCTCCCGGGGGTGGATGGGGTCAGGCCTTCTGCGCGAAGGTCCAGGCGAGTTCGGCCATCGGCCGCGCGGTCTTGCCCGAGGCGACGGCCTGCGCGCTCGAGGCCGTGCCGGCTTCCACCCGCTTGGCGATGCCCTGCAGGATGGCGGCGATGCGGAACATGTTGTAGGCCATGTAGAAGTTCCAGTCGGCCTTCAGGTCGGCGACGGTGGCGAGGCCGGTGCGGTCGCAATAGCGCCGCATGTATTCGTCCTCGTTCGGGATGCCGAGCGCCGCGAGGTCGAGGCCGCCGATGCCGCGGAAGGAACCGTGCGGGATGTGGAAGGCCATGCAGTGGTAGCTGAAGTCGGCCAGCGGGTGGCCGAGCGTCGACAGCTCCCAGTCCAGCACCGCGATCACGCGCGGCTCGCCGGCGTGGAACATCAGGTTGTCCAGGCGGTAGTCGCCGTGCACGATGGAGACCTTGCTCTCGTCGCGCGCGGCGGCGGGGATGTGCGCCGGCAGCCATTCCACCAGCTTCTCCATCTCCGGGATCGGCTGGCTCATGGGCCCGGCTCCGTCGGCGGAGGCCTTGTACTGCTTGCTCCAGCGGCCGATCTGGCGCTCGAAGTAGTTGCCGGGCTTGCCGTAGTTCGCGAGCCCGCGCTCGGCGAACTTCACCGTGTGCAGCGCCGCGATGACGCGGTTCATCTCGTCGTAGATCTCGCCGCGCTGCGCCTGCGTCATGCCGGGGAGCGCCTGGTCCCACAGCACGCGCCCTTCCATGAACTCCATCACGTAGAAGGCACGGCCGATGACGGACTCGTCCTCGCACAGCGCGTGCATGCGGGGCACGGGGACCGCCGTGCCATGCAGGCCGCTCATGACCGCGAACTCGCGCTCGATCGCGTGCGCCGACGGCAGCAGCTTCGCCACCGGGCCCGGCTTGGAGCGCATCACGTAGGTGCGCTGCGGCGTCACGAGCTTGTAGGTGGGATTGGACTGGCCGCCCTTGAACATCTCCACGGACAGCGGCCCGCGGAAACCCTCGAGGTTCTTCTCCAGCCAGGCGGACAGCGCCGCCGTGTCGAACGCGTGCTTGTCGGAGACGGGACGGGTGCCGACGAAATGCTCGTAGTTGTTGTCGCTCATGCTGCGTCTCCCCGTCCTAGTTGTCGGCCTCGACGATGCGCATCAGCGCCTCGCGGTCGCGCACCACCAGGCCTCCCGGCTCGATGCGGATCACTTCCTCGCGCTCCATCTGCTTGAGCTCCTGGTTCACGCGCTGGCGCGAGGCGCCCAGCAGGTGCGCCAGTTCCTCCTGCGCGAGCTGCAGGCCGATGCGCACCTCGCCGCCATTGGCGAGCGAGGGCACGCCGTAGCTGCGCACCAGGTGCGCCAGCTGCTTGGCCAGGCGCGCGCGCAGGGGCAGGGTGTTCAGGTCCTCCACCAGGCCGAAGAGCTGGCGGATGCGCCGCGCCTGCAGGCGCAGCAGCGCTTCGTACAGCTCCACGTGCTGCGCGAGGATCTTCTGCAGGTCGGCGCGCGAGACCATCAGCATGGTCGTGTCGCCATGCGCATAGGCATCGTGCGTGCGGCGCTCGCCGTCGAACATCGCCACGTCGCCGAACCAGATGCCCGGCTCCACGTACTGCAGCGTCACCTGCTTGCCGGTGATCGAGGTCGAGCTCACCCGCACCGAGCCGCGCGCCACCGCGCTCCAGAACTCGGCCGGATCGCCGCGGGCACAGATCAGGTCGCCATCCTTGAAGCGTTTGACGAAGGCGCATCGGAGGATGTCGTGGCGGAGGGAAGGTGACAGGGAGGAAAACCAGCGGCCGCTGTTGATTGCCGCGCGTTCCTCGATGGTAAGAATCGGGTCGTCCATGGTCTGTCTTGTGAGCGACTGCTGCTGCGCCGCATTGTCACGCCCGGGACGCGGGCGGTCGCTCAGGGTTGTCACCTGAGCGTCCCATCGCTGGGGTTCGCTGGCGCGAAACCCAGCCTACGAGGTGGCGCCTCGGCGCGTCGCTGGGGTTCGCTGGCGGGAAACCCAGCCTACGAGGTGGCGCGTGGCGCGTCGCTGGGGTTCGCTGGCGCGAAACCCAGCCTACGAAACCGGCGCGAACCCGTAGGCTGGGTTTCGCGCCAGCGAACCCCAGCTGCCTCGTCACGAATACTTCGGCGGCTGCTTGTCCAGGAAGGCCCGGATCCCGATCCCGCCATTCGCGTGGTGCAGGTTCCTCACGAAGTGCTCGCGTTCGCTCGCGAGCTGCTGGACGAGCGTCGCCTGCGGGGCGTCGTTCACCAGTTCCTTGATGCTCGCCAGCGCATTGGGCGCCCGCTCGTTGAGCCGGGTCGCGAGCGCCAGCGCCTCCTGCAGCGCACCGCCGGCGGGCGTGACGCGGTTGACCAGGCCCAGCTGCTGCAGGCGCGCGCTGCCCACGCGTTCGCCGCACATGAGCAGCTCGTTCACGAGCGGCCGGGGCAGGGCGCGGGAGAGCGACCACGTGCCGCCGCCGTCCGGCGAGAGCGCGACGGTGCTGTACGCCATGACGAACACCGCGTTGTCCGCCGCGACGATGAAGTCGCAGGCAAGCGCGAGCGAGAAGCCCGCGCCCGCGGCGGCGCCTTCCACCGCGGCGATCACCGGCTTGGGGAAGGTGCGGATCGCTTCGATCCAGCCATGCAGCCCCTCGATGGACTGCGCCTGCACTTCGGGCGGCTTGCTGCGGTTGTCGAGCAGGCGCTGCAGGTTGCCGCCGGCGCAGAAGGTGCTGCCTGCGCCGGTGATCACCACGCTGCGCACGTCCGGGTTGCTGTCGGCCGCGTTGAGCGCCTCGACCCCCGCGGCGTAGATCTCCGGGCCCAGCGCGTTGCGGTGGTCGGGGTTGCTGATGGTGAGGACCATCGTGCGGCCCTCGCTCGCGCTCTTCAGCTCGGCGGCCATCAGGCTTCTTCCTGCAGCAGGGACAGCCCGATCGCGCCGCGGCGGCGCAGCCACGGGCTGGGGCGGTAGCGCGGGTCGCCGTAGACGGTCTGCAGGTTGAACAGCACTTCCAGCACGTTCGTGGGGCCCCAGCGGTCGCCCATGGCGAGCGGGCCCATCGGGTAGCCGAGGCCCAGCGTGACCGCCGTCTCGAGGTCGCGCGGGGTGCAGACGCGCTGCTGGCAGATGTCCGACGCGATGTTGACGATGGTGGCCACCACGCGCTGCGTGACGAAGCCGCCGGAGTCGCGGATCACGCTCACCGGCTTGCCGTCGCGCGCGAACAGGGCGTGCGCGGCGTCGCGCATGTCGGCGCGCGTCGCGGGGTTCGTGGCCAGCACGCGGCGCTTGGTGGCCGCATCCTCGATGAGCATGTCGATGCCGACCGTGCGCGCGGGGTCGAGGCGCTCCACGACGGCGACCGTCGTCACGTCGAAGCCCAGGGGCGCGACGAGCGTCAGCGCCTGCATGGACGGCGACTGGCCCGTCTCGATCGTGGCGCCCAGGTCCTTCAGCAGCTGGAACAGCTCTGCGCGGCGCGCCGCGCGCGTGGACACCCACACGGGCGGCATCTCGTCCACCTTCGGCACCGCCGGCTCGGGGGCGACCTGCGCCTTGCCGTCGGCGTAGCGGTAGAAGCCTTCGCCCGTCTTGCGACCCAGCACGTTGCCCGCGAGCCGCTGCGCGGTGATGACGCTGGGCCGGTAGCGCGGCTCGTCGTAATACTGCTGGTAGATCGACTCCATCACCGGGTGCGAGACGTCGAGGCCGGTGAGGTCCATCAGCTCGAACGGGCCGAGGCGGAAGCCGACCTGGTCGCGCAGGATGCGGTCGATGGTGGCGAAGTCGGCCACGCCCTCGCTGACGATGCGCAGCGCTTCCGTGTTGTAGCCACGGCCGGCGTGGTTGACGATGAAGCCGGGCGTGTCCTGCGCCTGCACGGGCGTGTGGCCCATCTGCTTCGCGAAGGCGGTGAGCCCCTCGCAGACCGACGGATCCGTCTTCAGCCCCGCGATCACCTCCACCACCTTCATCAGCGGCACGGGGTTGAAGAAGTGGTAGCCGGCGAAGCGCTGCGGCCGCTTCAGTCCCGCGGCGATCGCGGTCACGGACAGGGAGGAGGTGTTGGTGGCGAGGACGGTGTCCGGGCCGACGATGTCTTCCAGCTGCGAGAACAGCGAGCGCTTGACGTCGAGGCGCTCGACGATCGCCTCGACCACGAGGTCGCAGTCGGCGAGGTCCTGCAGCGAGGTGGCCGGGCGCAGGCGCTCCTTGGCCGCGGCGACCGCGGCTTCGTCCATGCGGCCTTTCTCGCGCAGGCGGTCCCACTGCGCGCCCAGCTCCTGGATGGCGCGCTGCACGGCCTCGGGTTGCGTGTCGTACAGGCGGACGGTGCTGCCGGCCTGGGCGGCGATCTGCGCGATGCCGCGCCCCATGGCGCCGGCTCCTGCCACGCCTGTCGTTTTGTAACGGGTCTCCATCAGGCGATTATCGGTGCCTGACGGGGCCCCTTCCTCGCGAAACTTTTTTGTCGCGGGAGCCCGGCCGTGCCTAGAATCGCCCCGATGTTGCACGCCGTTACCGTCCGTATCCTCGCCGTCGCGGCATGCGGATGGCTGCTGGCGGGGGAAGCCGGCGCGCTCACCCTGGGGCGTGCCCACGGCGCCGCGCTGATCGGGCGGCCGTTGGAAGTGACGGTGCCGGTCAGCCTCGACGCGGCCACCGGCGACAGCCCTTGCCCGAACGTCGAAGTGTTCTACGGCGACGCGCGCGTGGCCGCGCCTGCCGTGCGCTGGGAGGCGAGCGGCCCGGCGCAGGGCCAGGTGCGGATCACCTCCAGCACGCCCGTGGACGAGCCGATGGTGACCGTGTACCTGCGGGTCGGCTGCACGCAGGCGAGCACGCGGCGTTTCGTGCTCCTGGCCGAACTCCCCCCGGAGGAAGAGCCTGCCGCGCGTTCCGCGGCCACGCGGGCCGCGGCGCAGCCGACGGCACCGGGCACGCAGGCGCGGGCCGCGCCGGCGCCTGCCGCCGTGCCCCGCAGCCGCGCGGCGCCGTCAGCGGCGGCGGCACCTTCCGCGGCACCGCGCGCGCCCGTCAGGGCCCGGGCTCCGGCACCCGCCCCGCGTGCGCGGCGCGAGCCGCCGCAGGCACGCCTGCGGCTGGAACCGCTGGACCTGGGTGTCGAGCGCGCTCCCGTGCTGCGCTTCTCGCCCGAGCTGGCCACGCAGACCGGCGTGGACCCGCAACGCCGCGAGCAGCTCGTCACCCTGTGGCAGGCGCTGCAACGGTCGCCCGAGCAGTCCGTGGACGAGTTCGTCCGCTTGCAGGCTCTCCAGCAGGAGCTGGGCACGCTGCGCGACACGAGCCGCCAGAACCAGGCCGAACTCGCGCAGCTCAAGACGCAGGTGCAGGAGGCCGACGGCAGCCGGCAGGTGGCCCTGTGGCTGGTGCTCGCGCTCGCCGCAGCATTGGCGGCGCTGCTTGGCGCGCTGGCCTGGCGCTGGTGGCGCGTACGGCAGCTGGAGCAGGTGGGCCGCTGGTTCGAGGCGCACGGCGAATCGACGGAGGCGCATGCGCCCACGATCCCGGAAGAACCTCCGACGGCACCCCGCGAGCCGACCGTCGTGCCTGTGCCCGTCGCGCGAGCGCCGGCGGTGCGGCCGTCCGCTCCCGCGCCGGCGCGAACGCCGGCCTCCCCGCAAGCGCCGGCCTCGGCCTGGGGCGCGGGCGACGAGTTCCAGGCGAGCCGCGGCGGCACCTTGCGCATGGTCGGCGTGCAGGAGCTGATCGACGTCCACGACAAGGCGGACTTCTTCCTGTCCATCGGCGAGACCGAGCAGGCGCTCGCCGTGCTCGAGGCCCACGTGCACGACCAGGTGGAGACGGGGGCGCTGGCGTGGATGGACCTGCTGGAGCTGTACCACTCCCTGGGCCGGCGCGCGGAGTTCGAGCGCCTGCGCGCCGAATTCGGCCAGCGCTTCGCGGCGCAGGTGCCGGATTTCGAGCACTTCGACGAGCCTTCGGCTTCGCTGGAGAACTACGGCCGCGCGCTGAGCCGCATCGTCGCCCTGTGGCCCGCGCGGCGCGTGCTGGACGTGATCGAGGAATCCATCTTCCGCAAGCCGCACCTGCCGGGCGCGGAGCCGTTCACGCTGGAGGCGTACCGCGAGCTGGTCCTCCTGTACCACATCGCGCAGGACATGCTGGGCGAGGAGCCGGCGAGCGCGCCGCGTGCGACCACCGGCTTCAGCGAAACCTCGCTGCAGCCCCTGAACAGCCTGGACCTTCCGGACGAGCCGCCGCTGACGGAGCATGAGAAGCTGATGATCCCGCCCGCGTCCGCGCGGCTCGGCGTGGACATCGATCTCGGGGGCGAGGCCGTGCCCGACACCACCCCCGCGGACCTGCCCGGACTCGACTTCGACATCAGCACCTTCGATCCGGCCGCCCACGGACCGGACGCGGCGGACAAGCAGCGCTGACGCGCGTTCAGGCGCCACGCCGCGCGTAGTGCGTTGCGAGTGCGCTGGCGGCCATGGCGGCCAGCAGGCCCGCGAAGCCGGCCCAGTGCAGCGTGTGCATGCCGGCGTTCTCGATCAGCCAGCCGCCGGACGCGGCACCGAGTGCCTGGCCCGCGTACATCGCCGACGAATTGAGGGCGACCGAGGCTGCCGCGAGCGCCGGCGCGATGCCGACCAGCCGCGCCTGTTGCGCGGAGTTGGACGAGAAGCAGCCGAGCGCCCAGGGGACGCTCACCGCGGCCGCGAGCCACAGGCTCGTGCCCAGCGGGAACAGCAGCATGCTCGCCGCCATGAGCGCGATGCCGACCATCACCGCGCGCGCCGCGCCGATGCGGTCGATGTAGCGCGCCATCAGCATGTTGCCCACGAGCCCGAAGGCGCCGAACCACATGAAATACAGGCTCAAGGCGCCCGGCGTCAGCCCCAGCTCGCGCTTGAAGTAGGGCGCGAAGTAGGAGAACAGCACGAACTGCCCGCCGGCGTAGAGCACGGTCACCAGCACGCAGGTCATGAGCGCGCGCGAACGGAAGGTCTCGGCCCACGCGGCGCGGGAGAGGGCGGGCGGCTTCACGCCGTCGGGCATGGCACGCCACACCCACACCGCGCTGGCGACGCTCAGGACGGCCACCACGACGAAGGCGGCGCGCCAGCCCAGCGTGCCGCCGACGTAGGCCGCGAGCGGCATGCCGAGGACGGAGGCCACCGACCAGCCCACGAAGATGAAGGTGATCGCGCGGCCGCGTTGCTCGGGCGGCACCAGCAGGCCCACGCAGGCCGCGGCCTGCGGCGTGAAGATCGCCGGCGAGACCAGCGCCAGCACCCGCATCGCGAGCAGGAACGAGAAGCTCGGCGCGAGGGCGCACGCGAGGTGGAGCAGCGCGTACCAGAGCATGGACAGCGCGAGCAGCCGCCGGCGGTCCCAGCCCGCCACGAGCGCCGCGCAGAGCGGCGCGCCCACGCACATCAGGATCGCGCCCGCGGAAATGAGCTGCCCCGCCGTGGCCACCGAGACGGTCAGGTTGCCGCTGATCTCGTTGAGCGTGCCCGGCACCGTCATCACGCCCGTGCCGATCACGAAGTTGCCGAACAGCATGGGCCACAGCACCGCGGGCAGGGCGGTCCGCGGGGGCGCGGCAAGGGTGGTGGCGGACGCGGACATGGGCTCCCGGGGCGGGTTCACGGATGACGGGAGCGCATCATCCGTGTTTCGAATAACCCTAGCGGCGTACCTGCAGCGCGCCGGGATTGACGATGTTCGTCGGCGTGCCGCGGATGTAGTTCACGACGTTGTCGAACGCGGCACCGAAGTAGAGCTCGTAGCTTTCCTGCTCCACGTAGCCGATGTGCGGCGTGCAGATGCAGTTCTCCAGCCGCAGCAGCGCATGGCCTTGCAGGATGGGCTCGCTCTCGAACACGTCGATGGCCGCCATGCCCGGGCGGCCGCGGTTCAGGGCGGCGATCAGCGCCTCGGGCTCCACCAGCTCGGCACGCGAGGTGTTGACGATCAGCGAGGTCGGCTTCATGCGATTGAGGTCTTCCAGCTTCACGATGCCGAAGGTGTCCTCGTTCAGGCGCAGGTGCAGGCTGAGCACGTCGCTGTCGGTGAACAGCGCCTCGCGGCTGGGAGCGGCGATGAGGCCGTCCGCCTCCGCCTTCGCACGCGACTCGGGGCTGCCCCAGACCTGCACGCGCATGCCGAAGGCCTTGCCGTAGCCGGCCACGAGCTGGCCGATCTTGCCGTAGCCCCAGATGCCCAGCGTCTTGCCGCGCAGCACCATGCCCACGCCGAAGTTGGGCGGCATGGACGCGGACTTCATCCCGGACTGCTGCCAGGCGCCGTGCTTCAGGCTGCTGATGTACTGCGGCAGGCGGCGCATGGCCGTCATGATCAGCGCCCAGGTGAGTTCCGCCGGCGCGATGGGCGAGCCCACGCCCTCGGCCACCGCGATGCCACGCTCGGTGCAGGCCTCGATGTCCACGTGCGCGCCGACGCGGCCCGTCTGCGAGATCAGCTTCAGGCGCGGCAGCTTCTCCACGAGTTGGCGCGTGATGGAACTGCGTTCGCGGATCAGGACGATCACGTCCGCGTCGCGCAGGCGCACCGACAGCTGGCCGATGCCCTTGACGGTGTTGGTGAAGACCTTGGCCGGGTAGGCCTCGAGCTTGGACGCGCACTGCAGCTTGCGCACGGCGTCCTGGTAGTCATCGAGAATGACGATGTTCATTGCCCCCGATTGTGCCTTGGGTCCCGCGCTGTCCGCGGCAGGCGTCGCACGGCGGCGCTAGGATGCGGCCTTTTCGTTTCCAGGAGTTCCCGCGAATGGCCCTTTCCATGTACACCGGCAGCGTCCCCGTCTTCCAGCACATGCTGCGCAACCTGAGCCACATCCTCGACAAGGGCGAGGCCAGCGCCCAGGTGCGCAAGTTCGACGCCTCCGTGCTGGCGACCGCGCGCCTGGCGCCGGACATGCTGCCCTTCACGCGCCAGATCCTGATCGCCTGCGACGCCGCCAAGCTGGGCGTCGCCCGCATTTCCGGCGTCGAGGCGCCCAGGTTCGACGACACCGAGGCGACCTTCCCCGAGCTGAAGGCGCGCATCCAGAAGACGCTGGACTACCTCGCGACCGTGCCGGCGGACAAGCTGGACGGCACGGAGGACAAGGAAGTCACCTTCCCGGTCGGCCGCGACAAGACCCGCACCATGACGGCGCAGGCCTACCTCACCACCTGGGTGCTGCCGAACTTCTTCTTCCACGTGACGACGGCGTACGCGATCCTGCGCCACAACGGCGTGGACCTGGGCAAGGCCGATTACCTGGCGGGCGCGCAGAAGTAATTCAGCGCCAGCCCACGGCCCGCGCGAGCGTGCCCGTGTCGTTGCCCGCTTCCAGGGCGGCGAGCCGGTCGAGCTCCGCGCAGACGTCGGCCATGCGGCCGGAGATCACCATGCGCCCCGCCACGGCGCGCGAGGCGCACGGCTCCACCACCCGCACGATGCGCAGCGCCTTGGCCGGCTGCGGGCGCGCGGGCGGCTGGCGCACGGGCCCTTGCCACACCGGCGTGCGCACGGGCGCGCGCTCCGGCACGTACGCGGTGGCGCCAGGCCGGCCGGCGAAGAACGAAGCCAGGCCCTGCAGCGACGCGAAGAGGTTGGCCAGCGGGAGGAAGAAAGCGTTTGCCATGTGACAACTCCTTGGATGGAAAGACACAGGCAGGATTCACTGGGACATGCGGCGGCCGCAGGGTGATGGCGATGCCTCGCCATACGCCTGCCACCTGCGGACGCCGCGGGGGTTACATGAGCATGGTGTTGCGGATCAGGCCGACGGCCACGCCCTCCACCTCGAAGGGCTCGCCCGGTTCCACGACGATGGTGGGATAGTCCGGGTTTTCCGCGTGCAGCTCGATGAGGTGCTTGTTGCGCCGGAAGCGCTTGACGGTGACGTCGTCGCCCAGCCGCGCCACGATGATCTGGCCGTTCTTCGCTTCGCGCGTGGACTGCACGGCGAGCAGGTCGCCGTCCATGATGCCGGCGTCGCGCATCGACATGCCGCGCACCTTCAGCAGGTAGTCGGGCCGGCGCTGGAACAGCCCGCTCTCGACGTAGTAGGTCTGGTCGACGTGTTCCTGCGCGAGGATGGGCGAGCCGGCGGCGACGCGGCCCACCAGCGGCAGCGCCAGCTGCGCGAAACTCTGCATCGGCAGCTGGAACTGCTTGGTGCGCGACTCGTGCAGCGCCCGCAGCGTCTCGCCCTGCAGGCGGATGCCGCGCGACGTGCCGCTCACGAGCTCGATCACGCCCTTGCGCGCGAGGGCCTGCAGGTGTTCTTCCGCCGCGTTGGCGGACTTGAACCCGAGCTCGGCGGCGATCTCGGCGCGCGTGGGCGGGGCGCCGGTGCGCGCGATGGCGCTCTGGATCAGGTCCAGAATCTGCTGCTGGCGGGGCGTCAGCTTCGGTGTGTCCATGAACGCGGCTCCTGGCGCTTGCGCGAGAGGGTTACTGTGTTGTTATCCAGTATCTGTATTTTTGAACAGTTTGGGCGGGAATGCAAGTGATGCAGCGAAGAATCGTGGTACTGGGTACCGGCGGGACCATCGCGGGCCGCGCCGCATCGGCCGCGGACAACGTCGGCTACAAGGCCGGCGAGGTCGGCGTGGCGGACCTGCTCTCGGGGGTCGTGGCCCCGGAAGGCGTCGAACTCGTGGCGGAACAGGTCGCGAACATCGACAGCAAGGACATGGACTTCGCCATCTGGCGCAGGCTCGCGCAGCGCTGCGCGCACTGGCTGGACCAGGGCGACGTCGGCGGCGTGGTGGTGACGCACGGCACCGACACGATGGAGGAGACCGCGTTCTTCCTGCAGTCCGTGCTGGCACCGCATAAGGCCGTCGTGATGACGGGCGCGATGCGCCCGGCCACCTCCGCGGCGCCGGACGGCCCGCAGAACCTCGCGGATGCGCTCGCCGTCGCCGCTTCGCCGCAGGCCTCGGGCGTGTGCGTCGTGTTCGCGGGCACCTTGCACGGCGCCCCGGACGTGCAGAAGGTGCACCCGTACCGCCTGGACGCCTTCGCGTCGGGCGACGCCGGCCCGCTGGGCTACGTCGAGGAAGGTCGCGTGCGCATGTTGCGGGCGTGGCCGCAAGGCAAGCCGGTGCGCGCGGTGACCGCGTTGCCCGAGACCTGGCCGCGCGTGGAGATCGTCCTGAGCCACGCCGGCGCCGGGAGCGCCGTCGTCGACGCGCTGGTGCAGGACGGCGTCGCCGGCCTCGTCGTCGCGACCACCGGCAACGGCACCGTCCACCACGCGCTGGAAGAAGCGCTGCTGCGCGCCCAGGCCAGCGGCATCGCGGTGCGGCGCGCCACGCGCTGTCCGCTCGGGCGCATCCTGCCGCATGCGGGGAGCCGCCTGCCCGCGGCGGAAGGGCTCTCGCCGGTGAAGGCGCGCATCGCGCTCATGCTGGAGCTGATGGCCTGATGTTCGCGGGCCTGCAGTCGCACCCGTGGGCTTACCCGGTGCTGGAGATGGTGCACATCTTCGGCATCGCGCTGCTGCTGGGCAACCTCGTGCTGCTGGAGCTGCGCGTCTTCGGCCGCGGCGCCGCGCTGCCGGTGCTGCCGCTCGCGCGCCTCGCCTTGACGATCGCGGTGAGCGGCTTCGCGCTCGCGGCCGGCAGCGGCCTGCTGATGTTCGCGAGCCAGCCGGCCGAGCTGCTCGCCAACCGCGCCTTCACCCTGAAGATGCTGTTGATCCTCGTGGCAGGATGCAATGCGCTCTGGTTCCACGGACGCAACTCGCTCGCGCGCTGCGACGCAGCCGCGCGCGCGCAACTCGTGCTGTCCACCCTGACCTGGCTGGCCGTGCTCGCCTGCGGCCGCTGGATCGCCTACCGCTAGAAGGAGCAACGATGACGACCCGCCGTACCCTGCTGCTGGCCACGCTGGCCGCCCCGCTCGCTGCCCGCGCCCACCATGGCTGGAGCAGCTTCGACCAGGACCGCCCCGTCTTCGTGCAGGGCCGCGTGGTCGCCGTGCGCTGGCAGAACCCGCACGCGGAGCTGGAACTGGAACTGCCCCCCGACTACCGCCTCCCGGCGGACGTGGCTTCGCGCGAGGTGCCGGCGCAAGCCGCGCCCGTCGACGGCCGCGTGCTGCTGGGTCGCGCCGTGGCGCCCGCGCGCAAGGACCGCCGCTGGACCATCGAGCTCGCGCCGCTCACGCGCCTGGACGCATGGCGCGTCGCGCCCGTGAAGGTGGGCGCGACGGTGGGCGTGCTGGGGTACACGCTGCAGGGGGAGAAGGAGCCCGTCGTCCGGGCGGAATACCTCTACGTGGACGGCAGGGCGTACGGGCTGCGGTCCAGCCCGGCTTCGTGATCAGGCGCCGCAGTCGGCGAGGGCCGTGAGCGCGCGCGCGGTGATCTCGTCGACGCTGCCGAGCCCGTCGATCTTGCGCACCTTGGGTGCGTTCTGCGGGTCGGTCCTGGACCAGTTGCTGTAGTAGTCCACCAGCGGGCGCGTCTGCGCCGCGTAGACCTCCAGGCGCTTGAGCACCGTCTCCTCGCGGTCGTCGTCGCGCTGGATCAGCGGCTCGCCCGTCACGTCGTCCTTGCCGTCCACCTTGGGCGGGTTGAACTTGACGTGGTAGGTGCGGCCCGAAGCCGGGTGCGAGCGGCGGCCGCTCATGCGCTCGACGATCGCCTGGAAGGGCACGTCGATCTCCAGCACGCAGTCGATCTTCACGCCGGCGTTCTTCATCGCGTCGGCCTGCGGCAGCGTGCGGGGGAAGCCGTCGAAGAGGAAGCCGCGCGCGCAGTCCGGCTGCGCGAGGCGCTCCTTCACCAGGCCGATGATGATGTCGTCGCTGACCAGCGCGCCGGAATCCATCACCTTCTTCGCGGCGAGGCCCAGCGGCGTGCCCGCCTTCACGGCCGCGCGCAGCATGTCGCCCGTCGAGATCTGGGGAATGCCGTACTTCTGGCAGAGAAAGGTGGCCTGTGTTCCTTTGCCGGCGCCTGGCGCGCCCAACAGGATCAGTCTCATCGGGGGTCCTCGGATGGTTTTGGATTCGCTCGCGGCACTGCGGGCAAGGCGCCTCCCGCGCCGCCGTCGCACCTGTTGCCGCGGAGGATAGCACGCACCCTCTACGCGGAACTGACGCGGCGGGGGTCAGCCCAGGGCGGAAAAATGGCGCCGGACGCGCTCCAGGTCCTCGGGCGTGTCGACGCCGGGGCCGGGCGCCGCATCGGTCACGTGCACCGCGATCCGGTGGCCGTGCCACAGCGCGCGCATCTGCTCCAGGGCCTCGCAGGTTTCCACCGGCGCCTGCGGCATCTTCGGGAATGCGCGCAGGAAGCCCGCGCGATAGCCGTAGATGCCGACGTGCCGCAGCGGCGCGGGCGCGGGCAGGGCGGCGATGCCGTTCGCGAAGCCGTCGCGCCACCACGGAATGGGCGCGCGGCTGAAGTACATGGCCAGGCCGTCGGCCTGCAGGACCACCTTCACGACGTTCGGGTTGCGGAACTCGTCGACGCTGCCAATCGCGTGCGCCGCCGTGCTCATGCTGGCTTGCGGCCGCTGCTCGAGCAATTGCGCCACCGCGTCGATCAGCGCGGGGTCGATCAAGGGCTCGTCGCCCTGCACGTTGACGACCACGTCGTCCTGCTCCAGCCCGAGCAGCTCGCACGCTTCGGCGAGGCGGTCGCTGCCGGAAGGATGGTCGGCGCGCGTGAGCACCGCGCGCACGCCGTGGGCGCTGCAGGCATCGGCCACGCGCGAACTGTCGGCGGCGACGACGACCTGCGCGGCGCCGGACTGCTCGGCGCGCTGCGCCACGCGCACGACCATGGGCAGGCCCGCGATGTCGGCGAGCGGCTTGTCGGGCAGGCGCGTGGACGCCAGCCGCGCCGGGATCAGCACGGTGAAGCGCATCGCGCTAGACGAGCGGGGTGCGCGCGGGCAGGCGCTCGAGTTCGTCGTCGGAGAGCGTGCGGGCTTCCTCTTCCAGCAGGACGGGGATGCCGTCGCGGATGGGATAGGCGAGGCGCGCGCTGCGCGACAGCAGTTCCTGGCGCTCGCGGTCGTAGTCGAGCGGCCCCTTGGTCACGGGGCACACCAGCAGCTCGAGGAGGCGGGGATCCATGGCGCGATCATAGCCGCGCGTCCAGCAGCGCATCGAAGGCCTGCCAGAAGGCGGCGGGAATCTCTACCTGCAGCGGCACGGCCCAGGCATCGGGGCGCACGCGCCAGAGCTTGACCGCGTCCTTCTCCGTGCACACGAGCGTCGCGTCCGCGGCGAAGCGCTGCGCGTCGGCGAAGTCGTGGTGGTCGGGCAGGGCGTGCGTCGCCGCGAGCGTGAGGCCGCCGTCGCGCAGCATCCCGAAGAAGACCTCGGGGTTGGCGATGCCGGCCAGTGCCTGCGCGGGAACGCCCCGCAGTTCCGCCAGCGGCTTGCGCGTGCCGTCGGCGCGCACGGCGAAGGGCGCGAGCGCGCGCTGCATGGGCGTGGCGTCGACCCCGGGCGGTTGCCCGTGCGCGAGCACGAGGTCCACGCGCCGCGGCCACGGTTCGCGCAAGGGGCCCGCCGGCAGCAGCCAGCCGTTGCCCACGCCGCGCCCGTCGAACACGCAGACCTCCACGTCCCGGGCGAGCGCATGGTGCTGCAGGCCATCGTCGCTCACGATGACGCGCGTCGCGGGATACGACTGCAGCAGCGCGCGGCCCGCATCGGCGCGGCGAGGCGCCACGAAAACGGGGACGCCGGAACGCCGGCGCAGCAGCAGCGGCTCGTCGCCCGTGCGCGATGCCGGGTCGTCCGGCTGCACCTCGATGCAGGCGTCGCCCTCGCGCCCGTAGCCGCGCGAGACCACGCCCGCGGGGATCCCGCGCTGCCGCAGGTGGTCCAGCACGGCGAGCACCACGGGTGTCTTGCCTGCACCGCCCGCCACGACGTTGCCGACGACGACCACCGGCACGGGCAGGCGCTCGGGCCGGCGCCGCTTGCGATCCAGCGCGACCAGCGCGCCGTACAGGAGGGAGAGGGGATACAGCAGGCACGCGACCGCGCCGCGGCGCAGCCACGCGCGCTGCAGCGCGCTCACTTGCCGGCCGCCGCCGAGGACTGCGTGGCGAAGGTGATCTGCGACAGGCCGACGCGCCGTGCCGCTTCCATCACGGTGATCACGGACTGGTGCGGGGCGGTCGCATCCGCGCTGATGATGACCACGGAGTCCTTGCCGGCCTTGGCGGCATCGGCCAGCGACGGGGCGAGGGTGTCCGCGCTGCGGCCGTCCACGGCCACCTTGTTCACCATGTAGCGGCCGTCGGCCGACACGGCGACGATGACCTCCCGGGGGTAGTCACGCTGCGCCTCGGTGTCGGCCACCGGCAGCTTCAGCTGCATCTCGGTGAACTTGCTGTAGGTCGTGGTGAGCATCAGGAAGATCAGCACGACCAGCAGCACGTCGATGAACGGGATCAGGTTGATCTCCGGTTCGTCCTTGGCGCGGGGACGGAAGTTCATGCGTTCAGGCGCGGCGCAGGTGGTTCAGGTGGCGCGCGAAGCGTTCGGCGGCGAGTTCGAGCGTGAGCAGGTACTCGTCGACCCGGCCGCGGAAGTAGCGCCAGAAGATCAGTGCGGGGATGGCGACGATCAGGCCGAAGGCCGTGTTGTAGAGCGCCACCGAGATGCCGTGCGCCAGCTGCGCCGGGTTGCCGCCGGTGGCGGCGCCCGGGCTCTGGGAGCCGAAGATCTCGATCATGCCGATGACGGTGCCCAGCAGGCCCAGCAGCGGCGCGGCCGAGGCGATCGTCGCCAGGGCGTTCAGGTAGCGCTCCAGGCGGTGCGCCACGGCCCGGCCCGTGTTCTCCATGTTGGCCCGCAGGTCGGCCTCGGTGCAGCGCGGGTCCGAGTTCAGGGCGCGGAAGCCGCTCGCCAGAACTTCGCCGAGGGCGGAGTTCTGCTCGAGCTGCCGCACCACGTCGGGCGCGGGCACCGAAGTGCGGGACACGGCCAGCGCTTCGTCGAGCAGCCGGGGCGGGGCGATCTTGCCGGCCTTGAGGCTGATGAACCGTTCGATGATGAGGGCGAGAGCGAGGATGGAGCAGGCTACCAGCGGCCAGATCGGCCAGCCTGCGGCTTGTATGATCGAAAGCAAACGGGGGTCCTCCGCCGGGGTCTCTTTACTGCTGCAAGCACGCGTTTTTCGCGCGTCGCGTGCGGCGGATTATGAGGGACGCCGCCACTGTAGGATTCGTCCCCGCGCGCGTAGGACGCAATGCCGTGGCCGTAGGACGACACTCACAAAAGTTGTGGATAACTTTGTTGAGAAACCCCCCTCCCCAGGCCGCCGGGCCGCACCCACGCTTCACCGTGACAGAACGATGACGAAATGAGCAGGAAAAAACCGTTTGAAATCAAGGGCTTGCTCGGAAAAATCAGCATCCCCACGGTCGTCGTCGCGCGCAGCCCTGCATTCCAAGCTCTGTGGATGGATTTCCATGGGGTTTACCCGGAGGGACCGCTGGTTTGTTGACGGACGGTGCACCCGCTGCGGGCACGCGCCGCATCTGGGCCGTGGGCGCGCTCTGCCGCGCCGTGGCCGACGCGCTCGAGGCCCGCTTCAACCCCGTGGCCGTGCGCGGCGAGATCTCCGGCTTCTCGCGCGCCGCCAGCGGGCATTGCTACTTCGCGCTCAAGGACGCGCAGGGACAGGTGCGCTGCGCCATGTTCCGCCGCTCCGCGAGCCTGCTGGAATTCGTGCCGCGCGACGGCGAGCTCGTGGAAGTCACGGGCCGGCTCGGCGTGTACGAGCCGCGCGGCGACCTGCAGCTGGTCGTCGAGAGCATGCGGCGCGCGGGGCAGGGCGCGCTGTTCGAGCAGTTCCTCCGCCTCAAGGCGAAGCTCGAAGCCGAAGGGCTGTTCGACGGTGCGCGCAAGCGCGACCTGCCGCTGCTGCCGAAAGGGATCGGCATCGTCACCTCCCTCGGTGCCGCGGCGCTGCACGACGTGGTGACCTGCCTGCGCCGCCGCGCGCCGCACGTGCCCGTGGTGCTCGCCCCCTCGTCCGTGCAGGGCGGCCAGGCCGCCGGTGAACTCGTCGCGAGCCTGCAGTCGCTGTACCGGCTCGCCGAACGCGGCACGATCGACGTGATCCTGCTGGTGCGCGGCGGCGGCTCCATCGAGGACCTCTGGGCATTCAACGACGAGCAGCTCGCGCGCACGATCGTGGCGAGCCCGGTGCCCCTGGTGAGCGGCGTCGGCCACGAGACGGACTTCACCATCGCGGACTTTTGCGCGGACCTGCGCGCACCGACGCCCACGGCTGCCGCGGAACTCGCGGCCCAGCCGCTGGAGACCTGGCTTTCGGCGCTGGGCATGATGCACGAGCGCCTGCAGGAAGCCGCGCTGCGGCGCCTGGACCGCGCGAGCCAGCGCCTGGACCAGGCTGCGGCGCACCTCGGCCGGCCTTCGTCGCGCACGGCCCAGCAGCACCTGCGCATCGAGCGGCAGGCCCAGCGCCTGCGCTTCGCACTGGCCGCGCGCACCCGCCGCGCACAGGACGAGCTGCGCGCCGCGCGCGAGCGCCTGCGCACCGGCACGACGGCGCGCCTGGAGCGCGCGGGCCAGCGCTGCGAACGCCTGGAGATGCGCCTGCAGCTGCTCGATCCGCGGCTCGTGCTGCAGCGCGGCTACGCGCTGCTCACCGACGCCGCATCGGGACACCCCGTCACCAGCGCGGCGCAGGCCCATGCGGGCCAGCACGTGCGCGCCGCCCTTGCCGACGGCGAGGTTGATCTGCGGGTGCTGCCGCCCGGCGCGCAGAATCGTCCCTAGAATCCCCCGTTCAAACCACGAACCACCGAGGAAGAAGATGGAACACGTCCTGCCCCCCCTGCCGTACCCGATCGACGCGCTGGCGCCGCACTATTCGCAGGAGACGCTCGAATACCACCACGGCAAGCACCACAACGCCTACGTGGTGAACCTCAACAACCTGCAGAAGGGCACCGAGTTCGAGAACATGCCCCTGGAGGACATCATCAAGAAGTCCTCGGGCGCCATCTACAACAACTCCGCCCAGGTCTGGAACCACACCTTCTTCTGGAACTGCATGAAGCCGCAGGGCGGCGGCGAGCCCACCGGCGCGCTGGCGCAGGCGATCAACAGCAAGTGGGGCAGCTACCAGGCCTTCCGCGAAGCCTTCGTGAAGTCCGCCGTCGGCAACTTCGGTTCGGGCTGGACCTGGCTGGTGAAGAAGCCGGACGGCTCCGTCGACATCGTCAACACCGGCGCGGCCGGCACGCCCCTGACCACCGCCGACAAGGCGCTGCTGACCGTGGACGTGTGGGAGCACGCGTACTACATCGACTACCGCAACCTGCGCCCGAAGTTCGTCGAGACCTTCCTCGACAAGCTGGTGAACTGGGACTTCGCGGCGAAGAACTTCGCCTGACGTCCGTCATCCCCGCGAAGGCGGGGACCCAGGGCTTCCCCAGAAAGGGCCGCATCGCGGCCCTTTTGTCGTTCCGGCTTACTTGAACGGCGGCCCTTCCAGCTTCGCCCCCGCCTTGATCCCGCGCTTGGCGAACCACCCCTTGTTCATCTCCAGCACGTAGCGCACGGGCTTCGTGGAGCAGTGCGAGTCGGTGGTCTGCGGCTGCATCTCGTCGAGGTTCACGATCGTGCCGTCGTCGGCCACGAAGGCGATGGCCAGCGGCAGCAGGGTGTTCTTCATCCAGAAGCACTGCTGCGACGGCTGCTCGAACACGAACAGCATGCCTTCGTGCTGCGGCATCTCCTGGCGGAACATCAAGCCGGTCATGCGCTGCTCGTTGGTGGCGGCGACCTGGGCGTCGATGACGTGCATGCCCGCCCGCAGCTTGACCCGCGGCAGGTTCATCTGCGGTTCCTGGGCGAAGGCGGCGAACGCCAGCACGGCGGCGGCAAGGGCGAGGGACTTCTTCATGGGGTGCATTGTCGGGCGGGAATGAGAAATGCCCGCGCGCAGCGGGCATTTCCGTGATCCGGGCGAGCCGTGGCTCAGCTCTTCTTCTCTTCCTTCGTGGCGTCCTTCTTGGCGGTGGACTTCTTCGCGGACTTCTTGGTCGTCTTCTTGTCGGCCTTCACGTCCTTCTTCTCCGCCTTGGCTTCGGCCTTGGCACCGGAAGCACCCGCCATCGGGGCACCCGCGTGCGACGCGGCGAACGCGGTGGAGACGGCGAACAGGGATGCGACCAGGGCGGCCAGCAGCTTGCTCATGGAGAGTCCTTTCGAGGTGGTTCAGGTGTCTTCGACCACCCCGTGCAGGGCGGCCCATCCGTAACGGCATGTGGCCGCGGCGCGTTGACACCCGAGGGTTTCTCCCGAACCAAAGACAAGGGCCGCCCGAGGGCGGCCCTTGCTTCCAGGGATGGAAGACGCCGGATTACGACTTCTTCTCTTCCTTCTTGGCTTCGGCCTTCTTGGCGTCCTTCTTGGCGACCTTCTTCTTCTCGGTCTTGGCTTCGGCCTTCTCTTCCTTCTTCTCGGTCTTGGCGGCGGCCTTTTCTTCCTTCTTCGCTTCGGCCTTCACGGCGGGAGCGGCGGGGGTGGCGGGCGTCGCGGGGGTGGCCGGGGTGGCCTGGGCGAAGACGGCGGCGGAGAACAGGCCGGCGATCAGGGCAGCGAGGATCTTGCTCATGGTGTTTCCTTCGGATCGTTTTGGAAAATGCCTAACGAATGTCAGACATCCCGCCAACGCGGCAGTGCCGGCGGCGGTTGACAGCGCCCGGCCGCCGCCCGGCCGCGGGCTAGAATTTCCGCATGGCCTACCAGCACATCCAGGTCCCGTCGCAAGGCGAGAAGATCACGGTCAACGCCGACATGTCCCTCAACGTGCCGGACGAGCCGGTCATCCCGTACATCGAGGGAGACGGCACCGGCCTCGACATCACCCCGGTGATGCTCAAGGTGGTGGATGCGGCCGTCGCGAAAGCCTACGGCGGCCGCAAGAAGATCCACTGGATGGAGATGTACGCCGGCGAGAAGGCCACCAAGGTGTACGGCCCCGACGTCTGGCTGCCGGACGAGACCCTGGAGGCTTCGCGCGAGTACGTCGTCTCCATCAAGGGGCCGCTGACCACGCCCGTGGGCGGCGGGATCCGGTCGTTGAACGTGGCGCTGCGCCAGGAACTCGATCTCTACGTCTGCCTGCGCCCCATCCAGTACTTCAAGGGCGTGCCCTCGCCGCTGAAGGAGCCCGAGAAGACCAACATGGTGATCTTCCGGGAGAACTCGGAAGACATCTACGCGGGCATCGAATACGAAGCCGGCGGCGCCAAGGCGCGCAAGGTCATCGACTTCCTGGTGAAGGAGATGGGCGTCAACAAGATCCGCTTCCCCGAGACTTCCGCCATCGGCATCAAGCCGGTGTCCATCGAAGGCACGGAGCGCCTGGTGCGCAAGGCCTACCAGTACGCGATCGACAACGACAAGCCCTCCGTCACGCTGGTGCACAAGGGCAACATCATGAAGTTCACGGAAGGCGGCTTCCGCGACTGGGGCTACGCCCTGGCGAAGAAGGAGTTCGGCGCGGTGGAGATCGACGGCGGCCCGTGGTGCAAGTTCAAGAACCCGCGCACCAGCCGCGACATCATCGTGAAGGACGCGATCGCGGACGCCTTCCTGCAGCAGATCCTGCTGCGGCCGGCGGAGTACAGCGTCGTCGCCACGCTGAACCTCAACGGCGACTACATCTCCGACGCGCTGGCCGCGCAGGTGGGCGGCATCGGCATCGCGCCCGGCGCGAACCTGAGCGACTCGGTGGCGATGTTCGAGGCCACGCACGGCACCGCCCCCAAGTACGCGGGCAAGGACTACGTGAACCCCGGCTCCGAGATCCTCTCGGCCGAGATGATGCTGCGCCACATGGGCTGGACCCAGGCCGCGGACCTGATCATCAGCTCGCTCGAGAAGTCCATCCTGTCCAAGAAGGTCACCTACGACTTCGCGCGCCTCATGGACGGCGCGACGCAGGTCAGCTGCTCGGGCTTCGGGCAGGTGATGATCGACAACATGTGACGCGCGCCTGATCCAGAGCAAAGCCGCCCCCGGGCGGCTTTTTTCTTGGGTCGTTTCCACAGCGTAAAATAGGGGCTCGCATAGTGGCGATGCGCCGACCTCCACCAACTTCCTGAGAGACATCCACTTGGCTGCCGACCGTTCCAAGATCATCTACACGCTGACCGACGAAGCGCCGTACCTCGCGACGCATTCCTTCCTGCCCATCGTGCGCACCTTCGCGGCGGCGGCGGGCATCGACGTGGTGGAGAGCGACATCTCCGTGGCCAACCGGATCCTGGGCGAGTTCCCCGAGTTCCTGAAGGACGACCAGAAGGTCCCGAACACGCTGGCCGACCTGGGCAGGAAGACGCTGCAGCCGGACGCGAACATCATCAAGCTGCCGAACATCAGCGCGTCGCAGAACCAGCTGATCGCCGCCATCCGCGAGCTGCGCGCCCGCGGCTACATGGTTCCCGAGTACCCCGAGAACCCGAAGAACGACGAAGAGAAGGCGATCCGCCAGCGCTACGCCAAGGTGCTGGGTTCCGCGGTGAACCCCGTGCTGCGCGAAGGCAACTCCGACCGCCGCGCGCCGAAGGCGGTGAAGGAATACGCCCGCAAGCACCCGCACAGCATGGCGGAGTGGAGCCCGGCTTCGCGCACGCACGTGTCGCACATGGTCGGCGGCGACTTCTACGCCAGCGAGAAGTCGCTGACGCTGGACCGCGCGCGCGACGTCAAGATGGAGCTGATCACCAGGTCCGGCAAGACCGTGGTGCTCAAGCCGAAGGTCTCGCTGCTGGAAGGCGAGATCATCGACTCGATGTTCATGAGCAAGAAGGCGCTGCTCGCCTTCTACGAGAAGCAGATCGAGGACGCGCACAAGACCGGCGTGATGTTCTCGCTGCACGTGAAGGCCACGATGATGAAGGTCTCGCACCCCATCGTGTTCGGCCACTGCGTGCGCACCTTCTACAAGGACGCCTTCGCCAAGCACGGCAAGCTGTTCGACGAGCTGGGGGTGAACGTCAACAACGGCATGGCGAACCTGTACGAGAAGATCGCCACGCTACCCGAGTCCAAGCAGGACGAGATCAAGCTGGACCTGCACAAGTGCCTGGAGCACCGCCCGGCGCTGGCCATGGTGGATTCCGCCCGCGGCATCACCAACTTCCACTCGCCCAACGACGTGATCGTGGACGCCTCCATGCCCGCGATGATCCGCCAGGGCGGCAAGATGTACGGCGCCGACGGCCGCCTGCACGAAGCCAAGGCGGTGATCCCCGAGTCGACCTTCGCCCGCATCTACCAGGAGATCATCAACTTCTGCAAGTGGCACGGCGCCTTCGACCCGAAGACCATGGGCACGGTGCCCAACGTCGGCCTGATGGCGCAGCAGGCCGAGGAATACGGCTCGCACGACAAGACCTTCGAGGTGCCGGAAGACGGCGTCGCCAACATCACCGACCTCGCCACCGGCGAAGTGCTGCTCTCGCAGGACGTGGAGCAGGGCGACATCTGGCGCATGTGCCAGGTCAAGGACGCCGCCATCCGCGACTGGGTCAAGCTGGCCGTCACGCGCGCCCGCAACTCCGGCATGGAGGCCGTGTTCTGGCTGGACAACTACCGCCCGCACGAGTCCGAGCTGCGCAAGAAGGTCGAGAAGTACCTGAAGGAGCACGACACCAACGGCCTCACCATCAAGGTGATGAGCCAGGTGCGCGCCATGCGCTACACGCTGGAGCGCGTGATCCGCGGCAAGGACACGATCAGCGTCACCGGCAACATCCTGCGCGACTACCTGACCGACCTGTTCCCGATCATGGAGCTGGGCACCAGCGCCAAGATGCTGTCCATCGTCCCGCTGATGGCGGGCGGCGGCATGTACGAGACGGGCGCGGGCGGCTCCGCTCCCAAGCACGTGCAGCAGCTGGTGGAGGAGAACCACCTGCGCTGGGACTCCCTGGGCGAGTTCCTCGCGCTGGCGGTGAGCCTGGAAGACGAAGGCCTCAAGACCGGCAACAAGAAGGCGAAGATCGTCGCCGACGCGCTCGACGCGGCCACGGGCAAGCTCCTGGACAACAACAAGAGCCCCTCGCCCAAGACCGGCCAGCTCGATAACCGCGGCAGCCAGTTCTACCTGACGCTGTACTGGGCGCAGGCCCTGGCGGAGCAGAAGGACGACGCGGAACTCGCGAAGCGCTTCGCGCCGCTCGCCAAGGCGCTCGCCGAGAACGAGAAGAAGATCGTCGAGGAACTCAACTCGGTGCAGGGCAAGCCGGTCGACATCGGCGGCTACTACTTCCCGGACCGCGAGAAGGTCAGCGCCATCATGCGTCCGAGCCAGACCTTCAACGCCGCGCTCGCGGCGGCCCAGGGCTGATGCGCCCGGCGACGTAAGCCTCCGGCTTACTTCCAATCCTCTACGAGCCCCGGAACGTGCGAGCGTTCCGGGGCTTTTTCACAACAGTCATCCCTCCGGATGAGGTGGCTCCCTGCGAGTGCGGCGAGACTCGCGCCCAACAACCAAGGGGGAGCGCCGATGGCGACGTACCAGGGAACCGCGGGCAACGACAACATTTCCGGCGGGGGAGGCAACGACTCGATCGTCGGCAACGCGGGCAACGACACGCTGGCCGGCAACGCGGGCAACGACACGATCCTCGGCGGCGCCGGCACGGACACGGTCCGCTTCCGCTACGCCATCTCCGAATACAACATCAGCTGGGACCCGGTCGCGGCGCGCTACCGCATCGAGCACCGCTCGGGCCGCGACGGCGTCGACTACGTTTGCGGCGTCGAGTACTTCCAGTTCGCCGACGTCACGCGCAGCATCGCGAACCTGGTGCCCGGCGCCGGCGACGGCACCGCGTTCACCGGCACGTCCGGCAACGACTCGCTCGCGGGCGGCGTCGGCTACGACACGCTGAACGGCGGCGCCGGCGACGACCGGCTGCAGGGCGGCGCGGCCAACGACCGCATCGACGGCGGCACGGGGAACGACACCGCGGTCTTCAGCGGCGCGCTCGCGGACTACCGCATCACCTGGAACGCGACCGCGCGCCAGTACACCATCGTCGACACGATCGCAGGTCGCGACGGCACGGACACCGTCTCCGGCGTGGAGTTCTTCCAGTTCGCCGACGGCACGCGCTCGATCTCGCAACTGCCCGTGCAGGGTGGCGACGGCGTCACGCTGGCCGGCACGTCGGCCAACGAAGTTCTCTCCGGCAGCGTCGGCTACGACACGCTCTCCGGCCTGGGCGGCAACGACACGCTCGATGGCGGCGACGGGGCGGACGTCCTGCAGGGCGGCGCGGGCGACGACCGGCTGCGCGGCGGCGGCGGCGACGACAGCATCGTGGGCGGCGACGGCACCGACGTGGTGCAGTTCAGCGGCGGTCGCGCGGACTACCTCGTGACCTGGGACGCCACGGCGCGCCAGTACACGATCGCCAACACGAGCATGTGGGGCACGGACGGCACCGACGTCGTGCGCGGCGTGGAGGTGTTCCAGTTCGCCGACGGCATGTACAGCATCGCGGACCTGCTGCCCGGCGAGGGCGACGGCGTCTCGCTCACGGGCACGTCCGATGGCGACGTGCTGGTCGGTGCGATGGGCTACGACGCCTTGTGGGGCCTGGAAGGCAACGACACGCTCGACGGCGGGGACGCCGCCGACGTGCTGCAGGGCGGCGCGGGCGACGACCGCCTGCGCGGGGGCCGCGGCAACGACACCATCGTGGGCGGTGACGGCACCGACGTCGTGCACTTCAGCGGCGGCCGTGCGGAATACCTCGTGGCCTGGGACGCGTCCACGCGCCAGTACACGATGGCCAACACGGGCATGTGGGGCACCGACGGCACCGATGTCGTCAGCGGCGTGGAGGTGTTCCAGTTCGCCGACGGCACGTACAGCATCGCGGACCTGGTGCCCGGGGAGGGGGACGGCGTCTCGCTCACGGGCACGTCCGAAGGCGACGTGCTGGTCGGCGGCATGGGCTACGACACCCTGACCGGCCTGGAGGGCAACGACCTGCTCGATGGCGGCGACGGCGGCGACATCCTCTGGGGCTGGGAAGGCGACGACCGCCTGCGCGGCGGGCGCGGCGACGACATGCTCTCGGGCGGCGACGGCCGCGACGTGGCGGAGTTCAGCGGTTCGCGCGCCGACTACACGGTAAGCTGGGACGCGGCCACGCGCCTGTACACCATCTCGCACACCTCCCCCTGGGGCACCGACGGCACGGACATCGTGGCTGGGGTGGAGTACTTCCAGTTCGCGGACGGCATGCGCAGCATCGCCGACCTCGTCCCGGGCGTGGGCGACGGCATGCGCATCATCGGCACGAGCGGCGACGACTTCCTCGCGGGCGACGCCGGCTACGACGAACTCTGGGGCGGTCGCGGCAACGACCGCCTGGACGGCGGCGATGCCGGCGACACGCTGCACGGCATGGACGGCGACGACCAGCTGCGCGGCGGGCGCGGCGACGACGTCCTCGACGGCGGCGCCGGCCGCGACGTCGCGGAATTCAGCGGCATGCGCGCGGACTACCTGGTGACCTGGGACGCGGCCACGCGCCAGTACACCCTCGCGAACACGAGTCCCTGGGGCGGCGACGGCACGGACGTCGTGAGCGGCGTCGAGCATTTCTACTTCGCCGACGGCGTGCGCAGCATCGCCGACCTGCTGCCGGGCGAGGGCGACGGCATCGTGCTCACCGGCACCGCAGGCGACGACGTCCTGCAGGGCGACGCGGGCTTCGACCTGCTGCAGGGCGGCGACGGCAACGACATGCTGGTCGGCGGCGCCGCGAACGACACGCTGCGCGGCGGTGCCGGCGACGACATGGCGCGCTTCTCCGGCCGCTGGACGGATTACACGTTCACGTGGGACTCCGTGGCGCGCCAGTACACGGTGGTCGACATGGTGCAGGGCCGCGACGGCATCGACATCGTGAGCGGCGTGGAGTTCTTCGGCTTCGCCGACGGCACGCTGACCATCTACAACGTGGGCGACGGCAGTGGCGGCGACGGGCTGTTGCTCGATGGAGCGGCCGGCGACGACCTCCTGCGGGGCAGCGTGGGCTACGACCGGCTGCGTGGCCTGGACGGCAACGACAGCCTCGACGGCGGCGGCGCCGACGACACGCTCGAGGGCGGTGCCGGCAGCGACCAGCTGTCCGGCGGCACGGGACGCGACGTGATCATCGGGGGCGAGGGCGTCGACATCGCGTTCTACGACGGCTATCGCTGGGACTACAGCATCAGCTGGGATGCCGCCACGCGCACCTACACGATCCAGAACAACAACGACTGGTTCTACGACGTGGACACCGTGGGCTCGGTCGAGGTCTTCTCGTTCCGCAACGGCACCTACACCATCGGCGACCTCGTGCAGGGCGCGGGCGACGGCGAGTCGTTCGCCGGCACCGACGGCAACGACACGGTGTACGGCAGCTTCGGCTACGACACGCTGCAGGGCCTGGATGGCCAGGACTTCCTGGACGGCCAGCTTGCCGACGACGTGATCGACGGCGGCGCGGGCGACGACATCCTGGTGGGCAACGTGGGCAACGACCGCCTCGATGGCGGCGACGGCGAGTGGGACATGGCGCGCTACAGCGGCTACTCCTGGGAATACGCCATCACCTGGAATGCGCTCACGCGCGAGTACACCATCGCCGACCAGTACGGATACGGGCGCGACGGCACCGACACGATCACGCGCGTGGAGTACTTCGAGTTCCGGGACGGCTGGCGCGACTGGAGCAACCTGGTGGCCGGCCAGGGCGACGGCGTGGTGCAGGCCGGCACCGATGCCGACGACGGCCTGTACGGCAGCATGGGCTACGACACCGTGTCCGGCGGCGGCGGCAACGACTACGTCTACACGCGCGCCGGCGACGACTTCGTGTACGGCGGTGCCGGCGACGACACGCTCGATGGCGGCGCGGGCAACGACTACATCGACGGCGGCGACGGCTTCGACACGGTGCAGTTCAGCGGCTACTCCTGGGATTTCGACGTCACCTGGGACGCCGGCACGGGCGAGTTCCGCTTCATCGACCGCGTTTCGCCGGGGCACGACAGCGACGTCCTCGTCGGCGTCGAGCAGGTCGGCTTCTACGACGGGATGCGCGACATCTGGAGCACGTACAACGGCACGTGGCCCGGCCAGGTGCTCCCGGGCACGGCCGGCAACGACTACATGATCGGCACGCCCGGCGCGGACACGATGGAGGGCTACGAAGGCAGCGACGCGCTGAGGGGCCAGGACGGCGCCGACGTGTTGCGCGGCGGGGCGGACGACGACCTCCTGGCCGGCGGCGCGGGCCACGACGTCATCGACGGCGGCGAGGGGCAGGACGCCGCGGTCTTCAGCGGCTGGCGCTACGAATACGACGTGACCTGGGATGCCGTGAACCAGCGCTACACCGTCACCGACCTGGTCGGCGGCCGCGACGGCAGCGACCTCGTCTCCACCGTCGAGATCTTCCGCTTCTACGACGGCGACCGCACCGGCAACGAACTGGTGCCGGGCTCCGCGCCCCCGCCGCTCCTGGGCACCGAAGGCGACGACTGGCTCCCCGGCACGCCCGGCAACGACACGCTGCTGGGCCTCGGCGGCAACGACATGATCGCCGGCTGGGGAGGCAACGACACGCTGGACGGCGGCGCGGGCAACGACACGCTCGATGGCGGCGCGGGTGCCGACACCTACGTGCTGCGGGGCGAAGGCGTGGAGTACATCGCGAACTTCGTCGCGGGCGAGGACCACATCGAGCTCTCGGGCGCGCTGTTCGACGGCCTGCCGAAGGGGCAGCTGTGGGACATGGCGTACCAGGCCGGCCCGTACGGCAGCGCCATGAACATCCCGATCCGCGTCGCGTTCGACACGGAGACCGGCACGCTGATGTACGACCCCGACGGCTCCGACGGCCAGTACTACTCCACGCCGATCGCCGTGATCGACCTGCAAGGGATGACGGGGACGCCCACGGCGCAGGACTTCTGGATCGTGTGATGCAGGCCGCAGCCGCGGCGGGCGGGACCTAGGTCCCATTCCCGCCGCGCTGCCGCTGGGGATACTGGGGCGCTGCGGCCCCATCCCCGCGGGCCGACGGAGGCCCGATGCGCAAGACCGTCCTCGCTGCCAGCGCCCTGGCGTTCGCCGCCGGGGCGCAAGCCCAGACCGCCGGCGAACTGAAGGACATGCTGGAGGCCGCCATGCGGACCATCCAGGACCTGCAGGCGCGCGTGCAGGCCCTGGAGGCGCAGCAACGGATGCCAGCGGCATCGCCCCAGCCCCCGCAGGCGGCCGCACCCGCCACGCCGCCCGCGACCGCGGTGGCTCCGCCGCCGGCCGACGCCAAGCCGCGGGTCGAGGTCTACGGCCAGGCCATGCTCGATGCCATCCACGACGCGAAGCGCATGAACCCTGCGTGGCAGGCGGCGCTGCGGCCTTCGCAGATTCCGGTGCAATGCCCCGGCGACCCGGGGTGCGGCAAGGACGGCGCCTTCACGATGAGCGTGCGCCAGTCCAGCCTGGGCGTGCGCGCCGCGATCCCCACGACCGCCGGCGAGGTGAAGACGGACCTGGCCTTCGACCTGTTCGGCACCGACGGCAGCACCAGCATCCACTGGCTGCGTGCCTGGGCGGAGCTGGGGCGCTGGGGCGTGGGGCAGACGGATTCCGCCTTCATGGACATCGACGCCTTTCCCGGGATCATCGACTACTGGGGGCCGCCCGGCATGGTGTTCGTGCGCAACCCGCAGCTGCGCTACACGGCGGCCGCGGGGGAGGGCGCCACCTGGTCGGTGTCGCTCGAAGCGCCGAACGCCATCATCGACACCGGCAAGCTCTCGCAGGTCGATCCCTCGCTGGGCGCCGGGGTGGCCGCGCACAACCGCTGGCCCGACCTCGTGGGCTCCGTGCGGCTGGATCGCGACTGGGGACACGTCAAGGCGGCGGCCCTCGTGCGCCGCATCGGTTTCCAGACCACGACGACCACGAGCGGCGAGCCTGCACGCGAGCGGACCGGCTACGGCCTGAACCTCACCGGCGCGCTGAAGGCCTCGTCGCGCGACACGCTCAGCTGGGGGCTGGCCGGTGGCAAGGGCATCGCCAGCTACATGAACGACGGAGGCACCGACCTGGCGCCGGATGCGGGCTTCCGGGCGCAGGCGGTGAATTCGCTGGGGTACTTCCTGTACCTCGGCCACGCGTGGAGTGACAGGCTCACCAGCTCCATCGGCTACAGCCAGCACCGGCAGGACAACACCGGCGGCCAGGCGGGCAACGCCTTCCACGCGGGCAGCTATGCCTCCGCCAACCTCCTGTACGCCCTCACGTCGAACGTCCTCCTCGGCGGCGAATACCTCTGGGCCCGGCGCGAGAACAAGGACGGCAGTGCCGCCGGCGACAGCCGGTTCCAGTTCTCCACGCGCGTGAGCTTCTGAGGCCGCCGGATGCGTCCAAAGGCCAATGGGGCGCACGGCCCGGCGCACGCAGAATCCCCGGCAGGAGGATCCGCATGGCAGCCAACCAGCAGCCGGACGAGGCGCGCGAACCGGTGCTCAGCCCCGTGGAGCGCGTGTGCGAACTGTGTTTCGGCCTCTTCATGGCGCTCACCTTCGTGGGCGCGGTGTCGGCCGCCACGGCGGGCACCGAGGCGGGCACGGAGGCGGGACGCACGATGTTCTACACGGCGCTCGGCTGCAACCTGGCGTGGGGACTGGCGGACGCCGTGATGTACCTCGTGCGCACCCTGACGGACCGCGCCCGCCGCGTCGCCGTCGCGCACGCCGTGCGCGCGGAGCCCGACGCGGTGTCGGGGGTGCTGCAGCTGCGGCAGGAAATGGGCAGCGTGATGCGCACGCTGGTGAGCGACGTGGAGCTGGAGGCGGTGCGCGCGCGGCTGTCGGCCTTGCCCGACCTGCCGGCGCGCGCCAGGCTCCATGGAGCCGACTACCTGGCGGCCGCGGGCGTGTTCGCCCTCGTGGTGCTGGGAACGATGCCGGTGGCGCTGCCCTTCCTCCTGATGGAGACCAGGCCGGCGCTCCTCGTGTCGCGCGTGCTGACGCTCGTGATCCTGTTCGCCTGCGGGCTCGCCCTCGGCCGTCACGCGGGCGGCGGCGGCTGGCGCTCCGGCCTGGCGATGACGATCGTCGGCGTCGCGCTCACCGCGGCCATCATCGCACTGGGTGGATGATGAACGCCGTCGTGCGCCCCGGCGGCCTCCGGCTCGTGTGGCAGGAAGTCCGGCACAACCGGCTGCTGTGGCTGCTCGTGTTCGTGCCTGTGGTCCTCGTCGCCGAACACGTCGTGCACGCGAGCGGCCAGGTGCTCTTCGTGCTGTCCGTGCTGGCCATCGTGCCGCTCGCGGCGCTCCTGAGCCACGCGACGGAGTC
The DNA here is from genome assembly GCF_014297465.1 of Ramlibacter cellulosilyticus. Classification (GTDB taxonomy): domain Bacteria; phylum Pseudomonadota; class Gammaproteobacteria; order Burkholderiales; family Burkholderiaceae_C; genus Ramlibacter; species Ramlibacter cellulosilyticus. The sequence continues at coordinate 103,657 of NZ_JACORT010000010.1, read as the reverse complement.
GGTGGCCGCGAGCACGGGCGACGCGGTCGGCGGCCTGCTCAATGCCACGCTGGGCAACCTCACGGAGCTGGTGATCGCGCTCACCGCGCTGGGTGCGGGCCAGTACATGCTGGTGAAGGGCTCCATCGCGGGAGCGATCGTCACCAACAGCCTCTTCATGCTGGGAGCCTCGCTGGTGCTCGGGGGCCTGCGCCACCACACGCAGGAGTTCAATGCAGCCACCGCCCGCCTGCAGGCGGCGATGCTGTTCATCGCCACCGTCGCACTGCTGGTGCCCTCGCTGGTGCCGGACGAGGGCGAACGGGCCCAGGTGTTCATCCAGGAGCTGAGCCTCGTGCTCGCGCTGCTGCTGGCGGCGACGTACGCGCTGGGCCTGTACTTCTCGCTGAAGACGCACAAGGAGTTCTTCGGCTCCGCGCGCGCGCAGGAGGCCGACGAAGGGGAGCACGAGGCGACCTGGCCTCCCGCCGTTGCGGTCGCCGTGCTCGCGGGCGTCACCGTGCTGGTGGCGCTGGTGAGCGAGATCTTCGTCGGTTCCGTGGAGGTGGCGGCCGACGCCCTGGGCATGAGCGACGCGTTCGTCGGCTTCGTCGTCGTGGCGCTGGTGGGCGCGGCGGCGGAGATCGCCTCCGCGTTCTCCGCGGCGCGCAAGAACCGCCTGGACCTGAGCGTCGGCATCGCGCTGGGAAGCTCCGCGCAGATCGCGCTGTTCGTGGCGCCCGTGCTCGTGCTGGCCAGCTACTTCCTGGGGCCGGAACCCATGACGCTGCAGTTCTGGCCCAGCGCGGTGGCGATGATGTTCCTCGCGACCCTCACCGTCACCCTCGTGTGCAGCGGCGGGCGCAGCGCCTGGTTCCTGGGGGTGCTGCTGCTTGCCGTCTATCTCACCTTCGCGACCGCGCTCTACCTGCTGCCACCGAGGGCCTGAGCTCCTTTGGCACGCGTGCAACGAATTCCCGTGAATTCGTTGGCAGTGGCATCGCAACTGTTCGTGACGGACGGCTGGCACGGCCGTTTCGCCGCTACCTTTGTCCCGGCATCACTCGAGAAAGTTGGGACCGCATGCGTAGTAGCTTCATCCTGCTGGCCGCCGCCGCCGTGCTTGCCGCGCCGGCCGCGCGCGCCGACCGCGACGACCACCACCATGGCCACGGCCATGGCCATGGCCACGGCAAGCACAAGGAGGAGTACTGGGACGGCAACTGCAAGGTCGAACGCAAGTGGAAGCACGGCGAGTACGAGGAGAAGCGCAAGTGCAAGGCACCGGAGCGCGTCGTGATCGTGCAGCCGCAACCGCAACCGCAGGTCGTGTACGTGTACCCGCCCTGGATGCACCGGCAGCACAACGAGGTCACGTACGTGCCGCAGTACCAGCCGCAGCGCGTGGTGACCGGCGCGAGCTACTGCAACAGCGAGACCGTCGGCCAGGTGCTCGGGGGCGTCGTGGGCGGCGCGCTGGGCAGCCAGATCGGCAAGGGCAATGGCCGCACGGCCGCCACGATCGGTGGCGCCATCGCCGGCGTGCTCGTGGGGGGTGACGTGGGTCGCCGGATGGATGCCGGCAACCAGGCCTGCGTGGGCCAGGTGCTGGAAGTGGCGCCCGTGAACCACCGCGTGCAGTGGGTGGAAGGCCCGTCGACCTACGTCGTCGTGCCCGCCAGGGCCGTCATGCGCCAGGGCACCTACTGCCGCCCGTACACGGTGGAAGTGCGCGGGCCGTACGGCACGCAGCGCAGCAACGGCACGGCCTGCCGGCGCGGGGACGGAGTGTGGATCGCCGCCTGAAGCGAGAAAAGCCGCCCGGGGGCGGCTTTTTTTCGGGGCGGGGCGCCCCTATTTGTTCGCGTGGTCGTTGCCGCCGTGCCCGCCCGTCGCATGGAACTGCGGGGCGCGGACCTTCGGCTGGCGCGGGGGACGGTCGGCGGGCCCGGCCGGCTGCGTCTGGATGGCCCCCGGCTGCGCCTGGATGTTCTGGGCGAGCTGGCCCTTGGGCCCCTGCTGGATGTCGAAGCTCACGCGCGAGCCCTGCTTCAGCGTCTTGAAGCCTTCCATCGTGATCGCCGAGAAATGGGCGAAGACATCCGAGCCACCGCCATCGGGCTCGATGAACCCGAAACCCTTGGCATCGTTGAACCACTTGACTGTGCCGGTCGCCATGATGCGCGCCCCCGTTTTTTGTTCCCTCAGAGCGCGCGAGTGTCCTTGAGAACCGCTCAACTGTCAATATTTTCACTTAGTGGTGTCCAAGTGCGCGTCGCACAAGGCTTTCTGCTCGGCCGCGCACGGAGCAATGAAGGCGATGGCTATCGACAGGGGCTTGTCGCTTGAATGTGACGGGACCGCCACCAATTCACCCAGGGTCGGCGGGCACTGTGTGCCGTCGATAGAATGAAATTCATGGCCAGTCAGACACCTCTTCCTCCTCCGGCCGGTCCCGTCATCCGGCCGTCGGACGACGACGGCGGCTCTGTGGTGGCAGAGCGGAAAACCCAGAAGACCAAACCCCCGCAGATGTACCAGGTCGTCATGCTGAACGACGACTACACGCCCATGGAATTCGTGGTGGTGGTGATTCAGGAGTTTTTCAACAAGGATCGCGAGACGGCAACCCAGATCATGCTGAAGATCCATCTGGACGGAAAAGGCATCTGCGGCGTCTATTCCCGGGACGTCGCGGCCACCAAGGTCCAGCAAGTCCAGGAGGCCGCCCGCCAGGCGGGCCACCCCCTGCAATGTTTGAGTGAACCGGTCGAATGAACCGGCCTCAGAGGAAGTAGAGTTGAACGACAGGCAGAAGGAAAAGTCATGATTGCCCAGGAATTGGAAGTCAGCCTCCACATGGCCTTCGTGGAAGCGCGTCAGCAGCGCCACGAGTTCATCACGGTGGAGCACCTCTTGCTGGCCCTGCTGGACAATCCCAGCGCGGCCGAAGTGCTGCGCGCATGCAGCGCGAACATCGACGACCTGCGCAAGTCGCTGGCGAACTTCATCAAGGACAACACGCCCCAGGTCGCCGGGACCGACGACGTGGACACCCAGCCGACGCTGGGCTTCCAGCGCGTCATCCAGCGCGCGATCATGCACGTGCAGTCCACCGGCAACGGCAAGAAGGAAGTCACCGGCGCCAACGTGCTGGTCGCCATCTTCGGCGAGAAGGACTCGCACGCCGTGTACTACCTGCACCAGCAGGGGGTCACCCGCCTCGACGTGGTGAACTACATCGCGCACGGCATCAAGAAGAGCGACCCGCCGGAGCCCGCCAAGAGCGGCGAGAACACCGGCGGCGAAGGCGAGGAGGGCGGCGAGAAGAACGAGAAGGCATCGCCTCTCGAGCAGTTCACGCTCAACCTCAACCAGTCCGCCAAGGACGGCAAGATCGATCCGCTGATCGGCCGCGAGTACGAGGTCGAGCGCGTGATCCAGATCCTGTGCCGCCGCCGCAAGAACAACCCGCTGCTGGTGGGCGAGGCGGGCGTGGGCAAGACCGCGATCGCCGAAGGCCTGGCGTGGCGCATCGTGCAGAAGGAAGTGCCGGAGATCCTGGCGGAATCCACCGTGTACTCCCTCGACATGGGCGCGCTGCTGGCGGGCACCAAGTACCGCGGCGACTTCGAGCAGCGGCTCAAGGGCGTGCTGCGTTCGCTGAAGGACAAGCCCAACGCGATCCTCTTCATCGACGAGATCCACACGCTGATCGGCGCCGGCGCGGCCTCGGGCGGCACGCTGGACGCGTCCAACCTGCTGAAGCCGGCGCTCTCGAGCGGCCAGCTCAAGTGCATCGGCGCGACCACGTTCACCGAGTACCGCGGCATCTTCGAGAAGGACGCGGCCCTGTCCCGTCGCTTCCAGAAGGTCGACGTGGTCGAGCCGTCCGTGGAGCAGACGATCGAGATCCTCAAGGGCCTCAAGAGCCGCTTCGAGGAGCACCACAGCGTCAAGTACGCCGCCGGCGCCCTCCAGGCCGCCGCGGAGCTCTCGGCGAAGTACATCAACGACCGCCACCTGCCGGACAAGGCCATCGACGTGATCGACGAGGCCGGCGCCGCCCAGCGCATCCTGCCGGTGAACAAGCGCAAGAAGACCATCTCCAAGGCGGAAGTCGAGGAGATCGTGGCGAAGATCGCCCGGATTCCTCCGGCGTCCGTGTCCAGCGACGACCGCAGCAAGCTGCAGACGCTGGAACGCGACCTGAAGTCGGTGGTGTTCGGCCAGGACAAGGCGCTCGACGTGCTCGCGGCGTCCGTGAAGATGGCGCGTTCCGGCCTCGGCCGCGGCGACAAGCCGATCGGCGCGTTCCTGTTCTCCGGCCCCACGGGCGTCGGCAAGACGGAAGCGGCGAAGCAGCTGGCCTACATCATGGGCATCGACCTGATCCGCTTCGACATGTCCGAGTACATGGAGCGGCACGCGGTGTCGCGCCTGATCGGCGCGCCTCCGGGCTACGTCGGCTTCGACCAGGGCGGCCTGCTCACCGAAGCCATCACGAAGAAGCCGCACGCGGTGCTGCTGCTCGACGAGATCGAGAAGGCGCATCCGGACATCTTCAACGTGCTGCTGCAGGTGATGGACCATGGCACGCTGACCGACAACAACGGTCGCAAGGCCGACTTCCGCAACGTGATCATCATCATGACCACGAACGCGGGCGCCGAGACGATGAACAAGGCGGTGATCGGTTTCACGACCGAGCGCCAGGCGGGCGACGAGATGGCCGACATCAAGCGCCTGTTCACGCCGGAGTTCCGCAACCGCCTCGACGCGATCGTCAGCTTCAAGCCGCTGGACGAGCAGATCATCCTGCGCGTGGTCGACAAGTTCCTGCTCCAGCTCGAGCAGCAGCTGTCGGAGAAGAAGGTGGAAGTCACCTTCACCGATGGCCTGCGCAAGTACCTGGCGAAGAAGGGCTTCGACCCGCTGATGGGTGCCCGCCCGATGCAGCGCCTGATCCAGGACACGATCCGTCGTGCGCTGGCCGACGAGCTGCTGTTCGGACGCCTCACCGAAGGTGGCCGCCTCACGGTGGACATCGAGCTGAAGACGGACGACAAGGGCACCGAGACGCCGGACGTCAAGCTGGACATCCAGCCGCTGCCGAAGAAGGAAGGCAAGGCGAAGCCGGAGCCGGAGGAGATCTCCACGGGCGACCAGTAAGCTGTTGCCTCCAAAGAAAAAGCCGCCCTCGGGCGGCTTTTTCCTTGCGGTGGGGTTCGCTGCCGCTCACCGTCTGGCGCTGTCGCGCCACCACCCTACATGGAGAGCGCGCCGCTCGTAGGGTGGCGCGGCGACAGCCGCGGACGGTGAGCGACAGCGAACCCCACCGCAGGGCCTACGCACCCACCAGCCCTTTCTGCCGCAGCAGCGGCGCGATCACCGGATCCCTCCCCCGGAACGCGCGGAACGCTTCACCCGGCTCCACGCTGTTCCCCGTCGAATAGATGCACCGTCGCAGCCGCGCGGCCACTTCCGCGTCGAACGGATTGCCCGCTTCCACGAACGCATCCCACGCATCCGCGTCCAGCACTTCCGCCCACAGGTACACGTAGTAGCCGGCCGCATAGCCGTCGCTCGCGAACAGGTGCTGGAAGTGCGCGAGGCGGTGGTTGATGCCGACGGCGGGCGGCAGGCCGTGTTCGCGCAGTACCCGTTCCTCGAACGCCGTCCAGTCCTGCACCGAGGCCGGATCCGGATGGCGATGCACCGCCATGTCGGCGATGGCGCTGCCGCAGTAGCGCACCGTCTCGTACGCTTCGCCGAACTGCTGCGCCGCGCGCAGGCGCTCGATGAGCGCATCGGGAATCGCCGCGCCGGTTTCCACGTGGCGCGCATGCCGGCGCAGCACCTCGGGCTCCGCCATCCAGTGCTCGAACAGCTGCGAGGGCAGCTCCACGAAGTCGCGCAGCACCTGCGTGCCGGCGAGGTCGCCATAGGTGACGTTGGACAGCAGCCCGTGCAGGCCGTGGCCGAACTCGTGGAACAGCGTGCGCACGTCGTCGAAACTCAGGAGCGTGGGGCTGCCCTTGGCGAAGTTGTTGTTGTTCAGGATGACGGGCAGCACGGCGCCGCCGTTGCGCGCCTGCACGGCCAGGCTGCTCATCCAGGCTCCGCTGCGCTTGCTCGGGCGGGCGAAGTTGTCGTGGAGGAAGAGGCCGACCGCGCGGCCGTCCGCGTCGTGCACTTCGTACGCGCGCACGTCGGGGTGGTACAGCGGCAGGTCGTGGCGCTCGGTGAAGCGCAGCCCGAAGAGGCGGCCCGCGCAGTCGAAGGCGGCCTGCACCATCGCGTCCAGCGCGAAGTAGGGCTTGACCTGGGCATCGTCGACGGCGAAGTCGCGCTGGCGCACTTTCTCCGCCCAGTAGCGCCAGTCCCAGGCTTCGAGCGTGCCGGCGTCGCCCGCCGCGCGTCGCGTTGCGTCCAGGCTGGCGCGTTCGTGCTCCAGCGCCGCCTTGGCGCGGTCCCACACGTCGAGCACCAGGCGGTCGACGGCGGCCGGCGTGCCGGCCATGCGGTCCACGAGCGCGTAGTCCGCGTAGGTGGCATGGCCGTGCAGCCGCGCCTGCTCCTGCCGCAGCTGCAGGATCCTGGCGATCAGCGGGCGGTTGTCGTGCTCGCCCGCATGCGTGCCGCGTTCCACCCACGCGCGCCAGGCCTGCTCGCGCAGCTCGCGGCGCTCGGAGAAAGTGAGGAAGGGCAGGATGGAGGAGCGCGAGAGGGTGATCGCGTGGTCGTCGCCGAGCCCGCGCTCGTGCGCCGCTTCGCGCGCCCCGGACAGCACGAACTCCGGCAGGCCCGCCAGGTCGCGCGGGTCGCGCAGCACGAGCGCCCAGGTGGATTCGTCGTGCAGCACGTTCTGCCCGAATGCGGTGTGGCAGGCCGCCAGCTCGCGCATGACTTCCGCGTAGCGTTGCTGCGCGTCCGGGCCCAGCCGCGCGCCGGCCCGGACGAAGTCCAGGTGCGTCCGCTCGAGCAGGCGCAGCTGCTCCGGGTCCAGCCCCAGGCGGCCGCGCCGCTCGTACAGGGCGTCGATGCGCGCGAACAGCGCGCCGTGCATGAAGATCGCGCTGCGATGCGCCGCCAGCACGGGCGCCATGCGCCGCTGCACTTCCTGCAGCCCGGGCGAGGTGTGGGACGCGCACAGGTTGTAGAAGGCCATCGAGAGGCGGCCCAGGCGCCGGCCGCAGCGGTCGAAGGCTGCGAGGGTGTTCTCGAAATCCGGTGCGCGCGCATCGTGCGCGATGGCGTCGATCTCGTCGCGGTGCTCCTGCAGGGCCTGGGTGAAGGCCGGCTCGAAGTGTTCGGGGGCGATCTCGCCGAAGGGCGGCAGGCCGTAGGGAGCGGTCCAGGGGGCGAGGAGGGGATTGGCGGGCGGGGGCATCGGTTCATTCTAGGGACGCTGCCATCGGTGGGGTTCGCTGTCGCTCACCTTCCGCGGCTGTCGCCGCGCCACCCTACGAATGCGGCCGGTGCCCCCGTCGTAGGGTGGCGGCGGCGCGCCGCCGGCAGGTGAGCGCAGCGAACCCCACCGCTCAGCGCCAGATCGCCGCAACGGCCGGCCCGATCAACCCCACCCCCGTCACCACCAGCAACGCACACACGACCTTCAGCACCGCCGCCCGCGGCCAGGCCGGCGGGTGCCGCCGCATCCACCAGGTGATCCCCATCGCGAGCGGCAGCGAGAGCAGGCACAGCAGCAGCGAGCGCGTGCTGAACTGCCCGGCCGGGACCACCATCAGCAGGCGGACCAGCGACCCGGCCGCCAGCGTCGCGACCAGCGTGTCGCGCACGGCCTCCAGGTCCATCGGCTGGCGGTAGAACTGGTACACGAGCGGCGGGCCCGATGCGGAGAACAGGCCGCCGAGCACGCCGGAGAGCACCCCGAAGCCGCGGAACGACGCAGGCGACGAGCGCTGCGCCAGCGGCTCGGTACGCACCAGCACGATGACCGCGCAGGCGATCACGACCACGCCGAGCAGCAGCCGCAGCACCATCACGACGTTCGCGTTCAGCCACGCCATGAGCGCGACGCCGATCGCGTAGCCGAAGATGCTCCCGGTGACGGTCGTGCGCCAGATCGCCCGGTCCAGCGACTTGCGCGTGCCGCGCAGCGCGATCACGGCACTGGCGAGCGACAGCACGGTGGCGACGTTCGCCACGTCCGGCAGGGGCGCGAGGTCGAAGAGGCCGGTGAGCCCGAGCAGGATGAGGGCCAGCGCGAAACCCGTGATGCTCTGCGCGCAGGTGGCGACCGCCACGCAGGCCAGGAAGCCTGCGATCTCCCAGGCGGTCATGCGGAACTTGCGCCGAGCTTCTTCAGGAGGTGCCGCCAGTGCCTGGCTTCCACCGGCGTGATGGACAGCCGGTTGCCCTTGCGCAGCACCACCAGGTCCGCGAGGGCGGGGTCCTCGCGCAGTTCCGGCAGCGTGAGGTTGCGCGTCTTCTCCAGCACCTTCACGTCCACCAGCAGCCAGCGCGGCGCGTCCGGCTTCGAAGCCGCGTCGTACCAGGGCGACTTGCGGTCGAACTGCGTCGGGTCCGGGTAGGGCGTGGACGCCACTTCCGCGATGCCGACGATGCCCGGTTCGGCGCAGCTCGAGTGGTAGAACAGCACGCCGTCGCCCACGCGCATCTGGTCGCGCATGAAGTTGCGCGCCTGGTAGTTCCGGACCCCGGTCCACGGCACCGTGTGCCGCGGTGCCGCGAACGCGTCGTCGACCGAGACCTCGTCGGGCTCGGACTTCATCAGCCAGTAGTTCATCGCCGGCCGATTATCCGCAAGGACGGCGTGGGCCGCCGTCCTCGCGGCAAGCCGGGGTCAGCGGCCGTCCTTGTCCGCGTCGCCAGGGATGGCGCGCTCGACGCGGTGCCAGGCATCGCGCGCGGAGGCCTTGGCCTCTTCCCAGTTCAGGCGCGACGAGCCGCGGCTGCGCTCGTACTCCGTGCGCAGCTTGGGCTCGTAACTGTCCCAGGACTCGCCCGAGGCGCTCGCGCGTTCCCAGCCCGTGTAGCCGGTCCGGTAGGCGGGCGCGTAGTCGTCATACGTGTAGCCGGCCTTGTACGTGGGACGCTTGTCGTAGTTGGCGCGCCAGTAGCTGTCTTCGGCGGTGGGGTTGACGCGCTCGGCGGCGCCCTTGCCCGCGAGGCCGCCGGCGATCGCGCCGGCTGCGCCCCCGACGACCGTGCCCACGGGGCCGGCCACGGACCCCACGGCGGCACCCGCGGCAGCACCGGCGGCTGCGCCGGCGGCGGTGCCCGCCGGGTGCGCGCCGGGTTCACCGGTGATGGGATCGGCGTTGTTCGGATTCTTCGCAGTCATGGGAGGCTCCTTGTGGATGGTTGCGGGAGGGCGCCTCGTGCTGGCGCGCCCGACGCGCAGCCTGCATGAGCCCACCGCGCGGCAAGGTCATCCGATACCTCTGCCATGTCGGCGCCGCACCGACATGGCGCGACGGCCGGGCTCAGCGCGCGCGCAGGCGCATCGCGAGCGGCGTGGGAGTGAGGGTGAAGGACAGGCGTTCGCTGACCTCGCCGCCGTCGGCGGCGGCGACCGACAGGAGATCGAAGCCGCCGAGCAGCGTGGCCATGGCCATCTTGATTTCCAGCAGCGCGAGGTAGCGCCCGGGACACATCCGCGGCCCGGCGCCGAAGGGCATGGAGACGCGGCGCGTGGTCGCGGCGTCCTCGCGCAGCCAGCGGTCGGGGTCGAAGGCCGCCGGATGCGGGAAGTGCTTCGCGTCGTTGGCCGGCGCGCGCATGAGGAAGATGCACATGGTGCCCGCGGGAATGGCGATGCCGCCCAGCGTCGTGTCGCGCGCGGCCTGCTGCGGCAGCAGGGGGGCGACCGGCTTGAGCCGCATCGTCTCGTGCGCGCAGGCGTCGATGAATTCCAGCTGCTCCAGCTGCTCGATGCGCGCGGGCACGCGGTCGTCGCCCAGCACGCGGCGGACTTCGGCCGTGGCGCGTTCCAGCGCCCAGCGGTGGCGCGAGAGCAGGTACAGCATCCAGGCGAGCGTGTTCGCCGTGGTGTCCTCGCCGGCGAGCAGCATCGTGCCCACGTTGGCGGCCACGTCGTCGTCCTGCAGGCCGTGCCGGTCGCGCGCGGAGAGCATGGCCTCGATCAGGTTGCGCGGCGCCTCCCGCAGGCCCGGATCCGCGTCCATGCGGGCGCGCGCCGCGGCGATGAACTCCTGGATGGCGGCGGAGAAGGCGGCGAGGTGCCGGTCGAGGCGGCGGTCGGACGGCAGCTTCGCCCAGCGCCAGTACGGGAAGGGCGCGAGCGTGCGGCGGAACAGCGCGGGGAAGATCTTGTCCATGTGCTGCTGGATGACCTCGCCCTCGCCGTCCAGCGTGTTGATGTCCGTGCCGAAGGCCAGCCCGGAGATCACGTCCACCGTGTAGCGCATCAGGTCCGCCTGCAGCGGGATGGGCGCATCGCCCGCGCGCCGCCAGCGCGCCGCGAGCCGGTGCCCCACGTGCACCAGCGCGGGGAAGTAGCGCCGCACGTGGCCGGGGTCGAAGGCGGCCATCACCATGGGCCGCTGGCGCCGCCACCTCTCGCCGTTGGAAGCGAAGAGGCCGCCGAAGCCCATCTCGGTGGCCGCGAGCGACACGCGCGCCGTGCGGCCGAAGGTGCCGGGGCGGTCGCGCAAGGCTTCCGCAGCGAGCTGCGGGTCGGCGATGACGACGAAGCGGCGCGTCCACACGCGGATGCGGTACGCGTCGCCGTACTGCTCGCGCCAGGCCTCGAGCTGCTGGTGGAAGTGGGGCAGGCGGATCTGGTGCGCGTTGCCGACCAGGGGCAGCCCGGCGGGTCCCGGCAGGTCGGCGATGCGCATGGCGGAAGCGGCGACGGCTTGCATGGTTCTCTCCCTCACGCCGGAGCATAAGGGCCCCGCAACGCGGGAACAGTGAGCCATGCACTTAAGGAACTCCCCTTCCCCCATTCGGGTGAGGCCGGGCCGGTAGCATGGGGCCCGTGAACACCACCACCACCCCCCTGAAGGTCGCCGTCATGGGCGCCGGCGCCGTCGGCTGCTATTTCGGCGGCATGCTGGCGCGCGCCGGCCACCACGTGACGCTGGTCGCGCGGCCCCAGCACGTCGAGGCGATCCGCGACGGCGGCCTGCGCATGGAGACGCGCCAGTTCGACGAGCGCGTGGCGCTGCAGGCCGGCACCGATGCGGCCGCGGCGCGCGACGCGGACCTCGTCCTCTTCTGCGTGAAGTCGCTCGACACCGAAGCCGCCGGACGCCAGCTGCGCGAGGTGCTGCGGCCCGGCGCGCTCGTGCTGTGCCTGCAGAACGGCGTGGACAACGCCGACCGCCTGCGCACCGTGCTGCCGGACCACGAAGTGGCCGCCGCCGTCGTCTACGTGGCGACGGAGATGGCGGGCCCGGGCCACCTGAAGCACCATGGCCGCGGCGAGCTGGTCGTGGAACCGGCGCGCGGCATCGAGACGGTGGTGCAGGCGCTGGTGGCCTCCGGCGTTCCCACCGAAGTCTCGCCCGACGTGCGCAGCGCGCTGTGGCTGAAGCTGGTGCTGAACTGCGCGTTCAATGCCGTCTCCGCGATCGCGCAGAAGCCGTACGGCTTCACGGTGGCGGGCACGGGCATCCCGGAGGTCATCCGCGACGTGATCGACGAGTGCCTGGCGGTCGCGAAGGCCGATGGCGTGACGCTGGCCGTCGATCCGCACGAAGCGGCACGCAAGCTGGTGGAGACCATGCCGACGCAGTCGTCCTCCACGGCGCAGGACCTCGCGCGCGGCAAGCCGACCGAGATCGATTTCCTCAACGGCTACGTCGTGCGCCGCGGCGAGGCGCTGGGCATCGCCACGCCGGCGAACCGCGTGCTGTGGGCGCTGGTGAAGCTGCTGGAGCGCAAGTAAGCCTTTCGCGGCAGCCGGGCGCGAGCGGTTAAGCTTGCGCCCGCGCCTTCCATGAGCTCCGATCCCGACACGGCCCCGCGCCACGCACACTGGCTCACCGCCAACCTCATCTCGCAACTCGCCTTCGGGCTGCTCGCCATGACCATCTGCCTGCCTTCGATGCAGGACTGGCCGGCGCAGTTCGGCGCGAGCCAGGCGGCCGTGCAGCTCACGCTGAGCGCCTTCATCGCGGCCTACGGGGGCCTGCAACTGGTGTGGGGTCCCTGGTCCGACCGCATCGGGCGCAAGCCGCTGCTGCTGGCGGGGCTCGTGCTCTCCTGCGCGGGCAGCGTGTTCGCGGCGCTCGCGCCCAACCTCGGGCTGCTGACGCTCGCGCGCGTGGTGCAAGGCGCCGGCTGCGCGGCGGGCATGGTGATCGCCCGCGCGATGGTGCAGGACCTCTTCACCGGCAACGAGCGCACGCGGGTCATGGCCTTCGTCGGCATGACGATGGGCGTGTGCCCGCCGCTCGCGACGCTCGTGGGCGGCCAGCTGCACGTGCGCTTCGGCTGGCGGGCCAACTTCGCGCTGATGGCCGTGCTCGCGGCGGTGCTGCTGTTCACCGCGTGGCGCGGGCTGCCCGCGGCGCCGCCGCGGCCGCGCGCCGGGGGCGTGCGCGAGCTGCTGGCCGGCTACGGCCGCCTGCTGCGCGAGCCCGCCTTCCTGCTGTACGTGGTGCTGCTCGCGTCGACCACCGCGACCTTCTACACCTTCCTCGGCGGCGCGCCCATCGTGCTGCGCAACTACGGCGTGACGCCCGAGCGCATCGGCTGGTACATCATGTGCATCCCGCTCGCGTACATCGTCGGCAACCTGTGGACCAGCCGGCTGGTGCGGCGCACGAGCGACCGCCGCATCATGGCCCTCGGCCAGGCATGGACGCTCGGGGGGCTGCTGGGCGTGCTCGCGCTGGGGCTCGGGGGCGCCAGCACGCCGCTGGCGCTGGCCCTGCCGCTGCTGCTCCTGGGCATCGGGCACGGCCTGCTCGCGCCGCCGACGCTCACGGGCACGGTGGGGCTGGTCCCCGCGCTCGCGGGGGCCGCCGCAGCCATCGCGGGGCTGATCCAGCAGCTCAGTGGCGCCTTCGGGGCTTTCGTCGTGGGCCTGGTGCCGCACGACGGGCAGGTGAACCTGGCGCTGCAGATGCTGGCCTGGGCCTGCCTTGGGCTCACCGCGCAGTTCGTGCTGCATACGCGGACGCGCATGGCCCGCGCCTGACGGCTACGACGCCGCTTCCTTCGGCTTCGGGCTGGCCGTCTTGCCCAGCGGGTCCTCCGCCGGCTGCAGCACCGCCAGCAGGTCCGAGGTGGTGCGCAGGATCAGGTTGGCGCCGGCTTCCTTCAGCTCGCGCTGCGTGCCGAAGCCGCACAGCACCCCCACGGTCTGCGCGCCGGCAGCGACGCCGGTGCGGATGTCGATCGTGGTGTCGCCGATCATGAGGCACTCGGCCGGGTGCACGCCCATCTTCTTCGCCGCGTACAGGAGCGGCTCGGGATGCGGCTTCATGCGGTGCGTGGTCTGCGCGCCGATCACGTCCGCGAACAGCTCGCGCACGCCGAACTTGTGCAGGAAGCGCTCCACGCGTTCCGCCATGCCGGTGGAGATGGTGACCATGGGATAGTGCCGTGCGAGCGTGTGCAGCATCTCCTGCACGCCCGCCACCATGTCGTGCGGCACCTCGTCGATCGCTTCCGGGTTGCGCGTGCCGGCGGGGTCGGCCTGGCGGCGCTTCACGGCCTTGAGGCGCATGCGCAGGCGGGTGAGGGGAACGTCGAGCCCGAGTCGGTCGAGCAGGGCGTAGGCGCCGTGCACCGGCGTCTCCAGGCCCATGACCACCTGGCGCCCGAGGCGCTCGGCGCGCCGCCCGCTCACGCCGGGCACGGCGTCGAGCAGGGCCGCGAGCTGCGCGACCAGGTGGTCGTCCGTATCGGCGATGGTGCCGTCGACGTCGAAGCAGAGGGCGCGGATGCGGGGGAGTTCCAGTGCCATGGCCGGAACGGTACTGCAAGTGCGGCAGCTGCGGGGCCGCCTGGCGCGAGCTCAGCGCTTGCCGTCGTCCGCGGAACCGTCGTCGGCGACGACGCCTGCGATGCCGCCGAGGCCCATGGCGCCGGCGGTGCCGCCGCCGCCGCCACCGCCACCGCCACCGCCACGACCGCCGCCTTCGCGGCCGCCGCGCGCGTCGGCCTTGCCTCCGCGTCCGCCGCCGGCGATGCGTGCCGGGCCTTGCGCCGGCACGTCGACGCCGACCGGGGCGAGGTCCAGCACCTCGCGGATGTGGTCGCGCAGCGAGACCACCAGCGCGGCGGTGTGCACCGGACGCCCGGCCAGCATGTCGTTGATCGCCGCCACGGCGAGCCGCACCTGCTCCGCGGTACCGAGCAGGATGACGTCCGAGAGCGCGGCCTCGACCGCATCGCGGATGCGGCGGGTGCGATCCGATGCAGGCTCCGGCAACCCCTGCTTGCGCAGGTCGCGCAGGTGCGTGGGGTCCACCTCCAGCCGGCCCGTGAAGGAGCCGCCCAGCGTCTTGTACGCCGCGATGAGCGTGCGCAGCCGCTCGTTGATCTGCCGGTTCTCGCGCTCGCGCCGGCGCTGCACGGTCTGCATGACGAGCAGCCGCACGCCCACCATGAGCAGCGTGACCAGCACCAGCCCGAGCAGGCCGGAGAAGAGGGTGCTCCAGGAGCTGAAGTCGAGGGCGGTGCGCATGGCTCAGTGCTGAGCATGAAGGAGGTACATGACCGCAGGATAGGAGAACGAAAGTCCTGCGGGGGCGGCCGCGCCGTCGATGCCCCATCGTCCACTTTCGGCCCTGTCCGACGCGTCGGCGCTCCGGCTTGGCCCAACATCGTGGAGCAGACGGAGAGCTGCTCCCAACCTCAACTGCAACGAACAGCCATGGCACACGGTGGATTGAAGAACGCGCAGGCCACAGCGCTCCGCCTCGCAGCATGACCGCGACGCTGCGCGACACCGTCCTCGGCATCGCCGAGGATGCCGCCGCGTCCGCCGTCGCGGTCGCGGCGTACGACTTCGAGCACCACACCACGTGGTCGGTCAACGCGCACCGCTGGTTCCACGCGGCGAGCACGATCAAGGTGCCGGTGCTGCTGGCCGTGTACGAGGCCATCGAGCAGCACCGGTTCGCGCCCTTCTCGCGCGTGCACGTCCGCAACCGCTTCCTCAGCATGGTCGACGGCAAGCCGTTCCGCGTGGGGCCGGAGCGGGACGCGAACGCGGCCGTGCATGCCGCGCTCGGACGCATGCTCACCGTGCACGAGCTCGCCGAGCACATGATCGTGACCAGCAGCAACCTCGCCACGAACCTGCTGCTGGACCTGGTCGGCGTCGAGGCGGCACGCGAATCGCTCGCGCGGCTGCACCTGGGCGGCATCGACCTGCAGCGTGGCGTGGAGGACGAGGCCGCGTGGGAGGCGGGCATCAACAACCGCGTGACGGCGGCGGGCCTCTGCGACGCGATGCGCCTGATCGAGGAGGGCAGGGCCATCTCGCCCGAGGCGTCGCAGGCGATGCTCGACATCCTGCACCAGCAGCAGTTCCGCAGCGGCATTCCGGCCGGCCTGCCGGAGGACGCGCGCGTGGCCAACAAGACGGGCGAGATCTCCACCGTGGCGCACGACGCGGGCATCGTGTACCTTGATGGCCGCGATGCCTACGTCGTCGTCATCCTGACCGAGTGGGCGGCGGACGTGAACGGCCGGCGGCAGGAGACCATCGCGCGCATCTCGCGCGCCGTGTACGAATACATGACGGGACACAAGGGATGACCACCTTGCCGCTGCCGCTCGTGCTCCCCGGGGACCTGCCCCGCGAATGGCGGCAGGTGCTGCGCCCCGGCGAGACGCTGCGGGACCGCTCCGGCATCGAACGCGTGCTGCCGTCCTCCTTCCTGCGGGTCGACTCCTGGCACCAGGCGCTGGAAACGGACCTGACGGTGCATTTCAAGGCCTGGGAACTCATAGGCGTGGACGTGCGCGAGACGCTGCTCGCGCGTTCGTTCCCGCGCTACGTGCCCTGCGCCATCCTGCTGCTCGCGGGTGCCCTCGAACTCTTTCGCCTCGAGGTCGGCACGTACGTGCACGTCGCCGCGAACGGCGGCTACCGCTCGCCCGCGCACGCCTTGAGCCGCCACGCCTCGCGCCACTGCTGGGGCACGGCCGCCAACATCTACCGCATCGGTGACACGTACCTCGACAACCGCGAGGAGATCGAGAAGTACGCGGCCATCGCGCGGCGCGTCATTCCCGGGGCGTGGATCCGCCCCTGGGGCCAGGAAGACGGCGAAGCGGACGACCACCTGCACATCGACATCGGCTACACGCTGTTCGATCCCGTGGACGTGCAGGACGCCAGCCAACCGACGGAAGAAAGCTGATGGTGGATCGCAAGAAGCAGGAGCACCCGTCCGCGCCCGAGCGCTTGCGGCTCGCCGCGATGGGCATGGAGGCCGAGTGCTCGCTCGTCCTGGACGGCGAGCCCACGCGGCCGGAGGCCCTGTTCGGCAGCCCGCGCGACTTCATCCGCGGCGAGCTGATGCACCGCGAAGGCACTTCGTACCACCTGCCGACCGGGGGCGCGGTCTATTTCGACACGGGCGTGATCGAGGTGGCCACCCCGGTGATCGAGATCGAGCGCGGCTGCGCCGCGCGGGCGGGGCGTTCGCTGTGGGAGGCGCTGCAGATCATCCGCCGGGAGCTCGATGCCTGGGACGCGCGCAACCACCACGAGACGCGGCTCGTCGGCTTCAGCGCCCACTACAACGTGTCGTTCGAGCTGCCGGCCGGCGAGCCGGCCAACGGCCGCAGCATCGAGCAGCTCGCGCGCCTGCTCACGTACATCCTGCCCGCGCCCGTGATGCTGCTCGCCACCAACCGGCGCTCCACGGGCGTCGGCGTGCGTCCTCGCAAGGACCGCATCGAGATCACGTCGGACTTCACGCCCAGCCCCTCGCTCATGATCGCGACGGCGGCCCTGATCGTCGGCGTGGTGCGCGAGGTGATGAACTGGCCGAGCTACGAGCTGGATGCGCTCTCCCGGCACGGCATCCCCGTCATCAGCGGCTTCCGTCCCATGCCCCATACCTCGCGCAAGGGCTGGCTGGCACGCTTCGACTGCTACCCGGAGAACCCGTTCATCTGCGACGTCGACACCCACCTGTGGCCGACCCAGGAGCACCGGGTCCTCAGCCTGCGGGCGATCGCGGGGCACACCTTGCGGCACTTCTGGCGCTCGATCCGCCGCATGTGCGATCCCTTCACCTTCCGGCTCCTGGTGGCCGTGATCCAGGGGCGCAGCCCTTCGCTCCTCGACCTGGACGACCGGCCCGACGAATACGAGGACGTGGGCCGGCTCTGCGCGTGGGACGCGCAGTTCCCGCCCGCGCAGCTCGGTCGCTCGCGCTACGAGCGCGTGGTGATGCGCGCCGTGTCCGGGCAGCAGCTGCGGGTCAACGGGCACCACCTGCGGCCCGTGGGCATGCGGGGCTGGTCGGCGGTGGTGTTCGAGCGGGACGATGCGCAGCGCGAGGTGATCGCGATCGACGACCTCATCCCGCACCTGGGGGAGTGGGAGCGGCCGTAGCGGCAGGCAGCAAGGTGATGCGCCGTCCTTCGACGCGCAGCCGGCCTTCGTCAGCCAGGTCCCGCAGCAGCCGCGAGAAGTGCTCCGGCGTCACGCTCAGGTGGGCGGCGATCGCGCGCTTCGTGGCGGGCAAGGCGAACGGTTCGGCCGGCGTGCCGCCCGCGAGGCGCCGCAGGTAATCGAGCAGCCGCTCGCGGCCGCTGCCGAGATCGTGACGCGCCCGCTCCTGCACGAACGCTTCGAGGCGCGCGCTCAGGCCCGCAAGGAGCCGGCGGGCGAAGAGCGGGTTGCGCTCGATCTCGCCATCCACCGCTTCCAGGGGCAGGCGCAGCAGCAGGGTGTCCGTGGCCGCCTGCGCGTCCACCAGGGCGGGGCGGCCCAGGAACATCACCGCCTCGCCGAAGCTGCTCCCGGCGTGGACGACGCCCGCCAGGCGCTCGCCGCCGGTGCGATCGCATCCGAGCAGCCGCACCTGGCCGTACACGACGACGTACATGCCCGTGGGCGGGTCGCCACGGCGGAACGCGTAGGCACCACGGGGCAGCGGCAGGCGCACGCTCGCGGCGGCGAGCCGTGCCAGCGTGCCGGAGTCCAGGGCATGGAACAGCGGCACCGCCTTGAGCAGCGCCGCCGCCGGGACGCCGCCCGGGGCCGCGCGTTCAGTGCGCTTCGGCGAGGGGCTTCCAGCCGGGGTGCTCGAAGTAGCGCCCATAGGTGTTGACGGCGGCGACCACCTGCACGAGGCCGTCCACGGGGGTGGCGCCGGCGGTGCGTCCGGCCAGGGTGCCCGTGCCCGCCAGGAGTTCGCCGAGCACGACGTGCAACACGCCGTCGGCTTCCGGGGGCAGTCTGCAATCCTTGACGATGGCCGCGACCTCCGCATCGATCTTCGTCGCAAGGGCGGCGTAGTCGGCCGGCTCCAGGCGCCCCCCGTGCGCGGCGGCGAGTTGCGGCGCCACCAGCCCACGGATGCGCGCCATGCCCTGGCGCAGCGGGGCGTCGGTGGCCCACTTGCGCCCGTGGTCGAGGCGCAGCGCGGGGCTGCCGGCGGCTTGTTCGTGTGCATGGGCGCCGCTTGCAGGCGTCGCCGCGAAGGCGGCAGGTGCGCAGGCGGCGATCACCGCGGCGGCGGTGACCAGCAGGGTGGAGATGAAGGGCTTGCGTGCGATCATGGCGTGCTCCGTTCCGAGGTGCCGGCGACGATTGCCAGCCGGTCCTCGTGGGAGGCATGCCCTGCCAGTGTGTTCCAGCCGGCGTCGCCGGACTTGGCAAAGATCAAGGAAAGCGCCCGTCGTTCCCGCGGAGGCGGGAATCCGGGGCTTGCGGCTTCAGCGCCCGAAGCGAACCTGCACCGGCCGCTCGGGCAGCGCCAGGCTGGCGACCATCTCCGGCGCCTGCGACAGCAGCTTGCCCTTGCGCCAGACCTTCAGCCGGTGCGCGCGCAGCCGGATCGCCTCGATGACGTCCCCCGCCTGCAGCAGGACGAAGCTCGCGTCGCACCCCGGCTCCAGCCCGTACCCCTGCAGGTGCATCACGCGCGCGGCATTCGTCGTCACCGCCTCGTAGCACGCGCGGATTCCCTTCTGGCTCGTCATCTGCGCCACGTGCAGCCCCATGTGCGCCACTTCCAGCATGTCGCCGGAGCCCATGCCGTACCAGGGATCCATCACGCAGTCGTGGCCGAACGCGACGTTCACGCCCGCGGCCAGCAGTTCCGGCACGCGCGTCATGCCGCGGCGCTTGGGATACGTGTCGTGCCGACCCTGCAGCGTGATGTTGATCAGCGGGTTGGCCACCACGCTCACGCCGCTCTCCGCGATCAGCGGGATCAGCTTGGACACGTAGTAGTTGTCCATGCCGTGCATCGACGTGCAGTGCGAGCCGTTCACGCGGCCCTGCAGGCCGAGGCGCTGCGCCTCGAAGGCAAGCGATTCGATGTGCCGCGAGAGGGGATCGTCCGTCTCGTCGCAGTGCATGTCGACGAGCTTGCCGCGCGCGGCGGCGATCTCGCACAGCAGCTTCACGCTCTCGGCGCCCTGTGCCATCGTGCGCTCGAAGTGCGGGATGCCGCCGACGATGTCCACGCCGAGGTCCAGCGCGCGCTCCAGGTTCTGCAGGCCGCCCGGGGTGCGCAGCACGCCGTCCTGCGGGAAGGCCACGAGCTGCAGGTCGAGGTAGGGCGCCACGCGCTTCTTCACTTCCAGCATCGCCTCCACGGGCAGCAGCGACGGGTCGCTCGTGTCCACGTGGCTGCGGATCGCGAGCAGGCCGCGCGCGACCGCCCAGTCGCAGTAGGCGAGCGCGCGCCGGACCATGTCCTCCGCCTTCAGCATCGGCTTGAGCTCGCCCCACAGCGCGATGCCTTCGAGCAGCGTGCCGCTCTCGTTGACGCGCGGCAGGCCGTAGCTGAGCGTCGCGTCCATGTGGAAGTGCGGGTCGCAGAAGTGCGGCGACAGCAGGTGGCCGCCGGCGTCCACGGTCTCGCGCGCCTGCGCCTGCAGGCCGGCGGCGACCTCGCGGATGCGGCCGTCCTGCACGGCGACGGACATGCCGGTGCGGCCGTCCGGCAGCGTGGCGTTGGTGACGAGGAGGTCGAGCATGGGAAGAGGATAGCTGCGTTGCCGGCGCCTGTCGTCCATGACCTCCGGGGTCATCGCCGGGCGCCCCGGTCATGCCCACCATGGGGCCTTCTTTCACCACCACGCAAGGAGCTTGCCATGGATGCTTCCACCCTCGAACGCCTCGTTGACGCCCACCTCGCCGCCTATTGCGATGCCGATGCTTCCCGCCGCGCCGCGGCGATCCGCCAGGCCTGGAATGCCGAAGGCCGCCTCGTCGACCCCCCGCTGGAAGCCCGCGGGCACCAGGGCATCGCCGACCAGGCGGCGACCCTGCTGTCGCAGTTTCCGCAGCACCGCTTCGAGCGCAGCACGGCGGTGGATGCGCACCACGGCTTTGCGCGTTATGGGTGGCGGCTGGTGGATGCGAAGGGCGCCGCGGTGCTGCAGGGCGTGGACTTCGCGGAGCTGGATGGGGAGGGGCGGCTGTTGAAGGTCGTGGGGTTCTTCGCCTAGCGCTCCCCCTTCCGGTACGGCTTCATCAACGCCTGCGGATACGCCGCCCGCCGCGCCACCAGCACCAGCGCCAGGATCGACAGCGCGTACGGCAGCATCAGGTACACCTGGTACGGCAGGCCGGCACCGGACTGCTGCAGGCGCAGCTGCAGCGCGTCGAAGAACGCGAACAGCAGCGCGCCCAGCAGCGCCTTGCCCGGACGCCACGAGGCGAACACCACGAGCGCCACGCAGATCCAGCCGCGGCCGTTGACCATGTTGAAGAAGAACGCGTCGAACGCGGACAGCGTGAGGAACGCGCCGCCGACGCCCATCAGCGCCGATCCCGCCACCACCGCGCCGGTGCGTGCCGCCAGCACCGAAATCCCCTGGCTCTCCGCGGCCTGCGGGTTCTCGCCCACCATGCGCAGCGCCAGGCCCGCGGGCGTGCGGTACAGGAACCACGCGATCGCGGGAACGAGCAGCAGCGCCAGCAGCGTGAGCGGCGTCTGGGCCGAGAGGACGGGGATGCCCAGGAACTCCATGGGCGTGAAGGGCGTCACCGTCGGCGGGGTGTTCACCTTGGGGAAGCTCACGCGGTAGGCGTAGTAGCTGAGCGCCGTCGCCAGCATCGTGATGCCCAGCCCCGAGACGTGCTGCGACAGGGCCAGGGCCACGGTCAGGAAAGCGTGCAGCGCGCCGAGGATCGCGCCCGTGCCCGCGGCCACCGCCACGCCGGCCCACAGCGGCAGCCCGGCGTAGACCGCCAGCCAGCCGGTGAACGCGCCCGCCACCATGATCCCTTCGATGCCCAGGTTCAGCACGCCCGCGCGCTCGCACAGCAGCACGCCCAGCGTGCCGAAGACCAGCGGCGTCGCGATGCGCAGCACCGCGATCCACAGCGCCGGATTCCCCAGCAGGTCCAGGATGGCGCTCATGTGCGCCGCACCCGGTACTGCGCCAGCAAGGCGGCGACCAGCACGGACACCAGCGACGCGGCGACGATCACGTCCGCGATGTAGGTGGGCACGCCGATGACGCGGCTCATGCTGTCCGCGCCGACCAGCACGCCCGCGACGAACACCGCGGCCGCGAGCAGGGCGAGCGGATGCAATCCGGCCAGCATGGCGATCACGATGCCGCTGTAGCCGTAGCCCGGCGACATGTCCAGCGTCACGTAGCTGGTGCGGCCCGCCACCTCGATCGCGCCGGCCAGCCCGGCGAGCCCGCCGGAAAGCAGGGCGACGCAGGCGGTGGTGCGCAGCGGCGGCACGCCCGCGAAGGCAGCCGCGCGCGGGTTCGCGCCCAGCGCGCGGACGTCGAAGCCGAATACCGTGTACTTGAAGACGGCCCAGAGCAGCACGGCGAGAACCGCCGCGACCAGCAGGCCCGTGTGCACGCGCGTGCCTTGCAGCAGCTTGCCGAGCTCGAGTTCGGATTGCAGCGCGACGCTCTGCGGCCAGCCCATGGCGGTGGGGTCCTTCATGGGCCCGTCCAGCAGGGCCGAGACGCCCAGCAGCACGATGAAGTTGAGCAGCAGCGTGGTGACGACTTCATCGACGCCGAGCTTCGCCTTCAGCAGCGCGGGCCCGAGGAGCAGCAGTGCGCCGGCGACCGCGGCCGCCGCGAACATCAGCGGCATCAGCACCGCGGGCGGCGCGGCGAAGCCGGTGCCGCCGTGCATGCCGCCGACGGCGACCGCCGCGAGCGCGCCTGCATACAGCTGCCCTTCGGCGCCGATGTTGTAGAGCCGGGCGCGGAAGGCGACGGCCGCGGACAGGCCGGTGAGGATCAGCGGCGTGGCGCGCGTGAGTGTTTCGGTCCAGGCGAACACCGAGCCGAAGCCGCCGCGGAGCAGGGCGGCCCAGGTGGGCGCGACGGGTGCGCCGGCCCAGAGCACGAGCAGGCTGCTCACGAGGAGCGTGAAGGCGATCGCGCCGACCGGGGCGGCGGCGAGGGCCAGCGGGGAGGCGGCGGGGCGGCGTTCGAGCCTCATGGGGCGCCTCCCGCCATGGCGAGGCCGATCGACTCGCGCGTCCATTCGCGTGCCGGACGCGCGTCGGTCAGGTGCCCGCCATGCATCACCGCGATGCGTTCGCCCAGCGCCATGACCTCGTCGAGGTCGTCGGACACCAGCAGCACCGCGGCACCGGCATCGCGCGCAGCCAGCAACTGCTGCTGCACGTACGCCACCGCGCCCACGTCCAGGCCCCAGGTCGGCTGGTGCGCGACGATGAGGCGAGGGGCGCTGCCGTCGGGGGCCAGCAGGGCGCGGCCGAGGATCAGCTTCTGCATGTTGCCGCCGGAGAGCGCGCGGGCAGGCGCGTCCAGGCCGGCGCCGCGCACGTCGAAGGCCGTGGCGATGGCTTGCGCGTGCGCACGCGCGGCGTGGCGCCGCACGAACGGGCCGCGCCGGAAAGCGCGCGTGCGCAGGCGCTCCGAGACCGCGTTCTCCCACACGGGCAGGTCGCCGACGACGCCGGTGCCGTGCCGGTCCTCCGGCACGCGCGCGATGCCGGAAGGAGGCAGCTGCACGCGTCCCGCGCGCGCCGGCAGCATGCCGCAAAGCAGCTGTGCCAGCGCGAGCTGCCCGTTGCCGGAGACGCCCGCGATGGCCGTGATCTCGCCGCCGCGCAGCTGCAGCGAGACGCCATCGAGCCGGTCGCGGCCCGTGCCGGCGTGCACGTGCTGCAGCTCGCACACGACCGGGCGCTCTGCGACCGTGCTGGCGCGGCCTTCCGGCAGGGCGACGTCCTGCCCCACCATCCAGCGCGCGAGCGTCGCCGCATCGGTGTCGCGTGCCGGCGCTTCGGCCACGACGCGTCCCCCGCGCAGCACGACCACGCGCTGCGCCACCCGCAGCACCTCGGCGAGCTTGTGGCTGATGAAGACGATGGACAGCCCTTGCGCGACCATGTCGCCCAGGGTGCGGAACAGCGCCTCGCTCTCCTGCGGCGTCAGCACCGCCGTGGGCTCGTCGAGGATCAGGATGCGCGCGCCGCGGTACAGCGCCTTCAGGATCTCCACCCGCTGGCGCTCGCCCACCGAGAGGCCGGCCACCAGCGCGTCCGGCGCCGCGGCGAGCCCGAAGCGCTGCCCCACCTCCAGCAGGCGGGCGCGGGCCGCGTCGCGGCGGCTGAACGGCTGCCACAGCGGCTCGGTGCCCAGCACCACGTTCTCCAGCACGGTCAGGTTGTCCGCCAGCGTGAAGTGCTGGTGCACCATGCCGATGCCCGCGGCCAGCGCGGCGCGCGGCTGGCCCGCGGGCAGCTCGCGGCCGAACACCTCGATGCGGCCCGCATCCGCCACGTAGTGGCCGAACAGGATGGACATCAGGGTGGACTTGCCCGCGCCGTTCTCGCCCAGCAGGCCCAGCACCTCGCCGGGCGCTAGCTGCAGCGACACGTCGTCGTTGGCCACGAGCGCGCCGAAGCGCTTGACGATGCGCTCCATGCGCAGCACCGGGGCCGCGGCGACGGCTACTTCCATGCGGCGAGGAAGGCGAGCAGCACCCGGGCGGAGTTGTCGGCGGCGATGCGGAAGAAGGTGCCCATCTCGTTCTCGCCCTCGCCGCCCCCGGCCAGGTCGCTCAGCGAGCGGAACGCGATGAAGGGCACGCCGTTGGCGTGGGCCACGTGCGCGATCGCGGCGGTCTCCATGTCCAGCACGTTCGCCTCGAAGGTACGGAAGGTGTATTCGCGGTACGCGGCGTTGTCGACGAAGGCCTGGCCCGAGACGCCGTTGCCGCCCGGCACCACGCGTGGCGTGCGGGTGAGGCAGCGGCGCTCCGCGTCGCAGCGCTCCAGCGCCACGCCCTGCAGCTGGCGCGCGACGGCGAGCATCGCCGGGTCCGTGTCGAACCAGAAGCGGCGCTCGACCTCCGGCTTCGCGGCCGAACGCACTTCCACCGGGCGCGGGTGGAAGATCCCGTAGGGCGGGATCGTCGCGTCCTTCATGAACGGGGGCGGCTGGAAGCGGCCCGGCGCCACCTCGCGGGCCGCGAGCACCTCCATGTACTGGCCCCAGCGCTGCGCCACGGTCACGTCGCCGACGTGCAATTGCGGGTTGACGCCGCCGGCGATCCCGCTCACCACGAGGTGCGTGACGCGGAAGCGGTCCAGCGCGAGCTGCGTGTTCATGGCGGCGTTCACCATGCTCACGCCGCTCAGGAACAGCACCACGGGCTTGCCCTGCAGCGTGCCGGTGGCGAATTCGACGCCGTTGGCCTGGTGGACGCGCGGCTGCGCGAGGCGGCTGCGCAGCAGCACCAGCTCCGGCTGGAAGGCCGAGACGATGGCGATGCGCGGCGTCGGATCGAGCGAGGCCGATTGCGTGGCGGTGGCTGCGGGCGCGGCCGGCGTGCCGGCGCAGCCTTGCAGGAGCAGGGCGGCCGCGGCGAGCGCGGCGGCGAGGAGACGGCGGACCATTCCGCTTACTTGCCCGACTTCGGCTGCGAGTCGTCCACCTTGACGGCGAACCTGCCCTCCTGGATCGCCTTCTCCTTTGCCTTGACCTTGGCGACGACGTCGGCGGGCACCTTCTTCTCGAAGGTGCCGAGCGGCGCGAGCTCCGAGCCCTTGAACTTCATCATCGAGTAGTGGCCGTAGTCCTCGGCGGCGAACTTGCCTTCCTTCACCTTCTTCAGGGCCGCGTCGATGGTGGGCTCCATGTTCCACAGCGCGGAGGCGACGACGGTGTCGGGATACTTGTCCTGCGTGTTGATCACGTTGCCGACGGCGAGCTTGCCGCGCTCCCTGGCCGCGTCGGAGACGCCGAAGCGTTCGGCGTACAGCAGGTCCGCGCCCTGGTCGATCATGGCGAAGGCGGCTTCCTTGGCCTTGGGCGGGTCGAACCAGCTGTTGATGAAGGTCACCATGAACTGCACGTTCGGGTTCACCTCGCGCGCGCCCGCCATGAAGGCGTGCATCAGGCGGTTCACTTCGGGGATGGGGAAGCCGCCGACCATGCCGATCTTGTTCGACTTCGTCATGCCGCCGGCGATCATGCCGGAGAGGTAGGCGGGCTCCTGGATGTAGTTGTCGAACACGCTGAAGTTCGGGGCCTGCGGCTTGCCGGAGGAGCCCATGAGGAAGGCGGTCTTCGGGAAGTCCTTCGCCACCTTGCGCGCTGCCGCCTCCACGGCGAACGACTCGCCCACGATCAGCTGGTTGCCGCCGGTGGCGTACTCGCGCATCACGCGCTCGTAGTCCGCGTTGGCGACGTTCTCGCTGGCCTTGTACTCGATCTCGCCGCGCGCCTCGGCCGCCTTGAGCGCCTTGTGGATGCGGCTCACCCACTGCTGCTCGAACGGCACGGTGTAGATGGCGGCGACCTTGAGCTTGCCTTGCGCGAGCGCCAGCCCGGGGCTGGCGGC
Organism: Ramlibacter cellulosilyticus; assembly: GCF_014297465.1. GTDB lineage: Bacteria > Pseudomonadota > Gammaproteobacteria > Burkholderiales > Burkholderiaceae_C > Ramlibacter > Ramlibacter cellulosilyticus. Next base: position 77,706 of record NZ_JACORT010000010.1, on the reverse strand, counting down.
GGCAAGGGCGGCGGCAAGGGCGAGCAGGTGGCGGCGGGTCGGCGTCATGGAGTTCCTCGTTGTTGCGATGGCGTGGCGAGGTGCAAGCGTCGTGCCAGCCGCCGCCCGCGTCAAGAGGGGGCGAGGTCGAAGGCGCGCTGCACGAACCACCAGCCGGCCAGCAGGGCGACCGCGATGGAGCCGAAACGCAGCACGCCCACCCGGTAGAAACCCGTGGTGCGCAAGGCGTAGGCCAGGGGCAGGAACACGGCCACGATGGCCAGCTGCCCGAGCTCCACGCCCACGTTGAAGCCGACCAGCGCCAGCGCCAGCGCGCCTTGCGGCAGGCCCAGGTCGGCCAGCACGGACGCGAAGCCGAAGCCGTGCACCAGCCCGAACACGAAGGCCATGACCCAGCGCCGCCGGTCCACGGTGCCCCGCAGGTTGTTCAGGGCCGCGAGCACCACGGAAGCCGCGATGACCGATTCCACCACGCGCGAAGGCAGGCTGACGAGGCCCAGGACCGCCAGGCTCAAGGTGATGGAGTGCGCGAGCGTGAAGGCCGTGACGACCTTCAGCACTTCCACGCCGGCGCGCTTCAGGCTGGGCGTGGGCGTCCAGCCGCCCGCATCGCGCACCAGCACGGACGGCAGCAGCAGCGCCAGCAGGAAGAGGATGTGGTCGAAGCCGATCCAGATGTGCCAGATGCCTTCAACCACGTACTGGCGCAGCGTCTCCCAGGCGCCGGGTGCCGCCAGCGGCAGCTCCTGCTTCGCGCTGTCCGCCGCGAACACGCGGGCCTGCGGCTGCGAGGCACCCGGCGGCGTCCACTGCAGCAGGCCGCGGTGGCTGGGGTCCACGTCGACGAACAGGCCGTATTGCGCCTGGATGCTGCCCGCGAGCCGCGCACAGCGGGCGTGCAGTGCCAGCACCGCATAGGTGCCGTCGCTGTGCCGGTCCAGCATCATCGGCCCGGTGGCGGAGAGCGGACAGGCCTCGCCCTGCGAGGACAGCGCGAGCCGCTCGATGGCCAGCTTCGTGATGTCGCCTTCCCGCCGCCGCACCTCGCCCCAGGTGAGCTCGCCGTTGCCGTCGGCATCGAGCTGCAGCACGTAGTCGAGGTCGCGCAGGGCGATGTCCCAGCGGACGGCGATGCCGTCCTCTTCCCCGCGCAGCGTGAGGTAGCTGTCGCTGGGTTTGTGGGCCCAGGCGGGGGTTGCCGCCAACAGCAACGCCAGGATGTAGGGTGGCGCGGCGACAGCCGCGGAAGGTGACCGAAGGGAACCCCACCGGCGCGCCAGCGCACGCAGCCACCTCACCGCACCGCCCCCAGCTTCCCCGCCAGCACCTGCATCGCCGGATCCTCGTATCCGCTCTCCCTCCACCACGCGATCGCGGGCGCCGCCGCCCCCGGCTTCTTCGCCGCGAGCGCCGCCTCCATCAGCACCTCCGCATCCCGCGGCTCCTTCTGCCGGGTGTAGTTGTCCTGCGCGTACGCCAGCGCGCGCGCCGGATCGTGCTCCAGTTCCAGCGCCCAGCGCGCCGCCTCCTGTTCGTGCAGCCGATCCCCGCGTCGTGCCGCATCCTGCATGCGCGCGCGCAACTGCGATGCCCAGTCCGCGGCGCGGGCATCGCCGGCGGCGCGGCCGGCGAGCGCGAGGCGCAGCAGCAGCACGTCCGAACGCTCCCAGCCGGCCAGCAGCCGCAGCGCCTCGGCCGGGCGCTCGCGTTCCAGCAGGAAGTCCGCGTACGAGGCGAGCAGGAACTGGTCGGTGAGGCCCTGGTCCAGCGCGAGGCGGTAGTGCCGCTCCGCGTCGCCGAAGCGCTGCAGCCGCGCGGCCATCTCCCCCAGGCGCGTCTGCGCCCACAGCATCAGGCCGGGTGGCGCGTCGACCGACGCCGCCACCGCCTCCGACAGCATGTCGTAAGCCGGGATGAGCTGGCCGGTGGTGCCGCGCACGTAGGCGGTGCAGCCCTGCGCCATCAGCGGCGTGGCGATGCGCGCGAGGCGGTCGCATTCGGCTGCGGCGAGGGCGTAGTTCGCCTGGACCATGTGGATGGCGGCGCGCCAGGCGACCGGCTCCACCGCTTCGGGCGCCAGCCGGCTCGCCTGGTCCAGGCTGGCCAGCGCGCCGGCGAAGTCGTGGCCGTACTGCTGCAGCTGCCCGCGCACGAGCCAGTACCGGCTCTGGTTCGCGGCGGCCGTGGCCAGCGGCGCGATGGTGGACAGCGCATAGCCCACGTAGCGCGGATCGCCCTGCGCCATGGCGAGCGCGAAGTAGCGCTCGGCGATGTCGAGGCGCAGCGCGGCGTCCTGCGGTCGCGAGGCGAGCTGTCGGCGCAGGGACTCCACGGCGCGCAGGGCGGGGTCGCTGGCGAGCGGCAGGCGTTCGACGACTTCGTCGTCGGCGGCCGGCGTGAAGGGCGCGGCGCCGGCCGCGAAGGCGCACAGCAGCGCCGCCGCGGCTGCAGCGCATCGCAAGCGTCGCATGGAGGCTATTTCGTGCCGAACATCCGGTCGCCGGCGTCGCCCAGGCCCGGCAGGATGTAGCCGTGGTCGTTGAGCTGGCGGTCGACGGCGGCCGTGTAGATGGGCACGTCCGGGTGCGCCTTGTGCATCGCCGCGACCCCTTCGGGGCAGGTGAGCAGGCAGACGAACTTGATCGACTTGGGGTTGAGTTCCTTCAGCCGCTCCACCGCCGCGATGGCGGAGTTGCCGGTGGCGAGCATGGGGTCCACGACGATCACGTCGCGTTCCTCCATGTTCTGCGGCATCTTGAAGTAGTACTCCACCGCCATCAGCGTCTTGGGATCGCGGTACAGGCCGATGTGGCCCACGCGCGCGCCCGGCACGACGCTCAGCATGCCGTCCAGGATGCCGGTGCCGGCGCGCAGGATGGACACGAACACGAGCTTCTTCCCGTCGATCACCCGGGTCTTCATCGTCTCGAGCGGCGTCTGGACCTCGACCTCCTGCATGCCGACGTCGCGCGTCACCTCGTAGGTCATGAGGGCGGCGAGTTCGTTGAGCAGGCGGCGGAAGCTGTTCGTGCTGGCTTCCTTGTTGCGCATCAGGGACAGCTTGTGCTGCACCAGCGGGTGGTCGATGACGTGGACGTTGTCGGGGAGGGCCATGGGGTCGATTTTCTCAGAAGAGAGTTCCGTCGCTCGCGATCTTCAGTGGCGGCAGGCCGTTGCGATGCTTCGCGGCCAGCTCGCGTCCCGCGGCCCAGGTGCCGCCTTCGAGCACGCAGGCGAGCGGCAGGCGCTCCGCGTCGAGGTGCAGCAGCTTGCGCACCTCCACGGCGACTTCGTCGAGCAGCGCCACGGTGAGGGCGCGCCATTCCACGACCAGTTCGTCGCCCGCCTGCCAGGTCTGCTGCGCCATGCCTTCGTCGCGCAGGCGCAGCACGCCGCCATCGAGCAGCAGGCCGCCGTTGCGGTACTCGGGCAGCCCCGTGAGCTGGTCGACGCCGCGCACCTGCACGCCGGACCACGCGATGGGCTCCAGCAGCGAGTAGGTGAGCCATTGCGAGAGCTTGTGGAACGGCACCCAGCCATCGGTGAGCCCTTCGCCGCGCACGGCCTCGTGACGCCAGCAATCCCCCAGCGGGACGCCGTCGATCTCGTTGCCGGACGGCCAGATGCCGGAGCACGTGAGCAGGATCTGCGACAGCACGTCGTGCGCGGCGACGTCGGCGGTGTACGGCACGTCGGGCGCCGGCGAGAGGATCTGCGTGTAGATGCCGGATGGGCGGGGCACCACCTGGCCGAAGACCTCGGGCTGCTCCTGCATCACCTCGCCGAGGCGGCGCAGCAGGATGGCGCGGCCTTCCAGGCCGACCATCGTGTTGTTCTCGCGCACCTGGAACACGCCGGCCAGGTGGTCGGTGAGCACCGAACGCAGGCCTTCGGCATCGACGCGCAGGGGATGGTTCCTGTCGCTGGAGAACAGGCCGCTCGTGAACGCGTGGAAGCTGGCGACCGCGAGGCCTTCCGAGCGCGTGTAGGCCTGGCCGGTGGCGGGCTCCACGTACTTCCAGTCCGGGCCAGCGCCGGCATCGAGCAGTACGCTGACGAAGGTGAGGTCGAACATCGCCTCGCCGCGCACCGCCTTGGGCACGTCGCCGAGCAGGCGCTCGAGCTGCGCGCGGCGATCGACGCCGCCGGCTTCGAGGTGGCGCCAGCGGCTGTGGAACGGGATGTGGCCCTTCGGGTAGCGCTGGCGGGTGAGGTCGGCCACGAGGCGGGCGGTGCCGGGCAGGGCGCCGTCGTCCACGGTGAACCACCGCGACTGGCCGGCGCGTGCGCGGTCCAGCAGTTGCCGGCAGCGTTCGCGCACGGTGTGCGTGCGGCGCAGGATCGTCGCGGCTTCCTCGGCCCTCGGGTTGCCGCCGACGAAGTGGGCATCGCTCATAAGGCGCGCCCCTTCGTTTCCTTCAGCGTCCTCGCATCGGGCACGACGTCGGGGGTGAAGTAGCCGGCGGCCTTCTTGGCCTCCATCTCCACCTGTGCATCGGCGGGGATCAGCTCCGCAGGGATGTCGACGCGCTCGCCGACCTCGATGCCCGAGCCCGTGATCGCGTCGTATTTCATGTTGCTCATGGAGACCAGGCGGTGGATCTTCCTGATGCCGAGCCAGTGCAGCACGTCGGGCATGAGTTCCTGGAAGCGCATGTCCTGCACCCCTGCCACGCACTCGGTGCGCGCGAAGTACTGGTCGGCGGTGTCGCCGCCCACCTGGCGCTTGCGCGCGTTGTAGACGAGGAACTTGGTGACTTCGCCGAGCGCGCGCCCTTCCTTGCGCGAGTAGGCCACCAGGCCCACGCCGCCGCGCTGCGCGCCCTGGATGCATTCCTCGATGGCATGGGTGAGGTAGGGGCGGCAGGTGCAGATGTCGGAGCCGAACACGTCGGAGCCGTTGCACTCGTCGTGCACGCGGGCGGTGAGTTCCACGTCGGGGTTCGCGAGGTCGCGTGCATTGCCGAAGATGTAGATCGTCTGCCCGCCGATGGGGGGCAGGAACACCTCGAGGTCGCTGCGCGTGACGAGCTCCGGGTACATGCCGCCGGTCTCCTCGAAGAGCACGCGGCGCAGGTCGGACTCGGAACAGCCGAAGCGCTTCGCCACGCCGGGCAGGTACCACACCGGTTCGATCGCGGCCTTGGTCACGCAGGCGGCCCCGCCTTCCAGGAGGATGCGGTTGTCGGGCTTGAGGCGCCCCTTCTGGATGGCCTCGATCACCTCGGGCAGGATGACGTGGGCCTTGGTCACGGCGATGGTCGGCCGGATGTCGTAGCCGGCCGCGAGTTCGTTGGCGAACACCTCCGCGACGGTGGCACCCCACGGGTCGAGGCTCACGATCTTGCCGGGGTCGGTCCACTGCGGGTAGGGGCCGATCTGGTCGGTGGGCGCGGTGTTCGTGAGGTCGGCCTTGTGGTCGCGATTGAGCGCGCCGGCCGCGACGGCGAGGGCGCGATAGACGCTGTACGAGCCGCTGTGGGTGCCGATCACGTTGCGGTGGCTGCGCTTCGTGGTCGTGCCCACGATCGGGCCGCGCTCCGCCGGCGTGGACGCGCCCCACCGGATCGGCAGGGCCCCCTGGCCGCTGGCATGCGAAGTCAGCCGGATGTGGCGGGGAGCGGAAGGATCAGCAGCCATCGTGTCTCGCAGGGAGCCAAAAACCCACTCTAGCAAAGCGCGGGCCACAGCGCGATGGCCATGGCAGGGCTACTCGCCGAACTCGCCCTCGATGGCGGCGCTGATGCCCCAGTCCGCCGGCAGTTTCCCCTCGCGCACGAAGCGGTGCAGGCTGGAGTAGGGCCAGTCTCGCGCGCGCAACACCCACCCGTGCTTCACGGGATTGAAGTGGATGTAGTCGACGTGGCGCGCGAAGTCGGCCTCGTCGGTGACCTGGTGTTCCCAGAAGCGGCGCTGCCAGACGGAGCGCTCGCCGCGGCGGCCTTTCGGTTTCTCTGCCTCGGGCGCGAGCACGCCCAGTTCCGTGAGCCTTCGCGTGAAGGACTGCTTCAGCAGCATCCAGCGCGTGGAGTAGTCGCCGTCGTCGACCGGCAGGCGCCAGAGGGCGTGGATGTGTTCGGGGAGGACGACCATGGCTTCGATGTCGAAGGGGTGGCGTTCCTTCACGGTGCGCAGGCAGGCGCGCAGTTCCGTGACGTGGTCCACCAGGTAGCGGGCGCCGCGGTCCTGCAGGGTGAGGGTGAAGAAGAAGGTGGCGCCGGCGGCGTCGGCGCGGATGTAGTTGGGCATGGTGGCCCCATAACGGGCGACGAGCCGGACCCGCAGCGGCAGTTTGCGTGGCGGCGTGTGTGATCGGGTGCCGATCGGTGGGGTGTCCGAGGCTCGACTTCGTCTTCTCTTCGGGCTACGTGCCGGCCTGCCGGCACTCGAACGCGTCGCTCACCTTCCGGCGCTGGCGCGCCGCCACCCTACGAATGCGGCGTCCACGACTCCTGTAGGGTGGGGCGGCGAAAGCCGCCGTCGGTGAGTGAAACGAACCCCACCGATCGGCGCCTGCGCCCTACCGCTTCTTCCCTCCGAGGATGCTCCCCAACACCCCCCGCGCGATCTCCCTTCCCACGGAACTCCCCACCGTGCGGATCGCGGACTTCGCGAAGCTCTCCACGAGGCCTTCTCGCTTGCCGCCGCGCGGCCCCGTCGACCCGAAGAGGACGTCCGACAGCCCGCCGAACATGCCGCCGCCAGGAGACGCGGCGCCGGCCGTGCCGCCCGTGCTCCCCGCCGCCCCCGCCGCCGCCGCTTCCGCCGCGCGCCCCTTCAGCTTCTCGTAGGCCGACTCGCGGTCTTCCGCCTTCTCGTAGACCCCGGCCACGACGGAATTCGCCAGCAGAGCCTTGCGCTGCTCCGGCGTGATCGGCCCGATCTGGCTGCCGGGCGGCACCACGTACAGGCGCTCGGTCACGCTCGGGCGCCCTTTCTCGTCGAGGAAGCTCACCAGCGCCTCGCCCACCGCGAGCTCCGTGATCGCCGTCGCGATGTCCAGCCCCGGCTTCTGCCGCATGGTCTCCGCCGTCGCCCTCACCGCCTTCTGGTCGCGCGGCGTGAAGGCGCGCAGCGCGTGCTGCACGCGGTTGCCCAGTTGCGCGAGCACCGAGTCGGGGATGTCCAGCGGGTTCTGCGTCACGAAATACACGCCGACGCCCTTGGACCGCACCAGCCGCACGACGAGCTCGATGCGCTCCACCAGCACCTTGGGTGCCTCGTCGAACAGCAGGTGCGCCTCGTCGAAGAAGAACACCAGCTTGGGCTTGTCCAGGTCGCCCACCTCGGGCAGCGTCTCGAACAGCTCCGAGAGCATCCACAGCAGGAAGGTGGCGTACAGGCGCGGGGAGTTCAGCAGCTTGTCCGCGGCGAGGATGTTCACCACGCCGTGCCCCTGGGCATCGGTCTGGATGAAATCCGCGATGTTGAGCATGGGCTCGCCGAAGAACCTGTCGCCGCCCTGCGCCTCGATCTGCAGCAGCCCGCGCTGGATCGCCCCGACGCTCGCCGCGCTGATGTTTCCGTATTCCGTGGTGAATTGCTTGGCGTTGTCGCCCACGTGCTGCAGCATCGCCCGCAGGTCCTTCAGGTCCAGCAGGAGCAGGCCGTTCGCGTCGGCGATCTTGAAGACGATCTGCAGCACGCCGGCCTGCGTGTCGTTCAGGTTCAGCATGCGGGCGAGCAGCAGCGGGCCCATGTCCGTGATCGTCGCCCGCACCGGGTGGCCTTGCTCGCCGAAGACGTCCCACAGCGTGGTCGGGCAGGCGAGGGGCTCCGGCTCGGGGAGGCCCCGCTCCCTGATCGCCGCGGCCAGCTTGCCCTCGAGCTTGCCCGCCTGGCTGATGCCGGTGAGGTCGCCCTTGATGTCGGCCAGGAAGACCGGCACGCCGATGCGGCTGAAGCTTTCCGCCAGTTTCTGCAGGGTGACGGTCTTGCCGGTCCCCGTCGCCCCCGTCACCAGCCCGTGCCGGTTGGCCAGCGCGGGGAGGAGGTGCGCCTGCGTCTTGCCGTTCTGGGCGATCAACATCGGTTCGGCCATGGGTGCGAAAAGTAGAATGGGGGGATCCAGCAAGATTAACGCAGAAGAGCAAGGAAGCATCCGTGGCCGGTCACAGCAAATGGGCGAACATCCAGCACCGCAAGGGTCGCCAGGACGAGAAGCGGGGCAAGATCTGGACGCGGGTCATCCGTGAAATCATGGTCGCGGCGCGCCAGGGCGGCGGCGACGTCAAGGACAACCCCCGCCTGCGCCTCGCGGTGGACAAGGCCAAGGCGGCGAACATGCCCGCCGACACCATCAAGCGCAACATCGACAAGGCCACGGGCAACCTCGAAGGCGTGAACTACGAGGAAATCCGTTACGAGGGTTACGGCATCGGCGGCGCGGCCATCATCGTGGACACCATGACGGACAACAAGGTCCGCACCGTGGCCGAAGTGCGCCACGCCTTCAGCAAGTACGGCGGCAGCATGGGCACCGAAGGCTCCGTGGCCTTCCAGTTCCGCCACGTCGGCCAGCTGATCCTGGCGCCCGGCACCAGCGAGGACAAGGTGATGGAAGTCGCCCTGGACGCCGGGGCCGAGGACGTCATCACCGATGCAGACGGCGCCATCGAGGTGCTGACCGCGCCCGGCGACTTCGAGAAGGTGAAGAACGCGCTGGACGCCGCCGGCCTGAAGGCCGAAGTGGCCGAAGTGACGATGCGGCCCGAGAACACCATCGAACTGGCCGGCGACGAGGGCCAGCGCATGCAGAAGCTGCTGGACATGCTGGAAGACCTCGACGACGTGCAGAACGTCTACACGAACGCCGAGATCGCTGAATGACCGGCCCCCACGCTCCGCACTTCGTGTCGTCGCTGCCCCCCGAGGGGGCGCGCGACCTCCATGGGGCGGCCCGGCGGAGGTCGCGATGAAAGTCCTCGTGATCGGCGGCGGCGGGCGCGAACATGCGCTCGCGTGGAAGCTCGCACAGTCGCCGAAGGTGCAGGCCGTGTACGTCGCGCCCGGCAACGGCGGCACGGCGCTGGATCCGCGCCTGGAGAACGTGCCCATCACCGACCTGCGGCAGCTGCGCGACTGGGCGCTGAAGCAGAAGATCGCGCTGACGGTGGTCGGCCCCGAGGCCCCGCTCGCCGCCGGCGTGGTGGACGACTTCCGCGCCCACGGCCTGCGCATCTTCGGGCCGACGCAGGCCGCCGCGCAGCTGGAAAGCTCCAAGGCCTTCTCGAAGGCCTTCATGGTGCGGCACAAGATTCCCACGGCGGAATACGAGACCTTCAGCGACGCAGCCGAAGCCCACGCCTACGTGGACCGCAAGGGCGCACCCATCGTGGTGAAGGCCGACGGCCTCGCCGCCGGCAAGGGCGTCGTGGTCGCCATGACGCCGGCCGAGGCGCACGAGGCGATCGACTTCATGCTCCTGGACAACAAGCTGGGCGTCTCGCACAACGCGGGCGGCGCCCGCGTCGTCATCGAGGAGTTCCTGCAGGGCGAGGAAGCGAGCTTCATCGTCCTGTGCGACGGCAAGAACGTGGCGGCGCTGGCGACCAGCCAGGACCACAAGCGCCTGCAGGACGGCGACCAGGGCCCCAACACGGGCGGCATGGGGGCCTATTCCCCCGCGCCGGTCGTGACGCCCGAGGTGCATGCGCGCGCCATGCGCGAGATCATCCTGCCCACCGTGCGCGGGATGGAGAAGGACGGCATCCCGTACACCGGCTTCCTCTACGCCGGCCTCATGATAGCCGCGGACGGCCACCCGAAGACGCTGGAGTTCAACTGCCGCATGGGCGACCCCGAGACGCAGCCGATCATGATGCGGCTGAAGTCCGACCTGTACGACGTGATGATGGCCGCCACTTCCGGCACGCTGGACCAGGTGGAGCTGCAGTGGGACCGCCGCACCGCGCTCGGCGTCGTGATGGCCGCGGGCGGGTACCCGATGGATCCGCGCAAGGGCGACGTGATCCACGGACTGCCGAAGGACACCGAGGACGCCGTCGTCTTCCACGCGGGCACCGCGCCGAAGGACGGCCAGACGGTCACCGCCGGCGGCCGCGTGCTGTGCGTGACGGCCCTGGCCGACACGGTGAAAGCCGCGCAGGCGCACGCGTACGACGTGCTGCGCCACATCACCTTCGACGGCGCGCAATACCGCCGCGACATCGGCCACCGCGCCGTGAAGGGTTAGCCCGGTGGACCAGCACCGCGACGCGGTCCGCGCGTACCTCTGGGACCTGCAGCAGCGCATCACCGACGCCTTCGGCGCCATCGACGGCCAGCCCTTCCGCGCCGACCTCTGGCAGAAGGAGCCGGGCGAGCCGCTGCAGGGCGGCGGCCGCACGATGATCCTGGAAGGCGGCAAGGTGTTCGAGCGCGCCGGCTGTGCCTTCTCGCAGGTCACGGGACCGAAGCTGCCTCCCTCGGCCACGCAGCACCGCCCCGAGCTGGTCGGCGCCGGGTTCGAGGCGATGGGCGTGTCGCTCGTCTTCCATCCGCGCAACCCGTACGCCCCCACCGTGCACATGAACGTGCGCATGCTGGCCGCACTGCCGAAGGATGCCGAGCCGGTGTACTGGTTCGGCGGCGGCATGGACCTCACGCCGTACTACGGCGAGGAAGAGGACGCGGTGCACTTCCACCGCACCTGCCGCGACAGCCTGGCGCCTTTCGGCGCCGACAAGTACCCGCGCTTCAAGGCCTGGTGCGACGAGTATTTCTTCCTCAAGCACCGCAACGAGGCGCGCGGCATCGGCGGCATCTTCTTCGACGACTTCTTCGAGCAGGGCTTCGCGAACAGCTTCGCGCTGCAGCGCTCGGTGGGCGATGCCTTCATCGCGGCCTACCGGCCCATCCTCGAACGCCGCAAGGACAGGCCATACTCGCAGCGCGAGCGCGACTGGCAGCTGCTGCGCCGTGGCCGCTACGTCGAGTTCAACCTCGTCTGGGACCGCGGCACGCACTTCGGCCTGCAGTCGGGCGGCCGCACCGAGTCCATCCTGATGTCGATGCCGCCGCACGCGAGCTGGGCCTACCAGCAGCAGCCGGAAGCCGGTTCGCGCGAAGAGGAGCTCCTGCGCCGCTTCCTGCCGCGAAGGGACTGGGTTTGAGCCCGCCCCTGCAGCGCGTCGGCATGTTCGGCGGCGCCTTCGACCCGCCGCACCGCGCGCACGCCGTGCTCGCACGCGCCGCCGTGGAGCAGCTCGGGCTGGACCGGCTCTACGTCTTCCCGACGGGCCAGGCCTGGCACAAGGACCGCGCGCTCACGCCCGCGGAGCACCGGCTCGCCATGGCGAAGCTGGCCTTCGCCGCCATCCCGGCCGTGCAGGTCGACGACCGCGAGCTGGAGCGCACCGGCCCCACCTACAGCATCGATACCCTGCGCGAGCTCCAGGCCGGGCATCCCGCTGCGCAGCTCTACCTGCTCATGGGCGAGGACCAGGCCGCGAGCTTCACGCGCTGGCACGCGTGGCAGGACATCGCCCAGCTCGCCGTGCTGGCCGTCGCCGGCCGTGGCTCGGGCGAGGGCGTCCGTGCCCTGCAGGCCTTGCCCGGCGTGCGCGTGCATTCCCTTGGCCTCCCGCAGATGCCCGAGAGTGCCACCGACATCCGCGCCCGGCTGACAGCGGGGCAGGACATCTCCGCGCTGGTTGAGCCGGCCGTTGCCCGTTATATTGCCTCCCATTCTCTTTACACCACCGCCTGATGACGACTGAAACCGCCGCGAAGAAGGACACGCAGAAACTCCAGAGGGCCATCGTCGATGGCCTCGAAGACGTGAAAGGCCAGGACATCCAGGTCTTCAACACCGAGCACCTGTCCCCCTTGTTCGAGCGCGTCATCGTGGCGTCGGGCACGTCGAACCGGCAGACGAAGGCGCTGGCCTCCAGCGTGATCGACGCCGTGCGCGAGGCCGGCTTCCCGAAGCCGCGCATCGAGGGCGAGGAGAACGGCGAATGGATCATCGTGGACTGCGGCGCCGCCGTGGCGCACATCATGCAGCCCGCCATCCGCCAGTACTACCACCTGGAGGAGATCTGGGGCGAGAAGCCGGTGCGCGTGCGCGTCGGCCTGCCCAAGCCTGCCGCTCCCGCGAAGAAGGCCGACGCCGCTCCTGCCGCGAAGAAGGCCGCGAGCCCGTCCCTGCGCCGCAGCAGCGCGGTGAAGACGGCGGAGCGTGACGCCAAGGCCGCCGAAGCGAAGAAGACGCCCGCGAAGAAGGCTCCCGTGAAGGGTGCCGGCGCGAAGAGCACCGCCCGCACCGCGGCCGGCAAGGCGGCGCTGAAGGCCCCGGCCGGCAAGGCGCCGACCAGGAAGGCGCCCGCGAAGAAGGCCGCAGCGAAGAAGGCTCCGGCCCGCAAGTCCTGAGCATGCGCCTGCTGGTCGTGGCCGTGGGCCAGCGCGTGCCCGACTGGGCGCAGGTGGCCTGGGACGACTACGCCAAGCGCTTCCCGCCCGAGCTGAAGCTCGAACTCAAGGCCGTGAAGACGGAGCCGCGGGCGTCCAAGACGCTGCAGTCTCTGCTGGCCGCCGAACGCGAGCGCATCGAAGCGGCGATCCCCAGGGGCGCGCGGGTCGTCGCCCTCGACGAACGCGGCACCGCGCTCACCACCATGGCCCTGGCGGGCAAGCTCAAGGAGTGGCAGCTGGAAAACGACGCCGTCGCGCTCGTGATCGGCGGGCCGGACGGGCTGGACCCGGGCTTCCGCCAGGCGGCGCACGAGCGCGTGCGCCTCTCCGACCTCACGCTGCCGCACGCCATGGTCCGCGTGCTGCTCGCCGAACAGCTCTATCGCGCCTGGTCCATCAACGCCGGCCACCCTTACCACCGTGAGTGACTTCGTCTACCTCGCCTCGCAGAGCCCGCGCCGGCGCCAGCTCCTCGAACAGATCGGCGTCCGCTACGAGCTGCTGCTGCCCGACGACGACGAGGACAGCGAAGCGCTCGAGGAGGTGCATCCCGGCGAGGCGCCGGCCGCCTACGTGCGGCGCGTCACGGGACTGAAGCTCGACGCCGCGCTCGCGCGCCTGAAGCGGCGCGGCCTTCCCGCCGCGCCCGTGCTGTGTTCGGACACCACCGTGGCGCTGGGACGCACGATCTACGGCAAGCCGCGGGACGCGCAGGATGCCGCGCGCATGCTGCGCGAGCTGTCGGCGCACACGCATCGCGTGCTCACCGCGGTAGCTGTGCAGGCGGGACGCAGGCGGCTGGCCGACCTCAACGATTCGCGCGTGACCTTCGCGGCGATGACGCCCGCGCAGATCCGCGCCTACGTCGCGAGCGGCGAGCCCCTGGGCAAGGCCGGCGCGTACGCCGTGCAGGGCCGCGCCGCCGCGCACATCGTGCGCATCGCGGGCTCGTACACCGGCATCATGGGCCTGCCGCTGCACGAGACGGCGCGGCTGCTGCAGGCCGCCGGCGTGCGCATGCAGTGAGCGCGGTGGGACCTAGGTCCCATGGACGCGGCGCGGGGCGGCCGCGATCCTCGAAAGGTTTCCATTCCTTTCCAGGAGAAGTCCGATGCGCATCCGTTCCCGTTCGACCCAGCTGCTGGCCCTGGCCTTCGTGGCCGCCGCCAGCCTGCCCGCGGCCGCCCAGAAGCCCGCCGGCGACACGCCCGCGGCCACGTTCAGCGGCGGCGCGGCCACGGCGCCCGGCAAGGCCATGGCCGACGGAACGCTGAAGACCAGCGCGACGGTCGTCGGCATCGAGGCGGCCACCCGCACCGTGACGCTGAAGCGCCAGGACGGCAAGGTCGTGTCCATTCCGCTGGGCGAGGATGTGCGCAACTTCGACCAGCTGAAGGTCGGCGACAAGGTGAGCGTGGAGTACTCGCAGGCGATCGCGCTGGAGCTGAAGAAGACGAAGGGCGTCGCTGGCGCGGCCGAATCCGGCAAGCTGACGCGTTCGCAGCCGGGCCAGAAGCCGGGCGGGCAGGCCGTGCGCGAGGTGGAGGTGCTCGCCGACGTGGTGCAGGTCGACGCGAAGAAGAAGCTCGTCACGCTCAAGGGCCCGGCCGGAAACATGGTGGACCTCGCCGTGGAGGACCCGGAGCAGCTGAAGAACATCAAGAAGGGCGACCAGGTCCTGGCGCTCTACCGCGAATCGCTGGCCGTGAAGGTGGAGGCGGCGAAGTAGGCGGGCCGGCGCGCACGAGGAAAAGGCCCCGCTCGCGGCCTTCTTCATGCGCGTGCGCGGCTCACGGCGCCGGCGGCACTTCCTTCCACCCCGCCGGATCGAAGCTCGTGATCGCCGGGGCCTTCGGCCCCAGGTTGCGCTCGTAGAGCCTGCCGTTGTGGCTGATCATGAAGCTCATGATCCCCGTCTTGCCCCATTCGGCCGGCGTCGCGATCGCGGCGAAGCCCGCGATCATGCGGCCGTTGATCACGTAGCTGTAGGCACCCCCGGGTGCGCTCGCCCCCTGGCGCGTGAGGATGCGGAAGCGGTAGCCGCCGTAGGGCTCGCCTTCCTTGTGGCCGGCCAGCTCGGTGGATGCGGCGGCCACCAGCGGGCCGAGCGGGCTCTGCTCCTCGGCGCGCGCGGCATCGGCGGGCCAGTACAGGCCGTCGCGCTTGCCCGGCGAGCTCCCGAGCTTCGTCGCGTACTGCAGCACGCCGTCGCCGTCGCGGTCCGCCTGCGCGTACGTGCGCTGCGCATCGACGATCGCGTTCATCACGTAGATCGCATTGCGCTCGTTGGCGCCGATGCGGCGGTTGGTCAGCTCCTCGATGCCCTGCTCGGTGGCGAAGCGCCAGCCCAGGCCTTCGCGCACGATCGGGATGGCGAAGGGCCAGTCCTGCGCGCCCATGCGCAGGATGCGCCGGTCGGCACCCAGCTCCTCCAGGCGCTGGCGGGTGGCAAGGGCCCGGGCGGCCTCGGCACGGCGCGCGGTGTCGTACGCGGGATCGCCGCTGCTCACGACTTCGCGGTACTTCTCGCCGAAGAGGGCGCCGAGCGCCGCGTCGTCGTTGGCCTGCAGCGCGCGCAGCAGCGCATCGGCGGCCGCTTGCGGGTTGGGGAAGGTGGTCTGCTGCGCGCTGGACGCAAGGGGCAGCAGCAGCGCGGCGGCGAGCACCAGCGGGCGGAGGCGGGAAGGGTGTTGCATCGCGGGCATCCTGTTGATCGGCATGTCGGGTCTCCTATCGGCGTCCGCCGCCACCGCCGCGGCCACCGCCGCCCCCGCGCGCGCCGCCGCCGCCGCCCGAAGGACGCGGTGCGGCGGAGCGCGAGGCGCCTGCGCTGGGCGAAGGCCGCGATCCCGCGCTCACGCCCGCGGAGCCGCGGCTGGCCGCGCCGCGCGAGCTGTCCATCTGCGTCTGCCGCGCCGAGCCCATGTTGTCGAAGCCGCCACCGCCCCCGCCGCTCGGCCGGTTGGCGGGCTGCGGACTGGGCCGCGCACCGGCGCCGGCACCCGCGCCGCCGCCGAAATTGCCGCCACCGGCTCCGGCGCCGCCGCCGAAGTTGCCGGAACCCGCACCGAGCGCGCTGCCGCTGCCGCCCGGACGCGCGTCGCCCGCGCGTGCGCGGTTGCCCGCGCCCACCGAGTTGCTGACCTGGCCCGGCTTCTTGTTGGACGTCCACTTCGTCGACTGCCCGCGGTTGCCGCTGCCGACGTTGGTACGGTCGCCGCCGGACACGTTCGTGCGATCGCCACGGTTGATCGTCGTGTTGCGGTCGCCGCGGTCGATGTTGATGGTGTTGTTGCCGCCGTTCCAGTCGCCGTGGTAGTGGCCGCCGTTCCAGGCGGCGCCCAGGGCCGCGCCCCAGATGACGCCGGTGGCGAACGCGGCGCCGGGCGCATACGGATACCAGTACGAAGGGTAGGGCGCGGGATAGTAGGTGTAGGCCGGATAGCCGCCGGCGACCACCACCGTGGACGGGTTGTACGTCGGCACGTAGACCACCTCGGGATTCGCCGGGGCGATCGTGATGATCTCCTGTTCGACGACGACCTTGGTCTTGTCGTCCGACTTCAGGTTGCCCGCCTGCTGCGCGCGCCGGCGAAAGTGCTGCACGGCCTCCATGACCTCGCCGGTGTCCGCGACCACCGCCTCGCCCAGCTGCGTGGTCCAGTCGAGGTCGCGGCTCATCATCTTCACGATGTCCGGGTAGTTGCACAGCGTCTTCACCGCGTCGTCCCACTGCGCGTTGAGTTCCAGCTTCGGGTTGGCCTTGCGCTGGTCCAGGAAGCGGTCGGCCTGGACGATCTGCAGCGGGTTGGTCGAGGCCGGCAGGATCACCGCGACGAGGTCGTCCGGGTACAGCGCGATGGGGCCCACGAGCTGCTCCAGCTCCTGCGCGTTGAGGGGCGCCGCCGCCGTGACCGGCGCAGCGGGCGCCTGGGCGGCCGCTGGCAGGGGGACGAAGGCGGCCAGGGCGGCTGCGGCCGCGATGGCTCGGAGGGCAAGCGGCACGCCGCAGCGCCGCAGGGTTAGGCACGACATGCCGCAGAGGCTAGGCCCCGCCTCCAGCACGGCCAATGGGACCTTGGTCGTATCGGGTGCGAGGCAGCGGGCGCTGCCCCGCGCGTCAGGCGGGCATCGCTTCGGGGACGAGGCCCACGATCTCGCCGCGCGCGTTGGCGACGGGGCGGATCGAGAAGCGGAAGCTGCGCTCGCCGGCAGGCAGCTTCACGGCGAGCGTGCCGCGTACGGTGCGGCCCTGGCGCGCCTCCTCCACCGCGGCCCGGATGCGTTCCGGCGCGCCTGCGGTCGCCGTGAACCACGGTGTCTCCCAGAAGGGGCGGCCCACCACTTCCTCCAGCCGGCAGCGGATGGCGTTCAGCGCCGTGGGGTTCGCATCGCGCAGGATGCCGTCCGCATCCATGAAGCCCTGGAAGATCATGTCCGTCGCGAACGCGGCGCGCAGCCGGTCGGCGGCGGCCTGCTGCGCCTCGAGCGCCCGCGTGAGTTCCGCCGTGCGGCTCTTCACCTGCGCCTCGAGCGTCTCGTTGAAGCGGCGCAAGGCCAGGCGAGCGCGTTGTTCGGCCTCCATCAGCGACGCGAGCCGCGCGCGTTCCTCCCCGAGCTGCCAGTTCGACAGGCGCAGCGCCGACTCGGCCCGCGCGCGCTCGGTGACGTCGGTGGCCAGCACCAGCACGCCGTCCACCTCGCCGGCGGCATCGCGCATCGGCTGGTAGATGAAGTCCAGCACGCGTTCCTCCACCGGGCCTTCGGCGGCGCGCTGCAGTTTCACCTTGGCGCCGGCGCCGATGTAGGGTTCGCCCGTGTGCAGCACGCCGTCCAGCAGTTCCAGGAAGCCTTGCTCCACCACCTCGGGCAGCGCATCGCGCAGAGGCTTGCCGACGAGGTCGCGGCCGCCCACCAGGGCGAGGTAGGCATCGTTGGCGAACTCGAAGGTGTGCGACGTCCCGCGCAGCAGCGCCACCGGCACGGGTGCCTGCCGGAACATCTCGCGCCAGCGGGCGAGTTCGGCCTCGCGCCGTCGCCGTGCCAGCACGAGCTGCGTGATCTCGTTGCCCTGGTTGAAGATGCCGGCGACGCTGTGGTCCGGGTTGCGGATGGCCGTGATGCTGTAGTTCCACCAGGTCTCGCGCGGCTGGCCGCCGCGCACCATGGGCAGCATCTCCTCGTACAGGGCCATCCCCTCGCCGGTTTCCATCAGCCGCGTGAACTGCGGCCCGACGATGTCCCAGATGTCCGACCAGCCCACGCGCGCGGGCTGCCCCAGCATCCAGGGATGCTTCTCCGCGGGGATCACCGACCAGGCATCGTTGTAGAGGACGTGCAGGTCCGGCCCCCAGTAGATCGCGGTGGGGAAGCTCGAATTCAGGCAGAGGCTGAGCGCCATGCGCAGCGCTTCGGGCCAGCGCTCGGCAGGCCCGAGCGGATGGCTCGCCCAGTCGAAGGCGCGAATGCGCTCGCCCATGGCGCCGCCGCCTTCCAGGAACTTGAGAACGGGTGGGGACGCGGGCATGGAGGAACCGCCCAGTGTAGCGGCTCCTGCGTTATCCTGTGGCCGAGGAGCGCCCACAAGAAGATGCAGCAGGACATCCTGGTGAACTGGTCGCCGCAGGAAACGCGGGTGGCGATCGTCGAGAACGGCGCCGTGCAGGAACTGCACGTCGAGCGGACGCTCGAGCGCGGGCTGGTGGGGAACATCTACCTCGGCAAGGTGGCGCGCGTGCTTCCGGGCATGCAGTCGGCCTTCATCGACATGGGCCTGGAACGGGCTGCCTTCCTGCACGTCGCGGACGTGTGGCAGCGCCAGCCCGAGGGCGAGCCGCCCGCCGTGGCGCGCAACGGCCAGCCGCAGGTGCCGATCGAGAAGCAGGTGTTCGAAGGCCAGGCGCTCATGGTGCAGGTGATCAAGGACCCGATCGGCACCAAGGGCGCGCGCCTGTCCACGCAGGTCAGCATCGCCGGCCGGCTGCTGGTGTTCCTGCCGCAGGACGACCACGTCGGCGTGTCGCAGAAGATCCCGGCGGACCAGCGCGACGCGCTGCGGCGCCGCCTGAACAAGCTCGTGGGACCGGAAGGCGGCGGCTTCATCCTGCGCACCAACGGCGAGGAGGCGAGCGACGCGGAGCTGGCGGAGGACATCGCCTACCTGCGCAAGACCTGGGCGCGCATCCGCGAGACGGCCACGCGGCTGCCGCCGCCTTCTCTGCTGCACCAGGACCTGAATCTGCTGCAGCGCGTGCTGCGCGACCTCGTGACCGACGGGACGCAGACGATCCGCATCGACTCGCGCGAGCAGTTCGCGCTGCTCTCCGACTTCGGGCGCGAGTTCATGCCGGCCGCCGCCGCGAAGCTGCAGCTTTACAAGGGCGAGCGCCCCATCTTCGACCTGTACTCGGTGGACGAGGAGATCGAGCGCGCGCTCAGCCGCCGCGTGGACCTCAAGTCGGGCGGCTACCTCATCGTCGACCAGACCGAGGCGCTGACCACGATCGACGTCAACACCGGCGGCTACGTCGGCTCGCGCAACTTCGACGAGACGATCTTCAAGACCAACCTGGAGGCCGCGCAGGCCATCGCGCGGCAGCTGCGCCTGCGCAACCTGGGGGGCATCATCATCGTCGACTTCATCGACATGCAGCGCGAGGACCACCGCGAGGCGGTGCTCTCGGAGTTCCGCAAGCAGCTCGCCCGCGACCGCGTGAAGACCATGTCCGGCGGCTTCTCGCAGCTGGGGCTGGTGGAGATGACGCGCAAGCGCACGCGCGAATCGCTCGCGCACATGCTGTGCGAGCCCTGTCCCTCGTGCATGGGCAAGGGCACGGTGCGCACGCCGCGCACGGTGGCCTACGACATCCTGCGCGAGATCCTGCGCGAGGCGCGCCAGTTCAACCCGCGCGAATACCGCGTGATCGCGGCGCCCAAGGTGATCGAGCTGTTCCTCGACGAGGAGAGCCAGCACCTCGCCGGGCTGTCGGACTTCATCGGCAAGCCGATCTCGCTGCAGAGCGAGTCCGCCATGGGGCCCGAGCAGTACGACATCGTGCTGCTCTGAGGCCGTTCAGCCCGCGGGCGCGCCTTCGCGCTCCCGCGCAAGCATGGCCCCGACCCACATGTAGAGGAAAGTGCCTTCGGCGAAGGTGGAGAAGTGCGAGCTCGCCATGCTGGTGAGGCACCAGGACGCGAGCACGCCGAGCCCCAGCAGCCGCCAGGGCGCCGATGCGGGCTGGCGCAGCGAGGCGGCGAGCAGCGCGAGGAACACGGCGAGGCCGACGACGCCCTGTTCCGCGGCGATCTTCATGAACTGGTTGTGCGGATCGGCCGCGGGGGTGGCGGCGACGCCCGTGCGGCCCACGATGGTGGTGAGGTAGACGTGCTCGAAGCTGGCCGTGCCCCACCCGAACACCGGCCGCTGCTCGATCAGCGAGACGGTGTTGATCCAGAAGATGGGCCGCATGCCCATGGACGTGACGGTCGTGTGCGTGTCGTAGTTCAGCGCCTCGTTCAGCGCCTCCTGCACGCGGTCGCGCGACTGCGGGCTCGCGACGAGGGCGCCCGCGGTCAGCAGCACGGCGGCGGCGGTGGCGGCCAACTTGCCGGCCGTGCCGGTGCGCCCGAACCAGGCGCTGTTCCATGCGAAGAGCGCCATGCAGGCCAGCAGCACGAGGTAGCCGCTGCGGGCCTGGCCGACCACGACCACGTTGAGCGCGAGGAACGCGGCCGCGGCCAGCAGCGCGGCGCGCCAGCGGCCCGCGCGCGGTTCGGTGGCCAGGCAGGCCGCCGCGAACGCCGCCGCGGCGAACAGCATGCCCTGGGTGCCGTGGTTGCGCGCGACGATGCCGGCAAAGTCGTTCGGGAAGAAGCGGATGTCCAGCCCGAAGGACACGAAGGAGACCACCGCCAGCAGCGAGGCGGCCGCGACCAGGCCCGCCGCCATCTGCCGCTTCGCCGCGGGTTCGTCGAAGAGGCTCATGGCGATGGGCAGGAAGAGCAGCTTGCGCCAGGAGCCCAGCGCCACGAGCCCCTCGTGCGCCGGCGCGGCGCTGTACGTGATGGCGATCGCCAGGACGAGGAAGAAGGCCAGCGCCGCCAGCGCCATCGGCTGCCGCAAGGTCGCCCACAGCCGCTGGCGCAGGTCGCGCGAGAAGAGGACGAGCAGCACCACCAGGAACTCGCAGGTGTTGGTGAGCGGCGGCGAGACCATCAGCGCGACGACCGCGACCACCAGCAGCCAGCGGGCGATCGCCACGGGCTGAACCGGGGAGGAGGGACGGGCGGGGGCAGGGATCATGGCTTGCGGAGACCGAGTCGCAGGAGCAGGCGCAGACGCCACTCGCGCAGGCGCCGGCGCTGGAACTTGTTCCAGCGGTTGCGCAGGATGTTGAAGGCGCGGCTGTGCTTCAGCCGCTGCGCGTCGAGGACGCTGTCGAACAGGCCGACGACGCTGCCCTGTTCGACGATCGGGTGGCGCAGCCAGTACTGCGCCGTGCCGCACTCGCGGTCGATGCGCTGCATCAGGTGGTCGGCGGCGAGCGTCACCTTGTTGCGCTCCAGCCAGGCCAGGCGGCGGCGCATCGCCTCGAGGTCGTGCACGCAGCCTTCCGCGGTGGCCAGCGGCATGGCGACGAGCGGGCCGCGCGCGAGCAGGTAGCTGTCGGGGACCTTGGTGTCCAGGCCGCCCAGGAACACCAGCCATCCGGGCGCGAGGGCGTCGGCGGCCCGCATCGCTTCGGCGAAGCGGGCGGCGAAGTCCGGCGCCAGGACGGCGTCGTCCTCCAGCACCAGCACGCGCCGCCACCCGTGCGCGACGGCTTCGCGCCAGACCTGGATGTTCTTCAGCACCAGCGACTGGTGCGCGGCGCGCATGTCGGAGGGCGCGAAGGTCGCCGCGACGAGCGCGGGGTCCATGGTGGCCGCGTCGTGGTCGAACATGAAGCGGAACGCTATGCCGTGGCGCGCGAGCTCGCGCTCGATGTGCGCATGCCGCTGCGCGAAGCTGCGCACCGACAGCACGTACACCGCATCGACGAGGTCGTTGATCGTGCTCATAGGCGGCGCAGCGCCTCCTGCAGGACCCGTTGGGCCGGAATGGATTCCAGGCATTCGCTGCGGCTGTGGAGGTGGTCGTCGCAGCCGGCGCGGCCGCAGGGCACGCAGTCCTGCGAACCCTGGAACAGGGTGACGTTGCCCACCTGCTGGATGGGAACCACGCGCGCGAAGCGCGTGTCGCCTTGCGCCTGCGCCGGCCACGGCGCCCAGCGCTGCGGGTTCGTGGGGCCGAAGACGGCGAGCACCGGCACGCCGACGCTCGCGGCCAGGTGTGACACCGACGTGTCCGGGCCGATGTAGAGCGCGGCGCGGGACAGCAGCGTGCGCACCTGCGTGAAATCGAGGCGGCCGGACACGTCCAGCAAGGCCGGCGCCGTGCCCAGGTCGCGCAGCGCCGCGACGCATTCCTGGTCGCGCGCGCTGCCGCTGCCGGTGAGCACCACCTGGTGGCCCGCGGCAAGCAGGCCGGCCACCAGTTCCCGGTACTGCGCCAGCGGCCACTGCTTGTACGCCCACATCGAGGGCGCGTGCACGACGACGGGCCGCGGCCCGAGCCGTGCCTGCACGTCCGCGGGCAGGTCGCCGCCGGCGGGCGGCACCACCCGCGGCGCCGGCAGGGGGTCGACCCACGGGGCGAGCAGCTCCATCTTCTCCGCGACGACGTGCACCTCGCCGCGGTCGCCCGCGATGGGCACCGCATGCCGCAGCAGCGCCTTCTTCCACCAGTTGCTGCCGCCTTCCTCCGGCACGAGGCCGCTGCGCACGCGCGCGGCCACGAGCGCCAACAGGTGCGCGCGGTCGCTGGGCTGCGCGACGAGGCCGAGGTCGTAGCGGCGGAACAGGCGCTTCAGCAGCCGCCATCCCCCCGCCCAGCCCAGGCGCGCCGGCACTTCGATCACGCCGGAGACGGCAGGATTGCCGTGCAACATGCCGCCCGTGCCGGCGAAGGCCAGCACGTCGATGCGCGCCGCCGGCCAGCGCTCGTGCGCCGCCGCGATCAAGGGGGTCGTCAACAGCACGTCGCCGATCTGCCGCGTCACCACCACGAGGATGCTGCGCACCTCGCCGGTCTTCATGCCTCGACGCCGGAGCGCTGCAGCGAGTGCAGCCGCGCATAGAGCCCGCCGGCGGCGATCAGCTCCGCGTGCGGACCCGACTCCGCCACGCGCCCGTGGTCCAGGACCACGACGCGGTCCGCGTGCTCGATGGTGGAGAGGCGGTGCGCGATGATGATGCAGGTGCGGCCCGCCATCAGCCGCTGCAGCGCTTCCTGCACCAGGCGTTCGGATTCGTTGTCGAGGGCGGAGGTCGCCTCGTCCAGGATCAGCAGCGGCGCGTCCTTGTAGACGGCGCGGGCGATGGCCAGGCGCTGGCGCTGGCCGCCGGACAGCATGGCGGCGTTGTGGCCCACCGGCGTGGCGATGCCTTGCGGCAGCTGCGCCACCAGCGCGCCGAGGTTCGCGGCCTCGAGCGCGTGGCGCACGCGGGCCTCGTCCACCTCCTGCCCGAGCGCCACGTTGGCGGCGAGCGTGTCGTTGAACATCACCACGTCCTGGCTGACCATGGCGAACTGCCGTCGCAGCGCGTGCAGGTCCCAATCGCGGATGTCGTGGCCATCGAGCAGCAGCCGGCCCTCGCCGATCTCGACGAAGCGGGGCAGCAGGTTGGCGAGCGTCGTCTTGCCGGAACCCGAAGGCCCGACCAGCGCCACCACTTCGGCGGGCGCGATGTCCAGCGTCACGTCGTGCAGGGCGGGGCGCGCGGCGCCGGGGTATTGCACGGTGATGCCGCGCAGCTCGAGCTGGCCGCGGGCGCGGGCCGGGGCGTAGCTGCCGCCGCTCTCGGCCGGGACCTGTTCCACCAGGTCGAAGGAGCGCTCCAGCACGGCGAGCGCGCGGGTGATGGGGCTCGTGACCTCGGACAGGCGCTTCACGGGCGCGATCAGCATCAGCATCGCCGCGACGAAGGCGGCGAAGGAGCCGACGGTCATGTCGCTGCGGCTCTGCCACAGCGCGATCATGATCACGATCGACAGCGCCGCCGCCGCGAGCATGTGCATGGTGGGCGTGATGAGCGCCTGCGCCACCGCGGATTTCATGGCCAGGCGGCGCAGCGTCTCGCTGAGTTCGCGGAAGCGGCTGGCCTGCGCCGGCTGCGCCTCGTGCAGGCGCACGATGCGGTTCGCAAGCACGTTCTCCTCCACCGCATACGACAGCGAGATCGTCGCGGCCTGGCTGCTCTTGGCCAGGCGGTAGAGGCGGCGCGACGCCGTGCGCATCAGCCAGGCCACGGCGGGCGCCATGATGCCGACCACAAGCGTGAGCTGCCAGTTCAGGTAGATGAGGTACACCAGCAGCGCGGCGAGCGCGAGGCTGTCCTTCACCAGGCCCGTGAGCGCGTTCACCAGCAGGGTGAGCGCGTTCTGCACCTCGTGCACGATGCTGTTGGAGAGCGAACTGGCCGACTCGCGCGCGAACAGGTCCATCTTCGCGTCGAGGAGGCGCCCGAACAGCGCCTGCCGCAGCGTGAACATGCCTTCGTTGGCGATCTTCGCCAGCGCCACGTCGGCGATGAAGCCGGAGCCGCCGCGCACGGCGAACAGCAGCAGCAGCGCCGCCGGCACCAGCCACAGGTTGAAGCTGCCCTGCACGAAGCCCTTGTCCAGGAACGGCTTCATGAGCGCGGGCATGGCGGGTTCCGTCGCCGCGCCGATCACGGTCGCGACCAGCACCACGACCCACATGCGCCGCACGTGGGAGATGTAGGGGAACACCCGGCGCACGCGTTGCACCAGGCTCTGGGATTCGGGAGGCGGGGAGGGCGGCACCTGCGCACCGGCGGGCGCCGCGGCGGCGTCAGGCACGGCGGAGGGCGCGGGCATAATCGGCAGTCATGCGCGAATTATCCTGCAAAGTCCGGGGTGGCCCGGCCGGCGAGGCACGGTGCGGACGGGCCCCCCGCGGATGACGACGCTCACCGTCACGATCCTCGCGAAGAACGAGGCGGCCAACATCGTCGACTGCGTGCGCTCCTGCCGCTTCGCCGACGAAGTGATCGTGCTCGATTCCGCCAGCACCGACGGCACGGCCGAACTGGCCCGCGCCGAGGGCGCGAGAGTGGTCACCACGCCGGACTGGCCCGGCTACGGCCCGCAGAACAACCGCGCCATCGACCTCGTCACGAGCGACTGGTTCTTCTCCCTCGACGCCGACGAGCGCATCACGCCCGCGCTGGCGGCGGAGATCCGCGCCGCCATCGCGGACACCGACCGCGACGGCTTCCGCGTGCCGCGCACCTCCATGTATTGCGGCCGCTTCATGAAGCACGGTGGCTGGACGCCCGACCACACGTGGCGGCTCGCCCGCCGTGGCAAGGGCCGCTTCACCGAGCACTACCTGCACGCGCACCTGAAGATCGACGGCCCCACCGGCACGCTGAAGGAGCCCATCGTGCACTACAGCTTCCGCACGATGGAGTCCGTGCTGGAGAAGCTGAACCGCTACTCCAGCGCCAATGCGCGCGACATGGTGACGGCCGGCCGCAAGGGCTCGCTGGGCGCGGCCATCGGCCACGGCCTGTGGAGCTTCATCCGGACCTACTTCCTGCAGCTGGGCTTCCTGGACGGCCGCTGGGGCTTCATGCTGGCCGTCTCCAACGCCGAAGGCACGTACTACCGCTACGTGAAGCTGTGGCTCCTGCAATGCCAGGGGGAACAGCGCTGAAGCGCATGCGGACGGCCTTCGTCGTCCTCACCTACAACCGGGCCGACGCGCTCCTCGCGGTGCTGCGCTCGCTCGCGCCGCAATGCGGCGGGGACCATGTCGTCGTGATCGCCGACGACGGCTCGCGCAGCGACCACGTGGAAATGCTGCGGGCGGGCCTGCCGCGCTTTTCCTGTCCGGTGCGCCACGTGTGGCAGCCGGACGTGGGCTTCACCGCGAGCCGTTCGCGCAACCTCGGGGCGGCGCATGCCGGAGCCGACTACGTCGTCTTCATGGACGGCGACTGCGTGCCCACGCCCCACTTCGTGCGCCTGCACGCGCAACTGGCGCAGCCCGGGTGCTTCGTGAACGGCAGCCGGGTGCTCCTGAGCCCGGAGCTCACGCGCGAGGCGGTCGAAGGCCGGGTCGACCTCTCCAGACTGGGCGCCGCGGACTGGCTGCGCCTGCGCCTCGCCGGCGACGTGAACAAGTTGACGCATCTCGCCGCGTGGGCCGGTGCGCCGTTTCGCATCGAGGAACGTTTCCGGTGGAAGGGCATCCGCAGCTGCAACTTCGCGTTGCCCTGGCGCGACTTCGAGGCGGTGAATGGATTTGATGAAATATATTCCGGGTGGGGGCACGAGGATGCGGACCTCGTGCTGCGCCTGCACCACCACGGCAGCCGGCGCAAGAACGGCTTCCTGGGCACCGAGGTCTTCCACCTCTGGCACCGCGAAAGCAGCCGGGAGGGCGAGCAGGCCAACCACGAGCGCGTCCTGGCCCGCATGAAAACGGGCATCATTCGGGCCGAGTCGGGCCTGGCGGAGGCCGCCCGTGCAAAGGATGTCGTCGTGACTGAACTGAACCGATGAACCGAGAACAAAGCAGCATGTCGTCCACGAATTCCCTCAACCGGCGCGGCTGGCTCGCCGTGGCCGGCGCGGCCGCCGCCGGGCCCGCGCTCGCCCAGTTCCGGGTGGAAGTGACCGGCGTCGGCCTCACCCAGCTGCCGATCGCGGTCGTCCCCTTCCGCGGCGAAGGCGAACTGCCCCAGAAGCTCGCGTCCATCGTGCAGGCGGACCTGGAGCGCAGCGGCCAGTTCCGCGCCATCGATCCTGCCGGCGGCGCCGGCCTCGACGAGACCAGCCGCCCCGACCTCGCGCCCTGGCGCCAGAAGACCGCCGACGCGCTGGCGGTGGGCAGCGCCTCCCGCCTGGCCGATGGGCGGTATGACGTGCGCTTCCGCCTGTGGGACGTGGTGCGCGGCCAGAGCCTCGCGGCCGACGGCTTCGTGGTCGTCGCCGCCGACCTGCGGCTGGCGGCCCACCGCATCGCGGACATGATCTACGAGAAGCTCACGGGCGAGAAAGGCGTGTTCTCCACGCGCATCGCCTACGTGACCAAGGCCGGCCCCCGCTACAACCTCTGGGTGGCGGACGCCGACGGCGAGAACGCGCAGTCCGCGCTGGCGAGCACCGAGCCGATCATCTCTCCGGCCTGGTCCGCCAACGGGCGCCAGCTCGCGTACGTGTCCTTCGAGTCGCGCAAGCCGGTGGTGTACGTGCACGACATCGCCACGGGCAACCGCCGCCTGATCGCCAACTTCCGCGGCTCCAACAGCGCCCCGGCGTGGTCGCCCGACGGCCGCACGCTCGCCGTGACGCTCACCCGCGACGGCGGCTCGCAGCTGTACACCATCAGCGCCGGCGGCGGCGAGCCGCGCCGGCTCACGCAGTCCGGCAGCATCGACACCGAACCCCTGTATTCCGCCGACGGCCGCAGCATCTACTTCGTGAGCGACCGCGGCGGCGCGCCGCAGATCTACCGGATGCCCGCGACGGGCGGCGAGGCGCAGCGCGTGACCTTTACAGGGACTTACAACATTTCGCCGGCGCTCAGCCCGGACGGAAGGTGGCTCGCCTACATTTCCCGCGTTGGCGGCGCCTTCAAGCTGCAGGTGATGGAACTCGCGACCGGCAATGTCCAGTCCCTCACGGACAGCACGGCCGACGAAAGCCCGAGCTTCGCTCCCAATGGCCGGCTGATCATCTATGCCACGCGGCAAGGTGCGGCCGAAGCCCTGATGACCACCACCCTGGACGGCAAGATCAAGGCCCGCCTGCCCGGCAAGGGCGGCGACATCCGTGAACCCGACTGGGGTCCTTTCCAACGTTGAACTTTGTGGAGAACTCAGGAATGAAGCAGTCCCTGTTGCTGGCTGCGGCTTTCGCGGCCGCACTGGCGGGTTGCGCCAGTGGCGTGAAACTCGACGACGTCCCGGTCGAAGACCGTGCGGGCCGCACCGGCGCCGCGGTCACCCCCGGCGCGGGCGGGCAGACCCAGGTGCAGCCGGTCCAGGCCGACACGGCCGCTTCCAGCCAGGCCGGCCCGGTGAACGTGGCGCGCGTCATCTACTTCGACTACGACAGCTACGTCATCAAGCCCGAGTTCCAGCGGGCCATCGAGGCGCATGCGCAGTTCCTGAAGCAGAACGGCGCCCGCCACGTGGTGATCGAAGGCCACACCGACGAGCGCGGCGGCCGCGAGTACAACCTGGCGCTGGGCCAGAAGCGCTCCGAGGCCGTGCGCCGCGCGCTCGAACTGCTCGGCGTCCGCGACGCGCAGGTCGAGGCCGTGAGCTTCGGCAAGGAGAAGCCGGCCGCCCAAGGCGCCGACGAAACCGCCTGGGCGCAGAACCGCCGCGCCGAGATCGCCTACCGATGAAGGCGCTGAAACGTTCCGCGCTCGCGGCCGCGCTCGTCGCCGCGTCCCTCTTCACCGCCACCGCGCAGGCGGCGCTGTTCGAGGACGACGAGGCCCGCCGCGCCATCCTCGACCTGCGGCAGCAGCTGCAGCAGCAGCGCGAGGAGCTGCGGCGCGCGAACGAGGAGAACGCCGGCCTGCGGCGCAGCCTGCTCGAACTGCAGAACCAGATCGAGATGGTGCGCGCCGAGATGGCACGCATGCGCGGCAGCGACGAGCAGCTCGCGCGCGACCTCGCGGACCTGCAGAAGCGCCAGCGCGACATCCAGCAGGGTGTCGACGACCGCCTGCGCAAGTTCGAACCCGTGCAGGTCACGGTGGACGGCAAGGAGTTCTCCGCCGACCCCGCGGAGCAGCGCGAGTTCGAAGCAGCCCTGGGCGCCTTCCGCCGCGGCGACTTCACCGCGGCGCAGGCCGGGTTCGGCGACTTCGTGCGCAAGTACCCCGGCAGCGGCTACCGTCCCACGGCGCTGTTCTGGCTGGGCAATGCGCAGTACGCCAACCGCGACTACCGCGGCGCCATCGCGAACTTCCGCGCGCTGCTGCAGCAGGCGCCGGACCATCCGCGCGCGCCGGAGGCCGTGCTGTCCATCGCGAACTGCCAGATCGAGCTGAAGGACAACGCGAGCGCCCGCCGCACGCTGGACGACCTGGTCAAGGCCTATCCGCAGTCCGAGGCGGCCAGCGCCGCGCGGGAGCGCCTCGCGCGCCTGCGTTGACGCGTCCGCCCGCCGCATGACGCACCTGGACGAGGCCGCGGACCTGCAGCGGCGCTTCGGCGGGCTGGAGCGCCTGTACGGCATGGAGGGTGCCGCGGCGATCCGCCGCGCGCACGTGGCCGTGGTGGGCATCGGCGGCGTCGGGTCCTGGGCCGCCGAGGCGCTCGCGCGCAGCGGCGTGGGCGCCCTGACCCTCATCGACCTCGACCACGTCGCCGAGTCCAACATCAACCGCCAGGTCCACGCGCTGGCCGGCACGCTCGGCCAGGCCAAGGTGCTGGCGATGCGCGACCGCATCGCGCAGATCCATCCGGGCTGCGCCGTCCATGCCATCGAGGAGTTCGTGGAGCCGGACAACTGGCCCGCGCTGCTGCCGCCCGGCGTCGACGCCGTCATCGATGCCTGCGACGAGCTCAAGGCCAAGACCGCCATGGCCGCGTGGGCGCGCGACACGAAGGCGCTCTTCATCGCCTGCGGCGCGGCGGGCGGCAAGCGGCTGGCGCACCAGGTCGACGTGGACGACCTCGCGCGCACCACGCACGACCCGCTGCTGGCGCAGCTGCGCTACCGCCTGCGCAAGTTCCACCGCGCGCCGAAGGAAGGCAAGCGCATCGGCATCCCCTGCGTGTTCAGCCGCGAAGCCGTGGCCCCGCCGGACCCGTCGTGCGCGATCGGAGGCGACGGCTCGCTCAACTGCCACGGCTACGGTTCGGTGGTGAGCGTGACGGCCACGTTCGGGCAGTGCGCCGCCGGTTGGTTGCTCGATCGCATCGCTGCACGCAAGAGCACCGGAAAAAGCACGCTATAATCGCGGGCTTTGCTGCTCACGAAATGTGAGTGGTGAATTGTTGGGACGTTAGCTCAGTTGGTAGAGCAGCGGACTTTTAATCCGTTGGTCGCAGGTTCGAATCCTGCACGTCCTACCAGGTGCCCGATGCGGAAAGCCTGCCATCGCTTGATGGCAGGCTTTTTCTTTTCCGCGCTGCTTCACGGCGCTGCGGGTTCCGTCGGCAGGTTCCAGGTACGGTCGCCGCCGATCAACTGCATGCCGTCGCCCACCTGCCAGCGCCCGCGCAGCGCATCGTGGCTCTGCCGCAGCGATCCATCCGGCAGCCGCACGGTGAAGACCCACGCGGCCGGCCGCAGGTCGGTGGCTTCCATCCGGTCGATGGCCTCGACGACTCCGCACATCTGGCAACGCACGCGCTCCGGCGCGGCCGTCAGCGGGGGTTGCAGGGCCATCGGGGCTTCCGCGGCAGGCGCCCCCGCCGCCGGCCACAGCACCTGCGTCGCGGCGAACAGGGCGAAGGCTGCGCCGGCGCCGAGCATCCCGCGCCAGGCGGAGTTCGCGGGCAACCGGAGATGCCAGGCGGGCGATGCGCGGTTCGAGGTCATGTGGTTCCGATGCTGCCGCGGTGACGGGAGCGACCTGCGCATGTTGCCCGGCCGGCGCGTGGCTGTCCGTACGGTGGCGCGCACAGGGCCTGGGTCCGGCGCCCCTGCTCACGTTGCCTCGGCGTCCGGCAGCAGGCGGTCGTATTCCTTCTTCACCACGCCATAGCATTCGCACGCGCGCCGCTCGATCGCGGGCCGGTGGCCTCGCCGGAAGTGGACTGGCCGCCCATGAAGAGGGAAAAGCCGACCAGTCCCTCGTTACCGACCAGGGCGACCTCCGCGGACGCGCCGTTCTCCATCACTTGCAGCAGCGAGACGATGGCGGTGGCGGGAAAGACGATGTGTGCCAGGGCGCCGCCGGGGGAGTACAGCACCTGCCCCAGCGCCAGGGAGACGGGCTGCAGGTGCGGCTGCACGCGCCGCCACTCGGCGTCGCCGAGCGCCGCGAGCAGGCAGTTCTCACGCGGGTCGGGGAATGGCGGCATCTCGTGGGCGGCCCCGGCCCCTCAGGCGCGATCGCGCCGTCCATCCAGGATCGTCAGGAGCAGCATGGCCGCCGCGGCTCCCACCGCCGCGGAGATGAGCGCCGACTTCACCGGCTCGTCGGCGACGTAGCGGCGGGCCGTGCTTGCGTAGTGCCCCAGCCTGCGGCGGGCCGCGCCGCGTGCCTCGGCGGTCGATGCCGCGCCGGTGTCGAGGACCTGCGCGCCTGCGTCGAGGGTTGCTGCGGCCGTGCCGGCGACCTGGGGGCCGATGGAGGGGCTGGTGGAGTTCGTCATGATCGCTCCTGTCGGGGAGGGGAAGGGCTGCAGCGGTGGCGGCAGGCCCGGCTTGCGCGAGGAGTCGAGTGTCCGGGCGCGCGCACGGCGGGTCTGTACGCAAGCGAACGGAGCGCCACGGCCGCGGCATCCCGCGCGGGCCGTCCGCGCGCCGACGCCCAGACGGGTCGTGCCGCGCCGGGGGACCTTGCGCGCTTGCCGGAACGATGCCGCGGCAGGAAGCCGGACATCATGCGAGACCTCCCGATTCACGTCGCTCCAGGGGCCCTGTGCGAGCAGCAGGTCCGGCGGTCGGTGCGCTGCCGCACCGACGCGCCGCCCCGCGCGTTGCAGGCTGCAATGTGGCGTCATCCCGATGCCCGCCAGGAGTTGCGCACCATCATGCTTCACGCGAAGGAGCTCCGCGACGGCGGGTTCTACTGGTACCTGGACGCGATCGGTTCGCCGCCGCAGGTCGTCGAAGTGGTGGGAGACGACGTCCTGATGGTGCGGTTCACGGGACGCGAAGACGAGGACGCGCTGGCGGAACTGGCCGGGTCCTTCGTCGGCCCGCTGCGGCCGCCGGGCGCGGCGCAGGTGCTCAGCGACGTCGAACAGAAGGCCGTCCAGGCCGCACTCTCCCGCAGGACGGCCCAGGTTCCCGGGCCCGCGAGGGAATGCGGCGAAGGGCATCCGAGCTGATGCGCCGCGGGGCCCGGGGCCTTCAGGCGTGCTGGCGCGGCAGGCTGACCGTGAAGGTCGTGCCCGCCTCGGCGGTCGACTCGATGGTGAGCTCGCCCCCGTGCGCCAGCACGATCTCCCGGCAGATGTACAGCCCCAGCCCCAGCCCCGCCGGCTCGCGCGGCGCGCCGCGCCCGGCCTCCTCGATGCCGCGCTGCAGCGGCTGGAAGATGCGCTCCCGCTGGGCGGGCGGGATCACCTCGCCGAAGTTGTGCACCGAGAAGGAGACGGCCGCGGGCGTCGACCACAGGCGCACGGTCACCTCGGTCCACGGCGAGCCATGGACCAGCGCGTTGCCCAGCAGGTTGGAGAGGAGCTGGCCCATCCGGCCTTCGTCCCAGCTGCCGCCGAAGTCGCCGAGGCTTTCCAGCCGCAGGATGCGGGTGGGATGGCGCACCTGCGTCTCATCCACCACCTTGGCAAGCTGCTGCGACAGGTCGCCGCGCACGCGCTCGATCGGCATCACGCCGCTGGCTTGCGCCCGCGTGAAGTCGACCACCTGCTCGATGATGGCCTTGATGCGCGTTGCGGCATTGTTGATCGGCGCAGCCGCCGTCGCGGTGAGCTTGCCCGAGCGCACGAGGCTCTCCGCGCTCATCAGGATGGTGCCGAGCGGGTTGCGGATGTCGTGGCCCAGGATGCCGATGAACAGTTCCGCCGACGTCCCGGTCTGCCGCGTATAGCGGCCGACCGATTCGGCGATGGCCTGGTCGATGGCTTCGTTGAAGCGGGTCAGGTCCGTGAGGTCCCGCGGGTCGGCGCCCCCGCCCTGCCGTGACCAGATCTTCAGCACGCTGGCGCGCAGTGCGCGGTACTCGGTGATCATGGCATCGACGGCGAAGCCGGCCAGCAGGCGGAAATCCGCATGCGTCTCCGCCGGTGTCGGCAGCGTGCCGCGCGGGCCGAGGCCCTTGCCCTTGGCATCCTGCTGCGCGGCCGTCTGCGGCTGCGCCAGGTCCGCCGCGATCGCCTTCAGGATCTCGGCGGCGTGGTCGCGCAGGGCCGCCGGATCCAGCGGCAGCCCGCCGTTGTCCACGGTGGCCGCGAACGCGTCCCAGGCCTCCAGGATTTCGGCGGCATGCGAGACCAGGAAGTCGTGCAGGCGCGGCCGCAGCGCAGCGTGTGGCAGCGGGGAAGCGGCGGTGGGGGAGGGTGGCACGAGGCACCTCGCGGAAGCGGTGCGCATGCGGGCTGAGCGGGCGAACCCATCGGCTGGGGCACGACGAAAGCCGACTCGGTGGAACGAGGGAGTGTAGGCGCTTTTGGCAGCCGCGGCACGCAGCAGCGCGCCCGCGACCGCCGGCGTGCGTGCTGGGTGCGCCACCGCACGGACACGGACCGCCGCGCCGGCCAGGCTTCGTGCCTGCTTCCCGTTGGAGGCCGCCGAACACCTGGCCGGGCTGGACCCGGATTGCCGAATGACCCCGCCCGATCCCCTGCGCACCGACGACGACCGGATGGCGCGCCGCGCTGATCTGCTGGAAACGCTCCGCCTGCTGGATGCCGCGCGGTTGAAGCTCAAGGAGGCGCTGCGCGCGGAAGGCGAGTTCCTGGCCGGCGCATCCGAGGCGGTGAACGCCAGCGGCGCGGCCAGTCCGCAGGCCACACTCGCCTTCCGCTCGGCGCAGGTCGCGCACGCGCGTTCGACGGCCGCGGCGGGCGAAGTCCGCGCGCTGAACGCGCAGGCCGATGCGGCGGCCGAACTCCCGCGCGCGGCGCCGGATCCCGCGGGGCCTTGCTGAGGCGGCTGCGCGTGGACCGATCGGTGCGCGGGCGCGCGCAACGCGCACGCGAGCCTATAGTGGGGCAGGAGAATCCCATGCCCGCCCCCGTGGACCCGCCCCGCAACCGCCTGCTCGCCGCATTGCCGCCGGAGGAGTGGGCGCGCTGGCAGCCCCACCTGGAGCCCGTGGCGATGCCGCTGGGTCAGGTGCTGTCCGAGTCCGGCGTGGCGATGTCGCACGTGTACTTCCCCACCACCTCGATCGTCTCCCTGCTGTACGTCATGGAAGACGGCGCTTCGGCGGAAATCGCCGTGGTCGGCAACGAAGGCATCGTCGGCGTCTCGCTGTTCATGGGCGGCGAGAGCACGCCCAGCAGCTCGGTCGTGCAAAGCGCGGGGGCCGGCCTGCGCATGCCGGCTCGCGTCCTGAAGGAGGAGTTCAACCGGTCCGCGGCGGTCCTGCACCTGCTGCTGCGCTACACCCAGGCCCTGATCACGCAGATGGCGCAGACGGCGGTATGCAACCGGCATCACTCGCTCGACCAGCAGTTGTGCCGCTGGCTGCTGCTGAGCCTCGACCGCCTGGAGTCGAATGCGCTGGTGATGACCCAGGAACTGATAGCGAACATGCTGGGGGTGCGCCGCGAAGGGGTCACCGAGGCGGCCCTCAAGCTGCAGCGCGCGGGCCTCATCGACTACCGCCGCGGCCGCATCACCGTGCTGGACCGCCCGGGCCTGGAGCGCCGGACCTGCGAGTGCTACGCCGTCGTGCGCAAGGAATACCAGCGCCTGCTGGCGCAGCGGCCCGTGCCGTGACGGCTGCGAAGGGGCCAGGCGTCGACCATGCCGGCCCGCATCGGGGCTTCACAGGACGTCCGGCCCGGTGGCCGCCTCGCCCCCGTTGCGCTGCATCAGACGCGCGTACGAGGCGCAATCCGCCGCATAGCAGGCGCAGGCCGCGGCTCTCAGGCCGGCGCGGTCCACCAGCGTGAGCATGCCGCGGTGGTAGGCGATCAGTTGCCGCTCCTGCAGCGCCGCTGCCGCTTGCGTGACGCCTGCCCTGCGTACCCCCAGGGCGGCGGCGAGCTCCTCGTGCGTCGCCCGCATGGGCTCGCGCGGGGCGCGGTCCTGCGTCATCAGAAGCCAGCGCGCGAGCCGGCCCTCCAGCCTGTGGTGGCGCGTGCACCATGCGGCCTGGGCCAGTTGCGCCAGCGACACCAGCACATAGCGCCGCATGACGCCGCGCAGCGCCTCGCCCGCGCGCAACTGCAACTGCAGCGCCGGCACCGCGATACGCCAGGCGGCGCCCGCCCGGGTCACGGTGGCGCGCAGCGTCGACGCCGTGGACCCGAGCAGCAGGGGCACGCCCACCATGCCTTCGGCGCCGACGAGCGCCAGCTCGAGTCCGTGGTCCCGGCCCGTCGCGCCGACCCCGAGCGAGACGATCGCATCGAGCGGGAAGTACGCGTGCGTGGCGCGCCGCCCGGGACGCATCAGCACGGCGCCGGCCGGCAGCTCGACCCGTTCGCACGCCTGCAGCAGGAAGGCGCGCTCCGGCGGGGCCAGGCCGGCCAGGAGGCGGTTGGCGCGCACCGCCCCAGGGTCGGCGGAGTTCGCAGGCTGGACCTTCATGGCGCCGAGCGTGAACCCGGAAGGGACGCAGCGTCTGCGCGGTGGGCCACACAGCGCGGCTGCGTACGCTGGCGTACAGACCGGCCCCTGCGCCGCTCGCACACTCGATGCGCCACCGTGAAAGGACTGCCATGGAGCTGCCGGCCCGCAGCGGGCCCGCCTGCCGCCGGGCGTCGGCTCGTGGATGACCATGGGAGATGCGCATGCCGAACGGACGGCGACGCGGGAACGGGGAAGCCGGGAAAGCCAGGGCGCCATGCGCGCGCGCGCCGCGCCTGGCGCGGTGACGGCCTGGCTGCGTTCCAGGCTGCGGCCGCTGGTGGACCTCGCCACGCCGTGGGTTGTGGCGGACGCCGCGCCCAACGACCGCCCGCTGCGCGCCGAGCTGCTCAGTGCCGACCAGATGGAGCGGCACGGCCAGGCCCTGGCGCGCACCCACGTCTGGGAGCTCACGCGGGCCGCGGACCGGCTGCTGCCGCGCCTGGCCGACAACCGCCGCACGCTCGCGGCCGTCTGCGCGGTCCTGCTGGAGGACGAAGCGCGCCGGTGCACGCCGGCCGGTGAATGGCTGGTCGACAACGACTACCTCCTGCAGCAGGAGATGCGGGCCGCCGCGCGCTACCTGCCGACCGGCTACAGCCGGGCGCTTCCGCGCCTGCGGTCGGGGCCCGGCGCGGGACTGCCGCGCGTCTACGACCTCGCCGTGCGGGCCGTAGCCCATGGGGACGGCCGGCTGGAGCTCGGCACGCTGCGGGCCTTCTTCGCCGCCTACCAGAGCGTGAGTCCGCTGCTGCTGGGGGAGCTCTGGGCGATCGCCATCATGTTGCGGCTGGCGTTGATCGAGAACCTGCGGCGCGTCGCCGTGCGCGTGGCCGCGAGCCGCGCGCAGAGCCAGCTCGCCGCCGGCTGGGCGGACCGCATGTTCGAGGTGGCGGGACGCGAGCCGAAGGGCTTGATCCTCGTCGTGGCCGACATGGCGCGCTCGGAGCCGCCCATGACGCCGGCCTTCGTGGCGGAACTGGTGCGGCGCCTGCATGGCCACAGCGCCGCCCTGGCGCTGCCCCTCAGCTGGCTGGAGCAGCGGCTCGCCGAGACGCACCAGAGCGCCGACCAGCTCGTGCAGGCGGAGGCGCAGTCCCAGGCGGCCGAGCAGGTCTCGGTGAGCAACAGCATCGGCAGCCTGCGCCTGCTCGCCGCCACGGACTGGCCGGCGTTCGTCGAGAACCTGTCCGTGGTGGAGCGCACCTTGCGCGCAGACCCGGCCGGGGTGTACGCGCACATGGACTTCGCCACGCGCGACACGTACCGCCACGCCGTGGAACGGATCGCCCGCGCCAGCGCCGCCACCGAGGAGGCCGTGGCGCAGGCTGTCGTCGCCATGGCCGGCGCGGCCGCGCGGCCGGACACATCCGACGACGACCTCCGGCGCGCCCACGTCGGCTACTACCTGGTGGGCCCGGGGCGGCCCGCGGCCGAGGCGCGGGTCGGCGCGCGCGCGGGCCTGGCGACCACCTTGCGCCGGGGCTTCGCGCGCCATCCGCTCGCCTGGTACGCCGGGAGCATCGCGGCCGCGAGCCTGCTGCTGCCGGCCTTGCTGCTGTTGCGCACGGTGCCGCTCGGCGGGGCAGGGTCCTGGCCCACCGTCGCGCCCGCGTGGTGGATCGTTGCCGGGCTCGCGCTGCCGCTCGCGGCCAGCCAGCTCGCCGTGGCGCTGGTCAACTGGCTGGCGATGCTGCTGGCGCGCCCGCGGCCGCTGGCGCGCATGGACTTCTCCGCCGGCATCCCCGCGCGCGCGCGCACCCTCGTGGTGGTCCCCACCATGCTGGATGGCGCGGCGGCCATCGCGGCCCTGGTGGAGGCCCTGGAAGTGCGCTTCCTCGCCAACCGGGACGACGAGCTGCGCTTCGCCCTCCTCACGGACTTCCACGATGCGCCGTCGCAGCACTGCGAAGGCGACGACGCCCTCGTGCGCGCCGCCTGCGCCGGCATCGCGGCGCTGAACGACAGGTACCCTTTGGCCGCGGGGGGCGGCCGCTTCTTCCTGCTGCACCGCGCACGCGCATGGAACGGCCGCGACGCCGTGTGGATGGGATACGAGCGCAAGCGCGGAAAGCTCGCGGCGCTCAACGGGCTGCTGCGCGACGGCGACGCGCGACGCTTCGCCGCCACCACCGGCGACCTGGCACTGCTGGCCGGCGTGCGCTACGTGATCACGCTCGACACCGACACGCAGCTGCCGCGCGACGCCGCGTGGAAGTTCGTCGCCACGATGGCGCATCCGCTGAACCGGCCGCGGTTCGGCGGCGCGCCGCAGGCCTGCCGGGTGGTGGAGGGCTACGGCATCCTGCAGCCGCGCGTGGCCGTCAGCCACGCGGCCGCCCATCGCTCCCGCTACGCGCTCCTGCACGGAGGCGAGCCGGGGATCGATCCGTATACGCGCGCCGTGAGCGACGTGTACCAGGACGTGTTCGGCGAAGGCTCGTTCATCGGCAAGGGCATCTACGAGGTGGATGCGTTCGAGCGCGTGCTGGGCGGGCGCCTGCCGGAGGACCAGGTCCTCAGCCACGACCTGCTGGAAGGCTGCTATGCGCGCAGCGGGCTGCTCAGCGACGTGCAACTGGTGGAGGATTCGCCGGCCCGCTACGACGACGACGTGCGGCGCCGCCACCGCTGGATGCGCGGCGACTGGCAGATCGCCGGCTGGCTGCTGCCGCGGCTGCGCCTGCGCACCGCCGATGCGCGCGACCCGGCGGCGACGCAGGTGCGCCGGGTGCCCAATCCGCTCTCGGCGCTGTCGCGCTGGAAGATCCTCGACAACCTGCGGCGCAGCCTCGTGCCCGTGGCGCTCACCGTCTCCCTGGTGCTCGGGTGGACCGTGCTGCAGCCGGCCTGGCTGTGGACCCTGGCCGCGCTCGGCGTCCTCTTCCTGCCCGGGTTCCTCGCGCTGGCCGCGGACGCGGTCCGCAAGCCGGTGGAGACCCCCCTGCGGCAGCACCTCGCCGCGCTGGTGCCGGCGGCGCGCAGCGGCCTCGCCCAGGCCGTGCTCGCGCTCGCCTGCCTGCCGCACGAAGCCTGGGTCAGCCTGGATGCCATCGTGCGCACGACGTGGCGGCTGCGGTGGTCCGGGCGCCGCCTGCTGGAATGGGAGCCATCCCGGCAGGGCGCAAGCGCCCCGGCGGGAACGGCCGCCAGCGAGCTCGCCCGCTCCTTCCGGCGCATGGCGTTCGCGCCGGTGTGCGCCGTCGCGGTCGCAGGCGCCCTGGCGGCATGGCGCGCCGATGCGCTGGCGGCCGCGCTGCCGGTGCTCGTGCTGTGGCTGGGCGCCCCGGGGCTCGCCTGGTGGGTCAGCCGGCCGCTGGTGCGCCGGCGCAGCACGCTGGACGCGGAACAGGCCGCCGAACTGCGCCGGCTCGCGCGGCGCACCTGGGCCTTCTTCGAGACTTTCGTGACCGCGGACGAGCACTTCCTGCCGCCGGACAACATGCAGGAAGTGCCTGAGCCGCGCGTTGCCCACCGCACCTCGCCCACCAACATGGGCCTGTCGCTGCTCGCCAGCCTCGCGGCGCGGGACTTCGGCTACCTCACCGAGATGCAGCTGATCGAACGCACGGGGGCGACCCTGGCCACGATGGAGCGGCTGGAGCGCCACCATGGGCATTTCCTGAACTGGTACGACACGCGCTCGCTGCAGCCGCTGCGCCCGGCGTACGTCTCCAGCGTGGACAGCGGCAACCTGGCCGGCCACCTGCTCACGCTGCGCGCGGGCCTGCTGCTCCTGGCCGACGAGGCCCCGCAGGTGGAGCGGCTGCTGCATGGCCTGGCGGACACTCTGGCGCTCGTGCGGCAGGGCGGCGGCGCGATCGCCACTCCCGTGTCGCGGTTCTCGCGCCTGCTGGCCCTGGGCCTGCCGCCGGGCGGCGAGCTGCAGGCCATGGACGACCTGCACCGGTGCGCGGTCGACATCCGGGCGGCGACCGCGCTGTCCGCCGGTCGCGCGCCGGGCGATGCGGATCGCTGGAGCCTCGCGCTCGCGGACCAGTGCGCGGCCGCGCGCGACGAGATCCGGCGGCTGCTGCCCGCGCAGGCGTCGGCGGGCCGGTCGTGGCACGCCGGCGCTCTGCAGGCCCGGCGCGCAGCCCTGCGCGCCCTCGCGGAGCGTGCCGGCGCCCTGGGCGCGATGGACCCCGCGTTCCTCTACGACCCGGTTTGCCGCCAGCTCGCCATCGGCTACAACGTGGACGACCGCCGCCGCGACGCGGGCTTCTACGACCTGCTCGCCTCCGAAGCCCGGCTCGCGATCTTCGTCGCCGTGGCCCAGGCCCAACTGCCGCAGGAGAGCTGGTTCGCCCTGGGCCGCCAGGCGGCCTCGCTCGAAGGGCGCACGGTGCTGCTGTCCTGGAGCGGGTCCATGTTCGAATACCTGATGCCCCTGCTGGTCATGCCCAGCTACGGCAACACGCTGCTGGACGAAACCATGCACGGCGCGGTCGCAGCCCAGGTTCGCTACGGCCGCCTGCGCGGCGTGCCCTGGGGGATCTCGGAGTCCGGCTACAACCTGACGGACTCGCACCTCAATTACCAGTACCGCGCGTTCGGCGTGCCGGGGCTCGGCCTCAAGCGCGGCCTGGCGGACGACGTGGTGGTGGCGCCTTACGCCACGGTGCTGGCGCTGATGGTCGACCCTGCCGCCGCGACGCCCAATCTCCGGCGTCTCGCGGCCGAGGGCGCCGCCGGCACCTTCGGCTTCTACGAGGCGGTCGACTACACGGCGGCGCGGCTGCGCCGCGGCGAGAGCCGCGCGGTCGTGCGCTCCTACATGGCGCACCACCAGGGCATGAGCCTGCTCGCGGTGGCGCACGCGCTGCTGGACCGGCCGATGCAGCGGCGCTTCGCGAGCGACCCGCGCGTGCGCGCGACCCTGCTGCTGCTGCAGGAGCGCGTGCCGCGCGCGGTGGCGCCGCGCGATGCCGCCGCCCCGCCCGCGGACGACCGCGGCGCCGGCGCGCAGGCGCAGACGCCGCTGCGCATCGTCTCCGACCCCGACACTCCCGCCCCCGAGGTGCAGCTGCTGTCCAACGGCCGCTACCACTTGATGCTGAGCCACGCGGGCGGGGGCTACAGCCGCTGGAAGGACCTCGCGCTCACCCGCTGGCACGAAGACCGCACCACGGACGCGTGGGGCAGCTTCTGCTACCTGCGCGACCTGGACACCGGCACCTTCTGGTCGGCCGCCCACCAGCCGGCCCGCTGGAAGGCGGACCACAGCGAAACGATCTTCACCGAGGGCCGCGCGGAGTTCCGCCGCGTGGACCAGGGCATCGACGCGTACACGGAGATCGTGGTTTCGCCGGAGGACGACATCGAGCTGCGCCGCCTGCGCCTGACCAACCGGGGCCGCGCGCGGCGCGTGATCGAGGTGACGAGCTACACGGAGCCGGTGCTGTCGCCCGCCGCCGCCGACGCGCAGCACCCGGCGTTCAGCAAGCTGTTCCTGCAGACCGAGATCCTGGCGGACCCCGCCGCGCTGCTGTGCACCCGCCGCCCGCGCGCGGCCGGGGACGCATCGCCGTCGATGTTCCACCTGGTGGCCGTGCACGGCGCGCAGGCCGGCTCCGCCTCGCACGAGAGCGACCGGGCACGTTTCATCGGCCGCGGCCGCAGCCTGCGCTATCCCGCCGCGCTGCGCGACGCGGCGCCGCTGTCGGGCAGCAGCGGCGCGGTGCTGGACCCGGTGCTGGCCACGCGGCGCGTGGTGACGCTGGAGCCCGAGCAGACCGCCGTCGTCGACCTGGTCTGGGGCGTGGCGGACAGCCGCGAAGGGTGCATTGCGCTCGCGCGCAAGTACATGGACCGCAGGATCGCGGACCGCGTGTTCGAGCTCGCCTGGACGCACAGCCAGGTGAGCCTGCGGCAGCTCAACGCGAGCGAGGCCGATGCGCAGCTCTATGCCCGCCTGGCCAGCGGCGTGGTGTATTCCGATGCACACCTGCGCGCTCCCCCGGCGGTCCTGCTGCGCAACCGCCGCGCGCAGTCGGGACTGTGGGGCTATGCGATATCGGGCGACCTGCCGATCGTGCTGCTGCAGATCGGCGACGCCTCCAGCATGGAGCTGGTGCGGCAGCTGGTGCAGGCACATGCGTGGTGGCGCCTCAAGGGCCTCGCGGTCGACCTGGTGATCTGGAACGAGGAGCGCGACGTCTACCGCCAGCGCCTGCAGGAGGAGATCCTGGGCCTCATCGCCGGCAGCATCGAATCGCACGAGGTCGACCGTCCGGGCGGCATCTTCGTGCGGCACGCCGAGCAGATCGCCGTGGAAGACCGCGTGCTGCTGCAGTCGGTGGCTCGCGTGATCCTGGCCGACCGCCTCGGCTCGCTGGCGGAGCAGGTCGGGCGCCTGCGGGTCCCGCGGA
Organism: Ramlibacter cellulosilyticus; assembly: GCF_014297465.1. Classification (GTDB taxonomy): domain Bacteria; phylum Pseudomonadota; class Gammaproteobacteria; order Burkholderiales; family Burkholderiaceae_C; genus Ramlibacter; species Ramlibacter cellulosilyticus. The sequence goes on along the minus strand of NZ_JACORT010000010.1, from coordinate 36,390 downwards.
CGAAAGTGGCGCCGCTGGCCGCCACGCGCGGCGCGGCGCCGGCGGCGGCGAAGGCAGGCGCCCCGCGCGAGCCACTGCTGTTCGACAACGGGCTCGGGGGGTTCACCCCGGACGGCCGCGAGTACGCCGTCGCGCCTGCCGCCGGCGAGCGGCCCCCGGCGCCCTGGGTGAACGTGATCGCCAATCCGCGCTTCGGCACCGTGCTGTCCGACGCGGGCAGCAGCTACACCTGGTGCGAGAACGCGCACGAACTGCGCCTCACGCCCTGGCACAACGACGGCGTCACCGACGATTGCGGCGAGGTGCTGTACCTGCGCGACGAGGAAAGCGGGAGGCTGTGGAACCCCACCTCGCTGCCGCTGGCCGGGGAGGCGGCGGCACCGTCCGCCTACGTGGCGCGGCACGGCTTCGGCTACAGCGTGTTCGAGCACGACGAGGGCGGGGTCCACAGCGAACTCACCGTCTTCGTCGCGACCGACGCGGCGGTGAAGTTCTCGCGGCTGGTGCTGCGCAACGACGGCGACCGCACCCGTCAGCTCTCGGCCACCGCGTACGTGGAATGGGTTCTGGGCGACATGCGCGCGCGCACCGCACCCCACATCCACACCGAGGTGGCGGCGGACAGCGGCGCCGTGCTCGCGCGCAACCGCTACAGCAACCAGTTCGGCGACTGGCTTGGCTTCCTCGACGTCGACGAGGCCGACCGCCTCGCGGGCACGATGACTTGCGACCGCACCGAGTTCATCGGCCGCAACGGCTCGCTGCGCGGCCCCGCCGCCCTGCGCCGCGCGCACCTCTCGGGCCGCAGCGGCGCGGCGCTGGACCCTTGCGCGGCGATCCAGGTCCCGTTGCGGCTGGCACCGGGCGAATCGCGCGAGGTGACCTTCCGGCTCGGCATGGGCCGCAGCCTGGACGAAGTGCAGCAGCTGGTCGCGCGCTTCCGCGGCAGCTTCGCCGTGCAGCAGGCGCTGGCCGACGTGCATGCCCACTGGAAGCACCTGCTGGGTGCGGTGCAGGTCCGCACCCCCGACCCGGCGCTGGACGTGCTGGCCAACGGGTGGCTCGTCTACCAGACGCTCGGCTGCCGCATCATGGCGCGCAGCGGGTACTACCAGTCGGGCGGCGCGTTCGGGTTCCGCGACCAGCTGCAGGACGCGATGGCGCTGGTGCACGCGCGTCCGCTGGTGCTGCGCGAGCAGCTGCTGGCCTGCGCCGGCCGCCAGTTCGCCGAAGGCGACGTGCAGCACTGGTGGCATCCGCCCGCGGGCCACGGCGTGCGCACGCGCATCTCCGACGACTACCTCTGGCTGCCGCTCGCGCTGTGCCGCTACGTGGAGGCGACCAACGACACGGGCGTGCTGGCCGAGCCGGTGCACTTCCTCGAGGGGCGCGCGCTCGGGCCGCAGGAAGAGTCCTATTACGACCTGCCCGTGCGCTCCGGCCGCGCCGCCAGCGTCTATGCCCATGCCGCGCTCGCGCTCGAGCACGGGCTGCGCTTCGGCGCGCATGGGCTGCCGCTGATGGGTGCCGGGGACTGGAACGATGGCATGAACCGCGTCGGCCACGCGGGACGGGGCGAGAGCGTCTGGCTGGGGTTCTTTCTGTGCGAGGTGCTGCGGCAGTTCGCGCCTCTCGCGCGGCGCCAGGGCGATGACGCGCTGGCGCGGCGCTGCGAAGCCGAACGCGCCGGGCTGTCGGAGCGCCTCGAAGCGTCGGCGTGGGACGGCGAGTGGTACCTGCGCGCCTGGTTCGACGACGGCACGCCGCTCGGCGCGAGCGCAGGGACGGAGTGCCGGATCGACGCCGTCGCGCAGAGCTGGTCCGCGCTATCCGGCGTGGCTGCCCGGGGGCGCGCCGTGCAGGCGATGCGGTCGGTGTCCGCGCGGCTGGTGCGGCCGCAGGCTCGCCTCGTGCAGCTGCTCGACCCCCCCTTCGACGGCAAGGGGCCGGACCCGGGCTACATCGCCGGCTACCTGCCGGGCGTGCGGGAGAACGGCGGCCAGTACACCCATGCGGCGGTGTGGACCGCCATGGCCTTCGCCGCGCTCGGGGATGCGCGGCGGGCCTGGCAGGTGATGGACATGATCAACCCCCTGAACCACGGCCGCACGCCCGCGGACATCGCCACCTACCGGGTGGAGCCGTACGTGGTGGCGGCCGACGTGTACGGCGTGCCGCCGCATACGGGGCGCGGCGGCTGGAGCTGGTACACCGGCTCCGCCGGCTGGATGTACCGGCTCGTCGTCGAGTCGCTGCTCGGCCTGCGGCTGCGGATCACGGACGACGGGGCTTCCCTGGAGATCACGCCCTGCCTGCCGGAGCACTGGAGCGGCTACGCCGTGGACTATCGCTTCCGCACCGCGACCTACCGCATCGAAGTGGGCGCCGGGCCCGCGCCGCCGGGCATCGAGGTCGACGGCCAGCCGCAGGGCGGCGGCCGCCTGGCGCTCGTGGACGACGGCAAGGCCCACGTCGTCCGCGTGAAAGTCGCAGGCAGGCAGCCGGCCTGAGCGAACGCGGCGAGCGCGAAGCGCCGCCCGCAGCGCCGGCGCTCAGCGCTTGCGGCGCAGGAGGTGGACGACCTCGTCGCCGATCTGCTCCTGCGACAGGAGCTCGTAGCCGACCACGTGCTTCACCAGCGACTGGAACTCGGCGATCGTCTGTTCGGACGTGGTCAGCACCCGGAGCTGCTCGCCCGGCTGCATGGCCCGCAGCGCGCGATGGGCGCGCAGCACGTGCAGCGGCGAGCTGATGCCGCGCGCGTCGATCTCCTGCGTCCGGCCGTGTTCCGCGGCCGCGGATGCGGCCGCATCCGGCGCGAGGTCCCCGAAGCCGGAGACGAATTCCTTCTCACCTTGTTCGAGCCTGGACATGGTTCCGCCTCATGCGCTGTTGTCCGACAGGATACCCTGCGCGCCGGGGAAACAATCCCCGCGCGGCGAGAGCCGCGAACTACAGGATGGAGAAGAACATGCAAAGGAAGACCCTCGCCGTCGCGGCGTGCCTCGCCCTGGCCGGGCTGTCGGCGCAGGCGCAGACCACCGGCACCACCGGCACGCCGGGCAGTGCCCCCGTCGTGCGCGGCGACCGCAACGCCCAGATCACGACCCAGGTGCAGCGCAACGTGCCGCGCTCGCAGCGCGAAGCCGCGGCCGCGCAGGGCAGCCGCTACCGCCCCGCGGACCCGGCGGCCGGCGATCCGCCGGACGTGCTGCTGGACATCCCGAACCTCTCGGTGGACGAGATCAAGCTGGACGTGCAGAACCTCCAGGCCCACGTGTCGCTGGACGCGCGCGTCGCCAACCTGGTGAAGATCACGGCCGGCGTCGATGCGGGCATCGACAAGGTGAACCTCGAGATCAAGGGCGTGAAAGCGACCGTGCTGCTCGTCGTGCGGCTGGACAACGTGCGCGAGATCATCGACAAGACGCTCATCACGCTGGACAAGAACCCGCAGCTCGTCGATCGCCTGCTGCAGTCGGTGGACAACACCGTCGACACGGTGGGCGGCGTCGCGAACACGGCGCTGCAGCCCGGGGGCGTGATCTCCCAGACCGTCAACACGCTGGGGCAGACGGTCACCCGCACGGTCGACACGGCGGGCAACCTGCTGGAGCGCACGGTGGACCAGACGGGCCGCGTGCTGTCGTCCCGCACCGTGGGCAAGGCGCTGGACCTGCCCGTCGTGCGCGAGACCTCCAACACGGCCGGCCAGGTGGTGCGCCAGGTGCGCGACCAGGGCGGCAGCATCCTGGAGCTGACGCTGGACCGCGCGAGCGGCCAGGTGGTGAATTCCCGCGTGCTCAACGGCGCGGGCGGGGCGAGCGCGACGACGGCGCCCGCGCGCTGATCACTGCCTCTGCAGGCGCGGCCGCACGAAGCCCAGGCGGTCGCGCAGGGCGCGCTGCCGGACAGCCGCGCCGCCGGCAGGGCGTCAGGCGCGCGCCATGCGCGGCTTGCCGTGCCCGCGGTCCTTGCGCCCGTACCGGAGCTTGGCCACCAGGACCAGGAAGGCGAGCACGAGGCTGACGCTGTTGGCGATGATCATCGGCGTCTCGCCCAGCACGATCCCGTAGGCGAGCCAGATCGCGATGCCCAGGGTGAAGATGCAGTACATGCGCAGCGAGATGCCGCTCACGTCGTGGGTGCGGAAGGCGCGCCATGCCTGCGGGACGAGAGCGATGGTGGTCAGGGCGCCGGCGACGTAGCCGAGGACGTCGGTGGTTTGCATGGTGTCGTTCGTTCTGCGGATGCGGTGATTGCAACCCGGCCGCACGACGGCGCGGATAGGCGCCGGGTGTCTGCGCCTGTCAGCCGGACGCTGATCCCGGGGCGGGCAGGGCAGGCACCGGCGGACGCAGGCGCGCCCGGCGGCAGACCTCGACGCAGTCCCGGATGTGCTGCTCGCCGAGGTAGCGGATCGCGCCGTAGCTGATCAGGGCCGACACGAGCTGCCCGGCGAGGGGCACGAAGCGCGCCGCGCGCTTGACGGTGAGCCGGCGGCCCACCGCTGCCGACGCGCGGATCACCAGGTCCTTCGTGATGAACTTGCCGATCACCATGGAGCCGACGACGCCCACGGCCTGCTCGACCTGGTCGCGCTTGCGCTGGGGCATCTGCGCGATCTGTTCCGCCGTGAGACCGAACTCGGCGCTGATCGCCGGGATCATCTTCGACAGGAGGGCCGCATCGACCACCCAGTCGAGGCCGGGCACCGGCACCACGCTCGCGGCGGCGCCGGCGAAGGCGCGCCGCCTCAGCAGACGGCGTGCGCGATCGGCGGCAGCCTGCACCACGGGGTCGTCGGCGGGAAGAGGGCGGGTGGCCATGGGGAGCAGATGGGATCCTGTCCGCCGCCTGCAAGTCAGCCGCTGGCGGTTTCGGCCGCCTCGATCTCGCCGGACAGCTCCAGCCAGCGTTCTTCCAGGCTTTCCAGTTCTTCCGCGACGGCCTTGAGGCGGCGGCCCGCGTCGGCGATCTCGGCCGGCGCGAGCACCGTGGCCATGCGGCCTTCCAGCTGCGCCTTCTCGGCCTCCAGCGCGGCGATGCGCTGCTCCGCCTGGTCGCGCTCCTTCTTCAGCGGCTTCAGGCGCGTGGCGAGCTGCTGGCGCTGCTGGGCCTGCAGCTTGCGCTGCTCCTGCGGGTTCAGGCGCGGCTCGGTGCCGGCCGGCGCGGCGTTCGCCGCGGCGGAGGCCGTCGCCACCTGCTCGCGGATGCGGCGGGCTTCCTCCAGCAGGTAGCGCTGGTAGTCGTCGAGGTCGCCGTCGAAGGGCGACACGGCGCCGCGGCCGACGAGCCAGAACTCGTCGCACACGGAGCGCAGCAGCGCGCGGTCGTGGCTCACCAGCATCACCGTGCCCTCGAACTCGTTCAGCGCCATCGCGAGCGCCTCGCGCGTGGCGAGGTCCAGGTGGTTGGTCGGTTCGTCGAGCAGCAGCAGGTTGGGCCGTTGCCACACGATCATGGCCAGCACCAGCCGCGCCTTCTCGCCGCCGCTCATGGAGCCGACCGCCTGCTGCACCATGTCGCCGGTGAAGAGGAACTGGCCGAGGAAGTTGCGCAGGTCCTGCTCGCGGTCGGACTGGCCGGTGGCCGCGGCCTGTTCGCGCGCGAGGCGGATCATGTGTTCCAGCGGCGTGTCCTGCGGGCGGAGCACGTCCAGCTCCTGCTGCGCGAAGTAGCCGATGGCGAGGCCCTTGCCTTCGGTCACGCGGCCGGCGAGCGGCGGCATGGTGCGCGCGATGGTCTTCACCAGCGTGGACTTGCCCTGGCCGTTGGCGCCGAGGATGCCGATGCGCTGCCCGGCGAGGACGGAGCGGTTGACGTTGCGCAGGATGATCTTCTCGCCGTAACCGAAAGACCCGTCCTGGATCGCCAGCATCGGGTTGGGCAGGTTCTGCGGCTCGCGGAACTCGAAGGTGAATTCCGCGCTGGCCAGGACCGGCGCGATCTTCTCCATGCGCTCCAGCGCCTTGACGCGGCTCTGCGCCTGCTTCGCCTTGGTCGCCTTGGCCTTGAAGCGGTCGATGAACTTCTGCAGGTGGGCGATCTTGTCCTGCTGCTTCGCGTAGGCCGCCTGCTGCTGCTCCAGCTGCTGCGCGCGCAGCAGTTCGAAGCCGCTGTAGTTGCTGCCGTAGCGCGTGAGCTGCTGGCTGTCGATGTGCAGCGTCACGCCGGTCACCGCGTCGAGGAATTCGCGGTCGTGGCTGATCACCACGAGCGTGCCCGCGTAGCGTTGCAGCCAGCCCTCGAGCCAGACGAGCGCGTCGAGGTCCAGGTGGTTGGTCGGCTCGTCCAGCAGCAGCAGGTCCGAAGGGCACATGAGCGCGCGCGCAAGCTGCAGGCGCATGCGCCAGCCGCCGGAGAAGCTGTCCACCGGCCGGTCCAGTTCGTCGGGGCGGAAGCCCAGGCCGAGGATGAGCGCCTGCGCGCGCGGCACGGCGTCGTGCGCGCCGGCGTCGGCGAGGTCGGAATGCGCGTGGGCGATGGCGATGCCGTCGCCGGCCGTCTCGGCGCGCGCGAGCTCCTCCTGCAGGGCCACGAGGCGCGTGTCGCCCCCGAGCACGAAGGCGGTCGCGGGCTCGTCGGTTTCCGGCATGTGCTGGGCCACCTGGGCCAGCTGCCATTGCGCGGGCACGGAGAACTCGCCCGCGTCTTCATGCAGGCTGCCGTTCAGGAGGGCGAAGAGGGTGGACTTGCCGGCGCCGTTGCGGCCCACCAGGCCGACTTTCTCGCCGGGGTTGATGGTGACGGAGACGCCATCGAGCAGCACCTTGGCGCCGCGGCGCAGGGTCACGTTGCGAAGCTGGATCACCTGGCGATTTTCGCATCTGCTGGGGTGCGCTTCGCGCAACCCAGCCTACGGGCGTTGGTGATTTGCGTGTTTGCTGGGGTGCGCATTCGCGCAACCCAGCCTACGGCCGCTACAAAGGCGGGCCATCGTTGCGCACGGACCGTAGGCTGGGTTGCGCGAACGCGCACCCCAGCGATGCGGCGTCAGCCGCGCAACGCTTCCGCCGTCAGCAGCAGCACCTGCTCCGCCCCCGCGCTCGTCTCCAGCCACACGGCCTCCAGCCCCGGGAACGCCGCCTCGAAGTTCTCCCGCTCGTTGCCGATCTCCAGCACCAGTACGCCGTCCGCGCCCAGGCGCGAAGGCAGGTCGCGCAGCAGCGCGCGCACGAAGTCCATCCCGTCGGCGCCGCCCGCCAGCGCCAGCTCGGGCTCGGCCCGGTATTCCTCCGGCAGCTGCGCCATGCTCCGCGCATTCACGTAAGGCGGATTGCACAGCACGAGATCGTACGGGCCGGGCAGGGCAGCGAGGCCGTCGGACTGCACGAGGCGGATGCGTTGCTGCAGCCCGTGCTTCTCCACGTTGATGCGCGCGACCTCCAGCGCCTCGGGAGAGATGTCGGCGGCCTCGACGCTCACGTCGGGATAGGCCATCGCCGCCAGCACCGCCAGGCTGCCGTTGCCCGTGCACAGGTCCAGCACCCGCCGCGTGCGTTCGCTCAGCCACGGATCGATGGTGCCGTCGGCCAGCAGCTCCGCGATGAAGCTGCGCGGCACGATGCTGCGCTCGTCGACGTAGAACGGCACGCCTTGCAGCCACGCTTCGCGCGTGAGGTAGGCCGCGGGCTTGCGGGTCGCGATGCGCTTGTGCAGCAGCTCGCGCGCGGCCAGCTGCTCCTCGTGGCGCAGCTCGCGCTCCGCGTGCAGGTCCAGTTCGTCCAGCGGCAGGCCCAGGTGCCACAGCACCAGCCACACGGCTTCGTCGAACGCGTTGGTGGTGCCGTGGCCGAAGCTCACGCCGGCCGCCTCGAGTTGCGCGGCGAGTTCCTCGACGAGGGCGATCAGCTTCACGGCGCGTCCAGGTGTTCCAGCACGCCGCGGTAGATGTCCTTCAGCGGCTCGAGGTCGGCGACCAGCACGTGCTCGTCGATCTTGTGGATGCTGGCGTTGATGGGGCCGAACTCGATCACCTGCGGGCAGATGCGGGAGATGAAGCGCCCGTCGCTGGTGCCGCCGGTGGTGGAGAGCTCGGTCTCCAGCCCCGTGACCTGCCGGATCGCCGCCTGCACGGCGCCCACCAGCTCGCCGGGCGTGGTCAGGAAAGGCTGGCCGCCGACGGTCCACTGCAGCTCGTAGTCCAGGCCGTGGCGGTCCAGGATCGCGTGCACCCGCTGCTGCAGTTCCTCCGCGGTGCTCACGCTGGCGAACCGGAAGTTGAAGTCGATCACCACGCGGTTCGGGATGATGTTGCCCGCCCCCGTCCCGCCGTGGATGTTGCTGATCTGGAAGCTGGTCGGCGGGAAGAAGTCGTTGCCCTTGTCCCATTCCGTGCGCGCGAGTTCGTCGAGCGCCGGCAGCGCCTTGTGGATGGGGTTGAGCCCGAGCTGCGGATAGGCGATGTGCGCCTGGATGCCCTTGACCGTCAGCTTGCCCGTGAGGCTGCCGCGGCGGCCGTTCTTGATCATGTCGCCGAGCTTCTCGACCGAGGTGGGTTCGCCGACGATGCAGAAGTCCAGGCGTTCGCCGCGCTGCTTCAGCTGCTCGCACACGACGACGGTGCCGTCGACGCTGGGGCCTTCCTCGTCGCTGGTGAGGAGCAGGGCGATGCCGAGGTCGGGGTTCGGGTGCTTCGCCAGGAACTCCTCGACGGCCACGGTGAACGCGGCGATGGAGGTCTTCATGTCGGCGGCACCGCGCCCGTACAGCTTGCCGCCACGGTGGCTGGGCACGAAGGGATCGCTGGTCCACTGTTCCAGCGGCCCCGTGGGCACGACGTCCGTGTGGCCTGCGAAGACGAGCGTGCGGCCCGAGCGCCCGGGACGCTTGGCCCAGAGGTTCTTCACGCGGAAATCGGCGGGGCCGCTCACGATGCTTTCGCAGGCGAAGCCCAGCGGCTTCAGGCGTGCCTCGATGAGGGGCTGGCAGTGCCCGTCCTCGGGCGTGACCGAGCGCTGCGCGATCAGCTGCTCGGTGAGGTGGAGCGTCTTGGACATTCCCGCTAGTGTAGGGTGGTGGTGAGCGTAGCGAACCCCACCGCCGCCCCGCGGGCGGTCAGTGCTTCACGTCCAGCGTGATCTCCGTGAACGACGGCTCGTCGTCCAGGTCGATGTCGGTGTCGCCGTCATTGCCGGCGGCCATCGCCGCGTCGGCCTGGCTGTTCTGCAGGCGCCACTGCAGGTTGGTGGGCGAGTCGGCGTAGGCCAGGCCTTCCTTCTTGTCCACGGTGCCGTCCAGGATGAGGCGCGCGATGTCCTGCTCGAAGGTCTGCGAGCCTTCGGCCATGGACTTCTCCATCGCTTCCTTCACGCCGGAGAAGTCGCCCTTCTCGATCAGCTCCGAGACGAGCTTGGTGTTCAGCATGACCTCGACGGCCGGCGCGCGGCCGCCGGAGACCGTGCGCAGCAGGCGCTGCGACACGATCGCCTTCATCGCCGCGGCCAGGTCGCCCAGCATCGTCGGACGCACTTCCACGGGGTAGAAGGACAGGATCCGGTTCAGCGCCTGGTAGCTGTTGTTCGCGTGCATGGTCGCCAGGCACAGGTGACCCGACTGCGCGTACGCGATGGCGGCGGACATGGTCTCGCGGTCGCGGATCTCGCCGATCAGGATCACGTCGGGCGCCTGCCGCAGGGCGTTCTTCAGCGCGGTCTGCAGCGACTGCGTGTCGCTGCCCACCTCGCGCTGGTTCACCACGGACTTCTTGTTCTTGAAGATGAACTCGACGGGGTCCTCGATCGTGAGGATGTGGCCGCTGGAGTTCTCGTTGCGGTAGTCCATCATCGCGGCGAGCGTCGTGCTCTTGCCGGCGCCGGTGGAGCCCACCATCAGCAGCAGGCCGCGCTTTTCCATGATCAGGTCGCCCAGGATCATTGGCACCTGCAGCGAGCCGAGCGGCGGGATCTCGGTGGCGATGTAGCGGATGACGGCGGCGATGCTGCCGCGCTGGCGCATCGCGGAGAAGCGGAAGTTGCCGGCGCCTTCGACCTGGTGGGCCATGTTCAGCTCGCCCGTCGCATCGAGTTCCTCCATGCGGTGGGCGGGCAGCACCTCGGCGAGCAGGGCGCGCGTGGCGTCGGCGGGCAGCAGCTGGTTGTTGATCGGCAGCGTCTGGCCGTTGATCTTGATCATCGCCGGCGCGTGCGCCGACAGGTAGACGTCCGACGCCCGCTTCTCGGACATCAGGCGCAGGATCCGCTCCATCGTTCCCATCTCGACTCCTCTTCTCCGCGCCCGCCCCGCTCGCGCGGGGAAGGCGGCTTCCTCAGTCTCGCAGCAAATCGTTCAGGCTGGTCGTGGAACGCGTCTTGGCGTCCACTTTTTTCACGATGATGGCCGCATACAGGTTGTATTTGCCACCATCCTTGGGCAGGCTGCCCGAGATCACCACCGAGCCGGCCGGCACGCGCCCGTAGTGCGTCTCGCCGGTGGCGCGGTCGTAGATCGGCGTGCTCTGGCCGATGTACACGCCCATGGAGACCACCGAGTTCTCCTCGACGATCACGCCTTCCACGATCTCGGAACGCGCGCCGATGAAGCAGTTGTCCTCGATGATCGTCGGGTTGGCCTGCAGCGGCTCCAGCACGCCGCCGAGGCCCACGCCGCCGGACAGGTGCACGTTCTTGCCCACCTGCGCGCAGGAGCCCACGGTGGCCCACGTGTCCACCATCGTGCCTTCGTCCACGTAGGCGCCGATGTTCACGTACGAGGGCATCAGGATCGCGCCCCTGGCGATGAAGCTGCCGCGGCGGGCCACGGCCGGCGGAACGACGCGCACGCCGGTCGCGGCCATTTCCTCCGGCGACAGGTGCGAGAACTTGGTCGGCACCTTGTCGAAGAAGGCCAGCTCGCCGGCCTTCATGATCACGTTGTCGTTCAGGCGGAAGGACAGCAGCACCGCCTTCTTGATCCACTGGTGCACCGTCCACTTGCCCACGCCTTCGCGCGTGGCGACGCGCAGCTTGCCCGTGTTCAGTTCGGCGATCACGTGCTCCACGGCGTCGCGCACTTCCTTGGGTGCGGCGGCGGCCGAGAGGCTGGCGCGGTTGTCCCACGCGGTGTCGATGGTTTGCTGGAGCTGCTGGGTCATGGGGATCAGTCTTTTCTGTTCTGGACGAATTGCACGATGCGCTGGGCGGCCTCGACGCACTCGGCGGTGTCGGCGACCAGGGCCATGCGCACGCGGCCGGCACCGGGGTTGACGCCGCCGGCCTCGCGGGCCAGGAAGCTGCCCGGCAGCACCGTCACATTGTATTGAGCGAGCAGGTCGCGGGCGAATGCGGTGTCGCTTCCCCGCACCCCGGCCCAGAGGTAGAAGCTGGCGTCGGGCAGGCGCACGTCGAGCACCTGCTCGAGCAGCGGCGTCACCTCGGCGAACTTGCGGCGGTACTGCTCGCGGTTGTCCACCACGTGCTGCTCGTCGCTCCAGGCGGCCACGCTCGCCTCCTGCACGATCGGGCTCATGGCGCTGCCGTGGTAGGTGCGATAGAGCAGGAAGGCCTTCATCAGCGCCGCGTCGCCGGCCACGAAGCCGCTGCGCATGCCGGGCACGTTGCTGCGCTTGGACAGGCTGGTGAAGGCCACCAGCTTGCGGAAGTCGGTGCGACCGAGCTTCGCCGCCGCTTCCAGGCCGCCCAGGGGCGGCTCGTCGCGGAAGTAGATCTCGCTGTAGCACTCGTCGGAAGCGATGACGAAGCCGTAGCGGTCCTGCAGCGCGAACAGCTTCTCCCATTCGGAGAGCGGCATCACCGCGCCCGTGGGGTTGCCCGGCGAGCAGACGAAGATCAGCTGCGTCTTCTCCCAGGTCGCCTGCGGCACGCTGTCCCAGTCGACGGCGAAATTGCGCTTCGGGTCGCTGGGCGCGTAGTACGGCTCCGCGCCGGCCAGCAGGGCCGCGCCCTCGTAGATCTGGTAGAACGGATTGGGGCAGACGACCACCGCCGGGCGCGTCGGGTCGATCACGGTCTGCGCGAAGGCGAAGAGCGCTTCGCGCGAGCCGTTGATGGGCAGCACCTGGGTGGCGGCATCGACGGCCAGCCCGTAGCGGGTCTCCAGCCAGCCGGCGCACGCGGCGCGCAGTTCGGGCGTGCCCGCGGTGGGCGGATACAGCGCGAGATCGTGCCCCGGGCGGTCCATCGCGGCGGCCAGTGCCTGCTTGATGAAGGCAGGGGTCGGGTGCTTGGGTTCGCCGATGCCCAGGCTGATGGGCCGGTAGGCGGGGTTGGGCGTGACGCCGGCGAACAGTTGCCGCAGCCGCTCGAACGGGTACGGCTGCAGGCGGGACAGCAGGGGATTCATCCCCGGATTATCCCCGGTCGCCCCTCAGGTAGCGCAATGCGGTACCGGCAGCACTGTTTTCCAGTACCAGTGCAGGAAAGTGCTACTGCCTGCACCGCGACCCGCCACAGTCCGCCGCACGAGCATGTGCTCGGGCCCTGGTGAACCGCATGAAGATCGCTACCGCTTCGAAAGTCCTGGCTGCCGTCGCCGCCGCTGCCTCGCTGGCCGGCTGCTACGTGGTGCCGCTGCAGCCCACCCCCGCACCCGCCGGGCCGACGGTGGTGGTGCCTGCCGCACCGCCCCAGCCGGTGACCTTCACGGCGCGGCTGTACCCTTCCAACCCGCTGGCGACCAGCTACGGCATGGTGGCCGCGGTGGTCACGAACGACCTCAACGGCCGCGGCCGGTTCTCCACCGCCCTCGACGGCGAAAGCTTCATGGGCGAGGCGACGCGGGTGGCGGGATCGCAGCGTGACGGCGTCGCCAACGGTGCCGGCAGCCGCGGCAGCTACCTGAACTGCCGCTACACGATGAACTCGCCGACGATGGGCACCGGCACCTGCGTGCACTCCAGCGGAGCCACGTTCACGATGCACATCGGCAGCTGATCGTCACGCCGGAGCGCGCAGGTCCGGCTCCGGTGCCGGCGCGAGCTTCAGGTAGCCCACGACCTGCAGGACCTGCTCGCTGCGCAGCGACGGCACGTCGCCTTCGCGCATGTGCAGCAGGTCCGCCGGGCTGACGAGGCGCGGGTCGGCCTGCGTGAGCGGCAGGCCGGCCCGCCGGTAGGCCTCCAGCACGAACTGCGAGCAGAAGAAGCGGTCGGTGCGGCCCAGGCCCACCTGCATCGCACCCATGCCTTGCAGGCAGACTTCGCGCAGGAGCGAAGGCGTGAGCGGGAGCTCGCACAGGCGGCGCTCGATGGAGAAGGGCGCCTGCAGCAGCACGCCGACGTAGTTGTACTTCTCGCCGAGCGTCTTCGGCACGAAGGCGCGCATCTTCTCCACGTGGTCCGCCTGCACTCCGGGATGGCGGAAGGCCACGACCGTCGCTTCCTCCTCCAGGAATGCGGGCATGGGCCGCTGGCGGATGCCTTCGCCCACGGCTTCGGCCACGTGCCCGTTGCCGATGTACAGCGCCGCATGGCTCACCGGCGACAGCGTCGCCAGGCGGATGCCCAGGGAGGTCATCGCGTTGGCCGAGGAGAGCAGGATGTCGCCGGGCGCCAGTGTCTCCGCGCCGATGGTGAGTGCATCGCGCGGCGGCTGCAGCCCGGGGTTCTGCACCTGCAGGCGCGGGAGTCCCGCTGCGTCTTCGGTGGCGAAGCGCGTGGCGCAGCCGGCGAGCAGGGCCAGGGGGGCGGCAGCGAGGGCGCGGCGACGGATGAGCATCGGGCGATTCTAGGCAGCGGTCGCGCAGACGCCCTCCGCCGGAGGGAGGCACCGTGGGCCGCTTGCTACAGCCCCAGGTAGCGGCTCCACAGCCCGCGGTCGGCGGAGAGGGCCGCCGAGGTGCCCGTCCACGCGACGCGGCCTTTCTCCAGAACCACGTGGCGGTCGGCGAGGCCGACGAGGCGGTGGACGTACTTGTCGACGACCAGCATCGCGTGGCCTTCGGCGCGCAGCACGGCGAGCACGCGCCAGATCTCCTCGCGCACCAGCGGCGCCAGGCCCTCCGTGGCTTCGTCCAGCACCAGCAGGCGCGGGTTCGTGGCCAGCGCGCGTGCCATCGCGAGCATCTGCTGCTCGCCGCCGGAGAGCTGGTCGCCGAGGTGGCCGCGGCGCTCGGCGAGGCGGGGGAACAGGTCGTACAAGGCCTGCGGTGTCCAGCGCCCCGGCCGCGCGAAGACGGTGAGGTGCTCCTCCACCGTGAGGTTGGGAAAGACCTGCCGGCCCTCGGGCACGAGCGCGATGCCGCGCCGCGCGAGCCGGTGCGCAGGCACCCCGGTGACCGGCTCGCCGAGGAACTGCACGCTGCCCGCCCACGGCGGCAGCAGCTGCAGGATGGCGTGCAGCAGCGTCGTCTTGCCCATGCCGTTGCGTCCCAGCAGTGCGACGATCTCGCCGGGCGCCACGTCCAGGTCCACGCCGGAGAGCACCTGGCTGCGGCCGTAGCCCGCATCCAGCCCGCGGACGGAGAGCAGGGCCGTCATGTTTCCGCCTCGCCGAGGTAGGCCGCCACCACGCCGGGGTCGGCGCGCACCTGCGCCGGCGGACCGCTCGCCAGGATCGCGCCGCCCACGAGCACGGAAACGCGGTCGGCGAGGCGGAACACGGCTTCGACGTCGTGCTCGATCAACAGGACGGCGCAGGTGCCGCGCAACGCCGCGATGCGTTCGCCCATGGCCAGCGATTCCTGCGCGCCGAGGCCCGCCATGGGTTCGTCCAGCAGCAGCAGGCGCGGCGCGCACGCGAGGGCCAGCGCGACTTCCAGCGCACGCTGCTCTCCGTGCGGCAGCGCGTCGACGGGGTCGCGCGCGCGTCCGGCCAGGCCCGCGCGCTCCAGCAGGCCGGGCGCCGGTTCCCTCGCACCGCTGGCTTGCGCCGCGAAGGCGAGGTGCTCCCCCACGGTGAGGCTGCGGAAGAGGCGCGTCACCTGGAACGAGCGCACCAGCCCGCGGCGTGCGCGCGCGTGCATCGGCAGGCGCAGGAGGTCCTGGCCATCGAAGCGAGTCGATCCGGCGTCGCTGCGCAGCTCGCCGGCCAGCTGCGCGAGCAGCGTGGTCTTGCCCGCGCCGTTGGGGCCGATCAGCGCGTGGATCTCGCCGGGCGCGACGTCGAGGTCGACACCATCGGTAGCGACGAGTGCGCCGAAGCGCTTGCGCAGGCCGCGCACCTCCAGCAGGTTCATCGCCGCTTCCCCAGCAGGCCGGCGAGACCGCGCGGCGCGAACAGCACCACGGCCAGCAGCACCCATCCCGTCCAGAAGGCCCAGTACCCGGTGTACGCGGCCAGCACTTCCTCCAGCAGCAGCAAGGCGACGGCGCCGGCCGCGCCGCCCCACAGGCTGCCCGTGCCGCCGAGGATGACCATCACGAGCAGCGTGCCGGACTGCGTCCAGTGCAGGTTGTTGGGGCTGACGTAGCCCTGCAGGTTGGCCGCGAGCGCGCCGGCCAGGCCCGCGACGAGGCCGGCCACGACGAAGATCGCGAGCTTCCACCGGTACACGGGCAGGCCCAGCGCCTCGGCGCGTACCTCGTCGTCGCGCAGTGCCCGCACGGCCAGCCCCGCGCGCGACCCGGCGAAACGCGCCAGCGCCGCGAGGCATAGCACCAGCAGGGCGAGTGCCAGGTAGTACAGCACCAGCGGCTGCCGCAGCTCGCCCGCCAGTGGCAGCAGCACGCGCGCGCGCAGCCGCAGGCCTTCGTCGCCGCCCCAGGCCTTGATGGAGTTCGCGAGGTAGAACAGCATCTGCGCGAACGCCAGCGTGATCATGATGAAGTACACGCCGCGCGTGCGCAGCGAGATGGCGCCGATCACCAGCGCCGCCACGCCGCACACGGCCAGCGTGGCGAGCAGGTGCCAGAGCGCGGATTGCTGTCCCTCGGCGAGCAGCACGGCGCTCGCATAGCTTCCCAGGCCGAAGAACGCAGCATGGCCCAGCGAGACCATGCCGGCGTACCCGAGCAGCAGGTTGAGGCTGGTCGCCGCGATCGCGTAGACGAGGACGCGGCTGGCGAGGCTCAGGTAGAACTCCGCGCCGGCCACGCGCAGGAGCCAGGGCAGCGCCATGGCGACGAGCAGCGCGGCGGCCGCGGCGAGCGCACCCGCCCTCATCGGCCGCGCACCGGCCACAGCCCCTGCGGACGCCAGGCGAGCACGCCGGCCATCAGGAGGTACATCGCGACCGAGGCCAGGGCCGGACCGGCGGCGCTGGACCACTGGGGCGGCAGCACCTCGCGCAGCCCCTGCTGCAGCACCGTGCGCCCCAGCGTGTCCACGACGCCGACGAGCAGGGCGCCGAGCAGCGCGCCGCGGATGGACCCGACGCCGCCGATCACCACCACGACGAAAGCCGGAATGAGGATGTTCTCGCCCATGCCGACCTGTACCGCGAGCAGCGGTCCGAGCAGGCAACCGGCCACCGCGCACAGCGCCGCGCCGAAGCCGAACACCGCGGTGAAGAGGCGTGGCACGTCCACGCCCATTGCGGCGCTCATGCGGCGGTTCGAGGCACCGGCCCGCACGAGCGCGCCGATGCGCGTCTGCTGCACCAGCAGGTACAGGAGCACGGCGAGCACGAGGCCGACCCCGATGATCAACAGCCTCCACGCCGGGTACTGCAGGCCCCCGGGCAGGGCCACCGGCCCGGCGAGCGCCTCCGGCGCGGACAGCGGCCGGTCGGCGCCGAACACCATCTTCACCGCGTCGTTGAGGATCAGGATCAGCGCGAAGGTGGCCAGCACCTGCGAGAGGTGGTCGCGGGCATAGAGCGTGCGCAGCAGCGAGATTTCCATCAGCACCGCGACGGCGGCGGTGACCACCACCGCGCCGCCCAGCGCAAGCCAGAAGGAGCCGGTGAGCGGCGCCAGCCACGCTCCGACGAAGGCGCCGATCATGTAAAGCGAGCCATGGGCGAGGTTGATCATGTCCATCACGCCGAACACGATCGTCAGTCCCGCCGCGAGCAGGAACAGCATCAGGCCGTATTGCAGGCCGTTGAGGGCTTGCTCGATGAAGAGCGTCACTTCGGCATGTTGCACTGCTGCACGTACGCATCCCCGTGCGCGCGCAGGATCGGGTCGCTGAAGGACTTGTTCACCAGCCCGCCCTTGCCGTCGCTGCCGATGGTGCGCACGTAGTAGTTCTGCACCGGATACTGGTTGGTGTTGAACTTGAACGCCCCCCGCACCGACTCGAAGCGCGCGGCCTTCAGCGCCTGGCGCAGCGCTTGCCGGTCTTCCACGCGGCCCTTGGCGTCGCGCACCGCGGCGTCCATCAGCAGCGCCGTGTCGTAGCCCTGCGAGGCGTACAGCGTCGGCAGGCGCTTGTATTCCTTCTGGAACTCCGCGACGAACCTGCGGTTCGCCGCGTTGTCCAGGTCCGGCGACCAGTGCGCGGTGTTGAACAGCCCCGCCATCGGCGCACCCACCGCGCTGATGATGTCCTGGTCCGCGCTGAAGCCTGGCAGCAGCAGCATCGTGTCCTTGCTCAGGCCGGCGCCGACGAACTGCTTGATGAAGTTGATGCCCATGCCGCC
The DNA here is from genome assembly GCF_014297465.1 of Ramlibacter cellulosilyticus. Taxonomy (GTDB): domain Bacteria; phylum Pseudomonadota; class Gammaproteobacteria; order Burkholderiales; family Burkholderiaceae_C; genus Ramlibacter; species Ramlibacter cellulosilyticus. The sequence continues at coordinate 18,906 of NZ_JACORT010000010.1, read as the reverse complement.
CGGCAGGAACACGTACACGGCCTGCGGCCTGGCGGCGCGGATCTGCGCGAGTTCGGCCGCGTAATCGAGCTGGCCGAGCTGGCTGTAGGTCTCGCCGGCGATCTCGCCCTTGAAGGTGCGCTTGAAGCCCGCCAGCGAATCCTTGCCCGCCTGGTAGTTGGGCGCGAGCAGGTACACGTTCTTCAGCGACCGCTGGTTGGCGAAGGCACCGGCCGCCTCGTGGTACGCGTCGTTGGGCCAGCTCGCCGCGAAGAACAGCGGGTTGCAGTCCTTGCCCGCGATGGAGGAGGGCGCCGCGTTCGGGCTGATGTAGATCACCTGGTTGTCGATCGCCTCCGGCAACGCCGCCAGCATGATGTTGGAGAACACCACGCCGGTCATGAAGTCGACCTTGTCGCGCTTGACCAGCCGCTCGAACAGCTGCCGGCCGACATCCGGCTTGAACTGGTCGTCGTTCACCAGCACTTCGACGGGCAGGCCGCCCAGCTTGCCGCCATGCAGCTTCACGGCGAGCTGGAAGCCGTCGCGGATGTCGACGCCGAGCGCCGCGTTGGGGCCGGACAGGGTACTGACGAAGCCCACCTTCACCTTGTCCGCTGCATGCGCGGAGGCCGCCAGTCCCAGCAGGGCGGCGAGGACGAGTTTCATGGCCATGGTCGTCTCCTTCAAACCCAGACCTGCAGGACGTAGTCGTAGGGCGCCTGGCCGTTGAACAGGTCCACGCGCTGCAGGCGGATGCGCAATTGCCCCTGTGCATCGCGCACGAGGGTGTGGCGGTAGCGCCCGCCGAAGTGGCGGATCTCGTCGCGGCGCAGCTCCATCATGTGGAAGCGCGAGCGCACCACGATCTCGTCGCCCGCGGATTCGAGCATGACGTGGCTCACGAGGTGGCTGGTCTCCCAGTCCGGCGCCTGCGACCAGGCGTTGGGGTGGTTCACGCGGCCCTTGCGGATCTCCATCATCCGCCGGTCCTCGGCAAAGATCGAGGGCGAGCCTTCCCACTCGACCTGTTCCGGCGTGACCGGCATCCAGTACACGCCCTGCTCGTCGAAGAGGTCGATGAAGGCCTGCCAGTGCTTGCCATCCAGCAGTTCGGCCTGCCGGTAGAGGAACTGCTCCACCTCCCGCTGCAGGCCGCCTTCGGCGAGCAAGGGCGCCGCGGGCGTGGCCTGGCCCAGGCGCAGCGGCGCGCCCACGCCAAGCTGCGGCGCACGCGGCGAATGGTCCGGCGCCACGGATTGCGCGCCGGTGGACGCCTGGGAACCCGCTTCGATCACCACGTCCTGCGCGAGCAGGTGCTCGAAGTCGGGCCCGGCGCTGGGGATGACGGTTGGCTTGCTGTCCATCGCGGCCTCCTTCAGGACGTCATGTACTGCGACCAGGCGCGGAACTGGTTGCGCATCACGGCTTCCGAGGTGCCGTGGTTGGAGTAGGTGACGCCGTTGTCCTCGCGGTCGTCGCCGTACCAGCGGTGGAAGCTCACCCACTCGCCCCCTTTCGACTCCAGTCCGCGCTGGCCCTTGGTCCAGTTCTCCAGGTCGTCGGCGTTGATCATGGTCGCCGGCGAGTTCACGAGGTTGTAGTACCAGAGGCTGCGGCGGTAGATGGCTTCGGGCGCCCCCTTGAGGCGGAAGTGCCAGATTTCCGACAGCGTCTTGTCCGGCGCGATCGGCCGCAGGCAGCGCAACTGCTGCAGCGGGCTCTGCACGGAGAGATAGGGATACACCAGCACGTGGTGGATGCTGCGCGAGAGGTATTCCTCCATCTTCTCCTTGCCGTACGCCTGTTCCAGCAAGGCCTCGTGCTCGCGCGTGTCGGGGTCGTTGGGGCGCAGGCCCATGTAGGCCTTCAGGATGCCGTGGCCGTGCGGGAAGTTGATGGTCTGCACCTTGTCCCACTGCTCGAAGCTGGAGGCGAAGGCGGAGAGGTAGTGGTAGTAGAGCGGCACGTTCTCGCCGTCCGACTTCAGCCGGCGCTCCACGCGCCCGGCGGCGATGCCGGTGGACTGGTGCGTGACGGACGGATGCAGCGCGTCGAGCTGGTTCTCCATGAAGAACTTCCAGTTCGAGTGCTGGATGACGCGATGGCAGATGGGGACGACCTCCACTTCACCGACCGGCGAGCGGTCGCACATGTCGTCGAACGCGACGCGGGCTTCGCCGAGGAACTCGCGCAGCGTGGGCCCATCCGGCACGAGGCTGGCGAAGACGAAGCCGCGGTAGCTGTCCACGCGGGCCGCGCGCTTCATGGCGCAGTCGGGGTTGTCGCGCGTGAGCCGCGTGTTCTCGTAGCCCTGGGCGAGCGGGATGGCGCGCACGCTGCCATCGAGGTGGAAGCTCCAGGCGTGGTACGAGCAGACCAGGGCGCTGCCGGTGTTGCCCTGGCGGTTGCCGATGATCTGCACGCCGCGGTGCGGGCAGCGGTTGTACAGGACCTGGATCCCGCCATCGGGCTGCCGCACCATCAGCATCGGCTGGCGGCCGATGGTGACGGCGTAGTAGTCGCCGGGCGCCTTCACCTGGGACTCGTGGCCGCAGTAGATCCAGATGCGCTCGAAGATCTTCTCCATCTCGGCGTCGAAGATGGCTTGGTCCGTGTACACGCTGCGGTGTACGCGGTCCGGCTCGACGAGGCGGGCGAGGTCCATGGCTTGCTCCAGGGATGCGGCTGGAAAAATTCTAGGAAGCGGGCGTTTTCCCAGCTATCCATGCCAGTCGAATTGCCATAGATTCCGCGAATGCCTCGGGCCGCCCGCGTCGACGCGCAGCTGCAGACGCTGGACATCCGGCGCCTTCGGCACCTGCGCGCCGCGGTCGGCACGGGCAGCCTCTCGGGAGCGGCCGAGATCCTCGGCTTGTCGCAACCCGCGCTGAGCTCCAGCATCAAGTCCCTGGAGGCGGACCTCGGCGTCACCCTGCTGGAGCGGCATCGCTACGGCGTGGCCGGCACGGCCTATGCGGAAACCCTGCTCGAACACTTCCAGCGCGTGGAGGCGGAACTGCAGGCCGCGTGGCTGCGGGTGGGGCGCCTGCGCCAGGGCAGCCGCGAGCTGCAGATCGGCTGCGGGCCCTCGGAGGCGACGCGCCTGCTGCCACGCGCGCTGGCGCTGCTGCGCGAGAGCCATCCGGAGCTGCGCGTCTGCGTCGACTACGGCCTGAACGAACGCCTCATGCCGATGGTGCGGCACGGGCAGATCGCCTGCGCGCTGTCCTCCATCCCGAACAGCGCGGCGCACCCGGACCTGCGGCACCAGACGCTGTACGTGGACCGCGCCGGCGTGATCGCCCGCACGGACCATCCGCTCGCCGCGCGGCGCAGCGTGTCCGCCGCGGAGCTCGCCCGCTACCCCTGGGTGCTGGCGCGCCGCTGGGAGCTGGAACGCAAGGCGCTCGACGAGCTGTTCGCCCGTGCCGGGGTCGCGCCGCCGCAAGCCACGGTGGAAACCGACTCCGCGGTGCTCATGAAATCGCTCGCCCTGGCCGGCGACTTCCTCAGCTTCGTGCCGCTGGAGATGATCCATTGGGAGCAGCAGGCGGGACTGCTGCGGCCGCTGGCCACGGGCGGGCACGTCTGGGAGCGGCACGTCGGCCTGACCACGCGGCGCGACGCGTCCGGCAGCGAAGCGCTCTCGGCCCTGGCCGACGCGCTGCGCGAGGCGGCGCAGGGCATCGCGCGTTGACGGCTTCCCGCGCCCGTCGTCCAATGCGCGCCATGGACGTGCGTGCCCTGCGGTTCTCCGACCTGCGTTTCCTGCTGGTGCTGCTCATTCCGGCCCTGACGCTGGACGCCGTCGTGCACCACCCGCAGACCGCGCCGCTGGCGACGGCGCTCATCTGGCTCACCATCGCCGTCGTGGAGGCGACTTCCCCGGCTCTGGCCCGGTCGCCGGCTCCTGCCGCGCCCGGCTCGCCGCTGCCGTGGCTGCTGCGACTGTACGTGCCGCTGCAGCTTGCCTTGCTGGCCGCGGGGCTGCACGCTGCCTGGCTGGCCTCCTGGCCCACCGTCTTCGGCATCGCCTTCGCCGTGGGCTTCGTCACGGGCGCCTATGGCATCACCTTCGCGCACGAGCTCGGGCATGGCCGCCGGCGCGCCGACCGGGCGCTCGCGTGGGTCCTGATGGGCACCGTCGCCTATCCGCAGTTCATGGTGGAGCACTATCGTGGCCACCACGCGCGCGCGGCGACCCACGACGATCCGGCCACGGCGCGCTTCGGCGAGAGCCTCTGGCGCTTCCTGCCGCGCACGCTCGCCGGCAATTTCCTGGGGGCCTGGCGGCTGGAGGCGCAGCAGCTGGCCCGGCTGCGCCGCGGCTGGTGGACGAGCCCGCTGGCGTGGTGGACGGCCGCGGCCGTCGCGTTCACCGGGCTGCTGGCAGGCGCGGGGCTCTGGAAGCCGCTCGCGTTCTGGGTGCTGCAGGCGGCTTTCGCCGTGTACCTGCTGGAGTCCGTCAACTACCTCGAGCACTACGGCCTGCAGCGCCGCGAAGGGCCGGACGGCCGCCCGGAGCCCTTCGGTGCCGCGCATGCCTGGAATGCCGACCACGCCATCTCGAACACGCTGCTCGCCAACCTGCAGCGCCATTCGGACCACCACATGCACGCGTGGAAGCCGTTTCCCGAGCTGGGAGCGATGCCCGAGGCGCCGCAACTGCCCACCGGCTACGCGGGGACGATCCTGCTGGCGGCCGTGCCGCCGCTGTGGTTCCGGGTGATGCACCCGCGGCTCGCCGCCCGCGCCGCGGCTTGAAGCTTCGCCATCGCTGGCTATCCTTGCCGGATCGCGTCACTGCAGGAGGCCGCCATGCTGTCGCAAGCCAGGATCACCACCATGCTGCCGGTGAAGGACATGCAGCGAGCGCGGGCGTTCTACGAAGGCAAGCTGGGCTTCCGGCCCGACGGCGGCGCGCACGTCGACGGCCGCTACGAGTACGAGTGCGACGGCGCGCGCATTGCCCTGATTCCCCGTGAAGGGGGGACCAAGGCCGAACACACGGCCCTGAGTTTCGAGGTGCGCGACATCGCCGGGCGCATCGGCGAGCTGCAGCGCGCCGGCGTGGTGTTCGAGGACTACGACCTGCCCGGCCTGAAGACGGTCAACCACGTCTGCGTGCTCGGCTCCGAGAAGGCCGCATGGTTCCGCGATCCCGAGGGCAACTACCTGTGCCTGCACGAGGAGGCCGACGAGGGCTAGGAGCCTGCGCAGCCCCTCCCGCGTTCACCGCATCGCGCGCGCCGTCCGCAGCGTGCGCGCGCCGTTCACCCGCTGGAAGAACTGGTCCACCGAGATCACGAAGGCGCTCCCCAGGGCGACGATGGTCACCAGCACGGGCAGGTCGAACGAGGAGACCACGCCGGTGCCGCCCGGCATCGCCAGCGGGTTCGGCACGGTGCAGACGAATCCGGCCGCGGCCATGCCCGTGTAGTGCATGGCGCACACGGCCGTGGCCATCACGAGCGATGCCGCCACGCGCGCCGGCACGTTGCGCACGACGGACATGATGGCCAGGGCGGCGGTGGCCGCGACCCAGGCGATGCCGACGGAGGCGGCGACGAGCGCGCCGTTCCATTCGAAATGGCCGCCGAAGCGCATGCCGTACATCCCCAGGTAGTGCATGGCACAGACGGCGAGGCCGAGGACGGCACCGCCCGCCAGCACGTGGCGGACGCTGCCGGGATGCCGCGCCACCGTGAACAGGGCATAGGCGGTCGCCGCCACGGCGATCACGAGCGAGACGACGGTTTCGACGACGGCATACGCGATGCCCAGCGGGATGCGCAGGGCGAGCATGCCGATGAAATGCATGGACCAGATGCCGATGCCGCCGAGGGCGAGGCCGGCGGCGAGCAGGTTGATGCGGTTGATCCGCTCGTGCGCCGCCGCGATGCGGCCCGCGGCCGTGAGCGCCACGAAGGCGCCGACGGCGGAGATCAGGAAGGAGAGGGCGACGAAGCCGGTGTCGAAGGTGGTGGGCAGGAGCGAAGGGTTCACGGGGCGGGTGAGGAGTGGTCGGGCGCGGCGGATTCTTCCGGGTTAAGCAAAACTCCGGGGGTGATTTGTCGTGCGACAAGTACCGGCGGCGCGCATCCGGGGATGGACGGCGCCTTTCGTGCAGGAGTTCGCTGGAATTCGCCTCAGGCAGGCACCGCCTGCAGGTCCAGCAGCCGCATCAGCTCGCGCGCGTTCTCCGGTGCGTGCCGCTTGTCCGTGTTGTCGAAGTAGCAGTAGACGTCGCGCGCCGCCCGGGTGCGCGCACGCGTGGGGCAGATCAGGCGCGCGTCCTCCGGCTCGCCGCCTTCGCGCCAGGTGGCGATGAAGCGGGCCCAGCGCTCCAGTTCCTCGTCCGTGTAGCGGCTGTTGTACAGCTCGGTGGAACCGTGCAGGCGCATGTAGACGAAGTCCGCGGTGACGTCCTCGTACAAGGGCCAGGGATTGGGCGTGTCCGCCACGACCCAGGAGATGCCGTACCTGCGCAGCAGCTTGATGAAGTCGGGCGTGACGAAGCTCTCGTGCCGCACTTCGACGGCGTGGCGGATGCGCCGGTTGCGACCGGGCTCCAGGCACGCGCGGCCTTCCAGGCGCGCGTCGTGGCGGCAGGCGATCTTCGCGGCGTCGTGCGTGCTGTTCGGCAGCATCTCGAAGAAGGCCTCGAACACCTCCGGGTGGAAGCGCATCATGGGCGGGAACTGCCAGAGGATGGGCCCCAGCTTCTCGCGCAGCTCGAACAGGCCGGAGGCGAAGAAGTTCGCCAGCGCCGCGTCGATGTTGCGCAGCTTCAGCATGTGCGTGATGTAGCGGCTGCCCTTGATCGCGAAGACGAAGCCGGGCGGCGTCTGCTCCGCCCAGGTCGCGTAGCTCGAGGGCAGCTGTAGCGAGTAGAACGAGCCGTTGAGTTCCAGCGAATTGAAGGCGCGCGAAGCGTGCTCCAGCTCGCGCCACTGCGCCAGGCCGCGCGGGTAGAAGTGGCCCCGCCACGGCGTGTAGCGCCAGCCGGAGACGCCGATGTAGACCTTGCCAGCCATGAGGCCTGTTGTGCCATGCGCGGTGCGGCGCCGGATGGCGGCGGCGTCGCACCCGGGTGTCAGCGAAGGCCGGACGCAACGATGGGCCGGGCCTCAGCCATGCACCTCGTCGCGCCCCCGCTCCGCAGGCACCTGTCCCAGAATGGCCGGTTTCGTCGAAGGAGCAGGCATGCAGCGTTTCCAGGACCAGGTCGTGATCGTCACCGGGGCGGGCTCCGGCATCGGGGAAGCCTGCGCGCGGCGCTTCTCGTCCGAGGGCGCAGCCGTGGTCCTGGCGGGGCGCACGCGGGCGAAGCTGGAACGCGTCGCGGCCGACCTGCCGCCGGACCGCACGCTGGTCAAGGTGACCGACGTGTCCAAGTACCGGCAGGTGGAGGCGCTGGTCGAGGCCGCGGTCCGCCGCTTCGGTGGCCTGCACGTCCTGGTGAACAACGCCGGGGTCGCCCCCGAAGGCAAGGTGGACGAAGCCTCGCTCGCCGACTGGGAAGAGGTCATGGCGATCAACGCCGGCGGCGTCTTCCATGGCTGCCGCGCCGCCATGCCGCACCTCGTGGCCACCCGCGGCTGCATCGTCAACATGGCCTCGGTGTCCGGCCTGGGCGGGGATTGGGGGTTGTCCTTCTACAACGCGTCCAAGGGCGCCATCGTCAACTTCACCCGCGCGCTGGCGCTGGATGCAGGGCCGGACGGGGTGCGCGTGAACGCGGTGTGCCCCAGTTTCACCCGCACGCCGATGACCGAGGACATGCAGGAGGACCGCAAGATCCTGGCGAAATTCCGGGAACGCATGCCGCTCGGGCGGCCGGCGGAGCCGCGTGAAGTCGCCTCCGTCGTCGCTTTCCTGGCCAGCGAGGACGCCGCCATGGTGACGGGCGTGGCCCTGCCGGTGGACGGCGGCGTGACCGCCTCCAACGGGCAGCCGAAGATGGGGTGAAGCCCCCGGACGGAGCGGGTGCGCCGGCAGGCTGCCGGCAGCGCTCGACCGCGCGTCAGCGGAATCTGCTGGCCGCCTCGAGGCCCTCGATGTCCTCGGTGCTGTCCTGGTAGACCTGGTACACGACGATCATCGCCGCCGTGGTGAGGGCGACGAAGGCGACGACGGCGGGCAGCTGCGCCGCGCTGAACAGGCCGAAGCCGCGAGGAGCGAGCGTCGGGTCCGTGGTGCAGACGAACTCGGCAGCGCCCATGCCGGTGTAGTGCATGGAGCAGACGGCGAACCCCATCACCAGGGCCGCCCCCGCGCGCAGCAGGCGGGAGCCGGTGTTGAAGGCGAGCCAGAGGGCCGCCGTGGCCGCCAGCACGGCGATGACGGCCGACGCGCCGATGACGCCCGCGTTCCAGCGGATGTAGCCGGAGATCTTCATGCCGTACATGCCGAGGTAGTGCATCACCACCACGCCCATGCCGAGGACGAAGCCGGCGATGAAGAGCCGGCCCAGGCGGTGGGGGGCGCGCGCCACGTAGCCCAGCGCCAGCGAGCTGCCCACGATGGCGGCGAGCAGCGAGACGATGGTCTCCCAGAGGGAATAGCTGCTGGCGGCCTCGAGCTTGAGCGCCACCATGCCGATGAAGTGCATGGACCACACGCCGATGCCGCCGAGCGCCAAGCCGGCCGCCCAGCTGGAGGCGTGGCGCAGGCTGCCGTCCTCCCGCCGGATGCGCTGTGCCGCCGTCAGGGCGACGAACCCGCCCAGGACGGAGACGGCATAGGACAGGGCGACGTAGCCGGGCTGGTAAGAAGAGGCAACAACGACTTCCATGGCGTGCCTTTGATCTGCGTCAAGCGACGGTCCTGCCAGTGTCGCCAAGCCGGCGGGTTTGCCTAGGGAATTTGCTTAATCTGCGCGCGGGCCGTGAAGTAGTACGCGACGGCGCGTTGTGGCGGGGTCGAAAGCCGGTGGCCGCCCCCCGTCCGCGGCCGCCCGGGATGGTGGCCGGCCCCCGGCCTTGCCGGGACCGGTACCGCCGGGCAGGCCCCAGGGGGCAAGTTATCATCCCGCCTCGAACAGCAGTGAGTGGGGACCAGAGGCCGTGCGTCTCAATTCGATCAAGCTTTCCGGGTTCAAGTCCTTCGCCGAACCCACGAACTTCATGCTGCCCGGCCAGCTGGTGGGGGTGGTCGGGCCCAACGGCTGCGGCAAGTCCAACATCATGGACGCGGTGCGCTGGGTGCTGGGCGAGTCCAAGGCGAGCGAACTGCGCGGCGAGTCCATGCAGGACGTGATCTTCAACGGCACCACCTCGCGCAAGCCGGCGTCGCGCTCGTCGGTCGAGCTGGTGTTCGACAACGCCGACCACCGGGCCGGCGGGCAGTGGAGCCAGTTCGCCGAGATCGCCGTCAAGCGCGTGCTGACCCGCGACGGCACCTCCAGCTACTACATCAACAACCAGCCGGTGCGCCGCCGGGACGTGCAGGACGTGTTCCTCGGCACGGGCCTGGGCCCGCGCGCGTACGCCATCATCGGCCAGGGCACGATCAGCCGGATCATCGAGTCCAAGCCCGAGGAGCTGCGCCTGTTCCTCGAGGAAGCCGCGGGCGTCTCCAAGTACAAGGAGCGCCGCCGCGAGACCGAGAACCGCCTGCACGACACGCGCGAGAACCTCACGCGCGTGGAGGACATCCTGCGCGAGCTGAACGCCAACCTCGAGAAGCTGGAGAAGCAGGCCGAGGTCGCCGCGAAGTACAACGAGCTGCAGGCCTCCGTCACGCTCAAGCAGCACCAGCTCTGGTACCTGAAGCGCGCCGAGGCCGAGGCCGACCAGGTGCGCATCAAGGCCGACGCCGACAAGGCGGTGAACGACCTCGAGTCGCGCGTCGCCGACCTGCGCCGCATCGAGAGCGAGCTGGAGACCATCCGCCAGGCGCACTACGCCGCGGGCGACCAGGTGAACCAGGCGCAGGGCCAGCTGTACGAAGCCAGCGCCGAGGTGGGCCGGCTGGAAGCCGAGATCCGCTTCGTGGTGGAAGGCCGCCAGCGGGTGGAGCAGCGCCTCGTCCAGCTGAAGGAACAGACGGCGCAGTGGGCCACGCGCAAGGAAGAAGCCGAGGCCGAGACCGAGAACCTGGCCGCCCTCGCGATGGAAGGCGAGGAGAAGGCGACGCTGCTCGCCGCGCAGGTCGAGGAGCAGGGCCTGCAACTGCCCGACCTCGAGGAAGCCCTGCGCCAGGCGCAGCAGCGCTCCAACGAGCAGCGCGGCGCGGTCAACCAGGTGCAGCAGCAGATCCAGGTGCTCGCCGCCGACCAGCGCAACATCGAGGAGCAGTCGCGCCAGCTGAACCAGCGCCGTGAACGCCTCGTCACCGACAGGAACGCGCTGGCCGCGCCCGACGAGCAGCGCCTCGTGAACCTGCAGCAGCAGCTGCAGGCCGCGCAGGAGGCCGCCGAGACCGCCGATGCCCGCCTGCACGAACTGCAGGAGCAGGTGCCGCAGCTGGACGAAGACCGGCGCGCGAAGCAGCAGGACGTGAACGCGCAGGGCGCGCGCCAGGCCGACCTGTCGGCCCGGATGGAAGCGCTGAAGGCGCTGCAGGAGAAGGTCCGCACCGACGGCAAGCTGCAGCCTTGGCTCGCCAAGCACGGCCTGGGTGGCCTGCAGGGCCTGTGGACGAAGATCCACATCGAGCAGGGCTGGGAAAGCGCGCTGGAAGCGGCGCTGCGCGAGCGCATGAACTCGCTGGAAGTGTCGCGCCTGGACATGGTGCGCGCCTTCGCGGGCGACCCGCCGCCGGCCCGGCTGGCCTTCTACCACGCACCGGCCGCGGGCGCCCCCGAAGCCGCGGGTGCGCTGCCGCGCCTGGCGGACCTGCTGCGCCTGAACGATGCGGGCCAGAAGGCGCTGCTGTCCGACTGGCTGCACGGCTGCTACACCGCGGCGACGCTGGAGGAAGCGCTGGCCGCGCGCGAGAAGCTGCAGGCGGGCGAGGCCATCTACGTCAAGTCGGGCCACGCCGTCACCGCGCACAGCGTGAGCTTCTATGCGCAGGACTCCGAGCAGGCCGGCCTGCTGGCCCGCCAGCAGGAGATCGAGAACCTGGAGAAGCAGCTGCGCGCGCAGGTGCTGATCACCGAGGAAGCCCGCTCCGCGCTGGTGCGCGCCGAGGCGGCCTACAGCGATGCGTCGCAGCGCCTCACGGCGGCGCGGCGCGAAGCGGCGGAAACCCAGAGCCGCGCCCACGAGCTGCAGGTCGAGACGCTGCGCCTGACGCAGCTGGCCGAACAGACCCGCGCGCGCAGCGAGCAGATCGCCGGCGACATGGCCGAAGTGGACGCGCTGCTGGAGGAGCTGCAGGAGCGCCGCGTCTCCGCCGAAGGCCGCTTCGAGGAACTGGACATGCAGCTGGCCGACAGCCAGGAGCGCCATGCCCAGCTCGACGAACGCGTGATCGAGGCCGAGCGCAAGCTGGCCGAGGCGCGCGAGCAGCACCGGAGCCTGGAGCGCCAGGCGCAGGAAGCGACCTTCTCGCAGCGCGCGCTCGAAGCGCGCAAGGGCGAGCTGCAGCGGGCCATCGAGACGGCGTCGCAGCAGACCACGTCCATCGCCGACGAACTGGAGCGGGCGCAGGCGGAACTGTCACGCCTGACCGATGCGGCTGCCCAGGCCGGGCTGCAGAACGCGCTGCAGCTGAAGTCCGAGCGGGAGCAGGTGCTGGGCGCCAAGCGCAGCGAGTACGACGACCTGACGTTGAAGCTGCGCGCGAGCGACGAGCGCCGCCTGCAGCTCGAGCGCGAGCTCGACCCGCTGCGCCAGCGCATCACGGACATGCAGCTGAAGGAACAGGCCGCGCGCCTGGGGCTGGAGCAGTACACGCAGATGCTCACGGAGGCGCAGGCCGACCTGGAAGCCGTGGGCAAGTCGGTCGAGGAAGGCAACGTGCGGCTGTCCGGCATGCAGTCGGACATCGACCGCATCCACCGCGAGATCGCCGCGCTGGGCGCCGTGAACCTCGCCGCGCTGGAGGAACTGAGCACGGCGCGCGAGCGCAAGCAGTTCCTCGACGCGCAGTCCAAGGACCTGACCGAGGCGATGACCACGCTCGAGGACGCGATCAGGAAGATCGACGCCGAGACGCGCGACCTGCTGGGCAACACCTTCCAGACCGTCAACGAGCACTTCGGCCGCATGTTCCCCGAGCTGTTCGGCGGCGGCAACGCCAGGCTGGTGATGACGGGCGAGGAGATCCTCGACTCCGGCGTGCAGGTGATGGCGCAGCCCCCGGGCAAGAAGAACCAGACGATCCACCTGCTCTCCGGCGGCGAGAAGGCGCTGACCGCCATCGCGCTGGTGTTCGCGATCTTCCAGCTCAATCCCGCCCCCTTCTGCCTGCTGGACGAGGTGGACGCGCCGCTGGACGACGCCAACACGGAGCGCTACGCCAAGCTGGTGAGCGCGATGAGCAAGGAAACGCAGTTCCTCTTCATCAGCCACAACAAGATCGCGATGGAGATGGCCGAACAGCTGATCGGCGTGACCATGCAGGAGCAGGGCGTCTCGCGCATCGTGGCGGTGGACATGGAGTCCGCCGTGTCGATGGCCGAAGCTGCATGATCGCGAAGCGCATTTCCCACCCTCTCCCGCTTGCGGGAGAGGCCCGGGGTGAGGGCCGCGCCGCATGAGCGGTTTCACGGTAGGTCTCGCGATCCTCGGCGGGCTGCTGCTCGCCGCGATCGTGGCCTGGAACGCGTGGACCACGCGACGCAACACGCCGCGCCAGCCCGAGGTGGCCGTCGCGTCCGCCCAGGCGGCCAGCGTGCTGCAGGAGCCGATCGAGCCCGTGTTCGACGATGCGCCGCTCGCACCCTTGCCGCTGCCGGAACGCAAGCCGGGACTGGACGCGCTGATCGACGCGCTGGCGCAGATCGCCGTCGACACCCCCGTGTCCGGTGAAGCGGCGCTCGCCGCGCTGCCGCCGACGCGCCGTGCCGGCAGCAAGCCCTTCGCCATCGAAGGCCGCAACGAGGCGAGCGGCGAGTGGGAAACCCCGCGCAACGGGCAGCGCTACACCGCCTTCCAGTCCGGCGTGCAGCTCGCCAACCGCAACGGGGCGCTGAACGACATCGAGTTCTCCGAGTTCGTGGTGAAGACGCAGGCCTTCGCCGACGCGATCAACGGCGCCGCCGAATTCCCCGAGATGCGCGACGAGGTGGCGCGCGCCCGCGAGCTGGACCAGTTCGCCAGCAGCCACGACGCGCAGCTGGGCTTCACCCTGCGGGCACGCAATGCGGCCTGGAGCCCGGGCTACGTGCACCAGAACGCCGCGCGCTTCGGCTTCGTCGCCGGCGCGATCCCGGGCCGGCTGGTCCTGCCGGCATCGCAGCCCGGCGTGCCGCCGGTGCTGGGCCTGTCTTTCTCGACCCAGGCGGCCCTGGCCGAAGACCCTTCGCATTCCGCGATCCGCGAAGTCACGCTGAGCCTCGACGTCACCCACGTCCCGCGCAACGAGCAGCCCTTCGTGCGCATGCGCGACGCGGCCATCGCGCTCGCCGCGTCCATGGACGGCCTCATCACCGACGACGACGGCCGCGTGATTCCGGCGGAAGCGCTGGACGCGATCGGTGCCAGCCTGGAAAACCTCTACGACACCCTGGACGCCCGCGACCTGTCGGCCGGCAGCGACCAGGCCCGCCGCCTCTTCTCATGAGCATCCCCGCGAAGGATCGCGAGCGCGCCCAAGCCCTGCGCGAGCTGCTGCATCACCACAACCACCGCTACTACGTGCTCGACGCGCCGGAGATCGCGGACGCCGAGTACGACAAGCTGTTCCGCGAACTGCAGGCGCTGGAGGAGCAACACCCCGGACTGCTCTCGCCCGACTCGCCGACGCAGCGCGTGGGCGGCAAGGTGCTGGAGGGTTTCGCCAAGGTGCGCCACAGGGTGCCGATGCTTTCCATCCGCACCGAGACGGACATCGAGGCGAGCGGTGCGCGCAATTTCGACGCGCGGGTGCGGCGTGAGCTGGGCCGCAAGGAGGGCGACCCGCCGGTCGACTACGTCGCGGAACTCAAGTTCGACGGGCTCGCGATCAGCCTGCGCTACGAGCACGGCGTGCTGGTGCAGGCGGCCACGCGCGGCGACGGCGAGGTGGGCGAGGATGTCACCCAGAACATCCGGACGGTCGGCCAGATCCCGCTGAAGCTGCACGGCCGCGACGTGCCGCCCGTGCTGGAAGTGCGCGGCGAGGTCTACATGCGCCGCGACGACTTCGAGCGGCTGAACGAACAGCAGCGCGAGAAGATCGCCAAGGGCGCGAAGAACGAGAAGACCTTCGTGAACCCGCGCAACGCGGCCGCCGGCGCCGTGCGCCAGCTCGATCCGGCGATCGCGCGGCAGCGTCCCCTGAGCTTCTACGCGTACGGCTGGGGCGAGATCGTGGGCGGGCCCGCTTTCGAGACGCACCACGAGGTGCTGCAGGCGCTCAAGGGCTGGGGCGTGCCCGTGTCGGAGCGGGTGGTCGTCGCGCACGGTGCCGACGACCTCATCGCGTACCACCAGGCGGTGGGCCGCGACCGCGACCAGCTGCCGTTCGACATCGACGGCGTGGTCTACAAGGTGAATTCGCTCGCGCTGCAGAAGCAGCTCGGCTTCGTCACGCGCGAGCCGCGCTGGGCCGTCGCGCACAAGTTTCCGGCGCAGGAGCAGATGACGACGGTGGAGTCCATCGACGTCTACGTCGGCCGCACCGGCAAGCTCACGCCGGTGGCACGCCTGCAGCCCGTGTTCGTGGGCGGCGTGACGGTGACCAACGCGACGCTGCACAACGAGGACGAGGCGCGCCGCAAGGACGTCCGCATCGGCGACACGGTGGTCGTGCGCCGTGCCGGCGACGTCATCCCGGAAGTGGTCAGCGTCGTGCCGGAGAAGCGCCGGGACGGCGCCGAACCGTTCACCATGCCGCGCACCTGCCCGGTCTGCGGCTCCGCCGCGGTGCGCGAGGAGGGCGAGGCCGACTACCGTTGCACGGGCGGCCTGTTTTGCAGCGCCCAGCGCAAGCATGCGATCCTGCACTTCGCGCAGCGCCGCGCGATGGACATCGAAGGCCTGGGCGAGAAGCTGGTGGACCAGATGGTCGACGCCAACGTGATCCGCACGCTGCCGGACCTGTACCGCCTGGGCCTGCAGGGCCTGGTGGCGCTGGAGCGCATGGGCGAGAAGTCGGCGCAGAACCTGCTCGCGGCGCTGGAACAGTCGAAGTCCACGACCTTGCCGCGCTTCCTCTACGGCCTGGGGATCCGGCACGTCGGCGAGTCCACCGCGCGCGACCTGGCGCGGCACTTCGGCAAGCTGGACGCGATCATGGACGCCGGCCTGGAGCAACTGCTCGAGGTCCCCGACGTCGGTCCCATCGTCGCCGAGAGCGTCCATGCGTTCTTCCAGCAGCCGCACAACCGCGAGGTGATCGAGCAGCTGCGCGCCTGCGGCGTGCACTGGGAGGAGTCGGAGCCGGTGGCCCAGGCGCCGAAGCCGCTCTCGGGCAAGACCGTGGTGCTCACGGGCACGCTGCCCACGCTCACGCGCGACGAGGCGAAGGAGATGCTCGAAGCGGCGGGCGCCAAGGTGGCGGGCTCGGTGAGCAGGAAGACCGACTACGTCGTCGCCGGTGCCGAGGCGGGGAGCAAGCTGGACAAGGCCCGCGAGCTGGGCGTGGCTGTCCTCGACGAAGAGGGCCTGCGCCGGCTGCTCGCCGGAACCGTGGCGTAGGCGCCGCAGTTCGCTCCAAAGGCTGTAGCGTGGCCGCGGCCTGCGTGCCTATAGTGGCGCAGGAGGAGCCATGCACCCGAGAACGATCTGCGCGGCTTTCGCGTTCGCGGCGGCGCAAGCTTTCGCGCAGCCGGCCGCGGAACCGCCTGCCGCTGCCGCGAGCGGGGAGCAGCCCGCGGCACCGGCACCGGAACCGACGTGGAGCGAGCTCCTCGCCGCGAACCGGCACGCCGAACTCGACGCGCAGATCGGCGCGGCCCTGGAGGCGAGCCTCACGGACCTGGCGCGCTACCGCGCCACGCAGAAGGCCCTGGGCGCGCTGGAGTACGCGCCGCCGCAGACCAGCGAGCGCTTCGACGCGTGGGTGGCCGCCACCGGCAGCGGCATCGCGCACCTGGTGCGGGGCGACTTCCACCTCCACCGCGCACAGGTGAAGCGCGGTACCGAGTTCATCGCCAACACGCATCCGGACGCGATCGCGCGCATGCGACAGCTGCTGCCCAAGGCGCGCAGCGACTACGAGGCGGCGCTCGCCAGGCTGGGGCCGCGCTGCGATGCCTGCTACGGCGGACTGCTGGCCGTCGGACTGCTGGAAGGCCGGCGCGCAACGGCCACCAGCCTGATCGACACGGCCATCCAGGCGCTCGACGGCGGCATCGCCACGCCGCTCGCGTACCTGGACTACCTCAAGCCGCAATGGGGCGGGGCGCCGGGCGAGGCGCAGCGCTTCGTCGACCGCTTCGCCGCCGACAACCCGAACCGGCCGGCGATCCCGGTCCTGCGCAGCGTGCTGCTCGTGGGCCGCAGCTGGGACCTCCACCAGCAGCACCGCTACGACCAGGCGCTGCTGCTCGCGCAACAGGCCGCCACGCTCGATCCCGGCCATGCGAAGGCCTGGGAGCGCGTGGCCGGCGAAGCCCTGATGCTGAAGCAGTACCCGCTGGTGCTGGAAGCCACCGACCACGCACTGGCGGTGAATCCGCAGCTCGGGCCGGCGCTGAACTACCGCGCGAGCGCGTTGCTGCAAGGCCCCACGCCGCTGGAGGCGGTGCCCTTCCTGGAGCGCGCCGTCGCCAAGGGCGACGAATGGGCGCTGAAGGCCTTGCTGCCCATCGTGGCGGCCGGGCAGTACGGCTTCCAGCCCGACCGCGAACGTGCCGAGAAGATCTGCAGGAGCGCCATCGACGCATTGATGCCTGCCGGCTTCGCGTGCATGGGCGGGCTGGAGTACTTCGGCATCGGGCGCAAGGCGGACCGCGCCAAGGCGCGGCAGTGGTTCCTGGAGGCGGCCGACCGCGGGGTGGAAGTGGCCATGGTCGATGCCGCGAAGATGCTGCTCGCGGGCGACGGCGGTCCGCGCGACGAGGCGCGCGCGATCGCGCTGCTGCGCGAGGCGCACCAGCGCGGCGAGCCGCGCGCCGAACCCATGCTGCGCGGCGAGCTGTCCCCGGTGGCGTACGTGCAGCACGTGCAGTGGCCGGATGCCCGCCAGCGCATCCGCGATTCGCTGCAGGACCACCGCGCGCAGACGCGGGCCATGCTCTACGTCGCCTGCCTGATGCTCGGCTCCGCGTTCTGGGGCTTCATGTACCGCGCGGGAGACAAGCCGGCGCAACGGCTCGCGGGCCAGTACCACCTGCGCGCGGGTTGGCTGCTGCGCCTGCTGGTGCTCGTGAACCTGGCCGTGGTGGGCGCGGGCCTGTTCTTCGCCCGCTTCCTGGCGCCTTCGCAGCAGGTGTGGGGCTACGCGGCGCTGGGGCTGTTCCTGCTGGCCGCGCTCTACCTCGTGTACGCCGCCTTCTGCACGCGCACCTGGTTCGACGACCGCGCGCTGCACTTCGACTCGCCGCTGGGCGGCCGCAAGACCATCCGCTTCGACCGCATCGCGGAGGTTGGCTGGTCGTGGGTGGCGCAGTGCGACTACGTGGAATCGGCCGACGGCGTGCGCATCTACGTGTCGCAGATGCTGCACGGCTGCGCGGAGCTGTACCAGCGCATCGAGGCGGAGCAGGGCGAGTCGGTGACGCAGCCCCTGGCCTGAACCGCGCGGCGGGTCAGTCCTGCGGCCGCTGCTCCGGCCGCTTCCACAGCCAGACGAGCACCGCCGCCATGCCGGCGACGGGCACGACGACCACCAGCGCCCATTCCGCGGGAACGAACACCGGCATGCTGGCGGCGCTGCCGCCCATCATCGCCGTGCTGAACCACTTGGCCCGGCGCGGCACGACGCCGGCTTCGTTCCAGTCGCGCAGGTAAGGGCCGAAGCGCCTGTGCGTCAGCAGCCACCGATGCAGGCGTGGCGAGCTGCGTGCGGCGGCCCAGGCCGCCACCACCAGGAAGGGCACGGTGGGCATGACCGGCAGCACGATGCCCACCACCGCCAGCACGAGGCAGAGACCCGCCAGGCCCTGCAGCAGCCAGCGGACGGGGGCGGAGAGCGCGCGGGCGCCCGGGGGGAGTTGCGTGTCGGTCACGGTGCAACGATAGCAGCGTGCGGCGGCGCCGCGCTATGCTCTTTGGATGACCGTGCGTGAAATCTTGAAGATGGGAGACCCGCGCCTGCTGCGGGTGGCGCAACCGGTGCGCGAGTTCGACACGCCCGAGCTCCGTGCGCTGGTGGCGGACATGCAGGACACGATGAAGGCGGCCAGCGGCGCCGGGCTCGCCGCGCCGCAGATCGGCGTCGACCTGCAGCTGGTGATCTTCGGGACCGACGAGGCCAACCCCCGCTATCCAGAAGCGCCGCCGGTGCCGCGCACCGTGCTGCTCAATCCGGTGATCACGCCGCTGGGCGACGAGGAGGAGGAGGGCTGGGAAGGCTGCCTGTCGGTTCCCGGCCTGCGCGCGTCCGTGCCGCGCTGGAAGCGCATCCGCTACAGCGGCCACGACCTGCGCGGCCAGCGCATCGAACGCGAGGCGGAAGGCTTCCACGCCCGGGTGGTGCAGCACGAATGCGACCACCTCATCGGCAAGCTCTACCCGATGCGGGTGCGGGACTTCACCAAGTTCGGGTTCACCGAGGTGATGTTTCCGGGGCTGGATGCGGGCGAGGACGATTGAAGACGCATGTCATTGCGGGCTTGACCCATGCCTGTCCGGAGATTTCAAAGGAGAGGCAGTTGGGCGGGGGAGCCGTCGCTTTCATCGTAGAGCGACACCTCGCTCAATAGCCGTTCCAGAGGGACTTTCT
>NZ_JACORT010000001.1 GCF_014297465.1 Ramlibacter cellulosilyticus | reverse complement strand
CCCCGGCCCTCCCCCAGAGGGGGAGGGAGAAGCTGTCGGCGCCTTACAGCGCCTTCACCAGCTCCGGCACGGCCGTGAACAGGTCCGCCTCGAGGCCGTAGTCGGCCACGCTGAAGATCGGCGCTTCGGGGTCCTTGTTGATCGCGACGATCACCTTGGAGTCCTTCATGCCGGCCAGGTGCTGGATCGCGCCGCTGATGCCGCAGGCGATGTACAGCTGCGGGGCGACGATCTTGCCCGTCTGGCCGACTTGCAGGTCGTTGGGCGCGTAGCCCGCGTCCACCGCGGCGCGCGAAGCGCCGATGGCGGCGCCGAGCTTGTCGGCGAGCGGCTCCAGCACTTCGTGGAACTTCTCGCTGGAGCCCATCGCGCGGCCGCCCGAGACGATGATCTTCGCGGCCGTGAGCTCGGGGCGGTCGCTCTTGGCGATCTCCTGGCCCAGGAACTTCGACTTGCCGCTGTCGGCGGGCGCGCTGGCGCTCTCGACCGAAGCGCTGCCACCGGTGGCAGCAGCGGGATCGAAGGCCGTCGTGCGCACCGTGATCACCTTCACCTGGTCGGCGCTCTGCACGGTGGCGATGGCGTTGCCGGCGTAGATCGGGCGCTCGAAGGTATCGGCCGCATCGACCTTGGTGATGTCGGAGATCTGCGCGACGTCCAGCTTCGCGGCCACGCGCGGGGCGACGTTCTTGCCGCCGGCGGTGGCCGGGAACAGGATGTGCGAGTAGTTGCCGGCGAGCGCCAGCACCTGGGCGGCGACGTTCTCGGCCAGCCCGTGCTCGAACTGCGCGCCGTCGGCGTGGATCACCTTGGCCACGCCGGCGATCTGCGCGGCGGCCTTGGCAGCTTCGGCGGCATTGGCGCCGGCCACCAGCACGTGCACTTCGCCGCCGCAGGCAGCCGCAGCGGTGACGGTATTCAGGGTCGCGGCCTTGATGGACGCGTTGTCGTGTTCAGCGATGACGAGGGAGGTCATGGGGTGTCCTTGAAGTCGGGGGCGGACATCCGAACGCAAAGGGCGCAAAGGATTCGCAAAGGACGCAAAAGAAAACCTATGAAGTTTTCCTTTAAATCTTTTGCGTTCTTTGCGTAGTTTTTGCGCCCTTTGCGTTCGGATGTCCGTATTCGGCTGTTAGATGACCTTCGCTTCGGTCTTGAGCTTCTGCACGAGGGTGGCCACGTCGGGCACCTTCACGCCGGCGCCGCGCTTGGCGGGCTCGGTGACCTTCAGCGTCTTCAGGCGCGGCTTGACGTCCACGCCCAGGTCCTCGGGCTTGACCGTGTCCAGCTGCTTCTTCTTCGCCTTCATGATGTTGGGCAGCGTCACGTAGCGCGGCTCGTTCAGGCGCAGGTCGGTGGTGACCACCGCGGGAAGCGAGACTTCCAGCGTCTCCAGGCCGCCGTCGACTTCGCGCGTGACCTTCGCCTTGCCATCGGCCACTTCGACCTTGGAGGCGAAAGTGGCTTGCGGCAGGTCGGCCAGCGCCGCCAGCATCTGGCCGGTCTGGTTGCAGTCGTCGTCGATCGCCTGCTTGCCCAGGATCACCAGGCCGGGCTGCTCCTTGTCGACCAGCGCCTTCAGCAGCTTGGCCACGGCCAGCGGCTGCAGCTCCTCGTCGGTCTGCACCAGGATGGCGCGATCGGCACCGATGGCCATCGCCGTGCGCAGGGTCTCCTGGCACTGCTGCACGCCGCAGGAGACGGCGATCACTTCGGTCGCCACGCCCTTCTCCTTCAGGCGCACGGCTTCTTCCACCGCGATCTCGTCGAAGGGATTCATGCTCATCTTGACGTTCGCGATGTCCACACCCGTGTTGTCCGACTTGACGCGGACCTTCACGTTGTAGTCCACCACCCGCTTGACCGGGACCAGGACCTTCATTGGGGCACTCCTAGAGTTTTGGGGAAAGGATTGACGTGCACGTAACGTCGAAATTCTATGTGCCGCACGGGCTGCTGCCCCCCGCGTGCCGGGGGGCGGGCACAAAAAAGAACGATCGTTCGATTTTGCGATTATAGGGTCGGCCTGCACGCCCGCGGCACATGTCCCTGCAAGCGAGTGTCATCCGGCTGACATTCCCGCGCGGCCCCGATGCGGGTAAGTCAGGACCGTTCGGATTAAGCCTGCGACTTACAGTCCCCCGCACTCACACAACCAGGAGTTCGTTGGATGAAGCGCTCCGTTCTCCCCCTGTTCGCCGTCGCCGCGATCGCGGCCTCCGGCTCCGCTGCCGCCCAGACCGTCCTCACGGTCTCCAGCTGGGTGCCGCCCACGCACTCCCTCAGTGTCGCGCAGAAGGAGTGGTGCGACCTGGTCGAGAAGAACGCGGCCGGCAAGATCCGCTGCAACATCCTGCCCCGCGCGGTGGCCAACCCGCCGGGAACCTACGACGCCGTGAAGAACGGCCTCGCGGATGTTTCCTTCACCGTGCACGGCTACACGCCCGGCCGCTTCGTTCTCACGCAGATGGCCGAGTTCCCCTTCCTGGGCGACGCGGCCGAACCGCTCTCCGTGGCCTTCAACAGGGTCGCGATGAAGTACCCGGCCTTCGTGCAGGAGCACCAGGGCGTGCACGTGCTGGCCTTCTTCACGCACGGCCCCGGCATCGTGTTCAACACCAAGCGCCCCGTCACGAAGCTGGAGGACCTGCAGGGCCTCAAGTGGCGCGTCGGCGGCGGCATGGTCAACGAGATCAGCAAGACGCTGGGCATGAACGTGACGCTCAAGCCCGCGCCCGACTCGTACGAGCTGCTCTCCGGCGGCGTCATGGACGGCACGCTGTTCCCGGCCGAGTCGATCGAATCCTTCAAGATCGACAAGGTCATCAAGTACGCGACCACCTTCCCCGGCGGCCTGTACAACACCAGCTTCGTGTTCATGATGAACCAGGCCACCTACGACAAGCTCGATGCCGCCGGCAGGAAGGCGGTGGACAGCGCGTCGGGCGAGGTCGCCGCGCGCATCATGGGCCGCAACTGGGACAAGGTGGACCGCCGCGCGTACGGCCTCATGCAGGCGAACAACGTGCAGGTCACGAAGGCCGACGCGAAGTTCGTCGCCGACGTGAAGTCCAAGACCTCCGCGCTGGAGCAGAAGTGGGTGCAGGAGGCCAAGGCGAAGGGCCTGGCCGACCCGGCCAAGGTGCTGGCGGAGTTCCGCTCCGAGATCGCCAAGGCCTCGAAGTAGTCTTGACCAAGCTGCTGGACCTGCTGTGCGGGCTGCTGTCCGGGATCGCGCTGTTCGCGATCATGGCCCTCACCTTCTTCGACGTGCTGGGGCGCAAGTTCGCCTCGCACAGCATCCCGGGTTCGCTGGAGCTCACGGAACTGCTCATGGTGGTCGTGATCTTCGGCGCGCTCCCCCTGGTGTCGCGCCGCGGCGAACACGTGGAGTTCGACTCGCTCGACCCCTACCTGCCGGCCTGGGTGCGCCGTGCGCAGGCGGTGCTGGTGCACCTGCTGTGCGCGGCCGTGCTGCTGGGGCTCGCGTGGCTGATGTGGCGCACGGGCGGGCAGTTCCTGGAAACGGGTGAGACCACCGCGCAGCTGCAGATCCTGAAGGCGCCCTTCATCTACGGCATGGGCGTGCTGTGCGGGCTCACGGGCCTCGTGCACCTGGCCGCCCTGCGCGAGCTGCCGGCCGAGCGCGCCGAGGGCGAAGGGGCCGCCCTGTGACCGCGGCCCTGCTCGGCTTCGGCGCGATCTTCCTGCTGGCGCTCCTGCGCGTGCCCCTCGCCTTCGCGATGGGGCTCGTGGGCTACGTCGGCATCGGCCTCACGCGCGGCTGGCAGCCGGCGCTCGCGAGCACGGCGCAGGTCGTGTACGAGACGGGCTTCGCGTACACGCTGTCGGTGATCCCGCTGTTCATCCTCATGGGCAACTTCGTGGCGCGCGCGGGCCTCGCGCACGAGTTGTTCCAGGCGGCCTACGCCTTCATCGGGCACCGGCGCGGCGGGCTCGCCCACGCCACCGTCGCGGCGTGCGCGGGCTTCGGCGCGATCTGCGGGTCCTCCATTGCGACGGCTGCCACCATGAGCAAGGTGGCGTACCCCTCCATGCGCAAGCTCGGGTACAGCGACTCGCTCTCCACCGGCGTCATGGCCGCGGGCGGCACGCTGGGCATCATGATCCCGCCCTCCACGATCATGGTGATCTACGGGATCGTCACCGAAACGAACATCGGCAAGCTGTTCGCCGCCGGCGTGATTCCCGGCCTGCTCACGGCGTCGCTGCTGATGCTGGCCATCGTGGTCATCACCTCGCGCGATCCCGAGCACGCCCCGGCCGGCGAGCGCGCCAGCTGGCCGGAGCGCTGGCACGCGCTGCGCGGCATCTGGGGCGTGGTGGTGCTGGTGCTCGTGGTCCTCGGCGGAATCTACGGCGGCTTCTTCACGGCCACCGAAGGCGCGGGCTTCGGGGCCGCGGGCGCCTTCCTGTTCGCGCTGCTGCGCGGGCGGCTGACGTGGCGATCGCTCTACGAGGTGCTGGTGGAATCGGCGCGCACCACCGCGATGCTGTTCACGCTGCTGATCGCCGCCACGCTGTTCGCCAACTTCGTGAACTTCACGACGCTGCCCGGCGACCTCAAGGACTGGATCACGCACCTGGGCCTGTCCCCCACGATGATCGTGGTCGCCATGATGGCGATCTACGTGGTGCTGGGCACGGTGATGGAGGAGCTCACGATGGTGCTGCTCACCATCCCGCTGTTCTTCCCCATCGTCACCTCGCTCGGCTTCGACCCGGTGTGGTTCGGCGTGCTGATCGTGATGATCGTGCAGATCGGCCTGATCTCGCCGCCCGTGGGCATGAACCTGTTCGTGCTCAATGCGCTGCTGCCCGGCGTGGGCCTCGGCAACATCTTCCGCGGCTGCTGGCCCTTCGTGCTCGTGATGGTGCTGATGCTGGGCGTGCTGATCGCCTTCCCGGCGCTCAGCCTGTGGCTTCCGTCCCTGATGCGTTGAGCGTCACCGTGCCGCGCGGCACGTGCAGCACGCGCTGCGGGTACGGGATGTCGATGCCCGCCTCGCGCAGGGCGCGCAGGATCTTCAGGTTCACGTCCGAGCGCACGTTGACCTGCCCGTTCTGCGGGTCGTCGATCCAGAAGAACAGGCGGAATTCCAGCCCGTCCGCGCCGAAGCTCACCAGCCGCGCGGAGGGCGGCGGGTCGGCCAGCACGCGCTGCGTGCGCATCGCCGCGTCCACCAGCAGCGCCTGCACCTGTTCCGCATTGCTGTCGTAGGCGACGGCGACGTCGGTGGTGACCAGCACGCGGGGATCCGCGATCGACAGGTTCTCCACCCGCTCCGAGATCAGCTTCTCGTTCGGCACGACGGAGGCGCGCCCGTCGCCGGCCCGGATCAGGGTGTAGCGCGTCTTGATGTCCGCCACGACGCCCTCGAAGCCGTCCACCTTGACCATGTCGCCGATGCGCAGGCTGCGTTCGGCCAGGATCACGAAGCCGCTCACGTAGTTGGCAGCGAGCTTCTGCATGCCGAAGCCCAGGCCCACGCCGAACGCGCCACCCAGCACCGACAGCGCGGTGAGGTCCACGCCGGCCGCGGACAGCGCGAACAGGAAGCCGACGGCCAGCAGCATCGCGCGCACCGCGTTGACCGCCACCTTGCGCAGCGACAGGTCGGTGACCGCGTCGCGCAGCACCTTGCGCTCCAGCGCCGCCGACAGCCACAGGGCCAGCACCAGCACGAGCCCGGAAGAGAGCGCGCCCTGCACGATGGACAGCAGGCTGATCTTGCCCTTGCCGAAGGAGAAGCGGATGCCTTCCAGCTCCGCGAGCACCGCCGGCAGCAACCCCATGATCCACAGCACCGCGGCGATCCAGGCGAGCCAGGAGAACACGCGCTCCATGGTGCGCGCCATCTTCGAGCGCGGGAACACGAGCGTGAACACGCGCGCGAGCAGCCGGATGCCCGCCAGCGACACGAGCACCGGAAGCGCCAGGCGCAGCAGCGGCACCTCCTGCAGGCCGCCGAGCCCCACGCGCGCGAAGTAGGTCAGGGCCAGCGCCACCAGGGGGAACAGCAGGCCGTCGACCAGGTAGCGGCCGTACAGCACCGATTCCGGCGGCTGCCTGCGGCCGGTGAGCCAGCAGATGCCGTAGGCCGAGGCCAGGCAGGCCACGAGGGTGAAGGTTTCCCAGCCGATGCCCCGGTGGCTCAGGGCACCGATCAGTTCGTCGAATTCGATCATTCCGCGTTTACTGCGCCCAGCCGGGCTTGCGTTTTTCGGTGAAGGCCTGCACGCCTTCCAGCGCGCACGGCTCCATCATGTTGGCCGCCATGGTCTGGGCGGCGAGCTGGTACGCGGCCGCGATCCCCATCTCGCGCTGGCGGTAGAACAGCTCCTTGCCCATCGCGAGCGCCTCGCGCGGCTTGGCGAGGATCGCCTGGACCAGGCGCTCCACCTCCGCGTCCAGCTGCTCCGGCGGCACGGCGTGGTTGACCAGCCCGCGGACCTGCGCCTCCTGCGCGGAGATGAAGTCGCCCGTCACCAGCATCTCCATGGCCTGCTTGGGCGACATGTTGCGCAGCAGGGGCACGCTGGGCGTGGCGCAGAAGAGGCCGTAGTTCACCCCGCTCACCGCGAAGCGGGCTTCCGTCGAGGCCACGGCCAGGTCGCATTGCGCGACCAGCTGGCAGCCCGCCGCGGTGGCGATGCCCTGCACGCGCGCGATCACGGGCACCGGCAGCGCCTGCAGCGCCAGCATCATGCGGCTGCACTGCGCGAACAGGCGCTGGTAGTAGGCCAGCTCCGGCTGCGCGATCATTTCCTTCAGGTGGTGGCCCGCGCAGAAGGCCTTGCCCGCCGCGGCGAGCACCAGCACGCGCAGCGACGCGTCGCCGGCCAGCCGGTCCAGCGCAGCCTGCAGGGCCGCGAGCAGTTCCTCGCTCAGGGCGTTGAAGCTCGCGGGCCGGTTCAGGGTGAGCGTGACTACGCCACGCCCGTCGCGGGCCTCGATCAGCGGCTGCTCCATGGCAGCACCCTCCTCTTTCTTCGTTTCTTCTCAGACGTCGGCGAGCGCGCGCAGGTGCGCCTCGACGCTGCGTCCCAGCGCGTCGAGGTTGTAACCGCCTTCCAGGCTCGACACGATGCGGCCCTTCGCGTGCCGCTTCGCCACGTCCATGATCTTCTGCGTCATCCAGGCGTAGTCCGCCTCCACCAGCCCGAGCTGCCCGAGGTCGTCCTCGCGGTGGGCGTCGAAGCCCGCGCTCACGAAGATCATCTCGGGCCTGAATTCCTCGAGCCGCGGCAACCAGTGCTTCTCGATCTGCTCGCGGATCGCCGGCCCCTTCGTGTACGCCGGGATGGGCAGGTTCACCATGTTGTCCGCATGCGCGCCGAAGCCGCTGTAGGGATAGAAGGGGTGCTGGAAGATCCCCACCATCAGCACGCGCTCGTCGCCGGAGAGGATGTCCTCGGTGCCATTGCCGTGGTGCACGTCGAAGTCCACCACCGCGACGCGCTTCAGGCCGTGGTGCTCCAGCGCATAGCGCGCGGCCACCGCCACCTGGTTGAAGATGCAGAAGCCCATGGCGCGGCTGCGCGTCGCATGGTGGCCGGGCGGGCGCACCGCGCAGAAGGCGTTCTCCAGTTCGCCGGCGATGACCGCGTCGGTTGCGGCCAACGTTGCGCCGGCGGCACGCAAGGCAGCGTTCAGGCTGTGCCGGTTCATCGCCGTGTCGGGGTCGATGTGCACGTGGTCGTAGCCGCCGGCCTCTTCCTGCTGGCGCAGTTCCTCGGCCAGGCCGATGATCGAGGCGACGTGCAGGCGTTCGTGCGCGAGGGCGAGCAGGTCCGTGCTGGCGAGCGGGGCTTCGCGCCGCTCGACGACGTCCAGCAGGCGCGCGGCGAGCAGCCGGTCCTCGATGGCGTCGAGCCGCTCCGGACACTCCGGGTGCCCGCGGCCCATGTCGTGTCTCCTGCAGTCCGGGTGCGTGAAATAGCCGGTTTTGCCCATGGCCTGCCTCGGCGGTGCCTGAATATCGGATATGTTCGTGCCTCATGGAAGCACGACAAAAACTCAAAACGCTCCTTGACCAGCTTAACACGGTGATCGTTGGGAAACCGGCGCAGGTCCGCGATTGCGTGGCCTGCCTGCTGGCAGGGGGACACCTGCTGATCGAGGACGTTCCGGGCGTCGGCAAGACGACCCTCGCGCATGCCCTCGCCCGGGCCTTCGGCCTGCAGTTCTCGCGGGTGCAGTTCACGGCGGACCTGATGCCCAGCGACCTCTCGGGCGTCTCCATCTACGACCGCGGCAAGGAGGGCTTCGTGTTCCACCCGGGACCGATCTTCGCGCAGGTGCTGCTGGCCGACGAGATCAACCGGGCCAGCCCCAAGACGCAGAGCGCCCTGCTGGAAGCGATGGAGGAAAAGCAGGTCACCGTCGAAGGCGAGACCCGCGCGCTGCCCTCGCCCTTCTTCGTGATCGCCACGCAGAACCCGCACGACCAGCTCGGCACCTTCGCCCTGCCCGAGTCGCAGCTGGACCGCTTCCTCATGCGCATCTCGCTCGGCTACCCGGACCGCGCCGCGGAGCGCGCGCTCTTCTCCGGCGCCGACCGGCGCGACATGGTGGAGCACCTGGGCAACACCCTGTCGCCGATCGAGCTGCAGGCGCTGCAGCAGGACGTGCTGCGGGTCCACGCGGCGGAGCCGCTGCTCGATTACGTGCAGGACCTCGTCGCCGCGACGCGTTCGGGCCGCTGGTTCCTGCAGGGCCTGAGCCCCCGCGCGGGCATCGCGGTGATCCGCGCCGCCAAGGCGCAGGCGCTGTTGTCCGGCCGCGACTACGTGGCGCCCGACGACGTGCAGGCCGTCTTCCCGCAGACCGTGGCGCACCGGCTGGTGCCGGTGGGCGATGCGGGACGTGGCCCGGTCGAACAGGTCCGCGCCATGGTGGAGGCGGTGCCCTTGCCCTGAGGCTGCCGTGAACACCGCCGTCCTGCACCCCGTGGGGTACGTCCGCCGCCGCTTCCGCCAGTGGTGGCAGGCGCGCCTGCCGCTCACCGACACGATGACGCTGACGCAGCGCAACGTGTACATCCTGCCGACGCGTCCCGGCTTCATGCTCGGGGCGACGCTGCTCGTGCTGCTGGTGGGCTCCATCAACTACCAGCTCAATCTGGGCTACCTCCTCACCTTCCTGCTCGCGGGCTGCGCGGTCGTGGGCATGCACGTGTGCCACGCGACGCTGCGCGGGCTCACGCTCGCCCTCATGCCGCCCGCGCCGCAGTTCGCCGGCGCCAGCGCACCGCTGTCCGTCGTCCTCGGCAACACGCGCAAGAGCGTGCGCTACGGCATCGGCCTGGCGGTGCTCGACACGACCCACGAGGACCACTGGAGCTGGACGGACGTCCCCGCGCAGGGCTCGTGCACGGTGCAGGTGGCGTTCCGTCCGGAACGGCGCGGCCTGCACCGCGTGCCGCCGCTCACGGCGGAGACGCGCTTCCCGCTCGGCACCTTCCGGGTGTGGACGGTCTGGCGCCCCGCGGCCCAGGTGCTGGTCTATCCCGCGCCGGAGCTGCAGCCGCCGCCGCTGCCCCCGGGCGAGCCGCGCGGCGGCGGTGCCGCGGTACTGCGCGCGCAGAACAGCGGGGAGTTCGAAGGCGTGCGCGCCTACCGCCGCGGCGACCCGCTCAAGCTGGTCGTGTGGAAGAAGGTCGCCAAGAGCGACGAGCTGGTGAGCCGCGACACCCTGCAGGCGCAGCGGATGGAGCTGTGGCTCGATGACCAGCAGTGCGGCGTCGCCGACCGCGAAGCCCGCCTCTCCCGCCTGGCCGCCTGGGTGCTGCAGGCCGACCGCCTGGGCCAGGACTACGGGCTGCGGCTGCCCGGCCTGCAGGTCGCCCCCGGCGCGGGCGAGGCGCACAAGCGCCGCTGCCTGGAGGCACTCGCGCTGTGCTGAACCTGCCCCAACGCCTCGCCACGCTGCCGCGCGACGCGCGCGACACGCTGTTCCTGCTCGCCGTCATCGCCTGGGTGACGCTGCCGCACGTGTCGCACCTGCCCTGGTGGGTCTCGCTGCTGGTCGCTGTGGTCCTGGGATGGCGCGCGCGGCTCGCCGTGCAGGCGGCGCCGCTGCCGGCGCGCACCTGGCTCGTCGTGCTCGTGGGCGTCAGCCTGTTCGCGACCTGGGCCACGCACCGCACGCTGCTGGGACGCGACGCGGGGGTGACGCTGATCGTGTGCCTGCTGGCCCTGAAGACCCTGGAACTGCGGGCGAAGCGCGATGCCTTCGTCATCTTCTTCCTGGGCTTCTTCACGATGCTCACGAACTTCTTCTTCTCGCAGTCGCTCGCGGTCGCGGCGGCGATGCTGCTGGGGCTGCTGGGCCTGCTCACCGCACTCGTCAACGCGCACATGCCCGTGGGGCGGCCGCCGCTCGCGCAGGCCGCCCGCACGGCCGGCTGGATGACGTTGCTGGGCGCGCCGGTGATGGCCGTGCTGTTCGTGCTGTTCCCGCGGTTCGCGCCGCTCTGGGGCATCCCTTCGGACGCCATGAGCGGGCGCAGCGGCCTGTCCGCCCAGATGCGCGTGGGCTCGATGGCGGAACTGGTGCTGGACGAGAGCGTCGCCCTGCGGGTGCGCTTCGAAGGCACGCCGCCGGCGCAGAGCGACCTGTACTTCCGCGGTCCGGTGTTCGCCGACTTCGACGGCCGCGAATGGCGGCCGCTCGTGCGCCTGGCCGGGCGCTTCCCGCCCATGCGCCTCGGCGATCCGCAGCTCGTGCCGCTCGGCGCCCCGGTGCGCTACGAAGTGACCCTGGAGCCGAACAACCGGCCCTGGCTGCTGACGCTGGACGCCGCCCCCAGGGCGCCGCAGGTGCCGGGCATGGACACGGTGATGACCTCCGACCTGCAGTGGCTGGTGTCGCAGCCCGTGGTCGACCTGGTGCGCTACACCGCCGAAAGCCACGTGCTGTTCCGGCACGGCCCGGCACGCCGCTCGCTGGTGCTGCCGGAATACACGCAGCTGCCGGCCGGCTACAACCCCCGCACGCTGGCGCTCGCGGCGAAGTTGCGCGAGGAGAACCCGGGCGCCAGCCCGGCGACCCTGGTGCAGGCCGCGGTGCGCCTGCTGCGCACCGGAGGCTATCGCTACACCCTGGCGCCGGGCGTCTACGGCGAGCACACGGCCGACGAGTTCTGGTTCGACGTCAAGGAAGGCTTCTGCGAGCACATCGCCTCCGCCTTCGTGGTGCTGATGCGCGCCCTGGACATCCCCGCCCGCGTGGTCACCGGCTACCAGGGCGGGCAGGTGAACCCGGTGGACGGGTACTGGGTCGTCCGGCAATCCGACGCGCATGCCTGGACGGAGGTCTGGCTGGAAGGACGCGGGTGGGTGCGCATGGATCCGACCGCCGTCGTCGCGCCGGCGCGCACGGGCTCGTTCCAGCGCCTGGTGGTCCCGCAAGGCGTGATCGGCACCGCCATGCAGCGCGTCAGCCCCGACCTCTGGGCGGCGATGCGCGCCGGCTGGGACGCGATGAACAACGGCTGGAACCAGTGGGTGCTCAACTACACGCAGAGCCGCCAGCTCGACATGCTGCGCAACCTGGGTTTCCGCTCGCCGAGCTGGGAGGACCTCAGCCGCGTGCTGCTGGCGGTGGTCGTCCTCGTCGCGCTGGCCGGCGCCCTGTGGAGCTGGTGGGACCGCCTGCAGCACGATCCCTGGCTGCGCCTGCTGGGGCGCGCGCGCAAGCGGTTGCGCCGGGCCGGCGTCGAAGTCGGGAACACCGCACCCCCCAGGGCGATCGCAGAGGTGGTGACGCGCCGCTTCGGCGCCGAAGGTGGGACACTCGCGCAGTGGCTGCTGAAGCTGGAAGCCCAGCGGTACGCACGCACGCCGGAAGTCAGCCTGTCGGCGCTGCGGCGCGAGTTCCACCAGATCGCCTGGCCCCCCCGATGCGAAGCACCCTGATCCTCACTGCCCTGCTGCTCGCCCTGCCCCTCGCGGCCGGGCCCTCGACCGCCGAAGCCGCGCCCCGCGCGAAGCCCCCCGTGCAGCGCACGGGCCCCGCCTACGCCACGCGCGAGGACGCGATGGCCTTCGCCGAGGACCTGGCCGCGCGACGCAACCTCGACCCGGCGTGGGTGAAGCGCATGGTGGGGCAGGCGCAGAACCTCTCGGTGGTGAGCCGGCTGATGCAGCCGCCGCCCGCGGGCCAGCCCAAGAACTGGAACGCCTACCGCGGCCGCTTCATCGACCCGATCCGCATCGCCGCCGGCGTGCGCTTCTGGCGGGAGAACCGCTCCACCCTCGAGCGCGCGGAGCAGGAGTTCGGCGTGCCCGCCGAGATCATCGTGGGCATCATCGGCGTGGAGACCATCTACGGGCAGCAGATGGGCGACTTCCGCATCCTCGATGCCCTGGCGACGCTCGCCTTCGACTTCCCCGAAAGCCACCCGCGCGCGGCGGAGCGCACGAAGTACTTCCGCGGCGAGCTGGAACAGTTCCTCGCGTACCACGAGACGGCCCGCAGCAACCCGCTCGCGCCGCGCGGCAGCTATGCCGGCGCCTGGGGCATGCCGCAGTTCATGCCCAGCAGCCTGGCGCGCTGGGGCGTCGACTACGACGGCGACAAGAACGTGGACCTCGCGCGCAGCACGGACGACGCGATCGGCTCGGTCGCCAACTACTTCAAGGGCTACGGGTGGGTCACCGGGATGCCCACGCACTACCCCGTGCGTTTCGATCCGGCGAAGGTCGACATGGAAGCGCTGCTCGCGCCCGACATCCTTCCGACGTTCAACGTCGCCCGCTTCCAGGAACTGGGCGCGGTGGTCGAAGGCCCGGCGCTGGAGCACAAGGGACCGCTCGCCCTGGTCGAACTGCAGAACGGCGGCGACGCGCCCGCCTACGTCGCCGGGACGGAAAACTTCTACGTGATCACGCGCTACAACTGGTCCAGCTACTACGCGATGGCCGTGATCGAGCTCGGTCGCGAGGTGAAGGAGGCGCTGGGCCGGGTGTCCGCGAGCAACCGGTGATCCTCGACGCACAGGAATGGCGCCGCATGTGGGAGGCGCTCGGCGCGCAGGCCATCTCCGGCGGGCTGATGAACCAGCTGGTGCGCGCGTACGGCGAACCGCAGCGGCACTACCACACGCTGCAGCACCTGCGCGAGTGCCTCGCCCACTGGGAAGCCGCGGCAGGCCTCGCGCGCCGGCCGGAGGAGGTGGAGCTCGCGCTGTGGTTCCACGACGCGGTGTACGACCCGCAACGGCGCGACAACGAGGAACGCAGCGCGGCATGGGCCCGCGACGGCGTGCTCGCCGCGGGCTGCGACGCGGCCGTGGCGGACCGCGTTGCAGCCCTGGTGCTCGCGACGGCGAAGCACGAGGCGCCGGCGGACGACGCGGACACCCAGCTCCTGCTGGACATCGACCTCGCGATCCTGGGTGCCAGCCCCAACCGCTTCGCCGAATACGAGCGGCAGGTGCGCGCCGAGTATGCGCACGTGGGCGAAGCGGACTGGCGAACGGGCCGCGCCCGCGTGCTGGCGCGCTTCCTCGAACGGCCGCGCCTCTATGCCACCGCGCCCTTCCACGACGCGCTGGAACAGCGTGCGCGGGCCAACCTGCGCGAATCCCTCGCCGCCTTGCAGGCCTGATCCGACGCCCGTGTGTGCGCGCGTGGTGAACTCCACGCGCCGGGAGTTACTTCCGTAACACGGTGGTGCAGGGCGGGGCGAGCGTGACATCCGCACCTGCACGAATGGGGGTCCCTCTGGCACATTGAATGTGCCATGCAATCCGCCATGAACTTCGACGTCACCATCGACGCCCTGCGGCACTTCATGCGCGTGACGGTGTCCGGCGCGCCCGCGCTCGACGAGCTCCTGTCCATGATCCACCTCCTGGGCGTGGAAAGCGAGACCTGGCAGGAGGCCAAGGTGCTGGTGGACCTGCGGGGGGTGACGACGCCCTTCACCCGCCCGGAGCAGTTCCGCATCGGCGAAGAGGCGGCCGCGAGCCTGTCGCACATGGACCGCATCGCCTCGCTGGTGCCACCGGAGCGCGTCACGCGCGTGAGCGAGAAGGCGGCGCGGCGCAACGGCACCAACGTGCGGGTGTTCGGCGACGAGCGCGCCGCGGTGGCCTGGCTCGTCGCCGACCTGGCGGACTAGGCAGGCTCCCTAGGTCGGGATGAGGAAGTCGCGGCTGATGCGCACGCCGAGGTCGTTCACGCGGTCGAGGAACTGCGTGAGGAAGGCGTGCAGGCCATTGGCGAGGATCTCTTCGATGTTGCCGTACTGCAGCTCCGCGCGCAGCCGGCCGGCGCGGCGCTGCGTCTCGGCCGACTGGTCGTTGGCCACCATCGCCAGGTTGGCCACCACCTCGTTCAGGCTCGCGTGCAGCGAGCGCGGCATGTCGGGGCGCAGGATCAGCAGGTCGGCCACGCGTTCGGGCTTGATCACGTCGCGGTAGACCTTGCGGTAGATCTCGAAGCCGGAGACGGAGCGCAGGATCGCGCTCCAGTGGTAGAAGTCGTACTCCTGGTCCTTCTCGCTGGCGGCGCCGAAGAAGTCGCTCTGCACGGCGTGGAACTTCACGTCGACGAGCCGCGCCGTGTTGTCGGCGCGCTCGAGGAAGGTGCCCAGGCGCATGAAGTGCAGCGCCTCGTCCATCAGCATGGTGCCGACGGTGACGCCGCGCGAGAGGTGCGAGCGGAACTTCACCCACTCGAAGAACTGGCCGGGGTCGCGTTCGTACTCGCCGGCGCGCAGCATGCGGTTGAGTTCCAGCCAGGTCTGGTTCTGCGTCTCCCACACCTCGGTGGTGAGCGACCCGCGCACGGCCCGCGCGTTCTCGCGGGCGGCCCGCAGGCACGACAGGATGGACGAGGCATTGGTCTCGTCCTTCACCATGAAGTGCATCACCTTCTGCGGCTCGATGTCGCCGTGCTTGGCCTGGTACGCCGGCATCAGCTCGCTGATCGACAGCATGCCCTGCCAACCGACCTTCGACACCGCCGCGGACTGCGGCAGCAGGGACGTCTGGTAATTGACGTCCAGCATGCGGGCGGTGTTCTCGGCGCGCTCGGTGTAGCGCGCCATCCAGAACAGGTGATCGGCGGTGCGTGACAGCATGTTCTTGTTCTTCTCCGTCAGATTTCGAGGATCCAGGTGTCTTTCGTGCCGCCGCCCTGGGAGGAGTTCACGACGAGCGAGCCTTCCTTGAGCGCCACGCGGGTCAGGCCGCCCGGCACCATCTGCACCTCCTTGCCGGAGAGGACGAAGGGCCGCAGGTCGATGTGGCGCGGGGCGATGCCCTTGTCGACGAAGGTCGGGCAGCTGGACAGCGAGAGCGTGGGCTGCGCGATGTAGCCCTCGGGCTTCGCCTGCAGCACCTGGCGGAACTGCTCGATCTCCTCCTTCGACGCCGTGGGCCCCACCAGCATGCCGTAGCCGCCGGCGCCGTGCACCTCCTTGACCACGAGGTCCTGCAGGTTCGCCAGGACGTACTTCAGGTCCTCGGGGTTGCGGCACATGTAGGTGGGCACGTTGGAGAGGATCGGCTTCTCGCCCAGGTAGAACTCGATCATCTGCGGCACGAAGGGATAGATCGACTTGTCGTCGGCCACGCCCGTGCCGATGGCGTTGCACAGCGTGACGTTGCCGGCGCGGTAGACGTTCAGCAGGCCGGCGCAGCCGAGCGTGGAGTTCGGCCGGAAGGCGAGCGGGTCGAGGAAGTCGTCGTCGACCCGGCGGTAGATCACGTCCACGCGGCGCGGGCCACGCGTGGTGCGCATGTAGACGAAGTTGTCGCGCACGAAGAGGTCCTGCCCCTCCACCAGCTCCACGCCCATCTGCTGCGCGAGGAAGGCGTGCTC
Source organism: Ramlibacter cellulosilyticus (assembly GCF_014297465.1). Classification (GTDB taxonomy): domain Bacteria; phylum Pseudomonadota; class Gammaproteobacteria; order Burkholderiales; family Burkholderiaceae_C; genus Ramlibacter; species Ramlibacter cellulosilyticus. The sequence continues at coordinate 1,165,556 of NZ_JACORT010000001.1, read as the reverse complement.
GAAATAGGCGCTGTTGTACATGCCCGGGGTGAGCACGACCACGGTGGGGTCGTCGGTCGTGGACGGCGCGGAGGCGCGCAGCGTCTCCAGCAGCAGGTCCGGGTAGTGCATGACCGGGGCGACCTGGTAGGCGCTGAACAGGTCCGGGAAGAGCCGCATCATCATCTTGCGGTCTTCCAGCATGTAGCTCACGCCGCTGGGCACGCGCAGGTTGTCCTCCAGCACGTAGTACTCGCCCTCGCCCTGCGCGTTCGGCGCCCGCACGATGTCGACGCCGGCGATGTGCGAATAGATGTTGTTCGGGACGTTCACGCCCATCATCTCGGGACGGAACTGCGCGTTGCCCCGGATCTGCTCCATGGGCAGGATGCCCGCCTTGACGATCTCCTGCTCGTGGTAGACGTCGTGGATGAAGCGGTTCAGCGCCGTGACGCGCTGCACCAGGCCCTGCTCCATGCGGCGCCATTCGGCGGCGGGGATGATGCGCGGGATCAGGTCGAAGGGGATCAGGCGCTCGGTGCCGCTGCCGTCCTCGTCCTTGGCGCCGTAGACGGCGAAGGTGATGCCCACCTTGCGGAAGATCATCTCGGCCTCTTCGCGGCGCGAGCGCATGATCTCCTGCGGCTGGCGTCCCAGCCATTCCGCGTAGGTGCGGTAATGGTCGCGCACGCCCTGCACCTGCACCTGCGTCATCCCACCCAACGACTGGCCCTGGAACTGGAGCGGCCCGCTGTCCTGGACCTGGGCGAACATCTCGTCGAATTTGTGCATGGTGGATGCGTTTCCTGTCCGGAAAGGATAGCAAGTTCCCGGCCATCCAAGGGGTCAGTTGCCGCCGCTTCGTGCACCGTCGTGGCGAGGCGCCGCGACGCGGTGGTGCCAGTAGCGGGGCGCGTCGCGCCGCTCGCAACGCACCGCCGCCGGCGACTGCGACGCCCAGGTGAGCGCACCGCAGGCGGGCGACGCCTCCAGCGCGATGCCGCGCGTGGCATAGCGCTGCACCACGTCGGCCGCGGGATGGCCGAAGCGATTGCGGTAGCCGGCCTGGGCGACGGCGAGTGCCGGCCCGACGGCCTCCAGGAAAGGTTCGCTGGACGAAGTGCGGCTGCCATGGTGCGGCACCAGCAGCCAGTCGGCCCGCAGCGCCGCGCCGTCCTGCACGAGGCGCAGCTCCTGCGGCTTCTCGATGTCGCCCGCCAGCAAGGCGTGCACGCGGCCGTTGCCCACGCGCAGCACGCAGCTCAAGGCGTTGGGACGGGCCGAAGGTGCGTGGTCTTCCGCGCGCGGATGCAGCACCTCGAAGCGCACGCCGTCCCACTCCCAGGCGTCGCCGGCAAGGCAGCGCCGCGACGGCCGCAAGGCCTGCAGGGGATGGCCGGCCTCCAGCGAGCTGAGGAGCGCCGCCTGCGGCTGCATGCGCAGCACGGCCGCCGCCCCGCCGGTGTGGTCGGTGTCGCGGTGGCTCAGCACGAGCAGGTCCAGCTGCTCGCCGAGCGCCCGCAGCAGCGGGACCAGCACGCGCTGGCCCGCATCGGTCTCGCGGCTGTAGCCGGGGCCGCTGTCGTACACCAGCGCGTGCGAGGCGGTGCGCACGAGCACGGCATTGCCCTGCCCCACGTCGGCGGCGAGCAGCTCGAACTCGCCGGGCGGCGGGCGCGGCGCCTGCCACAGGAGCACGGGAACGAGCAGCGGGATGCCCAGCAAGCGCGTCGTCCAGGGCAAGCGGGCGGCCAGCAGCAACCCGCCCACGACGCCGGCGCCCGCCGCCCACGGCGGCGGCGCGGGCGCCGACCAGGTCGCCCAGGGAAACACGGCCAGCAGCCGCAGCACGGTCCCCAGGCCCTCCACCGCGGCCGCCCCCGCGGCCCATGCCTCGGGCAGCAGCACGCCGAGCAGCCCCAGGGGCGTGACCACCAGCGTCACCCACGGGATGGCGAGGAGGTTCGCGAGCAGGCCGACCACCGACACCTGCTGGAAGAGCAGCAGCGACAAGGGGGTGAGCGCCACCGTCACGATCGCCTGTTCGCGGCCCATCGCGAGCGCCGCCGCCAGCGCCCGGCGTGCGGGGTGGCGAGGCGCCGCGGAGCGGTCGCGCGACGCCGGCGGGCCGCTCGCGAACAGCACCCCCACCGCGACGAAACTGAGCCAGAAACCCGCCTGCGTCAGCGCCCAGGGATCCGCCGCCACGACCACCGCGCAGGCGAGCAGCCAGACCCACGGCCAGGGCCAGCCGCGGGCGCCGAGGCGCAGCACGGACACCGTTGCCAGCATCAGCACCGTGCGCTGCGCCGGCACGCCCCAGCCGCTGAACAGCGCATAGGCCGCGGCCAGCAGCAGTCCGCCGGCCAGCCCCGCATGTTGGGCCGGCCAGGCGAGGCACAGGCGGGTGCTGCGCCGCCAGGCGAATCCGATGACCGCGGCGGCGCCCCAGGCGAACATGGTCACGTGCAGGCCGGAGATGCTCATGAGGTGGGCGACGCCGGTGGCGCGGAACACGTCCCAGTCGGCCCGCTCGATCGCGCCCTGGTCGCCGACCACCAGCGCCGCGAGCACGCCGGCGAGCGCGGGCTCGGCCACCCGCCGGAAGATCGCGTCGCGCACGGACTGGCGCGCCTGCTCCACCGGGTGGCGCCAGGTCGCGTCCAGCCGCTGCGGCGGCGGGTCGCGCACGCCGCTGCGCACCGCGGCCGTCGACTGCACGCCCTCCTCCCACAGCCAGAGCTCGTAGTCGAAGCCGTGCGGGTTGCGCTGGCCGTGCGGCGCCTTGGGCCGCAGCGCGAAGCGCCAGCGCTCGCCCGCGCGCACGTCGGCCGGCAGGCGCTGGGGATCGGGCGCCGTCTCGCCCGCCGCATCCGCGCCGCCGTACCAGCCGACGAGCGCCAGCGGCGGCAGCCGCACCGCGCTGCCCGCGAGGTGGGCGGACTCCACCTCGAAGCGGAAGCGCAGCCCCGCCTCGTTGCGGTGGGGCATGGCGGCGACGATGCCGGTGACCAGCAGGTCGCGGCCCTCCAGCGCCGGGTCCAGCCCGTCCGCGAGGTAGGCCGCGGCGCGCCAGCCAGTCATGCCGAAGGCGCTCGCAGCAGCCAGCAGCAGCGCCGCCGCGGGGCGCCACGCGCCGAGGCTGCGCCAGGCGGCAAGGAGCAACGCCAGCGCGCCCACGGCCACGCCCGCGTACGTGGCGATCGGCCAGAGCTCCGGCTGCTGCAACTGCACGCCTGCCCCCAGCACCACGCCCAGCAAGGCGGGTGCGATGGCGCGGGCGGAGGGGGCGGCTGGCGGCGGCGGCACCCTCCATCAACGCACCACGCGCCGGCGCGTCCTCCCGCGATCGGAGGACGCCCTCAGGCGGGCGACTGCAGCAGGTTCTCGAGGCGGGCGGGGATCTCGGGCAGCGGCAGCACTTCGCGCACGCCGCCCGCTGCGATCGCCTGGCGCGGCATGCCGAAGACGACGCAGCTCGCCTCGTTCTGCGCGATGGTCCAGGCGCCGTTCTGCCGCATCTCCAGCATGGCGTCGGCACCGTCGCCGCCCATGCCGGTGAGCATCACGCCGATCGCCTGGCTGCCCGCGGCGCGGGCGATGGAGCGCAGCAGCGTATCCACGGAAGGGCGGTGGCGGTTCACCGGCGGGTCGTCCGTGATGCGCAGGAAATAACCGGCGCCGCGGCGCATCAGCACGAGATGGCGGCCGCCGGGCGCGATGTAGGCCACGCCCGTGCGCACCACCTCGTTGTCCTCGGCCTGCTTCACGTGGATGCGGCACAAGGTGTCCAGCCGGCGCGCGAACGTCTCGGTGAACCCGGGCGGCATGTGCTGCGCGATCAGGATCGGCGGCATGTGCGGCGGCAGCGGCGTGAGCAGGTCGCGCAGCGCTTCCACGCCGCCCGTGGACGCGCCGATGCCGATCACGCGCTGCAGCCCGGCCGGCGCAGGACCCTGCATCGGCGGGGGCAGCTGCGGCTTCTGCGGCGCGGGCGCCGGCGTCGCGGCGATCGGGCGGCGGCGCACGATGCGCGCGCCGGCGGCGGCGCGGATCTTCTCCGCGATCTCCTGCGCCGTCGCCTCCAGGCCGTCGAAGTTCTCGGGCTTGGGGAAGAAGTCCACCGCCCCGAGCTCCAGGGCACGCATGGTGGTCTCGGCGCCCTGCCGCGTGAGCGACGAGATCATGATCACCGGCAGCGGGCGCACGGCCATCAGGTTGCGCAGGAAGTCCAGGCCGTTCATGCGCGGCATCTCGACGTCGAGCGTGACCACGTCGGGCGGGCTGCGGCGGATGCGGTCGATGGCCAGCAGCGGGTCGGGCGAGGCGCCCAGCAGCTCCATGTCGGGCTGCGAGCCGATCACGCGCGACAGGAAGGCGCGCATCACGGCGGAATCGTCGACGACGAGGACGCGGATCATCGGGGCGGGGAAAAGATTTCGATGTCGCCGGAACGCTTGCCGTCCAGGCGGCGGAGGTAGTCGCGCTCGCGGCGCTCCACGGCCTCGCCGGGCGTGAGCGCGAGCCGCTTGACCTGCACCTTGCCCGTGTCGACGAAGAAGTGCACCTTGCGCGGGCAGACGTCCAGCAGGTCCTGCGCGAGCACGCGGATGCCTTCCACGCGCAGGAATTCGAGCACGAATTCGGAGTTCTTGGCGCCGACGTCCAGGCGGTCGAAGCCCTGCAGCAGCTGGGCGCCGCCGAACACCTTGGCCACGAGCCGGCGGCGGTCCGCGCCGAGGCGGATCATGTCGTTGATCACCAGCTCCATCGCATAGACGCCGAAGCGCGCGGAGGCGGCCCACGGGGACCCGGGACTGGCCTGGTCGCCGGGGAGCATGAAGTGGTTCATGCCGCCGATGCGCTCCACCGGGTCCCACAGGCAGGTGGACACGCAGGAGCCCAGCACGGTGGTGATGGCGCCTTCGCGCGCGGCGTGGTACTGGCCAGGCAGGATCTTGACCGCGTCGACCCGGAATTCCCGGTCGAAGTACTGCAGGGGGACCGAGGATTCGATCAAGGCGGGAGTCCCCTATGCGCCGACGCGCTCGTAGGCGGTGCGGCCGCAGGAGCGGAAGCCCGGGTGGGCGGCGGGGAAGCTCTCGGAGTGGCCGACCATCAGCAGGCCCCCGGGAACGAGCAGGCCGGCCAGGCGGGCCAGCAGCTGCTTCTGGAATTCGCGGTCGAAGTAGATCACCACGTTGCGGCAGAAGATGACGTCGAAGGGTTCCTGCGCCGGCCACGCGGGCGACTGCAGGTTCAGCTGGCCGAAGCGCACCATGGAGCGCAGTTCCGGGCGCACGCTCACGAGGCCCTCGTTGGCCCCGGCGCCGCGCAGGAAGTGGCGGCGCAGGCGTTCGGCCGGCAGGGGCGCCGCGCGCTCCATGCGGTAGATGCCCGAACGCGCCGTGTTCAGCACGTCGGTGTCGATGTCGGTGCCCAGCACGTCGCCGGGGCACTCCGCCTCGCGCAGCACCATGGCGATGGACCAGGCCTCCTCGCCCGTGGAGCACGCGCTGCTCCAGCAGCGCAGCGGCCGGCCGCGCTTCGCGTGCTTCGCGGCATGCGCGTGCAGCAGGTCGAAGTGGTGCGGCTCGCGGAAGAACGCGGTCAGGTTGGTGGTGAGCGCGTTGACGAAGGCCTCGCGCTCGTCGGAGCCTTCGCGCTGCACGATCGCGAGGTAGTCGCCGAAGGTGCCGACGCCCCGCGCGCGCAGGCGGCGCAGCAGGCGGTTGTAGACCATGTTGCGCTTCTGCAGGCTCAGCTTGATGCCGGCGTATTCGGCGATCAGCTGCCGCACGGTGGCGAAGTCGCGGTCGTTCAGCATGGACGCCGCGTTCTCGAAGGCGAATTCGGGGAGTGCGCTCATGGCGAAACGGAAATGCGTGCGGGCTCCGCCTCGCCGGCGAGACGGAACTGGGCGACGGAAGCGAGCAAGGCGCCGGAATGGCGGTGCAGCGCTTCGGTGGACTGGCCCGTGTGGTCGACCAGGGCCGCGTTCTGCTGCACGGCCTCGTCCATCTGGGCGATGGCGGTGTTGACCTGCTCGATGCCGGTGCGCTGCTCCTCGCTCGCGGCGGCGATCTCCGCGATGAGGTCGCTGACCTTCTTCACCGAGGCGACGATCTCCTGCATCGTGTTGCCGGCGGCGTCGACCAGCTTCGCGCCGTTCTCCACCTCGCCGGCGGAGGCCTGGATCAGGCCCTTGATCTCGCGGGCGGCGGCGGCGCTGCGCTGCGCGAGGTTGCGCACCTCGGCGGCCACGACCGCGAAGCCGCGGCCCTGTTCCCCGGCGCGCGCGGCCTCGACGGCGGCGTTCAGCGCGAGGATGTTGGTCTGGAAGGCGATGCCGTCGATGACGCCGATGATGTCGGCGATGCGGCGGGAGGACCCGGAGATCCCGTCCATGGACCGCACCACGGCGCTGACCACGTCGCCGCCCTTGCGGGCGATGTCGGCCGCGTCCAGCGCGAGCTGGCTGGCCGTGCGCGCGGTGTCCGCGTTCTGCGTGACGGTGGCCGTGAGCTCCTCCAGCGAACTCGCCGTCTCCTCCAGCGTGCTGGCCTGCGCCTCGGTGCGCTGCGCCAGGTCGCCCTGCCCTGCGCGGACCTGTTCGCCCGCATCGGCGACGGCACCGGCGCTGCGCACGACCTCGCCCACGATGCGGCGCAGGTTCTCGGTCATGTCGTCGAGCGCCAGCATGAGGCGCGCCATCTCGTCGCGCCCGCCGGTGCGCACCTTCACGGTGAGGTTGCCGTCGGCGACCTGGCGCGCGATGCGCACCGCGCCGTACAAGGGCCGCAGGATGTGGATGATCAGCACCACGACGAAGGGCAACGTGAGCACCCAGAGCGCCCCGGTCAGCCCGAGCAGCTCCCAGGTGGCGCGCTGCGCCCGGCCCTGCAAGGCCGCCGCGCCCGCCCCCTCGCCGGCGTGGAACGCGAGCACCGCGGCGGCGGCGCCGACGTAGGCATCGGCCGCCGGCGGCAAGGCCGTGGCCGCCGCCGTGGGCATGCGCTCCTCGCGCGCGCGGCTCGCGAGCGCCGCTTCCCAGGCCTTGCGGAAAGCCTGGCGGCCTTCGTCGGCCTGGCGCAGCAGCGACTGTCCTTCCCCGGCGGCCACGCGCGACGCGAGTTCCCGGTGCAGTTCGTCCAGGAGCTGCTCGGTCGCGCGGAAGGCGGGGAGCAGCTGCTGCGGCACGGCCGGGTCGGTCGCGAACGCGAGCGCGGTGGCGCGCGCCGCGTTCGCCGCGGCGGCGGCATGCAGCTCGCCGGCGGCACGCGCCGTGCGCACGTCCTGGAAGGCCTGCCGCTCCAGCCCATGGAGCTGGAAGATGGCCACGCCGGTGACGAAGAGGCTCATGAGGCCGATCGCGGTGAACGCCACCGTGAGCCGCGTCTGGATGGTCGCGCGGCGGAACAGGCTGCGCGCGTTGGCATTGGCCACGCGGGCCACCGGGATCGGCGCCACGCCACCGGCCGCGACGCGCGGCACGGGGAGGGACAGCTCGCTCACGGCGGCTCCCATGCGCTCAGAACTCCTTCCACTCCCCGTTGGCCCCGGCCTTCAGCGGGGTGGGCGCCGGGGCCTGCGGGGCGGGCGGCAGCTTGGCGGCCGCGCGCTTCAGCGGGATGGGCTGCGGAGCCGGGACTTCGGGCGCGGGCGCCGGCTCGGGCCGCGCCTGCGGCAGGGGCTGCAGCGGCGTGTACGCGGGCTGCGACTCGCCGAGCTGGAAGCGGGACACCATCTGCAGCAGCGAAGCGGCCTGCGACTTCATCGACTCGGTCGCCGCGGCCGCCTCCTCCACGAGCGAGGCGTTCTGCTGCACCACCTGGTCCATCTGCGTCACCGCGGTGTTGACCTGCTGGATGCCGGCATCCTGCTCCTCGCTCGCCGCGGCGATCTCGGCGATGAGGTCGCTCACCTTCTTCACCGAGGCGACGATCTCCTGCATCGTGTTGCCGGCGTTGTCCACCAGCTTCGCGCCGGTGTCCACCTTGTCCACCGACTCGTTGATCAGGGCCTTGATCTCCTTGGCGGCGGCGGCACTGCGCTGCGCCAGGTTGCGGACTTCCGCCGCCACCACCGCGAAGCCGCGGCCCTGTTCGCCGGCACGCGCGGCCTCGACGGCGGCGTTCAGCGCCAGGATGTTGGTCTGGAAGGCGATGCCGTCGATCACGCCGATGATGTCGGCGATCTTGCGCGAGGACTCGGAGATCCCGTTCATCGTGCTGACCACCTGGCCGACCACGGAGCCGCCCTTGCGGGCCACTTCGGAAGCGCCCATCGCGAGCTGGCTCGCCTGGCGCGCGTTCTGCGCGTTCAGCGACACCGTGGACGTCAGTTCCTCCATGGAGCTGGCCGTCTCCTCCAGCGTGCTCGCCTGTTCCTCGGTGCGCTGCGACAGGTCCTGGTTGCCCTGCGCGATCTGCGCGCTGGTGTCGGCCACCATGTGGGCGCCGCCGGCGACCTCGCCGACCAGCTGGCGCAGGTTCTGCGTCATCTCGGAGAGCGCGCGCAGCAGGTCGCCCGTCTCGTCGCCGCCCTTCACCTGCACGTCCGTGCCGAGGTCGCCGCGCGCGATGCGCTGCGCGGCATGGATCGCGACGTGCAGCGGCCGCACGATGGCGCGGCTCATGAGCAGCGCGGCGGCCAGCGAGGCAGCGGCGGCGATCAGCAGGATGGTCACGAGCAGCACCACGGCCGCGCGCGAGTTGGTCGAAGCGCTCTCGTAGTCGTCGTGCGCCAGCTTCTTCTGCAGCGCGACCAGCTCCTCGAGGTTCTTCACCACCGACTGGTACTGCAGGTCGGCGGCCTGCATCATCATGGCGCCGGTGCTCACGTCGATGGAGCTGATGTCGATGGCGTCCTCCGCCAGCTTGCGGTACTTGGCGATCGCGGGGAGCGAGGCGTCGATCGCGCCGCGCTCGGCGTCGCTCAGGTGTGGCAGATCCCGCATGCGCGTGAGGGCGGCCACCAGGCCATCGATCTTCACGCGCTGTTCGCCGATCGCCGTCTTGATCTTGTCCTCGCTGAGGTTCGCGATCCAGGTGAACAGCCGGTAGACGCCGGAGTGCACCTCCGCCAGGTCGTTCTGCGCGTCCATCGCGACGGAAACGCCTTCGAGCCGCTTCTTCGCCAGGTCGTCGAGCGCGCGGTTCTGCTGGTGGACCACGCCGTAGGAGATCGCTCCGAAGCCGAGCAGGAACGCGATGGCGAGGAGGGGGGCGATCAGTATCTTGTGCCAGATTCTCATGGGGACGACCCTGTTGCTCTGTCTCTGTGCGGGCGGCGCCGGGCGCCGCCCATTCCCTGTCAGACGCCCGGCTTGTAGATGCCGCCGCACACGACGAGCTTCTTGTCGTCCGTCAGCTCGCAGTACATCTGCTTGGGCTCGATCTTCTTGTTCACCGGGTTCACGAAGCTGAAGTCCTGCCAGAAGGCGGCCTTGGTCTTCGCGAGTTCCATGCGTTCGCGGATGTGCTCCTTGCCATTCGCGTCGCGCAGCTCGATCATGTTCTTGCCGACGAACTTGGCATTGGCGCCGTGCGCGAGCGCAGTGCCGTCCAGCTGGTACACCGTCAGGTACAGCTCGCGGTCCACGAACTGGCCCTTGGGATCGGTGATGTCGGCCATGGCCTTGTCGCGCGGCGTTGCCTTGATGTAAGCGACGCCCTTCTTCACCATGCTCTCGGCTTCCTTGGGGGTGACGCGCTGCTCGGACGCGATCGCGCCGGCCGCGAAGGCGACGCCCAGGGCGACGGCCAGCATCAGTTTCTTCTGCATCTCACGGTTCCTCTGGTTCACGATGGTTTGCCGGCGGGCGCCGGCCGGTTGCCCTGGACTCCGGGCTTCATGGCGGGAGTGCTTCGCGAGGAACCACTCCCAACGACTCTACTGACGAGGATGCCACCTCGGCCTTTCTGTTGCAATCGTTAACGCGTGTAACAGAACGCCCGGGCGTCGTTTTGTTGCGTGCGTGCTGCTCGTCGCCGACCGACTGCCGCTCGTCGCGCGAAGGGAAGCAGGCAACCGGCGGCACTGTGGCGTGCCCTCCACAGCGGCCGCACGCGCTCAGTTCCCCGCCACCTCCGCGATCGAGCCCGCGGGCCGCGCGCGCACGGGCAGGGGACGCGGCTTCGCCCTGGAGGGGGTGAGGACCGCCGGCTGGAACTCCGGCATCGGCCGCGCGGAGGTGCCGCTGTTGCGAACGAGCAGGTCCCAGTACGCGACGTTCTGCGGTCCCGCGTCCCATTGCTTGCCGTACAGGACCGGCCCGTACGAATGCATGAACAGGGCGATGCGCGCGGAATCCACGTCGCCGCGGTTGGCCAGAGCCATGAACTGGCCGAACGCTTCCGGCAGGCGCCCCGCACGGAAGGAGCGGACGGCGTCCGCGTATTCGCGCTCCGCCGGGCTCGCCGCAAGGGCGGGCAGGCTCGAAGCGAGCAGCAGGGCGGCGGCGACGGCGGTCGCGATGCGGCGCTGAAGGGGTCCCATGACGTTCGTCCTCTGTGACATCTGTTTCAAGAAGTATCAAATAGAGGATCGGGAGCGACAAGACCGTTGGCGCGCGCAAGGTGGCCGTCCATCGCTGCGGCCCCAGGAGCGTGCGCATGCACGAAGCGAAGCGGCCCCTGCCGGGGCTGCTGCGAGCGATCGAAGCCGGGGAGCTAGAACGTCTTCCACTCGCCCGGTGCGGCGTGCGCCGGGGCGGTAGCGGCCGGCAGGCTTGCCGAGGGCTGGAAGCGGATCGGCGCGGGCGCGGCGGGCTTCTGCGCCGCCGGCGTCTGCGCAGAGGCAGGAGGCCTGGACGGCGTCTCGCCGCTTTCCGGCGCGCCCTCTTCCAGCCGGAAGCGCCGCGTCATCGCCAGCAGCGCCGCGGCCTGCGCGTTCATCGCTTCGGTGGCCTGCGTGGCTTCTTCCACGAGCGAGGCATTGCGCTCGACGACCCGGTCCATCTGCGAGATGGCGGTGTTCACCTGGCCGATGCCGGCGCTCTGCTCCTGGCTCGCCTGCGCGATCTCGGCGATCAGCGCGCTCACCTTCTCGACGGAGAGCACCACTTCGACCATCGTGTGGCCGGCGCTGTCCACGAGCGAGGCGCCCGCGTTCACCTTCTCGGCCGAAGCGCCGATCAGCCCCTTGATCTCCTTGGCCGCGGCGGCGCTGCGCTGCGCCAGGTTGCGCACTTCCGCGGCCACGACCGCGAAGCCGCGGCCCTGCTCGCCGGCGCGCGCCGCTTCCACGGCCGCATTGAGCGCGAGGATGTTGGTCTGGAACGCGATCCCGTCGATCACGCCGATGATGTCGGAGATCCTGCGCGAGGCGTCGGAGATCTCGTCCATCGTGTGCACCACCTGGTCCACGGCCTCGCCGCCGCGGCGCGCGACGGCCGATGCATCGAGCGCGAGCTGGCTCGCCTGCCGCGCGTGGTCCGCGTTCTGCGCCACCGTCGTCGTGAGCTGCTCCATGGAGCTGGCGGTCTCCTCCAGCGTGGTCGCCTGTTCCTCGGTGCGCTGCGAGAGGTCGAGGTTGCCGTGCACGATGCGCGCGGAGGTGTCCGCCACCGCGTGCGAACCCTGCACCACCTGCCCCAGGATGCTGCGCAGGTTGCCGGTCATGTCCGCGAGCGCCTGCATCAGCTGCGCGGCTTCATCGGTGCCGCCGGTGCGGACGTGCACGGTCAGGTCGCCGGAAGCGACCTTGGTCGCGATGCGCGCGGCGACGCGGATCGGCTTGACGATGGCCACCACCAGCGGATAGCAGAGGAGGAAGCAGAGCAGGAACGTGGTCCCCGCGAGTCCCAGCATCACCGCCTGGCCGGAGCGCGTGGCCGCGGCCAGCACGTCGGCCGAAGGCTGGCCGGCGGCGACGTCCGCCAGGCGCTGCAACTGCCACGCGCCCACCGCGCCGAACGCCAGCATGATCCCTGCGATCGAGAGGAACGCGATCGTCAGCCGGACCCGGATGGTCGAACGGCGGAAGAAGCCGAGGGCGGCGCGGTCCACCTCCTGGGCGGCAGGCCGCGCGGAGCGGCCGGGACGCTGGGACGCCATGGGCTGCGAGGGGATGTCAGTGCACCGCGCCGTCGACCAGGGCCATGTCGGCGCCGGTCATGAGCTTCTCGATGTCCAGAAGGATGATCATCTGCTCGTCGACGGTGCCCAGGCCGGTGATGTACTTGGTGTCGAAGGTCGCGGAGGCGAACTCCGGCGTCGGGCGGATCGCGTCGGCCGCGAGCGTCAGCACGTCGGAGACGGAGTCGACCACCACGCCCACCACGCGGCCCGCCACGTTGAGGATGATGACGACGGTGAACTCGTCGTACTTGGCCTCGCTCAGGCGGAACTTGATGCGCAGGTCGAGGATGGGGACGATCACCCCGCGCAGGTTGATCACGCCCTTGATGAACGCGGGCGCGTTCGCGATGGCCGTCGGCGTCTCGTAGCCCCGGATCTCCTGCACCTTCAGGATCTCGATCCCGTAGCTTTCCGCGCCCAGGCGGAAGGTCAGGAATTCGCTGGACGCGTCCTGCACGCCCGTGTCCCGGCGGGAACCGTTGCTGGTGGCCTGCTGCTGCATGTTCTTTTCTCCTCGTTCCGCGGATGAGTCAGGATGCCATGCACCCCCGACCGTGGCAATGGTAATGTCTTGTTACAGGCTGCTGTGCATCGACATTTGCGGCTTTTGCGCAAAAGGTCTCAGAACTCCCGCAAGGCGGGGGCGCCTGCCGCGCGCGCGCCACGCAGCTGCGGCGTCGCCGGCCGGTAGCGGATCGGCTGCGGCGCTTCCGGAGCACCCGGGCCCGCATCCAGCCGGAAGCGCGCGACGCGCTGCCGCAGGCCCTGCGCCTGCGACTGCAGCGACTCCGTCGCCGCGGACGCCTCTTCCACGAGGGCCGCGTTCTGCTGCACGGCCTGCTCCATCTGCAGCACGGCGGCGTTCACCTGCTGGACTCCGGCATCCTGCTCCTCGCACGCCATGGCGATGCGCGCCACCAGCTCGTCGACCTTCGCGACCGAGGCGACGATGTCCCGCATGGTGCTGCCGGCCGTGTCCACGAGGCTGGCGCCCGCTTCCACCTTGTCGACGGATTCGTGGATCAGCGCCTTGATCTCCCGCGCCGCCGAGGCGCTGCGCTGCGCCAGGTTGCGCACTTCCGCGGCCACCACCGCGAAGCCCCGCCCCTGTTCGCCCGCGCGCGCGGCTTCCACGGCGGCGTTCAGCGCGAGGATGTTCGTCTGGAAGGCTATGCCGTCGATGACGCCGATGATGTCCGCGATGCGGCGCGAGGAGCCGGTGATGCCGTCCATGGTGCGCACCACCTCGCCCACCACGTCGCCGCCGCGGCGGGCCACGCCCGAGGCCTCCGTGACCAGGCCGCGCGCCATGCGGGCGTCCTCCGCGTTGCGCCGCACGGTCTGCGTCAGCTCCTCCATCGAACCGGCGGTCTCCTGCAGCGTGCCCGACTGCATCTCCGTGCGCTGCGCCAGGTGGCCGTTGCCGCGCGCCAGCTCCGCGCTGCTGCCCGCGACGCTTTCCGCGCCGCGGCGCACTTCGTCGACCACTTCCGCGAGCCGCGCGCGCATGCCGTCCAGCGCCTGCAGCAGGCGGCCGGTCTCGTCGCGCCGCTGCGTGAGCGCCACGCGCGACAGGTCGCCCTGCGCGATGCGCTCCGCCGTCGCGATGGCCTCTTCCAGCGGCGCGGCGACCGAGGTGCTCACGCGCCACGCGGAGAAGATGCCGGTCAGGCACGCCAGGCCGGCGAGCACCGCCATCGCCAGCAGGCAGTTGCGGGCCAGCTCCGCCTCCTGCAGCGCGCCGCGCGCGATCGCGCCCTGCCGCAGCTGCTCGAGGCCGTAGCCCGCCGATCCGCAGGCCAGCACGATGCCGAGGATCACGGCACCGAAGCCGATGCCGAGCCGGTGGGCCAGGCGTCGGTTGCGGAAGAGGTCGATCTGCTGCAGGCCCATGGTGGCGGCTTCAGAACTCCCGCCACGGGCCTGCCGGCAGCTGCGGCACCGGCGCAGCGGCGACGACGGGCTGCCGCGGCTCGCGCACGCGAATGGCCGGGACTTCCGCTGCGGGCGCCGCGGGACGCGCCTGCGCTGCCTCCTCGGGCAGGCGGAAGCGGGACACCAGTTCCAGCAGCGCCTCGGACTGGGCCTTCATCGCCTCCGTCGCCGCGCTCGCCTCCTCGACGAGCGATGCGTTCTGCTGCACGACTTCCTCCATGCGGCTCACGGCGGTGTTCACCTGCACGATGCCCGAGCTCTGCTCCTGGCTCGCCGCCGCGATCTCCGCGACGAGGTCGCTCACGCGCGTGACGGAGCGGACCATGTCCTGCATGGTGGCGCCGGTGGCATGCGCGAGCCGGTTGCCGGCCTCGACCTTGTCCACCGACTCGCCGATCAGCCCCTTGATCTCCCTGGCCGCCGCGGCGCTGCGCTGGGCCAGGTTGCGCACTTCCGCGGCCACCACGGCGAAGCCGCGGCCCTGCTCGCCGGCGCGCGCCGCTTCCACGGCCGCATTGAGCGCGAGGATGTTGGTCTGGAACGCGATGCCGTCGATCACGCCGATGATCTCGGAGATGCGGCGCGAGGAATCGGAGATCCCGTTCATGGTGTTCACCACGTCCGCCACCATGTCGCCGCCCTTGCGGGCCACGCCCGAGGCTTCCGTGGCCAGCGCGCTGGCCTGCCGCGCGTTGTCCGCGTTCTGCTGCACGGTGGACGTGAGCTCCTCCATCGAGCTGGCGGTCTCCTCCAGCGTGCTCGCCTGCATCTCCGTGCGCTGCGACAGGTCCTGGTTGCCTTGCGCGATCTGCGCGCTGGCGCCCGCCACGGCCCGCGCCCCCGTCAGCACCTCGCCGACCACGCGCCGCAGGTCCTGCTGCATCCGCGACTGCGCCTGCAGCAGTTCCGCGGCTTCGTCGCGGCCGCGCACCTCGATCGTCGCCGTCAGGTCGCCGCGCGCGACCTCGCGGGCGGCATCGCTGGCCGCGCGCAGGCGCCGCACCACCTGCCGCGCCATGAGCAGGGCGAGCCCGAGCGAGATCACCGCCGCCGCGACCGCGACGGCCCCGAGCGAAATCACCATGCCGCGGAAGTTGGCCGCACCCTGCGCGGACGCTTCGGCGGACAGCTTGCCCTGCAGTTCCCCCAGCGTGGTGAAGGTCGCCAGCACCTTGCCGAACGACGCGTCGGCCCTGCCCAGCGAAGACTTCGCGGTCTCGCGCAGCGCCAGCGCGTCCGCGGTGGCCGCCTGGAACTGCGTGCGGTAGTGCTCCATCTGCGGGATCACGGTGTCCACCAGCGCGCGCTCGTCCGGGTGCAGGCTGCTGCGGTTGCGGAACTCCGTGGTCTTGCGGATGTACGCGTCCACCACCCTGGCGTGGTCGACGACGCTCGCCCGCAGTTCCGGCTCGGGCACGTGGCCCGCGAGCGTGAAGGTGCGGTACGCCGCCACGTGCGCCTTGTTCAGCTCGCGGTAGGCGGTGATCACCAGCTCGATGGACGCGCCGCGGTCGCGCGTCAGCGAAGCGATGGCCATCCCCTGGCGTGCCATCAGTCCCACGGCCAGCGCTCCCAGCGCCAGCAGGAACACGATCGCCACCGACGGGGCGAGCAGCATCTTGTGCCAGACCTTCATCCTTCCTCCCCTGCGGCCTCCCGCCGCGCTCCCCGCTGCGGCGTCAGAGCAGCATCGCGCCTTCGCGGCCGGACAGGCGCACGAGGTGCGCCACGTCCAGGATCAGCGCCACCGAGCCGTCGCCCATCACCGTGGCGCCGGAGAGCCCCGGGACCTTGCGGAAGTTCGTCTCCAGGCTCTTGACGACCACCTGCTGCTGGCCGACGAGTTCGTCCACGAGCAGCGCCGCCTTGGAGCCGTCGGTTTCCACGATGACCGCGATGGCGGAGGCCTGATCGCGCGGCTTCTGCGGCGGGAACAGCTTCGCCAGGTGGTGCACCGGCAGGTATTCGTCGCGCACGCGCAGCGTGTCGCCGTGCCCCGGCAGCGTGTGCAGTTCGTCGGGAGCGACGGAGAGCGACTCCACCACGCTCGCCAGCGGCAGCACGTAGGTCTCGCCGCCGATGGCGATGGTCATCGCTTCCATGATCGCCAGCGTGAGGGGGACGCTGACGGTGACGCGCGTGCCCTGCCCCGGGACGGAGGTGAGGTCCACCGTGCCGCTCAGGGCCTGGATGTTGCGCTTGACGACGTCCATGCCCACGCCGCGGCCGGACACGTCCGTGACCTGGTCCGCCGTGGAGAAGCCGGCCTCGAAGATCACCTGCCAGATGTCGCTGTCGGGAGCCTCGGGCGAGATCGGGATGCCGCGGCGGCGCGCAGCGGCGAGGATCTTGTCCCGGTCGAGGCCGCGGCCGTCGTCGCTCACCTCGATCACGATGTTGCCGCCGCGCTGGCTCGCGCGCAGCGTGACGGTGCCCACGGCGGGCTTGCCGGCGGCCAGGCGCACGTCCGGCGGCTCCAGCCCGTGGTCGATGGCGTTGCGCACGAGGTGCGTGAGCGGATCGGAGATCTTCTCGATCAGGCCGCGGTCCAGCTCGGTCGCCTCGCCGAACATCTTCAGCTCCACCTTCTTGCCCAGGCGTGCCGCGAGTTCGTGCACCACGCGCGGGAAGCGCTGGAACACGTTGGAGATCGGCAGCATGCGGATCGCGAGCACCGCTTCCTGCAGGTTGCGCGTGTGGCGCGACAGGTCGGCCAGGCCCGTGTTCGCGGCGTAGCGGCCGTCGTTGGCGACGTCCTCGGCCAGCGCGCCGGTACGCGCGAGCATCGCCTCGGTGATCACGAGTTCGCCGACCAGGTTCACCAGCAGGTCGATCTTCTCGGTCGACACGCGGATGAAGGTCGTCTCGTGCGCGGTGGGCAGCAGGTCGTGCAGCACGTCCACGGCGGGCGTGGCCTGCGCAGGCGCGGCGGCCGCGGGCTGTGCCTTGCGCGCCTTGCGGAACTGCTCCGGCGAGACGAACAGGTCGACGTTGTCCGGCGCGTGTTCCGCCGCGGCGAACTCCGCCGGCTTCGGCTCGGCGGGCTTGGCGCGGTTCTTCCTGTTCTTGAATTCCGCCGGGTCGACGAAGAACTCGTCGAGGCCGTTCGGCGCCGGTGCCGTCGCGGGCGACGGCGAAGGCACGGCTTCCAGCTTGGGCGCGCCGGGCAGCGTCGCCTGGAGCTGCGGCTCTTCCGCCGGCGCGGCCACGACGCCCAGCGTCTCGATGGCGATCTGCTCGGGCGCGACCACCAGGGCCAGCACGCTCTGCAGGTCGGCCGCGGCGCCTTGCAGCAGCACCTCGAAGGTGACGCCGCCGCCGGCGGTGTTGTCGACCACCGCGTCCTTCACCGTGCCCATGTCGGACAGGCCGGTGAGCATCATGTCGAGGTCGAGCTCGTCGATCGGCTGCGCCAGCGGGCCGAGCTTCACGCGGAAGCTGCGCGTCACCGGGCCGGACTGGCCCGCCACCGCGTCGGTCGCGGGCTGCGCCACGCGCTCGCGCAGCAGCGCTTCCACGCTGGTGGCATCCGGCGCATCGGCCACGGTACCGCGGCGGTGCAGCACCTGCAGGCGCAGCACGTCGCCGGCCTTGAGCATCGCGTTGACGTCCGCGGGGTCGATCGGGCGCTCGCCCTTGCGCAGCAGGTCCAGCAGGTTTTCCTGCAGGTGCGTGAGCGCGGCGATCTCGGTGCAGCCCAGCATCGCCGCGCTGCCCTTGATCGAGTGCACCGCGCGGAAGATCGCGTTCAGGTCGTCGGGATGCGGCGCATCGGTGTCCATGCGCAGCAGGATGGCCTCGACGTTCGCCAGGTGCTCCTGCGCCTCCTCGAAGAAGATGGTGCGGAAGGCGACCGGGTCGCCGAAGGTGTTCGAAGGCTGGAACATCGCGCGCTCCCCCGTCCCTTCAGATGAACTGGCCCACGATGTCCAGCATGCGCTGGGGATCGAAGGGCTTGGCCATCCAGCCGGTGGCGCCGGCCTCGCGGCCCTTCTGCTTCAGCTCCGGGCTGGCTTCGGTGGACAGCACGATCAGCGCCACCGGGTCGTAGTTGGGCAGCGCGCGCAGCTCGCGCACCAGGGTCACGCCGTCCATGTTCGGCATGTTGTGGTCCGTGACCACGAGGTCGAACACGCGCTTGCGCGCGAGGTCCAGGGCCTCCACGCCGTCGGCCGCTTCCGCGACCTCGTAGCCCGCGCCCTGCAGCACGGAAGCGACCATGGCGCGCATGGAGCGGGTGTCGTCCACCACCAGAATCGATTTGCTCATTGTTGTTTGCTCCCGGACTTGTCGCGCTTCTTGCGGCTGGAAGGAAGGAACTGGGCGATGACCTCGAGGAGGCGGTCCTCGTCGAGGGGCTTGGTGAGGTACTCGTCGCAGCCGGCGAGCGAGCCGCGCAGCTTGTCGAAGGGGGAGCTGCGGCTGGTGAGCATGACCACCGCCGTCTTCTTCATGGCCTGCTTGTTGGCCTTGATCATCTTGCAGACCTGGTAGCCGTCGATGCCGGGCAGCACGACGTCCAGGAACACGCAGGTGTACTCGCGGCTGCCGGTCAGGCCCACCGCTTCCTCGCCGGTCTCGGCGAAGTCCACCTCGAAGTTGAAGGGCGCGAGCTTGGCCTTCATGAACATACGCACCGAGGCGTTGTCGTCCACGACCAGCACGGTGTCGCCCAGCGCGCGCTTCTTCGCGGCGGCGTCGTCCAGCGGCGGCGGGTTGGCGCTGCCCGGGTGCGAACGGCCGGCCGACGACATCGACATCGCCTTGGTGCCCAGGGGCAGCGTGCCTTCGTCGTCGCGCTTGGTGCCGCCGGCTTCCGCCACCGTCTCCTCCAGCGCCTGCAGCAGGCGCGCCCACTGCAGCGGGCGCGGCAGGATCGGGAAGCCGCCGCTGTCGCCCGAGCCGACCATCACGGCCGGCAGGTTGGCGCGCTTGGACAGCGTCTTGAATTCGTTGAGCGCCTCCGGGTTGTCGGCATCCACGAGGTAGATGTCGGCGGAGCCGCTGGCGGTGGTGGCAGGGTCGTACTGCACGAATCCCGGATCGCGCCGGGCCGCGAGCGCGAAGATGCTGGCCAGCATCGAGCGCTCCACCGGGTTGAATCCGATCACATCGACCAGGTATTGTTCGTTCAAGGTCACTTCAGCACCTCTGGCCCATCAGGCCGAGTACGGCATCCGCATCCGGAAGCCGGCCCTGCGGTTCTCTGCAAAGCATGCGGTCCACCAGCGGCTGCAGCACCGCCGCTTCGGCGGGCAGGCGCGCGGGTGCGGCGAGCAGGCGCTGCGCCAGCACCTCCTCCAGGGTCTCGCCGGAAAACGGGGGGCGGCCGGCCAGCAGTTCGTGCAGCAGCACGCCCAGGCTGTAGACGTCGGCCGCGGGCGCGGCGGGCGCGCCCTGCAACTGTTCGGGCGCCACGTAGCGCGGCGTCCCGTGGAGCGCGCCCGACGCGGCGTCGGCATCGACGCTGCCGGCCTCCACGGTCAGGCCGAAGTCCGCCAGCACGAGGCTGCCGTCGGCGCGCAGCAGGAAATTCGCGGGCTTCACGTCGCGGTGCACGAGCCCCTGGCGGTGCAGCTGCGCGAGCGCTTCGGCGGCCTGGCGCACGATCGCGAGCGCTTCCGCCGCGGGCAGTGCACGGCCCATGCGCACCGTGAGGTCGCCGCCGGGCAGGTGTTCCATCGCGAGCCAGGCCCAGGCGGCGGTGCGGCCCTGGCTGTGGATCTGCACGAGGTTGGGCCCCTGCACGCGCGCGGCGACGGCGCAGTCGCGGTCGAGGGACGTGCCCGGCACCGCTTCCAGCTTCAGCACGACGTCGGCGCGCTTGTTCAGGTCGTACGCGAGCCAGGCGCGCGTGTTGCGGCCGCGGCCGATGGGACGCAGCAGGCGGTAGCCCGGCACGCGCGGCGGGACCTCGATGATCGTCTCGTCGTCGCTGGCCGCGCGGGGCGCGCGCCAGAACAGGGAGCCTTCGGGAACGGCAGCCATCGTCACAGTCCCATCTGCGCCAGGTCGTCCAGCAGCGTGCGGGCCGACGGATAGCGCTGCTCGCGGTCCTTGGCCATCATGCTTTCCATCACGGCCTGCAGGTGCGCGTGTTCGGGCGGCAGCAGCGGCACGGGTTCGTGCACGTGCATGCGCAGCAGCTCCTGCGCGGAGTTCGCGTGGTAGGGCTTGCGCCCCGTGAGCAGCTCGAACGCGAGCACGCCCAGGCTGTAGATGTCGCAGCGCGCATCCACGCCCTGCCCCAGCGCCTGCTCGGGACTCAGGTAGTACGGGGTGCCCACGATGTCGCCGTCGCCCGTGTCGGTGATCTTCATCGCCGTCTGCTTGGCGACGCCGAAGTCCGCCAGCGCGAGGCTGCCGTCGTTACGCAGCATCAGGTTGTCGGGCTTCAGGTCGCGATGGACGATCCCGACTTCGTGGATGGCGGCGAGGCCGGCGGCGGTCTGCTTGAGGTACGAGATCGCGGTGGCCTGGTCGATGGGCCCGGCCTTCATGCACGCGCGCAGGTCGCCTTGCGGGAAGTACTCCATCGCGATGTAGGCATGCGCCACGGAGAAGTCCTGGCGGAAGATGCGCGCGACGTTCGGGTGCTGGATCTGCGCGAGCAGCGCGTATTCCTGGATGAAGCGCTGCAGGCCGTCGGCTTCCACGGCGCGATCGAGCTGCATGACCTTGAGCACCTGCGGCGGCCCGCCTTCGGCGGATTGCGCGAGGAAGATGGACGCCATGCCGCCCTCGCCGATCTTGCGCAGGATGCGGTAGCCCTCGACGAGGAACTGCGCGCCGGAGAGGGATGCCGCCGGCGCCGGCGCCGCGCTCTGGCGCTTGCGGGCCTGCGCGTTGACCTGCAGGCCTTCGCGCAGCATCTCGAACACGCGCGCGGGCGTCTGCGAGCCCTTGCGCGGCACGAGGCCGGTGACTTCCACGATGTCGATGAAGGTGTTGTCCGGCAGGCCGACGGAGCCGATGCGCCCGCCGTCCGCGCGGCCGGCGGCGGCCAGGCGCGTCCCGGCCGACGTGGCCACGCTCCAGTTCAGGTCCATCGCAGTGACTTCGAGCAGGCGGGCCACCTCGACAGCATCGCCGATGGCATGCACCTTGACGTTGCCGCCGTTGTTGCGCCGCGACAATTCGGCCTGCCCGAGATGCACGCCGGCGGCGAGCGTCAGTGCCGGCAGTCCGGCCAGTTGCGGCTTGCTCGCGACCACCTGGGCCAGCTGCACGGCCTCGTGCACGGCCAGGATCGCGGCATGCAGGCCGCGCTGTGCATGGTTGGGCTTGCGGTCGTCGTGCTTGTTGCTGAAGACGGCCAGGATGGAGTCGGGGCGGCGCTGCGCGACCTCGCCGCCCAGCTTCAGCACCGGCTCGGTCAGCATGCGCCGCACCTCGTTGACGAACGAAGCGGCCTCGTCCGGCCCAAGCGCGTTGGCGACTGCAGTGAAGTTATGCAAGCGCGCGTACAGGAAAGTCGCTACGGTCAGCCCCTCGACCAGGCTGACGTCCGTGGTTCCCAGGACCGAGCTCAGCTGCGACTCGCCCGCGAAGTCGCCCATGCGCGGCGCCTGGGGCGCCTCGGCGGGAGAACGGGATTCGAGCGGTTGTCGCATTTCGTTACATGGTACCTTGCGACTACATCTCGTCACAAGCGGTCGGGCTACTTTGTCACACAGAGACAACGACCCCGACCGGTACCTGTCCACGCCACCGGACCTTGTTACACGTGCTGCCGAGGAACGGCAGCGCTGGACCGCCAGCCGGTCGACAGCTTTGTCGCCGCCTCGCTACCCCATCGTTGGCGCGGTCGTTGCTACGATGCTTCGCCATGGCCATCCACGCTGCCCTGAACCACGTCACGCACTACAGATACGACCGGGCAGTGAACCTCGGGCCGCAGACCGTCCGCCTGCGGCCGGCACCCCACTGCCGCAGCAAGGTGATCTCCTATTCGCTGCGCGTCGAGCCCGCCAAGCACTTCATCAACTGGCAACAGGACCCCTTCGCCAACTACCAGGCGCGCCTGGTCTTCCCGGAGAAGACGACCGGCTTCAAGGTGACCGTCGACCTCGTCGTCGAGATGGCGGTCTACAACCCCTTCGACTTCTTCCTGGAGCCGAGCGCGGAGAAGTTCCCGTTCAGTTACGAGCCCGAGGTCGCCGAGGAACTGGTGCCCTACCTCGCCTGCGAGCCCCTCACGCCGCTGGTGCAGGCCTACCTGGAGAAGATCGACCGCTCCCCGAAGTCCACCATCGACTTCCTGGTGGCGCTCAACCAGCAGCTGCAGCAGGACGTGAAGTACCTGATCCGCATGGAGCCCGGCGTGCAGACGCCGGAACAGACGCTGGAGCTCGCCAGCGGCTCCTGCCGCGACAGCGGCTGGCTGATGGTGCAGCTGCTTCGCCGCCTCGGCCTGGCCGCGCGCTTCGTCTCCGGCTACCTGATCCAGCTGAAGCCGGACGTCAAGGCGCTGGAAGGGCCGAGCGGCACGGAGGTGGACTTCACCGACCTGCACGCCTGGTGCGAGGTCTACCTGCCCGGCGCCGGCTGGATCGGGCTCGATCCCACCTCGGGCCTGCTCGCGGGCGAGGGCCACATCCCGCTGGCGTGCACGCCGCAGCCCTCCGGCGCCGCGCCGATCGAAGGGCTCATCGACGAATGCGAGGTGGAGTTCAGCCACCACATGCAGGTGACGCGCATCCACGAATCGCCGCGCGTCACCAGGCCGTACACCGAGGAGCAGTGGCAGGAGGTGCTCGCGCTCGGCACCGCCGTGGACCGCGAGCTGCAGGCCGGCGACGTGCGCCTGACCATGGGCGGCGAGCCGACCTTCGTCGCCGTCGCCGACCGCGACGCGGCCGAATGGAACACCGACGCGCTCGGTCCCACCAAGCGCGGCTACGCCACCGAACTGGTGCACAAGCTGCGCGCCGAATACGGGCACGGCGGCTTCCTGCACTTCGGGCAAGGCAAGTGGTATCCGGGCGAGCAGCTTCCGCGCTGGGCGCTGTCCATCTGCTGGCGGACCGACGGCGAGCCCTGCTGGCGCAACCCGGAGCTGTTCGCGGACGAACGCCAGCCCGCGCATTACACGACGGAGGACGCGCAGCGCTTCCTGCGCAGCGTCACCGCGCGCCTGGGCAT
Organism: Ramlibacter cellulosilyticus; assembly: GCF_014297465.1. Taxonomy (GTDB): domain Bacteria; phylum Pseudomonadota; class Gammaproteobacteria; order Burkholderiales; family Burkholderiaceae_C; genus Ramlibacter; species Ramlibacter cellulosilyticus. The sequence continues at coordinate 1,142,415 of NZ_JACORT010000001.1, read as the reverse complement.
CAGCGACCAGTACGTGCAGCCCGCTTACGAGGACGTCTTCTACTACCTGTGGCGCGAGCGCAAGCTGCCCGTCAACGTCGACCCGCTCGACGCGCGCCTGGACGACGAGCTCGAACGCGCGCGCCTGCGCCGGGTCTTCGAGCAGAAGCTCGGTTCGGTGGTCGGCTACGCCCTGCCCCTGCAGGCGCGGGACGAGGACGCGCCCGAGCTCTCCGGCCCGCGCTGGCAGACCGGCCCCTGGTTCCTCCGCGACGAGCGCATGTACCTCGTGCCCGGCGACTCGCCCATGGGCTACCGCCTGCCGCTCGATTCCCTGCCCTGGGTGAGCCGCGGCGACTATCCGCACCTGATCCCGAGGGATCCTTTCGAGCAGAGGGCCCCGCTGCCGGTGGCGACGCAAGTGCTTTCGCAGTTTCCGGCGGGCGATCCGCGGATTGCGGAGGGGGGGATGGTGGGCCGCGCGGAGCGCTGGGGTGCCTTCGGCAACCCAGCCTACGGCAACCCCGCCTACGAAGATGCGGAGCAGGCGAACCTGCGGGGACTGGGTGAGCCTTCGCACGCCCGCACGGTCGACACGCGCGTCCCCGCGCGGAAGGAGTCCGCCCACTGGATCACGCGCACCGCGCTGTGCGTGGAAGTGCGCGACCCGCAGCGCGCCAACGGCCCGAAGGCCGAACGCGAGGCGGGCGGCAAGAGCGGCGTGCTCTACGTCTTCATGCCGCCGCTCGCGCGCCTGGAGGACTACCTGGAGCTGCTGGCCGCGATCGAGGCGACCGCGCAGGAGCTGCACATCCAGCTCGTGCTGGAAGGCTACCCGCCGCCGCGCGACCCGCGCCTGAAGCTGCTGCAGGTCACGCCGGACCCCGGCGTGATCGAGGTGAACATCCACCCGGCGCACGACTGGAACGAGCTCGTAGCCCACACCGAGTTCCTGTACCAGGCTGCCTTCGAGACCCGCCTCTCGGCCGAGAAGTTCATGACCGACGGCCGCCACACCGGCACCGGCGGCGGCAACCACTTCGTGCTGGGCGGCGCCACGCCGGCGGACTCGCCCTTCCTGCGCCGGCCCGAGCTGCTCGCGAGCCTGCTGCTCTACTGGCACAACCACCCGAGCCTCAGCTACCTGTTCAGCGGCCTCTTCATCGGCCCGACCAGCCAGGCGCCGCGCGTGGACGAAGCGCGCAACGACCAGCTCTACGAGCTGGAGATCGCCCTGAAGGAGATCGAGCGCAACCGCCAGGTGCACGGGCAAGCGATGCCGCCCTGGCTGGTGGACCGCACGCTGCGCAACATCCTCGTCGACGTCACCGGCAACACGCACCGCAGCGAGTTCTGCATCGACAAGATGTACTCGCCCGACGGGCCCACCGGCCGCCTCGGGCTGCTGGAGCTGCGCGCGTTCGAGATGCCGCCGCACGCGCGCATGAGCATCGTGCAGCAGCTGCTGATCCGCGCGCTGGTCGCGCGCTTCTGGCGCGAACCCTACCGCGCGCCCGTCACGCGCTGGGGCACCGAGCTCCACGACCGCTGGCTGCTGCCCACCTTCATCTGGATGGACCTGCAGGACGTGCTCGCGGAGATGAAGCAGGCCGGCTTCGCCTTCGACCCGGCCTGGTTCGCGCCGCACTTCGAGTTCCGCTTCCCGGTCGCCGGCGACCTGCAGGCCCTGGGCATGGAGCTCACGCTGCGCAACGCGCTCGAGCCCTGGCACGTGATGGGCGAGGAAGGCGCCATCGGCGGCACCGTGCGCTACGTCGACTCTTCCCTGGAGCGCATCGAGGTGAAGGTGACCGGCCTCAACGAGAGCCGCCACGTCATCACCGTGAACGGTCGCGCCCTGCCCCTGCAGCCCACGGGCACCCAGGGCGAGTTCGTCGCGGGCGTGCGCTACCGCGCGTGGCAGCCGCCGTCGGCACTGCATCCGACGATCGGCGTGCACGCGCCGCTCACCTTCGACCTCGTCGACACCTGGATGAACCGCTCCGTGGCCGGCTGCCAGTACCACGTGGCGCACCCGGGCGGCCGCAACTACGTGACCTTCCCGGTGAACGCGTACGAAGCGGAAAGCCGCCGCCTCTCGCGCTTCTTCCGCATGGGGCACTCGGCGGGCCGCCTGCAGGTGCCGCCGGCGACCATCCACGTGCCGGCCAGCCGCGAGTTCCCCTTCACGCTGGACCTGCGGCGTCCTCCGTCGAGCTGATGGCACGCGGCGTCGGCCGCGTGCAACAGCAAACGGCGCGCAGGAGGGCGCCGATGGGACAATCGCGGCGAAGTGGACCTCACCAACGACTCGCTGTTCGGCCCCCAGGCCGGTGAGACGCCAGCGGCGCTCGCCGCGGCCCTGGCCCCGCCGGCCGCGCCCGGGCACTACGACGAGTTGCGCGGCGGCGCCGGCGGCGACGCCCTGCCGGATGCCGCGTGGGCGCGCTTCTTCGAGCAGCTGGGACCGGAGGGCTTCGCGGACCTGAACCGGCGCACCACCGACCTGCAGCGCCAGGTGCGCGACAACGGCATCACCTACAACGTCTACGCGGACAAGGGCGGGCCGCAGCGGCCGTGGTCGCTGGACCTCTTTCCGCTGATCCTCACGCCGCAATGCTGGCAGCGCATCGAAGCCGGCGTCCTGCAGCGCGTGCGCCTGCTCGAAGGCATCCTCGGCGACGTGTACGGCGCGCAGACCCTGCTCGCGCGCAACCTGCTGCCGCCCGCGCTCGTGCACGGGCATCCGGGCTACCTGCGCGCCATGCACGGCGCGAAGCCCGCGGGCGGCCGCCACCTGCACATCGCCGCCTTCGACCTCGGGCGCGACGCGGACGGCGCCTGGTGGGTGCTCGCGCAGCGCACGCAGGCGCCCTCCGGCCTCGGCTACCTGCTGGAAAACCGGCTGATCATCTCGCGCCTGTTCCCCGAAGCCTTCCGCGACCTGAAGGTGCAGCGGCTGGCCGCGACCTACCGCGCGCTGCTCGAAAGCCTCGTGCGGCTGTGCCCCGGCGGCGAAAGCGAGCCGCGCATCGTGCTGCTCACGCCGGGTCCCTACAACGAGACGTACTTCGAGCACGCCTACCTCGCCCGCTACCTGGGCCTCACGCTCGTCGAAGGCAGCGACCTCACGGTGCGCGACGCGCGCCTGTACCTCAAGACGCTGAAAGGCCTGGAGCCGGTGCACGGGGTGCTCAAGCGCCTGGACGACGAGTTCCTCGACCCGCTGGAGCTGCGCGCCGACTCGCACCTCGGCGTGCCCGGCCTGCTGCAGGCGATCCGCGCGGGCAACGTGCTCGTGGCCAACAGCCCCGGCTCGGGCTTCCTCGAGTCGAGCGCGCTGCTCGGCTTCCTGCCCGCCCTCAGCCGGCAGCTGCTCGGCGAGGAGCTGCGGCTGCCCGCGTTGCCCACGTGGTGGTGCGGCGAGCGGGCGGCCATGCTGTCGGTGCTGCCGCAGTTGGGCCAGAGCGTGATCAAGTCCACCTACGGCGGCGCCGGTGCGGGCGCGGTGCTCGGGCGCACCCTGTCGCGCCCGCGCCTGGAGGAGTGGGCCGCGCGCATCCGCCGCGAGCCCGACGAGGTCACGGTGCAGGCGTGGCTGCCGCTGTCGCAGATGCCGACCTGGAACGCGAGCCCGCAGGGCGACCGCATCGTGCCGCGCTCGCTCGTGCTGCGCGTGTTCGCGGTGTCCGACGGTGCGCAAGGCTGGCGCGTGCTGCCCGGCGGGCTCACGCGCATCGGCTCGCGCGACTTCGACATCGCCTCGATGCAGCGCGGCGGCAGCAGCGCCGACTGCTGGGTGCTCACCGATGGCGAGGTGGACCGCACCAGCCTGCTGCACCACGAGCACCCGGCGGTCGACACGCCGCACCGCAACCGCACCGTCACCAGCCGCGCGGCGGAAAACCTGTTCTGGCTCGGGCGCTACACGGAACGCACGGAGAACACGGCGCGGCTCGCGCGGCTCGCCATCGAATCCCTCAACGGCGAGGACCAGGGCTCGCAGCCGCTGCTCGCATGGCTGGGCGACAGCGCCGTCGCGAACGGGCTGGTGCTGCGGGCGGTGCCCGCCGCGACGCAGGCGCGGCGCGTCTTCGAGCGCTCCATCATCGCCGGCCTCGCCGGCACGAAGGCGGCGAGCGTGGGCTACAACCTGTCCGCGGTGCGCGGCGCGGCCGCGGCCGTGCGCGAACGCCTGTCGCTGGAGCAGTGGAACCTGATCGTGCGCGCGGAGCAGGAGTTCCAGCGCGCCTGCGCGGCCTGCGCGAAGGAAGGCGACTACTCCTCGGTGGAGGCCATGCGCGTGCTGGAGGTCCTCTCCAGCCACACGGCCGCGATGACGGGCGCGCAGACGGACCGCATGACGCGCGACGACGGCTGGCGGCTGCTGTCCACGGGGCGCCATCTCGAACGCCTCGGCTTCCTCGCGCGTGCCCTGGCGAGCGCTTTCGAGACCGGCGCCGTGCACGACGACGCGGGCTACGAAGCCGTGGTCGCGCTCTTCGACAGCACCATCACCTTCCACGCGCAGTACCAGCAGCGGCACGACGTCGCCGCGCTCGTCGACCTGCTGGTGCTCGACCGCGACAACCCCCGCTCGCTCGGCTGGGTCGCGCAGACGCTGCGCGGCCGCCTCGCGCGCCTGGCCAATTCGCCGGCGGGCGTGATGCCGGTGATGGCGATGGTCGTCCCCGACCCGCAGCACTGGACGCTGGAAGCCCTGTGCGAGCGCGACGCCCGCGGCCGCCACGCCGCGCTGCTGGAACTGCTGCAGCAATGCGTCGACGCGTCGTTCCGGCTCTCCGACGACCTCAGCGCGCGCTACTTCGCCCACTCCGCCGACGCGCGCTACACGGTGGGCGCCTGAACATGCTGCTGCACGTCGTCCACGAGACCGCCTACGACTACGCGCCGATGGTGCGCACCGCGCAGCACATGGCGCACCTCAAGCCGCTCGCGCTGCCGACGCAGGAGGTCCTGGGCCACCGGCTCGCGGTGGATCCGGCGCCGGTGCAGCGCACCGAATCGCTCGACGTGTTCGGCAACACGCGCACCTTCTTCAGCCTGGAATACGCGCACGACTCGCTGCGCGTGGTGGCGGACAGCCTCGTGTCGACGTCGGCCGCCGAGGAACCCGCGAGCAGCCTCCCGTGGGAAGAGGGGGTGGAGCGCCTGCGCTACCACCGCAACACGCGCTACGACCCGGCCGCGGAATTCGCGTTCGCGTCGCCCTACACGCCGCGCGATGCGGCCTTCGTCGCCTACGCGCAGCCCAGCTTCGCGAAGGGGCGGCCGCTGCTGGAGGCGGCGCGCGACCTGATGGCGCGCATCCACGCCGACTTCGAGTACGAAACGACGGCCACCGACGTCAACACGCCCGCCCTGGAAGCGCTCGCGCTGCGCAAGGGCGTCTGCCAGGACCTCGCGCACGTCATGCTGGGTTGCCTGCGCAGCCTGGGCCTGTCCGCGCGCTACGTGAGCGGCTACCTGCTGACGGAGCCGCCGCCCGGGCGGCCGCGGCTGGTGGGCTGCGACGCTTCGCACGCCTGGGTCTCGGTGTACCTGCCCGGCGCGGAAAGCGGCGGCCAGTGGGTGGACCTCGACCCGACCAACGACCGCAGCCCCGGCGAAGACTACGTGACGCTCGCCATCGGCCGGGACTACGCCGACGTGTCGCCCATGCGCGGCGTGATCCACGGCGGAGCGCACCACACCCTGCGCGTAGCCGTCACCGTCACGCCCGCCGAGAATGGCGGCATGATCGCGGCACCAAGGAGCGAACCATGAACGTCTACGACAAGCTGAAGGAACTGAACATCACCCTGCCCCCGGTCGCCACGCCCGCGGCCGCCTACGTGCCTTTCGTGCGCACGGGCAATCTCGTCTTCCTCTCCGGCCACATCGCGAAGAAGGACGGCAAGTCCTGGGTCGGCCAGCTGGGCAAGACCATGCAGACCGAGGAAGGCAAGCAGGCCGCTCGCGCGATCGCCATCGACCTGATGGGGACGCTGCAGGCCGCGGTGGGTGACCTGAACAACGTCAAGCGCATCGTGAAGGTGATGAGCCTGGTGAACTCCGCGCCGGACTTCACCGAGCACCACCTGGTCACCAACGGCGCGAGCGAGCTCCTCGGCCAGGTCTTCGGCGACAAGGGCGCCCACGCGCGCAGCGCCTTCGGCGTCGCGCAGATCCCGACGGGTGCCTGCGTGGAGATCGAGCTGATCGCCGAAGTCTGAGGCGCGCGCTCAGCGCTCCACGGTCATGTACCCCATCCACGGCCAGTAGGTCAGCGCGAACACGACCAGCAGCACGAGCGCAGCCGCCGTGATCACGACGCCGGTGCGCACGAAGTCGCGCGCCGCGAAGGTGTCGGTGCCGTAGGCGATCATCGCCTGCGGCGAGTTCACCGGCAGGATGAAGCCGATGCTGACCACGAACTGCAGCAGCATCGTCATGCCGACCACGTTCAGCCCCGGGGTCTGCACGGTGCCGAGCACGCTCATGATGATGGGGATCATGGTCGACGCCAGCGCCGTGGCGCTGGCGAAGCCCAGGTGGATCACGATCAGGAAGACCGAGAGCAGCAGCAGGATGGCGAAGGCGCTCGCCTGCTGCAGCCCCAGGTGCGTGACGATCAGGTTGGCGAGCCAGGCCGCCGCCTGCGTCTTCAGCAGCGCGGTGCCCACGCTGATGCCCACGGCGAACAGCACCACGGTGCCCCAGGGGAAGCCCTTCTGCGACGCCTTCCAGTCCATCACGCCGATGCCCGGCATCAGCATCAGGGCGATGGCGGCGATCGTCGTCGACGAGGTGTCGAAGCTGTGCAGCACGCCTTCGGTGGACCAGAACCCGAGCAGGAGCAGCACGAGGGCGAGCAGCTTCCACTGCGCCGGGGTCATGGGCCCGAGGGCGGCCAGTTGCTCGCGGATGCCCGCCATGCCGCCGCGGATCTCCTCGACCTCCGGACGGAGCATGCGGGTCATGATGAAGTAGAGCGCCACCGACAGCAGCGCCGAGAACGGCGCGCCCGCGATGAACCACTCGGTCCAGGTGATGCCGGTGCCGAACTGCTTTTCCAGGAAGCCGATCGCCACCATGTTCTGCGCCGCGGCCGTCTTGATGCCGATGTTCCACACGCTCACCGTCTGCGCCGCGGTGATCACCAGCAGCGCGGCGAAGCGGCTGCGGCGCTCCACGCCGAAGGCATGGATGAAGCCGATCATGATCGGCATGAGGCACGCGGCGCGCGCGGTGGCGCTCGGGACGATGAACGCCAGCAGGAAGCCGACCACCATGGCGCCGATCACGATGCGGCTCGTGCGCGCCTCCATGCGCGAGAGCACGCGCAGCGCGATGCGCCGGTCCAGGCCGGTGGCCGTCATGGCGGCGGCGATGAAGCAGGCCGCGGCGACGAGGGCCACCGCGCTGCTGGAGAACCCGGACAAGGCCAGCGTCAGCGCCGCCCCCGTCCCCATCGCGGGCCCGGCCGGCTTCGCGGCGTCGGGAACGAAGGCGAGCAGGAAGACCATGAGCGCGGCGATCACGACGGCGCTCACCGCGTAGTCGAGCGCCTCGGTCATCCAGACGATCACGGCGAAAGCCAGGATGCCCAGCATGACCTGCCCGGAGACGGGCAGCTTCTCCTGCGCGGGCAGCAGCAGGATCAACACCAGTGCCGCGACGGCGGCGAGCAGCCCGATGCGGGGGAGAAGGCCGCCGTGCGCCGGGGTTGCGGCGCCGGCAGCCGGCGTACCGGGTGGCTGGATCGCGGTCGTGCTCATGGGGGGCCCTCCGTGGTTTCGCGCCATGCTCCACCGCGCCGGCACCCGGCGACCTGATCTAGCTCAACTGCACTTCGTGGGCCGGCGTCATTCGTCCAGCAACCCGCCCCGGTAGAAGCTGTACGCCGTGCCGTCGTGCAGGTAGAAGAAGCCGTCGGCGCACGCGTCCTTGCCGGGGAAGAACTCTCGGTACTTCTTCGGCACCAGCCGCTCCAGCTCCTCGTCCGACAGCTCGTCGAACTCCTGGGGCGTGATCGGCTGGCCCGCGCGCAGGCGCCGGCGTTCCATCACTCGACGCGCGTGACCGACAGCGGCTTGAACCCGAGGTCGGCGACCTTGCCCTTGCGGCCGCGCGCGCCCTTCGCGTTGTTCAGCGAGCGCACCTCGAGCACCTCCTCGCGGTCCTTGTCGCCGCGGCCCAGGCCCGTGATGCGCACGGACCGCGTATAGGCCGCCGCGCCCGCGAGTTCCTCCTTCGGCTCCAGGTCCATCAGCATCAGGCCGCGGCCGCCATTGGCCATGGGCTTGAGCTCGGAGATCTCGAAGGTCAGGATGCGCTTGCCGGTCGAAGCGCAGCACACGTGCGTGGCCGGGATCTGCGGCGGCACGTTGGCCGCCGAGGGACGGCAGACCGTCTCGCCCGCGCCCAGCGACAGGAAGGACTTGCCGCCCTTCTGGCGCGAGACCATGTTCTCCACCTGCGCCAGGAAGCCGTAGCCGCCCGAGTTGGACAGCAGCAGCCACGCCGTGGGCGCGCCCGCGAAGTAGTGCACGAGCTGCGTGCCCGACTCCAGCTCGATGAAGGTCGTGAGCGGCTGGCCGTCGCCGCGCGCGCCGGGGAGGATGGAGACCGGCACGGAGTACACGCGCCCGTTGCTGCCGAAGGCGAGCAAGGTGTCGACCGTGCGGCACTCGAAGGTGCCGTACAGGCCGTCGCCGGCCTTGAACGCGAAGCTCGCCGCGTCGTGGCCGTGGCCCTGGCGGGCGCGCACCCAGCCCTTCTGCGAGACCACCACCGTCACCGGCTCGTCGACCACCTTCACTTCCGCCACGGCCTTCTTCTCGGCCTGGATCAGCGTGCGGCGCGCATCGCCGAAGGTCTTGGTGTCCGCCTCGATCTCCTTGACCATCAGGCGGCGCAGCGCCGCGGGCGAGCCGAGGATCTCCTCCAGCTTCGCCTGCTCGCCGCGCAGTTCCTTCAGCTCCTGCTCGATCTTGATCGCTTCCAGCCGCGCCAGCTGGCGCAAGCGGATCTCGAGGATGTCCTCGGCCTGGCGGTCGGTGAGGTGGAAGCGCGCGATCAGCGCCTGCTTCGGCTCGTCGCTGTGCCGGATGATGCGGATCACCTCGTCGATGTTCAGCAGCACCAGCTGCCGGCCTTCGAGGATGTGGATGCGGTCCAGCACCTTGTCGAGGCGGTGCCGCGAGCGGCGCTCGATGGTGCGCTGGCGGAACTCGATCCACTCCGTGAGCATCTGCCGCAGCGACTTCTGCACCGGCTTGCCGTCGAGGCCCACCATGGTGAGGTTGATCGGCGCCGACGTCTCCAGCGAGGTGTGCGCGAGCAGCGTGGTCGTGAGTTCCTGCTGGTCGATCTTGCTGGTCTTGGGCTCGAACACCAGGCGCACCGGCGCGTCCTTGCTCGACTCGTCGCGCACCGTGTCCAGCACCGCCAGGATGGTCTGCTTCATCTGCACCTGGTCCTGCGACAGCGCCTTCTTGCCTGCCTTGACCTTGGGGTTGGTGAGCTCCTCGATTTCCTCCAGCACCTTCTGCGTGCTCACGCCCGGCGGCAGCTCGGTCACGACCATCTGCCACTGGCCGCGCGCGAGGTCCTCGATCTTCCAGCGGGCGCGCACCTTCAGCGACCCGCGGCCGCTGGCGTAGGCCTCCGCGATGTCGCTCGCGCTGGAGATGATCTGGCCCCCACCCGGATAGTCCGGCCCGGGCACCAGCGTGAACAGGTCCTCGTCGGACAGCTTCGGGTTCTTGACCAGCGCGACGCAGGCTTCCGCCACCTCGCGCAGGTTGTGCGAAGGGATCTCGGTCGCGAGGCCCACAGCGATGCCGCTGGCGCCATTGAGCAGCGCGAACGGCAGGCGCGCGGGCAGCACCACCGGCTCCTGCGTGCTGCCGTCGTAGTTGAGGACGAATTCGACCGTGCCCTCGTCGATCTCGTCGAGCAGCAGGTTGGCGATCTTCGCCAGGCGCGCTTCGGTGTAGCGCATCGCCGCGGCGCCGTCGCCGTCGCGGCTGCCGAAGTTGCCCTGGCCGTCGATCAGCGGATAGCGCTGCGCGAAGTCCTGCGCCATGCGCACGAGCGCGTCGTACGCGGCCTGGTCGCCGTGCGGGTGGAAGCGGCCCAGCACGTCGCCGACGACGCGCGCGCTCTTCACGGGCTTGGCGCCGGCGTTGCCGCCGCCGAAGGCAAGGCCCATGCGGTACATCGAGTACAGGATGCGCCGCTGCACGGGTTTCTGGCCGTCGGCCACGTCGGGGAGCGCACGGCCCTTGACGACGCTGAGGGCGTATTCGAGGTACGCGCGCTGCGCGTAGCTCGCCAGGTCCAGCCCGCTGCCGTCGTCGCCGTTGCCGAAGGTGATGAGTTCCTGCTCCATGGTGTCTTCTTCTAGGGGGTCAAGGGGGAAGGTGCCGTTGGCTGCAGCAGTTCGTCCTGCGACATCGTCGCGATGCGCCGTTCGGAACCGCCGCGCAGCTCCTGGTCCATGCGCTGGTTCAGTTTGTACAGCAAGCGCCGGGGCGGAGTCTCGTCCGCCGGCACCGCGGCCAGCACGATGCGGAAGCGCAGGTATTCCGCGCGCGCGGCCGCCAGCGGTTCCTTCAGCCCGGCCACGAGGATGCGCGTCGCCACCGTGGCGGCCGCTTCCGGCGGCGCCGCGCCCTCGGCCAGCACGCCGATGCGCGCGTGCGCCACGCGGGCCGCGACGTCGCCGCCGCGCAGCAGCGACTCGCGCACGCGGTTCGCCGCGGCGAGCACGGCCGACTCCGCCGCCTCCGGGCCGAATTCCGCCGCCAGCGCCGGGAGGTTCTCGATGTGCACCAGCATCACCACGCTCGGATGGCCGTAGCGGCGCGTGAGGTGGCGCGCGGCGAGGATGCGCTCGGCCAGCACCATCGGCGTGGCCAGCCCGGTGAGCGGGTCGACCGTGTTGCGCGCGTTGATGCGGGCGCGGGTCTCGCCGAAGATGCGGCCGCGCCAGACCGTGGCCAGGTAGGTGCAGCCGGCCCACACCGTGAGCAGGCCCGCCGCCAGCACGGCGTCGTCCAGGTCGTAGGGCGGCACGTCGGCCACGATCTCGATGCCGGCGCCGACCAGCGCCGCGAGCGCGGGCACCAGCCACCAGATCCACGGGTTGCTCTGGCGCCAGGCACGCAGCAGCAGCAGCACCACCACCGCGAGCCAGAGCACCAGGCCGGCCGCCAGCGCCCACTCGGTGTAGAGCGCGGCCACGGCCATCACCGGCAGCACGCCGACGCTCGTCGCCAGCAGCCAGCGCCGCGCCTTGCGCATGCCGCCCGCATGGCTCATGAGCTCCATGAGCTGCAGGCCGGCGAGCGCCGGCACCAGCAGGAGCACGGCGGGGTGCAGCAGGGGGTGGTTGCCCACGAGCGCCTGCACCGCGACGACCGCCATCAGCGTGGCGGCGGCGTGCAGCAGCAGGCCCCGCTCGCCGTAGGTGTTGGCCTGGATGACGGTGAGGAACACCAGCAGCACCTGCGCGCCGACGCAGGCGCCCAGCCAGAGCTGCGCGGGATCGATCTGCGCGTTCACCGGCTCGGCCCTCCCTGGCCGCGGCCGCTGTCGTTCCGATGCGGCATGCGTCAGTAATCGAGCACGGTTTCGGCCTCGGGACCCGGTGGCGGCGCGGCGGCGGCCATCCCGGGCGGCAGGTTGCGCCGCGCCGCGGGGCCGGGCAATTCCATCTGCACGCGCTTCGGGGGACTGCCCCCGGACGACGCCGTCATGGCCGGCGGTTTCAGCATGCCGTACAGCTGCATGACCGTCTTCACGTAGTTCTGGGTCTCGCGGTAATTGGGGATGCGGTTGCCCGCGCGCTGCACTGCCCCCTCGCCGGCGTTGTAGGCCGCGAGCGCCAGCTCCAGCCGGCCGGGGAACATGCGGATCAGGTCGCGCAGGTAGCGCGTGCCGGTGCGGACGTTGGTGCGGGGGTCGACGAGCTTGCGCGCGACCGGCGTCTTGCCGTCGCCGCGCACGCCGTAGCGTTCGGCCGTGGCGGGCATGATCTGCATCAGGCCGACCGCGCCCTTCGGCGAGACCGCCGCCGTGTCGAAACCCGACTCGGTGGCGATCAGGGCCTGCAGCAGCTCGAGGTCGATGCCGTGCTCGCGCGAAGCCTCGCGCAGGTGGTGCTTCACCTGCTTGTAGCTCGGGGAGATGTCGAAGTACGCGAGCAGCTTGCTGGCGGACTTCGTCGGGACGGCGACCTCGCGCGGCGTCTGCACGCCTTCGGCGGTGTCGAAGCTTTCGCCGCCGCGGAAGAACAGCTCGTAGCGCGCGTCGAGCTGCTCCGCCGCGAAGTGCGCCACGCCCTTCTCGTCGACGTAGCCCCAGACCTCCGCGCGCGCGGGTGACGCGGCCAGGGCAGCGGCGAAGAGCACGGCGCAGGCGAGGCGTCGCATCATCCCTGCAGCTCCATCGCGCGACTGCGGCGCGAGGCGAACTCTTCCTGCAGCATGGACATCACCACCAGGGAGTCGTAGCCGCCTTCCACCTTGACGGCCTCGCGCAGCTCGCCCTCGAAGACGAAGCCTTCGCTGTCGTAGAGGCCCTTCGCCCGCAAGTTGCGCTTCTTGATGTCCAGCCAGAAGCGGTGCGCGCCCAGGTCGTCGAAGGCGATCTTCTTGGCCACGCGCAGCGCCGCGCGCCCGAAGCCCTGGTTCTTGTCGCGCACGACCATGCGCTTCAGTTCCACCGACAGGTGCTGGTTGCGGCAGCCGACGAAGATCAGGAAGCCGCCGGCTTCGAGCCCTTCGCCCGTCTCGATGATGAAGTGCCGGAAGTCCGGGAAGCGGATCGCCGCCTCGTGCTGGATGCGCTCCCAGGGCGTGATGTACGGCAGGTTGTCCGGGTCGCGCTCGAGCGAGAGCACGAAGTCCAGGTCGCTCTGCATGGTGGGGCGCAGGCGCACCCGCGCGGCGCGGGCCTGGGGTGCGGCGGCTGCGGTGTTCATGGGGCTCAGATGTCCACTTCCACGGCGTCGCCGTGCAATTCCATCAGCTCGCGGCGGGCAGCGGCTTCCCCCTTGCCCATGAGCTTGGTGATGAGTGTCTCCGTGCCGGTGAAATCCAGCTTGCCCAATTGGACGGGCAGCAGGCGCCGCGTGTCGGGATTCAGCGTGGTTTCCCACAATTGTTCCGCGCTCATCTCGCCCAGGCCCTTGAAGCGGCTGATGGTCCAGGCGCCTTCCTTCACGCCTTCCTTGCGCAGCTTGTCCAGGATGTGCGTGAGCTCGCCCTCGTCCAGCGCGTACTCCTTGCCCGCGGGCTTCTTGCCGCGCGCCGGCACGTCGACGCGGAACAGCGGCGGGCGCGCGACGTACACGTTGCCCGCCTCGATCAGCTTGGGGAAGTGGCGGAAGAACAGCGTCAGCAGCAGCACCTGGATGTGCGAGCCGTCGACGTCGGCGTCCGAGAGGATGCAGATCTTGCCGTAGCGCAGCCCGGAGAGGTCCACGTTCGTGTCGCTCGCGCCGTGCGGGTCGACGCCGATCGCCACGGAGATGTCGTGGATCTCGGTGTTGGCGAACAGGCGGTCGCGCTCGACCTCCCAGGTGTTCAGCACCTTGCCGCGCAGCGGCAGGATGGCCTGCGACTCCTTGTCGCGGCCCATCTTCGCGCTGCCGCCGGCGGAGTCGCCCTCCACCAGGAACAGCTCGTTGTGCGCGAGGTCCTTGCTCTCGCAGTCGGTCAGCTTGCCGGGGAGCACGGCGACGCCGGATCCCTTGCGCTTCTCGACCTTCTGGCCGGCCTTCTGGCGCGATTGCGCCGCCTTGATCGCGAGCTCGGCGAGCTTCTTGCCGTACTCGACGTGCTGGTTCAGCCAGAGCTCCAGCGCCGGGCGCACGAACGAGGACACGAGCCGCACCGCATCGCGCGAATTCAGCCGCTCCTTGATCTGCCCCTGGAACTGCGGGTCGAGCACCTTGGCGGAGAGCACGTAGGAAGCGCGGGCGAACACGTCCTCGGGCAGCAGCTTCACGCCCTTGGGCTGCAGGTTGTGCAGCTCGATGAAGCTCTTGACCGCGTTGAACAGGCCGTCGCGCAGGCCGCTGTCGTGCGTGCCGCCGGCGGTGGTCGGGATCAGGTTGACGTAGCTCTCGCGCACCGGCTGGCCGTCTTCCGTGAAGGCGACGCACCAGGAGGCGCCCTCGCCTTCGGCGAAGTTCTCGTTGCTGTCGGCGAAGCCCTCGCCTTCGAACAGCGGGATCACCGGGTCGGCCGGCAGCGTCTGCATCAGGTAGTCGCGCAGACCCCCCTTGTACTGCCAGCTCTGGGTGTCCTTCTTCTTCTCGTCGACCAGCTGCACGGTCACGCCGGGCATCAGCACCGCCTTGCTGCGCAGCAGGTGGGCGAGCTCGTTCATCGGCAGCGCGGTGGTGTCGAAGTACTTCGCGTCGGGCCACACGCGCACGGTGGTGCCCTGCTTGCGGTCCTCGGGGCCGGCCTTGCGCTTCTTCAGCTTCTCCTCGACGTCGCCGCCGGCGAACACGATGGTGGCGGCCTCGCCGTCACGGTAGCTGGTGGCCTCCAGCCGCTTGGCGAGCGCGTTGGTCACGGACACACCCACGCCGTGCAGGCCGCCGGAGAAGCTGTAGGCGCCGCCCTTGCCCTTGTCGAACTTGCCGCCGGCGTGCAGGCGGGTGAAGACCAGCTCGATGACGGGCGCCTTCTCCTCGGGGTGCAGGCCGAAGGGGATGCCGCGGCCGTCGTCCTCGACGCTCACGGAGCCGTCGGTGTGCAGGATGACCTTGATGCGCTTGCCGTGGCCCGCGAGGGCCTCGTCGGCGGCGTTGTCCAGGACCTCCTGCAGGACGTGCAGGGGGTTGTCGGTACGTGTGTACATGCCGGGCCGCTGCTTGACGGGCTCCAGCCCTTTCAGGACCCGGATCGAACCTTCGGAGTACTCGGATGGTTTGGTGGCCATAGGGGTGGGGATTGTAGTCGGCGCGTCTTGCGCCACTGGACGGATATACAGGCTAGCCTACATTCATGCGCGGCTCTCATCAATCCCGCCAAAACATTTCAACAGGGTTGTCAGTTGCGCGGCAAGCCTCGCTGAGGCCTTCCCGCTACAGTCCGCGCATGAATCCCGTCGATCGCAAGCTCTCCATGGTGCAGGTGTTGGCCTGCGGCGCCATGATCGTGACCCTGTCCATGGGCATCCGGCACGGCTTCGGCCTCTGGCTGCTGCCCGTGACGCAGGCACAGGGCTGGAGCCGGGAGACCTTCTCCTTCGCGATCGCGGTGCAGAACCTCGCCTGGGGCTTCTGCGGCATCTTCGCCGGCATGCTGGCGGACCGCTTCGGCGCCTTCCGCGTGCTGGTCGGCGGCGCGGTGCTCTACGCGGTGGGCCTCTGGGGCATGGCGGCGGCGCCCAACCCGCAGCTGTTCGCCCTGTTCGCGGGCGTCCTGATCGGCGCGGCGCAGGCCGGCACGACCTACGCGGTGATCTACGGCGTGCTCGGGCGGCAGGTGGATCCGGCCAAGCGCTCCTGGGCGATGGGCGTGGCGGCGGCCGCCGGCTCCTTCGGCCAGTTCCTCATGCTGCCGGTCGACGGCTTCCTGATCGGCGCGCTGGGCTGGCAGACGGCGCTGTACGTGCTCTCGGCCGCGGTGCTGTTGATCATCCCGCTCGCCTGGGGCCTGCGCGAGCCGGGCTTCACCGGCGGCCAGGCGCCGAAACGCGAGCAGTCGGTGGCACACGCGCTGTCCGAGGCCCTGCGCTACCCGAGCTTCCTGCTGCTGACGGCGGGTTACTTCGTCTGCGGCTTCCAGGTGGTGTTCATCGGCGTGCACATGCCCAGCTACCTGAAGGACCACGGCTTCTCGCCCCAGGTCGCCACGACCTCGCTCGCGCTGATCGGCCTGTTCAACGTGTTCGGCTCCTACTTCGCGGGCGCCCTGGGCCAGAAGTTCGCGCGCCGCAAGATCCTGGCGTCCATCTACCTGGGACGCTCGATCGCGATCACGCTGTTCCTGCTGGTGCCGCTGTCGCAGCCGTCGATCTTCGTGTTCTCCGCCGTCATCGGCCTGCTATGGCTGTCGACCGTGCCGCCCACCAATGCGACGGTGGCGCAGATCTTCGGCGTGGCGCACCTGTCCATGCTGGGCGGCTTCGTCTTCTTCAGCCACCAGATCGGCTCCTTCATGGGCGTCTGGCTGGGCGGCATGCTGTACGACCGCACCGGCAGCTACGACGTCGTCTGGTACCTCTCCATCGCCCTGGGCATCTTCGCGGCGCTGGTGAACCTGCCGGTGCGCGAAGCCCCCATCGCGCGCGGCGCCACGCCGCAGGCGGCCTGACGTGGCGACCCGCACCCGCACCCTGCTCGCCTACGGCGCCGCGGCGGTGGTGCTGGGCGCCGTGTTCCTCCTGTACTCGCGCCCCGAGATGATGGTGGCCGTGGGCGAATTCGTGTGGTCCTGCTTCCCCACCGTTCGATAAGCGTTTCCTCCTATCCCTTTAGGGAGGCCCCCCTGCGCCACGCCGGGCGGCGCGTTCACAATCCGCCGCCATGAACGTCATCCTCATCACCGGCGGCTCCGACGGCATCGGGGCGGAGATGGCCCGCCAGCTCGCGGCGACCCACAAGGGCCAACTGGCGCTCGTGCTCTCCGGGCGCAGCCAGGACAAGCTCGATGCCGTCGCCGCGCAGTGCCGCGCGCACGGCAGCGAGGTGCTGACGGTGGCCATGGACATGGCCGTCGAGGCGCAGTGCCGCGCCCTGGTCTCCCGCACCATCGAGCGCTTCGGCCGCCTCGACACGCTGGTGAACAACGCCGGCATCTCCGCGCAGGCCAACTTCGCCGACGTGAAGGCCGAGGACCTGCACTGGTACCTGGACCTGATGCAGGTGAACCTGTGGGGATCCGTGTGGTGCACGCACGAGGCCCTGCCCCACCTGAAGCAGGCGCGGGGCCGCATCGTCGCCGTGAGCTCGCATGCCGGCATGATCGGCGTGCCCGGCCGCACCGCGTACAGCGCGACGAAGTTCGCGATGACCGGCTTCTTCGAGGCCTTGCGCGCCGAGATGAAGCCGACCGGCGTGAGCGTGACCATCGCCTATCCCGGCGCGGTCGACACGCGCATCCGCTACCGGGGCTACAACGCCGAGGGCCAGCCCGCGGGCCGCAGCGGCCTCAACGAGGACGACATGATGTCCGTGGAGGAATGCGCCCGGCTGATCATCGACGGCATGGACCGGCGCCAGCGCGAGGTGGTGATGACGGCCAAGGCCAAGGTCGGCCGCTTCATCAAGCTGCTCGCGCCGGGCATCGTGGAGGACATGGCGCTGAAGGCGCTGAAGGAAGAGGCGCGTCCGCGCTAGCCCCCACCCCAACCCGCCCCCGGAAGGGGAGGGAGAAAGACCCATGCACGGAACCGAAGCTCCCTCCCCCTGGATCGCCCGCTTCGCCCCCCTGGTGCCGGCGGGCGGGACGGTGCTGGACCTCGCCTGCGGACGCGGGCGGCACTCGCGCTTCTTCGCCGCGCGCGGCCACCGCGTGCTGGGCGTCGACCGCGACGCCGACGCGCTCGCGACATTGCAGGGCATCGCCGAGACATTGCAGGCCGACATCGAGGGGGGCCCCTGGCCGCTCGCCGGCCGCAGCTTCGACGCGGTCGTCGTCACGAACTATCTCTGGCGCCCGCTCTTCCCGCGGATCCTGGAAGCCGTGGCGCCGGGCGGCGTCCTGCTGCACGAGACCTTTGCGCAGGGCAACGAGACGGTCGGCAAGCCTTCGCGGGCGGATTTCCTGCTCGCCCCAGGCGAACTGCTGCATGCCTACGCCGGGCTGCGGGTCGTGGCGTACGAGGACGGCTTCCTCGAGGACCCGCCCCGGTACGTCCAGCGCATCGCCGCCGTGCGCGAGCCCGCCGGCAGTACACGACCGCGTTACCCGCTCTAGTTAGAATCGCCTATTCCCGGGAAACACCCATGACACCGATTACTGGCAGCATCGTGGCGCTCGTGACGCCGATGCACGACGACGGCAGCGTCGACTACCCGACGCTGCGCAAGCTCGTCGACTGGCACATCCAGCAAGGCACGGACTGCATCGGCGTGGTCGGCACCACGGGCGAATCGCCCACCGTCGACGTCGAGGAGCACCAGGAGATCATCCGCGTCTCCGTGGAGCAGGCCCGCGGCCGCGTGCCGATCATGGCCGGCTGCGGCGCGAACTCCACGGTCGAGGCCATCGCCCTGGCCAAGTACGCGCAGAAGGTCGGCGCCGACTGCCAGCTGCAGGTCGTGCCTTACTACAACAAGCCCACGCAGGAAGGGCAGTACCGGCACTTCAAGGCCATCGCCGAGAAGACCGGCGACCTGCCCATGGTGCTTTACAACGTGCCCGGCCGCACCGTCGCGGACATGCTGCACGACACCGTGCTGCGCCTGGCCGAAGTGCCCGGGATCGTCGGCATCAAGGAAGCCACCGGCAACATCGAACGTGCCCAGTGGCTGGTGCGCGAGGCGCCGAAGGGCTTCTCGATCTATTCGGGCGACGACCCGACCGCCGTGGCACTGATGCTGTGCGGCGGCCACGGCAACATCAGCGTGACGGCCAACGTCGCGCCCAAGTTGATGCACGAACTGTGCGTCGCGGCCGTCGCGGGCGACGCGAAGCGCGCGATGGAAATCCAGCTGCAGCTGCTGCCGCTGCACCGGCACCTGTTCGTGGAAGCCAACCCGATCCCGGTGAAGTGGGCGATGGCCCGCATGGGCCTCATGGGCGGCGCGCTGCGCCTGCCGATGACGCCGCTCGCCAAGGCCAACGAAGCGATTGTCGAAGGCGCGCTGCGCGCCAGCGGCCTGCTCTGAAGCGGGCCAGGAAGAGATAGAGGGGATTCGATGAAGTTGACCGTGAAGTCCGGCCTGCTGCTTG
This sequence comes from Ramlibacter cellulosilyticus, assembly GCF_014297465.1. GTDB lineage: Bacteria > Pseudomonadota > Gammaproteobacteria > Burkholderiales > Burkholderiaceae_C > Ramlibacter > Ramlibacter cellulosilyticus. The sequence continues at coordinate 1,123,507 of NZ_JACORT010000001.1, read as the reverse complement.
CCATGGCCGTGGCGCTCTCCGCCTGCTCCGTGCTGGAGGGCGACAAGATCGATTACAAGAGCGCGCAGAAGGGCCCGTCGCTGGAGGTGCCGCCGGACCTGACGCAGCTGAACCGCGAATCGCGCTACGTGGTGCCCGGCGGGCCCGTGTCCGCCAGCACCTATGCGCTCGGCCAGTCCGTGCCCAACCTGCCCACCGCGGCGACCGCCGTCGGCGACGTGCGCATCGAGCGCGCGGGCAACCAGCGCTGGCTGGTGGTGAACCGCCCGGCCGACCAGCTGTGGGGCCCGGTGCGCGACTTCTGGCAGGAAAGCGGCTTCCTGCTCGCCATGGACCAGCCCAACCTGGGCATCATGGAGACCGACTGGGCGGAGAACCGCGCGAAGATCCCGCAGGACTTCATCCGCAGCACCCTCGGCAAGGTGATCGACTCCGTCTACTCCACCTCCGAACGCGACAAGTTCCGCACGCGCTTCGAGCGCTCCGCCGCGGGCGGCACCGAGATCTTCATCAGCCACCGCGGCATGCAGGAGGTCTACAACAACCGCGAGCAGGACCAGACCGTGTGGCAGCCCCGCCCGGCCGACCCCGAGCTCGAGGCCGAGTTCCTGCGCCGCCTGATGGTCAAGCTCGGCGCGCCGCAGGCGCAGGCCGCGGCCGCGACCAGCGTGGCGGCCGACAAGCCCACCTCGCGCGTCGCCTCCGTCAACAACCAGCCCGTGGTCGTCATCGACGAAGGCTTCGACCGCGCCTGGCGCCGCGTCGGCCTGGCGCTGGACCGCACCGGCTTCACGGTGGAGGACCGCGACCGCAGCCAGGGCACCTACTTCGTGCGCTACGTGCCGCCGAACCCGGACAAGAAGGAGCCGGGCTTCCTCGGCAAGCTGTTCAGCCGCAGCACGCCGGCGGAACAGCCGCTGAAGTACCGCATCAACCTGAAGGCGGAAGGCCAGACCACCACCGTGTCGGTGCTCAACGCCAACGGCGCGCCCGAGACCTCCGCGAACGCGCAGAGGATCGTGCAGGTGATCGCGGACGACCTGAAGTAAGGAAGCGCATGCAAGGCCCGCTTCGGCGGGCCTTGTCTTTTGGACCGACGCAAGTGATCCGTTTCAAGTCCCTGGGCAGTGGCAGCACTGGCAACGCCACCGTCATCCAGGCAAGCGGCGAGGGTTCCCCCACGCACCTGCTGGTGGACTGCGGCCTCGGCATCCGCGAGCTGGAGAAGCGCCTGGGCGCCGCCGGCATGCTGGCCGAGCAGATCGACGCCATCTTCATCACGCACGAGCACGCCGACCACATCGGCTGCGCGCAGCGGCTCGCCATGCGCGAGCGCATCCCCGTCTACATGAGCCAGGGCACGTACGCGGCGCTCGGCCAGCCGGACTTCGGCGGTCTGGTGCGCCTCGCGGCCGATGGCGACGTGTTCGAGGTGCGCGGCCTGCAGGTGCGGCCTTTCACGGTGCCGCACGATGCGCGCGAGCCCCTGCAGCTGTCGTGCACCGACGGCAACGTGCGCCTGGGCGTGCTGACCGACCTGGGCCACGTGACGCCCCACGTGCAGCAGGAACTCGCCGGCTGCGCCACGCTGCTGCTGGAGTGCAACCACGACGAGGCGATGCTGCAGGACGGGCCGTATCCCTGGTTCCTCAAGCGCCGCGTCGGCGGCGACTGGGGGCACTTGGCCAACAGCGCCGCGGGCGCGCTGGCGCAGGCGCTGCTGGCGGCGGGCAACCTGCGGCAGGTCGTGGGCGCGCACCTGAGCGAGCAGAACAACACGCCCGAGCTGGCGCGCGCTGCGCTGGTAGGCGCGCTGGGCAGTGCCGCCGAGATCCACATCGCGGATGGGCGCAGCGGGAGCGGGTGGTTGGTGGCGTGAGCCGCTGCGCGGGCGGTGGGGCTCGCTTCGCTCACCGCCGGCGGCTGCGCCGCCCCACCCTACCCCAAACGCGCGCATCGCCGGTTTCCTGTAGGGTGGCGGCGCGCCAGCGCCGGCAGGTGAGCAACGCGAACCCCACCGATGAATTCACGCATGAAAAAAGCCGCCCGAGGGCGGCTTTTTCGTCCAAGCGAAGCTGTGCTTACTTGGTGCCGGAGGCAGCGCCGGAAGCGGCAGCAGCGGCGTCGGACGCAGCGCCCGCGGCAGCGGAAGCGGCACCGGCGGAAGCGGAAGCAGCACCGGCGGCAGCGTCGGCGGCGGGAGCAGCGGCCGGGGCCGGGGCGGGCATCGGGGCAGCAGCCGGAGCGGGAGCGGGCGCGGGCGCCGGCTCTTCCTTCTTGCCGCAAGCGGACAGGGCAGCGGCAGCGACCAGGGCGGCCAGAACGAGCGATTTCTTCATTTCAGGTTTCCTTCTATGGGAATGGGACAAGCGGATCCGGAATGTCCTGGCGGTCGATGCCGCTAGTGACCGAGCGGAAAGGCTAGCACCCGTCCAACTCAGCCAAACATTATAGCGTTCAAAACAATTTTTTCGGGGTTAACCAGTAGATCGGGAACCCCGCTCACAGCCCGAGCGTGGTGGCGGGAAAGGCCGGGGTGGACTTCTGCAGCCAGGCGTCGAGCGATTCGCGCAACGCGACGCGCCGCTCGGGCTCGCTGCCGCAGAAACCATTGCTGCGCAGCGCGTCGCGACGCTCGAGCACCCACTGCGGGCTCCAGATCGCGCTGGGCAGGTCCAGCGGGTCGGCGGCGGGACAGGCGCTGGCGCTCACGATGTGCGACCAGGCGCCGCGCCAGCGCACGAAGCGCGCGTGCTGCCGCGTGACGACGTCGTAGCGCTTGGCCAGCAGCACCAGGTGCCGGCCCGTGGCGGACCACGCCTGCAGGGACTCTGCCACCGCGCGCTCGCCGAGTGGCCAATCCTCGAAGCTCGCGTCGCTGAGGATGATCTCGCGCCAGCCCGCGCGCGCCGCCTCCGCCAGTGCGTCGCGCACGAGCTGCCGGAATTCCTCGCGGCCTTCGAAGCGCTTGTCCGGCAGTGCCGGCGCCCCTTCGCTCATGGTGCACCTCCGTTCGCCTGCAGCCAGCCGGCCTCGCACCAGGACAGCAGCAGGTCGCGCGCGGCTTCGCTCGCGCCTTCGAGGTCCTGCGCGTCCAGGCGACGGCGGTCGGCGAGCCGCCGCATCAGCGCCGCGTCGCGGCCCGCGGCACGCCACGCCTCGCCGTTGATGAACACGTGCCTGCGATCGTGCAGCATGCGCGTGCGCGGGTCCAGCACCACCGAGCGGAGGCGGCGCGGCGCGCTGGCCGGCTCGAACCACACGTTCGGCTTCGGTTCGGTGAGGTATTCGCCCAGCGCGCGGTCGAGCGCGTGCGGGTCCTTCAACGCCGCGGCAAGCGCGTTGCGCGCGAAATCGGAGATCCCCTCCGGGATGGCTCCCGGGCTGGCCGTGGCGGGCTGCGCCGGATCGCGGTACAGGCGCGGCTCGCCCTCGCCTTCCGCCGCCTCGTCGGCGATGCGCTGCAGCAGCTCGCGCGCGAGCTCCGCCTGCGCCGGCGCGCGGAAGCCGATCGAGTACGTCTGGCATTCGCCTTCGGCGATGCCGTCGTGCGCCCAGCGCGGCGGCAGGTAGAGCATGTCGCCGGGCTCCAGCACGTATTCCTCCTCGGGCTCAAAGCGCGCGAGGATCTTCAGCGGCACGCCTTCCTGCAGCGTGAAGTCGCGCTGGCGGCCGATGCGCCAGCGGCGCCGGCCCTGCGCCTGCAGCAGGAACACGTCGTAGCTGTCGAAGTGCGGGCCGACGCCGCCGCCGTCGGTGGCGTAGCTGATCATCAGGTCGTCGAGCCGCGCCGCGGGAAGGAAGGAAAAGCCGTGCAGCAGCGCATGCGCGGCGGGCACGTGCAGGTCCACGCCCTGCACGAGCAGCGTCCAGTCGGGGCGCTTCGTCGAAGGCAGCGCGCGGCGCGCGAAAGGTCCGCGCTGCAGGCGCCACGCTGCGCCGTCGCGCTGCACCACGCGCGACTCCACGTCGGAGTGGCCGGCGAGCTCGAACAGCTCGCGCGCCGCGAGCACGGGCTGGAAGCCGGGGATGGCCTGGCGCACCAGCAGCGGTTTCTTCTGCCAGTGCCTGCTCATGAAGCGGGACGGCGTGAGGCCGCCCAGCAGGGTCGAGGGTTGCGCGATGTCCATGCGGTCGGGGGGAACTGCGACAATTCTCCTATGGAAATCACATCGCACTGCGTCGTCGCGCTGACCTGGACCCTGAAGGACACGCTGGGCGAGGAACTCGATCGCCTGGAGGAGCCGGTGGAATTCCTCGTGGGCGGCAGCGACCTGCTCGCGAAGATCGAGGAGGCGCTGCAGGGCCACGAGCCGGGCGACCGCGTCGACCTGCACCTCGAGCCCGAGGACGCGTTCGGCGACTACGACGAACGGAAGGTGTACCTGGAGCCGCGCTCGCTGTTCCCGCAGGAGCTGGAGGAAGGGATGACCTACGAAGGCCTGCCCGCCGGCGCCACCAGCCAGGACGCGCCCCCCAACCTGCTCTACACCGTCACCGAGATCTACCCGGAGCACGTCGTGCTCGATGGCAACCACCCGCTCGCGGGCATCGCGCTGCGCCTGCACCTGAAGGTGGAGGCGGTGCGCGAGGCGACGGAGGACGAGGTGGGGCAAGGCACCCTGGGCACGGGCTTCTTCCGCATCGGCGAATAAAAAAACGCCCGGCAACGCCGGGCGTTTCGCATGGGCGAGCTGCCGCTTACCCGCGATAGATCACGCCGTTGTCCACGCGCACGCGGTCGCCCACGCGCAGGTCGCCCGTGGCCGGCACTTCGTACGTGCGCATGATGCCCTGGTCCGTCTGCATCGTGATGCGGTAGCCGGCCTGCGTGGTCGCGCCGGCGGAGTTGCGGGCCAGGTGGTTGCCCACCGCCGCGCCGCCCACCGCGCCCAGGATGGTCGCGGCCGTGCGGCCCGAGCCGCTGCCGATCTGGTTGCCGATCACGCCGCCCGCCACACCGCCGATCACGGCGCCGAGGATGTTGGTCGTGGGAGCGCTGGTGCCGACCGGCATGTACTCGATGTTCACGATGCGGCCGTACTCGGTGCCCGCGGCGGGGTACGAAGCGGTGGTCGGATAGGTCGAGTACGTCGGGGCCGTGCCGTAGGTCGGGCCATAGGACGAGCAGGCGGCCAGCGTCGCGATGGCGAGCGTGCCGGTGACCAGGGAAGCGAGGCGGGTCATACGCATGGAGTTCTCCTTGTTCGACATGGCGCCACCCACCGTGGGGGCGCCCTGTACAGCTGATTGAACGTGCGCCCGGTCGCACGCAAGTGCAGTCAATCCCGCACTTTGCTGTAGGAGTAGTTGGGAGAGCTTGTCAGCCGGCGCGGACGCCGGAATACATCAGCTCTTGCCCGTCGAGCCGTAGCCGCCGGCGCCGCGCTCGCTGGGCGGGAACTCGTCGACCACCCGGAAGCCGGCCTGCACCACCGGCACGATCACCAGCTGGGCCAGCCGTTCCATGGGTTGCAGCGTGAAGGCGGTGTCGCTGCGGTTCCAGGCGCTCACCATCAGCTGGCCCTGGTAGTCGCTGTCGATCAGCCCGACGAGGTTGCCCAGCACGATGCCGTGCTTGTGCCCGAGGCCGGAGCGCGGAAGGATCAGCGCGGCGTAGCCCGGGTCCTTGAGCCACATGGCGAGGCCCGTCGGCACGAGTTGCCAGGCATTGGGCTCCAGCGTCAGCGGCGCATCCAGGCAGGCACGCAGGTCCAGGCCGGCGCTGCCGGGCGTGGCATAGGAGGGCATCTGGTCCGCGATGCGCGGATCGAGGATCTTGACGTCGACTTGCATTCGGTTGGTGTCAGGTGCGGGGCAGGCGCCGCGCAATCTCGGCGACGAGGCGGCGCGCGCATGCGATCTTGGAGGCGCGGGGCAGCTCCGTGGTGCCTTGCGCATCCACGAGCAGCATCTGGTTGTCGTCCTGGCCGAAGGTGAGCGGGCCGATGTTGCCCACCAGCAGCGGGATGTCCTTGCGCTCGCGCTTGGCCTTGGCGTGCTTGACGAGGTCGTGGCTCTCGGCGGCGAAGCCCACGCAGAACAGCGCGCCGCTCCTGGCACGCTCGCCCTTGGCCACGGTGGCGAGGATGTCGGGGTTCTCGGTGAAGGCCACGGTGGGCGCGCTGCCGCTGCCGTCCTTCTTGATCTTCTGGTCCGACTCGGTCACGGGACGCCAGTCGGCGACCGCCGCGGCGGCGATGAAGATGTCGGCCTGGGGCACTTCGGCCTGCGTGGCAGCGAGCATGTCGCGCGCCGACTTCACGTCGACGCGCCGCACGCCGCGCGGCGTGGGCACGCTCACCGGGCCGGCGACGATGGCCACGTCCGCGCCCGCCTCGCGCGCGGCACGCGCGATCGCGAATCCCATCTTCCCCGAGGAGTGGTTGGTGATGCCGCGGATCGGGTCCAGCGCCTCGAAGGTGGGGCCCGCAGTGATCACGACCTTGCGGCCGGAGAGCACCTTGGGCTGGAAGAAGGCGACGATGTCCTCCAGCAGTTCCTCCGGCTCCAGCATCCGGCCGTCGCCGGTCTCGCCGCAGGCCTGGAAGCCGCTGCCCACGCCGAGGATGGTCGCGCCGTCGGCGGCCAGCTGCGCCATGTTGCGCTGCGTGGCGGGGTGGGCCCACATCTCGCGGTTCATCGCGGGCGCGATCAGCAGCGGTACCTGCGCGATGGGACGCGCCAGGCACATCAGCGACAGCAGTTCGTCCGCGCGCCCGTGCACCAGCCGCGCCATGAAGTCCGCGCTGCACGGGGCGATGACGATCGCATCGGCCTGCCGCGACAGGTTGATGTGCGGCATGTTGTTCGGTTCGCGCGGGTCCCATTGCGAGGTGTAGACCGTACGGCCGGAGAGCGCCTGCATCGTCACGGGCGTGATGAACTGCTCGCTCGCCTCCGTCATCACGACCTGCACCGTCGCGCCTTCCTTCACGAACCCGCGGCACAGCTCCGCGGCCTTGTAGCACGCGATGCCACCCGTGAGCCCCAGGACGATGTGTCTGCCGGCGAGGTCGTTCATGGAGCGGGAGTGTACTGAGGCTTCGTCGTCGCCGCCCTCTCTCCCCGGGAAGCGCCGCAGTTGGCCGCGCACGCAGCGACGGAGTCGCACGCGTAGGCTGGGTTGCGCGGAGCGCACCCCAGCAACCCGCGCCGGTGCGAAAAGCTGGGGTGCCCTTCGGGCAACCCAGCCTACGTAGGCGGTCGCACACGCGCTGCGCAGGCCTTGGACGGGGCCGCCCGCCCCGTCCAAGACCGGACCACGAGGCGCTCCTTCATCCAGACAGTGCGTCGGTTTTTCGCACAGCATGGCCCGACTCAGCGGGAGGCCATGAGCACCTTCCTTATAATCTCGCTTTACCACCTCCCCGGGAGCGCTCCTCCCGACCTGACATGACCAAATTCGTCTTCGTCACCGGCGGTGTGGTGTCTTCCCTCGGCAAGGGAATCGCCTCAGCCTCCCTCGCAGCGATCCTGGAGTCGCGGGGCCTCAAAGTCACCCTGATCAAGCTCGATCCCTACATCAACGTGGATCCGGGCACGATGTCCCCCTTCCAGCACGGCGAGGTGTTCGTGACCGACGACGGCGCGGAAACCGACCTGGACCTCGGCCACTACGAGCGCTTCGTGTCCACGCGCATGCGCAAGGCCAACAACTTCACCACCGGCCAGATCTACAAGTCGGTGCTGGAGAAGGAACGCCGCGGCGACTACCTGGGCAAGACCGTGCAGGTCATTCCCCACGTCACCAACGAGATCCAGGAATTCGTCCGGCGCGGTGCCGGCGTCGGCACCCCCAACGAGGTGGACGTGGCGATCGTCGAGATCGGCGGCACGGTGGGCGACATCGAGTCCCTGCCCTTCCTGGAAGCCGTGCGCCAGATGGCGCTGAAGCTCGGCCCGAACAACTCCGCCTTCGTGCACCTCACCTACGTGCCCTTCATCCAGGCCGCGGGCGAGCTCAAGACGAAGCCGACGCAGCACACCGTGCAGAAGATGCGCGAGATCGGCATCCAGCCGGACGCGCTGCTGTGCCGCGCCGACCGCAAGGTGCCGGAAGACGAGGCCGAGAAGATCAGCCTGTTCACCAACGTGCCGCGCTGGGGCGTGATCTCCATGCCGGACGTGGACACGATCTACAAGGTGCCGCGCGTGCTGCACGAGCAGGGCCTCGACGGCCTCGTGTGCGACAAGCTGCGCCTGAACACGCCGCCCGCCAACCTGAAGCGCTGGGACGACCTCGTGTACGAGGTGGAGCATCCGCGCGGCGAGGTGAACATCGCCATGGTCGGCAAGTACGTCGACCTGTCCGACAGCTACAAGTCGCTGAACGAGGCGCTGCGCCACGCCGGCCTGAAGAACCACGTGCGCGTGAAGATCGACTACCTCGACTCGGAGACCATCACGCCCGAAAGCGTGAACGGGCTGGCCAAGTACGACGCGATCCTGGTGCCCGGCGGCTTCGGCAAGCGCGGCATCGAAGGCAAGATCGCCGCGGCCCGCTTCGCCCGCGAGAACAAGCTGCCCTACCTGGGCATCTGCCTGGGCATGCAGGTCGCCACCATCGAGTACGCGCGCGACGTCGCCGGCCTCGAGGGCGCCAACAGCACCGAGTTCGAGCCCAACACGCCCCACCCCGTGATCGCGCTGATCACCGAGTGGCAGGACGCCGACGGCACCATCAAGACGCGCACGGAAACCTCCGACCTGGGCGGCACGATGCGCCTGGGCGCGCAGAGCTCCGACGTGGCCAAGGGCACGCTGGCGCACAAGATCTACGGCGACGTGGTGACCGAGCGGCACCGCCACCGCTACGAAGCCAACGTCAAGTACCTGGACCTGCTGCGCAAGTCCGGCCTCGTGATCTCCGCGCTGACCCAGCGCGAGCACCTGACCGAGATCGTGGAGCTGCCGCAGGACGTGCACCCCTGGTTCATGGGCGTGCAGTTCCACCCGGAATTCAAGTCCACGCCCTGGGACGGCCACCCGCTGTTCAATTCCTTCATCCATGCCGCCGTCGAACACCAGGCCGCGGGCCAGGGCAAGGCCGGCAAGTCCCTGAAAGCGGTGGCGTAAATGAAGCTCTGTGGTTTCGACGTGGGGCTCGACCAGCCCTTCTTCCTCATCTCCGGTCCCTGCGTCGTCGAATCCGAGCAGCTGCAGATGGACGTGGCGGGCCAGCTCAAGGAGATCACCTCCTCCCTCGGCATTCCCTTCATCTTCAAGAGCAGCTACGACAAGGCCAACCGCTCCTCCGGCAGCAGCTTCCGCGGCCCCGGCATGGAGAAGGGCCTGGAGATCCTGGCGAAGGTGAAGCGCGAGCTGAAGGTGCCCGTGCTGACCGACGTCCACACCGAAGCGGAGATCCCGCGCGTGGCGGAAGTGGTCGACGTGCTGCAGACGCCCGCCTTCCTGTGCCGCCAGACCGATTTCATCCGCGCCGTGGCCCAGTCCGGCAAGCCGGTGAACATCAAGAAGGGCCAGTTCCTCGCCCCGGGCGACATGAAGAACGTGATCCAGAAGGCCCGCGACGCCGCGCGCGAGAAGGGCCTGCCGGAGGACAGCTTCATGGCCTGCGAGCGCGGTGCCAGCTTCGGCTACAACAACCTGGTGAGCGACATGCGCTCGCTCGCGATCATGCGCGAGACCGGCGCGCCGGTGGTGTTCGACGCGACCCACTCCGTGCAGCTGCCGGGCGGGCAAGGCACCAGCTCGGGCGGCCAGCGCGAGTTCGTGCCGGTGCTGTCGCGCGCCGCGGTCGCCGTCGGTGTCGCCGGCCTGTTCATGGAGACGCACCCGGACCCGGCCAAGGCGCTCTCCGACGGCCCCAACGCCGTGCCGCTCGCGAAGATGCGCGCCCTGCTCGAGACCCTGGTGGAGCTGGATCGCATCACCAAGAAGAACGGTTTCCTGGAGAACGACTTTGCCTAGCGCCTACATCCTCGCCAACGTCGACGTGAAGGACCCCGCTGCGTACGAGGAGTACAAGCGCCTGTCCACCATCGCCATGAAGGCCCACGGCGCCGAAGTCTGCGTGCGCGGCGGCAAGACCGAAGTGCTGGAAGGCGACTGGACCCCCAACCGCGTCGTCCTTCTGAAATTCCCGTCCGTCGAGGCGGCGAAGGCCTTCAACGACTCCCCCGAATACAGCGCCGCCCGCAAGGCCCGCGAGGGCATCGCGGTCATGCGCATGGTGCTGATCGAAGGCGTTTGACGAACGAAGAATGAGAACGCAGAGGTCGCAGAGATGACGCAGAGGTCGCAGAAAGGAAAGCCATGATGGTTTTCTCTGCGACCTCTGCGCATCCTCTGCGACCTCTGCGTTCATGAATTTTTGAACTACACAGAAACTTGAACCATGAGCGCCATCGTTGACATCGTCGGCCGTGAAGTCCTGGACTCGCGCGGCAACCCCACCGTGGAATGCGACGTCCTGCTGGAGTCGGGCACCATGGGCCGCGCGGCCGTGCCCTCCGGCGCTTCCACGGGCTCGCGCGAAGCCATCGAGCTGCGCGACGGCGATCCCAAGCGCTACCTGGGCAAGGGCGTGCTCAAGGCCGTGGAGCACATCAACACCGAGATCTCCGAGTCGGTCCTGGGCCTCGATGCAAGCGAGCAGAACTTCCTGGACAAGACGCTGATCGACCTGGACGGCACCGACAACAAGAGCCGCCTGGGTGCCAACGCGATGCTGGCCGTGTCCATGGCCGTCGCGCGCGCCGCGGCCGAAGAGTCGGGCCTGCCCCTGTACCGCTACTTCGGCGGCATGAACGGCTGCCAGCTGCCCGTGCCGATGATGAACGTCGTCAACGGCGGCGCGCACGCGAACAACAACCTCGACCTGCAGGAGCTGATGATCATCCCCGTGGGGGCGCCCAGCTTCCGCGAGGCGCTGCGCTACGGCGCCGAGGTGTTCCACGCCCTCAAGAAGATCATCCACGACAAGGGCATGTCCATCGCCGTCGGCGACGAAGGCGGCTTCGCCCCGAACGTGGAGAACCACGAGGCCGCGATCCAGATGATCCTGCAGGCCATCGAGAAGGCGGGCTACACCCCCGGCGACCAGATCGCCCTGGGCCTGGACTGCGCCGCCAGCGAGTTCCACAAGGAAGGCCTCTACGACCTGTCCGGCTCCGAAGGCAGGAAGCTGTCGGCCGGCGAGTGGATCGACACCCTCGAATCCTGGGTCGGCAAGTACCCGATCATCAGCATCGAGGACGGCATGGGCGAAAGCGACTGGGACGGCTGGAAGGCCCTGACCGAGCGCCTGGGCAAGCGCGTGCAGCTGGTGGGCGACGACCTCTTCGTCACCAACACGAAGATCCTGCGGGAAGGCATCGAGAAGAACATCGCCAACTCGATCCTGATCAAGATCAACCAGATCGGCACGCTCAGCGAGACCTTCGCCGCCATCGAGATGGCCAAGCGCGCCAACTACACCGCGGTGATCTCCCACCGCTCCGGCGAGACCGAGGACTCCACGATCTCCGACATCGCCGTGGGCACCAACGCCGGCCAGATCAAGACCGGCTCGCTCTCGCGCTCGGACCGCATGGCCAAGTACAACCAGCTGCTGCGGATCGAGGAAGACCTGGGCGACGTCGCCCAGTACCCGGGCCGCGCGGCCTTCTACAACCTTCGCTAGTGGATAGCCGCGCCGTCGCTGCCCTGCTGATCGGCCTCCTGGCCGTGGTGCAGGCCCAGCTCTGGCTGGGCCGCGGCAGCGTCGGCGACGTGGCGCACCTGCGCCAGAAGCTGGACGAACAGAAGGCGCGCAACACCGTCGCCCAGCAGGCCAACGAGCAGCTCGCCGCCGAAGTGCGCGACCTGCAGGAAGGCCTGGAGATGGTGGAGGAGAAGGCGCGCGCGGAGCTGGGCATGGTGCGGCCCAACGAGGTCCTCGTCCAGATCGTCAAGTGAGCACCCCCGCCATCTCCGCCCAGGCGGGGATCCAGCGCGTCGGCCTGTTCGGCGCCCCCGGCACCGGCCGCACGCGCCTGGCGCAGGAACTCTCCGCGCGCGGCGTCGCCGCCATCGAACTCACGCCCGACGCGGCCTCACGCTGCGACACGGCCCTCGTCATGGGCCTCGACCTCCCCTCCTCCACCGGCCACGAAGCCGAAGACGCCCGCATCCGCGCGCAGCTGCAGGCGGCCGGGGTGGTCTTCCAGGTGGTCTATGGACAGGGCGCGCAGCGGCTGCAGTCCGCCCTGCTGGCGCTGGGCCTCGGGGAACGCAGCGAGCGCGACGAAGGCCGCGCCTGGAACTGGGTGTGCGAGAAGTGCAGCGACCCGGCCTGCGAGCACCGCCTGTTCACGCGCCTGAAGGAAGGGCGCTAGGCACCGGCGCACGCACCGCGCGCCACTGCGCCACCAGGGCGGGCAGCTCCGAGATGTTCGGGATCGGCTGCACGCCCGCGATGCGATGGCGCGCCAGCACCGGCGAGCGCCCGCCTGCCCACACCGCCACCTGCGGCGCCAGTTCGCCGCGCAGCTGCTCGAGCCCGCGCAGCACGTGCGCCGGATTCATGCTGGGCGTGAAGCTCAGCCCCACCACGTCGGCGTGGAACGCCTTGCTCGCCGCGACGATCTGCTGCAGGGGCACGCGCACGCCCAGCGACGTGCAGGGGCAGCCTTCCAGCGCCAGCAGCACCTGCGCCATCAGCAGCCCCAGGCCGTGCCCTTCTTCCGGGAAGGTGGCGAGCAGCACCCGCGGCCCGGGCGCCACCGGCTCGGCGACGCGGGCCAGGTGCGTGCGCACCACCTGCTGCACGCACTCGCTGTACAGGTGCTCCTCGAACACTTCGACCTCGCCACGCGCCCACGCGATGCCGACGTCCACGTTCAGGCGCGCCATCTGCTCGGTGACGAAGCCGGCCAGCCCCTTCTGGCGGATGCCCTCCTCGAGGAGGCGCCGCACGGTGGCGACGTCGTGGGCGCGCAGCGCGGCGATCACCGGCTGGTCGACGGACAGGGGGCGCTCGCCGCCGCGGTCGCCCGCGGGGCCGGCGAGGGACTCGAGTTGCGGCAGCGTGAGCTGCACCAGCCGCCCCGGCCGGTGGCCCTGGTTCATGAGGTCGGCGATGAGGCGCAGCTTGCGCACCTGGTCGTCGGGGTAGCTGCGCTCCCCGCGCAGGTCGCGCCCCGGTTGGGGGAAGCCGTACCGGCGCTCCCAGATGCGGAGGGTCGCCCGGGCGATGCCGGTGGCCTGCTCCACCGAAGCGATGGGGACCCCTTCCTGTGGCTCGGTCATGGCGGACATGGGGCGCATTGTCGCGCTTGCCGCGCCCGCCTTGGGATGGGAGCCACCCGAGGTATCCATTGGTGCTACTGCATCGTGGACGACGCCGGCGGCTGGTCCCCCGGCGCCATGAAGATCTGGGCAGCGTCCACCGCGTCGAAGCGGTAGTGCTGGCCGCAGAAGTCGCAGGAGACGTCGATCTCGCCCCGCTCCTCCAGGATGCTTTCCGCCTCCTCGCGCCCCAGGCCGCGGATCATGCCGGTCACGCGCTCGCGGCTGCAGGTGCAGGCGAAGCGCGGCGTCTGCGGGTCGAAGCGCAGCATCTTCTCCTGCCAGAACAGGCGGCGCAGGATGGTCTCGACGTCCAGTTGCAGCAGTTCGTCGCCCGTGAGGCTCGCGGTGAGCGTCGCGATGCGGTTGAAATGCTCCATCTGCTCGGAGAGCTCCATGCCGCGGATGTTGGACTCGCCCTCCGCCGGCAGCCTCTGGATCAGCAGCCCCGCGGCGACGTTGTTGTCCGCCGCCAGCACCAGCCTGGTATCGAGCTGCTCGGACTGGCGCATGTAGTGCTCCAGCACGTCGGCCAGGTTCGGCTGGCCCTCGCCATGGGTGGCGTTGAGCGGCACGACGCCCTGGTAGGCCTGCTGGCCCGGGAGGCGGTCCTTGGGGTCCAGCGTGATCGCGCAGCGGCCGCGGCCGTTGACGTTCACCAGGTCCTGCAGGTGCGCGTCGGCTTCCACCTCGCCGACCACCTTCGCGGTGACGCGCAGGCTCAGGTCGTGCTGCACCTCCGCGACGGCGACCTTCACCGGCCCCTCGCCGAAGATCTGCATGATCAGCGCGCCGTTGAACTTGATGTTGGCCTGCATCAGCGCGCTGGCCGCGGCCATCTCGCCGAGCATCTGCGTCACGGGCCAGGGCCAGGGCGACTGGGCATCGTCGGCGCGGCGGCGGGTCAGGATCTCCTGCCAGGCGTCGGTGAGGCGGACGATCATGCCGCGCACCGGCAGGCCGTCGAACAGGAACTTGTGCAGCTCGGACATCAGCCGATCTTCTTCAGCTTGCGGCCGTGGCGTTGCGCGTTCTCCACGTAGTGCGGCGGGATCGTCTGGAACTTGGCGACCTGCTCCGCATCGAGGGTGCGGACCACCTTGGCGGGCGAGCCGATGATCAGCGAGTTGTCCGGGAATTCCTTGCCTTCGGTCACCACGCTGCCGGCGCCGACGATGCAGTTCCTGCCGATCTTCGCGTTGTTCAGGACCACGGCCTGGATGCCGATCAGCGAGCCGTCGCCGATGGTGCAGCCATGCAGCATCACCTGGTGGCCGACGCTCACGTTGTCGCCGATGGTGAGCGGCACGCCGAAGTCCGCGTGCAGCACCGACAGGTCCTGGATGTTGCTGTTCTTCCCGATGCGGATCCACTCGGTGTCCCCGCGCACCACGCAGCCGTACCAGACGCTGGTGTTCTCGCCCATCTGCACCTGCCCGATCACCTCCGCGCTGTCGGCGACCCACGCGCCTTCGGCCAGTTTCGGCGCCATGCCGTCGAGTTCGTAGATCGCCATTGGTTCTTTCTTTCGGGGGTGGCAAAACTACAATTCTAGAGATGGAGCTTCGTCAATGGGCTCTGCAGGCCTTGGCAGAGCCGGACCCGCGCACGAAAGCTGCGCTGGCGACCGAGCTGCATGCCACGGCCGCGCAGTGCACCCTCTCACCCACCGCAGCCGTGCCGCCCGCCCGTCTGCCTGGGCGGCCGGAACTGCCGCGCCTCGTGCATCCCGCGCGCGTGCCGCGCCGTTCGCCGGCCAGGCCCGAGGGGCTGGCGGCCCTGCTGCACGCCATCGCCCACATCGAATTCAACGCCATCAATCTCGCGCTCGACGCCGCCTGGCGCTTCGAAGGCATGCCGCCGGAGTTCCACCACGACTGGCTGCGGGTCGCGGCCGAGGAGTCGTACCACTTCCGCCTGCTGGCGGACCACCTCGCGACACTGGGCCATGCCTACGGCGACTTCGACGCGCACGACGGGCTGTGGTCCATGTGCGAGAAGACGAAAGACGACATCGTGGCGCGCATGGCGCTCGTGCCGCGCACGCTGGAGGCGCGCGGCCTCGATGCCACGCCGCAGATCCAGCAGAAGCTGCGGCAGGTGGGCACGCCGGCGGCACTGCGGGCGGTGGAGATCCTCGACATCATCCTGCGTGACGAAG
The DNA here is from genome assembly GCF_014297465.1 of Ramlibacter cellulosilyticus. Lineage (GTDB taxonomy): Bacteria > Pseudomonadota > Gammaproteobacteria > Burkholderiales > Burkholderiaceae_C > Ramlibacter > Ramlibacter cellulosilyticus. The sequence continues at coordinate 1,108,053 of NZ_JACORT010000001.1, read as the reverse complement.
TCGGCCACGTGGCGATCGGCAACCACTGGTACCGGTGGCTGTGCGGGCGCGAGGGGCTGGACCCCGTCGCGCACTACGGTGTCCTGGTGGAGCGCTACGCCGCGCCGCGGTTGCACCCGCCCTTCAACGTGCAGGCGCGCCGCCGCGCCGGTTTCTCCGACGAAGAGCTCGCCTGGTTGCTGGGCGCCTGAGGCGCCCCTGAGCCAGCGAGGCTGGGCGATGCCGCACCGCGCGGTCGGCTGAGGCACCGCCGCCGCGTAGGAATCCGCCGTCGACGGGCTGCTCACGAGACCGACACCTGGCGCCGCGAGGACGACCAAGCATGGTGCATCCCATCGGAGCCAACGAATGATCAAAGCCAAACTCACCCTGATCGCTGCAGTCGCCTTTGCCGCCACCGGCGGCGCGGCGCTCGCCCAGACCAGCAACTCGGCGACGAGCAACACCAGCACCCAGTCCAGCCAGTCGGTCGCGCCCAGCGCCAGCACCTCGCTCGAGACGAACTCCACGTTCCGGGCGATGCCGCACAGCACCGTCACCATCAGTCCGAGCGGAACGACCAACCAGACCACTGCCGCCACCCAGAACACCGGAACCACCAGCAACACCCAGGCCGGCACGGCACCGGCCACCGGTTCGGGCAAGAGCGGCAGCACCACCAACAAGGCGAGCAGCACGACGAGCACCAGCGCCGGCCAGTCCGTTTCGCCGCAGGCGAGCACGTCGGTGAACACGGACTCGACCTTCCGCGCGATGCCGCACAGCAACGTCACGATCAGTCCGAGCGCCACGACCAACCAGAGCACGAGCGCGACGCAGAACACCGCGACGACCAGCAACACCCAGGCGGGCGCGAGCGGCGGCGGCAGCACGACCTCGACCTTGGGTGGCGTGTCGGCCGCGGGTGCCGGCGCGGGCGGCAACGCCGCGGTCAGCGCCGGCTCGGTCAGCAGCCAGATCAATGCCGACGGGCCCGGCAAGCATGGCCAGGGCAAGGCAAAGGGCCACGACAAGAACAGGAAGCACAAGGACTAGGCAGCCATGGCGGCGCTGCAGGGACATGCGCGTACCTGCCGGGCAGCCGGAGGAAAGGGGCTTCGGCCCCTTTTTTCTTCTGCTGCCCTCGTGCTGTGCCTGGCCGCCAGCGGCGCGGGGGCGGATGCGACCTCCAGCAGCACCAGCATCAGCAGCAGCACGACCAGCAGCGTCACGGGCGTCGATCGTGACGGCAACGTCTCGACCGTCACGAGCACCAGCACCAGCACCAGCGTCGGGAGCGCCTCCGGGACGACGTCGTGCAGCGTGAACGTGGGTGGCCGGCACTGCGAAGCCGCGTGCTCGGCCCCCAAGGTGGCGCGCTGCGTCAAGGATCCGGCAGGGAAGACGCCGCGCTGCAGCTGCCGGTAGCGCCGGCGCGCACGCGCCAGCGCGCCTAGTCGGCCTTGATGCCCACGGCCTTCACGATCTGCGCCGTGCTGTCCGCTTCGGCGGCGACCTGCCGCGCGAAGTCGCGCGCGGTGCCGCCGGTGGGCACGTTCTCGCTCGCGACCAGGCGCTTGCGCACGTCCTCGGACTCCAGCGCCTTGTTGATCTCGCCGTTCAGGCGGTCCGAGATGCGCACCGGCAGGTTGCCCGGCGCGAAGAAGCCGAACTGCGACGACAGGTTCGCGGCCGGGAAGCCCAGCTCCGCGAGCGTCGGCACCTGCGGGAGCGTGTCCAGGCGCCGCGGCGCACCCACGGCGAGGGGCCGCAGGCGGCCGGACTTGATGTGCTCGCTGATCACGGGCCCGGCGTTCGTCGACAGCACCTCGAACTGGCCGCTCAGCGCATCGGTGACCTGCTGGCCGCCGCCCTTGTACGGGATGTGGACCATGCGGACCTTCGCCGCGGCCTGCAGCTGCTCCAGCATGAGGTGGCCCAGCGACGCCTGGCCGGAAGTCGCCCAGCGGATCGTGTTCGGCCAGTCGCGGGCGCGCGTGAGCAGCTCGCGGAAGTCGCGCGCCGCCAGGGCGGGCGTGGCGAGCAGCAGCACGGGGGAGATCATGGCGCTGGCGACCGGCGTGAAGTCCTTCTCCGCGTCGTAAGGCACCTTGCCGACGACGGGGCTGAGCGTCAGCGGGCTGATGGCGGAGAACGCCAGCGTGTGGCCATCGGGCTGCGCCTTGGCGAGCACGTCCATGCCGATGGTGCCGCTCGCGCCGGCCTTGTTCTCGACGACGACCGGCTGGCCCAGGGCCGCGGCGAGCTTTTCGCCGATGGCGCGGGCGACGAGGTCGCTCACGCCTCCCGTCGGATACGGAACGATGATGCGGATGGGCCGCGAGGGCCACGTCTGCGCGTGGAGCGGAAGGGCCAGCGCGGCGAGGCCGGCGAGCGCGCTGCGGCGGGTGAACTGCTGCAAGGCGCCCTCCTCAGTCCAGCTGCAGCTTGCGCTCGCGGATCAGGCGCGACCACTTCTCGTTGTCGGCCTTCACGAAGGCCGCGAACTCGTTCGGGCCCTGCGAATGCACTTCGGCGCCCGACGACGCGAACTTCGCGCGCACCTCGGGCTGCGCCAGCACGCCGGACAGCGCCGCGGCCAGGCGATCGACGACCTCGCGCGGCATGCCCGCGGGGCCGACCAGCCCCTGGAAGCCGACGGTCTCCATGCCGGCGATGCCCAGCTCGCGCACGGTCGGCACGTCGGGCAGTTGGGGGTCGCGCTTCGGGCCGGTCACGGCCAGCGCCTTGAGCTTGCCGCCCTTCACGTGCGGCAGCAGCACGGTGCCGGCGTCCACCAGCAGCTGCGTCTGCCCGCCCATGAGGTCCTGCACCGCGGGGGCGCTGCCCTTGTACGGCACGTGCACCATGTCGAGGCCGGTGGCCTGGTTCATCAGCTCGCCGTTGAGGTGCGTGGACGTGCCGTTGCCGCCCGAGGCGAAGTTCACCTTGCCCGTGTTCGACCTGGCCCAGGTGACGAACTCGCGCAGGTCCTTCGCCGGATGGTCCGGGCGCGTGACGGCGATGTAGCTGCCCTGGCTGATCTGCCCGATGTACGTGAACTGGCGCACCGGGTCGTACGGCGGCTTCGACTGCAGCCACGGCGCGATCGCGAAGGGGCCGGTGTTGGCCAGCAGCAGCGTGTAGCCGTCCGGCGCCGCGCGCGTGAGCTCGGTGGCGGCGATCATGCCGCTCGCCCCCGGCTTGTACTCGATCACGATCTGCTGCTTCAGCGCGTCCTGCAGAGGCTGCTGGATGGTGCGCGCGGCGAAGTCGATGCCGCCGCCGGGCGGGTAGCCGACGATCAGGCGGATCGGCTTGGAAGGATAGGCCTGCGCGGCGGCAAGCGTGGCCGCGCCAGCGAGGGCGCAGAAGGAGAGGAGTCGCTTCAGTGTCGTCATGGTCTTGCTCGGGTCACCCCCGCGGGTGGTGCTGCGCATGCAGCACCTTCAGCCGCTCGCGGGCGATGTGGGTATAGATGGTAGTGGTGGAGATGTCGGCATGCCCCAACAGCATCTGCACGGCGCGCAGGTCCGCGCCGTGGTTCAGCAGGTGCGTGGCGAAGGCATGACGCAAGGTGTGCGGCGACAGCGGCGCGGTGATCCCGGCGGTGCGCGCGTGCTTCTTCACGATGATCCAGAACATGGACCGGGTCATGCCCTGCCCGCGCGCGGTGACGAACAGGTCTTCGCTCTGCTGGCCGGCGAGGATGGCGCCGCGCGCCTCGGCGAGGTAGCGCACGATCCAGTCGCGTGCCACCTGGCCGAAGGGCACCAGGCGCTCCTTGCTGCCCTTGCCCAGCACGCGCAGCACGCCTTCGTTCATGCCGACGTTGAAGGTCTTGAGGCCGACCAGTTCGCTCACGCGCAGGCCGCTCGCGTACATCACTTCCAGCATCGCGCGGTCGCGCAGGCCGAGCGGCGTGTCGACGTCGGGCGCAGCGAGCAAGGCCTCGACCTGCGCCTCGGTGAGCGTCTTGGGCACGCGCAGCGGCTGCTTGGCGGACTGCAGGCGCAGCGTGGGGTCGGCGGTGATGAGGCGCTCGCGCAGCGCCCAGCGGAAGTAGCGCTTGAAGACCGTGAGCCGCCGGTTCGCCGACGTCGCCTTCGTGTCCGCGTGCCGCGCGGCGAAATAGGCCTGCAGGTCGGCTTCGTCCGTGGCCGGAAGCTGCCGCCCGCGCTGGGCGAGCCAGCGCGCGTAGAGCTCCAGGTCGCGGCGGTAGGCCGCGAGCGTGTTGCGCGACAGGCCCTCCTCGAGCCAGAGGGCGTCGATGAAGGTGTCTATCGCATCCGACATGGAGACCGTCATCCCCGCGCAGGCGGGGATCAATCCAGCTTCAGCTTCGCCGACTCCACGACCTTCTTGTACACGTCGTACTCCGCCTTGATCTGCGCGGCGAACTGGTCGGGCGTGTTGCCGACGATGATGGAGCCGGTGTCCTCGATGCGCTTGCGCACGGCGGGGTCCTGCAGCGCCTTCATGGTGCCGTCGTGGATCTTCGCCGCGATCTCCTTCGGCAGCCCCTTGGGGCCGACGATGCCGTAGTAGGCCAGGCGGTTCACCGGCTCCAGGCCCACTTCCTTGAACGTGGGCACGTTCGGCAGGTCCTTCAGGCGCTGGGGCGCGGCCACGACGATCGGGATCAGGCGGCCTTCCTTGATGAAGGGCAGCGCGGACGGCAGGTTGTCGAAGATCATCGGCACCTGGCCGGCCACCGTGTCGTTCAGGGCCGGGCCCGCGCCACGGTAGGGGATGTGGGTCACGAAGGTGCCCGACATCGTCTTGAACAGCTCCATCTGCAGGTGGCCGATGCCGCCGGTGCCGGAGGAGGAGTACGAGTACTTGCCCGGGTTCTTCTTCAGCTCCGCCACGAAGGCCTTGTAGTCCTTGGCCGGGAAGCTGGGATGCACCGCGATCACGTTGGGCGTGGCGGCGATGTTGATGATCGGCGTGAAGTCGCTGATCGGGTTGTACGGGATCTTGGGGTTGATCGCGGGGTTGGCCGCCGTGGTGGAGACCGTCGCGACGCCCAGCGTGTAGCCGTCGGGCGTCGCACGCACCAGTTCCTGCGCGCCGACCACGCCGCCGCCGCCCGCCTTGTTCTCGACGATCACGCTCTGACCGAGCTGCTTGCCGAGGGGCTCGGAGATCACGCGGCCCACGATGTCCGTGGTGCCGCCCGGCGCGAAGGGCACGATCAGGCGGATCACCTTGTTCGGATAGCCCTGCGCGAAGGCGGGGGCGGCCGCGATGGCCAGGACGCCCGCGGCAGCGGCGATCCAGACACGTCGATTCATTCAAGTCTCCTGGTTCGGAAAACCCGCATCCTAAGGCTATCCTGCGGGCCGTGAATTTCCTGCACTTGCTCCTTCCTGACTTCGCCCTGATCCTTTGCGGTTACGTCGTCTGCCGCTACACCGCCCTGAACCGCACCGTCTGGGAGCAGGTGGAGAGCCTGGTGTACTTCTTCCTGTTTCCGGTGCTGCTGTTCCAGTCCATCGTGCGCAGCCCGCTGGACCTGGGCGCCACCTCCAGCCTGATCGGGGCGGGCCTGCTGCTCGGGGTGAGCGGCATCGCCCTCGCCTACCTGCTGCCGCACCTGCCCGGGCTGGCCGGCCGCATCGACGCGCGCGAGCATGCGGGGGCGGCGCAGGTCGCCTTCCGGTTCAACTCGTACATCGCGCTCGCCCTGTCCGAGCGCCTCGCCGGCCCGCAGGGCCTGCTGCTGATCGCCGTCCTGATCGGCGTCTGCGTGCCGCTGTTCAACGTGGCGGCGGTCTGGCCGATGGCGCGCCATTCGCGGACCGGCTTCGCGCGGGCGCTGCTGCGCAACCCGCTGATCATCGCCACGGCCCTGGGCCTGGCCGCCAACTTCGCCGGCTTCCGCGTGCCGGCCTGGCTGGAGCCGACGGTCGCGCGCGTGGGCGGCGCCTCGATTCCGCTGGGCCTCATGGCGGCCGGCGCCGGGATGCGATTGGGGCACCTCGCGAACCAGAAGGCGCTGAGCGCCGGCGTGCTGGCCATCCGCCACCTGCTGCTGCCTTTCGTGGCCGCGGCGCTCGCCTGGGCCTTCCGGCTGGAGCCGATGCAGGCGACGGTGCTGCTCGCGTTCTCGGCGCTGCCGACGGCTTCGAGCTGCTACGTGCTCACCTCGCGCATGGGGTACAACGGGCCGTACGTGGCGGGGCTGGTGACCTTGTCGACGTTGCTGGGGCTGGCGAGCCTGCCGCTGGCGCTGGGGGTGTTGCGGGCGTGGGTGGCGGCGTAGGCGTGCTGGGGTGCGCTTCGCGCAACCCAGCCTACGAACGCCGCGAACCCGGAGCCTGGCTGTCCCCCTGCCCCAACGCCCACTCCACATGCTCGCGCACGACCCCATCCGGATGCCCCGCCCGCGCCTGCAACGCCGCCCGCATCTCCGCGTCCTCGCCCTTGCGCAGCGCATTCCCCATCGCCACCGCGATGTTGCGCAACCACCGCGCATGGCCGATCCGCCGGATCGGGCTGCCTTCGGTGAAACGCAGGAACTCCTCCTCGTTCCACGCGAAGAGCGCGACCAGCGACTGCCCCACGAGCCCCGCACGCGGCGCGAAATCGGGCACCAGCGCAGGCTGGGCGAACTTGTTCCAGGGGCACACCAGCTGGCAGTCGTCGCAGCCGTAGATCCGGTTGCCCATGAGCGGCCGCAGCTCCACCGGGATGGACCCTGCGTGCTCGATCGTCAGGTACGAGATGCACCGGCGCGCATCCAGCCGGTAAGGCGCCACGATCGCCCCCGTGGGGCACACGTCCAGGCAAGCGTGGCAGCTGCCGCAGTGGTCGCCCACCGGTTCCGTGGGCGGCAGGGCGACGTCCACGTAGATCTCCCCCAGGAAGAACATCGAGCCGCCTTCCCGGTTCAGCACCAGCGTGTGGCGACCGCGCCAGCCCTGGCCGCTGCGCGCCGCGAGCTCCACTTCCAGCACCGGCGCGGAGTCCGTGAAGACGCGATGCCCGAACGGGCCGATGGCGTCCGCAATGCGGTCCGCCAGCTTTTGCAATCGGTTGCGAAGGACCTTGTGGTAGTCCCGCCCCCGCGCGTAAAGCGACACGATGCCTTCCGTGGGCCGCTCCAGCCGGTCGAACTCGATCGCCTGCCAGCCCTCGGGTGTGGCGGCCAGGTAATCCATGCGTGCGGTAATCACGGATGTCGTGCCCGGCACCAGTTCCGCGGGCCTTGCGCGGCGCAGTCCATGCGCCTGCATGTAGTCCATGGATCCATGGAATCCGTTAGCCAGCCAGGCGAGAAGCCCGGGTTCGGCCGTGGAAAGGTCGACGCCGGCCACGCCGATTTGGGAAAATCCCAGCTCGCGCGCCCAGTCACGCAACCGGGCGAGCTGCAAAGGACCATCGCTCTGGGAACCGTCGAACACCACCCGCCGATTGTAGGAACGGCACCCCGACCCCTCACGTGGCAGGGCGAGGACGACACGCGCGCCTTCGCCGAACGCCTGGCCGCGCGCCCCGCCATCGCCGATGCCTTCATCGCCCTGCACGGCGACCTCGGCGCCGGCAAGACCACGCTGGTGCGCCACCTGCTGCGCGCCCTGGGCGCCGAGGGCCGCATCAAGTCCCCGACCTATGCCGTCGTCGAACCGTACGAGCTCCCGGGCCTCGCCGCCTGGCACTTCGACTTCTACCGCTTCGACGACGCGCGCGAGTGGGAGGACGCGGGGCTGCGCGACATCTTCGCGAGCCCCGGCCTCAAGCTGGCCGAATGGCCCGAGAAGGCCGCCGCGGTGCTGCCCGTGGCCGACCTCGACATCCACCTCGCGCTCGCCGAGGACGACGTCACCCGCATCGTGACCCTGCACGCCAACACGGCGCGCGGCCGGGAGCTGCTCGCATGAAGCGCCGCTCCCTGCTCCAGGGCGGCAGCCTCGTGCTGCTGCTGGGCGCGCGCGAGCTCGCCTTCGGCGCCACCATCGTCGCGGTGCGCCTGTGGCCCGCGCCCGAGTACACGCGCCTCACCATCGAGTCCGACGGCCTGCTCGAAAGCCGCATGACCAGCCGCCCCGGCGTGTTCACGCTGGACGTGGACGGCCTCGCGCTCGACCCCACGCTGCGCGAGCTGGTCGCCAAGGTGAAGGCCGACGATCCCTTCATCGGCTCCATCCGCATCCTGCAGCACGCGGCCGACACGGTGCGGCTGCAGGTGGAGCTGAAGCAGCCGGCGCTGCCGCAGATGTTCCACCTGCCGCCGGTGGCCGCGTACAAGAACCGGCTGGTGGTCGATTTCTTCCCGCCCAGGCCCGTGGACCCGCTCGAGGCCCTGATCGCCGAGCGCATGAAGGAGAAAGGCCCCGTGCTCCAGCGGGCGCCGGCACCGGCCGCTCCTGCGCCGGATCCGCTGGGCGAGCTGATCGCGCAGCAGATGCAGCGGCCGCCGCGCGCCACGACGGTGCCCGCCGCCGAAGTGCAGGCGCCCGCGCTCGCGATGGCCAAGACGGACCGGCTGATCATCGTCGCCCTGGACCCCGGCCACGGCGGCGAGGACCCGGGCGCCGTCGGCCCGAGCGGCACGCGCGAGAAGGACGTCGTGCTGCAGATCGCGCACATGCTGCGCGCGCGCATCAACGCCACCAGCGTGAACGGCAGCCCCATGCGGGCCTTCCTCACGCGCGACGCCGACTTCTTCGTGCCGCTGCACGTGCGCGTGGAGAAGGCTCGCCGCGTGCAGGCCGACCTGTTCGTGAGCATCCATGCCGATGCCTTCATGACGCCGACCGCGCGCGGCGCCAGCGTGTTCGCGCTGAGCCACGGCGGCGCGTCCAGCACCGCGGCGCGCTGGATCGCGGACAAGGAGAACAAGGCGGACCTGATCGGCGGCGTGAACATCAAGTCGCAGGACCAGCACGTCATGCGCGCGATGCTGGACATGAGCACCACCGCGCAGATCAAGGACAGCCTCAAGCTCGGAAGCGCCCTCCTCGGCGAGATCGGCAACGTGGGCCGCCTGCACAAGGCGCAGGTCGAACAGGCCGGCTTCGCGGTGCTGAAGGCGCCGGACATCCCCAGCGTGCTGGTGGAGACCGCGTTCATCTCGAACCCGGAAGAAGAAGCGAAGCTGCGCAGCGGCGACTACCAGGAGCAGCTGGCGGATGCGCTGATGCGCGGCATCGAGCGCTACTTCTCGCGCAACCCGCCGCTGGCGCGCAACCGGCCGCTCTGATCCCGGGAACCATGCGGCGTCCGATGAGGCGCCGCATGGATGCCGGGTCGAGCCCGGCATGACAAGCCACGCCCAGACGACACCTCCATGGTCCCGGTTCCTACAGCCCGGCAAACGCGGCCTGCCTACATTCGTTGGCACAGGTTGCCGCGCCTCCCGCGGTATTCGAACAACTCGATTTGGAAGGTGTTTCACATGAAGACCAAGATCCTCTCCGCCGCCGTGCTTGCCGCTTCCCTGCTGGGCCTGGGTGGCTGCGCCTCGATGGACCGCACGACGGTCGGTACCGTGGGTGGTGCCGTGGTCGGCGGCCTGGTGGGCTCCGCCGTGGGCGGCACGGGTGCCACGATCCTGGGCGCCGGTGCCGGTGCCTACCTGGGCAACCAGGCCGCGAAGCGCTGATGACGTTCCGGAGGCGCGGCCGCTAGCGGCAGCCTTCCGATCGGAGTCGAAAACGAGAGGGCCGGAACGCGAGTTCCGGCCCTTTTCCTTGCGTGCCTCAGCGACGGAGCATGCGCCTGCAAGCAGTGACGGCAGGGACGACAGCCATACGCAGGCGCTTCCTACAGTTCCGCAGAGCCCCGGTTCCTAGAGTGAAAGGCACAGGTCGCCGCGGCCCTTCGCGGCATGTCGCAAACGCATTCGGAGAAGTTCATGAAGACCAAGATCCTGTCCGCGGCCGTCCTCGCCGCTTCGCTCGTTGGCCTCGGTGGCTGCGCCACGATGGACCGCCAGACCGTCGGCACCGTGGGTGGCGCGGTGGTGGGTGGCGTCGTCGGCAACGCCGTGGGCGGCACCGGCGCGACGATCCTGGGGGCCGGCGCCGGCGCCCTGCTGGGGAACCAGCTGACGAAGCCGGGCGCGGCCCTGAATCGTTAAATCGGGTAGATCAGCGAGTTGAGCACCATCTCGCTGTCGTAGACGCACGTGCGGCTGGCCAGTTTCAGGCCGGCCGGCGTGCGCACGATCTCGTCGATGTAGCGGCCCACGTTGTAGACCTCGCTCGCATCGCCGGGACGCGTGCGGAACACGGCGTAGTTCGCCTGCGCGCGGATGCGGCCGTCCTGCTCGCCCAGCACCAGCGCCGGGCCGACCACGTGCCGCGTGTAGTACGGGCCGTGGTAGATCGTCTGCGTGACGCCGTACACGCGGTCCTTCATCATGCCCTGGCTCTCCAGCGCGATGAGCGCCAGCGGCAGGCCGCGGTCGAAGTTCTCGCGCGCCTGCACCTTGTAGTGGCCGTCTTCGAGGAAGAACGCGGGCCACTCGTCGAAGCGGCGTTCGTCGAGCGCGGCGGCATAGGCGGCATTCAGCTGGTCGACCTCCAGCTGCAGCATCAGCTTCTCCATCATGCGCCCATCACCTTGCGCCAGTAGGCGTACATGCTGCGGATCAGGGTCTCCGTGACCATGTGCTCGGTGCCCTGCGTGTCCGTGCCTCCGAGCTCGCACAGCGTCTCGCCGTCCCCGCCCCACTGGCGGAAGCCGTCCTGGCTGAACTGGATCACCTCGCCGTCGTCGGCGCTCACGAAGCCCGCGGGGCCGAACAGGTTGGCCTGGCGCAGCCGCCGGCGCGTCATCTCCTCGCTGTCGTCGGCGAAGCCGAAGTGCGTCCACACGAAGTCGAACTCGCCTTCGCCGCGCGGCACGATGTGGCGCGTGGACAGCGAGTTCACCTGCTGCTGGATGATGAGGCTCGGAAACAGCGTGATCATGGTGACCGAGGGCATGATCTCCGTGCCGGGGTTGGACGGGTCGTCGACCTTCCACCACGGCTCGGGCACCACGTCCAGCAGGCGCGTGTCGTTCAGCGCCATGTCGGCCTTGAAGCTGGTCACGCCCTGCGTCACCGCCTTGTTCTCGCCGCCGTCGTTGCGGCGGGAGATCATCACCGCGTGCCTTCCGTGCGCGTCCATCACCATGCGGCTCTTCTGGTCGGCGCGCCACAGCCCGAAGGTGACGAACCAGGTGTGGAGCAGGCCCGGGTGGTACGGGTCCTTGATGTTCTCCATCATCAGCTTCCAGTTGCCCGGGATGCGCTGGCGGTTGTATCCGAGCAGCGAGAGCTTGCGGCCGGAGAAGATGCGGTCCAGCCAGGGCAGGACCTGCGGGCCGAGGTAGTCCTCCAGCGGCTCCGCGTCCTCGCTGAAGGTGGCGAAGACGAGCCCGTGCATCACCGCGACGCGCAGCTTCGTGAGCCCGTGCTGCTTCACGTCGAAGTCCGCCGGCATGCCGCCGTGCACGCAGGGCTGGCCCTGCGCGTCGACCGCCTGCACGCCATCCTTGAACGGCAGCCCCGCGAGCTCGCCATTGAGCTTGTACGTCCACTGGTGGTACGGGCACACGAAGCTGCGCGCGTTGCCGTGCGGCTGCTGGCAGAAGCGCACGCCGCGGTGCGCGCAGCGGTTCTCCACGACGCGGATCCCGTGGTCGGTGGCGCGGTCCTTCGGCGCGACGCGGTCCCGCACCAGGATCACCTGGCGCTCGCCCACCCAGGTGAGGCGGTAGTCCCCGACGTTCGGCACCTCGACCTCCAGGCCGACGTAGCACCAGTGCGGGCCGTAGAAGATCTTCTCCAGCTCGCGGGCGTAGAGCTGGGGATCGGTGTAGGCCCAGAAGGGCACGCGGCTGGAACCGGGCCGGCTCCAGCGGGACAGGGTGTCGGGGGCGTTCATCGGGGCGTCTCCTGCCCCGATGATATGCATGCTTAGGGTCTGGGGTCTAGCGGCTCGCCGGGTCGCCGGAATCGCGCGTGTTCCCGTAGCTGTCGCTCGTGGGCGCGTCCTTGTCCTTCAGGCCGGGAGACGGCTCGCCGGGGACCTTCGGGTTCTTCTGCTCGCTCGCTTCGCTGCGCTCGCCGGGCGGGTTGTGGGTGGCGTCGGGCTTGTTCTGCTCGGGCATGGGACTCTCCTTGTTCCCGCCAATCTAGGACGGCCGCGGCACGCGCGGTGTAGGAAGGCCCCGCCTATGCGCCGCGCCGCGGGCTGCGCGCGCGCGGCTTGCGCGGGGCCGGCGCTTCGTCCGCCCTGGCCGGCGTGCCCGCGTCGAGCTTGCGCAGCAGCAGTTCCATGCCGTCGAGCGCGCGCGCGTGCACTTCGGGGGCCAGCATGCCGGTGAGCATCGCCATCTCCATCCCGATCCAGAAGTTGCAGATCCAGCAGGCGATCACCTCCGCGTCCACCGGCAGGTCGGGCCGGTGCTGCGCGACCGCCTCGCGCGTGGCCTGCGCCACCACTTCGTACCAGGCGGTGAGGCGCGGGCGGAACTCGTTGCGCAGCGCTTCGTTGGACATGCTCGCGGCGTAGAGCTCCATGAGCACGCGCACGAAGCCGGAGGCGAGGTCGTTCTCGAAGAAGCGGCGCGCCTGCGCCCACTTGTCCGCATAGCCGCCGGGCGCGCGGTACATGCGCTCCTGCCGATCGAGCAGGCGGCGGTTCGCCTCGTCGAGGACGGCGATGACCAGCTTGTCCTTGCTCTCGAAGTGATAGTTGATCAGCGCGAAGTTCACGCCCGCGTCGCGTGCGATCTCGCGCACGCTGAGGGCCGCGTAGCCTTCGCGCGCCAGCCGCTGGTACGCGGCTTCGAGGATGCGCTGGCGCGTGTCGCGCCGCGCCGGCGCCGGCGCGCCTGCGGCAGGATCGTCCCCGGTGGTGGCTCTTGAACGTTTGTTCAACGCGGCGAGTGTCGCGGCGCGCCGATGCGCTGTCAAGCGCCCCTCACCCGTTCGGCGGATTTGACAAGCGGGGTCCCGCCGCCTAATTTGAACACCCGTTCAAATCAGGAGCCCCCCATGCGACGCGTCCTGCTCTTCCTCTACAGCCTGGCGGCCTACGCCCTCTTCCTGGGCGTGTTCCTCTACCTCATCGCCTTCGTCGGCAACCTGGGCGTGCCGCGCTCGGTCGACGCCGGCCCTGCGACGGACACGGCGACCGCGGTCGCCCTCGACCTGCTGCTGGTCGCCCTCTTCGGCCTGCAGCACTCGGTGATGGCGCGCCCGGCGTTCAAGCGCTGGATCACGCGCTCGCTGCCCGCGCCGGTGGAGCGCAGCACGTTCGTGCTGCTTGCTTCGCTGGTGCTGGCGCTGCTGTTCTGGCAATGGCGGCCGCTGCCGGCCACGGTGTGGCACGCGGAAGGCGGCGTCGCGGTCCTGCTCTGGATCGTGTTCGGCCTCGGGTGGGGCACCGTGCTGCTCTCCACCTTCCTGATCAACCACTTCGACCTGTTCGGCCTGCGCCAGACCTGGGTGCACCTGCGGCAGCGGGCGCTGGAGCCGCTCGCCTTCCGCACGACGCTGCTGTACCGCGTCGTCCGGCACCCGATCATGCTGGGCTTCCTGCTGGCGTTCTGGGCCATCCCGCTGATGACGGCGGGCCACCTGCTGTTCGCCGCGGCGATGACGGTCTACATCCTGGTCGGCGTGCACCACGAAGAGCGCGACCTCGTGCGCAGCCTCGGCCGCGACTACGTGGACTACCGGCGCCGCACGCCGGCCTTCGTGCCCGGGTTGCCCGGTGCGCGCAGCGACCTGCCCGTCACGCCGGAGCCGACGGAGCTGCAGCCCGGACGCTGAGGCTCAGGAGCCGGCGCCGACGGCCGCGTTGCGGCGCGCCTTCCAGGCGCCGGCCAGCACCAGCACGCCGGGGATGAGGATCATCGCCCAGATGATCTTGTCCAGGTTCTCCTTGACCCAGGGAATGCTGCCGAAGAAGTAGCCGGCGGTGATGATGCCCCCCACCCACAGCGCGCCGCCGGTCACGTCGTAGAAGGTGAACTTGCTGCGCGTCATCTGGGCCACTCCGGCCACGAAGGGCGCGAAGGTGCGCAGGAACGGCATGAAGCGCGCCAGCACGATGGTGATGCCGCCGTACTTCTCGTAGAAGGCATGCGCCTGCTCGAAGGCGCGCTTGTTGAAGAAGCGCGACTGCTCCCACTGGAACACCCGTGGCCCGATGTAGCGCCCGATCGTGTAGTTGCTCTGGTTGCCCAGCACCGCCGCGGTGAGCAGCAGCGCGATCGACAGCGAATAGTCCATCAGCCCCACGCCGCACAGCGCGCCGACGACGAACAACAGGGAGTCTCCCGGCAGGAAAGGCATCACGACGACGCCGGTCTCGACGAAGATGATCAGGAACAACAGGGCGTAGACCCAGTTGCCGTAGTTCGTCACGAAGGCTTCGAGGTAGCGGTCGACGTGCAGGATGAAGTCGACGAGCAGCATGATGGCGTCCATGGCCGGGGATTATCCCCGGCCGGACGCCGCGTACAGGCGCTGCGCATGCACGCCCAGGCCCTGCGCGACGCTGGCGTGCCGGTCTCCCGTCACCGGGCGGGCGCGCGGCACGGCCGCCGCGATGCGCTGCACGAGCGGCAGGAAGCCCGTCGAGCCACCGGTGAGGTACAGCACGTCGACGCCGTCCGGCGCGACGCCGGCTGCGCGCAGGGTCTCCCGCGCCGCCGTGACGATGCGCTCCAGGTCCGCGTCCAGCGCCCGCGCCGCCTCGCCCTCGTCCAGCCGGGCCGCGAGCCCGCGCTCCACCAGGTGCAGGTCGATGTCCGTGCTGCCGCCTTCGGCGACCGCGATCTTCGCGGCCTCGGCCTGCGCCAGCAGCGCGTGCCCGAGGTGGTGCTCCACCACGTCCATCAGGCGCGCATGCTGGCGCGGGTCGCCGTAGAACGGCTTCATGCGGCGCAACTCGTGCACGCGCGGCCGCGTGTACAGCGTGTTGACCAGGTGCCACGTGGCCAGGTCGAAATACACGCGGCTGGGCACTTCGCGCGGCGGGCCGTCGGGGCGCGCCGGGCCGAGGCCGCGGTAGCCGCAGAACGGCAGGATCGCGGCGAGGTCCACCTGACGGTCGAAGTCGGTGCCGGCGACGTGCACGCCGTGGTTGGCGAGGATGTCCTCGCGCCGGTCCAGGCGCGCGCGGCGCTCGGGGCCGACGCGCACGAGCGAGAAGTCGGAGGTGCCGCCGCCGATGTCGGCGACCAGCACCAGTTCCTCGCGGGCCAGGTGCTGCTCGTAGTCCAGCGCGGCGGCGATGGGCTCGTACTGGAAGCTCACCTCGGTGAAGCCGGTGCTGCGCGCGGCGGCTTCCAGCGCGGCCTGGGCCTGCGCGTCGCGCGCGGGGTCGTCGTCGACGAAGTACACGGGCCGGCCCAGCACGGCCCGCGCGAGGGGCGCGCCGACCGCGGCCTCGGCCAGCGCCTTCAGGTGCTGGAGGTAGCCGCCCACCACGTCGAGGTAGCGCACGGCGTGGCCGGCACCGACCTCGGTCTGCTGGTCGGCCAGGGTGGAGCCCAGCACGCTCTTCATCGAGCGCATGAGCCGGCCCTCGTGGCCTTCGGTATAGGCGGCCAGGGCCGCGCGCCCGTAGAGGCGCAGCGGCGGCTCGTGGGCGGCGCGGCCTTCCACCTGGTAGAAGACCGCGGTGGGCATGGTGGGCTGACCGTCCTCGACGGGGACGAGGGCCATGGCACCGGCGGCGGACGGGACGGCGATGGCGGAGTTCGAGGTGCCGAAATCGATGGCGCAGAAGGCGCCCGGGCTTGCTGCTGCGGTCATGGGGGCGCGGATTGTAGTTCCCGCAGCCTCCTAGAATGGGCGCCAGATGAACGCCGTCCTGTCCCCGCCGCCCCGCCGCCCGATCCGGGAACTGCCCGACGAACTGGTGAGCCAGATCGCCGCGGGCGAGGTGGTGGAGCGGCCGGCTTCGGTCGTGCGCGAGCTCGTCGACAACGCCCTGGACGCCGGCGCCACGCAGGTCACCGTGCGGCTGCTCGCCGGCGGCGTGCGGCTGATCTCCATCGAGGACGACGGCTGCGGCATCGAGCGCGAGCAGTTGCCGCTGGCCCTGAAGCGCCACGCGACGAGCAAGATCGGCTCACTGGCGGACCTGGAATCCGTGGGAACCATGGGCTTCCGCGGCGAGGCGCTGGCGGCGATCGCCTCCGTGTCCGAACTGCACCTGCTCTCGCGCACCGCAGGCCAGCCGAACGCCTTCCTGCTGGACGCGTCGAGCGGCGAGCTGCGGCCGGCCGCGCGTTCGACCGGGACCACGGTCGAAGTGAAGGAGCTGTTCTTCAGCACGCCGGCGCGCCGCAAGTTCCTCAAGACCGATGCGACCGAGCTGGCTCACTGTCTCGAAGCCGTGCGCCGCCATGCGCTCGCGCGCCCGGACGTCGGCTTCACGGTGTGGCACGAAGGCAAGCTGTGCGAGCAGTGGCGCGCCGGCACGCGCGAACAGCGGCTGTCGGACGTGCTCGGCGAAGACTTCCTCGCCGACAGCGTGGCCGTGGAGCGCACCGTGGGCCCGCTGCGCGTGACCGGCCGTGCGGGCATTCCCGACGCGGCGCGTTCGCGCGCCGACTGGCAGTTCGCCTACGTCAACGGCCGCTTCGTGCGCGACAAGGTGATCACGCACGCGGCCCGCAGCGCCTACGAAGACCTGCTGCACGGCCAGCGCCAGCCGGTGTACGTGCTGTACGTGGAGATCGACCCCACGCGCGTCGACGTCAACGTGCACCCCACGAAGATCGAGGTCCGCTTCCGCGACAGCCGCGAGGTGCACCAGGCGGTGCGGCACGCGGTGGAGTCCGCCCTGTCCGCGCCGCGCGCGGCGCAGGCGGCGAATCCGCAGGCGGTCCTTCCCGTCGCGCCGGAGCCCGCACCGGCGATGCCGGCGTGGCGGCAGCCGGCGATCCCCTTTGCCGGCGAACGCGTACAGGACATCGGCGCCCTGTGGGCCAAGCCGCAGGCGACGGCTGTAGGGTGGCGCGGCGAAGCCGCGGAAGGTGAGCGCAGCGAACCCCACCGCCCCGCCGAAGGCGGCCCGCCCTCCACGCCACTGCCCGAGGGCGCCTGGCCCCTCGGCCGCGCCATCGCCCAGCTCCAGGGCATCTACATCCTCGCCGAGAACGCCCAGGGCCTCGTCGTCGTCGACATGCACGCGGCCCACGAGCGCATCGTCTACGAGCGCCTCAAGACGCAGATGGACGCGCAGGCGATCCGCAGCCAGCCGCTGCTGATCCCCGCGACCTTCCCCGCCACGCCCGCGGAAGTCGCCACGGCCGAAGCGTCGCAGGCCACGCTGGAGATGCTCGGGCTGCAGGTCACCCCGTTCACGCCGAAGACCCTCGCCGTGCGCGCCGTGCCCGCCACGCTGGCGCAGGGCGACCCGGTGGAACTCGCGCGCAGCGTGCTCGCCGAACTGGCGCAGCACGACGCCAGCAGCGTCGTGGAACGCGCGCGCAACGAGCTGCTGGCCACGATGGCCTGCCACGGCGCCGTGCGCGCCAACCGCAAGCTGACGCTGGAGGAGATGAACGCCCTGCTGCGCCAGATGGAGGAGACCGAGCGCTCCGACCAGTGCAACCACGGCCGCCCCACCTGGCGGCAGCTCACGCTGCGCGAACTCGACGCGCTGTTCCTGCGGGGTCGCTGAACCGCAGGCGGGGTTCGCGCAGGCCCGGTAGGCTGGGTTCGCGCAGGCCCCGTAGGCTGGGTTCGCGAAGCGACCCCAGCGATTTCGTCCGCGTGGGAAAGCTGGGGTTCGCTGCGCGAAACCCAGCCTACGAAGAGTACGAGAACCGCGCGAAACCCACCCTGCACCGGCAGAAAAAAGGCGGGCCGCAGCCCGCCTTCCTTCCTCCCTGGCTTGCCGTTACCGCGGCAGCGGATAGTAGGTGGCGTTCATCTTGCCGATGCCCGCGATGCGCGGCGTCACCGCGAACAGCTGCAGGCTGGTCACGTCGGACCCGTTCGCGTACTGCAGCACGCCCGTGCTGTTGTCGCAGTGCGGGTCGGCGTTGCTCTGGACGGAGCAGCGGATGACCGTCTTGCGCGCCGTGCTCGCCACGTTCACCGCGTCGTCGTAAGGCACGCGCGCCGGTCCCGGGCCGCGGCCGAAGATCGTGACGGAGGTGGGCGCGATCGCGCCGGCCGGCACCGTCCAGAAGTCGCCGCCGCCGTCGGTGCTCAGGTCGGCGATGTTGGGATCGCTGGCGCTGGGCGGGCCGAAGGTGATGACGCCCGTCGCGGAGCTCATGGTGCGGATCTCCGTCTTGGCGGCCGCCGTCAGGTCCGCGATCGGGGTGGCCTTCAGTTCGTCGATGGTCGCGGCGCGGGACACCGTGCGGTAGCTCTGGACCACGTTGGCCTGGCTGCTGTCGCTGTGGAAGAACTCCAGGCGCCAGACGCCCTGCTCCGGCAGCGCGCGGATGTCGTCGTCGCTGTAGTCGTGGCTCGTCCAGAACAGGCCGTCACCGGTCAGCGAAGACGGCCGGCCGGTCGCGGCCGGATCCTTGAAGCGGCCGGTCAGGCGGACCACGCTGGTCCCGGAGATCGTCCCATTGGGGTACACCACCGACAGCGCGCCGCGGCCGCCCACGGGCTTGTACGTGAGCTTGTCGCCGTTCGGCGCCGTCACCTCGACCCGGTCGAACACCGGGTTGCCGCTGCCGTCCACGCGGTTGGCGATGTTCACGTCGTAGCCGGTCGACCAGTAGCTCGCCTTCGGCTGGTTGAGGTAGTCGCGGTCCTGCCCGAACGCGCGCACGCTCGCCGAGTACACGTAGCCGTTGCCAACCAGCTTCAGCTTGCCGTTCACGGTGCGCGCGGGGATGGTGTCGTAGTTGACGTTGCCGCTGGCATCGGTGGTGCGGTAGCTGAAGACGACGTCGTGGGTGGCGTTGTTGCGCAGGAACTCCAGCTGCCCCAGCTCGAACTTCACGCCGGTGGCGTTGGAGCGGAACAGGCTGTTGAAGGCGCCGTTGCCGTTGCTGTCGCGGCCCACGCGGCCGCCGTTGGAGAAGAAGGTGGCCGGGTCATCGTCCAGGAACATCGTGCGGCAGGCCGGCGCGACGACCGAGGCCGCCGTGCCCGTCACCGCCGTGGCGCCGCTGGGCACGCCACTGATGCGCTCGGACAGCGGCAGCGCGTAGCAGGCCGTCATGCGCGCCGTGAGGTCCGCGATCATGGCGGCGACGTTGTCCGGCGGCAGGTTGTCCTTCGTGATCTGGCCGGAGGGCAGCGGCGGCGGCGTGCCCGTCGCGTCGCTGGTGAACGCGGTGCGGATCGGCTCGGAGCTCGCGGCACGCACCGTGAGCTCGATGTTCGACTTCGCGCCGGCCAGGCGGATGTCCACGCTCACGGAGTCGAGCACCTTGTCGTGGCCCGTGCCGTTGGCGCTGAACTCGCCGGTGAGCGGGTTCGCCTTGTCGCCGATGGTGTCGAGCAGCGGTTTCAGGATGGTGATCACCTCGGCCACCTTCGCCTCGAGCTTCGCGGGCGTGACCACGGCGGCGTTGGTGCGCAGGCTGCGCGGGTTGCCGTCCGGCGCCAGGCGCGCGGCGATGAGGTTGGTGAGCGGCGTGATGTTCACCCGCGTGGTGCGCGTCTCGGCGAAGGTGCTCACGAGCATCTGGTCGTCCTTCGTCGCTTCCAGCACGAGGGGTGCGGGCGTGGTGGCCGGGATCGTCACGGTGTACGTGCCGTCCGCGCCGGCGGTCGCCGTCCCCACCAGGGCTCCGCTGCGGTCGTACACCTTGACCGTGGCGCCGGCGAAGGGGGCGCCGGTCGCGGCCGTCCCCGACAGGGTCGCGGTGGTGGGCGCCGGAGGCTCCACGCCGCCGCCTCCGCCACCGCCGCATGCGGTCAACAGTAAAGTTCCTGCGGTCATCGCGACCGCAAGGCAACGGGACAGTGCAATCTGCATAAGATGCCTCCTTCAGGAAGAGAGGCCCGATTTGTAAATCGCGGTTGCTTCCTGTCACATCCTCCGGATGGGTTCGCGTGGATAGGGGATCGGATGCGTCGCTCGTGGTTGGTTCTTGGGATTGGCGCGGTGGCCGCGGCGTTGTCCGTCGGCTGTGCGACGCTGGACGAGCGCCAGCGCGAATGGATCTTCCAGCCCGGCGACCGCAGCTGGGGCGGCAGCGCCAGCCTCGCCGAAGGCATGGAAGACCAGTGGATCGAATTCCGCTCCGAAGTGACCGGCAAGACGTCGCGCCTGCACGCGCTGTGGCTGCCCGCGGAGCGCCAGCCGCAGACGGGGCCCGTGCTGCTGTACCTGCATGGCGCGCGCTGGAACGTCAGCGGCTCCGCCCCGCGCATCCGGCGCATGCAGCAACTCGGTTTCTCCGTGCTCGCCATCGACTACCGCGGCTTTGGCAAGTCCACGCGCGAGCTGCCCTCGGAGGAGATGGCGTACGAGGATGCGCGCGCTGCGTGGCGATGGATCGCCACGCAGCATCCGGGCCGCGCGCGCTACGTGTTCGGCCATTCGCTCGGCGGCGCGATCGCGATCGACCTCGCCTCGCGCGTGGAGGACGAACAGGGCGTCATCGTCGAAGGCACCTTCACGTCCATCCCGGACGTCGCGAGCTCGATGAAGTGGGGCTGGCTGCCCGTGGGGCCGCTGATCACGCAGCGCTTCGAGTCGGTCAAGAAGGTGGCGCAGGTGCACTCGCCCCTGCTGGTGGTGCACGGCGCCGAGGACGCGTTGATCCCGAGCAGCCTGGGCCAGCGCCTGTACGACGCCGCGCAGGGCCGCAAGCACTTCCTGCTGGTGGACGGCGGTACGCACTACAGCACGATGGCCGTGGGCGTCACGCAGTACCGGCAGGCGCTGGCGAACTTCTTCAGCCTGAAGTAGCGCGCTGCAGCACCGCGAGCGTGCCGCGCACGTCCGCGATCGGGATCTGCCCCGGCGCCGACGGCGCCGAGCCCACCGCGAACGTGAGCGCCGAACCGAAGGCGCCCCCCGCCAGCCGCGTGACGGCACCCAGGCCGCCCATGGCCATGCTGACCACGGGAATGGGCAGAGCGGTGCTCGCGCGCAGCGTGGCACCCAGCAGGCGGTGCACGTCGTCCATGGACTGCGGCATCACCGCGACCTTCGCGACGTCCGCTTCCAGGCGCTGCGCCTGCGCGAACCTCGCATCGAGCTCGGCGTCCGCCGGCGTGCGCTGGAAGTCGTGGAAGGACAGGACCAGCGCCAGACCGTGGCGGCGCGTGAGGGCCCGCACCTGCGCCACGTGCGCGGCCTCGTTGCCCATCTCGAAGTCCATGGCGTCCACCGTGCCGCTCGCCGCGACGGCCTCGTAGAGCGCCAGCACGCCCGGCTCGTCCAGCGCGATCGGCTGCCCGCCTTCGCGCTGCGAGCGGCGGGTGAAGAGGACGGGGATGCCGCCGGCGGCCTGGCGCACCGCGTGCGCCGCGGCCAGCACCTCGGCGGTGTCGGCCAGGGCCGAGAAGAAGTCCGCGCGCCACTCCAGCAGGTCGGGCCGCAGGGCGGCGACCGCGGCGGCTTCCTGGACGAGGGCATCGCGCGTGCGCGCCACCAGCGGGGCGCACACCGCGGGCAAGCGGCCGCCCGCCAGGGGCTGGCCGCGCAAGAGGATGGGAAGGGCCTGCAAAGTCATGCTCCACGCACCGTCGGGCGCGCGGCGGCATTGTACGAAGCTCAGCCTTTTGGGCTTGCAGCAGTGGGATGGTCGGTGCCGCCCTGGGGCTGCTGCTGCTGCTGCCCCACGGGGTTGTCGTGCGAAGCCTGGCCGGCCTTGCGGAAGCCCAGCTTCTTCAATTCGCGTTCCAGCAACTCCCTGCGCACGTGCATCGGGAGCGTTTCCGACGTCCACGAGCCCGTCTCACCGTCGTCTGGTCCGCGGCCAGATCCAATGTTGTTCATGCTGCGAAATGTAGGGCATGGCCGAGCCAATGCTGTCGGTGCCCCGGGTGAGTTGCTGTACGAAGGCGCTGACAGCCACGGCTCGCTCAGGGGCCGGAATTCTCCCGGGAGGCGATGTCGTTCAACCAGGTGATGAAGCCTTCCGTGTCGCTCTTGTCGAACACGGCCTCCGCTCCCAGTTCGAGGCAGTGCTGGCGCACGCCCGGGGTCGCGTAGCTGCTGAAGACCACGACCTTGCCCGCGCCGGGCAGCGCCTTGCTGCTGCGGATCACTTCCATGCCGGAGCCCTGCTCCAGGACGAGGTCGACCACGACCACGTCCCACTCGTTGCGGTGCTCGTCCAGCCACAACCGGGCTTCCGCCTCGGTGCTTGCCGATCCGACCACCCGCAGGCCGCCCATCGAAGAGAACAGGTCGGCCAGCAGGCCACGCATGCGTTGCAGGTCTTCGACGAGGAACACTCTCAGTTCCACGCCTGTCTCCATCGAAACATACTTGCCGGCATTGTCGGTGCTCCCGCCGCGCAGCGGTGCCCGCTGCAACCAATTGCGTACAAGCGGTTCGTCCTACGGCTTCTGCTAACCTCGACCGGATGCCTCCCCACGCGCAGCCCGCCGTCGTGGCGCTCGCCGGGCCCACGGCTTCCGGCAAGAGCGCGGCCGCCCTCGCCCTGGCGCAGCGGCTCGATGCCGAGATCGTCAGCGTCGACTCGGCGCTGGTCTACCGCGGCATGGACATCGGCACGGCGAAGCCCACGGCCGAAGAGCGCGCCCGGGTACCGCACCACCTCGTCGACATCCGCGACCCCGCCGAAACCTACAGCGCAGCCGAGTTCGCCGCCGACGCGCAGCAGCTGGTGCGCGCCATCCGCGCGCGGGGCCGGGCCGTGGTGCTCGCCGGCGGCACCATGCTGTACTTCAAGGCGCTGTTCGAGGGGCTGGCCGAGATGCCGCCGGCCGACCCGGAGCTGCGTGCCGAGATCGAAGCGCAGGCCGTGACCGCGGGGTGGCCTGCCTTGCACGCGCAGCTCGCGCAGGTCGACGCCCTGACTGCAGCACGCCTGGCGCCCAACGATGCGCAGCGCATCCAGCGCGCGCTGGAGGTGTTCCGCCTCACCGGCATGCCGCTTTCGCGCTTCCACGAAGGCACGCCGCGCGGTGAAGGCCTGCGCCCCGACCGCTTCCTGTCGCTCGAGCCCGCCGACCGTGCCTGGCTGCACGAACGCATCGCGCAGCGCTTCGACGCCATGCTCGCCGCCGGCTTCCTCGACGAAGTGCGGCGCCTGCGCGCGCGCGGCGACCTGCACGCGCAGATGCCCAGCATGCGCGCCGTGGGCTATCGCCAGGCCTGGGAAGCGCTGGACGGGCTCGTCCCGCTGGAGGGCGTGCGCGAGCGCGGCATCGCCGCGACGCGCCAGCTGGCGAAGCGCCAGCTCACCTGGCTGCGCGGCATGCCGCAGCGGCAGGTGATCGCCTGCGACGCGCCGGACGCGCTGCAGCAGGTGCTGCGCGCCTGCGGGGTCGACGCGTGATGCTCGAAGTGCAGGGCCTCGCCAAGTGCTATGGCGACGTGCCCGTGTTCCGCGACGTGAGCCTCGCCGTGGCACCGGGCGAGTTCGTCGCGATCGTCGGCGAGTCCGGCGTCGGCAAGTCCACGCTGCTCAATTGCATGGCGGGCCTGGACACCTGGGACGAAGGCCGCATCCTCGTGGCCGGCACCGACCTGGCAACGCTCGACGACCAAGGCCGCGCGCTCCTGCGGCGCGAGAAGCTCGGCTTCGTGTTCCAGGCCTTCCACGTCCTGCCGCACCTCGACGTCGCGCAGAACGTCGGCCTGCCCCTCCTGCTGCTGCAGCGGCCGGATGCGACACGCGTAGCCGCGATGCTGGACGCGGTAGGACTGGCCGGCCTCGGCGAGCGCCTGCCGCAGGAGCTCAGTGGCGGCCAGCTGCAGCGCGTGGCCATCGCGCGCGCGCTCGTGCACGGGCCGAGGCTGCTGCTCGCCGACGAGCCGACGGGCAACCTCGATCCCGCGACGGCCGCGCGGGTGCTGGACGTGCTGCGGGCGCAGGCGCGCAGCAGCGGTGCCGCGCTGGTGCTGGTGACGCACTCGTCCGCCGCCGCGGGCCAGGCGGACCGCGTGCTGCACCTGCAGGCGGACGGGATCCGGGGTTAGGAGGCGGGAGCGTTGAGCCCCAGGCGCTGCGCGAGCGGGCCGGTGGGCACGGCGCCGTCGATGGTCACCAGCTCGCCCGTGGTCGCGTGCTTGCCGACGACCGTGGGCACGCCGCCGAAGCCGAAGGCCGTGAGCAGCTGCGTGTTGCGCCGCACGACTTCCTTCTGCGCGTCGTCCACGTTCATCGCCGAGATGCCGCCGCTCTTGGCCTGCACCGAGGCTTCGTTCTGCTCCATCGTGGCGACGGGATCGGACGATGCCAGGATGGCCGCGCCCTGCGCGATGCTCTTGTCGCCCAGCAGGCCCACGGGGATCCACACGAAGCGTGCCTGCGACTTCAGCGGCTTGGCGGCTTCCCACAGCACCGCGCAGTGCGGGCACTGCGCGTCGAAGAACACGTAGACGACGCGGGTGCTCATCGTCGACCCGACGCTGAAGCCCTTCGCGTCGGAGGCGATCTTCTCCAGCGACACCGGCACGCTCGCGGCCGGCGCGGCGCCCGGCGCGGAAGCTTCCTGCTTGCCGCAGGCGGCGAGGAAGACGGTGGCGGAGGCCGCTGCGAGGCAAGCGCGGCGCTTCATGCCGCGGGGGCGGCCGCCAGGCCGCCGAGTTCGGCGCAGAATTCCATGAAATCGTGCATCTGGGACTTGAGGAAGACGGCGTCGGCCCCGAGCCGCAGGCAATGCGCCCGGATGCCGTCGCTGGCGTAGTCGCTGAACACGACGACCGTGCCGCCCTCGCCCGCGCTCGCGCGCGCGGCGGGGATCACGCCCATGCCGCTGCCCTGGTCCAGGACCAGGTCGACGACGGCGAGGTCCCATCCGCCGCGGTGTTCCGACAGCCACAGCTTCGCCTCCGCCTCCGTGGCGGTGGCGTGCAGCAGGCGGAAGTCGCCGAGGCCGGTGAGCAGGTCGGACAGGACGACCTGCACCTGCTTCATGTCCTCGACGAGGAAGACGCGGACCGTCATGGGCCTTTCGTGTTCTAGGGCTGCAGGGATTCTATAGGGCGCGCGCGCCTCAGGCCCCGTCGCCCTTCACCTGCTCGAGGAGCTCGGTCACTTCCTCCAGTTCCTCGGCCGCCTGCTGGACCTTGCGTTCCAGCACCTTGTTCTGGTGGAGGGCCCAGGCCACGTCGCCCTGCTTCACGTCGGGAGGCAGCTCGCGCTCGAGCGCGCCGTGCGTCAAGCCGAGCTCCGCACTGGCGACTTCCAGGTCGCGCTGCACCTGGTCGGTCTTGCTGCGCGCTTGCTCGATGGCGGGATGGGACGGCACCTGACTCATGCGTGTTCCTTTCTTCCGAATCGCTGGCCGCAGGTTAGGGGCGCGGCAAAGGCTCAACCGTCATCCATCGGCCCGCGCGTCCATCGGATCAGCGCGCATGCACGCCGGGCAGGAAGCAGGCCGCGCGTCGGTGCACCGCAGGCGAACGTACCGCCGTTCTCCTACATGCCTTGCGGCAGAGGCTGGCGATCATCGTGAAACTTTACCCACCAAGGAGAACGAGCAATGGCAACCCGTGAGAAAGACGCCTGCGACCTGCTGGATGCCGACCACCGGGCCGTGAAGAAGATGTTCAAGGAGTACGAGGAACTCACCAACTCGCGCGGCCGCACCGTCGGGCAGAAGAAGATGGACCTCGCGCGCCAGATCTGCCACGAGCTGACCGTGCACGCGCAGATCGAGGAAGAGATCTTCTATCCCGCGCTGCGCGCCGTGCTGAAGGACACGGACATGCTGGCCGAGGCCGAGGTGGAGCACCAGTCCGCGAAGGACCTGATCGCCCAGATCGAAGGCATGGGCGAAGCCGACGAGATGTTCGACGCCAAGGTGACGGTGCTGGGCGAGTACATCGACCACCACGTGAAGGAAGAGCGCAACGAGATCTTCCCGAAGGCACGCTCGGCCCGCAAGCTGGACCTCGTCGCGATGCGCGACGAGTTGATGGCGCGCAAGGAAGAACTCATGGGCGAGATGGCCTGACGGCCCTCCCGAGCGCGGGCGGCACAATGCCTGCATGCTCGCGCTCCTCGCGACCTATTCCTGGCAGGAAGTCCGGCACCACGCCTGGCGCAGCGCGACCGCGGTCCTCGCGGTCATGCTCGGCGTGGCGCTCGCGTTTTCCGTCCACCTGATCAACGCCTCGGCCCTCGCCGAGTTCTCCAGCGCCGCGCGCTCCGCCGGCGGCCAGCCGGACCTGGAATTGCGCGCCGCGCAGGGGGCCATGGACGAGGCGCTGTACGCGCGCGTCGCGGGCGACGCCGAGGTGGCCGTCGCCAGCCCCGTGCTGGAACTCCAGACCTTCGCCATCGCCCGCGACGGCAGCCGCAGCAGCGTGCGCGTGCTCGGGGTCGACGCGCTCGTCGTCGCCGCGGTCGCGCCCGGCCTGATGCCCTCGCCGGCCGCGGGCGTCGACCGGCTCGCGGTGCTGTCGCCCGGCCAGGTGTTCCTGAACGCTGCCGCGCAACGCGTGCTGCCCGCGGAACGCGTGCGGCTGCAGGCGGGGCTGGCGCTGCGGGACGTGGCCGTGGCAGGCACGACCTCCGCCGGCGGCGGGCCGCTCGCCGTGATGGACATCGCCGCGGCGCAGGACCTCTTCGGCCGCGGCGGGCAGCTCACGCGCATCGACGTCAAGCTGCGGCCGGGCGTCACGCACGACGCGTGGCTGCGCCGCATGCAGTTGCCCGCGCAAGTGCAGGCCGGCGAGCCGGGCGATGCAGGCCAGCGCGTGAGCCAGCTCTCGCGCGCGTACCGCGTGAACCTCACGGTGCTGGCGCTCGTCGCGCTGTTCACGGGCGCCTTCCTCGTGTTCTCGGTGCTCGCGCTCAGCGTCGCGCGCCGCGCGCAGCAGTTCGCGCTGCTCGGCGTGCTGGGGCTCACGGCACGCCAGCGGCTGCACCTGGTGCTCGCGGAATCCGCGGTGCTGGGCACGATCGGCAGCGTGCTCGGGGTGGCGCTCGGCGCCGCGCTCGCGGCCGCGGCCATGAATCTGCTGGGCGGCGACCTGGGCGGCGGCTACTTCCCCGGCGTGCAGCCACGGCTGCAGTGGAACACGGGAGCGGCGCTGGGCTACGGCGTGCTGGGCGTCGTCGCGGCGCTGGTCGGCGGATGGCTGCCCGCGCGCCATGCGGCCGCCCTGCCGCTCGCGCAGACGCTCAAGGGCCTCGGCACCCGGCTGCCGCGCGCGCGCCGCCACGCGGCCGGCTGGATCGCGCTGCTCGCGGCCGTGGGACTGGCGATGGTGCCGCCGATCGCGGGCGTGCCGCTCGCGGCCTACCTCTCCGTGGGCCTGCTGCTGGTGGGCGGCATCTCGGTGCTGCCCGGCGCCGTGGGGGCGCTGTACGACCGCATCGCGCCGCGCGTCGCGCATCGCCTGCTGCCCCTGCTCGCGGTGGAGCGAGCCCGCCGCGTGCGCGAGAGTGCTGCCGTGGCCGTGAGCGGCGTCGTGGCGGCGCTCAGCCTCGCCGTGGCGCTGACGGTGATGGTCGCGAGCTTCCGCCAGTCCGTGACGGACTGGCTGGACGTGCTGCTGCCGGCGGACCTCTACCTGCGCACCAGCAACAGCACCGCTGCGGGCGATACCGCCTTCCTGGAGCCGCGCCTCGTGCAAGGCCTCGCGCAGGTGCCCGGCGTGGCGCGCGTCGGCACGCAACGCGTGCGCCAATTGCTGCTCGACCCGGCGCGTCCCCCCGTGGCGCTGCTCGCGCGCGCCCTGCCCGACCCCGCGCGCGACCTCCCGCTCGTGGGCGGCACCGTCCCCGTGCCCGCGGGCGCCACGCCGGTGTACGTGAGCGAGGCCATGGTGGACCTGTACGGCGCGCGGCGCGGCGAGCCCCTGCGCATCCTGGAGCCCGCGCTCGGCGCCGGCGCCTTCGTCGTCGCCGGCGTGTGGCGCGATTACGTACGCCAGACCGGCTCGCTCGTCATGGACCAGCGCGACTACCTGCGCCTGACCGGCGACACGCGCATCAACGACGCGCAGCTCTGGCTGGCGCCCGGCGCCTCGCAGCAGGACGTGCTGCAGCACCTGCGGGCACTCGTCGCGCGCGAAGCCGCGCAGCCGGACCTGGTGGACTTCGCCTCCGCTTCGGACGTGCGCAACGTGTCCCTGCGCATCTTCGACCGCAGCTTCGCGGTGACCTACTGGCTGCAGGCGGTGGCGATCGCCATCGGCCTCTTCGGCGTGGCGGCGAGCTTCAGCGCACAGGTGCTCGCGCGCCGCAAGGAGTTCGGGCTGCTCGCGCACCTGGGCCTCACGCGCCGCCAGATCCTGGCCGTCGTGGCGGGCGAAGGCGCGGCGTGGACCGTGATCGGCGCGGCCGCCGGCCTGGCGCTCGGCCTCGCCGTGGCGGTGGTGCTGGTGCACGTGGTGAACCCGCAAAGCTTCCACTGGACGATGGACCTGCTGCTGCCCTGGGGCCGCCTGCTCGGCCTGTGCTTCGCGGTGGTGGCCGCCGGGACGCTGACGGCCTGGATCGCCGGGCGCGCGGCGGCCGGCCGCGACGCCGTGCTGGCCGTGAAAGAGGACTGGTGATGCATCGAGGCGACAGACGGTCACGTCCTGGCGGGCACCTGCCTGTCAAAACGGCAGCGCGTCCGGAGCAAGCACTGGCGCGGGCTTGCGGCGACCTGCACAGGCTTTTCCACAGGCCTGTTCACAAGACCTGTGGGAAGTCCCGTCATCGCGCTGTGGTAGGAAACCCTTGACCATGCCCCCGATCCGCCGCCGTCCGCTGCTCGCCGCGCTGCCCGCGCTGGCCCTGGCGCGCGCCGCCTGGGCGCTGCCGCCGCGCCGCATGGCCTTTCCCGGCGACCACGGCGCGCACCCCGACCTGCGCACCGAGTGGTGGTACATCACGGGCCAGGCGCAGTCCGGCGGCCGCACCTTCGGCTTCCAGGTGACCTTCTTCCGCTCGCGCGTGGATGCGACGCAGCAGATGCAATCGCGCTTCGCGGCGAAGCAGCTGCTCTTCGCGCATGCCGCGGTCACCGACGTGCAGGGCGCGAAGCTGCTGCACGACCAGCGCATCGCCCGTGCCGGCTTCGGCATCGCGGACGCAGCCACCGGCAATGCGCGCCTGCGGCTGCGCGACTGGTCGCTCGTGCGCGAGGACGGCGGCACCTGGCACGCCGTGGTGCCGGCAACCGGCTTCGCGCTCGACCTGCGTTGCGCCCCCACGCAGCCCGTGCTGCTGCAGGGCGACGCGGGCCTTTCGCGCAAGGGGCCGCTCGCGCAGCAGGCCAGCTACTACTACAGCGAACCGCAGCTCGCGGTCAGCGGTGCGATGACGCTGCAGGGTCGCAAGTTCGAGGTGACGGGCCGCGCTTGGATGGACCACGAGTGGAGCGACGAGTACCTGGCGCCCGAGGCCGCGGGCTGGGACTGGGTGGGGATGAACCTGGACGACGGCAGCGCGCTGATGGCCTTCCGCATCCGCCGCCCCGACGGCAGCACGTACTGGGACGGCGGCGCCTTCCGCAGCGCGCGCGGCGACGTCTACATCGCGAGCCGCGGCGAGACGGAGTTCCGCGCCCATCGGCGGTGGACCAGCCCCGCGTCCGGCGCGAGCTACCCGGTGGAGTGGGGACTGCGCACGCCGGCGGACTTCTACACCGTGCGCGCGCTCATCGACAACCAGGAACTGGACAGCCGCGGGTCGACGGGCGCGATCTACTGGGAAGGCTTGTCGGACCTGCTGGACAGCAATGGCAGGCGGGTCGGGCGCGGGTACCTGGAGATGACCGGGTACGCGACGCGGTTGAAGATGTGATCCGTCATTCCCGCCCTTTCGTCATTCCCGCGAAGGCGGGAACCCAGGGCTCCCCGAACGAAAGCGGCCCGCGGGCCGCATTTTCAATGCCCTGGTTCCCCGCCTCCGCGGGGATGACGGGCTCGCTACTGCATCCCCTTCACGATCTTCTCCCCGTCCGGTCCCGCGCGCTTGCTCCACTCCTGGATCAGCACCTGGCTCACGCGCTCGAAGTCCGTCCGCATCGCCGGCGAGGGCTCGTGGACCTTCAGGCCGTTCTTCGCGAGCGCATCCGTCGACGCCTTCGCCGCGGCACGCGCCTGCTCCCAGCCACGCGCCTCCGCCTGCGCCGCGACGCGCGCGATCGCCTGCTGGTTCTCGGGCGACAGCTTCGCGAACTCGCGCTCGTTGACGATCACCGCATTGCGCGGGTGCATGGCGTTGGTGTCGTAGAAGGAGGTCAGGAATTCCCAGGCCTTCGTGTCCACGCCGATCTGCGGCGACGCGATCATGGTGGTCGCCATGTTCATCGTGAACGCCTGCGCCAGCTCCGCGGCCTGGATCGTCGTGGGCTGCGCACCGAGCTCCTCGGCGAAGCGCGCGGTGATGCGGTTGTACGCGCGGAACTTGGCGCCCTTGAAGGACGCGAGCGACTCCATCGGCGCCTTGCTGAAGATGCCGTTGCCCGGCCAGGCCACGGAGTACAGCATGCGCATGCCCTGCTTGGCGAGCTTGTCCTGCAGCAGCGGCTTCTGCACGGTGTACAGCTTCCACGACTTGTCGAAGCCGGCCGCGAGGAAGGGGATCATGTCCGCCTCGAACAGCGCGTCCTCGTTGCCGTGGTTGGACAGCAGGATCTCGCCGATGGGGACCTGCCCGCCCTGCACCGCCCGCTTGATCTCGGGCAGCTTGTACAGCGAAGCATTGGCGTGCACCGTGATCTCCACGTCGCCCTTCGTCGCCTTCTTCACCTCGTCGGCGAACCAGCGCAGGTTCTGCGTGTGGAAGTTGTTCTCGGCGTAGCCGGCGGGGAGGTCCCACTTGACCTTCTGGGCGAAAGCCAGGGGCGCGGACAGGGCAAGGGTGAGCGCCGCGACGGCGGCCAGTTTGAACTGCATGTTGTCTCCTGCTGGTGAAAGGCGATGCTGGGGTGCGCTGCGCGCAACCCAGCCTACGAATGCGCGAATCAGCCGATCACGTGGCCCCACTTCTGCCCCCACTCGTTCCCGATCAGGTCGACGACCTTGCCGTCCTGCTCGAAAAACTTGTTGGGAACCTGGAAGATGGCGACCATGAGGCCGCCTTCGGGCGTGTAGGCGGCGTGGCGGCTGCCCGCGGGGCGGTAGACGAATTCGCCGGGGCCGACCTCCAGCCCCTTCTCGGGACCTTCGAGGTCGACGAGCCGCCCTTCGAGCATGTAGGTCTGCTCCATCAGCGCATGCTCGTGGTCCGGCAGCTGCGCGCCCGGCTCCATCTTCAGCAGCACCGTCAGCAGCCCCAGCTTGGGGTCGACCATCAGCGTCTTGACCTTGCAGCCGGGATAGCGGATCGGCTCCCACTCCATTTCGTTCGCATGCACCACGCGCGAGGCGAGCGGGCCGAGGCCCTGGTGGTTCTTCGCTTGCGGGGTGAAGGCCGTGATCGACATCGGGAAGGCTCCTGTGCACTGCAAAGCGCCCACGGTAGGGGCCGCCCCGGCGCGGCGCGTTCAGGACTTTCCCTGTAGGACGGGTTGCGCCCTACAACCTTCGCGCTAGCGGGCCTGGCCGACCACGCCCGCATCGTGCAGGCGGCCGAATTCCGCCTGCGGCATCCCGAGCAGTTCGTGCAGCACCTGCTCCGTGTGCTCCCCGAGGCGCGGTGCGGGCGCGGCCGGAATGCGGCCGCGCGCGGAGAAGTCGAGCGGCAGGCCCGCGGCCAGCATCGTGCCGACGCCCGGCTGCTCGATGGTGGAGAACATCGGGTTGGCCGGCGAGCACTCGGGGTCGTCGGCCACGAGCTGCGCGATGTCCTGGTAGCGGTCCCAGCACACGCCGAGGCGGTTGAACGCCTGCTCGATGTCGGCGTAGCTGCGTGCGGCGATGCGCGGGCCCACGAGCGCGGCGAGCTCCTTGCGCGCGCGGAAGCGGTTGCCTTCCTGGTCCAGGTCCAGCCCGAGGCGGGCCGCGAGCTGGTCGACGCCGGCCTGCAGGTCCAGCGCCTCGCACAGCGTGCGCCATTGCTTGAGCGTGAGGCCCACGACCATCACGCGCACGCCATCCGCCGTGACGAAGTCGCGGCCGAAGGCGCCGAACAGCTCGTTGCCGTGCCGCTGCCGCGGCTGGCCGCGCCGCGCCTCCTCGAGGAAGCCGAGGTGGTTCATCACCGCGAGGCCCACGTCCTGCAACGCGAGCTTCACGTGCTGGCCCTCGCCGGTGAGGCGGCGGTGGCGTTCGGCCGCGAGCAGGCCCACGGCCACCATCTGCCCGGTGACGAGATCCCACGCGGGCAGCACGTGGTTGACCGCGCCTTCGGTGCCGGGCTCGCCCGTGAAGTACGGGACGCCGACCCGTGCATTCACCGTGTAGTCGACCGCGGAGCCGCCGTGCCGGTCGCCCATGAGCGTGAGCTGGATCAGGCCCGCGCGGCGCGCGCGCAGCTTGTCGTGGTCCAGCCAGCCGCGGGGCGGGAAGTTGGTGAGGAACAGGCCCGCGTCCTCGCCCGGCGCGCACACGAGCGCCATCGCGATCTCGCGGCCCTGCGGCGAGGAGAGGTCGAGCGCCACCGAGCGCTTGGACTTGTTGAGGCCGCACCAGAAGAGGCTGGTGTTGTCCTCGGTGGCGGGCCAGCGGCGGTAGTCGAGCCCGCCGCCGAGGGCATCGATGCGGATCACGTCCGCGCCCATCTGCGCGAGCGTCATGCCGCCGAGCGGCGCCGCGACGAAGGCCGCCGCTTCGACCACGCGCATGCCGGAGAGGATGCCGCTCATGCCGCGCTCCCCTGCACGCCGAGGGCGCGTTCCATGAGGCTGCGCGCGACGACCTTGAGCGCGAGCGTCTCCTCGGCGCCTTCGAAGATGGAGAGCACGCGCGCATCGACGAAGTAGCGGCTCACCGCGGATTCCTCGGCGTAGCCCATGCCGCCGTGCAGCTGCAGCGCCTCGCGCGTGACCATCTCGGCGGAGCGGCAGGCGAGCAGCTTGACGAGGCTCGCCTCCATGCGGCCCTCGCCCTGGTCGACGAGTCCCGCGACGTGGAACGCCAGTTGCCGGCACGCGGCGAGCCGCGCGCCCATGCGGGCGAGCTTCGCGCGCGTGAGCGGGAATCCGGCAAGCGGCTGGCCGAACACCTTGCGATCCTCGCTGTAGCGGATCGCGGCGCGCAGCGCCGCGCGCATGACGCCGCAGGCGCGCGCCGCGGTCTGCATGCGGCCGCCGACCATGCCGGCCATCGTGTAGTAGAAGCCCTTGCCGACGCCTTGCGCACCGCCGACGACGTTGGCATCCGGAACGAAGAAGCCTTCGAACGCGAGGTCGAAGGAGTGCATGCCGCGGTAGCCGATCGTGGGGATGGCGCGGCCGGTGAGCGTGCCGCCCTGCTCCTGCCGGAACACGAATGCATGGCCGTCGTACGAAGGCTTCTCCACGAGCAGCACGCTCAGGCCCTTGTGGCCGAGGGAGCGATCGGGGTCGGTACGCGCCACCACCATCAGCACGCCCGCCTTGCCGGCAAAGGTGCACCAGGTCTTGGCGCCATCGAGCTTCCAGCCGCCGGGGACGCGCGTGGCACGCAGCGTGAGGCCGGCGACGTCGGAGCCGTGGTCCGGCTCCGTGATCGCGATGGCGCACAGAGGATCGCCGGCCGCGAGCTTGGGGAGCCAATGCGCCTGCTGCTGCGTGTCGCCACCAGCCAGGAGGGCACGGGTGAGGATCTCGGGACGCGTGATCAGGCTGCCCGCGGCGGCGAGCGAGCCCTCGGAGAGCGCCTCGGTGACCAGGACCATCAGCAGCGCGTCTTCCTTGTCCTCGGGCGCGCTGCCGCCGTAGGGCTCGGGAACCGAGAGCCCGAACACGCCCATCTCGCGCAGCGGCTGCAGCAGCGCCTCGGGCACGGTCAGGTTCTCGCGGTGGATCTCCTCGGCCAGCGGTGCGACGACTTCTTCGGAGAAGCGGCGGAAGCTGTCCTGCGCGAGCGCGTGGGGTTCGTCGAGGGGGAGGATGCCGAGGTCGCCGCGCGAGGCCAGGACCGCATCGCCCGCAGCGTCGAGGGCCCTGGAATCGGAGGCGGCCCTGCGGAGCTCGTGCCAGCGAGGGTCGTCGCGGAGCTCGCGCAGTGCGTCGCCGGGAAGGTCCACGTCGAGGGCGATCGCGTCGAGGCGGGCGAGCACCGAGGTGGCGGCGTCGACGGCGAAGAGGAGTGCGAGTTGCCGGTCGAGGTCGCGGCTATCGGGGCGGAGCAGCGAGATCGCGTTCTCGGCGGCGAGGAGTTCGGCGGCGGCCCAGGCGAGTTCGAAGGACGGGACCTGGAGCGCGTCGAGTTTGCGCGCATCGAGCTTGCCGCTCACCGTGCATTGCGCCGCCAGCGCAGCGGCCGCCTGGTCGACGCTGGAACGGAGGACGGACAGGACGTGGTGTGCAGTGGCGAGATCGGGAAGTGGGCGAGGCATGGGTGAGGGTCTCCTGGGGGGATTCTGCGGCAAGCGGCACCCGCGCCTTGCTCTTGTCGTCGAACGCACTGCCCCCTAAGATGCGCCGCAACCTGCGGGCATCCTCCCATCCACATCTCATGGACCTATCACTCCTCGTCGCGCTGAGCGTCCCGGTCGCCGGCCTTGTCCTCTCCGGGTGGTACGGGGCGCGGCGGGCTTCTTCCGATACGAGTTCGATCGCCCTGGCATCACTCGGCGTGGCCATCGTCATCGGTGTCCTCCTGACGTTCGGCCAGGTCCTGGTGCACGGCCTCTGCGTGGATGCGAGGTACTGCACCTATCGCGGCGACGGGAACATGAGCTACTGGTTCCAGTCGTTCTTCGCCATTCCCCTGTACTGGGTGGTGGCCTGGATCGCATGGCACTTGAACCGGGAGTGAGCTCACAGCCCGATCAGCCGGGAGAGCACGGAAGTCGCCGCGTCGCTCGGCACTGCTTGCGAGTTGCCGCCGCCGTCACCCCCGCGGATCTCGTCGCGGAATAGCCGCGGGTCCGGGAGCACGCCCCCTTGGCCGTTCCGCCGCCCTGCCCTAGCATCCGGCGCGTGAAGCCCACCCGCCGCCGCCTCGCCGTCGCCGCGCTCGCCCTGGGCGCACTCCTCTCGATCCCCGCTGCCGCCGCCGACGCGCGAACGTGGATCGTCGGCGCCACGGTGATCTCCCCGGAACGCGCGGACGACGGGCAGCGGATGGACGTCCTGGTGGAAGGCGACCGCATCGCCTCCGTGGTTCCCGCGCAGCCGCCAGGCACCGCCCGCGACGCGCCCGTCTTCGACGCGACGGGGCTGTACCTGCTGCCGGGGCTGATCGACAGCCACGTCCACCTCGCCACCATCCCCGGCTTCTCGCCCGTGATGGAGTACCGGCATCCCCTGCTCGCGCGCGAGTACCGCGCGCAGCTGCCGCGGTCCTTCCTGCGCTACGGCTACACCACCGTCATCGACCTCATCCCCACGGATCGCGCCGTGGTCGACGCGTTCCTCGCGGCACCGGCACATCCCGACGTGCACCACTGCGGCGCCCTGCCGGTGCAGGACGGGTATCCCAGCCACTTCGCGCCCGGCGTGGTGCGCAAACGCATCTTCCCGGACTATGTCGTGGAGCCTGGCGCGGCGGATGCCGACCACGCGCCGCAAGCCGTCGTCGAGCGCGTCAGGAAAGGCGGCGCGATCTGCATCAAGACCTTCTTCGAGCGCGGCTTCGGACGGGACCGCAACCTGCCGGTGCCGAGCGCGGAGTTGTTCGGCGCCCTCATGAAGTCCGCCCGCGCCGCCGGCATGCCCGTGCTGCTGCATGCCTCGTCGATCGAGGCGCAACGCTTCGGCGTGGAAGGCGGCACGGACATCTTCGCGCACGGCCTGTGGAACTGGGGCGATGCGAACGCGTCCCCCACCCTGCCGCAGCCCGCGCGCGAAGTCCTCGATCGCGTCGCCGGGAAGAAGATCGGCTACATGCCCACGCTGCAGGTGATCGGCGGGCTGCGCGTGCTCTTCGAACCCGGCTACTTCGACCTGCCGGCGGTGCGCCGCGTCGTGCCGCCGTCGATGCTGGAGTGGTACCGATCGCCCGCGGGCCGCTGGTTCAAGGACGACCTGGCCGGCGGCGCCTCCGACGAACTGATGCGCGCGCGGCTGGGCGAGACGCTGCAGCGCGGCGCGGAGTCCACGCGCTACCTCGCGCAGAAGCGCGCGTTCTTCCTCTTCGGCACCGACACGCCATCGGGTCCCACGCCGGGCAACCTCCCCGGCCTGAACGGCTACCTCGAGATGCAGCGCCTGGTGGCGGCGGGCGTGAGCCTGCGGCAGCTGCTGGAGGCAGCGACGCTGAACAACGCGAAGGCCTTCGGGCTGGCCGATCGCGTCGGCACCATCGAGCCCGGCAAGCGCGCCAACCTGCTGCTCCTGGGGCGGTCTCCGCTCGAATCCGTGGAGGCCTACGACACGGTGCGTGCCGTGTGGATCGGCGGGCGCCGACTCGACCCGGCGGAGCTCGAAGCGGCGCGTTGACGCCGGAAAGGAACGCCATGGACGAAGACCTCGACGCCATGTCCCGCGAGCAGCTCGTGGCCGAAGTGCGCAAGCTGCGCGAGGGCATCCGCGCGCACCGCGACACGACGGGCCAGGACCTGTGCTGGCACCACCCGGCCCTCTGGGGACTGCTGCCGGAAAGGACGGATCCCGTCCCCGCCGTGCCGGCCTGGCCGCAGTTCATGGAAGGCTGCGTGCGGTACCGGCGCTCGCTGGACGAACAGGCGCCGGACGCGCCGCGCACGGCGCAGTCGTTCGGCATGACCTCGCGTCGCGCCGCCGCGAACAACTTGCGGAGTGCGAGGCCCGGGCAGGCCCGCTGCTGACGCGGGGGGGCTGGCCTATGCTCGGGGAATGACCTTCTCCCTCTTCCTCAAGGCCGCGCTCGGCGCCGTCGTCGTGCTGCTCATCGCCTTGCTCTCCCGGTCCAGGAGCTTCTACATCGCCGGGATGGTGCCGCTGTTCCCCACGTTCGCCCTGATCGCGCACTACATCGTCGGCACGGAGCGGTCGGGGGCGGACCTGCGGCAGACGGCCCTGTTCGGGATGTGGGCCCTGGTGCCGTATGCGGTGTACCTCGGCATCGTGTATTTCCTGAGCGTGAGGATGGGGCTGGTGGCGACGCTGGCGCTGGCCACCGCCGGGTGGTGCGTGGTGGCGGGGGCAGTGTTGCTGCTTTGGACGCGGGGATGAGCGCTGGGGCAGGCCCATCGGTGGGGTTCGCTGGCCGCTCACCTTCCGCGGCTTCGCCGCGCCACCCTACGAGCGAAGGGACCACTTCCGCCAAGAGCCGTTTCGCGCGACGATGGCGCATGCAGCCCCGCATCACCCTCCTCACCCTCTGCGTCGACGACCTCGAGCGCGCGGTGCGCTTCTACCGCGACGGGCTCGGCCTGCAGACGCCGGGCATCGTCGGCCAGCAGTTCGAGCACGGCGCGGTCGCCTTCTTCGACCTCGCCTCCGGCCTGCGCCTCGCGCTCTGGCCGAGGGCCAGCCTGGCGCACGACGCGCAGTTGCCGGTCGGTCCGCGCAGCGCCACGGAATTCTGCGTCGCGCACAACGTGGCCTCGCGCGAGGAAGTCGACACCGTCCTGGGCGAGGCGCAGCGCGCCGGCGCCACGATCGTGAAGCCGGCGCAGGCCACCTTCTGGGGTGGCTACGCCGGCTACTTCCAGGACCCGGACGGGCACCTCTGGGAGGTGGCGTTCAACCCGGAACTGCTGCCGCAGGAGTCCTGAGCCGGGCGGGCGTGCCGTGTGCGCAACGCCGCGCGCCCCGCTGCAAGCTTGCGTGACAACTTTCCCGGCCCCGCCGTGGACGCTCCCACCGGCGGCGCCGACAATCCCTGCATGCGCTTGCACCGCACCCTGCTTTTCCTCGCCGCCGCCTGCGTCGCGGCCGCCGCGCCGGCGCAGCAAGGCGCCGTCCTCGCCACGCCGGAGCGCGATGGCGCCGCCGTCTTCGTCGCCCAGGGCAGCTACGTCGTGGGACGGCTGGGGCGCGAATGCCTCGACGTGATCGGCCGCCCCGAGACGCCCGAGAAGCTGGTGGCGGCCTGGCGGGAGCGCAACGCGCGCTTCGTCGACGCCTCCGCCAAGTACCTCGACCTGAGGCTGCAGGAAGCCGAGGCCACCGGCGGCACGGCTCGCCGCGTATCCGCGCTGGCCGAGATCCGCGCCGTCGTCCAGGCCAACGGCGAGAACAGCCTGCGCACGCTGATGCAGGGCCGCAAGGAGGATGCCTGCATGCGCGTGATCACGCTGCTCGATTCCGGCGCGCTGGACATCTCGTCCAAGCTCCCGCAGTACGACCAGCTCGAGGCGCTGGTGCGCTGGGCGGAGCGATGAGCGACGAACTCGCGCCGCTGCCGTCCACGCCGCTCGGCCGCTACCGGCACTACAAGGGCGGCGAATACGAAGTGATCGGCGTCGCGCGCCACAGCGAGACGCACGAGCCCCTCGTGGTCTACCGCCCGCTGTACAACGACTCGGGCTGGTGGGTGCGCCCGCACGCGATGTTCTTCGAGGAAGTCGTCATCGACGGCGTGCGGCAGCCCCGCTTCGCCCGGGTCGCGGCCTGAAGGAGCGCGGACATGTGGCGCGTGCTCCCCTTCCAGTGGCTGGTGTACTACTTCCTGTTCGGGCTGGTGCTGGTGTTCCTGCTGATCTGGTGGATGCAGGGCCAGCCCAACTACCTGAAGAAGGGCGGCAAGGGCCTGTTCAAGCTCTTCGCGACGCTGTGGACGACCGTCACCGTCTTCACGCTCGTGACGATCCTCGCGGGCAAGTTCCTGTGGACGCCGCTCGCGTCCACGCGCTGGTTCTCCGACGCCGTGTTCGCGGACGTGTCCGGCGACTGGGAGGGCGTGCTGCAGAGCGCCGCCGCGGCGCAGTCCGGCACGCGCGCACCCGGCGACAAGGTGGAGGTGCACATCGAGCAGGACTTCTTCCAGCTCGCGATCACCTTCACGTCCAACGCGCGCCGCACCGATTCGCACACGATCACCGTCTGGCCCGAGCGCGACGTCGCCACGCGGCGGCAACGCCTCTGGTACATCTACGAGGCGCGCACGCCGGGCCCGCTGCCGGGCGACCCCGCGGTGTACCAGGGCGCCGGCTTCATCGACGTGCGCCAGGCCCGCTCCGGCCGCGTGCTCGACGGCCTGTACTGGACCAACCGCAACTGGCAGCGCAACGCGCACACCGCGGGCATCATGCGGCTGCACCGCGCCGGTTCGGCACCGGCCTCCGCGCCCTCGACCGTCGCGCCCATGTGACCGCCTGCCGGGCACGCCTCGGCCCGGCGGCGGAACCGTCCTACAAGCCCCGGCGCGCGCGGCGACCATGATGGCCCCACAACGACGCGAGGTGAACGACGATGGCACTGCCGCATGCCAAACCCATGGACGTGATCAACGTGGGCCCGTTCGGCGAGGAGCTGGATGGCCAGGTGAGCACCAGCCTGATCAAGACCGACCGCATGCAGCTGCTGCACATGGTCCTCGCGCCCAAGCAGGACGTGCCGCAGCACCACGTGGACGAGGAATGCACGATCCACTGCCTCGAAGGCATCGTGGAGGTGGTCACCGGGGCGGGCGTGCGGCAACTCCGCGCGGGCAACCTGGTCCTGCTGCCGGCCAAGGAGCGGCATTCCCTGCGCGCGCGCGACCAGGTCGCGGCCGTGCTCGTCACGCTGATCCTCAACGGCGGCGACGCGGGCAGCCAGGGCGGCACCGGCCACCGCCGCGCGCTCGACAAGGACACGCCGCTGAAGCCCTGAGCGGAGCCGCTAGGATGCGGGGAGGAGACTCCCCATGCACAAGACCCTCATCGCCCTGGCGGCCGGCGCGCTGCTGATCGCCCCCGCCCTCTCGCATGCGCAGGCCTGGCCCGCGAAGCCGATCCGCATCCTCGTCGGCTCGCCGCCGGGCGGTCCTTCGGACATCACGACGCGCGTCTTCGGCGAACAGCTCAGCCAGCGGCTCAAGCAGCCGGTGGTGGTGGAGAACCGCCCGGGCGTGGGCAACAGCCTCGCCGCCGGCGTGGTGGCCAAGGGCGAGCCGGACGGCTACACGCTCGTGATCAGCCCGGACACCGTCGTCACGGTGAATCCGCTGGTCTACACCAAGCTCAATTTCGACGCGCGCACCGAGCTCGCCAACGTCTCGGTGCTGGCGGCCTTCACGCAGATGCTGGTGTGCAACGCCGGCAAGGGCGTGCGGACCGTGCCGGAGCTCGTCGCGAAGGCGAAGGCCGGCCGCATGAACTATGCGTCGGGCGGTCCCGGCGTGCCCGGCCACCTGGCGGCGGAGATGTTCCTGCAGACCGCCGGCGTGAAGATGGAGCACGTGCCGTACAAGGGGCCGGCGCCCGCGACGCTCGCCGTGCTCTCCGGCGAAGTCGATTGCGGTTTCCTCGCGACGCCGACCGTGCTGCCGCACGTCAAGGCCGGCAAGCTGAACGCGCTGGCGGTGTCCTCCGCCGAGCCCTCCCCGCTGGCCCCCGACGTGCCCACGCTGGCAAAGGCGCTGAACCGGCCGGACGTGGACATCAGCTTCAAGCTGGTGCTGCAGGCACCGAAGGCCACGCCCGCGCCCGTGCTGGCCGAACTGGAACGCGCGGCGATGGACATCATGAAGAAGCCCGAGGTGCGCGCGAAGCTGCAGGCCTCGGACCTCGTGTCCATCGGCAGCACGATGAAGGATGCGGAAGGCGCGATGAAGGCCGAGGCCGCGCGATGGGAGCCGGTGGTGAAGCGGCTCGACATCAAGGCGGAGTAGGCAAGCCGCCTCCCCGAGCCATGTCATTGCGGGCTTGACCCGCAATCCATGGGGCGCCCGCTGGGGACGCCTCATGGATCCCGGGTCAAGCCCGGGATGACATGCCAGCGCTTGCTCGCTAGAACGACAACCACGTCCCCGCCAGCCCCTGCTGCTCCACGCCCGGCACGGCGTAGTTGCAGACACCGCCCGCGAAGATGGACTGCAGGCGCGAGAACTGCGCTGGCGTGAACGGCACTGCGTAGTCGCTCGCCACCGGCGCCTTCAGCTGGCACTTGATGTTGTCGTTGCCCAGCGGCCCCCCCGCCATGGCGCGCGGTGCCGGCGGCACCGGGTACAGCGCGGCGCACTGGCCGGTGGTGCGGTTCTGCGTTTCCGCGATGAACGTCGGCGTGGCGTCGCGCGTGTTGCAGCCTTCCTGCAGCGTCGCGGGCTTGTTGCGCACCACCTTCTGGTGCTGCGTGCCGGCGGCGTTGTCCGCCTGGATGGCCGCGATCCACTTGTCCATCTCGGCGAGCGCGCGCATCAGCAGCGGGCTGGCGCTCGAGTAGTAGCCGTAGCGGAAGTCCTCGACCAGCATCACCTGGTTGCCGGCGTCGCCGTTCGCCTTGACCAGGCGGTCGCGCATCGAGAAGGAATGGAAGCGCAGGTGGATGTCGCCGCCCGCGTTCATGTCCGCATACGCGCGGTAGTCGATGATGGGCACGTTGGCGAGCCCGCCGCCGCCGTTGGTGAGCCGGCCGGTGCGATACGACTGCCGCACGGCCGCCACGTCGGCCGCGTTGCGGTTGGCCATGAAGGCGCCGTCGATGGTGTAGCCGCCCACGCCCGCGTTCAGGTCGAGGAACTGGTCCACGCTGATCATGCCGGTGTTGACCGCGAGCAGCCCGTACTGCACGCCGACGTTGTCCAGCGGCCGGCGGGCGAAACCGGTGGCGGGGTCGCGCCCGAGGATGTTCACCGCGTGGTCGTAGACGTCGCAGCGCGCGCCGGTCGGGTTCGTCACCGGGTCATAGCGCTGCGCCTCCGGCAGCACCGCCGGGCAGTACGTGCGCGTGCTGCCGTCCAGCGCCGTCCACTTGTTCGGCGCGATGCGCATGGCACCGTTGTACACCGTGTCCGTGTACATCGTGTCGAGCAGCTGGATGCCCGCCACCTGCCGCTGCTGTTCGTCCGTGAACGTGCCCGGCGCCTTGTTGCGGAAGTAGTTGCCCAGCAGGCGCATGTCCGTGATCGAGTAGACCGTGGCGAACATCACCTCCGGGAAGCTGCAGCCGGGCAGGATGCCATCGAGCAGGCCGGGATAGTTGTCGGCGATCTGGTGCTGCTGGTAGGAGCCGCCGGAGCAGCCCCAGCCGATGGTGTAGCGCGGCGGGCCGAAGGCTTCGATGAAGCGCTCCTTCACCATCGCCATCGACTCGGCCGGCGTCACGTCCTGGCAGTTGTTGCCGTAGACGTTCAGCGTGGACGAAGCCATGGCGTAGCCCTGCTTCAGGATGTTGTCGTCGAGCACGCCGCCGGTGGTGTTGCCCTGGCGGTACCAGCCGCCCGTGCAGCCGCCGCCGAAGGTGTAGACCAGCTTGCCGTTCCAGCCGGCCGGCTTGGTGACCGGGTTGGGCGTGGCTTCCGCCGACGGGTTGTGCAGCATCGCGACCTGGTAGATCGAGCGGTTCACCGTGCCGGTCTCGATGCGCACGATGTACGGGACGGTCTTGCCTTCCGTCGTGGTGGTGGTCGCGGCGTCCGCGGGCACCGCGCTTGCCGACGGCAGCGAGACGAAGGCACCTGCCGCGTTGCGGTACACGTAGTCGACGCGGGTGGCCGCCGAGCAGTTCGCATCCGTCGCTGCGCCGAGGAACGGCCCGCCGGGATACAGGCGGAAGGTATCCGTCTGGCAGATGAAGGGCTGCTCCCACGGCCCGCTGAACATCGGGCCCGTGCGTGGGTGGTTGGTGACCTCCTGCGACACCGTGAACGGCCGGAAGGACTGGCCGGGCTGCGCCTCGATGGTGACCGTGTTCTTGCCGTTGGCGAGGCCGGTGGCCAGCACGAGGAAGTCACCGCGGGCTTGCTGCATGAAGGTCGCATCCACCGGCTTGCCGTTGACGAGCAGCTTGGGCGTGACCTGCCCCTGCACGTTCCGCACCTGCAGCAGTGCATCGCCGCCGCTCACCCATTCGGGCCGGGACGACAACACCGAGAGCACGAGCGGGCCAGGGTCGTTGCCGCCGCCACCGCCGCCGCAGGCGGTCAGCACGGCGGCCGACGAGAGCGCGAGCAGGGCCTGCAGGGAGCGCAGCCGCGCGCGCCCTCCGCTGGAGTGCAAGATGTCCATGGATGTCTCCTTGTTGGTGCGGCCGCGAAAGGCGACATCGCACGCCCTCGCGCAGCCGCGGCCATTCTGCGGCGAAGCGATGAGGCCGCAGGCTGAGCCGTGGAGCAACAATCTGTACGGCAGAACGCCATGGCGTACGCTGGCGGTGCATGGACGATCCCTTCGCTCTCGCACGCTTCGTCGACGCGCAAGCCCCCGTGATGCATGAGGTGCTCGCGGAACTGCGTGCGGGCCGCAAGCGCACGCACTGGATGTGGTTCGTGTTCCCGCAACTGCGCGGGCTGGGCATGAGCGCCACGGCGCAGCACTTCGGCATCGCGTCGCTGGACGAAGCCCGTGCCTACCTCGCGCACCCGGTGCTGGGCCCCCGGTTGAAGGAATGCTGCGGCCTGGTGCTGCAGGTGCCGCAACGGTCCGCGCACGCCATCCTCGGCTCGCCCGACGACCTGAAGTTACGCTCCTGCCTCACCCTCTTCTCGCTCGCGGATCCCGGCGAACCCTTGTTCCGGCAGTGCCTCGACCGTTTCTACGGCGGCGCGCCGGACCCCCGCACCGTGGCGCTTTGCGGCACCATGGGCGCATGAAACAGCAGGAACAGGCAGCGGGTGGCACGCCGCATTTCGTGCACGACGAGGACAACGCGCGCTACGAGCTGCGCGTGGGCAACGAGCTCGCCGGGCAGGCGCAGTACCGCAAGGAAGGCAACGCGGTGCGGCTGACGCACACCGAGGTGGATCCGAAGTACGAGGGGCAAGGATTGGGATCGCGGCTCGCGGCCTTCGTCCTCGACGACCTGAAGTCGCGCGGCAGCAAGGTCATCCCCAGTTGCCGGTTCATGGCGGGGTATGTCGCGCGGCATGAGAAGGAGTATGGGGAGTTGGTGGTGCGGTGAGTGACTGGAATGCTGGGGTGCGCTTCGCGCAACCCAGCCTACGAACCCGTCTGCGCCACCGCCCGTAGGCTGGGTTGCGCGAAGCGCACCCCAGCAAGCCCCCCACGAAAAAGGCCCGGCAAGCCGGGCCTTCTTCCTCGAACCGCGAACGCCTCAAACGTTCATGATCGCGACCGAGCGCACGTTCAGGTACGCCTCCAGCGACTCGGGGCCGCCCTCGGAGCCGTAGCCCGAATCCTTGATGCCGCCGAAGGGCATCTCGGCGTTCGGCATCGCGGGCATGTTCATCCACAGCATGCCGACTTCGATGCGGCGCGTCAGCAGGTCGGCATTCTTCAGCGACTTCGTGAACGCATAGCCGGCCAGGCCGAAGGACAGGCGGTTGGCTTCCTGGATCGCGTCGTTCAGGTCGGTGAAGCTGCGGATGCCCGCGACCGGCCCGAAGGGCTCGTCGTTGAACACCCTGGCTTCCAGCGGCACGTCCACCAGCACGGTGGGCTCCCAGAAGTTGCCCGCGTCGCCGATGCGCTTGCCGCCCGTGAGCACGGTGGCGCCCTTCTTCACCGCGTCCTCGTGGAGCTCGGCCAT
This sequence comes from Ramlibacter cellulosilyticus, assembly GCF_014297465.1. Classification (GTDB taxonomy): domain Bacteria; phylum Pseudomonadota; class Gammaproteobacteria; order Burkholderiales; family Burkholderiaceae_C; genus Ramlibacter; species Ramlibacter cellulosilyticus. The sequence continues at coordinate 1,063,451 of NZ_JACORT010000001.1, read as the reverse complement.
CGCCGTCACGCGGCGCGGGTTCGCGAGCGGGCCCATCTGCGTGCCTTCGGCCAGGCCGTCGCCGACCTTCAGGCCCTGCGCGTACTTCGCGAGCGCCTGCGCGAATTCGTTCTTGATGCTCTCGTGCACCAGGAAGCGCGTGGGCGAGATGCAGACCTGGCCCGCGTTGCGGAACTTCGCCGCGCCGGCGGACTTCACCGCCAGCTGGATGTCGGCGTCCTCGCAGACGATCACCGGGGCGTGGCCCCCCAGTTCCATGGTGACGCGCTTCATGTGCTGGCCCGCCAGCGCGGCGAGCTGCTTGCCCACCGGGGTGGAGCCGGTGAACGTCACCTTGCGGATCACGGGATGCGGGATGAGGTAGCCGGAGATCTCGGCGGGGTTGCCGTACACCAGGCCCAGCACGCCGGGCGGCAGGCCCGCATCGGCGAAGGCCTTGATGAAGGCGGCGGGGCCGGCGGGGGTTTCCTCGGCGGCCTTCACCAGCATGGAGCAGCCGGCAGCCAGCGCGGGACCGACCTTGCGGACCACCTGGTTGATCGGGAAGTTCCAGGGCGTGAAGGCGGCGACCGGACCCACGGGGTCCTTCACCACCATCTGGCGCATCTCGGGCTTGAAGCGCGAGGGCACGAGGCGGCCGTAGACGCGCTGGCCTTCGTCGGCGTACCACTCGATCATGTCGGCGGCCGCGAGGGTCTCGCCCTTGGCTTCCACCAGCGGCTTGCCCTGCTCCTGCGTGAGCAGCGGCGCGATCTCGGCGGCCCGCTCGCGGATCAGCGCGGCGGCCTTGCGCATGATCTTCGCGCGTTCCACGGGAACCATGTCGCGCCAGACCTCGAAGCCTTTCCGGGCGGCTTCCAGGGCCTTGTCGAGGTCGGCCTTGGAGGCCTGCGCAACGCGGCCGATTTCCTTGCCGGTGGCGGGATTGAAGACGGCGAGCGAGCGGCCATCGGCGGCGTCCTGCCACTGGCCGTTGATGAAGAGCTGCGTGTTGGGGTAAGTCATGGCGGTCCCTTGTGCGGAAAGCAGCAGGGATTATGCGATGGCCCGGAACCCGCTGCTCCGGGAGGGGGACGAAGCCTCGCGGCCCGTCCCCTGGCGCGTCACTGCGCGTTGGCCGGCGTGCCGGCGAGCGTGCGCACGGGCATCACGGTGCGGGCCTGCGCCAGGTACGCGGAGCCGCTGTCCTCGCCGGTCAGCGCGCCGACTTCGCCGCGGGAGGCCAGGTAGTCGGCGACGACGGCTTCGCGCGTGGTGGCGCTCTGGAAATACTTCAGCGGCTGGTACGACATGGACCAGGGGTTCACGCCGATGGCCTTGTAGGTGGCGAGTTCCGCGTTCACTTCCGCGCGGGTCTTCGTGCCGGCAAAGTGCTCGTTCACGACGGTGGGGTCGTCGGCCAGCGCGTTGCCGGCGAAGGCGGCGAGCAGCAGGGCGGAGAGGGTCAGCTTGGCGTTCATGGCGGTTTCCTTTCGTGGGTGCGTCCGGGGGTTTCGGTTCCGGGCGGTGCTCCTGCGCCGTCCGTGCATGCACTGTAGGAAGCGCCGTTTAGGCGACTCTGAGGGTTCCCTTAGCTGCGAATGAGCCGCCCGCGGGAGGACAATGCGGGCATCCGCGTCCACGAAACGGGAGTCACGCCATGAACGACGAAGTGTTCAACATCAGCCTGCGCAAGTTCCTGAAGATGGTGGGAGTGAGCTCGCAGCGCGAGATCGAGCAGGCGGTCGCGCGCGCGCTGCAGGAAGGGGCCATCGCCGGCACCGAGACCTTTCCCGCCACGATGACGCTGGAGATCCCGCAGCTGAACCTGCGCACGCATTTCCATGGGGAGATCCGGCTGGAGGACCGCGAGCCGTAGGGTGGCCGGCGCAAGCCGGGCAGGTGAGCGCAGCGAACCCCACCGGGCCCGTCAGGGCTCCGTCCCCGCCGGCACCCGCCGGTAATGCACGGTCCGCGCGTGGATGTGGTCCACGCCCGTGAACGCGTTGCTGGACTCGAACGCGATCTCGAACGTCGCGAACGGCACGTTCAGCCGCGACGGCGGCTTGCCGTTCATGAGGGTGTAGCGGCGCTTGAGGTTCGTGCCGTCGTAGAGCCACGTGCCTTCGTGCACGAAGCGGGTGACCTGCCCGCTGGCATCGGTCACGCGCGCCTCCTCGTGGAACGCCCCTTTCGGCTCCAGCGTGAGCAGCCGGCGCACGCGCACGCCCTGCTCCGCGTATTCGCGCAGCCAGGTGCCGGGCAGCAGTTCGGCCGTCTGCTCGGTGCTGAACGACAGGCCCGCAGCCTGGGCGCCGCTGTCCGGCGTGCTCGTGCATTGCGAAGCGAGCACGCCGAGCGCGACGGCCGCGAGCACGGCGTTGGCGAGCGGGTGCCAGCGAAGCATGCGGTGACTATTGCAGAAAGTCGGCGCCGGCGCGACGACCCTGCACCGGCAGGCGCGACGGTCGTGCGCATCGGCCACGTCGCGCCGCTCTCCGGCCCGCAGGCGCACTACGGCAAGGACAACGAGAACGGCGTGCGCCTGGCAATCGACGAGCTCAATGCGCAGAACCTGCAGATCGGCGGCAAGCCGGTGCGCTTCGAGATCGCCGCCGAGGCCGATGGCTACGGTCTTCAGCTTCAGCGTCTCGGCTGCGTACACCGCGACCCCGGCACCGAGGTCGACGACCGCACCGCTTACGGGCAAGGCGTCGCGGACGTATTCCGCAAGACGGCGCAGGCGAAAGGCCTGCAGGTGGTGGACGCGCAGTTCACCAACGACAAGGCCGCTGGTGGACGCGATGAAGCGCGCCAGCTCCACGGACCCGAAAGACTACGTGGCGCAGCTCGCCGGCACGGACTACCAGGGCGTGACCGCCCGCATCCAGTTCCAGCCGAACGGGGAACTGAAGAACCCCGCGACGACGCTCTTCAGCTACCGCGGCGGGCAGCGGACGCCGATCCAGTAGGTGCCAGCAGCTTCTGCAGCAGCGGGTGCTGGATGCGCCGCTCCGCCGAGATCAGGTAGAAGTGCTCGACGAGTTCCGGCGTGTCGCCCAGCAGGCGCAGGCCCTTGTCGGCGAGCAGCTCCTCGCGCGACCAGCGCGACGCGGGGAAGGCGCCCATGCCGCTGCGGCCGAAGGTCGCGAGCAAGGCGCTGTCCTCGAACTCGCCCGCCACGTGCGGGCGCAGGCCCTGGCGCTCGAACCACTGGTCCAGCCGCGGCCGCACGGCCGCGTGGCCGGTGGGCAGCAGCACCGGCATGTCGGCCAGGCAGGCCGGGAAATCCTTCGTGCACTTCTTCGCCAGCGCGGCGGGCGCGAACCACGCAAGCGGCGCTTCGCCGAGCGGATGGCTGTACAGGCGCAGGTTGGGGTTGGGCGGCGCGGCGCGATCGGAGAGCACGGCGTCGAGCCGGTGCAGCGCCAGGTCGCCGAGCAGGCGGTCGAATTCGTCTTCGTGGCACAGCAGCCGCACGCCGGTCTCGTCGACCACGGGCTGCAGGAGGTGGCGCACGACCAGCTTCGGCAGTCCGTCGGACATGCCGACCGCGAGCCGCAGCCCCTGCCCCGTGGCCGCTTCGCGGACCAGGGCGGGCAACTGTTCGCCGAGCTGGAAGATCTGGTCGGCCTGCGCCATCGCGGCGACACCCGCTTCGGTGAGCGCCATGCCGCGGCCGGCGGGGCGGAACAAGGCGTAGCCGAGCGACTGCTCCAGGGCGCGCACCTGCGCGCTCACGGTCTGCACGGCCATGTCCAGCCGGGCGGCGGCGCGCGCCATGCCGCCTTCCTTGGCCACCACCCAGAAGTAATACAGGTGGCGGTAGTTGATGGGAGCTGCCATGGGCGGGAGTGTGCCTCCAGTGCCTGACAGCTCCCCGGCGCTCAGGACGCCTGCTGGATGCCCGCGACGACCCAGCCGCCGAAGCCGGTGCGCGGCTTCGTCAGGTGCCAGATCTCGTCCAGGTCTTCCGGCACGGCGCCGTGCTGGTCGCGCACGCTGCCGGTGAAGCGCACGCTGACGATGTAGCGATCCGCTTCTTCCGCGACGTCCAGCACCTGCGCTTCGAGGCCGAACACTTCGGTCTGCTGCGGGGCGGCATCGCGCTCGCCGATCTCCGAGCGCACGGCTTCGAACATCTCCGGCGTGAGGTAGTCACGCAGGCGGTCGAGGTCCTGCGCATCGTTGGCGGATTGCAGCGCGAGGAACTGCGATTTCGCGTTGCGCACGAAGGCGGCCGTGTCGAAGTCCGCAGGGACCGTGCCGGTGCCCGTCGCGGCCGGGGCGATGCCGCCGCCGATGCGCGAGCCGATCAGCGACCCGGACTGCGGCGCCGGCTGCTGCTGCAGCGGGCTGCGGAACATGCCCGCGTCCTGCGCGCCGCGCGGCATGCCGGCACCCGCCATCGCGGGGCCCTGGCCTTGCGCGCGCTTGCGCATGATGAAGCCGACGACCATCAGCACGGCCATCACGACGAGCGCGATGGTCAGCATGTTGGCCAGCGCCTCGCCGAAGCCGAAGTGCGACGCGAGCGCGGCGATGCCGAGACCCGCGGCGAGGCCGGCGACCGGGCCCATCCAGCTGCGCTTGGGCGCGGCGGCGGCAGCGGCGCCGGCCGTCGCGGCGCTCGTTGCAGCGGGCGCGGCCTGGCCGGGAACGCCTTGCGTGGCGGTGCCACCCGCGGGCGAATTCGGCGGGGCGGTGACGGACTGGCGCTGCATCCCGCTGGATTTGCCGCCGCCCAGGCGCTTGGCTTCCGCGTCCAGGGTGACGGCCATCCCCAGCGTCACGACGACGGCCAGGAGGGCGAGTGCTCGTTTCATGGTGATCCTTCGAAGGGTGTCTTGTTCAGACCGGGCAAGGTACCAGCGGCGAGCCCCAAGAAAAAGCAGACGATTCCTGCCGGTCCTTCCCGAAAAACCGAAGTCCGGACCGCCTGCGCCCTCGGCGTATTCCGATCGGCCGATGACGCAGGGGTCGCGCGCGGCCATTGTGGAAACCAGAACGGAGGGCCGCCATGAACGCCACGCCACCCGCCTACGAACTGCTGTTCCAGGCCCTGCACCTGCAGGGCCGCGCCCTCAGCTTCCCTTGCGATGCCGAAGGGCACGTCGACCTGGACGGGCTGCCGGAGCAGGCACGCCTGAACTACCTCTACGCGCGGGTGGTCGTGGGCCACGAGTTCGCGTGGCCGGTGGTGCGGGCGGTGGTGCTGCACTGACCACGAAAGCCCGAAGCGCGCAGGTGTTCGGCGCCCCGGGCCGTCAGCGTCACCTGCAGGACGCCCTGCGCATCCTGGCCGCAGTCCAGGAAGCCCCGCAGGTTCGCCTCCTCCCACACCGGGAGGCGGGGGCAGGAGGTGCGCCAGGCGTCCATCACCTCGGCGTACGGTCGCCCCCGCGCGACCCACGCGAGCAGGTCGACGATCAGGGGCTCGAGGGTTCCGGACATGTCCGGCGCGCGGACTTCAGATCCGCGCGAACAGGTAGCCGAGCACGAAGGCGCTCGCGAGGGCGACCACCGGCCGTTGCCGGATCTGCTCGCGTGCCGCTTCGACGTAGCCGGCGGACGAAACCGCTTCCATGGCGGGCGCGGCCGCCTCGCGCGCTTGTTCCTGCGTCTCGCTGGTGTCGGCGGGCTCGAAGCGCAACACGTCTTCGTCGCCGCCGCCCTCCTCGCCCACGTCGGGCAGGTGGGTGTCGCCGGTCTGCTTGATGCGGTCTCTCGGGTTGGGCATGCGTTCGGTCCTCCTGGAAGTGACCCGCCAATCTAAGGATGCGCAGACGCCGCGGCCGTAGGAGGGCGCCGCGATGCGTCGGCTCAGCCGGTGTAGTTCTCCACCGTGCCGATGTCCCGCGGCTGCGCGCCCTCGGGGTCCTGCCCGAATTCGCGCTTCGCGCGGCGCTGGCGCAGCAGGTCCCAGCACTGGTCGAGCTCCTCTTCCACGTGCTTCAGCCGCGTGGCCTGCTCGGGCGCCGTGCCGGCCCCCGAGCGGAGCTTGTGCTCCTCGTCGATGAGCGCGTTGATGTGGTCGAGGATGCCCTTGTCGTTCATGGCCGGCTCCGGAGTTCGCCGGTTCATTCTGGCGCCGGGGTGCGCTTCACGCAACCCAGCCTACGCGCTTCGCATCATTCCGACCCGGCCGCGAACTGCGCCAGCGCGTCCCCGGTGAGCCGGTACCGCACCCACTCGTCCAGCGGCACCGCGCCGATGGAGCGGTAGAAGCGGATCGCCGGCTCGTTCCAGTCGAGCACGCTCCATTCGAAGCGGCCGCAGCCGTTGGCCACGGCGACGCGCGCCAGGTGCCGCAGCATCGCCTTGCCGGCGCCGGCATGGCGGTGCGCGGGGGAGACGTACAGGTCCTCCAGGTACAGGCCCCGCCGGCCCTGCCAGGTCGAATAGTTGAAGAAGTAGACCGCGAAGCCGGCGTCGACCTCGCCCACGCGGCAGATCAGCGCGCGCGGCACGGCGTTCGCGCCGAACAGCGAGTTCCGGATGTGCGCCTCGGTGGCCACCACTTCGCTTTCGGCCTTCTCGTAGATCGCGAGCTCGCGGATGAAGCCCAGGATCAGCGGGACGTCTTCCTCGGTCGCGGGGCGGATGTGGATGGCGGGATCGGTCATGGTGGCGAGTGCGAGTTTAGGAGCCCGGGCCATCGGGCGTCTTCCCTCCGCGCCCTGCTTGCCCTAGCATGGGCGCCCACAGGGGGGTAGACACGATGCATTCCATCTGGCCCGAGGAGAACGGGGACGAGTTCTCGCGCCGCCGCGCCGCCGTGCAGCAGGTCCTGCACGAGAAGGGCGTGCGCAGGCTGGTGCTCTCGTCGACCGAAGCGATCTACTACCTCACGGGCGCCACCTACGAGCCGCTCGAACGACCCGTCTTCCTGATCGTCGACGCGGTGCTCCCCGACTACCGCCTGCTCGTTCCCCTGCTGGAGCGCACGCACCTGGAGAAAGCCTGGGGCGTGCGGCCGGCCGGCATCCACACCTACCGGGAATACCCTGCGCCCGCCGGCGAAGGCTGGGCCGACCGCATCCTGCCCCTGCTGGACGATCGCTCCTTCCTCTTCGAACCCGGCATCCCTTTCGAAGTGGCGGACCTCTTCACCCGTTCCAAGGGCAGGCTGGCGGACGTGCTCGGCCCGATCCGCCTGGTCAAGTCGCCGTGGGAGATCGAGCAGATCAAGCGCGCGGCCCGCTACGCGGACTGGGGCATCGCCCGCATGCTCGAAGCGGCGTACGACGGCGCCAGCGTGGCGGAGGTGTTCGCCGCGACGACCGGCTGGCAACGCAAGGTGATCCGCGAAGTGCCGGACTTCGACGCCCTCGCGACCAAATGCATCTTCGCGCCCTGGCCGGCGCCGCTGTCCGCGGAGCCGCATTCGGTGCCGCCGCTGCGCATGAAGCTGGAGCGCGGCCCGCACGTGGCCCTCGCCCTGACGCGCGTGAACGGCTACGCCGCGGAATGCGAGCGCACCTTCTTCACGGCGCCGCCGTCGGCGGAGGAGAAGGGACGGTTCGAACTGATGCAGGCTGCGCGCCAGCTGGCGATGCGCCTCGCGCGCCCCGGCGCGTCCTGCCACGACATCGACGCGCAGGTGAACCGCTTCCTGGCGGAAAAGGGCTGGACGCCGTCGCTGCGGCTGCACCGCACCGGGCATGGCTTCGGCCTGGGCAACCACGAGCCGCCGTGGATCGCGGAAGGCAGCACGGACGTGCTCGCGGCGAACATGGTGATCTCCATCGAGCCGGGCCTGTACCAGACGGGCGTCGGCGGCTACCGGCACTCGGACACCTTCCTGGTGACGAACGACGGCGTGCAGCCGCTCACGTCCGCGCCCGATTCGCTGGCGGCGCTCACCTTGCGCACGCACTCGCTGAAGCATCGCGTGCGGGCGGCCATCGTGAGCCGCGCGCTGGGCATGCGCTCCGGCCCCATCCACGGCGTGCACGTCGAGACACGCGCGTCCGGCATCGGCGGCGGCCCGCGCGCCTGAAGCAGCGCCCCCCGGCGCGCGCGATGTGCGGTAGATTGGCCGCGACGCCATGGCCGCCGCGCTCGCCGCTTCCCTCCTGAACTTCGTCCTCGGATCGGCCGGAGGGGACGCGGCCAATCGCGTCACGTTCGAGGGCCTGTCGTCACGCTTCACGGACGATGGCGCGCTCGGCATCGCGATCCGCAAGGTGGAGGCGGCGTCGCTGCGCATCGCGTCCGGGCCGCTCGTGGTGGAGGTGGGCCAGCTGGCGCTGCACCAGGTCGCGCTGCTGGTGCGGGTGGAAGGCGGCCGGCCCCGCATCGAACGGGTGGAGGCCGCCAGCGCCGAACTCTCCGGCGTGAAGGTCGATGGCCCGCTGCCGGACGCCGCTGCCAGAGCGGCCGTCCAAGCGGATCCCTGTGCATGGACGCTCGCACCGCTCGCCGCGGCTGAAGGCACCCTCCGCGCCGAGATCGTCGACGCGCACCTGCTGTTCGACGCGAACGTGAAGGTCCCGATCCGCCACGGGGGCGTGGACTTCAACGAGGCGAGCGTGGAGCACGTCGGGCCGGATTCGCGCATGGGCGTGAGCCGCATGGGCGTGTACGTCGATGCGCCCAACGGCCGCAGCTACCTGTACCAGTTCCCATCGACGCCGGTGGCGGGCGTGGAATACGAGCGACGCGGCGCGCTGCTCGGCCCGTGGGCGGTGACGCAGCGCGGCAAGCTGCAGTTGCAGCCCTTCCTCGAAGGGCTGCTGCGCCAGGGCCGCGGCCACGGCACCGCGGGGCTGACCGACCCGGCACGCCAGCTGTTCGATCGCACGTCCGTGTCCGGGCACGTGCAGCTGGGGGACGGGCACCTCACCCTGCCCGGGGTGGAGGCGGAAATGGGAGGAAGCAGCGAGGGTCGCAACACCGTGCGGCTGCACTCGAAGGCGGTCGGGCGCGAGCTGACCGTGGAGATCGCGGGGCTGTCGGTGCGCAACGTGGTGGCGCGCGTCGGGGCGTTGAAGGGACGGTGCCGCGAGGTGGCGGGCGACGTGACGCTGCGGGTGTTCGTGGAAGGGACGCAGTTGCGGCTGGCGGTGACGGTGCCGGCCTTGAAGCTGTCGGCGCTGCATCTCGGTTGACGCTGCCCGGTGGGGTTCGCTGGCGCTCACCGGCACGGCGTTCCGCCGTCCACCCTACAAAGCCGTTCAAGTGTGTGCAGGGTGGCGCGGCGAAGCCGCGGCCCGTGAGTGTGGGGTGGCGCGGCGAAGCCGCGGCCCGTGCGTGTAGGGTGGCGCGGCGAAGCCGCGGCCCGTGAGTGTGGGGCGGCGCGGCGCAGCCGCGGCCCGTGAGTGTGCGGTGGCGCAGCGAAGCCGCGGCCGGTGCGTGTAGGGTGGCGCGGCGAAGCCGCGGCCGGTGAGCGCCAGCGAACCCCACCGAGCAGCATCCATCCCGCCACAGCGCCCTCGTCCGGATGGCGGATGGCCCCCAGCCCCTGCTCTACGGGTATCCACCTTTGCGAGCGCGGCACGCGGCCCGCAACATCCCGCCCCAGCGCCGCCCCCTAGCGGCCGCAGGAGGAGATCTTCGATGCGCATCCGTTCCCTTGCGACGGCCTGGCCGCTCGCCCTTTCCGCCCTGCTCGCCGCCTGCGGCGGCGGTTCGTCCCCTCCGGCTGCGAGCGGCGCGCCGAGCACCCTCGAGGCGCGTGGCCGCGGCCACCAGCCACAGGTTTCGCTGGAAGGCCTGAAGTTCTGGGTGGGCGAACAAGGGCCGTCGGGGCCCACCGCGTACAGCGGCCCGCAGCAGCAGCCCTTCATCTGCCGCACGCTCGAATCCAACCTCGGCCAGCCCGAGGTGGACAACCAGGACGGCATCGGCCAGCCGGTGTTCGAGATCCCGGGCAACATCAACAGCCGCGTCGTCGGCTACAGCAGCCAGTGCAGCGTGAAGACGCAGCTCGCCTACTTCTACTGGAACGGCAGCGACTTCAAGCGCTTCGACCCGGCCACGCAATTCACTTCGCCCCCGGCGGACCTGAAGATGACCAGCGTCGGCGGCGTCGCCAGGCCTTTCGTGATCCGCGTCGAGGCGGGCACGATCAACCGCTTCGCCTACGCCGTCGCGATGCTCGCGCCGCAGCCGGAAACGACGGCGACCCCGCAGGACCTGGACAACACGGCCTGGAACCGCAAGCTCGTCTACTACATGCGCGGCGGCGTGGGCATCGGCCACCAGCAGGGCACGGCCATGTTCACCGGCGGCCTGTGGAGCGAGGAGAAGGTGATCGTGCCGGCGCTGCTGGCGCAGGGCTACGCGGTGGCCGCCTCCTCCGGCAACGAGACCGGCGTGCACTACAACCTGCAGCTCGGGGGCGAGACCGCGGTGAAGGTCAAGGAGCACTTCGTCCAGACCTACGGCGCGCCGAAGTACACGGTGTCGCTCGGCGGCTCGGGCGGCGCCGTGCAGCAGTACGTCTACTCGCAGAACCACCCGGGGCTGTTCGATGCGGGCATTCCCATCCAGTCCTATCCCGACATGATCACGCAGGCGATCTACGTCGCGGACTGCAACCTGCTGGAACAGTACTTCCTGGACGACGTGCGCGCCAATCCCGCATCGCCCTGGACGACGTGGAGCCGCCGCTCGTTGATCGAAGGGCTGGCGACGAGCGACACGGAGATCAACCCGCTCACGCGCACGCCAGGCTCGTCCGAATGCATCAAGGGCTGGGGCAGCGCCGCGCCGCTGGTGCTGAACCCGATGTTCACCGACCCGCGCTTCTTCCAGGTCGCCGCCGGCTACGGGTGGAACCTGGCCGCGTTCGCCAGCGTGAAGTGGACGCACTGGAACGACTTGGCCAACATCTACGGCACGGACGCGCAAGGCTACGCGCCCATCCCCTGGGACAACGTGGGCGTGCAGTACGGACTGGCGGCGCTGCGCAGCGGTGCGATCGCCGCCGACGAGTTCCTGCGCATCAACGCGTGCGCCGGCAGCTGGAAGGAGCAGCCCGACTTCGTGCAATGGGACACGCGCAACGATCCCTTCGACGCGCGCAACATGCGCCGCAGCGCCACCTGCCGCACCGACATGCATGCGCCGGCGCCGCGCCGGTCCGGCGACATCGGGGCGATGCGGGCCGCGTACAGCTCGGGCCACGTCTTCACCGGCAAGACGCTGGACATCCCGATGATCGACCTGCGGCCCTACCTCGAGGCGAAGCTCGACATGCACAACTCGCGCCAGTCGTTCTCCGTGCGGGCGCGCCTGCAGGCCAACGGCGGCCACGCGTGGAAGCGGCAGGTGGTCTGGTTCGCCGATACGCCGCAGGACCTGCCCGCGCGCGTGAACGAGGCGTTCGCCGTCCTCGACAAGTACCTCTCCGACGCACCGAAGACGGACGCGCAGCGCGCCGCCATCGGCTTCGTGGACCAGTGCTTCGGCGCCGGCGGTGCGCGCATCGCCGCGGGTGACGACGTCTGGGCGGGCGTGCTCGACGACGGCGCGAAAGGCGCCTGCGCGCAGGCTTACCCCATCCTCTCCAGCCCGCGCATGGTGGCCGGGGACTCCTTTCGTGGCGACATGTTCAAGTGCGCGCTGAAGCCGCTGCCCGCCGCCCTGCATGACGGCACCTACGGCACGACGGCCTTCACCGAGGCGCAGAAGGCCTGGCTGGCGAAGATCTTCCCGGAAGGCGTGTGCGACTACCGCCGGCCGGACGAGGGGCGGGCGCCGGGCGTATGAGACCGCGAGGCGCTCAGCGCGCGGCCTGCGTCCCTGCGACGCGGCCCGTGACGAGCGCCTGCGCGAGTCCGCCCATGTAGGACCGGCCGGAGACGCCGCCGATGTCGCAACCAGCGGCGAAGAGGCCGGGGATGGCGGACACCTGCAGCTCGTCGGCCGGCGCCTTCACCAGCGGGAGCATCGAGACCGAGGCGGCGCGGCGCAGGACGCGCATGTCGAGGTCCACGCTGAGCCCGCCGCACGTGAAGGTGATCGCGGCGCGCACCAGCGCCGCGGTGAACGGCGGCTTCGTCACCGCGTAAGGCTCGCCACGGCGCGGCGGATGCAGCAGCGCGCCTTCGCCGGCTTCCATGGCGGCATTGAACTCGCGCAAGGTGCGCAGCACCTCGCGCGGCGGGAAGCCCCACTCCTGCATCCGTGCGGCAAGTGCTTCCAGGGTGTCGGCCTGCACCACGGGGCCGCCCGCCTGGCGCGCACGTTCCACGATCACGCGCGCGAGCGGCCCCGCCTCGTACGGCCGGTCCGCCGTCGCGGCATCGAACACGTACGCCGCCGTCGCGTCCTGCTGGCGGGCGATGGCGATGTTGAGCGTCTCTTCGCCGGTGCCGGCCGATTCGTCCGCGAAGCGGCGCCCGTGCAGGTTGATCGCGACCGCCATGGGCCCGTACTTGTGGCTCATCTCCTGGAACCGGTCCGCGCCGAAGCGTGCGGGCGGCGCCGTCATGGCATGGCCGTAGAAGGTGTCGAGCGCCGACGTGGTCGCCGCGCCGGCGTCCAGCGCCGCGAGCAGCCCGTCGCCCGTGCTCCACGGGTTGGCGCGCAGGTACATGTGCTCCGCGTGCGGGCTGACGTGGCGCGCCAGCAGTTCGGCATTGCCCTGGAAGCCACCGGTGGCGAGCACCACCGAGCGCGACGTCGCCTCGATCACGCCCTCCGCGCCGAACGCGCGTGCGCCGATGACGTCGCCATCCCGCACGAGCAATTGCTGCACGCCCGCCGACGACACCAGCACGCCACCGCGCGCACGGATCGCGTCGCATAGCGCTGCGGCCATCTGCGGGCCGCTCGCCGGCCGCCCGTGGCCGTAGCCGAAGTAGTACTGCGTGGGTTGCAGCTGCACGCCGTGCGCCACCAGCCAGTCCAGGCCGGAAGGCAGTTGCTCCACCACGAGGTCCTGCAGGGCCGCATCGCCTTCGGCCAGGCGCTCGCGCACGTCCTCGCTGCGACTGAACGACCAGACGATCCCGTTCGACAAGGCCATGGACCCGCCGAAGCGATTGCCCTTTTCCAGCACGAGCACGCGTGCGCCCTGCTCCGCGGCCGCCAGTGCAGCGCACAGGCCCGACATGCCGCCGCCGAGCACCAGCACGTCGGCCGCCAATGATTTCGTGGATGCACCCATGGGCCGAGTATCGCGTGCCTATACTGGCCCGCCATGACCGAAGCCGCCTACACCCCGCCCGCCGTCTGGACCTGGAACAAGGAAAGCGGCGGAAAGTTCGCCAGCATCAACCGTCCCGTCGCCGGCCCGACGCACGAAAAGGACCTGCCCGTGGGGCGGCACCCGCTGCAGCTGTATTCGCTGGGCACGCCCAACGGCGTGAAGGTGACGGTGATGCTGGAGGAACTGCTGGCGCTGGGACACGCCGGCGCCGAGTACGACGCCTGGCTCATCCCGATCAGCGAAGGCGCGCAGTTCGGCAGCGGCTTCGTGGAGGTGAACCCGAACTCCAAGATCCCCGCGATGATGGACCGCAGCGGTGCGCAGCCGGTGCGCATCTTCGAGTCCGGCGCCATCCTCGTGTACCTCGCGGAGAAGTTCGGCGCCTTCCTGCCGCGCGACGCGGCGGCGCGCGCGGAGTGCCTGTCGTGGCTGTTCTGGCAGGTGGGCAGCGCGCCTTTCCTCGGCGGGGGCTTCGGGCACTTCTATGCATACGCGCCCAGCAAGATCGAGTACGCGATCGACCGCTACGCGATGGAAGTGAAGCGCCAGATGGACGTGCTGGACCGGCGGCTGGCCGAAGCGCGGTACGTCGCCGGCGACGAATACACGATCGCCGACATGGCGATCTGGCCTTGGTACGGCGCGCTCGCCAAGGGCCAGCTCTATGGCGCCGGCGAGTTCCTGCAGGTGCAGGAGTACCGCCACGTGCTGCGGTGGACGGACGAGATCGCGCAGCGGCCGGGTGCGCAGCGCGGCCGCATGGTCAACCGCACCTGGGGCGAGCCCGCGAGCCAGCTGCACGAGCGGCACGCGGCCAGCGACTTCGAGACGAAGACGCAGGACAAGACCGGCGCGTGATCGCCCTCACTTGAGGGGGCGCGTGAGCAGCCGCAGCGCGAAGGGGAGCGGCCATTCACCGTCGGCGCCGGCTGCCGCCTCGCTGCGCAGGTCGAGCTGGGGCCACGTGCGCGGGCCGGCCCAGAAGCTGTCGTTCGCCACGCGCGCGCAATGCGTCGGATAGATGTCGCCACCACCCAGGTCCATGAAGAGGCCGAGGCTGGGCAAGGTCTCGCGCGCGTTGCCCCAATCCGCCATGTACGCGACGCCCAGCGCGCGGCATGTGGGCGACCCGACGGTGTAGCGATCGTTCCCCGCGCCGTCGACGAAGAGGCCGGTGCTGTTGCCGTGCGCGGAGCCCAGGCTCAACTGGCCGACGGTGTAGTCGTCGTCGCCGCCCTCGTCCACGAACACGCCGACCGACAGGTCGTTCCCGGAGCCGAGCACCATCTCGTGCGTCGAGCGATAGGCGTCGTTGCCGGCGCCTCGCTTGAGCAGGATGCCCGCGGCGCCGTGGACGCCGGAGCCCATCGCGTACCAGGCCGCTTCGAAGCGGTCGTTGCCGCCGTCGTCCAGCAACATGCCGAGGCCTTCGTAGTAGCCGACGCCCTGCGCGAAGACCTGCGCTTCGTAGCGGTCGTTCCCCGCGAGGTCCAGCAACAGGCCGATGCCTCCGGCGGTGGAGCGGCCGTCGAAGAACACTCCGCGCATGCCCCAGCCGGCGCCCTGCCCCATCGACGTGTTGCGATCGCGCAGCTGCGGTGAAGGCCGCACCAGCGGCGCGTTGTCCAGCGTGTAGCGATCGTTGCCCCCGGCGTCGACCAGCACCGCGACACCGCGCGGCCCGCCCGTCGCCTGCGAGTGGGTCTGCGCGGTGAACGCGTCGTCGCCGCCGCCGGCACTGGCCAGCACCGCGAAGCCGGCAATCGCCTGGGCCTGCGAATGGCTGCTGGCGACGAATCGGTTGCTGCCGCCGCCGTCGACCAGCAAGGCCGCGCCGAAGAGCGCGGATGCCTGCGCCTGTTCGGTCCCCTGGTAGCGGTCGTCGCCTTCGGTATCCCAGAGGATGCCGTAGCCGAGCGTCGTGCTCGAGGGGTCCGCACCGGAGGCGGCCGTCGCATACCTGTCGTTGCCGCGATGGTCCAGGAGCACGCTGATGGTGTGCGAGTCGCTGGGCGCCTCGAATTCGTACTCGTCGTCGCCGCCCACATCCAGCACCAGCAGCGGGTCCTTCAGCTGGTGGCGGTTGTTGCGGCCGGTCGTGTCGACGACGATCGCGCCGAACGGCGTCTGCAACGACCATGCGACGCGGGGCAGCGCCGGCTCGCCCTTCACGAAGCGCTGCAGGCGGTCGACCGCGCCCGCCAGATCGAGCATGCCGGCGAGAAGGGCTTCGCGCTCGACGAGCGGCACCAGCTTCCGGTAGTCCGGCGTCTCGAACTCCGCGAACCGGCCTTGCAGGGCCTGCCGGCGCAGCAGCTGCGGCGTCACGCCCGGAGGCAGGCGCTCGAACGCGCGTTGCAGGAAGCCGTGCGACTGCGCCATGGCGGCGAGCACGCGCGCGAGCTCGTAACGCAGGGGATTCGGCAGTTGTGCGTGGTCGGGCAATGCGGGAACCCAGCCGGCGCCGGTCTTCGTCGCAGACATCCACGCCAGGCCGACCGCCAGCGGGTCGGGCGCGGCGCGCAGGCGAGCGTCGATCGCGGCCAATGGCGGACGCTCCACGCGCACGCCCCCGAGTGCGCCCGCCCAGCCCACCAGTTCGCGCGGCGAACCGACCGCGCCGCGGAAGGAATCTGCAAGCATGCCGACGCGGTACGGGGCATCGAGCGGCGCGGCCATCACGGCGCGGAACAAGGGGAGTTGCTGGTCGCGGGTGGGGGAGGCGTCGAGGCTGGACAAGTCGGGCGCGCCGCGGCTGCCGGGGGCGACGCCAGCGCGCTGCAGCAGCTCCGGCAAGGGAGGCCGGTCCTGCGGTTGCGCGCCCGCAGGGGCGGCGAGGGAGAGTGCGAGCAGGAGGGCGGCCGGAAATCGGTGCATCGGGGTACTGTAGTTGCTGCAGCCGCCCCGCTCGACGCACGTGTTGCGGTGCGTCGAAGCGCTCAGCCCCAGGTCGGCGGCGTCTCGTTCCCTTCGCGCCAGGCACTCGCCTGCTCAGGCTCGATCGGGCGGATCTCGAAGACCAGGCCGCAGGCGAGGCAGGGATTGTCCGCCGCGATCCGCGCGGCCTCTTCGAGGCTGCCCGCCAGGATGAACCAGTACCCGCCGATCACCTCCTTGGCTTCGGTGAATGGCCCGTCCATGATCCCCGTGCGCGTGACGAGCTTCGCGCCCTTGGCCAGGCGCTGGCCGGGCCGGAACTTCCCTTGCGCGACCAGCCCCGCGTGCCACGCATAGAAGGCGTCGATGGCCGCCTGCACTTCGGCGGACGACTTGCCGGCGTCCCACTGCCCCCGCGACAGCAGCAGGTATTCGTTGGTGGAAGAAGTCGTCGGCATCCTGGTTCGTCCTCCTGTCCTCAGCCCCTGCGGGCGGCCTCGATCCGGGCGATGTCGATCTTGGTCATCTCCATCATGGCCTCGAACGCACGCTTCGCCGCGGCGCGATCGGGATCGGCGATGGCCGCCGTGAGTGCGCGCGGCGTGATCTGCCACGACACGCCCCACTTGTCCTTGCACCAGCCGCAGGCGCTCTCCTGCCCGCCGTTGCCGACGATCGCGTTCCACAGCCGATCGGTCTCCGCCTGGTCGTCGGTCGCCACCTGGAACGAGAACGCCTCGTTGTGCTGGAACACCGGCCCGCCGTTGAGCCCGATGCAGGGAACGCCCATGACGGTGAACTCCACCGTCAGGAGGTCGCCCTCCTTCCCCGAGGGGAAGTCGCCCGGCGCCCGGTACACGGCGCCGACGGAACTGTCGGGAAAGGTCTTCGCGTAGAACTGCGCGGCTTCCAGCGCGTCGCGGTTGTACCAGAGGCAGATGGTGTTCTTGCTGGGCATGGGGGTTTCTCCAAGGGGGTCATTCATGGGCATGCGGGCGGTGTGCTCGCCCGTCATGACGACGAAGGAGGTCCCAGGAAATCGACACGGGGAGTGGAGGGTTTTCCCTCGATCCCCGATGCCTGGCCGGAAGCAGCCCTGGACAGGGGGCTCCTACCTGGACGGGAGCCTGGCGCTCTTGAATGCGGCCCATTCGGAATCCAGTTCGATCTCGACCGCGCCGGCCGCCAGCAACTGGCTCCTGGCGGCCTCCGTCAGGCCCTTCGCCTTTGCCACGTTCGCGTAGCGAAAGCCAGCCGACTGCCCGATGTGGCGAAGCCCGGTCAGCAGAGCGCCCCGCAGGTCGGCGCCGAGGAACTCGCACCCCCTGACGCTCGCGGACCCGAGGTTCGCGTTGCGCAGGTCCGCCCGGGCAAACGAGGACTGCAGGAGATTGGTGCCTTCGAGGTTGGCTTCGCGCAGATCAGCGCCGAGAAACGAAGTGCTGTCGAACTGCGCCGCGCGCAGATCGGCACGCGCAAGATTGCTCCCGCTGAACGAGGTGTTCTGCAGGAACGTGCCTGTCAGCACGATGCCCTGGAACTCCGAATTGTCCAGGTTGAGGCCGTCGAGCCTGCCTTGGGTCAGGCTCAGCTCCGCCTGGTATGCAGGCACGCGTTTCCTGAGTTTCTCGATGCGCGATCGTTCCAGTTGCACGAACTCCAGGACCGCTTCGGCCCGGGTGCGCGGATTCGAACGCGGTACCAGGCTGCCGAAGTTTCCCATCTGCGTCTCGTACAGCGTCGCGATGATCTCCGTGCGGCGGCGGCTGGCGTCTTGCTCGCTCTGCAAATCGATCTGCTGCTGGAGCTTCTGGTTCTGCTCCTTGAAGAACTCGTTCTGGTCGGCAATCAGCGAGGTCTGCCACACCAGCACCAGGAGCGTGGCAACAGCCACGATGCCGCCGGCAGCGACGGCGGCGGTCCCCGGCGCGAGCACCCGCCACAGCAACGCGTTCCTGGCGGCAGCGCGCCGCGGGTCGTCCGCGGGCCACTTCGTGCGGTCGAAGAAGTTCTGGACCACGCGGACGATCCGGTGCTCCTGCTCCAGGAAGCGCGCTTCGAGATCCGGTGGGATGTCGGTTGGCATGGATGCGGTCTCCGAGGGGCGGGGCAGGCAGGCTGGGGATTTTGCATCTGCAGTCGGCTGGGGATTTCCGGTGCATCCTCAAGCTGAGTGGGCGCATCTGGCCGGGGGTTGACTTCCGCTCGGTTGCAACTGGGGCGGCAACGGCCTCTGGCTGTCGCTACTAATGGCCGACGAGGAGGACTGCTTTGCGGCGGCGGCGGTCGGTCGACGGTGGACGTCCAGCTCACGGTCTGTGGCCCATTGCGGACATTCGGCCGTCTTGACCTGTAGCAGCGCGAACAACGCCAGGGGGTCGAAAGCTACCCTGCGAGTGAGCTCCCATTTTTCCCAATCCAGGCGACATGGAGAATCCTCCGTGGGGCGGACGCCCTGTCGGGAGCCGCCGCCAGGCATGTTCGCGCGGTTTGCCAGCCCGCACGGGAACACCCTGCGACCGTGCCTTGCGGCGGGGGACGAACCGAGTTCGAGCGGCAGCCTTGGACACTCCGGCGACTTCTGTAAGAATGCGTCGCAAATCAAAGCTCTTCCACCAACTGCCTCAGGGGGGCATACGAGCGCATGGCGGAGAACGGATCACCGGGGACATCGGGTACGCAAGGACAAGCTGGCGAACTGACGCCTCCCCAAGGTGGCAAGGGCGGAAATGCCTCCGCTCCCCCGAAGCTTAGGAAGCCCAAGACCAACAGGCTCGTGGTCAAGCGCGGCACGGTACCCCCGTCCGTGTTCTTGCACACGATTTCGGACAAGGAATGGGAAGAGTTCATCGCAGCTGCCTGTCGCCAGAGAACGATCCACACCGCCAAGTACGTCTCGGTCAAGGTCCTCGGGAACGCAGGTGACAAGGGCCGTGACGTGGAGGCTCGCCTTCAGGCCGCGTTGGTGGCGGATGGTTGGGACCTCTATCAGGCCAAGCACTATGAGCAGCGTCTAACGCCGGGTAACGCCTACCCTGAGCTCGTGAAGTTCTTCGGCCACCTACTGGCCAAGAGCTTTCCCGTGCCAAGAAAGTACTACTTCTGTGCGCCGAAGAACGTGGGTCCGGAGTTGCACGATCTCCTCGCCAGCCCCGACAACTTGCGCACAAGCCTACTCACCGCCTGGAAGGCCGGTACCCATGGCCTCAACGCCGCCAAGCTGACGTCGGAGATGGAGGCGTTCATCAACGCCTTCGACTTCAAGCGGTTCGAGGAATGCCAGGTTGTGGATCTCTTGGCTTGGTATGCAGAGGATGCCAATGCTTACTGCAAGCTGTTCGGGATAGAGCCGGAACGTGGCGACGATCCGTCCGTTCCGGCCCAAGCCGAAGCTCATGAGATGACCTATATCTCCGAACTTATCCGGGCTTACGCGGAAGCCGAGGGCGTGCCCATGACCTTGCCGCAAGTGCTCGCAGACGAGGAATATCGCGAGCATCTCGCTGCGGCTCGCGAAGCTTTCTATGCGGCCGAGGGTCTCAAGAGATTCAGCCGCGACATCTACGTCGAGGATGAGTTCAAGAAGCTACTGGATATGGTCTTGACCGGCGTCAGGCTGAAAGTGAAAAGCCCGCTCCTGAAGTCCGGCCTTCAGCGACACGACGCCGCTGTCGATGCGGCACAGGCGCTCACTCTGACCGATAGTGTTCTGCATACTCGACTGCGCGGCGGCGATCTCCCTGGTACCTGTCATCACCTCGTCAACGAGAAGCAGCTGACATGGGTTCGATGAATCGAAAACAGCCGGAGCTGTTCAACACCCCATTCGAACTGGGGTTGCGTATGGTCTACCTACTGTTCGCGCTTAGGCCAAAAGGCGCGGATCTACAGAAGCTGGTACTGCTCGACTATGCGATCGTTTATTCGCAGGATGTGGGCGGCCCTGTCAGCCTCCATACGCCGGTTCCGTACCGGAACGGCGAGCTGTTCAGCCGACGGGAGCGGATCGAACAGGGCTTATACCTCATGAGCACGCGTGGCTTAGTCGATGTTGTCCTCGACGATCAAGGCATGACATACATCGCGGGCGCGAGCAGCTTCACCATGGTTGGTTCGTTGTCTTCTAAGTACTGGCGGGACTTACAGGAGCGTTGCGTCTGGGTCGCCGAACGTTTCGGCAAGGCCAGCTCGAATGAGCTTCTCGCCCTGTTTGCCGAAAGTGGGCACCTCTGGGGCGCGGAAGTGGAAACCGTGAAGCAGCCCTACCTGTTATGACAGTCAAGCTCGTCTCGCTGGTTGCGACTGGCCCCGATAAGCCTGAAGCGCGGGTCAATTTCCGTGATCCAGCCATGCTTGTCCGCGGCCCGAGTGACACAGGCAAGTCGTACATCCGTGACTGTCTCTGGTACTTGCTCGGTGGCGACAAGCTGCCTAAGAAGATTCCTGAGGCGTTCGGCTACGACTTGCTCACCCTGAAGCTCGAGGTGGATGACGGAAGTTACGAAGTACGTCGCGCTCATTCGGGAGGGGACTCGACCTTAGTCAAGCTAGCCTCGGGTGAGGACGGCACGCCTACGACGGAGGTGCTCGAAGAAGAGATCGGAGACTTCCTCGTCCGCCATGCCGGGGCTGCCGGCAAGCAGCTTCTCAGGTCGCGCTCGAAGCGCGGCCTTGTCACTGGCGGCGATCTGCGTCACTGGTGCTTGTTGTCCCAACCGACCATGATCAGCGAAGACGCGACAGCCGGTCCGGTCGCTAACGCAACCCAGCGAGTCGCGGCCTTCCACATGTTTCTTACGGGCACCGATGACTCCGCCGTCGAACTGGTCAAGACCTCGAAGGAGTTAGACCGGCTTGCGGGCCAAATTCTTGGTGTAGAGGAAGTTCTGCGACGTGTGCGGGCTGATCTACCACAGAATGCAACCAAGGGAGCTGTTGCTGACGCTCTCGAGCGTGTAGACGTCGCACTGAATGCGATGACGAGCCACTACGAGGCTCGCGCCAGCGCGCTCAAAGGAGTTCGCGACGAGATTCTCAAGAAGAGCGCGGAAGTGCAAGCGGCCGAGCGTGAACGAAGCCACTGCCTGTCGATGATCGAACGGTTCAACCTGCTCGATGCTAAGTACAAGAGTGACAGCGAGCGTCTTGGTGCCACATGGGAAGGTGTCGCCATGTTCCAGGCGCTCGAGGAGGTCTCCTGTCCCTTGTGCGGTACTTCAGCACAGGCGCAGGTCGACCCGAGGCAACTGAGGTCGGGCGCTCAGGATGGGTACCGAAGGGCCTTGAAGGCCGAACTTGACAAGATTGTTGTATTGCAGGAAGGGCTCGCCCTTGCACTTGCGCGCGAACGTAATCGTGCCGCTCGCATGACGCAGATGGTGGAGAGTCTTCGGGCGGAACTGAGCGAGCTTGAGGCAACCGAGAAGGCGCGAGTCAACGAAACCCGCTACGAGTTCTCCGGCGATCCTAAGTCGCTAGCGGTCCGTCGCAGCGCCCTTTCAGAACAGCTTGCCAAATTTGACGAGGAAGCACAGCTCGTGGCTGAGCATGCAAGGCTGACGAACGCCAAGAAGCAAAAAAAGATTCCACTGAGCCGCAACGTCGGTGCCGCGGCAGCCGAGGTTGCCGCACTCGCGAAACACTACCTGCACGCATGGGGCTTTACTAGCATCGAATCGGTGCTGCTTGACACAGACACTTGCGACCTAGTCCTTGACGGTCGCGCTCGCCTGGATTTTGGCGCTGGCAAGCGCGCAATCTTCTTGGCCGCTCTAACAATCGCCGTCATGGAGCATGCCGTGGCAAAGGAGTACCCGCACCTTGGTTTCGTCGTCATCGATTCGCCGCTCAAGTCGTATGCGGACCCCAAAAGTAAAGAGCAGCGGGACGTCGCCGTGTCCACCGTCACGGACCGCTTCTACGCCTGGCTAGCGCAGTGGCGAGGTCCTGGTCAGCTCGTGATTCTGGAGAATCAAGAGATCAAAGACGACTCCAAGACTTTGCTAGACCCACTCGAATTTGTGGGCGATGGCGACGAGGATGGTCGCCGTGGCTTCTACCCTGGAGTTCAGAAGGCCGCTGGCGGTTTCACGCCTTAATCACGGCGGCTGGACAAGCCTGTGCCGCTCATTCACAGCACGACGCTTGATTCGTCCTCCAGCCACGGGATCTGTTGGCCGGTACCGGGCGCGCCAAGCGGCATCGGTCAAGCAAATCTGCTCACCCCGCTCCTGCCAATCGCGCTCGTTCGCCGCGCATTGGCGAACGTCAGCTAATGGTCACAGCTGTCATCGGGCGGCCGAATCCTGACGACCGTCCCCGGTCTCAAGCGGTCCCCAGGACACAGTCCGCCTCGCAGCCGGTGCGGTCGTTCACCTACGGTTGCCCAGTGAACAGTCTCCGGTCTCTTGCGGTCACTAAGTCACCACCTGTGGAGCCGCCGCGAACTACGCCAAAGAGGTCGAAGCAACCATTGCTGTACCCAAAAGAAATGACATAGGTTCCTTGCTCGGTCGGGACTCGCATCCGCCCTCAATTGGGAGGACTATGCAGCGTCGCTACGCGCTGCTCGATGCCAATGGGCCTGCAGCCTTCTTTGCATCCAAATCCACCAGTAATCAGTCGTTGCTGGCAAGCAGCCGCCGGTGATGCTCTAACGATCCACGCCAGATTTCGACGTGCAGTTGCTCTAAGGGTCCACGCCAGATCTCAACGTGCAGTTCTTGATGCCAAACTTCTGCATTGCGGAGGTGCACAAGACATGAGTTTTCTACCGGGTGCCGTCGATGCCCGCTAAAATTGCAAAGACGCGATCTGGCGCGAAGGAGTATCTAATGCAGCATCTCCGCTTCGTGTGTGTTCTCCTCGGCAGCGCGCTTTCACAAGCGGCAGCATATGCCCAGGCTGTTCCGAGTGAAGGCCAGATTGATAGCATCATCAAACTTTGCGCGGCTGGTCAGCAGTACAGCGCCTCGGCTAGTATCTCGGCGGCCTTGAGGGACTGGCGGAAGGGGGTATTAGCCGGCAGCATCGGTGCTTCTGCCGGTACGATCGGTTCCGCGCTGCAGACGGTTGATGGCCAGCAAACGAATAGCGCGAACTACGCCACCTACACCAAATGCATTGCGGACACGCTGGCCAAGTTCCTTGAGCCGCCCAAGAAGTCCTACCAGCATCTCGAGACTGCCCCGCTCGCCTACATGTTTCCTGCACTCAATGGCTGCCAGGTTGCATGGAATGGGCGAAGAAGCCCAACGAGCTATATCTTTGTCGGATTCCGGCCAGCCCCACGGCCCAACCGGTGGACTTCGGATGGGATCTGGCTTGATGGACCTCGTCGGTGCTCAGTGCGTTGGGATTATCTTGCTTGGGAACTCATTGGGTTATATGACCAGGAGTTCATGGCGGCCGCTCAGGGCTGTCTCACGAGAAGTCCTGTTCGGGAGTTGTCGGCGGATATGGACCGAGCTTGGAGGGCGGGGGCTGAGCGCGCTAGCGTTCATTCGGAGTTCGCGCCAAAGCTCGAGGCCGGGTTTGCAACCTGCATAACGAACACCACCAACATCCCCGCTATTTATGCGAATCGCGTGAAGGTCCAGTGGTTTTCCGGCCAAGACATTTTCGTCCCGTATAAGGAGCCGGAATGGTGCGACGCTTTGAACGCCGAACGATCGGCGCAGTCCGAGCTGATACGGGCTCAGTTGATGGCTAGGGAACCACTGGTGCGGGATATAGCAGACTTTAATTGCATTTTCATCCCTCCAACGACGTCAGCTTTTCCTCCACTTAGATAGAGCAGAGTCACCTGCGAACCTGAGCAGCCAAGTACGGCGGATAGGCTGAGATTGTCTTTCCGGATCAGACACATCGCGACCGCGTTGAGGCTGAGTCGATGACTACGAACCTGCACTTCATGGTGTGCGATGTCATGAGAAATCGGAGCTACAACTCGAAATTCTCGACCAAGCTGGCCAGCAGGTGCTGCGCGTCGAGGACACGAGGGCTGCTTCCGGCCAATCGCGATCGCTCGTCAGGCCTGTCGTCCAATGTCGGAGACCGGCAACCGCCGACACTGGGACGCGCCAGCCCACCGTCCGCCCTCAGTCTGACGCGGCTATTCACCGCCCCTGCATCGGGCCTGAAGGTTCTACCGGCGCAATAGCGGCGTGACGGTTGCTCCCACCCCAAGCCACCCACCTTGCGCTACGTCCGGGGCAAGGCGCAGACGAGCGCGCAGCCCCTCCAGCCACCCTATCCCGCATACCGCCTCACCTCGAACCCCTCCTCCTCCCCCGGCGGCTCGAAGAAGGACGAGATGTACGCGAACTGCTCCTGCGTGAGGTGGTGCGATCCCTCCGGGCGCTCCACGTTTCGCTTCTCGATCCTTTCCAGGCAGACCGCGTCCGCACTGTCGATGAAATGCAGGACGTGGCCTGCGCCCGCCTCGTCGATCACCGCGCGCAGCCAGGCGCGGGACGCGCGCGTGTTGGCGGGGAAATCCAGGACCACGCTGCGGCCTCCACGCAGCAGGTCCACGGCCAGGGGCTGTACCACGGAGCGCAGCCGCAGCGAGCACCGCCTGTAGACCTCGAACGTATGCATCTGGTCGCCGTACAGCCTGGCCAGCCACACGTCTTCCGAGATCAGGACAGCGCCTGCGGAAGCAGCGACAGTCGCGGCCAATGTGCTCTTGCCCGCCCCCGCCTTGCCACAGAACAAGTGGAGGCAGGCCGGCCCTGCCGTGGGTGGTGAAGCATTCATCGAGCATCCTTCTTGCAGCGCGCCGGATCGGACCCGCGCCACGCGCCAATGAGGCCCACCATGACCAGGAAGGCGCCGACCACCAGCGTCGGCGCCCACGGCATCCAGATCCGGACGGGTCGATGGATCATGGCGGTCTCGGGCGCACGCGGCAGGAACAGGACCGCCACGCTGTCGTTCACGCCGGCAGCCGACGCGGAGCCGAACCGATCGCGAAACTCCACCCTGCGGCCATCCGCCTCGAAAGCGACCACGGGATAGAACGACGTGGACGACGCCCGGATGCCGGAGGGCGCGCTCGACGCCGCGGAGATCGCGTCGAAGCGAACCACGCGCCCCATCGCGCTTTCACCGCTGCGCAGCAACTCGAAGGGGACCCGGCCGAGGTACGCACCCAGCGCCAGCAGCACCAGGCCGGTCGCCAACTGGATCCAGGGCAAGGACCGGGCAAAGCGTTGCCCCCAAACGTGGATCGAGGCTGTGTTCATCCGCATGGTTTCATTCATCAGCCGCGATCATCGCCGCACCGGCACCGCCGCCAACATCCGCTGCAGCTTTTCCGCGCGTGATGCCGCGACGAGCTGGCACGCCCATCCCACCTGCCCTTGCAACTGCATCCAGGTCTCGGCATCGCAGCCACTGGCGGCGCAGGAATGCAATCGCGCCCGAAGGCGGTCATACGCGTCCCGCGCCACGTTGGGCCGCTCGTTCACCACCACGCCGGTCACCTGCTGCCGGTGGTGGGCCCGCATCCGCCGCGTCTTGCCGGGATGCAGCGTGAAGCCTTCGGCCCGAACGATCGCTTCCACCCACGCTTGCAGGTTGCGGCTGCGCGCGGCCAGCTCGCGGGGTCCCGAGAAGACGATGTCGTCGGCATAGCGGCTGTAGTGCGCGCCGAAGCGCCAGGCGAGTCCGTCCAGGCGCAAGTCCAGCCCGAACGCGCAGAGGTTCGCCAGCGCCGGCGACGTGGGCGCGCCTTGCGGCAGGTGGCGCGAAGCGAGCCGCTTGGCCGCCATGAAGTCGATGCCACCCGCTTCAACGAGCCGCTCGCGCACGGCCAGCGGCGTGCGGGTCGTGGTCAGGCGCGCCAGCGCTTCGGCCACGCCCTCCGCGTAGCCCAGCGTTCGCCACAGCGCGCGGACGCGGGCGACGCCTATGCTGTTGAAGAAGTCGCGCAGGTCGAAGGCGATGACGACGGCACGGCCCGCATGCTCGCGCGCATGGCTGATGGCGCTGCGGCCACGCACGAAGCCGTGGACGCTTTCATGGGTGGGGATCGCATCGAGCAGGCCGGACAACAGTTTCTGCTGCACCTGCTTCAACGCCGGCTTGGGAATCTCGATCAGCCGCAGGCCGCCCGAGCGCTTGGCCTTCAGCAGCGGGTGGTAGTGCGCGCTGCGTGTCCGGCCCGCTTGCGTTTCGCGAAAGTCCTGCGCGCGTCCCACCAGCCACTCGAGCCGCTCCAGCGGAACACCCAGCCAGGCTGCCAGGTCGGCCGGCGTGTCCCAGCGGGGCAGGCGCAACCCTTCCAGCGCGCAGGGCGCACGGACCATGCGCGCCGGGCGCAGCAGCAGGCGCCGCACGCGCGGGTGTTCGCGCTCCGGGTCGAACGCATCATCGAGCTGCGGCAGTTCGCAGAGCCACGCTGACAGCGTCGGCACCGTGTGCGCATCCCGGCGCCGGCTGAACTCGGTCGCGATGCTGGCCGCCAGGGCCCGGAGCCACGGCGCATCCTCGCCCATGCACTGCACGGCGCGCGCGTGCAAAGCCTCGGCGGACCGGCCGCCCGCCTGCGCCGCATCCGCCAGGAAGGCATGCGCGAGCGCGGTGGCGATCCAATTGCGATAGCTGGAACTGCGCGTCATGCGAAGGTGGCTCCGGCGCCCCAACCAGCGGGTGCTGCGGCATGCGTCTTGCGCAGCGCGCAACGGCCATTCCGCAACGTGATGGCAGCTTCGAAGGGATGCCGTGGGGATGCCCCACGGCCCGGGACCTTCCGGTACCGGTGAATGCTTGAAGCGCCGGAGCCGCCGGGATTATGCGGGCGGGGAACCCCGGTTGACATCCGCCAACGCGGTGGTCTACCCTCTGGTCAGACCACGGTAAGGCAGCCAATCCCCAGGCTGCAGCAAGTCAAGAGGCCCCTGCATGTCCAGAGACGAATCACGCTCACCCCACGCGATCGCGGTGCCACGCTGGCCGGCGATCGGGCTGGCGAACGACCACGCCGGGTTCCTCCTCAAGGGATTCGTCAAGGACGTGCTCGCGCAGCACTGCGACCAGATCATCGACGTCGGGGCGAACTCGGATGCGCCCGTCGACTTTCCGGATGTCACCCGCCAGGCGATCAACCTCATTCGCGAGGGCAAGGTCCGGCGCGTCATCCTGGTTTGCGGCACCGGCGCGGGCGCCTGCATCGCGGCGAACAAGATCCCCGGCATCCGCGCCGCGGTCTGCCACGACACCTTCGTGGCCCGCCAGGCCGTCGAACACGACGACGTCAACGTGATGTGCATCGGCGCCTGGATCATCGGGCCGCAGGTGGCGCGCGACGTCATCGAGACCTTCCTCGCCTCCGAGTTCAGCACCGAAGAACACTTCCGCCGCCGCGTGGAGAAGCTCGGCGAGCTGGAGCGCGAAGCGGCGCGGTCCCTGCTGCAGGGCAACCAGAAGGGGTGAGCCGGTTCCCGCGATGACGATGAACAAGCCGATCAGGATCACGCACGCGGCCGACGCCAAGGAGGACGGCTACGACCGCGTGCTGTCCTTCCTGCGCGACGAGCTCATGTCCGGCCGCCTGAAGACCGGCGACCGGCTGCTGCCCGAACGCGACCTCGCCATCGCGCTCGGCGTCAGCCGCCCCGTGATCCGCGAGGCGCTGACGGCGCTCTCCACGCTGGGGGCGGTCGAGATCCGGCGCGGCTACGGCACGGTGGTCCGCGAGCCGAACTTCACTGCCCTCGCCGACTACTTCAGTCTGGTGCTCGCCCAGCAAGCGGGCGCGGTGGACGACGTCATGCAGGCCCGCATCGCCATCGAGCGGCAGGCGATCCGCCTCGCGTGCACGCGCGCGCTTGCGCCGGACCTGGGGCGACTGTCGCAGGCGCTGCAGGCGATCAAGGAAACCATCGACGACCCGGCGCAAGGCGGCGCGGCGGACTTCCACTTCCACTCGATGATCGTGGAGGCAGCCCACTCCCCGGCGCTCTCCAGCGTCTATGCGGCCGTTGCCAAGCTGCTGCAGGAGTCGCACCTCGCACGCAGGAAGGTGATCGCCAGCGTTCCCGAAGTCGATGCCTATCTCATCGACCACCACGAGGCGGTGCTGCAGGCCATCCAGCGCAGGAACCCGGCCGAAGCCGATGCGCTGCTCACGGAGCACTTCGAGATCGGCGCCAACCTGCGCGCGGATACCGCGGCCGCGGCGGCGCAACGGCGCGGCACCAAACGCAGCACCCAAAGGGCATGACTCCCGACATCGTCGTCTTCGGCAGCATGAACATGGACCTGGTGGTCCGTGTGCCCCGGGCACCCCGCAGCGGCGAGACGCTCCAGGGTCGCAGCTTCATGACCAACCCCGGCGGCAAGGGCGCCAACCAGGCGGTCGCCTGCGCACGGCAAGGAGCACGCGTGGCGATGGTCGGGTGCGTCGGCCAGGACGGCTTCGGCGAGGCCTTGCGCGGCGCCCTCGCCGCGGACGGGATAGACACCGCCAGCATCCGTGCGGTCGAAGGGAGCACCGGGGTCGCCGTCGTGATGGTCGACGACGCAGGCGAGAACCGCATCACCATCATCCCCGGCGCCAACGACCTGCTGAAGGCGGAGCCCGACGCGCTCGCCGGCAAGTACCTGCTGCTGCAGTGCGAAGTGCCGATGCCCGAGGTCGTCCGGGCCGCGCAGGCCATGCGCGCGAAGGGAGCGACCGTGGTGATGAACCCCGCACCGGTCTGCCAGCTGCCCGACGAACTCTGGCCCCTGGTCGACATCCTCGTGATGAACGAGATCGAAGCCTCGGAACTGTCCGGGCTGGCCGTGGCCGATCCCGCCGGCGCGGCCGCGGCTGCGACCTCGCTGCGCCGGCGCGGCCCCGCGACGGCGATCGTCACCCTGGGCAGCCAGGGCGTGCTCGTCGCCGACGCAGACGGTTGCCGCCACTTCCCCGCGCTCGAAGCGCAGGTCGTCGATACGACGGCCGCCGGCGACACCTTCATCGGCGCCATGTGCGCGGCACGCGTTGCGGGCCAGTCCATGGACGCCGCGGTGAAGCGCGGCATCCAGGCGGCCACGCTGTGCGTCGGCCGTGCCGGCGCCCAGGCATCCATCCCCTACCTGCACGAACTGGCCGCGCCGTGACCTACAAGTTCGACTTCTCCAGCGTGCTGGCGCAATGGCCGCTGTTCCTGCACGGCGCCTGGCTGACCATCAAGCTGTCCGCGGCCGCCACGCTGCTCGGGCTGCTGATCGGGACGCTGTGCGCCATCGGCCGCGGCAGCAGCAACCGCTTCGTGGCCCGCGCCTGCGGGATCTACGTCGAGGCCATCCGCAACACGCCCTTGCTGGTGCAGATCTTCCTGGTGTATTTCGGCCTTGCGAGCATCGGGCTGAAAGTGCCCGCCTTCGTCGCCGCGGTGCTGGCGATGGTGATCAACGTCGGCGCGTACACCACCGAGATCATGCGGGCCGGCATCGAGTCGATCCACAGGAGCCAGGTCGAGGCCGCGGAGTGCCTGGCGCTGTCGCGCGCGCAGATCTACTGGCACGTGATCCTGCGCCCGGCGATGGAGCGGGTGTATCCCGCGCTCACCAGCCAGTTCGTGCTGCTGATGCTGGCCACGTCCATCACCTCGCAGATCTCGGCCGAGGAGCTGACCGCGATCGCCAACCGCGTGCAGTCGGACACCTTCCGCTCCTTCGAGACCTACGCGGTGGTGGCCGTGTTCTACCTCCTGCTGTCCCTCCTGATGCGCGGCGCGTTCTGGGTCGCGGGCCTGGCGCTCTTCCCGCGCCGCCGCAAGCTGGGGACGCCGCTGTGAACGGCGCCTTCAACGCGAACCACTTCCTCTTCCTGCTGCAGGGCGCAGGCTGGACGCTGGTGCTTTCGTTGATGGCCTTCGTCGGCGGCGGCCTGTTCGGGTTCCTCGTGGCCCTCTGCCGCATCTCGCCGATCCGCGCGCTGCGCTGGCTGTCGACCGGCTACGTGCAGCTGGTGCAAGGCACGCCGCTGCTGATCCTGATGTTCCTGGCCTACTTCGGCCTGAGCATCGTCGGCCTGACCCTGCCCGCCCTGGTGGCGGCCGGGCTCGCCATGACCATCTACGTCAGCGCGTACATCGGCGAGATCTGGCGCGGCTGCATCCAGGCCGTGCCGCGCACGCAGTGGGAAGCCGCCGAATGCCTGGCACTGTCCAAGCCCCAGCGCATGCGCCTGGTGATCCTGCCGCAGGCGCTGCGCATCGCGACGCCGCCCACCGTGGGCTTCATGGTGCAGATCGTCAAGAACACTTCGCTGGCCTCGGTGGTCGGCTTCGTCGAACTGGCCCGCGCGGGCCAGGTGGTGAACAACTCCATCTTCCAACCCTTCCTCGTCTACATGCTCGTTGCCGGCCTCTACTTCCTGCTTTGCTTCCCGCTCTCGTGGTGGAGCCGGCAGCTCGAACGCCGCCTGGTGGTGGCGCATCGCGTGGAGGTGGCCGCGGCATGAGCGTCATCCAGCTGGAAAACGTCCACAAGAGCTTCGGCGCGCTGAAGGTGCTCGACGGCGTGAGCTTCAGCGTCGGCAAGGGCGAGGTGTTCGCCATCATCGGCCGCAGCGGCTCCGGCAAGAGCACGGCGCTTCGCTGCATCGACCGGCTGGAGAAGATCGACCAGGGCCGCATCCGGGTGTGCGGCCACGAAGTGAGCGACCCGAAGCTGGACCTGCGGCAGCTGCGCCGCGACGTGGGCATCGTCTTCCAGAGCTACAACCTCTTCCCGCACCTGACCGCTGCGGAAAACATCGCGCTGGCGCCGCGGCACAGCAAGGGCAAGACGCGCGCCGAGGCGAAGGAGCTGACCGAACGCGTGCTGGCGCAGGTGGGCCTGTCCGACAAGGCCGGCAGCTACCCGGAGCAGCTTTCGGGCGGGCAGCAGCAACGCGTGGCCATCGCGCGCTCGCTCGCCATGGAGCCGCAGGTGATGCTGTTCGACGAGGTCACGTCGGCCCTGGACCCGCAGCTCACGGGCGAGGTCCTCAAGGTGATGGCGGACCTGGCCGCCGGCGGCATGACCATGGTGCTGGTCACCCACGAAATGGCCTTTGCCCGCAACGTCGCGAACACCACCCTCTTCATGCACAAGGGCCGCATCCACGAACAGGGCGGCCGCGAGATGTTCGACCGGCCGCAGACCGCCGAACTGCAACAGTTCCTCGGCTCCGGCCTCTGAGAGTTCCTTGCCCACAACCACTGGAGACATCATGCGCCTCAAGAACCTGGCCCGCCGCGTCCTGCTGCTGGCCACCCTGTCCACCGCGTGCCTGGCCGCCCACGCCGACACGCTGGACACCATCCGTGCCAACAAGAAGATCCGCGTGTCGATCGACCTCGCGGTGCCGCCCTCGGGCATGACGGACGCGAACATGAAGCCGACGGGGTCGGACTACGACGTGGCCGTGCTGCTGGCCAAGGACCTGGGCGTGGCGCTCGAAGTGGTGCCGACCGTGGGCGCCACCCGCATCCCGAACCTGCAGACCGGGAAGGCGGACATCATCATCTCCACGCTGGCCTGGACGCCGGAGCGTGCCAAGGTCGTCGACTACTCGATCCCCTACGCCCCGCAGATCTCGCTGGTCGGCGGCGTCAAGGGCCTCAACGTGAAGAGCTTTGCCGACCTGGCCGGCAAGAGCGTCGCCGTCAACCGCAGCACCACGCAGGACAAGGACCTGACGGACAACGCCAAGGGCGCAACCGTCGTCCGCTACGACGACGACGCCGGCGTGATCACTGCGGTGGTGACCGGCCAGGCCGACCTGGTGGGCACGTCGAGCGCGCTGTTCAAGACGATGCAGGAGAAGGCGCCGCAGCGCCAGCTGGAACAGAAGTTCGTGCTGCGCGTCAACGACCTGGGCATCGGCGTGCGCAAGGACGACCCGAAGCTGCTGGCCTGGATCAACGACTGGGTGCGCGCCAACCACAAGAACGGCAAGCTGAGCGCGATCTTCAAGAAGTACCACGGGCAGGACATCCCGCAGGACGTGGTGGAGAAGTGGCTGGCGGCGAAGTAAGGGCCATGCTGGCCCTGATCGACACGCACCACCACTTCTACGACCCGGCGGCGCACTACTACCCCTGGTTGAACGATGCGGGGGTTCCCCCGCATCGCTACGGCGACCACTCCGCGCTGAAGCGCCCCTACCTGCCCGCGGACTACCTCCGCGACACGGCCGGCATCGACCTCGTCGGCAGCGTGCACGTCGAGGCGGAGTGGGACCCGAAGGACCCGGTGGGCGAGCTGCGCTTCATCGCATCGCTGCGGGAACAAAGTGGCCTGCCCTCCGTCGCGGTGGGGCAGGCGTGGCTGCACCAGCCCGACGCGCCGAGCACGCTGGAGCAACTGGCGGCGTTCGATTTCGTGCGCGGCGTGCGGCAGAAGCCGCGCGCCAACGCGGCGCCGGGCGGCCCGCCCGGCGGCATGACCGATGCGGCCTGGCTGCAAGGCTATGCGCGGCTGGAACCCCTGGGCCTGCACTACGAACTGCAGACGCCCTGGTGGCACCTGCACGAGGCGGCGCGCGTGGCCGCGAAGTTCCCGCACACCCCCATCGTCATCAACCATGCCGGCGTGCCTTCGGACCGCAGCGAGGAAGGCCTGCGTGCCTGGCGCACGGCGCTGGCCGGCATGGCCGCGCACCCCCACGTGGCGATCAAGATCAGTGGCATCGGCGAAGCCGGCTACCAGTGGCGGCCCGATGCCAACCGGCGCGTGGTGCTGGAGGTCATCGAGCTGTTCGGGGTGGACCGTTGCATGTTCGGCAGCAACTACCCGGTGGACAGCCTGTGCGCGTCGTACCAGAGCATCTTCGAGAATTTCGCTTCGTACGTTGCCGGCTTCAGCGCGCAGGAGCGCGCGCAGCTCTTCGTGGAGAATGCGCGACGGATCTACCGGATCGCACCGTAGCGCGCCGATAACAACAAGGAAGAAACCATGAGTGGACGTACGAGCCTCATCGCCCGCGGCGTGGCGCTGGCGGGCGGGGCCGCCCTGGTGTGGCGGCGCTGGACGCAAGGGCCCATGCCGCCGGCAGCCGTCGGGGGCGCTCCCCACATCCCGCCAGGCCGGCCGCAGGGCGCGGTGCCGACACTCAAGATGCCGACGGCGCGCGGCTGGTCCGAAGGGCAGCTTCCGGTCGCAGCGGCTGGACTGAAGGTGAACGCCTTCGCCGCGGGACTGAAGCATCCGCGCTGGATCCACGTGCTGCCCAATGGCGACGTCACGGTGGCGGAGGCCATGCAGCCGCTGCGGACGCCGAAGAACGTGTTCGACCACGCGATGGTGGCGACCCTGCAGCGCGCCGCCGCCATCGGCACCAGCCCGAACCGCATCACGCTGCTGCGGGACGCGGACGGCGACGGCGTCGCCGAGACACGCGAGACGTTCCTGCAAGGCCTGCGCCAGCCCTTCGGCATGGCGCTGGTCGACGGCACCTTCTACGTCGGCAACACGGACGGCCTGGTTGCGTTCCCCTACACCCCGGGCACGACCAGGATAGATGCCCCCGGGCGCCCGCTCACGAAGTTCAAGCCCGGCGGGCACTGGACGCGCAGCCTGCTGGCCAGCCCCGACGGCAAGAGCCTCTTCGTGGGCGTCGGATCGCTCACCAACATCGGCGACCTCGGCCGCGACGTCGAGGAAGGCCGCGCCTGCATCGTCGAACTGGACCTGGCGAGCGGCCGCGAGCGCATCTTCGCCGGCGGCCTGCGCAACCCCGTGGGCATGGCGTGGCACCCCGAGACCGGCGAGCTGTGGACGGTGGTGAACGAACGCGACGGCCTGGGCGACGAGACGCCGCCCGACTACCTGACCTCCGTGCGCGAAGGCGGCTTCTACGGCTGGCCGTATTGCTACTGGGGCCGCACCGTCGACGACCGCGTGCAGCCGCAGGACACTGCGCTGGTGGCGAAGGCGATCACGCCGGACTACGCGCTCGGCGGGCACACCGCCTCGCTCGGCCTGTGCTGGATGCCGCGCGGCACGCTGCCCGGCTTCGACGAGGACGGCATGGTCATCGGCCAGCACGGCTCGTGGAACCGCAGCGTGCTGAGTGGCTATCGCGTGGTGTTCGTGCCGTTCGCGAACGGGCGGCCGACCGGGGCTGCGCCGCGCGACATCCTCTCGGGTTTCCTGGCGCCGGACGAGAGCGAATCGTATGGACGGCCCGTGGGCGTGGCGATCGGGCCGGACGGCAAGTCGCTGCTGGTGGCGGACGACGTAGGGGACGTGATCTGGCGCGTCGCGCCGGGCTAGCGACGAGGTCCGCGGGCAGCGGCTACCCCACCTTCTCCATCACCGCCGCAAACCGCTCGCTGAACTCCCGCCGCAGCATCTTGCGCAGCTTCGCTGCCTCGTTCCGCCGCTTCTCCTCGGGCGTGAACGGCCGCAGGGGCGGGACCGCGACGGGCTTGCGGTCGTCATCCACGGCCACCATCGTGAAGAAGCAGCTGTTCACGTGCCGCTGCGCCTGGCTTCGGATGTCCATGGCGAGCACTTTCACCCCGATCTCCATCGACGTCGTCCCGGTGTGGTTCACGCTCGCGAGGAAAGTCACCAGCTCGCCGACGAAGATCGGCTCGCGGAAGGTGACCTCGTCGACCGACACGGTGACCACGTAGCGGCCGGCGTAGCGGCTGGCGCAGGCATAGGCCACCTGGTCGAGCCATTTGAGCAAATGGCCGCCATGGACGTTTCCCGCGAAGTTGGCGGTGTCCGGTGTCATGAGCACCGTCATGGTGAGCTGGTGGGCAGGAAGGTCCATGGCTGCGGAGGCTACACCGCTCAGCGCAGCACGACCACCCCGTCGGCGGCGCGCACGCCCTGCCCCTGCGGCAGGACGAACACCGGGTTGATCTCCGCTTCCACCAGCCGGTCGCCGAGTTGCGCGGCCATGCGCGAGAACGCGACGATCGCATCGACCAGCGCGTCCACGTCCGCCTTCGGGCGGCCACGGAAGCCATCGAGCAGCGGCCAGGTCTTGAGCTCCTGCGCCATGGCCAGGGCCTCCTCGCGGCCCAGGCCGCCTTGCGCGGGCAGCAGGCGCATCGTGGTGTCCTGGAACAGTTCCGCCGTGACGCCGCCCATGCCCAGGAGGATGGCGGTGCCGAGCGGATCGCGGTGCATGCCGAGGATCAGCTCCGTCCCGCCGGCGACCATTTCCTGCACGAGGAAGCGCGCAGGACGCACGCCTGCCTTCGCCTGTACTTCCTCCGCCATCGCGGCGAGCCGCCCGGCGACCTGCTCCGGCGTCACGTTGACGGCCACGCCGCCCACGTCGCTCTTGTGCGTGATCTCGCCGGAGAGGATCTTCAACACGACGCGGCCACCGAGTTCGCGCGCCGCGCGCTCCGCCTCGGCCGCCGAGGTCACCACGACCTCACGCGCGCATGACACGCCGAAGCGGGCGAACAGCTGCTTGGCCTGCGCTTCGTCGAGGGAGCCCGTGGGCAGTTCGGTCACGTCCATACGGGCTGCGTCCGCTTGCGGTTGCGGCTCCTTCCACCGGCTGGACTGCAGCATGCCGGCCAGTGCCGCGGTGCAGCTCTCCGCCGCGGAAAACGCCGGCACGCCGCGCTGCGTCAACAGCGCCTGCACCTCGGGCGCATGCGGGCTGACGTACGCGATCACCGGCTTGTCGGACAAGGGCAGGCAATCGCGGATCGCATTCGCCATCAGCTCCGGCATCGCCAGCGCCGAGGCCCCCACGATGATGGCGAGTGCGTCGTACGAAGGACTGGCGAGCAAGGCCTTGATGGCGCCCCGCAGCAGCTCCGGCTGCAGGCCGGCCAGCGTCACGTCGATGGGGTTGCGGTCCAGGGCGGCATGGTCGCCGTCCTGCAGCGCGCGCAGGGCCGCGGCCGTGTCCGCGTCCGGGGCGGGCGTATCGAAGCCCGAGACACCGAGGCTGTCGGACACCAGCGTGCCGGCGCCACCGGTCGAGGTCAGGATCGCGACGCGGTTGCCTCGCAGCTGGCGGCCGGTGGCCAGTGCCGCGGGGATGTCCAGGAGGTCGCCGAAGGTCTGGGCGCGGATCACGCCGGCCTGGCGGAAGAGCGCGTCGTACATGCGGTCCGCCCCTGCCATCGCACCCGTGTGCGAGACGGCGGCCTTCGCGCCCGCTTCCGAGCGGCCGATCTTGAAGGCGACGATGGGCTTGCCCGCCCGCGCGGCACGCAGGGCGGCGGCGCGGAACTTCTCCGGGTGCCGCACGGCCTCGACGTACAACGCGATCACCTTCGTGGCTTCGTCTTCCACGAGCGCGTCGATGAAATCGGCGAGCTCCAGGTCCACCTCGTTGCTGGTGGAGACCAGCTTGGACAGGCCGATGCCGCGCGCCGCCGCCCGGGACAGCAGCGAGCCGAGGATGCCGCCGCTTTGCGACACGACGCCGATCGCGCCGGCCGGAAAGTGGTCCATCTCCAGCGCCCCGCTCGCGGACAGGACGATGTTGTCGGTGAGGTTCACCAGGCCGATGGTGTTGGGGCCGAGGATGCGCATCGAGCCCGCGGCTTCCATCAGCTGCTGCTGGCGCCGGGCGCCCTGCTCCCCGGTCTCGGTGTAGCCGCTGGCGAGCACGATCGCGGCGGCGCAACCGCGCGCGGCGAGCTCACGCACGGCGAGGTGGGCACGCTCGGCACCCAGCAGCACGATGCCCACGTCGGGCGTGTCCGGCAGCGACGCGATGTCGGGATAGCACTTCAGCCCGCCGATCTCGCCCACCTTCGGGTTCACGGGATAGATCGCGCCTGAGAAGCCATGCTTCACCAGGTAGGAGACCGGCCGGCCGGCCGTCTTGGACGGGTCCGCGGAGGCGCCGATGACGGCGACGCTGCGCGGCTGCAGGAGGCGGGTGATCGCGTTCATGCGCTTACGGCCTGGCGGAGGCGGACTTCGCGAGGAAGGCCATGACGGATTCGCGGTGCTCGGTGCTCGTGTAGCAGATCCCCTGCGCCTGGCTGCCCTGCGCGAACACCTGCTGCGCGGGCAGCTCGAAGCTCTGGTCGAGGATGGTCTTGGTGAGCGCCAGCGCCGTGGCCGAACCCTTGCTCAGTTCCGCCGCCCAGGCTTGCGCGTCGGGCACCAGGCGGTCGGCCGTGGTCTTGCGGTCGACGATGCCGAGGGCGAGCGCTTCGTCGATCTCCACCTTGCGGCCGGTGAAGATCAGCTCTTTCGCGCGGGGCAGGCCCACGCGGCGCGGCAGGAAGTACATGCCGCCGCCGTCGGGGACGATCCCGCGGTGGATGTACGACCAGGTGAAGCTGGCCCATTCGCTGGCGATGATGAAGTCGCAGGCCAGCGCGGTGTCCGCACCGAGCCCCGACGCCGCGCCGTTGACGGCGGCGATCACCGGCTTCGGCATGGTGTGCAGCAGCGTCTGCGTGTAGTGCACGCGCTGCTGGCGGTGCCAGCCGTTGAAGGCGATCTCGCCCGGGGGCGCACTCATCCGCTTCTCCATGCCGGAGATGTCGCCGCCGGCGCAGAAGCCCTTGCCCGCGCCGGTGAGCACGAGGGCACGGATCGCCTTGTCGGCGGCGACGCGCTCCAGGGCAGCGATGAATTCGGAGCGCATCGCGTCGCTCATCGCGTTGCGCTTGTCGGGGCGATTGAGCGTGAGGGTGGCGATGCCGCCCTCGACCTGCAAGTGGATCAGGGAGGAGTCCATGGCGTGTGTTCCTGAGGTCAGTCGGCCTTGACGTTGTTTTCCTTGACGATGCGCGCCCAGCGGGCCGTTTCGCCGCGGACGTAGGCATCGAGTTCCGCCGGGGCGCCGGCGCTGACCTTGAGGCCTTCGGGTTCCATCATCTTGCGGAAGGCGGGCGTCTCCGTCGCCTTCTTCGCGGCGGCATGCAGCTTCGCGATCACGTCGGGCGGCGTGCCGGCCGGTGCGAACAGGCCGTACCAGCTTTCCACCGCATAGCCGGGCACGGTCTCCGCGATCGCCGGCACGTCCTTCAGCGCCGCGGCGCGCTCGGGCGTGGTCACGCCCAGGGCGCGCAGCTTGCCGCCCGCGATGTGGGGCGACGCCGCCGACGCGGTGGCGAACATCACGTCCACCTGGCCCCCGAGCAGGTCCGTCATCGCCGGGCCGGCGCCGCGATACGGCACGTGCGTCATCTGCACCTTGGCGAGGTTGGTGAACATCTCGCCGGCGAGGTGGGCGGAGGTGCCGTTGCCCTGCGAGGCGTAGGTCAGCTTGCCGGGCTTGGCGCGGGCGGCGGCGACCACGTCGGCGACGCTCTTGTACGGGCTGTCCGCGCGCACGACCAGCACGTTCGGGCCGCGCGCGAGCAGCATCACGGGCGCGAACGCCTTCTGCGTGTCGAACGGGAGCTTCTGCATGAGGCTGGGGTTCACCGCATGCGCGAAGGTGGCCACGACCAGCGTGTAGCCGTCGGGAGCGCTCTTGGCCACGAAGTCGCTGCCGATGATGGTGCCGGCGCCCGGCTTGTTGTCCACGATGACCGGCTGCGCCAGGGCCTCGCCCATGCCGACGCCGAGCGCGCGGGCGATGGCATCCGTGCCGCCGCCCGGTGCGAAGGGCACCACCAGCTTCACGGGCTTGTCGGGAAAGCCGGCGGCGAGCGCCGTGGACGCCGCGAAGGCGGCGGCCGCTGCAAGCGCGGCGAAGCGCACGAGGACGGGGCGGAAGTTCATCGGTTCTGTCTCCTGGAATGCGCAGCGAGGAAGGCGCTGCATGGTCCCGGAAGCTTAGGAAACACGCCGCGGATTGGCACCCCCCGAATTCCAAGGAGTGGAATCGGGGAGAATGGCGCCCAGCCCATGAAGAAGCCCGCCGAAACGCTGCGCGAGCAGAAGCCCGGGGTCTCGCCGGCGAACCGCTCGCTGGAGCGAGGCATCGAGCTGCTGCGGTCGTTTCGCCCTGGATCGGAACTGCTGGGGAACGCGGAGCTGGCCGAACGCACCGGCCTGTCGCGGTCGACGGTCAGCCGCCTGACGCAGACGCTCGTGGGCAGCGGCCTGCTGCAAGTGGATCCCCGCTCGCGCGCGTTCCGCCTCGCGCCGGCGGTCCTGAGCTTCGCGCACGCGATGCGCACGGGCTCGCTGGTGCTCGCGACGGCGGCGCCGCTCATGCGGCAAGTCGCGGAAGCGCGCAGGATCAACGTGGGCCTCGCCGCTCCGGACCGCGACGAGATGGTCTATCTCGAATCCATCCGCTACAACCGGCGCCCGTCCCTGCGCACGGTGGTGTCGGGCCAGCGCGTGCCGATGGAGCTGACGTCGCTCGGGCGGGCGTATCTCGCCAGCGCCGAGGAAGGCAGGCGCAAGGCCTTGCTCGCGCACTTCCGCGAAGCCCGCGCAGGGCAGTGGCGGCGACTGGGCGCGGAGATCGCGTCCGCGATGGAGAGCGTGGCGAGCAAAGGCTACTGCGCCGCGTCGTGGCAGCCGGAAGTGGCCGCGGTGGCAACGCCGCTGGTGTTCCAGGGGGCGTACTACGCGCTGAACGCCAGCCTGTCGTCGGCGGAGACGTTCGAAGTGGTGGTGGGTGAGCTCGCGCCGGTTCTCCTGGAACTGAAGGAGCGGATCGTGCGGAAGCTGGAGGTCGCGACGGGGGAGTGATGGCCCGGGGCAATCGCATTAAGCTCTCGATCCATCCCAACCCATCCACGCAAGACTGGAGTGTCCATGCCGATCGAGAAAGCAAGAGTGCTGGCGGTGCCTACCGTGACCAAGCTGGGTCCCGAAACGGAAGGCGCGGTCATCGTCGGTGGATCGCATGCGGCGATCTTCACGACGTACCTCACGCTCAAGGCGCGCCCGCTCGCGGCCATCCAGCACGATGCCTCGTTCGGCCGCGACCAGGCCGGGATCGCCGGCCTCGCATGGGCCGAGCAGTTCGGCTTCGCGATGGCGGCCGTCGCTGCCCGCAGCGCCCGCATCGGCGAAGGCGCCGACATGCTCGAGCGCGGCACGATCAGCGCGGTCAACCGGTACGCCGCCGCCTGCAAGGTGGAGCCCGGCATGACCTGCCGCGAGGCGGCGGACCTCCTGCGCTCCGCGTCGCCAGCGACGGCGACGCCTGCGCCCATGCTGGAGACCCGGTCCGAGGCGATGGTGGCCGGGGCCCGCAGGCCCATCGTGATGGTGGACTCCATCGCGCTGGCGCAGCCGGGCGACGCCGGCGGCATCGTGCTGAGCGGCTCGCATGGCGGAACGCCCTCCGACGGCTACTCCGCCAAGGTGAATCCGCAGCTGGTGCTGTTCAACGACGCGGGCTTCGGCGCGGACTATGCCGGCCTGGCCTCGCTGCCGATCCTGGAGCAGAAGGGAATTGCCGCGGCGACGGTGAGCGTGTTCACGGCGCGCATCGGGAACGGGCGGTCCACCTACGAAGACGGGATCATTTCCGCGGCGAATGCTCGTGCGCTGGCGCTGGGTGCCGTGATCGGTGCGCCTGCGAAGGACTTTGTGGACGCGGTGGCGCGGCAGTAAGCAGATCTTCTGGCCGGATCCGGAGGAGAGCGACCGGAGACGTCCGCTTCTGGTTGAATGCGGCCGTTCGCCGGAACGTCAACTCGGTGTCTTCACGCCCATTGACCCGCGGCCGGCACGGAAGGGGTAACCCACCCCCTCACACCGGCCACTCCTCCTCCGCCAGCGCCCGCTGCACCGCCTCCCGCGCCCGCATCCGCACCGCGTCGTCGATCATGCGCGCGGGCCGTTCGCGTACCACGCGCTTGCGTGCCGATGGCTTGTCCAGCGCCTGCCCGGCCCGCAGGGAGGAGCCGCTGTCCGCCACGACCAGATGGTGCAAGCCATGCCGCGATGCTTGCGGCAGGTCGGGAACGTCGCCCGGCGGGCGCGGGCTCATGGCCAGCACGATCATGGTGGTGGCGAGCAGGCCCGCATGCGCCCAGTTGCGAGGCGCTGTTGGACGCCGTGCCGGAGCGCCCACCATCGGAGCACGCGACGGGGCGAGATCGAGGAAGCCGCGCAGTTGCGCCGCCTGCACGAGCGGGCGCGGCCGCGCCGCCTCGTCCGGCGTGCGGAGCAGGCCCATCCGCGCCGCCACCTGCCCGGCGCTCGGGTGGCCGGTGAAGACCACCAGCGGGACGGCGAGGGACAACGGCAGCCAGATCGGTGCCAGGGCATCCGACGCGGACCGTTGCAGCACCGCCAGCCCCGTTGCGAGCGGCAGCAGGACGGGCGCGCCCAGGCGGCGTGCGACGTCGCCCCAGCGCGGGACGTCGGCCGCGCGCGGAGGCGAACGCCACTCGAGCTTCAGGCCCGTGAGCGCGCCCAGCACGTGGACGCAATGCGCGAGCATGCGCACCGGTGCCTGCAACGTGGACAGCACGAGCTCGAAGAGCGCGCTGCCGGCGAGGCGCCCCACGCCGCCGAAGGCGGCCGCTTCGCCGCGGGCGAGCACCATGCCCACGCCCAGCAGCCGCGGCAGCAGCAGGAGGGCCAGCGTGAGCAGCCAGAGGTGCGTGTCGCTGCCCGTCTGCCCGGCACCGCTCAGGC
This sequence comes from Ramlibacter cellulosilyticus, assembly GCF_014297465.1. Taxonomy (GTDB): domain Bacteria; phylum Pseudomonadota; class Gammaproteobacteria; order Burkholderiales; family Burkholderiaceae_C; genus Ramlibacter; species Ramlibacter cellulosilyticus. The sequence goes on along the minus strand of NZ_JACORT010000001.1, from coordinate 1,021,942 downwards.
CCAGCACCATGAACGCCAGCCAGAGCGGCGCCACCGCATAGGAGAACGCACCCACCGCGAACATCGCACGGTGCGCGCTGCGCCAGCCCGGCTCGGCGACCAGCCGCACGTTCTGCAGGTTGCCCTGGCACCAGCGCCGGTCCCGCTGCAGTTCGTCCAGCAGGTTGGCCGGCGTCTGCTCCCAGCTTCCCTCCAGCTCGGGAACCAGCCAGACCTCGTAGCCCATGCGCCCCATGAGGGCGGCTTCGACGAAGTCGTGCGAGAGGATCTCGCCGGCCAGGCCGCCCCGCCCCGGCAGCCGCGCCAGGCCGCAGTGGCGCATGAACGGCTCGACCCGCAGGATCGCGTTGTGGCCCCAGTAGTGCGCATCGCCCAGCTGCCACCACGCCATGCCGCGGGCGAACAGCCGTCCGTAGACCTGGCTCGCGAAGCGCTGCGCGCGTGCGTGCAAGGTCGCGGGGTTCGCGACCTGCGGCAGGGTCTGCAGGATGCCCGCGCGCGGGTTCGCCTCCATCAGCCGCACCAGCTGCACCAGCGTGTCGCCGCGCATGGTGCTGTCCGCATCGAGCACCACCATGTAGCGATAGTTGCGCCCCCAGCGGCGGCAGAAGTCCGCCACGTTGCCGGACTTGCGCTTCACGCGCCGCTTGCGCCAGCGATAGAACAGGCGGCCCGTGCCGTCGGCCGGCTCGCCCAGCATGGCGCACAGGCGTCGCCAGGCGCGTTCCTCCGCGGCGCGCAGCCCCGGGTCGCTGGTGTCGGACAGCACGAACACATCGAACAGCGGCAGCGCGCCGGTAGCCGCCAGCGACTCGCAGGTCGCACGCAGCCCGGCGAACACCGTGACGACGTCCTCGTTGCAGATCGGCATGATGATCGCCGTGCGCGCGGCCGCATCGATGGGCCTGCGCGCTGCGGGAACCGCCGGCGCCAGCGGGTCGCCGCGCCAGGCGGCCCACGCACCCATCGCAGCCGTGGCGCATCCCACGCCGACCCAGGCAAAGAGCAGCGTCATCAGCGCCGTGGCCGCCCACCACAGCGCATCCGGATGCTCCGGGCCGGCGGCGACCCGCAGCGCCGCTGCCCCGGCCGCCAGCGCGGCGACGAGGGCCAGGAGCGTGGCGCGGCGGCGGCCTGCGGCGGCATGCCACGGTGCCTCGCGCACCATGCGCGTGCGCGACGACGGGGCACGCCAGAGCGCGAACAGCAGCCCGCGCCAGAAGCCGAACCAGGGCGACGGGGTCATGGCACCGCGCCGCAGCGGCGGGGCGGTGCGGGCGCGTTCGGAAGGAGGTGCTTCGTTCATGGGGATGTTCATTCGGGTGCCAGTGCGTGGGACCAGGTTTCGGACAGCACGCGCGCGCCGCTGCGCAGGAAGACACGGAGCTCCGTCGCCTGCCGCGGGTCGAGGCGCTCGAAGTCCAGGGTGACGCGCCAGCCCCCCAGGGCGGGATTGGGGTACGCCGTCGCGCGCAGGCCGCGCACGTTGTCATTGCCGCTTGTTATCGCCTCGACCGCGCCCTCCCCCAGGCCTTCCAGCGCCGGGCCCGCGAAATCGAGGTGGTACTGCAGGTGGCCGGCGGGAGCCGGACCTTCGCGCCAGCCGTGCCCGCGCCGGCTCTGCACCACCCAGGCGTTGGGCGGCAATGGCTGGCGGTCCGACACCGTCAGGCGCCACGCGAATTCGACGGGCTCGCCCGGTGCGGGCAGGCGCTCGGGGAACCACCAGGCACCGATGTTGTCGTGCGTTTCGTCCGGCGTATGGAACTGCAGCAGCTCCACACGCCCCGCGCCCCAGTCACCGAGGGGCTCCACCCACGCGCTCGGCCGCAGGTCGTAGCGGGCCTCGAGGTCGTGGTAGCTGCCGAACGCACGATCGCGCTGCATGAGGCCGAAGCCGCCCAGCGACGGCATGGCGAAGCTGGTGACGAAGACGCCGCGCGGGTTCGACAAGGGGCGCCACAACCACTCGCCTTCGCCGGTGGCCACCTGCAGCCCGTCGGAGTCGTGCACTTCGGGGCGGTAGTCGTCCGGGAGGGCCTGGTTCTCGCCACCGAGGAACATGCTGGTCAGGGGAGCGATCCCCAGCCGTGCCACGGGGCTGCGCAGCGTGAGCCTCGCCCGGACGTCCACCGTGGTGCGTGCCGGGCCCGGCGTCACCACGAAGGCGTACGCGCCCGTGACGCGCGGCGACTCGAGCAGCGCGAAGAAGCGCACCGCGCTGTCGCCGGCCGACGGCCGGACCACCCAGAACGTGGTGAAGGCGGGGAACTCCTCGCCGCTGCCGCCGACGGTGTCGACCGCGAGCCCGCGTGCGGACACCCCGTAACGCAGGGCGGGGGCGACCAGGCGGAAATAGCTGGCGCCCAGGAAGGCCGCCACCTCGTCACTGCGCGGCGGCTCGCCGGTCCAGCGGTTCAGGCGCCAGCCGGCGACGCCGTCGGCCGCTGCGCCCTCGAATGCGGACGCGGGCACCTGCAGGGGCTGCACCGCGTCGCCGACGACCTCGTACATCCGCACTGCGCGCGTGAAGCCGCGACCGCGGGGGAAGTACTGCAGCTCGAACGGCGTGCCGCTGCCACGCCAGGTGGAGAACTCCGGGCGAAACCGCTGCCGGCGATAGGCGTCGTAGCTGATGGCCGCCAAGGCCGGATCCGCTGCGGGCGGTTCCCGGTAAGGGGCCCGCGCGACCCGCTCGGCCTCCCTTGCGACATCCTCGAACCCGAATGAAAGAGCATGGACGGGGGCGAACGCCAGGAACGCCGTCGTCCAGAATGCGATTCGTCGCAACATCCAGTGCACTACGCATTTTTTGGACCCGCGATTGTGCACGCCGGGGAAGGGGCGGCGAGCTCATCAACGCGTTACAGGCGCGACGCGGTGCGACGGACGTAACGACTTATGCGGCTCAGCGCACCGCCACGGCGTCTGCTTCGTGGGCCAGCGCAGGATAGGGATTGACCATCTGCGCGTCGCGCCAGCGCAGGCGCGGCGTGTGCAGCATCACCGCGAAGTGCAGGTGCGGCGCCGTGGGGCTCGCATTGCCCGTGGCACCGACATAGGCGATCACGTCGCCTCGACGCACCTGCTGCCCTTCGCGAAGGCCGTCGGCGTACCCTGCCAGGTGCGCGTAGTAGTAGACGAAGCGGCCGGAGTCGTCCGCCTGGTACAGCGCCAGCCCGCCGCCCGCATTGCGCGAGATCTTCTCGATGCGGCCGTCATCGGCGGCAACGACGGGCGTCCCCCACGGCGCCATGATGTCGATCGCCTCGTGCCGGCGGCCCTTGCCCCGCCGGCCGTGGAAACTGTCCTTCAGCCGCGTCCGCAGCACGCCCTGCACCGGCACGGCAAGCCGCCGCTGCGCGAGCAGTTCCTCCGGCGTTGGTGCGACGGGCTCGGCCACGGCGCTCGGCTGCGCCGGCGCGGGCGGTGCCTCCCGGCGCCAGGGCTCGCCCGTGGTCGAATGCAGCAGCACCACCACCAGCAACAACAGCCACGGGACGCGGGAAAAGGCCATGTTGCAGCTTGGCACCGGCTGGCCGGCCTGGCCGTCGGAGCCCTGCGGAAGGCTGCGTCAGCAGCACCGTACGTTGCAAAACGGGCGCGCGCGCAGGCGACCGCACTGTCATCAAGTTGCTTCGCGGCGGTTGGGAGTGATCACCGGGTTGGTCGTCTGCTTTTGGGCGGGAGTTGACTTCCGCTCGGTTGCGACTGGGGCAGCAATGGCCGCTGGCTATCGCTACTAGCGGGCGACGAGGACGACTGCTTTGCAGCGGTTGCGGTCAGTCGCCGGTGGACGACCAGTTCACGCTCTCAGTCTCATTGCGGTCATTGAGCAACCCCGACGTGAAGACGCGCGACACCGCAGCGCGTCGAAAGTGGCAGCCGGATGGCGGAAGCACCACGCGGAATCAAAACGAGCCCGTTTAAGTCAACTGACGCCGTTGCTGCGCCGACGGGCTCCCATCGGGCGCAGTCTTCCGGCTAGCGAGGGACAGATACGGCTCCGCGCTAACCCGATTGCTTCAAATTCCCTCCCGGATGGTAGAAAGGAGACGTACTCCAACGCGTGTAGTCCCAAAGTTCCATTCGAAGTGGCGCGTTGAGCCCGTCAACCGTCTGCCAACAAACTTCGCCATCACGCAATGAAGTGGAAGAACAGGAATCTTAGAGAACTTGCGCACATGGTCTGCGGAGACACCGAGCATTTTCGATACAGATCCAGCAGCTACATCACAGAGTTTTTCCAGGACTGCGACCTTGACTACGTGCATGACGGATCCACGCGCTGGGCGTGGGTCGCGGAGAAGCTCGAGGAAGTCTTGGCCCTGCCACATTCCAGCCCTTCGATGCCCCCTGATGCCTTCATCCGAATAATTCGGGCGACGCTGGACAAAGGCGATGCGCAAAACGGCGATCCAGACAGGAGCAGGGCGCTGGCCGCCCTCAACGCGGTCTTAGCTCGGGAAGGTTGGAATGCCTTCTACGACGAACATGGCGTGGCGCAGCTTCGGCACATCGCCACAAATTCCATCGCGCAGCTAGCCAATCCGCATCGTCCACTAACTCCAGCGGAGGCGGCGCGTCGGGAGCAACTCACTGCCTACCTCGAACGTTGCTCTGAGGATGAGCTCATCGAAGAGGTATTGCTTCCGCTTTTTCGGCAGCTGGGGTTTCACCGGATCACAGCTGCGGGTCACAAGGATAAGTCGCTGGAATACGGCAAGGACGTATGGATGAAGTTTACGCTTCCGACCCTTCACGTCCTCTACTTCGGCATCCAAGCAAAGAGGGGGAAGCTAGATTCCGCCGGTGTTGGCAAGGAGGGGTCTAGCAACATCGCGGAGATTCACAATCAAGTGAACATGATGCTCGGGCACGAGATTTTCGATCCTGAGTTAAACCGGCGTGTGTTGGTGGACCACGCGTTCATTGTCGCTGGTGGAGAGATCACGAAGCAGGCCAGGAACTGGATCGGCAACAAATTGGACGCCACGAAACGTTCCCAGATCATGTTCATGGACAGGGACGACGTTCTAAACCTCTTCATCGTAACGAACCTGCCGCTCCCGAAAGAAGCGCTTCCTGCCAAGAAGTTTGTGGACCCGTTTGACGACGATCTTCCGTTTTAATCGCCCGCGACGGCAAGCGTAACGAAGAAGAAGAACGAAGGAGATACGGATGGCCTTGGTCAAGAAGAAGTATGACCGTCTCGCGCCAAGAAGGACCTACCTGGGAGACCCCGCGGTGCTTGCGCAAGCCTGGAAGAAGGCACATAGCTATATCCGGCGCCACAATTGGTACGCAGATACGTTGGAGCTCGACTACTCTGGCGTCTGCCTAGATGCACTGCTGGAGACTTGGAGCAGATCAATCACGAGCGGTGAGTATCGGACTGCAAAGGCCAAGCTGGTGCCTGCACCGAAAAGCGAGATTTGGGGCTTCTCTGATGAATTCAACAGCGGTTGGGCCCCCCTAAACGCCAAAGCGGGCGAACTACCTGTGCTCCGTCCGCTCGCCCACCTCGGTATCAGGGAACAGACCGTAGCGACCGCTGTGATGCTATGTCTGGCGGACTGCATCGAAAGCGCGCAAGGCGACACGGCCACGCGCGCGGAAGACGCTGCCGGCCGAGGAGTATTCAGCTACGGGAACCGGCTTTTCTGCGGGTGGGCTGCGCAAGGCCGACTTGCGCAGTTTGCCTGGGGAAACTCTGATGTCTACAGCCGCTATTTTCAGGATTACCAGCGCTACATCGACCGGCCGCTCAAGATCGCCCAGCAAATCCCCGAAGACGCTGACGAAGTCGTCTACGTAGCGAAACTGGACATCACTGCGTTCTTCGACAACATTGATCTTTCCCGCCTGATTTCAGTGCTGCGCAGCGAGTATCGAGCTTTCAGCAGCAAGTACCCGCAATACCAAGCGGCAACTAATCAGTTCTGGGAAGCCGCGCGGAAGGCGCTTACGTTTCAGTGGAGCAGTGGCGACCGGAAGTTGGGCGTGCTATTTCAGAACAAGGAATTGCCCGGTGGTCTGCCGCAGGGCTTGGTCCCCAGCGGTTTTTTCGCTAACGCGTACCTCTTGGACTTCGATCGAGCCATGGGAAGGAGCATTGGCCGGGAGGTCCAAATGGAGGGCATGACATTCACGTTGCATGACTACTGCCGGTACGTGGATGACTTGCGTTTAGTAGTTGCGGTGCGCGGCGGGAAGGACGAAGCCGGAGTCCAAGAAGCGTTGGCACAATGGGTAGACCGCCGGCTGGGTGCGCACACCTCTGTCGACGCGGATGACCGAGTGCGTTTGCGCATCAACGGAAAGAAGACCGAGGTTGAACGGTTCAGCGCGATCGGGAAGAAGAGCAGCACTGCGGCCCGGATGGCAGGGTTGCAGCAACAACTCAGTGGGCCGTTTGACCTCAGCACTCTTCAACAGACAGAAGCGGGCCTAAGCGGCTTACTCTCTCTCGCAGAATTGAGCTTGAAAGAGCAGATGCTGCCGGAGATCAACACTCGGTCACCGCAACTTGCTGCGGTTGCGCGCACTACGCTGGAAGTTCGCGACGACACTCTCACCCGGTTCTCCGCATTCAGGCTGGTGAAGTCTCTGCGGCTCCGCAGGGGACTAACGGATCTGATGGAGCCGGAGGGCCAAGCAACGGCCAGGCAGTCGTTGCTGTTCGACTTCGAGGCCGCCGCTCGGCGACTGATTTCTGCGTGGGCGTTGAACCCGTCGCTAGTCCAGGTGCTCCGCTATGCGCTGGACCTTTACCCAAGCCCAGACTTGCTACAACCCGTGTCGGATGCGCTGGTGGCGAAGCTTGGGGACGATGCAGCTACAGAGTATGAGCGCCGGGTTGTCTTCTATGTTCTTGCAGAGCTCTTCAAGGCTGGGGCCACAGAGACCGGAAAGAACGCCTACGCCGATACCGATCTGGGCGTTGGAGACGTCGTCGGCTACCGACTCGCGCTCGCCGATTTGGCGCAGGCCTGCCTCCAAATGGTGGACCTTCCTTGGTATGTACAGCAGCAGGCAAGTCTGCTACTGGCGTCAGTCGGCCACGCCTTGCACGATCTTCCTGCAAGCCCTGAGCTGAAGCTGCACATCCTGCTGCACGACTTCCTGCGGAAACGATACGACAGCGACTCGGATCCGCAGACGGCCATCGTCGTCTCACTTGTGGGGCACCAACTACGTGGTGATGACGCTCACTATTTAGCGTGGTTCAAGCAATTTTCAGCTCGGTCCGCGCGGAGCGAAGTGGGAAGCGCGCTCCGAATCATCGGTGAGGTGAGCCCAGGTTTATTCCAAAGTCTCGCTGCAGGTAAGCGGCGAGTCCCGCTGGCCGTGACCGGCGCTATGCCTGTCCACTTGGTGGAGTACGCGCGCAGTCGCGCCGAGCGCGTGGACGAACCGCTGCCCAATGGAACTTGGCTCCCCTTCTCTGCGGTTGTTGTTCATCCTTCCTCTCCGTTCGCACAAGAAAACGCGCTGCTTCGTCTCGCATTCGCTCTGACAGCCTCCAGCCACATCCGAAAGGCAAAAGCGCACGTGCTGACGCCAGTGAATATCCGCTTACGCAGTGGCGACTGGGGAAGCCTGAACGATCCGCGGACGAGTGAGCTGGAGGTCGTCCTGCGGGTGGACGTGGCGGATGAGGATCCGGTATACGCCACACCCTCATGGTGCGATGAAGAGGATGCCTGGATGTACGCACTTGGCCGATTGCTGCGGTCAGCCGCCACGGGCGAGCCAGACTTCACTGCGAGGCGTTGGCTCTTGGCGGGCGTCGAGAGCTGGTACCAGGGTATCACCAGCACCTGGCAAAAGCGGCGTATTGGGCTGCTTAACACCGGCAATGCACTGAGAGGCTCAGAATTTGCGCTTACACCGTGGATTTCGGAGTTGCTGCTTCGCCTGCTCCGCTGGCCGGGAATCGCCCAAAGGACGCCAAGGCTTGTAGGTGAGTTCACAACGTTCGAGCAGTTGCACTCCATCGTCAAGGACAGACTGCAATCTCAGCTCGCCATTTACGGCAGAAGCTCGGGCGTACCTATCTATCGGTATCCAGTGATCTGGCCCCTGGCAGGCAAGGAGTTCTTGCGCGTTGCAGTGGTGCAGGGGTTGATGCCACAACACGACGACTTCTTGCCGGGACTCTCGGCTTTCGATGCGCCAAGCTACCGGGGGCGACATAGAAGTCACACCGCGTCGCTACTGCACCTAGCGAGCCGACACCTTGCAACGCGCGATCAAGTCCTCGAGAAGTGTGAAGCTAAGCCGTATGTCGACCTAGTCCTGTTTCCGGAGCTTAGTGTGCACGTAGGCGATCAGGACTTGATGCGGGCATTCTCCGATTCCACGGGAGCGATGCTGTTCTACGGAGTCCTAGGGGCCTTGGCACCGACCTCGGGCAAGCCGACCAACATTGGTCGGTGGCTGATTCCGCAGCGTGATTCAGGGCGTCGGTCGTGGATCGAGGTCGATCAAGGAAAGTGGCACCTCACACCAGAAGAGAAGACGCTTGGCTTTGTCCCCTGGCGCCCCTACCAGGTCATCATCGAGCTGCAGTCCGCAGATCTCGAACCGATCTATCGAATATCAGGTTCGATCTGCTACGACGCGACGGACTTGTGCATGGCGGCCGATCTGCGGGACCAAAGCCACATGTATGTGGTCTCCGCGATGAACAAGGACATCAAGACGTTTGACAGCATGGTCTCGGCGCTTCGGTACCACATGTACCAGCATGTTCTGGTTGCAAACATCGGCGAATTTGGTGGGTCCACTGCGCAGGCGCCGTACGACTTGGAACATCGGCGGCTAATTGCCCACTCTCACGGCGGACAACAGATTTCAGTGTCCCTCTTCGATGTGCGGATCAATGACTTCGGTCCGAAGCTTGAGGCTACCCAAACCTCTGGGGCAGCAGCCGGAAAGATGACGCGCATTGGTAAGACGCCGCCAGCTGGGCTCCGTCGGTAGTCGGGGACTTGACTGCCCCACGGCCCGTGAGCGGCAGTTTCACCGCCAAGGAGAAGGGAACGGCTTTGCATCGCGTAGCGATCACTGGTTTGCGTGCGCTGGCTCCGCGCCCGCTCCTGCAGGCGCCTCAGGCTCTTACCCGGGGACGGCATGCTGGGCTCAGAGCGAGGAACGATGGTCACGAACGGGAGGTCGAGAAGGGGAGCGTGCATATGAGCGGCCGCACAGAGTCGCTCGCCCGTTCAAATCGGGTCGCAACCCGGGGCCCCTTTTGTTAGTGAGCACAATCGCCGCCGGACCTAACAGCTCTTGGGGTAACACCCCATAAATCCGGCCTTCACGTCCACGCTGGTCCGCGATGCTAGTCTTTGGTTAGGCAAGCTTGTGCGAGAGGGTGAGGCGACCGCGACGGCAACTTCCGGCCAACAGCGATCCTGCGCCGCGTGCGTAGGCCCATGTCAGCTATCGGCGACCGCCGCCATCAGACGGCCAAACCGGACCGACCGCCCCCAGTCTGAACCGGCCAATCGCCGAAGCTGCATGGCCTGAAACGATCTGCCGGCGCAGTAGCAGCGTGAAGACCGCTCCAACCCAAAGCAGACATCCCCAAGGGAACACCGCGCGGTTACCAGTCCAAGCACACCACGCGCCCCCTTCCGCCCCGCTCACGGCCCCCCGGCTGCCACCTGCGTGGGCGGCTCGCCCCAGCCGCCGCCCAGCGCCCGCACCAGCGACACCGTCGCCTGGAACTGCGCGGCGCGCACCTGCAGCGCCTGTCGGCGATTGCGCAGTTCGCTGCGCCGCGCGTCCAGCAGCTCGAGCTGGCTCACCAAGCCGTTGCGGTACCGCGTGTCCGAAAGACGCGTTGCACGCAGCGCGGCGTCGACCGCGCGGCCTTGCGCCAGCGACTGCTGGTGCAGCAGGTGCAGGGCCGCCAGCTGGTCTTCCACTTCGCGGAACGCCACCAGCACCTGGCCGCGGTGGCTCGCCAGTGCTTCCTCGAGCTGCGCCTTCGCGTCCTCGATGCCCGCCTTGCGGCGGCCCCCGTCGAAGATCGGCAGCGAGAGCAGCGCGCCCACGCCCCAGGCGCGCGCGGACCAGCGGAACAGGTCGCCGAGGTCGGCGGAGGCGAAGCCGCCCGCGCCGGTGAGCGCGATGCCCGGGAACCAGGCTGCTTCGGCGACGCCGACGCGCGCCTGCGCTGCGAGCAGCGATGCTTGCGCTGCGGCCACGTCCGGCCGGCGCGCGAGCACCGTGGCTGGCACGCCGGCAGGAATCGTCGGCAGGGCCGTCGTCCACTGCGCCACCGGCAGGTTGAAGTCGGAGGCCGCTTCGCCGATCAGCACCGCAAGGGCATGTTCCAGCGCCGCGCGCTGGCGGTCGATCGCCAGCGCCTCCGCTTCGGTCGCGGCCACTTCCGCCTCGACGCGCACGACGTCGAGCTCGGCGACGTCGCCGGCCTGGTGCCGGCGCTGCGTCAGCCGCAAGGTGCCGGAATACGCTTCGACGGTCTCCCGCACCAGCGCGCGTTCGACGTCCAGTGCACGCAGGGCGAGGTACGTCTGCGCCGTCTCCGCCTGCACCGCGAGGCGCGTGCTTTGCAGCAGTGCCTCGCGAGCGCTTGCATCCAGCGACGCAGCGTCTCGCCGCCCCGTCGCCCGGCCGAAGAGGTCCGGCTCGTACGCGAGCTGCACGCCGGCGTTGTACACCGTGAAGGGGCCCGAGCGGCCGGCGCTGTCGGTGCCGGTGCCGCGGTCCACGCCAGCGCCGATGCCCACCTGCGGCAGCCGCTCCGCATTCGCGGCACGCACCAGCGCGCGGGCTTGCGCCACGCGGGCCGCGGCTTCGCGCACGCTGGTGTTGGCCACCGCGGCACGCTGCACGAGCGTTTCGAGCTGCGGGTCGGCGAACGCCTTCCACCATTCGCCGCGGTGCTGCGCTTCGGCGGGCGCAGCGGTGGTCCAGCGGATGTCCTGCTTGAACTGCGCGGGCGGCGGCGGCTCGGCCGGCAGCTCAGGCAGGGTGGTGGCGCAGCCGGCCAGCAGCAGGGCGCCGACCAGGGGCAGCAATGCGATCTTCTTCATGTCAAACCTCCTCGGGACGCACGCGCGCCGCAGGGACCGGGCGCACCGCGCCGCCGCCACCGCCGGCACCCTGGGCGAAGCCTTCGAATTGGGGCACCTGCCCGTGCTGGCGCAGCGGCCGGTTGCCCGCCAGGCGTCGCAACACGACGTAGAACACCGGCGTGAGGAACAGGCCGAAGGCCGTGACGCCGATCATTCCGCTGAACACCGCCGAGCCCATCGCGCGGCGCATCTCCGACCCGGCGCCGGTGGACAGCACCAGCGGCAGCACGCCCATGACGAAGGCCAGCGATGTCATCAGGATCGGGCGCAGGCGCAGCCGGCTGGCCTCGATCGCGGCCTGCACGGGCGTGCGTCCTGCGAACTCCAGTTCGCGGGCGAACTCCACGATCAGGATCGCGTTCTTCGCCGACAGCCCGACGAGCACCATCAACCCGATCTGCGTGAACACATTGTTCTCGCCGCCCCCGAGCCAGACGCCGCCCATCGCCGCGAAGATGCCCATGGGCACGATCAGGATGATCGACAGCGGCAGCGTCAGGCTCTCGTACTGCGCGGCCAGCACGAGGAACACCAGCAGGATCGCCAGCGGGAACACCCAGGCCGCCGAATTGCCGGCCAGGATCTCCTGGTACGTGAGCTCGGTCCACTCGAACGAGATGCCGGCCGGCAGCGTCTCTGCCGCGATGCGGGTGATCGCGTCCTGCGCCTGGCCCGACGAGAAGCCCGGCGCCGGTCCGCCGTTGATGTCCGCCGTGAGGTAGCCGTTGTAGCGCTGCGCCCGGTCCGGGCCGTAACTGGAGCGCACGGTCATTAGCGCCGACAGCGGAATCATCTCGCCGGAGCTGGAGCGCACCTTCAGCGCACCGATGTCCTCGGCACGGGCGCGGTAGGCGGCATCCGCCTGCACGCGCACGCTGTAGGTGCGGCCGAACTTGTTGAAGTCGTTGACGTAGACGCTGCCCAGGTAAGTGGACATGGTGTCGAACACGTCGGTCACGGCCACGCCCAGCTGGCGCGCGCGGGTGCGGTCGATGTCGGCATACAGCTGCGGCACGTTCACCTGCCAGCTCGTGAACAGCCCGGTGAGCTCCGGCGCCTGCGACGCCTTGGCCATGAAGGCCTTCACGGCATCGTCCATCGCGGCGTAGCCGAGCGAGGCGCGGTCCTCCAGCTGCAGCTTGAAGCCGCCGGTGGTGCCCAGTCCCTGCACCGGCGGCGGCGGGAACATGACGATGAAGGCGTCCTGGATGCCCGCGAAGGCCTGGTTCAATTGCCCGGCGACGGCCACGCCGCTCTGGTCCGCGCCCTTGCGCTGGTCGAAGGGCTTGAGCATCGCGAACACGATCCCGGAATTGGAGCTGTTGGTGAACCCGTTGATCGAGAGGCCGGGGAACGCCAGCGTGCCCTCCACGTTGGGGTTCTTCTGCGCGATCTCGCCCATCTTGCGGATCACCGCATCGGTGCGGTCCAGCGTGGCGCCATCGGGCAGCTGCGCGAAGCCGATCAGGTACTGCTTGTCCTGCGCCGGCACGAAGCCCGAGGGCACCGCCTGGAACAGGCCGATCGTCGCGACGCCGATCACCGCGTACATCGCGAGCATCGCGCGCTTGTGCGCCAGCACCTTGCGCACGCCGCCGCCGTAGCTGGTGGAGCCGCGCTGGAACACGCGGTTGAAGCCGCGGAACAGCCACCCGAGCCAGCGGTCCATGAAACGCGTGAGCGCGTCCCTGGGTGCATCGTGGCCTTTCAGCAGCAGTGCCGCGAGCGCGGGCGACAGCGTCAGCGAGTTGAACGCGGAGATCACCGTCGAGATGGCGATGGTCACCGCGAACTGGCGGTAGAACTGGCCCGTCAGTCCGCTGATGAACGCCAGGGGCACGAACACGGCCACGAGGACGAGCGCGATCGCGACGATCGGGCCGGAAACCTCGCGCATCGCGCGGTAGGTCGCCTCGCGCGGCGTGAGGCCGGCCTCGATGTTGCGTTCGACGTTCTCCACCACGACGATGGCGTCGTCGACCACGATGCCGATCGCCAGGACCAGGCCGAACAGGCTCAAGGCATTGATCGAGAACCCCAGCAGGTGCAGCACCGCGAACGTGCCGACCACCGACACGGGCACCGCGAGCAGCGGGATGATCGACGCGCGCCAGGTCTGCAGGAACAGGATCACCACCAGGACCACCAGCGCGATGGCTTCCAGCAGCGTCGTCACCACCGATTGGATCGAGGCGCGCACGAACTGCGTCGGGTCGTACGCGATGCGGTACTCCACGCCTTCGGGCATGTTCTTCCGGATCTCCTCCATGGTGGCGCGCACTTCGGCGGAGATCTGCAGCGCGTTGGAGCCGGGCGCCTGGAACACGCCGATGCCGACCGCGGAGTCGTTGTCCAGGAGCGAGCGCAGCGAGTAGTCGGCCGCGCCCAGTTCCAGCCGCGCGATGTCGCGCAGCCGGGTGACCGCGCCGTCCGCGCCGGTCTTGACGATGATCTCGCCGAACTCCTCCTCGCTCTGCAGGCGGCCTTGCGCGTTGATCGACAGCTGCAGGTCCACGCCCGGCAGGCCGGGAGAGGCGCCGACGACGCCGGCGGCGGCCTGCACGTTCTGCTCGCGGATCGCGCGCACCACGTCGCTGGCCGACAGGCCGCGCTGCGCCACCTTCTGCGGATCGAGCCAGACGCGCATGGCGTACTCGCCGCCGCCCCAGATGCCGACCTGGCCGACGCCGCCAATGCGCGCCAGCCGGTCGCGCACGTTCAGCACCGCGTAGTTGCGCAGGTAGTCCATGCCGTAGCGGCCGTTGGGCGACACCAGGTGCACCACCATCGTGATGTCTGGCGAGCTCTTGACGGTGGAGAGACCCAGGCGCCGCACTTCCTCCGGCAGCCGCGGCTCGGCCTGCGCCACGCGGTTCTGCACCAGCTGCTGCGCCTTGTCCGGATCGGTTCCCAGGCGGAACGTGACGTTGAGCGTCATCAGGCCGTCGGTGGTGGCCTGGCTGCTCATGTAGAGCATGCCTTCGACGCCGTTGATGGCTTCCTCGAGCGGCGTGGCCACCGTCTCGGCGATCACCTTCGGGTTGGCGCCGGGATAGGTGGCGCGCACCACCACGGTGGGCGGAACGACCTCCGGGTACTCGGAGATCGGTAGCGCCCGCAACGCGATCACGCCGGCCAGGAAGACCAGCAGCGACAGCACGCCGGCGAAGATCGGCCGGTCGATGAAGAAACGCGAGATGTTCATGTTCAACCTGCCATCGCGACTTGCTGCGGCTGCACCACGGCGCCGGGGCGCACGCGCTGCAGGCCGTTGACGACGATGCGCTCGCCGGCCTTGAGGCCGCTGTGCACCACCCGCTGCCCGTTGGTGGAGGCGCCGAGCGTCACCTCGCGGTACTCCGCCTTGTTGCCTTCGCCGACCACCAGCACGTACTTCTTCTCCTGGTCGGTGCCGACGGCGCGTTCGGGCACCAGCACGGCGCGCGTGGTGCGCGCCTGGCCCATGCGCACGCGGGCGAACTGTCCCGGGATCAATGCACCGTCGCGGTTGTCGAAGGCGGCACGCAGCCGGATCGTTCCGCTCCTGGCGTCGACCTGGTTGTCGATCAGGTGCAGCCGACCCTGGTAGGGCGTGTCGGCACTGGTGCCCGTTCCCATCTGCACGGGGATGCGTTCGATCATCTGGCGCGCGCTGGCGCCGCCGGCCAGGCCCTGCAGCGCGCGCACGATCACCTGTTCGTCGGCATCGAAGCTGGCGTAGATCGGGCTCACCGACACCAGCGTCGTCAGCACCGGTGCACCCGGGCCCGCGGCGACCAGGTTGCCGGCCGTCACTTCCAGCTTGCCGATGCGGCCGCCCACCGGCGCGCGCACCTGCGTGTAGCCCAGGTTGAGCCGGGCACCCTGCAGCTGCGCCTGCGCGGCGCGCAGGTTGGCTGCGGCTTCGCGGGCGGCGTTCACCTTTTCCTCCAGTTCGCGCTGGGCGATCGCGCTTTCCTCCCACAGCCGCTGGGCACGCGCGTGTTCGCTTTGCGCCTGCGCGAGTCGCGCTTGCGCCGCGCCGACCTGTGCTTCCGCGCGTTCCACTTCGGCCTGGTAGGGGGCGGGATCGATCGTCACCAGCAGGTCGCCGTGGCGGACCAGCGCGCCTTCGCGGAAGTGCACGGCCTGCACGGCGCCGGCCACGCGCGAGCGGACCTCGACGCGCTCCACCGCTTCGAGGCGGCCGGAGAACTCGTCCCAGGCGGTGATCTCGCTCTCGCCCACGGTGGCGACGGAGACCTGCGGTGGCGGCGGTGCACTGTTGGCGGTGGCCTGCGCGCGATCGCCTTGCAGCGCGATGATGGCCGTGGCGAGCACGGACATGCCGGCTGCGACGCCGGCAGCGGTCCACATGCGCAGCTTGTTGTTCTTGGCGTTGGTCATGTTTCTTTTCTCCAGGGTGCGTTGGTCCAGCCCGGTCCAGCGGCCGGGATGCGAAATGCGAAACGGGGTGGGCGCGAAGCGCTACGAAGGCTGCGGCACCGGCGCTGCGTAGAAGCGGGCGAACTGCTCCTGCACCGCGACGGCGCAGGGACAAGGTTCGGGCGGGCGCTCCAGCGACGCGGGCCAGCCGGTCGCGGGAATCAATCCCGTGTGCACGGACACGCCGGCTTGCTGCAGGCGGCCGGCAAACGCCATGGCTTCATCGCGCATCGGGTCGTCCTCGCCGGCGAGCACCAGCGTGGGCGGCAGGCCCGCGAGGCGCTGCGCGTAAGCGGGCACGGCATACGGATGTTCAGCGTCGCGCGGGCTGCGCAAGTACTGCTTCCAGCCTTCGGCGAAGCGGCACTGCACCTGCTCGCCGGCGGCCTCGCGCTGGGAAGCCGTGGCCGTGCACGGGTCGAGCATCGGCGTGACCAGGACCAGGCCGGCCAGCGGCGGCGCAGCGCGATCGCGGGCCATCAGCGCGATGGCGGCGGCGAGGTTGCCGCCCGCTTCCTCGCCGGCCAGGAAGACGCGGGCCTTGGCGCCCGCGATGCGCGTGCGGTTGGCATGGACCCACTCGAGCGCGGCATGGCCCGCTTCCACCGCATCCGGGAAGCGGTGCTCCGGCGCAAGCGGATAGGCGATCGACACCACCATGGCACCGGCATCGGCCAGCAGGCCGGCGAGGCATGCCCCGCTGTCCAGGCCGCCGGAGGTGTAGGCGCCGCCATGCAGGTGCAGCACCACGCGCCCCATGGCGGTGCGCCTGTCGCCCTGCACGCGCAGGCGCATGGGCGGTTGGCCGGGCAGCTCCAGGCGGTCGGGCCAGGCGGACGAGGGACGGATGCTGGATGGCATGCGGCGGACTATAGGCACTTGGTTCATACGGATAAACCGGGGGGCGGCCAGTTCTCTGTTTCCACCGCGTGAACAATGCCGCCACCCACAAGGAGAAGAAGGACATGGACCAGATCCAGTCGATGCGGGTGTTTGCGAGGGTGGTCGAGACCGGCAGCTTCACGAGGGCAGCCGAGTCCCTGGACATGCCCAAGGGCTCCGCGACCAAGCTGCTGCAACAGCTGGAGACGCGGCTGAAGGTGAAGCTGCTGAATCGCACCACCCGTCGCGTGACGGTCACGCCCGACGGCGCCGCCTATTACGAACGGGCGTCGCGGCTGCTGAACGACCTCGACGAGATGGAAGCGGCGATGACGCTCGCGCAGGGCAAGCCGGGCGGGCGCTTGCGCGTGGACGTCGGCTCCTCGATCGCGTCCGACATCATCATTCCGTCGCTGCCGGATTTCTACCGCCGCTACCCCGACATCCAGCTGGACCTGGGCGTGGGCGACCGGCCGGTCGACCTGATCAGCGACAACGTCGATTGCGTGATCCGCGGCGGCGAACTCACCGAGCAGTCATTGGTGGCCAGGCGCATCGCCAACATGCCGCTGGTGAGCGTGGCGACCCCGGCGTACCTGGCACAGCACGGCACGCCCCGGCACCCGCTGGAGCTGGAAGACAAGCACACGGTGATCAACTTCTTCTCGCCGCGCACGGGCCGCATGTTCCCCAACGTGTTCGAGCGCGACGGCGAGCGCATCGAGATCGCGGGGCGCCACAAGCTGTCCGTCAACGAAGGGAACGCCTACCTCGCCGCGACTCTGGCGGGCCTCGGGATTGCCCAGGTCGCGCGCTTCCAGGCCTTGCCGTACCTGGGCACCGGCGCGCTGGTGGAGATCCTGCCGGACTGGCAGCATCCGCTGATCCCGATGCACGTGGTCTATCCCCCCAACCGCCACCTGAGCGCGCGCGTGCGTGCCTTCGTGGAGTGGACCGTGGATCTGTTCGCGAGGCAGGCAGAGCTGGTGGAACAGACGGCGTTGCCACGCGAACCGGCGCAGACGCTGGCGTTGGCGTCGGCGACCTGAAGTGGGGGGACTTTTGACCAGATGTCCGCTCGCCTCCTGCTTGGCGCTCCTCAGGGAACCAGGGTCTTCAGCACATCCGAGTACCAGGCGCAGTTGAGACCCAACGAGTCGTCTTGCAGCAGATCCCGGTTCTTCATGTCCAGCCGGGAGGAGTGCACGCCAAGAAGCACCCACGGAAACTCCCCGTCCCCACGCCGCAGCACGGCTGGTGCGCCGCTCGCACCGCGATGCATGCGGGCGTCCGTGAGGAAAAAGCCTTGTCCCTGGAACCGGACACCGAAGGACGACGCGACTATGGCCTGGCGAACCACCGGCAGGTGGTGGACAGTGTCGTAGAAGCCCAGCGGAAAACCCACGAGCAGGATCGGCGTACCCGCCTGGGCGATGTCGAGGTCGGCTGGGAGACTCTCCGGTCCGAAGCACCTCACCTGGAGGTCGGAAGGGAGCAAGGACCTGCTCACCTCGATGGCGGCGACGTCGATCTCGCCTCCGGAATCTCTGGCCTGCCGCCAGGCTGCTCTTCCACCCGCGTAGAGCGGCATCGACACCGACTGCCAGCGCGTCAGATTCGTGGCGTCCGTGTGGACCACGAACTCGATCCGATCCGGAAGGTGCTGCGCAGCTTCATCGATGAACACGTGACGGCTCGTCACGAGGTACAGCCGTGATTCGCTCTCGTAGAAGAATCCGGACCCCGCTGTCAGCGCGCGATCTCCCAGGAACGTCGAAAGACGGGTCACCGACATCAAGAGCGATTCGAGCACGTGCGTCCCTGCAGTTCGGGCCGAGCGACCGTCGCCACCCGCAGTCCGGCGATCAGTCTACTGCGTCCGCTTGCGCCCCGGCTCCGGCTGCGAGGCCAAGCGGCGCCCTCAGAGAGACAGCGGCAGCGCCAGGTGCTCCCGGTACATCATCTGCCGGTGCGCGAGGAGCACTTCGTCCAGCGCCGCGTCCGTGGTCGGGTCGCGGAACTCGAACGCAGAACGGGTAGTGGCGTCCATGGGGCAGACGTCTTGCGGCAGCGGCTGCAGCAACGCGAGGAAGGTGGCGCTGTAGATGTCGACCGCCGTGAGCTCCTGCCCCACGTAGTACCGGCTCCCCGCTGCATGCTGCGCCTTCAGGCGCGAAGCAAGCATCGCGAGCAGCTCCGCCACGCGCGCGGGCGCCGCTGCTCCGGCTTCGGGGCCATGGCCGTACTTCTTGCCGATGTACGCGGCGACCTCGGGCGGGAAGCCGCCGCGGCCACGCAGGCCCGCTTCGACGAGTTGCAGTCGACGCGACCACCCGAGGCCTTGCTCGCCGCAGATCGCGTGTGCGAGCGCAAAGGCCGTCGCTCGGTCCGCCGCGTCGGAAGGCATCAGCGGCGGCTCCGGCGCGAGCCGCTCGGCCAGTTCCAGGATCTCGGCCCAGCCGGAGCGCGGCGGCTCGTTCTCGTAGATCGCCACCGGCGCGCTTCGCTGGCCCGCCCACGCCTTGAGGGCCGGGTCGTCGTACACGAGCCGCACCGCGGTCCACGGGATGCGCTTGACGTGAAACAGCCCCTTCGCCGCTTCGGACCAGGGGCTGGGAATCTTGCCGACGACCACCATCCGCAAGCCGCGGGTGGCGATCGCCTCTTCGACGCTGGCGTACGGGATGCCCATGCGCCATGCTAGCCGACAGCCTGCTCAGAGCTTGGAGACGCGCTCCAGCTCGGACCGGAACAGGGTCACGATGGCCGGGTCGTAGGCCGCGGAGAACTTGTCGTAGACCGGCCGCACCTCGGCGCGCATGCGGGCCAGTTCGGCGGGGGCGATGTCGTTGTAGACCATGCCCTTGGCGGTCAGTTCGCCCAGCGCCTTGGCGGACACTTCGCGGCTCACGGTGCGCTGCCAGTTCTGCGCCTCGATCGCGGCGTCCTGCAGGATCTTCTGTTCCACCGGCGAGAGGCGGTCCCAGAAACGCTTGCTGATCTGGATGGGATTGGTGGCGTAGACGTGGTTCGTGCCGCTCACGTACTTCTGCACTTCGTAGAACTTGCTCGACGCGATCACCGCGAAGGGATTCTCCTGGCCGTCGACGGCCTTGCTTTCGAGCGCGCCGTACAGCTCGGCGAAGGCCATGGGCACCGGGTTCGCCTTGAAGGTCTTGAAGGTTTCCAGGAACACCGGATTGGGGATCACGCGCAGCTTCAGGCCCTCGAGGTCGGCGCCCTTGGTGACCGGGCGCTTGCTGTTGGTGACGTTGCGGAAGCCCAGGTCGAAGAAGCCCAGCACCACCACGCCCTTCTCCGGCAGTTTCGCGGCGAGCGCCTTGCCGAGCGGACCGTCGACCATCGCATCGGCCTGGCGCTCGTTGGCGAACAGGAAGGGGAAGTCCAGCAGCCCGAACTCCTTCACGATGCCGTTCAGCGAGGTGGTGGACGCCACCAGCATCTCCTGCACGCCGCCTTGCAGCGCGGCCTGCTGCTGCAGCTCGTTGCCCAGCTGCGAGGACGCGAACTCCTGCACCTTGAACTTGCCGCCGGTCTTCGCCGTGACGATCTCGGCGAACTTGCGCACGCCCAGGCTGGTCGGGTGGCCGGGGTTGTTCAGGTGGCCGAACTTGATGGTGCGTTCCTGGATGTCCTGCGCGCCGGCGCCCGAGGCGGCGACGACGAAGGCCAGGGCGGCGAAGCCGCGGCGGGTCATGGGGTTCACGGGAGTCTCCTGTCGATGTTCATGGCAAGTGGGGCATGATAGGGACACGGGCAGAACACCGTTCCATTCCGGAATCCCTTTCCACATGACGAACTCGGCACCGGTCCCCAGCGGCACCGTCGACCGCGCGCTGCGCATCCTGGAGGCCCTGGCCGCGCAGCCCGAGGGCCTGTCGCTGGGCGACCTGTCCAAGGAAGTGAACCTGCCGCGCAGCGCCTGCCACCGGCTGCTGGCGGACCTGGCGCGCTGCGGGTACGTGCGGCAGCTGCGCGAGATGGGCGACTACGCGCTCACCATGCGCCTGCCCGCGCTCGGCCTGAGCTTCCTCGCGGGCGCCGGCATCGTGGACATCGCGCAGCCCATCATCGACCGCCTCGCGGAAGCCTCCGGCGAACTGGTGCGCCTGGCGCTGGTGGACGGCGACCGCCTCACCTTCGTCGCCAAGGCGCAGGGCGCGCGCGGGGGCCTGCGCTACGACCCCGACATGGGCATCGACGTGCGCCTCTCCTGCAGTGCCGCCGGCCATGCCTGGCTGATGACCCTGAGCGAAGAGCGCGCGACGGAACTCGTCGCACGCCAGGGCCTCGGCTCGCCGCGCGAGTACGGGCCGAAGGCGCCGACGACCTTCAAGGCGTTGATGAAGGTGCTGGAGGAGGACCGCAACCGCGGCTTCAGCGTGATGAGCGAGATGTACGCACCGGGCATGAGTGCCATGGCGGCGCCGGTGCTGCGGCGCGGCCGCGAGGCGGTGGGCGTGCTCACCATCGCGGGGCCCTTGCAGCGCCTGACCGAAGCGCGGATGCGGGAACTCGGGCGGCCGCTCGTGGACGCGGCCGGCGAGCTCGCCATCGCGGCGACCAGCTCGCCGGTGTTCCGCGCGCGCGCCACCGGCATGGCTTGAACGAAAAAGGAGAAAGACGATGGCAATCCTGGGCGAGGCCGCACTCGCGATGTGGTGGAACATGGCGCCGGAGATGCGCGCGGAGTTCGAGCACTGGCATTCGCACGAACACTTTCCGGAGCGGCTGGCCCTGCCCGGCTTCAACCGCGCCTCGCGGTGGTCCGCCGCGGACGGCGGCGAAGGCTTCTTCATCCTCTACGAGCTGCGGGAGCACGCGGCGCTCAGCTCGCCCGAGTACCTGGCGCGCCTGAACGCACCCACGCCGTGGTCGACGCGGCTGATGCCGCACCACCGCGACATGGTGCGCAGCCAGACGCGCGTGCTGCATTCGCATGGCGCGGGCGTGGCGCGGCATGCGATGACGCTCAGGCTCTCGCCCCGCGAGGGCGAGGCGCAGCGCCTGCAGGCCGCCCTGCGATCGCTGGTCGCGGAGCTGCCGCTGCGCGCCGGCCTCGGCGGGGCGCACCTGCTGCGCACCGAGACACCTGCCATCGCGACCACGACGGAACAGAAGATCCGCGGCAACCTCGACCGCAGCGCGGACTGGATCTTCATCGTGTGCGGCTACGAGCTCGAGGTGCTCCAGGCCCTCGGAGAAGAGGTGCTCGGCACCGGCGCGCTCGAGGCGCTCGGCGCCGCGCCCGGGGCGATCGCGGGCTGGTACAGCCTGTCCCTGTCGATGACCTCTGGCGAAGTCGGTCCCGGCCGCTGACGCGTACCCCAGCCGGGGCGTTCAGCGACCGTTCACGAACGCCCCGTTATCCTGCATGCGTGTTTCGAAAGGACCTCATGCCCAACCTCATGCGTACCATCGCCGCCCTGCTGCTCTCGCTGGGATTCCTGGTGCCCGCGGCATGGGCAGACGTGAGCCGCGACGAAGCGGTTTCCCTCGCCCAGCGCACGGCGCCCGGCCGCGTGCTCGCGGTGGAGCACGGCGTCCACGTGGACAGCAAGCTGGTCTGGCGCGTGCGGATGCTCACCAAAGGGGGCGAGCTCCGCCTGGTGGTGATCGATGCGGAGACGGGGCGGCTGCGCTAGCGCAGGACGCTCTCCATCTTCTTCCCCTTGGCAAGCTCGTCGACGAGCTTGTCCAGCTGGCGGATCCTTCGCATCAGCGGATCTTCGACTTCCTCCACGCGCACGCCGCAGACGACGCCGGTGATCTTCGAACTGTTCGGATGCATGGCGGGCGCCTGCGCAAAGAAGGTCGCGAAGTCACTGCCCTGCTCGATCTGCCGCTGCAGTCCGGCCCGGTCGTAGCCGGTGAGCCAGCAGATCACCTGGTCGACTTCTTCCTTCGTCCGGCTCTTGCGTTCCGCCTTCTGGACGTAGAGCGGATAGACCTTGGCGAATGCGGTGGTGAAGATCCGGTGTTCCGGCATCGTCGCTCCTTCCGTTGCGCAGGCGGTCAGCGCCGCCGGCCGCCCTTCTCGAATTTCTTCCAGTACCCGAACTCCTCCTCCTGCACCTCGAGGTCGATTTCCTCGACGCGCATGCGCAGGCGTTCCTGCACGTCGCGCACGGCCTGGTTGTAGATCGCGGGACCGATCTCCTCCAGGAAGAAGCCCAGGAGGCCGCCGGCCGCCACGTTGCCGATCTTCTCTTCCATGTTCTCGAGGAAGTAGCGTTCGATGGAGGCAACCGCCTGCTGGCGGACCTCCCTGGGCAGTTCGATCATCGGCGCATTCTGCGCCACGGCCGCGCGCAAGGCCCTCGGGTTTCACCGCTGAGTCTCCATCGGACTACGCGCTTGTCAGCCATGCCCCCGCCCAGATGTGGGCTGCTTCCGAGGATGGGCCAGCCGATGTCCTCCTATGGTGGCGGCTCCAGCAACGAAAGGACAGCGACATGAACAATGACAATCCCGAGCACAAGAAGGCAGCCGGTGCGGGCGCAGGCGCCGTGGGTGGCGCGGCCGCGGGTGGCGTGGTCGGTGGTGCGACCGCCGGCGCGCTGGCCGGTGGCGTGACGGGCCCCGTGGGCGCGGCGATCGGTGCCGCCGTCGGTGCCGTCGCGGGCGCGGTGATGGGCAAGAAGGCCGCGGACCCGGCCGCCGAAGACAAGTACTGGCGCGACAACCACGCCACCCGTCCGTATGCGCGCAAGGACGTCGGCTTCGACGAGTACCAGCCCGCCTACCGCGCCGGCGTGGATTCGTGGAACCGCAACCCGGGCCGCTCGTTCGACGAGGTGGAGCCCGAGCTCGGACGCGACTGGGGCCGTGCCCGCGGCAGCTCGTCGCTCGAATGGGAACATGCCCGCCCGGCAGCGCGCGACGCGTGGGAGCGGGTGAGCAATGCAACCGAGCGCGCGATCCCCGGCGACTCGGACAAGGACGGCCGCTGACCCACGCACGGTCTGGACCATCGGCCACTCGACGCGCAGCGCGGATGATTTCGTCTCCGTGCTGCGCGCCCATGGCATCGAGGTGGTCGCGGACGTGCGACGGTTCCCCGGCTCGCGGCGCCATCCGCAGTTCGGCAGCGATGCGCTCGCCGCAACGCTCGCGGGCTGCGGCCTGGGCTACGCGTGGCTCGCGGGGCTCGGCGGACGCCGCCGGGTCCCCGCGGGACCGGAACAAGCCGGTTGGCGCAATGCCTCGTTCCGGTCCTATGCGGCGTACACGTGGACCGAGGAGTTCGCGTCGGGCCTCGACGAACTCCTGCACGTCGCGTCGGGCGCGCGCACCGCGATCATGTGCTCGGAGCTTCTCTGGTGGCGCTGCCACCGTGCGCTCATCTCCGACGTGCTGCGCTTCCTGGACGTGGAGGTGATCCACATTGCCGGCACGGGTCCCGGCACGCCGCACCCGTACACGTCGCCCGCATGCATCGTCGACGGCGAGCTCGCCTACCCCGAGGAAGGGTGCTGCTGACCGGGAGGCAGCGTTGCAAGAAGCCGACGCGAAACTGCAAGCTCATCGTCCCGTGACGACCGTGCGGCGGCAAAAACGCAGTGTCGGATGACGACTGACGGGCACCGCCGCCCGCGCCTTCTGTAAAGTGGGTCACGCGCCCCAAAAATAGGCCCCATGGGAGAGGACAACAGCATCGCCACCTTGCGCGCCCGGGTCTCGGCACTCGTCGACCAGGAGGGCGCCCTGCTGACGCAGGCTTTCGACGCCAGCAAACAGGGCGGCGACCGCCGCGGCGTGGACGCGCTGTTCGCGCGCGTGCAGGCTCTGCAGGTGGAACGCAACAGGTTGCAGAAGGAGATCGGCAGCCTGCTCGGCACGCGCCGCATGCATGTGGCGGCCGAGGTATGGCAACCCGGCGTGTACGACTACCGGCCCGAGGCCGGCAGCGACACCGTGCGGGTCCGCGTCTCGCAAGGCCCTCTCGGATTGCAGGTCGAGCTGCCGGGGCGCAGCGCACCGGTGCGCATCGAAACGCTGCACGGCGCGTTCGACGGCCCGATCATCGGAGACGACGCCAAGGTGTGAGCTGCGTCGAACGGTCCCGGCTCAGCCGGCCTGCCCGCGTGCCCGGAGGCCTGCCGCCTCCGCGACCATCCGCTCGATGATCTCGCCGGCCGGCTCGATCGAATGGACCAGGCCTGCCGCCTCGCCGAACCACACGGCGCCCTGCTCCGCATCGCCCGCGGCGAAGGCCTGCGCGTAGCGCGGTCCTTCCTCGGCCGCCGCCTTCTCCAGCTCCGCTTCGCGGCCGTGCCAGCGCGCCGTGAACGCATTGCGGCGGATGCGCGCAGTGAAGCCCGGCGGCCAGGGCAGCTGGCGCACGACGTCGGGGATGCGCGTGCGCAGCGTGCCGTCGCCGCCGGTCTCGAGGATCGCGCGGTGATGGCCTGGCGCCACCAGCGCCTCGCGCGAAGCCCACAGGCGCGTGCCGACCAGCACGCCATCGGCACCGAGCATCAGCGCGGCCGCGAGGCTGCGCCCGTCGCCCACGCCGCCGGCCGCGAGCAGCAAGGTGCCGGGGGCGCGCGCGGCGAGTTCGTCCGCCACCTCCGGGACGAAGCTGAAGGTGCCGCGCAGCGCCCCGTGGCCACCCGCCTCCGCGCCCTGCGCCACGACCACGTCGGCGCCCGCGGCGATCGCATCGCGCACGTGCGACATGTCCTGGCACTGGCAGACCAGCCTGGCGCCCGCGGCACGGATCTCGTCGACGAAGGGCCGCGGATCACCGAACGACAGCATCACGGCCGCCGGCCGGTGCGCGAGCGCGGCGGTCAGCAACGACGGCTTCGTGGCGAGCGACCAGGTGATGAAGCCGATGCCGATGCGTTCTCCTTGCGCCGCGGCGAACTGCTGCTCGATCCACGGCCCGTCGCCGTAGCCGCCGCCGATCAGCCCCAGTCCGCCGGCGCGGGTGACGGCCGCGGCCAGCGCGCCACCGGCGGCAAACGCCATCGGCGCCGAGACGATGGGGTGGCGCAAGCCGAGGGAGCGTGTCAGCCGGGTCTGGAGTTCGGGCATGGCGGCATCCGGAAAGGGAATGCCGCAAGCATAGACTGCTCCGGCGAGGGCCATCCCTGCACCTCTAGAATCCATGCGTGCAGGGACTCCAACGCAAGATCGTCTACGTCGTTTCCTTCGAGCTGATCGCCATCGTGCTGGCCAGCACGCTGCTGCGGTGGCTCTCCGAAAGCCCGGTGACCACCGCCGGCATCACGGCGGCCGCCTCGTCCACGATCGCGATGGCGTGGAACTACGTCTACAACATCCTCTTCGAGGCCTGGGAAAGACGCCAGGAACGCAAGGGGCGCAGCGTCCTGCGGCGCGTGGTGCACGCCATCGGCTTCGAGGTGGGCCTCGTGACCATGCTGGTGCCGCTGTTCGCGTGGGTGCTGGGCGTGAGCCTGCTCGCCGCGCTGGCACTCAACGCGGTGATGATCGTCTTCTTCCTCGTGTACGGCTTCCTGTTCAACCTCGCGTTCGACCGGGTGTTCGGGTTGCCGCTGTCGGCGCAGGGGCGGTGAGGCGCATGTGGTGATTGCGGTGCTCGCGGGGCCGGAGCTTCAACCGGCCTCGCCCGGAGCAATGCGCATCACGCTGCGCACCTGCGGCAGGCCGCGCGGCAGGGTACCCGCCTCCAGCGACTCGATCAGCATGGTGGGGTCCACGCTCCACCTGACTTCCGAGGAGGCTCCCAGCAGCGTGGCCCGCAGCAGGCCGTGCTCGAACGCGAGCACTTCGTCGAGATAGGGGACGCACAAGCCCCCGTCGATGCGAGTCCGCAGGAACCCTGCAAAGCGTTCCGCTTCGACGGAAGCGAACGGTTCCGGCGCATGCGTGCGGCAGTACGCAGCGAAAAGTTCGCCGAATCCCCGGTCCCCCAGCGCGCCCAGGAGACATGTGGTCGTATAGCGCAACGCGCGCGCCAGGCTCCCCCGCCGGGCGTCGTCCACGAGACCACGCAGCAGGGCGCACCCACGGTCCTCCGGGTCCGCATTCCCCGTCACGGCATCGAAGAGCGAACCTTCCCACCGCGCGACTTCATCGAAGTCCGACCGCGACGGAGTGCACGCAGGGGACGACGGTACCTGCACGTTCGTGGGGGAACGCAGTGCCCAGAGCTCCTGCAGGCGCGCCAGCTCGCGCATGACGCCGTCCAGCCCGATGGCGGGCACGTGCTCGGGCAGGATCTCGAAGACCAGCGCACCGAGGCGAGGGAGCCTGGGGATGAGTGCGGCCGCGATGTCGATCACCTGCGGCGGCACGCGCCCGCTGTGCGCGTCGAGCCGGAAACCCGAGTGCTCCATCCCGCCCGCAAAGTGGATCTCCCAGACGCGGTCGAGCGGCAGCGTGGCCACGACCTCGGCCACCGATTCCCGACCATTGCACTCGTTGCACCACAGGTTGTGCACGTCGAGAAGGATGCCTGCGCCCGACGCCTGCGCCACCGCGGCGAAGAACTCGCCGTCGCCCATGTCGCTTGCGCGGGGGCGGAGATAGTTCACTCCGGTCTCGAACGCCGCGGGACAACCGAGCCGGCGCGCGTACGCGATGATGTTGCTCGCGGCGACCCGCACGGCCGCCGCTGTCTGCGCCGGCGGGAACAGGAAACCGGCGTGCCGTATCCCCTCTTCCCGCCCGACACGATTGAAGCTCAGGTGCTCGCTGACCCACGCAGGTTGGAGCGCCCGGACCGCATGGTGCAGCAGGTCCCACGGATCCACGGGATCCTGGACCGTTCCGCCGACGGGGTGCCCTACCCCATGCAGCAGCTTGTGCTGGGGCAGTTGCGCCACGCGATCCAGCAGTCCGGCGTTGCAGCGATAGCGCCACGCCTCTGCTTCACGCACCTGCTCCCACAGCGACTCCGGCTCGAGTTCCAGCACGGAGAGGCCCGCGTCTCCTGCCCGGAACAGCGGCTCCAGCGCGGACCAATAGACCAGCCCGACGCCGAGCGCCTTCACTCCGGCGCGCTCCTGGCGAGAGGCGAGCCGGCAAACTCCTGGACGTCCAGGGTCCTGGGATTGACGACGAAGTCGCGGAGCGTCACGAACTCCAGGATGCGCCCCGAGTGGCAGCCTCCGCACCCCAGCTTGCCCAGGACGTTTGCAGTGATCTTGTTCATCTTCTGGAGGTCGAATGCGATGTCGTGGTTGACGAACACGCGCACGCGATCACCCGGAGGCAGCGGCTGGGGATTGAGTTCCGGCATTTCGTTCTCCTGTGTGCGAGGCTTGAACGGGCGCCTCGCTGGACCCGGTACGTGGTGACTCCTCCAAATCAATATAGGTCGCGCGTTTCACCCGCAGCGCGCGCCCGTCGGAAGTACACGTTCATGCCGCGGCGGCGTTACAAGCTATCGCGAATCGTGCAGGCTGCAGCGACGCTGTCATCTCGCGTTACATCGTGCGCGCCAGGCGGCCAATGAGCGCTCCATGTGCACGGAAGTGCATAACGTGTTAACCTCCGCGCTGCTGGACGTTCAACAGATCGTCGCTCTTCAAGGTTTACTTTCTCCCTCCGGCGGACTTGCACCCGCCGCGTCGTTGTCTGAATCCCCCGTCGATGTTCTCTGGCGTTGTGCACCGCACGGCATGTTGCCGCGCGGCACCTTCCTCATGAGGACATTCATGGAAAACAAACTCTTCGTGGGCAACCTGCCCTACACCTTCAGCGACGACGACATGCAGCGCGCTTTCGCCGAGTTCGGGTCCGTCAACAGCGCCAAGGTCATCACGGACCGCGACAGCGGCCGCTCCAAGGGCTTCGGCTTCGTCGAGATGGCCACCGCCGCGGAGGCCAGCGCCGCCATCACCGCCCTGCATGGCCGGGACCTGGGCGGCCGCGACATGGTCGTGAACGTCGCCAAGCCGATGGAGCCGCGCGCTCCCCGTGCGGGCGGCAACCGCTACTGATTCGCGCATCCCATCAAGGAAAGGCTCTCGCATGACCAGCAAGATCTACGTGGGCAACCTGCCCTACTCCGTCACCGATTCCATCCTGGAAAGCAACTTCGCCGAGTTCGGCGGGGTTTCCTCCGCCAAGCTCGTGATGGATCGCGAAACCGGCCGCTCCAAGGGGTTCGGCTTCGTCGAAATGCCGTCGGCCGAAGAGGCCCAGGCTGCGATCAAGGGGCTGCACGGAAGGTCCGTGGACGGGCGCTCGATCACCGTGAACCTCGCGCGTCCGCGTGAAGAAGGCCGTGGTTCCGGCGGATACGGCGCGCAGGGTTTCAAGGCCAGCCATCGCGCGGGCGTCGGCTACGGCAACGACGGCTTCGGCGGCGGACGTTCCTGACGCCTGGCCCCTTGCAGAGAAAAGACCGGTGCGCCGGTCTTTTTTTTCGTCCTCATGGCGGCACCGGATGAGGCGCCTGCGCCTACAGTCGCGCGCGATTCGGCGCACAGCTGCTCGGCCGGAGCACCGCTGTTCCCTTCTCCCGCTTCCCGGTGCAATGACTCCATGCGGCAAGTCCGCACAGGAGTAGCACATGAAAAAATCCATCTTGTCCGCAGTCGCAGTGGCTGCATTCGCGGTCGGCGGGGCCGCACAGGCTGACGTGATCGACAGCGTGGGCAGCACCATCGCGCGCATCTTCGGCGTTCCGTACGACGCCAGTCCGGCGGGCGCCGCGCCGATCGTCAACGTCTACACGGACGCCTACGGCCGCCACTACCAGGTGGATGCCGCCGGCCGGCATCTCCCCCTGGATCAATACGGCAGCTATCGCGACCAATGGGGCCGGACCGTCTACCTCGACGCGAACCGCCAGCCGGCGTACATCGCGCAGAACGGGCAGCTGATCCCGTACGGCTCGGGCAATTACGCCATGGCGCCGTCTTACGACCGGGACGGCGACGGCGTCACGAACCAGTACGACCGCGCGCCGAACGACGCACGGTACCGCTGAAGCTGACGCGGCGTCAGCCGCGCGCAGCCAGCACGCGGTCGACCATCACGCCGGCCTGGCCGAGGTTCCTGCCCGGATCGCAGAACACCTCCAGCTGGGCCCGCGAGACGTGCTTCGCGATTTCCGGGTGCGCCGCCAGGATGTCGATCAGGGGCCGGTCCTCCGCGATGGCCTGGCGGCACAGGTCGTACACGAGGTCGTGGGCGTACTCGCGGCCGATATAGGGGCCCAGGCCCATCATCACGGCCTCCGACATCACGAGGCCGTTCGTGATGTCGATGTTCCTGCGCATGCGCGCCGCGTCCACTTCGAGCCCCTTCAGGACGAACTTCGCCTGCTTCAGCGCTCCGGACATCAGGCAGAAGATCTCCGGCAGCACCACCCATTCGATCTCCCACGGCCCGGTGGAACGCTCGTGGTCGGCCACCATGGCGTCCATCAGCGCGGCGGCATGCTGGCGCGCGACGGAAACGTTCGCATGGATGTAGAGGCAGGAGATCGGATTGCGCTTCTGCGGCATGGTGGACGACGAACCGCGGCCCGGCGCGAACGGCTCGAACACCTCCGCGACTTCGGTCTGCATCATCAGCTTGACGTCCATCGCGATCTTGCCGAGGGAGCCGCCCACCAGCCCCAGGAAGGCGCCCACTTCGGCGATCGTGTCGCGCACCGTGTGCCACGAGATCAGCGGCTGGGCGAGGCCCAGCTCCTGCATCAGCGCGGCCTGCGTCTCCATCGCGCCCTTCTCGAGCGACGACAGCGTTCCCGACGCGCCACCGAACTCACCCATCAGGACGCGCGGCCTCAACTGCTGCAGCCGCTCGCGGTGCCGATCGATCCCCGCCAGGATCGACGCCATCTTGTAGCCGAAGGTGATGGGCGTGGCCTGCTGCAGGTTGGAGCGTCCGATGACGGGCGTGTCGCGGTACTTGCGCGCCAGCGCGGCGAGCGCGTCGCCAATCTCGTCGAGGTCCTGCTCCACGAGCGCGAGGCTCTCGCGGATCTGCAGGACGGTGGCCGTGTCGGTGATGTCCTGGGTGGTCGCGCCCCAGTGGCAGAACTCGCCCAGTCCGTCGCGGCAGTTGGCGTTGATCTGGTTGACGACGGCGATGATGGGATAGCCGATCTGCTCGGTCTTGGCCTTGAGCTTCGCCCAGTCGATCCGCGACAGCTCGCAGTTCTTCACGATCTCCGCGGCCGCCTCCTTCGGGATGATGCCGAGCGCGCCCTGCACTTTCGCGAGGGCCCGCTCGATGTCGAGGTACTTGGCGGTGCGGTTTTCGTCGGACCACACGTCGCGCATGCGCGCGTCGCTGAACATGTCGCCGAAGATGCGCGAGTCGATGATGGTGGAGGCCATGGTGCTTGTTCCTTCAAACGGCCTGCGCGGTGCGCAGCGCCTCGATCTGCCTGGCGTTGTATCCCAGCTCCGCGAGGATCGCGTCCGTGTGTTCCCCGAGTCCGGGCACCGGATCCATGCGCGGGCCCACGTCCCAGCTGCCGGGCGGCAGCATGGCCGGCAGGGGACCTTGCGGCGAGCCGACCTCCGTCCAGCGTCCACGAGCCTGCAGCTGCGGATGCGACCACACCTCGCGCATCGTGTTGACCTGCGCGTTGGCGATCTGAGCGGCTTCCAGCCGCTCCAGGACCTGCGGGCTGGTGAGCGATGAAAACGCCTCGACGATGATGGCGCGCAACGCCTCGCGCTCCGCCACCCGCTTGTAGTTGGCCGTGAAGCGCGGATCGGTGGCGAGGGCGGGTTGCCGCAGCACCTTCTCGCAGAACGCCACCCACTCGCGCTCGTTCTGCAGCCCCAGCATCACCACGCCGCCGTCGCCGGCGGGAAACGGGCCGTAAGGGTAGATCGTGGCGTGGCTGGCACCGGTGCGCGGCGGCGGCTCGGCACCGTCGAAGGCGTAGTACAGCGGGTAGCTGGTCCACTCCGCGAGCGACTCCAGCATGGAGATGTCGATGCGCTGGCCCTTGCCGGTCTGCGCCCGCTGCAGCAAGGCCGCGAGGATATTGGTGTACGCGTACATGCCCGCGGCAATGTCCGCGATGGACGGGCCCGCCTTGCACGGCTCTTCGGGCGTGCCTGTGACCGACACGAAGCCCGCCTCGCTCTGGATCAGCAGGTCGTACGCTTTCTTGTCCCGGTAGGGGCCGGGGTTGTGCGGGTCGTCGCCGTACCCCGAGATGTCGCACACGATGAGG
The DNA here is from genome assembly GCF_014297465.1 of Ramlibacter cellulosilyticus. Classification (GTDB taxonomy): domain Bacteria; phylum Pseudomonadota; class Gammaproteobacteria; order Burkholderiales; family Burkholderiaceae_C; genus Ramlibacter; species Ramlibacter cellulosilyticus. The sequence goes on along the minus strand of NZ_JACORT010000001.1, from coordinate 990,355 downwards.
CCCGGCTTGCGCCTGGAGAGCTGCTCTCGTACGCCAGCCCCAGCCGCGCGGCTGCTCCGGGCGCGAGGTTCTGCACGACGACATCGGCCTTCTCGATGACGAGCCGCTCCAGCACCTTGGCGGCCTCGGGATGCTTGACGTCCAGCGTCAGGCTCTCTTTCGAGCGGTTGGTCCACACGAAGTGGGAAGCCAGGCCCCGCACCCGCTGGTCGTAGCCGCGGGCGAAATCGCCCGAGCCCGGTCGCTCGATCTTGATCACGCGTGCGCCGAGATCGGCCAGCTGGCGCGTGGCGAATGGCGCCGCGATCGCGTGTTCGATGGTGACGACGGTGAGGCCCTTCAATGGCTGCATGTCAGGCCCCCCGCAGCGTGGCCGCCGCATCCATCGTGAGCCAGCCCTCGTGGTCCGAGGCCCAGAGGCGCACGCTCTTGCCGTCGGCAGCGCGCTCCCCGTTCACGTGGAAAGGATGCAGGTCGAACGTCGGGCGCACCGCCTTGAAGCGGAAGCTGGCGACGTCGGCCTGCGGGTCCTGCCGGCGCAGCAGGTCGAGCAGCAGCGTGGCGATGAGCGGGCCATGCACGATCAGCCCCGGGTAGCCCTCCACCTCGGTCACGTACTTGCGGTCGTAGTGGATGCGGTGGCCGTTGAAGGTGAGCGCCGAGTAGCGGAACAGCAGCACGTCGTCCGGGACGACCTGCCGTCGCCAGCTGGCACCCGTCTCGGCGCGCTGCGGGGCGGGCTCGACCTCGTCCGGCCGCCTGGCCTCGCGGTATACGATGTCGTGGAACTCCACGATCGCGGGGTCGGCGGCGCCGTTGCATCGGACGTCGTGCCGCACCTTCACGAAGACGAGCCTGCCGGTGCGGCCTTCCTTCAGCGAGACGTCGGCGATCGTCGACGTGCGCTCCACGACATCGCCCACGCGCACGGGCGAGCGGAACTCGAACTGGCTGCCGGCCCACATGCGCCGCGGCAGCGGCACCGGCGGCAGGAAGCCTCCGCGCTTCGCGTGGCCGTCGGGGCCGATCTCGCTTTGCCGGTGCAGCGGCAGGAAATACAGCCAGTGCCACAGCGGCGGGAGGGGCGTCCCCTGCTCCACCGGCCGCGGGGGATGGTCCAGGGTGGCATCGAGTGCCTTGACGGGCGTGGCACCGATGGTGTCGCCGACCGTCTCCGTGCGGCCGATCCAGGCCCGCAGTTCGTCCAGGGACGTTTCCATCTCCGTTCCTCAGTCCGCGGTGAGCTTCGCCCGCTGCACCACGCTCTTCCACTTGGCGAGCTCGCTCTTCACCAGCGCGCCGAACTGCTCCGGCGTGCTCGTCTCCACCTCCGCGCCGTGGTCGGCCAGGCGCTTCACGACCTCCTTGTCCGCGAGCACCTGGTTCAAGGCCTTGTTCACCTGGTCCACGATGGGCTTCGGGGTCTTGGCCGGCAGGAAGAACCCGTACCACTGGCGGACATCCACGCCGTCGATGCCCATCTCCTTCAGCGTCGGCACGTCGGGCAGCAGCGGCGAGCGCTGCGGGCCCGCCACAGCCAGGGCGCGGAGCTTGCCGGCCTTCACGTGCGGCAGGGCCGTGTAGAGGCTGGGGAACATGAACTGCGTCTGCCCGCCGATCGTGTCCGTGATCGCCGGCGCCGAGCCCTTGTACGGGGCGCCCAGCATCACGACGCCCGTATTCAGCTTGAACAGCTCCGCGGCGAAGTGGGGTGCCGTGCCGTTGCCGGCGGAGGCGTAGGTGTACTTGTCCGGCTTGGCCTTCAGTTGCGCGACGAGGTCCTTCACGTCTTTCACCTGCACGCCGGTGTTGGCCACCATCAGCGTGGGCGACCAGCCCACCAGGCCCACCGGCGCGAAGTCGGCCACCGGGTCGTAGCGCAGCTTCTGCAGCGCGGGGTTCATCGCATGCGTGGCGATGTAGCCGAACATGAGCGTGTGGCCGTCGGGCGCGGCACGGGCGGCGAACTCGCTGGCGATCGCGCCGTTGGCGCCGGCGCGGTTGTCGACGATCACCGTCTGGCCCAGCAGCGGCCCGAGCTTCTGCCCGATGATGCGCGCCATGGCGTCGTTGCCGCCGCCGGGCGCCGTGGGCACCACGATGGTGATCGGCTTGTCGGGGTAGGCGATGGCCAGCGGAGCGGCGGTGGCGAGGACGGCCGCGACGGCGGGAGCGATCAGGCGCTTCATGGATTTGTCTCCTTCGGGAACTTTCGAGAACACGTACGGGGGGAGGTGCAGGTCGCCCTGCAGGATCTTTCGGGCGGTGCGCACGAGCGCGGCGCGCTGCACGCGCGCGCCGTCGCCGGTGCCTTCGACGGCCACTTCGACCTCGATGCGCCCCTGCGGATGCAGCACCGCGATCGACCGGACGCCCGTGCGACGGGTGTGGCCGCTGATCACCGTGCCGGGCAGCGCGAAGGCGGTCGCGACCCCGATGGCCCCGGTGACGGCGTGCGATGCATGGCAGCGGCGTGGCGTGAAGTAGCGGGAGGTGACGCTGTCGGCATCGTCCCCCTCGCTCGCGATCACGGGCTTCGGGACGACGCTGCCCGAGACGTCGCCCAGGCCCATGGCCTCGCCGGCGGCGCAGCGGATCGCCTCGATGCGCGCGAGCAGCGCGGTGTGTGCGTCGAGATCAGCGGGCGATTCGCGCCCGGTCAGCCCCAGATCGCGGGCGCGCAGGATCACGAGCGGCATGGCCGCATCGATGCAGCTCACCTCGACGCCCTGGATGACGTCGATGCGGTGCCCCGTGGGAAAGAGCGAGCCCGTCACCGCGCCCCAGGCGTCGAGGAAGTTCAGCCGGATGGGAGCGGCCGTGCCGGCGACGCCGTCGATGCCGGTGTCGCCCTCGTAGCGCACGCGCCGGCCCGGCGTCTGCACGGTGACGTCGATGCGCGAGCGGGTGTTGACGTTGAACACGCGCACGGTCGTCTCGCCGTCGCGGGCCGGCACGAGCCCCTGCTCGATCGCGAAGGGAGCGACGCCGGACAGCATGTTTCCGCAGTTCGGCCGCGTGTCGACCGACTTCTGGCCGACGCCCACTTGCGCGAACAGGTAGTCGACGTCGCAACCTTCCTGGGCGGAGCGGGACACGATCGCCACCTTGCTCGTCAGCGTGCTGCCGCCGCCGACGCCGTCCACCTGCAGCAGGTCCGACGCGCCGATCGCACCGATGAGCGCCTCGTCCCGGGCGGTTTCGTCCGCCGGCAGCCAGTCGCGCAGGAAGAACGGGCCGCGCGAGGTGCCGGCGCGCATCAGGACACAGGGGATCGTTCGTTGCATGGACGGAATGATCGGCGCCGCCATTGCCAAAGTGAATTGCATCTTTAAGATCAACTGATGCCCGACGCACATCAATGAAAGGGGCTCGCCATGGCGATGAACTTCGACCTGAACGACCTGGTAGCCTTCCGCACCGTCGCGGAGCTGAGCAATTTCCGCAAGGCGGCCGAGACGGTGCACCTGTCGCAGCCGGCCTTCAGCCGCCGCATCGACAAGCTGGAACAGGCGCTCGGCGTGCGGCTGCTGGAACGCAACACGCGGCGGGTGACGCTCACGGCCGTCGGCCGCGATTTCGAACGCAAGGTGCGCGAACTTCTGGACGACCTCGATGCCACGCTGGTGGGTATCCGCGGAGGAAGCGCGACGCGCATGGGCGAGGTGACGGTGGCCTGCGTGCCGTCCACCGTCTACTACTACCTCTCGCACGTGATCCGGCTGTACCACCAGCAGTCGCCGCGCGTGCGCGTGAAGGTGCTCGATGCGGGTGCGAACGAGGTGCTGGCCGCCGTGGCACGCAGCGAGGCCGACTTCGGGCTGAACTTCATCGGCTCGCAGGAGGGCGAGCTCGAATTCGAGCCGCTGGTGGAAGAGCGCTTCGTCGCCGCATGCCGGCGCGACCATCCGCTGGCGAAGCAGCGCCGCGTGAGCTGGGCGCAGTTGAGCGAGTACGACTACGTTTCGGTGGGCCGATCTTCAGGCAACCGCGTGGTGCTGGACCAGGCGCTCGCCGGAGTCGCGAAGCGTCCGCAAGCGATCTACGAGGCGCAGCACGTCACCACCGCGCTCGGCCTCGTGGAAGCGGGCCTCGGCGTCGCGGCCGTGCCGGCGATGGCGATGCCGGGGAAGGACCACCCCATCCTGGTAAGCGTGCCGCTGGTGGATCCGGTGGTCCAGCGCACGGTGGGATTGATCCGGCGCCGGGGCCGGACGCTGTCGCCCGCGGCGCAGCAGCTGTATGACTTGTTCGCGCAGGTGAAGGCGGGCAAGCGCGCCGCCCGGTAGAGGCTCCCATCCATTAGGCTCGACCCGTGTCCAGGACGCCTTTGGCCTTTCTCCTCCTCGCCTCCGTCGCACTCGCCTGCTACGCGCTGGTCCTCGCCTTCCTCTGGTGGCGGCAGGAAGCCCTGCTCTTCTACCCCGTGCCGCTTCCCGCTGACCAGCCCCTGGCCACCGCGCCGGACATCCGCGAGCGCACGGTCGATGTGCCTGGCGCGCGCCTCTCCGTGCTGCACCTCCAACGCCCCGGCGCGAAAGGCGTGGTCTTCTTCCTGCACGGCAACGCCGGCAACCTGCAAGGCTGGTTCTCCAACGCGGACTTCTACCGCGAGGCCGGCTACGACCTCGTGATGCCCGACTACCGCGGCTTCGGCAAGAGCACCGGCCGCATCACGAGCGCGCAGCAACTGCGCGACGACGTTCGCGCCGTGTGGAACCAGGTCGCGCCCGAGTACCGCGGGCGCAAGATCGTGCTGTACGGGCGCTCGCTCGGCACCGGGCTGGCCGCGGACCTCGCGCAGGAGCTCAGTGCCCAGGGGCACGCGCCGGATCTCACGGTGCTCGTCTCGCCCTACACCAGCTTCCGCGCACTGGCTTCGGAGTTCTACCCGTGGGTGCCGGGTGCGCTGCTTCGCTATCCGCTGGAGACCGAAAGCCACCTGCCCCGGATCGCCGGGCCCGTGCTGCTGGTGCATGCTCAGGACGATCGCCTGATCGGCGCGCACCACCTGCGCAAGCTGCAGGAAGTGCTTCCCGCCGCGCGCGTGCTCGTGGTGCCCGGCGCGGACCACAACGACCTGCACGATTCACCGGTCTACCGGGAAGAGCTGCGGCGCGCCCTCCGCGCCCTCTGGCTCACCCCATCCACTTCGGCAGCGCCGTCGCGATCCGCGGGATCCAGAACACCGCCGCCAGCAGCAGCAGGCTCATGACCACGTAAGGCACCACGGCGCGGAAGATGTGCCCCATGGTCACCGCCGGCGGCGCGACGCCGCGCATGGTCATGAGCAGCAGCCCGTGCGGCGGCAGCAGCAGCCCGAGCTGCATGCAGATCAGGAACATCACGCCGAACCAGACCGGGTCGATGCCCAGGTTCTGCACGATGGGCATGAAGATCGGCAGCGTAATCATCATCATGCTGACCTGGTCGACGAAGATGCCCAGGAAGATCAGCACCAGCATCATGCCGACGACGATCATCTCCGTGGACCAGCCCCTTCCCGTGATCATCTGCACCAGCCCGTTGCTGGCGCCGGAGAAGGACAGGATCTGCGCGAAGGTCGTGGCGCCCAGGATGATGAACAGGATCATCCCGCTGATGCCCGCCGTGCCTTTCAGTGCCTTCAGCAGCGCGTCGAAGCTGAGCGCGCGATAGAGCAGCGCCAGCACCAGCGTGGCGAAGGCGCCCAGCGCCGCGCACTCGGTCGGGGTGGCCCAGCCCGCGGCCAGCGCACCCACCACCACGCCGAAGATCGACAGCGTGGGCAGCACGTAGCCGAAGAAAGGCTTCCAGCGCTCCCACCCGACGTACTCTGGCTGCTCCTCCGCGGCCGGTGCCAGCGACGGCGTGATCCGCACCCGCAGCACGATCCACAGCACGAAGGCGACCGAGAGGATCACGCCCGGCAGCACGCCGCCGATCAGCAGCTTGGAGATGGAGATGCCCGAGAGCGAACCGAGCAGCACCGTCAGTGCCGACGGCGGGATCAGCATGTCCACCGCGCCGATGGCCATGATGGGCCCCGTCGCGAGCGTCGGGTGGTAGCCCTTGGAGAGCATCACGGGCAGCAGCAGCGAACCCAGCATCGCGGTCGTCGCGATGGTCGAACCCGAGATCGCCGAGAACACCGTGCCCGCAACCACCGCCACAACGGCGAGCCGCCCCGGCAGACGGCGGATCAACCGCTCGATGCCTTCGATGACCTTCAGCGCCAGCCCCGTGTGGAACAGGATCTCGCCCATCAGCACGAACAGCGGGATGGGCGTCAGCGAGAAGGCCGTGACCGACCCTACGCTGCTGCGCGCGAGCTGCGCGAGCCCCACCTCGCCGCCCATGTACAGGAACGCGCCGACGATGTTGACGGTGATGAAGGTCAGCGCCACCGGCATGCCGATGAACAGCAGCACAGTGGAGCCCCCCAGCATCAGCCACGCGGCGATCGCCCAACCGCTCATGACGCACTCACCGCGTCGCGCCGCGGCCCGCGCTCGTCGGCCTGCAGCCTGTGCATGCGGAACATCATCTCGATGGACAGCAGCACGAACATGATCGGCAACGGCGCCAGCGACCACCACTCGGGCGTCACCAGCGTCTTGATGTTCAGCGCGCCCGCCGTGTAGCTGGCCCACGCCGCACGCGTCGCGTACCACGCCATGAACACGCAGCAGGCGAAGCCGATCACGTCACCGAGCCATTCGAAGTACCAGGCCAGGCGCGGCGGCAGCGCCGTGAGCAGGATGTCCACGCGGATGTGCTGGCCCTGCCGCAGCAGCCACGGCGCGACCAGCACCGTGGTGAGATAGAGCATCAGCTCGGAAACCTCATTGCTCCACGCGAGACCGCGCGGCATGCCGGGCACGGCGATGTTGCGCAGCGCCACGTCGCCCACGATGACCATCATCATGGCGAACATGACGGCGCACCCCCCCAGCGCGAGGGCGGCGAGCAACCGGGCGTAGAGGCCGGAGAGGCGCCCCGTCACTTGGGCGCGAACAGCGGCTTGAAACGCCGGGCGATCTCCGGGCTCTGCTTCTCGGCGCTGGCCCAACCCACCTGGTAGGCCTTGTCGTGGAAGGCCTTGCTGGTCGCCGGGTCGAACTTGATGGTCTCGATGCCGGCCTTCTGCTGGCGGGCGACTTCATCGGCGGTGTACTTCGCCCAGAAGCCGTTCTCCGCCTCCAGCGCCAGCACCTGCTTCTGCAGGTAGTCCTGCTGCGCCTTCGTGAGCTTGTTGTACGCGGGCAGGTTCATGATCAGCGACACCTCGGCGTCGTAGAAGCCGGGGTCGATGCGGTACTTGGTCTTCTCGTCCCACTTCAGGTCGAAGATGCCGCCGATGGGCCAGCCGTAGCCGTCGACCACGCCGCGCTCGAGCGCGGTGTAGACCTCGCCGGGCGCCGTGGTGATCACCGTGGCATTGAGCGCCTGGAAGAAGTCGCGGTACACCGGCGTGATGCGGATCTTCTGGCCCGCCAGGTCCGGCTTGTCCACCTTCTTGTTCGTGTAGATGTGGAACGGCTGGTTCTCCACCATGCGGCCCAGGTACTGCATGTTGGCCTTCTCGTTCCACACCTTGTTGATCGCGTCGAAGGCGCCGTTCCTGCGCTGCTCCGCCACCGGGACCTGCGTGAGCTTCAGGAAGTCGGCCTCGGGCATCACGTTGGTGTAGAAGGCGCCGGTGGACAGCGCCATGTCCACCACGCCGGTCTTCACCGCGTTGCCCACCTCGAAGGGGGGCATGGCCTTGGGACCGCCGATGAAGTTGATCTGCAGCACGCCCTTGCCTTCGGCGTTGAACTTGTTGATCCACGGCTGCAGGCGCTGCACGTAGATGCCGTTCTCGGCGAAGGCGCTCACCAGGCGAAGCGTGGTCTCCTGCGCCGCTGCGCCCGCGGCGGCGGCGACGCCCAGGGCCATCACGGCGGCCTTGCAAAGGCTCGTCAGCTTCATGTCTCGGTCTCCTTGTATTGGCGCCGACCCTAAGCGATTCACGCCGGGTGGTCAATTCAGGGAGACGCGAGCCTCGGCGCGCCTCAGCGCTGGTGGGGCACCCCGATCGCCACCGGGCGGATCACGGCACCGGCAGCGCCCTTGTCACGCGAGGGCAGCACCATGGCGCACGAGGTCCACACCTTGTCCGCTGCCATCGCGGCGAGGTTGAGGTTCTCGAGATGGTGGATGCCGTACACCGACAGCATGTAGTGGTGGATCGAGAAGGGCAGCCCCTGCTCGGTGCCAGGCGCGGGCGGCGCCTTGCCTTGCAGCATGCCCTCGGGCACGGGGTCGATGAAGGGAACGTCGAGCCCCACGGCGACGATGCGCTTGCCGGCCAGCATCTTCGCCGCGTCGACGGACAGCCCTGGGGCCATCGCGTAGTAAGGGCTGTTCGCGTCGGCCGGGTCCTTCCAGTTCTCGCTCCAGCCGGTGTAGATCCAGACCATGTCGCCAGGCAGCAGCCCGCGCCTGCCGAGACCCTGCGCCTTGAGCATGGCTTCGATGTCGGCGGCGGTCACGAGCTGGCCCTGCCCCATCGCCCGGCCCTTGCCCACCTGCGTGCGCGCGTCCAGCAGCACCGCGGTGGTGATGAGCGGCGGGATCTTCTCGATGCCGAGCTTGAGCAGGGGCGAGTCCGGCGTGGGCTTCACGTCCTGCTGCTTGTAGCCGCCGTAGTAGCTGGCGCCGTCGGCGGAGAAGGCGTTCTTGGGATCCCACGGACTCTGGATGGACGCGAAGTGCCCCAGCGCGTCGATCTGCGTGCCCTGCTGCTGCGGCTCGGCGCCCGCTTCGAAGGCCTCGCTGTTGAACGCGTGCGCGGAAAACGGCACGCCCGCGGTGGGCTTGGGCTTGCTCAGGGACGGCGGCGCGAACGGCGACTTGGGCATCGTGTTCGAGCGCTCGAACGAGGCCTCGTAGGTGCGCGCATGCGGACGCGACATGTGCCAGGCGCAACGGCGGGTGGTCTGCTCGCCGAGCACGTTGGCCATGCCGCGTTCGTCGCCGGCGGGCCAGGGTGGCATCGGCGCCCTGGCAGCCAGGGCCCACATGCCGGCGGGCTCGGCGGCCCCGGCCGCCAGGGGCGCACCGGCTGCCACGGTGGCAACTGCAAGAAGGGTCGCGCAATGGAGCATGGATCGTCTCACCGAGGTCCTCCCGCTGCTGGGTCGAGGCGCGGATGGTAGCGCGCCTCCCTCCGGTGCAAAAGTGGTGCGACCCGATTGACCCGCGCCGCGCCCCACGCGCATGATGGCCCGCTCTGCATGAGGGAGGCCCCATGTCGCAACCCCGCCTTGCCTTGCATCTCGCCGCCGCGGCGGCCTTGCTGTCCGGTTGCGGTGCCATGCCACCGTCGCCGCAGCCGCCGGCCCTCGACCAACTGACGGCCAGCGAGGCTGCAGCCGCCGTTTGCAGCGGCCGCACCACCAGCGAAGCGCTGGTTCGGGCCTCGCTGGAACGCGCCCGCGCCCGCATGCACCTCAACGCCTTCGTCACGCTCGACGAAGCAGGTGCGTTGGCCGCGGCGCGGCAGGCCGACGCGAGGCGCGCGTCGGGTGCGCCCTGCCTCCCGTTGCAAGGCGTGCCGATCGTCGTGAAGGACAACATCCATGCCGCGGGCCTGCCCTCCACCGGCGGCACGCCGGCGCTGCGCGGCTTCGTGCCGGGCGAGGACGCACCGGTGCTGCGGCGCCTGCGCGATGCGGGCGCGATCGTCCTGGGCAAGACCAACCTGCACGAACTGGCCTTCGGCATCTCCGGCTACAACCCGGCATACAACACGGGCCCCGAGCCCGGCGTGCGCAATGCCTACGATCCTTCGCGCATGGCAGGCGGCTCCTCCGCGGGCACGGGGGCGGCCATCGGCGCGCGGATCGCCCTGGCGGGACTCGGCACCGACACCGGCGGCTCGGTGCGCATCCCTTGCGCGGTGAACGGGTGTGCTTCGCTGCGCCCCACCGTCGGCCGCTATCCCGCCGCGGGCATCCTGCCGATCTCCCATACACGGGACACGGCAGGCCCGATGGCCGTCGCGATGACGGACGTCGAACGAATGGACCGGGTGATCGCAGGCGCCGCGCCCGAGCACGCCGCGGAGTTGCGCTCGGTGCGGCTGGGCGTCGCGCAGCCCTTCCTGGCGAACCTGGACGTCGACACGCGCACCGCCTTCGACGCGGCGCTCGCCAAGCTGCGCGCAGCGGGCGTGACGATCGTGGACGTGCCCCTGCCGACCCTGATGGCCTTGAACGGCAACGTCGGTTTCCCCGTGGCGCTGTACGAGGCCTACGACGACGTCACCGCCTACCTGGCCACCCATCGCACGGGCGTGAGCATCCAGCAGCTCGCCGCGCAGATCGCCAGCCCCGACGTGAAAGGCACGTACGAGGGCCTCGTGATCCCGCGCAAGCTGCCCGGCCCGAACAACACGGTGGTGGATGCGGAGCCGGTCTATCGCGCCGCCATGCAGACGCACCGCCCTGCGCTCGCCAGGCTGTACGCCGACACGTTCGCGGCGCACAGGCTCGATGCGCTCGCGTTTCCCACCGTGCCGCACGTCGCGCCCGCCGCGAACCCGCAGGCGAGCAGCGTGGAGAACTTCCTGCTGTTCATCCAGAACACCGATCCGGGGAGCAACGCGGGGATCCCGGGGCTGCAGATCCCGATCGGGCTGGGTGCGACGAGCCGGTTGCCGGTGGGGATGGAACTCGATGGCCCGGCGGGGAGCGATCGGCGACTGGTGGCGATCGGGATGGCTGTCGAGGGCGTGCTGGGGCGGGTGCCGCCCGGGCGTTGAGCCGGCCTACCGCAACCCGAGTGCCTTGAGCGTCTTGTCGCCCGCCTCGCCATCGGGCAGCAGTCCTTCCGTCAGCTGGAAGGCATGCACCGCGGCAGCGGTGTGCGGCCCGTAGGCGCCGTCGATGTCACCCGGCGAAAAGCCTCGCGCCAGCAAGGCCCGCTGCAGGCGCTCGATGAGCGCGCCGCGCATGTTGGGCTGCCGGAGCCGCAGCACCAGGCCCGGCGGCACCGTCGGCTGCAGGATCTCCGGATCGTCGTAGTGGATCATGGGCGGCAGCACGCCGACGTCCCAGCGGCGACCGTCCACCTTGCCCCGGATCACTCCCGTCGCAGTGGAGTGGGCCTCCAGCGTTCCACCCTTGCCATCGGAGATCGCGATATGGCCGATGAGGGAAGGCGCCGGAAAGCGCAGCAGGAACGCCCCGCGCGTCGCCTTCGCCACCACGACCGGAACGGTGCAGGACGCCGCCGTGGCATCGCGCTTCCAGAAGCCGGTGAAGGCATCCGCCACCGCAGGCTTGTCGACGCGGTCGCAGCCGAACAGCTTTCCACTCACCTGGAACAGGCACCAGGAAGCGAACTCGGCACAGTCCCAGGGGCCGGTCCAGCCCGCATTGTCCTTCGGCACCCGCGCACCCAGGACGTAGCGTTCCTGCAGGTGCTGCGCAGCCACCGCCAGCAGATCGTCTCCAGTGGACATCGTCGCCTCTCCTGTCGCTTTCAGAGCGCCGCCTTGATCGCGCCCGTGATGCCGTCGATGAGTGCCTTGCGGAACGCATTGATCGCACGCTGCGCGATGGCGTTGCTGATCACCGCGACCACCTGCAGTTCCGCCTGCAGCGTCCTGGCCTCGTCGTCCATTTCGTCCTTGAACGTCTCCTCGTCGATGTCGCCGTCGGCGAGCGCATCCGCGAGGGACTTGATCGCCGCTTCGTGCCCCTTGGCGATCTCGCGCAGGAAGTCCTCGACCTGCGGGGCGGAGCTCTTCACCGCGTCGGTCGCCGCGCCCAGGGCGTTCTGCAGGATCGGGCCGAATTCGATGCCCATGGTGGCTCCTCCTCATTCCTCTTCCGGGTTGCTGTCGTCGGTCGCCAGTGCCTTGGCCTTTTCGGCCACCAGCGCCGCCGTGAACAGCCGCTGGAATCGGTCCCTGTGGATGCCGGCCAGCCTTGCGTTGTAGTCGTCCGTGCCCTGGTGCCGGGCGCGGTACTTCTGCCAGAACCCGAGGATCGTGCGGGCGATGCGCTGCGATTCGCTGTTCAGGGACCGCGACTCCTCGCGCACCACCAGCACCCGGATGCGGGTTTCGATGCGGCCCCAGTCGTCCGCGAAGCCTGCATACGGCAGCTTGCCCGGGGCCGCCTTGGCCTTCGCCTCGATCACCTTGTCATAGAAGGCGAAGACCTCGGCCGAGGTATCGGTGATGCCCTTCGCCGACTCCGCGTCGTAGTCGGCGACGAGCTTCACGCCGGCGCACGACGCGAGGCCGGCGAAGAGGAGGAGCGCGCACGCGAGCCTGAACCAGCGCCAGCTTTGCGGCAGGACGGCAGGGACGCCGGCAGTTCGCACTTGCATGTTCCAACCTTTCCGCGAGACGCCCTATTGGGTGCCTTCGGAAGGTGGCGCGAATCTCCCGGACGGAGGATGCGGGCGGGTCAGCGCACGAAAGCGCGCCGGCTCTCCTCGCTCACCACGTCCAGCATCTCCGGATGCTTGCGGATGTAGGCCGCGACGAAGGGGCAGGCGGGGATCGCATGCAGGCCGCGCTCGCGCACCTGCCCGAGGGCGTAGGCAACGAGGCGGCTGCCGAAGCCCTTGCCCTCGTGCGCGGGCAGGACCTCGGTGTGCGTGAAGAGCAGCGCGTTCTTCAGCACGTTGTATTCCGAATAGGCCGCCACCTCTTCGCCGACGAGCAGCTCGAAGCGGTGGCGTTCCGCGTTGTCTTGCAGGGTGGCGTCCGTGGTCATCGCACCCAGGCTACCAGCAGTTCCAGCACGGGCGCGAATTCCCGCGCCAGCTCCCCGCTGGCCAGGGGCGAAGCGATCGGCCAGACCACCACCAGCCCGAACAGCCCCAGGCAGGTCACGTGGGTGGCGATGGCAAACGTCTTCTGCCCCCATCCGGCCTGCGACACGTAGGTCTCCGGAACGAAGGGCACCGCGCGGTGTGCAAGCAAAGTGTCAGGGCGGAGCGGAAGGCGGCGCGGCGTCATGGGCGGCGATTGTGGGGGCGAATCCAGGCGACCCGCCGACGAATGAGCCACAAGATGTATCGCGCGTCCTATGGCTTGCGGGCCTTGTACTCCCCGATCGCCTTCTCCAGCTCCCGCATCTCCTCGCACGGCAGCATGCAGATGCTCTTGAGGGAAGCCAGGTGCTTCTCCGCCGATGCGACGTCGCCCACGAGCAGGTAGGCCTCGCCGATGTACTCGTGCGCGCCGCGGTGGCGCGGGTCGAACTGCAGCGCCTTGCGGTAGTGGCGGAAGGCGCCGTCGTAGTCCTTCGCCTGCCGCAGCGCGTAGCCGAGCGAGTTCTGCAGGTCCGCATCCCGCGGGAAGCGGCGCTCGGCGCGCTGCAGGCGCGCGACGGCTTCCTTCCAGTCGCCGCGATCGTGCGCCTTGCGCGCGGCAACCACGTCGGGATCGGAGGCGACCTTCTCCACCGGGTCCGACTCCACCGCGACGGCGAGCGGTGCCGCCGCCGCGAGCAGCGCAGCGGCGACGAGCGCGCGGGCCTGCTTCACTTCTGCGCCGTGAACTGGCGCGCCTCCGCCAGCTCCGGCCGGTTCGCCGCCGCGTCGCTCGCCAGCGCGACGAGCTTCGCGTAGTAGGCCGCGGCCTTCTGGCGGTCGCCGGCCGCCGCGGCGGCGCGTGCCGCGCCGGAGTAGCCGCGGAAGCGGTTCGGTTCGCGCTCCTGCGACATCTCGTACGCCTGCAAGGCGTCCGCGGGCATGTTCATCGCCAGCATCATGTCCCCGAGCAGCTCGCGCGCCGGCAGCACGCGCCCGGGCGTCACGATGTGCTTCTCGTTGCCGTCTTCCAGGTCGGCCGCCGCGCGCATGAACTTCAGCGCCTCTTCGCCGTTGCCCCGCGCATGGGCGATCCAGCCGGCGGTGGCGAGCCGCTGCACCTCGACTTCGCGGGCCCAGTAGGCATTCTTCGCATCGAGCAGGGCCTGGTGCAGGGCGGCGAGTTGTTCCGCCTCCTGCTCCGCGACGCCGACCTCGCCCGAGCGGGCGGCGCCGATCGCGCGCGCGAAGTGCGTCATGGCATCGGCGAAGGGAAAGCGCGTCCTTTCCGGCTTCAGCAGCGCGGCCGACTTCCAGTCGCCGCGCTCCACCGCCATGCGCGCCGGCATGGCCGCGGCCGCATAGGGCGCCGCCAGCCGCGTCGGGTTCGTCGTGCCGCGGACCCGCATGGCGGCGTCGAGGGCGGCCTGTGCCTGCGCGTCCTTGCCTTGCTGCAGGTAGGCATAGACCATGTAGTCGGCGGCATGGAAGGCGGAATCGCCGTCCTTGTCCGCGACCGCGGTGTCGAACGAACGCTGGTTCGTCGCCGCGGATTCCGACCAGTACCCCACCCGCGTGAAGATGTGCGACGGCATGTGCAGCGCATGCGGAGCCGCGGGCGCGATGCCCGCATAGCGCTTCGCCGCATCGAGCCCCTTGCCCGCGATCGGCGGCGCGTCGTAGCTGTGGATGAGGTAGTGCGCGACGCCAGGGTGGTCCGGGTGCCGCTTGAACTGCGTCTCCAGCACCGAGGCGGCCTTCAGGTAGGCCGCATACGTCTGGTCGGCCTGCGATTGCGTGCCGGCCAGGTACAGCGCGCTGAAGATCTGCGCTTCGTCGTCCTGCGGGTAGCGCTGCGCGAGCGCGAGGTAGGCATCCGACCGGCTGCGTTGCCGGGCGGCCTCGGCGCGATCGCCGAAGTCCTTGTAGTAGGCGGCCGTGGCCTCGAGGTAATCGCGTTCGCGCGGCGTGGTGCGCTTCGATTGCCGCCCCTGCTCGATCGCGGCCTGTGCCTCCTCGGCGCCCTTGGGAGACGCACCCTGGCCCGCCAGCGGGTTGTCCATCAGCAGCGATGCGATGCCCCAGGCGGCGGGCACGCACTCCGGGTCGCGCTGCTGCACCGAACGGAAGGTCTGCATGCCCTCGCGGAACCAGAACGAGTGCAGCATGGCCACGGCGCGCTGCAGGTCCGCCTGCACCGCCTGGCTGCACGAGTTCTCGAAGTCCACCTTGCCCAGGACGCCCTTGCCGTCTTCGTCGTGCGCGAGGAGCGGGCCGGATGCCGTGGCGGCCGCGAGCAGCAGGAGGGTGCGGAGAGGACGTTGCATGGCGTCGCTCCTGGAAGTGAGGAGGCGATGTTTAGGCGCCGGATCCGGCCCTGTCAATTCCCACGGGCGGGGGATCTGTCGCAAACCGTAGCGCCGTCGAGCACCGCCAAGGCAGTGCCCCTGCGCCAGCGCGCGGATTGCCCTCGCGGTTAGCATCCGCCGCTGCGCCGCTCTTCTCCGTGCCCGCTGCGCCATCCCGGCCGCGCGCGCCCCTCCCCTCGCATGCCCCCGCCCCGCTCCTGGCCCCCGTTCTTCTGGATCTGCTACGCCATGTGCGTGGGGGTCATGGGAACGGCGCTCGCCAGCCCGCTCTATCCGCTGTACCAGGCGGCGTGGAACCTGCGCGCGAGCGACATCACGCACGTGTTCGTGGTCTACATGTTCGGCGTGCTCGTGACGCTGCTGTTCATGGGACGCCTGATCGCCCGCTTCGGTTTCCTCGCCAACCTGCGGCTCGGCCTGGCGCTCATGACCGCGGGCGTGCTCCTCTCCGCCGCGGCCGGCAACGTCCCCGTGTTCATGGCGGCGCGCCTGGTGATCGGAGTCGCTTCCGGGATGATCAGCACCTCGGCCGCCACGGGCCTGGTGCAGGTCGGCGCCGGCCGCGATCCGCGGCGCGTCTCCGCGGTCACCACGGTGGCCATGACGCTCGGATTCGGCATGGGGCCTCTCGTGGGCGGCCTCATCGCGCAATGGATGCCGTGGCCGCTCGTGACGGCGTACGTGCCCTCCATCGCGATGGGCGTGCTGGCCGTGCGCGCGCTGCTCCGGTTGCGCGATGCATCGCAGGCACCTGCGGCGCCCGGCCCCCGCGCGGCCGGCCTGCGCGCGGCGGTCGCCGAATGGTTGCCACGCATCGCCCTGCCCCCGCGGCACGCGCGCCGCCACTTCTGGATCGCCAGCCTCGGCGCGTTCAGCGCGTTCGGCATGTTCAGCCTGTACGCGTCGCTTGCGCCCAGCTTCATGCGCGAACTGGTCCCGTGGCACGGCCCGGCCGTGAGCGGATCGACCATCGCGGCCATCCTCTTCCTGTCCTCGGCCTTCCAGTTCCTCGTGCGCAACTGGCGCACGAAGGTGGTCGTGGTCGCCGGCGGCCTGTCGCTCGCCGCGTGCAACCTGCTGCTGGCGTGGACCACCGCGAGCCGCACCCCGCTGCTCTTCGCGGCGAGCGTGCTGGTGACTTCCTTCGGCCACGCCCTCGCCAACGTCGCCGGCATGTCCGTGATCGGCAAGCTCACCCATCCCGCCCAGCGCGCGGGGCTGCTCGCCTCGTACATGGTCGTGGGCTACCTCGGCACCATCGTTCCCATCCTGGCGGTGGGCTGGCTGGCGGACCACCTGGGCCTGAGCCGGGCGGTGGCCTGCTTCTCCTATGCGATGGCCGCCCTCAGCGGCGGCCTCGCGCTGCTGGCCTCCCGCACGCGGGAACTGCCGCCCTTCACTCCGGCCTGAGCGAAGGCAGGCTTTCTTCGTAAAGGGCCGGCGGTTCGTTGCACGGCGGCGACCTGCGCGCGCCGAACTGCTGCGAGATGTTGGACGGCATCGCCGCGAAGCTGTATCGTTGTGTTACTGCGTTCTGGAAACCAGAACGCGCACCGACAAGAACAACGAAGCAGGAGTTGGGATGGCTTTCGCCCCCGCGCCGTCGAAGCACGGCCACGCGCCGCCCTAGGCGCCGTACACCTTTCCTCCGCCAGGCCGCCCGTCCGGGCCCGCGCACGTGCGCTGCACGTGCCGCCCGGGCTCGCGCGTGCACGCCCGCAAGACCGACCGATTTTCATCAACCCACTGGACCCATGAAGAAAGCACTCGCCCTCTGCCTCGTCGCCGCCGCATTGACCGGTTGCGGTTCCGTCAACTCCGTGCTGGCCGACCGCCACGAGACGGTCGAGATGTACCACGTGTTCGACGTGAAGACGAAGGCCACGCCCGACCAGATGATCAAGGCAGCCACCGAAGGACTCGCGCGCAACACGAACTCGGTGACGCACAACCGGCCCCTGCAGATGGGGAACAAGATCCCGGCCGAACCCGGCCGCTTCCAGCTGGTGGACATGGCCGATGCCTTCAAGGGCTCCGGCATGGGCGCCATCCTCGCCATGTCGGGCAACGTGCCCCTGCGCGGTGCCAAGTGCGACGGCGCCGTCTGGAACGCGAAGGCCAACCGCGACATCGCCGGGTCCGACCACCTGACGCTCTACACCTGCCTGTACCGCTACCGCGACGGCTACCAGCTGAACATGTTCGCCGTGTTCCGCAAGACCAGCGGCGGCTTCACCCAGATCGCGCGCGAAGCCGCGCAGGCGATGGTGGGCACGCCCGAGCAGTGGACCACGAAGACCATCATCGACACGGTGCGTGCCGTCGAGGAACGCGCGGGCACCAAGGCCGTGTACGTCGAGGGCCAGCCCGAGCTGGGCGAGCTGCCGAAGGTCGACGCGCTGACGAGCCGGTGACCGCCATGCGTGCCGCCATCCAGGCCATCGTCGCGGCGCTGGCGATCGCGACCACCCTGTCCGCGCGTTCGCAGCAGGAGACCGAAGCACCGCGACAGGCCGACGTTCCCCTCTTCGCGGCCCACCGGGATTCCGACGTGCCCGACGCGCAGGCCATCGCGCGCAGGGTCGTGTCGGCGGAACAGGCCCGCAACCTCGTCGACGCGCGCATGGTGATCGCGGTGACGGTGTGGAACGCGAAGGACAACAGCTCCTGCCTCACGGCCGTCGGGGCCACCACGCCACCCGCCGCAGGGAAGGTGGCCCGCACGCCGAACACGTTCCATTGGGCGATGTCGGAGTCCCGCAAGGGTGACGAGGGCCCGGCGGCCTGCCAGCGCGCCTTCGCCGCCGCACTGCAGAACCTGGCGCAATCGGACGCGCTCACCCCGAAGACGCTGCAGGCCGATGCCGAGGTGACGCGGGATCCGGCGAAGCCGAAGTTTCCCAAGGGCGAGCGCTTGCCCGGGATCGTGTCGCACCGGACGGCGGGGCTCAGCGACGTCGGCAAGCAACTCATTGCCGACAAGCTCGGCGCACGGTGGAACCAGGTCCTCGACCATCGCAAGTACTCCGCGCACCTGATGCTGATGACCGGCAAGACGGTGGAAGGCACGCCCTACTGCTTCGCGGAGTACGGCCTCGTGGCGAAGCCGCCCGAGGGCGTCACGGCGAAGTTCCCCGCCACGACGGGGGCACGCTGGAGGCTCGCGGAGAACAAGAACGTCACCACGGACTGCACGCGCGTCGTCGTCGAGAGCGCCCTGGAGAACCTGCGCTCCGGTTACCCGGACATGCTCGACGTCTTCGACCCCGAGGACGGCATGAGCTATCCGCCAGCGGCTGCCCTGAAGAAGCAGGTGGCGAAGTTCGACGCCGACGAGGCGAAGGCCAGGCCGAAGCCGCGCCCCGCGTCCGTCTCCTCGACGACCCGCTCCACCACGTCGCTGAGGTGCACCAACGAGTGCTTCAACGGCAGCTGCATCCGCACCTTCGAGAACGGCCGCAAGGAGCGGTGGCAGGCACCTCGCGTCTACAACCCGTTCAAGCAGAACTGGGAGTGGGACACCACCACCAACGCCTGCGGCGGCTGACAGGCCTCAGGCGTCGCCGACGGAGCCCTGCACCGACGATTGCGGCAGGTGCAGCAGCAGCCGGATCAGCTCCGGCTGCCGCTTCGTCGACGTCTTCTGGAAGATGGCCCGCAGCTGCTTGCGCACCGTGTCGTGCTGCGTGCCGAGCGTGGAAGCGATCTCCTTCAGCACCAGGCCCTCGGCCAGCAGGATGGCGATGCGGCACTCCGCCGGCGTGAGGCCGAACATCGCGTAGAGCAGGCTCGCATCGACCGTCGGCGCCGAGTCCGGGTGGTAGAAGAGGAGCATCACCACCGGCCGGAGCCCGAAGACGCCCATCTCGCGCTGCGGCGAGAGCATCGTGTAGAACGCGTAGACCGAGTCGTTGCGGTCCGCGATGCGCATCGAGTGGAACTGGCCGGCTTGCGCCGCGGCGGCACTGGCCTCCGCGCCGCCCGCCTTGATGGACTGCTCCAGCTCCCGGCAGCGCCGCAGCATGTCCTGCAGGTGCGGCTGCGGCAGCTGCAGCCTGCCGTCGCTGACCTGCACCACGCGCGTCGATCGCAGCAGCTGCCGGGCCGCGTCGTTGGCGTGGATCACGTCGCCGCCCGGGCTCATGAGGAACACGGGCTGGCGCAGCCGGCTCACGAGCAGGTGTCCCACCAGCGCCTGGCTGGAATAGACGAACGAGCGGATGCCGATGCGGGCGGCACGCTGCAGGTGCGGCGTCAGCCGCTCCACGAACGCACGCGCTTCGGCGCCCAGCGGCCCCTCCTCCTCACCGCTCAGGAGCGAGAAGATCACCGTCGCATCCGGCGTGTCGACGAGGTTGCACGAGCTGTTGTAGCGCCGGTCGTAGGGGATCAGGAATTCCTGGTACACCGGGTGCGACGCGACGACCTCAGGCGGCAGCATCTCGGGGAAGTGCACCCACCGCCCTTCCGGCTGGCTGAACGCGATCGCGTTGCGCGGGTCGATCGCGCGGTAGTGGTGCATGTACGCCAGCTCGCCCTCGACCGGCAGGTTCACGCCGTCGCTGTACGAAAGGGCGCCATGGCGCTTGTCCACGCCCAGCATGTGGATGGACTTCACGCCCAGCACGTCGCGGAGGTGCTCGAAGACCTCGCGCCAGCGCGCGGAATCCTCGGCCGCCGCATAGACGACGTCCAGGCATTGCAGGAACGAGCGTTCGGACAAATCCATTTCTTCTGCCGGCCAGCGGCCGTCTCCCACGCGGACTCTAACCCGTCCGCGCCAACCTCAGTCCGCCGTGATCCCCTGCGCCTTGATCGTCTTCGCCCAGAACTCGGTCTCGCGCTTCACCATCGCGTCGAGCTGCGGCGGCGGCAGGTAGCGCAGCTCGATGCCGGCCGCATCGGCGCGCGACTTCGCCTCGGGCGTCTCCAGCGCCTGCTTCAGCCCGGTCGTGAGCTTCTGCACCACGTCCGGCGGCGTGCCGGCCGGCGCGAAGATCGCCACCCAGGACTCCAGCTCGAAGCCCTTCAGCCCCGCCTCCGCCGTCGTGGGTACGTTGGGCAGGCCGGGATGGCGCGACTTGCCGGTCACCGCGAACGCCTTCAGCTTGCCGGCCTGCACGTGCTGCATCACCGAGGGCGGCGTGGTCATGAACACCTGCACCTGGCCCGAGAGCACGTCGCGGATCGCGTCGCCCGAGCCCTTGTACGGGATGTGGACCATGCTCGTGCCGGTCTGCGCCTTGAGCATCTCGGTGCCGATGTGCGAGACGGAGCCGTTGCCCTGCGATGCATACGTGAGCTTGCCGGGGTTCTTCTTCACGTACGCGATGAAGTCCTGCAGCGTGTTCGCCGGCACGGAAGGATGCGCGGCAATCACGTTGGTGGCCACAGTCACCAGCGCCACGGGCGTGAAGTCCTTCTGCGCCCACGGCAGCCGCGGCGTGAGCGAGGGGTTGCCCACGTGGTACGCCGAGTAGGACGTGAGCAGCGTGTAGCCGTCCGCCGGCGCACGCGCGACGAGGCCGTAGGCCACGTTGCCGCTGCCGCCCGCGCGGTTGTCCACCACCACCGGCTGCCCGAGCACCTTGCCGAGCGAGTCCGCCACGATGCGCGCCGACGTGTCGACCAGCCCGCCCGGCGGGTTCGGCACGACCAGGCTCACGGGCTTGGCGGGATAGCCTTGCGCGAGCGCGAGGCCGTGGCACAGGGCGGCGGCGGCGAGCGCTGCGCGCAGCAGCAGGGGTCGGCGTTGCATGGTGGGTGGTCTCCTGTTGTCGAAAGCTACCGGATCACGCCGCGGCTCCTGAGCCCGGCGATCTGTTCCTCGGACAGGCCCAGCTCGCGCATCACGGCGTCCGTGTCCTGCCCGAGCGCGGGCGCGTTGCGATGCTGGCCGCCGGGCGTGCGCGACAGCTTGGGCACGACGCCCGGCACCGTCAGCGGCTCGCCGTCTTCCAGCGTGATGTGCTGCAGCATGCCGCGCGCGGCGTAGTGCGGGTCGGCCGCGATGTCGGCAACGGTGTAGATGCGTCCGGCCGGCACGGCTGCGGCATCCAGCACCGCCAGCACTTCGCCCACGGTGCGCGTCTTCGTCCACGCACCGATGGCCGCGTCGATCTCTTCCACGCGCGCGACGCGGCCCGCATTGTTCGCGAGCGCCGGGTCGTTGCCGAGGTCGTCGCGCCCGATCGCGGCCATCAGCCGCTTGTAGATGCTGTCGCCGTTGCCCGCGATCAGCGCATAGCCGCCGTCGCTGCACAGGTAGGCATTGCTCGGCGCGATGCCAGGCAACGCGCTGCCGCCGGGCCCGCGCACCGCGCCGAAGGCGCTGTACTCCGGCAGCAGGCTCTCCATGCAGTTGAACACGGCCTCGTAGAGCGCGACGTCGATCACCTGCCCCTTGCCCGAGCGGTGCCGCTCGTGCAAGGCCATCAGGATGCCGATCACGCCGTGCAGCGACGCGAGCGTGTCGCCGATGCTCACGCCGACGCGCACGGGCACGCGGCCCGGCTCCGCGGTCAGGTGCCGCAGCCCGCCCATCGCTTCGCCGACGACGCCGAAGCCGGGGCGGTCGCGATAAGGTCCCGTCTGCCCGTAGCCGCTGATGCGCAGCACGACGAGGCGCGGGTTCGCGGCCATCAGCGCGTCCGGCCCCAGCCCCCAGCCTTCGAGCGCGCCGGGGCGGAAGTTCTCGATCAGCACGTCGGCCTCGATGGCGAGCTTGCGCACGATCTCCTGCGCCTGGGCGTTGCGCAGGTCCAGCGCCACCGAGCGCTTGTTGCGCGACTGCACCTGCCACCACACGGACGTGCCGTTCTTCAGCAGCCGCCAGTTGCGCAGCGGATCGCCCGTGCCTGGGGGTTCGATCTTGACCACGTCCGCGCCGAAGTCCGCGAGCGTCTTCGCCGCGAACGGGCCGGCGATGAGCTGCCCCATCTCGATGACCTTGAGCCCCGCCAGGGGGCCGATGCCTGCCTTCGTCTCCATGGGCGCGCAGTGTGCCCGGGCCGGCGCCGCGCGTCCATGGAAGCCACTGCCGAGCTTGGGCCTTGCTGACGAAGGCCGTCCGCCACCGCGCAGGCGCGCGGTTTCGTGCCACCATGCAGGTCCATGAGCGAGCCTGCCCAGCCCCTCGCGCTGCTCGTCGAGGACGACGACGCCATCGCCTTCCTCCTGCGCTTCCTGCTGCAGCGGCTGGGGTGCCGCGTCGTGGCCGCGAAAGACGGCGTGGAAGCCATGGAGGCGATCGAGTCCGGCGAGGTCGCGCGCCTCGTGCTCCTGGACATGATGTTGCCCGTGCACGACGGCCTCACGCTGCTGGGCCGCCTGCGCAGCCTGCCCCGCTGGGAAGGCGTGCCGGTCGTGATGCTCACGGCCAAGGGCGAACAGGGCTTCGTCGACAAGGCGTTCGCCGCCGGCGCGAGCGACTTCGTGCAGAAGCCCTTCAATCCCACCGAGCTGATGGAGCGGCTCAAGCCGCTGCTGGCAGCGGCCTGATGCCGGCGGCTGGACTCAGTCCGTCAAGAGGCGCGCCTTCACGCTGCGGCCCTTGATGCGGCCCTGGTTCAGCCGCGCCGCCGCTTCGCCTGCGACGCTCCTCTCGACCGCGACGTACGTCGCGAATTCGTTGATGTCGATCTTGCCGACCTGCTCGCGCGTGTAGCCGAGGTCCGCCGTCAGCGCGCCCAGCACGTCGCCGGGGCGGATCTTCTCCTTGCGTCCGCCCTGGATGTGGATCGTGGCCATCGCCGGCAACAGCCGGCCGCCCGGCGCGGGCGTCAGCTCCGCCGGCGAGTGCCACACCGACTCGCGCCCCTGCAGCTGCTCGATGCGGCCCACCGCGCCCATCTCGTCCAGGCTTGCCAGGCTGAGGGCCAGCCCCGTCTCGCCCGCGCGGCCAGTGCGCCCGATGCGGTGCACGTGCACCTCGGGGTCGGGCGTCACGTCCACGTTGATCACGGCGGCGAGGCCGGCGACGTCGAGCCCACGTGCGGCCACGTCGGTGGCCACCAGCACGGAGCAGCTGCGGTTGGCGAAGCGCACCAGCACCTGGTCGCGGTCGCGCTGCTCCAGGTCGCCATGCAGTGCGAGCGCGCTGTAGCCCTGCGCCTGCAGCAGTTCCACCAGCTCGCGGCAGCGCGCCTTGGTGTTGCAGAAGGCCAGCGTGCTCGCGGGACGGAAGTGGTCCAGCAGGCGCGCGACCGTGGTCAGCCGCTGCGACTCGCTCACCTCGTACCAGCGTTGCTGGATCTGGTCGCCGGCATGCTGCGCCTCGACTTTCACCGTCACGGGATCGCGCAGGAACTGCGCGGCCAGCTTCGCGATGCCTTCGGGATAGGTCGCGGAGAACAGCAGGGTCTGCCGCTGCGCCGGGCATTGCCGCGCGACCTTGGCGATGTCGTCGACGAAGCCCATGTCCAGCATGCGGTCCGCTTCGTCGAGCACGAGGGTGTTGAGCGCATCGAGCGCGAGGTTGCCGCGCTCCAGGTGGTCCAGGATGCGGCCCGGCGTGCCGACCGCGACGTGGGCGCCGTACTCGAGGCTGGTGGCCTGCCCCCGCAGCGGCACGCCGCCCGAAAGCGTGACCACCTTCACGTTGTCCTCGGCACGCGCGAGGCGGCGGATCTCGGTGGTGACCTGGTCGGCCAGTTCGCGCGTGGGGCACAGCACGAGCGCCTGCACGGCGAAGCGGCGCGCGTCGAGGCGGGCGAGCAGGGACAGCGCGAACGCGGCGGTCTTGCCGCTTCCGGTCTTCGCCTGCGCGATCAGGTCCTTGCCCGCCAGCGCGGGCGGCAGGCTGGCGGCCTGGATCGCGGTCATCTCGGTGTAGCCGAGGCGGCTCAGGTTCTCCAGCGTGGCGGCAGGAAGGGACAGGCTGGCGAAGCTGGTAACGGGACGTTGCGACATCGCACTATCATTCCACAGCGGCGGCCAGGGAGGCCGTGAGCCTGCGCGCCGACTTGAGTGCCGCGCCCTTGCCCGTGATCGACAGTGCCACCGGGTAGCGCAGCATGCGCTCGAAGACTTCGCGCACCTCGTCGGCCCGGATGTCCGCTATCGTCGCGATCGTCTCGGCCATGGGCGTGAGCGTTCCGCTCGCGAAGAGTTCCTCGACGGCCTGCTCCATCGTCGCGTAGGTGCGCTCCGAGGTCCGCACGCGCGAGACCGTCAGCTGGTTCTTCGCGCGCTCGAGGTGGACCGGATCGATGGCGGCCACGTGCGAACGCAGCAGCCCGCCCGTGGCGGCGACCAGCTGGTCCAGCTTGTCCGGGGTGGTCACCGCATGCACGATGAAGCTGGCCCACACGTCGCCGCTTTCCATCGAGGCATCGGCCGAGTAGGCCAGCCCCAGCTGCTCGCGCACCGTGTCGACGTAGGGCGCGGACATGCCGCCGCCGAACAGGTGCGCCGCGAGCGACGCCGCCAGGCGCCAGCGCTGCTGCGGCAGGTGCTCCGGCGCGGGGGGCGCCAGCGGGTACGCCATGTTCAGGAAGACCTGCGAGACCTGCGTGAAGCGGCGCGCCACGGCGTGGCCGATGTACCTCGGAGGGACGATGGTGCGTCCTTCCGCAGCGTCGCCCGACGTGCGCATCGCGGAGAAGAGATCGCCGGCCACGGCCAGGAAAGCGTCCACGTCGAAGTTGCCGGCGGCGGCGACGACCGTGTTCCCCGCGACGTAGTGCGCCTGCACGTGCCGCACGACGTCGTCGCGCGTGAAGCGCTCGATGTTCTCCACGGTGCCGATCACGGGCATGCCCAGCGGGTCCTCGCCCCAGAGCGCGCGGTCCAGGAGCTCGCTGGAGCTCTCCTGCGGATCCTCGGCGTACTCGATCGCCTCCTGCCGGATCACTTCCAGCTCGCGCCGCAGCTCGTCTTCGGGAAAGGTGCTGTTCAGGACGATGTCGGCCGTCATGCGCAGCAGCTGCTCCGCGTGGCGGCCGAGGCCCGTCATGAAGTAGCCGGTCATGTTCTTGCCGGTGAAGGCATTGACGTCGGCGCCGAGCCGCTCGGCATCCAGGTTGATCTGCTGCACCGAGCGCGTGGCGGTGCCCTTGAAGGCCATGTGCTCCAGCACGTGGCCGATGCCGTTGGTGGCCGGCGTCTCGTCGCGCGAACCGACGTGCAGGAACACGCCCACGCTGACGCTCTGGACGTGGGGCATGGGCAGCGCAAGCAGGCGCACGCCGTTGGGGAGGGTGTGGAGGACGGGGGTGTTCGTGGCTGGGTCTGCGGAGAAGCGCGTTCGCTGGAGCATGGGAGGATTGTCGCTGGACGGCAAAGGCCGCGTTGCCTCCGGAGATCAAGCGCCCAGCGCGTCCGCCAGCGCCAGGAAATCCGCGCAGTGCAGGTCGTTCTCCGGCCGGGGCGAGACGTCCTTGGGACGCGCCGCGCCGAACTCGAGCGGCCGCTCGATGTAGGCCGTGCGCAAGCCGCAGGCCCGCGCGCCCTCGAGATCGTCATGGTGGGCCGCCACCAGCATCACCTGCTCCGGCTGCAGGTCGAACACCTGCGCCACGCCGCGGTACGTGGCAGGGTCCGGCTTGTAGGCGCGGAAGACTTCGGCCGAGAGCACGCAGTCCCAGGGCAGGCCGGCGCGCTTGGCCATGTCGGTGAGCAGCCCGATGTTGCCGTTGGAGAGCGTGCACACGGTGTAGCGGCGCTTCAGCCGCTCCAGTCCGGCGACGCTGTCCGGCCAGGGATCCAGCCGGTGCCAGGCGCGGTTCAGGTGCGCGCGCTCCGCCTCGCCGAGACCTTGCAGGCCGAAGCGGGGCAGGATGTCGTCGAGGATCATCCGGTGCAGGTCGTCGATCCGCGTCCATCCGAGTTCGCCCCGCATGACGCGGGCCATCGCCGGCCGGTAGCCTTCGCGCCAGGCGAGCGCGAAGGCGTCGCCGTCCACCTGCGGATGCAGTCGCGCCATTTCGCGCACGATGCTGCCGTGCCAGTCGACGACGGTGCCGAAGACGTCGAAAGCCAGCACCCGGACGGTGCCGGCGAGCGCGGTGGGATGGCTCATGCGGGCCAGTCTACCCGCACGCGCCTTCAGCTCGCCGCGTGCGGCGAGACGCCCAGGCCACGCACCCAGGCTGCAGTGGCTCGCAGGGAGGACAGGACCACCGACGGCTGCGCGGCGGGGACCACCACGGTCGCGGCGGAAGCCGCGATGAATTCGCCCGGCGAGCCCGTGGGGAGCGTGGCCGGCGCCGCGATGCGCACGGGCGCGGACAGGACGACCGTCCCTCCCAGCCATTGCGCCGGCTGCTGCATCACCAGTTCACCCTCGGTGAGGACCACAGGTCCACCCGTGCGGCGCGGAAGCGGCAGCGCCTGGCCGGCCTCGATGCGGAGGACTTGTGCTTGCGTGTTCATGGGTGCAAGTCTAGGATTCAAGCATCTTCACTTTCAATTGAATCTGGATTCAATGGCGCTCGATGCGGGCCTTCCCACCTTGCGGCAGCTGGAGCTGCTGGCGGCCTTGCCCGGCGCGTCCAGCATCGCGGCCGCGGGTGCGAAGATCGGGATGAGCGCTTCCGCCACCAGCCACGCGCTGCGCGCGCTGGAAACCACCCTCGGCTGCGAAGTGGTGGACCGGATGGCCGCCGGCGTCGTGCTGACGCACGCAGGCGAGGCAGCGCTGTCGCACGCGCGGGACGTCTTCGCGTCGCTGCAGCAGGTGAAGTCGGTGGCGGGCGCATCGCGCGGCCTGCACACCGGCCTGCTGCGCATCGGCTCCATCGGGCCCAGCACCTCGCTGCGGCTGCTGCCGCCGCTGCTGGAGAAGTTCCGCCGGCGTCACCCCGGGGTGGAGGTGCACGTCACCGAGCGAGCGGACCCGGACATCGAGCAGGACCTCGTGGAGCGCAAGGTGGAGATCGGCGTCGTGCGCCTGCCCCAGCCCTCGCTCGACACGGTGGCGCTCGCGACCGACGAACTCGTCGCCGTGCTGCCGCAGGACCATCCGCTCGCCAAAGGCGCCACCGTGTCCGTGCGCGACCTCGCCGAGTACCCGCTGATCCTCACGCAGGCGGGGTCGCAGGACATGATCCTCGGGATGTTCGACCGTGCGGGGCTGCGGCCGAAGGTGGCGCACGAACTCTTCCAGCTCGTGTCGATCCTGGAGTTCGTGGCCCATGGGAACGGCGTGTCCGTCCTCGCGGGCCTGAGCCTGCCCGAGCAACCCCGCGCCGGCATCGTCATCCGGCCGATCACGCCGCGCGTGGCGCGCCGCGTCGCGATCGCCTGCCTCGACGCCGCGCGGCTTTCACCCGCGGGACGCGCCTTCTGGGAACTCGCCCGGCGCGAAGGCCCCGCCAGGACCGCCACGCCCCGGGACTGAGCACAGGAAGTACAGCCAGTCGTCCTCCACCTGCTCCAGCCGTTCGCCGAACAGCTCGTCGCCATTGCGCGAGAAGACTCGCACGTGGTCGAACACGGGCGAGAGCTGGGCGAGCTGCGCCGCGGGGCGGATGTAGTAGGTGCGCAAGCGGCATTCGTGCGCGCCATCGTTCACGACGGCCCAATCGCGCCGCTCGCGCCAGGCCTTCGCCGTCTCCCGCGCGTGAACCACCTGCCATCGCAGCCAGTTGCGCAGGTTGCGCAGGCGTTGCGCGCGGTCACCCCAGTGCTGCGCCCGCAGGCGCATCAGGTGCGGCAGCGCGTGCATGTTGTGCGTGGAGAAGCAGAACAGCGCACCGGGCCGGCACACGGACCGCACCTGCGCCAGCGCGCGCAGCCTGTCGTCGTGGCCGAGGTAGTCCAGGCCGTTGAAGCTGAAGAGGACCAGGTCGAAGCGCTTCGTTCCCAGCGCGGACAGGTCGCGCACGTCCATCACCTCGAAGCGGCAGCGCGCGGAGCCGAACTGGCGGCGGCAGTGGTCCACCATCAGGGGCGAGATGTCGATGCCCGTGTAGTCGGCAACGGCGGGAGCGAAGTGCTGCGTCGTGCGGCCACCGCCGACACCGATGTCGAGCATGGACCACCGTTCCATCCGGGGCCGCAGTTCCGCGAGCACCCTGGCTTCCGGCGCCTGCAGGCCCGACGCGCGCGCGTAGAACGCGGCGACGTCGGGCGCGAGCCAGGTGGCGGTGTTGAGCGGGTCCAAGGACGCGGTCAGGTGGGGGCGGCAGCGATCACCGAGGCCACGTTGGCGAGCTCCCCCGTGACCCGCACGCCCTCGACGCGGGCCAGCTGGCCCGCGCCCGCGCCGCCCGCCCACAGCTGGACGCCGGGCTCCAGGGCCGTGCGCAACTGGCGCACCAGCTGGGGCCCGAGGCGCGCGGGAAAGGCGGCGGAGAAGGACAAGGCGACCGCGTCGACTTCGTGCGCCTGCGCGGCGCGCGCGATCTCCAGGATGGGCATCTGCGTTCCCAGGGAGATGCAACGCGCGCCCTGCAGCGCCAGCATGCACTCCACCATCAGCAGGCCGAGGCCGTGCGGCTCGTCCGGCAAGGTCGTGAGCAGGACCACCGGCGCCTGGCCGGCAGGCAGTTGCGCGATGGCCTGCCGCAGCACGCGCGTGACCACCTCGGTGAAGAGGTGTTCCTCGTGGATGCGCAGCTCGCCGCGGGACCACTCCTCGCCCACCTGCACGGCCATGGACGCCACCGTGTCCAGGACAAATTTCTGCAAACCCTCTTCGACGAGACGACGCTGGAGGGCCTCGCCCAGTCCGCGCGCGTCGTGCCCGCGCACGAGCCGCATCAGGCCATCGATCGCCCCGGGGGTCGTCCCGGACGGCGGCGCCTCGCGCCCGGTGACGCCGCCGCCGGCCAGCGTCCGCAGTTCCTCGACCGGCGCCTGCAACAGCCGCCCCGGCCGGTGGCCGCGGTCCATCAAGCGCTTGATGAGCGCCAGGCGCTGCACCTGGCCCGCAGGGTAGGCGCGCTCGCCCCGGGCGTCCCGCTCCGGGCTGGGAAAGCCGTAGCGGCGTTCCCAGACGCGCAGCACGTCCTTGGAGAGGCCGACCTCCCGTTCCACCGCGGCAATGCTGAACAGCAGCTCTTGTTCCCCAGTTTTGTCCAAGACAAATCCTTGACAACCGGCATTCCGGCCGATATTGTTCGCAGCCATTCTAGGTTGTCCTGGACAAACTTCCCCCCACCCAAAGGAGCCCCCGTGAAGAAAGCCCTCCTCGTCGTCGCCCTCGCTATCTGCGGCCTGTCCGCGCAGGCCAAGGACATCGTCGACACCGCCGTCGCCGCCGGCGACTTCAAGACGCTCGCCGTCGCCCTGGAGAAAGCCGGCCTGTTGCAGACGCTGAAGGGACCCGGCCCCTTCACCGTGTTCGCGCCGACCGACGCGGCCTTCGCCAAGGTGCCGAAGGCCCAGCTCGACGCCCTGCTGGCGGACAGGGCCAAGCTGGCGGCCGTGCTCACGTACCACGTGGTG
This sequence comes from Ramlibacter cellulosilyticus, assembly GCF_014297465.1. Taxonomy (GTDB): domain Bacteria; phylum Pseudomonadota; class Gammaproteobacteria; order Burkholderiales; family Burkholderiaceae_C; genus Ramlibacter; species Ramlibacter cellulosilyticus. Next base: position 960,797 of record NZ_JACORT010000001.1, on the reverse strand, counting down.
CCGGGCAAGGTGATGTCCCAGGACCTGAAGCCGGGCAGCGTGAAGACGGTGCAAGGCAGCGCCCTGAACGTCGCGACCGCGGGCGGCGTGAAGGTGGACGGCGCCAACGTGGTCAAGGCGGACATCGCCGCCGACAACGGCGTGATCCACGTGATCGACACCGTCGTCCTCCCCAGGGACTGAGGCACCGCAAGGGCCGGGGCGCGCCGCGCCCTGCCCTTGAGGCGCGTCAATGTTCCGTTGCACGCCGCGCGCAGAGTGGAGCCTGTCCCGTCATGGAGCTGCCACCATGCCCACGTTCGCCGCCTTCAAGGCCTCCTTCGCGAGGAAGACTCCCGCCGCGCCCACCGTGCCGGCCGATCCGAAGAAGGACCCGCGCGCCGTCGCCACCGCCGGCGCGCGCAAGGCCTGCCAGAGCCTCTGCCTCGGGTGCGATGCCCGCACGCCCTGCACGCTGGGCCGGCTGATCGGCTAGCGCGTCAGCGCTCCACCTTCCAGAGCGTTCCCGCCTCCAGCCGCGTGCTGCCCTCCGGCTGCAGGACGAAGTCGACTTCCACTTCGTCGCCGGCCTTCAGGGTATCGAGGTCGAACTTCGCGGCGTTCACGTGCACGGTGTCCGTGCGGCCGCCCTCGTCCCGCAGCAGCAGCGTGTCCGCGCGGGTGTCCACGGCAACCACCACGAACACGCCCGGCTGCGCGCCGGACGCCACGCCGTCGGTGCCGAAGCGGCCCTTGGCGAGCGCCTGGCCGAGGCGCTGGCGCGGCGATCCTGCGATGGGCTGCGTCGCACGTTGCGCACGCACGATCAGCGCGATCGCGCACCCTGCCGCGGCGAATCCCATCGCTCCGATTCCAGACACGAAAGTTCGGCGCTGCATCATGTTCGGCTCCCGCGCAAGCACGCAGGAGCCGATTCTGCGCCGGGGGCGCGCGCCTGTCTCCCTCAGCGCGCCGCGCGGCTGATGCCGTCCACCACCATGCGCGACTGCATCGCGACGAGCACCACCTCGCCATCCACCTGCACGTACTGGTGGCCGGGGGGCACCGGCGGCAGCGAGACGCGCACGGCGTCGGGCACGCCCGTCACCTTCGCGCGCGACGGGATCGGCTCGCCGATCTGCCAGTTCGCGGCGCGCGCGGACGCGGGGTGCGCGTCGTAGTAGCGGCGCACGACCGTCTGGGCCTTGCTGCTGAAGTAGGCACCGGGGCCGAGCGGCTTGCGGGCAAGATGCGTGCCCTTGCCGACGTTGTCCGGCAACGCGTGGCGCGGATCGGCGCGGTCGTCGAGCGCCTGCTTGGGCACGTGCTGGCCGGATGGCGCCTGCTGCGCCGATGGGGCGGCAACCGCCACGGGCGCGGCGAACGGCCGGCTGGCGCCCAGCGTGCTGGTGGCGGGAGCCTGCGGGCTCTTGACCGGCTTCGCGGTCACGGGCTTGGGCCGCGTCGCCTTCGCCGCGGGCTTGATCTGGTCGAGCGGCCGCCCGAGCACCGCCGGCGCCACCGGGTCCGGCAGCGGCGACTCGGCCCAGGCGATGGGCAGGGTGGCAAGCAGCATCGCCCCCGCCAGGGGCGGCAAGCGGAACATCACGTGCATGGGCGTCTCTCGGGATGGCAGAACCGTCGCGGTGAACTGTGGCCCGGCGGCAGGGGCCTCCCCTGTCGGCGTCGCGCCGCATCGGCAGTCGGACGCCGCCGACGGCTACTCGTCCACCTTGCGCCGCGCCGCCTTCACCTGCGAGCGGATCGCCTTTCCTTCCAGCCGCCGCTGCTTCGAGCCGTAGGTCGGCCTGGTGGGACGCCGGACCTCCTCGACGCGCGAGGCCTCCTCCACGAACTGCTCCAGGCGCTCCAGCGCCAGCGCCTTGTTCTGTTCCTGCGTGCGCGCGCTCTGCGCCTTCAGCACCAGGACGCCGTCCTTCGTCACGCGCCGACCCGGCAGCGCGAGCAGCTTCTCCTTCACGCGCTCGGGCAGGGACGACGCGCGGATGTCGAAGCGCAGGTGCACCGCGCTCTCCACCTTGTTGACGTTCTGGCCGCCCGGCCCTTGCGAACGCATCGTGGTGAATTCGACTTCCTCTTCGCGGACGAGCGATGCCATCGCTAGAAACGCTCCCCCGTCGGCAGGTAGCGCCACTGCCCAGCCGGCAACGCCGCCATCGGCACGCGGCCGATGCGGATGCGGCGGAGCGACACGAGCTGCAGCCCCGCCTCCGCGCACAACGCGGGGACGCGGTCGGCCGCGATGCCCTTGGCGGCGAGCCGCAGCCGCGTCTCGCTCTGCCAGCTCACGCGCGCCGGCGGAAGCTCCTTCGCCGGCACGAGGCCGCGGCCCAGGCGCGCCAGCGCATCGGGCGCCGCGGTGCCCGCGACTTCGGCCACCAGTTCCTGCTCCAGCAGTGCGGCGTCTTCGGTCAGCTTGCGCACGATGCCGTCGTCCTGGCTGAAGACCGACAGCCCGGCGGCTTCCATCGGCAGCGGCATCAGCAGCTGCAGCCCGGTGCCGTGGCCCTTCGCGTAGCGGATGCCGGATGCGTCCCCGGCCCAGTGGGTGGCGGGCCCCAATTGCGCGAGCGCCTCTTCGTTGCGCACGCCCGCGGGCTTGTGCCACAGGTAGGTGGCGCGCACCGGCCGCTGCAAGCGGGCCTGCGGATCGACTTCCACGCGCTGCGTGGCGGCCACGCGGAAGAACGGCTCCTCCACGCAGCGGCCGTCCACACGCACCCAGCCTTCGGCGATGTACTGCTCGGCTTCGCGGCGGGAGCACTTCGCGAGCGCCGCCACTACCTTCGACAGGCGCTGCGGCTCGTCAGCCACCGCGACGCGCCGCTTCGATCTTCGCGATGTCGATCTTGCCCATCTCCATCATGGCCAGGAAGGCGCGCTTCGCCGCCGCGCGGTCCGGGTCGGTGTACGCGTCGGTCAGCACGCGCGGCGTGATCTGCCACGAGATGCCCCACTTGTCCTTGCACCAACCGCACACGCTCTCCTGGCCGCCGTTGCCGACGATCGCGTTCCACAGGCGGTCGGTTTCGGCCTGGTCGTCGGTGGCGACCTGGAAGGAGAAGGACTCGTTGTGCTGGAACTCCGCGCCGCCGTTCAGGCCGATGCAGGGAATGCCCATCACCGTGAACTCCACGACGAGGACGTCCCCTTCCTTGCCGGACGGATAGTCGGCGGGTGCGCGATGCACCGCCCCCACCGCGCTGTCGGGAAAGGTCTCCGCATAGAAGCGCGCGGCTTCGAGTGCCTTGCCGTCGTACCAGAGGCAGACCGTGTTCTTGCTCGTCGCCATGCCGTTGTCCTCCTAGCGTTCGTAGCGCGCGGTCAGCTTCGCTTCGCCGATCTTCGCGAAGTGGATCATGAAGCCGACGTAGGCCGCCGATGCGTCCTCGGGCACGTCCAGCTTCTCCGTGTTCAGCGCGTACAGCGTGAACACGTAGCGGTGCGGGCCATGGCCGGGCGGCGGCGCGGCGCCGCCGTATTCCTTGCTGCCGAAATCCGTGCGGCCCTGCTTCGCGCCGCGTGGCAGCTGCGCGCCACCAGCGGCCCCTGCGCCCCTGGCCAGGCCGGTCGCGTTCGCCGGGATGTCGTACACGACCCAGTGCCACCAGCCGGAGCCGGTGGGCGCGTCGGGGTCGTACATCGTGAGGGCGAAGCTCTTCGTGCCCGCGGGGGCACCGCTCCAGGCCAGCTCGGGCGAGACGTTGCCGCCGCCCGCGCCCATCGCATGGTGGACGTGTTCCATGGGCAGGCTCTGCTGCTCGGCGAAGTTCGCGCTGCGAAGGACGAATTCCATGGCTGGGCTCCCGTGTGGAGCGCTGATGATATCGGCGCGCACGCACTCGCACCACGAAATCCCCAGGGCGCCTTACAGTGAAGGCAGCCCATGACCACTCCTTCCGCGCCCGTCCAGGTGTCCCCGCTCGTGGCGCACTGGCTGCACCACAATCGCGACTACGCCGTGCTCGTGCTGGACCCGCACGGCATCGTGCAGGAATGGCTCGGCGCTGCGGAACGCATCCTCGGCCATGCGCCGCACGAGGCCGTCGGCCGCAGCGTCGAGCTGGTCTTCACGCCCGAGGACCGGGAGCGCCGCTACCACGAGTACGAACTCAAGGTCGCGGCGGAGGACGCCTACTCCGAAGACTCGCGCTGGCACCTCCGCAAGGACGGCACGCGCATCTGGGTCACGGGCAGCGTGTCGCCGGTGCGCGGCGCGGACGGCGCCATCCTCGGCTACGTCAAGGTCATGCGCGACATGACGGACCAGCGCGCGAAGACGGAACGCGTGGAGCACGAGATGGTGCAGCTCGGCGAGGCGAGGGAGCAGACGCGCGTCTTCCTGCGCAAGCTCGGGCACGAGGTGCGGAATCCCCTCGCCGTGCTCACGAACACCGCCTTCATCCTGGAGAGGCTGGTGACGGACGAGCGCGGCCGCAAGGCGGTCAAGCAGCTGTCCAACCAGCTGGGCATCCTCACCAACCTCGCCGACGACCTGATGGACGTGAACCGGCTGGAGCTCGGCAAGGTGAACCTGTCGAAGGCCCGGATCGACTTCCGCGAGCTGCTGGAAGACGTCGTGGAAGGCATGCAGCAGCAGGCCGCGCGCAAATCCATCCAGCTCGAGGCGCTGCTGCCGCCCACCCCGCTGCCCGTGGAAGCAGACTTCTCGCGCATGCAGCAGGTGTGCGTCAACCTGATCGACAACGCGATCAAGTACACGCCGCAGGGCGGCTCGGTCTGGGTGAAGGTGAGCCAGGAAGGCAACGAAGTGGTGTGCCGCATCCAGGACAACGGCATCGGCATCTTCCCGCCGGTGCTGCCGAAGCTCTTCGACCTGTTCACGCAGGCGCCGCAGGGGCAGGAGATGCGCGGCGGCGGCATCGGCGTGGGGCTGGCGCTCGTGCGCCAGCTCGTGGAACTGCACGGGGGTACCGTGCAGGCCAAGAGCCCCGGGATCGGCAAGGGAGCCGAATTCGTGTTCCGGCTGCCGTCGCCGGAGCCGGACACCATGGCCGGACCTAGTTCGGCAGCATGAAGCGGGCGAAGAAGTCCGCCAGCTCCCGGTGCGCTGCGAGCGGCAGCACGTGGGCGATGTACTGGTCCGGCCGCACGACCACGAGCGCGCCCTGCTTCCGGTCCACGCCCCGCAGGTCGAAGATGTCCTGGCGGTTCTTCAGGTCGGGCGAGAAGACCTTCGCGTAATCGCGCAGTCCGTGGCGGCCCTTGCGCGGAAGCAGCAGGCCCGGCATCGCGCCGAGGTCCAGCTCCGCATGCGGCTGCTGGAAGATGGCGCGCAGGTCGAACACGGCGTCCACGTCCTGTCCCACGGGCGTGAAGCGGCGCACCGGCGAATCGGGCGATTCCGCCAGGAACCTGCACAAGGCGTCGAGGCCGCTGCGGTCCGCACCCGCGAAGGCATACAGGCGCCAGCGGCCGTCCGCCTTGCCGGCATGGCCCAGCTGCACCGGCTTCCCGTCCGCGATGCGCACGACCGGCGCGGAATGGAAGCGCGTGCCGATGGTGAAGCCCGTGGCCAGCGGCTGGTGCGTCGCTTCGCCGGTGACCAGCGAGGGCTTGTAGTGCGTGCCCATGCCCGCCGTGAAGCGGCCGTGGCGCTCGAAGTACTTCTGGAACTCCTTCGGGTCCACGCCTTCGGCCGCGCCGTCGGCCACCTGCTTCGCGCGGTCGCTGAACATCTTGGCCCACTCGCGGTCGAAGTCGATCAGCTCCTGCGCCACCACCTGCCGCTCCTGCGAGTAGGTGTCCAGCAGCTTCGGCGAGCACTGGCCGCGCAGCACCGAAGCGAGCTTCCAGCCCAGGTTGAAGGTGTCCTGCATGGAGAAGTTCATGCCCTGCCCCGCCTTCGGGCTGTGGGTGTGGCAGGCATCGCCGGCGATGAAGACGCGCGGCATGCGCGCGCCGGCGTCCTGCGCGGGCACGTCGTCGTACTTGTCGCAGATGCGCTGGCCGATCTCGTACACGGACCACCAGGGCACCTCCTTCACCTCCAGCGTGTAGGGCTGCAGGATGCGCTGCGCGGTGGTGACGAGATGGTCCAGCGTGATGCCGCGGTTGGCCACGCGCTCCTCTTCGCCGAGCTTGTCCATCTCCACGTACAGGCGCACGAGGTAGTCGCCCTCGCGCGGGATCACCAGCAGGTTGCCGGCGGCGGACTGCACCGCGGACTTGTAGCGGATGTCGGGGAAGTCGGTGACGGCCAGCACGTCCATCACGCCCCAGGCCTGGTTGGCGGAGTCGCCCACCAGCTGCCGGCCGATCGCCTTGCGCACCGCGCTGCGCGCGCCGTCGCAGCCCACGACGTAGCGGGCGCGCACCGTTTCCTGCCGGCCTTCGTGCGCGGGGTCGGTGCGCTCCAGGCGCACGGTCACGGGGTAGTCCTTCGCAGCCGGGTCGACGCTCACGTCGGCGACGCGCCGCGCGTAATGCGGCTCCAGCCGGCTGGGAGAGTTGCGCATGAACTCCAGGTAGAAGTCGTGCACCCGCGCCTGGTTCAGCACGACGTGGGGGAATTCGGAGAGGCCGTCTTCGGTGTCCTGCACGCGGCCGTGGCGGACGATGCTGCCGGGCTCCTTCTCGTCCGGCTTCCAGAAGGTGACCTCGTTGATCCAGCAGGCTTCCTTCAGCACGCGCTCGGCGAAGTTGAAGGCCTCGAACATCTCCATGGTCCGGCAGGCGATGCCGTCGGCCTGGCCCAGCTGCAGCGGGCCTTCCTTCTGCTCGACGATGCAGGTGCGGATGTCGGGGAACGCGGCAAGCTGCGCCGCCAGCGTCAGGCCGGCGGGACCGCAGCCGACGATCAGCACGTCCACCTGCTCGGGCACGGCGTCCGTGTGCGGGCGCGCCGAGGGGGCCGCGGCATGGATGTGGGGATCGCCAGGCTTGAAGCCGTCCAGGTGGAATTGCATCGCTACCCTCCTCGGGAAACCGGAAGATGATAAGTATACATATCATTATCCGGCCCGCAAGGGGGCGCGCGGGCCGCGCCTAGATGTCGCTGCTCGAGATGGCGTCCGTGGTGCGGTACGGCTCCCGTACCACGCCGTCGGGGCCCGCCTCGGCGTGGATGGCCAGCATGCGCCTGCCGGGAACCACGTCGCCGAAGATCGAGGCGTAGGCGGTGTCCGCCGCGTCCCTGCCCGAGGCGAGGCGCACGAAGCCCATCGGAATGGCCGTGCCCGAAGGATCGAACATGTACCACCGGCCGCCGAGGTAGGCCTCCACGTAGGCATGGAAGTCGGTCGGCCCGAGCGCGGGATCCGCGCCGTAATCGAGCCCCGTCGTGAACCGCGCCGGGATGTTGACCGCCCGGCAGAGCGCGATCATCAGGTGGGCGAAGTCGCGGCAGACGCCGCGCCGCTCCTGGAAGGTGTCCACGGCACTCGTCGTGCCGCTGGAACTGCCGGAGGCGAAGGCCACGTGCCGCTGCACCCAGTCGCAGATCGCCTGCACGCGCGCATGGCCCTGCCACAGCGAGCCGAACTGCGCCATCGCGAAGGCGTTGAGCTTGTCCGACTCGCAGTAGCGGCTGGGATACAGGAAGGGCAGGACAGTCCCGGGCAGGTCCGCCACCCGGATCTCCTGCACGTCGGCGGGGTGCTGCCTGTGGTGCTGCAATTGCACCTTTGCCGCGTAGCGCAGCACCAGCTCGCCGGGGTACGCCTGCAGTCGCAGGAATCGGGCCGCCGATGGCGGGTCGACGAATTCCTGCAAGGGGACGAACTGCGTCGTGGCGAGCGATTCCCACCCCACCCACTGCCGGGGCGTGCGGGCGGCCTGCACGTTGAAGATGAAGTCGGCCGGGCCGTTGCGCACCTCGTACGACAGCTCCACCTCGTAGCGGAGGGCCAGCGGTTGCTGCACGCCGTTCAAGCCCCACCTCCGAGGCGGCGCGCCGGCGGGGCAACCGGAGACGGCTCCGGCAGCGGCTTGCCGGCGCGCTCGCGCCGCACCTCGTCGAGCGCGGACCCCGCGCCGCGGCCCCAGCGCGCGCCGGCGCGCCGCAGGGGAGGATCCACGGGGGGTGGAAGGTAGACGGACGGGCCACTCGGACGGGGCATGGACAACTCCTCAGGTGCAACGCAGGGAACCTGTGGAGCCGCAGTGCGGCCTCTTGTCGGCTCGGAGCACGAGGGGAGCCGGTCAGGGAACTGCAGGGACTCTACCCCGCGGCGGCGGGCTACGCGCCGCTGAGCGAGTAACGCCCGGGCGCGCCGATCCACTGCAGGCCTTCGCCCATGGCGTAATCCGCCGCGGCGGTGCTGTCGCGGAACAGGCGCGTGAGCCGCAGCACGCGGTCGGTGGTGCCGCTTCCGCTGCCCGAGCGGATCGATACGGAGCTTGCGATCCAGCCGTTCTCGAGCAGCCGGGTCAGCGGCGAGATGAGGAACTTGCCGACCTGCAGCGTCGGGTGGGCGATGGAAAGGTTCATTCTTGTTCTTCTTCCCTGGCGCACCACTCAACGGCGGGGCCGGAACTGCGGGCGCGGGGCGGAGCCCGTGCGGGGCGGCAGGTGCCGGAACATGATCCGTCCCTTGGTCAGGTCGTACGGCGAGAGCTCCAGGCTCACGTCATCACCCGCGATGATGCGGATGCGGTTCTTGCGCATCTTGCCGCCGGTGTAGGCCACGAGCTCGTGGCCGTTCTCGAGGATCACGCGGTAGCGGGAATCAGGCAGCACTTCGGCCACCTTGCCGCGCATTTCGAGGAGTTCTTCCTTGGCCAATACGGCACCTTTCTCGAACGGAAATTGGCCGCGCGGCACACGCAGCGCGGTGCAAACGCCAAGAGATGATCGATGGGAGATTCGGCGGCTCGCCGCTTGCGGAAGCGGGAGCAGGAGAGGGACCTAGTGATGCACGGTCTTGTGGAACGTCGGCAAGTCCCATGTTAACCGATCCGCGGGATTCCTGCTCGGGGCTCGGACGGCGCCTGGGCCTGCGGCGCGACGGGTCGCCCGCTGACCTTGACTTCGCCGCGCGCGCGGCATCGTGCCGCCATGCAAACCGTGCAGTACACGCGCAGCACCGGGCGGCAGCTGACCTACAGCATCCGCGCGGACGAGTTCGGCCGCTACACCATCCATCTCGGCGACAAGGAACTCCTGCGCGGGCGCGACTCGCTGGCGGCCGGCGGACGCCACCGCGCCGGCAACAAGCGCAAGATGGCCGGCGCGATCGCGGAGGCGCAGCGCGCGATCGAGCAGCTGACGCACATGGAGGAGTGCTGAGCGCCAGGCCGGCGGTTCACCGGAGCGCCTGCTCCAGCGCCTCGATCTCGCCGGCGATCGCCTCCACGTCGGCCGGCGTCCGCGCGGAACGCTCCAGCAAAGCGTCGAGCCCCTGCTCGATGGCGCGGCACGCTTCGCCGAAGCGCGGCATCCCGAAGGTCCCGGCCGACCCGGCGAGCCGGTGCAGCACGCGATGCAGGATGCGCAGCCGCTCCTCGCTCGCGGGTTCCTCCCGCCAGGCCTGCAGCGCGGACTGCGCCTCCGCCAGCCGCACGGGCAATTGCTCCGCGAACTGCGTCCGGAACAGGTCCAGGGCTGCCTCGAAATCGCCGTGCGTGGGAGCGGAGGTCATGTCCCGCGATGCTGCCACAGCGCCATCGTGTGGCGGAGTGCGCCGGAAATGTCCGGTTGCAGTTGTTGCTAGTCTTCGCCCATGTGCAGCCATTCCTCCTCGGGCATGGACTGCATGAAGGCCATGACGGCTTCGAGCACGCCGGCGCGTTCCGCCCACTCGATCTGCTCGCGGAAGCAGAGGCGCTTGGTGAGCGGCGGGGTGATGGCCCAGGCGGCGCCGGTGGCCGGCGCGGGTGGCTGCTGCGTGCCGCGCAGGGACTTCTTCGGCGGCAGCAGCTTCATGAAGGCGTCCCACTGCGGCGGCCGCGGGCACACGCGGTTGTTGCGGCGCGCGACGATCATGGCGGCTTCCAGCGTGAAGAGCGGCTTTTCCGCCGCCTTCGACACCAGCGGCCTGCGCAGCAAGGTGGCGCCCGCGGGCTGCGTGGCGGCCCAGGCGATCTCCTCCGGATTCATCCCGGGCGGCTGCGTCATGGGCGCCGTCGGGGCGAAGCGCCGCTCCTGCTGCTGCGAGGCTTCGTGCCACAGGGCCCAGCCCGTGTCGCCGTCCTCGTGCAGCGCCTCCGGCGCCGGGATCGAGTCCCCGGCTTCCCAGGGCCGGTTCAGGTCGCGGCTGCGGGGGGTCTTCTTCGAGGAGGGGAACGCCATGGCGCGGGAATGTACTCCGGGCCCTGGAACAGTGGTGACAATGTGTCAGCCAGATTAAGCCGCAGGCGTATGCCACGCCCCGGCCGGTCGCCGAAGCGTGAAATATGCCCGCGAAAGGCCACCCCGGGGGCGTCACTACACTGCGCCGATGCCGCCGACCCCGCCCCGCAGCCCGCAGTCCCTCTCCGGCCTCCTGCCTTTCCTGCGGCCTTACCGGGTGCGCATCGCCACCGCGGTGCTGTTCCTGCTGCTCGCCGCGGCGGCGATGCTGTTCTTCCCCATCGCACTGCGGACGCTGATCGACCGCGGCATCGAGGCCGGCCCCGGCGAGCGCCTGCTGGCGCTGCGCGAGCACTTCCTGCTGCTGTTCGCGGTGGCGGTCGCCCTGGGGCTGTTCTCGGCCTGCCGCTTCTACCTCGTGAGCTGGCTGGGCGAGCGCGTGACGGCGGACCTGCGCAACGCCGTGTATGCGCACGTGCTGGAACAGAGCCCCGCCTTCTTCGAGAGCACGCAGACGGGCGAGGTGCTCTCGCGCCTGACGACCGACACGACGCTGGTGCAGACGGTGGTCGGCTCCTCGTTCTCGCTGGGCCTGCGCAACCTGGTGATGGGCGCCGGCGCGCTCGGGATGCTGGTCGTCACGCATCCACGGGTGATGACGCAGGTCTTGCTCGTGGTGCTGCTCGTGGTGCTGCCGGCGATGTACTTCGGCCGCCGCGTGCGGCGCCTCTCGCGCGCGAGCCAGGACCGCGTGGCGGACTCGAGCGCCATCGCGGCGGAGGTGCTCAACGCGATCCCCGTCGTCCAGAGCTACGCGGCGGAGGACCGCGAGGCCGCGCGCTTCTCCGGCGCGACGGAGAACGCTTTCCAGACCGGCATCCGCCGCACGCGCGCACGCGCGGCGCTGGTGGCTTTCGTCATCATCGCGAACGCGGCGCTGATGCTGTGGGGCCTGTACGAAGGCACGCAGGCGGTGATCCGCGGCGACCTGAGCGCCGGCCAGCTCGGGCAGGCCGCCTTGTACGTCGGCATCTTCGCCGGCGCCATCGCGGTGCTGGGCGAGGTGTACGGCGACCTGCTGCGCGCCGCCGGCGCGACGGAGCGCCTGATGGAGCTGCTCGCCGCGCGTTCGCCGGTGACGTCGCCGCCGCAGCCGCTGTCGCCGCCGGCGCCGCGCGCGGGCAGCAGCGTGGCGCTGCGCGGCGTGCGCTTCCACTATCCCTCGCGGCCGGCGACGCCGGCACTGGTGGACTTCACGCTGGATGTGGCGCCCGGCGAGACCGTTGCCGTGGTGGGTCCGAGCGGCGCGGGCAAGACGACCGTCTTCCAGCTGCTGCTGCGCTTCTACGATCCGCAGGAGGGAACGATCGCCGTCGACGGCGCCGCGATCCGCGAGCTGCGCCTGCAGGACCTGCGCACGCGCATCGCGCTGGTGCCGCAGGAACCGGTGATCTTCTCGGCGTCGGCGCTGGAGAACATCCGCTACGGCCGCCCCGGCGCGAGCGACGAGGAAGTGCACGCGGCCGCGCGCGGCGCCTTCGCCGACGACTTCATCCGCGCCCTGCCGGAGGGCTACGACACCTTCCTCGGCGAACGCGGCGTGCGCCTCTCGGGCGGCCAGCGGCAGCGCATCGCGATCGCGCGCGCGATGCTCAAGAACCCGCCGCTGCTGCTGCTCGACGAAGCCACGAGCGCCCTCGACGCGGAGAGCGAACGCATGGTGCAGGCCGCGCTCGAATCCGCGATGCGCGACCGCACCACCCTCGTCATCGCCCACCGCCTCGCCACCGTGCAGCAAGCCGACCGCATCGTGGTACTGGACCACGGGCGGATCGTGGAGGTGGGAAGGCACGAGGAGCTGATGGCGCGCGGGGGGGTGTATGCGCGGTTGGCGGGGTTGCAGTTCATGAGCTGAAGCAAGCGGACATCCGAACGCAAAGGGCGCAAAAGCTACGCAAAGGACGCAAAAGATTCAAAGGAAAAACTTCAGAGGTTTTCTTTCGCGTCCTTTGCGAAACCTTTGCGCCCTTTGCGTTCGGATGTCCGCCTTCCTTGATGCCCCGCTCCCCAACCGGGTCTCCACCCGGCCGCGCAGCCCTGCGTGCTAGCCTGCCTGCGGAGGTGGACAGGTGGCCAGCTTCCCCATGCGCATCCGGTGGTGGTGCGGCGCATTGCTGATCGCGCTGGGTGGCGCCGCGCCGGCCGCGGACTTCACGCGCGAAGAGATCGCGCGCATGCTTTCGCAGGCACCGAAGCCGGTGCTGGACGGCAAGGACCTCTCCGACCTCGACCTGAGCGGCCTCGACCTGCGCGGCGCCAGCCTGCGCAAGGCCAACCTGTTCGCCAGCAAGCTCGTCTCGGCCGACCTGCGCGGCGCCGACCTCGCGGGCGCGAACCTCAATGGCGCCTGGCTGATGGGCGCGGACTTCACCGGCGCGCAGCTGCGCGACGCGAGCCTGCTGTCGGTGGTGATCCTCGGCGGCCAGGTGCGCAAGATGCCGGTGTTCAAGGGCGCCGACCTGCGCGGCACGCGCATCATCGCGGACCTGCCGGGCGCCGACCTGAGTGGCGCCGACCTTGGCCAGGCGCGCGTCGGCGTCGAGATCCGCAACCAGGGCATGGGCCAGATGCGCACCGACCTCACCGGCGCGAACCTCTCGGGCGTGAATTTCGAGCGGGCGGACCTGAACCGCACCCTGCTCTCCTTCGCCAACCTGCGCAACAGCAACCTGCGCGGCGCGAACCTGTTCCGCGCGAAGCTCGCGGGCGCGGACCTCACGGGCGCCGACGTCGCTGGCGCGGACTTCACCGAGGCCGACCTCGCCGGCACCATCCTGCGCGGCGCGCAGGGCCTGGACCAGGCGAAGGGCCTCGATCGCGCGGAACACCTGGACCAGGCCGTGCGTTGACGTGGTCGGCACCTTGTCCTTCCGACAGGTGGCAGGTGCGCTGACAGCGTACGGCCCGCTCGACCACGGGCCGCACGATAGAGTGGGTCGATGACAGACCTCTATGCCACCCTGCTGTCCTGGGCCGTCACGCTGTCCGGGTATCCCGCCCCCGCGGAGCCGCCCGTGGTGGTTCCCAAGCCCCATGCCTTCTTCGTCGAGCAGGCCTGCAGCGGCCAGCCGTGCAAGGTGCTCGGGTGGTACGCGGGCGGCAGGAACCTGTACATCGACGAGGCGCTGGATCCCGAAGGCAACCTGCTGGCCAGCTCCATCGTCGTGCACGAGATGGTGCACTACCTGCAGGGCGTGGCCCGCGGCGACGACGTGCTGCGCGGCGGCGCGGCGTTCAGCATCGCGCCCAGCTGCGAACAGGCGGTGCAATGGGAGCACGAGGCCTATGCGGTGCAGCGCGAGTACATCCTGCGCTACGGGGCGTACCTGCCCGTGGGGTCGGCGATGTTGCACGTGCATTGCGATTCGAAGGCGGCGCAGCGGTAGATCGGCGCACGTGCCTGGCGGCACGCGGTGGGGTTCGCTGGCGCTCACCGGCGCCGGCAGTCGCCGGCCCACCCTACAAGAGCAGCCACTCGCCCTGGCCTTGCACCGAGAGGTCGCCGACCCAGCGCGTGACGGTCCGCGAGGGTAGCCCGGCGAACGCTCCGCCGAGACGCGAGAGATCACGCGCAAGCAACTGCCACATCACCCGCACGTCGCTCTCCACGAGCACGAACGTCGCCGGTGGCCGGGGCGCTTCCCCGGCGAACACGAGCGTGCCTCGCCGCATGCCCCAGCCTGCATGCATCCCGCAGCGCCCGCCGATCGCCACGGTGCCCGCCACCATGCGCGAGGCGAGGAAGTCGCTCGCATCGCCGTGGACGGCGACCGTGCCGCGCAGCATGCGGTCGGCAAGGCGCGCGCCGGCGCGGCCGTGGACGACCAGCGTGCCGCCACGCATTCCGTCCATCTCTCCGGGCAGCGCGCTCGCCGCGAAGTCCGCCACGTCGCCCAGCACTTCCAGGCGGCCCCCGCGCATCGCGCACCCGGCGAGATCGCGCGCGGAGCCATGCACGCGAAGCTCACCACCGGCCATGCCCAGCCCGAGCGCGTCGCCGACGTTGCCGTGCACTTCGATCGCCCCCGCCGCGAGACCTGCGCCGATCGCGTCGAAGCGCGCGAGTTCGCCTTCGACCTGCAGCCGCGGCACGGGATCGTCGACGGTCTGCGAGCGCACCTCGAACCACTCCCCGACCGGCACGTGCTCGCGCCCCTGCGGCAGCGCCACGCGCAGCACGTCCTCGCGGCCGAGCGTCGAGAGCGCTACCGGTTCCAGGGCGCGGGCGTCCACGCGCAACTGCGGCATCCCGCGCAGCACGAGCGTGTGCCTCATGGCGCGCCACCTTCCGGCGCGAGCGCGTGCAGGTGGAAATGGAAAGGCCCCAGCTTGCCGCCGTAGTTGCCCGCCGAGATGCGCGTCACACCCGCTGCCCCTCCTCGCGCCACCACGGCCGCGATGCCGGCGCGCATCGCCGCGGCAACGTCCTCCTCGCGCAGGCCGTCCACCACGATCTCGAGCACGGAGCGTTCCTCGTCGCGCAAGGCGCTGCGCGGGTTCACGCCCTTCAGCGACGGGCAGTACGCATCGTTGGTCGACGCGATCACGGCCGCGTACCGGCTGCCGACCTTGGAGCCCGAGCGCACCACGCCACCGGGAAACGGCAGGATCACGCCAGGCACCGCACACATCGCGGCGGCCGCCGCCATCGCGCCCGCGAGCGCGGCTTCCGTGTCACGTGCCACCAGCAGCAGGTTGCCGCCGCCCACCGCCTTCGTCACGGGCGTGGACTCCTGCGCGACGAACTCGCCGTCCATGACGGGCACGCGCCAGTAGCGCACGCCCGCGATCACCTTCGACAGCTGCCAGCCGTCGCCGAAGAAGCGCAGGTTGCGCCCCAGCGGCACCGGCTCGCCCTCGGCCAGTCCCGCGAAGACGGCGGTCGTCGGGCAGGTCATCACGCACTGGCCCACGCGCCGCTCGACCTGCTTCGCGAGCTCCTTGCCCGACACGGCGAAGAGCAGGATGGCCACGCCCGGGCGCCCGTCCGGCGTCTCCTCCGGGGCCAGCTCGCGCTCGATGCCCGCCTCGCAGCCGCAGGCGATCACCGAGGTCGACATGCCAGTGGCGCTGGCCGCCGCGTACCGCGCCCACGTGAGGTCCACGGCCGTCACGAGGATGCGCGTGGCCTTCATCGGGAAAGCCTCCGCGAAGGTGTCGTCGATGGTGACCCCGTGGATGCGCATCACAGGCTCCGCGGCACGCAGGCCCAGGGGAAGAGACGCCCGCCGTTGCAGCAGGCGCAGAGTTCGTCGGGGCCGATGGCGGCGTGGCGGCCGTGCACGCCGAGCGGCGCGTCGCCCAGCAGCCGCTGCACGCCGGCATCGAACTCGGGCTCGGAGAAATGCGTCGCGCCGACCGGCGTGGCGACGACGCGTCCGTCCCGCACGACCAGCTCGCCGTCCTTGAACACCCAGGCCGCGCGGGAGAACATCGCTTCCGCGTCGCCCTGCTCGCGGTACACCGCCACGTCCGCGGCAGCGCCCGCCCCGAGGTGGCCGCGATCGCGCAGCCCGAGCAGCCGGGCCGGCGCAGCGCGGGTCATGATCGCGATCTCGTCCAGCGACAGCTCGCGCCCGATGTGCCGCAGCGCCGACTGCGCCGCGACCTCCGGGTGCAAGCGCGCGAGCTGCGCATCGCGGAAAGGCTTGTCCATCAGCAGCCGCATCAGGTGCGGATAACTCGTGAACGGCGCGCCGTTCGGGTGGTCGGTGGTCAGCACGACGCGCCAGGGGTCGCGTACCTGCAGGAACAGCTCCAGCCCGATGCTCCACTGCAGCGCGTTGACGTAGCTCTGCTCGCGGTAGCGGAAGGGCAGCACGCCGCAACCCGAATCGCACTCGATGTCGGCGATGACGGCCTTGCGCGGGCTGGCGAAGTCGAGGTTCGCGTACTGCCGCATCGTGTCGGCCGAAGCGGTGACGGTCTGGCCGAAGAGGACCTGGCCCACGTCGATCGAGCAGTTGGGATGCGCGTCCAGCGCTTCGACCAGCGCGAGCGCCGCGGACGAGAACTGCTTCGGGCCCTCCGTGCCGTAGCTGTGGAACTGCACGTGCGTGAGGTGGCCGGGCAGGCCTTCCAGCGCTTCCATCGTGGCGAGCGTGGAGGCGATGTTGCCCGCCACCCCGAGGTTGCTCGCGTGGATGTGCAGCGGATGCGCGAGCCCGAGTTCGTGCACCGCTCGCGCGAGCGACGCGATCACCTGCCGCGGCGTCACCTGCCAGTGCACGTGGCGCTCGTCGACGTCCAGCTTGCGCTGGTTGAACTTGAAGGCCGAGATGCCGGCCGGGTTCACCACCTTCACGCCGTGCGCCTTCGTCGCGTGCACCATCCAGCCGACGTAATCGCGCAGGCGCTCGGGCCCGGTGCCGCGCGCCAGCATCTCCAGGAAGGTCTCGTCGTTTCCCAGCATCACGTAGGCGCCGTGGTCGACGATGGGCACGTCGCCCATCTCCATGTGGGCCTGGCGTGCGTTGCTGGCGGCCATGGCGGGCTCGAAGACCGAGGTGTAGCCCATCTCCGCATAGCGCAGGCCGGTCTGCAGCGTGCCCGGCGTGCAGCGGTGCGCGGGCAGCAGCATGCGCGCGAGGTTCACCTTGCCGCCGCCGATGTGGCTGTGCAGGTCGATGCCGCCGGCGAGCACGATGCAGCCGGAGGCGTCGATCTCTTCGTCGACGGCCTCGCGCGGGTCCAGCGCGACGATGCGGCCGTCGCGCATGACGACGTCGCGGACCTCGCCGCCGGCCGCGTTCGCGGGATCGTGGACGCGGCCGCCGCGCAGCCTGCGAGTGGTCATGCGCTCTCCAGTGCGTGCAGCAGGCGCGCGGCGACCTGGGCGACGCCAGGCAGCGCGTCGTCGCGCGCCGCCACCAGCGGCACCACGACGCCGTCCGTGCGGAACAGGTGTCCCGCGGCATTCACGCCCGGCGTCGCGACCGGCAGGAAGATGCAGTTGCGATCGCGCACGCGCGGCCCCATGGCGGGCGGGCCGACCACGATGCGCGGCAGGTCCGTGGCGGGTGGCAGGCCGTCGGGTCCCCAGCTCCACACCCACAGCAGGCCGTCGACGGCGCGGTCCGCCAGCAGGCGTCCGCCCGCGAAACGCAGCGGGTCGTATTCGCCGCCGTCGGGGCCGGGCCGCGTGCGCAGCGGCAGGCCCGACAGCCACGTGAACACCTGCTGCAGCGTGGCGGCGCCGTGGCTGCCACCGAGCGCGAAGGTCGCGGCGCGCGTGCCGCGGTTGAGCGTGGTCACGATGCGCTGCATCCGCTCGAGCAGCAAGGCACCGTGCGGCGGCAGCGCGCCGGACTCCCAGACCAGCACGGCGTAGCGGGCTTCGCGCAGGGCCAGTGCCAGGTCGGCGAGCGCCGGGTCGGCGTCGCGGCACGGCGCCGTCGCGACCAGCGCGGCGAGTTGTTGCAGGTCCGTGAAGAGGTCGCCGGAGCCTGCGACGTGCTGCCCCTTCCAGCCGGCGGGCGGCTCGACGCCGAGGAACACCAGGCGCCGGCAGGGCGTGTCGGGCCGGTCCAGCCCGGCGCGCCGGAAGAACTCGGGATAAAGGGCCACCGCGGTCGTCCCGACGCAGACGACGAGATCGGCGCGTGCGCGGACCTCCGCCAGCGTGGTGTGGCACTGGCCCCTGTCCTGCAGTGCACGCAGCCCGAGCGACAGCGCGTCGCCTTCGGCGTGGTCGCAGATCGCGCACGTGCGCGCGGCGAGCCGGTACAGCGCCCGCGCGCCGGCGAGGTCGGTGCCCAGCCCGCCGAAGAGCGGCTGGCGCCACAGCGCGAGGCGGCGCGCGGCCTCGGCCTCCGCTGCTTCGGGCGCGACGGCGGACCCGTCGATGCATGCGGACGGCGCGTCGCGGCTGCGGTGGGCGTCCAGCCCGGCCCGGGCCCGCGGGCAGTCCGTGCCGTTCAGCATCAGGGCCGCCGGCGCGCCTTCGAGCGCGAGGCCGTCGCAATGCAGCGAGCAGAACGGACAGGTCCAGTTGGCATCCACGCCGCGGGACCGCAAGCGTTATGCCAAGCCGCGACTGCACGCAAGGACGACCACCAAGCGCACCCTGTCCCGCTCGACTGGAACACTGTGTCGCGACGCGCGCTGGCACGCTTCCTGATTCGCGCCGGCCATGGCCGCCTCAAGCCAACTGCAAGGTGCCGTCGTGCAGCGCGCTCGCCACCAGCCAGCCCGCTGCCCCGCCGGCCGCGGCCGCGCGCAGGTCCGCGGCATCGCGCACGCCGCCCGCGCCGATCCACGTGCGGTCGGGCGCCAGGGCGTGCAGGCGCGCGAAGGTCTCCAGGTCGGGCCCGCTGCCCGCGCCGACGCGGTCGAGCGTCATGACGATCACGGTGCGGGGCCAGGCCTCGGGACGCTGCCAGCTGCCGGAGGGATCGAGCGGGCGCGCGAGCCGGGAGTCCAGCGAGAGGATGGCGCGCGGGTCATCCGCCAGCACGTCCAGCGCTGCCGGGCTCGCCAGCGATTCGCTGCCGTAGACCGGCCGCAGCCGCGCCGCCGCCGTGCCCAGCATGCCCCGCAAGGCGTGCAGCGCGTCCGGGCCGGTGAAGCCCGCGTCGATCCACAGGCACAGGTCGGGCTGCGCCTGCAGCAGGTCGCGCAGCACCTCGGCCTGCGGCGTTCCGCCCTGGATCGCGTCGAGGTCGGCGACGTACAGCACGGGCTCGCAGCCGGCCGGCGGCGGCGCGGCCCGGCGCAAGCCCTGCGCGATGGCGAGCGGCGCGCTGCCGTCCGCCAGCCGCGACACGATGGGCCGGTACGCGTGGCGCTCGCCGCGCACGCCGCGGACCACCTGGCCGCGCATCAAGTCGATGACGGGAATGACCTGGAGCACATCGGGCATGGCGCGAGTCCTCGTGTATGAGCCGCTGAGCGCGGACGATCCCGAAAGCACGGCCGCCCTGGGCCGCGGCAGCGCCGCCCACCAGGACATGCTGGCCGCCGGCCGCGCCATGCGCGACGCGATGGCGGGCGACCTCGCCCGCCTTCCCGGCGTCGAGCTCACCGTCGCGGTGGGGCAGCAAGAGGCGCGCCATCGGCTGCACGCGGTCGCCGCCCTTCCCGGCGAAAGCGCGGAAGCCTTCGTGCGCCGCCAGGCACGCCTGCACGACGGGTGCTGGATCGTGGCGCCCGAGTCCGGCGGGCTGCTGCTCCGTTTGCACGCGGCCGTCGGCGCACGACGCTGGATCGGCTGCAGCGCCGCGGCCATCCGGCTGGCTTCGAGCAAGCGGGCCACCTGCGCCCTGCTGGCGAAGGCCGGCATCCTCACGCCCCTCGCCTTCGCGGAAGGCCACCGCGGGCCGTGGATCGTGAAGCCCGACGACGGCGCGGGCAGCATGGCGACCCGCGTGCATGCGACGCGCGCCGCCGCGGATACGGATCTTCACACGCGGCAACACGCGGTGATGGAGCCTTGGGTGGAGGGCGAGGCGCTCTCGGTTTCGCTCGTCGTCGGTCCGGTTCTTGCACGCGCCGTGGCCTTCAACCGCCAGCACCTGGACATCGACGCCGACGGCTGGCTGCACGACCTGGGCGTGCAACCGGGCGCCCTGCCCGCCGCCGATCCACGGACCGGCGTGCTGCAAGCCGTGGCGCGGCGCGTGGCAGGCGCCCTGCCCGGGCTGCGGGGCTACGTGGGCATCGACCTGGTGTGGAACGGGAGGGACGGACCCGTGGTCATCGAAGTGAATCCGCGCGTGACCTGCGCCTACGTGGGCCTCTCCGCGCTCGTGGGCCGCAACCTCGCGGCCGACATCCTCGCCGCGCACGGCGTCCAGGGGGCGGCGGGCCATGTCGTCGCGTGAGACCCCGCAGTTGCAGCTCGGCTGGGACATAGGTGGCGCCCACGTCAAGGCCTGCCTGCTCCAGGACGGCAGCGTGCGCGACATCGCCCAGTGGCCCTGCCCCTTGTGGCAAGGCATGCAGCACCTGGACACGGCGCTGGCTCTCGCCCGTTCGCGGTGGGCCGACGCCTGGGACCAGGGCGTCGCCCATGCCGCCACCATGACGGGCGAACTCGCGGACCTGTTCGCCGGCCGGCAGGAAGGCGTGGTGCGCATCGCCGGCCAGCTCGCGCAGAGCCTCGGTCCGTCGCTGGTGCTGTTCGACGCCGGATTCGCATGGCACGCACCGGACGAGGCGGGGCCGCACTGGCGGGGCATCGCCTCGGCCAACTGGTGCGCCACCGCGCGGGTGCTCGCATCACGCGTCGGCGACGCCCTCCTCGTCGACATCGGCAGCACGACCACCGACCTGGTGCCGCTGCGCGGCGGGCGGGTGGCGGCCGAGGGCAAGAGCGATGCCGACCGCCTCGCGACCGGGGAGCTCGTCTACCAGGGCGTCGTGCGCACGCCGCTATGCGCGCTCGGCCCGCGCGTGCGCTGGCACGAGCGCATGCTGAACGTGATGAACGAGCTCTTCGCCACCACGGCCGACGTGTACCGGCTCACCGGCGAACTCGCCGCGGACCACGACCAGGCCGCGACGGCGGACGGCCGCGGCAAGGACGAGGAGGCGACGCGCCAGCGGCTCGCGCGCATGCTCGGCTGCGACGCGGCGGACGGAAGCCCCTGCGACTGGCTGGCGCTGGCGCGCTGGTGGAAGGACGCGCAGCTGCGCGAGATCCAGTGGAACCTGGCGCGCGTGGGCGAACGCGCCGGCCTGCCGGCCGATGCGCCCGTGGTCGGCGCCGGCAGCGGCACCTTCCTCGCCGCGCAACTGGCCGCCCGCACGGGGCGCCCCTTCCTGCGCTATGCCGACGTCGTCCTGCCCGTGCCTGCCGCGGATGCGTCGCTCGCGTCCTGGGCCGACGTGTGCGCGCCCGCGGTGTCCGTCGCGCTGCTCGCGAGCGGCCGGGGGTGAAAGCATGTGGATCGTCAAGCTGGGTGGCAGCCTCGCGCAGGACCCGCGGCTCGTGCCCTGGCTGGCGATGCTCGCCGAGCTGGGCGGCGGCCGCGTGACGGTGGTGCCGGGCGGCGGGCGCTTCGCGGACGCGGTGCGCGCCTCGCAGCGGCACTGGGGCTTCGCCGACCTGCCGGCGCACAACATGGCCGTGCTGGCCATGGCGCAGACGGCGCACCTGTTCCATGCGCTGGAGCCGCGGCTCGCGCTCGCCGCGGACGAAGCGGGCATCCGCCGCACGCTGCACGCGGGCCAGCCGGCCTTGTGGCTGCCCACCATGCTGCTGCGCGACGCGCCCGACCTGCTCACCACCTGGGAAGTGACGAGCGACAGCCTGGCGTTGTGGCTCGCGCGGCTGCTGAACGCCGAGCGGCTGGTGCTCGTGAAGGCCTGCGCGGTCGCGCCGGGCAGCTCGCTCGCGGAGCTGGAGGCGGCCGGCGTGGTCGATGCCCGCTTCGAAGCCTGGTCGCAGGAGGCGCCCTTCCCCATCGAGGTGGTCGCGTGCGACGCGCTGGAGGGCGTGCGCGACGCGCTGCTGGGCGAGACGGCGGGCAGCCTGCCGCTGGCGCTCGCCGCCGCCGCCGCGCTACGCACCCGCGGGCAGCGGGGCGTCCGCGTGCGCCGCAAGCGCGCGCCTTAGGCGGCGGACCAGGCGCGGGTCGAGCGTGCCCGCGCGGCCGTAGCGGGCCAGCGCACGGCGGAAGCCGGCGAAGTCCGGGTCCAGCGCCACCAGCGTGGGCACGTCGTCCACGCGCAGCGATCCCGCCAGCCCCACCATCCTCCCGTGCGCACGGACCGTCGCCACGAAGCCCGCCAGCGTGGCCAGCGGCACGCGTTGCAGCAGGCTGCCCCGCCGCTTCTCGGTGGTGTCGAGCATCACGGCCGGGAAGGCCGTCCCCGCCAGCGCGTGCCGGACCAGGCTTTCATCCAGGCCCGCGTCCACGAGCAGCACCGGCACGACGTCGCCGCCCTGCTGCGCGAGCGCCTCGAGCAGCGCGTGCACCGGGCCGGGCGACGGCGACGGCCACACGCCCACCTTCACGTAGTCGACGCCGCAGGCCTCCACGCGACGCACCCGCGCCAGGATCTCGTCGACCTCGTGGGCCGGCAGGTCGCCGACCGTCGCGCTGATGCGCACGCCGGGATGCCGCGCCCGCAGCACCGAGACGATGCGGGCGATGGCTTCGGGCGCGACCGCGCCCAGCGCGCCGTCGGCGGGTTCCTTCAGGTCGATGAAGTCGGCGCCCGCCGTTGCGGCCGCCACGGCCTCGTCGACGTCGCGCACGCTGGCGAGCAGGCGCACCATCACGCCACTCCCACGGCCGCGGCGTGGTGACGGGCGACGGCTTCCTGCAGCCAGTCCCAGGCCTCCTGCTCCGGAGGACCGGCCGTCCGGTCGATCGCGATCTGCAGGTAGGCGAGCTCGGTGTCTATCTTCTCGCGCGGCAGCAGGTGGAGGCGGCTCACCAGGACGGCGCCTTCGATGACGGCAGCCTGCGCGCGGTTGAACCCGGGGAAAGCGGTGTGCTGCACCTCGTGCAGGCGCGCGAGCCGCAGCGTGGGCCGCTGGGCGTCGTCGCTCGTGCCCGCGAGCCGCAGCAGCACGTGCGAATGCGCGCAGGCCAGCCGCACCGCGGGCGCGCAGCCTGCCACCGGAACCGTGGGCCACTCGCGCCGCCCCGTCACGCAGCCGGCGAACACGCGCACGTCGGTCAGCACGTTGAGCACCGCGGTGCGCGTGGCCAGCACGTTGTCCAGCGTGCGCGAAGGGCGGAAGGGCTTCAGCACCACCTCGTCGCCCGCGTAGCGCACGCCCATGGGCGCGACGTGCACGCCGCCCTCCGTCGAACAGGTCGTCACCACCGTCTCGAAGATCCGTTCGCTCATTCCGTGCTCCCCTCGGCGGCGCAGCCCCAGTCCAGCGGCTGGTCCTGCACGTAGCGCTTGCCGAGCTGCCAGGCGATCTGCGCCCGGGCGGTCTCGACGCCCATGTAGAAAGCGTGGCTGGCGTCGTGCTCCAGGTGCAGCTGCGGCCAGAGCGCGAAAGGGTCCTGCGCCACGCGCAGGCCTTCGCGGTTGTAGACGTGCACGCCCTCCTGCGAGACCTGCACGCGGAAGTTGGGGTCGCGCACTTCGCGGGCGATCGCGGCGATCTCCTCCGGCGCGTCGGGGAAGGGCCGCCTGGCATGCACGGTCATCAGCTGCTCGCTCAGGCCCTTGGGCAGCATGCGGTGGGACACGGCCGCGTGCATGATGCGCCGCGCCCAGTCGGCTTCGCGCACGGCACGCCGCGTGTGCGGGCTGACCTGGGTGGTGAGCACGGCGCTCGCGCCCAGCTCCGCGACGATGCCGAGCAGGACGGCGTTGATGCCGCTCGTGTCCGCTTCGACCAGTTCCGTGAGGTTGCCGATGCCCATGAGGATCTGCACGTCCGCGAAGCGCTCCCGCAGCCGCTGGTAGCGCACGAGCGAGGCGAGCAGCCCGTAGGGGATGGGGTCGAGGATGGCGTCGGCCAGGAAGGGCCGGCCGCGCGCCTGCATGCGTTCGACCGCTTCCCACAGCGACGCTTCGTCCTGCGGCGTGCGCCCGACGAGGACGGGCGTGGACGCCACTTCTTCCGCGATCCACAGCGTGTCCAGCGTGAGGCTGAGGAGGTAGTCCGCGCCTGCGCGGCCGCCGCGCAGCAGTTCGGCGGTGTCCACGGAGTCCACGCTCACGCGCAGGCCGCGGTCCTTCAGGGCGCGCACGCTGTCTTCCAGGTGCGGGAACGGCGTGTCGGGGAGGCCGCCGAGGTCGATCACGTCGGCACCGTCGGCGGCATACGCGAGGGCGCGGTCCACGATGGCGGCGACGTCCAGGCGCGGCGCGTCGACGATCTCCGCGAAGATCGCGACCGCATAGGTGTCCAGCGGCAGCGGACGCACTTCGCGGCGGAAGAAGACCGGCAGGTCCTTCAGCTCCTCCGGCCCGCGCTGCACCGGGATGCCGAAATGCTCCGCGAGCGCCTCGACGTCGCCGCGGCAGCGTCCCGGCAGCAGGATGCGATCGGCCTCCACAGGCGCGGCGACGCGCCGCCGCACCATGTCCGCGGTCATCAGCCCCGCCACCTGCAGCCCGATCTCGCGCACCTCCCAGCGGAACGGCGCCTCGGCGTCCGCCGGGGCGATCTCCTCCAGCACGCGGCGCAGCGCGGGCTCCGCCAGCCGCCCGGTCAGGAAGAGGATGGATTCCATGCGAGGGCCAGCGCCCGCAGGCGCGCGTCCAGGGCGGCTTCGAGCTCCTCCACGGAGCAGGCCACCGCGCAGTGGTCGAAGGCGCGCAGCCGCTCCACGTTCTCGAACTCCACGCGGCGCGGCCGCAGCGTCACCCAGTCGTGCGGCGCGCGCGTGAGGACCACCGGTTCCGTGTCGCACGCGAAGACGAAGCAGGGAATGCCGAGCTTGCCGGCCTGCGCGAACATGTTCGTGGGCAGCGTGTCGCTGATCCCCAGTGCGCACTTGGCCACCGTGTTGCTGGTGGCGGGCGCCACCACCAGGGTGTGGTACTGCTCGTAATAGAGGGCGCCCACCGGCACCGCGCTCTGCGTCTTGTCGCGGAAGATGCGGAAGTGCTCGCGCAGGGCCTCCACGCGCACCCCGTACATCGGCAGCACCTCCTCCGCCGCGCCCGAGAGGAACAGGTCGACGCGCGGCAGGCGACGTGCGAGCGCCAGCGATTCCAGGAGGAAGTGGCCGGAGCCGGTCAGCGCCCACGCGAACCGCCCGCGTTCGCCGCTCAGCCGTTGTGCGTCACCGGGATGCGCAGCTTGTGCATCCGCCGGTACAGAGTGTTGCGGCTCACCCCCAGCGACTTCGCCACGTGGCTCACGTTCCACCGCTGCGCCTCCAGCACGTCCAGCAGCGACTGGCGCTCCTGCGCGTGTTCCGGCGGCAGGTAGGGCAGCTCCGGCGTGGCCGTGGCCGGGCTGGCGGCCAGCGCCGGCGCGCCGGGCCCGTTCAGCGAAGGGAAGTGCTCCACGCCCAGCGGCGCGCCCGCCGCCAGCGCCACCGCGCTGCGCAGCGCGTGGTGCAGTTGCCGCACGTTGCCGGGCCATGGATGGCGCAGCAGCAAGTCCCAGGCCGCCGGGGTGAGCGCCGCGTCGGGGCGCCCCTCCTCCACCAGCAGGTTGCGGATGATCTCGGCGCGGTCGCTGCGTTCGCGCAGCGGCGGCAGCTGCAGCTCGATGCCGGCGAGCCGGTAATAGAGATCCTCGCGGAACGTGCCCTCGCGCACCATCTGCGCGAGGTTGCGGTGCGTCGCGCTGATCAGCTGGAAATCGACGGGCCTGGACTCGTCGGTGCCCAGCGGCGTGACCATGCGCTCGTCCAGCACGCGCAGCAGGCGCGCCTGCAACGCGATCGGCATGTCGCCGATCTCGTCGAGGAACAGCGTGCCGCCGTCCGACTGCACGATCTTGCCGCGGCGCCCGCCTTTCTCGGCGCCGGTGAAGGCGCCCGCGCGGTAGCCGAACAGCTCGGCCTCGATCAGCGTCTCCGGCAGGCTGGCGCAGTTGATCGCCACGAAAGGATGGTGCGCCCGGCTGCCGCAGGCGTGCACGGCACGCGCGAACACCTCCTTGCCGGCCCCGGTCTCCGCGTGCAGCAGCAGCGGCGAGCCGCCGGCGATGACGCGCTGCGCGGTGGCCAGGTGCGCGGCCAGCCGCGGATCACCGAAGGTCACGCCGGGCAAGGCGCCGCCTTCGGGCACGCGCGGACGCGGGCTGGCCGACGCGGCCGGCGGCGGCAGGCGCACGCGGCCCGGCGCCGCGCCCCGGACCGGGTCCTCCTCGTGTGCCGGCAGCCGCGCGACCGCGAAGAAGCGGTTCGCCGCGTTGGCGCGGAAGGTGACGATGGGGTGCAGCGCGGCACGCTGGCTGCGCTCGAGCATGTCGTCCAGCGTCGTCTGGAAGATCTGCTCCAGCCGCGCGCCGCGCAGCTCGGCATGGGTGGAGCCCAGTTGCACCAGCGCGCTGTGGTTGGCCG
Organism: Ramlibacter cellulosilyticus; assembly: GCF_014297465.1. GTDB lineage: Bacteria > Pseudomonadota > Gammaproteobacteria > Burkholderiales > Burkholderiaceae_C > Ramlibacter > Ramlibacter cellulosilyticus. Next base: position 934,547 of record NZ_JACORT010000001.1, on the reverse strand, counting down.
CGAGGATGCGGCCGTCGCCGTCGACGACCAGCTTGCCTTCGTGCAGCGTGTACACGAACTCGGGCCGGCTGTGGAAGTGGATCGGGTGCGCGTCGCGGAAGCGCAGGTCGATGAGGCGGTTCTCGATGGAGCGCGCCGTCATGTGCAGCAGCACCAGCAGGTGGTTCTGCGGCTGCATGGAACTGCTGCTGACGTCGAGCACGGCCGTCATCTGGCCGGCCGGGTCGAGGATGGGAACGGCGGAACAGGTGAGCCCGGTGTACTGGCTCAGGAAGTGGTCGGCCTGCTGCACGACGACCGGCGCGGCCTCGACGACGCAGGTCCCCATGCCGTTGGTGCCCACCTCCGCCTCGCTCCAGATCGCCCCGACCTCGAGGCCGAGCGGCTGCACGACGCGCTCGTAGTCGCGCGAGGTGACCATGTGGAGGATCACGCCTTCGGTGTCGGTGAGCACCACGGCCAGCTGCGGGTCGCCGAGCTGCTGGTACAAGGTGGTCATCTCGTAGCGCGCGCAGTCGATGACGGCGGCCATGCGGCGCTGCCGCGTCGGCAGGTCCATGCCGCCCAGCACCTGCGGCCGCCGCGCCTCGCTGGGATCGAGCCCGTGCTCCTGCACGCAGCGCGTCCACGAGTGCGCCACGACGTCGGTGGTGGCGTGCATGACGCCCGAGCGCACGGCGTCGAGGACGCGGTGTGCGTGCGCCAGCGGATCGGAAATCGGCATGGTGCCCCCTCCGCCCGCCCGTGTGCATCCGGGCAGTGCGTCACCATTCTGGAGCAGAGTGTCGCGGAACGCATTAGGGAATTTGCATCAGGTCCGCAAGTTGCTACTTCCATGCGGAAGGGGGGACCCATGCAGCCAGCCCTGGACCATGCCGCCCCGGCGGCCCTGCCCGGCCCGTCGGGGGACGATGCCCTGGACCGCGTCTTCATCGAGGGCTTCACCGGCCGGACGGTGATCGGCATCGATGACGGCGAGCTGCACGCGCCGCAGCCGGTGACGATCGACCTGTGCGCGGGCGTGCCGCGCCTGCGCGCCTGCGCGAGCGACGCCATCGGCGACACCATCGACTACGGCGTGCTGCGCGAGCGCCTGCACCGCCTGCTGCGGGAGCACCGCGTGCAGCTGCTCGAAAGCCTGGCGGAACAGGTGGCGCGCATCGCCATCGACGAATTCCATGCGCACTGGGTGCGCGTGCGCGTGGCCAAGCCGCGCAAGTTCGAGGACACGGCGGCCGTCGGCGTGGTGATCGAGCGCAGGCGCGCCGTGACGCCTGCGGCCGCGGGCCGCGCGACGCTGCGGCTCATCGGGCATGGGCTGGTGCCGGGCGGGCGCTATTGATATGTCGGCCGCCGGCCTTGCCACGGACCGTCCCGCGCGACCGCTCGCGACGGAACACGTGCGCGTGCATGCGCCGGGCCGGCTGCACCTGGGCTTCCTGGATCCGGGCGCCAGCCTCGGCCGTGCGTTCGGCAGCCTGGGCGTGGCGGTCGGCGGGCCGGAGACCGTGGTCGAGCTCGGCCGTGGCGAGAGCGATTCGTTCGAAACGTGCGCCGGTGGCGACGGCGCCTTGCAGCGCGCACGCGAGCATCTCGCCGCGCTGCGGCGCGCCACCGGATGCGACGCCCCCGTGAGGCTGCGCCTGCGCAGCGTCCTGCCCGCGCACGCCGGCCTGGGCTCCGGCACGCAACTCGCGCTCGCCGTGGGACGCGCCTTCTGCGCCACCTTCGGCGTCGACCTCGACGGCCGCCACCTCGCCGGGCTCCTGCACCGTGGTGTGCGCTCCGGCGCGGGCATCGCGAGCTTCGAGCAGGGCGGCCTGTCGGTCGATGGCGGCCCGCGTGCCGACGGATCGCCGGCGCCGCTGCTGGCGCGCATCGCCCTGCCCCCCGCCTGGCGCGTGCTGCTGGTGCTCGACCCGCGCATGCGCGGGCTCAGCGGTGCGGCGGAGAAGGAGGCGCTCGCGGGTCTCGCGCCCTTGCCGCGCGCGGCGGCCGCCGACGTCTGCCACCAGGTGCTGATGCGCGTGCTGCCCGGCGCGGCCGGCGCGGAGTTCGCACCGTTCGCCGCGGGCGTGAGCCGCATCCAGGAAGTGCTGGGCGCGCATTTCGCGCCCGCCCAGGGCGGCTGCGCCTTCGCGAGCGAGCCGGCGGGACGGCTGCTGCGGTGGGTGGCGCAGGACACGACCGCCGGCATCGGGCAGAGCTCGTGGGGGCCGGCCGCCTTCGCATTCCTGGCTTCCGAAGCGCAGGCGCGCGACGTGCTGCAGCGTGCGCGCGCAGCCGGCGTGGTGGACCCCGCGCTCGCCGTCCTCGTGGTGCCCGCGCGCAACCACGGGGCCTGGACCACCGTGGCGCGCGCAGGAGGGTGACGCATGGAACGGCCTTATGTCCTGCACCTCTTCACCCCCGGCCCGCGGGTGAGTCCCTTCGACGTCAACATGGCGGCCGACGCGGGCTGGGAGGTGCTGATGCCGTACACGGGCGTCGCGGCCGACGACGTGGCCTCGCTGGTGCAGGACGCGATCTTCTCCCGCGGCCCCAAGGGCGCGGCCCGCACGGGCCTGTTCGTCGGCGGCCGCGACGTGCTGCTGGCCGACGAGATGCTGGCCCGCGCGCGCAAGGCGATGTTCCCGCCCTTCGTGGTCTCGCTGTGCGCCGACCCGAGCGGCGCGTACACCACGTCGGCCGCGATGGTGGCGTGCACGGAGACCGCGCTCGGTCGCGCCGATGGCGGCAACCTGGAGGGGCGCGAAGTGCTGCTGCTCGGCGGCACGGGGCCCGTGGGCCGCATCGCGGCGGTGCTCTGCGCCCGCCGCGGCGCGCATGCGGTGCTGGGAAGCCACCGCGGCGCGGACGCGGCGGAGGCAGCCGCAGCGGCGACGGGCGAACGCTTCGGCGTGGCGATCGACGCCGTGTCCACCGCCAACGCGGGCGCCTTGCGCGCCGCGCTGGCGGAGGCGGAAGTGGTGATGGCCGTCGCCGGCGCGGGCGTGCAGGTGGCCGGCGAGGACGACCTCGCCACGGCGAAGCACCTGCGGGTGGCCGTCGACCTCAACGCGGTGCCGCCGTCCGGCCTGGCCGGCGTGGGTGCCTCGGATGACGGCAAGCCGCTGGCGGGCACGTCTGCCGTGGGCATCGGCGCGCTGGCGGTCGGCAACATCAAGTTCAAGGTCCAGCATGCCCTGCTGGCGCGCATGCGCGAATCGGAGCGGCCGGTCGTCCTCGGCTTCGAGGAGGCTTATGCGCTCGCGCGGGAGGTGCTGGCCGGGAAGGACCACTGAAGGAGCGCCATGCGCGGCAGCCTCGTCGTCGCCGGCCTGTGGGTGAGGCCGCTCGCCGAATCCGCGACGCGGGCAGGCTGGCGCGTGGTCGCCCTCGACCTGTTCGGCGACGCGGACACCTGGCGCGCCTGCGCGCGCTGGGAGCGCATCGGCGACCCGGCCGCGTTCGCGATCGCGCCCGGACTGCTGCGCGGGGCGCTGGAGCGCGCTTCGCGCGAACCCGGCGTGCTCGGTTGGGTGGCCGGCAGCGGCTTCGAAGGCATGCCCGAAGCCCTGGACCAGCGCATCGCCGGACTGCCGCTGCTGGGCATGGCGGGTGAAGCCATGCGGCGCGTGCGCGCTCCGGCGAGCTTCTTCGGCAAGCTGGACCGTCTTGGGCTGGAACATCCGGCGATCGCCTTCCAGTCCCCCGCGGATCCCGCGGGCTGGCTCGCCAAGGATGCGGGCGCATCGGGCGGCTGGCACATCCGTGCGGCGGAGGACGACGCGCGCACGACCGGCGTGTACTGGCAACGCTTCCAGCCGGGCGTGCCCATGTCGGTGCTGTTCCTCGCCGACGGCGCCCACGCGCGCGTGGTGGCGCTCAACCGGCTGCTGGTGCGGCCGCTGGGCGACGCGCCCTTCGTGTACCACGGTGCGATCGGCCCGGTGCGCGACGCGGTGCTCGCGCGCCGCATGGAAGCGATCCTCGCGCTGCTCGTGCCGGTGTTCGGCCTGCGCGGCCTGGCGAGCCTGGACTTCATCGCGCACGGGCAGCATGCCTGGCTGCTGGAAGTGAATCCGCGGCCCTCGGCCACCATGGTGCTGCACGACGCGGCATGGCCTGCCGGGCTGGTCGATGCCCACGTGCGCGCCGTGCAGGGCTGGCTGCCGCCAGGGCCGCCGGCGCACGCGGGCGGCGTGCGCGGCAACCTCATCGTCTTCGCGGACCGCGCCTGCCGCGTTGGTGCCGCGCTCGCGGCGGACCTGGCCCGCAGCACGCACTGCCACGACCTCCCCGTGGCCGGCGCGACCTTCGCGCCGGGCGAACCGGTGTGCAGCGTCAGCGCCTGCGGCAGCGACCAGGACGCGGTGGTGCGCGAACTCGACGCGCGTGCCGCGGGCGTTCGGGCCCGCCTCGCGCAGGAAGAGGAACTCGCCGCATGAATGCGCCCCAGCCCAGCGTCAACGCGCTCGCGGCGCCGCTCCTGGACCGCCTGCTGCAGGACGCCGACCGGCTGCGGCTCGCCGTCACGCGCGACGCCTCGGGCGCCACCCTCGTCGATGCCGGCATCGCGGCGCGCGGCAGCGTCGAAGCCGGCCTGCACGTCGCGCAGCTGTGCATGGGCGGCCTGGGCACGGTGCGCCTGTCCTCGGCGCCCCGCGAAGGCTGGCCCGACTGGCTGCACGTGCGCAGCTCGCAACCCGTGCTCGCCTGCCTCGCGAGCCAGTACGCCGGCTGGAGCCTGTCCGCGAGCAAGGAGGAAGGCGGGGGCAGGAAGTTCTTCGCGCTCGGCTCGGGCCCCGCGCGCGCGCTCGCCTGCCGCGAGCCGCTGTTCGAGGAGCTGCGCTACCGCGACGCCGCCGACCGCGGCGTGCTCGTGCTGGAGGTCGACCGCCCGCCGCCCGCGGTGATCGTCGACAAGGTGCTGCGCGACTGCGGCCTCGCGCCGGCAGGCCTGGCGTTCGTGCTGACGCCCACCGCGAGCTTTGCCGGCACGACGCAGGTCGTCGCGCGCGTGCTCGAGGTCGCCCTGCACCGGGCGCACGCGCTCGCCTTCCCGCTGCAGGACATCGTCGAAGGCACGGCCTGCGCGCCCCTGCCCGCGCCCGGCGCCGACCCGCTGGAAGCGATGGCGCGCACCAACGACGCGATCCTCTACGGCGGCCAGGTGCACCTCACCGTGACGGGCGGCGCCGATGCCGCCCACGCGCTCGCGCGCAAGCTGCCTTCCGTCAACTCGCCCCAGCACGGGCGCTCCTTCGGCGCCCTGTTCGCCGAGGCGGGGCACGACTTCTACAAGCTCGACGGCGCCCTGTTCGCGCCCGCCCAGGTCTGGGTGAGCCACCTCGGCTCCGGCCGCACCTGGCACGCGGGCCACCTGCGCATGGACCTGCTGCGCGCGGTCTGGCAGGACGAAGGCCTGCCGTGATCCAGCGCGCGGCCGGCCTGCGCGTGGCCATCCTCACCGACGAGACGGGCTGGCACACCCGCGAGTTGCTGCGCGCCTTGCGCGAGCACGGTTGCACCGGCCGCTGCGTGGACCTCGCCCACTGCCGCATGGACACGACGCACGCGTGGCACGGCCTGGTCCTTCCCGGCTTCGGCCAGGCCCTGCCCGATGCGGCCATCGTCCGCGGCATCGCGGGCGGCAGCTTCGAGCAGGTGACGCGGCGGCTGGGCGTGCTGCATGCCTTGCGCGAGTGCGGCGTGCCGGTCTACAACGACGCGCGCGCCATCGAGCGCAGCGTCGACAAGTCCATGACGAGCGTGCTGCTGCACGCGGCGGGCGTGCCGACGCCGCCCACCTGGACGATGGAATCGCCTGCCGCGGCCCAGCAGCTCGTCCACCGCGAGAGCGCGGCGGGCCATTCGCTCGTGCTCAAGCCGCTGTTCGGCTCGCAAGGGGCGGGGCTGCAGCGCGTGGGCTGGGTGGACGGCGCGCACGTGCCGCTGCCGGCGCTGGACGGCGCCTACGGGCAGGTGGCCCACCTGCAGCGCTTCCTGCCGCCGCTCACGCATCCGGGCCACGACTTCCGCGTGCTGGTGATCGGCGGCCATGCCTTCGCCGCGATGCGCCGCGTGAGCGAGCACTGGGTGCACAACGTGGCCCAGGGCGCGCGCTGCGAGCCGCAAGCCCTGGCGGACGGGCCGGGGCCGGAACTTGCGCGGCTCGCGGAGGCGGCCACGCGCGCGCTCGACCTGGACTACGCCGGCGTCGACCTGCTGCCCACGCGCGAAGGCGCGCAGGTGATCGAGGTGAACGGCGTGGCGGCCTGGCAAGGGCTGCAGCGCGTGACGCGGGCCAGCATCGCGCAGGCGCTCGTGCGCGACCTGCTGGAGCGCAAGTGCGCCGGGCGCGAGCGCCGGCTGCAGGCGTGAAGCGCAGCCCGGCGCCCGCGCGGGCCGACCGGGCGGAGTGCGGGCGGCAGGCCTTCCTGTGGGCCTGCTCGCTGGACGTGCAGACCCGCAAGCCGGGCAACGTGAGCTTCGCCTCCGCCGGCCACGGCATGCATGCCGCCACGTTCATCGCGGCTGCGGCGGTGTCCGCGGGGCCGATCAGCGCGGCCGGCGCGACCGTGGGCGAGCGCATAGAAGCCGCCGTGCGCGCGGCCTGGCAGGCCGTGCACTGCAACACCAACCTCGGCATCGTGCTGCTGTGCGCGCCCCTGCTCGCGGCCTTCGAGCGGGGGGAAGGCACGACCGACGCGGACACCTTGCGCGGCGCGCTCGAAGCCGTGCTGCAGTCGCTCGACCTCGCCGACGCGCGCGCGGCCTACCGCGCGATCGCGCTGGCGCACCCGGGCGGGCTCGGCCGCGTCGCGGAGCAGGACGTGCAGGCGGCCCCGACGGTCGGCCTGCGCGAGGCCATGGCGCTCGCCTCGCACCGCGACCGCATCGCGTGGCAATACCAGCACGCGTACGGCGACGTGTTCGAGCTCGGGCTGCCGCCCCTGCTGGCGGCGCGCTCGGCCGGCGACGCCGGCGCCCGTGCCATGCAGGCGGCCTTCCTGGAGTTCGCGGCGGCCCTGCCCGACTCACACATTGTGCGAAAGCACGGCGGCGCGGTGGCGCAGTCTGTCATCCGTGAAGCCGCTCCCTGGCGCGCCCGGGCGCGCGCCGGCGCGGTGCTGGACCACGACCCGGCGTTCGCCCGCTGGGACGAAGACCTCAAGGCGCGCGGGCTCAATCCGGGCACCAGCGCGGACCTGTGCGTGGCCGCCGCATTGACCGCCGCCCTGCTCGTCCCGCCTCCGCGTTTGCCCTGACGCAACCCGGCACGGAATATGTGAGCAGGTGTCCGCCCGTGGCGCATGCCGCGTCCATCGTCCCCGTTTCTTCCGGAGGAGCACACATGGCCAAGATCGATCGCCTGCTGGTTGGAGAGTCCCTCGTCGGCGAGGGCAACGAGGTCGCCCACATCGACCTCATCATCGGCCCGCGCGGGTCGCCGGCGGAAACCGCCTTCGCGAACGCGCTGACGAACAACAAGGACGGCTTCACCTCGCTGCTGGCGGTGGTGGCGCCGAACCTGCCGGCCAAGCCGCACACGGTCATGTTCAACAAGGTGACGATCAAGGGCGCGAAGCAGGCGGTGCAGATGTTCGGTCCGGCCCAGCACGGCGTCGCGCTGGCGGTCGCCGACTGCGTCGAGGACGGGACGATCCCGCTGGCCGAGGCCGAGGACCTGTTCGTCTGCGTCGGCGTGTTCATCCACTGGCAGGCCGAGGACGACAAGAAGATCCAGGAGTTCAACTACCGGGCCACCAAGGAATCGATCAAGCGCGCCGTCAACCGCGAGCCGAGCCCGGCCCAGATCGTCGAGAAGAAGTACACCGTCGCCCACCCCTTCCAGGCGCCGGCCTGATCCCGCTGTCCGCAAACCATCAAGGAGACAACCATGTTCGACATGAGACGCAGCGTCCCCTGGCGGCAGTGCGTCGCCGCCCTCCTCTTCGCCGTGCCGGCGCTGGCGCACGCCAATGCCGACGTCGAGAAGAACATCGCCGACCCGAAGAACTGGGCCATGCAGGCCGGCGACATGTACAACCAGCGCTACAGCAAGCTGCGGCAGATCAACGCCGGCAACGTCGGCAAGCTGCAGGTCGCGTGGACCTTCTCCACCGGCGTGCTGCGCGGCCACGAAGGCTCGCCGCTGGTGATCGGCGACATGATGTACCTGCACTCGCCCTTCCCGAACAAGGTGTTCGCGATCGACCTGAACGACCAGAAGATCGTCTGGAAGTACGAACCCAAGCAGGACCCGGCGGTGATCCCGCAGATGTGCTGCGACACGGTGAACCGCGGCCTGGCCTATGCCGAAGGCAAGGTCTTCCTGCAGCAGGCCGACAGCATGCTCGTGGCGCTCGACGCCAAGACGGGCAAGGTGGTCTGGTCGGTGAAGAACGGCGACCCGAAGGTCGGCGCCGTCAACACCAACGCACCGCACGTCTTCAAGGACAAGGTCATCACCGGCATCAGCGGCGGTGAATGGGGCGTGCGTGGCTACATCACCGCGTACGACATCAACACCGGCCGGCAGGTCTGGCGCGGCTACAGCACGGGCCCGGACAACGAGATGCTGCTCGATCCCGAGAAGACGATGACCTGGACCGACGGCCGCATGGCGCCGGTGGGCCGCGACTCGTCGCTCAAGACCTGGCAGGGCGACCAGTGGAAGATCGGCGGCGGCACCACCTGGGGCTGGTTCAGCTACGACAAGGCCGCGAACCTGATGTACTACGGGACCGGCAATCCTTCCACCTGGAATCCGGCGCAGCGCCCCGGCGACAACAAGTGGTCCATGACCATCTTCGCGCGCGACGTGGACACCGGCGTCGCGAAGTGGGTGTACCAGATGACGCCCTACGACGAGTGGGACTTCGACGGCATCAACGAGATGATCCTCGCGGACATCGACGTGAAGGGCCGGCCGCGCAAGGCGCTGGTGCACTTCGACCGCAACGGCTTCGCCTACACGCTGGACCGCATCACGGGTGAACTGCTGGTCGCCGAGAAGTTCGACCCGGCGGTGAACTGGGCGACCCACGTCGACATGAAGACCGGGCGGCCGCAGGTCGTGAAGAAGTATTCGACCGCCGCGGGCGGGCCGGACGTCAACACCAAGGGCATCTGCCCCGCGGCGCTGGGCAGCAAGGACCAGCAACCGGCGTCCTTCGACCCGAACACGAAGCTGTTCTACGTGCCCACGAACCACGTGTGCATGGACTACGAGCCGTTCAAGGTCGAATACACGGCGGGCCAGCCCTACGTCGGCGCCACGCTCTCGATGTACCCGGCGCCCAACAGCCACGGGGGCATGGGCAACTACATCGCGTGGGACGCGGGCACGGGCAAGATCGTGCAGAGCAAGCCGGAGAAGTTCTCCGTGTGGAGCGGATCGCTCAACACGGCCGGCGGCATCTCCTGCTACGGCACGCTCGAGGGCTACATGAAGTGCGTCGACGCGAAGAACATCTCCAAGGAGCTGTTCAAGTTCAAGACGCCGTCCGGGATCATCGGCAACGTGTTCACGTACGAGCACAAGGGCAAGCAGTACATGGGCGTGTTCTCCGGCATCGGCGGCTGGGCCGGCATCGGCATGGCGGCGGGCCTGGAGAAGGACACCGACGGGCTCGGCGCGGTGGGCGGCTACCGCGAGCTGAACAAGTACACCGAGCTGGGCGGATCCCTGACCGTTTTCACCCTGCCGAACTGATGACACGCGTGGCCCGCGGGCTGATGTTCATCGTGCTGCCCCTGGCGCTTGCCGGGGGCAGCGCGTGGGCCCAGGACCCGGCACCCTACAAGGTGGTCGACGGCTACAAGGTCGACCCCGTCACGATGACCGGCTTCCGCACCTGGCGCGCCGCGGCCTGCGACCGCTGCCACGGCGCCAACCAGGAGGGGCTGGTGGGACCGTCGCTGCTCACGAGCCTGAAGACGCTGACCAAGGACGAATTCGTGAAGGTCGTGCGCGAGGGTCGCCAGGACAAGGGCATGGTGGCCTTTGCGGACAACAAGACGGTGATGGACAACCTGGACGCCCTGTACGCGTACCTGAAGGGGCGCTCCGACGGCGCCATCACGCGCGCCCGGGTGGAACCGATGGCAGGCGGGGGGTGATGATGCGCAGCCGGGCCTGGCTTGCACTCGCGATCGCGGCGCTGGCCGGCCTGGCCGGCGCCGCGCGGGCGCAGGCCGTGCCCGACGACTCCCCGCGCACCGTGCTCAAGGTGTGCCAGGACCCGAACAACCTGCCCTTCTCCAACCTGAAGGGCGAAGGCTTCGAGAACCGCATCGCGGAACTGTTCGCGAAGGACCTGGGGCTGCCGCTCACGTACTTCTCCTTCCCCAACCGGCTGGCGTTCATCCGCAACACGCTGCGCTACCGCCTGCCCGACGAGCCGTACCGCTGCGACATCGTCCTGGGCGTGCCCGCGGAATTCGACCAGGTCTCGGCGACGAAGCCCTACTACCGCTCCACGTACGCGCTCGTGTTCCCCCAGGGCAAGGGCCTGGACGCGGTGCGCAGCTCCGACGACCTGCTGGCGCTGCCGCCCGAGACGCTGCGCCGCCTGCGCATCGGCGTGTACGACCGCTCGCCGGGGTCGCTCTGGCTCGCGCGGCACGACCTCGTCGACCGCGGCGTGCCCTACCCGATCATGAGCCCGGACCCGGACCAGTACCCCGGCCAGCTGATCGAGCGCGACCTCGCGCAGGGCCGCATCGACGCCGCCATCGTCTGGGGCCCGATCGCCGGCTTCTTCGCGCGCCGCGTGCGCTCGCCCGAACTCCTGGTGGTGCCGATGAAGTCCGAGCCGGGCCTGCCCTTCGAGTTCTCCATCGCCATGGGCGTGCGCTACGGCGAGCCGCAGTGGAAGCAGCAGGTCGAGGCGCTCATCGCCCGCAACCAGGCACAGATCCTCGCCATCCTGCGCGAATACGCCGTGCCGCTGGTGCCGATCCCGGCCGGCAAGTAGCCATGAAGGCCGTCGCAGTCCTGCTCGCTGCGGCCCTGCCCCTGGCCGCAGCGCAGCCGCCGCCCCCGCCGTCCGAAGCCGAACGCCTCCTCTTCCTGCACGAACACCTCGCCAATGTCGGCGAACCGCGCGTGCTGCGCTACCGCTACGTCGAGGATGCGCAGGCCCAGGAGCGCGTCACCGACCGCGCGACGATGACCTTGCGCACGGGGGCGGGCGGACGCTGCTGCGACGTCGAGGGCACCTACCTCTCCGGCCGCGGCGCGGTGCAGCTACCGGACATCCCGCAAGCGCGCGCCAACCCCGTGCTGCTGTACTTCCTGGAGGGCGAGGTGCGGCGCCTGCAGCGCACCACGCAAGGCCAGGCCGCGCACTTCCGCCGCCGCATGCGGCAGGCGCTGGTGGACGAAGCGACCATCGCGGACACGCCCGTCCGCTGGGGCGACCGCACGGTGCCCGGCCGCACCGTGCGCATGGCGCCCTTCCTGAACGATCCCTACCGCGGCCGCTTCCCGGAGCAGGCGGCCACCGAATACGCGTTCGTGCTGTCCGACGCCGTGCCGGGCGGCGTCTACAGCATGGAGGCCGCGTTGCCCGGCGGCGCGGCGCGCCGCACGCTCACCCTGGAGGACCCGCAGCCATGAAGCGCGTGCCCTGGATCCTCGCGATGCTGCCGTTGCTTCCTGCGGCGGCCCGCGCCTACGACTACCCCACGGCCGAACGCGTGCTCTACGTGCAGGCCTGCATGCACGACTACCCGGGCGGCTACTACGAGATGCTGAACAAGTGCTCCTGCGTGATCGACACGCTGGCGCGCGAGCTGCCCTTCGACCAGTACGAGGACATGAACACGGCCGCGAAGGCCACCAGCATCGGCGGCGAACGCGGCTCCTACATCCGCGACGTCGAGGGCCTGCAGGTGCAGATCCGCAAGTTCCGGCAGCTGCAGGCGCAGGCGCGCAAGAGCTGCATGATCGCCGCCCCCGATGCGCCGCGCTGACGAACTGCTGCACGACTGGCGCGAGCGGGCGCTGCGCGTCCAGGACGGCGTCGCGCGCGCCGTGATCGGCCAGCCGGACACGCTGCGCATGCTCACCGTCGCCCTGTTCGCGCGCGGCCACGTGCTGCTCGAGGGCGACGTGGGCGTCGGCAAGACCACCGTGCTGCGGGCCTTCGCTCGCGCCATCGGCGGCGCCTTCGAGCGCGTCGAAGGCACGGTGGACCTGATGCCGGGCGACCTCGTGTACCACACGTATGTCGACGAACACGGCAAGCCGCGCATCGAGCCCGGGCCGCTGCTGCGGCACGGCGAGGCGCTGGCCACCTTCTTCTTCAACGAGATCAACCGCGCGCGGCCGCAGGTGCAGGCGCTGCTGCTGCGCGCGATGGCGGAGCGCAGCGTGTCCGCCTTCAACCGCGAGTTCCGCTTCCCGCACCTGACGGTATTCGCCGACCGCAACCGCCTGGAGCGCGAGGAGACTTTCGAGCTGCCCGCCGCCGCGCGCGACCGCTTCATGTTCGAGCTGCGCATGGCCGCGCCGGCGGACGAGGCGTCACGCCATGCAATCGTCTTCGACCCGGCCTTCCACGACACGGAGGCCCTGCTGGCCCGCGTGGAGCCGGCCATCGTCGCCGCGAGCGAGCTGAACGACGTGGGCGCGCTGATCCAGGCGAGCATCCAGGCCAGCGAGGCGCTGCAGCGCTACGTGATGGACCTGTGGGACGCCACGCAGGCGCCGCAGCGCTTCGGCGCCGCGATCGAGGGCGTCGAGATGGACCGGCTGATGGTCGCCGGCGCCAGCCCCCGCGGGACGATGGCGCTGGTGCGCGCCGCGCGCGTCGTCGCGTGGCTGGCCGGCCGCGGGCACGTGCAGCCGGACGACGTGGCCCTCGTCTTCCCCGCGGTCATGGGCCACCGCCTGTTCTTCTCGCCCTTGTACGAGATGCGCCATGCGCAGGTCGCCGCGGCACTCACGGCGCAATTGCTGGAGCGCGTGCCGACGCCGCGTTGAAGCACGCCATGGCCGCCGTGCAGGAGTTCCGCTACCGCTCGCCGCACCGCGTGGGTGGATGGCGCACCGGCACGCACGAAGGGACGGGGCCGGGCGCCGGCCTCGCGTTCGCCACCCACCTGCGCCTGTTCGACTGGCCGGACCCGCGCCGGCTGGACCTGCGCGCCAGCATGGCCAGCCTGCGGTCCGAGTGGCTGGTGCGCGTGAACCGCCAGCAGGCCGCCATGACGGTGCGGCTGCTGGTCGACGTGTCGGCCTCGATGCGCTTCGGAACGCCCTCCAAGCTGGAGGTGGTGGCGGATTTCGCGCGGGCGCTGGGCCAGAGTGCCTTCCGCGTCGGGGACGCCGTCGGCATGGCCGCCTTCGACCGCACCGAGCGGCCCGAGCTGCGCATCGCCGCGTGGCGGCACCGCGGCATGGGCGAGATGCTGGCATCGCTGCTGCTGCAAAGCCGCGGTGGTGCAGGCGGCATCGAAGGCTTGCGCGAGGCGGCGATGCTGCTGCAGGGGCGCGGTGGGATCGTGTTCCTGGCTTCGGACTTCCAGTGGCCGCTGGAAGGACTGCACGCCGTGCTGGACCTGCTGGCGCCGGCGCACGTCGTGCCGCTGGTGGTATGGGATGCCGCCGAACTGGAGCCGCCCGCGGCCGACGGGCTCGCCACCGTCCGCGATGCGGAAAGCGGTCGCACCCGCACCCTGTGGCTGCGGCCGGCGCTGCGCACGCGCTGGCGCGAGGCGTTCCGCGAACGCCGCATGGCGCTGGACCGGCTGTTCGGCCTGCGCGGCGTGCGCCCCTTCCACCTGCGAGGCGCCTTCGATGCGCAGGCGCTCACCAACCATCTCTGCGAGGTTCAGGCGTGAAGGCCGCCGCCTGCCTCGTTCTGCTGGCCAGCCTCGCCACGCACGCGCAGGTAAGGGATGCGGTCGTGGAACAGCCGCGTCCCTTCGGCTACACGGTCGGCGACATCGCCACCCAGCGCGTGCAGCTGCCGGACGGCTTCGCGCCGGCGTCGTTGCCGGAAGCGGCGCGCGCGAGCGCCTGGCTCGAGCGCCGCCCCGTGCGCATCGAACGCGGCGCGGACGGCAGGCGCTGGATGGTGGTGGACTACCAGCTCGTGAATGCGCCGCGGACACTGGCCACCGTCACCGTGCCGGGGTGGGAGCTGGCGGGGCCCACGGGGACGGCGCCGCTGCGCGTGGCGGCCGCGACGCTCAGCGTGGGCCCCTTGACCACGCCGGCCGCGGCGGACCAGGCGGTGCCCCTGCGGCCGGACCGTCCCCCGCCCGCGATCGACACGGCGACCCTCCGGCGCCAGCTGTGGCTCTGGGCCGGCGCGCTGGCAGCCACCCTCGCCGCCTGGCTGGCCTATGCAGGCTGGAACGCCTGGCGCGCGAGCAGCACCCTGCCCTTCGCCCGGGCGCTGCGCGAGCTGCGCGGCCAGGACGACGCCACGGTCGCTGCCCATGTCGCCCTGCACCACGCCTTCGACCGCACCGCGGGCCGCGTCGTGCATGCGGGCAGCCTCGCGCCGCTGTTCGACAGCGCGCCGCACCTGCGCGCATTGCAGCCGCAGATCGAGCGCTTCTACGCGCAGTCCGCGGCGCTGTTCTTCGGTGGCGGCTTGCCCGGGGACGCCGAGTCGCCGGCGGCGCTGTGCCGGCGCCTGCGCCGGCTGGAACGGCGGCACGTGCCATGAATGCAGCGCTCGAATTCTCGCGCGCGTGGGCGCTGCTGCTGCTGCCCCTCGCCTTGCTGCCGCTGCTGCCCGGGCGCCGCGACGCGCTGGTCTTCTCGCACGTGCCCTGGCTGCCGCCGGACCGCGCGGGTGCCGCGCTCGGCTGGGCCTTGCGCGTGCTGGGCGCGCTCGCGGTCGCGGCCACCGTGGTGGCGATCGCGGGGCCGCAGCGACCCGAGACGTTCGTGCAGCGCACGGGGCACGGCGCGGAGATCGTGCTGCTGGTCGACCGCAGCCGCAGCATGGACGAGCGCATGGTGCCCTCCGACTGGCGCACCATCGATCCGCTGAACCTGCGCTACCAGGCGGCGTCGCGCGGCGAACCCAAGGGCAAGGTGGCGCGCGAGCTGCTGGCGAAGTTCGTGGCCGAACGGCGGGACGACCGCTTCTCGCTGATGTTCTTCAGCAGCAACGCCATCCGCATCGTGCGCTTCACCCAGCACGACGCCGTGGTGCAGGCGGGCATCACCGCCGGCAACATCGGGCGCGGGCTGTCGGACACGGACGTCGGCCGCGCGCTGGCCGCCGCCTTTGCCGAATTCGACGGGCGCGCGTACAGCGGCAGCCGCATCGTGCTCATGGTGTCGGACGGCGGCGCGCGCCTCGATGCGGCCACGAAGCAGCGCCTGCATGCGGCCGCCTTGCGCAACCGCGTGTCGCTGGCCTGGATCTACCTGCGTTCCGTCAACGGACCGAAGCTCGACACGCCCGGCCAGGCGAGCGAGGCCGTGCCGGAGATCGCGCTGCACCGCTTCTTCCAGACGCTGCCCGGCCACTACCGTGCCTACGAAGCCGAGGCGCCGGAAGACCTCGCGCGCGCCGTGGCGGACGTGGCGCGGCAGCAGAACTTCCCGCTCGACTACGCCGAGCGCGTGCCGCGCCGCGAGCTGGGACGCATCGCGCTGGCCCTCGGCATCGCGTGCTGCGCGCTGCTGCTCGCGTTGCGCGCGGTCACGCTGGGAGCGTGGCGATGAAGCGGCGGCTCGTGCACCTCGCCTTCGCGCTCGCGAGCGCGGCACTGGCCGTGCCCGCGGTGCTGCAGGCCGTGCGGCTGCAGCAGGCGGCGCGCATCAACGAGGCGATCGCGCGCGCGGCCGATCCGGCGGCACGCCCCGGCGACTTCGCCGAGGCGCGCTTCGCCCACGCGCTGGCGCTCGCGCGCACGGGCGGCTACGAGGCGGGGCTGGCCGCGCAGAAGGCGCTGGTGCAGCAGGAGCGCGGCGCGCTGCGCACCGCAGCGCTCTACAACCTCGGCAACCTGCACCTGCGGCAGGCGCTGCGCAAGGGGCAGGCCGCCGCGGTGGAGTCCCTGCCGCTGGTGGAGCTCGCCAAGCAGAGCTATCGCGACGCGCTGCGCGCCGACCCTGGCGACTGGGACGCGCGCTACAACCTCGAACGCGCGCTGGCGCTCGCGCCCGAGATCGACGCGCAGGCCGCCGAGGAGAAGGACCCGCCCGTGGGCAAGGAGCTCACCATCACCACCGCGCCGGCCATGCGCACGGACCTGCCATGAAGCGGTTCGCGCTGCCGGCACCCTGGCGTGGCGCAGGTTTCCTGGCCGGTGCACTCGCGCTGCTGCTGCTCGCGGTGGCGATGCCCCCCGTGACGCTGCCCCTGCAACGCAGCGAGACCGTGGTGGTCTTCGACATCACGCAGAGCATGGACGTGGAGGACGTGCAGCTGGATGGCGCGCCGGCGAGCCGGCTCGCGTTCGCGCGCGAGGCGGCGCGTCGCGCGCTGCGCGAACTGCCTTGCGGCTCGCGCGTGGGCTGGGCCGCTTTCACCGAGTACCGCACGCTGCTGCTGCTCGCGCCGATCGAAGTCTGCGAGAACTACAACGACCTGCTGGCCACCCTGGGCGAGATCGACGGGCGCATGCGCTGGGGCAACGCGAGCGAGGTGGCCAAGGGGGTGTTCTGGGCGCTGCGGGCCGCCAGGGATCTCGGCCCGCGGACAGCCGTGGTGTTCCTCACCGACGGCCAGGAAGCGCCGCCCTTCAGCGCGCTGCCGCGGTTCGACGACGTGAAGGCCGGGCAGGTGCGCGGCTGGCTGCTGGGCGTGGGCGGCCCCGTGCCGCAGCCGATCCCGCGCACGGACGCGGAAGGCAAGCGGGTGGGCTACTGGCGCGCCGCCGACGTGCAGCAGCGCGCGGCGCCGGACGGCCAGCCGCGCGCGCACGAGCACCTGTCCGAACTGCGCGAGCCGCACCTGCGCATGCTCTCGGACCGCACTGGCCTCGCCTATGCCGCGCTGCGCGACCCGGCGGCGCTGGCGCGATGGATGCGCGACCCGCGGCTCGCGCATCCGGTCAGCGTGCCCACCGATCTCTCGGCCGTACCGGCGGTGCTTGCCCTGCTGCTGCTGGTGCTGCACTTCCGCCCGCGGCTCAGTCGTACTTGAGGTACTTGAACCGCGGGTCGTCCGGCGTTCCTTCGAGGGCGGAGCCGGGCTCCTGGCCCGGCTGCCAGAGCACGACCTCCTCGATCTTCCGCGCAAGCGCGAAGTCGCGGTCGGTCACGCCCTTGGCGGCGTGGTTCACCAGCTTGACGATGACGAAGGCATAGGAAACCGTGAGGTCCGGGTGATGCCACGCCGCCTCGGCGAGATGGCCGACCGTGTTCACCACCATCAGCGTGGACTTCCAGCCCGAAGTCCTGTACTTGCGCCGGATCCACCCGTCCTCGAAGTACCAGGCAGGCAGCTCCGCCTTCAGCCTCTGCTCGATTTCCTCGGGGGTGTAGACCTCGCCCGGGGAGGACTTGCGCCATTGAGCCATGGGGACCTCCTTGCGATGGAGGTTGATGCATATTCCGTGCGCACTGAAAGCGGACAGCCGGACGCAAAAGTCGCAAAGGTTCCGCAAAAGTCGCGAAAGGAATCCTGGAAGTTCTTTCGCGACTTTTGCGTACTTTCGCGACTTTTGCGTCCGGCTGTCCGCCTTGAAAGAGCTTACTGCAGCGGACCCTTGAGGCCCTTGGGGATCGGCAGTGGCAGCACGCCGATGCCTTCTTCGAGCAGCGACTGCGTCTCTTCCTTCGAGGCCTGGCCGCGGATGCCGCGTTCCTCGGATTCGCCGTAGTGGATCTTGCGCGCTTCTTCGGCGAAGCGCTCGCCGACGTCTTCGGTGTTGGCCATCACCTGCTTGACCAGCTGCATCCATGCGGCCTGCAGCTGCGCGTTCGGCGCGGACATCACTTCCTGCTTGGGGGCGGCCGCCTCGGCGGCGCCGAGGTTCAGGCGCGGGGCGCTCGGCAGCTTGGCCACGGCCTTGTCGCCGCACATCGGGCATTCGACCAGCCCGCGGGCGAGCTGGCCCTGGAAATCGTCTTCGGAGGCGAACCAGCCCTCGAAGCCGTGGGCCTGGCTGCACTGGAGGTTGAGGACCTTCATGCTTGCGAAGGTGGTGCCTGCCAGTCGAGTTTCCAAGTCCCGGCGAGCACGTTCTGGATCCACACCGCGGCGGCGAGCGTCTTCGAGTCGACCACCTGGCCTTCCTGGCACCAGCGCAGGAATTCCTCCGGCGTCGCGGCGATCACCTCCAGGAACTCGCCCTGGTCCAGCCGCGCACCGCGGTGCTCCAGCCCGCGCGCGAACCAGATCTGGATGGCCTCGTCCGAGTAAGCGACCGTGGGGTACATGGTGAAAGCATAGGCCCATTCGCGGGCCACGTAGCCGGTCTCCTCGAGCAGCTCGCGCTGGCCGCAGACCAGCGGTCCCTCGCCCGCGTCCAGCTTGCCGGCCGGGATCTCGATCATCACCTGCCGCGTGGGATGCCGGTACTGGCGCTCCAGCACGATGCGGCCGTCGTCCAGCAGCGGCACGACCGCCACGGCGCCCGGGTGCAGCACGTACTCGCGCGTGGCGGAGCCGCCGTCGGGCAGCCGCACCGTCTCGCGCACGACGTGCAGGAAGTGGCCCTTCAGCAGTTCCTCGCGGGCGGTGGTGTGCTCGGTCAGGTGGCTGTCGTCGGTGGCCATGGCGTGCTCAGTGGCGTGGTTTGAAGAGGTAGCGCCACACGAAGCCGGGGAAGGCGAACGTGAGGAAGAGCGCGCCGGTGATGGCGTAGAACTCCCAGCCCTGCGGCGCGACCTGGCCCGCGCGCTTTTCCAGCAGCAGGCCGATGCCGCCGACGAGGAAGTACAGCAGCACCAGCTCGCCGAGGCGCACCCAGAGGCTCTTGCCGCCGGCCAGGCGCAGCACGCCGAGGAAGCGCTGGGACAGGAACGGCAGGTTGGCGGCGCAGAAGGCCAGCACGAGGACCAGCCAGATGGAGGCCGTCTGCGTCACGACCCCAGCATCTTGACGATGGCCTGCGCGCAGAGCGCCATCAGGCCGCCGGGCAGGATGCCCAGCACCAGCACCAGCGCGCCGTTCAGCGTGAGCACCACGCGCACGTCCGCGGGCGCCGCCACCGTGGTGGCCGTGATCGGCGAGTCGAAGTACATCACCTTCACGACGCGGATGTAGTAGAAGGCCGCGACCAGCGACATCACCACCGCGAACACCGCCAGGCCGATGTAGAACACGCTGCCCGACTGCAGCAGCGCCTGCAGCACCGCCAGCTTCGCGTAGAACCCCACCATCGGCGGGATGCCGGCCAGCGAGAACAGGCAGATCGACATGATCGCGGCGTACAGCGGGCTGCGCTGGTTGAGGCCGGCGAGGTCGGAGATCTCCTCGCTCTCGAAGCCTTCGCGCGCCAGCAGCAGGATGATGCCGAAGCTCGCCAGCGTGGTCAGCACGTAGGTCACGATGTAGAACATCGAGGCGCTGTACGCGGTACGCATCGCCTCCGGCGTCGCGACGCCGTTCACCACGCCCGAGGCGAGGCCCAGCAGCACGAAGCCCATCTGGCCGATCGTCGAATAGGCCAGCATGCGCTTGAGGTTGTTCTGCGCGATGGCCGCCAGGTTGCCGATGAACAGCGACGCCACGGCCAGCACCACCAGCATCTGCTGCCAGTCGATGGCCAGCGGCAGCATGCCTTCCACCAGCAGGCGGACCGCGATGGCGAAGGCGGCCAGCTCCGGCGCGGAGCCGATCATCAGCGTGACGGCCGTCGGCGCGCCCTGGTAGACGTCGGGGATCCACATGTGGAACGGCGCGGCACCCAGCTTGAACGCGAGGCCGGCGACGATGAACACGAGGCCGAACACCAGCACCTGGTGCTTCACCTGGCCGGAGCCGATGATCTTGAAGACGGTGCCGATCTCCAGCGAACCGGTGGCGCCATAGAGCATCGACAGGCCGTACAGCAGGAAGCCCGAAGCCATGGCACCCAGCACGAAGTACTTCATGGCCGCCTCGGTCGCCACCGTGTGGTCGCGCCGCAGCGCCACCAGGGCGTAGCTGGAGAGCGTGAGCAGTTCCAGGCCCAGGTAGATCACCAGGAAGTTGTTGCCGGAGATCATCACGAAGATGCCCAGCAGCGCGAACATGGCCAGCGTGAACAGCTCGCCCCCACGCAGCATGTCGCGGTCCCCCGCGTACGGCCGGCCGTAGACCAGGCACACCATCATGGCCAGGCTGGCGAAGCACTTCAGCCAGTTGCCCATGGAATCGTTCACGACCATGCGGCCGAAGCCATAGGAGGTGGTGCCGTCGGAAGCCATGCTGCCGGTGTACAAGGCGACGGCCGCGAGGGTCAGCATCGTCAGCCAGTAGGTGACGTTGCGCAGCTTGGTCTTGACGCCCAGGTCCACCAGGGCGATCACGCAGGCCATCGCCAGGAGCAGGATCTCCGGGCCGACGGCGGCGAGGCTCGTGTTGTCCATCATCGTTCGTTTCTCCCGTGCACCGTCACAGCTTGGACACGGCGACGTGCTTCAGGAAGTTGTCCACCGAGGCGTTCATGACGTCGGTGAAAGGCTTGGGGTGGATGCCCATGTACAGCACGGCGATGGCCAGGATGGACAGCATCGTGAACTCGCGGGCGTTGATGTCCGTGAGCGCGCGCACGTTGTCGTTGGCCACCGGGCCCAGGTACACGCGCTTGACCATCCACAGGGTGTAGGCGGCGCCGAAGACGAGCGCGGTGGCAGCCAGCAGGCCCAGCGTGAAGTGGTACTTCACCGCGCCCAGGATCACCATCCACTCGCCCACGAAACCGGCGGTGGCCGGCAGGCCGCAGTTGGCCATGGCGAACAGGATCGCGAAGGCCGCGAAGGTGGGCATGGTGTTCACCACGCCGCCGTAGTCCGCGATCTGGCGCGAATGCACGCGGTCGTACAGCACGCCGATGCACAGGAACATGGCGCCGGAGACGAAGCCGTGGGCGATCATCTGCACGAGGCCGCCGGCCACGCCGAGCGGTTCGAAGATGAAGAAGCCGAGCGTCACGAAGCCCATGTGGGCCACGGACGAATAGGCCACCAGCTTCTTCATGTCCTGCTGCACCATGGCGACCAGGCCCACGTAGATCACGGCGATCAGCGACAGCGCGATGATCAGCCAGGCCCACTCGCGCGAGGCGTCCGGCGCGATCGGCATGGAGAAGCGCAGGAAGCCGTAGGCGCCCAGCTTCAGCATGATCGCGGCCAGCACCGCGGAGCCGCCGGTGGGCGCTTCCACGTGCACGTCGGGCAGCCAGGTGTGCACCGGGAACATCGGCACCTTCACCGCGAAGGCCGCGAAGAAGCCGAAGAAGAGCAGCGTCTGCGCCAGCGAGGACAGCGGCAGCTTGTGCCAGGAGAGGATGTCGAAGGACCCGCCGGACTTGGTGTACAGGTACACCAGCGCGACCAGCATCAGCAGCGAGCCGAGCAGCGTGTACAGGAAGAACTTGAAGGCCGCGTAGATGCGGTTCGGGCCGCCCCAGATGCCGATGATCAGGTACATCGGGATGAGGGTCGCCTCGAAGAACACGTAGAACAGCACCGCATCGAGCGCGCAGAACACGCCGATCATCAGGCCCGACAGGATCAGGAACGCGCCCATGTACTGGTTGACGCGCTCGGTGATCACCTCCCAGGCGGAGATGACGACCACCACCGTGATGAAGGCGGTGAGCAGCACGAACCAGAAGGAGATGCCGTCCAGGCCCAGGTGGTAGTTGACGTTGAAGCCCGGGATCCACGGCTGCTTCTCGACGAACTGCATGTCCGCCGTTCCCGTGTTGAAGCGGGAGTACAGCGGCAGCGTCACGAGGAAGCTGACGACGGAGCCGATCAGGGCGAGCCAGCGCACCATGCGGGCCTGGTCGTCGCGGCCGAGGGCCAGCAGGATGGCGCCGAAGACGATCGGCGTCCAGATGGCCAGGGAGAGGAGTCCCACTTGCATTGTTCTTCTTCCCTTACTTCTTCAGCCAGTCGCTGATCATCGGCCAGCTGACGAAGTACGTCATGAGCACCACGATGCCCACGAGCATGGCGAAGGCGTAGTGGTAGATGTAGCCGGACTGCACCCAGCGGATCACGCCGGCGAACCAGCCCACGGCGCGGGCGCTGCCGTTGACGAAGACACCCTCGATCACGCCCTGGTCGCCGCCCTTCCACAGGCCGCGGCCCAGCGCGCGGGCGGCGCGGGCGATCACGTTCTCGTTGATCCAGTCCATGTAGTACTTGTTGTCCAGCAGCTTGTACACCGGCTGGAAGCGCTTCTGGATCGCCGCCGGGATCTCCGGCTTCTTCATGTAGAAGATCCAGGCCAGCACCACGCCGGCGAGCGCCAGCCAGAACACGGGCGTCATGAGGCCGTGCAGCGCCATCGCGAGCGGGCCGTGGAATTCCTTCGCCATCTCCTCCATGCCCGGGTGCTTCGCGAAGTCGATGAAGATCGAGTCCTTGAAGAACTCGCCGTACAGCATCGGCTGGATGGTCAGGAAGCCGATCACCACCGAGGGGATCGCCAGCAGCACCAGCGGCGCGGTCACGACCCAGGGCGACTCGTGCGGGGTGCTGTGGTCGTCGTGGTGGTGGTGCGGGTCCGGCTCCTCGTCCGCGGCGTGCTCGTGGGCGGGCGCCTGGTCGTAGCGTTCCTTGCCGTGGAAGACCAGGAAGTACATGCGGAAGGAGTAGAAGGCCGTGACGAACACGCCCGCCATGACCGCGAAGTACGCGAAGCCGGCACCGGGCAGCTTGCTCAGGTGCACCGCCTCGATGATCGAGTCCTTGGAGTAGAAGCCCGCGAACAGCGGCGTGCCGATCAGGGCGAGCGAACCGAGCAGCGAGGTGATCCAGGTGATGGGCATGTACTTGCGCACGTTGCCCATCCAGCGGATGTCCTGGTTGTGGTGCATGCCGATGATCACGGAACCCGCCGCGAGGAACAGCAGCGCCTTGAAGAAGGCGTGCGTCATCAGGTGGAACACGGCCACGTTGTACGCGGACGCACCGAGCGCCACGGTCATGTACCCGAGCTGGGACAGCGTGGAGTACGCGACGACGCGCTTGATGTCGTTCTGGATGATGCCCAGGAAGCCCATGAACAGGGCCGTGATGGCGCCGATCACCAGGATGAAGGACAGCGCGGTGTCGGACAGCTCGAACAGCGGCGACATGCGCGCCACCATGAAGATGCCGGCCGTCACCATGGTGGCGGCGTGGATCAGCGCGGAGATGGGCGTGGGGCCTTCCATGGAGTCCGGCAGCCACACGTGCAGCGGGAACTGCGCGCTCTTGCCCATCGCGCCGATGAACAGGCAGATGCAGATGACGGTGATCATCATCCAGTCGGTGCCGTGGCCGAACTTCATGGCGCCGAGCTCGCCGGCCTTGGCGAAGGTCTCGCCGTAGTTCAGCGTGCCGGCGTAGGCGGCGATGAGGCCGATGCCCAGGATGAAGCCGAAGTCGCCGACGCGGTTGACCAGGAAGGCCTTCATGTTGGCGAAGATCGCCGTGGGCTTGGTGTACCAGAAGCCGATCAGCAGGTACGACACGAGGCCCACCGCCTCCCAGCCGAAGAACAGCTGCAGGAAGTTGTTCGCCATCACCAGCATCAGCATGGAGAAGGTGAACAGCGAGATGTAGGCGAAGAAGCGGTCGTAGCCCTCGTCCTCTTCCATGTAGCCGATGGTGTAGATGTGCACCATCAGCGACACGAAGGTCACCACGCACATCATCATGGCGGTGAGGCCGTCGACCAGGAAGCCGATCTCCATCTTCAGGCCGCCGACCACCATCCATTCGTAGATGGTCTGGTTGAAGCGCGCGCCGTCGACGGCGACGCTCTTGAGCGTCATCGCCGAGAGGATGAAGGCGATAAGCACGCCCAGGATCGTGACCGTGTGCGACAGGCGCCGGCCGATCAGGTTGCCGCCCATCTTCGTGCCGAAGATGCCCGCGATCACCGCGCCGGCCAGGGGCGCGAGCGGAACGGCGAGCAGCGTCGCTGCGTTGAGTTCTGTAGCCATCGTTTCTTTTCCCGCCCTGCGGGCATCAGCCCTTGAGCGCGTTCAGTTCTTCGACGTTGATGTTCTCTTTGTTCCGGAACAGCAGAACGAGGATCGCCAGGCCGATCGCGGACTCCGCCGCGGCGACCGTCAGGATGAAGAACACGAACACCTGGCCGTGCATGTCGCCCAGGTAGTAGGAGAACGCCACGAAGTTCATGTTGACCGCCAGCAGCATCAGCTCGATGGCCATCAGCAGCACGATCAGGTTGCGGCGGTTCAGGAAGATGCCGACGACCGACAGCGCGAACAGGATCGCGCCCAGGGTCAGGAAGTGTCCGAGGGTGAGCATCATGCCTTCGTCTCCGCGGCGGCGGCCGGGGCCGCCTCAGGTTGCGCCGGGCGCGACGGCGGCAGCTTCACGATCTGCAGGCGGTCGCGCGCCTTCACGCGCACGGCCAGCGCCGGGTCGATCGCCTTGGTGTCCTTGCGGTGGCGCAGCGTCAGGGCGATGGCGGCCACGATGGCGACCACCAGGATGACGGCCGCGATCTCCAGCGGGTACACGTACTCGGAGTACAGCAGCTTGCCCAGCTCCTTGGTGTTGGAGAACTGGACGCCCGCCTGCGCTGCCGCCGTGGCGGCCGGCAATGCGCGCGGCTCCTCGGTCGGACGGAAACCGCCCATGAGCACCGCCGCCATTTCCAGCGCGATCAGCGCGCCCACGGTCGCGGCGACGGGGAAGTGCTTCCAGAAGCCCGCCCGCAGCGCGTCGACGTTGATGTCCAGCATCATCACGACGAACAGGAACAGCACCATCACGGCGCCCACGTACACCAGCACCAGCGAGATCGCGAGGAACTCGGCGCGCAGCAGCATCCAGATGCCGGCGGCCTGGAAGAAGGTGAGCACCAGGAACAGCGCGGCATACACCGGGTTGCGCGCGGTGATCACGCGGAAGGCCGCGAACAGCAGCACCGCGGAGAAGAGGTAGAAGAGACCGGTCCGGATGTCCATTGTTGTTCTCGCTTACCGGTACTTGGCGTCGGCCGCCCTGTTCGCGGCGATCTCGGCCTCGTAGCGGTCGCCCACGGCCAGCAGCATGTCCTTGGTGAAGTACAGGTCGCCGCGCTTCTCGCCGTGGTACTCGAGGATGTGGGTCTCGACGATCGAGTCGACCGGGCAGCTCTCCTCGCAGAAGCCGCAGAAGATGCACTTGGTCAGGTCGATGTCGTAGCGGGTCGTGCGGCGGGTGCCGTCGTCGCGCTGCTCGCTCTCGATGGTGATCGCGAGCGCGGGGCACACGGCCTCGCACAGCTTGCAGGCGATGCAGCGCTCCTCGCCGGTCTCGTAGCGGCGCAGGGCGTGCAGGCCGCGGAAGCGCGGCGACAGCGGCGTCTTCTCGTCCGGGAACTGCACGGTGATCTTGCGGGCGAAGAAGTACTTGCCCGTGATGCGCAGGCCCTTGAACAGCTCCACCAGCATGAAGCTGCGGAGGAAGTCGCCCAGGTTGAAGCCCGGGCGGGACAGGGTGTCGGTGGCCATGGCTTTATTTGAAGACGTTGTAGGGGGTCTGCATCCACGCGCCGATCACGACCAGCCAGACGAGCGTCACCGGGATGAAGATCTTCCATCCGAGGCGCATGATCTGGTCGTAGCGGTAGCGCGGAAACGTCGAGCGGATCCACAGGAACATCGTGACCATCACGAAGGTCTTGATGCCCAGCCAGATCCAGCCCGGGATCCAGTTCAGCAGCGGCGCGTCGATGGGGGGCAGCCAGCCGCCCAGGAACATGACGACCGCGAGGATCGACACGAGCCACATGTTGGCGTACTCCGCCAGGAAGAACATGGCGAAGGACATGCCCGAGTACTCGATCATGTGGCCGGCCACGATCTCCGATTCGCCTTCCACCACGTCGAACGGGTGGCGGTTCGTCTCGGCCAGGCCGGAGATGAAGTAGACGAAGAAGATCGGCAGCAGCGGCAGCCAGTTCCACGACAGCAGGTTGATGCCGCGGTCCGCGAAGTAGCCGCGGTCCTGCTGCAGCACGATCTCGGTCATGTTCAGCGAGCCGGAGACCATCAGCACCACCACGAAGCAGAAGCCCATGGCGATCTCGTAGCTGACCATCTGGGCCGACGCGCGCAGCGCGCCCAGGAAGGCGTACTTCGAGTTCGAGGCCCAGCCGGCGATGATGACGCCGTACACCTCGAGCGAGGTGATCGCCATCAGGAACAGCAGGCCGGCGTTGATGTTGGACAGCGCCGTCTCGGGACCGAAGGGGATCACCACCCAGGCGGCGAGCGCCGGCATGATGGCCATGATCGGGCCGAGCAGGAACAGGCCCTTGTTCGCGACCGTCGGGAGGATGATCTCCTTGGTCAGGAGCTTCAGCGCGTCCGCGATGGGCGTGAGCAGGCCGAAGGGGCCGATGCGGTTGGGGCCCGGGCGGATCTGCGTGAAGCCGATCGCCTTGCGTTCCCACAGCGTCAGGTAGGCGACCGCGCCGAAGAGCGGCAGCACCAGCACGACGATCTTGATCAGGTTCCAGACCACGGGCCAGCCGGCCTGGGTCCACCAGGGGGCGGCGATGAGGCCGTTGCCGAAGGTGTAGATGGTGTCGATCATGCGGCGACTCCATGGTTGCTGGGGTCGCTGTCGCGAACCCAGCCTACGTCGCCGGCGCGAACCAGGCCGACCTTCGCATCGGCGGTCAGCTGAAGGGAAGGTGCGCGGCGCACGATGCCATCGAGCTGGTAGATCGAAGCGGCGACCGGGCGGGCGTTGGTGTCGCCCAGCCAGGCGGCCTTGGCCGTGCGGTTGGACAGCAGGTTGCCCTGCACCATGGCCTGGTCCTGGCCGTCGGCGCCGCGCGCATCGGCGAGCACCTCGTTGGCGGATTCGTATTCGAAGCCCTGCAGGCCGAGCATGTTGCCCAGCACGCGCAGCACCTTCCACGCGGGACGGGCTTCGCCCAGCGGCTTCACCACGGCGTGGAAGCTCTGCACGCGGCCTTCGGCGTTGACGAAGGTACCGGGCGTCTCGGTCCAGGGCGCGATGGGCAGCAGCACGTCGCTGATGTCCAGGTTCGCCTTGAACGGGCTGAGCGTCACGACCATGCCGCCGCCCTGCCCCAGCTTGCGCGCGGCGGCGCCGTGGGCGGAGTCGAACTCGGGCTCGGTGTTCAGCAGGAACAGCGCCTTCAGGCCGCCGGCCAGCATCTGCGCGGCGTTCAGGCCGCCTTCGCCGGGCATGGCCTTCACGAGCTGCGCGCCAACGGTGTTCGCGGCTTCCGTGAGGAAGCCCACCGTGGCACCGGTCTGCTCGCCGATCCACTGCGCCAGCGCCAGCAGCGACGAAGCGGTCGGGTGGTGCGCGGCGGCGTTGCCCAGCAGGATGGCCTTGCGCTCGCCGGCGAGCAGCGAAGCGGCGATCGCCCGGGCGTTGTCGGTGGCGTTGCCTTGCAGCGGCGCCTGGCCGCCCTTCTCGCCGGCGATGGCCGTGGCCACGTCGGCCAGCGCCTGCACCCACTGGCCGGCGGGGACGATGGACTTGCCGGCCATCGTCATCGCCCAGTCCTCGTCGCGGTCGTGGATCACGGACACGCGGGCGCCGGTGCGCACGGCGGCGCGCACGCGCATCGCGAACAGCGGATGGTCCTTGCGCAGGTTGGAGCCGATCACCAGCGCGCCCTGCAGCGTCGACAGCGACGCGATGGAGGTACCGAGCCAGCGCACGCCTTCGGACGGCAGGAACTCGGCGTGGCGCAGGCGGTAGTCGACGTTCTCGCTGCCCAGCGCGCGAACGAGCTTCTGGGCCAGGAACAGTTCTTCCACCGTGCTGTGGGGGCTCACGAGCGCGCCGATGCTCTTCGCACCGTGGTCCCGCTTGATGTCACCGACGCCGCGCGCGATGTACTCGAGCGCGGTCTGCCAGTCGACCGTCTTCCACTGGCCGCCCTGCTTCAGCATGGGCGCGGTCAGGCGTTCGTTCGTGTTCAGCGCTTCGTAGGAGAAGCGGTCGCGGTCGGCCAGCCAGCACTCGTTGACGTCGTTGTTCTCGAAGGGGAGAACGCGCATCACCTTGTTGTTCTTGATCTGGACGATCAGGTTGGCACCGGTGGAGTCGTGCGGGCTCACCGACTTGCGGCGCGACAGCTCCCAGGGCCGCGCGCTGTAGCGGAACGGCTTGCTCGTGAGCGCGCCGACCGGGCACAGGTCGATCATGTTGCCGGACACTTCGGAATCGACGGTGTCGTTCAGCACCGTGGTGATCTCGCTGTGCTCGCCGCGGTTGACCATGCCCAGCTCCATCACGCCGGCCAGTTCCTGGCCGAAGCGCACGCAGCGGGTGCAGTGGATGCAGCGGCTCATCTCCTCCATGGAGATCAGCGGGCCCACGTCCTTGTGCAGGACCACCCGCTTCTCTTCCTCGTAGCGCGAGCCGGAGCCGCCGTAGCCGACGGCCAGGTCCTGCAGCTGGCATTCGCCGCCCTGGTCGCAGATGGGGCAATCCAGCGGGTGGTTGATCAGCAGGAACTCCATGACGGACTGCTGCGCCTTGATCGCCTTGTCGCTCTTGGTGCGGACGATCATCCCGTTGGTCACGGGCGTGGCGCAGGCCGGCATGGGCTTCGGCGCCTTCTCCACGTCCACCAGGCACATGCGGCAGTTGGCGGCGATGGAGAGCTTCTTGTGGTAGCAGAAGTGGGGGATGTAGGTGCCCGCCTTCTCGGCCGCATGCATCACCATGCTGCCTTCGGCGACCTCCACCTTCTGTCCGTCGAGGGTGATCTCAATCATGTTGTCTTAGCCTCGCGCGCCAGCCGGAACGGGCTGCTTGTCGTCGGAGGTGGGCAGGTTGGGCCGCGCGATCTTCGCCTCGAACTCGTGGCGGAAGTGCTTGATCATGGCGCGCACCGGCATGGCCGCCGCGTCGCCCAGCGCGCAGATGGTGCGGCCCTGGATGTTGTCGGCGACCGAGTTCAGCAGGTCGAGGTCGTTGGGCTTGCCGTGGCCGTTCTGGATGCGGTCGATCACGCGCCACATCCAGCCCGTGCCTTCGCGGCAGGGCGTGCACTGGCCGCAGGACTCGTGCATGTAGAAGTAGGACAGGCGCAGCAGGCTTTCCACCATGTCGCGCGTCTCGTCCATCACGATGACGGCGCCGGAGCCCAGCATGGAGCCGGCCTTCGCGATGGAGTCGTAGTCCATCGTGCACTGCATCATGATGTCCGCGGGCAGCACCGGGGCGGAGGAACCGCCGGGGATCACGGCCTTGAGCTTGCGGCCGCCCTTCACGCCGCCGCACAGCTCCAGCAGCTTGCTGAAAGGCGTGCCGAGCGGGACCTCGTAGTTGCCGGGCAGCTCCACGTCGCCCGACACGGAGAAGATCTTCGTGCCGCCGTTGTTCGGCTTGCCGCAATCGAGGTAGGCCTGGCCGCCGTTGCGGATGATCCAGGGCACCGCCGCGAAGGTCTCGGTGTTGTTGATCGTGGTGGGCTTGCCGTACAGGCCGAAGCTCGCCGGGAACGGCGGCTTGAAGCGCGGCTGGCCCTTCTTGCCCTCGAGCGACTCGAGCAGCGCGGTCTCTTCGCCGCAGATGTAGGCGCCGAAGCCGTGGAACGCGTGCAGCTGGAACGAGAAGTTCGAGCCCAGGATGTTGTTGCCCAGGTAACCCGCGGCACGGGCTTCTTCCAGCGCTTCCTCGAAGCGCTCGTACACCTGGAAGATCTCGCCGTGGATGTAGTTGTAGCCCACGGTGATGCCCATCGCGTAGGCCGCGATGATCATGCCTTCGATGACGATGTGCGGGTTGTACGCGAGGATGTCGCGGTCCTTGCACGTGCCCGGCTCGCCTTCGTCGGAGTTGCACACCAGGTACTTCTGGCCCGGGAACTGGCGGGGCATGAAGCTCCACTTCAGGCCCGTGGGGAAGCCGGCGCCGCCGCGGCCGCGCAGCGCGCTTTCCTTGACGGTGGCGATCACCTGGTCCTGCGTGAGGCCCTCGGAGAGGATCTTGCGCAGCGCCTTGTAGCCGTCGCGCGCCTCGTAGTCCTTCAGGCGCCAGTTGGTGCCGTCCAGGCCCGCGTAGATCTGCGGGGTGATGTGGCGGTCGTGGAAGCAGGTCTGGACGCCCGTGGCCTGGAACTGCGCGAGAACTTGCTGGGCGTTCATCCCTGGGCTCCCTTGAGGCCGTCGATCAGCTGGTCGAGCTTGTCGTTGCTCATGAAGCTGCACATCGTGCGGTCGTTGACCAGCATGACCGGCGAGTCGGCGCAGGCGCCGAGGCACTCGCTCTGCTGCAGCGTGAACAGGCCGTCCGGCGTGGTCTCGCCCATGGCGATGCCCAGCTTCTTCTCCAGGTGCTGCAGCGCCTTCTGGCCGTCGCGCAGCTGGCACGGCAGGTTGGTGCACACGTTCAGCTTGTACTTGCCGACGCGGTGCTGGTTGTACATGTTGTAGAAGGTCGTGACCTCGTGCACGGCGATCTGGGGCATGCCCAGGTGCTCGGCGATCGCCTGCTCGGCCTCCTGCGTGACGTGGCCCTGCTCCTGCTGCACGATGGCCAGGCAGGCCATCACGGCGGACTGCTTCTGGTCCGGCGGGTACTTGGCGACTTCGCGGTCGAAGCGCGCGCGGGTGGTGTCGCTGATCATCTGTCGATTTCTCCGAACACGATGTCCATCGTGCCGATGATCGCGACGGCGTCGGCGATCATGTGGCCGCGGGACATCTCGTCCATCGCGGCCAGGTGGGGGAAGCCCGGCGGACGGATCTTCAGGCGGTACGGCTTGTTGGCGCCGTCGCTCACGATGTAGATGCCGAACTCGCCCTTCGGGTGCTCGACGGCCGCGTACGACTCGCCCTCGGGCACGCGCATGCCTTCCGAGAAGAGCTTGAAGTGGTGGATCAGCTCCTCCATGTTGGCCTTCATGCTCTCGCGGTCGGGGGGCGCCACCTTGTGGTTGTCGGTGATCACGGGGCCGGGGTTGGCGCGCAGCCAGGCCACGCATTGCTGGATGATGCGGTTGGCTTCGCGCATCTCCTGCACGCGGACCAGGTAGCGGTCGTAGCAGTCGCCCGTCCTGCCGATCGGGATGTCGAAGTCCATGCGGTCGTAGACCTCGTAGGGCTGCGTCTTGCGCAGGTCCCACGCGATGCCGGAGCCGCGCAGCATGGGGCCGGTGAAGCCCAGGTTGAGCGCGCGCTCGGGCGTGACGACCCCGATGCCCACGGTGCGCTGCTTCCAGATGCGGTTCTCGGTCAGCAGCGTCTCGTACTCGTCGACGTAGCCGGGGAAGCGCTGCGTGAAGCGCTCGATGAAGTCGAGGAGCGAACCGGAGCGCTCCTCGTTCATGCGGTCGATCTCGCGCTGGTTGCGGACCTTGCTCGCCTTGTACTGCGGCATGCTGTCCGGCAGGTCGCGGTAGACGCCGCCCGGGCGGAAGTACGCCGCGTGCATGCGCGCGCCGGAGACCGCTTCGTACATGTCGAAGATGTCCTCCCGCTCGCGGAAGCAGTAGATCAGCATGTTCATCGCGCCGCAGTCGAGGCCGTGCGCGCCGAGCCACAGCAGGTGGTTCAGCAGGCGCGTGAGCTCGGAGAACATGACGCGGATGTACTGGGCGCGTTCCGGCACCTCGATGTTCAGGAGCTTCTCCACCGCGAGGCAGTAGGCGTGCTCGTTGCACATCATCGAGACGTAGTCCAGGCGGTCCATGTACGGGAGCGTCTGGATGTAGGTGCGGGTCTCGGCCAGCTTCTCGGTCGCGCGATGCAGCAGGCCGATGTGCGGGTCGGCCCGCTGGATCACTTCGCCATCCAGCTCCAGCACGAGGCGCAGCACGCCGTGCGCTGCCGGGTGCTGCGGGCCGAAGTTGAGGGTGTAGTTCTTGATTTCAGCCATGGTCTTAGCAGGCAGAACAGCCAGAACATCCGAACGCAGAGGACGCAAAATCTACGCAAAGGACGCAAAAGAAACCTTCAAGGACCTGGAAGTCCTTTTGCGTCTTTTGCGGAACCTTTGCGCCCTTTGCGTTCGGATGTCCGGAAGTTCGGGAGTTCACTGCAGCCCCCCGTAGTTTTCCTCGCGGATGATCCGCGGCGTGATCTCGCGCGGCTCGATCGTCACGGGCTGGTAGACCACGCGCTTGCGCTCGGCGTCGTAGATCATTTCCACGTGGCCGGAGACCGGGAAGTCCTTGCGGAAGGGATGGCCGATGAAGCCGTAGTCGGTGAGGATGCGGCGCAGGTCCATGTGGCCCACGAACACGATGCCGTACAGGTCGAAGGCTTCGCGCTCGAACCAGTTGGCGGAGGTCCACAGGTCGACCAGCGAGTCCACCTCGGGCAGTTCGTCGTCGGCCGCGAACACGCGCAGGCGCACGCGCTGGTTCAGGCTCACGGACAGCAGGTGCGAGACGACGGCGTAGCGCGGGCCGTCCCAGTCGCCCATCTTGTATTCGGAGTAGTCGACGCCGCACAGGTCGAGCAGCTGCTCGAAGCGGCAGCTCTCGTGGTCGCGCAGGATGCGCGCGGCCGCGAGGTAGTTGGCGGCCGTGACGATCACCGTCACTTCGCCGTGCTTCAGGTCGACGCGCTTCGCCTTGTCGCCGAGCGCGGCAACGACCGCGTCGCGCACGGCTTCGGGAGCGGGCGAGACCGCCGCGAGGTTTCCTTGCATGCTCAAGCCCTCGCGATCGTCTGGGTGCGGCGGATCTTCTGCTGCAACTGGATGATGCCGTACAGCAGCGCCTCGGCCGTCGGCGGGCAGCCGGGCACGTACACGTCCACCGGCACGATGCGGTCGCAGCCGCGCACCACGGAATAGCTGTAGTGGTAGTAGCCGCCGCCGTTGGCGCAGGTGCCCATGGAGAGCACCCAGCGCGGTTCGGCCATCTGGTCGTACACCTTGCGCAGCGCCGGCGCCATCTTGTTGCACAGCGTGCCGGCCACGATCATCAGGTCGGACTGGCGCGGGCTGGGGCGGAACAGCATGCCGAAGCGGTCGATGTCGTAGCGCGCGGCGCCCGCGTGCATCATCTCCACGGCGCAGCACGCGAGGCCGAACGTCATCGGCCACAGCGAGCCGGTCTTGGCCCAGTTGATGACCGTGTCGACGGTCGTGGTCACGACACCTTTTTCAAGAATGCCTTGGTTTGCCATCTCGGAACTTTCTTGGAAGCTGTGGGGGGCCGCGCGGGGATCATTCCCAGTCGAGCGCGCCCTTCTTCCACTCGTAGACGAAGCCGACGACCAGGATGGCGAGGAAGACCATCATGGACCAGAAGCCCACGGGACCGATCTCCTTCAGCGCCACCGCCCACGGGAAGAGGAAGGCGATTTCCAGGTCGAACAGGATGAAGAGGATGGCGACGAGGTAGTAGCGCACGTCGAACTTCATGCGCGCGTCCTCGAAGGCCTCGAAGCCGCATTCGTAGGGAGAGTTCTTGGCCGCGTCCGGCTTGTGGACGCCGATCCCCTTGGAGATCAGCCAGCCGAGGCCCTGGGGAGCGACACCGACGCCGATGCCGACGAGGATGAACAGGAGGACAGGAAGGTACTGGTCGAGGTTCATCGTGGCGGCTTGTCGGGTGCGCGGCCTGCCGGGGCGGTGCCCGGCAGGCTCTTGTTTGGTGCCGACGGCGAGACTCGAACTCGCACAGCTTTCGCCACTACCCCCTCAAGATAGCGTGTCTACCAATTTCACCACGTCGGCTATCTGAACGTCCCGGAGAGGCTCTGAGGGCTTGCGTTTCGTGGAGAACCGCGTGCCTATCCGGACAACCACTAAGTGTACTCCGAAACAGACGCCCTACTGCCGTGCATGGCGCCTGTTTCGCTGACGAACGCTTACTTCGTCGGGATCTGCGCCGCACCGGAAGCGGGGGCGACCGGCACCGTGGTGGCCGGCGTGGTCGCCGGGCCTTGCGGTGCGGGCACGGTGGAAGCACCGGCCGGGATCTGGTTGGCCGGGTTCGGGCCGCCGTCGGACGACGCGGGCGCCGCAGGCGCGGTGGCCGGGGCCGAGTGCTCGAGGACGGAGCCGGAGCTGGCCGGCTTCACGCTGTGGCTGAAGTAGGCCAGCGCCAGCGTGCACGCGAAGAACACGGCGGCCAGGATCGCGGTGGTGCGGGACAGGAAGTTCGCGCTGCCGGTGGCGCCGAACAGGCTGCCGGACGCGCCGCTGCCGAAAGCCGCACCCATGTCCGCGCCCTTGCCGTGCTGGATCAGGATGAGGCCGATCATGCCCAGGGCCGTCAGGATCTGGACGACCAGGACGAGGGTCAGCAGGAAATTCATTCTTCAATCACTCCGTACTTTGTCTTTAGGCCGCGCTGCGCGAAGCGGCGGCGATGATCTGCAGGAAATCGGGTGCCTTCAGCGATGCGCCGCCGATGAGGCCGCCGTCGATGTCCGGCTGCGCCAGCAGGCTGGCCGCGTTGGCGGCGTTCATGCTGCCGCCGTAGAGGATGTGCACGCGCCCGGCGTGGCCGGTGGCCGCGGCGAGCTGCTTGCGCAGCAGCGCATGCACCTGCTGCGCCTGCTCCGGCGTGGCCGTCCTGCCGGTGCCGATGGCCCACACGGGCTCGTACGCGACGACGATCTCGCTGATGCAGTGGCCGTTGACGTGGATCACGGCAGCCAGCTGGCGCTTCACCACTTCCTCGGTCTTGCCGGCTTCGCGTTCCGCGAGCGTCTCGCCCACGCACACGATGGGCGTGATGCCGTGCGCGAGCGCCGTCTTCGCCTTCTCCGCCACCAGCGTGTCGGTCTCGCCGTGGTACTGGCGGCGCTCGGAGTGGCCGACGATCGCGTAGCGCACGCCGAACTCGCGCAGCATGGGCGCCGACACCTCGCCGGTGTAGGCACCCGAAGCGTGCTGCGACACGTCCTGCGCGCCGAGGTCCAGCTTCGCGCCGTGGCGCAGCATCTGCACCTGCGCCAGGTAAGGCGCCGGCACGCAGACCGCCACGTCGCAGGCAGCATCCTTCATCCCCGCCACCAGCGCGCGCACCAGCGCGTCGTTGGCCTCCAGGTTGCCGTTCATCTTCCAGTTGCCGGCAATCAGCTTCTTCTTGTCCGTCATTCGTTCTTCACCAGGTCAGGACGATCTTGCCCACGTGCTGGTTGGACTCCATCAGGGCATGGGCCTGCGCCGCGTCCGCCGCGGCGAAGGTCTTGAAGATCACGGGCTGGATCTTCTTCGCCTCGATCAGCGGCCAGATGTTCTTCTTCAGCGACTGCGCGATCGCCTCCTTGAAGGCGACCGGCCGCGGGCGCAGCGTGGAACCGGTGATCGTGATGCGGCGGCGGAGCACGAGGCCCGAGTTGAACTCGCTCTTCGTGCCGCCCTGCACCGCGATGATCACGATGCGGCCGTCTTCATTCACGCACTTCACCTCGCGGTCGACGTAGCTGCCGGCGACCATGTCGAGGATCACGTCCACGCCCTTGCCGTCGGTGAGCTTCTTCGCTTCCTCGGAGAAGTCCTGCGTCCTGTAGTTGATGGCCGCGTCGGCGCCGAGCTTCAGGCAGGCCTGGCACTTGTCGTCCGAACCCGCCGTGGCGATCACCCTGGACGCGCCCATGGCCTTCGCCATCTGGATCGCCGTCACGCCGATGCCGCTGGTGCCACCCTGCACGAGGAAAGTCTCCCCCGGCTGCAGGCGTCCGCGGTCGAAGACGTTGCTCCACACGGTGAAGAAGGTCTCGGGCAGCGAGGCCGCCTCGATGTCGCTCAGGCCCTCGGGCACCGGCAGGCACTGGCCCACCGGCGCGACGCACAGTTCGGCGTAGCCGCCGCCGGCCACGAGCGCGCAGACGCGGTCACCCGGCTTGAAGCCGGCGGCCGCCATCGCGGCAGCGTCGCCGCCCACGATGGTGCCCGCCACTTCGAGGCCGGGGATGTCGGACGCGCCCGGCGGTACCGGGTAGTTGCCGGTGCGCTGGAGCACGTCGGGCCGGTTCACGCCGCTGGCAGCGACGCGGATCAGCACCTCGCCCGCACCCGCGACGGGGTCCGGGCGCTCGCCGGCGCGCAGCACTTCCGGCGCGCCGTACTGCGTGATCTCGATGGCCTTCATGGCGCTTCGGCCTTACTGCTGGCTGCCGCCTTCGGGGTTGCCGGATTCCTGCTGCGGCTCCGGACGCGGCTCGCGCGGGTCGCGCTGCTGCTCGCCACGGGGCTCGCGCTGCTCACGCGACTCGCGCGGGGGGCGGTCGCCACGGTCGCCGCGGTCGCCGCGGTCGCCGCGATCACCGCGGTCGCCACGGTACTCGCCGCGCGGCGGGCGGTCGCCACGGGGCTCGCGTGGCTCGCGCTCGGGCATGCCTTCCGGACGCTCGGTCAGCGCCTTCATGGACAGCTTCACGCGGCCCTTGTCGTCCGTCTCGAGCACCTTGACCTTCACGACCTGGCCTTCGGACAGGTAGTCGGTGACCTTCTCCACGCGCTCGTGGGCGATCTGGCTGATGTGCAGCAGGCCGTCCTTGCCGGGCAGCAGGTTGATCAGCGCGCCGAAGTCCAGGATCTTGGTGACCGGGCCTTCGTACACCTTGCCGACTTCCACTTCCGCGGTGATCTGCTCGATGCGCTTCTTCGCCTCTTCGGCCTTGCCGGCGTCGGTGGAGGCGATGGTGATGGTGCCGTCTTCCGCGATGTCGATCTGCGTGCCTGTCTCTTCCGTCAGCGCGCGGATCACCGCGCCGCCCTTGCCGATCACGTCGCGGATCTTCTCGGGGTTGATCTTCATCGTGTACAGGCGCGGTGCGAAGTTGGACACGTCCTGCTTCGCCTCGCCCAGGGCTTCCTGCATCTTGCCCAGGATGTGCATGCGCGCTTCCTTGGCCTGCGCCAGGGCGACCTGCATGATCTCCTTGGTGATGCCCTGGATCTTGATGTCCATCTGCAGGGCGGTCACGCCGTTCACGGTGCCCGCGACCTTGAAGTCCATGTCGCCGAGGTGGTCCTCGTCGCCCAGGATGTCGGTCAGCACCGCGAAGCGGTTGCCTTCCTTGATCAGGCCCATGGCGATGCCGGCCACGTGGGCCTTCATCGGCACGCCGGCATCCATCAGCGCCAGGCAGCCGCCGCAGACGGACGCCATGGAGGAGGAGCCGTTGGACTCGGTGATCTCGGAGACCACGCGCATCACGTAGGGGAACTCTTCCTTCGAGGGCAGCAGCGGGATCAGCGCGCGCTTGGCCAGGCGGCCGTGGCCCACTTCGCGGCGCTTGGTGGAGCCCATGCGGCCCACTTCACCGGTGGCGAAGGGAGGCATGTTGTAGTGGAACAGGAAGCGGTCCTGGTACTCGCCGGCCAGCGCGTCGATGCGCTGCGCGTCCTGCTCGGTGCCCAGCGTGGAGATCACGAGCGCCTGCGTCTCGCCGCGCGTGAACAGCGCGGAGCCGTGGGTGCGGGGCAGCACGCCGGTGCGGATCTCGATGGGGCGCACGGTGCGCGTGTCGCGGCCGTCGATGCGCGGCTCGCCGGAGAGGATCTGGCTGCGCACCACGCGGGCCTCGATCTCGAACACCAGGTTGTCGACCTTGATCGGGTCGAAGTCGACGCCCTGCTCCTTCAGCGCGGCCTGCACGGACGCGCCGGCGTCGCGCAGGGCCTGCGTGCGGGCCTGCTTGCTGCGGATCTGGTAGGCGGCGCGGATCTTCTCCTCGGCCAGCTCACGCACCTTCGCCTCGAAGGATTCGTCCTTGGCCGGG
Source organism: Ramlibacter cellulosilyticus (assembly GCF_014297465.1). GTDB lineage: Bacteria > Pseudomonadota > Gammaproteobacteria > Burkholderiales > Burkholderiaceae_C > Ramlibacter > Ramlibacter cellulosilyticus. The sequence continues at coordinate 896,777 of NZ_JACORT010000001.1, read as the reverse complement.
GCCTGCCAGTCCCACACCGGCTTGCCGGCTTCGCGCACCAGTTCGTGGATGGCGTTGATGGCGATGTTGCCCTGCTCGTGGCCGAACACCACGGCGCCCAGCATCACTTCCTCGGACAGTTGCTGCGCCTCGGACTCCACCATCAGCACGGCGGACTCGGTGCCGGCGACCACGAGGTCCAGGTCGGACATCTTGCGGGCGGTCGGGCCCGGGTTCAGCACGTACTCGCCGTTGACGTAGCCCACGCGCGCGGCGCCGATCGGGCCGTTGAACGGGATGCCGGAGATGGACAGCGCGGCGGACACGCCGATCATGGCGGCGATGTCGGCGTCGACCTCGGGGTTCAGCGAGATGGTGTGGATGACCACGTGCACCTCGTTGTAGAAGCCCTCGGGGAACAGCGGGCGGATCGGGCGGTCGATCAGGCGGGAGGTCAGCGTCTCGAGTTCGGACGGCTTCGCTTCGCGCTTGAAGAACGAGCCGGGGATCTTGCCGGCGGCGTAGGTCTTCTCGATGTAGTCGACGGTCAGGGGGAAGAAGTCCTGGCCCGGCTTGGCGGTCTTGGAGCCGACCACGGTGGCGAGCACCACGGTGTCGTCGATGTTGACCAGCACGGCGCCGGATGCCTGGCGCGCGATCTCGCCCGTTTCCAGCGTGACGGTGTGGTTGCCCCACTGGAACGACTTGGTGACCTTGTTGAAGATGCTCATGGCTTGTTCTCTCATTGGTTGTGGAGCTCTCCGTAGGGGCTAGGGGTTAGGGGCTAGGGTCTAGGGAAACACTTCCGTTCCCTAGCCCCTAACCCCTAATCCCTAATCCCTGCGGTTTCGGGTTGCTCCGAAGTGAAAAACGCCTGAGGCAGTCTGGAAACCGTCTCAGGCGTTCATGCGGGCGGGGCTGCTTACTTGCGCAGGCCCAGCTTGGCGATCAGGGCCGTGTAGCGCTCGGCGTCCTTGTCCTTCAGGTAGGCGAGCAGGCTCTTGCGGCGGTTCACCATGCGCAGCAGGCCGCGGCGGCCGTGGTGGTCCTTGGCGTGCGTCTTGAAGTGCGGGGTGAGTTCGTTGATGCGGGCGGTCAGGAGGGCGACTTGCACTTCCGGGCTGCCGGTGTCGTTGGCGGCGCGCGCGTTGGCGGCGACGACCTCTGCCTTGTTGATGGCGGTCATGGGGATTCCTTGAAAGTTGTTGACTTGCGAGGGGCTGCCGGAATTGCGGCCCCACGTGCGTTCCGCGAGATGCAGAACCGCAGGATTATAGCCGAGGGGGAGAAGGGGCGCTTTTGCTGGGGTGCGCTTCGCGCAACCCAGCCTACGAAGGGGCGCGGCTGTAGGCTGGGTTCGCCGCAGGCGACCCCAGCACGGACTCACCGCGCCAGCCAGGTCGCCAGCCGGTCGACGCCCTGCCTCAACCGCGCCAGGTCCTTCGACGCGAAGCACCACCGCAGCCACCCCTGCGCTTCCGGCGCAAACGCGTTGCCCGGCGCCAGCCCGATCCCTGCCTCGGCCACCAGCCGCTTCGCCAGCGCCAGCGAATCGTCGAAACCGTCCAGCTTGAAGAAGGCGTACATGCCGCCCTTGGCCGGCGCCAGTTCCACCCGCGGGATCGCCTGCAGCAGGGGCACCAGGGTGTCGCGGCAGTGCTTCAGGTGCGCCACCACGCGCGGCGTCACCTCGTCGGTGCGGCGCATCGCCTCCACCGCCGCCCGCTGGGTGAACACGCTGGCGCAGGAGGTGTTGAACTCGATCAGCTTGCCCATGTGGTGCGTCATGGCGGGCGGCATCACCAGCCAGCCCAGGCGCCAGCCGGTCATGAGGAAGCTCTTGGAGAAGCTGTGCGCCACGACCAGGCGGTCGTCGGGCGCGGCGACGTCCAGGAAGCTGGGGGCGCAGCCCTGGGCCGTCGGCTCGTAGTAGAGCCGCTCGTACACCTCGTCGGCAAGGATCCAGGTGCCGGTCCGGCGGCAGTGCGCCAGGATCGCCTGCTGCTCGTCGCGCGACAGGGTCCAGCCCGTGGGGTTGTTCGGCGCGTTCACGATCAGGAGGCGCGTGGCGGGCGTGATCGCATCGAGCAGCTTCTGCAGGTCCAGCGTCCACGCGCCGTCCTTCGGCGTCAGCGAGACGCGCTTGAGCTTCGCGCCCATGATCAGCGCCTGGGCCGGCAGGTTGGGCCAGACGGGCGTGACCGCCACCACTTCGTCGCCCGCGTCCACCACGGCCTGGCAGGCGAGCATCAGCGCGTTGACGCCGCCCGAGGTGACGGCGATGCGGTCGGTGCCCACGGGCCCGTGCAGCTTGGAGGCGTACGCCGAGATCGCCTCGCGCAGCTCCGGCAGGCCCAGGTTGTGCGCGTAGAAGGTCTCGCCGTTCTGCAGGGAGGCGATCGCCGCCTGCCGGATGAAGTCCGGCGTGACCTCGTCGCTCTCGCCGAACCAGAACGGCAGCACGTCGGCGCGCCCCATGCCGGCGTTGGCCACTTCGCGGATCTTGGATTCTTCGAGGTCGAGGACGGTCTGGCGCATGGGGGGATTGTCGGGGAAAGTCGAAAACCCAACAGCCGGACGCAGAAGGCGCAGAAGTTACGCAGAAGACGCAAAAGAAGAGAAGGAGGAAAAGAGAAGACGGAAGACCTTCCATCCTTCTTCGGATGTTCTTCTGCGACTTCTGCGCAACTTCTGCGTCTTCTGCGTCCGGCTGTCCGATCCCGCCTTCAAGTCGGCCGAACCATCCGGCACGAATGCGGCATCTCCACCTTCGTCGGCGGGAACTGGCGGATCACGCGGAAGCCGTAGCCGGAGCCTTCGACGTCGAACTGCACGCCGGGCGTGCCCTGGCGGTCCATGAGGCCCACCACGAGCGGCTGCTGGAACTGGTGGTCGGCGGCGCGCATGCGGCCCACCCAGCCGGCGAAGCGCACGTCGACGTTCTCCAGCGCGTTGGCCAGCGGCACGGCTTCCGCGGTGCCCGCCTTCTCGATGGCCTGCGCCAGCGCCTCGATCACGAGCTGCATGCGCATGTGCACGTAGTCGTCGGCGGGCTTCGGGTAGCGCGCGCGGAAGGAGCGGTAGAAGTCCTCGCTCTGCTTCGCCGGCACGTTGGGCAGCCAGTCGGCCACGGCCACGACCTTGCCGATGCCTGCCTCGCCCATCGCCGCGGGCGCGCCGAGCGCATTGCCGTAGAAGGTGTAGAAGCGGCCGTCGAAGCCCGCCTCGCGCGCCGCCTTCACCAGCAGCGTGAGGTCGCTCGAGAAGTTGCCGGTGATCACGGCGTCCGCGCCGCTCGCCTGGATCTTCGCGGCATAGGGCGCGAAGTCCTTGATCTTCAGCAGCGGGTGCAGTTCCTCCGCCGCGACCTTGACGTCCGGGCGCTGCAGGGCGAGCTGCCGCTTCGCCTCGCGCTGCACGGCCTGTCCGAAGCTGTAGTCCGGGTTCATCAGGTACACGGACTTCACCGACGCGTCGTCCTTCAGCACCGACATGAGCGCGGCCATGCGCATGTCGGCGTGCGCGTCGAAGCGGAAGTGCCAGAAACTGCACTTCTCGTTCGTGAGGATCGGGTCGACCGCGGAGTAGTTCAGGAACACCACGCGCTTGTCCGGCTCGCGCTCGTTGTGGCGCTCGATGGCATCGATCAACGCGGCGGCCACCGCCGAGGAGTTGCCCTGCAGGATCACGCGCGCGCCCCGGTCCACCGCGGAACGCAGCGCGGAGAGTGCCTCCTCGATGGTGCCCTTGCTGTCGTGGCGATCGAGCTCCAGCAGGCGCTGGCCGTCGCGGGTGCGCACGCCACCGCGCTGGTTGACGCGCTCCACCGCCCACACCAGGTTGCGGTACACGGCCTCGCCCCCGTTGGCATTGCCGCCGGAGAGGCCCTCGATCATCGCGAGGCGGATCGTGGGCGGTGCAGGCTGGGCGGAAGCGAAGGCGGGGAGAAATGCCGACGCGGCCAGCGTTTTCAAGACGGCGCGGCGCGTTTTTTTCATCACAGGAGATCCCTTGAAATGCCGGGCCCGGTGCGCAGATGGTGACCAGGCGGCGATCGATGGCGAGAGCCGCGCAGTTTAAGGGGGCAGCGGATACGTAATGTGCCGCACCCCACCCGAATCCAGTCAAGGAGATTGCAGATGTTTTTCGCTCCCGCCCTTCGCACCCGCGCCTACGTCCCGGCGCGTTCCTTCGACCGCTCCTTCGAGCGTTTCCTGAACGACTCCTTCTTCTCCGCCGGCCTGCCCAAGGTCGAACAGAATGAAGAGGCGTGGACCGTGTCGCTCGACGTTCCGGGCGTCACCCGCGAGCAGCTGTCCATCGACGTGGACGGCGCCGTGGTCCGCGTGTCCACCGCCAAGGAAGCCGCGCGCCAGTACCAGGCAGCCTACGAGCTGCCGGCCGACATCGACGCCGAAGCCACCAGCGCCAAGCTGGAAAACGGCGTGCTGACGCTCACGCTGGGCAAGAAGAAGCCCGTGGTGACGTCGCGCCAGATCGAAGTGAAATGACATCGGCGGCTCGCCGCCGCGTCCTTTCATCCTGACCCCTGCCTGCGCAGGGGCGGGCTCGCAGGATCCAGGGTGCCCCCGAAGAAGCAGCAAGCGCCCGTGCGTCACAGCACGGGCGTTTTGCTTTGGCGGCGCTCCTCCTGCGTCCTCCCGCCGTAGCCCCAGTCCGTCGCCTTCACTTCCTGCACGACGACGTAGCTCGCCTCCGCCAGCGGCCCGATCTGCTGCCACAGCTCCTCGAACGCGGCGCGGACGAAGGCTTCCTTCTCCTCGGCCGTGTTCGTGCCTTCCGTGATGCGGATCTCCAGCAGCGCCGTCGGCTGTCCCGGGTTGCGGCCGGCGATGAACCAGCGTCCCGGCCAGAGCTCCTCCACGACCACGGCCGTCACTTCGCGGCGCTTGCCCAGAACCTGGGCGACGAGGTCGGTGAGCCGGCGCGCGAGCACCTGCAGGCGCTCGGCGGGCTGGGGCGGGCTCAGTTTCAGCTGCAGCGTGGGCATGGATCAGGCCTCCGGGATGAAGCGCACGCATTGGTGCGCGATGCGGCGCAGGAACAGCGCCAGGCGGCTGGCGGCCGCGGCGACGAACGCGTCGATCGCCTGGTTGCGCAGCATCTGCGCGCGCAGTTCGGCGGCTTCCATGCGGCGGGCGAAATCCTCGGTGTGGCGGTAGTCCATGGCGGGCTCCTGCTGTGGGTGGGTCCACTCTAGGAAAGGCCCTTCCCTCCCGAAACCGCCTGCGCCGCAAATCGGTTTTGCGCCGCCTGCAAGGCCTCGCCCGCGCCGCTACCATCCGGCCCCATGCGCAACCTCCAGTTCGACGAGATGGCGCTCTATGCGCGGGTGGCCCAGCTCGGGTCGCTGTCCGCGGTCGCGCGCGAGCGGGACGTGCCGGTCAGCCAGGTGTCGCGCACGCTGGCGCGCCTGGAAAAGGCGTGCGGCGCGCGCCTGATGAACCGGTCCACGCACGGCCTGTCGCTCACCGAGGAAGGCCGCACCTTCCTCGAATACAGCCGCCGCGCGCTGGACACGATGGAGGAACTGGAAGGCGCGTTCGCCGAGCGCACGGGCGAGCCGAGCGGGGTGGTGCGCGTGGCCGCCAGCACGGTGGTCGCCCACTACCCGCTGGTGCCCAGCCTGGAAGGGCTGGCGCGGCGCCACCCGCGGCTGCAGGTGGAGATCGAGGCCGGCGACCGCATCATCGACATGGCGCGCGAAGGCATCGACATCGCGATCCGCGCCGCCGGCAGCCTGCCGGACACGGTGGTGGCGCGGCAGATCGGCACGCTCGGCCGCTCCCTGTACGCGTCGCCGGCGTATGCGCAGGCGCACGGGCTGCCGCGGCATCCGGAGGAACTCGCCCGCCACACGCTCGTGAGCAACAGCGCGGTGACGGTGCTCAACGAGTGGCCCTTCCTCGTCGACGGCAAGCCGTGGACCTACCCGGCGCAGGGGAAATGGCGCGCCAACGACACGAACATGGCGGCGGCGATGGTGCTGCAGGGACTCGGCATCGGGCGGCTCGCGACGCTGGTGGGCGACGTGCTCGCCGCGCAAGGCGCGCTGGTGCGGGTGCTGCCCGAATTCGTGGACCTGCGGCCGGTGCCGGTGTATGCCGTGACGGGGGGCACGCGGCACCGGCTGCCGAAGATCCGGGCGTGCCTGGAGTACTGGACGGAGTGGTTCGGGCGGGGGTGAATGCCGGGGTTCGCTGGCGCGAAACCCAGCCTACGGGGACCCGACGAATGCAGGCAGGGTAGGCTGGGTTGCGCGAAGCGCACCCCAGCAATCCTCGCAACATTCACGCCGGCTTCCGCGCCACCAACCCGATCACCGCCGAATGCCCGCGGTGCCCCGTCCCTTCGGCGAGCTCCGTCTCGTACTCGCGCAGGTCCACGATCTCCATCCCCGTGAACGCCTCGCGCAGCAGCGGCTCCGTGTACATGTGCGCCGCGAAAGGCGGGCCGCCCGTGCGGTAGTCCAGCTGCTTGGGCGTGTAGCCTTGCAGCACCAGCAGCCCGCCCGGCTTGAGGCTGCGCACCATGCCTTCGAAGATGCGCGCGCGCAGCACCGGGTCCGCGAACTGGATGAAGATGGCGACGACGCCGTCGTACAGGCCCTTGGGCCACTGCAGCTGCGCGATGTCGGCGACGGCGAAGTTCACCTTCACGCCGGTGATGCGCGCGAAGTCGCGCGCCTTGCGCACGCCCACTTCCGAGATGTCGAAGGCATCGACCGTCAGGCCCTGCTGCGCGAGGAAGACGCTGTTGCGCCCCTCGCCGTCCGCCACGCACAGCACGCGCTGGCCGGCCTCCCACAGCGTGGCGTGCTCGTGCAGCCACGGATTGGGCTCGGTGCCGAACAGGTAGCCGGGTGCCGAAAAGCGCCGGTTCCAGGTGCCGGCCGGGTCTTCGAACACGGGCGCAGTGGCGTGCGGGTCGCTCATGGCCCCATGTTAGGCACGCACTCCGCCGGCGAGCTTGCGGGAAACCCCTTTAGGCAATTGCCGTCAGATCGAGCGGCCAGCGGGGCTTGACGTCGAAGGCATAGCTGTCGCTGGGCTGCTGCACGCCCGCCTGCAGCCGCATGGCGGCGGCCAGCGCGATCATGGCCCCGTTGTCCGTGCACAGCGCCAGCTCCGGGTAGTGCACGCGCACGCCCCGCTTCGCGCAGGCGGCGTCAAGTTGCGCACGCAGGCGTCGGTTCGCCCCCACGCCGCCGGCCACCACCAGGCGCTGCAAGCCGCTGCGATCCAGTGCTGCCAGCGATTTCTTCACCAGCACCTCGACAATGGCCGCCTCCGTGGACGCCGCCAGGTCGGCCTTGCGCGCCTGAAGCTCCGCACCGAGCTTGTGCACCTGCGTGAGCACGGCCGTCTTCAGGCCCGCGAAGGAGAAGTCGAGGTCGCCGCTGTGCAGCAGCGGGCGCGGCAGCTTGAAGGCGGCCGGATCGCCCTGCTCCGCGAGCCGGGACAAGGCCGGCCCGCCCGGATAGCCGAGGCCGAGCAGCTTGGCCGACTTGTCGAAGGCTTCGCCGGCCGCATCGTCGATCGTCTCGCCGAGCAGGGTGTAGCGGCCGACGCCGTCCACCTGCATCAGCTGCGTGTGGCCGCCGGACACCAGCAGCGCGACGAAGGGGAACTCCGGCGGGTCCTGGCTGAGGAAAGGCGACAGCAGGTGCCCTTCGAGGTGGTGCACGCCCAGCACCGGCTTGGCGAGCGCCGCGCCCAGCGCGCAGGCCACGCCCGCTCCCACCAGCAGGGCGCCGGCGAGGCCCGGCCCGCGGGTGTACGCGACCACGTCGACGTCCGCGAGCGCGCAGCCGGAATCGGCCAGCACCTGCCCGGCGAGCGGCAGCACGCGGCGGATGTGGTCGCGGCTCGCCAGTTCCGGCACCACGCCGCCGTAGGCCTGGTGCATCTCGACCTGGCTGTGCAGCGCGTGCGCGCGCAGCACCGGGACCGGTTGCGCGCCGGTTTCGACCACGGCCACGCCGGTCTCGTCGCAGGAAGACTCGATGCCCAGAACGATCATGCGGGCAGTGTACCGGCCGCCCCTTTTCCCCCGCCGCGGCACGCTTGTTGCTGCAGCCTGCGCGTGAAGTCCGGCTCCACCTTCCTCCTTGCCGCCCGCCAGTGCGAGATCGCCGACCTGGAGGAGCTGGCCCGCACCGGCGAGCTGGTGGGCGCCATCGGCCGCTTCGTGCATGCGCTGCAGCGGGAGCGCGGCCTCTCGAACGGTTTCCTCGCCTCGCAGGGCTCCCGCTTCGGCCTGCAGCGCGAACAGCAGCTGGCCGAATGCATGGTCGCCGAGGCCCGCGTGCGCACGTTCTTCGAGGTGCTGGACACGGATTCGGCGCATGCGCGCAACGGCGCCCGCCTCTTCAGTCGCGTCGCCGTGGTGCTGCACGCACTGGAAGGCCTGCCGGCCCTGCGCGAACAGGTCGGCACCCGGGCGATCGCCGCGCGCGAGGCGACGGCGGCGTTCAGCAGGCTCATCGCGGGCCTGCTCGCCGTGGTGTTCGAGGCCGCCGACAGCGCGTCGGACCCGGAGGTCTCGCGCGCCCTCGTCGCGCTCTTCCACTTCATGCAGGGCAAGGAACTGGCGGGCCAGGAGCGGGCGCATGGCGCGAACCTCTTCGCGTCCGGCACCCTCGCGCCCGCCGGCCAGCAGCAATGGCTGCACCTGATCGAGGCGCAGCAAGGCTGCTTCCGGGTCTTTGCCGATTTCTCGGATCCCGAGGTGGTGCGCGCCGACGAGGCGAGCCGCGACCGGGCGGTGGGCGCCGAAGTGGAGCGCCTGCGTCGCATCGGCTGCGCGGGCCGACCCGGCGCCGTGGACAGCAGCCTCAGCACGGAGTGGTACCAGTGGGCCACGTGCCGCATCGACGCCATGCGCAGCGTCGAGGAAAGGCTCGCGCTGCACCTGCGCCGCCTGTGCGAGACCCGCATCGCCCAGGCACGCAGGGAGCTGCGCGACCGCCGCGCGCTGCTGGAAGCGCTGGCGCGCGAGGCGCCCTGCCCCGGCGCCGACGGCACCGCGCCGCTGGGGCCGCAGCTCGAACGCTCCGTCCTCGCGCTGGTGCAGGAGCAGTCGCGCCGGCTGCAGGCGATGGGGGACGAGCTCGATGCGGCACGCGCCTCGCTCGGCGAACGCAAGCTCGTCGAACGCGCCAAGGGCCTGCTGATGGCGCACCGGAGCATGACGGAGGACGAGGCGTACAAGGCCTTGCGCCAGATGGCCATGAACCAGAACCGCCGCATCGTGGACGTGGCCGAGGCGGTGCTCTCGCTGGCGGAGGTGCTGCCGGCCGGGCGCTAGCGCACTGCTGCGGTGCACAAGAGCTGGCACGGTCCCTGCATCCCCTCCTCCCGAACGGGCGCCAACGGCGGCGCGCGCACGACCCGACATCCGGACAACGGCGTCCATCCCTGTGTGCCCAGGCACGCAGCGCGATGGCCGCCGTTTCTTTTTTCTCTCTCGCAACCAGGAGCTATCGATGCCAAGCAACACCTTCTCCCGCCGCACCGTCCTGCGCGGCGCCGCGGCGCTCGGGGGCGCCAGCCTCGCGGGCGGCTTCCCCGGCATCGCCGTCGCGCAAGGCAGCGCCCTGGAGACGACGAAGGCGAAGCTGGGCTTCATCGCGCTCACCGACGCGGCGCCGCTCTTCGTCGCCGACGAGAAGGGGTTCTTCAGGAAGCACGGCATGACCGAGGTGGAGGTGCTGAAGCAGTCCTCCTGGGGCGCGACGCGCGACAACCTGGTGCTGGGCTCGAAGAGCAACGGCATCGACGGCGCGCACATCCTGACGCCCATGCCGTACCTGATCACCACCGGGGCGGTGACGCCCAACAACGTGCCCGTGCCGATGAACATCCTGGCGCGCCTGAACCTCGGCGGCCAGGGCATCTCCGTGTCCAACGAATACAAGGACCTGAAGGTCGGCGTCGACACGAAGGCGTTCCGCAAGGCGCTGCTGGACAAGCGCGTGAAGACCGGCAAGCCCGTGAACGCCGCGATGACCTTCCCCGGCGGCACGCACGACCTGTGGATCCGCTACTGGATGGCGGCCGGCGGCGTGGACCCCACGCGCGACATCAACACCATCGTGGTGCCGCCCGCGCAGATGGTGGCCAACATGAAGGTGGGCAGCATGGACACCTTCTGCGTCTGCGAGCCCTGGAACCTGCAGCTCATTCACCAGAAGATCGGCTACACGGCGCTCACCACCAGCGAGCTGTGGATGAACCATCCGGAGAAGGCGTTCGCGATGCGCGCCGACTACGTGCAGGCGAACCCGAACGCCACCCGCGCGCTCCTCAAGGCGGTGATGGAAGCCCAGATGTGGTGCGAGGAGACGAAGAACCGCGCCGAGGTCGCCGAGATCTGCTCGCGCCGCCGCTGGATCAGCGCGCCGGTGGACGACATCGTCGACCGCATCCAGGGCAACTTCGACTACGGCACGGGTCGCGTGGAAGCGAACAGCAGGTACCAGATGCGCTACTGGCGCGACCAGGCGTCCTATCCCTTCCAGAGCCACGACCTCTGGTTCCTCACCGAGAACCAGCGCTGGGGCTACCTGCCGCCCAACCTGGACACGAAGTCGCTGATCGCGAAGGTGAACCGCGAAGACCTCTGGCGCGCGGCGGCGAAGGACCTCGGGGTGGCTGCGAAGGACATCCCGGCGTCCACCTCGCGCGGCGTCGAGAAGTTCTTCGACGGCAAGGTCTTCGACCCGGCGAACCCGAAGAAGTACCTCGACGCGCTCGAGATCAAGTACCTGAAGACCGCCGCCTGAAGGACGCCCCATGAGCGACATCGTCGAATCCATTCCCGTGGCGCGCGCCGCCACCCCGGGTGTGCTGCAGGCGTGGACGCGGGCCGCCGTCCGCGGCTTCCTCACCCACGTGCTGCCGCCGCTCGTGATCATCGGTTTCCTCGTCCTCGTGTGGCAGGTGCTCGGCTCCCGTCCCGGTGCCGCGCTGCCCTCGCCCGCGAAGGTGGTGCAGGACACGTGGGACCTGATCGCGCACCCCTGGTACGACCGCGGCGGCAACGACGTGGGCATCGCCTGGCAGCTGCTCGCCAGCCTGAAGCGGGTGGCGTACGGCTATTCGCTCGCGGTGGTGGCCGGCGTCAGCCTGGGCGTGCTGGTGGGGCAGTCGACCTGGGCGCTGCGCGGCCTGGACCCGCTGTTCCAGGTGCTGCGCACGGTGCCGCCGCTCGCGTGGCTGCCGATCTCGCTGGCGGGCTTCCGCGACGGGCACCCTTCGGCGATCTTCGTCATCTTCATCACGTCGATCTGGCCGATCATCATCAACACCTCGATCGGCATCCGCAACATCCCCGAGGACTACCGCAACGTCGCCAAGGTGATCCGGCTCAACGGCCTGGAGTACTTCGGCAAGATCATGCTGCCCGCGGCGGCGCCCTTCATCTTCTCGGGGCTGCGCATCGGCGTGGGCCTGTCGTGGCTGGCGATCATCGCCGCGGAGATGCTGATCGGCGGCGTGGGCATCGGCTTCTTCATCTGGGACGCGTGGAACTCCTCGCGCATCAGCGACATCATCCTGGCGCTCGTCTACGTGGGCCTGGTCGGCTTCGCGCTGGACCGCATCGTCGCCTTCGTCGGCCGCAAGGTCACCCGCGGCACCGCTGCTGCTTGAGGACAAGCCATGACCCAAGCCTACCTTTCGCTGTCCCAGGTCGACATGACCTTCCCCGGACCCAACCCGGTGCTGAAGAACATCAACCTCGACGTGCGGCGCGGCGAGTACATCTCGCTGATCGGCCACTCGGGCTGCGGCAAGTCCACGGTGCTGAACATCGTGGCCGGCCTGCTGGCGTGCACGTCCGGCGGCGTGATCGTCGACGGCCGCGAGGTGAACGCGCCCGGGCCGGACCGCGCCGTGGTGTTCCAGAACCACTCGCTGCTGCCCTGGCTCACCGTCTACCAGAACGTGGAGCTGGCGGTGGACAAGATCTTCCGGGACAGCCGCAATGCCGCGGAGCGCAGGGAGTGGATCCTGCACAACCTCGCGATGGTGAACATGTCGCATGCGCTGGACCGGCTGCCGTCGCAGGTCTCCGGCGGCATGAAGCAGCGCGTGGGCATCGCGCGCGCGCTGGCGATGGAACCCAAGGTGCTGCTGCTCGACGAGCCCTTCGGCGCCCTGGACGCCCTGACGCGCGCCCACCTGCAGGACGAGGTGATCCGCATCCAGTCCGAGCTGGGGAACACCGTGATGATGATCACCCACGACGTGGACGAGGCCGTGCTGATGTCGGACCGCGTGGTGATGATGACCAACGGGCCGTCCGCGACCATCGGGCAGGTGATGGACGTGCCGCTGGAACGTCCGCGCAACCGCATCGCGCTGGCGGAAGACAAGGTCTACAACCATTGCCGGCAGGAGATCCTGTCCTTCCTGTACGAGAAGCAACGGAAGGTGGAGCCGATTGCGGGGCGGGTGGGGGCGGGGTTCGGGAAGAAGGAAAAGGCGGTGGCGTGACTGGCGGTGGGGTTCGCTGGCGCTCACCTTCGGCGGCTGCGCCGCCCCACCCTACAGGACTCCAGCGGCCGTTGTAGGGTGGGGCGGCGCAGCCGCCGAAGGTGAGCGAAGCGAACCCCACCGAGGACGGCTCACCCCCCCACCAGCACCTCCATGCTGCCCTGGTACGCCTCCGTCAGCCGGTCGAACACCTCCAGCAGTTCCTCGCTCGCGGCGGCCACCTTCATCCGCCCGCCTGCCTGCGCCGCCTCCGGCATGGCCGCGCGCAGCGTCTTCCACGCCGCCGCCCCCTGGTCCAGCATCGCGCGGATCTGCGCCGTCGACAGCGGCGCCTGCTGCAAGGTGGCAAGCCCCTGCTCGAACTCCTGCGCCGTCGCCGCCTGTCCCGCCGCATTCCCCAGCAGCGCCAGCTTCGCCATGCGCTGCGACAGCATCCGCTGGCGCCCGGCCACGTTCACGACGTGCACCTGCGGCGCGATGCCGGAGGCCTCGAACGCGCGCACCAGCGCATCCGCCTGCGCCAGCACGGCTTCGGCGGCCGCGTCGAGTCGTGGAAGCTCCGACGGCTGCGCCGGCGCCTCCAGCAAGGCGCGCAGCACCTTCCACCCGGCACGCGCGGCGGCCACCAGGTCACCGTAGCTCGCCACCGACAGGCCGGCCTCCAGGAACGCGAGGTTGTCCTCCACCCGCTGGATCGATTCCTTCATCAGCACCGCGGCGGCGGCACCGTCGGTGCGGCTGCAGGCCAGCGCATGGAGCTTCACCAGCCTCTGCGACAGCATGCGCTGCTGCCCCGCGCGGTTCGTGGCCTCGGCGATGCGCGCGGCCGCGATCACGTCCTTCGAGAGCTGGCCCACCTTGCGGTTGGCCTGCATCGACGCGCGCCGCAGCATGCGGAACGCGTCCTCCTCGCTCACCTGCTGGGCACGCATCAGCACGCCCTTGGCCTGGTCCACCCACTTGCGCTCCTCCAGCTTCTCGCCGAGTTCGGCCACCTGCGTGCGCAAGGCGCGCTCGTGTTTCTCGCGAAGCTGCGCCATGTGCACCAGGGCGCGGAGCCTCTGCGGCGCATAGCCTTGCACCACCCAGGCGTGCACGCCCGCGGCCAGTGCACTTTCCATGCACTCCACGCCGGCGTCCTGGGTGAAGAACAGCACCGGCATCGGCTGCTGGGCCTGCAGCGTCGCAACCGACTGCAACAGCGCCGCATCGGGGCGCGGCGCCCAGCAAACGAGCACGTCGGCCTGCGCACGCAGCGCCTCGCGCACCAGGTGGGCGCAATCGCCTTGTCCGCGCACCTCGAAACCCGCGGCGGAGAAGTCGGAAGCGAGGGCGGGTGCACCGGGATCGGGCGTGGCGAGGAGCAGGACGGAGGTCATCGAGAGCGGCAGGCGTTGCTGGCACGCTGGTTGCAAGGACCAGGCCATCGGGTGTGACGACGCACCCGGGCCGGGCACCGTACCGCCGGCCGTGCGCACGACGCCGTGTGCTGACCTGTACTCGATTCATTCGTGGCACGCCCCCGGCGTGCCGGGGTCCAGACACACGATGCGCGCGTTCCACCACTTCCTGCAGTCCGGCCATTCGCCCACGCTGTTCGCGGCGTTCCTCTACTTCGCCTTCTCCTGCGCGATCTGGGTGCTGAACGGCGCCATGGCGCCCTTCATCCGCGAGAGCTACCAGCTCACGGCGGCCCAGCAAGGCCTGATGCTCTCCATCCCCATCGTCGCGGGGGCGCTGATGCGTTTCCCGCTGGGCGTGCTCGCGCAGTACATCGGCCGCAAGAACGCCACGCTGGTGGAGATGGCGCTGATCGCCGTCGCGATGGTCTTCGGCCTCTTCTTCGTCGACAGCTTCGGCGACCTGCTCGCCATGGGCGTTCTGCTCGGGATCGCCGGCGCCAGCTTCGGCGTGGCGCTGTCCCTCGGCTCGGGCTCCTTCCCCGCCAAGCACAAGGGGCTGGCGATGGGCATCGTGGGAGCCGGGAACGTGGGCACGGCGGTATCGGTGCTCGTGGCGCCGCCGCTGGCGCAGTGGCTCGGCTGGCAGGCGGTGTACGGCGTGGCCGCCGTCGCCATCCTGCTGCCGATGGCGGTGATGATCACCTTCGCCCGCGAGCCCGCAGACGTGAACCGCCACGCCAGCCTGCGCGAACACGTCGCCTGCCTGTTCGAAGGCGACGGGTGGGTCTTCAGCGTGATCTACGCGATCACCTTCGGCGGCTTCATCGGCCTCACCAGCTTCCTGCCTTCCTATTACTTCGAGCAGTTCGGCGTGAGCAAGGTGCAGGCGGGGCAGCTCACGATGCTGGCGGCCTTCATGGGCGCGGCCCTGCGCGTGTGCGGCGGCTGGCTCGCGGACCGCTGGGGCGGCATCAACGTGCTGACCCTCGTGCTGGGCGTGGTCACGGCCTCGCTGGTGGCCATCGGGTTCAGCGGCGGCTCGCTCGTGGTCACCACGCTCCTGATGATGCTGTGCTTCGCCGCGCTCGGCGCGGGCAACGGCGCGCTCTTCCAGCTCGTGCCGCTGCGGTGGCCAGCTTCCACCGCGGTGGCGGGTTCCATGATCGGCGAGATCGGCGCCCTCGGGGGCGGCCTCGTGCCCAGCTCCATGGGCCTCTCGAAGCAGTACCTGGGCAGCTACGCCTGGGGCTTCCTGCTGTTCGCCGCGCTCTCCCTGCTGGTGCTGGCCCTGCTGCGCGTGATGCAGTCCGGCTGGACGCGCTCGTGGGTCGGCCAAGGCGGCCGTGCCCGCACCACGGCGTCCTCGGGCGCCACCGGCTGGCCCTCCGGCCGCCCGCACCCGCAACCCCTCTCGCAGACCCAGGAGTGAACGCATGAAGAAGATGAAGCTGGTGATGGTCGGCAACGGGATGGCCGGCGTCCGCACCCTCGAGGAACTGATCCGCATCCAGCCGGAGCTGTACGAGGTGGCGGTCTTCGGCGCCGAGCCGCATCCGAACTACAACCGCATCCTGCTGTCGCCCGTGCTCGCGGGCGAGCAGACGCTGGACGAGATCGTCCTGAACTCCTGGGACTGGTACGAGCAGAACGGCATCCGCCTGCATGCCGGCAGGAAGGTGGTGCACATCGACCGCGTCAAGCGCGTGGTGCGTGCCGATGACGGCACCGAGGAGGAGTACGACCGGCTGCTGCTGTGCACCGGATCCAACCCCTTCATGCTCCCGGTCCCGGGCAAGGAGCTGCAGGGCGTGATCGCCTACCGGGACATCGCCGACACCAACGCGATGATCGAAGCCGCTGCCAGGTACGGGAAGGCCGTCGTGATCGGCGGCGGCCTGCTGGGACTGGAAGCCGCCAACGGGCTGATGAAGCGCGGCATGGACGTCACCGTGGTGCACGTGATGCCCTGGCTGATGGAGCGCCAGCTCGACGACGTCGCCGGCAAGCTGCTGCAGAAGTCGCTGGAGGAACGCGGCCTGAAGTTCCTGATCGGCGCCCACACGCAGGAACTGGTGGGTGGCGAAAGCGGACGCGTGAAGTCCGTGAAGTTCAAGGACGGCACCGAGGTCGACGCGGACCTGGTGGTGATGGCCGTCGGCATCCGTCCGAACACCGAGCTCGCGGAGACGGCACGCATCCACTGCAACCGCGGCATCGTCGTGAACGACACGATGCAGACGGTGACCGATGCGCGCATCTATGCGGTCGGCGAGTGCGCGGCGCACCGCGGCATCGCGTACGGCCTGGTGGCACCCTTGTTCGAGCAGGCGAAGGTGGCTGCGAACCACCTCGCGCAGTTCGGCATCGGCCGCTACACCGGCTCGCTCACGTCCACCAAGCTCAAGGTGACCGGCATCGACCTGTTCTCCGCCGGCGAGTTCATGGGCGGCGAGGGCACGGAGGAGATCGTGATGAGCGATCCCTTCGGCGGCGTCTACAAGAAGCTGGTCCTCAAGGACGACAAGCTGGTGGGCGCCTGCCTCTATGGCGACACGGTCGACGGCAGCTACTACTTCAAGCTGCTGCGCGAGGGCCGCACCGTCACCGACATCCGCGACAGGCTGATGTTCGGCGAGTCCAACCTCGGCGACGCCGGCCACCAGGGCCAGAACAAGGCCGCGGCGATGGCCGACGGCGACGAGGTCTGCGGCTGCAACGGCGTGAACAAGGGCACGATCTGCAAGGCGATCAAGGAGAAAGGCCTCTTCACGCTCGACGAGGTGCGCAAGCACACGAAGGCCAGCGCCTCCTGCGGCTCCTGCACCGGCCTCGTCGAACAGATCATCATGTTCACGGCCGGCGGCGACTACTCCGCCGCGCCGAAGAAGAAGGCCCTGTGCGGCTGCACGGACCACAGCCACCAGGAAGTGCGCGACGCGATCCGCGCCAACCACCTGGTGACGATCGCGTCGGCCATGCAGTTCCTCGAGTGGCGCACGCCCAACGGATGCGCCACCTGCCGGCCGGCCTTGAACTACTACCTGATCTCCACCTGGCCCAAGGAGGCGAAGGACGATCCGCAGTCGCGCTACATCAACGAGCGCAGCCACGCGAACATCCAGAAGGACGGTACCTATTCGGTGATTCCGCGCATGTGGGGCGGCGAGACCACCGCGTCCGAGCTGCGCCGCATCGCCGACGTCGTGGACAAGTACGGGATCCCCACCGTCAAGGTCACGGGCGGCCAGCGCATCGACCTGCTGGGCGTGAAGAAGGAGGACCTGCGCGGCGTGTGGCAGGACCTCGGCATGCCTTCCGGCCACGCGTACGCGAAGGCGCTGCGCACGGTGAAGACCTGCGTCGGCAGCGAGTGGTGCCGCTTCGGCACGCAGGACTCCACGCAGATGGGCAAGGACCTGGAGCGCGCGCTGTGGCGCATGTACGCGCCGCACAAGGTCAAGCTCGCGGTGAGCGGCTGCCCGCGCAACTGCGCCGAATCGGGCATCAAGGACGTCGGGGTGATCGGCGTCGACTCGGGCTGGGAGCTCTACGTCGGCGGCAACGGCGGCATCAAGACCGAGGCCGGGCAGTTCTTCTGCAAGGTGAAGACCGCCGAGGAGGTGCTGGAGGTCAGCGGCGCCTTCCTGCAGCTCTATCGCGAGGAAGGCTGGTACCTGGAACGGACCGTGCACTACATCCAGCGCGTCGGCCTGGACCACGTGAAGAAGAAGGTGCTGGAGGATCCCGCGAACCGCAAGGCGCTGTGGGAGCGGCTGCAGTTCGCCCTCGACGGCGAGCCCGACCCCTGGTTCGAGCAGGCGCAGGCGCAGGTGGACGTGCGGCAATTCGAGAAGCTGGACGCGGAAGGACAGGTGGCATGAAGGCGAACGACTGGCAGGTGATCTGCCGCGTGGAAGACATCCCGGTGCTCGGCGCGCGGCGCGTGGCGCGCGAGCGCGGCATGGACGTGGCCGTGTTCCGCAACGGCGAGGACCAGGTCTTCGCCCTGCTCGATCGCTGCCCGCACAAGGGCGGCCCGCTGTCGCAGGGCATCGTGTTCGGCACCAGCGTGGCCTGCCCGCTGCACAACTGGACCATCGGCCTGGACGACGGCTGCGCGAAGGCGCCCGACGACGGGTGCACGCAGCGCTTCTCGTGTCGCGTCGATGCGGGCAACGTGATGCTGGACCCGGTGGAACTCGCGACGCTGGCCATCGACGTCGAGCCACCGAAAGCGGGGCCTTGCCGGTGAGGGAAACGAAGTCCACCTGCCCCTACTGCGGGGTGGGATGCGGGGTGATCATCCAGTCCGAGGGCGACCAGATCACGGGCGTGCGCGGCGACCCCGCGCATCCCGCCAACTTCGGGCGGCTGTGCACCAAGGGATCGACGCTGCACCTCACCGCGTCCGCCACCGTCACGCGCCAGACGCGCCTGCTGCACCCGCTGCTGCGCGAGCGGCGCGGCGACAAGCCGGTGCGCGTGGATTGGCAGGCGGCGCTGGACACGGCCGCCGACCGCTTCGCACAGGTGATCCGCGCCCACGGGCCGGATGCGGTGGGCTTCTACGTCTCGGGCCAGCTGCTCACCGAGGACTACTACGTCTTCAACAAGCTGGCGAAAGGCCTCGTCGGCACCAATAACATCGACACGAACTCGCGCCTTTGCATGAGCAGCGCGGTGGCGGGCTACAAGATGACGCTGGGCGCCGACGCGCCGCCCGCCTGCTACGACGACGTGAACCATGCGGACTGCCTGTTCATCGTGGGCAGCAACACGGCGTTCGCGCACCCGATCCTGTTCCGCCGCATCGAGGAAGCGAAGGCCACGCGGCCGGGGACGAAGATGATCTTCTGCGACCCGCGCCGCACGGACACGGCGGAACTCGCCGACCTGTACCTGCCGGTGCAGCCCGGCACGGACGTGATGCTGTTCCACGGCCTGCTGCACATCATGCTGTGGGAAGGCTGGACCCAGCCGGACTACATCGCGGCGCACACGAGCGGCTTCGACGAACTGAAGGCTCTGGTGCGCGAGTGCACGCCGGAACACGTGGCGCAGGTCTGCGGGATCCCGAAAGAGGACCTGTTCACGGCGGCGCGCTGGTTCGCGACCTCGCCGGCGACGCTGAGCCTCTACTGCCAGGGACTGAACCAGTCCGCCAACGGGACGGCGAAGAACGCGGCGCTGATCAACCTGCACCTGGCCACCGCGCAGGTCGGGCGCCCGGGCGCCGGCCCGTTCTCGCTGACGGGGCAGCCCAACGCGATGGGCGGGCGGGAAGTGGGCGGGCTCGCCAACCTGCTGTCCGCGCACCGGGACCTTGCGAATCCCCAGCACCGCGCGGAAGTGGCGGCGCTGTGGGGCGTGCCGTCGGTGCCCGAAAAGCCCGGCAAGACCGCCGTGGAGATGTTCCAGGCCGCGGCCGACGGCGAGATCCGCGCGCTCTGGATCGCCTGCACCAACCCCGCGCAATCGATGCCGGACCAGGCGACGGTGAAGCGCGCCTTGCAGCGCGCGGAGTTCGTCGTGGTGCAGGAGGCGTTCGCGACGACGGAGACGTGCGACTACGCGGACCTGCTGCTGCCGGCGACGACCTGGGGGGAGAAGGAAGGGACGGTGACCAACAGCGAGCGGCGCATCAGCCGCGTGCGGGCCGCGGTGGCGGCGCCGGGGAGTGCCCGGCACGACTGGGAGATCGTGGTGGATTTCGCGCAGCGGCTGGAGGGACGATTGCCCTCACCCCAGCCCTCTCCCGCAGGCGGGAGAGGGAACGCCCCCACCCCAGCCCTCCCCCAGAGGGGGAGGGAGCAAGGCACGGAGACTCCCTCTCCCCCCTGGGGAGAGGGCGGGGGTGAGGGGCACGCTCGGCGCACGCTCTTCCCCTATGCCACCCCCGAAGCCATCTGGCTCGAACACCGCGCCTCCACCCGCGGCCGCGATCTCGACATCACCGGCCTGACCTACGCCCTCCTCGAAGCAGCCCCGCGCCAGTGGCCCTTTCCCGCCGGCGCCACCGAAGGTCGCGCCCGACTCTACGAAGACGGCCTCTTCCCCACCCCCGACGGCAAGGCGAAATTCGCTGCTGTCCTGTACGAGCCGGTCGCGGAGCCGCGCGAATCGCGCTATCCCTTCTCCCTCACCACCGGGCGCCTGCGCGACCAATGGCACGGCATGAGCCGCACGGGCACCCTCGGCCGGCTCTTCGGCCACGTGCCGGAACCCGTCGTGCAACTGCACCCGCAGGACATCCAGCGGCGCGGCCTGCAGGAAGGTGACCTGGTGCACGTCACCTCGAAGCGCGGATCCATCGTGCTGCCGGTGCAGGCGAGCACGGAAGTCGGCCTCGGCCAGGCCTTCATCGCCATGCACTGGGGCCCGTCCTTCCTCTCGGGCGTCTCGAGCACGGGCGAGCGGCTGGCCGGCGTGAACGCGCTGACCACTTCCGCGTACTGCCCGACCAGCAAGCAGCCGGAGCTGAAGCACGCCGCCGTGAAGATCCTGAAGGCGGAACTGCCGTGGACGCTGCTCGCCGCCGCATGGCTGCCCGGCGAGGATGCACTGCAGCGGCGCGAGGAACTGAAGGCGCTGATGGGCCTGTTCCCCTTCGCGGCCTGCGTGCCTTTTTCCGGCAACGCGCCCCTCGAGCACGCGGCAAGCCGCGAACGGACGGGCGTCCTGTTCCGGGCCGCGGCATACGAGGCGCCCCCGGACGACGTCCTGCAGCGTGTGGAAGCACTGTTCGGGCTCGTCGGCACCGAGACGCTGCGCTACGCCGACCGCCGCAAGGGCCAGCGGCGCACCGTGCGCGTGCGCCGCGCCGGCGGGGACATGCTGCTGGAAGGCCTGCTGCTCGCCGGGGACACGAGAGCGGAGGCGTGGATCAAGTCCTTGTTGCTGCAGGAATTGCCGGCGCAAGCGTACGGCCGTCTGCTGCTCGCGCCGGGGGCGAAGGCGCCGGTGGCCGTGCAGAAGACGGGCAGGCAGGTGTGCAGCTGCTTCGGGGTGGAGGCCGCGGCGATCGAAAGCCACCTGGCGCAGTGCAGCGGGTCCGTGGAGGAGCGGCTGGCGTCCGTGCAGGGTCGCTTGCGCTGCGGGACGAATTGCGGGTCTTGCGTGCCGGAGTTGAAGAGGATGGTGCGGGGGGGGGTGCCGGTGGCGCAGGTGGCGTAGGAGGCGTTGCATCGCTGGGGTTCGCTGGCGCGAAACCCAGCCTACGGTGCGCTTCGCGCAACCCAGCCTACGGGCCGGCGACGCGACGGGCTTTGTGGGCTGGGTTTCGCGCGAGCGAGCCCCAGCATTCGTCATATAAGCAAAGGTCATCAACCCTCTGGGACAATCCCGACCGTGGGCATCAGCCAATACCTCAAGGACATCGGCCGCGGCAAGCAGGGCGCGCGGGCGCTCGCGCGCGAGCAGGCGGCCGACCTGTTCGGCCAGATCCTCGACGGCCAGGTGAGCGACCTGGAGGTGGGCGCCTTCTGCATCGCCATGCGCGTCAAGGGCGAGACGCCCGACGAGATGTGCGGCTTCCTCGACGCCACCGCGGCGCGCGTGCAAGCCGTGCGCTCCGCCGGCGGCAAGCCCGTCGTCGTGCTGCCCAGCTACAACGGCGCGCGCCGCCTGCCGGTGCTCACGCCCTTGCTCGCCGGCCTGGTCGCGCGCCGCGGCCTGCCGGTGCTGATCCACGGCACCGCCACCGAATCAAGCCGCGTGTTCGTGCGCGACGTGCTGCATGCGCTGGACGTGCAGGCGGCCGAAACCGCCCCGGTGCTGCAGGACGGCCAGGTCGCCTTCGTCCCTACCGAGGTGCTCAGCCCCGGGCTGAAGCGCCTGCTCGATGCACGCCGCGTCATCGGCTTGCGCAACAGCGCGCACAGCCTGGTGAAGCTGATGAATCCCTGCAGCGGCCCGGCCGTCATCGTGAGCAGCTACACGCACCCCGAGTACGCGGTCTCCATGGGCGAGGTCTTCCAGCGGATGCGGTCCACCGCCCTGCTCCTGCGCGGCACCGAAGGCGAGGTGGTCGCCGACGCGCGCCGCCTCCCGCAGATGGAAGGCTTCGTGCGCGGCGAGCGCGTGACGCTGGAGGAAGGCCGCAAGGGCACGCTCACCGACCTGCCCCACCTGCCGAAGGAAGTGGACCCGGACACCACCGCCGCCTACATCCGCGACGTGCTTGCCGGGCATAAGCCAATCCCCGAATCCCTCGCGCTGCAGGTGGAACACATCTTGCACCTTTCGACCGCATGAACACAGGCAAAGTCACCCTCGTCGGCGCGGGTCCTGGCGACCCGGAGCTGCTGACCCTCAAGGCGCTCAAGGCCATCCAGGCCGCAACGGTGCTGCTGGTCGACGACCTGGTGAGCCGCGAGGTCGTGGCGCATGCCGGCAAGGAGGCGCGCGTCGTCTACGTGGGCAAGCGCGGCGGCTGCAAGAGCACGCCGCAGGCCTTCATCGAGAAGCTGATGATCATGGCCGCGCGCGAAGGCGAGAACGTCGTGCGGCTCAAGGGCGGCGACCCCTTCATCTTCGGCCGCGGCGGCGAGGAGCTGGAGCACCTGCGCGCGGCGGGCATCCACGTCGAGGTGGTCAACGGCATCACGGCCGGCCTCGCGGCGGTAACCTCTCTCGGCGTGCCGCTCACGCACCGCGACCATGCGCAGGGCGTCGTGTTCCTCACGGGCCATGCCCAGAAAGGGGCGGAGGGCCTGGACTGGCGCTCGCTCGCCGCCGCCGCGCGCGACGCGCACCTGACGCTGGTGATCTACATGGGCGTGAGCAGCGCGACCCGCATCCAGCAGGACCTGCTGACGGCGCTGCCCGCCCACACGCCCGTGGCCGTCGTGCAGCGTGCCTCGCTGCCCGACCAGCGCCATGCGGTGACCACGCTCGGCGAATTGGGCTCCACCATTGCCCGCGAGGCGCTCGCGAGCCCGTCGGTGATCGTCGTCGGCGACGTCGTGCGCGGCGTCACGGCGGCGAGCGAGGCCGTGGCCAGGGCGCACGCCGCCTGAGCCCGATAATGCGCGCCCATGCCGGACGCGCCCTCGCCTGACCTTTCCCCTTTCGACGCCGTCGTGATCGGCGCCGGCGCCGCCGGCCTCTTCTGCGCGGGGCAGGCAGGCCAGCTCGGCGTGAAGGTGCTTCTGGTCGACCACGCGGAGAAGGTCGCGGAAAAGATCCGCATCTCCGGCGGCGGCCGCTGCAACTTCACCAACCGCGACCTCGACCCGCGCGCGCCGCACAAGCACTTCCTGGGCGACAACCCGCACTTCTGCCGCTCGGCACTGGCCCGCTACACGCCCGCGGACTTCCTCGCCCTGGTGCAGAAGCACGGCATCCCCTTCCACGAGAAGCACAAGGGCCAGCTGTTCGGCGACGAGAGCTCGGACGACTTCATCCGCATGCTGCTGGCCGAGTGCGAGGCGGGCGGCGTCACGCACTGGCAGCCGTGCAGCGTGTCGGCGATCGCGCACGACGGCGAGGGCTACACCTTGCAGACGAGCCGTGGCGCCGTGCGCACGCGGGCCGTGGTGATCGCCACGGGAGGCCTGTCGATCCCGAAGATCGGCGCGACCGACTTCGGCCATCGCATCGCGCAGCAGTTCGGACTGCGCGTGGTCGCGCCGCGGCCGGCACTGGTCCCGCTGACCTTCGACGGTGCGGCCTGGGCGCCCTTCGCCCAGCTTGCCGGCCTGGCGCTGCCGGTGCGCATCGAGACCGGCACGAAGAAGGAGCGCGTCGCGTTCGACGAAGACCTGCTCTTCACCCACCGCGGCCTCAGCGGGCCAGCGGTGCTGCAGATCTCCAGCTACTGGAAGGAAGGCACGCCCTTGCGCATCGACCTGGCGCCGGGGCAGGACCTCGCGGGCGAACTGCTCGCGGCCAAGGCGCGCGGCTCGCGCAAGCTGATCGCGAACGAGCTCGCGCAGTGGGTACCGTCGCGCCTTGCGGACGCATGGGTGCAGCAGGACGCCGCGTGGCAGCGGCCCGTGAACGAGGCGAGCGACAAGGCCCTGCAGCAGCTCGCCGCGCGCCTTTCCGCGTGGGAGCTGGTGCCCACGGGCAGCGAGGGCTACCGCAAGGCGGAGGTCACGGCCGGCGGGGTGGACACGCGCGAACTGTCGTCGCAGACGCTCGAAGCCACGAAGCAGCCGAGGCTGTACTTCATCGGGGAAGTCGTGGACGTGACGGGCTGGCTCGGCGGCTACAACTTCCAGTGGGCCTGGGCGAGCGGCCATGCCTGCGCGCAGGCACTGGCGGCTAGCCTTGTTTCGCGGGAAAACGCACCGTGAACACGACGTCGGGCGCCTCGTAGGCGTATTCCAGCGAGCCCCCGTGGCCGCGCGCGATCTCGTGCGCGATGTACAGGCCGAGCCCGAGGCCGCCCTTGTTGCGCGCGTTGCCCACCGACTGGCGCTTGTAAGGCGTGAACAGCTGCGCGACGGCTTCCTCGGGGATCGGCGCTGCCACGTTGCGCACCGAGAGCAGCACCTCACCGCCCTGCTGCGCCAGGTGCACCGCCACCCGCTTGCCCGCCTCCCCATGGTGCCGGGCGTTGGACAGCAGGTTGCCCAGGAGCTGGGCGAAGCGGTCGGGGTCCACGTCGGCAGGCAGCGTGGGCGGCAGGCTGCGCTCGACGGTGCTGCCCGGGTACGCCATCACGGCCTCGTCGACGAGGTTGTCGACCAGCACGCGCAGGTCCACGGGCTGGAAGGCGAAGCCCAGGCCCAGGCCGGCCTGCAGCCGGGACATGTCCAGCACCTGGCCCACGAGGCGCTGCATGCGCGAGGTGGCGCTCTGGATGCGCTGGCCCATCTTGGCCGCGTCGACGCCCCGCTCCAGCAGGTGCGAGGTCATCGAGATCGTCTGCAGCGGGTTGCGCAGGTCGTGGCCCAGCACCGCCAGCAGCTGGTTGCGCGCACGCCCGAGCTCGGCGTGGCGCACGGAAGCGGCGCGCCCGAGTTCGTCGCGCAGCTGGCGGGCGATCTCGCGCTCGGTGGCCGTCCACGGGACGGCCGTCCCCCGCACCGTCTCCTTCCAGACCTCGAAGGAGCCGCGCGGGGTGAGCCGCGGCCCGAGCGGCCCGTTGACGTACTGCTTCTCGGGCCGGCCGCCCCAGGAAATGGTCTCGATCTGTTCGCGGCGCAGGATGACCACCCATGCGTCCGCGACCTCGTCGAAGCGCAGCGCCAGCACGCCGCACCAGGAGCCCAGGTCCGCGGCGATGCCGGGCGGGAGCTCCGCATGCGCGTTCGCGGCGAACAGGCCGCTGTCCAGGCTCCTCTCGGGCTGCCGCAGCCATTCGAGCAGGGACTGCACGCCCTGCTGCGGCAGGTCGCCGTGCAGGGAAAGGCGGCCCCCTTCCGCGATGGCGATGGCCTGGGCTTCGAAGGCGTCGCGCAGTTCCTCGGCATAGGTCCGCAGCGACAGCACCGGGTCGTCGCCGACCAGCAGCGCCTCCACCAGGTGCCCGCGCAGGCTGGCCGCGTCCGCCACGCGGCTGGCGTGCTCCGCGGACAGCTGGCTCTGCACGCCCGCGGCCAGCACGTGGGCCAGCACGTCGCACGCCATGCGCACGCCGTACGGCACGTGCCGCGCCGTCATGTGGTGGCAGGCCAGCATGCCCCACAGCCGTCCGCCGACGACGATGGAGACGCTCATGGACGCGCCCACGCCCAGGTTGGTCAGGTATTCGATGTGCACCGGGGACACCGCACGCAACACGCCCTGGCTCAGGTCCAGCGGCGGCCCGCTGCCCTCCAGCGGCACGGGGGCCGATCGCACGTCCGCGATCAGGCGCAAGGTGTTGGTGACGTACAGGCGGCGCGCCTGCGCCGGGATGTCGCTGGCCGGGTAGCGGCGGTTCAGGAAAGGCTCCAGCGCCTCGTCCCGCGCTTCGGCGACCACGTCGCCGCTGGCATCGTGGCGGAAGCGGTAGGCCATGACGCGGTCGAAGCCGGTGAGCGCCCGGATCTCGTGCACGGCCAGTTCCAGCAACTCCTGCACCGAGCGGCCGCGCCGCAGCCGGTCGAGGCCGCGGTGCGCGCGGATGGCGAAGGCGCCGGGCTGTTCGGCGCCGGAACGGCGGGGCTCGAACTCCGCGACGGCCAGGCCGCCGCTGCGGTGCACCGACACGTCGAAGGCGCGGCCGGCGAGGGTCGCCTCGTGCTGCAGGGGCGGCATGCCCTCCTCGATGGGCTCCATTCCGCCGGCGATCGCCAGCGGAACCTGGGCGTCGCCCCCGAAGTGCCCGCTGCCCAGGCGCTCCCCGAGGGCAGGCAGTGCCACCCCGAGGAGGCCGGCCGCGCCGGCGCTCGCCCAGCGCAGGGTGCCGTCCGGCGCGAAGGCCAGGAGCGCGCCATGCGACTGCACCGCGCCCGGGATGTGGATCGGTTCCCGGTCGCAATTGTCGAGGTTGACCGTGGGGGGAACCTGGCTGGCGGACATTGAGCTGATCCTAGCAAGAAGCCTGCGGGCACAGGGCAGGCGTTGCAGGGTTTGCGCGTGCGGCTATAATCTCGGGCTTTGCTGGCAAACCCCCACCGGCCTGATCGAAACAAAGGTGGGGAAACTCGGTGGATGCCCTCGATCTTCATCCGCCACACTGAATCTTCTGGAAGTCATGACGACCATTCGTGTCAAGGAAAACGAGCCGTTTGACGTGGCCCTTCGCCGCTTCAAGCGCACCATCGAGAAGCTGGGCCTGCTGACCGAGCTGCGCGCCCGCGAGTTCTACGAGAAGCCCACCGCCGAACGCAAGCGCAAGAAGGCCGCCGCCGTGAAGCGCCACTTCAAGCGCGTGCGCTCCATGCAGCTGCCGAAGAAGCTCTACTGAGCCCCGGCTGACAGCCTTCGAAAAGCCCGCCTGGGGACGCTCAGGCGGGCTTTTTTCATCATCAGACAAGGAATTCCACCATGGCCACGCTCAAGGAACGCATCACCGAAGACATGAAGGCCGCCATGCGCGCCAAGGAAACCGAGCGCCTGGGCGCCATCCGCATGCTCACCGCCGCCATCAAGCAGAAGGAAGTGGACGAGCGGGTGGAGCTCGATGACGCCGGCGTGGTGGCCATCGTCGACAAGCTGCTGAAGCAGCGCAAGGACTCGATCGACGCCTTCCAGAAGGCCGGCCGCCAGGACCTGGCCGACAAGGAACAGGCTGAAGTGGCGGTGCTGCAGGCCTACCTGCCGGCGCGCCTGTCCGCGGACGAAGTGGCCGCGGAAGTGAAGAAGATCGTGGCCGAAACCGGCGCGAGCGGCCCCGGCGACATGGGCAAGGTGATGGGCGCGGCCAAGCAGCGCCTGGCCGGCAAGGCGGACATGGGGCAGGTGTCGGCGGCGGTGAAGGCGGCCCTGGCCGGCTGAGGCCGCCCCGGGCTCAGTCCCGCAGGAGCCGCTGCGCCAGGTCGCGCACGATGGACAGCGCGGGCGGCTCCGAGCGCCCCGCCAGCGTGACCAGGCCGAAGCGGGCCTTCCGCCCCACGGCGGGCTTCATGGGCAGCTCCACCAGGTCCGGCGCCGAAGCGCGGATCGCGAGCAGCACCGCGTCGCTCTGCCGCGCCACATCGACGAGGCTGGCGATTTCCTCGCAGCGCAGGGTGACGCACGCCTCGGGATGAGCCGCCGGGCCGTAGAGCTCCACCAGCATCCGCGCCACTTCGTCGCTCAAGGGGGTGGAGGCGATCGGGTACTTGCGCACCTCGGGGAACCGCACGCTGGCCGCGCGCAGCAAGGGGTGGCCCGGGCGGCACATGAAGACGCCGCGCATTTCCGCGAGCGTAACCAGCTCCAGGTCCGGTGCCGGCGACACGGACAGGGCGTCGACGACCAGCGCATCCAGTTCGCGCTCACGCAGTCCCTGCAGCAGGCGGTCGGTGCTGCCGCGGCTGACGGTCAGGTGCACGAGCGGATGGCGCCGTGCCATCTCCAGCAGCAGCGGCGTCATCAGCATCGCGCCCGGGCCGGAGCCCATGCCCACGCGCAGGCTGCCCGCGCGCCCGTCCCGCTGCTGGCGGCCGTTCGCGGCCAGTTCGTCCACCTCGAAGACGATCTGCCGGGCGCGCTGCAGCACGTCGCGACCGAACGCGGTGAGCTCGATGCGGCGCCCCAGGCGGTCGAACAGCGCCTGCCCCATCTCCTCCTCCAGCGCGCGGATGCTGCGGCTGAGCGCCGGCTGCGTGAGAAACAAGGCCTCGGCGGCGCGGCTGAACGAGCCGCTCTCGACGAGGGCGATCAGGTGGCGCAGCTGCACCAGCGTCATGGCGTCGGCAATGTATTCATCCGACTCATGCTATCAGGTACAACAATGCATTGGACGTTATGCCTGCCCGGCTCCTAGGATGCGCTCCGCCCCATCCAGAGGAGACAAGCATGCAAAGGTTCTTCAAGCGTTCCATCGCCCTGCTCGCCGGCATGCTGCTGGCCGCAGCCGCCACCGCCGACACCTGGCCCGCCAAGCCGGTCAACCTCATGGTTCCGTACCCCGCGGGCGGTCCCTCCGACGCCATCGGGCGCATCTTCGCGACGCCGCTCGGCAAGGAGCTGGGCCAGACGGTGCTGGTGGAGAACCTCGGCGGCGTCAGCGGCGCGATCGCGGCGCAGAAGGTGCTCTCCGCGCCCGCCGACGGCTACTACATCTTCCAGGGCTCGCCCAACGAGGTCATCCTGTCGCCGCTGGCGAATTCCTCCGTGCGCCTGAAGGCCGAGGACTTCCGGCTGGTCGCCCCGATCGCGGACGCCGTGATGGTGGTCCTCACGCGCAAGGACCTGCCGGTGAACAACGTCGACGAGCTGATCGCGCTGGCGAAGAAGTCGGCCGACAAGCCCCTCAGCTACGGCAGCGTGGGCGTCGGCTCGCTGTACCACTTCATCGTGGAGAACATGCAGCAGGTGACCGGCATGAAGGCCACGCACGTTCCGTACAAGGGCAACGCGCCGCTGCTGCAGGACGTCGGCGGCGGCCAGGTGGATTTCGCCGTGCTCGTCTACAGCGCCGCGATGGGCGCCATGGCAGACCAGGGGCGCCTGAAGGTGATCGGCCAGCTGGGCGCGCAGCGCTCGGAACTGTTGAAGAACGTGCCCACGGTGGGCGAAGGCAAGGCGCTCAAGGGCTTCCACTACAAGACGTGGACCGGCTTCATGGTGCCGAAGAACACCCCCGAGCCGGTGGTGCAGCGCCTGCATGCCGCGGTGGGCAAGACGCTCCAGGACCCGTCGGTCATCTCGCAGCTGAAGCTGCAGACGCAGGAGCCTTCGGCCCCCATGTCGCTCGCCGACGCCGCGAAGTACTTCGAGGGCGAGATGGCGCGCTACCGCGCCGTCGCGAAGTCCATCAACCTGCAGCCGCAGTGACCGCGCGATGACCTACCTGCTGCACGCGCTCACCGAACGGGCGGGCGAATTCATCCGGCTGCGCCGCGAGATCCACAGCCAGCCGGAACTCGCCTTCGAGGAACACCGCACTGCGGCCCTGGTCGCGGACAAGCTGGAGTCCTGGGGCTACGCGGTGGAGCGCGGCGTCGGCGGGACGGGCGTCGTCGGGCGCCTGGTCCGCGGCAAGGGAGGCCGCCGGCTCGGCATCCGTGCCGACATGGATGCCCTGCCCATCGAGGAAGCCAGCGGCCGTGCGTGGGCCAGCCGGCGCCCGGGCCTCATGCACGCCTGCGGCCACGACGGGCACACGGCGATGCTGCTCGCCGCGGCGCGGCACCTGGCCGAACAAGGGCAGTTCACCGGCACGCTGAACCTCATCTTCCAGCCCGCCGAAGAAGGCGGCGCCGGCGCGCTGCGCATGATGCACGAGGGCCTCTTCGACCGCTATCCCTGCGACGCGATCTTCGCGATGCACAACATGCCGGGCATCGCGCAGGGGCACATGGTCATGCGCGAGGGCGCGATGATGGCCTCCAGCGACTACGCCACCATCGTGCTGACCGGCGTCGGCGGCCACGGCGCCGTGCCGCACAAGGCGGCGGACCCGCTCGTGGCGGCGGCCAGCACCGTGATGGCGCTGCAGACGATCGTCTCGCGCAACGTCGACCCGCTGCAGCCGGCGGTCGTGACGGTCGGCGCCCTCAACGCCGGCAAGGCGAACAACGTGATCCCGGCCACCGCCACGCTGGAACTCACGATCCGCTCCCTGGACCGCGACGTGCGCGTGCTGCTGGAGCGGCGCATCCGGGAACTGGTCACGCTGCAGGCGCAGAGCTTCGGCGTGCAGGCCGACGTGCAATGGCGGCGGGGCTACTCGGTGCTGGTGAACACGCCGGCCGAGACGGCGTTCGCCCGCGAGGTGGCCGTGGAGCTGCTGGGCGCCGAGCGCGTCACGCCGCAGGGCCAGCCGCTCACCGGCAGCGAGGACTTCGCCTTCATGCTGGAGCGCGTGCCGGGCAGCTACGTGCTGATCGGCAACGGCGACGATGCGGCTGCAGGGGCCTCCGCCTGCATGGTGCACAACCCGGGCTACGACTTCCACGACGACAACATCGCCGTGGGGTCCGCGTACTGGGTGCTGCTGGCGGAGCGCTTCCTTTCCCCGGACAACCAAGGCTCGCGCTGCGCCTTGTAGGGTGGCGCGGCGAAGCCGCGGAAGGTGAGCGAAGCGAACCCCACCGGACAGCGCTTGCTCGCCAGAGCCGCTCGGTGGGGTTCGCTTCGCTCACCTTCCCGGCGTGCCGCCGGCCACCCTACGACCCGGCGACCAGCGTGCCGCGGGCACCCTACGACCCGGCGACCTTCATCCGGTTCACCAGGATCGAGCCCACGCTCTTGGCGCCGTAGTTGTAGACGTCGGCGCCGACGGCCTCGATGCCTCGGAACATGTCCTTGAGGTTGCCGGCGATGGTGATCTCCTGCACGGGGAAGGCGATCTCGCCGTTCTCCACCCAGAAGCCGCTCGCGCCGCGCGAGTAGTCGCCGGTCACGTAGTTCACGCCCTGCCCCATCAGCTCGATGACGAACAGGCCCGTGCCCAGCTTGCGCAGCATCCCGGGCAGGTCGTCGCCGGGCTGCGTGAGGCGAGAGGTGAGCGAGAGGTTGTGCGAGCCGCCCGCGTTGCCCGTGGTGCGCATGCCCAGCTTGCGCGCGGAGTAGCTGCTCAGGAAGTAGCCTTCCGTGCGCCCGCCGTCCACCACCTTGCGCGGCTTCGTCCGCACGCCTTCCTCGTCGAACGCGGCGCTGCCCTTGCCGCGCTTGACGAACGGGTCTTCCACCACGTCGATGTGGTCGGCGAAGACCTGCTTGCCGAGCGAATCCAGCAGGAAGGTGCTCTTGCGATACAGCGATCCGCCGCTGGTGGCCTGCACGTAGGCGCCCAGCAGTCCGGCGGCGAGCGGCGACTCGAACAGGATGGGGCACTCGCGCGTGGCGATCTTGCGGGACTGCAGGCGGGCCAGCGCGCGCTCCGCGGCGTAGCGGCCCACGGATTCGGGCGAGGCGAGTTCGTCGGCCGAACGCATGGAGCTGTACCACGCATCGCGCTGCATGTCGTCGCCCCGGCCCGCGATCGGCGCGACCGAGATCGAGTGGCGCGAGCTCGCGTAGCCGCCGCGGAAGCCGTGCGTGTGCGCGCTGAAGAAGTGGCTCTGCTGCGCGGAGACGCCCGCGCCTTCGCTGTTGGTGATGCGGCCGTCGGTCGCGAACGCCGCGCGTTCGCAGCGCAGGGCCAGTTCGGCCGCCTGCTCGCTCGTGATGGCCCAGGGGTGGAAGAGGTCCAGGTCCGGCTGTTCGGCCAGGGGCGCGACGTCTTCCGGCTCGGGGAGGCCGGCGACCGGGTCCTGCGCCGTGAAGCGGGCGATGTCGTAGGCCGCCTGCACCGTGCGCTCGATCGCGGGGCGCGAGAAGTCGGAGGTGCTCGCGTTGCCGCGCTGGCTGCCCACGTAGACCGTGATGCCCAGCGACTTGTCGCGGTTGCGCTCCACGGTCTCCAGCTCGCCCTTGCGGACGGAAACGCTCAGGCCGCAGCCTTCGGAGGCCTCCGCGCCGGCGTCGGTGGCGCCCAGCTTGCGGGCGTGCTCCAGGGCGAAATCGACCAGTTCCTCGAAATCGGCGCGGTTGTAGCTGAAGCCGGATCCGTCTTGCGCGGGTGTCTTGTTCATGGCGGGCTATGATACTTGTGCAAGGCAGCACGCCACGGTCGCGCTGCGCATCCCTCTCCCGCATGTCCCGCAAACCCAAAAAAGGCTATTACGTCAAAGGCCACTTCGTCGCCGAAGGCAGCGAGCTCGACCTCGAGCTGCGCGCCGAGCAGACTGGAGGCGAGCCGAGCCGGACGGAACTGAAGAAGGAGAGCACCGAGCTGCAGAAGGTGGGCGAGGCGCTGCTCACGCTGCGCTCCGACCTCTTCCAGCGGCTCGACCTCCCCGAGTCGCTGCGCACCGCGCTCGACGAACTGAAGCGCATCAGCAACTTCGAAGGCCGGCGGCGGCAGCTGCAGTACGTCGGCAAGCTGATGCGCCAGCTGGAGCCCCAGACGCTGCAGGCCATTCGCGATGCCCTCGAGGAGCAGCGCAGCGGCTCCGCGCAGCAGACGCTGGCGCTGCACGCCGCGGAGAAATGGCGCGACGACCTGATCGCGAACGACGACGCCCTGCAGTCCTGGCTGCAGGCGCATCCCGGCACGGACGTCCAGCAGCTGCGCGCCCTCATCCGCCAGGCCCGCAAGGACGGCGCGCCGACGCAGGACGAAGTCTCGAAAGGCCAGGCTCCGCGCCGCGGGCGTGCCTACCGCGAAATCTTCCAGATCGTGCGCGACGCGCTGGAGGACGAAGAGGAGGAAGGACATGGCTGACCACGATCCCGTCACCATCGGCATCGTCTCGATCAGCGACCGCGCATCCAGCGGCGTCTACGAGGACAAGGGCCTGCCCGCGCTCAAGGAGTGGCTGGCGAAGGCGCTGAAGAACCCCATCGCCTTCCAGGAGCGGCTGATCCCCGACGAGAAGGACCGCATCAGCGCCACGCTCGTCGAACTGGTGGACGCGGGCTGCTCGCTCGTGCTCACCACCGGCGGCACGGGCCCGGCGCCGCGCGACGTCACGCCGGAAGCCACGCTCGCGATCGCCGACAAGGAAATGCCGGGCTTCGGCGAGCAGATGCGGCAGATCAGCCTGCGCTTCGTGCCGACGGCCATCCTCTCGCGCCAGGTGGCGGTGATCCGCGGCAGGAGCCTGGTGATCAACCTGCCGGGCCAGCCGAAGTCGATCCAGGAGACGCTGGAAGGGCTGAAGGAGGATGGGAAGCAGGTCGTGCCGGGCATCTTCGCTGCCGTGCCGTACTGCGTGGACCTGATCGGCGGTCCCTACCTCGAGACGAACGACGAGGTGTGCAAGGGGTTCCGGCCGAAGTCGGCGATCCGCGCACCGAAAGCTTGAGCACGTCATTGCGGGCTTGACCCGCAACGCATAGGGCGTCTCCTGGAGGCGCCCTATGGATCCCGGCCTGCGCCGGGATGACACAACATGTGGGCCTACTTGCCCACGAGTTGTGTCAACTTCTCCTTCTCGAAGTTCTCCGTCGTCTGCGCTTCCAGCGGCACGCAGGGCTCGCCCTTGCGCTGGTCGGAGAGCTTCTCGATGGCCTGCCACAGCAGGGCGATCTGGTGCTCCTGGGAGGAGGCGTTGTCGATCAGGCCCTTCATGGCCTGCGACAGCGGGTCGTCGTTCTGCGTGACGCCGTAGGCCGAGAACCCCATCTTGGCCGCCACTTCCTCGCGGCGCGCCGAGTCTTCGGCCTGGATGATGCGCGCGGGAATGCCCACCGCGGTCGCGCCCGCGGGCACCGGCTTGGTGACCACGGCGTTCGAGCCCACCGCCGCATCGTCGCCGACGGTGAAGCCGCCCAGGATCTTCGCGCCCGCGCCCACGACCACGTTGCGCCCCAGCGTGGGATGGCGCTTGGCGCCCTTGGCCAGCGAGGTGCCGCCCAGCGTCACGCCCTGGTAGATCGTGCAGCCGTCGCCCACTTCGGCCGTCTCGCCGATCACGACGCCCATGCCGTGGTCGATGAAGACGCCGTCGCCGATGGTCGCGCCCGGGTGGATCTCGATGCCGGTGAGCCAGCGCGAGACCTGCGAGATGAAGCGGGCCAGCCAGCGCAGCTCGTGCCGCCACAGCCAATGCGCGCCGCGGTGCAGCACCAGCGCATGCAGGCCCGGATAACACGTGACCACCTCCCACTTGCTGCGCGCGGCAGGGTCGCGGTCGAGGATGCACTGGATGTCGGAACGGATGCGCCGGAACATGGGGGCTCTTTGCTTATGGCATTCGGAGTCTAAGGCTTTGCCTTCCGCGCCGCTTCGGCCATGGACTTGGCGACACCTCGCAGGATGTGGATTTCCTCGGGGGTGGGTTGCGCGCGATTGAACAACTGGTTCAGGCGCGGCATCAGCTTCTTGGGCGCGGCGGGATCGAGGAAGCCGATCTCCACCAGCGCCTGCTCCCAGTGTTTCAGCATGCCGGCGACGGCCGCGGCATCCGCGGCGACCGGCGGCGCCGGCGGCGGCAGGTCGAAGCCGCCCAGCGCCTGGCGCCATTCGTACGCGATCACCTGGATGGCGGCCGCCAGGTTCAACGAGCCGTAGTCCGGTGCCACCGGGATGCGCAGCGCGGCGTGGCAGCGGTACACGTCGTCGTTGCGCATGCCATAGCGCTCCGACCCGAAGAGGAAGGCCACGTGGTGGCCCGCCGGCGCGATCGCCGCCAGGTGCTCGCGCGGCGTGAAGGTGGGCGGGCCGAAGTCGCGCGGCGTCATGACCGTGCCCATGACATGCGTCACCCCATCGAGCGCCTCCTCCAGCGTGTCCACGGCGCGCGCCTTGCGCAGCACGTCCACCGCGCCGCTCGCGCGTTCGATGGTCTCGTCGAGGGCCAGCACGTCCTCCCACCGGGGCTGCACGAGCACGAGGTCGTCGAAGCCCATCACCTTCAGCGCGCGGGCAGCGGCGCCGACGTTGCCGGCGTGGCTGGGTTGGATCAGGACGAAGCGGGTGGCCATGGACGGATTGTCCAGTACGTGATCCGACGTAGGCGCACGACCGGGCAACCCTTCAGGAACGCGGCCGACACCCTCGCCGGTAAAATCGCGGCCAACTAGTGCATTCCGCATCGCCGGCGTGCGACCCGCCCCCCCGGGGGTGCAGCTCTTGAACAACATGTCGTCCAACCAGCACCCCATGCTCAACATGGCCGTCAAGGCCGCCCGCGCCGCCGGCGCCATCATCAACCGCGCGGCGCTCGACGTCGAAGCCGTGCGCATCTCGCAGAAGCAGACGAACGACTTCGTCACCGAGATCGACCACGCCGCCGAACAGGCGATCATCGACACCCTCCTCGGCGCCTACCCCGACCACGGCATCTGGGCCGAGGAATCGGGCCGCGAGCATGGCCGCGCCGGCAGCGACCACGTGTGGCTGATCGATCCCCTGGACGGCACGACCAACTTCATCCACGGCTTCCCCGTCTACTGCGTCAGCATCGCGCTGCTCGTGAAGGGACGCGTCGAGCAGGCCGTGATCTACGACCCCACCCGCAACGACCTCTTCACCGCCACGCGCGGCCGCGGCGCGTTCCTCAATGACCGCCGCATCCGCGTGAGCAAGCGCACGCAACTGAAGGAATCGCTGGTCTCCACGGGCTTCCCCTTCCGCCCGGGCGACAACTTCAACATCTACCTGCGCATGATGGCCGACGTCATGAAGCGCACGGCGGGCCTGCGCCGGCCGGGCGCGGCGGCGCTGGACCTCGCCTACGTGGCGGCGGGCTACACCGAAGGCTTCTTCGAGACCGGCCTGTCGCCCTGGGACGTCGCCGCGGGCTCGCTGCTGGTCACCGAGGCCGGCGGCCTGATCGGCAACTTCACCGGCGAAGCGGACTTCCTGGAGCAGCGCGAATGCGTTGCCGGCAATCCCAAGATCTACGGCCAGCTCGTGAAGATCCTGGGCAAGTACAGCAAGTTCGCGAGCGCCGGCGAGAAGGCCGACCTGCGCCAGAACACGCCGACGCTGGTCGAGCCCACCATGGAACCCGGGACCCAGATCGACGAGGGCCCCGGCCAGCAACCCGGCTGACGATGCTCCAGATCCTCGAACAGAACCCGACCTGGACGATCACCTTCGTCGTGGCGCTGGTGGCGGCGCTTGTGGCGGTCGTGGTGCACGTGGTGGGCCGCGCCGTCCTGCACCGCGTCACCCGGCATTCCATCGTCCTCCAGGCCATGCTGAAGCAGACGGAGCGCGCGGGCGCCGTGGCCCTGCCGCTGCTGGCCATGCAGGTCGTGTGGGGCTCCGCGCCGGACAACCTGCAATTCATCGGCCTGGTGCGCCACGTGAACGGGCTGCTGCTGCTCGCGGCGGCGACCTGGCTCGCCATCCAGGCGGTGGGCGGCCTCGCCGAAGGCGTGATCGCGCGCCATCCGATCTACATCGAGGACAACCTGCAGGCGCGGCGCATCGCCACGCAGACGCGCGTGCTCTCCCGCAGCGCGATGGTCCTCCTCCTGATCGCGGGCGTCGCCATGGCGCTCATGACCTTCCCGGGGGCGCGACAGCTCGGGGCCAGCCTGCTGGCGTCCGCCGGCGTGCTCGGCATCGTCGGCGGCCTCGCGGCCCGGCCCGTGTTCGCCAACCTCATCGCCGGCCTGCAGCTGGCGCTCGCGCAGCCGATCCGCATCGACGACGTGCTGATCGTCCAGGGCGAGTGGGGCCGCGTGGAGGAGATCACCGGCACCTACGTGGTGCTGAAGATCTGGGACGAGCGCCGCATGATCATCCCGCTGCAGTGGTTCATCGAGAACCCGTTCCAGAACTGGACGCGCACGGGCGCGAACATCCTGGGCACCGTGTTCCTGTACCTGGACTACGCCACGCCGATCGCGCCGCTGCGCGCGGAGGCCGAGCGCCTGGTCAAGACCTTCCCCGAGTGGGACGAGCGCGTGTTCGCGGTGCAGGTCACCGACGCAAAGGAACGCACGATCGAAGTCCGCGTGCTGGTGTCCGCGTCGAACTCCGGCAAGGCGTTCGACCTTCGCTGCAAGATGCGCGAGGCGCTGCTCGCCTTCCTCGCGCGCGAGCATCCGCAGGCCCTGCCGCAGGTGCGCGTGCAAGGCGCCGAGGCGCCGGCCATCGCCGGGGCCTGACGGCAACCCCTCGCGCCGCAAGCGCGCGAGGGGTGTATATTGGCCCTGCATTGGTACGAATGCGATGCGGCGTCCCGCGCCGCTCCGGCAATCCCTTGCAGGAGACCCCCATGGCCGGCACCCTCCCCGCTCCCGATTTCCGCGCGGACCCCGACGACCGCGCCGACCTGCGACGCCGCCGCCACGGCGGTGCGCTCGCGCTCTCGCTGATCGTGGCCGCTGCCGCCGGCGCGGCGGCGTGGTTCTGGTGGCTGCGCGCGGAGACCCCGGCCACGCCCCCGCCCGTCGTCGCTGCGGCGCCCCCGGCTCCCGGCGAAGGCGCGCCTGCACCCGAGCCGGCGATCCGCCATCCCCTGCCTCCGGTCGCGGAGGCCGACGTGCTCGCCACGGAGGGCCTGGGCGCCGCAGTGCAACAGCTGCTCGGCCCCGCCGCGGGTTTCCTCGTCGGCGACAACCTGGCGCGCCGCATCGTCGCCACCATCGACCAGCTCGGGCGCGAGCACGCGCCGCCCTCCATGTGGCCGCTCGCGAAGGCGCCGGAGCACTTCCTCGTCGAGGACGTCGGCGGGCAGACGGTGATCGCTGCCGCCAACGCACGACGCTATGCCGCCATGGTGGATGGGCTGACGGCCGTCGATCCCGCTGCGGTCGCTGCGCTCTATCGCCGCGCCTATCCGGTGCTGGACCGCGCATGGCGCGAGCTCGGCATGGGCAACCGCTACCTGAACGATCGCGTGATCGAGGTCATCGACCTCCTGCTGCGCACGCCCGAGCCGCCGCGGCCCGTCGCGGTGCGCCTCACGGAAGTGAAAGGCCCGGTGCCCTCCACGCGCCCGTGGCTGCGCTACGAATTCGCCGACCCGCAGCTCGAGGCGCTGGCGGCAGGGCAGAAGATCCTGCTGCGCCTCGACGCCGCCGAGCGGGGCAAGGTGCGCCAGCACCTGCAGGCCTTGCGCCGCCACCTCGTCCAGGGCCGATAGTTCCCGCCATTTGCCCCGGGGAAACACCGGCAGATGCATTTGTCCCCATTCGTATAATCGGCTCGTGGCCCTGGCAAGCGGCCACGGCATCGAGAGATGAGTGATTTCCGGATGCTCCCTCGCCCCCGTGTGTGCACGGGGGCTTTTTTCGTCCGGCCCGCGACGAAGGCGTGACATAAGCCTCGCTGCGGGGCCGCCGCCGGCGCCTGCAGAGGCGATCCGCCGCCGCGCCCGATAATCGCGGGGTGTCGCAGAATCCCGCCCCCGCCCTCCCGGACCTGAGCAAGCACACTCCCATGATGGCCCAGTACCTGGGGGTCAAGAGGGAGTACCCGTCCACGCTGGTCTTCTACCGCATGGGCGACTTCTACGAGCTGTTCTACGAGGACGCCGAGAAGGCCGCGCGCCTGCTGGACATCACCCTCACCCGCCGCGGCATGTCCGCCGGCGAGCCGGTCGTGATGGCGGGCGTCCCGTTCCACTCGGTCGAGGGCTACCTCGCGCGCCTGATCAAGTGCGGCGAGTCCGTCGCGATCTGCGAGCAGGTCGGCGAAGTGGGCGCCACCAAGGGGCCGGTGGAGCGCAAGGTGATCCGCGTCGTGACCCCGGGCACGCTCACCGACAGCGAACTCCTGAACGACAAGTCCGAGGCGGTGCTGCTCGCGATCCACCAGGGTCCCAAGCACAAGGTCGGCCTCGCCTGGCTCAGCGTCACGCAGGGGGCGCTGCAGCTCGCCGAGTGCGACGCCGACGACCTGCAGGACTGGGTCGCGCGCGTGCTCCCCAGCGAGATCCTGCACAGCACCGACGTGAGCCCCGCGTTCGCGCAGCGGCTGCAGGCCTTCCGCGCCGTGCCGATCGCGCAGCGTCCCGCCTTCCAGTTCGACGCCGGCCTCGGCCAGCGCAAGTTGCTGGAGCAGATGAAGGCGGCGAGCCTTTCCGCCTGGGGCGCCGAGGATCTGCCTTGCGCCCACGCCGCAGCCGCGGCGCTGCTCGCCTATGCCGAACACACGCAGGGCCGCTCGCTCTCCCACGTGCAGCAGCTGCTGGTCGTGCGCGAAGGCGAGCGCATCGAGCTGCCGCCCGCCACCCGCCGCAACCTGGAGCTGGTGCAGACCTTGCGCGGCGAGGACAGCCCCACCGTCTTCTCGCTGCTGGACACCTGCATGACCGGCATGGGCAGCCGCATGCTCAAGTCCTGGCTGCTGGAGCCGCTGCGGGACCGCTCGGTGGCGCAGCAGCGGCTGGACGCGATCGGCGGCCTGCGCGAGCAGCTGTGGCAGAAGCTGCGCCACGAGCTGAAGGGCGTCAGCGACGTGGAGCGCATCACCGCGCGCATCGCGCTGCGCCAGGTGCGCCCGCGCGAGCTGGTGGGCCTGCGCTACGCGCTCGCCAAGGCCGAACAGCTCGCGAAGCAGGTGCAAGGCCTGCCGGGCCTGCTGTCCAACGTGGCGCACGACCTGCAGCCGCCCTCCGGCTGCGCGGAGCGCCTCGCGCAGACGCTGCGCGAGGAGCCTGCGGCACTGGTCCGCGACGGCGGCGTGATCGCCGCCGGCCACGACGGCGATCTCGACGAACTGCGCGCCATCCAGGACAACTGCGACGGCTTCCTGCTGGACCTGGAGGCGCGCGAGCGCGCACGCAGCGGCATCGCCAACCTGCGCGTGCAGTACAACAAGGTGCACGGCTTCTACATCGAGGTCACGCAGGGCCAGCTGGACAAGGTGCCGGACGACTACCGCCGCCGCCAGACGCTGAAGAACGCCGAGCGCTTCATCACGCCGGAACTGAAGGCGTTCGAGGACAAGGCGCTGTCCGCGCAGGAGCGGGCGCTCGCGCGCGAGAAGTGGCTCTACGAGCAGCTGCTCGACGCATTGCAGGAACACGTGCCCTGCCTCACGCGCCTCGCGAAGGCGCTGGCCACGCTCGATGCGCTGTGCGCACTCGCCGAGCGTTCGCTCACGCTGAGCTGGTGCCGCCCGCAGTTCATCAAGGAACCCGGCATCGAGATCACGCAAGGCCGCCACCCCGTGGTGGAAGCGCGCCTCGCCGAGACCACCGGCGGCGCCTTCATCCCCAACGACACGCGCCTGGGCCCGAAGCAGCGCATGCAGGTCATCACCGGGCCCAACATGGGCGGCAAGTCGACGTACATGCGGCAGGTGGCCCTGATCTGCCTGCTCGCCGCCATGGGCTCCTACGTGCCGGCGCAGGCGTGCCGGCTGGGTCCCCTCGATGCGATCCACACGCGCATCGGCGCGGCCGACGACCTGGCCAACGCGCAGTCGACCTTCATGCTGGAGATGACGGAAGCCGCGCAGATCCTGCACGGCGCCACCGCGCAGAGCCTCGTGCTGATGGACGAGATCGGCCGCGGCACGTCCACCTTCGACGGGCTCGCGCTCGCCTCGGGCATCGCCGCGCACCTGCACGACAAGACGCAGGCCTTCACGCTGTTCGCCACGCACTACTTCGAGCTGACGGAGTTCCCGGCGAAGCACCATGGCGCGGTCAACGTGCACGTGGGCGCCACCGAGTCCGGCGCGGACATCGTGTTCCTGCACGAGATCCAGCCCGGCCCGGCCAGCCGCAGCTACGGCATCCAGGTGGCCAAGCTGGCCGGCATGCCCACGGGGGTGGTGAACCACGCACGCCACGCCCTGGCTGCGCTGGAGAAGCACCAGGAGGAAAGCCGCGAGCAGGTAGACTTGTTCGCGCCGCCGCCCGCGGCCGATGCGGCCGCGCCCTCCAGGGTCGAAGCCACCCTGGCCGCCCTGGACCCGGACACGCTCACGCCGCGGGACGCGCTGGATGCCCTGTACACGCTGAAGAAACTGATCCAACCATGACCTACTGCGTCGGCATCAAGCTCAATGCGGGGCTGGTGTTCCTGTCCGACTCGCGCACCAACGCGGGCGTGGACAACATCAGCACCTTCCGCAAGATGATCGTCTACGAGAAGCCGGGCGACCGCTTCATGGTGCTGCTGTCCGCGGGCAACCTGAGCATCTCGCAGTCGGTGCGCGAGATCCTGCAGGTGGAACACCTGAAGGAAACCGAGACCAGCGATCCCATCACGATCTGGAACGCCACGAGCATGTTCGACGCGTGCCGCGTGCTGGGCCAGGCGGTGCGCCACGTGTACGACCGCGACGCCAAGGCGCTGCAGGCCTCGGGCGTCGAGTTCAACGTGAACCTCGTGTTCGGCGGGCAGATCCGCGGCGAAGGCATGCGCCTGTTCCAGGTGTATTCCGCCGGCAACTTCATCGAGGCGACGGCGGAGACGCCCTACTTCCAGATCGGCGAGTACAAGTACGGCAAGCCGGTGCTGGACCGCGTGCTCACGCCGGACACCGACCTCGACGAGGCCGCCAAGTGCGCGCTGGTGTCCATGGACTCCACGATGAAGTCCAACCTCTCGGTCGGCCCGCCGCT
Organism: Ramlibacter cellulosilyticus; assembly: GCF_014297465.1. Taxonomy (GTDB): domain Bacteria; phylum Pseudomonadota; class Gammaproteobacteria; order Burkholderiales; family Burkholderiaceae_C; genus Ramlibacter; species Ramlibacter cellulosilyticus. The sequence goes on along the minus strand of NZ_JACORT010000001.1, from coordinate 855,323 downwards.
GGACCTGGTGGTCTACGAGGCCAACCGCTTCGAGACCGACAAGATCGTCTGCATCGACATGCAGAACCCTTACTTCCGCATGCTGCACAGCGGCTGGGGCCAGAAGCTGCGCGAGGTGTTCGACAGCCTCGACGACCCGGTGTGGGACGAGTCGCATACCGACATCCCGCTGCGCACGGAGGCGAGCGGGCGGAGCAAGCCGCTGAAGAAGATCACGCGGCCGGAAGAGAAGCTGATTTGAGCTCCGGCCTCATCGTCTTCTCCCACGCCAACTCCTTCCCCGCCGGCACCTACGCGGTGCTGTTCAAGCACCTGCGTTCGCGCGGCTTCACGGTGAAGGCGCCGGACAAGTTCGGCCACGATCCCGCGTACCCCGTCGAGAACAACTGGCCCGGGCTCGTGCAGCAGCTGCACGACTTCGCCGCGCGCGAGGTGGAGAAGGCGGGGCAGCCTGCGTACCTGGTGGGGCACTCCCTGGGCGGCTTCCTGAGCGTCATGTGCGCCGCGCGCCACCCGCAGCTCGCGCGCGGCGTGCTGCTGCTGGATTCGCCGCTTCTCGGCGGATGGAAATCGCACGCCGTGCGCGCCGCCAAGCGCACGCAACTGGTCGGATCCATTTCGCCCGGCGCCGTGAGCCGCAAGCGCAAGCACCGCTGGCCGTCCGCCGAGGCCGCGCTCGAGCACTTCCGCCACAAGAAGGCGTTTGCCCGCTGGGACCCGCTGGTGCTCGCCGACTACGTCGCGCACGGCACGCGCGACGAAGGCGGGGAGCGGGTCCTCGCCTTCGACCGCGACATCGAGACCCGCATCTACAACACGCTGCCGGACAACATGGACGCACTGCTGAAGCGCCATCCCCTGCGCTGTCCCGCCGCCTTCATCGGCGGCCTGCAGTCCGAGGAGCTCGGGCAGGTGGGAACCGCCATGACGAAGAAGGTCACCGGAGGCCGCATGACGATGCTCGATGGGAGCCATCTCTTCCCGATGGAGAAGCCCCTCGCCACGGCCGCGGCGATCGAGGCCGCATTGCTTGCAATGTGAAGCGGACGGGTCCTACGCTGCTGTAGTTGCCGCGCCCACAAGGCCTGGCACGGCAGGTCCCAACATGGGGACATGCCTTCTTCCCAAGCCCTGGCTTTCCAGGCTCCCTCGCTCGCGCTGCTGGCCACCGAGCCCCTGCGCGCGATCCTCGAACTCTGCTCCGCCAAGGTGGCGAGCCTCTCGACCGTCGAGGGCGACGGCCATCCCGTCGTCGTGTACCCCGGCCTCGGCGCCGGCGCCCTCACCACTGCGCAACTGCGCAACCACCTGCAGAGCTGCAATTTCCAGGTCCACGACTGGGAGCTCGGCGTCAACACCGGCCCGGACGGCCCGCTCGACGGCTGGCTCCCCAGCCTCGCCGAACGCGTGTGCGCCCTGCGCGAGCGTTACGGCCGCAAGGTGAGCCTGGTGGGCTGGAGCCTGGGCGGCATCTATGCCCGCGAGATCGCGAAGCACTGCCCCGACAGCGTCAGGCAGGTGATCACGCTGGCCACGCCGCACCGCTGCGTCGGCGGCGCCAACCACGCCGGCACGATCTTCCGGATGCTGGGCGGCGACACCTCGCAGCTCACGCCGGAGCTCGAGGCGCGGCTCGCGCAGCGCCCGCCGGTGCCCACCACCTCGATCTACAGCCCCACCGACGGCATCGTGAGCTGGCGCGGCTGCCTGGAGGACCCGGGCGCGGACGTGGAGAACATCTCCGTGGAGGCGAGCCACCTGGGCATGCCCACGCACCCGGACGTGCTGCGCATCGTGGCCGACCGGCTCGCGCAGGCCGAAGGCCGCTGGCGCCCTTACGGCCGCCGCCGCACCGCCCTCAAGCGGTCCACTGCACCCAGCCGGTCCAGGAAGTGACCAGCACGATCACGCCGAAGGCGATGCGGTACCAGGCGAACGGCTTGAAGTCGTGCGTGGAGATGTAGCGCAGCAGCCAGCGCACGCAAAGCCACGCGCTCACGAACGAGAACAGCAGGCCCACCGCGAACATCGGCACGTCGTCCGCGCCGAGCTGGCCGCGCTCCTTGTAGAGGCTGTAGGCACCGGCGCCGATCAGGGTCGGGATGGCGAGGTAGAAGGAGAAATCGGTCGCGGCCTTGCGCGACAGCCCCAGCAGCATGCCGCCGATGATGGTGGCGCCGCTGCGGCTGGTGCCCGGCACGAGCGCGAAGCACTGGACCAGGCCGAGCTTCAGCGCGTCGGTCCAGCGCATGTCCTCGACTTCCTGGATCCGGACCGGGCGATGGTTGCGGCCCTCCGCCCACAGGATCACGAAGGCGCCGAGGATGAAGGTCGTGCCCACCACGAGCGGGGTGAACAGGTGCTCCTTGATCGCCTTGCCGAACAGCAGCCCCAGCACGACGGCGGGAATGAACGCCACCACCACGTTGAGCGCGAAGCGCTGCGCCTCGCGGTCGCTCGGCAGCGAGACGATGGTGCTGCGGATCTTCTGCCAGTACACCAGGATCACGGCCAGGATGGCACCGGTCTGGATCGCGATGTCGAAGACCTTGGCCTTCTCGTCGTCGAAGCCCAGCAGGGCGCCGGCCAGGATGAGGTGGCCCGTGCTGGAGATCGGGAGGAACTCCGTCAGGCCCTCCACGATGCCCATGATCGCGGCCTTCACCAGCAACACAGCGTCCACGCAAGCTCCCGAAAGCAAAAGCGCGGATTATGCAGGCCGGGTCCGCGCGAACGCCTCGGCTGGCTCAGCAGGCGAAGGCGTCCGACACGCCATGTCGGAATCGGGCAGGCACGCGCGCGGAGGGAACCTACAGGTCCCCGCCGGGTGGCGGCCCCACCATTGCGGCCATGAAAATCCTTCACCTGCTCCACGTGGTGTGCGCCCAGGCTTTCTACCGCTGGGCAATGAACGAGATCAGCCCGATGCATCCCGACGTGCCGAAGATCATGTTGCGCCAGCAACAGCTGGCGGAGAAGTACCGCCGGATCTGGGCCTGACGCACACCGGGCGGCCCTGAACGGGCCGCCCACCCCACCCCGGCCGGGCGCGGTTCACGCCGCCCCGGCCGCACTTCGCGGCGCCCCCCGGGCGCTTCGTCGCATCCGCATGGCCCTCCCCGCCGCCGGGGAGCACAGTCCGCTCCACCAACGAGGAGCCCTGCCATGCAACTGTCCCCCGTCGTCGCGATCCACATGACCGCCGCCCTGGCGGCGGTCGTGACCGGCCCCGTCGCCCTCTGGGCCCGCCAGGGCGTCCGCCAGCGCCCCCGCCTGCACCGCGCCTTCGGCTATGCGTGGGTCACCTTCATGCTGGTGACGGCGATCTCCGCGCTGTTCATCCGGGACACCAGCCTGCCCAACATCGGCGGCTACACGCCGATCCACCTGCTGGTGCCGGTCACGCTGTTCTCTCTGTTCGGCGCCTTCTGGCAGCTCGCGCACGGCGACATCCGGGGGCATTCGTCGACGATGCGCCGCCTCTACGTCGCCGCCTGCGTGGTGGCCGGTGGCTTCACGCTGCTGCCGCAGCGCTACCTGGGCCAGATGGTCTGGGGGCAGGTCGGCCAGCTCGGCCCCATCCTGCGCGGCACGCCTGGCTGGGTGTGGCTGCTGCTGGCGGGCCTGGTCGTCCTCGGCGCCAGCCAGATGCGCGACCGCACGCAGGGCCTGCTGCGCGTCTCGCTCACCCCGGTCGCCATGTTCGCGTTCTCCCTCTGGGCCGCCACCTCCGCGTTCGCCCGTTCCCCGGTGGTGGGCGAAGCCCTGTGGCTCTGGACCCTCGCCATGGCGGGCGCCACCGCGCTCTTCGCCCTCGCCGGCACCACTGCCCGCTACGACGCCGCAGCCCGCGTGTTCCACCTGCGCGGATCCGGCGTGCCGCTCGTGCTGTTCATCGGCATCTTCCTGGCCCGCTACATCGTGAACGTGCGGCTGGCGATCCACCCCGGCCTGCTGCACGACGCGACGTTCGTGCTTCCCGTCGCGACGCTCTACGGCGCCTTCAGCGGCATCTTCCTGGGCCGCGCCGTGCAGCTGTGGCGCCTGGCGCTGCGCCCGTCCGCCGTCGCCGCCGCCGCCTGAACCCCAACCTTTCCAAGCAGGAGAAGCTCCATGCAAACCTACGACCCGAGCATCGAACAGCAAGCGCGCCGCCGCGCCGGCGCCAAGATGGGGTGGTTCATCCACGCCGCCGTCTACATCGCGGTGAACACCATGCTGGCCGCCCTGTCCGCGATGGGCGACCGGCACTGGGCCATCTATCCCGCGCTGGGCTGGGGCCTGGGCCTCGCGATCCACGGCGTGGTGGTCTTCGTCGTGACCGGAGGCGGCGGGCTGCAGCAGCGACTCGTGGAGCAGGAGCGCCGCAAGCTGCAGGCGAGCAGGGATCCGTGGTGACCCGCAGCCCCGGGACGCCGGCTGCCGCCGGCGTTCTTCCCCCAGGACCCGCTCCCCTAGAATCGCCCGCGATGCCTCCCCCCTACACCCCCGAAGAGATCGAGCACCTGGCGCGCCGCCGCGCCGGTGCCAAGATGGGTTGGTACATCCACGCGTGCGTGTACGTGTTCGTCAACCTGGGGCTCTTCGCGATGTCCAGCCACGGCTTCGGCACGCGGCCCTGGTCCGTGTTCCCGGTGCTGGGATGGGGCCTCGGCCTGGCCTTCCACGGAATTTCCGTGTTCCTCCTGGGCCGGGGCAGTGCCTTCCGCGAGCGGATGGTGGCGCGCGAGCGCGAGCGGCTGCAGCGCGAACAGGAACGGCGGTGATGCGCATCGAGGCCATCGACAAGCTGCAGCACTACCTGCAGACGCTGGCCTTCTGCCTGATGGTCTCCACGATCGAGCAGGCGTTCAACCCGCGCGCCCTGTACGGCCCCTCCGTCGTCTACTCGATCCTGATCGGCACCACCATCTGGGCGGTCGTGGACCTCGGGCGGCACCTGCTGCCCTCGGCGCGCGAAACCGGCTGGCCGGACGGCTTCGCCGGCATCGCCCTGGTGGCCGTGGGCATCGTGGCCGGGTTCTTCGTCGGCAGCGCCGTCGGCGACGTGCTGTGCCGCGCATGGAACCTCTATCCGGCCGGACAGCGGCACGACCCGGAGGACCACCTGCGCACCGGCATGATGATCACGCTGCTGGCCGGCATCGTGGGCAGCTACTGGTTCTACAGCCGCAACAGGAGCGCCTACCTGCTGCGCAAGATGGGCGAGGCGCAGAAGCATGCGCACGAGGCGCGGCTGAAGCTGCTGGAGACGCAGCTCGAGCCGCACATGCTGTTCAACACGCTGGCGAACCTGCGCGCGCTGATCGGCGTGGACCCGCCCCGGGCGCAGCACATGCTGGACCACATGATCGCGTACCTGCGCGCCACGCTCGATGCCTCGCGCAACACGACGCACCCGCTGCAGGCGGAGTTCGACCGCCTGCGCGACTACCTGGAGCTGATGGCGATCCGCATGGGGCCGCGCCTCGCCTACACCCTCGACCTGCCGCCCGAGCTCGCGTCCGTGCGCGTCCCCACCCTGCTGCTGCAGCCGCTGGTGGAGAACAGCATCCAGCACGGGCTGGAGCCCAAGGTGGAAGGCGGACGGATCGCGGTGCGCGCCGCGCGGGAGAGCGATCGACTGGTGCTGACGGTGGACGACACCGGCGTGGGCCGTGCGAGCGGCGCTTCCAACGGGTCGGGCTTCGGCCTGTCGCAGGTGCGCGAGCGCCTCGCGGCACTGCACGCCGGCGACGCGGCGCTGGACTTCCGCGCCGCCGACGACGGCGCCCACGCGCGCATCGCGCTGCCGATCGCATGACTCCCACGGCCCTCATCGCCGAAGACGAGCCGCTGCTGGCGCAGGCCCTGCAGGCCGAACTGGCGCGCGCGTGGCCCGAGCTGCAAGTGCTGCCGACCGTAGGCGACGGCGCCGCGGCGGTGCGCGCGGCGCTGGAGCACCGCCCGGACGTGCTGTTCTTCGACATCCGCATGCCGGGCCAGGGCGGCATGGAAGCGGCCGCGGAACTCGCCGAGGACTGGCCCGACGAGGCGCCCTTCCCCGCCCTCGTGTTCGTCACCGCGTACGACCAGTACGCCGTGCAGGCCTTCGAGGCGCAGGCGGTCGACTACGTGCTCAAGCCGGTGCAGCCCGCGCGCCTGCGCAGGACGGTGGAAAAGCTCCAGGGCGTGCTGGCGCAGCGCGCCTCGCGCGGCACGGACCTGGAAGCGACACTGGGCCAGCTGCGCCACTTGCTGCAAGGCGCGCCGGCGGCGCCGCAGCCGCAACTGCGCGTGATCCAGGCCAGCGTGGGCAACAGCATCCGCATGGTGCCGGTGGACGACGTCGCGTACTTCGAGGCGGCCGACAAGTACGTGCGCGTGGTCTGCGCCGACGGCGAAGTCCTGATCCGCACGCCGCTGAAGGAGCTGCTGCCGCAGCTCGATGCGCAGGCGTTCTGGCAGGTGCACCGCGGCACGGTGGTGCGCGCGGCGGCGGTGGAGAGCGTGCACCGCGACGAGGCCGGCAAGCTGCACCTCGCCTTGCGCGGACGCAAGGAGCGCCTGCCGGTGAGCCGCCTGTACGCGCACTTGTTCAAGGCCATGTAAAGCGGGCCGCGGCCCCCGATTTAAGGCATTTATCTGGCAGGCGCTGTGGGCGGCGTCCTACAGGAGCTGCCGCGTCCGGCGCTTCTACTACAAGGCATCGAATTGCACGGAAGACGCCCTACCACCGACAAATCCAAGCGACTTCCGTCCCGGTCACCCCGACTCCTCTGAGTCCCCTCCTCCTCCGGGGTGAGCTGGTCCGGCCCTCCGTCCCGCGACTGGCATTGTTACCCCCAGGCTCACACCTGGGGGTTCTTTTTTTGGCGCGGCCGTTCCGTGCTGAGGGCCTGTCCCTAAACCCAGAGGCCTAAGGACTACGGCTAGGTCGAACGGGTCCGACGTCTACCGCCGTGCAGGACCGGCATGTAAAGCGTTGCACCGCCCTTACGCTGTTAACACTCAGAGGAACGACAGACATGAAGGACGGAAAACCCAACTACGCGAGCGACCAGGAAGGCCGGCGCGCGTCGGCGGGGCGCAAGGGAACGGGAGCGGGCCGGCAGCGCGGTTTCGTGGAGCGCGCGACGGCCATGGGCCACAGCGGCCACGGCGCCGAGAGCGTGCGGCCGCACCTGCGGGACCAGCTGAAGCTGAAGTCGCTGCTGCCCCAGCCTTTCCCGACGCCCGAGCAGGACGGCCCGAAGGACGAACACCACCGCTAGCGCGGACGATTACACGCGGGACGGCGTGAACCACCGAGCACCAAGGGGCCCAGGAAAAAAGAGGCCCCGGCTTGGCGGGGCCGGGGCCAATCACGCTTGGAGATCCCGAGTTGTTTTAGGCGACAACTCCACGCCGGAATCAGCGCCAGTGGCGATGCCCGTGTCCATGGCCGCGGCCATGATGGTGGCCGCCATGACCATACCCCGTGCCGAAATACACCCCGAAGGCCGGCGGCGCGACGTACACCGGTGGCGGCGCGACATAGACGGGCGCAGGCGCATACATCACCGGGGCCGGCGCCACATAGGCCGGCTGCACGTAGACGGGCTGCGGGGCAGCGTAGACGGGGGCCGGGGCGTACACCGGGCCGCCGATCGGCACGCTCAGGCCGACCGACACGCCCACGCGCGCCTGCGCGGCGGTGGCGAACGCCGCCAGCGCCAGCACGCTGCTGGCCGCCACGACGCGTGAGAACTTCAGTTTCATGATTCGGATCCGTTTCTGGTACTGCACGGGGCCGCTGCCCCGCACGTCGATTTAACGCTGGCGCGCGCTTCACACTGCGGGCTGCCGCGTCAAATCCGTTGCGGGACGTAAACCGTTCACGTCCCCGTCGCGCGAAACGCCAATCCGTCACAGCCGGGCGCCGCGTCGGTGCGCTGCAACAAGCCATGGGAAAATCCCCCGGATATGGCTTCCCCGACCGACAACGAACCCGCCGCCAAGACCAGCAACTTCCTGCGCCAGGTCATCGAACGCGACCTGGAGCAAGGGACCTATGCCGGCCGGCACTGGAACGGCGCTCCCGGAGACGCCGCCTTCCAGAAGGCGGGCCCGAGCGACCCCGCGAAGATCCGCACCCGCTTCCCGCCCGAGCCCAACGGCTACCTGCACGTGGGCCACGCCAAGAGCATCTGCCTCAATTTCGGCCTGGCGCGCGACTACCAGGGCATCTGCCACCTGCGCTTCGACGACACCAACCCGGAGAAGGAAGAGCAGGAATACGTCGACGGCATCAAGGACGCCGTGCAGTGGCTCGGCTTCAGCTGGGACGCGCTGGGCACGAAGCACCTCTACCAGGCCAGCGACTACTTCGACTTCATGTACCGCGCGGCCGAGTACCTGGTGGAGGCCGGCCACGCCTACGTGGACGAGCAGACGCCGGAGGAGATGCGCGCCAACCGCGGCGACTTCGGGCGCCCGGGCGTGGACAGCCCCTTCCGCAGCCGCAGCATCGAGGAGAACCTGCAGCGCCTGCGCGAGATGCGCGACGGCAAGCTGGCGGACGGCGCCGCCGTGCTGCGGGCGAAGATCGACATGGCCAGTCCCAACATCAACCTGCGGGACCCGACCATCTACCGCATCAAGCATGCGGAGCACCACAACACCGGGAACAAGTGGTGCATCTACCCGATGTACACCTTCGCGCACCCGATCGAGGACGCGCTGGAGAACATCACCCACAGCATCTGCACGCTGGAGTTCGAGGACCAGCGGCCCTTCTACGACTGGCTGCTCGACCGGCTCGCGGAAGGCGGCCTGATCAACACGCCGCACCCGCGCCAGTACGAGTTCGCCCGCCTGAACCTTACGTACGTGGTCACCAGCAAGCGCAAGCTGAAGCAGCTGGTGGACCAGAAGCACGTGGCCGGCTGGGACGACCCGCGCATGCCGACCATCGTGGGCCTGCGCCGCCGCGGGTACACGCCTCAGGCGCTGCAGCTGTTCGCCGAGCGCATCGGCGTGAGCAAGGCCGACTCGTGGATCGACTACAGCATCCTCGAAGGCGCGCTGCGCGACGACCTGGATCCGAAGGCCGCGCGCGCGATGGCGGTACTGGAGCCGGTGAAGATGGTCATCACGAACTGGGACGAGCTGATGGGTGCGGGCCGCCTGGAGCCGTGTTCCGCGCCGGTGCATCCGCACTTCCCCGAGCGCGGCAAGCGCGAGTTCATGTTCGGCCGCGAGCTGTGGGTCGAGCGCACCGACTACGAAGAGACGCCGCCCAAGGGCTTCTTCCGCCTGTTCCCGGGGAACAAGGTGCGGATGAAGTACGGGTACGTGATCGAGTGCGTGGGTGCCACGAAGGACGCTTCGGGGGCCGTCACCGAGATCCAGGCGAAGCTGGTGCCCGACACCAAGAGCGGCACGCCGGGCGCGGACGCCGTGAAGGTGAAAGGCAACATCACCTGGGTCGGCGTGGCCGACGGCGTGAAGGCGGAAGTGCGGCTGTACGACCGCCTCTTCTCCGTGCCGCAGCCCGGTGCGGGGGAGAAGGACTTCCTCGAGGAGCTGAACCCCGATTCGCTGAAGGTGGTGACGGCGTACGTCGAGCCCTCACTGGGCAAGGCGAAGGGGGACGAGAAGTTCCAGTTCGAGCGGCACGGGTACTTCGTGGCGGACCGGAAGGATCACGGTGACAAGCCGGTGTTCAACCGGGTGACGGGGTTGAAGGACAGCTGGGGGAAGTAGCCCCGCGCCTCCTCCCTTCGGGGGACCCACGGCCGCAACGACGCAGGGGCGCAACGCCCCGTTTGCCGCCTCCGTCCGCGCTCCGGACAATGCCGGGCAGAAGAACAGCGGACGGAGGGCTCCTTGCGTCATTTCATCCTGGCACTGGCGGTCGCCACGTGCCTCACCGGCTGCGACCGCATGCAGGCGGCGTTCACGCCCATCCCCGAGAAAGTCAACGCGGCGTTCCCGCTGCCGGATGAAGTCGACATCGCCCGCACGCGGCTGCTCGCCGCGCTCGAAGGCGACAAGGCGGCACACGACCGGGCGGCCACGCACCTCGCCCAGCTGATGAACGCACGCGCCCTCGCGTGCAGCGCTTCCACGCCGGTCGGTCGCTTCGACACCGCGGCCGGCATCCAGCGCAGGTGACGGACAAGCCCTGCTTCGCGCGGCAGGACGCGCAGATCGAGGAATGGATCGCCGTGCGCCGCATCGGGCTCGCGCTGCGCGCCCCGGCGCTGGTGCCGGTCGCGCAACTGCCCGCCAAGGTGCTGCTGCCCGGCTCCAGCTCGGGGCCCATGGCGCAACTCGCCGCCGACGCCAACGTGCTCGTGCTGCGCAACGTCTCGCAGCAGAAGGCGCAGGTGCTGGAGCTGCCCTCGGGCAAGGAGATCGCGAGCGTCCCGCTGGAAGGCTACGCGATGCCCTCGGTGTCGCCGAACGGGCGGATGCTGGCGAACGCCTCCGGCGGCTCCGGCAAGAAGCTGCGCATCGTGGAGACCGAGACCGGCAAGCCGCTCTGGACCACGGACAAGTACGACTCGGTGGTGGCCTGGGGGCCGGGGAGCGGCTTCGTGCTGGTGGGCATGGCCGGCAACGGCACGCCGTCCACGCTGGACACGGACACGGGCCGCATCGAGCCCATCCCCGCCCTGGAAGGCAAGCGCCTGAACTGGTCCCTGCCCGCCGGCCCCGGCCGCATGCTCGTGGGCCATTCGGGCTCGGCCTGGCTGTTGCAGCACGCGCGCGGCGCCGACGGCGCGCTGCAGGTGCAGGCCACGCAGCAGTGGAACCTCGCCAGCTACCAGAACGGACCTTCGCCTTTCCTCGTCAACGGCGGGCGGCGCCTCGCGTGGCGCTCCAACACGGACCTTGCGTGGCTGGACATGGCGAGCGGCCAGCAGGGCAAGTGGCAGTTGTCCGCGATCGGTGCGACCAACTACGCACCGCTGTCCGACCAGCTGGTCGCGTTCGACGTCGCCAGCCGGGACGGCAGCGGCACGGCCACGAAGGTGCTGGACGTGGACAAGGGCACCGTCGCTTCGGCCGCGGAGCCGGCGGAGAGCGGCCGCTACCTGCTCCCCCTGGGCCCGCGTTTCGGCTTCCTTCGCGGCGGCGCGAATGCCCTCGCCCTCGTCACGGTGCTCGAGGCCACCGAGCCGCAGGACGCGGAGCGCCTGATCAGCGACGCACTCACCGCGCGCGAGATCGCGAAGCTGAACGATCCCTATCGCTCCGACTTCGGCGGACCCAACCCCGGCCAGACGCCGGAGCAGCGAGCGCTGTTCGAGCAGCTCGCACGGCAGGCGCGTGCCGGCGCGTTGCCGGCTGGCGTTGCCGCACCCGCGGCGCCGCTGGTGGGCAAGACGATCCTGAACGTGCCGCCTGACGTGAAGGTCGCCATGCTGGGCGTGTACCAGGCGGCGGGCAGTTCGCGCTCGACGGCGCGCACCGGCACCGTGAACGTCGTCGTCGGGCCCGGCCGCGAGCCGCTCGTGCTGGTGCTGAGCAACTACGAGAAGGTGAACTGGCAGATCCAGGCCGGGGGACGCAAGATCGCGGCCGTTCTGCTCTCCGGCTACCACGAGTCCACCGTCTCGGGCCAGGGGCAGGCCGAGGTCGTCCGCATCGGCCGCCAGCATGCGTACAAGATCGATTCCGGCGACTTCCAGATCCTGCGGCGCGAAGTCGCGCGCTACGTGGGCCCGGCCACGCCGGTGTTCCAGGGGACGTACGAAGGCAGCCTGTTCCAGGTGCAGTGAACGGCCCGGCCGGCGCGTACGGCGCCACGGCTGTCCATTGCATTGAGTTGGTGATGCCGCGCGAGGTACAGTCGCGAGGTCATCACCAGGAGCGGACCATGCCCAAAGGCGAACAGCGCAGCAACAAGATGGCCAAGAAGCCGAAGAAGGACACCTCGCCCCCGAAGGAGAGCTTCTCGGACCGGCCGATGCCCCCGACCACGTCGGTCCTGCCGAAGGGGAAGATGAAGAAGCTGGGGAGTTGAGGCCCCATGGATGCCGGGTCAGGCCCGGCATGACGTCGTTCGGGGTCAGCGGCGATACAGCCGCTCGATCCCATCCCCGTACCGCGCCACGAGGTTGTTCCGCTTCAACTTCAGCGTCGGCGTGATCAGCCCGTTCTCCACCGTCCACGGCTCCAGCGTCAATGCGACGGCGCGCGGCTGCGCGTAGTACGGGAAGCCCTTCGTCAGCTCCTTGATGCGCTCCAGCGCGGCATGCACCGCGGCGGGAGCCTGCAGCGACGCGGGGTCCGCAGGGTCCAGCCCCAGCCCGCGCGCGAGGCGTTCCCAGGGCTCGCGTCCGAGCACCACCATGCAAGCGATGAAGGGCCGGTCGTCGCCGAACGCGTAGGCCTGCTCGAAGAGCGGGTCCGCCACGATCGCCATCTCCAGGTCCACCGGCGCGATCTTCTCGCCGGTGGAGGTGACGATGATCTCCTTCACGCGGCCCAGGATGCGCACGCGCCCGTTCTCGATCGCGGCCTGGTCGCCGGTGTGCAGCCAGCCGTCCGCGAGCGCACGCGCCGTGTCCTCCTCGCGCTTCCAGTAGCCGCGCATGACGTTGGGGCCGCGCACCAGCAGTTCCTTGTTCTCGCCGATGCGGACCTCCACGCCCGGCAGGGGCCGCCCCACCGTGGCAGGGTCGTTGTCCTCCGGCGTATTCGCCGCCACGACGGGCGCGCTCTCCGTCATGCCGTAGCCCTGCACGATGGGTAGCCCGAGCCCGAGGAAGGTCTGCGCGATCGGTTGCGACAGCGCCGCGCCGCCGCTCACCGCGACGCGCAGCCGGCCGCCGAACTGCGCGAGCAGCGGCTTGGCGACCAGCCGCGACAGCAGCGGCCAGGCGAGCGCATCGACGAGTGCCGAGCCGCCCTGCTCCAGCGGCAGCTTCTGCGCGCGGCAGAAGCGGCGCCACCCGACGGCCTGCGCCCATGCGAAAAGGCGATGCTTCGCCGGGGACGCCTCCAGCATCGCCTGCACCTTCGCGTACACGCGCTCGTAGATGCGCGGCACCGACACGAGGATCGTCGGCCGGACCGTTCGCATGTCTTCCGGCAGGTGCTGCACCGAACGCGCGAAGGCCACGCAGGCGCCGCAGGCGATGGGCAGGTAATACCCGCAAGTCCGCTCGAAGGTGTGCGACAGCGGCAGGAAGGACAGGAACAGGTCGTCCGCGCGGGGAGCCAGGTGCTGCTGGATGGCCTTCACGTTCGCCAGCACGTTGCGGTGCGTGAGCATCACGCCCTTGGGCTTGCCGGTCGTGCCGGAGGTGTAGACCAGCGTGGCCAGGTCTTCCTCGCCGGGACCCTCGAGCGATTCCGCCACCGCCGCGGTTTCGCCGCGGGCCAGCCAGACGTCCATGGACAGCACGGCGGGAGATCCTGCCTCCGGCGTCTTGTCGCATTCGCGCAGCACCACGTGCCGCAGCGTGGCCGGCACCGCGCCCGTCGCGGCGATGGCCTGCCACTGCTCCTTCGTGTCCGCCACCAGCAGCGTCGCCCCGCTGTCGGCGAGGATGTAGGCGATGCTCGCCGGGTTGTCGATGGCGTGCATCGGTACCGGCACGCACCCCAGCGCCAGCACGGCCTGGTCCACGGTCACCGCGTCGAGGGTGTTCGGCAGCAGCAGCGCGACGCGGTCACCGCGCTGCAGGCCCAGGGCGACCAGGGCCCGCGCGAACCGCGCCACCCGCTCGCCGAACACCTGCCAGGTCACGCCGGACCACGCAGAGCGTGCGGGGTCGAACTGCCGGTAGGCCTCGCCATGCGGCGTCACGGCCACGCGCCACTGCAGGAGCTCGGCGAGGGTGCGGACGGAAGCGAGGTCGGCGGACGCGGAACGGGACATCGGGCAGCGGGGATTCCGAACAAACCCGCCATTCTCATGCCGGAATCGCTGCAAGGGCTGCAATGCACCGTTGCTTTCCCCGGCGGAATCGCGCGTTCCGCTCTGGAATCTGGCAGCATGTCAGCTCTACCGACGGAGGCGCCATGGTCCTGCTCGAATTCGCGATGAGCCCTTCCGGCGAAGGCGAGAGCCTCAGCCGCCACGTCGCCCGCATCCTCGACATCATCGACCGCAGCGGCGTCACCTACCAGCTCACCGCCATGGGCACCATCCTGGAGGGCGACTGGGACGAGGTGATGGGCGTGGTCGGCGAGTGCTTCCGCGAGCTGCAGAAGGACTGCCGGCGGATCTCGATGAACCTGAAGATGGATTACCGCGCCGGCATCGAGTCGCGCCTGCACGGCAAGGTCGACGCGGTCGAGGGGCACGTCGGGCGCAAGCTGCGCACCTGAACGCCCGCCCGGCGGCGCGGGTTCACTTCGTGATCGCGCAGGCGAGCACCAGGCCGCCCTCGTGCCGCACGAAGCCCGACTTCACGGAGACCTCGCCCGTCACCGGGTGCACCCACTTGTAGTCCACCCAGCCCTGGCCGCGCTCGAGGGCCACGCGCACGAACTCGGTCCCGAACGCCTTGCCGTCGATGTCGCGCACTTCCGGCCCCTTGCCCAGCCGGCCCGGGTTGTTGCCGTGCGCGATGAAGATGCCGTTCTCGTCCAGGACGATCAGGTAGAGGTCGCGGTCGATCAGCGAGCCCGCGTCCAGCCTGTTCACGTCCGCGAGCAGCGCATCGCGGCCGCGCGCGCGCAGCAGTTCGCAGCCGCGCCGCACCAGGTCCACCGCATCCTCGGCGCTGCCGTGCTCGCGTTGGCCGAGGTCGAAGCCGGCCACGGATTGCTGCAGCGTCACCGCGCGCTCCTGCAGGGCGGCGGCGGTGCGCGCCGCGGCCTTCACGAAGGCGGCGTTCTCCTGCGTGGTGCTGTCGATGCGGCTGATCGCGAGGTTGATCGTGTCGATGCCGCTGCTCTGTTCCTGGCTGGCCGCATCCATCTGGCCGATCATGTGCGCCACGCGCTGCACCGATTCGACGATCTCCGCCATCGCGGCGCTCGCCTCGTCCACGCGCGCGCCGCCCGTGTCCACCTTGTGCACGGAGGCGCTGATCAGGGCCTTGATCTCGCGGGCCGCTTCGGCGCAGCGCTGCGCGAGCATGCGCACCTCGGCCGCCACCACGGCGAAGCCGCGTCCCTGCTCGCCCGCGCGCGCGGCTTCCACGGCCGCATTGAGCGCGAGGATGTTCGTCTGGAACGCGATGCCGTCGATCACGCCGATGATGTCCTGGATGCTGCGCGAGCTGGCGCGGATGGAGTCCATCGTCTGCACCACTTCGCGCATCACCTCGCCGCCCCCCGTGGCGCGGTCGGTGGCCGTGCGCGCGAGCGCATGCGCCTCCTGCGCGGTGCCGGCGTTCTGGCGGACCACCGCCGTCAGCTGCTCCATGGAGGCCGCGGTTTCCTGCAGCGAGTCGGCCTGCGTGTCGGTGCGCTGCGACAGCGCTTCGTTGTCGCGGTGGATCACCGCGGCGTTGAGGGCCACGTTGGTGGTGCCCGTGCGCACCTGGCTCACCACGCGCAGGAGGTGCTCGCGCACCTGCAGCAGCGCACCGGCGAGCGGCCGCAGTTCGCCCGCGGAGCGCGGGTCGACCACCACGGTGAGGTCGCCGGTGCCCAGGCGCGCCGTGGCGGCGGTGAGCGGCCCCAGCGGCCCCACGAGGCCGCGCAGCAGCCAGGCCGCGGTCAGCGCCAGCCCCACGAGCGCGAGGCCACCCAGCAGCAGGGCGGCGATCGCCGCGGGTCCCTGGAGTTGCCACGCGGCGAGCACCGTGAGCGCCGCGACGAGGACGCCGATCGCCCCCAGGACCGCGGCGATGCGCACGCTCAGGTAGGTTCGCCCGCGCTCCGCGAGCGGCAAGCGCGCCGCCGCATCGGGGGACAGGGCCGTGGGCAGCGCGTGGGTGGTCATCGGATTTCTTGCGGCAAGTGCAAGGAATTGTGTGCAGAGCCCGGAGCCCGCGTCCATCCGCCGCCACGCAAAAACATCACGAGGGAGGAGGGAGCGCGCTCCAGGCGTCGGCATTAAGAGACATGCCGGGGACCCATGCCGGAGCGCTCGGCGCCGCGCCCCGGGCGCCCTCCTACGCCGCCCGCACGCCGGCCTGCCTAGATTGGCTGCAGCAACGAAGACACGGACCCACCATGCACCCGAAGAACGGACTGAAGCCCACGCCTACGCCAGCCACCGGCGGCCTCTACCAGGAAGACGCAGCGAATGCGCTGGACACCGCGGAGGTGCGCGTCTATGCCGACGGCTACACGCCTCCCGCGCCGGCGCAGACGCTCGCCGCGCTGAACGAAGAGCCAGGCGTGCCGGAGCCGACGCGGATGCAGCGCATGGAGCGGCAGGCCGGCCGCATCGGGGAGCATGCCCCCTGGGTGCTGATGCTGGGTGGCTTCGTGCTCGGGTGCGTCGCGGCACGCCTGCTGCGCCGCGACTGAGGCCGCTCAGGCCGCTTTCGCCGGCGCGTGCACGCCGATGCGGTCCAGTGCGTCCTTCAGGGACTGCACCGTGCGGTCGACGTAGTGCCACTTGTCCAGGCCGAACAGGCCGACGCGGAAGGTCTTGAAGTCGCTGCCTTCGTCGCACTGCAGCGGCACGCCGGCAGCGGTCTGCAGACCCTGGCCCAGGAATTTCCTGCCGGACTGGATGTCGGCGTCGGTGGTGTAGCTCACCACCACGCCCGGCGCCTTGAAGCCCTCGGCCGCCACGCTGGGCAGGCCGCGGCTTTCGAACAGCGCGCGCACCTTGCGGCCCAGCTCCTCCTGTTCCGCCTTCACCTTCGCGAAGCCGTAGGCCTGCGTCTCCTGCATCGTCTCGCGCAGGCGCGTGAGGGCATCGGTGGGCATGGTCGCGTGGTACATGTGGGCGCCGCCCTCGTACGCTTCCATGATCTGCAGCCACTTCTTCAGGTCCATGGCGAAGCTGCTGCTGGTGGTGCCGTCGATCGCCTGGCGGGCGCGCTCGCTGAGGCACACCATGGCGCAGCAGGGCGAGCTGCTCCAGCCCTTCTGCGGCGCGGAGATCAGCACGTCGATGCCGACCGACTTCATGTCGACCCACATGGCGCCGGACGCGATGCAGTCCAGGACGAAGAGGCCGCCAACCTCGTGCATGGCCTCGGCCACGGTGCGCATGTAGTCGTCCGGCAGGATCATCCCGCTCGCCGTCTCGACGTGCGGGGCGAAGAGCACCGCGGGCTTCTCCTTGCGGATCGCCGCCACCACTTCGGCCACGGGCGCGGGCACCCACGGTGCCGTCGGGCCATTGCCCTGCTTGCGCGCCTTGAGCACGGTGGCCGAGGCGGGGATGTTCCCCATCTCGAAGATCTGCGTCCAGCGGAAGCTGAACCAGCCGTTGCGCAGCACCATGACGTGCTTGCCGCCCGCGAACTGGCGCGCGACCGACTCCATGCCGAAGGTGCCGCTGCCGGGCACCAGCGCCACGGCGTGGGCCTTGTACACGTCCTTCAGGATCGCGGAGATGTCCTTCATCACGCCCTGGAAGCTGCGCGACATGTGGTTCAGCGCGCGGTCCGTGTAGACCACGGAAAACTCGAGCAGGCCTTCGGGATCGACGTTGGGCAGCAGTCCGGGCATGGTGTCTCTGGTGGGGAAACGGAAAGGGGGGCAGCTTAACACCCGCCCCCGACCCCGTCCGGCTCGGGGTTGACCCGGGGGGCCGGGGTGGCAAGATGCCCCGCATGCCTGCCGCTCCCGCGCACCACTGCCGCGTGCTCCTGTCGCCCTGGGCGGGCCTTTACGCCACGGAGACGTGCAGCGGCCGGCACTACGGGCGCCACTCGCACGGCACCTACGGCTTCGGCGTGCTGCAGCAGGGCGCGCACCGCTCCTCCAGCGACCGGCGCAGCTTCGATGCGTACGCGGGCGACATCCTGGCCACGAACCCCGGCGAGATGCACGACGGCCGGCCGCTGGGCGGGCCCACGCGCCACTGGCACACCGTGTACCTCGAGCCCGCACTGCTGTCCTCGGTCGCCGGGCTCGCGGGCGAGGTCCGCATCACGCAGGCGGCTTTCGCGGACGGGGAGCTGCGCGGCGCGGTGCGGCGGCTGGTCGCGGCGCTGGAGCAATGGCAGCAGGGCGCCGGCGAGGCGCTGGCTTGCGAGGAGGCGCTGGTCACGGCCTGCGGGCTGCTCGTCGCGCGGCACACGACTGCGCCCCCCATGCGCGCGGCGGCCGTGTCCCTGCAACAGGCGCGGCGCCGCCTCGGCGAGGAGCTCGTCGGGCCGCCCTCGCTCGCGGAGCTGGCCGCCGAGGCAGGCGTCAGCCGCTTCCAGTTCCTGCGCCGCTTCGCGCAGGTGCACGGATGCACCCCGCACGCGTGGCTCACGCAGCAGCGCTGCGAACGCGCGCGCGGCCTGGTCGCGGGCGGCCTGCCCCTGGCCGATGCCGCGGCGGCCTGCGGCTTCGCCGACCAGGCGCACATGACGCGTCTCTTCGCGCGCCAGTTCGGCTTCACGCCCGGTGCCTGGCAACGCGCGCACCGGGTCCTGCAATAAGGTTCAAGACCGCGGACCGCGGCCTCGCCAGACTGCGGCCATGCACTTCAGCCACCACCCCGCGATCTGGACCCAGTACCCCGAGCTCGCCGCCGGCGTGCTCGCCGCGCGCGGACTGCACCGCGACGTGCAGGCGGAGAGCGTGATCGCGCGCCACGAGGCCGTCGCCCGCGCGCGGCTCGCCGCGTCGGGCGGCGAGTCCGAATGGCCGGAGGTGCAGGCGTGGCGCCGCGCCTTCGCGCGCATGGGCCTGAAGCCCACGCAGTACCGCTGCGCCTCCGAGTCGCTGCTGCGGCGCTTCCGCAAGGAGGACGCCCTGCCCCGCATCCATCCCCTGATCGACGTGTGCAATGCCATCTCGATGGCCCATGGCATCCCGGTGGCGGTGCTGGACGTCGGCCAGGTCCGCGGCGACCTGCAGGTGCGCCATGCGCAAGGCACGGAGCGCTACCTCACCTTCGGCGACGAGGTCGAGCACCCCGATCCCCGCGAAGTGAGTTTCGTGGACGACGAAGGCAACGCGCACGCGCGGCGCTGGACCCACCGGCAAAGCGGACTCTCCGCGGTGCGGGACGGCACGTCGGAGGTGCTGGTGGTCTCGGAGGCGATGCACGCGGGTGGCGCGGCGGACGTGGAGCGGGTGCTCGAATCGGTCCGGGAGGCGCTCGATGCGATCTGGCAGGTCGGCGCCAGCAGCCGGCGCCTGGCCGCCTCAGACCCGCGCTTCGCGTTCCGCTAGCACTTCAGCTCGCGGTAGCGCTTCCTGGAGCGCACCAGCGGCATCTCGTCCTCGATGGTGGCCGCGTCGCCTTTCGCGCGCACGCCGGCCTCCTGCTCGTGCATCGTCGCGTCGAGCGCGCTGCACTCCTGCCGCGCCTCGGCGGTGAGCGTCGCGCGGCGCGCGATCTTCGCCCGGTCCTGCGACGGGGTCTCGTAGCGCACGTTCACGCGCGGTTTCGGCTGGTTCAAGGGCTTGCCGCAGGGCATCTGCGAGTAGACGACCTGCCCCTTCGCGTAGCACTTGTACATGGCCGTTTCCTGCGCGCCCGCCGGTCCCGGCAGGTGCAGCACCGCCAGCGCGAACAGCCCCATCCCCCAACGCATCGCCATTCGTGCCATGGCTTCCTCCATCCTTGGCCGCGATCCTAGGAGGGACAAGGCCGTGCGCCTGCTACAGATCGTGTCCGCGACGCGCCCCGCCAACAGGCGAGCAGCCGGCGGCAAAGTCCGCGCCGGGAACTGCCAAGCAATTCACGTTCGCAGCCGTGCTCGACCGTTCGTCGTCGAAAAACGACCGTTTCCTAACAACCTGTTGCAGATAGAGCACGGCTCGCAGCTCTGCCGTTCGGGGCATTTACATCTGGAAATCAGAACGAATGGTCACGTTTTGGCGACCCGTTTCCCTCTGGCGGCCCGAAAATTTGATCCAGCACAGGGACACCGGACAGGAGGGGCTGTTGCAATTTGTAATGCTCTGCCATACTAAGCAAAAGCCCTAGCCATGAACACCCTCTCCCGCATCACCTGTCACGCCGTGCATGCCATGTCCCGAGACGAGCGGGAGGCCCTCACGCGCGACCTGTTCGCCGTGCACGCCCAGATCTTCACCGGCCTCAGCTACGAGGAGTTCCGCTCGTACGTGGTGGAGCGCGATGCGTGGCGCACCTGGGTCTACGTGAAGCGCAACCCGCAGGGGCAGGTGGTGGGCTACCACTCCATCCACGCCTTCCGGCTGATCGTGGAGAACCGCCTTTCCACGGTGATCCGCATGGAGGCGGGCACGCTGCCGGCCTACCGCGGCCGCGACATCACCATGGTGTACGGCTGCCTGCGCCTGCTGCAGGTGTGGCTGCAGCACCCGTGGCGCCGCTTCTGCATCTTCGCGGCGCTCACGCATCCGAGCAGCTACACCTTCCTCGCGCACTACGCGCCGGTGATCTGGCCCAACGCCAAGCGGCGCGACATCCCGCCCGCCATCCTGAACCGCATGGAGGAACTGGCCGGCTGCTTCGAGCTGGAGTGCGTCGACCCCGCCAAGCCGCTGGTGCGCCAGGTGAACTGGATCACCCTCGAGAGCGACGAGGAGCGCCAGCGCTGGCTGAACAGCCGCCGCCGCGACACGCGCTTCTACCTGGAACACAACCCGGGCTACGTGGACGGCACGGGCATGCTCACGTACATCCCCTTCAACGGGTCCATCCTGATGCGCGCCCTCTTCAGCTTCCTGTGGGGCCGCGCCGGCAAGATCACGCGCCTGCTGCTCGGCAAGGAAAACTCGAAGGCCCCGCGGCGCCACCCGATCGACTCCGCGTTCACGCCGCTCGAAGCCGTCCGCCGCGACCCGACGCCGCGGCCCTAGGCAGCGCTACGCCGGCGGCAGCGTGAACCAGAAGGTGGCGCCCTCGCCGGGCACCGCCTGCGCCCACACCCTTCCCCCCTGCCGCGAGATCGCGCGCGCGACCGTCGCCAGGCCGATCCCCGTGCCCGGGAATTCGTCCGTGCCGTGCAGGCGCTGGAAGGTGCCGAAGAGGCGGTCCGCGTAGGCCATGTCGAAGCCGCAGCCGTTGTCCCGCACGTAGAACACGCCCGGCTCCCTGCCCGCGCCGACCTCGATCTGCGGCTCGCTCGCCTTGCCGGTGAACTTCCAGGCGTTGCCCAGCAGGTTCTCCAGCACCGAGCGCACCAGGCGCACGTCGCCGGTCGCGAGCAGCCCGGGTTGCACGCGCCACCGCACGCCCCGCTGCGGCTGCTCCGACTGCAGGCGCTGCAGGATGTCCGTGGCCGTCTCGCTCAGGTTCACCACGGCGCGGATCAGGTCCACCTCGGACACGTGGGCGAGCGCGAGCAGGCCTTCGATCAGCTGCGCCATGTCGTCCGCGTTGGCGAGGATGCGCGACAGGTAGTGGTGCGCGCGCCCCTCGGGCAGCGGCGCGAGCTCCTGCTGCAGCAGCCGGCCGAAGGAGCTCATGCGCTGCAGCGGTGACTGCAGGTCGTGCGACACGGAATAGGAGAACGATTCGAGCTGCTCGTTCGCCAGCCGCAGCGCTTCCTGGTTCGCCATCAGGTCGGTGATGTCGTTGTCCACGCCGACCCACAGCAGGATGGTGCCCTTGTCGTCGCGCACCGGGACCGCGCGGTACGAGGTCGTGTGGTAAGTGCCGTCGTGCGCGCGGATGCGCCGCGTGCCCATGTAAGGCGCCCCCGTCGATCGCGACCTCGCCCAGTTCTGCAGCACGGCCTCGCGGTCGTCGGGGTGGATCAGGCGCACCCACTCCAGGCCGTGCCACTGCGGCGGGCCGCCGCCGGCCAGGTCGTACCAGGCGCGGCTCAGGAAGGTGACGCGGCCGTCGGTGTCGACGGTCCAGAAGGGCAGCGGCGCCTGCTCCGCGAGCGTGCGGAACAGCGCGTCCTGCCGCGAGAGCTGCGCGCTGCGCTCGGCGATGCGCTCCTCCAGGCTCGCGTTCAGCCGGCGGATCTCCTCCATCATCAGCCTGCGCAGCGTGATGTCCTGCTGCGCGCCCTGGATCGCCACCACCTTGCCGGAAGCATCGTGCACCGGCTCCGCCACGGACCGCAGCCACACGTGGCGTCCCGTGCCCGTCACGAGTTCCACCTCCACGTCGAAGGGCTCGCCCGCGTTCGCGCACGCGTCGAGCACCTGCAGCGCCCGCGGCAGCGAGCCCGGCGCGAACATGGCGAGCACCTCCTGCATGGTGGGCTCCGCATCCGGCGGCATGTCGAGGATCGCCGCGGCTTCCTCGGACAGGACGATGCGCTGCGTCGCCAGGTCCGCGCGGTAGTGGCCCATGCGGGTGAGGCGGCTCGCCATGTGCAGGCGCTCGGCCTGGCCGCGCAACTGCTCCTGCGCCTGCTTCAGCGCGTCGATGTCGGTCGCGGTGCCGAACCAGGACTCCACCGGGTCCGCGCCGATGCGCATGGGCGCCGCCCGCAGCAGCTGCCAGCGGTAGCTCCCGTCCCGGTAGCGGAGGCGGAACTCCTGCTGGAACTCCACGTTGTCGCGCATGGCCTGCTGCAGGTGGTCGACGAGCCCCGGCATGTCGGCGGGGTGCACCAGCTGCCGCCAGCCGATGCCCAGCGCGTCCTCGACGGGGTGGCCCGTCGCTTCCACCCAGCGCTGGTTGATGAACTGCACGCCCCCGGAGGGCGGCGCGATGAAGACGATCTGCGGCATCGCCTGCGCGAGCTGCTGGAAGCGGTGCTCCGTCCGCTCGCGGCTGCGCGCCTGCCGGCGCAGCTGCACCGTCAGCACGATGGCCATCAGCACCGCGGCGGTCCACACGGCGGTGGTCAGCAGGGCGAAGCGGCGCCAGGGCGCGAGCATCTCGCCGTAGCTGGAACCCACCGCGACGACGAGGTCGGGATACGTCGGCAACTGCCGGTAGGCCACGACGCGCAGCACGCCGTCGATGCCGCTTTCCCGGATGAACGTGCCCTGCGGCGCGCGCGGCAGGTATTCGCGGAAGATCGGCAGGTGCGAGTAGTCCTTGCCCAGCACGCTGGGGTCGGCGGGGCTGCGCGCGAGGAGCTGCCCCCCGCGGCTGTACAGCACGATCGCGCCGTGCGGCCCGAGGTCGATGCCGCGCCACAGCTGCTCGAAGTAAGGCGGTTCCACGGCACCGGCGATCACCTGGGTGACCTCGCCCTTCGCATCGCGGATCGGGCGCGCCACGCTCATCATCCAGGTGCCGCGCGTGCGGCTGCGGATCACCGGGCCGATGAAGAACTCGGTCTCCGGGTTGCGCACGTAGGCCTGGAAGTAAGGACGGTCGCGCATGTCCGTGCCGATGTTGCCCTCGTCCGTGTCGAGGACGATGCGGCCGTCGCGGTCCAGCACCCACATCGCCCGCAGGAAAGGCAGGTCCTTCAGGTAGCCCCGCAGCGTGTCGCGCGCGGCGGCCTCGTCGAGGCGGCCCGCCGCCTGGTCCGCCTCCAGCCGCACGATGGCGAGCTGCAGCGTCTGGTCCACGGACTGCAGCGTGCGCGCGGTCTGCTCCGAGATCACGCGCGACAGGGTGTCGGTCAGCTCCTCGCCTCCGCGCAGCGCGGCCTCGCGCTGGTACAGCAGCGCGAACACCAGCAAGGCGCCGGTGAGCAGCGCGATGGCCACGACCGCCCCAACGTCCCTCCACACTCTCGTCATGGGGGCATTGTGCCGCCCGGCGCGGCCGTGCTCCCCGCCGTCCGGCAAGGACTCAAGGCGCCCGCTGACAGGGGTGCCCCCTTGCCGGGCCAGACACTGGGTGCTCCCCGACCCCACAGGAGAGAACGCCATGTCCCAGCACGCCATCATCCGCGGAGAAGTCTGCTTCCGGGCGGGAGACGGCGTCCTCATGCCCATCCCGGACGGCGACGTCGACATCGAGGTGGCGGACGACAGCGTGACGCTCTCGTGGACGGACGGCGAAGGCAATGCCGGCTCCGCCGCCATCACGCGCGACGAGTACGACCGGTATTGCAAGGAAGGCAAGATCCGTCCCGACGGGCAGTGAAGCGATGGAAGCACGCGCGCTCGCCGAGATCCTCCTGTTCGCGCTCGCCTGGGCCGCGACCCTCGCGGTGCGGCCGTGGCGCCTGTTGCTTCGCTACGGCGGCGACGTGCCCCCGCTGGTGACGCCTTTCCTGGCATCGCTCACGGTGTTGCCGTGGCTGTGGTCATGGCCCGGCCTGGCCCTCCTGCCCCTGCCGCTGCACTGGTCCGGTGCACCGCTGGTGGTCCTGCTGCTTGGCTGGCCGCTGGCCGTGCCCGTCATCACCGTGGCGGGGCTGAGCACCATGCTCACGGCGGATGCGTCCTTCGGGCATGCGCTGTCGCTGACGGTGTGGGCCGGTCTCCTGCCCGCCACGCTGGTCCTCCTGCTGGGCCACGGCGTGCGCAAGGCCTTCGGGCCCAACCCCGTCGCGTACATGCTGGGCCGCGCGTTCTTCGTGCCGATGCTGACGCTGGCCGCCTGCGGCTTCTGCGCCGCCGCGCTGACGCACGGCCTGCAAGGCCCCACGGCGGACCTGCAGCGCGTCGCCGTCTTCCTGCTCGCGATGGGCGAGGCGTCCTGGTCCTGCGCCCTGGTGAGCCTGCTCGTGGCCTACCGGCCGCAGTGGCTGGCCACCTGGTCCGACCAGATGTACCTGCGCCGCCCCGCCCGGGAGCGCCTGCCCGCTCCCCAGCCGCCTCGCCGCTGAGTCAGGTCTTTGCACGACGGAAGTGAACGCGGCCGCGCATGGTGCTATCGTGCGCGCCATGCCGTTCCCGTCCCGCTCCTGCCTGGCAGCCGCCCTGGCGCTCGCCGCCGCGTTCCCTGCCTCTGCCGCACCCGGTAGCGCCTCGGAACAGGTGAGCGCGCGCGGAACCGGCGTGGCTGCGGTCGGGGGCCTCTGGTGCGGCGCCGGCCTGCTGCACGAGTTCACGCTGGAGATCGCGCAGCAGTACGCCAACGTGCAGGGGCGGCTCGTGCGCAAGCAGCGCGTGCGCGAGATCACCGGCAAGGTGGAAGGCACCCGCGTGAAGGTCGACCCGCAACGCGACCACACGATGGAGCTGCAGGCCAGCGGCGACGAACTGCGCATCGTCAGCGCCTCCGGCATGCTGGCGCTGGCGACCGGCCAGTCCTTCACCCGCGCCACCGGCAGCAGCTGCAAGGGTTGAGCTCCGCCTCCTGGCTCTGGGTTCCCATCGTCCTCTGGGCCGCGCTGGCCCAGACGGCGCGCAATGCGGCACAGCGTTCGCTGGTGGCGCAAGCGGGCACGCTCGGCGCCACGCTCTCGCGCTTCCTCTACGGCATTCCCTTCGCGGCAGCCTGGGTGCTGCTGCTGCACCGGCTGCCCGCGACCGCGGCGCCCCTCCCCGCCTTCCACGCCGGCTATTTCGGCTGGCTGCTGCTGGGCGCGCTGGGCCAGCTGGCCGCGACCGCCTTCCTGCTCGCGGCCATGAAGCAGCGCAACTTCGTGGTCGGCGTCGCCTTCTCGAAGACGGATGCCTTGCAGGTCGCGCTGTTCGGGTCGCTTTTCCTGCGCGAGCTGCCGGCTGCGACGACGCTCGTGGCCATCGCGCTCGCCACGGCCGGCGTGATCATGCTTTCGCTGCCCGCCAGGGGCGCCGCCGTCGAAGGGCGGGCGTGGACCTCCGGCGCGGCCTGGTACGGGCTGGCCTCGGGCGCGGGCTTCGCGCTGTCCGCGGTGGGTTACCGCGGCGCGTCGCTGCAGATCCCGGAGAGCTCCGCCTGGATGGCGGGCGCCTGGGGCGTGCTGCTCGCGCAGTCCATCCAGACCGTGCTGCTGGGGGGATGGCTCGCGTGGCGCGCGCCCGCCTCCCTGCGCGCCACCGTCAGCGCGTGGCGCATCTCCGCCATCGCGGGCTGCATGGGCGCGCTCGCGTCCATCGGCTGGTTCACCGCCTTCGCGCTCACCACCGCGGCGAACGTGCGCACCCTGGGCATGGTGGAAGTCGTGTTCAGCTACCTCGTCTCGCGCCGCCTGCTGCGCGAGAAGCTCGCCACCGTGGAGCAAGGCGGGCTGGCGCTGGTGGTCGCGGGCCTGCTCGCGCTGGCCTGGCGGCCCTGAGCCGCGGCGCGGTCCTACAGGCGCGGCGCGGCCGGGACGCGAGATTGGGGCCATGGCCAACGACGACACCACCACCCGCAGCCCCGTGCGCCAGCCCTTCCTGCTGTATGCCGCCAAGGGGCGGATCTATGCACGCAACCGCACCCAGAAGGTGATCGACCTCGGCGCGATCACGCGCGAGGACGGCGGCAGTTTCCGCTACCTGCTCGATGGCAACCAGCAGTCCGACGGCGGCTTCTTCACCGAGGAGGAGGCGCTGCAGGCCATCGCGCGCAGCGTGCGTTTCCTGTGGCTCGACGGGCAGTTCACCGCGGTCGCGGATGCGCGCGACGACGCCAACCTGGACCTCGACGGCGCGACGCGGATCTCCATCGAACTCGACGAGATGCCGCCGGGCGAACGCGCCGTCGACGCGACGGTCTGAGGACGGTGGGGTTCGCCTGCGGCTCACCTTCCCGCGGCGCGCCGCGGCCACCCTACATCTTCGCGAACCCGAGCTTCTTCATCGCCGCATCGAGCTTCTGGGGCTTCTTCCAGTAGCCCGCCCACGGGTCGGCCTTCAGCTTCGCGAGGTGCTCGGTCGCGGTGGCGATGTTCCAGTGGTCGCCGCCCCTGAGCCGCGGCAGTTCCTCCCACGCGACGGGCATCGACACGCCCATCCCCGGCCGCGCCCGCGCCGAGAAGGCTTCGGCCGTGGATTGCACCCAGCCGTTGCGCAGGTAGTCGATGAAGATGCGGCCCACGCGGTTGCGCGGCCCGGACTTCGCGACGAAGCGCTGCGGGATCGTGCGCGCCATGTGCTGCACCACCGCTTCGGAGAAGTCCTTCACCGTCTCGTAATCCCGCACCGGCGCGAGCGGAACCCACAGGTGCAGGCCCTTGCCGCCCGTGGTCTTCAGCCAGCTGTGCAGCCCCAGCTCCTGCAGCAGCGCGCGCAGCAGCACGGCGCCTTCCTGCAGCTGCGCCCACGGCAGGTCCTCGCCCGGGTCCAGATCGAACACGATGCGGTCCGGCTGCCCGATCGCGCGGGCGGTGGAGTTCCAGGTGTGCAGCTCGATCATCCCGAGCTGCGCCGCGGCGAACAGGTCCTCCGGCGTGTCGAAGGCGATCGCCGGATCGTGCCCCGGCCACAGCGCCGGGTCGGTGCCGCGCAGGCCGCGCAGCCCTTCGGGATGCTGCTGGAACACCATGGGTTGCGTGATCCCGAGCGGCGCACGGCGGATGTACGCGGGGCGCCCGCGCAAATGCGGCAGCACCCACGGCGCCACCTCCACGTAGTACCGCACGACATCGAGCTTGGTGAAGCCGGTGGAGGGGTCCATCACGCGGCTGCCGTGCGTCACCTTGCGCAGCACGGGCGCGGCGGGCGGCGGTGTGGGCGCGGGCCGCTCGCGCTGCACGGCGGGCGCGGGCTTGTCCTCGCGCAAGCCCTTGAACGATGCATGGCGCAGGCTTCCGTTCTCCGGCCACTCGTTGTAGGTCACTTCGCAGACCAGCACGGGAGCTACCCAGGTCGCGTGCCTGTCGTGTCCGGTCGGCCCGGCGAACGGCCGCTTGCGGACCGCCATTGCTTCCAGGCGCTGGCGCAGTGCCGCGGACATCTCGCCGGTGAAGCCCGTGCCCACCTTGCCCGCGTACTGCAGCTCGCCCGTGTCGTCGACGTGGCCCACGAGCAGCGCGCCTATGCCGTTGGGCCGCGCGTCGTCCGGCCACGTGAAGCCGCCGATGACGAACTCCTGGCGCTGCGTGCATTTGAGCTTGATCCAGTCGTCGGAGCGCCGCTGCACGTAGATCGAACCGCGCCGCTTGCCGATGACGCCTTCCAGCCCCAGGCGACATGCGGAGTGCAGGATCGCCGCGGCGTCGCCGCCGATCTCCTGGCTGAAGCGAAGCCGCTCGCCTTCCTTCACCAAGGATTGCAGCAGTGCCCGGCGCTCCTCCACCGGCACGCGCCGCAGGTCGTGGCCATCGCAGAACGGCACGTCGAAGAGATAGAAGACGATCGCATCGTTGCGGTCGCTCTCGATCGCGTTCTGCAGGCCGTTGAAACTGGGCTTGCCTGCCTCGTCCAGCAGCACGATCTCGCCGTCGTACCAGCCGGGCGGCAGCTTCGCCGCGACGAGCGCGCGGCGCAGGGCGGAGAAGCGGTGCGTCCAGTCGTTGCCGCGGCGGGTGACGATGCGCACGTCGTCACGGCCACCGACGCGCGCGAGCATGCGGTAGCCGTCGAACTTGATCTCGTAGATCCAGTCGCCCGGCAAGGGCTTGTCCACCAGCGTGGCGAGCTCGGGCTCGAGGGTGGCGGGCAGGTCGGCCGGCACGGCGGCCGCCGGCAGGGCGATGCGTCGTCGCGCGATGGCAGGGCTCCCTTCGACGGAAAGCCCGATCGTCAGCGACGCGCGTGCCTGCTCTTGTAGGAGTTTCTTGTAGGGTGGCGCGGCGGAAGCCGCGGATGGTGAGCGTCAGCGAACCCCACCGAACGACTTACCCCTTCGCACCCTTCAACAGGAACCACGAACCCCACGCAAGGTCGGTCGCGCAGCGCGCATCCATCCACTGCCGGAATTCGGGGCTTTGCAGCGCACGCTGGGAATCACCGGCCTGCTCGGCTTCGGCCAGCACGATGTGGAACTGCTGTTCCGCCTGGCTCTCTGCGGCCTCGAAGCGCTCGGCTTGCGCTTCCGCCGCGGCCAGTTCTTCCGTCCAATGGGTCATGAACTGCTTTCGTGAAAGGTCCATTGTGCCTGCTGCAGTGCGGCAGCGTGGCGCACCAGTCCAGTGCCCTTAAGAATCGGCCGGCCGGGTACCGCGTTCCTACACGAAACCAGCATGGACACGCACGAGCCTTGCCGCTACAAGGATCGAACATGGCAACGCGGCCGCGCAGGCGGGCCGCGTCACGGAGTGAAGGCGCATCATGTCTTTCGGCACCCTGCTGTACCGCTACTTCTTCTTCGGCTGGCTGTTCAAGGACGTCAACCGCGGCACGCTGCTCGAGCGCGCCGCCGCATGGCGCCACAACCGCGACCAGGCGCGCTGGCTGCCCACGTACATGAAGCGGTGGATGTGGTGCGGCCTTTCCTTCTACAGCCTCGGCGTGCTCGTCGAATCCGTGCTGCACGCGCCCGGGTTCTCGGTCGTGTTCTACGTGCCTTGCGCCCTCGCCGTGCCGGTGAACGCCGTGATCGGCGCGGCCTGGGTCGGCCTGCGCGTGGCACCCGCGCAAGCCTGAGCGCCGCTCAGCGCCCCTCTTCCAGTCCCGCCATCGCGTTGCGGGTGTACTCCACGAGGAAGTCCAGGAAGGCGCGCGTGCGCGCCGGCATGAACTTGCGGCTCGGGAGCGCCGCGACGAGGCGGATGCGGCCCGTGATCCACGGTGCGAGCACCCGCTGCAGCACGCCCGCCTTCAGCATGGGCGCGATCAGGTCCGCCGGCTGGATGCCGATGCCCGCGCCGGAGATGGTCGCACGCATCAGCGAGTCCGTGTGGTTGGCCGTCACCACGGCGGGCACGTCCACCTCGATGCGCCTGTCGTCGTTGCTCGGATCGATCAGCGTCATCGCGCGCAGGCGCGTGCCTTCGGCGCGCAGGCGCAGGCAGCGGTGTTCGCGCAGGTCCTGCGGGTGCTTCGGTTCGCCGTGGCGCTGCAGGTACGCGGGCGAGGCGCAGAACACCGCCTGGCTCTCGATCACGGTGCGCACGATCGCGCTCGCCACCAGCGGGACCGCGCCGTTCACGATCGTGAGGTCGTAGTCCTCCACGTTGGGGTCCACCACGTCGTGCACGTGCAGTTCCAGGTGCACGTCGGGATGCAGGCGCTGGAAGTCGGCGATCGCGGGCGCGATGATGTGCGTGGCCACGACGGGCTGCGCCAGCACCCGCACGGTGCCGCTCATCTCGCGGCTCTGCGCCTGCACCACGGCATCGGCTTCGTCGATGTCCGTGAGGATGCCGCGCAGGCGCCCGAGGTAGGCCTCGCCGGCAGGGGTGAGCGACAGGCGCCGGGTGGTCCGCTGCAGCAGCCGCACCCCGAGGTGCTTCTCCAGGTCGCTCACGAGCCGGGTGACGGCCGCCGGCGTGAGTTCGAGCTTGCGGGCGGCGGCGGCGAAGCCGCCTTCGTCGACCACTTCCTGGAACACCCTCATCGATTGCAGTCGGTCCATGGGGGCTGATTATTTCAGTAATCGCAATGACGGATTGCGTTGAAGGCTGTTTTTTGCAGCAGTACGGAGGAATACAGTCTCTCCATCGCCAACGCCAACCCAGAGGGAAACACCATGAAAGTCTCCAAGATCGTCCTCGCCGCCCTGTCCCTGTCCGCCCTGACCGCCTTCGCGGACGACATGGACGCTTCCGGCCAGTTCGCCGCCCGCGTGGCCGCCCCGGCCACCCGCACCGCCGTGCAGGCCCAGCTCGTCGAGTACCGGAACGCGGGCGTGAACCCGTGGTCCACCTCGTACAACCCGCTGAAGTCCTTCCGCGGCGAGAAGACCCGCGCGCAGGTGACCAACGAGTACCTGGCCAGCCGCAACGCCGTCGCCGCCTTCACGAGCGAAGACAGCGGCTCCGCCTACCTCGCGTCCACCAAGCAGGCCTTCGACGCCTCCCGCCAGCTCGCCGGCCAGCCGGCCCGCAGCGCCCAGTAAGGAAATTGTTGGCGGGCGCCCCGTGCAATGCGGGGCGGTCGGCTCCGGCCGGCACAGGACACTGTATGCTCATACAGTGGACCTCCAAGCCAAGCTCGCCATCCTCGCCGACGCCGCCAAGTACGACGCCTCCTGCGCGTCGTCGGGCGGCGTCAGGCGCGACTCCACGCAGGGTCGCGGCGTGGGCTCCAACGAGGGCATGGGCATCTGCCACAGCTACGCCCCCGACGGCCGCTGCATCTCCCTGCTGAAGATCCTCCTCACCAACTTCTGCCTCTACGACTGCCTGTACTGCGTCAACCGCGTGAGCAGCAACGTGCCGCGCGCGCGCTTCGCCGTCGACGAGGTCGTGCAGCTCACGCTGGACTTCTACCGGCGCAACTGCGTCGAGGGGCTGTTCCTCTCCAGCGGCATCATTCGCAGCCCCGACTACACGATGGAGCAGGTCGTGGAAGTCGCGCGGCGCCTGCGCGAGGAGCACGACTTCCGCGGCTACATCCACCTCAAGACGATCCCCGACGCCGCGCCGGAACTGCTGCAGCGCGCGGGCCGCTATGCGGACCGCCTCTCCATCAACATCGAGCTTCCCACGGAGCACAGCCTCACGCGGCTCGCGCCCGAGAAGGACGTCGCCGCCATCCGGCGCTCGATGGCGCGCCTGCGCGTGCACATCGACGACGCGAAGGCGCAGGTGCGGGAGGCGACGGCGGCGCCGGTGGTGTCGCTGCCGCGGGCGAAGCCCGCGCGGGCGCAGCCGGCAGCCTTCGCGGCAGCGGGCCAGAGCACGCAGATGATCGTCGGCGCCGACGCGACCGATGACGCCACGATCCTGTCCACCAGCGCGCAGCTGTATGGCGCCTACCGCCTCAAGCGCGTCTACTACTCCGCGTTCAGCCCCATTCCCGATGCGTCGTCGTCGCTGCCGCTGGCCGCACCGCCGCTCGTGCGCGAGCACCGGCTGTACCAGGCCGACTGGCTGATGCGCTTCTACGGCTTCGCCGCCGACGAGATCGCCTCCGCGCGCACGGGCGGCATGCTGCGGCTGGAAGTCGACCCCAAGCTCGCCTGGGCGCTCGCGCATCCCGAGCGCTTCCCCGTCGACCTGAACCGCGCGCCGCGCGAGCTGCTGCTGCGCGTGCCGGGCCTGGGCGTGAAGGCGGTGGACCGCCTGCTGCTCGCGCGCCGCGTGCGCCGCGTGCGCAGCGACGACCTGCAGCGCCTGCACGTGCCGCTGCGCAAGGTGCTGCCCTTCGTGGTCCTGCCGGACCACCGCCCTGCCGCGGATGCGCCGGGTGCGCTGGGTTTCGCGGACGGGAACCGTAGGCTGGGTTTCGCGAATGCGAACCCCAGCATCGCGCAACAAGCCTCCCTCTTCTGATGCTCGTCCGCCTCGCCCACGACACGGACCTCGCCGGCTTCCGTCGCGAAGCGCGCGCGCTGCTCGCCCGCCGCGTGCGGCCCGAGGACGTGTTCTGGTCCACCGGCCCTTGCCACGACGATCTCTTCGCCGGCGAGCCCGCGCCGGAGGAACCCGTCCCCGAAGGCGGCGTCACCGTCCCCACCGGCTTCCTCGAGCTGTGCCACGACGTCGTGCTGCACAGCGAGCCGCAGCGCTTCGCCCTGCTCTATCGCCTGCTCTGGCGGCTCGTGCACGAGCCCTCCCTGCGCCACGACCCGCTCGATCCGGACATGCTGCACGCGCGCGACATGGCCAAGGCGGTGCGCCGCGACATCCACAAGATGCACGCCTTCGTCCGCTTCCGGCAGGTGCAGGACGGCGACGACGCACTCGACCCGCTGCACGTCGCGTGGTTCGAGCCCGAGCACCACATCGTGGAGGCGAACGCACCGTGGTTCCGCCGGCGCTTCGCCAACATGCGCTGGGCGATCCTCACGCCGCGCCGCTGCGTCGAATGGGACCGGCGGCAGCTGCACTTCCGCGGGGGCGCATCGCGCGACGAGGCGCCCCCGCCCGATGCGGGCGAGGCGCTGTGGCTCACGTACTACCAGAGCATCTTCAACCCGGCGCGCCTGAAGCTGAAGATGATGCAGAAGGAGATGCCGCGCCGCTACTGGCGCAACCTGCCGGAAGCGCAGCTGATCGCGCCGCTCGCGGCGACCGCGCAGGAGCGCAGCGCGCTCATGATCGAGCAGCCGGCCACGGTGAGCACGCGGCGCATCCCGCGCTTCCCCGAGAAGCCGCTGCCCATCGTCGACCCCGGCGGCCTCGTCGCGCTGAACGGCCGCCTCGAGCGCTGCCGCGAATGCCCGATCGGCGCAGCGGCCACCCAGGCCGTGCCCGGCGAAGGGCCGCTGCAGCCCGCGGTGATGTTCGTGGGCGAGCAGCCCGGGGAACAGGAAGACCTGCGCGGGCGGCCCTTCGTCGGGCCGGCGGGGCAGTTGTTCGATCGCGCGCTGCAGCAGCTGGGCGTGGCGCGCGAGACGGTCTACGTGACGAACGCGGTGCGGCACTTCAAGTTCGAGCTGCGCGGCAAGCGGCGCATCCACAAGACGCCGACGCAGCAGGAGGCGCTCGCTTGCAGGCACTGGCTGGACGAGGAGATCGCGCTCGTACAGCCGAAGAAGCTGGTGGCGCTGGGAGCGACTGCGGCGCGGGCGCTGCTGGGAAGGCCGGTGGCGGTGCTCACCGAACGCGGGGAGTGGTTCGAGCGGCCGGATGGATTGCGGGTGCTGGTGACGCTGCATCCGTCGGCGTTGCTGCGGATGGAGGAGTCGCGGCAGGAACAGGGGTTCGAGGGGTTCGTGCGGGACCTGGGGCGGGTTTGGGCGGGGTAGCGCTGCGCGCCGGTGGGGTTCGCTTCGCTCACCTTCCGCGGCTGGCGCCGCGCCACCCTACACTGCCCTCGGCGTAGGGTGGGGCGGCGAATGCCGCCGACGGTGAGCGAACGCGAACCCCACCGTGCAGCCCTCACTCCGCCCCGCAAACCCAATACCACCGCAACACCGGCCGCTCGCAATCGCTGACGACCTTGCGGTTCACCGGACCGCTCCGCAGGAAGGCCTGCTGGTCCCAGTCGCGCGCGATCCAGTGCAGCGCCTCGCGCAGGTCCGCCTTGTCGCCGCCGGACTCGAAGCGGTCCAGGAGCCGGCGCGACAGCAGGTTGCGCGCATCGGCGTCCAGCGCCGCCGCGACGCGCAGCGCCTCCAGCGGCTCGCCATCGTGGACGGCCACGTCGACGTGCACGCCCGCATCGAACCGCTCGCCGGCGAGCGCGAACACGGCGCCACTGCTGGCCAGCGCGCCGGCCGCGAGCAGTGCCCGTGCGGCGTCAGAAGGCCTGGACATGCTCCACCTCGATGACGGACTCCTCGGCCGGCTTCGTGACGACAGCCGGGAGGACCATCGCGGGCGCAGGTGCGGCATCCGGCGTCGCGACGGCGGCATGCACCCGCGGCTGCACGTCGTCGGCATCGGCGGTGCCCATGGCCACGGCCGCGAGCGCGGCGATGGCGAAGGCGATGGGAACGAGCCACCAGGCCGATTCGGTGAACTGCCCGGCTTCCCGGCGAATGTGCTCTCTCATGGCTTCCTCCGGTCTGCACGCCAAGGCGGCGTGTCCGGTTCAATCTAGGAAGCGCAGGCGCATCGCGAAATAGCAAGCATCGTGAAAACGTGGCGTGACGGCGCGAACCCGAACGGGGGATCAGCCGCAGACGGCCGCGAGCGGCACCTGCACCGTGACGCGCGTGCCGCCGGAGCCGCCGCGCACGTCCACGCGCCCCCCGAGCTGCGTCGCGCGCGTGCGCATGTTGGTGAGCCCCCGGCCGCTCGACTCTTCGCTCACGCCGGCGGCGCCGATGCCGTTGTCGCGCACTTCGAGTTCGAGCTGGCCCTCCACGAGGCGCAGCTGCACGTGGACCTCCGAGGCGCCCGCGTGCTTCACCACGTTGGTCAGCGCCTCCTGCGCGACGCGCAGCAGCTGCAGCGCGGCGTGCGGCGAGAGCTGCAGCGCCTCGTCGGGCACCGCGATCTCCCAGCGCGGATGGATGCCGCAGGCGACCAGCTCGTTGCGCCAGCGGAAGAGGAAGTTGCCGAGCATCGAGCGGAAGTCGTGCTCCTGCGGCGCCAGCGTGTCGAGCGCGAGGCGCATGTCCGCGATGCAGCCGCGCAGCGCGTCGGCCACTTCACGGTTGGCGAGGTCGGATCGCTCCACGCGCGACAGCAGGACGAACAGCCCCGAGCCGAGCCCGTCGTGCAGGTCGCGCATGATGCGCTGTCGCTCCTGCGCGGCGGCGTTCTCGCGCTCGAGCGCGAACACGCGCACGTAGTTGCCGGCGAGCTCCTCCTCGCGGTCGGCGACGCGCTGCTCCAGCGTCTTGTTGACGTCTTCCAGCGAGTGCAGCGCCCGCACGAAGCGCGCGGTGAGCAGGCCCCCCATCGCGAGCAGCACGAAGTTCGCGCACAGGTGCATCAGCTGGAAGCGCTGCGCCGTCCACGACGCGAGCCACGGAATCGTGGGCTGCAGGTCCCAGGTGATCAGGTAGTCGTGCATGCCCGCGAGCGCCGCGATCGCCATGGTGACCGGCAGCGCTGCGGCTTCGAGCGTGCGCCGCCGCACCAGGAACCAGGCGGACACGCCGACGATGGTGGCGCCGATCGGCAGGAAGCCGCCCACCCACCAGCGGTTCACGATCGGCTCCGCCGCCGGCCCTTGCGCCAGCAGCCACAGGGGCCCCACCAGCCAGTAGGCGAACAGGGCGCGCTCGAACCAGGGCTTGTGGATGCCGGCGAGCCGCCACGCGAGCGCGGTCATCGCGACGATGAAGCCACCCGTGGCGGAGTGGAAGACCACGCGCCACCAGAACCAGGTGTCGACGGGCAGCGCCTCGACGACGAAGGTGAGCGTACGCAAGCCCCAGAGCGCCACGGCCACCCCGAAGAGCCCGTACATGGTCTCGGCCGGGCGGCGCCACCAGATGAACAGCACGGACAAGGAAACGAGCAGGCACACCGCGGCGGTGATCTGGGGCGTGATGCTCACCCAGAAGTAGCGGCGGTCGTGCATGCGCGCGACTTCGGCCAGCGGCCCCACGCTGACGCGGGGAAAGTGCGTCGCGCCACCCGCGGGCGGCTGTCCGACGCGCACCAGCAGCTCGTTCGCCCCGGGGCGCAGCAGGGCCGGCGGCAAGGCGACGAGGTGCGGCCGCATCCAGCGCACGTGCAGCTCGGGCGTGTTCTCCGGGATCTGCTGTAGCAGGGCGCCGTTGAGCCAGACCTGGCCGCCCTCGTCGAGGAAGGGGAAGAACACGGCCCAGGCCTGCGGCGACGCGGCCGGCGCCTCGAAGCGCACCTGGTACCAGGCCGCGGTGCGGGGGGCGCCCGGCCGCGACTTGCGCCAGAGGTCCGGGAGGGTGACGTCCTGCCAGCGCGCATCCGCCGCAGGCGGCGCCTGCGCCGCATCGGCGAGCAGGCGGGCCGCCTGCGCCTCGTGCACCGCGGCATGCGAAGGCAGTGCGAGGCAGCCCGCCGCGGCGAGCAGCACCGCCCGCAGCCAGGCCGCCGCGCGCATTACAGCAGCCCCAGCTGGGTGGCCTCGTACACCGCCTCGCCGCGCGAGTGCACCGCGAGCTTGCGGTAGATCTTGCGCACGTGGGCCACCACCGTGTGCGGCGAGATCCCCATGAGTTCGCTGATGGTGTCGAAGCTGAGGCCCTTGGCGGTCAGGCGCAGCAGCTCGGTCTCGCGCTCGGTGAGCGGCGAGGCGCCGCAGCCGTTGACCTGCTTGCCCTGGGAGTGCGACGTGGCCGGGCGCGCCGGGCCAAGCGCGACGCGGAAGCGGGTGAGGATGCGGCGCGCGATGCCCGGGCTGATGGGGGACCCGCCGTGGCGCAGGTCGCGGATGCTGGAGACGATGCTTTCCGGCACCGCATCCTTCAGCAGGTAGCCCGCCGCGCCCGCCTCGATCGAGTCCAGCACGTGCTGGTCGTCGTCGAACATGGAGACCACCAGCACGTCGCAGGGGCGCGGCTGGCGCATCGCCTGGCGGATGACCTCCACGCCGTCGATGTCGGGCAGGCCGAGGTCGAGCAGCACGACGTCGGGCTGGGCCGCTTCCAGCATGGCAATGGCGGCGCGCCCAGTGCCGGCGCTGCCGGCGAGGGCCAGGTCCGGATCCATGAGCACGGCATTGGTGAACCGGCGCAGGAATTCCGGTTCGTCTTCGACGATGAGCACCTTGGTTGACATCTCAGCTCCCGGAAACGGAAGCCATTCTGGTCGGTGCGGCGCCTCCGCGCCTCTGCCAATGGAGTGAGCGGCGCACATCCCCTTACGAGGTTTTGCACGCGGGGCGCCCGCGCTTCGCGAGGGCGACACGGCCGGGGCGCACCATCGAGGCATTCAGATAGGAGCAGTACCCATGAAAACTTCCGCCATCGTGTGCACCCTGCTGGCCGGCAGCCTCGGCTTCGGCAGCCTGGCTTCCGCGCAAGGCATGCACGGCGACCGCGGCGGTCGCGGCGACCGGGGCGACCGCGCCGAGCAGCGGCACGACGACCGCCGCGATGACCGCCACGACCAGCGCCGCGGCGACCGCGACGACCGCCAGCGCCAGGGCTGGCAGGGCCAGCGCCAGGGCTGGCAGGGCCAGCGCCAGGGCTGGCAGGGCCAGCACCAGTACAGCCAGCCGCGCGCCGTGTACCAGCAGCCGCGCTACGAAGCGTCGCGGCCGGTCTACCAGCAGCCGCGCCACGTCTACCAGCAGCCCCGCTATGGGGTCCAGCAGCCCAGCTACCGGGCTTCGCACCGCTTCTACCGCGGTGGCTACCTGCCGTACCAGTACCGCCAGCCGGTCTACTACGTGAACAACTGGAACGCCTACCCCGGCCTGTACTCGCCGCCGTACGGCCACCAGTGGATGAACGTCGACGGCGAGTTCCTGCTGGTCGCGCTGGCGACCGGGTTGATCGCCAACGCCCTTTTGACCAGCTACTGACGCTGAAGGCCGGCACGCGCCAGCCGCATCTCGTTGGCGCCCTGGTCCGCGCCGCTGGCGGGCACCGTCTCGCCGCGCCGGTCGCGGACCTCGTCCAGCCGGGCCTGCAGCCGCTCGGGCGCATCCGCGTCCAGGCCGATGTAGGCACCCGGGGTCAGGGTCACGTGCGCAGCCTCGAAGCCGCCCGCGCCCGCGCACAGCGTGGTGCGCGTCGGCGCATCCTGCGCGGCCAGCACCAGCATCGCCGGCACGACGGCCTCCGGCCCGAACGCCTCCAGCATGTCGGCCGGAAAGAGCTCCTCCGTCATGCGGGTCACGGCCGTCGGCGCGAGGCAGTTCACCCGGATGTCGTGCTTCATGCCCTCCAGCGCGAGGGTCTGCATGAGACCCACGAGCGCCATCTTGGCGGCGCCATAGTTCGTCTGGCCGAAGTTGCCGTACAGGCCCGACGAAGAGGTCGTGAGCACGATGCGGCCGTATTTCTGCCGCGTCATCGCGGGCCACAGCACCTTGCAGCAATGCACGGCACCCATCAGGTGCACGTCCAGCACCTGGCGGAAGTCCGCCAGGTCCATCTTGGCGAAGCTCTTGTCCCGCAGGATGCCGGCGTTGCTCACGAGCACGTCGACGCGGCCCCAGGCTTCCAGCGCCTGGTCCGCCATGGCCTGCACGGCCGCGAAATCCGTCACGGACGCGCCGTTGGCCAAGGCCACGCCGCCGGCCGCCCGGATCTCGTCCACCACCTTCTGCGCCGCGGCGGTGGAGCCGCCGCTGCCGTCCACCGACCCGCCGAGGTCGTTGACCAGCACTTTCGCGCCTCGGGCGGCCAGGGCCAGCGCGTGCTGGCGCCCCAGCCCTCCGCCCGCCCCGGTGACGATCGCGACCCGCCCGGTGAAATCCACTGCCATCCTGACTCCTGTGTGGCAAACGGGCGAATGTAGCGCAGCCCCGCGCTGCCGCCTGTCGCCTGTTTCGTTGGGCTTGGCTGACGGCTCGCCACGGACACTTCCAGAATTTGCATCAATCTGTAAGATGAAGGCAGCTCGGCGGTTCCTGGTCGGGCCACCGGCGCGCGAGCCGCGCGCCCAGAACTCACGGAGCCACCATGGGCATGCTGGACATCCTGCTGGGAAAGAAGCAATCCCCGGTCAAACCGCGCAATTCCCGCAGCGCGCCGAACAGCACGCAGTTCGTGTCGTCGCAGGCGTCGTCGAACGCGTCGTCCCCGCACAACGTGCGCAAGGACCTGCTGAAGCTCGTCCTGCGCGAGACGCTGACGCGCAACGGCATCCCGCAGGTCTGGGTGGCCGCGGACATGCTCCGCACCACCAGCCCCAAGCGCGAACAGGGCATCCACATGCGCTTCGTCGTGCGCGTGTGGGAGCCCCGCCTCATGGCGCACGGCCCGGCGCTGGAGAAGGAATTCCTGCAGCGCCTCCTGCTGCTCGACCCGCAGGCCGCGAACTGGTTGATGGGGTTCTCGTGGCAGTTCGCCCTGCCGGACAACCACGTGCCCGGCCCGATGCCGCATCCCGGCTCCTGGACGGCGCCGCGCGAAGCCGCCGCGCCGCTGATGGCGCCCGAGACCAAGCCCGGCGATATCATCGAAGGCCCGGTGGTCATCCCGCGCCCGGCCGAAGACGTGCGCGCCGACCTCGAACGACTGCTCGCCGCGCGCGACGACGACATGAAGCGCCACGCGCAGGGGGGCGACAACTTCGCTGCCACCCGTCCTGCGACGCTGTAAGCCCACCTCCTCCTTCCCGTCGCCTCGCTGGGCGCGCGCCCTGTGGCGCGCCGCGTGGGCCTGCGTGCTCGCCTGCGTGCTGCCGTCCGCCTGGGCTGCGGCCGCGGCCCCGGTGGCGCGCGACGGCGTCATCGACCTCATGGCCCCCGGCGCCACGGAGCGCAGCCATGCGCTGCGCGGCGACTGGGCCTTCGACTGGGGCCACTTTGTCGATCCCGCGGACGACGCGTCCCTCCCCGGCATCGCCCCCGTGCCCGGCATCTGGAACGAGCTCCGCGTCGACGGCAAGCCGCCCGGTCCCGACGGTTTTGCGAGCTACTCGCTGGTCGTGCGCTGCCCGGAAGGCCAGCAGCTCGCCCTGTCCGTGCCGCCGCAGCGCACGGCCATGCGCACCTACATCAACGGGCGGCTGGTCGCGGCGCAAGGCATGCCGGGCACGAGCGAGGACGAGGCGCAGCCCGCCATCGGCCGCCGCGCGCAGCTGACCGACTCCTATCCCTGCCCGCTGCGGGTGACGATGCACCTGTCCAACTGGTCGCACCGCGCCGGCGGCGTGATCCGCGCGCCGGTGGCCGGCCCGATCGAGCAGCTCGCGGTGGAGTCGCAGCAGCGCTTTGCGCTCGACACGCTGCTGGTGGGCGCCTACCTCGTGCTGAGCATCTCGCCGCTGTTCTTCTTCCTGGTGCGGCCGAAGGAGAAGGCGCCGCTGCTGTTCGGGCTGTTCGCGCTGGCGCAGACCGTCTATGCGGACATGACCGGCGAACGGCTGCTGCTGCAGCTCTGGAAAGGGGCCGAGACCCCATGGGAGGTGTTCCTGCGCACGGAATACACCTCCTGGTTCCTCGCCATGGGCCTGTTCCTGCTGCTCGTGGACCGCCTGTTCCCGCGCACCCTGCGTCCGCTCGCCGTGCGCGTGCTGCTGGTCGCGTGGGCCGTCGGCATCCTGGTGATCGACTTCACCCCCGCCCGCGTCTACAGCCGGTACGTCCTGTACGGTCAGGTGCTGGGCTTCGCCATCGGCCTGTACGTCCTGTGGCAGCTCGCCCGCGCGGCGCGCCAGGGACGGCCCGACGCGGGCGTGATCCTGACCGGCATGGGCTGCCTGGCCGCCGTGCTGGCGGTCAACCTGTCGCAGGTGCCTTCCGACCTCGCGCAGCGCGGCATCACGGCCTTCGGCCTGCTCGCGTTCGTGCTCTCGCCGGGCGTCGTGCTGCTGCGCCGGCTCGGCCGCGCGCTGAACGTCGAGGAACTGCGCAGCGCCGAGGAACGCGAGAAGGTGGACCTGCTCGTGCGCGCCACGCATGCCGGCATCCTGGACTGGGACTACACGCGCAACCTCACCCGCTACTCGGCGCGGCTGCTGGAGATCATGGGCTATCCGCCGGACACCGACACCCGCGAGTGGCCCCTCTTCTTCGAGCGCGTCCATCCGGACGACCGCTCGCTGGTCCAGGACGTGTTCATGAACCAGCTGCGCGACCGCTCGGTGCGCGGCGGCGAGATGAAGCACGAGCCGCACGAATACCGCCTGCTGCGCGCCGACGGCGGCGCGGTGTGGGTGCACGCGGAGGCGATCAGCCTGCGCGGCGCGGACGGCCGCACGCTGCGCTACATCTGCTCCTTCCACGACATCACCGACCAGCGCGCCGTCGCCGAAGGCCTGAAGCGGCAGAACGCGGCGCTCGCCGAGAACGCACGGCTGCGCGAGGACGTCGAGCGCATGTCGCGCCACGACCTGAAGACGCCGCTGAACAGCATCATCGGCGTCGCCCGCCTGCTGCGCGAGGACGCCAACGTGCCGGAGGACCAGCGCGAGCTGCTGGCCATCGCGGAGCGCGCGGGCTTCCGCATGCTGGAGATGGTCAACCTGTCGCTGGACCTCTCCCGCATGGAACTGGGCACCTACCCCTTCCGGCCGCAGGCCGTGAACGTGGCCGACGTCATCGCGCGCGTGAAGCTGGACCTGCTGCCCCTCGCGCAGGCGGCGCAGGTGCAGGTGCGGGTGGAGGAAGCGCCTCCGCAGCCCGTGTACGCGCGGGCGGAGGAGCTGCTTTGCTACTCCATCCTGGCCAACGTGCTGAAGAATGCCATCGAGGCGACGCCGCGCGGCGGCACGGTGACGGTGCGCCTGGAAGCAGGCGACCCGCTGCGCGTGCGCGTCCACAACCCGTCGCGCGTGCCGGAGGCGATCGTCAGCCGCTTCTTCGACAAGTACGTCACCGCGGGCAAGAGCGGCGGCACCGGCCTGGGCACCTACTCCGCGCGCCTCATGGCACGGGTGCAGAACGGCGAACTGGAGATGCAGACGGGCTACAGCGGCACCGTGCTCACGCTGTGCCTGCAGGCGCTGGAGGCCGAGGCATTGGCCGCGGCGCCGAGTGCGCAACCCGTCGCCGCCGCGCCGCAGGTCACCGCGGCGGACTTCCCGCCGCGGCGGGTGCTGGTGGTGGACGACGACGAATACAACCGGCTGCTGCTGCTGCGCTACCTGCCGTCGCCGCCGTTCACCGTGGAGACCGCGGCCAACGGCGTCGGCGCCATCGACGCGGTGGCGCGCCAGTGGCCGGACATCGTGCTGATCGACATGGAGATGCCGGTCATGGACGGACTCGAGGCCGTGGCCTGGATCCGGCGCCTCGAGCACGGGGAGGCGCGGCGACCGACCGCCATCGTCATGATGTCCTCGAACGACGACGCGGCCTCCATCCGGCGCGGGCTGGAAGCGGGCAGCAACCGCTACCTCGCCAAGCCCTTCACGCGCGAGGCGCTGCTCACGCTGCTGCACGAGCTGGGGCGCACCGACGTGCCGGTCTCGGAACCCGCGCCGCTGGAAACGGCCGCGCCGCGCGCATCGAACGCGGAAGCCCCGGTCCTGCCGGACGCGGCGGTGCACGTCGATCGCGAGCTGCTCGGCGAAGTGGGCGCCTTCCTCGATTCCCGCCGCCGGCTGGTGGACCACATGGCCGACGCGCTGGCCGCGGGCGACCGCACGCAGCTGCGCACCGTGGCGCACCGCGCGGCCGGCGGCCTGGCGCTGTTCGGGTTCCAGTGGGCGGCGTGGCAAAGCCGCGCCATCTCGGCGCACGCGGCCGACGGGTCGGAGGACGCGCTGCGCGGCGACATCGAGCGGTTGCGCAGGCACCTGGACGAAGTCGAGGTGCAGTGAGGCGGGCAAAAGAAAAGCGGCCCGATGGGCCGCTTGCGGGACGTCGCCGGGTCAGCGACGGCGGTGCTGCGGCGGCGGGCCGCCCGTGTTGCGGTTCGGCAGGTGGCGGAACATGATGCGCCCCTTGCTCAGGTCGTACGGGGAGAGCTCCAGGCTCACCAGGTCGCCGGCGATGATGCGGATGTGGTTCTTGCGCATCTTGCCGCCCGTGTAGGCCACCAGTTCGTGGCCGTTGTCCAGGATCACGCGGTAGCGCGAGTCCGGCAGGATTTCGGCCACGCGGCCGTTCATTTCGATCAGTTCTTCCTTCGCCATGCAGGCTCCTCTGGCACAGCCAGGCGGGCCCTTCTCGCGGAGGGCAGCGCCGGCTGGTGGTTGGATGGGCCGGCCCAGCGGCCGGAGCAGGCAGACCTTTGTGCCACGGGTACCTGCGAAACGCAGGGGCGGGTCCGCGAATACGGGCCGGCGCTGCGCTGGGCGCACACCAACCCCCAATCTTCGAATTGTAAGCGTTTGGCGAGCCGGCTGCTCGCGACGGCCCGGCGGCCCGGCGGCCGCGGCTAACCCTCCGCGCTCGCGCGCGCGGCTTCGATCACCGCAGCCAGCGCGCCGAGCTGCGCGCGGTGCTGTGCCGCGAGCGCGCCGACCAGGCGCCGCCCCTTCGCGGTCAGGTGCACCTCGACCAGGCGGCCGTCCTGCTCGTTGGGCTGCCGGCGGACGAGGCCGGCTTCCTCGCCGCGGGTGACCAGCGCGACGACGCCATGCGGCGCCGTCTGCAGCCGCTCGGCCAGCTCGCCGATACTCGCCCAGTCGCGCCCGGGAAAACCCTGGGTGTGCAGCATCAGGTGGTACTGCACGGCGGTGACGCCGGCCGCCTTCGCCGCGTCCTCGCCGAAGCGCAGGAACCTGCGCAGCTCGTAGCGGAACTGCGACTGCCGCTCGAGCCCCGCCTTGTCCAGCGGCTGCACCTTCGTCCTCATGTCCATGGTACCGGTCCCCTCAGCCTGCCAATGTACACCCGCCGGCCGAGTCAAGTTACATCACGGCGCGATGTATTTAGATCATGCCATGATATAAACCGCTCTTCAAACGCAAGGAGACAAGGTGCGATGAAGTTACGCATCCGCAACCAGAAGGACGTGGCCGCAGGAGTGGTGTACGTCCTCGCAGGCGCCGGGTTCAGCCTCGGTGCCCTCAACTACAAGCTCGGCGACGCGGCGCGCATGGGCCCCGGCTGGTTCCCGTTCTGGGTCGGCATCCTCCTGGTCCTCGTGGGCATCGCCACCGCCGCCGCCGGCGTGCGCGTCCACGCGGCGGAGGAGCACGTCAAGCGCCCGGAATTCGGCACGATCGCCTGGATCCTCGGCGCCGTGGTGCTGTTCGGGGTGCTGCTGCAGCACGCCGGGCTCGTGCTGTCGCTGGCGGTGCTCGTCATCGTCT
Source organism: Ramlibacter cellulosilyticus (assembly GCF_014297465.1). Classification (GTDB taxonomy): domain Bacteria; phylum Pseudomonadota; class Gammaproteobacteria; order Burkholderiales; family Burkholderiaceae_C; genus Ramlibacter; species Ramlibacter cellulosilyticus. The sequence continues at coordinate 811,302 of NZ_JACORT010000001.1, read as the reverse complement.
CCAGCCTGGGCAGCCACGAGTTCAAGTGGCGCGCCACGCTGGTCAACGCAGCCGTGCTCATCGCGTTCAGCGTGGGCGTGTTCATCCGCGGCATCCACCTGCAGATCCCGCTGTGGCCCACCTTCCTGCAGTGAGGACCCTGCCATGGAACTGATTTCCCACCTGGCGCTCGGCTTCGACACGGCCCTGAGCCTGCACAACCTCCTCTACGCCTTCGTCGGCTGCCTGCTGGGCACGCTGATCGGGGTGCTGCCCGGCCTCGGCCCGTCGACGACGATCGCGATGCTGCTGCCAATCACGTACACCCTGCCGCCCGTGTCGGCGCTGATCATGCTGGCCGGCATCTACTACGGCGCGCAGTACGGCGGCTCCACGACGGCCATCCTGGTCAACCTGCCGGGCGAGTCTTCCTCCGTGGTGACGGCGCTGGACGGCTACCAGATGGCGCGCAAGGGCCGCGCGGGCGCGGCGCTCGCCACCGCCGGCATCAGCTCGTTCATCGCGGGCTGCGTGGCCACGCTGCTGCTCGCGGCCTTCGCCACCCCGATGGCGGAACTCGCCTTCAACTTCGGCCCGGCGGAATACTTCTCGCTGATGGTGCTGGGGCTGGTGGGCGCCGTGGTGCTGGCGTCGGGGTCGCTGGTCAAGGCGATCGGCATGATCCTCCTGGGCCTCGTGCTGGGCCTGGTGGGCACCGACGTGAACTCCGGGGTCGCGCGCTATTCCTTCGACATCCCCGAGCTCACCGACGGCATCAACTTCGTCGCCGTGGCCATGGGCCTGTTCGGTTTCGCCGAGATCATCGCCAACGTGGAGCAGCGGGAGCACCGCGAGACCTTCACGAACAAGGTGACGAACCTGTTCCCGACGATGGAGGACTTCAAGCGCATGCTGCCGGCCGCCGTGCGCGGCACGGCGCTGGGCTCCGCGCTGGGCATGCTGCCCGGCGGCGGCGCGACCCTGTCTTCCTTCGCCTCCTACACGCTGGAGAAGAAGCTGTCGAAGCGGCCCGGCGAGTTCGGCCAGGGCGCGATCGAAGGCGTCGCCGGGCCCGAGGCCGCCAACAACGCCGGCGCGCAGACCTCCTTCGTGCCGCTGCTCACGCTGGGCATCCCGTCCAACGTGGTGATGGCGCTGATGGTGGGCGCGATGACCATCCACAACATCCAGCCCGGGCCGCAGGTCATGACCAGCAACCCCGAGCTGTTCTGGGGCCTGATCGCCTCGATGTGGATCGGCAACGCGATGCTGATCATCCTCAACCTGCCGCTGATCGGCCTGTGGGTGAAGCTGCTGAAGGTTCCCTACAAGTACCTGTACCCCGCCATCCTCGTGTTCTGCTGCATCGGGGTCTACTCGATCAACAACAACACCTTCGACGTCTTCGTGACGGCGGGCTTCGGCATCGCCGGCTACGTGTTCGCCCGCTGCGGCATGGAGCCGGCGCCGCTGCTGCTCGGTTTCGTGCTCGGGCCGATGATGGAGGAGAACCTGCGCCGCGCGCTGCTGCTGTCGCGCGGGGACTTCTCGACGCTGGTCACGCGGCCGCTGTCCGCCACGCTGCTGGTGGCTACGCTGGTGCTGCTGGTGATCGTGGCGCTGCCGGCGATCCGGAAGACGCGGGAGGATGCGTTCCAGGAGGCGTGAACCTCCTCGAGAAAAGGAAAAGCGGCGCAGTGCGCCGCTTTTTTTCGTGCGTCAACGCATCAGGCCGTTGATGCCGTCGACGACCATCATCGAGCCGGCGGCGACCAGCAGGATGTCGCCGGCGACCTGCACGTACTTGTGGCCGACGGGCACCGGCGGCAGCGTGACGATGATCTGCTGCGGCACCGGGGCGATCACCACCGTGGTGGGCAGCGGCTGGCCCACGTTCCACTGCTTCTTCGCCTGGCCGGGGGGCATGCAGCCGTTGTTCTTCTTCGCGAGGCCGGGCGGGCAGTGCTTGCCCGACGCGTAGTACGTGTGCACCGAATCGCGATGGCGACCCGTGAAGAAGGCGCCCTGCCGCGGTCCGTGGCCGCGCTCGTCCGCCTGCTTCCTGCCATGCTTGTGTTCGTGCTTGTCCTCGTGCTTGTCGTTCTTCGCAAGCACGGGCGCGGCCGCGAAGGCGCAGGCGAGGACGATGGCCAGCAGGCGGGCGGGAGAGGTGGTCGTGTTCATGCCCGCACTTTCGCGCATCGCGCGCCGCCGTGCTGCCGACAATGGCGCGATCCGCCACACCGCGCGGCCGGACGGTCGCGCCCGGCGGTCAGACGGCGGCGAGCGCCGGCGCCACGGCGGCCTGCGTGAGGCCGAGGCGTTCGGGGGAGACGTACTGCTGGCGGTACTGCTCGAAAGGCATCGTGTCCGCGGCCTCGACCTCCGCCTGGTCCTGGATGGACTGGCTGGCCAGCGCTTCCATCTTCGCCTGCAGGCCGCCCGTCCAGGGCAGCCTGAGCAGCTTGGCCTTGGCGAGCTCCGACTGCGCGCGCGTGAACTGCGCGAAGCTGTTGTCGTGCTCGCGGGCCATCGCGGCGAGGACGCGCGCGGAAGGCAGCATGTCCGGGTTGTGCAGCAGCGCCTCGGCGGCGCGCAGCGCGTCGCCGTAGTCGGTGGTGCCGTGCACCTCGTCCAGCAGCGCGGCGATCGGCGCGCATTCCGCGACGATCTCGCCGCCCCAGTCGGTCAGCTTCACCTCGCGGCCCTGGCGTTCCAGCATCGCGGCGGGGTCGCGGCCGTAGGCCGCGGTGCGGTGCTGGTTGCGTCCGAGCGCGGCGATCTCCTGCGGCGTGTCCTGCGGGCTGTCGGCCAGCAGGCAGTGCAGCAGGAAGATGTCCAGGAAGCGCATGGTCTGCGCCTTGATGCCGACCGGCACGAATGGGTCGAGGTCCATGAGCCGCACCTCGACGTACTCGACGCCGCGCTCGCGCAGGGCGTGCAGCGGCCGCTCGCCGGGACGGATCACCCGCTTCGGCCGGATCGTGCCGTAGAACTCGTTCTCGATCTGCAGCAGCGTGGTGGCGAGCTGGTTGTACTCGCCGCCCGGGTTCGTGATGCCGACCTTCTCGTAGGCGGGGTAAGGCTTGGTGAGCGCCTCGTGGAGCGACGCGGCGTAGCCCTCGAGGCTGTTGTAGCTGACGGCCAGGCTCGCCTGCGCCTCGCTCTGGTAGCCCAGGCGCCCCATGCGCAGCGAGGTGCCGTACGGCATGTACACCGTGCCGGGCGACAGCGTCTGCAGCTCGTGCTTGCGGCCCGCGACGAAGGTGGAACACGCCGCCGGCGACGCGCCGAACAGGTACAGCAGCAGGAAGGCATGCCGCCGGAAGTTGCGGATCAGCCCGAAGTATTCCGGGTCGCTCACGCCGGGCAGCGACCAGTTGTAGTGGATGCCGGAGATCGTCTGCATGCGCCGCCCGTAGCGGTGGGCCAGGCCCATGCGGTAGACGCTCTTCGCGCGGCCGACGTTGGACGCACCGTAGCGCCCGATCGGGATGTTCTCGTCCGCCGGCAGCGAGCAGGGCATGCTGCTGACCCACAGCATCTCGTCGCCGAGCGCGCGGTAGGTGAACTGGTGGACCTGCGTGAGTTCCTCCAGGCACTGTTCCACGCTGGCGTGGACGCCCGTGATCAGCTCCAGCTGCGACTCGCTGTAGTCGGTGGTGATGTTGGGGTGCGTGAGGGCGGAGCCCAGCGCGGTGGGATGCGGGGTGAGTGCGAGGGCGCCGGCCGGGGTGGCGCGCAGGCTCTCCTTCTCGATGCCGCGCCGGATGCCTTGCAGCCGCGCGGGCGCGAGCGTGCTCAAGGCGGCTTGCAGTTTGCTCATGGGAATTCTTGTCTCTTCGCCCGGGTGTCTTTGCGCGTGCGAAGTTAACACCTTTGCCGAAAACCTGCTTGCCGGGGATCAAGCAGGGACAGGCCCCCTGTGCTAGGGGCTGCGCCCTAGGGTATTAGGTCGCCCGCCCTAGGGGCCGTGCGGACAATGGAACGCAACGACACAGGAGAACCTTTCCATGGACAAGACCACCATGCAGGCCACGGCCCGGCAATGGATCGCCGGCTTCGACCGCGGCGCGCACCGCGCCATCGCCGGTTACCGCTCCGGTGCCGGCCGCCTGGGCAGCGTCGCCCGCGCCCGCTGGGACCGCGCCTTCGCCGAGTCCAGCCCCAAGCTGTCGGCGGAGACCCGCCGCAATGCGAGCCACTTCCGCGACGTGGTTGCCGGCTACTACGGCAAGGGCGTGGCGGTGTCCGCCACGGGCGCCGAGCGGGCCGTCGGCACCCTGGTGGAGGCGGCGCAGGCGGCGGCTGGCAGAATGGCCCGCTGAGCCACCGGGCTCGCCCCACCCACAGAGGAGGCGCCATGACGGTCAGCGTGCACATCGACCTGGGCTACGAATTCGAGGTCAAGGCGAAGTTCGACGAGGTCTTCGCCCTCCTCTCGGACGTGCCGAAGTCCGTTTCCCATTTTCCCAAGGTGCAGAAGCTCACCGACCTCGGCGACGGCGTGTACCAGTGGGAGATGCAGAAGGTGGGCACCGCGCAGGTGAACATCCAGACCGTGTATGCCTGCAAGTACACGGCCGACAAGGCGAAGGGCCTGGTGAAGTGGACGCCCGTGAAAGGGGTGGGCAACGCCCAGGTCGGCGGCCACTGGAAGATCACCGACAACAAGGGCAAGTCCACGAAGATCGTCTTCGAGACGGCCGGCAGCGTCGACGTGCCGGTGCCGGGCCTCATGAAGATGGTGGTGGAGCCGATCGTCGCCGCGGAATTCGAGAAGCTGGTGGAGAAGTACATCGCCAACCTGGTGAAGGCGTTCGGCGGCGAAGTCTGAAAGCTACCCGCGCTTGGCGGGCAGGTCCACCATCACCGCTTGTCCCGGCGCGCTGCAGCCCATGTCGCAGCATTTTCCCGGCTGGCGGTTGCGCGTGATCGCGCGTTGCGGGTCGTGCAGCACGCCGCGTTCCAGCAGGCGCTCCACGAGTTCCACCTTGGATCCCACGGGGTAGTGCCGCCAGATCTCCTGCTTCATCGCCGCGGGCGAGCCGCCGCCGTGCAGGCTGATGAGGCTGTACCACCCGCCCTGGTAGCCCGCGCTCAGGTCCTCGAGGAAGCGCGCCACCTCGATGCGCTTGTCGTAAGGCACGTCCGGGCTCGCGCGCAGCACGTCGGCGAGCTTCGCGCCCGTTTCCGGATTGTGGTCCTCGTCCGGACCGGGCAGCGTCACCACCAGGCCGCCGCTCACGTAGTGCGCGATGCGGTGCATGTCGTAGATCTGCGTGGCCAGCAGCAGCTTGCCCACGTTGGAGAACAGCGGGTCGGGCATGAACGTTCCGCTGTGCTCGTCCACCTTCGCGTACACGCTCGCCGCGACACCGCAGGCGTAGAAGCCCTCGGTGATCTTGATCAGCTCCACCATCTGCTCGCGCAGGTGGGACTCCTGCCCGGGATCGAAGCCGTTCGCCTCGCACATGAGGGCGCCCGCGCCGATCAGCAGGTCGCCGAACCCGGCGCGCGCGGCGATGCAGGTGTGGCGGTGGTGGGTCGCGTAGCTGTAGGTGAGGTGGCCGCTGTGCTCCCACTCGCCGGCGTAGAAGACGTGCTCCCAGGGCACGAACACGCGGTCGAACATGCACACGCCGGTGCTCTGGCCGTAGCGGCGCGAGAACAGTGCCTCGCCGTGCTCCACCTTCTCGCCGGGGCGGCCCGCCGGACGTGCCGCGATGGTGAGGCCAGGCGCGTCGATCGGCACCGCGCAGCACACCGCGAAGTCCGCATCCGCCTCGCCCATGTTGCGGCAGGGCATGACCAGCAGTTCGTGCATGTAGGGCGCGCCCGTGACGATGGCCTTGGTGCCGCTGATCACGATGCCGCGCGCGTTGCGCTCCACGATGTGCACGTAGGTGTCGGGGTTGGCCTGCTCGTGCGGGCGGCGGCTGCGATCGCCCTTGGCGTCCGTCATGGCGACGCCCAGCGTCAGGTCCTGGTCCTGCACGCGGTGCAGGTACTCGAGGAAGCGCGCCGTGTGTTCGCGCGAACCCTTCGCATCGTCCAGGCGCGCCGCGACCTGGCCGATCGCGTTCAGCGCATCGTGCGTCAGGTAGCGCTGCGCGCAGCCCGTCTCCTGGCAGACGAGGCGCACGGCCTCGAGCTTGTTCAGCAGGTCGCCGGCACTCGTGTCGATGTGCGCCAGCCGGTTCACGCGCCTGCCGCTCGTGTGCTGCACCGCCGTCATCAGCGGCGCCAGCTCCGGCCTGTGCGCGTAGTCGTAGGTGAGCGCGATGGCGTTGATGCCGGGGCGCAGCGCCGGTTCGTCGGCGACCGACTCCACGCGCCGACCGTCCACGAACACCCGCGGCTTCAAGCGCCGCAGCGACTCGCGGTAGTCGTCGCCGGTCATGAGGGAGGCGGTGGCGGCCGGTGCGTTCAAGGGCATCTCCTCGCGAAGGACAGCCCATTCTGCGCGCGGCGGCGGCCGCCGCCATCCGGGAGACTCAGGAGACCGACTTCTCGCGGTACTCCACGTCCTGGATTTCCTTTTCCAGCGCGTTCCGGCTCTCGTCCAGCACCTCGTCCGCCTCGCGCGGCACCTGGCCGTCCGGGGTCAGCTTGTCGACCATCTGCGGCATGATCTCCGCGAAGGCCTGCGCCACCTCGTGCTCGGGGACGCCCAGGCGCTGCGCCATCTGCTGCAGCTCGCCCTGCCCCACCACCTGTTCGACCGCGCGCTCGTCGATGCCGTCGTTGTCGCCGGTGTCGACCCAGGACTGCGCCTGGCGGCCGAAGCCCTGCTGCTTGAACCGGTCGAGCACCGCGCCCATGCCGCCGTTCTTCTGCACCCAGCGCATGGCCAGGGGCAGCAGCATCACCAGCAGTGCCGTGCGGTTGCCGTAGGGGTTCGCGCCGCCGGGGACACCCACCGGCACGCCGGCGGCGCGGCCGCGATTGCGCATCGCGCCGGCGAGCACGCTGCCCAGCGCGATCCCGCCCAGCGCGCCGCCGAGGCCGCCGCCACCCAGCCCGCCGCCCACGCGACGACGCCCCAGCGCCTGGCCGAAGAGTCCGCCGAGCACCTGGCCCAGCAGGGGATTGTTGTAGTTCATCGAAAGCTCCTTCGGGTTCGTCGGATGCCTTCGAGGGTGGGGGCCGCAGCGCGGCCGCGGTGTAGGCGCCTGGCGCTAGCGTGCTTCCTGCCCGGCGGACAGCACCCGCACGATGAACGCGTTCAGCTCCTCGATCTCCATCGGATGGACCGCGTGGCCCATCAGGTATTCGTGCCATTCGACGGGGTAGCCCAGGGCCTGCAGCGCGTCGCGCGAAGCCTCCGCGCGATCGAGGTGCACCACCTCGTCGTGCGTGCCGTGCGCGAGGAAGATGGGCGTCTGCTGGTTGGCCGCGTGCCGTTCGGCGGCGGTCGTGTCCGCCAGCGGCAGGTAACCCGAAAGTCCCACGATGCCGGCGAGCCGCTCGGGGTGGCGCAGGCCCGTGAGCAGTGCCATCGCGCAGCCCTGCGAAAAGCCCGCGAGCACGATGCGCTCCGCGGGGATGCCGCGCTGCTTCTCGCGCGCGATCAGCGCCTCCACCAGCTGCTGCGACCGGCGCAGCCCCGCCTCGTCCTGCGGTGCGTCCGCGTCGAACCCCACGATGTCGTACCAGGCGCGCATGCGGTAGCCGTTGTTGATGGTCACCGGCATCACGGGCGCGTGGGGGAAGATGAAGCGCACGGGCCCGACGCTGTCCAGTTGCAGTTCCTCGGCGACGGGCACGAAGTCGTTCCCGTCGGCGCCGAGCCCGTGGAGGATCAGGATGGTGGCGACCGGGTTGTCGCCCGATTCGGCTTCGATGACGTCCAGCATGCGTTGCTCCTTTGGCCCGGGAGCATAGCGGCTGGACCCGCTGCATGCCGCAGCCGCTGTCCTCCTCTGGGATGACAGCGGCGCGCGCGGCGCGCACTACAGTGGACTGCTGCCCGATGCCACGACAGGAAAACGCATGCGCCCCTTCCCCTTCACCGCGCAGACCGGCGCGGTCCTCCTGGCCGCCCTGCTCACCGCCTGCGGCGGCGATGGCGACGGTGGCGTGGCCACCGCCCCTCCCGAAGCGCCGCCCCCTGCCGCACCCGAGGCGCCGCCGCTGACCGCGGCGCAGTCGCGCGCCTGGTGCGAAGGGCTGCCGGCGGCACCGGGCCTGGCGAACACGACGGTCACCACGGTCTACCACGCCGAAGGAACGCGCCGGCCGGGCAATGCGGCCACGGGCGATTTCCTGCCGGGCCACTGCGTCGTCGAGGGCAGGATCGACCCGCGCGTGGGCACGGACGGCAAGAACTACTACACGGGGTTCCGGCTGAGCCTGCCGGACAACTTCAATGGCCGCTTCCTCTACCTGGGCGGCGGCGGCAACGACGGCTCCCTGGCCGACACCTCGCGCACGGCGAGCATCTCCGGCGGCACGCCCTCGCCCCTGGGCCAGGGCTTCGCCGTGGTCTCCACCGACGCGGGCCACCAGGGCGGGACGGCCGCCTCCTTCGGCGCCGAGGCGCAGGCCCGCATCGACCACGCCTATGCCGCGCACGACAAGACGGCGCAGGCCGCCAGGTCCCTCATCGCCAGCCGCTACGGCAAGCCCGCGGCGCATTCGTACTTCGCCGGCTGCTCCGGCGGCGGGCGCCAGGGCATGATGTTCTCGCAGCGCTTCCCGGACTACTTCGACGGCATCATCGCCGGCGCCCCGGCGATGCGTGTGTCGAGCGGCGCGACCATCGCCGCGATGTGGAACAACGTCAAGTTCACGGCGGCCGCGCCCACGGACGGCTCCGGCGCGCCCATCCTGTCGCAGGCGCTGTCGATCACCGACCTCGACCTGCTCGCCGACGCCATCCTGCAGAAGTGCGACGCCGCCGACGGGGCAGCGGACGGCATGGTCAGCAGGACCAACAGCTGCACTTTCGACCCCGCCGTGCTGCAGTGCGCGGGCGCCAAGACGGACACGTGCCTGAGCGCGCAACAGGTGAACGCGGTGAAGGAAGTGTTCGCCGGTCCGCGCAACTCCTTCGGCACCGCGCTGTACTTCGGCCAACCCTGGGACGCCGGCATCCGCGCGCCCGGCTGGCGTGCCTGGACCCTGGGCAGCTCCACGACCGCGACGCCGAACTCCGCGTACAACACCCTCATGTCCGACGCGCTGCGCAACGAGTTCTTCACGCCGCCGGACCCCGCCTTCAACGTGCTCGCCTTCGACTTCGACCGCGACCCGCTGCGCATGGAAGCGTTCTCGCAGGTGTACGACACCTTCCGCGACACGACGCTGGCCGCGTACCGGGCGCACGGCGGCAAGCTGATGATCGTGCACGGCATGGCCGACCCCATCTTCTCCGCCACCGAGTCGCAGCGCTACTACGACCAGCTCGTCGTCAACAACGGCGGCCTGGCGGCCACGAAGCAGTTCGCGCGCGCGTTCTACGTGCCCGGCATGAACCACTGCTCGGGCGGCCCCGCCACCGACAACTTCGACGCGATCCAGGCCATGGTGGACTGGGTGGAGAAAGGCAGCGCGCCCGACCGCATCGCCGCCCGTGCGCTGCCCACCAACGCCTTCTTCCCCAACCGCTCGCGGCCGCTGTGCCCCTACCCGCAGTTCGCGAAGTACAAGGGCACGGGCAGCGTGGAGGACGCCGGGAACTTCACCTGCTCGGACTCGTGAAACCGCGCGCCGGCGCGCGGGCTCAATGCAGCTCCGCGCGCGCGGCGAGCAGCGCGAACAGCTCGCTGCGGAAATGGATGCCCAGCCGGCCGAAGGCGCGGTTGCGGTAGGTCTTCACCGTGGCGAGGCCCAGGCGCAGGTCGGCCGCCACGCCTTCGTGCGTCATGCCGCGCAGCAGGCGCTCGCAGACGTCCAGCTCGCGGTCGGTGAGGTCCGGCGCGAGCAGGCGCAGCTGCCGGCGCCAGCCCGCGGCCTTGCGCTCGTCGGGCGGTGCCGGCATCAGCGCGACGTGCTTGCGGGCCAGCGCGACGAGCGCGGGCGCCATTTGTTCGAACGCGGCGACCTGCGCGTCGGTGAAGGCCTGCTGGTGCAGGTGCCGGTACAGGTTCAGCGCGAACAGCGCCCCGTCGGGCTCCCGCTGCACTGCGGAGATGCGCTCCGCCATGCCGTGCGCCTCGTACACCAGCACGCGGTGTTCCCTCGGCACTTCGCCTGCGTCGACGTGGCACAGCACGATGGCCTGGGTGCCCTCCGTGCTCTCCAGGCTGCGGTCCTCGCGATGCGGGCCCGAGATGTAGGCACGCCAGCAGTCCCGGGTGCGGTCCGGCACCCCGCGGGTGGCCGACATGAACAGCCGCGGCGCGCGCGTGCTGCCGATCTGGTAGACGGAGAAGGAGGCTGCCGGCACCAGGGGATGCACGTGCGCCAGCAAGGCACCGGGGAAGCCCGGCTGGCCCAGCGCGTCGATCATGGGGGCCAGCGCCTGCCCGGGCGCTCCCGACGTGGCAGGGGCCGTGGTCCATTTCCTCATGCGGCCATCATCGCCTCATCCCGCGCTGCGCGGCCCCGTCGCTTTCCCGTACGTTTGCCAAGCGCGCCGCGCGCGCGCAGGATGGGGCAGCGAGCGGCTCGCAAGCTCCGTCCGACAGGCGAAAGCAAGCCGTCCGACTTGCCTTGCAGCCCGGCCGTCCGCAGCATGGTGTCAGACGCGAAAGGAAACCGCATGAAAGTGCAAGTCAACACCTCCAACGACATCGACAACCAGGACGCCCTGGAGCGCTGGGCCAGCGACTACCTGAACGAGCAGCTCGCGCGCTTCGACCAGGACCTCACGAGCATCGAAGTGCAGCTGAGCGACGAGAACCATGCCGCCAAGGGCGGCGGCGTCGACAAGCGCTGCACGCTGGAGGCACGCGTCAACGGACGCGCACCGGTCGCGGTGACCAATTACGCACCCAACCAGGACCTCGCGATCCGCGGGGCCACCGACAAGCTGATGCACGCGCTGGACCACACCTTCGGCAAGCTGGACCGGCGCGAGCACCGCGTCCGCGACACCATCCGGCGCGACCCGGAGGTGATCGAGCAGCTGGTGCCGCCCCAGTCGTAGGCGCAGGCTCCTAGTACCTGACCGGCGTGGCGTACCGCGGGTCGCGGTGCCACGCCCAGTACGTTTCGGCGAGCCGCTGCGTCATCGCGCCCACCTCGCCGGAACCGACGGTCTCGCCGTCGATGCGCGTCACGGGCAGTACCCCGCCGCCCGACGTGCTCAGGAAGGCCTCGTCCGCGCCGCGCAATTCGTCCGCAGGCAAGGCCCTCGCCTCCACGGCGATGCCTTGCGACTGCGCGATCTCCATCACCGTGCGCCGCGTGATGCCTTCCAGCACGCCTTCGCGCGGCGTCACGAGCCGGCCTGCGCGGACGGCGAACACGTTGAAGCCCGGTCCTTCCACCACGTTGCCCTGCGCATCGGTGAGCAGCACCGTGTCGGCACCGGCATCGAGCGCTTCCAGCAGCCCCATGGTCATGTCGTTCCAGTGGTAGTTCTTCGCCGTGGGATCCACGCTCGCGGGCGGGATGCGCTGCACGCCGCTGATGCGCACGTCGAGCCCGCGGCGCCGCTGTTCCTCGTTGGCGATCCACACGTAGGGCACCGCGAACGCGTAGAACTGGTTGGCCGCCTGGCGCGGGTCGCGCGAGCCCCAGGGCGGCTGGCCGCGGGTGCACAGCATCTCCACGTACGCGCTGCGCAGGCCCGCGAGCCGCACGCATTGCTCCAGGATCGCGACGATCTCCTCCGGTGAGCGGCCGGGGTCGAGCCGGAAGCGGCTGCAGCTGCGCAGGAAGCGCTCGAGGTGCGCATCCAGGCGGAAGAACGCGCCGTCCCAGACCGTCACCACGTCGTACGCGGCATCCGATCGCAGGAAGCCCCAGTCGGTGAGCGGCACGCTCGCCTGCGCAATGGGCACGTAGCTGCCGCGCTGCCATGCGGCGCCTTGCGAATAGTCGGGCAGGGTCATGGGCGGATTTTCGTAGCAAGCTGTATCGGAACGGAAGCGCGCGCACCCCCTGCAGAGCCAGGCGTGCGTAAATGTCGCGCCGCGTTTCCGACCGCGGGATGCACAACAAGGAGCCCTCCGTGAACCTCGCCCTGAAGAAGACCACGTGCCGCGTGCTCGTGGTCTCCCTGCTCGCCCTGTCCTTCCAGACCGCCAACGCCGGCCTCATCGGCGCCGACCAGGCCGCCGGCCCGGCGCCCTCCCCCGAGCGTGCCCTGGTGCTGGGGACGCTGGACCGCGCCGAAGTCGCCGCGCAGCTGCAGGCGGCGGGCATCGACCCGCGCGCGGCGCGCGAACGCGTGCAGACCATGAGCGACCAGGAAGTGCAGGCGCTGGCACGGGACATCCAGGCCGCTCCCGCCGGCGGCATGAGCGACTGGGGCTGGGTCGCCGTCGTCCTGATCGCGGCGCTGATCTGGTACTACGCGATCCGCAAGTAAGGAAGCATGCAGGCATCGCTTCGCTCTTCCTTGCGCTGCGCGCAGTGGCTCGCGGCCTGCGCCGCCGCGCTGCTGCTCGCCGGCTGCGGCATGCTGATCCCGCAGACGGTGGACCTGCGCACCGCCTGGCCCGAGAGCGTGCCGCGCCAGGCGGAGCTGGCGCGCGTGCCCTTCTTCCCCCAGGACGACTACCAGTGCGGCCCCGCCGCGCTGGCAATGGCGATGGTGCACGCCGGCGCGCCGGTGCGGCCGGAGACGCTGGTGGAGGAAGTCTGGGTGCCGTCGCGCCACGGCAGCCTGCAGGTCGAGATGCTCGCGGCGCCGCGCCGCCACGGCCTCGTGAGCTACAGGCTCGCGCCGCACTATGCCGACCTGCTGCGCGAAGTCGCCGCCGGCAACCCCGTCATCGTGCTGCAGGACGTGGGCATGTTCCTGCCCGAGTGGCACTACGCCGTCGTGAACGGCTACGACTACGCCACCGGCACCGTGTACCTGCGCTCGGGCCTGCAGATGCGGCAGGCGATGCCGTTCTCGTATTTCGAGCGCACGTGGCTCGCCGGCCGCTACTGGGCGATGGTGGTGCTGCCGCCCGGGCGCATCGCCGCCACCGCGACCGAGGAGCGCTGGCTGGACGCCCTGCTCGGACTCGCCCGCGGGCGCGACGCGGATGCCAGCGTGCGTGGCTACCGCGCGGCGCTGGCGCGCTGGCCCGACAGCCTGCCGGCGGCCGTGGGGCTCGCGAACCACCTGCATGCGCAGAACGCCCTCGACGAGGCAGCGGCCGTGCTGCGCATGGCGCTGCAGCGCCATCCCGATTCCGTGATCCTGATGAACAACCTGGCCCAGACGCTGTCCGACCAGGGCCGCAATGGCGAAGCGCTGGCCCTGATCCACCGCGCCGATGCGGCGCAGAGCCCCTTCGGCAGCGAGGTGCGCGCGACGCGCGAGCTGATCGAGGAGCGCCTGCGGGCCGCAGGTTCCTAGCGCAGCGCGCGCGCGACGCGGCTCACGAAGCCGGGGCTGTGCGCCGGATCGAGCCAGCGCACGACGACCACCGCCTGGTGCGCGGGGTCTATCCAGGTGTAGTGGCCACCCGCGCCGACCAGGAACCAGCTCTCGCGCGACGCGTCCGCGAACATCGCGCCGTCGCGGTTCAGCCAGGCGAGCCAGCCGTAGAAGGGCGCGATCGCGCAAGGCTGCTGCATGCGCGCGATCCATTCCGCCGGCAGCAGGCGCTGCCCCGCATGCATGCCGCCATCGAGCAGCAACTGCCCGATGCGCGCCTGGTCGCGTGCACTGATCGAGACGCCGCCGCCCCAGTGCGAGCCACCCGGCACGGACTGCACGCGCAGGCCGCCGACTTCGACCCACGCATCGTCGTAGCCTTCCCAGCGGAAGCCCTCGCCGCCGCCCAGCGGCCGCAGCACCGCCTCCTCGAAGACCTCCGGCAGCGGCCGGCGGTACAGGTGCAGCAGCGCCAGCGAGAGCTGGTTGATGCGCACGTCGTTGTATTCCCAGTAGCTGCCGGGCGCCTGCAGCCGGCGCGGCTCGCCCTTGGCGCCTTGCGGCGGCTTGGGATCGTGCGACACGCGGCGGTTGTGTTCCACGGTGTCCGGCATGCCGAGGCAGGTGCCTTGCCACTCGCTGGTCTGCTCCAGCATGTGCGCCCACGTGATGGTGCGGTTGTGCGCGTCGTCGAAGCCGATGCCCGGGAGCAACTGCGCGATGGGCTGCTGCGGATCGGGCAGCAGGCCGCGCGCGTGCGCCAGGCCGGCGAGCAGCGCGAGATAGGTCTTCGCCACGCTGTAGGTCAGGTCGGCCCGGTCCGGCTCGCCCCAGGCCGCCACCTCGCGCCCGCCGATGCGGATCACGCCGGACACGGGCCCGCGCGGATGCACGGGGCCGCGCAGCCGGTTCCACGGCGGCGGGTCGGCCTGGTGCACGCCCCAGCGGTCGGGGTCGGCGGCGGGGTCGCGGGGCCAGGGCACTTCGTGCGCCTGTGCGTGGGCAATGGCTTCGCTGAAGTCGGGCATCACCCAAGCATAAGGGGTGGCGGGCTCTGTTAGCCTCACAGCCATGGAGTTGAACACGACGCGCATCGAGGGGCCCGCCGCGCCTTCCGCCACGGTGGTGCTGCTGCGCGACGCGCACGAGGACCTGGAGGTGTTCCTGCTGCGGCGGCACGCGCAGTCCGACGTGCTCGGCGGCGCCTACGTCTTTCCCGGCGGCAAGGCGGATCCCGAGGACCTCGGCTGGGTGCAGCGCCTCGACCGCCCACCGGCGGCGCTGCATGCCGCGCTCGGCGAACCGGAACTCTCGGAAGGACAGGCGGCGGCGCTGTTCGTCACAGCCATCCGCGAAGTGTTCGAGGAGACCGGCGTCCTCTTCGCCGACATCACGCCCGGACAGGCCGCAGAGGCGTGGGCCGCGCTGCGCCAGGGGCCGCGCTTCGACGAGCTCTTCGAAAACACCGGCCTGCGGCTGCACGCCGGCGCCCTGCTCCCCTGGTCCCGCTGGATCACGCCCGCCCTGAGCAGCGTGGGCCGCAAGCGCTTCGACACGCGCTTCTTCGTCGCCACGGTGCCGCCCGGCCAGGAGCCGCGCCACGACACGCACGAGGCGACCGAAAGCCTGTGGCTCTCGCCGCGCGCGGCGCTGCGCCAGTACTGGGACCGGCAGATCGAGATGGCGCCGCCGCAGATCATGAGCCTCACGCACCTGGCGCGGCACCGCAGCGTCGCGAGCGTGCGGGCCGCGGCGGGCGCGCGGAGGCCGCCCTGCATCCGGCCGGAGCCGCGCGACGTGGACGGCACGCGCGTGCTGTGCTATCCGGGCGACCCGTGGCACAGCGAGCGCGAGCAGCTGCTGCCGGGGCCGACGCGCCTGTCGTGGCGCAACAAGCGGTTCGAACCCGACGCGGGGCTGGACATCCTCCTCGGCGATTGACGCACGGGCCGCGGGGGGGCACGCCTACAGCGGCAAGGGCCCGGCGCCTGCGATCGCCGCGCGGCCGCCGCACTCCAATCCATCAAAGCCCACCGGATTCCGCGCTACGACGACAGGGATCGGACTCTTCCGCCGCCGCAGGCGATGAGCGAGAACATTGTCCAGTGGTCCGGTGGCTTCCCCCGCGGATCGGGACAGCGCCTCCGGGCGCTGTTTCCATTTGTGGCGCGGCCACGCACGCACCGGCACCGGCGCCCTTGCGGCTCCCACGCGGGCCAGCGCACTCCACCTACAGCGGCGCAGCAGGGGCCGGCCGTACGCTCTCGTCCAAGCACAACACGTTGTTCCGGGAGACCACCAATGAGCCCGCTGATGATGCGCATCTTCACCCTGGTCGGCATCGCGCTGGCCGCCACCAGCATGCAGCTGAAGGCGCGGGCGGATGGCGCGCCGGAGCCTGGCTTCCAGCCCCTCTCCGCCATCGTGGTCCCGGCCGCACGCCCCTGAGGTTCCCCTTGCACACGCCCTCCCCCTCCGATTTCGCCTTGCGGCCGCGCCATCGCCGCCCCCGTGCCGGCGTCGCGCTCGCCTGGTCGCTCCTGTTCTCCGCCGTCCTGGGCGGCGCGGTGTTCGCGTCCGACCCGGCGCACCTGCGCGTGCCCGGCGAAGCGGACAACGTGCAGGTCGTCCGCACGGTGGTGCAGCAGCAGCTGGCTGCCTTCGCCAACGAGGACGCGCTGCAGGCCTTCGCGCTGGCCGACACCGACCTGCGCACGCAATTCGGCACGGCCGAGGCCTTCCTGGCGACCGTGCGCGAGCAGTACCCGATGCTGATGCATCCCACCAGCGTGCTGTTCCTGAAGCCGGAGACCGACGGCCGCATCGCGCTGCAGCGCGTGCGCGTTGCCGACGAGGAAGGCTCGTCGTGGACGCTGACCTACCTGCTCAATCGCGAAGGCGGCCGGCAGTGGCGCATCAGCGGCTGCGTGGTGACGCCCGAGGGCCGGCAGATCCTCACCTGATCGCATCGGCGCGCCAGGAAAAAGGCCGCCCGGGGGCGGCCTTCGTCCTTGCGAGAGCCCGTTTCAGTTGCGGTCGGCCTTGGCGGCCTTGTGCGACTTCTTGGCCTTCTTGTGGGTGCCCGTGTCGGCGGCCATGGCGCCGCTGCCGGTCGAGCCGGAGTTGTTCATGGACGCGCCGGAGTTCATGGAGCCGGACGCACCGGTGCTGCCCGCCGTGCTGGCCGCGGCGCTGCCCGCGGTGGAGCCCTGCGCTGCCGCGCCTGCGCCCGCGCCGCCCGGCGTGCCGGTGGTGCCCATCGGGGTGTTCTGCGTGCTGCGCTGGCCGGCGCCCGTGGCGGGGTCGGCGGCGGGACGCGGCGGCGTGCCCTGGGCCATGGCGAAGCTGACGGTAGCCGCGGCAACCGCGGCAGCAAGGATCTTGAGCGAGGACATTTCAGGGATCTCCTTGGTTGGACTTTCGTGTGTCCGGCGTCACGCCGGCCTGACCAAGATAAGGAGACCCCGATGAGGCAACGTCAGTGCCGCGCGCACGACGTTGTCGGAAAGTTCCTAGGAACCGCGCTAGAGCGCGTTGAACACCTGCTGCACCGGCATGTTCTCGGGCATGACGTACACGACGCTGCGCCCCTGGCCCAGCACGCGCTGGACCACCTGCGTGTAGAACGGCACGGGCACCACCACGCACCCCCAGGACACGCGCCTGCCGGCGGACTGCGTGCTGGCGAGGCGCGAAGCACGCGCCTGGTACGCGAAGCCGGGCCGCAGCCGGTGGATCGCGAAGGCGCTCGCGTAATCCACCCACACCACGTGCTCGCCCGTGGCGTTCACGCCGGCCTCCGAGTCGAAGCGGCCTGCGGGCGTGGTGCGGTCTTCGGGTCGGAGCGTGCCGTTCTGCGTGCGTTCGCCGGTGCCGGGGAGCGTGTGGTCGCCGGGGGCGCTCCCCAGCAGCGCCGGCGTGTGCCCGGCCAGGCGGCCGTCGGCGTGGAAGACGTACAGGCGCGCGGCCCGCTTGTCGACGATGGCGAAGGGCTTGCCGCGCGCATCGCTGGTCTGCGTCACCCAGTCGACGAGCCGCGCCGCCTCGGGCGTCGGCCGGGTGGCCATGAATTCCTGCGGTGCCGCCTGCGCGGGCTGTACCCACGCCACCACCGTCCATGCCGTACTGCCGGCTGCATTCCGCAGCCACCGGCGCCAAGCTGACATCCTCGCGTCCCCTCTTTGCCGAGCCACGATGGCTCAGCAGGGGCGGATGCTAGCAAGCGCGGCCGTGGCCGCGCAACAGGGGAGTTGTAAACGCCGGGCGCGCGCCGGGGTCTCAGGGCTTCAGCGCGACCTTCTGCACGCCGGCGCGGGAAGCGGGCTGTTGCGTGCGCGCCTGGATCGCGGCGGCCTGCGCGGGGTCGGTCACGTCGAAGGCACCGAACACCTGCTGCACCGTCTTCGTGTCCGGCAGCACGTAGATCACGGCGCCTTCCTTGCGCACCGTGGGGCTCACGACGTCCTCGTAGAAGCGCACCGGCAGGTTGATGCAGCCGAAGGAGATGCGGTTGTCGTCGACGGTGAGGGATGCGAGGCGTTCCAGGCGGCGTTCGCTGGCCACCGTCGGGCGGATGCGGTGCATGGAGACGGCGGCGTCGTAGTCGACCCAGACCACGTCCTCGTGGCTGGCGTTGAGGCCCGGTTCGGCGACGAAACGGCCGGCGGGCGTGGTCTTCTCCTCGGGGCGCACCAGCTCCAGCGGCTTGTCGCCGATGCCGGGGAAGGAGTCGTCGCCGTGCGCGGAACCGAGCAGCGCGGGCGCGCTGTCGCGCAGGCGGCCGTCACGCCCGAAGACGTAGACGCGTGCATCCTTCTTGTCCACCACCACGAACGCATGCTTCTTCGCGTCGCCGGTGGCGACGACCCAGTTCGCCACCAGCCGCGCATCCGCGGAGGGGTCCTCGCCGCGGAAGTCCGCGAGCCGCACGCCGGTGGAGGGAGCCACGGGCGCCGGGGGGTGCGCGATCGAAGGGGCGGAGGGAGCCGGCGCGCTCGCGTCCGGCGCCATCGCGACCGGCGGCTCCTGCTGCGCGTCGCGCGACTTCAGCATCTTCAGGGGAGGGATCGCGACCAGCATCACGCCGGCGGCGATGAGCGCGCCGAGGCGCGCGGAGGAGACGAATTCCGAGCGCCGCACCGGGCGCTCAGCGGGCTTCGTCTTCTTGTCGTTGCGGTGTTCTTGCATGGACGGTCTCGCTGGGGAAACCGCAGCTTAGGCAGCCGACCGGGAGACCCGCGTGGGGCGAGTGCCGTTGCGCTTGTAGGAGCGCGACGGCGCCTGCCTCAGTTCGCCTCGCCGCCGGCGCGCACTTCCTGCCAGCGCTCGATCTGCAGCGAGGGGTCGGCGCATTCGCAGCCGAGGGCGTAGCCGAAATCGTCGTCGACCGGCATCGCGTCGACGGACAAGGGCATCGGGTTGGCGGGCTGCATGGACGGCTGCATCTCGGGCATGTCGGACTCCCTCTCGATTGGAAGGGCCATTGTTCGGCCCGCGTCGGAAAAGGTTTATCCGCCGCGCACCCAAGGCAGCGTAGGAGCCCGCCTACGCATGAGCTTGGGTGGCCTGTTCGTCAGGCCGGAAGTGCGGGTTTCCCCCGAGCGCGGCGCACGGCGGCGTAGATGCCGACCAGGATGCTGCCGGCGATCGCCCCCACCGCCATGTTGAACAGCATGCCGAGGGGAACGTGCCATGCGCCGGCATCGGCGGTCGCCTCCTCGAAGGCGTGGTGGAGCTGCGGCACGCCGTGCTCGAGGATGCTGCCGCCCACGAGGAACATGGCGATCGTGCCGCCGATGGAAAGCGCCTTCATCAGCCAGGGCGCCGCCCGCAGGATGCCGCGGCCGATCGCCCGGGCGGCAGCGGAGGTGCGCTGGTGCAGGTAGATGCCGAGGTCGTCCAGCTTCACGATGCCGGCGACGAGGCCGTACACGCCCACGGTCATGGCGAGCGCGATGGCCACCATCACGGTCACGCGGGTGAGGAAATCCTCGCCGCTCACGGTGCCGAGCGAGATCACGATGATCTCCGCCGACAGGATGAAGTCGGTGCGGATGGCGCCCTTGATCTTGTCCTTCTCGAAGGCGCGCATGTCGACCTGGTCGTCCAGGAAGGCTTCCTTCAGTTCCTTCTCGTGCGCCGCGTCCTCGTCGCGGCTGTGCAGCAGGCGGTGCAGGACCTTCTCCGCGCCTTCGAAGCAGAGGAAGGCGCCGCCCAGCATGAGCAGCGGCGTGACCGCCCACGGCACGATCGCGCTGATCGCGAGCGCGGCCGGCACGAGGATCGCCTTGTTCACCAGCGAGCCCTTGGCCACCGCCCACACGACGGGCAGCTCGCGCTCGGTGCGCACGCCGGTGACCTGCTGCGCGTTCAGCGCGAGGTCGTCGCCGAGCACGCCCGCGGTCTTGCGCGCCGCGACCTTGGTCAGGACCGAGACGTCGTCGAGCAGGGTGGTGATGTCGTCGAGGAGCGCGAGGAGGCTGGTGGCCATGCGGGGGAGGATCGTTGTTCTCTGCTCATTATCATCAAGGGATGACGCAAGAGGGGGCGCCGACAACGCAGTTCCAGGCGACGCTGCAGCCCTCGGGCCGCCGCTTCACGGCACCGGCCGGCCGGCCGCTGCTGCTGGCGGCGCAGGAGGCCAGGATCGTGCTAGCGAGCTCCTGCCGCAACGGCACCTGCCGCGCGTGCCTGCGTCCGCTGCATGCGGGACGCGTCGCGTACCGCATCCCCTGGCCGGGGCTGCTGCCCGAGGAAAGGGACGGCCGCTGGGTCCTGCCCTGCGTGGCCTACCCGGAATCGGACGTCGTGATGGGTGACTAGGCGCCTGCGCGGCACGCGCAGGTCAGTAGTTGCCCGTGCGGTACGGGCTGCGAGGCACGTACTTGTGCTCGCCGTCGGGGATGGGCTCCGCCTTCGGGTCCGGGCGGTGCTGGACCGCGTTGCTGCCATCGCCGCCCGGCGGCTGGCGACGGCGGCCTCGCGGCGTCTCCGCCTGCGGCTTGGGCCTGCTCGAACGTCGGTACAGGTTCATGGCGGCCACGTTAGGTTTCGCCGCCTCCGCGCGTTGTAGGACGCGGGCCATGCACATGTCCGCTGCGAACCGACGTTGCGAAACGCGGATCGCGAGGAGTGGCATAGTCGCGTGCCATGCGCGGCAAGCTTCTCCTTCTCCTCTCCCTGCTGTGCGGTGCCGCCGCCGCGCCCGCAGCACCGATCGCATTCCAGGACACGATGGGCCAGCGCACGCTCGCCTGCACCTCCTGCCACGGCCGCGAAGGCCGCGCCGGCCCGGACGGCTACTACCCGCGCCTCGCGGGCAAGCCCGCGGGCTACCTGTACAACCAGCTGCTGAACTTCCGCGACGGACGGCGCCACTACGGGCTGATGGCCGGGCTGCTGGCACCGCTCTCCGACGCGTACCTCTACGACATCGCGCTGCACTTCGCGAGCCTCGACGTGCCCTACCCCCCGCCGCAGCGCGCGAACGTGCCGCCCGAGGTGCTGGCGCGCGGCGAACGCCTGGCGACGCAGGGCGACGCCGAGCGGCGGCTGCCCGCCTGCGCGAGCTGCCACGGCAAGGCGCTGGCCGGCGTGCTGCCCAACACGCCCGGCCTCCTGGGCCTCCCGCGCGATTACCTGAACGCGCAGCTCGGTGCCTGGCGTACCGGCCAGCGCCGCGCGGTGGCGCCGGACTGCATGGCGGAGATCGCGCGCCGGCTCTCGCCGGAAGACCTGTCCGCGGTGACGGCCTGGCTGTCGTCCGAAGCGGTGCCCGCCAACGCGCACCCGGTGTCGCTCGAAGCGCCCGCGCCCGCGCGCCGCAAGGGGCGCAAGGCCGCGGCGCCGGCCCCCGCGCCCGAACCGCCGCCGATGCGGTGCGGCGCGGCACTGCCCCCGGTGGCGGGGAGCACGCGATGAAACGCCTGCTCCTCGTCGTGGGCGTCCTCGTCCTCCTCGCCGCCGCGGCCCTCGGCGCCCTCGTCTGGTCGATGAACTTCGGCGGCGAACGCATCCGCGACGGCGCGCCGCGCACGCCGCCCGCGCGCGAACAGGTCGCGCGCGGCGCCTACCTCGCGCGCGCGGGCAACTGCATGCTGTGCCACACGGAGCGCGGCGGCGCAGCGTATGCAGGCGGACGCCCGCTGGAAACGCCGTTCGGCACCGTGTACGCGAGCAACATCACGCCCGACGCGGAAACGGGCATCGGCACCTGGTCGGCCGCGCACTTCCGCCGTGCGCTGCACGAGGGCCGCTCGCGCGACGGGCGCCTGCTGTACCCGGTGTTCCCGTACACGCACATGACGCGCGTGACGGAGCCCGACGCCGACGCGCTGTTCGACTACCTGCGCAGCCTGCCCGCCGTGTCGCGCCCGAACCGGCAGCACCGCCTGCGCTGGCCCTACTCGACGCAGGCGGCGCTTGCGGTGTGGCGCACGCTCTACTTCCGCCCCGAGCAGCAGGAGGAGAACCCCTCGCGCCCGGCGGAGTGGAACCGCGGCGCCTACCTCGTGCAGGGACTGGGCCACTGCGGCGCCTGCCATGCGGCGCGCGACGCCTTCGGCGGCCAGCGGGACAGCATGGACCTCTCGGGCGGCCTGATCCCGATGCAGAACTGGTACGCGCCATCGCTTGCATCGCCCACCGAGGCGGGCGTCGCCGACTGGTCGATCGACGCGATCGTGCAGCTGCTGGCGACGGGCGCGTCCCCGCGCGGCACGGTGCTCGGCCCCATGGCCGAAGTGGTGCTGCACAGCACGCAGTACCTCGAGCCCGCCGACCTGCGCGCGATGGCGGTGTTCCTCAAGGGGCTGCCGCAGACGCCCACCGACACCGACCCGCGCGAGGTTCCGCGGGCTGCAGCGTCCGTGCTGGAGCGCGGCGGCAAGCTGTACGAGCGGCACTGCGCCGCCTGCCACGGCGACCAGGGCCAGGGCGTGCCCGGCGCGTATCCCCCGCTCGCCGGCAACCGCGCCGTGATGCTCGCGAACACCTCGAACCTCGTGCAGGTGATCCTGCATGGCGGCTTCCCGCCCGCCACGCGCGGACAGCCGAGGCCCTTCGGCATGCCGCCCTTCGCGACCGTGATGTCGGATGCGGACGTGGCGGCCGTCATCACGTACGTCCGCTCTTCCTGGAACAACCGCGCGGCGCCGGTCAGCGAACTGTCCGTCAGCCAGCAGCGCAGCAGCACGCGCGAGTAGCGGTCACAATCGCTGCATGGCGCTGCGACGACTGCATCTGCCGCCCGAGGTCCCCGGCCAGGTGTGGCTGGGGCCGATGCCGGGCCGCTTCGATTCCTGGAACAGTTTCCGGGAGGAAGCCCGGCGCACGTCCTTGCGCACGGTGGTCTGCCTCGCGCCGCGCAGCGAGGTCGCGGAGCTCGCCCCGGACTACCACGCGGCCCTCGCGCGCGGCGGCCTGCCGTTCCGCTGGCTGCACGTCCCCATGCGCAACTTCGGCCTCCCCGAAGACCCCGCCGGCTTCCGCCGCGACATCGCGACGCTGTCCCACGACCTGCGCGGCGGCGACATCGTGCTGCTGCACTGCGCCGCTGGCCTGGGCCGCACGGGCACCGCAGCCGCGTGCCTGCTGAAGGCCCTCGGCCTGCCGGCGGAGGACGCGTTGCAGCGCGTGCGCGACGCGGGGTCGAATCCGCAGAATGCGGAGCAGTCGGGGCTGGTGCACTGGTTCTGAGGCTCCGGAAACGGGCAGCCGAACGCAGAGATCGCAGAGGTCGCAGAGATTGCACAGAGGTCGCAGAGGAATTCTTGAGGATTTCCTCTGCGACCTCTGCGTTCGGATGTCCGCCTTCTCCTTCGCGAACGGATTCGCGACGACGAACATCATGGGCCACCCCCACCCCGATCAGCACCGGTAGGCTGGGTTGCGCGGAGCGCACCCCAGCAACCAGCGCCATTGCGAAAAGCTGGGGTGCCCTTCGGGCAACCCAGCCTACGTACCCTGAGGCTCCGGAAACGGGCAGCCGAACGCAGAGATCGCAGAGGACCCGCAAAGAAAATCCTCGGAAGTTCCTCTGCGACCTCTGCGCAACCTCTGCGACCTCTGCGTTCGGATGTCCGCCTTCTCCTTCGCGAACGGATTCGCGAAGACGAACATCATGGCCACCCACCCCGATCAGCACCGGTAGGCTGGGTTGCGCGGAGCGCACCCCAGCAACCCGCGCCGGTGCGAAAAGCTGGGGTGCCCTTCGGGCAACCCAGCCTACGTGCCCTGAGGCTCCGGAAACGGGCAGCCGAACGCAGAGATCGCAGAGAAAATCCTCGGAAGTTCCTCTGCGACCTCTGCGTTCGGCTGTCCGCCTTCTACTTCGCGAACGGATTCGCGAACACGAACATCATCGCGACGCCCACGCCGATCAGGAAGTTCGCGTCGATCAGGCCGGCCAGCAGGAACATCTTGGTCTGCAGCGGTTCCATCATCTCGGGCTGGCGGACCGCGCCGTCGATGAAGCGGCCGCCCATGGTGCCGATGCCGAGGCAGGCGCCGATGGCGCCGAGGCCGATGATCAAGCCGCATGCAACGGCGATGAGACCCGTGTCGCTCATGTCTTCTCTCCTTCGTTGAACCTGCACGCATGGTGCCGGTCCGCCGTCATGCCGGCGATGACGTGGGAGGTAATGGAGCGATGCGCTGGTCCACGACGGCCGCCAGTTCGTCCGCGGACACGCGTTCGGAAGCGAGTTCGTGCAGGGGGAGAAGGACGAACGCCCGTTCACGCAGGCGCGGATGCGGCACGGTGAGCGACGGGCTGGCGATGCGCGCGTCGCCATAGAGCAGCAGGTCCAGGTCGAGCGTGCGCGGCGCATGGCGGTACGGACGCTCGCGGCCGGCGCCCTGTTCCAGCTGCTGCAAGGCGGCCAGCAGCGCGGGCGCCGTGAGCCCGGTCCGCACCTCGGCGACGGCATTGATGAAATCGGGCCCGCCCGCATCCACCGGCGCGCTGCGGTAGAGACGCGAGGACTGCACGAGTTGCGTCGCCGGCAAGTGCCCCAGGTCCAGGATCGCCTGCCGCACCGTGCCCTGCGCGTCCCCGAGGTTCGCGCCGAGGCCGACGAAGGCGGTCACCGGCTCGCGCACGGCGGCTTCCTATTCGGCCGATTCGCCCGCGGACGGCGCATGCGGCGCGTGCTCGCCGCCGCCCTGGCCCGCCGGCTTGCGCCGACGGCGGCGGCGCTTGCGCGGGGCGTCGCCGGTGGCGCCTTCGCCCTCGGCCGCTTCGCCTTCCGCCGCGCGGCGCTCGGGTGCCGGCGCTTCACCCTCGGCGCTCGCCTGCGGCTTCACGCGGCGCACGCGCGGCTGCTGCTGCTTGCGCTGCTCGTCGCGCAGGGCGGCGACCAGGTCCTCGCGCACCAGGTCGCTCGCCTGGCTGAACTCCTGCCACCAGTCGGCCAGCATCACGTCCACCTCGCCGATGTCGGCGCGCAGGCGCATGAAGTCGAAGGCGGCGCGGAAGCGCGGCTGCTCCACCAGCGTGAACGGCGTCTGCCCGCTGCGCTTCTCGAAGCGCGGCTGCATCATCCAGATCTCGCGCATGTCGGCGCCGAGCTTGCCGCGGCCGGAGATGTCGCCGATGCGCGCATCGAACACCTCGTCGATCGATTCCTGCAGCGCGGGGAAAGGATGCAGGCGGCGCGCCGTGCGGTCCTGCCAGCCTTCGCGCACGTCCGACCACAGCACGCACGCGAGCAGGAAGCTGGGCGCCACCGGCTTGCCTTCGTTGACGCGCCGGTCCGTGTCCTGCAGCGCCGCACGCACGAAGGGCTGCTCGGCGCGCTCGACGACCAGGTCCAGCAGCGGGTAGATGCCGCGCGCCATGCCCAGCGCCTTGAGCTGCTCGATGGTCGCCAGCGAATGGCCCGTCTGCAGCAGCTTGAGCATCTCGTCGAACAGGCGGCTCTGCGGCACTTCCTGCAGCAGCGGCAGCGCGTGCAGCAGCGGCGACTTGGTCTTGGGATCGAACTTGAAGCCGAGCCCCGCGAGCTTGGCGGCGAAGCGCACGGCGCGGATCACGCGCACCGGGTCCTCGCGATAGCGGGTCGCCGGGTCGCCGATCATGCGCAGCAGGCGCTTCTTGGCGTCGGTGATGCCGCCGTGGTAGTCCACCACGATCCGCGTCTCCGGGTCGTAGTACATGGCGTTGATCGTGAAGTCGCGCCGGGCCGCGTCTTCCTCCTGCGGGCCCCACACGTTGTCGCGCAGCACGCGGCCGGACGCGTCCACCGCGTGGTGCATGCCCGCGAGTTCGCTCTTGCTCGTGCGCTCGTTGCCGCTCACGGCTTCCGCGCTGGCGGCGTCGAGGTAGGCGCGGAAGGTGGACACCTCGATGACCTCGTGCTCGCGGCCGCGGCCGAACACGACGTGCACGATGCGGAAGCGCCGGCCGATGATGAAGGCGCGCCGGAACAGCGACTTCACCTGCTCCGGCGTCGCGTTGGTCGCCACGTCGAAGTCCTTGGGGCGCAGGCCCAGCAGCAGGTCGCGCACGGCACCGCCGACGATGTAGGCCTCGTGCCCCGCTTCCTTGAGCGTGTGCACCACGGACAGGGCCCGCTCGTCGACCAGCGTGGGGTCGATCGCGTGCTCCTGCGGGCCGACCTCCTTGCGCTTGCCGAACCGGGGCTTGCGGCCGGTGGCGCCCGCGATGAGGTTGTCGATGAACTTCTTGATCATTGTCTTGGGAAGAGGTCGAGGATACGCCAGCCGCGCTCGAGGGCGAGGGTGCGCAGGCGGGGATCCGGATTGGTGGCGACCGGATGCTCCACCCGCTCCAGCAGCGGCAGGTCGTTCATCGAGTCCGAGTAGAAGGTGGTCTCCACGTCCAGCCAGTCCAGCCCGCGGGCGGCCAGCCAGTCCGTGACGCGCACGACCTTGCCTTCGCGCATGGACGGCACGCCGGCGATCTCGCCGGTGATCCAGCCGGAGGCGTCGCGCTCCAGCTCGACCGCGATCAGATCGGGCACGCCGAGCGCGGCCGCGATGGGGCGGGTGACGAGCTCGTTCGTGGCGGTCACGATGGCCACCTGGTCGCCCTGCTGCTGGTGCGAGCGCACGAGGTCGATGGCCTGCGGCATCAGCACGGGCGTGATCCACTCGCGCATGAAGCGCGCGTGCGCCTCCTCGTACGCGCCGGCGCCGCGCAGGCGCAAGGCCTCGACGGCGAAGCGCACGTAGTCGTGCACGTCCAGCGTCCCGGCCACGTAATGGGCGTAGAACTCGTCGTTGCGGCGCTTGAAGTCGACCGGGTCCGTCCAGCCGATCTGCTGGGTGAACTTGCCCCAGGAATAATCCGAGTCGATGGGCAGCAGGGTGTGGTCGAGGTCGAACAGCGCGACCTTGGGTTTGCTCACGCGTTCTCCAGCATGGACTTGATGAGCGGGATGGTGATGGCGCGCTGCGTCTGCAGGGCGTAGGCGTCGAGGTGGTCGAGCAGCTGCATGAGGCTGCCGAGGTCGCGCGAGAAGCGGTGCAGGATGAAGTCCATCACGTCGTCGCCGAGGAAGACGCCGCGGGCGTCGGCCGCCTGGCGCAGCACCGCGCGGCGCTCCGGCTCCGACAGGACGTGCAGCTCGAAGATGTGGCCCCAGCCGAGCCGCGTGCGCAGGTCCTCGCGCAGCTCCAGGTGCGCGGGAGCGGCCAGGCCGGCGGCCAGCACGCCGCGCTGCAGCGCCTGCGCCTGCACGAACCAGCTGAAGGCAGCGTGCTGCTGCACGGCGCTGTACGCCTGCACGTCGTCCATCAGCACCGCCGCCCAGCGCTCGTCGTAGGCAGGCGGTTCCACCATGGAGGGGTCGAGCCAGCCGACGGTGGCGCCCTGCTCGCGCAGGCTCTCCTGCACGGCCTTCAGCAGGTGGGTCTTGCCGCTGCCCGCCGCGCCCCAGAGGTAGGTAGGCACCGGCGAGCGCGTGGGGCTGCCCACCCACAGCTGCAGGTGCTTCCAGGCGGCCTCGTTGGGCCCGGCCAGGAAAGTCGCCAGCGTGGGGGCGCGCGCCAGGCCGATGTCCAGGGGCAGCTGCTTCATGCCCGCTTCGCGGTGGGGAGGGGTTGCACGGGTGGATGGAACCGGGCGATGGGCCCGGAGACACTAAAATCAGGCGCAAATTCTATCGGCCGGCGCTCCAGGGGCCCGGCCAGCACCTGCATGAACGCTTCCCCCCTCTCGTACAAGGATGCCGGCGTCGACATCGACGCCGGCGACGCGCTGGTCGAGCGCATCAAGCCGCTCGCGAAGAAGACGATGCGCGAAGGCGTGCTGGCGGGCATCGGCGGCTTCGGCGCGCTGTTCGAGGTGCCCAAGCGCTACCAGGAGCCGGTGCTCGTGAGCGGCACCGACGGCGTGGGCACCAAGCTCAAGCTGGCGTTCGAGTGGAACATGCACGACACGGTGGGCATCGACCTGGTGGCGATGAGCGTCAACGACGTGCTGGTGCAAGGTGCCGAGCCCCTGTTCTTCCTCGACTACTTCGCCTGCGGCAAGCTGGACGTGGACACGGCGGCGGCCGTCGTGGGCGGCATCGCCCGCGGCTGCGAGCTCTCCGGCTGCGCCCTGATCGGCGGCGAGACCGCGGAAATGCCCGGCATGTATCCCGCCGGCGAATACGACCTGGCGGGCTTCGCGGTCGGCGCCGTGGAGAAATCGAAGATCCTCACCGGCCGCAACGTGCAGGCCGGCGACGTGGTGCTGGGCCTGTCCTCCAGCGGCGTGCATTCCAACGGCTTCTCGCTGGTGCGCAAGTGCCTCGAGCGCGCCGGTGGCCAGCTGCCCGCCACCCTGGACGGCAAGCCGTTCCGCAACGCGGTGATGGAGCCGACGCGGCTCTACGTGAAGCCGGTGCTCGCGGCCCTGCAGCAGCACGCGGGCATCAAGGCGCTGGCGCACATCACGGGCGGCGGCCTGCTGGAGAACATCCCGCGCGTGCTGCCGGACGGCCTGGCCGCGCACCTGCGCAAGGGCAGCTGGCCGCGCTCGGAGCTGTTCCAGTGGCTGCAGGCCACGGCGGCGATCGACGACCACGAGATGAACCGCACGTTCAACAACGGCATCGGCATGGTCGTCGTGGTGGCTGCCGCCGAAGCCGCGGCCGTCGCCGCCACGCTGCGCCAGCAGGGCGAGGCCGTGCACGAGATCGGCCGCATCGCGCCGCGCGGGGACGGTGCCAGCGTCACCGTCGCCTGAAGGCGGCGCGTCCGCCGCGCGCTCGCGCTTGCCCGCGAGCATCTGGGCGCTGGGCTTCGTCAGCCTGCTGATGGACGTCTCCTCGGAGATGATCCACAGCCTGCTGCCCGTCTTCCTCGCCACCGGCCTGGGCGCCAGCATGCTGGCCATCGGGCTGATCGAGGGGGCTGCCGAAGCCACCGCCCTGATCGTCAAGGTCTTCTCCGGCGCATGGAGCGACTGGCTGGGCCGCCGCAAGCCGCTCGCGGTGCTCGGCTACGGGCTCGGCGCCGTCGCCAAGCCGCTGTTCGCGCTGGCGACCACGTCCGGCATGGTGCTCGGCGCGCGGCTCATCGACCGCGTCGGCAAGGGACTGCGCGGCGCGCCGCGCGATGCGCTGGTCGCCGACCTCGTGCTGCCCGAGCAACGCGGCGCCGCGTACGGGCTGCGGCAGTCGCTCGACACGGTGGGGGCGTTCACCGGCCCCCTGCTCGCCATCGGCCTCATGCTGCTGTGGGCGAACGACTTCCACGCGATCTTCTGGGTGGCCGTGATCCCTGCGGCGCTCTCGGTGGCGCTGCTCGCCTTCGGCGTGCAGGAGCCCGATGCGCCGCCGGGAGCGAAGCGCGTCAACCCGATCCGCCGCGAGAACCTCCGGCGGCTCGCAGCGCCCTACTGGTGGGTCGTGGGCATAGGCGCGCTGTTCACGCTGGCGCGCTTCAGCGAGGCCTTCCTCGTGCTGCGGGCGCAGCAGGGCGGGTTGCCGATCGCGTGGGCGCCGCTGGTGCTGATCGCGATGAACGTCGTGTATGCCCTGGGCGCGTATCCCTTCGGGCGCCTCGCCGACACCATGTCGCACCGCAAGCTGCTCGCCGCCGGCCTGGCGGTGCTGATCGCCGCCGACGTGGCCCTCGCGCTCGCCGACCACGGGCCGCTGCTGTGGGCCGGCATCGTGCTGTGGGGACTGCACATGGCGCTCACGCAGGGCCTGCTCGCCGCGATGGTGGCGGACACCTCGCCCGCGCCGCTGCGCGGCACCGCCTTCGGCATGTTCAACCTCGCGAGCGGCATCGCGATGCTGGTCGCGAGCGCCCTCGCCGGCCTGCTGTGGGACAGGCTGGGAGGCGCGAGCACCTTCGTGGCGGGGGCCGTGACCAGCGCCCTGGCCCTCGCCGTCCTGGCCTGGAAGGCCCCGGCGGCGGCGAACGGCAGCTAGCGCCGGACAGGCGGCGGCGCGTTGCGCCGCTACAAAACGAGGAGCGGGAAAATGCCCGCGGGCGCTGGACAGCCGCGGGACCGTCCCCGACACTGGCCCCTCACCGTCGGGAGAGGAACCATGCCGGTCATCGCAGTCGTCAACCGGAAGGGGGGCAGCGGGAAGAGCACCTTCGCCGCCCACGTGGCTTCCTGGTGCGCGCACCAGGGGCTCGCCGTGATGCTGGGCGACATCGACCGCCAGCAATCAAGCCGCGGCTGGCTGCGACGGCGCGACGCATCCCTCCCCGCCATCGCCCCCTGGGTGATCGACCAGAAGAACGTGCTGCGCGTGCCCACGGGCATCACCCACGTGGTGCTGGACACGCCGGGCGGCCTGCACGGCTTCGAGCTCTCGCGCATCGTGATGTTCGCCGACGCGATCGTCATGCCGGTGTGCCCCTCCGTCTTCGACCGCGAATCGGCCGCCGCCTGCCTCGCCGAACTGCACACGCTGCCGCGCGTGGCCAAGGGCCAGTGCAAGGTGGCCGCGGTGGGCATGCGCGTGGACAACCGCACCAGCGGCGCCGACACGCTGCGCGCCTGGGCGAAGGAAGCGAACGTGGAGATGATCGGCGTGCTGCGCGAGACGCAGAACTACGTGCGCTGCCTCGAACGCGGGCTGACCCTGTTCGACGTGCCGAAGGACAAGGCGACCATCGACCTGGGCCAGTGGGAGTCCATCCTGCAGTGGCTGCAGCCGGTGATGAATCCGGCGCCGGCACCGGAGGTGAAGCGCGAGCCCATCCTGCCGGTGCGCAAGCCCTCGGTGCTGGGCGCACGGCCCCTGCACGAGACGCACCGCAATTCGGTGCTGACGGAGTCGCGCTCGACGATCCTCGGGGGGAAGCCGCTCAACGAGGCGGGGCGCCTCGCGGTGGTCGGCGGGACGCAGCGCTAGGCGCGAACGCTGGGGTGCGCTGCCGCGCAACCCAGCCTACGGTGCGCTGGCGCGGCAACCCAGCCTGCAGCGCGCTGGCGCGCAAGCCAGCCTACGGGATGGCACGGCGAAGGTCCGCGACGCGATCGGCGATCGCGTCGATGTCCAGCGCGTCCTGCGCGTGGACCAGGTAGGTCTCGAGGTCCTCCACCGCGAGCGCCGTGTGGCCCTGCTCCGCGTGCGCGAGGCCGCGGTCGCGGTACTCGGCCCAGGCGTCGGGCAGCAGCACGAGCAGGCGGTTCTGCACGGCGATGAGCCGCTGCCAGTCCTCCTGCGCGCGGTGGATCTCCTTCAGGTTGCGCAGCATGCGCGCGAGGATGTCGCGCGGCGGCGCGGCCTGCAGGTACAGGCCCAGCGGCACCTCGAACTCGTCGACCAGTCCGCTGCGCCGCTTGTACGGCTCCAGGCGTTCGGAGAGTTCCTCGCGCGACAGCGACTGGCCGGTGAAGGGGTCGATCACCACCTGCCCTTTCGGCAGGTTGACCTTCACCATGAAGTGCCCGGGGAAGCAGACGCCGCGCGCGTGCAGGCCGATGCCCTGCGCGAGCTCGATCCACAGCACGGCCAGCGAGATCTGGATGCCGCGCCGCGTGCGCAGCACCACGTTGAGGTAGCTGTTGTCCGGGTCGCAGTAGTCGTTGACGTTGCCGCCGAAGCTCAGGTCGCGGAAGAAGAACTGGTTGAGCGTGCGCAGGCGCTGCAGCGCCGCGGCATCCGCGGGGATGCGGCGCTTGAGCCGCGCGAGCAGCTGGTCGACGTCGCCCAGCACGACCTGCAGGTCGAGGTCCGGGTATTCGTCCTGCGCGATGCTGGCGGCGGCCTCCAGCAGCGGGAACTGTTCGTCGCTCTGCACCAGCATCCGGAAATATTCCAGGGGCGTGGGCGCAGTGAACTGGAGCGACGACATGCGATGTTTGTAATGGACGGGCCAGCGAGCGTCAAGCGCCCTGCGGGTGAGGGGCAACGAGGCGGCTCAGCGCGTGACAAACTGGCGCAGCTTCACGCCCGCCGCGAGCAATGCGCCGAAGTAGAGGACCATCGCGCCGGCGAGCATCGCGGCCATCATGCCGGCGCGCCTCCACGGCTCCACGCGCCATGCCGTCCAGGGGAAGGCATGCGCGGCCCAGGTGAGGAACACCGCGAGCAGCGCGGAGGCCGCGAGCACCTGCAGCGCGAAGACGAGCCATCCCGGCCGCGGCTTGTAGCTGCCCCGGCGCAGCAGCCCCACGAGCAGCGCGCCCGCGTTGACCAGCGCGCCGATGCCGATCGACAGGGCGAGCCCCGCGTGCTGGAGGAAAGGCACCAGCACCGCATTCAGCAGCTGCGTGACGACGAGCGCCGCGATCGCGATCTTCATCGGCGTCTTCATGTCGTGGTTGGCGTAGTAGCCGGGCGCCAGCACCTTGATCGCGACCAGCCCCAGCAGCCCCGTGCCGTAGCCGGCGAGCGCGAAGGCGACCTGGCCCACGTCGCTGTCCTTGAAGGCGCCGTAGTGGAACAGCGTCGCCACCAGCGGCGCGGCGAAGACCAGCAGCGCCACCGAGCTCGGGATCGCGAGCAGCACCACGAGGCGCAGGCCCCAGTCCAGCATGCCGGAGTAGCGCTCCTCGTCCTGGCTGGCGCGCGCCGCCGCGAGCTGCGGCATGAGCACGACCCCGAGCGCGACTCCGAGCAGCGCCGTCGGGAATTCCATCAGGCGGTCGGCATTGTTCAGCCAGCTCACGCTGCCCGCGGGCAGCCAGGAGGCGATCTGCGTGTTGATGAGCAAGGAAATCTGCGCGACGCTGACCCCGAGCAGCGCCGGCAGCATCAGGCCGAGGATCTTGCGCGTCGACGGGTCGTTCCACGCCGCGCGCAGGCCGGAGAACGCCACGCCGATGCGCGGCCACATGCCGATGCGGCGCAGCGCCGGCACCTGGATCGCCAGCTGCAGCACCCCGCCCGCCATCACGCCGATGGCTTGCGAGTAGATCGGTTCGATGCCGATGCTGCGGAACCAGGGCGCCGCGAGCGCGATGGAGGCGATCATGCAGAGGTTCAGCAGCACCGGCGAGGCCGCGGGCACGGCGAACTTCTTCCAGGTGTTGAGGATGCCGCCCGCCAGCGCCACCAGCGACATGAAGCCGATGTAGGGGAACATCCAGCGGGTCATGAGCACGGCGGCGTCGTAGGCGTGCGGGTCCTTCTGCAGGCCGCTCGCCAGCGCCCACACCATCAGCGGCGCGCCGACCACGCCCAGGATGCACAGGACCACCAGCGTCCAGAGCAGCACGGTGGACACGTGGTCCACGAGGTTCTTCGCGCCGGCGTCCCCTTCGGTCGTGCGGACGCTGGCCAGCACCGGAACGAACGCCTGGCTGAAGGCCCCTTCGCCGAAGATGCGGCGGAACAGGTTGGGGATGCGGAAGGCGACGTAGAAGGCGTCGGTGAGCGCCGAGACGCCGAAGAAGGAGGCGAACAGGACGTCCCGGACCAGGCCGGTGACGCGGGACGCGAGGGTGAGGAGGGAGACGGTGGAGGCGGCTTTGAACAGGCTCACCGCCGCGAGTGTAGCCCTGCGGTTCGGGCGGTCGCCCCGCGGGAGCGTAGGACAGGAGCCTGCGCGGCAGAGAAACGGGCCTGCGCAGGTGCCTGCAAGCCCGCGAGGCTAGGCGCGGCCGACGCCGTGTACTTGCCGTACACAAGGCGGTCGCAACGACGCATCGCGGGCTTGCAGGCACCTGCCCTTCGGGTTGGGCCGATAAGGGGCCGCAGGCGTCGTTACGGTCACGGGTCAAGGCGTCGAGCCTTGACCCGCGCCCGCGCCTAGCCTGCGGCCCCTTCTCGGCCCAACGCAGGCCCGTTTCTCTGCCGCGCAGGCTCCTGGGGCGCGGGCTATAATGGTCGGCTTTGCTGGCAACATCCTCAGACACGTAAAGGATCTCCCATGGCTTCTGCCAAACCCAAGAAGAAGAACCCCCGCCTGGCGTCGGGCCGCAAGCGCGCCCGCCAGGACGTCAAGCTCAACGCAGCGAACACCTCGCTGCGCTCCAAGTACCGCACCGCGGTGAAGAACGTCGAGAAGGCCGTCGCCGCCGGTGACAAGGCCAAGGCGACCGAACTCTTCGCCAAGGCGCAAGCGATCGTGGACACGGTGGCCGACAAGGGCATCTTCCACAAGAACAAGGCCGCTCGCGACAAGTCCCGCCTGTCCGCGAAGGTCAAGGGCCTCCAGGCCGCCGCCTGACGTCACAGCGTCGGGTCAGCCCGTGAACCGCAAGGTTCGCGCCGTTTGAACCGGGTGCGCTGCCAGCAAAGTGAGAAACCGCCTTCGGGCGGTTTTTTCATGGGCGCGTCCATTCAGCGGGCGCGGGAGGAAGGCATTCCTGAACGCAGAGGTCGCAGAGGGTTCGCAGAGGTCGCAGAGAAGCCCTTCTGGAGGCTGTTCTCCGCGACCTCTGCGTGATCTCTGCGACCTCTGCGTTCTCCTGCCCGATACGCAGCTACCTCTCGAACTTCCCCTCGGACACCTTCAGGTTGTTGTCCCTGGCGAAGTTGATGACGAAGTCCCAGGCCATGGGCTCGTAGTCGCGCAGTTCGCGGTTCACGATGACGCACTTCACGCCTTCGATCACCGTGGGGATGCACCAGGGCGAGTAATTGAGGTGGCTCCCGGGCTGGGCGCCGCCGGGGCGGAAGGAACTCATGACCCCGGCCAGCCGTTCCGCCCAGTCGCTGGGGCGGAAGGTGCGTCCGTCCCGGGTGACGCCCTGGATGAACACTTCGCGGGGGAGCTTGGAATCCATGTCGTGGCCTGGCGCCGGGCGCGCAGGGAAGGCCCTTGCTGCGGCGCACAAGTATTCTATCTTATATAAGAGTTGGCAGCCGCCATGGTCGCCCGCGGGCCTGTCAGGGGGCTGTCGCGGGCATCGCTGTGATGCGGAATTCTCAAACAAGGCGCGCGGGCCGTGTGCCTACAATCGGCCCTCAACGGCTCACTTCACACGTTGAGCCGCTTTCATTTGTGATTCGAGGAAACGCACCCATGGCCCAGATCGAGGCGTCGTCGCCCCACACCATGAACACCTACGGCCGGCTGCCGATCGCGCTGGAGCGCGGCGACGGCTGCTACGTGTGGGACGTGAACGGGAAGCGCTACCTCGACGCGCTGGCCGGCATCGCGGTCAACACGCTCGGGCACAACCACCCCAAGCTGGTCCCCGCCCTGCAGGACCAGGTGGCGAAGATCATCCACAGCTGCAACTACTACCACGTGCCCAACCAGGAGAAGCTGGCGGCCAAGCTGGTGCAGCTGTCGGGCCTCACCAACGTGTTTTTCGGCTCGACCGGCCTGGAAGCCAACGAGGCGGCGATCAAGCTCGCGCGCAAGTTCGGCCACGACAAGGGCATCGCCCGCCCCGAGATCGTCGTCTACGAGAAGGCCTTCCACGGCCGCAGCATCGCCACGCTCTCGGCCACCGGCAACGAGAAGGTCCAGCAGGGCTTCGGCCCGCTGGTGGAAGGCTTCATCCGCGTGCCGATGAACGACATCGACGCGCTGAAGAAGGCCACGCAGGGCAACCCCAACGTCGTGGCCGTGATGTTCGAGACCATCCAGGGCGAAGGCGGCATCAACCAGATGCGCATCGACTACCTGCAGAAGGTGCGCGAACTCTGCGACCAGAAGGACTGGCTGCTGGTCATCGACGAGGTGCAGTGCGGCATGGGCCGCACGGGCAAGTGGTTCGCCCACCAGTGGGCGGGCATCCAGCCCGACGTGATGCCGCTCGCCAAGGGCCTGGGCTCCGGCGTGCCGATCGCGGCCGTGGTGGCCGGCCCCCGCGCGGCCAACATCTTCCAGCCGGGCAACCACGGCACGACCTTCGGCGGCAACCCGCTGGCCATGCGGGCCGGCGTGGAGACGCTGCGCATCATGGAAGAGGACGGCCTGCTGGAGAACGCCTCGCGCGTCGGCGCCCACCTCAAGGGCGCCCTCGCCCGCGAACTCGGCGGCCTCAAGGGCGTGGTCGAGATCCGCGGCCAGGGCCTCATGCTCGGCGTCGAGCTCGATCGCAACTGCGGCGTGCTCACGCAGCGCGCCGCGGACGCCGGCCTGCTGATCAGCGTCACCGCGGACACCGTGATCCGCCTGCTGCCGCCGCTGATCATGACCGAGCGCCAGGCGGACGAGGTGGTCTCCATCCTGGCCCCGCTGGTGAAGGACTTCCTCGCGCAGTGAGCACCATGCCGATCCAGCACTTCCTGCAGTTCAGCGACTTCAGCACCGAGGAGCACGAGTGGCTGTTCCGCCGCGCGGCGGAGATCAAGCGCAAGTTCAAGGCCTACGAGAAGTACCACCCGCTGGCGGACCGCACCCTGGCCATGATCTTCGAGAAGGCCTCGACGCGCACGCGCGTGAGCTTCGAGGCGGGCATGTACCAGCTGGGCGGCTCGGTGGTGCACCTCACCACGGGCGACAGCCAGCTCGGTCGCGCCGAGCCCATCGAGGACAGCGCCAAGGTGATCAGCCGCATGGTGGACCTGGTGATGATCCGCACCTTCGGGCAGGACAAGATCGAGCGCTTCGCCGCGCACTCGCGCGTGCCCGTCATCAACGGCCTGACCAACGAGTTCCACCCCTGCCAGATCCTGGCGGACATCTTCACCTACATCGAGCACCGCGGCTCGATCCGGGGCCGCGTGGTCGCGTGGGTCGGCGACGGCAACAACATGGCCAACACCTGGCTGCAGGCGGCGGAGCTCCTGGGCTTCACGGTGCACGTGAGCACGCCCACCGGCTACGAGGTGGACCAGGACATCGCCGGCATCCGCAGTCCGAACAGCTACAAGGTGTTCAAGGACCCGATGGAAGCCTGCCGCGGCGCCGACCTCGTGACCACCGACGTGTGGACCAGCATGGGCTTCGAGGCGGAGAACGAGGAGCGCCGCAAGGCCTTCGCGGACTGGTGCGTCGACACCGAGATGATGAAGGTCGCCAAGCCCGACGCCCTCTTCATGCACTGCCTGCCCGCGCACCGCGGCGAGGAAGTGGAAGCCGAGGTCATCGACGGCCCGCAGTCCGCGGTGTGGGACGAGGCGGAGAACCGCATGCACGTGCAGAAGGCACTGATGGAGTACCTCCTGCTCGGGCGCGTCACCGACTAGGCATAGGCCGCGAGCGGCTCGCGGGCCGTGCTGCCGTAGCGGCCACCGCCCGCGGGCGCCTCGACCTTGCCGAGCTTCACCAGCCGCTGCTCCACCGCGAACGCGGTGCGACCGAGCTCCTGCGCGACCTGCTTCAGCGGGATGCCCGCGTCGTAGGCGGTTTCCAGCGCGGCGTCTTCCTGCTCCGTCCACTTCTTGCCGGCATTGGGCGGCGGACTGCCGCGCGACTTGCCGCCCTCCGGCGCCTCCCCGGGCGGCGCGAGCGCGCATTCCAGCGCCCGCGACACCGCGTGCAGCGCGCGGATGACCGGCGGGGCGTTGTAAGGGCTGTCTTCCGGCATGGCTTCCCCGGTGACCGGGTGGATGCCCTGCGCCAGGGTGTCGATAATCTGGCGCGCGATCTGCAGTTCCATGGTGGCCTCCTGTGGCGTGCGGCGATCTGTATCTCCATACAGCCCTGCCCCAACGCCCGCGCCGCTTCTCGCGTTGACGTTGAAATGTCACAAGAAAATCCCGAGCACCCTTGCCTGCGCTGCGGCGCCTGCTGCGCCGCCTACCGCGTCGATTTCTCCGCCTGCGAACTGCTGGACGAAGGCGGCACCGTTCCCATGGGCCTCGCCGTCGAGGTGACGGGCAGCACCTGGCGCATGCGCGGCACCGACCACCAGCCCGTCCGCTGCGCGGCCCTCGTCGGCAAGGTCGGCGAGCGCGCCTCCTGCGGCATCTACGAGTGGCGACCCAACCCCTGCCGCGAGCTCGAGCCCGGCAGCGACGCGTGCGAGCAGGCACGGGCACGGCACGGCCTGGCGCCGGTCGAAACGGGGATGCTTTAAGCCTGAAGAATTTTTGCAGGCTGTTGGAAGCAACCGACACCACGCCCTCCGGCAGCAGCGCACACTGCGCCGCATGCCACGCCTCTGGGACATCTCTCCGCCGGTGCAGGAAGGCGCGCCCGTCTTCCCCGGCGACACGCCGTACCGCCAGCAGTGGGCCGCGCAGATCGCGCCCGGCTGCCCCGTCAACGTCAGCACGCTGACCCTCTCGCCCCACGTGGGCGCTCACGCCGACGCCCCGCTGCACTACGACCCGCAGGGCGTGCCGGTGGGCGCGCTCGACCTGGAGCCCTACCTGGGACGCTGCCGCGTGATCCACGCGATCGGGCGCGGCCCGCTCGTGACCTGGGACGACCTCGCGCACGCCGTGCAGGACCTGCCCGCCCGCGTGCTCGTGCGCACGTACGAGCGCGCCCCCGTGGACCGCTGGGACCCGCAGCTGGCCGCCTATGCACCGCAGACGCTTGAGCGCCTCGCCGACCTCGGCGTGCGCCTCGTCGGCATCGACACCGCCAGCATCGACCCGGCGGAAAGCAAGACCCTGGACAGCCACCAGGTGATCCGCCGCCGCGGCCTGCGCGTGCTGGAGAACCTCGTCCTCGACGCGGTCCCGGAAGGCGACTACGAGCTGATCGCCCTGCCCCTGAAACTCATGGCCGCCGACGCGTCCCCCGTGCGCGCCGTGCTGCGAAGCCTTCCATGACGACGACCCTGCAAGATTGCCGCGCCCTCGACGCGCGCGACCCGCTGCGCCCGCTGCGCGACCTCTTCACGCTGCCCGAAGGCGTGATCTACCTCGATGGCAATTCGCTCGGCCCGCTGCCCAGGGCCGCGCCGGAACGGGTCGCAAAGGCGGTGCGCGAGGAATGGGGCCAGGGGCTGATCCGCTCCTGGAACACCGCCGGGTGGTACGAGCTGCCGCGCCGGCTCGGCGACAGGATAGGCGCGCTGGTCGGCGCCGGCGCCGGCGAGACGGTGGCGACCGACAGCACGTCGATCAACCTGTTCAAGGTGCTGAGCGCGGCGCTTTCCATCACGGCCGCCGATGCCCCGTCGCGCCGCGTGATCGTCAGCGAGCGCAGCAACTTCCCCACCGACCTCTACATCGCCGAAGGCCTCTGCCGCGAGCGCGGGCTCGAGCTGCGCCTCGTGGACGCAGAGGAGCTGCCCGCGGCGGTCGACGAGCGCACCGCGGTGCTGATGCTCACGCACGTCAACTACCGCACCGGCGCGATGCACGACATGGCCGCCGTGACGCGCGCGGCGCATGCCGCGGGGGCGCTGGTTGTCTGGGACCTGGCCCACAGCGCCGGCGCGGTGGAGGTCGACCTGCGCGGGGCCGACGCCGACTTCGCCATCGGCTGCGGCTACAAGTACCTCAATGGCGGCCCGGGCGCGCCTGCCTTCGCATGGGTGCACCCGCGGCATGCGGACCGCTTCTGGCAGCCGCTCTCCGGCTGGTGGAGCCACGCCGCGCCGTTCGCCTTCACGCACGACTACCAGCCGGCCGCGGGCATCGCGCGCTACCTGTGCGGCACGCAGCCGATCCTGAGCATGACGGCGCTGGAATGCGGCCTCGACACGCTGCACGCCGCGGACCGCTTCGGCGGCATGCAGGCCCTGCGCCGCAAGTCGCTCGCGCTCACCGACCTGTTCATCGCGCTCGTGGAGGAGCGCTGCGCCGGCCACGGCCTCGGCCTGGCGACGCCGCGCGAACACGCGCGGCGCGGCTCGCAGGTCTGCCTCACGCGCGACACCGGCGCCTACGCGATCGTGCAGGCGCTGATCGCGCGCGGCGTCATCGGCGACTTCCGCGCCGGCCGCCCCGACATCCTGCGCTTCGGCTTCACGCCGCTGTATGTCGGCTTCGAGGACACGTGGCACGCCGTGGAGCACCTGCGCCAGGTCCTCGCCGAGGAGGAGTGGCAGCGGCCCGAATTCAACCAGCAGCATGCAGTGACATGAACAAGCCAGAAGACATCGTGCGCAGCGAGCGCGCGCAGCTCGATTTCAGCCGGGACATGAGCTACGGCGACTACCTGCAGCTCGACGCGATCCTGTCGGCGCAGAAGCCGCTCTCGCCGGACCACAACGAGATGCTGTTCATCGTGCAGCACCAGACGAGCGAGCTCTGGATGAAGCTGATGCTGCACGAGCTCTCGGCCGCCATCGCCAGCATCGCCGCCGACGAGCTGCCGCCCGCGTTCAAGATGCTGGCCCGCGTCTCGCGCATCATGGAGCAGCTGGTGCACGCGTGGGACGTGCTGGCGACCATGACGCCGCCGGAGTACAGCGCGATCCGTCCCTACCTCGCGAACTCCAGCGGCTTCCAGAGCTGGCAGTACCGCTGCATCGAATTCCGCCTCGGCAACAAGAATGCGGCGATGCTCAAGCCGCACGCGCACCATGCGGAGCGGCTCTCCGTGGTGCAGGCGGCGTACGAGGCGCCTTCGCTCTACGACGAGTCGCTGCGCCTGCTCGCGCGCCGCGGCGTGCCCATGCCCGCCTCGCACGTGCAGCGCGACTGGACGCAGCCGTACGAGGCGAGCAAGGAAGTGGAGCAGGCCTGGCTGCAGGTGTACCGCGCGCCGCAGCAGCACTGGGACCTGTACCAGCTCGGCGAGGAGCTCACGGACCTGGAAGACGCGTTCCGCCTCTGGCGCTTCCGGCACGTGACCACCGTGG
This sequence comes from Ramlibacter cellulosilyticus, assembly GCF_014297465.1. Classification (GTDB taxonomy): domain Bacteria; phylum Pseudomonadota; class Gammaproteobacteria; order Burkholderiales; family Burkholderiaceae_C; genus Ramlibacter; species Ramlibacter cellulosilyticus. The sequence continues at coordinate 770,803 of NZ_JACORT010000001.1, read as the reverse complement.
AGCGGGTGATCGGCTTCAAGCGCGGCACGGGCGGCACGGGCGGGGTGAGCTACCTGCGCAAGATGCTGGACGTGGTGCTGTTTCCGGAGATCTGGCAGCTGCGGACGGACTTGTGAGCCTGGCGGTGGGGTTTGCTGGCGCTCACCTTCCGGCGCTGGCGCGCCGCCACCCTACAGGGGATGGCTCACGCGCGTGGGTTTCTGTGGGGTGGCCGCGGCGGGCCGCGGGCAGGTAAACGAAGTGAACCCCACCGGTCAACGATACAACCACGGCTGGTCCAGCAGCTTCGCCCCCAGCGTCCGCAGCGCCGTGTTGCGCGCCATGCGCAGCGGCCCGGTCGCATGGAACACCGTCCCGTTGCGCTCGGAACGCTCCTGCACCTTCGCGACCCGCTCCCAGCGGTTCAGCGCATAGCGGCGCAAGACCGTCGGCACGTCGATCACGCGGCCGTCGGCCACCGACAGCACGCGCTGCAATTCCCGCGCATCCTCGATCGCCATGCCCGCGCCTTGCGCGAGGTAGGGACGCATCGGGTGCGCCGCGTCGCCGAGCAGCGCGATGCGGCCCCGGGCCAGCTCACCGGGCGCCGCCACCGGCGTGCGCGCATGCAGCACCCACAGGCGCCACTCGGGGATGCACGCCACGCGCTCGCGCACGGCATTGCACACGGGGCCCAGCGCCGCGTCCAGCTGCGCCTGCGAGGCCGCGTGGTCCCAGCTGCGCGGGTCGCCCGCCTGCGTGCCTTCGACCACGCACACCGCGTTGAGCCACTCGCCGTCGCGCACCGGATAGGTCACGAGGTGCATGCGCGGGGCGAGCCACACGGTCACCTCGTCGCTGCGCAGCAGCGGCGGCAGGTCCTGCTGGCGCACCATGCCGCGATAGGCGAGATGGCCGGTGCTCCGCGGCGCCCCGTCCTCGGCGACCAGCGCGCGCAGGCCGCTCCACACGCCTTCGGCGACGGCGAGCGCATCGCCTTCCACCCCTTTCGCGCGCTCGGTGCGCAGGGCGACGGCATCGGCCCTCTCCTGCGCCTCGAGGACGCGGCAGGCCGGGTGCAGGCGCGTGCCGGCGTCGCGGGCGGCGGCCAGCAGCGCCGAGTGCAGGTCGGCGCGATGCACCGTGAGGTAAGGCGCGCCGTAGCGCCGCTCGAAATCCGCACCCAGCGGCATCAGCGCGAGCAAGGCGCCGTCGACCCCGTCGCGCACGCGCAGGCGGGGCGGCGCCACGGCGTGCAGGGCCTGCGGGGACAGCTCCCATTCGCGCAGGATGCGCGTCGCGTTCGGCCCGAGCTGGATCCCGGCACCGACCTCCGTGAATTCGGGCGCCTGCTCGAACAGGCGCGCCTCCCAGCCGGCATGCCGGGCCGCGACCGCCGCGGCGAGGCCGGCGATCCCGCCGCCGGCCACCAGCAGTTCGAGCATCACTGGGTCAAGAGCTGCCTCAGCACGTAAGGCAGGATCCCGCCGTGGCGGTAGTAGTCCACCTCGATGGGCGTGTCGATGCGCAGCGTGAGCTTCACCTCGCGGCTGGTGCCGTCCGGCTTGCGGATGATCAGCGCGGCGTTGCTCATGGGCTTGAGCTGCGGGTCGACCTCGATGTCCACCAGCTCCTCGCCCGTGAGCCCCAGCGACTGCCAGCCCATGTCGCCCTGGAACTGCAGCGGCAGCACGCCCATGCCCACGAGGTTGCTGCGGTGGATGCGCTCGAAGCTGCGCGCCACCACGGCCTTGATCCCGAGCAGCTGCGTGCCCTTGGCCGCCCAGTCGCGGGACGAGCCGGTGCCGTATTCCTCGCCCGCGAAGACGACGGTCGGGCGGCCTTCGGCGATGTACTTCATCGCCGCGTCGTAGATGAACATCTCCTGCGCCTGGCCGTCCCCGCCGCGGTAGAGGGTGTAGCCGCCCTCCTTGCGCGAGCCGTCGGGGCCGGCGGGCAGCATCAGGTTCTTGATGCGCACGTTGGCGAAGGTGCCGCGCATCATGACCTCGTGGTTGCCGCGGCGCGAACCGTAGCTGTTGAAGTCCGGCTTCTGCACGCCGTTCTCCAGCAGGTAGCGGCCGGCGGGGGACGTGTCCTTGATCGAGCCGGCCGGCGAGATGTGGTCCGTCGTGATGGAATCGCCGAACAGCGCCATGATGCGCGCGTCGCGGATCGCATGCGGCTGCGCCGCACCCGCGGTGCCGCCGGCCGCGGAGGTCGCCGGCGCCTCCAGCGTGAAGCCGTCGAAGAACGGCGGCTCGGCGATGTAGGTGCTGGCGGGCCAGTCGTAGGTCTCGCCCGCCGCGCCCTCGATGTTCTTCCACAGCTCGCCGGGGTCGCTCTTCACCTTCGCGTAGTTGGACCGGTAGCCCTTCGCGTTCATCGCGTACTTCATCAGCTTCTGGACCTCGTCGCTGGACGGCCAGATGTCGCCCAGCCAGACGTCCTGCCCCTTGTCGTTCCTGCCGACGGGCTCCGTCATGAGGTCCTTCAGCATCGTGCCGGCGATCGCGTAGGCCACCACCAGCGGCGGACTGGCGAGGAAGTTGGCCTTGATGTTCGGGTGGATGCGGGCCTCGAAGTTGCGGTTGCCGGACAGCACGGCGGCGCACACCAGGTCGCTCTGGCTGATCGCCTCGTTGATCTCGGACGTGAGGTCGCCCGAGTTGCCGATGCAGGTCGTGCAGCCGTAGCCGGCGAGCGTGAACCCGAGCTGCTCCAGGTAGGGCAGCAGCTTCGCGTCGCGCAGGTACTCGGTGACCATGCGCGAGCCGGGCGCGAGCGAGGTCTTGATGTGCGGCTGCACGCGCAGGCCCTTCTCCACCGCCTTCTTCGCCAGCAGGCCCGCCGCCAGCATCACGCCGGGGTTGGACGTGTTGGTGCAGCTCGTGATGGCCGCGATCAGCACGTCGCCGTTGCCGATCGTGATGTCGCCCACCTCCACCGGCGGCACCGACATCGTGTGCGCGGACGGCGGCGTCGGCTTGTTGGCCTGCATCTCCAGCTCGAAGCGCGGCGCGTCCGCCGGCACCGGCGGATTGTCGGGCGGGAGGCGGTCCTCGATCAGGTTCACGCCCGGCCGGTGCACCAGGTGGCGCGTCTGCAGCAGCTCGGGTGCCTTGTTGAAGCCGTTCTCGGCGACGGGCTTCGAGAACAGCGTGCGGAAGGTTTCGGCCACCTTGCCGATCTCGATGCGGTCCTGCGGCCGCTTGGGGCCGGAGAGGCTGGGCGTCACCGTGCCGAGGTCCAGCCGGATCACCTGCGAGTAGTCCACCTCGCCCGGCATCGGCACGCCGAACATGCCTTGCGCCTTGAAGTAGGCCTCCAGCAGCTTGATTTCCTCCTTGCTGCGGCCGGTGCCCTCGAAGTACTCGATGGTGCGCTCGTCGACGGGGAAGAAGCCCATCGTCGCCCCGTACTCGGGCGCCATGTTGCCGATGGTGGCGCGGTCCGTCACGCCGAGGCTGCGCGTGCCCTCGCCGAAGAACTCGACGAACTTGCCCACGACCTTGTGCCTGCGCAGGATCTCCGTCACGGTGAGCACGAGGTCCGTGGCGGTGCAGCCTTCGCGCAGCTTGCCGGAGAGCTCGAAGCCGACGACGTCGGGCGTGAGGAAGTAGACCGGCTGCCCCAGCATCGCGGCCTCGCCCTCGATGCCGCCCACGCCCCAGCCCACCACGCCCACGCCGTTGATCATCGTCGTGTGGCTGTCGGTGCCGACCAGGGAGTCGAAGTAGCAGACGTCGTCCGGGCCGCGGTGCACGCCGCGCGCCAGGTACTCCAGGTTCACCTGGTGCACGATGCCGAAGCCCGGGGGCACGACGCCGAAGGTGTCGAAGGCCTGCATGCCCCACTTCATGAACTGGTAGCGCTCGCGGTTGCGCTGGAACTCCAGCTTCATGTTCAGGTCGATGGCGTTCTTCTGCCCGTAGTAGTCGACCATGATCGAGTGGTCCACCACCAGGTCCACCGGCACCAGCGGTTCGATCCTGTTGACGTCCTTGCCCAGGCGCTGCGCCGCGCTGCGCATGGCGGCCAGGTCGGCCAGCAGCGGCACGCCGGTGAAGTCCTGCAGCACGACGCGCGCCACCGTGAACGGGATCTCCTCGGTGCGTTCCGCGTTGGGCTGCCAGTTGGCCACCTGCGCGACGTGCTCGGCGGTGACCTTCCTGCCGTCGCAATTGCGCAGCACCGACTCCAGCACGATGCGCATGGAGACCGGCAGCCGCCTGACGTTGGGGAATTGGGCCGCCAGCGCGGGCAGCGAATAGAACTTTCCGCCCAGGCCGATGCCGGCCTTGAAGCTCTGGAGTGTTTCGGCGAACGCGTGAGCCATTCTCTCGACCTCTCGTTGTTGCTTTGCGTCATTGTGCCGCCAGACGCGGGCGAGGGGGCGTCAGGCGGGCTGCGGCAGGTAACGCACGGACAGCACGCCCTCGATGGCGCGCAGGGCGGCGAGCACCGGCTCCCCCACGGGGCTGTCCACGTCCACCAGCGTGTAGGCCATCTCGCCGCGCGACTTGTTCACCATGTTGTGGATGTTGAGCCCGGCCTGCGCCATCGCCGTGGAGATCTGCCCCAGCATGTTCGGGACGTTCGCATTGGCGATGGCCACGCGCCACGAGGTGCCGCGGCCCATGCGGACGTCCGGGAAGTTGACGGCGTTGCGGATGTTGCCGTGCTCCAGGTAGTCGCGCAGCTGATCGGCCACCATGACGGCGCAGTTGTCCTCCGCCTCGCGCGTGGACGCACCGAGGTGGGGCAAGGCAATGACGCCCGGGTGGCGCAGGATGGTCGCGTTGGGAAAGTCGCAGACGTAATGGCCGAGTTGCTTCGCATCGAGCGCCGCCAGCACCGCGGCATCGTCGACCACGCCTTCGCGCGAGAAGTTCAGCAGCACGCCGTCCGCCTGCATGAGCGGGAGGTTCTTCGCACCCACCAGGTGCCGCGTCGCAGGCACGAGCGGCACGTGCAGGGTCACGAACAGGCAATGCTTCAGCACGTCTTCCACGCTGGTGGCGCGCTGCACCTGCGACGGCAGGCTCCACGCCGCTTCGACGGTGATGTCGGGGTCGTAGCCCGTCACGTGCATGCCCAGCTTGATCGCCGCGTCGGCGACGAGCGCGCCCACCTTGCCGAGCCCGATGACGCCCAGCGTCTGGTGGCACAGCTCGAAGCCGGCGAAGGCCTTCTTGCCTTCTTCCACCACCTTCTCGAGGTCACCGCCGGCGGCATCGAGCGTGTCGACGAAGCGCTGTGCCTGGCCGAGCCGGCGGGCCGCCATCAGCATGCCCGCGAGCACGAGTTCCTTGACGGCGTTCGCATTGCCGCCCGGTGCGTTGAAGACGGGGACGCCGCGCGCGCTCAGCGCCGGCACGGGGATGTTGTTGGTGCCCGCGCCGGCGCGGGCGACGGCCTGCACGGAAGCCGGGATCTCCCGGCCGTGGAGGTCCGCGGAACGCACCAGGATGGCGTCGGGCTCGGCGATGTCCTTGCCCGTGAGGTAGCGGCCGGCAGGCAGCCGCTCGAGACCAGCCTTCGAGATCTGGTTCAGTACCAGGACCCCGAAGGACACGGCCTCAGCCATGCTGCCTTTCGAAGTCCTGCATGTACTTCACGAGGGCGTGCACGCCCTCGACGGACATCGCGTTGTAGATCGAGGCACGCATGCCGCCCACGGAGCGGTGGCCCTTGATGCCGGAGATCCCGTGCTGCAGGGCGCCCTTCACGAAGGGATCGTCGAGCTTGTCGTCCTTCAGCCAGAAGGTCACGTTCATCAGGGAGCGGTCCTCCTTCGAGATGGGGCTGCGGAAGAAGCTGCTGCCGTCGAGGAAGTCGTAGAGGATCTTCGCCTTGCGCGCGTTGTGTTCCGCCATGGCCGGCATGCCGCCGAGCGCCTTCACGTGCTTGAGCACCAGGCCCGCGATGTAGATCGCGTAGGTCGGCGGCGTGTTGTACATGGAGTCCGCTTCGCCCTGGATCTGGTAGTTGAAGGCAGACGGCGTGACCGGCAGCGCGTGGCCGAGGAGGTCCTTGCGAACGACGACGATGGTGAGGCCCGAGGGGCCGATGTTCTTCTGCGCGCCGGCGTAGATCAGGCCGTACTTCGAGACGTCGAGCGGACGCGAGAGGATGTCCGAGGACATGTCGGCCACGAGCGGCACCTTGCCCGTGTCCGGCGTCCAGTGGAACTGCACGCCGCCGATGGTCTCGTTGGAGCAGATGTGGACGTAGGAGGCGCCGGGATCGAGCTTCCACTCCGACTGCTTCGGAATGGCCGTGAACTTCGAGGCCTCGCCGGTTGCGGCGACGTTCACCGTGCCGTAGGTCTTCGCTTCCTTCGCGGACTTCTTCGACCAGTCGCCGGTGAGCACGTAGTCGGCGCGGCCGGTGGCGCCGATCAGGTTCATGGGGACGATCGCGTTCTCGCCGATGGCACCGCCCTGCATGAACAGGATCTGGTAGCCGGACGGGATGCCCATCAGCTCCGCGAGCAGGTCCTCCGCTTCGGCGTGGATCCCCATGAACTCCTTGCCGCGGTGGCTCATTTCCATCACCGACATGCCGGAGCCGTTCCAGTCCAGCATCTCCGCGGCGGCCTGCCGCAGGACGGGTTCGGGAAGGGTGGCAGGGCCGGGGCTGAAATTGAAGACGCGGGTCATGGATGCTGGGAACGTGGAGACGGGCGGGGCGCAAGGCGCCCCCGGACCTGCCAGCATACCAAGATGCCATGCCCCGCCTCCGCGCGGGCCCGCTCCGACGGGCGGCAAGGCATGACCTCCCAGGTCATGGAACCGGCGCGCGGGGCCCTCTACCATGCGAGGCCATGGACATCGCCCTTGCCGCGCCGGCCGCGCCGGCTTCGCAGCGCCCCTTCGGCGAACACCTGCGCGACTGGCGCCTGCGCCGCCGCATGAGCCAGCTGGACCTCGCGGGCGAGGCGGAGATCTCGACGCGCCACCTGAGTTTCGTGGAGACGGGACGCTCGGTGCCCAGCCGCGAGATGGTGCTGCGCCTGGCGGAGCGGCTGGACGTGCCGCTGCGCGAGCGCAACACCCTCCTGGTGGCGGCCGGCTACGCGCCCATGTACCGCGAGCGGCCGCTGGACGACCCGGCGCTCGCCGCCGCACGCGAGGCGGTGCAGCTGATCCTGCGCAGCCACGCGCCCCACCCGGCCCTCGCCGTGGACCGCCACTGGAACCTCGTGGCGCACAACGGCGTGGCCGGACAGCTTTTCGCCGGCGTGGACGCCGAACTCCTGCAGCCGCCCGTCAACGTGCTGCGCCTGAGCCTGCACCCGCGCGGCGTCGCGCCGCGCCTCGCCAACCTGGGACAGTGGCGGCACCACCTGTTCGAGCGGCTGCGGCAGCAGATCCAGGCGACCGGCGATGGCACGCTGCGCGCGCTGGAGCAGGAGTTGCGGGGTTATCCGGTGCCGGAAGGGGCGGACGAGACGCGGCTGGAAGGCGAGGTGCTCGGCATCGCCGTGCCGCTGCGCTTCCGGACGCCGGACGGGGTACTGAACCTGATCAGCACCACGACCATCTTCGGCACGCCGGTGGACGTGACCTTGCAGGAGCTGGCGCTGGAGACCTTCTTTCCGGCGGATGCGGAGACGGCGGCGCGCTTGCGGGCGCTCGCGAAGCTGGGGTGCGCTTCGCGCAACCCAGCCTACGAATACCCGTGAGCGGCCGCCGGTGACCATCCGTGAACGACGGTCGGCCGCCTCCCGTTGAACGACGGCCGGTCGCCTTCCGTGAACGACGGCCGGTGGCCTCCCGTGAGCGACGGCCGGCCGCCTCCCGTGGACGACGGCCGGTGGCCACCCGTGAACGACGGCCGGCCGCCTCCCGTGAACGACGGTCGGTGGCCTCCCGCGAACGACGGCCGGTGGCCTCCCGTGAACGACGGCCGGTCGCCTCTCGTGAACGACGGCCGGTCGCCTCCGTGAACGAGACGGCCGGTGGCCTCCCGTGAACGACGGCCGGTCGCCTCCCGTGGACAACGGCCGTAGGCTGGGTTGCCCGCAGGGCACCCCAGCAATCGCCCGCCTCAAGGATTCAACGGCACCAACCCATCGTCCGGCGGCGCCGCATCCGGCTCGTGGATCCGCGCCTCGAAGGCGCGCAGGCGCTTGTACACCGAGATCAGCTCCACGATCGTGCTCCAGCTGTACACGAGGTACTGGAACGATTCCGTCACCTTGTCGAACGCGCGCGAGATCTGCTGCATCACGCCCAGCGTGATCACGCCGGCCGCCACCGTAGGGCCGATGGCGATCAGCGGCACCAGCACGCTCACCTGCAGGTACGACCACTTCACGACGTCGAAATACAGGTAGTGGAAGAACAGCCGGAAGTAGTTGCGCCGCACTTCCTGGAACAGCACCGCCACGACCGGCTTCTCGGCGCGCGCAGGATCGTCCTCGCCGTACACCAGCTCCTTGCGGTACGCGGCCTCGCGCCGCTGGTTCTGGAACTGCAGCCCCGGCAGCAGGATGCCCGTGACGGCCAGCAGCACCGTGCCGAACACGGCCCAGCCGATGGACACCCACACGAGCGAATGCGGGATGGCGCCGATCACCGGCAGGCCGGTGATCTTGTCCGAGAGCACCCAGAGGATGGGGACGAAGGCCGCGAGGGTCATGAGGCTGCGCATGAGGTCCACGCCCAGGCCTTCCATGATGCTGGCGAAGCGCATCGTGTCCTCCTGCACGCGCTGGGCCGCGCCCTCTATCGTGCGCAGCTTCTTCCAGTGCTCCATGTAGTAGTCGTTCATCGCCTGGCGCCAGCGGAAGATGTAGTGCTTGATGAAGAAGTCCAGCACCACCGCCACGGTGACGTAGATCATCGCGATCGACAGGAACGTCGAGAGCTGCTGCCAGTAGGAGTCCAGCGTGATGCTGCCCGGCTTGGACAGCGCGTTCTGCACCAGGTCGTAGAAGGTGCCGAACCACTCGTTGATCTGCACGTCCAGCTGCACGCGGTACCAGGTCGCCGCGAGGATCAGGATGGTCCCGAGGATGGACCACGCGAACCACCGCCGGTTGAGGAAGAAGGAACGGAACATCGGAAGCCTTGTGCTTGGTGTTTGTCCGGTGATGCTAAAGGCTGAGCGGCACCGGCGGGGATGCTCCGGTTTCGATGGCTGCGGAGTCAGGCACCGGGGGGCCGCCTTTTCTTCCCCTACGGCCGGGTGCTCGCGACCAGTTCGCGCGTCTCCAGCGACCAGAGCCTGAGCTCGCCCGTGCTGTCGGCCGACAGCACGCGGTTGCCGAGGAGGCGGACGTAGACGATCTCGCCGAGATGCCCTTCGAGCTGCGCGATGTCCTGGCCGGAGGCCAGGTCAAGGACGCGCACCGTCTTCCTGTGGCCGCCTTCGACGAGCAGGCGCCCGTCGGTGTCGAGCGCCATCTTGCCGGGATTGGCGGCCGTGGCGAACGCGTCGCAGGGCCCGGGTGCCTCGAGGCGGTAGCGACAGAGCTTGTCGTTTTCCTTCACGTAGAGCGTTCCTGCGTCGGGGCTGAGTGCCGCCTGCACGGTCTCGCTGACGCGGCTGGGGATCCTCGTTTCCGCTGCGCCGCTGCGGAACAGCGCTGCGCCGTCGGGGCCGGCGACCAGGTAGGCGTCCCTTGGCGCAATGGGCGCCAGGCGTTCGATCGGCATCAGCGGCATGCGGACCACGTCCTTCACGCGCAGGTCGGTGTCGATCTCCACGAGCCGGTCCCCGAAGACCGCGACCACGCCCCGGCCGTCGAGGCTGGCACCGAGCTGGTGATGGATCATCTGCGGCTGGCCGTTCCACGCCGGTCGCGGCACCTTGCGGACCTGGCCGCTCGCGACGGTGACGAAGCCGACCTCCCCGGAATCGCTGTACGCGAGGGTGGCGCCGTCGGCGATCCACTGCAGTTCGGCCTTGCCCCGCGTCACCTGCAGGTTGTGCAGCACCTTCAGGTTCGCCAGGTCGACCACCACCAGGTCGGACTCGCGCTTCACCGCGAGCAGCGAGCGTTCCGGCAGCACGGCGAAGTTCAGGAGCAAGCCGCGCTGCGGAGCACGCGAGGTGGGAATGCTCAGGACCGGCCCGGGACGGTTCGCGTAGACGTCGAAGAAGGAGATGCCCCCGCCGTTGCCCGCCGCCTGCACGAGCCCGCGCCAGGCGATCGGGTCCTGGTACACGTGGCCGGTGGCGGCTAGGTAAACGCGGTCCGCAGTGGCATCGTCGATCTCGAACACCAGGCTGCCCTTGTCCGGCCCCGCGTACTCGCGCGGCGGCCGCGCGGTGAAGCGCGTCGGGTCCGTGTAGAACGACCAGGTCGCCGGATCGGCCGCGGCCTGGCGCACCGGTTCGAGCGAAGGCACCTGCCACACCGCGATCGCCTTGTGGCTCGTTCCGGAAACGAGCGCCTTCGCGTCGCGCGTGAAGGCCACGGCCAGGATCCAGTCGCGCAAGTCTCCTTGCGCGGTCCGCGCGATCGGCACCAGGCCCGTACCGTCGTATTGCCAGATCTCCACCGCGCCGCCGAGGCCGGCGGCGAGCAGCTTCCCGTCCGGCGAGAAGGCGAGCGAATGCACCGTCCCCCGCGGCTTCAGCTGGAAGAACGGCTCGGCGACCCGCACCTCGCGTCCGGGTTCGGGGGCGATCTTCCACAGGTACAGGCCGCTGCTGTCGCCGGTGGCGAGGACGCCGCGCTTCGCGTCGTAGGCGAGCGCCGAACTGCCGCGGCGGCTGGTCTGCACGGTGGCGAGGCGTTTCAGGTCCGGCAGCGACCAGGCCAGCACGTCCTCCTGCGTCTTCGAAGAGGAGAAGAGCAGCTTGTCGTCGGCGCCGAGCACCATGTTCTCGACCTGGAAGGCGTGGCCGGCCGCTTGCGCGAGGAGCTTGCCGCTTTCCCGCTCGATCACCTGGATGCTGCCGTTGCGGTTGCCGCTCACGAGCCACCGGCAATCGGAGCTGAAGAGAAGCGTGCGCGGATCCAGCCCGGGCACGGGCGCTGCGTCCGGCTGCTGCGGCCGGCGGTCCATGCAGGGACCGAACAAGGCCGCCTTCTGCGGGCCGGAGGGCGAAGCGCGGTCGGGGACGAGGCGCTGCGAGGACCACCGGATCGCGACGGCAAGGCCGACGAGCAGCAGGACCAGGAGGCCGACGCGCGCGAGCCGGCTCACCGGGAACACTCCCGCTCGACCTCCCTCTGCGCCTGGGCGATCGCGCGCTCACCCGGCGCGCGCTGGTCGGCGGGCAGCCGCATGTTCTGCGCGAACGCGTCGGCGATCTCCCGGCGCGCCTTCATGCAGTCGCGGGCGAGGTCGGCGCGGCCCTGCTGTTCCGACGCGCGGCTGCGCGCCGCCGTCTCCGCCCTCCCCGCGGCCTCGATCTCCGCCAGCTTCGCGTCGTGCTTGCGCCAGAGCTCCTGCGCGATGCCGATGTCCAGCTGCTCCGAAGCCGCGTCCGTGGGCGCGACGAAGCCGAACTTGCCGCACTTGGGCAGGAAGCGCGCGACGAAGCGCTGCATCTGCGTCGTGGCAACCACCTCGTCGCTGGCCGTGCTGCGGCCCCGCGCCCGCGACCGCTCCATGGCCTCCCGCTGGCTGCGCATCGTGCCGGCCTGGATGTCCCAGTCGCCGGCGCAGCTCTCCATCTCCGACGCCTCCTTGCGCAGTTCCATGGGGTCGCGGCCGGCGGAGGGCCGGGGCGGCGCGGCGGCGGCGCCGTTGCGCGGCGCCGGGGAAGGCGCGGTCCGCACGGCGGACGGCGACTGGATCGTCTCCGACCGTGCCGTGCCCGGACACGGTGCTTCCTGGTAGGTCGTCCTGCCGTTCTCCACGCACTTGTTCTGCGCGTGCGCCGCCGGCCCCGCCAGCGCCGCGGCGCAGGCCAGGATCCCCACGATGGACTTGTCCATGGCCACCCCCCTGCCGGCACTGTAGGGGACCGCCAAGAAAAATGCCCCGCTCTCGCGGGGCATTGACGGGCGCGGTGTGGCGCGGCAGCGTCAGACCGCCACTTCCTTCGCCGTTTCCGCGTATTCCTCGATCTGGTCGAAGTTCATGTAGCGGTAGACCTTGTCGCCGTTGGCGTTGATCACGCCCATGTCGGCCTGGTACTCGGACACGGTCGGCAGGCGGCCCAGCTTGGACGCGATCGCGGCCAGCTCCGCGGAGGCCAGGAACACGTTCGTGTTCTTGCCCAGGCGGTTGGGGAAGTTGCGCGTCGACGTGGACACGACCGTCGCGCCTTCCTTCACCTGCGCCTGGTTGCCCATGCACAGCGAGCAGCCGGGCATCTCGGTGCGCGCGCCGGCGCCGCCGAAGTTGGCGTAGTGGCCTTCCTTCGTCAGCTCCTCCTGGTCCATCTTGGTCGGCGGGGCGACCCACAGCTTGACCGGGATGTCGCGCTTGCCTTCGAGCAGCAGCGAGGCGGCACGGAAATGGCCGATGTTGGTCATGCACGAACCGATGAAGGCTTCGTCGATCTTCGTGTTCTGCACGGCGGACAGCGGCTTCACGTCGTCCGGGTCGTTCGGGCAGCACAGCAGCGGCTCGGTGATCGTCGCGAGGTCGATCTCGATCACGGCGGCGTACTCGGCGTCCTTGTCGCCTTCCAGCAGGTCCGGCTTGGCGAGCCACGCTTCCACGGCCTTGATGCGGCGCTCCAGCGAGCGCTTGTCGGCGTAGCCCTGGGCGATCATGTTCTTCATGAGAACGATGTTCGAGGTCAGGTACTCCTTGATCGGCGCCGGGTTCAGCTTCACCGTGCAGCCGGCGGCGGAGCGCTCGGCGGACGCGTCGGACAGCTCGAACGCCTGTTCCACCTTCAGGTCCGGCAGGCCCTCGATCTCGAGGATGCGGCCGGAGAAGATGTTCTTCTTGCCTTCCTTCGCCACGGTCAGCAGGCCTTGCTGGATCGCGAAGTAGGGGATCGCGTGCACCAGGTCGCGCAGCGTGATGCCGGGTTGCATCTCGCCCTTGAAGCGCACCAGCACGGACTCGGGCATGTCCAGGGGCATCACGCCCGTCGCCGCGGCGAAGGCCACCAGGCCGGAGCCGGCGGGGAAGCTGATGCCGATCGGGAAGCGCGTGTGGCTGTCGCCGCCGGTGCCGACGGTGTCGGGCAGCAGCAGGCGGTTCAGCCAGGAGTGGATCACGCCGTCGCCGGGGCGCAGGGCCACGCCGCCGCGGTTGGAGATGAACTGGGGCAGCTCGCGGTGCGTCTTCACGTCCACGGGCTTCGGGTAGGCCGCGGTGTGGCAGAAGGACTGCATCACCATGTCGGCGCTGAAGCCGAGGCAGGCCAGGTCCTTCAGCTCGTCGCGGGTCATCGGGCCCGTGGTGTCCTGCGAACCCACGGTGGTCATGCGCGGCTCGCAGTACGTGCCGGGACGGATGCCCTTGCCTTCCGGCAGGCCGCAGGCGCGGCCGACCATCTTCTGCGCCAGCGTGAAGCCCTTGCCGGAATCGACCGGGGGCTTGGGCAGGCGGAAGGTGGTGGAGGCGCCGAGGCCCAGGAACTGGCGCGCGTTGGCGGTCAGCGAGCGGCCGATGATCAGGTTGATGCGGCCGCCGGCGCGCACTTCGTCCAGCAGCACGTCGGACTTGAGCGAGAAGCGCTCGACGACCTTGCCGTCCTTCTCGATCGTGCCCTCGTACGGGTAGATGTCGATCACGTCGCCGGTCTCCAGCTGCGTGACGTTCACCTCGATCGGCAGCGCGCCGGAGTCTTCCTGCGTGTTGTAGAAGATCGGGGCGATCTTGCCGCCCAGCGTGACGCCGCCGAAGCGCTTGTTCGGCACGAACGGGATGTCCTGGCCCGTGGCCCAGATCACGCTGTTGGTGGCGGACTTGCGGGAGGAGCCGGTGCCCACCACGTCACCGACGTAGGCGACCTGGTGGCCCTTCTTCTTCAGGTCCTCGATGAAGGCGATGGGGCCACGCTTGCCCTCTTCTTCCGGCTTGAACGCGGTGCCGGGGCGCGAGTTCTTCAGCATCGCCAGCGTGTGCAGCGGGATGTCGGGGCGCGACCAGGCGTCCGGGGCGGGCGACAGGTCGTCGGTGTTGGTCTCGCCGGGCACCTTGAACACGGTGACCGTGATCTTCTGCGCCACTTCCGGGCGGCTCGTGAACCACTCGGCGTCGGCCCACGACTGGATCACCTGCCTGGCGAAGGCGTTGTTCGCCTTCGCCTTCTCGGCGACGTCGTGGAAGTAGTCGAACATCAGCAGCGTCTTCTTCAGGCCGTCGGCGGCGATCTGCGCGACCTCCGCGTCATCGAGCAGGTCGATCAGCGGCTTGACGTTGTAGCCGCCGACCATGGTGCCGAGCAGCTCGGTCGCCTTGGCCCTGGAAATCGCCTTGACGGCGAGATCCCCATGCGCGACGGCGGCCAGGAAGCTGGCCTTCACCTTGGCCGCATCGTCCACGCCCGGCGGCACGCGGTTCGTGAGCAGGTCCAGCAGGAAGGCTTCTTCCTTGGCCGGGGCCGCCTTGATCAGCTCGATCAGTTCGGCGGTCTGCTTCGCGGACAGCGGCAGCGGGGGGATGCCGAGCTTGGCACGCTCGGCAACGTGTTCGACGTAGGCTTGCAACATGGGGTCTCTCCGTAAATCAGGTCTTGGGTGCCGCCGGTGCCGCGGGCGCGGCCGGCTGTTGTGAAGTGGTGGGCGTGGGCGCCGGCTCGAGCAGGTTGATCGGCGGACGGGTCTTCATCTCCTCCGCGAACTTGAGCTGCTCGGGGCTCTGGCACTCGTCGGCCAGGCGCTTGCCTTCCTTCTGGTTCATCAGCATGGACTTGTTGCCCAGCTGCAGCCAGAGGGCGCCGCGCGCGGGGTCCTCGAGGCGGATGGCGCCGGTCTTGCTCTCCACCGGGTGCATCACGAAGCGGTTGATGCCGTGCGACACGAGGAAGTAGCCGGCGCGGCGGCGCGGCGTCACCTTCACGTGCGCGCCGAGCTCGCACTTGATCTCGCCCGTGTAGACACGCTGGGCGATCTCCAGTTCGGCAGGCGTGAGCTTGTCGGACGGGTCGTTCTCCTCCAGCGGCGTGGACAGCTCCACCGCCTCCCGGCGCGTGGCCGGCTTGGCAGGGGCCTTGGCCTTGGCGGCGGGCTTGGTCGCCGGCGCGCTCTGCTGCGCCTGCGCGAGGCCGGTGGCACCGAACGCAGCGGCCAGGATGCTGGCAATCACAACTTTCTTCATGACGTCTCTCCTCTCGGACTAGGGACGCGCAAACCACGCGCGTGCTTCTTCGGGGAGCGGCCGCCCGGTCTGGTGGGCCCTTTCCAGGACCTGCCAGTAGTAGCGGTAGCTCGCCCGGTCTTCGAGTTTGCCGTCGAAGCTGATCGGTGCCCAGCTTGCCGCTTCCGCGGCGCGAAGAAGTTGTGTCGCCTTGTGAATTTCGTCGGCGCCGGGAGCGAACACTTCCACGATCGTCCTGATCTGGTCAGGGTGGATGCTCCACATGCGCGTGTAACCGAACGCGTTGGCTGCGCGCGACGCCGCGGCGCGGAAAGCCTCGCGATCCTTGAACTCCGTCACGACGCCATGCGACGGCACCTTGCCGTGGGCATGGCAGGCGGAGGAAATTTCGAGCTTGGCGCGCACCACGAGCGGGTGCGTGAACTGGCCCTGCACGCCCATCCCGTCCGACGGGATGGCGCCGCCGTGCGCCGACACGAAGTCCATGAGGCCGAAGCTCAGGGACTGCATGCGCGGGTGCGCCGCGATGTCGAAGGCGCGGTGCACGGCCGCCGGCGACTCGATGAGGCCCTGCAGCGGCAGCTGCTTCGCGCCCGCGGCGTCCAGCGCGCGCGCGGCACGCTCGACGTCCTCGGGCCGCTCCACCTTCGGCACCATGATGTGCACGAGGCGGTGGCCCGCCTTGCCGGCGATGGTGGCGATGTCCTGCTCGAACGCGGGATGGTCCACCGGATGCACGCGCACGGCGACGCGCGCATCGGGCTTCGCACCCAGCGCGAGTTCGACGACGAGGGCGGCATGTTCCGCCTCGCCGCCGACCGGCGCGCCGTCCTCGCAGTCGAGCGTGACGTCGAAGACGCAGGCGCCGAACTCCTGCGTCATCTCCTCCTGCAGTTGCAGGCTCTTGCGCATGCGCGCTTCGACGCCGCTGTAGTGGTCGCACACCGGCAGCGTGCCGGTGCGGCCCTGCGTGCCGAGGAGGATGTCTCTGGGATGCATGAGGGACTAGGGGCTAGGGTTTAGGGACTAGGGAGAGGCAGGACCCTAGTCCCTAGCCCCTAATCCCTAGTCCCTTCAAGCTCACAGGAGGTGGGAGACGCCCTGCTGCTCTTCCTGCAGCTCCTTGAGCGTCAGGTTGATGCGCTCCTGCGAGAACGCGTCGATCTCCAGGCCCTTCACCACTTCGTACTTGCCGTCCCTGGTGGTGACGGGGAAGCCGAACATGACGTCCTTGGGGATGCCGTAGTCGCCGTTGGACGGGATGCCCATGGTGACCCACTTGCCGTTGCTGCCCAGGGCCCAGTCGCGCATGTGGTCGATGGCGGCGTTGGCGGCGGAGGCGGCGGACGACAGGCCGCGCGCTTCGATGATCGCGGCGCCGCGCTTGCCCACCGTCGGCAGGAAGGTGTTGGCGTTCCACTCCTGGTCGTTGATCAGGTCCTTGACGGACTTGCCGTTGACCGTGGCGAAGCGGTAGTCGGCGTACATGGTGGGCGAGTGGTTGCCCCACACCGTGAGCTTCTCGATGTCCTTGACCTGCGTGCCGGTCTTGGCCGCGACCTGCGACAGCGCGCGGTTGTGGTCCAGGCGCAGCATGGCGGTGAAGTTCTCGCGCGGCAGGCTCGGGGCGCTCTTCATCGCGATGTAGGCGTTGGTGTTGGCGGGGTTGCCGACCACCAGCACCTTGACGTTGCGGGAGGCGACCTTGTCCAGCGCCTTGCCCTGGGCCGTGAAGATCTGGGCGTTGGCGGACAGCAGGTCCTTGCGCTCCATGCCGGGGCCGCGCGGGCGGGCGCCGACCAGCAGGGCGTAGTCGGTGTCCTTGAAGGCGGTCATCGGGTCGCTGTGGGCTTCCATGCCGGCCAGCAGCGGGAAGGCGCAGTCTTCCAGTTCCATCATCACGCCCTTGAGCGCCTTCTGGGCCTTCTCGTCGGGGATCTCCAGCAGCTGCAGGATCACGGGCTGGTCCTTGCCCAGCATCTCGCCGGAGGCGATGCGGAACAGCAGGGCGTAACCGATCTGGCCAGCGGCGCCGGTGACGGCGACGCGAACGGGCTTCTTGCTCATGGAAATTCTCCGGATGGAAGTGCTGCGAAAGAGATGGTCGGGAGTCG
The DNA here is from genome assembly GCF_014297465.1 of Ramlibacter cellulosilyticus. Classification (GTDB taxonomy): domain Bacteria; phylum Pseudomonadota; class Gammaproteobacteria; order Burkholderiales; family Burkholderiaceae_C; genus Ramlibacter; species Ramlibacter cellulosilyticus. The sequence continues at coordinate 753,516 of NZ_JACORT010000001.1, read as the reverse complement.
GCGTGGGGCGCGGGAGGAGCAGCTCGCGTGCGCGAGGCCCGGGTGCGGCCCTGCGGGGACAGGGCGTGAGTGTACCCGGGCAAACCCTCGGGGGTCAACGCGTCTTATGTCTTATATAAGATATCATTGGGGTCCATCCCACACCATGGCCGCCACCCCTGCCCCGTCCGCTGACTCGCCCGAAGGCGCCACGCCCGCGTTCAGCCCGCTGTACCAGCAGATCAAGGGGCTGATCCTGCAAAGCCTGCAGGCCGGCGAGTGGAAGCCCGGCGAAGCCATCCCGAGCGAGATGGACCTGGCCGCGCGTTTCCGCGTGAGCCAGGGCACCGTGCGCAAGGCGATCGACGAACTCGCGGCCGAGAACCTGGTGGTGCGCCGCCAGGGCAAGGGCACCTTCGTCGCCACGCATGCCGAGCAGCACGTGCGCTACCGCTTCCTCAAGCTCGTGCCCGACACGGGCGAGGCCGGGCCCGCGCAGCGCAGCATCCTCGAATGCCGCCGGCAGCGCGCCAGCGCCGAGGTCGCGCGCGCCCTGCAGCTGCGCACCGGCGACTCGGTCGTGCAGGTGCGCCGCGTGCTCTCGTTCTCCGGTGTCCCCACGATCCTGGAGGACATGTGGCTGCCGGGAAACCCGTTCAAGGGACTCACCGCCGAACAGCTCGACGCCCACCAGGGCCCGACCTACGCGCTCTTCGAACTGGAGTTCGGCGTGCGCATGGTGCGGGCCGAAGAGAAGATCCGCGCGGTCGCGGCGGACGCGCAGCAGGCCACCCTGCTCGCCATGCCCGAAGGCGCGCCGCTGCTGTCCGTGGAGCGGCTTTCCTATACGTACAACGACGTACCGATGGAGCTGCGCCGCGGCCTGTACCGTACCGACACGCACCACTACCGCAACGAGTTGAACTGAGGGCCGGCGGGCCTTTCGGACGCAAGGCCCAAGTCAGTCGTCGGTAGCACTCTGTTGCGTTGCAATAGAATTTTGGGTTGTCCGCATCCGCACACCCCCCGCCATCCGAAAGAAACGCATGACAGAGCTCGCCAAGCAGCGGCCGGAATTCCGCAACATCCACGCCTTCAAGGACCTGCCCACGTACCGGCTGCCCGCGCCTGGCTGGGTCTCCATCCTGCACCGCATCAGCGGCGTGCTGATGTTCGTGCTGCTGCCCCTGATCCTCTGGATCTTCGACGCCTCGGTGTCCTCCGAGATCTCCAGCAACCGCCTGCGCGCCGCTTTCACCGGCGGCACCGGCGTGGTCCTCAAGCTGGTGTGCCTGGCGCTGATCTGGGCCTACCTGCACCACTTCATCGCCGGCCTGCGCCACGTCTGGATGGACGTGAGCCACAAGGCCGTGAGCAAGGCCTGGGGCGGCACTTCCGCGAAGGTCACCCTCGTCGCCAGCCTGCTGCTGACGGTGGTCCTGGGCCTCAAGCTCTTCGGCGTCTACTAAGGAAGAACCATGGCAGTCAACTACGGCTCCCGCCGCACCGTCGTCGGTGCGCACTACGGCACCCGCGACTGGCTGGCGCAGCGCGTCACCGCGGTCGTCATGGCCCTCTTCACGCTGGTCGTGCTGGCGCAGGTGCTCTTCACCCGCGGCCCGGTCGACTACTACGCGTGGGCCGGCATCTTCCATCCGCAGTGGATGAAGATGCTCACCTTCGCCACCATCGTCGGCCTGCTGTACCACGTGTGGGTCGGCATGCGCGACGTGCTGATGGACTACGTCAAGCCCGTCGGCATCCGCCTCGTCCTGCAGATCCTGGTCCTCGTGTGGCTCGTGGGCTGCGCGGGCTGGGCCATCCAGGTGCTGTGGCGCGTCTGAGGACAGAACAAATGGCATACACCAAGAGCAACATCGCGACGCGCAAGTTCGACGTCGTCATCGTGGGCGCCGGCGGCTCCGGCATGCGCGCCTCCCTCCAGCTGTCCCTCGCCGGCCTGAACGTGGCCGTGCTGACGAAGGTGTTCCCCACCCGCTCGCACACCGTGGCGGCGCAGGGCGGCATCGGCGCCTCGCTCGGCAACATGTCCGAGGACAACTGGCACTACCACTTCTACGACACCGTCAAGGGTTCCGACTGGCTCGGCGACCAGGACGCGATCGAATTCATGTGCCGCGAGGCGCCGAAGGTCGTGTACGAGCTCGAGCACTTCGGCATGCCCTTCGACCGCAACCCCGACGGCACGATCTACCAGCGTCCCTTCGGCGGCCACACGGCGAACTACGGCGAGAAGCCCGTGCAGCGCGCCTGCGCCGCGGCCGACCGCACCGGCCACGCCATGCTGCACACGCTGTACCAGCAGAACGTGCGCGCGAAGACCTCGTTCTTCGTCGAGTGGATGGCGCTGGACCTGATCCGCGACGCCGAAGGCGACGTGGTCGGCGTGACCGCGCTGGAGATGGAAACCGGCGACCTGCACGTGCTGCACGCCAAGACCGTGCTGCTGGCCACCGGCGGCGCGGGCCGCATCTACCAGGCTTCCACCAACGCCTTCATCAACACGGGCGACGGCCTCGGCATGGCGGCGCGCGCCGGCATCCCGCTGGAAGACATGGAGTTCTGGCAGTTCCACCCCACCGGCGTGGCCGGCGCGGGCGTGCTGCTCACCGAGGGCTGCCGCGGCGAAGGCGCCATCCTGCGCAACGCCAACGGCGAGCGCTTCATGGAGCGCTACGCGCCCACGCTGAAGGACCTGGCGCCGCGCGACTTCGTGTCCCGCTCGATGGACCAGGAGATCAAGGAAGGGCGCGGGTGCGGTCCGAACAAGGACTACATCATGCTCGACATGACGCACATCGGCGAGAAGGACATCATGAAGCGCCTGCCGTCGGTGTACGAGATCGGCATCAACTTCGCCAACGTCGACATCACGCGCGAGCCGATCCCGGTGGTGCCCACCATCCACTACCAGATGGGCGGCATCCCGACCAACATCCACGGCCAGGTCGTCCTGCAGCGCAACGGCAGCGACAACGACGCGCTGAACGGCCTGTACGCCGTGGGCGAGTGCTCCTGCGTGTCCGTGCACGGCGCCAACCGCCTGGGCACCAACTCGCTGCTGGACCTGCTGGTGTTCGGCAAGGCCGCGGGCAACCACATCGTGGAGTACGCGAGCCGCACCAAGGCGCACAAGCCGCTGCCCGCCGATGCCGCGGAGCGCTCGCTCGAGCGCCTCAACCGCCTGGACAACACGACGTCCGGCGAGTACGCGCAGAACGTCGCCAACGACATCCGCTCCGCCATGCAGGCGCACGCCGGCGTGTTCCGCACCCAGGCCAGCATGGACGAAGGCGTGCGCAAGATCGCGGCCATCCGCGATCGCGTGGGCGCCATCGAGCTGAAGGACAAGTCGCGCGTGTTCAACACCGCCCGCGTCGAGGCGCTGGAAGTGGAGAACCTGATCGAGGCCGCGCAGGCGACCATCGTGTCCGCCGCCGCCCGCAAGGAATGCCGCGGCGCCCACACCGTGAGCGACTACGAGCGCCCGGCGAACGACGCGGTCGCCCCCCTGGGCCGCGACGACGCGAACTGGATGAAGCACACGCTGTGGTACAGCGAGGGCAGCCGCCTCGCGTACAAGCCCGTGAAGCTCAAGCCGCTGTCCGTGGAAACCGTGCCGCCCAAGGTCCGGACTTTCTGATTACGCAATCCTGCGCATAAGAAAAGCGCCTAGATTCACGATACGGATTACCCCATGCAAAAGCGCACCTTCCACATCTACCGCTACGACCCGGACAAGGATGCCAAGCCGTACATGCAGACGGTGGAGATCGAGCTGGAGGGCAACGAGCGCATGCTGCTCGACGCCCTGATGAAGCTCAAGGCGCAGGATCCCACCATCGCCTTCCGCCGCTCCTGCCGCGAAGGCGTCTGCGGCTCCGACGCGATGAACATCAACGGCAAGAACGGCCTGGCCTGCCTGACCAACCTGCGCACGCTGAAGGACCCCATCGTCCTGAAGCCGCTGCCCGGCCTGCCGGTCATCCGCGACCTGATCGTGGACATGACGCAGTTCTTCAAGCAGTACCACTCGATCAAGCCCTACCTCGTCAACGACGAGATCCCGCCCGAGAAGGAGCGGCTGCAGTCGCCCGAGGAGCGCGAGGAGCTGAACGGCCTGTACGAGTGCATCCTGTGCGCGAGCTGCTCCACGAGCTGCCCGAGCTTCTGGTGGAACCCCGACAAGTTCGTGGGCCCCGCCGGCCTGCTGCAGGCCTACCGCTTCATCGCCGACAGCCGTGACCAGGCGACCGGCGAGCGCCTGGACAACCTGGAAGATCCGTACCGCCTCTTCCGCTGCCACACCATCATGAACTGCGTCGACGTCTGCCCGAAGGGTCTCAACCCGACCATGGCGATCGGCAAGATCAAGGAATTGATGGTCCGCCGCGCGGTCTGACCGTTTGACGCACAATGGCTGAAACGCTGCTCGACGAACGTGCCCTCAGCAAGCTGCGCTGGCGTTGCCGCCGCGGGCTGCTGGAGAACGACCTTTTCATCGAGCGCTTCTTCGGCCGCTACGCCGACAGCCTGACCGTCCGGCAGGCCGAGGCGCTCGGGGAGCTGATGGACCTGGCCGACAACGACCTGCTGGACCTGCTGCTGCGGCGCAAGGATCCCGAAGGCGAACTGGATCGGCCGGACACGAGAGAAGTGCTGGAGATGCTGCGGCGCAAGCCGGACGCATCGACCGGTACCCGGCATTGAGAGACCACTGTTTAGGAACACCCCTATGAAACTCGCTGACAACAAGGCCACGCTGTCCTTCAGCAACGGCAGCCCGAGCGTCGAGCTGCCCGTCTACCAGGGCAGCATCGGCCCCGACGTCGTCGACATCCGCAAGCTGTACGCCCAGACGGGGATGTTCACGTACGACCCGGGCTTCATGTCCACGGCCTCCTGCCAGTCGACCATCACGTACATCGACGGCGACAAGGGCGAGCTGCTGTACCGCGGCTACCCGATCGAGCAGCTGGCGACCTCGTGCGACTACCTGGAGACCTGCTACCTGCTGCTGTACGGCGAGCTGCCCAACCCGCAGCAGAAGACGGACTTCGTCAACCGCGTGACCAACCACACGATGGTCAACGAGCAGATGCAGTTCTTCCTGCGCGGCTTCCGCCGCGACGCCCACCCGATGGCCGTGATGACCGGCCTGGTGGGCGCCCTGTCGGCCTTCTATCACGACAGCACGGACATCAACAATCCCGAGCACCGCGAGATCTCCGCGATCCGCCTGATCGCGAAGATGCCGACGCTCGTCGCCATGGCGTACAAGTACTCCATGGGCCAGCCCTACATGTACCCGCAGAACAAGCTGGGCTACACGTCGAACTTCATGCGCATGATGTTCGCGACGCCCTGCGAGGAGTACGAGCCCAACGACGTGCTGGTGCGCGCCATGGACCGCATCTTCATCCTGCACGCCGACCACGAGCAGAACGCCTCCACCTCCACGGTGCGCCTGTGCGGCTCCTCCGGCACCAACCCGTTCGCGGCGATCGCGGCCGGCGTGGCCTGCCTGTGGGGTCCCGCGCACGGCGGCGCCAACGAGGCGGCGCTCAACATGCTGGAAGACATCCAGAAGATGGGCGGCGTGGCGAAGATCGGCGAGTTCGTGTCCAAGGTGAAGGACAAGAACAGCGGCATCAAGCTGATGGGCTTCGGCCACCGCGTGTACAAGAACTACGACCCGCGCGCCAAGCTGATGCGCGAGACCTGCCACGAGGTGCTGGACACCCTGGGCCTGGGCAACGACCCGCTGTTCAAGCTGGCGATGGCCCTGGAGAAGGTGGCGCTGGAGGACGAATACTTCGTCTCCCGCAAGCTGTACCCGAACGTCGACTTCTACTCCGGCATCGTGCAGCGCGCGATCGGCATCCCGGTCTCGCTGTTCACCGCGATCTTCGCGCTGGCCCGCACGGTCGGCTGGATCGCCCAGCTGAACGAGATGATCGCCGACCCCGAGTACAAGATCGGCCGTCCGCGCCAGCTGTACGTCGGCGCCACGAAGCGCGACGTGCAGCCGATCGACAAGCGCTGATCGTTCGGTTCTGCAAGCAAAGGGCCCGCTGGCGCGGGCCTTTTGCTTTGCATCGCTGGGGTGCCCTTCGGGCAACCCAGCCTACGGCCCGGGCGTGTCCCGCGCCGGCATCCTTCCGATTGCGGCGGACCGTAGGCTGGGTTGCGCGTCAGCGCACCCCAGCGATCCGGGCGCACCGTCACCGCGCCAGCTCGTACTTCGGCTTGCCGCCGGTCCCCACCTGCAGGAAGTTCACCACCCCCATCACGTCGTCCACCAGCATCACCGCCTTCTCCATCTGCTCGCCCTGCTCCCGGGTCTTCACGCATCCCATCAGCGTGACGATGCGCCGCTCGCCCAGGACCCACACCGACGTGTCGTCGAAGCGCCCATCCCGCCGGATGTACTGCTGCACGCGCGGAATGATCTCCTTGTCGTACAGGTAGGAGTTCGGCAGCCGGCAACGCCCCGAGTGGTAGCAGCTGGTGCCGTGCTGGGCGCGCGCGTGTTCTTCCTTGCGGATCTCCTCCTCGGTGAACCCGGGGGGACGCGGGACGGGGCAGCCGGGGATCGCGGACGTGACCTGCAGGAAGGGATCGCCGAAGACGTTGCGCCGCTCCTGCGCCGGGGCGGCGGTGGCGAGGACGGCGAGGGCGAGGAAGGCCAGGCGTCTGGAGCGCATGGCCTCCAATCTACTTCACCCGCTGCTTTTCCAGCTTCCGCGCCAGCGTGCGCCGGTGCATGCCCAGGCGTCGCGCCGTCTCGGAGATGTTGAAGCCGGTCTCGGCGAGCGTCTCGTGGATGCGCTCCCACTCCAGCGTCTTGATGCTGGTCTGGCGTTCGGTGAGCTCCACCTCTGCATCGCCTTCGGCGCGCGCGAACGCGGCCTCGATGTCGTCGGTGTTGGCGGGCTTGGCGAGGTAGTGGCGCGCGCCGAGCTTGATGGCTTCGACGGCCGTGGCGATGCTGGCGTAGCCGGTCAGCACGACGATCACCATCTCCGGATCGTGCTCGTGCAGCAGCTGCACGCAGGCAAGCCCCGAGGCACCACCCGCCAGCTTGAGGTCCACGACCGCGTAGGCGGGCGCATGCCCTTCGAGAACGGCCCTGGCGCTCTCCAGGTCGGACGCGCGCAGCACGCGGTAGCCGCGGCGCTCGAAGGAGCGCGTGAGCGTGCGCGCGAAGGCGTCGTCGTCCTCCACGACCAGCAGTTCGCGCTCAGCGTCCATCGTCGGCATCCTCCTGCGGCATCAGGGCGGCCAGCGGCAGCGTGATCTCCACCTCGGCGCCCCCGGGGACATTGTGCGCCGCGATGTGTCCCCCCAGCGTGCGTGCGACATTGAAGGCGAGGAAGAGCCCGAGGCCGCGGCCCGAGCCCTTGCTGGACTGGTAAGGCGTGCCCAGGCGCTCCAGGATGTCCGCGGGGAACCCGGGGCCGCGGTCCTGCACGCGCAGGCTCAGCGTGTCGTCGTCCCAGCGCGCATGGAAGTGCAGCGGCTGCTCCGGCGCCGCCTCCAGCGCGTTGTCCAGGATGTTGTGGATCATCTGCTTGAGCGCCGTGTCGGAGATGATGGGCAGGTCCAGCCCCTCCCGGCGGAAGGCGAGCTCGGCGCCGCGCGTGCGCTTCCACTCGTCCACCAGGGTGTCCAGGAAGGCGTTGAGCGTCGTCTCCTCCGGCGCGTCGCCGCGCGTCTCCCCGGCGGAGCTCAGGATGCCCGCCACGATCGCCTTGCAGCGCGCGATCTGCCGCTGCATCTCCTCGATCTCCTCGCGCAGCTCGGGCTCGCCCGCGAAGGGCGCCATCCGCGACCAGTCGCCCAGGATCACGGACAGCGTGGCGAGCGGCGTTCCCAGCTCGTGCGCGGCTCCCGAAGCGAGCAGGCCCATGCGCACGATGTGCTCCTCCTCCGCCGCGCGCTGCCGCAGCTTGGCGAGGGCCTCGTCGCGCTGGCGCAGGTTGCGCGAGATGCGGCCGATGAAGATCACCAGCAGCGCCGCATTCAGCACGAAGCACACGAGCAGGCCGCCGACGTAGTCGGTGGAGAGGACGGCGTCGAACAGTCCCGACAGGGCCAGCGGCCGGTGCCACAGCGTGAGCGCGATGAAGGCGCCCGTCGTGGCCGCCACCAGCGCCCACACGTAGCGGGGCCGCAGCAGCACCGAGGCGACCGCCACCTGCAGCAGGAACAGGAAGATGAAGGGGTTGGTGATGCCGCCCGCGTAATAGAGCTGCCCCGTCAGCACGGCGACGTCCACCAGGAGCCCGGCGAACAGTTCCGCGTTGACCACCGGCAGCGACAGGCGCGTGCGCAGCCAGCTCGCCACGTTGAAGAGCGCCAGGATCGCGAGCAGCGTGAGCATCTCGCGCACCGGCAGCTCCACCTGCAGCAGCGTCTGCACGACCAGCACGGTGAGCAGCTGGCCGGCGACGGCAAGCCAGCGCAGCTCCACCAGCTGCAGCAGGTTGCGGTTGTGCGCCAGGCGTTCCGGCGCCATGCCGGCGACGGCGGGCGCCGTGGCGGGAAAGGTGGATGGAGTCAGCAACCCGGGGCCCTCAGGCCGTCGGGCGACGGCGGCGGTGGTCGAGCAGCACGTAGCCTACCGCAGCGGCCGTCATGGCGGCGAGCGCGAACCAGGTGAGGGCGTACACCAGGTGGTTGTTCGGGAACTGGAGCACCGTGAGGCCGGGCCGGGGCCAGTCAGCCGGCGCGCCGGGGAGTGCCACCTCGTCGACGAAGTAGGGGGCGACCGTCCCGGGGAGGTGCTGCGTTTGCGCGATGGCGGCAACGTCGCGCGAGTACCACCGGCCCTCGGCGGCATCGTTCTTCTGCAGCAGCCGGCCGCCCGGCTCGCTGAAGCGCAGCAGGCCGGTGACCGTCTCTTCCAGCGCACCCTGCGGCACGCGCTCGCGCAGGTCGGAAGGGACGAAGCCGCGGTTGACCAGCACCCAGTGGCCTTGCTGCGTCTGCAGCGGCGTCAGCACCCAGAAGCCCTGCCCCAGTCCCGTCGTGGCGGCCACGAGCACTTCGCGCTCGTAGTCGAGGCGGCCGTGGACCTGGACGCGGCGGTATTCGTCGTCGCGCGTGAGGAGGTCCCATTGCGCGGGGCCGGGCGCGGGAACGGGCGCGCCGTTCGCGTTGCGCTCCACCCGCGCGATGAGCGCCTCCTTCCACCCGAGCCGTTCGACCTGCCAGGCCCCCAATGCGACGAAGCCCACGCACGCCACCGCGCAGGCGGTGAGCATCACCACCAGCGCGCGGAGCGAGCGCGGGCCTCGCGCGGGAACATCCATCGTCAAGGCATGTTGCGGACCGTGTGAGGATCCATCGGCATCATGTTCGTGTTCATGTGGTACATGACCCAGATCGAGCCGGCCAGCATGATCACCACGACGATGATCGTGAACAGCGTCGCGAGCATGGTCCAGCCGCCTTCCACCTTCGCGTTGAGGTGCAGGAAGTAGATCATGTGCACGACCACCTGCACGGCCGCGAAGCCCACGATGATGAACTTCGTCGCGTCCGGCGGCAACACCTTGGCCATGACGAGCCAGAAGGGGATGGCCGTGAGGATCACGGAGAGGACGAAGCCGACGAGGTAGCCTTTGACCGTGGCGTGGTAGCCGACGTCGTCGTGGTCGTCGTGGTGGGCGGCGCTCATTGCAGGGTCCCCATGAGGTACACGAAGGTGAAGACGCCGATCCAGATGACGTCCAGGAAGTGCCAGAACATCGACAGGCACACCAGCCGGCGCTTGTTCTCGCGCGTCAGGCCCAGCTTGCCCACCTGGAACATCAGCGTCACCAGCCAGATGCAGCCGAAGGTCACGTGCAGGCCGTGGGTGCCCACGAGCGTGAAGAAGGCGGACAGGAAGGCGCTGCGCTGCGGCCCCGCGCCTTCGTGGATCAGGTGCGAGAACTCGTAGATCTCGACGCCGAGGAAGCCCAGGCCCAGCAGGCCGGTCACCGCGAGCCACGCGAGCAGCTGCTTCTTCCTGCCGGCCAGCATCGCGATCATCGCGAAGCCGTAGGTGATGGAGGACAGCAGCAGCAGGCCGGTGTTCACCGCCACCAGCGGCAGGTCGAACAGGTCGGCGCCGGACGGGCCGGCCGCATAGCTGCGGCCCAGCACGGCGTAGGTGGCGAACAGGACGGCGAAGATGAGGCAGTCGCTCATCAGGTACATCCAGAACCCGAACAGGGTGCCCTGCTGCGGGTGATGGCTGCCGTCGTCGTAGAAGACCGGCGCGGCGCCGTACGTTGTCACTTGCGAAGAAGACATGGTCTCGTGGTTCCTCAGGCGGCGGCCAGGGCGCGGGTGCGGGCGTCCTCGCTGCGCGTCACCTCGTCCGCCGGGATGTGGAAGTCGCGGTCGTAGTTGAAGGTGTGGAAGATGGAGGCGGCGATCACGGCTACGAAGGCGATGCCGGCCACCAGCCACATGTGCCAGACCAGCGCGAAGCCCAGGGCCGTGGCGAGCATCGCGATCACGAAGCCGGCCGCGGTGTTCTTCGGCATGTGGATGGGCTGGAAGCCGGTGGTCGGGCGCTGCGCGCCGCGCTGCTTCATGTCGTGCCAGGCGTCGGTGTCGTGCACCACCGGCGTGAACGCGAAGTTGTAGTCGGCGGGCGGCGAGGCCGTGGCCCACTCCAGCGTGCGGCCGTTCCACGGGTCGCCCGTCACGTCACGCAGCTGCTCGCGCCGCAGGTAGCTCACCACCAGCTGGATCAGGAAGGTGGCGATGCCGATGGCAACCAGGCCCGCGCCGACGGCGGCGACCTGGAACCAGATCTGCAGCGACGGGTCGTCGAAGTGGCTCACGCGGCGGGTCACGCCCATCAGGCCCAGGATGTACAGGGGCGTGAACGCGACCCAGAAGCCCACCAGCCAGCACCAGAAGGAGATGCGGCCCCAGAAATCATCGAGCTTGTAGCCGAAGGCCTTGGGGAACCAGTAGTTGATGCCGGCGAAGATGCCGAACACCACGCCGCCGATGATCACGTTGTGGAAGTGCGCGATCAGGAACAGGCTGTTGTGCAGCACGAAGTCCGCCGCGGGCACGGCCAGCAGCACGCCGGTCATGCCGCCGATCACGAAGGTGACCATGAAGCCCACGGTCCACAGCATCGGCAGCTCGAAGCGGATGCGGCCGCGGTACATGGTGAACAGCCAGTTGAAGATCTTCGCGCCCGTCGGGATCGAGATGATCATGGTCGTGATCCCGAAGAACGAGTTCACGCTGGCGCCCGAGCCCATGGTGAAGAAGTGGTGCAGCCACACCAGGTACGACAGCACGCCGATCACGCAGGTGGCGTACACCATGGAGGCGTAGCCGAACAGGCGCTTGCCGCTGAAGGTGGCGACCACCTCGGAAAACACGCCGAACACCGGCAGCACCAGGATGTAGACCTCGGGGTGGCCCCAGATCCAGATCAGGTTCACGTACAGCATGGCGTTGCCGCCCAGGTCGTTCGTGAAGAAGTTGGTGGCCAGGTAGCGGTCGGCGGTCAGCAGCGCCAGGGTCGCGGCCAGGATCGGGAAGGTCGCCACGATCAGCACGTTGGTGACCAGCGAGGTCCACGTGAAGACGGGCATCTTCATCAGCTTCATGCCCGGCGCGCGCATCTTGATGATGGTCGCGATCAGGTTGATGCCGGACAAGGTGGTGCCTATGCCGGCGACCTGCAGCGCCCAGATGTAGTAGTCCACCCCCACGTCCGGACTCGCGAGGATGCCCGAGAGCGGCGGATACGCCAGCCAGCCGGTCTTGGCGAACTCACCCACGAACAGCGAGACCATCACGAGGATCGCGCCGCCGGTGGTCATCCAGAAGCTGAAGTTGTTCAGGAAGGGGAAGGCCACGTCGCGCGCGCCGATCTGCAGCGGCACGAGGTAGTTCATGAGGCCCGTCACCAGCGGCATGGCCACGAAGAAGATCATGATCACGCCGTGCGCCGTGAAGATCTGGTCGTAGTGGTGCGGCGGCAGGAAGCCGGCGTTCTCGCCGAAGGCGACCGCCTGGTGCATGCGCATCATGATCGCGTCGGCGAAGCCGCGCAGCAGCATCACGATGCCCAGCACCATGTACATGATGCCGATCTTCTTGTGGTCGATGCTGCAGATCCAGTCGCGCCACAGCGGGCCCCACAGGCGCAGCCTGGTCAGGCCGCCCAGGACGACGAGGCCGCCGAGGACCACGCCGGCGAAGGTGGCGATGAGGATGGGCTCGTGCAGGGGAATGGCTTCCCATCCCAGCTTGCCCAGGAGCAATTCACTCAGAGTCATGGCTTATTGCGCCGCGGCGGCGGCGTCGGGGCGCGGCAGGCCCAGCGGGTTGTCGGGGGTGCAGAGGGCGGCGACGACGGAGCGGTCGCCCCGGCCCGTGGACTGGCGCAGCACGCCGTCCACGTTGCCCTTGCCCAGGCCACCGGCGGCGTCGATGGCCATCATCTGGTGGGCGCACATCTTCTGGCCGTCCACGCAGCGGTTCAGGACGGCTTCGTACAGGCCGTCTTCCACCTTCGCGTAGCGGCGCACGGGGTCCTTGTGGCTCGGCTTTTCCAGCTGCAGGTAGCTGGCGCGGCCGAGGACCTCGCCGCCCTTCTGGTTGTTGGCCACCCAGGCCTCGAAGTCACCGTCCGTGAGGCTCAGGACCTTGAAGCGCATGTCCGAGAAGCCGGCGCCGCTGTAGTTGGCGGACAGGCCTTCGTACGTGCCGGTCTTGTTCATGACCGCGTTCAGCTTGGTCTGCATGCCGGGCATGGCGTAGACCATGCCGGCCATGGCGGGCACGTAGAAGGTGTTCATCACCGTCGACGCGGTCATGCGGAATTCCACGGGACGGTCCACCGGCAGCGCCAGCTCGTTCACCGTGGCGATGCCCTGTTCCGGGTACAGGAACAGCCACTTCCAGTCCATGGCGACCACGTTCACCACCAGGGGCTGCGTGCCGGCGGGCACCGGGCGCTGCGCGTCGATGCGATCGAGCGGGCGGAAGGGGTCCAGCTTGTGGGTGCTGATCCAGGTGATCGCGCCCAGGGCGATGATGATCAGGAGCGGCACGCCCCAGATCACCAGTTCCAGCTTGGTGGAGTGGTCCCAGTCCGGCGTGTAGGTCGCCTTGGTGTTGGACTGGCGGTACTTGTACGCGAAGAACAGGGTCAGGGCGATCACCGGCACGATGATCAGCAGCATCAGGAAGGTCGACGTGACGATCAGCTGCGCCTGTTGCACGGCGATGTCGCCGTGGGGCTTCATGACGATCAGGGAGGAGAGGGACATCAGGATGACAAGACGCTGGGGAAAACGCTGATTGCGTTTCGGTCGCGAATGTATCCTCATTGAGCCAGATCAAACATTGGACATTTTGTCCCACCCGTCGTCCCGCCCGGCTCCCGGTTTCCAGCTTCCCCGCTCCGTTTCGCCTCGATGACCTCCGTTTCCAGCGCTTCCCTCCCCTTCCCTTCCCCCCTCACCGGCGCCCACGGCGCGAACCCCGAGAACTCCAGCGAAGCCGCCAAGGTCGCCCCCGGCGACATCGCGGTAGGCGTGGTGGTCGGCCGGGCCTCGGAATACTTCGACTTCTTCGTCTACGGCATCGCCTCGGTGCTGGTGTTCCCCGCGGTGTTCTTCCCGTTCGCCGGGCGCTTCGAGGGCATCCTCTGGGCCTTCGCGCTGCTGGCGCTGGCCTTCGTGGTGCGCCCGGTCGGCACCCTGCTCGGGATGGCGCTGCAGCGCCGCTTCGGCCGCGGCGCCAAGCTGACGGTCGCCCTCTTCCTGCTCGGAAGTTCCACGGTGGGCATCGCGCTGCTGCCGTCCTACGGCGCTGCGGGTGCGGCGGCCATCGGGTTGCTGGTGGCCTGCCGCATCGGGCAGGGGCTGGCGCTGGGCGGGTCCTGGGACGGCCTGCCTTCGCTGCTCGCCCTGAACGCGCCGGAAGGCAAGCGTGGCTGGTACGCCATGCTGGGCCAGCTGGGCGCGCCCCTCGGCTTCCTGGTGGCCTGCGGCCTGTTCGCCTACCTCTGGGGCAACCTGTCCACCACCGACTTCCACGAGTGGGGCTGGCGCTTCCCCTTCTTCGCCGCCTTCGCGATCAACGTGGTGGCGCTCTTCGCCCGCCTGCGCCTGGTGGTGACGCACGAATACGAGCGCGAACTGCAGGCCAACGAGCTGGAGCCCTGCGACACGCGCGAGCTCTTCAGGCAGCAAGGCCACAATGTCGTGATCGGCGCATTCGCGGCGCTCGCTTCCTACGCGCTGTTCCACCTGGTCACCGTCTTCCCGCTGTCGTGGGTCATGCTGTACTCCGAGCAGGAGATCAGCCAGTTCCTCGCCGTCGAACTCGTGGGCGCCGTGCTGGCGGGCCTCGCCATGCTGGCTTCCGGCTGGCTCGCCGACCGCTTCGGTCGCCGCAACACCCTGGGCACGCTCGCCATCGCCATCGGCGTCTTCAGCCTCGCGACGCCCTGGCTGCTGGGCGGCGGCAGCATCGGCCAGGACGCCTTCATCCTCGCCGGCTTCGTGCTGCTGGGCCTGTCGTACGGCCAGTCCGCGGGCGCCGTGGCGGGCAACTTCCTGCCGTCGTTCCGCTACACCGGCTCTGCCCTCACCACGGACCTGGCATGGCTCATCGGCGCGGCCTTCGCCCCGCTGGTCGCGCTGTACCTCTCGGCCCACTTCGGGCTGGTGGCGGTGAGCCTGTACCTGCTGTCGGGCGCCGTGTGCACGCTGCTGGCGCTGCGGACGAACCGGTGGCTGTCGCTGCGGGATTGAGCCGGTCGTGGTTCCGGAAGCCGCCCTCGGGGCGGCTTTTTTTTGGGCGCTTCACCGAGCGCCGCGCGGGTTCGGGCAGAAGAACGCAGAAGTCGCAGAGGTTGCGCAGAGGTCGCAGAGAACAGCCGAGGGCGCTCCAGGTCTTCTCTGCGACCTCTGCGCACCTTTGCGACCTCTGCGTTCTGAAATCATTGCTCCGCGCTGTCCTCCCCTGCTGTTCCGCGACGGAACAGTCTCCCGCGTCTCCTCCGTACTAGCCCGCGCAAATCGCCCCTGGCGGCCATGCCCGGCGCTGGCACGCGCTTCGCAATGACGAAGCCGCAGCACCTTCGATCCCGATGGGCGCAACCTGGAGAGAAATTCATGGACATGCTCGAACCCGGCCGCTTCGGCTTCCCCGTCGCCTTCCGCAAGCGCTACGGCAACTACATCAATGGCGAATGGCTCGCACCGGCCCAGGGCCAGTACTTCGCGAACATCACGCCCATCACCGGCCAGCCCTTCTGCGAAATCCCGCGCTCCACCGCGGAGGACGTCGAGCGCGCGCTCGACGCCGCGCATGCCGCGAAGGGCAAGTGGGGCGCTACCTCGCCCGCCGAGCGCGCGAACGTGCTGCTGCGCATCGCCGACCGCATGGAGCAGAACCTGGAGCTGCTGGCCACCGCGGAGACGTGGGACAACGGCAAGCCGATCCGCGAGACGCGCGCGGCGGACCTGCCGCTCGCCATCGACCACTTCCGCTACTTCGCCGCGTGCGTCCGTGCGCAGGAAGGAACGGTGGGCGAGATCGACCGCGACACCATGGCGTACCACTTCCACGAGCCGCTGGGCGTCGTCGGCCAGATCATTCCCTGGAACTTCCCGCTGCTGATGGCGGCGTGGAAGCTCGCGCCCGCGCTCGCCGCCGGCAACTGCGTGGTGCTCAAGCCCGCGGAGCAGACCCCGGCCTCCATCCTCGTGCTGATGGAAGTCATCGGCGACCTGCTGCCCCCGGGCGTACTGAACGTCGTCAACGGCTTCGGCCTGGAAGCGGGCAAGCCGCTCGCCACCAGCAAGCGCATCTCCAAGATCGCCTTCACCGGCGAGACCTCGACGGGCCGGCTGATCATGCAGTACGCCAGCGAGAACCTGATCCCGGTGACGCTGGAGCTGGGGGGCAAGTCGCCCAACATCTTCTTCCCCGACGTGCTGGCGCGCGACGACGGCTTCCTCGACAAGGCGGTGGAAGGCTTCGTGATGTTCGCGCTGAACCAGGGCGAGGTCTGCACCTGCCCCTCGCGCGCGCTGGTGCACGAGTCCATCTACGAAGCCTTCATGGAACGCGCGCTGAAGCGCGTGGAAGCCATCGTGCAGGGCAACCCGCTCGACCCCGCCACCATGATCGGCGCGCAGGCTTCCGCCGAGCAGCTGCAGAAGATCCTGTCGTACCTCGACATCGGCAAGAGCGAAGGCGCGCAGTGCCTGGCAGGCGGCGAGCGCAACGAGCTGCCCGGCGACCTGAAGGGCGGCTACTACGTGCGGCCGACCGTGTTCAAGGGCCACAACAGGATGCGGATCTTCCAGGAGGAGATCTTCGGGCCGGTGGTGTCGGTGGCGACCTTCCGCGACGAGGAGGAGGCGCTCGCGATCGCCAACGACACGCTGTACGGCCTCGGCGCCGGCGTGTGGACGCGCGACATGAACACCGCCTTCCGCATGGGCCGCGCGATCCAGGCCGGCCGCGTGTGGACCAACTGCTACCACGCGTATCCCGCGCATGCGGCCTTCGGCGGCTACAAGCAGTCGGGCATCGGCCGCGAGACGCACAAGATGATGCTCGACCACTACCAGCAGACCAAGAACATGCTGGTGAGCTACAGCGAGCAGCCGCTGGGCTTCTTCTGAGCCTGCGCCCCGGTTGACGGGGATCAAGCGCCGGCCCGCGGACTGTGTCACTTTGGAGCACTCCGCGGGCCGCGCCGCGTGCGGCGGGCAGGGAATCCCGCGATGCCGCCGGCGCGCGCAGCGGCGACAGTGCAAGCATCCGGAAAGGACGCGTCCCATGACCGCCATGCCCCTGGCCCGCGAGGGCCCCGTCGCCTCCGGCACGCTCCCGATCGCCGAGCCGCAGCACGTGGAGGCGATCTCGCGCTCGCACGAACGCTGCGAGGCGCTGGGCCTGTCGCGCCGCGACCGCCCCGAGCACGCGCGCGTGGCACGCGCCGAGCTGGCCGCGGCGCGGGAGCGCAACCTGCGCCTGCACCTGCATGCCGCGCCGCTCATGGAGATCCTGCTGGAGCAGATCATGGCGACGCAGAGCATGGTGGTGCTCACCGACGCGCAGGGCACCGTGCTGCACTCGGTCGGCCACGACGACTTCCTGCAGCGCGCATCGCGCGTGGCCCTCGCGCCCGGTGCCAACTGGTCCGAGGCGAGCAAGGGCACCAATGCGATCGGCACCGCGCTCGTCAACGAAGCCCCCACCGTCGTCCACGCGGGCGAGCACTTCATCCACGCGAACGGCTTCCTCACCTGCTCCGCGGCGCCCATCCTGGACCCGCGCGGCAACCTGCTGGGCGTGCTGGACGTCTCGGGCGAGCACCACTCGTACCACCTGCACACGCTGGGCCTGGTGAAGATGTCGGCCCGCATGATCGAGAACCACTGGCTCTCGGACGATTTCCGCAACGGGCTGCGCCTGCACTTCCACGGCCGGCCGGAGTTCATCGGCACCTTGATGGAAGGCATCGTCGCCGTCGACCACGATGGCCGCCTGCAGGGCGCCAACCGCAGCGCGCTGGAGCAGCTGCACTGCAGCGGCGCGGCCTTGCGCATGCAGAGCACGCTGTCGCTGTTCGGCGTGGCGGTCGGCGCCATCGTCGACCACTTCCGCTCGCCGATCGCGCCGCCGATGGTGCTGAACCTGCCCGACGGCCGCACGCTGCACATGCGCGCGGCCTTCAGCTGGCCGGCGTGGCAGGCGCTGGGCGCGCCGCAGGCGCAGGCGCAGGCACCGCTGGACATCGCCCCACCCGTCGCGGCCGCAGGCAGCCTCTACGCCGCGGCCGTCGGCCTGCGCGCGCCCGCGCAGGGCAACAGCGGGATCTCGGGCCTGCACTACCTGCGCACGGGCGACGCCCAGATGGAAGCCGTCGTGGCCAAGGTGCGCCGCGTGCTGGACCGCGACATCTCGATCCTGGTGCTGGGCGAAACCGGCACCGGCAAGGAACTGCTCGCGCGCGCGATCCACCACGATTCCGCCCGCTCCCGGCAGCCCTTCGTGGCGGTGAACTGCGCTTCCATCCCCGAGAACCTGATCGAGTCGGAGCTGTTCGGCTACGAGGACGGCGCCTTCACCGGCGCGCGGCGCAAGGGCGCCCCGGGCAAGATCGTGCAGGCCCACGGTGGCACGCTGTTCCTCGACGAGATCGGCGACATGCCGCTGGCGCTGCAGGCGCGGCTGCTGCGCGTGCTGCAGGAGCGGCAGGTGACGCCCCTGGGTTCCACGCGCTCGCTGCCGGTGGACGTGGCGGTGGTGAGCGCCACGCACCGCGACCTGTCGGCCATGATCGCGGCCGGTACCTTCCGCCAGGACCTGTACTACCGCCTCAACGGGCTCGTCGTGAAGCTGCCTGCATTGCGGGAGCGCAGCGACCTCATGGTGATCGTGCAGAAGATCCTGCGCGCGGAAACCGAGGGGCGGCCGCTCGCCCTGCACGAGGAAGTGGCCGCGCTGCTGCAGGCCTACCGGTGGCCGGGCAACATCCGCCAGCTCGCCAACGTGCTGCGCACGGCGGCGGTGATGGCGGGCGGCGAACGCACGATCACGCGCGAGCACCTCTCCGACGATTTCCTGGAGGATGCGCAGCGGGCCTTGCCGGAAACGGCGGCCTCCTCGCGTGGCACGCTGGAAGACCTGCAGCTCGCGACGATCCGGCGCGCGCTGGAGGAAGCAGGCGGCAACATCTCGGTCGCGGCGAAGAAGCTGGGAATCAGCCGGAACACGATCTATCGGCGCCTGCGGTGGGGGGATGGCGAGCCCTCCTGAGGCCGGCGCGAGCTGGGGTGCGGGCGTCGCCCGCAACCCAGCCTACAGTCGCGGCTCGACGCGGTGCGCCCGGAAGATCGCCTGCAGCTCCCCGCTCGCCTGCAAGGACTGCATCCCCTGCTGCAGGGCCGCGGCGAGTTCGTCCGCGTCCTTGCGCACGGCGCAGCCCACGGCCCAGCCATCGCGCGGCGCGCGCGGCGCGGGCAGCGGCTGCAGCGCGAAGCGCGCGTCGCCCGCGAGCACCGACTCCAGTTCGGACGCCAGGCCCGCGGCGGCCGCCACCTCGCCGCGCTGCAGTGCCTCTGCCGCGGCCACGCCGTGCGGCAGGTGCGTCTGCAATTGCTCGCGCAGCAGCCCGCCTTCGGCACCGAGCATCAACCAGCCCGCAAGCGACAGGCCCGCGACCGCGATGGGCTGCCCGCGCAGCGCTGCGAGCGACTCCAGCGCGGGCAGCCGCTGCCGATCGAACGCGACCGCCACCCGCTCGCGGTAATAGGGCGCGACGATCCGCACCTGCGGGGTGGCGCGCATCAGCGGCGCGTCGACGGGCACGTGCAGCAGCACGTCGGCCGGGCCCCATCCGAGGTAGTGGCCCTTCCACACCGCGTTGCGCAGGTCGTCGCCCATGTTCTCGCCGGCCGCGAAGGGCAAGGCGGAGAAGCCGAGGCCCAGTTGCGCGGCGAGCGCGCGCGCCAGGTCCACGTCGATGCCGCGGCCCTGTGCGTGGAAGGGCGGCATCTCCTGGTAGAGCGCCACCTGCAGGCTGCCGCGCTGGCGGATGCCCTGCCAGCCGCCGGCATGCACGGCCGGCAGGGCGAAGGCGAGCGCCGCCGCGACGCCGCGCTTCAGGAACGCGCGCCTCACAGCGGCTTCTCCCGGCGCGTTTCCAGGTAGCTCTTGATCGCCCACACCGCCTCCTGGCTCAGGACGCCGGAGAAGGGCGGCATGTACACCGCGCCATTGCGGCTGCGGCCGTTGCGCACGGCGGTGGTGAAGTACTGGTCGTTCTCCTTCGCGCACGCCGCCTTCTTGCGGGCGTCGCGCTGCGCGGCACAGTCGTTGTCCAGGCGGCGCAGGTCCGGGGCAATGCCGCCGGAGATCGCCTCCAGGCCGTGGCAGCGCGCGCAGTTCTGGTTGAAGGCGGAACTGCCGATGCGCACCGCGTCCGCGTTGGCGCGGTAGGGGTTCTCGTCGCGCCAGTCGGCGCCCAGCGCAGGGAGCCCGCGCGTGTCGACGGCCTGCGGCGTGACGTCGCCGTGCGCCAGCGCGGCGCCGGCGGCGAGGAGGACGCCGGCCGCGATCGCGGCTTGAAGGAAAAAGGGCTTGCTCATGTCGCTCTCCTGGAGGAATGTCGAAAGTCGGGGGATTCGGGGGCCACTAGCGGGGGAGGCGGAACACCCAGACCATCCCGCCCTGCTCGAGGTAGTTCACCTTCCTGGCGACCTCGCCGCCCCACAGCGGCACGGCGCCGCCCCAGCCGGACACCACGGCGACGTACTGCACGCCGCCCTGCTCCCACGTGACGGGCGGCGCGACCACGCCGGAGCCGGTCTGGAACTGCCACAGCACCTTGCCGGTCTTCGCGTCGGCGGCCTGCAGGTAGCCCTCGGGCGTGCCCCAGAACACGAGGTTGCCGCCGGTGGTGAGCACGCCGCCCCACAGGGGCGCGTTGTTCTTCACTTCCCAGACGATGCGGCCGCTCTTCGGGTCCACCGCGCGCAGCGCGCCGATGTAGTCCTCGTTGGTGGGCTTGATGGTGAAGCCGGCGCCGAGGTAGGCCGCGCCCTTCTTGTACGCGACCGGCTCGTTCCAGATCTCCATGCCCCATTCGTTGGCGGGCACGTAGAACCAGCCGGTGTCGGGGCTGTAGGCCATGGGCATCTGGTTCTTGCCGCCCAGGAACGAGGGCGCGGCGAACACGGAGCTGCCCTTCTTGCCGTCGCCCGCGGTCGGGTCGCCGGGCCGGTTCTCCGGCACGAAGTTCGGCCGCCCCGTCTTCAGGTCCACGCCGGTGGCCCAGGTGATCTTGCGCACGAAGGGGAAGGCGTTCTCCAGCTTGCCGGTGACGGCATCCAGCACGTAGAAGAAGCCGTTGCGGTCGGCCTTGCCGCCGAGGCGGCGGCCGCCCGCGTCGTAGGTGACGAATTCGTTCACGCCGTCGAAGTCCCAGCCGTCGTTGGGCGTGCCCTGGTAGTGCCAGCGGATCTGGCCCGTCTTCACGTCGATGGCGACCGTGGAACAGGAGAACAGGTTGTCGCCCTGGCGCAGGTGGCTGTTCCAGGGCGAGGGGTTGCCGGTGCCGAAGTAGGCCAGGCCGGTCTTCGGGTCGTAGGTGCCGCCCAGCCACGTGGCCGCGCCGCCGGTCTTCCACAGGTCGCCGGGCCAGGTGCGGCCCGCCGTGCCGGACACGCCGGACTCCTTGCGGTTGCCGTCCGCGTCGTAGGTGTAGCCCATGTGGCCTTCGACCGTGGGCCGCACCCACACGAGCTCGCCGGTCTTCGCATTGCGCGCTTCCACGCGGCCCACGACGCCGAACTCGCCACCCGACACGCCCGTGAGCACCAGCCCCTCCGCAATGAGGGGCGCGGCGGTGGTGGAGTAGCCGGCGGCGTAGTCGTCGATCTTTTCCTTCCACGCCAGCTCGCCGGTGTCCTGCTTCAGCGCCACGAGCTGCGCGTCGAGGGTGCTGAAGATGACGAGGTCGTCGTAGAGCGCGGCGCCGCGGTTCACGACGTCGCAGCAGGGCATGATGCCCTCGGGCAGGCGATGCTCGTATTTCCACAGCTTGCGGCCGGTGGCCGCGTCCAGCGCGAACAGCCGGGAGTACGAGGCGGTGACGAACATCCTGCCGCCATGGATCACGGGCTGCGATTCCTGGCCGCGCTGCTTCTCCCCGCCGAAGGAGAAGCCCCAGGCCGGGACCAGGCGCCGCACGTTGCCGGCGTTCACCTGCTTCAGGGGCGAGTAGCGCTGGCCCTGGGTGCCGAGGCCCCAGCTCAGCACGTCACCGGTGCTGGTGGCGTCCTCGCGGATCATGCGGTCGGTGACGACGGCCGGGGCCGCCAGGGTGGTGGCTGCCAGCACGGCAGCCAGGGAAAGGGCGTGGAAGCGCATGGGGTCTCCTCGTGGGTGGACGCGGCCGGGGGACCGCGTACCCTCCAGGGCAAGCCGTATGCCAGTGGCCCGGGGCCGCGGGCAGGCCCCCCGCTGCGGGTGAACCACTAGGCAACGCCCCGCGCTGCTCCCGCGGAACGTGTCGCGCGCTCCAGAACGCAACACCGGCGTGGCGTCCGGGGCGTGCCCGGGCGGGATCGAGGGGCATCGCGAACCGCGATGGCAAGAACCCCTCTTCTTTGGGAAAATCCCTGTTCGCCATCGCGCCGCGCGATGCCGAATCCCCGATGCGCCCCTCCGAACGTTCCTTCGCCCGCCGGATCGACCTCACCTCGCTGCAGCTCTTCGTCGCTGTCTGCGAGCTGGGCTCCATCGGCAAGGCGGCCGAGCGCGAGTTCATCGCCGCGTCGGCGGTCAGCAAGCGCCTGTCGGACCTCGAGGCGACGCTCGAGACGCCCCTGCTCTATCGCCACACGCGCGGCGTGAAGCTCACGCCCGCCGGCGAGAGCCTGCTGCACCACGCGCGCTCGGTCCTTTTCAGCCTGGAGAAGATGCAGGCGGAGCTCTCCGAGTACGCCGACGGCGTGCGCGGGCACGTGCGGATCCACGCCAACATCTCCGCGATCGTGCAGTTCCTGCCCGAGGACCTCGGCACCTTCAGCCAGGCCCACCCGCAGGTGAAGATCGACCTGGAGGAGCACCTCTCCACCGAGGTGCTGCGCGCCGTGCAGGAAGGCGCCGCGGACCTGGGCATCTGCAACATCGCCGCGGGCGGCAACGCCCACGAGCTGCAGACGCTGCCTTACCGGCACGACGAACTCGTGCTGATCGTGCCGCGCGGCCACGCGCTGGCGAAGAAGAAGGCGGTGGCCTTCGAGGACACGCTGGACTTCGACCACGTCGGCCTGCACTCCAACAGCTCCATCTACCTCGCGATGCGCGAGGCCGCGGCGGCCGCGGGACGCACGATCCGCCTGCGCATCCACGTGACCGGCCTCGACGCGATGTGCCGCATGATCCACAACGGCCTCGGCGTGGGCGTCATGCCGCGCCGCGCGTTCGCGCTGATGCACGGCGTGGGCGACCTGGAATGCGTGCGCCTCACCGACGCGTGGGCGGCGCGCGACATCCGCCTCGTCGCCCGCGATTTCTCCACGCTCCCGCTCACCGCCCGCCTGCTGGTGGACCACCTCCGCGCCCGCGCGGAAGGGCAGCAGGCCCTCGCCGCATAGAATTTCGTTCAAAGGACAAGCCCCATGGCCCGCACGCTGTACGACAAGATCTGGGACGAGCACGTCGTCCACACCGAGGAAGACGGCACCGCCATCCTCTACATCGACCGCCACCTGGTGCACGAGGTGACGAGCCCGCAGGCCTTCGAAGGCCTGCGCGAAGCCGGCCGCAAGGTCTGGCGCATCAGCTCCGTGGTCGCCACCGCCGACCACAACACGCCCACCACCGGCTGGGAGCGCGGCTACGACGGCATCGACGACCCGATCTCCAAGCAGCAGGTCACGACGCTGGACAGGAACATCGGCGAGTTCGGCGCGGCGGCGTACTTCCCCTTCCTGTCGAAGCGCCAGGGCATCGTGCACGTGATCGGCCCCGAGTCCGGCGCGACGCTCCCGGGCATGACCGTCGTCTGCGGCGACTCGCACACCTCCACGCACGGGGCCTTCGGCGCGCTGGCGCACGGCATCGGCACCTCCGAGGTGGAGCACGTGCTCGCCACGCAGACGCTGCTCGCCAAGAAGGCGAAGAACATGCTGGTGCAGGTGGAAGGCCGGCTGGGCGCCGGCGTCACCGCCAAGGACATCGTGCTGGCCATCATCGGCAAGATCGGCACCGCCGGCGGCACGGGCTACACCATCGAGTTCTCCGGCTCCGCGATCCGCGGCCTCAGCATGGAAGGCCGCATGACCGTGTGCAACATGGCGATCGAGGCCGGCGCGCGCGCCGGCATGGTGGCGCCCGACGAGAAGACCTTCGAGTACATCAAGGGCCGCCCGCTCGCGCCGAGCGGCGTGGAGTGGGACCAGGCCATCGCCTACTGGCGCACGCTCTTCTCCGACCCGGATGCGAAGTTCGACGCCGTGGTCAAGCTCGATGCCGCGGAGATCCAGCCGCAGGTCACCTGGGGCACCTCGCCCGAGATGGTCACCACCATCGGCGGCCGCGTGCCGGACCCGGACAAGGAAAAGGACAGCAACAAGCGCAACGCGATGGAGCGCGCGCTGACCTACATGGGCCTGCAGCCGGGCAAGCCGATGAACGACATCTACGTGGACAAGGTGTTCATCGGCTCGTGCACCAACAGCCGCATCGAGGACATGCGCGAGGCCGCCGCCGTGGTGAAGAAGCTCGGTCGCAAGGTCGCGCCCAACATCAAGGCCGCGCTCGTCGTCCCGGGCTCGGGCGTGGTGAAGGAGCAGGCGGAGCGCGAAGGCCTGCACGAGATCTTCCGGGCCGCCGGCTTCGAGTGGCGCGAGCCGGGCTGCTCCATGTGCCTGGCGATGAACGCCGACCGGCTGGAGCCGGGCGAGCGCTGCGCCTCCACCAGCAACCGCAACTTCGAAGGCCGCCAGGGCGCCGGCGGCCGCACGCACCTCGTGAGCCCGGCCATGGCGGCAGCTGCCGCCGTCCACGGCCATTTCGTCGATGTCCGGCAGTTCGCCTGAGGAGTCCTCGCATGAAAGCCATCACCACCACCGCCCTGATCGCCTTCGCCCTGATGCTGGCCGGCTGCAACACCGTGCGCGGCATGGGGCAGGACATCCAGAAGGCCGGCGAGAAGATCGAAGACGCCTCGAAGAAGAAATAAGGACCTGGGGACGGACCACAAGCGAAGCGGTGCTCGGTCCCCTCTGACTAACATGGACAAATTCATCGTGCACAAGGGCCTCGTGGCCCCCATGGATCGCGAGAACGTCGACACCGACGCGATCATCCCGAAGCAGTTCCTCAAGCGCATCACGAAGACCGGCTTCGGCCCGAACCTCTTCGACGAGTGGCGCTACCTGGACAAGGGCGAGCCGGATTCCGACCCGGCCAGCCGCAAGCCGAACCCGGACTTCGTGCTGAACCAGCCGCGGTACCAGGGTGCTTCCATCCTGCTGGCCCGCAAGAACTTCGGCTGCGGCTCTTCCCGCGAGCACGCGCCGTGGGCGCTGCAGCAGTACGGCTTCCGCGCGCTGATCGCCCCGAGCTTCGCCGACATCTTCTTCAACAACACGTTCAAGAACGGCCTGCTGCCCATCGTGCTGCCTGAGGCCACCGTCGCCCAGCTGTTCGACGAGGTGTACGCCTTCCCCGGCTACCAGCTCACCGTGGACCTCGACCGCCAGGTGATCGTGAAGCCGCAAGGCGAAGAGATCCCCTTCGAGGTGCAGCCCTTCCGCCGCTACTGCCTCATGAACGGCTTCGACGACATCGGCCTCACCCTGCGCCAGTCCGACAAGATCAAGCAGTTCGAAGCCCAGCGCCTGGCAACGAAGCCTTGGTTGGCGCATACGCTCTGAACATCCGAACTGCCGGACGCAAAAGTCGCAAAGGTTTCGCAAAAGCCGCAAAAGAACTCCATGAAGTTCTTCCTGGCTCCTTTTGCGACTTTTGCGTAGCTTTTGCGAATTTTGCGTCCGGCTGTCCGCATCCGCATTCGAAAGCCCCCAATGAAAATCGCAGTCCTCCCCGGTGACGGCATCGGTACCGAAATCGTCGCCGAGGCCGTCAAGGTCCTGAACGTCCTCGACCTGAAGTTCGAGATGGAGACCGCCGACGTCGGCGGCGTCGCCTACGACCACCACGGCCATCCGCTGCCGGAGGCCACGCTGAAGCTGGCGAAGGAAGCCGACGCGGTGCTGTTCGGCGCCGTGGGCGACTGGAAGTACGACAAGCTCGAGCGCCAGTTCCGCCCCGAGCAGGCCATCCTGGGCCTGCGCAAGAACCTGGGCCTGTTCGCCAACTTCCGCCCGGCCATCTGCTACGAGCAGCTGACCCACGCCTCCAGCCTGAAGCCCGAGCTGGTCGCCGGCCTGGACATCCTGATCATCCGCGAGCTCACCGGCGACATCTATTTCGGCCAGCCCCGCGGCCGCCGCCAGTCCCCGGACGGCGCCTTCCAGGGCGCCGAGGAAGCCTTCGACACCATGCGCTACGCGCGCCCGGAGATCGAGCGAATCGCCCACGTCGCCTTCCAGGCGGCCCGCAAGCGCGGCAAGAAGGTGACCTCGGTCGACAAGGCCAACGTGCTGGAGACCTTCCAGTTCTGGAAGGACGTGGTCACCGAAGTCGGCCAGCAGTACCCGGACGTGAAGCTGGACCACATGTACGTGGACAACGCGGCCATGCAGCTGGTGAAGTCGCCCAAGTCCTTCGACGTGGTGGTCACCGGCAACATGTTCGGCGACATCCTCTCGGACGAGGCGGCCATGCTGACCGGCTCCATCGGGATGCTGCCCTCCGCCAGCCTGAACGCGTCCAACCAGGGCCTGTACGAGCCGTCCCACGGCAGCGCGCCCGACATCGCGGGCAAGGGGGTTGCCAATCCTTTGGCTACAATCCTGTCTGCCGCCATGATGCTCCGCTTCTCCCTCAACCAGCCCCAAGCCGCCGACCGGATCGAGTCCGCGGTGAAGGACGTGCTGTCCCAGGGCCTGCGCACGGCGGACATCTGGTCCGAAGGCACCCGCAAGGTCGGCACCCGCGAGATGGGCGACGCGGTCGTTGCGGCGATCACCAAGAAGACGATTACCAAGAGCTAGCAAGCTCCGGTTCGTCGCGCGCCTGTACCCCGGCCGGACGAGCCGGGGGAACCAGATTCAAACTTCTGACTGAAAAGGCGCGACGATGACTCTCTCGAACGGACAACAACCGCTGGTCGGCCTCGTCGGCTGGCGCGGCATGGTGGGCTCGGTCCTCATGGACCGCATGCAGGCCGAAGGCGACTTCGGCCTGATCGAGCCCATGTTCTTCTCCACGTCCAACGCCGGCGGCAAGGCGCCCGCCCAGGCGAAGAACGAGAAGACCCTCCAGGACGCGTTCGACATCGAGGCGCTGAAGAAGTGCGACATCGTGATCACCGCCCAGGGCGGCGACTACACGACCGAAGTCTTCCCCAAGCTGCGCGCCGCGGGCTGGAACGGCCACTGGATCGACGCCGCCTCCACCCTGCGCATGAAGGACGACGCGGTCATCATCCTGGACCCCGTCAACCTGCCCGTCATCAAGAACGCCCTGGGCAAGGGCGGCCGCAACTGGATCGGCGGCAACTGCACCGTCAGCTGCATGCTGATGGGCGTGGGCGCGCTGTACAAGGCCGGCCTGGTCGAGTGGATGACCAGCATGACCTACCAGGCCGCCTCCGGCGGCGGCGCCCAGCACATGCGCGAGCTGCTCACCCAGTTCGGCACGCTGAACGGCGAGGTGCGCGCCCTGCTGGACGATCCCAAGTCCGCCATCCTGGAGATCGACCGCAAGGTGCTGGCGCGCCAGCAGTCGCTGTCCGGCGAAGAGACCGCCAACTTCGGCGTGCCGCTGGGCGGCTCGCTGATCCCCTGGATCGACAAGGACCTGGGCGGCGGCGTCTCGCGCGAGGAATGGAAGGCCGGCGCCGAGACCAACAAGATCCTGGGCCAGGGCGCCGGCTTCGGCACGGCCGCCGTGCCCGTGGACGGCTTCTGCGTGCGGGTGGGCGCCATGCGCTGCCACTCCCAGGCCCTGACCTTCAAGCTGAAGAAGGACGTGCCGCTGGCGGACATCGAGGCCATGATCGCCGCCGACAACGCCTGGGCCAAGGTCGTGCCCAACACGCGCGAAGCCACGATGCAGGGACTCACCCCGGTGGCCGTGACCGGCACGCTGGACATCCCGGTGGGCCGCATCCGCAAGCTGGCGATGGGCCCCGAGTACGTCGGCGCCTTCACCATCGGCGACCAGCTGCTGTGGGGCGCGGCCGAGCCGCTGCGCCGCATGCTGCGCATCCTGCTCGAAGCCTGATCGCGCGCGACTTTTTCGACGCCGGGGCGCTGCATCGCAGCGCCCTTTTTCTTGCCAGGGCC
The DNA here is from genome assembly GCF_014297465.1 of Ramlibacter cellulosilyticus. Lineage (GTDB taxonomy): Bacteria > Pseudomonadota > Gammaproteobacteria > Burkholderiales > Burkholderiaceae_C > Ramlibacter > Ramlibacter cellulosilyticus. The sequence continues at coordinate 725,524 of NZ_JACORT010000001.1, read as the reverse complement.
TGTATCGGCGCGTTACGGCGCGTTGTCGGGTGGCAACAAGGGATGGGGTGTGAAGCGATGCGCGAGCGTTCCACGGACGTTAAGCGCTGTCTCAGCTTGTCAGCCTAAAACGTTGCTGCTATGGTCCTTTTTCGAATTCAGCCAATGGGCAGCATGAAGAGAAAAAGACAGCCTCCCGGAGGAGGTGTGGGGACGCCGCCACAGATGGGCCTGCCGAAGCTTCGCGTTTCGGCGCTGGCACTCGCGGCCGCAGTCACCTTCGGCTTTGCCTCCCTTGACGCACAGGCGCTGGCGCTCGGTCGCGTGACCGTGCAGTCCGCCCTCGGCGAGCCGCTGCGCGCCGAGATCGACGTCCCCGAGATCACGCCGGAGGAAGTCTCCTCCCTGCGTGCCAACATCGCGCCGCCCACGGTCTTCCGCAACCAGGGCCTGGACTACAGCGGCGCGCTGAACAACGTCACCATCACCCTGCAGCGCCGCCCGAACGGCAGCTACTTCCTGCAGCTCGCGAGCGACCGCCCGGTGAGCGAACCCTTCGTGGACGTGATCCTGGAGGCCGCCTGGTCGTCCGGCCGCGTGCAGCGCGAGTTCACGATGCTGTTCGACCCGCCGGCGCTGCGGCAAGGCCAGGCGCCGCTGTCGGCGCAGGTCAGCCCCGGCGCGACGGCCCCGCGCAGCGCGGCCCCGGCTGCGCCCACCGCACGTCCGGCCGCGCCCGCCCCGGCTCCCGCCCCCGCAGCGGCAGCACCGGCACCGGCACCGGCACCGGCCACCGCGGCCGCGCCCGCTCCGGCCCCGCGTGCACCGAGCCCGGCTCCCGCCCCTTCGTCGACGGCGTCGTCCGGCGAACCGGGCAAGCGCGTCACCGTGCAGAGCGGCGACACGGCCGGCAAGATTGCCGGCGCGAACAAGCCTGCAAGCGTCTCCCTCGACCAGATGCTGGTCGCGATGCTCCGCGCCAACCCCGATGCCTTCGTCGGCGGCAACGTCAACCGGCTGAAGGCCGGTGCGGTGCTGGAGATGCCGAGCGCCGACGACGCCAGCGCCATCCAGCCCGAGGACGCCCGCGAGACCCTCGTGGTGCAGAGCCGCGACTTCAACGAGTTCCGCCGCCGCCTCGCCGAAGGCGTGCCCGCGACCACCACGCCGAGCGCCAGCCGCCAGGCCACGGGCCGCGTGCAGGCGCAGGTGGAAGAGAAGAAGCCCGCGGGCACCAGCCCCGACAAGCTGACGCTGTCCAAGGGCGCGGTGCAGGGCAAGAGCTCCACCGCCGACCAGATCGCGCGCGAGCGCCAGGCGAAGGAGCAGCAGGCCCGCGTCGCGGAACTGAACAAGAACATTTCCGACCTGAACAAGCTCACCGGCACGCCCGGTGGCGCAGGTGCAGGCGGAACCGGCGGCACGGGCGCACGCCCGGGCGCCGGCGTGACCGCTCCCGCGGGCATCACGCCCCCGGCCGCGACGACGCGTCCCGCTTCCGCGCCGGCGGCCGTGACGGCCAGCGCGCCGCGGCCGGCCCCGGCACCCGCGCCGACCCCGGCGCCGACGCCCGCCCCCACCCCGGCTCCGACGCCTGCGCCGACCCCGGCGCCCACGCCGGCCCCGACGCCCGCTCCTGCCCCGGCCGCCTCCACGGCGCCGGCGCCCGTCGCGAACGCTGTCACCACCACGCCGGAGCCGGCCGCCAGCGCAGCGGCTGCAGCTTCCGCGCCCGGCGCCGGCGCCTCGGCAGCGCAGCCCGCCAGTGCGGCGGCGCCCGTCGCCGCGGCCAAGCCCCCGGTCCGCCGTGCACCGCCCCCGCCGCCGCCCGAGCCGAGCCTGCTCGACGACGTGCTGGAGAACCCGCTGATCCCGGCGCTGGCCGTGGCGCTGCTCGCGGTGCTGGGTGGCTTCGGCTTCTACAAGCTGCGGCAGAAGCGCAAGACCGCGGCCGTCGACAGCTCCTTCCTGGAAAGCCGCCTGCAGCCGGACTCGTTCTTCGGCGCCAGCGGCGGCCAGCGCATCGACACCGCCGAGACGAACAACCCGACCGGCTCCTCCATGGTCTATTCGCCCAGCCAGCTCGATGCGGCCGGCGACGTGGACCCGGTGGCGGAAGCGGACGTGTACCTCGCGTACGGCCGCGACCTGCAGGCCGAGGAAATCCTCAAGGAAGCGCTGCGCATCAACCCGCAACGCGTGGCAATCCACGCCAAGCTGCTGGAGATCTACGCAAAGCGCCGCGACGTGAAGGCCTTCGAGGCGGTGGCCGCCGAAGCCTACAGCCTGACGCAGGGCAGCGGCCCCGAATGGGACCACATCTGCGACCTGGGCCGCGAACTCGACGCGTCCAACCCGATGTACCGCCCGGGCGGCCAGCCCTCGGCTGCGGGCAGTGCCGCCGCCGTGGCTGGCGCCGCCGGTTTCACCCGTGCCCCGGCGCCCGCCTCCACGGTGCCGCCGGCGCCTCCCGGCGACCTGGACCTGGACCTCGACTTCTCGCTGGGTGACGAGCCCGCCGCCGCTCCGGCGCCGGTGGCTCCGCCGCCCGTGGCCCGTCCGGCGCCCGCGCCGGTGGTGCAGGCGCCCGCGCCCGTCGTCGAGCCGCCCCCGCTGAACATGGACTTCAGCGCACCGCCCGTGCAGGCGGCTGCCCCGGCCCCGGCGCCCTCGCTGGACCTGGGCAACAGCCTGGAGTTCGAAGCGCCCGCCCCTGCTCCCGTCGCCAAGGCAGCGCCCGCGCCGGCGCCGGCTCCCGCGAAGAACGACATGCTGGAGTTCGACCTGGGCGGCCTCTCGCTGGACCTGCCGGGCAATGCGCCGGCGCCGGTGTCCGCCGCTGCCGCTCCCGCGGCCGCGATGAGCCCGCCGGCGATGGGCCTCGACATGCCGCCCGCTTCCATGGGTAGCAGCGAGGATGCGGACAACCCGCTCGCCACGAAGCTGGCCCTGGCGGAGGAGTTCAACGCGATCGGCGACGCCGACGGTGCCCGCAGCCTCGCCGAGGAAGTGCTGGCCGAAGCGTCGGGCGACCTGAAATCCCGCGCGCAGAGGCTGCTGGCCGAGATCGGTTAAGGTCGGTCCAGCGTCACCCCGTTCGCTGGGTGGACGCTTGGCCGGTAGGCTGGGTTTCGCGAAGCGAACCCCAGCTTTTTCGGCCTCACCCGCTGGGGTTCGCTTCGCGAAACCCAGCCTACCGGACCCCACCAGCCCCTCATCGCCGTGCGACTCGCCCTCGGCATCTCCTACAACGGCCAGGCCTACGACGGCTGGCAGAGCCAGCCCTCGGGCCGCACCGTGCAGGACCACCTGGAGCAGGCGCTCGCCGCCTTCGCCGCGGTGCCCATCTCCACGGTCTGCGCAGGCCGCACAGACGCCGGCGTGCACGGCCTCATGCAGGTCGTGCACCTCGACACCGAGGTGAAGCGCGAAGAGTTCTCCTGGGTGCGCGGCACGAACAGCTTCCTGCCGCCCGACATCGCCGTGCAGTGGGCACGCCACGTGCCCGACACCTTCCACGCCCGCAACAGCGCCAGGGCGCGCCGCTACGCCTACGTGCTGCTGGAGTCGCCGGTGCGCCCCAGCGTGGAAGCGGGGCGCGTTGGCTGGGTGTTCCGCCCGCTCGATGGCGATGCGATGCGCGAGGCGGCCAGGCACCTCGTCGGCGAGCACGACTTCACGTCCTTCCGCGCGTCCTCCTGCCAGTCGCCCACGCCCGTGAAGACGCTGGCACCCATCGCCATCTCGCGCCGCGGGGCCTACTGGCGGTTCGACTTCCAGGCCAACGCCTTCCTGCACCACATGATCCGCAACCTCATGGGCTGCCTCATCGCGGTGGGCCAGGGGCTGCATCCGCCCGGCTGGATGCGCGAGGTGCTGGAGGCGCGCAGCCGCGACGCCGCGGCGCCCACCTTCTCCCCGGACGGCCTCTATTTCCTCGGGCCGGTGTACGAAGCCCCCTGGGGGCTGCCGGACCGGGTCGCTGCGTATGATGGGCTGCCATGAGCGCCGCACGGACACGCATCAAGATCTGCGGCTTGACCCGCGAACAGGACGTGGACGCCGCCGTGGCAGCCGGCGCCGACGCGATCGGCCTGGTGCTGTACGCGAAGAGCCCCCGCTGCGTCACGCCGGAACGCGCCGGCGTGCTCGCGCGGCGCCTGCCGCCCTTCGTCACCCCCGTCCTGCTGTTCGTGAACGAGACGGCCGCGAACGTCCGCGCCGCCTGCGAACAAGTGCCCCACGCGCTGCTGCAGTTCCACGGCGACGAGACGCCGCAGCAATGCATCGAGGCCGCCGCGGGCCGCCCGTGGATGCGCGCGGCCCGCATCCCGGTGGATCCGGCCGTGCCCTTCGACTTGCTAAAATTCGCCGCAGATTACAGCCAGGCGCAGGCCCTGCTCCTCGACGCCCACGTCGAGGGCTTCGGCGGCGCCGGCAAGACATTCCCTTGGTCACGCCTTCCACCAAACGCCAGCTTTCACGCCGTTTTGTCTGGTGGGCTCACACCTGCAAACGTGGGCGATGGCATCGCGCAGGTGCGGCCGCGTTTCGCGACGCTCGCCGTTGACGTGAGTTCCGGCGTCGAGTCCAGCAAGGGCATCAAGGACGCCGGCAGGATCCACCAGTTCGTCGCGGCCGTGCGTGCCGCGGACGAGCGCCTTGCAAGGTCACCCCATGTCCCCCTACCAGCAGCCTGACGCCACCGGCCACTTCGGCATCTACGGCGGCAGCTTCGTCAGCGAGACGCTGACCCACGCCATCAGCGAACTGCGCGACGCGTACGAGCGCTTCCAGAACGACCCCGAGTTCCTCGCCGAATTCGAGTACGAGCTGAAGCACTTCGTCGGCCGCCCCTCGCCCATCTACCACGCGCAGCGCATGAGCCGCGAACAGGGCGGCGCGCAGATCTACCTGAAGCGCGAGGACCTCAACCACACCGGCGCCCACAAGATCAACAACGTGATCGGGCAGGCGATGCTCGCCCGCCGCATGGGCAAGCCGCGCGTGATCGCCGAGACCGGCGCGGGCCAGCACGGCGTAGCCACCGCCACCATCTGCGCCCGCTATGGCCTGGAATGCGTCGTCTACATGGGCAGCAACGACGTCGCGCGCCAGAGCCCCAACGTCTACCGCATGAACCTGCTGGGCGCCCGCGTGGTGCCCGTGGAGTCGGGCAGCAAGACGTTGAAGGACGCGCTGAACGAGGCGATGCGCGACTGGGTGACGAACGTCGAGAACACCTTCTACATCATCGGTACGGTGGCGGGCCCGCATCCCTACCCGATGATGGTGCGCGACTTCCAGAGCGTGATCGGCAAGGAATGCATAGCGCAGATGCCGGAGATGGCGGGCAAGCAGCCCGACGCGGTGATCGCGTGCGTGGGCGGCGGCAGCAACGCGATGGGCATCTTCCATCCGTACATCCCGTTCGAGAAGACACGCCTGATCGGCGTGGAAGCGGCGGGCGAAGGCCTGGACTCGGGCAAGCACTCGGCCTCGCTGCAGCGCGGCAGCCCCGGCGTGCTGCACGGCAACCGCACCTACATCCTGCAGGACCCCAACGGCCAGATCATCGAGACGCACAGCGTGAGCGCCGGCCTCGACTATCCCGGCGTGGGCCCGGAGCACAGCTGGCTGAAGGACACGGGTCGCGCGGAATACGTCGGCATCACCGACGAGGAAGCGCTGAAGGCCTTCCACTACCTGTGCCGCACCGAAGGCATCATCCCGGCGCTGGAGTCCAGCCATGCGATCGCCTACGCGATGAAGCTCGCGAAGACGATGCGGCCCGACCAGCACATCCTCGTGAACCTCTCGGGCCGCGGCGACAAGGACATCGGCACCGTCGCCGACCTCGCGGGCGTCGAGTTCTACGACCGGCCTTCCATGCGTGGCCTCACGCTCAAGGGAGGGCCCCGTCCATGAGCCGCATCCAGGCCACCTTCGACCGCCTCGCGCAGGAGAAGCGCAAGGCGCTGATCCCGTACATCACGGCCGGCTTCCCGTACGCCGACATCACGCCCGAGCTGATGCACGCCATGGTGGCGGCGGGCTGCGACGTGATCGAACTCGGCGTACCCTTCTCCGACCCCATGGCCGACGGCCCCGTGATCCAGAAGGCCGGCGAGAAGGCCCTGACCTTCGGCATCGGCCTCGCACAGGTGCTGGAGATGGTGAAGACCTTCCGTGCGCGCGACCAGCAGACGCCGGTCGTGCTCATGGGATACGCGAACCCCGTCGAGCGCTACGAGCTCGCGCACGGCAGTGCCTCCTTCGCGCGCGACGCGGCCGCCTGCGGCGTGGACGGCGTGCTGATCGTCGACTACCCGCCCGAGGAATGCGAGGCCTTCGCCGCGCAGCTGAAGGTGAACGGGCTGGACCTGATCTTCCTGCTGGCGCCCACCAGCACGGACCAGCGCATCCAGCAGGTGGCGCGCATCGCGAGCGGCTACGTCTACTACGTCTCGCTCAAGGGGGTGACCGGTGCCGGCCACCTGGACATCGCGGCCGTGGAAGAAGCCCTGCCCCGCATCCGCAAGCACGTGAAGATTCCGGTAGGCGTCGGTTTTGGCATCCGTGACGAGAACACCGCCCGCAGCATCAGCCGGGTAGCCGACGCCGTGGTGATCGGCACCAAGGTCATCCAGGTCGTGGAAGACCAGCCGCGGGAAAACGTCTCGAAGGCGTTATCCGCCTTCCTGAGCGGCATCCGCGCTGCTTTAGACTCAAAGAATTCCTGAGGAGCCCTGCATGAGCTGGTTGGAAAAACTGCTGCCCCCGAAGATCCAGCCGACGGATCCGAACGAGCGCCGCAGCGTGCCGGAAGGGCTGTGGATCAAGTGTCCCAGCTGCGAGACGGTGCTGTACAAGACGGACCTCGAGCAGAACTTCTACGTCTGCCCGACCTGCAGCCACCACCACCGCATCGGTGGTCGCGCGCGCCTGAATGCCTTCCTCGATGCCGAAGGCCGCTACGAGATCGGCCAGGAAGTCGTCCCGGTCGACGCGCTGAAGTTCCAGGACAGCCGCAAGTACCCGCAGCGCCTGAAGGAGGCGATGGAGAACACCGGCGAGACCGACGCGCTCGTCGTGATGGGCGGCTCGGTGCACAGCATCAACCTGGTGGCCGCGGCCTTCGAGTTCGACTTCATGGGCGGCTCGATGGGCAGCGTGGTCGGCGAGCGCTTCGTGCGCGGCGTCGAGACCGCCATCGAGCAGAAGGTGCCTTTCCTCTGCTTCACCGCCACCGGCGGCGCGCGCATGCAGGAAGGCCTGCTGTCGCTGATGCAGATGGCCAAGACCAATGCCGCGCTCACGCGCCTGGCGAAGAAGGGCCTGCCCTACATCAGCGTGCTGACCGACCCGACCATGGGCGGCGTGAGCGCCGGCTTCGCCTTCGTGGGCGACGTGGTGATCGCCGAACCCAAGGCGCTGATCGGCTTTGCCGGCCCGCGCGTGATCGAATCCACCGTGCGCGTAAAGCTGCCGGAAGGCTTCCAGCGTGCCGAGTTCCTGCAGGAAAAAGGCGCCGTCGACTTCATCTGCGACCGCCGCGAACTGCGCAAGACGGTGGCCAACGTGCTCGCGATGCTGACGCGGCAGTCGGCGGACGCGGTGGAGTAGTCGAAAACCTCTGCGTTCGGCTGTCCGGCTTCTAGCGCAGCAACGCCGCCTGCAGGTTCGCGACGATGATCGCCAGCACTTGCAGCACCACCAGCAAGGCCAGCGGGGACAGGTCGAAGCCGCCGACCAGCGGGATCATGCGGCGGAAGGGCCGCAGCATCGGGGAGGCCAGGCGGTCGATCACGTCGACCATCGGCGAGTCCGCGTTCACCCACGACAGGATCGCGTAGACGATCACGAGGCCCGTCATGCCCGAGATCACCAGCCGCACGAGGCCGAACAGCGCGAGCACCGGCACCGCCGCGTAGCCGCCGCCGACCATCAGCGCGAGCACGACGAACTGCGCCAGCTCGAACAGGAAGGCCGCAAGGATGCTTGCGAAGTCCCAGCGCTTGTAGCCGGGCAGCAGCTTGCGCAGCGGCAGCACGATCCAGTCGGTGAGCGCGAAGATGAAGCGCCCGACCGGGTTGCCGAAGGGGATGCGCTGGTGCTGCATGTAGGCACGCAACAGGCAGGCGCCGCCGAGCAGGCCGGCAGCGACGTCGAGCAGGAAGGTGGCGATCTGGAAGAACATGGATCAGGTGGAGTCGTGGGATGATAGCGGCAGCCACTGGAACCGACGTGCCCGCCGCCCTCACCCTGCAGTCCCTCCCCCTGTTCCCGCTGAGCGCGGTGCTCTTCCCGGATGGCCTGCTGTCCCTGCGCGTCTTCGAAGTGCGCTACCTGGACATGATCACCAAGTGCCGCAAGGCCGGCGCCCCGTTCGGCGTGGTCTCGCTCACCCAGGGCAACGAGGTCCGGCAGCCCGGCGTGCAGGAAGCCTTCGCGCAGGTCGGCACGCTGGCCACCATCGACGATTTCGAACAGCCGCAACCCGGCCTCATGCTGGTGCGCGCCGTCGGCGCGCAGCGCTTCCGCATCCGGTCCAGCGACCAGCTGAAGCACGGGCTGTGGGTGGCGGACGTGGAGAGCCTGCAGGCCGACATGGCCGTCACCGTGCCGGAGGACCTGCGTCCCGCGAGCGAGGCGCTGCAGCGCCTCATCCAGTCGCTGCAGCTCAAGCCCGGCAACCCCGGGCCGATGCCGCTGCAGCCCCCGTGGAAACTTGACGACTGCGGCTGGGTGGCCAACCGCTGGTGCGAGCTGCTGCCGCTGCCGGTCGCGCTCAAGCAGCGCCTGATGGAGCTGGACAACCCGCTCGTGCGCCTGGAACTGGTGAGCGACGTGCTCACCAGGACCGGCATCATGAACTAGGCGCGTTCCGTCATTCCCGCGGAGGCGGGAACCCAGGGCTTCAGGCCTTCTTCCCCTTCATCGCCTTCGACAGCTCCTCGGCCTTCTGGTGATGCTGCTGCAGCGTCGGCAGCGTCTTGGAGGCGAACGCCTTCACGTCGGCGTCCTTGGAGTTCTTGCTGGTCTTCTCGAACAGCGAGATGTCCTTCTTGTGGTCGTCGAGGCCGACGTGCTTGATGAAGTCCTTGTCGAAGTCCTTCGCCTTGGACAGCTTGTCCAGCTCCTTCTGCTGCGCCTTCGGCAACGTCGTGGGCAGCGCCACGTTCTTCTTCTGCGCCAGCGCCTTGAGTTCGTCGTTGGCGGCGCCGTGGTCCTTGACCAGCATCGAACCGAAGGCCTTCACGTCGGCGTTCTGGGCCTTGGACTCGGCGAGCTTGCCGACCTCGACCTCGAACATCCCGCCGGCCGCGGCCTTGTCGAAGAACTCCTTGTCGGTGCGGGACACGCCGGACTTGTCCGCCGCGAACGCGAGGCTGCTGGCGGCGACGAGGATGGCGACGAGCGTCTTCTTCATGGAAAGGTTCTCCCTGGCTGCAATGGGAGAGCGAGTATGGAAGAGGCTCCGTCGCGCACCTGTAGGCGGCGGCCTTCCGTGCTGACGGTGCCGAACTACATGCCCGGCGGCACGGTCAGCGCGGCCCGTACTCCGGCACCTGCGCGCGCAGCCACTCGCGCAAGGGCGTGCCCTGCGGCAAGGCACCTGCGTCGGAGATCCAGCGCACGACCGCATCGACGTCCGGCAGCGCGCCGCCCGTCTTCGCGATGCGCAGCTTGGCGTGCGGCGTGGGCTCGGTGGTTTCGTCGTCGGCGAGCAGTTCCTCGTACAGCTTCTCGCCCGGGCGCAGGCCGGTGAAGGTGATGGGCACCTCCTGCTCCGTCTTGCCCGAGAGCCGGATCAGCATGCGCGCGAGCTCCACGATCTTCACGGGCTCGCCCATGTCGAGCACGAAGATCTGGCCCGAGCGCCCCATCAGGCCCGCCTGCAGCACGAGCTGCGCCGCCTCGGGAATGGTCATGAAGTAGCGCACGATCTCCGGGTGCGTCACCGTCACCGGCCCGCCGCGCTCGATCTGCTGCGTGAACAGCGGCACCACCGAACCGCTGGAGCCGAGCACGTTGCCGAAGCGCACGGACACGAACTGCGTGCGCGGCTCGCGCGCCGCGAGCGCCTGCAGCATGAGTTCGGCCAGCCGCTTGCTCGCGCCCATCACGTTGGTGGGGTTCACCGCCTTGTCGGTGGAGATCAGCACGAAGCGCTTCGCGCCGCAAGCGGACGCGGCACGGGCCGCATGCAGCGTGCCGAGCACGTTGGTGCGCAGCGCCTCGATCTCGTTGCACTCCTCCATGAGCGGCACGTGCTTGTACGCGGCCGCGTGGAACACCACCGCGGGACGATGCTGGCAGAGGATGGCGTGCAGCCGCTCGTACTCGCGGACGTTGGCCGTGTAGTAGATGCCCTGCATCTGCGGGTGCGAGCGGCGCAGCTCCTGTTCGAGCTGGTAGATGCCGTACTCGGAGACGTCGATGCACACCAGCTTGCCGACGCCGAAGCGGGCGATCTGGCGGCACAGCTCGGAGCCGATGGAGCCGCCGGCGCCGGTGACGGCGACCACCTGTCCCGAGAAGAGTTCGGCCAGGCCCGCGACGTCCAATGCCACCGGCGCGCGACCGAGCAGGTCTTCCAGCTCGATCTTGCGCGGGCCGGTGCTCTCCGCCTTGAGCCACTCGTCCGGGCGCGGCAGCGTGAGCAGCGAGATGTGCGCCTCGGACGCAAGCAGCAGCGCCTGGCGGCGCTCGTCCGAGCCGGGCGGGCTCGCGACGAGCGCGGTGCGCGCATCGGCCGCTTCACACACTTGCGGCAGATCGTCCACGGTACCCAGCACCCGCACCTGCTGCAGCGAGCGCCCGCGCTCGGCGGCAAGCGGCGACACGATGCCGACCGCGCGCCAGCGCTGCGAGCCGCGCAAGGCACGCAGCGCGCCCGCCGCTTCGTCGAGCGATCCGACCACCACGACCGGCGTGCCGCCCTGCCCGTGCGCGCCGCGCTCGGCCCAGGTGCGCCAGGAGGCGCGCGCCGTTCCCATCAACAGGAAGGCGAGCAGCGGCTGCAGCAGCAGCACCGACCGCGGGAACTCGGGGATGCGCAGCATGAGCACGGCCACCGCGGTGAAGACCGCGCCGAGGAACACGCCGCCCGCGAGCTGCCGGAATTCCGGCAGGCCGATGTACGTCCAGACCTGGCGGTCGACGCGGCGCACGACGAGGCCGGCGGCGAGCCCCAGCACGCACCAGCCGCTCGCATCGAGCGCGAGCCGCTCGAATTCGTCCGGGATCTCGAAGTTGAAGCGCAGCCAGAACGCCGCCCACCAGGCCGCGAGGCCCAGGGCGAGGTCCAGCGCCAGCAGCGAGAGCGCGTACCTAGACAGCAGCCGCTGCACCCAGCGCCTCCGCGCGCTGCAGGGCGCGCCGCAAGTGGTCGATGACGCGGGCGAGCTGTTCGTCCGCGAGGTTGGAACCCGAGGGCAGGCACAGGCCGGCCGAGAACAGGCGCGCGGAGACGTCGTCGCCTTCCGCATGCGCGAAGTAAGGCGCGCCGCGGAACAGCGGCTGCAGGTGCATGGGCTTCCACACGGGCCGCGCCTCGATCGAATGGCGCTCGAGGCTGCGCAGCACGTGGTCGCGCCGGCGGTCCGCGTCTGCGCCCTGCAGCAGCATGCAGGTGAGCCAGCGCGTGGAGTGCATGCCGTCCGGCTCGGGCATCCACTGCACCTCGGGCACGTCGGCGAGCGCGTGCCGGTAGATCTCGTGCACCTCGCGCCGGCGCTGCACGCGCTGGTCCAGCACGCGCAGCTGGCCGCGGCCGATGCCGGCCAGCACGTTGCTCATGCGGTAGTTGAAGCCCACCTCCACGTGCTCGTAGTGCGGCGCGGGCTCGCGCGCCTGCGTCGACAGCTTGCGGGCGCGCACGACCAGGTCCGCGTCCTCGGACACCAGCATCCCGCCGCCCGAGGTGGTGATGATCTTGTTGCCGTTGAACGAGTACACGCCCACGCGGCCGAAGCTGCCGCTCTTGCGCCCCTTGTAGCTGGCGCCGAGCGATTCGGCGGCGTCCTCGAGCACCGGCACGCCGTAGCGCTCGCACACGGGCAGGAGCGCATCCATGTCGGCGCTCTGGCCGTACAGGTTGACGAGGACCACGCAGCGCGGCATGCGGTTCTCCCGCTTCGCCCACGCGAAGGCGCGCTCCAGCGCCTGCGGCGACATGTTCCAGGAGCCCGGCTCCGAGTCGATGAAGACCGGCCGCGCGCCGCAGTACAGGATGGGATTGCAGCTGCCCACGAAGGTGAGCGAGGAGCAGAAGACCGTGTCGCCCGGCTGCACGCCCAGCAGCAGCAGCCCGAGGTGGATGGCCGCCGTGCCGGAGCTGAGGGCCGCGGCGTGGCCCACGCCGGCGTACGCGGCGAGCTCGCGCTCGAAGCCGTCGACGTGCGGGCCCAGCGGCGCGATCCAGTTGGTGCGGAAGGCTTCCTCGACGAAAGCGGTTTCTTCCTCGCCCAGGTGTGGCGAGGACAGCCAGATGCGCTGCGACAGCTCGCGGCGCAGCAGCAGGTCCACCGGGTGGCCTTGCGCGTCGACCACCGGCAGCTGGTCGACCTGGTGTTCGTCCATCAGCGCCAGCGCGCGGCCGACGCCTTCGGTCTCGGGCAGGACGATGGGCGCCTGCCCGGGCAGCGTGGCGATGAACGCGTCTTCCGGCGTGCGCGCGAGGGCGGCGCGGCGCAGGTCGCCGTCGGTGAGCGTGCGCCGCAGCTTGCCCTTGCTGTCCAGGACCAGCAGGATGTTCTTCGCCGTCCGCTCCAGCGTGTCGAGCGCCTCGCGGATCGTGCACGTCGCGGGCACGCACAGGGCCCGGAATTGCTGCTCGTTCACCGCACCCTCCTCGCCGGCACGCCGGCATAGATCCCGGGCGCCAGCAGGTGCTCGCGCACCACGGCTCCCGCTCCCACCACGATGTCGTCCGCGATGCGCACGCCGGGCAGCACCGTGGCGCCAGCACCGACCAGCACGCGTTCGCCGACCCGCACGTTCCCGCCCAACGCCGCGAGCGGTGCGACGTGCGTGAAGGCGCCGACTTCCACGTCGTGGTCGACGACGGCGCCGTGGTTCACGATGACGCAGCGGCCCACGCGCGCGCCGGGCGCGACGACGGCGCGCGCGGCGACGAACGTGCCTTCGTCGATCACGGCATGGGGCGAGACGCAAGCATGCGGATGGAGGACCGTGGCGAGCGGCAGGCCGATGGCGTGGGCTTCACGCGCGCGCGAAGCCGGGGAGCCGATCGCGACGTGCACCTCGGTGCTGGCGGCCACCGCCGCGTCCGGCACTTCGACCTGCAGGCCCGGCAGCAAGGCCTCGCCGGCGCGCGCCGCATCGCGATCCGTCGCCCGCACGCGGGTCCACCGTCCCTGCGCGAGCGCGGCATCCGCCACCACGCGGCCATGGCCGCCGGCGCCGAACACGAGGAGGATGCGTTGGGGGGCCGTCACGTCAGTAGCTGTTGGTCTTTTCCAGGACGGCGCTGTCCAGCGGCAGGGTCGCGAGCGCTTGCGCGATGCGTTCGCCGGCGCGGCCGTCGCCCCAGGGATTGTCACACGGCCAGCGGCCGTGGCTGCGCTGTGCGCGCAGTGCCGCGAGGATGCCGACGGCCTCCGTGCCCACGTCCACGACGTTCGCGCCGTGCTCGCGCATGTGCTGGCGCGTGCCGACGTTCACGACCGGCGTGCCGAAGCTCGCTGCTTCGATGATGCCGGAGGAGGAGTTGCCCGCCATCACGGCGCAATGGCGCATCGCGGCGCAGAACTGCGCGCGCGGCAGGTGCTGCACGCGGCGCGAGCCGGGCGGAAGTGCGGCGGCGTCCAGGGCCGCCAGGATCTCTCGCGCGCCGGCATCCGCGTTCGGCTCCAGCCAGAGGACGGGAAGGCCCAGCTCGCCGAGGGCCTGCAGCAGCGAGCGCGTCTGCTGCGCCGCTTCGCCGGCCTGCTGCACGACCGGGTGGAACAGCGCGAGCACGAAGTCCTGCGCTGCGGGCAGTCCCAGCGCGGAGAGCGTCTCTTCGCGCGATGGGTTCGCCAGTTCCTGCAAGCCATCGAGTCCTGGCGCGCCGGTGAGGACGATCCGTTCCGGCCACTCGCCCATCTTCACCAGCCGCTCGCGCGCGGCTTCCGTCGCGACGCAGTGGTACGCGGCCAGCTTGCTGATCGCGTGGCGGACCGGCTCGTCGACGGTGCCGGAGCGCTCGCCGCCATGCACGTGCACCGCCGGCACGCCGACGTGCAGCGCGGCGATCGCGCCCGCGAGCATCTCGCCGCGGTCCCCGAGCAGCAGCAGCGCGTCGGGTCGCGCGCGTTCGAGCAGTTGCGTCATGCCGCGCGTGACGTCCGCGATGGCGAGCGCCATGCTCGCGCCGGTGCGCGTGAGCACGTCCACGGGAATCTCGGCCAGCACCGGCAGGCCGCTGGCCCGCACCTCGTCGACCGTGTGCCCGTGCTCCCGGCTCAGGTGGGTCCCGGTCACGGCCACCTCCAGCTGCAGTCCCGGCGTGGCCTGGATGCGCCGCAGCGTAGCGAGCATCAGGCCGAAGTCGGCCCGCGTGCCGGTGAGGAAGAGGATGCGACGCCGGCCCATGCGCTCAGTCCTGCAGCGCGTCCCACTGCAGCACGCTGCCTGCCGCGATGGCGGCGCGCGTCGTGCGGCCGACCACGCGGTCCCATTCGGCCGGCGGGATGCCGGCGGCGGGGCGGCGGCAGGCCAGCATGGAGGCCTGCAGTGCCGTGCCCGCTGGAATGTCCGTGCTGGCCACGATGCTGCGGCGGGCCACGCGTGCGGCATCCTGCTCTTCGCGGCGCGGCGCCTTCACGCCGTCGCCGAGCATGGCGGTGATGCGCCGGATCCCGTGCACCATCGCGCCGAAGTCCCCGGGCTCGAGCGAAGCGGCGTGGTCCGGGCCCGGCAGCTTGCGGTCCAGCGTCAGGTGCTTCTCGACGACGGTCGCGCCCAGGCTCACGGCCGCGAGCGCGGCCTCGATGCCGGTGCTGTGGTCGGAGTAGCCGACCGGCAGGCCCAGGGCCTCGCGCATGGTCACGATCGCGCGCAGGTTGAGGGACGCGTCGGGAGCCGGATAGGCGGAGGTGCAATGCAGCACGGTCACGCCGGCCAGGGAACCGCGTGCGCCAGCCGCCCAGGCGAGCGCCTCGCGCACCTCGTCCAGCGTGGCCATGCCGGTCGAGAGCAGCACGGGCAGCCCGGTGGCGCAGGCGTGTTCCACCAGCGCGCGGTGCGTGAGCTCGCCCGAAGGCAGCTTCATGCGCCGGACGCCCAGCGCCACCAGCATGTCTACCGCCTCCAGCGAAAACGGCGTGGAGAAGAACTCGATGCCGATCGCGTAGCAGTGGTCGCGGATGCGCTCGTGCTGCTCCGGCGAGAGCTCCAGCTTGCGCAGCATGCCGAACTGGTCCTGTTCGCCGGTCTGCCGCTTCTGGTATTCCGCGGTGGGCGCACCGGGGACGACGAGGTCCTCGGCGCGGAACGTCTGGAACTTCACGGCGTCGGCACCGGAGGCGCGCGCGGCGTCGCACAGCGCCAGCGCCATGCCGAGGTCGCCGTTGTGGTTGACCCCCGCTTCGGCGATGACGAACACCGGCTCCATCACCACACCGTCCAGCCGCCGTCGACCACGAGGTTGTGGCCGTTCAGGTAGGAAGAGGCATCGCTCGCGAGGAACAGCATGCCGTTGACGATGTCGTCGCGGCTCGCCATGCGGCCCAGGGGCACGCGCTGCGAGTAGTTGCGCACGAAGGTCTCGTTCTGCCCGCTGAACACGCCGCCCGGCGTGATCGCGTTCACGCGCACGCCCTGCCCGCCCCAGTAGCTCGCGAGGTACTGCGTCAGGCCCCAGAGACCTGCCTTGCTGGCGGAGTAGATCGCCGGCGTGTTGATCGGCCGGCCGAGGTATTCGGAGCCTTCGTAGATGCGCTGGTCGGGCGCCACGATGCCGTAGATCGAGAGCGTGTTCACGACCGCGCCGCGGCCGCGCTTCGCCATGGGCGCGCCGAAGGCCTGCGCGCACAGCATGGCGCCCGTCAGGTTCACCGCCATCACCGCGTTCCAGTCCTCGAGCGGAAACTCCTCGAAGGGCGCGAAGAAGTTCTCGCTCTTCGTTGCCGCGTTGTTGAACAAGACGTCGGCGACGCCCCAGTGGGCATGCAGGCGGTCGGCGGCGGCACGCACGCCGGCGGGGTCGCTCACGTCCGTGGCGATCTTCAGCAGCCGGTCGCCATCGGCGCCCAGCTTGTCCAGGTCCTGCGCGCTGCGGTCGAGGGCACAGACGCGCGCACCTGCCTGCAGGAAGGCGGCGACGGCGCCTTGCCCCAGGATGCCGGCCGCGCCGGTCATCGCGATGGTCTTGCCGTCGAGGCGGAAGTCTTGCGCGGCCATCAGTTGAACTGCCGGAAGACCGGCTTGATGGCGGGACCTTGCAGGAAGCGCTCGACGCCGCCTTCCACGGCCTGCGCGAAGACCGCGAGCGCCTTGCGCGCCGCTTCCAGGGTGCGCTGCAGCTCGGGCTCGCCATGCGAGAAGCTCTGCGCGATCCACGGCATCAGCACGCCGTGGCGGATCATCTCCTGCGAGAAGAGCGTGCGCAGCGGCAGGCTGGGCTGTCCCTGCCGGTCGAAAGTCAGGTAGTTCATGGAGATGGCGTTGCCCTGCAGCTGGAAGTGCTTCTCCACGCCCGCTTCGCGCGCGAGCGTTTCCAGGCCCGTGATCAGCTGCGCGCCGTAGTTCCAGAGGTGCCCCACCACCTCCTTCTCCTCGTACACCGCGACGGTTTCGAGGAAGGCGGCGAGGCTCGCCATCTCGCCGCCGTGCGTGGTGGAGACGAGGAAGGTGCGCTCCTGGCCGGGGCGGTTGATCGCCCCCACCTCCATCACCTCGCGCCGGCCGACGAGCGCCGCCACGGCGAAGCCGTTGGCCATGCCCTTGCCGAAGGTGCTCAGGTCCGGCTGCACGCCGAAGAGGTGCTGCGCGCCGCGCAGGTCCCAGCGGAAGCCGGTGATCATCTCGTCGAGGATGAAGAGCGCGCCTTCGCGCCGGCACAGGTCCTGCACCTGCCGCAGGAAGTTGCCCGGCCACTGGGCGACTTCGGGCGTCGGCGGCCGCATGCGGTCGTAGCCGGGCGCGGCGTCGCAGGGGCCGACGGTCGTCGCCGGCTCCAGCATCACGCCCGCGATGTCGCCAGGGTGTTCGGCGAACAGCTTCTGCAGGCTGGCGAGGTCGCCGTAGTCGAACACCAGCGTCGTCGCGTGGTGCACTTCCGGAATCCCGCGCTTGATGGCCGTGGCGCCGATGAACCAGTCGTCGAAGGAGAAGAAGGGGTGCTGCCGCGGCACGCAGACGTGGCGCCGGCCCGTATAGGCACGCGCGACCTTCGCGGCGGCGGTCGTGACGTTGGAGCCGTTCTTCGCGAACTTCACCATGTCCGTGCCCACGAGCTCCACGATCTTCTCGGCGGCTTCCAGCTCCAGCACGGAAGCGCGCGTGAGGTTCACGCCCAGCTCCATGCCGCGGATCGCGGCGCGGTTGATGCGCTCGTCGGCGTAGCCCAGCGTCACGGCCCGCAGGCCCATGCCGTAGTCCAGCAGCGTGCGGCCGTCGGCGGCCGTGACGTAGGCGCCCTTGCCGCTCACCAGGATCTCCGGCGCGTTGGCGGGATACTGGTCGTCGCCGCGGGAATAGGTGTGCGCGCCGCCGGGGATCACCCGGTGCAGGCGTTCGCTGAAGGAACTGCTCATCGCTCGATCTCTTCCAGGAGCGACAGCACGCGGATGTCGTCCTGCAGGGTGTGGGGGAAGCGGCCGCGGCCCTGCGCCGCGGCGAGGAAGGCGTCGACTTCGGCGACGTACATCGCTTCGCCGATGTTCTGGTGGTAGCCGGCGTGCGCGACGCTCTTGGGCTGGTGCAGTTCCACGAGGCGGCCGGCATCCGCTTCCCACACGCGCACGACGCCGCCGTCCCAGTCCCAGGACAGCGAGGCGCGCTCGAAGTTGAGCGTCAGCTTGCGCACGGCCTGGCGGGCGACGACGTCGACGACGAGACTTCCGACGCAGCCTTCGAAGCGCAGCAGCGCCGCATAGGTGTCGTCGATGGGGGCGCCCACGTCGGTCGTGCGCAGCTTCGTGCCTTGCACCTTGGCGGGCCAGCCGAATGCGTCCACCATCCACGTCAGCTCGAAAGGCACGATCTCGCGCGCGCCGCCGGTGAGCGGGTTGGAGACGTAGTAGTCGGACACTTTCTCCCAGGGATGCCAGTCCGGCAGGTACTGGCCGCAGTGGTAGGAGAAGTTGCACACCTTGCCGTACACGCCCGAATGCACGAGGCGCGTGATGTCGCGGATGCCGGCGTGGAAGCGCAATGTGCAGGAAGGCGCGACGACGACGCCTTTCGCGCGCGCCTTCTCGTCGAGTGCAGGCAGCGGGTCGCGGATCACGCTCGCCTCGACGAACACGGGCTTGCCCGCCTCGATCGCCCACGCCATCGCTGTGTGGTGCTGGTCCGGCGGCGTGGACACCACGACGACGTCGAACGCGTGCAGGTCCGCGGCGGCGAGTTGCTCGCGCACGGCGATGCCGTACTCCTGCGCCGCCTGCGAACGCCGGTCGGCCCGCGCGTCGTGGCCCTCGATGTGCTGCACGCCCAGCTGGCGCAGGCAGCGCACGCGGCGCCGCCCCATGGACCCGAGCCCGATCACCAGCGCCTTCACGGCAGCCTTCCCTTGAAATGTTGCATCACGGCTTCCACGCAGAGGAAGTCGAACAGGTCGTCGACTTCGTAGTTCTGCCAGCGTTCGATTGTGTACCCCAGCACCCGGGGCGGATAGAAGGTGCGGTGGCGCTGCAGGGCCTCGGTCTTCACCGCGTAGGCGACGCCGTAGGGGAACCAGGCGACGTCCGGGGGGGCGGGCTCCGTCCACGGGGCGAGGCGGCCGTCGGCGTCCATGCGCTTCATGACCGCGGGCTGTTCGAGCTGCACGCGCCCGACGGTGACCACCGCGTCCGTCTCGTCCCAGCGGCGCGCCAACAGGTCCGCCACGCCGGGCAGGTCGGTGCTGGCCCGCAAGGGCGAGGTCGGCTCCAGCAGGATCACGGCGTCGAAGTTCGCGCCTTCATGTTCGCGCAGGAAATCGAGCGCGTGCAGCGCCGCGTCGGCGGACGTGCTGTCGTCCGCCGCGAGCGCGGGCGGGCGCAGGAAAGGCACGCGCGCACCATGGGCGCGCGCGACCTCGGCGATCGCCTCGTCGTCGGTGGAGACCACCACGTCCGCGATCGCGGGACATGCGCGCGCCGCATCGATGCTCCACGCGATGAGGGGCTTGCCCGCGAGGGGGCGGACGTTCTTCCCGGGCAGGCGCTTGCTGCCGCCGCGGGCGAGGATGAGGGCAAGGAGGCGGGGCGCCTTCATGGGCGATGTCCTGGAGGCCGGGCGGCCAGTTCTGCAATTTCCTGCGCCACGCGCTGCGCCGCGCCCCCGCGCGGCCCGGCGGCCGGGGCATCGCGACGGACGGCGGCGAGCTGTTGCGCGAGCAGCGCGGGCAGCGCCTCCAGGCCGGGAACGCCCGTGCCCAGGCCGAGGCGGCCGTAGTCCATCCCCGAACGCTGCACCAGCGGCGAGAAGGAAAGCCCCAGCAGCTTCTTGCCGGCGGCGTGCGCCTGCGCGCCCACGGTGGTCGCCTGCACGACGACGACGTCGGCTGCCGCGAGCACGGGCAGCAGCCCTTCGCGATCCGGCCGGCTCCAGTGCACGCGCGGGTGCGCGGCGGGCGGCGTGAAGCGGTGCCACTCGTTGGGGTGGTAGCGGATGGCGAGGCACGCGTCGTCGCGCGCCAGCACCTCGCGCAGCAGCAGGTCCTGCACGGCCTGGCCGAGCGCGGCGCCGGCCCAGCGCGGGTCCGCGTCCTCGGGTTCCATATGGCCCGCCCAGAGCACGACCGGGCGTTCGCCCCAGCCGCGCTCGGCGCGCAGGCGCGCCGCCGCCTCCTGCGCCTGCGGCCCGGAGAGATCGTCGAACGCGGGATTGCCCGTCACCACGATGCGAGCGGCATCCACGCCCGCCTCGACGAGGTTGCGGCGCGTGCCTTCGGACAGCACCGTGATGCGGTCCGCGTGCACCTGCCGTTCGCGGTAAGGATCGCCGGGCAAGGCGAACAGGTCCACCATCGAGAGCGTAGCGATGCCGAGCGCATGCGCGGCTTCGATCGCTGCCTGCTCGCTGCGTGGCGAATTGGTGGCGACGACCACGTCGGAACCGAGCTCGCGCAGGATGCGCGTCATGAGGCGCACGGGGCGGAATCCCTGCCGGCCTCGAGCGTGCCAGCGGGCCCAGGCGCCCTCCTCGCCCAGCGCCTGGACCCACTCGAGGAAGTTCAGGCCGAGGTAGGCGAGCGATTCCTCGCGTGTCACGTCGGGATGCTGCTGGTCGCCGATCAACTGCTCGCCGAATGCCAGCGCGCGGGCCGCATCCGGGCCGGTGCAGAAATCCCGGAATGCCAGCGGCTGCTCGCCCGCACGCCGCGCGACGCCCGCCGCCGTGGTCAGCGCGAGGAGCCGCGCCTCGCAGCCCGGCACGCGCTCGCGCAGCGCCCGCATCGCCGGCAGGCACATCTCGACGTGCCCGCCGCCGTAGCTCACGAACAGCGCCTTCATCGCTGCGCGTCCCACAGCGCCAGGGCCGCCAGCGCCCGCAGCTCGCGCGTGTAGTTGGCGCTGGCGTCGCGGTGCTGCGCCAGCATGCGCTCCACTTCCGCCGGCGCGAACAGTTCCTGCACCAGGGCACTGGCGCCCAGCACCTGCCGCAGCCAGGGATGGCTCTCCTTGCGGAACCACTCGCCGACGGGCACGGTGAACATCTGCTTGCGGCGGTACGCGAGGTCCTCGCCGATCAGCGGCGTCACGGCGCGCTTGTACCAGTGCTTCTTGTCGCCGTCGGCCGAGAGCTTGGTCGCGCCCGGCGCGCGGAAGGCGAACTCCATCATCCGCCAGTCCAGGAAAGGCGTGCGCGCCTCGATCGACACGGCCATGCCCATGCGGTCCGGCTTGACGAGGTTGTTGCCGGAGAGGAGCAGTTGCATGTCCAGGTACAGCGCCTGGTTCACGCGGTCGAAGTGCGCGGCCTGCTCGAACCAGGGCCGCGCCGCGGCGTCGAAGCTGTCCACGTCCTGCAGGCGGCGCGCGACCTCGGGGCGATAGAGCGCGGACTTCGCTTCGGGGGTGAACAGGGAGATCGCGTCGAAGTAGCTGCGCTGGAACGCCGCATCCGGCAGCGTGAAGGCGTCCGGGCGCGCGAAGTACTCCGCGTACTTCTCGTAGCCGGCGAACAGCTCGTCGCCGCCGTCGCCGGTCAGCACCACCTTCACGTGCCTCGCCGCCAGCTCGCTCACGCGCAGGGTCGGCAGGAAGGACGCGTCGCCGTGCGGCTGGTCGAGGTGGTACAGCACCTGCGGCCAGCGATCCAGCATGTTCAGCTCCGCGACCTCGCTGGTGTGCTCGCAGCCGAAGCGCTGCGCCGCCTGCGCCGCGCAGGCCGATTCGTCGAAGCGCGGGTCCGCGAAGCCGATGCAGAAGGTGCGCACCGGCTGCTGCACGTGGCGCGCCATCAGGGCGACGATCGTGCTGGAGTCCACGCCGCCCGACAGGAAGGCGCCCCAGGGCACGTCGGCACGCAGCCGGATGCGGGTCGCGTCGTCCAGGATGGCGAGGAACTCCTCGCTCCAGGCACCGAAGTCGTGTTCGCGCTGCTGCTGCGCGGCGAGGTCCCACCAGCGCCCCTGCTCCACGCCGCTGCGCGTGAACTTCATCCAGCAGCCCGGCATGAGGTGCTGGATGCCTTGCCACGCCGTCCACGGTGCGGGGATGTAGTTGAAGGTGAGGTAGTGGTGGATCGCCTCGAGGTCGACTTCGGGACGCGCCGGCAGCGCCTGCAGGAGGGCCTTGATCTCGGAGGCGAAGAGCGTGCGCGCGCCTTGCTGCGCCACGTACAAGGGCTTCACGCCGATGCGGTCGCGCACGAGCAGGAGGGCGTCCTCGCGCGCATCGGCGATCGCGATGGCGAACATGCCGTTGAGGCGGTGCACGAAGGCGAGCCCTTCGCGTTCGTACAGGCGCAGCAGCACCTCCGTGTCGGACTGCGTGTCCAGCCGGACGCCTTGCGCGCGCAGCTCCGCGGCGAGCTCCACGTAGTTGAAGATCTCGCCGTTCTGCACGATGGCGATGCGGCCGTCGTCCGACACGAAAGGCTGGTGCCCGTGCGCGAGGTCGATGATCGAGAGGCGCCGGTTGCCCACGGCCACGCCGCGGGCCGCATCGTGGTGGATGCCTTCGTCGTCGGGGCCGCGGTGCACCAGCGAGCGCGCCATGGCGGCGAGCGCGTCCGCGGAAAGCGCCCGGCGCTCGCGGTCCCAGTAGCCGAAGATGCCGCACATCTCAGTTGGCTCCCCGGCCGGTCAGGCGGCCGACGGTCATGAACAGGATGCGCAGGTCCAGCCAGAGGTCGTGCTCGCGCACGTAGCGCAGGTCCAGCTCGCGGCGCTGGTCCTCGGTGCCTTCGGAACGCAGGACGACCTGCGCCAGGCCCGTGATGCCGGGCCGGACGCTGCAGCGCAGCGCCCAGTCCGCGTCGCCGTAGAGGGAACGCTGCAGCGGCACGTCGGGGCGGGGCCCGACCAGGCTCATGTCACCGCGCAGCACGTTCAGCAGCTGCGGCAGTTCGTCCAGGCTGGTGCGGCGGATGAAGCGGCCGACCCGGGTGATGCGCGGGTCGTTGGCGGACGTGTTGAACGGCCCGATGGCCGCCGCGTCCTTCACCATGCTGCGGAACTTGTACATGCCGAAGGTGCGGCCGTCGCGGCCGACGCGCACCTGCCGGAACAGCACCGGGAAGCCGCTCTCGGCGGCCACGGCGAGCGCCGTCGCGAGCAGCAGCGGCGACAGCAGCAGCAGGACCGTCCCTGCGAGGAGGAGGTCCAGCAGGCGCTTCATGGCCGCGCGGCGAGTCCGGAGGCGATGGAGCGGATGCGTTGCGCGATGCGCTGCCGGTCGGCTTCGGCCTGCTCCGGCGTGCGCGTGGCGAGCTCGCGCTCCGCGGCACGCAGGGCGCCGACCTCGCGCTCGAAATCCATGGTGTCTTCGCGATGGAAGGTGCGCGAGAGGATCACCGCCTGCGAACCCAGTCGCAGGTGTTCGGCCAGCACGTCGCGGCCCGGCAGCAGGCCCTCGTCGACCCGCGCGATGCCGCCGAAGCCGAAGCGCAGCCCGCGCGCCCGTGCGACACGCGCCACGCGTTCCACGCTGCCGTCGGCGAGCGGTTCGAACATGAAGCGGCAGCCGAGCGAGAGGTGCAGGTCGTTCAGGCCGACGTAGATCTCCTGCAGGCCGGGCGTGCCGGCCCAGCTTTCCACGCTCGCGAGCGCGGCGGAGGTCTCGAGGAGCGCCACGATCGGGGCACGTCCGGCCACGATGCCCGCGAAAGCCTCCAGCTGCGCAGCCCCTTCGAACATCGGGAGCATCAGGCGGTCGGCGCCGCGGGCCAGCACCGCGTCCACTTCGGCGCGGGTGCCCTCGTGCACCGGGTTCACGCGGACCATCAGCGGCGAGCGCTTCAGGACGGACCGGACACGTGCCACGTCCTCGAGCTGGTGGGCGCTGATGAAGGTGTTGCGGCCGGCCTGGCGCTCCGCCTTGCCCAGCCGCTCGAGGTCGACGAACAGGCGGAAGCCGCCCAACGCGTCGCAGCGTTGGGCAAACGCCGGATCGTCCGTGATCTGTATCAGCTCGAGCATGCCCGCCGGGATTATCGCGCGAGCGCCGCACGCAGGTCCGCGCTGGCGAGCCACGCAACCGCCGAAACCGCGATCCCCGCCACGATGGCCGCCGCCCACTGCGTGGCCAGGGCGCCCGGACGGCCCACCAGGAGCAGCACGGCCTGCACGGCCAGCAACATGCCCCCGGCGGCACCGAGCGCCACCCAGGGCATCCAGCCCTGCCCCGCGGGCCGCAGCGCGCGCAGCAGCACCAGCGCGATCGCGGACCAGAGGACGGCCAGCCAGGCCATGAGCTCGCCGCCGTCGCCGCGCGCCACGAACAGCAGCACCGCCAAGGCGGCGCCATGGGCGAACACCGCGATGCGCAGCCGCTCCTGCGCGGCCAGCGCCGCCACCGCGATCGTGACCAGCGCCTGCGCCGGCAGGCTCCAGGCCCCCGTGCGCCCCCATTGCGCCACTTCGGCCAGCGCCTGCGGCTGCATGCGGCCCCAGCCGAAGAGAAGCTGCGCCACGGCCGGCGCGGCGACCAGCAGGCCGGCCGCGCAGGCGCAGGCGAGCGTCCAGGCCAGGGCGAAGCCGCGGCGCATCGTCGCGGCGGCTTCGGCGGGGGCGCCTCCGCGCAAGGCGCGCGAGATCGGCCCCAGCGCCAGCGTCCCCACCAGCTGGATCGCCAGCACCAGCGGCAGCTCCACCAGCTTCCAGGCGTAGTTGAAGGTGGCCAGCGCGCCGGGCGCCTCCTGCGCGGCGAGCGACCGGGCCGCGAAGGGCAAGGCGAGCGGCAGGCCCGCCGCGGCAATCGCCCACAGCCACACGGCCGGCGCGGGCAGCGCCACGGGGACGGCGACCGGTGCCGCATGGAACGGCCGCTGGCGCCAGTGCAGCCAGGCCAGGCGCGCCACCAGGGCCGCGAGCAGGCCGGCCGCCAGCACCAGCATGGCCGTGCGGGGCGGCACCGCCGCCAGGGCGACGACGGCCAGGGTCGCGATCAGGACGGCGTTGACGACCAGGTTCGCCGCATACATGCCGGTGACGTCGCGTTCGTGCTGCAGCCGCGTCACCCACAGCGCGGCGAGCAGGGCCAGCGGTACGCCGACGGCGCTCCACGCGAGCCCCGTGCCCGCCAGGCCCTGCATGGCCGGGGGCAGGCCGCCCGCCAGCCAGCGCACCACTGGCTGCTGCGCGAGCGCCAGCACCAGGGCCAGCACCGCGCCGCCCGCGAGCAGCCAGCGCGCGACCCGCCGCTGGCTCGCCGCGACGCGCGCGCCTTCCTCGTGCGACCACAGCGGCAGCAGCACGTACGCCAGGGCGCCGCTCGCCAGCAGGCCGGCGACGATGTCCGGCAAGGTCAGCATCAGCACCGCCACGTCGGCCATCCCGCTGGCACCGAAGGCCGCGGCCTGGGCCGACTCGCGCACCAGCCCCAGCAGGCGGCTGGCGAGCAGGAGGGCGAGGGAAACGGCGCCGGCCTTCAGGAACATGGGTGGGCATTATCGAGTCCCACGGCCGGGCTCCCCCGCGAAACCTACAATGGAGGGTTTCGCCCCCCAGCCGCGCCGCGCGCGCCCGGACATGTCCCAAGACCAGACCACCCCGCCCACCGACGAGAACCAGCTGATCGCAGAACGCCGCGAGAAGCTCAAGGCCCTGCGCGAAGCGCATCGCCAGGGCGCCGGCCCGGCCTTCCCCAACGACTTCAAGCCCGGCACGCATGCCTCGCATCTGCACGCCTCGCATGGCGAGAAGGCGGCCGAGCAGCTCGAGTCTGAAGGCACCGTCGCCCGCGTCGCCGGCCGCATGATGCTCAAGCGCGTCATGGGCAAGGCCAGCTTCGCCACCCTGCAGGACCAGAGCGGCCGCATCCAGATCTACGTGACGCGCGACGCCGTGGGCGAGGACGCCTACGCCGCGTTCAAGCACTGGGACCTGGGCGACATCGTCGGCGCCGAAGGCAAGCTGTTCAAGACGCGCACCGGCGAGCTGTCGCTGCACGCCACCTCCATCCGCCTGCTGACCAAGAGCCTGCGCCCGATGCCGGACAAGTTCCACGGCATGACGGACCAGGAGATGAAGTACCGCCAGCGCTACGTGGACCTGATGACCGACGAGGAGGCGCGCAAGCGCTTCGTGGCGCGCAGCAAGGCCATGTCGGGCATCCGCGAGTTCATGGTGCACCACGGCTTCCTGGAAGTGGAGACGCCGATGCTCCACCCGATCCCGGGCGGCGCCAACGCCAAGCCCTTCATCACCCACCACAACGCGCTGGACCAGGAGATGTACCTGCGCATCGCGCCGGAGCTGTACCTCAAGCGCCTGCTGGTGGGCGGCTTCGAGCGGGTGTTCGAGATCAACCGGAACTTCCGCAACGAAGGCATCTCGGTGCGCCACAACCCCGAGTTCACGATGATGGAGTTCTACGCGGCCTACTGGAACTACCGCGACCTGATGGACTTCACCGAGGCCCTGCTGCGCGACGCCGCGCAGAAGGCCGTGGGCACGCTCAAGCTGACCTACAACGGCAAGGAAGTGGACCTGTCGCAGCCCTTCGAGCGCCTGACCATTCCCGAGGCGATCGTGCGCCACACCGACGCCGGCGAGAACGTGGGCAACCGCGACTGGCTCATCCAGCAGCTGAAGAAGCTGGGCCTGTCGGAGGAGAAGGAGCGCCTCTCCGCCCGCTCGCTCGCCTCGCTGCAGGTGATGTACTTCGAGGAGAAGGTGGAGGAGAAGCTCTGGCAGCCGACCTTCATCATGGAGCACCCGACCGAGATCTCGCCGCTGGCGCGCGCGAACGACGAGCGTCCGGAAGTGACCGAGCGCTTCGAGCTGTACATCACGGGGCGCGAGATGGCCAACGGCTTCTCGGAACTGAACGACGCCGAGGACCAGGCCGCGCGCTTCCAGGCGCAGGTGGCCAACAAGGACGCGGGCGACGACGAAGCCATGTTCTTCGACAACGACTTCATCCGCGCCCTCGAATACGGCATGCCCCCGGCGGGCGGCTGCGGCATCGGCATCGACCGCCTGATGATGCTGCTGACCGACAGCCCGAGCATCCGCGACATCATCCTGTTCCCGGCGCTGCGTCGGGAGGGCTGAGAAGGCGGGGCCAGGAACGCAGAGGTCGCAGAGGTTACGCAGAGATCGCAGAGAAAACCTTCAGGGGAAGTTCTCTGCGACCTCTGCGCTTTCTCTGCGACCTCTGCGTTCAGATTCTTCTTGCGAGCCTCACGGCAGCAATTGCAGCGCCCGCATGTACCGCGGCTCCGTCATCAGGGCATCCCAGGTGATCGACGGGCCGCAGGGCAGCAGGGCCAGGCGGCGCTGTTCGCTCATTTCGTCCTGGGCCCAGTCGCCGCGCTCCAGCGCCGTTTCCAGCGACTCCAGCATCTCGTCGATCGACTTGCCGCCGGGGCTGTTCACCGACTCGTTGCACAGCAGGACCATGTCGCAGCCGGCGTTCAGCGCCGCGACCGCGGCTTCGGTGAAGGTCACGTCCTTGCCTTCGATCTTGCGCGCGCCGGCCATGCTCAGGTCGTCGCTGAAGATCGCGCCCTGGAACTGCAGCTGCTCGCGCAGGATGTCCTGCAGCCAGCGCGGCGAGAAACCGGCCGGCAGCGGGTCCACCTGCGTGTAGATCACGTGCGCCGGCATGACGCTGGTCAGCGTCGTTCCCAGCCACTCGTACGGGATCGCGTCGTCGGAGAGGATGTCCTCCAGCGCTCGCTCGTCTTCCGGGATCTCCAGGTGCGAGTCGGCCTTCACGTAGCCATGCCCCGGGAAATGCTTGCCGCAGTTGGCGACGCCCGCCTGCAGCAGCCCTTGCATCAGGCAGCGCGCCAGCATCGTGGCGATGCGCGGGTCGCGGTGGAAGGAACGGTCGCCGATCACCGAGCTGGCGCCGTAGTCCAGGTCCAGTACCGGCGTGAAGCTGAAGTCCACGCCGCAGGCCCGCAGTTCCGCGCCGAGCACGTAGCCCGCCGCGGTGGCCGCGGACATCGCCTGCATCGCGGCTTCGCCTTCGCGGCCGCCTTCCTGCATCCACATCTCGCCGAAGCGGCGCATGGGCGGCAGGTGGGTGAAGCCGTCGGTGCGGAAGCGCTGCACGCGGCCGCCTTCGTGGTCCACCGAGACCAGCAGGTCCGGCCGCACCGCCTTGATCTCGGCGCACAGCGCGGAGAGCTGCTCGCGGTCCTGCCAGTTGCGGCCGAACAGGATCATGCCGCCCACCAGCGGGTGCGCCAGGCGGCGGCGGTCGTCGTCGGAAAGGCCCAGGCCGGCGACGTCGATGATCACCGGGGCGTGTTCGCTCATTTCTTGTTCTCCTGTTCCACGATCACGAAGCTGGCCGCGTAATCGGTTTCGTCGGTCACGCTCACCTGCGCGGTGAGCCCCTTGGCTTCGCACCAGGCCTTCAGCTCGCCGTGCAGCACGATCACCGGCTTGCCGCTGGCGAGCTTGCCCACCTCGCAGGACCGCCAGGTCATGGGCATGCGCATGCCCAGCCCCACGGCCTTGCTGAACGCCTCCTTGGCGGAGAAGCGGGTGGCGAGGAAGCGCACGCCGCGCTCGGGCCAGCGGGCGCTGCGCGCCTTCCACGTGGCGAACTCCGCCTCGGTGAGGATCTTGTGCGCGAAGCGGTCGCCGTGGCGCTCCAGCGAGGCGCGGATGCGCCGCACGTCGCAGATGTCGGTGCCTATGCCGTAGATCACTGGTCGTGGCCACCCATGCGCGCGGACTGGGTGGCGCCCAGGTAGGCGCGCACCGTCGCGGCGTAGCCCATCTCCAGTGCATCGGCGATGAGGGCGTGGCCGATCGAGACTTCCTGCACGCTGGGCACGGCCCGCAGGAAGTCCGCGAGGTTGGCGCGGCTCAGGTCGTGGCCGGCGTTGACGCCCAGTCCCGCAGCATGGGCCGCCTGGGCCGCGGCGGCGAAGCGCCGCAGCTGCTCGCCCTGGTGGGTGGTGCCCCAGGCGGCCGCGTACGGCTCGGTGTAGAGCTCGATGCGGTCGGCGCCCACGGCCTTGGCCAGCGGGATCATGCGGGGGTCCGCATCCATGAACAGGCTCACGCGCACGCCCAGCGACTTCGCTTCGGCGATCAGCGGCTTCACGCGCTCGCCGTCCCTTTCCAGGTCCCAGCCGTGGTCGCTGGTGAACTGCCCTTCGCTGTCCGGCACGAAGGTGCACTGGTGCGGGCGCAGCTCGCGCACGAAGTCCATGAGGTTGTGGAAGGGATTGCCTTCGATGTTGAACTCGGCCCGCGGCCAGTCCTTCTTCAGCAGCGCGTGCAGCTCGCGCACGTCGTGCGCGCGGATGTGGCGCGCGTCCGGACGCGGGTGCACCGTGATGCCGTGCGCGCCCGCCTGCAGGCACAGGGTGGCCGCGCGCGTGACGCTCGGGATGCCGAGGTGGCGCGTGTTGCGCACCAGCGCGACCTTGTTGAGGTTGACGGAGAGCAGCGTGCCAGTCACAGAAACACCTCCGTACTACGTACTACGGTGAGAGCCCCTTCGGGCGGCCGTGCGGGGCTCATAGGGCTTGGAGATCCATCATCAGTTGCCGCGTGCGCAGGGTGGCGACGCCGCAATGGTAGTGCAGCAGGCTGCGCAGCTGCGGCTTGAGCTCGCCCATCTCGGCCACCTGACGCAGCGTGGCGTGGAAGGGCGCGGGGTCGTCCAGCGCCTGCTGCAGGGCGATCCACTGCCCGCCCGCCAGGCTCCCGCGGTCGTCGCCCTCTTCCGCTTCCACCAGGCCGCCTTCCGCGCGCAAGGTGTAGCGCTGCGAAGGATCCACGGCCGCCAGCGTGGCCGTCTGCACGTCCAGGCTCGGCAGCAGGCCGATCTCGCGCAGCAGCAGCAGCTCGAAGGCGCGCAGGGCCGGCTCGAGGGTGAGGCGTTCGTCGCTCGCCAGCACCCGGACCGCCGACGCATAGACGTCGAACAGCGGCGGATGCGGGTCGTCGCGCGCGAGCATGCGCAGCAGCAGCTCGTTGAGGTAGTAGCCGGACAGCAGCGCGTCGCCCGTCGGCATCACCTGCCCGCCCAGCCACTCCGCCGACTTCAGCGTGCGGATCTCCGCGTCCCCGCCGAAGGCCACGTGCAACGGCTGCAGCGGCAGCAGCACGGGACGGAAATTGGAGCTGGGCTTCTTCGCCCCTTTCGCCACGACCGCGATGCGCCCGTGGTGCCGCGTGAGCAGCTCCAGGATCAGGCTGGATTCGCTCCAGTCGTAGCGGTGCAGGACGAAGGCGGGTTCGTCGGCGATGCGGCGGGTTGCCATAGGGACTAGGGATTAGGGCTGAGGGGCTAGGGGGGCGGTTGCCCTAGTCCCTAGCCCCTAGCCCCTAGTCCCTCTTCATTCATATCCAAAAGAGCGCACCCGGGCTTCGTCGTCCGCCCAGCCCGAACGCACCTTCACGAACATCTGCAGGAAGACCTTGGCGTCGAACAGCTGCTCCAGCTCCTGGCGCGCCTCGGTGCCGATGCGCTTGAGCTTCTCGCCGCCCTCGCCGATCACCATCGCCTTGTGGCTGTCGCGTTCCACCACGATGGTGGCCGCGATGCGCACCATGCGCTTGAATTTCGGGCTGGGCTCTTCCTCGAACTTGTCGATGACCACCGTGGACGTGTACGGCAGCTCCTCGCCCGTCAGGCGGAACAGCTTCTCGCGGATCATCTCGCCCGCCATGAAGCGCTCGCTCTTGTCGGTGAGTTCGTCCGCGTCGTACCACCAGGGCTGCTCGGGCAGGTGCTTCGCGCAGACTTCCAGCAGGCGCTGGATGTCCTTCGGGTTCTTGGCCGAGATCGGCATGAACTCGGTGAAGGGATGGCGCTGCTGCATGTCGCGCAGCCAGGGCGCCAGCTCGCCGCGGCGGTGCACCAGGTCCAGCTTGTTGGCGATCAGGATCGCCGGGATGCCGGGCTTCAGCAGCGCCAGCACCTTGGCGTCGGCCAGGGTGAAGTTGCCGGCCTCCACGACGAACAGCACCACGTCCACGTCGCCGACGACGCCCGTGACGGCGCGATTCAGCGAGCGGTTCAGCGCGGAGCTGTGGCGGGTCTGGAAGCCCGGGGTGTCCACGAAGACGAACTGCGTGTTGCCTTCGGTGCGCACGCCCGTGATGCGGTGGCGCGTGGTCTGCGCCTTGCGCGACGTGATGCTGATCTTCTGGCCCACGAGCGCGTTGAGCAGCGTGGACTTGCCGACGTTGGGCTTGCCGACGATCGCCACGAGCCCGCAGCGCTGGGGGCCGGAAAGGGCCTGGTCGCCGGCCTGGTCGCCGGCTGCTTCGCCTTCGGTGTTCATTGCAGCTTCGATTTGAGCACGATCAGCATGGCCGCGGCGGCGGCTTGTTCGCCGGCCCGCCGCGACGCGCCGATGCCGCGCTCGACAAGGCCGAGCTCGGCGACCTCGCATTCGACGTCGAACGTCTGCTTGTGCGCCGCCCCCAGGGTGCCGACGACGCGGTACACCGGCAGCTTCATCCTGCGGCCCTGCAGCAGCTCCTGCAGCTCGGTCTTGGGGTCCTTGGCGGCCGCCTGCATCTCGGGCCTGATCTCGACCTGCGCGAACAGGCGGTGCACCAGCGCCTCGGCCGGGGCGTAGCCCGCGTCGAGGTACACGGCGCCGATCACGGCTTCCAGCGCATCCGCGAGGATGGAGGGCCGCTTGTGCCCGCCGGAGCGGGCCTCGCCCTCGCCCAGCCGGACCAGTCCCGGCAAGCCGAGGCCGACGGCCAGCTGGTGCAAGGTCTCCTGCTTGACGAGGTTGGCGCGCACCCGCGAGAGGTCGCCCTCGGGCTGGTCCTTCAGGCGCTGGTACAGCAGCGCCGCGACCGCGAGGTTCAGGACGGAATCGCCCAGGAACTCCAGCCGCTCGTTGTGGGCGGCCGAGAAACTGCGGTGCGTGAGGGCCCGTGCCAGCAAGGCGGGGTCCTGGAAGCGGTGCTGCAGGCGTTCCTGCAGCGCCGCGAGCGCGTCGGCCACTTTCGGGGTACTACCTTCCGGGGCGCGACTGCCCCTCGAACTTGAGTGTCAGCCAGGCCGGGCCCATCAGGTGGAACTCCTTCTCGTAAGCGAAGGAGACGTCGATCTGGTCGCCGTTCTTGGCGATGGTGAGGTCCTTGCCCTGGATGGTGCGGATGTCGTCCACCTGCGCGTAGCGGTCGAACGCGGCGCGCACGGAAGGCACGGTGGCCTCGTTCTTCGCCTTGTTGATGGCCCGCAGCGCGGCCTGGTATTCCACCACCGACGGGAACGCCTGCAGGCCGATGGCCCCCACGACGCCCAGCACCGCCAGGATGAAGATGATGGTCAGGATCGACGCGCCGCCCTGCCGCTTGTGTGCCATGGAAACCCCTCCGTCCTTATTCGAATGACCCGATGCGCTTGAAGTCGCCGAAGTTCATCCAGATCAGGAACGCCTTGCCGACGATGTTCTTGTCCGGCACGAAACCCCAGTAGCGCGAGTCGAGTGAATTATCACGGTTGTCGCCCATCATGAAGTAGTGCCCCTCCGGCACCTTGCAGGCGACCCCTTCCACACTGTAGCGGCAATTCTGCTTGAACGGGAATTCCTCCACACCCGGGATAAAGGCGGGGCGCTCGTCGTCGTTCAGGAGGCGGTGGGACTTGTCCCCGAGCTTCTCCTCGAACTGCTTGAAATAGCGCATCGCGTCGCGGTCGAAGTAGTCCGGCAGGCGCGTGGACTCCACCGGCTGGCCGTTGATGGTCAGCTTCTTGTTCAAGTAGGCGACCTCGTCGCCCGGCACGCCGACCACGCGCTTGATGTAGTCGAGGGACGGCTTGGGCGGGTAGCGGAACACCATCACGTCGCCGCGCTTGGGCGCCGTGCCTTCGGTGAGCTTGGTGTTCAGTACCGGCAGGCGCAGGCCATAGGTGAACTTGTTCACGAGGATCAGGTCGCCGACCAGCAGCGTCGGGATCATCGACCCGGACGGGATCTTGAACGGCTCGAACAGGAAGGAGCGCAGGACGAAGACGGCCAGGATCACGGGGAACAGGCCCGCGGTCCAGTCCAGCCACCAGGGCTGCGCCAGGACGCGCTGCCTCGTCTCGGCCAGCTGCGGGTCGTCGGCGACGATGCCGCGCGCGTCCAGCGAGGCGCGGCGCTCGGCGGCGTTCGCCTCGAGTTCCTCCGCCGCGCGCCGGCGCTTCGGCAGGTAGTACAGGCGCTCGGCCACCCAGTACACGCCCGTGACGATGGTCGCCAGGAACAGCAGCAGGGCGAAGTTGCCTTCGACGAGCTCGAAATACCACGCGCCGGCATAGCCGACGAAGGCCGCGAGGACCGCGGCCGTCAGGAAAGGCATCATTCTTCTACCTGGAGGATGGCGAGGAACGCTTCCTGAGGCACTTCGACCGAGCCGATCTGCTTCATGCGTTTCTTGCCAGCTTTTTGTTTTTCGAGGAGCTTGCGCTTGCGGGTGATGTCCCCGCCGTAGCATTTTGCCAGCACGTTCTTGCGCAGCGCCTTGACGGTCTCCCGCGCGATCACGTTGGCGCCGATCGCCGCCTGGATGGCGACGTCGAACATCTGCCGGGAGATGATCTCGCGCATCTTGGCGACCACGGCCCGCCCCCGGTATTGCGCCTGGGTGCGGTGCACGATGATCGACAGGGCGTCCACCTTGTCGCCGTTGAGCAGGATGTCCACCTTCACGACGTCCGAGGCGCGGTACTCCTTGAACTCGTAGTCCATGGACGCATAGCCGCGGCTCACGGACTTCAGCTTGTCGAAGAAGTCCAGCACGATCTCGCCGAGCGGCAGCTCGTACGTGAGCATCACCTGGCGGCCGTGGTACGCCATGTTGATCTGCACGCCGCGCTTCTGGTTGGCGAGCGTCATGACCGGGCCGACGTACTCCTGCGGCATGTACAGGTGCACCGTGACGATCGGCTCGCGGATCTCCTGGATCTTGCCGGTCTCGGGCATCTTGGCCGGGTTCTCGACCATGATCACCTCGCCGTCGCCGCGGACGACTTCGTACACCACGCTGGGCGCGGTGGTGATCAGGTCCTGGTCGAACTCGCGCTCCAGGCGTTCCTGCACGATGTCCATGTGCAGCAGGCCCAGGAAGCCGCAGCGGAAGCCGAAGCCGAGCGCCTGGCTCACCTCGGGTTCGAAATGCAGCGAGGCGTCGTTGAGCTTCAGCTTCTCCAGGCTGTCGCGCAGCGAGTCGTACTGGTTCGCCTCCACCGGGTACAGGCCCGCGAACACCTGCGGCTGGATCTCCTTGAAGCCGGGCAGCGGCTCGGTGGCGGTGAAAGCGGCGCCGCCCGTGCCGGCCTTCACCAGCGTCACGGTGTCGCCGACCTTGGCGGCCTGCAGTTCCTTGATGCCGGCGATGATGTAGCCCACCTCGCCCGCCTCCAGCGCGTCGCGCGGGGAGTTCGCCGGCGTGAAGACGCCGAGCTGCGTCGTCTCGTACGTGGCCTCGGTCGCCATCAGCTTGATGCGGTCGCCCTTCTGCAGGCGGCCGTCGACGACGCGCACGAGCATCACGACGCCGACGTAGCTGTCGAACCAGCTGTCGATGATCATCGCGCGGAGCGGCCCCTGCGCGTTGCCCCTGGGCGCGGGGATGCGCGCGACGATCGCTTCCAGGATCTCGTCGATGCCCATGCCCGTCTTCGCCGAGCAGGGGATCGCGTCGCTCGCGTCGATGCCGATCACGTCCTCCACTTCCTCCTTCGCGCGCTCGGGGTCGGCCTGCGGGAGGTCCATCTTGTTCAGGACGGGCACGACCTCCACGCCGAGGTCGAGCGCGGTGTAGCAGTTGGCGACCGTCTGCGCTTCGACGCCCTGGCTCGCATCGACGACGAGCAGCGCGCCTTCGCACGCGGACAGCGAACGCGAGACCTCGTACGAGAAGTCGACGTGGCCGGGCGTGTCGATCAGATTGAGGTTGTAGACCTGTCCGTCGCGCGCCTTGTACGTGAGCGCAGCGGTCTGCGCCTTGATGGTTATCCCACGCTCCTTTTCGAGATCCATCGAGTCCAGGACTTGCTCTTCCATCTCGCGATCGGAGAGTCCGCCGCAACGCTGGATCAGGCGGTCGGCGAGCGTGGATTTGCCGTGGTCGATGTGCGCGATGATCGAAAAGTTTCTGATGTGATTCATCAACGGGAACGGATAAGTGATTGATTCAAAAGCCGCGCACAAAGAAAAAAGGGCGCGTCATGAAGGTGACGCGCCCTGAACCAACAATCTATGGCAACTGCGATAGTTGGAGCTTCATTGTAGGCAAAACGCGCCGGGCGTACAGACACGGGGTCACTCCGACTCGGCCGTTGCAGGTCCGCAACTCGCATTCTGTACACAGGTTTTCAACAATCCGGGAAGGCCCTTGGCAGGACAACATGTGGGCCACTTGTGGAAGGGTGCCTCGCCGCGCGCCCGGCATCCCGCATGGTGGTGGGGCAGGCCTGCGATATGCCGTGGAAACCCGGCGGTTCGCCGAATTCTACCGAATCCGGTTCTTAGGACACCTCGAATGTGAGCGGGCGCTGACCTGGAGGCCTGCACGACCGTTCACCAAAAATTCTTTGCCGCCTGTCGTTTTTGGAGCAGCGGTGAAGAAAAGCCCCAAACCCTTGCTCGGGTTTGGGGCCTTTGCTTGCGGTCCGCTTCAGCCGCGGGCCGGGCGCAGCAGCAGGTAGCTGGCCAGCTCGCCCCGGCGCAGGAGCACCGGGATCGGCTTGGACTTGTCCAGCCGGGAGACGATCGCGTCGAACTCCTTGACGCTGTTGATCTCGGTGTTGCCGATGGCCACGATGATGTCGCCCTCGCGCACGCCGGCGCGCTGCGCGGCACCTTCGCTCACGGCATCCACGCGCACGCCGCCCTTGACCTTGGCTTCCTTCTTCTGCGTGGCATTGAGCTCGCTCACCACCAGGCCGATGGACTGCGCCGCGGGCGAAGCCTTCGCCTGCTCCTCCTTCGGCGGCTGGGCGCCGCGGCCGCGCGGCGCGGCGGCGGTGTCCTGCTCCAGCTCGGCGATCGTGACACCCAGCTCGCGCGAGCCGCCGCGGCGGAACACGGTGAGGTTCACCTTGCTGCCCGGCTTGGTGTTGCCCACCAGGCGCGGCAGGTCGGTGGCGCGCTCGATGTTCTGGCCGTTGAACTTGGTGATGATGTCGCCGGCCTCGATGCCCGCCTTGTCCGCCGGGGAGCCGCTCTCCACGCTGCGCACCAGCGCGCCTTGCGGGCGGCCCAGGCCGATGGATTCGGCGACGTCGCGCGTCACCTGGTCGATCTGCACCCCGATGCGGCCACGCTGCACGCGGCCGCTCACGCGCAGCTGCTCCGCGACGCGGGTCGCCTCGTCGATCGGGATCGCGAAGGAGATGCCCATGAAGCCGCCCGAGCGCGAGTAGATCTGGCTGTTGATGCCGATCACCTCGCCGCGCATGTTGATCAGCGGGCCGCCGGAGTTGCCGGGGTTGATCGCCACGTCGGTCTGGATGAAAGGCAGGTAGTCGCCTGTGTCGCGCCCCTTGGCGCTCACGATGCCGGCCGTGACGGTGTTGTCCAGGCCGAAGGGCGAGCCGATGGCCATCACCCACTCGCCGACCTTCACGCGGCTCACGTCGCCGACGCGCACGAACGGCAGGCCGGTCGCCTCGATCTTGACCACGGCGACGTCGGTGCGCTTGTCCGAGCCGACGATCTTCGCCTTGAACTCGCGCTTGTCCGTGAGCGTGACGATGACTTCGTCCGCGCCTTCGACCACGTGCGCATTGGTCATCACGTAGCCGTCCGCGGTGAGGATGAAGCCGGAGCCCACGCCGCGCGGCTGCTCCTCCTCGCCGCCGCCGCGCTCGCCGCGGGGGGCGGGACGCTGCTGGCGCGGCACGTTCGGCATGGGGACGCCGAAGAAGCGGCGGAAGAACTCCTGCATCTCCTCGTCCATCTGGCCGTCGGTGCCGCCGCGGGCACCGCTGCGCGCGCGCTCCAGGGTGCGGATGTTGACGACGGCGGGGCCGACCTGGTCGACGAGCTCGCTGAAATCGGGAAGGGACCGGGGCTGGGGCGCGGACTGGGCGAACGCCGGGGCCACGGGAACGAAGGCGGCGGCGCCGGCGAAGGCCAGGGCCATCGCCAGCCCGCAGCTGCGCAGGTTCTTGGAATCCATGCGGAACATAGAGACCTCTCTTGACGGGTCGGGACTGGGTTGAATCTGCTGAGAATACGACCAGAAAGCAAAGTTGCGCGTCAGCGAACTCCGCATGGCCGGATTTACACCCCGTTCACGGACGGGTGGTGCCCATTTGGGGCTTCAGCGCCGCCGCTCAAGGCCGAGCGCGAACGCGCGCAGGGTCGCGGGCGGCACTTCGCCCACCGCCGTGACCCACCAGTCCTGCGTGCGGCGGGTGAGGGTGTGCGTGGAGCCGCTGGCGAACACGCCTTCCTGGACGTGCCGTTCGCGGTCGTAGTCCTCGATGAAGAGCGACACCGAGGCAAGGCCGTCGGAGAAGATCCACTGCACCACGCCCTCGCTCGGGCGCTTGTAGCAGTTGAGCGGCCGGAAGCCGGCGATGGGCGCCTTCAGGTCCCAGCCCTCGGCGGCGGCGGTCGTCTTGACCGCGTCGGGCTTTTCCACGCGCCAGCCGGCCGGCACCGCCATCTGCTGGACCAGCTGCTGCATGCGCACGGGCGCATCGAGCTGGAGTTCCGAGAAGGCCGCCTGCTCGAGCACGCGACCGGCTTCGTCGAGCGTCTGCAGCTTCACGACGAGGCCGCTCTTCTTCTCGCTCCAGATGCGGTAGCCGAAGCGAAGCGCGTCCTTGGGCAGCACCTGGACGATGTCGGCGTCGAAGCCCGCCACGCGGTCGCTGCCGACGCGGCGCGCCGTGTAGAACTCGGGGATGCTGGTCTCGTCCGGGCGGGTCAGCTCGGGAAAGATGCCCAGCGCCTCGCGCCGTTCGCTGCGGACGGTGCGGCTCTCGGGCAGGAAGGTCAGGACCTCGTCGTCGCGCCGGAAGGTGGAGCGGCGCTCGCCGGTGAGGCTTTCCACGCGCTCCACCTGGCGCTGGCCGTCGCAGGCGTGCCAGATGCGCGCGCTGGACATCGCGCCGTTGCTGGAGGAAACGACGAAGGTGCCGATGTAGCTGCGCTGGCGCGAGGCATCGTGCATGCGCGAGAGCCAGTCGCTGACCGTGCGCTCGGCGCGGCCGTCGCCGGGGCGCGGGTCGGCGATGCGCGGTGCGGCGGCGGCCTGGGCCGCAGCCAGGGTGAGCGCGGCGGCGGTCCAGAGGGCGAGCATGCCCTGCGCCATGCGCAGGCGGCCAAACCCGGGAGCGATGCGCGCCATGCCGCGGGCCATCAGCGGGCCGGCCCCTCGAAGGTGGCGTTGCGCAGGAAGTTGCTGGTGGTGCCCAGGGCACTGGCGCCACCCAGCTGGCGGTGCGCCGCGAGCAGCTTGTCCAGGCGCGCGTCGCGCATCATCGGCGTGGCGCTGGCCTCGACCACCGCCGGGACGCCCGGCGCCGCGGCGAGCTGGGGCTGGCCCGTCACGGTGCCGGCACCCCACAGGTTCCAGCCCACCGCCGCGACGGCGGCCACCGAGGCCACGCCCGCGGCGATCTTCCAGCGCCAGTCGTTCGCCGCCTCCCGGGGCGCCGCCACGACCACCGCACGGGCGGAGGCCACGGGAGCCGCCTGTTCTTCCTGCAGCCGGCGCTGCAGCCTGGCCAGGAAGACCTCCGGCGACGTGCCGGTGCTCGCCCGCCCCGTGCGCAGGACCTCGCCCACCGCGTGATAGGCGCACCAGGCCTCGCGTCCCCGCGCATCGGCGGCGGCCGCCTGCACGCCCAGCGCCAGGGCCTCGCCCTGCAGCTGCCCGTCGGCGAGTGCCGAAATCAGTTCCTGGTTGTCCATCTTGTCCATCGCATCCATGTCGCGCCTCTTTTCACCAGCGCTTGCCCGACTGGTTTTCCAGCAGGGGTTTCACCTTCGCCGAAATCGCTTCGCGCGCCCGGAAGATCCGGGAGCGCACCGTGCCGATCGGGCAGTTCATCACTTCCGCGATCTCCTCGTAGCTGAGGCCCTCGATCTCGCGCAGCGTGACTGCCTGGCGCAATTCGTCGGGAAGCGCCTCCATGGCAGAGTTCACGGTCTGCGCGATCTCCTTGGCCGCCAGCACCGTTTCCGGCGTCTCGGCGGAGGTTAGTTCGTTCTCGACGCCGGAAGTTTCTTCCTCATCATCGCTTCCTTTGAGGGCACTCTCGGAGACGACGGGATCGCGCTTGAGGTCAACGAGGGCTTTTTTCGCGGTGTTGACTGCGATGCGGTACAGCCAGGTATAGAACTGCGCCTCGCCGCGGAACTGGGCGAGCGCCCGGTAGGCCCGGATGAAGGTTTCCTGGGCGATGTCCTCGACCAGGTCGGTGTCGCGGACCATCCGTCCGATCAGGCGCTCGATGCGGCGCTGGTACTTGAGGACCAGGAGCTCGTAAGCCTTCTGGTCGCCCGCGACCGTGCGTTCCACGAGCATCAGGTCGGTATCGCCGGGAGAAGGGGGAGGCGCGGGAGCGGCAGGCGTCTTGGTCATTGTTCGGCCGCCGGAGGCTTGCCGGCGGCAGGCACGTGCGTGCTGGCGCGGGAATATACAGCACGGCGGAGCGCCTCCCAGTGGGACACGTCCGACGCGCGCTCCAGCCACAGCCAGCGCACGGCGCCCTCCTCCGCGCGCCAGCGCACCAGCAGGCGGGCCTGCAGGTCCAGGGCGACCTCGGGCCGGCCGGCATCCACGCGACCGCCCTCTTCCCACATCCAGCCGCTGCCGTCCCAGCGCAGTTCGCCCACGGGCGAGCGCCACCAGGCGTGCAGCGCGATCCCGGCGCAGGCGAACGCCACGGCGAAGCCGGCGACCGGCCGCCAGCCCGCGGGCGACTGCCAGGCCCACGCGAGGCAGGCCAGAAAGCCGGCGGCCGCCAGGACGGCGGCCGCGCGGCCCGCGAACGGGCTGCGCCCCACCGGGTAGGTCACCGATGGAGCGCCGTGCATGGAAGGCTCAGATCTTCTTGAACACCAGCGAGCCGTTGGTGCCGCCGAAGCCGAAGTTGTTCTTCAGCGCGACATCGATCTTCACGTCCCGCGCCTCGTTGGCGCAGTAGTCCAGGTCGCACTCGGGGTCCTGGTTGAAGATGTTGATCGTGGGCGGGCTCTTCTGGTGGTGCAGGGCCAGCACGGTGAAG
This sequence comes from Ramlibacter cellulosilyticus, assembly GCF_014297465.1. Classification (GTDB taxonomy): domain Bacteria; phylum Pseudomonadota; class Gammaproteobacteria; order Burkholderiales; family Burkholderiaceae_C; genus Ramlibacter; species Ramlibacter cellulosilyticus. Next base: position 685,538 of record NZ_JACORT010000001.1, on the reverse strand, counting down.
ACGGACTCGATGCCGCCGGCGCCACCGAGCAGGTGGCCGGTCATCGACTTGGTGGAATTCACCACCACCTTCTTCGCATGCTCGCCGAGCGTGTTCTTGATCGCGTTGGTCTCGTTCACGTCGCCCAGCGGCGTCGAGGTACCGTGCGCGTTGAGGTAGTTCACCTGGTCGGGGTTCACGCCCGCGTTCACCAGCGCCGCGACCATGGAGCGGCGGGGGCCGTCCACGTTGGGGGCGGTCATGTGAAACGCATCGGCGCTCATGCCGAAGCCGGCGAGCTCGCAATAGATCTTCGCGCCGCGCTTCTTCGCGTGCTCGTATTCCTCGAGCACCAGCACGCCGCCGCCTTCGCCGAGCACGAAGCCGTCGCGGTCCTTGTCCCAGGGACGGGACGCGGTCTTCGGGTCGTCGTTGCGGGTGGACAGCGCGCGTGCGGCCGCGAAGCCGCCGATGCCCAGCGGGGACACGGTGGACTCGGCGCCGCCGGCAATCATCACGTCGGCATCGCCGCTCTCGATCAGGCGGGCGGACAGGCCGATCGCGTGCAGGCCCGTCGTGCAGGCCGTGACCACCGCGATGTTGGGGCCCTGGTAGCCGTGGCGGATGGACACGTGGCCGGAGATCATGTTGATGATCGACGCGGGCACGAAGAACGGCGAGATGCGGCGGGGGCCGCGGTTCACGTACTCGGTGTGCGTCTCCTCGATCATCGGCAGCCCGCCGATGCCCGAGCCGATGTTCACGCCGATGCGCGTGGCCAGTTCGGGGGAGAGCTGGTCACCCGAGGGCAGTCCGGCATCCTGGATCGCCTGGTCGGCCGCGGCCAGGCCCAGGTGGATGAACCGGTCCATGTGCCGGGCTTCCTTCTCCGGCATGTACTGCGTCACGTCGAAGCCCTTCACCTCGCCGGCGAACTTCACCGGAAGGTTGCCGGCATCAAACGACGTGACGGTGTCGATGCCGCTCTTGCCCGCGAGCAGGTTGGCCCAGGACTCGGCGACGGTGTTTCCCACCGGGCTCACGCAGCCCAGTCCCGTCACGACGACGCGGCGACGCATTTCGGATCAGGCCTTCTGGTGCTGCTGGGCGTAGTCGATCGCGTTCTGCACCGTGGTGATCTTCTCCGCGTCTTCGTCGGGGATCTCGATGCCGAACTCGTCCTCGAGGGCCATGACCAGTTCCACCGTGTCCAGAGAGTCGGCGCCGAGGTCGGCCACGAAAGCCTTTTCGTTGGTGACCTGGGACTCTTCCACGCCGAGTTGCTCGGCGATGATTTTCTTGACACGTGCTTCGATATCGCTCATGGGGTTCCCTCTAAGGGTTTGTGATTGAATCCGCGATTTTAAGCCGGGCGGAGGGTCCGGCCGGGCTGTGCCCGAGGCGTGGGATGGACGGCCGGCTCAGGCCATGAACATTCCGCCGTTGACGTGGATCTCCTGCCCGGTGACGTAGCCGGCCTGCGGCGACGCCAGCCACGCCACCGCATGGGCGATGTCGGCGGGCTTGCCGAGGTGGCCCAGCGGGATCTGGCTCAGCAGCGCCTTCTGCTGGTCTTCCGGCAGCGCGGCGGTCATGTCGGTCTCGATGAAGCCCGGCGCGACGCAGTTCACGGTGATGCCGCGGCTGCCCAGTTCGCGGGCGAGCGCGCGGGTCATGCCCGCGACGCCGGCCTTCGCGGCGGCATAGTTCGCCTGGCCGGGGTTGCCGGAGGCTCCGACCACGCTCGTGATGCTCACGATGCGGCCGTAGCGCTGCTTCATCATGGTCCGCATGACGGCGCGGCTCATCCGGAACACCGCCTTCAGGTTGGTGTCCAGCACGGCGTCCCAGTCCTCGTCCTTCATGCGCATGGCGAGCTGGTCGCGCGTGATGCCGGCGTTGTTGATCAGCGCGTGCACGGCGCCGTGCTCCTTGGCGATCGCATCCACCAGCGCTTCGCCGGCCTTCGCGTCGTTCACGTCGAGCCTGGCGCCCTTGCAGTCCGCGTACTGCGACAAGGCCTGCGTGATCTTCTCCGCGCCTTCGTCGGTGGTGGCCGTGCCGATCACCTTCATGCCGCGGGCGGCGAGTTCGTGCGCGATGGCCGCGCCGATGCCGCGCGAGGCGCCGGTGACCAGCGCAACTTGTCCGTGCATGTCGACGTGCGTGCTCATGCCAGCATCCCTTTCGCTTCGGCGAGGGTCGCCGGGTCGTAGATGGACGCGGCATTCAGGGTGCCGTCGATCCGCTTGGCGAGGCCCGCCAGCACCTTGCCGGGGCCGCACTCGATGATGGTGTCCACGCCGCGCGCCTGGATGGCACGCACGCATTCCACCCAGCGCACCGGGCCGAAGGCCTGCTCGTAGAGCGCGGCGCGGATGCGGTCGGGGTCCGTCTCGACCTTCACCTCGATGTTGTTCACCACCGGGATGCGCGGCGCCTGCAGCGGCGTGGCCGCCAGCTTCTCGCGCAGCCTTTCGGCCGCGGGCTTCATCAGGCTGGAGTGGAACGGCGCGGACACCGGCAGCGGCAGCGCGCGCTTGGCGCCCATGCCCTTGATGACCTCGCAGGCCTTCTCCACGGCGGCCTTGCTGCCGGCGATCACGGTCTGCGCCGGATCGTTGAAGTTGACGGCCTCGACCACTTCGTCGGTGTTGGTGCCGAAGCTGCGCACGGCCTCGGCGCACCCTTCGATGACCCGCTGCGCATCCAGGCCGAGGATGGCGGCCATGGCGCCGGTGCCCACGGGCACCGCGTCCTGCATCGCCTGCGCGCGGAAGCGCACCAGCGGCACCGCGTCGGCAAAAGCCAGCGCGCCGGCGGCGACCAGCGCCGTGTACTCGCCCAGCGAATGCCCCGCCACCACGGCCGGCTCGGCACCGCCTTCGGCGCGCCAGGCGCGATAAGCGGCGATGCCGGCCACCAGCATCACCGGCTGGGTGTTGGTCGTGAGCGCGAGCGCTTCCTTGGGACCTTCCCGGATCAGGCGGCCGACGTCCTCGCCGAGGGCCGCGGACGCTTCCTTGAGCGTCTCGGTCACCGCGGGATGGTCGCCCCAGGCGTCCAGCATGCCGACGGCCTGCGAGCCCTGGCCCGGAAACACGAAAGCGAAGGGTTTCATGCTTGTCTCTCTTGTCGTAGGTAGCGCCGCCGCAGCGGCCGCCGTCAGAAGTCCAGCAGGACCGCGCCCCAGGTGAAGCCGCCGCCCACGCCTTCCAGCATGAGGGTATCGCCCTTCTTCACCTTCCCGGACCGCACCGCTTCGTCCATCGCCAGGGGGATGGAGGCCGCGGACGTGTTGCCATGGCGGTCGACGGTGACGACCAGCTTGTCCATGGGCAGCTTCAGCTTCTTCGCCGTGCCCTGCATGATGCGGATGTTGGCCTGGTGCGGGATGAGCCAGTCGATGTCCGCGTCGGTCTTGCCCGCTTTCGCGAGCGTGGCGCGCGCGGCGCTCTCCAGCACGCCCACGGCGAGCTTGAACACGGCCTGGCCGTCCATGCGCAGCAGGGGGTTGCCGTGCACCTTGCCGCCGTAGACGCCGCCGGGCACGCAGAGGATCTCCACGTGCTTGCCGTCCGCGTGCAGGTCGCTCGCGAGGATGCCCGGGGTGTCCGATGCTTCCAGCACCACGGCGCCGGCGCCGTCACCGAACAGCACGCAGGTGGTGCGGTCGTTGAAGTCCAGCAGGCGCGAGAACACTTCGGCGCCGATCACGAGCGCCTTGCTCGCGGTGCCCGTGCGGATCATCGCGTCCGCGACGGTGAGGGCGTAGACGAAGCCGCTGCACACCGCCTGCACGTCGAATGCGGGACAGCCGGCGATGCCCAGCTTGTTCTGCAGGATGGTGGCGGTCGAGGGGAACACCATGTCCGGCGTGGACGTGGCGACGATGATCAGGTCGATCTCGGAGGCCTGGCGGCCGGCCATCTCGAGCGCATGCTTCGCCGCCTCGAGGCCCAGGTCGCTGCTGCCGACGTCGCGCTCGGCGAAGTGGCGCGCCCGGATGCCGGTGCGCTCGACGATCCACTCGTCGGAGGTTTCCACTCCGGTGGCGGCGAGTTGCGCTGCGAGCTCCGCGTTGGTCACGCGCCGGGGCGGCAGGAAGCTGCCCGTGCCCGTGATCCGGGAATATCTGTTCATTCTCAATGGGTGGCGGTTTCGAGCGGGGCGTCGCCGGCGGCGCTCGCCAGGAGCGGCCGCGCGTGGGCGATGCGGCTCTGCACGCGCTCCAGCAGATTGTTTCGGGCCGCATCATACGCGCGGTTCAGGGCCTGCTCGAAGGCGAAGGCGTCGGCGGAGCCGTGGCTCTTGAACACCAGCCCGCGCAGCCCGAGCAGGGCGGCGCCGTTGTAGCGGCGATGGTCGACGCGGCGCTTCAGCGCGTTCAGCACCGGCATCGCGACGGCGGCGGCGAGCTTCGTGAGGGCACTGCGCGAGAACTCCTCCTTCAGGAAACCGGAGATCAGCGAGGCCACGCCTTCGCTGGTCTTGAGCATCACGTTGCCGACGAAGCCGTCGCACACCACGATCTCGGTCGTGCCCTTGAAGATGTCGTTGCCTTCCACGTTGCCGTGGTAGTTCAGGTCCCCCGCGGCGCCAGCGGCACGCAGCAGTTCGCCGGCGCGCTTGATCACCTCGTTGCCCTTGATCACTTCCTCGCCGATGTTCAGCAGGCCCACGGTGGGGTTGTCGTGGCCTTCCATCGCGGAGACCAGCGCCGAACCCATGACCGCGAACTGCAGCAGGTGCAGCTCGGTGCAATCGACGTTGGCGCCGAGGTCCAGCACGGTGGTGGCTTCGCCCTTGGCGTTGGGCAGTTGCGTCGCGATCGCGGGCCGGTCGATGCCTTCGACGGTCTTCAGCAGGTAGCGGGCGAGCGCCATGAGCGCCCCCGTGTTGCCCGCGGACACCGCGGCGTGCGCCTGCCCCTCCTTCACCTGCTGGATGGCCACGCGCATCGAAGAGTCCTTCTTCTTGCGCAGGGCGACCTCCACGTGGTCGTCCATCGTGACCACCTCGGAGGCGGGCACGACGCGGGCACGGGGGTGCTGGAAGGCTTCGAGCGCCGCCGGAGCGCCCACCAGCAGCAGGTGGGCCTCGGGATGCGACTCGAGGAATTGCCGGCAGGCAGCCAGCGTGACGGCGGGGCCGTGGTCGCCCCCCATGCAATCGACAGCCAGGGTGGTCGTCGTCATGGCCTCAACTGTAGAGCCAAATCGGCATGAAAAAGGCCCGGCCCGCGTATTGCGGCCGGGCCTCTCGCGCGAACCTGGCTCAGGCGTCGTTCTTGGTCTTCAGCACCTTGCGGCCCTTGTAGAAGCCGTTGGGGCTGATGTGGTGGCGCAGGTGCGTCTCGCCGGTGGTCGGCTCGACCGCGATGCCCGGCACCGTCAGGGCGTTGTGCGAACGGTGCATGCCGCGCTTCGACGGCGACTTCTTGTTTTGCTGGACGGCCATGAAGGGCTCCTGGAATCTGGCAGCCGCCCTTCAGATCAGGCAGCCGTGGGTTGGGTTGGACAGGGCGCGGGGTGCGGAGTCCTGCCAGCCCGGCAGGCGCCCCCTTGGCGCGAAGCCCACGATTATAGCCCAAGGCTACTTCCCCGTCTTCAGCCGGCCGAGCACGGCGAACGGGTTCTCCTTTTCCGCCCCTGCTCCTTCGAACTCCGGGTCGGCCGCCGACATCTTCACGGGCTCCGGACAGGCCTCGTGGCGCGGGGCGACCGGCAACTCCATCAGCAGTTCGTCTTCCACGAGCTCCAGCAGGTCGAAACTGCGGGACAGGGCCAGCAGGTCTTCCTCCGCCTCGTCGTCCTGGGCGGCCGCGGTGGCTTCGTCCGCCACGAAGCGGAACGAGCGGTCCACGGCCACGGGCAGGTCCACCCGCTGCAGGCAGCGCTGGCACACGAGCGGCAGGATCGCGTCGGCATCGAGGTGCAGCCAGATCTCCGGATGGACGTGCTTGGGGTTGCGCATCTCGCCATGTGCGTGCCAGTGCACGGGCAGGGCGGGGTCGCCGCCCGCGGTTTCGCCGGCCAGGCGCGAGAAGCTGCGCAGTTCGGTGCTCTCCTGCAGCGCCGCGCCTTCTTCGGCGAAGCGGCGAACGTCCAGGCGATGCGGGTCGAAGTCCTTGGCCATGAATCCAGTGTAAGAGAATCCCGGGATGCCTCCTGCCTCCCCCTCGCGCGCCCTCGTGCTCGGCTCGACCTCGGTGTACCGCCGCGAACTGCTGTCGCGCCTGCATCTGCCTTTCTCGGTCGAGCCACCGCACGTCGACGAGACGCCGCGCGCGGGCGAAACACCCGCCGAGCTTGCGCGTCGCCTCGCTGCAGCCAAAGCCGCCGCCGTGGCCGCGAAGCATCCCGATGCTGTGGTGATCGGCTCGGACCAGGTCGCGGACCTCGAAGGCGAACCGCTGGGCAAGCCGGGCAACCATGCGAATGCGGTGGCGCAGCTGCGGCGCATGTCGGGGAAGACCGTGGTGTTCCAGACGGCGCTGACCGTCATGTGCCAGGCGACGGGCTTCACCCAGCACGACCTCGCGCCGGTGCGCGTACGCTTCCGGGAGCTCGCGGACCACGAGATCGAAGCCTACCTGCGCGCGGAGCAGCCCTACGACTGCGCGGGCAGCGCCAAGAGCGAAGGCCTCGGCATCGCCCTGCTCGAGGCGATCGACAGCGACGACCCGACGGCGCTCGTGGGCCTGCCCCTGATCCGCACCTGCCGCATGCTGCGCGCCGCGGGCCTGCAAGTGTTCTGATGGCCGGGCGCCTGTACCTCGTCCCGACGCCGCTCGACTTCGGCTGCGAGCAGCACGTGGCCCTCGGCGAAGTGCTGCCGGCGGGCACGATCGCCGTCGCCGCGCGCCTGACCCATTGGGTCTGCGAGAACGCGAAGTCCGCGCGCGCCTTCCTCAAGCGCGTGGGCGAAGTGCAGCCGCTCGCCGCGCCGCTCCAGCAGCAGGCGATCCAGGAGCTGCCGCGCGAAGTGCACAAGAAGGGCGACCACGGGCCCGCCGCCTTCGATGCGAAGCCCCTGCTGCAGGCGGCGCTGCAGGGCCAGGACGTGGGGCTGCTCAGCGAAGCGGGCATGCCCGCGGTCGCGGACCCGGGCTCGTCGGTGGTGCGTGCCGCGCAGGACCTGGGGATCGAGGTGGTGCCGCTGGTGGGGCCGGTGTCGCTGCTGCTCGCCCTCGCCGCGAGCGGCCTCAACGGCCAGCACTTCGCCTTCGTGGGCTACCTGCCGCAGGACGCGGCGCAGCGCACGCAGCGCCTGCGCGAGCTGGAGGCGCTGGCGCAGCGCACCGGGCAGACGCAAATGTTCATCGAGACGCCTTACCGGAATGCGGCGCTGTGGCAGGCGATGGTGCAGGGCTTGAAGCCGGCGACGCGGATCGCGGTCGCGTCGGGCTTGACCTTGCCGACGGCGCGGTGCCGCTGCGCGACGGCCGCTGCCTGGAAGCAGCAGGCGGCACCGGTCACGAACGACCTGCCCGCCGTGTTCGCCATCGGCCTGTAGGCTGGGTTGCGCCGCAGGCGCACCCCAGCTTTCCGGCGCGGCGGCGCATCGCTGGGGTGCGCTGGCGCGCAACCCAGCCTACGGAATCAGCCCAAGACTTACCGCAGCGGTTGAACGGTGCGCAGCGCCTTCACGGCACCTTCGCCCACCGCCGCCCCGAACCGCTTCGCCAGCCGCTCCGCCACGTTCTCGCGCCGCGTGTAGTCGACCAGGTCTTCCGCCTTGATCACTTCGCGCGCGACGAAGTCCAGGTTGCCCAGCTGGTCGGCCAGGCCGAGGTCCACCGCCTGCTGCCCGGTCCAGAACAGGCCGCTGAACAGCTCCGGCATGTCCGCCTTCAGGCGCTTGCCGCGGCCGGTCTTCACCACGTCGATGAACTGGCGGTGCACGACGTCCAGCATCTGCTGCGCGTGCTCGCGGTGGCGGTCCGTCTGCGGACTGAAGGGATCGAGGAAGCCCTTGTTCTCGCCGGCCGTGAGCAGGCGGCGCTCGACGCCGAGCTTCTCCATGAGGCCCACGAAGCCGAAGCCTTCCATCAGCACGCCGATGCTGCCGACGATGCTGGCCTTGTCCACGAAGATGCGGTCCGCCGAGACGGCGATGTAGTAGGCCGCGGAGGCACAGGACTCCTCGACGACCGCATACAGCGGCTTCTTGTACTTCGCCTTCAGCCGGCGCAGTTCATCGTTGATGATGCCGGCCTGCACCGGGCTGCCGCCGGGCGAGTTGATCAGCAGCACCACGCCTTGCGCGCCCTCGTCCTCGAAGGCGGCCTTGGCCGCCGCGACGATGAATTCGGCGCTGGACTCGCTCTTGGGCCCGATCTCGCCCTCGATCTCGATGACGGCCGTGTGCGGTGCCAGCTTCTCGCCGCTGACGTTGCCCTTCCACGTGAGCGACCAGACCAGGAAGATGAAGAAGGCGAGCCAGGCGAGGCGCGTGAAGGTGCGCCAGCGCCGCTGCGCCTTCTGCTCCTCCAGCGTCGCGAAGAGGAGCTTCTCCATCGCGCTGCGTTCCCAGGCGGCGCTGCCGGCCGCGGGCGTGGCGGCGCCGACGGTCGGGGCGGCCGCGGGCGCTTCGGCCGGACGTTCCGGCGGAAGGGTGTCGTTCTCGTTCATGTCGCTATCTCAGTTCTCCGGGGAGTACACGATCCTCGCAGCCTCGCCAAGGGTGTCGCGTGCCACCGCGGAACCGGCTTTGCCGGGCCGCTGGTGGCGCCCCCTTGAGGGGGAGGCGCCGCAGGCGCTTCGGGGGTGGGTCAAAAAGAGATTGGTTGGAGATTCCAGGCAGTATGCCAGTGGACGACGCCGTCTCTTTCGGTGAGCTCGATGCGCGTGAGGGACCCGCGGCAAGGCCCGCCGCCGCAGGCGCCGGTATCCGGCCGGTAGGCGGCGCCGTGCGTGCTGCACAGGAGCCACTGGCCCGTGTCGTCGAAGAAGCGGTTCGGCTGCCAGTCCATCTCCATCGCCACGTGCGTGCAGCGATTCAGGTAGGCATGGACCTGCCCGCGGTAGCGGATCGCGAACGCGCGGCAGGTCTGGCCGGCGTAGACGACGTCGAACGGGACCGCCAACCCGCCCTCCTCCAGGTCGCGCGAATTGCACAGCGCGACGAGCTGCGCCTCGTCGCTCACGCGTTCTCCAGCAGCCAGTCGTGGAGCTCCCGCACGGAATGCACGATCGCCACCGGCTGCAGCGCCTCGAAGCCTTCGTACGCGTGGGCGCCGTAGCTCACGGCCACGCTCGGGCAGCCGGCATTCAGCGCCATCTGCAGGTCGTGCGTCGTGTCGCCGATCATCAGCGTGCGTTCCGGGTCGGTCCCGAACTCGCGCATCAGCTCGTGCAGCATGCGCGGATCCGGCTTGCCGGCCGTCTCGTCGGCGGTGCGGGAGCCGTCGAACACGCCCGCGAGCTCCACGGCGCGCAGCGTCTCGTCGAGCCCGCGGCGCGACTTGCCGGTCGCCACCGCCAGCCAGTGGTGGCGCGCCCGCAGCTCGGCCAGCATCGGCAGCACGCCGTCGAAGAGCGCGAGGTCTTCCTGGTGCGTCAGGTAGTGCCTGCGGTAGCTGGCGCCCAGCTCGGGGTAGCGGTCGCGGGGCACGTCGGGCGCCGCGTGCGCCAGCGCGTCCATGAGCCCCATGCCGATCACGTACGCCGCCGCTTCGTCGGTCGGCACGGCGCCGCCGACGTCGGAGACGGCCTTCTGGATGCAGCGGACGATGATCTTCGTGGAATCGAAGAGCGTACCGTCCCAGTCGAAGGCGATCAGGTCGTACCGGCGCGGACGGGATGCTTGCATTGGTCGGTGAATTTCTGCAGTTCCGGCGGCAATGGCGCCTGCAGCGCGATGCGCTCGCCGGTGGCGGGATGGTCGAACTGTAACCGCCACGCGTGCAGGAACATGCGCTTGAGGCCCTGCTTCGCCAGCGCCTTGTTCAGCTCGAAGTCGCCGTACTTGTCGTCGCCTGCGATCGGGTGGCCGGCCGTGGCGAGGTGCACGCGGATCTGGTGGGTGCGGCCGGTCTTGATGGTGACTTCGAGGAGGGAGTAGCCCTCCAGCAGTTCCGCCACTTTCACGAGCGTGATCGACCGCATCCCGTCCGGATCGTCCTTCGCGACCACCCGCACGCGCCGCTCGCCGTCGGCCTGCAGGTACTTGTGCAGCGGCTGGTCGATCACCTTCTTGTTCGCGGGCCAGGCGCCCACGGCCAGCGCCAGGTAGGTCTTGCCGGTCTCGCGTTCGCGGAACTGGTCCTGCAGCTTCGTCAGGGCGGACCGCTTCTTGGCCACCAGCAGGATGCCGGAAGTCTCGCGGTCCAGCCGGTGCACCAGTTCGAGGAACTTCGCGGTCGGCCGAGCCTGGCGCAACTGCTCGATCACGCCGAAGCTCACCCCGCTGCCACCGTGCACGGCCACCCCGGCGGGCTTGTCCACGGCCAGGACGTGCTCGTCCTCGAACAGGATGGGGAATTCGCGCGCGGGCGCCGGCTTCTCCGCCTTGGCGGCCGCGGCCTCGGACATCCGCACGGGCGGGACCCGCACCAGGTCGCCGAGCTCGATGCGGGTATCCGCCGAGGCCCGCCCCTTGTTCACCCGCACCTCCCCGGAGCGGATGATCCGGTAGACGTGCGTCTTGGGCACGCCCTTGAGCACCCGGATCAGGAAATTATCGAGACGCTGCCCCGCAGACTCTTCGCCCACTGTCAGAAATTGGACCTCCGCACTTGCAGGGGGCGCGCGGCCCCCTATAATCAGTTTCACCAGAGTTACGCCGTAAGTGGTTGATTTGGCTGGCAGTTTAGTCCACGCCTCGTCGCCGGGCCCTCTGGAAGGTCGATGCCACCGGCATCGTGCCGCGCAGATTCCGGGCCAGAGCCCGTCGTGGCGCGGGCGGTGACGGCAGGGGCCGGCTCTTCGAAACACTGATACGGAATAAGAAGTCCGCAAGCCTCCGGCTCGCGGACGGATCAAAGCGAGACAACGGTGCTGATGGTTTTCCTCCTGGCTTTCTGGCGCTGGCTGCTGCCGGCGCCCGCCATGCAGGCACCATGGCCCCTCTTCGGCGCCCTTCCCACTGCTGCATTTGCAGTGCAGCGCCGTCGCTCCCTCGCCCCCATCCCTGTGCCCTTGCGACGGTTGCTGAGCTAGACGCTCCGCAAGCCGACCCGCACTCCGGCAATTCCATCCGTTTCGAAGCGTCGTCCGGCGTCGTTGGACCCATGGGGGTCCGGATGTTTGACAACAAGAAGGTGACGCTATGAAGCGTATGCTGATCAACGCCACGCAGGCGGAAGAACGCCGGCTGGCGATCGTGGACGGGCAGAAACTGCTCGACTACGAAATCGAGATCGAGGGGCGCGAGCAGCGCAAGGGCAACATCTACAAGGCGGTCGTCACGCGCGTCGAGCCCTCGCTCGAAGCCTGTTTCGTCGACTACGGCGAGGACCGCCACGGCTTCCTGCCGTTCAAGGAAATCTCCAAGCAGTACTTCGCGGCGGGCGTCCCGGTCTCCCAGGCCCGGATCAACGACGTGATCAAGGAAGGCCAGGAGCTGCTGGTCCAGGTGGAGAAGGAAGAGCGCGGCAACAAGGGCGCGGCGCTGACCACCTTCATCTCGCTGGCGGGCCGCTACGTGGTCCTGATGCCCAACAACCCGCGCGGCGGTGGTGTCAGCCGCCGGATCGAGGGCGACGACCGGGCCGAGCTGAAGGAGGCGATGGACCAGCTGGAGTACCCGAACGGCATGTCCATCATCGCCCGTACGGCCGGCATCGGCCGCAGCGCGCCGGAACTGCAGTGGGACCTGAACTACCTGCTGAAGCTGTGGACCGCCATCGAAGGCGCGGCCAAGGGCGGCAAGGGCGCCTTCCTGATCTACCAGGAGTCGAGCCTGGTGATCCGCGCGATCCGTGATTACTTCAACCACGACATCGGCGACATCCTGATCGACACCGACGACATCTTCGAGCAGGCGCACCAGTTCATGGCGCACGTCATGCCCGAGCATGCCGCCCGCGTGAAGCGCTACCGCGACGATTCGCCGCTGTTCTCCCGCTTCCAGATCGAGCACCAGATCGAGTCGGCCTACGCCCGCGAGGTGAAGCTGCCCTCCGGCGGCGTGATCGTCATCGACCACACCGAAGCGCTGGTCTCCATCGACGTCAACTCGGCCCGCGCCATCAAGGGCGGCGACATCGAGGAAACCGCAACGCGCACCAACCTGGAAGCCGCCGACGAGGTCGCCCGCCAGATGCGCCTGCGCGACCTCGGCGGCCTGATCGTCATCGACTTCATCGACATGGAGGAGTCGAAGAACCGCCGCGAAGTGGAGAACCGCCTGCGCGACGCGCTGCGGCAGGACCGCGCGCGCGTGCAGTTCGGCTCCATCTCCAAGTTCGGCCTGATGGAGATGAGCCGCCAGCGCCTGCGCCCGGCCCTGTCCGAAGGCGCGTCCATCCCCTGCCCGCGCTGCGGCGGCCACGGCCACATCCGCGACACGGAAAGCTCCGCGCTGCAGATCCTGCGGATCATTCAGGAAGAGTCCATGAAGGACAGCACCGCCTCCGTGCTGGTGCAGGTCCCGGTGGACGTCGCGTCGTTCCTGCTGAACGAGAAGCGGACGGAGATCGCGAAGATCGAACTCAAGCAGCGCATCAGCGTGCTGATGATCCCGAACAAGACGCTCGAGACGCCGAACTACCGGCTGGAGCGCCTGAAGCACGACGATCCGCGCCTGGACAACATCAAGGCCAGCTACCACATGGCCGAGGAAGTCGAGGACCCGACCGGCGTGACGCGCCGCTCGCACGAGCGCGTGAACAAGCAGGAGCCGCTGATCAAGGGCGTGCTGCCCGATGCGCCGGCACCGATGCCCGTGGCGAAGCCGCCCGTGCAGGAGCCGGTGGCGAAGGCCCAGCCTGCCCCGGCCGCCCCGGCACCTGTCGCCGCGCCCGCGCACGCGCCGGCCGAGCGTGGCTTCTTCTCCTGGCTGAAGACGGCCTTCGGCCTGGCCCCGGCCGCCGAACCGGCGCCGGCCCCGGCGCCGGCTGCCGCGCAGCAACCGCGCCGTGACGAGAAGCGCGGCGAAGGCCGCGGGGAACGCGGCGAGCGCGGTGAACGTGGCGGCCGCCGTGACGGTCGTGGCGAACGCGGTGGCCGCGACCGCCGTGGCGAAGGCCGCCGTGACGGCGAGCAGCGACGCGACCAGCGCGTGGGCGCGGAAGCGGCCGAAGGCCAGCAGCGTCCGGAGCAGCAGCAGCGCGACGGCCAGCAGCAGCGCGGGGAAGGCCGGCGCGAGCGTGGCGGTCGCGGCGAAGGCCGCGAGGGCCGCGAGCAGCGCGAAGGCCGCGAACCCCGCGAGGCGCGCGAGCAGCGCGAAGGCCGCGAACCGCGCGAACCGCGCGAGGCGCGCGAACCGCGCGAGCAGCGCGAAGGGCGGGAGCAACGCGAACCGCGCGAGGGCCGCGAGCCCCGCGAAGCGCGTGAACAGCGCGAGCCCCGCGAGCCCCGCGAGCAGCGGGAGCCGCGCGAGGCCCGTGAGGGCCGCGAGCCGCGCGAAGGGCGCGACGATCGCGAGCCGCGCGAGAGCCGCGAGCGGCACGAGGCGCGCCAGCGCCGCGAAGCCGAGCGCCAGGCGCGCGAGAGCCAGCAACTGCTGGAGACCCGCGGCGACATGCCGGAGGGCGTCGTGCCTGCGCCGGAAGGCGAAGGCGCGTCCGCCGAGCAGCGTGGCGAACGCGGCGAGCGTGGCGAGCGTGGGGAGCGTCGTGACCGCGGCGAACGCCGCGAGCGTGGCGAGCACCGCGGGGAGCGCAGCCCCCGCGAAGGCACGCCGGCCGAAGCCGCCGATGCCATGGCCGGCGCGGCCAGCTCCGTCGGCGCGGTGACCGAGTCGCCCGAGTCGCAGCTGCCCCCGGGTGCCGATCCGGTGCTGGAATCGCACACGCACTACGACGACCGCCGCCCCGAGGGCGAGCAGGCCGACCAGGGCGAGCGCCGCGACCGCCGTTCGCGCGACCGCTACGGCCGCGACCGCCGCGAACGTGGCGACCGCGTCGAGCGCCCCAACGGCGCCATCGTTGCGACCGGCGCCGAAGTGTCCCCCGCGGAGATGGAAGTGTTCGCCGGCCACGCGCCGCTGCCCGAGGAGCACCATGCCCGCGGCCACGCGCCGCAGCCGCAGCAGGCCGCCGCGCCCGCCACGGGCCTGGAGCCGATCCGCACCCGCGGCGTGCCCCGCGTGCAGCCGTTCTCGCTGCCGGTCGACGAGCTGAAGAACGTCGCCGAGGGCTCCGGCCTGCAGTGGGTGAATTCCGACGCCGACAAGATCGCTGCCGCCCAGGCCGCGATCGCCGCCGAACCGAAGCCGGTGCACGTGCCGCGCGAGCGGCCGCCGGCGGCGGTCGTCGACGAAGGCCCGCTGGTGCTGGTGGAGACGAAGCGCGATTTGCGCAACATGCAGTTGCCGTTCTGAGGCGGCTTGCAGGATGAAAAGGGCGCCGGTGGCGCCCTTTTTCCTTTGGGGAGTTGCTGGGGTTCGCTGGCGCGAAACCCAGCCTACGGATGCGGGAGTGACCCCGGGGGTGCGCGCGACCAGGTAGGCTGGGTTGCGCGCAGCGCACCCCAGCGTTGAGCCACCAGGCTATTCCCCCGCCGCCCTCTTCCACGCGATCGCCGCCGACTGCGCATCCTCGCGCTGCTCCGCGAGTTCCGCGAGCGCGCGCCAGGCGTTGCGATGCAGCTTCGCATCCTGCAGCCCCAGCGCCGCCTGCGTGAGCAGCTGCTGCGCCTTGCCCCACAGCTGGCGCTTCATGCACGCCATGCCCGCGAGGTACTGCAAGGTGGCGTCGCGCGGATTCGCCTTCTGCGCCGCCTCGACGCGCGCGAGCCAGCTGGCATCCAGCGAGTCGAGGCCTTCCTCGAGCGCGCACACCAGCTTCACGCGCAAGGCGTCGTTGAGTTCCGCCTGCTTCTCCCACACGGGCAGCAGCCACTCCCGCGCGACGCGCGCCTCGCCGCGCAGCGACGTGAGCCGCTGCGCTGCATGGATGGCGACCTCCGGCATCACCCGCTCCGCCGGCTCCAGCGCGGCCCACGCCCGCTGCAGCTGCGCCACGTCGTACGCGCCGTTGAGGAGATCCATCGCGAGGCCGCGCACGATGCTGCGCGCCGCCACGGGCGAGAAGGCATGGTGCTTGGCGAGCAGGCGCGCGGTCTCCAGCGCCTCGCGCGTCTGGCCCGCCTGGCGCGAGGCGCGCAGGCGGGTGCGCAGCGCCAGCGTGCGGCGGGACGCGCCCTGCGGCAACTCCTGCAGGTGCTGCATGGCGGCTTCGGGCTCGCGGTCCTCGAGCGCCCAGCGCGCGGCGCGCAGCAGCGTGCCCTCGCGCGTTTCCTGCGCGTCGCGGCCCGAGGCCTGCTCCAGCGCCTGCTGCAGGTGCTCCTCGCGCGCGGCGCGGTCCTGCAAGGCGTGCGCCGATTCGGCGGCCAGCACGTGGGCGATGGCGCGCAACTGCGCCGCGTTCGCGGGCTTCTGCCCGGATGCGGTCAGCGACGCCTCCTGGTCCAGCACCGCCTCGCCCGCCTTGCGAGCGCGGATGTAGCGGCCCGCCAGCATGTGCGACAAGCCTTCGAGCAGCGCGCCGTACATGGAGCGCTCCTTCTGCTGCGTGCGCCAGCGCAGCGCCTGCCGCGGCAGGTCGAACAGCGCGGCCAGCGCGCGCATCACCGCGTGCACGAAGAAGAACGAGGCGACCAGCAGCAGCACGACGAGGTTCAGCGAGAGGTCGATGCGGTACGGCGGCCAGAACAGCGTCACCGTGCCCTGGTTGTTGCCGGCGAACAAGGCGCCCGCCACGGCAACGGCGAACAGGACCAGCAGCCAGAGCGCGGCACGCATGGCTTACTTCCCGGCGCCGAGCGTCGCCAGCGCGGCGAGCGTCTCGTCGATGCGCGGCAGCTCCGCCGTGCGCACCTGGCCCTGCACCTGCTGCAGCTGCGCCGCCACGGCCTGCGTGCGGCGCGAGCCCGGGTCGAAGTACTTGAAAAGGGCGGCGCTCGCCGCGGCGACATCGGCGCGCGCGGCCTCGTTCTGGCGCGCGAGCAGCGACAGCCGCACGTTCAGCAGCTTCAGCTTCATGTTCTCGCGCAGGAAGAAGGCCTGCTCCGGCGCCACCAGCATCGCTTCGGGCTGGTCGATGCGGCTCACGCGCACCAGCCCGCGCGCCTCTTCCAGCACGGCACCGCGCCAGCGGTGCCACCAGGCCACGGGCGCCGGGCCGGCGTCCACGGCGGATGCGGGCCTGCGCGGTGCGTCCGCCGTCAGCGAGCGCGCCGGCACGGCATTGGCCACCGGCAGGTCGTCGACCTGCCGCACGATGTCGTCGAGGCGCGCCAGCAGGCCCGGCACGTCGGTGACGGTGGCGGAACGGATGCGCTCGATGTCGCGCGTGATGGAAGCACGCAGGCGCGCCAGGCGCGGCTGGGCCGCGCGCGCGAGGCGCTGGTCGGCGGTGCGCAACGCGGCGAGCAGCGGCTCGGGGCTGCCCGTGAGCTGCGTCTGCTGCTGCGCGAGGCGCAGCGCCGATTCGATGTCCACCACCAGGTTCTCGTCGCGCGAACGCGAAAGGCTCTGGATCAGGTCTTCCAGCTGGCCGCGCTGCAGCGCGACTTCGGAGAGGCGCGACTCCAGCACCACCTGCCGCGCGGCGGCGTCGCGCGCCACGTCCTGCGCCTGGCGCGCGAGGGCGCGGGCCTCGATGGCGTTGGCGCCGGTGTCCGCGCTTTGCCGCGCGAGCTGCTCCTGGATGTTCGACAGGCGCTGCCACAGCATCACGCTGGACAGGAGACCCGCGCCGGCGACCAGCACCAGCGCCATCAAGGTCCCGCGCGACACGGTGGCGGAGCGGACCTGCGCAGCGACTGGCGTGCCCTGCGTCGCCGGCAGCACCGGCGGGAGCTCGGGCGGAGGCGGAGGCGTCGGGGGCAGGGAACTCATCGGGTCGATTCTATCGACGCGAGCACCGCGTCCCACCCGGGGCGTGTGGTCTCCACGCGACCGAAACCGAGGCGCTGCACGCTGTCGGCGATGCGCGGGTGCGTCGCGAGCGCGCGGGCGCGGGACCAGTCCTGGCCGGGGAGGAGCGCCGGCAGGTGCCCCGCGGCCTCCGAACTGCTGAAGAGCCACAGCGAGCCGTCCGAGGCCGCCTCGCGGGCCGCTGCGCGCTGCGCCTCGCTCCAGGCGGGAGCCGCGCGCGTGTAGGCCACGACGATGTCCACCCCGACGCCCAGCGCCTCCAGCTGCTGCAGAAGCCAGTCACGGCCCTGCCCGCGGCCGTCGCCGTCGCCGCCGCGCACGAGCAGCAGGCGGTCGCCCCGCGCGAGCTGCCCCTGCACCTGCTGCCACAGGTTTTCCGAGTCGAACTGGGCCGCGTCCGCCGCCGGAGCGTCGACGCGCGCGTCCGGCACGCCGGCCTGCCGCAAGGCGTCCTGCGTCGCCGGACCGGGCGCCCAGGCGCGGGCCTGGCGGAACACGGGTTGCGCCGCGAAGAAGCCTTGCACCGCATTGGCGCTCACGAACATGACGGCAGCGTAACGGTCCGCCTCGCGTGCGGCTTGCTCCAGGGCGGTGGCATCGGGCGCGGGCCCGATGGCCAGCAGCGGGAGCACGAGCGCGTCGATGCCGCGCTCCCGCAGGCGCGCCGCCCAGCGCTCGGCTTCGGGCACCGGGCGCGTGAGGACGACGCGCATCGGCTAGCGGGCCCCGCCGGCGCGCAGGCGCGCCGCGACGGCCTCGCCGAGGGCCGCGGCCTGCTCCAGGTCCGCCACCACGTCCGCGCTGCGGGCGCGCACCAGCACGCCGGCCTGGTCGGGATCGCCCCAGGCGGCGTTCAGCTGCAGGTATTCGCCCTCGAAGTGCGCGTGCGCGGCGAGCGGCATGGAGCAGCTGCCGCCCATGGAACGGCTCACGGCGCGCTCGGCCGCGACGGCGAGCCAGGTGGACTGGTTGGCGAGCGGCGCGAGCGCCTCGGCGACGTCGCCGCGCGCGGCGCGGATCTCGATGCCCAGCGCGCCCTGCCCCGCGGCCGGCAGCATCTCGGTCGGCTCGAAGACCTGGCGGATGCGCCCGGCCAGCCCGAGGCGCTTGAGGCCCGCCGCGGCGAGCACGATGCCGTCGTACTGGCCGTCGTCGAGCTTGCGCAGGCGCGTGTCGAGGTTGCCGCGCAGCGGCTCGATCTTCAGGTCGGGGCGCAGCGCGCGCAGCAGCACCACGCGGCGCAGGCTGGACGTGCCGACGACGGCGCCCTGCGGCAGGTCCGCAAGCTGCCGGTACTTGTTGGAGACGAAGGCATCGCGCGGGTCTTCCCGCTCCATGACGCAGGCGAGCGCGAAGCCCTCCGGCAGGTCCATGGGCACGTCCTTGAGCGAATGCACGGCGAGGTCCGCGCGCCCTTCCTCCAGGGCGACCTCGAGCTCCTTGACGAAGAGGCCCTTGCCGCCGACCTTGCTGAGGGACCGGTCGAGGATCTGGTCGCCCTTGGTGGTCATCCCGAGCAGCGCCACCGCGTGGCCCCGCTGTTCCAGCAGGGCCTGCACGTGTTCGGCCTGCCAGAGGGCCAGGCGGCTTTCGCGCGTGGCGATGGTGAACTGGCTCAAGGTCGTAACCTGTTCGTAATCGATGGGGGAAGGTCGATGCTAGCATCCCGCGCATCCCCCCACAGGAAGCGATCCATGCCTGCGATCGAGCAGCCGCCCGCGCGGCGTGCCAAGGAGAACGAACGGCCGCTCGTCGAGGACATCCGCCTGCTCGGCCGCATCCTCGGCGACGTGATCCGCGAGCAGGAGGGGGTGGACACCTACGAGCTGGTGGAGCGCATCCGCAAGCTCTCCGTCTCCTTCCGCCGCCATGACGACCAGGCCGCGGACCGCGAGCTGAAGTCGCTGCTGAAGACGCTCTCCGGCGACGAGGCGGTGCGCGTGATCCGCGCCTTCACCTATTTCAGCCACCTGGCCAACCTCGCCGAGGACCGGCACCACATCCGCCGCCGCGAGGTGCACGAGCGCGCGGGCGACACGCAGGAGGGCAGCATCGAGGTGGCGCTCGCGCGACTGCGCTGGGCCGGCATCCATGCGCGCACCGTGTCGCAGACGCTCGCGAACAGCTACCTGTCTCCCGTGCTGACCGCGCATCCCACGGAGGTGCAGCGCAAGAGCATCCTGGATGCGGAGCGCGACATCGCGCGCCTGCTCGCGGAGCGCGACGAGATCAAGGGCCGCGCCCTGCCCCGCGACGCGCTGGCGCCGCGCGAGCTCGCCGCCAACGAGTTGCAGATGCGCGCGCGCGTGGAGCAGCTGTGGCAGACGCGCCTGCTGCGCTTCACCAGGCTGACCGTGGCCGACGAGATCGAGACCGCCCTCAGCTACTACGAGGCGACCTTCCTGCGCGAGATCCCCAAGCTGTATGGCGAGCTGGAGCACGCGCTGGGGCAGCACCCGGTGGCGAGCTTCCTGCGCATGGGGCAGTGGATCGGCGGCGACCGCGACGGCAACCCCAACGTGACGGCGGAGACGCTCGCGTACGCACTGCGCCGCCAGTGCGAAGTGGCCTTGCGCCACTACCTCACCGAACTGTTCTGGCTGGGCAGCGAACTGTCGCTCTCCGCCCTTCTGGTGGAAGTGACGCCGCAGATGCGCGCGCTGGCCGAGAGCTCGCCCGACACCAACGAGCACCGGCTGGACGAGCCTTACCGGCGCGCCGTCAACTGGATGTACGCGCGGCTCGCCGGCTCGCTGAAGGAGTTCACCGGCGGCGATGCGGCGCGCCACGTGCTGCCGCCGCAGAACCCGTACTTCCGCGCCGAGGAATTGCTTGCCGACCTGCGCACGCTGCAGGACTCGCTGCGCGCGAACCACGGCGGCGCGCTGGTGCACCAGCGGCTGCATCCGCTGATCCGCGCGGTGGAGGTGTTCGGCTTCCACCTCGCCACCGTGGACCTGCGGCAGAACTCGGAGCAGCACGAGGAGGTCGTCGCCGAGCTGCTCGCGACGGCGCGCGTGGAGAAGGGCTACCGCGGCCTCGACGAAGCGGGCAAGCGCGCCGTGCTGATGAAGATGCTGGCCGACGCGCGTCCCTTGCGCGTGCCGGGCGCCGACTACAGCGAGCACGCGCGCAGGGAACTGGCCATCTTCGAGACGGCCGTCGCGATGCGGGGACGCTACGGCCCGCAGGCGATCCGGCACTACATCATCAGCCACACCGAGGCGGTGAGCGACCTCCTGGAAGTGATGCTGCTGCAGAAGGAAGTCGGCCTGCTGCACGGGACGATCGATGACGGCGCGCACATCGACCTGATCGTCGTCCCGCTGTTCGAGACCATCGCCGACCTGCGCAATGCCGCGCCCATCATGCGCGAGTTCTACGCGCTCCCCGGCATCGCGAAGATGATGCAGCGCTCGGGCCGCGAGCAGGACATCATGCTGGGCTACAGCGACAGCAACAAGGACGGCGGCATCTTCACCAGCAACTGGGAGCTGTACCGCGCCGAGATCGCGCTCGTCGAACTGTTCGACCAGCTCGCCGCCTCTCACCAGATCCAGCTGCGCCTGTTCCACGGACGCGGCGGCACCGTGGGCCGCGGCGGCGGCCCGAGCTACCAGGCCATCCTGGCGCAGCCGCCCGGCACGGTGCGCGGGCAGATCCGCCTCACCGAGCAGGGCGAGGTGATCGCTTCCAAGTACGCGAACCCCGAGATCGGGCGGCGCAACCTGGAGACGCTGGTGGCCGCCACGCTCGAAGCCACGCTGCTGCAGCCGACGAAGCCCGCGACCAAGGCCTTCCTGCAGGCGGCCGAAGCGCTGTCGCAGGCGAGCATGAAGGCGTACCGCGCGCTCGTGTACGAGACGCCGGGCTTCGTGGACTTCTTCTTCAGCGCGACGCCGATCCGCGAGATCGCGGAGCTGAACATCGGCTCGCGACCGGCGTCACGCAAGGCGACCCAGAGGATCGAGGACCTGCGTGCGATCCCCTGGAGCTTCAGCTGGGGGCAGTGCCGCCTCACGCTGAACGGCTGGTACGGCTTCGGTTCCGCCGTCGAGGCCTTCCTCGCCGCCGGCGACCGCAAGGAGCAGGCCGCGCTGCTGCAGCGGATGTACCGGCAGTGGCCCTTCTTCAAGGCCCTGCTCTCCAACATGGACATGGTGCTGGCCAAGAGCGACCTGGCCCTGGCGCGTCGCTACGCGGACCTCGTGCCGGACGCACGCCTGCGCAAGCGCATCTTCGGGACCATGGAAGCGGAGTGGCAGCGGACCGTGGACGCGATGGCCCTGATCTCCGGCGAGAAGCAGCGCCTCGCCGGCAACCCCGCCCTCGCACGCTCGATCCGCCACCGCTTCCCCTACATCGACCCGCTGCACCACCTGCAGGTGGAGCTGGTGCGCCGCTGGCGCGAACGCAGCGCCGACGAGCGCGAGCGGCGCGGCATCCACCTCGCGATCAACGGGATCGCGGCGGGGTTGCGGAATACGGGGTGAGGCGGGGCCCTTCGGTGGGGTTCGCTGCGCTCACCTGCCGGCGCTTGCGCGCCGCCACCCTACGAATCCGGACTTGTAGGGTGGCGCGGCGCCAGCCGCGGAAGGTGAGCGCAGCGAACCCCACCGCCCGTCCTCACTTGTAGAACGCCTCGACCTTCCCCTTGAGCTTGATCATCAGCGGCTGTCCCTTGCGGTCCAGCGTCTTGCCCGCCGGCACCCTCACCCAGCCCTCGCTGATGCAGTACTCCTCGACGTCGGTGCGCTCCTTGCCGTTGAAGAGGATGCCGACGTCGTGCTCGAAGATTTCCTTCACGTGGTGCGGGCTGCGCGGGTCGGCGGAGAGGTGGTCGGGCAGCGGGGGACGTTCGGTGTTTTCGCTCATGGCGTGATTGTCGGCGAGTTGCGGTGTGTTACCGTGCCGCGCATGAGCAACAAGCGCGTCCTGAACGTCGGCGGCAACAGCAAGCAGATCCCCTTGCCGCCCGCCTATGCCGGTTACGAGCACCTGCTGCTGGACATCCAGCCCGGCGACTCGGTCGACATCGTCTGCGACGCGCGCCAGCTCACCACCCTGGAGGCGGCGCAGGTCGACGCCGTCTACTGCTCGCACAACCTGGAGCACTACCACCGGCACGAGGTGCCGCGGGTGCTCGCGGGCTTCCAGCACGTGCTCAAGCCGGGCGGCTTCGCGCACGTCATCGTGCCGGACCTCCAGGCGGTGATGCAGCAGGCCGTGGAGCGCAAGCTCGACGTCGAGGACACCTTGTACCAGTCCGCCGCGGGCCCGATCACGGTGCTGGACGTCCTCTACGGCTACGGCGAGGAGATCGAGCGCACCGGGCAGGACTTCTATGCCCACAAGACCGGCTTCACGCCGCGGTCGCTGGAGCTGGCGCTGTGGAACGCGGGATTCCGCAAGATCTTCATCGGCACGGAACGGCTGCAGGTCGAGGCGCTCGCCTTCAAGACCGCGCCGGACGCGTGGGCCCGCGAGGCCTTCGGCCTGCCGGAGTCCTGATCCGCCCGCCATGCAGGCTGCGACGCGCGAACGGCTGGCGGTGCACGCCGCACCTCCCGCGCTGCGCCCCTGGGCCGTGTGCGTGCTGCTGCGGCACGCGGATGCGGGCGATGTCCTCCGCGCCCGCGTGCAGGCAACGACCTTCGCCTGCCTGAACGTCGTCACGGCCGGGGAGGTGCGCTGCGACGGCACGCTGCAGCCGCCGCGCTTCCTCGCCGGCCCCGCGTCCCGTCCGCGCGAAACGTCGGCGAGCGCACCGCTGGCGTCCGCGAGCCTCGTGCTCGCCCCGGGCCTGCTGGAACCCTGGCTGGGCCTGCGGCCGGACGGCCTGGTCGATGCGCTGGTGGACGTCGACGCCTTGCAGCACCCCGGACTGCACGCCCTCTGCGCCGCGCTGGCGAGCGCCTGCGGCGACGCCGACGCGCTCGCCACCGCATGGCGCCTGCTGGAAGACGCGGTTCCCTCCCTTCGCCCACCCGAACTGGCGCTCCCCCTGCTGCGGGAACACGGCGTCGCCGGCGCAGCCGCCGCGGTGGGCTGCAGCGAGCGCCAGTACCGCCGACGCTTCCAGCGCCAGCAAGGCCTCGGCCCCGCGGCCTGGCTGCGCGTGCGCCGCTGGGAGGAGGCGCTGCAAGGCCTGCTCGCCCCCGAGGCGCGACCGGCGCTCGCCCGCCTGGCCGCAGGCCACGGTTACGCGGACCAGGCGCACCTGACGCGCGACACGCAGGACTTCGTGCACGCGAGCCCCGCCCGCTTGCGCCATGCCCATGACTGGTCCCTTGCGCCCGCCCGTGTCCGGATTCTTCAAGACGGAGAAGGCGACGCCGCCTAAGGTGGCGGCATGTCCCTCGTTCCCCCGCCCTTCCGCACCGGCGAAGGCGCGTATGCCCTCGGCACCGTCGAAGAGGTGCTGCGCGCGGCGCAATCCGGCAGCCTCTGGTACCTGACCTTCGGCCTCGCCTGCTGCGCCGTGGAGATGATGCACACCGCCGCGGCCCGCTACGACTTCGACCGCTTCAGCATGATCCCCCGCGCCAGCCCGCGCCAGGCGGACCTGATGATCGTCTCCGGCACCCTCACCAACAAGATGGCGCCCGCGATCCGCAAGGTGTACGACCAGATGGCGGAGCCGCGCTACGTCATCTCCATGGGGTCCTGCGCCAACGGTGGGGGCTACTACCACTACGCCTATTCCGTGGTGCGCGGCTGCGACCGCATCCTCCCCGTGGACGTCTACGTGCCGGGCTGCCCGCCCACGCCCGAGGCACTCCTCTACGGCGTGATGCAGCTGCAGCGCAAGATCCGCGCGACGCCCATCCTGCGCGCCTAGTTGCCCAGGAGCTCCCCGATCGGCTTGAGGTGGTCCACGCGGTCGCAGACCGCCTTCACCGCCATGAGGATGGGGATCCCGAGCAGCAGGCCCCACACGCCCCAGAGCCACCCCCAGGCGAGCACGCCGATGAAGACGGCGACGGGGTTCATGCTGCTCGCGCGGCTGGTGGCCAGCGGCACCAGCAGGTTGCCTTCGATGGTGTTGATCAGGAGCGAAACGCCGGCCACGGCCAGCGCCATGTTGACGCTGCCGTTGAACTGCAGGAAGGCGACGAGCGCAGCACCACCCGTGACCACCACGGAGCCGACGTAGGGCACGAGGTTCAGCACGCCCGCGGCCACGCCCCACACCGCCGCGTGGTTCAGGCCCAGGAGCGCGAAGGCGATGCCCGTGCACACGCCCACCGCCACGCTCGCCACCAGCTGCACCAGCAGGTAGCGCTGCATCTGCGCATTGATCTCGTCCAGCGCCTGCACGGTGAGCTTCTTCTCGGCGAGGCCCGGGCCGGCGATCTTCACCAGCTTGCGGCGGAAGGTGTCCCCCGAGAGCAGCAGGAAGTAGGTGAGGAAGGTGATGATCACCGTCTGGCCGACGACGTTCGCCAGGCCGATGGTGCCGGTCCAGAGGTGGTCGCGCAGGTCGAAGCGCGGCTTCTCCACGATCACCCGCTGGACGCCCCGGGGCGTGCCGCCGGCGGGCGCGCCTTCGGTGGCCTTCTGCAGCTCGGTGGCGGCCTGCTGCACGGTCTCCAGCGTGGAGGCTTCCTTCTTCGGCTTGCGCAGCACGTCGCGCACCTTGCGCGCGGCATCGGGCAGCGAGGCGATCAGCTCGTTGGCGTCGTCGGCCAGGGCGTAGACGGAGCCGCCCGTGCCGCCGAGGATGCCGAGGATCAGCACCGCGGCGCTGAGCGCCCGCGGGACCTTGCGGGCCTGCAGCCAGTCGACGACGGGGGACAGCGCATAGCTGAAGACCAGCCCCAGCATCAGCGGGATGAAGAAGCCGCTCGCCCACCGCAGCACGGCGAGGATGGCGATGACCACGAGCACCGTGAGCGCGACGTTGCGCGCGTTCTCCGGCATGTGCAGCAGCACGTGCGGCGGGTCTTTCGGGTCGACCGGCGTGCGCGGAAGGTCGTCGATGTCGGACGGATCGGAAGGTTCGGAACTCACTTTTGGACTTGTCACTCCGGCGAGTCCCCGTTTCCTCGCACCACTCAGCTTGCGAGCGCCTCCCGCACCGCGCTCAGCTGCCGGCGCGACACGGACAGGGATTCTTCGACCCCGTTCAGGCGTACCGCCCAGCCTTCGCCCTCCTCCGCATCGAAGTGCTTCTCGAGGGCGCGGACCGCGCGGCGGGACACCAGCGCGTTGCGGTGCACGCGCAGGAACTGCCCGCCGTGGCGCTCCTCGAGGTCGCTGAGGGAACCGTCGAGGATATAGCTTCTGGCCGCGGTGCGGACCGTGATGTACTTCAGTTCGGCCTTGAAGTACAGGACCTCGTTGACCGGCACCCGCTCGGTGCGGCCCCGGTCCTGGATCACCAGCACCTCCTGCTCCGCCTCGGCGCCGCCGGAGCGGGCCTGGCGGGCCTTCTCCACCCGGGCGAGGGCCTGCTCCAGGCGCTCCAGCCGCACGGGCTTGGTCAGGTAGTCCACGGCCTCCAGCTCGAAGGCGGTGACCGCGTGCTCCGCATAGGCCGTCACGAAGACCACCGCGGGTGGCTCCGGCAGCGTGCGCAGCACCTGCGCGAGCGCGAGGCCGTCGGCACCGGGCATGTGGATGTCCAGCAACACGCCGTCGAACGCCTGGCGGCGCAGGTGCTCCATCGCCTGCGCCGCGTTGGCGGCCTCCCCCGCGACTTCCGCGGCCGGCGCCTTGCAGTCCGCCAGCAGCGTGCGCAGGCGCGAGCGCGCCAGCGGCTCGTCATCGACCAACAGCATCTTCAGGCCCATGGTTCCCCTCCAAGTCTTCCTCTCGCTACGCAGGCACTTCCATGCGCACCTGGTAGCGTCCGTCGATCAGCGCCGTCTGGAATTGCGCCTGCACGTCGTGCAGCAGCCTCAGGCGGTCGCGTACATTGTCGAGCGCCACGCCGTGCCCGGGCTTCCCCTGGCCGGCGGGCACCGTGTTCGTCACCTTGATCACCACCACGCTGCCCCTCTTCTGGGTGGTGACCTTCACGTCCGCTCCGGTCGGACTCGGCTCGACGCCGTGCTTGACCGCATTCTCCACCAAGGGCTGCAGGAACAAGGCCGGCACCCTGGCCTTGCCCGCGTCGGGGTCGATGGACCACTGCACCCGCAGCCGCTCGCCGAAACGCACCTGCTCGATGTCCAGGTAGTGGCGCGCCACCTGCACCTCCTCCGCCAGGGTCGCCGCGTCCGCCTTGGCGACGAGCACGTGGCGGAACAGCTCGCTCAGGTCCTCCAGCAGGTGCTCGGCCCGCGCCGGCTCCTCCCGCACGAGGGCAATGGCGCTGTTCAGGCTGTTGAACAGGAAATGGGGCCGGATGCGCGCCTGCAGCTCCGCGAGGCGGGCGGCCGTCTCCGCCGGCATGCGGCCCTTGTCCCGCAGGACGAGCGCCGTGACCACCACGCCCGCCAGCAAGGCGCCGGCCAGGCCGCCACCGAGCCAGGGCGGCGAGCCGAGCATCCCCACCACGGACAGCAGGGCGCAGGCGGTGAGCCCGGCGATCGCGCCGAGCGCCATGCAGAAGGCCTGCTGGCCCGCGGACGGCAGGCGCGCCAGCAGCCTCTCGCTGGCGCAGGTGAGCAACAGCCAGCCGGCCGTGACGGGCACGGCGGCGCCGCTGGTGACGGCGAAGCGCTGCAGCCATTCCGTGACGCTGCCGCTGCCGAAGACCGCGGCCACCGCCAGCACGCCCTCCACGAACAGGACGACGCGCAGCACGACGCCCGTCTGGCACACGTCGAAAGCCATCCGCGGGCGCGGCTTCGCCGTCGCCTCGGGACGGGACAGTTCCTGGAACGCGGATAATAGTTGTGAGTCGTCCATCAGAGTCAGTGCGCGCTCACGCGCGCCCCGCCGGGCCCCCTTCCTGCCCGCATTATTGGTGAAGCGACCGCCCTGCCCATCCCCCAGCGCATCCGTGCACCTCCTATGAGCCAACTCGATCACAAGTCCGAGGCCTGGTCCGCCCTTTTCAGCGAACCCATGAGCGATCTCGTCAAACGCTACACCGCCAGCGTGTTCTTCGACAAGAGGCTGTGGCAGGCCGACATCGCCGGCTCCCTGGCGCACGCCGCGATGTTGCAAAAACAGGGTGTCATTTCCGCAACGGACCTGGCCGACATCCGCCGCGGGATGAACCAGATCCGCCAGGAAATCGGCTCCGGTGCCTTCGAGTGGAAGCTGGACCTGGAGGACGTGCACCTGAACATCGAGGCCCGCCTGACCCAATTGGTGGGCGACGCGGGCAAGCGCCTGCACACCGGCCGCAGCCGCAACGACCAGGTCGCCACCGACGTGCGCCTGTGGCTGCGGGGCGAGATCGACGTCATCGCCGACCTGCTGCAGGAGCTGCAGAAGGCGCTCCTGGGCCTGGCGGAAGCGAACGTGGACGTCGTGCTCCCCGGCTTCACGCACCTGCAGGTGGCGCAGCCCGTGAGCTTCGGCCACCACATGCTGGCCTACGTGGAAATGTTCGCGCGCGACCACGAGCGCATGCTGGACGTGCGCAAGCGGGTCAACCGGCTGCCGCTCGGCTCCGCCGCCCTGGCCGGCACGACGTACCCGCTGGACCGCGAGTTCGTGGCGAAGGAGCTGGGCATGGAAGGCGTCTGCCAGAACTCGCTGGACGCCGTCAGCGACCGCGACTTCGCCATCGAGTTCACCGCCGCCGCTTCGCTGGTGATGGTGCACGTGAGCCGCATGTCCGAGGAGCTGATCCTGTGGATGTCGCAGAACTTCGGCTTCATCCGCATCGCCGACCGCTTCACCACCGGTTCGTCGATCATGCCGCAGAAGAAGAACCCCGACGTCCCCGAGCTCGCCCGCGGCAAGACGGGCCGCGTGGTGGGCCACCTGATGGCGCTCATCACGCTGATGAAGGGCCAGCCCCTGGCCTACAACAAGGACAACCAGGAAGACAAGGAGCCGCTGTTCGACACCGTCGACACGCTCAAGGACACGCTGCGCATCTTCGCGGAGATGGCGGGCGGCATCACCGTGGTGCCGCAGGCGATGGAGCAGGCGGCGCTGAAGGGCTACGCCACCGCCACGGACCTCGCCGACTACCTGGTGAAGAAGGGCCTGCCCTTCCGCGACGCCCACGAAACCGTGGCGCACGCGGTGAAGGCGGCGCAGTCGCACAACTGCGACCTGTCGGAGCTGCCGCTGGCGGTGCTGAAGCAGTTCAACGCATCGATCGAGAAGGACGTCTACGACCACCTCTCGCTGCGCGGATCGCTGAACGCCCGCAACACGCTGGGCGGGACGGCGCCGGCGCAGGTGAAGGCGCAGGTGGAGCGGCACCGCCAGCGCCTGGGGGCGTAGCGCCGCCCTCCGTCGGCCCGTAGGCTGGGTTGCGCGAAGCGCACCCCAGCGTGCGCAGACGGCGGGAAGCTGGGGTGCCCTGCGGGCAACCCAGCCTACGGGCCCCGGGGCAAGCCATCCGACGGCCCCGCGCGCACCACTTCCCTGCTACGCCACCCGCAGCGCCGCCGTCACCCGGTTCGACTGCGGATCGATGCGCGCCGTCGGCACCTGGTAGTTGCGTTCGTCGAAGAGGTCCACGCCGCAGCGCAGGTTCTCGATCCAGTCGTAGAACTCCGCGATCGCCTGCTTGCCGACGATGGGAGCGCCGTGCTGCGGCACGAGCATCTTCACGTCGAGGCCGCGGGCCATCTGCGTCCACAGGCGCAGGATCTTGTTGCTCACCATGTAGCGGCGGTGGAAGCCTTCCATGCGCGCCACGTGCGGCCGCAGGTCCTTCACCGGCGTGCGCGCCTCCTCGCCCGTCATCATCGACACGCCCAGGTCGCCCGTGAAGAGGATCTTGCTCACGGGGTCGTAGAAGTGGAAGTTGCCCTCCGCGTGCATGAAGTGCGCGGGCAGCAGCCACAGCTCGCTCTTGCCCAGGGGCAGCTTGCCGCCTGCGTCCGGCACGCCGATGACGCGGTCCTCGGTCTTGCCGGCCTTGGTGAAGTGCGGCGCGAATCGCTCCCAGATGCGCGAGATCACCAGCTTCGCCCGGGTGGAGGTCATCCAGCGGTCCAGCGAGGCGATGATGTCCGGGTCCGCATGCGAGGCCACCACGTAGCTGAGGTTCTGCGCCGGGAACCAGCGCGTGAGCGCCATGAACAGTTCGTTGAACGCGATGTTGCCGCCCGGGTCGATGATGGCGCCGACGCCGTGGTCGACGACCAGGAACTGGTTGGACTGCACCGCCTGGCCGTCCTCGTCCATGAGGTCGGTGAACATCAGGCAGGCATGGTGCTCGTTGCGGAAAAGCTCGATCGGGGACAAACAGCGCTCCAGTGTTGGGACGCCGAACTGTAGAAGCCGGGCCGGCCCGTCCGGTTGATCGGGGTCAACCGCCTCGCGTGAACTTCACCGAGGCCGCGGCGAAAAAACTTCAGCGCGCCGGCCGCGGGGAGCCGTTACCATCCTCGGCGCAGAAGGAGGAGACCGTCTTGCCCGTCATCACCAACATCGAGGACCTGCGCGTGCTCGCGAAGAAGCGCGTGCCCCGGATGTTCTACGACTACGCCGACTCGGGGTCCTGGACCGAGAGCACGTACCGCGCCAACGAAGCCGACTTCGAGCGCATCCTGCTGCGCCAGCGCGTGGCGGTGAACATGGAAGGCCGCAGCCTGCGCACGACGATGGTCGGCCAGGACGTGGCGATGCCCGTCGCGATCGCGCCCACCGGCCTGACCGGCATGCAGCATGCGGACGGCGAGATCCTCGCCGCGCGCGCGGCCAAGGCCATGGGCATCCCGTTCACCCTGTCCACCATGAGCATCTGCTCGATCGAGGACGTCGCCGAAGGCACGGGCCGGCATCCCTTCTGGTTCCAGCTGTACGTGATGCGCGACCGCGGCTTCATCGAGAGCCTGATCGACCGCGCGAAGGCCGCCAACTGCTCCGCGCTGGTGCTGACGCTCGACCTGCAGATCCTCGGCCAGCGGCACAAGGACCTGAAGAACGGCCTCTCGGCGCCCCCGAAGCCGACGTTCGCCAACCTCGTGAACCTCGCGACCAAGCCCCGCTGGTGCCTCGGCATGCTGGGCACCAGGCGCCGCCAGTTCGGCAACATCGTCGGCCACGTGAAGGGCGTCGAGAACATGGGCTCGCTGTCGGAGTGGACGGCCAAGCAGTTCGACCCGCGCCTGTCCTGGAACGACGTCGCGTGGATCAAGAGCCGCTGGGGCGGCAAGCTGATCCTCAAGGGCGTGCAGGACGTCGAGGACGCGCGGCTCGCCGCGGAATCCGGCGCCGACGCCGTGATCGTGTCCAACCATGGCGGCCGCCAGCTCGATGGCGCGCCCTCCTCCATCTCGGCCCTGCCCGACATCGTCGAGGCGGTGGGCGACCGCATCGAGGTGCACATGGACGGCGGCGTGCGCTCCGGCCAGCACGTGCTCAAGGCGGTGGCCCTGGGCGCGCGCGGCGTCTACATCGGCCGCGCGATGCTCTATGGCCTGGGCGCCATGGGGCAGGAAGGCGTGGAGCGGGCGCTGGAGATCATCCGCAACGAGCTGGACCTCTCCATGGCCTTCTGCGGCCGCACGGACATCCGCGACGTGGACCGCAGCATCCTGCTGCCCGGGAGCTACTGAACGCGTTCGCCTGCGAGCAGGGGCTGCAGCTCCTGCCAGCAGCCGGCCGGATGCGTGACGTCCGCCTCGGCCGACGCGTAGTCCAGGCCGAAGCGCTGCGCCAGCGCCGCGGGTTCGGCATGCCTTTGCGCCGTGCGAGCGATCCCGAGCAGCGCCGGCGGATCCTCCAGCGGGCGCAGCGCCGAGAGCACGCGCACCATCAGCTGCGCGTTCGCGTCGGCGTCCTCCGCCAGCAGCAGCACCACGTGCGAGTAGTCCGGCAGGAAGGCCCGCGTGAGCGGCAGGTGCAGCCCGTGCCGCGCCATGGCGATCACGCGCAGCAGCCGGCCGTCCTGCAGCAGGTCGATGTAGTCGGTGCCGACGTCCTGCCCGTGGCCGCCGGCGAAGCGTCGCCGCACGACGTCCGCACCGTGGCGGCGCGCGAGCCACTCCACGAGGGCGAACGCATCGCTGCCCTGCGCCGAGCACACGAGCACGCGCTGGAAGGCGTCCGCCTCCTGCTGCAGCAGCGAGCCGGGATGGCGCAGCGGCGTCGAAAGGCGCCGCCAGATCGCCGGCGGCGTGAAGACTTCGCCGGCGTCCACTTCGCGTTTCAGCGCCAGCACGCGCCGCTCCATGTCGAACGGCGTCTCCCCGCTCTGCACGATCGCCATGGACCACGGCCCGCACAGCAGCCGTGGCCCGCGGCTGCGGTGCACCGTGCGCAGGTCGCGGTGCCGCGGGTCCGTGGCCACGCGGTCCATGATGCGCAGCACGGCGTCCGCGGGGCCTTCCTTCCATTGCACGAACCAGCCGGCCTGGTACAGCAGCGCCGTCGCGACGCCCGCCGGCTCGTTGTGTCTCAGCGCGCTCGCGCGGATGCTTTCCATCTGCGCGTAGATGCCGCCGCGCGCCTCGGCGCGGCTTGCGTAGACGACGCGCGCGACCACCGTCCCGGCGCCCGCGGCGCCGTCTTCTTCTTCCCAACGATCCATGCGGCGATCATCCCCCGCGCAGCGGCGGGCCGCCTTGTCGCAAGTCAACCGCACCGGCCGCGCCACTGCACAATCGCGCAGTGACCCGCCTGCGCCGCATCGCCCACCTCGACATGGACGCCTTCTTCGCGTCCGTGGAGCTGCTGCGCTATCCGCAGCTCAAGGGCCTGCCGGTCGTGATCGGCGGCGGGCGCCGGCGCGTCGACGACATGATCCGCGAGCGCTACGCCGACCGGCCGCTCGCGCAGATCCCCCCGGACGCCTTTCCGCTGCTGAAGGACTACGTCGGCCGCGGCGTGATCACCACCGCGACCTACCCCGCGCGCCAGTTCGGTGTCGGCTCCGCGATGGGGATGATGAAGGCGGCCAAGCTCTGTCCGCAGGCCATCGTGCTGCCGGTGGACTTCGACGAGGTGCGCCGCTTCTCGCGCACCTTCAAGTCCGTGATCCGGGAGATCGCGCCGCTGGTGGAGGACCGCGGCATCGACGAGGTCTACATCGACTTCACGGACGTCCCCGGCGGACAGCGCGAAGGCGGGCGCGTGCTCGCGCGCCTGATCCAGAAATCCATCTTCGAGGCGACCGGCCTCACCTGCTCGATCGGCGTCGCGCCGAACAAGCTGATCGCCAAGATGGCGAGCGAGTTCGAGAAACCGAACGGCATCTCGGTCGTCCACGAGCAGGACGTGCAGACGCGCATCTGGCCGCTGCCGGTGCGCAAGATCAACGGCATCGGCCCGAAGTCCGAGGCCAAGCTGCACCGCCTGCACCTGCACACCATCGGCGACATCGCCGCCCAGACGCCCGAGTGGCTGGTCGACAACTTCGGGCAGTCCTACGGCCGCTGGATGCACGACGCCGCCTGGGGCCGCGACGACCGGCCGGTGGTGACCGAAAGCGAACCGGTGTCCATGAGCCGCGAGACCACCTTCGAGCGCGATCTGCACGCCGTGCGCGACCGCGCGGAGCTGGGCGCGATCTTCACCGACCTGTGCACGCGCGTCGCGGGCGACCTGCGGCGCAAGGGCTACGTGGGCCGCACCATCGGCATCAAGCTTCGTTACGAGGATTTCCGCACGGCAACACGCGACGTCACGCTGGAGGAGTACACGGACGAAGCGGCCACCATCCGCCGTGCCGCGGGCCAGTGCCTGAAACGGGTGGACCTGGGCCCGCGCCTGCGCCTGCTCGGCGTTCGCGTCGGCAAGCTGGCCAGGGCGGACGCCATTCCCGCGCAGCCTGAAGCCGCGCCCGCCGCGGCGGAGCCCACGCCGGACTTGTTTCACGGCCTCGGCTCCGCAAGCGGCACCGGCTGACACGCGAGTACGCCCAACGTCCCATGGACAGGTCCTTACGCGGAACTTACATTGAACCGCATGGACCTCGACGCCCTGCAACGCATCAAACGCTGGCACGTCGCCCACCAGCGCGAACACCCGATCGAATGCAACGCCTGGGACGCGATGCTCACGGTGTGGCTGGCGGGCTGGGTGGGCTGGATTCCCGCTTTCGTGTTCGGTGCGCTGTGGATCGCGCCCGTCCTCGCCCTGGCCATGTCCGCGCCCAAGCTCTATGTGCTGTGGCGCAAGCGGGCGCACCGCGAGAAGCGCCTGCGCTGCGACTGGCTGCTGGCCGTGAACTGAGGCTTACTGCCGCGCGTTCCGCACGTTGGCCGGCAGCGCCATCGGGTGGCTGGTGCGCAGCGGGTTGATGTCCAGCCCGCCGCGGCGCGTGTAGCGGGCGTACACCGCCAGGCGCGACGGCTTGCAGCGGCGCCACACGTCCATGAAGATGCGCTCCACGCACTGCTCGTGGAATTCGTCGTGGTTGCGGAAGCTCACGAGGTAGCGCAGCAGCCCGCCCTGGTCGATCTGCGGCCCGGTGTAGCGGATCTGGATGCTTCCCCAGTCGGGCTGCCCCGTCACCAGGCAATTGCTCTTCAGCAGGTTGCTGGTCAGCACTTCTTCCACCGGCTGCTCGTCCACCGCGGAGGTGAGCAGCTCGGGTGCGGGCGTGTAGTGCGTGCACTCGATGTCGAGGCGGTCGAGGCTCAGGCCGTCGAGCTCCTGCACCTGCTGCGCATCGAACATGTCCGGAAGGACCAGCCGCACGCCGATGGACGCAGGCGCAGGCGCCCCGCGCCACACCGCCTCGCCGATGTCCTTGCGCAGCCGTTCCCGCACTTCGTCCGCGCTGGCGAACGCCGTGCCGTTGAAGCTGCCCAGGTAGAGCTTCAGCGACTTGCTCTCGACGATGTTGGGCGTCTCGCAAGGGATGGTGATGTGCGCCAGCGCCACCTGCGGCTTGCCGCGCGGGTTCAGCCAGCTGACTTCGTAGGCGGTCCACAGGTCCGCGCCGAAGAAGGGCGGCGCGCCGGCGATGCCGATTTCCTCGCGCTTGGGCGCGCGCGCGATGGGGTACAGCAGGGCCGCGTCGTACTGGTCGGGGTACGCGACGGGCTTGCCCAGCTGCGACTGCTCGGGGGAATTCATCGCTGCGAGCCTACCGCCAGATGCGGCAGCAGGGGTTCGAGCAGGCGCTCGACCCCACCTGGCGGCAGGTCATGGCCGAGCCCGGGCACCGTCACCAGCTGCGCGCCGGGAATGCGCCGCGCGGTGTCCTCGCCGCACGCGAGCGGCACGAGCGGGTCGTCGGCGCCGTGCAGCACCAGCGTCGGCACGCGCAGCGACCGCAGTTCCTGCGCCCGCGAGGTGTCCGCGACGATGGCCGCCATCTGCCGGGCGCTGCCCGCGGGCCGGTAGCCGCCGCGCCGCATCGATTCGCGGATGCGCTTGCGCAATTCGTCGGGCGGGATCGGGTAGCCGGGGCTGCCGATCGCCTGGAACAGCCGCACGTAGTGCGCGAGCACCGCAGGCTCGCTGTGGTCCTTCGGCCGCGACATCAGCACCTGCAGCACCTGCGGCCGCGGCCCGGGCAGGTGGCGCGCGCCGCTGGAACTCATGATGCTGGTGAGGCTGAGGACGCGCTCCGGCGCCGCCAGCGCCATGCGCTGCGCGATCATGCCGCCCATGCTGGCCCCCACGACGTGCGCTTCGCGCACGCCCAGGGCGTCCAGCACGCCGAACGCGTCCGCCGCCATGTCGGCGACGCTGTACGGCGCACGCACCGGCAGGCCGAACCGCACCTTCATGCCCTCCCACAGCAGGTTGGGCACGGCCAGGTGGTCCAGGCGCGCGGACAGGCCGATGTCGCGGTTGTCGAAGCGGATCACGCGGTGGCCGGCGCGCACCAGCGTCTCGACGAAGGAAGCGGGCCAGGCCGTGAGCTGCATGCCCAGCCCCATGACCAGGAGCACGGGCGGGGCGCCGTGCGGCCCCGTGTCCTCGACCTCGATCGCGAGGCCGTTCGCCTGGACCTTCATTCGAAGCGGCGCTCGCGCAGCCACTTGGTGGCGATCCACTTCTCGCCGGCCAGCACCGGCGCGCCGCCATGCAGCGTGCGCGTGGACGGATGCGCGCGCTCGTAGCTGAAGAACACGGCGTTGCCGCGCTTGGGCGCGACTTCCAGGTGCACGTCGGGGAACACCGTGCCGCCGCCCTTCTCCGGCTCGGCGAGGTACATGACGATGGTGCCCACGCGCTGGCCGCCGCGGCGCAGGATGGTGGGCGTGCCCGGCTCGTTGGGATCGAAGTAGTCGTAGTGCGGCTTGTATTCCGCGCCCGGGACATAGTGCAGGATCTGCAGGCCCTCGCCGTTCTCCTCGGGCCAGTTCACGAGCCGGGCGATGCGCTGCTCGATGCGGCGCACCAGCTCGTTCTCGCCGCGCTGGAAGAACATGCCGTTGCTGGTCCGGTCGGCGTTGACCTCCTCGCCGCCCGTCTTGGTGGCGACCGTCAGCGAGCGCGCCAGCCGCGGCTTGGCGAGCTCGATCAGCTGGTCGCATTCCTCCGCGGACAGCAGGTCGCCGAACACCACGACGCGCGGATGGGCCATCGCCTGCAGCACGGCCACGCGGCGGTCGCCGGCGTCCAGGTACAAGGGCGACTCCTCCAGCTTCGGCTCGGGCACCGGCACCGATGCGGGCAGCCCCTGGCCCACCGCCTGCTGCTCCAGGTGGCCGCGCAAGGTGCTTTCCATGGCCTCGACCGCCACGTCCTCGTTCCAGCCGGAAGCCAGCATGGCCTTGAGCACCGATTCGGCGCCGTGGCCGGCCTGGGCCTGTTCCACGATCCACTTGCGCAGCTCGGGGGTGACCTGCTGCTGCGTCTGCGTCATGCTCATGCTGCGGTCCTTCGCCGGAACACCAGCCGGTCGGGTTCCGACGCGGCCGGGTCGAAGGCATAGCCTTCGAGGTTGAAATTCTCGAGCTTGCGCGGGGTCTCCACGCGGTGCGTGATCGCGTAGCGTGCCATCAGGCCGCGCGCCTTCTTGGCGGAGAAGCTGATGATCTTCCAGCCGCCCGGGCGCCATTCCTCGAACACGCACTCGACGACGCGGGCCTTCAGCGCCTTGCGGTCGACGGCCCTGAAATATTCCTGCGACGCGAGGTTGATCACCACGGGCGTCTTGTCGGCGGCCAGGATGCCGTTCAGGTGCTCCGCGATGCGGCTGCCCCAGTACTGGTAGAGGTTGGCCGCGGCGTCCACCTTCAGCGAGGTCCCCATCTCCAGCCGGTAGGGCTGCATCCAGTCCAGCGGGCGCAGCACGCCGTAGAGGCCGCTCAGGATGCGCAGGTGCTGCTGCGCCCACTCCAGTTCCCGGGCGCCGAGCTGGCGCGCCTGCAGGCCGTCGTACACGTCGCCGTCGAAGGCCAGCACCGCCTGCCGGGCGTTGCGGGCCGTGAACTTGGGCGACCAGGCCTGGTAGCGGGCGACGTTCAGCGCCGCCAGCGGGTCGCTGATGGACATCAGGCTGGCGACTTCGGCCGGGGACTTGCGGCGCAGCACCTCGATCAGGCGGGCGGCGTCGCCGGCGAAGTCCGGCAGCGTGTGCGCGACCTCCGGGAGGGGCGAGGTGTAATCCAGCGTCTTGGCCGGGGACAGGAGGAAGAGCATGGGTCTTTCTAGGAGCGCCAGGCCCTGCCGCTGAGCCACTGCACGGTGGCGACAGCCAGCACCAGGGCCGCGTACGTAGCCATCTTGCCATCCCGGCCGAAGTACCAGAGGCCGGCGGCCAGCACCAGGGCCCCGGCCAGCGTGTTCAGGGCCACGGCCATCCACCAGGACTGCGGGCGGGCGGCGGGAGGCAGCACAATGCGGGCAGCGCCGGCGACGAGCACGGCGACGACGACCGCGGGGGCTAGGAATCCGGCAAGGTGCCTCAGGAGTTCGAAAAAGGACACGCGGTTCGGTTGATCTGGGACAAGTGGGAATCGATCCGGGCTAAGTGCTTGATCTGGATCGAATTTTATAATTCGGCGCATGGCAGTCTGGGCATTGGGGATCAACCACAACACGGCACCGCTCGATTTGCGGGGCCGGTTCGCGTTCGCCCTCGACCAGATCGCGCCCACGCTGCACGGCTTGCGCGACAGCGTCGGGGCCCGGCTGGGCCGCCAGCCCGAGGCCGCCATCCTCTCCACCTGCAACCGCACCGAGATCTATTGCGCGGGCGCGCAGCACGAGATCGACACCACCGTGGAGTGGCTGGCGCATTCCGGCGGCGTGAACGCGGGCCTGCTGCGCAGCCACGCCTACACGCTGCAGGACGCCGGCGTGGCCCGCCATGCCTTCCGGGTGGCGAGCGGGCTCGATTCCATGGTGCTGGGCGAGGCCCAGATCCTGGGCCAGCTGAAGGACGCCGTGCGCGTCGCCGACGAAGCGGGCGCCCTGGGCACCACGCTCAACCAGCTGTTCCAGCGCTCCTTCGCCGTCGCCAAGGAAGTCCGCACCTCCACCGAGATCGGCGCCCATTCCATCAGCATGTCCGCCGCCGCCGTGCGCCTGGCCGGCCAGCTGTTCGAGGACCTGTCGAAGGTCCGCGTGCTGTTCGTCGGGGCCGGCGAGATGATCGAGCTGGCGGCGACGCACTTCGCGGCGAAGAGCCCGAAGTCCATCGCCATCGCCAACCGCACCCTGGAGCGTGGCGAGAAGCTCGCCACCCGCTTCGGCGGCGAGGTGATGCGCCTGGCGGACCTGCCGGCGCGGCTGCACGAATTCGACATCGTGGTGAGCTCCACCGCGAGCCAGTTGCCCATCATCGGCCTCGGCGCCGTGGAGCGCGCCCTGAAGGCGCGCAAGCACCGCCCGATGTTCATGGTGGACCTGGCCGTGCCGCGCGACATCGAGCCGGAGGTCAAGGCGCTGGAAGACGTGTACCTGTACACCGTCGACGACCTCGCGCACGTGGTGCAGACCGGCCACGCCAACCGCCAGGCCGCGGTCGCGCAGGCCGAGGCGATCATCGACGCCGGCGTGCAGAGCTTCGTGCACTGGATGGACCAGCGCGGCGCCGTGCCCCTGATCCAGCAGCTCAACTCGCAGGCGGACGAATGGCGCGCCGCCGAACTGGCGCGCGCCCGCAAGCTGCTCGCCCGCGGCGAGGACGTCGACGCCGTGCTGGAGGCCCTCTCGCGCGGCCTCACCCAGAAGATGCTGCACGGCGCCATGGCCGAACTGCGCACCGGCGACGCCGAGGCGCGCCAGCGCGCGCAGCAGGCGATCGAGCATTTCTTCCTGCGCAAGGAGCGTTAGCGGCGCGGTGAACGCCCCCATGTCATGCCGGGCTTGACCCGGCATCCATGGTCCCTCCGAACCCGCATGGATTGCCCCGGGTCAAGCCCGGGGCAGGCTCTCCCAGCCCGCAATGACATCCTCCGCATGAAACCCTTCCTCCGCCAGCAACTCGAGCGCTTCCCCGTCCGCCTGCAGGAGCTGGACTTCTTCCTCTCGCAGCCCGAGGTCGTGAACGACATGGAGCGCTTCCGCGAGCTCACGCGCGAGCACGCGGAGGTGACCGAGGTGAACGGCGTCTACCAGCGTTTCCTGCAGCGCGAACGCGATTTCGCCGAGGCGCGGCAGATGCTGGACGACCCCGACATGGCCGACATGGCGAAGGAGGAACTCGCCGGGCTGGAGCAGGAACTGCCGGCCCTCGAGAACGAGCTGCAGGCCCTGCTGCTGCCGCGCGACCCCGACGACGTGCGCAACGTCTTCCTGGAAATCCGCGCCGGCACCGGCGGCGACGAATCCGCGCTCTTCGCGGGCGACCTGCTGCGCATGTACACGCGCTATGCCGAGCGCCAGGGATGGAAGACGGAGATCGTGAGCGAGAGCGAAGGCGAGGTCGGCGGCTTCAAGGAAGTGGTGGTCCGCATGGTCGGCGACGGCGCCTACGGCAAGCTGAAGTTCGAATCGGGCGGCCACCGCGTGCAGCGCGTGCCGGCCACCGAGAGCCAGGGGCGCATCCACACCAGCGCGTGCACCGTCGCGGCGCTGCCCGAGCCCGACGAGGCCGCGGCCGTGCAGATCAACCCGGCCGACCTGCGCATCGACACCTTTCGCGCCTCCGGCGCGGGCGGCCAGCACGTGAACAAGACCGACTCCGCCGTGCGCATCACGCACCTGCCCACGGGCATCGTGGCCGAGTGCCAGGACGACCGCTCGCAGCACCGCAACAAGGCCAAGGCCCTGCAGGTGCTGGCGGCGCGCATCCAGGAAAAGGAACGCGCGGAACGCGCAGCGAAGGAAGCGGCGACGCGCAAGGGCCTGATCGGCAGCGGCGACCGCTCCGACCGCATCCGCACCTACAACTTCCCGCAGGGCCGGGTGACCGACCACCGCATCAACCTGACGCTCTACAAGCTGGGCGCCGTGATGGAAGGCGAACTCGACGAAGTGGTCGCCGCCCTGCTGCTGGCGCGCCGCGCCGAGCAGCTGGAGGAACTCGAGGTGGGGATGGGGGCCGCGCGGGCGTGACGATCGCGGACGCACTGGCCGCCGCGGCGGCGCTGGGGCTGGACCGCCTCGATGCGCAGCTGCTGCTGCTGCACGTGCTGGACCGCGGCGCCGGCGAGCGCGGCTGGCTGCTCGCGCACGACACCGATCCGCTTCCTGCCGGCCGCATGGAGGCTTTCCAGGCGCTCGCGCAGCGGCGGGCGGCGGGGGAACCGGTCGCCTACCTCACGGGGGAAAAGGAGTTCTACGGCCTGCCGCTGCGGGTGGACGCGCGCGTGCTCGTGCCGCGGCCCGACACCGAGACGCTCGTCGAGTGGGCGCTGGAGGTGCTGCGCGACCGGGAGGCACCGCGCGTGGTCGACCTCGGCACCGGCAGCGGTGCCATCGCGCTCGCGATTGCGTCGGCCCGTCGCGACGCGCGGGTGGAGGCGGTGGACCGCAGCGCCGGTGCGCTGGAGGTTGCTGCCGCCAATGCGGCCCGGCTCGGCCTCGCCGTGCAATTGCGCCAGGCCCGCTGGCTCGAAGGCGCCGGGCAGTACGACCTGGTCGTGAGCAACCCGCCTTACATCGCCGATGCCGACCCGCACCTGCCCGCCTTGCGCCACGAGCCGCGCGAGGCGCTCGCCGCCGGCACCGACGGCCTGGACGACCTGCGCGCCATCGTCGCCGCCGCGCCGCGCCACCTGGCGCCGGGAGGATGGCTGCTGCTGGAACACGGCTGGGACCAGGCCGGCGCCGTGCGCGAACTGCTCGCGGCTGCCGGTTTCGCGCAAGTGCAGAGCCGCCAGGACCTGTCCGGGATCGCCCGCTGTTCCGGCGGGCGCCGGCTTGAACTGGGATAATCCGCCATCAACTCAGCGCAGACCCTGCACAGGAGAGGTTCCCCATGAGCGACGCCCAGCAACGCATCGACGACCTGGTCAAGAACAGCGACGTCCTGCTCTTCATGAAGGGCAATGCGTCCTTCCCCATGTGCGGCTTCTCCGGCCGCGCCGTCCAGATCCTGAAGGCCTGCGGCGTGGACCCGAAGCAGCTGAAGACCGTGAACGTGCTGGAGGACGACGAGATCCGCCAGGGCATCAAGGAATACAGCAACTGGCCCACCATCCCGCAGTTGTACGTGCGCGGCGAATTCATCGGCGGCTCGGACATCATGATGGAGATGTACCAGAGCGGCGAACTGCAGCAGGTGCTGGGCACCCCGGCGCAGTCCTGAGCGGTCTCCCGCGGACCCGCATCGCGCGGGTCCGCGACTAGCACTCCCCCTCCCCGGCTGCCAGCAGCCACTTCTCCCGCTCCCACTGTCGACTGCAGCTGACAAGGTCGTGCGAAAGCTCGTCCACGGCTTGCCCTCGTGGCACGGCCTATGCTGGAATCCAGAACAGTCGTTGAAGGAGTTGGGTATGCAATCGCGTAGCCTCGTCCCGCACAGCCCCGGCCTGCAGTTGCCGATCGCCAACCTGCGCAACGTCTTCCGTCCGCACGACGTCGAGCGCAAGCTGGCCAAGCTGCCCGCGCGCGACCACGAAAGCCTGCGAGCCACCTACGAACGCATGCTCGAGCGCGGCCCGGAACGCTTCCAGGTCAAGCCGAGCGGCATCCCCGAGATGGCCTCGCTCTACGAGCAGCTCCCCAATTTCGCGGACGCGCTCGACGACGTGAAGCGCCACGTCGCCCTCTCGCAGGACGCCGGCGACGGCATCGAGATCACCCCCATGCTGCTGCTCGGCCCGCCCGGCATCGGCAAGACGCACTTCGCGCGCCAGCTCGCCGACCTGCTCGGCACCGGCATGAGCCTGGTGCCCATGAGCTCGATGACCGCGGGCTGGCTGCTGTCCGGCGCCTCGTCCCAGTGGAAGGGCGCCAAGCCGGGCAAGGTGTTCGAAGCGATCGTGGACGGCCAGTACGCCAACCCGGTCATCGTCGTCGACGAGATCGACAAGGCCAGCGCCGATGCGCAGTACGACCCGCTGGGTTCGCTCTACGGCCTGCTGGAGCACGACACGGCCGGCGCCTTCATGGACGAATTCGCCGAAGTCGCGATCGACGCGAGCCAGGTGATCTGGATCATGACGGCCAACGACGAGCGCTGCATCCCGGAGCCGATCCTGAACCGCATGAACGTGTTCGAGATCGACGCTCCCTCGCACGAACAGGCCCGCGCCATCGCGCGCAACCTGTACCGCTCCATCCGCGGCGACCACGGCTGGGGCGCTCGCTTCGAGGACGAGCCCGGGGACGACGTGCTCGATTGCCTGGCGGAACTCGCCCCGCGCGAGATGCGGCGGGCGCTGATGACCGGATTCGGCAATGCGCGGCTCGCGCATCGCGAGGCGATCCTGCCGGAGGACCTGCCGAAGTGCGGCGGGAGCAAGACGAAGCTGGGGTTCCTGCAGTGAGGGGGTGAGTGGGTGAATGCTGGGGTGCGCTGCGCGCAACCCAGCCTACCAACCGCGGCGCACGACGGGTCGCATGAACGGGCGGCGGGCCGGGTTACGCGAAGCGCACCGTAGGCTGGGTTGCGCGAAGCGCACCCCAGCGATCGACCAGTCCTACCCCCCCGGCGCCCGCATCGGCGCCGCCCCCGGCTGCACCTCCGGCGCCGGCGCCCCGTCCTTCCATTCCCAGACCTTCGCCGCCCCGAACACCGCGTTCGGGTACTGCGGCTTCCCGCGGCTGCCGTTGTAGCGGCCCAGGGCCATGTACAGGTTGCCGTTCTCGCGATCGAGGTAGTGGCGCAGGATCACGCAGCCGAAGCGCAGGTTCGTCTGCATGTGGAACAGGCTGGAGGGATCGCCGTTGCCGATCAGCCGCGTCCAGAACGGCATCACCTGCATGTAGCCGCGCGCGCCCACCGGGCTCACCGCGAACTTGCGGAAGGCGCTCTCGACCTGGATCAGCCCCAGCACCAGGCCGGGGTCCAGCCCCGCCCGCTTGGTCTCGTACCAGACGGTCTGCAGGAATTCCTTGCGCTCCAGCCACTCGGTCTTGCGCCGCTGCAGCCGGTGGCTCATGGCGCCGAGCCAGCGCAGGTAGCGCAGGCGCTGGTCGATGTCGCTGAAGTCGGGGACCGGCGGCGCGCTGTTCGCGATCGCGGAGCTGAGCGCCGTGCGGACCGAATCCGCCAGCGGCTCCTCGAGCTGCGCGCCCGCGCGCGCGAGCGGCAGGCCCGCAACCCAGAGACCGGCGCCGGCGAGCGCCGGGGCGAGACAGCCGCGCCGCGTGATCACGCCGCGAGCCGCCCCTTGACGAAGGCGGCGATCTCGCCCGCGGCGACCTTGGTCGCGGCCGCATCGCGGCGGTGCTGGTATTCCAGCTGGCCTTCCTTGAGGCCGCGGTCGGAGATCACCACGCGGTGCGGCACGCCGATCAGCTCCCAGTCCGCGAACATGGCGCCGGGACGCTCGCCGCGGTCGTCCAGCAGCACGTCCACGCCGGCCGCGGCGAGCTCGTC
The DNA here is from genome assembly GCF_014297465.1 of Ramlibacter cellulosilyticus. Classification (GTDB taxonomy): domain Bacteria; phylum Pseudomonadota; class Gammaproteobacteria; order Burkholderiales; family Burkholderiaceae_C; genus Ramlibacter; species Ramlibacter cellulosilyticus. The sequence continues at coordinate 642,580 of NZ_JACORT010000001.1, read as the reverse complement.
GTGCAGCTTCTCGGCGGCGGCCTTCACGTCCGCGCTGCGGTCCATGCCGATCGGGCACACCACCACCGTGAACGGCGCGATCGCGTCCGGCCAGATGATCCCGCGCTCGTCGTGGTTCTGCTCGATGGCGGCGGCGGGCAGGCGCGTGATGCCGATGCCGTAGCAGCCCATCTCGAAGACCTTCGGCTTGCCGTCCTCGTCGAGGAAGGTGGCGTCCATCGCCTTCGAGTACTTGGTCCCGAGGTAGAAGATGTGCCCGACCTCGATGCCGCGCTCGATCGCGAGCTTGCCCTGGCCGTCCGGCGACAGGTCGCCTTCGACCACGTTGCGCAGGTCGGCGACCGCGTCCGGCTCCGGCAGGTCGCGGCCCCAGTTGATGCCGACCGTGTGGAAGTCCTCTTCGTTGGCGCCGGCGATCCAGTCGGCCATGAGCGCGACCTCGCGGTCGGCCACGATCTTCACCGGCTGCTTCAGGCCGATCGGGCCCAGGTAGCCGGGCTTCGCGCCGAAATGGGCCTCGATCTCCGCGACCGTCGCGAAGCGGAAGCCGTTGTCCAGGCCGGGCACCTTGCCGACCTTGATCTCGTTCATGTCGTGGTCGCCGCGCAGCAGCAGCAGCCACACCTGCGAGCCGGTGACGTTGCCCTGCGCATCCAGCTTGTCGGTGGCGAGCACCAGCGACTTCACCGTCGTCGCGAGCGGCACCTTCAGCAGCTCGGCGACCTGTTCGCAGGTGCTCTTGCCGGGCGTGGGCACCTTCTCCATCGCGCGGCCGGGCGCGGGGCGCGCATGCGTGGGCGCCAGCGCTTCGGCCTTCTCCATGTTGGCGGCGTACTGGCTGTCCGGGCAGTAGACGATCGCGTCCTCCCCGGTGGCGGCGATCACCTGGAACTCCTCGGAGAGGTCACCGCCGATCGCGCCGCTGTCCGCCGCGACGGCGCGATAGCGCAGGCCGAAGCGGTCGAAGATGCGCCGGTAGGCCTGCGCCATGGTCTCGTAGCTGCGTTTGGCCGCGGCCTGGTCGCGGTCGAAGCTGTACGCGTCCTTCATGATGAACTCGCGGCCGCGCATCAGGCCGAAGCGCGGACGGCGCTCGTCGCGGAACTTGGTCTGCACCTGGTACAGGTTCTTGGGCAGCTGCTTGTAGCTGCGCAGCTCCTGGCGGGCGATGTCGGTGACGACCTCCTCGCTGGTGGGCTGCACGACGAAGTCGCGGTCGTGCCGGTCCTTGATGCGCAGCAGCTCGGGGCCCATCTTGTCGAAGCGGCCGGTCTCCTGCCAGAGTTCCGCCGGCTGCACGACGGGCATCGTGCACTCCACGGCACCGGCGCGGTTCATCTCCTCGCGCACGATCGCCTCCACCTTGCGGATCACGCGCAGGCCCATGGGCATGTACGTGTAGATGCCCGCGCCCAGCTTCTTGATCATGCCGGCGCGCATCATCAGCTTGTGGCTGGCGACTTCCGCGTCGGCGGGGGCTTCCTTGAGGGTGGAAATCAGGAACTGGGAGGCTCTCATCAAAATGGACCGGGGGGTGGTGACTGCTGAGCCCTTCCAGCGCGCAGGGGCGCCGTGCATAATGAACTCAGTTCAAAGATTTTGGGGTGTGATTATGCTGGACCGGGACGGCTTCAGGCCCAACGTCGGCATTATCCTGCTCAACCAGAAAAACCAGGTGTTCTGGGGCAAGCGCATCCGGACACACAGCTGGCAGTTTCCTCAGGGCGGCATCGACCGCGGCGAGAGCCCCGAACAGGCGATGTTCCGGGAATTGCACGAGGAAATCGGGTTGATGCCGGAGCATGTGCGCATCGTCGGGCGCACGCGCGACTGGCTGCGCTACGAGGTTCCCGAGCGCTACATCCGGCGCGACGCCCGTGGCCACTACAAGGGCCAGAAGCAGATCTGGTTCCTGCTGCAGTTGATCGGGCAGGACCACAACCTGAATCTCCGCGCCACCAACCACCCCGAGTTCGACGCCTGGCGCTGGAACGACTACTGGGTGCCTCTCGACGTGGTGGTGGAGTTCAAGCGCGGGGTGTACGAGATGGCCTTGCGCGAGCTGGCCCGCTACCTTCCGCGCAACGACCACCGCAACCGGTATCTCCGCAGCGGCATGCGCACGCGCGAGGCCGAACACGGCCCGCACGAAGCGCACGGCGCGCCGCTGCCGGCGCCCGGCATGGAACTGCCGCCCGGCGCCACGTTCGAACCGAATCCGCAGGGACGGGCCGAGCCCGTCGCCATCAAGGGAAAGCATGCTTCGTAGATTCCTGGCGCTGGCCCTGGCCAGCGCCGTCGGCGCCGCGTCCGCGGCGGACCTGCTGGGCGCCCCGCCCGGCACCCCCGACAACAGCAACATCCCCTACGTGCCGGAGTGGCAGGAGCTCGAGGCGCCGCCGCCCCCGCCGCTGCGCACCAGCGGCCTGATCCCGATCGACGTGGCGGGCACCAGCCTGCGCTTCGGCGTGGACCCGGCTTCCATCACCATCGGCAAGGACGACGTGGTCCGCTACGTGGTCGTCGCCACCAGCAGTTCCGGTGCGGTGAACGGCTTCTACGAAGGCATCCACTGCGGCAAGGGCCAGGTGAAGGTCTACGCGCGCCACAACCCGGACTCGGGCTGGGTGGTCGCGAAGGACGCCGAGTGGCGGGACATCTTCCGCACCGCCAACCTGCGCTACAGCCTGGCCATCGCGCGCTCGGGCGCGTGCCAGGAGAACTCCCCGAACGTCTCGCCGGCGCAGATCGCGCTGGACCTCAAGGCGCCGGTGGACCGCCGCTGGCAGCGCGGCGGCGTCAACCGGTAGGCTGGCGGCGGCGGGCCGCCGGAAGGTGCGCGCAGCGCACCCCCAGCGTTCCCCTTCAGCGCGTCACGACGAGGTTCGTCCTGTGGATCATCTCGGGCTCTGCCACGTACCCGAGCAGCTTCTCGATCTCGGTCGACGGCTTGCGGCATAGCAGCCGCGCCTCGGCCGCGGCGTAGTTCGCCAGGCCGCGCGCGATCTCCTGGCCGGCGGGGTCGCGCACCGCGATCACCTCGCCGCGCGAGAAGTCGCCTTCGACGCCCGTCATGCCGATCGGCAGCAGGCTCTTGCCTTCGGTGCGCAGCTTGCCGGCCGCGCCCGCATCGACCGTCACCGCGCCGCGCAGCTGCAGGTGGTCGGCCATCCAGCGCTTGCGCGCCTGGTGCTTCTGCGTCGGCGCGACCAGCAGCGTGCCGATGATCTCGCCCTGCGCGAGGCGCAGCAGGCAGTCGGGCTCGCGGCCCCAGGCAATCACGGTCGACGCGCCGGAACCGGCCGCGCGCTTCGCGGCGAGCACCTTGGTGATCATGCCGCCCTTGCCGATGCTGGAGCCGGCGCCGCCGGCCATCTGCTCCAGCGCCGCGTCGCCGGCGTGCGCTTCCTGGATGAATTTCGCCGCGGGGTCCTTGCGCGGGTCCGCGCTGTACAGCCCCTTCTGGTCGGTGAGGATCACGAGCAGGTCGGCCTCGACCAGGTTCGCCACCAGCGCACCCAGCGTGTCGTTGTCGCCGAACTTGATCTCGTCGTTGACGACCGTGTCGTTCTCGTTGATGACGGGCAGCACGCGCAGCGACAGCAGCGTGAGCAGCGTCGAGCGCGCATTGAGGTAGCGCTCGCGGTCGGCGAGGTCGGCGTGCGTGAGCAGCACCTGGGCGGACGCCATGCCGTGCTCGCGCAGCTTGGTCTCGTACATCTGCGCGAGGCCCATCTGGCCGACGGCCGCCGCGGCCTGCAGCTTGTCCAGTTCGTGCGGCCGGGTGGTCCAGCCCAGGCGCTTCATGCCTTCGGCGATGGCGCCGCTGGAGACCATGATCACCTCGCGGCCCTGCGCCGCGAGCGCCGCCATCTGCCGGCTCCACTCGCCGATCGCGCGCTCGTCCAGCCCGCGGCCCTCGTTGGTGACCAGGCTGGAACCCACCTTCACGACGATGCGCCGCGCGTCCTTCAGCGCCGCCTGTCCGTTCTTCTGATCCGTCATGAGGACGTATTTTCGTCCTTCGCGAAACGCGGGTCGACCTCCACGTGCGGCTGCTCCGCGACCTGCTGCGCGTGCACGTGCTGCCAGATGCCCTTGATCAGCGGCTCGCAGCCCTCGCGCGTGAGGGCGGAGATCTCGTACACCGGCCCCTTCCACTTGAAGCGCTTGACGAAGTCCTTCACGCGCGCCGCGCGCTCCTCCACCGGCACCATGTCCAGCTTGTTCAGCACCAGCCAGCGCGGCTTCTCGTAGAGGGCCTTGTCGTACTTCTTCAGCTCCTCGACGATCGCCTTCGCCTGGGCGACGGGGTCCACGCCTTCGTCGAAGGGCGCGAGGTCCACGACGTGCAGCAGCAGTCGCGTGCGCTGCAGGTGCCGCAGGAACTGGTGGCCGAGGCCGGCGCCTTCCGCCGCGCCCTCGATCAGCCCCGGCACGTCGGCGACGACGAAGCTCTGTTCCGGGCCGACGCGCACGACGCCCAGGTTCGGGTGCAGGGTCGTGAAGGGATAGTCGGCGATCTTGGGCCGCGCGTTCGACACCGCGGCGATCAGCGTGGACTTGCCGGCGTTCGGCATCCCGAGCAGGCCCACGTCGGCCAGCACCTTGAGTTCGAGCTTGAGGCTCTTCTTCTCGCCCGGCCAGCCCGGCGTCTTCTGCCGCGGCGCGCGGTTGATCGAGCTCTTGAACCGCATGTTGCCGAAGCCGCCGTCGCCGCCCTTGGCGATCATGATCTTCTCGCCCGGCTTCAGCAGTTCGTACAGCACCTCGCCCGTCTCGGCGTCGGTGATGATGGTCCCCACCGGCATCTTCAGCGTGATGTCGTTGCCCATGGCGCCGAACATGTCGGAACCCATGCCGTGCTCGCCGCGCCCGGCCTCGTGCCGGCGCGAGAAGCGGTAGTCGACCAGCGTGTTGAGGTTCGGGTCCGCCACCGCCCACACGTGCCCGCCGCGGCCGCCGTCGCCGCCGTTGGGGCCGCCGAACTCCTTGTACTTCTCGTGGCGGAACGAGACGCAGCCGTTCCCGCCGTCGCCCGCGGCGATGTCGATGAATGCCTCGTCTACGAATTTCATGTTCGAACCTCAAAAACGAAAGAGCCCCGACAAGTCGGGGCTCTTCTTGTCGCGGGGCAAGGGTACCTTACGCCGCCGGGACCACGTTGACCGTGTGCTTGTTCAGCGAGCCCTTGACCTGGAACTGCACGTGGCCGTCCACCAGGGCGAACAGCGTGTGGTCCCGGCCCACGCCGACGTTCGTGCCGGGGTGGAACTTGGTGCCGCGCTGGCGCACGATGATGGAGCCGGCGCTGATGAGTTCGCCGCCGAAGGCCTTGACGCCCAGCATCTTCGGCTGGGAATCACGCCCGTTTCGCGTGGAGCCGCCGCCTTTTTTCTGTGCCATTTCGCTTTCTCCTTAGCCGGCGATCGAGCCGATCTCGAGCTCGGTGTAAGCCTGGCGGTGGCCCTGGTGCTTCTGGTAGTGCTTGCGGCGGCGCAGCTTGAAGATGCGCACCTTGTCGTGCTTGCCGTGCGAGACGACCTTCACCTTGACCGTGGCACCGGACACCAGGGGAGCGCCGATCTTCAGGTCGCTGCCGTTGCCGAGAGCGAGAACCTGGTCGATCGTGATTTCCTGGCCGATGTCCGCAGCAATCTGTTCTACCTTGATCTTGTCGCCGGAAGCAACGCGATACTGCTTGCCACCGGTTTTTATGACCGCGTACATGGTTGATGACCTCACAAATGAAAACTCCCCGGAAGAACTCCGGAGAGCCCGCGATTATGCCATGGTTGGCGGCCGCTCACAAGCGAGGGACGTGGTGAGCCCGGGCAGAGGCGGTGCCCTTCCTATAATCCTGCCCAACTCTGCGGATTCCCTGTCTTGACCGATTCCAGCGCCACGTCCGTCCTCGCCCTGATCGCGGACGACATGCGCGAGGTGGACGCCGTCATCGGACGCCGGCTGGACTCCGGCGTTCCCCTGGTCGGCGAAGTCTCGCGCTACATCATCTCCTCCGGCGGCAAGCGCCTGCGCCCCGCCCTCCTGCTGCTGATCTGCGGCGCCCTCGGCTACCGGGGAGCGCAGCGCTTCAACCTGGCCGCCGTGGTGGAGTTCATCCATACGGCGACGCTGCTGCACGACGACGTGGTGGACGAGTCCACCCTGCGCCGCGGCCGCCCCACGGCGAACGAGCACTTCGGCAACCCCGCCAGCGTGCTGGTGGGCGACTTCCTCTACTCGCGGGCCTTCCAGATGATGCTGGACGCGCACGACGTGCGGGTGATGGAGATCCTGGCCGACGCGACCAACGTGATCGCCGAGGGCGAGGTCATGCAGCTGATGAACATGCACGACCCGAACCTCGACGAGTCGGCGTACCTGCAGGTGATCCGCTCCAAGACCGCCAAGCTGTTCGAGGCGAGCGCCCGCCTGGGCGCCGTGCTCGCCGGCGTGCCGCGGCCGCTGGAGGACGCCTGCGCCGAATATGGCCAGGCGCTCGGCACCGCCTTCCAGGTGGTGGACGACGTGCTGGACTACGCGGGCGCGGCGGAGGAGATGGGCAAGAACCTCGGCGACGACCTGCGCGAAGGCAAGGTCACGCTGCCCCTGATCGCGGCGATGCGCCGCGGCAGCGCGCAGCAGCGCGACCTGATCCGCCGCGCGGTGGAGACGGGCGCGCTGGAAGAACTCGATCACGTGGTGGAAATCGTGCGCGCCACCGGTGCGCTCGAAGTGGCCCACGAGGCCGCTGCCGCGGAAGCAAAACGCGCGATGTCAGCTGCCGAACAGCTGCCGTCGAATGAGCATGCTCAGGCTTTGCTACAATTGGCGGCTTCGCTGCTCGCACGGCGCAACTGAGGACCCTCAGGCACGCGGGAGCAACGGAAATCGGGGTGTAGCTTAGCCTGGTAGAGCGCTACGTTCGGGACGTAGAGGCCGGAGGTTCGAATCCTCTCACCCCGACCAGGACACACACACGAAGACAGCACCGCAAGGTGCTGTTTTCGTTTTTGCGTCCCGGACAGCACCGCGGCAAGGTGCTGTTTTCGTTGGGGCCGGACGCATCCGCAACGGCACGCAAGAGCGCGCCGTTTTCGCTCTCGCCGCCCATCCCCGCAGGGCAACCGCTGAGGCGCGCCACGGGTAACAAGCACTTGCAAAACGGGTGCATCATCCGCTACCCGTGACTTCCTACCAACGCCGGTGCTTCTCAAAGAGCTTGCGCATTTACACCAACTCGGCTTTTCGGGATGATCGGAAACTGATTTCCCTCTGGCCGGACGCGTTTCCGGCCGCCTGAACGCACTCCATGGCCGCTGTCGATCCCTTCACCGAAGCCTCCGCCGTCGCCCTCCCCGGCCTCGGCCGCGCCCTCGTTTCCGCGGGCAAGCTGGGGCAGAAGGCCGCCGAGGACATCTACCGCAAGGCCCAGTCCAACCGCACGAGCTTCATCGCGGAGCTCACCGGCTCGGGCGCCGTGTCCCCGGCGGACCTGGCCCACACGATGTCCAGTGCCTTCGGCGCGCCCGTGCTGGACCTGGACGCGCTGGACACGAACCGGCTGCCGAAGGGCCTGCTGGACGGAAAGATCTGCCAGGACTTCCGCATCGTCGTCCTGTCCAAGCGCAACAACCGGCTGATCTGCGCCACGGCGGACCCGTCCGACCAGGCCGCCGCCGAGAAGATCAAGTTCGCCACGCAGATGGGCGTGGACTGGATCATCGCGGAGTACGACAAGCTGACCAAGATGGTGGAGACCATCGGCACCTCGACCACCGAGGCGATGGACAGCATCATCGGCGACGACTTCGAGTTCGACGAGTCCAGCATGGACGCGACGAACGCCGACGACGACCAGGGCGCCACCTCCGACGTCGACGACGCCCCCGTCGTCAAGTTCCTGCACAAGATGCTGCTCGACGCCATCGGCGCGCGCGCATCCGACCTGCACTTCGAGCCGTACGAGCACCAGTACCGCGTGCGCTTCCGCATCGACGGCGAGCTGCGCGAGATCGCCTCGCCCCCGATCGCGATCAAGGACAAGCTGGCTTCCCGCATCAAGGTGATCTCCCGCATGGACATCTCCGAGAAGCGCGTGCCGCAGGACGGCCGGATGAAGCTGAAGATCAGCGCCGACCGCGTGATCGACTTCCGGGTCTCGACGCTGCCCACGCTCTTCGGCGAGAAGATCGTGATCCGTATCCTGGATCCCAGCTCCGCCCGCCTCGGCATCGACGCGCTGGGTTACGAGCCGGAAGAGAAGGCGCGCCTGATGGAGGCGATCGGCCGCCCCTACGGCATGATCCTGGTGACCGGCCCGACCGGCTCCGGCAAGACGGTGTCGCTGTACACCTGCCTGAACCTGCTGAACAAGCCGGGCGTGAACATCTCCACCGCGGAAGACCCGGCGGAAATCAACATGCCGGGCATCAACCAGGTGAACGTGAACGACAAGGCGGGCCTCACCTTCGCGGCCGCGCTCAAGTCCTTCCTGCGCCAGGACCCGGACATCATCATGGTCGGCGAAATCCGCGACCTGGAAACCGCCGACATCGCCATCAAGGCCGCCCAGACCGGCCACCTGGTGATGTCCACGCTGCACACGAACGACGCGCCGACCACGCTGACCCGGATGCGCAACATGGGTATCGCGCCCTTCAACATCGCGTCGTCCGTCATCCTGATCACCGCGCAGCGCCTGGCGCGCCGCCTGTGCGCGCAGTGCAAGAAGCCGCTGGACATCCCGTACGAGAACCTGATCGAGGCGGGCTTCAAGGAAGAGGAAGTGGACGGCACCTGGACGCCCTACCAGCCGGTGGGCTGCTCCGCGTGCAACAACGGCTACAAGGGGCGGGTGGGCATCTACCAGGTGATGCCGATCAGCGAGGACATGCAGCGCATCATCCTCGCCGACGGCAGCGCCCTCGAGATCGCGGAGCAGGCGCGCAAGGAAGGCGTCCGCAGCCTGCGGGAATCGGGCTTGCACAAGGTGCGGCTGGGCTTGACCTCGCTGGAGGAAGTCCTCGCCGTGACCAACGAATAACACCGAGAAAAGCGGAAAGTCGAGAGGAACCCAGATGGCCACCGCAGCAACCAAGGTCAGCGAATTCGTCTTCGAGTGGGAGGGCCGCGATCGCAACGGCAAGCAGGTGCGCGGCGAGACGCGCGCCGCGGGCGAGAACCAGGTCATGGCGTCGCTGCGCCGCCAGGGCGTCTCCCCCACCAAGATCAAGAAGCGCCGCATGCGCTCCGGCTCGAAGATCAAGCCGAAGGACATCGCGATCTTCACCCGGCAGCTCGCCACCATGATGAAGGCCGGCGTGCCGCTGCTGCAGGCCTTCGACATCGTCGGCCGCGGCAACGCGAACCCCAGCGTCACCAAGCTGCTGAACGACATCCGCACGGACGTCGAGACCGGCACCTCGCTGTCCGCGGCGTTCCGCAAGTACCCGATCTACTTCGACAACCTCTACTGCAACCTGGTGGAGGCCGGCGAAGCGGCCGGTATCCTGGAAAGCCTGCTGGACCGCCTGGCCACCTACATGGAGAAGACCGAGGCGATCAAGTCCAAGATCAAGTCGGCGCTCATGTACCCGATCGCGGTGCTGGTGGTCGCCTTCGTCGTGGTCTCGGTGATCATGATCTTCGTGATCCCGGCGTTCAAGGAGGTGTTCACCTCCTTCGGCGCCGACCTGCCGGCGCCCACCCTCTTCGTGATCGCCGTGAGCGAGGTCTTCGTCAAGTGGTGGTGGGCGATCTTCGGGGGCATCGGCGGCACCCTGTACTTCTTCATGCAGGCGTGGAAGCGCAACGAGAAGGTCCAGCAGTTCATGGACCGCCTCATGCTGAAGCTGCCGCTCTTCGGCAACCTGGTCTACAAGTCGGTCATCGCCCGCTGGACGCGCACGCTGTCCACGATGTTCGCCGCGGGCGTGCCGCTGGTGGAAGCGCTCGACTCGGTCGGCGGTGCCTCGGGCAACTCGGTCTACGAGCTGGCCACGCAGAAGATCCAGCAGGAGGTGTCCACCGGCACCAGCCTGACCGCGGCCATGACCAACGCCAACGTGTTCCCGTCGATGGTGCTGCAGATGTGCGCGATCGGCGAGGAGTCCGGCTCCATCGACCACATGCTGGGCAAGGCCGCCGACTTCTATGAAGCCGAGGTCGACGACATGGTCGCGGGCCTGTCCAGCCTGATGGAACCGATCATCATCGTGGTGCTGGGTACCGTGATCGGCGGCATCGTCGTGTCCATGTACCTGCCGATCTTCAAGCTCGGTTCCGTCGTCTGATGTTCCTGGCTCCCGGTCTCGAGGCGGCGATCATCGCCGCCCTCTTCGGCCTGCTGGTCGGAAGCTTCCTCAACGTCGTCGTCTACCGCTACCCGTTGATGCTCGAGCGGCAATGGGCCGCCGAGTGCGCGGACTTCCAGGGCCAGCCGGTCCCGGAAGCCGAGCCCTTCAACCTGGTGGTGCCGCGCTCGCGCTGCCCGCACTGCGGCCACCAGATCCGCTGGTACGAGAACATCCCGGTGGTGAGCTGGCTCGCGCTGCGCGGCCGCTGCTCCTCGTGCAGCAAGGGCATCAGCGTCCGCTACCCCATCGTGGAGCTGGTGACCGGCGCCTTCTTCTTCCTGTGCGCCTGGCGCTGGGGCCTCGGCATCCAGGCCGCGGCCTGGGCCGCGTTCGCGGCGCTCCTGATCTGCCTGTTCCTGATCGACATGGACACGCAGATCCTGCCGGACGACCTGAACTACGCCCTCCTCTGGCTGGGCCTGCTCGCCTCCTCGATGGGTTGGACGGTGTCGCTGTCCTCCGCGGTCTGGGGCGCCGCCCTGGGCTACAGCGTCTTCTGGCTGATCTTCCAGCTGTTCAAGCTGGCCACCGGCAAGGAAGGCATGGGCTACGGCGACTTCAAGCTGCTCGCCGCGCTGGGCGCCTGGCTGGGCGCGCCCTACCTGGTGGCGATCATCCTGATGTCCTCCATCGTGGGCGCCGCGATCGGCATCCTGCTGCTGTTCGTGGGCAAGCTGGCCAACAAGGACATCCCGATGCCCTTCGGCCCTTACCTGGCGGGTGCGGGCCTGCTGTCGCTGGCCCTGAGCCCGGCGGCCGTGCCCCTGCTGCTGCCCTTCGCCTTCCCCTTCGGCGTCCGCTGACCACGCCATGGCCGCGCGCATCGGCCTCACCGGCGGCATCGGCAGCGGCAAGAGCACCGTGCTCGGCATGCTGCAGGCGCTGGGCGCCGCGGCCATCGACGCCGACGCGATCTCGCGGGCGACCACCGCGGCGGGCGGAGCGGCCATCGCCGCCATCCGCGAGAAGTTCGGCCCGGACTTCGTCACCGCCGACGGCGCCCTGGACCGGGGCCGCATGCGCGAGCGCGCGTATGCCCACCCGGAGGCGCGCCGCGAGCTGGAACAGATCATCCATCCGCTCGTGGGCGAGGAGATCGCGCGGCAGGTCGACGCGGCGCTGGCCGCCGGCGCCCGCTGCATCGTCTTCGACATTCCGCTGCTGGTGGAATCCGGCCGCTGGCGCCACCAGCTCGATCGCGTGCTGGTCGTCGACTGCGAGCCCGAAACGCAGGTGGCACGGGTGAGCGCACGCAGCGGGCTGGCCCCCGACGAGGTCCGGGCGATCATCGCGGCGCAGGCCCCGCGCGCCCTGCGCCTCGCGGCGGCCGACCTCGTGATCTGCAACGAGGGGCTGACGCTGGAAGCACTGCGGAACGAAGTGGAACAGGCGGCACGGACCTTCGGGCTATGATGGCGCCCTGCCGCCTGTTGTCCGCAGTCCACGCCCGCCGGTGATCCTCTACGAATACCCCTTCAACGAACGCATCCGGACGTACCTGCGGCTGGAACACCTGTTCCGCCGCCTGGGCGAGCTGATTCCCCGCAGCCACCCGCTGGACCACCACTACGCGCTCGCCACCATCTTCGAGGTGATGGACGTGGCCGCGCGCGCGGACCTCAAGTCCGACGTGCTCAAGGACCTGGAGCGGCAGAAGCAGGTGCTCAATGGCTACCGCGGCAACCCGGCGATTTCGGAGAGGGTGCTCGACGACGTGATCGGCCAGCTGGAGTCCTGCTTCAGCACCGTGAACGGCACGCCCGGCAAGGCGGGCCAGCCCCTCACCGAGAACGAGTGGCTCATGAGCATCCGCAGCCGCGCCGGCATCCCGGGCGGCACCTGCGAATTCGACCTGCCCGGTTACTACGCCTGGCAGCACCATCCGGCCGAAGCGCGCCGCGCCGACCTGGAGCGCTGGGCGAACACGCTGGCGCCGCTGGCGGAATCGATCCACCTGCTGCTGAAGCTGCTGCGCGATTCGGGCATGCCGCAGAAGGTCATGGCCACCGGCGGCCAGCTGCAGCAGACGCTGCCCCAGGGCAAGACCTTCCAGCTGCTGCGCCTGCGCATCGACCCCTCGCTGGGGCTGGTGCCCGAGATCAGCGGCAACCGCCTGATCGTGTCCGTGCGCCTCATGCGGCAGGACAACGACAAGCTGGTGCCCAGCAGCGACAACACGCCTTTCGAGCTGACGCTCTGCGCCTGACATGGCCACGCGTGCCGACAAGCCCCGCATCGTGCGCTGCCCTGCCTGTGGCGGCGACAGCGTCTACGCCCCCAGCAATCCGTTCCGGCCGTTCTGCAGCGAGCGCTGCAAGAACATCGACTTCGGCGACTGGGCCAGCGAGAACTTCCGCGTGCCGGACCAGACGCCGCCGGACGACCTGCCGTTCGGTGATCCGAAGGAGCAGTAAAGCGGACATCCGAACGCAAAGGACGCAAAAGTAGAACAGCCAAGGTCGCAAAGAAATCCTTTGAAGGTATTCCTTTAGCGACCTTTGCGAAACCTTTGCGCCCTTTGCGTTCGGATGTCCGTCTTCAGACCGCGTGCGTCGCCCCCGCGAAACCCCGTTCTTCCGCGAACCACTTCAGCACCGGCACCGTCCCCGGCAGCACCGGCTGCACCTGCACGGGCAGCTGCTGCCACGCGCACTGCTGCCCTTCGTGCATGTGCAGCTCGCCGGTCCATTCGTAGACCTTGCAGAAGTTCAGGCGGACGAGCGCGTGCGGATAGTCGACGCGTTCCACGCGCCAGGGATGCACGGGGCCGATCGTGACGCCGATCTCCTCCTGCAACTCGCGGCGCAAGGCTTGTTCGACGGTCTCGCCGGGTTCGACCTTGCCGCCGGGGAATTCCCAGTAGCCCTCGTACACCTTGCCCGGCGGGCGCGAGGTGAGGAGGAAGGCGCCGTCCGCGCGGATCAACACGCCGACCGCGACTTCCACTTCCTTGCGGTCCGGACCACCCTCGCGCGGACGGTCCCCGTCGGCAACCAGCACGCCGCTCACGCGTGGTGCCGTCCCGCGTAGTCGCGGGCGAACTGGTACGCGACGCGGCCGCTGCGCGAGGCGCGCTCCAGCGCCCACACGAGGGCCTGCGGACGCGCCGCCTCGATGTCGGCCTTCGCCACGCCGAAGTGCTCCAGCCACGTCGCGCAGATGTGCAGGTACTCGTCCTGGCTGAAGGGATAGAAGCTCACCCACAGCCCGAAGCGCTCGGACAGCGAGATCTTCTCCTCGACCACTTCGCCGGGGTGCACCTCGCCATCGTCCGTGTGCGTGTACGTGAGGTTCTCCTTCATGTACTCGGGCAGCAGGTGGCGGCGGTTGCTCGTGGCGTAGATCAGGACGTTGGGCGTCGATGCCGCGACCGACCCGTCGAGGATGGACTTCAGCGCCTTGTACCCGGCCTCGCCTTCCTCGAAGGAGAGGTCGTCGCAGAACACCATGAACTTCTCGGGCCGGCCCGCGACGATGTCCACCACGTCGGGCAGGTCCACCATGTCCGCCTTGTCGATCTCGATCAGGCGCAGGCCCTGGCCGCTGTATTCGTTCAGGCAGGCCTTCACCAGCGAGGACTTGCCCGTGCCGCGCGCGCCGGTGAGCAGCACGTTGTTGGCGGGGTGCCCCTGCACGAACTGCTCCGTGTTGCGCTGGATCTTCTCCTTCTGCGGGTCGATCTCCTTCAGGTCCTCCAGGCGGATGCCGGCCACGTGCTTCACGGGCTCCAGCACGCCGTGGCCGCTGGAGCGCTTGCGGTAGCGCCAGGCGATCGCCGCATTCCAGTCGGGGGCGGAAAGAGGTTGCGGCAGCACCGCCTCGAGGCGGTCGAGGAGCTGCATGGCGCGCGAAATCAGCGCGTCGAAGTTCTGGCTCATCAGGATCTGTAGTCGGCGTTGATCGTCACGTACTCGTGGCTGAAGTCGCAGGTCCACACCTGGTCGGCCGCGGTGCCGCGGCCCAGGTCCACGCGCACGGTGATCTCGGACTGCTTCATCACGCGCTGGCCGTCTTCCTCGCGGTACGAGGGATTGCGGCCGCCGCGCGTGGCGACGTGCACGTCGTCCAGGTACAGCTCGATGCCGGCCTGGTCGAGGTCCTCGATGCCCGCATAGCCCACGGCGGCCAGGATGCGGCCCAGGTTCGGGTCGCTCGCGAAGAACGCGGTCTTCACCAGCGGCGAATGCGCGATCGCGTACGCGACCTGCCGGCACTCGTCGGCGGTCCTGCCGCCCTGCACGCGCACGGTGATGAACTTGGTCGCGCCCTCGCCGTCGCGCACGATGGCCTGCGCGAGCAGGCGCGCGACCTCCAGCATGGCGGCCTTCAGCGCCCGGCCGGCCGGCGTGTGCAGCGAACCGATCACGGGGTGCCGCGCCTTGTTGGTCGCGACCACCACGAAGGAGTCGTTGGTCGACGTGTCGCCGTCGACGGTGACGCGGTTGAACGAGCCCTCCGCCAGCTCGAACGCGAGCTCCTGCAGCAGGCGCGGGTCCACCTGCGCGTCGGTGGCCAGGAAGCCCAGCATCGTCGCCATGTTCGGGCGGATCATGCCGGCGCCCTTGCTGATGCCGGTGACGGTGACCGTGGCGCCTTCGACCTGCACCTGGCGGCTGAACGCCTTGGGCAGCGTGTCGGTCGTCATGATGCCTTCGGCCGCCTTGAGCCAGTGCTCCGGCTTCGCGTCGGCGATCGCGGCGGGCAGGCCCTTCTCGATGCGGTCGACCGGCAGCGGCTCCATGATCACGCCGGTGGAGAACGGCAGCACCTGCTCGGGCGCGAGCTCCAGCAGGCGCGCGGCGGCGACGCACGTCGTGCGCGCGCGCACCAGGCCGTCTTCGCCGGTGCCCGCGTTCGCGTTGCCGGTGTTGATGACCATCGCGCGGATGTCGCCGCGCGCGATGTGTTCGCGGCACACCTGCACCGGCGCCGCGCAGAAGCGGTTGCGCGTGAAGACGCCGCCCACCGCCGTGCCCTCGTCGAACAGGAAGACGACGAGGTCCTTGCGGTTCGCCTTGCGGATGCCCGCCTCCGCCACGCCGATGCGCACGCCCGGGACGGGGTGCAGCGAGTCCGCGCGCGGGGCGCCCAGGTTGACTGCCATGAAGAGTCCTTGTGTTTTCTCGAAGGGAACGCCGGCTTCAGCCCTGGCGCCAGGGGAGGCCGCGGAAGCGCCAGCCGCCCTTGCGGCCGCGGTGCCCCTGCTCGTCGGCATCGCCCTCGAAGCCTTCCAGGATGTTGTACGCCTCGATGCCCAGCTCCGTGGCGCGCTTCGCCGCCGCGATGGAGCGCACGCCGCTGCGGCACAGGAGCACGGCCTTCTTGCCGGGCGGCACGGCCGCGCGCAGCTTGTCGCCGAACGCGGCATCGACCTGCATGCCCGGCCACTGCTTCCACGCGAGCGGCACCGCGCCCGGCACGAAGCCCACCCATTCGCGCTCGGCGTCGGTGCGCACGTCCACGAGCACGGCGTCGCCCGCCTGCCACCAGCGGCAGGCGAGCTCGGGCGTCACGTCACCCGCGTAGCCCTCGGCAGGCCGGGGCTGGTCGGGGGGAGGAGAAGCGGCGGCGTTCATGGCGGCGATTTTGCCACCCGCCGCCGCGGGCGCTCCGGATCAGACCACCCGCACCTGCAGGTTGGGCAGCTTGTCGATGTGGATCTCCATCACGTCGCCGCGCACCACGGGACCGACGTTCTCGGGCGTGCCCGAGTAGATGATGTCGCCGGGGAAGAGCTCGTTGGCTTCCGACAGCTTGCTGATCTGCTCCGCCACCGACCAGATCATCTGGTTGAGGTTGGCGTTCTGCTTGGTCTGGCCGTTCACCTTCAGCCAGATCGCGCCCTGCGTGAAGTGGCCGATCCGCGAAGCGGGATACAGCGGGCCGAGCACGGCGGAATGGTCGAAGCTCTTGCCGATCTCCCAGGGCTTCTTCTCGTCGCCCATCGCGCGCTGCAGGTCGCGGCGCGTCATGTCCAGGCCGAGCGTGTAGCCCCAGACGTGGTCGAGCGCCTGCGCCACGGGGATGTTGCGGCCGCCCTTGCCGAGCGCCGCCACGAGTTCCACCTCGTAGTGGTAGTTCTTCGTGAGCGTCGGGTACGGATGGTCCGCCACCTGCCCGGGGGTGACGTTCTGGATCGCGTCGGTGGGTTTCTGGAAGAAGAAGGGCGGTTCGCGGGTCGGGTCCGAGCCCATCTCGCGCGCATGCGCCGCGTAGTTGCGGCCGATGCAGTAGATGCGCCGCACCGGGAAGAGCTCGCCGGAACCCGCGACGGGAATGTAGGTATCGGCGACCTGGAAGAGCGGCTTGCCGCCGCCCATGCCCATGGTCGTGCCGGTGCTCGCGCAGCCGGCGAGCGTGGTCGCGGCCGCGGCGGCAGTTCCTTGGAAGAAATGGCGTCTGTCCATCGTTGATGTCTCCTGGGTTTTGTCTGGACGATGCGGGATCGGGGAGGGTCGACAGCCCTTCGTCAGGAATAGGCGTCCTGTCCCGGTAGGCGCTCCGTGTAAACCCTATTACCCCCTGTACAGAGCGAATCAATGATCGCCTGCCACTCATTCCAACGCAAGGAGACAAGCCCATGACCGCCACCAACAACACGCGGCGCCGCAACCTGCTGAAGGGAGCCGCCGTCGCCGCCGGTGCCATGTCGGCGCCGATGGTCGCCGTCGCGCAGACCACGTCGTTCCGCTTCCAGAGCACCTGGCCCGCGAAGGACATCTTCCACGAGTACGCCAACGACTTCGCCAAGAAGGTGAACGACATGGCGGGCGGCCGCCTGAAGATCGAGGTGCTGCCCTCCGGTGCCGTGGTGCCTGCCTTCCAGTTGCTGGAAGCGGTGAACAAGGGCACGCTCGACGGCGGCCACGGCGTGGTGGCTTACCACTACGGCAAGAACTCCGCGCTGGCCCTGTGGGGTTCGGGCCCGGCGTTCGGCATGGACCCGAACATGGTGCTGTCCTGGCACTACTACGGCGGCGGCAAGGCGCTGCTGGACGACATCTACAAGTCCATCAACATGGACGTCGTGTCCTACCTGTACGGCCCGCAGCCCTGCCAGCCCCTCGGCTGGTTCAAGAAGCCGGTGTCGAACGTGGCGCAGATCAAGGGCCTCAAGTTCCGCACCGTGGGCCTGGCCGTGGACGTGTTCAAGGAACTCGGCGCCGCGGTGAACCCGCTGCCCGGCGGCGAAATCGTGCCCGCGCTGGACCGCGGCCTGATCGACGCGGCGGAATTCAACAACGCCACGTCCGACCGCATCCTCGGCTTCCCCGACGTGGCCAAGAACTGCATGCTGCAGTCCTTCCACCAGTCCGGCGAGCAGTTCGAGATCCTGTTCAACAAGAGCAAGTACAACGGCCTGCCCGCCGAGCTCAAGGCGATCATCGACTACGCCGTGCAGGCTTCCAGCGCCGACATGTCGTGGAAGGCGATCGACCGCAACTCCAAGGACTACATCGAGCTGAAGACCAAGGACAAGATCAGCTTCTACAAGACGCCCGACTCCATCCTGAAGGCGCAGCTCGATGCCTGGGACAAGGTGACCGCCGCCAAGGCCAAGGAGAACCCGCACTTCGAGAAGGTGCTGGCTTCGCAGCGCGCCTATGCCGAGCGCGCGGGCCAGTGGCAGAACGACTACCTGGTCGACTACAAGATGGCCTGGAACCGCTACTTCCGCGCCGGCGGCAAGAAGACCTGAGGCGACGCGGGGCCGAGCAGGGGCGGCTGATTCGCAGCCGCCCTTTTTTTGGCCGGCACGGACCTGGAGCAAAGGAAAAGAATGCAGAAAGTACTACTGGCCGTGGACCGGCTGTCCACCTGGATCGGGCAGCTGTTCGCGTGGGCCATCATCCTCCTGACCGGGCTCATCTCGTGGGAAGTGTTCTCGCGCTACGTGCTCGGCAAACCGCACGGCTGGATGCTCGACGTGCAGATCATGCTGTACGGCATCCTGTTCATGATGGCGGGCGCCTACACCCTGTCGAAGAACGGGCACGTCCGCGGCGACGTGCTGTACGGCTTCTTCCGGCCGCGCACGCAGGCGTCGCTGGACCTGGTGCTGTACATCCTGTTCTTCCTGCCCGGCGTGGTCGCCATGACGTATGCGGGGTGGCTGTACTTCGGCGAGTCGCTCGCGATCCGCGAGACGACCTTCAACGCGGACCCGATCCCGGTCTATCCCTTCAAGTTCTTCATTCCCTTCGCCGGCGCCATCCTGCTGCTGCAGGGGCTGGTGGAGATCGCGCGCTGCGTGATCTGCATCCGTGACGGCCAGTGGCCCTCTCGCGAGCAGGACGTGGAGGAAGTCGACGTCGACAAGCTCAAGGCGATGGTCCATGCGGACCCGCACTCCGAACTCGCCGCCCCGCCGGCCGAACGTGGAGGTGGCCCGCTGTGAAGATCCGCAAGGAACTCTGGTTCGGCTTCGGGCTGATGGCGGTGATCGTGATCGCCGCCCTCTGGATGCTGATCGCCGTCGACACCATCGAGCGCGGCCACATCGGCCTGCTGATGCTGTCGCTGGTGGTCGTGGCGATCATGCTGGGCTTCCCCACCGCCTTCACGCTGATGGGCATGGGGATGATCTTCACCTGGCTCGCATACGGCAGGAACACGACGCACACGCTGGACCTGATGGTGCAGGCGACGTTCAAGACGATGGGCAACGACGTCCTGATCGCGATCCCGCTGTTCGTGTTCATGGGGTACATCGTCGAACGGGCGAACCTGATCGAGCGCCTGTTCCGCAGCATCCACCTGGCGCTCGCACGGCTGCCCGGCGCGCTCGCCGTGGCGACGCTGGTCACCTGCGCGATCTTCGCGACGGCCACCGGCATCGTCGGCGCGGTCGTCACGCTGATGGGGCTGCTCGCGATGCCGGCGATGCTGAAGGCGGGCTACAACGTGCGCCTCACCGCCGGCTCGATCACGGCGGGCGGCTGCCTCGGCATCCTGATCCCGCCCTCGGTGCTGCTGATCGTCTACGGCGCCACCGCCGGCGTGTCGGTGGTGCAGCTCTATGCGGGCGCGTTCTTCCCCGGCCTGATGCTCGCGGGCCTGTACGTGCTGTTCGTGATCATCGTGGCCAAGGTCAAGCCCTCGCTGGCGCCGCCCTTGTCCGCGGAAGACCGGTTCGTCCCGCTGCCGCCGCTCACGCAGAAGATCACCAACCCGGACGGCCGCCAGCACGCGGTCCTCGGCCTGGTCGCCGCCCTCAAGGGCAAGCGCAACCAGGACGTGCCCACCGGCTACCTGGTGCGCCAGCTCGCGCTCGCGGTCGCGCCGCTGCTGCTCTTCGTGTTCGCTTCCCTCTGGAGCTACAAGCTCGTGACGGAGCCGCTGGAGGCCGAGGCGACCTACGAGAACCTCACGCGCATGGGCGAAGGCGCACCCGCGCAGCGCAGCAGCACTTCGTCCGGCCTGGCCGAGCCGCCGGCTGCCGGCGGGCTGGCGGAACCTCCCGCCGCCTCCGGCGGGCTCGCCGAACCGCCCGCCTCGGGTGGACTGGCCGAACCTCCGGCAGAGCCGGCAGCAGGCGGCAGCCTGTCCGAGCCGCCTGCCGCAGGCGGCGTGTCGGAACCACCGGCTGCGTCCACCGGTGTGTCCGAGCCGCCCGCCGCCGGTGGCGTGGCCGAGCCGCCCGGTTCCGTCCAGGAGCCCCCGGCTGCCGCAGGCGTGCAGGAGCCTCCGGGCGCGGATGCGAAGGCGGGTGCGACCAACGGCGAACGCGAGGCCTCGCGCGGATGGTGGATCACCTTCGCCATCTTCGCGGCGCTGTTCGCGATCTTCTACGCCCTGCTCACGTTCGCGCGGCTCGAAGTGTTCAAGATGCTGCTCACCAGCTTCTTCCCGCTGATGGTGCTGATCCTGGCGGTGCTCGGCTCCATCGTGCTGGGGCTGGCGACGCCGACGGAAGCCGCCGCCGTGGGTGCGCTCGGCGGCTTCCTGCTCGCCATCGCCTACCGGCAACTGACCTTCGAGGTGGTCAAGGAAAGCGTGTTCCTCACGGCCAAGACCTCCGCCATGGTGTGCTGGCTGTTCGTGGGTTCCGCGATCTTCTCGGCGGCCTTCGCGCTGCTGGGCGGCCAGGAACTGGTGGAGCGCTGGGTGCTGTCGATGGACCTCACGAAGACGCAGTTCCTCGTGCTGTCGCAGGTGATCATCTTCATCCTGGGCTGGCCGCTGGAGTGGACGGAGATCATCGTGATCTTCATGCCGATCTTCGTGCCGCTGCTGGACAACTTCGGGGTCGACCCGCTGCTGTTCGGCCTGCTGGTGGCGCTGAACCTGCAGACGGCCTTCCTGTCCCCGCCGGTGGCGATGTCCGCCTTCTACCTGAAGGGGGTGAGCCCGCCGCACGTGACGCTGAACCAGATCTTCGCGGGGATGATCCCGTTCATGGGCATCCAGATCCTCGCGATCTTCCTGCTGTACATCTGGCCCGAGATCGGCCTGTGGCTGCCCTCGGTCCTGTACGGACGCTGAGCGCACCATGCACGGCGAAAAGGCGGCTCCGGCCGCCTTTTTCCATCCTGGGCCGCGTGCAGAATGCGTGACCGACCAGACCGAGAGACTCCATGGCCGTGAGCTGGGAACTCCTGGGGGCCGTCGGGCGCGGATTCCTGTTCGCGCTCGCCGCCATCCTGCCGATCGTGAATCCGGCAGCGACCGCCCCCGTCTTCCTCACCCTGACCGAAGGGGCGAGCGCCGAGACGCGCGCCCTGCTGGCGCGGCGCATCGCCGGCAACATGATCCTGCTGCTGGCGGGCTCCATGCTGGTGGGCTCCTACGTGCTGGACTTCTTCGGCATCTCGCTGCCCATCGTGCGCGTGGGCGGTGGCCTCGTCGTGGCCGCCGCCGCGTGGCGCCTGCTCTCCGCCGACCCGGTGCATGCGGACGACCGCGCGGCCCTGGCCGACGCCTTCACGCCCGAACAGGCGCGGCGCCAGGCCTTCTATCCGCTGACCTTCCCGATCAGTTGCGGCCCCGGCTCCATCGCCGCGGCGATCACGGTGGGGGTCTCGCTGATCGACGCGCGGGTGACCGTGACGCTCGCCCACATCGGCGGCGGCCTGCTGGCGCTGCTCGCCTGCGGCGTGCTGCTGTACTTCGCGTTCCGCTATGCGCAGGTGCTGCTGCGCCCGCTCGGCGAGGCCGGCACCGTGGTGTTCCTCCGGCTCGCCGCCTTCATCCTCCTGTGCCTGGGCGTGCAGATCATCTGGGATGGCGCCAGGGAACTGCTGTCCACGGTGACGCAGCCCGTCGTGACGGTTTCCACCGAGGACCGCGGCGGGTTTTCGTTGACGTTGACGTAAACGTCAATTAAGGTACCGGCTCTCCTGGAGCTCCCCCGAATGACCGACCTGTCCGCCGAATTCAAGGCGCTCGCCAGCTACCGCCCGACCCACAAGGTGCGCTTCGTCACCGCCGCCTCGCTGTTCGACGGCCACGACGCCGCGATCAACATCATGCGGCGCATCCTGCAGGGCATGGGCGCGGAGGTGATCCACCTCGGCCACAACCGCAGCGTCGACGACGTCGTGACCGCGGCGCTGCAGGAGGACGTGCAGGGCATCGCCGTCAGCTCCTACCAGGGCGGCCACGTCGAATACTTCAAGTACATGGTCGACCTGCTGCGCGAGCGCGGCGGCGCCCACATCCAGGTCTTCGGCGGCGGCGGCGGCGTGATCGTGCCGGCGGAGATCCGCGAGCTGCAGGACTACGGCGTCACCCGCATCTACAGCCCGGAGGACGGGCAGCGCATGGGCCTGCAAGGCATGATCGGCGAGATGGTGATGCGCGCCGACCAGGACCTGTCGGCGCACGCCCCGCGCGAGCTCCCCGCCATCCGGGGCCACACGCAGCAGGCCTGGCGCGCACTGGCGCAGCTGGTGACCGCACTGGAGAACGGCAGCGCCGGCGGCAAGCTGGTGCAGGACCTGCGGATGGCCGCCGACGGCGTCCGCATCCCCGTGCTCGGGATCACGGGCACCGGTGGCGCCGGCAAGTCTTCCCTCACCGACGAACTGATCCGCCGCCTGCGCCTGGACCAGGACGACCGCCTGCACGTCGCCGTCATTTCCATCGATCCTTCCCGCCGCAAGAGCGGGGGCGCGCTCCTCGGGGACCGCATCCGCATGAACGCAATCGGACCGTGGCAGCAAGGCCAGCGCGTCTACATGCGCTCGCTCGCCACGCGCTCGGACGGCAACGAGATCTCCGCCGCGCTCGGCGACGTCGTCGCCGCCTGCAAGGCCGCCGGCTTCGACCTCGTGGTCGTCGAGACCGCAGGCATCGGGCAAGGCGACGCGGCGATCGTCCCCCACGTCGACATCCCGCTGTACGTGATGACGCCGGAGTTCGGCGCCGCGAGCCAGCTCGAGAAGATCGACATGCTGGACTTCGCCGAGTTCGTCGCGATCAACAAGTTCGACCGCAAGGGCGCGGCCGATGCGCTGCGCGACGTGGCCAAGCAGGTGCAGCGCAATCGCGAAGCCTTCGGCAGGCGCCCGGAGGAGATGCCGGTGTTCGGCACCATGGCGGCACGCTTCAACGACGACGGCGTCACGGCGCTGTACCAGGCGCTCAAGCCGCGCCTGGCCGAACTGGGCCTGCCGCTGCAGGACGGGCGGCTGCCTTCCGTCACGGTACGCCACAGCACGAACCAGACGCCCGTGGTCCCGCCCGCGCGCACGCGCTACCTTGCCGAGATTTCGGAGACCGTGCGCGGCTACAAGAAGCGCGTGCGCCAGCAGGTGCAGCTCGCCCGCGAGATCCAGCAGCTGAAGGAAGCCGCGCGCATGTTGAAGCTCGAGAAGCCCGGCCGCGCACCCGCGGCGGAGGCGACGCTCGACCTGGCCGCCCATCGCCTCGCGAAGATGGACAAGGACGCGCTCCATCTCCTGAAGCAGTGGCCGGACATGCAGAAGGCGTACGCGGGCGACGAATACGTGGTGAAGATCCGCGACCGCGAGATCCGCACGAAACTGACCTACACGTCCCTTTCGGGCACGGTCGTGCGCAAGGTGTCGCTGCCGCCGTACGAGGACCACGGCGAGATCCTGCGCTGGCTGATGCTGGAGAACGTGCCGGGCAGCTACCCGTACACCGCCGGCGTGTTCGCCTTCAAGCGCGAGAACGAGGACCCCACGCGCATGTTCGCGGGCGAAGGCGATGCGTTCCGCACCAACAAGCGCTTCAAGCTGCTGTCCGCGGGCATGCCGGCCAAGCGCCTGTCCACCGCCTTCGACTCGGTCACGCTGTACGGCAACGACCCCGACCCGCGGCCCGACATCTACGGCAAGGTCGGCAACTCCGGCGTGTCGATCGCCACGCTGGACGACATGAAGGTGCTGTACTCCGGCTTCGACCTGTGCGACCCGGCGACCTCGGTGTCGATGACCATCAACGGCCCCGCGCCGACGATCCTGGCGATGTTCATGAACACCGCCATCGACCAGAACATCGAGAAGTTCAAGGCGGACAACGGACGCGAACCCACCGACACCGAGGCGGCCAAGATCCGCGAATGGGTGCTCGCCAACGTCCGCGGCACCGTGCAGGCCGACATCCTCAAGGAAGACCAGGGCCAGAACACCTGCATCTTCTCCACCGAGTTCTCGCTGAAGGTGATGGGCGACATCGCCCAGTACTTCGTGCACCACGACGTGCGCAACTTCTACTCGGTGTCCATCTCCGGCTACCACATCGCCGAGGCGGGCGCGAACCCGATCTCGCAGCTGGCCTTCACGCTGTCCAACGGCTTCACCTTCGTCGAGGCCTATCTCGCGCGCGGGATGCACGTGGACGACTTCGCGCCCAACCTCTCCTTCTTCTTCTCCAACGGCATGGACCCGGAGTACACGGTGCTGGGCCGCGTGGCGCGCCGCATCTGGGCGGTGGCGATGAAGGAGAAGTACGGCGCCAACGAGCGCAGCCAGAAGCTCAAGTACCACATCCAGACCTCGGGCCGCTCGCTGCACGCGCAGGAGATCGCCTTCAACGACATCCGCACGACGCTGCAGGCGCTGATCGCGATCTACGACAACTGCAACTCGCTGCACACCAACGCCTACGACGAGGCGATCACCACGCCCACCGAGGAATCCGTGCGGCGCGCGATGGCGATCCAGCTGATCATCAACCGGGAGTGGGGCCTCGCGAAGAACGAGAACCCGAACCAGGGCGCCTTCGTGATCGAGGAGCTCACCGAGCTGGTGGAGGAAGCGGTGCTCGCCGAGTTCGAGCGCATCTCCGAGCGCGGCGGCGTGCTGGGCGCGATGGAGACCGGCTACCAGCGTGGCCGCATCCAGGACGAGAGCATGCACTACGAGATGCTCAAGCACACCGGCGAGCTGCCCATCATCGGGGTCAACACCTTCCGCAACCCGCACGGCGACGCCATCCCCGAGAAGCTGGAGCTCGCCCGCTCCACCGAGGAAGAGAAGCAGGGGCAGCTGCAGCGCCTGCGCGACTTCCATGCGCGCAACGCGAAGGAAGCACCGGCGATGCTGCAGCGCCTGCAGCAGGCCGTGATCGGCAACGGGAACGTGTTCGAGGTCCTGATGGATGCGGTGCGCGTCTGCTCGCTGGGGCAGATCACGGGCGCCCTGTTCGAAGTCGGCGGGCAGTACCGCCGCAACATGTGAGAGAAGGAAGAGAGAGAGTCATGCGAAACATCCGCAAGGTCGGCGTCATCGGCGCCGGCACCATGGGCAACGGCATCGCGCAGGCCTGCGCCGTCGCGGGCCTGCCCGTCGTGATGGTGGACATCAGCGACGAGGCCGTGCAGCGCGGCACCAAGGCCCTCGCCGGCAGCCTGGACCGGCTGGTGAAGAAGGAGAAGCTCAGCGAGGACGCGAAGGCGAAGGCAATCGGGCTCGTGCGCGGCAGCACGCAGTACGCCGACCTGCGCGATTGCGACCTCGTGGTCGAGGCGGCCACCGAGAACATCGAGCTCAAGCTGCGCATCCTGCGGCAGGTCGAGGAGATCGTCGGGCAGGACGCCACGATCGCCACCAACACCTCCTCGATCTCCATCACGCAGCTGGCCGCCGTGCTGAAGCAGCCCGGCCGCTTCATCGGCATGCACTTCTTCAACCCGGTGCCGATGATGGCGCTGGTGGAACTGATCCGCGGCCTGCAGACGGACGACGCGACGCACGCCGCGAGCGCCGCGTTCGCGCAGGCGATCGGCAAGACGCCGGTGACGGTGCGCAACAGCCCGGGCTTCGTGGTCAACCGCATCCTCTGCCCGATGATCAACGAGGCGATCTTCGTGCTGCAGGAAGGCCTGGCGACCGCCGAGGACATCGACACCGGGATGCGCCTGGGCTGCAACCATCCCATCGGACCGCTGGCGCTGGCCGACCTGATCGGGCTGGACACGATGCTGGCCGTGATGAACGTGTTCTACGACGGATTCAAGGACCCGAAGTACCGCCCGGCCCCCCTGCTGCAGGAAATGGTCGACGCTGGCCGCCTGGGGCGCAAGACGGGCCGCGGCTTCTACAGCTACTCCTGACGGAGCACCCGGACCGGGTACGATGGGGGCTGCCAGGGAGGACCCATGAGAAGCAGCCCGCATCCCGCCGGGAGCGCCGCGGCATGACGGCGACCGTGCATTACACCCACGGCCCGAACTTCGCGGTCGTGGAGGTGACCTCGCTCGCGTTCCTCGAGAACGCCGAGCCCGCGCTGCGCTACATCGCCGAGTGCACGGGCCAGCACGGCGACCGCAAGCTCCTGATCAACCTGATGGACGTGGTGGGCACCTTCGGCCCCGAGCAGCAACGGGACATCGGCCTGCTGGCGTACCGCTACCTCTCGCACCTGGAACGGATCGCGTCCCTGGTTCCGCCGGACAAGATCACGCGCGTGAGCGAGGCGGCCGCGCAGTCGCAGGGGCTGCAGCTGCGCGTGTTCACGGAGCTGACGGACGCGATCGAGTGGCTGGCGGGGTGAGCGCCGCACGGTGGGGTTCGCTGGCGCTCACCTTCCGCCGCCGGCGCGGCGCCACCCCACACACCCGGACGGCGCACGCCGTAGGGTGGCGCGGCGAAGCCGCGGACGGTGAGCGAAGCGAACCCCACCGATCGTCCTCGCTTCAACCCCCCCTCCCCTTCCGCACCGCAGCCGCCAGCTCGCGCAGCAACTCCTCGGTCTGCTCCCAGCCGATGCAGCCATCGGTGACCGACACGCCATAGGCAGGCGCCACGCCCGTCTTCAGGTCCTGCTTGCCTTCGCGCAGGTGGCTCTCGATCATCACGCCCAGGATGCGCTTCTCGCCGGCGGCAACCTGGCGGGCCACGTCGCGCGCCACGTCGGGCTGCCGGCGATAGTCCTTGCCCGAATTCGCGTGGGAGCAGTCGACCATCACGCGTTCCAGCACCCCGCCCTTGCGCAGCAGCGCGCAGGCCGCTTCCACGTCGGCCGCCGCGTAATTGGGACCGCGCGAGCCGCCACGCAGGATGATGTGGCAGTCGGCGTTGCCCTCGGTCTCGAACACCGCGGCCACGCCCATCTTGGTCATGCCGATGAAGGCATGCGGCGAGCGGCAGGCGACGAGCGCGTCGGCCGCCATCTGCACGCTGCCGTCGGTGCCGTTCTTGAAGCCGATCGCGCAACTGAGGCCCGAGGCCAGCTGCCGGTGGCTGGGGCTTTCCGTCGTGCGCGCGCCGATGGCGCCCCAGCTGATCAGGTCCGAGATGTACTGCGGGCTGAGCAGGTCCAGGAACTCCGTGCCGGCGGGCAGCCCCAGCTGCGCCACCTCCAGCAGCAGCTGCCGCGCGAGCCGCAGGCCTTCGTTGATGCGGAAGCTGCCGTCGAGGCGCGGGTCGTTGATGAAGCCCTTCCAGCCCACCGTGGTGCGCGGCTTCTCGAAGTACACGCGCATGACGGGCAGCAGGTCCTGCCGCAGTTCGTCGGCGAGCGCGCGCAGGCGCCGCGCGTACTCCAGCGCCTGCGCATGGTCGTGGATGGAACACGGGCCGACCACCACGAGCAGCCGCGGGTCGCTGCCGTGCACGACGCCGGCGACCTCGTCGCGGCTGCGCTCCACGAAGGCCTGCACCGCCTCGTCGGCGGGCAGCTCGTGCTGCAGCAGCGCGGGCGAGATCAGCGGGCGCACGTCGCGGATGCGGACGTCGTCCAGCCGGGTGGACTGCGGCATCTCCTCGGCGCCTTCGGGACGCGGGGCGGTGGTCGGGTTCATGGGATCTCCTGCAGCCTGCACTATATTGGCTGCCCATGGCATTCGCTTCCCTGGACGGCGTCCGCGTCGAATACGAGTGGGTCGGCGCGGAACACGCGCCGGTGATGGTGTTCCTGCACGAGGGCCTCGGCTCCGTCGCGATGTGGCGCGACTTCCCCGCGCGGCTGTGCGCGGCGGCGGGCTTGCGCGGGCTGGTGTACTCGCGCCCGGGCTATGGCCAGTCCACGCCGCGCCCGCACGGCGAGAAATGGCTGCCGGACTTCATGCACCGCCAGGCCCGGGAAGTGCTGCCCGCGCTGCTGCGCGCGCTCGGTGTCGAGCGGCCCTGGCTCTTCGGCCACAGCGACGGCGGCTCGATCGCCCTGCTCCACGCCGCGGCCTTTCCGCAAGCCGTGCAAGGAGCGGTGGTGCTCGCGCCGCACATCCTGGTGGAGGACATCTCGGTCCGCAGCATCGAGCAGGCGCGGGAGACCTACCTGCGCACGGACCTGAAGCAGAAGCTGGGGCGCTACCACGCGGACGTCGATTCGGCCTTCTGGGGCTGGAACGACGTGTGGCTCTCGCCGGCCTTCCGCGCGTGGTCCATCGAGGAGGAGATCGGCGCCATCCGCTGCCCCGTGCTGGCGATCCAGGGGCTGGACGACGAGTACGGCACGCTGGAGCAGATCCGCGGGATCGCGCGGCGCGTGCCGCAGGCGCAACTGCTCGAATTGCCCCAGTGCGGCCATTCGCCGCACAAGGACCAGCCGGAAGCGGTGATCGAGGCGGTGCGCCGCTTCGTCAGCGGCACGTAGGCTGGGTTGCGCGCCAGCGCACCCCAGCGTTTGCCCGCTTGCAGCTCAGTCGCGCGGACAGCGGAACAGCTTGAGCGTCCGCGCCGGAAGCAGCGTCCGCTCGCCGGCCTGGTGCGTCTCGGAGGCCTCGTCGTCGCTCGTGTCCACCAGCAGCTCCCACTGCCGGCACTCCGGGAAGGCGGGCAGCGTGAACTCCAGGTCCTCGTGCGAGGCCGAGAGCATCAGCAGCAGGTGGTCGTCGTGCAGCGGGCGGCCCTGCCGGTCCGTCTCCTTCAGCCCGTTGCCGGCGAGGAACATCGCAAGCGACTGCGTGTGCGGGTTCTGCCAGTCCTCGTCGGTCATGGCTTCGCCGTCATGGCGGAACCACATCACGTCCTGGATGTCGCTGCCGCGGATCGGGCGGCCCGAGAAGAACTTCTGCCGATGCAGCGCCGGGTGCCCCTTGCGGATGCGGATCAGCCGCCGCGTGAACTCCAGCAGCTTGCCGTCCACCTGCGCCCAGTCGAACCAGCTGATCTCGTTGTCCTGGCAGTACGCGTTGTTGTTGCCCTGCTGGCTGCGGCCGAACTCGTCGCCGCCCAGCAGCATGGGCGTGCCCTGCGACAGCAGGAGCGTCGCGAGGAAGTTGCGCATCTGCCGGTCGCGCAGCCGGTTCACCTCGGGGTCGTCGGTCGGCCCCTCGGCGCCGCAGTTCCAGGAACGGTTGTCGTTGTGGCCGTCCTGGTTGTTTTCCTTGTTCGCCTCGTTGTGCTTGTCGTTGTAGCTCACCGTGTCGCGCAGCGTGAAGCCGTCGTGTGCGGTGATGAAGTTGATCGACGCCGAAGGCTTGCGGCCGTCGCCCTGGTACAGGTCGCTGGAGCCGGTGAGGCGGTAGCCGAGGTCGCTGGCGAGGCCGCCCTCGCCCTTCCAGAAGGCGCGGATCGAATCGCGGTACACGCCGTTCCACTCGGCCCAGCGCACCGGGAAGTTGCCGACCTGGTAGCCGCCCTCGCCCACGTCCCACGGCTCGGCGATCAGCTTCACGTGCGAGAGCACCGGGTCCTGGTGGATGATGGTGAAGAAGCCCGAGAGCTGGTCGACCTCGTGCAGGCCGCGCGCGAGCGTGCTCGCCAGGTCGAAGCGGAAGCCGTCGACGTGCATCGCCAGCACCCAGTAGCGCAGCGAATCCATGATCAGCTGCAGCGTCTGCGGATGCCGCACGTTGAGCGTGTTGCCGGTGCCGGTGTAGTCGAAGTAGAAGCGCGGGTTGTCGCCCACCAGCCGGTAGTACGTGGGGTTGTCGATGCCCTTGAAGCTGAGCGTCGGCCCCATGTGGTTGCCTTCGGAGGTGTGGTTGTAGACCACGTCCAGGATCACCTCCAGCCCCGCGGCGTGGAGGGCCTTCACCATTTCCTTGAACTCGCGCACGGCACCGACGGGGTCGCCGCGCTTGAACGCCGCGCTGTAGCGCAGCTCCGGCGCGAAGAAATTGAGCGTCGAGTAGCCCCAGTAGTTGGTGAGGCCCTTGTCCAGCAGGAAAGGGTCGTCCAGGTGCACGTGCACCGGCATCAGTTCGACGGCGGTGATCCCCAGCTTCTTCAGGTAGGTGACCATGGCCGGATGCGCGAGCCCCGCGTAGGTGCCGCGCAGTTCCTCGGGCACGTCGGGATGCAGCTGCGTGAGCCCCTTCACGTGCGCCTCGTAGATCACGGTCTCGTGCAAGGGCGTGTTGGGCCAGCGGTCGTCGCCCCAGTCGAAGGCGTTGTCCACCACCACGCCGAGCGGCACGCCGCGCTGGTCCTGCTCCAGCATCGCGTAGTCCTCGCGCTCGGTGCCCAGCTCGTACGCGAAGACGCCGCGCTCGAAGTTCTCCAGCCCGTCGAGCGCCCGTGCGTAAGGGTCGAGCAGGACGACGTTGGGATTGAAGCGCAGCCCGCGGTCGGGATCGTAGGGACCGTGCACGCGGTAGCCGTAGCGCTGCCCCGCCTGCACGCCGGGCAGGTAGCCGTGCCAGGTGAACGCGGTCTGCTCGCGCAGCGGCACGCGGGTCTCGTTGCCTTCCGCGTCGAACAGGCAGACTTCGACGCGCGTGGCGTTCTCCGAATAGATGGCGAAGTTGACGCCTTCGCCATCCCAGGTCGCGCCCAGGGGATACGGTTCGCCCGGATGGACGACGATGGGTTCACTCATGGGGCGGACGCGAGGAAGAGCGGGCCTTCGATGCGCGTGCCCGGCGCGATGCCGCGCTCGTCGAACCAGCCCTGGTTGACTTCCAGCACGAAGCGCACGGGATGCCCGGACGACTCGCCCTCCAGGTCGTGCGGCTCGAGGTCGGCGATCTTCAGGATGGTGCCGTCCTCCTCGAGGAACGCGATCGACAGCGGCAGCGGCGTGTTCTTCATCCAGAAGCTCTGGACGGCGCATTCATCGCACATGAAGAGCATGCCTTCGTCCTGCGGCAGGTCGCGCCGGTGCATCAGGCCGAGCGCCCGCTCCTCGTCGCTGCGGGCGACGTACACCTCGATGGGATGCCCACCGATGGTGAGCTGCACGCGTGGAAGGTTCATGGCCGGTATGGTGGCGCTTCGCCGGCGCCGCGGCCGTAGGACGGCACCAACGCCTGCTGAGTGACGCCCGGTGGCCGTTGTAGGATGCTCCGTGACCTCTCCCGCAGTAACCTCCCCCGCGCCCGATCCCGAAGCCGCCACCCGCGCCGCCATCCTGCTGCTGGCGATCGCCGGCTTCTTCAGCGGCGCCGCCCTGCGCATCTGCGACGGGCTGATCCCGCGCCTGGCCAGCGACTACGCCGTGACGCCCGGCGTCGCCGGCCGCGTCATCCTCACCTTCGCCGTCGCCTACGGTGTCTCGCAGCTGCTCTTCGGGCCGCTCGGCGACCGCTACGGCAAGGCCCGCGTCATGTGCGGCGCCCTCTTCGGCTGCGCCTTGGCCTCGCTCGCCTGCATCCTCGCGCCGGACTTCGAGACCCTGGTGCGCCTGCGCATCTTCTGGGGCGTGGCCGCCGCCGGCATCATCCCGCTGGCGATCGCCTGGATCGGCGACCACGTGCACTACGAGCAGCGCCAGGCGACCCTGGCGCGCATGCTGATGGGGACGCTGTCGGGCATGACCGCCGGCCAGCTGGGCGGCGGACTCTTCGCCGATTCGCCCCTGGGCTGGCGCGGCGCCTTCGGCACGCTCTGCGTCGGCTACATCGTGGTGGGCCTGCTGCTGCTCGCGCGCCTGCGCACGATTCCTTCTGCGCCGCCGGTGCGCGGCGGCGGCCGCTTCGGCTTCGCGAAGCAGCTCGGCTCCGTGCTCGCCATCCCGTGGGCGCGCGTGGTCATCCTGGCGGTGTTCGCCGAAGGCGTGATCCTCATGGGGCCGCTCGCCTTCCTGCCTTCCTACCTGCACCAGCGCTTCGGCCTCGCGTTGTCCACGGCCTCGGGCCTCATCGCGCTGTATGCCTTCGGCGGCCTGCTCTACGCCCTGGTCGCGCACCACGTGGTGCGGCGCCTCGGCGAGCGCCGCATGGTGCTGTCGGGCGGCATCGTGATGGGCCTGGGCTTCCTCGCGCTCTACGCCACGCCCGTCGCCTGGCTGGCCGCGCCGATCGCGCTCGCCGTGGGCTTCGGCACCTACCTGCTGCACAACACCCTGCAGACGAATGCCACGCAGATGGCGCCGGCCACCCGCGGCACGGCGATGGCCACCTTCGCCTTCTGTTTCTTCAACGGGCAGGCGATCGGGGTCAGCCTGGCCGGTTACGCTTACGACCACGGCGGGCCGCTGCCGCTGCTGGTGGGACCGGCGGTGGCGCTGCCCATCCTCGGCTGGGCCTTCGCGCGCGGGCTGGAGCGGCGCGCGCGGGAGGGCTGAGGAACACCGGATTCCTCTGCGACCTCTGCGCAACCTCTGCGACCTCTGCGTTCTCCTCCTCGCACAACCCGGAATTCCAAACCATGCAAGCCGCCTTCTACACCCATCAAGGCCCGGCCCCCGAAGTGCTCACCGTCGGCGATCAACCCACGCCCCAACCCGGGCCGGGTGAAGTGCGCGTGCGCCTCGCCACCTCGGGCGTGAACCCGTCCGACTGGAAGGTGCGCAAGGGCGGCATGGGCCGGGCGCTCGGCTTCCCGCTGGTCATCCCGCACAGCGATGGGGCCGGCACGATCGACGCGGTCGGCGAAGGCGTGCCGCGCGAGCGCATCGGCGAGCGCGTCTGGACCTGGAACGCGCAGTGGAACCGGCCCTTCGGCACCGCGGCGCAGTTCATCGCGCTGCCGTCGGAGCTCGCCGTGCGGATGCCCACCCGCCTCTCCGATGCGGAAGGCGCCTGCATCGGGATCCCCGTGCGCACCGCCTGGCAGGCAGTTCACCGGGCGCAGCTGGCGCCGGGTCGCACCGTGCTCGTGTCCGGTGGCGCGGGGTCCGTCGGCCACTACGCGGTCCAGATGGCGAAGCGCCAGGGCGCGACCGTGCTCACCACCGTCAGTACCGACGACAAGGCCGCGCACGCACGCGCGGCCGGCGCCGACCACGTCATCCGCTACCGCGACGAGGACGTCGGCGCCCGCGTGCAGGCGCTCACCGGCGGCCGCGGCGTCGATGCGGTGGTCGAGATGGATTTCACGACCAACGTGCGGCACTACCCGGCCTGCGTGCGCTCCGGCGCCACCGTGGTCGTCTACGGCCTGGGCGCGCAGGAGGCGACGCTGCCCACCTACTGGTTCATGCGCAACCGGATCCGGCTGGAGCACCTGTTCGTCTACGACATGGATGCGGACGAACGCGCCCTGTGCCACCGCGAAGTCGGCGCGCTGCTGGAGGCCGGCGCCCTGCACCACACCATTGCGCTGCGCCTGCCGCTGGCCGACATCGCGCGGGCGCACGACATCGTCGAACAGGGCCGCGTGCTGGGGCACGTCGTGCTCGACATCCCCTGAAGGAGAAACAAAGGATGGACCTGCAACTGCAAGGCCGGCACGTGCTGGTCACCGGCGGCAGCCGCGGCATCGGGCTCGCGTGCGCCCGCGAGTTCCTGCGCGAAGGCTGCCGCGTCAGCCTCGTCGGCCGCGATCCCGGCCACATGGACCGCGCGCGTGCCGACCTCGGCGGCGAGGTGCGGGGCTTCTGCGCCGACCTGCGCGACGCCGCCGCGGCGCTGCGCGTGGTGGACGAAGCCGAGGCGCAGCAGGGTCCCATCGACATCCTCGTGAATTCCGCCGGCGCCGCGAAGCGCACGCCGTACGCGGAACTGGAGCCGCAGGCCTGGCACGATGCCATGCAGTCCAAGTTCTTCACCTATGTGCACGTGATGGACCCCGTCGTGCGCCGCATGGGCCGGCGCGGCCGCGGCGCGATCGTCAACGTGGTGGGCATGGGCGGCAAGGTGGCCACGGCCACCCACCTGCCCGGCGGCGCCGCCAACGCGGCCTTGATGCTGGCGAGCGCCGGCCTGGCGGCCGCCTGGGGCCCGCACGGCGTGCGCGTGAACGCGGTGAACCCCACCCTCACGCTCACCGACCGGCTGGCCGAAGGACTGCAGGCCGATGCGCGCCTGCGCGGCACCACGGCGGAAGAAGTCCTGCGCCAGTCGGAAAAGAAGCTGCCGCTCGGGCGCCTCGCGAAGCCCGAGGAAGTGGCCGCGGCGGTCGTGTTCCTCGCCTCGGACCGCGCTTCCTACATCTCGGGGGCAGTGCTTTCCATGGACGGCGCGAGCACGCCGATGGTGGTCTAGGAGCTAGTGGGCCAGCGTGGGACGCTGGCCGATCAGCTGGTCCAGCGTCGCCAGCAGGGCTTCCGGGTCGACCGGCGAGACCATATAGGCGTTGCCGCCGGTCTCCATGCCGTGCTTCTGGTCGGCCTCGGTCACGTACATCGCCGAGAGGTAGACGATGGGCAGCTGCGCCGTCGTCGGCTTGCTGCGCAACAGCCGGCACACCTCGAAGCCCAGCAGGTCCGGCAGGTGCACGTCGAGCACGACGGCGGACACGAACTCACCCAGCTCCAGCGCCTCGGCGCCGGCCGCCGCCTCCACGATGTTGAAGCCGCCGGCCCGCAGGCTGCGGGCCGTGGCATAGCGTGTGGCAGCGTTGTCGTCCACGACGAGCACACTGTGTTGCGAACGTTCGATCATCGACGGGCGGCCATGCTTGAGGAACCCGCAGTGTAGTCTGCACCAGCCTCTGCCGCACGCCCCGGCGCCTCGGACCTGGCTTATGCTGGCCGGATGCACCTCGTGCAATTGCTGCTCCCCGTGTTCCGCAACGACGGCAGCCGCCAGCCGCAGGCACTGTTCGCGGCCGTGCGCCAGGAGCTGGTCGACCGCTTCGGCGGGCTCACGGCGTACAACCGCGCCCCGGCGGAGGGGCTGTGGAGCGACAACGGCGGGAGCGTGGCCCGCGACGACATCGTGGTCTACGAAGTCATGGTCGAGGACCCCGACCGCGCCTGGTGGGCGGCATACCGCACCGAATTGGGGCGCCGCTTCGGCCAGGAGGAGCTCGTCGTCCGGGCGCAGCGCGTGGAACTGCTCTAGGCGCCTCCCCGTACGGCCGAGCGGATGTGGGCGCCGTCCTACGCCGCGCCGGCCGGATGTGGCCCAAGAATCCCGTCATGAACGTCGACATCTACCGCCGCAGCGAGCCTGGCAACAAGCTCTCCTACCTCATCGTGCCGACGGGACAGCCGATCCCCGAGGAAGCCACCAACGTCGACTGGCAGGCACGCAAGCAAGCCGTGCACGTCGACGACGCGGTGGAGCACCTGCACCCGTACGAAATCGACAACCCGCGGGCGCAGATCGAGGAAAAGGGCTACGCCATCACCAGCGTCTACCACCAGGTGGCGAGCCAGGGCGACGCGCCCTGACACCGGGAGCCCTGCGGGGCTCCTGGTACTTTCGTGCTGCGAGCGCATCCTACGGCTGTCCGCAGCACGGCGACTTCGATCGCCGTAGTCCACCGACGGGCTGCGGCCGCGCGGGCAGCGACCATACGGGCATCGAAAGACATGCCTGACGGAAAAGAAATGCTCCTCGCCGCCTCCCTGCTCTCCTCCATCGCCCAGACCCGCATCGGCCGCATGCTGCGCCTCGCCAGCACGCTGCAGCGCCGCGTCGACGTGCGTTATTGAGCGACGGGTTCCGTCCAGCCCCCGCCCAGCGACCGGTACAAGGCCACCTGGTTCTGCAGGCTTGCCAGCCGTGACTGCACGAGCGCCGTCTGCGCCGTGAACAGCGCGCGCTGCGCGTCCAGCAGGTCCAGGTAGCTGGCCACGCCGCTTTCGTAGCGCAGGCGCGCGAGGCGGAAGCGCGCGGCCTCCGCGTCGGCCACCGCGCCGAGCGCGCGCAGCTGTTCCCCATACGTCGCACGCCCGGCCAGGGCGTCGGCCACGTCGCGGAACGCCTGCTGGATGCTGCGCTCGTACTGCGCCACCGCGATGTCGCGCGACACTTCGGCGGAGGCCAGGTTCGCGCGGTTGCGGCCGGCGTCGAAGATGGGCTGCAGCAGGCTCGGGGCAACGGTGTAGCCCCAGGCGCCACTCTGGAACAGGCCCGAGAGCTCGGAGCTCGCCGTGCCGATGCCCGCCGTGAGCGAGATGCGCGGGAAGAACGCCGCGCGCGCCGCGCCGATGTTGGCGTTGGCGGCCAGCAGCTGCCGTTCCGCCTGGCGCACGTCGGGACGGCGCACCAGCACCTCCGACGGCACGCCCGCTGGCACGTCCGGCAGCTTCACGTCGCGCGTGGTGAGGCCCACGAGGAAATCGGGCGGAACCGGCTGGCCGATCAGCAAGGCGAGCGCGTTGAGGTCGTTGGCGCGCTGGCGCTGCGTCTGCGCGAGCGCCGCGCGCGAGCTCTCCGCCAGCGACTGCGCGAGGCGGAAGTCGATCTCGCTCGTGACGCCGTTCTCGAAGCGCAGGCGGGTGAGGCGCAGCGTTTCCTCGCGGGTGCCCAGCGTCTCGCGCGTCAGCGCCAGCAGTTCCTCGTCGGCGACGAGGGCGAGCCAGGCGTTCGCGACGCTGGCCACGATGGTGACCTGCGCCGCCTTGCGGCCTTCCTCCGTGGCCAGGTATTGCGACAGGGCGGACTCGCTCAGCGCCGCGACGCGGCCGAAGAAGTCGATCTCCCAGCTGCTCAGGCCCAGGCTCACCGAGTAGCTGTTCACCTGGTCGCCGGTGATCGCGCTCGGCGAGCGCGACGCACTGGCGCTGACGCCCACCGTCGGCAGCCGGTCCGCGTTGCGGATGTCGTACTGCGCGCGCGCCTGGGCGACGTTGAGCACCGCCACGCGCAGGTCGCGGTTGCCCGCGAGGGCCGTGTCAATGAGGGAGCGCAGCCGCGCGTCCGGAAAGAAGTCCTGCCAGGGCAGTTGCGCGGCCGGCGTCCCGTCCTGCGCCGAGGGATAGGGGAAGCTTCCCGCGACGGGCGCCGCGGGGCGCTCGTACGCCGGGATCATGGAGCAGCCGGCGAGCAGCAGCGCGGCGGCGAGCGTGGAGAGGGTCCTCATGTGCGATCTCATACCTGGTCTCCCGCCGTGGCACCCGCGGGCATCTCGCGCTCCAGTTCGTGCGTGTACAGCTTGCGCTGGCGCTCGCTGCCCTTGAAGTAGCCGCGCACCACCACGAAGAAGACCGGGACGAAGAACACGGCCAGGGTCGTGCCGGTGAGCATGCCGCCCAGCACGCCGGTGCCGATGGCGCGCTGGCTGGCGGAGCCGGCGCCGGACGCGATGGCCAGCGGCAGCACGCCGAGGCCGAAGGCCATGGACGTCATGACGATCGGCCGGAAGCGCAGGTGCGCCGCCGCCAGCGCCGACTCGATGACGCTCTTGCCCTGCGCCTGCAGGTCCTTGGCGAACTCGATGATCAGGATGGCGTTCTTCGCCGACAGGCCGATGATCGTGATCAGGCCCACCTGGAAGTACACGTCGTTGGCGTAGCCGCGGAACAAGGTGGCGAGCAGAACGCCCAGCACCCCCAGCGGCACCACCAGGATCACCGCGAGCGGGATCGACCAGCTCTCGTACAGCGCCGCGAGGCACAGGAACACCGCCAGGATGGCGAAGCCGTACAGCACGAGCGCCTGCGCGCCCGCGAGCTTTTCCTCGCGCGACTGGCCGGTCCATTCGTACGCGAAGCCGGCGGGCAGCTGCGCCGCCAGGCGTTCCATCTCCGCCATCGCCGCGCCCGTGCTGTAGCCCGGTGCGGGCGAGCCGGAGATGCGCATCGCCGGATAGCCGTTGTAGCGCACGTTCTGCATGGAGCCGGTCACCCAGCGCGTCTTCGCGAACGTCCCCAGCGGCACCACGTTGCCTTGCGTGCTCGGCACGTTCAGGCGCAGCAGGTCCTCCGGCTGCATGCGGGCAGGCGCATCGGCCTGCACCACCACGCGCTGCAGGCGGCCGCGGTTGGGGAAGTCGTTGATGTACGACGAGCCCAGCGCCGTCGACAGCGTGGCGTTGATCGCATCGAAGGTGACGCCCAGCGCCTGCGCCTTCTCGCGGTCGATGTCCACCTGCAGCTGCGGCGCGTCTTCCAGGCCGTCGGGGCGCACCTGCGCCAGCACCTTGCTCTGCGCGGCCAGGCCGAGCAGCTGGTTGCGCGCGGCGACCAGCGCGTCGTGGCCGTTGCCGCCGCGGTCCTGCAGGCGGAAGGTGAAGCCGGACGCCACGCCCAGTTCCGGGATCGGCGGCGGGCTGAGCGGGAAGATGAAGGCGTCGCGGATGCCGGACAGCGCGCCGAACGCGCGGCCCGCCAGCGCCTGCGCCGAGTGCTCCTCGCCCTTGCGCTGGTCCCAGTCCTTCAGCGTCACGAAGGCGAGGCCCGCGTTCTGGCCCTGGCCGGAGAACGAGAAGCCCAGCACGCCCACCATGCTCTGCACCTCGGGCTGCTTCAGGATGAAGCTCTCCACCTGCTCCATGACGGCCGTCGTGCGCTGCAGGGTCGCGCCCGGGGGCAGCTGCACGTTCACGATGATGTTGCCCTGGTCTTCCTGCGGCAGGAAGGACGTGGGCAGGCGCGTGTAGATGAGCGCGGCCACGGCGGCGATCACGCCGTAGATGATCATCATCCGGCCGCCGCGCTTCAGCAGGCGCGCCACCCAGCCCTCGTAGCCCTTGGCGGTGCGCGTGAAGAAGCGGTTGAAGGCGCCGAAGAAGCCGCGCTTCTCCTCGTGGTGGCCGGCCTCCACCGGCTTGAGCAGCGTCGCGCACAGCGCCGGCGTGAGCGACAGGGCCATCAGTGCCGAGAACGCGATCGAGGCCACCATCACGGCGGAGAACTGCCGGTAGATGTTGCCGGTCGAGCCCGCGAAGAAGGCGAGCGGCACGAACACCGAGATCAGCACCACGGTCACGCCGATGATGGCGCCCTGGATCTGGCCCATGGCCTTGCGCGTGGCTTCGCGTGGCGGCAGCCCCTCGTGGCTCATGATCCGCTCGACGTTCTCCACCACCACGATGGCGTCGTCCACCACGATGCCGATCACCAGCACCATGCCGAACATGGTGAGCACGTTGATCGAGAAGCCCAGGGCGAGCAGCGCGCCGAAGGTACCCAGCAGGGCCACGGGCACGACGAGCGTCGGGATGATGGTGTAGCGCCAGTTCTGCAGGAACAGGAACATCACCAGGAACACGAGCACCACCGCCTCGACCAGCGTCTCCACCACCTGCGTGATCGAGATCCTGATGAAGCGCGAGCTGTCGTACGGGATGTCCCACTTCATGCCGCGCGGGAAGTACGGGGCGAGTTCGCCCATGCGCTTGCGGATGGCGTCGGCGGTGGCGAGCGCGTTGCCCGAGGAGGCGAGCTGCACGCCGATGCCGGTGGAGGGCTTGCCGTTCAGGCGCGCGGCGGTCGCGAAGGACTGGGCGTTCAGCTCGACCCGCGCCACGTCCTTCAGGCGCACCGTGGCGCCGCCGGGCGAGGAGCGCAGCACGATGTTGCCGAACTGCTCGACGCTGGTCAGCTGGCCGGGCACCACGATGGTGGCCGCCATGGTCTGGCCGGGGATGTTCGGAAGGTCACCGATCGTGCCGGCGGACACCTGCGCGTTCTGCGCGCGGATGGCGGCGTTGACTTCCGCCACCGACATGTTGAAGCCGACCAGCTTGTCCGGGTCGATCCAGACGCGCATCGCCGCTTCGGTGCCGAACAGCTGCGCCTGGCCGACGCCGGGGATGCGCTGGATCTCCGGCAGGATGTTGCGCGCCGCGTAGTCGCCGAGGTCCACGGGCGTGAAGTTCGGGTCGTCCGAGGACAGGATCGTGAACAGCAGGAAGTTGGAGCGCGACTGCTCGACGCGCACGCCTTGCTGCGTCACCGCCGAAGGCAGGCGCGGCGTCGCGCGCGCCAGCCGGTTCTGCACGTCCACCTGCGCCAGCGCCGGATTGGTGCCCGGCTCGAAGCTGATGGTGATCTGGCCCA
The DNA here is from genome assembly GCF_014297465.1 of Ramlibacter cellulosilyticus. Classification (GTDB taxonomy): domain Bacteria; phylum Pseudomonadota; class Gammaproteobacteria; order Burkholderiales; family Burkholderiaceae_C; genus Ramlibacter; species Ramlibacter cellulosilyticus. Next base: position 602,807 of record NZ_JACORT010000001.1, on the reverse strand, counting down.
CGCCGTTGGCCTGCGTGACCGACTCCATGTACATGATGCCGGGCGAGCCGTTCATTTCCTGCTCGATCACGCTGATCACGCTCTGTTCCAGCGTGCTCGCGGAGGCGCCCGGGTAGGTGGCGGTCAGCACGATGGCGGGCGGCGCCACCGGCGGGTACTGCGCGATCGGCAGCCGGGTGACGGCGACGCCGCCGATCACGATGATGAACAGCGCGATCACCCACGCGAAGATGGGGCGGTCGATGAAGAACTTGGCCATGGACGGGTCAGCCCTTCTTCGCCTGCGACGCAGCGGAGGCCGGGGCGGACGCCGCGGATGCGGCCGGGGCGGCCGCCGAAGCCGGGGCGGACGCGGGCACGGCAGCCGTGCCGGCCGGCCCGGAGCTGGCGCCCCAGGGCACCGGCTTCACGGGCGCGCCGGGGCGCAGCTTCTGGAAGCCGTCGACCATCACCTGCTCGCCGGCCGCCAGGCCACCGAGCACCACCCACTTGCTGTCCTGCGCGCCGCCGATCCTGATGGTGCGCTGGCTCACGTTGCCGTTGGCGTCCACCACCATCACGGTGTCGCCCTGCGGCGAGCGCGTCACGGCCTGCTGCGGCAGCAGCAGCGCGTTGCCGGCCTTGGCCTGCTCGATCTGCACGCGCACGTACATGCCGGGCAGCAGCATGCCGGCGGGGTTCGGCACCTCGGCGCGCAACGTCACCTGGCCCGTGTTCTGGTCCACCGTGAGGTCCGCGAACAGCAGGCGGCCGGGCTGGGGATGCAGGCTGCCGTCCTCGAGCTGCACGCGCACCTGCGCGCCTTCGCTGCCGGCGCGCTTGAGGCGGCCTTCCTGCAGCGCGCGGCGCAGCTCCGTGACCTCGGTCGCGGACTGCGTGAAGTTGATGTAGAGCGGGTTGATCTGCTGGATGACCGCGAGCTGCGTCGCCTCGGCCTGGCTCACGAGCGCGCCTTCGGTGACGAGCGCGCGGCCGATGCGGCCGGAGATCGGCGCATTGACGGTGGTGTAGCCCATGTTGATCTCCGCGGCGCGCAGCGCGGCACGCGCGGCGGCCACGTCGGCCTCGGCCTGCTTCTCGGCTGCGACCGCGTCCGCGTACTCCTGCTTGCTGATCGCGTTGGCCTCGACCAGCGGACGGTAGCGCTGTTCCAGCGCGTTCGCCTTGGCGAAGGCGGCCTGCGCCTTGGCCACGTTGGCCTGCGCGCTGGCCACCTGCGCGGCGTACGGGCCGGGGTCGATGCGGAACAGGAGCTGGCCCGCGCGCACGTCGCTGCCTTCGCGGAACTCGCGCTTGAGCACGATGCCGGTGGCCTGCGCGCGCACCTGCGCGACGCGGGAGGCTTCCAGGCGGCCGGGCAGCTCGCGGACGATGCCGATGTCGCCGGTGGCGACGCGCACCACGCCGACTTCCGGTGGCGGCATGCCGCCGCCGGCGCCCTGCTGGGGCGCGCCGTCACCCTTGCCGCAGGCGGCAAGGACGAGGACGAGGAGGGACAGGAGGGACCATGCGGGAATGTGCGGCAAGCGTGCAGCCATCGGTGTTGTTCGTGTGTGGAGCGGAAAGCGGCCCCGGGACGGCAGGCCAGCGCAAGAGCGCGAGTATATACATGCAGACTTGCATGTATATTAGCCGGGTCATGGTCCGCCGCACGAAGGAAGAAGCCCTCGCCACCCGCCACGCCCTGCTCGACGCGGCGGAACACGTGTTCCTCGCGCAGGGGGTCGCCGGCACCTCGCTCAACGACATCGCGCAGGCGGCCGGCACCACGCGCGGTGCGATCTACTGGCACTTCAAGGACAAGGCGGACCTGTTCAACGCGATGATGGACCGCGTCGCAATGCCCCTGCAGGGTGCGTTGTCTCTCGTGGATGCGCAGCCGGAAGACGATCCGCTGCCCGGGCTGAAGAAGGCCCTGCGCGCCGCGCTGCGCCAGACCGTCAACGATCCGCAGACGCGCCGCGTGTTCGAAGTGGCGACGCACAAGGTGGAGTACGTCGACAGCCTGTGCGCGGTGCGGGCGCGGCACCTGCAGATCCGCAACCTGTGGACCGACCGCTTCCGCCACGTGCTGCTGCGCAGCGCGCAGGCCCGCGGCGTGAAGCTGGCCGTGCCCGCCACCGTGGCGGCGCACGGCCTGCACGCCCTGCTGGACGGCTTCATCCAGAACTGGCTGCTCGATCCTGGTGCGTTCGAGCTCGAGCCGATCGCGCTGAAGGCGGTGGACGCCTACCTGCGCGGGATCGGGCTGGGGTAGCTCCCCTGCCCGTGGCGAGGCGTCAGGACTTCTTCTTCGCGTCCATCTTTGCGTCCGCGGCCTTCGCGTCCGCCTTCGCTTCGGCCTTCACCTTGTCGTGCACCGCCTTGGCTTCCTTCTTGCAAGCCGACTGCGCAGCGCCCTTCTGGTCCTCGCACTTTTCCTTGGCGACGTCGTAGTCGGCGTCGGCCTTCGCCAGCTTCACCTTCTCGTCGGCCTTGGCGCCCGGCTTGTTCTGCGCGTCGAGTTCGGCCTTGGCGACCTTCTCCTTGCCCTTCGCCTCGGCCTTGCACACGTCCCTGGCGTTGTCCTTCATCGCGTCGCAGGCCTTCTTGTCCGCCTTGGCCTGCTCCTCGATCCTGTCCTTCGCGGACTTGTACGCGTCCTTGCTCATGGCGGTGTTGTCGGCCGCGAACGCGGAACCGGCGAATCCCAGGCACAGGGCGACGGCCAGGCTGGTGATCTGTTTCATGGGGTGGTCCTTTCTGGAGTGGAGGTTTTGGAACGGTCCACCCCAGAAACGCGGGTGCCCCCTGCCCCAGCAGTAGGAAGCGCGAAGGTTCCGCTGTCAGAACACGACTACATGGCGCGTTTGCCGGTACTGCTCGCGAAGGCCCCGCCGGTTTCCTGCACCTTCTCCACCTTCGCCTGGCGGATGGCCGCCTCGCGCGCGGCCTTGGCTTCCTTGACGCAGCGGTCCTTCGCCTTGTCCTTCAGCAGGTCGCACTTGGCCTTCGCGGCCTGGTAGTTCGCATCGGCCGTCACGTTCTTGGCCTTCTGGGACGCCTCGGGGCTGGGCTTGAACTTCGCCTCGAGCTCGGCCTCGAGCGCTTCGGCGCGGGCCTTCGCCTCCGTTTCGCAGACGTCCTCCCGCTTGCCTTTCATCGCATCGCAGAGCTTGCGGTTCGCCTTGTACTCCGCCTCGATCTGGCGCTTCCCGGCTTCGTACTGCGCCTGCGTCATGGGCGCAGGCTTGGGCAACTTCACGGCGTGTGCCGTCCCGCCCACGGCCAGGCAGGCCAGCAGGGCGAGCGTTTCGAACTTCCTCTTCATGTCACCAAGGGTACGGCCTGCGCGTGGCGCAGCCGTGCAGGCGCAGAGCCGTTCCCCTTGTCAGCGCGGCACGGGCAGACCAAAGACTGCGCGGCCGGCCGGCCGCTCACTTCTTGAGCTCGCGCTCCACCTTCGTGCGGCTGTTGCCGGCCGACTTGACGGCGCGCTTCACGTCGGCGGCGGAAGCGCCCGTCTTCTTCGCCTCGTACTGCACTTCGTGCTTCTGCCCGCCGGCGACCTTGCTGCGGTCCTGGCTGCGGCCACGGGAGGAAGCCTGCTTCTTTGCGGTTGCCATGTTCTGTACTCCTGGACTTGTGGAGCTTGCAGGATGGCCGCGCCACCACGGCGGTCGTGACGGACAGGCGCGACAGTGCATGTCAGCAGCCGCAGGTCACGGCAGGGGCGCGTCCACGACCAGCGCGGCATGCAGCTCGCGCACCCGCTCCTCCACGTAGTAGCCGCCGTACTCCGTGTAGCGCAGGAACGGCCGCCCGCAAGCCGCGCACTGCCAGGCGTCGCAACGGTTGTACGGGAAGAAGGCCGGCGCGACCGGCGCCTCGGGCGACCAGGAACGCGTGCCTTGCGGGTGCCATTCCTCGAGCGTGGGATCGTCCACGCGCGGGTCGCGCAAGGTGCCGGCCTTGCGCAGCCGCGAAGCATCGAAGCCGCCGGGCAGCGCCTCCCAGCCGGGCGCGCGGATCGCCGCGCAGGCGGGGCAGCCCGGCCCGTCGTGCGCCTGCGCGAGCGCGCGCAGCGCGGGGGCATCCAGCAGGGGCAGGTTCTCGTCGCTCATGCCTGCATTGTGCTTGCCGGCGCAATCCGTGTACGCTGCCCCCATGAGCGAGCACCACCACGACCATCCGCACGAGCACGGCGAAGCGCGCTGGAAGCACGACGGCGTGCGCGTCATCCCGGGCAACCAGCTGGACGCGAACACCGCGCAGACGCCGGGCATGGACCGCAAGGCGGCCATCAACTTCGCGCGCGTCGGCGCGCAGAAGCTCTGGGCAGGGACCGTCAGCATCCATCCGGACGCGAAGACGGGCGCGCACCACCACGGCCACCTCGAGAGCGTGATCTACGTGGTGAAGGGCCGCGCGCGCATGCGCTGGGGCGAGCACCTGGAGTTCACGGCCGAAGCGGGTCCGGGCGACTTCATCTACGTCCCGCCCTACGTGCCGCACCAGGAGATCAACGCCAGCCCGACCGAGGTGCTGGAGTGCGTGCTGTGCCGCAGCGACGGCCAGGCCGTCGCGGTCAACCTGGACATCGAGCCGGTCGAGAAGCCGGAGCAGGTGCTCTGGATCGATCCGACGCATCCGCACGGAGGCGTCTGAGGATGCGCGGCTCCCCCTCGCAGGAGCAGGTCCTGCGGCACCTGCGCCGCTGCAACGAAGTGGCGCAGCGCGCCGTCACGCTCGGCCACCATCCTTTCGGCGCCATCCTCGTCGCGCCGGACCACGAGACGGTGCTGCTGGAGCAGTGCAACATCGACACGGTGAACCATGCCGAGTCCACGCTGGCCCGCGTCGCGGCCACGAACTACCCGGCCGATTACCTCTGGGACTGCACGCTCTACACCTCGGTGGAGCCCTGCTGCATGTGCGCGGGCACCGCCTACTGGGCCAACATCGGCCGCGTGGTCTTCGGGCTCACCGAAGCGATGCTGCTGCAGGCTACCGGCAGCCATGCCGAGAACCCCACGATGAGCGTGCCCGCACGCTACGTCTTCGACCACTGCCAGAAGCCGGTGGAACTGCTCGGGCCCGTGCCGGAAATCGCCGGCGAAGTGCTCGCGGTGCAGCGCGCCTTCTGGTCGCAACGCTGAGGAAACCACGATGGAATACCGCAAGCTGGGCCGCTCGGCCCTGCAAGTCTCGCCGCTGTGCTTCGGCGGCAACGTGTTCGGCTGGACGGCCGACGAGAAGACTTCGTTCTCCCTGCTCGATGCGTGGGTGGACGCGGGCTTCAACTTCATCGACACCGCCGACGTGTATTCGCGCTGGGCGCCGGGCCACGCGGGCGGCGAGTCGGAGACGGTGATCGGCCGCTGGCTGGCGCAGGGCGGCCGCCGCGACAAGGTCGTCATCGCGACCAAGGTCGGCATGGACATGGGCGAAGGCCGCATCGGCCTGAAACCGCAGCGCATCCGCGAAGCGGTGGAAGCCTCGCTGCGCCGCCTGCGGGTGGACCGCATCGACCTGTACCAGGCCCACAAGGACGACGAGTCCACGCCGCTGGAGGCGACGCTGGAAGCCTTCGCGCGCCTCATCGAGGAAGGCAAGGTGGGCGCGATCGGTGCCTCCAACTACACGGCGCCGCGCCTCGCCGAGGCGCTGCAGGTGAGCGCGCGGCAGGGCCTGCCCCGCTACGAGTCGCTGCAACCCTTGTACAACCTGTACGACCGCGCCGATTTCGAACGCGAGCTGCAGGCCTTGTGCCAGCGCGAACAGGTCGGCGTCATGAACTACTACGCGCTCGCCGCGGGCTTCCTCACGGGCAAGTACCGCAGCGAAGCGGACGTGGCCAAGAGCCCGCGCGGCGGCATGGTGGTCAAGAAGTACCTGGACGACCGGGGGCGGAAGATCCTGGCCGCGCTGGACCAGGCGGCGAAGGAGACGGGCTGCACGCCGGGGCAGGTGGCGATCGCCTGGCTGCTGGCGCAGCCGGCGGTCACCTCGCCGATCGCGAGTGCGACCTCGCTGGCGCAGTTGCAGGAGCTGGTGCAGGCGGCGCAGTTGCGGCTGCCGGCGGAGACCTTGAGGAAGCTGGACGCGGCGAGCGCTTAGCCGTCATTGCCGCGAAGGCGGGAACCCAGGGCTCCCCGAACGAAAGAAGCGGCCCGCGGGCCGCTTCCTCGAAAGCCCTGGGTCCCCGCCTGCGCGGGGATGACGGACTTTACTGCGGCTCGATCTTCGCGTCCTTGATCGCCTTCGCCCACTTCGCCGTTTCCGCCTTCGTGCGCTGCGCCAGGGCGTCGGGCGTGCCCGGTTCCACGACGAAGCCGATGGGCGCGAACTTGTCCTGCACTTCCTTGTTGTTCGCCGCGGCGTTGATGGCCTGGTTCAGTTTCGCGACCACGTCCGGCGGCGTGCCTGCCGGCGCGAACATCGCGAAGTACGCGATCAGCTCGTAGTCCTTCAGCCCCAGCGCCTCGTTGACCGTCGGCAGTTCGGGGATCGCGGGCGAGCGCTTCGTCGACGTGACCGCGAGGCCGCGCACCTTGCCGCCCTTCACCTGCGGCAGCATCACCGCGAAGTCGGCGGTGAAGAGGTTCACCTGCCCGCCGATCAGGTCCGTCATGGCGGCGGGACCGCTCTTGTACGGCACGTTCGTCATCTGCACGCCGGCCATGCTGGCGAGCATCTCGGTGGAGACCAGCTGCGAGGTGCTGGCGCTCGCGAAGGTCACGTTGCCCGGCTTCGCCTTGGCCAGCGCGACCAGCTCGCGCAGGTTCTTCGCGGGGACGTCGTTGTTCACGGCGACGATCAGCGGCACCGAGCCCATGTAGCCCAGGGGCGCGAAGGCGGTGTCCTGGTTGTAGGGCAGCTGCTTCATCAGGCTCTTCAGCGCCGCATTGGTGCTGTTGGTGCCGATCAGGATGGTGTAGCCGTCGGGCGCGGCCTTGGCCACTTCGGCCGCCCCGAGCATGCCGTTCACGCCCGGCTTGTTGTCCACCACGATGGGTTGCCCCAGCGTCTTCGCCATCTCGGCGGCGAAGGCGCGGCCGATCTGGTCGGTGGCGCTGCCGGGGGCGAACGGCACGATGGCCTTGATCGGCTTGCTCGGCCAGGTGTCGGCGAAGGCCGGGGTGCCGAGCAGCGAGGCGGCGGCAAGGACGGCCAGGGAGAGGAAGGTACGGCGCAAGAGGGTCTCCTTTGTGTGTGGCGGGATTCTAGGGCGCGGCGCGGAACAGCGGCCGCATCGCCAGCACGCCCAGCAGCGGGCCGACCGCCAGCCACGGGAGCACGGCGGCCAGCGGCCACGCCTGCGCGGCGCGCACGAACACCTCGATGCTCGCCACCGAAATCGCGAAGCCGATGCAGTTGGTGAAGGTGAGGACGCTGCCCACCACCTCGGGCGGCGCGTTGCGGGCCGTGAGCGCGGAGAACTGCGGCGAGTCGCCCGCGACGCTGAGGCCCCACAGCAGCAGCCAGGCGACGAAGAGCGGCTGGGGCGCGGAGAGCATCGCCGGCGCGAGCACGCAGCAGGCGCCGCTGGTGGCGAGCTGCCACCGGGCCACGCGGGCGCTGCCGAAGCGGCGCACGAAGAGGCCGCCGCCGGCGCAGCCGAGCGCGCCCGCGGCGATCGTCCAGAAGGCGAGCGCGCTGACGGTCGTGCCCGCGTGGCGCGTCGCGATGACGACGGGCACCAGCACGTACAGCGAATACAGCTCCCACATGTGGCCGAAGTAGCCGAACACCGAGGCGCGCAGGCGCGGCTCGCGCCACAACGCGGAGAGCGCGCGCAAGCGGACCGGCGCGCCGGCGCCCATGCGGTGCTCGGGCACGAGGCTGGCGGTGGCGATGCCGCCCAGCGCGGCGAGCACCGACACCGACAGCACCACCCATTGCCAGGGCTGCAGGCCACCCGTCGCGAACGCCATGCCGCCCTCGCCCGCCAACGCCCGCAACCCGTGCGGCAGGGCCGTGCCGAGCACCAGCGCGCCGATCAGCACGCCGAGCGCGGCGCCGAGTCCTTCGCGGTACCAGCTGGCCGCGATCTTCATGCCCACCGGATAGATGCCGGCCAGCAGGAAGCCGACCGCGAAGCGCAAGGCCAGCAACAGCGCGTACTGCCCGTCCAGCGCCGCGATCGCCGCGTTGCACGCCGCGGCCGCCAGCGCGCAGAAGAGGAACACGCGCGTGGGCGGAAAGCGGTCGGCCAGCGTCAGGAGCGCGAACACGAGGGTGCCGGCGACGAACCCGAGCTGCACCGCCGTGGTCAGGCTCGCGAGCGCCGCGGGCGGCAGCGCCCAGCCGCGCTGCAGGTCGGGCAGCACCGCATTCACGGCGAACCACAGGGACGTGCCCGCGAACTGCGACAGCACGATGACGGGCAGGATGCGGCGCGGGACGGCAGGGGCCATGCTGGAGCGCATTGTGGCCGAGCAGCCCGGGCGGGAGGCGCCCTTGTCCGACAACCGTTGCGCGAACCCGGCGTTACACAAGAAAGCCAGGAGTGACGCCATGCTCGAGAAACTGCCCCCCGCGGTCGGCCACGTGCTGCGCGACCGGCGCGCGGGCCTGGAGAAGATCGCCTTCAACCGCAGCGGCCTGCGCACGGGCCAGGGGCTGCTGCAGCTCGGCAGCCTCGCCTTCGCCGACCACGCGCCCCTCCCGGCGCGCTACACGGCCGACGGCGAAGGCGTGTCGCCGCCCTTGCACTGGCAAGGCGTGCCGCAGGGCACGGACAGCCTGGTGCTGATCGTGGAAGACGCGGATGCGCCCACGGGCGAGCCGCTGGTGCACGCGATCGTCGTCGGCCTGCCCGCCGAGGACGGCAGCCTGCACGAAGGCGCGCTGGACAGCCCCGGCCACGAGGGCGACGACGTGCACGAGGGCCGCAATTCCTACTTCCGCACCGGCTGGCTGCCGCCCGACCCGCCGCCGGGGCACGGGCAGCACCGCTACGTGTTCCAGCTCTTCGCGCTGGGGCCCGGCGAGCCCTTCGGCAAGACGCCGGGGCGGGATGAGGTGGTGGAAGCGATCCAGCAGCGGGCGCTCGCGAGCGGAATGATCACCGCGACGTACGAGCGGCCGGACGGGACGATCAAGGTGGGTGCGCCGGAGGTGGTGGCGGCCACGGCACCGCCTGCGTGAAGCTTGCTGGGGTCGCCTGCGGCGAACCCAGCCTACGAACGCCCGCGTCGACGACACCGCTCACCCGCGTCGACAACATCCCCGTCGACAACAACCCCCGCCCGCGTCGACAACAACCCACACCCGCGCCGACAACAACCCCACCCGCGCCGACCGGTAGGCTGGGTTCGCCGCAGGCGACCCCAGCAACCGCCCCCTCAATCCAGCGTCTGCCGATACCGCGCCAACGCCACCGCCGTCGCCACCGCCATGAACGCCAGCATGGGCCACAGCTCGCCCACGAGCTGCCCCGCGTCGTTGCCCTTCAGCAGGATGCCCCGCACGATGCGCAGGAAGTGCGTGAGCGGCAGCAGCTCGCCGAGCCATTGCGCCCATTGCGGCATGCCGCGGAAGGGGAACATGAAGCCGGAGAGCAGCATGCTGGGGAGGAAGAAGAAGAACGTCATCTGCATCGCCTGCAGCTGGTTGCGCGCGAGCGTCGAGAAGGTGAAGCCCACGCCCAGGTTCGCGACGATGAAGACGCCGATCATGGCGAGCAGCAGCGCCATGCTTCCCTCCATGGGCACCTCGAACAGCAGCCGCGCCGCCGCGAGAATCACCGCGAGCTGCACGTAACCGATCACGACGTAGGGCAGGATCTTGCCGGCCATCACCTCCGCGGGCAGCACGGGCGTGGCGAGCAGGTTCTCCATCGTGCCCCGCTCGCGTTCGCGCGTCATCGCCAGCGAGGTGAGCATGACCATCGTCATCGTGAGGATGGTGCCCACCAGCCCCGGCACGATGTTGTAGCGCGAGAGCCCTTCGGGGTTGTAGCGCTTGTGCACCACCATCCCGAACGGCAGGCCCTGCGCCTGCAGGCTGCGCAGCGGCCCGGTGAGTTCACGCTGCAGCGCCTGGCGCGCGGCGGCATCGAGCGCGGCGAGCGCGGGACCCGATGACGACGGGTCGGTCGCATCCACCGCCAGCAGCAGCGATGGCTTCTCGCCGCGCACCACCTGCTGGCCGAAGCGCGGCGGGATGACCAGCAGGAACTGCACCTCGCCGCGTTCCAGCAGCGCCTCGCCCTCGGCGTCGCTGGTGCCCTGGTGCACGATGCGGAAGTAGCCCGTGTTCTGCACGGTGGCCACGATGCTGCGTGCGATGGGCCCGTTGTCCGCGCTGACCATCGCCGTCGGCAGGCCGCGCGGATCGGTGTTGATGGCATAGCCGAAGAGCACCAGCTGCAGGATGGGGACGCCGATCGCCATGGCGAAGGTGAGCCGGTCCCGCATCATCTGCTGGAACTCCTTGAGGAAGACCGCGTAGGTGCGGGCCCAGGACAGGCGCATCATGGCGTCGCGAAATTGTCCTGCGCGCGGGCGATCAGCTGCACGAACGCTTCCTCCAGCGATGCGCCTTCCGGCAGCCCCGCCTGCTGCACCACCTCGGGCGCCGTGCCGCGCGCGAGCAGCGCGCCGTAGGCGATGTACGCGAGCTCGTCGCAGCGCTCGGCCTCGTCCATGTAGTGCGTCGAGACCAGCACCGTCATGCCTTCGTCCGCGAGGGCGCGGATGTGGTCCCAGAACTCGCGCCGCGCCTTCGGGTCCACGCCGGCCGTGGGTTCGTCGAGCAGCAGCAGGCGCGGTGCGTGGATCAGGCACGCGGCGAGCGCGAGGCGCTGCTTCCAGCCGCCGGAGAGCGTGCCGGCGAGCTGCTGCTGGCGCTCCACGAGGCCGAGCCGCCGCACCGCGTCGTCCACCGCGCGTTCGCGCTCCGGCAACTGGAAGAGGCGCGCGACGAAGTCCAGGTTCTCGCGGATGGAGAGGTCCTCGTAGAGCCCGAACTTCTGCGTCATGTAGCCGGACTGCAGCTTGATCTCGCGCGACTGGCGCAGCACGTCGAAGCCGAGGCAGCGGCCTTCGCCCGCATCCGGCCGCAGCAGCCCGCACAGCATGCGGATGGTGGTGGTCTTGCCGCTGCCGTTCGGGCCGAGGAAGCCGCAGATGCGGCCGGTGGCGACCTGCAGGTCGACGCGATCGACGACGGCACGCTTGCCATAGCGCTTCGTCAGGCCGCGTACGTCGATCGCCAACGCGGTCATGGCCTGGGCGCCGGCCGCACGTCCAGCGGCTGCCCGGGACGCAGCCGCGTCGCATCCGCCGCCGACACCGGCCGCGCCTCCACGAGGAACACCAGCTTGCTGCGCTGCGCGTTGGAGTAGATGACCGGCGGCGTGTACTCGGGTTGCGTCGCGATGAAGCTCACGCGCGCGGCGATGGGGTGGCCGCAGCCGTCGCAGGACAGGCGCACCTCCTGGCCCGGCGCGATGCGCGCGAGCTCGGCTTCGGCCACGTAGAAGCGCGCCTTGAGGTTGCCGGGCGGCAGCAGCGACAGCACCGGCTGCCCTGCCGCGACGAACTCGCCGGGACGGAAGAAGGTGTCGCTCACCACGGCATCGGCCGGCGCGTCCTGGCCCTTCTGCGCTTCGCGCCAGGCGTTCTGGCGCAGCACCTGGCGCGCGGCTTCCACCTGCGCTTCCGCGGCGCCGCGTTCGTCGGTGCGCGAAGGCAGTTGCGCGACGCGCAGCGAAGCCTCCAGTTCGGCGACGCGTGCCTGCGCCTGGTCCACCGCGCTGCGCGCCGCGTCGATCTCCTCGCGCGAAACGGCGCCGCTGGGGCCCAGCGGCGTCTTGCGCGCCAGCTCGCGCCGCGCGAGGTCCAGCTGCGCGCGCGCCTGCACCAGCTGCGCCTGCGTCATGGCGATTTCCGGCGGCCGGCGGCCTTTCTCCGTGTTGGCCGCCTGGAAGCGGGCTGCGGCCAGGCGCGCCTGCGCTTCCTCGCGGGCGGCGCGTTCCGATTCGGCATCGAGGGAGAACAGGGGCTGGCCCTGGCGGACCTGCTGGCCCGCCTGCACGCGCAGCGTGGCCAGCGTGCCGGCGAGCGGCGCGGCCACGTAGACGTAGTCGCCTTCGGCATAGCCGGACCACGGCGCGTCGCCGCCGCGGCTGCACCCCGCGGGCAGGCAGGCCGCCAGCAGCAGCGCGGCCAGGGCCGGGCGCTCGCGCAGGGACGATGGGATCCAGCCGGGCCGGGGCATGGCCGATTATTGGCCTGCCCCGGCGCGGATGCGCAAGCCCCGCCGGTCAGCGGCGCCGCGCCGCGGCCTCGCGCAGCGCCGGCGGCAGGCGCTGCAGCAGCCAGCGGATCGCCAGCGGCACCAGCACGATGTCGTCCACCATGCCCAGGCCCGGGATGAAGTCGGGCACCAGGTCGATGGGCGAGAGCACGTACAGGACGATGAGGGCGGTGCCCAGTTTCAGCCAACCCGGCGCGGCCGGGTGGCGCAGGGCCGCCCAGAGCTGCCGGGCGTCGCCGCGCAGCACGGTCCACAGGAGGGTCAGGCGCTTGAACATGCTTCGTTCCTTCGTCAGGGCCCGGAGCGGGCCACGGACGGATAGTTGGCAGCGGACCGGGCGCACGCAAGGGGCGTTACATTCGCAGGCCGCACGAAAGCCCCCGACGTGAAATTTCGCGCATTCCTCGTCCTCGTCGCCGTCCTGCTGCTCCTCGCGGCGGCCGTGTTCGCCTTTCGCGAGGCGCGCTGGCGCTCGGAGTACCCCTTGGTGGACACCACCGGCACGCCCTCGCCCGACGGCGCGTGGACGGCGGAGGTCCGCCGCCTGCCCGAGGGGCTGGGCCTCGGCTCCGGCGTGTTCCTGCGCAAGGAGGGCGACCTGCTGCGCAGCCTGAAGCCGCGGCTGGTGTTCGTCGGCTCCTGCGAGCCGCTCTCCACCCGGTGGTTCGGCCAGCGGCGGCTGGTGATCACGTGCGAGGTGCGATCGGGGGAACCGGTGGTGATGCAGGAGCTGGTGGAGGACGTGAAGATCGAGCTGGTGGTCGATCGGCATTTCGGGTGACGCATCGCTGGGGTGCGCTGCGCGCAACCCAGCCTACGGGCCCCGACGTTCGCCGTGCAATCCGGCGGTAGGCTGGGTTTCGCGAAGCGAACCCCAGCAACCCCTCACGCCCTCGGATCCAGCGCATCCCGCAACCCATCCCCCAGCAGGTTGAACGACAGCACCAGCAGGAAGATCGCCACGCCCGGCCAGATCGCCATCCACGGCGCGTTGTCGATGAAGTTCTTGGCCGTGTTCAGCATGCTGCCCCAGCTCGGCGCCGGCGGCTGCTGCCCGAGGCCCAGGAACGACAGGCTGGCTTCGGCGATCACCGCGGCGGCGATCGCGAGCGTGGCCTGCACCATCAGCGGCGCCGTGATGTTCGGCAGGATGTGGCGCAGCGCGATGCGCAGCGGCGGGTTGCCGACCGCGCGCGCCGCTTCGACGTAATCCTCCACCTTCACGGCCAGCACCTGCCCGCGCGTGAGCCGCACGAAGATCGGCGCGGCCGACACGCCGATGGCCACCATGGCGTTCGTGAGGCTGGGGCCGAGGAAGGCGGCGAGCGCGATCGCGAGGATCAGGAAGGGACAGGCCAGGAAGGCGTCGGTGATGCGCGAGACCACCGCGTCCACCCAGCCGCCCAGGAAGCCGGCGGCCATGCCGATCGGCACGCCGATGAGGAGCGAAATGGATACCGACACCACGCCCGCGAGCAGCGAGGCCCGCGTGCCCCAGATCACGCGCGAGAGCACGTCGCGCCCGATCTCGTCGGTGCCGAACCAGTGCTCCGCGGACGGCGCCTTGCGGATCGCGCTCCAGCTCGTGGCGATCGGGTCCATGGGCGAGACCCAGGGCGCGCACAAGGCCAGTGCGATGAAGGCGAGCACGACCACCAGCCCCAGCATCGCGGACGGCCGGCGGCGCAGGCGTCGCCAGGCACGGCGCCACGGGCCCGCGGGCATCGTTGCCGGCGTGGCGGTGGCGGGAACGGGAAGGACGGCTGCCATGTTCAATGCCGCAGGCGCGGATTCACCACGAAGTAAGCCAGGTCGGCCAGCAGGTTGAGCAGCATGTACGCCGTCGCGGTCACGAGCACGACGCCTTGCACCACGGCGTAGTCGCGGTTGAACACCGCGTCGACGATCAGCTTGCCGAAGCCGGGGATCGTGAAGACCTGCTCGGTCAGCACCGCGCCCGAAAGCAGCGTGCCGAGTTCCAGCGCGCCCAGCGTGATCACCGGCGTGAGCGCGTTGCGCAGCGCGTGCTTCAGGACGACGGTGCGCTCGGACAGGCCCTTCGCCCGCGCGGTGCGGACGTAGTCGGCCGACAGCACCTGCAGCATCGCGCTGCGCGTGTGCCGCATCAGCACGGCGGCGATGGCGTTCCCCAGCACGAAGGCCGGCATGATCATCGCCTTCAGGTTGGCGCCGAGGTCCTCGAACGGGCTCACGTACCCGGAAGCCGGCAGCCACCCCAGGTTCACCGCGAACAGCAGGATCAGCAGGATGCCCAGCCAGAAGTTGGGCGTGGAGATGCCCCACAAGGCGAAGACGTTCGCGGCCCAGTCCCAGGCCGTGCCCTTGCCCACCGCCGACACGATTCCCGCGGGGATCCCGATCAGCAGCGCGATGGTGATCGCCATGAATGCGAGCTGCAGCGTCACCGGCAGCTTCTGCGCCACCAGCGACAGCACCGGCTGCTGGTTGCGGATGGACTCTCCAAGGTCGCCCTTGAGCACGCCGCCGACCCAGTACGCGTAGCGGACCGGCAGCGGCTCGTCGAGGTGCATCTTCTGCCGCAGGTACGCGACGACCGTCGGGTCCTGCTCCTCCCCCGCCAGGATCTTCGCCGGATCGCCAGGCAGCAGTTGCTGCAACCCGAAGATCAGCATGGACACCAGCACGAGGGTGGGAATCAGCTGCGCGAGGCGGCGGAGGAGGTAGTCGAGCATGCTAGGAGACGGGAACGGGAACGGACATCCGAACGCAGAGGTCGCAAAGGTTACGCAAAGGTCGCAAAAGAACAGCCATCAAGGGAATTGGTTTCTTTTGCGTCCTTTGCGAATCCTTTGCGTCCTTTGCGTTCGGATGTCCGGCTGTCCGCCTTTCACATCTTCAACCCCTGCACCCGCAGCAGGCCGTCCGGGATCTGGCGCACGCCCGTGAGCTTCGGGTTGTATGCCCACAGCCACTTGCGGTGGTAGATGTAGATGACCGGCCGCTCCTTGAGCACGCGGGCGGCGACTTGTTCGAAGATCTTCTTGCGTTCCGCCGGGTCGCGGGCCTCGCGCGAGGCGTTGATCAGCTTGTCGGTCTCGGGATCGCAGTAGCCCGCGTAGTTGAGCGGCTGCTTGCAGGCGTGGAAGCTGTACAGGTTGCCGTCCGGGTCCGGCCGGCCGCTCCAGGCGAGCACGTAGGCTTCGAAGTCACCCTTGTCCGCCATGTTCAGCGAAGTCGCGAATTCGGCGGCCTGGATCTTCACGTCGAAGCCCGCCTCGCGCGTCATGGCCTGCACCACCAGCGCGATGCGCTGCGCGTCCGACGTCGTGGGCGTGACGAGCGTGAAGCTCGGGTTGGGCACGCCCGCTTCCTTCAGCAGCTGCTTCGCGCGGGCGATGTCGCGCTTCGGGACCGGCACGTTCTTCGCGTACCACTGGTTCGTGGGCGGCACCCACTGGTTGCCGACGATGGCCTCGTTGTCCATCACCACCTGCACCAGGCCCTGCCGGTCGAGCGAGAGCTCGAAGGCCTCGCGCACCCGCGCGTCGCGGCCCAGGGGATTCGCCTTCGCCTTGTCGCTCTTGCCGACGTTGATCGTGATGCCCTGGTAGCCGATCTCGGTGATGCTCGCGGTCTTGAACTTCTTCTCCGCGACGATCTTCTCCATGTCGCTGGGGGCGACCCGCTCGATGAAGTCCAGCTGCCCCGAGCGCAGGTTCGCGAGACGCACCGTCGCATCCGGGATGGGGGTGTAGACCACCTTGTCGAAGTGGACCGCGCCCTTGTTCCAGTAGTTCGCGTAGCGCTCCAGCACGATGCGGTCCTGCGGCACGCGCTCGACGAACCTGTACGGGCCCGAGCACACCGGATGCGTCGCGAACTTGTCGCCCGCGGCCTGCGCCGCCTTGGGCGACACCATCATGCCGGCGCGGTCGGTCAGCTGCGCCAGCAGCGGCGAGAACGGCGCGGACAGGTTCAGCCGCACGGTGGAGGGATCCACCACGTCCACGCCCGCCACCGGCGCGAGCTCGCCGCGCCGGTTGGAGCCGGGCATGGTCTTGTGTCGCTCGATGTTGTACTTCACCGCGGCGGCGTCGAACTTCTCGCCGTCGTGGAAGGTGACGCCCTGGCGCAGCTTGAGCGTGACCGCCTTGCCGTCGGCCGCCCACTCGTAGCCGGTGGCGAGCTGCGGGACGATGCCGAGCTTCTCGTCGATGTCGAACAGCTTGTCGCACAGGCTCGCGAAGACCACCCGCCCCACGAAGCTGCGCGCGAGCGAGGGGTCGAGCGCGTCGGGGTCTTCCGCCAGGCCGATGCGCAGGGTCTGCGCCTGCGCGGCGGCGGCGCCGGCCGCGAGGGCCAGGGCGAGCAGGATGCGTCTGGATCGTTGTTCCATCATGGGCTCTCCGTTGACGAGGTGAAGGTCTGCGAATCCGGTGCGACGAACGCCGCTTGCAGGCGCGCGAGGCGCTGGCGGGCCGGGAAGAAAGCGATGGCTTGCGGCGCGGGGGCCTGCGCCGCGAGCTCGCGCCAGAAATGGCACGCGGCGGCATGGCCGTCCGGCGTGGCTTCGAGCGGCGGCACTTCGTGCGCGCACAGCTCGCGCGCATGCGGGCAGCGCGTGTGGAAGTGGCAGCCCGGTGGCGGGTGCAGCGGGCTCGGCACGTCGCCGCCCAGCACGGCACGCGTGCGATGCAGGGCCGGCTCCGGCCGCGGGATGGCCGCGAGCAGCGCCTGCGTGTACGGATGCCGCGGCGTCGCGAAGAGCGCGTCCTTGCCGGCGATCTCCACCACCCGCCCGAGGTACATCACGGCCACGCGGTGCGCGATGTGCTTGACGACCGCGAGGTCGTGCGCGATGAACACGTAGGCCAGCCCGAAGCGGCGCTGCAGGTCCTGCAGCAGGTTCACCACCTGCGCCTGCACCGAAACGTCCAGCGCGGACACGGCCTCGTCGCACACGACCAGCTTCGGCTCGCCCGCCAGCGCCCGCGCGATGCCCACGCGCTGCCGCTGGCCGCCCGAGAATTCGTGCGGGTAGCGCAGCGCATGCCCGGGCGCGAGCCCCACCGTGTGCAAGAGCGCCTCCACCCGCTCGCGCTCGCGGCCCGCGTGCAGGCCGTGCAGGCGCAGCGGCTCGGTGAGCGCCTGGCCCACCGTCATGCGCGGGTTGAGCGAGGAATACGGGTCCTGGAAGATCAGCTGCATGGCGCGCCGGCGCGCGCGCAGCTGCGCGGGTGCGAGCGCGCCCAGGTCTTCGCCTTCGAAGAGCATGCGGCCCGCGGTCGGCTCGATCAGCCGCAGCAGCATGCGGCCGAGCGTCGACTTGCCGCAGCCCGACTCGCCCACCACGCCCAGCGTCTCGCCGGCGGCCACCTGCACGTCCACGCCGTCCACCGCGCGCACCAGGCCCTGCACGCGCCCGAACAACCCGCGCCGCACGGGGAAGTGCTTCACCAGGCCCTCGGCCTGCACGAGCGGCGTTGCGACCTTCATGGCGCGAGCGCCACCTCGGGCGCATGGGGCACGAGCACGTCGGGATCGAGCGGCGCGCGCCAGCACGCGGACTGGTGCGCAGCCGCCACTTCGCGCAACGGCGGCGCTTCGGCACGGCAGCGCGCCACCGCGAACGGGCAGCGGTCGGCGAAGCTGCAGCCCGCGGGCCGGCGCAGCGGATCGGGCACCTGCCCCTCGATCGCGGCGAGCCGCTCCTGCGCCACGTCGAGGCGGGGGATGGATCCGAGCAGGCCCACCGTATACGGATGCTGCGGCTGGTCGAACAAGGCCTGCGCCGACGCGCGCTCCACCACGCGGCCCGAGTACATCACGGCGACTTCGTCCGCCACTTCGGCCACGACGCCGAGGTCGTGCGTGATCAGGATGACGGCGGTCCCCGTCTCCGCCTGCAGCGTGCGCATCAGCTCCAGGATCTGCGCCTGGATGGTGACGTCGAGCGCGGTGGTCGGCTCGTCGGCGATCAGCAGCCGCGGCCGGCACGCCAGCGCCATCGCGATCATCGCGCGCTGGCGCATGCCGCCGGAGAGCTTGTGCGGATACTCGTGGAAGCGCTGTTCCGGTGCCGGGATGCGCACCTGCCGCAGCACCTCGAGCGCCCGCTCCTGCGCCTCGGCGCGCGACACGGGCCAGTGCCGCAGCAGGCCTTCGACGATCTGCTCGCCGATGGGGAAGGCGGGGTTCAGCGAGGTCATCGGCTCCTGGAAGATCATGGCCATGCCGTTGCCGCGCAAGTCCAGCAGATCGCGCTTGGCCGCGCCCACCAGCTCGCGCCCTTCGAAGCGGATCGAGCCGCCTGCGACGCGTCCCGCGGCGGGGACCAGTCCCATGATGGAAAGCGCCGTCACGCTCTTGCCGCAACCCGACTCGCCCACGATCGCGAGCGTGCGGCCCGCCTCCACCGTGAAGTCCACGCCGTCGACGGCGGCGAAGGTTCCGCCGTCGGTGCGGAACTCCGTGCGCAGGCCGCGCACTTCCAGCACGGCCATCAGGCGCGCCCTCCCCGCGCGCGGTGGAAGGCCGCGATGCGTTCCTCGATCACGGCGCGGTCGGTGATGCCCGCCGGATCGTGCCGGCCCGCGAGGCAGGCCATGAAAGGCTGGTAGCGCTCGAGGCTCACGGCGTAGAGGCGCCGCAGTTCGCGCACGGGCTCCGCGTGGTCGTCGACGCGGATGTCCAGCTGGGGATGGTCTTCGTCGGCATGGATGCGCAAGGCGGCGGCCTGCTTGCCGCGCTTGTCGCCGCCCGCGTCCTCGCCGGCGGCCAGTGCGGCCAGCAGGCGTTCGGCCAGGTCCTGGCCGCGCGTCGCAAGGAAGGCCTCCGCCGTCGCCTGCACGACCTGCGGGCCCGCCAGCATGTTGCCGGCCACGCTGAAGTCTTCCCCCAGCGTGTGGCCGCACCAATCGATGCAGGATGCACCGGTCCACGCCGCCGGCGCACCGCGCGCGGGCAGCACGTGCACCTGCCGGTGCTCGCGTCCCGCATCGCCCGACGTGAGCGCCTGCACCACCTCGTCCGGCGCACGGCCTTGGGCCAGCAGGTCCATGCCGCGCGGCCCGTACAAGGGATTCATCAGCGCCTGCGTCGCGAGCGCGCCCACGCCGCGGCGGGTGTGCACCGTGAGCGCGCCGACCGCGAAGAAGCGGCTGGCGATCGCGACGCCGAAGCGTCCCGCCTCATCGCGCGCCAGAATCGACCAGGTCATGCGGCCAGCCCTTTCGCGGGGCTGCGAGGGACCCCGACGGGGAGTCATTCTGGCAAGAACGATGCCCGCCCCTTCATGGGGTATGTCAGGAGGCGCGGGGCGTCAGGGAACTTGCAGCTTCAGGGCCAGGAGGTGGAAGGACAGGCCCTTGCCGTGCATGTCCAGGTTCAGCGCGTCGTTGACGCCCCCGTCCAGCACCTCGTCCAGCACGAAGTTCATCGCGCCCAGGCGGGGCAGCAGGTAGCGCTGCACGGCCGCGGGATGGCGGTAGCCGAAGTGGGCGGCGACGCGCGCCTCCGTGAGCTGTTCGACCAGCAAGGGCCAGTCCTGCTCGCGGTAGGCGATCACGCTGATGTTGATGCGGTTGCCCTTGTCGCCGGTGCGGCCGTGGGCGAGTTCGTAGAGTGCAGTCTCGGCCATGCTCTTCCTCAGGCGATGCGCCAGGTGGCGGGCACGAGCTCGCGCGGCACGAGGCAGGCACGGCTGGAGAGCCGCTGGCGGCGCGCGGTGCGCACCCCTCCGCCCCCGGCGGGCCCGCCCGTCCACAGCGCGGTGACTTCGCGCAGCAGCCGTTCGACCGGGGCGGCCTCCTCGTGGCGGCCCGCGACGCGCAGGCGCACGTCGCGCGCATCGCCTTTCGGCAGCCCCGCGAGCAGCTCGCCGGCGTCGTCGCCGAGGATGCTGCTGACGCCGATCAGGTCGCAGCGCAGGGGCAGCACGCCTTCCAGGCGCTTGCGCATCATGTCCATCGCGAGCCGGGCGCGCGCTTCCGCGTTGGGCCCCGCATAGGAGATCTCCGCCTCGCCGAGCCAGCCGCCGTCGAAGAAGGCCAGCGCCTTGAGCGTGGGCGTGCGCGCATGGCCCTTCACGCCGGAGAGGCGCACGCGGTCGCGCCCGAGCTCGGTGACCGTCGCCTGCGTGAGGTCCGCCACGACGTCGGGCGTCACGTACGCGGCCGGGTCGTGCACCTCGTACAGCAGTTGCTCCTTCACCGTGCGCGCATCGACCAGGCCGCCGGTGCCCGCCGCCTTGCCGACGATGCAGCTGCCGTCTTCCGCGATCTCGGCGATGGGAAAGCCGACGTCCTCCATGCCCGGCACGTCCTTCTTGCCCGGGTCGGCGAAGTAGCCGCCCGTGACCTGCGCGCCGCACTCCAGCAGGTGGCCTGCCATGGTGCCGCCGGCGAGGCGGTCCCAGTCGCGCGCGTCCCAGCCGTAGTGCGCCATCGCGGGGCCCAGCACCAGCGAGGGATCGGCCACGCGGCCGGTGACCACCACCTGCGCGCCGGCGCGGATCGCGTCCGCGATCTCCTGCGCGCCCTGGTACGCGTTGGCGCAGACGAAGCGTGCCTCGTCCAGGCCACCTTCGAGCCGCTCGCGCAGCAGCGCGCGCCCGCGTGCGTCCGAGAGGTCGTCGCCACCCACCACGCCGATGCGGGGCGCGGGCAGGCCGAGCTCGCCCGCGAGCTGCCGGATCACCGCCGCGGCCCCCTCCGGATTGGCCGCGCCGAAGTTGCCGACGATCGTGATGCCGTGCCGCAGGCAGTCCGCCAGCACGGGGCGCAATTCCTCCACCAGCAGGGGCTCGTAGCCCAGCGCGGGGTCGCGCCGCCGCGCCAGGTGCTGCAGGGCCAGCGTGCGCTCGGCCAGGTTCTCGAAGACGAGCGCGGCCGGGCCGCCGCGCTGCACCAGCGTGCGCACCACCGGGGCCGCCGCGTCCGTGCGGTCGCCGGAGAAACCGGCGCCGCAGCCCACTGCCAATGTATCCATGGCGTGATTGTCCCTCGGCCGACGCCGGTGCCGCCCGTTCCGGGCCATGATGCGCTGCCATGCGTGCGCTCGTCCTCCTCAACGCCCGTTCCGGCACCGGCAGCGCGCCTGCGCGGGTGGAGGAACTGCGGCACCTGTGCGCGGAGGCGGGACTGGACGCGCAGCTGGCGCTCGCGGCCGACGGCGAGGAACTGTTCGCCGCCGTGGACCGCGCCCGTCGCGAGGGGGTGGAGCTGGTCGTCGCCGGCGGCGGCGACGGCACGGTAAGCGCCGTCGCTTCGCGCCTCGTGGACACGCGTACCGTGCTCGGCGTGCTGCCGCTCGGCACCTTGAACCACTTCGCGAAAGACCTCGGCATTCCGCTGAAGGAAGCCGATGCGATCCGCACGCTGGCGCAGGGCCGCGTGATCGAGGTCGACGTCGGCGAGGTGAACGGCCGCGTGTTCCTCAACAACTCCAGCATCGGGCTCTACCCCGAGATCGTGCGCGAGCGCGAGCTGCAACGGCTGCACCTGGGCAAGGGCAAGTGGCGCGCACTGGCGAGCGCCACCCTGCACGCGACGGAAGGACGCCCCGGCATGGCGGTGAAGGTGGAAGCGGACGGCGAACAGCAGGTGCACCGCACGCCGTTCGTGTTCGTCGGCAACAACCGCTACACGATGGAAGGCCTCGCGATCGGCGCGCGGGCGTCGCTGCAGGGCGGTGAACTGGCGCTCTACGTCGGGCGGCGGCGCGGGCGGCTGGCGCTGGTGCAGCTTGCCTTGCGCGCGCTCGCGCACCGGCTGCGGCAGGACGAGGATTTCGAGATGCTCACGGGGACGGCCTTCGAGGTCGCCACGACCGACCGCCGCATCCGCGTGGCGACCGACGGCGAGGTGGCGATGATGGACACCCCGCTGCACTACCGCATCCGTCCGCGCGCCCTGCGCGTGTGCGTGCGCGGCTGAGGCAGCTCAGGCCGCGCCCAGCGGCGCCGGCGACGTCGGGGCGCCTTCGCCGGAAGCCACGGACAGACGCGGGCGCTGCCGCGCGCGCACCAGGTCGGCCTCGAACTGGCGCATCCAGTCCTCCCCCTCGTAGGTGCGGCTCCAGCCGGGCGCCGACACCAGCACCACCGTCGGCAGCGCAGCGTCGTCCGCCCCCGGCATGGGCAGCATGCGCGAGATGCACACGTGCTGCGGCGCCACGCCCTGGCGGGCCAGCACCGCGTGCAGCGCATCGCGTTCCTGCAATGGAAAGTCGGCAAAGGGGATCAGCTTCATGGTCTCTTGCTTCGGCCGTCGCAATCTAGCAAGCACCCGCGGGGGCCACATGTCCCCCATGTAAACGGAAGTCCGCACCTGTGACGGGGCGGACTTAGTTCCGCATCCCGCCGCATGGGCTTACTCCCCCGTGATCTTGCGATCGCGCACGATCGCACCCCACTTCACGGACTCCTTCTGCATGAAGTCCGTCAGTTCCGCCCGCGTGGTGGGATGCGGCGTGAGGCCGTGCTTCGACAGCTGCTCCCGCACCGAAGGGTCGTTGAGCACCTTCACGATCTCCTGGTTCCAGCGGTCCAGGATGGGCGCCGGCGTCTTCGCGGAAGCCACGAATGCATACCAGTTCAGGGCCTCGAAGCCGGGGTAGCCGGACTCCGCGACGGTGGGGATGTTCGGCAGGTAGGCCGGCCGCGCGAGGCCCGTGGTGGCGAGCGGGATGAGCTTGCCGCTCTCGATGTGCGGCAGCGCCGTGGGCGGCGCCGCGAAGTAACCGGTGAAGCGGTTGGCCAGCAGGTCCTGCATGGCGGGGGCGCCACCCTTGTACGGCACGTGCACCATCTCCACTTTCGCCTGCTGGCCGAACAGTTCGCCGGTGAGGTGCGAAGCGGAGCCGGCGCCGGTGGAGGCGAAGGTCACGGCGCCGGGCTGCTTGCGCGCCGCAGCCACGAAGTCCGCCAGCGTCTTGATGCCCGCACCTGCGTTCACCACGAGCACGTTCGGGAAGTGCACGCCGCCGGACAGCGGTGCCAGGTCCTTGAAGGGGTCGTAGCCCACCTTCATCATGTGCGGCGCGATCGTGAGCGGGCCGATGGAGCCCAGCAGGATCATCGAGCCGTCGGTGGGGCCGTTCGCCACGAGCTGGTGGGCGATGTTGCCGCCCGCGCCCGCGCGGTTGTCGACGACCACCGCCTGGCCGATGTTGTCGCCCAGCTTCTTCGCGATCAGGCGCGCGGCCGCGTCGGCGGCACCGCCCGGTGCGAAGCCGACGACCATCGTCACGGCCTTCTTCGGCGGAAAGTCCTGGGCGTGCGTGGGGGCCGCGAGGCAGGCGGCGGCAAGGCCGCAGCCCAGTGCGCGCAACCAGAGGCGCTTGTGCATGTTGCGTGTCTCCTGCTGTGTTTGCCGCCGCGATGGTAGGCGCTGGCGCGGCAGTGCGCCTCCGCAGGAACCCCTCCCCTCAGGCCTGGACCCAGCCTGGCAGCACGCGGTCGAGCGCCGCGCGCATGCGGCGGACGTGCGAACCATCCCAGTACAGGCGCTCGCAGGCGGGGCAGCGGCGCACCGTTGCGGCCAGCCCGCGCACGCCTTCCGGCAGGAGGGGCTCGGCTTCCTCCGGCGGCACCGGGACGAGCGCCGCGTTGTCCAGGAGGCAGCGCGTGAACAACATGCGCGGCCCGGGAAGCTCCAGTGCGAGCACCAGCTCACGCAGCTGCTGCAGGGGATCGTCCTGCCGCACTTCGTGCGCGCGCACGGGCCGCAGTTCCTGCAGCAGGTGGCGGTCGCGCGTGAGGAGGACGCGCGCCTCGGCCTGCGCGAGCTCCACCAGCACGGGGTCGGCCACGGCGATGTCGTACCAGGTGTCGTAGCCCAGCACGCGCAGCCAGCGCGCGAGCCGCCCCAGCATGGCGTCCGCGGCGAAGCGCGTGTCGGCGGTCAAGCCAGGCGCGCGACGGCCGGCGGCCGCTGCGTGCTCCAGGGCGCGATGCGCTCCCAGGCGCGAGCGAGCGCCAGCACCGTGAAGTCCGCCCGCGCGGGGCCGGCGACCTGCAGGCCCATGGGCAGCCCGCCGGGCCCGAAGCCGACCGGCACGCTTGCGACGGGCAGGCCCGCGAGCGAGAACGGCGTGACGATCTCCATCCAGCGGTGGTAGGTGTCCATTGCCACCCCGGCCACTTCCTGCGGCCAGTGCTCCTCCGCCGGGAAGGGAAAGACCTGGGCCGCGGGCGCCACGAGGTAGTCGTGCCGCTCGAACAGGCGGCGCAAGGCCTGGTAGACCTGCGTGCGCTGCACGGAGGCCTCGTACAGCTGCGCCGCCGTGAGGCGGAAGCTCTGCTCCACTTCCCACAGCGCCGCGGGCTTCATCAGCGCGCGCAGTTGCGGCTGGTCGTAGAGCGCGCGCAGCTTGCCCGCCGTGAGCATCTGGCGCACGCGCAGCCAGGCCGACCAGTTCACTTCGCGCGGCAGGTCCGGCGTGCAGGGCTCCACGACGAAGCCCGCGGCCTCGAGCTTGCGCAGCGCCGCCTCGCACAGCTCGCGGATGCCGGGCGCGAGCGGCAGGTCCGGCCAGATCGGGCCCAGCCAGCCGATGCGCTTGCCGGGTTCGCAGGCGATCGGGTCGTCGGCGGCGGGATCGGGCAGCGGTTCGTCGAGCGACAGCGGCGCGCGCGCATCCCAGCCCGCCATCGTGCACAGCAGCCGCGCCACGTCTTCCGTCGTGCGTCCCATCGGGCCTTCGGTCCCGAGCTGCTGGAAGAAGACGTCTTCCGCCGGCACCGCGGGCACGCGGCCGCGCGAAGGGCGGAAGCCGACGATGTTGTTGAAGGCCGCGGGGTTGCGCAGCGAACCGCCGAAATCGCTGCCATCCGCCACCGGCAGCATGCCGAGGGCCACGGCGACCGCCGCACCGCCGCTGCTGCCGCCGGCGGAAGTCGCCGGATCCCAGGCGTTGCGCGTCAGGCCGAAGACCTGGTTGTAGGTGTGCGAGCCGAGGCCGAACTCCGGCGTGTTCGTCTTGCCGATCACGATCGCGCCGGCCTTCTTCATGCGCTGCACGAACAGCGCGTCGGTCTCCGGCACCCGATGCACCGTGCGCGAACCGAGCGTGGTGGGCAGGCCGGCCGCGTCGCTGAGGTCTTTCACCGCGACCGGGAAGCCGTGCATCCAGCCGGTGATCTCACCCCGCGCCAGCGTCGCGTCGCAGGCATCGGCTTCGGCCAGCAGCACCTCGGGCTCGCGCAGCGAGACGATCGCGTTGTGCAGCGGGTTGAGCGCCGCGATGCGTTCGAGGCTCGCCTCCATCAGCTCGCGGCAGGAGACTTCGCGCGCGGCGATGCGGCGCGCGAGCGTGCCCGCATCGAGCAGCAGCAGGCCCGCGTGCGTGCTCACGTCGCCCCGCCGGCGAAATGACCCTGGTGGCGCAGGCGCAGCTCGCGCTTGAGCAGCTTGCCGCTCGGGTTCTTGGGCAGCGCCTCGGTGAACACCACGGCCTTGGGCGTCTTGAAGCCCGCGAGGTGCTGCTGGCAGTGCGCCAGCACCTCGGCCTCCGTGAGCTGCTGTCCGGCCTTGGGCACCACCACGGCGACCACCGCCTCCACCCAGCGCGGGTGCGGCACGCCGACCACGGCCACTTCGGACACGCCGGGCAGGCGGTAGATCATCTCCTCGACTTCGCGGCTCGCGACGTTCTCGCCGCCGGTCTTGATCATGTCCTTCTTGCGGTCGACGACGGTGATGTAGCCCTCGCCGTCGATCGTCGCGAGGTCGCCCGAGTGGAACCAGCCGCCTTCGAAGGCCGCGCGCGTGCGCTCCTCGTCGTGGAAGTAGCCCAGCATGAGGTGCGGCGAACGGTGCACGATCTCGCCCACTTCGCCCGGCGCGACGTCGCGCATCGCGTCGTCGACCACGCGCGTCTCCACGTTCAGCACGGCGCGCCCGCAGGAGCCCGGCTTGCGCAACTGGTCCTCGGGGCCGAGCATGGTGGCGAGCGGCGCGATCTCGGTCTGGCCGTACAGGTTCCAGAAGCCCACGTCCGGCAGGCGGCGCGCGAGCTCGCGCAGCACTTCCACCGGCATGATGGACGCGCCGTAGTAGCCCTTGCGCAGCGACGAGAGGTCCGTCTGGTCGAACAGCGGCGAGCGCAGCAGCGCGATCCACACCGTCGGCGGCGCGAAGAAGGACGTGATGCGGTGGTTCGCGATCAGGGGCAGCAGGTTCTCCGGCGTGGGCTTGGCCGTGACGATGCTGGTGCCGCCCACGTAGACCATCGGACCCAGGAACACGTCGAGCTGCGCGCAGTGGTAGAGGGGCAGCGCATGCAGCATGACGTCGCCGGCGGCGATGCTCGCGTCGACGGCGCAACTGGCGTACTGCCAGATCACCGCATCGTGCGTGAGCATCGCGCCCTTGGGGCTGGACTCGGTGCCGCTGGTGTAGACGATCTGCAGCACGTCGTCGCCGCGGAGGTCGACGGCGGGCGGCGCTTCGTTGCGGTCGACGAGCGCGTCGAACGTCGTCATGCCCGCGACGGGGGCGGCCGGATCTTCGGAAGGCAGCCAGAGGAACTGCTTCACCTGCGTGTCCAGCGCCGCCGCGCTGCGCGCAAGCTCCGCCAGGCCGGTGTCGGTGGCCAGCAGGCCGGCACCGGAGTGCCGCAGGATGTACGCGACCTCCTCCGCCTTCAGCATGAAGTTGATCGGGACGAGCACGGCGCCGAGCCGCGCGAGCGCGAAGCGCAAGGCGGCGAAGCCATGCGAGTTGCGCGCGAGCACGGCGAGCGGCGTGCCCTTGGCGACGCCCATGCGTGCGAGGCCGGCCGCGAGCCGGTCCACCACGTTGTCGAACTCGGCGAAGGTCCAGCGCGTCGTGCCGCATTCGAGCGCGGGCTTGTGCGGAAAGCGCTTGGCACTGCGGCGCAGGAGGTCGGCCAATGTCTGGCGGCGGACGGCGGAATCCATGGGGAGCTCCTCGGGTTTCGAGGTGCCATGGTGCCGCAGGATGGGGCAGGCGAGGGGCGGGATTGACCCGAGAGGGAGCGGACATCCGAACGCAAAGGGCGCAAAGGAATCGCAAAGGACGCAAAAGGAAGAGGAACCCCTTGCAGGATGTTCTTTTGCGGCCTTTGCGTAACCTTTGCGTCCTCTGCGTTCGGATGTTGGGGTTCTTGGTCCTACGACCCGATCACCTGGTACGCATTGCCCGGACCGAGCAAGTGCCGCACCTGTTCCGCCAGCGAACCGAAGACCTTGCCTGCGAGGCTCGGGCCTTCGTCGCCGAAGAGGATGCGGTCGCAGCCGAACTCGCGTGCGGCCTGGGCGATGGTCTCGGCGCTGCGGCCGATCAGCACGGTGCTGGTGTACGGGACGCCGGCCACGTCGAGCAGGCCCTGGGCGAACTTCAGTTCCTCGGCACCCTGTTCCAGCTGCATCGCCTGCAGCTCCCGCGTGCCGAAGAACATCGCCACGTGCCCCGTCAGGCGGGGCTGCACCCGCACCAGCCGGATGGCGACGAATTCCTCGCGCCAGATCCGGACGGCGGATTCCACCGCCGAGCGCGTGCGCGCCGGGCTGTGGGGATCCACGGCAACGAGCAGCTGCCGCATGGTGCGCTCAGGCAGCCGGTTGGTCGGCGGCGCGGCCTTCTTCGGCGTGACCGCCGCGGCTCGCGAGCCACTTGCCCACCAGGACCACGATCACGGCACCCGCGAGCGGCGCGGCGTAGTGCAGCCAGTGGATGTTCTCGATGTAGCCCTTGACGGCGGGGTCGCCGATGGCCATTTCGCCTGCCACCCAGCCCAGCAGCGCGGCGCCGGCGGTGATGATGACCGGGAAGCGCGCCATCAGCTTCAGGATGATCTGGCTGCCGAAGATGATCAGCGGGATGCTGATGACGAGGCCCAGCACCAGCAGCGGCACGTTGCCCTTGGCGGCGGCGGCCACGCCGATCACGTTGTCCAGGCTCATCACGAGGTCCGCGATGATGATGGTCTTGATCGCGGCGGCGAGGCCCGAGTTGCCCTCGATCTCCTCGTCTTCGTCGTCGCCCTTGAGCAGGCCGATGCCGATCCACAGCAGCAGCGCCGCGCCGATCAGCTTGAGGTAGGGCAGCGTCAGCAGGTACACCGCGAAGAAGGTGAGGATCACGCGCAGCACGATCGCGCCGACGGAGCCGAAGATGATGGCGTTCTTCTGCTGCTTGGGCGGCAGCGAACGGCAGGCCAGCGCGATCACGACGGCGTTGTCGCCGGACAGCACGATGTTGATCAGGATGATCTGGCCGAGAGCGATCCAGAACTCCGGCGAACTGAGAAATGCCATGGTGTCTCCTCGTAAGCGAAAAAGGGCTCCCGGGACGTCGCCGTCCCGAATGCACCGAGGCTACGAGGCTGGGCTGACAGGCTCCTAGACGGCAGCTTTCAGCCCGCTTACAGTCGCGCGCTCGTCTTCCGATGGCTGGAAAAAGACGCTGAAGGTGTTGCCGACCCCGTCGATGTCCTCCTCCAGGCTGATGCGTGCGCCGTGCAGCGTGGCGATCTCGCTCACGATGGCGAGGCCGAGGCCGCTGCCGTCCTCCTGCGTGCCGAGCAGGCGGTGGAAGCGCTCGAAGATGCGCGCGCGTTCCTCCACCGGGATGCTGCGGCCGTCGTCGCTGATCGCCAGCTTGCACTGGCCGTCGGCTTCGCGGCTCGTGCGCACGGTGACGCGGCCGCCCTCCTGGCTGTAGCGGATCGCGTTGTCGATGAGGTTGTTGATCAACTCGCGCAGGCGGTCCTGGTCCGCGGCGATCGTGAGGGGGTGCTCCACGCCTTCGAAGCCGAGGTCGATGTTGCGCTTGATGGCGTGCGGCACCCAGTCCATGCTCACCTCCAGCGCGAAGGCGTGGAGGTCCAGCGGTTGCAGCTGCACGGTGTCCAGCGCACCCGGTTCGTTGCGCGCCAGCGAGAGCAGCTGGCGGACCAGGCGCGAGAGCCGGTCCGCGCTGATGTAAAGCTGGGCCAGCGAATGGCGCACGCGCTCGGGATCGTTCTCGCGCAGCGCGAGCTCGATCTGCGCCTTCAGGCCGCTCACCGGCGTCTTCAGCTGGTGCGCGGCGTCGGCGACGAAGCGGTTCTGGAAGTCGAAGGTCTTGCCGAGGCGCGCCATGAGTTCGTTGACCTCGTCGACCAGCGGACGCACCTCGCCGGGCACGTCGTGCGTGTCGATCGGGCTCAGGTCCAGGTGCGAGCGCCCGGCCACGGCACGGCGCAGGCGCTGCAGGGGCTCCAGCCCGCGCGACACGCCGAACCACACCACCAGCGTCGCCATGACGATCAGCAGCAGCTGCGGCAGCACCACGTTGGCGACCATCTCGAACGCGAGGCGCGAACGCTTGTTCAGGGTCTCGGCCACCTGCACGGTGACGAGCGGGCCGCCCGCCGTTTCGCCGATCGGCATGCGGGCGGCGATCATGCGCACCGGCTCGCCGTGGAATTCGTCTTCGTAGAAGCGCGGGTCCGTGCCCGGCGACGCCGCCTTGCGGATGGTCGCGTCGCCACCGAGCAGGGTGCCGTCCGCGGCATCGACGCGGTAGAAGAGGCGGTCCTGCGCATCCATCAGCAGGATGTCGGCGGCGGCATCGGACAGTTGCAGGCGGGGCTGGCCGTCCTGCTGGTGCACGTGCAGGACGATCTCGCGCGCGATCTCGTGCAGCGCGCGGTCGTATGCGAGGTTGGCGAAGCGCTGCGACACCCAGTAGGCGGCGGCGGTGTCCAGCACCAGCAGCACCAGCAGGGGCCCCAGCAGCCACGCGAGCAGCTTGCGCTGCAGGCGCGGCTCAGTCTTGCGCATCGCCCCGCTCCATCAGGTAGCCCATGCCGCGCACGGTGCGGATCTCGCATCCCAGCGGCTCGAGCTTGCGCCGCAGGCGGTAGACGTAGACCTCGATCGCGTTGTCGCCGACCTCGTCGCCCCAGCCATAGAGGTGGTTCACGAGCTGCTCCTTGCTGACCACGCGGCCTTCGCGCATCAGCAGCAACTCCAGCACGGCGAGCTCGCGCGGCGACAGTTCCAGCGGCTTCTTGTCGTAGAAGACGCGGCGGCCCACCGTGTCGAACTTCAGCAGGCCGTGTTCGAGGTAAGGCGTGGAATTGCTGCCGCGCCGCAGCAGCGCGCGCACGCGCGCCTCGAGCACGGGCAGGTCGAAAGGCTTGGACAGGTAGTCGTCGGCGCCGAGGTCGAGCCCGCGCACCTGGTCCTCGGTGGTGTCGAAGGCGGTGAGCATCAGCACCGGCATGGTGGACTTGCGCCCGCGCAGCCGCTTGAGGACTTCCAGGCCCGAGAGGCCGGGCAGGCCGATGTCCAGGATCGCGAGGTCGTAGATGCCCAGCGCCAGCGCGCGGTCGGCCTCCTCGCCGGTGGCGACGTGGTCCACCGCATGGGCGGACTGCACCAGCGCGCGCGCGAGCGCGTCGGCCAGCACCTTGTCGTCTTCGACCAGGAGGATGCGCATGGGAGCGGATGCTACCCGCTCGGCACTAGCGCGTCCGGCGGTGGTTCCAGACCAGGACCAGGTTCAGCATGCCGACCGCGAGCACCGAGAGGGCGAAGCGCCGCAGGTCGCCCGCGAACCAGGCGCCCGCGAGCACGATCATTGCGTCGAACGCGAGCTGCACCTTGCCGGTGGACCACCCGAAGCGATCCTGCAGCCGCAGCACCAGCACGTTGAGGCCGCCGAGGCTCGCCCCGTGCCGGAACAGGATCAGCATGCCGACGCCGCACAGCAGGCCGCCCAGCACCGCGGCGAGCACCCCGTCCACCTGCTGGACGGCGATCGCGCGCGGCAGCCACCACGAGAGCGCCGCGAGCAGGCTCACCGCGAGCAGCGTGCGCACCGTGAACGCCTTGCCCAGGCGCAGCCAGGCCAGCGCGTAGAACGGCAGGTTGACGAGGAAGAGCGTGGCCCCGAGGTCCACGCCGCTCGCATAGTGCAGCAGCAGCGCGATGCCGACCGTGCCGCCGGGCACCAGGCCCGCCTGCTGCATCAGGAACACGCCGAACGCGGCCAGCAGCGTGCCGGTGGCGAGCCCCTGGGCGTCGTCCGCCAGGCGTTGCGGGTGGTGCGGGAGGGACAGGGCGGCCATGGTCCGATGATGGCCTTGCCCCGGCCGCGCACCTTGACGCACGTCAGGACCCGGCGCATCCGGGCCGCAAAGGGTTTAGACTCGGCGCGTGATGCCCGGCTTCGCCCTCTTCATCGGTGACCACCTCGCGCGCAGCGTGCGGGGGATCCCGGGCGCGCCTCCTGCCTAGGCCGTCGTTCCCGCGCGGGCGGGAACCCAGGGCACGCGCACCGCGCGTGGTTCTTCCCTCTTGCAGGAGTTCCCAATGGCTGATCTGTTCGACAACCCCATGGGCCTGTGCGGATTCGAGTTCGTCGAATTCGCCTCGCCGACCCCCAACGTCCTGGAGCCCCTCTTCGAGAAGATGGGCTTCACCCTCGTCGCGAAGCACCGCTCCAAGGACGTGCTGCTGTACCGCCAGGGCGACATCAACTTCATCGTCAACCGCGAGCCCAAGAGCTTCGCCGGCTACTTCGCCGCGGAGCACGGCCCGTCCGCGTGCGCCCTCGCCTTCCGCGTGCGCGATTCGCACAAGGCCTACGAGCGCGCGCTGGAGCTCGGCGCACAGCCGATCGAGATCCCGACCGGTCCGATGGAACTGCGCCTGCCGGCCATCAAGGGCATCGGCGGCGCGCCGCTGTACCTGATCGACCGCTTCGAGGACGGCAAGTCCATCTACGACATCGACTTCGAATGGCTGCCCGGGGTGGAGCGCCATCCCAGGGGCGTGGGCCTGAAGGTGGTGGACCACCTCACGCACAACGTCTACCGCGGCCGCATGGCGCACTGGGCGGCGTTCTACGAGAAGCTGTTCAACTTCCGCGAGATCCGCTACTTCGACATCAAGGGCGAGTACACGGGCCTCACGTCCAAGGCGATGACCGCGCCGGACGGCCTCATCCGCATCCCGCTGAACGAGGAGTCGGGCAAGACCTCGGGCCAGATCGAGGAGTTCCTGATGAAGTTCAGCGGCGAAGGCATCCAGCACGTCGCCCTGCTCACGGACAACCTGCGCGAGACGGTGGACCAGCTGCAGATGGCGGGCGTGCCGCTCATGACGGCGCCCAACGACATCTACTACGAGATGCTCGAAGAGCGCCTGCCGGGCCACGGCCAGCCGGTGCCCGAACTGCAGGCGCGCGGCATCCTGCTCGATGGCGATACGTCCACCGGCAAGCCGCGCCTGCTGCTGCAGATCTTCAGCGAGACGCTGCTGGGCCCGGTGTTCTTCGAGTTCATCCAGCGCGAAGGCGACGACGGCTTCGGCAACGGCAACTTCAAGGCGCTGTTCGAATCGCTGGAGCGCGACCAGATCCGCCGCGGCGTGCTGCAGGTGGAGAACGCCGGCGCGTGAATCTTCCGCGCGCGCGTCGCGGCCGCCAAACGGCTGTGGCACGCGCAGGACGGCTCCACGGCGCAGGCAGCCCTGCGGACTAGGCTCTTGCACGGACTTGGAGGACGGTTCGCACGCCGCCTTTCCTACAGGGTGGTTTTCGCCCCGGCCCCACCATGGCTCCCACGTAGCGCAGACCTTCAGTCTTCATCCCGTAGCTGGCGATGCGCTCAACCGAAGAACCGTGGAGTCCAACATGAAAGCCGTCGTCTTCTGCGCTGCCTTTGCCGCCTTCGCCGCGGCGCCTGCCTTCTCCCAGGACCTCATCGCCCGCCAGGGCGACGACTCGGTCCGCCTCTCGGAAGATTCCTGCAAGAGCGAGCTGGTGATCAGCCGCCTCGAGCCCGGCATGGCCGAACAGTTCCGCGCCGCCTCCGCGATGTTCCAGGGCCAGCGCTTCCAGGCCTGCTGGCGCATGATGGGCAACGCCGCGTACCTGATCTACGAAGACGGCGACCAGGGCATCATCCCCGCCACGGAACTGAAGCCCGAGCTCTCCGCCTGAGCCCGCGGTAACACGGCTGCTGCCGTGCATCGTCTATCCTCGGGGATGTGACGCGCGCACTGATCGTCGAGGATGACCCCACCACTGCCGCCGCCCTCTCGGGGCTCGTGCGGCGCCACCAATGGCAGGCCGAGGTCCGCGAGGACCTCGAGTCCGCATGGAACGCCTTGCGCGAAGGGCCTTTCGACTTCGTGCTGCTGGACCTGAGCCTTCCCGATGGCGAAGGCACCGACCTGCTGCAGAAGCTCAGGCGGGCCCCGGCCGGCCTGTGGCCGGACCCGAAGACACCCGTGCTCGTGATCTCCGCCCGTTCGCAGCTGCGCTCGCGCCTCAGCGCGCTGGACCTCGGTGCCGACGGCTACATCATCAAGCCGGTGCACCTCGAGGAAGTCGGCGCGGTGCTGCGGGCCCTGCTGAGGCGCCGCACGACGATCTCCGCCGGCCAGATCAGCTGGCGCGACATCGTGGTGGACCCGACCAGCCGGTTCGTGCAGCGGGCCGGCCAGGCGGTGGAACTCACCGAGCAGGAATTCGCCGTGCTGCTGGCGCTGCTGGAAGACCGTCCGAAGGCGCTGAGCCGCGCCGACATCCAGGCGCGCAGCGGCAACCGCGTGAGCGACGGCGGCGCCGTCGAAGTGCACGTGCACCACCTGCGCCGCAAGCTCGGCGACGGCGTGATCCAGACCGTGCGCGGCGTCGGCTATCGCATCGCCGAGGACACGCCCGCGTGAGCGGCGTCCCGCTGCTGTCGGTGCTCGCGGTCGGCGCCGGCGCCGCAGTGGGTGCGCTCCTGCGCTGGGTGCTGGCGGTGCGCTTCAATCCGCTGTGGCCCGCGCTGCCCCTGGGCACGCTGATCGCGAACCTTGCGGGCGGCTATGCGATCGGCCTGGTGCTGGGATGGCTGGCGCAACATCCTGAATTGCCCGCGGAGCTGCGCCTGTTCCTGGTGACCGGCCTGCTGGGCGGCCTCACCACCTTCTCCACCTTCTCCGCCGAAGTCGTCGCTCACCTCCACGATGGCCGGCTGCTGCCCGCCTTGCTCGTGGCCGGGACGCACCTCGCCGGTTCCTTGCTGCTCACCGCGCTCGGCTTCGCCACGGCGAGAGCTCTGTCGTAGCACGTAGGAAATCGGACTAGAACGCGCGGCGCCAAACACCTAGCGGGCAGTGCTCATCCATGGGTGACACTGTTGGCATGCTCACATTGTCGCTTCGCGGGTTGTTCGGAGCCAAGCGCAAGGAAGCTCCCGGCAGCCCCTTCCAACCCACCGCTCCCGCCACCGGCCTGCACCGGCGGCCGGGTGCCGACCTCATCTTCCGCATGAAGTCGTGGCCGCAGCTGCCGGAGGACGGGCGCACCGCGGACATCTACCGCGTGCTCTCGGTGATGAGCCACCAGCCGGTGAACCGCCAGTACCTGCTCGCGCGCTGCCGCATGGCGCCGCAGCAGCTGGACAAGCTGCTGATGAAGCTGGTGCAGGAAGGCGCGCTGGAAGTGATCGACCCCGCCCGGTTCGCCGGCCGCGAGGCACGCGCCGCCTGAGCTCCTAGGACGCCGGCTGGGGCGCGGGCTCGATCGTGCTCTTGCGCTCCGCCATCCGGTCCACCAGCCGCTGCAGGTTGGACAGCGATGCCAGGTGCATCGAGACGAGGTGCAGCTCGCCGCTGCGGAACAGGGACAGCGCCGCCGCGTCGGGCAGCGCCAGCAGCTTCTGCTCGTCGACGACCATCAGGCCGTCGATGGTGAAGGCGCGCCCGTCGGTCAGCTTCGCCTGCGCGTTCATTTCCTTCAGCAGGCCGTCCTGCTCCAGCCGTTCGCAGAAGGCGAGCGTGCGCACGTGCTCGCGCTGGTAG
Source organism: Ramlibacter cellulosilyticus (assembly GCF_014297465.1). Lineage (GTDB taxonomy): Bacteria > Pseudomonadota > Gammaproteobacteria > Burkholderiales > Burkholderiaceae_C > Ramlibacter > Ramlibacter cellulosilyticus. The sequence continues at coordinate 567,766 of NZ_JACORT010000001.1, read as the reverse complement.
CGGGTGAGGAACTCCAGCGCGTTCTTCAGGAAGGGCGTCTCCTGCCCCTGCTCGTCGAAGAGCGCCTCGCCCTCCTCGATGTTCCAGCCCGCGAAGGCCTCGTCCACGCACACGGCGAGCGACTGGCCCGGCATCTCCGCCAGCACGAAGGGATAGCGGCGCACGAACGCAGGGACGTAGCGCGCGTCCCAGGCTTGCTGCGCGTCGACGAAGAGGTTCTCGCCGGCACGCAGCCCGAGCAGCGCCACCGGCACCACCGGGCCTCCCGCCGTGCGGGTGAAGACGATCGCGTACTCCTTGGCGGCTTCGCCGAATTCCGCGGCGGCGAGGGCCACCGAGTGCGTCTTGCGCGCGAAGCCGAAGCCGGTGGCCGGCTTCACGCGCCGGCGGCGATGCCGCTCGCGATCGAGCAGCACGGGTCGTTCGTAGTAAGCCGGTTGCGCCATCTCGTCCCTCCTCGCGTCCTCAGTCGCCCGCCGCCGCATCCGCGGGTTCGGGCACGGCCTGCGCCAGCACCTTGTCGATGCGGCGGCCATCCAGGTCCACCACCTCGAACACCCAGTCGCCGCAGTCGATGCGCTCGCCGGGCGCCGGCAGGCGGCCGGACACGGCCATCAGCAGGCCGGCCAGCGTGTTGTAGCGGCCCTTGTCCTCCTCGGGCAGGTCGCGGATCTCCAGCCGTGCCTTGAGTTCGGACACGGGCATCAGGCCGTCCAGCAGCCAGGAGCCGTCCTCGCGCTGCGTGGCCCAGGCCTCGTCCTGCTGCGCGGGCTGCAGCTCGCCGGTGATCGCCTCCAGCAGGTCGTGCGGCGTGATGAGGCCCTGCACGATGCCGTATTCGTCGACGACGAACACCAGGCGCGCGGCCTGGATGCGGAACTGCTCCAGCAGCTCCATGCCGCTGAGCGTCTCCGGCACGAACGGGGCGGGCACGGCATGCGGCTCGATCGGCCCTTCGTGCGAGGGCCCCAGGGAGATGAGGCGCGAGACGCTCACGACGCCCACGACGTCGTCGAGCGAGTTGCGGCACACGGGGTACCAGGAGTGCGCATCCCCCTCGCCCGCGCGCGCGAGCGCCTCGCGCACGCTGGTGGAGGCATCGAGCCACTGCACGTCGCCGCGCGGCACCATCATCGAGGTGAGCGGGCGGTCGTCGAGGTGGAACACGTTGCGCACCATCTGGTGCTCGTGCTCCTCGATCACGCCGGCTTCCACGCCTTCCTCCAGGCTGTGCTGGATCTCCTCCTCGGTCACGGCGCGGGCGCGCGTGTCGATGGCGAGCACCTTCAGGATCGCCTGCGTGGAGGCGGACAGCACCCTGACGAACGGGCCCGCGGCCCTGGAGAGCCAGCGCATGGGCCGCGCGACGGCGCGCGAGATCTGCTCGGGGTAGATCTGGCCGATGCGCTTGGGCACCAGCTCGCCGAAGATGATCGTGACGTAGGTGATGATGGCCACGACGATCGCGGTGGCGGCGATGCCCGAGGCCTTGGCCGGAACGCCCCATTCGCGCAGGCTCATGGCGAGCCCTTCGCTGAACGCGGCCTCGCCGATGATGCCGTTGATCACGCCGATGGACGTGATGCCCACCTGCACCGTGGACAGGAACTGCGTCGGCTGGTCCAGCAGCTTCAGCGCCGCCTGCGCACCGCCGTCGCCTGCCTCGGCCATCGACGCCAGGCGCGCGCGCCGGGTGGAGGCCAGCGCCATCTCGGACATCGCGAAGAGGCCGTTGAGCAGCGTGAGCAGTGCGATCAGCAGGAAATCCATGAATCGGGACAGAATCGGAGCAACGCACTTTATCCCAAGCCACCCGTGCCCGACGAAACCCTCCGCCCGGTGCTCTGGTCCGACATGCAGCACGAGCCCGCGCCCGGCGCGCTGCCGCTGCTGGCCCACTACACCTCCATCGGCACCCTGGAGCGCATCGCGCAGACCGGCGAGATCTGGTTCTCCAACCCGCTGTACATGAACGACGTGGACGAGCTCCGCTACGGCATGAACCTGGGCCTGCACGCGGTGCGCAGCCACACGGGGCTGCGCGAGGCCTGCCCGCCGACGCACTACAACGCCCTGCTCGATGCCTTCGACGAGCTGTATTCCGCGTTCGACAGCGACTCGGCGTTCGACGTGTACGTCTTCAGCTGCTCCGAGCACGACGACGAGATCGGCGACGACGGGCTGCTGTCCATGTGGCGAGGCTACGGCGGCGACGGCAACGGCGTCGCGATCGTGTTCGACATGGGCCCGCTGCTCGCGGCGCGCTCCCCGCTGCTGGTGCGGCAGGTGCAGTACCTCTCGTACGAAGCGAGCGAGGCGTGGATGGACCGCAAGCTGCAGCAGTTCGCGCACGCATTGCAGCGCGCGGGCGGTCCGGTCACGCAGATGAAGGCCGCGGCCGATGCGCTGTTCGAGCGCATCAAGCTGTTCGCGCTGTTCACGAAGCACCGCGGCTTCCACGAGGAGCGCGAGTGGCGCATCGTCTACCTGCGCGAGCTGGACCGCGAAGGGCTGTTCACGCAGCAGCTGCACTACGCCATCGGCTCGCGCGGCATCGAGCCGCGCCTGCGCTTCACCACCGACGCGCTCGGGACGTCCACGCAGCTGCGCCTGGAGCAGATGGTGCGGCGGATCATCCTCGGCCCCGTGCTGGCGACGCCGCTCGCGCTGCGCTCCGTCGTGCGCATGCTGGAGCTGTACCAGCCCGCGTGGGCCGACCGCGTGGCGCGTTCCAGCACGCCGTACCGCTCGCAGCGCTGAAGCGATGGCGTCCTACCTCGTCGGCGACATCCAGGGCTGCGACGCGCCCCTCGCGCGCCTCCTCGCGAAGATCGGCTTCTCCCCGAGCCGCGACACGCTGTACCTGCTCGGGGACCTCGTGAACCGCGGGCCGTCCTCCGCGGCGGTCCTGCGGCGGCTGATGGCATACGGCGACGCGGCGCACTGCCTCCTGGGCAACCACGACCTGAGCCTGCTCGCGGTGGCGCACGGGCACCGCGCGCCGCACCGCAACGACACGATGGACGACATCCTGCAGGCGCCGGACCGCGAGGCGATGCTGGACTGGCTGCGGCACCGCTCGATGGCGCTGCTGGCGCACGGCGTGCTGCTGGTGCACGGCGGCGTGCTGCCGTCCTGGGACGTGCGGCAGGCGCTGGCGCTGGCGAGTGAAGTGGAGGCGGTGCTGCGCGGGCCGGACCTGCCCGGCTTCCTTGCGCGCATGTGGGGCAACCAGCCGGATCGCTGGGACGACGCGCTCACCGGCGCGGACCGGCTGCGCGTGATCGTGAACGCGCTCACGCGCCTGCGCTTCTGCACGCCGGAAGGCGCGATGGACCTGAAGGCGTCCGGCCGCCTGGACCAGGCGCCGCCCGGCATGCTCGCGTGGTTCGACGTGCCGGGGCGCAAGACGGCGGGCGTGCCCATCGCGTTCGGGCACTGGTCGACGCTGGGCTACCTGCGGCGGCCGGACCTCATCGCGCTGGATACGGGCTGCGTGTGGGGCGGGTGCCTGAGCGCGCTGAAGCTGTCCGCGGATGGACGGCACGAGCTCATTCAGGAGAAGTGCGAGCAGGCGCAGGCGCCGGGGGAGTAGAGGCGGATCGCTGGGGTGCGCTTCGCGCAACCCAGCCTACGAACGCACGCAGCCAACGTAGGCTGGGTTGCACGAAGTGCACCCCAGCACCACGCCCGTTCAAGTCGTGGACTTGAACAGCGCCGCCACCTTGCGCTTCGTCTTGATGTTCGCCGAGACGCGGCTGCTGGCCGGCTTCGCGTTGGCTTCCCACGCGGGCACTTCCTCGCGCGCGGGCGGCTGGTAAGGCTGGTCGAAGAAGGGGTCCTTGGGTGCCGGCGCGGCGCGCGACTCGCGGCGGCGCTCGTCCCAGGAGCGCTGCGGGCGGTCCTCGTCGTCCTGCTCGCGCCAGGCGCGGCGGCCGTCGTTGATGCGGCCGCGCGGACGATCCTCCTCGAACTCGATCGGCTCGATCTCGAGCTTGCGCTTCAGCAGCTTCTCGAGGTCGCCCACCAGGCGACCGTCGCCGGGCGACACCAGCGTGACCGCCAGGCCGGAAGCGCCGGCGCGGCCGGTGCGGCCGATGCGGTGCACGTAGTCCTCGGCGTTGAAGGGCACGTCGAAGTTGAACACCGCCGGCACGTCCTTGATGTCCAGGCCGCGCGCGGCGACGTCGGTGGCCACCAGCAGGTCCACTTCCCCCTTCTTGAAGGCGTCCAGCGCCTTCAGGCGCTCGTCCTGGCTCTTGTCGCCGTGCAGCGCCGTCGTCTTGAGGCCTTCACGCTCCAGCGAACGCGCGAGGCGCGCGCAACCGAGCTTGCTGTTGACGAACACGAAGGCCTGCGTGATCCCGCGCTGGCGCACGACCTGGCGCAGCGCGCGGCGCTTGTCGTCCTCCGGCACGCTGTAGAAGTGCTGTTCGACGGTGGAGGCCGTCGTGTTGGGCCGGGAGACCTCGATGGTCACCGGGTCCTGCAGGTAGCTCGCGGCCAGCCGCTTGATCTCGGGCGAGAAGGTCGCGGAGAACAGGAGCGTGGTGCGCTGCTTGGGCAGGTACGACAGGATGCGCTGCAGGTCCGGCAGGAAGCCGATGTCCAGCATGCGGTCCGCTTCGTCCAGCACCACGTACTCCACCTGGTTCAGGACGGCGTTCTTGGCCTCGATGTGGTCCAGGAGGCGGCCCGGCGTGGCGACCAGGACCTCGACGCCGCGCTTCAGTTCGGCCGTCTGCGGCTTCATGTCCATGCCGCCGAACACCACCGCGCTGCGCAGGTTGGTGTGCTTGGCATAGAGCTTGACCTGCTGGGCCACCTGGTCCGCGAGCTCGCGCGTGGGCAGCAGCACCAGCGCCCGGACGGGGTGCCGCGCGGGCGAGGTGGAGGCGTTCTCGTGCTTCAGCAGGCGTTGCAGCAGGGGCAGCGAGAAGGCAGCCGTCTTGCCGGTGCCGGTCTGCGCGGCGCCCATCACGTCCTTGCCGGTGAGGACGACGGGGATCGCCTGCGCCTGGATGGGCGTCATGGACTCGTAGCCCATCTCGGCAACGGCCCGCGCCAGGGGCTCGGCCAGGTTCAGTTTGGAAAAGGCGGATTCGGACATCAACCTCGTATTGTCGCACTGCCGCAAAAAGCGTGCCGGAGGTCAGAAAGCGGGGGCGGACATCCGAACGCAAAGAGCGCAAAAGATACGCAAAGGACGCAAAAGAAGACCTCGAAGGTTTTCCCTTGGATTTTTTGCGTCCTTTGCGAAACCTTTGCGCCCTTTGCGTTCGGATGTCCGTCTTCAGAGACTCCGCGCGCTGAACGTATCGCACGACTTCACGCTGCCCGTCTGCAGCCCGGTGGAGAACCACTTCTGGCGCTGCGCGCTCGTGCCGTGCGTGAAGCTTTCCGGCACCACCGCGCGGCCGGAGGCCTGCTGCAGGGCGTCGTCGCCGATTTTCTGGGCGGCGTTCATCGCTTCCTCGATGTCGCCCTGCTCCAGGACGTTGCGCGCACGCTGGGCATGGTGGGCCCAGACGCCGGCGAAGCAGTCGGCCTGCAGTTCCAGCCGCACGCTCATCGCGTTGCCCTCGGCCTGCGAAGCGCGCGCCCGGGCGCGGTCGACCTGTTCGGTGATGCCCAGTTCCTGCTGCACGTGGTGGCCCACCTCGTGCGCGATCACGTACGCCTGCGCGAAGTCGCCGGGCGCGCCCAGGCGGGACTTGAGCGTGTCGTAGAAGCTCAGGTCGATGTAGACCTTCTGGTCGGCGGGACAGTAGAACGGCCCCATCGCCGCCTGGCCCGCACCGCAAGCCGTGCGCACGGCGCCGCGGAAGAGGACCAGCTTCGGGTCCTGGTAGGTGGCGCCGCCCTGCTTGAAGAGCTCCGTCCACACGTCCTCGGTGTCGGCGAGGACGGTGGAGACGAACTTCGCCTCCTGGTCGTTGGCCGGCGGCGCGGGCGCGGGGCCCTGCTGCTGGGTGACCTGGCCGCCGCCCGTCATCATGCCCAGGAGCGTGAGTGGATTGACGCCCAGCAGCGCGCCGCCCACGAGCGCGATGACGAGCGTGCCGATGCCGATCGTGCCGCCGCCGAGGCCGAAGCCGCCGCCGCCGCCGCCGCGCATGTCTTCGACGTTGGATGATTCCCGGTTGCCTTCCCAGCGCATGGTCGTTCTCCGTGCTGTAGAGTGGTTCGATGCTATCGCCCCCAAGCACAGCCGTTCGTAGTCCTTCGTCCGTATTGGTTACCGGGTTCGATCCCTTCGGCGGGAGCGCCGTCAACCCCAGCTGGGATGCCATCCATGCCCTGAACGGGCGGGAGATCGCCGGCCACCGCATCGTCGGCGGTGAAATCCCCACCGTCTTCGGCACCTCCCTCGGGCGCCTGCAGGCACTCATGGAGCAGCACCGGCCCCGCCTCGTGATCTGTACCGGCCAGGCGGGGGGCCGCCCGGCGATTTCGCTGGAACGGGTGGCCATCAACGTGAACGATGCACGCATCCCGGACAACGTGGGCGCCAAGCCCATCGACGTCCCCATCGTCCCCGACGGCCCGGCCGCCTACTTCACCAGCCTGCCGATCAAGGCGATGCTGAAGGCGCTGCTCGATGCCGGCGTGCGCGCGGAGGTGTCGCAGACGGCCGGCACCTTCGTCTGCAACCAGACCTTCTACGGCCTGATGCACCTGCTCGCCCGGCCCGAATGGCAGGGCGTGCGGGGCGGATTGATCCATGTACCGTGGCTGCCGGAGCAGGGCCAGCCCTCCATGCGGCTGCAGGAGCTCGTGCGCGGGCTGGAGATCGCGATCACCACCGCCCTGTCCACGACGCACGACATCCGCAAGGAAGCGGGTGCATTGAACTGACCCGTGCTCAGTGAATGCACCCGTCCCGGCGCAGGCCGGGACCTCGTCGATAGAATCGGTCCGTGTCCATCCTCAACGCCGACCTCCACTGCCACTCCGTGGTCTCCGACGGCACGCTGCAGCCGGAGGTGCTGGCGGCGCGCGCCGCGGCCAACGGCGTGGAGCTCTGGGCGCTGACGGACCACGACGAGATCGGCGGCCAGCACCGCGCCGCCGCCGCGGCGCGCGAGCACGGCATGCGCTATCTCACGGGCACCGAGATCTCCGTCACCTTCGCGGGCGAGACGGTGCACATCGTCGGCCTCGGCTTCGACCCCGACGACCCGCAGATGAAGCGCGGGCTCGAGGAGACCCGCGGCGGCCGCGGCGCCCGCGCCCACGAGATCGCGGCCGGCCTGGCCCAGGTGGGCATCAAGGACGCCTACGAAGGCGCCCTCAAGTACGTCGGCAACCCCGAGCTCATCTCGCGCACGCACTTCGCGCGCTTCCTGGTGGAGACGGGCGTGTGCAAGGACACCCCCGAGGTGTTCCGCCGTTACCTCGTCGAGGGCAAGCCGGGCTACGTGCCGCACCGCTGGGCCTCACTGAAGCACGCCGTGCAGTGGATCACGGATGCCGGCGGCATGGCCGTCATCGCCCACCCCGCCCGCTACAAGTTCACGGCCAACGAGGAGTACGCGCTCTTCAGCGAGTTCAAGGCGCACGGCGGGCGCGCCGTGGAGGTCGTCACCGGCAGCCACACGAGCGCGGAATACGTGAAGTACGCGGCGACGGCCAAGGAGTTCGGCCTCGCCGCATCGCGCGGCAGCGACTTCCACAGCCCGGACGAGAGCCACACCGACCTGGGCCAGCTGCCCTACCTGCCGGGCGACCTGACGCCGGTGTGGGAGCTGCTGGCCGACCGCATCCAGTGACGGCGGAGACCGCCGCCCCCGCCCTTCGCAAGCCGCACGCGCTCGCGGGCATCGCGCTCGTCATCGGCGCCAGCGCCTGCTTCGCGGCGCTGGACACCACCACCAAGTGGGTCAGCGCCTCGGTGCCGCTGCTCATGGCGCTGTGGTTCCGCTACCTGTTCCAGGCGGTCGCCACCACCGCCCTCGTGCTGCCGCAGCGCGGCTGGCGCATCTGGCGCACCCGCCACCTGGCATGGCAGGTCGTGCGCGGGCTGCTGCTGCTCACGAGCAGCTTCCTCGCCTTCCTGTCGCTGCGCTACCTGCCGGTCGGCGAATTCACGGCCATCGTCATGATCACGCCGCTGGCCATCACGCTGCTGGCCGCCACGCTGCTCAAGGAGGCGGTGACGCCGCTGCGCTGGGTGCTGGTGGCGGGCGGCTTCCTGGGGACGCTCGTCATCATCCGGCCGGGCCACGGCAGCTTCGGCTGGAGCAGCCTGCTGCCGCTGGCGCTCGTGGCCAGCAATGCCTGGTTCCAGGTGCTGACCAGCAAGCTGGCGCGCACGGAAGACCCCGTCACCATGCACCTGTACACGGGCTGGACGGGGACGCTGGTCGCTTCGGTGCTGGTCCCTTTCGTGTGGACCCAGGTCCCGGACCCGTGGCTGTGGGCCGGCATGTGCTTCATGGGACTGATGGCCACGATCGGCCATTTCGCGCTCATCCTGGCGTACTACCGAGCGCCCGCCGCCACGCTGACGCCCTATCTCTACAGCCAGATCGCCTTCGCCATGCTCGGCGGGTTCCTCGTGTTTTCGCACGTGCCGGACCACCTGTCCCTCGCCGGGATCGTCATGATCGCGGTTTGCGGCGCGGCCGGCGCCTGGCTCACGGTGCGTGAGCGGCGCGCGGCCCCCTGAAGCCCTTCACTGAAAATCCGCTGAAGCGGATTTTTCAGTGGCCTGAATGGTGAGGAGGGGCCCGGCAAAGCCGGATCCCCTCCTCAAGGCGGACCGGCCTGCGCGATGCTCCGTCCGGTCCACGTGCCGCTGCGCGGGATTGATTCGGTGTTTCGAGGATTGCGCGGAATAACATGCAGCGCGATCCCACTTGCGAAGAGGATCCGGCTCTGCCGGTCCTCTTCGCACTGATTAGGCAACTCTGAAAAATCGCCTCTGGCGATTTTTCAGAGTTAACTGACCATGGCGCAATACTTCGAACTGCATCCGGAGAACCCGCAGCCCCGCCTGCTGAAGCAGGCGGTGGCCGTGATCGCGGGCGGAGGCGTCGTGGCCGTGCCCACCGATTCGAGCTATGCGATCGCCTGCCACCTGGACGACAAGGCGGCCGCCGACCGGCTGCGGCAGATCCGCCGGATCGACGACAAGTACCACCTCACCCTCCTGTGCCGCGACCTGAGCGAGCTGTCGAACTATGCCCGCGTCGACAACCGCCAGTACCGGCTGCTGAAGTCGGCGACGCCGGGGCCGTACACCTTCATCCTCGATGCCACGCGCGAGGTGCCGCGGCGCGTGAGCCACCCGCAGCGCAAGACCATCGGCCTGCGCGTGCCGGACCACCGCGCCCTGCAGGCGCTGCTGGAGGCGCACGGCGCGCCGCTGCTCGCGACGACGCTCATGGGCCCCGACGACCACGAGCCCCTGAACGACCCCGACCAGATCCGCGAACGCTTCCAGAAAGTGCTCGATGCGGTGATCGGCTCCGGCCCCTGCCCGGACCAGCCCACGACGGTCGTCGACCTCACGCCGATGGACACGGGCGGCGATCCCGTGCTGGTGCGCCCGGGCCGCGGCGACCCTTCGGTCCTGGGCCTCTGAACCGGTCTGAGACAATGGGCGGGTGGACTTCAACAACCTGATCCAGACCGTCCTGATCTACGCGCTGCCGGTGCTCTTCGCGATCACCGTGCACGAGGCGGCGCACGGCTACGTGGCGCGCCACTTCGGCGACAACACCGCGGCGATGATGGGGCGCGTCACGCTCAACCCGATCAAGCACATCGACCCCATCGGGACCATCCTGATGCCGCTGATGCTGTACTTCGCGACCTCGGGCGCCTTCCTCTTCGGCTACGCGAAGCCGGTGCCGGTGAACTTCGCTCACCTGCGGCACCCCAAGCGCGACATGATCTGGGTGGCCCTCGCGGGGCCGCTCTCCAACTTCGTGCAGGCCATCCTGTGGGCGCTGGTGTTCACGCTGCTCACGGCCTTCGGCATCAACGAGCGCTTCTTCCTGCTGATGGCCAAGGCCGGCGTGCTGGTGAACCTGGTGATGTGGGCCTTCAACCTGTTCCCGCTGCCGCCGCTCGATGGCGGCCGCGTGCTGGTCGGCCTGCTGCCGCCGCGGCAGGCCTACGCCTTCTCGCGCATCGAGCCGTGGGGCTTCTTCATCGTGCTGGGCCTGGTGCTCGCGGGCATCGTGAGCACGTTCTGGCTCAGCCCGCTCATCTCCGTCGGCTACACCATTCTCGGCTGGCTCCTGTCCCCCTTCCAATTCCTGCTGTCCTGACCCGCATGAGCGCCTCCGTCGTCCGCTATCTCACCGGCATCACCACGACCGGCACGCCCCACCTGGGCAACTACGTCGGCGCGATCCGCCCCGCCGTGCAGGCGAGCCGCCGCGCCGGCACCGAGAACTTCTACTTCCTCGCCGACTACCACGCGCTGATCAAGTGCGACGAGCCGGCGCGCATCCAGCGCTCCACGCTGGAGATCGCCGCGTGCTGGGTCGCGGCGGGGCTGGACCCGGAGCAGGTCTTCTTCTACCGCCAGTCCGACATCCCCGAGATCACCGAGCTCACCTGGCTGCTCACCTGCGTCACCGGCAAGGGCGTGCTCAATCGCGCGCACGCGTACAAGGCGCAGGTGGACAAGAACACGGCCGCGGGCGTCGACGTCGATGCCGAGGTGACCATGGGCCTGTTCATGTACCCCGTGCTCATGGCCGCGGACATCCTGATGTTCAAGGCGCACAAGGTGCCGGTGGGCCGCGACCAGGTGCAGCACCTGGAGATGGCGCGCGACATGGCGCAGAGCTACAACCACCTCTATGGGGAGCACCTCGTGCTGCCCGAGGCGCAGGTCGACGAATCGGTGGCGCTGCTCCCCGGCCTGGACGGCCGGAAAATGAGCAAGAGCTACGACAACGTGATCGGCCTGTTCGCGCCGCGCGAGCAGGTGCGCAAGCAGATCTTCTCGATCGTGACCGACTCGCGCGCGCCCGGCGAGCCCAAGGAGACGGAAGGCTCCGCGCTGTTCCAGATCTACCAGGCCTTCGCCACGCCGGAGGAAACGCAGAAGCTGCGCCAGCAGTATGCGGCGGGCATCGCCTGGTCCGACGCGAAGCAGATGCTGTTCGATCGCATCGACGCCGAGATCGCGCCCATGCGCGCGCGCTACGAGCACCTGGTGAACCATCCGGAAGAACTCGAGCGCATCCTCCAGGCCGGCGCGGCCAAGGCGCGGCAACGCGCGACGCCGCTGATGCGCGAGCTGCGCGAGGCGGTGGGCCTGCGCAACCTCGCGACGCTGGCCGGCGGCGCGAAGAAGGAGAAGGCGAAGGCGGCCTTGCCCAGCTTCAAGCAGTACCGCGAGAGCGACGGCCTGTTCTACTTCAAGTTCGTCGACGCGCAGGGACGCCTGCTGCTGCAAAGCAGCGGCTTCGCCTCGCCGAAGGAGGCCGGGCAATGCATCGCGGGCCTCAAGGCTGCGCAGGCGCTGCCGCCGGGGCTGCCCGCCGCCACGGCCGACGGCGTCGATGCCGGGCAGGTCGTCGCGGCGCTGCGGGAACTGGCGGAATCCGGGAACTAAGGAATTAGCACGGACGTCTGCATGGCGAAAGCGCTATGCTTGCTTATCGTTCCCTGACAGAAAACCTCGCAATATGACCCTCTACGTCATCGACGACCATCCGCTCATGCGCGAGGCCGTCGTGATGCTGCTGCGCCGGATGCGTCCCGGCGCCGAAGTCGTCGAACTCGATCGCCTGGGCGGCGTCGAGGCCGCGGTGCGCCAGCACGGCGTGCCCGACCTGATCACGCTGGACCTGAAGCTTCCCGACACCACCGGCACCTCCGGCGTGCACGAACTGAAGAAGCGCTTCCCCGAAACGCCGCTGGCGGTGCTGTCCGCATCGCCCGCCGCGGACGCGGAGGAAGCGTGCATCGAAGCCGGCGCCGACATCTACATCGAGAAGTCCTCGGGCGGCCAGGAGATCGGCAACGCGCTGCGCGCGCTGCTGTCCGCCGACGGCCAGTTCGAGGAGCTCGCCCCCACGGACAGCAAGCTGTCCAAGCGGCAGAAGCAGCTGATCGTGATGCTCGATCGCGGCCTCTCCAACCGCGAGATCGCCGACGAACTCGGGATCAGCGAGCACACGGTGAAGGTGCACCTGTGGCGCCTGTTCCGCCGCCTCGGCGTGAAGAGCCGCACGCAGACGATCCACTACGCGCGCACGCACGGCCTGCTGGGGGCCTGACCCTCACTCCCGCGGCGGCGTCATCTGCGCGAGCGAGCTCATGGTGCGCTCCGCCGCGGCGCGCGCATCGGTGGGCAGCAGCAGCAGCCGGAACACGCTCCCCCGCCCCGGACGCGACTGCAGCGTCAGCGGGTGCCCCAGGATGTGCGTGAGCCGGCCCACGATGTAGAGCCCCAGGCCGAAGCCGTCCTCGGTGCCCGCATGCGTGGGCACCTTGTAGAACTCGCGGAAGATCTCGCGCTGGTGCACCGGCGCAATCCCGACGCCCGTGTCCCACACGTCCACCCGCAGGCCCTGCGCGGTGACGCGCGAGGCGACGAGCACGCCTCCCCGCTGGGTGTACTTCACCGCGTTCGAGATCAGGTTGCCGACGATCCGCTGCAGCAGGATCGGGTCCGACTGCGCCGTCCCGGGCCGCACGCGCATGCGGAACTGCAGGCCCTTGGCCTCGCACAGCGGCCGGTACTGCACTTCCAGGTCGCGCAGCAGCTTGGCCACGTCCACCGGTTCGATGTTCAGGCGCACCTTGCCGGAATCCAGTCGCGCGAGGTCGAACAGGGAGTCGAACAGCTGGTTGACCGCCTTGGTGGACTCCACGATCTTGGGCGCGAGTTCGTGCACCAGCTCCGGCTCGGTCCCGAGCCAGTCCGCGTAGAGGCCCAGCGCGTGCACCGGCTGCCGGATGTCGTGCGCGGCGCTCGCGAGAAAGCGGTTCTTGATCTCCACCGCGTCCAGCGCCGCCTGCGTCTGGCGCGTCAGGGACTCGATCAGCTGCGAATTGCGGAACTGCAGCTCGAAGTTGCGCCTGTGCGTCTCGTGCAGTTGCTGGCCCGCGTGCCGCAGCACCTGCCAGAACACCAGCAGCAGCACCACCAGCCACCAGTGGTACGAAGGCCCTTGCAGCCGCAACTCCACGCCCATGCGCCAGGCCATGACGGCGAGCGCCGTGACCGCCATGGTGTCGATGTACCCGCGCATCGTCGCGAGCTGGCTGGAGAGGCTGTTCGCCGCGATCATCGCGAGGCCCGCCATCGTCAGCCAGCAGATGAACTGGTCGGCCAGCGAGGACCGGTCGAAGTACAGGAGGGTCGTGATGCCCCACGCGAGCGCGGACGCCGGCCAGAAGAGGCGATAGCGCCGGAAGAACGCCAGGTGTTCGTCGGTACCCTGGTGTACCACCTCGCGCTGGTAGCGACGCAGGATCCACCAGCGCCACGCGGCGACCCCGAGTCCGAGCAGGACCCACGCGGCGAGCCACGCGGGAGACACGTCGGCCCACAGCACGCCGACGATCACCGCCATGAGCACGAGGGACAACCACTGCGCCTGGCGCTGCGTGCGCATGAGGCCGCGAACGAGTTCCCCTTCCACCCAGTGGGCCTCCGAGAACGTGGGCGCCGGCAGGGTCTCCGATTTCATGGCCGCGAGTCTAGGCGATCGCCCATCGCAGCTTCCTGCATGCCCCGCGCGCCCGCAGGAGGGCACCGACATAGCTAGAGGCATCGTCCTACAAGACGCGGCGTGCAAAGCGAACAGACTCTGCCGTTGCGTTGACCTGACTCCCCTTAGCCGGCAGCGCACACCCTGGACACGGGCGCCTGCCCACTTTCGTGAGACCAACCTAGACGAGGACCCCATGGATTCCCAAACCGCCCACGACACCGACAACGTCAAGCCCGCTCCGAAGAAGTCCCTGCGCGGTTTCGCTGCAATGGACCCGCAGCGCCAGCGCGAGATCGCCAGCCTGGGTGGCCGCGCGGCCCACCAGAGCGGCCACGCCCACGAATTCACCAGCGAGGAAGCCCGTGCCGCGGGCAAGAAGCGCCACGCGCGCGCCGCTGCCGCCGCTGCAGACGCCCCCCGCGCCTGACCCGGCCCGGGACGCGGCCGTCCGGTGACGGACCCGCGGCCCCCGTCCGAACCCCTCCGCCACGCCGGCCAGGCTCCCCCGCCTCGCCGGCGTCTGCTTTTCCGGGGCGCCCGCCGCGCAGTGGGCACGCGCCTACAGGACGCACGGGGCGCGTCCGACAGTGCACGGCCGTGCACATTCGCAAACTGGCCGAAACATTTGCACGCAACATGGCAGACACCCAAGGCATGGCCAGGACGTCGACGCGCTCCCTGTGGAAGGGCGCGATCACCTTCGGGCTGGTGCACATCCCCATCGGCCTGTACTCGGCGACCGAGGAAAGCGACGTCAACTTCGACTGGCTGGACCGGCGCACGCTGGACCCGGTCGGCTACAAGCGCATCAACAAGCGCACCGGCAAGGAGATCGACAAGGAGGACGTCGTCAAGGGCGTGGAGTACGGCAAGGGCAACTACGTCGTGCTCTCCCCGGACGAGATCGCCGAGGCCTATCCGCGCACCACGCAGACGATCGAGATCGAGGCCTTCGTCGACATCTCCGAGGTGCCGTTCGTGTACCTCGAGAAGCCGTACTACACCGCCCCGATCAACAAGGGCGAGAAGGTCTACAAGCTGCTGCGCGAAGCGCTGAAGGAAACCGGCAAGGCGGGACTGGCCCGCGTGGTGATCCACAGCAAGCAGCACCTGGCCGTGCTCCTGCCCTGCGGGCCGGCGCTGGTGCTGAACCTGCTGCGCTGGGGCGGCGAGATCCGCTCCTGGGAAGACCTGCCGCTGCCCTCGGAAGGCAAGACCGGCATCAAGGACGCCGAACTGAAGATGGCGCGCAGCCTCATCGCCGACATGAGCGGCCACTGGAGCGCGCAGGAGTTCCGCGACAACTTCCACGACGCCATCATGAAGCTGGTGGAACGCAAGGCGAAGGCGGGCGACACGGCGCAGGTCGAGCCGCTGGAAGAGGCGCCCGAGAAACAGGGCGCCGACGTCATCGACCTCACCGAGCTGCTGCGCCGCAGCCTCAAGGGCGGCGCCAAGGCCGCGGCGCCGGCGTCCACCCGCAGCGGCAGCAGCGGGGGCCGGTCCACGGCCACTGCGAAGCGCTCGCACAAGTCGGAGGAGCACGCCGTCGCGGCCGCCAAGCCGCGCAAGCGCAGCACCGCCAGCAAGACCACCACCACCCGCAGCCGCACGCCCGCGAAATCGGCGCGCACCCGGCGGGCGGCCTGAGCCCGGAGGTCCCATGGTGATGACGACCTACCTGGCCGCCTGGCTGCTCCTTGCCGTGGCCGGCGTCGCGGTCCTGAGCTGGTTCCTCGCCCGCCACCGGCGGCGCCACGACCTGCGCCGCGACCAGGCCGAACAGCTGCTGCAGGCGCTGAATCGCTACTCCGAATGGGTGTGCGCCCAGCGCCTGGCCGCCGTGTTCCAGGGCGAGGGCCCCGAAGCGGCCGCCGCCCTGGACACCGCGTGCACCATCCGCCTCGCCTGGTTCCCGGAACTGGCGGGCGACATGGCCGAACTGCTCGCAGTGCACAACCGCCTGATCAACTTCCTCGGCACCCAGCAGGCGCTGTGGCTACGCGACCCGGAGCACTGGCTGGAGTCCGAGCACGACAAGCGCTTCATGGCCTTGTGGCGCCAGCACCGCTACGCCCTGCAGGCGCTCCTGGACAAGCTGGAGACGGCCGCCAGCGTCCGCATCACCCCTGCCGCCGCGCCCCGGCGCCATACGACCTATGCTTGATTCCCCGGAACGCGACTCGGAGGACGCCATGAACAAGCCGCTCGCCACCCTCGGCGCGGCCGCCGCGGGCGCCCTGGCCATGTACTACCTGGACCCGGACCTCGGCGCGCGCCGCCGCGCCCTGCTCGCGGACCTCGTGCGCGGCGGGCTGCCGGGCGAAGCCAGGCGCGTCGGCCGCGGCCGGCTGGCGCGTCGCGCGCCCTTGCAGGTGCCTGCCGGCGATCCGCGCAGCGACGCCGAACTGCGCGACCGCATCCAGCAGGCGCTGGACCGCATGGTGAGCCACCCGCGCGCGCTGCACGTGGCGGTGGAGGAAGGCGTCGTGCGCCTGTCCGGCCGCGTGCTGGCCAGCGAGCGCGAGGGCGTCGCGGCGCAAGTGCAACGCATGCCCGGCGTGCGCAAGCTGGTGAACGCCACCACGGCGCACGACGACCCGCAGGAGCTCACGGGCCGCCGCGCCCCCGTTCCCCTGGGGACGGCAAGCCGCTAGCATCGGGCGGCCATCCACTGCCGCCCATGAAACGCCCAGGCCGACTCGTCCCCATCGCCGCCGCCCTCGCGGCCGTCCTCCTGCTGGCGCTCTCCTGGTACCTGCGCTCCTGGGGCGGCGTGGCCTTCGTGGCCGTCGCCGCCGCGGGCTATGCCTGGTACCGCGTGCAGGTGGCGCGCGGCGAGGCGGCGGAACGCTTCTTCAGCGACGCCGGCGAAGACACGCGCCTGACCAGCTTCCAGGCCGGCTCGCCGAGCGAGATGCCGCCGCTGGAGCGTGGACCCGGCGAACCGCCCACGCACTGACGAGCCGGAAAAGCCCGCACGCATTGCGCGGGCCCTCCGACGCAGGACGGCGCCCCGGCCTGACACGGCCGCCGAGCTGCGGCTCCTATGTTGAGCTTATCTCGACACCAGGAGGCATCCCCATGGCCAAGCACACCTTCAAATCCACCGTGGCGGCGCTGATGCTGCTGGCCCCGGCCGCGGCCACCTTCGTCGCGCAGCCGGTCCACGCGCAGGCGCGGACGGCGACGGCGCCGCGGATCACCAACATGGCGCTCAACTCCGACTCCGGCCTGTCGCCCGGCGCGACGCTGCGCGTGCAGGTGTATGCGACGCCCAAGGCGAAGCGCGCGAGCCTGACGTTGGGCGACAGCGGCATCACCGTGCCGCTGCGCGAAGCGACGCGCGGCAACTACACGGGCACGTACGTCGTCCGCCGCAGCGACCGGATCGACCCGACGCAGCTCATGACCGCGCGCGTCACCTTCGGCGAGCGCAGCTACTCGCGCCAGTTCAACTTCCCGCCCGGGTTCCAGGCCCTTGCCATGGGCAACGCGCCGCAGCAGGCCCAGATCGAGCGCTTCGTCATGCGCCCCATCCCGCGGCTGGAGCCGGGGCGCGAGCTGCACTTCCGCCTGAACGGTGTCCCCGGCGGCGATGCCTGGCTGGACATCCCCGGCGTGATCAACGGCGTCGACCTGGCCGAATCGCGCCCGGGCGTCTACGAAGGCTCGTACACGATCCGCCGCCGCGACGACCCGGACGCGTTCCGCAGCGCGGTCGCCACCCTGCGCAAGGGCCAGCAGCGCGATACCGCGCGCCTGGACCTCAACGTGCGCGACGACGACTTCCGCGACCGCGACCGTGACCGCGCGGACCGCGACCGCGACCAGCGCGATGCGCGCCGTGACGGCGACGGCCGCTTCCCGCTCTCCATCACCAGCCACCAGAACAACGCCGTCGTGGATGCCAACGGCAACCTGGCGATCCAGGGCCGCACGGCGCCGCACGCCAACGTGCGCGTGCAGGTCGACTCGGTGGCGAGCGTGGGTGGCCTGCTGGGCGTCACCCAGCCGGTGGCGGACCAGACGGTGCAGGCCGACCGCAACGGCAACTTCAACGTGCTGGTCACGCCGCGCGGCCTGCCCATCCCGGGCACCCGCTACGACGTGCGCCTGACCGCCACCAACGGCAACCAGACCGCCGAGGAGCGGATCACGCTGATCCAGCGTCAAGGCTGACCACCGCCCCCTGCGCAAGCCCCGCCCCGGCGGGGCTTTTTCTTTGCCGGCGGGGAGCGGACGCCAACTTCGTCACGGACCGTCCGTGCGGGCGGGACGAACGGCGGCTCCCGGCCGAGCGAGCGGGCTTGCCCGCCAGCGCCCGTTTTTCGATACTTCTTGAAACAAAGTTGTGGGATGGCTGGTACAGCACCAGCCCGGAGGCCAGGGGAATCGGGGACCGGCGAAGGCGCCGGACCAGGGTGTCGTTGGGGAAGGCCTCGAGTGCAAGCGAGGTCATTGAGGGGAAAGCCCCGCGTTCGCGCGGGGCTCTTTTTTTGCCTGTCGCAAAGCCATCACAAATGCTTGTGGTTGGCACGTAACAGGGGGAATAATCCCGGCCGAGGGGGAGGAGGACATGCGACTGACGGCTTGCGAATGCCGGGCGGAGCATTACCACCGCGTCGGCCGTGCGATGTGGATGAAGGCGATCTGGACCCGACGCCTGTACCACTGCTATGCGTGCGATGCGTTCCTGTTGCTGCCGCCCGAGTCGGTGGACAGGAGACTGGACGGCAGGAACGGTTTCGGCTTCGCGCCGACCGAAGTCCTGGCCCACGAATCTGCGGGGCGGAGAACACACCGGCAGGAAAAGCCGGCCAGAAAAAGGGAAAGCCCGCCGCAAGGCGGGCTTTCTTCTTGGGGCGTGCCCAGCGCACCCGTGCTAACCCCGCGACGCATGCGCCCGCACGAGGTCCGGGATCGTGGTGCGCTGGAACGTGGGCGGAATGAACCGCGCGGACGCGGGTCGCGCCAGCCAGTTCGCGTCCTGCAGTTCGGCCAGCGCGAGGCCCGGCCTCAGTCCGACCTCGCCGCTCCCATCGACGACCGCCAGCAACTGCCCTCGTCCGGACACGTGGTAGACGCAGTGGGGAACCAGGGGCCCGGACGCCGCCAGGCGGGCCCCCAGCCAGAGGCGCACCGACGTCGGCGCGAGCCATTGCGCCTGGAGCTTCAGGAGCAGCGACGCCATGCTCGAATGCTCGATCCGGAAGCTGTAGGCCGGTTCGAGGTCCGGGCTGGCCAGGGGCTCGGAAAACGCGATCGGCTTCGAGACGTCCTGGAGGCCGAGTCGAACCGACCCTTGGCTCGCATGCCGGCAGGCGATGCGCAAGCTGCCGTCGGCCAGCAACTGCGTGCGGGCGCCATTCGCGCACCATGTTCTTCGGAGGGGATGCTTCGCTCGCAGTGGCTCATGGCAGGACCGTTCTGCTTGTAGGAACGTTCTGCGACGGCTGTAGGCCGGCGTGGCGGGCGCGGAGCAATTCACGCCCGCGTCGCCGTCGCGTCGCAGTGCCCCGCGATCGTGAACATCTTCTCGCGATCGACTTTCCCTGACCGGTGCGCAGGAAGCGTCCTACAGCGCTGCGAGGGGTGCCATGCAGTAATCGCCCAACCCAACGCTGAGCCGACAGTGCAAACCGAAGAGCAGGACATCCACCCAGGGGAAGTGTCGCATCCGCTGCGGGTGCTCGTGGTGGAGGACTCGGTGAACATGCAGCTCGCCCTGCGCGAGCTGGTGTCCGCGGCCGGCGATGCGGAAGTGGTCGGGGTCGTCCACTCCGAGACGCTCGCGATGGACTGGGCCGACGCCAACCGGGGATCGTGGGACCTCGCGATCGTGGACCTGACGCTGGCCGAGGGCGATGGCTTCAACATCGTCCGGCACCTCAAGGAACAGCAGGAATGCGGCACCGTCGTGGTGTTCAGCGGCTACGTGACGGACGTGATCCGGCGGCACTGCTCGGCGCTGGGGGCGGACGCCGTCTTCCACAAGACGGAGAGCAGCGATCTGGCGCGGTTCGTCGAGGAGCTGTCCGACCGGCCTGCGAGTTCGTAGCTCGCGGCGGGACGCCGGGATTGGCCAGGAACAAGAAGGCCCGCTTGCGCGGGCCTTGTTCTTGGCGGAGCAGGAGGGATTCGAACCCTCGATACGGTAAAACCGTATACCGGATTTCGAGTCCGGCGCATTCGACCACTCTGCCACCGCTCCTGATTCGGTTCGCGTGGTGCGAAGCCCGTTAGTTTAACCCAAGCTCAGGGCGCGAGCCGCTCCACCCCGCCGAGATACGGCCGCAGCACCTTCGGCACCGTCACGCTCCCGTCAGCCTGCTGGCAGTTCTCCAGCACCGCCACCAGCGTGCGCCCCACCGCCAGGCCGGAGCCGTTGAGCGTGTGCACGAGCTCGTTCTTGCCCTGCGCGTTCTTGAAGCGCGCCTGCAGCCGGCGGGCCTGGTAGGCCTCGCAGTTGGAGACCGAGCTGATCTCGCGGTAGGTGTCCTGCGCGGGCAGCCAGACCTCGAGGTCGTAGGTCTTGGCCGCCCCCGCGCCCATGTCGCCCGAGCACAGGAGCATCACGCGGTACGGCAGCTCCAGCTTCTGCAGGATCGCCTCGGCGTGGCGGGTCATCTCCTCCAGCGCCTCGTAGCTCTTGTCCGGGTGCACGACCTGCACCATCTCCACCTTGTCGAACTGGTGCTGGCGGATCATGCCGCGCGTGTCGCGGCCGGCGCTGCCCGCTTCCGAGCGGAAGCAGGGCGTGTGCGCCGTGAGCTTCAGCGGCAGCTGCGACTCGGGCAGGATCTCGTCGCGCACGAAGTTCGTGAGCGTCACCTCGCTGGTCGGGATCAGGTACAGCGCCTGCTGGTCCTCCGACGCCAGGCCCTCCTGCCCGCCCTTGCTCACGGCGAACAGGTCGCCTTCGAACTTGGGCAGCTGCCCCGTGCCGCGCAGCGTCGCCGCGTTGACGATGTAAGGCGTATAGCACTCGGTGTAGCCGTGCTCCTGCGTCTGCGTGTCCAGCATGAACTGCGCGAGCGCGCGGTGCAGGCGGGCGACCTGCTGCCTCATCACGGTGAAGCGGGCGCCACTGAGCTTCACGCCCGTGCCGAAGTCCAGGCCGAGCGGCTCGCCGATGTCGACGTGGTCCTTGACGGCGAAATCGAACTTGCGGGGCGTGCCCCACCTGCGCACTTCCACGTTGCCCTTTTCGTCCTCGCCCACCGGCACGCTCTCGTGCGGCAGGTTGGGGATGCCGAGCAGCAGCGCTTCCAGCTCGGGCTGGATCTGCTCCAGCCGCGCGGCGGACTGGTCGAGCTCCACCTTGCACTGCGCGACTTCGGCCATCACGGCATCTGCGCTCTCGCCCTTGGCCTTGAGCTGCCCGATCTGCTTGGACAGCTGGTTGCGGCGGGCCTGCAACTCTTCGGTGCGGGTCTGGATGGTCTTGCGCTCGGCCTCCAGCCGCTGGAAGGCCGCGACGTCGAGGTAAGGCTGCGGCGACTTGCGCGCTTCGAGGCGCGCGATGACCGAATTCAGGTCTTTGCGGAGGAGGTTGACGTCGAGCATGGGGTGATTTTATTCGGGGGCTTCCGTACCATGGTCGCCCCACCCCAAGGAGGACGCCCATGGCCATGCAGATCGATTGCTATCTCTCCTTCCACGGCAACTGCGAGGAGGCGCTGAACTTCTATGCCCAGTGCCTCGGCGGCAAGGTGACGACCCTGATGCGCTTCGAGGGCTCGCCCATGGACGGCAAGGAGCTGTCGCCCGAATGGAAGAAGAAGGTGATGCACGGCACCGTGGAAGCCGAAGGCGCGCAGATCATGGGCAGCGACGTGCCGCCCGGCATGGGCAGTGTGTCCGGCTACAACGGCATCACGGTATCGCTCTGGGTCAAGGGCGGCGTCGACCAGGCACGCAAGGCCTTCGACGCGCTCGCGGCCGGCGGCCAGGTGAAGATGCCGTTCGCGCCGCCCTTCTGGGGCGGGCACTTCGGCATGCTGACGGACAAGTTCGGCGTGCCGTGGATGGTCAGCTGCGAGTGAGCGAGGCCGGGTCGAGGTTGGCCCCGCACACCACCAGGGCCACGATCTCGTCGGCCTGCGGCACGTAGGCGCCCGATTGCAGCGCGGCCAGGCCCAGGGCCGCGGCCGGTTCGACGGCCAGCTTGAACTCCGTCCACAGCGCGAGCTGCGCCTCGCGGATGGCCGCATCCGGCAACAGCAGCGCATCGCGCACATGGCGCTGCGCGAGATCCCACGCGATCGCGCCGATGCGCTTGGCGCCCAGCGAATCCGCTGCGATGCCGCTCACGCCCACGTCCACCGGCGCGCCGGCTTCGCGCGCGCGGTACAGCGTGGGCGCGAGCTCCGGCTCCAGGGCGACGACGCGGCTGCGGTCCTCGAACCACGCGGCGATGCCCGCGATGAGGCCACCGCCGCCGACGCTCACCAGCACGCTGTCGGGGGCCTCGCCGCCCTGCTCCTCGATCTCCATCGCGAGCGTGCCGGCGCCGGCGACGACTTCCGGCTGGTCGTAGGCATGCGTGAGGAGCGCGCCGGTCTCGCGCTGGCGCGCGAGGCACGCCTGAAACGCTTCCGCGTACACGGCACCGGTCACGACGACCTGTGCCCCCAGCTCGCGCAGCTTCGCCTGCTTGGCGGGGCTGCTGACGGTCGGCACGAACACTTCGCAGGGCACGCCGAGCGCGCGCGCCGCGGCGGCGGTGGCGATCCCGGCGTTCCCCCCGGACGCGACGATGACGCCACTCTCAGGCACAGGATTCGCCAGCAGCCGGTTGTACATGCCGCGCGCCTTGAAGCTGCCCGCCACCTGCAGGTGTTCCAGCTTGAGCCACACTTCCGCGCACGCGACGCCCAGCGCCGCGCCCGGCAGCTTCCACAGCGGCGTGCGGCGCACGAAGCCCCGGCCGTCGGTCGCGAAGCGCTCGGCGGCGGCCAGGACTTCGCTGCGGTTCACAGCTTCAGGCCCTTGGGCAGCGGGAACTTGACCGTCTCCACGATGCCGTCCATCTTGCGCACGGACACGGCACCCAGGGCCTTGATGCGCGCGACGACTTCCTGCACCAGCACCTCGGGCGCCGAGGCGCCGGCGGTGAGGCCCACGCGCGAGCGGCCTTCCAGCCATTCGGCCTTCAGCTCCTGCGGGCTGTCGACCATGTAGCTCGTCACGCCCAGCTTGCGCGCGAGTTCGGCGAGGCGGTTGCTGTTGGAGCTGGTGGGGCTGCCCACCACGATCACCACGTCCACCTCGCGCGCCAGCATCTTCACCGCGTCCTGGCGGTTCTGCGTGGCGTAGCAGATGTCCTGCTGCTTGGGCTCGCGGATGGAGGGGAAGCGTTCCTTGACGGCGCGCGTGATGGCCGCCGCGTCGTCCACCGACAGCGTGGTCTGCGTGACGACGGCGAGGCGCTCGGTCTGCGAAGGCTGCACGTACGCGACGTCCGCCACGTCCTCCACCAGGTGGATGCCGTGATCGAGCTGGCCCATCGTGCCTTCCACCTCGGGGTGCCCCTTGTGGCCGATCATGATGAACTCGTAGCCTTCCTTCGCGAGCTTGGCCACCTCGATGTGCACCTTGCTCACCAGCGGGCAGGTCGCGTCGAACACGTGGAAGCCGCGCTGCTGCGCCTCCTGCTGCACCGCCTTGCTCACGCCGTGGGCGGAGAACACCAGCGTGGCGCCCGGCGGCACTTCCGCCAGGTCCTCGATGAAGATCGCGCCCTTGGACTTGAGGTCGTTCACGACGAAGGTGTTGTGCACGATCTCGTGTCGCACGTAGATCGGCGCGCCGAACTTCTCGAGCGCCCGCTCCACGATGTCGATGGCGCGGTCCACGCCCGCGCAGAACCCGCGCGGCTCGGCCAGGAGGATTTCGCCGGGAGCCGTCATCACAGCACTCCGATCAGGTGGACCTCGAAGGTCACCGGCTGGCCCGCGAGCGGGTGGTTGAAGTCGAACAGCACCGCGTCGGGCTGGCCGTCGCCGTCCCTGTCCTCGCCCAGCTGCCGCACGGCGCCCGCGTACTGGCCCAGGCCGTCCGGCGTGGGGAACTGCACCACGTCGCCCACCGCGTAGCGCTCGTGCGGGTCCCCCATTTGAGCGAGGAGCTTGCGCGCGACCCACTGCACCATCTCGGGGTTGCGTTCCCCGAAGGCCTCGCCCGCGGGGATCTCGAAGACCGTGCGCGCGCCTTCCTCCAGGCCCAGCAGGCGCTGCTCCACCGCCGGCGACAGCTCGCCCGCGCCCAGCGTCAGCGTGGCGGGCTTGTCGTGGAAGGTGTTGATGATGTCGCCCGCCGGTCCCGCGAGGCGGTAGTGCAGCGTGAGGAAGGAGCCGGGTTGCACCCGGGCAGCGGTGGAGGCCATGGAAGTCCCGATGATTGGCCCCTATTGTAAAAAGTCGGGGTGAAGGGGCTCGTGATGGCGCTCAAAGACCTCCCGCCGGACGCGCGGCCGCGCGAAAAGCTGCTCGCCCGGGGGCCGGGCGCGCTCAGCGACACCGAGTTGCTGGCGCTGCTGCTGCGCACGGGCACGCGCGGCCGCGGCGTCTTCCAGATGGCCGAGGAGGTGCTGGGACGCTTCCAGGGCCTCGCCGGCCTGCTGCATGCCAGCGGCGACGAGCTGCGCGGCGTCAACGGCCTGGGCGGCACGGCCAAGCGCTCCGAGCTGATGGCGGTGCTGGAGCTCGCGCGGCGCGCCGTCGCGGAGCAACTGAAGGCGCGCGAGGTCTTCGGCTCGCCCGAGGCCGTGAAAAATTACCTGCAGCTGCATCTCGCACGCCGTCCGCACGAAGTGTTCGCCGCCCTCTTCCTCGACGCGCAGAACCGCCTCGTGGCCATGGAGGAACTCTTCCGCGGCACGCTGACCCAGACGAGCGTGTACCCGCGCGAAGTCGTGCTCAAGGCCTTGCACCACCACTCCGCCGCCGTGGTACTGGCCCACAATCATCCCAGCGGCACGGTGCAGCCGTCCCGCGCGGACGAAGCCCTGACGCAGACGCTCAAGGCCGCCCTCGCGCTGGTGGACGTGCGGGTGCTCGATCACGTGATCGTGGCCCCGGGGCACGCGCTGTCGATGGCCGAGAAGGGATTGCTTTGAAAACGAAGTCGCTGCAGGACCTGGGTGCGATCCGCAGGCACCTCGCCGAGCAGGAGCGCGTCGCGCGCGAACAGGCGGCCCGCGATGCGGAGGCGCGCAAGCGCACGGAAGCGGAGAAGAACCTGTTCCAGCGCGCCGCGGGCAAGGTGGAGCCCTTGCGCCACCACGGGCGCGTGCGGCACGCGCCGGAGCCGGTGGCGCCGATTCCGGCGCAGCGCCAGCTCGATGACCAGCGGGTGCTGAAGGAGGCGATCAGCGACGAGTTCGACGCGTCCACGCTGCTGGAGGTGGACGACGCCATGAGCTTCCGCCGTCCCGGCGTGGGCATCGACGTCGCGCGCAAGCTGCGGCGCGGCGAGTGGAGCATCCAGTCGGAGATCGACCTGCACGGGCTGCGCACCGACGACGCGCGCGAGGCCCTCGCCACCTTCCTGCGCGAAGCGGTGCGCCAGGGCCTGCGTTGCGTGCGCGTGGTGCACGGCAAGGGACTCGGGTCCCCGGGGAAGACACCCGTCCTGAAGGGGAAGGTGCACAGCTGGCTGGTGCAGAAGAACGAGGTGATGGCGTTCGTGCAGGCGCGGGGAGATGAGGGGGGAGCGGGGGCGGTGGTGGTGCTGTTGAAGCCGTCGTCGTGAGGCGGCCGTGCATGCTGGGGTGAGCTTCGCTCAACCCAGCCTACGAGCGCTTCGCTCACCCCGGTGCACGATCCGGGGCGCACCGTAGGCTGGGTTGCGCAAGCGAAGCGGCGCACCCCAGCGATTCCCTTCACATCGGCGTGTTCCGCATCCAGTCCGCCGTCTGGAAGAACGACTGGTTCAGCCGCTCCCGCAGCTCCTGCGGCACCCCGACGTCCCCCATCGCTTCATCCATGCACGCGAGCCACTGGTCGCGCTCGAGGACGCCGATCTTGAAAGGCATGTGCCGCATCCGCAGGCGCGGGTGGCCGAAGCGGTCCGTGTAGTGCTGCGGCCCGCCGAGCCAGCCGCACAGGAACCAGAACAGGTTCTGCCGCGCGCGCTCCAGCTCGGTGCCGTGCGCGGCGCGCAGCTCCTTGTACCTGGGCTCCAGGTCCATCAGGTCGTAGAAGCGCTCGACGAGCGCGTGGACCTTCTCTTCCCCGCCGATCCACTCGAACGGGGTGGCGTGGGCGGGCTTCTCGGGGTTCTCCATCCCCCGATTGTCTCAGCGCCCCTATTCGGCCGCCTTGCGCAAGGTTTCCACGACGGGGCGGCTCAGCACTTCGCGCAGGCCCCACCAGCCGGCCGCCAGCGCCAGCACCGCGCCCGCGGCGGCGCCCGCGAGCGGCACGAGCGGCGAGGCGGTCCACGCGAAGTCGAACGCGTACTTGGCCAGCCCCCAGCCCACGATCGCCGCGACGCCGCTCGCCAGGAAGCCCGCGAGCAGGCCGACGCCGATCAGCTCCGCGCGCTGCACCTGCCGCAGCAGGCTGCCGCGCGCACCCACCGCGCGCATGATCGCGTACTCGCGCGCGCGCTCCTCGCGCGTGGCGGTCACCGCCGCGAACAGCACCACGACGCCCGCGGCCAGCGTGAAGCCGAAGAGGAACTCCACCGCGCGGATCACCTTGTCCAGGACGCCTTGCACCTGCGTGATGGTCGCGGTCATGTCCACGTTGGTCACGTTGGGGAAGGCGCGCACCAGCGCGTTGTCGAAGCCGCGCTGCTCCGGCGCGCGGAAGGCGCCCATGAAGGTGACCGGCACGTCCGGCAGTTCGGCCACCGGGTACATCACGAAGAAGTTCGCGCGGAACGAGCCCCAGTCCACCTTGCGCAGCGACGTGATCTTCGCCTCGCTCGTGGCGCCCGCGATGTCGAAGCGCAGGGTGTCCCCGAGCTTGAGGCCCAGCGTCGTGGCGATGCCCTCCTCCACGCTCACCGCGCCCTGCTCGCCCGGCACCCAGCGGCCGGCGACCACCTCGTTGTGCTGCGGCTGCTGCTGCGCGTACGAGAGGTTGAACTCGCGGTCGACGAGCCGGCGCGCCCGGTCCTCGGTGAAATCGTCCGGGCCGACGCTGCGGCCGTTCACGGCCACCAGGCGGCCGCGGAACATGGGATACCAGTCCAGGCGCTTCACGCCGGCGCCGCGCAATTGCTGCAGGAAAGGCTCGCTCTGCTCCGGCATCACGTTGATCACGAAGCGGTTCGGCGCGTCGGGCGGCGTGGCCTGGCGCCAGCTCGCGATCAGGTCCGTGCGCAGCAGCACCAGCAGCACCAGCGCGAGCAGGCCGACAGCCAGCGCGCTCGTCTGCACCACCGCATACGCGGGCCGCGCGCCGATCTGGCGCGTGGCCAGCACCAGCCAGCGCGGCGCGGTCTGCTCGTTCACCACGCGGCGCAGCAGCTTCACCGCCACCCAGCTCAGGCCCGCGAACAGCAGCACGGCGCCGGCGAAGCCGCCCACCGCGATGCCGCCCAGCTTCAGGTCGCTGCTCGCGGCGAGCAGCAGCGCGGCGAAGCCCGCGACGCCGATGCCCAGCACCAGCAGCGACGCCGGCTTGAGCCCGCCCACGTCGCGGCGGATCACGCGCAACGGCGGCACCTGCGCGAGCTGCAGCACCGGCGGCAGCCCGAAGGCGAACAGCAGCGTCACGCCCATTCCCATGCCGAAGGCGACCGGCCACGCCGTGGCCGCGGGCAGCGAGGTTTCCACCAGCCCGCTCAGGAGCATGACGAAGACGAAGTGCACGGCGTAGCCGAGCGCCACGCCCAGGAGGCTGGCCATCACGCCGATGACCGCGAACTCGAAGGTGTAGCTGAGGGCGATGGTGCGCTGGCTCTGTCCCAGCACGCGCAGCATCGCGCAGTCGTCGAGGTGCCGGCTCGCGAAGCCGCGCGCGGCCAGCGCCACCGCCACGGCACTGAGCAGCGCGGCGAGCAGCGCGACCAGGTTCAGGAATTTCTCGGCGCGGTCCAGCGTCTGCCGCATCTCGGGCCGGCCGCCTTCCAGCGATTCGACGCGCACGCCGCGCACCTCGGGCTTCTTCGCCTCGGCGTCCGCCCAGTCGGCGAAGCGCCGCACCTGCGCGTCCTGGCCCGCGACGGCGAAGCGGTAGCCGATGCGGCTCGCCGGCTGCACGAGGCGGGTGGCGGGCAGGTCGTCGGCGTGGATCATGACGCGCGGCGCGAAGCTGAGGAAACCCGTGCCGCGGTCCGGCTCCAGGGTGATCACGCGGGCAATGCGCAGCTGCGCGTCGCCGAGCAGCAGCGGGTCGCCCATGCGCAGGTTCAGCGACTCGAGCACGCCCGCGTCCACCCAGGCCTCGCCACGCGCGGGCGGCTCGGTTGTGCGCTGGCCGCGCGCCTCCGGCTGCGCCGCGACCTCGAGTTGCCCCCGCAGCGGGTAGCCGGCGGGGACGGCTTTCAGCGACACGAGGCGACTGGCGCCGCCCTGGGTCTCGCCCGCGCGGGCCATGGACGGAAACACCAGCGTCGTGACGCTGCGCAGGCCCAGCGCCTGCGCACGCTCGATGAATGCAGCGGGCGTGGGATGGTCGCTCACGACCACCGCGTCGCCCCCGAGTAGCGCACGCGCGTCGCGCGCGAGCCCGCCCTTGAGGCGGTCGGCGAAGAAACCGACGGCGGTGAGCGCGGCGACGGCGAGCGTGACGGCGACGATCAGCAGGCGCAGTTCGCCGGCGCGCAGGTCGCGGCGCAGGGTGCGCCAGCCGAGGGAGAAGGCGGGGAACAGGATCATGGAGGAGGCGGGAGGCTCAGGCGCCGACGGGGCGCGGGCGGACGGCGAGCTCGGGCTGCAGCAGCAGGCGTTCGCTGCCGGTGTAGCAGAGGAAGTGGCGGTTGGTGGCGCGCCCGATGGTGCACAACCCGAGGCGCTCGGCGATCTCGTAGCCCATCTGCGTGATGCCGCTGCGCGAGACCACGATGGCGACGCCCATCTGCGCGGACTTGATCACCATCTCGCTCGTGAGGCGGCCGGTCGTGTAGAACACGAGCGGTTCGTCGGGCGTGGCGGGCGGCAGGTCCTGCTGCAGCCACATCCAGCCGGCGATGGTGTCGATCGCGTTGTGGCGGCCCACGTCCTCGACGAACAGCAGCATCTGCTCGCCGCGGAAGAGCGCGCAGCCATGCACCGAGCCGGCGGACTTGTACGTGCTCTCCTGCAGCCGGATCGCATTGACGACGCCATACAGCTGCGCCTGCGTGAGGCGTGCTTCCGGCAGCGCGATGCCGTCCACGTCGGCCATCAGGTCGCCGAACACGCTGCCCTGGCCGCAGCCGGTGGTGACCACGCGCTTGGCCGTGCGTTCCTCGATGCGTTCGATGCCGCTGCGGGTCTTGACGGCGGCGGCGCCGACCTCCCAGTCCACGGTGACCGACTCGACGGCCGCCAGGCCTTCCACCAGCCGCTGGTTGCGCAGGTAGCCGAGCACCAGCCACTCGGGGTGGGCGCCCAGCGTCATCAGGGTGACGAGCTCGCGCTTGTCGACGTAGACGGTGAGGTCGCGCTCGGCAGGGATGGAGATGGCCTCGCGTTCGCCATGTTCGTTGACGACCTCCACGCCGCGGGTAAGCGGCGCGCGGGCCTCGGTCAGCACGGGACGGGTCATGGGCGAAGGCTACCGCAAATGCAAAGGCCAGCCGGGAGGCTGGCCTTCGGGGGGGCGGTGCGCGGCCTTACTTCTTGGCGGGCGCCGGGCCGGTGGACGGCTTGGCCGGCGCCATCTCCGCGGACGGCGTGCGCACGCTCGGCGGCGAAGCGGCGGTGGCGGCCGGCGAATGGGCGCCGGAGGTCTCCAGCGGCTTCTGCTCCGGCGGCGCGTAGGCGAACGGGCCGGGGTCGGCGCACGGCGGAATCGCCGGCGCAGCGGCGACCACCGCAGCCACCGGCGTGCCGCCGCCTTGCGACGCCGTCGCTGCGGTCGGCACGGGCGGCTTGGCCGCGGCAGCGGCAGCAGAGGCGGCGCCGGCAGGCGCGGCGGCGACCGGCGTCGCCGCAGGAGCGGCCGCTGCGGGCTTCGCCTGCGCCGGGTGGTTCGCCTTGTAGCGGGCAGCAACGCGATCCTGCGCCTTGCACAGCTGGTAGGCATCGACCTTGCCTTGCCACGCCGTCCTGGCGGCTGCCTCGGCGGCCTTGGCCTTCGCGGCCTCGTCCAGCACGGGCGCCGGCAGCTTGGCCGACACGGTCGCGGAAACGGCCAGCGCGGCCGCGGTAAGCATCCAACGCATCATCTTCTTTTCTCCTCAGGCGGGCCGCACGGACTTGCCCGTGTCGTCCGCGATGGTCAGCGGCTTGCTGCGCTGCGCCGGGATCCGGCCGGCCTTGATGTCCTCGTACCAGTAGGCGTGGTGTTCCTTCGCCCAGGCGTCGTCCACGTAGCCCTCGCGCATGGCGCGGTAGGCGCCGCGCATGCCGACGGTGCCCATGTAGATGTGCAGGAACAGCATGGCCATCATCAGCACGGCCGCGACGGCATGGACCATGTGCGCCACCTGCATGTCGCCGCGCAGGTATTCCATGCTGGGCAGCAGCTTGTCGAGGTAGAGGCCGGAGCCGACCACGATCGCGCCGAGCAGCAGGTTGCCCACCCAGAACATCCCCTTCTCGCCCGCGTTGAAGCGGTGGGAAGGCGCTTCCTTCTTCCCGAGCACGCCGCCGAGACGGAGCATCCAGGACACGTCGCCCTTCTGCGGCAGGTTGTCCTTGATGAAGGTGAGCACGATGATCACCAGCGACACCACGAACAGCGGGCCCACGAAGTTGTGGAGGTTCTTCAGCAGGTAGGTGAAGTAGCCGAACAGCGTCTGGCCGATGACGGGCAGCAGGAAGAACTTGCCGAACGCCATCACGATGCCGGAGATCGCCAGCACCACGAAGGCGATCGCGTTGGCCCAGTGCGCCGCGCGCTCGAACGGCGTGAACCGCTCGATGCGGCCGGGGCCGCTGCGGCCGTCCGCGTGGCCCATCGGGCCCTTGGCGAAGTAGAAGATCGCGAGCGCGACCAGCACGATCAGCAGCAGCGAGCCGCCGTACGGGATGATCCACGCGTTGCGCACCTGGCGCCACGCTTCGCCGGCGCTGACGAAGCGCGTGCCGGGGTACTGCACGGGCGCCTGGATCAGGTTGCCCGCCTCCGGCGCCTGCGACTTCGGCAGGCTGCTGTAGCCCTCCGCGCCGCGCTGCACGTCGCGCCACATCGGCGCGTTGTTGCCGGGCTGGACCGCGTTGCGCTGCGCGTTGTTCTGCTCCATGTAGCCCTTCTCGGACGAAGCGTCGGGCTTCACCTCGGGCTTCACGTCGAAGATGTTCTGGCCCTGGATGCCGCCGGGGGCGGCCTGGCCGGGTGCCAGGTCTTCGGGCACGACCTTCGAGGCGGCCGGCGCCGGCGCGGTCGTGGTCGACCCGCCGCCCGCGGGCGTGGAGGTCTGCGACTGCGCGAGCGCCCCGCCTGCGAAAGCGGCCGTCAGGACGGCCGCTGCAGCGAGCTCAAGGAACCTTGACATAGTCGTTCTGCCCGTTGACGGTGCGGACCTTCAGCTTCGACTCCCAGTCGGCCTTGTCGCCCTGCTTCCAGCCGGCGGCCATGAAGGGAGGCTGCTTGTTCGTGCCCTGCCAGGGCGCGGCATCGCTCTTGATGCCGCTGGCGGTCTGCTCGCGCTCGGCACAGCCGGCCAGCGCGAAGGCCGCGACGGCGGCGGAGAGGATCAGGACGGTCTTCACGACTTGCCTCCCGCCGGCTGGCCGGCCTGCTTGGAACCGTAGGCCGTGCCCCAGCCCCACACTTCCGCGCCCTTGCCGCGCTTGAGCACCCGGTTGCGGAAGATGTCCGCGACCACGTCGCCGTCGCCGGCGATCAGCGCCTTCGTCGAGCACATCTCGGCGCAGGCGGGCAGCTTGCCTTCGGCCAGGCGGTTGCGGCCGTACTTCTCGAACTCCGCCTGCGAGCCGTTGGCCTCGGGACCGCCGGCGCAGAAGGTGCACTTGTCCATCTTGCCGCGCACGCCGAAGGTGCCGGCCGCGGGGAACTGCGGCGCGCCGAACGGGCAGGCGTAGCTGCAGTAGCCGCAGCCGATGCAGGTGTCCTTGTCGTGCAGCACCACGCCTTCTTCCGTGCGGTAGAAGGTGTTGGTGGGGCACACCGCCATGCAGGGCGCGTCGGAGCAGTGCATGCACGCCACCGAGATGGAGCGCTCGCCGGGCACGCCGTCGTTGAGCGTCACCACGCGGCGGCGGTTCACGCCCCACGGGACCTCGTGCTCGTTCTTGCAGGCCGTGACGCAGCTGTTGCACTCGATGCAACGCTCGGAGTCACAGATGAATTTCATTCGGGCCATCGTG
Organism: Ramlibacter cellulosilyticus; assembly: GCF_014297465.1. Taxonomy (GTDB): domain Bacteria; phylum Pseudomonadota; class Gammaproteobacteria; order Burkholderiales; family Burkholderiaceae_C; genus Ramlibacter; species Ramlibacter cellulosilyticus. The sequence goes on along the minus strand of NZ_JACORT010000001.1, from coordinate 535,639 downwards.
ATCTCCTCTTTGTCAGGCAACGCGCTGCACGTCGCAGATGGTCGTCTTGGTCTCTTGCATCATCGTGACGCTGTCGTAGCCGTAGGTCGTGGCGGTGTTGACCGCCTCGCCGCGCACCACCGGCGCCGCGCCGTTCGGGTAGTAGGCGAGCATGTCGTTGCCCTGCCAGCGGCCCGCGAAGTGGAACGGCATCCACACCGTGTCCGGGCCCACCCGCTCCGTCACGAGCGCCTGCACGTTCAGCTGCGCGCCCGTGGGCGTCTTCAGCCACACGCGGTCGCCGTTCTTGATGCCGCGGTTGGTCGCCGTCTTCGGGTTGATCTCGACGAAGGCTTCCTGCTGCAGTTCCGCGAGCCACGGGTTGGACCGCGTCTCGTCGCCGCCGCCCTCGTACTCCACGAGGCGGCCCGAGCTGAGGATCAGCGGGAACTTCTCGTACACCTTGTCGTCGATGTTCTTCTGCTGCAGCGTCTTGAACAGCGTCGGCAGGCGCCAGAAGGCCTTCTTGTCGTCGTGCGACGGGTACTTGGCCACCAGGTCCGGACGCGTGCTGTAGATCGGCTCGCGGTGCTGCGGGATCGGGTCCGGGAAGTTCCAGACCACCGCGCGCGCCTTCGCGTTGCCGAAGGGATGCACGCCGTGGTTCTTCATCGCCACGCGGATCAGGCCGCCGGACAGGTCGGTCTTCCAGTTCTTGCCTTCGGCCGCCGCCTTCTCGGCATCGGTCAGTTCATCCCACCAGCCCAGCTTCTTGAAGAAGACGTGGTCGATCTCGGGATAGCCCGTCGTGATGTCGGAGCCCACCGGTGCCGAGCCGTCCTCGGCCAGCAGGTTCACGCCTTCCTTCTCCACGCCGAAGTTGGCGCGGAAGCAGCCGCCGCCGTCCATGACGTGCTTGGTGGTGTCGTACAGGTTGGGCGAGCCGGGGTGCTTGAGTTCGGGGGTGCCGTAGCAGGGCCACGGCAGGCCGAAGTAGTCGCCCTGGATGTCGTAGCCCGTCGCCGGGTCCTTGACGCTGCCCTTGGCCTTGAGCGTCTTCACGTCGAAGCTGCCCATGAGGCGCATGTGGGCCTTCAGGCGCTCGGGGCTCTGGCCCGTGTAGCCGATCGTCCAGTTGGACTGGTTGATCTCGCGCAGGATGTCCTCGGGCACCGGTTCGTCCAGGCCCTTGACCTTCTGCATCTTGTAGTTCTTGACCAGTTCCTTGCCGAAGCCGAGCTTGTCGGCCAGCTGGTACATGATCATGTGGTCGCTGCGGCTTTCCCACAGCGGCTCGATCACCTTCTCGCGCCACTGCAGCGAGCGGTTGGACGCCGTGCAGGAACCGCTGGTCTCGAACTGCGTCGCCGCCGGCAGCAGGTACACCGCGCGGTTCGGGTTCAGGTCCTTCGCGTCGCCGGGCATCGCCGCCATGGCGGCGGTGGCGGACGGATACGGATCCACCACGACCAGCAGGTCCAGCTTGTCCATGGCCCGCTTCATCTCCAGGCCGCGGGTCTGCGAGTTGGGCGCGTGGCCCCAGTAGAAGACGCCGCGCAGGTTGGGCGTCTGGTCGATCAGCTCGTTGCGTTCCAGCACGCCGTCGATCCAGCGGGACACCGTGATGCCCGGCTTGGTCATCATGCCGGGGTTCTCGAAGCGGCCCTTGATCCAGTCGTAGTCGAGGCCCCAGACCTTCGCGTAGTGGCGCCAGGAACCTTCGGCGATGCCGTAGTAGCCGGGCAGCGAGTCCGGGTTCGGGCCCACGTCCGTGGCGCCCTGCACGTTGTCGTGGCCGCGGAAGATGTTCGCGCCGCCGCCGGACACGCCGATGTTGCCCAGCGCCAGCTGCAGGATGCACGAGGCGCGCACCATGGCGTTGCCGATGGAGTGCTGCGTCTGGCCCATGCACCACACGATGGTGGAGGGGCGGTTCTTCGCCATCGTCTCGGCGGCCTTGAAGATCTCGGCCTCGGGCACGCCGCTCGCCTCGAACACCTTGTCCGGCGTCCACTTGGCCAGCACGTCCTCGCGGACCTTGTCCATGCCGTAGACGCGGTCGTTGATGTACTTCTTGTCTTCCCAGCCGTTCTTGAAGATGTGGTACAGGATGCCGAACAGCACCGGGATGTCACTGCCCGAACGGAAGCGGATGTACTGGTCCGCCTTGGCGGCCGTGCGCGTGAAGCGCGGGTCGCACACGATCAGCTTGGTGCCGTTCTCCTTGGCGTGCAGCATGTGCAGCATGGAGACCGGGTGCGCCTCGGCGGCGTTCGAACCGATGTACAGGGCGGCCTTGGAGTTCTGCAGGTCGTTGTACGAGTTCGTCATCGCGCCGTAGCCCCACGTGTTCGCCACGCCGGCGACGGTGGTGGAGTGGCAGATGCGGGCCTGGTGGTCGCAGTTGTTGCTGCCCCAGAGGCTCACGAACTTGCGCATCAGGTAGGACTGCTCGTTCGAATGCTTCGAGGAGCCGATCCAGAACACCGACTCGGGGCCGCTCGCCTTGCGCAGCTCCTGCAGCTTGGCGGTGATCTCGCTGTACGCCTGGTCCCAGGAGATGCGCTGGTACTTGCCGTCGACCAGCTTCATGGGATAGCGCAGGCGGAACTCGCCGTGGCCGTGCTCGCGGATGGAGGCGCCCTTGGCGCAGTGCGCGCCGAGGTTGATCGGCGAATCGAACACGGGCTCCTGCCGCACCCAGACGCCGTTCTCCACGACGGCGTCGATCGCGCAGCCCACGGAGCAGTGGGTGCACACGGTGCGCTTGACTTCGATGCGGCCTTCACCGACGGCCGCGCCGTTGTTGTCCTTGGCGCGCGCCTTCTTCACCAGCGCGAGCTGCGAGGCGGCGATGCCGACGCCGACGCCCAGGCCCGAGCGGCGCAGGAACGCGCGGCGGTCCATGGTGGGAATGGCCGTGGCCAGCCCGCGCTGCAGGCTGTGGACGAACGGCGAGCGCGCGGTCGCCTGGGTGGAACCCGTCTTCTTCGTGAGCAGCATGGATCTCTCCGAGGTCAGACCTGGGTGGTCTTGTAGTAACGCTTGACGTGCTCCGACACGCGATAGCCGCCGCCGTTCGCTGGCGCGGGCGGCGTGGTCTCGGCGACGGGGAGTTCGGGGGTGACGGTCTTGGGGAGCGTGGCGACGGCGGCGGTGGCCGCACCGGCGACGGCGGCTCCCAACACGAAGCCCCGACGGGAGGGCTTGGCCTGGCTTTCGGACATGTGGGTCTCCTGAAGCTCTTATGAACTACTCTTCATACTGTAGTAGAGCAATACGTGCACCGCAACGGAGCGTGCGCTTTCCGCGTCAGGGAAAACGCTAGGCGACAGCAGCCCGACAGGCTTTCGGCCTCAAAACGAGACCCAAAGGCCTAGGGAAATCGCCGTGCGACTCGATGGCGCGCGAGGGAATAAACGCGTCCCGCCCGCCACGCTCTTCAGGCGAGCATGTCGAAGCCCTGGGCTTCCACGTTCATGAACGCGCGCGTGAACTCCGCGAGCTGCGCGTAGAAGCGCGCCTTCGGGTGCGCCGTTATTGCATCGCACAAGGAACCCACCCACGGCTGCAGGTGTTCGGCGAAGAACTCGCTCTGGCGCGTGAGGTTCGCGACGGCGGCATCGTCGCCCGCGATCAGGTAGCGCATCACCTCGCACACGTAGGCGACGTGGTCCTCGGTCTCGGGCATCGTCGCCTCGTCGCGCGCGAGGCCCATGCCCGCGAGCGCCTCGCGCAGCCGGGCGAGCGGCTTCTCGTTGAGGAAGCCACTGAGGTAGTGCGAGCCGAACAGGTAGACCTCGGGCTTGCCGACACCGCCGAACAGCGCGTCGTACTCGTCGGCCACCTGCTGGTCCGACAGTTCGCGGGCCGCGCCCACGACCTGGCGCCAGGGCTCTTCGAGGAAAGCGCCTTGCGCCGGGGCGTCGGTCACGGCGACGCGCAGCGCGGACAGCAGTTCCGGCGGGGGCGGCGCGTAATAGAGCTGCGCGAGCAGCCCGTAGATCTCGGCCCGCGCGGTCTCTTCGTCGAGGGCGCTCGTCGTCTGCAGGGGTTCGCTCATAGATCGGTGATTCGGCTCTCGTCCTGCGCGCTGTAGATGTCGATCACGCGGCAGTCGCCGCACATCTTCAGGCGCTCCAGCGCGGGGCCCTGGAACATGGCGTGGCCGGCGAGCTTGCCGATCATCGCCTCGATGCCCTTGAGGGTGCCGAAGGGCTTGCTGCAACGGATGCAGGCGAAGGGCTTCGCCTCGTTCACCACGCGCGGCTGCTTGCGCTCGGGCGTGAGCAGCAGGCGGGGCTGCAGCGTGATCGCCTGCTCCGGGCAGGTCTTCGCGCACAGGCCGCACTGCACGCAGTTCTTCTCCACGAAGCGCAGCTGCGGCGCCGTCTGGTTGTCCTGCAGCGCGCTCGAGGGGCAGGCGCCGACGCAGGACATGCACAGCGTGCACTTGTCCTTGTCCACGTCCACCGTGCCGAACAGGGCACCGGCCGGCAGCGCGATCGCTTCGGGCTTCTTCTTCGCATGTTCGACGAGGTGGTCGAGCGCGAGGTCGAGCGTGGTGCGCTTCTCGGCGGACACGGCATAGCGCGCGCGGGTCGCGGGCGCGGCGCCGCGGCGGCGCGCGAGCAGCTTCAGCTCCTGGTCGAGGTCGCTCGCGCTGCGCGCCTGCAGCAGGCTGAAGTGGCTGCCTTCGTAGCCCAGGCCTTCCAGGATGGATTGCGCCACCTGCATCTGGGCCTGCAGGCCTTCGAGGTACTGCGGCGCCTCTTCGCTCGTCGCGAGCACGGCGACATGCGCGGCACCTTGGGCAACCGCGGTGAGCCACAGGTCGATGCCCATGCTTGCCACGTGCCACACGGACATCGGGATCACGTTGGCCGGCACGCCTTCGGCGACCCCGACGCGTGCGGCGCGGCCGAGCTCCTCGACGAAGGCCTGGCCCCGTTCCTGGCTGTGCAGAAGCACGACCGGCGCGCTGCCACCCGCCTTCTCGTAGGTGGAGACGAGGGTGCGGATCTTCGCGCCCTGCTCGTTCGCACGCGGATACGCGTACGTGAGCGCGCCCGTGGGACACACCGTCGTGCAGGCGCCGCAGCCCACGCACAGGCTGGGATTCACCTTGACCTGCTGGCGCGACTTGTCGCTGGAGATGGCCTCGGCCGAACAGATCTCGATGCAGGCGTTGCAGCCCACCTTCTCGTTGCGGCTGTGCGCGCACAGCTTCTGCTTGTACGCGAAGAACTTCGGCTTCTCGAACTCGCCCACCAGCTCGCGCAGCTTGAGCACGACGTCGAGCGCGCGCGGGCCGTTCTCCTGCTCCGGCGGCAGGTGGAAGTAGCCCTGCGGCGGCGCGTGCTGCACGAAGGACGGCTGGCGGCGCAGGTCCAGCACCAGGTCGAAGGTGTCCGTGTGCGCGACCGGCTCGCGCGTGAAGTCGATGGCGCCGGCCACGTCGCAGGCCTTCACGCAGGACCGGTGCGACTTGCAGGCCTGCAGGTTCACCTGGTAGTCCAGCCCGATCGCCTGCTCGGGGCAGGCGGCCACGCAGGCATTGCAGCGCGTGCACAGGTCCAGGTCGATCGGGTTGTCCTGCGACCAGGCGAGCTGGAAGGCCCCCAGCCAGCCCGTGAGGCTCTCGATGCGGCCGCCCACGATGGGATAGCGGCGCTCCTGCTCGCCGCTGCCGCCGCGCGAGAAGATGGTGATGTCCAGGGCGTCGCCGATCACATGCGCGAAGCGCTCCGCCTCTTCCAGCGGGCCGATCACGAGCAGGCGGCCGGCGCTCTTGTACGTGACGGTGGGGACCGGCTCCGGCTCGGGCAGCTTCGCGGCCGCGAGCAGCGCGGCCAGCTTGGGCATCGCGCTGCGCGCGTCCTTGCTCCAGCCGCCGGTCTCGCGGATGTTGACGAAGCGGATGGGCGAGACGGCCCCCTCCGTCTGCTGTCCGAGCTCGCCGAACAGGCGCCTTTCCTGGGTGCAGGCGACGACCACGTCATCGCCCGTCTTCACGGCCTGCTGGAACGCGCCCGCCTCGCGGCGGCACAGCGTGGAGTGCAGCGTCAGGTTTTCATCGAGAGCCCGCCCCAGGGCTTTCGGGTCCAGGGGCATCGTCTTGTTGCAGTCGCAGATCAGGGTCGGCATGGTCTTCGGCCGGCGGTAATGCTTGCGCGGTCCGGGTGCTGGACTGTGCCACGGATTCGGGCGCACCCGCATCGGGGCTTTCGCCCGCCGTGGGGGATTTGGCGTCCTTCTCCTCTTCCTCGTCGTCGAAGAGCTTCAGGAACTTCGCGCTGGCGAGCTTGCGCAGCATGTCCGGCGGCAGCGGGTCCGGCTTGTTGTAGTCGTCGATGTAGACGTCCAGGCCGTCCATGGTGTTGAAGTGCGGGTCGCTGAAGAGTTTCTTCATCGCCGTGTTCTTCACCTCGGGGGCGACGTCGGGCCGGGCAAAGCGGGTGAAGTCGGAGTCTTTCGTCAGCGCCTGGGCGTCTTCGAGGGTCGGTGGGGGTTCCGGCGCCGACTGGCCCTCACCCCTGCCCTCTCCCGCCAGCGGGAGAGGGAGCCCTTCCTCTCCCTCTCCCCTCCGGGGAGAGGGTGGGGGTGAGGGGCGCTCGGGCGCCGAAACCGGCTTCGGCTCCTCGGGAAGCTCCTGCCCCTTCCTGAGCGCATCCTTCCGCTGCGACCACCGACTGAAGAACCCCTCAGCCATTGCCTTCCCCCCGGCCGTACTTCTTCTCCGTGCTCACCGTCGCCGGTTGCCCGAACCGGTCTTCCAGCCGGCGGAAGCTGTCCGGGCGCTTGCGCTTCTTGGGCTCGGGGACGTAGTGCTGCTCGTAGAAGGCGCGCATCCACTCGACGACGTGCGCGGGCGCGGGCACCTGCTCCACGGTCTCCTGCGCGTCGAGCCAGCGGGCCGCCTCGTTGTAGCTGAGGGTCACGATCAGCGGGCGCGGGATGGGCTCGTCGGCGACGCTGGCTTCCTCCTCCATGCGCCAGAGCACGAACCAGCAGGGCGCCGGCGAGGCGACGTTGAGGTAGTAGCCCTCGGCCTCGTCGCGGTACAGCTCCACCCGCTGCGCGGGGTGGAGCCAGCGCTCGCCGTCGTCGCCACGGTGCAGCAGGCGCGGCTCCGTGCCGAACCTTTCCTCGTGGGGCACCACTTCCGCCAGCTCCCAGCGCCAGGGCTGCCACTGGCTGGACGTGGGCACCTTGCGCAGGACGACGGCGACGTCGAGGGCCGGCCGTTCCATGGCCACCTCAGGTGTTCTTCGAGACGGTGATCGTCGGGAACTTCGCGGAGAAGTCCTTCGCCTTGGAGGCGATCTTGATCGCCACCTGGCGCGCGACGCTCCTGTAGATCTTCGCGGCCTCGCTGTCGGGGTCCGCCACGACCGTCGGCTTGCCGCTGTCGGCCTGCTCGCGGATGTGCAGCGCCAGGGGCAGCGCGCCCAGGTAGTCGATGCCCTTCTCCTGCGCGTAGCGCTTGCCGCCACCCTCGCCGAAGATGTGCTCGGCGTGGCCGCAGTTGCTGCACACGTGCACGGCCATGTTCTCCACGATGCCGAGGATGGGCACGCCCACCTTCTCGAACATGGTGACGGCCTTGCGCGCGTCGATCAGCGCGATGTCCTGCGGCGTCGTGACGATCACGGCACCCGTCATCGGCACGCGCTGCGACAGCGTGAGCTGGATGTCGCCGGTGCCCGGGGGCATGTCGACGATCAGGTAGTCGAGCTCCTGCCAGTTCGTCTGGCGCAGGAGCTGCTCCAGCGCCTGCGTGGCCATGGGGCCGCGCCAGATCATGGCTTCGTCCTGGTTCACGAGGAAGCCGATGGACATGACCTGCACGCCGTGGTTTTCCAGCGGCTCCATGGTCTGGCCATCCTCGCTCTCGGGCCGGCGGTCGATCCCCAGCATCATGGGCTGGCTCGGGCCGTAGATGTCGGCGTCCAGGATGCCCACGCGCGCGCCTTCGGCCGCGAGCGCCAGCGCCAGGTTGGCCGCCGTGGTGCTCTTGCCCACGCCGCCCTTGCCGGACGCGACCGCGATGATGTTCTTGACGTTGGGCATCAGCTGCACGCCGCGCTGCACGGCGTGGGCGAGGACCCGGGTGGTGATGTTCACCGACACGTTGTCCACGCCCGGCGCGCCTTTCGCCGCGGCGACCAGCGCCTTGCGCAGCTCCGGCACCTGGCTCTTCGCCGGGTAGCCCAGCTCCACCTCGAAGGAGACGTCGCCGCCTTCGACCTGCACGTTCTTCACGGCCCTGGTGGAAACGAAATCCTTGCCCGTGTTCGGGTCCTTGACGCCTGCGAGTGCCGCGAGCAGCTGTTCCTGGGTGGCCATGTCTCTCTTTCCTGCTTCCCTGCAAGTGTACCCACCGCCGATAAAATGCCCGGTTCCCCCCGGAATCAACCCATGCCCCAGCGCAAGCTCTTCGTCACCACCGCCCTGCCCTACGCCAACGGCAAGTTCCACATCGGCCACATCATGGAATACATCCAGGCCGACATCTGGGTGCGCCACCAGCGCATGGCGGGGAACATGGTGCACTTCGTGGGCGCGGACGACGCGCACGGCGCGCCGATCATGATCGCCGCGGAGAAGGCGGGCAAGACGCCGGAGCAGTTCGTGGCCGAGATCGCCGCGGGCCGCAAGGAATACCTGGACGGCTTCCACATCCGCTTCGACAACTGGCACTCGACGCACAGCCCGGAGAACACCCAGCTGGCGCAGCAGATCTACCGCGACCTCAAGGCCAACGGCCTGATCGCCAGCAAGACCATCGAGCAGTTCTTCGACCCGGAAAAGCAGATGTTCCTGCCGGACCGGTTCATCAAGGGCGAGTGCCCGAACTGCCACGCGAAGGACCAGTACGGCGACAACTGCGAGGTATGCAGCAAGGTCTATTCGCCCACCGACCTGATCAACCCCTACTCGGCGCTGTCCGGCGCCAAGCCGGTGCTGAGGACGTCCGAGCACTTCTTCTTCAAGCTGTCGGATCCGCGCAGCATGGAGTTCCTGAAGAAGTGGACCGCGAGCGGCACCGTGCAGCCCGAGGTGCTGAACAAGATCAGCGAGTGGCTGGTGCCCGGCGAGGACGGCCAGACGGCGCTGGGCGACTGGGACATCAGCCGCGACGCGCCCTACTTCGGCATCGAGATCCCGGATGCGCCGGGCAAGTACTTCTACGTCTGGCTGGACGCGCCGGTGGGCTACCTCGCGTCGCTGAAGAACTACTTCGACAAGGGCGGCGCGAAGGCGGCCGGCGAGACCCGCTCGTACGAGGAGTTCATCGCCGACCCCGCGACGGAGCAGTACCACTTCATCGGCAAGGACATCATCACCTTCCACACGCTGTTCTGGCCGGCGATGCTGTATTTCAGCGGCCGCAAGACGCCCAACGCGATCTTCGTGCACGGCTTCCTCACCGTGAACAACGGCGAGAAGATGAGCAAGAGCCGCGGCACCGGGCTCGACCCGCTCAAGTACCTGTCGCTCGGCATGAACCCCGAGTGGCTGCGCTACTACCTCGCCGCCAAGCTCAATGGCCGCAACGAGGACGTCGACTTCAACCCCGAGGACTTCATGGCCCGGGTCAACAGCGACCTGGTGGGCAAGTACGTCAACATCGCCAGCCGCGCCGTCAAGTTCGTGCCGGGCGGCAAGCTGGTGGCGGGCCAGCCCCTCGCGGCAGTCGATCCGCAGGCCCTGCTGCGGACGGTGCAAGGGCTGTACGAGTCGCGCGACTACGCCAAGGCGCTGCGCGAGGTCATGGCCGTCGCCGACCAGGTGAACACGGCCTTCGACGCCGCCGCGCCCTGGAAGCTGGCCAAGGAAGGCAAGGGCGACGAAGCCGCGGCGGTCGGCAGCTGGTGCCTGCAGATGTTCCGCGTGCTGACCGCGTGCCTGCGACCCATCCTGCCGGCGCTCGCCGCGCAGGCGGAAGCCTTCCTGCAGTGCGAGCCGCTGGACTGGACCAACGCCGCGCAGCCGCTGCCTGCGGGGCACCAGGTGGGCGACTACAAGCACCTGATGCAGCGCGTGGATGCGAAGCAGCTGGATGCGCTGTTCGAGCCGCCGGCGGACCAGCCCTCACCCCAGCCCTCTCCCGCAAGCGGGAGAGGGAGTGAACCGGGGGGCGAATCCATCGCCCCCAGCATCACGATCGACGACTTCACGAAGATCGACCTGCGCATCGCGAAGATCGTCGAGTGCAAGCCGGTGGAAGGCTCCACCAAGCTGCTGCAGCTCACGCTCGACGTGGGCGAGGGCCGCATGCGCAACGTGTTCTCCGGCATCGCCTCGGCGTACAAGCCCGAGGACCTGGTCGGCAAGCTGACGGTGATGGTCGCCAACCTCGCCCCGCGCAAGATGAAGTTCGGCGTGAGCGAAGGCATGGTGCTCGCCGCGAGCCACGCGGACGAGAAGCAGAAGGCCGGGATCTACGTGCTCAACCCGTGGCCCGGCGCCGAGCCGGGGATGCGGGTTCGCTGAGCGCGGCCTGCGCCGCCACCCACGCCGAGAACTGCTCCACCGCGGGATGCGCGCCCAGCGCGCGCCGGCGGCACAGGTAGTAGCCGCGGCCCGTGGAGGCGGTGCCCGGCACGGGCATCACGAGGCGGCCGGAAGCGAGGTCCGCCTCCACCATGCACTTCTGCACCACCGCCACGCCCATGCCGCTGCGCGCCGCCTCGATCAGGTTGATCACCAGGTCGAACCCGCTGCCCTCCCAGCCGGCGGGCAGCTTCGCGCCCACGGCTTCGGCCCACAGCGACCAGTTCTCCGGGTACATCGAGTGCACCAGCAGCGGCTGCGCGAGCAGGTCGCGGGCGCTGCGGATGCGGCGCGCCACCGCGGGACTGCACACCGCCACGATCTCGCGCCCGACGAGGTAGTCCGCCGCGACCTGCCGCGGCCACTGCTGCCGCGGCTTCTGCTTCAGGGCGATCCAGAGGTCGACGTCCTCGCGCAGGAAATCGTCGTCGCGCCGGTAGGGGCGGAATTCGAGTGCGATGCCCGGGTGCCGTGCATGGAAGTCTTCCAGGCGCGGCATCAGCCACAGGTTGCCGAGGCTGGTCACCACCGAGAGGCGCAGCCGCATGCGATCGGAACGGCGGCGCAATTGCACGGCGGCCTCCTCCAGCGCCGCCACCGGCTTCTCCACGCGCCGGCGCAGCTCGCGCCCCGCCGCGGTCAGCTCCACGCCGCTGCCCGAGCGCGCGAGCACGTCGACGCCCAGTTCCTGCTCCAGCCGGGCGACCGCGCGGCTCACCGCCGCCTGCGTGACGAACAATTCGTCGGCGGCCTTGCGGAAACTGCCCGTGCGGGCGACGGCGAGAAAGGCGTGCAGCTCCACGAGGGAGGGACTGCGGATCGGCATGGGGCGATTACAGCATGTCATCACCCCCGGCGAAAAAGTCGTTGGACCGCCGCGCCGGGGACCCCTAGCCTCGCGGGCGAGAACGAACCCCAGGAACACCTCCCATGAAGACCCGCCATTTCCTACAGGCCGCGGTTGCGGCCGCCGCCCTCCTCGCGCTCGGCGCCTCCGCGCAGCAGCCCTTCCCCAGCCAGCCGATCAAGCTGGTGGTGCCTTTCGCCCCGGGCGGCTCCACCGACATCGCCGCGCGCCTGCTGGCCGAGTTCGGCAGCCGCGAGCTGGGCCAGCCCATCGTCGTCGACAACAAGGCCGGCGCGGGCGGCTCCATCGGCATGGAGTTCGTTGCCAAGAGCAAGGCGGACGGCTACACGCTGGGCATGGCGACCGTCAGCACGCACGGCGCCAACTCCGCGGTGTACGGCAGCAAGCTGAAGTACGACCCGGTGAAGGACTTCGCGCCCGTCACCAACGTCGCCACGACGCCCAGCGTGTTCGCGGTGAACCCGAACAAGGTCTCCGCCAAGGACATGAAGGAATTCCTCGCGCAGGCGAAGGCCAGCCCCAACAAGTACAGCTTCGGCACGCCCGGCACCGGTTCCCTGGGCCACGCGAACATCGCGCACTTCATGGCGCTGGCGCACATCGAGCTGCTGCACGTGCCGTACAAGGGCGCGGGCCAGGCGATGAACGACGCGCTGGCCGGCCAGGTGGACGCCATCACCGACAACCTGCCTTCCGCGCTGCCGCACATCAAGGGTGGCAAGCTGCGCGCGCTGGCGGTGCTGTCCGAGAAGCGCTCGCCCGCGCTGCCCGACGTGCCGACCTACGGCGAACTGGGCTTCCCCCAGATGGGCGGCGGCGGCTGGTTCGGCGTGGTGGCGCCCGCGGGCACGCCGCCGGAAGTGGTGGCGAAGCTGAATGCCGCCTTCCACAAGGCGATGAAGAACCCCGAGTTCCAGAAGAAGATCGACGAGCTCGGCGCCACGCTGATCCCCGGCACCCCGGCGGAGTTCGGCCAGCAGATCCAGCAGGCCATCGCGCGCTACCAGAAGGTCGCGCAGATGGCCAACATCAAGGCGGAGTGATGGCGCCTTTCACGCTGCTGCGCCCGCAGGGCGCGGCGGTGCCGCTGGTGTGCGACTCCCCGCACAGCGGCACCTTCTACCCCGACGACTACGCCCACGCGGTGCCGCGCGAGCTGCTGCGCCGCGGCGAGGACACGCACGTGGAGGCGCTGTGGGAAGCCGTGCCGCGCCACGGCGGCACGCTGCTGCACGCGCACTTCCCGCGCACCTACATCGACGCGAACCGCACGCTGGAGGACCTGGACCCGGACCTGCTCGCCGAACCCTGGCCCGAGCCCCTGGCGCCCAGCGAGAAGAGCCGCCTCGGCTACGGCCTGGTGTGGCGCAACATCCGCGCCGGCGTGCCGATCTACGACCGGCCGCTGACGGTCGCCGAAGTGCGCCACCGCATCGATGCCTGGTACCTCCCGTACCACGCCGCCCTGTCCGAGGCGATCGAGGAGACCGCGCAGCGCTTCGGCGCCGTGTGGCACCTGAACCTGCACTCGATGCCCAACGACGCCTACCAGCGCCTGCAGATCGTCAGCGACAGGCCGCTGGCGGACTTCGTGCTGGGCGACCGCGACGGCACGACCTGCGAACCCGCCTTCGTGGACCTCGTGGACCGCGAGCTGCGCGCGCGCGGCTACACCGTGGCGCGCAACGACCCGTACAAGGGCGTGCAGCTGATCGCGCGCATCGGCCAGCCCGCGCGGCGCCGCCACAGCCTGCAGGTGGAGATCCGCCGTCCCCTCTACATGGACGAGGCGACGCGCGAGCGCAACGAGGGCTTCGCCCTGCTGCAGGAAGATCTCACGGCGGTCACGCGGACCCTCGCCGCCTATGTAAAGGACCAGGTCCGCTGAGCTTGCGAAGGTAAGCTGGCGGGCATGCAGTACCCCGTCCGCGCCGCCCTCCTCGCCCTCGTCGTTGCGACCTGCAGCGGGTGCACCGTCATCACCATCGGCGCGGCCGCCGCGTCCGTGGCGGTGACCGCGGGATCGCTGGCGGTGGATGCGGCGGTGGGCGCGGCCAAGGTCACCGGTGCCGTCGCCGGCGCGGCGGTGGACGCCGTGCTGCCCTCGGGCGAAGCCGCCGGGCAGTGAGCCCCGCGCGGGGCCTGGGTTAAGCTCCGCCACGATGTTTCCCTTCATCCGCGGCTGGGCGGACGTCGACCGCACGACGCAGGCCAACGTCCGGCTCGGTGCCTTCCTCGCCTTCGTGGCCGGCGCGACCAACGCAGGCGGCTTCCTCGCCGTCGGCCAGTACACCTCCCACATGACCGGCCTGGTGTCCTCGATGGCGGACAACCTGGTGCTGGGGCAGTTCGCTCCGGTCGCCGCAGCGGCCGCAGCCATCCTCGCCTTCGTCCTCGGTGCGATGACCACGGCCATCCTCGTCAACTGGGGGCTGCGCCGCCGCCTGCACAGCGCCTACGGCCTGCCGCTGTTCCTGGAAGCCGTGGCCCTGCTGCTGTTCGGCGTGGCCGGCGCCTCCATCGGCGGCTTCGCGGCGCTGTTCCTGCCGCTCACCGTGCTGCTCCTCTGCTACATCATGGGCCTGCAGAACGCCGTGATCACCAAGATCTCGCGCGCCGAGATCCGCACGACGCACGTCACCGGCCTGGTCACCGACATCGGCATCGAGCTGGGCAAGCTCCTGTACGTCAACCCGCGCGAACCCGGGCGCGACCCGGTGCTCGCCAACCGCCGCAAGCTCCGCATCCACGGCCTGCTGGTGGCCTGCTTCTTCACGGGCGGCCTGGCGGGCGCCTGGGGGTTCAAGCACGTGGGCTTCGCGAGCACCGTGCCGCTCGCGATCGGCCTGTGGCTGCTCGCGCTGCGTCCGTTCCTGCGGGATGTCCGGCAGCGCCTGGTCGCATCCGGCCACTGAGCCGGCGTTGCCGCGGGCCCACAAGGGCCTCGCCGCGCCGCTGCGCCGATGGAAGAATACAGCGCGATGGCCTTCGTGCCGCTCGCCCCCTTCCGCCCCCGCCTGCTGGATGCCCTGCGCGGGTACGACCGTGCCCGCGCGGGGCGCGACCTCGGCGCCGGGCTGACGGTCGGCATCGTCGCCCTCCCCCTGGCCATGGCCTTCGCGATCGCCTCCGGGCTCAAGCCGGAGGCCGGGCTGTGGACCGCGATCATCGCGGGCGCGCTGATCGCCGCCCTCGGCGGCTCCCACGTGCAGATCGGCGGGCCCGCCGGCGCCTTCATCGTGATCGTGTACGGGATCATCGAGCGCTACGGCGTCGCGAACCTGCTGATCGCGACCGCCTGCGCCGGCGTGCTGCTGTTCCTCCTCGGGCTGCTGCGCCTCGGGCGCCTGGTGCGCTACGTGCCCCTCAGCATCGTCGTGGGCTTCACCAACGGCATCGCGGTGCTGATCGCCGCCTCGCAGCTGCGGGACTGGCTCGGGCTGGACGTGGGCAAGCTGCCGGCCGATTTCTTCGCGCAGCTGCGGCTCCTGGGGTCCCATCTCGACACCTTCAACCCGTCCGCGTTCGCGCTGGGGCTCGCCTGCCTGCTCGGCCTGTTCGTGTGGCCGCGCCTCTGGAGCGTGCGGCTGGCCGAGCGCCTGCCGGTGGACCTGCCCGGCGTACGCGAAGCCAGCGAGGTCGGCGCCCGCATCCCCGGCCCGATCGTGGCGCTGGCCACGCTGACCTTCGTCGCCTGGTACTTCCAGCTGCCGGTGGAGACCATCGGCAGCCGTTTCGGCGCCATCCCGCGCGGGGTGCCGGCCTTCACGCTGCCGGACTTCAGCTGGGAGACGGTCAAGCTCCTGGTCACGCCCACGGTCACCATCGCGCTGCTGGGGGCGATCGAGTCGCTGCTGTGCGCGCGCGTCGCCGACCAGCTGTCCAACCTGCCGCGGCACGACCCGAACCAGGAGCTGATGGCCCAGGGCGTCGCGAACTTCGTCGTGCCCTTCTTCGGCGGGATGCCGGCCACGGGCACGATCGCCCGCACGGTGACCAACATCCGGGCCGGGGCGACCTCCCCCATCGCCGGCCTCGTGCACGCGGTGACGGTCGCCGTGGTGGTGCTGGCCGCCGCGCCGCTCGCGCAGCTGGTGCCGCTCTCGGTGCTGGCCGGCATCCTCTTCTTCGTCGCCTGGAACATGGGCGAGTGGCGCGAGTTCGCGCACCTGCGGCGCTACAGCGCGGACTACCGCATCAAGATGCTGGGCACCTTCGTGCTGACGGTCGTCTTCGACCTGACGGTGGCCGTCCAGGTCGGCCTGCTCGCCGCCTGCATCCTGTTCATCCAGAAGATGGGCTCCCTCTTCAGCGTCGAGCGCATCCCGGGCGACAGCGGAGAGCTGCGCTACCGGCTCTACGGCTCGCTGTTCTTCGGCGCCACGGCCAAGGTCGATCCCATCGTGGAAGCCGTGGAAAGCGGGCCGGCGGGCACGCCGGTCGTGCTCGACGCGCTGCAGATGGTGCACCTGGACACCTCCGGCCTGGACGCGCTGCGGCAGCTGCACAAGGTGGTGCTGCTGCGCGGCGGCACCCTGCGCATGGAGAACCTCCAGCCCCAGCCGCGGGAGGTGCTGGTGCAGGCGGGTTTCCTGGGGGAACTCGCCCGGCACGAGGCCTCCGAAGAGGTGCCGGCCTAGCTTGACGTGGGTCAACCGGCGGGGAGCATGCGGCGCGCATGCTTTGGCCGTATGGCTGGATCGAGCCGCTGGAAGGACTGGCTGCATGGCGCCCGCAAGCACGCGGCGTGGCTGCTCGCGGCCGTGCTGGTGCTGGCGGTCGCGGCGCTCGCCGCGCCCCGGATGCTCCGGGGCCCGAAGGTGGCGGTGCTGCAGGTGGTGCAACGCGATTTCGTGCAGACGGTCGTGGCGAGCGGCCGGGTGGAAACCCCGCACCGCGCGGACGTGGGCGTCCAGGTCACGGGCACGGTCGTCGCCGTGCCGGTGGCCCAGGGACAGACGGTGCCCGCCGGCGCCCTGCTGATCGAGCTGGAATCCACGGAGGCACGGGCCGCCGTGTCCCAGGCGGAACTGGCCGTGAAGCAGGCGGCGGCGCGCGTGCGCCAGGTCCGCGAAGTCGACGCCCCCAATGCGGAACAGGCCGTGCGCCAGGCGCAGGCGAACCACGAGGTCGCCGAGCGGACCCTGAAACGCAACCGCGAGCTGATCGCCAGGGAGTTCATCGGCCAGGCGGCGCTGGACGACTCCGAACGTGCCGCCAGCGTGGCGCAGTCCATCCTGCGCACCGCGCAGCAGCAGCTCGCGAGCGCGCGGCCCGGCGGCAGCAACGCCGTCTCGGCCGACGCGGCGCTCGCCCAGGCCCGCGCCGCCGCGGAAGCCGCGCGGGCCCGGCTGCGCTACACGCGCGTGCTGGCGCCCGCGGCCGGCACGCTCATCGCCCGCAACGTGGAGCGGGGCGACGTGGTGCAGCCCGGGAAGCCGCTCATGGTCCTGTCCCCCAGCGGCGCCGCGCAGCTGGTGGTGCAGATCGACGAGAAGAACCTGAAGCTGCTGGCGGTCGGGCAGGACGCGCTGGCTTCCGCCGATGCGTACGCCGACCAGCGCTTCGCTGCGAAGCTCGCCTACATCAATCCCGGCATCGACGCGCAGCGCGGCTCCGTGGAGGTCAAGCTCGACGTGCCGCAGCCGCCCGACTACCTGCGGCAGGACATGACCGTTTCCGTGGACATCGAGGTCGCCCGGCGCCCCGCCGCGGTCCTCGTGCCGACGGAGGCCGTGCGCGGGATCGACTCGCCCGCGCCGTGGCTGCTGAAGGTGGAGGACGGCCATGCGCGCCGGCAGCCCGTGAAGCTGGGCCTGCGCTCGCGCGGCTGGTGCGAGGTGCTGTCGGGCGCCTCCGCCGGCGACGCGGTGCTGCCCGCCACCGGCCCGGCCGCCCTGCAGGTCGCCGAAGGCGCCCGCGTGCGGGCGATCGTCCCGCAGCGCTAGCCATGGAGAGCGCCGAGCCGCCGGCTGTCCGCCGCGCCTTCCCGTCCTGGCTGCCCTTCGAGTGGATCGTGGCCGTGCGCTTCCTGCGCGAAGGGCGCATGCAGACCGCCTTCATCCTCGTGGGCGTGGCGGTCGGCGTCGGCGTGATCATCTTCATGTCGGCCCTGCTGGCCGGCCTGCAGGGCAACTTCGTGCGGCGGGTGCTCACGGGGCAGCCCCACATCCAGCTGCTGCCCGCCAGGGAGACGGCGCGCCCCTTGCGCGACGGGCCGGCGGTGGGCGTGGTGCTGCAGCCGCCGCTGCAGCGCCTCAAGGGCATCGACCAGTGGCAGGGCGTCGTGGAAACGCTGCAGGAGATGCCCGAGGTGGTGCACGTCTCGCCCGCGTTGAACGGCTCGGTGCTGGCCGTGCGCGGCGACGCGAGCCGCGCCGTCAGCGTGACCGGCATGGACCCGCAGCAGTACTACCGCATCGTGTCGCTGCCGGAGAAGATCGTGCGGGGGACCGCGCAGATCCAGGCCACGGACATGCTGGTCGGCACGGAACTCGCCAGCGACCTCGGCGTGGGCGTCGGCGACAAGCTGCGCATCTCGGCGGCCAACGGGAGCGACGCGGTCCTGACGGTCGCCGGGATCTTCGACCTGGGCAACAAGGGCGCCAACCAGCGCAACACCTTCGTGGCGCTGCGCACCGCGCAGAGCCTGCTCGGCCTGCCCGGCGGGGTGACGGTGCTGGACGTCACGGTGCACGACGTCTATGCGGCGGAGCGGGTGGCGCAGCGCATCACCGCCCGCACCGGGGTGGAGGCGGACAGCTGGATCAAGACCAACGAACAGTTCTTCACCGCCGTCAGCGCGCAGACGACGGCCAACACCGCGATCCGCGGCTTCGTCGCGCTGTCCGTGGCGCTCGGCATCGCCAGCGTCCTGGTGGTGTCCGTGGTGCAGCGCTCGCGCGAGATCGGCATCCTGCGCGCCATGGGCATCTCGCGCGCCCAGATCCTGCGGGTGTTCCTGCTGCAGGGCGGGCTGCTCGGTTTCGGCGGCGCGCTGGCCGGCTCGGTGATGGGCGCGCTGTCGCTGGTGGTCTGGCAGCAGGTCGCCCGCAACCCGGACGGCACCCCCTTGTTCCCGCTGGAACTCGACCCGCGCCTCTTCGGCGTGGCCCTGGCCGTGGCGGCCCTGACGGGCCTGCTCGCGGCCTTCGCGCCGGCCCTGCGCGCCGCGCGGCTGGACCCGGCCGTGGCGATCCGCGGATGAGCCCGATGGAAGACACGCCCGTCGTCCGGCTGCGGGGCATCCGCAAGTCCTTCAACGTCGGGGAACCGAACGAAACCGAGGTGCTGCACGGCGTCGACCTGGTGGTGCGCCGCGGGGAGTTCGTCGCCGTGATGGGCCCGTCGGGCTCCGGCAAGAGCACCCTCCTGAACATCGTGGGCCTGCTGGACCGGCCCACCGCCGGCAGCCTGGAGATCACGGGCCGGGAGACCACCGGCCTGGACGAGGCGGAGCTCACCCGCCTGCGGGGCCACACGATCGGCTTCGTCTTCCAGTACCACCACCTGATCAACGCCTTCAGCGCGGTGGAGAACGTGATGATGCCGATGCTTGGCGCCGGCGGCGTCGGCCGCGAGGACATGGCCCGGCGTGCATCGGACCTCATCGCCCGGGTCGGCCTGGCCCCCTGGGCCGACCAGCCGGCCGGGCGCCTCTCCGGGGGGCAGCAGCAGCGGGTGGCGGTCGCGCGCGGGCTGGCCATGGAGCCGGCGCTGCTGCTGGCGGACGAGCCGACGGGCAACCTGGACACCAAGAGCGCCGACGTCGTCTTCGAGTTGCTGCGCACCGTCAGCCGCGAACAGGGCACCAGCGTCCTCTTCGTCACCCACAACCCGGAACTCGCCCGGCGCTGCGACCGCATCGTGCAGGTCGTGGACGGCCGGATCGCGCCGGAAGCCCCCCATCCGTCCGCCCGGTAAAATCGCCCCATGTCCTTCCTGCAACGCATCTTCCGCCGCCCCGACTACCGCTCCGACGTCACGCAGTTCATCGAGCAGCTGAAGACGGAGAAGCCCGAGCTCGAGGCGCAGCAGCGCGCCGGCCGTGCCCTCTGGTGGGACAAGCACCTGGACCGCGACGCGCTGGCCGAGTGGAAGGATGCCCGGGTCCCGCAGAAGCCGTACGTGTACGGCGACGACCCGCGCCGGCCGCGCTGAAGCCCCCGATGGACAGCGGCGACACCGTCCTGCCCGAGCTGCCGGAGCCCCCGGCGCCCGAGGAGACCGGCCTGCCCGAGGTGGTGGACCAGGTCGCGCTCGCCCGCCTCTACGGCGAGCCGCTGTTCGCCCTGCCGCAGGACCTGTACATCCCGCCGGACGCGCTGGAGATCTTCCTCGAGGCCTTCGAAGGCCCCCTGGACCTGCTGCTGTACCTGATCCGCAAGCAGAACTTCAACATCCTCGACATCCCGATGGCGGCGGTGACCCGCCAGTACCTCGTGTACGTCGACGAGATCCGCGTGCGCAACCTGGAGCTGGCCGCGGAGTACCTGCTGATGGCGGCGATGCTCATCGAGATCAAGTCGCGCATGCTGCTGCCGCCCAAGAAGACGGCGGAGGGCGAGGAAGCCGAGGACCCGCGCGCCGAACTGGTCCGCCGCCTGCTGGAGTACGAGCAGATGAAGGCCGCGGCCTTCCGCCTGAACGAGATGCCGCAGGTCGGCCGCGACGTGCTGCGTGCGCAGGTCTACATCGAGCAGTCGCTGCAGCCGCGCTTTCCCGACGTGGACATCGTCGACCTGCAGGAAGCCTGGCGCGACATCCTGCGCCGGGCCAGGCTGGTGCAGCACCACAAGATCACGCGCGAGGAGCTCTCCGTGCGGGAGCACATGTCCATGGTGCTCAAGAAGCTGCAGGGCCGCAAGTTCGTCGAGTTCGAGAACCTGTTCGACGTGACCCGGGGCGTCCCGGTGCTGATCGTCACCTTCATCGCCATGCTCGAACTGGCCAAGGAAACGCTCATCGAGCTGACCCAGGCCGAAGCCTACGCGCCGATCTACGTCCGCCTCGCGTACCAACCCGCATAACAAGAACGGGAGCCCTGCCTTGAGCCAGGCCCAACCTCGGGACTTCGACGTCCTCATCGTCGGCAGCGGCCTCGCCGGCCTGTCCGCCGCCCTGCACCTCGCGCCGACGCACCGCGTCGCCATCCTCACCAAGCGCGTCATGAGCGACGGCTCCAGCGGCTGGGCGCAAGGCGGCATCGCCGCCGTCACGGACCCGAGCGACAGCTTCGATGCGCACGTCAACGACACGTTCATCGCCGGCGCCGGCCTGTCCGACCCGGCCGCCACGCGCTTCGTCGTGGAGCACGCGCCCGAAAGCGTGGCCTGGCTGCAGCAGCTGGGCGTGCCCTTCTCCGAGGAAGACGGCCACCTGCACCTCACGCGCGAAGGCGGCCACAGCGCGCGCCGCATCGTGCACGTGACCGACGCCACCGGCGCCGCCGTGCAGCAGACGCTGATCCAGCGCGTGAAGCACACGCCCAACATCACCGTCCTCGAGCACCACATGCTCGTGGACCTGATCACCTCCGCCAAGCTGGGGCTGGAGGGCGCCAACCGCTGCCTGGGCCTGTACGCGCTGGACGAAGCGACCGACGAGATCGTCACCTTCCGCGCGCCGCACACCATCCTGGCCACCGGGGGCGCGGGCAAGGTCTACCTGTACACGACCAATCCGGACACGGCCACGGGCGACGGCATCGCCGCCGCCTGGCGCGCGGGCTGCCGGGTGACGAACATGGAGTTCATCCAGTTCCACCCGACCTGCCTGTACCACCCGCACGTCAAGAACTTCCTGATCTCCGAAGCCGTGCGCGGCGAAGGCGGCCGCCTGCTGCTGCCGGACGGCACGCGCTTCATGCCGGCGCACGACGAGCGCCTGGAACTGGCGCCGCGCGACGTCGTGGCCCGCGCGATCGACTTCGAGATGAAGAAGCACGGCCTCGACTGCGTGCACCTGGACATCTCGCACCAGCCGCCCGAGTTCATCAAGGAACACTTCCCGAACATCCACGCGCGCTGCCTGGAGCTGGGCATCGACATCACGCGCCAGCCGATCCCGGTGGTGCCCGCCGCCCACTACACCTGCGGCGGCATCCACACGGACCTTTCCGGCCGCACCGACCTGGCTGGCCTGCACGCCATCGGCGAGACGGCGTACACGGGCCTGCACGGCGCCAACCGCCTCGCGAGCAACTCGCTCGTGGAGTGCATGGTGTTCGCCCGTTCCGCCTCGCAGGACATCCTGGCCACGCCGCTGCCGCTGCCGCCTTCGGTGCCGGCCTGGGACGACAGCCGCGTCACCGACGCGGACGAACTGGTGGTGATCTCGCACAACTGGGACGAGCTGCGCCGCTTCATGTGGGACTACGTGGGCATCGTGCGCACCAACAAGCGCCTGGACCGCGCCGCCCACCGCGTCACGCTGCTGCAGCAGGAGATCCAGGAGTTCTACAGCGCCTTCCACGTCACGCGCGACCTGCTGGAACTGCGCAACCTGGTGACGGTGGCGGACCTGATCGTGAAGTCGGCGCAGTCGCGGCACGAGAGCCGCGGCCTGCATTTCAGCCGCGACTATCCGCGGATGGCGCCGGTGGCGGTGCCGACCATCCTGCAGCCCTGAGCGCCGGTCGCCGGAACCTCCTTTTTTGCAACGGCCGGCTGGCCGCCCGGGAGCGCCGTTGCTATAACGGACCCACAGGCGGCACGGAGTCGGGTGCCGCGAGGGGATTCCGATGCGCCGCACCCTGCTTGCCTTGCTCTTCGCCGCCGTGGCTGCCGCCCCCGGCGCGCGGGCGATGGATTTCCACCGGGTCGGCGACATCCTCGTGATGTCCGGTCCGGTCGACGGCAACGACCTCGTGCGCCTGCGCGACGCGCTGGCCGGCCCCGGCCGCCCTGCCCTCGTGCTGCTGCACGACAGCCCCGGCGGCGACCTCTGGAACGGCTACCAGGTCGGCAACCGCATCCGCGACGAAGGGCTGCCCACGGCGGTGGCCGGCAAGTGCGAGTCCGCCTGCGGCCTCATCTTCCTGAGCGGCTCCGAACGTTTCTTCAGCGACGGCCGCCCGATCGCGCAGACCATGGTGGGCCTGCACGGCGCGCACTCGATCGACACGCGGCAGCCGCTGCCGGAGCTGGGCCCGCGCATGGCCTACGTGATCCGCACCATGACGGCGAGCAAGTACCCCGCGGACCTGCTGCAGCGCACGGTCTACCCGCGCAACGCGGAGGACATGGTCTACGCCTTCCATCCGGGCCGCTACCCGGCGACGGCGGCCGCGCGCGGCGTGGTCGAATGCCTGAAGCAGCCGGACGTGAGCTTCCAGTGCAGCATGCTCGACGGCCTGGACGCGCTGGGCATCGGCATCATCACGAGCCCGGAGCTGCTGCAGCTGCCCGCGGAAGTCAAGGCACTGCTGCAATCGCTGGAGAAGGGCGCAACGAGTCCGTGAAGCCGCACGCGGCGCGGCTGTCCATCCGCCGGACGGCGCGCGGCGGCGACGCGCCTCAGCCGTGACAATCGCGGCGGGACGAAGCAACAAGAACGAGGACGGGGATGCGGAAGATCTGGGAATCGGCCGGCGCGATGCGCGCGCTGGCCGGGGGGCTGCTGGTGCTGGCGCTGGCAGGCATTGCGGCGACTTTCCACGCCAACGGCCGCTGGGTCGCGATCCAGGGCCCTGTCACGCTGCAGGCGATCGACGCGGACACGCTGTGGCTGGGGGTCGACGAGGACCTCTGGATCATGGACAGCCTGGGCCACCGCAACGGCGTGCGCACCGCGCGCGAGCTCGGCTTCACCGCTGCCGTGAGCAACATGGCGATGGCTCCCGGCAACCAGGTGCTGCTCGCGAGCCGCTTCGACCGCGACTGGCAGCTGGTGGACCGCCGCACCTTTGCCCGCGTGCGCACCATCCGGCCGCAGTGGCCGGACGACATCGCGAAGCTGCCGCTCCACGCCGTGCACCTGGCCGTTTCGCCGGAAGGCGACATCGCCGCGTCCACGGGCGGCGGCCACACCGTGGTGCTGTTCGACAGCGAAGGGCGCCTGCTCGCGCGCACGCCGCCGGACACCTACCGCTTCACCAACGGCCTGTGGTGGTCGCCGCAAGGCTGGTGGACCACGGACACCAACCGCTTCGCGCTGCGCCTGCTGGATGCGCGCACGCTGGCGGTGAAGGTGAACGTGCAGCTGCGCCGCGCGCCGCCGGACACCCCGTTCCTTGGCGAGGCGATAGCCTCGCAAGGCGGTCCGCAGGTCGGCGGCACGGACCTGCCGCTGGCCACCGTCACGCGCCTCGGCACGCTGATGGAACCCGGGCACGTGGTCGACGTCTTCCCGGACGGCTCGCAGGCGATGTTCAACCTCGACACCATCCCGCAACTGCGCGACGTGGCCTGGTTCAACAAGCAGCTGCTGCTGGTGGACGGCCACACCTTCGAGGTGCGCCGCTTCGATGCCGACCGCAACGAGATCGAGCCGTTCGGCGACGTGCAGGTGCGCGCCGCCTTCCGCAAGCTGCGGGAGGACCGTGCCTTCTGGAAGGGGGTCGCGTCGCGCCAGGCCTTCGCCCTCTCCGCCGTGCTGCTCGTGCTGGGCCTGCTCGCCTACGCGCGGCACCGCCAGCTCGCCGGCGGGCCCGAAGTGGAGGAAGCGCTGAACGAGCCCGCCATCGCGTGGCTGCGGTCGCCGGCGGAATTCGAGCGCGTGAAGCTGGAGTCGGAAGTGCCGCGCGAAGCCGTCTACCTGCCGGGACGGCGCCCGCGGTGGCTGCTCGTGACCAACCGGCGCATCCTGCTGTTCGCCGGTGCAGCGAAGGAGCGCCGGCTGCAGAGCGAGTGGCCGCGGCGTTCCGTGGTGTTCGCAGGCTCGCCCGGGCAGATGGCCGGGCACCGGCCCTGGTGGCAGCAGCTCCTGCAGCCGGCGAACCTGGTGCTCACGTTCACCACCGGCACCACGCTGTACCTGCGCTGCGCCAGCGGGAACACCGCGCGCCGCGTCGCCCAACTGCTGATGTCGTCGCCGGCGCTGCCGGACGACTTCGGCAACACGGTCGAGATCGCGCTGGCGCCGCGCCGCCCCTGGCAGGCGGTGCTCGCATCCTTCCTGGTGCCCGGCTCCGGCCAGTGGCTGCAGGGCCGCTTCGCGATCGGCACGGTGCTGTTCACCGCGGCGCTGCTGCTGTGCATCTACGGGTGGGCGCCGGTCGTGTGGGCGCTGCACGGGCCGAAGATGGAGGTGTCGCGCCACGCCATCGCGCAGGCGTTCGTCGCCTGGCTGCTGGTGCCGCTGGTGGCGAGCAGCGAGGCGTGGCGGTTCGGGATCGGGAGGCGGTAGGGAAGCTGGGGTTCGCTGGCGCGAAACCCAGCCTACGGGGCTACGGCGGGCGCGGTGGCGCGTGAACGGTCGTAGGCTGGGTTGCGCGAAGCGCACCCCAGCGATCACCTGGCGCGAAACCCAGCCTAGGGGCTGGCGCGGCGCGTAGGCTGGGTTGCGCGAAGCGCACCCCAGCGATCACCGCCTCAAGCCGCGCCGATGTTCGGCACCAGCGCCCCCGCCGGCTGCCCCGCCTTCAGGGCCGCCGTGAAGGCCAGCATCCGGTCGATCGGCACGCGCGCGCGCTCGCCGAGCGCCGGGTCGACGAAGACTTCGTTCGCGCCCGTCTCCAGCACGTGCGCCAGCCCCGCCAGGCCGTTCATCGCCATCCACGGGCAATGCGCGCAGCTCTTGCACGTGGCGCTGTTGCCCGCCGTCGGCGCCTCGATGAACACCTTGCCGGGGTTGAGCGTGCGCAGCTTGTGCATCATCCCGTTGTCGGTGGCGACGATGAACTCCCTGGCGTCCATCTCCCGCGCCGCCTTCAGGATGGCGGAGGTCGATCCCACCGCATCGGCGAGCGCCACCACGTCGGCGGGCGACTCGGGGTGCACCAGCACCTTCGCGTCCGGGTACTGCTTCTTCAGGTCCTCCAGCTCGAAGGCCTTGAACTCGTCGTGCACGATGCACGAGCCGTTCCAGAACACCATGTCGGCGCCGGTCTCGCGCTGGATGTAGCTGCCCAGGTGCTTGTCCGGGGCCCACAGGATCTTGTGGCCCTTGGCCTTGAGGGCGCCCACGATGTCGAGGGCGCAGCTGGAAGTCACCAGCCAGTCCGAACGCGCCTTCACCGCGGCGCTCGTGTTCGCGTACACCACCACCGTGCGGTCCGGGTGCTGGCGGCAGAACGCGTCGAACTCGTCTTCCGGGCAGCCGAGGTCCAGCGAGCAGGTCGCGTCCAGGTCGGGCATCAGCACGCGCTTTTCCGGCGACAGGATCTTCGCCGTCTCGCCCATGAACTTCACGCCGGACACGACGAGCGTCTGCGCCGCGTGGTCGCGCCCGAAGCGCGCCATCTCCAGCGAGTCGCTGACGATGCCGCCCGTTTCCTCGGCGAGGTCCTGCAGGTCCGGGTGCACGTAGTAGTGCGAGACCATGACCGCGTTGCGTTCCTTCAGCAGCCGCTTGATCTTGTCCTTCAGCGCCGTGCGCTCCGCCGGCGAGGGCTCCACCGGCACGCGCGCCCACGCGTACTTCGTGTCGCACGCATTGCCCGGCAGCGGGTGTTCGTATTCGACTTCCTTGAGGGGGATCACGGCACTCATCCGATTTCCTTGAGACGCATGGAGAAGTCCGTGGCTTTCACGTCCTTCGTCAGGGTTCCGATGGAGATGCGGTCGACGCCGGTTTCCGCAAGCTCGCGCAGGCGCTCGAAGGTGACGCCGCCGGAGATCTCCAGGATGGCGCGGCCGGCGTTGATGCGCACGGCCTCGCGCAGCGTGGGCAGGTCCATGTTGTCCAGGAGGACCATCTTCGCGCCGGCATCCAGCGCCTCCCGCAGCTGCTCCAGCGTCTCGACCTCGATCTCGACGAACACCGCGCGCGCCGCGACACGCTGCGCCGCCTGCAGCACCGCGGTCACGCCCCCGGCCGCCGCGATGTGGTTTTCCTTGATCAGCACCGCGTCGTAGAGCCCGATGCGGTGGTTGGTGCCGCCACCGGCCTTCACCGCGTACTTCTGCGCGAGGCGCAGCCCCGGCAGCGTCTTGCGGGTGTCCACGATCTGCGCGCGCGTGCCGCGCACCGCGTCCACGTAGCTCGCCGTCTTGGTGGCGACCGCGCTCAGCAGCTGCAGGAAGTTGAGCATCGTCCGCTCGGCCGTGAGCAGGCCGCGCGCGCTGCCTTCCACCTCCAGCACGACCTGGTCGGCGGCGCAGCGCTCGCCCTCGCCCACCAGCCAGCGGATGCGCGCATCGGGGTCCACCTGGCGCAAGGCCGACTCGGCCCAGGGCGCGCCGCAGATCACCGCGGCCTCGCGGGCCAGGACCCGCGCCTGCGCGCGGCGGGCAGGGTCCACCAGGGCGGCCGTCAGGTCGCCGTCGCCGACGTCTTCGGCGAGCGCGCGGGCGGCGTCGTCGCGCGCGAGCCGCGCGATGGCGGCAGGAGAGAAATCGAACACGGAACGCATGGGGCGAGCATACCGGCTCGGGCAGGCCCCTGCTGGCGCGACGCTCATCGCGGCAGTACAGTCGCCGGCCGGAGGACCCGCATGACCGTCGACCAGCTCCAGGCCCTGCTGCAACCGCTCTTTCCCGGCCTCATGGGCGTGGAACTCACCGAGGCGACGCCCGGGCGCGTCGTCGCCACCATGCGCGTGCGTCCGGATCTGTGCACCGCGGGCGGCATCCTGCACGGGGGCGCCCACATGGCCTTCGCCGACACGCTGGGCGCGGTCGGGACGGTGCTGAACCTGCCGAAGGGCAAGCGCACGACGACCACCGACTCCAGCACCAAGTTCATCGGCGGGGCGAAGGTCGACACGGTGGTCACCGGCGAGAGCGTGGCGCTGCACCGCGGCCGCACGACGATGGTCTGGCAGACGTCCATCCGCAATGCGGAAGGCAAGCTCTGCTCGGTGGTGACGCAGACGCAGCTCGTGCTGGATTAGGCCCACACGGGTTGCCGGGGGCGGCCGACGCGCGCCCCGCGCCGCTGCCCGACAATCGGTCCATGGAAACGAGCTACGCCACGAGCGCCCCGTCGCGCGAGGAGGTCGACGCCCTCGCCGGCGCGACCGTGCTGGAGTTCGGCACCGGGTGGTGCGGCTGGTGCCGCGCGGCCCAGCCGTTGATCGCGGGTGCCTTCGCGTCGCACCCGGACGTGCGCCACATCAAGGTGGAAGACGGCCCCGGCCGGCCGCTCGGACGCAGCTTCCGGGTGAAGCTGTGGCCGACGCTGATCTTCCTGAAGGATGGGCAGGAGGTTGCGCGGGTGACGCGGCCGGGGAACCTGGACGAGGTGCGGGAGGCGTTCGCGAAGGTGGCGTGAGCGCGGTGGGGTTCGCTTCGCTCACCTGCCGCTGGCGCGCCACCCTACAGGGATGCGCCAAGGTGTAGGGTGGCGCGGCGAAAGCCGCGGACGGTGAGCGAAGCGAACCCCACCGCCCGCGAAGCGGCTCAGTTCGCCGCGAAGCAATACAGCAGCCCACCTCCACCGGTCGACTTCAGCGCATCCATCCCGCAACCGCGGGTCCCGTGCGACGAATTCCACGACCTCGAGGGCGCGTCGTCGCGCAGGCCTTGCCGGTCGTGGTGCCCCACGATCGCGGACCCGTCGCCACTGCGCGTCCAGTTGCCGCAGGTGGTGTCCGCGCTGCCGCCGACCGTCGCGCGGCCCTCGGGCGTGGAGCCGGTGAGCACGTCGTGCAGGTTCACCGCATCGCCGCGGCCCATCACCATCTCGCCGCGTTCCGTGAGCGCCGTTTCCTTCGCGAGCTGGTTGGTGCCGTGCAGTTCGTCCACGCTGCCCGCGATCTGCACGCCCTTCACGTTGTACCAGGGGCCCTTGCCGATGCGGTCGCGCGCGTTCACCGGGTTCGCGCCGGTGGTGCTCAGGTACGCACGCCAGGTGCGGCTGCCGTAGCCCGCGCTGCTCGCGAGGTTCTGGCAGTGCGCGTCGGCGCCCGCGAGGCCGCCGAAGTCCGCGCCCCGCCCGGGGTTCGCGCTGGTGACGAAGAAGCTCGGGCCGCGGCCCATCATCTCGTTCATGCTGCTGCAGCTGGCGAGGCCCCCGGTGGCCACGGCCAGGGCAAGGACGGCAAGGGATCGCTGCATGGAAGCTCCATTCGTTGGGGAAGCGCTCAGGCTAGCCCCGCCATGGCCCCGCGCCAGCGGGAAGCTCCCTATGCAACCGGCGGAATATTTTCGGCGGCGGGGTCGCGCCCCATGAGGGTGGCCACGGCCTGCGCGGGCGCGAGGCGGCCATCCAGCAGGTCCACCACGGCGCGGGCGATCGGCATGTCCACACCCAGGCGCCGTGCGCGCTCCACGACCGTGCGCGCGCTGTACACGCCTTCGGCGACGTGCCCCAGCGACTCCACCGCCTGCTGCAAGGTGCGGCCTTCCGCCAGCAGCAGGCCCACGCGCCGGTTGCGGCTCAGGTCGCCGGTCGCCGTGAGCACGAGGTCGCCCAGGCCGGAGAGGCCCATGAAGGTGTCGGCGCGCGCGCCGAGCGCGAGGCCCAGCCGCGTCATTTCGGCGAGGCCGCGGGTCACCAGGGCGGCGCGGGCATTGAGCCCCAGCGCCAGCCCGTCGCACAGGCCCGTGGCGATGGCGAGCACGTTCTTGACGGCGCCGCCCACTTCCACGCCCGGCATGTCGTCGTTGGCGTAGACGCGCATCGCGGGGCCATGGAAGGCAGCGACGAGTGCATCGCGGACGGATGCCGTGCCGCTCGCGGCCACCAGCGCCGTGGGCTGCGCGTTGGCGACTTCCTGCGCGAAGCTGGGGCCGCTCAGCACGCCGGCCGCCAGCCGCGGCGCGACTTCGGCGCGGATCTCGTGCCCCAGCAGTCCGTAAGGCTGCGTGCGGGGCGTTTCGAAGCCCTTGCACAGCCAGGCGACGGGCCGCGGGCACTCGCGCAGGGCGACGAGCATGTCGCGCAGGCCCGCCATGGGCGTCGCGACGATCACGAGCTCATGGCGTGCCGCGAGCGCGGCGAGCTCGCCTGCGGAAGGGTCGGCCACCACCACGCCTGCAGGGAGGCGGTAGCCAGGGAGATAGGTGAGGTTCTCGCGCCGCGCGGCGAGCGTCGCGGCCTGTGCCGCGTCGCGCGCCCACAGCGTCACGCGGTGGCGCGCGCCCGCGCTGATGGCCAGCGCCGTGCCCCAGGCGCCGGCCCCGAGCACCAGGATGTCCATCGCGCGCGGCCCGGGAGGATCAGGCGTTGGTGATGATGCGCGAGGCGCCGCCGGCCTGCTGCTGCTCCGCCTGCTGCTGCTCGTACATGGCCTGGAAGTTGATCTCGGCGAGGTGCACCGGCGGGAAGCCGGCGCGCGTGATCACGTCGGCGACGTTGGAGCGCAGGTACGGGTACACGATCTGCGGGCACGCGATGCCCATGACGGCCTGCATCTGCTCGGCGGGCAGGTTGCGGATCTCGAAGATGCCGGCCTGCTTCACTTCCACCAGGAAGACGGTGCGGTCCTTGATCTTCGTCGTCACGGTGGCGGACACGGACACCTCGAACATGCCTTCCGCCGCCTGCTGCGCCTCGACGCCCAGCTGGATGTCCACGGACGGCTGCTCCTGCTCCAGCAGGATGGCCGGCGAATTCGGCTGCTCCAGCGAAGCCTCCTTCATGTAGACGCGCTGGATCTGGAAAACGGGATCGTTGTTGTCGGCCATGGCCAATGCCTTTCGAAGCGAAATGAAAAAGCCCGCCGGGAACGCTCCGGCGGGCGCAGTGCGTGTCAGGCCGCGATTATGTCGCAGGCCGCCGGGAGGCCCCGGCTCAGGCGGCGCTGCCGTTGAGCAGCGGGACGAGCCCGCCGCGCCCGTCGAGCGCGACCAGGTCGTCGCAGCCGCCCACGTGGGTGCTGCCGATGAAGATCTGCGGCACGGTGCGGCGGCCGGTGATCTCCATCATCTTCGCGCGCTCCTCGGGCTGCATGTCGATGCGGATCTCCTCGATCTCGGCGACGCCCTTGGACTTGAGGATCTGCTTGGCACGGATGCAGTAGGGGCAAACGGCCGTGGTGTACATCTTGACGGGCTGCATGGGTCTATCGTGGCGCGAGGTTCAGTTTTTCTCGACCGGGAGATTAGCCTCTTTCCACGCACGCATTCCGCCCGCGATCGCGACAGCCTTTTCGTACCCGAGGGATTTCGCCGTGGCCAGGCAGCGCTGCGCCCGGGCGCCCGAGGCGCACACCAGGATGAGCGGCACGGCCTTGTTCTTCACCACCTCGGGCAGGCGCTTCTCGAAGTCGGCCACGGGGATGTTGCGCGCGCCGACGATGTGGCCCGCCGCGAACTCGTCGGACTCGCCCACGTCCACCACCACCGCCTTGTCGCGGTTGATCAACTGCACCGCGTTGCCGGGCGTCAGGCCCGAGCGGGCGCCGGCCATGACGCCGGGCGCGAGCAGCAGGGTGCCGGAGACGACGGCGATCAGCACCAGCGCCCAGTTGTGCATCAGAAACGGCAAGACATCCATTCAAACTCTTCCTGTTCTACGCCCGGCCGCTGCCGGACAACCCGCAATTCTAGAATGGCGGGTTTCCCCTCACCTTGCGACCGACCATGCACAAGCTCGTCCTGATCCGCCACGGCGAATCGACCTGGAACCTGGAAAACCGCTTCACCGGCTGGACCGACGTGGACCTCACGCCGCTGGGGCTGGAGCAGGCGGTGATGGCCGGCCGGCTGCTGAAGCAGGAGGGCTACGACTTCGACCTCTGCTACACGAGCGTGCTCAAGCGCGCCACCCGCACGCTGTGGCACGTCCTCGACGAGATGGACCGCACCTGGCTGCCGGTGGTGCACTCGTGGCGCCTCAACGAGCGCCACTACGGCGCGCTGCAGGGCCTGAACAAGGCGGAGACGGCCAAGAAATACGGCGACGAGCAGGTCCTCGTCTGGCGCCGCAGCTACGACACCCCGCCGCCGGCGCTGGAAGCCGGCGATCCCCGCTGGGAGCGCGGCGACCGCCGCTACGACAAGCTGAAGCCCGAGGAGATGCCGCGCACCGAGTGCCTGAAGGACACCGTGGCGCGCGTGCTGCCGTTCTGGAACGAATCCATGGCGCCGGCGATCCGCGCCGGCAAGCGCATCGTGGTCGCAGCGCACGGCAACTCCATCCGGGCGCTGGTGAAGTACCTGGACGGCATCTCCGACCAGGACATCGTGGGCCTGAACATTCCCAACGGAATCCCGCTCGTTTACGAACTGGATACGGACCTGAAGCCCATCCGCCACTACTATCTCGGCGACGCGGAAGCGGCAGCCCGGGCGGCCGCCGCCGTCGCGGCGCAGGGCAAGGCCTGACGCGGCTTTGCCGGCGAGGCGGGACCCACTTCGGTGCACGCTGTAGGACGATTCCTGCCCCGATGCGCGTTTTTTTCACACGCCGTCCGGAGGGCCTCGGGAACCCCTTATCCCGCCCGCGCATCTGACACGTTTCTCAGGTGTATATTGAAGACGAGAGGACCTGGACCCACCCCATGAGCCACAAACTGAAGATCGCCGGCTTTGTTGCCGTTGGCGCCCTGGCCGGAGCGCTGACCACGGTTTCCCTGCAGACCGTCGCCCGTGGCTCGCTTGCCCCGCTTCCGCTGGAAGAACTGCAGCAGCTCGCTGCCGTCTTCAGCATGGTCAAGACGGACTACGTGGAACCGGTCGACGAGAAGAAGCTGATCACCGACGCCATCTCCGGCATGGTCGCCAGCCTCGACCCGCACTCGCAGTACTTCGACAAGAAGTCCTTCAAGGAATTCCGCGAAGGCACGTCCGGCCGCTTCGTCGGCGTGGGCATCGAGATCTCCCAGGAAGACGGCCTGGTGAAGGTGGTGTCGCCCATCGAGGGCTCGCCCGCCTACCGCGCCGGCCTGAAGACCGGCGACCTGATCACCAAGATCGACGACACCGCGGTGAAGGGCCTGTCCCTGTCCGAGGCCGTCAAGCGCATGCGCGGCGAGCCCAACACCAAGGTGATGCTCACGATCTACCGCAAGGACGAGAACCGCACCTTCCCGGTCACGATCACCCGCGAGGAGATCAAGACCCAGTCGGTGAAGGGCAAGGTCGTCGAGCCGGGCTTCGGCTGGATCCGCCTGTCGCAGTTCCAGGAACGCACGGTGGAAGACTTCGTCCGCAAGGTCGAAGAGATGTACAAGCAGGACCCCAACCTCAAGGGCATGGTCCTCGACCTGCGCAACGACCCGGGCGGCCTGCTGGATGCGGCCGTGGCGATCTCCGCCGCCTTCCTGCCGGAGAACGCGACGGTGGTCTCCACCAACGGGCAGCTGGCCGAGTCCAAGTTCGTCTACAAGGCCTCGCCGGAGTTCTACCAGCGCCGTGCCGGTGCCGACCCGCTGAAGCGCCTGCCCGCGCAGCTCAAGACCGTGCCGCTGGTGGTGCTGGTCAACGAAGGCTCCGCCTCCGCTTCGGAGATCGTGGCCGGCGCGCTGCAGGACCACAAGCGCGCCACCGTCCTGGGCAGCCAGACCTTCGGCAAGGGCTCCGTGCAGACGGTGCGCCCGCTGGGTCCGGACACCGGCCTGAAGCTGACCACGGCGCGCTACTACACGCCCAGCGGCAAGTCGATCCAGGCGCGCGGCATCGTGCCGGACGTCATGGTCGACGAGACCGCCGAAGGCAACATCTTCGCCGCGCTGCGCACCCGCGAAGCCGACCTCGACAAGCACCTGTCCAGCGGCCAGGGCGGCGTCGAGATCAACAAGGACCCGGCCTTCGAGAAGGCCCGCGAGGAAGCCCGCAAGCGCGCCGAGGAAGAGGCCAAGAAGGCCCCCGCGGACCGCAAGGTGCCCGAATTCGGCACCGACAAGGACTTCCAGCTGGTGCAAGCCCTGAACCAGCTGAAGGGCCGCCCGGTGATCGTCTCCAAGACGCAGGTCGTGGAGAACAAGGAAGAGAAGAAGGAGAACTGATCTCCTTCCCCGAAGAAAAAAGCGGCCTGCGGGCCGCTTTTTCTTTGTCCGTGCGTTGCTTGCTGGGGTGCGCTTCGCACAACCCAGCCTACGAAGCCCGGTTGCTCGTAGGCTGGGTTGCGCGAAGCGCACCCCAGCAAGCGTCCCGGGCACAATCCCCCCATGACCGACGACCAGCTGCTCCGCTACTCGCGCCACATCCTGCTCGATGAACTGGGCGTGGAAGGGCAGCAGCGCTTCATGGACGCGCACGCGCTCGTCATCGGCGCCGGAGGGCTCGGTTCGCCCGTGGTGCTGTACCTCGGCACCGCGGGCGTCGGGCGCATCACGCTCGTCGACAACGACGCGGTGGACCTCACCAACCTGCAGCGGCAGATCGCGCACAACCTGGAACGCGTCGGGCGGCCCAAGGCGGAGTCCGCGCGCGATGCGGTCGCGGCGATCAACCCCGACGTCTTCGTGCGGCCGCTCGTGATGCGCGTCGACGCACAGGACCTCGACGAACTCGTGCCGCAGGCCGACGTGGTGATCGACTGCACCGACAACTTCACCACGCGCCATGCGATCAACCGTGCGTGCTTCGCGCACGGCAAGCCGCTGGTCTCCGGCGCGGCGATCCGCTTCGACGGGCAGGTGAGCGTGTACGACCCGCGCAGCGAAGACAGCCCCTGCTACGCCTGCGTCTTCCCGCAGGACCAGCAGTTCGAGGAGGCGCTCTGCGCCACGATGGGCGTGTTCGCGCCGCTGGTCGGCATCGTGGGCGCGATGGAAGCCTCCGAGGCCTTGCGGCTGCTGGCGGGCGTGGGGACGTCGCTCGCAGGGCGGCTGCAGATGCTCGATGCACGCAGCATGGAGTGGACGGAGATGCGGCTGCGGCGCGACCCCGCGTGTCCCGTGTGCGGGACGCGGCACGCCGCGTAGGCGCTTACGGCTCGAGCCCGAACAGGCTCGCCACCATCTCCGGCGGCGGGGCCTGCACGGCCATCTCCACCTCGGCGTTGCCCGGCGCGCCGAGCGCGACCAGGGCCGCGGCCATGAGGGTGCCGAAGAAGACGATGGCGGACTGGACGAAGAGCTTCATGGTGGAAAGGGAGCAGGAACTGCCTCGCTCCTCCTGCCCGGCAGTGTTCCATGGGCACGCACGGATGCAAGTAGTCGCGCGCCGCGCCTCCTGTCACCCGCGCCCAACCGGCACCGTAGGAGAGGTCCTACCGTGCCGCCCCGGGGGCACTGGCACAATCGCCGCCGACAGGAGAGAGGGGTCGCCGCCAGGGGGCGCGGAGGCCACGCACCAGATCCGGTGGAACTGCGAACCTACATCGTCGAAGACAACGCAACGATCCGTGAGAACCTGGTCGGCACGCTGGAGGAACTCGCTTCGGTGCGCTCGCTCGGGTGGGCCGAGACCGAGAAGGACGCGCGTGCCTGGCTCGCCGCGCACCGCGACTGGGACCTCCTGATCGTCGACCTGTTCCTCAAGCAAGGCAGCGGGCTCGGCGTGCTGGAAGCCTGCCAGGACCGCGGCCGCGGCCAGCGCGTGGTGGTCCTGAGCAACTATGCGACGAGCGACATGCGCAAGCGCAGCGCCGAACTCGGGGCCGACGCGGTCTTCGACAAGTCGAACGAGATCGACGCGCTGGTGGACTTCTGCCTCGCGCTGGTGGAGCGGCGGGGCGCGTGAGGCGCCCGCGCTCCGGGGACCATCAGTCGATCAGCTTGTTCTTCAGCGCGTAATAGGTCAGGTCGCTGTTGGAGGAGAGGTTCATCTTCTCCATCAGGCGCGTGCGGTACGTGCTGACCGTCTTGACCGAGAGGGACAGGGCCTTCGCGATGTCGCCGGCCGTCTCGCCCTTCGCGAGCTTGAGGAACACCTGGAATTCGCGCTCGGACAGCTGCTCGTGCGGCGCGCCGCCTTCCTTGCGATTGAGCTGCTGCGCCAGCAGTTCGGCGACGGCCGGAGAGATGTAGCGACGGCCCAGCGCGAT
Source organism: Ramlibacter cellulosilyticus (assembly GCF_014297465.1). Taxonomy (GTDB): domain Bacteria; phylum Pseudomonadota; class Gammaproteobacteria; order Burkholderiales; family Burkholderiaceae_C; genus Ramlibacter; species Ramlibacter cellulosilyticus. The sequence goes on along the minus strand of NZ_JACORT010000001.1, from coordinate 500,253 downwards.
CGTGCGGATCGCGTTGACGATCTCCATGGGCTCGCACTCCTTGTTCAGGTAGCCGCTCGCGCCCTGGCGGATCAGGTTCATCGCGTAGTGCTCTTCGGGGTAGCCGGAGAGAATGAGGATGCCGACATCCGGCGCTTTGGCGCGGATCATGCCGAGTGCGTCGATGCCGCTCTGGCCCGGCATGGACAGGTCCATCACCAGGACGTCCATCTCCGTGGTGCGCACGAGATCGATCGCCTCGCGGCCGCTCGCGGCTTCACCGACGACACGCAAGTCGACCTGCTCGGAAAAGAACTGTTTGAGGCCCGACCGCACGATGGCGTGGTCGTCCACAATGCCCACTTTGATCATGCTTCACCTTCTACGCCAAGCTGTTTCATTGTGCCCCACTTCAGAACGAAATGGCCTACCCTTGAGTCATGACGTGCGCCGGATTGTATTCACACCGCTGAGCCTTTAGGGTGAAGGTCTTGTCATCTTTCGCCTCGTCCCGGGGTGCGATCAGTCTCATCCTCGCCCTGTTGTCGGCGCTGGTGCTCATCGGTATCAGCGAGACGGGGAACCGCCAGTCGAGCCAGGCGCTCGACCGGATCGAGGCGTCCACCCGCACCCGCAACGACGTCAACCAGCTCCTGCAGCAGGTGCTGGATGCGGAAACAGGGTCGCGCGGCTACCTGCTCACCGGCGACCCGCGCTACCTGGAGCCGTACAACGCCGCCGTGGCCGACATCGGCAAGACGCTGGACGTGCTGCGCCGCAGCTACCCGCCGGAGGCCGCCGAATCCGCGACGCTGTCCCAGCTCACGCGCAACGTGCAGCGCAAGCTCGCCGAGATGGACATCTCGGTGCGCATGCGCAAGCAGGGCAACGAGGAAACCTGGAAGTTCGTGCTGCTCTCCGACGTGGGCAAGGAGCAGATGGACGCCATCCGCGAGCAGGCGGGGCAACTGGTGAAGAGCGCCACCGCCGCCATGGTGACCGCGCAGCACCAGGTGCAGCGCTCGCTGCGCCTCGCGCGGGGCGGCATCTCCATCGTCACCCTCGCCGCCCTCCTCGCCTTCTATCTCTACCTGCGGCAGACCACCCGGCTCAAACGCGCGGACGAGCAGCAGCAGGCCGCGTTGCAGCAGGAGCGCGACCTGCTCGAAACACAGGTGCGGGAGCGCACCGCCAGCCTGGCGCAGCTCGCGACCCACCTGCAGCAGGTGCGCGAAGACGAACGGGGCCACCTGGCACGCGAGCTGCACGACGAACTCGGGGCGCTGCTCACCGCGGCCAAGCTGGACGTGGCCCGCCTGAAATCGCGGATGGGCGAGCAGCCGCCGGAGGTGCTGGAGCGCCTGCGGCACCTGACCGAGACGCTCAACAGCGGCATCGCCTTGAAGCGCCGGATCATCGAGGACCTGCGGCCATCGTCCCTCGCGAACCTGGGGCTCACGCCGTCGCTCGAGATCCTGGCGCGCGAATTCTCCGAACGCTCCGGCGTGGAGGTTGCCTGCAGCCTGGAGGCCGTCGAACTCGACGAGGACCGCCAGCTCACCGTCTATCGCACGGTGCAGGAGTCGCTGACCAACGTGGGCAAGTATGCGGAGGCGCAACAGGTCGACATCAGCGTGCGCAACTACAGCAACCACGTGGAGGTGGAAGTGCGCGACGACGGCCGCGGCTTCGAGCTCCAGGCGGTGCGCCCCACGACCCATGGTCTCGCGGGCATGCGGCATCGCGTCGAAGCGGCGGGCGGGCGCCTCACCGTCCATTCCCGCCCCGGCCACGGCACGCGCATCCTCGCGATGCTGCCCAAGACCGGCGGCTCGCGCGGCGAGTCCGAGGCCGAGGCCCCGGAGCCGGCGGCGATCGACAGTCCGTCCTGAGCGCCGGCCGCAGCTCGGCCGTCGGGCTGTCGGAATGGTCCTACACCGCGACCGACCCTGCCGACTACAAGCTGTCACGCAAGGCCCTGATCACCGCGTCGGCGGATATGCCTAAGCTAGCGGCAGGCCCGGATCGCCTGACCGGGCCCCTGCGCAAGAACACCCGAGGAGTCCCCGTGCTGCATTACGCCGTCGTCTTCCTGGTCATCGCCCTCATCGCGGCGGTGCTGGGATTCGGCGGCATCGCGGCGGACGCCGCCGGCCTCGCGAAGCTGATGTTCTACGTCTTCGCGAGCCTGTCCGCCGTGGCCTTCGTCCTCGGCCTCGTGCGCAGATCCTAGGCAGCCTGCACAAACCCCGACAAGAGAGGACCCCGACATGATGAACGACACGATCGACAGTACCCGCCGCATGGCATCCGATGCGATGGAGCGCGCCTCCAGCACCATGAAGGACCTGCGTGCCGGCATGTCGGACCGCGCCAGCGCCGCCCGCGGCTACATGGGCGAGTACGCCAGCGCCTCCACCCGCTACGTCTCGGAGCACCCGATGAAGTCCGCGCTGATCGCCGCGGCCGTCGGCGCCGCCGTCGCGGGCCTCTACCTGGCCATGCGCCACCGCCGCGAGCTGCAGGACCGCTACTTCTGACGCGCGGCGCTCCATGCTGCATCCGATCTTCTCGGTGCTGGTCACCAAGCCGGAACTGGTGATGGAACACGTGGCGGGCTACGCCTCGCTGATGCGCGAGGAAGCCTCCACGGTCGGCCGCGAGGTCGCCAAGCGCGCGGTCGCCTGGGGCGTGACGCTGTTCGCGCTCCTCGTGTTCCTGATCCTCGCCGGCGTGGCCGTGATGATGGCCGCCGTGCAGGACCAGTTCCACTGGGCCTTCGTGATCGTTCCCGCGATCGCGCTGGCCCTCGCCGCCATCGGCTTCTCGGTGGCGCGCAAGCCCCTCCCCGAAAAGGCCTTTACCGAACTGAAGGCGCAGCTCGATGCCGATGCAAAGGCGCTGCGCGCGATCGGTGCACGTTCATGAGCGACGCGAGCGACAAGCTGGATCGCAGCCGGCAGGCGATCCTGGAACACATTGCGCGCCGCCAGCGCAAGCACGACCCGCGCGAGGAAGCCGCGCCGCGCGGCTACGAGGCCGGGTACGCGCCCGACTTCGATTTCGAGGACCTGGCGGATCCGCCGGCCGGCGGCGGCTGGCTCGGGCACGTGATGCACGGCGTGCGCACCTGGTGGCGCTACCACCCGGCGCACATGGCCGTCGAACTCGCGTCGCCCCTGATGCGCAGCTATGCGCGGCGCAAGCCCCTGCAGTTGCTCGGCATCTCGCTGGCGGCGGGTGCGGCGCTGACGTTCGCCCGGCCCTGGCGGCTGATCTCGCTGACCACGCTCATCGTCGCGCTGCTGAAGTCCTCTCAGCTGTCGCAGGTGTTCATGGCGGCGATGTCAGCGGCGGACTACCGCAAAGATCACAATCGTCCGGAGTGAGTGCCTCTGCCGCGACGCCATGATGCGCTCCCAGGTGTGTTCAAGCTCGTTCGCACCATCGGAGAAGCAACCTGAAAGGAAGGGAGTTCACATGAAGCAATACCGCGCCATCGCCCTGGCGATCCTCACCGGCATCACCCTCGCCACCAGCGGCTGCGCCGTCTGGCGCGGCCAGACGGACGTCGGCACCTACGTCGACGACCGCGCGATCAGCACCTCGGTCAAGGCGAAGCTGCTCGAGGACAAGACTACCGGCGGCCTGTCGATCAACGTCGACACGCTGAACGGCACCGTCGCCCTGTCCGGTTTCGCGAAGTCGCAGGCCGAGAAGGACATGGCTGGCCGCATCGCCGCGAACACCAAGGGTGTCCGCGAAGTGCGCAACAACCTGGTCGTGCGTCCGTAAGCAGCACGCCGGTTGCGGGCGGCGAAACGCCGCCCGGTCGGGCAGGCCGCCTCGCGCTGCGCCTGCCCGTTTCGTTTCTTGAGAGGGGATCCCGATGAAAACCTTCCATTGCCAGTACTGCGGGCACCCGCTGTTCTTCGAGAACGTGCAGTGCCTGCAGTGCGAGAGCGACGTGGCCTTCCTGCCGGACCGGCTGAACGTGGCCGCCATCGAACAGGTCGATGGGGAGGAGGGTTTGTGGCGCCCCCGCGCGCGAGGCAGGAAGCCCTCCACCGGGCGCTATCGCCTGTGCCACAACCACACCACGCAGAACGCGTGCAACTTCGCGGTCCCGGCCGACGATCCCAATCCGCTGTGCGCCGCCTGCCGGCTCACGCGCATGCTGCCCGACCTCTCGGTGCCCGGAAACCCCGCGCGCTGGTACCGCCTCGAGGCGGCGAAGCGGCGGCTGTTCTACACGCTCGGCAAGCTCGGCCTGCTCGCCACCGCGCCGCAGGGCGGCGGCGCCGACGGCCCCATCTTCGAATTCCTCGCCGACGTCCCGGGCCAGCCGGTGATGACGGGCCACGCCCAGGGCGTGATCACGATCAACGTCGCCGAAGCGGACGACGCCGAGCGGGTGCGCCGGCGCGTGGAGATGCACGAGCCCTACCGCACGCTGCTCGGGCACTTCCGCCACGAGTCCGGCCACTACTACTGGGACCGCCTGATCGACGAAGGCGGCCGCACGGAGAGCTTCCGCAAGGTGTTCGGCGACGAACGACAGAACTACCAGGAGGCCCTGCAGGCGCACTACGCGCGCGGCGGCACGCTGCCGGACTGGCAGGACAGCTTCGTGAGCGAGTACGCCAGCTCGCACCCCTGGGAGGACTTCGCCGAGACCTGGGCGCACTACCTGCACATGGTGGACCTGCTGGAGACGGCGGCCTCGTACAACACGCGCATCACCATCCCCGGCCAGGAGGACCTCGAGATCGAGGAGGTGGTCAATCCGCTGGAGACCGGGAGCCCCGATTTCGACGCGCTGGTGGAGCAGTGGGTGCCCGTGACGCTGCTCGTGAACAGCCTGAACCGCAGCCTGGGGCAGGAGGATGCGTATCCCTTCGCGCTGTCGCAGGCGGCGCTCGAGAAGCTGCGCTACGTGCACGACGTGATCTGCGAGACGCGCTCGCAATCGGCGAAGAAGGGACCCGATGCGAAGGGCTCTCCGAAGGCGGCGAGCGACCGCGCGGCGGAAGCCGCGACGACCGCGAGCGCGGCGACCTGAGCGCGCTTGCCGCGGGCAAGAACGAAGGGCCGCAGATGCGGCCCTTTTTTCATCCGGGATGCGACGGTCAGCCGAGCGTGAGCTGGTTGTCCACGTTGCGCACGTTCGGGATGGTGCGGGCGATCTCCGTCGCGCGCTCGCGCGCGGCCGGGTCCGGCGCGCGGCCGCGCAGCGTCACCTCGCCGTCCTCGCTGTGCACGTCCACCTTGGAGGAAGCGCCGAACTCCGGGTTGGAGGCGAGCGCCGCCTTCACCTGCTCCGCGATCAGCACGTCGGGGTCCATGACGCTGGTGTCGCCCTTGGCGCCCAGGCTGTTCACGAAGCCGACCTTGTCGCCCTTGTTCTCGACGCCGACGGCGGTGTCGCTGTCCTTCGCGCCTTCCATGCCCTGGCGGTTGATCTCCACGTTGGCCTGCGCGGGCTGCGGCATCTCGGTGTTCTCGACGCGGTCGCCGCACGCCGCGAGAGTGGCCAGCAGGGCCACGGATGCAAGGAGGGAAGTACTGCGGTTCATGGCGGCCACTGTACGAAGCGCCTCGCGGCGGGCTCGTCGGGTCGCGGAGGAAGCCGCTGTAGGAATCGTTCAGGCGTTGTCCGCTTCCGCGTCTTTCAGGATGCGTTCGAGGCGCGCGGCGAGCGTCTCGGTCGAGAGCTTCTCCCGGAACCGCTCCACCATCAGGGGCAGGCTCATCGGGCTCGGGTGCCTCAGCGGGACGAACACGAGTTGCTTCTCGCGCATGCGGCGCAAGGTCTCGCCCAGCCGCGAGAGCTCCAGCTCCTGGCTCAGCACTTCGTTCTCCGCCTGCGTGAGCAGCAGGTTGGCCGCGTCGTACTTGCGGAACACCTCGTAGAACAGCGCGCTCGACGCCTGCAGCTGCCGGTTGGTCTTGGGCTGGCCCGGGTAGCCTTGCGAGATGAGGCCGGCCACGCGCGCGATCTCGCGAAAGCGGCGCTGCGCCAGCTCGCCGGAGTTCAGCGAGGCGAGCACGTCGTGCAGCAGGTCGTCGCCGGAGAACACGCGCTGGCTCGTGACGGGCTCCACGTCGAACGGCTCGGCGCTCACCAGCTCGAAGCCGTAGTCGTTGATGGAGATGCTGAAGGTGTTGGGCCGCTCGCGCGCAAGGCGCCACGCCAGCAGGCTCGCGAGCCCCAGGTGCACGTTGCGTCCGGCGAAGGGGTAGATGTACAGGTGCTCGCCTTCGCGCGAGCGGTAGCCTTCCACCAGCAGCGTGCCCGGCGTCGGGATCTCCGACAGCCGCTGCTGCGTGAGCAGCATGGGCCGCGCGGCCTCCAGCTCCGGCTCGGTGAACTCGCCGCGCGCCGCGTTCTGCATCATCTCCAGCACGGCGTCCGACAGCTCCGTGGACAGCGCCATCTTGCTGCCCTGCCAGGTGGGCACCGTGCCCTTGTTGCGCGTCGCCTTGCGGACGTACGCCGCCATGTCTCGCACACGCACGAACTCCAGCAGGCGGCCCGCGAAGAAGAAGTGGTCGCCGGGCTTCAGGCGCGCGATGAAGCCCTCCTCCATGGTGCCGATGTTCGCGCCGGTCAGGAACTTCACCTGGATCGCCGCGTCGCTGACGATGGTGCCCACGCCGAGGCGGTGCCGCTTGGCGACGCCCTTGTCCTTCACGCGGTAGACGCCGTCCTCGTCGCGCACGATGCGGTGGTATTCGGGGTAGGCCGCGAGGCTCTCGCCGCCGCGCTCGCAGAAGACCAGCGTCCAGTCGAACTCGGCGCGCGTGAGGTGGCGGTAGGACCAGGCCGTGGTCACCTCCGCGTAGAGATCGTCGGCCCGGAAGCCGCCGCCCAGGGCCACGGTCACCATGTGCTGCACCAGCACGTCGAAGGGCTTGGACGGCGGGATGCGCTTCTCGACCCGGCCCGTGCGCGCCGCCCAGCGCGCCGCCGCCGCCTCGACGATTTCCATCGTGTTGGTCGGCACCAGCGTCACGCGGCTGGGACGCCCCGGCGCGTGGCCGCTGCGGCCGGCGCGCTGCATCATGCGCGCGACGCCCTTGGCCGATCCCACCTGCAGCACGCGCTCCACCGGCAGGAAGTCCACGCCGAGGTCCAGCGAGGAGGTCGCGACGACGGCGCGCAAGGTCCCTTCCTTCAAGCCCTGCTCGACCCACTCGCGCGTGGCCTTGTCGAGGGAGCCGTGGTGCAAGGCGATGTGCCCGGCCCAGCCGGGCCTTGCCTCCAGCAGCAACTGGTACCAGATCTCCGCCTGCGAACGCACGTTGGTGAAGACCAGCGTGGTCCCGGAGCGCTCGATCTCCTCCACCACCGGCATCTGCATGCGCGCACCGAGGTGGCCGGCCCACGAGTACTTGCCGGGATCGGGCGGGATCAGCGTGTCGATGACCAGCGTCTTGTCGATGCGCCCGCGCACGAGGCGCGGCCCCGGCTGGGGGTCGGGCCCGCACAGGACGTGCATGGCGTCTTCGAGGTTGCCGAGCGTCGCGCTCAGCCCCCAGGCCACGAGGCCCGGATGGAAGCCGCGCAACCGGGCGAGCGCGAGCTGCGCCTGCACGCCGCGCTTGCTCCCGATCAGCTCGTGCCACTCGTCGACCACCACGTACTCGACGCTCGCGAGCTCCTCGCGCGCGTTCTCGCGCGTGAGCATGAGCGTGAGCGATTCCGGCGTCGTGACCAGGACGGTCGGCATGCGCCGGTCCTGCCGTGCGCGCTCGGCGGAGGCCGTGTCGCCCGTGCGCAGGCCGATCGTCCAGTTCGGAGCGAGGTCCCGCAAGGGCGCCGTGAGCGCCTTCGTCGTGTCCGAGGCGAGCGCGCGCATGGGCGTGAGCCAGACCACGCGCAGCGGCTCCGCCTGCCGGCCGTGGCGGTGCCTGCGCAGCAGCGCGTCCAGCATGCCCAGCCACACGGCGTAGGTCTTGCCCGAGCCGGTGGTCGCGTGCAGCATGCCGCTGCGGCCTTCCGCGACCGCCTGCCACACGTCCTCCTGGAAGGCGAAGGGCTGCCAGCCTCGCCCCTGCATCCAGGCGAGCACCTGTTCCCCGGGCGTGGTGGGCGGCTGCGCTGCGTCCATCGTTCAGCCCATGGCCAGCCGGGCGCGGCCACCGCGGCGGCGGTCCGCCTTGGGCAGGTCCGCGCCTTCGACCATCCCTTCGGCCTGCGCCTGCAGGCGGACCAGCATCGTGTCGAGCTGGCGCGCCTCGGCGGGCGACAAGGCCGACAGCAGCTCGCGGTTGATGCCGCTCACCAGCGGGAACAGCGCCTCGTGCAGCGAACGGCCCTTCTCGGTGAGCGCAAGCTTCGCCTGCCGCCGGTCCGCCGTGCCGGCCTGGCGCCGCACCAGCTTCTTCGCCACCAGCGAACTCACCGCGCGCGAGGTGCGCGCGCGATCGAGCTGGATGGCGTCCGCGAGTTCGGACGACAGGATGTCCTGCTCCTGCGCCAGCCGCGCGATCACCCGCCACTCGCGCCGCGTGATGCCGAAGCGCCCCTCGCACAGGCGGATGACCATGCTGCCGCCCACGGCGAGCAGGCGGCTGAGCTTGTAGAGCAGCAGGTCGTCGAGGCCGGCGGGGACGCGCGGTGCGGGCATGCGGGTTTGCGAGGAAGATGATTGATTTGAACAATCGATTGTGCGGCAACCAGAATGCGCGCAGGCGGGCCGCGGCCCGCAGGAGACAGCCTTGCACCGTAGAACCCTCGCCCTCGGCGCCCTCGCCGCGGCGCTTCTTTCCGGCGGCGTCCACGCGCAGGACAAGCCCCCGCTCAGGATCCTCGTCGGCTTCCCGCCCGGCGGCTCCGCGGACGTGATCGCGCGCCTCGTGGGCGACGCGCTGCGCGACGACTTCTCGCCCGTGATCGTGGAGAACCGGCCCGGCGCCGGCGGTCGCATCGCGCTGGCCGCCGTGAAGAACGCGAAGCCGGACGGGCAGACCGTGATCATCCTGCCCAGCGGGCCGATGGTGCTGTTCCCCCACGTGTACAAGAAGCTGGAGTACGACGCCGTCCGGGACTTCACCCCCGTGTCGCTGCTCGCGCGCTTCCAGTTCGGCGTGGTGTCGGGCCCGGCCAGCAACGTGAAGAGCGTCGCCGAGATGCTGGCGAAAGCCAAGGCCGATCCGAAGGCCGCCACCTACGGCTCCGCGGGCAGCGGCACGCTGCCGCACTTCATGGGCGTGATGATGGAGCAGGCCACGGGCGTGCCGCTCACGCACGTGCCGTTCCAGGGGAGTTCGCCGGCGAACACCGCGCTGCTCGGCGGGCACGTGGGCTACAAGTTCGACGTCGTCTCCGAGACGGCCGAACTGCACCATGCCGGCAAGGTGCGCATCATCGGCGTGACCGGCACCCGGCGCGACCCGCAGGTGCCCGAGGTGCCCACGCTGAAGGAACAGGGCATCGCGATGGAGGCGACTGCGTTCTTCGCGATGTACGCGCCGGCGGGTCTGCCGCCGGCGACGCTCGTGCGGCTGGAAAAAGCCGTGGCCGCCGCCGTGCACAAGCCCGCCCTGCAGGACCGCCTGGTGAAACTGGGCTACGAACCGGTGGGCTCGACCTCGGGCGAACTCGCCGCCGCCCAAAAGGCGGACCTCGCCCGCTGGGAGAAGCCGATCAAGGCCACCGGCATCACCCTGGACTGACCATGCGCCCTCCGCTTTCTTCCTCCTCCCGTCGCGGCTGCATCGCCGCCCTGCTCGCCCTCGCCGCCCTGCCCGTCGCCGCGCAGGCGCCCGCATGGCCCACGCGCGCCGTGAAGTTCGTCAACAACTTCCCCGCCGGCGGCCCGTCCGACCTCATGGCGCGCTCCGTCGCGGACGTGCTGCAGAACCAGTTCAAGCAGCCTTTCGTCGTGGAGAACAAGGCCGGCGCCAGCGGCAACATCGGCGCCGACGCGGTGGCGAAGGCGGCACCCGACGGCTACACGGTGCTTTTCGGCATCGACAGCACCTTCACCGTCAATCCGCACATCTACAAGGGCATGCCTTTCAAGCCGGCGGACCTGCGGCCGGTGGTCATCATGGCGTCTTCCGGCCTGCTGGTGGGCGTGCATCCTTCCACCGGCTTCAAGTCGCTGGCGGACCTCGTGAACGCGGCGAAGGCCAGGCCCGTGACCTTCAGCTCCGCCGGCAGCGGCAGCCCCGGCCACCTCGCGGCCGAAGTGATGACCGAAGCCACCGGCGCGAAGATCACGCACGTGCCCTACAAGGGCAACACGCCGGCGGTCACCGCCATCCTCTCGGGTGAAGTGAACGGCGGCGCGCTCGCCACGCCGGGCATGCTGCCGCACGTGAAGGCCGGCAAGATCACGCCGCTGGCCGTGACCAGCCGCAAGCGGTCCTCGCTCGCGCCGGAGATCCCCACGGTGGCCGAGGCCGGCCTGCCGCAGCTCGAACAGGAAGTGCTGTACCTGGCGATGGTGCCGGCGGCGACGCCCGAACCCGTCGTGCAGGCGCTGCAGAAAGGCATGATCGATGCGCTGGCGCGCGCGGACGTGCGCACGCGGCTGGAGAACCTGGACCTGCACTACGAAGGCCTCACCGGCGCGGCGGCGGGCAAGCGCCTGGGCGAACTCTCCGAGCGCTACGGCAAGGTGATCCGCGCGACCGGCATGAAAGTGGAGTGAGCATGAAGCGCCCCAACGTCATCTTCATCGTCGCCGACGACCTCGGCTTCGCGGACCTCGGCTGCTACGGCGGCCGGGACGCGGCCTTCGGCGGCGTTTCGCCGCAGCTCGATGCGCTCGCCGCCAGCGGCATCCGCTTCACGCAAGGCTATTCCAACTCGCCGGTCTGTTCGCCGACCCGCTTCGCGCTGATGACGGGCCGCTACCAGTACCGGTTGCGCGGCGCCGCGGAGGAGCCGATCAACTCGCGCAGCCGCGGCAGCAGCACGCTGGGCCTGCCGACGGAGCACCCCACGATGCCCTCGCTGCTGAAGCAGGCGGGCTACCGCACGGCGCTGATCGGCAAGTGGCACCTGGGCTACCCGCCTTACTTCGGCCCGCTGCGTTCGGGCTACGACGAATTCTTCGGCCCGATGTCCGGCGGCGTCGACTACTTCACCCACTGCAGTTCCAACGGCCAGCACGACCTGTGGTTCGGCGAGGAGGAACGCGCGGAGGAAGGCTACCTCACGGACCTGCTGTCGCACCGCGCCGTCGACTACATCGAGCGCATGGCCGCGCGCAACCGCGAGGAAGGCGAGGCGCCCTTCCTCCTCAGCCTGCACTACACGGCGCCGCACTGGCCGTGGGAGACGCGGGACGACGAGGCCCTCGCGCAGGAGGTGAAGGGCAACCTCTTCCACCTGCATGGCGGCAACATCCACACCTACCGCCGCATGATCCACCACATGGACGAAGGCATCGGCTGGGTGATGCAGGCGCTGCGCAGGCACGGCCTGGAGCGCGACACGCTGGTGATCTTCACCAGCGACAACGGCGGCGAGCGCTTCTCGGACAATTGGCCGCTCGTGGGCGGCAAGATGGACCTCACCGAAGGCGGCATCCGCGTGCCGTGGATCGCGCACTGGCCGGCGTTCATCCCCGCCGGCAGCACCAGCGCGCAGCCGTGCATGACGATGGACTGGACGACGACGGTGGTCGCTGCCGGTGGCGCGCAGCAGGATGCGGCGTATCCGCTCGATGGCGTTTCGCTGCTGCCCGTGCTGCGCGATCCCGCGCACGCCTTCGCGCGCCCGCTGCACTGGCGCATGAACCACCGCGGCCAGCGCGCGCTGCGCGACGGCGACTGGAAGTACCTGCGCGTCGACGGCCACGACTACCTGTTCAACATTCCCGCGGACGAACGCGAGCGGGCGAACCTCGGGGGCCGCGATCCGGCCCGCCTGGCCGACATGCGCGACGCGTGGGAAGCCTGGAACAACACCATGCCGCCCATCCCCGAAGATGCGACGGTGAGCCTCGGCTACTCCGTGAAGGACATGCCGCAGCGCTGATTCACTCGAAAAAGTCGCAAGCGACTTTTTCGAGTGGCCTGATCAGTGCGGCGAGGACCGGCAAAGCCGGATCCTCTCCGCAAGTGGGACCGCTCTGCATGTTATTCCGAGCGGTCCACGTGCCGCTGCGCGGAGGAGGAAACCACCTGTCGTCATCCCCGCGAAGGCGGGGATCCAGAGGGATCATGCAAGGGCGAAGCGCGTGTCGCTCAGGGCATACTTGAGCCAATGTCCCGTCTTTCCCGCTGGTTCCCCTTCCTGAACTGGCCGCGTCCCACCGGGCAGCTTCTGCACGGCGAGGCCGTCGCTGCCCTGACGGTGGCGGTGGTCATGATCCCGCAATCGGTCGCGTATGCCGGCCTCGCGGGCATGCCGCTGGTGACCGGCCTGTACGCCACCTTCCTGCCGGCGCTGCTGGCCGTCCTCTTCAGCGCATCCACGCGGCTCTCGGTGGGACCGTCCGCCCTGAGCAGCGTGCTCGTGGGCGCGTCCCTCGTCGGCATGGCGCAACCCGCGAGCGCCAGCTGGGTGGCGCTGGCCGTGTGGCTCGCGCTGCTCGCGGGCGGGCTGCAGCTGGTGGTGGGCATGACGCGTTCGGCGTGGGTGCTGAACCTCGTGAGCTCGCCCGTGCTGGCCGGCTTCAGCCAGGCGGCGGCGCTGCTGATCATCGCCGCGCAGCTGCCGGCGCTGATCGGCCTGAAGGGTTCGCTCGCACAGCTGCTGCATGCACCCGACCTGGACCTGCAGGCGCTCGCGTACGGCGTGGTGAGCCTCGCCCTCTTCATCATCGCGAAGCGCGTCGCGCCGCGCCTGCCGATCATGCTGATCGTGCTCGCGGCGGCGGGCGCCATCGCGTACTTCACCGGCTATTCGCAAGGCGGCGCCGTGGTGGGCCCGCTGCCGCAAGGCCTGCCCGCGCCCTACTGGCCCGGCTGGCCGGGCTGGGACCAGTTCTCCAGCCTCATCCCGCCCGCCCTGGTGCTCGCGCTCGTGAGCTCGCTGGAGATGGCTGCCAGCGCCAAGATCGAGAGCCAGCGGGACGGCAAGCGCTGGGACGCGAGCCAGGACCTCGTGGGCCAGGGCATGGGCAAGCTCGCTTCCGCGTTCTCGGGCGCCTTCGCCACCAGCACCTCGTTCTCGCGTTCGGCCCTCACGCTGTACGCGGGAGCGAAGACGGGGTGGGCGACCGTGATCGCCACCGGCTTCGTGCTGCTGGTCCTCCTGTTCCTCACGCCCGCGCTCTCGCACGTGCCCACCGCGGTGCTGGCCGCCGTGGTGGTGGCCGCGGTGTCCAGCCTGTTCAAGCCGCGCACCTTCGTGGACCTGTGGCGCATCGACCGGGTCGAAGCGGTGACGGCAGCCGTGACCTTCGCGGTCACCATCCTCTCCGCGCCGCGCATCTACTGGGGCGTGCTCACGGGCGTGCTGCTCGGCCTCGCGCACTTCCTCTACCTGCGGCTGCACCCCCGCATCATCGAAGTGGGCCTGCACCCGGACGGCAGCCTGCGCGACCGCCACCTGTGGAAGCTGCCGCCGCTGGCGTCGCAGCTCTTCGCGCTGCGCATGGACGCGGAGCTGGACTTCGCCTCGGCCACCGCCATCGAGCACGAGATCGTGGAGCACCTGGCCGCGCATCCCGAGGTGCGTCACGTCTGCCTGTTCGCGCAGCCGATCAACCGCATCGACGCGACCGGCGTGGAGATGTTCGTGCAGCTGCGCAAGCTCCTGGCCGAGCGCGGCGTCACGCTCCACATCAGCGGCATCAAGCTGCCGGTGGAACGCGTGCTCGAAAAGGCCGGCGCGCTCCAGGAAAGCCCGCTGCTCAAGATGTACCGCACCGATACCGAGGCGCTGCTCGCGTTCGGGCGGCTCAGCCCGTGACCATGGACGCGCCCCTCGCCGACGACCTGCAGGCCTTGCGCGTCGCCTTCGAGCTGGCGCCGGTGGGCATGTGCGTGACGGAGGAACGCCGCATCCTGCTGTGCAACCCGGCCTTCGCGCAGATGTTCGGGTTTGCGCCGGGGGAACTGGCCGGCCAGCCCCTGGCGCCGCTCTACCCCTCGAAGGTCGAATACGAACAGATCGGGCAGGTCGGCCTGCCGGTCATGCGCGAGCAGGGCACCTACGGCGACGAGCGCATCATGAAGCGGCGCGACGGCACGCTCTTCTGGTGCCACGTGGTGGGCCGCGCGCTGGACCGCACGCGGCCCTTCGCGCGCGCCGTGTGGATGTTCGAGGACATCTCGCCACGCCGCCGCGTGGCGGGCAACCTCACGAGCCGCGAACGCGCGGTGGCACAGCACCTGGTCACCGGCTGCACCAGCAAGCAGATCGCGCGCCTCCTCGGGCTGAGCCCGCGCACGGTGGAGGCGCACCGCGCGCGCATCATGAAGAAGCTCGGCGCGGCCAACCACGGCGAGCTCGTCGCGCGGCTGGTGGGCGGCGGCTGAACCGCGCTACTTGAGCAGCTTGCCCGTGCTGCCGATCACCGTGACCTCGACGAAGCGGGAGGCGACGCGGTTGCCCGGCGAATAGCCCACCGTGATGCCGCCGAGATCCAGCCTGGCCAGGGATTCCAGCGCGCCGACGATGCGGCCGCGCGTCGGGTTGGGTCCCGCGCGGCGCAGGCCCTCCACCAGCACCTTGGCCCCGAGGAACTCCTCGAAGGAGGTGTAGTTCGGCGCCTCGCCGGGCGCATGGCGCTTCAACAGCTCGTGGTACTCGCGGACCACGGGCAGCGTCGGCGTATAGGGGTACGGCACGACCTGGCAGATGCCCAGCCCGTGCGCGTTGCGCAGGCCCGCGAGCTTCACGATCTCCGCGGGATCCACGACGGAGATGTTGTACAGCTGCGCGCCGCCCCCGAGCTCCCGGTAGCGCTTCACGAAGGCGGCCGTCGGCCTGTTCACCGAGATCATGATGACGGCCTGCGCGTCCGAGTCCTTGATGCGCCGCGCCGCGTCCTCGACCTTGTCGGTGTTGCGCTCGTAGCCGGCGGCGACGGACAGCGGCAGGCTGCGCCGGGCGAGCGCCTGCCGCACGCCTTCGAGTCCCGCCTGGCCGAAGCCGTCGTCCTGGTACATCACGGCGATGCGCTTCAGCCCCAGCGTCGTCGCCTGCTGCACCATGTGTTCCGCCTCGTCGGCATAGCCGGCGCGCAGGTGGAAGATCCACGGATTGAAGGGCGTGCGCAGGCTTTCGCCGCCCGTGTAGGGCGCCACGAGCGCCGCCCCGCCCTGCTCCAGCACGCCGTCGGACAGCAGCTTGCCGATGTTGGCGGTACCCGCGAAACCGTACAGCGCGAGCACCTCGGGCTGCGCGAGCAGTTCGCGCGTGAGGCGCACGGTGTCGTCGACCCGGTACCCGTCGTCCTTCACCAGCAGGCGGATGGGGCGGCCGTGGACGCCGCCGGCGGCGTTGACGTGGTCGAACCAGATGCGGCCCCCGAGCACCATCTGCGCCCCCGTGCTCGCCAGCACGCCGGACAGCGGCGCCACCTGGCCGACCACCAGTTCCGCCGGCGCGGCGGCGCGCACGGACGGCAGCGCCACCATCGCGCCCGCGGCCAGGGCGAATTCACGTCTCCTCATGGGTTCCCTCCAACGATGGGGCGGCAGGTTAAGGCGAAGACCCTAGGGCGGCACCGCGGAGAAGCCATTACGTAGAGTTACGTGCGGGCTGGCCCGGCCCGCGTGTTTCTACGCTCTTGGAGGGCCCGGCCGCCCTCGCTATCGTGGCGCCTTTCCGGAGACGAGGATGAACCTGGCGAACACGCTGCGCCGCATCGCGCTGTGCGACCCGCAGCGCCCGGCGCTCTACGAAGGCACGCGCCTGTGCCGTACCTACGGCGAACTTGCGCAACGCGCGGCGCGCCTGGCCGCCACGCTGCGTGCGCAGGGCCTCGCCCCGGGCGACCGCGTGCTGCTGTTCATGCGCAACCATCCCGCGTACCTGGAAGCGATCTACGGCTGCTGGTGGGCGGGCCTCGCGGTCGTGCCGGTGAACGCCAAGCTGCACCTGCGCGAGGCGCAATGGATCGCGGACCACGCCCAGGCCCGCTGGGCCTTCGTCACCGGCGACATCGGCACGGGCCTGCAGGTGCCCGGACGGTGCATCGACGTGGACACGCCCGCGTGCGAAGCGCTCTTCGGCGGCGAGGCGCTCCCCCTGCAGCATCGCGCTCCCGCGGACCTGGCCTGGCTGTTCTACACGAGCGGCACGACGGGCAAGCCCAAGGGGGTGATGCTCACGCACCGCAACCTGCTCACCATGGGCCTCACCTACTTCGCCGACGTGGACCCGGTCGATGCGCGCGACGCGATCGTCTACGGCCCGCCGATGTCGCACGGGGCGGGCCTGTACGCCATCCCCCACGTGATCGCGGGCGCGCGCCACGTCGTGCCCGCGTCGGGCGGCTTCGACCCGGCGGAGATCTTCGCGCTGGCCCGCTCGCTCGGGCGCGTGAGCATGTTCGCCGCGCCGACCATCGTGAAGCGCCTGGTCGACCACGCGCAGGCGCACGGCCTGGACGGCGAGGGCTTCAAGACGATCGTGTACGGCGGCGCGCCCATGTACGCGGAGGACATCCGGCGCGCGCTGCGCGTGCTGGGCCCGCGCTTCGTGCAGATCTACGGCCAGGGGGAGACGCCGATGGTGGCCACGGCCCTCTCCCGCGCGCACCTGGCGGACACGTCGCATCCGCGGCATGCGCAGCGGCTCGCGTCCGTGGGCGTGGCGCAGACGCCGGTGGAGGTGCGCGTTGCGGACGCCGAGGGCCGCGACCTGCCTGCCGGCGAAGTGGGCGAGGTGCTGGTGCGCGGCGACACCGTGATGGCAGGCTACTGGCGCGACGAGGCGGCGACCGCGGCGGCCGTCCGCGACGGCTGGCTCTTCACCGGCGACATGGGCAGCCTGGATGCGGACGGCTTCCTCACGCTGAAGGACCGCAGCAAGGACCTCGTGATCAGCGGCGGCTCGAACATCTATCCGCGCGAGGTCGAGGAGGCCCTCCTGCTCGCGCCCGGCGTCGCGGAGGTCTCGGTGGTCGGCGCGCCCGATCCCGAGTGGGGCGAGGTGATCGTCGCCTTCGTGGTCGCCGAGCCGGGGCGCAACGTCACGGCGGCCGACCTGGACGCCGTGTGCCTGCAGCACATCGCGCGCTTCAAGCGGCCCAAGCGCTACGAGTTCGTGGAATCCCTGCCGAAGAACAACTACGGCAAGGTGCTGAAGACGGAGCTGCGGCAGCGGCTGAAGGAGCAAGCGCGATGAACGGGAAGATGCTGGAGGGCCGCCGGGCCCTGGTGACCGGGTCCACGCAGGGCATCGGCCTGGCGGTGGCGGAGGCGCTCGCGGCGCAGGGCTGCTCGCTCGTGCTGCACGGGCTGGCCCGCCCGGGGGAGGCCGAGGCGGCGCAGGCGGCGGTGCGGGCAGCGGGGGCGCCGGACGTGCAGTTCTTCGGGCACGACCTTGCCGACGCCGCGGAGGTGGAAAGGCTCATGCAGTCCGTGCTGCAGGACGGCCCGGTCGACATCCTCGTGAACAACGCGGGCATCCAGCACACGGCGCCGCTCGCCAGCATGCCGCGCGCGAAGTGGGACGCCATCCTCGCCGTGAACCTCTCCGCCGCCTTCGACACGATGCGGCTCGCGCTGCCCCGGATGGCCGAGCGCGGGTTCGGCCGCGTCGTGAACATCGCCTCCGCGCACGGCCTCGTGGCCTCCGTGCAGAAGGCGCCCTACGTCGCGGCCAAGTTCGGGCTGGTCGGCATGAGCCGCGTGGCCGCGCTGGAGTACGCGAGCGCCGGCTCGCGGGCGGGCGGCGGCGTGACCGTCAACTGCGTCTGCCCGGGGTGGACGGAAACGGCCATCATCCAGCCGCAGATCGACGCGCGCGCGCAGGCGCTGCAGGTGCCGCGCGAGGATGCGGTGCGCGACCTGCTGCGGGAAAAGCAGCCCAGCCTGCGCACCTCGCGCCGCGGGAGATCGCGCGCGTCGTGGTGTGGCTCTGCGAGCCGGCGGCGCACAACCTGACCGGCACCGCCATTCCGGTGGACGGAGGCTGGACGGCGCAGTAGCTATTTCGCCCGCGGGCGCGGCAGGCCCTTGCCGGGCGCGCTGAGGCGCCCTTCGCGCAGTTCGCCCACGGCCTGCGTCAGCGCGCGCGCCGCGTTGCGCACCTCGTCCTGCACGGCCTCGTCGCGGTCCAGCGCCTGGTGGCTGGTGGCATAAGGCTCGTAGTAGCCGATGAAGCGGTCGAGGCGGCTGGTGGGCCCCGCGTCGATGAGCCCCATCCAGTCGAGCCAGTCGCACAGGCTGCGGCGCGAGCCTTCGATGCCCGCCACGTCGCCGTGCACGATCACGCCGTAGGCGCGGCCGGCCAGGTGCTGCGGATAGTCCCAGCCCGCGAGCTCCACCGCCTTGGCCTTCTCCGGATCCTTGCCGCCGGTGCGGGTCGGGTCGGGGTTGCCGCCGTCGGCGCACACCATGCGGTCCATCATCAGCTTGAGCGGGCTCGCCATGGAGTACCAGTGCGTGGGCGTGACGAGCAGCACGCCGTGCGCGGAGACCCAGCGTTCGTAGATCTCGTTCATCCAGTCGTTCACCTGGTTCGTCGCGTGGTTGGGATAGCAGCTGCACGGCCAGTGGCACAGCGGCATGGCCGTCGACACGCAGGCCTTGCACGGGTGGATGTGGCGGTCGAAGTCGGAGGTGAGCTGGCTCAGGTCGAGGAGGTCCACCTCCATGCCGGCCGCACGCAGCGTCTCCTCCGCGATGCGCGACAGGCGGAAGGTCTTCGACATCTCGCCGGGACAGGTGCCGTCGTTGCGCGGGGAGGCGCAGATGACCAGCACGCGCGAGCGCGTGGCGGGGTCCTCCCAGCGCTGCTGCGCGGCCAGCAGGCGGTTGCGCGCCTCGTACCATTCGATCGACAGGTCGTAGCCGGGGTCGGCGAACTCGGCACCGGCCTTGCGCGTCACCGGCGCCTTGCGTCCCTGGGTGTAGCCCTCCCACGCGATCTGCTCCAGCCGCGCGATCGCCTCGTCCTCCGCACGGAAGGCCGGATCGAAGAAGCGGGCCCGGAAGCGCGCGCGGAATTCCTCGCGCGTGTGCAGGCCGCCCCACTGTCCCTTGCGCACTTCGGGTTTCATGCTTCCCCCAGCAGGATGGCCACGCTGATCTTCGCGTCGTCACCTGCCACGTGCACCACGTAGCAGCTGGCTTCCGAGCGGCCGACCTCGCGCCCTTCGCCGTCGAGGTAGGGCCAGCGCACCGTGACCGACGCGAGCGCCGGCGTGTGCCAGGCGATCCGCTGCACGTCGACGCGAGTGCCGGTGACACCTTGCGCGTTGTACTGGGCGCGCGCGCCGCCGAAGAACGCGCCCACTTCCTCCAGCGACGCGACGGCGCGGTTGCCTTCGGCGCTCACGACGAGCGCGGGCACCTGCCAGCAAGCGGCGGCACCCGCGCCGTCGCCCGTGGTGAACGCATGCGCGAAACGCTGCAGCATGTCGCGGATGGCGTCTTCGTTCCCGGCCATGGCTTGTCTCCGTGGGATGAGCACGCCAAGGCTAAGCGAAACGCGGCAGCGGCGGGGGCCGCCGTAACGGCCGCGACGCAGCTCAGCGGCGGCGCATGTGCCGCCAGACGAGCAGGTAGGCGACCGCGTTGAAGAGCAGCAAGCCGCCCCCGAGCAGCCACTGCACGCCACGCGTCAGTCCCGTCGGGTACAGCAGCGGCAGCAGGTAGTGTTCGACGAACCCGCCCTGGTAGCCCGCCGCCCCGCCGGCCATGCGCAAGGCGTTTTCCAGCGGCGTCAGCGGACAGATCCCGCCGGTCCATTCGACCGTCACGCCCCACGCCAGCGCCGGAAGGTGCAGCCAAGGCATCCAGCGCCAGTGCAAGGCGAGCAACCCGCCGAGCATCGCGAACGCCACGAAGAGCAGGTGCAGGACGAGCACCGCGTCGGCGAGCAGGCGCCAGGTCATTCCGCGCTGACGATCCAGCCTTCCAGCGGATCGAGGTCGTCGGGCAGCCCGTAGCGCGGCGCGCCGTGCTGCGCGGCCCACGCCGCCTGCACCATGCACAGCACCGCGTCGAGGCTGTCGCCGCTGGCGTCCTCCACGAGCGCATCGCGTTGCGCGTGCGTGAGCTTCACGCGCAGCCCGAGCCGCGTGCGGCCCTGCTCCAGCGCCGTGATCAGGTCCTTGCGCGCGATGAGGCGGTCGGCGGTCTGCTTCGCCTTCTCGTCGCTCTTGTAGCTGCGGCGGCCGACCAGTTCGCGCGCGAGCAGCCCCGGGTAGGCCTCCAGCGCGACCCGCCGCGGGTCGCCTTCGTGCAGACCCGGCAGGTGCACGCCGGCTTCCAGCAGCAAGGGGACGGCGGCGTGCAGCATGTACGCGACGGGCGGGTTCACCCACTTCATCGACGGGCTGGAGCCGGCCAGCTTGTCGAAGCGGCGGTGCGCGAACTTTGAGCCGGCGGGGCGGGCAGCGGTGTACGCCGCGAAAGTCTCACGGATCTGCGGCCGCGTGAGGCTGGCGTAGTGCCGCATGCATTCGCGCCATTCGGTGGGCCAGCCGAGGTGCTCGACCAGTTCGCGCGGCAGTCCGAACGGCACGTCGAAGCCGCCGATCCAGGGCTGCGGCTCGCGCAGCCAGGCGCCGAAGGCCTCGAGGGTGGGGAGCTTCTCCAGGCGCAGCAGCTGCACGCGCCCCGCAGCGGCCTGGCCGAGCGCCAGCACGATCGGCTTGCGCCGCGTGGGCGTGCTGGAGAAATCGCAGCCGACCAGGAGCGTCATGCCGCGGGAGGGGAAGACGTCAGCTGCGGCCGCAGATGGCGGCGGTGGCCGCGAGGTCTTCCAGCAGCGACAGCGAGACCTTGCCGGAGACCGCGTACGGGTCCAGTTCCGGCTTCTCGGAGTACTTCAGGAGGATGGACTGGTTCAGCTTGGACACGTTGACCTGGCCCATGCTCCAGCCGCTGAAGCGCCGCTCGGAAATTTCTTCGTAATGCAGCAGCGCGACGTCCTTGTGGCGGGCGTCCTCCTGGATCGTGCCGTACAGCTCGCTCACCTGCATGCGGCCGCCCTCGATGCACTGCAGGAAGATGCCGTCGCCGTAGCACAGGATGCCGGTGATGCCCGTCAGCGCATTGTGCTGGCGGGACGTCGTCAGGATGGACTCGATCGCCTCCGGGCTGGTGTCCACGGCACGGCTGCAGTACAGGAGGCGGACGAGCATGTGCCTTATCCCTTCTGCGGGATCAGCGCGAGGAATTCGCGGCGCAGCGCGGCGTCCTTCAGGAACGCGCCGCGCATGACCGAGTTGATCATCTTGCTGTCCAGGTCCTTCACGCCGCGCCAGGCCATGCAGTAGTGGCGCGCCTCCATCACGAGGGCGAGGCCGTCGGGCTGGGTGCGTTCCATGATCAGGTCGGCGAGCTGCACCACCGCCTCTTCCTGGATCTGCGGGCGGCCCATGATCCATTCCGCCAGGCGCGCGTACTTCGACAGGCCGATCACGTTGGTGTGCTCGTTCGGCATCACGCCGATCCAGAGCTTGCCGATCACGGGGCACAGGTGGTGGCTGCACGCGGAGCGCACGGTGATCGGGCCGACGATCATCAGCTCGTTCAGGTGCTCCGCGTTCGGGAACTCGGTGATCGGCGGCGCCTTGACGTAGCGGCCGCGGAAGACCTCGTTCAGGTACATCTTGGCGACGCGGCGCGCCGTGTCGGCGGTGTTGTGGTCGTTGGTCGTGTCGATGACCATGCTGTCCAGCACCGCCTGCATCTTCTCCTCGACCTCGTCGAGCAGCTTCTCCAGCTCGCCGGGCTCGATGAACTCGGCGATGTTGTCGTTGGAGTGGAAACGCTTGCGCGCCGCGAGCACGCGCTCTCGGATCTTGACGGACACCGGGACGCCCTCGTCTTCGGGGGTGGCCGGGGTCAGCTGGCTGGACGGATCGGCTTTCATCAGCATGGGCAACTGTAACACCGGGGTGGAGACGCCATCATGGACGCCGCGAACCCCTCAGCCGTTCCAGGGCCTCCCCGTCCGTCATCCGCGGCCCGACGCGCGGCGGCGGCGCGTCGACCGGCGCGCGGTACTCGATGCCGAACAGGGTCTTCATGGACTCGTTGCAGTCCCGCAGGTCGCCCGCCGAGGGCTGCGGGTTGCGCCGCAGGGCGTCGTCGCGCAGGTAGCTCATGACCGACTGGCGGTCGTCGTGGTTGTGCGGCAGGCCGAGCACGTGGCCCATCTCGTGGACCAGGACCGAGAGCATGTTCGACTCGTGGAAGCGCGGCTTCAGCGCGATGCCGGAAGTGAGGCTGCCCGTGCCCGCGATGCCGCTGCGGCCGTCGGCGGGGTGCGCGAGCTGCATGTATTCCGGCGCCCAGCGGATCGGCACGTGGTCCGGCGTCGCCGGCAGGCGTGCCGGCCTGCGGCCGCCATAGGCGAGGCGCACGTCGCATCCCGCGGACCACGCGGCCATCGCCGCGCGGATGTCGGCTTCCATGCGCTCGCTGGAGAAGCCGACCGGCTCCTCCGCCGGGTCGTAGTAGAAGGTGATGGCCGCGACCCTGGGCGGCGTGAAGCCCTTCCACTGGCTCACGCGCGGCTGCGTTGGAGCCTCGGGTGCGTCATTGCGCAGGCGCAGCTGCGATTCCCGGCTGCCCACGGCACAGGGCTGGCTCTGGTACGCCACCTTGCCGGCAGCGTCCTGGCACCGGAACACGCCTTGCGCCGCGGCCGGCATGGCGACCAGGAGCAGCAGCGCGATGCGCAACGCGTCAGGGACCAAGGAGCGCCTCCAGGTCCTGCAGTGTATTGGCCTCGTGCAGCGGCTTGTCGGAGCGGATGCGAAGCATGCGTGGAAAACGCACGGCGATGCCGCTGCGGTGACGGCCGGAACGGTTGATGCCCTCGAAGCCCAGTTCGAACACGAGGCTCGGCTTCACGCTGCGCACCGGCCCGAACTTCTCCACCGTGTTGCGGCGAATGACCGCATCCACCATGCGGAACTCCTCGTCGGTGAGGCCGGAATAGGCCTTCGCGAAGGGCACGAGCTGCAGCGCGTCGGGCTGCGCCGGCTCCTTGCGGGCGATCGCGTCGACGACCGCATCCGCTTCCTCCTTGCTCGCGGGCGCCCGGTTCCACACCGCGAAGGTGTAGTCGGTGTAGACCGAGGACCGGCGGCCATGCCCCGGCTGCGCGTACACGAGCACGCAGTCGATCGTCATGGGTTCGATCTTCCACTTCCACCACAGGCCCTCGGCCTTGGTGCGGCCGGTGCCGTAGGCGGCGTCGAGGCGCTTGAGCATGAAGCCCTCGACTCCCAGCTCCCGCGAGCGTTCGCGGCGGCGTGCGTACTCCAGCCACGAGGCGGCGTCCTCCACGGGCGAGAGCCTGAAGCGGGTGCCGGCGAGCAAGGCTTCGAGCCGTGCCCGCCTTTCCTTCTGCGTGAGCCCGCGCACGTCGGCACCGTCCTGCTCCAGCAGGTCGTACGCCATGAAGCTCACGGGCGCGTCGGCGAGGATCTTCTTCGTGAGGTTCTTGCGGCCTATGCGTTGCTGCAGCAGCGCGAAGGGCGCGGGGCGGTCGACGATCTCCCCCGTCTCCGGGTCGGCGCCTTCCTTCCACACGAGGATCTCGCCGTCGACGACCGTGCCGTCCGGCAATGCTTGCGCCAGCGCTTCGATCTCGGGAAAGCGCTCCGTCACGAGCTCCTCGCCGCGCGACCAGATCCACACGCGTCCACCGCGCTTGACCACCTGGCCGCGGATGCCGTCGTACTTCCACTCCACCATCCACTCGTCCACCGACCCGAGGCGCGCGGCGAAGAGTTCGGGCGGCAGGTCCAGCTGGTGGGCGAGGAAGAAGGGGTAAGGCTGCCCCGCGTCCGGCTGTTCCGGCACGCCCTCCTCCGCCTTGGCGACCAGCTGCTCGTAGCGCTCCGGCGAAGGCAGGACCTTGCCGTCGGTGTAGCCCATCATGCGCTGGGCGACACGCTTCGCGTCGATGCCCGCATGCGTGGCGAGCGCGCGCTGCACCAGCAGCTTGCTCACGCCCACGCGAAAGCCGCCGCCCACGAGCTTCACGAGCAGGAAGCGACCGAGCGCATCCAGCTCCTGCAGGTAGCCCGCGACGCGCGTCGCGACCTCCTCGTCCGGCATGCCGCGCAAGGGCAGCAGGCGGTCCTCCACCCACTCGGCGAGCCCCACGTCCGACGGTTCGTCGCCGCGCGGCAGCACCAGCGAGATCGTCTCCGCGAGGTCGCCGACGGACTGGTAGCACTCGTCGAACAGCCAGTACGCGATGCCCGCCATGTGGCACGCGAGGCCCACGAGCGAGCCGGTCTTCACCACCTGCCGTGGCTTGCCGCCCGCGAGGAAGTACACGGCCCAGGCGGCATCCCGGGCGGGCGCCTCGTCGAAATAGCGCGTGAGCGCCTCCACCTTCTCGTTGGTGGACGTCGTGGCATCGAGTTCGCTGAACAGCCTGGCGAAGCGTCGCATGTCAGCGGAAGTAGCCGCGGGTGAGCATGAGCCCGAACAGGCCCATCACCCCGAGGAAGGCGGGCCAGCCGAGGACGAACCAGAGCTGGAAGGTGCGGTGGAAGCGCGCGTCGAGCCGGCCGACGGTTTCGGCCTGCACCGCGGCATCGCGCAGGCGGACCTGCAGCCACACGACGGGGAGCCAGCACGCGCCGACGAAAACGTACAGGCCCAGGACCCAGGCCAGCCAGGGGTCCGGCCACTGACCGCCCGTCATGCGCCACAGGAACCAGCCCGTGACCGGTTGCAGCACCGCCGCCGTCGCCGTGAACAAGGTGTCGGCGGTGACCGTCAGGCGCAGCACGCCGCGGATCAGGCCGATGTCGCCCTCCTGCATGCCGCGGCGGTAGCCGAACCAGGCGAAGAAGGCGATGCCCAGGCCGGTGCCGAACAGGATGGCCGAACCCAGGACGTGCAGCCACTTGATCCAGAGATAGGTCATGCGCCGGCCTCCGACGCGGGCTGCAGGTCGGCCTCGACGACGTCGTCGCCGTACTCGGTCTGGAACGACTCGGCGCGCAGGCCGCGCTCGCCGAGGTAGCGCACCATGGCGCCGGAACTGCCGTGCGTGACGATGATGCGCTCCGCGCCCGTCGCATCGATGGCCTGCAGCAGCCCGGGCCAGTCCGCGTGGTCGGAGAGCACGAAGCCGCGGTCGTAGCCGCCGCGCCGGCGATTGCCGCGCACCTGCATCCAGCCGCTGGCGAAGGCGGTCTGCGCGTCGCCGAAGCGCCGCAGCCAGGGGCTGGCCGCGGCGCCGGGCGGGCAGACCACCAGGCAGCGGCGCAGGTCCGCCTTGTCCGTCACCTCCGTCACCATGCGCGTGTCGGGCAGCGGCACGCCTTCCGCCCGGTAAGCCTCGTTCAAGGGACGCACTGCCCCGTGGACGATGATGGGGCCGATCGAAGGATCGACTCCCGCCAGCACGCGCTGCGCCTTGCCGAAGCTGTAGCAGCAAAGGACGCTCGCCCGCGCGTGTGCGGCATTGCGCGCCCACCATGCATTGACCTCCGCGAAGACTTCGTCGTCCGGGCACCAGCGGTAGATCGGCAGGCCGAAGGTGGATTCGGTGATGAACACGTCGCAGCGCACCGCCTCGAAGGGCGTGCAGGTGGGATCGGGCGCGACCTTGTAGTCGCCGCTCGCCACCCACACCCGGCCGCCGTGCTCCAGCCGCACCTGGGCGGAACCGAGCACGTGGCCCGCCGGATGCAGCGACACCGTGACGCCGTGGTGCGCGATGCGCTCGCCGTAGGGCAGCGTCTGCAGCGCGATCTCGCCGAGGCGCGCGCGCAGCACGCCCTCGGCCGGCGCGGCGGCCAGGTAGTGGCCGTTGCCGTAGCGCGCGTGGTCCGAGTGCGCGTGCGTGATCACCGCGCGCGGCACCGGGCGCCACGGATCGATGTAGAAGTCGCCGGGCGGGCAGTAGAGACCCTCGGGACGTTGCACCACCAGGTCGCTCACAGGTACTTCTTTCCCTGGATCATGAGCAGCACGCGCATCACCACGAGCGCGAGCCGCTCCTTCACGCGCTGCCCCACGGAACGCTGCTCGTACACGCCCGGGTCCATGCGGTGGCCTTCGTGGACCATCGCGTGCACCAGGCGGTCGCGCAGGCGCCGCGCGAAGCCTTCGTCCTCCACCACCACGTTCGCTTCCCGCGCGAGCAGCAGGCTGAGCGGGTCCAGGTTCGACGAACCGACGGTGGCCCAGCGTCCGTCGATCACCGCCACCTTGGCATGCAGGAAGCTGGGCGCGTACTCGTGGATGTGGATGCCGGCGCGCAGCAAGGCGCCGAACACGGGCCGTGCCGCGTAGTACTGCATGAAGTACTCGTAGCGCCCCTGCAGCAGCAGGCTGACGTGCACGCCGCGCCGCGCCGCGCTCACCAGCGCGCGCCGCATGCGGCCACCCGGCACGAAGTAGGCGTTGGCGATGATGATCTCGCTGCGCGCGCGGCCGATGGCGCGCAGGTACGCGCGCTCGATCGCCGCGCGGTTGCGCAGGTTGTCGCGCAGCAATAGCGCCGCGCGCGCGTTGCGCGCGTCCTGGCGCGCGGGCGCCGGCCGGGCGGGCGCGTGGTAGCCGGCGCGCCAGAGCCCCAGCGCGCCCGTCAGCTGTGCGCGCTTCAGCTGGCCCATCGCCTCGATGCGCGCCCACTGCCGCTGCATGGTGTCGAGCATCTGCTGCACGAGCGGCCCTTCGACGCGCAGCGAGAAGTCGAAGCGGGGAGAGGTGAGCGGGCCGTGGTTGGGATCGTGGAAGTCGTCGAGCACGTTGATGCCGCCGCAGAAGCCCACGGTGCCGTCGACCACGCACAGCTTGCGGTGCAGGCGCCGCCATTGCCCGGGCCACAGGAGACCGAAGGCGCCGGTGCGCTGGTACAGCGCCCACTGCACGCGCGCCGCATCGAAGCGCATCTGCCAGAACGGCGGCACCTCCGGCGTGCCGAAGCCGTCCATCACGAGCCGCACCGTCACGCCGCGCCGGCCCGCGCGCTCCAGCGCGTACGCGATCTCCGCGCCGCTGCCGGTGGCGTCGAAGATGTAGGTCTCCAGCAGCACCTCGCGCGCGGCGCCGTCGATGGCGGCGACCAGCGCGGGGAAGAAGGCCCGGCTTCCCTCCAGCAGCTGCAGGTGGTGGCCGGCGCGCAAGGGGGGGACCGCGTGGGCCATGGGCGCGCCTAGAGTTTGAACTCCGCGATCAGCGGCAGGTGGTCCGACATGCGCCACCAGATGCGGCCGCGCGGGATCTCGAGGCCGCTCGGCTTCATGCCGCGCGCGTAGACGAAATCCAGCTGCGCGAGCGGCAGGCGCGACGGATAGGTCATCACGCGCTCGCCGATGAAGTCCTGCATGCCGAGCTTGTTCATCAGCGGCCGCAGCTTCCCGCCCCAGTCGTTCAGGTCGCCCGCGACCACGAGCGGCGCCTTGCGCGGGATCTCGCGTTCGATGTAGCGCCCCAGCTGCTCGACCTGCCGCAAGCGGCTGGAGGCGATGAGCCCGAGGTGCAGCACGATGACGTGGACCTGGCGCCGGCCCACCTCGACCTGCACGTGCAGCAGCCCGCGCTGCTCCCAGCGGTGGTCGGACATGTCCTCGTGGCCTTGCGACACCACCGGCCAGCGCGAAAGCAGCGCGTTGCCGTGCTCGCCATGCTTGGTCTTCGCGTTCGTCTGGTAGACGGCGTAGTAGCCCTCCGGGCAGAGGAACTCCGCCTGCGGCAGTTCCGGCCAGCGCTTGAAGTACAGCTCCTCGCGCCGGTGCAGCTTGCGCACTTCCTGCAGGCAGACGATGTCCGCATCGAGCTGCTCCACGGCGTGGCCGAGGTTGTGGATCTCCAGCCGGCGCACCGGCCCGAGCCCCTGCACGCCCTTGTGGATGTTGTAGGTCGCGATCCGCAGCACCGTCATGCGATGAATTCTGGCAGCATCAGGATCGCTTCGGCGTTGGAGGCGGAGAAGCAGGTGTCCGCCGCCTGCCGGTACGGCAACCACTGGTAAGCGGTGTGTTCGCGCGGGTTGAGCGCCACCGGCGTGCCGGGCGGAACGCAGAGGCCGAACACATGCTCGCGGTTGCGCCACACCCCGGGCGCGTACCGGTGCAGGTAGTGCGGATAGATGGCGTAGACGTTCTCGAGGTTCCAGTCGGTGAGCGTGCCGATGGTCGCGTCGATGCCGGTCTCCTCGCGCACCTCGCGGATGGCGGTCTCCTCGAAAGACTCGTCCTCGCTGTCCTTCGAACCGGTCACGGATTGCCAGGTGCCTGGGGTGTCGGCCCGGTTGATCAGGAGCACGTCCAGGGCGGGCGTGTGGATCACGACCAGGACGGAGAGGGGGATCTTGAACGGCCGCGGGGACGTCACGGCCGCAGGATAGCGCCATTTCGCGGGCGGGCGGGATGCTGGGGTGCGCTTCGCGCAACCCAGCCTACGAACCCGCCGCGATCGTAGGCTGGGTTGCGCGAAGCGCACCCCAGCATGCCCCCGAAAGTGAAAAAGCGGCGCAACGCGCCGCCTTTCCGATCACGCCCCCTGCGGGTTCCGCAGCCGGATGTGCAGCTCGCGCAGCTGCTTCTCGTCGACCGGGCCGGGGGCCTGGGTCAGCAGGTCCTGGGCGCGCTGGGTCTTCGGGAAGGCGATCACGTCGCGCAGGGACTCGGCCCCGGTCATCAGCATGACGAAGCGGTCGAGGCCGATGGCGATGCCGCCGTGCGGCGGGGCGCCGTACTGCAGGGCGTCGAGCAGGAAGCCGAACTTCGCCTGCGCTTCTTCCGGGCCGATCTTCAGGGCGCGGAACACCTTGCTCTGGACGTCCTCGCGGTGGATACGGACGGAGCCGCCACCGAGCTCGATGCCGTTGAGGACGGCGTCGTAGGCCTTGGCCAGGCAGCGGCCCGGGTCGGTTTCCAGCCAGTCCTCGTGGCCGTCCTTGGGCGAGGTGAACGGGTGGTGCACCGCGTTCCAGCGCTGCGCATCCTCGTCGAACTCGAACATCGGGAAGTCCACCACCCACAGCGGCTTCCACTGGCCTTCGATGAGGCCCTTGGACTTGCCGAACTCGCTGTGGCCGACCTTCACGCGCAGCGCGCCGATGGCGTCGTTGACCACCTTCGCCTTGTCGGCGCCGAAGAACACGAGGTCGCCGTCCTGCGCGCCGGTGCGCTTGAGGATCTCGGCGATCGCGCGGTCGTGCAGGTTCTTCACGATCGGCGACTGCAGGCCCTCGCGGCCCTTCGCCACCTCGTTGACCTTGATCCAGGCCAGGCCCTTGGCGCCGTAGATCTTGACGAACTCGGTGTAGCCGTCGATCTCGCCGCGGCTCATCTCGCCGCCGGAGGGCACGCGCAGGCCCACGACGCGACCGTCCTCGGCGTTCGCCGGGCCGGAGAAGACCTTGAAGTCCACGTCCTTCATCACGTCGGTGAGCTCGGTGAATTCGAGCTTCACGCGCAGGTCCGGCTTGTCGGAGCCGTACAGGCGCATGGCGTCGGCGTGCTGCATGACCGGGAAGGCGCCGATGTCGATGCCCAGCACGTTCTGGAAGGTGCTGCGGATCATGCCCTCGAACATCGTGCGGATCTCCTCCTCCTTCATGAAGGAGGTCTCCACGTCGATCTGCGTGAACTCGGGCTGGCGGTCCGCGCGCAGGTCCTCGTCGCGGAAGCACTTGGTGATCTGGTAGTAGCGGTCGAAGCCGGACACCATCAGCAGCTGCTTGAACAGCTGGGGCGACTGCGGCAGCGCGAAGAACATGCCGTCGTGCACGCGCGAAGGCACCAGGTAGTCGCGAGCGCCTTCCGGCGTCGACTTCGTCAGCATCGGCGTCTCGATGTCGATGAAGCCGTTGGCGTCCATGAACTTGCGGACTTCCATCGTCACCTTGTACCGCAGCATCAGGTTCTTCTGCATGTACGGGCGGCGCAGGTCCAGCACGCGGTGCATCAGGCGCGTGGTCTCGGACAGGTTCTCGTCGTCGAGCTGGAACGGGGGCGTGACGGAAGGATTCAGCACCACGAGCTCGTGGCACAGGACTTCGATCTTGCCGCTCTTCAGGTTGTCGTTGGTCGTGCCGGCCGGGCGGGCGCGCACCACGCCCTTCACCTGGATGCAGAACTCGTTGCGCAGGCCTTCGGCGGCCTTGAACATCTCGGGGCGGTCCGGGTCGCAGACGACCTGCACGTAGCCTTCGCGGTCCCGCAGGTCCACGAAGATCACCCCGCCGTGGTCGCGGCGGCGGTTCACCCAGCCGCACAGGGTCACGGTCTGGCCCATCAGGGCTTCGGTCACCAGGCCGCAGTAGGTGGTACGCATCGATTGGGACATGGGAAAGGCTCTCAGGGGAAAGGCAGCCGGCCGGAAGGGGCCGGGTTCAGCGGTTCGGGAGGGCGGCGGCCGGGACGACGACGCCCATGGACACCACGTACTTCAGCGCCTCGTCGACGCTCATCTTCAGTTCGATGCAGTCGCTCTTGCGCAGCATCACGAAATAGCCGCCCGTGGGGTTGGGCGTGGTGGGCACGTAGACGCTGACGTACTCGTCGCCGCGCAGGTAGGTGGTCACGTCGCCGCCCGGAGCGCCCGTGACGAAGCCGATGGTCCACACGTCCGGCCGCGGCCACTGCACCAGCACCGCGGTGCGGAAGGCGTTGCCGCTCTCGGAGAACAGCGTGTCGGAGACCTGCTTGACGCTGGAATAGATGCCGCGCACCACCGGGATGCGGGCGACCACGCGGTTGCCCAGGTTCACCAGCTTCTTGCCGACGAAGTTGCTGGTGATGGCGCCGACGACCAGCAGGATGGCCAGGGTCAGCAGGATCCCGAAGCCGGGAATGTGGACGCCGATCAGCCGGTCAGGCTGCCAGGCCTCGGGCAGGATCAGCAGCGTCTGGTCGAGGGTCTCGATGATCCAGCGCAGCACGGCCGCCGTGATGGCGACCGGAACGATGACGAGCAGCCCCGCCAGCAGCCATTTGCGCAGGGCGTGCATCGGGCGTCAGTGGCAGGCGCAGGAGGCGCCGCAGCCGCCGGCGGACGCGCTCGGGCCGTCCGACTTGGGCGGCGTGGCGGCGCTCTCGGTCTTGGCCGGCTCGGCGGGTTTGCTTTCGCCGGAAGCGGGCGCGGCGGGAGAGGACGCGGCGTTGCTGCCGCCGCGGAAATCCGTCACGTACCAGCCGGAGCCCTTGAGCTGGAAGCCGGCGGCGGTGATCTGCTTGGAGAACTGCCCGGCGCCGCAGGCCGGGCAGGTGGTCAACGGGGCGTCGGAGACCTTCTGCAGGACATCCTTGGCATGGCCACAGGAGCCGCACTTGTAGGCGTAGATGGGCATGGCTGTGTCAGGTCGTGGGATGCAAAGCCCGAAATTATAGTTGACCGGCCGGATCTCGACCCCGGCCAGGGGCTGCCGGGGCGGGCGCTCACCTCGCCGGCATGCCTGCCACGTGGTGGACGCCCTCGTGCCGGTTGCGCAGGACCTGCGGCGCCAGCGAGCCCGCGATCATGCCCACGAAGGCCGCCAGCAGGCCCGCGAGCTGCCCAGGGAAGGCCTTGCTCAGCTCCTCGCCGCCGACCTGCGGGAAGAACAGCACCCACACCGCCACGCCGGCAGCCACCGAGAAGATCGCCCCCTGGGTGGTGGCCCGCTTCCAGTACAGGCCCATCACCAGCGGCACGAACGCGCCGACCAGCGTCACCTGGTAGGCCGCGGACACCAGCTCGTAGATCGACGTGCCCTTCATGGCGATCGCGTAGGCCAGCACCAGGGCGGTGAAGGTGACGATGGTCACGCGCATGGCGAACAGCTGCTCCTTGTCGCTCATGCGCGGGCGCAGGTTCTTGAGGATGTTCTCCACGAAGCTGGTCGACGGCGCCAGCAGCGTGGCCGACGACGTGCTCTTGATCGCGGACAGCAGCGCGCCGAAGAACAGGATCTGCATGATCAGCGGCATCTTCGTCAGCACGAAGGTGGGCAGCACGCGCTGGTAGTCGTTCTTGGCCAGTTCCAGCGCGCTGTCGCCCATCACGACGACCGCGCTCGCCACGATGAACATGGGCACGAAGGCGAACAGGATGTACGAGGCCCCGCCGATCACGGCGCCCTTGCGGGCGGTGTCCGCGTCCTTGGCCGACATCACGCGCTGGAACACGTCCTGCTGCGGGATGCTCCCCAGCATCATGGTCAGGCCGGCGGCGACGAAGAAGGCCATGTCGGTGAGCGTCGGCTCGGGCAGGAACTTCCAGAGCTCCTTGGAGGAAGCCATGGCCAGCACCTTGTCGCTGCCGCCGGCCAGGTCGGCGGAGAACACCGCGATGATCGCCAGGCCCACCACCAGCACGATCATCTGGATGAAGTCGGTCCACGCCACCGCCAGGAAGCCGCCGATCACCACGTAGACCAGCACCGCGAGGGTGCCCACGATCATGCCGGTGGTCTCGGACATGGCGCCGTCGGTGAGCACCGAGAACACCAGCCCCAGCGCGGTGATCTGCGCCGCCACCCAGCCGAGGTAGCTCATGATGATCGCCACCGAGCAGAACACCTCGATGCCGCGCCCGTAGCGCTGGCGGTAGAAGTCGCCGATGGTCAGCAGGTTCTGCTTGTACAGCTTCGCCGCGAAGAACAGGCCCACGATGATCAGGCAGGTGCCGGCGCCGAACGGGTCTTCGACGATGGCGTTCAGGCCGCCCTGCACGAAGCGCGCCGGGATGCCCATGACCGTCTCCGCGCCGAACCAGGTGGCGAACGTGGTCGTGACCACCATGATCAGCGGCAGGCGGCGGCCCGCGATCGCGAAATCGGTGGTGTTGTGGATGCGCGTCCCGGCCCAGACCCCGATGGCCAGGGTCCCCAGCAGGTACAGGACGACAAAGGTGACGAGCGTGTAATTCATGGTCCCAACCTCTCCTCGCCCTGTCGGGCTGCGCGGCATTATGCCGAAGGGGGGCGGCTGCTAGAAGATGCGCATGCGCACCAGCATGATGAGCGCGCCGGCCATGCCCAGCGCAAACCCGATCCCTGCCAGGATCAGGGTCTGGAGCAGGCGGTTGGTCTTGCGCAGCTCCTCCGTCAGCGCGTCCGCCTCGTGGCGGAGCAAGCCCCTGTCCTCGCGCAGGCGCTTGTGCAGCAGGTGCGGCAGCTCCGGGAGGATCTTGGCGTAGCGGGGCGCCTGGTCGCGCAGTTCCTGCCAGAGCTTCTGCGGACCGATCTGGTCCATCATCCACCGCTCCAGGAAGGGCTTGGCCGTG
Source organism: Ramlibacter cellulosilyticus (assembly GCF_014297465.1). GTDB lineage: Bacteria > Pseudomonadota > Gammaproteobacteria > Burkholderiales > Burkholderiaceae_C > Ramlibacter > Ramlibacter cellulosilyticus. The sequence continues at coordinate 466,980 of NZ_JACORT010000001.1, read as the reverse complement.
CTCCACAGGTCCAGGTCGGGGTCGAGCTGGCGGCCCAGGCCCTCGATGTTCAGCAGCGTCTTCTGCAGCAGCACCAGCTGCGGCTGGATCTCCACGTTGAAGCGCCGCGAGGTCTGGAACAGGCGCATCAGCACCATGCCCAGCGAGATCTCGCGCAGCGGCCGGTCGAAGTAAGGCTCGCACACGGTGCGCACGGCCGCCTCGAGTTCGTCGACGCGCGTGCCGGGCGGCACCCAGCCGGACTCGATGTGCAGCTCCGCGACGCGCTTGTAGTCGCGCCGGAAGAAGGCCGTGAAGTTCTGGGCCAGGTAGTCCTTGTCGAACTCCGTCAGCGTGCCGATGATGCCGAAGTCCAGCGAGATGTAGCGGCCGAAGGTGCCCGGCTCCACGCTCACCTGGATGTTCCCCGGGTGCATGTCGGCGTGGAAGAAGCCGTCGCGGAACACCTGGGTGAAGAAGATGGTCACGCCGTCGCGCGCCAGCTGCGGCAGGTTGACGCCGTGCTCGCGCAGCCGCTCGGTCTGGCTGATGGGGATGCCGGACATGCGCTCCATCACCATCACTTCCGGGTGCACGAAATCCCAGTACATCTCCGGGATCAGCACCAGGTGCAGGCTGGCCATGTTCCGGCGCAGCTGCGCCGCGTTGGCCGCCTCGCGCACGAGGTCCAGCTCGTCGTGCAGGTACTTGTCGAACTCGGCGACCACCTCGCGCGGCTTCAGCCGGCGCGCGTCGTGCGAAGCCTTCTCGACCCAGCCGGCCATCATGCGCATCAGGTCGAGGTCCTTCTCGATGACGGCTTTCATGCCGGGGCGCAGCACCTTGACCGCGACTTCGCGCACCTCGCCGGTGCGCATGCGCAGCGTCGCGAAGTGCACCTGCGCGATCGACGCGCTGGCGACCGGCTGGTGGTCGAAGGTTTCGAAGATCGCGTTCAGCGGCCGGCGGAAGGCGCGCTCGATGCTCGCCACCGCCACCTCGGACGGGAACGGCGGTACCCGGTCCTGCAGCAGCGCGAGTTCGTCGGCGATGTCGGGCGGCAGCAGGTCGCGCCGCGTGGACAGCACCTGCCCGAACTTCACGAAGATGGGGCCCAGCGCCTCCAGCGCCATGCGCAGCCGCTGCCCCCGCGGCGCGTCGATGTGGCGGCGACGGCCGAACGTGACGATCCGGGCCAGCCCGCGCAGACGGAAGCCGGAGAGCGCCAGCTCGTCCAGCCCGTAGCGGAGGATGACCCAGAGGATGACGATGGCGCGCACGTAGCGCGTCATCCGCCTGCCTGCCCCGGTGTGGAGGGAGGAGTGGGAGCCGCCGTGCCGGCGGGCGCCGCGGCGGGGCCGCGCGCCACGAACTGGCGGATCGCCTCGGCCATGCGCCGCATCGCGCCGCCCATGGCATGCGCCGGCGCATCACCGAAGACGCGGGCGAGGTCTTCCTCGAGGTCCCAGCGCACGTGGTCGACCAGCCATTGCACCTCGGCGGCGAGCTGCACGTCGCCCGCGATGCGCACCGCCGGCTTCTCGCCCCGCAGCGCCGACTGCGCCAGCGCCCAGGGCGATTCTTCCGTGAGGGTCAGGGTGAGGTCGGGGGCCTGCGCGGTGGGGCCCAGGTCCAGCAGGCCCGCCGGCGTGGCGAGCAGCCGCACGTTGAAGTGGCGCCAGTGCGCTTCCACCAGCCGCCCGGCCTGGCGCTTGAGCCGCGCCTGCGCTTCCGGTTCCTGCTGCAGCACGTGATTGAGCAGCAACACCAGCCGGTGCTGCATCTCGTGGACCATCCACGGCGGGGGCTGCAGCGCGCGGCCGACGCGGTCGAACAGCTGGTCGAAAAAGGAAACGGGGGATGGGCTGGCCATCCCCCGATTATGGGCGTTCGGCGTGGGGCGTTGCGCCCCGTGCCGCTTATTGGAGCGCCTGCACGCCGGCGACGAGCCAGCCCGCGGAGCCGTCCTTGGGCTTGACCATGTTCCACACCTCGCGGAACGGGGCCGGGCCCGCCGAAGGCTCCTCGCGGATCATCCCCGAGAACTCCACGCTGGCCATGTACTCGGTGGCGAGCTCCTCGATGCCGAGCAGCTGCGCCTCCAGCATCGCCACCTCGGTCTTCTGCACGGACGCCATCGGGGCGCGGTCGCGCTCGGCAAGCTGGCTGCGGATCTCGCTCAGCATCTCGTCGGTCATCATGCCGCGCAGCGTGCCCACGTCGCCGCGGTCCCAGGCGTCCTGCAGCGTCGTGAAATTGCGCTTGGCGGACTGCAGGAAGCCCTCCGTGTCGAAGCCCGCCGGGATGCCCCAGGTCTGCTTGCCCTGCAGCACGTCCGGCTGCCCTTGCGCGCCGAGCGCGGAGCCGATGCGGATGCCGCCTCGTGCCGCGTCCTGCGCATGCTGGGCGTCGTAGCCGCTCTCCCAGGGGCGCGCGGACGCGTCGTTGCCCACCTTCTGCGGGTTGTACTGGCGCGGCGACAGCGGCTGGTCGGCGCTCAGGCCGCTGTTCTGGTAGCTGCCGCGCGGCATGCCGGCGGGAACCGGCTGCGCGGAGCGGCGGCGCATCATGCCGATGGCCATCAGCACCAGCAGGCCGACCAGCAGCAGGAGCATGAAGTTGGCGAAGCCCGCGCCGAAGCCCAGCGCATGCGCGAGCGCGGCGAGGCCGAGGCCCGCGGCAAGGCCGCCCAGCATGCCGCCCCAGCGGCTGCGCTGCGGCTGCGCCGCGGTGGCGGCCGCCGGCGTGTCGGGCGTGGTGCTGCGTTGCGCGTTGGTGGGCGCGGTGGGCGTGGTCGGCGCCGGCGTGGCCTGCCGCTGCGTCACGTTGCCCGACTGCCGCCCGATCGAGCCGCCGCCACCGAGGCGGCGTGCCGCGTCGGCGTCGAGGGCACCGAAGGCGAGCACGCCTGCGAGCAGAACGGTCCAGAGTTTCATGCCTTTCTCCTTTGCCTGCCCAGATGCGGCCTCAGCACTTGATTGCAACATGCAGCGCCGCGACGCCGGCCGTGAGGTTGTGGTAGTCCACGTGCCCGAAGCCGCTGCGCTTCATCATCGCCTTCAGCTCCTCCTGCCCCGGGTGCATGCGGATGGATTCCGCGAGGTAGCGGTAGCTCGCCTCGTCGCGGGCCACCAGCCGCCCGAGCCGCGGCAGGATGTTGAACGAATACCAGTCATACGCCTTTTCCAGCGGCTTCGCCACCTTGGAAAACTCCAGCACGAGCAGCTTGCCGCCCGGACGCAACACCCGGTGCATTTCCGCGAGCGCGGACTCCTTGTGCGTCATGTTCCGCAGGCCGAAGCCGACGCTGACCCGGTCGAAGCTCTCCGGCGCGAAAGGCAGTTTCTCCGCGTCGCACACCACGGTCGGCAGGACGACGCCGGCATCGAGCAGCCGGTCGCGTCCGACGCGCAGCATGGAAGCGTTGATGTCGGTGTGCACCACCAGGCCCTCGCTGCCCACCTTGCGCGCGAACGCCTGGGCCAGGTCGCCGGTGCCGCCCGCGATGTCCAGCACGTGCTGGCCGGGCCGGACGTCCGCGACCAGCACCGTGTAGGCCTTCCAGGCGCGATGCAGCCCCATCGACATGAGGTCGTTCATCATGTCGTAGCGCGGCGCCACGGAGTCGAACACGCCGCGGACGCGCCGGGCCTTGTCGCGCTCCTCGACGGACTGGAAACCGAAGTGGGTCTGGCTCATGGCGGCCTCCTCAGTGCCCGCAGGCGTGGCCGGCCTTGGCCGCCATGGGGGCGTCGCGGTCGACGCCGGCTTCGCGCAGGCGGCGCTCGTAGTCGTCCCACAGCTGCGCCTGCTGCGTGCCCAGGAAATGCAGGTAGTCCCACGAGAAGATGCCGCTGTCGTGGCCGTCGGAGAAGGTGGGCTTCACGCCGTAGTTGCCCACGGGCTCGAGCGACACGACGTCCACGTCGCGCTTGCCGGTCTGCAGCACCTCCTGCCCGGGGCCGTGCCCCTGCACCTCCGCGGAGGGCGAGCACACGCGCATCAGCTCGAAGGGGATGCGGTAGGTGGAACCGTCGGAAAAGCCGATCTCCAGCACGCGCGAGGCGCCGTGCAGGGTCAGGGCTGTGGGGGAAGGAGTCTCGCTGCGTAAACCGGCCATGGGCGCAGTTTACGCGGAGCGTTCGCTAGAAGCGGATACCGAGCGTGACGTACAGGCGGTCGTCGCCCTTCTGCGGCGACCCGGAGTTCAGCGCGAGCGGCACGCGGCTGCCGCGAAACAGCTTGCCGTAGTCGGCGGTGGCCACCAGCTTGCCGCGGACGAAGCGCAGCCCCAGGCCCCAGCTCGCGAGGCGGTCCCAGGCCGGGTTCTGCACGTCGTCGGGCTTGTTGTTGCGCACGTAGCCGGCGTCGGCGAAGACGAGGAAGCGCAGGCCCGGCGTGGGCTCGGGCGTCATCAGCTCCACGCTGGTGGAGAAGCCCGAATCGCCCGTCACCGGACGGTCGGCATCGGTGCCGCGCACGGAACCCAGGCCGCCGATGCCGAACTGCTCGCCGGCGATCAGCACGTCGGGGCTGTACTGGAAGGCCGCGCGCGTGTTCAGCAGCCAGTCGGTGAAGATGCCGGTCGTGGCGCTGCCCACCGCGCGGAAGGCGTTCCAGGCGGCCGTGTCGATCCGCGGATCCTCCGTGCGGTACGACGACAGGTTGTTGTGGCTGCCGGTGACCGTGTTCGCGGCGAACTCGACGCTGTAGCCCCAGATCTCGGTGTCGGTCTCGGTGCGAGCGGTGTAGCCGAAGACCACCGGCCGGCTGCGGCGGTCTTCCTGGATGGGGATGCCGTCGATGAGGGCCTTCTCGAACAGCTTGTCGTCGAGGCCGATCGACACGTAGCTGCGCCGGCCGCCCTTGGGCGGCAGGTACTGCGTGTAGGCGACCGAGGTCGTGTGGCCGGCGCCGGTGCTGCGGAAGCCGCCGAAGTCGCCGACGACGTCGGAGCGCGTGTACGTGGCGCCGATGACGCCGCCCCACGCGTACATCGGGATCTTGTAGGTCAGGCCGAACTGCTTGACGTCCTCGGTGCGCTCGACGGAGGTCGTGTAGGCGGCCACGAACTGGTGGTCCAGGTTCCACAGGTTCGTGTGGCCGGCGGTGAGGATCAGGCGGTCGCGGCCGGTGGATTCGGGGCCGGTGTTGGACACGGCCACGCCGGCCGTCCACGGCCGCTCTTCCTTGACCGTGATGGTGGCGTCGATGCGGTCCGGCTCCTCGGACTCGCGCAGCCCCACCTGCACCTGCTTGTTCGGGTTCTCGTTGGCGATCGCCGTCTGGATCGCCAGCTTGCGGAAGTTCGGGCTCTCGCCTTCGCGCAGCTCCGGCAGCGTGCGGCGGATGTTGCCTTCGTCGTAGATCCTGGCGCCTTCGATGGCGACCTTGCCGATCACGAACTTCACGATGTCGAGCCGCACCGTCGCGCCGACTTCCTGCGGCGGCAGCGCGACGCGGTGCAGGCCGTAGCCGCGGGCACTCAGCTCCGTCTCCAGCGCCTTCGTGGCTTGCTGCAGCGTCTCCATGGTGGCGTCCGGGCGCACGTAGGGCGCGAGCACGCGCTGCGCTTCGGCTTCGCCGATCGGGTTCTCGCCTTCGATGCGGAAGCCGGGGATGGCGAACACCACCGGCGCGGCCGGCGCGGCCATCGGAGGCGTCGGCCGCGGCGTGGCGGGAGCGGGCGCCTGCGCGGAGGCGCTGCCCGCCGCCAGGGCGACGAGTGCAAGCAGGGCGTGCCGCGGCGCGCGCGGCGGGACGGTGCCGTTCATGTTTCTATGCCGCTTCGTTCTTGTTGGGGAGTCCGGCCATTCTGGGCGCGAGTGAACAAATTGTCACCCGCGCAAACATCTACCTGCACACCTGGCTGCTGCGCACGCCGGACTCGTTGAGCACGCTCGTGAGCATCGGGTTGCGCGAGGTGGGCAGCGGGATGCGGTCGAAGTCCATGAAGCCGGGGTGGGACGTCGGCCGCAGCAACTCGCCCGTCATGCCGGCGAAGCCGGACTCGCCGCGCCCGAGGTGCAGCTGCTCGTTGAGCGTATCGATCTCGATGTGGCCTTCGCGCACGAACACGAACAGGCCCTGCGCTTCTTCCGACACGTCGCTTTCGGCGAACAGCTTGGGCGGCACGTTCACCTGGTCCGGGCGCGGCAGCAGGTTGGACGGGTCCGTCATGATCGGGATGAAGGGCCCGCTGGCGGGGATGAACAGGCCCTGGCCGGCCTGCAGGACCTGCAGCGCGGTCTGGCCGGTCTGCCCCACCTCGATCGAACCCAGCCAGGTCCACAGCGTCAGGCCGGTGTTCGGCTCGCCCGCCTCGCCGGCGCAGGCGCCGGTGCAGGTGAGGTCGAAGCCGGTGCCCCGGATGCCGATGGTGGCCGTGCTGGTGCTGAAGCCGACGTTGCGGTTGTTCGCGCGCGCGATCAGGCCGGTGAGCGCGCGCACGGAGCCGCGCAGGACGGACGCGAGGAAGCGGCCCTCGCCCGCGTTCTGTTCGTCGTACACGAAGTTGTCGAGGCGGAAGCGCGTCTGCGACCCGAGGGTCAGGCGCGACTCGTCGCGGAACACCAGCACGCCCTGCGCGCCGCGGGCGGTCTCCACCACGTCGCCCGGGTACACGCTGCCGCCGTTGACCAGCCGGCGGCGCGCGCCGGCGCCGTCGGTGGCGAAGATCTCGCCCTGCACGCCCGTGAGCTTGGCGCTGGCCTGCACGGCGTTGGGCCGGCGGGTTTCCTGGATCTGGCTGGCTTCCTGCGCGCACTCGCGCGTGGTGCACAGGCGGGCGTCGAAGTCGGTGCCGCGGATGCCGATGGTCGCGGTGCTGGTCTGGATGCGCGCCGCGTTCGGCGAGCCCTTGGAGATCAGGCCCGTGACCGCGCGGAAGCCGCCGCGCACCAGCTGCATCAGCATGCTGTTGTCGGGGGCGTTCTCGCGGAACTGGTACTGCTGCAGCACGAGCTCGGAGTTCGGGCGGACCGTCATGCGCGTGCCGTCCTGCAGCTTGATGATCGCGGACGCGCCTTCGGAGGTGGTCAGCCGGTCGCCTTCGCGCAGCGGCAGGCCGCGGCCCAGCGTGCGGGGCCCCTCGCCCGGGGTCTGCGCGAAGCCGACGCCACGCGAGAACTCCACTTCACCGGCGGTCTGCGCCCACGCGGGCGCCAGCGCCAGCAGCAGGCTGGCGGCGGCCAGCGGCACGAACCACTGGAATCGGCGGGGGGCGGCAGACATGGACGAACCTCCGGTAACCGGTGTTGCAACCGGAATCCTCGACGGTGGAGGTTATACACGCTTGCCGCAGAGACAGAGCCCGCCGCACGGGAGAGGCCGCGGTTGGCCCCGTGCGGGATTTCACGAGGGCGACCGATTTTCAGGGCGTGCGCGTCAGCCCGCGGCGCAGCCTGTCCTCGAGCGTGGGCAGCTGCGCGACGACCTCGGCGAGCCGCGCGGGGTCGGCGTCCCGCTGCGCGGGGGCCCACACCGCGCCCGGGAAGTGGCTGTCCCACGCAAAGCGCGCGACCACGTGCCAGTGCAGGTGCGGCACCGCATTGCCGAGCGATGCGACGTTCACCTTCGCGGGCTGCAGCTGCGCGATCAGCGCCTGCTCGACCGCAACGACCACGTCCATGCAGTCGCTGCGGTCGGCCGCCGACAGCTGCGAGAACTCGCGCACGTGCTCCTGCCAGACCACGCGATAGAAGGCGGGAAAGCCCGCCTCCTCCGCGTGGACCAGGCGCCATTTCGGCGCCTGCACCACGACGCGGCCGCCGGCCGCGTCGCAGAGGGGGCAGCCCGCGACCTTCGTCACACCAGCACCCGCTCGATGCCGCCGTTGTTCGCCGCGGCCACGTACTGCTTCATCCAGTCCTCGCCCAGGATCTTGCGCGCCATCTCGATCACGATGTAGTCGGCCTCCAGCAGGCCGTTCTGCAGGTCGTGGCTGTAGCGGTGCATGCCCTGCAGGCAGCTGGGGCAGCTGGTGAGGATCTTGATGTTGCCCTTCTCCGGCACGGCGCCGGTGGCGCGCAGCGCGGCCTCGTCCTTGCGCAGCTCCTCCTCCTTGCGGAAGCGCACCTGCGTGGAGATGTCGGGCCGCGTGACCGCCAGCGTGCCGGACTCCCCGCAGCAGCGCTCCGACTTGCGCACGTTCTCGCCCACCAGGGCCTTCACCGTCTTCATCGGGTCCTGCAGCTTCATGGGCGTGTGGCAGGGGTCGTGGTACAGGTAGCCGCCCGCGCCCTCCAGCTTGATGCCCTTCTCCAGCAGGTACTCGTGGATGTCGATGATCCGGCAGCCCGGGAAGATCTTGTCGAACTCGTAGCCTTGCAGCTGGTCGTAGCAGGTGCCGCAGGAGACCACCACCGTCTTGATGTCCAGGTAGTTCAGCGTGTTGGCCACGCGGTGGAACAGCACCCGGTTGTCGGTGATCATCTTCTCGGCCTTGTCGAACTGGCCGGAGCCCCGCTGCGGGTAGCCGCAGCACAGGTAGCCCGGAGGCAGCACGGTCTGCACGCCGGCGTGCCACAGCATCGCCTGCGTCGCCAGTCCCACCTGCGAGAACAGGCGCTCGGAACCGCAGCCCGGGAAGTAGAACACCGCCTCCGACTCGGAAGTCGTCGCCTTCGGGTCGCGGATGATCGGGACGTAGTCCTTGTCCTCGATGTCCAGCAGCGCGCGCGCGGTCTTCGTGGGCAGCCCCGCGGGCAGCTTCTTGTTCACGAAGTGGATCACCTGCTCCTTGATGGGAGCGGGGAAGTGCGTCTCCGGCGGGTTGTTCACCTGCAGGTGCGCGAAGCCGCGCAGCACCGTGTTGCCCAGCCGCTGCGCCTTGTAGCCGACGCCCACCACCGCCGCCCGGATGGCCTTGATGCTTTCCGGGTTGGTGGCATTGAGCATCAGCATGGCCGCGGCGTTGCCCGGGCGGAAGCTCTTCTGCCCCATCTTGCGCAGCAGGTTGCGCATGTTCATCGACACGTCGCCGAAGTCGATGTTCACCGGGCACGGGTTCACGCACTTGTGGCAGACCGTGCAGTGCTCGGAGACGTCCTCGAACTCCTCCCAGTGCTTGATCGACACGCCGCGGCGCGTCTGCTCCTCGTACAGGAAGGCCTCGACGAGCAGCGAAGTGGCCAGGATCTTGTTGCGCGGGCTGTACAGAAGGTTGGCCCGCGGCACGTGGGTGGCGCAAACCGGCTTGCACTTGCCGCAGCGCAGGCAGTCCTTGATGGAATCGGCGATGGCGCCGATGTCCGACTGCTGCATGATGATGGACTCGTGCCCCATCAGGCCGAACGACGGCGTGTAGGCGTTGGTCAGGTCCGCGTACACCGAGGTGTCCGCATCCACCATGCCGGCCGCGGACGGGCGCAGCAGCTTGCCCTTGTTGAAGCGGCCTTCCGGGTCGACGCGCTGCTTGTAGTCGGCGAAGGGCGCGATCTCCTCGTCGGTCAGGAACTCCAGCTTCGTGATGCCGATGCCGTGCTCGCCGGAGATCACGCCGTCGAGCGAGCGCGCGAGCACCATGATGCGCTTGACCGCTTCGTGGGCCGTCTGCAGCATCTGGTAGTCGTCGCTGTTGACGGGGATGTTCGTGTGCACGTTGCCGTCGCCCGCGTGCATGTGCAGGGCCACCCAGACGCGGCCCTTGAGCACGCGCTGGTGGATCGCGTTGAGCTCCGCCAGGATGGGCGCGAACGCGTTGCCCGAGAAAACGGCCTGCAGCGGCGCGCGGATCTGGGTCTTCCAGCTCGCGCGCAGGGTGTGGTCCTGCAGCTGCGGGAACAGCTCGTCGGCGTGGTCCAGCCAGTCCTGCCACTGCGCGCGCACGCTGCGCACGAGGTCCACGGCCTGGCCCACGCGGTCTTCCAGCAGCTCCGCCGACGGGATCTCGCCCGCGTCGTCCTGGCGGCCCAGCGGCAGGTTGCCGCGCGCGAAGAACAGCTCCAGCTCGTTCGCGAGCTGGATCTTGTTGCGCAGGGACAGCTCGATGTTGATGCGCTCGATGCCGTCGGTGTACTCCGCCATGCGCGGCAGCGGGATCACCACGTCCTCGTTGATCTTGAAGGCGTTGGTGTGCTTGCTGATCGCGGCGGTGCGCTTGCGGTCCAGCCAGAAGCGCTTGCGTGCCTCCGGGCTGATGGCGACGAAGCCTTCGCCGCTGCGCGAGTTGGCCATGCGCACCACTTCCGACGTGGCGCGGGCGACCGCGTCCGGGTCGTCGCCGGCGATGTCGCCGATCAGCACCATCTTCGGCAGCACGGCGCGCTTGGACTTGGTCGCGTAGCCGACGGCGCGCAGGTAGCGGTCGTCCAGGTGCTCCAGGCCCGCCAGCACGGTGCCGCTGCGGCCCTGCTCGGCGAACATGAAGTCCTTGATCTCGACGATGCTCGGCACCGCGTCGCGGGCGTTGCCGAAGAACTCCAGGCACACCGTGCGGGTGTGCTGCGGCATGCGGTGCACGACCCAGCGCGCGCTGGTGATCAGGCCGTCGCAGCCTTCCTTCTGGATGCCGGGCAGGCCCGACAGGAACTTGTCGGTGACGTCCTTGCCCAGGCCTTCCTTGCGGAAGCGCGCGCCCGGGATCTCCAGGCGCTCCACGCGCTGCGGCCTGTTCCAGTCGATCCTGCTCGACGCGCCGAAGTAGCGCAGCTCGAAGGTGGCGACGGGCGCGTCGTGGATCTTGGACAGGTTGTGGTCCATGCGGACGACTTCCAGCCACTCCGCGTCCGGCGTCACCATGCGCCAGGACACCAGGTTGTCGAGCGCGGTGCCCCAGAGCACGGCCTTCTTGCCGCCGGCGTTCATGGCGACGTTGCCGCCGATGCACGACGCCTCGGCCGACGTCGGGTCCACCGCGAACACGAAGCCGCCGCGCTCGGCCGCATCGGACACGCGCTGCGTGACCACGCCCGCCTCGGTCCAGATGGTCGCGACCGGTTCGGCATGGCCGGGGATCGCGACGTGCTCGACCTCGGTCATCGCCTCGAGCTTCTCGGTGTTGATCACCGCGCTCTTCCACGTGAGCGGGATCGCGCCGCCGGTGTAGCCGGTGCCGCCGCCGCGCGGGATGATCGTCAGGCCCAGCTCGATGCAGCCCTTCACGAGCCCGGCGATCTCGGCCTCCGTGTCCGGCGTGAGCACCACGAAGGGGTACTCCACCCGCCAGTCGGTGGCGTCGGTCACGTGGGACACGCGCGACATGCCGTCGAACTTGATGTTGTCCTTGCGTGTGTACTTTCGCAGCAGGCGCTGCGTGCGCGTGCGCAGGTCGGCGGTCTGGGCGAACGCCGCGTCGAAGTTGCGCACGGCGGTGCCGGCGGCCGCGAGCAGCTCGCCCACGAGCGCGTCGCGCTGCGGGTCGCCCTGCGCATCGCGGCGCTTCTCGATCTCGGAGAGCCGGTGGTGCAGCGCCTCCACCAGCATGCGGCGGCGCTTGGGGTTGTCGAGGAGGTCGTCCTGCAGGTAGGGATTGCGCTGGACGACCCAGATGTCCCCGAGCACCTCGTACAGCATGCGCGCGGAGCGGCCGGTGCGGCGCTCCTCGCGAAGCCGGTTCAGGACCTCCCACGCACGGGAGCCGAGCACGCGGATCACGATCTCGCGGTCGGAGAACGAGGTGTAGTTGTAGGGGATCTCGCGCAGGCGCGGCGCGTCGTCGTCGACGGCGGCCATCAGTTGTTGGAGTGTCGTTGGCGCGTTCATCGTGTCAGGGGGATGTCAGCCAACGCGAGGAGCGGCTGAATGGGGATGTTACCGCAGTGCAGCAAGCACGGCCGGCACCGGTCATGGGAAACCCGCTTGCTGCTGGGACTGCACGTTTGTCTAATCCGCGTCACACGAACGCCGTAGAGTTACGGCCTTTCCGGCATCCGATAGGAGTTGAACGCATGAAATCGAAGCTCTCTGCCCTGGCGCTGGCCGCGGCCTTCTTCGCCGCGGCGCCCGCGCACGCGCAGACCGAGATCCAGTGGTGGCATTCCATGGGAGGCGCCCTGGGCGAATGGGTCAACGACCTGGCCAAGGAGTTCAATGCCAGCCAGAAGGATTACAAGATCGTGCCCACGTTCAAGGGCAGCTACCCCGAGTCCATGACGGCCGGCATCGCCGCCTACCGCGCGGGCAATGCGCCGCACATCATCCAGATCTTCGAGGTGGGCACCGCCACGATGATGAACGCCAAGGGCGCGATCGTCCCCGTGGCCAAGGTGATGACCGACGCCGGCCTGAAGTTCGATCCGGGCGTCTACATCCCTGCCGTCGCCGGCTATTACACGGCCCCGAACGGGCAGATGCTCAGCTACCCGTTCAACAGCTCGACGCCCGTCTTCCACTACAACAAGGACGCCTTCAAGGCGGCCGGCCTGGACCCGGACGCCCCGCCCAAGACCTGGCCCGAGGTGGCGCTCGCCGCGGCCAAGCTGAAGGCTTCGGGCCACAAGTGCCCGTTCACCACCAGCTGGATCAGCTGGACGCAGCTGGAGAGCTTCTCGGCCTGGCACAACGTGCTGTACGCGACCAAGAACAACGGTTTCGGCGGCCTCGACACGCGCCTGGCCTTCAACAGCCCGCTGCACGTGCGCCACATCGAGAACCTCGCCAACATGGCCAAGAGCGGCCTGTTCGTCTACAAGGGCCGCGACAACGCCGCCGACGCGACCTTCGTCTCCGGCGAGTGCGCCATGATCACGGGATCGTCGGGCCTGTCCGGCAACGTCAAGCGCAACGGCAAGTTCGGGTACGGCATCGGCACCCTGCCCTACTACCCTGACGTCCCCGGCGCGCCCCAGAACACCGTCATCGGCGGCGCGAGCCTCTGGGTGATGGCCGGCAAGAAGCCCGACGAGTACAAGGGCGTCGCGCACTTCCTGAACTACCTGTCGCAGCCGGAAGTCGCGGCGAAGAGCCACCAGCGCACCGGCTACCTGCCGGTGACCAAGGCCTCCTTCGAGATCACCGAGAAGTCCGGCTTCTACAAGCAGAACCCCGGCTTCGACGTGTCGGTGAACCAGATGGTCCGCAAGACGACCGACAAGTCGCGCGGCGTGCGCCTGGGCAACTTCCTGCAGATCCGCACCATCGTGGACGAGGAAATGGAAGGCGTGTGGCGCGGCGCGAAGACGCCGAAGGAAGCGCTGGACGAGGCCGTGAGGCGTGGCAACGAGCAGCTGGAGCGGTTCCAGAAGGCCAACAAGGGCTGAGCGACCGTTGCATGCATGACGAAGGGGGCTGCGGCCCCCTTTTCGTTGAACCTATCAATTCATAGACAATACGCCGCCATGGAGAAGAGGGTCCGGTTCAAATCATCCTGGCTGCCGTGGGTGCTCGTCGCCCCGCAGATGGCCGTCGTGCTCGTGTTCTTCTTCTGGCCGGCGGCGCAGGCGCTGTACCAGAGCGTGATGCAGCAGGACGCCTTCGGCGGCAGCAGCGTCTACGTGGGCTGGGAGAACTTCGACAACCTGTTCAAGGATCCGAGCTACCTCGACTCCTTCAAGACGACGGCCCTGTTCTCGGCGCTGGTCGCCTTCTCCGGGCTGGCCATCGCGCTGCTGCTGGCCGTGATGGCCAACCGCGTGATCCGCGGCGCGGGGATCTACAAGACGCTCCTGGTCTGGCCGTACGCGGTGGCTCCGGTGGTCGCGGGCGTGCTGTGGCTGATGATGTTCGCCTCGCCCTACGGCGTGATCTCGTACTTCCTGCAGTCGCTCGGCATCCCCTGGGACCACCTGCTCAACGCGAACCACGCCATGGCGCTGATCGTGATGGCGGCCGTGTGGAAGCAGATCTCCTACAACTTCCTGTTCTTCCTGGCCGGCCTGCAGTCCATCCCGCACTCGCTGATCGAGGCGGCCACCATCGATGGCGCGTCCCCCTGGAGGCGCTTCTGGACCATCGTGTTCCCGCTGCTCTCCCCGACCACGTTCTTCCTGCTGGTGATCAACGTGATCTACGCCTTCTTCGACACCTTCGCGATCGTCGACGCGGCCACGCACGGCGGACCGGGCAAGGAGACCGCGATCCTGGTCTACAAGGTCTACTACGACGGCTTCAAGGCGCTGGACATCAACGGATCCGCCGCCCAGTCCGTGGTGCTCATGGGCATCGTCATCGCCCTGACCGTGATCCAGTTCCGTTTCGTGGAAAAAAAGGTGCAGTACTGAAATGGTCGAACGGCGTCCGGTCCTCACCTTCTTCTCGCACCTGATCCTGGTCATCGGCGCGGTGATCGTCATGTTCCCGGTGGTCGTGGCCCTGATCGGCTCCACGCAGACCGCGGAACAGATCACGTCCAGCCACCCGCTGTCGCTGGTGCCGGGCAACAACCTCTTCAACACGTACAAGCTGGCGCTCCTGGGCGGCAAGACGGCCTCCGGCTCGACGATCGCCCCTGCCCTGCCGATGCTGTGGGTGAGCCTGGTCGTGGCGCTGGTGATCACGATCGGCAAGATCGCGATCTCGCTGCTGTCGGCGTTCGCGATCGTCTACTTCCGCTTCCCGGCCCGCAACCTCGTGTTCTGGATGATCTTCGTCACCCTGATGCTGCCGGTGGAGGTGCGCATCGGGCCGACCTACCAGGTCGTCTCGGACCTGGGGATGCTGAACACGTACGCGGGCCTCACGGTCCCCCTGATCGCTTCGGCCACGGCCACCTTCCTGTTCCGGCAGTTCTTCCTGACCGTGCCGGACGAACTGGTGGAGGCCGCGCGCATGGACGGCGCCGGCCCGATGCGCTTCTTCTTCGACGTGCTGCTGCCCCTGTCGCGCACGTCCATCGCGGCGCTGTTCGTCATCCAGTTCATCTACGGCTGGAACCAGTACCTCTGGCCGCTGCTGGTGACCACCAGCGAGGACATGTACCCGGTGGTGCTGGGCATCAAGCGCGCGATCTTCGGCGAGGTGTACGTGGAGTGGAACGTGGTGATGGCCACCTCGATCCTCGCGATGCTGCCGCCGGCGCTGGTGGTGATCCTGATGCAGAAGTGGTTCGTCAAGGGCCTCGTGGACACGGAGAAATGACCCACCCCCGAAGCGCCTTCGGCGCCTCCCCCTCAAGGGGGCGCCACCAGCGGCCCGGCAAAGCCGGTTCCGCGGTGGCACGCGATTAACACCGGAACTCCTCCCAGAAAACCATGGCAGCCATCTCTCTTCGCAACGTCGTCAAGAAGTACGGCAAGGGCAAGCAGGAACTGCAGGTGATCCACGGCATCGACGTCGAGATCGCTGATCGCGAGTTCATCGTCATCGTCGGGCCGTCGGGCTGCGGCAAGTCCACGCTGCTGCGCATGGTCGCGGGGCTGGAGGAGATCAGCGGCGGCGAGATCGCCATCGGCGGCCGCGTGGTGAACCAGCTGGAGCCGGCGGAGCGCGACATCGCGATGGTCTTCCAGAACTACGCGCTCTACCCGCACATGAGCGTGTTCGAGAACATGGCCTACGGCCTGAAGATCCGCAAGCTGCCGGAAGCCGAGATCAAGGCGCGCGTCGACAAGGCCGCGGGCATCCTGGAACTCGCGCACCTGCTCGATCGCAAGCCGCGCCAGCTCTCCGGCGGCCAGCGCCAGCGGGTGGCCATGGGGCGCGCCATCGTGCGGCAGCCGCAGGTCTTCCTGTTCGACGAGCCCCTGTCCAACCTGGACGCGAAGCTGCGCGCGCAGACCCGCCTGGAGATCCAGAAGCTGCACCGCGAGCTGGGCATCACCTCCCTGTTCGTCACGCACGACCAGGTGGAGGCCATGACGCTGGCGCAGCGCATGATCGTCATGAACGCCGGCCGCATGGAGCAGTTCGGCACGCCCGAGGAGGTGTACCACCGGCCCGCCTCGACCTTCGTCGCGAGCTTCATCGGCTCCCCGCCCATGAACCTGCTGAAGGACGTGCAGGGCGGCCGCAACGGCGCCATCACGGGCATCCGCCCGGAGCACCTGGACGTGGCCGACACCGGCTGGGAAGTGCGCACGGAAAGCGTGGAACTGCTCGGCGCGGAACGCCTGGTCTACGGCCGGCTGAACGGCGAACAGGTGATCGTGCGCATGGAGGAACACCAGCCCGCGCCGCGCACGGACCAGGTCATCAAGGTGAAGCCCCGCGAGGACCGCCTGCACTGGTTCGACGCGGGCACGGGCAAGCGGATCGCGGCGTGACGATGATGAAGGCCTGGCCGTACCCGCGCTGGATCGCGCATCGCGGGGCCGGCAAGCTGGCGCCCGAGAACACGCTCGCCGCGTTCCGGTTCGGTGCCGAGCACGGCTACCGCATGTTCGAATGCGACGTGAAGCTCTCCGCGGACGGCGTGCCTTTCCTGATGCACGACGCGACGCTGGAGCGCACCACGAACGGCGTCGGCACCGGCGGTGACCAGCCCTGGGACCAGCTCGCGCGCCTCGACGCGGGCAGCTGGCATTCGCGGCGGTACGCCGGCGAGCCCCTGCCCACCTTCGAGAACATCGCGCGCTTCTGCCTCGCGAACAACCACCTCCTGAACATCGAGATCAAGCCGACGCCGGGCCAGGAAGCGAAGACCGGCGAAGTGGTGGCGAACCACGCGGAGCGCCTCTGGCGCGGCCAGGCGGTGCCGCCGCTGCTCACGTCCTTCCGGCCCGAATCGCTGCAGGCCGCCATGCAGGCACAGCCGCAACTGCCCCGCGGGCTGCTGCTGGACACGCTGTGGGACGGCTGGTGGGACATCGCGCAGCGGCTGCAGTGCGTGGCGATCGTCTGCAACCACGCGCTGTGGGATGCGGCGACGGTGAAGAAGGTGCAAGGCGCGGGGATGCGCTGCCTGAGCTACACCGTCAACGACGAATGGGCTGCGCAGCGGCTGGTCGACCTGGGCACCGACGGGATCATCACCGACCGGGTGGACCTCTTCGCGCCTGCATGACGGCGCCGCCACAGGACAAGTCGGTCGAGCGCCTGGGCGACCACGCGCGCTTCCTGTTCCTGGTCGCGGTTGCCGTCATCGTCTTCGTCAACTGCATCAACGTCGGCAATCCGATCCTGGAGCGCCATGCGTTCCGCCAGACGCAGACGGCCCTCACGGCGCAGATGTTCCTGGAGCACGGGTTCCGGCTCTCCTACGAGACGCCGGTGCTGGGCGAGCCCTGGAGCATGCCGCTCGAGTTCCCGCTGTACCAGGCCCTCGTCGCGCTGGTCACGTACGTCACGGGGGCAAGTATCACGGTGGTCGGGCGCCTGGTGTCGCTCGCCTTCACCCTCGCCTGCTGCCTGCCGATCCACGCCACGCTGCGCCGCCTGGGAGTCCCGCGCCACGCGAAGTACCTCGCGCTGGCGATGTTCCTCACGTCTCCGGTGTACCTGTTCTGGGCGGGGACCTTCATGATCGAGAGCACGGCGCTGTTCTTCGCGCTGTGCTTCCTCTACTTCGCCGTGCGCATCTCGGAGGGCAGCCCGGCCTGGCGCGACTTCGCCGGGTGCGCCGTGTTCCTGGCGCTGGCGCTGCTGCAGAAGGTGACGACCGTGCTGCCGATGCTGGCGGTCGCGGGCGTGCTGGTGCTCGCGCGCAACTGGCGTGCGGGCCGGTCGCCCGCATTCTGGGCGGCCGCGATCGCCTCGGTGGCGGTGCCGCTCGCGATCGGCTGGGGCTGGATCGCGTGGACCGACGCGATCAAGGCGAAGCACCCGCTGGCGGTGACGCTCACCTCGCAGGCGCTGGCCGACTGGAACTACGGCCCGCTCCACCAGCGCTGGTCCGGCCACTTCTGGCAGACCCTGGGCAAGCGCATGCTGTGGCCGTCGCTGGCCATGCTGCTGGCGTTCGTCGCCGTGGGGATCGCCTGGTTCCGCGCGGACCGCCGGCTGCTGCGCCTGCACCTGGCGCTGCTCGCGCTCTTCCTGCTCCCGCTGCTGGTGTTCGCCAACGTCCACTTCGTCCACGACTACTACCAGAGCGCCAACGCGGTGTTCTGGTCGGTGCTCGTGGGCCTCTCGGTCGCGGCGGTGATGGAAAGGGCGCGGCCGGTGCGCTACCCCTGGCGGCCGCTGCTGGCCGGCGCCCTGCTCCTCGCGAACGTGGACGGGTTCAACGAGCAGTACGACATCTACAAGTTCAGGCGCATCGGCGACGAACATCGCACGCTGCAGCTGGCGGAATTCGTGCGGCGCGAGACGCCGCCGGAGCTGCCCGTGGTGTGGATCGGGGACGACTGGAGCAGCGAGTACGCGTTCTACTCCCGGCGGCGGTCGCTCACCGTGCCCAAGTGGTACGACCTGGAGGCCGACATGCTGCACGGCCGCCGCTACCTGTCGACGGCACCTTCGGCGGTGGTGAGCTGCCTCACGCGCCGCTCGTGGGCCCGCAACTACCCCAAGCTGATCGAGCAGGAGACGGGAGCGAAGCCCGTGCGGGTGGCGGACTGCGACGTGTATGTGCTGCAACGGGCCGCCGCGGCGCCCCGGCAAGCCGCGCGGGGCGGCTGAAGCACGCCTGGTTCAGTGCAGGTCGCTCGCCAGCGACGCGAGCGTTTCCGGTGCCATCGCGACGTGCGCCGGGTAGTTCGTGTGGTCGCAACCCAGCTTGACCGAGGCGCCTGCCTTCACGGCCGCCCGCATGGCCGCGGTGAGTTCGAACCGCAGGAAGTGCACCGCGGAGGTCTTCTCGTCGTTCTCGCGGTCCAGGTCTTCGTCCGCGAGGGCGTAGACGCGGGCATGGCCCTCGACCTCGACGAACATGCGGTCCTCGACCCCGATGAGGCGTGCCAGCTCGCGCTTGCGCTCGTTCACGTCGGGGTACTCGATGAGCATCGTCGCCTTCCAGTTCGTGCCGTCCGGCACCAGCGGCGCATAGGCGTCGATCTCCTGCTGGATGCCTTCTTCCTCGAAGATCTTCTCGATGCGCAGCATCTCCTGGATCTGGTAGCGCATGGTCAGCTCGCTCTCGAACTGCACGGTGATGTGCTCGCCGAGCTGCACGCTGCGCAGCTTGCGGTGGGCGATGACCTCGCCCTTGTGCAGCTTGCGCCACCTGGAATACGCCTCGAGCGTCATCAGGCTGTCGGCCGTGATCTTGCCGGTTGTCTGCATGTTGGTCAGAGGGGACGGAGCTGAAGGTCTGTTCCCATGAATCTACTTCAATCCGTACGCCATCCGCAGCAGCGAAATGGGATGTTCCAGCCGCGGCGCACCGAGGCTGTTGCGGTCGAACCCCTGGTCGATGTGGTGGCCGCCCAGCGGGCAGTCCGAGCTGATGTAGTCCGGCGCGCCGCCCTGCGGATGGTCCGCCATCTTCCTGAAGAGCGGCTTGCCGATCTTCATCGCGACCTCGTGGTACGGCTTCTTCACGCCGAAGGTGCCGGCGTGTCCGGAGCAGCGTTCGTTGGTGTGCACCGAGGTGCCGGGCACCAGCTTCAGCAGCTCCTCGGTCTTCCTGCCGATGTTCTGCACGCGGCTGTGGCAGGGCACCTGGTAGCTCACCTTGCCGAGCGGCTGCGGGAACTCGGTCTTCAGCAGCCCGTCGCGGCGCCGCGCGGCGAGGTACTCGAAGGGATCCCACATCGCCTCCTTGACCGCCTGCACGTCGGCGTCGTCGGGGTACATGAGCGGGATTTCCTGCTTGAACATCAGCGTGCAGCTCGGCACCGCCGAGAGGATCGCGTAGCCTTCCTGCGCGTACTTGTGCAGCACGGGGATGTTCGCGCGCCTGCTCGCGTCCACGGACTCCAGGTCGCCGAGCTCCAGCTTCGGCATGCCGCAGCACTGCTCCTTGTTCACGAGGACGTAAGGGATGTCGTTGTGCGCGAGGACCTTCAGCAGGTCCATCCCGATGCCCGGCTCGTTGTAGTTGACGTAGCAGGTGGCGAAGATCGCGACCTTGCCCGGCGTGCGTTCGCCGTCCTTCACCGGCAGGTCCGCCGACCTGGGCGCCGCGCTGCGGAACTTGCGCGTCGCCAGCGCGGGCAGCCACGCGTTGCGATCCACGTGCAGCGTCTTCTCCATCGCGGCGCGCATCGGCTTCGTCTGGTTCACGGCGTTCGCGACCTGCACGACGATGGGGATGCCCGCGAACTTGCCGTGCACGTCGGTGGAGGAGAGGAACTTCGAGCCGAAGTCCACGCCCCCCTGCTTGAACTTGATCGCCTTGGCCCGCAGCATCGTGTGCGGGAAGTCCAGGTTCCACTCGTGCGGGGGCACGTAGGGACACTTGGTCATGTAGCACAGGTCGCAGAGGTAGCACTGGTCGACGACCTTCCAGTAGTCCTTCTTCTCGACCCCGTCGACCTCGCCGGTCTTGCCCTCGTCGACGAGGTCGAACAAGGTGGGGAAGGCCCCGCACAGGCTCACGCAGCGGCGGCAGCCATGGCAGATGTCGAAGATGCGCTCCAGCTCCTTGAAGGTCGCGGCCTCGTCGTAGTACTCGGGCGATTTCCAGGCAATGGGGTGGCGCGTGGGCGCCTCGAGACTGCCTTCGCGGATGGCCATGGTGTCTCCGTGCAGCTTTGAGTTCTGGTGAAGGGCTGGGGACGGGACGCGCCGTGCGTGCCCCCTCCCCAACCCTCCCCCCAGGGGGGAGGGGGAAAACGTCAGTCGGCGAGCTCGTTCAGGGCCTTGGTGTAGCGGTTCGCGTGCGAGCGCTCCGCCTTGGCCAGGGTCTCGAACCAGTCGGCGATCTCGTCGAAGCCTTCCTCGCGGGCCGTCCTGGCCATGCCCGGGTACATGTCGGTGTACTCGTGGGTCTCGCCAGCGACGGCGGCTTTCAGGTTGTCGCGCGTGCTGCCGATCGGCAGGCCGGTGGCGGGGTCGCCGACCTGCTCCAGCCACTCGAGGTGGCCGTGGGCGTGGCCGGTCTCGCCTTCCGCCGTGGAACGGAACAGCGCTGCCACGTCGTTCTGGCCTTCGACGTCGGCCTTGTTCGCGAAGTACAGGTAGCGGCGGTTGGCCTGGGACTCGCCCGCGAAGGCGGCCTTCAGGTTCTCTTCCGTCTTGGAGCCTTTGAGTGCTGCCATGGAGATCTCCTTCTGGGTGGATGAAGAGGAAAGCATCGCGCTTCGGCCGGGCCGAAGACGCTGCAAGCGTAGTGAGGCGGCCGGAAGCCGTCTAATAGCCAGGCTCAATGCACCTCATGCAGCAAAGCTATTCATTTGGTCCAGTTGATAAAGGTTCTCAACTGAACGCCGGCTGTGCTGGAGGGCGCCCGAGCGTTACGGTATAGTAAACGCATTACGCATAGGTAAATCCGAGGAGCCCCCATGGCCGCCGTCCTGAAGGACGCGGGCGCCCTGCCCGCCCCTGCGCCCATCCACCAGCTGCACCACGTCGCGTATCGCGCGAAGGACGCGGAGGAGACCCGCCGCTTCTACGAGGACATCCTCGGGCTGCCGCTGTACCACATCATCCAGAGCGACGTCGTCCCGAGCACGGGCGAGTACTGCCCGTACACGCACTTCTTCTTCCGGCTGCAGGACGGCTCGTTCATCGCCTTCTTCGACCTGGGCGACGACACGGCGAGCGACCCTTCGCCGAACACGCCGAAGTGGGTGCAGCACATCTCCTTCCGCGTCGATTCCATCGATGCGCTGAAGGCGATGAAGGCGCGGCTGGAGGCCAGCGGCATCGAGGTGCTGGGCATCACGGACCACCACATCTTCCACAGCATCTACTTCTTCGACCCGAACGGCATCCGCCTGGAGCTCACCGCGCAGCTCGCCGACGAGTTCCAGATGCTGCAGGAGAGCAAGACGGCGCATGCGCGCCTGGACGAGTGGACCGCGCGCAAGCAGCAGTGGCGCGCCGACCGCGCCGCCGGCAAGGCCACCGCGCCGCTGAAGCCGCAGCAGAACGACCGCCCCGAGTTCGTCAAGAAGTAAGAGAGCGCCCGAGCGCGCCAAGAGGAGACAGCCATGGCGGAAAGCTACGCCGGCACGGCCCTGACCAACGGCTACGAATTCGCGCAGGGCAGCGGCTACGAGCTGCCCGAATACGCGTTCCGGGAGCCGCCGGAGATCGCCTCCGGCCAGCCCAGCCACCACCCGATCGTCATCGTGGGCGGCGGCATCACGGGGCTCACCGCGGCCTGCGCGCTCGCGCAGTACGGGATCGAGGCAGTGCTGCTGGACGAGGACAACACGGTGGGCGTCAAGGGCGCCTCCTCCCGGGGCATCTGCTACACGCAGAAGTCGCTGGAGATCTTCGAGCGCCTGGGCGTCTACGAGCGCATCGCGGCCAAGGGCATCCAGTGGAGCGTGGGGCGCACCTTCGCCGGCCAGGACGAGGTCTATTCCTTCGACCTGCGGCAGCAGAGCGCCTTCAATCTCTCGACGCAGCCGCCCTTCATCAACATCCAGCAGTTCTACATCGAGGCTTTCCTGGTCGACCGCATCCAGGAGCTCGGCAACGTGGACCTGCGCTGGCAGAACCGCGTGACGGCGTTCCGCCAGGACGGCGAGTGCGCCACGCTGTCGATCACCACGCCGGCCGGCGACTACGAGATGCGCGCGGACTACGTCATCGATGCGACCGGCTCGCACAGCCCGTTCCGCAAGTGGGTGGGCGCGTCCGTCACCGCGAAGAAGGGCGACGACCGCTGGTGCATCGCCGACGTGCGCTTCCGCAACCATCCGCCGGTGGAGCGCCACACCTGGATCGAGGCGCCTTTCAACGAGAACCGCGCCGTCTGGCAGCACCTGATGGGCGACAACGTCTGGCGCATCGACTACCAGATGGCGCCCGACGCCGATCCCTCGGAGGTGAGCCGCGAAGACGTCGTGCGCGAGCGGCTCGCCCGGCAGTTCGGGCCGGACGCCGGCATCGAGATCGTCTGGGTGGGACCCTACGCCTACCGCAGCGAGTGCGTGGACGAGATGCGGCACGGCCGCGTGTTCTTCATGGGCGACTCGGCGAAGGTCGTGAGCCCCTTCGGCGCGCGCGGCGGCAACACCGGCATCGCCGACGCCGACAACCTGGCGTGGAAGCTGGCGGCGGTGATCCGCGGCCGGGCCGCGCCGGCGCTCCTGGACAGCTACCACGAGGAGCGGCACGAGGCAGCGAAGCAGAACGTGATGGTCACCAACCGCACGGCCCGCTTCCTGCGGCCCGCCACGCCGGTGGAGAGGCTGTTCCGCGACGCCTCGCTCGGCCTGGCCAAGCAGCACGCGTTCGCGCGGCAGTTCGTGAATACGGGGCGCATGGCCATCGCCAACCCGTACACGCGGTCGAGTGCCTGCGACCGCACCGGCGGCCAGTCGGTGCAGAACGTGTCGTTCGAATGGCCCGACGGCACGCCCGGCCGCGTGAACGACCTCCTGCGCTGGGCCGACGGCTGCCTGCTCGTGCTGGTGTTCGGATCGGTCGGAGCCGCTTCCCTGGCACGCTTGCGTGGCCTGTGCGAAACGGCGCCGGTGCGCTGCGTGCAGGTGCTCGGCCCGGAAGACCCGGCCGGCGCGCTGGAGCACGTGCGCGACCCGAAGGGCCACCTGCAAGGGGCCTGCCACGTGTTCGGCCACGCCTGGGCCCTGGTGCGGCCGGACAGCTACGTCGCCGCCACCGGCGAGACCGTCGACGCCACGCTGGTGCACGCCGTGGGCCAGGCCCTGGGCGCCACGCTGGAAGAGGAAGCCGCATGAAGACCCAACTGAACCTGCAGGACGCCGACGGCTTCTACGAGCAGTTGCTGGACGCCCACCAGGGGCTGTCCGAGCAGCAGTCGGCCCTGCTCAACGCCCGCCTCATCCTGCTGCTGGCCAACCAGGTCGGCGACGCCCGGGTCCTGAAGGAGTGCGTGGAGGCCGCGCGCGCCATCCCGGAATAGCCCGACCGATAAAATCCCCGGGTGAGCAACGAACAACCCGGGCTGAACAGCCTCTCCAAGTCCTTCGAACCCGCCGCCATCGAGGCGAAGTGGGGGCCGCTGTGGGAACAGCGCGGCTACGCGCGCGCGGGCTACCGCGGAACCGGCAAGGCGAAGGCGGACGAATCTTCCTTCGCCATCCAGCTGCCGCCGCCGAACGTGACCGGCACCCTGCACATGGGGCACGCGTTCAACCAGACCATCATGGACAGCCTGACGCGCTACCACCGGATGCGCGGCTTCAACACGCTGTGGGTCCCCGGCACGGACCATGCCGGCATCGCCACCCAGATCGTGGTGGAGCGCCAGCTGCAGGAGCAGGGCACGAGCCGCCACGACCTGGGCCGCCCCGACTTCGTGAAGAAGGTCTGGGAGTGGAAGGAGAAGTCCGGCAACACCATCACCACGCAGATGCGCCGCATGGGCGACAGCGTGGACTGGTCGCACGAGTACTTCACGATGGACGAGAAGCTCTCGAAGATCGTGACCGAGACCTTCGTGCAGCTGTACAGGCAGGGCCTCATCTACCGCGGCAAGCGCCTGGTGAACTGGGACCCGGAGCTCAAGACCGCCGTGTCCGACCTGGAGGTGGAGAGCGAGGAGGAGGACGGCTTCCTCTGGCACATCCGCTACGAGCTTTCCGACGGCTCCGGCCACCTCACCGTGGCCACGACGCGTCCCGAGACCATGCTGGGCGACGTCGCCGTGATGGTGCACCCCGAGGACGAGCGTTACCGCCACCTCGTGGGCAAGACCGTGCGCCTGCCGCTGTGCAATCGCGAGATCCCGGTCATCGCCGACGCGTACGTCGACAAGGCGTTCGGCACGGGCGTGGTGAAGGTGACGCCGGCGCACGACCCCAACGACTACCTGGTCGGCCAGCGGCACCAGCTGCCGATCATCGGCGTCCTGACGCTGGACGCGAAGATCAACGACAACGCGCCGTCCGCCTACCGCGGGCTGGACCGCTTCGAGGCGCGCAGGAAGGTCGTCGCCGACCTGG
This sequence comes from Ramlibacter cellulosilyticus, assembly GCF_014297465.1. Lineage (GTDB taxonomy): Bacteria > Pseudomonadota > Gammaproteobacteria > Burkholderiales > Burkholderiaceae_C > Ramlibacter > Ramlibacter cellulosilyticus. Next base: position 442,201 of record NZ_JACORT010000001.1, on the reverse strand, counting down.
AAGCCCTCGGCCTGCTCGAGGAAACGAAGAAGCACAAGCTCATGGTCCCGCGCTGCGCCCGCACGGGCCAGGTGGTGGAGCCCATGCTCACGGACCAGTGGTTCGTGGCGATGACGAAGGTGAGCGACCAGGACCCGACGGGCAAGTCCATCGCGCAGAAGGCCATCGATGCCGTGCAGAGCGGCGCCGTGCGCTTCGTGCCGGAGAACTGGGTCAACACCTACAACCAGTGGATGAACAACATCCAGGACTGGTGCATCTCGCGCCAGCTCTGGTGGGGCCACCAGATCCCGGCCTGGTACGACGAACAGGGCGAGGTCTACGTCGCGCGCAGCGAAGCGGAAGCCCAGGCCCAGGCGCCGGGCAAGAAGCTCACGCGCGATCCCGACGTGCTCGACACCTGGTATTCGTCCGCGCTCGTGCCCTTCTCCACCCTGGGCTGGCCGGAGAAGACGCAGGACATGGACCTGTACCTGCCGTCGACGGTGCTGGTGACCGGCTACGACATCATCTTCTTCTGGGTCGCCCGGATGATCATGATGACCACCCACTTCACCGGCCAGGTGCCGTTCCGCCACGTGTACATCCACGGGCTGGTGCGCGACTCGCACGGCAAGAAGATGAGCAAGTCGGAAGGCAACGTGCTCGACCCGGTCGACCTGATCGACGGCATCGCGCTGGAGCCGCTGCTGGACAAGCGCACCACCGGCCTGCGCAAGCCCGAGACGGCGCCGCAGGTCCGCAAGAACACGCAGAAGGAATTTCCGGAAGGCATCCCGGCCTACGGGGCGGACGCGCTGCGCTTCACCTTCGCGGCGCTCGCGACCCTGGGCCGGTCGATCAACTTCGATTCGAAGCGCTGCGAGGGCTACCGCAACTTCTGCAACAAGCTCTGGAACGCGACGAAGTTCGTCCTGATGCACACGGAGGGCCACGACCTCTCCGAGCAGGACGCGATCCTCACCCCGGCGGACCGCTGGATCATCTCGCTGCTGCAGAAGGCGGAAGCCGACGTGGCGAAGGGCTTCGAGGAGTACCGGCTCGACAACGTCGCCAACGCGATCTACCAGTTCGTCTGGGACGAGTACTGCGACTGGTACCTGGAGATCGCGAAGGTGCAGATCCAGGGCGGCGAGAATGCGAAGGACCCGCAAGCGGGTCGCGCGCAGCTGCGCGGCACGCGCCGCACGCTGATCCGCGTGCTCGAAGCGATCCTGCGCCTCGCCCATCCCGTGATCCCGTTCATCACCGAGGAGCTGTGGCAGAAGGTGGCCCCCGTCGCCGGCAAGGACGGAGAGTCGGTGAGCCTCGCGCCCTACCCGCAGTCCAATCCCGCCAACGTCAGCCCCGAGGCCGAAGCCTGGATGGCGAAGCTGAAGGCGGTGGTGGACGCGTGCCGCACGCTGCGCGGGGAGATGAACGTCTCGCCGGGCACCCGCCTGCCCGCGTACGTGCTGGGCGATGCCGCGTTCATGCGCGAAGCGGCGCCGGTGCTGCAGGCCCTGGCGAAGCTGAGCGAAGTGAAGGTGTTCGACGACGAGGCGGCCTGGGCCGCGGCTGCGCAGGCCGCGCCGGTGGCGGTGGCCGGCGATGCGCGCCTGTGCCTTTACATGGAGATCGACGTCGCCGCCGAGAAGGTGCGCCTCGCCAAGGAGGAGAAGCGCCTGGAAGGCGAGCTCGCCAAGGCGAAGGGCAAGCTGTCGAATGAAGCTTTCGTGGCGAAGGCTCCGCCGGCCGTGATCGAGCAGGAACGCAAGCGCATCGCCGATTTCACGGCGGCGCTGGAGAAGATCCAGGCGCAGCTGAAGCGCCTCGGCTGATCAGTCGTCCCGCAAGGCCGCCGGCATGCTCTCCGGCGGCGACACCGAGTCCAGCCCCATCGGGGCGCTGAGGATGGGCTCGAAGCCGGAGTGGCGCGGCGCCGTCAGCGTCTCGTGCAGGCGCTGCGCCACGTACCAGCTGGCGCGCACGCGCGACTCGCGCGTCCACGAACCGACACGCGGCGTGAGGTACAGGTTGCGCTGCTCGCCGAGCGGCGTGCCGCGCGCGGCGAAACCGGCCTCGGCGCCATCCAGCATGGCCGCCTCGATGCGGCCGTCGGAGAGCGCCCGCGCGAGGGCATCCGGATCGAAGATGGACGAACGCGTGGTGCCCGTCCACACCTGCCCCGGCCGGCAATGGGCCAGCACCTTGTCGTTGATGAAATGCTCGTAGCGCGAGGCGTAGAGCACCTGCACGGTCACCGCGTCGGCCTGCGCGACGAGTTCCTGGAGACCGACCGGCTGCACCTTCAGGCGCCCCCACATCGGGGAGGTGTGGTGCACGGCGGGGTCGTAGCCCACCAGCTTCGCACCGAGCGCATCGAGCATCGCGGCCAGCGCATGGGCCGAAGGGGCGAGACCGAGCAGGCCCACGGTGCTGCCATGCAGCTCCCGCCCGAGCGTCGCCGGCGCATTGCGCTCGCCCTTCAGCGCCGTGCCGATGCCGCGCCGGAACAGCAGCAGCAGGCTTGCGAGCAGGTACTCGGCGTTCGAGCGCACGTGCGCGTTGATCGGCTGGATCACGCGCACGCGCCGGTCGCGGCAGGCTTCGAGGTCGGTGTTGTCGGTGCCGACGTGCATGCGCGCGAGGCCGCGCAGCACCGGCGCGAAGTCGAGGAATTCGCGCGTGACCGTCACCTTCCGGGGAAGGACGAGGCTCTGCACGTTGTAGAGTTGGCTGCGGAGCGCCGCGGAGTCCTGGGCGAGCTCGGGCCGGTACACCACCTGGTGGCGGGCTTCCAGCCAGGCCTGGGCTTCGGGGACGAGCCGCTCGAGAAGAAGGATTTCCAAGACAGCATTCCTTGGGAGTGCACCACGCGGGACTGCTTCTTCAGCACAATCGCTGCAAGTGCCAGGCTGCGCACTCTAGCTACAACTCTACAGGCGGTCGATGAAAAAGTTCACACATGTTAACAAAGCGGTGTTCCCGGTTGCGGGCCTGGGGACGCGCTTCCTGCCGGCGACCAAGGCTTCGCCGAAGGAAATGCTGCCGGTCGTCGACAAGCCGCTGATCCAGTACGCCGTCGAAGAGGCGTACGAGGCGGGCATCCGCCACATGATCTTCGTCACCGGCAAGAACAAGCGCGCCATCGAGGACCACTTCGACACCGCCTACGAGCTGGAGAACGAGCTCGAGGCCGCCGGCAAGAAGGAGCTGCTCGCCGTCGCGCGCTCCGTCATCCCCGACGACATGGACTGCTCCTACGTCCGCCAGCCGCGCGCCCTGGGCCTCGGCCATGCCGTGCTGTGCGCGGCACCGATCGTCAACGACGAACCTTTCGCCGTGCTGCTCGCCGACGACCTGATGACGGGCGGCGAAGGCAGCCCCGGCGTGCTGGCGCAGATGGTCGAGCAGTTCCTGGAGCTGCAGACGTCGATCCTCGCGGTGCAGGAGGTCCCGACCGAACACGTGAAGCGCTACGGCATCGTGGCGGGCGACCCCGTGGCGGACAGGCTCGTGAAAGTGCGGCAGATGGTGGAGAAGCCCTCGCCCGAGAACGCGCCTTCGCGGCTGGGCGTGGCCGGTCGCTACGTGCTGACGCCTGCCGTCTTCGACAAGATCCGCAACCAGCCGCGCGGCTCGGGCGGCGAGATCCAGCTCACCGACGGCATCGCGCAGCTGATCGGCAGCGAAGGCGTGCATGCCTACCGCTACCGCGGCAAGCGCTACGACTGCGGCAGCAAGGAAGGCTTCCTGGAAGCGACGGTGGAGTTCGCGCTGAAGCACCCCGAGGTGGGCGCGGCCTTCCGCGAATACCTCGGGACGCTGCGTTTCGGCGAGCGCTAGGCAAGCGCGATCCGCTGGATCCCGCTCCAGGTCTTGCCTGGCGCGAGTTCCACGGGCTGCGCGATGGCGCCAGCTTCGATGCACAGCATGCGCGGCCAGTCGTCGGCTGGCATGTCGCCGAGCCGGGTAGCCTTGGCCGGGCCCGGGTTCCACACCACCGCGTCGCGGAACCCCTGCTGCGTGACGTGCCGTGGCGGCCTGCCCGGTTCCGTCACGTCGATCGCACGGGCGGCCTCACGGTAGACGCGGTCGGTCTCGTCCGCGATGGCGAGCACCGGCTCGGTCTCGCTGCGCAAGGTGTTGCCGCCCACCATGTCCTCGTAGTCGAGGCCGCGCAGTCCGGCGATGCGCACCGCGCGCACGTCGCCCACCTGCAGGTACGTGTGCAGTGCGGCGGTGAAGGACCAGGGCGTGCGCCCGGTGTTGGCCGCCTGCAGCTCCAGCTCCAGCCAACGCGCGCCGAGCCGCGCGACCAGCACGACGCAGAACGCACGGTCCCACGGACCCGGCATGGAGGAGTCGAGCTGGAAGCGCGCTTCGGCGATGGGCGCGTGCGGGACGGGCGGCACCAGGAGCTGCCACTCCTGCGTGCGCACGAATCCGTGCTTGGGCAGCGGACCGCGTTCGGAGAACTGCGGGAAGCACACCGGCACGCCGCCGCGCACCGCGACACCGGGGGCCGGACGGGACAGCGGACTCAGGTACAGCTGCTCGCCCTCGCCTGCGGGTTGCCAGGACAGCAGTTGCGCCCCCTGCGTGCTCAGCCGCGCCTCGTCGCCCGCGCCATTGCGCAGCACGACGTCCGCGCCGGCCTGCATCAGCGCCGGCGCAGCACGTGGATGAACTCGTCGCCCACGGTCTGCTGTTCCACCAGCTCGTTGCCCGTCTGCCTGGAGAAGGCCTGGAAGTCGCGCAGCGACCCGCCGTCCGTGGAGACCACCTTCAGCAGCTGCCCGCTCTGCATGTCGGTCAGGGCCTTCTTCGCCTTCAGGATGGGCAGCGGGCAGTTCAGCCCGCGCGTGTCGATTTCCTTGTCGATCTGCATCACCGTGTCTCCTCACTCGCGGCGAGGGAGCTCCATGTACTGCGGCTCGTGGCCGCGGCTGCGCAGCCAGTCGGCCAGAGCGTGGCCGGTCCCCGCGGGCCAGCAGCGCACCTGGTCGTACGCGAACAGCTTGTAGTCCACCAGTTCGGGCGACAGCTTCACCTCGCCTTCGCACTCCGCATGGTAGGCGATGATGACCTGGTTCATGCGCTGGAAGTCGTAGACCCCGATGAGGTCCAGGGACGTGGCGCGCAGGTTCGTCTCCTCGGCGATCTCGCGCGCGATGCCGTCCTGCGGCGTCTCGCCGGCTTCCATGAAGCCGGTGATCAGCGCATACATCTTGTGGGTCCACGCTGCGTTGCGCGCGAGCAGGATGCGGTCCTGGTACTGGACGACGGCGGCGAGCACCGGCGTCGGGTTGTTCCAGTGCGTCCAGCCGCAGGCGGGGCAGCGCAGCCGCTGCTTCTCGCCGCCGTCTTCCTGCTGCGCGATCCACGCGAGCGGCGCGGCGCACTGCGGACAGAACCGCCAGGCGCCGCTCACGCGGGGAAGACTCCGGTGGAAAGGTAGCGATCGCCGCGGTCGCACACGACGAAGACGATGGTGGCGTTCTCCACCTGCCGCGCCACCTGCTGCGCGACCCAGCACGCGCCCGCTGCGGAAATGCCGCCGAAGATGCCTTCCTCGCTGGCGAGGCGGCGGCACATGTCCTCGGCGTCTTCCTGGCTCACGAGCACGAGTTCGTCCACCGCCGAAGGGTCGTAGATCTTCGGCAGGTATTCCTGCGGCCACTTGCGGATGCCGGGGATGCGCGAGCCCTCGCTCGGCTGCGCGCCGATGATGCGGATCGCGGGGTTCCTTTCCTTGAGGAAGCGCGACACGCCCGTGATGGTGCCCGTCGTGCCCATGGCGCTGACGAAGTGCGTGATGCGTCCGCCCGTCTGCTCCCACAGCTCGGGACCGGTGGTCTCGTAGTGGATACGCGGGTTGTCGGGGTTGGCGAACTGGTCGAGCACGCGGCCCTTGCCTTCGCGCTGCATGTTCTCGGCGAGGTCGCGCGCGTATTCCATGCCGCCGCTCTTGGGCGTGAGCAGCAGCTCCGCGCCGAACGCCTTCATCGTCTGCGCGCGCTCGATGGAGAGGTCCTCCGGCATGATCAGGACCATGCGGTAGCCCATGATGGCCGCGGCCATCGCGAGGGCGATGCCGGTATTGCCGGAGGTTGCCTCGATGAGGGTGTCGCCGGGCCGGATCTCGCCGCGCTCCTGCGCGCGCCGGATCATGGAAACGGCGGGCCGGTCCTTCACGGAACCGGCGGGATTGTTGCCTTCGAGCTTGCCGAGGAGGACGTTGCCGCGCTTGTGGTTGTCCGCGGCGCCGATGCGCTGCAGCGCCACCAGCGGAGTCTTGCCGATCGCGTCTTCGATCGTGGGGTAGTGCATGCACGGCACTGTGCCATAATTTCCGATTCCCCTTCCCTCGCTGCCGGAGTGGCGAAATCGGTAGACGCAGCAGACTCAAAATCTGCCGGTGGCAACACCGTCCCGGTTCGATTCCGGGCTCCGGCACCAGGCCTCGCGCCTCTCCCTTCCCTGCTTCCGCTCCAGTGACTGCAGCGCCACGCAGGCGCCCCTTTCGCACGCCGGAAGCGTTCTTAACACGCATGTAACACCCACCGGAGCGTCCTGCGGCGACACTCCAGCCCCGTCGCCGCCAACGACCTGCGCCGCGTGAGTGTTCACTGTCGAGCATGGCGTGCATTGGTACCAAAGCAGTCATATCGCATGCTCTTGGTATCGGCACCACGTCCCAGTTGCCTCGCAGGCAGGTCTGCAATAAAGTGCGTCCCTCTGTCACATTCTGTTGTGATGGAGGTTAGAACAAACCGTCTCGAGCGGCAAAAAAGGAAACGCGTGCTGTCTGTCCCTGTGCTCCTGGTCATCGCGGCGACCCTGGTCGGCTCATTTGCCGTGGCCCAGTCGCTCGTGCTGAGCGCCCACAAGCATGGGCACTTCACGATGGACCTGCCGGGGGCCGTGCAGAAGTTCCATTCGAGCCCCACGCCGCGCGTGGGCGGCATCGCGATCTACGTCGCGATGACGGGCGCGTGGATGTTCATCGCGAAGCCCGGCGAATCGGCGCTGCTCACGACGCTCCTGCTGGCCGGCATGCCGGCGCTCCTGGGCGGCCTCACCGAGGACGTGACCAAGCGCGTGAGCGTGCGCACACGCCTGCTGCTCACCATGGGCAGCGGCGGCCTCGCGGCGCTGTGGACGGGCGTGGGCCTGACGCGGGTCGACATCCCGCTGGCAGACATGCTTCTCTCCATGTGGCCCGTCGCGGTGCTGTTCACCGCGTTCGCGGTCGGCGGCGTGGCGAACTCCATCAACATCATCGACGGCTTCCACGGCCTCGCCAGCGGCACCGTGATCATCTCGTCGCTGGCGCTCTCCGCGATCGCGTACAGCGTCGGCGACGTGGCGCTCGCGAACGTGGCGCTGGTCCTCGCAGCGGCCGTCGGCGGCTTCTGGCTGGTGAACTTCCCGTGGGGCAAGCTGTTCCTGGGGGACGGCGGCGCGTACTTCTCCGGCTTCGCGCTGGCGTGGCTCTCCGTCGAACTGCTCGCGCGCAACCCCGGCGTGTCGCCGTGGGCCAGCGTCCTGCTGTGCGGCTACCCGACGATCGAGGTGGTCTACAGCATCTGGCGCCGCAGCCGCCAGCGCCGCTCCCCCGGCGAGCCGGATCGCCGCCACCTCCACAGCCTCGTCGCCACGCAGCTGGTGCAGCCGAACCTGACGGCCCTGCCCGCGAACCTGCGCAACGCGGCCGTGTCGATGGTGATGTGGATCTGCGCGATCGTGCCGGTGCTGCCCGCCGTGTTCTTCAGCGGGCGCCAGGAGATCCTGCTGCCGGCGCTGCTGCTCTGCGCCCTGGCCTACCACCTGTTCTATCGCCGCCTCGCGGTGGCGCTGGAGCCGGAGCTGGCCGAGCCCGCAGCCGACGTGCGGGCCTGAGCGCGCCCAACGCGCGCCCCGCGGCCGCTAGCGGCCGTTCTTGACGGCGAATTCCTCCAGGCTGCGGCCTTCCTGCAGCGCCTGCGTCACCCATTGCGGCTTGCGACCGCGTCCGCCGGACCAGGTCTCGCCATTCGGCCCGCGGTATTTCACGGCCGCCGGCGGGCGCGCCGATTTCGGGCGTGAATTGCCGACCGGGCCGGACCGCGCAAATCCGAGATCCGCGGCGGTCAATCCATAAAGCTCGATCTTGCGCTTGATGTCGGCAATCGCGTCGGCGATTTCCTGTTCGCGCATTCTTTCGGCTTCGGCCAGGAGCTTTTCCGCCTGCTCTTTCAATTCGAGATAAGTTGCCACGCAATTTCCTCTGGATCGGGTGCGGAGCATTATGCAAAAAACAATGCGCCATTCCGGTGCGATGTTCCCCGCCGCGGACAGGGTTCCTTTCGGCCAACTTGCCGCGCCGATTCTTTTGCCGCATTCTGGCCCGGCAACTTCGGAGAAGGCCATGTCGTTCCAGACCGTGGCGAGCCGCCTCGCCGGCGTCGTGCTCCTGGTGCTTGCGGCGGGCATGCCCGTGCGGGCCGCCACCACGCCGCAGCAGGCCAGCGTCGATGCCATCACGCGCGCGATGGAGGCCGTCGTCGGCCTGGAGGTCACCGCCGCCGACGACGCCCGTTCGGCGGAAACCCTCGGCAAGGAGCGGGAAGGTTCCGGCGTCGTGATCGGCCCGGACGGCCTGATCCTCACCATCGGCTACCTCATTCTCGAAGCCGACAGCATCCAGGTCCGCACCCACGACAACCGCGTGATCCCCGCCCGCGCGGTGGGCTACGACCAGGCCACGGGCTTCGGGCTGGTGCGCTCCGTCCTGCCGCTGCGCGGCATCCAGCCGGTCACGCTCGGCGTCGCGAAGGAGGCGCCGCTGCGCGGCGCGCTGCTCGCCGCGACGGGCGGCGAAGACGGCGGGATGGGCCTGACGCAGCTCGTGGGCATCCGTCCTTTCTCCGGCTACTGGGAGTACCACATCGACAGCGCGCTGTTCACCAGCCCGCCGCTGCGCAACCACAGTGGCGCACCCTTGTTCAACCAGCGCGGTGAACTCCTGGGCATCGGCAGCCTCTTCGTCGGCAATGCCCTCGGCGACGCGCAGCAGGTCCCGGGCAACATGTTCGTGCCGGTCGACCTGCTCAAGCCGATCCTCCCCGAGATGCAGCAGACGGGCAGCACCCGCGTGAGCCGGCGGCCCTGGCTGGGCCTCAGCTCCACGGAGCAAGGCGGGCGCATCCGGATCGTGCGCGTCAATCGGGACAGTCCCGCACAGGACGCGGGGCTGGTGGTCGGCGACTTCGTGCTCGCGATCGATGGCGAGAAGGTGACGACCCTCGAAGGTTTCTACAAGAAGCTGTGGGCACGCCCCGAGCCGGAAAGTGAGGTGCAACTCACGGTCCTCCACGGCGCCGAGGTGCTGCAGGTGACGGTGCGGGCGGTGGATCGCATGAAGACGATCCGCAAGCCGGCCGGCATCTGAACTGACAGCCGCGTCCGACAGTCCCTACGGATAAAACCTGACAGGGATCCGCGCCGCGGTCCTTAGCCTTGGCACTCGGCATTCGGAAGGGGGAGTTCATGTCGGCGGAAGTACCCGGGTCCACACGGTCGACGGCCGCGCCGGGCGGTTGGCGGCCGTGGCTGCGCGTCGCGCTGGCCGCAGGCGCGCTGCTGCTCCTGTCGGAAGCGATCTGGCTCTGGCAGACCTGGCCCGTGCGCGAGTTGCTGCAACCCGTGCCCGCGACGACGAAATCCCCATGACGTCGCCGCTCCATCGCGCGCGCGAGCTGCTGCGCGGCCGGTCTCCCTGGCTCACGCTGGCGTGGCTGCTGCTCGCTGCGTGGGCGCTTGCCATCCTCGCGGCGGCCGTGCAACTGGACGGATGGCGCCAGGACCTCTCGCGCACCCTGCTGCAGCTCAATGCGGATGCGCGCTTCCGTGCCCGCGCCCACACCCGCGAGGCCGTGGATCCGGAGTGGTACCGGCGCAAGGCGCTGGCGCTGCTCACGGCGACGGAAAGGCTGCAGCAGGACGCTGCGTGGACGATATTCCTCCCGGGTTCCTGGCGCCCCTTCGACAACCTCGAGGAACAGGTGCAGGCGCGGCTTGCGCGCGAGTTCGGCGACATCGTGGTGGAGACCCTCAGGCGCGAGCTCTACGCGCGCGCGGGCCAGCTGACCGGCGTGCCGCTGGTGCGCGGCTCGGGCGACCTGCAGATGGGGGTCGAATGCCAGTCGCCCGTGCCGCAGAACCTGGAGCGCCGACTGACCGCGGCCGCCGAGGACCTGCCCGAGTTCGTGGCGGTCGCCGACTACGTCGCCAACGTCGAACGGCTCGATGGCGCGGTGCAGTCCTTCCTCTCGCTGCAGTACGCGGGCGGCCAGCCCGAGCAACTGCGCAAGCTCGTGGCCTACACCCTGGGCAAGGAGCTGCCTGGCGCGCTCGAAGGCGCCGTGCGCATGTTCCAGGGCAGCGAGGAAGTGAGCATCGAGCCGGTGCTGATGCAGTCGCGCCTGCAGTGGGCCACGCGCTGCTCGCTGTCCAAGGCGATGGGCGCGCTGCACACGCGCCTGCTCAACACCAACGACCTGTTCGCCCTGGAACAGGGGTACGTGGAGCGCAGCACCGGCCTCTTCGAGCCTTCGACCCGCGCGGTGGCGTTCGACCGCACGCTGGAGCGCTACAAGGCGGTGCATGCCCTGCTGGAAGACCAGAACGCGCTGCTGTCGAAGGGGCGCAACGACTGGATGCGGCAGGGGACGCTGCAGCTCGGGAGCGCCTACCAGGACGTCCTGCGGCGCATCGAGCGCACGCGCCTGTTCGGGCCCGAGACCCTGCAGCAGCTGCAAGGCCAGTCCGGCGCGGCCTTCATCGAGTTCCGGCGCCAGTTCGAGATCGCCTTCGGCGGCCACGGCGAGCCGGGGATCGTCTGGCTGGCCGCCGAGAACCGCTTCGGGCTCTCCTCCGAGCGCGCCGCCTTGCGCGCGGGACTTTCGGCGCTGCTGAAGACGTCCTTCATGGCGGAGACAGCCGTACCGCATCCGGCGGGCAAGGACGTCCGCGAGGCGGGCACCCTTCCCAAGGTGCTGCAGGAAGCGCGCGCCCTGGCTTCCGAGCGCGCGCGCGCCGTCGCGGAGGTCCTGCCCCTCTTCCCTCCGCACGCGCAGCCCGTGGTCGCGCGCGTGGTGGACGCACGCGTGTCCGAGCTGATCTACCAGCGCGCGTTCCGGATCGTCAAGGCGGCCTGGCCGTCGGATGCGAAAGGCCCGCTGGACACCGCCGCATTCCGCCAGCAGCGCGAGCAGGTGCTCGCCCTGCAGGCGGTGCTCAAGGAGACGGGCGGCGGCGGGCTCGGCGATCGCCTCGTCGCGACGCTCGACGGCGAACTGGTGCGCCGGCTGGCGGCGCTGCAGGACGACTGGCGCCAGCAGCCGCTGCAGGACCCGCGGGTCAGCGACTTCAGCTGGTGGCAGGGCGACCCGCTGCCGCTCGCGCAGGCGCTCGGGGCGGCGGACCCCGGCTCGCCCGTGCCGCCCTCGTTCAGCCGCACGGCCACGCGCCTCGACCTGCTGGTGCAGCAGGCGAAGCCGCTGCTCGCGCTGGGCAGCCCCGCGCTCGCCGCCGATCCCGCGGCGGCCCGCTGGCTGCAGCTGCAGGCCGAACTGGAGCGCTATGCGGCACGTTCGAGCGACAGCAGCCTGCTGCGCCTGGAACGCTACGTGGCGGCCGTCGGCCCCGACCTGCGCCGCGACAACTGCGCGGAGCGGCTGGCGACCGCGGCACCCGCACTGGACGGCGACGACGAGATCGCGCGCCGCCACCGGCAGTTGCACCAGGCGCTTTCCCAGCGCTGCCACGAGCTGCGCGCCGAGGCTGCGCTCACGGGCGCATCGCTCACGCAGTAGGACCGCTCAGGCGCGCAGGCCGCTGTCCACCGTCGCGTGCCGCAGGCGGACGCGCAGTTCCTTCTTCATGCGCGTGTTGTCCAGCCGGCGCGACTCGCCCATGAAGCTCAGGACCACGAGCGGCAGCTGCTCCTGCGCGGTGTGGCGCGGGACGCGCGGCGGGCGTGGCAGCCCGTACAGGTCCGCGGCCAGGTCGAAGTAGTCGCCCATCTTCAGCTCGCTGTCGTCGCTCGCGTTGTAGACGCGCTGGGGCCGGCCGCGCCACAAGGCGGCCAGCACCGCGCGGGCGAGGTCGTCGGCGTGGATGTGGTTGGTGTAGACGTCGTCCTCGGGCACCAGCACGGGCGTGCCCCGCAAGAGCCGCTCGCGCGGCGTGCCGCCGGCGCGGTCCGGCGCATAGATGCCGGGGATGCGCAGCACGCTGGTGCGCGCCCCCGTGCCGCGGCCGAAGAAGCGCACCTGCCGCTCCGCGTCGACCCGGCGCTGCGCGCGCGGCGTGCGCGGCGACAGGACGCGCTCCTCCGCGACGCGCTCGCCGGCGCAGTCGCCGTACACGCCGCTCGTGGAGGCATAGACCAGGACTTGCGGCGGCTCGCGCAGGCGCAGCACGCGCAGCAGGTCCCGCGTGCGCGGATCGCGCCACCACGCCTCGGCGGCGTCCGGGGGCGGCGGCGCCAGGTGCACGACGCGATGCGCCAGGCCGGCCAGCCGGACCAGGCTGGCGCGCTCGTCGAGGTTGCCTCGCAGCGGCACGATGCCGGCGGCGCGCAGTGCCGGCACGCGCTCGGGCGACGAGGTCAGGGCCAGCACGCGCACCCGAGGCGGCAGGGCGCGCGCGGTGCGCAGGCCCACGTCGCCGCAACCGGCGATGAGCACGCGCAGGCGGCGGAAGCGGCCGGGCAGCGCGCCGAGGGGGGTCTGGTTTGAGGGCAAAATCCTGCCAGCGACGACGAAAAGAGCCCAAGGATATCCAAAGCATGACAGCCGCCACCGGCAGCGCCGGCCCCTTCCAGATCACCGTGCAGCCCAGCGGCCGCGCGTTTTCCGCCGACGGCGGCGAGGCGATCCTCGCGGCGGCCATCCGGCAGGGCGTAGGCATGCCGTACGGCTGCAAGGACGGCGCGTGCGGCTCGTGCAAGTGCAAGAAGCTCGAGGGCACGGTCGTCCACGGCCCGCACCAGAGCAAGGCGCTCTCCGAAGAGGAGGAAGCGAAGGGGCTGATCCTCACCTGCTGCGCCGTTCCCCAGTCGGACGTGGTCCTGGAGTCGCGCCAGGTGACCGACGAAAGCGCCTTCCCGGTGCGCAAGATGCCCTCCCGCGTGAGCTCGCTCGAGAAGGTCTCGCACGACGTGATGATCGTGAAGCTGCAGCTGCCGGCCAACGACACGATGCGGTACCACGCAGGCCAGTACATCGAGTTCATCCTGCGGGACGGCGCCCGCCGCAGCTACTCCATGGCCAACGCGCCGCACAACGGCCCGGGGGTCGAACTGCACATCCGGCACATGCCGGGGGGCAAGTTCACGGACCACGTCTTCACCGCGATGAAGGAGAAGGAGATCCTGCGGGTGGAAGGGCCGTTCGGCAGCTTCTTCCTGCGCGAGGATTCGGACAAGCCGATGATCCTGCTCGCCTCGGGCACGGGCTTCGCGCCGGTCAAGGCGCTGATCGAGCACATGCAGTCCAAGGGCATCCAGCGCCCCGCCACGCTGTACTGGGGCGGACGCCGGCCGGGCGATCTTTACATGGACGCCTGGGTGCGCGAGCGCCTGATCGACCTGCCGCAACTGAAGTACGTGCCGGTGGTCTCCAATGCGCTGCCCGAAGACAACTGGACCGGCCGCACCGGCTTCGTCCACAAGGCGGTGATGGAGGATTACCCTGATCTTTCGGGCCACCAGGTGTACGCATGCGGGGCTCCGATCGTCGTAGATTCGGCGCGTGCGGACTACAGTGCGCACTGCGGGTTGCCTCCGGAGGAATTTTTCGCGGATTCCTTCACCTCCGAAGCCGACAAGCATTAAGGCGCCAGCCTCCGTTCTTGGAAGGGAAGCGCGACTTCCCTAGAATTTCCCTTTTACCTCGGGGGATGTATGTCCTCGATCATCCACAAATACGCGCTCGCGACAGCCTGGCTGTTCATTTCCACAGTTTCCGCGGCGCAGACGTCCACGGGTGTGCAGTTGCAGGGCGGAAGCCCGGGCTCCCCGGCGGACGGCATGTTCCGGCCCGCGGGATCCCAGCCACAGCAGATCCGCCAGGAGCCGGAGCAACAGGCCAAGCCGGCCATGGAGCCGTCCCAGCCATCCGCCGTCTACACGATCGGCCGGGAATACCGGATCGGGCCGAACGACCTGCTGGAAATCGAGATCCTGAACCTGGAGAACGCCAAGCGCACCGTGCGGGTCAACGCCGCCGGCGCGATCACCCTGCCCCTCATCGGCGCGGTGATCGTGGCGGGCCTCACGCAGCAGGAAGTGGAAGGCCACCTCGCCAACCTGTACGGGGACAAGTACCTGCAGGATCCGCAGGTTTCCGTGTTCATCAAGGAATTCACCACGGAGCGCATCACCGTGGACGGCGCCGTCGCGAAGCCGGGCATCTATCCCCTGGTCGGCCAGATGACGCTCCTGCGCGTGCTGGCCCTCGCCGGCGGGTTCGCCCAGATCGCCAGGCGCGACCAGGTGATGCTCTTCCGGCAAGGCGATGGCGGGGAGCGCCAGGTCGCCACGTTCGACATCGAAAAGATCCGGGCCGGGCAGCAGCCCGATCCCCCCATCCGCGGGGATGACCTGATCGTGGTGCAGCGTGATTCGACCCGGGCGGCGATCACCGATTCCGTGTTCCGCGACGTGCTCAACGTCGTGAATCCGTTCTACTGGATAGGCAGGTAAGCTTTCGACTTCCTGTGATGCCGTCGGGTGATCCGCCGGACCGCCCGACCAACAACAGCAAGACCATGGCAGCTTCCGAAATCTCCCGCGACGACACCTCCGGCTTCGCCCCGACCATCTCCAACGAGCTGGCGGTGCGCCAGTCGTACCAGCTCCAGACGGGGCTCGCGCGGCCGGAGGAGGAGCACGTCGCGGACGACTCCCTCACGCTGACGGACATCGGCCGGATCATCCTCAAGCACAAGTGGACGCTGCTGGTGGTGATCGCGCTGGCCTGCACGGCCGCGGTCGTGCGCACGCTCCTGAGCACGCCGATCTACCGGTCCACGGTGATCCTCCAGATCGACCGCGCCTCCCCCCGTGTCGTGCGCTTCGAGAACGATCCGGAACAGGAGCGCCTCGGAAGCGACGACGCCATCGCCATGCGCACGCAGCAGGAACTGCTGAAAAGCCGCTCGCTGGCGGAACGCGTGATCGACGAACTGCGGCTGGACCGCTCCACGCCGAGCGGGGACAAGGCGCTGGATCTCTCGGTGTCCACCGCGCCGGTCGCCGCCGGGGATTCCGCCGATCCGGCGGCGGAGCAGCAGCCCGAGGAGAAGGGCGACTATCTCGACCGCCTCATCAACGGCTACCGCAAGATGACGAGTCCCAGCGTCGACAAGGTCGAAGTGCTGGGACGGGAATCCGTGGTCCGGCGCTTCCTCGACGCGCTCACGATCGAGCCGGTGCGCAGCTCGCGCCTGGTGAAGGTCCACGTCGACAACACGGACCCGAAGCTCGCCGCGCGCATCGCGAATTCCACGGTGCAGGCCTTCATCGCCATGGGCATGGAGCGCCGGCTGGAGGCCACGTCGTACGCCAAGAGCTTCCTCGAAGACCAGATCAAGCAGGTGAAGGCGAAGCTCGAGGACTCCGAGCGGCGCCTGAATGCCTATGCGCAGAGCAACCAGATCCTGACCATCGACGACAAGACGAGCGCCGTGGGCATGACGTACACGGATTTCGCGGCGGCGCTGGCCAAGGCGGAACAGGAGCGCATCCGCGCCGAGACGGTGCTCGCGGAAGTGAAGCGCAACCCCGAAGCGTCGACGGCGGTCGTCGAGAACAAGACGATCCAGACCTTCAAGGAGCGTCGCGCCAAGCTGATGATCGACTACCAGGAGAACCTCCGGATCTTCAAGCCGGACTATCCGAAGATGATCCAGCTGAAGGCGCAGATCACGGAGATGGACTCCCAGATCAAGGAGGAGATCACCAACGTGGTCGGCAGCCTCTCGGCGTCGCGCGACGCGGCGGCGAAGCAGGAGGAAGTGCTCAAGGCGAGGGTCAACGAGACGCTCAACCAGGTCCTGACCAAGCAGGGCCAGAGCATCGACCTGAACCTGCTGAAGCGCGAAGTGGACACCAACCGGCAGCTCTATGACAACCTGCTGCAGCGGTTCAAGGAGCTCGGTGTCTCCGCGAACATCATGAGCAACAACGTGTCCGTCGTGGATGCGGCGGAGCCGTCGCTGTTCCCGTACAAGCCGAACCTGCTGGTGAACCTGCTGATCGGCCTCGTGGCGGGTGTCCTCCTCGGTGCCGCGATCGTCATCGGCCTGGAGGTCGTCGACGATTCCATCAAGTACCCCGACGAAGTGGAACGGGTGCTGGGGCTGCCGCTCATGGGCATCATCCCGAAGCTCAATCGCAAGCGCGGCAGCACCACGCCGGTCGCGATGGAAGTGCACGAGGACCCGCGATCGACGGTGGCGGAGGCGTATCGCTCCGTGCGGACGGCGTTGCAGTTCTCCACGCCCGAGGGCGCGCCCAAGCGCCTCGTCATCACCAGCACGACGCGCAACGAAGGCAAGAGCACGACCTCGCTGTCGCTGGCGATCAACTTCGCGCAGATGGGGCAGCGCGTGCTGCTGATCGACGCGGACATGCGCAACCCGACGATCCACAAGTTCCTGGGCATTCCCAACGACTTCGGCCTGTCGAACCTGCTATCGAGCGACAACCGCGGCGACAAGATGATCACGCCGACGGTGATCCCGAACCTGTCCGTGCTGACGGCCGGCCCGATCCCGCCGAATCCGGTGGACCTGCTGACCGGCCCCAAGCTGCTCCTGCTCCTGAACATCACCGCCGCCCTGGGCATCGACTACGTGATCGTCGATGCGCCCCCGATGCTGGGGCTGGCCGACGCGGTGGTGCTCGGCAACCAGCTGCAGAACGTGCTGTACGTCGTGCGCGCGGGCAGCACCCGCCGCGCGCAGATCAAGAGCGCGCTGCGGCGCCTGCGCCAGGCGGGGCTGGTGCCGCGCGGGGCGGTCCTCACGCAGACGCTGCAACATGCGTTGCCGCAGGACTACGAGTCCTACTATGGCTATACCGCGGAAGGGGCCACTCCCAATGCAGCGCTGCCCCGGGCCCGGTAAGCTCGGGCAGCGATGAAAGCCTCCGAGCCAGCGGCTCCCACCACGCCGAGCGTCCCGGCAGCCCTGCTCGATTACTTCGAGGCGCCGGGCAAGTACCAGCTGACCCTGCGCCAGCCCGCGGTGCTTTTCGCCTCGGTGCGGGAGATCCTGCAACTCGCCTCGGGCCGGGGGTCGGCCGACGCGCCCCAGTCGCCCAAGCTGCGGGAGGCAGCGAGCTTCTTCCTCCGGGCAGCCTTGCTCTACCCGGGTGCCGACCACTACGCCCTGCTCGGCCTCCCGCCCGGAGAAGCCACTTCCGACCTCAAGGAACGCTACCGGCTGCTGATGCGGTTGATCCACCCGGACTACGCCGCGGGTGCAGCGATCGCGTGGCCGGACGATGCGGCGGTTCGCGTGAACCGCGCGTACGAGGTGCTCTCCTCGCCCGTGCTGCGGCGCGAGTACGACGAGCAGCTCGCCAGCCTGCGCACGCGACGCCCCGTCGCACCGGAGGCGCCGGTGCGCCCGCGTGCCGTGGCGCCGCGGCCTGCGCCGCGTCCGGCAACCGTGCGGCGGCCGGTCGGTCGCAAGCTGGCTTGGGTGCTCGGTGCGGCGGCGCTGATCCCGGCGGGCATCCTGCTCATGTCCGGCGGCGAGCCCGAGCACCTGGTGCAGCGTCCGCGCGCACGTCCTGCCGCTCCAGCTCCTGCGCCCAGCGTGGCTTCCCTGGCGACGCCGTCCGCGGTACCTGCAACTCCGTCGCAGCCCGCCCCCAGCGTGCAGCCCGACGCGAACCTTGCCGCGCCCGCTCCGGTTCCTGCGGCTTCGCCCGCATTGCCCGGACCCGAAATCGTCCAGGGCGCAGCAGCGCAGCCGGCTGCCTCCGCACGTGCGGTGCCGAACGAAGTCGCTCTTGTGCGGCCGATGCCGGCGCCGCCGCTCCGGCCGCCAGTTCCTCCGACCGCGGGTGCAATGCCGGTGGCAGCACCGGCCATCGCGAGGCCTGCCGTCCTGGAGACGCCGCCGACCAGGCCCGCCGAGGCCGTGGCAGCCGTGGCCATGACCGCGCCCGAGCCGCGGCCGCTCCCGCCGATGCCTGCTTCCGCAGCGCCGCTGGCGCCCGTGGCCACCGCGGCGCCAGCAAGCAGGATGACCGTGACCCTCGCCCTTCCGCAAGTACCGGCACCGACGCTGGAAGACGCACAGCCCCTCCTCACGCAATTGCTGCAGGTGCTGGAAACCGGAAACGGCGACCAGGTGCTCCGCCTGCTGGACAGCGACGCGCGCGTCCAGCCCGGCGCGCAGGCGCTCTCGCGCCAGTACGAACAGATGGTGCGGGGCGGGCGCCCGATCCGCCTCTCGCAGGTGGATTTCACGGCCGAACCGCGCGAGGGCGGCACCCTGCTGGTGACCGGCCGCATCCGCCTGCATGCCGGGGAGCCGACCATCGGCTCCTTCGGGCAGAAGCTCGTCCTCCGCGCGGAATTCGCCCAGCGCAGCGGGAAGGTGCACCTCACCGGGCTCGGCACCGCGCCGGATTGAACGAGAGATGACCGAAGCACCGAGGCGCTGGATCGTTGGCCTGTCTGCCGCCGTGGCGGTGGCGGCCCTCTACTACGTGACGGCGTCCGCGCACCTGCGCGCCTCCTGCGTGGAGCGCGATACGCCGTACATCCCGCTCTGCGCGGAGACTCCCGTGCAGGGCGAAGAGGCTGCCGCGGCGTTCAAGGACAGGATTGCCCGCAACCCGGGGGACTCCACCGCCTGGTCGGGGCTGCTCGTGAGCGAAGGGCTGCCGGACCCGTACGCGGTGCTGCCCGGCGCCACGCTGACCTCGCCCCACAACCACAGCGTGTCGCGCTGGAAGGCCGCGCAGGCGCTGGAAGGCGGGCGCACGGAAGAAGCCGTCGCGCAGATCATCGAGATCCTTCGCTACCGGCGCTCGCCGGACACCGCGCGCGTGCTGGCGCAGTTCGCGGCGCAGCCCAATGGCCTCGAGTTGCTGCGTCCGCACCTGAAGACGGCCAACGAGTGGCTGCCGCAGGTCCTGGATGCCAGCGAGAAGCTGAAGCAGGAGCCCGGCGAACTGCTGCCCGTCATGGCCGCAGCGATCCGGGAGGCGCCGATCCCGGCACGCTACGTGCGGCGCTACATGCGCGTGCTGAAGAATGCGGGGCAGTGGCTCGATGCGTACGGCCTGTGGGTCGCGCTGCACAAGGAACTCGTGCCGCTCCTCTACAACTCCGGGTTCGACCAGCCCTTCCAGCCGGAGGGCTTCGACTGGGAGTTGAACAATGCGCCGCGCACGAAATCAGGCGCCCTGATCGAGCAGGACACCGTCGCCCGGCGGGGCCTTGTCCTCGACGTGGAATTCACCGGCAAGCCCTTCGCCCCGCCGCTCGTGCGGCAGTTCGTCTTCTCTCCTCCGGGCACCTACCGGCTGAAAGGCGAGTTCATGGGCACGCGGGTGCGTTCCGAGCAGGGGCTCGCCTGGTTCGTGCGCTGCCTGGGGAACCAGGCAACGGACCTCGGGCGGTCGGAGTCGCTGCTCGATACCGGCGGTGTCTGGAAGTCGCTGGAGGTCGAGTTCACCGTTCCCGACGCCTGCGGTCCCGTGGTGAGCCTGGAACTGAGGCCAGCGGCCGCCTTCGAGGCCCGGACCGGCATCCGCGGCCACTACTCCTTCGACGCGTTCAGCCTCGCCAGGGCCATGCCCTCCCAGTGAAAATTCACGCGTGCGGCGGCTCGACCGTGTTATATTGGCCATACCCATATTGGGGAGAATACAAATGAACATCCGCTATCTCCTTCTCGCGCTGGCTTCCGTGTCCTTCTCTGCCATGGCGCAGGCGCCGCTGGGCACCGTCACGGACGTGCAAGGCGTCGTCACCGCGACCCAGGGAGCGAGCGGCGTCACCGTGGCACCCGGCACGGCCGTGCAGAACGGGATGCGTTTCGTGACCACCAGCCGTGGCACCGTCACGCTGCGCCTGAACAGCGGCTGCACGGTGACCGTCCCCGCCAACCACAGCGTCACGGTTCTCCAGAGCATGACCTGCCAGCAATTGACCGCGGCCGTCCAGCCCGTGCCTGCTGTGGCGACGCAGGCACCGCTGCCCGCCGGTGTCGGGGCCGCGAACGGCGTGCTTGCCGCTGCCGGTATCGGCCTCGCGGCGACCGTCCTGCAAGACGCGACGAAGGACGACACGAACCTCAGCGGTCGGTGAAACGACGGCAGTCCGCCCGCGAGGCGACTGAAGGCACGGGGCCCCTGGGCCCCGTGGCTGTTTTTGCCTTCGTGTTGCTGGTTGCCGCTGCGCCGATCATGCGTGGCGGCAACCGTCACGTGGCCCTGATCCTGCTCGAAGGCGCAGCGATGGCGTTCCTGGCCCTGGGCCTGACGGGCCGGACCTTCACGTTCCGCCGACCGTCGCTCGACACGGCGCTCCTCCTCGTCCTGCTGACCAGTCCCGTGTGGCTGGCGATCATCTACCTCCTGCCGCTGCCCGGCGAGCTCTGGACGGCCATGCCGGGCCGGGCGGAGTATGCGCAAGTGATGTCGCGCGCGGGAATCACGGACACGACCTGGCTGCCCGTATCCCTGGTTCCGGATGCAACCGCCACGTCGCTGAGCGCCGGCATCCTCCTGGTCGCGGGCTTTCTCGCGGGCTACTGGCTCAGCCTGCCTCAGTTACAGATGGTCGTCAAAGTCATCCTCGGGCTGGCGTTCATCGAGATCGTGCTCGCGTTGCTGCAGGCGGCTGGTGGCACCAAGTCACCGCTGTATTTCGGAGCCGCCGGCGGGCGTCCCATGGGCACGTTCGCCAATCCCAACCACCTGGCGAACTACCTCGCCATCGCGCTGACGCTGTACATCTGGCTGGCATGGACGACGCTCGCCCGCTCGCGCAACCGCCTGCACCTGGAACGCGGCACGGACTCCAGGGTGCGCCGGCTGGCCATCTGGGGCGCCGGCGGACTGATCATCGCGATCGGCCTCTTCATTGCCCGCTCGCGCGGCGCGATGCTGGCCGGCCTCCCCGCGGCGCTGGCCGCCCTGGCGCTGGTGGTCATCGACGCCACCCGCACCCGCAACTGGCGCGTCATTGCGCCGGTCCTGGGCATCGCCCTCGGCCTGGCGGTGGCGATGGTCGGCTTCGACTTCGCCCTGTCGCGCTTCCGGACGGAAGACCTGGGTGCCAGCGCCGAAATCCGCAACCTGCTCGCCAGGACCACCCTGGAAGGCGCCCTCCAGTTCTGGCCGACCGGTGCGGGCTGGGGCACCTACGAAACGGTCTACCCCCGCTTCCAGCCGGCCGAGATCGTCGGCGTGGCGAACTACGCCCACCAGGACTACGCCCAGCTCCTGTTCGAAGGCGGCATCTTTGCCATCGTGCTGATGGCGGCCTTCGCGTGGCTGGCAGGCAAGCGCACGGTCCTGCTCGTCCGCACCGCCCGCCGCCGCCGCCTGCGCCGCGAGGAGATGCTCTGCGCCATCTGCGGGCTCGGCCTCCTGGGATTTCTTCTCCATTCCTTCGTGGAATTCAACATGCACATCCCCGCCAATGCGATCATGGCGTCGCTGCTGGCCGGGATCTTCCTGAGGCCCTTCGAGGACGATCCGTCCAGGACGCCGGAGCAGCCCCAGGAAGCCGTTGCAAATGATTGACCTGCACTGCCACATCCTCCCCGGCATCGACGACGGCTCGAAGAGCCTCGAGATGTCGCTGGAGATGGCCAGGATGGCCGTCGACGACGGCATCACCATGATCGCGTGCACGCCCCACATCTACCCGGGGCTGTACATGAACGACACCGCCGGCATCACGGCGGCGCGCGACAAGCTGCAGCGCGAGTTCGACGAGCGCGGCATCCCCCTGCAGCTCACGACGGGCGCCGACGTGCACCTGGTGCCTGGCCTCGTCGACGGCCTGCGTTCCGGCATCGTCCCGACGTTGCACCGCACGCGCTACCTGCTGCTGGAGCCTTCGCACCACGTGGCGCCGCCGCACTTCCAGGAGTCGGTCTTCCGCCTGGTGGCCGAGGGCTACGTGCCGGTGATCACGCACCCCGAGCGCCTGACCTGGGTGGAGGACCACTACCCGGTGTTCGGCGAGCTCGTGAAGCAGGGCGCGTGGATGCAGCTCACCGCCGCCTCGCTGTCCGGCGTCTTCGGCGCGCGCGCCAAGTACTGGAGCGAACGCTTCCTCGACGACGGGCTCACGCACATCCTCGCCACCGACGCGCACTCGAACGGGCGCCGTTCGCCCGTGATGTCCAAGGCGCACGCGATCGCGGAGCGCATGCTCGGGCGCGAAGAGGCGGACCTGCTGGTGCGCGGCCGCCAGGAATGCATGCTGCGCAACGTGCCGCCGTCGGCGGTGCCCCCGCTGCCGGCCGTCGAGCCGCGCCGCGAGGGCTGGTGGCAGAGGCTGTTCGGCGCCAGCCGCTGATCAGCGCCGGCGCGCGCGCCAGTCCGCGTACGCCTGGTCCATGCGGTGCTGGCGCGCCGTGGCGTCGAGGTCGGTCATCGGCGACGCGGCGCCCGCGCCCATCGCCCGCGTGCCGGGGTGCGAACTCGCGTGGCGGCTGGCGTGATGGGCGCTGGCGTGCTTCTCGCCCGCCTTGCCGGCCTTCTGCTTGTGCGACACCTTCTTCTTGTGCACCTTGGACGCCGACTTCGCGCCGGACGTCGAGGGCGCTGCGGTCGCGGGTGCGGCGGTCGTGTCGCCGGACATCCTGGCGCTGCCGACGGGCGCCTGGGCCAGTGCGGTCCCGGCGGCGAGGCCGAGCGCAACGAGGAGGACGGGAAGCTTCATGGCGTGGTTCCTTTGCGGAGGGTCTTTCCACAACGCGGGGCCGACGCCGCAGCGCGTCGGAGGCTGCGGATGCGGATCGTCGGACGAAGCAGACTCGGCCTTGGCCCCGCCAAGTTGCGACAATGGCGGGATGAAACGCCGTTCACTGATCCTGTCCTCGCTGGCCGCAGCCGCGGTCGTCGCCACCCCCGTCGCGCGGGCGCAGTCCCGTCCCATCCGGCTCGTCGTGCCCTACGCGGCAGGCGGGCCCATCGACGTCACGGCCCGCGTGCTGGCCGAGCGCGTCAAGGACTCGCTGGGCACCGTCATCATCGAGAACCGCCCGGGCGGCGGCGGCAACATCGGGGTCGACGCGATCGCGAAGGCCGCGCCGGACGGCACCACCATCGGCATCTCCGCGGTGGCCACGCATGCCATCAACCCGTGGCTGTTCTCGAAGCTGCCATTCGACCCCGTGAAGGACTTCGCGCCCATCACGCAGATGGTGCGCGTGCCGAACGTGCTGGTGATGAATGCCGAGACGGCGTCGCGCCTGAAGATCGCCACGCTGCAGGACCTCATCGCGTATGCGAAGGCCAACCCGGGCAGGCTCAATTACGGCAGTGGCGGCAACGGCAGCGCCGGCCACCTCGCGGGCGAGATGTTCAAGCGTGACGCCGGCATCTTCGCCGTGCACATTCCGTACAACGGCGGCAACCCGGCACAGCTCGCCCTCCTCTCCGGCCAGGTCGACTTCAACTTCGACAACCTCGCCACGGCCGCCCCGAACATCCGCGCCGGCAAGCTGAAGCCGCTCGCGGTGACCACCTTGCACCGCTCGCCCAGCCTGCCGGAGGTCCCGGCGGTCGCCGACACGCTCAAGGGCTTCGCCATCGACACGTGGTGGGGCCTGGTCGCGCCCGCCGGCACGCCGCGCGACGTGGTGCAGCGCCTCAACCAGGCCTTCGTCGCCGCGCTGAACTCGCCGGAAGCGAAGACCCGCTTCGCGGGCCTGCTGGCCGAACCCGTCGCCACCACGCCCGAGGAATTCGGCCGCTTCATGCAATCCGAACTCGCCAAATACGAGAAAGTGGTCAAAGCCTCGGGCGCTAAGGTCGATTGACAGCTGAGCCGCGGCTCCTACACTGCTTGTGAGATTCGTCTGACACGGACTACCTCAGCCGGGCAGCACATTCGGCCGAGGCAAAGGTAGGAGCCCGCCATGACGTTGCAGCGCACTCTCCTGGTTCTGGTTCTCGCGGCAGCGGCGGCCGGCACGGCCGCAGCGCAGACCCAGGGCGCGCTGCGCTGGCGGGCCGGGAGCACGGCGCTCGGCCTGCAGGCGGCCGGCGCCGAAGCTCGGCTGCCGTGCAACAGCTACACCCTCTCCTGCGGCGACAGCGCGAGCGTCCCCCTCTACGCCAGCGTCACGGCACCGCGCAGCGTCAGCATGCAGGTGAGCCCCGGCGAGCCTTCCACCGCGCTGCGCCTGCAGCGCACGCAAGGTCTCAACGTTGCCGTCGTGGGCAAGGCGGGGATCGCGCAGGACCTCGGCGTCTACGGACGGGTCGGCACCACCTTGAACCGCACCACGCCGGCCCTGGCGGGCACCGCCAACGGCGAAGGCGGCCTGAGCTACGGCGTGGGCTTGAGCTGGGACTTCTCGCGCACCGCCTCGGCCTCCATGGGCCTGGACAGCTACGACATCCGCGGCAGCCTGGGCGACGTGCGCGACGTGCGCACGAGCCTCGGGCTGCAGTGGCGGTACTAGGCGCCCGCTCCTCGGCTATTCGCCCAGGTACGCGGCGCGCACCTTCGGGTCGTCCAGCATCTCGCGGGCGTTGCCGCTCATGCTGATCACGCCCGACTCCATCACGTAGCCGCGGTCCGCGATCTCCAGCGCGCGGCTCGCGTTCTGTTCCACCAGGAGGATGGTGACGCCCTGCGCGTGCACGTCGCGCACGACCTCGAAGATCTTGTCGACCATGATGGGCGACAGGCCCATGGAGGGTTCGTCCATCAGCAGCACCTTGGGCCGGCTCATGAGCGCGCGGCCCATGGCGAGCATCTGCTGCTCGCCGCCGGACATCGTGCCCGCGAGCTGGTCCTTGCGTTCCTTCAGGCGCGGGAAGGTGGTGAACACCCGCTCCATGTCCTCCGCGATGCCGGCCTTGTCCGTGCGGATGTGGGCACCCATCTGCAGGTTCTCGGTGATCGTCATGCGCGTGAACACGCCGCGGCCTTCCGGCACCATGGCGAGCCCCTGCTTCACGAGGTCCCACGCGCCGCGGCCCCTGATGCTGCGGCCCATGAAGGCGATGTCGCCGTCGTTCAGCGGCAGCAGGCCGGTGATGGCCTTCATCGTCGTCGTCTTGCCCGCGCCGTTGGAACCGATCAGCGTGACCAGTTCGCCCGCGCGCACTTCGAAGTCCACGCCCTTGACGGCCTGGATGCCGCCATAGGCCACCTTCAGGCCGCTCACCTTCAGCAGCGTCTCGCTCATGTGGCGTCTCCCGTCGGCAGCGCCTGCGTGGGTTTGTGGCTGTGCCCGAGGTAGGCCTCGATCACCTTCTCGTTGCGCTGGACGTCGTAGGGCGAGCCCTCGGCGATCTGCTTGCCGTAGTCCAGCACGGTGACGCGGTCGCACAGGCCCATCACCAGCTTCACGTCGTGCTCGATCAGCAGGATGGTGCGGCCGTCGTTGCGGATGCGGTCGATCAGTTCGCGCAGCACCACTTTCTCCGTGGAGTTCATGCCGGCCGCGGGCTCGTCGAGCGCGATCAGCTGCGGGTCGGTGGCGAGCGCACGGGCGATCTCCAGCCGGCGCTGGTCGCCGTACGAGAGCGTGCGTGCCTTGAAGTCGGCGAGCCGGCCGATGCCGACGTAGTCGAGGAGTTCGCGCGCGCGCTGGGCGATCGCCGCCTCCTCCGCCTTGAACCCCTTGGTGCGGAACATCGCGCCGAGGAGGCCCGAGCGCGTGCGCACGTGGCGGCCGACCATCACGTTCTCCAGCGCCGTCATGTCGGCGAAGAGGCGGATGTTCTGGAAGGTGCGCGCGATGCCCGCGCGGGCCACCTCGTGCACCGCCGTGGGCGTGTAGGGCTTGCCGGCGAGTTCGAAGGTGCCGCTGTCCGGCGTGTAGAGGCCCGTGATCACGTTGAAGAACGTGGTCTTGCCGGCGCCGTTGGGGCCGATCAGGCCGTAGACCTGGCCGCGCTCGATGGTGAGGCCCACGTCCGACAGGGCCTGCAGGCCGCCGAAGCGCTTGCTGATGCCGGCGACGCGGAGAACGGTGTCCGTCATGCTGCCGCCCCCGGCTTCGTGCCGTTCGCGCGCTGGAGCGACTTGCCGTGCTCCGGCGTCGGCCACAGCCCGCGCGGGCGCAGCAGCATCACGATGATCATCGCCAGCGCGATCAGCAGCTGCCGCAGGATGGACGCGTCGAGGCGGCCGCCGGTCACGGACTGCAGGTCGAACACGCCCGACACCCAGCGCAGCACCTCCGGCAGCGCCGACAGCAGCACCGCGCCGAGGATCACGCCGGGCAGGTGGCCGATGCCGCCCAGCACCACCATGGCCACGATCATCACGGACTCCATCAGGCTGAAGGACTCGGGCGAGATGAAGCCCTGGAAGGCCGCGAACATCGTGCCGGACACGCCGCCGAAGGTGGCGCCCATGCCGAACGCGAGCAGCTTCATGTTGCGCGTGTTGATGCCCATCGCCTTGGCCGCGATCTCGTCCTCGCGGATCGCCATCCATGCGCGGCCGATGCGCGAGAGCTCCAGGCGATGGCAGATGACGACGCTGAGCACCACGAGCGCCAGGAACAGGTAGTAGTAGAGCGTCACCGAGTTGATCGAGTAGTCCTCGGTGACGTCGATGCGCTTGGCCAGGTTGAGGCCGGGAATGCCCAGCGCATCGAACTTGAAGAGCGTGATGCTGTCGATCTGCGACAGGCCCTTGGGACCGTTGGTGAGGTTCACCGGGTGGTCCAGGTTGTTCAGGAACACGCGGATGATCTCGCCGAAGCCGAGCGTCACGATGGCCAGGTAGTCGCCGCGCAGCTTCAGCGTCGGCGCGCCCAGCAGGATCCCGAAGAAGCCCGCCAGCGCCGCCCCCATCGGGATCACCAGCCAGATCGAGGTGTGCAGCCCGTTCGGGAACATCTGCGCGAACCAGGGGAAGTTCTCGGACAGGTGCGGCGAGGCCATCAGGCCGTACATGTAGGCGCCGATCGCGAAGAACGCGACGAAGCCCAGGTCCAGCAGGCCGGCGTAGCCGACGACGATGTTGAGGCCGAGGGCCAGCAGCACGTAGAGCAGCGCGGTGTCCGCGATGCGCACCCAGAAGTTGCCGGCAGCCTGCAACAGCAGCGGCAGGATCGCGAGCGCCAGGGCGCCCAGCACCCACAGCACCATCTTCTTTTGCTTGTCGAGCATGGCGCGGACTCCTTCAGGCGCGGTCCGCGACGCGTTCGCCGAGCAGGCCGGAAGGCCGCAGCGTGAGCACCACGATCAGGACGATGAACGCGAAGATGTCGGAGTAGTGGCTGCCCAGCACGCCGCCCGTGAGCACCCCGAGGTAGCCGGAGCCGATCGATTCGATCAGCCCGAGGAGCACGCCGCCCACCACCGCGCCGGCCAGGTTGCCGATGCCGCCGAACACGGCCGCGGTGAAGGCCTTGAGCCCCGGCAGGAAGCCCATGGTGTGCTGCACGGTGCCGTAGTTCGAGGCGTACATCACGCCGGCGATGGTGGCGAGCACGGCACCGATGATGAAGGTCGCGGAGATGACCATGTCGGGCTTCACGCCCATCAGCGCGGCCACCCGCGGGTTCTCCGCCGTGGCGCGCATCGCGCGGCCCAGGCGGGTGTAGTTCACCAGGTACATCAGCACGGCGAGCGAAACCGCCGTCATGCCCAGGATCATGATCTGCGTCGTCGTGATCACCGCGCCCGCGAACTGGATGGGTGCAGCCGGCAGCAGCGTGGGATACGGCTTGTAGTTCGGCTTGAAGATGATCATCGCCAGCGTCTGCAGCAGGATCGACATGCCGATGGCGGTGATCAGGGGCGCCAGCTTGGGGCTGTTGCGCAGCGGCCGGTAGGCGACCTTCTCGATGACGAAGTTCAGGGTGGCGGCGACCACGCAGGAGATCACGAGCGCCACGAGGAGCAGCAGCCAGCCGGGAATGCCGGGCATCGCCTCCTGCGCCGTGGTGATGATCGCCCAGCTGGTGAGCGCGCCCACCATCAGGACCTCTCCGTGGGCGAAGTTGATCAGGTTGATGATGCCGTACACCATGGTGTAGCCGAGGGCCACCAGGGCGTACATGCTGCCGAGGACCAGACCGTTGATGATCTGCTGCAGCAGGACTTCCATAGAAGGGTTCTCCGTTTCTTCGCCGCTTGTCGTGTCGATGGCCGCCTTCGTGGGACGGCCTCGCCATCTAGCAAAAAACCCGCCATGCGGATCCTGGGCGGGTTCTTGGGGCGGAATTTTAAGGGCGCTGCCTGAGCGGTCCCGGACGTTATTTCTAGGGGTTTCTCCCTTGTTCGCGCGCGTTCAGGGCGCGCAGCTCGCGCAGCTTTTCCGCAATGCGGATCTCCAGTCCGCGTTCCACCGGACGGTAGAAATTCGGCGGCCGCATGCCTTCCGGGAAGTAGTTCTCCCCCGCCGCGAACCCGCCCGCCTCGTCGTGCGCATACCGGTACTCCTTGCCGTAGCCCAGGTCCTTCATCAGGCGGGTGGGCGCATTGCGCAGGTGCATCGGGACGGGGCGGGTGCCGTCCTTGCGCACCAGCGCGCGCGCCTCGTTGTACGCGACATAGACGGCGTTCGACTTGGGCGCGACCGCGAGGTAGACCAGGCACTCGGCGATCGCCAGCTCGCCTTCGGGGCTGCCCAGGCGCTCGTAGACGTCCGCGGCGTCCAGCGCCATGCGCAGGGCACGCGGGTCCGCGAGGCCGACGTCCTCCACGGCCATGCGGATCATCCGGCGGCAGATGTAGCGCGGATCCACGCCGCCGTCGAGCATGCGCACCAGCCAGTACAGCGTGGCGTCCGGGTCGGAGCCGCGCATGGACTTGTGCAGGGCGCTGATGGTGTCGTAGAACTGCTCGCCGCCCTTGTCGTAGCGGCGCATGCGTTCGCCGAGCACCTTCAGCAGCCACTCGTCGCTCACCTCGCTGCGCTTCTCCCTGGTGGCGGCGACCGCCAGGGTCTCCAGGGTGTTCAGCAGCCGGCGCGCGTCGCCGTCGGCGTAGCCGATCAGCCGGTCCAGGGCCGCCGCCTCGATGGGCGGCACCGCGTCGATCGCCTGCGCCCGCTGCACGATCTGCTTCAGGTCGTCCTCGGACAGCGGCTGCAGCACGTACACCGCGGCGCGCGAGAGCAAGGCGGAATTCACCTCGAAGGACGGGTTCTCGGTGGTCGCGCCGATGAAGGTGAAGAGGCCCGATTCCACGTGCGGCAGGAAGGCGTCCTGCTGGCTCTTGTTGAAGCGGTGCACCTCGTCGACGAAGACGATGGTGCGGCGGCCGTGCGCCTGCGCGACCTGCGCCTGCTCCACGGCTTCGCGGATGTCCTTGACGCCGCCCAGCACCGCGCTGATGGTGATGAACTGCGCGTCGAAGGCGTCGGCCATCAGGCGCGCGATCGTCGTCTTGCCGGTGCCCGGGGGCCCCCACAGGATGCAGCTGTGCGGCTGGCCGGATTCGAAGGCGATGCGCAGCGGCATGCCCTCGCCCAGGAGGTGCTGCTGGCCGATGACTTCGCCCAGGGACTGCGGCCGCAGGCGCTCGGCCAGCGGCGCGTGGGCGGATTTGCTGCTCATCCCGGGCAGTTTATATTGCGCGCATCATGGATCCGGCGCTCTGGTCCTCCCTCTCCGCCCTGCTCGGCGCACTCGTGGGCGGCGGCATCAGCTGGCTGCTGAACCGCCAGCAGCTCGCCAACCAGCTGCGCACGCTGCAGGAGCAGCACAAGGTGGAATTCATGGCGGAGACCACCGCGCGCCATTTCCTCAGCCACAAGAGCTACACCGATCGTTCCTTCGAGACGCTGCGCAACCACCTCGGTGGCTTCGCGGACGACGAGCTGCGCAAGATCCTGGTGCGCGCCGGCGCCATCCGCGTCTACCGCGAGGACGGCTCCGAATGGTGGCGGCTGCTCTCCCGCATGGACGAATACATCGAGCGCAAGCAGCTCGATCAGATCGCGCGCGAGATCTGACATGGGCGCCACGCTCCCCGGCTACACCTGCCGCACGATGACCCGGGACGAAGTCGCGCAGGCGATCGACTGGGCGGCGCAGGAAGGCTGGAACCCGGGCCTGCATGACCACGAGACCTTCCACGCCGCGGATCCCGGCGGCTTCTTCGTCGGCCTGCTCGACGACGAGCCTGTCGCGTCCCTGTCCGTCGTCAAGTACGGCGCCCGCTTCGCCTTCCTCGGGCTGTACATCGTGCGGCCCGGGTTCCGGGGTCGCGGCCTGGGCTGGGCGCTCTGGCAGCACGGCATGGGCACGGCCGCGGGGCGGCGGGTGGGGCTGGACGGCGTGGTCGCGCAGCAGGACAACTACCGCAAGTCCGGCTTCGCGCTGGCCTGGCGCAACGTGCGCTACGAAGGCCGGGGCGGGCCGGCGATGGCGCCGGATGCCCGCCTCCACCGGCTGGATTCCCTGCCCTTCGAAAGCGTGCGCGCCTGCGACCAGCCGTTCTTTCCCGCGGAGCGCGGCGCCTTTCTCGCGGGCTGGCTGCGGCAGGCGGATGCCACGGGGCTCGGGTGGGTCGAAGCCGGCGCCATGCGCGGCTTCGGCGTGATCCGCGCCTGCCGCCGCGGCTGGAAGATCGGCCCGCTCGTCGCCGACACCGAGGCGATCGCGGACGCCCTCTTCGCGGGCCTCGCCAGCCATGCAGCGCCGGAGGAGCCGGTCTACCTCGACATCCCCGAGCCCAATGCCGCGGCCCTGGCGCTCACGCGCCGCCACGGCATGCGGATGGTGTTCGAGACGGCCCGCATGTACACGGGCCAGGCGCCGGCGGTCCCGATGGACCGCCTCTATGGCATCACGAGCTTCGAACTGGGTTAAGGGGCTTCGACCACGTCCACGCCCTTCGGCGGCGTGAAGCGGAACGCCTCCGCGGTCATGGGCGCGTTCACCTGCATGTTGTTGAACGTGAGCAGCGAGCGCTGGCCGAAGGAATCCAGGATCTCCAGGGCCGCGAGCTGGTCCCCGCGAAAGCCCACCTTCATGCTCGTGAGCTGGCCTTCCTTCTGCTTCGGCGTGGCCTGCACCCACTGCAGGCCGCCGCTGTCCGGCAGCTCCTTCAGGTCGAAATCGCGCTGGATGGTGGCCATGTCGGGCGAGGCCGCGATGACGGCTGCCGGCGTCTGCGCCAGCACGCGGGCCTGGCGGCGCTGGCTCACCTGGTTCAGGTCCTTGTCGTGCAGCCACACGGTCTTGCCGTCGGCAACGATGGTCTGCTCGAAGGGCTTGCGGTACTCGAAGCGGAAACGGTCCGGCCGCTGGAACTCGAAGGACCCGCTGGACGTCTTCGTGCGCGCGGCCTGGCCTTCGCGGGGCGGCGCGGTGATGGTCTGCGTGAAATCGGCGCGGCCGGTCTTGGCCGTGCGCACGAAGTTCTCGAGGCTCTGCATGGCGCCCGCATGGGCGGCCACGGCGAGGGCGGACAGCGCGAGGCTGGCGAACAGTTTCTTGATCATGGGCTCTCCCAACAGTGCATTGTCCGTTGGGTGGAGCCCTGCCGGCGAAGTTCGTTACGAACCGTTATGGACGGGCCGAAATGCTCACTCCGCGCGCCCGGGCACCAGGATTTCACGCTGGCCGCGGGCGTTCATCGGGCTCACCAGCCCGGCCTTCTCCATCGCCTCCAGCAGGTTCGCCGCCTTGTTGTAGCCGATGGCCAGGTGCCGCTGCACCAGCGAGATGCTCGCCTTCTGGTTCTTCAGCACCACTTCGACGGCCTTGTCGTACAGCGGATCGGCCTCTCCGCCGGCAGCGCCTTCGCCGCCGAGGAGGTCCCCGCCGCCTTCGCCGTCGACCGTGCCGCCCTCCAGCACGCCCTCGATGTAGTTCGGCTCGCCCTGCTCCTTCAGGTACGCCACCACGCGGTGCACCTCGTCGTCGCTCACGAAGGCGCCGTGCACGCGCACCGGCAGGCCGGTGCCGCTGGCCATGTACAGCTGGTCGCCCATCCCGAGCAGCGCCTCGGCGCCCATCTGGTCGAGGATGGTGCGGCTGTCGATCTTGCTCGAGACCTGGAACGCGATGCGCGTGGGGATGTTGGCCTTGATCAGGCCCGTGATCACGTCGACGCTCGGGCGCTGCGTGGCGAGGATCAGGTGGATGCCCGCGGCGCGCGCCTTCTGCGCGAGCCGCGCGATCAGTTCCTCGATCTTCTTGCCCACCACCATCATCAGGTCGGCGAGTTCGTCGATCACCACCACGATGTACGGCAGGCGCTCCAGCGGCTCGGGGCTGTCCGGCGTGAGGCTGAAGGGGTTGTAGAGGAACTCGCCCTTCGCCTTGGCCTCGTCGATCTTGTTGTTGTAGCCGGCCAGGTTGCGCACGCCCAGCTTCGACATCAGCTTGTAGCGCCGCTCCATCTCGGCGACGCACCAGGTCAGGCCGTTGCCGGCCTGCCGCATGTCCGTCACGACGGGCGCGAGCAGGTGCGGGATGCCTTCGTAGACCGACATCTCCAGCATCTTGGGGTCGATCATCAGCAGGCGCACGTCGCGCGCCTCGGCCTTGTACAGCAGGCTGAGGATCATCGCGTTGATGCCGACCGACTTGCCCGAGCCCGTCGTGCCGGCGACCAGCACGTGCGGCATCTTGGCGAGATCGGCCACGACAGGGTTGCCGACGATGTCCTTGCCCAGGCCCAGCGTGAGCTGCGACTTGGCCTCGTTGTACGCCTGAGAACCGAGGATCTCCGACAGCCGGATCGACTGGCGCTTGGCGTTGGGCAGTTCCAGCGCCATGTAGTTCTTGCCGGGGATCGTCTCGATCACGCGGATGGACACGAGCGACAGCGAGCGCGCGAGGTCCTTCGCGAGGTTGACGATCTGCGAGCCCTTCACGCCCGTGGCCGGTTCGATCTCGTAGCGCGTGATCACCGGGCCCGGCGCGGCGGCCACCACGCGCACCTCGACGCCGAAGTCCTTGAGCTTCTTCTCGATCAGCCGCGAGGTCATCTCCAGCGTCTCGGCCGAGACGGTCTCCTGGCGCGCCGTTGCGCCATCGAGCAGGTCCACCTGCGGCAGCTTGCTGTCCGGCATCTCGGAGAACAGCGGCTTCTGGCGCTCCTTGGCGACGCGCTCGCTCTTGGGCACTTCGACCACCACCGGCTCGATCAGCACCGGCGTGGGATGGTGCTCCTCGATCTCGATGCGTTCCTCCTGCAGCGTCTCCTCGCGCTCCTTCGCGGCGCGCTGGCCGACGGCGAGGTCTTCGGCGATCTCGCGCTTTTCACGGCGCGAGACGATGAAGGCATCGATGGAGGCGCCGATGCGCTCCGCGACGTGGCTCCAGGAGAAGCGGAAGACGATGCCTGCCGCGAGCACCATGAGCGCGACGAACAGCAGCCCGGAGCCCGGGAATCCCAGCCAGCTCATGCCCGCGGGACCGACCAGGTAGCCGAGCGCCCCGCCCGCGTGGTCCGGCAGGCGCGGTTCGAAGCGGTACAGGCGCGACCACTCGAGGCCGGTGCTGGCGGCGAGCAGCACGGCGAGCGCGATCCAGAAGGCGAGCTTGCCGTGCAGCCAGCGGTGCACGGGCGCCGGTTCGGGGGCGGCCTCGCCGCCTCGCATCCAGCGCGCGAGCGACGCCAGCCAGGCCCGCAGGCCGACGGCGAAACACCACCAGGCCGAATAACCGAGGAGGAAGAAGCTGCCGTCCGCGAGCCAGGCACCGACGCGGCCGCCCCAGTTGCGCACCGGGCCGCCGTCGCCGGACGTGGAGAAGGCCGCGTCGGCGGGTGAATGGGACAGCAGCGCGAGGAGCCAGAAGACCAGGGCCGCGGCCCCGAGCACGAGCGCCGTCTCGTGGGCAAAGCGGGCCAGCCCCGCGCGCGGCCCGGACGCCGGCGCGGGCGCGGCGTCCGTCAGGGTGTTCAGGGAGTACGTCATGGCGCAAGCACGAGCTTAGCGCAGTGCGACACCGTCATCCCCGTGGAGACGGGGACCCAGGGCATCCGTGTTGTTTGCGGGTCAACCCAGCGTCGTCAGCCGGTCCTTCACCAGCATCGACCCGTCCTCGCGCGTCTCGATGAAGCCGCGGTCCTCCAGGTCCTTCATCACCCGGCTGACCATCTCGCGCGAGGCGCCGACCATCTTGGCGATGTCCTGGCGGGAGATGCGCTCGCGGATGGTCATGAGGCCTTCGCGATCCGGCTGCGCGAACTCGAGCAGCGCGCGCGCCACGCGCCCGTACACGTCCATCAGCGCCAGCGACTCGATCTTGCGGTCGGCCTGGCGCAGGCGCTGCACCAGTCCCTTCATGATCGCGTACGACATGGAGCTGTTTTCCGGCAGGCAGCGCGCGAACTCGGCGCGGCCGAGCGTCAGCATGTCGGTCTGCACTTCGGCGCGGCAGGTGGCCGAGTGCGGTTCGTTGTCGATCAGGCTCATCTCGCCGATGTAGTCGCCGGGGTTCAGCGTGGCGAGGATCACCTCGCGCCCGCGCTTGTCCGACGTCACGACGCGCACCCGGCCGGTCAGGATGATGAAGAGCGTGTTGGTCTTCTCGCCCTGCTCCACGATCGTCTCGCCGCGCTTGAAGCGCCGCTTGACGACTGCATCGGCCACCGCCTCCGCCTGGTTGGAGGTCAGCAGGGCAAACAAGGGCACCCGGCGGATCAACTCCAGGTTGGACAGCATCGACATGTTTCAAATCCCTCCTGCTTCAGCGGCCGTGATGGGTTCTTACAATCCCCGTGATCAAGAAGCCGCAAGCATCGGCCGTGTCCGCATGCTGGATACTTCTCGAACCGCCCACAAATGTACACCGACCTGTCGTGTTTCCCACACAGGTTTTGACCCATGAACAACAAGCACGCGAAAGTTCTGATCCTCGGTTCCGGCCCTGCCGGCTACACGGCCGCCGTGTATGCCGCGCGGGCGAACCTCAACCCGGTGCTGGTCACCGGCATCGCGCAGGGCGGGCAACTCATGACCACGACCGAAGTGGACAACTGGCCCGCCGACGTGCACGGCGTGCAGGGCCCGGAGCTGATGCAGCGTTTCCTGGAGCACGCCGAACGCTTCAAGACCGAGATCGTTTTCGACCACATCAACAAGGTCGATTTCAGCAAGCGCCCGTTCACGCTCACGGGTGACAGCGGCACCTACACCTGCGACTCGCTGGTCATCGCCACCGGCGCGTCGGCGCAGTACCTCGGCCTGCCGTCCGAGACTGCCTTCATGGGCAAGGGCGTGAGCGCCTGCGCCACGTGCGACGGCTTCTTCTACCGCGACCAGGTCACCTGCGTGATCGGCGGCGGCAACACCGCCGTCGAAGAAGCGCTCTACCTGTCCAACATCGCGAAGAAGGTGTACCTCGTGCACCGCCGCGACAAGTTCCGCGCCGAGCCGATCCTGGTGGACAAGGTGAAGCAGAAGGTCGCCGAAGGCAAGATCGAGCTGAAGCTGTTCAAGGTGCTCGACGAGGTGCTGGGCGACGCGAGCGGCGTCACGGGCGTGCGGCTGAAGGACACCCAGACCGGCGAGACCGAGGAGCTGAAGCTGCAGGGCGCGTTCATCGCCATCGGCCACAAGCCGAACACCGACATCTTCCAGGGCCAGCTGGAGATGAAGGACGGCTACATCATCACCAAGGGCGGCCTCAACGGCTTCGCCACGATGACCAGCGTCCCGGGCGTGTTCGCCGCCGGGGACGTGCAGGACCATGTGTATCGCCAGGCGATCACCAGTGCCGGGACGGGTTGCATGGCGGCCCTGGACGCGCAGCGCTTCCTGGAGCAGGAGGAGTGACGGGTTGCTGGGGTGCGCTTCGTGCAACCCAGCCTACGGACCCTGCGCGCAACCCAGCCTACGAGGCTCGGGGGCGCAACGCGCGGTAGGCTGGGTTGCGCGCAGCGCACCCCAGCAACCCGCGCTATAATCGCGGGCTTCGCCGGATTCACGTCCGGCCGGTTACCGCCCCCGTCAGGGCGAGGTGAGCCCCTCACGGGAGTGACGGGCGGTTCAAGGAAAGAATTCCAGATGTCCAAAGTCTGCGAAGTGACGGGCAAGGGCCCGATGGTGGGGAACAACGTCTCCCACGCCAACAACAAGACCAAGCGCCGGTTCCTGCCGAACCTGCAATACCGCCGTTTCTGGGTCGAGAGCGAGAACCGCTTCGTGCGCCTGCGCGTTTCCAACGCCGCCGTGCGCCTGATCGACAAGAACGGTATCGATGCTGTGCTGGCGGACATGCGTGCCCGCGGCCAGGCTTAATTCGCAGGAGAAAGCACCATGGCTAGCAAAGGCGGTCGCGAGAAGATCAAGCTGGAGTCCACCGCGGGCACCGGCCATTTCTACACCACGAGCAAGAACAAGAAGACGATGCCCGAGAAGATGTCGATCATGAAGTTCGACCCGAAGGCTCGCAAGCACGTCGAGTACAAGGAAACGAAGCTGAAGTAATTCGGCCCCGCTTCCGGCAAGAAAGCCCCGCCCCGCGGGGCTTTTTCATTCCGCGTCCAGGAAGCGCACCGTGCCCGAGGCCAGCTCGTAGATCGCGCCCACCAGCTTCATCCCGCCCACGGCCGCGCGTGCGCGGGCTTCGGGCGTGCGGCGAAGTTCGGCGATCGTGTGGCGGACGTTCGCCTCGACGGCGGCGTGCAGCAGCGCGTCGTGCTCCTGCCGCGGGTCCAGGCCCTCGAGCGCCGGGACGATCTCCTCGAGCAGCACCTCGATGCGGCTGCCGTGGGTGGCGCCGTGAAAGCGCGACTCCACCGCCGCCTCCACCGCGCCGCAGCCCTCGTGCCCCAGCACGACGAAGAGCGGCGTGTGCAGGTGGGAGCCCGCGTACTGCAGGGTGCCCAGGATGGACGCGCCGAGCACGTTGCCCGCGACCCGCACCACGAACAGCTCGCCGAAGGAAGCATCGAACACGAGTTCCGGCGGCACCCGGCTGTCGCTGCACCCGAGGATGGTCGCGAACGGGTGCTGCCCCTTCGCCAGGTCGGCCAGGACGTCCTTCTGCACGGTGGGGAAGCGGGCTTCGCCGCGCACGAAACGCGCGTTGCCCTCCTGGAGACGGACGAGCGCCTCGTCGGCGGAGAGCATGGGCGGCGGGGCGGGCATGGTACGGCATCGTAGGAGGCACGCGTCGCGGCGGTCCATGGGCCCTAGGTCCATGTCCGCGCACCACCTTGCAGGAGAAACACCCGGGCTGCGTGCGCGGCATTCCCACTGCCCCGCCGGCCGCGGATGCCGAAGATGGGCGCCCAACCTCATGGAGACCGCACGATGAGCATCCTCGGCAAGATCTTCGGCCGCATCTTCCCGCACGCGAACGCCGGCCAGGCGACCGTCGCCACGCCCTCGGCGCCGCAGCCCACGAACGTCCAGGCGGCGCCCGCACGCCCCGCCGCACAGCCCCAGGCACCGCAAGCCGCGCCCCAGCAGGGCGCCGCCGCGGCCGCCACCCTGGAACGCGTCGACATCGAGAAGGTGCTGGACGGGCTCGCCGCCAACCATCCGCAGAAGCTGAACTGGCGCACGTCCATCGTCGACCTCATGAAGCTGGTCGGGATGGACAGCACGCTGCAGGAGCGGCGCGAACTCGCCGAGGAACTGGGCTACTCCGGCGACAAGGGCGACACCGCGAAGATGAACATGTGGCTGCACAAGGAAGTGCTGCGCCGCATGGAGCAGAACGGCGGGAAGGTTCCCGCCAACCTGCTGGACTGAGCCTTACCAGCGCCGCGGATTGTTGGGGCGGCGGTCGCGCGCGTCCACGACGCCGTCACCGTCGCTGTCGCGGTAGTAGCCGCCATTGGCCTGCACCCCATACGTGCCCTGACCCCAGGACCCCACGCCGGCGCTGCCCGCGCCCGGGGTGACCATGGTGTGCTTCCCGCCGCCGTCCACGACCCAGAGGCGGCCGTATTCGTCGCGATACGAGCCCTGGATCGTGTCCTGCGAGGTGCGATCGCCGTAACCGTAGCCGAGGATGTTGTTCAGGACGGCCCCCAGGTCCTGCGCCGAGGCCGCGCCGCCCACGGCCAGCGCACCGGCCGCGACCGCGCCAAGGATGAACTTCTTCATGCTGCAATCTCCTTTACTGGCCATTGCACCGCGACGAGCGCGGCAGGAGTAGCAGTTGCGGCCTCGTCGTCCGTGCGGCAAGGGCGCGTGGCCCCGTAGGCCCGTCCTGCTCAGCGGAACATGAAAAAAGCCCCGCATGGCGGGGCTTTCGTGGCGCGGGCCTGACTCAGGCGTGGGCGGCGCGCAGCTTCATGGAGAACTGACGCAGCGCCTCGATCCCGCTTTCCTCGGCCCGGCGGCACCAGGCCTGCAGGTCGGCGGCGAGCTGCTCGCGCGACTGGTTCGTGTTGAGCCACATCTGGCGCAGCTCTTCGCGCATGCTGACCATCTTGTCCAGCACCGGGTGCGCGGCGCGGACCTGCTCGAGCTGCGGGCGCGCGGAAGCCGGCACCTTGTCGGCATCGCGGTGCAGCCAGCGCTTGGCGGCCTGCAGCATGCCGGCCTCGTGGCCCTTGGCCTGCAGCTGGGCGATCTCGGCCTTGCACACGCGGCGCATTTCGCGGGCGTAACCGGCCATC
The DNA here is from genome assembly GCF_014297465.1 of Ramlibacter cellulosilyticus. Taxonomy (GTDB): domain Bacteria; phylum Pseudomonadota; class Gammaproteobacteria; order Burkholderiales; family Burkholderiaceae_C; genus Ramlibacter; species Ramlibacter cellulosilyticus. Next base: position 403,440 of record NZ_JACORT010000001.1, on the reverse strand, counting down.
ACCTCGTAGCGGTTGGCAATCAGCGCCTCCAGCGTCTTCTCGTCCGCGACCGGCTTGATCGTGCCCAGGCGCAGCTTCGGCGGCACCTTCTTCACGGTGGCCCAGCCGATCTTCGACATCACGCTGATGTAGAACCAGCCCAGGTCGAATTCGTACGGCTTGACCGAGAACTTGGCCGAGGTCGGGTACGTGTGGTGGTTGTTGTGCAGCTCCTCGCCGCCGATGATCAGGCCCCAGGGCGAGATGTTCGTGCTGGAGTCCGGCGCCTCGAAGTTGCGGTAGCCCCAGTAGTGGCCGATGCCGTTGATGATGCCGGCGGCGGTGATCGGGATCCACAGCATCTGGACGGCCCAGACGGCCGCGCCGACCGCGCCGAACAGCGCCAGGTTCAGGATCAGCATCAGGCCCACGCCCTGCCAGCTGTAGCGGGTGTACAGGTTGCGCTCGATCCAGTCGTTGGGCGTGCCGTGGCCGAACTTGGCGATCGTTTCCTTGTTCTTCGCTTCCGCGCGGTACAGCTCGGCGCCGCGCCACAGCACGGTGTCGATGCCGCGGGTCTGCGGGCTGTGCGGGTCGTCCTCGGTCTCGCACTTCGCGTGGTGCTTGCGGTGGATGGCCACCCACTCCTTGGTCACCATGCCCGTGCCCAGCCACAGCCAGAAGCGGAAGAAGTGCGACGGGATGGCGTGCAGGTCCATGGCCCGGTGCGCCTGGCTCCGGTGCAGGAAGATCGTGACGCTGGCGATCGTGAAGTGCGTGGTGACCAGCGTGTACAGCACGATCTGCCACCAGGACAGGTCCCAGAGGCCGTGGCCGAGCCAGTCGATGGCCGCGTTCAGCACGGCCCAGTCGGGAAGCAACATGGAGGGAGAGTCTCTTTCTCTTGTAAGACAAAAGCCCGCAGAAATGCACTGCGAAGACGTTGGAGGGATTTTAGGGCCGGGGGTTCAATCCGGCCCCGTTTATTTGCCAGGGTGTTGTCAGGGCTGGACTTTTTCCCAGGCAGCGGCATAGAAACCGTCCGTCGCATGGCGGTGCGGCCAGAGCCGCAGGTCGGCTCCCTCCGCATTGCAGAGGCTCGCCGCGCCGGGCACCTTGGCCTGTTCCAGCAGTTCCTCCACGCGCAGCCGCCGAAACCCCGGGTGGGAGGCCGTGAAAGCCGCCGCGATGTCCTCGTTTTCCGCCCGCAGCACGCTGCACGTGGCGTAGACGATGCGCCCGCCGGCTTTCAGCAGCCTTGCAGCGCTTTCGAGGATGGCCGCCTGCTTGGCCGTCAGCTCCGCCAAAGCCTGGGGCGACTGGCGCCACTTGAGGTCCGGGTTGCGCCGCAAGGTGCCCAGGCCGGAACACGGCGCGTCCACGATCACGCGGTCGATCTTGCCCGCGAGGCGCTTGATCCGGTCGTCCCGTTCATGGGCGATCGCCGCCGGATGCACGTTGGACAGCTTGCTGCGGGCCAGCCGGGGCTTGAGGTTGTCCAGGCGGTGCGCCGACACGTCGAAGGCGTAGAGCCGGCCGGTGTTGCGCATCGCCGCGCCCAGCGCCAGCGTCTTGCCGCCCGCGCCGGCACAGAAGTCGACGACCATCTGGCCGCGCCGCGCGTCGGTGAGCAGGGCCAGCAGCTGGGAACCCTCGTCCTGCACTTCCACGGCACCGCGGGCGAAGGCATCCAGCTTCGTGAGCGCGGGCTTGCCGTCGATCCGCAGTCCCCACGGCGAATAGGGCGTGGGCTTCGCGTGGATGCCGGCGAGCTCCAGCTCCTTGCGGACGTCCTCGCGCTTGTCGGTGAACGCATTCACGCGCAGGTCCAGCGGCGCGGGCTGCTCCAGGGCCGCGACGAGCGGACAGAAGTCGTCGCCGACCTGCGCCTTCAACGGTTCCGCGAGCCACTCCGGCAGGTTGTGGCGGAAGCGTTCGGGCAGCGAGGCGACGTCGATGGCGTCGCAATGGTCCAGCCAGGCTTTCTCCTGTTCCGACAGCGCGCTCTTGAGGAAATCGCGCGGGCCGGCGAAGCCCAGGATGGCCAGCCGGCGCTCGCGCGGGCCGCTGCCCGATTGCGCCAGGTTCTCGTACAGGAGCTTGCGCCGCAGCACCGCGTAGGCGGTCTCGGCGAGCGTGGCGCGTTCGCGCGGGCCCAGGGAACGGTTCTCGCGGAAGTGGCGAGACACGATCGCGTCGGCGGGGTGGTCGAGGCGGAGCACCTGCGCGACGAGCGCGGCGCAGGCTTCGAGCAGCGCTTTAGGATGCATGGACTTCCTGCAGGCGGGGGAGCAGTTGCGCGATCGCGCGGGGATAGACGATGTGCTCCTGCGTGAGCACGCGGGCCGCGATCGCCTCCGGCGTGTCGCCGGCGAGGATGGGCACCACCGCCTGGTCCAGGATGGGGCCGTGGTCCAGTTCGGCCGTCACCTGGTGCACCGTGGCACCGGTGAAGCGGCAGCCCGCCTCCAGCGCACGCTGGTGCGTGTGCAGGCCCGGGAACGCGGGCAGCAGCGAGGGGTGGATGTTGACCAGGCGCCCCGCATACCGTGCGACGAAGCCCGGCGTGAGGATGCGCATGAAGCCCGCGAGCACGACGAGCGCCGGGGCATGGCGGTCGATCGTGGCCGCGAGCGCGTCGTCGAAGGCTTCGCGCGTGGCGAACGGCTTGTGGTCGACCACTTCGGCGGCGATGCCCTGCTCCCGCGCGAAGGCCAGGCCTCGCGCATCCGCGCGATTGCTGATGACGGCCCGGACCACGGCGCCGTGCCGCTGGCGCCAATCGTCGCGCTGCGCCGCGCGTACGATGGCGGCCATGTTCGAGCCCCCACCGGAAATCAGGATCACGATGTTCTTCATGTCGAGCGCGATTATCCCGGAGGGCGCGCGATGAGCCCGCTGACGGCCGCCGAGGCCCGCGTGCTGGGCACGCTCATGGAGAAGGCCCGCACGGTGCCGGACAGCTATCCCATGACGCTGAATTCGCTCGTCGCCGGCTGCAACCAGAAAAGCAGCCGCGACCCGATCACCAACCTCGGCGAAGGCGAAGTGCAGGAGGCGCTGGACGGGCTGAAGCGCCGCTCGCTGGCGTTCACCACCCGCGGCAGCCGCACGGACCGCTGGGAGCACAACTTCCAGCGGGCGATGGTGGTGCCGGAGCAATCCGCCGTGCTGCTGGGCCTGCTGATGCTGCGGGGGCCGCAGACGGCCGGCGAACTGCGGATCCATTCGGAGCGCTGGTACCGCTTCGCGGACATCTCCTCCGTGGAAGCCTTCCTGGAAGAGATGCGGGACCGCAGCGAGGAACGCGGGGGTCCCCTGGTCGTGCAATTGCCACGCGCGCCCGGGTCGCGCGAGACTCGCTGGGCGCACCTCCTGTGCGGCCCCGTCGACACCAGCGTCCCCGTGCAGGCGCCACCCGCCGCCCCCGCGGAGGAGGCCGGCGCGCTCGAGGCGCGCGTGGCAGCGCTGGAATCCGAAGTCGCCGAGCTGCGTGCGCAGGTGCAGGACCTGCTCGCGCAACTCGGTTTGTCACGGCCCGGACAGACGGAAACGAACGACCGTGCTTAAATGCGCGATCCCCCGGAGACACCCCCATGGACCTAGCTTTCACCCCTGAAGAACAGAAGTTCCGCGAGGACATCCGCGCCTGGGTGCGCGAGAACCTGCCGCAGGACATCGCCCACAAGGTGCACAACGCCCTGCACCTCACGCGCGAGGACATGCAGCGCTGGGCCAGGATCCTCGGCAAGAAGGGCTGGCTGGGCTACGGCTGGCCCAAGCAGTTCGGCGGCCCGGGCTGGACCGCCGTGCAGAAGCACCTGTTCGAGGAAGAGTGCGCCCTCGCCGGCGCGCCGCGCATCGTGCCCTTCGGGCCGGTGATGGTCGCCCCCGTGATCATGGCGTTCGGCTCGCCCGAGCAGCAGAAGCGCTTCCTCCCCGGCATCGCGAGCGGCGAGGTCTGGTGGAGCCAGGGCTACAGCGAGCCGGGCTCCGGCTCGGACCTCGCGTCGCTGAAGACCCGCGCCGAGCGCCGCGGCGACAAGTACATCGTCAACGGCCAGAAGACGTGGACCACGCTCGCCCAGTACGGCGAGTGGATCTTCTGCCTGGTGCGCACCTCCACCGAAGGCAAGCCGCAGACCGGCATCTCCTTCCTGCTGATCGACATGAAGTCGCCGGGCGTCACGGTGCGCCCGATCATCATGCTCGATGGCGGCCACGAGGTGAACGAGGTGTTCTTCGACAACGTCGAAGTGCCCGCGGAGAACCTGATCGGCGAGGAGAACAAGGGCTGGACCTACGCCAAGCACCTGCTGTCGCACGAGCGGACCAACATCGCGGACGTCAACCGCGCCAAGCGCGAGCTGGAGCGCCTCAAGCGCATCGCCAAGAGCGAAGGCGTCTACAGCGACCAGCGCTTCCGCGACGAGATCGCGAAGCTGGAAGTGGACATCGTGGCGCTGGAGATGCTGGTGCTGCGCGTTCTGTCGGCCGAGAAGTCGGGCAAGAACCCGCTGGACATCGCCGGCCTGCTGAAGATCAAGGGCAGCGAGATCCAGCAGCGCTACACGGAGCTGATGATGCTCGCCGCGGGCCCGTACGCCATCCCCTTCATCCGCGAAGCGATGGAAGCCGGCTACCAGGGCGACTACGTGGGCGCCGCCGCCCTGGCGCCGCTGGCCGCCACCTACTTCAACATGCGCAAGACCACGATCTACGGCGGCTCCAACGAAGTGCAGCGCAACATCGTGGCGCAGGTCGTTCTCGGCTGACGCCTATGAACAACCTGCGCATTGCGCCAATACACCGCTCCCCCGCGCCCCCTCCGCGAGGGGGCTCCAGCTTGTCGCTACGCGAGGAATGAGATATGGATTTTAATTTTTCCGACGACCAGGAACAGCTGCGCGACGCCGTGCGCAAGTGGGTGGACCGCAGCTACACGTTCGAGCGCCGGCAAGGCATCGCCAAGGCGGGCGGCTTCGACCGCGCGGCCTATGGCGAGCTCGCCGAACTGGGCCTCACCGGCCTCTACGTCAGCGAAGACCACGGCGGCATGGCCATGGGCCCGGTCGAGGCGATGGTGGTGATGGAGGAGCTCGGGCGCGGCATCGTGCTGGAGCCGCTGGCGCAGACGCTCGTCGCGAGCGGCGTCCTCGGCGCGTACGCCGGTGAGGACGTCAAATCGGCCTGGCTGGGCAAGATCGCCTCCGGCGAAGCGCTCGTCGTGCTCGCGCAGCAGGAACGCAAGGCGCGCTACCGCCTCGACCAGGTCGAGGCCACCGCGACGCAGGCGGGCGGCGGCTGGAAGGTCTCGGGCGACAAGAGCGTCGTGCCCGCGGGCGACCAGGCCGACGCCTTCATCGTCCCCGCCAAGGCGAACGGCAGGATCGGCCTCTTCCTCGTGCAGCGCTCGGCGCAAGGCGTCGCGACCCGCGGCTATCCCACCGTGGACGAAGGCCGCGCCGCCGAAGTGAGCCTGCGCGACGCGCCCGCCACGCTGGTCACCGCCGACGGCCTGCCCGCGCTGGAACATGCGGTGGACATCGCCATCGCCTGCACCTGCGCCGAAGGCGTGGGCGCGATCGACCGCACGATGGAGCTCACGGCCGAATACCTGAACACGCGCAAGCAGTTCGGCGTGACGCTCGCCACCTTCCAGGCGCTGCGCCACCGCATGGCGGACATGAAGATGCAGCAGGAGCTCGCGCGGTCCATGAGCTACTACGCCTCGCTGAAGCTCAATGCGCCGGCCGAGGAACGCCGCCGGGCGATGGCGCGCGCGAAGTACCAGCTGGGCGTGAGCCTGCGCTTCGTGGGACAGAACTCGGTGCAGCTGCACGGCGGCATCGGCGTCACCGACGAATACGTGGGCAGCCACTACTTCAAGAAGCTCACGCAGCTCGAACTGCAGTACGGGGATACCCTGCACCACCTCGGCGAGGTGTCGGAAAGAATGCAGGACACGGCGGGCGTGTTCGCCTGACCCGCGCGCCACGCCGTCAACGCCCGCCGCGCGCGGGCGTTTCCTTTGGGAGAACCACAACGATGACCAGCCGCCGCCAGTTCCTTGGCGCAGCCTTGACGCTGACCGCCACTGCCTGCACGACCGGCCCCTTCATGTCCGAGCACCCGCCCATCGTCTTCGTCCACGGCAACGGCGACAGCGCCGCGCTCTGGCAGACGACGATCTGGCGCTTCGAATCCAACGGCTGGCCGCGCGACCGGCTGGTCGCGATCGATCTGCCTTATCCGCTCGCGCGGGCCGAGAACAGCAAGCCGGAGCCCGGGCGCACGTCGGCCGCGGAATCCATGGCCTTCCTGCGCTCGGAAGTCGACAAGGTCCTCGCGGCCACGGGCGCGCGCCAGGTGGTGCTCGTGGCCAATTCGCGCGGCGGCTACGCGGTGCGCAACTACATCCAGAACGGCGGCGGCGCTGCCAAGGTGAGCCACGCGATCCTGGGCGGCGTGCCGAACCACGGCGTGTGGAACGTGCCGGGCCGCGCGCCGGACAACGAATTCGCCGGCAACGGCCCTTTCCTGCAAGCCCTCAACGCGCCCAAGAACGCCGCCGGCGACGAGGTGACGGGCCCCGTGAAGTGGCTGACGCTGCGCTCGGACAACAACGACAAGTACGCGCAGCCCCTGGGCACCTGGATCGGCGACCCCAAGTTGAACACCGGCGTGACGTACGCGGGCCCGGAACTGAAGGGCGCGACGAACGTCGTGCTGCCGCGGGCGGACCACCGCGAGGTCTCGTTCTCGCCCGAGGCGTTCGCGGCGACCTACCGCTTCATCACGGGCAGGGAGCCGCGCACGGTGGAGATCGTGCCGGAAGACCGCGTCCTGCTGCGCGGCAAGGTGACGGGGATGGGCGTCTCGTCCACCGATCCCGCCAGCGGCAACGTGAGCAACAACCTGCCGCTGCCGGGCGCGCGGCTGGAGGTCTACGCCGTCGATGCGGCCACCGGCCAGCGCCAGGGCGCCGCGGTGCACACGCAGGTGATCGGGGCCGACGGAAGCTGGGGCCCCCTGCAGGCGCAGCGCGGCACGCCGTACGAGTTCGTCGTGGGCGCGCCCGGCTACGCCACCACGCACATCTACCGCAGCCCCTTCGCGCGTTCGAGCCACTACGTGCACCTGCGTCCGGAACGCATCCCGGAGACGGACCGCTCCGGCCCCTCGCTGGTCATCATGACGCGGCCGCGCGGCTACTTCGATCCTGCGCGCGACCGGATGGCCTTCGACGGCCAGACGCCGCCGCCGGGGGCGCTGCCGGGTGCCGGCGTCTCCAGTTCACGGCTCAAGCCGAACGGGCCGCAGCGCGCGGTGGTGGCGGAGTTCAACGGGGAGAAAGTCGTCGGGCGCACGTGGCCGACGGCGAACAACGAGGTGACGGTGCTGGAGTTGACGTATTAACGGATGCCGGCGGGGCGGCGTAGACTGGGTTGCGCGCATGCGCACCCAGCGATGCGCGAGAGCGCTACGCGTCGTGCAGCCGCGAGTTCTTCGGCAAATGCGCCATCAGGAACTCCATCTGGTCCGCCAGGATGCGGCGGTTGCGCAGGATGAAGTCCTCCCAGAGGCTGGGAATGTAAGGCGTGTACAGCAGCGACATCCCCGCCTGCTCCGGCGTGCGGCTGCCCTTGCGGTGGTTGCAGCCCCGGCAGGCGGTCACCACGTTCATCCAGTGGTCCTTGCCGTTCTGCGCGAACGGCACGATGTGCTCGCGGGTGAGTTCGTCCTCGGCGTGCTGCTCGCCGCAATAGGCGCAGATGTTGCGGTCGCGCGCGAACAGCTTGCCGTTGGTGAGGCCCGGCTTCAGCTCGAAGGGGTTGATGTTCGGCACGCCCTTGGTGCCGATGATGCTGTTGACCGTGACCAGCGACTGCCGCCCGGTGCGCGCATTGAGCCCGCCGCGGAAGATGGCCACCTCGGCGCCTGCCTCCCACCGGACCTGGTCGGCGGCATAGTGCAGGACGGCTTGCTCCAGCGAAATCCACGACTGGGGCAGTCCCTGGGCGGACAGCTTCAAGACCTTCAAAACGCGCCTCCATTCAACGACGAACAGACCGACAGCGCCTGGCGGCAGGCTAAGAGACAATATACCGTGTTTTGAGGATGCGCTCGTGGCAGGCCATCGGTGCGTTGGCGCCGTCCAACGTGCACCCGTTGCTACAAAAAAGATACCACCGTCATGCAGATCCTGCGCGGCTTCCACCACCCCCAGATCGCCCGGGCGTGCGCGCTCACCATCGGCAACTTCGATGGCGTGCACCGCGGCCACCAGGCGATGCTGGCGCTGCTGAACAACGAGGCCCGCCACCGCGGCGTGCCCAGCTGCGTGCTCACCTTCGAGCCGCACCCGCGCGACTACTTCGCTGGCTTGCACCGCAAGCCGGAGCTCGCGCCCGCCCGCATCGCCACGCTGCGCGACAAGCTCACGGAGCTGCGCAAGTGCGGCGTCGACCAGTGCGTGATCCTCAAGTTCGACGCGCGCCTGTCCAGCCAGCAGCCCGAAAACTTCATCTCCGACGTGCTGGTGAAGGGCCTGGGCGCGAAGTACGTGCTCGTGGGCGACGACTTCCGATTCGGCGCGAAGCGCGCCGGCGACTACGCGATGCTGGATTCCGCCGGCAGCCGCCTCGGCTTCGACGTGGCGCGCATGAACAGCTACGAGGTGCACGGCCTGCGCGTCTCGAGCTCGGCGGTACGCGAGGCGCTCGCCCGCGGCGACATGGCGGGCACGGCCGCCCTGCTCGGCCGGCCGTACAGCATCAGCGGCCACGTGGTCCATGGCCGAAAGCTGGGCCGCGACCTCGGCTTCAAGACCCTCAACCTGCGCTTCTCCCACTGGAAGCCGGCGGCCAGCGGCATCTTCGCCGTCCAGGTCCACGGCCTGGGCGACCAGCCCCTGGAAGGCGTCGCCAACCTGGGCATCCGCCCTTCGCTGGACCCCCGCGACGTCAATGGCGGGCGCGTCCTGCTGGAGACGCATTGCCTGCAATGGCCCGCCCACCTCGGCCCGGAGGGGGGGTACGGTAAAATCATCCGCGTGGAACTGCTGCACAAACTGCACGACGAGCTGCGCTACGACAGCCTCGGCGCCCTGCAGGCGGGCATCGCGCGCGACTGCGACGCGGCGCGCGCCTTCTTCGCGTCTACGCATGCCGAGACGCGCCGGCAGACCACGCGCGACCGAATTTGAATTTGTCATTGCGGACCGACCCCGGATCGAGTCCGGGGCAAGCCCGCAATCCATGGCATTTCCACCTCCGTATGGATCCCGGCTCGAGGCCGGGATGACAAATCAGGGCTTCCCATGACCGACAAGACCGACTACCGCGCCACCCTGAACCTGCCCGACACGCCCTTCCCGATGCGGGGCGACCTGCCCAAGCGGGAACCCGGCTGGGTGAAGGAGTGGGAGGACCAGGGCCTCTACAAGCGCCTGCGCGAAGCGCGCTGCGGGCGCCAGAAGTTCATCCTGCACGACGGCCCGCCATACGCCAACGGCCAGATCCACATGGGGCACGCGGTCAACAAGATCCTCAAGGACATGATCGTGAAGTCGCGCCAGCTCAAGGGGCTGGACGCCGCCTACATCCCGGGCTGGGACTGCCACGGCCTGCCGATCGAGAACGCGATCGAGAAGAAGTACGGCCGCAACCTGCCGCGCGACGAGATGCAGGCCAAGAGCCGCGCGTTCGCCACCGAGCAGATCGGCATCCAGATGGGCGACTTCAAGCGCCTGGGCGTGCTGGGCGACTGGGACCATCCGTACAAGACCATGGACTTCACCAACGAGTCCCTGGAGATCCGCGCCTTCAAGCGCGTGATGGAGCGCGGCTTCGTGTACCGCGGCCTGAAGCCCGTGTACTGGTGCTTCGACTGCGGCTCCTCGCTCGCGGAGTTCGAGATCGAGTACGCGGACAAGAAGTCGCAGACGCTGGACGTCGGCTTCAAGGCGAACGACCCCGCGAAGGTGGCGGCGGCGTTCGGCGCGCCCGCGGCCGGCAGCGACATCTTCGCGGTGATCTGGACGACCACTGCCTGGACCATCCCCGCCAACCAGGCGCTGAACCTCAACCCCGAGATCGTCTACGCGCTGGTCGACACGCCGCGCGGCCGCCTCATCGTGGCCGAGTCGCTGGTGGAGAAGTGCCTGGCCCGCTACAAGCTGCCCGGCCAGGTGCTGGCCACGACGCCCGGCAAGAACCTGGGCGGCCTGGAGTTCCAGCACCCGCTGTACGACGCGGACGCCGGCTTCCGCCGCCTCTCGCCCGTCTACCTCGCCGACTACGCCACGGCGGAGGACGGCACCGGCATCGTGCACTCCTCGCCCGCGTACGGCCTGGACGACTTCAACAGCTGCGTGGCGCACGGCATGCGCTACGACGACATCCTCAACCCGGTGCAGGGCAACGGCGCCTATGCGCCGGACTTCGCCCTGTTCGGCGGCGAGAACATCTGGAAGGCCGTCCCGCACATCATCGACACGCTGGACAAGGCGGGCCGCCTGTTCGCGACCGAAGCCATCGTCCACAGCTACCCGCACTGCTGGCGCCACAAGACGCCGGTCATCTACCGCGCCGCGGCCCAGTGGTTCATCCGCATGGACGAGGGCGAAGGCGTGTTCACGAAGGACAAGGCCCCCGACACCTTGCGCAACATGGCGCTGAAGGCCATCGAGGACACCAGCTTCTTCCCCGAGAACGGCAAGGCCCGGCTGCGCGACATGATCGCCGGCCGCCCCGACTGGTGCATCTCGCGCCAGCGCAGCTGGGGCGTGCCCCTGCCCCTGTTCCTGCACAAGGACTCGGGCGAGCTGCACCCGAAGACGCCGGAGATCCTCGACGTCGCGGCCGACATCGTGCTGGCCGGCGGCATCGAGGCCTGGAGCAAGGCCTCCACCGAGGAGATCCTCGCCAAGGTGGGCGCCGCGGCGGACGCGCCGAACTACACCAAGAGCCAGGACATCCTGGAAGTGTGGTTCGACTCCGGCACGACGCATACCACGGTGCTCAAGGGCTCGCACAAGGGCGCCGCGCACGAGAACGGTCCCGAGGCCGACCTGTACCTGGAAGGCCACGACCAGCACCGCGGCTGGTTCCACAGCTCGCTGCTGACCGCCTGCGCGATGTACGGCCGCGCCCCCTACCGCGGCCTGCTCACGCACGGCTTCACGGTGGACAGCCAGGGGCGCAAGATGTCCAAGTCGCTGGGCAACGGCGTCGATCCGCAGGAGACCAGCAAGAAGCTGGGCGCGGAAATCATCCGCCTGTGGGTGGCCGCCTCCGACTACTCGGGCGACATCGCCGGCGACGACAAGATCCTCGCCCGCGTCGTGGATGCGTACCGCCGCATCCGCAACACGCTGCGCTTCCTGCTCGCCAACGTGAGCGACTTCGACCCCGCGAAGGACGCCGTGCCGCGCGCCGAGATGCTGGAGATCGACCGGTACGCGCTCGCGCGCGCGGCCGAATTCCAGGCGGAGGTGCTGGCGCACTACGAGGTCTACGAGTTCCACCCGGTGGTCGCGAAACTGCAGGTCTACTGCTCCGAGGACCTGGGCGCCTTCTACCTCGACGTGCTGAAGGACCGCCTGTACACGACGGCGCCCAAGTCGCTCGCCCGCCGCAGCGCGCAGACGGCGCTGTGGAACATCACGCACGCCATGCTGCGCTGGATGGCGCCCTTCCTGTCCTTCACGGCCGAAGAGGCCTGGAAGGTGTTCGGCCACTCGCCGTCCATCTTCCTGGAGGAGTACGCCGAGATCGGCGGCCCGGACGCGGCGCTGCTGGCGAAGTGGAACCGCATCCGCGCCGTCCGCGACCTGGCCAACAAGGAGATCGAGGCGCTGCGCGCGACGGGCCGCGTCGGCTCGTCGCTGCAGGCGAACCTCGTGATCACGGCGCCGCCGGAAGACCATGCGCTGCTGGCCAGCCTGGGCGAGGACCTGAAGTTCATCTTCATCGCCTCCGCCGTGAAGCTGCAGGCGGGCAACGAGCTGGCCGTCGAGGCCCACCCGAGCACGCAGGCCAAGTGCGACCGCTGCTGGCACTGGCGCTCCGACGTGGGCGTCGACCCGGAACACCCGGCCATCTGCGGCCGCTGCGTGAGCAACCTGTTCGGCGCGGGCGAGCCGCGGGAGCACGCCTGATGGCGCGCGGTACCTCCTTCATGCGGCCCGAGGTGAACCGCCACGGCATGCTGCCCTGGCTGGGTCTCGCGCTGATCGTGCTGATCGCCGACCAGCTGACCAAGGTCCTGATCCTCGGCTACTACCAGTACGGCGACTCGACCTACGTGGCGCCCTTCTTCAACATCGTGCGGGCGCACAACACCGGCGCGGCCTTCTCCTTCCTGGCCGCGGCCTCGGGGTGGCAACGCTGGCTGTTCGTCGGCATCGGCGCGGTCGCCACGCTGTTCATCCTGTACCTGCTGCGCACCCACGCGGGGCAGCGGCTGTTCTGCTTCGCGCTCGCCTGCATCCTGGGCGGCGCCGTCGGCAACGTGATCGACCGGCTGCTGCACGGGTACGTGGTGGACTTCCTGCAGTTCCACTGGGAGCAGCGCTGGTACTTCCCGGCCTTCAACGTGGCGGACACGGCGATCACGATCGGGGCGATCGGGCTGATCCTGGACGAGCTCCTGCGGGTGCGCAAGAGCAAGGCCTCCTGACCGTCATCCCCGCGGAGGCGGGGGTGACGAAGCCAGGCACTGTGGGCCCCGCGATACGGCTTTACCCTGTCCTCCGGGGACCGGGCGTATCATTGTTTCAAGAATGAAGCATCTGCTGAACCTGCTGGCGGCCGTGGCGCTGCTGGTCTGGGGCACATACCTCGTACGCACCGGCATCCTGCGAGTCTTCGGCGCCAACCTGCGCCACGTGCTCGCGCGCAGCATCGCCACCCGCCCCGCGGCGGCGATGGCCGGCCTGGGCGTCACGGCCCTCGTCCAGTCCAGCACCGCCACCGCGCTGATCGTCTCCTCCTTCGTCGGCCAGGGCCTCGTCGGCCTCGCGACGGCGCTGGCCGTCATGCTGGGCGCCGACGTGGGCACCAGCCTGATGGCGGTGGTGTTCTCCTTCGACCTGTCCTGGCTGTCCCCCCTGTTCATCCTGGTGGGCGTGGTGCTGTTCATCACGCGCCAGTCCAGCCCGCTGGGCCGCTTCGGCCGGGTGCTGATCGGGCTGGGCCTGATGCTGCTGGCGCTGCGCCTCGTCGCGGAGTCCACGGGAATCATCGTGCGGGCCCCGGCCGTCAAGGCGATGCTGGAATCCCTCTCCAGCGACATCCTGCTGGAGATCACCGTCGGCGCCGTGCTCTCGGTGCTCGCCTATTCCAGCCTCGCGATCGTGCTGCTCACGGCCACGCTGGCCAGCTCCGGCGCCATCCCGGTCGACGTCGCCCTGGGCCTGACGCTGGGCGCGAACCTCGGGAGCGGCCTGCTCGCCGTGGTGGCCACCGCGAATTCCGCGGTCGAAGTGCGCCAGGTGCCCATGGGCAACCTGGTGTTCAAGGCGGTGGGCGTGCTCCTCGCCGCGCCCTTCGTGGGCCTGTGGGTGCGCCACGTGAGCCCCTACATCGCCGAACACGCCACGCTGGTGGTGCTGTACCACCTCACGTTCAACATCATCATCGGACTCGTCTTCCTCGGGCTCACGCACCACGTCTCGCGGCTCGTCGAGCAGTGGCTGCCCAAGCAGGACAAGAACATGGTGGCCGGCCGCCCGCACCACCTCGACCCCTCCGCGCTCGCCACTCCCTCGCTCGCCATCTCGAACGCCGCGCGCGAGGCGCTGCACCAGGCCGACGTGGTCGAGACCATGCTGCTCGGCATGCTGCGGGTGATCAAGGACAACGACCTGCGCATGGCCGAGGAGCTGCGCAAGATGGACGACACCGTCGACCAGCTCTACTCCGCGATCAAGTACTACCTGACCAAGATCTCGCGCGAGGCCCTCGGCGAGGAGGAAAGCCGACGCTGGACCGACATCATCAGCTTCACGATCAACATGGAGCAGATCGGCGACATCATCGAGCGGATCCTCATCGACATCGAGGACAAGAAGATCAGGAAGGGCCGCAACTTCTCCGACGCCGGCATGGCCGAGATCTGCGAGCTGCACGCCCGGCTGGTCGACAACCTGCGGCTCGGGATGAGCGTGTTCCTCAACGGCTCGATCCGCGACGCCCAGAAGCTGCTGGAAGAGAAGGCGCGCTTCCGCGACCTGGAGCGTGCCTACGCCGGCACGCACCTCACGCGCCTGGCCGAGAACACGGCGCAGAGCATCGAGACCAGCTCCCTGCACCTGGACCTGATCAGCGACCTCAAGCGGATCAACTCCCACATCTGCTCGATCGCCTATCCCATCCTGGATTCGGCGGGCGCCCTGGCGCCCAGCCGGCTCAGGCCGCCGGTGATGCCGGAGCAGCCGTCGCGGGTGCTGTGAGCGCCGCCTCGCCGGCGTCCGCCCGCGCGCGCAGCTGCGCGCAATAGTCCACCAGCGCCTCCAGCTCCGTCGACTTGTCGAACACGGCATCCGCGCCGAGCTGCTGGCAGCGCCAGCGCACGTCGCGCGAGGAGTGGTTGGACAGCACGACGATCTTCTGCGCCGGCTGGCGCTTGCGGCAGGCTTCCAGCACGTTCATGCCGCTGCCCTCCCGCAGGAACAGGTCGATGATGGCCAGGTCCCACGCATTGCCGGCGAGCCAGCGTTTGGCTTCGTGCTCCGAGGCGGTGGTGCCGACCGGCTCGAATTGCGCCAGGTCCTTCAGGGTCTCGATCAGGTTGTCCCGGATCGTCGAGCTGTCCTCGACGATGTAGGCGCGAAAGGTCATGGCTTGGGTCTCCGCGGGCAGGAAGTCCCTTTCCTGCCCTGGCTGGACTTTAGGCGGCGCCTAGGCGCCCGGCTGAAAGCGCGCGAGCCATGCCTTTGTAGGAAACGATACCCCGCCGGTGCCGTGCGTGAACCCTTTCCTGGCCGGGTTACAGCGTCAGGATCGTGCTGCCGGTCGTCTTACGCGCTTCCAGCGCCTGGTGCGCCTCTCGGACCTGCGCGAGCGGGAAGCGCTGGTCGATGCGGATCTGCACCTTGCCGCTGGTGACGACCTCGAACAGGTCGTCGGCCATCTGCTGGTTGGCTTCGCGCGTGGCGATGTGCGTGAACAGGGTCTGGCGCGTGACGTACAGCGAGCCCTTGACGCCCAGGATGCCGGGCGCGAAGGGCGCCGGGGCGCCGGAGGAGTTGCCGAAGCTCGCCATGAGGCCGAAAGGCCGCAGGCAGTCCAGCGACTTGTCCCAGGTGTCCTTGCCCACCGAGTCGTACACCACCTTCACGCCCTGCCCGCCCGTGATCTCCATGACGCGGGCCTTGAAGTCTTCCTTCGCATAGTTGATCACGTGCGCGGCGCCCAGGGACTTCGCGAGCTGGCACTTCTCCTCGCTGCCCGCGGTGCCGATCAGTTGCAGGCCCAGGGCCTTCGCCCACTGGCACGCGATCAGGCCCACGCCGCCCGCGGCCGCGTGGAACAGCACGTAGTCGCCGGCCTGCAGGCCGCCCTGGGGCAGGGTGCGCTTGAGCAGGTACTGCGCCGTGAGCCCCTTGAGCATCATCGCCGCGCCCGTCTCGAAGCTGATGGCGTCGGGCAGCCTGCACACGTTCTTGGCCGGCATGACGCGCAGCTCGGAATAGGAGCCGGGCGGATGGCTCGCGTACGCGGCGCGGTCGCCCGCCTTCAGGTGCGTGACGCCGGGACCCACGGCCTCCACCACGCCGGAGCCTTCCATGCCCAGCGTGAGCGGCATGGCCATCGGATAGAGGCCGCTGCGCTGGTAGACGTCGATGAAGTTCAGGCCGATGGCCTTGTGGCGGATGCGGATCTCGCCCGGGCCGGGGTCGCCGACCTGCACGTCCACGATTTCCATCTGCTCGGCGCCGCCATGCTGGCGGATCTGGACCGCTTTGCTCACGTGAGTCTCCTGCGTTGTGGCTTGGGGAATGGCGCGCATCCTGCCACGAATCCGCGGCCACCGCCCCGGAAGGGAAACGGCCCTTCCGCTACAGTGCGCGGCTGCATCGCCGCCTCCATGAACCAGCGCCTCACGTTCTCCACCGCCCTCCTCCTGACGCTGCCGCCGCTGATGTGGGCGGGCAACGCGGTGGTGGGCCGCATCGTGGCACCGCTCGTGCCGCCGCTCACGCTCAACTTCCTGCGCTGGGCGATCGCCTTCGTGCTGCTGCTGCCCTTCGCGTGGCGGCTGCTGGGTGCGGCCAGCCCGGTGTGGGACCGCATCGGGCGCTACACGGTGCTCGGGCTGCTGGGCGTCGGGTGCTACAACGCGCTGCAGTACCTGGCGCTGAAGACCTCCACGCCGATCAACGTGACGCTCGTCGCCGCCAGCATTCCGGCCTTCATGCTCGGACTGGGCGCGGCCTTCTTCGGCCAGCGCATCACGCTCCGGCAGGTCGTGGGCGCGGCCCTGTCCATCTCGGGCGTGCTGGTCGTGCTGTCCCGCGGCGAGCTCTCGCACCTGGCCGAAGTCCGGCTCGTGCCCGGCGACCTCTACATCCTGCTCGCGACCGCATCGTGGGCGCTCTACAGCTGGCTGCTCACGCGCCCGGGCGACCCGCCGGAAGTGCGCTCCGACTGGGCCGGCTTCCTCATGGCGCAGCTCGTCCCGGGCCTCGCCTGGTCCGGCCTGTTCGCGGCCGCCGAGACGGTGGTCACCACGCAGTCGATCACCTGGGGCCTGCCGCTCGTGCTGGCCCTGGCCTTCGTCGCCACCGGCCCCGCCATCCTCGCCTACCGCTGCTGGGGGGCGGGCGTGCAGCGGGTGGGGCCCAACGTCGCGGGCTTCTTCTCCAACCTCACGCCGCTCTTCGCGGCCGTCTTCTCCGCCGCGTTCCTCGGCGAGCCGCCGCACCTGTACCACGGGCTCGCCTTCCTGCTCATCGTTGGCGGGATCGTGGTGAGCTCCCGCCGCTAACGGCGACCGCGACCGCATCGCGCGTCGGCGCGAGCACCCTGCTCGACAGGGCACAAAGTCTCGCTGCACGCCTGCGATCCCGATGACAAGGCGCAGGCGCGGGCCGAGAATGCGCCTCCGGCCAAGGCATTGCGAAATGCAAAGCCTGTAAGTCCCGGCAGGGAGGTGCATCCCATGCTTCGCGATTCCCGCCCGCCCATCGCGCCGCGCCCGCCGGCAGCGTCGCCCGCGACCGCGGGCCACCGGCCCCTCGTGCTCGTGCTGGCGCTGGCCGGCTGCTTCACGCCCCCGGCGGGCCTCGCGCAGCCGTCCGGCGCCCAGGTCGTGCACGGCAGCGCCTCCTTCGTCCGCAACGGTTCGTCACTCACGGTGACGACACAGAACGGATTGCGCACCAGCCACTCCGCGATCAACTGGCAAAGCTTCAGCGTCCCGGCCGGAAGCACCACGTGGTTCCAGCAGCCGGGCGTGGGCAGCCTGTCCATCAACCGCGTGCTCGGCGGCGATCCGAGTTCGATCTACGGCCGGCTGGGCTCCAACGGGAAGCTGGTGCTCGTGAATCCGGCCGGCATCGCGGTGGGGCCCGGCGGTGTCGTGGACACGGCCGGCTTCACCGCCTCGACGCTCTCGATGACCGATGCCGACGCGATTGCCGGACGCCTGCGCTTCACCAACGCGGGCTCGGCCGGCGCGGTCGACGTGCAGGGGCGGATCGTGGCGCGCGGCGGTGACGTCGTGCTGGTCGCGCCCCGCGTGGA
The DNA here is from genome assembly GCF_014297465.1 of Ramlibacter cellulosilyticus. Taxonomy (GTDB): domain Bacteria; phylum Pseudomonadota; class Gammaproteobacteria; order Burkholderiales; family Burkholderiaceae_C; genus Ramlibacter; species Ramlibacter cellulosilyticus. The sequence continues at coordinate 385,708 of NZ_JACORT010000001.1, read as the reverse complement.
CGTGGGGCAGCCCGCCGTCGTCACGTCGAACGGCGGTGCCACCCTCCTGGCGGCCGGGCAGTCCGTGGACATCACCGGCCGCGGCCTCGAAGGCATCCACCTGCACGTGCAGGCCGGCGACCAGGCGGTGAACCTCGGCACGCTGCAGGGCGATGCGGTCGGCATCTTCGCCGGCACGCTGACGCACAGCGGCCTCGTGCGCGCGCAGGCGGTCTCGACCGAGGGCGGCAAGGTGGTGCTCCGTGCCGACGGCGGCGACGCCATCGTGGCGGGCCGGGTGCGCGCGAGCGCGGGCGACAAGGGCGGCAGCATCGACGTGCTCGGCGAGCGCGTCGGGCTACTCGGAGGCGCCGAGATCGACGCCAGCGGCCCCGCCGGTGGCGGGCGCATCCGCGTCGGCGGCGACTACCAGGGAAAGAACGCAGCGGTGCCCAACGCGGCGCGCACCTACGTCGCTCCCGGCGCGACCTTGCGCGCGGACGCGACGCTGCGCGGCGACGGCGGCCGCGTGATCGTCTGGGCGGACGAATCCGCGCGGGTGCACGGCAGCATCTCGGCGCGCGGCGGCCTTCTCGGCGGCAACGGCGGCTTCATCGAGACCTCCAGCCACGCGCTGGACGTGAGCGGCATCCGCATCGACGTGGGGGCCCCGCTGGGACGCGGCGGCACCTGGCTGCTGGACCCGGCGCAGATCCGCATCACGAACCGCGACAACCAGATCGTGGACGTGGACCGGGACGCGAGCGCCGATTTCCGCAGCCCCGGCGGTACCTCGGAGGTGTCGGCCGCGACGATCGCGGGCGTGCTGAACGGGGGCAACAACGTCATCGTCGACACCACCAGCGACGCCAGCAACATCGGCGACATCCTCGTCGAGGCGGCGATCGCCAAGACGGCGGGCACCGACGCCACGCTGACGTTCAAGGCGCACCGGAACGTGGAGGTCAACCAGAGCATCACCTCCAGCGCGGGCAAGCTGGACATCGTGTTCACGCCGGACCAGGACCTCAACGGCGACGGCGCCGTGGTGCTGGGCAACGCCACCCTGAACGCGAACGGCGGCACCATCGACGCCGCGGGCAAGTCGGTCACCAAGTCGGCAGGCACCACCAGCATCCAGTCGCCGTTCACCATGGGCAGCCTGACGCTGTCCGGCGGCACGCTCGCGGCCACCGGCGACATCGACGTGCAGGGCGCGTTCAACGTCACGGGCACGTCGACGCTCGCCGGCACGGGCGCCTTCAACACGCCCGGCACGACGACGATCAACACGGCGTCCGGCAGCGGCTTCCTCGCGGTCTCGGGCGGCAAGACGTGGAACAACACGGGGCAGATCAACGTCACGGGCGACGACGCCATCTACCTCGGGTACACGGGCGGCGGCACGAACACGCTGAACAACCAGCCGGGCGGCACGATCGTCCTGAGCAGCACCAACGCGACCCCGATCAACCACTACACCGGCGCCAACACGTTCAACAACGCGGGCACCGTCAACCAGGTGGCGAGCCTCACGCACGCGATCGGCAACGGCAGCGGCCTGGACGTGAACAACACCGGCACCTTCAACGGCCAGTCGGGAACCACGGAGATCAAGGCCGGCGGCAACGACACCGGCACCTGGAACGCCGGCACTGGCGCCGTCGTCGCATTCGCCGGTGCGCCCAGCACCACCCGCAACCTCAATGCGGGCACCGCGCTCACCGGGCCCGGCACCGTGCGCATCGCCAGCGGCACGGTCAACGTGAACGGGGCGCTGACCGTCATGGCGCCCACGGTGCTGAACCTGGCGGGCGGCACGCTGGGCGGCATCGGCAGCCTCGCCATCGAAGGGCCTTTCAACATCACGGGACGCAGCACCCTCACCGGCCCGGGCCTGCTGACCACCCGCGGCCCGACCCTGGTGAACATGCCTTCGACCGGTGACTTCGTGGCGCTCGCCGGCGGCAAGACCTGGGTCAACGAAGGCACCCTCACCGTCGGCGGCGACGACTTCATCTACTTCGGCTACACGAGCGGCGGGAACAACCTCCTGGTGAACGCGGCCGGCGCCACGCTGAACCTCGCCAGCTCGCACGCGACGCCGCTGGCGCACTACACCGGCACCAGCACGATCTACAACGAAGGCACGCTGAACCAGAATGCCACGGGCGCCCACGCGATCGAGACCGGCATCCTCTTCGACAACATGGGCACGGTGGCCGTCAACGCCGGCCGGCTCGCGATCGGCGGCGGCGACGACTCCGGCACGTACGCCATCGCCGACGGCACCGTCCTCGACTTCGCGGGCGGCACGCGCAACCTGGAAGCCGGCACCACCTTCACGGGCACCGGCACGCTGCGCATGTCCGGCGGCACGGTGAACGTGGAGCACGCGCTCACGATCGCCACGCCGACGGTGGAACTCGGCACCGCCACCCTGACCGGCCCGGGCGACCTCACCGTCGCGAGCAACTTCGACGTGATCGGGCGCGGCACCCTGACCGGTTCCGGATTGTTCCGCACGGAGGGCACCACGACGCTGAACCTGCCGGGCTCGGACTTCCTGGCGGTCACCGGCGGCAAGACGTGGAACAACATCGGCCAGATCAACGTCGCGAACGACGACTACATCCTGTTCGGGTATTTCTCCGGCGGCACGAACACGCTCAACAACCTGGCGGGCGGCACGATCGTCCTGGGCAGCACGCACGCGCGGCCCTTCAGCCACTACACCGGCACGACGCTCATCAACAACGCCGGCACGCTGAACCAGGTGGCGAGCCTGTCCCATGCGATCGGCAATGGCGCCGGCACCACCTTCAACAACACCGGCGTCGTCAACGTGCAGACGGGCACGCTGTCGATCGAGGCCGGCGGCACGGACACGGGCGAGTACACGACGCTGGCCGGCACCGTGCTCTCGTTCGCGGGAGCCAACACCACCCGCAACCTGGCCTCGGGCGTGGAGTTCTCGGGCAGCGGCAACGTGCAGGTCGCCAACGGCACGGTCAGCGTCGACGACGCGCTGACGATCCCCATCCGCCTGAACCTGTCGGGCGGCACCCTCACGGGCGCGGGCGACCTCACGACCACGGGCGCATTCGACATCACCGGGTTCAGCACGATCAGCGGCAGCGGCCTGCTCACGACGCGCGGCACGACCACCATCGACATCCCGGGCAGCAGCACCTTCGTGGCGCTCACCGGCGGCAAGTTCTGGAGCAACGAAGGCACCCTGAACCTCGGCGGCGACGACGCCATCTACTTCGGGTACTTCAGCGGCGGCAACAACGTGCTGAAGAACTGCTCCTGCGGGACGTTCAACCTCTCCAGCACGCATGCGACGCCGCTGAACCTGTACACCGGGACCGGAACCGTGGACAACCACGGCCTCCTGCGCCAGACCGCCGCGGGCGCGCATGCGATCGCCGGCAGCCTCGCGTTCCACAACAGCGGCACGGTGTCCGTGGAAGCCGGCACGCTCTCGATCAACGGCGGCGGCACCGACACCGGCCTGTACTCCGTGGCGAACGGCAGCGTCCTGAACTTCGGCGGCGGCACCCGCAACCTGGAGGCCGGCTCCAACGTCGACGGCGAAGGCACCCTGGGGGTGTCCGGCGGTACGGTGAACGTGAACGGCGGGCTGGACCTGTCCACCACCGGCACGGCCGTCGACATCAGCGGCGGCACGCTCAATGCCAACAACGACTTCACCTTCGGCACGCTGAACCTCTCCGGCGGCACGCTGGGCGGCACCGGCAACGCCACGATCACCGGCCCCTTCAACATCACCGGCTTCAGCACGATCACGGGCACCGGCGGATTGCGCACGGAAGGCGACACGACGGTCAACATCGCCGGCAGCACGAGCTTCGTGGGTTTCACCGGCGGCAAGACCTGGACCAACGCCGGCACGCTCACCATCGCCGGCGACGACGCGATCTACTTCGGCTACTCCACGGGCGGCGCCAACGTCCTGGACAACGTGGCCGGCGGTACCGTCAACCTGCAAAGCACGAACGCGAATCCCCTGTACCTGTGGACCGGCACGGCGACGTTCAACAACGCCGGCACCGTGAACCACGACGCGGCGGGCACGCACAACATCGGCAACGGCATGGCGTTCCACAACACGGGCACCGTGAACGTGAATGCGGGCACCCTGTCCATCGACGGCGGCGGCACCGACACGGGTCTCTACGCGGTCGACGCGGGCACGACCCTGGACTTCGGCGCCGGCACGCGCAACCTGGAGGCCGGCTCCAACGTGACCGGCGCGGGCACGCTCAGCGTCTCCGGCGGCACGGTCAACGTGAACGGGCTGCTGGACCTGTCCACCACCGGCACCGCCGTGGACATCAGCGGCGGCACGCTCAACGCGAACAGCAGCTTCACCTTCGGCACCGTCAACCTTTCCGGCGGCACGCTGGGCGGCACCGGCAACGCCACGATCACGGGTCCGTTCAACATCACGGGCTTCAGCATGATCACGGGCAGCGGCCAGCTGCGCACGGAAGGCACCACGACGGTCGGCATCGCCGGCGGCAGCAGCTTCATCGGCTTCACGGGCGGCAAGACCTGGACCAACGCGGGCACGCTCACCATCGGCGGCGACGACGCGATCTACTTCGGCTACTCCACGGGCGGCAACAACGCGCTGGAGAACGTGGCAGGCGGCACCATCAACCTGGACAGCACGAACGCCAATCCCCTGTACCTGTGGACGGGCACGGCGAACTTCCGCAACGCCGGCACGCTGAACCACGGCGCCGCGGGCACGCACAACATCGGCAACGGCATCGGCTTCCACAACACCGGCACCGTGAACGTGAACGCGGGCACGCTCTCCATCGACGGCGGCGGCATCGACACGGGCCTCTACACCGTGGCCGCGGGCAGCACGCTGGACTTCGGCGCCGGCACGCGCGACCTGGAAGCGGGCTCCAACGTGACCGGCGCGGGCACGCTGAGCGTCTCCGGCGCCGTGGTCAACGTGAACGGGCAGCTGGACCTGTCGTCCACGGGCACGGCCGTCAACATCAGCAGCGGCGCGCTGAACGCGAACAACAGCTTCACTTTCGGCGCCGTCAACCTGTCCGGCGGCACGCTGGGCGGCACCGGCAACGCCACGATCGCGGGGGCCTTCAACATCACCGGCACGAGCCAGCTCGCCGGCACCGGCCTGCTGCGCACGCGCGGGACCACGTCGATCACCGGCGGCTGGGTGGGGCTGGGCGGCGGCAAGACCTGGACCAACGAAGGGACCGTGAACCTCGGCACCGACAGCTTCCTGTACTTCGGCTACTCCGCTTCCGGCGACAACACCTTCAACAACGCCGCGGGCGCCACGTTCAACGTGGACTCGTCGAACACCTTCCCGCTGAACTACTACGGCGGGACGGCGACCTTCAACAATGCCGGTACGCTGAACCAGAACGCCGCGGGGACGCACAACGTCGCGGGCAGCGTCGCGTTCAACAACACGGGGACCGTCAACCTGAACGCCGGCACCTTCGCCGTCGCGAGCAGCGGGACGGACACCGGCCTGTACGCGGTGGACGCCGGCGCCACGCTGGACTTCGTCGGCGGCACGCGCAGCCTGGAAGCCGGCTCCAACGTGAGCGGCGCGGGCACGATGACCGTCTCCGGCGGCACCGTCAACGTGAACGGCCTGCTGGACCTGTCCACCACGGGGACGTCGGTGAACATCAGCGGTGGCACGCTGAACGCCAACAACGACTTCACCTTCGGCACGCTGAACATGTCCGGCGGCACGCTGGGCGGCAGCGGCGACGCCACGGTCGCGGGCCCGTTCAACATCACCGGCGTGAGCGTGCTCGCCGGCACCGGCCTGCTGCGCACGCAAGGGACCACGTCCGTCACGAGCGGCTGGGTGGGCCTCGGCGGCGGGAAGACCTGGACCAACGAAGGCACCGTCAACCTCGGCGCCGACGGCTTCCTGTACTTCGGCTACTTCGCTTCGGGGAACAACACCTTCAACAACGCCGCCGGCGCCACGTTCAATGTGGACTCGTCGAACGCCTTCCCGCTGAATTTCTGGGGCGGGACGGCCACGTTCAACAACGCCGGCACGCTGAACCAGAACGCCGCGGGGACGCACACCGTCGCGGGTGGCGTCACGTTCAACAACACGGGCACCATGAACGTGAACGCCGGCACCTTCGCCCTCGCCAGCGGCGGCACCGACACGGGCCGGTACGCCGTGGCGGCCGGCAGCACGCTGGATTTCCACTCCGGAACGCGCAACCTGGAGGCCGGATCCTCCTTCGCCGGCCCCGGCACCATGGCGATCACGGGCGGGCTGGTGAACGTCAACCATGCGCTCGACTTCGCTGCCGCCGGCATGCCGGTCACGATCTCCGCGGGCACCTTGAGGGCCAACAGCGCGCTCACCATGGGAACGGTGGACATGTCGTCCGGCGCGGTGCTGGACGGCGCCGCCGACGTGACCGTGACGGGCGACATGCGGATCAGCGGCTTCAGCCTGCTGTCGGGACCGGGCACGCTGACCACGCGCGGATCGACCAACGTCGGGCTCGCGGGGACTTCGGACATCGTCGGGCTCACCGGCGGCAAGACGTGGGTGAACGAAGGCGTCCTGACGCTGGAAGGCGACGACGCGATCTACCTCGGCTACTTCTCCGGCGGGACGAACACCTTGCGCAACGCGGCCGGGGCGACCTTCCGCCTCGACAGCACGCACCCGTATCCCTTGTACCTGTGGAGCGGCACCGGGCACGTCATCAACGAAGGCACGCTGGACCAGTTCGGCGGATCGCCGACCGCCACGCAGGACCTGTCGACGCTCACCAGTTTCCGGAACAGCGGGAACCTGGGCGTCGGCCAGGGCGTCCTGGTCCTGCCGCATGCGACCACGCAGTCGGGGTACATGCAGACGGCCGCGGGAAGCACCTTGCGCGTGCCGGGTGGCTTCACGAACACCGGCACGCTCGCGGGCTCTGGCACCTACGACGTGGGCACGTCCTCCACGCTCGTGAACGAGGGCCTGATCGCGCCCGGGAACAGCGCGGGCACGCTCTCCATCGTCGGCAACCTCGACACCTCGAACGGCCGGCTCGTGCTCCAGGTGGCGGACACCACGGAGTACGACGTCGTGGATGTGTCCGGCAACGTGGTGTTCGGGACGGGCAGCACGGTGGAGCGCAGCGACCTGCCCGGCGCGAGCTACGTCACGAACGATGCGTTCGACGTGGTCCGCAGCGGGTCCGGCAACATCTCGGGCCCGTTGCCGCCCGTCGACAAGTTCACGGTCTCCACGGTTTCGTCGCCGCCCGCGCCGGCCGTGGCCATGCGCCTCGTGGCGCAGGCGCCGGCCGGCTCGCCGGCGCCGACGCCGGCACCGACGCCCGCGCCCACGCCGGCGCCGACGCCCGCCCCCACGCCGGCACCGACGGCTGCGCCGACGCCGCCCCCCACCCCGGCGCCGACGCCTGCACCGACGCCCGCACCCTCACCCGCGCCGGCGCCGACCGCGTCGGACCCGGCCGATCGCATCGTCGCCGCGCTCGATGGCGAGGTCACCGTGGCCGAGGCGCAGCAGAGCGTGACCGTCATGGACGGCACGACGAGCCAGGGGCTGAACGAGGCGACACCCACGCAGCCGGAAGCGCGGAAGCCGCGCGAGCGCGCCACGGCGGGCGACGACGGAAAGACCTGTCGCTAGGCTTCTGCCCAGCGCTCAGCCCGCGGCTTCCAGCGCCGCGCGCACGCGCTGCGCCGTCGGAATCGGTTCGACCGCGCCGTAGCCTTCGGTGGACAGCGCCGCGGCCACCGCGGCGTATCGTCCCGCAATGGGCAGCGCGTCGCCGGCCATCAGCCGTGCCACGAAGGCGCCGCCGAAGGTGTCGCCCGCGCCCGTGGCATCCACCGCGTGGCAGGGATGCGGAGGGATCCGGTGCCGGCTCGAAGCATCGGCAACGATCGCGCCCTGCTCCCCGAGTTTCAGCGCCACGATCCTCGCGCCGAGCCCGAGGCACCAGTCGACGATCGCGTCGGGATCGCGCAAGCCGCTGATCGCCGCCACGTCGTCGAAGCTGGGAAGGCAGATGTCGCAGCGGCGCAGGACCTGCGTGATCGCGGCACGCGCGTCCTCGAGGCTCCAGAGTTTCAGCCGGAGGTTCGTGTCGAAGCTCACCTGCACGCCGGCCGCGCGGGCGATGTCGATCGCCGCGCTGCAGGTCTCGCGCGCGGAGGCCGAAAGCGCGAGGCTGATGCCCGAGAGATGCAGCACCTTCGCGGAGCGGATGCGGTCCGCGGGAAGGTGCTCCGGGCGCATCCGGCTCGCGGCGGAGCCGGAGCGCAGGAACGAGAAGTGGTGGCCGGCCGCGTCGTGCGTCACGAAGTACACGGCGGTGAAGGCGGTCGGGTCGCAGCGCACGCCCGACCGGTCGACGCCTTCCCGGTCCCACAAGGCGCACAAGGCGCGGCCGTGGTCGTCGTCGCCCAGGGCCGAGAGATAACCGGCCGACGCACCCTGCCGCGCCGCGGCGATGGCGAAGTTGGAGGTGTCGCCGCCGAACCCCTGCAGGTACAGCCGGCCTTCGCCGGCGCCCGTCTGGTTGAACTCCACCATCGCCTCGCCGAGGGCGAGGATGTCCGCGGCCACGGCGCGCGCGTCAGTACGTGCCGGGGTACGCGCCGCCGTCGATCAGCAGGTTCTGCCCCGTGATGTAGCTCGCGTGCGCGCTGCACAGGAACGCGCAGGCCGTGCCGAACTCCTCCGGCGTGCCGAAACGCTTCGCGGGGATCGTGCCCATGCGCTGCTGGCGCACTTCCTCCACGGACTTGCCGGTCTTCTTCGACGTGCCTTCGAGCGTCGTCTTGATGCGGTCCGTGTCGAAGGTGCCCGGCAGCAGGTTGTTGATCGTCACGTTGGCCGACGCCAGCTTGCTCGTGCGGGCGACGCCGGCGACGAAGCCGGTCAGGCCGCTGCGCGCGCCGTTGGACAGGCCCAGGATGTCGATCGGCGATTTCACGGAGCTGGACGTGATGTTCACGATGCGGCCGAAGCCGCGCGCGGCCATGCCGTCCACGGTGGCCTTGATCAGCTCGATGGGCGTGAGCATGTTGGCGTCCACGGCCTTGATCCACGCCTCGCGGTCCCAGTCGCGGAAGTCGCCGGGAGGCGGGCCGCCCGCATTGGTGACGACGATGTCGTAGTCCTTGCGGAACGCGAAGACCTTCGCCCGGCCGTCGGCGGTGGTGATGTCCACCGCGATCGGCTCGACCTGCGTTCCGGCCGGCGCGTCCTGCCGCAGCCGCGCGGCGGCCGCCTCCAGGGCTTCGGCACCGCGCGCGACGATGACGACGTGCACTCCTTCACGCGCGAGTGCCTGCGCGCAACCGAAACCGAGACCCTTGCTCGCGCCGCACACCAGCGCCCATTTGCCCGCGATACCCAAGTTCATAGAATGCCTGCCAGAAAGGATGGATCCGCGAATGATACGCACCGCCTTGCGCGGCGCGATGCTCGTCTTCCTGCTGCTGGCTTCGGCCTGGGCACAGGAGGCCGCCGTCACGCGCCGCGCCACCGAACTGCGCGAGACCCCTTCGGACGCGGGCCGCAGCATGGCCCCGCTGCCGGCCCAGGCCGCCGTCACGCGGCTGGAGCAGCGCCAGGGCCCCTGGGTCCAGGTGCGCACGGCCGCCGGCGCGACCGGCTGGGTCCACCTCTTCGACCTCGGCCCGGCGACGGCGACGGCCGCGTCCTCGTCGGGCGGCGGCGACGTGGTGGGCGGCGCCCTGCGCAGCGTGGGCAGCCTCTTCGGCGGCGGCGGCCCGCGGCAGGCCCAGACGTCCACCACGGCCGGCATCCGCGGCCTCGGTGCGGAAGACCTCGCGCAGTCGCAACCGGACCTCAACGCGGTGAAGCAGATGGACGCCCTGCGGCCCAGCGACGCGGACGTGCGCTCCTTCGCGGATCGTTCGGCGTGGAAGCCGACCGCCGTGGAGCCCCTGCCCGCGGCGCCCATGGTGCGCAGCAGCGCACCGGCCCGCAACCCCGGCCAGTCGGAGATGCCATGAAGCGCTGGACACCCACCCTCCTCGCCGGCTGCATCGCGGCCTGCGCGTGCGCCGCGCACGCGCAGGATCCCACCCGCGCCCTCGGCGGCCTGCTGCGCCAGATCGCGCCCGGCGCGCTGGTCACGCCGCCGGTGGCGAATGCGCCGGCGCCCAACGAACTGATCCAGCTGCTCTCGCAGTCGGTGGAGAGCATCGACGAGGGCAAGGAGATCGAGATCGGTCGGCAGCTCGCCGCGGTGCTGCTCGGGAGCAAGCCCTTGCACCGAGACGCGGCGCTGCAGCGCTACGTCAACCGCCTCGGGCGCTGGATCGCGCTGCAGACGCCGCGGCCGCAGCTGCCGTGGACCTTCGGCGTGCTGGACGACCCCGGCTTCAACGCCTTCGCGGCGCCGGGCGGGTACGTGTTCGTCACCAAGGGGCTGGTGGACCGCGTCGACGAGGCGGAGCTCGCCGGCATCCTCGCGCACGAAGCGACGCACGTCGTCGAGAAGCACCACCTGAAGGCGCTGTCCGCCAAGGCACGTTCGGGCCTCGCGACCCAGCTCCTCGCCTCGCAGCTGCGCAACAACCTCGGAGGCGCCGTCTCCGCGCAGATGCTGGCGCTCGGGCGCGACCTGTACTCCAGCGGCCTCGACCAGTCCGACGAATACGAGTCCGACCGCCAGGGCGTGGCGCTGGCCGCGCGCGCCGGCTTCGACCCCTACGGGCTGCCGTCGGTGCTGCAGCAGCTGCGCACCGCGGCACCGGACAACCCGCTGTTCACGCTGACGCTCGCCACGCACCCGCCGGCGCAGCAGCGCCTGGAGCAGCTGGAAGCCGCGATGGGCTCGCGGCTCGACGGCTACTCCGGCAAGCCTTCGGTGGCGATCGCCCGCCGCGTGCAGCAGCGCTGAGCGCTGCCGCCGCTCAGCGGGCGTTCTCCAGGTACCAGTACTTGCGCTTGCGCGTCGGCGTGACCGTGGGCTTCACCTTCGAGCCTTCGATGCCCGAGTTCTTGCTGTTCGGGCCGCCGATGATGAAGGGGACCTGCTTCTCCACCGTCTGCTCGCTGCCGTCGGCCGCGGTGACCGTGTAGCTCACGGTCACGACGCCGACCACCGGGCTGGGAGGCAGGCCGCCGCCCTCGATCTCCTGGAAGGTCGCGGCCTTGCAGAAGAGGGGCGCCGAGTAGATCCGCGCTTCGCCGAGGTCGTTCACGCACATGCCGGGTTCCGGCGGCGTCGGCCGGTTCGTGCTGAAGTACGTGATGCCGGCGGCCGTGACGGGCGCGTTGACGGCCTTCTCGCCATTCTGCGCGAACGGGATGTAGCAACCGGCTTCCATGGAGTCCTGGCTGCCGACCTGGGCGAGCTGCGCCGCCGTGATCGCGGTCGGCACGGGGTCCGGCTTGCCCTTGGTCACGTTCCTGTCGTAGACGGTGAAGAAGCGGTCGTCGCTGGTCGTCGCCAGCGGCTTCTCGCGGTCACCGGTGGCGAGCAGCACCGCCGCGAAGCTCTTGGCCAGCACGACGTCCGGCGGATAGAAGAACTTGCGCACCGAGCCGCCCGCGAGGGACGCCACCTTGTAGATGCTCCAGTCGTCCTTCGCGGTGCTGTTCGCGGTCTCGAAGTCCAGGCGGTAGAGGTTGCCGCCCACGTCCACCGCGTACGCGCGGTCCACGAGGCCGTCGTAGTCGGCGTCGACCAGCGACACGTCGGCGGGAACGCTGCGATCCGTGTCGAACTTCTTCACGACCGAGCCGTCCGTGGCGTCCAGCACGAGCACGGCCTGGCCCATCGTGGTCTTGCCGGGAGGCGTGATGTCCTCCGCGCCGGCGTCGTAGCCCGCGCCCATGATCAGCACCGGGTTCGTGTGGCCGCGCAGGCGCGCCACCTTCGGCTCCGACCACGTCTGGCCGAGCACCGGGATGTCCGCGTCCGACTTCTTCCAGAGGAACACGGGCTGCTTCGGATTCGTCACGTCGAGCGCGTAGAGGAAGCGGCCGCCGCGGCGCATGGCGGCATAGAGGATCACCTTCTCGGCGACGCCCTTGTTCATCTTCTGGTACACGCCGATCGGGCCGTCGGCGAAGTAGTCGCGCGGCGCCGGGTCCGACGCACTGGGCGTGCCGGGCATGATCGTCGTCGACAGGCGCACCAGCGGCGTGTTCGCCCGCAGCCGCTTGATGTTCTTCAGGTGCTCCTCGGCGACGAAGCCCCAGAGCTCCTGCCCCGCGCCGGTGCCGGTCTGGTTGCCGTTCACCGCGCGCAGCAGGCCGTCGTTGGTGCCGTAGAAGACCACCACGCCGGTGGTGCCGCCGTAGTTCACCACCGCCGGCCGCGAGTGCAGCACGTCTCCGTGCACGCTGGGGCGGATGGTGACGCCGCCGCCCGGGCCCTTCTCGTCCCCGGCGTAGTTGTCGGTGCCGCGGAACCAGTTCACCAGCAGGTTGCGCTCCGCGTCCGTCGCCACGCCCACCGCATCGCGGGTGATGTTGGTCGTGTTGAACTGCGTGGCGTCCGCCGTGGCGAGGTTCGTGTTCGCCGCGCACTTCTGGCAGGTGAAGATCTTGCGGCTGTCCTGGCTGGTCGCGTAGGTGTCGCGGATGCCCTGCGCCACGCCGCCCTTCTCGACCACCTCGCCGTCCGGTGCGTCCGACGTGCGGGTGGCCTCGATCGAGCCCTGCGGCTCGTTGATCCAGAAGGAGCTGGCATGCGTCCAGTACGACGTGGCTTCCGGGTTGACGAAGCCGGTCGCGCCCGTGATCGCGGGCTTGCCGTACGGGTCCACCAGGCTCAGCGAATCGGTGGTCACGTCGTAGCCGAAGCGGAACTGCTTCAGGTTGCCGCGCCACCGCGGCTTCGCCTTGGCGTCGGGGCGGAACATCCCCATGAACACCTGGTTCAGGTAGGTACCGCGCGCGTTCACCGACACCGGCAGGCTGGCGGAGGCGAACACGCTGTCGACCGCCTGGATCTTGTTGAAGATGCTGCGCATGGCGGCGTCGAGCTGCGTGCCCACGTCGTCGGCGGCGTAGAAGTATTCGCCGCCGCTCACCGATGCCATGTTCTTGAGAAGGGGCCGCCAGTCGTCGGCCTGCGCCGCCTTCGCCACGTCGATCGTGAAGGTCGTGATCTGCTGGTCCGACTGCTTCATGAACTTCGCCCACTCGTCGGCGGTGAGTCCCTGGTACTTGTTCGGGGTGATCACGAGCGCGGATGCGGGCGGGATCTTGCTGTTCGGGTGCGCGTAGTTGAACTCGCGGATGGCCTCGTCCAGCCGGTTGCGCGTCGAACCCGTGGTCTTGCCGTCGTCCCACTCGTTCGTCTTGCCGGCCGGGCCGTTGCTGATGAAGATGACGTAGTTGGGCGCGCAGTTGCCGACGGCGAAGAGGTTGCTGTAGTTCGGCGCGCTCGAGGACGTGATCGCGTTCCCCGGCAGGTTGAAGATCGCGCGCTCCTCCGGCAGGATCTTGTTGCTCGTGTTGTTGTACGCGTCGACCTTGTCCTCCTTGCCCGGCACGCCGGAGATTGGCTGCTTGCCCGCAAAGTAGTTCCAGGCTTCCGCCATCCCCATGGAAGGCGACACGCTCATGCTGGCCTTGTGCCCGGACTGCGAGAGCGGCTTGTCCGACCACGCCCCCACCAGGTTGACCAGCTTCTCGCGATAGTTGGCGTCCAGCTTGCGAATGCCCGACCAGATGAACGCGCCTTCCTCGCTGGACCGCTGGGTGAACATCGCCATGCCGACGCGGAACTTGTCGGGCGGCAGGGACGAGAACGTCGACTGGAACGCCGTCTTCATCGCGCGGTAGTCCCAGTTGGCGCCGTTGTCCACCAGGATCAAGACGTTCGGCAGGTCCTGCTGCGAGGGCACGCCGCTGTAGATGTCGATGTCGCTCGTGTACTGCGAGAGCGCGGGCGTGGAATGGAGAGCCGCGAAGAGCATCGCGGCCACTGCGGAGAGCTGGCGCAGGAAGCGTCCCATCGTCTGTTCCCTTCTTCTTACTTGCAAGAGTTCATGGCGTCGGTCTCCAGGACGCGGATGGCCACGCCCTGGTTCACCGCCACCTGGGCGCCGCTGCGCTCGTCGAGCACCTGCGCGCGCACGTTCCACTCCGTGTTGGAGCACAGCGAGTTGCCGGCGATGCCGCCCGCCTCGCCGTCGTCGAGGCCGCCGGTGTTGACCACGCCGGACTTCATGCACGCGAGGTCGGCCGGGACGGCGGCGTCGAGTTCCACCGTCTTGATGGCGCGGGCCCGGTAGCACTTCGGCTGCGGGGTCATCGTCACCTTGTAGTCGGGCGTGCCGTTGCCGTCGACGTCCACGTTCACGGCGTTGGCGGCGACGATGTCGGGGTTGCTGCTGAAGGTGGGCGAGCTGAGCGTCTGCTCGATCGCGACCTGGGCGGCGCCGATCGCCTCCTGCCGCGCCTGCATGTTCCCCACCACGCGCATGTTGGTGCTGGAGCCGTCGAACGCGCTGATGGCGAACAGGCTCATGAGGACGAGGAAGATCAGCGCGACCACCAGGGCCGAGCCGTCCTGCGCTGGCTTGTTCATGCTGCTCATTCCCGCAGTCCCGCGATGCTGTTGAGGCGCGCCGTCGTCACGTAGGCACGGCGCTTGAAGGCGTCGTTGAAGGGGCCGGCGACCACGGGGGTCGCATCGCCGTCGAGCCCGATCTCGTACGTGCGCGCGTCGTTGAAGGCGGGCGACGGCTCGGTCGTGCGTGCCACCAGGTACACCCGCACGGCCACCGCGTTCTCCCAGCCCTTCGCCGCCGCGGCGGTGGCGGCCGCCGACGCGCCCGCGCCGTTCAGGCCGATCCAGCTGTCCGGCACGCCGTTCGCGTCCGTGTCGAAGCCGTAGTCGAAGCCGATGCGCTCGATGCCTTCGGCGAGCGGCGCGGCCACCACCCCGCCGCCCTGCAGCTCCAGCCGCTTGAGCGTCGGGATCGTGTCGACCGCGCAGTCGCTGCAGCTGGAAACGTAGTACACGCGCGAGACGTAGCGCCGAACCTTGTTCACCGTGCCGTCCATGTCCTTCAGCACCAGCGAGGCCGCGTCCGTGGCCGCCAGGTAAGTGGCGTTCAGGTCGGCCGGGTTGTTCGATGCCTGCAGGTACACGTGGCCCGCCTCCATGCTGGCCACCGGCACGGCGGCGGTGGCGAGCCGGCGCACCACGATCGCGGGCGTGCCCGCCAGGTGGTGGTCCAGGCAGCCGAGGGCGGCGGCCTCTTCCGGCGTGAGCCCCTGCACGCCGAACGGCAGGGTCGCGGGCGTCGCGGCGCGCTTGGCCTCGAGGTCGGCCGCCACCGCGGCGCTCGCGGAGCACGGGGAGACCGTCGCCGCCAGTCCTTCGGCCACCGCTTCGCCGAAATAGCCGGCGACGCTGAGGTCCTCGGTGAGCAGGTCCACGGCATAGCGCCCGTTCTCGATCTGGCGCAGGCTCTTCTCGTGCTCCGCGGAGGACTGGCTGCTGTTCGCGAACAGCAGCGCGAGGCCGGCCACCAGCATCAGACCGAGGGTCACGCCGACCATCAGCTCGATGATCGAGAAGCCGCCCTGGCGGCGGCGGGTGCGCGGCGTCGTGCTCATGATGCGGTCAGGTTGGCGATGCGGATGACGGTGGAGACGCCGCGGCGCAGGTTCTCGTCGGCGTACTCGCCGGTGCCGCAGGCGAGCGGCGTGGGGCCGGTGGCCTGCACGCCCTGCCACACCACGCTCACCATGTACTGGTCGCCCCCGAGGCTCGCGATGCAGCCGCGCGCCGCGGTGATCGCGCCCACCTTGTTGCCGTCCTGCTGCTCCGCCGCGCCGCGCAGAAGGTGCGCCCACTGGCACAGGTCGCGCGTCGCGACCGGCGTCGCCGGGCAGGCGCCGGGATCGTCGACGCCCACGTCGTCGGCCACGTAGGCGGCGGCGGAATGGCGATTGAGGTTGATGCGCTGCGCGATGTCGGCCACGAGCACCAGCGCCTGCGCGCGCTGGTAGCCCTCGAGGGTGCTCACCACCGTGCGCGCCTGCAGGCCCACGTAACCCAGCACGCCGAAGGCGACGATCAGCATCGCCACCAGCGTTTCCAGCAGCGTGAAGCCGCCTTGCGCGGACGCCTTGCTCATGACGGGCACTCCATGGAGACGGATTTCGGACGCCCGGAGGGGTCCAGCGAGATGCAGCGCTTGCCGGAGACGCCCTCCAGCCCGATGCGCACCGCGGGGTCGGTGGTGACCACGCGGCCATCGACGCCGAAGGTGATCTGCGCGGGCGCCGACGTGACGGCCACGCCGAGCCCGCCGCGCTGGGCCAGCGTGCCGCCGGCGAACTGGACGCTCCAGCCGCCGCCCCAGCCGCTCGCCGAGGGCACGATCTGCACGGCGGCGCGCCGCTTGACGGCCTCGCTGCGCGCGAGGACCAGGTCGGAGACCAGGTTGTAGCTGGCCGCGCGCAGGCGCTGCGCGGACACGATCTTCTGGAAGCCGGGAACGGCGAGTCCCAGCAGCACGGCGGCGACGACCAGCGTGATGATGAATTCGACCAGGGTGAAGCCCTGCTGGCGGGTGCCCCGCCGGGTACTGCTGGTTCTGCGCATGGCTACCAGCAGTTGCCGGGTGTCTTCACTCCCGCGTTGTCGATCGAGAGGGTGCCGCACTTGTCGGCCGCCTGCGAGCCGAGCGGCGCGGCGCTCAGCGTGAACGTGGGCGCGGTGCCCGCACCGAGCGCAAGCGTCACGTTGTAGTGGGCCGAGACGCTCCCGGGCGCCGGCACGTTGAGCGCCCCCACGTCGGCCGCGTAGGCGCGCGTGTCCAGCAGGTATTGCTGCTGCCGGCTCGCGAGGGCCATGAGATGGCTCTGCGCCTCCGCCCGGTGGGACTTGCGCACGTGCTGCGTGTACGAGGGATATGCCACCGACGTGAGGATGGCCACGATCGCGACGGCGATCATCAGCTCGATGAGCGTGAATCCCGCCTGGGTACTTCCGTTCTTCTTCGTCATGCGCTCCTGCCTGCAGGACTCTCCAACGGGGCTGGATTCTGCCGCTCTTCGACAGCGCGGCCCAGTGCATATGGCACAGTCGGGCTGCCTGCAGTGACCAGTGGGGCGCGTTACGCGAAACCACTTACTGCTTTTGAAGCAATGCTTTCAGCGCCTTGCGGCGCGCGTGAATACGAAGATACCCACGATCACCAGCGCCGTGCCTGCCGCGATCCACGCCGTGAACGGTTCGCCGAGCAGCCACACGCCCAGCAGGATCGTGGACAAGGGGCCCACCATCCCGGTCTGCGCCGTGACGGAAGCGCCGACGCGCTCGATCGCCATCATCACCAGCAGCACGGGCACCGCGGTGCACGCCACCGCGTTCAGCAGCGACAGCCAGACCACCTCCGGGGCGACCGCCAGCGCCACGTCGACCGGCCGCAGCACCAGGAACTGCGCGATGCACAGCACGCAGGCCACGGTGGTCGCCAGCCCCACGAGGCGCAGCGACCTCAGGCGCTTGACCATCTCGCCGCTGTACACCAGGTAGACCGCGTAGCTCACCGCACTCAGGAACACGAGCGCCGTGCCCAGCGCCACGTTGCGGCCTTCGAGCCGGGCCTCGTGCCCGAACACCAGCATCACGCCGGCGTAGCTGATGGCCATGCCCGCGAGCTGCGCGCGGCCGAACGGCCGCCTGTGCAGCACCCACGCGAGCAGCAGCACCAGCGTGGGATTGAGGTACAGGATCAGCCGCTCCAGCGATGCCGTGACGTACTGCAGCCCCAGGAAGTCGAGGAAGCTCGCGAGGTAGTAGCCGGTGACGCCCAGCCCCAGGACGCCCAGCCAGTCGCGGCGCGAGAGCGGCGGCTGCCCCCTCCCCGCCCACCAGGACATGGCCAGGAAGATCGGCAGCGCGAACAGCATGCGGTACATGATCACCGTGACGGCATCGACGCCGTAGCGGTAGGCCAGCTTCACGATGATCGCCTTGCCGCTGAAGGCCATGGCGCCCGCCAGCGCGAGCACCACACCGGACACCGGGACGGCGCGCGCCTCAGTGCCCGAGGAGCCGTGCATGCAGGCGCCGCAGCGAGAGCCACACCCCGATCGCGACCACCGGGATCGCGCAGGCGGCCGTCGCCTCCGGGCTGAAGGGCCAGCCGAGCGCCTGCGCGCCCTTGGCGAGATAGCTCACGAGCCCCACGATGTAGTAGGTGATGGCGGCGACCGACAGGCCTTCCACCGTCGCCTGCAGCTTCAGCTGCAGGTCCTGCCGGCGGTTCATGCCGGCGAGCAGGGCCTGGCTGCTTTGCTGCTGCTCGATCTCCACGCGCGTGCGCAGCAGGTTGCTGATGCGCGAGACCCGCTGCGACAGCGCATCCTGCCGCCGCACGGCCCACGCGCAGGTGGCACGCGCGGGCGAGAGGCGCCGCTCGATGAATTCGCCGAGCGTCTGCAGCGTGCCCAGCTTCGCCTCGGCGATGTCCTCCAGGCGCGCGTCCACCAGCTCGAAGTAGGCAGCGCTCGCGGAGAAACGCGAGTGCGTGGCGGCATAGTGGCTTTCCACCTGTCCCGCGAGGCGCGTGAGGCGGTCGAGGAGTTGCGGCTCCTGGTCGCGGCCGGCGACGCGGATCGCTTCGGCGAGCGCCGCGAGTTCGGCTTCCGCCACGCCCAGCACCGACGCGGACTCGCGCGCGGGCGGCAGGCCCAGGAGCGCCGCCATGCGGTACGTGTCGACCTCCAGCAGCCGCTGCACGATCCGCCCGAGCTTGCGCTCCGGCATGCTGCCGGCGAGCAGCACCATGCGCGAGAAGCCGTCGGCGTGGATGGCGAAGTCCGTGTACACCGCGCCCTGGCCGCCGGCGATCGCCGAGCCCACCAGCGTCTCCTCGTTCAGCACCGAGCGCGTGAGCACCTCCGCCGGCAGCTCGCGCGCGGGCAAGGCCCACAGGTGCAGCGCGGCGAGGCCGTGTCCCGGCAACGCGGCGAGCCATTCCTGCGGCACCGCCTGGATGGCGGTGGGCGCCTCGCCTTCGCCGAAGCCGGCGGCGTCGAAGGCGCGGGAGAAAGTCCAGGTGACGAACTCCGTGTGCAGCTCCCACCGCACGCGGAAGCCCGCGACCTCCATGCGCACGTGCGTGCTGCCCGGGGCGGGCTCCGGCAGGTGGTGGTCCCGCAGCAGCGCCGCGAGGTGCACGCGGCTCGCCTCGCGCATCGCGGCGTCGCCCACCATCACCAGGTGCGACAGCGCGAGCGGCGCGCTCATCGCCTCCGGCGGGCGGGCGTGGATCTCGTTGTGGAGCACCACCCGTTGCGGGTGGGCGGCGGGCACGGCCATCCACCGATCGTAGCCCATGAAAAAGGGCGCCCCGCAGGGCGCCCTTCTCTTGTGGCGAAGGCGTGCTTCGCGCGATCAGTCCTCGACGAAGGCTTCCTCGCGCTTGCTCTTCACCGCGGGCAGGGCCACGATGACCACCAGCAGCACCGCCGCGGCGAGCAGGCCGGCCGACAGCGGGCGCGTGACCAGCACGCTCCAGTCGCCGCGCGACAGCAGCAGCGCACGGCGCAGGTTCTCCTCCATCATCGGCCCCAGGATGAAGCCCAGGAGCAGCGGCGCGGGTTCGCAGCCGAGCTTGATGAACAGGTAGCCCACGACGCCGAAGATCGCGACCATCCAGATGTCGAACACGTTGTTGTTCGTGGAGTACACGCCGATGGCGCAGAACAGCACGATGGACGGGAACAGCCAGCGGTAGGGCACCGTCAGCAGCTTGATCCACATGCCGATCAGCGGCAGGTTCAGGATCACGAGCATCAGGTTGCCGATCCACATGGAGGCGATCAGGCCCCAGAACAGCTGCGGGTTGCTGGTCATCACCTGCGGGCCCGGCTGGATGTTGTGGATCGTCATCGCGCCCACCATCAGCGCCATCACCGCGTTGGGCGGGATGCCCAGCGTCAGCAGCGGGATGAAGGAGGTCTGCGAACCGGCGTTGTTGGCCGACTCGGGAGCCGCCACGCCGCGGATGTTGCCCTTGCCGAAGGGCACTTCGCCCGGCTGCAGCTTGGTCTTCTTCTCGATCGTGTAGGCCGCGAAGGCGGACAGCAGCGCGCCGCCACCCGGCAGGATGCCCAGCGCCGAACCGAGCGCCGTGCCGCGCAGGACCGCGGGCGCCATGCGCTTGAAGTCTTCCTTGGTCGGGAACAGGCCGTGCACCTTGGCGGTGAACACCTCGCGGTGCTCCTCGCTCTTGCCCAGGTTCGAGATGATCTCGCCGTAGCCGAACACGCCCATGGCGATGGTGATGAAGCCGATGCCGTCGGTGAGTTCCGGGATGTCGAACGAGAAGCGCGCGACGCCGGAGTTCACGTCGGTGCCGATCAGGCCGAGCAGCAGGCCCAGCACGATCATGCCGATCGCCTTGATCAGCGAACCGGAGGCCAGCACCACGGCGCCGATCAGGCCCAGCACCATCAGCGAGAAGTATTCGGCGGGGCCGAACTTGAACGCGACTTCCGTCAGCGGCGCGGCGAAGCCCGCCAGGATCAGCGTGCCGACGCAGCCCGCGAAGAACGAACCGAGGCCGGCAGCCGCGAGCGCGGGGCCCGCGCGGCCCTGGCGCGCCATCTGGTAGCCGTCGATCACTGTCACGACCGAGGACGATTCGCCCGGCAGGTTCACCAGGATGGCGGTGGTGGAGCCGCCGTACTGCGCACCGTAGTAGATGCCGGCCAGCATGATGAGTGCGGACACGGGCGGCAGCGCGTACGTGGCGGGCAGCAGCATGGCGATGGTCGCCACCGGGCCGATGCCGGGGAGCACGCCGATCAGCGTGCCGAGCAGGCAGCCGATGAAGGCGTACAGCAGGTTGATGGGCGTGACGGCGACGCCGAAGCCGAGGGCGAGGTTGCTAAAGAGATCCATGGTTGTCGTCCTGTCAGCCGGTGATGAAGCTGGGCCACACCGGGAACTGCAGCTTCAGCAGCACGATGAATGCCAGGTAGGAGCCGACGGCGAGCACGGTGGCGAGGATCGCCACTTCCTTCGCCTTGAACTCCTCGCCGGCCAGCGCGGCCACGAACGTGAGCGCGTAGATGCCGACGATCAGGCCCATGGCCGGAATGCCGATCTTGGGCAGGCCCGCGAGCAGGATGCCGAAGATCAGGTTGGAGCCGATGATGAAGAACAGCGGCTTCCAGGCGAACTTGCCGATCGGCTCGCCGTCCTCGGTCTCCACCACGAGGGCTTCGAACGTGACGAACAGGCCGATGATGGTGAGCAGGATGCCCAGCATCAGCGGGAAGTAGCCGGGGCCCATGCGGGCGCCCTCGCCGATGGTGTAGTTGGTGGCGCCCCACGCGAACGCGATGCCGAACGCCATGAACATGAGCCCGGACCAGAAATCCTTCTGGCTCTTGATTTTCATGTTGTCTCCAGTGACAGGGAATAGAACCGGCGGATTTTGGGGGCAAAGCACAGCCCTCCCCATGTGGGTTCCACCTACATCCGGTTACCCCCGGCCACCGCCTCCCCGCGCGTGGCGGGGCCCGTTCACTCCAGCGGCGGCGTGGCGCTGAGGACCTCTTCCAGGGTGGTCAGCCCCTCCGCGACCCGCAGCGCGCCGGCCAGCCGCAGGGGCCGCATGCCGTCGGAGATGCCCTGGCGCCGCAGGGTCTGCAGGCTGGGTTCCTTGTTGACGAGGTCCTTGAACGCATCGGTGGCGGTCAGCAGCTCGTACAGGCCCATCCGGCCCAGGAAACCGGTCATGCGGCAGTCGACGCAACCCACGGGGCGGTAGGGCTGCCAGCTGCCGCTGATCTTCCAGGGCTTCACCACCTCGTCCAGCGCCTCGCGGGCGGTGGCGCTGT
Organism: Ramlibacter cellulosilyticus; assembly: GCF_014297465.1. GTDB lineage: Bacteria > Pseudomonadota > Gammaproteobacteria > Burkholderiales > Burkholderiaceae_C > Ramlibacter > Ramlibacter cellulosilyticus. The sequence continues at coordinate 363,831 of NZ_JACORT010000001.1, read as the reverse complement.
CCGGCTCCCTGCACTGGCGGCAGAGCGTGCGCACCAGGCGCTGCGCGAGCACGCCCAGCACGGTGGCATTGATCAGGTAGGGCGGCACCCCGAGTTCCATCAGCCGGCTCACGGCCGAAACGGCGTCGTTGGTATGCAGCGTCGAGAACACGAGGTGGCCGGTCAGCGCGGCCTGCACCGCCATGTCGGCGGTGGCGAGGTCGCGGATCTCGCCGACCATGATGATGTCCGGGTCCTGCCGCATGAGCGCGCGCAGGCCTTCCGCGAAGCCGAAGTCCAGCTGCGGCTGCACCTGCGTCTGGTTGAAGGACGGCTCGATCATCTCGATCGGGTCCTCCACCGTGCTCACGTTGACTTCCTCCGTGGCCAGGCGCTTCAGGGTGGAATACAGCGTCGTCGTCTTGCCCGAGCCGGTGGGGCCGGTGACCAGGATGATGCCGTGCGGGCGCTTCACCAGCTGTTCCCAGCGCTGCGCGTCGTGCGGCGCGAAGCCGAGCGCGTCGAGGTCCTTCACCGCGGTGTCGGGGTCGAAGATGCGCATCACCATCTTCTCGCCGAAGGCGGTGGGCAGCGTCGACAGGCGCATCTCCACCTCGTCGCCGCGCGGGTTGCGGGTCTTGATGCGGCCGTCCTGCGGCCGGCGCTTCTCCACCACGTCCATGCGGCCGAGCAGTTTCACGCGGGCCGTCATCGCGTTGAGCACCGTGATCGGCATCTGGTAGACGGGGTGCAGCACGCCGTCGATGCGGAAGCGGATCACGCCCTGCTCGCGCCGCGGCTCCAGGTGGATGTCGCTCGCGCGCTGGTCGAAGGCGTACTGCCAGAGCCAGTCCACGACCTGCACGACGCCCTGGTCGTTGGCATCGAGCTGCTTGTTGCTGCGCCCGAGTTCGACCAGCTGCTCGAAGCTCGCGGCGCCGGTGTTGCCGCCCGACTTCTGCGCGGCCCGCACCGACTTGGCCAGCGCGAAGAACTCCGCGGTGTAGCGATGGATCTCCTGCGGGTTGGCGACCACGCGGCGCACCGAGCGCTTGGTCTGGCGCTCCACTTCGTCCACCCAGTCGGCGACGAAGGGCTCCGCCGTGGCGACCACCACCTCGCCGGACGTGACCTGCACCGGCAGCACGCGGTGGCGCTCGGCGTAGCCGGCGCTCATGACGTCGGCGACCTTGGCGACGTCGACCTTCAGCGGGTCGATGCGCAGGTAGTCCAGCTGCGCGCGGCCGGCGAGGTATTGCGCGAGCGACTCGATGTCCAGCGGCTTGCCGTCCGAGACGCGCGTCATCGCCACCGCGGCCAGCCGCACGAGCGCGTGCTGCTGGCTTTCCGCCTGGGAGCAGCGCGCGATGGTGCGGCGGGCCTCCTCGGGAGAGATGACGCCGTCTTCCGACAGCCATTCCACCAGCTGCTGCCAGTGCAAGGGGCCGCGCGGCGCGGTGCGGGCGGAGATGCGGGTCTGGGCGTGCACGCTCATTCCCGCATGGTACTCATGCCGCCGGACGGAACACGCGCAGCCACTTGCGCGCGGGCAGGCCCCAGCGGGATTCGATCACGTCGGCGCGTGCGGAAAGCAATGCGCGGGTGGGGTGCTGCGGCTCGCGCAGCGCGAGCACCACGGTGTTGCCTTCGCGCGTCGGCTTGAACGCCCACACGGCGTCGTCGCCGAAGGCGGAGCGGATGCGCTTGAGGCTGCGCTCGTAGCTGGAAGAGCGGCCGAACAGGTTGACGGTCATGCAGCCGTCCTCCGTGAGCAGCGCGCGGCAGTCCCGGTAGAACGCCTCGCTGTCCAGGACGGGCGCGGCCGCCTCGTGGTCGTAGAGGTCCACCTGCAGCGCGTCGACCTGCCCGCGCCAGTGTTCGTGCGCGGCCACCTCCTGCGCGTCGCCGAGGACGACGGACAGGCGGCTGTCGTCCTTCGGCAGCTTGAACCAGAGGCGGCATGCGGCCACGACCTGCGGATTCAGCTCGATCGCGGTGGTCTTCATGCGCAGCTTCTTGTGGCAGAACTTGGTGAGCGAGGCGGCACCGAGCCCCAGTTGCATCGCATGCCGCTTGGTCACCTGCTCCGGCTCCACGAACAGCAGCCAGGCCATCATCCGCTGCACGTATTCGAGGTCGATCGCGTACGGGTCGTCCAGGAGCATCGACCCCTGGATCCACTCGGTGCCGAGGTGCAGGTAGCGGGTATCGCCCTGGTCGGAGAAATTGACTTCGGGGAGCGGGCGGGCAGCGGCTTTCACGGCGGCGGATCATACGTGGCGCAGCCATCCGTGCCGCCGCGGCGGCCGTCCGTCGCCATGGACAGGCATGCCAGCCAGCACCCGGCGTCTTCCGTGACGCACTTCACGTGCCCACCTCCGAACGGATGAGTAATGGTTACAGAATGTTGCCAGTAGCCGCAAAGATGTAACGCATGACCGACTTCTCGCCGGAATCCGCATGGATCGAATCGCCCCCCTCGTCGGGTGCGGAGTTCTGGGAGCCCTCCGGCCCCGGCACCTTGCAGGAGCCGGCGCCCGCCCTGCGCCCCGCCCGCCGCCCCGCGCCGGCGCTGGCCGCCGACGTCAACGAACTGCTGGAGTCGATGGCGCGCAAGCGCGTGCCGCGGCTCGACGCCGTGCGGCAGCGGCTGCAGGCGGGTCGTCCCGGGCTGCCGCTGGACGAGGTGGCGCAGGCGCTGCAGGCCTTGCAGGCGGCCACGGGGGCGGTCGACTTCCTGGCCGGACGCAGCGGCGGCGAGCGCTCGGGCGAGTTCCTGCGCCAGGGCGAGGACCTGGTGGCGGCGCTGCGCCGCCTGGGCCCGGGCCTCGCCGAGTTCCTGCAGCGCGAAGCGGTGGGCGCGCCGGTGACGCGCCTGGTCTGGATGGACCTGGTGGTCGAATCCGGGTCGCTGCGCAAGCGCGTGCGCCAGGGCGCGCGCTGGCTCGCCGAGATGGAACACGACCTGCTCCAGCGGCGCAAGGCCGCCAACAACGCGATCACGCAGCGCGCGATCGACGAGCTCGCCCGCCGCGCCACCGGCATGCACGAGCGCCTGCAGGCCGTGCACCGCCTCTGCACCCATGCGCGCAGCGTGCACGGCCTGAGCGAGCGCATGGCGGCCGAGCGCACCGGCCTGTGGACGATGTTGCAGGACCGGGTGCTGCCCGCCTGCACCCGGCTCGACGAGGCCGTGCAGCCGCTGCTGCACGCCGCCGCCTACCGCGTGCTGGTGCCCACGGAGCTGATCGGCGCGATCGAGGCCAGCCACGAGCTGCAGGTGGACCTGGCGCATGCCAGCGCGCGGATCGCGCGCCTGGGCGACGGGCAGGCGGAGCTCGCCGCTGCGCTTGCCGCGATGGAAGACAAGGCCCGCGCGCTCAACCCGCAGTAACGCGCGCGATCGCCGCCAGCCGCGGCAGCGCCGCGCACGCATTCCGGAAGGTGGCTTCGGCCAGCGCGCCGGGCTCCATGCCGCGCTGCTGCGCGAGCACCTGGGCGATGCGCGGCAGCTCGCCGGGCTCGTTGCGGCCCTGCGGCGCGCCCCCGCTGCGCTCTTCCGCGGTCCGGTAAAGCCAGTGCGGCGGGATGTCCGGCGCGTCCGTTTCCAGCACCAGCGCGGACAGCGGCAGGTCGCGGGCGAGCCGCCGCACCTGCAGCGCCCGCTCGTACGTGACGGTGCCGCCAAACCCCAGCCTGAATCCCAGCTTCACGAATTCGGCGGCCTGCTGCGCGCTGCCGTTGAACGCGTGGGCGATGCCGGTGACCTCCGCGCGGCGCAGCTGTTTCAGGAGCTGGTCGGCGGAGCGGCGGACGTGCAGCAGCACGGGCAGGCCGTGCCGGCGCGCGAGCGCCAGCTGCTCGCGGTAGAAGTGTTCCTGGCGCGGGCCGTCGAGGCCGGGCACGAAGTAGTCCAGCCCGATCTCGCCGACGGCGACCAGCCGCGGGTCGTGGCGATGCGCGGACAGGGCACGGTCGAGCAACACGAGATCTTCCTCGGTCGCGGCGCCGGTGCACAGGGGGTGAATGCCCAAGGCATAGCAGTCGCCATGCCGATGGGCGAGCGCGCGCACGACGTCGAAGTTCCCGGCCGCCACCGCGGGGATGACGATGTGCGCCACGCCCGCGGCCGCCGCGCGGGCGCGCACCGCGGCGCGATCCGCATCGAATTCGGGCGCGTCCAGGTGGCAGTGCGTATCAATCCACATCGTGCCGGCCATGATGCCGCAAGCCGTGCACATGCCGGAAAACCGTGATACCGTGTGCCATCGCCAGGGCTGTCATCGTGGTGGCCCCCGGTCGCACGCAACAGCCCAAGGATCACGGATGCGCAGGCCCGCCCTCTACAGCTCCAGCCGCCCTGCCCGCGCCACGGCGGCCACCCCAGAGGCGCCGCCCTCCTCCTCCGGACCGTCCCAGGCCGAGCCCGCCGCGGCGGCCGCATCCGCGCCGCGCCGGCGTCGCCTGGCGTTCTCCCCGTCCAGCCCCGCCCTGCTCTGGACCGCGATCCTGGTGCTCGGGATCGCGCTGGCCACGAGCGTGCTGCTGCGCCCGCACCAGCGCCGCCTGACCCAGGAAGACATCAATGCCGCGGTGCTCAAGACCATGGAGACGCAGGTCATGCCGTCCGAGTACGCCCGCGCGTACGAGAACGTGCGGCCCGCGGTCGTGCGCGTGGTCAGCTACGTGAAGAAGAGCCGCCTGCGCGAGGAAGACCAGAAACTGCTGCAGAAGGGCGCCAAGCCCAAGCCGCTCGGCCCCGCGAAGGACGACCTCACCGGCGAGGGCGACGAGGTCGAGAACGGCGTCGGCACCGGCGTGGTCATCATCGACAAGGGCGTCATCCTCACCAACCTGCACGTGGTGAGCGGCGCCGACCGCGTGAAGGTCATCTTCTACGACGGCCTCGAAGCCCCCGCCACCATCACCGGCGTGCAGGCCGAGAACGACCTCGCGGTGCTGCAGGCGGGCAAGATCCCCGACGACCTGATCGCGGCCACCATGCGCTCGACCTCCGACCTCGCCCCCGGCGACAAGGTGCTGGCGGTCGGCTTCCCCTTCGGCATCGGGCCCTCCGCCTCGGGCGGCGTGGTCTCCGGCCTCGGCCGCGTCTTCCGCTCGCCCGAGGGCAAGCAGGAGATGAAGAACCTGATCCAGTTCGACGCGGCGGCCAACCCCGGCAATTCCGGCGGGCCGCTGGTCACCATGGATGGCGAGGTGGTGGGCATCGTCACCGCCATCCTCAACCCCACGTCGGCGCGTACCTTCCTCGGCATCGGCTTCGCCGTGCCGATCGAGAACGCCGCCTCGGCCGCCGGCCTGCCGCCGTTCTGACGGCACGCCCGTTCCACCCCCCAGCAGGACCTCCATGGAAACCTCGAGTCGCACGGACAGCGCCACGGCGCAATTGATGGAACAGATCCTCTACGAGGTCAAGCGCGTCGTCGTCGGGCAGGACCGCTTCCTCGAGCGCGTCATGGTCGCGATGCTGGCGCAGGGCCACCTGCTGGTGGAAGGCGTGCCGGGCCTCGCGAAGACGCTGACCGTCAAGACGCTGGCCAACACCATGCGGGGGCAGTTCAAGCGCATCCAGTTCACGCCCGACCTGGTACCGGCCGACCTGGTGGGCACGCGCATCTACAACCAGAAGACGGGCGACTTCTCCACCTCGCTGGGCCCGGTGTTCGCCAACCTGCTGCTCGCCGACGAGATCAACCGGGCGCCCGCCAAGGTGCAGAGCGCGCTGCTCGAGGTGATGCAGGAGCGCCAGGTCACGATCGCGGGCGAGACGCACAAGGTGCCGAATCCCTTCCTCGTCATGGCCACGCAGAACCCGATCGAGACCGAAGGCACGTATCCGCTGCCGGAGGCGCAGGTCGACCGCTTCATGATGAAGGTGCTCGTCGACTACCCGACCGACGAGGAAGAGTTCGTGATCGTGCAGCGCGTGACCGGCCCGAACGTGGACGTCACGCCGGTCGCCACGACCGAGCAGCTCGCGGCCCTGCAGAAGGAATGCCGCGCGGTCTACGTCGATCCCTCGTACGTGCAGTACGCCGTGAAGCTCGTGTCGGCGACGCGCCAACCCGATCGCCACGGCCTGAAGGACCTCGGCCGCTTCATCACCTACGGCGCGAGCCCCCGCGCCACCATCGGCCTGGTGGAAGGCGCGCGCGCCATGGCGATGCTGCGCGGCCGCGGCTACGCGCTGCCGGAGGACATGGTGGACCTGGTGCCCGACGTGCTGCGCCACCGCGTGGTGCTGTCGTACGAGGCCCTGTCCGAAGGCATGACCGCCGACGCGCTGATCCAGAAGATCATGGCCAAGATCCCGGCGCCGCCGAAGCCCCTCGAACATGAAAAGCTGGTGGCCTAGGAAAGCAGCCCCCGCGCCGGCGCCGGCCGTCGTGGCACCGGCAACGCCGGCCCACCATGCCGAGCACGTGCTGCGCCGGCTGGAGTGGAAGGTCATCCGCCGGCTCGACGGGCTGCTGCAGGGCGACTACCGCACGCTGCTGCGCGGCACCGGCCTGGACCTGGCCGACCTGCGCGAATACCAGCTGCACGACGACGTGCGCCACATCGACTGGAACGTCACCGCGCGCATGCAGTCGCCGCACGTGCGCGTCTTCACCGAAGACCGCGAGATGTCGGCCTGGTTCCTGCTGGACCTGAGCCCCTCGGTGGACTTCGGTTCGGGCGAGCTGCGCAAGCGCAACGTGTCCGCGGAGTTCGTCGCCGTGCTCGCGCGCCTGCTGACGCGCCACGGCAACCGCGTGGGCGCCATGCTCTACGGCTCCGGCGTCGACGCCGTCATCCCCACCCGCAGCGGCCGCCGCCACGTGCTGCACCTGCTGCACAGCATGCTGGACCGCGTGACGGCCGAAGGCAGCCCGACGCGGCTGGCGGACCTGCTCGCTTCCGGCGCCAGCCTGATCAAGCGCCGTTCCACGGTCTTCGTGGTGTCGGACTTCATCAGCGAACCCGGCTGGGAGAAGGCGCTGGCGCAGCTCGCGCAGCGCCACGAAGTGGTGGCCGTGCGCGTGCTCGACCCGCTCGAACTCGACCTGCCCGACCTCGGCCTGCTCACCCTGCGCGACGCGGAAAGCGGCGAGCAGGTGGTCGTGGACACGCACGACGCCGGCTTCCGCAAGCGCTTCGCGCGCATCGCCGCGCAGCGCGAAGCCGACCTGCGCGAAGCGCTCACCCGCAGCGGCGTCGACGCGCTGGAGCTCTCCACCGACGCGGACCTGGTGGATGCCATCGTGCGCTTCGTGGACATGCGCAAGCGCCGCAGCCAACTCGCTTCCGGCAGCCTGCCCGCCCACCTGCGGCACGTGGCCTGAACCTGGAGACAAGCCATGCAATTCCTCTGGCCCCAATTCCTCTGGCTGCTGCTGGCCCTGCCGCTGCTGGTGGGGCTGTACGTCTACCTCCTGCGCCGCAAGAAGAAGCTGGCGGTGCGCTACGCCTCGCTCTCGATCGTGAAGGAGGCCATGGGCACGGGCTCGCAGGTGCGCCGCCACATCCCGCCGGTGCTGTTCCTGCTGTCGATGACGGCGCTGCTGCTCGCGGCCTCGCGCCCGGTGGCGGTGGTCACGCTGCCTTCCAACCAGCAGACGATCATCCTGGCCATGGACGTGTCCGGCAGCATGCGCGCCACCGACGTGCAGCCGAACCGCCTGGTCGCCGCGCAGAACGCGGCCAAGGCCTTCCTGCAGGAACTGCCCCGGCACGTGAAGGTCGGCGTGGTCGCCTTCGCCGGCTCCGCCCAGGTCGCGCAGCTGCCGACGACCAACCGCGAGGACCTGGTGACCGCGATCGACCGCTTCCAGCTGCAGCGCGCCACGGCGACGGGCAACGCGATCGTCATCTCGCTCGCCACCTTGTTCCCGGACGCGGGCATCGACCTCGAATCCATGCAGGGCGGCCAGCGCATGCGCGGCTTCTCGCTCGACAACGAGAAGAAGCCGAAGAAGGAGTTCACGCCGGTAGCGCCGGGCTCGTACCCGTCCGCGGCGATCATCATGCTGACCGACGGCCAGCGCACCACGGGCGTCGACCCGCTGGAAGCCGCCAAGATCGCCGCCGACCGCGGCGTGCGCGTGTACACGGTGGGCATCGGCACGGTCGACGGCGAGACGATCGGCTTCGAAGGCTGGTCCATGCGCGTGCGCCTCGACGAGGAAACGCTCAAGGCCATCGCGCAGAAGACCTCGGCCGAATACTTCTACGCGGGCACGGCGAACGACCTGAAGAAGGTCTACGAGACGCTCAGCTCCAAGCTGACCGTGGAGAAGAAGGAAACGGAGATCTCGGCGCTGTTCGCCCTCGCCGCCGCCGCGCTGGCGCTGCTGTCGGCCGGGCTGTCGCTGGTCTGGTTCAACCGGATCCTGTGACGGACGCCGCCGGTCGCGACGCCCCCGACCTCCCGCGGCTCTTCTCCGAAGGCCGCTACCGCGAACTGGAAGAAGCGGCGCGCGCGCTGATCGCGCGGCAGCCGCGCCACGGCGGCCTGTGGAAGGCACTGGGCGTCGCCCTCGCGGCGCAGGGCCGCGCCAGCGAAGCCCTCGAGGCGAAGCGGCAGGCCGTGGTGCTGCTGCCGCAGGATGCCGAGGCGCAGGCGAACCTGGGCAACGCGCTCGCCGCCGCTGGCGACCTCCAGGGCGCGCTGCACTGCTTTCGCGAAGCGGCACGGCTGCGGCCGGACGCACCGGAGGCGTGGCAGGTGCTGGCACGTGCACTGATGCGCGCGCATGCCTTTCCCGAAGCGGAGCACGCGCTGCAGCGCCTGGTGGAACTGCAGCCGGATTCGGCGGACGCCCACAACGAGCTGGGCACCGCATTGCGCGAGCTGCACCGCATGCCGGAGGCGGCGCGCTGCTATCGGCGCGCCCTCGAACTGCAGCCGGGCCTGGCGCAGGCGGAGAACAACCTCGCCAACACGCTCGCCGACCTGGGCCAGGCCGCCGAAGCCGAAGCCGCGTACCGGCGTGCGCTGGCGATCGACCCGCAACGGGGCGAGGTGCACAGCAACCTCGGCAACCTGCTGAAGGACCAGGGCCGGCTGGCCGAGGCGCGCGAGTGCTATCGCGCAGCCATGGCGCTCGCCCCCGGGTTCGCCGGCGCGCACAGCAACCTGCTGCTCGCGCTGAACCACGACGCCACCCTGCCGCTGGAAGAGGCGCTCGCGCAAGCGCGCCGCTTCGGGGCCGCCGTGCAGTCCCGTGCGGGCGGCCCGCTCGCCGGCGCGCCGCGCCCGCATCCCGGTCCCTTGCGCGTGGGCTTCGTCAGCGGGGACCTGCGATCGCACCCCGTCGGCTACTTCCTGGAAGGCTGGCTTCCGCACGTGGACCGCCGCCGCATCGCGCTGGTGGCCTATCCGACCGTCACGCGCGAGGACGCGCTCACCGCGCGCCTGCGGCCGCACTTCGCGGCGTGGCGCAGCATCGCCGGCCTCTCGGACGAAGCGGCCGCGCGGGCCATCCATGCCGACGGCATCGACCTGCTGGTGGACCTCGCCGGCCACACCGCGCACAACGCCTTGCCCGTGTTCGCGTGGAAGCCGGCGCCGGTGCAAGCCAGCTGGCTCGGCTACTTCGCGACCACGGGCGTGCCCGCCATCGACTGGCTGCTCGCCGACGAGGCGAGCGTGCCGCCGGAGCACCAAGCCCACTTCACGGAACGCGTGTGGACTCTGCCCGGCAGCCGCCTGTGCTTCGCGCCGCCGGAGGACGCGCCGGCAGTGGCGCCGACGCCTGCGCTGCGCCAGGGCGCCGTCACCTTCGGCTGCTTCCAGATGCTGGGGAAGATCGGCGACGACGTGCTGCAGCTGTGGAGCGCCGTCCTCGCGCGCGTGCCGGAGGCGACGCTGCGGCTGCAGAACAAGGCGCTGGGCGACGCACGCACGCGCGACGCCTTCGTGCAGCGCCTGCGCCGCCACGCGATCGACCCCGAGCGCGTGCACCTGCACGGGCAGCTGCCGCGTCCGGCCTACCTCGCCGCGCATGCCGACGTGGACCTGCTGCTGGACACCTTCCCGTATCCGGGCGGCACCACCACCTGCGAGGCGCTGTGGATGGGCGTGCCCACGCTGACGCTGCGTGGCGACCGCATGCTGGCCCGCCAGGGCGCGGCGCTGCTCGCGGCCGCGGGGCTGCCGGAGTGGGTCGCGCAGGATCCGCACGAGTACGTGGAGAAGGCCGTGCGCTTCGCCGGCGACCCGCAGGCGCTGCAAGCGCTGCGCGCAGGGCTGCGCGCACAGGTGCGCCGCTCGCCGTTGTTCGATGGACGTCTCTTCGCCGAACGCCTCACCGAGGCGTTCGAAGGGCTCGCTCAGGCGAGCGCCGCGGCGGGCTGATCCAGGCGGCCCAGCGTGAGCCGCAGCGTGCGGCCGCAGCGGGCGGCCAGTTGCTCGTCGTGCGTCACCATCACGAAGGCGGTGCCGCGCTCGCGCGCGAGCCGCAGCATCAGCTCGAACACCGTGTCGGCCGTGCGCCGGTCGAGGTTGCCGGTGGGCTCGTCGGCCAGCACGCAGGCGGGATGCGCCACGAGTGCGCGCGCGATCGCCACGCGCTGGCGTTCGCCGCCCGAGAGTTCCGCGGGCCGGTGCTTCATGCGGTCCTTCAGGCCCACCGCCGCCAGCATCTCCGCCGCCTGGGCGTGCACCTTCTCCAGCGGCTCGCGGCGGATGCGCAGCGGCATGCCCACGTTGTCCAGCGCGCTGAACTCGGGCAGCAGGTGGTGGAACTGGTAGACGAAGCCCAGGTGCTGGTTGCGCAGCCGGCCTTGCGTCGACGGGTCGAGGCGGGCGAGGTCCTGACCCATCAGCTGCACGGAACCGGACGTGGGCGCGTCCAGGCCACCAAGCACGTGCAGCAGCGTGCTCTTGCCGGAGCCCGAGGCGCCGACGATGGCGAGCGTCTCGCCGGCATGCACTTCCATGTCGACGCCGCGCAGCACCTCGACGTCGAGGCCGCCTTCGCTGAAGCGCTTGGTGAGGCCGGTGCAGGAAAGCACGATGCCCGTGTGGGGGACGACCATGTCATTCATAGCGCAGCGCCTCCGCGGGGTTGACGCGGCTGGCACGCCAGCTGGGATAAAGCGTCGCGACGAAGGCGAGCGCGAGCGAGATCAGCGCGATCGGCACGATGTCGTTGGCCTGCGGGTCGCTGGGCATGCGGTTGATCAGGTAGATGTCCTTGGGCAGGAAGCTCGCGTTCAGCGCGTGCTCCAGGGCGGGCACCAGCGTGTCGATGTTGAAGGCGACGGCCAGCCCGATCAGGAGCCCCGCGAGCGTGCCGATCACGCCGACGGCGGCGCCCTGCACGACGAAGATCCCCATGATGCTGGAAGGACTGGCGCCCAGCGTGCGCAGGATGGCGATGTCGGCGCGCTTGTCGGTCACGGTCATCACCAGCGTGCTCACGAGGTTGAAGGCGGCCACCGCGACGATCAGGGTGAGGATGATGAACATCATCCGCTTCTCCAGCTGCACGGCGGCGAACCAGGTGCGGTTCTGGCGGGTCCAGTCGCGCACCAGGAAGTCGCCGGAGAGCTGCGTCGTGAGATCCGCGGCCACCTCGCGGGCGCGGTTCAGGTCGCGCAGCTTGAGCCGCACGCCCGTCGGGCCCTCCAGCCGGAACAGCCGCTCGGCGTCCTCGATGTGCACCATCGCCAGGCCGCTGTCGTACTCGAAGTGGCCGGAATCGAAGGTGCCGACCACCGTCATCTGCTTCAGGCGCGGCACCACGCCCGCGGGCGTGACCTGGCCGCCGGGCGCGATCATGGTGACCGCATCGCCTTCGCGCACGCCCATGTTGCGGGCGAGTTCCACGCCGAGCACCACGCCGAACTGGCCGGGCTGGAGCTTGTCCAGCGTCGCCTGCGCGGTGGCCGCGAGGTCGGTGACCTGGCCTTCCAGCTTCGGGTCGATGCCGCGGACGATGGCGCCGCGCATGTCCTCGCCGCGCGCCAGCAGCGACTGCGCCGCCACGAAGGGCGCTGCGCCCACAACCTCGGGATTCTTCCGCACTTCCTCCAGCGTGCGCGCCGTGTCCGGCAGCGTGCCGCCGCCGGGGCCGTACACCTCGATGTGCGAGACGACGCCCAGCATGCGGTCCCGCACCTCTTTCTGGAACCCGTTCATCACCGAGAGCACGATGATGAGGGCGGCCACGCCCAGCGAGATCCCGAGCATCGAGACGCCGGAAATGAAGGAGATGAAGCCGTTGCGGCGGGTGGCGCGGCCGGCGCGGGTGTAGCGCCAACCCAGCACGAGCTCGTAAGGAAGGGCCATGCGTGCCCGTTCAGTAGAAGGATTGCATCGGCGGGGATTGTGGCATCCCCGACAATACGGCTGTGTCAGACGGAGTCCACTTGCTCGTTCCCTTCGCCGCCTGCTCGGCGGCGGAGTGCGCGCAGGCCTTGCAAGGCCTGGCGCTGCCCAACCTGCAGCGCCTCGCGCGCCGGCTCGCGCCCGAGTCGGCCGACGTGGGCGACCCGGCCAGCCTGTCCCCGCCCCACGAGCGGGCGCTGGCCCGCGCCTACGGCCTGGACACGCCCGACGGCCTGATCCCGCTGGCCGCCCTGCAGGTGCGCCAGGCCGACCCCGCCGAGACCGGCGCGGGCTGGGCCTGGATCCACCCCGCGCACTGGCGCGTGGGCGCCGACCACATCGCGATGGCGCACCCGCAGGACCTGCGGCTGGACGCGGAGGACTCGCGCGCGCTGCTGCAGGCCATGCAGCCCTGGTTCGCGGAGGACGGCATCACCCTGCGCTACGACGCGCCGCTGCGCTGGCTGGCCGAAGGCGAGGCCTTCCGCAGCCTGCCCACCGCGTCCCTGGACCGCGTGGCGGGCCGCCGCATCGAGCCGTGGCTGCCCACCGGCGAGAGCGGCCGGCCCTTGCGGCGCCTGCAGCAGGAGATGCAGATGCTGCTCTACACGCTGCCCCTCAACGACGCGCGCCAGCGCGGCGGGCAGCTCCCGGTCAACTCCTTCTGGGTGAGCGGCTCGGGCGCGCTGCCTCCGGGCGTGGACGCGCGGCAGGTGCCCGGCCTGCAGGTCACGCCCTACCTGCGCGATGCGGCGCTGCTGGGCGACTGGAAGGCCTGGGCCACCGCCTGGGAACAGCTGGACGCGCGCGAGTTCGCGCGCCTGCTCAAGGAACTCGACAAGGGCCGCACGGTCCGACTCACGCTGTGCGGCGAAGTGGCCGCGCGCACGTGGTCGTCCGCGGTCCCGCAAGGCGGCTGGCGCCGCCTCACACGATTGTTTGCCGCCCCCTCGGCGGCCAGCCTGCTGGAGGGCTTGTGAAGATCATCACCCGCGACGTGCCGCCGCGCGCCGCCTGGGCGCTGGAGCAGGCGGGCATCCACCCGCTGCTCGCGCGCCTCTACGCCGCGCGCGGCGTGGCCGCCAAGGAAGAACTGGACAACGGCCTCGGGCGCCTGCTCGCGCCCGCGACGCTGAAGGGCGCGACCGAAGCCGCCCGCCTGCTGGCCGACGCGATCGCGGCGGACCGCAAGCTGTGCATCGTCGCGGACTACGACTGCGACGGCGCCACCGCCTGCGCCGTTGGTGTGCGCGGGCTGCGCCTGCTGGGCGCGAAGAACGTCTCCTACCTGGTGCCGGACCGCGTCGTCGACGGCTACGGCCTCACGCGCAGCATCGCGCAGCGCGTGCGCCAGCTCGGCGCCGACCTGCTGATCACGGTCGACAACGGCATCGCGAGCATCGACGGCGTGGCCGCCGCGCGCGAGCTGGGCCTGCAGGTGCTGGTGACCGACCACCACCTCCCGGGCGCCACCCTGCCGCAGGACGCGCTGATCGTGAACCCCAACCAGCCCGGTTGCGGTTTCGAGAGCAAGTCCGTCGCCGGCGTGGGCGTGATGTTCTACGTGCTGCTCGCGCTGCGCGCCGAGCTGCGCGCGCGCGGCGTGTTCGACGAGCGCACCCAGCCCAAGCTCGACGCGCTGCTGCCGCTCGTGGCGCTGGGCACCGTGGCCGACGTCGTGAAGCTCGATGCGAACAACCGCCGGCTCGTCGCGCAAGGCCTGCGGCGCATCCGCGCGGGCGCGCTGCCCTGCGGGCTCGCGGCGCTGTTCCAGGTGGCCGGCCGCAAGGCGGAAGCCGCGACCACCTTCGATTTCGGCTTCGCCCTCGGCCCGCGCATCAACGCGGCGGGGCGCCTGGCCGACATGACGCTGGGCATCGAATGCCTGCTCACCGACGATGCCGCGCGCGCCGACGAACTCGCGCGCACGCTGGACGGGATCAACCGCGACCGGCGCGAGATCGAGGGCGACATGCGCGAGCAGGCGCTGGAGATGGTGGAGGCCATGTTCGAGGAAGGCGAGGAGCCGCCGCCGGCGATCTGCGTGTTCGATCCCGACTTCCACGAAGGCGTCGTCGGCATCGTGGCCTCGCGCATCAAGGACAAGCTGCACCGCCCGACCTTCGTGTTCGCCGCGAGCCAGGCGCCGGGCAAGGAGCACGAGTTGAAAGGCTCCGGCCGCTCCATCCCCGGTTTCCACCTGCGCGACGCGCTGGACCTGGTCGCCAAGCGCCATCCCGGCGTGCTGCTGCGCTTCGGCGGACACGCGATGGCCGCGGGCTGCACGGTGGCGGAGGAGCACCTGGACGTCTTCGAGCATGCCCTGGCGCAGGTGGCGCAGGAGTGGCTGGACGCCGCCACGCTGCTGCGCAGCCTGCACACGGACGGCCCGCTCGCCCCGGAATACCGCCGTCCCGACCTCGTCGACACGCTGCACCAGGAGGTGTGGGGCCAGGGCTTCGCGCCGCCCGTGTTCAGCGAGGAAGTGGAGGTCGTGTCGCAGAAGCTCGTGGGCGAGAAGCACCTGTCGCTGAAGCTGCGCCACCAGGGCCAGCCGGTCGACGGCATCTGGTTCGGCCGCACCGAGCCGCTGCCGGGAAAGGTGAAGCTCGCGTTCCGCCTGGAGGCGGATGAATGGCAGGGGGTGCGGAGGGTGCGCTTCCTCGTCGAGGGCGCGGAGTTCTGACCCAGGCGCAGGGCGAGCCCCCGTCAGGCACCGTCCCCATCGTGCTGGAAGAAGCCGGTGCACTCGAGGATGGCATGGTGCCTCCTGGCCGAAATCCCTTCCCGCTGCTCGATCGCCAGGGCATGGGTGCTGGCGGCAAGGCAATGCAGCATCGGACGTTGGTCTTCCCGCCCCAGCTGAACCTCCAAGGGCAGCCCGAGCGCCCGTTCGTGTCCGGGTATCGCATTCGCCAGGACTCCCGGGAAGCGCGGAGCATTTTCGGCTGCGTCGTGGAAACGCCTGACGTAGTTGTCGTGGTCCGCGGCCGACACCTCGACCCAGACGCCCCACCCGAAGTCCTCGCGTGCCTCGAGCAGCGGAACGCGCAGCACGCCGCGTACGAAGTACCTGCTTTCGTCGAGAGTGCAGAGGTCCGCGTTGTACCGGCTTCTCAGGTAGCGATCGAGGTACGAGAGAGCGTGCACCTCGTCCGGCAGGCGGAAGCCGAAGTCGGTCGGGAGTCCTTCGTGGCGCTCCCCACAAGTGTCGCAGACGAATGCTTCCTGGTTCATTTCAGTGTGTGCTCCACGCGTGCCCGGACGGATCAGGCGAACTGGAAGTCTTTTGCATAGCCGTTGAACAGCCGCCATGTCGGGTCATCGTGCAGTTTCCAGGAGAGCTTCTGTGCGGAGAACCTGGCGGCGACGCCCGCCATGAACGCGTCCGCCTCGAACGCCGGCGCCAGATAGACGTAGTAGGTACGCTTGCCCGCGAAGGTCTCGACGAGCGCCACCAGGCCGTCAACCTCGTCGTCGAAGGGTCCCGTCAGTGCGGCGTCGAGCGCGGCGAGGGATTCGTTGTAGGCCGGTTCGGGAAGGCCCGACCCCATGACGTGGCCGAGGTGGTGCGTGACCGACAGGAGCCGCGGGTACTTCGGACGCAGCGCATCGAACTCGGCGACCGGGACGGCGGGCCGGCGAAAGTAGATGGGGAGGTCCGCATGGGTCGAACGGGCATGCAGCCAGGCTCTCGGGTTTGCCATGAGTGGTGATCTTGTTGTTGTTCGCCCCGCATCCGCGGAACCTGCGGAGGGACGGGCCTCCAGGCCGGCCAGGCGGCATTGTCCGCGATCGCCGATCTTGCGCAGGACCTTCCCGGACTGCACGCCGCAGGCCGCGTGCTACCCTCCACAGCCACACTTCACTCGAAAGTGGCGGGACCGGCCCGGCCGCACGCAACGAACCTGATGGCACTCCCGCACGACGAGCTCGTCTTCGGCTACTGGCCCGCGAGGCAACTGCGCGGCGACATTCCGCCTCCCGTACGACACCCGGGCCAGTACGCCGGGTCCGGCACGCTCAACGTCGCCTGTACCCAGACGGGCCTCCCCAGGGCGCAGCAGGAACGGCTGGTCGAGGAATGGTGCGAATGCTGCCCTCCCTTGCGGTCAAGACACTGGTTCTTTCTTCCAAGGTTCCCCAGCGCCTGTTCGATGCCGCCTGCTCGGTGCCCGGGCTGGAAGCGCTCCACGTGAAGTGGAGCGCCATCGAGTCGCTGGAAGCCGTGCGCAAGCTTCGATCGCTGCGGGCCCTGTTCCTCGGGAGTTCGCCCGGCATCGCCTGCCTGGCGCCAATCTCCTCGCTGTGCGGCCTGGAGCATCTCTTCATCGAGAATGTTCAGGACCCGGTCGACCTTTCGTTCCTCGAGGAGCTGCGGGAGCTGCGGGAGTTCGGCCTAGCTGCGCCCCGGGGCCGCCAACTGCGCGTACGGACGCTCGAGCCCCTGGGCTCGCTCCCGCATGTCCAGTTACTCTGGCTGGTGGGCCTGCAGGTGCAGGAGGGCGGCCTGGCGCCCTTGCACTCCTTGCGGCAGCTTGCTTCCCTGCGCACAACGATGAAGGCTTCGTCCACGGAGCTTCGTGCGCTCCGTGCCGCGGTGCCCACGCTCAGGCACTTCCAGCCTGTCGGTTGAGCCGCCTGCCGCGGGGGCTTACGCCGTTCCCATCACCGCCATGCCCGAATGCTGCGCGTCGTCGAAGTACGCGAACAGCTTCGCGGCGACCTCGCCCAGTTCGGCATCGTCCATCGCGCGGGCGCAAGCGAGTTGCCACATCGCGTACTCGCGGTCCCCGAGCATCATGTCGGTGATCACGCAGCGGCCATGTCCCGCCATCAGCAGCGCGAAGCGCGCGAGCAGGCGCATGGGGCAGTAGCGGGGTGCGTCCTCGTTCAGCTCGAGGTCGTCGGACGCCTCAAGGGAGGCGGGGTCCAGGGTTGCGGCCGTCTCGCCGCGGGCGGCATGCGCGTGCAGGTTGTCCATGGCATCGGCCTCAACGGAAACTGAAGCTGACCGGCACCGCGGCGGACACGTTCGCCTTGTCCGCGGAAGCCTGCACGTCGCCACGCGCCGTGCAGCTCGCGATCGTGGAACCGGGGATGTACTGCAGGCAGTCCGCCAGCGCCATCTGCTGCACCACCGTCTCGTTGTGACGGGCCTCCGCCTTGCGCACCTGGTGGCTGCACAGGAGCCAGAAGGCGAACAGCTGTCCCGCGGCGAGCGCGCCGAGGAGCACCCAGAACATGCGGGAGCGCGCAGGCTGCGTGCCTGCGTCGACGTCGTTGGCGGTGATGGAGGACATGGCGGCGAACTTCCTTGGGGTGAAAAGATCGTAGGCTTCCACCCCGCGGCGCGCCAGAGTGGCGTGCGCGACATGCTGTAGGACGACTTCCAGACGCGACCGTGGGCGGGTCACCAGCGTCGCTGACGCCGATGACGCGCGGGTGACGTGCGCCGGTTCCGCCGCATGCCAGCACGTGGTGCACGGACGCGCCATGTCGCACGCGGCCGTTGCGTTGCAGCCACCTTCCGACGCCGTTCTCGGGCGGCGCGCCGCGTTCTTGCGGTGCGCAGTGGCAGCGAGGCAACACCGAGGATGGTGCTCGAGGCACCTTGCGCGCTTCGCGGCTGCTCGGCCGTAGAAGGATCCGAAGCGAGCGCACACGTGGAGGGGTGGCGCGAGGGGGTGCGGAGGACTACAAGGGCGATGGCGTCCGAACGCTGGGGTCGCTCCGCGAACCCAGCCTACGGGCGCTGGGCGCGAACCCAGCCTACGGTCGCTGCGGGCGCTCCGCAACCCAGCCTGCGGGCGCTGCGGGCGCTACGCCTTCGGCAGGGTCACCCCGTGCTGTCCCTGGTACTTGCCGCCCCGGTCCTTGTAGCTGACGTCGCACTCCTCGTCGCTCTCGAAGAACAGGACCTGCGCGCAGCCCTCGCCCGCATAGATCTTCGCGGGCAGCGGCGTGGTGTTGGAGAACTCCAGCGTCACGTAGCCTTCCCACTCCGGCTCGAACGGCGTGACGTTGACGATGATGCCGCAGCGAGCGTACGTGCTCTTGCCCAGGCAGATGGTGAGCACGTTACGCGGGATGCGGAAGTACTCCACCGTGCGCGCCAGCGCGAAGCTGTTCGGCGGGATGATGCAGGAGTCGCCGTGGAAGTCGACGAAGCTCTTCTCGTCGAAGTTCTTCGGGTCCACCACCGTGCTGTGGATGTTGGTGAAGACCTTGAATTCCGGCGCGCAGCGGATGTCGTAGCCGTAGCTCGAGGTGCCGTAGCTGATCACGCGGCGGCCGTCCACCTCGCGCACCTGCCCGGGCTCGAAGGGTTCGATCAGGCCATGCCGTTCCGCCATGCGGCGGATCCACTTGTCGCTCTTGATGGTCATGCTCAGGGCTCCTCGGCCCGGATTGTAGGAGCGCCGGCCGGCCGCCCGTTGACGTAGGCCGCCTGGACCACCCGGTCGTCCCCGAGGACGATCAGCGAGAACAGCAGTTCGTCGAGGTCCCGCGCGTTCTTCGTCTTGCGCGCCAGCAAGGGCGTCGCCTGCGGGTCCAGCACCAGGAAGTCCGCTTCGCAACCCGCGCGCAGGTTGCCGACGACGCCGTCGAGGCCCAGCGCCTCTGCGGCCCCCGCGGTGTGCTGCCACCAGAGGTTCTGCGGGCTCAGGCTGATGCCTGGCTTCGTCTGCCCTTCGCGCCCCACGTAGTACGCGGCGAGCATGGTGTGGAAGGGCGAGAAGCTGGTGCCGCCGCCGACGTCGCTGGCGAGCCCGTAGCGGAAGCCGACGCGGATCGCGCCCTCGTAGTCGAAGAAGCCGCTGCCCAGGAACAGGTTGCTGGTGGGGCTCACGGCCGCCGCCGCGCCGGTGTCGCGCATCAGCGCGCGGTCCTCGTCGTCGAAGTGGATGCAGTGCGCGTAGATCGCGCGCTCGCGCATCAGGCCGAAGTCCTGGTAGATGGAGAGATAGCTGCGTGCCTCGGGAAAGAGCTCGCGCGCCCAGCGGATCTCGTCCTTGTTCTCCGCCACATGCGACTGGATCCACACGTCGCGGTGCTTCGCGGCGAGCTCGCCGGCGCCGCGCAGTTGCGCCTCGCTGCAGCTCGGGGCGAAGCGCGGCGTGATCGCGTAGCCCAGGCGGCCGCGGCCGTGCCAGCGGCGGATCAGCGCCTCGGTGTCCACCAGCGACTGCTCGGTGTCGTCGCGCACGCCGTCGGGCGAATGGCGGTCCTGCAGCACCTTGCCGGCGATCATGCGCAGGCCGCGTGCCTCGCTCGCCTCCATCAACGCGTCCACCGAATGCGGATGCGATGTGCAGAAGGTGAGCGCGGTCGTCACGCCATTGCGCAGCAACTCGTCGAGGAAGACCTGCGCCACGCCCGTGGCGTAGCCGTGGTCCGCGAAGCGCGCCTCGTGCGGGAAGGTGTAGTTCTCCAGCCAGGGCAGCAGGCCCTCGGCCGGCGAGCCGATCACGTCGGTCTGCGGGAAGTGCACGTGCAGGTCGACGAAGCCCGGCGCCAGGATGCGCCCGGGCAGGTGCGTCACCGGCACGCCCGGATAGTTGCCGGCGAGCGCAGCGTACGCGCCGGCAGCGCGGATGACGGGAGCGCCGGCGGCGTCGGGGCCCACGACCAGCAGGCCGTCCTGCTCGTAGCGGGCGGAGCCGTCGTCGGCAAAGGACAGGAGGGCGGCGCGGTAGGCGTGCATGGGCGCTATTGTCGAACCTTCCCCTGCACGCCGGATACGAGATAGTCCATGAGGAGTATCTGCGAGTCCGTCAGGGCCTGCCCCCTGGCGACGACCGTCCTGCCGGCGTTGTCCGCGATCGGACCCGCGAAGGGGCGCAGCTTGCCGGATGCGATGTCCTTCTGCCGCGCCAGCACTTCGTCCTGCACCGCCTTGGGCACCTTGGAGCCGAACCAGCCGACGCGGATCATGCCTTCCTTCACGCCGCCCCACAGGTTGGCCGGCTTCCACGTGCCATCGAGCGCGGCCTGCGTGCGGCGCTTGTAGTAGTCGCCCCACTGGTGCGTCACGGCCACGAGCTGCGCGTCGGGCGCGACCTTGCGCATGTCGGAGTGGTAGGCGATGGCGAACTTGCCGCGTTCCTGTGCTGCCGCCATGACGGCGGTCGACGCGGTGTGGAAGGAGAGGACGTCCGCACCCTGGTCCATCAGCGCCATCGCGGCTTCGCGCTCCTTCGCGGGATCGAACCAGGTGTTGATCCAGAGGACCTTCACCTGCGCCTTCGGGTCGACGGAACGCATGCCCAGCGTGAAGGCGTTGATGCCCTGCAGCACTTCGGGAATGGGCAGGCCCGCGACGTAGCCCGCGAGGTGCGACTTCGACATGCGTCCCGCCGCGACGCCGGCGAGGTAGCGCCCCTCGTAGTAGCGCGCGTTCGCGGCCGCGACGTTGGGCGCGGTCTTGTAGCCCGTGACCGACTCGAACTTCACGTCGGGGAAGTCCTTCGCGACCTTCAGCGTCGGCTCCATGTAGCCGAAGCTGGGCGTGAAGATCAGCTTGTGGCCCGTGCTCGCGAGGTCGCGGATCACGCGCTCGGCGTCCGGTCCTTCGGCGACGTTCTCGACGTACGAGGTCTTCACGCGATCGCCGAACGCGGCCTGCACGGCCAGGCGTCCTTCCTCGTGCTGCCGGACCCAGCCTGCGTCGGTGAGCGGCGCGACGTAGACGAAGCCCACCTTCAGCGGCTCGGTCTTCTGTGCGTGCGTGGGGAGTGCAATGCAACTGGCTGCCAATGCCATGGCAGCGAGGTTTTTGTACATGGTGTTCCTCTACATGGCCCCGGACTCGACAAAGAAAAAAGGTCGCCGGGGCGCGACCTCATGCTTGCGATTGTATGCGCATGGCCCAGTTCTCCACGGAACAGCCGCGATCACTATTTGCATTAGCGCCGAGTTCCATCGCCCCACGAGCAGCTTGCGTTTGCGTATAAAGAAACCCGAAGCCCCGCCAAGAGTGCTTCGCAAAAATTCATTACGACAGGGAAGAACGAATGCGCAAGTACAACGGCAGCAGCACGGTCCTCGTCACCGGCGGCGCGGGATTCCTGGGCAGTCATCTCTGCGATCGGCTCGTCGCGCAAGGACACCATGTCATCTGTGCCGACAACTTCTTCACCGGCACCAAGGACAACATCGAGCACCTGCTCAGTCACCCGCGCTTCGAACTGCTGCGGCACGACGTCACGGTGCCGCTGCAGGTGGAGGTCGACGAGATCTACAACCTCGCCTGCCCCGCCTCCCCGGTCCACTACCAGCACGACCCCGTGCAGACCACCAAGACGAGCGTGATCGGCGCCATCAACGTGCTGGGCCTGGCCAAGCGCACGGGCGCGCGCATCTTCCAGGCTTCCACGAGCGAGGTCTACGGCGACCCCGCCTACCATCCGCAGCCCGAGGGCTACTGGGGCAACGTGAACCCGATCGGCCCGCGCAGCTGCTACGACGAAGGCAAGCGCTGCGCCGAAACGCTGTTCTTCGACTACCACCGCCAGTACGGCGTGGACATCCGCATCGGCCGCATCTTCAACACCTACGGCCCGCGCATGCACCCGAACGACGGCCGCGTGGTCTCCAACTTCATCGTGCAGGCGCTCAAGGGCCAGCCGATCACGGTCTACGGCAAGGGGCAGCAGACGCGCAGCTTCTGCTACGTGGACGACCTGGTGGATGGCTTCCTGCGCTTCATGGCACTGGAAGACACGTACCCCGGACCGATCAACCTCGGCAATCCGGGCGAGTTCACGATCCTCTCGCTCGCGAAGCAGGTGATCGAGCTCACGGGCTCCAAGTCGAGGATCGTGTACGCGGACCTGCCGGTGGACGACCCGGCGCGCCGGCGTCCCGACATCACGCTGGCCCAGGAGAAGCTGAACTGGGAGCCGAAGGTGCAGCTCGCGGAAGGCCTGAAGAAGACCATCACCTACTTCGACAAGCTGCTCACGCGCGCAGCCGCCACGCAGGATGCGCCCAACGTGAAGCCTTCCAGCCGCCAGCCCGACGCCCGCAACGGCAACGGCCGCCGCGCGGTGCTCGCAGCTTGACCGGGGAAGAGCTGCCCGACGTCTCCGGCGCCTGGTTCGCCGCCATGCGGCGCGGCGACTGGGAGGCGGCGTGGCGCGCCACCGACCGGCTGGAGCTGCCGCGGCGTGCGCGGCAACACGCGCCCGGCTTCGAGCGCCGCCCGGAGCACCTGCGCTGGGACGGCACGCCTCCTGCCGGTCGCTCGGTTCTCGTCCGCTGCGAGCACGGCCTGGGCGACACCCTGCAGTTCATGCGCTTCCTGCCGCTGCTGCATGCGCGGCACGTGCACTTCCTCGTGCAGCCGCCCCTGGTCGACCTGCTGCGCGATGCACCCGGACTCGGCGAAGTGCGCAACTACTGGACCGACGATCCCCTGCCGCCCCACGACGTCGACATGGAGGTGATGGAGCTCGCCTATGCGCTGCGCATGACCGTTCCCCGGCTGCCCCCACCTTACCCGCACCTGGCGGAACGGCTGCCGTCGCGCGAGGCGTTCGCCATCGCGGACGAAGGACGCTTGCGCGTCGGGCTGGTCTGGTCGTGCAGCCACTGGGACCAGTCGCGCTCCGCGCCGCTCGCGGACCTGGCGCCGCTCTTCGCGCTGGAAGAGGTGCAGTTCTTCTCGCTGCAGCAGGGCGAGGCCGCTTCGGACCCGCTGCTGCAAAGGCTCGACATCGAGCCGCTCTCCGCGCGCACGACCGACATCCGCATGGCCGCGGCAGCGATGTGCGCGCTCGACCTCGTGATCAGCATCGACAGCATGCCCGTGCACCTGGCCGGCTGCCTGGGGCGGCCGACGTGGGTGCTGCTGAAGCACGAAGCGGACTGGCGCTGGATGGCCAGCGGCGAGGATTCGCCGTGGTATCCGACGGTGCGCCTGTTCCGGCAGCCGAAGCCGGGCGACTGGCGCGGCATGGCGCAGCAGGTGGCCGCGTCGTTGAAGATCGTCGCCGCCGCGCACGCGCGCCGCCAAACCGTGTCCATGTAGGCTGGGTTGCGCGAAGCGCACCCCAGCTTCGCCGAACGCTGGGGTGCGCTTCGCGCAACCCAGCCTACGACGGCCCGGTCCCGTTGAGGAGCCTGAGTTGCGCCCAGTCCTCTCCCATCGCGATCACCGTCGCGCTCGCCGGCGCGATGTCGAAGGTCTCCAGGTCGTCCAGCGACATGCGCAAGCAGGTCGCGACGATGGACTTGATGACATCGCCGTGCGAGACGACGAGCACCTTGCCCTCCGGGTAGCGCTCGCGCAACTCCCGCAACGCCGCCATGGCCCGCTTCGGAACCTCCGTGAACGCCTCACCCCCCGGCGGATGCGCGCTCGCTCGCCGCTCGCACCAGTGCCGCCACGGCTCGCCGAGCGCATCGAGTTCGCGAAAGCTCATGCCGACCCATTCGCCCATGTCGACTTCGTCGAAGCCCGCATGCACCTGGATCTCCATGCCGAGCGCCTCGGCGAGCGGCTCCGCCGTCTGCTGCGTCCGGGGCTGCGGCGAACACACGATGGCGTCGAACGGGACGCCCTGCAGCCGCCGCACGAGCTCCTGCGACTGCCTGCGCCCTTCCTCGTTCAGCGAGACATCGGGCTGCCGCCCGGCAATCCCGCGCCCCACCCAGTCATGGTTGGCATGGCGCAGGACGACGAACGTGGTCACGCCAGCGCGACCAGCTTCGCTTCCTGCTCCACCGGCGTCGCGCTGCCGCCCACGTAGCGCCGCACCATCCGGCCGCAGAACTCCGCGAACTCTTCGGGCACCTGGGGCGCGCTCGTGTGGTGCGGCTGGATGCCGCGGTGCTCCGGCGTGAAGCAGAAGGTGACGGTCACGTCGAAATCCTCGAGCGCGGCCATCTGCCGGTCGAACCAGGCGTCCGCATTCGGCCGGTAGCTGTCGGCCCAGCTCAGGCCCGTGCGCAGCTTCTTCACGCCCAGCTTCTTCAACCACTTCACGGCGTCGTCCAGGCGATGGTCCTCGAAGTGGAACCACTGGCAGATGCCGAACGCGGGCGTGTAGTTCGCGAAGTGCCTTGCCGCGAGCTTCGGCGTGCCGTCCTCGCGCAGCAGCCCCATGTAGAAATGCCGGTAGTAGCTGGACCCCTCGGCCTCGCGGTGGCGCGTCGTCGCGGGCCAGGCCTTCGGCAGGTCGCAGAGCGAATACCAGTGGATGCGCGGGACGCGGCCCGTGAGCAGTTCGGCGGTGCGCTTCAGGCCGAACTCCTGCACCTCCTCCGCACCGAAAGTGGACACGCCCACTTCCGTCACCCACACGGGCAGCTTCGTCACCGCCTCGATCTCGGCGATGCGCTCGGGCCAGATGTGGATCTGCCAGTTGTTCCAGTCCAGCGGAAAACCGTGCACGGCGACCGCGTCCACGGTGTCCAGCACGCCCTTCTGCTGCAGGTTCTGGATGAAGTTGGCGTCGATCGGGGAGATGCCGCCCAGCACCTTGGTGAGGCCGGGCGCCTCGGCGCGGACCGCGGCGGAGGACAGCTTGACCATCTGCGCGAACTTCACCCAGTCCGGATCGACTTCAGGGTCCCAATGCGATTTGTTGTTCGGTTCGTTCCAGAACTTGACGGCTTCGATCATGGTTGGCGTGGTTCAGTCGTTCTTCTGCTGCTGCACGGTGACTTTCTCGGCCTTGCCGCCGCCCACCGCGCGCGGCTTCGGCTGCGCCGTCGCGACCTCCTCGTCGCCGCGGATGAAGGCTTCGACGAGTTCGCGCGCCTCGTCATCGGTGAACTGCAGCGGAGGCGACTTCATGTAGTAGCTCGAAGGCCCGTTGAGCGCGCCGCCGATGCCGCGGTCGAGCGCGATCTTGGCGCAGCGGATCGCATCGATCACCACGCCGGCGGAGTTGGGGGAGTCCCACACTTCCAGCTTCAGTTCGCAACTGAGGGGAACGTTGCCGAACGCGGTTCCTTCCATGCGGATGAAGGCGAACTTGCGGTCGGCGAGCCACGGCACGTAGTCGCTCGGCCCGACGTGCACGTCCCTCTCGGGCATGGGGTGCCCGAGCTGGCTGGTGACGGCCTGCGTCTTGGAGATCTTCTTGGAGGCGAGGCGTTCGCGCTCCAGCATGTTGAGGAAGTCGGTGTTGCCGCCGACGTTCAGCTGGTACGTGCGGTCGACCTTCACGCCGCGCTTGCGGAACAGGTCCGTGAGCATGCGGTGCACGATGGTCGCGCCCACCTGCGACTTGATGTCGTCGCCGATGATGGGCAGGCGCCGCTGCGCGAAGCGCTTGTTCCAGTAGGGTTGCGACGCGATGAACACGGGAATGCAGTTCACGAAGGCGCAGCCCGCTTCCAGGATCTGCTCGACGTACCACTTGGTCGCCATCTCGGAGCCGACGGGCAGGTACGAGACGACGACGTCCGTCTTCGTCGACTTCAGGATGCCGACGATGTCGTCCGTGCTGCGCCCGGATTTCGGCACCACGTCCTTGAGATAGGTACCGAGCCCGTCGTGCGTCATGCCGCGGTACACGGGAACGCCGAGGTGAGGGACCTCCGCGAAGCGCAAGGTGTTGTTCGGCTCCGCGAAGATCGCTTCGCCCAGGTCGAGCCCGACCTTGTGCGCACTCACGTCGAACGCTGCGGTGAACTCGATGTCCCGCGGGTGGTAGCCCGCGAGATCGACGTGCATGAGGCCGGGGATGAAATCGTCGGGTGCGGCATCGCGGTAGAACTGCACGCCCTGCACGAGCGAGGAAGCGCAGTTGCCGACGCCGATGATGGCGACACGGATCTTGCCCATCTTCTTCTCCCTTTTTTCGTACACCTTATCGGGCGGTCGCGCTGCGCTCGGCTCATCGAGAAGGCGGAGAGGCATCGTACATACATCGTGCTCTGCCATGCGTCGTTTTCGAAATTTTGTTCGGAACGCCCCCGTCGGTTGAGCCGTGGTCCTAACATGAAGCATCGACAACAACAGGGATGCCTCATGCAAAAGGTGTTGATCACGGGAGGCGCCGGCTTCATCGGCTCGCATCTGGCCGACGAGTTGCTGGCGCACGGCTACCAGGTGCGCGTGCTGGACGTGCTCGATCCGCAGGTCCACGGCGAGCAGCGAAGGCGGCCCGAGTACCTCGCGAAGGACGTGGAACTGGTCGTCGGCGACGTGTGCGATCGCGCGAAGGTCGACGAAGCCTTGCAGGGCGTCGACGCGGTGTACCACTTCGCGGCGGCCGTGGGCGTGGGGCAGAGCATGTACGAGATCGCCCACTACACGCGCGTGAACAACCTCGGCACCGCGGTCGTCCTCGAAGCGCTGATCCGGAACCCCGTGGAGCGCCTGGTGGTGGCCTCGAGCATGAGCCTCTATGGCGAGGGCCTGTACCAGGGATCGTCGGGCGGCGCGCGCCTCGTGGGCGAGCGCACGCTGGAGCAGCTGAAGGCCGCGCAGTGGGAGTTCCTCGACGAGGACGGCAGCGCGCTGTCGCCCATGCCCACGCCCGAGAGCAAGCAGCCCGCGCTCGCCTCCGTGTATGCGCTGTCGAAGTACGACCAGGAGCGCCTGTGCCTGATGACGGGCCGCGCGTACAACCTCCCGACGGTGGCCCTGCGCTTCTTCAATGCGTACGGCCCGCGCCAGGCTCTTTCCAATCCTTACACGGGCGTGCTGGCCATCTTCGCGTCGCGCCTGTTGAACAACAACGCGCCGGCGATCTTCGAGGACGGCTTGCAGCAGCGCGACTTCGTGAGCGTCTACGACATCGCGCGTGCCTGCCGCCTCGCGCTCGAGACGCCCGACGCGGCCGGCGAGACCTTCAACATCGGCAGCGGCCAGCCGCGCACCGTGCGCGAGATCGCGGCCAAGCTCGCGAAGGTGGTCGGCAAGGAGAACATCCAGCCCGACATCCTCGGCAAGTACCGCGTCGGCGACATCCGCCACTGCTACGCCGACATCGCGAAGGCGCAGCGCATCCTCGGCTTCACGCCGCAGGTGCGGCTGGAGGACGGGCTGGTCGAACTGTCGTCCTGGCTCGCGAGCCAGGCCGCCGTCGACCGGGTGGCGCAGGCCAGCGCCGAACTGAGCGCACGCGGGCTGACCGTATGACACAGGCGACCACGCTCATCACCGGCGGGGCCGGCTTCGTCGGCTCCAACCTGGCGCACCGCCTCCTCTCGCAGGGGCGGCGCGTGCGCGTCCTCGACAACCTTTCGCGTCCCGGCGTCGAGCAGAACCTGCAGTGGCTGCGCCAGCAGCACGGCAGCCTGCTCGAGTTCGTGCGCGCCGACGTGCGCGATGGCGCGGCGGTGAACCAGGCCATCAACGGCGTCCAGCAGGTCTTCCACTTCGCGGCGCAGGTCGCGGTGACCACCAGCCTGGAGAACCCGCGCGAGGACTTCGACATCAACGCGCTCGGCACGCTCAACGTGCTGGAGGCCGCGCGTGCGCGGCCCGTGGCGCCCGGCGTGATCCTCACGTCGACCAACAAGGTCTACGGCGGCCTGGAAGACCTCGAGCTCTCCGTGCAGGGCCAGCGTTACCTGCCCGTCGACACGCAGGTCGCCGGCACCGGCATCGGCGAGTCGCGGCCGCTCGACTTCCACAGCCCTTACGGCTGCTCCAAGGGCACGGCCGACCAGTACGTCGTCGACTATGCGCGCAGCTACGGCATGACGACGCTCGTGTTCCGCATGAGCTGCATCTACGGCCCGCGCCAGTTCGGCACGGAGGACCAGGGCTGGGTGGCGCACTTCATCCTGCGGGCGCTCCGCGGCGAGCGCATCACGCTGTACGGCGACGGCATGCAGGTGCGGGACATCCTCTACGTCGACGACCTGGTCGACGCCTTCCTGCTGGCGGAGCAGAACGCACCGCGCCTCAAGGGCCGTGCCTTCAACATGGGCGGCGGGCCGGGCAACGCGATCAGCCTGCAGGACCTGCTCGATCGCATCGAGCGCCTGCACGGCAAGCGGCCTTCGGTGGCGTTCGACGCGTGGCGCACGGGCGACCAGCGCTACTACGTGTCCGACACCTCGGCCTTCCAGCGCGAGACGGGTTGGGAGCCGCAGGTCGGTGCCGAGGAAGGCATCGCCCTCCTCTTCGACTGGCTGGCCGCACGGCAGGAGAAGCGCAGCAGCGCTGCGCTGGCGAGCGAAGTCGTGACGGCGGGGGCGCACTGATGGCGGCGATGCAGGCAGCAGTGCTATCCGGGCCCGGCAACGCAGTGCTCCAGAGCGTGGCCCCGCCGGAGCCCGGTCCCGGCCAGGTCCTCGTGCGCATGGAAGGCTCCGGCGTGTGCGCGTCCAGCCTTCCGCTGTGGGAAGGCCGCGAGTGGTTCACGTATCCGCAGCCGCCGGGCGCGCCCGGCCACGAAGGCTGGGGGCGGGTGGCGGCGATCGGTGAAGGCGTCGCGGGCTTCAGCACCGGAGACCGCGTCGCCGCCCTCACCTATCGCGCGCACGCCGAATACGACGTGGCCGACGCGGGCTCGGTGGTGAAGCTGCCCGAGGCGCTTGCGGACACGGCGGTGCTGGGCGAGCCCCTGGGCTGCGCAACCAATATCTTCCAGCGCGCCGAGATCCGCGCCGGCCAGACGGTGGCCATCGTGGGCATCGGCTTCCTGGGCGCGCTGCTCACGCAGCTTTGCAAGCATGCAGGTGCGCGCGTGATCGCGCTGTCGCGCCGCCCCTTCTCGCTGGAGTTCGCGAAGCAGGCGGGTGCGGACCACACGCTGCTGATGGACGACCACTGGAAGATCCTGGAGAAGGTCAAGGCCCTCACCGACGGCAAGTGGTGCCAGCGCGTCATCGAGTGCACCGGCCTCGAGTGGCCGCTGAACCTGGCGGGCGAAATGACCGCCGAACGCGGCCGCCTCGTCATCGCCGGCTACCACCAGGACGGCATGCGCCAGGTGAACGTGCAGCTGTGGAACTGGCGCGGCCTCGACGTCATCAATGCGCACGAACGCGACCCGCAGATGTACGTCGACGGCATGAAGCGCGCCGTGCAGTGGCTCACGGAGGGCGTGATGGACCCCAGGCCGCTGTACACGCACACGCTGCCGCTCGACCGCCTGGGAGAAGCGCTGGAACTCACGCGCACCCGTCCCGACGGTTTCATGAAAGCACTCGTGACGACATGACATCCACCCAGAAGAACAACGATCTCCCCCGCCTCGGCTTCCTCGGCCTCGGATGGATAGGCCAGCACCGCATGCAGGCCCTGCGCGACGAGCAGGCCTGCCGCCTGGTGGCCGTCGCCGATCCCTCTCCTGACGTGCGCAGCCGCGCCCGGGAGCTCGTGCCCGAAGCGGCCGTCGCCGCCACCCTCGACGAACTGCTGCAGCACGAACTGGACGGCCTCGTCATCGCCACCCCCAGCGCTCTGCACGCGCAGCAGTCGCTCGCGGCGCTGGAGCGCGGCCTCGCCGTGTTCTGCCAGAAGCCGCTGGCGCGCACGGCGGCGGAGAACCAGGCCATCATCGACGCTGCGCGCAAGGCCGACCGGCTGCTCGGTTGCGACCTCTCCTACCGCCACACGGAAGCAATGAAGCGCATCCGCAACGCGGTGGTCGAAGGCGAGCTGGGCTCCATCTACGCGGTCGACCTGGTGTTCCACAACGCCTACGGCCCCGACAAGTCCTGGGCCCGCGACCCGCAGCTCGCGGGCGGCGGCTGCGCCATCGACCTCGGCATCCACCTCGTCGACCTCGCGCTGTGGACGCTGGGCTTCCCCGAGGTCACGCGCGTCAGCAGCCATCTCTACGCGCAGGGGCAACCGCTGCAAGCCGGCAGCACGCAGGTGGAGGACTACGCCGTCGCGGAGTTCGAGCTCGCCACGGGCGCCGTCGTGCGCATGGCCTGTTCCTGGAACCTGCCTTTCGGCCGCGATGCGGCGATCGAGGCGCACTTCCACGGCACCCAGGGCGGCGCCGCGATGACCAACGTCAACGGCTCCTTCTACGACTTCGCCGCGGCCCGCTTCCACGGCACCGAGCGCTTCCCGCTCGCGGATCCGCCCGACGCGTGGGGTGGCCGCGCAGTGGTCGACTGGGCGCGCAAGCTCGCTGCGGGCGCCCGCTACGACAAGTCCGTCGAGACGCTCGTGCAGGTGGCCGGCGTTCTGGACCGGGTCTATGGCCGGTAAGCGCGCGCCCCGGGTCCTGATGACGGCGGACACCGTGGGCGGTGTCTGGACCCATGCCGTCGAACTGGCGCGCGAACTCGATGCCCGCGGCGTGCGCGTCGCGCTCGCGACGATGGGCGCGCCGGTGGCGGCGCACCAGCGCGCGGCGCTGGCAGGCTGCGACGGCGTCACGCTGTTCGAGAGCACCTTCCGCCTCGAATGGATGCAGGAGCCCTGGGACGACGTCAATGCCGCCGGCGAGTGGCTCATGGCGCTGGAGCGCGACGTGCGGCCCGACCTCGTGCACCTGAACCAGTTCGCCTTCGGCGCGCTACCGTTCCGCGCCCCCAGGCTGGTCGTGGCGCACTCCTGCGTCGCCTCCTGGTGGCGCGCGGTGCATGCCGGACCCGCACCCGCGGAGTGGGCCCCGTACCGCCATCGCGTGCAGCAAGGCCTCGCCGGCGCCACGCGCGTCGCGGCACCCACACGCGCCATGCTCGATGCGCTGCGGGCCGAATATGCCTGGGACGGCGAAGGACTCGTGCTGCCGAACGGCTGCGTCCCCGAAGCCTTCGCGCCCGCGCCCAAGCAGCCGCGCATCCTCGCCGCCGGCCGCTTCTGGGACGAAGCCAAGAACCTGCGCGCGCTGGAGCAGGCTGCACCCGGACTGCCCTGGCCCGTGTGCGTCGCCGGCTCGGCAGCGCATCCGGATGGCGGAACCGTGCATCCGAAAGGCGTGCAGTTCCTCGGCGAGCTGCCCCGCGAAGCGCTGGCGCGCGAGCTGGCCCAGGCCGCGATCTATGCGCTGCCGGCCCGCTACGAACCCTTCGGGCTGTCCGTGCTGGAAGCCGCCCTCAGCGGCTGCGCGCTCGTCCTCGGCGACATCGCCAGCCTGCGCGAAGTCTGGGGCCCGGCCGCGCGTTACGTGCCGCCGGGCGATGCACGCGCGCTGCATGAAAGCCTGCAAGCCCTCATCGCCGCGCCGGAAGAGCGTGCGCGGCTCGCCCAGGCGGCGCAGGCACGCGCGCAGCGCTACACCGCCCGCGCCATGGCCGACCGCTACCTGGCCTGCTACGCCGAACTCGCGCCGCGGTTCGCGCACGGGGAGGAACTGGCATGCGCGTGATCGTCTTCTGCCACTCGCTGGTCTCCGACTGGAACCACGGCAACGCCCACTTCCTGCGCGGGGTCTGCAGCGACCTGAGCGCGCGCGGCCACGACGTGCGCGTCTACGAACCCGCCGACGCGTGGAGCGTGCAGAACCTCGTGGCGGAACACGGCGAGGCACCGCTGCAGGGCTTCGCCGCCGCCTACCCGCAGTTGCACAGCACCCGCTACACGCCGGACACGCTGGACCTGGACGCCGCGCTGGGCGAGGCCGACCTCGTGCTGGTGCACGAATGGAACGACCACGGCCTCGTGAAGCGCATCGGCGAGCACCGCCACGCCAACCCGCAGTACCGGCTCCTGTTCCACGACACGCACCACCGCGCCGTCACCGAGCCGGACAGCATGGCCGCCTACGACCTGCGCCACTACGACGGCGTGCTCGCCTTCGGCAGCGCCATCCGCGACCTCTACCGCGCCCGCGGCTGGGCCGCGCGCGCCTGGACCTGGCACGAAGCCGCGGACCCGCGCGTGTTCCATCCGATCCCCGGCGCGCAGCGCGAGGGCGACCTGGTGTGGGTGGGCAACTGGGGCGACGAGGAGCGCACCGCCGAACTGCACGAGTTCCTGCTCGGCCCGGTGAAGGACCTGCACCTGCAGGCCCGCATCCACGGCGTCCGCTATCCGGACCACGCGCTCGCAGCCCTGCGCGACGCCGGCATCACCTATGGCGGCTGGTTGCCCAACTACCAGGCGCCGCAGCTGTTCGCCCGCTACCGCATGACCGTGCACGTGCCGCGCCGCCCCTACGTGCAGGCGCTGCCCGGCATCCCCACCATCCGCGTGTTCGAGGCGCTCGCCTGCGGCATCCCGCTCGTCTCCGCGCCCTGGGACGATTGCGAAGGGCTGTTCGAGCCCGGCGCCGACTTCCTGGTGGCGCGCGACGGTGCCGAGATGCGCGAGCACCTGCGCGCCCTGATGGCGGACGACGCCCTGTGCGCGTCGCTCGCGGAGCATGGCTTGCGCACGATCCTCGCCCGGCACACCTGCGCGCATCGCGTGGACGAGCTGCTGGACATCTACGAAGAGCTGCACCCGGTGAACGAAGTCCTGAAAGCCTGACAACGATGAAGATCGCCTTCTTTGCATCCAGCCTGGTGTCGGCGTACTGGAACGGCGCCGCGACCTACTACCGCGGCATCGTCCGCGCGTTGCACGAGCGCGGCCACGAAGTCACGTTCTACGAACCGGACGCCTACGACCGCCAGAAGCACCGCGACATCCCCGACCCGCCGTGGGCCAAGGTCGTCGTGTATTCGGCGCAATCGGAAGCCGAGGTGCTGCAGACCGTGGAACAGGCGCGCGGCGCCGACCTCGTGGTCAAGGCGAGCGGCGTGGGCGTGCACGACGCCCTGCTGGAAAAGGCGGTGCTGGACCTGCAGCGGCCCGGCACGCTGGTCGCCTTCTGGGACGTCGACGCCCCGGCCACGCTGGACCGCGTGCACGGCGACGCGAGCGACGCCTTCCGCCCGCTGATCCCGCGCTACGACATCGTGCTCACCTACGGCGGCGGCGAACCGGTGCGCCAGGCTTACCGCGGCCTGGGCGCGCGCGACTGCGTGCCGATCTACAACGCGCTGGACCCGAGCACGCACCACCCCGTGCCGCCGGAGCCGCGCTTCGCGTGCGACCTCGCCTTCCTGGGCAACCGCCTGCCGGACCGCGAAGCGCGCGTGGAGGAGTTCTTCCTGCGCGCCGCGGCGCAGCTTGCGGAGCGGCGCATGCTCCTGGGCGGCAGCGGCTGGGGCGACAAGCCCCTGCCCGGCAACGTGCAGTACCTGGGCCACGTCTACACCGCGGACCACAACGCCTTCAACTGCACACCGCTGGCCGTTCTCAACGTGAGCCGCGAGAGCATGGCCCGCTACGGCTTCTCGCCCGCCACGCGCGTGTTCGAGGCGGCCGGCGCGGCCGCCTGCCTGATCACGGACGCCTGGGAAGGACTGGAGACTTTCTTCGAGCCCGGCACCGAGGTGCTGGTCGCCCGCAACGGCGACGAGGTGGCGCAGCACGTGCGCACGCTGGATGCGGCGCGCGCGCGGGAGATCGGCCAGGCCGCGTACCGCCGCGTGCTGGCGGAACACACCTACGCGCACCGGGCGGCGCAGGTCGACGCGGTGCTGGAAGGCTGCGGCGCGCGGCCCGTGCTGGCGGAGGCCGCATGAAGGTCGCGATCCTCGGGCTGTCGATCACCTCCTCCTGGGGCAACGGGCACGCGACCACCTACCGCGGCCTCGTGCGCGAGCTGGAGAAGCGCGGGCACGACGTGACCTTCCTGGAGCGCGACCAGCCCTGGTACGCCTCCAACCGCGACCTCGCGGAGCCGCCGTACGGCACCACCCTCCTGTACGGCAGCTTCGAGGAACTGCGCGATGCGCATGCGCACGTCGTGCGCGACGCGGACCTCGTGATCGTGGGCTCCTACGTCACCGAGGGCGTGCGCGTCGGCGACTGGGTGCACGACACGGCGGAAGGCGTGACCGCCTTCTACGACATCGACACGCCGGTGACGCTCGCGAAGATCGCGCGCGGCGACTTCGAGTACCTGCACCCGCGGCAGGTCCCCCACTACGACCTGTACCTGTCCTTCACCGGCGGCCCCACGCTGAAGAAGCTGGAGCGCCAGTACGGCTCGCCGCGCGCACGGGCGTTCTACTGCTCGTTCGACCCGGAGCTGTACTTCCCCGAGGCCCGCGAGCTGAAGTGGGACCTCGGCTACATGGGCACCTACAGCGACGACCGCCAGGCGAGCGTGCAGGCTTTCCTGCTGGAGCCGGCGCGGCACGAGCCGCAGAAGCCCTTCATCGTCGCGGGGCCGCAGTACCCGGACACCGACCGCTGGCCCGGCAACGTCACGCACCAGCCGCACCTGCCGCCGGCGGAGCACCGCGCCTTCTACAACAGCCAGCGCTTCACGCTGAACGTGACGCGCCAGGACATGATCGCCGCCGGGTGGTCGCCGAGCGTGCGCCTGTTCGAGGCGGCCGCGTGCGCGACGCCGATCATCAGCGACCGCTGGCCGGGCATCGAGTCGCTGCTGGTGCCGCACCAGGAGATCCTGCTGGTGGACCGTACCGCGGACGTGCTGGACATCCTGCGCCGCTGCGGCGAGGACGAGCGCCTGCGCATGGCCGAACGCGCGCGCCGCCGCATCCTCGCGGAGCACACGGCCGCCCACCGGGCCGCCGAACTCGAGGCCCATGCGACGGAGCTGCTGAGCGGCGTCGCCGCCTGAAGAAGAAGGGAGAGGACGATGGCAGACGAAGTGCAGCGCCAGATCGACGCGCTGGGCCCCTGGTTCCACAACCTGCACCTTCCTTCGGGGCACCAGACGGTGCCGGACCACTTCCTGGGCGGCGACTTCCCCTCGTTCAAATGGGAGCAGATCCGCGCCCACATCCCCGAAGACCTGGCGGGCTGGCGCGTGCTGGACGTGGGGTGCAACGCCGGGTTCTACAGCTTCGAGCTGGCAAAGCGCGGCGCCTCGGTCGTCGCCCTCGACATGGAGCCGCTGTACCTGGACCAGGCGCAGTGGGCCGCGCGCCAGTTCGGCCTGCAGGACCGCGTCGAGTTCCGCCAGCAGCAGGTCTATGACCTGGCGCGCAGCAACGAGCAGTTCGACCTCGTGTGGTTCATGGGCGTCTTCTACCACCTGCGCTACCCGCTGCTGGCGCTGGACATCCTCTCGCGCCGCACGCAGCGGATGATGATGTTCCAGACGTTGTCGTTGCCGGGCGAGGAGGTCTATCCGGACACCGAGGACCACCCGATCACGCAGCGCGAGCCGCTGCTGGACCCGGGCTGGCCGAAGATGTCCTTCATCGAGCACCGCTTCTCCAACGACCGCACGAACTGGTGGGTGCCGAACCACGCCGGCATCGAGGCGATGCTGCGTTCGAGCGGCCTGCGCGTGACGGCGCGGCCGGCGGAGGAGATCTATGTGTGCGCGCCGAATGCGGAGACGGCGGCGTGGAAGTGGGATACGCAGTATGACGCGGTGTTTCCGCGCGGGGCGGTCCCAAACGAGGCACAGGAGACCGCGGCGGCGTTGCATGCGGTCGAAGCGGGGGCCTGAACCGCTTCGCGGCGGTGGGGTTCGCTGGCGCTCACCTTCGCCGGCATTCGCCGGCCCACCCTACACGAAAGGCCGGTTCCCTGTAGGGTGGCGACGCGCCAGCGTCGGAAGGTGAGCGAAGCGAACCCCACCGCTCACCCGCCCCACCCTCACCCCGGCGCGTTCGCCTTGTCCCCCGCCGTCACCTCCGGATGGCTCTTCAGCCACTGCCGGATCTTCTCCGGGTCCTTCATCCGCGTCACCTTGCTCGCGGAATCCAGGAACACCATGATCAGCTTGCGCCCGGCCAGCTCCGCCTGCATCAGGAGCGTGTAGCCCGCCTCGCGGATGTAGCCGGTCTTCTGCACGCCGATGTCCCAGCTGCCGCTGCGCACCAGGCGGTTGCTGTTCACGTACTGCAGCGTGCCGTGGTCCGTGCCCAGGCGGTAGCCCGGCGACGTGCTGTAGCGGCGCAGCAGGGGCTGGTCGTAGGCCGCCGCGGTGAGCAGCGCCAGGTCGTGCGCGCTCGAGCGGTTGGCGCTCGAGAGACCCGTGGGCTCCACGTACCGCGTCTGCTTCATCCCGAGCTGCGCCGCCTTCACGTTCATCGCGCTCACGAAGGCGCTCTCGCCGCCCGGGTAGGTGCGCGCCAGCGCGTGCGCCGCGCGGTTCTCGCTGGACATGAGCGCCAGGTGCAGCGCCTGCGCGCGCGTGAGCTCGGTGCCCACCTTCAGGCGCGAGCTGCTGAACTTCATGCGGTCCACGTCCTCGTCGGAGATCGTGATCTTCTCGTTCATCGGCAGCTTCGCTTCGGCGATGATGAAGCCGGTCATCAGCTTGGTCAGCGACGCGATCGGCTGCACCGACTCCGGGTTCTTGCCGAACAGGACCTCGCCGGTCTGCTGGTCGATCACGTACGCGGCGCTCGCGCTGACCTTCAGCGGCCCGGTGAACGGCGCCTCGGCCACGAAGGCTTTCGCCGGCCGCGCCTTCGCGACGACTTTCTTCTTCGTTCCCTTCTTCGCCACGACCGTCTTGCGGGCGCTGCTCTTCTTCGCGACCTTCTTCTTCGCGACCGGCTTCTTGGCGGACGAAACCTTCTTCTTCACCGCATGCTGCGTGGTGCGGGCCTTGGCGGCCTCGGCGGGTTGGACCCCGAGGGCGAACAAGGGAAAAAGGAGGAGGACGAGCCAGCGGGCGGCCCGGCGCGCAGGGACTTCTCGCGTCATGAGGAAGTCAGTGCCGTCCTACGCGCGGAAGTTCCGCCTTCCGGGAACCAATTTGCGCCGCGTGCGGCCGAGGCGCGGGAAATTTGCGCGCCAAGCCCAGCGGTAAGACCTCAAGCCGCGGCGAACGCCGCGTCCAGCCGCTCGATGTAGCGCGCCTTGGCCGACGGTTCCGCGAACGATCCTTCGAAGCTGTTGCGCGCCAGCTGGTAGGCATGCTGACGGTCCAGCCCGATCGCCGCGGCCGTCTGCAGGAAGTTGTCGTTCATGTAGCCGCCGAAGTACGCAGGGTCGTCCGAGTTCACCGTCGCACACAGCCCCGCCTCCAGCAGCTCGCGCAGGTTGTGCTGCTGCAGGTCCGGGAAGACGCACAGCTTCAGGTTCGACAGCGGGCACACCGTGAGCGGGATGCGTTCGTCCGCCAGCCGCTTCATGAGTGCCGGGTCCTTCGCGGACTGCACGCCGTGGTCGATGCGCTCCACCTTCAGCACGTCGAGCGCCGACCACACGTAGGCGGGCGGGCCCTCCTCGCCGGCGTGCGCCACCAGGTGCAGGCCTTCCGCGCGGCACTTCGCGAACACGCGCGCGAACTTCTCCGGCGGATGCCCCAGCTCGCTCGAGTCCAGGCCGACGCCGATGAAGTGCTCCCTGAACGGAAGCGCCTGCTCCAGCGTCGCGAACGCGTCCTCCTCGCTCAGGTGCCGCAGGAAGCAGAGGATCAGTTCCGCATCGACGCCGAGCTTCTTCGCGTCCTTGCACGCACGCGAGAGGCCGCGGATCACGGTCTCCATGGACACGCCGCGTGCCGTGTGCGTCTGCGGGTCGAAGAAGATCTCCGTCCGGATCACGTGGTCGGCCGCCGCCTTCTGCAGGTAGGCCCACGCCATGTCGTGGAAGTCCTGCTCGCGCAGCAGCACGCTGGCGCCGGCGTAGTAGATGTCGAGGAAGCTCTGCAGGTTGGTGAAGGCGTACGCGCGCCGCAGTTCCTCCACGCTGGCATACGGGAGCGCGACGCCGTTGCGCTGCGCCAGCTGGAAGATCAGCTCGGGCTCCAGCGAGCCTTCGATGTGGATGTGCAGCTCCGCCTTGGGCATGGTGGCGAGCAGCGTGGGGAGGTTCATGGGTGGACTCCGAAGGTGATGCCCTGGCGCGAAAGATAGCGCCGGTACGCGGACGACGCACGGTCGGCGCTGGTGTGCAGCTCCGCGCGCAGGTCGAGCGGCAGGCGCTTGGGTTGCTGCGATTCGAGCACCGGCTGGTCCTGCCGGAAGATGGTGTCCTGGAAGGCGCGCAGCTTCTCGTCGGGCGAGTCGAAGTCCGCCACGGCGAGGCGGAACCAGCAGGTGCTGCGCTCGGCCTCCACCGGCGCGATGAACAGCGCGATGGACTCGCGCCAGTCCGCCACCGCGGTCGTGCCGCTCTCGGGGATCTTGGTCAGCACCGCGGTGTACGGCGCCGTGACCTCATACGTGTATTCGACCTGCGCCGGCGCGGTGGAGTGCAGGTTGGACTGCGGCTGCCAGGCCTTGCATTGCGTGGCACGCAGGCCCGTGGGCGTCTCTTCCACCTTGTAGTCGGCTATGGCCGACGCACCGCGCGCGCCCAGCCAGCCCTCGTGCACGAAGGCGAAGTGCGAGAGGTCGAGGAAGTTCTCGACGATGCGCGGCGCGCTGGCCTCCACCGTGTAAGGGCCGCAATTCAGCTTGCGCAGGCGGGCGTCCGCTTCCGCCGCGAAGGCGGGGAGGTCGATGGCACCCGTCTCCAGCCGCACCCAGACGAGGCCGTGGGCTTCGCGCACGTCGAAGGCCTTCACGCAATGCGTCGCCGGCGGCGTGAAGGCCGGCAGCGCCGGCACGTGCACGCACCGCCCCGAAGCCGCGAACTGCCAGCCGTGGTACGGGCACTCGAGGTGGCCGTCCTCCACGCGCCCGAGCGACAGGCGCGCGCCACGGTGCGGGCAGCGGTCCGGCCAGGCGTGCACCGCGCCGGCGGGGTCGCGCCAGAGGACGAGGTCTTCGCCGAGCAGGCGCACGGCGAAAGGGGCGTCGCGGATCGCTTCGCTGCCTGCCACCGGATGCCAATGCTGTCGTTCAATCATCGCGTCTCACCTTGCTGGGGTGCGCTTCGCGCAACCCAGCCTACATTCCACCCGTAGGCTGGGTTGCGCGAAGCGCACCCCAGCAAACGCAAAGGGCCGCGCGAGCGGCCCTTTGCATGTTCCATTCCGGAACCTTACTTCTTCTCCCCGCCCGGCACCTTGCCTTCCACGCCCTTGACGTAGAAGTTGATGCCGCCCAGGAACTTGTCGTCGGCGACGGCGTCCTTGGCCAGGATTTCCTTGCCGGAGTTGTCGGCGATCGGGCCCTTCCAGATCTGCAGCGTGCCGTCCTTCAGGCCGGCCTTCACCTTCTCCAGCTGCTGCTTGGCGGCGTCGGGCACGTCGGCGGCGACGGACACGAAGTCGATCGCGCCTTCCTTGACGCCCCACCAGCTCTGGCCCGTGGACCAGGTGTTGTTCAGCGCGTCGCCGATCGCCTTCTTGTAGTAAGGCGTCCAGTTGATGATCGCGGAACCCAGGTGCGCCTTGGGGCCGTAGCTGCTCATGTCGCTGTCCCAGCCGAAGGCGCGCTTGCCCATCTTCTCGGCGGTCTGCAGCACGGCCGACGAGTCGGTGTTCTGCATCAGCACGTCGGCGCCGCCGTTGATCAGGGACGTGGCCGCTTCGGTTTCCTTCGGCGGATTGAACCAGTCGCCCACCCACACCACGCGGGTCTTGACCTTCGGGTTCACCGACTGGGCGCCCAGCGTGAACGAGTTGATGTTGCGGACCACCTCGGGGATCGGCACCGAGCCCACCACGCCCAGCGTGTTGGTCTTGGTCATGCTGCCCGCGATCACGCCGGCCATGTACGCGCCTTCGTAGGTGCGGCTGTCGTAGGTGCGCAGGTTCTCGGCGGTCTTGTAGCCGGTGGCGTGCTCGAACTTGACGTCCTTGTGGTCCGCGGCGACCTTGAGCATCGGCTCCATGTAGCCGAAGGTCGTGCCGAAGATCAGCTTGTTGCCCTGGGCGACCATGTCGCGCATCACGCGCTCGGCGTCCGCCGACTCGGGGACCTTCTCGACGAAGGAGGTCTCGATCTTGTCGCCGAACTCCTGCTGCACCGCCTTGCGCGCGTTGTCGTGCGCGAAGGTCCAGCCGCCGTCGCCCACCGGGCCGACGTAGGCGAAGGCCACCTTGAGCTTCTGCGGGGCCGGGGCGGGCGCCGGAGCCTGGGCGGCGGCCGGTGCGGGCGCCGGGGCGGGAGCGGGGGTTTCCTGCTTGCTGCAGGCGGCCAGGCCTGCCACGGCGGCGGCGAGGGCCGCCGCCTGGAGCAGTGCGCGTTTCTTCGTGTCGGTCATTGTTTCCCCTCTTCGAGGTCTGGGACGAAAGGTCGAATTATGTTCCGGGATAAAACGGTTTTCCAAGCGAGGCCGGCATGTTGACCCGGATCCACGCCGGATTGCGCGAGATCAGCGCCAGCACCACGATGGTCGCCACGTAGGGCAGCATGCCGAGGAATTCGCTGGGAACCTCCACGCCCGTGCCCTGCAGGTGGAACTGCAGCATGGTGACGCCGCCGAACAGGTAGGCGCCAAGCAACACGCGTGCCGGACGCCAGGTGGCGAAGGTGGTGAGCGCCAGGGCGATCCAGCCCTTGCCGGCCACCATCCCCTCGACCCAGAGGGGCGTGTAGATGATGGAGATGTAGGCGCCGGACAGCCCGCACAGCGCCCCGCCGGCAATCACCGCCGCCAGCCGGATGCGGCGCACCGGATAGCCCAGGGCGTGCGCGGACTCGGGCGACTCGCCCACCGAGCGCAGCACCAGGCCGGCGCGCGACCGGTACAGGAACCACATCAACCACACCACCAGGCCGATCGCCAGGTACACCATGGGATGCTGGCGGAAGAGCGCCGGCCCGATCAGGGGGATGTCGCCCAGCAGCGGGATGGAGAAATGCGGCCGCTCCGGCAGCTTCTCCTGCACGTACTGGATGCCGGCGAAGGCGGAGAAACCCGCGCCGAACAGGCTGAGCGCCAGGCCCGTCGCGTACTGGTTGGTGTTCATCCAGATCACGAGCAGCCCGAACGCCGCCGCCAGCAGCGCGCCCGCGCCTATGCCCGCCAGGAAGCCGATCCAGTCGCTGCCCGTGTGGACCACCGCCGCGAAGCCCGCGATGGCCGCGCACAGCATCATGCCCTCGGCCCCGAGGTTCACGATGCCGGCCTTCTCGTTGATCAGGAGCCCCAGCGCCGCGATCGCCAGCACCGTGCCGGCATTGAGCATGGAGGCGAAGAGGAGTGCGTACTGGTCCATGTTCAGGTCTTGGCGGGCTGCGTGGAAGGCAGGAAGCGGATGCGGTAGGCCATCAACGTGTCGCAGGCGAGCAGCGTGAAGAGCAGCAGGCCCTGGAACACGCCGGTCAGCGACTTGGGCAGCCCCAGGCGCGACTGCGCCAGCTCGCCGCCGATGTAGAACATGCTCATGAGGATGGCCGAGAACACCATGCCCACCGGGTGCAGCCGGCCGACGAAGGCCACGATGATCGCGGCGAAGCCGTAGCCCGCCGGCACGTAGGGCGTGAGCTGGCCGATGGGGCCGGCGACTTCCAGCGCGCCCGCCAGGCCCGCGGCGCCGCCGGAGACCAGCAGCGCCGTCCACAGCGCCTTGCGCGAGGAGAAGCCGGCGTAGCGCGCGGCCGCCGGCGCGAGCCCTCCCACCTGCTGCGCGAAGCCGGCGCGCGTGCGGAACAGGAACACCCACAGCGCCGCCACGCCGACGAGCGACAGGATCACGCCGATGTTCACCCGCGAGCCGGTGAACAGGCGGGGAATCTGCGTGGCTGCCTCGAAGGTCTTGGTCTGCGGGAAGTTGTAGCCGGCCGGGTCCTTCCAGGGCCCGAACACCAGGTAGTTCAGCACCAGCGTGGCGACGTACACCAGCATCAGGCTCACGAGGATCTCGTTGGCGTTGAACTTGTCACGCAGCAGCCCCGTGATCGCCGCCCAGGCCATGCCGCCCAGCACGCCTGCGAGCAGCACGGCGACGACGATCAGCCGGCTCGTGTCCTTGCCCGCCAGCAGCGCGACGCCCCCGGCGACCACGGCGCCGATCACGAACTGGCCTTCGGCACCGATGTTCCACACGTTGGAGCGGAAGCACACGGCGAGGCCCAGGGCGATCAGCAGCAGCGGCGTGGCCTTCACCATCAACTCGCCGATCCGGTAGCCGGAGCTGATCGGCTCCCAGAAGAACACCTGCAGCCCGCGCACCGGGTCCTTGCCCAGCGCCACGAACAGCAGCGTGCCGATCACCACGGTGATCACGAGCGCCAGCAGGGGCGAAGCGACGCTCCAGAACTTCGAAGCCTCCGGACGAGGTTCCAGCTTAAACATTCTTGCCATCCTCCCGGACTTGCTCCCTCTCCCCCCTGGGGAGAGGGCTGGGGTGAGGGGCATCCCCCCGCAACGGATGCACGACCCAGAGTCCGCTCATCCACTCCCCGATCTGCGTCACCGTCGCCCTCGCCCGCTCCACGCTCGGCGACAACCTTCCCTTCGCGATCACGTGCAGCCGGTCGCTGATCTCGAACAGCTCCTCCAGCTCCTCGGACAGCACCAGCACGGCGCAACCCGCGTCGCGCAGCGCGAGGATCTCCGAGCGGATCTGCGCCGAGGCGCCGACGTCCACGCCCCAGGTTGGCTGCGACACGATCAGCAGCTTCGGCCTGGCGTCGATCTCGCGGCCCACGATGAACTTCTGCAGGTTGCCGCCGGACAGCGACTTCGCCGCCGCGTCCGGACCGCCGGCCTTCACGTTGAAGCGCTTGATGATGTCCGCGGCCTGCTGGCGCAAGGCACCCGTGCGGATCCAGCCGCTCTTGCCGACCGCATCCGTGCGCGTGAGCAGCAGGTTCTGCGACAGGCCCAGGGTCGGCACCGCGCCGCGCCCCAGGCGCTCCTCGGGCACGAAGTGCAGCCCGAGGTGGCGCCGGTGCGCCGGGCCGAAGCGGCCCACGGGCTTGCCATCCACCTGGATCATCGCCGGCGCCGCCCGCGTGTCCTCGCCCGAGAGCGCGAACAGCAGCTCGCGCTGCCCGTTGCCCGACACGCCCGCCACGCCCACGACCTCGCCGGCACGCACGTCGAAGGAGATGTCGTCGAGGTCGTGGCCGAACTGGTCCTCGCGCGGCAGGGTGAGGTTCTGCACGCGCAGCACCACCTCGCCCGGGGTGCGCTCGTGGTGCTCCAGCTGCGGCGGCTCGGCGCCGATCATCATCCGGGACAGGGACGCGTTGCTCTCGCGGCGGGGGTCGGTCACGCCCGTGACCTTGCCGCCGCGCAGCACCGTGCAGGCCGTGCACAGCTCGCGGATCTCGTGCAGCTTGTGGCTGATGTACAGGATGCTGCAGCCTTCGGACGCCAGCTGCTTCAGCACCACGAACAGCTTCTCCACCGCCTGCGGCGTCAGCACCGAGGTGGGCTCGTCGAGGATCAGCAGCTTGGGGTTGGTGAGCAGTGCGCGGATGATCTCCACCCGCTGCATCTCGCCCACCGACAGCGTGTGCACCGGCCGCGCCGGGTCGACGTCCAGCCCGTATTCGCGCGCCTTGGCGCTGATGCTGTGCGTCACCTGCTGCAGGGTGAGGCTCTTGTCCAGGCCCAGCCACACGTTCTCCGCCACGGTGAGCGTGTCGAACAGGCTGAAGTGCTGGAACACCATGCTGATGCCCAGCGCCCGCGCTTCCTGCGGGTTGCGGATGTGGACCGGCTGCCCGTTGAACAGCACGCTGCCCTCGTCGGGCTTGAGCGCGCCGTAGATGATCTTCATCAGCGTGGACTTGCCGGCGCCGTTCTCCCCGAGCACGGCGTGCGTTTCGCCGGGCTGGACCGTCAGCGACACGTCGCTGTTGGCCACCACGGACGGGAAGCGCTTGGTGATGTGCGCGAGCTGCAGGCGCGGGATGCTCAAGGGCGGATCTCCGTCACGGGGTGGGCCGCAGCCCGGCGGCGACGGCCTTCACGCGTTCGCGCAGCCAGCGGCCCGCGGTGGAAGGATGGCTGCGTTCGTGCCACAGCTGGTAGTAGACGAGTTCGGGGAAGGGCACGGGACAAGGCAGGATCTGCACCGGCAGCAGGCTCAGGTAGCGTTCACAGAATTGCCGGCCGGTGGTGAGGATGAGCAAGCTCGATGCCACCACGCGCGGCAGCAGCCCGAAATGCGGGCAGCGGGCCGTGATGTTACGCGCAAGTCCCTGGGCCTCCAGGAATTCGTCGATGACGCCGCGCGCGCCCGGGTGCGTGGGCGTGGGCGCGATGTGCTCGGACGCGAGCCAGCTCTCCGCCGTCCAGCCACGCTTGACCGCGGGATGATCGCGGGCGACCAGGCACACGATCTCGTCCGAAAAGAGCTTGCCCAGGTGGAGGTCCTCGG
Organism: Ramlibacter cellulosilyticus; assembly: GCF_014297465.1. Taxonomy (GTDB): domain Bacteria; phylum Pseudomonadota; class Gammaproteobacteria; order Burkholderiales; family Burkholderiaceae_C; genus Ramlibacter; species Ramlibacter cellulosilyticus. The sequence continues at coordinate 319,473 of NZ_JACORT010000001.1, read as the reverse complement.
GCGGCTGCAGCCAGTTGCCGATCACCAGGTCGACGTCGCCGTTGGCGAGCTGCGCGTGGTAGTCGGCCGCGGCGGTGAGCGGGTGGATCTCCACCTGGCTGCGCGGCGCCTGGTGCTTCAGCTGCGCAACGAGCTGCGGCAGGAACTCGGGATCGAGGTAGTCCGCGGCCGCGATGCGGAAGACGTGGGCGGAGGTCTGGGGCTCGAAACCGCGCGCATCCGAGAACAGCACCTCGGCGGCACGAAGAATGCTGGCACTGGGCTCGATCATGCGCAGTCCCGCATCCGTAGGCACCATTCCGGCGCCCGACCGCACCAGGAGGGGGTCGCCCGCCAGTTCGCGCAGGCGCTTCAAGGACGCCGACACCGCAGGCTGGTACATCCCCAGCTTGAGGGCGGCTCGCGACACGCTTCGTTCGGTCAACACGGTATGCAGGACCCTGATCAAGTGGAGGTCGATCTTGTCGAAAAGAACCTGATCCCTCATACCTTTGCCTGCATCTCACCCATAAGGCCAGCGGTATGCGGTGGCCGAGGGTTCCCCCTAACCTCCGCGTTGTACTCCCCAGTAGAAAAGACCCATACTGAATCGCATGGAATCGAAGACGATCCGATTTGTCCGGCGTGGCGAACTCGTCAGCTTGACCAATGTACCACCCGACCGCACGCTGCTGGAGGTGCTGCGGGAAGACCTGCAGTGCACCGGCACCAAGGAGGGCTGCGGCGAAGGCGACTGCGGCGCCTGCACCGTGGTGCTCGCCGAACCCGGCCCGCACGGCGCGCTGGAGTACCGCGCCATCAACAGCTGCATCCGGCTCGCCCATTCCGTGGACGGCATGGCGCTGTGGACGGTGGAAGACCTGGCCGGCGCAGACGGCAGCCTCCACCCCGCCCAGGAAGCGATGGTCCGGTGCCACGGCTCGCAGTGCGGGTTCTGCACGCCGGGCTTCGTCATGAGCCTGTTCGGCATGTACCAGAACCACGTGTGCAAGGGCGAAGCCGTCACGCGCGAGCTCGCCCAGGAGGAGCTCTCGGGCAACCTGTGCCGCTGCACGGGCTACCGCCCCATCCTCGATGCCGCGCAGGAAATGGAGAACCTGCCGCGCGTCTCCGTCGACGAGCAGGCGGTGATCGCGCAACTGGAGCAACTGCGGGCCAGGCGCGAGCTGGTGCCGAGCAGCGGCACCTATCTCGACCCCCGGTCCCTGCCCGAGCTGCTGGCGCTGCGTGCGCGGCATCCGCAGGCGCAGGTCGTCGCCGGCTGCACGGACGTGGGCCTGTGGGTCACCAAGATGCACATGCAATTCCCGCAGGTGCTGGACGTCACGCGCGTGGCCGAACTCAAGCAGGTGGAACGGTATGACCACCACGTCGCCATCGGCGCCGCCGTCACGCTGACGGACGCCTTCGAGGCGCTGGTGGCCGACCGGCCGCAGCTCAAGACCTTCGCCAACCGCTTCGCCGGCCTGCCGGTGCGCAACTCGGGCACGCTGGGGGGCAACGTGGCCAACGGCTCGCCCATCGGCGACTCCATGCCGCTGCTGATCGCGCTGGGGGCGCACGTCGTGCTGATGTCCGAACGCGGCCACCGCGACATGCCGCTGGAAGACTTCTACACGGGCTACCGCAAGAACGTGCTGGCGCCCGATGAAGTCGTGGCGTGGATCAAGGTCCCGAAGCCGGCGGACGGTGAATTCCTCCGCGCGTACAAGATCTCCAAGCGCTACGACGACGACATCTCCGCCGTGTGCCTGGTGGTGAACGCGCGCATCCAGGACGGCGTCGTCGCCCACGTCGGCATCGGCGCCGGCGGCGTGGCCGCCACGCCCGTGCGCGCGGTGAAGACCGAAGCCGCGCTGCGCGGCCAGCCGTGGACGCTGGACGCCGCCAAGGCGGCCACCGCCACCTTGCGCTCCGAGTTCCAGCCGATCAGCGACATGCGCGCCTCTGCCGCCTATCGCTCCGAAGTCCTCGGCAACCTGATGCAGCGCTTCTGGCTCGAGACCCAGGGGCTGCAGCACATCAACCTGGAGAGCTTCCGCCTGGCGGAAGCCACGACGCCATGAACGCCCCCGAGAAGTTCCTGGCCGGCACGGCGGTCGCGCCCGCCACCGGCACCTCCCACATCCACGAGAGCGCCCGCGCGCAGGTGGCCGGCGCGGCGACGTACATCGACGACATCGCGGAGGTGCGCGGCACCCTGCATGCCGCGCCCATCCTCTCCAGCGTGGCACGGGGCAAGCTGCGGGGCGTGGATGCGTCGGAGGCGCGGACCATGCCCGGCGTGAAAGGCGTGATCCTCGCGCAGGACATCCCCGGCGACCGCATCCTCGCGACCTTCACGCACGACGAACCCGTCTTCGCCTTCGACACCGTGGAGTGCATCGGGCAGGTGGTCGGCGTGGTCGTGGCCGACACCGTGATGCAGGCGCGCCGCGCCGCGCGCAAGGTCAAGGTGGACATCGAGCCGCTGCCCGCGATCGTGGACGTGCGTGAAGCCGTGAAGGCGCAAAGCTTCGTGCTGCCGCCGGTGACGGTGCGCCGCGGCGAGCCGGAACAAGGCATCGCCCGCGCGCCGCACCGCCTTTCCGGCTCGCTGGACGTGGGCGGCCAGGAGCACTTCTACCTGGAAGGCCAGGTCGGCTACGCCCTGCCCCTGGAGCAGGACAACTGGTGGATCTACTCCAGCACGCAGCACCCCGCGGAGGTCCAGCACTGGGTCGCGCATGCGCTCGGGCTGGAGAACCACGCGGTGAAGGTGGAATGCCGGCGCATGGGCGGCGGCTTCGGCGGCAAGGAGACGCAGGCCGGGCACATCGCGGTGTGGGCGGCACTGGCCGCGAACAAGCTGAAGAAGCCCGTCAAGTTGCGCCTGGACCGCGACGACGATTTCATGGTCACGGGCAAGCGCCACCCGTTCGCCTACGACTACGAAGTGGGCTTCGACGACGACGGCAAGGTCACCGGCCTGAAGCTGGTGCTGGCGGCCAACTGCGGCTGGAGCGCCGACCTGAGCGGCCCGGTGGCGGACCGCGCGGTCTTCCACGTCGACAACGCGTACTTCCTGGGCGACGTGGAGATCGTCTCCTACCGCTGCAAGACCAACGTGCAGAGCCACACGGCCTTCCGCGGCTTCGGCGGCCCGCAGGGGATGATCGTCATGGAGGCGATCCTCGGCGACATCGCGCGGGCGCTGGGCAAGGACCCGCTGGACGTGCGCAGGGCCAACTTCTATGGCATCGAAGAGCGCAACGTCACGCACTACCAGATGACCGTCGAGGACAACATCCTGGACCCGCTGGTGGCGCGCCTCGAGGAGACGGCGGAATACCGACGCCGGCGCGACGAGATCGCGGCCTGGAATGCGCGCAGCCCCGTGATCAAGCGCGGCATCGCCCTCACGCCGGTGAAGTTCGGCATCTCCTTCACGGCGACCTTCTTCAACCAGGCGGGCGCCCTGGTGCACGTGTACACCGACGGCAGCGTGCAGGTGAACCACGGCGGCACCGAGATGGGCCAGGGCCTGCACACGAAGATCTGCCAGATCGTCGCCGACGAACTGGGCGTGCCGTTCCACAAGGTGCGCATCAGCGCCACCGACACGAGCAAGGTGCCCAACGCCAGCGCCACGGCCGCCTCCAGCGGCACGGACCTGAACGGGCGCGCGGCGCAGTTCGCGGCACGGCAGGTGCGGCAGCGCCTGGCGGACTACGTCGCGGAGAAGCAGAACTGCCGGCCCGAGCAGGTGATCTTCGCCAACGGCCAGGTGAGCGGGCCCGACGCGGTCATCAGCTTCGAGCAGCTGGTGGACGACGCCTACCACTCGCGCGTGCAGCTGTGGAGCGACGGCTTCTACCGGACGCCCAAGATCCACTACGACAAGCACACGCTGACCGGGCGGCCGTTCTTCTACTTCGCCTACGGCGCCGCCTGCAGCGAAGTGGCGATCGACACGCTCACCGGCGAGAGCCGCGTGCTGAAGGTGGACATCCTCCACGACGCGGGCACCTCCATCAACCCGGCGATCGACATCGGCCAGATCGAGGGCGGCTTCATCCAGGGCATGGGCTGGCTCACCACCGAGCAGCTGGTGTGGAACGAGAAGGGCTACCTCGCCACGCACGCGCCGAGCACGTACAAGATCCCGGCGACGGGCGACGTGCCCGAGCACTTCCACGTGGAGCTCTGGCACGAGGCGAACCGCGAGGACAACGTCGGCGGCAGCAAGGCCGTCGGCGAGCCGCCCTTCATGCTGGCGATCAGCGTGTGGGAAGCCTTGCGCGATGCGGCCGCGGCCGCGCGGCCGGACGGGCGCGTGCACATGGACGCGCCCGCGACGGCGGAGAACGTGCTGAAGGCCTTGCAGGCCTGAGGACGCGCGGCCGCGGTTAGAGTCGCGCCCGTGTTCCCTTCCGTCGCTTCCGCCCACGAACGCTTCGCCGCGCTCCGCCAACGCCTGGCCGAGCGCGGCATCTCCTTTCGCGCACCGCCTCCGGAGCCCACGACCTGTTGCGGGCGGGGGTGCAGCGGGTGCGTGTGGGAAGGGTGGTATGCGGCCGCGGGGTGGTGGTGCGAGGATGCGGAGGCGGTGCTGAGCGAAGGGTGATCGGTGGGGTGCGCTGGCGCTCACCTTCCGGCGCTGGCGCGCCGCCACCCTACATTCTTGCGGCGGTGTCGGTCTTCGTAGGGTGGCGGTGCGCAGCGCCGGAAGGTGAGCGAAGCGAACCCCACCGAGCTACGCCGCCACCCCCATCGCCTTCTCCAGCACCTGCAGGTACACCTTCGCCTCCGCCGCCACCGGATGCTCCGGGAAGCGCTGGAGCACCGCGCGCAGGATCTTCGCGGCCTGCGCATGCTGGCGGCCGCCTTCGCTGAGCAGGCGCGCGCCCAGCACGAACACCGGCGCGGTGTCCTTGTGCTGCGGGAAGCGCTTGTCGAAGCCGCGCAGCAGCGCGCTGGCCAGCGGCATCTCGCCCTGGCGCAAGGCCACCGTGGCCACCGGCAGCACCACGTCGCCGTCCTGCGGCTGGTAGGCGGGGTCGAGTGCCTGCAGCTTCTTCAACACGTCCGCCGCGGGCCGGCCCTGCCCCGCCCGCGCCAGCGCCGAGAGGTACTGCTGGCCGTGGGCGAGCACCAGGTCGCGGTCGCCGAGCTTCTCGTACAGGGCGTGCAGGCGCGTGTTGAGCGGCACGTCGAAGCGGTCGTAGCGCATGCGGTCCTTGACCTCGGCGATCGCCTCGCGGAAGTTGCCGGCGGCTTCCAGCTCCTGCAGCTTGCGCTCCCAGGGATCCTTCGCGGGCGAAGCGGCGGCGAGCGCGGCGCGTGCCGAACCGGCCCCGGCGATGGCCTCGGCGCCGCCGGCTTCGCGGTGCTCGTCGAAGTCGACGTCCACCTCGAGGTGCAGTTCCTGGTGGTACTGGTACAGCGCGTAGCCCATGATCGCGAACAGCACGAAGCCCAGGTAGGTCACCACGGCCATCTCCACCGGCAGCCGCAGGAAGGATGGCCAGTCCGCCCCCATGTGGAAGGCGGCCTGGCGCGCGCCCGCGATGGCGAGGAACAGCACCCAGAGCACGAAGTACGCGCGCCCCATGGCGCCGAGCAGGTGCAGCGCGTTGAACGGGTTCAGCGCGCGGAAGAAGCTGTCCTCCAGCGCGATCACCACCGCGGCGGAAGGCAGCAGCAGGCTGAGGAGCGTGACCACGATCCAGTACCAGGCCGGCTGCAGCGAGAACCACAGCGGGTCGCCGAAGCGCGGCGTGTACTGCTGCAGCATGTCTTCACGGCTGACGCCGAATGCGGGCGGCGGCTCCTCGGCCTCCGCTTCGGCGATGCCGCGCACGGCTGCCGGCCCCTCGTCCTCGTCCGCCGGCGCCGCATAGGCCTCGCCCGGCTTCGCCGGCGCCTGCAGGCGCGCGGCACGTTCCGCCTGGCGCTGCTCCCACTCGCGGCGGTCCCGCTCGAAGGCCGCGACTTCCCCGGCGTGGTCGTGCCGGTACATGGCGACCAGCCGCTCCTGCACGCGGGCATCCTTCGCGATGCGCGACTGCACCGCGTAGTCGCCGAGCGAAGCGCTCGCGACGATGAACAGGGCGATCACGAGCCCCAGCTTGGCCGGGCGCTTCTCCGGTCCCCAGAGGCTGTGGTCCGGCGACTCGCCCTCGAACCGGCCCTTGGAGAACAGCTCCAGCACGTTGAACGCGTAGCGCAGGCCCAGGTAGACGAGCATGCCGCGGAAGAGCATGCCGAACGGCCCGAGCACCAGCCCCGCCACCGCACTGGCCGCCACCAGGCACACCAGGACGACGAGCGGCCCGAACCGGAAGGGGAAGCCCAGGAAGAACGGCAGCTTGTGCCAGAACGGCGCGATCTGCGCCTGCTTGACCTTGATCTCGATCTCCGCCGCCACCCGACCTCTCCTGTCTTGTTTGGGGCGGGATGCTAGGCGGCGCGTGCCGGCAGGGGCATCGCCCGGACGGATGAGCGCCCCGCCGGCGCCGATGACCGGCCGGCTCGCGCCGACCGTCGTCGCCGGTGCGTGGTCGTCTTGCCACGCGCTTGCCCGCGCCGGGTGGCACCGCGCAGGCCCGCCGGTATCGCCTCCCTATACTGGCGCGAGCAGGTCCCCGGCGAGGGACCGGGCCGCGGCATCCTCTGGCGGCCACTTCTCGGAGGGAACGCCATGGTGTTCTGGGGTATCGCGTGGGGCGCCGTGCTCGGCTGGTTGTGGCCGGGCCACGGTTACGACAACGACTGGCAGGTGATCGCCGGCGCCGTGCTCGGGGCGCTGGCAGGCGTCACGCTGCGGCAGGTCGTGCGCACGGAGGTCGCCCGCCAGCACAGGGCCGTGCAGCCGGCGCCGGCAGCCGCGCCGGCACCTGCGCCGGCCGTGCGGCAGGAGCGCGCAGCGGAGCCGCCCACGGCCACCGCCGCGCCCTTGCCCGCCCCGGTCGTGGCCACGCGCACCGAGCCGCCCGCCTTCGAGGACACGCACCCGCAGGCGGTTCCCGTGCGCGAAGCGCCGGCCCGCCCCGCGCCCCGCACGCGCGAAGAGCCGGACTTCGTCACCGCCCTCGTCTCCCGCGCGTGGAACTGGCTGGTGGGCGGCAACACGGTGGTGCGCATCGGCGTGCTGGTGCTCTTCATCGGCCTGGCCTTCCTCGCGAAGTACGCCATCGAGAACGCGATGCTGCCGCCGGAACTGCGGCTGGCCGCGATCGGCCTGGCGGGCATCGCCCTCTTCGTGTTCGGCTTCCGCATGCGCGCGCGGCCGGAGCGCGCCACCTACGCGCTCACGCTGCAAGGCGCCGGCATCGCGGTGCTGTACCTGACGCTGTTCGCGGCCTTCCGCGTCTGGCACTTCCTCCCCGCAGGTGCCGCCTTCGCGGCGCTGGCGCTGGTCTGCCTGTTCTCCGCGGTGATCGCCCTGGCGCTGGATGCGCAGGCGCTCGCGTTCATCGGCTTCGCCGGCGGCTTCGCGGCGCCGGTGCTGGTCTCCACCGGGCAGGGCAACCACGTCGGCCTGTTCGGCTACTACCTGCTGCTCGGCGTGGCGATCGTCGTGATCGCGTGGCTGCGCGCCTGGCGCGCGCTGAACCTGCTGGGCTTCTTCGCGACCTTCGGCGTGGCGACGCTCTGGGGGGTGCTGCGCTACCGGCCGGAGCAGTTCGCGAGCACCGAGCCCTTCCTGGTCGCCTTCTTCGTGCTGTACCTGCTGGCCGCGCTGTTCTACGCGCTGCGGCATGGCCAGTCCGCGAAGCGCGCCGTCGACGCGACGCTGGTGTTCGGCAACGCGATCGTGACGATGGCGCTGCAGGCAGCGCTGGTGCGCGACATCCCGTACGCCACCGCCTTCTCCTCGCTCGCGCTGGGCGCCGTGTATGCGGCGCTCGGCTGGTGGCTGCTCGCGCGGCGCACCGGCGAAGGCACGGTGCAGCGCTGGCTGGCCGAATGCTTCGCGGCGCTCGCGCTCGGCTTCGTCACGCTGGCGGTGCCGCTCGCGGTGGACAACCGCTGGACCTCGGCCGCCTGGGCCGTGGAAGGCGCGGCGGTGTACTGGATGGCGCGCCGCCAGGGGCGCTGGCTCGCCTGCGCCTTCGGCCTGCTGCTGCAAGGCCTGGCGGCCCTGCTGTACCTGGACGCGGGCTGGCGCGCGGACGCAGCCGGCGCGTGGCCCATCGCCAATCCGGCGTTCCTGGGCGCGGCGATGCTCGCAGGGTCGGCCCTCGCGATCGCGTGGTGGTCGCGCGAGCCCATGCGCGCCGCCGGCGAAGGCTGGGGCGCGAGGACCTTCCGCGAGGTGGACGCGGGCCTCTCCCCGGTGCTGTTCTGGATCGGCTTCGCGTGGTGGATGGTGGCGCTGGGCGTGGAGATCGGGCGCACGACGACGAACGCGCAAGGCTACCCCGTGGCGAACCTGGGGCTCGGCCAGCGCGAGCTGCTGCGCGCCGCGGGCTGGGTGCTCAGCGCGTTCGTGCTGCACCGCCTCGCGCTGCCGGGCCGCGCGCGACCCTGGACCATCGCGGCGACGCCCGCGTGGTTCGCGGTGCCCGTGATGCTGTATGCGGCCTTCATCGGCATGGCGCACCAGAACCACGTGTTCGAAGGCCTCGGCTGGATCGCATGGCCCGTCGTGCTGCTCGTGCACGCCGTCATGCTGCGCCGGCTGGATGCCGGCCGCCCGAGCGCGTGGTGGCCATGGGTGCACGCCGGCGGCGTGTGGCTGCTGGTACTGCTGGCGGGCAACGTGCTCGTGTTCGCGATCGACCGGGCCGAGCTGTGGCGCACCGCATGGGCGAGCGTCGTGCTGCTCGCGGCGGGCAGCCTCGTGCTGCTGGCGCTCGTGGTCGCGTGCCGCCGAGCGCTGCAAGGTGCGGCCGCGCGCTGGCCGCTGGACCGCTTCCTGGCGGCCTACGCGGTGCGTGCCGCGGCGCCGCTGGCCGCCGCCCTCGCGGCTGGTGCCCTGGTCGTGGCCGTGCTGTCCAGCGGCGAGGCGCGGCCGCTGCCTTACGTGCCCCTGCTGAACCCGACCGACCTGGCGGTTGCCATCGCGCTGCTGGTCTGCGCGCTGTGGCTGCAGAAGCTGCGCGCGGGCGTCGTCCCGCTGCCGGGCGTGCTGCGCGGCGTGGAGGTGCCCGCGGTGCTCGCCGGCATCGGCTTCGTCGCCCTCAACACCGTGTGGCTGCGCGTGGCCCACCATTTCGGCGGCGTGGCCTGGAACGGTCCCGCGCTGTTCGACTCCTTCCTCGTGCAGGCGGGCTACTCGATCCTGTGGACGCTGATCGCCGTGGTGCTGATGGTGGCCGCGCACCGGCGCGGGCAGCGCCTGCCGTGGATGCTGGGCGCCGGGCTGCTCGCCCTGACCGTGCTGAAGCTGTTCGTGATCGACCTGTCCAACCGCGGCGGCAGCGAGCGCATCGTGAGCTTCATCGGCGTCGGCGTGCTGATGCTGGTGGTCGGCTGGTTCGCGCCGCTGCCGCCGGCGCAGCGGCGGGCCAAGGAGGCCGACGCGCTGCAGGGAGCGGCGCCATGAGCCGCGTGCGCATCCTGGCCGCGGCGTGGCTGCTCTGCGGCGCCGCGATGGCCGCGGACGAGCCCACGCCCTCCTCCTTCGCCTGGCGCGGCACGCTGGAAACCCCGGGCCAGGGGCTGGTGCGCGTGCCCGTGCCCGCCGACGCGCTGGCGCGCCTGCAGTCGCCCGTCGCGGCGGACGTGCGCGTGTTCGACGCGGCGGGCCAGGCGGTCCCTTTCACGCTGGTGGCGCCGCGTGCGCCCGAAGCGCAGGCGCGGCGGCAGACCGCGACCTTCACCGCGCTGCCGCTGCATGCGGCGCCGGCCGGCGGCAAGCTCCCGCCGGGAGCGGTGCAGTTGCGCATCGAGGAGAACGGCGAGCGCCGTTCGCTGTGGGTGCAGATGGGACAGGATGCGAAAGCCGCCGAACCTGCCGGCGCGCAGCGCCTGCCCGCGGCGCTCTTCGACACGCGCGGCCAGCAGGACCCGGTGACCGGCCTCGTCGTGCGCGCCCGCATCCCGGACAACGTGCCGGTGCGTCTCACGTTCGCCACCAGCCCCGACCTGGAGGCCTGGACGCCCGCGCCCGTGTCGGGGCGCATCTACCGCTTCGCGGGCGAAGGCGCGCCCGCGCAGGACACGCTGGAGCTGCGCGCGCCGCTCGCCTTGCGCGACCGCTACCTGCGCGTGGACTGGAGCGGGCACGAGGGCGTCAGCGTCGAAGCGCTCACGGGGCTGCTCGCGCCCGCGAAGCCGGACCCCGAGCGGCCTGCCGCGGTGCTGGGGACGCCGGCGGCCGACGGCGCGTCCGCGCTGGAATGGCAGCTTCCTTTCGCGACGCCGCTCGCGGGCCTCGCCTTCACGACCTCGCGCGGGAACACGGTGCTGCCGCTGCGCGTGCTGGGGCGCAACCGCCCTTCCGAGCCGTGGCGCGTGCTCGCGCAGGCGGTGGTGTACCGCCTGGGCAGCAACGGACAGGAGAGCACGAACACGCCCGTCCTGCTGGGGCGCCCTTCGGTGCGCTGGCTGCGCGTGGAAGCCACGCATGGTGCGCGCATCGAAGGCATCCCGCTGGAAGTGCGGGCGCTGTTCGATCCGGTCGACGTGGTGTTCGCCGCGGGCGGCGCCACGCCTTACCTGCTCGCCGCGGGGCATCCCGCGGCGAAGCCCGTCGCGCTGCCGGCCTCCCTGCTGGCCGCGACGACAAGCACGCCGCTGGACGCGCTGCCGCCGGCGCGCGTCGGCGCCGTGCAAGGCGGCCCGGCCGGGGAAGGCCCGCTCGGCTGGCTGCCGCGCCACGTCGAACCGAAGACCGCGGGGCTCTGGGCCGTGCTCCTCCTCGGCGTGCTGGTCCTCGGTGGCGTCGCCTGGGGGCTGCTGCGGCAGTTGCAGGCTTCGGCTCCCCGGCAGGAGTGAGGCGCGCGGCTACGCCGCCGCCCAATGCCGGTTCTCGAGCACGGAGGCGATCACGCGCGCTGCGCGTTCCGCGCCGTCCGTTTCCACCGGCTTGTACGCCACCGGTGCATGCATCGCGGCCAGCGCCCTGTCGGCGAGTTCGTCGACGCCCAGCTCCCGGAAGCGCACCGCGCAGTCCGCGCAGTAGTTGTGGAGGCGGTGGCGCACGTGGATGCACTGCTCGAAATGCCGCTCCAGCGGGAAGCTGAGGAAGCGCCGCCGCGTCGCCACCAGTTCCATGCACGTGCTCAGTCCGCCCTGCACGAGGGCCAGGTCCGAGCAGGCGAGGTGCTCGAACAGGTTGTGCACGTAAGGCAGCACGTCCAGGCCTTCGTGCGTGGGCAGGCTCTCGCGCGCCACGCGCGGGCCCGCGACGAGAACCATGCGCAGTTCCGGCACCTGCTTCTTCATGCGCGGGAAGGCGGCCGCGATCCGCTGCAGCAGCGGCGCGCCGACGCCGGTGCCGCCGACCGCCGCGATCACCAGCTTCTCGTCGCGCCGGTAGCCGTGCCGCGCCCGCAGGGCGTCGGTGTCGGCGAGCGATGCGGGGTCGAACGGCAGCGCGTAGCCGGTGAAGGTGAAGTTGCGCCGCGTCCAGTCGCGGATCACCGGCAGCCCGGGGCCGAAGGGCTGCTCGGGGGCGTCCTCGGGGTTGCCGACGAAGATGGCGCGGTCGCGGATCCACGGATAGCGCGCGACGTGCTCGATGTCGTCGGCATTGCGGTCCGCGCACAGGAAGGCTTCGCGCTCGTTGCCCTCCTCCATCGGCAGGCAGCCGACGAAGTCGGTCAGGAAGACGAAGGGCTGCCGCTTCAGCTCCGGGTTCTCGTGCAGGTGGTAGTCGACTTCCCAGGCTTCGTCGCCGATCACGATGTCGTAGTGCTCCTCGCGCAGGACGTCGGCGAACACGAGGAAGTTGCGCGCCATCACTTCGTCCATGGTGCGCAGCGCGAAGAAGGCCTGCAGGTCGTGCTCGCCGGCCTGGTCCTCGAAGTGGCGGCTCTCGTTGGCCAGGCGCGCGCAGGCGGGATGCACGCGCTCGCCTTCGCGCTCGAGGTAGGTGGAGGCGGGAGGGACCGTGAACCAGTCGACCTCCAGGTCCGGCTGCAGCCGGCGCAGCGCGCGGGCGATCGCGAGGTCGCGCTGCACGTGGCCGAGGCCGATCGCGCTGGAGACGAACAAGGCCTTGCGCTTGCGCGCCATCGCGCGCACCCAGGTCGACGCGGCGGGCGCCACGCCGGTGAACTCCAGCAGCATGCGGCAGAACGCGACGGGATCGCGCGCGGGCAGCAGGTGCCCGCCTCCGCCCACGGTGACGAAGCGCGCGCCCGGAATCGCCTTGGCGGCCATCTGTCCCTGGCTGTAAGGCACGCGAGCGTCCTTGTCGCCGTGGACGACCAGCGTGGGGCACGCGAGCTGGCGCGCGATCGGCCGCATGTCGTGGCCCATCCAGCCGGCGAGCCCCATCGCCACGTGCGGCCCTTCGGCCGCCCACCCGGCGCGCACGCCGTCCTCGTAGGGCTTGGTGCCGTGCGGCTCGCTGAAGCAGATCGTGAAGAACTCGTCGAGGTAAGCGGGCCAGTCGGAGCGCATCTTCGCGAGGTGCTGCTGCACTGCTTCGACGGCGGCCGGATGCTCCAGCCGCCGCTCCATCCATCCGCCGCACAGCATCAGGTGGCCCACGCGGTGCGGCTGCTCGTACGCGAGCCGGATCGCCGTCATCGCGGTGGCCGAGATGCCGACGACGGCGGCGCGGCCCACCTCCAGCCGATCGAGCACCGCGACGAAGTCGGCGTAGTAGTGGTCGAACGAATACTGGTCCTGCGTCGCCGGCCGGTCGGAGCGCCCGTTGCCCCGCAGGTCCATGCAGGCGACGCGGAAGTGCTGCGACAGGTACGGCAGCACGCCGCGCAGCAGGTGGGTGTTGGCGATCTGGAAGATCGGCGCGAAAGCGAGCCAGGGGCCGCTGTCGCCGAACTGCGCGTACCAGGACTTCACGCCCTCCCGTTCGACGAAGCCCTCCTTGCGCGGAGCGACCGTCTCGAACGGATAAGGATGCGGAAGGGTGCCCGGCGCGGGCAGCGGGCCGGCCGTGCGCAGCAGGCGCGCGGGCATCGCGGGGTGATCGTCCATCGCTTCCTCCTCGCGGGAGGAAGCATTTCCGCAGGCGCGCCCGCGGCTGTCAAGCGCGGGCGGGCGCTACCCGATGTTGATCACGCGCGCGTTCGGGAAGCGGGCGAAGGGGTCGTAGCCGCGCAGGCCTTCGCGCAGCGTGGGCTCGTGGTTCTGCGCGATGCGGTTGCGCTGGCGAGTGTCGGCCTTCCACATCGTGTCGACCAGCGCCTCGTCGAAGCGCAGCATCACGGGCGCGGCATACGGGTACTTGGCATGCGGGTCGTCCATGATGGACCACGAGATCACGAGGCTGCCGTTGGGCGCCTGGGCCGCGATGGAGTGCGGCGGAAAGAGGTGGCGGTACGACGACCAGAACACCGAGCGCACGTTGTCCAGGGTGCCCACGCTGAGCGTGGGCGGCTGCGTGCTGCTGGGGATCGTCTCCGGCCTGTCGTACTTGCCCGCCGCACGCGAGGTCGTCCAGAAGGAGGTCTTGCCCGGGCGGTCGGGGACGACGCTGATGGCTTTCGGTTCCATGGGCAATCTCCGAACGAGCGGCGAATGGTAGGAGCCGGGCGCGTCCATTGCTGTAGGACAAGCCCGACAGCCATGTCGGAATCCGACGCATGGCGCCCCGGGCCATTGTGCGCTGCGTCAGAGGGACAGGATCCAGTCAGCCATCACTTCCGCGGTTTCCTGCACCAGCGCGGGCTGTCCGGCAAGGTAATGGTTGCCGCCGGCGATGTCCACGTTGCGGATGCGGGAGCCGCCCGCGGCCATCCAGGCGTCCCGGGTGCTCGGGAAGGTGGACTGGTCGCCCGTATACGTGCACAGCAGCGTGGGCACCGACGTCCGCGCGAGGTTGGACGGCCCGTCCGCGCGGCTGCGCGGCGACCACTGCGACAACCAGGCCGTGAGGGAGGTGATCCGTCCCATCTGGCTGGCGGCGTAGTTGACGGCGCGCGCGCCATGGGCGCCGGCGCCCCACACGCTGCCCACGGCGCGGTCGTTCGCGTCCAGCGAAAGGTCCAGGAAGCGCGGGTCCGCATGCGTGCGGTAGACGACGAACACCTCGTCGCGCGGGCTGCCCGGCTCCTTCAGGCCGCGCAGCTGGCGCAGGCGCTCGCCCACCCACTGGTCCACCCGTTCGTAGCGCCGTTGCTGCGCCTCGCGGAAGCGGGCGAGGAACGCGCGGCCGAAGGGGGGGCCGTTGCGCGGGTCGTACATGTCGAGCGCCGGGTCGCACGAGAGGCCGTCCCGCTCGTCGGTGAGCGACGGGTCGATCCAGTTGCGCATCAGCGTGGAGCGTCCCTCGTGCGCGGCGCAGAGCGCGAGGCCCGCCACGGGCGGCAGGTCCTGCGGGGACAGGCGCGCGGGATCGCCGTCGACCATGTGCTCGATCGTGAGGCGCTCCGCCTGCGCCTGGTAGAAGCAGGACAGCGACGCGCCCCCCGAGTTGCCGACCAGCACGACCTTGTCGTAGCCCTGCGCGCGCAGGAACTGCACGCCCGCGCCGAGGTCCTGGATCACGCGCTCCATCAGCAGCAGCGTGTCGTTGCCTGCGTACCGCGAATTGAGCCCCATGCAGGCCACGCCGCGCGCGGCCAGCGGCTCGATCAGGTAGTGCCCCATGAAGTTGCTCGTGGGGTGCATCACGATGGCGGCGGCGCGCTTCGGGCCCGCCGGCTGCATCCATGCACCATAGATGCGCGGACGCAGCAGCTGCAGGCCGGACTGGCTTTCCATCGCAGCCCCGGGCTGCACGTCGATGACCGCGAGTTGGAGTTCTGGCATGCGGCGATTGTGGCCCGTTACCGGGAGCGGCCCTGCGCGACTATGATGGGCGCCCAGGGGAGCCCCAACAACCGGCATGCGCGCCCCCGCGCGCGGAGCCGGCCCAGACCACCACACATGCCGAACATCGCCGCCCTCCTCAAGGACGAGATCGCCCGCATCGCACGCAAGGAAGTGCGTGCGCAGACGGAAGACGTCCGCAAGGCCTCCGCCCAATACCGCAGCCACATCGCCAGCCTGCGCCGCAGGATCGACGACCTGGAGCGGGAGCTCAAGCGCGTGCGCAAGGGGTCCGGGCGGGCCGTGCCCGAGTCGGCGGAGGACGGCGAGGGCGACGGCGGCAAGCAGCTGCGTTTCAGCGCGACCCGGCTCGCGGCGCAACGCAGGAAGCTGGGGCTCTCGGCCGCGGACTTCGCGGCGCTGCTCGGCGTTTCCGGCCAGTCCGTCTACAAGTGGGAGCATGGCGAGTCCCGCCCGCGCGCGAAGCAGCTGGAAGCGATCGCGGCGCTGCGCAAGATCGGCAAGCGGGAAGCGGCGGCGCGGCTGGAACAATCCGCGAAATGACCGGCCTTCGGATGTAGGGTGGCGGCGGCGCGCCGCCGGAAGGTGAACGAAGTGAACCCCACCGCGCTGGCAGGCGCCCAACGGTGGGGTTCACTTCGTTCACCGCCACCCTACAAGAAGTCCTCCGTTTTCCTCGATCGAGCGCAGCGTTGCGCTGACAGCCCGCACGCGCATCCGGCCTCACGCTCCACCCCCATGGACGCGCCCCACGTGCACCTCTCCCGCACGGAACTCGAGTTCCTGCACCGGCTGCTGCTCGACCTGCAGCGGCGGCTGGGCGACGACCCGGCGGACGCGGGCAGCGTCGCGGCCCTGGAGCTCGCGCTCGCCGTGCTGCGCTGGGACGGCGAGGCGCCTCCCGAGCTGGAAGCGCAGGTGGGCCTCGGCGCGGCCGTGCAGATGAAGCTCGGCCTCGACGCGATGGTCGCCTGGCGGCAGTGGCGCGAGGAATGCCGCCGCGCCGCGCTCACTGCCTGAACAGTTCCTCGATCTGCGCCCGCAGCCAGCGGTTGCCGGGATCCCCCTCGAAGCGCTTGCTCCAGTGCAGCGAGACGACGAACTCGCGCTGCGGGAACGCGGGCTCCACGATCGCGTAGCCGCCCGCGAAGCCCCGCGCGATGTTGCGCGGCATGATCGCGGCCAGGTCCGTCGCCTTGACGATCTCGGGCAGCACGAGGAAGTGCTCCGTCACGAGCCGCAGCCTGTCCTCCAGCCCGACCTGCTCCACGATGCGCAGCGTCTCCGCGTGCGAGCGCACGGCCACGAACTCCAGGTCGCGCAAGGCCTCCAGCAGCGCCGCGCCGGTGCGGCGCTTGCGCGCGAACGGATGGCCTTCGCGCAGGAGCACGATGTAGCGGTCCTCCAGCAGGCGCACGCGCTGGCTCTCCTTCACCATGGGCAGGAAGCCGAAGGCGAAGTCGATGCGGCCCGCATCGAGCGACTCGGTGATCTGGTCGCGCGGCACCGGGCGCGTCTGCACGCGCACGTTCGGGGCGCGATCGCGCAGCACCACCATGAGCTCCGGCAGGAAGCGGCTCTCGCCGATGTCGCTCATGTGGATGTGGAAGGTGCGGCTGGACCGCGCGGGGTCGAAGCCCGCCGTCTCGCCCAGGGCCTGCTCCAGCGTGGCGAGCGCCTGGCGCACCGGGTCCGCGAGGCGCTGCGCCTTGGGCGTGGGCTGCACGCCACCGGCGCTGCGCATGAACAGCGGGTCCTGGATCAGCGTGCGCAGCCGGCTCAGGCCCTGGCTGGCAGCGGGCTGCGTCAGGTCGAGCAGTTCGGCGGCGCGGCTGACGTTGCGCGTGCGGTAGACGGCGTCGAACAGGCGCAGGAGGTTGAGGTCGACGTCCTTGAGATGCATGGCGCGAATGAGGGTCGCGCCGATTATCGCGACCGCCGCTACTTGCCGCCCGCCGGGCCGGGGAAGCGCGCCACGAAATACGCCAGGGCGTCGAGGTCTTCCACGGGGATCGTGCTCACCGCGGCCGTCATGGCCTGCGTGTAGCCCGGACGCTTGCCGGAGTGGAAGCCGCGCAGGGTGTCGTGCAGGTACTGCTCGTGCTGGCCCGCGATCCGCGGCACCTGCTGGCCGCCGGCGAGCGCGGGGCCATGGCAGAAGAAGCACTTGTGGTGTTCCGCGAGCACCTGCCCGCGGGCCATGCGCGCGGCATCCGGCGGCGTGGCCGGCGGCGGCGGCGCAACGGCCGGCAAGGTCCCGATGTAGTCGGAGAAGCCGCGCATGTCGTCGTCCGTGAGCGTCTTGGCCACGGCCGTCATCGCCTCGTTGGGGCGACGGCCTTCACGGAAGAGGAACAGCTGCGTGATCGCATAGAGCGACGGCTGGCCGGCCAGCACGGGCGTGAGCGGGTCGGTGGAGCGACCGTTCGCGCCGTGGCAGGCCGCGCAGAGGCCGGCGAAGCGCTCCGCGTACGAAGGCCCCGCCGGTTTCGCCGCCGCCGCGGGGGGCGTCCCCGCGGCACGGGCTGCCTGGCCCTTCTGCTGTGCACCGGCTTGCGGCGAAACCACCACCAACATCGCCGCCGCCACCCAGGACAGCCAGCCTGCAGCCCGTTTCGTCATCACTTCCCGTAGCTGATGCGGTAGATGGCGCCCGCGTGGTCGTCGCTCACGAGCATCGAACCGTCCTTGAGGACGAGGAAGTCCACCGGGCGGCCGAGGTACTGGTTGTTCTCGACGAAGCCGGTCATGAAGGGCTCGACCTTCGCCCCGCCCTTGCCGTCAGGCCAGGCGACCGAGATGTCGGAGTACTTGGTCGTGCGGTTCCACGGGCCGTGGCGCGCGATGAACATGGCGCCCTGGTACTTGGCCGGGAACATCTTGCCCTTGTAGAACATCAGGCCCAGCGAACCGGCGTGCGGGCCGAGGAAGGCGGCGGGCTTCTGGTAGTCGTTGCAGGACTTGCCCCAGCCGAATTCCGGGTCCGGGATGTTGCCCTGGTGGCAGTACGGGTAGCCGAAGTGCTGCTGGCCCGGCTTGGTGACGACGTTGAGTTCGTCGTTGGGCAACTCCTCGCTGAACCAGTCGCGCCCGTTGTCCGTGAACCAGAGGTTGCCCGTCTTCGGGTCGAAGTCGAAGCCCACCGTGTTGCGCACGCCGGAGGCGATGGTCTCGATCCCGGTGCCGTCCAGGTTCATGCGGTAGATCTTCGCGTACTGGCCCGGATCGCAGATGTTGCAGGGCGCGCCGATCGCGTAGTACAGCTTGTTGTCCCGGATGCGCAGGAACTTCCAGCTGTGGTCGCCGCCGCCGGGCAGCTTGTCGTAGATGACCTTCGGCTCGCCGAGGTTGTCGAGCCGGTTGTCGACGTTGTCCCAGCGGTAGATCTTCTCGTTGGTGGCGAGGAAGAGGCTGCCGTTGTGGTACTCGATGCCGGTCGCGAAGGGCATCTTGTCGATGATCACCTTGGCCTGGCGGTTGCCCTGCTCCGGGACCATGTAGACCTTGTTCGCCACGAAGAGCGAACTCACCAGGATGTTGCCGTTCGGTCCCTGGCGCAGGCCGCGCGCGTCGAGGATGCCCGAGGCCCAGGTCTCCACCTTGAAGCCCGGCGGCAGCTTGAACTTCGCGGTCGGCAGCTTGTCGGGCGCGGTCGGGATCGGGAAGGCCGGCACCGGCGCCATCTGCATCGCCGAGTCGTTCGCCTTGGGACGTCCCTTCGCCCACCCCGGCTCTTCCGCGGGTGGCTGCTGCGCGAGGGCGATCCCCGCGCAGCAAAGGGTGGCGAGGACAACGAGCTTGGGCAGGTGCTTCATGTCTTTCCTCCGTGGTGCGACGATTCGCGCTGGAAAGTAGATCAGCGGCGCGCGGAGCGCGAACATAGCGCATTCCCTTAGGCGCGCGCACGGTAGGGAAGCGGCCTGGACGCGATGTGTCGCAAATTGAGACGAACGTTGCGCAAGAGCTTGCGCGAGCGTCGCCGCGTCATGCACGGATCGCATACCGCTTAGTCGCCTCATCGGATTGATCGATGGCGCCCGTTCGCGGACACTGCCGGATTCCCTGGAGACAAGGCTTTGGAAGTTTCATTCAGCAAGGAGATCGAGTCCCTGCGCCTCGGCGCCGGCGACACGTTCCACGGCGAGGGCATCCTCGCGATCACGAAGGCGCTGCTGCAGTCCGGCGTGGCCTACGTCGGCGGCTACCAGGGCGCGCCCGTGTCGCACCTGCTCGACGTGATGGTGCAGGCCAAGGGCTACATGGACGAACTCGGCGTGCACGTCGAGGCCTGCTCCAACGAGGCTTCCGCCGCCGCGATGCTCGGCGCCTCCATCCACTACCCCCTGCGCGGTGCCGTCACGTGGAAGTCCATCGTCGGCACCAACGTCGCCGCCGACGCGCTGTCCAACCTCAGCTCGCCCGGCGTCACCGGCGGCGCGCTGATCGTCGTGGGCGAGGACTACGGCGAAGGCGCCTCCGTGATCCAGGAGCGCACGCATGCTTTCGCGCTGAAGTCCGGCATGTGCCTGCTGGACCCGCGGCCCGACCTCGGCGTGATGACGCGCATGGTGGAGGAAGGCTTCCGCCTCTCCGAGACCTCCAACATGCCCGCCATCCTGGAGCTGCGCATCCGCGCCTGCCACGTGCGCGGCAGCTTCGAGGCGAAGGACAACCTGAAGCCGCCGGTCTCCACGCGCGCACTGATGGAGAACCCCGCCGGCTTCGACTACATGAAGCTGGCGCACCCGCCCGTGACCTTCCGCCACGAGAAGCTGAAGTACGAGCAGCGCATCCCCGCCGCGCGCCAGTACATCGTGGAGCAGAAGCTCAACGAGCTGTTCGACGGCAAGCACACGGACCTCGGCATCATCGTGCAGGGCGGCCTCTACAACGCCCTGATCCGCAGCCTGCAGCAGCTGGGCCTGGCGGACGCGTTCGGCGAGACCGACATCCCGATCCTGTGCCTGAACGTCGCCTACCCGCTGGTGCCGGAGCAGGTCGCCGACTTCTGCGTCGGCCGCCGCGCGGTGCTGGTGGTGGAGGAAGGCCAGCCCGAGTTCATCGAGCAGGAGATCGCCACGCTGCTGCGCCGGCGCGACATCCAGACGAAGCTGCACGGCAAGGACCTGCTGCCCATGGGCGGCGAGTACACCGTCGAAGCGCTGTCCATCGGCCTCACGCAGTTCGCTTCGAGCTACCTGCCCGGCCCCGCCGTCGAGGAAGCCAAGCGCTGGCTCGCCGGCAACAAGGACCGCCGCGAGGCCGCCGCCAAGCTGACGCAGCCGCTGCCGGCGCGTCCGCCCGGCTTCTGCATCGGCTGCCCCGAGCGCCCCGTGTTCTCCGCGCTCAAGCTGGCGCAGGAGCAGATCGGCAAGGTGCACATCGCCGCCGACATCGGCTGCCACGCGCTGGGCACCTTCGAGCCCTTCTCCAGCGGCCACTCCATCCTGGGCTACGGCATGTCGCTCGCCTCGCGCGCCGGCGTGTCGCCGATGATGCAGCGGCGCACGCTGGCCATCATGGGCGACGGCGGCTTCTGGCACAACGGCCTGCTCACGGGCGTGCAGAGCGCGCTGTTCAACGGCGACGACGCCGTGCTGCTGATCTTCAAGAACGGCTACACCTCCGCCACCGGCACGCAGGAGATCATCTCCACGCCGCACGAGGACGCGAAGTACAACGCCGCCGACAAGTCCGCCAGCATCGTGCACACCAACCAGACCATCGAGTCCGCGCTCAAGGGCCTGGGCGTGCAGTGGATGCGCACCGTGACCACCTACGAGGTGGAAGAGATGCGCCGCACGCTGACCGACGCCTTCACGAGCGACTTCAACGGCCTGAAGGTGATCATCGCCGAGGGCGAGTGCCAGCTGGAGCGCCAGCGCCGCATCAAGCCCTGGATCCAGTCGCTGCTGAAGAAGGGCGAGCGCGTCGTGCGCGTGAAGTACGGCGTGGACGAGGACGTCTGCAACGGCGACCACGCCTGCATCCGCCTCTCCGGCTGCCCGACGCTCACGATCAAGGACAACCCGGACCCGCTGAAGGTGGACCCGGTCGCGACCGTGATCGACGGCTGCGTGGGCTGCGGCCTCTGCGGCGCCAACGCGCACGCGGCGACGCTGTGCCCCAGCTTCTACCGCGCCGAAGTCGTGCAGAACCCCAAGTGGCACGAACGGCTCCTGAACTCCTTCCGCGGCGCCATCGTGCGCGCCCTGCAACCGGCATGAAGACGAAACCCATCACCCTCCTGGTCGGCGCCCTCGGCGGCGAAGGCGGCGGCGTCCTGACCGAATGGCTGGTCGAGACCGCGCGCCACGCCGGCTACCCGGCGCAGGCCACCTCGATCCCCGGTGTCGCGCAGCGCACCGGCGCAACCACCTACTACATCGAAGTGTTCCCGGTGGCGATGAAGGACCTGGGCGGCAAGCGCCCGGTGTTCAGCCTGAACCCGGTGCCGGGCGCGCTGGACGCGCTCGTGTGCTCCGAGCTGCTCGAGACGGCGCGCCAGGTCGGCAACGGCCTGGCCTCGCCGGACCGCACCGTCGTGATCTCGTCCTCCGCCCGCGCGCTGACCACGATGGAACGCATGCAGATGGGCGACGGCCGCGTCGACAACGCGGAGCTCCTGAAAGTGGTGCAGCAGTTCAGCAAGGTGCACCACGTCTTCGACATGAACGCCATCGCGAAGGAAGCGGGTACCGTCGTCAGCGCGGTGCTGCTCGGCGCGATCGCGGGCAGCGGGCTGTTCCCCTTCCGGCGCGAGGACTACGAAGCGGTCGTGAAGTCCGGCGGCAAGGGCGCGGAAGCGAGCCTGCGGGGCTTCGCGAAGGCGTTCGACATCGTGGCGAAGGGCAAGCAGCAGCAGGATTTCCTGGCGCAGGTGATGCAGCCCAAGGCGGCACAGCCGGTGCGCAGCAAGTCGGTGCACCCCACGGGCATCTTCCCGGCGCAGGTCGAGGAGATGTTCGGGCTCGGCTACGCCCGCCTCGTCGAGTACCAGGGCAAGGCCTACGCCGACCTGTACGTGAAGCGCCTGAAGTCCGTGCTGGAAGCGGAAACCGACGCCGACCCGCGTGGCGAGCGCGGCTACGCCATCACGAAGGAGATGGCGCGCTGGCTCGCGCTGTGGATGGCGTTCGACGACATCGTGCGCGTCGCCGACCTCAAGAGCCGCGCCTCCCGCTGGACCCGCGTGCAAGGCGAGGTGAAGGCCGGCGAGGACGACCTGCTGAAGGTCTACGACCACTTCAAGCCGGGGGTGCCCGAGTTCGCCGCCATGCTGCCGCAGTCCTTCGCGGACAAGCTGGTCGCGTGGGACCGCCGTCGCGTCGCCGGCGGCAAGCAGCCCTGGGCGCTGCCGCTGAAGATCGGCACGCACAGCGTGTTCGGCATGCTGGCGCTGCGCACGCTGGCCGGCACCAGGTGGCTGCGCCCGCACGGCAGCCGCTTCGCCCTGGAGCAGCGCATGATCGAGCAGTGGCTGCAAGGCGTCGTGCAAGGCACGCAGCGCCTGTGGGACCTGGGCCACGAGATCGCGCTGTGCGGCCGCCTGATCAAGGGCTACGGCTCCACCAACGAGCGCGGCAAGGAGAACCTGCTGCACGTGCTGGAGCACCTGGCCAAGGGCGGCGTCCCCGCGGAAGCCGCCGCCGCGGTGCGCGCTGCCCGCGTGGCGGCCCTGGCCGACGATGCCGGCAAGGCGCTCGACGCCACGCTCGTGCAGCACGGCGCGCCCCCACGCCCCGTGAAAGCCGTTCCCATCCATTGGGTGCGCAAGCCCCGCGGCGTGGCCGCGGCCGACGAGACCAACCTGAAGACCAACTGATCCCATGCCAGCCCTCGTCAACATCTCCGACGTCCCGGTGGTCGAACGCCAGCACGCGCGCGCGGGCCTGTTCCATTCGCAGTCGCTCCTGGGCGGCCGCGAAGGCAGCAAGGACAACTTCTACGTGCAGCTCTCGCAGCTGCACAACGACTTCTTCTCGCCGCGCCATCGCCACAACTTCGACCAGGTGCGCGTGCAGCTCGTGGGCGACGCGAGCTTCACCCGCGACGGCGTCATGCGCCCCGGCATGATCGGCTACTTCCCCGAAGGCGTGTACTACGGGCCGCAGGAGAACGCCGGCGAGTCGAAGACGCTGGTGCTGCAGTTCGGCGGCGCGAGCGGCAGCGGCTACATCTCCGAGGAGCGCTTCCAGCAGGGCGTGGAGGAGCTGAAGCAGTTCGGCACCTTCGAGAAGGGCGTGTTCCACCGCCCCAAGGAAGGTGGCGGCCGCAAGAACCAGGACGCCTACGAAGCGGTGTGGGAACACATCCACGGCCGCAAGCTGGAGTATCCGAAGAGCGAGCACGGCGAACCGGTGTTCATGGATCCGCAGGCCGTTGCCTGGCAGGACGAGCCCGGTGCCGCCGGCGTGCGGCGCAAGCTGCTCGGCGTGTTCTCGGCGCGCGCGACGCGCATCAGCGTGCTCGGCATCGCGCCGGGCGCGACGGCCACGCTCGCGCCCCATTCGCTCGCTTTCGTCTTCTCGGGCCGCGGCACCGCCGGCGGCGGCGAGTGGCGGCCGCATGCGCTGCTGCGCACCGAGGGCGAGGCGCAGGCCCTGCAGGCCGCGGAAGAGAGCGAAGTGCTGGAGATCCAGATCCCGCCGCTGGAACGCGCCTCCGCCTGAACCCACAAGAAGACCGAACGGAAAAGAAACCATGAGAACGACGACCCTCGCCCGCCGCGTCCTGCTGGCCGCGGCCCTCGCCACCGCCCTGCCCGGCATCGCCCTCGCGCAGGCCTTCCCGGCCAAGCCGATCCGCGTGATCGTGAGCTTCGCGCCCGGCGGCGCCGCCGACCAGATCGCGCGCGCCGTTTCCGAGCCGCTCGCGCAGGCGCTGGGGCAGCCCGTCGTGGTGGAGAACCGCGCGGGCGCCAACGGCAACATCGCCGGCGACTTCGTCTCCAAGCAGCCCGCCGACGGCTACACGCTGCTCATGAGCTCCGGCGGCACGGTCTCGATCAACCCGCACCTGTACGCGAAGATGTCGTTCGACCCGGCCAAGGACCTCGTGCCGGTGGCGTCCGCCGCCCGCGTGCTGGTCTACCTGCAGGTGAACCCGGCCAAGGTGCCGGTGAACAACGCGAAGGAATTCCTCGCGTACATGAAGGCGAACCCCGGCAAGCTCAGCTTCGGCTCCCCCGGCAACGGCAGCTCGCCGCACCTCGCGGGCGAGATGATGAAGTCCATGGGCAACGTGTACGCCACGCACATCCCGTACCGCGGCGCCGCGCCCGCCATCCAGGACCTGCTCGCGGGCCAGGTGGACTTCATGTTCGACCCCGGCGTCGGCCTGCAGCACACGAAGGCCGGCAAGCTGAAGCTGCTGGCGATCGGCAGCCCGAAGCGTTCGCCCCTGTACCCGGACGTTCCCACGATGGAAGAAGCCGGCCTCAAGGGCTTCGACGCGGACACCTGGTTCGGCTTCTACGCGCCCGCCGGCACGCCGCAGCCCGTGGTCGCGCGCCTGAACACGGAGATCAACAAGGTCCTGCGCTCGCCGGCGTTCGTCGAGCGCATGAACGCCATCGGCGCCATCCCCGCGCCTTTCTCGCCGCAGGAGTTCGGTGCGCGCGCCCAGGAGGACAGCAAGCGCTTCGGCGCCCTGATCCGCGAGCGCAGGATCGTGGGCGACTGAGGGAAACCACGATAGGCGGGACGGGCTCTTTCGTTATACAAAGTAACGTTCTACGACCCCAGGAGACCACAATGATGCGCAACCGAATCACGATGGCGGCCCTGGCCGCCTCCCTCGCCCTCTCCGCCGGCCTGGCGCAGGCGCAGGACAAGCCGGTGATGATGAAGCTTTCCAGCTGGGTGCCGGCGCAGCACCCGCTGAACCCGAGCCTGCAGGCCTGGGCCGACGACATCAAGAAGGCGTCCGGCGGCACGATCACCGCCACGCTGTTCCCGAGCGAGCAGCTGGGCAAGGCCTTCGACCACTACGACATGGCGCGCGACGGCATCGCCGACTTCGCGTACGTGAACCCGGGCTACCAGCCGGGCCGCTTCCCGATCTTCGCCGGCGCCTCGCTGCCCTTCCTGTTCGCCAACGGCAAGGGCGGCACCGCCGCCATCGACGCCTGGTACCGCCAGTACGCCGCGACCGAGATGAAGGACGTGAAGTTCTGCTTCGCCTTCGTGCACGATCCCGGCACCTTCCACGCCCGCAAGAAGATCACCCTGCCCTCCGACATCAAGGGCATGAAGATCCGTCCCGCCACCAGCACCATCGCGCAGATGGTCACCTCGCTGGGCGGCACCAACGTGCAGTCCTCCGCGCCCGAGGCGCGCGAGATGCTGGAGCGCGGCGTGGCCGACGCGATCACCTTCCCCTGGGGCTCGATCCCGCTGTTCGGCATCGACAAGGTCGTCAAGTACCACATGGACGTGCCGCTGTACGTCACCCCGTTCGTCTGGGTGATGAACAAGTCCAAGTACGACGCGCTGTCGGCCGGCCAGAAGAAGGTGATCGACGACCACTGCACCACCGAGTGGGCCGAGAAGGTCGCCACCCCCTGGGCCGACTTCGAATACGGCGGCCGCGCCAAGATGGCCGCCGGCGGCCACGAGATCTACAAGCTCACCCCCGAGCAGCTGAAGGCCTGGCGCGACGCCACGGCTTCCGGCGAGCAGACCTGGGCCGAGAGCGTGAAGAAGGTGGGCCAGGACCCGGCCAAGGTGATGGACTCGCTGAAGTCCAACCTGGTGAAGTACAAGTCGGCGCTGTAATCCGCAGCGCCTGAGCCCCGGGGCCGTGCCTGCCCAAGAAGCAGGCCGGCCCTTGTTCCATCCGTGGACGCCATGAAAAAGAACTTCGCCGACCGTTTCATCAACGGCATCGAGTGGCTCGCCGCCATCTTCGTCGGCATCGTCGCCCTCAACATCTTCGTCAACGTGCTGCTGCGCAAGTTCTTCAGCACGTCGATCCCCGACTACTACGACTTCGGCCGGATGCTCCTGGGCATCCTGATCTTCTGGGGCATCGCGGCCACCAGCTACCGCGGCGGCCACATCACGGTGGACCTGCTGTGGGGCGCCGTGAACAAGCGCTGGAAGCGCATCATCGACGTGTTCGCCACGCTGGTGCTGCTGTTCGTGGTGATCGTGCAGACGGTCATGCTGTTCGACAAGGTCGAAGGCACCTGGAAGGACAACGTCCTGACCTACGACCTGAACCTTCCGACCTGGCCCTTCTACGCCGTCGCCTGGGTCGGCGACATCTGCGCCGTGCTCCTGATTGCCGTGCGCACCTGGCGCCTGGTCTTCAACCCCGAGTCGCTCCACGACGAGCACTTCGACTCCCCGATGCACGAAGTCGAGTGAGGCCCTCTTGAACCTCGATCTCCTTGCCGTCCTCGGCTTCCTCGCCCTGTTCGCCCTGATGCTCCTGCGCGTGCCCGTCGGCATGGCCATGGGCCTCGTGGGCATCACCGGCTACAGCATGATCGCCGGCCCCGGCCCCGCCCTGAAGCTGGTGGGCCAGACGTCGATGCGCACCGTCACCGACTACACCTTCGGCGTGATCCCCATGTTCATGCTGATGGGCGCGTTCGTCTCGGTGTCCGGCATCAGCCGCGAGCTGTTCCGCGCCGCCAACGCCATGATCGGCCACCTGCGGGGCGGCCTCGGCGTGGCCACCGTGCTCGCCTGCGGCGGCTTCGCCGCCATCTCCGGCTCCTCGGTCGCGACGGCCGCCACCTTCTCCGGCGTGGCCTACCCCGAGATGCGGCGCTTCGGCTACCCGCAGTCGTTCTCCACCGGCGTGATCGCCGCGGGCGGCACGCTGGGCGCCATGCTGCCGCCGTCCACCGTGCTGGCGGTGTACGCCATCCTCACGCAGCAGGACATCGGCAAGCTGTTCATGGCCGGCATCATCCCCGGCCTGCTGGCCATGCTGCTGTACGTGATCACCGTGATGATCATCGTGCGCGTGCGTCCGGACTGGCTGCCGCGCGGCGAGCAGCAACCCTGGGTGGAGCGGGTCAAGGAACTGAAGAACGTGTGGGCGCCGCTCGTGCTGTTCCTCTTCGTGATCGGCGGGCTGTACGGGGGCTTCTTCACGCCGACCGAGGCCGGCGGCGTGGGCGCCAGCGGCGCCTTCCTCCTGGGCCTGGTGCGCGGTCGCCTCGACCGCGCCAAGATCAAGGAGGCCCTGCTGTCGGCGACGCGCACGGCCGCCGCCGTGTTCACCGTGCTGATCGGCGCGCTGATGTTCGGCTACTTCCTCACCATCACGCAGACGCCGCAGA
Source organism: Ramlibacter cellulosilyticus (assembly GCF_014297465.1). Taxonomy (GTDB): domain Bacteria; phylum Pseudomonadota; class Gammaproteobacteria; order Burkholderiales; family Burkholderiaceae_C; genus Ramlibacter; species Ramlibacter cellulosilyticus. The sequence goes on along the minus strand of NZ_JACORT010000001.1, from coordinate 292,280 downwards.
AGGTCACGGAGTTCCTCACCGGCCTGGGCGTCGGCCCCTACGGCGTGCTGCTGCTGATCCTGCTGATGTACCTGGTGCTCGGCTGCCTGATGGACGCGATGGCGATGATCATCCTGACCGTCCCCATCCTGTTCCCCGTGATCCAGCACCTGGGCTTCGACCCGATCTGGTTCGGCATCATCATCGTGATGACCGTCGAACTCGGGCTGATCACGCCACCCGTGGGCATGAACGTGTTCGTCATCAAGAGCGTGGTGCCGGACGTGAGCTTCTCCACCATCTTCCGCGGCGTCTCGCCCTTCGTCTTCACCGACGTGCTGCGCCTCGCGATCCTCGTCGCCTTCCCGATCATCGCCCTCTGGCTCCCCGGCAAGATGGGTTGAACGCCATGTCCAAAGAGATCATCTACACCGTCAAGGTGGAATTCGGCGACTGCGACCCCGCGCGCATCGTCTGGTTCCCGAACTTCTTCCGCTGGATCGACGCCGCGTCGCGCCACTTCTTCGTCGAATGCGGCGTCCCGCCCTGGCACGAGACGGAAAAGTTGTTCGGCATCATCGGCACGCCGCTGGTGGACACGCACGCGAAGTTCATCCAGACCGCGAGCTACGGCGACGTGCTGCAGTTCCGCACGAGCATCCCCGAATGGCGCGGCAAGAGCTTCGTGCAGCGCTACCGCTGCTTCCGCGGGGAGGACGCGATCATGGAATGCGACGAGGTGCGCATCTTCGCGGCGAAGCGCGAAGGCGACGTGCCGGGGATCCGGGCGGTCGTTGCGCCGGACGAAATCAAGCGCGCCTGTTCATAGAAACCACCAACAGCCGGACGCAAAAGTCGCAAAGGTTCCGCAAAAGTCGCAAAAGGGGAAACCCATCAAAGGTCTTTTCTGCGACTTTTGCGTAGCTTTTGCGACTTTTGCGTCCGGCTGTCCGTCTTCGAACCTCAAACCTTCCGCACGCTCGACGCCGGCCGCACGTCGCACTTGAGCACGTCCCGCATGTACGCCAGGCTCGCGTTCTTCGCCTTCGTCGTCTCGGCCGCGGTGCAGTCCGACGGCACCCACACGCCTTCGTAGCCGCGCAGGAAGGCGTCCGCCGCGGTCATCTGCACGCAGATGTCCGTGGCGAGCCCCGCGAGGACCAGCTCGCGGGCGCCCATCTCGTGCAGCAGCAGTTCCAGCGCCGTGCAGAAGAAGGCCGAGTGCCGTGGCTTCAGCAGCGTCACGTCGCGCGGACGCGGCGCGACCAGGCGCGCGATCTCGCCGCTGATGTCGTCGCGCTCGCAGCACTGCGCCACCTGGCTCTGGAAGTCCGACTGCCAGTAGCCATAGTTGTCGTTGGCGTAGACCACCGTCACCTTCTGGTCGTCGAGCTTCTCCCGCAGCCGGACCGTCGCCCTGGCGGCGGCCAGGGCCGGCTTGGCGAGCTTCTCCGCGCCCGGGAAGTTGAGCGGGTTGATGAAGTCGACGAGGACGAGCACGCGCGCGCTGCGCGGCACCTTGGCGGGTTTCATGGGCGACCAACGAAAAACGGCGCCCATCGTAGGGCGCCGTTCGCGGCGAGCCTGTAGGAACGCGGCTTTACTTCTTGCCGAGACCCATCCGGGCAGCGCCTTCGGTGTACAGCTTGCCCTTTTCCGCCATGAACTTGTCCATGTCCTCGACGCCGACGTTCACGAGCTCGAAGCCGGAGGCCGCGGCCTTCTCCTTCATCTCGGGATCGTTGTTCAGGGCGCGCCACAGGTCGGAGATGCGCTTGCGCTCCGCCGCCGGCGTGGACTTGGGCATGCCGATGCCGCGGTAGGCGCCGTCGACCCAGTCGACGCCCAGCTCCTTGAAGGTGGGCACGTCGGGCATCAGCGGATGGCGGTGCTCCATCGCGACGGCGATGGGACGCACGCCCTTGTCCTTGTTGGCGATGGCGAACGGCACGTACGTCATCGCGCCGTCCACCTGGCCGCCCAGCACGGAAGTGGCGAGGTCACCCGTACCCTTGAACGGCACGTACAGCGTCTTGACGTGGAACGCGGCATCCAGGCGCTCGTGCGCGGCGTGGTTGGCCGAGTACTGGCCCGAGCCCGCGAGGCTCAGCTTCCCGGGGTTGGCCTTGGCCGCGGCGAGGAAGTCCTGGAAGTTCTTGATGTTGGTCTTCGAGCTCACCACCAGGATGTCCGGCGTGAAGTGGAACCAGAACACCGGCGTGACGTCCTGCGTCTTGTACTGCACGTCGCCCTGGATCGGCTGGAACACGATGTGCGGCAGGTTGACGCCGACGACGTTGAGGCCGTCGGGCGGCAGCTGGTTCATCTGCGTCCACATCAGCGCGCCGCCCGCACCCGCCTTGTACTGCACGATGGTCTCGATCGCGGGGCACTTCTTCTTCAGCACCGCCTGCTGGTGGCGGGCCGAGAGGTCGGACTCGCCGCCGGGCGGGAAGGCCTGCCAGTACTGCACGTTGCCCGTGGGGCAGCTGGGACCCTGCCCCGGACCTGATCCGGGGGCCTGCGCCATCGCGAGCGGGGCGGCCGCCGCGAGGGCGAGCAGGGAAAGAATGCGCTTCATGCTGTCGTCTCCTGTTTGTTGTGGACTGCGGTGCGGGTTTGTGGCACGGAATCAGCGGTTCTTCAACCGGGAAACCACGGCGGCCGTGACGTCGGCGGTCTTCGCCTTGCCACCGAGGTCGCCGGTGTGCAGCTTCGGATCGGCCGTGACTTCCTCGATGGCCTGCATCAGGCGCGCCGCGGCTTCCTTCTCGCCGAGGTGCTCCAGCAGCATCACGCAGCTCCAGAAGGTGCCGACCGGGTTGGCGAGGCCCTTGCCCATGATGTCGAAGGCCGAACCGTGGATCGGCTCGAACATCGAGGGATAGCGGCGTTCCGGGTCGATGTTGCCGGTGGGCGCGATGCCCAGGCTGCCGGCCAGCGCGGCCGCGAGGTCGCTCAGGATGTCCGCGTGCAGGTTGGTGGCGACCAGCGTGTCGAGCGACGCGGGGCGGTTCACCATGCGCGCCGTGCAGGCGTCGACGAGTTCCTTGTCCCACTTCACGTCGGGGAACTCCTTGCTCACGGCGAGCGCGATCTCGTCCCACATCACCATGGCGTGGCGCTGCGCGTTGGACTTGGTGACGACGGTGAGCTGCTTGCGCGGACGCGACTGCGCCAGCTTGAACGCGAAGCGCATGATGCGTTCCACGCCGGCGCGGGTCATCATGCTCACGTCCGTGGCGACTTCGATCGGGTGGCCCTGGTGGGCGCGGCCGCCGACGCCCGCGTATTCGCCCTCGGAGTTCTCGCGCACGATGACCCAGTCGAGGTCCTTGGGCGTGCAGCGCTTCAGCGGCGCATCGATGCCGGGCAGGATGCGCGTGGGCCGCACGTTCGCGTACTGGTCGAAGCCCTGGCAGATCTTCAGGCGCAGGCCCCACAGCGTGACGTGGTCGGGGATGTGCGGGTCGCCGGCGGAGCCGAAGAGGATGGCGTCCTGGTCCCGCAGTGCCTCGAGGCCGTCGTCCGGCATCATCTTGCCGTGGGCGCGGTACCAGTCGCCGCCCCAGCCGAAGCTCGTGAACTCGAAGCGGAAACCGGCACCCGAGGCGGCCAGCGCCTCCAGCACTTCCTGGCCTGCGGGCACCACTTCCTTGCCGATGCCGTCGCCCGGGATGCAGGCGATCTTGTACGTCTTCATGGGATGTCCTTTCCTGCGCGAGTCTAGGCCGCACGCGCCGGAACGGACATCCGGGATTTCATTCCATTGTTAACCGCCAGGGCAGCAATGGAGGCGTCGTCACAGCGCCTTGTTGAGGTCGATGTCGAGGCCGGCCTGCTTCATCTGGCGCGCGAGCAGCAGCTTCCACACGCCGCCCGCGTCCACCGGGATGCGCGCGAGCTGGTCCAGGCCGGGCGCGGTGGACTGCGTGGGCAGCAGCAGGCAGACCCGCGCCGCGCCCAGGGCGCCGAGCAGGAAGCCGGTCTCCAGAGGCCGGTCCGAACGCATCAGCACGGCGAAGCGCACGGGGCGCAGCTTCTCCAGCGTGTCCGGCGAAGGCGACGCACCCGCGCCGCCCGTGACCGAATCGATGCCCATGTCCTTGAGGAAGGCGGCGAGCGTCTTCGCGGCCTCGTCCCCGGCCCGGCAGACGATCGCGACCCGCGTCGCGGCGCCATCGGCGGAGGAAGCAGGAACCGAGATGGGCAGGGGTGCGGGTGCGGGTGCGGCAGCGGACATGGGCGTGGGCGTGGGCGTGGGAGTCGGTGTCGGTGTCGGTGTCGGTGCGGGGGTAGGCGCCGGGGTGGGGGCGGGCGGGGGGGCGGGGGTGGGTGCAGGCGTCGGTGCAGGCGTCGGCGCGGGCGTCGGTGCGGGCGTCGGTGCGGGCGTCGGCGCAGGCGTCGGCGCAGGCGTCGGCGCAGGCGTCGGCGCAGGCGTCGGAGCAGGCGTCGGCGCGGGTGTCGGCGCAGGCGTCGGCGCCGGAGTCGGAGCAGGCGTCGGTGCCGGCGTGGGCGCAGGCGTCGGCTCCGGCTCCGCGGGCGCTTCCGCTTCCGCCTCGGGATGCTCCAGCCGCTCCTTCAGCTTGCCTGCCATCGCCTCCATCCGCGTGGCGGCCTGCGCGAGCGCCTTGCGCAGTTCGCCGTGCATCTCCTCCAGCGTGATGCGGTCGCCGAACGTCGTATCGAGCGCCGCGTCCAGCGGGGGGATGGCGAATTCCTTGTACAGCGCCGTGCCGATGCCGAAAGCCTCGCCCACGAGCTTGTTGAAGTTCTTCTGCGCCATTTCCAGGCGCGTGTCCCAGCGGTCCTGGATGCCGGCGACGTCGAAGCTCCTGAGCTCCTTCACGCGCCGATGGACGCGGTCCAGCACGGCCTCGATCGCGGCGCGGCCCTGGGCTCCGCCCGGCGCCGGCTTTCCGTTCGACATGCTTGCTTTCCTCCTGCGCTTCACTGTACCAGCGGCTCCCCGCGGAACCCCCCATCCCGCCGGGCAGAATCGGTTTGTTTCCCGACCAAACCACACATGGCCGCCCACACCGCCTCGCAGGAAATGCAGTTCTTCAGCGTGCTCATGCGCTGCGGCAGCCTGGCCGCGGCGGCGCGCGAACTGCAGGTGAGCCCGCCGGCCGTGAGCAAGCGCCTGGCCGCCCTGGAGGCGCGCCTGGGCGTCACGCTGCTGCACCGGACGACGCGCCGGCTCACGCTCACCCACGAAGGCGAGACCTACCTCGCCCACGCGCGGCGCATCCTGGAGGAGATCGAGGCACTGGAACGCGAGCTCCACGGCGCGCGCTCGGACCCCACGGGCCTGCTGCGCGTGAACGCGACGCTCGGCTTCGGCCGCGTACACGTCGCGCCGGTGATCGCGAGCTTCGCGAAGCTGTACCCGAAGGTGGAAGTGCAGCTGCAGCTGTCCGTGAACCCGCCGCCGCTGACCGACGACGCCTTCGACGTCTGCGTGCGCTTCGGCGAACCGCCGGACGCGCGCGTCGTCGCGCGCCTGCTCGCGCCCAACCGGCGCCTGCTGTGCGCCTCCCCCGCCTACCTGCAGCGCAACGGCACGCCGCGCGCGCCGCAGGACCTGGCCTCGCACCAGATCATCCTGATCCGCCAGGGCGACGAAGCTTTCGGGTCGCTGCGCCTGCGCTCCGGCAAGCGCGTGGAGACGGTGCGCGTGCGCGGCAACCTGAGCACCAACGACGGCGAGATCGCCGTCAGCTGGGCGCTCGCCGGCCACGGCATCCTGCTGCGCGCCGAGTGGGACATCCTGCGCTACCTGCGCAGCGGCCGGCTGCAGCAGGTGCTGGAGAACTGGCAGACGCCGCCCGCGGACATCCACGCGGTGTACCCGGTGCGCCACCAGGGCACGGCGCGCGTGCGCGCTTTCGTGGACCACCTCGCGCAGGAGTTCGCGAAACGGTTCACCGCCTGAAGCCAGGAGCCTGCGCGGCTCACAGCACCAGCAGCGCGCGGAAGTCGTTGACGTTCGTGTGCGTGGGCCCGGTGACCACCAGGTCGCCCAGCGCCGAGAAGTAGCCGTACGCGTCGTTGCGCGAGAGGAAGGTGTCGACCTTCATGCCTTGCGCGAGCGCGCGGCCCAGCGTGTCGGGCGCGACGAAGGCGCCCGCGTTGTCTTCCATGCCGTCGATGCCGTCCGTGTCCGCGGCCAGCGCCCACACGCCCGGCTGGCCCTGCAGCGCCTGCGCGAGGCCCAGGCAGAACTCGCCCGCGCGCCCGCCGCGGCCGCGCGGCGTGCCTTCCGCCTGCTTGCGCACGGTGACGGTGGTCTCGCCGCCGGAGAGGATCACGCAAGGGCGGCGGAACGGCTGCCCGCGTTGCGCCACGGCGCGTGCGAGCGCCGCCTGCACCTTGCCGACTTCGCGCGACTCGCCTTCCATCTCGTCGCTCAGGATGTGCGCGTCCAGCCCCGCGGCGCGTGCCGCGGCCGCCGCGGCCTCCAGCGACTGCTGCGGCGTGGCGATCAGGTGCACCGGCTGCCCCTGGAACACGGCGTCGCCGGGCTTCGGCGTCTCCAGCGCGCCCTGCTCCAGCAGGCTCATGATGGCGCCGGGCACCGCGATGCCGTAGCGCTGCAGGATGGCCACCGCGTCCGCGCAGGTGCTCGCGTCCGGCACCGTGGGCCCGCTCGCGATCACCGACGGGTCGTCGCCCGGCACGTCGCTGATGGTCAGCGTCACCACGCGCGCGGGTGCGCAGGCCGCGGCGAGGCGCCCGCCCTTGATGCGCGAGAGGTGCTTGCGCACGCAGTTCATCTCCACGATGTTGGCGCCGGACTCCAGCAGCTCGCGGTTGATGCGCTGCTTCTCCTCCAGGCTCAGCCCCTCCGCGGGGAGCGTCAGCAGGGCCGAGCCGCCACCCGAGATGAGGCACAGCACGAGGTCGTCGGGGGTGAGCCCGCGCGTGAGGGCGAGGATGCGTTCCGCGGCGCGCAGCCCGGCGGCGTCCGGCACCGGGTGCGCGGCTTCCACCACCTCGATGCGCTGCGGCAGCCCCGCGGGGCGCGGCGGCGTGTGGTGGTAGCGCGTGACCACGAGGCCGGAGAGCGGCGCGTCCCGCGGCCACAAGGCTTCGACCGCCTGTGCCATCGCGCCCCCGGCCTTGCCGGCGCCGAGCACCAGCGTGCGGCCGCGCGGCGGCGGCGGCAGGAAGGCCGCCGTGTTGTGCAGCGGCAGCGCGCGGTGCACGGCCGCGCGGTAGAGGTGTTCGAGGAAGGCGCGGGGGTCGGCGTGCGGATCGGGGGCGGTCATGGGCGTTCTCCAGCCGCGGATTGTGACGCCCCGCGCGCCAGGCCCGGAGCCGGGAGCAGGCTCCTAGCGGGCCGGCAGCGGCGCGAACAGCACGGTGACCACGCCGTTCGGCAGGTACTCGTTCTGTCCGTGGAAGTCGTAGGCGACCAGCAGGCGCACGTCGCTGCCGGGCCGTGCCTGCGGCAGGCTGCACTGCCGCACCGCATCGAGCGCGCCGGCTGCGAGGTACTGGTTCATGGGAGCCTCCTCCAGCACCGGGTTCACCAGGCGGCTGTCGGGGCCCACCTGGGCACGCACGATCGCCTGTCCACGCTGGAAGTCCTGCAGCGCCTGGAACGGGTACTGCTGCGGCCCGCAGGTCGGCCCGGCACCCACGCGGCCCGGGTCGGGCGGAAACGGGGACGGCCTGGGAGCAGCGCACGCTGCAAGCACGAGCGCCGCGGCGGCGGCAAGCACGGTATGGCGCATCCCGACAGTATCGCGCCGATCCGCACCGGCGGGGGGCGGTGCCCTTGCCTCTTTACCGGCCGCGCGTCAGGGCGTCTTCGCGCCCGCCTGGAACCACTGGCCAATGAGCGCGCGTTCGCCTTCGGTGATCTGCGTCGCGTTGTTCAAGGGCATGGTCTTGGCGACCACGGCCTGCTGGTACACCGCCTGCGCGTGCAGCTTCACGGCGTCCGGCGAATCGAGGCGCACGTTCTTCATCTGCACCTGCGCGCCGTGGCACTGCACGCAGCGCTGCTCCAGCACCTTGCTCACGGCGGCATAGTCGGCCGCGGCGGCGGGCGCCTTCGCGGCTTCGCTGGGCGCGGGGGTGAGCCAGACGGCGGTCGCGACGATCAGCGCGACGCCCACGAGCGCGTAACCCGCGGGATGCCGGTTGCGTCCCAGCTTGTACCCGTGGCGCATGACGAAGAACTGGCGGATCGCCGCGCCGGCGAACATCATCAGCACCAGCACCACCCAGTTCAGCTTGTGCGTGTAGAGGAAGCTGTAGTGGTTGGACAGCATCGCGAACAGCACCGGCAGCGTGAAGTAGGTGTTGTGCACGCTGCGCTGCTTGCCGCGCCAGCCGTGGATCGGGTCCGGCGCCTCGCCCGCCTCGATGGACTTCACCACCTTGCGCTGGCCGGGGATGATCCAGAAGAAGACGTTGGCGCTCATCGCCGTCGCGATCATCGCGCCCACCAGGAGGAAGGCCGCGCGTCCCGCGAACCACTGGCATGCGAGCCACGCGGCCACGCACACCAGCAGGAACACCAGCGCGCCGACGATCGCATCTCCGTTCTTGCGCCGCCCGAACACCTGGCAGATCGCGTCGTAGAGGATCCAGAACACGACCAGGAAGCACAGGGCGACGCCCACGGCGGCACCCGGCGCCCAGTTCACGAGCGACTTGTCGACCAGGTAGCTGCTCGCGTTCCAGATGTACGACACCGTGAAGAGCGCGAAGCCGGAGAGCCACGTGGAATACGCCTCCCAGTAGAACCAGTGGAGGTGCGGCGGCAGCTGTGGCGGCGCCACGGCGTACTTCACCGGGTGGTAGAACCCCCCGCCGTGGACGGCCCACAGTTCGCCGGTGACCCCCTCCGCGCGCAGCTTCGGATCCGCCGCCGGCACGAGGCTGCTGTCCAGGAAGACGAAGTAGAAGGAGGACCCGATCCAGGCGATCGCGGTGATGACGTGCAGCCAGCGCAGCAGGAGGTTGGCCCAGTCGAGAAGATAGCTTTCCATGCTTCTTGCCGAGTGACCTGCTCACCACCGCGGGCGCTCTGAGCAGAGACTTGTCGCGCACTCCTTATTGGGGTCAGATTCCAATTTCGGGCGCCGCTGCGACTGTGGACCGGAGTGTATACACTCTGGCCGCTTCACGAAAGCGGGAGTTGCAGGAGCTGGGCCGCCACGGCCACCGCGATCACCTCCGGCTCCTTGCCCGTGATGCCCGGGATGCCGATCGGGCAGGTGATGCGCGCCAGCTCCTCGCCGGTGAAGCCACGCTCCTCCAGCCGGTGGCGGAAGGTCGCCCACTTCGTCTTGCTGCCGATCAGGCCCACGTACGGCAGGTCGCCGCGTTCGCGCAGGCGCTTCAGGCAGGCCGCGACGACGTCGAGGTCTTCCGCGTGGCTGAAACTCATGACCAGCACGCGCGAGCCCGGCGCGAGGTCCGCCACCGCGGCCTGCACGGGGTCGGAGTGCTCGCACTGCGCGTTCTCCGGCACCTCCTCCGGAAAGATCTCGTCGCGGCTGTCGATCCAGGTCACCGCGAAGGGCAGCGTGCCCAGCACGCGCACCAGCGCCTTGCCGACGTGGCCGCCACCGAACAGCGCGACCGGCACGAAATGGGACTGCAGCCGCTGCACGAGCGCCGGCGCGTCCGCCGCCGTCACGCGTTCGAAGCGCAGGTGCACCACGCCGCCGCAGCACTGGCCGAGCGCCGGACCGAGGGGATAACGCAACACCGCCTCGCCGGTCGTCTGCGACAAGCGGCGGCGCGCCTCCTCGATCGCCTGCAGTTCCAGGTGCCCGCCGCCGATGGTGCCGACGACCGCGTCGCGGAACACCGCCATCCACGCGCCCGCCTCGCGGGGCACCGATCCCGCAGTGGCGTGGACGTCCACCAACACCGCGTCCTGCGACGCGAGCCGGCTCGTGACTTCTTTGATGGGCAGCATTCTTTACAGTGAAGCGGGAGGCAAGAACACGAAGCGTTTCGTAACGAAGGTCATCATTGCGCGTAGCGCTGCCGTTGTAGATTGGCGCCGCACGCCGTACGCGTGTCCTCGCGAGGAGACCCGAGATGAAGTATCGCCCGACCCTGCAATCCCTGACGCCCGCCATGCTGGCCGGCACCGCCGTGCTGCTCGCATCCTGCAGCTCGGCGCCGCCCCCGGCGCCGGAGCAACCGCGCGCCGCCGTCGTCCAGCCGGCGCCTGCCGAAGACCCCGTGGCCCGGTCGGCGCAGCCCGCGCCCGCCATGGTGATCAAGACGTCCGCCGCGACGAACCCGCGCGCCTACCGCCAGGACGCCGCGCAGCACCTCTACGCCCTCAACCAGGAACGCATCTGGAAGGGCCGCATGCCGCCCCTGCTGTACGCGATCGGCGTGCTGCAGGTGGAAGTGGACGGCCAGGGCCAGGTGCGCAACCTGAGCTGGATGCGCGCACCGCGCCACGCACCGGAAGTGATCGCGGAGATCGAGCGGACCGTGCGCTCCGCCGCGCCGTACCCGGTGCCCGCCCGCATGGGCAAGGTGGTGTACACGGACACGTGGCTGTGGCACAAGAGCGGACGGTTCCAGCTGGATACGCTGACGGAGGGGCAGGACTGAGTCTCGCCCCGACACGATCGAAAAAGCGGCCCGCGGGCCGCTTTTCTTTTGCGCTGGGGTTCGCCTGCGGCTCACCTTCCGGCGGCACGCCGCCGCCACCCTGCGAACGGGGTCCGACACGAAGCTGTAGGGTGGCGCGGCGAAGCCGCGGACGGTGAGCGAACGCGAACCCCACCGATCCCCCTCACGACCCCCGATACGTCGAATAACTCCACGGGCTCACCAGCAGCGGCACGTGGTAATGCTGCTCCACGTTCGCCACGCCGAAGTCCAGCGTCACGCGATCGAGGAAGGGCGGATCGGGCAACTCCACCCCGCGTGCGCGGAAGTACGCCGCCACGTCGAACACCAGCCGGTAGGTCCCCTTCTTCAGGCTCGCGTTGTCGAACAGCGGGCCGTCCGGATTGCGGCCATCCGCATTCAGCACGAAGCGCTTCACCAACGTGGCGGTGCCGCCGGCGGTGGCATGCAGCTCGACGGCCATGCCCGCCGCGGGGGTGCCGTGCATCGTGTCGAGGACGTGGGTGCTCAGGCCCATGGGGGTTTCTCCGGAGATTGTCGACTGCAGTGTATACACTTTTGGAACCCGCGACTATGATGGCCGCATGGAGCCTTCCACCACCCGCACGATCGTCGACGCGCTGACGCGCGCGATCGTGGAGCACCGGCTGCAGCCGGGCACCAAGCTGGCGGAACAGAAGCTGGCCGACCACTTCGGCGTCTCCCGCACGCTGGTGCGCCAGGCCCTGTTCCAGCTGGTGCAGAAGCACCTCGTGAAGATGGAGCCCGCGCGCGGTGCCTTCGTTGCTGCCCCCACCGTCGAAGAAGCGCGCCAGGTCTTCCAGGTCCGCCGCCTGCTCGAGGTGGAAATGGTCCGCGAGTTCCTGCGCAACCAGACCCCCGCCAGGCTGAAGGCGCTGCGGGAGCACGTCGCGCAGGAAAAGGCGGCGATGGCGGGCGGCGACGCCACCGAGCGCCAGCAGCTGCTCGGCGACTTCCACGTGCGCATGGCCGAACTCGCCGACAACGCGGTGCTGGCGCAGATCCTGCGTGACCTCGTCTCCCGCAGTTCGCTCATCACCCTCATGTACCAGCGCGACAGCTTCGAGGCGCACTCGCAGGAGGAGCACGTCGAGCTGATCAAGGCCCTCGCCGCGAAGGACGAGAAGCGCGCCGTGAAGCTGATGGAAGAACACCTGCTCCACGTGGAAGAAAGCCTCGCCTTCGACCGCACCGTCCCCACCCACGACATCGCACTCGCCCTGGCATGAGTACCGTCTACGACTCCACCGCGCCTTACCCGCGCGACCTGGCCGGCTACGGCCGCAACCCTCCCCACGCGCAGTGGCCGGGCAACGCACGCATCGCCGTGCAGTTCGTCCTGAACTTCGAGGAAGGCGGCGAGAACTGCACGCTGCACGGCGACCCCGCGTCGGAGCAGTTCCTCTCCGAGATGTTCAACCCGGCCGCCTTCCCCGAGCGCCACCTGAGCATGGAAGGGATCTACGAATACGGCTCGCGCGCGGGCGTCTGGCGCATCCTGCGCGAGTTCGAGAAGCGCAAGCTGCCGCTGACCGTCTTCGGCATCGGCTCCGCGCTGCAACGCTGTCCCGACATCACGCAGGCCTTCGTCGAACTCGGCCACGAGATCGCCTGCCACGGCTGGAAGTGGATCCACTACCAGAACGTGCCGGAAGAAGTGGAGCGCGAGCACATGCGCCTGGGCATGGAAGCCATCGTCAAGCTCACGGGCGAGCGGCCCCTGGGCTGGTACACCGGCCGCGACAGCCCCAACACGCGGCGCCTGGTGGCGGACTACGGCGGCTTCGAGTACGACAGCGACTACTACGGCGACGACCTCCCCTTCTGGATGAAGGTGAAGAAGACCGACGGCAACGTCGTGCCGCACCTGGTCGTGCCCTACACGCTGGACTGCAACGACATGCGTTTCGCCCTGCCCCAGGGTTACTCGCACGCCGATCCCTTCTTCCAGTACATGAAGGACAGCTTCGATGCGCTCTACGCCGAAGGCGACGAGGCACCCAGGATGATGAGCGTCGGCATGCACTGCCGCCTGCTCGGGCGCCCCGGACGCATCACGGCGCTGCAGCGCTTCCTGGACCACGTCGCGACGCACGACCGCGTGTGGGTGTGCACGCGCCTGGACATCGCGCGGCACTGGAAGCAGGTCCACCCCTACCAGGAGGCCTGACATGGCCCTCACCCTCGAACAACTCAATGCCGCCGACGCGAAGGAAGCTGCGCGCCTGCTGGACGGCCTCTACGAACATTCGCCCTGGATCGCCGAAGCGGCCCTCGCGCAGCGACCTTTCCGCTCGCTGGGGCACCTGAAGCAGGCGATGGCCGACATCGTGCGCGAAGCGGGAGAGGCGAAGCAGCTCACGCTGATCCGCGCCCACCCCGAGCTGGCCGGCAAGGCCATGGTCGCGAACACGCTCACCAGCGAATCGACCAACGAGCAGAGCAAGGCGGGCCTCACCAACTGCACGCCCGAGGAGTTCGCCCGCATCCAGGAGCTGAATGCCGGCTACAACGCGAAGTTCGGCTTCCCTTTCATCCTGGCCGTGCGCGGCCCGCGCGGCACCGGCCTCACGCGCCAGCAGATCATCGACACCTTCGCGCGCCGGCTGGAGAACCACCCCGACTTCGAGCGCGCCGAAGCCCTGCGCAACATCCACCGCATCGTGGAACTGCGCCTGAACGACAAGTTCGGCGTCGAGCCGGTGCAGGGCAATCGGGTGTGGGACTGGCAGGAAGCGCTCGCGCAGCACAGCGACCAGCCCGGCCAGCTCACGGTGACCTACCTGACCGATGCGCACCGCGCGGCGGCGAAGCAGATCGTGGCGGACATGCGCGAGGCCGGCTTCGACGAAGTCGAGATCGATGCCGTCGGCAACGTGGTCGGCCGCTACCGGGGCGCGACGGCAGGCGCGAAATACGTCCTCACCGGCTCCCACTACGACACCGTCCGCAACGGCGGCAAGTACGACGGGCGCCTGGGCATCTTCACGCCCATGGCCTGCGTGCGCGAACTGGCCCGCGCGAAGCGCCGGCTGCCGTTCGGCGTCGAGGTGGTCGCCTTCGCGGAAGAAGAAGGCCAGCGGTACAAGGCCACCTTCCTCGGCTCGGGCGCGCTCACCGGCCATTTCGATCCGGCCTGGCTGGACCAGAAGGATGCCGGCGGCGTGACGATGCGCGACGCGATGCGCCACGCCGGCCTGCCCGCGGACCTGGACGCGATCGCCGCGCTGAAACGCGACCCGCAACACTATCTCGGCTTCGTCGAAGTGCACATCGAGCAAGGCCCGGTGCTCAACGAGATCGACATCCCGCTGGGCATCGTCACGTCCATCAACGGCGGCCGCCGCTTCCATTGCGAGGTGACGGGGATGGCGAGCCACGCGGGCACGACCCCGATGGACCGCCGGCGCGATGCCGCCGTCGCGGTCGCCGAGCTGGCCCTGTACGTCGAACGGCGCGCGTCGCAAGACGGCGATTCGGTCGGCACCATCGGCATGCTGCAGGTCCCGAACGGCTCCATCAACGTGGTGCCGGGGCGCTGCTTGTTCTCGCTGGACCTGCGCGCGCCGACGGACCCGCAGCGCGATGCCCTGGTCGACGACGTGCTCGCGAAGCTGCAGGAGATCTGCGCGCGCCGCGGGCTGCACCACGCGGTCGAAGAGACCATGCGCGCCGCCGCCGCGCCGAGCGCTCCCGCCTGGCAGCGCCGCTGGGAGGCCGCCGTGGAATCGCTCGGCCTGCCGCTGTACCGCATGCCCAGCGGCGCCGGCCACGACGCCATGAAGCTGCACGAGACGATGCCGCAGGCGATGCTCTTCGTGCGCGGCCAGAACTCCGGCATCAGCCACAACCCCCTCGAATCCACCACCAGCGACGACATGGAGCTGGGCGTGCGCGCCTTCCAGCACCTGCTGGAGCAGCTCGCGCAGGAGCAAGCATGAACGACCACCAGAAACTCGACGCCTGGATCGACGCCCACTTCGACGAGGAAGTGCGCTTCCTCCAGGAGCTGATCCGCGTCCCCACCGACACGCCCCCGGGCAACAACGCGCCGCATGCGGAGCGCACCGCCGAACTGCTGAAGGCCTTCGGCATGGAAGCGGAGAAGCATCCCGTGCCGGAAGCGGAGGTGAAAGCCTACGGCCTGCAGTCCATCACCAACCTCGTCGTGCGCCGCAAGTACGGCCAGGGGCGCACCGTGGCGCTCAATGCGCACGGCGACGTCGTCCCCCCCGGCGAAGGCTGGACCCACGACCCTTACGGCGGCGAGATCGTCGACGGCAAGATCTACGGCCGCGCCGCCGCCGTGAGCAAGTGCGACTTCGCCAGCTTCACCTTCGCGGTACGGGCGCTGGAATCGCTGGGCGCGCCGCTGAAGGGCGGCGTGGAGCTGCACTTCACCTACGACGAGGAATGGGGCGGCGAGCTCGGCCCGGGCTGGCTGCTGAAGAAGGGCATCACGAAGCCCGACCTCATGATCGCCGCGGGCTTCAGCTACGAAGTCGTCACCGCCCACAACGGTTGCCTGCAGATGGAGGTGACGGTGCACGGCAAGATGGCGCACGCGGCCATCCCGCACACCGGGGTCGACGCGCTGCAGGGTGCGGTCAGGATCCTGAACGCGCTCTACGCACAGAACGCGAAGTACCAGCAGGTCACGTCGAAGGTCGAGGGCATCAAGCATCCTTACCTGAACGTGGGCCTCATCACGGGCGGCACGAACACGAACGTGGTCCCCGGCAAGGTGGCGTTCAAGCTGGACCGCCGCATGATCCCCGAGGAGAACCCGCAGGAAGTGGAAGCGGACATCCGCCGCGTGATCGCCGAAGCCGCCGCCACCTTCCCCGGCATCACGGTGGACATCCGGCGCATGCTGCTGGCCAATTCGCTGAAGCCCCTCGCCGGCAACAAGCCCCTGGTCGACGCGATCCAGAAGCACGGCAAGGAACTCTTCGGCCAGGACATCCCCGCCATGGGCACGCCGCTCTACACCGACGTGCGCCTGTACGGCGAAGCGGGCATTCCCGGCGTGATCTACGGCGCCGGCCCGCGCACCGTGCTGGAGTCCCACGCGAAGCGCGCCGACGAACGCCTGGACCTCGAAGACCTGCGCCGCGCGACCAAGGTCGTCGCGCGCACCCTGCGTGACCTGCTCGCCTGAGAAGCCGGCACGCATCCCCCGAAGGAACCGAAGGAGACAACCATGGATACCAACGTTCACCCCGTGGACGAACGACTGCCCACCGGCAAGCTGGCCGCCCTCGGCCTGCAGCACGTGCTGGTGATGTACGCGGGCGCGGTCGCCGTGCCCCTGATCGTGGGCCGCGCGCTCAAGCTGTCGCCCGAACAGGTGGCGATGCTGATCTCGGCGGACCTGTTCTGCTGCGGCCTGGTCACGCTGATCCAGTCGCTGGGCCTTACGCAGTGGTTCGGCATCCGCCTGCCCGTGATGATGGGCGTGACCTTCGCCTCCGTCGCGCCCATGGTGGCGATGGCCAACGTCACTTCGGGCACGGAAGGCGCGCAGCTGATCTTCGGCGCCATCATCGGCGCGGGCGTCATCTCGGTGCTGATCGCGCCCATGGTCAGCCGGCTGCTGCGCTTCTTCCCGCCGGTGGTCACGGGCACGATCATCGCCGTGATCGGCATCAGCCTGATGCGCATCGGCATCAACTGGATCTTCGGCAATCCCTTCGGCCCCACCGCGCCGTCGGTGGTGAGCCCCGAACATGCGCAGTGGCTGGCGCAGGCCACGGCCGCCGCCGGCGCCCCGGGCTCGCCGCTGCCCGCGGCGCCCAAGGGCCTCGCGCTCGTGCCCAGCATCCCCAACCCGAAGTACGCGGACCTGCACGGCGTCGCGATCGCGGGGCTGGTTCTCCTGACCATCCTGGCGGTCGCCAAGTTCGCGCGCGGCTTCCTCGCCAACATCTCGGTGCTGCTCGGCATCGTCGCGGGGGGCGTGGTGGCCGCCGCTTTCGGCCTCATGACGTTCGAGAAAGTCGGCAAGGCGGCCTGGGTGGACGTCGTGCTGCCCTTCCAGTTCGGCATGCCGCACTTCGACCCGATGCTGATCCT
This sequence comes from Ramlibacter cellulosilyticus, assembly GCF_014297465.1. Classification (GTDB taxonomy): domain Bacteria; phylum Pseudomonadota; class Gammaproteobacteria; order Burkholderiales; family Burkholderiaceae_C; genus Ramlibacter; species Ramlibacter cellulosilyticus. Next base: position 275,585 of record NZ_JACORT010000001.1, on the reverse strand, counting down.
CACCATGACCATCGTCATGATCGTGGTGATGATCGAGTCCACCGGCATGTTCCTCGCGCTCGGCGAGATGACGGGCAAGCCCGTGGACCAGCCGGCGCTGGCGCGCGGCCTGCGCACCGACGGCCTCGGCACCCTGCTGGGGGGCATCTTCAACACCTTCCCCTACACGAGCTTCTCGCAGAACGTGGGGCTGGTCGCCGTCACCGGCGTGCGCAGCCGCTTCGTCTGCGCGGCGGGCGGCGTCATCCTGCTGGTGCTGGGGCTGCTGCCCAAGATGGCGGCGCTGGTGGAGTCGCTGCCCACCGTGGTGCTGGGAGGCGCCGGCCTCGTGATGTTCGGCATGGTTGCCGCGACGGGCATCCGCATCCTGGCGGGCGTCGACTTCAAGGGCAACCGCCACAACGCGCTGATCGTCGCCATCGCGATCGGCATGGGCATGATTCCGCTCATCGCACCGCAGTTCAAGCAGTGGATGCCGCACGCCATCCACCCGCTGATCGAATCGGGCATCCTGCTGTCCTCCGTGACCGCGGTGGTGCTCAACCTGTTCTTCAACGGCGCCCGCGAAGACCAGGCCGCCGCCATCTACGCCGCGCAGCAGGCGGAGGCGCACTGACCCGATGACGGCCCGCATCGCGACCCACAGCGGCTCCTTCCATGCCGACGACGTCTTCGGCGTGGCGGTGCTCGCGGCGCTGCACCCGCGACACGAGATCGTGCGCAGCCGCGACCCCGCGGTCCTGGCGGGCGCGGCGTTCCTCGTGGACGTCGGCGGAGAATGGGACGCGGCGCGCGGCCGCTTCGACCACCACCAGCGCGGCTTCGACGGCCGCCGGCCCGCGGGCGAAGGCTACGCCAGTGCCGGCCTCGTCTGGCACGCGTTCGGGGAAGCCTACGTTCGCCTCGCTGCGCAGGAGCTCGGCGCCACGCTGCGTGACGATGCGGTCCTGCGCGTCGCCCAGGAGGTGGATGCCTCCCTCGTGCGTCACCTCGACCTCGTGGACACCGGCGCGCAGATGGTCGCCCCGGGCGTGTTCGGTCTCTCGAGCCAGGTCGCGCTCCTGAACAGCAGCTGGCTGGAAGAGCAGGGCCTGGACGCGCGGGCGCTCGCGCGCCTGCAGATGGAGCGTTTCCGCGAAGCGATGGCCATCGTGCAGCGGCTGCTGCATCGCCTCGTGACGCGCCGCATCGGCCAGGAGCTCGCCGCCGAGAAGGTGCGCGGTGCCGAACGCCTGCTGCACGGACGCGTGCTGTACCTGCGCGAAGGCGGCATGCCCTGGACCGCGGTGGTGGTGCAGGAGATGCCGGACGTGCGGCTGGTGATCTACCCCGAGACCGACGAAGGCGGGCAGCGCTTCGTGCTGCGCACCGTGCCGGTGGCGGCCGACTCCTTCGCGAACCGCATGGACCTGCCGAGGGCGTGGGCCGGCCTCCGTGACGCGCAGCTTGTGGCGGCGAGCGGCGTGCCGGACGCGCTCTTCTGCCATACGAACCTGTTCATCGCGGTGGCGCGCAGCTTCGAAGGGGCGTTGCGGATGGCGGAGCTGGCGCTTCGCTGAACGCTTCGCTGACCGCTGGGGTGCCTGCGGCAACCCAGCCTACGAAGGCTGACGGAGCGGAGGCGGCACAGGAACTCCGCGGCCGTCGCAGGGTCCACCGGGCAGCGACAAGGAGCCGACCCATGCAATGCCCGGTGTGCAAGACCGTGAACCTCACGATGGCCGAACGCAGCGGCATCGAGATCGACTACTGCCCGCAGTGCCGGGGCGTGTGGCTGGATCGCGGCGAACTCGACAAGATCATCGAGCGCGCGGCGCCGCAGGCCGCCGCGCCGCAGCCGCAGCCGCAGCCGCAGTACCAGCAGCCGCAGCCTTACCCGCAGCAGCCCTATCCGCCGGGCGGCTATTACAAGAAGAAGAAGCGCGAGGGCTTCCTCGGCGAGCTGTTCGACTTCGACTGAATCAGCGCGTGCCGTACATGCGCGCCGCGACGTGCGCGCGCTCGCGGATCGCCTCGCGCAGTTCGCGGGGTGCGCGCACCTCCACCTCGGGGCACAGCCGCAGCAGCTGCCCCGCCGCGTGCGGCACCGATTCGATCGGGATGCGCAGTTCCACGCGTTCGCCCTCGGCGGGTGAGGCGGCGGTGGCGACCGCGCGGGCGAGCGCGGCGTTGATCCGCCGCAGTTCCGCCAGCCCCCGCCGCGTCGCCAGCACCACCGCTTCGCCGGAAAAGAGCTCCACCTCGAAGCGGCGCACGGACGCGCGCCAGTAGTCGGCGAGCTCGAAGCCGCGGGGCCGCTGCACCGGCGTGTCGAGCAGCGCCGCGTCCAGCACGCTCGCCACGCGCCAGGTCCGCACCTTGCCCTCGCGTCCGGCGGCGAAGTACCAGGTGCCCGCCTTCATCACCAGGCCGAGCGGATCCACGGTGCGCCGCGCCGTCCGGCTCCAGCTCTCGTACGACATCGCGAGCTGGCGCTCCTCCCACACGGCGCGCGCCACCACCGGCAGGAAAGGCACCGGTTCGGCCTCGCGGTACCACTCCACCGGATCGAGGTGCAGCCGCGACCGGATGCGGCGCGCACTCCCGCGCCAGGGAGCCGGCAGCGCCGCCAGCAGCTTGCGCTCCGCGCTCGCGACCTGCGGGCCGAGGCCGAGTTCCGTCGCCGGACCGGCGAGCCCCGCGAGGAACACGGCCTCCGCCTCGCCGGACGTGAAGCCGGTCAGCGTCGTCTTCCACCCTGGCAGCAGCTGGAAGCCGCCCGCGCGCCCGCGCTCCGCGTACACGGGCACGCCCGCGGACGTCAGTTCGTCGATGTCCCGGTGCAACGTGCGCACCGACACGTCGAGGGCGCGGGCGAGCGCCGTGGCGCTCATGCGGCCGTGCGTCTCCAGCATCATCTGGATGGAAAGAAGCCGGCTTGCGCGCATGCCGCGGAGTCTAGGCGGAAATCATGCCGCGGGATGTCATGTATGCCCCCGCACACTGCGCTGTCCCCACTGGAGCAACGCAATGGACCACCTCTGGCTCTTCGCCCTCTTCGTCTTCGGCATCATCGTCCTCCCCGGCATGGACATGGCCTTCGTGCTCGCCAGCTCGCTCGTCGACGGGCGGCGCGCGGGTCTCGCCGCGGTCGCCGGCATGGTCGCGGGCGGCGCCGTGCACACGCTCATGGGGGCGCTCGGCCTCGGCCTGCTGCTGCAGCTCGCGCCGCCGGTATTCAACGCCGTGCTTGCGGCGGGAGCGCTCTACGTGGCGTGGATGGGCGTGGCGCTCTGGCGCAGCCCCGCGACGCTGGCGGGCGTGCAGGCCCAGCCTTCGCGGGCGCCGGCGCGCATCTTCGCCCGCGCGATGGCGACCTGCCTCCTGAACCCGAAGGCCTACGTGTTCATGGTGGCCGTGTTCCCGCAGTTCGTGCGGCCCGCGCTCGGGAACGTCGGCGCCCAGGTCGCCGCGATGGGCGCGATCATTGCAGCCACGCAGCTGCTGGTGTACGGCGGCGTCGCCTTCTCCGCGGCCGTGCTGCGCAACGGCCTGCAAGGGTCGCTGGCGGCGCAGGCACGCATCGCGCGCGCCGTGGCGGCGCTGCTGGTCGGCACCTCGGGATGGTCCGTCCTCACGGGTTGGGTCCGCTGAGCACTGGCGGCCGGGCACGATAAGTGCTGGAATGGTTCCGCGCCGCCGCCGGCGGCGAGGGAGATGCCAATGAATCCATCCGACGCCCCGGCCGCGCGCGGCTACAGCCCCGGCCTCACCAACCCCGACCTCGCCCCCACGACGCCCGCACAGCGAACGTGGGGCGCGTTCAGCATCTTCAACGTCTGGACCTCGGACGTGCACAGCCTCTGGGGCTACTTCCTGGCGGCGAGCCTGTTCCTGCTGTGCGGCAGCTTCGTCAACTTCCTGCTCGCCATCGGCATCGGCTCGCTGGTCATCTACGTCCTGATGACGATGGTGGGCCTGGCCGGCGCCCGCACCGGCGTCCCGTATCCGGTGCTCGCGCGCGCCTCCTTCGGCGTCTGAGGTGCGAACTTCCCCGCGCTGGTGCGCGCCATCGTCGCCTGCTTCTGGTACGGCGCGCAGACGGCGGCCGCGTCGGGCGCCATCGTGGCGCTGCTCACGCGCTCCCCCGCGATCCTGGAATTCCACAAGACCGTGCACTTCGTGAACCACTCGGCGCTCGAAGTGATCTGCTACGTCGTCGTGTGGGCGCTGCAGCTGCTGATCATCCAGCGCGGCATGGAGACGGTGCGGCGGTTCCAGGACTGGGCCGGCCCCGGCGTGTGGCTCGCGATGCTGGTGCTCGCGCTCGGGCTGGTGGTGAAGGCGGGCGGCTTCTCCTTCGAGAGCAGCATCCCCACCGACGTCCTGCTGGAGAAGACGAAGGACGCGGGCGTGCCGGGCACGCCGGGCTCCTTCGCTTCGCTGATGGCCGTGGCCGCCGTCTGGATCACGTACTTCGCGGCGCTGTACCTGAACTTCTGCGACTTCACGCGCTACGCGAAGGACGAGGCCGCGGTGAAGAAGGGCAACCTCTGGGGCCTGCCGGTGAACCTGATGCTGTTCTCGCTGGTGGCCGGGGTGACCACGCTCGCGGCGTACAAGGTGTACGGCGAGGTGCTGATCCACCCGGACCAGATCTCGGCCAAGTTCGACAGCTGGTTCCTGGCCGCGCTCGCCGCCTTCACCTTCTGCGTGGCGACGCTGGGCATCAACGTGGTCGCGAACTTCGTGTCCGCCGCCTTCGACATCTCGAACACCTTCCCGCGCAAGATCAGCTTCAACCGCGGCGGCTACATCGCGGCGCTGATCGCGCTGGTGCTGTATCCCTTCGCGCCCTGGGAAGGGAGCGCCGCCGGCTTCGTCGGCGCGATCGGTTCCACGATGGGCCCGCTGTTCGGGATCATCATGGTGGACTACTACCTGATCGCGAAGGGCCGCATCGACGTCGACGAGCTCTATCGCGAGCACGGCCGCTACCGCTACCAGGGCGGATGGCACGTGAAGGCGCTGGTCGCGGCGGGGATCGGGATCGTGTTCTCGACGCTGCTGCCGAACTTCACGAACCTGCTGCCCACGTGGTGGGGGCTGTATGGGTGGTTCTTCGGCGTGGCGATCGGCGGCGCGAGCTATTGGGCGCTGCGGATGGTGCCGGAGGTGGAGGCGGGGCTGACGCGGCAGGCGTGAAGGGGTGGGTGCTGGGGTGCGCTGCGCGCAACCCAGCCTACGAAAGCTGGCGCGCAACCCAGCCTACGGGCCTGCGCGCAACCCAGCGTACGGCCGCCGGTGTGCACGTTCGTAGGCTGGGTTGCGCGAAGCGCACCCCAGCACACAACGCGCTAGACAGCCCCCTGCGTATTCACGTACAGCGCGTACACCGAATGGCTCGCCGCCATGAACAGCCGGTTGCGATGCCGCCCGCCGAAGCAGACGTTGGCGCAGCGCTCCGGCAGGTGGATGTGGCCGATCGCCCGGCCGTCCGGCGCGAACACGCGCACGCCGTCCAGGCCTTGCGGGTCCACGCCCGGGGCGCCGTTGCTGCCGAAGCCGCACCACAGGTTGCCCGCCACGTCGACGCGGAAGCCGTCGAAGGCACCCGGCCCCTGCGCATCGGCGGCCAGCCGCTTCTCGCCCAGCTTGCCGTCCTTGTGCGCATAGGCCCAGATCTTCCGGTGCGGCGTCGCGCGGCTCTCCACCACGTACAGCACCGATTCGTCCGGTGAGAAGGCCAGGCCGTTCGGCGCGTTGAGGTCCGTGATCACCTGCTGCAGCTTGCCGTCCGGCGCAATGCGGTAGACGGCGTGCGGCAGTTCCTGCTCCGCGGGCTCGCCTTCCCAGTAGCCGTGGATGCCGAAGCTCGGGTCCGTGAACCAGACGCTGCCGTCGCGCGCGCACACGATGTCGTTGGGCGAGTTCAGCCGCTTGCCGCCGTGGCGGTCGGCCAGCACGGTGATGCTGCCGTCGTACTCGGTGCGCGTCACGCGGCGCGTGAGGTGCTCGCAGGAGAGCAGGCGGCCCTGCCGGTCGCGGAAATGGCCGTTGGCGTTGTTGGAAGGCTGGCGGAAGTCGCTCACCGCGCCGGAAGCCTCGTCCCAGCGGATCACGCGGTTGTTCGGGATGTCCGACACCAGCAGGTAGCGGCCGTCGCCGAACCACACCGGCCCCTCGGCCCAGCGCAGCCCGGTGAAGAGGCGCTCGACGCTGGCGCTGAAGAGGCGCAGCGCGAGGAAGCGATCGTCCAGCACCTCGATGCGCGGGTCGGGGTAGCGGACACTGGTTTCGAAGGCAGGCATGGATTGCATGGGCGTCTCAGTCGGATTGCAGGCGCGACAACCGGCGCGCATGCGCCGGATTCAGCGCGCCTTGCGGCATCTTGCCAGCCAGCAACTGCTCCAGCTGGGCAACCGTTTCGCGGGACTGGTGCTGCACCGCCTCCGGCGTCAGGCCGCCGATGTGCGGCGTCGCGAGCACCCGGGGGTGGGCGGCGAGCCCGGGGGAAGGCATCTGGTCGGGTGCGCGGCCGACGTCCATCGCGCAGCCGGCCAGGGGCCCTTCGTCGAGCGCACGCAGCAGCGCGCCTTCGTCGACCAGCTCTCCCCGCGATGCATTCAGGAAGAATGCGCCGGGCTTGCAGGCCGCAAAGCGGCGTGCATCCATCAGGTTTTCCGTCGCGGCAGTCGCCGGCGCGAGGCACACCACGTGGTCGGCGCGCGGCAGCAGTTCGTCCAGCGCGAGCTGCGTGACCTGGGGATCGTCGATGCGCGTGAACGGGTCGGCGACGAGCACCCGCATGCCGAGGGCGTGGCCCAGCGCACACAGGCGCCGGCCGATCACGCCGTAGCCGATCACGCCCAGGGTCGCGCCACGCAGCTCGCTGCCCATGCCCACCGGCACGGGCTGCCCCTGCCGGAACGCGTGCACCGCGCCGGGAAAGCCCCGTGCCAGGGCGATCATGGCGCCGAGCGCCCATTCGGCCACCGCGTTGCCGAAGCCCGCGCTGGCATGCGTCACCAGCACGCCGGCGGCGCTCGCCGCGGCGATGTCCACGTTGCGCACGTCCACGGCGCAGCGCTCGAAGACGACCAGGTCCGGCAGCCGGGCGAACAGGTCCGCCGGCGCTGCGGCCTGGCGGTCACTGATGATGACGCGGCACCCCCGTGCGGCCTCCAGCAGCGCGGCGCCCACCAGCGGCGACTCGGACTCGTGCAGCCGCACGTCGGCGATCCGCTGCAGCGCCTGCAGCGCGGCCTCGCCGTAGTAGTTCCGGCGCGCCGTGGGGCCGTAGGTGAGCAGGACGCGCGGCTTCACTTGAACATCAGCTGCGGCAGCCACAGGGAGATGGCCGGGATGTACGTGATCATCGCCAGCACGAGCAGCATCGCGCCGAAGAAGGGATAGAGCGCGCGCACCACCGTCTCGATCTTCAGCTTGGCCACCGCGCTGCCGACGAACAGCACGGCGCCGACCGGCGGCGTCAACAGCCCGATGCCCAGGTTGACCATCATGATCATGCCGAAGTGCACCGGGTCGACGCCCAGCTTGGTCACCAGCGGCAGCAGGATGGGCGTGAGGATCAGGATCAGGGGCGCCATGTCCATCAGCGTGCCGAGGGCCAGCAGCAGCACGTTGATCATCAGCAGGATCACGTAGCGGTTGTCCGAGAGCCCGGCGAAGAAGGTGGTGACCTTCAGCGGGATCTGCATCAGCGTCATGATGTAGCCGAAGCTCGCCGCGAAGCCGATCAGGATCATCACGATGGAGACCGTCTTCGCCGTGCGGTGGACCAGCTTCGGCAGCTCGCTCCACTTGTAGTCGCGGTAGACGAACATCGTGACGAAGAAGGCCCACAGCACCGCGATGGACGCCGATTCCGTCGCCGTGAACACGCCCGTGAGGATGCCGCCCAGGATGATCACCAGCGTGGCCAGGCCCCACAGCGCTTCCACGGAGATCTTCAGCGCCTCGCGCAGCGGGATCACCTGGCCCTTGGGGAACTGCCTCTTGCGGGCGATGAACAGGCACAGGATCGCCAGGGTCAGGCCGAGCAGCAACCCCGGGAACACGCCCGCCATGAACAGCGCGCCGATCGAGACGCCGCCGCCGGCGGCCAGCGAGTAGATCACCGCGTTGTGGCTGGGCGGGATCAGGATGGCCTGCACCGAGCCGCTCACGGTCACGGCGGTGGAGAAGTCGCGCGGGTAGCCCTTGCGCTCCATCTCGGGAATGAGCACCGAGCCGATCGACGCGGTGTCGGCGACCGAGGAGCCGGAGATCGCGCCGAAGAAGGTGGAGGCGAGGATGTTCACCAGCGACAGGCCGCCGCGGATGAAGCCGACCAGCACGCCCGCGAAGGCCACCAGCCGCCGCGACATGCCGCCCTCGGCCATGATCGCGCCCGCCAGCACGAAGAAGGGGATCGCCAGCAGCGAGAACTTGTTGACGCCCGAGGCGATCTGGATCATCACCGCGTCCAGCGGCAGCTCGATCCACATCGCGCCCGCGAGGGCGGCGAGGCCCAGCGCGTAGGCGACCGGCACGCCGACGATCATGAGCACGAAGAAGCTGCCCAGCAGCACCAGGGTGTCCATCAGTTCGCTCCTTCCGGGGGCAGGTCGTCGGCATGATCGAAAGTGACCACCGGGCGGTCGTGCTGCGGCCCGAACACGACGTGTTCGACGATGAACAGCAGCGTCACGAGGCTGCCGAGCGGCAGCGGCAGGTAGGTCACGCCCACCGGCAGCCAGGGCAGCTCGCTGATCGTCTGCCCCATGGTGCCCTCCACCAGCCGCAGGCCCCACCCGAACACGAACAGGCTCACCGCCGCCATCGACAGGTGGACGAAGCCGGCGCAGGCGCGCTGCAGCGGCCGCGGCAGGCGGTCGGTGAGCATCTGCACCGCGATGTGCGCGCCCGCGCGATAGGCCGCCGCGGCACCGAAGAAGGTGAACATCACCATCATCAGGATGGCGATGGGCTCCGGCCACTGCGCGCCCACGCCCAGCAGGTAGCGGGCGAACACGCCGACGGGAATGATCAGGCTCATCACCACGAGGGCGAAGCCGGAGATCCAGATGCACGCGAGGTACAGCCCGTCCAGCGCGCGGACGACAGGATGGTTCATGGCAGGACTCGTGGAAGGGCCGCGCGCGGCAGGGCGCGCGGCGGTTGCGGAACGCGGTGGCTTACTTGACCGCGGCGATGCGCTTCATCAGGTCGCTGAACTGCGAGCCGTACTTCTGGCGCACGGGCTCCGTGGCGTCGTAGAAAGGCTTGGTGTCGACGTTGATGAACTCGATGCCCGCGGCCTTGAGCTTCTGCGTGTACTCCGCGACGCTCTTGTCCCACAGCGCGCGCTGCTCCTGCTGCGCCTCGCGCGAGAACTTGCGCACCAGGTCCTGCTCGTCCTTCGACATCTTGTCCCAGGTGACCTTCGACATCACGAAGATCTCGGGGATGATCAGGTGGTTGGTCTGCGTGTAGTACTTGACCGTCGTGTACTGGTTGGACGTGAACAGGGTCGGCGGGTTGTTCTCGGCGCCGTCGATCACGCCCGTCTGCAGCGCGCCGAACACCTCGGTGTGGCCCATGGAAATGCCGTTGCCGCCCATGGCGTTCATCGTGTCGACGAACAGCGGGTTGCCCATCATGCGGATCTTCTGGCCCTTCAGGTCCTCGGGCTTGCGCACGGGCTTCTTGGTGTACAGGCTGCGCGAGCCGGAGTCCATGAAGCCCAGCGCCACCAGGCGGGCCGGGCTGGCGGTGATCTTGCCCAGGATCTCCTCGCCGATCGGGCCGTCGATCACCTTGCGCATGTGCGCCTCGTCGCGGAAGACGAAAGGCATGTTGAACACGTTCACGTCCGGCACCACCGGGCCCAGCACGCCCAGCGAGATGCGGGCGATCTGGATGGCGCCCACCTGGGCCTGCTCCACCACTTCCTTCTCGGCGCCGAGCACGCCGCCCGGGAACATCTGCAGCTTGTACTTGCCCTTGGTCGCCGCCTCGAGCTTCTTGCCCAGGTTCTCGATGGCGACCACGTTGGGATAGCCGGCGGGATGGACGTCCGCGGCTTTCAGCACGGTCTGCGCCGCGGCGGCACCGGTGCCGCAGGCGAGCGCTGCGGCCAGGGCCGCCTGGATGAACTGTCGTTTCTGCATGCTTGTCTCCTTGGTGGTGGGGTGGCGCCTCGCGGCGGGATCAGTTGTCGAACGGGCCCATGTGCACGAAGCCGCCGGCCTGGTAGATGGCGGCCGGGTCCTTCGGATCGATCTTCGGTTGCGCGGCTTCCTTGGCGGCGCGGAACGGCTCGGAGCTGTCCTGCGGCCGGTAGCCGATGTGGCGCGCGGGCGTGTTGTCCCACCAGCTCGTGGCGTTGTCGGACATGCCGTAGAGGATGGTGTGGCCGGCGATGGGCGTCGTGAGGCTGGCGACGACCAGGCGCTCGAGGTCGTCGTAGCTCAGGAAGGTGGCGAGCATGCGGCGGTCGCGCGGCTCGGGGAAGGAGGAGCCGATGCGCAGGCACACGGTCTCGATGCCGTAGCGGTCGAAGTAGAAGCGCGAGAGGTTCTCGCCGAACGCTTTCGAGATGCCGTAGTAGCCGTCGGGGCGCACGGGCATCGTGGGGTCGATCACCTCGTCCTGCCGGTAGTAGCCGGTGACGTGGTTGGAGCTGGCGAAGACGATGCGCTTGACGCCCTGCTTGCGGGCGGCTTCGTAGACGTTGTAGACGCCCACGATGTTGGCCTGCAGGATCGCGTCGAAGGGCTGCTCGGTGGAGATGCCGCCGAGGTGCACCACGGCGTCCATGCCGGCCAGCAGCTGGTGCACGGCGGCGCGGTCTTCCAGCGGGGCGACCACCACTTCCTCGCCTGCCTGCGCCGGCTCCATCGTGGCCACGTCGCTCACGCGCAGCAGGCTGCAGCGCTTGCGCAGCCGGGCCCGGAGCTGGCGGCCGAGGCCGCCGGCGGCGCCGGTCAGCAGCACCCGGCCGAGGGAGAGGGGTTGGGGCGACTCCATGCTTTCCTTTCGTCGGGGCCCTGATACATTAGGGCCAACCCGTGTTGTCGTCTGTTATCAGTCGTCGTACAAGTATTTCCGCGCACCCGCCCGATGCCCCAGAGGGTTAACCCGAATGACTGAAGTCGCCGCCCGCCGCCGCCCCCGCAGCCTCGCCCACGACGTGGTCGACGCACTCAGCGGGCGCATCCGCGACGGCTCGCTCACCCCCGGCGAGAAGCTACCCACCGAGGCGGCGATCATGGAGGAGTTCGGCGTCAGCCGGACCGTGGTGCGGGAGGCGATCTCCCGCCTGCAGGCCGCGGGCCTCGTCGAGACGCGCCATGGCGTCGGCACCTTCGTGGTCGGCCTGGGCGAAGGCTCCGCCTTCCGCATCTCGCCCGACCAGCTCGGCACCCTGCACGACGTGATCGAGGTGCTGGAGCTGCGCATCGCCGTCGAGACGGAGAGCGCCTCCCTCGCCGCGGTGCGCCGGACGCCGGAGAACCTGGAGGCCCTGCGCGGCGCGCTGCAGGCCTTCATCAGCGCCCTGGAAGAAGGGCGCGATGCCGTCGGCCCCGACTTCCAGTTCCACCTGGAGATCGCCCGGGCGACCCACAACCAGCACTTCGTGGACCTCATGGGCACGCTGGGCGGCATGATGATCCCGCGCGCCCGCCTCGAGCCGCCGGGCCCCCTCACCCCGGAGCGCCAGGCCTACCTGCGCCGGGTGAACGCGGAACACGAGAGCATCGTGGACGCCATCGCGCGGCAGGACCCCGAAGGCGCCCGTGCCGCCATGCGGACGCACCTCGCGAACAGCCGCGAGCGCCGGCGGCGCCTCGCCGAAGGGCGCTAAGCCCCTTCCTGGTTGTCGGACATCCCCTTGGCAACGTTAACATCCTAGTTGTACGATGTCCTATCTCTTGACCGGACCCACCATGACGCCGAACGAACTGAAGAAGGCCCTTTCCACCGGCCTGCTTTCCTTCCCCCTCACCGACTTCGACCAGCAACTGCGCTTCGATCCGAAGGGCTACCAGGGCCGCCTGGAATGGCTGATGCCCTACGGCGCCACCGTGCTGTTCGCCGCCGGCGGCACGGGCGAGTTCTTCTCGCTGGAACCGGGCGAGTACGCGCAGGTGATCAGGACCGCGGCCGAGACCTGCAAGGGCCGCACCCCCATCGTCGGCGGCGCCGGCGGCGGCACCACCCTGGCGATCAAGTACGCGCAGGAAGCGGAACGCAACGGCGCGCAAGGCGTGCTGCTGCTGCCGCACTACCTGACCGAAGCCACGCAGGACGGCCTGGTGCAGCACGTCGAAGCCGTCTGCAAGAGCGTGAAGATCGGCGTGATCGTCTACAACCGCGGCGCGACGAAGCTGACCGCCGAATCGCTGCTGAAGCTGGCCGAGCGCTGCCCCAACCTGATCGGCTTCAAGGACGGCACCGGCGACATCGAGCGCATGGTCTCCATCCGCCAGAAGCTGGGCGACCGCTTCGCCATGATCGGCGGCATGCCCACGCACGAGGTCTACGCGCATGCGTACAAGGCGCTGGGCGTGCCCACCTACTCCTCCGCCATCTTCAACTTCATCCCGCGCACCGCGATGGAGTTCTACAACGCCTACTGGGCCGGCGACACCGCCACCACCGGCCGCCTGATCGACGAGTTCTTCCTGCCTTACCTGGCCATCCGCAACAAGGGCGAAGGCTATGCCGTGTCCATCGTGAAGGCCGGCGCCACCATCGTCGGCCACAGTGCCGGCCCGGTGCGCCCGCCCCTGTCGGACCTGAAGCCCCAGGAAGTGGAAGAACTCGCTGCCCTGATCCGCAAGCTCGGCCCCCAGTAAGGCCGCAACACCAAGAAGGAGACTCTCCATGATCAAGAAGACCCTGATGGCCCTCGCGCTGGCCGCCTCCACCGCGACTGCCTTCGCGTATCCCGACAAGCCCGTGACGCTGGTCGTGCCCTTCCCGCCCGGCGGCTCCACCGACGCCATCGCCCGCGTGATCGCGCAGGAACTGCCCAAGAAGCTGGGTGGCACCTGGATCGTCGACAACAAGCCGGGCGCCACGGGCACCATCGGCGCCGCGTTCGTGAAGCGCGCGCCCGCCGACGGCTACACGCTGTTCGTGTCCTCGCTCGGCCCGTTCGTGATCGCCCCGCACCTGATCAAGGGCGTGCAGTACGACGCGCTGAAGGACCTGGACCCGATCACGGTCGCCGTGCAGGCCCCCAACGTGCTGGTCGTGCCGGTCGCCTCGCCGGACAAGAACCTCGCCGACCTGCTGGCCCACCTGAAGAAGACCCCCGGCAAGGTGAGCTTCGCCTCCTCCGGCAACGGCTCCTCGGACCACCTCTCCGCCGAACTGTTCTGGCAGCAGACGAAGACGGAAGGCCTGCACGTCCCGTACAAGGGCGGCGGCCCCGCCATCAACGACCTGCTGGGCGGCCAGGTGGACGCGGCGTTCGTCAACATCAACAGCATCATCCAGCACATCAAGGCGGGCAAGGTGCGCGCGCTGGGCATCTCCTCCGAGAAGCGCTCGCCGCTGCTGCCGGACGTGCCGACGCTCGCGGAACAGGGCGTCAAGGGCGCCGAAGTGCAGTCCTGGCAAGCCGTCGCCGGCCCCAAGGGCCTGCCCGCGGACGTGAAGGCCAAGCTGCAGTCGGCCATCGCCGCTTCGCTGAACGACCCCGCGGTCAAGGAGAAGCTGCTGGCGCAAGGCTTCGAGATCGTCGCCAACACGCCGGAGCAGTTCGCCACCTTCCAGGCCGCGGAATTCGCGAAGTGGAAGAACCTCATCGAGTCCCGGAAAATCACGGCGGACTGAAGATGAGCGCTCCCGTCGTCAAGACGATGCGTGTGGTCCCGGTCGCCGGCCGGGACGACATGCTCCTGAACCTGTCGGGCGCGCATGCGCCCTTCTTCACCCGCAACATCGTCCTGGTGACGGACAGCGACGGCCACACCGGCCTCGGCGAAGTGCCCGGCGGCGAGAAGATCCGGCAGACGCTGGAAGACGCGCGTCCCCTCGTCGAAGGCCAGTCCATCGGCAACCTGCAGGCGATCCTGAACGCGATGCGCACGAAGTTCGCGGACCGCGACGCGGGCGGCCGCGGCCTGCAGACCTTCGACCTGCGCACGACCATCCACGCCGTGACGGCGGTCGAATCCGCCCTGCTCGACCTCCAGGGCCAGCACATGGGCGTCCCCGTCGCGGCCCTGCTCGGCGAAGGCCAGCAGCGCGACGCGGTGCAGATGCTCGGTTATCTCTTCTATGTCGGCGACCGCAGGAAGACGAACCTGCCTTACGCCTCCGAGCCGGAAGCGAAGGACGACTGGTTCCGCCTGCGCCACGAGGAAGCGCTGACGCCCGAAGCGGTGGTGCGCCTCGCGGAAGCCGCGCAGAAGAAGTACGGCTTCCAGGACTTCAAGCTCAAGGGCGGCGTGCTGAGCGGCGACGCCGAAGTCGAAGCGGTGACGGCCTTGCACGAGCGCTTCCCGCAGGCGCGCGTGACGCTCGACCCCAACGGCGGCTGGGTGCTGAAGGACGCGATCCGCCTGGGCCACAAGATGCGCGGCATCGTCGCGTATGCCGAAGACCCGTGCGGCGCCGAGGAAGGCTTCTCCGGCCGCGAGGTGATGGCGGAATTCCGCCGCGCCACCGGCCTGCCCACCGCGACCAACATGGTGGCGACCGACTGGCGCCAGATGGCCCATTCGCTCGCGCTGCAGTCCGTGGACATCCCGCTGGCCGACCCGCACTTCTGGACGATGGCCGGCTCCGTGCGCGTGGCGCAGACCTGCCGCGACTGGGGGCTGACCTGGGGCTCGCACTCCAACAACCACTTCGACATTTCGCTGGCGATGTTCACGCACGTGGGTGCGGCCGCGCCGGGCAAGGTCACCGCGATCGACACGCACTGGATCTGGCAGGACGGCCAGCGCCTGACGAAGGACCCGCTGCAGATCCGCGAAGGCTACGTGCAGGTGCCGAAGAAGTCGGGCCTGGGCATCGAGATCGACGAAGCGGAACTGCAGAAGGCGAACGCGCTGTACCAGCAGCACGGCCTGGGCGCGCGCGACGATGCGATCGCGATGCAGTTCCTGGTGCCGGGGTGGAAGTTCGATCCGAAGAAGCCCTGCCTGGTCCGATAGCTCCCTGAAATCTCCCTCTCCCGCTTGCGGGAGAGGGCAGGGGTGAGGGTCTGCGCCCTGCCCCCTCACCCCCACCCTCTCCCCAAGGGGAGAGGGAGCAAAGGCAAGCCATGTTCAAGAATCTGATCGGCGGCGAATGGGTGGAATCCACCCGCGTCTCCCGCAACATCAACCCCTCCGACACCCGCGACCTCGTCGGCGAGTACGCGCAGGCCAGCGCCGACGATGCGCGGCAGGCCATCGCGGCCGCCACCAAGGCGCAGCCCGCCTGGGGCCTCTCCACGCCGCAGCAGCGCTTCGACATCCTCGACGCCGCCGGCGCCGAGATCCTGGCGCGCAGGGCCGAACTCGGCGACCTGCTCGCGCGCGAGGAAGGCAAGACGCTTCCGGAAGCCATCGGCGAAGTGGTCCGTGCCGGCAACATCTTCAAGTTCTTCGCCGGTGAAGCGCTGCGCAGCGGCGGCGACGTGGTGCCTTCCGTGCGCCCCGGCGTCGGCGTGGAAGTCACGCGCGAGCCGGTCGGCGTCGTGGGCCTCATCACGCCCTGGAACTTCCCGATCGCGATTCCCGCGTGGAAGATCGCGCCGGCGCTGGCCTACGGCAACGCCGTGGTGCTCAAGCCCGCCGACCTCGTGCCGGGCAGCGCCTGGGCGATCGCCGACATCCTGCACCGCGCGGGCCTGCCCGCCGGCGTGTTCAACCTCGTGATGGGTCGCGGCTCCGAAGTGGGCCAGGTGCTGCTGGACGACAAGCGCGTACAGGCCATCAGCTTCACGGGCTCCGTCGCCACCGGCCAACGCATCGCGCAGGCCTGCGTCGCGCGCATGGCCAAGTTCCAGCTCGAGATGGGCGGCAAGAACCCGATGGTGGTGCTCGACGACGCCGACCTCGACGTCGCCGTCGCCGCCGCGCTCAACAGCGGCTTCTTCTCCACCGGCCAGCGCTGCACGGCCAGCTCGCGCCTGATCGTCACCGAAGGCATCCACGACAGGTTCGTGGCCGCCATGGTCGACAAGATGAAGAACCTGAAGGTCGATGACGCCCGCAAGAAGGGCACCGACATCGGCCCCGTGGTCGACGACAAGCAGCTCGCGCAAGACCTGGAGTACATCCAGATCGCCAAGGGCGAAGGCGCGAAGCTGGTGGCCGGCGGCGAAGCGATGGAGAAGAACGCCGACGGCGCGCCCGGCTGGTACCTGAAGCCCGCCCTCTTCACCGAGGCGACGGCGCAGATGCGCATCAGCCGCGAAGAGGTGTTCGGCCCGGTCGTGTCCGTGATCCGTGCGAAGAACTACGACGAAGCCCTCGCGCTCGCGAACGACACCGAGTTCGGCCTGTCCGCCGGCATCGCCACCACCTCGCTGAAGTACGCCACGCACTTCAAGCGCCACGTGCAGGCGGGCATGGTGATGGTGAACCTGCCGACCGCCGGCGTGGACTACCATGTGCCGTTCGGTGGCCGCAAGGGCTCCAGCTACGGCCCGCGCGAGCAGGGCCGCTACGCCGCGGAGTTCTACACCACCGTGAAGACGGCCTACACCCAGGCCTGAGGAAGCTCCGGGCCCGGCTTGGGCCCGTCCCCACCGGAGGAGACGCCATGAGGGACAACCGCCTGCGCACGTTGTGGAAATCGGGAGGAGCCGCGGTCAACGGCTGGCTCGCGGTTCCGAACGGCTTCTCGGCCGAGGTCATGGCCCAGCAGGGCTGGGACTCGCTCACCATCGACCTGCAGCATGGCGTCGTCGACTATCACGCGCTCGTGCCCATGCTGCAGGCGATCTCCACCACCGACACCGTGCCGGTCGTGCGCGTGCCCTGGCTGGAGCCGGGCATCCTGATGAAGGTCCTCGATGCCGGCGCCTACGCCGTGATCTGCCCCATGGTGAACACGCGCGAGGACACGCAGAAGCTCGTGGCCTGGACGCACTATGCGCCGCGCGGCACGCGCAGCTTCGGCCCCGTGCGCGCGCTGATGTACGGCGGCGCCGACTATCCGGAAAAGGCGAACGACACGATCGTCACCTTCGCGATGATCGAGACGGCAGCGGCCCTCGACAACCTGGACGCGATCTGCTCCGTCGAAGGCCTGGACGCCGTCTACATCGGCCCGTCCGACCTCTCGCTCGCCCTCGGCTGCAAGCCGGCGTTCGACGACGTGGACCCGAAAGTCGCGCAAGCCATAGACCACATCCTGGATCGCGCGAAAGCGCACGGCCTCGTCGCCGGCATCCACAACGGCGCGCCGGCCGCGGCGCTCGCCCGCATCGCCAAGGGCTTCCAATTCGTCACCGTGAGTTCCGATGCGCGCCTCATGGCGGCCGGCGCGCAGCAGGTGATGGGCGCGATGCGCGCGGGCATGCCCACGCCGCCCGCCTCCGGTTCGTACTGACCCCTCCCCAGAAAGGACTGCCATGAAGATCGGTTTCATCGGCCTCGGCATCATGGGCGCCCCGATGGCGCGCCACCTCGCCGACGCCGGCCACGAACTCTACGTGCACACCCGCAGCCAGGTGCCGCCCACCGTCGCCGAGACGAAGGCGGTGCGCTGCGCCAACGCGGCCGAGGTCGCCAAGAACGCGGAAGTGATCATCACGATGCTGCCCGACACGCCCGACGTGGAGACGGTGCTGTTCGGCGAGAACGGCATCGCGGCCGGCCTGCAGGGCGGTGCCAAGGGCAAGGTGGTGATGGACATGAGCTCCATCTCGCCGACGGCCACCAAGGCTTTCGCGCAGAAGATCCAGGCGCTGGGCGCCGACTACGTCGATGCGCCCGTGTCCGGCGGCGAAGTGGGGGCCAAGGCCGCATCACTCACCATCATGTGCGGCGCCGAACCGGCCGTGTTCGAGCGCGTGAAGCCCCTGCTGGAGAAGATGGGCAAGAACATCACCCTGGTCGGCGGCGTCGGCGACGGCCAGACCACCAAGGTGGCCAACCAGATCATCGTGGCGCTGAACATCGCCGCCGTCGGCGAGGCGCTGGTGTTCGCCAGCAAGGCCGGCGCCGATCCGGCCAAGGTGCGCCAGGCGCTCATGGGCGGCTTCGCCGCGAGCCGCGTGCTGGAAGTGCACGGCGAGCGCATGGTCAAGCGCACGTTCAACCCGGGCTTTCGCATCGCGCTGCACCAGAAGGACCTGAACCTCGCGCTGCAGGGCGCCAGGGAACTCGGCGTCGCGCTCCCCCAGACGGCGAGCGCCGCGCAGCTGATGGCGGCGTGCGCCGGCAACGGCATGGCGGGGCTGGACCACTCCGCGCTGGTGCGCGCCCTCGAGCTGCTGGCGGGCCACCAGGTCGCCGAAGGCTGAGAGAGAGAACAACCCACCCACCCTTGTCATCCCGGGCTAGGCCCGGGATCCATGGGGCCCCTCGTCGAGGCGCCCCATGGATTGCGGGTCAAGCCCGCAATGACAACCATCAGGAGACAAGCCAGTGACCATCCAACGACGCACGATCCTGCTGGGCGCCGCCGCGGGCATCGCCGCCCCCGCCTTCGCCCAGTCCGACAAGTTCCCGTCCAAGCCCATCCGCATCGTCGTCCCCTACCCCCCGGGCGGCTCTTCCGACATCATCTCGCGCGCCATCAGCAACGTCCTCTCGGAATCGCTGAAGCAGTCGGTGATCGTCGACAACAAGCCCGGCGCCAACGGCAACCTGGGCGCCGACCTCGTCGCGAAGTCCAACCCCGACGGCTACAACCTGCTGCTGTGCGACGTGGGCGCGCTGTCCATCTCGCCCTCCATGTACCCGAAGCTGGCCTTCGACCCGTCGAAGGACCTGCGCGGCGTGACCATGCTCGCCTACTCGCCCCACCTGCTGGTGGTGCACCCGTCGGTGCCCGCCAACAACCTCAAGGAGCTGGTGGCGCTGTCGAAGCAGAAGGACCTGAACTTCGCGGTCAGCGGCACCGGCGGGGCGCCGCACCTCGCGGGCGTGGCCCTGGCGCAGGCGAGCGGCGCGCGCTGGCAGTACGTGCCCTACAAGGGCGGCAGCCAGGCGATCACGGACACCGTGGGCGGCCAGTGCCAGGTGATGATGAACGGCATGCTGGCGACCTACCCGCACGTGCAGGGCGGCAAGCTCAAGCTGCTGGGCGTGTCCAAGGGCACGCGCATGCCCTTGATCGGCGAGACGCCGACGATCGCCGAGCAGGGCGTGCCCGGCTTCGAGTCCGGCACCTGGCAGGGCGTGCTCGTCCCACGCGGCACGCCGGAATCCGTCGTCCAGCGCCTCAACGCGGAACTCATCGCCGCCATCCGCAATCCCGAAGTGCGGGCCCGCCTCGCCGGCCAGGGCGCCGAGGTGGTGACCATGAGCCCCGCGCAGCAGGACCAGTTCTTCGAGAAGGAGCGGCGCCGCTGGGCGCAGGTGGTTGCCGCCGCCAACATCAAAGCCGAGTAAATGAGCGAACCCCTCTACATCACGATGCATGCGGCGGACAACGTCGCCATCGTGGCCAATGACGGCGGGCTGCCTCCGGGCACGACCTTCCCGTCCGGCCTGACCCTGCGCGACAAGGTGCCGCAGGGGCACAAGGTGGCCCTGGTGGACATCCCCGCCGGGGCGGCCGTGCGCCGCTACAACGTGCCCATCGGCTATGCCGAGAAGGACATCCCCGCGGGCAGCTGGGTGCACGAGCGCCTGCTGCGCATGCCGGAGGCGCGCACGCTGGAAGACCTGCCCTTCGCCACCGCGCAGCGCGAGCCGCAGCCGCCGCTGGAGGGCTACACCTTCGAGGGATTCCGCAACCCGGACGGCTCGGTCGGCACGCGCAACATCCTCGCGATCACGCAGAGCGTGCAGTGCGTCGCGGGCGTGACCGCGTTCGCCGTGGAGCGCATCAAGCGCGAGCTGCTCCCGCGCTACCCGAACGTCGACGACGTGGTGGCGCTGGAGCACGGGTACGGCTGCGGCGTGGCGATCGATGCGCCCGATGCGGTGATTCCGATCCGCACGCTGCGCAACATCAGCCTCAACCCCAACTTCGGCGGCGAGGTGATGGTCGTGAGCCTGGGCTGCGAGAAGCTGCAGCCCGAACGCCTGCTGCCGCCCGGCACGATCCCGATCTCCGATGCACGCGGCGAAGCACCCGAGCTCGACGTGGTGTGCCTGCAGGACGAGGCGCACGTCGGCTTCATGTCGATGGTCGAATCGATCATGCGACAGGCCACCGTGCATCTCGAGCGATTGAACAGGCGTCGCCGCGAGACGGTGCCCGCCAGCGAACTGGTGGTCGGCGTGCAGTGCGGCGGCAGCGATGCCTTCTCCGGCGTCACCGCGAACCCCGCCGTCGGCTTCTGCGCCGACCTGCTGGTGCGCGCGGGCGCCACGATCATGTTCTCCGAGACCACCGAGGTGCGCGACGGCGTCGCCCAGCTCACCGCGCGCGCGGCGACGCCCGAGATCGCGCAGGCCATCGTGCGCGAGATGGGCTGGTACGACGAATACCTGAAGCGCGGATCCGTCGACCGCAGCGCCAACACGACCCCCGGCAACAAGAAGGGCGGCCTCGCCAACATCGTCGAGAAGGCGATGGGCTCGATCGTCAAGTCGGGCAGTTCGCGGATAGCCGGCGTGCTTTCCCCCGGCGAGAAGCTGCAGCAGAAGGGCCTGGTCTATGCGGCCACGCCGGCCAGCGACTTCATCTGCGGCACGCTGCAGCTGGCCGCCGGCATGAACCTGCACGTGTTCACCACCGGCCGCGGCACGCCCTACGGGCTGGCCGAAGTGCCCGTCATCAAGGTCGCGACGCGCTCGGACCTCGCAAGGCGCTGGCACGACCTGATGGACGTGAACGCCGGCACCATCGCCGAAGGCAAGGCCACGATCGAGGAAGTGGGCTGGGAACTGTTCCGCCTCATGCTGGACGTGGCGAGCGGCCGCAAGAAGACCTGGGCCGAGCAGTGGAAGCTGCACAACCAGCTGGTGCTGTTCAATCCGGCGCCGGTGACCTGATCGTGCGCGCGGACCGGCGGAGCCTGTTGATCGCCGGTGCCGCTGCGGCGCTGGCGCCGCTCGCCCGGGCGGAAGCGTATCCGTCGCACACGGTGAAGCTGGTCGTCGGCGCGCCGCCCGGGGGCCCGGGCGACTTCCTCGCCCGACTCTATGGCAAGGGCATGGGCGCGGCGCTGGGGCCATCCTTCGTCGTCGAGAACCGGCCGGGTGCCAGCGGCACGCTGGCAGCGGAAGCGGTGGTGCGTGCGGCCGCCGATGCGCACACGCTGCTCGTGTCCGGCCCGGCGGCGATCTCCGCCGCACCGCACCTGATGAAGCTCGGCTACGACCCGGCGACCGACCTCGTGCCGGTGAGCATGCTCGGCGCCGGCGCGTTCGTGCTGGCGGTGCATCCCTCCGTGCGCGCGAGGAACGTCGGCGAACTGCGGGACCTGGCGCGGTCGCGAACGCGTGGCGTGTCGTACGGATCCGGCGGCAGCGGCTCGTCCTCGCATCTGTGCACGGAGCTGTTCTGCGAGGCGCTGGGCGTGAAGATGCACCACGTGCCGTACAAGGGCGAAGGCCAGGCGGTGGCCGACCTGCTCTCCGGCGAGATTCAGGTGATGTTCACGGCACCCAACGTGGCGTTGCGACATGCACGCGCGGGCACGCTGCGGCTGCTGGCGGTGACGTCCCGCGAGCGCATGGCGGGGTTGCCGGACGTGCCCACCGTGGCCGAGTCGGGCGTCTCGGGTTTCGAGTACATCGCCTGGCAGGTCGTGTTCGCGCCGGCGGCGACACCTCCTGCGCGCATTGCGACGCTGGTGGGTGCGTGGGAGAAGGCGCGGCGTGCGCCGGAGCTGCGGGAGCAGGTGGAGACGCTGGGAATGGCGGCGCCGGAGGCGCTCGTTTCCGGCGAGCCGCTGGCAGCTTTCCTGCGTGCGGAGTCGGCCCGGCTGGGGCGGCTGATCCGCGACGGCGGCATCAAGGCGGAGTAGGACGCGTAGGCTGGGTTTCGCGCCAGCGAACCCCAGCGCTTTTCGCGCAACGCTGGTGTGCGCTCACGCGCAACCCAGCCTACCGCGGGGGAATCGCATCGACCCGAGGTCAAGCCCGCGATGACTCCCGTTGGCGGGCAGATGATTCCATCCGCGTACTCTCCCTCTCCACGATCGTGAACCCCACGTCCACGCTCTTCTGCTCCTGCGGCTTCCCCGCGAAGCGCTCCAGGAACATCGCGGCCGCGCATTCGCCGATGCGGGCGCCGTCCACGCGCACGGAGGTGAGCGGCGGGTAGAGGGCCTGCGCGAAGTCGGTGTCGCCGGTGCCGATCACCGCGATCTCGCCCGGCACCGCGATGCCGCGCTCGCGGCATTCGCTCAGCACGCCGGCCGCGGTCATGTCGGAGCCGCAGTAGATCGCGTCGACCCGCGGGCCGTGATCGAGCAGGTCGGCCATCAGCTTGCGGCCGACGGGATGGCTGGTCGGCGGCGGCACCAGCACGACGTGCACCGGCGGCAGGCCCAGCCGCGCGGCTTCACGAGCGAAAGCCTTGTTGCGGCGCTGCGCGCGGTCGTCGTCGCCGCTGAAGATCGCGAGCCGCTGGTGGCCGAGGCCGGCGAGATGGCTGCAGACGGCGGCGCCCAGCTTCTCGTTGGACATGCCGACGGCCATGTCGACGTGGTTGCGCACCAGGTCGCCGGCCTCGATCACCGGGATGCCCGAGGCGGCGAGCAGGTTGCGCACCGTCTTGTCCTGCACCGAGCCGGTGACGAGGATGCCGTCGGGCCGCCGGCCCAGCGTCGTGCGCACCAGGTCGACTTCGCGCCCGGGCTGGTATTGCGTCTGGCCGATCAGGACTTCATAGCCCTCCTTCGCCAGCGCGGCGGTCAGGGCCGCGAGCATGGTGTCGAACACGTGCGTCGCGAGCGTCGGCACGATCGCCGCGACGAGCCGCGTCTGCGACAGCCGCAGGCTCACCGCAGCCATGTTCGGCACGTAACCCACCTGGTCCATCGCGGCGCGCACGCGCGCCAGCGTCTCCGGCGCGAGCTGCTGCGGCTGCTTCATGGCGCGCGACACCGTCATGAGCGACACGCCGGCGAGCGCCGCGACGTCGCGGATCGTCGCCTTCGCCGTGGGGCCGCGATTCGCGGTAGTGACGGGGGCGGACGCTTTTCTCGACGGCATGTGCCGATGCTAGCAGGGGCAGGCGCGGGATTTCCCTCACGGAGGCGGCGGTTGGTTAACGTTAACATCCCTCGGCGCTGCGCAGCGTTCCCATCTCAACCCACAAGGATTCATCGTGCATACAGCAACCAGGCCCAGCAGCCTGCTGACCGCGCTTTTCGCATCCGCCGCGCTCGTCGGCTGCGGCGGTGGCGGCGGTGGCGGCGGCATCGACGTCGGCGCCCCGGCTCCTGCGCCCGCGCCCGCGCCGGCACCCGACATCACCAAGAGCTTCCGTTCAGCGGGCCTCGTCTGGGGCGCGCCGACCACGGCCGCCGACCAGAGCGTCAGCGTTCCCGTCATGACCGCCTCCGGCGTCGTCACGCTCAAGACACCGCCCGTGGATCCCGCCAAGGTCACCGCGCTGCGCGCCACGCTGGTGCCCGGCAACCTGGTGGACTGGGTGCCCGGCACCGAGGCGAACACCGCGAAGCTGGCCGAGGACGCGGCGCGGACCTTCAACGTCATCCTCGCCAAGGGCAGTTCCGCCGCCGCCCAGTTCAACCTGGCGAAGTACGGCGCCTCCGTCACGCGCAACGAGGGCGTTCCCGGCCCGATGGTCGCCGCCGGCTGGGTGTATGCCAAGGGCTCCGGCAGCATCACCGTGGGCGACGGCCGCATCGTGACGGCCGACATGGCCAGCCGCGCCTACGCCTCGCCGATCAAGCGCTACGAGGAGACGTACGCCGTCTCCGCCGACGTGAAGGTGTTCAACGTCGACACGTCCGACTACGGCAAGAGCGCCGCATCGGACTTCGCGTCCATTCCGGTCACCGCCGACTACAACTACGCCACCACGTCGCGCCAGGCCGCCTACCTGCTGTTCGACAACAACTACCAGAACGCCGACAAGGCGAAGGTCGTCGCGATCTGGTATTTCACGCCGAAGACCACCTCCGACGGCAAGCCCGTGTGGGACGTGCCCACGCAGAGCCCGCTGCTGGCGGACAAGGGCAACGACCCCGTCTCCGGCCAGCCCTTCGCGACCATCAACGCCACCGGCGTCACGCAGGCGCCGTACACGCGCAGCACCGAGCCTTTCGAGATGGTGAAGAACACCATGTACTACGTGGGCGACAACGAAGTCGCTTCGTACGTGCTGAAGGCCGACATGGGCACGGCCGACCCGTCGGACGACCGCGTGATCAAGGTCGACGCCGGCTGGCCCAACAGCGGCTACCAGTACTGGAAGAACATGGAGCTCCTGGGCCTCGACCCGCGCTCCGTGACCGACAGCTGGCTCACGCACGCCCACGGGGACCACTACGGCACCATCGTCGAACAGGTCCGCATGATGGACAACGCGGGCAAGCCGCTGCGCCTGTGGGGGTCCAAGGAAGACATCGTCGGCATCACGGCGGACCTGCAGGGCAACCAGTGGAACATCGCGCCCACGCTGCCCGCTTCCGAAACCGAGATCCGCGAACGCACCACGAACTACTACGAGTTCGACAAGTGGTACGACTACGGCAACGTGCAGATCAAGGTGATCTGGTCGCCCGGCCACACCACCGGCACCACCAACATGCTGTTCAAGGTGAAGAACCCCGTCGACGGCAAGTTCTACACCTTCGGCTACCACGGTGGCTACGGCGTCAACGGCATGGAGTCGCCGACCGCGGCCAACGGCTGGCGCCGCCTCGCCTGGCAGCACGGCTTCAGCTACCTGCAAAGCACGATCGACACCGACTTCGTGTCGCCCCAGCACACGAACCAGTTCCCGATCGTCGAGGTGTACCAGGCGCTGAAGGCCTACAACCGCGACCCGGCCAACGTGAACCAGCAGCTCACGATGCTGGACGCGCTGCGCTCCCGCGTGTTCGACTCGCCGGTGG
Source organism: Ramlibacter cellulosilyticus (assembly GCF_014297465.1). Lineage (GTDB taxonomy): Bacteria > Pseudomonadota > Gammaproteobacteria > Burkholderiales > Burkholderiaceae_C > Ramlibacter > Ramlibacter cellulosilyticus. Next base: position 250,432 of record NZ_JACORT010000001.1, on the reverse strand, counting down.
TCAACGGCGTGAACATCACGACCGAGTTCGCCAACCAGCTGGAGAAGCGCCGCTCTGTGATCACGTACGCCGCGAGCGACACCGCCAACACGCGCTACAAGAGCATCGAGACCTCCGGCCCGTTCAAGCCGGGGCGCGAGACGGGGCTCGTGAACGTGCAGGCGAAGCTGCTCGATGGCGGCAAGATCATCCAGGGCTTCGTGGGCGCGCAGAACAAGAACCCGCGCATCCCGCTGCTCGCCAACGGCATCCCGAACGCCACCGACGGCTACACCAACGACCCGGGCGGCTTCTTCGTGCAGGTGGCGATCGACGTCCAGGACCCGGTCTACCACGGCTTCCTGCCGAACGGCTTCACGCAGCTGAGCCCCGGCCTGGGCACGACGATCACCTACCAGGGCGGTCCGATCGAGTCCACGAATGCGGCGCGCGGCACCTTCCACCCGCCGGAGTACCTGCGCACCGTGCGCCTGAACTCGCTGGCGGATGCGCAGGCGATCCTCGCGACCATAGCCGCGGGCCGCACGGTCACGCTGTCCCTCACGCGGGATAGCCAGATCGTGGTGCCCACGGACGTGACGCAGACGTTCCGCTGATGCACACCGCGATACGAAGGACGCTGCTGGTGCTGTGCACGGCAGCGTCCGTCTCCGCGGTGGCGGCGACGGGCGAGGCGCTGAAGGAATACGAGCTCGCGCGCATCAACAGCGGCGTGACCGGGCAGAAGCTGGACCTCGCGCAGGCGCACGTGCACCTGCGCAAGGCGGCGGAGCTCGGCCACCTGCCGGCGCAGGTGGAGCTGGCCTTCGTCTACTTCAACGGCAACCAGCAGGTGCGCAAGGACCTGGCGCAGTCGTTCCAGTGGTTCCGCAAGGCCGCGGAGGCCGGATCCGTGCCGGCGCAATGCATGCTGGGCGACTTCTACAAGGACGGCCTCGGTGGCGCTCCGAAGGATCCCGCCAAGGCTTTCTCGCTGTACCAGCGCACCGCGACCTCCAGGGATCGCTGCGCACCGAAAGCGCAGCTGGCGTTGTACGGCGCCTACGAGGCTGGCCAGGGTGTGCGCAAGGACCTGCCGACCGCGATCGCGTGGCTGAAGAAATCCGCCGACGGGGGCGATCCGCGCGCGCAGGCGACCTTGTCCCGCAACTACTTCCAGGGCTACGGCGTTCCTCGCGACGAGGAACTCGGACGCCACTGGAAACGCAAGTCCCGCGAGGGCGTCGCGCCCCACGACGACGAGGAAGGGAACGCACACGGGGCGGGCCCGCACGACCACCGCCGCTGAGCGTCGGGCGGATCCCTCTCGCCGCCGCCTCCATTGCATGGCAATCTCGCGGGTGGCACTGTCGCCACCCAAGAGGACGCCATGAACACATCCAAGAAACTGATCCTTGCCACGGCCGCCGCGGCTCTGCTCACCGCCTGCGCCTCTATGCCCTGGAACCACGTGCGCGTCGGGGGCAGCTTGACGGGCTCGGAGGAAGTCCCGGTCGTGAACACCGCGGGCCGGGGGCAGCTCGAAGGCCTGTACAACAAGCAAACGCGCAAGCTGACGTACACCGTCACCTACAACGGCCTGAGCGGCCCCGCGACGGCCGCGCACTTCCACGGCCCCGCCAGCTCGGGACAGAACGCGGGCGTCGTGATCCCCTTCCCGAATCCAGCGGACCCGATCAAGGGAGAAGCGACGCTGACCGAAGCGCAGGAAGCGGACCTGCTCGCCGGGCGGTGGTACGTGAACGTGCATACGCGCGCGCATCCGGGCGGGGAAATCCGCGGGCAGGTCGTCGCGAAGTAAGCCGCGCATGGCCAGCCTCTCCTCCGACGAGGTCGCCCGGTACGCACGCGACGGCTGGGTGAAGCCCGCGTGGCGGCTGCCGCGCGATCGCACCAACGCGATGCGCGAGGCGCTCGACGAGCTCATCGCGCGCAATCCGGGCGTGCGGCCGGAGAAGCTGGTGTCCGCGCACATCGAGGGCGACAACGGCGAAGGCGTGCGCGGCAGCGCGGCCTTCCTGGAACTGGCGCGCGACCCCGAGATCGTCGACCTGGTCTCCGGCGTCGTCGGCGAGGACGTGATCCTCTGGGGCTGCCACGTGTTCTGCAAGCCGCCGGTGGACGGCTACGAGACGCCCTGGCACCAGGACGGCCACTACTGGCCGATCCGTCCGCTGGCCACCTGCACGGTCTGGGTGGCGCTGGAAGCCAGCGACCGCGGCAACGGCTGCCTGCGCGTGGTGCCCGGCTCGCACGCCGCGCGCACGCTGCATCCGCACCTGCACGAGGACCGAATCGATCTCACGCTGAACCAGCGCATGGCGACGGGTGCCTTCGACGAGGCGCAGGCGGTCGACGTGGAGCTCGAACCCGGCGAGATGTCGCTGCACGACGTGTACATGATCCACGGGGCGCGGCCGAACACGTCCGAGCGGCGCCGCACGGGCGTGGCCTTGCGCTACATGCCGTCCACGTCCTTGTTCGACCGCAGCCTGCGGCCGTCCGACGGGAAGACCGGCGTCGCAGTGAACTTCGCGCGCCGGCCGTTGTGGCTGCTGAAGGGCGTCGATCGCGCCGGCAATGATTTCGTGACCGGGCATCCGCGGTGATGCTGGGGTGCGCTGCGCGCAACCCAGCCTACGGGCACGCGCCGTGCGGGGTTTTGTAGGCTGGGTTGCGCGGAGTGCACCCCAGCAAGCACTCACGTAATCCCCAGGAACGAATCGAGGATATGGAAGTGATCGTCGTGGAACTGGTCTTCCATGGCCGGTAGATCCGCGATGCGCACCCACTTCGCCTCCGCCGCATCGTCGCTCCCGGCGATCTCCGGCAGCATGCGCTCGCCAAGGTCGAAGTAGAAGGCGTGCGTGATCACCCTTCCCCGCTGGCTGCGGTCCGGATGGTCGAACACGCGCGAGGCCTTCAGTGCATGCTCCATCTCCGACGGCAGCAGCTCGAACCCCGTCTCCTCCTGCAACTCGCGCACCGCGGACTGGTACGCCGTCTCGCGCTGCTCGATGAAGCCGCCCGGCACGGCCAGCAGGCCCTTGCCCGGCGCACGCCCGCGGCGGATCAGGAGCACCTGGTCGGCGACGCGCACGACCGCATCCACGGTCACGAACACCGGCGGGTACGGCGAGCCGGCCCACTTGTCGTGTTCCTCCGCGAGCTCCGCCCACTCCTCGCGCAGGCGCGCAAGGAAAGGCAGTTGCGCCCAGCCCCGCAGGAAGTCGATGACCTGCGGCGGCACCTGGCTCGCCAGCGCGGCGAGCCCCGCCTCCACCGTCGGTGCCGTATACAGCGCCGCACGCAAGGCCTTGCCGTGCACCTCGCCCTGGCGGCCGACGTCGTGCACGGGCCAGCCGGGGAAGTCGTCGAGGTAGTCGCTGGTCGCATCCTTGCGGTGGCCGACCAGCACGATGCGCGTGTTCGGCGAACCCGTGAGCTGCTCCATCGCGCCGCGCACCTGCTGCACCCAGCGCTTCTCGTCGTAGACGTCACGCACGGCGAGGAAGGTGACGCGTTCGCGCTCGGACGGGTCCAGCACGAGGCGAATGGCCTCCACGCGCTCGGCGAAGGTGAACGGATTGCGCGGCGAGCGCGCCTGGTGCGCCGACCCGACCAGCACCGCGACGCGCGGCGCCAGCTCCAGCGCCTTGCGCAGGAGCGCGAGCTGCGCGTCGTGGAACAGCTGGAAGCGGCCGATGCAGGCCGCCCATTCGTAGCCGCCCTGCGCCATCGCCTCAGGGCTGCATCAGCAGCTGCATCGTGCGCTGGCCGGCACGCCGCTGCGGCGGCAGGCCGCGCGCCGTGAGTTCGGCGGCGATCGCGTCGCGGGTGATGCGGCCCATCACGCCATCGGGCACCACCTGCGCGTGCCCGCGTTGCACCAGCCAGGCCTGCAGTTCCTTCACCTGCGCACGGCTCAGGCCGGGATCGTCCGTCGGCCAGGGCGTGGCGAAATCCGAACCGCCCGCGATCTTGTGCGCGAGCAGCGCCACTTCCATCACGTAGCGCACCGAGCGGTTGTAGCGCAGGATGGTGTCGAAGTTGCGCGAGACCAGGAACGCGGGACCGGGCAGGCCCACCGGGAAGAACGGGTACAGGTCGGGGTCGCCGGCGAGTTGCAGCGGACGCGTGCCGCCCCCGGGCAGCACTTCCATCCATCCTTGCGCGTTCCATTGCGACTGCTTCTGCACGCGGTCCGAGAGGCGCTTGGCCTCGCCACCCGTGTTGAACTCCGCCTGCATCGCGGGCGGCACCGCCACCTCCACGTACACGGGCAGGCTCATGTCCCAGCCGCCGCGGGTCTTGAGGTGGTTGGCGGTGGTGGCCCACGCATCCGCTTCGGACTGCACGATGTCCGCATAGCCGTCGCCGTCGAAGTCCACGGCCAGCTGCTCGAAGCTGTCCGGCACGAACTGCGTGCGGCCGAACGCGCCCGCCCAGGAGCCGACGAAGTTCTCGGGATGCACGCGCCTGTCGCGCAGCACGCGTGCCGCGGCGAACGCACGCTCGCGCGACGCGCAGCTGCCCGGCGCCGTCGCGGTTTCAGGGCACGGCCGCAGGCACGCGAGGCTGAAGGTCGCATCGACCACCGGGATGCGTCCCTGCGAAGGACCGAAGTTCGTCTCGATGCCGTAGATCGCGACGACGATCTCCTTCGGCACGCCGAACTGCTGTTCGATGCGCTCCAAGGTGGGCAGGTTGGCGGCGAGGATGCGCTGTCCGTCCTGCACGCGCTGCGCGTCGGTGACGGCCGCGAGCTCGTCCCACCAGAAGGTGGGCTCGCCCGCCTGCACCAGCAGCGACTGGCGCACGCGGTCGTCGTAGCGCGCGTTCGCGGCGACCTGCTCGAACTCCTGGCGCGTGAGGGGCCGCCCCGACAGCGCCGTCTGGCTCGCGAGGTTCTGCACGCAGGCCTGGAATTGCTCGGGCGGCATCGGCTGGTCGAGCAGCGCGGCGCGCACGGCGAAAGGAGAGGCCGCGAGCAGCGCGGCGGAGAGGAAACGGAAGAGGTACATGGCTCCCATGGCGCGGGCCAGTATAGGAAGCGCGACTGCACCGTGGGGCCGCGCGGCGCGAGGTTGCGCGCTCGGCCTACAGTGCGCAGCTCTGCGCTAGTAATCCGCCGCGAACTCCTCGGGCGGCACGAGGTTGGTCAAGGCGCGGAAGGCACCCACCAGCAGCAGCACCTCCGCCAGCAGGAAGAACGGCAGCGGCGACAGCGTGGCGAACTTCTGCGCCGCATCGGTCCAGGCGGGATCGCCGACCGGCACGAGGTCCATCGCGCGGGGCAGCAGTCCCGTCGCCACGCCGGCGCCCACCGCATACACCACGATCCCGGCGAGCAGGATGCGCAGCCCTCGGCGGGGGAACAGCAATCGCCGGTGCAAGTGCGTCGTGTGCACGAACAGCGCCACCAGCCCCGCGGCCATCGCCAGTTCCGTCATCCAGCGTTGCACGCCGATGCGCGCGAGGAGGCCGTGCGCGCGATCCACGTGGTCCAGCGTGGAAAAGAAAGCCGCGAGCAGCAGCGTGAGGCCGACGTACAGGCGCTTCATTTCTTCCTCCGCCGCTGCGGCATCGGAGGCTCCTCCTCCGGCACGGATTCCAGGTTGACCAGCACGCCCACCAGGCACACCAGCACGCCCAGGCGCGCGGCGAGTTCGGCGACGCGCAGCACCGTGGCCTCCGACACGCGCAGCGGCAGGGTTCCCTCCGCGATCGCGTCGCGCAGCCAGGCGCCCGCGAGTTCGCCCGACCAGCTCACGTGCAACAGGATGAAAAGAAGGGAGAACAGCGGCAGCAGCGCGATCCACGCATTCCACCGCGGCACGCGCAGCGCCAGCTTGGCATCGCGTGCGAGCAGCAGGGCCGGCAGCAGGGCCACGACCGCGCACAGCGCGGCCAGGTCCATGCCGGGCAGGCGCAGCGCGGACGGCTCGATCCCGCCTTCCTTCAGCACGGCCCCGACGGGGAACAGCAGGGACAGCAGCACGGCCAGCCCCAGCAGAACGGATGCCCTTCGCAACATGGCGCGCCCTCCCGCACATTCGTCCGGTCCGTTATACCGGCGAGCCGGCGGAGCCCTGCGGTGCGCCGCCGCGCGGTCAGGAAGCGGCGACGAGCGTCGTTGCGAAAGCGCCGACGCACGCCGCCGCTGCGGGCGGGCGTGCGCACACTTCCGCGGCAGTGTCGCGCGCTTCCGCCAGCAGGCGCGCGCCGTTGCCTCGCAGCGTGACCTCGCGGCCGCCACCGGGCACCTGCGTGCGCGCGACGAGGCCGGTCTTCTCCAGCGGAAGCAGCTGCAGCACGAGCCGCGCGGGCGTGACGCTCACCCGCCGCGCGAGTTCGCGCGAGGGCAGCGTGCCGCCGGCGCAGGCGAGCGCGTCCAGCAGCACGAAGTCCGCCCAGGCGAGCCCGTGCAGCGTGCCGAGTTCCTCATCGAGCACGAGCGCGAGCGCCGCCTGCGCGTGGTGCCGCTCCAGGCAGGACTTCAGCGCGTTCATGCCTGTTCCTCCTCGCGGTACAGCGCTTCGAGCGTCCGCAGTTCTTCCGCGTAGTCGAACGCGGGATCGTCGCGCTCCTTCACCAGCGCGAGCACCTCGAAGGAGTAGCGGTCCGGGCTGGCGTTCCACTCGGCCTGCAAGGCCTTGTCGGGATGCGTGCGCAGGCGCAGTTCGAACCCGATGCGGTTGATGGTCGCGTGCACGTTGCGGCTGGAGCCGACGCGCGCGCGGCCCGCCACGCGGTCGCGGATCGCGTAGACGCCCATGGGCGGAAAGGCGTCGCGGGCGCGGCGCGCGGCGGCGCGGCGGTCCGCGCTGGAAAGGGAGGGCGTGGTCATGTCGGTTTCCTTGGCGGCACGGGATCGAAATCGGGATCGGCGAGGCGCAGGACGTGGTCGCGGACGTCCGCAGGCCACGGCGCCATGAGCGAGGCGAGACGCTCGCGGTCGCTCGCGAACAGCGCGCGGCCCGCTTCCTCGAAGCCGGGCAGGTCGCCGGCCAACGCGGCCATCACGTGGTACGCACGCTCCTGGGCCTGGCGGGCACGGTGGCGATGGCTCCCGGCGCGGCGCGCTTCGTGCACCAGCTTGCGCAAGGCGACCGACGCGCCGCCGGGCTGCGCCGCGAGCCACTCCCAGTGTTCGGGCAGCAGCGTCACCTCGCGCGCGACGACGCCGAGCTTCGGGCGGCCGCGGCCGCGCGCAGGCGCTGCGTCCTCGCAAGCTGCCGGGGTGTAGCGGGCCAGGATCTCCTGTTCGCTGCCGCGCAGGTCGAGCTCGACCTGCCGGCCCGTCGCGTCGCTGAACACCAGCGGCATCGGGCCTTGCGGGTCCTGCGCCTGCAGAACGGCCAGCGCGACTTCGCGCAGCGGGCCCGAGGCCAGGCGGCGGGTTCCGGCGAAGGCGGTGTGGGGGGCGTTGGGGTGCATCAGCGAATTCTACCCGGGTCAAATTACATGCGTCAATAAAATCCGGGTGAAAAATTGAGCGGGCCGGGGCCCATGAAAAAAGCACGCCCACGGCGCCGCGACGCCCCTGCGCCCCGCCAGCCCAGCCGGAACCCCGCTTCCCGTGGGGGGAGCGCCTCGGCGGATCGTTTCTAATACGGGGCGCGCCAGGCGGCCCGGACCCGGGAACCGCCCCGCCCGGCCTCCGGCCGGCGCGCGCCCCACCCTGCTTCTTCACGTCGGCACCTCCGGGTGCAGAGGATCTGCTTTCTTGCGCAACACCCCCGCCCGTTCCGCCCTCGTCCGCCATTTCGGCGGCTGGGTGTCCGTGGACGCGGAGCCCGCGGGGATGGACTTCGCCGAGCGCCTGAGCCTCTGGCTCAACGCCTTCGACGCCATCCACCTGCAGGCGGCGCACCAGGCGATCCGCTCGGTGCCTCCCGCTGCCCCGGTGCGCCGGGGCGCAGGCCGCGCCGACCTGGCGGAGGACTTCCGCCAGGCCCGCGGCGTGCTCGCCAACGCCATCGCCCGCGATCCCCTGGCGGACCTGGACGCGACGGAGAAGGCGGAAGCCGGCTACGCGCCCTGGCAGCGCCGCCACCAGGAACTGCAGCGCCAGATGGAGCAGATGGTGGGCGCGCTGCGCGACCACGCGCGGCAAACGCTGCTGCGCGGTTCGCCGCGCATGCGCCAACTCGCGGCGCTCGACGCCGCCATGGAACAACTGCTCGCCCGCCGCGAGGAGGCGCTGCTGCCGAAGACGATCGCGCTGCTCGCGCGGCGCTTCGCCGACCTGCGCGCCGCCGACGACGGCAGCGGCGCCTGGCGCGCGGCCTTCGAGCGCGACTGGCGCCAGGCGCTGCTCACGGAACTCGACCTGCGCCTCGAGCCGATCGCCGGCCTCGTGGACGCGCAAAGGAACGAAGGAAACAACCCACGATGACCAAGCTCTCTTTCGCCGGCGCCTTCGCGGCCGGCCTCGCGGTCCTCGCCTGGATCGCTCTCGGATTCGTCGGCGCCAGCTGGCTGCCGCTGGCCGTCACCGTGCTGATCGCCGGCGCGTACCTGCTCGGCGCCCACGAGCTGCGGCAGTTCCGCGCGGCCACCGCCGGACTCGACGCCGCGCTCGCCGGCCTCTCCGAGCCGCCCGCGCGGCTGGCGGACTGGCTGCAGCGCGTGCCCGCATCGCTGCGCGAACCGGTTCGCATGCGCGTGGAAGGCGAGCGCGGCGTGCTGCCCGGCCCCGCGTTGACGCCTTACCTCGTCGGCCTGCTCGTCATGCTGGGCATGCTCGGAACCTTCCTCGGCATGGTGGTCACCTTCCAGGGCGCGGTGTTCGCCCTGGAGGGCTCCACGGACCTCGCCGCGATCCGCGGCGCGCTCGCCGCGCCGATCAAGGGCCTCGGCCTCTCGTTCGGTACTTCCGTCGCAGGCGTGGCCGCCTCGGCGATGCTGGGCCTCATGTCGGCGATCGCGCGGCGGGAACGCCTGCAGTCGGCGCGCACGCTCGACGCGCGCATCGGCACCACGCTGCAGCCTTTCTCGCTGGCGCACCAGCGGCAGGAGAGCCTGCGCGCGCTGCAGGCGCAGGCCGGCGTGCTGCCCGAAGTGGCGCAGACGCTGCGCACGCTCATGGAGCGCATCGAGCGCCGCAGCGAGCAGCTCGACACGCAACTGCTGGAGCGCCACGCGCAGTTCCAGCGCGAAGTGACGACGGCGTACGGAACGCTTGCCACCAGCGTCGGCAGTTCGCTGCAGCAAAGCCTCGCCGCCGGCGCGCAGGCGGCCGGCACGGCGATCCGCCCGGTCGTGGAAAGCGCGATGGCGCAGGTGGTCGGCGAATCGCAGCGCCTGCACGAGAAGCTCGCCACCGTGGCACAGGCGCAGGCCGATGCCCTGTCGCAGCAGTTCGCGGGCACCGTGGAATCGGTGAACGCCACGCTGGCCCGGCAGCAGGAAGCGCAGGCGAAGGCCGAGCGCGAACGCCTGTCCGCGTGGACGGCATCGCTGCAAACGCTGGCGATGTCGCTGCAGTCGGACTGGCAGCGCACGCACGCGCAGGTCGCGGCGCTGGTGGACCAGTCGCGCGAGGATCACGCAGCGCTGGTGGAACGCTCGCGCGACGGTCTCGCCGCCCTGCGCGAGGAAGAAGCGCGCCGCGGCGAAGCCGCCGTCGCGCGTCTCGGCGAACTGCAGGGCGCGGTGGCGCAGCACCTCGCCGACCTCGGCGCGGCCCTGGAAGCCCCGCTCACCCGCCTGCTGCAGACCGCGTCCGAAGTGCCGCAGGCGGCCGCGGGCGTAATCACCGAGCTGCGGCAGGAGATGAGCCGCATCGGCGAGAAGGACAACCTGGCGCTGCAGGAACGCACGCAGCTGCTCGAGCAGCTCCGGTCGCTGATGCAGGCGGTGAACACGGCGGCGGGCGAGCAACGCACCGCCACCGAAGCACTCGTCGCGTCGGCATCCTCCGTTCTGGAACAGGCCGGCACGCGCTTTACCGACGTCCTCGCCGCGCAAGGCGCGCAGGCCGGCGAAACCGCGGCGCAGGTGGCGCAAGGCGCGCACGACGTCGCCCAGCTGGCCACGCACTTCCAGCAAGGCGTGCAGCAGTTCCAGGAAGGCAACGAGAAGCTCATCGCGACGCTGGCCCGCATCGAAGCCTCGCTCGTGCAGTCCACGGCGCGCAGCGACGAGCAGCTCGCGTACTACGTGGCGCAGGCCCGCGAGGTGATCGACCTGAGCATCAGCTCGCAGCAGACGCTCGTGGAGCAGCTGCGGCAGGTGCAGGCACCCAAGGCCGCGAAGCCGGCGCCCGCGCTGGAGGAAGCGCGCGCATGACCGAGGCCGACGACGTCGAAAGCAGCGGCGCCTTCGGGCCGGTCTGGGCGGTCTTCGCCGACCTGATGACGGGCCTGCTGGGCGCCTTCGTCCTGGTGCTGCTCGGGGTGCTGGTGGTGCAGATGGACCTGGTGACCAGCCTGCAGCAGGAAGTGGAGAAGCGCCGCATCGAGGAGCAGCGGCGCATGGCGCTGGAGAAGGCGCTCGCGATTCCCCTGGCTTCCGGCCGCGTGACCCTGGACAACGGCCGCATCGGCATCAGCGGCAGCGTGCTCTTCGGCCTCGGCTCCGACGAGCTGCGGCCCGAAGGCCGGCAAGTGCTCAAGAGCCTCGTGCACCCCCTGCGCGTGTACCTCGCCGAGCGCAACGAGATGCTGATGGTCAGCGGCTTCACCGACGACCGCAAGGTGCAGGAAAACAGCCGCCGCTACACGGACAACCTGGAGCTGTCGGCGCAGCGCGCGCTGACGGTCACGCGGGCGCTGATCGAGGAAGGCATGCCGTCCGCGGAGGTCTTCGCCGCCGCCTTCGGCGCGGAGCAGCCGGTGGCCTCGAACGCGGACGAGAAGGGCCGCGCACTCAACCGGCGCGTGGAGATGGCGCCGGTGCCGCGCGCCACGAAGCCGGCGCAGGCGAAGTGATGCCCTCCCCGTTCGCGGATCTCCACGCCCACATCCGCCGCGCGCGTGCCGAGGCGGCCGAGCCGCTGCAGCCCGGCGAAGCCCACGACGAGGAGGAGCTGCGCAGCGTGCGGCGCTTTCGCCGCATGTGGAACGGCGTGGAGGCGCTGGAGCAGCTCGCGCACGCGACGGCGCGCCAGCCCGTGAACGCGGGCCCGCTCAACTCGCACGTGCTGGTGCTGCGCTCTCTGGCGCTGATGCGCGAGCTGTCGCCGGAGTACCTGCGGCGTTTCCTCGTGCAGATCGAGGCGCTGCAGTGGCTGGAACGCGCGGTGGAGAAGCTGCCGCGCGAGCCCGCGAGGGGCGCGGCCGCGGCGAAGACGCCGCGCAAGGCGAAGCGCAAGCCGGGGTCCGCGTGACGGAACGCTTCGATGCAGGCCGCCGCACGGCGGTCGCGGCCACCTTGGCGACCTTGCTCCCCGCGGCGGGACATGCGGCCGGCGCCAGGGGCGACGTCGCCGCGATCGTCGATGCCGCCTTCCAGCCGCTGCTGGCGCGGCATGGCATTCCCGGCCTCGCCGTCGGCGTGTCGGTGAACGGCCGGCAGCACGTGGCTTGCTACGGCCTGGCTTCGAAGGAGGACGCGCAGCCGGTCTCGACGCGCACGCTGTTCGAGATCGGATCGCTCAGCAAGACCTTCACCGCGACGCTGGGCGCCCAGGCGCTGTCCACCGGCAAGCTCTCGCTGCACCACCCACCTTCGCGCTACCTGCCCGCCTTGCGCGGCAGCGCGCTCGACGCCGCCACCCTGCTGCACCTCGCGACCTACACCGCGGGTGGGCTGCCGCTGCAATTCCCGGAGGCGGTGACGGACGAAACGATGCTGGCGTACTTCCGCGCGTGGAAGCCGGATGCCGCGCCGGGCCGCGTGCGCCGCTATTCCAACCCGAGCATCGGGCTCTTCGGGCTCGTCGCCGCGAAGGCGCTGGGCCGCGACTTCCGCGAGCTGCTCGAAGGCGATCTGTTCCCGCAACTCGGGCTGCGCGACACGTACCTGCGCGTGCCTGCCTCCGCCATCCCCGACTACGCGTGGGGCTACGGCAAGGACGGCCAGCGGCTGCGCGTCAACCCGGGCGTGCTGGACGCGCAGGCGTACGGCGTGAAGTCGACCATCGCGGACATGCTCCGCTTCGTGGAAGCGAACCTGCGCCCGGAACTGCTCGCGCCGCGCTTGCGGCAGGCGGTGGAAGCCACGCACGTGCCGCATTTCCGTGTCGGACCCCTGGTGCAGGGCCTCGGGTGGGAGCAATACCCCGACCTGGTGCCGCTCGCACGGCTGCTGGCCGGCAATGCGCCCGCGATGGCGCTGGAGCCGCAGCCCGCGGTGGCCATCGCCACCGCGGAGCCCACGGGGCGCGCCTTCTACAACAAGACGGGTTCCACCAACGGGTTCGCTGCATACGCGGCCTTCGTGCCTGCGCGCCGCGCGGGCATCGTGATGCTGGCGAACCGCAACTTCCCCATCGAAGCCCGCGTGCGCGCCGCGCATGCGGTGCTGGAGCGGGTGGCGGGACGCAAGGGCTAGAAGAGCCCGTCCTGCTCCGGCGGAGGTGGTGCCGGTGGCGGCGGCGCCTGCGGGCGGCTCGTGCGCACGCTGCTGGCCTGCGGCGCGCGCGGCGGCAGCGGGGCGGCTTCCGCCAGCAGCTCGCCCGTCCACTGCCGGAAGAACTTCGGCGCTTCCTTCACGGGGCACGCCAGCCAGGCGTCGTAGTCCTCGGGGTCCAGGAAGATCGGCATGCGCTTCTCGTCGCCGGGGCGGTGGAAGCGCGAATAGAAGGGGTGGTCGTCCGCGTTGACGGTCAGCATCGCGAACGAGAAGAGCTCGTGGCCTTCCGGGTGCGTCCACTGCGTGTAGATGCCGGCGATGCCCAGCGGCACCGCGCCCGGCTGGTAGATGGCCCAGCGTTCCGCCTTCGCCGTGTCGTGCGCGAAGAACGGCTCGTACACCACTTCGGCGGGAACGATGCAGCGCCAGCCGCGCCGCCAGCTGTCGCGGAAGCTGGGAAGCTGGTGCACCGTCTCGCTGCGCGCGTTGTACGTGCGGCGGCCGTACGCGAGCTCCTTGGCGAACGCGGGCAGCAGGCCGAACACGCCGTCGTGCACGATGCGCCGGTTGCCCGAGCCTTCCTGCGCGAGCCGGATGAAGGGCGCCAGCCCCGTGGGCCAGGTGTCCACCGGCGCGTCGTCACGCTCGCGCTCGACCCCGAAGAACTTCAGGAGCCGGTCCTTGCGGGTGACGGGCTGGTAGTTGCTGCACACGGGACCATTATCGAGCCCGTGGCACACTCGCGCCGCTGATGGCCCCAGCCCCCACGGTTTCCGCCCGCGTCCTCTCGCTGATCGCCGCCGCCGCGCAGGCGCGGGGCGTCTCGCTCGCCCGCCAGTTGCATGCGTCGGGCATCGCGGACGCCGTGCTGGCCGACCCCGATGCCCGCGTGCCGTTGGCCACGGAGGAAGCGCTCTGGGAGCAGGCCGCGACCGCCTGCGAGGACCCGCAGTTCGGGCTGCACGCCGCGCAGTCGCTGCGGCCGGGCCAGTTCGACGTGCTGGACTACGCCGTGCGCACCGCGCCCACGCTGCGCGAGAGCCTGCGCCGCCTGGCGCGCTACAACCGGCTGGTGCACGACCTCGCCACCTTCGACCTGCAGCCGCGCGGCAGGCTGCTGCGGGTGGAACACCGGCTCGGTGCGACGCGGCCGGCCTGTCCACAGGCCGCGGAATTCACGCTCGCGTCGCTGGCGGTGATCGGCCGGCAGCTCTCCCCCCGCTTCGCGGTGCACGCCGTGGAGTTCGCCCATGCGGCGCTCGGCGATCCCGCGGCGTACGAGCAGGTGTTCGGCGTCCTGCCGGCGTTCTCGCGCGACGTGAACGCCGTGACCCTGGACGACGCCATGCTCGATGCACCGCTGCCCGCGGCGGACCCGGCCTTGTCGCGCATCGTGACCCGGCACGCAGAGCACCTGCTCGCCGCCCTGCCGCCGGCGCAGGTGTCGGTGGCATCCCGGGTGCGGCAGGAGATTGCCGCGCAACTGGCGACCGGTCCGCTCTCGCTGCCCGACGCCGCACGCCGCCTGCACCTGAGCGAGCGCAGCCTGCAGCGCCAGCTGCTGCAGGAAGGCGTGCGCTTCGCCGAGCTGGTGGACCAGGTGCGCAGGGAACTCGCCCTGCGCTACGTCGCGGACCGGGGACTGGCGATCGGCGAGGTGGCCTACCTGCTCGGGTTCTCGGAACCCAGCCCCTTCCACCGCGCATTCAAGCGCTGGACGGGACGGACGCCGGCTGCGGCCCGCGCGGCTGCGCGCTGACCTGCACGAATTCCAGGATCCTCGCGGCGACCCGGTCCGGCGCCTCGAGGTGCGGGTAGTGGCCGGCACCCTCGACGTCCATCACGGCGGCATCGATGCGCGTCGCCAGCCACTGCGCTTCGGCGGCGGCATCCGGGAAGTCGGGGTCGCGCGTGCCCATCACCACCAGCGCGGGGACGCGACTCTCCGGCAACATGGCCTCCGTGTCCGCCTTGGAGAGCCCCACCATCGTGCGCAGGGCCTGCATGCGACCCGGCTCGCGCAGGTTGCGCGCCAGTGCCGCCCGGGCGGACGCGTGGTCCGCCGGCTTGCACAGCGGGAACAGGCTGTTCCAGTAGGTCGTCCAGAACCAGACCCGCCACGGTCCCGCGAAACCCGCGGCCACTGCAGCGCGCATCAGCATGGAAGGTTTCGCGTCGCGCACGATGGGCCCGAGCAGCACCGCGGCACCGACACGGGCAGGGGCCATGCGCGCCGCCCACAGCGCCGAACCCGCCGCGAAAGAGTTGCCCAGCACCACCGCATCCTCTGCCCCGATGTGCTCCAGCAAGGCCACGGCGTCGCGTGCCACCGCGCGTGCGGAGTAGTCGTCCCAGCGCGCGGAGCTCTCGCCGTGGCCGCGCACGTCCATCGTGAGCACGCGCCAGCCGGCGCGCTGCAGCAGCGGGCGCAGCAGGCGGTACTCGGACCGCAGATCGCCCATGCCGGGGATGGCCAGCATGACGCGGCCGGTGCCGCCCGTGTCGTCCCAGGCGATGCGGCCGCCTTCGTGTTCCAGGTAACGTGTCATGCCGCGAGTCTGCGCGCAGGGACGCGGCAGCGCATGACCGCCGGCGCCAATCCATTGACCCGGCGCGCCACGCGCTTGCGCGCGGCCCCTAGAATCGTGCGGGTGGGGACGACCCCACCGGAGCATCGACGGGGACGGCCCCAAGTGGAGCGAGGGCCATGCCCTGGATTCTTCTGACCGTCGCCGGTTTCCTCGAGATCGCCTGGGCCATCGGCCTGAAATACACGGAGGGCTTCACGCGCCTGTGGCCCAGCGTGGGCACTGCCGCCGCCATGGTCGGCAGCGTCGTCCTGCTCGGACTCGCGATGCGCCACCTGCCCGTCGGCACCGCTTACGCCGTGTGGACGGGCATAGGCGCGGTGGGCACCGTGGTGCTGGGCATCGTCCTCTTCGGCGAACCCGCCACCGTGGCGCGCCTCGCGTGCATCGCGCTGATCCTGGCGGGGATCGTCGGCCTGAAGGTGTTCTCGGCGGCGTGAGCCGCGGCCGCTACAGCTTCCTGAACACGATGGGCCGGCCGTCCGGCCAGGCCGACTTCATGCCGCCGTCGGCCTCCACCGTGAGCTTCAGGAGGTTGTCCTGGCAACCCGCGAGGACCTGGGACCGCGCCACCAGCAGGTGAGGCTGCCCGTCGTGGACCTCCACCTTCGCCGGCGCGGGCCGGGTGATGCACGCGTCCGCGCCGCGCATCACGCCCACGGACCTCCAGGTTCCATTGCCGCCCTGCAGTTCCAGCGCGCCCGTGCGCGACTGGCCGTTGGGCGCCTGCCATGTCACGTCCCACTTGCCGTCGGGCGGGGCGGCATCCTGGGCATGGACGGAAAGGGTCGTCGCGAGGGCAAGTGCCAGAACGATTCGATTCACGTTGCGCTCCTGGGTGACGTCGAAGGAGCGTGTTTGTACGGCGGCGGCGCCCGCGCTTCCATCGCGCGCTTCGGCGATGTGCGTCGGCACCGGTCCCGTGAAGGCGCGACCGCGACGCGTGCCTACCAACGGCGCATGGACCCGGGCTCCGCCTCCATCAATACACCCCGAGCGCCAGCCCCGCCGCCAGCGCGGCTCCCAGTTCACGGCATTGCGCGAGGTCGGCCTCGGCGATCTGCTTCGGCCGCGCGATCTCCTCGGGTGTCTGCGCATGGGTGCACACGATCAGCGCCGGCGCCACGGAGCGCAGCCTCCAGCCGGTCGCGATGCGGTCGACCTGGCGGACGGCGTTCTGGCCGTCGCTGCCGGCGCACACCAGCAAGGCGTAGGGACGGCCGTTCACGCGGTCGAGCGCGGCGTAGTAGCACCGGTCGAAGAAGTCCTTCATCAGCCCGGCCATCGCGGCCAGGTTCTCGGGCGTGGCGAAGACATAGCCGTCCGCGCCCAGCACGTCCTCGGGTTGCGCCTCCGGGGCGCGCAGCAGGCGGACGTGCACGCCGGGTTCCGCGCGCGCCCCCTCGGCGGCGGCCTGGGCCATCTGTTCGGTTCCCCCCGTCATCGAGTGATAGACGACGAGAAGGGACTTGGGGTTCATGCGTGCAGCATAGAGGCTCGGTGCTGCGGCGGCTCGCCATCCCGTGAAGGTGCCACGGCACTCAGCCGAACGGATGATGCTGGCCGACGCCTGCGCGGGCACCGTTGCGGTCGGACGCGGCAAGTCCCTGCCGCTCGGCTGCCACTCTCAGGAGACGGACCATGCTGGACGCCAGCCATCTGGAACAGATCATGCGCCAGGCCTCGCGGCAACGCCTCAAGGACTTCGCGCCGCACCTCGAGGCCGCCATGCGCGAGTTCGGGATCGACCAGAACCTGCGGCGGGCGGCGGCCTTCGTCGCGCAGCTGGCGCACGAATCGGGGCAGTTCCGGTTCATGCAGGAGCTGTGGGGCCCCACGGAGGCGCAGAAGCGCTACGAGCCCGTGACCACGCTCTCCAAGCGCCTGGGCAACACGCAGAAGGGCGACGGCTTCCGCTATCGCGGGCGCGGACCGATCCAGGTCACGGGACGCGCGAACTACGCCACCTACGGCCAGTTGCTGGACCTGGACCTGGTGAGCGACCCCGACCAGGCGGCAAGCGCCAGCGTCGGCTTCCGCGTCGCCGGCCAGTTCTGGAACCGCAACGGCCTGAACGCCCTGGCCGATGCGGACGACTTCGAGGGCATCACGCGCCGCATCAACGGCGGGATCAACGGGCTGGAGGACCGCAAGCGCTTCTACGAGATCGCCCTGCAGGTGCTCGCCCCCGTGTTCCCGGTGCAGGCAGCGCCCCGCGCGGCGAAGGCGGCCCCACCGGCCGAAGCACTGGAGCGTGGCGCGGAGGCCGTCCGCGAGCTCGCGCCTCCCGCACGAGCGAAGAAGGCGCCCTCTCCGGCGAAGGGCAAGCCCGCGCGCAACCTCGACGTGCGGCGGGACACGCTGGACTTCCGCGACATCATGTACGTGCCGACGCTGATCGAGGTGCCCACGCACATCCCGCTCGGCGACTACCTCGATGTTGCCGTGCCCATCCTCGACCAGGGCCAGGAGGGCGCGTGCACCGGCTACGGCCTCGCGACGGTGTGCAACTACCTGCTCCTGCGCCGCAAGGTGATCCCGGACGCCGTGCCGGTCAGCCCCCGCATGCTGTACCACCTGGCCAAGCGCTACGACGAATGGCCGGGCGAGAAGTACGACGGGTCCAGCGCCCGCGGCGCGATGAAGGGATGGCACAAGCACGGCGTCTGTCCGGAGTCGATCTACTCCTCCGAAGGCAAGGACACCGGCCTGGAACTCACCGACGAGCGCACCTCCGAGGCACGGCGCCGACCGCTCGGCGCCTACTTCCGCGTCAACCACAAGGACATCGTGGCGATGCATTCGGCGATCGCGGAGGTGGGCATCCTCTATGCGACCTGCACGGTGCACCAGGGCTGGGACGAGGTGGACGAGAGGGGGATCATCCGCATGTCGGAGAAGGTGCTCGGCGGGCACGCGTTCGCCATCGTCGCCTTCGACGACGAAGGCTTCTGGCTGCAGAACTCGTGGGGCCCGGACTGGGGCTTCGGCGGCTTCGCGCGCATCAGCTACGACGACTGGCTGCGCAACGGCACGGACGTCTGGGTCGCCCGGTTGGGCGCGCCCGTGATCCTGCGCACCGCGGAGTCGACGGCCACCGCGCACTCGGCGGCCGCGCGCGAATCCGTCGCCTATGCCTTCTCCGACCTGCGGCCGCACATCGTCGCGATCGGCAACGACGGGGAACTGCGCCCGGGTGGCGACTACGGCACGAGCGAGTCGGGCCTCGCCACCATCTTCAAGCAGGACATCCCGCGCGTGACGCAGGGCTGGGGCAAGCGCCGCATCCTGCTGTACGCGCACGGCGGCCTGGTGAGCGAGGCCGACGCCGTGCAGCGCCTGGCGGACTACCGCCCGGCCCTGCTCGAAGGCGAGGTGTACCCGCTGGCGTTCATCTGGAAGACGGACTACTGGACGACCATCACCAACATGCTCCAGGATGCGGTGCGCCGCCGCCGGCCGGAGGGCGTGCTCGACGCAGCCAAGGACTTCATGCTGGACCGGCTCGACGACGCACTCGAACCCCTCGCACGCGTGCTGACCGGCAAGGCGTCCTGGGACGAGATGAAGGAGAACGCTCTGCGGGCCAGCAAGGCGGGCGGCGGCGCCCTGGCGGTGGTGAAGCACCTGGCCGGCTTGCAGAAGACGCTCGGCCCGATCGAGGTGCACCTGGTCGGGCACAGCGCGGGTTCCATCCTGCTGGCACCGCTGCTGACGCAGCTCGGTGCGGCGGGCATCGACGTGGCGACCTGCACGCTGTGGGCTCCGGCCTGCAACATGGAAGTCTTCGAGGACCACTACCGGCCCGCCCTGGAGAAGCAGCGCATCGGCCAGTTCGCGCTGTACGTGCTGGGCGACAAGGTGGAGCAGGACGACCACTGCGCCCACATCTACAACAAGTCGCTCCTCTACCTCGTCTCCAACGCCTTCGAGAAGCAGCCCCGCATTCCCCTCTTCCGGGACGACGGCGTGCCCTTGCTCGGGATGGAGAAGTTCCTCGACGCCGTGCGTCCGCTGCTGCGGGGGCCGCACGAGCTGGTCATCGCACCGGACCGCGACAAGCTGTCGACGGCGATGGCCCACGGTGCCTTCGACGACGACCCTGCCACGGTGGCGTCGACCTTCCGGCGCATCGTGTCGTTCGGCGTCGCGGGCGCTGCGAAGGCCAGGCAGCCTGCCGCCGCGATGCCGGAGATGGAGTTCCATCGGTCGGGGAGCGCGCTGCGGAATCGGCGGGAGGTGATCGATATGAGGAGTCGGGCGAGGTAGCGAGGGTCGCTGGGATAGCAGTCCGTTGGTCTCAGCCGCCCGGTGGCTTCGGCCCGGTGCGCTCGCCCAAGAGAAGGACGAAAAGAAAGCCGAGAAGGAACACCCCAACCAGCACCGCGTAGTACTGGATCGCAAGCGCCACCTTCAATCGTGAGCGCTCGAGGCTGATGGCGCCCACCTGCACCATCTCGAGGATCGTGACCTGACTGAGGTAGATCCCGTAGTAGGCGATGGCTCCTGCAACGAATGCCGCAACGACGAGCCCACTCTCGAGCGCACCCCATCGGGCACTCCATTCTCTCCCCTTGATTGCGAGCGCCGCGGCGGCACCGAACATGGCTGTGTTCAGCGAGGTGGCCAGCTTGATCATCTCGCCCAGATAGTCCAGCGTGGACTTGCCCGGGTCGGCCAGCTTGATGTCCGGGGTGAACACGCTTGTATCCGCAACGAACCCCGATGCGATGGACGCTCCGACAACGAGGATGACGTAGAACAGTGGCAGCCAGAAACGTTTCATCGCGCACTGCAGGTGATCGTCTCGGGCTGGCCGGCAGCGACCGTCGCCTCGGCTCGGCATACCTGCGTACCTCCGACGAACCCAGCCAGCCTGAACGCGCCTATGGGCACGACGAGCTCTGCCCGTGCCGGGTTGAACCGCTCACCCGCTACGTCGATCCAGTCCGCCTTGACCTGGTATGCGACTTTCACGATCGCGTAAGTGCGTGCGGCCGGCCGGAACAGGCCCGAAGCGCCCAGCTCCTTGCGCAGCAGCGCACTGACCGTCTGCACCGAAGCCGAAGGATCCAGCTGGCTCTCTAGGTGCTTGGCAACGACGTTCGGCAACTTGCCCGCCACGACTTGCGTGGTCGCACGCCTTTCCTCGACCACTTGCTTCGCAGCATCGCACGACTTCTTGAGCAGGTCGTCGCGCACGGCGCGCGTGACCGTAGCACCTGCTCGTTCGCGTGCACCCAGTGCCTCGTTGACACTCGCCTGTACGTCGGGCAAGTCGCATCCGAAAGCAGGCGCCGCAAGCGAAGCGGCGGCAAAGAACAGGAAATGTGTGGTCTTGCTCATCTGGAGTAGCCTGGAGGTGGCCGTGGGACAGGCGGTGCCACGGGCACAGGAAGGGCGGGAGCTGCCGGCACCGCTGTCCGTTGCGAAGCGCTCGCCGGGGCGCGGCGCAGCCCGCGCCCCTCCGTCACGCGAAACGGCCAGCGCAGATCCGCCGCGTTGTTCAGCATCACGAGACTCGCGCCCGAGATGCAGGCGCGTCCCTGCGTGTATGTCCCGGACATGATGTCGACTCCCGCACCCGGCGCTGCTTCATCGAGGTGGGGAACACCGAACCAATGCCCGACCTCGTGGAGGATCACGTCGCGCAATTCAATGGGTTCGTCGGCGCCAGCGCCAGCAAGACGGGTTCCATCCGTGGTTGCGACACGGTAGCGCGTGTCGTCGGTAGCGAGCTCTACCTCCGCAAGCGGCCGCCCGCATGCGATGAAGTCGGCGGCCGGCCCGCAGGAGGTGCGCGACCTGAAGACGACTGTCGCTCGCACACCGCCTGCTGGCGACCTGCGATTGCAGACAACCTGCCGAACCTCCGCGATCGGGCCGCCTGACGACGCGATATTGCTGGAACACAGACGCCGTTCGATGTCCTCGCCCGTGACGACCGGTTCGTAACCATACATCGCGCTCGTCGGTACGGAGATGGCGGGCGCCGTGACAGCTATCGCTGTCTCCGACGGAACGGTCCGATTCAGGTCAAGCGACGTGACGTCGCCGCGCAACCGGCTCGCCAGGCGCGCGTCGATCCACACGTCCTGGTTAACCTTCACGACACTCATTGCATTCTGGTCGCACCGGCTGCAACCTCCTCGCCACAGGGCGATGGATTGCACGAAAGCAGTTGCAACTCCGGCGCGGCAGGCGTCACCGCAGATGCCTGCATCGTCTCTGACCGAAACTTCGATGGCCGGCTGACGCGCGATGGGCGCAAGGTTTGCACGCTTGGTCTCGTCGGGTTCCACGTAAGTGGCGCGTGCCCAGTTGAAAAACGCAAGGGCCCCGCTGGCCGGCGGTTGCGAGCCGCCAACGCAGTATCGAGAAACAGGCGGGTCGATCCGAAGTGGCGCAGCGATTGTAGAACCCGAATTTCCGTCAAGCTCTGCACGGGTCACGCGCGCGGCGGCGGTGTTGACGCGCACGACACTGCGCCCAGTTCCTTCCGTGACTTCGAATTCCTGGAATCCAGGAGTCGTGAGCACGTACCGTCGCGACGAGCCAAGTGGCGCCGGACCGCTGGCGGTGCGCAGCGCGACGCGACCGGCGGGCGTGCGGGAGAATTCAATGACCGCCACCCGGTTCGGGACCTCTGGAGGCCATCCGATCTGCGCGAATGAGAGTCCCTCACGTTCAGCCATCCGTGCACCAACGGAGAGCATGGCCGGCGGCCTTCGCGCCCAGGCAGACTCAAGATAGTCGCGGACGGCCCCGACCAGGACGCCACGCTGTCGCACGGTTCGCTCGCAGCGGGCCACCGACGGTGGATGATGAGCCGGAAAGCAGAAATTCCCCGCAAAGACATCGACAGTCTTGCTGATCTCCTCGGTGACTCCCGGATCCACGAACACTCCAAGATCGGAAGCCGCGACTTGCACCGCCTCCGCGACGCGCGTGCGAATCTCGGTTTGATCCGGCGGCAGCGTCTGTGCGCGAGCCAGAACCCAGGCGAGCGGAACGATGACCACTGCGAGTCGGGCGGCGGCGCCGAGAAACCGGACGACTTGTGAACGACCTCCATTCATTCACACCTCCATGCGCAGCTTTCCTTACGCCGCGGTTCTTGCCAACAGTGCTTTGTAAGCGCGGCTTTTTTGCACGCACATCCCCCAAGGGGAGGAGCTCGATACCCCGTTAGACGACAAGAAGGGCCTCGGAAGTGATGCCGTCCTGCATGGTCTTCAGCCCTCCCCCGCCCCCCTCAGCCACTTCTCCAGCACCACCCCATCCACCCCATCGCTGTACCTTCCGCGCCGGATCGCCACCTCGTGGTAGCCGAGCTCGTTGTAGAAGTTCCGCGCGGGTACGTTGTCGCGCCTGGCCTCGACGCGGATGCGGCGCGCGCCGGCGGCAATGGCGGACGCTTCGAGCCAGCCCACGATCTCCGTACCCAGACCCGTGCGCTGGCGTGAAGGCGCCACCGCGAGCAAGGCCAGGTAGGCATCGGTTTCCAGGTATTCCATGATGCCGAACGCCGCCAGCTCGTCGTCCACCCGCGCAACCGCGACGTTGGTTTCAGGATGGCGAATGGCCTTCAGCACCCGCTCGGGCCGCCAGGTCCAGGGCAGGCCGCGCTCGATCAGGTCGCGCGACATCGCCGCAATCTCTGCGGCGTCTTCGGGCCGGGCCAGGCGGACGGGCGGGTCGGTGGTCATGCGGAAGGGCGGCCGCGTGGTAGGCGCGCCTGGCGCACATTGTCTGCTCGAGCATGCCTGGCCGGCACGATCGCGACGCTCGGCAGGCCGACCGCCGGAACTTGTATTTGTTCCCATGCGTCCAACGGGTCGTGCAGGCAACCAGGGCCCCCACCCGCTGGCGTCCGCTCCGGGACTTCACCCTGGGCATCGCCCTCGCAGCGATCGCTGCCGCGTTGGCGTGGCACTACTACCCGGGTTTCTGGAAGGAGTCGCCCACCGCCGCGGTCGACGCGGCCATGGAGCGGCGCGATGCCATGCGGCTGGAAGCTCCTCGACAGGAGGCGCTGGCGGCCGCAGCCGCACCGACCGCATTGCCGGCAGCGCGTGGCGCCTGCAGCTTCGAGCCCCTGGTGCCGCCGGGCAGCGCCGCGGACGGGCGCGCGAGGATGGAGCATCCCTTCCCGGGCGGCCCGGGCGAGAAGGCAAAGGTGTTCCTGCGTGCCGCCGACGTCGCCGCGGCGAAGCACCGGCCCCGCGATGCGGAAGTCGCGCTGATCGCCGCCTGCCGCCAGCACGAGCTGGCATATGACCGCCCGACGGTCCCGCTCGCGCGGGTGCTGGCTCGCCTCGGCGAAGCGTACGTCGCGGCGGCTCGCACCGATGCGCAACCGGAGTTGCACGACGCGCTGCTGGCGCGCGCCCGCGAGCTCTTCCAGCGCAGCGCCGACACCTACGCGGTGGCGCTGGGCCCCAACGCGTCGCGGACGAAACAGATGCAGCAGCGGCTGCTCGCCTTGGAGCAGGATGTCGAGACGGACCCGGCACAGCTGCAGGACGTGGCACGTGTCGACGAAGCCCCGGCCCAGAAGCCACAGCCTGCGCGCAAGACGGCGCCGGCGCCCTCCGTGCTGCTCGAGAAGCCGCCGGCACCCGACGACGCAACTCCGCCCGCCGCCGACTCCCGCGCGGCCCGCGCCCTGCAGGCATCCGCCCCCGACCTGCAGCAGCTCGCCTCCGACCTGGCGCGCCTGCGCGCGCAGGCGGAAGCGGTGACCGACGACCCCGCGGGTTTTCGCCGCCGCGCCGAGCAGGCCGCGGCCCAGCGCGACCGGTGCGGCGACGCGGCATGCCTGCGCAGCTGGTACGCGAGCCGGCGGCAGGCGCTGCTCGCGGAGTTCTGACGGGTGGTCGTGAAGGGGCGCTGCACGGTGGGGTTCGCGGCGCTCACCTTCCGCGGCTTCGCCGCGCCACCCTACGAAGGCACGCGCCTGGCGGCTTGCAGGAGTTGCGGCAAGTCGGACGCGTCCAGGGAAGCGCCGGCGCCCGGCGAGCCCTTCTTCCACACGAACAGCGAGTGCGCGTTGCGGACGGCCACGTGCCCCTCGGGAGCAGGAACGGGTGACAAGCCCTCGGCGGCGCCGGGGCGCCGCAGCGCAGCCACGGTGACCTCGTACCACGCATCCGGCTGCTCCTCGCCCCGCCGCTGGCGCACGGAATAACGGACCTGCACCAGCGCCCAGGGCTCGCCGCCCGCCGCGCCGTGGATCGCGCGCAGGCATTGCAGCTCCCCGTCGCTGGCCCACTCCGCCCACGGTGCTGGCGTGCCGAAGCGTTCCAGTTCCGCACATGACGTTCCGCTGCGGAACGTCCCTTGCAGGCGCTCCGCGGCCTGCTGCCACGCGGCGTCGCGACGGCTTTCGATGCCGCGCCCGAGGACGAACACCAGCGCAAAGACGGCAACGGCCAGCACCACGCCCAACCACAACACGCCACGCCTCCTGTTGCTGCCACTCATCGCTGGCATTATCGAGGCGAGGAGGCAGCCCCATGTTCATCGGCCATTTCGGCATCGCCTTCGCCGCCAGGCGCTTGGCGCCGCGGCTGTCGCTGGGCACCGCCTTCCTGGCCGCCCAGTGGCTGGACCTGCTGTGGCCCACGTTCCTGCTCCTCGGATGGGAGATCGTGCGCATCCAGGCCGGCGCGACCGCCGTCACGCCGCTCGTGTTCGAGCACTACCCGTTCTCGCACAGCCTCGTCGCGGCCGTCGGCTGGAGTTTCGTGCTCGGCGCGGCGTACGCACTCCTGCGCAAGGACGCACGCGGTGCCATCGTCGTCGCCCTCCTCGTCGCGAGCCACTGGGCGCTCGATGCCATCGTGCACGTGCCCGACCTGCCGCTCACGCCGGGCGGCGCCACGCGCGTGGGCCTCGGCTTGTGGAACTCCATGCCCGCGACGCTGGCGGTCGAACTGCCGGTCTTCGCGGCCGGTGCCTGGCTCTACGCGCGCAGCACATGGACGACGATGGACCGACGGGGGCGCTGGGGGTTCGGCGCACTGGTCGTGTTCCTCGCCGTCGTGCATGCGATGAACCTCGTGGGTCCGCCGCCACCCACCGTCTCCGCGATCGCCTGGGTCGGCCAGTCGCAGTGGCTGCTGGTCGCGTGGGCCTTCTGGATCGACACGCATGCGCGGGCCCAACCCGGATCCGCCCGCGTCCACTAGCATGCCGGTCGCATGACCGAATCTCCCGAAGCGGCGCAGATCCTGCGTCGCGCTGCCTGG
Source organism: Ramlibacter cellulosilyticus (assembly GCF_014297465.1). GTDB lineage: Bacteria > Pseudomonadota > Gammaproteobacteria > Burkholderiales > Burkholderiaceae_C > Ramlibacter > Ramlibacter cellulosilyticus. The sequence continues at coordinate 225,069 of NZ_JACORT010000001.1, read as the reverse complement.
GCCCTCCGGGCGCAATTCTTCGTCGCCGGCGCCCTCTTCGCCACCTGGGGCGTGCACGTTCCCAGCATCAAGGACCACTACGGCCTCGGCGAGCAGGCGCTCGCCATCGCCATGCTGGCCAGCGGCGCAGGCTCCGTGTTCGCGCTGCTGCAGGCCGGCCGCGTGCTGGCCCACCGCTCGCCCAGGAAGATCGCGCCCGCGCTGGTGCTGGCGTGCGTGGCGGCCATCGGCAACCTGCTGACCACGTCGAGCTACGCCGTGCTGCTGGCGCTGATGCTGGCCTATGGCGTGGCCGCGGCCCTCTTCGACGTCGCCATCAACGACGAGGCGACGGCACTCGAACTGGCGACGGGGCGCCACCTCATGAGCGGCTTCCACGGCATGTTCAGCCTCGGTGGGCTGGCGGGAGCGGGCACGTGGAGCCTGCTGGCCATTGCGGGCGTGCTGCCCGTCGCGCACCTCGCGGGCGCTTCGGTGGCGCTCGGCGTGCTGTCGCTGGCAGCGAGCCGCTGCATGCTGCGCCAGGAGCGGCACGGCCACGCGGAGGGCGGGCACCTCAGCTTGCCGCGCGGATCGTTGGCGCTGCTCGGGCTGATGGCCGCCATCGGCCTCGTCGGCGAAGGCGCCATGTACGACTGGAGCGTGCTGTACATGCGGCAGGAACTCGCGGCGCCCGCGGCCAGCGCGAGCCTCGCCTATGCCAGCTTCAGCCTGGCGATGGCGGCCGGCCGCTTCGCCGGCGACGCCGTGCGCGCCCGCATGGCACCGGTCCCGCTGCTGCGCTGGAGTGGACTGCTCGGCGCCATCGGCATGACGCTGGCCCTCGTCGCGGGGCAGCCCTGGGCGGCACTGGCAGGCTTCGCCCTCGTGGGGCTCGGCTTCGCGAACATGGTGCCGGTGCTCTTCAGCGCCGCGGGCCGCACGCCGGGCGTGACACCGGCCCACGCCATCGCCGCCGTGTCGTCGGTCGGCTACTTCGGGATGATGGTGGGCCCGCCGCTGATCGGCTTCATCGCGCAGGCGCGCTCGCTGAAGGCAGGCCTCGTCGTGGTGATCGTGTTCTCGCTCGTCGTCGGCCTGCTGGCGCGGCGAGCCCTGCGCGCGGCCGCGTGACTCAGCGCCGCAACTGCATCAGCACGGCCCACGGCCGCCGGCCGAGGTGCTCGCGGCACTCCTGCCCGCTGCGCACGCAGTCGGCGGCCGGCGCGGCGCCGGCGAAGTAAGCGGCACCCAGCACCTTGTCCGCATTCAGCGTCATGCGCGACAAGGTCACCGACTGCACGACGTTGCCGCCGATGGTCTCCAGCTTCGCGTCCCCGCCTGCGTCGGCGCGCACGACGAGTTCGCAGTGCATCGGGAAAGGTTCGCTGCCCATGCGCGTCGATAGCGCGGCGGCAAGCGCCCGGTAGCTCGCGACGCCGGCGGTGCTCGCGCGCGTGGCGCACAGCATGTCGCCCGCGCGCGGCGGCGTCGTGGCGACGTCGCAGGCGCGGTAGGCGTAGCGCACCTCGCTGCCCGCGGCCTCCGCGGCGGACGCCTGGAACGAAGCCTGCACGTAGTCGACGTGGCTGTCCGAGAAGACGAACTCCTCGGCCCCGAAGCCCGCCGTCTTCATCACGTAGCTGAGGAACGCGGCGGACCAGGGCGTATCGATGATGGCGGCGCGCAGCAACGCCTCGCGCACGGCGAGATCGGCCCTGCTGCCGATCGTTGCGGCACCCCCCGCGGCTTCCGTGCGCTCCACCCAGCCCTGGCTCGTCAACACGCGCGGCGGCTCCGATGCATCCAGCGCCTGCCAGAACGCGGCGACCCGCTGCCACACGCCGGTGGGGTCGCCCGGTGCCCGGCCCCACTCCGCCTCGTGCTGCCCCACGCGGAACATGCCGCCGTTGCGCTCGATGGTCTGGCCGCCGAACAGTTCGTGCTGGCGCAGTGCTTCGGCGATGGCCAGGTGGATGCGCGGGTCTCCCGGCGCGCGCTTCGCCGTGGCCGAACAGGCGGCGTCGCGGGCGGCGGCGGTTCCCGGCGGAAGGGCGGCGCAGGCGCAGAGCAGCGCGGCAGCGAGGGTGGCGAACAGGGAGCGCTTCATGGGGCCCGATTCTGCGCATCCTCTTCCTTCCCGGGGCGACGCGCGGCCGCCGCTGCGTGCTGCCCGGCACCGCCGCCCGCGGCGAATCCCGCAGAATGCCTGCAATGCACCGGCTGCCCATGAAGCCCATCCGCACGCTCGCCCTGGCTACGCTCGTTGTCCTTGCCGGCCTCGGTGCCTGGCACCAGCTGGGAAGAATCGGCTCGACGACCGAACAGAAGGTCGACACGCTCGACCCCGCGCAGGTGCAGCTGATTCGCACGCCGGGCGGCTTCCTGCAGGTCAGCGAGATGGCGAAGGTGGAGGAGTTCGCGTGGCGCACCACCTGGGACTGCCCGGTCGTGGACTGCAGCAGCCTGCCGCGCACCGTGTCGAAGATCCGCGCCCGCGCGCATTACGTGTACCGGATTCCGCTGGCCGCGCAATGGCGGCTGGAACCGGAGGGCGACCACTACAAGCTGTCCGTGCCGCCGCTGCAGCTGCAGCGGCCCGTGGCCTTCGACACCGCCGGCATGGAGATCCTCACGACGGAGCAGAGCGTGTTCTCGCCGGCCGCGGCACCGAACCGCGAGAACGCGTTGCGCCACCTCGGCCCCGAGCTGGCGAGCCGTGGCGCGACGCCGCCCTACCTCGACGCGCAGCAACGCACCGCGGAACAGACCGTGCGCGAGTTCGCGCGCAAGTGGATGGTGGAACAGGGCAAACGGGCGGAGCGGCCGATCCGCGTGGTGTTCGACGCGCCGAATCCGCTGTGATTCCCCGCGTCGTCCTTGCGGGCTCGACCCGCAATCCATAGGGCGCTTCTTCCGGCGCCTCATGGATCCCGGGTCGAGCCCGGGATGACATGTTTACAGCCTCTGCGTTCAAGACATCGCCGGCCGCGACGCGAAGAATCCGCGCCATGACCACCTTCTCCCTCCGCATCCGTCCCCACGTGCAGGCCGAACTCGTCACCGCGCGCGAGGCCGAAGCCCGCGGCGACCTGGACGCCGCCTTCCTCCACCTCGAACGCGCCCACGTCCTGGGACAGGCCGCGACCCGCGAACACGTGCGCGTGCACTGGCACATGTTGCGCTTCGCCTGGCATCACCGCCGCCCGGGCGAGGCGCTCGGCCAGGCGTGGCGCATTGCCGCGGCCGCGGTGTTCACGGGCTTCGGCCTCGTCCCTGCCGGCAATACCGGCGGTGCCGACGTGAGCGGGTTCCGCCGCATGGAGATGGCGGACGACCTGCGCCGCGTCATCGAGGCGGCGAGGGCCTGAAGGCGGCATGCCACGCGTGGCGTACGGCGGCAGCCGTCGCGGCGGCTGCGAGCAGCATCGCCGCGAGGTGGACACCCACCGCCGCGAGCGCCAGCCACAAGGAGCCGGACGCGGTGATCTCCCGCCCCGGCATGCCGCCCCCGCACAGCGGCACGAGCGCGGGAACGAGGATCCAGCCGATGCCATGCGCGGTGGCGACGATGAAGGACCAGAGCCCCACGGCAGCATGTGCCTCGGCGGCGCGCCGGCGGCCGCGCAGGTGGCGCACCGCCATCCAGAGCAGCAGCGCCGCGGCGGCGCCCTGCAGCAGCAGCGGCTGGAACTCCCACTGCCACTGCAAGGCGAGCGGCACCGCCGCCGCGACGAGAGCGACCGAGGCGAGCTGCCCCGCCGCAAGTGCAAGCAGCGCCTGCATCGCCCTGGCGCGGCCGCCCCATGCAAGGAGCGCCCACCCGGCCGCCGGGTTCATCCCGTGCAGCGCGCCCGCCGCGGCGACGGCGAGCCAGGGCCAGAGGCTTTGCATCGTCATCCTCGCGCCGTGCGGTGAAGCTCAGGCCTCGCAGTGCTGGCACGCGGCCGCCGCCGCCTTCTCCGGCGCAGGCTCGAACGCGTGCTCCGGCGCATAGCGGTCGTGGTGCCGCACCCACTCCATCTTGTAGAACACGTCGCGCTCGTTGCGGCCTTGCGGCGTGAGGTCCATGAGGACGTACGCGCCCATCATCGCCTCCACGCCGCGACCGAAGGTGGAGTACGCGTGGAAGACTGCGCCGGCGTCGTCCTTGCAGAACACGCTGATGCCGGGTGCTTCCTCCGCGGGGAAGTAGCCCTTGCGGTAGTTGTAGGCCACTTCGCCGCTGGCCAGTTCCTCCGGCGTGAAGCTCACGCCGAAATCGAAGTTGAAGTCGCTGCCGTGCGACGACACCCAGTCGAACTTCCAGCCCATGCGCTCGCGGAAGCGCAGGAGGTCCGCAAGCGGCGCGCGCGAGACGGCGACGAAGGAAATGTCGCGGTGCGCGAGGTGGATCGTCATGCCGTCGACGTGGTCGGCCATGTACGAGCAGCTGGGGCAGCCCTGCTCCCAGCCGGGGCCGAACATGAAATGCTGCACCAGCAGCTGGCGGCGGCCGCCGAAGAGGTCCGCCAGCGTGCGCCTGCCTTGCGGCGCGTCGAAGGCGTAGTCCTTCGCGACGCGGCGCCAGGGCAGCGCGCGGCGTTCGGCCGCGACCTCGTCGCGCAGGCGCGTGAGTTCCTTTTCGCGGGCCAGCAGCTTCAGGCGCTGCTCGGTCCAGTGCGCGTCGCTGGCGACGGGATGCGTGGCGGTGGTCATGGCTTGCTCCTTGGCTCGACGAGCCGGTTGATGAAGGCATGCGGCGGCCCGACCCGGGGCAGGCCGCGAACGGGAAAGTCGGAAATGGCTACTTGCGGTTCGGCTTCGGGCGGCGCACCGCACGCACCTTGCCGCTGCCGCCGCCTCCGCAGTACAGGAGGTCGGCGCCGTCGGACTCGAGGCCGCTCACCATCGTGCCGGCGGGCATCTGCAGGCGATCGAGCACCTCGCCGCTTTGCGCGTCCACGCGGCGCAGGTCGCTCTCGTCGCCCTCCCAGGTGCCGTGCCAGAGCTCGCCGTCCACCCACGTCACGCCGGTGACGAAGCGGTTCGACTCGATGGTGCGTTGCACGGCACCCGTGGCGGGGTCGATGCGCTGGATCCTGCGCCCGCGGTAGTTGCCCACCCACAGGCTGCCTTCGGCCCACGTGAGCCCCGAGTCGCCACCCGCACCGGGCGCGGGGATGGACGCCAGCACCTCGCCCGTGGCGGGATCGATCTTGTCGATGCGCGACTCGGCGATCTGCCAGAGGTGCTTGCCGTCGAACGCGGTGCCGGCATCGCATGCGCGCTGCAGCGTGCGCTGCACCTCGCCGCTGGCGGGATCGATGGCCAGGAGCTTCTCGCCGGTCGCGGCCCAGACGCGGGTGCCGTCGTAGCTCACGCCGTGCACTGCGCTCCCGCCGGGGAACGGGCCGTACTCGCGCACGATCTCGGCGGGGCGCGCTGCCGTGCTCGCCTGCGGGGTGGAGGTGCTCATCGCGTCGTCCTTTCTGCCGCGCCGGCGTTCGGCGCGTTGGGAAGGACTCTACGCACCTGGCAGCGCGCCGGGGAGTAACAAGATTGTCGTGAAATCGACCAGCGGGGGCGCCAGCCACCGCCGCGCCCTCGCCTGCCCGATGGAGCGCACCCGGCCCTCCGCCTCCAGCTCCGAGAGGGCGCGCTGCACGGTGCGCTGGCTCGCGTCCAGCGCGAGCGCCAGGGCGGAGGTGGACCAGGCGGCGCCATCGGCGAGCAGCGCCAGCAGGGAGGCTTGCTCGCCGGCTATCGGCGGCGCCAGTACGACGAGCTCGCGCGCGCCGCGCGGGCGTAGCGCGAAACCGCGCGGCGTGGCCTCGATCGCCGCCATGTCCTTCACCAGCGCACGCAGGCGGCCGATCTCCACCCGCAGGCGCGCGCGATGCGTCTCGTCGGGGTGGCGCGTGCGGAAGGCCGTGGCGATGAGGGCCTCGCGGTCCACGTCATGCGGCCACGCCTGCGCGAGTGCACGTGCCAGCGCGAAGAGGATGGGACGGCGCGCCAGGAGCACCCAGGCGCCGGCGGACGCCAGGCCGCGCCGGCATGCGTCCAGGACCAACGTGCCTTCCGCGAGCAGGGCCTCCACGTCCTCCAGCCGCAGGGGCTGCGCGCCGGCTTGCGTGATGCGCTGGGCCACCGGACGCGCCAGCGCCGTGCGTGCCTCCGCGACTTCCGCGATCAGCGCAGGAATACCCGCGCGGTACGCCGCCTGGTCCGAGCGCGCCAGGGCAGCGCGTGCCGCAGCGGAGTGCAGCGAGCGCAAGGCGAGTTCGGCGGCCGCGAGTTCGGCAATCGCGCCGAGCGCCGGCGGCAGCCGTGGCACGTCCACCTCCTGCAGCGTGGACGCAGCCTCCTGCAGCCGTCCCAGCAACAGCGAGCGACGCACCGCCAGCAGCCGGGCATGCTGCGCATTGGCATGGTCGCCGTGCCTCTCGAGCGTGGCCGACGCGGCGAGCAGTGCCCGCGAGGTGCCTTCCAGCTCGCGCATGGCGAGCTGGACCTCCGCTTCCGCCAGCACGCAACGCGCCCGCGCGACCTCCTCGCGCGGGCCGAACGTGCGCGCGGCGCGCCGCAGCAGGTCTCGCGCCGTCGCATGCTCACCCAGCTGCGCCATCGCGATGCCCCGCAGCGCCAGCGCCGGTGGGTCGTCGCGCAGCGCCACGCGCTTGAGCGCGCCGAGGGCGTCACCCGTGGCGAGGGCCCGTGCGGAGGCGGCGATGAGGGCGTCCATGCAGCAAGCCTACCGCGGGCCCGCCGGCGTCACAGGAGCGGCTCGGGGGTGCGGTCGTCGCCGGCGCGATCGCCGTAGCCGATGGTGACGAAGGTGGGCATGCGGGGCTCCCGTGGCGACGCCGATTGTGCTGGCTGCTGGCGGGATTGCGGCATGCGTCGCAGAATCGGCTCCCCACGTCCTGCGGGAGACTGCGCATGAGCCCATCCGTTGCAGACCTCCAGGCCTTTGCCGACGCCTGGAACCGGCACGACATCGAGGCGCTGATGCGCTTCATGACCGACGACTGCGTGTTCGAGGCGTCGGCAGGCCCCGACGTCTGCGGGACGCGGTACGCCGGCGCCGAAGCCGTGCGGGCCGGCTTCAGCGAAGTGTGGAAGACCTTCCCGGACGCCCAGTGGCGCTCGCCGCGGCACTTCGTGGCGGGAGACCGCGGCGTGTCGGAGTGGACGTTCACGGGGACACGCGCCGACGGGAGCCGGGTCGAAGTGAACGGGTGCGACCTGTTCACCTTCCGCGACGGCAGGATCGCGGTGAAGAATTCGTACCGGAAGAACCGGCCGGCCTTGTGATCCGGTGGCCTGAACGCCCGGTGTCCGCTGCGCGTGGACGAGCAGGCGGGGCGGGCCTGCGGCTTGCGCTCAGTCAGGCACGAAGCGCGAGCTGAACTTCGCCGCGTCCTCCTCCAGTTCGAAAGTCACCAGCTGTCCGTTCTTCCCGTCCTCGAGGCGGTGCGCGGCGAACAGCGTCCAGCGGCCCTGCGGGTCATAGCTGGGCGGGTCGACGAGGGCATACGGATGCGGCACGAAGACCTGGTGCAGGAAGACCTCGCGATGGCGGTTGCGCGGCGAGGGGTACAGCTTGTAGAGCTCGGTGGTGATGGTGGTGCCGGCCATGCGGAACTATAGGCGCGAGTGCGCCACGCGCCCATTGCGGACATGCGATGCCAGAATCCGCCCAGACCGAAGGGGAACGTCGTGGAGCACAAACGGCAGGAACTCGCGTCCGCCAAGCGCAAGGCCGGTTTGCTGCTCGCGGCGGCGGCTTTCATCTTCGCGGCCACCATGCTGGTGCCGCCCAACCCGTGGGTGCTCGCCATCCGCGCGATCGCCGAGGCGGCCATGGTGGGCGGGCTCGCGGACTGGTTCGCGGTGAGCGCCCTCTTCCGGCGCATTCCCACCGGCATCCCCTTCATCACGGCGCATACGGACGTGATCGCGCGCAGCAAGGACCGCATCGCGGACAACCTCTCGCTGTTCGTCAAGGAGGAGTTCCTCGCGCCGGACACGCTCGTGGGACTGATGCGCGCGCACGATCCCTCCCGGTACGTCGCGCAGTGGCTGACCGACCCGGCCAACGCGCAGCGGGTCGGCTCCTACCTGGCGCGCGCCACGGAGGGCGTGTTGCACCTCGTGGAGGACGCCCGCATCGAGCAGCTGGTGCGCGATGCCGTGCGCGAGGTGTTCCAGCGCGCGGACCTGACCGGCTCGCTGCGGGGCCTGCTCGAGAGCCTGACCAGCGACGGCCGCCACGGCCAGCTGCTGGACCAGGCGGTGGAACGGGCCCTGCGCGTGGTGGAGCGCGCGGAAACGCGCGAATGGATCGCGGCGCAGGTGATCGACTGGCTCGCGCAGGAGCACCCGCGCAAGCAGAAGCTGCTGCCGAAGCAGTGGATCGCGCAGAACGTGGCGGCCGCCCTGGCGGACGCCGTCGCGCGCCGGCTGGAGAGCATCCGGGCGAACCCGGCACACGCGTACCGGCAGCTCTTCGACGAGTGGATGCACGACTTCGTGCTGCGGCTGCAATCCGACCCGGTCCTGCACGCGCGCGGCGAGGAGATCAAGCAGTACCTGCTGAACGACGAGACGTTCGGCACCTACGTCGGCACGCTCTGGAAATCCCTCAAGGCTTCGCTGGCGGAGGACCTGCGCAAGCCGGATTCGATGATCCACCAGGGTGCCGCTGCCGGCGCCAGGTGGCTCGGGGAGCAGCTCACGCAGGACGCGGAGTTGCGGCAGTCCCTGCGGTCGCAGCTCGAGGAAGCCGCGCGCCGGCTCGCGCCGGAGTTCGCGGACTTCCTCACGCGCCACGTGCGCGACACCGTCCGCGCGTGGGACGGACGCGAGATGGCCGACCAGATCGAGCTGAACATCGGCAAGGACCTGCAGGCCATCCGCGTGAACGGCACGATCGTGGGCGGCGCGATCGGGCTCCTGCTGCACCTGCTCACGTACGTGGCAGGTGCGGCCTGAGAGGTTCGGGCTTCGCCCCGTGCTGCCCGACGCGTCCGGCCACGGCACGCACCTCGCCAGGCGCAGCCCGCCAGATCGCGAAAGTCGACACCACGGTGCAGCCGATCGCGACCCAGAACGCGAGCGTGTAGTTGCCCGTCGTGTCGTGCACGAACCCCATGAACCACGGGCCCGCGGCACCGCCTGCCAGCGCGCTGAGCATCAGGGTGCCGAAGATCGGCCCGTAGTGCCTGCCCTCGAAGATCTCGACGGGGATGGCGCCGACGACGGACGTCATGCCGTAGCCGAGCAGCCCCTGCGCGATCACCATCGCGTACAGCAGCGGAGCGCCGGGATATGCCGGCAATGCGAGCAGCGCGAGATAGGTGAGGCAGAAACCCAGGTTGCCGATCGCCCACACGATCTCGCGCCCGATCCGGTCGGAGAGCCAGCCCAGCGCGATCTGCCCGGGGACGCCGGCGAGGCTCACGGCGCCGAGCGCCCAGGCCGCCTCCTGCGGGCCGAAGCCCGTCTCCACCAGGTACTTGGTCTGGTGCACCTGCACCGCGTACCAGGCGAAGAGCGCGGTGAAGTACGCGACCGCGATCCACCAGAAGCGGGCGGTGCGCATCGCGCGCGCGAGCGTCCAGTCGATGGCAGCCCACGCCGTGTCGACGACGTTCACGCGGCGCGCTTGTGCGGCGGCGGCGGTATCGGGGTCTCCGTCCGGGGCCAGGCCGATCTCCTCCGGCCGCTTGCGCAGCAGCAGGTTCAGCGGCACCAGCACCACGAGCACCGTCACGCCCAGCAGCGTGCACCCTGCGCGCCACCCATGCCGCTCGACGAAGGCCTGCAGCGCGGGGAGCATCACGATCGAGCCGAAGCCCACGCCGGCGAAGGCGACGCTGATCGCAAGCCCCCGCCGGCGCACGAACCAGTTGGGCAGGAACAAGGCTTGCCCCGTGTAGCCGGTGAACGTCGTGCCCGCGCCCACCAGCATGCCCAGCGTGACGTAGACGTGCCAGGGCTGGCCGGCGAACGTGGCGAGCAGCAGGCCGGCGGCGGTGGCGGCGATGCCGACCTCCATCACGAACCGGGGCCCGTGGCGGTCCATCAGCCGGCCGAGCAGCGGGCTCAGCACCGCGGAGACGAGGAAACCGAAGGAGAACGCGCCGGCGGTCACGCCGCGCTCCCAGCCGAACTCGTCGAGGATCGGCGGGAAGAGCAGCGAGAAGGCCGTGCGCGCGTTGACGCTGATCGCCATCGTCACGAAGACGACGCCGACGACGATCCACCCGTAGAAGAACGGCAGGCGTTGTGCGAGCTTTGCGATCAAGGGGGGCCTCCCTCGCGCCATTGTGCCGGTACCGGGAGCTCCCGCCATAATGGGCCCTCCGCCTCCAACGCCCCACCGATGACGCCCCTCCCAGGAGTCCCCGCCAGGTTCTTCACCTTCCGCGCGGAGTGTCCGATCGAGGTGCTGGCGTTGACGCAGATGCTGGGTCTCGCGTGCGACGTGCCGGACGAGATCGACGTGCACCCCGGCCCGCCGGACCCGGTGACCGGCGTCATCGACGTGGAGCTGTGCGTACCCGGGACCATCACGCGCGAGGTCCTGCTCGCGTCGATGCAGACGGTCCCCGACTCGCATCTCATGCAGCAGACCTTGCGCGAACTGGTGCCGGCGGCGAGCCCGCTGGAGCCGGACGGCCCGCAGCCTGCCGGGACGCCGGGCGACCCGCCCTCCTCCAACGCGATGTAACACCGCTTTACAGCACCAGGCACTCCACCTATGAATGAGCCCGGGAGCCGCCATCCCGGACGACTCCACTTCGGAGGAGGCAAGCCTCATGTGCCATCTGTGCGATCAAGGAAATCCGCAGGATCATTCCGCTTCCCCGGGCTCGTCGCGACGCCATTTCCTGAAGTCCGGGGCGATGGGGACCGCTGCCCTGGCGGCGGGACTGGGCCTGTTCACCGGGCGCGCTGCCGCGGGTCCGGACGACGACGATCCTCCCGGCGACAGCGGCCGCCAGGGTCGGCGCTACGTCATCAAGGGCGGGCACGTCATGTCCATGGACCCGAACGTGGGTGACTTCGTCCAGGCCGACGTGCTGGTGGATGGCAAGAAGATCCTCGCCGTCGGACCGCACCTGCCCTCGTACGGCACGCCGATCGACGCGCGCGGCAAGATCGTGATGCCGGGGTTCGTGGACACGCACCACCACCAGTTCGAGACCGCGCTGCGCAGCTTCCTCGCCGACGGCCTGCTGTTCAACGACGGCAAGCCGCACGGCGCCATCAACTACTTCGAGTACATCCTCGGCAAGTTCGCGCCGGTGTACCGGCCGCAGGACGTCTACATCAACGAGTTGTTCGGCGCGCTGAGCCAGATCGACGCCGGCGTCACGACGGTGCACGACATCTCGCAGATCCACCACTCGCGGCAGCACTCCGATGCGGCGGTCAAGGCCCTGGCCGACTCCGGTCGCCGCAGCGTGTTCGGCTACTTCGAGAGCGCGGGCAACGTCCCCGGCAACCAGTATCCGGCGGACGCGGCCCGCCTCAAGGCGCAGTACTTCAGCTCCGACGACCAGCTGCTGTCCATGACCATGGGCGGCGAGATCTACCTTCCGGGTTTCGAGGCGGCCTGGACGCTCGGGCGCCAGCTCGGGCTGCAGGTGGTGGCGCACATCGTCGGCAGCTTCGGCATGGGGCCGACCTTCGATGCGCTCGCCGCGGCCAACAAGTTCGGCCCCGACAACCTGTTCATCCACATGACGGGCATGTCGGACATGAGCTGGCAGAAGGTGAAGGACGCCGGCGCCGGCGTCTCGCTCGCCGTTCCGATCGAGATGAACATGCGGCACGGCATGCCGCCCATCCTCAAGACGCTGTCCATGGGCATCCAGCCTTCGCTGAGCGTGGACGTGGAATGCACGCTGACGGCGGACATGTTCACCCAGATGCGCAGCGCCATGGCCTTGCAGCGGGCCTTCGTGAACCAGATGGCGCTGGAGCAGAGCAACCATCCGGGCCTGCCCGAACTCCTGACCACGCGCGACGTGCTGCGCTTCGCCACGATGGAGGGCGCGCGCGACCTGCGGCTGGCGCACAAGACCGGCTCGCTCACGCCGGGCAAGGAGGCCGACATCATCATCCTCGATGCCGAGGCGATCAACGTGGCGCCGCTCAATGTCGTGCCGGGCGCGGTGGTGTCGCTGATGGAGCGGTCCAACGTCGAAACGGTGATCGTCGCGGGCAAGGTGCGCAAGTGGAAGGGCAAGCTGCTCGACGTGGACCTGCGCCGCCTGCGCCGCGAGCTGGAATCCTCGCGCGACTACCTGTTCCACGCGGCCGGCATCCCGCAGAACCTGTTCCGTCCCAACTGACGAAGGAGCGCCCCATGATCAAGCTGAACGTCCTCTATCCCGGTGCGCCCGGCGCGCGGTTCGACCACGCCTACTACCGCGACAAGCACATGCCGATGGTGGCCAGCCGGCTGGGCGGCGCCTGCCTGTACTACACGATCGACAAGGGGCTGGCGGGCGGCGCGCCGGGAGCGCCCTCCCCTTACCTGGGGGCATGCAGCATTGCCTGCGAATCCGTCGACGGCCTGCAGAAGGCGCTCGGGCAGCACGGGAAGGAAATCATGGCGGACATCGTGAACTACACGGACGTCCAGCCGGTGATGTGGATCAGCGAGGTGGTGGTGGAGAAGAGCTGAGCTGCTCTTCCCGCATCTTCCGGATGCCGCCGGCATAACCGCCGCCCGTGACGGCACCGCCGATGTCTTCCGACACGAGCTGCAGGTGCTCGATGCGGGCCCTGTTCTGGTGGAAGTAGGACCAGTTGGCCAAGGTGGCCCGCACGCCCCCGCCGAAGTGCTGCACTTCGTGGAACGGGATGCGTTCCTGCCGGTCGTGCACGTAGGCGTTGGAGTTGCGGTAGTGCTCGAACAGCGCAGCGTGAATCGCGGGGAAGCGGAACACCGCATTGCCGGCTGCGTCCAGTCCGGCCGGTGGCGACCCCGGCACGTAGCCGCGGCCGCCGTACCGCGCCGTCATCTCCGCGTCGCGCAGGATGTCCGCGGGAACGGTCACGGTCACCTCGGTCTCGCAGCGCACGTACTTGGGCATGGTGCAGTGGAGGATCGTCGGCATGCCTTTCGACGGCTTCCACGGGAAATGGGCCTCGGTGCAAAGGCGCTGCGGCGTGATGCCGACGACCTCGGGCGCGCGGAAAGGCCGCACGGCGAACTGCATGGCGGCGAGGCGGTCGGCGGGCGCGGGGCCCGCCGCCGGCTTCATGTCGTCGCGCAGGTCACGCTCCACGCGTTGGAGCAGCCGCGCCAGGTCCTCGGGGCGGCAGCGCGGATCCTCCGCTTCCGCGAGCCAGGCGCGGGCACGGCTCACGAAGGTGTAGCGCTCGTAGGCGAGCTTGCCGCCGAAGTAGAGGGGCACGGCGAGGAGGACCAGCGCGAGGAGCTTGAACATGGCGGGCGGGTTGGGGCGATGGTGCGAGCTTAGTCGAGCCGTGTCGGCACGCCGTACCATGCAGCCAAGGAGCATTGCATGGAAGCACCCACGCCGCCCGATGCCTCGCAACACCCGGTGCGCGGCTGCCTGGAGCGACAGTTCGCCGTCGCCTGGCAACTCACGGGCTACCACCTCGAGGGACTCACCACGGCCGAATGCCTCTGGCGCCCGGCTGCCCGGGGCCTTCACGTGCACCGCGACGCGCAGGGCCACTGGCAGGCGGACTGGCCGACGACCGAGGACTACACGCTGGGTCCTTCGAGCATCGGCTGGCTCACGTGGCACCTGGGATTCTGGTGGTCCATGGCGCTCGACCACAATTTCGGCGGCGGGACGCTCACGCGCGAGGCCATTGCCTGGCCGGGCGAAGCCGACCAGGTCCGCGCCTGGATCTCGGGACTGCAGCAACGGTGGGCCGCGGCCCTGCACGACACCACGGACGAAGAGCTCGCTTCGCCGGTGCGCGTGCGGTGGCCGTTCCAGCAGCGCCCCCTGGCGGATCTGTTCGCATGGGCGAATACCGAACTCGCGAAGAACGCGGCGGAGATCGGCTACGCACGGTTCCTGCACGCGGCGTCCGCTCCTGCCGGCGAATGACGGTCGCTTCCGGCCCGCAACGGGCCGGGCGGGCGCGTCAGTCCGGCTTCGGCTCCGCCGCCGCCGACACCGGCGGCGCGAAGACCACGCCGTACTCCGGCGCGATCTCGGTCACGCGCTTCGGGCTCGCGATGTTGTGGATGCGCCGGTACAGCGCGGGCAACTCGCCTGCCGGTTCCGCCCAGAAGATCGCCTGCACCACCTTGCCGCTGTTGTTGAAGAAGGCGTGCGGCTTCCCCTTCGGCAGGTGGCCGATCTCCCCGGCGCGCACCGTGCCGCGGCGGCCGTCGATGATGACGTCGATGTCGCCGTCCAGCGGGCTCAGGTACTCGTCCTGCCCGGGGTGCGTGTGCGGCGGCACGAAGGTTTCTTCCGGGAAGGTCGCGTGCCAGACGAACTGGCGCTCGTCGTACTGCTTGGGGGTGTAGACCTGGCCCATGATGTTCCAGGTCACGCCGTCGATGCCGGCGGGGTCGTGCTCGCAATCGGGCAGCCGCGGTTGCTTGCTCATGCTCCTGTCCCTTCCTGTGCGTGGGCGAGATACGGCTCGCGCGTGAGCCGGTCCAGTGTTTCCTTCACCAGCGGGTTGTGGCTCGCGTAGCGCGGCTTGAACAGCTTGCGCTGCGCCACGAGGTCCGCCTCGTCGGCATAGCCGATGAGGATGCCGTTCTCGGAGATGCGTGCCTGCACCTCGGTGCTCTCGATCAGTTCGTCGGAGACCGTCACGCGCTGGCGCGGCCGGCGTGCCCACTGGAACAAGGCCTCGTGCAGGCGCCGGCGCTGGTCGACGTGCTCGGGCGCTTCGGACGCTCCCAGATCATGGAGTTCCTGCGGATCGGACTGCAGGTCGAACAGCATCGGCCGGTAGCCTTCGCAGAGCACGTACTTCCAGCGCCCGTCGAAGGCCATGCGCATCCACGACTCGATCGGCGGCTGCTGCAGTTCGATGCGCGCGTCCTGGAAGGAATAGTCGCATTCGCACACGGCGATGTCGCGCCATTGCGCCGGCGGCTTGCCGAACAGCCACGGCCGCAGCGAGCGCCCGTCCATCACGTGCGGCACGGGGTTGCCGCCGTGGACGTCGAGGAAGGTCGGCGCAAGGTCCACCGCCTCCACCAGCGCCTGGCAACGCGTGCCGCGCGTGGCATCCGCGCGCGGATCCGGGTCGCAGATGATGAGCGGCGTGCGGATCACCGGCTGGTGGAACAGCTCCTTGTCCCCCAGCCAGTGGTCGCCCAGGAAGTCGCCATGGTCCGCGCAGAACACGATCATGGTGTTCTCCAGGAGGCCGCGCTCCTGCATGAAGGCGAAGAGGCGCCCCATCTCGTCGTCGATCTGCTTGACGAGGGCCATGTAGCCGACCATCACCGCGTCGCGGATGCCGGGCTGCGCGAAGGTGCGCGACACGCGGTGGTGCGTCATCGCGGCATACACGGGATGCGGGTCGCGCAGCTCCTCGTCCGAGCGCACCACGGGCAGCGCGTCCTCTGGCGTGTACATGCCGGCGTAAGGGGCCGGCGCCGCGTAAGGCCAGTGCGGCTTGATGAACGAGAGGTGGCAGAGCCACGGCTGGTCGCCCGCCTCGCGCATGAAGTCCATCGCGCGGCCGGTCGTGTAGGCGGTCTCGGAGTGCTCCGCCGGGATGCGCGCCGGCAGGTTGCTGTACCTGAGGTACCAGCCGGACCGGAATGTGCCGTCCTTGTCGACGACGGTGTTGGCCCACTCTTCCCACAGGTTGTCGCCCTGGAAGCCGTGCTCTCGCAGGTAGCGGTGGTAGCTGGGGTCCGGGTCGTGGCCGGAATACGGATGGATGCCGTCGTCGCGCTCGTAGGGATCGAACCCGCACTCGGCGATGCGCACGCCCACCTGGGAATCGGGATCGATGCCCAGGCGCGACATGCCGGAAGCGTCCCCACGCATGTGCGTCTTGCCGACCAGCACGGACCGCACGCCCAGCGGCCGCAGGTGGTCGCCGATGGTCATCTCGCCCGCCTTGAGCGGCACGAAATTCCAGCTCACGCCGTGCGAGTGCATGTAGCGGCCGGTGTAGTAGCTCATGCGGGAGGGCCCGCAGACGGGCGACTGCACGTAGGCGTTGTCGAAGATCACGCCGCGGGCGGCCAGCGCGTCGATGTGCGGCGTGTGCAGCTTCGGGTGGCCGTAGCAGGAGAGGTGGTCAGCGCGCAGCTGGTCACACATGATGAAGAGGATGTTCCTGGTGCGTCGGCTCATGGCTTGTCTCGTCTCGTGCGGCGATGAAGGGCATCCTAGGAGCGGGGCGCCGCCAGGGCCAGTGCCATTTTTGGAATCCCATTACCGCCGGTTATCGCAAGGCGGCCCCCCGGTGGAGAATGCAGGGATGGACCTGCAACACGCGTACGTGGAAGGGCAGATGCGCCCGCACTTCCCCGCGCTGCTGGCGCGCTTCCAGGCGGAGAGCGACGAGGCCGCGGCTTCGCCGGGTACGGCGCTGGACCTGCCGTACGGTCCGCACCCGCGGCAGCGGTTCGACCACTTTCCGGCCATCGCGCCCGCCTGCGGCACCCTGCTGTACCTGCACGCCGGCTACTGGCAATCGCGGGACAAGTCGCAGTTCCGCTTCGTGGCGCCTGGGCTGCAGCGGCGCGGCTTCCATGTGGTGCTGGTGAACTATCCGCTCTGTCCGGAGGTGTCCCTGCCGGACCTCGTGCAGGCGGTCCGGCCCTGCGTGCGCGCGGTGCGCGAGCACCTCGGGAACGACCGGCTTCCGCTGGTGGTCGCGGGACACTCGGCCGGCGCGCACCTCGCGGTGGAACTCGCGCTGGCCGGCGATGCCCGCATCGATGGCGTGCTCGGGATCAGCGGTGTCTACGACCCGCAGCCGCTGCTCGCGACCACGTTAAACGCGAAGCTGAACCTCGATGCGCGCACGGCCGCTGCCTGCGACGTGACGGCGCGGGTCCGCGACGGTCGCATCCCGGGCTTGTGGGTGGTGGGCGGCGACGAGACCGGCGCCTTCCTCGCGCAGAACGCCCGCATGCACGCTGCGTGGAGTGCCACCGGCCACTGGAGCCGCGAGCTGGTCGTGCCGCAGGCGGACCACTTCACGGTGCTGGATGCATGGGTTGACGGGACTGGCGGCTGGGACGATGCCTTCGCCGCCTGGCAACCCCTTGTAGGGTGGCGCGCCAGCGGCAGGTGAGCGCAGCGAACCCCACCGAGCGGCCGTGACGCGCGCCCTTCGGTGGGGTTCGCTTCGCTCACCTTCCCGGCATTCGCCGGCCACCCTACAAATTCACCGTCAAGCGATTGGGACGGGCCTAATCCGCCCGCTGCGCCAGCCGCGCCTCGTGCACGAACGCTTCCAGCAGCCGCTGCGCATGCAGCGTCAACGGCGCATCGGACCGCGTGAAGAGATGGATCGTCGTCGGCGGCAGCGGGTCCTCGATGGCGACCGCGGCCAGGCCGATGCGCGGCCCATGGCTGTCGAAGAAGCGCTTGGGCACGAGGGCCAGCATGTCGACGGTCGGGAGCATCGCGAGCAAGGTGGAGAACGACTCGCACTCCAGGGACACGCGCGGCGGCGCCAGCCCCTTCTCCTCGAAGCCGAGGTGGATCGGGTCGCCCGGACCCTGCCGCGGCCCGGTGAGGATCCAGGCGGCCTGCTGCAGGTCCTGCAGCCGGCGCGCCCGCGCGAGCGGATGGCCGCGCCGCGCGACGATCACCGAGGCGCTCTGCACCAGCGGCTGCGCCTGCAGGTCGCGGGCGATGCCCGCCGCCGGCATCGGGCCGAGCGCCATGTCCAGTTCGGCGGAACGCAGTTGCTGCAACGCCTTGGGATACAGCGCGTCCACCAGCCGCACCATCACGTTCGGCCAGCGCGCCTGGAAGCGGGAGAGCGCCGGCGGCGCGAGCAGCAGGCCCGCCGCCGGCGACACCCCGACCGTCACCGTGCCGCGCGTGTTCTGCGTGTGCCAGGCGACTTCCTCGCGCGCGCGATCGAGCTCGCGCACCACCGTGGCCGCCCGCACCGCGAGCAGTTCGCCCGCCGGGGCGAGGCGCACCCCCTTGGGCGTGCGCAGGACGAGCGTGGCCCCGAACTCCTCCTCGAGCTGCTTGAGCGACTTGGTGAGGGCGGGCTGCGTGACGTTGAGGGTCTCCGCCGCCGCGCGCAGGCTTCCCGTCTCCGCGAGGGTGAGGAGCAGGTGCAGGTGTTGAAGGCGCATGTGCGGAGCTCCGGCCGGCCGATAACCCATGGTAATCGACATCAACATTGGCCATTGGCTGCACCGCGGGCCGGCCACTAGCATGGCCTCCACACCGGGACCACCCCGGGGCCAGACTGGAGCGAGACATGATCACCCGTCGACACTTCCTGGGCGCCAGCGCCGCACTCCCCGTGCTGGCCGGCGCCCCGGCCTTCGCCCAGCCGGGCTTTCCGGACAAGCCGGTGAAGATCATCGTGCCGCTGCCGCCGGGGAGCCCGCCCGACGTGCTGGCGCGCGTGGCCGGCGAGGGGCTGGGCAAGCTCTGGAAGCAGCCCGTGATCGTGGAGAACCGGCCGGGTGCCACCGGCATGATCGGCATGCAGGCGGTGGCGCGCGCCGCGCCGGACGGGCACACCGTCGGTGTCCTGTTCCTCACGCACACCGTGCTGCCCTCGCTGATGGGGCCGCTGCCCTACGACACGAGCCGCGACCTCGCGCCCATCGGCAACCTCGTCTGGCTGTACAACGTGCTGGTCGTCCCGGCTGCCTCGCCCGTGCAGACGCTGCAGCAGCTGCTGGAAGGCGCGCGCAAGCAGCCGGAGGCGCTGACCTATGCGTCAGGCGGCAACGGCTCGCCGGCGCACCTGCTCGCCGAGACTTTCTGCCAGGCCTCGGGCGCGCGCATGCGGCACGTGCCGTTCCGCGGCCCGTCCGAGGCCGTGACGGCGCTCATGGGCCAGCAGGTCACGGCGATGTTCGCGACGGCCTCCGTCGCGACGACGCTGGTGGAGTCCGGCAAGCTGCGGGCGCTGGCCGTCACCAGCCCCGAGCGCATGGCTGCCCTGCCCTCCGTGCCGACGCTCGCCGAAGCCGGCATGCAGGGGATGGAACTGCGCGAGTGGGAGGGCATGGTCGCACCCGCAGGCACGCCCAAGGCGATCGTCGAGCAATGGAACCGCGACCTGTTCCGCGTGATGGGCTCGGCGGACGTCCGCGCCCGCCTTGCGCAGATCGGCATGACAGTGGCCGCGCCGAACAGCAGCGAGGAGTTCGATGCCCTCGTGCGCAGGGAACTGGAGCATTGGGGCCACTTCGTGAAGACGAAGGGCCTGCGGCCGGCTTAGGGCGCTCGCCCTCGATCAGACGATCCCCGACGGGCAAGCCGCCGCCCTGCCCTCGCTCCATTGCTTCAGCGAGTTCCAGGTGGAAGTCCCGAACGACGTGCTGGCCCCGTAATAGGTCAGCTTCGTCGTCGTGGCATCGATCCGTTCCAGGTCGAGGGCGACGACGTAGTACCCGCCCTCCGGCTGCTTCTGGACGGCGCCGCTCATCGTGCGCTGCACCGTGACCTCGGCGCGGTTCCGGTCGATGGCCCGCACGCTGGACTGCCACTTCTCCTTGAACATGCCCACCGCCGCACCTTCGGTACGCGACCAGGCCACGTTGTAGTCGAAGCATTCGGACAGCTTGGGCCGCAGCAGCCGGACGGTTTCGTCGAGCGAACGCTTCGCCACGTGGGTGTCGGTCAGGCTGAGCGAGGCCCCGCTGCGCACCGCTTCCTGGAACTCCGGACGGGTCTGCGGCATTTGCGCGCATCCGGCGAGGACGGCGACGCAGGCGAGCGCGATGGCGGACTTGGTCATGGCTTGTCTTCCCTTCTTCGTTTTGCGAGGGAATTACAGGGGATCGCCCCGCCGCTCCGCCCCTGCCGGCACGCCACCACGACGGGCGGCTCCCCAGGTCGCGCCGAACGGCCGCGCGGTGAGGTGCGGCCGCTACAGAAGCGACCCGCTGGCACACAATGGGGCCGCCAACACCCAGGAGGCCCCCATGTCCAACCACGTCTACAAGAGCCTGGAGCTCACCGGCTCGTCGCCCGCGGGCATCGAAGACGCCGTGAACAACGCGATCGCCAAGGCCAGCGAGACGGTGCGCAACCTGCAGTGGTTCGAGGTCATCGAGACGCGCGGGCACATCCAGGACGGCAAGGTCGCCCACTGGCAGGTCACCCTGAAAGTGGGCTTCACGCTGGAATAGGCAGGCGCGCGCGCCTGCCCTCCGCTCAGTGGCCCGACGCGCCCGCCGCGCCGAGGCCGGTCTCCGAGCGCACCTGCTGCGCCGGGAACAGGCCGCGCTCCTTCGCTGCCTGCGCGCTGCGGTCCAGCAGCGAGAACAGCCAGATGCCGGCGAAGCCGATCGCCATGGAGAACAGCGCGGGCGAGGTGTAGGGGAACCAGGCGCTGCCCTTCGGGTTGCCGAGCGTCACTTCCCACACGGACGGCGACACGACGGTCAGTGCGACCGAGGACACGAGGCCGAGGAAGCCGCCGATCACGGCCCCCTTGGTCGTGCAGTCCTTCCACAGCACCGACATGAACAGCACGGGGAAGTTGGCCGACGCGGCGATCGCGAAGGCCAGCGACACCATGAAGGCGATGTTCTGCTTCTCGAAGGCGATGCCCAGCACCACGGCGACGACGCCGAGCGCGAGCGTGGTCATGCGCGAGACCTTCAGCTCCTTGGCGCTGTCGGCCTTGCCCTTCTTGAACACGGTGGCGTACAGGTCGTGCGACACCGCCGAAGCCCCCGACAGCGTCAGGCCCGCCACCACCGCGAGGATGGTGGCGAAGGCCACGGCGGAGATGAAGCCGAAGAACACGTCGCCGCCCACGCTCTTGGCGACCAGCACGGCCGCCATGTTCGCCGTGCCCGCGCCGCCCTTGATGACGCCCTTGGACACGTCGGCGAACTCGGGGTTGGTGAGCACCAGCGCGATGGCGCCGAAGCCGATGATGAAGATCAGCACGTAGAAGTAGCCGATCCACGTCGTCGCCCAGAACACGGACTTGCGCGCTTCCTTGGCGTCCGGCACCGTGAAGAAGCGCATCAGGATGTGCGGCAGTCCCGCCGTGCCGAACATCAGCGCCATGCCGAAGCTGATGGCGGAGATCGGGTCCTTCACGAAGCCGCCCGGCTGCATGATGGAAAGGCCTGCCTGGCCCGCCTCTTCCGCGGACTTGCCCGCGTTCTGCGCGAGCGCGGTCTTCACCTGTACGCCCTTGGCGAACAGCGCCTCCGGGCTGAAGCCGTACTGCGCCAGCACCATGAACGCCATGAAGCTCACGCCGGCCAGCAGCAGGATCGCCTTGATGATCTGCACCCAGGTCGTCGCCGTCATGCCGCCGAACAGTACGTAGACCATCATCAGCCCGCCGACCAGCACCACGGCGATCCAGTAGTCCAGGCCGAACAGCAGCTTGATCAGCTGTCCCGCGCCGACCATCTGCGCGATCAGGTAGAACGCCACCACCACCAGCGTGCCCGACGCGGCGAAGGCGCGGATCGGCGTCTGCTTGAAGCGGTAGCCGGCGACGTCCGCGAACGTGAACTTGCCGAGGTTGCGCAGCCGCTCCGCCATCAGGAAGGTGATGACGGGCCAGCCCACGAGGAAGCCGATCGAGTAGATCAGGCCGTCGTAGCCCGTGGCCATCACGGCCGCGGAGATGCCGAGGAAGGACGCGGCGGACATGTAGTCGCCCGCGATCGCGAGGCCGTTCTGGAAGCCGGTGATGCCGCCGCCGGCGGTGTAGAAGTCCGCGGCGGAGCGCGTGCGCGCCGCGGCCCACTTGGTGATCCACAGCGTCAGCAGCACGAAGGCCGCGAACATCGAGATGGCCGTCCAGTTGGTGGCCTGCTTGGCGGCCTGGCCAGGCCCGTCGCCGGCGGCGAGCACCGCGAAAGGCGCCAGCAGCACGGCGCCGGCGCAGAGGGGGCGGACGATGCGCTTCATTGCTTCACTTCCTCTTCCAGGATGGCGCGGGTGAGCGCGTCGAACTCCGCGTTGGCGCGGCGCACGTACAGGCCGGTGATGACGACCGTGAACACGATGACGCCCATGCCGATCGGCACGCCGAGCGTCGTCACGCCCGCGCCTATCGGTTGCGACAGGAAGGGCTTGTTGAACGCGATCAGCGCGATGTACCCGTAGTACACGACCAGCATCGCCAGGCACAGCGCCCAGCCGAAGCCGTTGCGCTTGCGGCGCAGCTCCTGGTACTTCGGATTGGCGCGGATGCGCGCGGTGACGGCGTCGAGCTGCTGCGGCGTGTCCGCCGTCGTGCGCGCGCCGGGCCTGTGGGCGATGGCTGCATCGGTCACGGGTTGTCCCCTCGGTTGCGAAAGGGGGCCAGTGTCTGGAGCGAGTCTGACCGGTCTCTGACGCGGGCGCACGACTGACGCCAAACTGACCGCGCACCATCGCTTGATGCAGCGCAAGTCGCGACGCGCACGCGGCGCCATCATCGGTCGCCGTGCCTGCGTCCTTCGACTTCTCCGTCTCGCCGTTCGACTGCCTCTCGCTCGAGGAGCAGCGGCTGGTGCGCGACCACGTCGACGTGGGCTACTGGCGCGAAGGCGCGACGCTGCTCGCGCCCGGCGAGGAGCCCGCGCACCTGTTCGTGGTGATCAAGGGCGCGGTGCACCAGTTCGACGGCGACGAGCGCGTGGCCACGTACGGGCCGGACGACTGCTTCGACGGCCGCGCGTTCGTGACCGGCCGCGCGAGCAGCCGCTTCGTCGCGCACGAGGAAGTGCTGGCGCATCTCGTCGCGCGCGATGCCGTGCGCGAGCTGGTGGCCCGCAACGCCACGTTCGCCGCGCTCCTGTTCGCCGACCTGTCGCAGAAGCTCGCCGCGCTCGCCGAACGCTCGCACGCGCAGGAGCGGCAATCGCTGTCGGTGGGGCGCGTCGAGGAAGCCTTCCTGCGCCCCGCGCACGTGGTGGATGCGGACGACGACATCGTGTCGGTGGTGCGCGTGTTCCAGTCCCGGCGCACCGGCAACGTGCTGGTGCACGATGCGCGCAGCGACCCGCCGCGTACCGGCGTGTTCACCACCACCGGGCTGCAGCGCGCGGTGCTGGAGGGAACGCCGCTGGCGCAGCTGCCGGTGCGGGCGTTCGCGAGCTTCGACCTGGTGACGGTGCGTCCGCAGGACGCGCTGGTGGATGCGCTCGCGCTGATGATCCGCCACCAGGTGCAGCGCGTCGTGGTGGTGGACGGCGAGCGTGTCACCGGCTTCCTGGAGCACCTCGACCTGCTCGGCTTCCTGTCGAATCCGTCTTCGCTGATCTCGATGCAGGTCGCGCAGGCGGAAGACGTCGCCGCCCTGGCCCGCTGCGCCGCGCAAGTCACGCGCCTGATCGCGCTGCTGTGGCGCGGCGGCGCGAAGCCGGGTGCCATCGCCCGGCTGGTGGGCGAGCTGAACGCCAAGCTGTTCGAGCGCGCCTGGCGGCTGGTCGCGCCCGCCGACCTGGTGGCCAACAGCTGCCTCTTCGTGATGGGCAGCGAGGGGCGTGGCGAACAGCTGCTGAAGACCGACCAGGACAACGGCCTCGTGCTGCGCGACGGCTACGAGCCCCCGCACGACCTGGAGGCGACCTGCCGCCGCTTTTCCGAAGCGCTGGCCGCCTTCGGCTATCCCGAGTGTCCGGGAGGGATCATGGTGAGCAACCCGCAGTGGCGCCAGCCCGCGCGCGCGTTCGGCGAGACGGTGCGCCGGTGGCTGCTGATGCCCGACGCGGAGAGCCTGATGGCGCTGGCGATCTTCCTCGACGCGCAGCCGGTCTGCGGCGACGCGTCGCTGCTCGCCCAGGTGCGCGGCGAAGTCGACCGGCTGCTCGCCGACGACGACGTGCTCATCGCGCGCTTCGCCGCGGCCATCGATGCCTTCGAGCACGAAAGCGGCTGGTGGGTGCGGCTGCTCGGGCTGGGCGAGAGCGACGATGCGATCGACCTGAAGAAGGCCGGGATCTTTCCGCTCGTGCACGGCGTGCGCAGCATGGCGCTCGAAGCGCGGCTGGCATGCACCGGCACCGTGGAACGCATCCACGCGCTCTGCGAGATGGGGCGCTTGCCCCGGGAGCTTGGCGCCGAACTGGTCGACAGCCTGCACTTCCTGATGGGATTGAAGCTGCAGGCGGGGCTGGACGCGCTGGCCGCGGGTGGCGGGAGCACCGGCAACGGCCGCGTCGTGCATCTCACCTCCCTCTCCAGCCTGCAGCGCGGGCTGCTGAAGGACGCGCTCGCCGCGGTGAAGCGCTTCCAGGCCCTGCTGCGGCACCGCTACCGCCTGGACATGCTGTGACGGGCCTGTCTCCCCTGCACGGACTGCGCGCGCTGAAGCGCGCCTGGCTGCTGTACCACCTGGGCGACCCGCGCTTCCGCTTCATGTGGGATCCGCCGCCGCCCGGCGAGTGGGTCGCGCTCGACTGCGAGACGACGGGGCTCAACGTGCACCGCGACGAGATCGTGTCGGTCGGGGCCGTGCGCATCGCCGGCGACCGCATCCTCACCAGCCAGCGGCTGGAACTCCTGGTGCGGCCCGGCAAGCGCCGCGTCTCGGAAAGCAGCGTGCGCGTGCACGGCCTGCGCGAGCGCGACGTGATGGCGGGCGTGGACCCGGACGAGGCCATGATGGCGCTGATGCGCTTCATCGGCAGCCGTCCGCTGGTGGGCTACTACCTGGAATTCGACGTGGCCATGATCGACCGCGCGATCTTCCCGCTGCTCGGCGTCGGCCTGCCCCAGCCGAAGATCGAGGTCTCCTCCATGTTCTACGACTGGAAGCGCCGCCAGCTGCCGCCGTACGAGGAAGCCGCGCAGATCGACCTGCGCTTCGCCACGATCCTGCGGGAGCTGGACCTGCCGATGGAGGATGCGCACGACGCCTTGGGCGACGCGGTGATGGCGGCGATGGCGTTCGTGAAATTGCGGCACCTGACGGGTCCCGCTACGGTCGAGCATGCAATCCTGTAGAGTGACAGCGTCCATTCCGCGCTGTCCATGTCCTCGAACCCTCCCCCAGCCGACCTGACGGACCCTTCCGTCCTGAAGGAAGCCCTCGACGTCTCGGGCGTCGGCGTGTGGACGTGGGACCTCGCGACCGACGCGGTCACCTGGTCGGACCAGAGCTATCGCATCCACGGCATGGCGCCGGGGCAGTTCGCCCTGACCGGCACGGCCTTCTTCCAACTGGTCCATCCGGCCGACCGCGAACACATGGAAGCCACGGTGCGCTCCGCGCTGGCCCGGAACGCGCTGTACGAGTGCGAATTCCGCATCCTGCGGCCGGGCGGCGAAGTGGTGTGGGTGGAAGGGCGCGGCCGCGGCCGCTACGCGGAGGACGGCCGGCTGCTCGCCATGATCGGCACCATCGCCGACATCTCCGCGCCCAAGCGCACCGAGCAGGCGATGCAGGCCGCGCTGGAAGCCAGCGCCGCCGGCACCTTCCACTGGGACATGCGCAGCGATTCGCTCCGGTGGGACGCCGCGCTGGACCGCCTCTTCGGCCTGCGGCCGGGCGAGGTCGTGCAATCGCTCGCGCAGTTCGTGGCGCTCGTCCACCCCGACGACCGCGCGGGCGTCATCGCACGCTGCGAGCGCTGCCGCACCGAAGGCGCGGCGTTCGAGATGGAGTTCCGCGTGGTCCGGCCCGACGGCAGCCTGCGCTGGCTCTACGACCGCGGCCGGACCTTCAGCGACTCGCAGGGACGCCCCGTCACCATGACCGGGGCCTGCGTCGACATCACGCACCGCAAGGGCACCGAGCTCGCGTTGCGGCGCAGCGAAACCTTCTACCGCCAGGCCCTCGAGTCGCTGCCGGGCCTGACCTTCACCTGCGGCGCGGACGGCGCCGTCGACTACCTGAGCGAGCAGTGGCAGGAGTTCACCGGCGTTCCGAGCGAGCGCCTGATGGGCGACCGCTGGCCGCTCGTGCTGCACCCGGACGATCGCGCAGCGTCCCTGGCCGGCTGGCAGCAGGCCGTCGCGGAGGGCACTTTCTACGACATCGAATACCGCATCCGGCGGCACGACGGCGAGTACCGCTGGTTCCAGGCGCGCGGCACGCCCATCCGCGACACCGACGGGCGCATCGCCAGCTGGCTCGGCATGGCCGTGGACGTGCATGCGCTGAAGGAGACGCAGGCCGCCCTGCAGGCCGCGGGCGACCGGCTCGTGCGCGCGCAGCGCGCGGGCGGCATCGGCGTGTGGGAACTCGACGAGGGCACCGGGCTCGCGGTCTGGAGCGAAGAAGTGGCCAAGCTCCTCGGCGTGGCGACGGAAAAGCTCGAAGCGATCCCTACGGAGGTCTGGGGCAACGCCCTCCATCCGGACGACGTGCCCCAGATCGAGGCCGGCCTCGCGGCAGCCTGGGAGAGCGGCCGCTTCCACGAGGTGTACCGCGTCGTGCACCCGGACGGCGCCATGCTCTGGCTGGAAGCGGAGGCGCAGGTGGTGCCCGTTTCCGCCGGCCCCGGACGCAGGCTCGCCGGCACGATCCGCGACGTTACCGAACGGCAGGCTGCCGAGGAAGCGCTGCGCAGCGCGGCCCGCATGAAGGACGAGTTCCTCGCGACCCTGGCGCACGAATTGCGCAACCCCCTGGCGCCCTTGCGCACCGGGCTGGAGATCCTGCGCCGCGGCAAGCCCGGTTCGGCGCCGGTCGAGCAGGCACGCGCCATGATGGAGCGCCAGCTGGGACACATGGTGCGGCTGGTCGACGACCTGCTGGACATCTCGCGCATCAGCCGCGGCCACATCGAGATCCGGCACGACCCGGTGGAGGTGGGCACCGTCGTCGCGCATGCGGTGGAGGGCTCGCGCCAGCTCGTCGAATCGAAGAGGCACACCCTGGAGCTCGAGCTGGACACGGAGGCGCTGTGGGTCGAAGGCGACCTCACGCGCCTCGCGCAGGTCGTCGGCAACCTGGTGAACAACGCCGCCAAGTACACCGCGCCCGGCGGGCGCATCCGCGTGGGCTCGCGCCGGCGCGGCGAGCAGGTGGAGATCTACGTCGCGGACAACGGCTCCGGCATAGACGCCGCGGTGCAGCCGCGCGTCTTCGACCTCTTCATGCAGGTGGAGGGCACGCGCCGGCATTCGCAGGGCGGGCTGGGCGTCGGGCTCGCGCTCGTGCGGCGGCTGGTCGAACTGCATGGCGGTTCCGTGACGGTGCAGAGCGCCGGCATCGGCCACGGGAGCACGTTCTTCGTGACGTTGCCGCAGGCGGCGGCCTTCCCCCGCGCGGCCATCGCGCCCGCGGCCGCCGCCGACGCTCAGGCGCAGGTGGCGGGGCGGCGCGTGCTCGTCGTCGACGACAACGTCGATGCGGCCGAGACGCTGGAGACGATGCTGGCGCTGGCCGGCCACGCCACGCGCACCGCCCATGACGGCCACGCGGCCATCGAAGTCGCGCGCGACTTCCTGCCGGACGTCGTGTTCCTGGACATCGGCCTGCCCGGCATCAGCGGGCTGGACGTCGCCCGGCGCTTCCGCGGCGACCCGGCCCTGGCCGGCGCGTTCCTCGTCGCCCTCACCGGCTGGGGAACGGAGGACGACAAGCGCATGTGCCTGGAATCCGGCTTCGACCTGCACCTCACCAAGCCGGTGGACATCGCGGCCGTGGAGCGGGCCCTGGCGGGCTGGACGGGGTTCAGCGTCGCCGACGCGGACAGGCCGGAAGAGCGCGAACCCGCGCCCGCCGCCGGCGTCGTCCGGCCGCTGCCGCGGTGATGGCACCAGGGCGGTGTGTGGAAGATGTCACGGGGTGATGTAACTCCTTCCGGATGAGCACACACGCAACGCACACTGCATGACAATTGCTGGACTGTCAGGGTGATCAGACAAATGCAGTACGACCACGGATTTAAGGCAGGCGACCAGGTCCGGCTGAAGGCCGGCGGACCGACGATGTCCGTCGAATTGCTGGTCGGCAACCTGCTGCTTTGCGCGTGGGTCGATCCCGCCGGCCGCTCGCGCCGGGGCACCTTCTCCTGGCACCAGCTCCAATCCATGGACGCGCCGCTCTGGCTCGACGCCCTGCAGCGGCTGTCGGCGCGCTGGTCCGTGGTGGCGGCCACGCACTGAGGCGCCGAAGCTAGAACGCGGCGTAGTACTTGCGCTGCCCGCCGCGCGGGCGGAACACGTCGGCGCCGCATCTCCCGCATCGATACAGCCGGAAGAGGAACACGGGGCGCATCCACAGGGGCCGGCGGATGCGCTGCAGGTGGCGCGTGCCGCATCCGCAAGCGATCAGCTTCAGGCGACGGTAGCCGTCACCGGCCGCGCGCTTCGCGGAATCGGGCTCCTCCGCGAAGGCGGTCTTCGCGAAGTCGCCGTGCCAGGAATGGATGAAGACGCGCGTCATGCTTCCAGGTTGTGGAAGTCCGTGTCGCGGCTGGCCTCGATGGCCTGCCGGGCGAAGTGCGCGACGTGGTCGACCACGGCCTGGCACGCGATCGCGCACCGCATGCACGCGCGCGTGACGAGGCTCCAGGCTGCCGGCGGCATGTGCTCCGGGCGTTCTCCGCTGGCGCACTGGGAGCAGGTCTCCGCGCACCAGCGCAGCAACTCCAGGTCGCCATCGCCCTCGCGCACGGCGGCAACCACCAGGCTGCAGACCGCGCCGCAGGACACCAGGGCCAGGTGGCCCGCCGCATAAGGTTCGGTGCCCGGGCGCGTATAGGAATCGTCCGCCGCAAGGGCGGCGTCGCATGCGGCCGCGCACACTTCGGCGGCCTGGGCGCAGCGCTGCATCGATGCGATCGTCACGACGCTGCTCCCGGGAAGAAGGCCAGGGTGGCCGGTACTGCTTGATTCATCCCGATGACTCCAGGCGGTCGCCCCCCGGACGCCGGATCACGTCCGCGACAACCTTGGGCGAAGCTTACTGTCGAGTTGCCACCCGGGAAAGAAGGCGATCGCTTTAACCCTGAACACCTACCATGGCCCCACGCCAGCACCGACACGGCCCGGCTGGCAAGATCGCCGCACGGGACTTGCTTCCCGCCTCCTGCCCGCGTCCCGCGGCGCCTCCCGCAGAACAACGAATGACTTCACCTCGGCTCCAGCCGGACCAGGGCCCTGCCCTGGACGGCGGCACGGCAGTTCCCTCGTCCCCTTCTTCCAGCGACGCGCGCCTGCTGCGCGCCGTGCTGGCGCTCGGCGTCGGCGGGTTTTCCATCGGCACGGGCGAGTTCGTGATCATGGGGCTGCTGCCCGAGGTCGCGCGCGACATCGGCGTCAGCATCCCGCAAGCCGGCCACGTGATCAGCGCCTACGCGCTCGGCGTCGTGATCGGTGCGCCCGCGCTGGCCGTGCTCGCCGCCGGATGGGGACGGCGTGCGCTGCTCATCGCGCTGATGGCGGCCTACGCGCTGGCGAACATCGGCTCGGCGCTCGCGCCCGGCTACCTGTCGCTCAACGTGCTGCGCTTCCTCTCCGGCCTGCCGCACGGCACCTATTTCGGCGTGGCGGCACTGGTCGCTGCATCGCTGGCGCCACCGGGGCGACGCGCGCGCGCCGTGGGCCTCGTGATGCTGGGACTCACGGGCGCGACGCTCGTGGGCGTGCCGATCGCCTCCGCGCTGGGCCAGCATTTCGGCTGGCGCGCCGCCTTCGTGTTCGTGGGCTTGATCGCCGCGCTCGCCGTGGTGCTCTTGCGCTACGGCGTGCCGCACATCCCGGCGGAGCCGGGTGCGGGCGCCTGGCGCGAGCTGCAGGCCCTGCGCAACAAGCACGTGTGGCTCACGCTGGGCATCGGCGCGATCGGCTTCGGCGGCATGTTCTCCGTCTTCAGCTACATCAAGCCGACGCTGACCGAAGTGGCCGGCCTGCCGCTCGCGCAGGTGCCGCTGGTGCTGGCGCTGTTCGGCACCGGCATGGTGGCCGGCAACATCGCCGGCGCGCGGCTGGCGGACCACTCGCTGATGCGCACCATCGGCGGGCTGCTGGTGTGGGCGGTGGTCGTGCTCGGCGCCTTCACCTTCGCGGCGGAGCACGTCGTCACCGCCGCGGCGGGCACCTTCCTGATCGGCACCATCGTGGCCATCGGGCCGGCGCTGCAGATCCGGCTGATGGACGTCGCGGGCGAGGCGCAGACGCTCGCGGCGGCGCTGAACCACTCCGCCTTCAACATGGCCAACGCACTGGGCGCCTGGCTGGGCGGCGTGACGATCAGCGCGGGGCTGGGCTGGACTTCGACGGGCTGGGTGGGCGCGCTGCTGGGGATCGCGGGCCTGGGCATCTTCGCGCTCGCGGTGCGGGCCGAGCGGCAGGCGCGGGCTTCGGGCAAGTAGCGGCTCAGGAGCGCGCTCCTACCGGAACTTGCCTTCGAATCTCACAGGGCGGTGCGGGGGCGGGCTTTACCTTGCTGGAAAACTTCAGCAAGGAAAGCCACATGCCCCAGTCGAGCAAGGACAACCAGGGTGGGAAGACCCACGCCGGCAAGAAGACGCACTCCAGCGGCGCCGTTTCGGAGAAGGCTGCAGCGAAAAAGGGCGGGCGGTCGGGCGCATCGCCGACCGGGCCGAACAAGCACGGGGAGAAGAGGACGACGCCGAAGTGACGTCCTAGTCCACCCGCAGCACGATCTTCCCCAGGTGCGCGCCCGCCTCCATCGCGCGCCGCGCCTCGTCGAGCGCCTCGAAGGGATAGGCCTGGTCCACCAGCGGAACGACGCGTCCCGCCTCCATCAGCGGCAGCAGGTCACGCCGGAATTCCGCCGCGGCATCGACGCGATGCCGCACCGTGCGCATCTTGTTCGACACCCCGAACAGCTGCAGCCGCTTCTTGTGCAGCGCCATCAGGTCGAGTTCGGCGCGCACGACGCCGTCCACGTAGCCCACGGTCGCGAGCCGCCCTTCGAAGCCCAGCGCCTCCACGCACGCAGCGAACACCGAGCCGCCGACGGTGTTGACCACGAGGTCCACGCCGCGGCCGCCGCTCGCCTCCAGCACCGCCGGCACGAAGTCCGGCGCGCGCGTCGCGAGCGCGACGTCGAGCCCCATGGCCTGCAGCCGCTGCAGCTTGGCCGGCGAGCCGGAGGTCCCCATCACGCGTGCACCCAGCGCCTTGGCCACCTGCAAGGCCGCGACGCCCACGCCGGAGGAGATGCCGGTGACCAGCATCCACTCGCCGGCGCGCAGGCGTCCTTGCGCGATGAGCATGTCGTGGGCGGTCAGGTAGGTCACGTAGGCGCAGGCGGCCTGCTCCCACGATAGCGCTTCGGGCACGACGAAGGCTTCGCCCGCCTGCATGAGCCCGTGCTCCGCGAAGGCGCCGTCGCAGCGGCCCATCACGCGCTGGCCCACCGCGAAGCCGGCCACGCCTTCGCCGACGGCCGTCACTTCGCCCGATGCTTCGAAGCCCGCCGGCCGCGCCGCCGCACCGGCGGCATGCAGGCCGTGCCCCGCGATGAACTCGCCGCGGTTCAGCGCCGCGGCGCGGATGCGCACCGCCAGTTGTCCGGCGCCGGGCCGGGGCACCGGCACCTCGCGCATCTCGAGCTTCATGGCGCCCGCTTCGGTGCGGATCCACCATGACCGCATGCCGGCCTCGCTCATTCGCGTTCGATCCGGGCCTGCTGCACCACGCGCGTCCAGCGCTCCATGTCGCGCCTGATCTCGGCGCCGAACTGGTCGGGCGCGACGACGCGCACGTCGTAGCCTGCCTTGTTCAGGCGTCCCACCAGCTCGGGGTCGCGCATCGCCTGCTCGGAGACCTGCTGCAGCTTCGCGAGCACCGGCTTCGGCACGGCGGACGGCGCCAGCACCCCGTACCAGACTTCGTAAGGGTCGGCCACGATGCCGCTCTCGATCGCGGTCGGCACGTCGGGCAGGTCGTTGGTCCGCTGCGCGCCCGTCACCGCCAGCACGCGCAGCTTCCCGGACTGCGCGTACGGCACCATGGGCGCCGCGGTGGAGATGATGAAGTCCACCTGCCCGCCCACGGTGTCGGCCATCGCGGGCGCGGTGCCCTTGTAAGGCACGTGGTTCAGCTTGGCGCCGGTGTTGAGCGCCATCAGCTGGCCGTACAGGTGCGGACCGGTGCCGACGCCGGGGGAGGCGTAGTTCAGCGACTTCGTCTTCGCGAGCGCGATCAGCTCCTTGAGCGTCTTGGCCGGCACCGAGGGATGCACGGCGATCGCCGAGGCGGAACTCGCCACGCGCGCCACCGGCACGAAGTCGCGGATCGAGTCGAACCGCAGCGACTTGAACAAGGCGGGGTTCGTGGCGAGGAACTCGTTGCCGAACAGCAGCGTGTAGCCGTCGGCGGCCGCGCGCGCGGCGAGTTCGGCGCCGATGTTGCCGGAGGCGCCGGGACGGTTGTCGATGACCACCGGCTGGCCCAGCAGCGTCGCCAGCTTCTCGCCGAAGGCACGCGCCGCGTTGTCGGCGCCGCCGCCCGGCGGGAACGGCACGATCATCTTGATGGGCCGCTCCGGCCAGGACTGTGCGAATGCGCCGCGCGCGGCGAGGGCCGAGAGGCCGAGGGCCAGCACGCTTCTGCGGCCGATGCGGCCCGAACGGGAATCGAACGTCATTTCCTTGTCTCCTTTGTTTCGCCTGGTTCGCGTTTCTACACGACGCCCTGCTCGCGCAGGCGCCGGATCTCGTCTTCGCCGTAGCCGGCCTCGCGCAGCACCTCGTCGCTGTGCTCGCCGCACTCGGGCGCGGCAGTCTGCACGGAGGCCGGTGTGCGCTGCAATTGCACGGGCTGCGTGACGAAGGTGCAGGTCTTTCCCGCGCGCGTCGTCGCCTGCGCGGTGGCCCGCATGTGGCGCACCTGCGGGTCCTCGAAGACCTGCGGCACGGTGTACAGCGGCCCCGCCGGGACGCCGGCGCGGTTGAGGAGTTCGACCCAGTGCGCCACGGGCTGCGTTGCGAACAGGGCTTCGATCTCCTCGGTGAGCGCAGCGCGGTTGGCAATGCGCGCGCGCTCGCTGGCGAAGCGCTCGTCCTGCAGCCACTGCGGGCGCTGCAGCGCCTCGCAGAAGCGGCGCCAGTTGCCGCTGCCGGCGACCCCCAGGTTGAGGCTGCCGTCCTGCGCGCGGAACAGGCCCATCGGGCTGGCCGTGGGATGGTCGTTGCCGCAAGGCTGCGGCACCGCGCCTTCGTTCAGGTAGCGTGCCGCCTGGAGATCCATCATCGCGATCAGCGTGTGCAGCAGCGAGGCATGGACCCACTGCCCCTCGCCCGAGCGTTCGCGCTCCAGCAGCGCGGCGAAGATGCCGAGGGCGAGGTACAGGCCCGCGCTGGAATCGGCGACGGCGATGCCGGCGCGCACCGGCTGGCCCGGGAAGCCCGTGACCGAGGTCAAGCCGCCCATGCCCTGGATCACCTGGTCGAAGCCGGGGCGCCAGGCATACGGCCCGTCCTGGCCGAAGCCGGAGATGCTGGCCAGCACGATGCGCGGGTTGATGGCCTTCAGCGACTCGTAGTCGAGGCCGAGGCGCTGCTTCACGTCGGGCCGCCAGTTCTCCACCACCACGTCGGCCGACGCGACGAGGCGCCGCAGCACCGCCATGCCTTCCGGCTTCTTCAGGTTGAGCGTCAGCGAGCGCTTGTTGCGGTTGAGGTTCTGGAAGTCGCCGCCTTCGCGGTTGTCCACGAACATGTTGTCGTTGGCGTCGACGCCCGGGGGCGGCTCGATGCGGATCACGTCGGCGCCGAAGTCCGCCAGCATGCGCACGCACGTGGGGCCCGCGCGCACGCGGGAGAGGTCGAGGACGCGGTAGGGTGCGAGCGCCTGGCCTGCCTGGATGCGCGGCATTTCAGCGACCCTTCCACTGCGGCTTGCGTTTCTCCTGGAAGGCGCGCTGCGCCTCGGCGAAGTCCTCGCTGGCCATCGTGCTCGCGGCGCGATCGCGCAACTTCTGCTCGTTCCATTCGCCGCGGGCGAGTTCGTTGAGCGACTGCTTGAGGCTGTCCAGGGCCAGCGGCGAGAGCGATGCGACCTGTGCCGCCAATGCGTCCACGCGGGCAGCCAGCTCCGCGCGCGGCACCAGCTCCTGCACGTAGCCCGCGCGCAGCAGCGCCTGCGCATCGATCGCCTCCGCGGTGAGGAACGCGCGCTTGGCCACGGCCACGCCCAGGCGCGAGACGTAGCGGCGCAGCCCGCTCGCGTAGTAGTGCATGCCCAGCGCGGCGGCCGGCATGCGCATCTCGATGCCTTCGGCGCCGAGCGCGAGGTCGCAGGCGAGCACGAGGTCGGTGGCGCCGCCGTACACGCTGCCTTCCAGCACGCAGATCGTGACGGCGCGCAGCTGTTCCAGCGCGTCGACGACCTGCTCGAACGGCACTTCCGGCGGTCCGGCCTGGAAATCGCCGATGTTGTAGCCGGCGCTGAAGACGGGGCGATCCGGCAGCACCTGCGCATCGAGGACCAGCACCCTCACGGAGGGGTCCGCATCGATCCTGCGGAAGCTCTCCATGAGGAAGGCGAGGTCCTCGTTGTGCAGGCGGTTGCGGTGGGCGGGGCGGCGCAGCGTGATGCGCGCGACGCCCTGCGCCACCTGCAGCTGCGGCGGGCGCGAGTCGGGGGCGGGGGTGCTCATGGCCGCAGCATAGGCGCCGCAGCGTCCGGCCGGGGCAGAATCACGTATGTGATGCAAGATCAGGAGTGTGAATGCCCGAGCCGTCGGTGAAGTCGGCGCGCCGCGCCATGGAGTTGCTGGAGTTCTTCGCGGAATGGCGGCGGCCGGCCAGCGTGAAGGAAGTGTCGCAGTCGCTCGGCTGGCCGCAATCCAGCACCTCGGTGCTGCTGCGGTCGCTGGCGGACGCGGGCTTCTACGACCAGGACGCGCGCACCGGCATGTACTCGCCCAGCGTGCGCATCCTGCTGGCGGCCGAGTGGATCGGCGACCAGCTGTTCAGCGACAAGAGCCTGCTGGACCTGATGGAGAAGGTGCACGGCCAGACCGGCCACACGGTGATGATCGGCGCGCAGCACGGCCTGCACGTGCGCTACCTGCACGTGCTGCAGGCCACGCGGGAAGGCCGCTTCACCGCGAAGACGGGGTCGCTGCGGCCGCTGTTCCGCAGCGCGCCGGGGAAGATGTTGTTGACGCTGAAAGCCGAACGCGAGATCGCCCTGCTCCTGCGCCGCGTGAACGCCACCGAGACGGACCCGCAGCGCGTGCTCACGCTCGAGGAGGTGCTGCGCGATCGCGAGGAAACCCGGCGCAACGGCTACGCCCTCTCGCTGGGCACCTCCGTCGCGGGTGCGGCCGCCCTGGCGATCCTGCTGCCGGTGCCGCGCGGCGAGAAGCCCATGACGCTGAGCGTCGGCGGGCCGATGGGCGAGGTGACGAAGGAGAAGGCGAAGCTGCTGAAGGCGCTGCAGGAAGCCGTGGAGCCGATCCGGGCGGCCGTGGGGAAGTAGGCCGCCCGTGCCGCCTCAGACCGCGTTCTGCAGCTCCGGGACGGCCGTGAACAGGTCCGCCTCGAGGCCGTAGTCGGCCACGCTGAAGATGGGCGCTTCGGGGTCCTTGTTGATCGCGACGATCACTTTCGAGTCCTTCATGCCCGCGAGGTGCTGGATCGCGCCGGAAATGCCGGCTGCGATGTAGAGCTGCGGCGCGACGATCTTGCCCGTCTGGCCGACTTGCAGGTCGTTCGCCGCATAACCCGCATCCACCGCGGCGCGGGAGGCACCGATCGCCGCGCCGAGCTTGTCGGCGAGCGGGGTGAGCACTTCCTGGAACTTCTCGGAAGAACCGAGCGCGCGGCCGCCGGAAACGATGATCTTCGCGGCGGTGAGCTCGGGACGGTCGTTCTTCGCGATCTGCTGGCCGAGGAACCTGGACTTGCCCGCATCCGCTGCGGCAGCCGCCGCCTCGACCGAAGCGCTGCCACCGGTGGCGGCAGCGGGATCGAAGGCCGTCGTGCGCACCGTGATCACCTTCACCTGGTCGGCGCTCTGCACCGTGGCGATGGCGTTGCCGGCGTAGATCGGGCGCTCGAAGGTATCGGCCGCATCGACCTTGGTGATGTCGGAGATCTGCGCGACGTCCAGCTTCGCGGCCACGCGCGGGGCGACGTTCTTGCCGCCGGCGGTGGCCGGGAACAGGATGTGCGAGTAGTTGCCGGCGAGCGCCAGCACCTGGGCGGCGACGTTCTCCGCCAGCCCGTGCTCGAACTGCGCGCCGTCGGCGTGGATCACCTTGGCCACGCCGGCGATCTGCGCGGCGGCCTTGGCAGCTTCGGCGGCATTGGCGCCGGCCACCAGCACGTGCACTTCGCCGCCGCAGGCAGCCGCAGCGGTGACGGTATTCAGGGTCGCGGCCTTGATGGACGCGTTGTCGTGTTCAGCGATGACGAGGGAGGTCATGGGGTGTCCTTGAAGTCGGGGGCGGACATCCGAACGCAAAGGGCGCAAAGGATTCGCAAAGGACGCAAAAGAAAACCTATGAAGTTTTCCTTTGAATCTTTTGCGTTCTTTGCGTAGTTTTTGCGCCCTTTGCGTTCGGATGTCCGTATTCGGCTGTTAGATGACCTTCGCTTCGGTCTTGAGCTTCTGCACGAGGGTGGCCACGTCGGGCACCTTCACGCCGGCGCCGCGCTTGGCGGGTTCGGTGACCTTCAGCGTCTTCAGGCGCGGCTTGACGTCCACGCCCAGGTCCTCGGGCTTGACCGTGTCCAGCTGCTTCTTCTTCGCCTTCATGATGTTGGGCAGCGTCACGTAGCGCGGCTCGTTCAGGCGCAGGTCGGTGGTGACCACCGCGGGCAGCGAGACTTCCAGCGTCTCCAGGCCGCCGTCGACTTCGCGCGTGACCTTCGCCTGGCCCTTGGCGCTTGCGCCACTTGCTGCTTCGACTTCGACCTTGGAGGCGAAAGTGGCTTGCGGCAGGTCGGCCAGCGCCGCCAGCATCTGGCCGGTCTGGTTGCAGTCGTCGTCGATCGCCTGCTTGCCCAGGATCACCAGGCCGGGCTGCTCCTTGTCGACCAGCGCCTTCAGCAGCTTGGCCACGGCCAGCGGCTGCAGCTCCTCGTCGGTCTGCACCAGGATCGCGCGATCGGCGCCGATGGCCATCGCCGTGCGCAGGGTCTCCTGGCACTGCTGCACGCCGCAGGAGACGGCGATCACTTCGGTCGCCACGCCCTTCTCCTTCAGGCGCACGGCTTCTTCCACCGCGATCTCGTCGAAGGGATTCATGCTCATCTTGACGTTCGCGATGTCCACACCCGTGTTGTCCGACTTGACGCGGACCTTCACGTTGTAGTCCACCACCCGCTTGACCGGGACCAGGACCTTCATTCGTTTCTTCCTTCGCTGTTCAATGCGCGGACGCGGCGGCCAGCCGGGCTACGTCGTCCAGGGTTTCCAGCCGCTGCAGGCGGCCGTAGAGGGTGGCGCCGTCGACGCCCGAGGCCGCGGTGCAGTCCATGAACTTGGACTCCAGCTCGCCCGGCAGCAGCGGCCGCGCGAGCCCGCCACGCGTCTCCTCGATGTCGCCACTGTCGAACACGCGGCCGTCGTCCATCTCCACGACCACGCGATCGCTGAGCGAGAGCGTCGGCTCGTGCGGGCAGACGGTGTCCACCGTCGTGATGCGCACCTTGCGCATGAGGGCCTGCACGTCCGCGCGGCGCACGAAGGCGTCCTGAAGTTCCGCCAGCCCCACCTTGCGCACCGCCAACCCCGCGGCCACCGCGAACTCCAGGCTGAACTTCGCTTCCAGCCCCGTGCGCGGATCGTGGTTGCGCAGCATCGAGTCCTGCGTCACGCCGATCGCGGCACGCACCTCGCGGACGCGCTGCGGGTCCAGCGCGTGCTCGCGCGCCAGGTCCAGCACCCCGTCGATCACGCGGTGCGTCGCGAAGCACATCGGGTACTTCTTGACGGTCAGCCCCAGCGTGGCCACGCGCGACAGCTCGCGCAGCGGGCGCTCGCATGGCGAGCGGTCCACCCGCCCGGCCGGCGACAGCGCCGCCAGGAAGCCGGCATGGTGCTCGATCGCATCCGGCGCCGCCGTCATCCCCGCCTGCGCGAGGTTCACCGCGTCGATGCCGTGCGCCGCTGCCTGCCCCGCGTGGAAGGGTTTGGTCATGGTGCCGAAATTCGCGATGAGGCCGCTGGCCAGGCTGCCCGCGATGCCGATGGCATGCTGCGCCTGCGCCGCCGGCAGGCCGCGCAACGCAGCGACAGCCGCCGCGACGGCCACGACGCCGAACACCGCCGTCGGATGCCAGCCCTTGCCGTGGTGCCGGTCCTGGTCGCGGGCGATCAGCTCGCCCCACACCTCGTAGCCCTTCACGTAGGCCTGCATCAGCGCCAGGCCGCCGGCATGCAGGCGCTCGCCTTCGGCCAGCAGCGCGGGCACCAGCACCACGCTCGGGTGGCCCATGAGGCCGACGTCGTCGTAGTCCAGCGCGTGGGCCGCCGTCGCGTTCACCAGCGCGGCGTCGCGCGCCGACGCGCGCTCCGCGCCCAGCAGGACGGAGGCATCGTGCAAGGGCGACCGGGCCGCCTGCACGAAGCCCCGCACCACGCCCGTCACCGGTTCGCCGGCGCCGGCGAGCATCACGCCCACCGTGTCGACGAAGCCGGTGCGCACCGTCCGCAGCACTTCGGGCGAGAGCGCCGGCGCCGGGCCGGCGACGAACTCCGCGATCTGCGCAGTGAGTCCTGCCATGCTCAGTACGACCGCGGCAGGCCCAGCACGTGCTCGGCCACGTACGACAGGATCAGGTTGGTGGAGATCGGCGCCGTGCGCTGCACGCGCGCTTCGCGCCACTTGCGCTCCACGTCGTACTCGCGGGCAAAGGCGAAGCCGCCGTGCGTCTGCATGCAGGCCTCGCCCGCTTCCCACGCGGCTTCGGCGGTGAGCAGCTTGGACAGGTTGGCGAATTCGCCGCAGGGCTGGCCGGCCTGGAACAGCGCGGCGGCCTTGCGCAGCATCAGCTCCGCGGCTTGCGTCTGCGCGTACGACTTGGCAATCGGGAACTGGATGCCCTGGTTCTTGCCGATCGGGCGGTCGAACACCACGCGTTCGTTGGCGTACTTGGTGGCCGTCCTGATGAACCACTTGGCGTCGCCCAGCGACTCGTGCGAGACCAGGATGCGCTCGGCGTTCATGCCGTCCAGGATCACCTTCAGGCCCTTGCCCTCCGGGCCCACCAGGCTGTCGGCCGGGATGCGGAGGTTGTCGAAGAACACTTCGGTCGTGTTGTGGTTGATCATCGCCTTGATCGGGCGGATGGTCATGCCGTTGCCGACGGCCTTGCGCATGTCCACCAGGAACACGGACAGGCCTTCGCTCTTCTTGGCGACCTGCTCGATCGGCGTGGTGCGCGCCAGCAGCAGCATCAGGTCGGAGTACAGCGCGCGCGAGGTCCAGATCTTCTGGCCGTTGATCACGTACTCGTCGCCCTCCCGCACGGCGCGGGTCTTGAGCTTGGTGGTATCGGTGCCGGAGGTCGGCTCGGTCACGCCGAAGGCCTGCAGGCGCAGTTCGCCGCTGGCGATCCTGGGCAGGTACTTGTCCTTCTGCGCGGGCGTGCCGTGCCGCAACACGGAACCCATGGTGTACATCTGCGCGTGCGTGGCACCGGCGTTGGCGCCGGAAGCGTGGATCTCTTCCAGGATCACGCCGGCCGCGCGCAGCGGGAGACCGGCGCCGCCGTACTCCTCCGGGATCAGCGCGGCCAGGAAGCCGGCTTCCGTCATGGCCTGGACGAACTCGGAGGGGTAGGCCTCCTTCTCGTCCTTCTCGCGCCAGTAGCTGCCGGGGAAGTCGGCGCAGATGCGGCGCACGCTCTCGCGGATCTCGGGATAGTCCTCGCCCAGGTCCATGCTGACGTGGGCGGTGCTCGTGTCTTGGGTCATGCTGCGGTGCTCAGGTTGGATGCGTGTTGGACGATGCCGCGGGCGGCGGCCGGGACGTACTGGCGCGGCAGGCCGGCGCGGGCGACGCCGCCGTACAGCGGCGTGGCGGGGAGGTGGCGCGCGATGATCTCGCGCACGTGCACGAGGCGCTCGATGTCGACGCCGGTGCGCAGGCCCATGGACTCGAGCAGGAAGCACAGGTCTTCCATCACGATGTTGCCCGTGGCGCCCGGCGCGAACTGGCAGCCGCCGAGGCCGCCGAGGGAGGCCTCGAAGCGGCGCACGCCCGTCTCCAGCGCGGCGACCACGTTGGCGAGGCCGAGGCCGCGCGTGTCGTGGAAGTGGGCGCTGACCGGAACGGGCCCGACGGCTTCCTGCACCGCCTTGAAGGTGCGGCGGACCAGCGTCGGATCCGCATGGCCCACGGTGTCGGCGATCATGATCTCGTCGGCGCCCGCTTCGGCCAGGGCGACGCCCCAGCGCACCACGTCCTCCAGCGGCACCGCGCCTTCGTAGGAGCAGCCGAGCGCGGACGACAGCCCGCCCACCAGCCACGGCCGGTTCTCGCGGGCGCGCGCCGCCTCGACGATGCGCGCGAAGTCGGCCACCGACTCCTCGCGCTCGCGGCGCACGTTCTTCAGGTTGTGCGTGCGGCTGACGGAGAGCACGTAGTTGACCTTGTGCACGCCCAGCTCGAAGGCACGCTCGGCACCCTTCATGTTGGGCGCCAGCGCCACGATGGTGAGGCCCTCCACCTGGTGCGCGGCCTCCACCACCTGCTGCGCGTCGACGAACTGCGGCACGAGCTTGGGCGGGACGAGCGAGGTGACCTCGATCTCGCGCATGCCCGCGGCGAACTCCGCGCGCATCCAGTCGATCTTGCCCTCGGTCGGGAAGAAGGTCTCCAGCGACTGCAGGCCGTCGCGCAGGCCGACTTCGGTGACGACGACGTCGATGTCCTTGTTGTCCATGTGCGTCTCCTTCAGCGGCCCTGGAACACCGGCTTGCGCTTCTCGGCGAAGGCACGCACGCCTTCCAGCCGGTCCTGCGTGGGCACCAGGCGGTTGTAGGCTTCGATCTCGAAGCGGTAGGCGGTCTGCAGGTCGGACTGCAGGCCGAAGTGGATGGACTTCTTCGCCTGGCGCACGGACAACGGCGCGTTGCCGGCGATGGTTTCGGCCGTCTTCAGCGCTTCGGCCAGCAGCTCCTGCTGCGTGTCGAGCACGCGGTTGACCATGCCCCACTCGCAAGCCTCGCGCGCGCTGAACGGGCGCGCGGACAGGATCAGCTCCTTGGCGCGGCGCTCGCCGACGGCGCGCGCCAGCGTCTGCGTGCCGCCGCCGCCGGGCATGATGCCCAGCTTGACTTCGGACAGCGCGAACTGCGCGTTGGCCGAGGCGTAGACGAAGTCGCAACCCAGCACCGTCTCGCAGCCGCCGCCGTAGGCATAGCCGTTCACCGCGGCGATGACGGGCACCGTGCATTCGAGCAGCGCGAGGAAGCCGCGCTCGAACAGCTCGTGCTGCGCCTGCCACGCCTCGTTGCTCATGCCGTTGCGTTCCTTCAGGTCGCCGCCGGCGCAGAAGGCGCGCTCGCCGGCGCCGGTGAGGATGGCGCAGCGGATGTTCTGCGGAGCCACCGTCAGCCGCGTCCACACGTCCAGCAGGTCGTGCCCCATCTGCGTGGTGATCGCGTTCATCGCCTCGGGGCGGTTGATCGTGACCTGCAGCACGTGGTCGCCATGCTGCGCGAGCTGCAGCGTCTCGTAGTTCCGGATTTCGAAGCTCATGCCTGGCGCGCCTCCTCCTGCGCGGTGATGGTGTCGGTGTGCTCGCCCAGCGAAGGAGCCGCACTGCGCGCCTGCGGCCGGCGGCCGTTGAAGGAAACCGGCAGCCCGATCAGCGGGATGCTGGAGCCGGGCACCTGCTGCACGATGCCGAGCGCGCGCGTCTGCTCGTGCTCCAGCATCTGCCTGGCGTTCTGCACGGGAGCGCAGGGAACGCCGCGCGCATCCAGCAGGGCCTGCCAGTCGGCGTTGGTCCGGCGCAGCATCTCGGCCTCGATCTGTGCATACAGCGCGGTGGCGTTGCGCACGCGCTCGGGGTTGCTCGTGAAGCGCGCGTCTTCCGCGAGGTCGGCACGGCCCATCGCATCGCAGAAGGCCTTGAACAGCTTGTCGTTGCCGGCCGCGACCACGAGCTCGCCGTCGGCAGTCTGGTAGGCGCGGTACGGCACGATGCCGACCTGGCCCGAGCCGACCTTGCGCGGCAGTTCGTCGGACGCGAGGTACTGCGCGGCGTGCATGGTCATCCAGCTGGTCGCCGTCTCGAACAGCGACACGTCGACGACGGAGCCTTCGCCCGACTCCTTGCGGCGCATCAGCGCCGAGAGGATGCCGATCACGGCCCACATGCCGGTGCCCATGTCGATGATCGAGGGGCCGACGCGCACGGATGCGCCCCCTTCGTGGCCCACCACGCTCATGATCCCGCCGAAGGCCTGCATCAGAGGGTCGTAGCCCGGGCGCTCCGCGAGCGGCCCGCGGGCACCGAAGGCGCCCATGTTGCAGTAGACCAGCGAGGGCTTGCGCGCCAGCATGGCGGCCGCGCCGATGCCCAGCGCGTCGACCTGGCCGGGGCGCAGGTTCTGCAGCACGACGTCGGCACGCTCGTCGATGAGGCGCAGCAGCTGCTCGCGGTCGGCGTCGTCGCGCAGGCGGCTCACGACGGACTTCTTGTTGCGGTTGAGGGCCTGGAAGGTGGCGGCGGCGCCATCCACGAAGGGAGGACCCCACTTGCGGGCGTCGTCGCCTTCGGGCTTCTCGATCTTGA
The DNA here is from genome assembly GCF_014297465.1 of Ramlibacter cellulosilyticus. Taxonomy (GTDB): domain Bacteria; phylum Pseudomonadota; class Gammaproteobacteria; order Burkholderiales; family Burkholderiaceae_C; genus Ramlibacter; species Ramlibacter cellulosilyticus. The sequence continues at coordinate 182,312 of NZ_JACORT010000001.1, read as the reverse complement.
TCACTTCGGCGCCCAGGTCGGCGAGCACCTGCCCGGCGAACGGCGCGGCCACGCTGTGGCCCATCTCGACGACGGTGATGCCGGCCAGCGGGGCATGGGGTTGGGTAGCGGCTTGGATGGTGTCTCTCCTGCTTCGGGAAGGGATTATCCGTAATGTCCGGACATTTGTCGACGAAGACCCTACGCGCTCACTGCACGGGCGACGTCAACGGGCAGCGGCGCAGGCTCTGCGGCAGCTTGCGACAGCTTCGCCAGCAGGGCCGGCGCCTTTGCCTTCGCCTCGTCGATGGCGCGCAGCTTGATGTCCTCGTAGCCGCGCACCTGGTCCGGCAGCGCGAGCAGTTCCGCGACCGCTTCCCAGTTGGCGAGCGTGAGGCGCGGCAGCACGTCGGCCACGAGCTGGCGGTACCAGTCGGCCCACGCGCGCTCGGCGCGGCGCACGTGCATGTAGCCGAACGGGTCGAACGCGGTGCCGCGCACGAAGCGCAGCTTCGCCAGGGCGACCAGCGCCGGGCGGAACCACGGGCCGAGGCGCATCTTGCGCTTCATGCCGAAGACGCGCGCGAGCGGGGGCTGCAGGTTGTAGCTGATCCGCGTGCTGCCTTCGAAGGACTCCGCGACGCGCGCGTCGAAGGTCTGCTGCGTCAGCAGGCGCGCGACTTCGTACTCGTCCTTGTACGCGAGCACCTTGTGCAGGTTGCGCACGACGGCCTGCGTGACGGGCATGTTCGATCCCACGCCGGCGACGGCCCGCTCGCGCGCCGCGACCTGGGCGACGGTATCGACGTACGCCTTCGCCAGCCGGCGTCCCTGGTATCCGAGCAGGTCCACCGTCCGCACGTGCAACTGGCGGTTCGCCTCGGCGGGGAGGCCCTCCGCCGCCGCCACGGCCTGCCGCACCCACGCGTGGTCGTCCTGCGAAAGCGACTGCAGCGTCTCGTCGCGGCGGTCCGCCAGGGTGGCGGGCTTGCGCGGCAGCAGTTTCCGCAGCGCACCGGCGTCGTGCTGCGCGAGGCGCCCGGCGCGGAACGCCTGGATGTTCGCGTGCGCCTGCGCGCCGTTCATCCTGATCGCGGTCTCGATGCTCGCCGCGGAGATCGGCAGCAGCCCGGCCTGCCAGGCCGCGCCGATCGCGACCATGTTGGTCATCATGTAGTCGCCGAACAGGCCTTCGGAGATCGCGCGTGCGTCCAGCGTGATCGCGCGGTCGCCGCGCGTAGCGCCGCGGATGGCCTCGACCATCTGCATCGTAGGCAGCACCAGCTTGGGGTCGCGGATCATGCTGCCGTTCGGGAGCACGTTGCTGTTGATCACGGCCGCCGTCCGTCCCGCGTCGCAGCAGGCCAGGTTGGCCTTGTCGACGCCCGCCATCAGGTCGAGCGCGAGGTACAGGTCCGCCTTGCCGGCGCCGACGCGGTTGCCGTGCGGCGCGCGGCCCGCCGGCGCGAGGATCAGGCTGGAGAGCACCGCGCCCCATTTCTGCGCCGCGCCCGTCTGGTCGTAGGTCTTCACCTCCAGGCCGTCGAGCGCCGCCGCCTGCGCGAGGATCGCGTTGGCGGTGAGCACGCCGGTGCCGCCCAGCCCGGGCACGTACACGTGGTACGGACGTTCCAGCGGCGCGACCTGCGGCGCGGGCAGGCCGCTCGCGTCGATCTCCACCTTCTTCGGCTTGCGCGGCCTGGCGCCGCCGACGACGTCCACGGACACGAAGGAGGGGCACTCGCCATTGACGCAGTTCTGGTCCTGGTTGCAGGAGGACTGGTGGATCTGCGTCTTGCGGCCGAATTCCGTGTCCACCTTCTGCAGCGACATGCAGTTGGCCTTCTGGCCGCAGTCGCCGCAGTTCTCGCACACGTCCTCGTTGACGAAGGTGAAGCGCTGCGGCGGCGGCAGCTTGCCGCGCTTCTGCCGGCGGCGCCGCTCGTTGGCGCATTCACCGTCGTACACCAGCACGGTCACGCCGTCGATCTTCTCGAGTTCGACCAGCGACGATTCCAGCTCCTCGGGGCCGCGCACGACCACGCTTGCCGGCAGCGCGCCCTTCCCGTGCCGCTGCACCTCCTTCGTGATCAGGACGATGCGCTTCACGCCGTCCTGCACCAGGTGGTTCAGCAGCACCGGCAGCGAGAAGGCGGCGACCGATTCCTGCCCGCCGGTGTTGGCGATCACGCCATTGAGCAGCAGCTTGAAGGTGATGTTCACGCCGCTGCTGATGGCGTAGCGGATGTTCTGGTAGCTGGAGTGGTACAGCGCGCCGTCGCCGACGTTCTGCACGATGTGCCGGCGGCTCGTGTACGGTGCCAGGCCGATCCAGGGCAGGCCCTCGCCCCCGAGCTGCGTGACGTTCACGATCTTGCGCTCCGGCCGGTCCATCACAGCGGCGATGATGTGGCAGCCCGGTGCGCCCCAGGCCACCTGGCCGGGTGCGAGCCGCGTCGACACGTTGTGCGGGCAGCCGGAGCAGAAGTTGACCGACCGGCCCGGCTGCGCGGGCAGGTTGCGCGCATGCCCCGCCGCCATGCAGCCCAGGCGGTCCTCGGCCTGCGCCGGCAGCACGCCTTCGCGGGCCAGCACGCGGGCCAGGCGTTCGGTGACGATGTCGGCGTTCATGCCGCCCGCGATCGGGAACAACTCGCTGCCATCCGTGTCGCGCTTGCCTACGAGACGCAGCGAGCCGGTGCCCACCAGCGCGCGGCCGACCTGCCGCTCCAGGAAGTCGCGCTTTTCCTCGACCACGATCACGAGGTCCAGGCCCTGGGCGAACTCGCGCACAAAGACGTCGTCCAGCGGGCACAGCAGCGCCACCTTGCCGACGCGGATGCCGGCGGCGTTCAGGTCGCTGTCGTCCTCGAAGCCGAGGTCGTGCAGCGCCTGCATCGCGTCCGCATGGCTCTTGCCGGCCGCCAGGATACCGATGCGGTCGTGGTTGCCCCGTACCGTCACGCGGTCCAGGCGGTTGGCGCGCGCATACGCCAGCACGGCCTCGTGACGCTGCGTGTAGAGCTCGCGTTCGGTGACGATGTTGGTGCCGGGGAAGAACTTGTGGTTGGTGGTCTTGCGGAAGGGCAGCCCGTCGAACTGCACTTCGGGCAGGCGCGGCTGCACGCGCGAGGCCGACAGGTGCACCACTTCGCCGCCGTCGCAGAGCGACCCCACGAGCTTCAGCGCCACCCAGCAGCCGCTGAAGCGCGAGAGCGCCGCCGCATGCAACCCGTAGTCGACGAACTCCTGCACCGAGGACGGGTACAGCACCGGGATGCCGTGGTGCTCGAAGGCGAACTCCATCTGGTACGGCACCGTGGAACTCTTGGCCTCGTGGTCCTCGCCGCTCAGGATCACCACCGCGCCGTGCTCGCTGGTGCCGGCGAAGTTGCCGTGCTTGAGCGCGTCGCCCGAGCGGTCGAGGCCTGGGCCTTTGCCGTACCAGTAGCCGACCACGCCGTCCACGTCCGGGTGCGGGTACTCGTCCAGCATCTGCGTGCCCATGAGCGCGGTGGCGGCGAGCTCCTCGTTCTGCCCCGGCTGGTGCCTGATGCCGTGCGCGTCCAGCACCGGCTGCGCCCGGTGCAAGGCCATGTCGATGCCTCCGAGCGGGGAGCCCGGATACCCGGTGACGTAGGCACGCGTGCGCAGGCCGGCGGCGGCATCAGCCCGCATCTGGTCGACCATCATGCGGATCAGCGCCTGGTTGCCATTGAGGAAGACGCGCCCCTCCAGCAGCTGGAAGCGGTCGTCGAGCGAGGGGACGGCGGGCGCCTGCGGCGCGGTGGAGGAAGTGGTCAAGGGCTTCTCGCATGGGCCGGGTGGGTGCCGGACCTGGGTTGCACATAATGTCCGGACATTTTAGCGCCACCCGAGGGAACCGGAGCGCCGCCGCGGGGTATTCCGCCGCGCGGTCGAACCCGGTTACACTGAATGTACGGACATTCGATAGAACAGCCACAACATGCTCCCCTCGTATGACTACATCGTCGCGGGCGCCGGCACCGCGGGATGCGTGCTCGCCAACCGGCTCTCGGAAGACCCGAACCGCACGGTGCTGCTGCTCGAGGCCGGCCCGCGTCCCCGCAGCCTGTGGGTCGACATGCCCGCCGGCGTGTCCAGGCTCATCTTCCCGGGCCCGCACAACTGGGGCTTCCACACCGAGCCGGAACCCGAACTCCGCAACCGCCGCGTGTATGCGCCCCGGGGCCGCGGCCTCGGCGGCTCCAGCCTCATCAACGGCATGGCCTTCTTCCGCGGCCACCCGCAGGACTACGAGGAGTGGCGCGCGATGGGGCTGGAAGGCTGGGGCTGGGACGACCTGCTCCCCCTGTTCAAGAAGCTGGAACGGCGCGACGCCGCCCGCTCGGCGCAGCGCGGCACGAGCGGCGAGCTGCAGATCTGCGACCCGCTGTACGTGCACGGCTCCACGCGGGAGTTCATGCAGTCCGTGCAGGCCCTCGGCATCCCCTTCAACCCGGACTTCAACGACGGCGGCCCGGATGGCGTGGGCCTGATCCAGTTCAACATCGCCGCCGGCGTGCGGCACAGCGCCGACAAGGCCTTCCTCTACCCGGTCCTCGGGAAGCGCCCCAACCTCACGGTGCTCACGGACGCGCAGGTCGCCCGCGTGCTGCTCGATGAACAGCGCACCGCGACGGGGCTGGAGATCCGCGTCGGCGGCCGCCTCGCGCAGGTCAACGCCCGCCGCGAAGTGATCCTCAGCGCCGGCGCCTTCGGTTCGCCGCAGATCCTGCTGAACTCCGGCATCGGCGCGCCCGACACGCTGCAGCAGGCCGGCATCCCGGTGCGCCACGCGCTGCCGGGCGTGGGCCGCAACCTGCAGGACCACATGTACATCCACCACACCTTCGGCTGCGACGCGGAGAGTTCGCTGAACGCCGACTTCCGGGGCGTGCGGGCGATGATGCACGGCGTGCGCTACCTGCTCGCCAAGCAGGGGCCGCTCACCACCGGCGCCTCGCAGGCCTGCGTGTTCATGCGCAGCAGCGACGCGGTGACCCGCCCCGACCTGCAGATCTGCTTCCGCCCGGTGAGCTGGGCATTCACGCCGAACGGCACGATGGAGATCGGCCGCAACCCGGAACTCACCGTCTCCGTGTGCAACCTGCGCCCGAAGTCGCGCGGGCGCGTGACGGTGGCCGGCGGCGACCCGTTCGCCGCGCCGAAGATCCACGCCAACTACCTCAGCACGTCCTGGGACCGGGACGTGGCGGTGAAGTCCGTGCGCCACGTGCGCTCCATCTTCCAGCACCAGCCGCTGAAGCAGCGCGTGAGCGCGGAGCTCGCGCCCGGCCCGCGTGCGCAGAGCGACGACGAGATCCTCGACTACGTGCGCAACACGGCGCAGTCCATGCACCACTGGGCGGGCAGCTGCAGGATGGGCCGCGACGCGGATGCCGTCGTCGACGCGGAACTGCGCGTCCACGGCGTGCGCGGCCTGCGCGTCGCCGACTGCTCCGTCATCCCGAACATCGTCTCCGCCAACACGAACGCGGTGTCGTTCGTCGTCGGCGAGAAGGCGGCCGCCCTCATCCCCTGAACAACCATCCACCACCGAAGGAGACCCTGATGCAATCCATCCATCGCAGGCACGTCCTGGGCGGGGCAGCCGCCGCCGCCCTGGGCTTCGCGCTGCCCGGCGCGTTCGCCGAGAACCTGCACAAGAACGCGCGCGTCACCGTGGGCTTCCCGCCCGGCGACATGGCCGACAGCGTGGCCCGCCTCGTGCTCGAGCAGGTGCGCGGCAACTACGCGGACGCGATGATCGTGGACAACAAGCCGGGCGCCGCCGCGCGCATGGCCATCACGCAGTTCACGAAGTACAAGGCAGACGGCTCGGAGCTGCTGTTCACGCCCGGCGCGATGATCGTGCTGTTCCCCCACGTCTTCGAGAAGCTCTCGTACGACCCGCTCACCGAGTTGAAGCCGGTGACGAAGATCGCCACCGCGTCGTTCGGCCTCGCGGTGGGCCCCGCGGTTCCCGCGGAAGTGAAGACGCTGGACCAGTACCTGGCCTGGGCGCGCAAGGACCCGAAGAACGCGTCCTACGGTACCAGCGGCGCCGGCACCGGCATCCACCTCACCGCCGAATACCTCGCGCGCCTGACGAAGACGCCCCTGACCATGGTGGCGTACCGCGGCGCCTCGCTCGCCGTGAACGACCTGATCGCCGGCCAGATCCCGGCGCAGATGGCCACCATCCCCTCGCTGATCGAGCACGTGCGCGGCGGCCGCGCCCGCTTCATCGCCGTTTCCAGCGCCGAGCGCCTGAAGAACCTGCCGGACGTGCCGACCTTCAAGGAGCTGGGCCGCCCGGAGCTGGTGACCGACGACTTCTTCGGGTTCTTCCTGCCCGCCAGCGGCTCCAACGAGGCCGCCAACGCGATGAACCGCGCCGTGCTCGCCTCGCTGAAGGATGCCAAGGTCATCGCCGGACTGGAGAGCCTGGGCCTCAACGTGAGCGCCACCGCCACGCCCGCCGAGTTCAGCGCCATGATCGCCCACGAGTACAAGAAGTGGGGCGAGATCGCCAAGCGCATCGACTTCAAGCCGCTCGCATGACGCAGACGCCCTGGAACCACCACATCGGCGGCGCCTTCGTGGCGCCCGCCGGCGGCCAGCATCTCAGCGAGATCGATCCGCGCACGGGCGAAGCTTCGTTCCGCATCGCGCGTGGCGACGCGTCCGACATCGACCGCGCGGTGCAATCCGCCGCGGCAGCGGTGGAGGGCTGGCGCAGCGTGAAGGCGCTGGACCGCGCCCGCGTGCTGCAGAAGATCGCCGTCGCCATCCGCGCGAGCGCGGACGAACTCGCCCGCATCGAGCAGGTCGAGACCGGCAAGCCCCTGCCGCAGGCGCGCGTGGACATCGAGATCGCCGCGCAGTACTTCGAGTTCTACGGCGGCCTCGCGCCGGCCATCGAAGGCGAGACGATCGACATCGGCTCCGGCAAGCTGTGCTACACGCTGAAGGAGCCTTACGGCGTCATCGGCGTGATCACCCCCTGGAACGCGCCCATCAACCAGGCTGCCCGGGCCGCGGCACCGGCCCTGGCTGCGGGCAACGCGGTCGTGGTGAAGCCCTCGGAGTTCACCTCGGTGTCCAGCCTGCGCCTGGCGGAGATCGCCGTCGCGTGCGGCCTGCCGGCGGGCGCGCTCAACGTCGTCACCGGCACGGGCCTCGAAGCGGGCGCCGCCCTCGTCGACCATCCGCTGGTGGCCAAGATCGCCTTCACCGGTTCGCTGCGTGCGGGCCGCGAGATCGGCATCAAGGCGGCGGGCCGCATCCTGCCCGTCACGCTGGAACTCGGCGGCAAGTCGCCCGACATCGTGTTCGCCGACGCGGACCTCGAAGCCGCGGCACGCGGCGCCGCACGCGGCTTCACCGTCAACGCGGGCCAGGCCTGCATCGCCGGCACGCGCATCCTCGTGGATCGCAGCGTGCGCGACCGCTTCGTCGCGCTGCTGAAGGCGGAGGTGGAGAAGCTGAAGGTCGGCGCGGGCGACGATTGCCAGGTCGGCCCCATCATCACCGCCCCGCAGTTCGCGAAAGTCGGCGAGTACCTCGGCATCGCGCGCGAGGAAGGCGCGCAGGTCGTCACCGGCGGCAAGGTGAAGGATGCGAAGGGCTACTTCGTGGAGCCCACCGTGCTGGCAGGCCTGCCGGAAGACTCGCGCGTGGTGCGCGAGGAGATCTTCGGGCCCGTCTGCGCGGTGCTGGACTTCGAGAACGAAGCCGATGCGATCCGCATGGCCAACGACACCAACTACGGCCTGGCCGCGGGGCTGTGGACGCAGAACCTGTCCCGCGCGCACCGCGTGGCCGCACGCCTGCAAGCCGGCCAGGTGTACGTGAACGAGTACCCCTCGGGGGGCGTCGAGACGCCGTTCGGCGGCTACAAGCAGAGCGGCATCGGCCGCGAGAAGGGCCGCGAAGCCCTGGCGCACTACGTGCAGCTGAAGACGGTGATCGTCACGCTGTGACGCACCGGGGGGCGGCGCATCGCGCCGTCCCTTCTTCTATTTCCAGTCGAGGCGCCAGCTCGTGACGAGCTTGAAGCGGTCCGGCGGATAGATGTTGATGGACACCGACAGCAGGTTGGAGTCCTTGCCCAGGTAGTACCGGTACACGAGCAGCGCCGGGTTGCCCGCCTTCTCGCCGAGCAGCGTCGCCTGCTCCTTGTCCAGCGCGAGGCAGGTGATCTCCTGCTTCACTTCCGAGATGCGCTCGCCGTACATCTCCTCGATGAGCCGGTACACGGCGGCGCCGCTTTCGCGGATGCGCTCGCGGATGCGCGCATAGGCGGGCTGCACCACCATCGTGGTGTGCGAGAACGGCTTGCGGCTGCCCTGCGGGTAGCGCAGCGCGGTCACCTTCAGCCAGGTCTGCCCCTTCGCGGGCTTCAGCACCTCGGCGAGCGGGCCTTCCACCTTCACCCATTCCTCGCCGAGGATCTTGAGCCGCGTTTCCTTGGCGTAGTGGATCAGTTCGTCGATGTCCGAGATGCGCGCGCTGTAGTTCGACTGCGCGGTCGCCGAGGTCACCGTGGTGCCGATGCCGGCGCGCCGCGTGATGAGCCCCAGCTCGGTCAGCTTGCGGATCGCCTCGCGGGCGGTGTAGCGCGAGACGCCGTACTGCTCCGCGATCTCCAGCTCCGGGGGCAGCATCTCGCCCACCGGGTAGGTGCCCTGCTCGATCTCGGCGATCAGCGCGTCGGCCACGCGCATGTAGCGCGGCGCCGCGTGCGCGGCCAGCGAACGGACGGAACGGGGACCCGTGGCGGGTGCGGCGGCAGCGGTTTTTCTGGGAGTCATGCGCGCGTTTTCGGAGTGGCCCGATGATACGGAAGGAACGCGCGAACGCCCATCCTCCGCGCGCGGAAACGGGCCCTTTTCGTTGACGAAAGGTCGTCCCAGGCCCTAACATACGAAAGTCCGGACATTTGATCCCCCCTCGCGCCGGCCCCCACTCCCTGGAGACACCATGAAACGTCGTGAAGCCGGCCTGGCGCTGGCCGCCCTCGCCTTGTCGTCCTTTTCCGGCCTCGCCCTCGCGCAGGCCTGGCCCGACAAGCCCGTGAAGCTCATCGTCCCTTATCCGCCGGGGGCGTCCACCGATGCCCTCGGCCGCCTGGTGGCCCAGAAGGTCGGCGCCGCCCTCGGGCAGCCGGTGGTGGTCGACAACCGCGGCGGCGCGAGCGGCAACATCGGCACCGAGCTGCTCGCGAAGTCCGCCGCCGACGGCTACACCTTCGGCCTCGGCACGGATGCGACGCACGCCGCCAACGTGCACCTGGCCGCCAAGCCGTCGTTCCAGCCGCTGAAGGACTTCACGCCCCTGTCCCTCGCCGCCCTGAACCCCATCGCGCTCGTGGTGCACCCTTCGGTGCCGGCGAACAACCTGCGCGAACTGATCGCCTACGTGAAGGCGCACCCCGACAAGGGCGGCTACGGCAGCTCCGGCACGGGCTCGCCGCACCACCTCTCCGGCGAGCTGCTGCGCCAGCGCACCGGCGTGCCCTTCGTGCACGTGCCTTATCGCGGCGGCGGCCCGGCCCTCAACGACGCCATCGGCGGCCAGATCCCGATGCTGTTCGCCAGCGTCATCACGGTGCTGCCGCACGTGAAGGAAGGGCGCCTCAAGGCAATCGCCGTCACCAGCACCTCGCGCTACGAGGGCCTGCCCAACGTGCCCACGATGGCCGAGACGCTCGAAGGCTTCGACATGCCTTCGTGGCTCGCGTTCTTCGGCCCGGCCAACCTGCCGGAGCCGATCGCGAAACGCCTGAGCGACGAGATCAACAAGGCCCTGCGCGACCCCGAAGTGAAGGCGAAGCTCGTCGCGAGCGGCCTCGTCGTCGTCGCCGGGAGCCCCGCCGACCTCATCGCGATCCAGCGCCGCGACTACGAGAACAAGGGCAAGCTGATCCGCGACGCGAACATCAAGGCGGACTGAGTGCAGGACCTCGCCCCCCTGCGCATCGCCATCGTCGGTGCCGGCGCGATCGGGTGCCGCATCGCCGCACACCTGGCGCAGCACGGCATCCGCACGACGCTGTTCGACGGCTGGCGCGAGCACGTGCAGGCCTTGCAGGCCGGCGGGCTCGTGCTGGAGGCGGCGGATGGCAGCGAGCAGCGCTTCGCCGTCGCGGCCCACGGCTACGACGACGCGGCGCCGGCCGCGGCGTTCGACGTCGTGCTGCTGGCCGTCCGCAGCGACGACACGGAGGCGGTCCTGCCTCTCGTGCGGAAGCTGCTGGACGACCAGGGTTGCGTGGTGTCGTGCCAGAACGGCTTGAACGAGGACCTGATCGCCGCGGCCGTGGGTGCGGAGCGCACGCTGGGTTGCTCGCTGATCTTCGGCGCTCGCCTGGCCGGTCCCGGCCGCGTGCGCGTGCTGCCTGGCCCCGACCAGCTGCGCACCGGCGAATACGCGGGCGGCGACTCGCCGCGCCTGCGCCGGCTGGTGGAACTGTTCGGCACCTGCGGCACTTCCTCCGCCACCGCCAACCTGCTGGGGTACCGGTGGATGAAGCTGGTGCTCAACTCCACCGGCAACCCGCTGCTCCTGCTGACGGGACTCGACGCGCACGGCCTGCATGCGGATGCCGATGCGCGCCGCGTCATCATCGGCCTGACGCAGGAGATCCTTGCCACCGCACGCGACAGTGGCGTGGAGCCGGAACCCGTGCTCGGCGTGCCGGCGGACCAGTGGCTGGCCGACGGGGCACCGCGGGCGCAGGTGCTCCACCAGGCACTGCGCGCGCACGGCGAGACGCTGGGCACGCGGCGCCTGTCGATGGTCGCCGACTTCGAGTCGCGCGGCCGCACCGAGGTGGACCACCTCACGGGTTACGTCGTGCGCAAGGCCCGCAGCCTGGGCCGCCCGGTGCCCTGGAACGAGCGCGTCTGGGCGCTGGTGAAGGACATGGAGCTCGGCCGGCGCCAGGCCGGCCGCGACGTGCTGGAGCTGGTCGCGGCTTGATCCCCGGCGGTGTCGCATGACGCCGACGGCTGCAAGACCGTCCCGGCGGCCGCACGAGCCGCAAGCTGACGCCCCACCGGCGCGCAGCGTCGATAGCATGGATGGCAACAGGACGCCCCTGCCCCATCCATGCCTCCCGCGACGCCCGCCCCGCTCCGGTTCGCCTCGGGCCGGAACGCACCGGCCACCCTGACCGACCGTCCGGCCGACGCGTCTTCGCGCCGCGCCGCGCTCGTCATGGTGGCGCTCTCCACGGGTGTCTTCCTCGGGCTCGCCCCGCTGGCCGCCCTGCCGCTCGCGCCGGCCGCCTGGTTCATCCCGCTGTTCCAGTCGGTGCTGATCATCAACGACCTGGTGACGGCAGCCCTGCTGTTCGGCCAGCTGCGCCTCACGCGCGACAAGGCGGTGCTGGTGCTGGCCAGCGGCTACGTCTTCGCCGCGGTGATGGCGAGCGTGCACCTCCTGAGCTTCCCGGACGTCTTCGCACGCACTGGCATCGTGGGCGGTGGAGCGCAGACGACGGGCTACCTGCACGTGCTCTGGCACATGGGCATGCCGCTCGCCGTGATCGCCTACGCGGTGCTGCGGGGCCGCGCAGCCCCCCTCGCCGCCCCGGCCGGCCGGGCGATCGTGCGCGCGCTGCTCGTGGTGCTCGGCCTCGCAGCGGCGTGCACGCTGCTCACGACGCTCGGCAACGACCTGCTGCCGCCGATGCTTGCCGGCATCCACTACTCGTCGGCCTTCAACATCGGCCGCTATGGCGCCTGGGTGGTGACCGCCCTCGCGCTCGCCGTGCTGTGGCAGCGCCGCGGCCCGCACTCCGTGCTCGACCTCTGGCTGATGGTGATGCTGTGCACCACCTTCTTCGAGATCGCCCTGGTCTCGATCTTCAACGCCGGACGCTACGACCTCGGCTTCTACGCGGGCCGCGTGTACTCCACGATCGCGTCCTCCGTCGTGCTGGTGATGCTGCTCGGCGAGCACTGGAAGATCTACCGCGACCTGGCCGCGGCGCAGGAGACCGCGCGCTCCGAAGCGGCGCTGCGCGAAAGCCGCGAAGTGCTGAGCCTGGCCATGCACGGCGGCCGCATGGCGGCGTGGACGCGCGACCTCGCGCACAAGACGACCTGGTGGAGCCCGGAAGTGCAGGAGCTGACCGGCTGGCCGGCCGCGGCGCTGGGCGGGTCCGACGCCTTCATCTTCGAACGGGTGCATCCCGCGGACCGCGTCGTCCTGCGCGGCATGATGGACGCCGCCGCGGTCTCCGAGGAAGAACTCGCGGTGGAATTCCGCCTGCGCCACGCCGATGGCAGCTGGCGCTGGCTGGAGGCGCGCTGCCAGGCCATCCGCGACGAGGAAGGCGGCGCCACGCGCCTGTTCGGCGTGGCCGCGGACATCACCGTGCAGAAGCAGAGCGCGCAGGCCACCGCGGAACTGGAGGCGCGCTTCCGCGCACTCGCCGACGGCATGCCCCAGCTCGCGTGGATGGCGCGGCCCGACGGCTGGGTCTACTGGTACAACCGGCGCTGGTACGAATACACCGGCACGACCTTGCAGGAAGTGGAAGGCTGGGGCTGGCGGCGCGTGCACGACCCCGAAGTGCTGCCGGCGGTGGTGGAACAGATCCGCCGCAGCTTCGACACCGGCGAGACCTTCGAGATGGTGTTCCCTCTGCGCGCTGCCGACGGCGGGTTCCGCCCCTTCCTCACGCGCATGACGCCGCTGAAGGATGCGGAGGGCCAGGTGCTCGCCTGGTTCGGCACCAACACGGACATCAGCCAGCAGCACGCGGAAGAGGAAGCGCTGCGCACCGCGGACCGGCGCAAGGACGAATTCCTGGCCACGCTGGCCCACGAGTTGCGCAACCCGCTCGCGCCGATCCGCAACGCCGTGGAGCTGATGAAGCGCGCCGGTGCGCTGCCGCCCCTGGTCACGCGCAGCCGCGACATCCTGGACCGGCAGTCGCGCCACCTCGCGCGCCTGGTGGACGACCTGCTCGAAGTCTCGCGCATCACGCAGGGCAAGCTGATGCTGCACAAGGAGAAGGTCTCGCTGCAGGATTGCGTGCACGACGCGGTGAATGCGGCCAGGCCGGCGCTGGAGGCAGCGGGCCACCACCTGGAACTGCACTCCCATGCCGATCCCCTGCTGGCCCATGCCGATACCACGCGCATCACGCAGGCCGTCGTGAACCTGGTGAACAATGCCGCCAAGTTCACGCCGCGGGGCGGGCACATCACGGTGTCGTCCTGGCGCGAGGGGCAGCACGCGTGCATCTCCGTTGCCGACACGGGCATCGGCATCCCGGCCGAACACCTGGCCGGCATCTTCGGCATGTTCTCGCAGGTGGCCAGCGCCCGCGAGCGCAGCCACGGCGGCCTGGGCATCGGCCTCGCGCTGGTGCGCGGCTTCGTCGAGCTGCACGGCGGCTCGGTGCAGGCGCAGAGCGAAGGCGCGGGCAGGGGCAGCAAGTTCACGATCCGCCTGCCGCTGCTGGCCGGAGGGGTGCAGCGCCCCGAGCAGCCCGTGGAAGAGCGCGATCGCACGACGCAGCCGCGCCGCGTGCTGGTGGTCGACGACAACGAGGACGCGGCCAACAGCCTCGCGTCGCTGCTGGCGCACGACGGCCACGACGTGCGCGTGGCACACAGCGGCGAGGAAGGCCTGCGCATCGCCTTCGAGCTCGAGCCGGAGATCGTGCTCCTGGACCTCGGCATGCCGGGCATGAACGGGCTCGAGGTCGCGCGCGCGTTGCGTGCCCGGGTCGGCCGGGACGTCCGCCTCATCGCCGTGACCGGCTGGGGGCAGGCCCGCGACCGCGAGCTCACGCGCGAAGCGGGCTTCGACTTCCACCTCACCAAGCCGGTGGACCGGGACGAGCTGGAGCAGCTGCTGCTCGCGGGCGCTCCCCCGGGCACCGGGCGCGGCGACGTTGCCGCGCACCCGAAGCACTGAACTAGTCCGCGGCGGGCTTCCATCCGAGCGTGGCGGACAGCTGCTGCGCCTCGCGGGCGAGCAGGCGGCCGAATTCCGCCGCGCGCGTCTCGTCGATGCGCACGGCGGGGCCGAACACCGCCATGGAACCCGCCACCACGCCGCCGGCGCGGAAGAAGGGCGCGGCGATGGCCACGGCACCTTCGATGAGCTCGTCGCGGCTCACACCCCAGCCCCGTTCGCGGATCTTCGCGAGGTCCTCGTCGAAGCGCTTGCGCGCAAACGGCAGCGGCCCCGCGCGCACCGCGGCCTGCACCGTCTCGTCGTCCACGTAGGCCAGGATCACGCGGCCGCTGGCGCCCAGGGCGATGCGCTCGCGGTAACCGACGCCGCGCTTGAAGCTCAAGGGGTGCCGGCTCGGGAGTTCGGCGACGCACACGCGTTCGCCGCCGACACGGCTGAACAAGGCCACGGTCTCGCCGGTCTCGTCCTGGATGCGCTTCATGCCCTCTTGCGCGACCGTGGTGAGGTCGATGCCCGAACTCCACACGTGTGCGAGGTGGCCCACGGCGGGCCCCAGCCGGAAGCGCTGCGGCTCGCCTTCCGCGAGCACGAAGCCCTTTTGCCCCAGCGTGTGCAGCAACCGGTACAGCGTGGGGCGGCTCAGGCCGGTGCGGCGCGAGAGCTCGCCCGCGCTCAGCTGCGTGTCTTCCGCCGTGAAGGCCACCAGGATGTCCAGCGCTCTGTCCACCGCCCGGACACCTTCACCCTGTTTCTCCAGTTCCTGCGCCATGTCCGTCTCCCTTTTCCCCTCTGGAATCAGGGCATCGGAAGCCCCTCCGCATTATGTCCGACCTGCGGACAAGGAGTTTGATCTGGCGCAAGGTGTCCGTATAATGAGCCGCACTGACCACCAGGCGGACACGTTCCAGCTTTTCCGCCGTCACACCCAGGAGCCGCGATGAACAAGGAAACCTCTGAACTGCTGACCCGCACCGGGCCCGGAACGCCCATGGGCAACCTGATGCGCCGCTACTGGGTGCCGGCCCTGCTCTCCAGCGAGATCGCCGAGGCCGACGGCCCGCAGGTGCGCGTGCAGTTGCTGGGTGAGAAGCTCCTGGCGTTCCGCGACACCGAAGGCAAGGTGGGCCTGGTCTCCGAGTTCTGCTCGCACCGCGGCGTGTCGCTATATTTCGGCCGCAACGAGGAAAACGGCATCCGCTGCGCGTACCACGGCGTCAAGTTCGACCGCAACGGCAAGTGCGTCGATGTGCCTTCGTCCCCGCAGTCCTGCGCGCGCATGCACATCAAGGCGTATCCCACGGTGGAGCGCGCGGGCATCGTGTGGGCCTACATGGGTCCGGAGGACAAGAAGCCGGCGCCGCCCGAGCTGGAGTGGTGCCTGCTGCCCGAGAGCCACGTGTTCGTGTCCAAGCGCCTGCAGTATTCCAACTACCTGCAGGCCATGGAAGGCGGCATCGACACCAGCCACGTCTCCTTCGTGCACCGCCACGAGGTGGACAACGATCCCTTCCACAAGGACTGCAAGGCCCTCGACTACATCAAGGCCGACGGCAACGTGATCTTCACGATCGAGAAGCAGGACTTCGGCCTGACGCTCTTCGGCCGCCGCAACGGCGACCCGGACTCCTACTACTGGCGCGTCACGCAGTTCCTGTTCCCCTGGTTCACGCTGATCCCGCCCTTCGGCGACCACTCGCTGGCCGGCCACGTGTGGGTGCCGATCGACGACGAGAACTGCTGGGCCTGGAGCATCAACTTCCGCCCGGACCGTCCCCTCGACGAGGAGGAGCTCGCCGCGCTGCGCGCCGGCCAGGGCATCCACGTGCCTTACGACGAGAGCAAGCCCGGCCAGTTCGTGCCCGCGGCGAACCGCGACAACGACTACCTGATCGACCGCACCGCGCAGAAGGACAAGCGCAGCTACTCCGGCGTGTTCGGTTTCGCGGCGCAAGACTATTCGCTGCAGGAGAGCATGGGCGCGATCCAGGACCACACGGCGGAGAACCTGCTCCCGACCGACAAGGCCATCGTGATGGCGCGCCGCATGCTGGTGGACGCGGCGGTGGGCCTGACGCAAGGCGCGGAGCCGCCGGCGCTGAACGCCACGTCGCAGCACGTGCGCGCCGCCGGCGTGCTGCTGCCCAAGGAGACGGATCCGGTGGAGTGGGCCAAGGACCACCTCGCCGACGACCTGTCCAGCCCCGTGCATTCGATCTGACGAAACAAACCACAAGGAGACACCATGATCGCTTTGAACCGCCGCGTCATCCTGGGCCTGCTCGGCGCCGCCGCCGTGTGCCAGGGCGCCTACGCGCAGGAATGGGCCCCTTCCAAGCCGGTGCGCATCATCGTGCCGGTGCAAGGCACGACCAACGACGTGCTCGCGCGGCTCGTGGCCAGCAAGCTGGGTGACGCGCTCGGCCAGCCCGTCGTGGTGGAGAACAAGCCGGGGGCCGGCGGCAACATCGGCGCCGACTACGTCGCCAAGCAGCCGGCCGACGGCCACACGCTGCTGGCGGGCTACAACGGGCCGCTGGCGATCAACCCGTCGCTGTTCGACCGGATGCCCTACGACCCGGTGAAGGACCTCGCGCCGATCACGCTGGCCGTCAAGTCGGCGCAGTACCTCGTGGTGAACCCGAAGCTGGGCATCGCGAGCATCAAGGACCTCGTGGCGAAGGCGAAAGCGGATCCGAACAAGTACTCGTACGGGTCGATCGCCGTCGGCAGCGCCTCGCACCTGACCATGGAGATGTTCAAGGAGGCGGCGGGCATCAACGTGACGCACGTGCCTTACAAGGGCGCCGGCCCGGCCCTCACCGACATGGTGGCGGGCCAGATCCACATGGGCTTCTTCGTTCCCGGCAACGTGCAGGGCTTCGCGAAGGAAGGCCGCCTGAAACTGCTCGCCTCCACGGGCCTGAAGCGCTTCGCGAGCACGCCCGAGGTGCCGACCCTGGCCGAGTCCGGCTACACGAACTTCGAGGCGACGTCGTGGATCGGCTTCCTCGCCGCGGCCGGCACGCCGCGCAACGTGATCGACCGCTACAACCGCGAGATCGTGAAGATCCTGAAGATGCCCGACATCCAGGCCAAGCTGCACGAGATGGAGTTCGAGGTCGTCGCCGGCACGCCGGAGCAGTTCGCCGGCTGGATAGCCACCGAGATCCCGAAGTGGGGCAAGGTGATCAAGGCCACCGGGGCGAAGGTCGAATGAGCGCGCCCCGCCTCGCCGGCAAGACGGCGCTGATCACCGGTGGCGGCGCGGGCATCGGCGCCGCCACCGCCACCCTCTTCTGCCGTGAAGGCGCGGCCGTGAGCCTGGTCGATCGCGACGAGGCCGCGCTCCGCGCGACCGCGGAGCGCATCCGCGCGGAAGTGCGGGGCGCCCGCGTCGCGTACTTCGCCGCCGACGTTTCCAGCGAATCGCTCGCGGCCCTGGCCGTCGCGCACACGTTGGAAGGCTTCGGCGGCATCGACGTGCTGGTCAACAACGCGGCGGCGCGCAGCTACAGCGCGGTGGCCGACGCCAGCGCGCAGGAATGGCAGGCAGTGGTGAACGTGAACCTCGTGGGCACGGCCAACTACTGCCGCGCCGCGCTGCCCGCGCTGCGCAGGTCGGGCCGCGGCAGCATCGTGAACGTCTCTTCCTGCTACGCCGTCACGGGCCGCAAGGGCATGCCGATCTACGACGCCACCAAGGCGGGCCAGCTGGCGCTGACGCGCACGCTCGCCTTCGAGGAGGCGCCGCACGGCATCCGCGCCAACGCGGTGTGCCCCGGCTCCACGCTGACCGACTTCCACATCGGCCGCGCGCAGGCGGGCGGCAAGGACGTGGAGAAGCTCAAGACCGAGCGTTCCACCACCTCGCTGATCGGCCGCTGGGCCGCGCCGGAGGAGATCGCGAACCCGATCCTCTGGCTCGCCTCCGACGAGGCTTCCTTCATCACCGGCACGACCCTCATGGTCGACGGCGGCCTGCACATCATGTAGGGGACGCCATGGGCGAAGCTCTCCTGAAGGCACGCGTGCACGCGCTGCGCATCGAGGCGCGCGACGTGATCAGCGTCGAACTGCAGCCGGCCGAGGCCGGTGCCAGCCTGCCCGCCTTCGAGCCGGGCTCGCACATCGACCTGCATCTCGCCAACGGCCTCGTGCGCAGCTACTCGCTGCTCAATGGCGCCAACGACCGCCGCTACGTGATCGGCGTGCTGAAGGCGCGCGACAGCCGCGGCGGCTCGCGCCAGGTGCACGAGCAGCTGCGGCTCGGAACCGAGCTGCAGATCTCCGCCCCCCGCAACAACTTCCGCCTGGTGGAGGACGCGCCCCGCAGCGTGCTGGTGGCGGGCGGCATCGGCGTGACGCCGCTGCTGGCCATGCTGCGCCGGCTTGCCTCGCTGGGCCGCAGCGTGGAGTTCCTGCACTGCGCGCGCAGCCGCGCCGACGCCGCCTTCCTGGAGGAAGTGGAAGCCATCGCGGCGCAGCACCCGCACGTGGAACTGCGCCACCACTTCGACGACGCGCAGGGCGGCCCGCCGGACCTGCGCAAGCTGCTGGCCGGCAAGCCGGCGGACACGCACTTCTACTGCTGCGGGCCCGCGCCCATGCTGACGGCCTTCGAGGCGGCCTGCGCCGACCTCGGCCAGCAGAACGTGCACCTCGAACGCTTCAGCCCGGTGGAGCAGGCTCCTTCCACCGCGACGGGCACCTGCTCGGTGGAACTGCGCCGCTCGGGGCGCGTGATCGAGGTGGTGCCCGACGTGTCCATCCTGGACGCGGTGCTTGCCGCCGGCGTGAATCCCGACCACAGCTGCCGCGAAGGCATGTGCGGGGCCTGCGAAACGCGCGTGCTCTGTGGCGATGTCGAACACCGCGACAGCATCCTGACGAAGCAGGAGCAGGCGGCGAACAAGTCGATGATGATCTGCGTGTCCCGCGGGCGCTCGCCCACGCTGGTGCTGGATCTCTGAGCGGCACGGGCACGGGAACTTTCGGTTCCCGCCAAGCTCAGCCATCGAGCTCCGCCCGTTCCATGACCGAATCCTTCCTTCCGACCCGCCGCCGCGTCCTGCGGCTCGCCTCCGCCACTTCCGCGATCGCCGCGCTCTCCACCGCGGCTTCCGCCGTGCTCGCGGCCACCGGCGCCAAGCCGGTGCGCATGCCGGTCATCTTCGTGGGCCACGGCAGCCCCATGAACGCCATCTCGGACAACGCATTCACCCGCCGCCTGCGCACCTGGGGGGCGGAGCTGCCGCGCCCTACGGCCATCCTGTCCGTGTCGGCCCACTGGCTCACGCCCGGCGCGACGCTCGTGGACGTGCAGGCGCAGCCCCGCACGATCCACGACTTCGGCGGCTTCCCGGCCGCCCTGCACGAGATGCGCTATCCCGCACCGGGCGCGCCGGAGCTCGCGCGGCAGGCGCTCGCCGCCGTCGCGCCGCTGCGCGCCCGCGAGAACACCGAGTGGGGCCTCGACCACGGCACGTGGACGGTGCTGCACCACATGTTCCCGCGCGCGGACATCCCCGTGTTCCAGCTCTCGATCGACTACGACCGTCCTGCGGATTTCCACCATGCGGTGGGACGCAGGCTGGCGGCGCTGCGCGATCGCGGCGTGCTGGTCATGGGCAGCGGCAACGTCGTCCACAACCTGCGCGCCACGCAGCGCGGCGTGCCGGAAGCGGCGCGCGCCGGCGCCCCGTGGGCTCAGTCTTTCGACGATGCGATCCGCCTCGCGCTGGAAGCGCGCGACGACAAGGCGCTGGTGGACTACGAGCGCCTCGACGCCGGCGCCCGCATGGCGGTGCCGACGCCCGACCACTACTGGCCTTTCCTCTACGCGCTGGGTGCGGCGGATCGCACCGACAAGCTGAAGACGGCTTACGCGTCCTTCCAGTCCGGCACGCTCAGCATGCGCTGCGTTCAGTTCGGCTGAGCGCCCCTGGGACCTGCGGCGGGCAGCACGAGCCGCCGGATGTGACGGGTTGTAAACTCGACCGCATGGCCCACGCACGTCGTCCCCTGCTCTCCGGTCTCGCGCGCGCCGGCGCGCTCCTCGCGATCACGCTGTCGCAAGCCTCGGCGCAGGGGGTCGCCGCACGCCCGGAGATCACGGACGCCATCCAGCGCCTGGCGACCGAAGACGCCGCGCTCCAGCGCCAACGTTTCGGCGACCTTGCCGCAGTGGCCGGCAAACCCTGGCTGAGCGCGGTGCCCGGCGAGCTGGCGAGCGTCTGGCGCGACGTGCAGTGGATCGTGCCCGGCGCCGCAATGCGCTTCCAGCGCGGGTTCTGCCTCGCCGCGAAGTGCCAGGGCACCGAATACCTCGTGCGCTACGACGCCGCCGCGAAGCAGCTCGAATTCGTGGAGCAAGGGGCCGTGCAGTACCTGGGCCGGATCCTGGAGGACGGCTCGGTGCGGATGACCGGCACGGGGCTGCTGGGCGTGCTCACGGCGGAAACGCTGCGCTTCGACGCAGCCGCCAACGTGCTCCATGCCGAGAAGCATGCGCTGCGGGCGGCGACGCCCGCGGAACTGGCCGCGGCCACGCACGGCTTCGTGGCGGCCCCCGCCGTGCAGGCGCCGCAGGCCGCTTCCGAAGCCGACCTCCGGGCGGAGCTGGCGGCGATGAAGGCGAAGGTGGAGGCGCTCAGCAAGCAGGTGGAGCAGCAGCAGGCCTCCGCGGAGGAAGAACGGCAGCCCAGGCTCACGCCGGCGCAGGCGCGCGAAGCCGAGCGCCGCGCCCAGCGCGAAGCCCAGGCGAAGGCGGCGGAAGAAAAGCGCCTGGCCGCGCAGGCGAAGGCGCGCGAGGAAGCGGAGCGTCGCGCGGAGGCGCGGGAGCGCGCGCGGCGCGAAGCCGAAGCGAAGGCTGCGGAGGCGAAACACCTCGCCGAGGAAAAGCGCGCGGAGGCGACGCGCATCGCCGAGGAAAAGCGCGCGGCGGCCGAGGCGCAGAAGCGCGCGATCGCCGAGGCCAGGGAGGCCGAGGTGCGGCGCGCCGCCGAGGAACGGCAGGCCAGGGAGGATGCGCGCAAGGCGGCGGAAGCGGAACGCGTCGCCCGGGCCGCGCCGCCCGCGGCCGCCGCGAAGGCACCGGCGGCTCCCGCCGCCGATGGCCGGTACACCACGAGCAGCGGCTACACCCTCAACGTCGAATTCCGCGGCGACGTCCTGGTAGTCAAGGAGCCGAACAAGGAGTCGCCTTACCGCCGGACCGGGCCGAACTTCTACGAGTTCACCAATCCCACCAACGGCATCGCGTACTGCATGCGGGTCGTGGACGCCAGGACGCTGGAGGCGTGCAAGCCGGGGCAGGCGCCGGGCATGGGCACGCGCCTGACGCTGGCCGGCGATGGCGCGGGCGTTCCGTCCGGCGAGCGCGACCGCCTGGAGCGCATCGCCCGCAGCTACGCGGACCGCGCACGGACGGAACCGGCGAACACCCAGGCCTGGTCCTTCTGCAGCCTCGCTGCCATGTCGCGTGCGACCGGGGGCGGCCAGGCGCAACTGCTGCAGGCGGCGTCGGCCTTGCGTTCCATCGCAACCACGCCGGCGAACCCGTGCCCCGACGCCATCCCGCAGGCCGCGTGGGCGGCGGCGCAGTAGGACACCCGGCCCCGCGGCGGGGAGGAGCGCCGGTCAGCGTGCGCCCGCCGCAGGCACCACGGAGACGCCGTGCTCCGCCAGCCGCAGCCCGACGCGATCGCCCGCGCGGCGCCGCTGCGACAGGTCCGGCGACACCACGAACAGCTTGCCCAGCGCGGTCTCCACCACGTACTCGTAGACGCTGCCGAGATACGCGGCCTTGTTCACCGTGCCTTCCAGCGCAGCGCCTTCCGCGGGAACGATCAGCCACGCCTCCGGCCGCACGGCCACCTTCACCGGCCCCGCGGCCACGCCGGTGCGGGGCGCGACCTGCAGCGGGCCGAGCCGCACGCCACCATCCGATGAAGCCACGGCATCGAACAGCATCGCCTCGCCCATGAAGCCGGCCACGAACTCGGTCGCGGGACGCTCGTACAACTCCTCGGGCGTGCCGGCTTGCGCGATCACGCCGTGGTCCATCACGATGATCTGGTCGCTGACCGCGAGCGCCTCGCTCTGGTCGTGCGTGACGTAGGCGACGGTGAGCCGCAGGCGCTGCTGCAGCGCGCGGATCTCCTCGCGCATCTCGCGGCGCAGGCGCGCGTCGAGGTTGGAGAGCGGTTCGTCGAAAAGCAGCACCGCGGGCTCGAGCACCAGCGCCCGCGCGAGCGCCACGCGCTGCTGCTGGCCGCCGGAGAGCTCGCCGGGCGCGCGATCGTCGAAGCCCACCAGGCCGACGTTCGCCAGCGCCTCGCGCGCCCGCTCCGCCACGCGCGCCTTCGCCACGCCCGACATGCGCAGGCCGTAGCCCACGTTCTCCAGCACGTTCATGTGCGGGAACAGGGCGTAGCTCTGGAACATCATGCTGACGTTGCGCTCCGCGGGCCCGAGCGTCGTCACGTCGCGGCCGGCGATGAAGATGCTGCCCGCGGTCGGCGACTCCAGCCCCGCGATCATGCGCAGCGTGGTCGTCTTGCCGCAGCCCGAAGGGCCGAGGATGGTGGTGAGCGTGCCCTCCGGCACGGCGAAGCTGATGTCGCGCACGGCCAGCGGCGCCGAAGGATCGTCGCCGTAGCGCTTGCTGACGTTGCGGAATTCGATGCCGTTCATGCGATGGCCTGCCGTGCGACGGGGATCCTGCGCCGGCCGAGGCGCCTCTCGCCCACGGCGAACTGGATCAGCGCGATGGCGAGCGACATGAGCACGATGAGCACGGTGCAGTAGGCGAGCGCCACGCCGTAGTCGCCGTTGCCCACGCGGCTGATGATGTAGGTGGTGGCCAGGTCGTTCTCCGCGGTCACGAGGAAGATCACGGCGGAGACCGTGGTCATCGCCCGCACGAAGCTGTAGACGAGAGCGGCGACGAGCGCCGGCTTCAGCAGCGGCAGCACCACGTGCCGCAGCGTCTGTGCCGTCGAGGCGCGCAGCATGAGCGACGCTTCGTCCAGCGAGCGATCCAGCTGCTTGAACGCCGCCGTGCCCGCCCGCACCCCCACCGGCAGGTTCCGGAAGAGGAAGCACAGCACGATGATGAGGCCGGTGCCCGTGAGCTCGAAAGGCGGCACGTTGAAGGCGAGGATGTAGCTCACCCCGAGCACCGTGCCCGGAATGGCGAAAGCGAGCAGCGCCGCGAACTCGAACAGCCCCTGTCCGCGGAACTGCGTGCGCGCCAGCAGCCACGCGATCAGCAGCCCCAGCCCCGCGGTCAGCGGCGCCGAGATCGCGGCGAGCTTCAGCGTCGTGAACAGCGAGTTCCACGCGGTGCCGGCCCACACGATGCCGTAGGCGCCCCACTCCAGCGCGAACGCCGTGCGGAAGTGCTGCAGCGTCGGCGTGTAGTTGCGGCCCCAGGTCTGCACGAGCCCGCCCATGAAGGCGAAGAGGTAGATCACGACGGTGAAGGTGAGCCAGGGAATGGCCACCGCATACACGGCGCGCCGCACGTTGTCCGGCAGCGGCATCGCCAGGCCCGCGTCCCCCTTGCCGCTGACGGTGGTGAAGGTCGTGCGACCGAGCAGCCCGCGCTGCAGGGCGAACACGCCGAGCGCGAACAGCGTGAGCACCCAGGCCAGCGAAGCAGCGCGACCGGGGTCGTTCTGCGCCCCGACGATGGCGAAGAAGATGTCGGTGGAGAGCACCGCGTACTGCCCGCCGACGACCACCGGGTTGCCGAAGTCCGCGACGCTCTCGATGAAGCCCACGAGGAAGGCGTTGGCCAGCCCGGGCTTCAGCAGCGGCAGCGTGACGGTGAAGAAGGTGCGCGACCGGTCCGCGCGCAGCGTCTGGGCCGCTTCCTCCAGGCTGGGCGCCACGCCTTGCACCACGCCGCGCATGATCAGGAAGGCGATGGGCGTGAAGGCGAAGAGCTGCGCGATCCACAGGCCCGGCAGGCCGTAGAACCAGCGCGTGGGCTCCACGCCGAAGGCGTGTTCGAGGAGTTGGTTGACGATGCCCGCGCGCCCGAACAGCAGGATCAGCCCCAGGCCGACCACGAAGGGCGGCGTGATGATCGGCAGCAGCGCCAGCACGCGCAGCGGCCCTTGCCAGCGGCCCGGTCCGCGCTCCGCCAGCAGCGCGAGCAAGGTGCCCAGCACCGTGGTCCCCGCGGCCGTGAGCACCGCCAGCAGCAGCGTGTTCCAGGCGACGCCGCAGCGCGTGCCGCCCGCGAGGCAGCCGAGGCCCCAGACGCGCTCGTTGCCGATGCGTGCGTGGATCGCCAGCAGCGACAGCCGCCCTTCGTCGTCGAGGAAGGCGGACGAGAGCGCGCGCGCCACCGGGTAGGCGATGAACAGCAGCAGCAACAGGCCCGCCCCCAGCACGCTCGCCGCCACGAAGGGATCGCCGCGGAAGAATCCCAGGCGCGCGATGCCGAAGCCGGTGAGCACCGTGAGCGCCACGAGGGCGACGAAAGCGCCGGCGCCCATGCCGTACTGCTGCATGGCAAGCTCGCCGAAGGCGCGCTCCAGGAAACCGAAGGACCAGCCCCTGGCACCGATCGCGAAGCCGCTCGCCACCAGGCCGACGAGGCCGATGAGGCCGCCGGCCAGCAGCCACCTGCCTTGCTTGCGGCCGGCGGGCTGGCCCAGGCCGCTGGCGGCGACCACCAGCCCGATCAGTCCCAGGAGCAGCCACTTGCGCCCGTGCAGCAGCGCCTGCACGACGCCGTTGGCCGTCTCGGGACCGCCGAACACCCGCGGCACCGCTTCCCACCAGCCGGCATCCTGGATCGCGTACCAGGGCAGGGCCACGTAGCCCAGGAGGCCCAGCACCACCCATGCGCGGATGGCGAGCCCCGCGTCGCGGCGCATCAGCGCGGGAGCGAGTTGACTTCCTTCTCCCAGCGGGCGATGAGGCGCTTGCGCTCCGCGCTGGCGCCGTACTTCGCGTAGTCGTAGTTGATCAGGCGGATCTTCTTGAAGTCCGGCACGTTGGCGTCGACCTTCGCGGCCTTGTTGCTGGGCAACTGGTACTGCTTGGCGGCGGCCGCGAGCTCCTGCGCACCGGGGGTGAGGCAGAACTCGTAGAACTTCTTCGCGGCCTCGAGGTTGCGCGCGCCCTTGATGATGCTCATGGAGCCGATCTCGGCGCCGGTGCCTTCGGCGGGCGTCACCGTCTCGATGGGGAAGCCCGCCATGCGCTCCTGCGGGCCGTCATGCACGAAGCTGATGGAGACGGCCGTCTCGCCGCGCGCCACTGCCTTGATGGGCGCGGTGCCGGAGCGCGTGTACTGGCTCACGTTGCGATGCAGGCCCTTGAGGTAGTCGAAGGCCTTGTCCTCGCCCATCAGCTGCACCAGCGTGGCGATCATCGTGTACGCGGTGCCGCTGGACGCCGGGTTCGCCACCTGGATGTCGCCCTTGTATTCGGGCTTCAGCAGGTCGGACCACGCCTTGGGCGCCTGCAGCTTGCGCTTGGCGAGCAGCTCGGGGTTGTAGCCGAAGCCGAGGGGACCCGAGTAGATGCCGACGGTCTTGTAGCCCGCCTGCTTCGCCTGCTGCTGCGCCCAGTCGTGCAGCTGCGGCAGCGAGGCCGACTTGTATTCGAGCGTCAGGCCCTGCTCCGCGGCCTGCAGGTGCGGGTCGCCGGTGCCGCCGAACCACACGTCCGTCTTGGGGTTCTCCTTCTCCGCCAGCAGTTGCGCGAGCGCCTCGCCCGAGCCCTTGAGGGACATGTTCACCTTCACGCCCGTGGTGCGGGCGTACACGGTGGCGAGCATGTTGCACCACTCGGCCTGCACCGAGCAGATCACGTTGACTTGCTGCGACCAGGCGGCAGCGCAGGAGAGGCCGAGGGCGGCCGCGACGATGAGCTTCTTCATGCGGCCGAAGGTAGACAAGGGGCCGCGACGGAGAAAGCGGAGAAACCCGCGTCCTGCGTCCCCGTGTCGTCACGCCGGCGGCTGCGGCGACTCGGGGAAGTGGGGGATCTTCTCGTCGAGGCACACCCAGGGCTGCGCGCGCGACGTCCAGATGTCCAGCATCGGCGCGAAGCCGGAGGCATCGTCCAGCGTGGGGAAGCGGATCGACGTGAACTGCGCGTTGGCTTCGCCCTGCGTGAACAGCGGCGTGCCGCAGTCCCCGCAGAAGCCGCGCGTCGTCATCCTGCCGCTGCTGGCGCGCACCGCGTAGGCCTTCGGCGTGCCGGAGATCGCGAGGTCCGCGGTCCGCACGACCACGCCCGACGCGAACGGCGCCCCGCTCGCACGCTGGCAGTCGCCGCAATGGCAGTTCAGCATCGCGACGGGCTCGCCGGCGCAGGCGTAGCGGACGGCGCCGCAGGCGCAGCTTCCGGAAAGCACGGGCTCAGGACTCGCTCAGGTGCTTGCCCACGAGGCCCGTCATCTCGAACATCGTGACTTCGTCCTTGCCCATGACGGCCTTGAGCTTGTCGTCGCAGAGGATGTTGCGCTTGTTCGCGGGGTTCTGCAGGTTGTTCTGCTTGATGTAGTCCCAGAGCTTCTTGGTGACCTCCGTGCGCGGCACGGGGTCCGGGCCGATCACGGCGGCCAGCTGGGGGCTGGGCTTCAGGGCCTTCATGAAGGCGGAATTCTTCTTGGGTGCTTCGGAGGTCGACATTCGGTTTCCCTGGTACGAAAGCCGGCAGAATACCCGACCCTGCCATGAACACGACCCGCAAGCCTCCCCGGCCCGTCCATCCGCTCCTCCATAAACTTTTCGAGCTGTATCCGCGGCTGTTCGGTGCCCGGTTCCTGCCGCTCAAGCTCGGCGTCTTCGAAGACCTCGTGGCGGCGCACCCGGAGGCGCTGCCGGCGGCCGAGCTCAAGGTGGCGCTGGGGCTGCACACGCGCTCCACGCGCTACATCGAGGCCGTGGCTTCCGGGCTGCCCCGCCACGACCTGCAGGCGAAGCCGGTGGAGCCCGTCGCGCCCGAGCACGTGCACCACGCCGTCCTGGAGCTGTACCGCCGCCGCAGCGGCAAGGCGCCGGAGCAGGCGCGCGAGCGAGCCGTCGCGCAGCTGGCCGCCGCCATCGAGGCGTCCGGGATGAGCCGCGAAGCCTACCGCGAGCGTTTCACGTCGCACGACGACGACGTGCATGCGATCCTGGAGGACGCGCTGTCGCTCGTGGCGGAGAGGGGCGCGCGCCGCCAGGCCCTGCAGAACGCCTTCCAGGCCAGCGGCAAGACGGTGGCCGAGTTCGCCGAGATGTACGGGCTGGACCCGAAGGAAGCGAAGAAGCTCCTCGGCTAGGCCGGCTTCGGGACCGGTGACGCATCCGCGCGCCTGGGCGCAGGCGTGGCGGGCAGCTGCGTCAGGACCAGGAGCGAAAGGACCGCGGTTGCGGTCATCACCCCGAGCAGGGTCGCGAAGCCCGCCTGCTTGACCACGGGGCCGATCATCCAGACCGCGATCGAGCTCGCCCCGAGGGACACGGCCAGGCGCATGCCCGACACGCGCGAGCGCATGCTGTCGTCGACGAAGCGCACGATCATCGCGTCCGTGAAGGGGATGGCACCGAAGATCGCAGCCATGAACAGGAACTGCAGCCCGTAGAACACCCAGCCGTCCGTCACCGTTGCCAGGGCGAGCAGGATCGCCTGCGCGCCGACGATCCCGAGGTACAGCCGCTTGAGCGGCATGCGGTCGATGAGGTGGCCCACGATGACCTGCGCCAGCGACGCGGCGGCATAGACGCCGGCCAGCAGCGCGCCGATGCGGGCGGGATCGCCCAGGATGCTGCGCAGCTTGTCCGTGAGCAGTTCGTAGTTGCTGTTCGTCGAGAAGTTGAACAGCAGGCTGCCGCTGGTCGCGGCCACCGTCATCACGAGCAGCAGCCTGGCCATCGACACGCCCGGCGCGGAAACGGCGGCACCCGCCTTCTTCTTCGCGGGCGCGGCCTGCTCGCGCGTCGCCAGGATGGCGAAGGCGCAACCGAAGACGAGGCAGAGGACG
This sequence comes from Ramlibacter cellulosilyticus, assembly GCF_014297465.1. Lineage (GTDB taxonomy): Bacteria > Pseudomonadota > Gammaproteobacteria > Burkholderiales > Burkholderiaceae_C > Ramlibacter > Ramlibacter cellulosilyticus. The sequence continues at coordinate 154,369 of NZ_JACORT010000001.1, read as the reverse complement.
CCCGGGACCGCGAAGGCCATGCGCCAGCCGACGTACTTGACGAGGAAGCCCGTCGTGACGGCCGCGACGGCCACCCCGAGGTTGCCCACCAGGCCGTTGATGCCGATGGTCAGGCCGGGCCGGACGGCGGATTGCACGAGCATGGGAATGCCGACCGGGTGGTAGATGGAGGCGAAGCAACCCAGGAGCGCCAGGGCCAGCGCCATCTGCAGCGGGGACTGCGTGGCGCTGACCAGCAGCGCGGCGGCGCCCATCCCGAAGAAGAACACCACCATCATCTTGCGGCGGCCCCAGTGGTCCCCCAGCCGGCCGGAAGGCAGCGAGCCGATGCCGAAGAAGAAGAACGCGCCCACGCTGTAGGGCATGAGGTCTTCCCACCGCGCGATGCCGAAGTCGCTGGCGATGCTGGTCACCGCCGTGGCGAAGATCAGCAGGAACATGTGGTCGATGGCATGGCCGATGTTCAGCAGCCACTGGGTGGCCATCGAGTTGCCGGGGTGGGCGGGGCGGGAAGCGTCCATGGCGGCTATTGTGGGCACGGCCGCGCCAGGGCCGCAATGCGCGGATCCGCCCGGAATCCCCGAATTCCGGCCAAGTTGCGCTAGCCGCCGTTCCCTTGCGCCTTCGCCGCCGCGGCCCGCAACTTGTCCTTCTTGCTCGGCCGCCTGCCCTTGATGCCGCCGACGCCCGCGTCGGGCGGCGCAGGCGGCTCCACCTCCACGGGCTCGAAGCCGGCGACCTGCTCGCGCGCGAGGCGCACGCCCTGCCGCTTCTCGATCAGGCGCATGTGCGCCTCGGAGGCCGCGCTCACGAAGCTCACCGCCGTGCCGCGCGCGCCCGCGCGGGCCGTGCGGCCGATGCGGTGCACGTAGTCGTCGGGAGAGCGCGGCAGGTCGTAGTTCACGACCACGGGCAGGCCGGGCACGTCGATGCCGCGGGCGGCCAGGTCCGTCGTCACGAGCACGTCCAGCCCGCCTTCGCGGAAGTCCCGCAGCACCCCCGTGCGCTGCGACTGGCTCAGCTCGCCGTGCAGCGGCGCGGCCGGCACGCCGCGGCCGGCCAGCTTGCGCGCGACGTGCTCGGTGGCGTGGCGCGTGGCCACGAAGACCAGCACGCGGCGCCACCCGCCCTGCTGCACCAGGTGGCGCAGCAGCTCCGTGCGGCGCGCGGCGTCGACGGCGATCGTCCGCTGTTCGATGTCCGGCGCGGCCTCGACCTGGGTCTCCGCCTCCACGCGCACCGCGTCGTGCAGCAGCGCGCCGGCGAGGTCCTCGACGTCCGGCGGGAAGGTCGCCGAGAACAGCACGTTCTGCCGCCGCCCGGGCAGCACGCCCAGCACGCGCTCGCGTTCGGCGGCGAAGCCCAGGTCCAGCAGGCGGTCGGCTTCGTCGAGCACCAGCACCTGCACGGCGTCCAGCCGCACCGCGTTGCGATCGAGCAGGTCCAGCAGGCGGCCCGGCGTCGCGACGACGATGTCGGCCCCGGAGCGCAGCCGCAGCATCTGGGGATTCACGGAGACGCCGCCGTGGAGCACCGCGACTTTCAGCGGCCGGTCGGACGCAGGCGCGAGGCGCAGGAACACGTCGCCCACCTGGGCGGCCAGTTCGCGCGTGGGCACGAGCACCAGCACGCGCACCTTGCGGTAGCCGCCCGGGTGGCTGGCCAGCAGGCGCTGCAGCAGCGGCAGCACGAAGGCGGCGGTCTTGCCCGAGCCGGTGGGCGCCAGGCCCAGCAGGTCCTGGCCGCGCAGCAGGGGCGGGATGGCCTCCACCTGGATCGGCGACGGCGCCATGAAGCCGGCTTCGGCGCATGCATGCGCGAGTGCCGGCGAGAGTCCCAACGATGCGAAGGTCAAAGTACGCAGGATCATAGGGCGCATGCGCCGCCATGCTTGAAAATCGCGCTGCCGGACGCAGTTCGGTAGGTCCCAGAAGAATCGATGTCCCTCACTTTCCCTGACGAACGACCCGCCTCCCTCGCCTCCGAGCTGCCTCTCGCCCATCCGAACTGGGTGGTGTACGAGCAGGTCGCGTTCCTCGCCCGTGCCGTGGCGCATTCGGGCGACGTCTCTCCCAAGCTGCGATCCAGCCTCCGCGGGCTCTGGCGCACGCCGCCGCTACCTGAGCTGGAAGCGCGCATCGCCGCGTCCGTGGCCGATGCAGGGTTCGGCGCGGCGTTCGTGCGCCAGGGCGGCGAGCCCCTCGTCGCTGCGTGCCTGAAGCTCCTGCATGCGCTGGCCGCGTGGACGGAGGCTGCGCGTCCGGAGGAACTGCTGGAAGAGCTTGGCAGCGCCGGCGAGCAGCTGGCCGCCGCGCTGGCCCGCGGCGACATCGTCCAGCCCCGGCTGTGGCGGCCGGAAGAGCGTGCCGAGCGCCTGCGGCAAGTGCAAGGCGATGCGCCGGTTCCGGGCAAGGAAGAACGCAAGGAACTGCGCCTGGCCCAGCAGCGCGCGGCGGAAGAAGCACGGCTCGCGCAGGCTGCGGCGTCGCTGCAGGCCTGGTTGCTGGCCGAGGACGTCGGCCCGGACCGCTTCGAGCCCGCGAGCTTCGACCAGCTGCAATCCGGCCCGCTGCTGGGCGATTTCCAGGACGTGCACGGAACGCACCCCACGCCGACGGCGCTGCGCAGGATCTTCGATCTCTCGCCGGCGGTGCACGAAGCGCTGGCGGCCCACCAGCTGGAGCGGGAACGCCAGGCGCGCGAGCGCAAGCTGGCGCAGCACCAATGGGAGCGCACCCTCGTCGGCTACGACGAGGCGCGCGAACTGCTGTACGTGACGAAGGCGGAGCTCGACGAATGGACGGCGCTGCAGCGCGTGCCGGTCGCCCTGTGCCGGACCTCGCGCAAGGCGGGCCAGGAGAGCGTGCAGATGCTGTTCGACCCCGCGGTGCTGCAGGCCATTCCCGAGGACCAGGTCGCGCACTGGCGCGCCGCCGACCTCGAGACGCTGCCGCCGGAGCAGCGGTCCGCCCGCGCGCGCAGCGTCGCGAAGATCCAGGCGCGCCGTCGCCTGGCGACCGCCCTCGCCGCGGTCCGGGCAGAACACGGTTGCGACGTGCGCGAGGAGGAAGACGGCTTCCTCGTCTTCACGAAGCAGGCGTCGGTGCCCGTGGCCTTCGCCGTGTCGCCCGAAGACGTACATACGTGGACGGCAGTCGTCGCGCTGCAGGGCGGCGTGCCCGCTCCGAAGAATCCCGGCGAGGTGGGCAACCTGTCCGCGCGCGTCGGTGCGTTCTTCGCGCCGGAAAAGCTCGCCGGCATCGGCAAGGCCATTTCCGATGCGGTGGCAGACCTGGTGGCGGAATACGGCAATGCGCTCTCGCAAGGGCAGCGGCAGGAGCTGCTCGCGGGCCTGCGATCCGCCCTCGCCAGGGGCCTGCGCCAGCGGGACCTGGGCGACGACCTCAAGACCACGCTGGTCGCTTCGGTGAGCCAGCTGCTGCGGCGCATCGAGGAAGAGCGCGCGCAGGAACTCGTGCGGCTGAAGGACTATCCGCAGGCCTTCCCGCTCGCGCGCTCGCTGCAGCGCACCGTCCATTTCCGGCTCGGGCCCACCAACTCGGGCAAGACGCACGAGGCACTCGAGGCGCTGAAGAAGGCGTCCAGCGGCCTCTATCTCGCGCCGCTGCGGCTGCTGGCCATGGAGATCCGCGACCGGCTCGTGGCCCAGGGCATTCCCTGCAACCTGCTCACGGGCGAGGAGCACGACCGCATGGAAGGCGCGCGCCATACCGCCTGCACCGTGGAGATGATGAACCCGGAGCAGGAGGTCGATGTCGCCGTGATCGACGAGATCCAGATGCTGCAGGACCCGGGGCGCGGCTGGGCCTGGACCTCGGCCCTCGTCGGGGCGCCCGCACGCGACGTGTACGTGTGCGGCGCGGACACGGTGCACAGGCGCTGCGTGGAAGTGCTGGAAGCCATCGGCGAGAAGCACGAGACGGTGCACCTCGAACGCAAGACCCCGCTCGTGATGGAAGACATGCCCGTGGGATCGCGCCGCGGGCGCACGCGCGGCGAGGCCGGCCTGCAGCCGGGCGACGCGGTGATCGCCTTCTCGCGCAAGGACGTGCTGACGCTCAGCGCCCGCTACCGCTCGCAAGGGCTGTCGGTCGCCACGATCTACGGCGCCCTCGCCCCTGAAGTCCGGCGCACGGAGTCCGAGCGCTTCGCCAGTGGCGAGGCGGACATCGTGGTGGCCACCGATGCCATCGGCATGGGCCTGAACCTGCCCGTGCGCCGCGTCGTGTTCTCCACCGTGCACAAGTTCGACGGCGTGGAGACGCGCCCGCTGAACGCATCCGAGGTGCAGCAGATCGCCGGCCGCGCGGGGCGCTTCGGAATGCACGACGAGGGCCGCGTGACGACGCTGGACCGCGAAGACCTGCCGCACGTGCGCCGCATGCTCGCCGAGCCGCAGCCGAAGATGCGGTCCGCGCTTGCGATCGCGCCCAGCCCGTGGCACGTGGAATCGCTGGCCCAGCTCCTGGGCACCCAGCAGGTCGCGCCCATCCTCTCCTACTTCGCCACGCGGATCGCCGCGAAGGGCTCGCTGTTCGAGACCGCGGGGCTGGAAGACCAGATCGGCCTGGCGCGCGTGGTCGACCGCATGGCGGGCAGGCTGTCGCTCGCGGACAAGTTCACCTTCAGCTGCGCGCCCATCGCGCACGACCGCGAACAGGAGCTCGCCTTCTTCGAGACCTGCCTGCTTGCCTTCGTGAAGGGCCGCACGCTGCCCCTGCCCCGCGCCGCCGGCTGGCTGCAGGAAGGGCTGCCCGGCTTCCTGGAGGAAGCCGAGTTCCTGAGCAAGGACGTGAGCCTCTACGCGTGGCTCTCGTACAAGTTTCCGCAGGTGTACCGGGACGGCGAGGCGGTGCCGGAGCTGCGCTCGCAGCTGAGCCGCTACATCGAACGCGAACTGCTGCGCCAGGAAGGCTTCGGGATGACCTCGCGCGAAGCCTTCCAGCGGCGGCGGTGGTGACGCGCCCGGTCAGGCGCGCTTGGCGGCGAGCCTGAACAGGGGCTTGTCGTCCTGCACGTCCGCGGCGGTGGCCATGGGGCGCAGCTGGCCGAGGATGGTGGCGCCCTGGTGCATCTCCAGGGCCCGGTACTGGACGTCCCCTTCGATGCGCGCCTTCGCCTGCAGCTCGAGCACCTCGACGGCTTCCACCGGCCCCTTCACCGTGCCGTTGATGATGATGTGGTCGGCCTTCACGCCGCCCTCCACCACCGCGCCTTCCGAGATCACCAGCAGGCTGCCACGCTCGGAACCGGCCTGGATCATGCCGTAGACCTCGCCGTCGACCCGCAGCCCGTCCTCGAACTTCATGTCGCCGTCGATGCGCGTGCCGTGCGCGATGAGGGTCTTGATGGAAGAGTTGTCCTTCTTGCCGAACATGGAATGCTCCTGAATGCTGAGGCCTGCGTGGCAGGCCGATGGATCGCATCCTGACGCATGGGCGAGCCGGGCAACGTCGACTGTCGTGCAAGTTCGCGTCGGACGGCTGCTCGCGTGCACGTCCGGCTGCGGGACGACGCCGCCGCCAGGGGATGAGCTTCCCTGGCGAAAGGTAGGGTGTGCAGCTTCGCTGCGCACTGTCGGCGCTCCAATGGTGCGCAGCAAAGCTGCACACCCTACGTCCGCTGCGTCTCGTCTCCGGTCTTGCTGGGCGCAGGACGCCCCACCAGCACGATCTTCCCGACCACGCGGCCCCGCCCGAGCAGCTCCTGCGCCTGCCGCGCCTCGGTGATGGCAAAACGCTGCGCCACGATCGGGCGGATGCGCCCCTCGCGCAGCAGCTCGAGGAGCGCACGCAGGTCGGCGGCGAACCAGTCCGGGTGGTGCCGCTTCATCCACTGGATGCTGTAGGGGACGACATGCCTGTTGCCGGGGAGCAGCCGGCTCGCGGCGAGGGACAGGCCGAACATGGCGAGCCCGCGCAGCCGGTGCGGCTTGCCGCCCGCGACACGCCCGCCGCGCAGCGAACCCGTGAGCCCGAATGCAACGACCTTGCCGCCGCGGCGCAGCGCCCGGCGCGAACGCCAGATGTGCGCGCCGCCCACGCTGTCGAAGACCACGTCCACGCCGCCGCCGGGCAGCTTGCGCATCTCCTGCACGAAGTCCTGCTGCGCGTAATCGATGGGCGTCGCACCTTCGCCTCTGACAACTTCCGCCGCATGCGCCGAGCAGGTGCCGTACATCGTGGCACCAGCGAGCCGCCCCAGCTGCAGCAGTGCGCTGCCCACGCCGCCCGAGGCGCCGTGGACGAGGATGCGCTGCCCCGGCTGCACGCGCGCAGCGCGATGCAGCATCTGCCAGGCCGTGACGTAGTTGAGGCCGAGGCTCACGGCCTCGGCGGCGTCCAGCCCTGGTGGCACGTCCACGAGTTCAGCTTGCGGCAGGCACACGTACTCCGCGTACGCACCGATGATGGGCACGGCCGCAACCACCTGGCCTGGCGCGAAGCCCGTGACGCCGGCGCCGAGCCCGTCGACCACGCCCACCAGGTCCCATCCGGGCGTGAAAGGCGGCTGGTGGTGCTCCGGATGGATGCCCTCGCGCATCATGACGTCCGGCAGCGAAACGCCCGCGGCCAGCACGCGCACCCGCACTTCGCCCGCGCCGGGCTCGGGAACCTCTTCCTCGACGACCTGCAGGACCTCGGGCCCGCCGAAGCGGGTGACGACCACGCGCGAATGCCTCATGGCGGCTCCTCCCGCGCTCAGAAGATGAGCGCGACGACGAAGATGCCGATCATCATGAAGGCGAGGACGAATTTCGCAAGCATGCCGGCCATCAGCCCCAGCCAGGTGGCGATGCCGACGCGCACGGCCTGGCCATGTTCGCGCCGCGCCATGTATTCGCCCACCGCGGCGCCCACCAGCGGCATGAACAGCACGCCGACGAGCCCCATGAAGATGCCGGCGACGGTGCCGATGGCGGCCCCGATGAGGGCCTGGCGGCTCGCGCCGGCGCGCTTCGCGCCCAGGATGCCGGCGACGTAGTCCATCAGCCAGGCCAGGATGGCCAGCACCGTCACGGTGCCGACGGCGAAAGCGCCCACGCGGGTGAAGTCGTCGATCCACGCGCCGAGCACGATGCCCGCCAGGACGAGGATCGTTCCCGGCAAGGCGGGCAGGACGATGCCCGCGAGCCCCGCGACGATGAGCGCGGCACTCAGCAACCAGAGCAAGGTGTCGTTCATGCGCCGACTTTACGTGCAATGGCGGCGCGCGTGGCGCGCTCGACCAGCTGCGGCGCGCCTATGCCCTCGGCCCATGCAGCGAAGGCGGCGGTGGGGCCCTGCCAGCGCAGGGATTCGACGTCGGAGAACAGGTCCGCGTCCGTGCGCAGCGTCGCGAGGCGCTTGAACAGGAGCGCCGCCTCCCTCTGCGCGCCCAGTACGCTGGCGGGGAAGGACTCGATGGGGCCGTGCTGGTTCAACAGCCGCGCCGCTCCGACGGCGCCGATGCCGGAAATGCCGGGGTAGCCGTCGGCCGCGTCGCCGACCAGCGCGAGGTAGTCGGGGATCAGCGCGGGCTCCACGCCGAACTTCGCGCGCACGTCGGCGGCGGTGAAGATCTTGTCGGCCCTGCGGTGCACCTGCACCACGCGGTCGCCGCGCACGCATTGCGCGAGATCCTTGTCGGGCGTCCAGATCAGCACCTTCTGCACGCGAGGATCCGCTTCCGCGAGCCGCGCCCCGCTGGCGAGCGCATCGTCGGCCTCGAGCTCCGTCATCGGCCAGGTGACCACGCCCATCGCCGCCAGCCCCTCCTCCAGCGGATGGAACTGCGCCCACAGCGCGGGCTCGATGCCTTCGCCGGTCTTGTACCCGGGCCAGAGTTCGTTGCGGAAGGACTCGATGACGTGATCGGTCGCGACCGCGACGTGCGTCGCACGGTTCTCGATGATCTGCAGGATGCCGTTCAGCACGCCCGCCACCGCGCCGAAGGGACGGTCCTGGCCTTTCGTGAAGCGGCGCAGGCCGTGGAAGTGGCGGAACAGCTCGTAGGTGCCGTCGACGAGGTCGACGATCACGACGCGCGCTCCTGGAACTGCCGCAGGTCGAGCGGCCACTCGTTGCCGAGCCAGTAGGCGTAGTCGGTGTGGTCGCGCAGCGCGTCGCCGCTCAGGCCGTGCACGAAGACGTCGAGCCCGCCGCGATGCGCATCCAGCCACGGCACGATGCGGTCGAACTCCGCCGCGGAGAAAGCGAGCTGGCAGCTCCAGCGCGGATGCGGCCCCACCAGCTTCTCGTGCACGCGGCCCACCGCCACGTGGAACAGGCGTCCGGCCTCTTCGCACAGCGCACGTGCCTGTGGGACCGTGTCGGCGTCGAAGTAGACGTGCGCGTGGTAGGCGGAGTGGATGTTGACGGGGCGGCGAGGCATGGCGGCATTGTCCTAGACTGCGTTACGTGCGACGCCCTGATCCATGCATGAACTTCCCGCGCGCCAGCGCCACGACCCTGTTCGCGCTGCTGGCGCTCGCTGCGCAAGCACAGCAGGCGCCACCTGCGCCGCCCTTCGATGTTGCCTACCGCGCGTGGGACGTCGTGACGGAGCTCGCGCGCAGCAACGGCGACCCGGCGCTCAGCGGCGAATGCGGCAGGACATTCCGGCCCTTCGTCATTCCCGGGCTGCGGATGCAGAACAGGCAGGAGCAGGACCAGGCAGCGGCGGCCTGCGTGGCACAGGCGCGGGCCGTGTGCGGCAATGCGAAGGTGCGGAAGACGACGGAGGAGGGGAAGAAGTGCGGGGAGTTCCGGTAGGGGTCTCAGCCCGGAAGCTCCGTGCTGTTTCCGATCGGGCAGTAGGACGGCGTCGGTCCCCATGACGGGTCCTTGACTCCGGCGTTCACCAGGCGCTGGCGCCATTCGGGCCATTTCGTGTTGGGTGGAAAGTTGCGCATGTTCGGCGGGACCACGCGCGGCAAACCCCTTCCAATCTCGTCCTTGTTGCTGTTCCAGCCGGTGAATCCGCCCACGTCGAGACCGGTCTTGATCTCCCAGATGCCACACGCAATCTGTCTCCGCGTACGTCGACCAATGTCAGCTATCGGCGGCCGCCGTCATCGAGGAGGCCCAAGCCGACCGACGGCCCCCAGTCTGAAGCGGTCATTCACCGAGGCTGACCTGAAAGGATCTACCCGCAGTAGCAGCGTGATGGCTCTTCCCCATAACGGCCATCCGACAATCACTCCCCTGCCCACGGCAGAATCCCGAAATGAGCCATCCTGACCTCGAGACCCGTGCGAGAGCATTGGTCGACGACAAGCTGATTCGCGCCTACTGGGAAGCGGTCGAGCACTACAAGACGACGGACCTGGTCCTGATCTACGCCGTGGGCGACTCCAAGTACCCGGTGCGGGCGTTCGCGCGAGAAGAGTTGCTCTCCTCGACCCTCCCCTCGGACATCAAGGCGAAAGTGGCGAATCCTGCGAGCGGCGCAGCCAGCCCACCGGCCGGCGGCGACGCGACCTTCTGGTTGCTGGCCATCTTCTCCGACGAAGAGGCGGCATGTCTCCCCGTGAACGCAAAGCTCATGGCACCGGGCGGGCGCGCGTAGGCTGATGCGCGGCGCTCAGCGCCGTCCCGCCTTCACCCCCGCCCCGCGCACCTCGATCCGCACCTCGTCGAGCACCCGGCCGCTCGCATCGGCCAGTTGCAGCACGTGGCGCCCCGGCCAGGGCTGCCAGCTCGCGCTGGCGCCGCGCGCGAACTCGCGGCCATCCACGCGCCAGCGCAGGTGGGCGCCGCCTTCGGCGCGCAGCGTCACGCGCTGGCGCAGCGGCGGGATGTCCGGGTCGAGCGCGATGATCGTGCCGCCCACGGGGGACACGATGCGCCCGGCCAGCGGCGCATCGCTGCTGCCTTCGCGATCGATGGCGAAGGCAGCCTGCTGCGTCCCCGGCAGGAACCATTCCGTACGCGCAGCCTCCAGCCGGTCCGGGTAGCGCACCGCCTGCTGCACGAGCCCCGACGGCGGCCGCGGCGCGCGCGAGCGCTCGCTGGCGTGCAGGTACCGCATCACGGCGGCCCACACGGGCGCGGCGCCGCTGATGCCACTCACGTCGTGCATGGGCGCGCCGCCGGCGTTGCCGACCCACACGCCAACGGTGTAGCGCTCGGAGAACCCGATCGCCCAGTTGTCCCGCATGTCCTTGCTGGTGCCGGTCTTCACGGCCGTCCAGAAGCGCGTGGCGAGCAGGCTGTCGGTGCCGAAGGTGCGCGAGCGCGCGTTCGGGTCGGCCAGGATGTCCGCGACGATGAACGCGGCCTGGGGGTCGATCGCGACGCGGCCCGGCGTCGCCGGTTCGCCCGCACGCCGCGGCAGCCAGCGCGTCTCGCCGAAGCGGCCGCCGTTGGCCAGCGTGCGGTACGCATTGGCCAGCGACAGCAGTGGGACCTCGGCGCTGCCGAGCGCCAGGCTGTAGCCGTAGTAGTCGCCGCTCTCCTTCAGGGGCAGGCCCGCCGCGCGCAGCTGCCGGTGGAAGGCCTGCGGCCCCACCATCACCAGCGTGCGCACGGCCGGCACGTTGAGCGACGCGCCGAGCGCCGTGCGCACGCTGACCCAGCCCTTGAAGTCGTGGTCGTAGTTCTGCGGGATATAGAGGCCGGCCGCCGTCGGGATGTGCGCCGGCGAGTCGTCGAGCAGCGACGCCGCCGTGATCCGCCGTTCCGCGATCGCCTGCGCGTACAGGAAGGGCTTCAGCGTGGAGCCGGGCTGGCGCTGCGCCGTCACGCCGTCCACTTCCGCCGCCTGGCTCAACTCGCCGGAGGAGCCTACCCAGGCGAGCACTTCGCCGGTGGCGTTGTCCAGCACCACCACCGCGCCGTCTTCCACGTTGCGCTGTCTCAGCTCGCGCAGTTGCTGCTGCAGGCTTTGCACCGCCACGCGCTGCACGTCCGCGCGCAGGGTCGTGACGACCCGCGCCTGCCCCTTCGCCTGCCGCACGGCCAGGCGCGCCAGGTGCGGCGCGATGCCCTCGTTCGCCGCATACGCCTTGCGCTGCAGCGAGGCGTCCACCACCATGTCCAGCCCTTCGCAGCCGGTGCCCGGCTCGGCCAGCTTGAGCACGCCGCAGGCGCGGCGCGTCACCTGCGAGGCCGCCGCATTGGGAGAGCGCACCAGGGCCGCCGCCACGGCCGCCTCGCGCGCGTCGAGTCCCTGGCTGGCCTTGCCGAACAAGGTGCGGGAGAGCGCGTCGATGCCCACCACCTCGCCGCGGAAAGGCACGAGGTTGAGGTACGCCTCCAGGATCTGGTCCTTGCGCCAGCTGCGCTCCAGCGACTGCGCGCTCCACGCCTGCCCCAGCTTCTGCGTCACGGTGCGCCCGCCGGGGCCGGCCCGCCAGTCCTCGTCGAGCAGGCCGGCGAGCTGCATGGTGATGGTGGACGCGCCGCGCGTGCGCTTGTTCCACAGGCTGCCCCACGCCGCGGCGGGGACGGCGCGCCAGTCGACGCCGCTGTGTTCGTAGAAGCGCTTGTCCTCCGACAGCACGAGCGCCGTGCGCAGCGCCGGCGACACGTCCGCGAGCGAGGTCCACTGCCCGCGCCGCACCGTGGAGTCGTCGCGCACGCGCTGCAGCAGCTCGCCGTGGCGATCGAGCACCAGCGCGTCCGAAGGTTGGTACGCCGCACGCACTTCGTCCAAGGCCGGCACGGCCGCGGCGGCGCCGGCCCAGGCGATCAGCACCGCGGCAGCCATCGCGCGCATCACCGCCCTGCCTCCACCTTCAGGCGCGCATTCGGCAGCTCGCCGTACATCTCGGGCGCGTACATCGCCTCGGCGCGCGTGGGCGGCAGCGCGAACTCGCCCACGTTGTTCAGCCGCACCGTGTATTCCATCCTGAACGTGCCCTTGGGCACGTACTCGAAGTACGCGCGGTACGACTCGAAGCTGCGTTCCTCGAACGCAGGCCACGCGCCGCTCGCCGCCTTCTGGCCGCTGGTGGCGATCTGCGAATCGCGGCCCAGGCCGCTGCCCAGCAGCGTGGCGCCGCCGGGGATGGGATCGGTGACGACCACCCAGGTCATGTCGGTGGCGGACACCACTTCGAGCGACACGCGCAGGACGTCGCCGCGGCTGGTGCGGCCGGCCACCGCCTGCTCCACGGGCGTGATGGTCTTCTTCACCTGGAAGCCGGCAGCGTACGGCGCCTTCAGGTCGATGGCGGCCAGCGACTGCACCGTGAGCCAGGGCTTGCCGCTGCCCTGGTGCGCGACATCCAGCGTCGCCGCCGTGCCGCCCGCCGGCCACGGCAGGAGCATCGGCTGCATCCGCTCCACTTTCGCCCAGTCCACGGCAGCACTGCCTCCGGCCAGCGTGGCGCGCGTCGCGCCCGCCACCGGCGTGGCTTCGAACTTGCGCGAGAACTTCTCCAGCGCGAGGCCGCCCCACAGGTTCGCGGTGGTCGTGTGCCACGCGCCGCGCTGCTGGCGCGCGATGAAGCCCGAAGCCAGGCGGCCCATGTCGTCCATCCAGGCCGGGTCGTCGATCACGGCGAGGATCAGGCGCGCCGTGTTCACGTCGCCATTGGCCATCAGCCACCACCAGTAGTCGTCCCGCTCGGTGCTGAACACGAGCTTCGTTCCCTGGAAGGAGAGCCGCGCGCGCAGCACCTGGTTCGCTTCGGCGATGCGCTGCTCGCGCTGCGGCACGTCGTTCACGCGCTTGAGGATGGCCAGCCAGTCGATCACCGCGTGCGTCGGCCACTGGTTCGGCGCGATGGTGATGCTGGCGAGCATGCGGCCCTGCGCCTTGCCGTAGCGGGAGAGCGCTTCCAGCGCGGCCAGCTTGCGCACGTCCAGGTCCTTGCGCGGCGACCAGAAGTCGCGCTGGATGCGGCCCTCGACGAAGGCGACGAGGCCGCGCTCCATCGGCGCGCGCACGTCGTCCGGCAAGGCGAAGCCGGGCGCGATCGAGGAGGCCTCGTGCGTCGCCGCGAGCAGGTACGCCGTGAGCGCATCGCTGCCGCGGTTCGCCTCGCCGTCGCGCGGCGGGAAGTAGCTGGCCAGGCCGTCGGCGTCGAGGTACGTGGGCAGCGTCGCCACGACGGCCTGCCACATCTTCGCGTCGCGCAGGCCGACCGACTTGCTCGCCTTCTGTTCCAGGCACACGAAGGGATAGGCCGCGAACCAGTCGCGTATGCCGGGCAGGCCCTCGGCCAGGCGCGGCTGCAGCGCGAGGCGGATGCCGCCGCGCTTGCCGCCGGTGGCGGGCAGCGCGTCCGCAGGAGGGGCAACCTCCAGCGTGTACGGCGCCTCCAGCTGCACCAGCGTGGCCTGCTGCACCGTCACCGGCACGGCGGGCACGATGCGCTGGCGCGCCTTGAGCCCGTCGCGGGCGCCGGAGAGCGTGTCGCGCGCATCGATCTCCCACAGGATCGCCTCGGGCCGCGCCTGCGCCAGGGACGCGGGCGCCGTCACCGTCCATGCGACCTCGCGCGCCTCGCCGGCCGGGATGTCCACCACCTGCGGCTGCAGCGCGAGCAGCGTCGCGCGCGGGGCGACTTCCACCTTCATCGCCTTCGCCGTGGTGTTGCGCAGCGTGAGCTGGGCGCGGAACTGGTCGTCCTCGCGCACCAGCGGCGGCAGCCCGCTGATGATCTGCAGGTCCTGCGTCGCTCGGATCGTCGTCTGGCCCGTGCCGAACAGCCCCGTGCCGTGGTCCGCGACCGCGACGATGCGGAAGGTGGTGAGCGCGTCGTTGAGCGGCACGGTCACCACGGCCTGTCCCCGGGCATCGAGCAGCACCTTGGGGTTCCACAGCAGCAGCGTGTCGAGCAGTTCGCGCTGCGCGCCCTTGCCGCCGCCACCGCCGGCGGGCACGGCCTTGCGGCCGTAGTGCCGGCGGCCGATGATCTCCATCTGCGCCGTCGAGGTCTCCACGCTCCAGGGGCGGCGCTGCAGCATCGCATCGAGCAGCTTCCAGCTCTCGTTGGGCATCAGCTCCAGCAGCGCCTGGTCGACGGCGGCGAGCGCCACTTCCGCATTCGCCGCGGGCTGGCCATCGGGCCGCTTCACCTGGATCGTGACGCGCGCCTGCCCGCGCACCGGGTAGCTGTCGCGGTCCGCCTTCACGTCCACCGCGAGTTCGTGCGCCCGGGTGCCGACGCGCAGTTCCGCCATGCCGAGCCGGTAGGCGGGCTTCGACAGGTCCACCAGCGCGGTCGGCGCGACGTACTCGCGGCCCTCGAACCAGAAGGCGGTCCACCATTCGCGCGGCGCCCGTAAGCCCCAGGTGAAGAAGCTGTACCAGGGCACCTCGCGCAGGCGTCCCCGCAGGGCGAGCACGCTCACGTAAACGTTCGGGCCCCAGCCCTCCTCCACCTTCACGGTCACGGTCGGGTCGTCGCCGCGGAGGTTCACGACCTGCGTCGCGAGGATGCCTTCGCGTTCGACGGCGACGAGCGCCGTGGCGAAGCGGAACGGCATGCGCACCTGCAGGCGCGCCGTCTCGCCGGGCTGGTACGAGCGCTTCTCCGGCAGGACGTCGATGCGGTCGTGGTCCGCGCCGCCGAACCACAGCTCGCCCTGCCGCGTGACCCACACCGAGCTGCCCGCCTCGCTCGTGTTGCCCTGCGCGTCGCGCGCCGTGGCGACGAGCTCCACTTCGCCGGCCTCGCCCAGCTTCGTCTCGCACAGCAGCAGGCCGCGCGCGTCGCTCCTGCCGCTGCACACGGTGCCCAGGTCCTTGCGCTCCGTCTTGTTGTCGTAGGTGTAGAAGCCGCCCACCATGCGCTTGCGGCTGGTGGTGGTGACGCGCGCGACCGCCTTGACCTCGAGCGGCACGTCGGCGGCCGGCTTGCCATCGAGATGCAGCGCGATCGCCTGGAAACGGATCTTCTGCGCCGCAGACACCCAACCCTCCGTGCGCAGGCCCGCGACGACGGCTGCCGGCCACAGGCTCGTGACGTGCCGCAGCGTCTGCACCTCGCCGTTGGGGTCGGCATAGCTCGCCTCCAGCACCAGCTCCTGCGGTCGGCGCAAGGTGGGCAGCTCCGGCACCGTCAGCCGGCCGGCGCCGTTGCGGTCCAGCGTGAGCGGCAGCTTGTCCGCCACTACGCGCTGGTCGTCGGCGGACGCGGGATCCTCGTCGCCCTCGCCGCCGGCACGCCGGTCGCCGCGCGGCGGCAGGAAGCTGAACTCCTCGTAGTCGGAGAAGCTGACGCCCTTGCCGCGCACCAGCGCGGACACCCGCACGGGCAGGTTGGCCGCACCGCCGCCGGAAACGTAGTTCACCTGCACCGCCGTCGGCACGGACGACACGTTCACCAGCGGCCTGGCGTCCACGGGCGCGATGCGGCCTTCCAGCACCGGCAGGCGGAACGCCTCGACGCGGAAGCTGCCACCGGTGCCCGCTTCGTGGTTGCCGCGCATGGAGACCTCGTACACCCCGAGCTTCGCCGCGGGCGGCACCTGGAACTGGCTCTCCGCGCTCACGCCGCCGGTGGGCGTCTTGCGCCAGGCCAGCGGCTGCGTGAACTGCTGGCCGCTGCCCACGTGCGTCACGACGAGTTCGCTGGGCAGCCGATCGGGAACGCCGAAGCCCCGGCCCGTCTCGGTGCGCACGAGGTGCTTCATGGACACGGTCTCGCCGGCGCGCAGCAGCGGGCGGTCCAGCACCGTGTGGTAGCGGCGGTCCGGCCGCGGCTCGCTGCTGGTGGGCACGTTGAAGCGCCAGGGCTCGATGCCGCGCTGCCAGTCGCTGAAGGTGAAGGCCAGCTCCTCGCCGCCCTTGCCGTCCCCGGCGCGCACGCTGACGAAATAGGCCCGGCGGTGCCCGTCCTCGTCGTCCCCGCCGCACCAGGGCGCGCGCGGGTCCAGGCCCTGCAACCGGGCGACCCCCTGCGCGTCCGTCACGGCCGTGGCGAGCTCCTTGCCGTCGCAGCTGGAGACGCGCACCTTCGCGCCGGCCACCACTGCGCCCTTGTCCAGCGTGGTCACCCAGGCCACGGCGTTCTCGCGCCCCAGCTTGAAATGCACGGCGAGGTTGGTCACCAGGGCCGTCGTGCGGACGTACATGGCGCGGGGCTGGCCGTGGCGCGCGTCCAGCAGCGACTGGCCGAGCGCGGGCGACGCGATCTCCACGACGTGGAAGCCCGGCGCGAGCGGGATGCCGACCACCTCGAAGGGCCGCGGCTCGTTGCCCGCCGGCCGCGGCAGGTCGAGGCTGCGCACGCCCGGCGCCCCCGCCAGCAGCGACAGCATGCGGGCCTGCACGCGCGTGGTTTCGTGCGGCGCGAGCGGCCGCGGCAGCGGCTGCTTCACGTCGCGCGCGGCATCGTCGCGGTCCACGTAGAAGCTCTCGTAGCGCGCCACCTTCAGCAGCCAGCGCACGATCTCGGCGTCGGTGCGGGGCGCGAGGTCGCCGACCTTGCCCGCCGTGAGCGCCTGCGTGCGCAAGCTGGCCTCCACGTTGCGCAGGGTCACCGGCAGCAGCGCCGCGCCGTCCGGTTCGGCGTAGCGCTCGACGATGCCGAACGGCGCCGCGGCGAACTTGGCCAGCGGCGGCATGGCACCCGTGGCGACGGCGAGCGGAAAGTTGTCGGCGTTGCGCAGGGTGCGCCCGGAGGCATCCTTGAAGTCGCGCGGCAGCTCGATGCGGAACTGCGTGCGCTCGGCGAACACCGGCTTGAAGGTCACGCCGTTCACCACCGCGTCGCCGTCGCCCTCGTTCGCGTCGAAGGTGGGCGCGATGCTGCCCTGGTCCGACCTCAGGCGGACCTGCGCGGCCAGCTTGCGCGGCACGGGCGCGTTGAACGCGAGCGTCATCGGCCGGATCGGCAGGCAGGCGGCATGCGCGTTCTCGCGCTCGCAGCTGAAGGTGGCGGCGAAGGGCTGGCGCACGCGGAAGCCGAAGCGGCGCTCCACCGAGTTCGGCACGCCCGAGGGCGTGGCCACGCCCTTGCCGTAGACCACCTGCACGCGCGCATCGGGCGGCAGCGTGCGGTTGCAGGCCAGCGTGGCGAAGCGCAGCGGCTCCTTCGCCGCCTCCTTGTCCAGGTGCGCGGCCTTCAGCAGCTCCTCGCGCTCGCGCCCCTGCAGCAGGCGCACCGGGACGCGTTCGCCCAGGCCCTCGACCGCGCACGTCACGTACTGCTGGAGGCTGGCCGTCGTCGCCGGCCCGTTCAGGCGAAGGACGAAGAACTGCTCCTCGTCGATCGTGCCGCCGGAAGGAAGGATGCGCTGCACGAAGGGGCCGCCGGTGCTGAAGCGCCAGCTGCCGGCCGCGAGCGCGGCACCTTTCGGCGACTGGAAGCCGGCACGGGCCTGCACGGTGCAGGTGATGCCCGGGGGCAGGTCGGCGTCGAACTCCAGCACCCACTCGCGGTCGCTGTTCCAGCGCGCGCTGCCGCGGGTGGCCTGCGCGTCGCTGCAGGAAAGCGCCAGCGGCGCGGGCGCCCTGGCATCGCCGAAGTTGACGGCCGGCTCGTCGAACTTCGCGACGACCCGGCGCACCTGCGCCACCTCGCCCTGCGGCGACACCGCGGTCAGCTGGAGCGCCTGGGCGGCGCCGCCCAGGCCGACGAAAAACGCCGCCACCAGGGCACGGCGCATGCTCTTCTTGTTGTCCATCGATCCCTCCGGCGCGAAGGTTAGCCGATGGGCAACCTCCCTCGCGAATGCACGCATCTTGCGTGCGGCGCCGCGCGCGTGCCAGGGAAAGTGTGTTCCGGGCGCGGAAGGGAAATTCCGCGCTGGCTCAGCGCTCGACCAGCACCACCTGCGCCTGGCCGGCCTTCACGAACCCGAGGGCAGAGGCCGCGGCGCGGCTCAGGTCGATGATGCGATCGCGCAGGCGCGGGGCGCGGTCGTTGATGCGCACCACCACCTCGCGCCCGTTCGCGGGATTGCGCACGCGCACCAGAGTGCCGAAGGGAAGCGTCTCGTGCGCCGCGGTGAACGCGTGCATGTCGAAGCGTTCGCCGCTCGACGTGCGTCGCCCGTGGAACTTCGCGCCGTACCAGGTGGCCTTGCCGCGACCGAGTTCCGACGGCACCTGCTGCGCCTGTTCCGTGCTGGCGTCGGGCAGCGGCTGCGCCGCCGCGAAGGCCATGAACATGGCCGACGCCAGGACGCCAGTGACGCAGCGGGCGATCACGCGCGCGATCACGGGTGGGCGGTGGCGGGAGTGTTCATCGGCATGATTCTAGATGGGGCCATGGCTGAGGCTCGCCGCCCAAGCGAACGCAGCATTGCAGAAGACGAACAGTGCCAAGGCCTGGGAACCTGCCAGCCACAATGTCCAATGACCAACAACCCTCAGGACGTGCTTCAATCTGCGCATGCGTTCCCCTCTGCCGCCGATGGTACTGAAGGCACGCCGCCCCCACGCCGTAGTGCGTCGTCCCGAGTGATAGAGCGCTCCTACAGCTCCCCACTTCGAGGTAGCCGTCATGGACATCCGCATCTGTATCGACGTTCCCGACCTGGAGCGAGGGATCGCGTTCTATACGCAAGGTCTCGGGCTGCACCTCGCGCGGCGCCTGAATGACGACTGGGCGGAGCTGGTCGGCGGCTCCAGTCCCATCGACCTCCTCGCGAACGAACCGGGCACGTCACCCCTCGGGCCCGAGCGGCCCCAGCGGCGCGACTACGCGCGGCACTGGACGCCCGTGCACCTGGACTTCGTCGTCGAACGCATCGACGAGGTCGCGCAGCGGCTGGTGGCGCTGGGCGCGACGCTCGAGCGGCCGATCGCCGACCGCCGCTGGGGGCGCATGGCCAGCCTGGCCGACCCGTTCGGCCACGGCCTCGACCTGCTGGAATTCAAGGGTCGCGGCTACGACGAACTGCTCGTCCCGCAAGCCTGACCGGCAATCGCTCAGCTTCGCTCCAGCCTGAAGGAGCGCTCGTCCCTTCCTGCTTTTTCGGCGACGCGCACTCTTCCATCGGCAGGCGGGCACATGCTGCTGCGGCGCGTTGCGGGCCGCTGGTCACGCGGCGCAGCGGTGACGCGCACGGCCTGAGAAGCCCGGAGCCTCAGCGCCAGAGCTTCCCGCAGAGCCCCCGGTACACGAACGGCGAACTGGGTGCCGCAGGCCGAGCGCCTGCTGCCTCGATGCTCACCGCCAGTTCCACCGCCGGAAAGAACACCTGCTCCGCGGGCGCGTCCAGCGTGACGTGGGTGAACTTGCCTTGCGGCAGCGGCCCCACCGGCGCGACCGCCCCTGCCTTGTCGATGCGCCAGAGATACAGCGTCCGCCCCGCCGGCACGGGCACGGGCGTCAACTGCTTGATGTCGACCTTGCGGCCCTGGCGCAGGCTGGAGACGATCAGTCCCGGCTGGCCCTGCGCGGTGGCGAGCACGCCGACGTAGCTGTCCGGCAGTTCCATGTCGCGGCGCGAACCCACTTGCGCCTGCCAGAGAACGGGCACGAGCGAGCCCACCAGCAAGCCGACGGCCAGCGCACCCGCGGGCGCGGGCGCCAGCAGCCGGCGCCACCACGAGGGCTTGGGTGCCGGCGCGTCGCGCCGCGTGGTCGCCTTCTCGATGCGCGTCCACAGCGCATCGCTCGGCGCCTGCTCCGGCAAGGCCCGGTGCAAGGGCGCGAGGCGCCGCGTCCAGTCGTTCACTTCGTCCACCAGTGCCGGCGTCGTCTGCATCGCCGCTTCGAACCGGCGCCGTGCCCGGCCCCGCAGCGTGCCCGCCACGTAGGCCGCGGCCAGCTGCTCGATGGCCGACGGGTTGCGGTACCAGTTCATGCCACGGCCTCCATGCAGCCCTTCAGGCGCATCAGGCTGCGCCGCGTCCAGGCTTTCACGGTCCCGAGGGGACGCGCCATGCGCTCGGCGATCTCGGGGTGCGTCAGCCCGTCGTGGAACGCCAGCAGCAGGGCTCGCCGGGGCTCGGGCTCCAGCTCGCCCATGCAGCGCGCCAGCTGCGCGTCGCCTTCGAGCGCGAGCAACTGGTCGATGGGCGAGGCGTCGTCGGCCGGCACGTCGTACACGCGCTCCTCGCCGTCGTCGCCGCGCCAGTGCAGCGGCTCCTCGGGGCGACGCTTGCGCAGCAGGTCGATGGCGCGATGGCGGGTCACGACGCACAGCCAGGCCAGCGTGCGGTGCTGCCCGGGCGCGGCGCGGTCGGCGCGGTTCCAGAGCGCCGCGAACACTTCCTGCAGCACGTCTTCGGCCGCCGCGCGGTCCTGCATCACGCGCAGGGCCACCGCCATCAGGCGGCCCGCGACGCGCCGGTACAGCGTTTCGAACGCCTGTGCATCGCGCAAGCCGATGCGCGCCAGCAACTCGCCGACCTCGTCACGGTCTTCCATCGCGGGGCCCTCCCCCATGCAGTGGGCCGGAGCATACCGATTCGCGGCATGCCCGGCCACACGTCCGCTGGGCGCGAAGCACCGGGAGGGAGCTCAGTAGTCCGGATTGGGACCACCTGGCTTGGCCGTGGGTCGCGCGTTGGCGACCGGCCTGGAAGTCACCGCATGCCACACGCCACCTTGCCCGTCGCCGCTGCGGTCGCCGGGCTTGGCGTCGCCGCCGTAGTAGTAGAGCGGCTTGCCGTTCATGGTCCATTGGCGCGTGTCGGCGATCAGGCCGAACTCGCCCGTGGCCGCGGCGTCGGCCTTGGCGATGTACGCGGGCCAGGCGGCCAGGCAGCCGCCGGTGCAGTTGCTCTTGCCCGGGGCATCCTTGTCGAAGGTGTAGAGCGTGCGGCCGGCGGCGTCGGCCAGCACGCCGTCGCGCATGACCGGCTGCGCCTGGGCAGCGACGGCAGCGAAGAACGACAGCGCGAAGGCGGCGGCGAAAGTGCTTTGCTTCATGAGGGGATCCTCCGGTGGGTCGGCCCGCACCATTGCGTGCCTGGATCCAGAACGGAGGCGCGGCGCGCCTGGATGCAGCGCATCGAAAAAAAATTCGTACGGTCCAGCATCGCAACGTTCGGTCACCCCGCGCTGCAGCGCCGGCACTAGGATGGCTTCCCGTGGCGCACCGCGCCACCGGACAACAAAGGAGCGGACATGAGTTTCTTCGGGAAGATCCTCGACAAGCTGGGCTTCGATGCGGGCAACAAGAAGGTGGAAGAGATGCTCAACACGCCCGTGCCGGCCCGGTCGCCGACGAGCGTGGCGGGTGCAGGCCCGGCGCCCACCGCCGCTGCCCCCGCGGCGGCGGCTGCAACGCCCGCGCCGACGGTGGACGTCACCGCGATGCTGGAACAGAAGGCGGCCGCGAACCCGCAGAAGCTCAATTGGCGCACCTCCATCGTCGACCTGCTCAAGCTGCTGGACCTCGACAGCAGCGTGCAGGCCCGCAAGGAGCTCGCGACCGAGCTGCGCTGCCCGCCCGAGCTGATGAACGATTCCGCGAAGATGAACGTGTGGCTGCACAAGGCCCTGATGCAGAAGCTCGCGGCCAACGGCGGCAAGGTGCCCGCCGAACTGCTCGATTGAGGAGGAGGCTGCCATGAACATCGGCGAGTTGCTGGCGCAGTCCGGCGGCCTGGCCTCCATCGCGAACGAGCTGGGCATCAGTCCGCAGCAGGCCTCCGCCGGCGCGGAAGCGCTCGCGCCCGCGGTCCTGGGCGGCTTCCAGAAGCGCACGCAGGAGGCAGGGGGTGGCGGCCTGTCCGACCTGCTGTCGTCGCTGGGCGGGGGCGGCCTGCTGGAGCAGGTGCTGTCGCCGCGCCCCACGGATGTCTCCGCCGGCAACGACGTGCTCGGGGAGATCTTTGGCTCGAAGGACGTCAGCCGCGCCGTCGCCCAGGACGCCGCGGGCAGGAGCGGGCTCGACCCGGAGTTGCTGAAGAAGATGCTGCCGCTGCTGGCGATGGTGGTCACGGGACTCATGGCCAAGGGCCAGGGCTCGGCCGGCAGTGCCGGCGGCGGCCTGGGCGGAATGCTCGGGAGCATCCTCGGCGGGGGGAGCGCTGGCGGCTCGGGGCTCGGCGGGCTGGGTGGGCTCGGCCGCATGCTGGATGCGAACGGCGACGGCAATCCGCTGGACGACATCCTGCGCGCCGTGGGGAAGTCGGGACGCTAGTCCTCCTTCTGGCCGACTTCCGCCAGAACGGCTGCGGATGTACAACGCGGCGACGACGGCGGCGAAGAGCCGCGGCCACCAAGGAGGTCCCGATGCGCACATGCATGCGAGCCGCGATCCTGGCAGTCGCCCTGGTCGTCGCGTCCGGCGTGGGCGCGCAGCAGCAGGAGCCGGTGGAAGTTCCCGCACCACGATTGCAGGTCGATGACACCTGGGAATACGAGATCGTGGATCTCTGGAAAGGCAGCCCGCTGTCGCGCCAGCTCGCCCGGGTGATCGACGTCCAGGGCGATACGGCCGTCATCCTGTTCGAGAGCCAGCGGGTCGACGAGGAAAGACCCCGCAAGCGGGGCGTGTCGGTCGACACGCGCACGCTCACGGAGTTCAACCCGGTCCAGCCTGCGTACTTCTTCCTCGGTTTCCCGCTGCAGCCCGGCAAGACCTGGCAATTCGACTTCATCAACCAGGCGCAGGGGCGGGCCACCAACAAGGTCGAGCGCTGGGCCAAGGTGGTTGGGTGGGAAACGGTGAGCGTTCCCGCAGGAACATTCCGGGCGCTGCGCGTCGAAATGAAGGACCGCCGCCTCTGGCAGGCCGGCGACGGCGTCTTCCCGGACCACTGGTACACGACGGTCTGGTACGTGCCCGAAGTGAAGCGCTTCGTGCGCCTGGAGAGGGAACATCGCGCCGCCGACAGCAAGCGCTGGAGCTACCAGGCGACGATCCTCAAGAGCTACTCGTTGAAGTAGGGCCTGGAGCGAGTACCTTCTTGCGCGTGATCGGCAGCCAGCCCGCCGCACGCGCGAGCCGCGCGTTGAGGGCGACGACTTCCGCCTGCGCCGGCGTGGCCTCGCTCTCGTGCACGATCGCGTCCACCGGGCATTCCGGCACGCACATCGCACAGTCGATGCACGCGTCCGCGTCGATCACCAGCATCTCGGGGCCTTCGAGGAAGCAGTGCATCGGGCAGACCTCGACGCAGTCGGTGTACTTGCAGCGGACGCAGGCTTCGGTGACGACGAAGCTCATGCCGGTTCCACGCAGTCGAACGTGGCGCGGACATGCGGATGGCCGTCGTCGACGCAGCCGCGCCCCAGGTACTCCGGATAGATGAAGTCACCGGCGAACAGCGCCAGGCCCTCGGGCAGCGGCCGCTGCACGGCCTCGCGGCCCGCCACCGCAGCCTTCATGAACTGCGTCCACACCGGCAAGGCCAGGGTGCCGCCGGTGGCGCGGCCCAGGCTGCGCGGCTGGTCGTACCCCATCCAGGCCACCGTGGCCAGGCCCGAGGAGTAGCCGGCGAACCAGACGTCGCGCGCGTCGTTGGAGGTGCCGGTCTTGCCGGCCACGTCCTCGCGCCCGATCGCCGATGCGCCACGGCCGGTGCCTTCGCGCACCACGTCGCGCAGCAGGCTGTCCATCACGTAGGCATTGCGGCGCGGGATGGCGCGTTGCCGCAGCGGCTCGCCGGCCTCGTAGAGCACCGGGCCGTCGCGCTCGGCGACGCGCAGCACCAGGCGCGGGGCCACGCGCTCGCCACCATTGGCGAAGACCGCGTAGGCGGCCGCGAGGCCGAGCGGGCTGATGGACCCGGAGCCCAGGGCCAGCGGGAGCTGCGCGGGATTCAGCTGCGGATCGAAGCCGAAGCGCGCCGCGAAGGACTGCACTTCCTCCGGCCCCACCGCTTCCATCAGGTTCACCGTCGCGACGTTCCTGGAGCGCACGAGCGCGCGGCGCGCCGTGGTCATGCTGTCGTACTGCCCGCCGTAGTTCTGCGGCACCCAGGCCTTGCGCCCGCGCGCGGCCGGCGTCACCACCCGCTGCACGTCGGCGAGCTGCGATCCGGGAAAGAAGCCCTGCTCCAGCGCCGCCGAATAGACGAAGGGCTTGAAGGTGGACCCCGGCTGGCGCAGTGCCTGCACGGCATGGTCGTACTGGCCGAGGCGCGCATCGAAGCCGCCCGCCAGGGCCAGGACCTCGCCGCTGGACGCATCGAGCGCCACCAGCGCGCCCTCCATGCGGGGCAACTGGCGCAAGCGCCAGCGTGCGCCTTCGCGCTCCACGCGGATCACCGCGCCCGCGTCGATCCGCTTGCGCGCGTCGGCCCGGGGACCCACGGCCGCCGCCGCGGTGGCCGGCAACCCGGCGCGCGCCAGCGTCAGCACCGTGCCGTCGCGCAGCACGGCCTCGATGCCCCCGGCCGTCACGCTCCGGACCACCGCGGCACGGAGCGTGTCGCTGTCGGCGTGCGGCGCGAGGGCGCGCCGGAGGGCCGATCGCTGCGTCGGCAGCGGAAGCGGCAGCCGGGCCTCGGGGCCGGCCCAGCCGCGTTGCTCCTGCGCGCGCAGCAGGCCGTCGCGCAGCGCTGCCATCGCGGCACGCTGCTGCTCGAGGTCGATGGAGAGCGTCACGTCGAGGCCGCGCGTGTACGCCTCGTCGCCGAAGCGCTCCACAATCATCTTGCGTGCCTGCTCCACGGGATGGCCGGCTGCGAACTCGCCGGGGCCCGGCGCGCCGCGCAACACCAGCGGCTCGGCCCGCGCCTCCTGGTACGCGGCGTGGCCGATCCAGCCGAGCGCGCGCATGCGCGAGAGGATGTGCCGCTGGCGCTGCACGGCGCGCTCGCGGTTGACGACGGGGTTGTACGCCGAGGGCGCCTTGGGCAGGCCCGCCAGCATGGCGCCCTCCGCGAGCGTGAGCTCCGCGAGCGGCTTGTCGAAGTAGACGGATGCGGCCGCCGCGAAGCCGTAGGCGCGCTGGCCCAGGTAGGCCTGGTTCATGTACAGCTCGAGCAGCTTGTCCTTGTCGTAGGCCTGCTCCAGCTTGTACGCGAGCAGCACCTCCAGGATCTTGCGGCGATAGGTCTTCTCGGAACTCAGGAAGAACAGGCGCGCGACCTGCATGGTGATCGTGCTGCCGCCCTGCGCATGCCCGCCGGCCACGATGTTGCTCCACGCGGCCCGCGCGATGCCGCGGTAATCCACGCCCTCGTGTTCGTAGAAGGCACTGTCCTCGATGGCCAGCAGCGCCTGCCGCAGGTGCGGCGGGATCGCCTCGAGCGGCACGACCTCGCGCCGCTCCTCGCCGAACTCGGCGAGCAGGGTGCCGTCACGCGCGTGGATGCGCAGCGGCAGCTTGGGTTCGTAGTCGGCGAGGTGGTCCACGGGCGGCAACTCCTGCCACAGGCGGTGGACGACCAAGGCGCCGCCGGCCAGGCCACCGACGGCGAGCCCGAAGAGGAGGCCGAGCACGAAGCGCAGGGCGGCGAGAGGGTTTCGCATCGCCATGGCCTCAGTCCCACGCAGCGCGATGCGAGAAGGTCGGCAGCCGCCAGCCGCGCCAGATCGCCAGCAGGCGCAGGGCAAGGCCCGCAACGAAGCTGATCGCGGTGTTCACGTCCGGCGGCACGCCGAGCGCGCGCAGCGCCAGGAACAGCAGGCACACGGCCAGCGACACGACCGCGTAGAGCTCCTGCCGGAACACCACCGGCACCTGGTTGCACAGCACGTCGCGCAGCACACCGCCGAAGATGCCGGTCATCATGCCGGCCATCACCACGACCGGCAGCTCGTAGCCCATGCGCAGCGCGACGTCGCTGCCGATCAGCGAGAACGCCACCAGCCCCATGGCATCGAGCACGAGGAACAGGCGCCGCACGCGATGCAGGTGGCGCGCCAGCAGCACCGTGAGCAGGCCTGCACCGACCACCAGGTAGACGTGGGCGGGATGCTGGGTCCACCCGATCGGGAAACGGCCCAGGACGATGTCCCGCAGGGTGCCGCCCCCGAGGGCGGTGACGAAGGCGATGACACAGACGCCGAAGACGTCCATGCGGCGCCGGCCGGCAGCGAGGGCGCCGGCCATCGCTTCGGCAGCGATGGCGACGAGGTAGACGATGCTGAGCAAGGGAACTCCACGGGTTGCACGCGGCCCGCGTCCACGCGGAACGCGAAACCTGCTGCGCCTCTCCCCCTGTCCCTTGAACCTGAGAGTTTCGGCTGCGGTCGCAGCCAGCCCCTTCGGTGGGCCGTCGCGGGGACGGCCGCTCTCCAGTCGGCGATTGATCGGGCTGCGGTCCGGGTGCCTGAGCGATGATAGGAGTTTGCGCCTTCGGCGGGGGCACGCAGCCCCGCTCTCCCGCAGTGCCGTCGATTGTCGCATGCCTCCGGACAAACCCCAGGCGTCCAGTTCGAGGGCGGCGGTGGCCAGTGGGGCGCAGAGCGAGCGCTACCGGCAGTTCGCGATCGCGAAAAAGGAGCATGCTCGTGCCCCTGACAGGAGGCCGACATGAACGCACAACAGAAGGTCCTGGTCACCGCCGGCGCGTCCGGCATCGGGCGCGAGATCGCGCGCACGTTTGCCGCGGCGGGCGGCAGCGTCTTCGTCGTGGACGTCGACGCCCAGGCGCTGGCAGCGCTCGAGCGCGAAACGCCCGGCATCCGCACCGCCGCCTGCGACCTGTCGAAGTCCGCCGAGATCGAGCGTGCGATTCCATCCGCGATCGAGACGCTCGGCGGCCTGGACGTCCTCGTGAACAACGCGGGGATTTCCGGCCCCACGGCGCCGGTCGAATCCTTCGATCCCGCAGCGTGGGATCTGGTCATGCAGATCAACCTCACCGGCACGTTCAACGTCACGCGGCTGGCCATCCCGCACCTGAAGAAGTCGGGCGCGGGCTCGATCATCGTGATGTCGTCCGTCGCGGGCCGCTTCGGCTATCCCAACCGCAGTGCGTATGCCACCAGCAAGTGGGGCCTGATCGGCTTCACCAAGACGCTGTCGCGCGAACTCGGCGAAGCCGGCGTGCGCGTGAATGCGATCCTGCCCGGCGCGGTGGAGGGCGCCCGCATCGAGAACGTGCTCGCCGCGCGCGCGAAGTTGTCCGGGCGCAGCGTCGAAGAAGAGCGCAAGGAGGCACTGACCATCCAGTCGCTGCAGCGCTTCGTCGACCCGAAGGACATCGCGGCGCTGGCATTCTTCCTCGCCTCCGATGCAGGCAAGTCGATCTCGGGCCAGATGTTCCCGATCGACAACGACATGCAGATGGCGTCGTAGGCCCGCGCCGCGGCGCTTGCACTAGACTCGGCCGCATGGGGCCCGGTGCCGAACTCCTCGTCATCCTGCTGCTGATCGCGTGCAGCGCCTTCTTCTCCGTGGCGGAGATCGCCCTCGCCTCCTCGCGACGCCTGCGGCTGCGCCAGCTGGCCGACCAGGGCGATGCACGGGCCGAACGCGTGCTGGCGGTGCAGGAACAGCCCGGCAACTACTTCACCGTCGTGCAGATCGCCCAGAACATGCTGGCCATCCTGGCCGGCGTCGTCGGGGACGGGGTGCTGTCGCCACTGTTCACCGCGGCGCTGGTCCGCGTGCTGCCCGCGGCGAACGTGGCCCCCGTGGCCTCCGTTCTCTCGTTCGCGGCGATCACGACGGGCTTCATCCTCTTCGCCGACCTGTTCCCGCGCCGGCTCGCCATGGCGGAACCGGAGCGCCTGGCCATCCGCGTGCTGCGCCCCATGCACTGGTTCACGGGCATCCTGCGGCCCGTCGTCTGGGTGTTCAAGCGGACGACCGACGTCCTCATGCGCGCGGCCGGCGTCCCCGAAAGGCGCCACGACCAGATCACGTCCGCGGACATCCTGGCGATGACGGCGGCGGGCGCCAAGGCGGGCGTGCTGCACGCGCGCGAGCAGCAGGTGATCGAGAACCTGTTCGAGCTCGACACCCGCATCGTGGAAAGCGCGATGACGCCGCGCCAGCACGTCGTGTACTTCCTCGCCTCCGACGACGAGGCAGGCATCCGCGCCCGCATCGCGCAGGAGCCCCACTCCACCTATCTCGTCTGCGACGGCGACATCGACCGCGTGGTCGGCTACGTGGATACCGCGGACCTGTTCGCCCGCATGGTGCGGCAGCAGCCGATCCGCCTGCAGGGCGAGGAGTCCCAGGGCCTGCTGCGCAAGGCGCTGTTCATCCCCGACCGCCTGACCCTGTCGGAAGTGCTCGGCGAGTTCCGGCAGGCGCACGAGGACTTCGCGGTGATCGTCAACGAGTACAGCCTCGTGCTGGGCGTGATCACGCTCAACGACGTGATGAGCACGGTGATGGGCAGCCTGGTCGGCCCGCAGGACGAGGAGCAGATCGTGCGCCGGGACGACGGCTCCTGGCTGATGGACGGCATGACGCCCGTGGGGGACGTCCTGCGTGCCCTGGGGGCAGACGGGGACACGCTGCCGCAGCGCGGCCAGTACGACACGCTGGCCGGCCTGATGATGGCGCTGCTGCGGCGCATGCCGCGCCGCACGGACCGCGCCGAATGGGGCGGCTTCCGCTTCGAGGTGCTGGACGTGGACAGCCTGCGCATCGACCAGGTGCTGGTCACGCCCGTGGCCACGACCGACGAGCAGCGAAGGGCGCAACCATGATGCCGAACCAGGACGAGATCTTCACCTGGGTGCACACCGCCGTGGAGGCCGGCGCCAACGTCGCCTTCGCGTTGTCCGGCCTGCTGGCGGGAATCCGCAAGCAGCTGGACGTGGTCGGCATCTGCGTGGTGATGGGCCTCGCCGCGTTCGGCGGCGGCACGCTGCGCGACGTGCTGCTGGACCGCCGTCCCTTCTTCTGGGTCGACCATCCCGGCTGGCTCTGGGTGCTGATAGGCACAGCCGTGGCTGCCATCTACCTCCTGCGCACCACCCACTACGAATTCACGGAGCGCGCCATCCAGTGGCCGGACGCGCTGGGCCTGGGGCTGTTCACGGCCAGCGGCACGCAGCTCGCCCTGGCGGCCGGCACGCCTGCGCTTCCGGCCGTGCTGATGGGCGTGATCAGCGCCACGTTCGGTGGCATCCTGCGCGACGTGGTGTGCAACGAGATCCCGACGGCGCTGCGCGACCGGCGCCCTTATGCCGTCTGCGCGTTCGTGGGCGGGTGGGTGTATGTTTTCGCCGTGCGGTTCGAGGTGCCGCCCGCGACCGGCTTCCTGCTCGCGGCCGGCAGCGCCACGGGCCTCCGGGCGGCCGCCCTGCTGAGCGGCTGGTCGCTGCCGGCGGGGCGCACGTCGGCACCGCGCGATTGACATCCTCTTCGGGGAGAGCGCATGAGCCCATGGACCGAAGCCCTGCAGCAGCTCGGGCAGCCGCTGCTGGACGAACTCGCCGCGATCTACACCGACCTCCACCGCCATCCCGAGCTGTCGATGCAGGAAGTCCGCACCGCG
The DNA here is from genome assembly GCF_014297465.1 of Ramlibacter cellulosilyticus. Lineage (GTDB taxonomy): Bacteria > Pseudomonadota > Gammaproteobacteria > Burkholderiales > Burkholderiaceae_C > Ramlibacter > Ramlibacter cellulosilyticus. Next base: position 125,149 of record NZ_JACORT010000001.1, on the reverse strand, counting down.
CAGATCGTGGCCGACCACGTGCAGGACCTCGGCTACGAAGTGACGCGCGGCGTCGGTGTGACTGGCGTGGTGGCCGTGCTGCGCAACGGGGCGGGCCCCACCGTGATGCTGCGTGCGGACATGGACGCCCTGCCCATGCAGGAGAAGACCGGGCTTCCTTATGCGAGCACCGAGACGGCAAAGGACGAGGACGGCGCCACCGTGGGCGTCGCGCACTCGTGCGGCCACGACATGCACGTGACGTGGCTGCTCGGGACCGCACGGGTGCTGGCGCAGCACCGCGAGGCCTGGTCCGGAACGGCCATGCTCGTGTTCCAGCCGGGCGAGGAGACGGCGCAGGGCGCCGCCAGCATGGTCGCCGACTGGGGCGAAGGCCGGTTCCCGCGCCCCGACATCATCCTGGGCCAGCACGTGATGGTCGGCGCGACGGGCACGGTGACCTTCCGGCCCGGCGTGACCCTGTCGGCGGGCGACAGCCTGAAGATCCGCCTGTTCGGGCGGGGGGCGCACGGCTCGCAGCCGCAGACCTCCGTCGACCCCGTGGTGATGGCAGCGGCCACCACCTTGCGCCTGCAGACCATCGTGTCGCGCGAGATCGCGCCCTCGGAGCCGGCGGTGCTCACCATCGGCTCGCTGCAGGCCGGCACCAAGGAGAACATCATCCCCGACGACGCGACGATCAAGCTGAACATGCGCACCTTCAGCGACGACACGCGCGAGTCCATGCTGAAGGCGATCCACCGCATCTGCTGCGCCGAGAGCGAAGCCTCGGGCGCCGAGCGGCCGCCGGAGTTCACGCCCTTGAACCGGTATCCCCTGACGGTGAACGACGCGGAGGCCACCCGCAAGCTCGCGGATGCCTTCCACGCGGAGTTCGGCGGGGCCGCGTCGCTGGCGCCCAACCCCGCATCGGCCAGCGAGGACTTCAGCCTCTTCGGCCGTGCGTGGGGCGTGCCCTATGTGTTCTGGTTCGTCGGCGGCACCGATCCCGACGTGTACGCCAGGGCCGTGCAGGAGAAGGCCATCAACCGCATCCCGAGCAACCATTCGCCGATGTTCGCGCCGGTGATCCACCCGACGCTCGCCACGGGGTTGCGCGCGATGCTCGCCGCCGCTTCGGCGTGGCTGGGCCCCGACCGTGGCGCGCGCGCTTCCTAGGGGCACCACCATGCCAGCACCCGAGCACTTCGACGCCATCGTGGTCGGCGCCGGCCAGGCCGGCCCGGCCCTCGCGGCGCGCTGTGTCAAGGAAGGCCTGCGGGTCGCCCTGGTCGAACGCGACCGGCTCGGCGGCACCTGCGTCAACACCGGCTGCTTCCCCACCAAGACGCTCTACGCCAGCGCGCGCGCCATGCACCTCGCGCGGCGCGGCGCGGAGTTCGGCTTCGCCTGCGGCGACGTGCAGGTCGACATGCGCCGCGTGAAGGCGCGCAAGGATGAAATCGTCGACGCCGCGCGCACCGGGCTGGAATCCTGGGTGCGCGGCCTGCAGGGCCTGGAATGGATCACCGGGCACGCGCGTTTCGCAGCGCCCGGCCAGCTTCGCGTGGGCGAGCGCCTGCTGGCCGCCCCGAAGATCTTCCTGGACGTGGGCACCCGGCCCGCGCATCCGCCGTTGCCCGGCATCGCCGACGTGGCCACGCTCGACAACGTGTCGGCGCTCGAACTCGAGGAAGTGCCGCGCCACCTCGTGATCGTCGGCGGCAGCTACATCGGGCTGGAGTTCGCGCAGGTCCTGCGCCGCTTCGGCGCCGAAGTGACGGTGGTCGAGCGCTCGCCTCGCTTCCTGCCGCGCGAGGACGAGGACATCGCGGCGGAGATCCGCGCCATCCTCGAGGCCGAGGGCGTGCGGTTCCGGCTGGGCGCCGAGTGCATGGCCTTCGAGCGTGCGGGCGCCGGCGTGCGCCTGCTGCTGGAATGCCAGGCGGGCGAGCCGGCCGTCGAAGGCAGCCACGTGCTGCTGGCGATGGGCCGCACGCCGAACACGGACGACCTCGGGCTGGATGCCGCGGGCATCGCCACCGACACGCGCGGCCACGTCGTCGTGGACGACCAGTGCCGGGCGAGCGTGGAAGGGGTGTGGGCACTGGGCGACTGCAACGGCCGCGGCGGCTTCACGCACACGGCCTGGAACGACCACGAGATCGTCGTGGACCACCTGTTCGGCAGCCGCACGCGTGGCCTCGGCCAGCGGATCCCGTGCTACGCCCTCTTCATCGACCCGCCGCTGGGGCGCGTGGGCAAGACGGAACAGGAGGTGCGCGCCGACGGTACACGCGCGCTGCTCGCGACGCTGCCGATGCGGCGCGTGGGGCGGGCGAAGGAATCGGGCGAGACGCAGGGCCTGATGAAGGTGCTGGTGGACGCGGACAGCCGGCAGATCCTGGGAGCGTCCCTCCTCGGGCTGAACGGCGACGAAGTGGTGCACAGCCTGCTCAACGCGATGACGGCGGGCGTTCCCTGCACCGCCCTCGAGAAGGCCGTGCCCATCCATCCGACCGTCTCCGAATTGCTGCCGACGCTGCTGCACGGGCTCGCCCCGCTGGCGTCGCCCGCGCCGGCCTAGCGTGCCCGGGCTGCCGGCGCGTCCCGCTGCAAGGCCGCGGCGAGGTAGTCGACCAGCACCCGCACCTTGGGCAGCAGGTGCTTGCGCGAGGGGTACATCGCGTACACCCCGAGATCGGGCGCGCGGTACTGCGGCAACAGCTCGACGAGCGTGCCGGCACGCAGGTCTTCGTCCACGATGAACGCCGGCTGCAGCACGATGCCTTCGTGCGAAAGCGCGACGGCACGGCACGTGTCGCCGTTGTTGGTGCGCATCCGCGGATGCACCTTCACCGGGACGGTGCCGTCCGGGCCCTCGAACTCCCACGTGTCGCCCGCGGCGAGCAGGCTGTACGCCAGCACGGCATGGCTCGCGAGCTCCGACGGATGCTTCGGCTTGCCATGCGCCTTGAGATAGCGCGGGGAGGCGCACAGGACCATGCGCGTGGAGGAGACCCGGCGGCTCACCAGGGACGAGTCCTGCAGGCGCGCGATGCGCACCGCCAGGTCGAAGCCCTCGTCCACCAGGTCCACGAAGCGGTCCGACAGCGTGATCTCCAGCTCGATGCGGGGATGCGCGGCCAGGAAACCGCCCCACAGCGGCCCGAGCCGCAGCACGCCGAAGGAGAAGGGCGCGCTCACCTTCAGCAGGCCCACCGCATCGCCGCTGCGCTCCGTGATCTCCGCCTCCGCTTCTTCGACGGAAGCGAGGACGTCCCTGCAGCGCACGACGAACACCTCGCCTTCGGCGGTCAGCGAGAGCCGCCGCGTGGTGCGGTGGAGCAGGCGCACGCCCAGGCGCGCCTCGAGCTCGGAAACGATGCGCGACACCGCGGCCTTGGACAGGCCCAGCGCATCCGCCGCGCCGACGAAGCTGCCCGCGTCCACGACGGCAGCGAACACCCGCATTTCCTGGAATCGGTCCATGGGGAACCCTCTTTCCCTCCATTGTTCACGCCAGATGAACAGTAAGTCAATTCATCGGCTGTTTATCTATTCATCCCCAGCCAATACATTCACTACACGGACGCAGCAAACCGCTGCACCACCAACCAAGGAGCCACCATGAACCACAAGTCCCTGATCCTCGGCCTGTCCATCGCTGCCGCCGCCGCTTCCGTCTCCGCCGAGAGCTACACGGAATACAACACGCCTTTCGTGTCGACCGCGTCCCCGGTCGCGGTGCTGGCCAAGGACGTTCCCGCGACTTCGTCCGTGAACAACCCTTCGTCCACCAGCTACAACCCGCTGGCCGGCTTCCAGACGGACCGCGGCCGCCGGGCCGTGCAGTCCGAGTACATCGAGGACCGCGAGCGGGTCGCCGCCTTCACCGGCGAGGACAGCGGCTCGGCCTACCTGTCCGGCCGTCCGGCCGCGGCAGGCGAGACGTTCGCCGCCACGGCCAGCTCGCGCATCGTGCGCTGAGGCGCCGATGGCCAGCCGGCCTGAGGCCCGCGCGGCGCGCGACCCGAACCTGTGGGTGGAGCCGGTCGGCTCCACCATCGTCGCGCGCCTGCGCGGCGCCCCCACCGCGGAGATGCTGCGCGAATGCGAGCAGCGCGTGGTGGAGCTCGCCCGGGACACGAAGCACGTGCGCGTGCTGTACGACGCGCTGGAACTGGTCGCGCCCGAGGTGCAACTGGTGCTGCTGCACCAGCAGCTGGCCGCCGAGCGCGGGGCCAGCCTGGGTGCCGCATCGCTGCGCACCGCCATCCTGGTCGCCGACACGCGCAGCGCCTACTTGGCACGGATTGCGTTCGGCCAGGTCGGCGAGGACCATTGCCGGGTCTTCTACAACGACCTGGGCGCCGCGATGAAGTGGCTGGAAGCGCCCGAAGCCTGATGCCCCTCCCCGACACCGTGGAGTTCCCGTGATGCCCGATCTCCGGTTGATCATTGCCTCCGACGCCTACGAGCTCCGGCGTGATGGGACGCCCCTGGCCCGGCTCGAACGTGGTGCGGCAGCCCTCCTACCCGACGCGGGGATGCGTTTGCGGGAGATCGACATCGAGGTCGCCATCGAGCGCACCGAAGACTGGATCATGCGCTTCAGCAAGGCGTTCGATGGGCTGCAACTGGAGGTCCGGGACACGACGGGCCGCTTGCGCAGGCACCTCGGCCCGCAGGCCTCGTTCACGACGGATGCAGTGGAACGAGCGTTCTCGCGCGTCCACGATGCCGTCGTGCGCGACCAGGTGTCGGATCGCGAAGCCGTGGCCGACGTCATCCTGCTGCGCGAACTGGCGCACCACGGAAACCTCTCCGGCATCGTGGTGCAGGACGCCTAGGCACTGCGCAAGTCCTCGCGCAGCGCCCGCAGGAAGCCCGGCCAGTACGGCAGGTCGCTGCCCATGTAGCGCTGCGTCATCAGCACCGCCCCGACGCCCTCCCGGGGCGAGAAGGCCCACTTCGTGCCTGCGAGGCCGCCCCAGTCCACCTGCCCTTCCCCCAGCGAGACGGCGTGCGAGCCGTCCACGACGACGGCCCCGGCCAGGCTGTGGCCGCGCCCTTGCTGCACCGGCAGGCCCGGGAACTGGATCCACATGCCTTCGGGCAACTGGTTGCGCGTGACGAGCTCCATCGTCTCGGGGCGCAGCAGCGGCGCGCCGCCTTGCAGCAGCGCGCGCACCAGCGCGGCGTAGTCACCGAGCGAGGTGACCAGCCCGCCGCCTCCACCGAGGAAAGCCATGGGCCGCAGCCACGCGCCTTCGTACGGCAGGTTGTCCGCACGGCGCAGCCCGGGGCGCAGCGGCTCCTGGAGGCTGCCGATGTAGAGCGCGGCCAGCCGCTCCTGCTTCTCCGGGGGAATGGCGAAGAAGGTGTCGCGCATGCCGAGCGGCGCGAAGACGTGCGCGCGGAAGTAGTCGTCCAGCTTCTGCCCGGAGAGCACTTCCACCAGGCGTCCGACGACGTCGGTTGCCACCGAGTAGTTCCAGGCGCTGCCCGGCTGGAAGAGCAGCGGCAGGGTCCCCAGCGCTTCCATCGTCTGCGCGAGGTCGCGCTGCGGATCGAGGATGCGCGCATCGCGATACGCCTTCGCGATGGGCGCATCGGGCTGCGTGAACGCATAGGTGAAACCGGCCGTGTGCGTCAGCAGGTGCCGGATGCGCACCGGCTCGCGCGCGGGCTCGGTATCGTTGATCGCGGTCGCGCCGGGGCGCAGCACGCGCAGGTTCGCGAGGGCGGGGATGTACTGCCCCACCGGGTCGTCGAGGCGGCAGCGGCCCTGCTCCAGCATCTGCAGGGCGGCGCAGCTCGTGACCAGCTTCGTGTTGGAGAACGCGCGGAAGAGATGGTCTTCGCGCAGGGGCACCTCCGCCTCCCGGTCGGCCCAGCCGAGGCACTTGCGGGCCAGCACCTCGCTGCCGCGGAAGACGGTGTACGAAACGCCGGCGAGCTGCTCGCCAGCCAGGGCCGCCTGCAAGGCGGCGTCCACTGCGGGGAAGTTCATGCGTGCGGGTTCTCCGAGTCGTGCCCGGGCATCATGCCGGTTTCCCGGAAAGCCCGCCGCTCAGGCCGCCTCGTGCAACATGCCGCTGGATCGCGCGACGGGCATGCGGCGCGGCAAGGAAGCCTTCGCTTCCGCGGCGGCGGCCCTGGCCTGGTGGCGCGCGTGCACTTCCGCCCGCGCGGCGCAGTACGCCAGGAACTGCTCCATCTCGAGCCCCTTGTCGAAAACGGCGGACGCGCCTTGCTCCAGGGCGGACGACCGCGCCGGCTCGCGCGTGTAGTTGGAGAGCACCACCACGGACTGGTGGGCCTGCGGCGCGCAGTGGCGCAGCACCTGGAACCCGTGGCCCTGCTTCAGGAAGATGTCCACCACGGCCAGGTCCCATCCGCGCGGATGCGCCTGCAGCCATTCGACTGCTTCCTGCGCGGTGGCGATCACCGCCACCACGTCGAACACCATGCCCAGCGCTTCGCGCAGTTCCGCCTGGATGCGCGGGCTGTCTTCCACCAGCACCACGCGGGCTTTCGTCTCCGTCACCATCCTCGGTCCTCTGTCGTTATGGGGCAGGATCTGCCCGCTGCGACCATTTCATCGCAGTGGGGCCGGCCCGGCTGTCGCCGGCTCGCGCTACGCCTTGTAGGAATGCGGCGACAGGCCGCCGGGAAGTGCGCCCCGGTCGGGCAGCACCGTGTGCGCTTACTGCGGCCCTTGTTCGCGCAAGCGGCGGCCGGTCTCGCGTCCCGCATCGAACTCCGCGCGCAATCGTGCGAGCTCCTCAGGCGCGACGCGCTGCGGGTTGCAGTAATCCAGCTTCCATGCGTCCGAGGCGCTCCAGCGCTGCGGCGAACGCCAGGTGGTGCGCGGCGCGTGCGCGTTGGCGAGCAGGTCCAGCGCCAGCGCCAGCGTCGCCTGCTGCGATCCGGCATCGTGCGGCTTGCCTGCCGCGTTGCCCAGCGGGAAATCGGAGAACAGCAGCCGCGGCACGCCGACGTGCTCCACGATGTCCAGCGCGCAGGCGAGGATCACGGTGGCGATGCCCGCCGCTTCCAGCGCGCGTGCGGTGAGCGCGAGCGTCTGGTGGCACACCGGACAGTTGGGCACCAGCACGGCGGCGTCGACGCCGTCCTCCTGGCAACGCTGCACGATGAGGGGAGCGTCCACTTCCATCGTGTGGCGCTGGCTGCGGTTCGTGGGCGCGCCGTGGAAGCGGGGCGCGAGGCGCAGGCGCCCCTCCCCTGCCCAGCGGCGCAGCAGGGGCAGCGGGAACCAGCAGTTCGCGTCTTCCATGTTCGCGTGCTTGCGGTCGACTGCGACGTGCGCGATGCGCAGGTCGTGGTCCCGCGCCGTGTCGCCGGTGTACGGCACGAAGAACTTGGCCGCGGCGTTGTACGGCGCCCCGGCGCCTTGCGGTCCCTTGTCCGGCTGGAACGGCGCGGCGGTGGTGACCAGCGTCAGCACGCCATCCGCCAGAGGCTTGCGCAAGGGCGCGAAAGGCACGTCCTCGAAGTGCGCCCAGCGGTAAGGATGCTCGTAGCCGAGCGCCAGGTACCAGTCGCGCGTGCGCTGGAGGTAGGGAATGGGCGCGTCGGGCTGCATGGCAGCTACAGCAGCGGCGCGCCTTCTTCCTTCTCGCCGGCCATCAGGAAGGACTGCATGCCGTGCACGATGCCGCCCATGCAGTGGCCGGAGGCACCGGGGAAGCGGCCTTCCATGGTGAGCGTCTGCAGGCTCTCGGCAATGGCGAGCAGCCGGCTGCGGTCGGTGCCGGCGGTGTTCAGTGCCCCCGCCAGCGCGAACCCCGTGGCCTGGCCGCACTCGTCGAGGGCTTGCTGGAGCATGCCGAAGGTGACCGGGGTTCCCTCGCTGGGCTGTGTCATGGAGTTCCTCCCAAAAGGAGGAAGCGTAGCGCAGGAGCAGGACGGCGGGGTGGGCCATCGGCAGCGGGCATGGCCGCCGGACCTTTGGTGGATCGACGCCGACGCGCCGCTCAGAGCGACGCGCGCATCAGTTGCGCGGCAGGACCATAGCTGGCCAGCTTGGCTGCGACGCGATCCGGTGGCGCCGCGACCTTCTCGAACCCGAACTGTTCCCAGTACGGCACGGAACCCTGGATCGCCACCAGGCACGCGCTTGCCAGGCCGCGCCCCTTCGCAGCATCGATCGCCGAGCGCACGAGCGCGCGCCCCGCACCCGTTCCTCGTCCTGCATCGGCGACCGCGAGGTCGTGGATGTACAGCGTGTCCGCAGCCGTCGCAGGCTGGAACGTCGGGGCGTTGAGTGCAGGCAGGTCCGGGTAGCGCACCGGAATCGCGATGACGTAACCGACGACACCGGCGGCCGATTCGGCGACGAGGCAGGTGCCCGGCGACGCGAGGATCTTGGCCTGCAGCGACTCGCGCGATTCCGGCTCGATCTCGACGTAGCAGCCATCCTGGATCCGCAGGACGTCGGGCATGTGGGCCGCGGCCAGCGCTTTCAGCTGGATCATGCTAGAGCGAATACCCCAGCAACATCGCCACGCCCGACTCCTTGTTCGGACGCGTGAAGCTGTCGCGCGTGAGCCGGCTCATCGCGATGTTCAACCGATCCGTCGCGAACCACTTGCGATAGGTCGCGTCGATCTCGCCGCCGGCATACAGGCGCGCCAGCGTGCGGTCCACCACGGCGGCCAGGGCGGTGTCGCCCTTGCGCATCATGATGGCGTACGGTTCGACGGACAGCACCGCGCTGCTCAGGTCGAGGCGGTCCAGCGCGTTGTCGTGGGAAGCGAGGCCGAGGAGCAGCGAATCGTCCTGCGGGAACGCGCGCACCTTGCCTTCCTTCAGCGCCTGGTAAGCCTCGCCGTTGCTCGCGAAGGTGGTGAGCTGCATCTTCACCTCGCTCGCATGGAGCTGCGTGAAGAGCTTCTCGGAGGTCGTGCCCTTGCTCAAGGCCACCGGCAGGCCACCGAGGTCCTTCACCGTTTCGACCTTCGTGCCCTTGGGCACGAGCACGCGGATGCCGGCCACGAAGATCGTGTAGCTGAAGGCCACCTTCTCCTGGCGCGCCTTGGTGTTGGTGGTCGAACCGCACTCGAGGTCGATCTCGCCGCTTTCCAGCTTCGGGATGCGCTCGGCACCGGCCACCAGCTTGTAGTTCACCTTCAGCTCGGGGAGCTTCAGCGAGCGCTTGATCTCGTCGACGGCGGCGAGGCACAGGTCGACGGAGTAGCCCACCGGCTGCTTCTGCTCGTTCAGGTACGAGAACGGGCGCGCGGCCTCGCGCACGCCGAGCGTGATCGACCGCGTCTCCTTGACGCGCGCCAGCGTGTCGGCGGGCGCCTGGGCGAAGGCGGACGAAACGAGGACGACCGAGGCGCACGCGGCGAGCGCCGGCGCCCGGAGGGAGAAGCGGGTCATGGGGGTACAGCGGTGGAAAACGGCAGTCTACGGGTAAACCCTAGGCTTTCCAACCGCATCGACAGCTTCGATCAGGATTGTCGCGGTGCCGCACGGGACGGCGTCAGGGGCTGCCCAGCCTCTGGACGATCCCATCGCGATGCACCAGCAACTCGCCGAGCGTTTCGCGCATCGCCTGCAGCAGCCGCTGCCCGCGCAGCAGTTCGTCCGGGTCGTCCCGGGCATGCAGGTCCACCCATCGCTGCTGGCGCGCGATGCCCTCCTTCGCGTGCCGTACGTGCTCGTCGGCCTGCGCGAGGTAAAGAAGCTCGACGTCCCGCGACACGGAATCTCCCATGGGCCGGCCTCGCCGCGCACTCAGTGCTGCTCGCCGGGGACGTCCCGGGCGAGCGTGGCATCGTTGGCCGCGTCGTGGGCTGCCAGCGGCTCCAGCGCGAGGCGCATCAGGTTCCCTGCCCGCCTGCGCTGGGCCGCGACCAGGAGCGACCCGTGCTTGCCGCGACTCGCGTCCGCATGCCCGCCACCCTCCCCGAGCAGGAACACCAGCTCCGAGTGGCCGATCAGGAACTCGACGTAGCAGGCGCGCAGGGCGGCGAACGGCGCGCACTTCAAGCGGATGACGGTCAGGCCCAGGGGCAGGGCCGCGAGGCACTCGGACGACGCCTCGGTCCCGCGCTTCTCGAGCGCGTCCAGATCCGTCCTGTAGAGGTCCAGGGCCGCGATGAGCTGGAACGCGAGCGCTGATGGAGTGGAGGTGTCTTCCGAGGGTGGCATGGCGCACCTTTCGAACGAGGTGCGCTGTCACGCCCGGGATGCGGTCGGCAGAAGGCACGAGAGGTGCCGACCCGGAGAAGCCTTCACGATAGCACCGCCGGACACGCGGCGGGCCTTGCCGAGGGGGCCGCCCGTCAGCGCGCCTTGCATTCGATGCAGGCCGACGCCCTCGACAGTAGCTACGGCCTGCGTCGCGCCAGCGACTGCACGTAGGTTCCGCCCAGCAGTTGCGAGGCCCGCCGCGCCGTGGTGACCACTGCACCGGCGCAGGAGCGCAGCCTTGCTTCCGACAGGCGCGATGCGGGTCCGGAGACGCTGACGGCGCCGAGCAACTGCCAGTTCGTGCCGAACACCGGCGCCGCGACGCTCGCCGCTTCGGCGGCGCGCTCGCGGATGGCGAGGTGGTAGCCCCGGCGGCGGATCTCCTCGTACAAGGCGCCGGGCTGTCCGGAAAAGGCGAGGATCACGCGGCCGGGCGCGCCCTTGGCCAGGGGAAAGGAAGTCCCCGGATGGACCGCGGGGCGTTCTTCCGATGCGCTCTCCACCCGCAGCAGGCAGGTGCGCACATCGCCCTCGCGCACGAACAGCGAAGCGCTCTCCCCCGTCTCGCGCGCGAGCTCCCGCAGCAAGGGCGTCACCGCATCGTTGACGTCGAAGGTCTGCTGGTATTGCGCGCCCAGCCAGCCCGCCGCGGGCCCGAGCCGCCAGCTTCCGTCCGCCCCCTGCACCAGGAAGCCGGCGCCCGCGAGCGTGCGTGCGATCCGCAGCGCGGTGGTCTTGTGCAACTGCGCGCGCTCGCTCAGGGCGGCCAGGCCCAGGTAGGGCTCGCCCGCGTGGAACGCGCGCAGGATGCGGGCCGCCCGTTCGACCGCCAGCACGCCGTGCTCGCCCTCCACCGCAGTCCCGCCATCGCGGCCCGCGATCACGGCCTTCGTCGTCCTCGGCATCGCATTTCGAAGAATGAAACGCGATTGTAGGCAGCGCGCCCCGCTCCTAGAGTGCCCGATCGCATTTCCTCCAGGAGACACCCATCATGCGCAACTACGTCCTCGCATCCCTCCTCGCGCTCGCCACCGGGTTCATGGCGCCCGCGTCCGGGCAGGCCTTCCCGAGCAAGCCGGTGAAGTTCGTCGTGCCGTTCGCGGCCGGCGGGCCGGCCGACGTCGTCGCCCGCGAAGTGGGCCAGAAGCTGGGCACCGAGCTGGGCCAGCCCATCGTCGTGGACAACCAGGGCGGGGGTGCCGGCGTCACGGCGCTGTCGACGGTCGTGCGTTCCGACGCGGACGGCCACACGCTGCTGTTCGCCGCCTCCGGCAACATGGTGCTGCAGCCGCAGGTGAGCAGGACGGGTGGCAAGGAGCTGGTCGCGAAGCTGCGGCCCGTCGGCCTGGTCTCCACCGGCCCGCACGTCCTCGTCGTCTCCAGCAAGCTGCCGGTGAACAACCTGAAGGAGTTCATCGAGTACGCGCGCAGCCATCCGGGCAAGGTCAACTACGCGTCGGCCGGCGTCGGCGGCGTCGCGCACCTCGGCATGGAGTACCTGCAGGCGCTGACGAAGACCGACATGACGCACGTGCCTTACCGCGGCACGGCGGCGGCGATCAACGACCTGGCTTCGGGCCAGGTGCAGGCCCTCTTCAGCAGCCCGCCCTCGCTGCAGGCCGTCATCGACAAGGGCCTGGTGAAGCCCCTCGGAATGAGCGCGCCTGGCGGCACCGGCGCGGCCCGCTCGCTGCCGGTGATCGGCACGGTGGTGCCGGGCTTCGAGTTCACCACCTGGTACGGCGTGTACGCGCCGGCCGCGACGCCGAAGCCGGTCGTCGACCGCATCCACGCCGCGCTGGCCAAGGTGCTGAAGGATCCCGCCCTCGTGGCCAAGCTGGAAGCGCAAGGGGTGGAACTGCGGGAGAGCACGCCGGACGAGCTCGCCGCGATCACCACGCGTGACACCGAGAAGTGGGCGAAGGTGATCCGCGCCGCGAACATCACCCTGGACTGAGGCATGGCCAGCAGCAAGGCCGTGGCCCGGGTGCAGCCGCCGGGTGCGCTCCGGCACTACCTTTCGCTCGAGGACTTCGAGCATGCCGCCCGCCGGCACCTGCCGCGCCCCATCTTCGGCTACGTGTCGGGCGCGGCGGAGGACTGCGCGTCGCTGCACGACAACCGCGCGGCCTTCGCGGAGATCGGCTTCGTCACGCGCGTGCTGCGCAACGTGTCGGCGCGCAGCCAGCAGGTGGAGCTGTTCGGGCGCACGCATGCGTCGCCCTTCGGCATCGCGCCCATGGGCATCAGCGCCCTGTCCGCCTACCGCGGCGACCTCGTGCTGGCGAGCGCGGCAGCCGCCGCGCAGGTGCCGATGATCATGAGCGGCTCCTCGCTCATCGCGCTGGAGGACGTGGTCGCCCAGTCGCCCGCCACCTGGTTCCAGGCCTACCTCCCCGGCGAGGTGGAGAAGATCGAGCCGCTGATCGCCCGCGTCGACCGCGCGGGCGTCGAGACCCTGGTGCTCACGGTGGACACCGCCGTGCTCGCCAACCGCGAGAACAACATCCGCGCGGGCTTCTCGACGCCGCTGCGCCCCAACCTGCGGCTGGCGCTCGATGGCGTGACGCATCCGCGCTGGCTCCTGGGAACGGCGCTGCGCACGCTCGTGCGGCACGGCATGCCGCACTTCGAGAACTCCTATGCGACGCGCGGCGCACCGATCCTGTCGTCGCGCGTGACGCGCGATTTCGGCGCCAAGGACCACCTGAGCTGGGAACACCTCGCGCTGATCCGGCGCCTGTGGAAGCGCACGCTGGTGGTCAAGGGCATCATGAGCGTGGACGACGCCAGGGCGGCACGCGATGGCGGCGCGGACGGCATCATCCTGTCGAACCACGGCGGCCGCCAGCTCGATGGCGCGGTGGCGCCGCTGCGGGTGCTGCCGGAAGTGGTTGCCGCCCTCGGACCGGACTTCCCCGTGATGATGGACAGCGGCATCCGCCGCGGCACGGACGTCCTGAAGGCGGTCGCGCTCGGCGCGAGGATGGTCTTCGTGGGCCGTCCCTTCCAGTACGCCGCCGCCGTGTCGGGCGAGCCGGGCGTGCGCCACGCGCTGCGGATCCTCGCCGACGAAGTGCAACGGGACCTGGGGCTGCTGGGCCTGAACTCGCTGCGGGAGCTGGGGCCCGCGCAGCTGCGGCCGATCGCGCGAAGGCCTTAGGCGCATGCGCTGGCGAACGCCCGCCGGTGGGGTTCGCTATCGCTCACCGGCCGCGGCTTCGCCGCGCCACCCTACAGCTTCTGCTTGCCGTGCAGCGGCAAACCTGCGGACTCGAGGTCGGCGTACAGCACGTCGCCGTGCGTCGAATCGGTGACGAACAGCCTTCGGCGATCCGGGCCGCCGAAGGCGATGTTCGTCGTCGACGCCCCTTCCGGCCCGCGCAGCACCCAGACCGGCTCCGCGCGGGCGTTGAGCACCCACACGTAGCCGAGGCCGGGATTCGCGACGACCAGGCGGCCCTGCGCGTCGGCGGCCAGGCCGTCCGGGCCGCTGGGCCCGTACGAGGTGAAGAACTGGCTCACCTTGGCGACGCTGCCGTCGGCCAGCAGCGGAACGCGCCAGACGCAATTGCCGCGCGTGACCGCGAGGTACAGCACCGACTCGTCCGGCGAGAGGCACACGCCGTTGGGGCTCGGCACGTTGGCGAGCAGCAGGTCCAGCTGGCCCGAGGGACGCAGGCGGTACAGGCGGCCGGTCGGATCGTGCAGCCCGGTCTGCCCCTGGTCCGTGAAGTACAGGTTGCCGCCGCGGTCGAACACGAGGTCGTTCACGCCGCGGAAGCGTTCCGTGTTCCGGCGCTCCAGGAAGCCGCGCACCTGTCCGCTGGCGACGTCCAGTTGCATCAGCCCGTTCTTGTAGTCGGTGATGAGCAGCGTGGCGTCGTCGAGGAACTTCATGCCGTTCGGCTCGCCGTCGTACTCGGCCACCAGCGTCCATTCGCCCGCGGCGTCGATGCGGAAGATGCGGCCGAACGGGATGTCGGAGACGTAGAGGTTGCCCTGGCGGTCGAACACCGGACCTTCCAGGAAGGAGTCCGTCGGGCGGCCTGCGCGGTTGGCGTCGGCCCACACGCTTGTCGTGCGGGTGCGGAAGCGTTCCGGCAGGGAGGTGAAGCGCGCGAGTTCGCGCACCTGGGGAGCTTGCAGGAAGAACATGGCTATTCGAATCCGTAGAGGCGGCGCGGATTGTCGACCAGCACGCGCTGCAGCGTGTCGCCCGTTCCGCACCAGGCCAGCAGCACGTCCACGAGGTCGGCGTCGTCGACGGAACCCGGCGTCTCCGTCGTGTGCGGCCAGTCGCTGCCCCACACGAGCCGCTCCGGCGCGTGGCGCACCAGTGCCTCGCCGGCCGCGAAAGTGTCGCCGTAGCCCGGCGCGCCTTCCCGCGAACGCATGTAGATGCCGGAGAGCTTGATCCACGTGTTGCCGCCATCCAGCAGCCGGCGCAGCACGGCGAGGCCGGGGCCCGCGGCGCCATCGGCCGGATCGATGCGGCCCATGTGGTCGATCACCAGCGGCGTCGGCAGCGACGCGAGCAGCGGCTCCATCGCGAGCAGTTGCTCGGGATGCGCGAACACCTGGATGTGCCAGCCGAGCGGCGCCGCCTTGCGGGCCAGCGTCGCGAGCATGTCCGGCGTCGTCTCGCCCCAGGACTGCGGCGAGACGAAGTTGACGCGCAGGCCGCGGACGCGGCGCGCGGCGAGCCGCTCGAGTTGGGCTTGCGACACGTCCGCATCCACGACCGCGACGCCGCGGGCGCTGTCGCCCATCTGGTCGAGTGCGTCCAGCGTGCAGGCGTTGTCCACGCCGTAGGTGGACGGCGTGACGACGACGGTGCGCTCCGTCCCGATGCGTTGCTGCAGGCGCCGGTACGTGGCGACGTCCGCTTCCGGCGGCTTGCGGTGCCAGTGCGGCGACGGCGCGAAGCGCGGATCGAAGATGTGCATGTGCGCGTCGCACGCGCCCGGGGGCAGCGCGCGACGCGGCCGGCGGGTGCCGGCCGAATGCGGGACGGGCTCGGAAAGCGGCGCGAGGCTCACGGCGGGTCCCGCTGCCGTCAATCGAGCTTGATGTTGCCCTTGCGCACCACCTCGCCCCACTTCGCGTCTTCCTTCTTCAGGTAGTCGGCGAACTGCGCGGGCGTCGAGCCGATCGGCTGGGCGCCGACGTCGGTGAAGCGCTTCTTCACGTCCTCGTCCTGCAGCGACTCGGCGACGGCCTTCTGCAGCTTCGCCGCGATGTCCGCCGGCGTGCCGGCGGGCACGAACATCCCGTTCCACTCGTAGACCTCGTAGCCGGGGATGGCCGCTTCGGCGACGGTGGGCACGTTGGCCAGGCGGGACAAGCGCTTGGGCGAGGAGATCGCCAGCGCGCGCAGCTTGCCGGAGTCCACGAGCGGCGAGGACGCGGCCACCGTGCTGAACATGAAGTCGACCTGGCCGCCCATCACGTCCGTGATGGCGGGACCGCCGCTCTTGTAAGGCACGTGCACCATGTCGAGGTCCAGCTTCTGGCGGAACAGCTCGGAGGCGAGGCGCTGCACGGTGCCGCTGCCGCCGGAGGCGAAGTTGACCTTGCCGGGTTGCGCCTTGGCTTTCGCGATCAGGTCCTTGACGTCCTTGTACTGCGAGTCCGCCTTGACGATCAGGATGTTGGGCGCCAGCGAAACGAGCGAGAGCGGCTGCAGCGCGTTCGCCGCGTACGGCATCTTGGGGAACAGGTGCGGGTTGATGGAGTACGGCGTCGCGTCGTACAGCATCGTGTAGCCGTCGGCCTGCGCCTTCGCGACGTACGAGGCACCGATGGTGCCGCTCGCGCCCGCGCGGTTGTCGACGATCACGCTGGTGCCCAGCTTGGTGCTCATCTTGCCGGCGAGCACGCGGGCCAGCGCGTCGGCCGCGCCGCCGGGCGCGTACGGCACGACGATGGTGATGGGCCGCTCCGGCCACTGGGCGTGGGCCAGCGAGGCGGCGGCGAGGGCGACGGCGCCGATGAAAGTGCGGCGCGCGAGGGAGAAGGAGGTCGATTGCATGGGAGGTTTTCCGTGTTGGAAGCTCGATCGAGCTTGAGGTTCAGTGGGGTGGCGCCTTCAGTCGATGCGGATGCCGCTCGCCTTCACGACCCGTGCCCACTTGGCGGTCTCGGCCTCGAGGAATTTCCGGAACTCGGCGCTGCTGGAACCGACCGGCTGTACGCCCAGCGCGGCGAGGCGCTGCTGCAGTTCGGGCGAGGCCAGCGCGGCCCGCGTTTCCTTCTCCAGCCGTTCCAGCACCGGCGCGGGCGTGCCGGCGGGCGCGAACAGGCCGTTCCACTCGTAGGCCTCGAAGCCCGGCACGGCGCTTTCCGCGACGGTAGGCACCTGCGGCCAGTCCGCCGAGCGCTTCGCCGAGGTGATGGCCAGCGCGCGCAGCTTGCCGCCCTTGACGAAGGGGCCGGACGCCGAAGTCGCGCTGAACATCACGTCCACCGTCCCGGCGACGAGGTCCGTCAGCGCGGGCGCGCCGCCGCGGTAGGGGATGTGCGTCATCGACACCTTGGCGCCCTGCTTGAACAGCTCGCCCGCGAGGTGCTGCGCGCCGCCGTTGCCGGCCGAGGCGTAGCTCAGCTTGCCCGGCGCCGCGCGCGCGGTGCGCACCAGGTCGGCGGGCGAGTGGAGCGGCGAGTTGGCCGGCACGACGAGCAGCATGGGCACGCGCGTGATCTGCGAGACCGGCGCGAAGTCCCTGGCGCTGTCGTAGGGCAGCTTGGGATAGAGGCTGGGGTTCACCGTGAAGGCGGTCGCGTCCAGCAGCAGCGTGTAGCCGTCGGCCGGCGCCTTGGCGACGATGCCGGCGCCGATGGTGCCCCCGCCGCCCGGGCGGTTGTCCACCACGACCTGCTGGCCCAGGCGGTCCGACAGCTGTGTCGCGAGCAGCCGCGCGGTGGCGTCGGCGTTGCCGCCGGCCGGGTAGGGCACGACCAGCTTGACCGGCCGTTCCGGCCATGCCGTCTGGGCGTGCAGCGCGGGGGCGGCCGCGAGGGCCAGGCCGGCTGCTGCGAGAGCCGCCCGCAGCGGCCAGTACCAGGCCCGGGTGGGTTGGCGATCCATGGTTGTCTCCTTGTTCTTCGGTGCCGGAGGCATCCCCGGCGGGGCTCAGGCGCTTTCGGTCGTGCGAGCGAGGACGTCCAGCACGTTCTTCGCCGCGCCCACGCCCATGTTCACGTACGCATCGCTCGTGACGCCGCCGATGTGCGGGCTGAGGACGATGTTCGCTTCGCCGTGGAAGATGTGCGGCGCCGTCATCGGCTCCACCGCGAAGCTGTCCAGGCCGGCGGCCATCACCTGGCCCGAGCGCACCGCCTGCAGCAGCGCCGCTTCGTCGATGAGGCCGCCCCGCGCCGTGTTCACCAGGATCACGCCGCGCTTGCAGGCCGCGAGCGTCTGCGCGTTCACCAGGTTGCGGTTCTCTTCCGTCAGCGGGCAGTGCAGCGAGATGACGTCGGACTCGCGCCAGATCGCATCGAGCGCCACCGGCTGGATGTACGACGGCAGGTCCTTGGCGAACGGATCGAAGCCGATCACCTTCATGCCCATCGCATCGCACATGCGCGCGAAGCGCTGGCCGATGGCGCCGAGGCCCACGAGTCCGATCGTGCGGCCGTTCAGTTCCACGCTCTTGTGCGTGGCCTTGTCCCAGTGGCCGGCGTGCATGCGCTCGTCGAGCTGCACGACCGACTTGGCGCAGGCCAGCACGAGCGCCAGCGCCTGCTCGGCGACGGCCGCGGCGTTGGCACCGACGGCGGCACGCACTTCGATGCCGCGCGCCTTCGCGGCTTCCTTGTCGATCGTGTCGGTGCCGCTGCCGTGCTTGGAGATCACGCGCAACGACGGAGCAGCGTCCATCACCGAGGCCGGAACCTTGCCGTAGCGCACGATCATGGCAACCGGGTCGTGCTGCCTGCACAGCGCGACGAGGTCCGCTTCCTGCGGCGTCTTGCCGGCGTAGACGACCTCGAAGTCCTTCAGCAGGTCGAGCGCCTGCGACGCCAGGTCGGCGCCGGTGACGATGACGACGGGCCGCTGGCTCACAGCGTCTCCCCCTGCTTCAGCACGCCGGCGGTGCGCAGGGCGGCGTCGAGCCAGGAAGCGGCGGTGTTGCCCTTCTTGATGGACGCGATGCGTGCCGTCTCGTCTTCCACCTTCTTGCGTGCCAGCGGCAGCAGGCCCTCCACGCGCTCGCGCTCGATGGCGACGACGCCGTCGGCATCGGCCACGATCAGGTCGCCGGAGCGCACCGTCACGCCGCCGATGGACACCGGGTGGCCGATGCGACCGGGCACGTTCTTGGTCGGGCCGTTCGGGTTGGTGCCGAACGAGAACACCGGGTAGTCCATCTCGTCGATCTCGAGGCTGTCGCGCACGGCGCCGTCGATCACCACGCCGGCCAGGCCGAGCTGCTTGCACGCGGTCATCATGATCGTGCCCATGAGCGCCGCGGTCTGGTCGCCCTTGCCGTCGATGACGAGCACGTCGCCCGGCTTCGCCAGCGAGATGGCGGCGTGGATCATGAGGTTGTCGCCGGGACGCACGTCCACGGTCAGCGCCGGGCCGGCGAGCTTCATGCGCGGACGCAGCGCCGCGATGCGGCCATGCAGCGCGCCGCGGCGGCCATTGACGTCGGCCAGGATGGCGGCCTGGAATTCGGCGGCCTGGCGGACGAGGTCGGCGGAAACGCGCTCGAAGTTGCGGACGATGTCGGTCATGGGAGTCTCTCTCGGGGCGTGGGAGGTCCTGCCGGTGCGCGCGTGCGCACCGGAGGGAGGGGAAGGAGGAAAGAGGGAAAGCAGCGGCCCGCGCAGGCCGCGTGTGGATGCAGGGTCAGTCGACCTTGGCGCCGGATTCCTTGACGATCTTGCCCCAGCGGGTCATGTCGTCGCGGATCAGCTTGGCGAACTGCTCGGGCGTGCTGCCCTCGACGTCCGCGCCCTGGTCGCCGAGCTTCTTCACCAGCTCGGGGTCCTTCAGGGCCTTGTTGATGTCGGCATTGAGCTTGGCGACGACGTCCTTCGGCAGGTTGGCCGGGCCGACGATGCCGAACCACGTCACCGCCTCGAAGCCCTTGTAGGTCTCGGCGATCGCGGGCACCTGCGGCAGGTCGTCGGCGCGCTTGAGCGCGGTGACGGCCAGCGGACGCATCTTGCCGCTCTTGATGTGGCCCAGCAGCGTGGGAATGGAGGACACGTACAGCTGCACCTGGCCGCTGATCACGTCGGTGGCACCCTGCGCCGCGCCCTTGTAGGGGATGTGCACGAGCTTGACGCCGGCGACCTTCTGGAAGGATTCCGCGGCGAGGTGCGCCACGGTCCCGTTGCCGGAAGTGGCGAAGTTGATGCTGCCCGGCTTCTCCTTCGCGGCCTTGATCACGTCGGCCATCGTCTTGTACGGAGAGTCGGCCCCGGTGACGATCACGAGCGGCGAGCTGGCGACGAGGCTGATCGGCGTCAGGTCCTTCAACGGGTCGTACGGCAGCTTGGAGTACAGCGTGGGGTTGATCGCCAGGTTGCTGGTCTGCCCCATCACCAGCGTGTAGCCGTCGGGAGCCGACTTGGCCGCCGCGTCCACGCCGAGGTTGCCGCCGGAGCCGGGCTTGTTGTCCACGACGAAGGTGTAGCCGGAGCCGGTCACCTTCTGCGCGACTTCGCGCGTGATCAGGTCGGTGCCGCCGCCCGCCGGGAAGGGCACGACCAGGCGGATGGGCTTGGACGGCCAGGGCTGCGCTTGCGCCGCGCTGGCGAGAAGGGCAAGGGCGGCGATGGCCGCACGGCGGGAAAGCTGCATCGGTTTGTCTCCGGAATGGTGTGGGCGAATTCTCGGACGGTGTTGCACACCGTACAATCGCGTTTCACACAGTGAACCATGGTGCAACATGCGCAACGCGACCGGGGATGAGGAGGAAGGCGGCACGCAGGGCGGCGTCGTCGCCGTGATGCGGGCGCTGTCGCTGATGGAGGCTTTCGCCCTCGGCGAATCGACGCTGTCGCTCGCGGAGTTGAGCCGGCGCGCCGGCATGCACAAGACGACGGCACTGCGGCTCGCGCGCACGCTCGCCCTCTCGCAGTACATGGTGCAGACGGAAGACGGCCAGTGGCGCCTGGGCCCCGCCGCGGGCTGGCTGGGTGCGCGCTACCAGGCGGGCTTCGACGTCCATCGCGTGGTGGAGCCCACGCTGCACGAACTGGTGAAGGAGACGGGCGAGAGCGCGTCGTTCTACGTGCGCGAAGGCGACATCCGCGCCTGCGTGTCGCGCGTGGAAGGCCCGCACTCCGTGCGCCACCACGTGCGGATCGGCGAGCGCCTGCCCCTGGACCGCGGCGCACCGGGCCGTGTGATCCTCGCCTTCAGCGGCGCGGCGGGCGAGCCCTACGAGGAGATCCGCAAGCGCGGGTACCACCTCTCGCTCGGCGAACGCGAGGCGGAAGTGGCCAGCGTGGCGGCGCCGGTGTTCGGGACCAACTGGCGGCTGCTCGGGTCCATGTGCATCTCGGGGCCGAGCTCGCGCCTCACGAAGGCGAAGCTGGAGAAGCACGCGAAATCGGTGATCCGCGCCGCCAACCAGCTCTCGTATGCGCTGGCGGGAAGCCGGTCGGCGGCTACGCCGGCGGCGGTGTCGCGCTGGCATCCGTGATCGGTGGGGTTCGCTTCGCTCACCTTCCGCGGCTTTCGCCGCGCCACCCTACGAGATGCACCGCGCGATGCCGCCACCCAACGATGACGCATGCATTCGCCCAACGATGACGCATGCATCCGCCCAACGATGACGCATGCATCCGCCCAACGATGACGCATGCATCCGCCAACGATGACGCATGCATCCACCCAACGATGACGCATGCATCCGCCCAACGATCGCGTGTGCATCTGCTGTAGGGTGGCGGCGCGCCAGCGCCGGAAGGTGAGCGAAGCGAACCCCACCGAGCGGCGCTCAATCCCTCCGCAGCGGCTGCAGCAAGTGCCGCAGCCCGTTATGGTCGATCTCGTGCATCAGCGCGAGCAGCCGTCCGAGTTCCCCCGGCGGGAAACCTTCGCGCGCGAACCAGTTGAGGTAGTTGCCGGGCAGGTCGGCGATCAGCATGTCCTTGTGCTTGCCGTAAGGCATGCGCATTTCCACGAGGCGCTGCAAGGGCTCGGACATGTCAGGCGGACCGCAGGCCCTTCAGCGTGCGCAGGAACTGCTCCAGCCCGAACGGCTTGCGCAGGAACGCGTCGTACCGGATGTCGTAACGGCGCAGCGCCGCCTCCGGCGCACCGCTGATCAGGACCACCGGCACGTTCTCGTAGGGCATCACTTCGCGGATCGCCTTCAGCAGGTCGGCACCGTTCATGCCCGGCATCATGAAGTCGATGACGAGGATGTCGGGCGCGGCCTCCTCGAGCCGCGCGAGTGCCTGCCGCGCGTCCGCGGCCAGCGTCACGTGGTAGTCCTCGCCGGCGAGGATCAGCGCCAGCACCTCGGCGCTGGACAGCTCGTCGTCGACCAGCAGGACGCGACGGCCGCGCCCCGGTTCGGCCGCGTGGACCTCGTCAGGGAGCAACGGGGTCCTCCTGGCGCACCTCGATGCCGGCGGGCGTCAGCACGAGTTCGCGCACGCGCAGGTCGCAGCGGCTGACGCGCGACTTGCGGATGGTGGCGAAGCGGCGCGTGCTGCCCTCCGTGCGCACCGAGAGCTGCAGGGTCGTGTCGGCCAGCGCGGACAGCGTCGGCGTGTCCACGATGCGCGTGCCCGTCGCTTCGCTTTCCTCCAGCGTGACGATCGTCGTCGCGCCGAGCCGGCGCAGCTCGTTGGCCAGCGCGGCGACGAAGGGCCCGTTGCGTTCGGCGTAGGCCGGCGCCGCCAGGAAGCCGCCGACGCCGTCGATGACGACCCGCGACGCGCGGCTGCTCTGCACGGCCTCCAGCAGTTCCGAGGCCATCCGGTCCAGCACGGTCTCGCCGAACGGCTGCCAGCGGAAATCGATGGCGGCGGGATCGGGCGCGGCCACCCCCAGCAACTCCATCACCCGCAGCAGGAGCGGGGGCGACTCGTAGAAGCTGAAGTACACCGCCTTGTCTTCGGGCGTGGCGCGCGACACGAACTGGAGCGCGAGCGCGGTCTTGCCGGCGCCGGAAGGCCCCGTGACCGCCGTGATGCTGCCCTGGCCGTACCCGCCGATGTCGAACATGGCATCGAGGCCGGCCACGCCCGTGGACACGCCGACGGGCAGCACTGCGTCGCCGGCATGCTCGCGGCGTGCCGTCTCCAGTCGCGGGTACACGGTGATGCCGTCGGGCCCGATCTGGAACGCATGGTTGCCGCGCAGCGTGCTGCTGCCGCGGAACTTGACGACCTCGATGTTGCGCTCGCGCCGGGGGCCGAAGGCCCGCTCGCGCAGCAGCAGGATGCCGTCGACCATGGTCTGCTCCGCGGAGACGGGCCGGTCGGCGTGTTCGCTGGTGAGCAGGAGCGTCGTGCTCCCCGTCAGCGTGGAGTGCGCCTGGATGTCGCTCACGAACAGCTTGAGCTCCTCCTCCGACTCCGCGGCGCTGGCGGCCATCACGAGGCCGTCGAGCACCACGATGCCCGCTTCGCGCGAGCGCATCTCGTTGCGCAGCAACTCCACCACCGCCTTGAGGCCGCCGGTGCGCAGCGCATCGAACGCGCTCACGTAGTACACCTTGTCCGGCAGCGAAGCCAAGTCGAAGAAGCTGAACGGCTCCATGTGCTGCAACAGGCGCCCGTGCGACTCGGCGAGCATCGTGACGTACACCACGTGCCCGCCGGCAGCCGCATGCCGGTGCACGACCTGGTTGGCCAGGATGGTCTTGCCCGCGCCGGGGGCACCCTGCAGGATGTAGACGCCGGACCGCAGGAAGCCGCCGCCGGTGACGGCGTCCAGGCCGGGGATGCCGGTGCTCACTCGGTCCAGTCGCGGGGGCAGGTTGGCGTCGTCGTTCACTTGTTCTCGTCCTGTCGGTGCGGTGGTTGCGGCGCGTGCAGGGGGAGCAGCACGCGAAACAGCGCGCCGCCCCCGGGGTTCTCCGAGACGTCGATCGTGCCGCCATGGGCGGCGACCATGCGCCCCACGATCCACAGCCCGAGGCCGAAACCGGCCCGGTCGCGCGACGTGGACACCACGCGCTCGAACTTCCCGAAGATCCTGGCGCGGTCTTCCGGCGCGATGCCGGGTCCGCGGTCGGCCACCTCGAAGCACGCGCTGTCGGGCGCCACGCGCGCGACACGCACCTCCACCGGCGTGCCGCCGCCGTACTTGATGGCATTGCCCACGAGGTTGCCCAGGATCTGTTCAACCATGTGCGCATCCCACGTGCCCACGAGGTCCTCGTCGGCCGCGACCGCGCGCAGCGTCGCACCGTGGAACGCCGCCTCGTCCGCATAGGCGTCCACCACGTCGCGCACCAGCGCCGCGGCGCGCACGCGCGTCGGCGCCGGAACCGTCGCGCCGGCGTGCAGGCGGCTGACGTCCAGCAGCACGAGCGCCCGCGCCACATAGCGCTGGACGCTGCGCCCGGCACGTTCCAGGCCCTGCTGCAAGGCTGCATCGTTGCTGCGCGCGGCCAGGCGCTCGAGCGCCGCGAGCCGCAACGCGAGCGCGTTCAGGGGCGAACGCAGTTCGTGCGCCGCGACCGCGAGGAAGTCGTCCCGCGCGCGCACCGCCTCCTCGGCTTGCCGCAGGCGGGACAGGAGATCGCTATCGCTTGCGTGCTGCACGAGGGTGGCGAGGGGTGGCACGGGGGGATCGGGCCAGCATACCCCGGATACCGGAACGCGCACGAAAGTGCTCGTCGAGGCCTTGTGTACGCATCCGTACAGAGGGACCCTTGCCCCTTGCGCAGCGACGGTTCGTCCGTACACTCGCTCAAGAGCACACGCATGTCACGCAACCATCGTCCCGAACTGAACGCGATCCTCCTGCAACTGGTGGCCGAGCTGCACGCGTACGCATCCCTCGTGCAGGGGCTGGCGGACGAATGGCAGGCGCGCCAGGACGTCGTGATGTTCGGCGAACCCGGCCAGGCGATGGACCGCATGCGCAGCCTGGCCGCCGCCATCCCGCCGCTGTCAGTGCAGTGGGTCATGGTCATGATTTCGCACACGGAGCTGATGCACAACCTGTGGCGCATGACCCGCGGCGAACCGCTGGACGTGGCCGCGGAAGTCGGGGACCACCTCGCGTGCGTCGAAGCACTGGCCGTGAAGTGCCGGTTGCTCCTGTCGCAGGGCGGGCACGTGCTGCACTAGCGAGGTGCGCGGCGGCGCCATGCGCGCGCTTGCCCTTGCCGGACCGCTGCCTATACTGGACCGCATGGGCGCGTCCGCTCCGACGCTCGAGGAACTGCTCTCCGCCGCGGGGCGGGGCGACCATGACGCGTTCTCCGAGATCTACGCGCGCACCAGCGCGCACCTGTTCGGCGTGGCCGTGCGCATCCTCGGCCGGAGCCAGTCCGCGGAGGAGGTGCTGCAGGAAGCCTTCGTCAGCGTGTGGAAGAACGCCGGCAACTTCCGCGGCGAGATCGGCGGCCAGCCCATCCAGCCCATGACCTGGCTGATCACCATCGTGCGCAACAAGGCACTCGACGCGCTGCGAGCGCGCACGCGCATGCCCGAGACCGAACTCGATGCGTTCGACGACGAGGAGGAGGCCGACGGTTTCACGCAGGCGGCCTCGCCCAGCGCGCTGGAGCTGTTCAGCGCCGCCACCGAGTCGCTGCGCATCGAGCGCTGCATGGAGGCGCTGCAAGGCACGCACCGCCAGAGCCTCGCGCTCGCCTACTACCAGGGCCTGTCGCACACGGAGGTGGCCTTGCAGATGGGCGTGCCGCTCGGGTCGGTGAAGGCGTGGATCCGCCGCGGGCTCGAGAAGCTGCGCGACTGCCTGCAGCCGCAGGGAGCCGGCGCGTGAGGTACGCGCAGCCGGAACTGGTGGACCGCCTCGCGGCCGCCTACGTGCTGGGCACGCTCTCGCAGCGCGCGCGGCGCCGCTTCGAGCGGCTGCACCGCGACCGCGCGGACGTGCAGCTCGCGGTGGGAGGATGGGAGGCGCGCCTGAACCGCCTTGCCGCTTCGGTGCCGCCGGTGCCACCGCCGCACCGCGTGTGGCAGGGCATCGCGCAGCACACGCGGCCTCGAAGCGCGTCCGGACAGCAGCGTGCGCGGTGGTGGATGCCAGCCGGCGTGGGCGCACTCGGCGTCCTCGCCGGCGGCACGCTCGCCGCCGCCCTGCTCTTCGCCCTGCCCTCGCTGCTGTTCACGCCCGACCAGGTCGCGATGCGCATGGGGCAGAAGCTGCCGCAAAGCTACGTCGGCCTGCTCACCGATGCGCAGGGCAATGCGAAGCTGCTGGTGAGTTCGCTGCGGCACGGGCGCACCATGACGCTCAAGGTGCTGGGGCCGATCGCGGAGCCGGCCGCGGGCCGGCTCGTGTTGTGGGCGGTGCCTGCGGACGGGGCGCCGTTCATGCTGGGGACCATCCCCATGCGCGGATCGGAGACCCACGAGATGCCCGACACCTCCGAGAAGCTGCTGTCGCGGGTCTCGCGACTGGTGGTCACGGCGGAAACCGAGCCCAACCCGACCACGCCGTCCGTGACGCTCTTCACGGGAACCTGCGCGAAGTTGTGGTGAGCTCGCGCGAACGCGCTACGCATTGCATCCGTTCGATTTCTCCACCCGTAAGTCGGGACGTGGGCGAAGCAGGAAGCCTCGCACCACGACCCCCAACACTCACCGGAGAAGCACCATGCACCAGCGCACCACGTCCACGCTTTCCTTCGTCGGTTCCGTCGCCGCCGCCGCGATCGCCGCGACCTTCATGATCGGCAACGCGCACGCCGAAGGCCCCATCCAGGACATCCGGCCGATCGCGGGCACCCTGAGCCGCAGCGCGGTGAAGGCGGAAGTGCTGGCGCACCGCGGGGAGCTCACCAGCTTCGGCGCGGAATGGATCCAGCAGCAGCCCGCGATGATGCAGGCGCGCTCGGCGATCACGCGCGAGCAGGTGCGCGACGCGTTCATCGCCTCGCGCGACGAGGTGCGGGGCCTCACGGCGGAGGACAGCGGGTCGGCCTACCTGGCGCGCACCGGCATGCGCAGCGAGCGGACGATGATGGCGGGAGCGCGTTGACGGAACGTCGAAACGGTGGGGTTCGCTCGCGCTCACCTGCCGGCCGCGGGCGGCCGCCACCCTACGGGATCCCATCTGCAGGGCATCCGCGTAAAGAAAATCCTCATTGAACTCGGCGAACCCGCTGCTATTGTTCGCGCCCGCGCCTTTGTAAACAGCATTTCGTAAAGTTTGTGCAGCGAACAGGTACGAAGTCCGCAAAGTTCCTCCACGCATAGCCGTACGCGTTCAGCGACGCCTGATTGCCAAAAAGAACGCGCCCGGCCCACGCCGTGCGCAAGGGGTGAACATGGCGGATCCGCAATACGTCGGTACGACGCAGGGTGACTTCAGCGTGGAGGCCGGCGGCAGCGCTGCGTTCTCCATTCCCATCCAGGTGCCACCGGGGACTGCGCGCATGCAGCCCTCGCTGTCGCTCGACTACCTGAGTGGCGCGGGTTCCGCGGACAGCCTCATCGGCAACGGATGGAACCTGCGTGGCCTGTCGCACATCACGCGCTGCGCCGCGACGGTGGCCCAGGACGGCTACACCGGCACCGTGCGTTTCGACGACGGGGACCGCTTCGTCCTCGACGGCGGGCGGCTGCAGCCGGTGCAAGGTGCGTACGGCGCGCCCGACGCCGTGTACCACACGGAGATCGAGTCCTGGCGGAAGGTGGTTCCCGTCTACGAGGCGCCGACGCCGGGCCGCAGCGGCCCCGACGGCTTCCGCGTGTTCGAGCGCGACGGCCGCATCCTCGAATACGGCGGCACGCCCGATGCGCGGCTCGCCGCATCGCCGGACGACCCGACGATCCGCGTATGGGCGCTGAGCCGCGTGACCGACCGGCTCGGCAACGCACTCGTGGTCACCTACAAGCAGGATGCCGCCAATGGCGCCTGCTACCCCGACCGCATCGCCTACACGTCCCATCCGGCGCTGCAGGCGCGGCGCGCGGTGACCTTCGCGTACGAGCCGCGTCCCGACGTCATGCCGCGCTACGTGGGTGGCGTGCGCATCGCCTATGCGCAGCGACTGGCGGCGGTGTCCACCTGGCTGGACGATCAGGCCGTGCGGACCTATTCGCTTGCGTATGCCACTGGTGCCGCGACCGGACGCAGCCAGCTGGTCTCCGTCACCGAAGCCGACGGCCAGGGCAAGGCCTTGCCGCCGCTCACCTTCACCTGGCAGGACGGCAACGCGGGCATCTTCGCCGACGCGCAGCCGCTGCCCTCGGTGTCCGTCACCGCCGGTGGCCAGTTGCTGCCCATGGACGTCAACGGCGACGGACTCGTCGACATGGTGTACGTCGCCGAGAGCGCCACCGGTGCGCTGACGCTGACCCTCTTCGTGAACCAGGGGACCACGTTCTCCGACCCCGTGACGCTGCAGGTGCCGCAGCTCACGTTCCAGGACGGCATCGCGCTACCGATGGACGTGAATGCGGACGGCTGCATCGAGCTCGTCTACGGCGCCTCGGACGGCTACGACCTCGGCCTCACGATCTTCGCCGCCGTCGCGGACCCGGCATCCCCCGGCGGCTGGAAGCTCGCGGTCACGGGCACCGTGAACGGCGCCGGACCCGAGGGACTGGTCTTCGGCGGACAGCTGCTGCCGATGGACGTCAACGGCGACGGCCTCGTCGACCTCGTGTACGCCAGCAGCCCGGACGGCATGCGCATCCAGTTGCAGGAGCTGCTCTCCACCGGCACGGCGTTCACCCTCGGCCCCTGCACGGTGTCCAACCAGGCGCCCGGTGGCTCGTTCATCCCGATGGATTTCAACGGCGACGGACTGTGCGACGTGGTCTACGCCTTCCCCGACGCAGCGTCCAACGTGCAGACCGTGCTCTTCCTCTCGACCTGGGGCCAGGGCCTGCAGGAGCAGGATGCGCCGCCCCTGGCCACGCCGCTGCCGCTCACGGGCGGCGGCTCGTTCGTGCCCTTCGACGTCAACGGCGACGGCCTCGGCGACCTCGTCTACGCCACGCAGGATGCGTTCGACCAGTCGCTGCTGCTCTACACCCTCGCTTCCAACGGCAAGTCGTTCGAGCTGCAGAACGGCGGCCAGCCGCAGAAGTTCCCGCTGGCCTACGGCGGCACCTTGCTGCCGATGGACGTCGACGGCGACGGCGTGTGCGAGCTGGTGGTCGTGTCGGGGGACGCGAGCGTGCGGCTGGACGTGCTCGCGTTCGACGGTGGCGCGTACCAGCTGCAGTCCGGCGTCTACCAGGCGCTCGCCGGCCTCACGGGCGGCGGGGGCCTGCTGCCGCTGGACCTCGCGGGCAAGGGGAAGACGGGCCTCGTCTATGCGGCGGGCTCCACGACGCTGCGCCTGACCTGCGCGCCGCCGGCCGGGCCGTATCCCGACCTCGTCGTCGCGATCACGAACGGTCTCCAGGGCGTCGTCTCCATGGACTACAAGCCACTCACCGATCGCACGGTGTACCGCCGCTCCGAGGCGACGCCGTCGCGCGTGGACGCGGTGGGGGTGCTCACGGGGCACGTGCCGGACTCCACGTGCGTGCTCGATCCCGCCGGCGGCCTGCAGGCCGCCAGCGCCGGCACGGCCCGCGCGACCCGCAGCGTGGACTTCCCGAAGTACGTGGTGGCCTCGCACACGCTCGACGAAGGTGCCGGCACGCGCTACGACTTCCAGCGCTTCTACACGGGTGCGCTCCTCGACCTGCGGGGCCGCGGCTGGCTGGGCTATGCCGCGATCCACGAGCTCGACGTGGACGCGGGTGCCGCCACGTACACGGAGTACGGGCAGGACTTCCCGCTCACCGGCATGGCCTTGCGCAAGAACATCCTCACGGCCGACGGGGTGCAGCTGGTGTCCACCGTCAACACCTATGACAGTCGCGCACCCGCACCCTGGCCGGGCGTGCCGGTCGCCGCAGTGCAGCTCGCGCAGGCAGCCACCAGCTACTTCAGCCCCGGCCAGCCGACACCGGACCGCAGCGAAAGCCAGTCCCTCCGGTACGACGACTACGGCAACCGCACCGTGCTCGCGGAGACGGGCAGCGGCCTGCCCGCACCGCTCTACACGCTGGACGACTACAGCAACGACGCGGGCACCTGGCTGCTCGGCCTGCACACGCAGAGCCGCCGCTGCGCGGACGCCGGCGGCGCCACGGTGCTCTCGGCGGAGCGCTGCACTTACGACCCGAACGGGCAGAGGCTCTCCAAGTCCGAGTGGCACGACGTGGGCGACACCTGGCTCGCCACCACCTATGCGTACGACGCGCATGGCAACCCCATCGCCGAGACGGATCCTTCCGGAGCGACGACCAGCTTTGCCTTCGATCCGGACTACCAGACCTTCGTCGTGCAGACCCTGCAGCCGGCGAACGACGGCGGCCTGCGCCTCGCGTCGAAGAACACCTTCGACGCGCGCTTCGGCGTGCGCACCTCGGCCACGGACGCGAACGGGGTGAAGAGCGCCATGGTGTTCGACGGCCTGGGCCGGCAGACGGAGCTGCAGGGGCCCGATCCCGCGGGAGCCCTGGTGAGCCTGGCGACCTATGCCTGGATCGTCGTCGACGGCCAGGCCTACGCCGAGACGCGCAAGCGCGCGGACTGGGCCGGCGAGCAATGGCTCTGGACGCGCGAGCGCCTCGACGGCTTCGGCCGCAAGGTGGACTCGCTCGCGCCGGGACCCGAGGGAAGCCGCACGGTGCGAGTAGACCGCACGCTCGACAGCCGCAACCAGTGCGCCAGCGAAACGCTGCCCTACTTCGACGGCGACGCGCCGGCGACGATCACGCGCGAGCTCGACGCACTGGGCCGCGTGGTCCGGGTGCAGCGGCCGGCCGAAGGCGGCCCGGCGACCACCACGATCACGTGGACGGCCACGGACACCGCGGTGCAGGTCGAAGCGGCCGGCACGCCGCTCGCGCGAAAGACGGTCTTCACCTTCGGCGGCTTCGGCGGCAAGCAGTGGATCGTGTCGCGCACCGGCCCGGATGGCGGCGTCACGACCTACGCGTACGACGCGCTGCGCCGCCTCGTCGGCATCACGGATCCGGGCGGCGTGGTCAGCGCGCGCACGTACGACGCGCTGGGGCGAATCGTCCAGACCACGCAGTCGCGGGGCGCGAAGGTCTACCAATCCGCCACCCATGTGTTCGACGACGTGCACCGCGCGGTGCGTTCCAGCGACGCGGCAGGCGACACCGTGACCGTGAAGCGCGACGCGCTGCACCGGGTGGTGCTGCAGGCCGCATCGTCGCCTGCAGGCGACTACGAGACGGCCTATGCCTACGACAGCGCCGAGGGCTACGGGCTCGGGCGGCTGGCCAGCGTGGCCGATTCGCGCGGCAGCTACGCGTATGCCTACGGCTACGACGCCTGCGGCAACGAAACCATGACGACGCTGTCGCTGGAAGGCAGGAGCTACACCACGCGCAGGGCCTACCTGCCGGACCAGCGCCTCGCGCAGGTGGTGATGCCGGACGGCGCGGTGCAGCAGAACGACTGGTTCGCCGGCGGCGCGTGGGCAGCGGCGTCGCTGCTCGACGCGGGCGCGCTCACCGCCGGTGTTTCCTGGAGCGGCTATACCGCGTTCGGCAGCGCGAGCAGCGCGGCGAGCACGAACGACTGCAAGGAAGCCACGAGCTACGACGCGCTGGGACAGCTCGTCGCGCAGAGGATCGCGGCCCCGGATGGCCGCGCCGTGGTGGACGACACCTACGCGCGCGACACGCTGGACCAGCTGCTGGCGATCACCGACGCCTCCGGTGCCGGCCAGAGCCGCGCGTTCACCTATGACGCCGCCGGGCGGCTCGCCGGCGCGACCGGTCCCTTCCCGCAGCAGGCCTACGCGTACGACGCGGCAGGCAACATGGTGCGCAAGGGCGACGTGGACTTCTCCTACGACGGCCAGCAGGTCGTGCAGGGAACCGTGGCCGGGCAGCCCGTCTTCTCCGCGACCTACGACGCCAACGGGCGGACCACGCAGCGCACCTGGCAAGGAACGGCGAGCTCCTGCACCTTCGACGCCGAGAACCGGCTCCTCGCCGCTGGAGACCACAGCTTCGTCTACGACCACGCGGGGCGGCGGCTGGTGAAGCGCGCGCCGGGGCACACCACCTTCTACGTCTCCGAGAACTTCGAACGCACGGAGTTCGCCGACGGCGCAGCGCAGCGCACGCGGCGCGTCGTCGGCCCCTACGGCATCGCGGTCGCCAGCACGATCGTCGAAGCGGGAGCACCTCCCCCCACGGCGGGCGTGCCCGCGCCGGGCACCTTCTACCTGCACTCCGACCACGTGAACAGCACCACGGTGCTGACGGACGCGGCCGGCGGCGTCGCGGCCCGGGCGATCTACATGCCCTACGGCGAAGTGGTGGCCGTGAGCGGGACCGACGCCTTCCGGCACAAGTTCACCGGCAAGGAGCTGGATGCCACCGGGCTCTACTACTTCCAGTCGCGCTACTACGACCCGGTGACCGGCCGCTTCACCAGCGCCGACGACCGCGCGGGCGGCGGCCTGTTCGCGACCGATGCGCTGAACATGTACGCCTACGTCGGGAACAACCCGGTGTCGCGCATCGACCCCAGCGGCCACAGCTGGCAGGACATGGTCGCGCAGATGTTCATCTCCACCGTGGCAGTGGCCGTGGGCGCGTTCGTCACGCCGTTCTCGGGTGCGGTGGGCGGCATGCTCGTGGGCGCCGGCATCGGCGGCCTCGTCTACGACGTGACGGAGATCGCGCACGGCCGCGGCAACGAGCAGGACCACAACCAGTGGGGCGGCTGGGCGGCGCAGTTCGGCGTCGGCGCGGCCACGGGCCTCGTCACGGGCGGGATCGGCCGCTTCTTCTCGCGCGTGCTCTCCGAGCTGCCGGCCCCGGAGAACGTCGGCTGGGACAGCACCTGGTTTTCCGCGCGGTGGGCCAGGGCCGCCTGGGCGCAGGACGCCCGCGCCGCGATCGCGGGCTGGTCCTGGGGCGGCCGCGTCGCCCTCGCCGGCGGCATGGGCGCCGTCAACGGCGCGGTCGGCGGCGTGCTGATGCAGGTGATGCAGAACGGGGTGACGCACAAGTCGGCGGAACATGGCCTGGGCATGGCAGCCCTGATCGGGGGCATCTTCGGCGGGATCGGCGGCTCGGTCTCGCGCGGCGTCCTCGAGAAGTACGGGGTGCGCCCGCCCCCGGCCGCCATCGATTTCGACGCTCCCCCCCGGGCACGTGCGAACGGGATGGTGCTGGGGGATGCGCGCCGCTACCTCCCCACCAATGCACCGCTCATGTCGCCGGACGCCATGGTGGCCGGAATGAAGATGGCGAGCGGAAAGATCTGGGTCGCCGCGGGGCGCGGAATCATGTGGGGCTGCAACGACGACCTTCCCTGGTAACGAACGAGAAAGGCAAACGCCATGGCTGCTTTCACCGCAAGTCCGCTGTTCATCTCGATCGTGTCGAGATGCACGTTCAACGGCCGCCCGCTCGCGCTGGCGGTGAACCTCCGGGACCCGGGCGGCCAGCTCTGGGTGTCGCCGCTGGATCCCTCGCAGCCCTCGCAGCTGTGGATGCCGGCGCTGTACATCCGCAGGTTCAGCGACGGCGGCGGCGGCATCGTGGGCGTCTCGTTCGTCAACATGCTCACGGGCTACGCCGTGTACGCGCCCAACGGGAACGACCAGCCCGTGTCGCAGGTGCCCGTGGCGAACATCGACGACCACTCGATCTGGAGCTTCGGCGGCAACGAGGGCGGCGGGTACATGGCCATCCGGCCGGTCGCCGACCTGGGCCAGAACATCAACATCCCCGGGGACGGCCCGTACAAGCCGGCGCCCGTGATCACCTACCGGTGGGCGGGCGGGCCGTGGAACTCGCAGTGGACCTGCATCCCGACGAGCGCGCCGTACCTCGCCGAGTTCGACGTGGTGCCTTACGCGCCCTTCTTCCGCGGCCTCTACTCGCGCTGCGGCTGGTCCGCGTCGGTGAACCCGGCGAATCCCACGGGGCAGCTCGTGAGCAGGGCCAACGACCTGAAGCAGCAGGGGCAGCTCTTCTTCCCGGCGCTCGCCTTCTACGGCGGGATGCCCTGGGGCATCGCCGTGGCAAGCGCGCAGACCGGCCAGGCGCTCTACATCACCGGCAGCAACGGCAGCCCGGTCACGCAGGTGCCCCTGAACAAGCTGGACGCGCACTCGCTGTGGAGCCCCGGCGGCAGCGAGGGCAACCACTTCTTCGCGTTCCGCCCCGTGCTCGACCACGGGCAGAACATGGAACTCCCGGGGAATGGCCCTTACGGGCCCGACCTCGGCGTCGTCACCTGGGGCTGGGGCGGCGGCCAGAACAACGAAGTGTGGACCTGGCTCGTGCCCGACGCGGCGCCCCTGCAGGATGCGCCAGCGCCCGCGGAACAGTCGCACCCCTTCACGTTCCTGGAGAAGACGCCATGAGACCCTCCCTGCGCTTCACCGACAACACCCTGACGCCGCCGCCCGGCGCGCGCTACGGCGTGGCGCGGCCCACCATCCAGCCGTTCAGCAAGCAGATGCAGTGGACCGACGACGTCACCATCGGCTCCGGCACGCAGGGCGCGAACGGCACCGTGAAGAGCGAGATCTGGGTGTACTGGGTGAACGGCGACCTCGACGATTGCCACTACGTGGTCATCCAGCGCCTGCGCGGCACGTTCTCTCCCGGCAACATGCTCGCCAACGTGGCGAGCTCGCGCGGCTTCTTCCAGCACGGGCTCACGGTGACGAACGCGCTGCAGGACGGCAGCGGCGGCCCCATGCCGAATGCACAGCTCGTCGCGTACACGCCCTCGTCGTTCCGCTCCTCGCCGGAGATCCCCAACGCGCCGGTGGAACTCTCGATGCCGATGACGCTGCAGCTGCCGTCCTCGGGCCACTGGGCACCGCAGGAGTTCGTGGCGGGGGACACGGGCAGCATAGGGCTCGCCAACTGGGGCATCGCCGACCGCACGCAGCCGGCGGCGCTCGTGCAATCGAGCTACTTCCACCAGATCCAGGGCGCGAACGCCGAGGGCGAGCCGGTGGGCTGGGACCCGAGCGTCAGCCCGCCCGCGCAGTGGCCCCGCTGGTACAGCACCCTCTACGACGCGAGCGACAACACGCTGATGCCGCCGACGCTGTCGCAGGGCGCGCTGCAGTTCCAGGTGCTGGTGGCGTGGGAGCTGCGGCTGGATGCGAAGGACCGCCCGCCGCCGGGAGGCGCCGCACGCGCATCCACGCGCGCGCCCGAGCCCGGCCCGCCCGGGCCGCCGCCCGCGTCGCTGCCGGTAACGCTGCAGACCACGTTCCAGCAGGACCTCGCGGCGTTCCACAACCCGACGGGTTGCCGCACGCAGTTCACGGGGGCGGGGTCGGTGCCGGTGATCTCCGGCGCGCACCACATCTGCCCGGTCACGTCGGCCTATCCGCCGTTCGTGTGGAAGGGAAACCTGGCGGAGGTGATCTTCCCGTTGCCGGCGGGGCTGGCGGGAGACCTCACGCGTTGAAAGAGCGGGCGCCCGCGGGGCGCCCCGCCCCTCAAGCGGTCGCCCCCTCCACCCGCACGAACTCGAGCGCTTCCTTCTCGATGTCGTAGTCGTAAAGCGAGCGGCGGAACTGCGCGGAGTTGGCGATCTCCTTGTCGCGTTGCGCCAGGTCCGCGTACTTGGAGTCGTAGCGCAGCCCGTTCTTGCGCGCCTCGGCCTGCACCATCGAGGTCCGCGGCTGCCGCAGCGCCTGGTACTTGCGCAGCGCCTCTTCGGGCGACATCGCATCGTCCTGCGCGCAGGCTTGCAGGATCACCGCCAGGGCCGTGCCATCCTCGATCGCCTGGTTGGCGCCCTGGCCGAGGTGCGGGAGCATCGGGTGGGCAGCGTCTCCGAGCAATGCGAGTCGCCCGTTGGTCCACGTGCGCAGCGGCTTGCGGTCGTAGAGGCCCCACCAGAAGCAGGTCTCGACCTTCTCCAGCAGGTAGGTCACGCGCGGATCCCAGCCGGCGAAGGACGCGGCGAGCTCGTCGCGGTCGCCGACGGCGGACCAGGACTCCGCCGTCTCGCTCTTCGTCGGCACGAAGCCCACGTAGTTCAGGAGCTCGCCGCTGCGCACGGGGAACACCATGAAGTGCTTGCCGTCCCCCATCCAGACCTGGTGCGCCTCGCGCCGCCACTCGGGCAGCTTGTCCGCAGGCAGCAGGCCGCGGTAGGCGCGGCACCCGGCGTACTCGGGCGGCGAAGGTTCCACCACGTGCTTCTGCAGGACCGAGTTGATGCCGTCGGCCGCGATCACCACGTCCGCGTGCGCCACGTTGCCGTTCTCGAAGGTGAGGCGGGCGCCGTTCTCGTCCTGGCTGAAGCCGACGCACCGGTGGCCGGTGTGGATGGAACTTGCGGGCAGCGCATCGGCCAGCACCTTCAGGATGTCGGCGCGGTGCATGCCGTACATGCCGTTCCAGCCGCTGGAGTCGGTGGTGGTGATCTTGCCGACCACCGAGCCGTCCATGCGGTAGTACTCCGACCCGGAGCCCACCCTGGCGCCGACGCGCGCCAGCGCATCGCCCAGGCCCATGCGCTCCATCTGCCGCAGGCTGTTGGGATAGATGAAGACGCCGGCGCCCACCTCGCGCAGCGCCGCCGACTGCTCGTACACCGCGACGCTGATTCCCCGGTGCGCCAGCGCCACCGCCGCGGCCAGGCCGCCCATCCCGCCGCCCACGACGGCTACATGCATGCGCTTTGCCATTCCAACCTCGTTCTTCACTTCGCGTTCTTCGCCTTCGCGCCGAGCAGCGCGGTCACGGACTTGAACTCGCTGGCGATCTCTTCGGACAGTGCACGGCTCGATCCCCACTCCTGCACGATGCCCGCCGGCAGCAACTGCGCCGAGATGTCCGCATTGCGTGCGACTTTCTCCAGCGCGGGCACGATCGTGTCCACCACGTCCTTCGGGACACCGGCCGGCATGAAGAAGCCGAACCACACGCCCAGGATGTCGGCCTTGTAGCCAAGCTGGCGCAGCGTCGGGACGTCGGGGAATTCGGGGAAGCGCGAGGAGATCGCCACCGCGCGCAGGTTGCCGCTGCGCAGGTGCGTGCTCACCGCGCCCAGGGCGATGATCACGCCCTCGATGTGGCCACCGAGCAGGTCCGTGATGGCCGGTGCCGCGCCCTTGTAGTTGACCGAGACCAGCTTGGCGCCGGTGGTGGAGTTGATCAGTTCCGTGCTGATCTCGCCCACGGAGCCAGGGCCCGCGTTGCCCACGCGAAGGCCGTTCGCAGCCCTGGGGCCGTACGCGATCATTTCCTTCAGCGTCTTGAAGGGAGCGTCCTTGCGCACCACCAGCACCGAGGGACTGCGGGTCGTCAGCCCCAGCGGGGTCAGGTCCTGCAGAGGATCGTAGTTGGCGGCTTCCGGCTCGATGACGCGGCGGATGGTCAGCGGGCTGTTCTGCGCATAGAGCAGCGTGTAGCCGTCCTTCGGCGCGCGGATGACGGCCTGCGTGCCCAGCGAGCCTCCGGCTCCCGGCTGGTTGGTGACCGTGATGGTCGTGTCCAGCAGGCGGCCCAGCTCCTGCCCCATCAGGCGGGCGGCGCGGTCGGCGGCGTCGCCGGCGGCCAGGGGGGTCACCAGGTTGATGGGCTTGCGCGGATAGTCGTTCGCATGCGCGAGGAAGGGGACCGCCGAAAGCGATGCGAGTCCCAGGATGTCTCGTCTCTTGATCATGGCCAGCGTCTCGAAGATTGCGGAAGGGATCAGCGCGGGAACCGCGCCTGCCAGATGCACGCCTGGAAATCAAGCGGATGCGTCAAGGATGCCGCTGATTCTGGCGGCCCTGCGGGGGGCCGACAACGGCTTCTTGCGCATTGCGCAGATAATTGCCCCATGACGGACCCCGGACGATCGCACCCGCGCGACTTCGTGGCCTCGCTCGAGAAGGGCCTGAAGGTGCTGCTCTGCTTCGAGCGCAAGCACTCCAAGCTGAGCCTGTCCGAGGTGGCTCGCCTCACGGGCTACACGCCGGCCACGGCCCGCCGCCTGCTGATGACGCTGCAGGAGCTCGACTACCTGCACAGCGATGGCAAGCGGTTCTGGGTGGCGCCGCGCAGCCTGCTGCTGGCGAGGCCGTACCTGATGTCACGGCCGGCGCCGCAGCTCGCGCAGCCCGTTCTGGACCAGCTCGCGGACCGCACGCGCCAGTCCGCATCGCTGGGCCTGCTCCTGGACCAGGAGGTGCTGATCATCGCCCGGTCCACGGGCCGGCGCACGCTGTCCACCGGCCTGGGCATCGGCTCGCGCCTGCCCGCCTTCTGTTCGGCCATCGGCCGCGCCGTGTTGTCGACGCTGCCTCGCGCCGACGTCGTGCGCTACCTGGAGGCGACGCCGCTGGATGCGTACACCACCAAGACCGTGCGGGACGTCGCATCCGCCGTCGAACAGGTGGAGCATTGCCGCATCCACGGCTGGGCGGAATGCGACGAGGAGCTGGAACTCGGCGTCCGCTCCATCGCGATTCCCGTTTCGAGCTTCCCCGACAAGACGATGGCGGCAGTGAGCCTTTCGGTGCGCGCCGAACGCATGACGATGCGGGCCTTCCGGCAGGCGCATCTCGAGGCGATCCGCGAGGCGCGCGATGCGTTGAAGGCGACGGTGAGCTTCGAGTAGCACTTTCTTCGACGGCTGTCACAACGCCTTCGCGTCGAACGTCTTATGGCGGAGAGGCCGGATCCGGCCTCCGTCCATCACTCACATCGAAGGAAACCGATTCATGGATCGCGCTGTCTGGTTCCAGGCTTCTCCCGAGGGTGCCAAGGCTGTCGGGGTGCTGCACCACTTCGTCACCAGGAGCACTCGCCTCCCAAGCCTGCTCACCCACCTGGTCTTCCTGCGCGTGTCGCAGATCAACGGCTGCGCGCATTGCATCGACATCCACAGCCGGGACCTGCTCGCTGAAGGCATGTCGGTCGAGAAGCTGGTGCTCGTTCCGGCCTGGCACGAGGCGCAATACCTCTTCTCCGAGCAGGAGCGGGCCGCGTTGGCCTGGTCCGAGGAGGTGACGCGAGTGAGCGAGACGCACGCTTCCGACGAAGCCTATGCGGCCGCACTGGCGGTGTTCGGAGAGAAGGACCTCGTCGAGCTGACCCTCACCATCGCCGCCATGAACGCGATCAATCGCATGGGCATCAGCTTCCGCATGAGGCCGCGCGCCAGGGCGTGAGCTGCCGTGCGAGGGAAGCGCCGTTGACGGAGAATCCATGTGTTGCATCAGGAACGCTGCGGCTCTTGCGGTGGAGCGCGCGCAGTTCTCGCACGGATCGCGACGCCGTCGATGGTTTCAAAGTGATAGCCCGGAAGTACATCCAATGATGGATTCGATCGTCCTCATCGTCTTCGTGACGTTCAAGGTTCTCGTGTTCGGCACGGGCATGTTCTACGCCATCAAGTGGCATTACGACCGAGGCCAGAAGGAGAAGAAGATGGACAAGCGCGCGGTGCTGCGCGCGGGCGGCCAGGTGGCCGCGGTCTTCATGCTGGCGCTCCTGGGCATGGGGCTCTTCACCTTCTTCATCACCAGGATGACCGGTTTGAGTCTGACCCTTCCGTGACCGCAGGCAGCGTGATGCGCGCTGCTACATCACCGGCGACAGGTTCCCATCGACGTTGATCGCAGCCCCCGTCACATAGCTGGCCAGGTCCGAGGCCAGGAAGCACGCCACGTTGGCGAACTCCTCCGCCGTGCCGACGCGTCCGAGAGGAATGTTCTTCGCCATGCCGGAGAGGAACGCGTCGTACGAGCCTTCTGCCGACTGCGCGTGCCTGCGCACCCACTGGTCGCTGTCGATCAGGCCGACGTGCAGCGAATTCACCAGAACGTTGTGGGGCGCACCTTCCCCCGCGAGCAGCTTGGTCAGCGCCATGCCGGCCGCCCGCGAGACCGTAGTCGGGGCGCTCGCGGCCTTCGGCGCTTTGGCGCCGATGTTCAGGACGTTGATGACACGGCCCCAGCGCCGCTCCACCATCTGCGGCCAGGCGAGCCGCGTCAGCCGGATGGCGGCGAACAGCTTGAGGTCGAGGTCTTCCTGCCAAACCTCGTCGGTGATCGACAGGAAGGCCCCGGTGCGCGAGGTGCCCGCATTGTTCACGACGATGTCCACGCGGCCCAGGGTCGCGACCACCTGCTCGTAGGCCGAAGCGATGTCCTGCGCTTTCGTCACGTCGCAACGCGCCACCATCACGCGAGCCCTGGCCTTTTGCGCGACCACCTGGCGCGCTTCCTCGAGCGTCGCCTCGTCCCGCGCGAGGATCGCCACATCCGCGCCGCTGGCGGCCATCCGCAGCGCGATGGCGCGGCCGATGCCTTTGCTGCCGCCGGTGACGATGGCGACGCGGCCTTGCAGGTTCGCTTCCATTCTTTCTCCTTGATGGTTCTTGACTGTATCCATCCGCGGGCAGAGGATGAGCTGGAAAGTCTGACGTGCAACATTCCGACACCCGGACGAGCCCCGGGACGATAAGGCGGCGGCTCTGGCATGGGGACACTCGAGCTCTCCCATGAAGTTCCGGGCCGCATGACAACCAGGATCGAGCACTTGCAGAGATGGCGGCAGATCGCCCGCCTGATGTGGAAGCACGGGCGCACAGTTCGCGCCAGCGATGAAACGGCCGCCGAAGCGGCGCAGCAGCGCGCCGGCCAGCTGGCCGACGACCTCGAGGCGATGGGGCCGGCCTACGTGAAGCTGGGCCAGGTGCTGTCGAGCCGGCCCGACTTGCTGCCCGCCGGCTACGTCAAGGCGCTTTCGCGCCTGCAGGACGACGTGAAGCCCTTCGCCTTCGACGAGGTCCGCGCGATCGTCGAGGAGGAGCTCGGCGCCCGCATTTCCAAGGCCTTCCAGTCCTTCGATCCCGAACCCATTGCGGCCGCCTCGTTGGGGCAAGTGCACTCGGCGACGCTGCGCGACGGCACGCCCGTGGTCGTGAAGGTGCAGCGGCCCGGCGTCGGCAAGCAGGTGGCCGAGGAGTTCGACGTGCTGGCGCGGGTCGCGCAGTTCCTCGACGCCCATACCGACGTCGGCCGCCGCCACCGCCTGCGTCTCATGCTCGAAGAGTTCCGCGTCTCCATCCACGAGGAGCTGGACTACGAGCGCGAAGCGGAGAACCTGGTCGCGGTCGGCAGCAGCCTGCGCGAGTTCGAGCGCCTGGCCGTGCCGCAGCCGATCCCCGACTACTGCACGAAGCGCGTGCTGACGATGGAGCGCGTGCACGGCACCAAGATCACCAAACTCTCGGGCTACACGCGGCTGGAGGTCGACGGCACCGCTTTGCTGGACGAGCTGTTCCACGCCTACCTGAAGCAGGTTCTGGTGGACGGCCTGTTCCATGCCGACCCGCACCCGGGCAACGTGTTCATCACCGACGACGGGCGCCTGGCGCTGCTCGACCTGGGCATGGTGGGCCGCACGACGCCGGGCATGCAGGAGCAGCTGCTCAAGATCCTGCTGTCGGTGAGCGACGGGCGCAGCGAGCAGGCGGCCGAATCGCTGATCCAGGTGAGCGACAAGAGCGACGAGGCCGACCCCGCCGACTTCCGCCGTCGCCTGGGCATCCTGGTCGCGCGCGAGCAGGGGCGCGGCCTGAAGGACGTGAACATCGGCCAGACGCTTCTCGACATCAGCACGGTCGCCGCGGACTGCGGCTTCTTCGTGCCCAGCGAGCTGGCGCTGCTGGCCAAGACGCTGCTGCAGCTGGACGAGATCGGCCGCGTGCTCGATCCGCAGTTCGATCCCAATGCGGCGGTACGCCGGCATGCGGGCAAGCTCCTGTCCACGCGCATGAAGCGCGAGGCGACCGAGGGGAGCTTCCTCACGGCGGCGATGGAGTTCAAGAGCTTCGCCGCGGGCCTGCCTCGCCGCGTGAACCGCATCATGGACGCCGTGGCGGACAACGAGCTGGAGATCAAGGTCCGCGCAACAGACGCCAACGGCATGATCGAAGGCATGCAGAAGATCGCCAACCGCGTCACCACCGGCCTCGTGCTCGCGGCGCTGATCATCGGCGCGGCGTTGCTGATGCGCGTCGACACCGACTTCCGCGTGCTCGGCTACCCCGGCCTGGCGATCGTCTGCTTCATCGGCGCTGCGCTCGGCAGCGTGATCCTGCTGGTGAACATCTACCTGCAGGACCGGTCGTATCGCAGGAGCAGGAGCTAGCGGGAACGCGTCGGCTTCAGCGGTGCTGCGCCGCCCATGCCCTGGATCGTTCCACCAGGAAGTCGATCAGCGTGCGGGTCGCCACCGTCTGGTAGCGCGCGGGCATGCGCAACAAGTACATGCGCGTTCCGAAGATGCTCAGCTGCCACTCTTGCAGTGTGGTCACCACGCGCCCTGCAGCCACATCCGCTTCGACGACGTAATCGGGCACGAGCCCGACACCCAGCCCCGCCAGCACCGCGTCCCGCAGGAACTGGAAGTTCTCGGATGCAAGCGTCGGGTGGAGCGTCAAATCACGGCGCTCGTGGTTACGATACGCGGACAGCCGCAGGTCGCGGCCACTCACGGCGGACGTGATCAGGGGAGCGTCCACCAGCTCCTCCAACCGGGTGGGCACGGGACCCCTACGCGCATAGTCCGCCGACACGCAGGCGGCGTACCGCACGCGCGCAAG
This sequence comes from Ramlibacter cellulosilyticus, assembly GCF_014297465.1. Taxonomy (GTDB): domain Bacteria; phylum Pseudomonadota; class Gammaproteobacteria; order Burkholderiales; family Burkholderiaceae_C; genus Ramlibacter; species Ramlibacter cellulosilyticus. The sequence goes on along the minus strand of NZ_JACORT010000001.1, from coordinate 83,172 downwards.
CTCCACCGCCACGGTTTGCTCCGGCGGCTCGGACATCACACGCACGGCGACGTCCACCTCTTCCCGCAGCAGGTCGTCGATGCGGTTCTCGAAGCGAAGATCCAGCGAGACCTCCGGGTACAGGCGCTTGAACTCGATCAGCCAGGGGGACATCACGAGCTGCCCGAACCCCGTCGGCACGCTGAGCCGCACGGAACCGTGCATTCCCTTGCCGAGCATGGCCACCGACTCGCGGGCTGCCATCACCTCGTCCCGGATCACCCGCCCGTGCTGGTACAGGCGCTGCCCCACTTCTGTCAGCTCCACACGGCGCGTGGTCCGGCGCAGCAGCTCGAAACCCACTGAGGTTTCCAGTTGCCGCAGGTGGTAGCTGACGTTGGCCCGGCTCATCTTGAGATTGCGCGCCGCGAGACTGAGGTTGCCGGCATCGGCGATGTCGACGAAGAGGGCGAGGGATTGCGCGTCCATTCGACTGTCAAAACTCCTTTGACGGACTGTTCATGTCTGCTGTGATTGTCAACGGCGGCCGGCATGCGAACAATTGCGGCTCCTCCACAAGGAACGGCATGGCACTCGACGACGAAACCTTCCAGCTGCTGAAGGACAGCGTGCAGCGCTTCATCCAGGACCGGCTGGTGCCGGCGGAGGACCAGGTGGAGGAGCACGACGACGTGCCGCCGGAGATCGTCAGCGACATGAAGGATCTCGGCCTGTTCGGGATCTCCATTCCGGAGGAGTACGGCGGCATCGGCCTGTCGATGGCGCAGGAGTGCGAGGTGGCCTACGAACTGGGGCAGACCGCGCTCGCCTTTCGATCCGTGGTCGGCACCAACATCGGGATCGGCTCGCAAGGCATCCTCATGGACGGCACCGCTGCGCAAAAGCGCGAGTACCTTCCCCGCATTGCCAGCGGTGAGCTGGTGGTGTCGTTCGCCCTGACCGAACCCGACGCGGGGTCCGACGCAGCCTCCATCAAGACGCGTGGCGCCAGAGAGGGCAGCGACTACGTCCTGAACGGGACCAAGCGCTTCATCACGAACGCGCCACGGGCTGGCGCATTCACGCTGATGGCGCGCACCGAGGGCCCCGGCCCGGGCGGCATTACCGCGTTCATCGTTCCTGCCACCTTGCCGGGGCTGACGCTCGGCAAGCCCGATCGGAAGATGGGCGCACCCCGGCATCACTCGCGCAGCGTCCGAGGTCGCCGCTCACGCGTGCCGCGGGATGCGCACCGTGAACGTCAGCTCGCCGCGTTCGGCGCTGGCCGTCGCCGTGCCGCGGTGCGCCTTGGCAATCTCCGAGACGATGTAGAGGCCGAGGCCCATGCCCGAGCTCTTGCTGCTGGTCGCCGGACGGAAGTACGGCTTGAACAGCGCCGCGACCTCGGCTGCGGCCATCGGCGGTCCCGCGTTCGAGGAGGTCAGCTCGAAGGCCTGCGCGCTGGCCGTCGCCCGCACGGCGATCGGCTGGCCCGGCGTTCCGTGCGTGACGGCGTTGCCCAGCAGGTTGGCCGCGACCTGCACGATGCGGGCCGGGTCGCACCACACCGGGCCGTCCACGCGGCATTCGAACTCGATGCGCGCGTCCGGCCGCGCGGCACGCGTTTCATCGACGATGCGCGCCAGGCGCTGGCCGAGGTCCTCGCAATGCACCGGGCTCACCCGCATGCCCGTGCCCAGCTGGCCGCGAGCCAGGTCCATCAGGTCCTCCACGAGCTCGCCGATGCGGTCGAGGCTGCGCCGCATCAGCGGCGTCACGCGCGCCCCCTGGTCGGGTGCCCGCTCGATCACGGCGAGCCCGCCGGCGATGGCCTGCAACGGCGTGCGGATGTCGTGCCCCAGCGCGGCCACGAACTGCTCCCGGCGCCGGGCGGTGTCGGTCTCGTGCCGCAGGGCAGACTCGCTTGCGTGCAGTCGGTCCTGCGCATCGAGATGGAAGCCCACGAGGTCGGCAAACAGCCTGAACATGCCGCGGGCCTCGGCGGTCTCCACCCTGGCGGGCTTCGGGTCGATGGCGCACAAAGTCCCCCAGAACGAACGGTCGCCGCGGAAGATCGGTACGGAGATATAGCTGCGAAAGCCGTAGCGCGCCGGCGTGTGGTGCTCGCAGTACAGCGGGCTGGCAGGCACGTCGTCGATCACGACCGGCTGGTGGTGCTGGCGGATCTCGTTGCACAGCGTCGTCTCCAGCACCAGTTCGCCGCCGGGCTGGAGGCCGAAGCCGATCTCGTCGCGCGAGGCGCAGCACACCCATTGCGCGTCCGTGACCCGGGCGACGGCGGCGAAGCCCATGCCCGTCGTGCGGCAGATCACCTCCAGCATCTGCGGCACGGCAGCGACGCTCGCGATCGCCGCGAGGTCGGCCTCGATCGCCGCTGCCGGCGCGGCCCGCGTCAGGCCCTCCGCGGTCCCCTCGCCCGTTCCGGCGTCCTTGCTGTTTGACGTCATCCGGCCACTATAAGGTGCGCGTATGGCCGAGCTGCGCCGCGGCGGCTTCTCGGGCATGCTGCGCCCTGGCACCGCATTTCGAAGGGAGGCATCCATGGACATCGGCTTCGTCGGCTTGGGTGTGATGGGCGCCCCCATGGCCACCCACCTCGCGCAGGCCGGCCATCGTCTGACGCTGCTGGACGCGAACGCATCGGTCACGCGCAGCCTGGCCGAGAGGCTGGGCCATGCCGCGGTCGCCGCCACGACGCCGCGCGAAGTTGCCGCGCGCAGCGAGGTGGTCATCACCATGCTGCCCAACGGCCAGGTGGTGCAGCAGGTCGCCCTGGGCCAGGACGGCCTCGTGGAAGGCCTGCGCCGCGGCGCCATCCTGCTGGACACGTCCAGCTGCGAGCCCTGGCTGACCGAGCAGACCGGCGAGGCACTCGGAAAGCGCGGCGCGGCCATGGTCGACGCGCCGGTGTCCGGGGCCGCCTGGGGCGCACAAGAGGCCAAGCTCGTGTTCATGGTCGGCGGCGCAGACGACGACGTCGCGCGCATCCGCCCGCTCCTTGACGTGATGGGCCGTGCCGTGTTCCACCTGGGCGGCCTGGGCTGCGGGCACGCCATGAAGTGCATCAACAACTGCATCACGGCCGTCACGCTGGCCAACACCGCCGAAGGCCTCGTGGCCGGCAAGCGCTACGGGCTGGACCCGAAGGTGATGGTGGACGTGCTGAACGAATCCACCGGCGGTTCCTGGATCACCCAGACCCACTTCCACCAGCGGGTGTTCAGCCGCAGCTTCGACGATCCCTTCAAGCTGGAGCTGATGCTCAAGGACATGGGGATCGCCCTGGACCTGGCTCGCGAAACCGCCACGCCGGCGCCCCTCTGGGGCCTCGGCCAGCAGCTGTGGCGCATGGCCGACCACGCCGCCGGCCCCGGTGCCAGCGTGAGCGAGCTGGTGCGCTGGGTCGAGCGGCAGTCCGGCACCGAACTCACGCCCGGCCCTGCGCCTCGCCAGGGGTCGGGGAGCCATTGACGCCCGGGGGGCGCCGGCGCATCCAGACCAGGCTCTCCCCCGTGTAGACGACCAGCGCCAGCCAGATCAGCACGAAGCCCACCAGCCGCGGCCCGCCGAAGGGTTCGTGGAACAGCCACACGCCCAGCGCGAACTGGATGGTCGGGCCGATGTATTGCAGCACGCCGAGCGTGGTGAGCGGGATGCGGCGGGCGCCGGCGGCGAACAGCAGCAGCGGCAAGGCGGTGAGCGGGCCGCTCAACGCCAGCAGTGCCAGCAGGGAGGCGTCGCCGCCGGCAGTATTCGCGCCCTGCGACGCCCGCCAGGCCAGCAGGCCGGCCGCCAGCGGGGCGAGCAGCAGCGTCTCGAGTGCGAGACCTTCCAGCGCGCCGAGCGGCGCGGTCTTGCGCAGCAATCCGTAGATGCCGAAACTCGCAGCGAGCACGAGGCCGACCCACGGCAGCGAACCGGTGAAGACCGCCAGCCACAGCACGCCGGCCGCGGCAATGGCGAGGGCCACCCACTGCATGCGCCTGGGCCGCTCCTTCAGGACGAAATAGCCGAGCAGCACGTTGACCAGCGGCGTGATGAAGTAGCCCAGGCTGGACTCGACCACCAGTCCGTGCGTCACCGCCCAGACATACACCAGCCAGTTGACCGACAGCAGCAGCGCGCTGGAGGCAAAGATGCCCAGCGTCCGCGGCTGGCGGGCGATGTCACGCAGCCAGCCCCAGCGCCGCAGCACGGCAAGCAGCAGGAGCACGAACGCCAGCGACCACAGCGCGCGCTGCAGCACGATCTCGAACGGCGCGACGGCCGCCACGAGATGGAAGTACAGCGGGAGCAGGCCCCAGATCGCATAGGCGAGGCCTGCCTGGAGGACACCGGACGACATGGCGGCGATTGTGGCAGTGGCTGCCGCCGCATTCCGGCGACGCGCAAGCCCGGCAGCGGATCACGCCACGGATCCGCGGCGGCCTACAGGGCGTCGCCGGCGGCCAGGCCGACACTGCGGGCACCGCCGACCCGGCAAGGAGACTTCGATGAGCACCGAAACCGTCGCCAACGTGGCCCACCTCCGATCGCAGCTCACGGCGATCAGCAGGAATGCCGAACGCGCGTTCGAGCGCGCCTTCGACCTCCAGCAGGCCGGCGCCCCCGCCGAACGGGTCGAGGCGGCCCTGGCCGAGACGAGCCGGCTGCAGGAGAGCGCCCGCCGCTTGCGCGAGCAGCTGGGCGAGCAGCCCGTGCTGCACTGAGACTTTCCGTCGCCGCGGGCGCGGAGGCCGGCGCCGTTACTCCGGCTGGATCCCCAGCGTTTTCACCATCTTCGCCCACCGCTCGCGCTCGCCGCGCATGAAGCCGTCGAACTCGGGGACCGACATCTTCGGTTCGGCGATCGAGCCGAGCGCCAGCAGGCGTTGCGCGACTTCGGGCTGCTTCAGCACCGACTCGATGTCCCGGTTCACGCGTGCCACCACGTCGGCGGGCGTGCCGGCGGGGGCGAACACGCCGTTCCAGCCGGCGTATTCGAAGCCGGGGAAGGTCTCCGACAGGCTGGGCACGTTCGGCAGCTCGGTGGAGCGCTGCGTCGTGCTGATGGCCAGCGGGCGCACCTGGCCGCCCTTGATGTAGGCGGTGAGCGCCGCGTCCGGCAGGCACACCAGTTGCACGCGGCCGCCGATCACGTCCTGCAGCGCGTCCGGCGCCTTGGTGTACGGCACGTGATTGAGCTTCACGCCGCCCAGGTTCGCCACCGTGTCGGCCAGCATCCCGGAGAAGGTCTTCGGGCCCTCGGTGGCGATGCTGATGCCGCCCGGCTGCGCCTTCGCCTTGGCGAGCGCTTCCGCGAGGTCCTTCACCGGGAAGTTCGCGCCCGCGGCGATCACGAACGGGCTGCGGCCCACCAGGCGCACCGGCACGAAGTCCTTCACCGGGTCGTAGGGCAGCGACTTGAAGGTGTACGCGTTGGTCACCATCGCCGCCGTCGTCGCGTAATAGAAGGTGTAGCCATCGGCCGGCGAGCGCGCGGCGGCCTGCGCGCCGATCACGTTCTGCCCGCCCGGCTTGTTCTCGATCACGACCGGCTGCTTCCACGTGCGCGAGAGCTGCTCGCCCAGGTAGCGCGCGAGGATGTCGGGACCGGAGCCCGCGGGCTGCGACAGGATCAGCTTCACCGGCCGCTCGGGCCAGGTGCCTTGCGCGCGCGCGGCGAGCGGGAACAGCGAGGCCGCGGCGGCGGCACGGACGAAGTCTCTGCGTTGCATGGTGTGTCTCCTTTGGTCTCGGTGTTCAGGCCGTGGCGGTTTCGCGTTGCGGGGCGGGCGCGGGCCAGCGCTGGCGCCACTCGGCCAGCAGCTCCTGCGTGTCGACGCGGCCCAGCCCCGTGCCGTACACGTAGTGGTCGGGGCGCACCAGCGCCGCGTCGCAGCCGTGCTTCTGCATCCAGCGGGCCACGACGCCTTCCGTTTCGGGTGTACGTTGCAGCGCGACGACCGCGATGCCTTGCGGCACGTCGGCCGGTGCATCCGCGCCGGCAGCGAGCACCAGCCGCCAGCCGCCGCCCACCGCGTGGTCCATCAGCGCGCCCGACGCGGCGAGCCGCGGCTGCGGGAACAGCGTGCCGCGTCCGGTCGTGTCGCGAGGCGCGAGGCAACCGCCTTCGAGGCGCGGCAGGATGTCCTGGCGCGGCGTGTCCTTGACCACGCCGCCGCAGTCCGCGAGCAGCTTCGCGTCGCGAGCGCGGGCCTGGGCCTCGTCGCGCACGCAGATGACGGCGCCCACGCCCTTGATGCGGCTCGTGAGCTCGCGCACGTGCGCCTTGCGTTCGGTGCCGTAGCTATCGAGCAGCGATTCGGCCGCGGCGCCCTGCACCTCGCCCTTCAACACTGCAGCAAGCTTCCACGACAGGTTGGCCACGTCGCGGATGCCCTGGCACATGCCCTGGCCCAGGAAGGGCGGCTGCATGTGCGCGGCATCGCCCGCGAGGAACACGCGGCCTTCGCGCCAGCGCGCGGCGACAAGCGCGTGGAAGCGGTAGCTGGCCTGGCGCCACAGCTCGCCGTCGTCCGGCGTGAGCCAGCGCGAGAGCAGCTTCCAGGTCTGCTCCGGCGTCGCGGCCTGCTTCGGATCTTCGCCGGGCTTGAGCGAGATCTCCCAACGCCGGTGGTTCTTCGGGCCGATCACCAATGTGCACGGGCGCTCGGGCTCGCAGTACTGCACGCTCACCTTGGGCAGCTTCGCGAGTCCGCGCTCGTTGACCAGCACGTCCACCACCAGCCAGGGTTCGTCGAAGTCCAGGTCTTCCAGCGGCAGGTCGAGCTGCATGCGGACGAAGCTGGAGCCGCCGTCGCAGGCGATGACATACTTCGCGCGCACGGCATGCTGCACGCCGTCGGCGCCGCGCACCTGCAGCGTCGCGCCCTGCGCATCCTGCTGCACGCCGGTGGCTTCGGCGCCGAGCTCCACGCGGACGTTCGGCAGGCGCTGCACGCGCTCGCGCAAGGCGCGTTCCACCGGCGGCTGCGAGAACACGAGCGAGGGCGTGTACCCCTGGGGGAAAGGCGGCGCCACCATCGTCATGCGGCGGATCATCTGCCCGTCGACGCCGTAGAACTCCGAAGGCGTGAAGGCCTCCGTGTACGGCTGGATCGCATCGATCACGCCCAGCTGCTGGAACACGCGCATGATCTCGTGGTCCAGGGAGATCGCGCGGGGGATCTCGTACACGCCCACCTGCCGGTCGCAGGCATAGACCTGCAGCCCCGCCTGCCCCAGCAGCCCCGCGGCCACCACGCCGCTCGGGCCGAAGCCGACGATCGCGACGTCGACCTGCTTCATTGCGGTTCCGCGACGATGGGGTTGGACAGGGCGCCGACCTTCTCGATGTCGATCACGATGGTGTCGCCCGCCTTCATCCACACGGGCGGCGTGCGCGCCTGGCCGACGCCGGCGGGCGTGCCCATCACGATCACGTCGCCCGGTTCCAGCGTGAGCACGTCGGCGAGCAGCGCGATGGTTTCGGCGACGCTGAAGATCATGTCGCTGGTGTTCGCGTCCTGCATCACCTGCCCGTTCAGCAGCGAGCGGATGCGCAGGCCCGTGGCCCCAGGCGCGAGTTCGTCGGCGGTCACCAGGTGCGGGCCGAAGCCGCCGGTGCGGTCGAAGTTCTTGCCGATGGTCCACTGCGGCGTGCGCTTCTGGTAGTCGCGCACGCTCATGTCGTTGAAGCAGGCGTAGCCGAAGACGTACTGCAGCGCGTCGGCTTCCTTCACGTGGCGCGGCACCGTCTTGCCGATCACGACCGCGAGTTCGGCCTCGTAGTCGAACTTCGTGGACACCTGCGGTGCCCAGCCCGCCTCGCCATGCGCGACCAGCGAGGACGCGGCACGGAAGAAGAACCACGGATAGTCCGGCTTCTCGCGCCCGCCTTCCTTGGCGTGGTCGTAGTAGTTGAGGCCGAGGCAGACGATCTTGCCGGGCTCGGGCACCAGCGGCGCGAGCTTCGCCTTCGCGAGCGGCTGGCGCCTGGCGTCGGCCTTCAGCGCCGCGGCACCCGCGGCCTGCAGGTCCACGCCGGCCTTGAGCGCGGCGCGCAGGTCGGCGGGCGTCTTCGCGTTGGCGTCGTTCAGGTCGACGAGGTCGTTGCCGTCCACGAGCGCCAGGCGCGGCGCGCCGTCGCGCAGGTAGGTGGTGAACTTCATGGTGGGTCTCTCCGGGGGATCAGGGGTTGGGGGCGAAGAAGACGCGCTTCTGCGCCTCCTTCAAGGTGGCGGACGGCGGGGCCGAGATGCCCCACTGGTCGACGCGGCCGGCGGGCCACTTCCAGTCCTCCGGGCCGCGGGCCACATACGTCTCGTCGACCTGCTCCACTTCGGCCGTGTACTCGATGACGATGCCGAAGGGATCGATGAAGTAGTTGAAGAGGTTGTTGCCCGGGCCGTGCCGACCTGGTCCCCACTGGATGGGGAAACCGGCGTCGCGCATCCGGCCGCCGCCGCGCATCACCGATTCGAAATCCGGCATCAGGAAGGCGATGTGGTTCAGCGCGTCGTTGTCGGAGATGCCCAGCGCGATCGTGTGGTGGTCGCGGTCGCAGTTCATGAAGGCCATGATCCCGGTACGGTCCGCCAGGCGGAAGCCGAGGGCCTCGGACAGGAACTTCTGCGACGCGTCCACGTCGTGCGTGTTCAGCACCACGTGCGTGAGGCGGATCGGGCGGTCCTTCACCGGCGCGCCCTCCTCGCGGCGTGCATCGCCGTGCACCACCTGGAAGGTGCGGCCGTGCGGGTCCTGGAACTTCAGGCCGATGCCGCCGGCGGGGTTGCGCGTGAGCTCGTGCGCTTCGGCCAGGAGCTTGCCGCCGGCGCGCAGCACGTTCTCGCGTACCGCGTCCAGCGCTTCTCGGCTGCGCGCACGCAGCGTCACCTGCCGGATCTGCGGCGACGGGCCGCCCTGGTGCAGGGCGAGCAGGTGGTGGTCGGTACCGCTGCCGCGCAGGAACAGCTCGCCGTCGCCGCGGTGCGCCACCTCCAGGTGCCAGGTCCGGGTGTAGAACTCTTCCGCCTTCGCGAGGTCGGGCACGTACAGCGCCACGCTGCGCAGGCCTTCGATCCAGGGGCTCATGTGCTTTCCTTCTGCCGCGCCAGGAAGCGCTCGGCGTTGCGGTGGACCAGCATGGCGGTGGTGTCCGCGTCGAAGCCGGCGGCCCCGATGCGCTGCACCGGCGTGCGGTCGTGGAAGTTGAAGGGGTAGTCGGTGCCGACCAGCAGCTGCGTGGGGCCAAAGGTGCCGGCCAGGTAGCGCAGCGCGTTGGTGTCGAACACCAGCGTGTCGTAGAAAAGCTTGCGCGCCTGTTCGAGCGGCGCCTCCTCGACCTGCTCCTTCAGCGCCGGAAACACGCCCCAGCCCTGTTGCAGGCGGGGCAGCAGCAGGCCCAGCGTGCCGCCGCCGTGGCTGAAGGCGATGCGCAGCTTCGGCCGGCGCACCAGCAGGTTGCTCGTGATCACGGACGCGGCGGCGAGCCCCACGTCGCCGGGATAGGCCAGCACCTGCTGCAGCGCGGGCGGGCCGACCAGGCGGTCCATGCCCGCCGGGCGGATCGCATGCACGAAGACGCAGGCACCCAGCGCCTCGCAGGCTTCGAAGAAGGGATCGAAGCGCGGGTCGCCGATGGGTGCCCCGTTGATGTTGCTGCCGACCTCCACGCCCGGGAAGCCGAGGACCTTCACCACGTAGTCCAGTTCGCGGATGGCGAGGTCCAGGTCCTGCAGCGGCACGGCGCCGAGGCCGGCGAGCGCGCCGCCGCTCTCCGCCACCATGCCCGCAATCTGGTCGTTGAGGAAGCGCAGGAGCTGCTGCGCGTCGGCAGGCTGCATCCAGTACGACAGCAGCTCCGGCATCGGCGACACGACCTGCAGCGACAAGCCCATGCCCGGCAGGTCCGCGATGCGCCCGGCCGTGTCCCAGCACTTGTCGGAAACCGCGCGGTACACCTTGCCGGAGATCATCACGTTGCGATGGCAGGCCTGCGCGGCCGCCATGGACGGCCAGTCGCCCGGCGCCTTGCTGCCGATGTACGCGGGGAAGTCTTCCGGCACCACGTGGGCATGCGTGTCGATGCCGCAAGCGCAACCGGACGGATGTTTGTGCACGCTCAATGTCTGTCTCCGCTGCGCATGGTAGGGACGCGGGCCATATTCGAACAGCCGATGCCGTGGATACATAGAATCCATGCCATGGATATCCGCGCCGTCGACCTGAACCTGCTGGTGGTGTTCGACGCCATGGCCCGCCACCGCAGCGTGAACCGCACGGCGGAGGCGATCGGCCTCAGCCAGCCGGCGACCAGCGCCGCCCTCGCGCGCCTGCGGACGCTGTTCGACGACGCGCTGTTCGTGCGCGCCGGCGCGCAGATGGAACCCACGCCGCGCGCGCTGGAGCTCGCGCCGGCCGTGCGCCGCGTGGTCGAGGCGATCCAGTCCGAGATCCTGCAGCCGGCGGGCTTCGATCCCGCGACGGCGCGCCGCAGCTTCACCCTCCTCACGCCCGACATCGGCGAAGTCGCCTTCCTGCCCGGCGTGCTGCGCCGGCTGCGGCAGGAAGCCCCGCAGGTGACGCTGCATGCGGTGTCGCGGCCCCGAACCGCAGCCGCGGCGGCACTCGAAGGCGGCGAAGCGGATCTCGCGGTGGGCTTCTTCCCGGACCTGCAGAAGGCCGGCTATTTCCAGCAGGCGCTGTTCAAGACCTCGTATGCCTGCATCACCTGCGCGCGCAACGACGCGGTCGGCACGCGCCTCACGCTCAAGCAGTACCTGGCGGCCCGCCACGTGGTCGTGCGTCCCGACGGCCGCGAACACCTGCTGGACCGCGTGCTGGAAGACAAGGGCTGGCAGCGCCACGTGACGCTGGAGCTGTCGCACTTCATGAGCCTGCTGTCGCTGCTGCCCGGCACCGACCTCGTCGCCACCGTCCCCGACGACATCGCCACCGTGGTAGGTCGCCACGTCCCCCTGAAGCGCATCGCGCTGCCCTTCCGCGCCCCGCAGATCCAGGTGCAGCAGTACTGGCACCGGCGCATGCAGGACGATGCGGCGAACCGGTGGCTGCGGGGAGTGTTCTACGAGGTGAACCGGAGGGATTCGGGGGCGGGGTTGCCGGCGTGAGCGGCGACAGGGGGTTGGCGAAAATTTTAGGTCCTCAAATGTCGAATATATTTGACACGAGCGCGGAACCGGACTAGCCTGCGCCCATGCCGCTGCTCACCGAACTCGGCGCCGCCGTGCGCCGCCGCAGGCAGGAGATGGGGCTCAGCCAGCAGCAGCTGGCCGGGCTGGCGGAGCTCTCGCGGGCGACGATCACGGATCTCGAAAACGGCAAGCTCAAGGACTTGAGCACGAAGCGCATCGAGCGGCTCGCCAACGAACTGGGTTTCGCGGTCGGCCTCGTCGGCACGCGCCGTGCCACGGACAGCAGCGCGCTCGAGACGGCAGCGCGCGTCGCAAGCGTGCCGTACGCAACGCAAGTCCCGGCGGACGTGCTGGCCGAGTCACTCAAGGAAGGCGTCGTTTCCCCAGGCTACATCCCGCACCTGCGCAACCTGCTGGAGGAAGCCCCTGTCGGCCTGCTGGCGAACCTTGCCGACGAATTGCACCGCGCCCACGATATTCCGGACGCGGATACGTGGAAGCGGATGCGCATGCTGGCCAGCGTCCTGAAATGCCAGCGCCGCCTATGGCAAGACCTGTCGACCTGACGAAGCCTGGCCCTTGGGCGCCATTGTTCGCGTCGGCACTGGTGCTTACGGACCATCTGGCCACCGTCCTGGAGCGGCCGATGTGGACCTTCGGCGGAGGCACCGTGCTCATGCTGCGGCTGGACCATCGCCAGAGCCGGGACATCGACCTGTTCGTGCCGGATCCGCAGTACCTCGGACACGTCACGCCGCGCCTGTCCGACGTGGCCGCGGAACTCACGACCGAGTACGTCGAAGCCGCCGAGTACGTCAAGCTGCTCCTGCCATCGGGAGAGATCGACGTTGTGGTGGGTGGGCCGCTCACGGACGACCCGTGGGAACTGGTCGCGCATCGCCAGCGAAACATCCGCGTGGAGAAGAACGCGGAGATCATCGCGAAGAAGATGTACTACCGCGGCGGGCAGGCGAAGGCACGAGACCTCTTCGACCTCTGCGCGGTCGCCGACCTGGATCCGGAGGCGATCGCGGCCGCGGCCCCGTTCTTCCGTCGCCAGGGGAGCGCGTTCATCGCCCAGCTCAAGGCGAATGCGCCCTTCGTGGAAGAGGAGTTCGCGCAACTGCGTCGCATTGCCTACAAACGGCCGTTCGAGGAATGCCTCACGCTCGCGGAATCCATTGTGGAGGCCGCCCTCCGCCGCTGACGAAAGGCATCCTCCGTCCGGGCGATGGCAGTGCGCGCCGCGCTTTCCTACCCTGAGGCCCTCGCCCACCTCGCAGGAAACCACCATGCGCCACCTCGCCCTGCTCCTTCCCCTTCTCGCCGCGGCCCCGGCCATCGCCCAGCAGCCGTTCCCGCCGGACGCGACCGTGCCGCCGGCCGCTGCCGTGCAGCAGCATCTCACCGACAGGAACTTCGAGGCCAAGGTCGCCAACGGCAACGTCTGGCGCCTCGACTACAAGTCCAACGGCTACTTCTACATCACCGTCGGCGCGTACACCGACAGCGGCAAGTGGAAGACCGAGGACGGGCGCCTGTGCCACGCACCGCAGAAGTCCAACGGCGGCTGCAACGACGTGCGCCTCTCGGGCGGCACGCTCTTCATGCAGCGCGACAACGGCGAAGTGATCCGGCTCGTGCCCCGCTAGCCCGTTGCAGGCCATCGTGCGCTAGCCTCGCACGATGGACATCGTCATCACCGAATCCGAAGGACTGCGCCTCCTGCAGTTCGGCACGCACTGGTGCCAGGGGGCGATGCGCATCGATGCCCCCGACCGGCTGGAGCTGGAATACGCGGTGCGCATGTCGGCCTGGCTGCTCTTCCACGACCCGGCCAGCCTGCCAGGCAAGCACCTCGTGACGCTCGGCCTCGGCGCGGCGTCGCTGACGAAGTTCGCCTGGCGCGTGCTGCGCATGCAGGCGACCGCGGTGGAGATCGACGAGCGCGTCATCGCCGCATGCCGTTCGCACTTCCTGCTGCCGCCGGACGGCGACGGCCTGCAGGTGGTGCACGCCGACGCGGCGGACTACATCGTGCAGCCGCAGCTGCGCGGCAGCATCGACGTTCTCCAGGCCGATGCCTACGACGCGTCGGTGGACCGTCCGGCGCTCGACTCCGAAGCCTTCTACCTCGCGTGCCGCGCCGCGCTGCGCGAGGGCGGCACGCTGGCCGTCAACCTGGTCGGCGGCGGGGTCGACGTGCGCGCGAGCGTCGCTCGCATCCGGCAGGCCCTGCAGCCGCCCACCCTCTGGCAGTTCCCCCCGACGGAGGCGGGCAACGTGGTCGTGATCGCGCACTGCGGCGAGCAGCCGTCGGAAGGCATGCTGGCCACGCGGGCCGAGACCATCGAGCGCACGTGGGACCTTCCGGCCTCCACGTGGCGCGCCATGGCGAGGCGTTCCCCCGCGCAGCCCTGATCCGGGCTCAGGACTTCGCGGACTTCTTCGCCGCGTCGCCCCCGTCCTTCGCCACGGCGGTGGCCTTGCCGGCCGCCGGCACGTCGTACGACCCGAACATCTGCTGCGGTGTGCGCGTCTCCGGCAGCACGTACACGTACGCGCCCTGCTTCAGCACGGTGGGGCGCAGCACCTTGTTGTAGAAGGACGGCGGCACGTTGACGCAGCCGTTCGAGATGCGGTTGTCGTCGGGCGTCTCGCTCGCCATGCGGTCCGCACGTTTCTCGCTCGCCGACACGCTGTGCATGCGGTGCATGGAGACTGCGGCGTTGTAGTCGATCCAGATGATGTCGTCGCCGCGCATGTTCTTGCCGGGGAGCGCGAGGAAGCGGCCCGCGGGCGTCGTCTTCTCGCTCTCCTTCAGCTGCGCCAGCGGCTTGTTGCCGACGCCGGGCGCCGAGGTGTCGCCCACTGCCTTGCCGAGGAGCACCTGCGAGTTGCCCTTCAGCTTGCCCGAGCGGTCGAACACGTACATGCGGGCCTGCTTCTTGTCGATGACGACGAAGCCCCGGCCGCCGGGATTGCGCGTATAGGAAGCCCAGTTCGCAATGTGCACGACTTCGGGGGATGCCGTCGTGCCGCCGAAATCGGCGAGCGGCCCCGGCTTCTGTTCGCGCGCCTTCGCCGTGGCCTTGCCCGGTGCCTTCGCCGTGGTCTTGCCCTTGGGCTTCACGGCCTTCTTCTTCGCCTTGGCGACCTGGGTGGCAGAGCTTCCCTGCTTGTGTGCCGGTTCGGGCGCGGCGAGGGCCGAGCCCAGGACCAGTGCCGCGCACAGGCCGATGCATCCGCGCAGCAGCGGCCCGACGCGGGACGGCTGCGGGACATGGGCGGGATCGTGCGGCATGGACTTCCTCCGGTGATGTGCTGTCGTCCGGCCAGCGTACGCAACGCGGCGCGGCAACCGGTGCGCCGCCGGCCGAAGCGCGTGTAGGAAAGCCGAGCAGCCGCCCGCCGGTTCAAGGCTGGCGCAGCAAGGCCTTGGCGGCCTCGATGCGCAGCGCGAGCGGCACGGAAGCGTCGTTCATCACGGAGAGAAGGAAGGCGCGCGGGTCTTCGGACGGGTCGCGCGCGACGGCGGCGGAAGCCTGCGCGGGCGCCGCCTGCACCGGCTGGAGTTCCTGCAGCGCACGCGCAAGGTCAGCCGCCGGGATGCACCGCAACCGCGACAGCAGGTCCGCCTGCGCGTCCTCGCTCGGTTGCAGGTCGATGTAGGTCTCTTCGGCGAACAGCGCCGCGAGGTCCGGCGCGACGAACGCGGACCAGCGCCCCGGCGCCAGTTCGCGCGGCGGCGGCTCGCCGGCCGGCGCGATGCGCACGCGCGCGGGCGGCACCTGGGCCAGGTAGCGGCCGCGCAAGGCCTCCACGAACGCACGTGCGCGCGCGGCATCGACGGACGGGTCGAAGGCGAACCACAGCTGGTACCCCGCGTCGCCGGCGACCGCGATGCCCGGCGCCGGCAGTCCCAGGTCCGCCTGCACGCCTTTCCAGGCGGCGGACAGCGCGTCCCACGCTGCCGCGCCCGCGAGCGAGAGCACGCAGGCAGGCGCGCTGCCGTCGGCAGCAGCCGTGAAACCGAGGCGGGAGAGTTCGGAGGCGAGGCGATGCACGGGCGGGACTTTACTCCGGGCGCCGGCGCTGCTGCCGTCGTGTCAGCCGTGCTGGAGGCCGGCGGCCTGCACACCCGCGATGCAGATGGCTTCGTCTTCGTCGCCGGTTCCGCCGCTCGCGCCGACGGCCCCGAGCAACTTGCCTTGCGCGTCCTTGATCACGACGGCGCCGGTCTGCGGCAGGAACTTGCCGTCGGCGGTGGCCGCCAGCGAGACGAAGAAGTTCGGGTTGCCCTTGGCGCGTTCGGCCAGCGTGCGGCTGGACACGCCCATGCCGACGGCGCCCCAGGCCTTGGCGCGTGCGACGTCGAAACGGAACATGCTGGCGCCGTCCTCGCTGGCGAAGGCCTTGAGGTTGCCGGACGCGTCGAGCACGGCGATGCCCATGGGCTGGTAGCCGCTTTCCTTCGACTTCGCGAGGGCGGCGGTGATGATCTGGCTGGCTTGTTGCAGGGTGAGCTGGGTCATGGAGGGATTGTGGGGGCTGGGATTGCTGGGGTGCGCTTCGCGCAACCCAGCCTACAACGCTACGAGGCACTTCGCGACGTTCGTACTCCGCGGTAGGCTGGGTCGCGCGAAGCGCACCCCAGCAATGTCACCCTCACGCCGGCGCCACGGACGCGCCCTCGATCCCGTGCCGCTTCAGCGCCTCCGCCACGAAGCCGCTCGCCTTCATCTCCTCGACGAACGCGGCCAACGCCGCGGCCGCCTCCGCGCCGCGACTCCGCGGACACCCCATCGCCTGCCGGATCACCATGAAGCGCCCCGGCAGCAGCCGCATGCCGCCGATCCGCTTCGCATCCATGTCCAGCTGCTGCTTCACGCCCGCGGCCACTTCGGCCCCGGTGTCCACGAAGTGCTGCACCACCGCCGGCGACGACGGCGCATGCACGATCTGCGCGTTCTTCAGTTCGCGCGAGAGGTAGAGGTCGTAGGCGCTGCCCTTGCCCACCACCACGCGCTGGCCCGCGCGGTCCACTTCCTCGTTGGCCTGCAGCGGCGACGCGTCGCGCACCAGGTAGCAGCCTTCGATCAGCACGTAGGGCGGCGTGAAGGCGATGTGCTCGCCGCGCTTGGGGTCGATCGCGAAGAAGCCGATGTCCGCCTGCTCGCCGGCCACGGCGTCGACGGACTTGCCGGCCGTGTCGAACACCACGAGCTCCAGCGGCACGCCGATGCGCTCGGCGAACGCGCGCGCGAGATCCACGGACACGCCCTTCGCTTCGCCGGTCGCCGCGTCCTTGCCCGCGAGGATGGGATTGCCGAGGTTGATGGAGGCGCGCAGGCGCCCGTGGGGCGTGAAAGCGTTCGGGTTCATGGCCCGCGACCTTAACGCAAGTTCAGAACAGCGCGGGCGTGAGCTGCACCGGCACCGGCGGGTCCACCGGCTCCCAGCCACGCCTGGCGATCACGTCGTTGCTCTCCACCGCCTTGCGGTTGGGGCCGAGCGACCACGTGACGTGGTACTTGCTGCCGTCGGGGCGCTCCGTGCTGCCGTCGACCTGCACCACCATCGCTTCCACGCCGCGGCCGTCGTCGCTGCGGCCGACGATCACGCCCGTGGCCGGCGGCGGCAGCGCGCTCTTCGCGTCCACGTACGCCTTCAGCGTCACGTGGTCGGCGACGACGTTGCCGTAGCGGGCGGGAAAGCGCGCGAGCAGGGTGTCGCGCTCTTCGCGGTCGAGCTTCCATCCGATGACGCGCCGCCCGGGCGGCGCCCGGTGGTAGGCCTGGGCCGCCGTGAGGACGGAGGGATCTTGCTGGGCCATGCGAACCTTTCTTGGAGGGACTATAGGGCGTGGCGCCCCGTCCGACGCGCGAAGCGCCGCCGCTCCTGCACCGTCGCGCTTCGCCGGTGGGGAAGCTGTGCTTCACACCTTGGGGGATGCCATGGCCTCGAACACCAGCCAGTCCGCGCAGGCAATGCCGGCCGAAGCCGTCACCGAAGCGGAAAAGGAAGACGGCTGCCACGACAAGTCGGCGCCGCAGGAGCCGCTGCCGCCGCGCGCCGGCCGCACGGGCGGCCTGGGTGCGCGGGCGGAACGCCCCTCCGAAGGCAGCCGCCGCAAGTCGGACGAGAAGGACAAGGACAAGGACAAGGGCTCGTCGGGACGCGGCGCGAAGGCGCCCAGCGCGAACGGCTCCGCGGCGGGCGGCGAGCGCCCCTAGCCTTACTGGCTCAGCCGCACCTGGTAGCTCACCACCAGCTGCGCGCTCGCGGCGAGCGTGCCGGTGAAGGTCCACTGCACGCCGCCGGTGCCGCCCGCCGCGGGTTGCGAAGCGATCGTGCAGCCCGTGATGCCCGCCGGCAGCGTGCCGGGGCAGGCGGCGCTCACGAACACGGTGAATGCGGGCGTGGCGTCGTTGATCACCAGCGTTGAAAGAGGACCGCCGCCGTTGTTCTGCGCCGTCAGCGTGTACTGCAGCAGCTCGCCCGGCGTCGCATTCACCGAGGTCGATGCCGTGCCGCCGCGCGTGACGTTCGCGACCAGCTTGCGCAGGGAGAGCGCCGTGGGCTCGCCGACGGTGGTCACGTCGGTCACGGCGAGGTTGGCCGAGAGCGCGGGCGACGCGTTCGTGTACGTGAAGGCCGCCGTCGCCGTGACCGTGTTCAGCGCGCCGAAGGCCGTCCCCGACGGCACGAACTGCTTCACCACGAGGCAGACCTGCTGTCCGGCCGTGACCGTGACCGGCGCCGTCAACGCGGGTTCGGTGCCGTCGAGTGACGCGCTGCAGTTGGCGTCGCGGTACACGATGGCGTTCCAGCCGGTGTTCGCGGGACTGGCGACGTTCGCCAGCGAGAAGCTCACCTGCCCGCCGCTGCCCGCCTGGAACGTGTGCGCATAGAACACGACCGAACCGGCCTGCGCCGTCTGCGCCCCGTTGGGCGTGAACGTGTTGGGCGGCACCAGGCCGAAGAGCACGCCGCTGTAGACCTGTCCCGCCGCCGACGGGTACGTGACGTTGGGCCGCGTGTAGCTGCCGCCGGTGGTGCCTGCGCTGCCGCCCGTGGCGAGGTAGCCGGCAGGCGGCGTGGCCGACAGGGTGAGCGTGCCGGTGGCGGTGGCGGGCACCCACAAGGTGAACGTGCCGTCGCCCGCGGTCTGCGCGCTCGCCACCGCGGTCGCGCCCGAAGACGCCGTCACCGTCACGGTGGCCAGGCCGGCTTCGCTGCCGTCCTTCGCCCCGTTGTTGGCCGTGCCGCCGCCCGTGCCGACGTCCGCGAAGACGGTGCCCGCGAGCCGCGACCCGTTGTAGACCCCGAAGTCCTGCGGCACCGGCGTCGGCGAGCCCGCGGGCACGGAGACCTGCAGCACGCCGCTGGGGCTCTCGGTCGGCAGCCAGCCCGCGGGCAGCGTCGGCGTGATGTCGGAGAGCGTCGTGTTGTTGTCCAGGATCACGCAGTAGGTGCCTTGCGCGAGGTTGGGCAAGGTGTACGCGCCGCTGGACGCATCGACCGTGGCGTACTGCGTGGCCGGCCCCGTGCAGGTGCCGCCGGAGACGGGCGCGATCTTCACGTAGAAGCCGGCGACGCCGGGCCCGCCTTCCGGCCCGTCGCGTGCGCCGTTGTGGTTGATGTCGTGGTAGACGGTGCCGACGATGGTGTTGAAGATCGGCGTGTTCGTGAACGTGCAAAGGATCGCGTCCCCGTACGCCAGGCTGTTGAAGGTGTACGAATTGCCGGAGACGTTGGTCGGCATCGTCGTGCCGGTGCCGGAGGTCGAGTTCGTGCAGGTCAGCGAAGTCGTGTAGTTGGCGAGCGTGCCCACGCTGCCCGCGGCCATCACCTGCGAGACGACGAAGGGGTAGCTCGCCGCGACCGTGGGCACCGAGGCGACCGCGAAGCCCGAGGTCGCCGTGCTCGTGGTGGAGCCCGAGGCGAGCACCGTGCCGGTGTTGGTGCCCAGGCGATAGGTGAACTGGTCCGCCGCGTTGTAGCGCTGCCCGGTGATCTGCGACACGACGGACACCGACGCGTACCGCATGCCGATGATGACGCCCTGCAGGCCGCTGCCCACCATGCGGGCGGTGATCTGCTTCGGGTTGTTGTCCGAACGCCAGACGAAGCTGCCGACGGTGCCGTTCACGCCGGTGACGTCGACCTGCTGCGTGCCCTCGCCCGTGACGCCCGGCAGCGTGGTGCTGCCGGTGTTGTAGATGGTGGCGATGCGCGTCCAGTTGCCGCCGGTGGTGGTGAAACGGAGCGACTCGCCGCCGTTGCTCGACTCGCCGTCGCCCACGATCATCGAGTACTGAGCACTCCCCCCGGTCGGGGGCACCACGGAGATCGCGCTGATGGTGACGGTCACCGTCGTGCCGTTGGTGGCCTGGTACAGGATGGGCCGGCCCGGGATGCCGTTGAAGGCGGCGTTGCCGAACGCGGAGCCGGTCCAGGAGGGCACGGCCACCGTGGTGAGCGCGCCGCCGGTGCGCTTGAGGTTGAACGAGACCGTGGTGCCGTCCGGAAGCGTGAACGAGAAGTTCTGGCCCGTTCCGCTGCTGGCAGTGCCGTCGTTGTAGCCGGTGAGGTCCAGCCAGCAATAGGTGCGGAAGTCGGCCGGCGCGGTGCCTTGCGTGGTGGCCGGCGCGCAGCCGGCGGCGTTCGCGCTGCCCGGCGCCGCCAGGAAGGCGGCGACGCCCAGCACGCACGCGAGCAGGAAGCGGCAGATCATCACGAGCACGCGCTTCATTGCGCCGCCTCCGCCGCTGGCTCGGCCTGCGCGCGCGCGTCCGCCTGCGCGGTGCCGGCGGCATCGAGCAGCATCTCGTCGAACTTGAAGCGCAGGCGCAGGTACGCGCCCCTGGAGGTGGTGGCGTCGCCGGCCATGTCGCGCGCGGAGAAGCCCTGGAAGTTGTAGCCCACGGACAACCAGAGATTCTTCCACACCAGGTAGCCCACTTCGATGCCGAGCGCTGCCTGCGTGGCGTGGTTGCCCCAGAGGCCGTAGGCCTGCACGCCCACGTCCCAGCGCCCGTCGATGTCCCAGACCGAGCGGCCGCCCAGGAGCTGCGTGAAGGAGCGGCTCTCCAGGCCCAGGGAGCGGTCGCGCGCGAACTTGGCCGCGTAGCGCGCGTTCATGGACCAGCCCCGCGCCGGCTGCACGTTCAGGTGCGTGGACAGGATCCAGGACGACTGGTCGTTGCCCGTCACCACCGTGGTGTCCTGTTCCTTCTTGTATTCGACGCGCGCGAGCGCGTTCCACTGGTCGCTGTCCACGGGGCGGTACGCCAAGCCGGACTGCGCCGCCACGCGCTCGTGCTCGCCGTTGCCCGTCACGGGGCGCTCGTCGTGCCAGAGGAAGCGGTTCAGCAGCGTCCACTCGCGGTCGAGGCGGTTCACCAGGGCGCCGCTCGCCAGGCGCGTGCGCGTGCTGGTGGAGGCCTGCCACTGCAACTGGCCGGACGCCTTCCAGGTGGCGGCCGCGACGTATTCCGCGCCGAGGGTGACGGCGCTGGAGTCTTCGCTGGACGGGCCCGCCACCGGCTTGATGCGCTGCAGGGTGCCGCTGACGTTCAGCCCGTTGGGCAGGCGCACGGTGCGGCGCAGGCCGAGCGCGGCTTCGGCCGTACGGCCGTCGATCGCATCGCCGACGCGGTATTCGTTGAACAGCTGGGTGCTGTCCGGCAGCGTGGAGTCGACGCCCGCGACCGTGTTGTAGCGGGAGACCTCGCCGCTCAAGGTGTAGGCGCCGTGCAGGCTGTTGATGAAGTCGTGGCGCGCGTACAGCCTGGTGGTGGGATTGAACTGGTAGTTGGCGCCGACGCCTGCCTCGCGGCCGCTGCCGCCGGCGACGGCTTCTTCCAGCAGGCCGTAGACGTCGGCCTGCGGCACGCCGGGCACCGGCACGGTGAGCTTCACGCGCGCGCTGGTGAGGCCGCTGCGGTCCGTGCCGGTGCCCGGTGCGACGGCATCGGTCGTCGAGCTCGTGCCCGGCGCGGGCAGCGAGGTCAGTGCCGCCTGCTCGTTCGTGCTGCTGTAACGCACGCCGGCTTCCAGCCTGGCGTTGCCGGGCAGGCTCTGTTCGAGCTTCAGCTCCGCGCCGACCTGCTCCGCACCCGTGGCCGCATTGCTGGTCTTCAGGGCCTCGCCGACGATGCGGCGCGTGGGGCCGAGGTTGTAGCCGATCTTGGCGCCGTATTGCGACTGGCCGGCGGACTGCGGGCTGCCCGGGTTGGCGAAGCCCGCGTCCGTGCGCGTGCCCCACACGTGCGCCTGCACGCCGGGACCTTCGTGGCGCAGTTCCACGCGCTGGCCGTGCCCGTCGCCCTGGAGGTCGGTGTGGCTGTGCGCGATCTCCGCGGTGGCCACGGTCTTCTCGCCCAGGCGGCTGGTGAGCGTGAAGCCGGAGAGGCGCAGGCGGTTGGCGGGATCGTCGTCGCGCACCGCGAGCGCGCCGACGGTGGTGCCGGGCGCGACCTGCGCGGTGACTTCGACGCCGGCCACGTCGTGCTCGGGGCCGCCGGCGTCCACGTCGTAGCTGATGCGGATGAACACCGGGTTCAGGTCGGCGTCGAGGCTGGGCACCGGCGACTTCAGGAACAGGAGCCCGCTGGAGGGCTCGATCGCGTAGTCGGTGAACGGGGCGAGGGCCGTGTCCTTCAGCACCAGCGCGGGCTGGTCGCGGCTGCGCACCAGCACGTGCACCTGCTCGCTGTTCACGATGCCGCGCGTGTCCAGCTGGAAGGGGCCGGAGGTGCCGTTGGCCCGGATCTCCTGCACGACCTGCGTGGCGGACGTGCGGCTGGCGAAGCCCTCGACGCCCAGCTTGCCGTTGCTCCAGCGCGCCTTGGCGCCGTTGAGGGAACGGGCGTACTGCGTGAGCTGGCGCGCGGCGTTGTCGCTCTGCGTGGAAAAGTCGCCGACCAGCGCGTAGTTGGTGCCGTTCTGCAGCAGCACGTACAGCTTGCCGCTGGACTGCCCGTCGAAGCCGCGCGCGGAGGAGTCGCCGTACACCGGATAGAACTGGTTCGGCTGGATGTCGCGGAACAGGCGCATGTCGGCGGCCTTGTCCGAGTCGTAGGCCAGCGTGAGCAGGCTGGAGCCGAGCACCTTGCCCTTGAGGAACAGGGCCGCGCGCGCGGAAGCGTCGGCCTTGCCGTTGTCGAACGAGCGGGACACGCTGCGGATCTCGCGCTCGAACACGTCGCCGCCCTGCGCCGGCTGCAGCGCCGACGGGCTGAGCTTGCGCAGGTCGAGGGTGCCTTCCAGCAGGCCGGCCACGAGCATCGGCCGCAGCGCGGGCACGAACTCCACGTCCATCGTCGCCTTCACCGTGCCCGCGACGACGGTGAGCTCCGCCTTGCCCGGGTTGGCGGGCGGCAGCAGCAGCACGCGCGCGGTGCCGCCTTCCGCCATCACCTGCACGCCGGCCTGGTGCGGGTCGGCGTCGGGGGCCTGCCACTGGCCGGCGCTCGCCTGCAGCGTGAGCTGCGTGCGCGCGGCCACGGGGAGGTCGCTCGCGTCGCGCAATTGCACGGTGATGGCGACCGGCGTGGCGGGATCGGCTACCGGCCGCTCGGGAACGCCGATGCGCAACGCGGCGAGCGGGCCCGGCGCGAGCACGGTGAGCTGCGCCTTGCCGCGCACGTTGCCGAAGCCGTCCTGCACGCGCACTTCGAGCGTGTTGCGGCCCGGCTTCAGGTCCACGCCGATGTACTCCCAGCCGGCGATGCCCGTCTGCGCGAGGCTGCTGCGCTTGCCGACCTGGGTCGCGGGCACGGGCTGGCCGTTGACGAACAGCGCGAACTCGGCGCCGAGCGGGCCTTTCACGCGCACCGGCGTCTGGAGGGAGGAGAGCAGCTGGCCGTCCTGCAGGCCGATGAAGCCGGTCTCGGGGGTGAGCTGCGGCAGCAGTTCTTCCAGCGGCAGCGGCTGCGCGGGGGCGGCCGGTGCTGCGGGGGCGGCCGGCGCCGGTGCGGCGCTCAGGAGCTTGTCGGCGGGCTTGTAGAGGGGCAGCGGCAGCCCTTGCTGGATCGCGCCGACCGGGCCACCCGTGTCGCCGACGGCGCCCACGTTGGCCGCACCCGGTGCGCGCGTCGCGCCGGGGATGCCCAGCGCACCGGTGGCGGGGAGCGTGCGGGTGTCGACGGTGCCGGTCGTGGGGGTCGCCTGCAGCTGCACGCCACCCGCCTGCTCGATCTCCGACGGATTGCGCAGCGCCGCGCGGCGCGCGGCGATCTGCTCGCGCAGGTCGGCGCTGCAACCCGCCACCGCGAAGTCGGCCTTGTGCAGCTCGCCGTTCTTCAGGTCCACGAAGCGGCTGCCCGCGTCGCCGGCGTTGCGGTTGTCGATGACGTGCAGCGCGGCGCCCGCGGGCAGCGTCGTGCGGTCGACCTTCGCGACGTGCGTGCGCGGCGAGATGCCGTAGAAGCTGTACTTGCCTTCCTCGTCGGTGACGGCATAGGTGCCGTCTTCCAGGTAGATGCGCACGCCGGGGAGGCCCGGCTCGTCGCCGCCCTGCACGCCGTCGCGGCTGCAGTCGGCGAAGACCTTGCCGATCACGTACGCGTCGCTCGCGAACACGCCGCCCTGCACCAGCACGCGCACGCTCGCGCGGTTGGAGAGCATGGCGCCGGCCACGGCCTGCGCGCTGTTGATGCCGTCCCCGGACTGGCTGCCCGCGCCCAGGCGCACGCGGTAGCGCAGCACGTGCTGCGCGCCGGCCGCGATGCCGCCGACGGGGAAGGTGAGGCGCGGGCCCGTGCCGCCGGCGGGATCCGCGGTGGGGGCGCCGTCCAGGCGGGCGCTGCCACGCACGTAGGCGAAGCCGGCGGGCAGCGCGTCGCGCACTTCCACGCCGGCGAGGCCCGCCGCGGACACGTTGCGCACGACCACGGCGTAGTCCACGAAGTCGCCGAGTTCGGCGGTGCGCTTGCTGGCGGTCTTCTCTACGAAGAGGCCGCTGCGGCCGCCGGTGTCCAGCGGCACGTCGATGCGCACGGCACCCGTGCCCGCGGCGAAGGTGCCGCCGTACGAGCCCGACGCATCGATGATCCGCCCGAGCGGCAGCTGGCCGGAGGGCACGGTGGACGGGAACACGTAGCCTGCCGGAGGCGTGATGCGCAGGCGATAGGTGCTGGGCTCCACCAGCGGGAACGCGTAGACGCCGTCCGCGCCGGTCACGACCGTCGACGGCGCGGGCCCGCTCGCGTCGCCGAGGAGCACGCGCGCGGCTTCACCCGGCCGGCCGCCGTTGCCGAGCCCCGTGACGTCGATGAGTTCGACGGTCGCGCCCGCGAGCGGCTGGTTGGAGTGGCTGTCGAACACGATGCCGCTCGGGTCGATCAGCAGCGAGGTCACGGCCGTCGCGGCGCCGCCGATGCAGGGCGTCACCGTGGCCGTGACCGTGTCGTTGCGCAGCACTTCCAGGATGCCGTCGCCCGCCACCACGACGTGCGTCGCGCCGTCGGCCGTGGGCACGTCGGGCTGGATGCGGAACATGCCGCTGTTGGGCGTCGTCTCGACACCCGTGAAGAACTCGACGTCGCCGGTGAGCTGGCTCGCGAGCCGGACCTGCACCGTGTCGATGCCGCCCATGTCCGCGTTGCACTGGGCGGCGTCGGCCTGCACGTACAGCGGCTTGCCGGGCGAGTTCTGCGCGGCGCGCGTGGCGTAGGTGTTGCCGGTGTAGAAGGCGACCTGCGCCTCCCGCGGCGGCAGCGGCAGCGCCACCTTGTTGCTGGTGGCGAGCTGCGTGGCGCCGGCCTCGGACCAGTCGGCATAGGCAATCTCGCTCACGGTGCCCGCGGCATTCGCGTGCACGCGCACGCGGTACTGCGCCTGCACGGCGTTGCCGGCCGCGAGCGAGGGCAGCAGCCACGCCACCGCCTCCACCATGCCGCCGGCGGGCACCGTGGTGACGTAGGTTCCGGCCGGCTGGCCGACCAGGTGGAAGAGCGTGCGCGCGGCGGGGTTGCCGGAGGATGCGAGGCCGGCGTAGTTGGTGTTCGCCGGCACCGGCGCGCGCAGCACGAAGCCGCTGGCCGCGGCACCGTCGACCGTGACGGCCTGCGAAGCGGCAGGCGCGGCGCCGTTGTTCACGGCGACGATCGTCCAGTCGATGGTGGCCGACGGCGTCGCGGCCGCGACGGAGGCGGAGAGCACCACCTGCACCGCCGCGCCGCTGGTGAGCGTCAGCGTGTCGGTGTTGCTCGCGGTCGCGCCCTGCAACACCGACGTCGCCTTGATGACGACCTGCGCCGACTGCCCGGGCAACGCCGTCGGCGGCACCTGGCCCGTCACGAGCAGGTTGGCCATGGCGCCTGCCGCGAGGTCGATGCCCGTCGCGGGCACGACGGGTTCGCCCGCATCGGCACGGCCGTTGCCGTTGACGTCGCGGACCAGTTCCAGGTTGAGCGGCGTGAAGGCGCTGCCCGTCGCGACGCTCGCGTTCAGGCGGAAGGTGCTGTCGGTGTTGCCCGTGTTGGCCAGCGTGTGCGCGATGGCGAAGGGGGCGCCGGTGGCCAGCACCTGCGCCTGGCTGGAGGCGAGCGTCAGCGCCTCGAGCGCCGTGACGCGCGTGTTCACCGTGTTGGAGTTGATGCGGACGATGTTGCCGCTGGTGGTGTCGACGAAGCTGGCGAGCGCGGTGTTGCTGATCACCACCCCGGCGGCCGGGGCGGCGAAGGCCGCGGGCCCTGCGGCCAGCAGGACCCAGCAGGCCAGCAACTTGAGGAGGACCAGGCGCCAGGACATCTCGGAGCTCGGGAGGTGCTGCGTGGCAGGTGCTGCGCGGCGCTTGCGGAAGTCCCCTGGACTCGGGCTTCCGCAAGCGGGGAAGGGGCGGACCCCTTCCCGGCTTGCGCCTGCTTACTGGGCGATCTTCACGCCGAAGGTGATGGTCGCGGACTGGCTCGAGCTCAGCGTGCCGCCGGTACCGGCGGAGGCGCCGGAGCCGATGTACGCGTTGATCGTGCCGCTCGCGCCGACCGCCGGGCCGGTGATCGCGCCGGAGCTCGTGGTGGCCAGCGTGCTGATCGTCGTGAACGTCGGCGTGGCGTCGGACACCACGATGCTGGTCGCGTTGGCCGCGCCCACGTTCGTGACGGTGATGCGGTACATCACGCACTGGCCGGGGCCGGCGTTCAGCGCGGCCTGCGAGTACGCCGTGTCGGGCGTGCCGTCGCAGGTGGCGTCGATGGCCTGTTCCTTCACCAGGGTCAGGTTGCCCGAGATCACCGTGGTGCTGTCGGTGGCCGTCGCGTCGGCCGGCGCCGTCGTGCTGTAGCCCGCGTTGACCGTCGTCACCGTGATGGTGGTGGCGTTGACCGTGCCGGCCACGGCGCCGCTGGGGGCGATCACCTTGTTGAAGATGGTCATGGACGCGCCCTTGGCCAGGCCGCCCGCACCGACGTTCAGCGTCGCGCCGACCAGCGCGTCGGTCGCATCGAGGATGCCGTTGCCGTTGGTGTCGTAGTAGAGCGTCGACGTCCAGCCGGGACCGTTGTTCGTGGTCGCCGTGCTGATCGTGCTGCCGCCCGTGCCGCCTTCGGCCACGTTGCCGTTGTTGGTCAGCGTGTGCGTGTAGACGTAGGAGCCGCCCGGGTAGGTCTGGCCGGTGCCGTTGGGCGCGAGGCTCAGCGAGCGGACCGCGTTGACGGTCACCGCGTCGCGCAGCACGTCCACCGCGCTGGAGGTGGGCGACAGCGCGCGGAAGTACACCTGCGTGGTGCCCGCGTCGAAGCCGGCGGGGATGCTCACCACCGCGCAGACCGTGGCGCTGCCGGAAGCGGCGACCGGACCGGTGTTGGTGATCGTCGCACCCGTGGTCGTGCACGCGCCGCCGCTGGCGTCGGCCTTGAACGTCACCGACCAGCCGGCCGGCAGCGTCTGCGTGGCGAATGCGGAGTCCGTGCTCGCGCCCAGGTTGTAGCTGTCGGAGATCGGGCCGGTGTTGCGGGTGACGAGCGTGAAGGTCACGGTCGTGCCCGGGTTGCCGGACAGCGTCACGACCGGCCCGGCCGCTTCGGGGCCTGCGCCTGCACCGTTGCCGGTGCCGCTGGCGGTGTGCGCCAGGTCGACGGCAGCCTTGGTCACGGCGGTCAGCGTGTCGGTCGCGGTCGACGACTTGGTGGCGTCGAACGTGGAGGTCGCGGTCTTCTGGATCGCGAACGGGCCGGTGCCGGAGGCGTTCGGCGGGAGCGTCGCCTTCACGACCACCGTGTAGGTGCCGCCATTGGCAGCCACCGGGCCGGTGTCGGGCACGCCGTCGCCGTTGGTGTCGACCAGCGGGGTCAGCTCGTCGGCCTTGTACAGCTGGAACGTGGTGCCCGTCGGGAAGGTGTTCGTCGCGGCCAGCACGATGTTGAACGTGTCGCTGCCGTTGCCGTTGTTGGTCACCACGTTGCGGAAGGTGACCGTCGTGCCCGCGTTGGCATTCGCCACGGTGTCGCCCGCCATCGTGACGGCGGCGGTCTGCACCACGGTGAAAGGCACCTGGTTGGAGGTGGCGTTCGCCGTCGTCGCACCGTTGTTGTACGTGGCGGTGGCCGTGTTCAGCAGCGTGCTGGGCGGAACGTTCGCGTCCACCGTCACCTGGAAGCTCACCCAGCCGGACTGGCCGGCGGCCACCGTGTTGACGGTCGCGGTCAGCTTGCGCGTGGGGCCGTCGTAGCTGGCGGTGAGCGTGTTCGGCGCGGTGCCGACGGCACTGCCGGTGTCGACCGGGGTCGCGGCGCCGGTGATGCTCCAGCGCGCGGAGCCGGGGACGTAGGTCATGCCCACCGGCATCGTGTCGGCGATCGCGAGGGTGCTGGCGGTGCTGTTGCCGGTGTTCGTGTAGCCGATCGTGTAGGTGTAGCGCGTGGCGGTGCCGGCGGGGCCGGAGCCGACGCTGATCGACTTGTTCAGCGTGACGACGGCGTTGCTGGTCACGGTGGTGACGTCGGCGTTGGTCTGCACCTTGGTGTTGTCACCGACGCTGCGGGCCGTCACGGTCATCGTGTTGGTCTGGCCGTTGGTGGCGCCCGCGGGCACCGTGCCCTGCACGATGAACTTGAAGGTGCCGTTGGCGGCGACCGTCACGGGTGTCGTGATCGCCAGGCCGGTGGGCTGGCCGCTGCCGTTGTCGGCGAAGATCTGCATCGAGCCCATCGTGAAGCCGGCAGAGCTGGCCACGGTGAGGTTGAACGAATCGGATCCGTTGCCGGTGTTGGTCAGCGTGTGCGGGTAGTACACGACGCTGCCCGGGTTCGCGCTCTGCGAGCCGGGGACGTCCAGGGTCAGGCTGTACACCTGCGTGACCGTGGTCTTCACCTCGTTCGAGGTGACGGTACGGGCCACGCCCGAACCGTCGGAGTACGTGGCCGAAGCCATGTTGCTGATCGACGTGCCCGCGGGCGGCGGCGCCGCGAACGCGCGCGTGCCGGCCAGGGCCAGCACCAGCATCAGGAAGAACACCGCGAGGCCGCGGGCGAAATGGAGCCACGGCATCGCAGGCCGGGGCAGGGCAAGAGTTGCAGTCATTGCTTTCCCCTCTTCAAGGTTTCACGTTGGCCGCGGAGGCCGTGGCGGCGGCATCGATGCGCACCCACAGCTTCACGACGGATTCCGAACCGGCACCGAGGGAGCCGATGTCCCAGCGGATGAAGCGGTATTCGGTGACGGGCACCGGCTCCTCGCGCGAGGTGCCGTCGGCCTGGCGCACGGTGCGCTTCAGCGGCATGGGCGCGTAGCGCACGCCGTCGACGGAAGCGGTGGCCTTGCCGGGTTCGGCGCTACCGGACACGTAGGTGGTGCCGGGCGGCACCGGGATCGTGGCGACCAGCTTGTCGACCGGCTTGCTGCCGCCATTGCGGTAGGTCCCGCTGTATTCGACGAGGTCGCCGGGCTTGCCCACGTCGGCCGACGTGAGCACCACCTTGCCGTTCACGTTCTCGACGCGGCGGGCCTGCAGCGTCGAGCTCACGGCGGAGCTCTGGGCGGCGGCCAGCTGGGCGATCACGAGTCCGGCCACCAGGAGGCAGGGCTTCAGCAATGCTTTCATATCAATCACTCGGTAGGTCGGACAACAGGGGCGCCGCCGCTTGTGACACGACGACCACCCTCCTCTGTCCGTCCCGACCGAGCGGGGCGTCCACGCGAGCACGCGGCCCTGCGCATCCAACCCGACAAGTCAGTACTCGCTACGCCCTGTCCTTCCCTGGACGTGCGAGCTCCCAACGGACGGGCTGAATGTAACGACCTATTTCAAACGTGTTAAGTTGCGAAGTAAGGGTCGGCTAAGGAAAACCCCTAACGGTCGCGAAAGCACCCCTGAACGGCAAGCGCGCGTGGCGGGCGCGCGTCGTGCTTGCATCCGCGCGGGCGCGAACCATACTGCCTTGCACCCCCGCGCAAGGAGCCTGCGATGTGCTACCTCGTTCGCCAAGATGCAGTGGAAGCGGAACACGGCGCACCGGCGCCGGCGCCAGGCTCCGGCCGCGTGCGGTCGCGCTGGGCCGGCGCGGCGGCCGCGACGCTCGTGGGCGGCTTCGCGCTCGCGGCGCTGGTCGCCCCCTCCCCGACGGCACCGCTGCAACCGCCGCAGCAGGTGGCGGCAGCGTCCGTGACGGGCCAGCGCACCGTCCAGGCGCCGCAGGGCGTGGTCATCGAGCAGACCGCGCTGCCCGCCGGCGATGACGTGCCGGCCGCGCCGGACGCGACGCGGGCCGCCATCGGCGGCTGCCACCACGGGCTGTAGCGCTACTGCGCTTCGTCCGGATCGCCGAAGAGGTCCTTCAGCGACTTGCCGGCACCCGGGGTGCCGGCGGAGCGCGGCGTGCCTTTCGGGTACTCCTCCGCGATGCGGTCTTCCCAGTAGGTGGCGGGGTTGGGCGCGCTGCAGAGCCTGCGGAACACCTCTTCCGGGACGTGCTTGTAAGCGGTGACGGACTGGTTGTCCCAGTGCAGGTCGAGTTGGCGCGAGGCCGGGTCGTAGTCCGCCTTGCGCAGGCGGCCGCTGGTGAACTGCTTGACGGGCATGGCGAGCCTCCCGTGGCCGCCAGTCTAGGCGGGGCGCATGCGGCAATCATAGCCATTGGCTATTCCAATCCCGCAGTCAGATGAGAATCGCTATCATTTCTGCATGCGATTCCGCAGCTTCGACACCAGCCTCGCCAAGACCGCCAGCTTCGCGGTGATCCACCTCGCGATCGCCCTCTCGCTGGGCTGGCTGTTCACGGGCGGCTTCGTGCTGGCCGGCATGCTGGCGCTGCTCGAGCCCGCGGTGAACACCGTCGTGGGCCATCGGATCGGCAAGCTGGGCATCGGCGCCGGACGCAGCCGCAGGCAGCAGGCCGCGATGCGGTCGGCGGTGCTGGGCGTGTCGCACCTCGTGGTCGCGATCGGCATCGGCCTCCTGCTCGGGGGCAACTTCGTCGCGATGACCGCGTACGCCATCGTGGAGCCGATGGCCAATGCGGTGGCGCACTACTTCTTCGACCTCTGGTGGCAGGGGAGGAGCGTGCGCGACGGCCGCAAGGCGCGGCCGGATGGTGCCCAGGAGAGGACTCGAACCTCCACGGAGTTACCCGCTAGTACCTGAAACTAGTGCGTCTACCAATTCCGCCACCTGGGCGCTTCAGGAGGGCGGATTATGCGGTGCGCCGGCGGCCCAAGCTGAAGCGAGGCTGAAACGTCCGCTACAGGTCGAGTTCCAGCTCCGGTCCGACCGAGCCCGAGCAGCACACCATCATCGTCCTGCCGGCGGCGCGCTCCGCTTCCGACAGCAGCATGTCCCGGTGTTCCGGCGTGCCGCGCAGCACGCGCGTTTCGCACGCCCCGCAGACGCCTTCGCGGCAGGAATACGGCACGTCGATGCCGCAGGCTTCCAGCGTCTCCAGGATGGTCTGGCCGGCAGGCACCTGCACGCTGCGCCCGCTGCGCGCGAGGTGCACGACGAAGCCGCCGCTGCGCGCTGACGCCTCCGCAGGCCCGAAGGCCTCGAAGTGCACGCGCGCGGGATCGATGTCGCGGCAGGCGGCCTGGAACGCCTGCAGCATGCCCGCGGGACCGCAGCAATAGAAGTGCGCTCCCGCCGGCGCCTCACGCACGATGCCCTCGATGTCGAGCCGCTCGCCGCCCTCGTCCGCGAAGGACAGGTGCACCCTGCCCGCGCGGTGCGGCGCCTGCAGCTCCTCGAGCAGTGCGGCGCTCGCGCGGCTCGCGTTGCCGTAGTGCAGCTCCCAGGGCCGCCCACGCTCCTCCAGCCGCTGCACCATGCTCCACAGCGGCGTGATGCCGATGCCGCCGGCGAGCAGCACCGAGCAGGGCGCATCCTCCTGAAGGGCGAAGTTGTTGCGCGGCGCGCCCACCTCGATCACCTGCCCCGCGCGCGCCTGCTCGTGCAGCCAGGCAGAGCCGCCGCGGCTCGCCGGATCGCGCTTGACGCCGATCACGTAGCGGTGCCGCTCGTTCGCGCTGTTGACCAGCGAGTAGCTGCGCACCAGCCCCGGCGCGAGATGCACGTCGACGTGCGCGCCGGGCGTGAAGGCGGGCAGCTCGCCCGCCTGCGGCCGGCGCAGCTCGAACAGCAGCACGCCTTCGGCGGCATGCGTGATGGCGTGGATGCGCAGCGGCACCGGCGCGGCGGTCTGCATGGCCGTCCTCAGAAGTCGTGGCGCACGCCGACCAGCAAGGCGCGCGGATCCGCGTCGAACACGGTGCCGCCGACGCGCACGGTGCCCGTGTTGAGCGCCAGGCGCGCGTTCGCGTCGTTGCGCACGGTGCCGTAGCCGGCATAGAGCGAGGTGCGCTTGGACAGCGGATGCACGTACGCGATGCCGGCGGTGAGCGCATGGCCCTGCTCGGGGCGGCCGACGACGTCCTGCCGCGTGCGCGTCACCTGCACCTGCACCTGGCCGACGCCCACCTTCGTGCTCGCGCCCAGCCAGAAGGCGCGGCTCTTGTCGACCGCGCCCGCGGTGGCGGTCACGGGATTGGCCTGCCAGAAGCCGGTGCTGAGCGTGAAGCTGCCGAAGTCGTACTCGAGGCCCGCGCCGCCTTCGCGCATGTCCGCGGTCTCCGTCGTCGAGCCGGGACGCAGGTCGCTGCGGCGCTGCACGGCGGCGGCGACGAACAGCTTGCCCGCCGCGTACTCCAGCGACGCGGCGGTGAGCCGCCCCTGCTCGTCCGGCTGCGCGACTTCCGCGCCGAACGTGTACGCCAGGCGCCCGCGGAAACCGCCGAAGGCCGGCGTCGCGTAGAAGATGCCGTTGTTGGCACGCGTGACGATCACGCCGCTGGACGTCGCCGTCGTGCCCGGCAGGCCGAAGCGGAAGCGGTCGGTGCGGAAGATCGTCCACCATGCGGGCGTGTAGTCGCGCCCGAGGTACAGCTCGCCGAAGCCGCCTTGCAGCCCCACGACCGACTTGCGCCCGAACACCGTGCCGGCCGCTTCGCCGAAGGTGAGCAAGGCGCCCGTGTCGTTGGCGATGCCCATCTCGAGGTTGAAGGTCGCGCGCAGGCCGCCCCCCAGGTCCTCGATGCCGCGGAAGCCGAGGCGCGTGCCGGCCTGGTTGCCGGTGGCCAGCTCGTACTCCGTGCGCGCGCCGGTGTCGGCGGCCATCACGCCCGCGTCCATGATGCCGTAGATGGTGAGGCTGCTCTGTGCGTGCGCGGTGCCGGCGCACGCGGCGGCGATCGCAAGCGCCGCGAGGCGCGGGCGGAGGGTCGGTTTCATTGGGCTGTCTCCTCTTCTTCGTGTTGCGGGCGCACGCGGCCCGTCCCGGCCGGTGGCCGCGACTTGCCCTTGCGTCCTGGGATGCGGGCCGCGCGCGAGCGCTGCCCGCGGATTCGGCTTACTCGGGGCGCAGCCCCATGTCCTTCACCAGCTTCGCGTACTTCGCGATCTCGGCGCGCTGGAACTCGGCGAGCTGCTGCGGCGTGCCGGCGACCACGTCCACGCCGTCGTTCTCCAGCGGGCCGCGCACCTTGGCGTCGGCGAAGGCCTTGACGGTCTCCGCGTGCAGGCGCTGCACGATCGCGGGAGGCGTGCCGGCGGGCGCATAGAGGCCGAACCACAGCAGCACCTCGTAGCCCGGCAGGCCGGCTTCGGCCATCGTCGGCAGCTTGGGCACGGCCGGCGAGCGCTGCTGGCTGGTGACCGCCAGGGCCTTCAGCTTCCCGGAGTTCACCAGCGGCAAGGAGAGCGCGGTGCTGTCGAACAGGATGTCGACGTGCCCGCCCAGCGCGTCCTGCACCGCCTGCGCGGGGCCGCGCGCCGGCACGTGCAGCAGTTCCACGCCCGCCATCGTCGCGAGCAGCGAACCGGCGATGTGGCCCGAGGTGCCCACGCCGGCGGAGGTGTAGGTGAGCTTGCCGGGATGCTTCTTCGCCTCGGCGATGAGGTCGCGCAGCGAGTTGCCCGCGAAGGTCGGGCGCACCAGCAGCATGTTGGGCACCGTGGCCAGCAGGCTCACGGGTTCGAAGCCCTTCACCGCGTCGTAAGGCAGCTTCATCAGGCTGACGTTGATCGCATGCGAGGCATGCGCGCCGAGCAGGATGGTGTAGCCGTCCGGCTTGGAGCGCGCCACGAAGTCCGTGCCGATGGTCGCGCCGGCGCCGGGCTTGTTCTCGACGACGACGGGTTGCCCCATGGACTCCGACATCTTCTGCGCGAGCGAGCGCGCGATGCGGTCCGTCACGCCGCCCGGCGGGAAAGGCACCACGAACTTGATGGGCCGGTCGGGATACGGCGCGTCCGCCGCGTGGGCGACGAATGCGGCGGACGACAGTGCGGCGAGTGCCGCGACGAGCGAGAAGAGCCTGCGTTTCATGCGTTCACCTTTGCACGTTGCGTACCTGCTGCCTGCGGTTCCTGCGGCGTGGCCTCGGCGGCGGCCATCTGCTCCAGCATGCGGCGCACGCGGGACGGGCCGGCATCGATCGCGAGGAAGGCGATCTGCCGCAGCCCCGTGGCGTCCTGCTCCTGCTGGATGGCGCCGCAGATCACGTTGTCTTCCTCGAAGGTGCGCGTCATGCCTTCGATGAGCGACGCCTCCAGCGCGTCGTCGCCCACCGCGTAGTTGCGCACGTGCATCCAGAAGAAGTGCGTCGTGCCTTCGGTCTCCGGCGTGAGGAACTTGTAGCTGAACGCGCGGTGGCCGCGGTCCATGTTCTCCTCGGTGTGCTCCTGGCCGGCGTCCAGCGTGCACACGTCCACGCGCGACACGCAGGGCGCGAAGTAGTTGTAGTACTGGCAGCGGTCCGTGAGGCCCTGGAAGCCGCCGAACTTCACGTCGATGGGCGGCGGCGGCGCGTTGTTGGTCCAGCGCCAGCTCACCACCTGGTTGCCGTGCTGCTCCACCTTCACGGGCACTTCGCTCGCCGCCGGATTGCCGATCGTGGAGCGGTGCGCGTACGTGGTGTGCGCCGGGTCCTGCAGGTTCTCGGCGATGTTGAGGTAGTTGGTGCGGTGGTACTGGTACTGGCTGTCGATCACCGCCCAGCCCGGCTCCCCATGGCGGAGCACCTGGTGCACCAGCGCGGGATCGGCCTTCTCGGGCTCGCCCATCCAGATCCAGATCGCGTTGTAGCGTTCCACCACGGGGAAGCTGCGCACCATGGCGCCGGGCGGGATGCGGTCCTGGCCCGGGACCTTCACGCACTTGCCGGAGCAGTCGAATTCGAGCCCGTGGTAGCCGCACTGCACGTGGTCGCCCACGAGGCGGCCCATGGACAGCGGCAGCAGCTTGTGCGCGCAGCGGTCCACGAGCGCCGCGGCGGTGCCGTCTTCCTTGCGGTACAGCACGATGGGTTCGCCGAGGATGCGGCGCTTGAACAGGCTGCGGCCGATCTCCTTCGACCACGCCGCTACGTACCAGGCGTTCCGGATGAACGTCGTCATGAAAGTCTCCGATGGGCGCGCTCGCGCGCCCGGGGGTGGGTCAGGCCAGGTCGGCGTCGGTCAGGGTGATGAGGCCCATGCCCGTCGTCATCGGCGCGTAGTAGTTGCGGTGGATCCGCTTCACGTCCGGCGTGAGCGCGCCGCGCATCACCAGCCACATGATCAGCTCGATGCCTTCGACGCCGTAGCGGTGCATCATCTCCTCGTGCGTCATGCGCGTGAGGCTTTCGGGGTCGCTCTCCAGCTTGTCCAGGAACTGCTGGTCCTCGTTCGCGTTCATCGCCCCGAAGTTCGGGCCGGTGAGCAGGTGCGACATGCCGCCGGTGCCGATGATCGCGACGCGGATGTCCCTGGGGTAGCTGTCCACGGCGCGGCGGATCGCCTCGCCCAGCTTGAAGCAGCGGCGCGCCGTCGGCAGCGGGTGCTGCAGCACGTTGACCTGCACCGGCACGGAAGCCACCGGCCAGCCGTCGGACGACGGGTCGAAGCACAGGTGCATGGGCACGAGGAAGCCGTGCTCCACCGCCATTTCCTGGCAGATCGTCAGGTCGAACTCGTCGTACACCAGCGAGCGGCACAGGTGCTGCGAGAACTCCACGTCGCCGCGGATCTCCGGCAGCGGCCGCACGCCGAAGCCTTCGTCGGCGATCGCGTACCTGTCCGCGCAGCCCACGGCGAACGTGGGGTACTTGTCGAAGAAGAAGTCGGCGCCGTGGTCGTTGTAGACCATGATGCAGACGTCGATCTTCTGGTCCCGGAGCCACTGGCGCACCGGCACGTAGGCGTCGAACAGCGGCTTCCACGCCGGGGTGGCCGTCTTGCCGCGGTCGTAGGCGCCGCCGATGGAGGGAACGTGGGAGGTGCCGATGCCGGCGATGATGCGGCCCATCAGGTGGCTCCTGCGTCGTTGCGGGTGGCGAGGAACTGCTCGTAGCTCTCGCCACGCATCTTCGCGCCCATCTTGTAGAGGCCGTTGCCCGTGACCACGCCGAGCTTCAGCAGGAAATAGATGTTGCCGCCGGCGGCCAGCAGGCCGGAGAAGTCGCGGTTGCGCACCAACTGCTTCTCTTCCTCCGTCAGCTTGTAGGCGGCCATGAAGGCTTCCTCGTCCTGCTGGAAAGACTGGCGGTTGTGCGCCTGCGAGAGCGCGTTGCACATCTTGTTGATGCGGTACCCGCGCCAGGAATTCGCGAGGTCGAAGACCTCGGAACCCTGAATGCGGATCCCGGGAGTGAGTTGGGTGGTGGACATCGGCTGGTGCTTCAAGGGATGCCGCCCAGTCTAGGAGTCGACCCGATAATTCATCTATTGAACCATCGGCGCCGCGGCCTCCGCAGAAACCCTGATGTCCCTGTCCCGCCCGCGCGGCTCGCGCGACTTCCTGAACTACCGGCTGAGCCGGCTGCTGAACGCGAGCGGCGCGATGGTCGTGCGCCTGTGCGAAGGCCGGTACGGCATCACGCGGCGCGAGTGGCGCGTGATCGCCCTGCTGGCCGAGGAAGGCGCGATGTCCCCGTCGGGGCTGGCCGAGCGCACGCACCTGGAGCGCGGGCGCGTCTCGGCGCTGATCACGCAGCTGGTCGCGAAGGACCTGCTGCAGCGCCAGGCCGTGGCCGGCGACGCGCGGCGGGCGGAGGTGAGCCTCAGCGAGAAGGGACGCGCGCTGTACGACGAACTGCTGCCGCAGTCCGCCGCGTTCAACCGCGAAGTGCTGGATGCGCTGTCGGCGGAGGAGCAGGACGCTTTCGACGCCATGCTGCAGAAGCTCACCGAGGCGGCGGAACGCCTGGCGGCCACGCGCCCGGTGCCGGAGAAGGCGGACCGCCGGCACGGCGGCGCGCGGCGGCTGCGACCGCGCTGAGGCTTCCCCCAGAATGCGGGTCGCGATGAAGATCCTCGACGCCTCCGCCACGGCCGCCGCCCTCCCGTTCGACCGGCTCGTGCCGGCCCTGCAGGCGCTCTTCGCGCAAGGCTGCGAAGTGCCCGCGCGCCACGTGCACGAAGTGGCCGTGCCGGGCGGCACGACTTTCACCTCGCTGATCATGCCGGCCTGGATCCCGGGGCGGTATTACGGCGTCAAGACCATCAACATCGCGCCCGCCAACGCGGCGCGCGGCCTGCCCGGGCTGCACGCGAGCTACCTGCTGTACGACGGGACCACGGGCGTGCCGCTCGCGCTCCTCGACGGCGACGCCATCACGCACCGGCGCACGGCCGCCGCTTCGGCGCTGGCCGCCCGGTGGCTCGCACGCGAGGATGCCGCGCACCTGCTGGTAGTCGGCGCGGGACAGATCGCGCGCCTGCTGCCGGCGGCCTACCGCGCCGTGCGGCCGATCGCGCAGGTGAGCGTCTGGGCCCGCGACGCCGCGAAGGCACGGGCGCTCGCCGCCGACCTGCAACGGCAAGGCATGCCTGCCACCGCGGTCAGCGACTTGCAGGCCGCCTGCGCGCAGGCCGACATCGTGAGCTGCGCGACGCTCGCCACCGAGCCCATCGTCCAAGGCGCCTGGCTGCGGCCCGGCACGCACCTGGACCTGATCGGCAGCTTCACCCCGGCGATGCGCGAAGCGGACGACGCCTGCTTCGCCGGTGCCTCGCTCTACGTCGACACGGAAGAAGCGCTGAAGAAGAGCGGCGAGCTGCTCGGCCCGATGGCACGCGGCGTGATCGCGCCCAGTGACGTGCGCGGCACGCTGGCGACCCTCAGCCGCGGCGAGAGCCCCGGGCGCACGAGCGCCGGCGAGCGCACCGTCTTCAAGTCGGTCGGCACGGCGCTGGAGGACCTCGCCGCCGCCGTCCTCGTCCACGAAACCACCAGGGCCACCCCATGATCCAGAGATTCGACGTCGGCCCGCGCCTGTCCGAGATGGCCGTGCACGGCAACACCGCGTACCTCGCGGGCCAGGTGCCCGACGATGCCACGCAGGACATCCGCGGCCAGATGCGCCAGGTGCTCGCCGCCATCGACGCGCTGCTCGCGCGCGCGGGCACCGACAAGACGAAGATCCTGATGGCGCAGGTCTTCCTGGCCGACCTGGCCGACTTCGACGGCATGAACGAGGCGTGGGAC
Organism: Ramlibacter cellulosilyticus; assembly: GCF_014297465.1. Taxonomy (GTDB): domain Bacteria; phylum Pseudomonadota; class Gammaproteobacteria; order Burkholderiales; family Burkholderiaceae_C; genus Ramlibacter; species Ramlibacter cellulosilyticus. The sequence continues at coordinate 45,071 of NZ_JACORT010000001.1, read as the reverse complement.
GCCTGGGTGCCCGCCGGCCACGCGCCGCCGCGCGCCACCGTCCAGGCAGCGCTCGCGAAGAAGGAGTGGAAAGTCGAAGTGGTCGTCACGGCGGCCATCGCCTGACAGCGACGAGGGCGGCTCCCTGACACGGCCCCCGCGCACGGCCGCGCAACATGGCCATGCCATGAACGACAAGCCCGCCTCCGCGCCCGACGTGATGCCGCCGCACGAGCTGCCCAAGCCCGAGGACGACCCGGTCCCCGAAGGCAGCAACGCGACCATCCACCACCCGGACCCCGAAGCCGACAAGCACCGCGTGCGCCCCGACGGCAAGGAACGCGGCCCCTACCCGACCGGGAATTACTGAGCGGCGCGCGGCCCTGGGGCACACTCGCGGCATGCAAGCCGATCTCGCCCGCTCCTTCCTGGAGCGCAGCGCTCCCGTGGCCGCGGCGCAAGCGGCCGGCCGCCCCGTGGTCGCGCTGGAATCCACGATCATCGCCCACGGCATGCCGTACCCGCAGAACGTGCGCACGGCACGCGAAGTGGAGGACGTGATCCGCGCGCACGGCGCCGAGCCCGCGACGATCGCGGTGATGGCCGGCCGCATCCGCATCGGCCTGTCGGACGCGGAGCTGGAGTTGCTCGGGCGTTCCGGCCAGGCGGCCAAGGTGAGCCGGCGCGACCTGCCCGCGGTGCTGGCAAGCGGCGCACTCGGCGCCACCACCGTCGCGGGCACGATGATCTGCGCGGCGCTGGCGGGGATCGAGGTCTTCGTCACCGGCGGCATCGGCGGCGTGCACCGCGGCGCTTCCGAAACCTTCGACATCTCGGCCGACCTGCAGGAGCTGGCGCGCACCTCCGTCGCGGTGGTGTGCGCCGGCGCGAAGTCCGTTCTCGACATCGGCCTCACGCTGGAATACCTGGAGACGCACGGCGTGCCGGTGCTCAGCGCCGGGCAGGAGAACTTCGCCGCGTTCTACACGCGCGACAGCGGCTTCCGCGCCGACTACCGCCTCGACACGCCGCAGGAGCAGGCGCGCTTCCTGCGCACGAAGTGGGATCTCGGCCTCGCAGGCGGCGTCGTGCTGAGCGTGCCGGTGCCGGAGGCGGCCGCGATGCCACGCGAGGACATCGACCGCATCACGGAGCAGGCGCTCGCCGAAGCGCGCGCGCAAGGCATCACCGGCAAGGCGGTCACGCCTTTCCTGCTCGCCCGCATCCAGGCGCTCACGGAGGGACGCAGCCTCGCGACCAACATCGCCCTGGTGAAGAACAACGCCGCGGCCGGCGCGAAGCTGGCCGTGGCGCTCGCACAGCCGCGCTAGGCACAATCGCGCCATGCTCCTCCAGGTTGGTGCCCTGGCCCGGTCCACGGGCCTCACGGTGCGCACGCTCCACCACTACGACGAGATCGGGCTGCTGAAGCCCTCGGCGCGCAGCGAGTCCGGCTACCGCATGTACGACGAAGCGGACGTCGCGCGCCTGCACGCCATCCAGGCGCTGCGCCACCTCGGCCTGCCACTGGCCGAGATCGGCCCGCTGCTCGATGGCCGCGGCGGCAGCCCGGAACGCATCCTCGAACAGCAGATGCTCCAGCTCGATGCGCAGATCCGCCAGGCGAGCGAGCTGAAGGAGCGCCTCGCGCTGCTGCGCGACCACCTGGCCAAGGGCATGGCGCCGGCGATGGAGGACTGGGTGCGCAGCCTGTCGCTGATGACCACCTATGGCCGCTACTTCGATGCGCGCGAGATCCGCGACATCCTGCAGTCCTACGCCACCATCCAGGAGGAGTGGCTCGCGCTGCAGGCCGAGGTGCAGGACTGCATGGACGCAGGCGCCGCCCACGACAGCGAACGTGCGCAGGCGCTCACGCGCCGCTGGACGGCCTTGATGGTGCGCTGGATGGACGGCGATTTCGAGCGCATGGACCGCTGGGGCGCCATGTACCGCGCCGAACCTTCGGCGCATGGCATCCGCGGCGCGCCGCCCAGCGGGATGATCGCGTACATGGAGCAGGCGATCGCCTTCCGCGTCGGCCTGCTGCAGGCCCACTTCGGCGAGGTGGACTTCAAGCCCGCGCGGATGGTCCCCGACGAGGAGTTCGCTGCCATCGAGAAGGCCGGCCGCAAGCTGCTGGCGCAGCGCACGCGGCCCACGAGCCAGCCGGCGCGCGCCTTGCGCGAGCGCTGGGTGGAACTGCTGGAGCGCATGGCCGGCGGCGATGCACGCAAGGTCGGCAAGCTGCTCACCCTGCACCAGGCCGACCCTCTCCTGCTGGCCGGCGCGCCGCTCGGCCGGGAAGTGCGCGATTTCCTGCTGCAGGTGCCGCCGCCCCCTTGACCCTCACGTAACGTGAGGCCGCACAGTGCGTCCCGTTTCGAGGAAAACGAGGACTCCTGATGCAACCCGATCCCGGCGCGCGCGCCGCCCTCCTGCGCGCACCCAACTTCCGCTGGCTGATGGCGGGCAGCGCCATCTCCCTGCTCGGCGACCAGTTCACGCTGGTCGCCCTGCCCTGGCTCGTGCTGCGCATGACCGGCGACACCGTGGCGCTCGGCACGGTGCTGGCGCTGGTCGGCATTCCGCGCGCGCTGCTGATCCTGGTGGGTGGCGCCCTGGTGGACCGGCTCTCGCCGCGCCGCGTGCTGATGCTCACCAAGCACGTGAACACGGTGCTGCTCGCGGTGCTGGCGCTGGGCGTGTGGCGCGACGCGTTGTCGCTGCCCGCGATCTACGCACTGTCGCTGGCGCTGGGCATCAGCAGCGCGTTCAGCATCCCGTCGGGCACTTCGATGCTGCCGCACGCGCTGCCGCCGGCGCAGCTCGGTCCCGCCAACGGGATGATGATGGGGCTGCGGCAACTGAGCATGTTCGTGGGGCCGCTCGCAGCAGGCGTGCTGATCGCGGTGTTCGGCGACGGCGCCGGGCAGGTGCGCGATGCGACGGGCATGGCGCTGGCCTTCGCGTTCGACGCGGCGAGCTTCGCGCTGTCCGCATGGACGCTGTCGAAGGTGCGAACGCAGGAACCCGCGTCGCGCGCTGCGGCCCCCGGCGGCCTCTGGCGCTCGGTCCTGGACGGCCTGCGCCACGTTGCCCGGGACGCGCAGCTGCGCACCTGCTTCGCCTACTGGGGCGCCGTGGCGCTGCTCGTGCTCGGTCCGCTGCACATCGCGCTGCCCGTGCTCGCGAACAGCCAGCCGCAGCTCGGAGCGTCAGCGCTGGGCCTGATGCTCGGCGCGCACGGCGCGGGCACGCTCGCGGGCATGGTCGCCGGCGGCCTGCGGCCGGACCTGCGCATCGGCACGCTGGGCACCAGCCTGCTGCTGGCCGACGCCGTGATCGGCCTCCTGTGCATGGCGCTCGGCGCCGTCGGCGCGGCCTGGCAGGGCGCGTTGCTGATGCTGTCCATCGGTGTCCTCGGCGGCTTCCTGCAGGTCGCCGTGTTCACCTGGATGCAGAAGCGCGTGCCCGCGGCCATGGTGGGACGCACCACCAGCCTGTTCATGTTCATCTTCATGGGCCTGGTGCCGCTGTCGTCCGCGCTCACCGGCGTGGTCATGAAATTCGTGACCTTGCCGCAGCTCTTCGCCGCCGCGGGCGCGCTGCTGGTCCTGGCCGCCGCGCTCGCCTGGGTGCTGACGCCGATCCGGCGGGTGAGCGACGCACCGGCGTGATCGGCTATCGTGGAGGCCTGCACAGGAGGAAAGGCATGGCTCCCACGCTCCCCACCTACGACGACGTCGCCGCCGCGGCCGCGCGCCTGCAAGGGCAGGCGCACCGCACGCCGGTGCTCACGTCGCGCACCGTCGACGAGGCGTTCGGCGCCCAGGTCTTCTTCAAGTGCGAGAACCTGCAGCGCATGGGCGCCTTCAAGTTCCGCGGCGCGTACAACGCGCTGTCGCAGTTCACGCCTGAGCAACGCCGCGCAGGCGTCGTGGCCTTCTCCTCGGGCAACCATGCGCAGGCGATCGCCCTGTCGGCCCGCATCCTCGGCATGCCCGCGACCATCCTGATGCCGAACGACGCGCCCGCCGCCAAGATCGAGGCCACGCGCGGCTACGGCGGCCGCGTGCTGCTGTTCGACCGCTACAAGGAAGACCGCGAGCAGATCTGCCGCGAGCTCGCGCAGAAGGAGGGCCTGACGCTGATCCCGCCCTTCGACCACCCGCACGTGCTGGCGGGGCAAGGCACCGCCGCGAAGGAACTGTTCGAGGAGGTCGGCCCGCTGGATGCCTTGTTCGTGCCGCTGGGCGGCGGCGGCCTGCTCTCCGGCTGCGCGCTGGCGGCGAAGGCGCTCGCGCCCGGATGCCGGACCTACGGCGTCGAACCGGAGGCCGGCAACGACGCGCAGCAGTCCTTCCGCAAGGGCGAGATCGTGCACATCGCCACGCCGCAGACCATCGCCGACGGCGCGCAGACCCAGCACGTCGGCGAATTCACCTTCGCGATCATCCGGCGCGACGTGACGGACATCCTCACCGCGAGCGATGCGGAGCTGGTGGAGTGCATGCGCTTCCTGGCGACGCGCATGAAGATGGTGGTGGAGCCCACGGGCTGCCTCGGTTTCGCCGCCGCGCGCCGGATGGCATCCGACCTGCGCGGGCAGCGCGTGGGCGTGGTGATCAGCGGCGGCAACGTGGACCTGGCGCGCTTCTGCGGCCTGCTGGCCGGCTGAGCGCGCCGGCGCGCGTCACTCGCGCTGCGGCTTCGGCTCGTTCGGGTCGGCGTCGCGTTCCTTCCGTCCCTCGCGCGCCATGCGCGCCGTCTCCTCGATCACGCGATCGTCGGACGCGGAAGGGATCGCCTCGTCCTCGTGCTCCGTGCCGGTGGGATTGGGGTTGCTGTTCGGTTCGGTAGGCATGGGCTCTCCTGGGATAGGCCAGCCATTGTTGGTCCTGGCCGCGGCCTGCGGGTGGGACCTCCACGCTGCGCGGCGTAGGCGCAGGACTACGCCGCGCCCTCAGGTGAGCGCCAGCCCTTGCGCGCCGATCGCGCGCAGGCAGCGCCGCCGCAGGCCTTCGACTTCGGCGAGATGCTCGTGCAGCAGGGCGGCAGCCGCGGGCCCCGCACGCTGGCACAAGGCCTGCAGCAGCTTCGCGCGCGACAGCAGCACCGCCGTCCACGAGACGGACAGCTTGGGCAGCGAAGCGCACAGCAGGCGCAGCTCGCCGAAATCGTGCTGCACGCGCCGCACGATCTCCAGGTCGAGCGACCTGCCCGCGAGCGCGCGCACGCGCATGTCATAGCGTTCCAGTGCAGCGGCCAGCTTGAACATGGCCACCGGTGCGGAGAGTTCCTTCGTTCGCATCGGTCCCCCTTTTCGTTGTGGCCCGCACTCTAGGCCAGGAGGATGGCGATTCCGTGACGGGCACGGACTGTTACGGCGCGAGATGTAATTGCCTACGGCGATCGCCTAGGCGAGCGCGAGCTGCTGCAGCCGCTGCGGATCGCGGATCACCAGGCACCCGGCCTCGCGCCGGATCACCTGCTCGCGCGTGATGTGCGCGAGCTGCTCGTTCACGCGCTGGCGCGAGCAACCCAGGAGCTCGGCGAGCTGGTCCTGCCGCAGGCGGATCGCGAGCCGCACCTCGCGCCCGCCGCCGCACGCCGTGCCGTGGTGGCGCATGAGATGCGCGAGGTGCTTCGCGAGACGCGCGCGCAGCGTGAGCCGGTTCAGGTCGCCCACCAGCGAGAACACCTGGCGCAGGCGCAGCGCCTGCAACGCCGCGAGCGCTTCGTACAGCGTTGGATGCGCGCAAAGGATGGTGCGCAGCTTCTCGCGCGACACCGCAAGCACCACCGTCTCCTCGTGCGCCCAGGCGTCGTGGCTGCGTGCGGGAGCGTGCGCGAGCGGCGCGTCGCCGAACCACCGGCCCGCGCCGACGAAGGCGAGCGTCAGCGGCCGGCCGGCTCCTTCCTGCGCGAGCCGCACGCAGCCGGTGGCGCACGCGAGCCAGTCTTCCACCGCGTCGCCCTGCGCGAAGATGGCCTCGCCCGGGCGGTAGCGGCGCGCCACCATGGACCGCAGCAGGTCGTGGCGCAGCACGGCCGGCAGCGCCGCGAACCAGCGCGAGCGGCCGATTGCCTCGCGGTGCTGCGCGGCCACGGCCACCGCCTCCATCTCACTGCGCCTCGATGTTGGCGACGCGCATCATCTTCTCGGTGAGCGCGATCTCGGCCTTCAGGTTCTCGGCGTACTCCTCGGCACCTGCGGGCAGCACCAGCGCGCCGTTCGCTTCCAGCTTCGCCCGCGTCTCGGGCTGTGCCAGCGCCTTGGCGAGCGCATCGCTGATCTTCTTCACCACGGGTGCCGGCGTGCCGGTGGGAACCGACAGGCCGCCGAAGGACACCAGCTGCACGCCGGGGATGCCGGCTTCCGCGAAGGTCGGCACGTTGGGCAGCTTCGGATTGCGCTTGGGCCCGCTCACCGCCAGCGGCGTCATCTTGCCGCCCTGGATGAAGGGCAGCGACACCGAGGTCAGCGTCAGCGCGAAGTCCACCTGCTTGCCGACCACCGCGTTCGCCGATTCCGACGCGCCCTTGTACGGCACGTGCAGCGCCTTCGCGCCGGTGGCGTTGAGCACCAGCTCCGCGCCCATGTGCGCCGGCGTGCCGACGCCGCCGGACGCATACGAGAGCTTGCCCGGCGCCTTGCGTGCGCGCTCCACCAGCTCCTTCGCGGTCGCGATGCCCGAATCCGCGGCGACCACCAGCACGACGTCCGACTGCGTGATGCGGCCGATGTGCGTGAAGTCCTTCATCACGTCGAAGCCCGGCTTGCGGTACATGCGCATGCTGGCGGACATGGTGGTCGCGGAATACACCCAGGTGTAGCCGTCGGCAGGCGCCTTGGCCGCGATCTGCGCGCCCAGGTTGCCGGCGGCGCCGGCCTTGTTCTCCACCACCACCGGCTGCTTCAGGATCTCGGTCAGCGCCTCGGCGGCGATGCGCACCGTGATGTCCGGGCCGGTGCCCGGCAGGTAGGGCACGATCCACTTGATCGCGCGGTGGGGATAGTCCTGCTGCGCCTGCGCGGGCGCGATGGCGAAGGCGGCGGCAGCGAGGCCGGCGATCCACGAAGTCTTCATCATCACTTGTCTCCTGGAGTCTGTTATAGGACGTTCAGCGCACCGCGTTGCCCAGCAGTTCGCGGGCGATGGTGTTGCGCTGGATCTCGCTGGTGCCCGTGAGCACGCGGTACATGCGCAGCAGGCGGAAGAGGAACTCCACCCGGCTGCCCTGCACGATGCCCTCGCCGCCGTGCACCTGCACGGCGCGGTCGGCGATGCGGAAGGCGGTCTCGGAGCAGAACAGCTTGGCCATGGACGCTTCCGCGCGCGCCTCGCCGCCGGCGTCCAGCGTGCGGGCCACGCTCAGCATGAGCGCGCGCGCCGCCGCGAGTTCCGTGGCCATGTCGGCGATGTGGTGCTGCACGGCCTGGAAGGCGCCGATCGGCTGCCCGAACTGGCGGCGGCGCGACGCGTGCGCGATCGTGTCCTGCAGGGCCAGCCTGGCGAGGCCCAGCATCGCCGGGCAGTGCAGCAGGCGGTTGACGGTGATGCGGCCCAGCGCGAGCGCGAGGCCGCGGCCCTGTTCGCCGATCTGGTTGGCGGCGGGGATGCGGCAGTTGGTGAGCACGATGTTCCCGGTGTGCGACTGGCCCGCCATCGTCCTGTAGCCGCCCTCGATGCGGAAGCCCGGGCGATCGCGCTCGACGAAGAACGCCGTCGTCTCGCGCACCGCCGGATCGCTGCTCGTCGAGCAGATGATCACCGCGAAATCGCAGAAGGGCGCGCCGGAGATGAAGCGCTTGGTGCCGTTCAACACGAACTCGTCGCCGTCCCGCACGGCGCGGGTCTGCAGCGCGCCGGCGTCGGACCCGGCTTCCGGTTCCGTGATCGCGAAGCAGATCGCCTTCTCCGCCCGCGCCACGGGCAGGATGAAGCGCTCCATCTGGTCGGGCGTCACCACCTTGGCCAGCGCGCCCACGCGCGGCGGGCCGGTGAGTTCGCCCAGCACGTGGGGCGCGAACGGCGAGCCGCTCGCGTAGATCGCTTCCTTGATCAGCACGTGGTCCACCAGGCTGAAGCCGGCGCCGCCCAGCGCCCTGGGCAAGGTCATGCCGTAGAAGCCCAGCTCGCGGGAGCGCTGCCACACGCGATCGAGCAGCGGACGCTCGGCGCCCTTCTCGGAGGTGATGCCGTGTTCGGCGGCGAGCGGGTGCAGTTCCTCGCGGAAGAAGGTGTCGAGCCGTGCGATGAAGTCGCGGGCGGCGTCCGAGCCCTCGAAGGGAGCGGCCGCGCGTTGGGGGGTGGTCGATGCGTCCATCACGTCGGCTCCTTCAGTTCACGCGCCGCTCGCGGCCGCGCCAGTAGTGTTCGCGCACGTCCTTGCGCGAGAGCTTCCCGTTGCCGTTCTTCGGCAGCTGCGGCACGAAGTCGACGGAGCGCGGACGCTTGAAGTCGGCGAGCCGCCCGCGGCAGAAGTCCATGATCTCGCCGCCGTCGGCCTGCGCGCCTTCGCGCAGCACCACGACCGCCTTCACCGTTTCGCCCCAGTGGTCGTCGGGCACGCCCACCACGCAGACCTCGTACACGGCGGGGTGCTGGGCCAGCACGGATTCGACCTCGCTCGGGTACACGTTGAAGCCGCCGGAGACCAGCATCTCCTTCTTGCGGTCGACGATGAAGATGTAGCCTTCGCGGTCCACGCGGGCGAGGTCCCCGGTGCGCAGCCAGCCGTCGGCGGCGAGCGCATCGCTCGTCTGCTCGGGCGCGCGCCAGTAGCCGGCGAACACGTCGGGGCCGCGCACGCAGATCTCGCCGATCGCGTCGCCGCTCACGGGCTGGCCCTGCTCGTCGAGCACCTGCACGTCCGATTCGCAGATGGGCCGGCCGCAGGCGGAAAGCAGTTCCGGGCGCTCGCCCTCGATGGCGCGGCGGTGGTCGTTGATCCCCAGCGCGACGACGCCGCCCGTGGTCTCGCCCGCGCCGTAGCCTTGCGACAGCACCGGGCCGAACGCCGCCCAGGCTTCGCGGATGCGCGCCGGCGACATGGGCGCCGCGCCGTAGCTCACGAGGCGCAGGCTGGAGAGGTCGCGGGTCTTGATCGAAGGCTCGGCCAGCAGCGCGTAGATCATCGCCGGCACGAAGAAGCACATCGTGACGCGGTGCTTCTCGATCGCCTCCAGGATCTCGGCGGGCTGGAAGCGCTCCATCAGCAGCAGGGTGGCGCCCTGGTACAGCATCGGCTGGATGAACATGCCGCTCGCGTGCGTGATGGGGCCGCACAGCATCAGCACGTCGCCGGGCTGCGCCTGCATGCGGCCCATGATCACCTTGCGCAGCGACGCCATGCGGTTGCCCACGGTCTGCATCGCCGCCTTCAGCTTGCCGGTGGAGCCGGAGGTGTAGTGCAGCACGGCCAGCTCCTCCGGCCGCATGTCGACGTGGAAGTGCGTGTCGGGCTGGGCGGCGAGCAGGGCTTCGTAGTCCGCCCAGGGTGCCGCACCCGGCGCGGGAGCGAAAGCAATGAGGTGGCGCAGCGACTTCACGCGCTCTGTCGCCTGTTCCACCATCGCGCGGTGCTCGGGGCCGGCCAGGCAGGCGACGGGCTCCGCGTTGTCCAGCGCGTCCACCAGCTCGCCGGGCGCGAGGCGCGAGTTCAGCGCCACCTTCACCAGGCCCAGCTTGTACAGGGCGCATTCGAGTTCGACGATCTCCGGCCGGTTGGGCGACACCACCGCGACGCGGTCGCCGCGCTGCAGGCCGAGGGCCCGCAAGGCATGCGCGAGCTGGTTCGACCGGCGCTCGAGCTCGCCGTAGGTGACCGCGCGGTCGCGGAAGAGGATGGCGGGCTTGTCGGCCCAATGGCGCGCACTGCGCGCGACGTACATGCCCAGGTTCACGGCTTGTCTCCAGAAGGTGCGCCCAGTCTAGGAAGCGAAGCCCGGAACGCTGATAATCCGGCCGCCCCGGTTGATAACGGACGGTTATCGATGCGGGAATGAAGCTCTGCCGTTGGCAAGCGAAAGACGGAGGACGCCCATGGCCGTGCGGCTGGACGACATCGACTACTTCCTGGCGGTGGCCAGCCACGGGCAAGCCCGTCGCGCCGCGGCTGCCCTGGGCGTTTCGCAGCCCGCGATCACCAAGGGCCTGCAGCGGCTGGAGAAGGAGCTCGGCTTCCCGCTCTTCGAGCGCAGCAAGCGTGGCATGCAGCTCACGCCGGTGGCCGAACAGTTCCGCCAGCGCACCCAGGCGCTGCGCGCCAGCCTCGGCGAAGCGATCAAGGAAGCGGCCGACCTGCACCTCGGCGCGATGGGGGTGCTGCGGGTGGGCGTGTCGCCGCTCTACGCGCAGCGCCTGTTCGTGCCGGCCTGCCTGCAGCTGCACAGGCAGCGGCCCGCCGCGCGCATCCGCGTCATGATCCACCTGAACGACGCCCTCGTCGCGGCGCTGCGCCTCGGCGACCTGGACCTCACCATCAACGCGCTCCCGGGCGTGATGCCGGAGGACCTGCAGGGCGTGCCGCTGATCGAGGACGCGCTGTGCATGGTGGTGCGCAACGGCCACCCGCTGCTCGCGCGGCGCCGGCTGCGCATCGCGGACCTCGTCGACGCGCAGTGGATGCTGCCCGGCCCGGAGGTCGCGGCGCGGCGCAACGTGGAAGGGCGCCTGGCGGAAGCCGGGCTGCCGCCGCCCCGCGTGGCCGTGGAAGTGAGCAACACCGCCACGCAGCTCGGGCGCCTGCTCTCGCAGAGCGACCTCGTGAGCATCCTGAGCGAATCGCAGCTGCAGGGCCCGAGCGGCGAGGGGCTGGTGCCGCTGCCCTTCGTGGAGGCGCGCTTCGTGCGCACGATCGGAGTGCTCACGCGCAAGGGCGCCGCGCTGCCGCCCCTGGCGCAGCGCTTCCTGGAACTGCTGCAGGAGGCGTCCGCGACGGGCAAGGCGGCCGCCGCACCGCGCCGGCGCGCGGCCGCCGGCGTGCCAGATTCCTGAGGGCACACTCTGTTGCTTCCCGCGGGGCGGGAGGGCATTTCCCCTGTGGTCCAATTTCGCGCTTGGAAAAAGCAGCGCGCCCCTTCTTCCCCCTCGTCGACGCCTTGCGGGCCTTCGCGGCCCTGACGGTGCTCGTCTACCACTTCATCGCCCACTGGGACTGGACGGACTTCCCCGCCACGGGGCCGCTCGCCTGGTTCCGCGGCGGCTGGATGGCGGTGGACGTGTTCTTCGTGATCTCCGGCTTCGTGATCGGGCTGTCGGCCTTCGGCCGGCTGGACGCGCAGGGCGAGGGCTTCCGCAAGGGCTTCCTGCGCGCCCGCCTCGCGCGCATCGTGCCGCTGCATTTCCTCACGCTCGCCGCGTACCTCGCGTTCGTGGAGCCCGCGCTCTGGTCGCGCGACGACATCTGGCCGAACGTCGTCGCCCACCTCGCGTTCGTGCACAACCTCTTCTTCGACTGGTACGGCGCCATCAACGGCCCGAACTGGTCGCTGGGCGTGGAGATGCAGTTCTACCTGCTGGTGGTGCTGGCCGCGCCGTGGCTGCGCAAGGTGCGGCCGCTGCCCCTCGCCTTGCTGTTCGTGCTCACCGCCTGGGCGTGGCGCTGGGGCGCGCACCTCGTGTACCAGCCCGGGCCGGTGGACGTGGCCTACATGGCGCAGACGCAGCTGCCCGGGATGCTGGACGAATTCGCGCTGGGCCTGCTGCTGGCGCGGCTCGTGCGGTCGGCGAGCGGGCAGGCGTTGCTGCGCCGGGTTGGCACGGAATCCTGGTTGCGCCACGGGCTCGTGCTCGTCGCTGCGTTGGGCTGGTGGGGCGTGGTCGCCCTGCACCAGCAGTTCGACTACTGGGAAGAGCCCGCGATGGCGGTGTTCTTCCGCACGGGGGTCGCGGGCTGCGCGGCGCTGACGGTGCTGCTGCTTTGCGCGGTGCGGGTCTCGCGGGAGAGCGTGACCGCGCAGGCGTCGCTGTACCTGGGCAAGATTTCGTATGGCCTCTACCTGTGGCACATCCCGGTGCTGTTCCTGCTGGGGCGGCACACGGAGATGGAGCCATTGCGGGCGCTGCCGATCGCGATCGGGATCACGACGGGGCTGGCGGTGGTGACCTGGCACTGCGTTGAAGAGCCGCTGCTTCGGCGGTGGGCGGGGCGGAAGTCGCCTGCAAGTCCCACGGCGGAACGCGTGCGAGCTGCGCCGGACGGCGCCCTGTAGGGTGGGGCGGCGAACGCCGCCGCAGGTGAGCGAAGCGAACCCCACCGAGCGGCTCGCGATCGGGCGCCCTTCGGTGGGGTTCGCTTCGCTCACCTGCCCGGCGTGCCGCCGGCCACCCTACATCGTTGGCACCCCCACGCGGAATCCGACGCCCCTTCCCGCCAACCCCTCGGAGATCTCCACCCGTCCCCTCATCCGCGCCGCCGCCTGCTGCACGATCGCGAGCCCCAGCCCCGAGCCGGTGCGCTCGTTGCCCGGCACCCGGTAGAACCGCTCGAACACCCGCGCACGCTCCGCCGGCGGAATGCCGGGCCCGTCGTCGCGCACCAGCAGTTCCAGGCCCGCGTCCCCACCGCGCAGCGACACGACGAGGCTCCCGCCGTCGCGCCCGTAGCGGATCGCGTTGTCCACGAGGTTGCCGACGATGGAGACGAACGCCGCTTCGTCGAGCTCCGCCCAGAGCTGCTCCGGCGCATCCAGCGACAGCTCGATGCCGCGCTCCATCGCCAGCGGCGCGAGCTGCGCGAGGAGTTCCCGCACGCACTGCGCGGCATCGACGCGGCGCGGGGTCGCGCGCGCATCGCCGTCCAGCGTGGCGAGCACCAGCAGCTGCTGCGCGAGGTGCGACGCCCGGGCGATCGCCTGGTTCAGGAGGGCCAGCGCGCGCTCGCGCTCCTCGGCGCCCGGCGCATGCGCCAGCACGTGCGCCTGCGTGCCGACCACGGCGAGCGGCGTGCGGATCTCGTGCGCGGCGTCCTGCACGAAGAGGCGTTCGCGGTCCAGCTTCTGCCGCAATTGCGCGAGCAGGCCTTCCAGCGCCTCGGACAAGGGCTGCAGTTCGCGGTGGCGCACCGGATGGTCCACCGGCGCGAGGTCGCCCTGGCGCCGGCCCTTGAGCGCCGACGCGAACTGCTCCAGCGGGCGCAGCCCCGTGCGCACCGACCACCACACCGGCAGCACCACGAAGGGCAGCGCCAGCAGCAGGTATTCGAGCAGGTTGGAGGCGTTGTACGAGAGGAAGCGGCCCGTGGTGCGCACCGGCTCCGCCATGCGCAGCGTCCAGCGCGTGCCGCGGGTCTCGTGCAGGTGGTAGGCCGTCCCGCCCAGGCGCACGACCTCGCCCTTCTCCCAGGCCGAAGCGGGCACCCGCGCGAGCTGCACGGACCCGTAGACGTGGCGCCCCTGCGCATCCAGCAGCTGCGCGTCCATGCCGGGAGGGAAGCGCTTGCCTTGCGCGCGGCGTTCGTTGATCCAGCGCAGCGTCGCGCGCACGACCACCCTGGCCTGCTCGGGATCGGGCGTTTCCTCCAGCGCGCCGTGCAGCGCCTCGCTGAACTTGCGCAAGGGTTGCTCGGTGGCGAGGATGCGTTCGTTCTGCCAGTACGCGTACGCGAGCAGCACGGCCCAGATCACCCCGAAGGCGAACAGCACGTACGCCACGCTGCGCCGCTGCAGCGTCGGCTGCGCCATGCGGCCCCACCACGCGTGGACGGCCGTGTTCATGCGCTCGCCAGCATGTACCCCACCCCGCGCACGGTGAGGATCGCCTGCGCGCCGATCTTGCGGCGCAGGTTGGACACGTGCACCTCGATGGAGGCGAAGTCGACCGGGTCGCCGAGCGGCTCGAGGCGCTGCGCGATCACGCCCTTGGGCACCACCGTGCCGGCATCGCGCGCGAGCGCCAGCAGCAGCTGGAACTCGCGCGGCGACAGGTCCAGCGGCTCGCCGGCGCGGGCGGCGCGGTGGCTGCGCGGCTCGATCGTGAGGTTGCCCAGCGTCCAGCGCTCGCTGGTCTGGCGCGCGGATCGGCGCAGCACCGCCCGGATGCGCGACACGAGTTCGGCGGTCGCGAAGGGCTTGATGACGAAGTCGTCGGCGCCGCCGTCGAGGCCGCGCAGGCGGTCCTCCACCGCGCCGCGCGCGGTGATGACGATGATGGGCACCGGGTTGTTGGAGGCACGCCAGCGCGCCAGCAGGTCGAAGCCGCTCCCGTCGGGAAGCGTGAGGTCCAGCAGCACGCAGTCCACGACGGCGGGGTCCACCGCCGCGGGCGCATCCGCGGCGCGCCGCAGCCATTCGCTGCTCAGGCCTTCGACCTTGAGCGCCGCCTGCAAGGCGCGGCCCAGGTCCAGGTCGTCCTCGATCAGCAGGATGTGCATGGTCCGATTCTCCCGGCGCCTTCCTTAAGCGAGGCCAAAGGCGTCTTTGGCTGCGCTTAAGCATAGCGAGGAAGAATCGGCGGCGTCCCATCCTTGCGGAGGATCCATGCGCCGTACCGCCTTCCTGTGGCTCGCCACCCTCACCCTGCTGGCCGGCTGCGCCACGCCGCCGCGCCACCCTGCGCTCGCCGGCGCCGAAGCCGCCGGCACGCTGCCGCCGCTCGTGCCGATGCGCCGCTTCGTCGCGAACATCGACTACGCGGGCGGCTACAGCCTGTCGCCGGACGGCGCGCAGCTGGTGTGGTCCCAGGCGGTGGGCACCGACAGCGGACTCGCGGTGCGTGCGGTGCACGGCGGCACGGTGCGCACCTTCGCGACCGGCTTCCTGGCGCGGCCCGTGGGCCCGATCTACACCTGGCTGCCGGACAGCCGCCACATCGTGTACCTGAAGGACCTGCGCGGCGACGAGAACACCCACCTGCACGTCTTCGACAGCAGCCGGGACTTCGCGCCCTGGGCCGTGACGCCCTGGCCCGGCGTGCGCTCGCACTTCGTGGCGCACGGCGCGCCGGGCAGCGCGAAGTTCTTCTTCGCCAGCAACCGGCGCGACCGCAGCACCCTGGACCTGTACGAGGCGGATGCGGAGGCGCGCAGCATCCGCGAGGTGGCGCGCAGCGACGGCAAGGTGCTGAACTGGTTCGTCGGCACGGACAACCAGTTGGCCGCGCGGTTCCGGCAATTGCAGCCGCAGGACGGGTCGGATGGCGCCTTCGAGGTGCTCGAGGCCGACGGCCGCTGGCGCACGGTGAAGCTCGCGGGCGGCTGGGACTCGCTCTGGATCCACCGCGTGGACCGGCAGGCGGGCAAGGCCTGGGCCATGTCGAACCTGGGCCGCGAACGGAATGCACTCGTGGAGATCGACCTCGCCACCGGCGCGGAGAAGGTGCTCGCGGCGCATGGCGAGGTGGACCTGCAGTTCGCCTACTACCCGCGCACCCGCGGCGCCCCGGTGGGCTACTTCGCCGATGCCGGCTACCCCACGGCGAACTGGCTGGACACCGCCCTCGGCGCCGAGACGGAACGCGCCGTGCAGCGCGCGATGGAGCGCGGCTGGATCCCCGAGCGCCCGCGCTTCGTCCGGCCGCAGAGCGCATCCGACGACGGGCAGCGCTGGGTGATGCGCGCCATCGGCGACTTCGACGACGCGGAACTGCTGCTCGATCGCGCCACGGGCGAGGTCGCGCGCCTCGACCGGCCCGAGCCGGAGAAGCGCGAGCTGCTCTCGCGCGAAGAGCCTTACGCCTTCACCACTTCCGACGGCCGCAAGGTGCACGGCTACCTCGTGCGGCCGCGCGGCGTCGACAAGCCTGCGCCGATGGTGGTCGTGATCCACGGCGGCCCCTGGGTGCGCGACTCCTGGCAAAGCGCGTGGTTCACCAGCACGCAGATGCTCGCGAACCGCGGCTATGCGGTGCTGAACGTGAACTACCGCGGGTCGTGGGGCTACGGCCGCGACTTCATGATGGCGGCGAAGCGGGCGTACGCCACGCGCCTGCAGCAGGACATCGCGGAAGCCGCGCAATGGGCCGTCGACCGCGGCTATGCCGACCCCACGCGCATGGCCGTCCTCGGCGCGAGCTTCGGCGGCTACTCCACCCTCATGCAGCTGGCGCGCAAGGACCACGACTGGCGCTGCGGCGTCGACATCGTCGGCGTCGCGAACTGGGCGCGCGTGATCGAGAACTGGCCGCCCTTCTGGCGCAACCGCCACATGTTCCATGCCTTCTACGGCGACCCGGCCGTGCCCGCGGAGCGCGCGGAGATGCTGGCCAACTCGCCCGTCTCGCACCTGGACAGGATCACCGCGCCCCTGCTCGTGATCCACGGCGCGAACGACATCCGCGTGCTGCGCCAGGACTCGGACGACGTCGTCGCCGGCCTGCGCGCGCTCGGCCGCCCCGTGGAGTACCTGTCCTTCCCCGACGAGGGCCACGCGGTGCGCCGCTGGCGCAACCGCATGGAGATGTGGCGCCGCGTGGAGGACACGCTGGCCGCCTGCCTGGGCGGGCGCAGCGCCGGCTGGGACTTCTACGAGATCATGCCGCCCTCGCAATGAACTGAGCGGAAAGTTCCAGTTCCTGGAGCGCGGCTCCCCGGACTATCCCTGATTGCCCGCCGCGCGCGCCGCACCCCGTCGCGGGCGCGCGCGGCTCGCGGCCCGATGAGCACCGGCGCCGCGCGCCGCTCGCCTTTACGCGTTTCGCGCGCGGCCCGAATAATGGGTTTTCCCCTCCAGGAGTGCGCGACATGCGAAGGATGGACTGGATGCGGCCGGCGCCGGCTTGGCTGCTGCTGCTCTCGCTCGCCGGCTGCGGTGGCGGCGGCAACGATGGCCTGATCAAGATCCCGGACCTGCTGGCGGACACGACGTGCACGGTCGCGACCACCGACGGCTCGGTCGTCGTCGGGTCGGGGCTGCCCGGCGATCCCGCCGCGCCGGAAGCCGCGTCCGGGTACCGCACGGGCATGCAGCCGGTCTACGCGCGCAGCTTCATGGTCGTCACCAACACGCCGCTCGCCAGCAAGGCGGGCTGCGACGTGTTGAAGGCCGGCGGCTCCGCCGCCGACGCCGCCGTGGCCGTGCAGGCGGTGCTGGGCCTGGTCGAGCCGCAGTCCAGCGGCCTGGGCGGCGGCGCCTTCATGCTCTATTACGACGCGAAGGCGCGCACCGTGGTCTCCTACGACGGCCGCGAGACCGCGCCCGCCGCCGCGACCGAGAACTACCTGCGCTGGATCGACGACGCGAGCAACCAGACCACGCCGCGGCCCAGCGCGCGCGCCAGCGGCCGCTCGATCGGCACGCCGGGCGTGCTGCGCATGCTGGAACTCGCGCACAACGAGCACGGCAAGCTGCCGTGGAAGGACCTGTTCCAGCCCGGCATCCAGCTCGCGAGCGGCGGCTTCCGCATCCCCGGGCGCATGGCCGACGCGATCGCGAGCAACCGCGCCAACCTGCAGCGCGACGCGGAGGCGGCGGCCACCTACTACAACCCGGACGGCACGCCCAGGGCGCTCGGCAGCGTGCTGACGATTCCCGCGTACGCGAACACGCTGACCACCATCGCCAACAACGGCGCCGGCGCGTTCTACACGGGCGCCATCGCGCAGGCCATCGTGGCAAAGGTGGGCGTCACAGCCAGCGCCGATGGCGCCACCGCCATCACGCCCGGCAAGACGACGCTCGCGGACCTGGCCAACTACCAGGCGAAGAAGCGCAAGGCCGTGTGCACCACCTACCGCGCCTACTGGGTGTGCGGCATGGGCCCGCCGTCGTCCGGCGGCATCGCGGTCGCGCAATCGCTGGGCATCCTGGAGAACTTCAATCTCTCGCAATACGCCCCCACCGCCATGGACGGCGAAGGCGGCAAGCCCACGGTGACGGGCGTGCACCTCGTGAGCGAGGCCGAGCGCCTGGCCTACGCGGACCGCGACAAGTACGTGGCCGACACCGACTTCGTTTCGCTGCCGGGCGGCACCTGGAACACGATGCTGAACAAGCCCTACCTCGCGCAGCGCGCCAGCCTCATCAGCATGACGCGCAGCATGGGCACGGCGCAGCCGGGCGACCTCGGCCCGGTGCCGCTGGGCGTGGTGCCTTCGCCGGAGAACGGCACGACGCACGTGACCATCGTCGACCGCGACGGCAACGTGGTGTCCATGACGACCACGGTGGAATCGAGCTTCGGCTCCTTCCACATGACCAACGGCTTCATCCTGAACAACCAGCTCACCGACTTCGCCGCGACGCCCACGGATGGCAGCGGCACGCCGGTCGCCAACCGCGTGCAGGCCGGCAAGCGCCCGCGCAGCTCGATGGCGCCGACCATCGTGTTCCGCAAGGCCGAAGACGGCGGCATGGGCGACTTCGCGATGGCGACGGGCTCGCCCGGCGGCTCCACGATCATCCAGTACGTGGTGAAGACGCTGGTCGGCGTGCTGGACTGGGGCATGACCGCGCAGCAGGCCACGAGCATGGTGGACTTCGGCGCGGCCAACTCGCCCACCACCAACGTCGGCGGCGAGCACCCGAACGTGAACGCGACCGCCAGCGGCGCGAGCGACCCGCTCGTGACCGGCCTGCGGTCGCTGGGTCACACCGTGTCGGTGAGCGCGCAGTCCAGCGGCCTCGGCACCGTGCGGCGCACGCCGATGCGCGGCTTCAACGCGCTCGAAGGCGGCGTGGACCCGCGGCGCGAAGGGCTGGTGCTGGGCGACACGTTCACGCCCTGAGCGCCTGCGCGGGAGCGGGTGGCGTCAACCGCGCCGCCTGCCCCGCTGGCTCCGCGGCACGCGGACCAGCGGCTTCTGCTCGATCATCAGGTCGTAGAGCGCCTGCGCCGCCGACGACAGCGGATCCGTCTTGCGGCGCACGAGCAGGATGCGCCGCCGCAGGCCCTTGATCTCCACCGGCCGCACCGCGAGGTCCGGGTGGTCGAAGTGGAACAGCGTGAGCGCCGGCACGACCGTGATGCCGATGCCGGCCTGCACCATGCCGGTGACGGTCGCGAGGTGCTCCACCTCCAGCACGGTCTGCATCGTCACGGGGTGGAAGGCTGCCTCCAGATACTGGCGCACGCTGCTGTTGCGCGAGAGGTGCACGAAGGGATGCGCCGCGAGGTCGCGCAGGCGGATCTCCTTCTGGCGCGCGAGCGGATGGTCCTTGCGGCAGATCAGGTGGAACTCGTCGGAGCACAGTTCCTCGGTCGCCAGGTCCGCGTCCTTGTCACCCGCAGTCGCCAGCGCCAGGTCCACCTGCCCGGCGCGCAGCATGGCCAGGCACTGCTCCGAGAGGCTGTCCATCAGCGCGAGCTCGATGCCCGGGTAGCGCGTGCGGTACTCCGCCAGCACGCCGGGCAGCCAGCCCGCCGCCAGCGAGGGCAGGGCCGCCATCGCCACCCGGCCGCGGCGCCGTTGCGCATGGTCGCGGAAGTTCTCCACCATCCCGTCGAAATCCGCGAGCACCCGCCGCGCGGACTCCTCGAACAGCCGCCCCTCGGGCGTGAGCACGACCGAGCGCGTGCTGCGCTCGAACAGCTTCGCCCCGAGGCTTTCCTCCACGCCCTGGATCAAGGCACTGAACGACGACTGCGACAGGTGCATGCGTTCGGCCGCCCGCGTGAAGTTGCGCTCGTCGATGAGCGCGATCACGGCACGCAGGTCGCGGGAGGAGAGATTCATCGGCAATCCCGATCACTTGAACGGAACTTTCCATTTTACGGATGCACCTGCGCTCCTTACCCTTCGCGCTCGCCCTCCCCGGACCCGCATGCTTCCTTCCCCTTCCTCCAACGGCGTGCTGCGCATCGGTTGCGGCGCCGGCTTCAGCGGCGACCGCTGGGACGCCGCCGTGCCCGTGGTGCGCACGCTCGTGCAGCTCGGCGGCCCCGCCGTTCTGATGTTCGAAACGCTCGCCGAGCGCACGCTGGCCCTGGCGCAGCTGCGCCGCCGCGAGGACGCGCGCTCCGGCTGGGAGCCCAGCCTCGAACGCTTCCTGCGCCCCGTGCTCGCCGACTGCGTCGCCGCCGGCATTCCCATCGTGGGCAATTTCGGCGCCGCGAACCCGCAAGGCGCCGCCGCCTGCATCCAGGAACTCGCGGCTTCGCTCGGCCTGCCGCGCCTGCGCGTTGCCGTCGTCGAGGGCGACGACCTGCTCGCCGGCCTGCCGGCACCGCGCCTGCGGGAGCTGCTGCCGGCCTCGCTGCGCGGCAAGCAGCTCGTGAGCGCCAACGCCTATCTCGGCGCGCGCGAGATCGCCGGCGCCTTGCGCGAGGGCGCGCAGGTGGTGGTCACCGGCCGCGTCGCCGATCCTTCGCTCGCCCTCGGCCCCATCCTCGCGCACTTCGGCTGGGCCGACGACGACTGGGACAGGCTGGCTGCGGGCACCATGGCCGGCCACCTGCTCGAATGCGGCGCCCAGGTGTGCGGCGGCTACTTCGCCGACCCCGGCACCAAGGACGTCCCCGACCTCGCGCGTGTCGGCTTCCCCATCGTGGAGATGCACGCGGACGGCCGCATCGTGGTCACCAAGGCCGCGGGCACGGGCGGCCGCGTGGACCGCCGCACGGTCACCGAGCAGCTGCTGTACGAGATCCACGATCCCGCTGCCTACCTCACGCCCGACGTCGTGGCCGACATCACGCAGGCCGAACTGCGCGACCTCGGCCCCGACCGCGTCGAGGTGCGCGGCATCCTCGGCCATCCGCGCCCGCCCACGCTGAAGGCCACGCTCTGCTACGAAGGCGGCTGGCTCGGCGAAGGCGAGATCTCCTATGCCGGCCCCAACGCCACCGCGCGCGCACGGCTGGCGGCCGACATCGTGCGGTCCCGCATGCAGCAGCTCGGGCGCGACGGCCTGCGGCTGCGGGCCGACCTGATCGGCGTCGCCAGCGTGTTCGCCGACGACGACGGCCGCTGGTGGGACGCGCATCCCGCGCACGCCTCCGACGACGTGCGCCTGCGCGTCGCCGGCGCATCGCCCGAGCGCTGCGACGCGGAGCACCTCACGCGCGAAGTGCTCGCGCTCTACACCTGCGGCCCGGCCGGCGGCGGCGGCGTGCGCACGTGCATCACGCCGCGGCTCGGCAGCGACTCCTGCTTCGTGCCGCGCGAGTGGCTCGCGCCCCGCTGGAGCTTCGCCGCATGAAGACCGTCCTGCTGCACACCCTTGCCCACGCGCGGACCGGCGACAAGGGCAACCGGTCCTCCATCAGCCTGGTCGCCTACGACGCCGCGCACTGGGACCTGCTGGTCGCGCAGGTCACGCCCGAACGCGTTGCGAGCCTGTTCGCCGCGCGCCGCCCGGCCGGCGTGCAGCGCTACCTGCTGCCGAAGCTGCACGCGATGAACCTCGTGCTGGACGACGTCCTCGACGGCGGCGTCAACGACTCGCTCAACCTCGACACGCACGGCAAGTGCCTCTCGGGCCTGCTGCTCACGCTTCCCATCCAGATCGATTGACCCCAGGAGACAAGACAAGATGCAACCCACCCGCCGCCTCGCCCTGCTCGCCGCCTCGCTCGCCTTCGCGCTCGGCGCGCAAGCGCAGTCCTGGCCCGACAAGCCGATCACCTTCATCGTGCCCTTCGCCGCCGGCAGCGCGACCGACCAGCTCGCGCGCGCCCTGGGCCAGGCGGTCACGGAGCAGACGAAGCAGTCGGTCGTCATCGACAACAAGCCCGGCGCGAACGCCTTCATCGGCGCCCAGGCCGCCGCGAAGGCGCCCAAGGACGGCTACACCGTCCTGATCACGACCAACACCACCCACGCGGCGAACGAGCACCTGTTCAAGAAGCTGCCGTACGACCCGGTCAAGGACTTCGCGCCCGTGACGCTGCTGTCCAAGGGGGGCCAGATCCTCGTGGTCAACAACGACCTGCCGGTCCGGAACGTGCAGGAACTGGTCAAGCTCGCCAAGGAGCAGCCCGGCAAGCTGTCGTTCGGCTACGGCAGTTCCTCGAGCCGCATCGCGGGCGAGCTGTTCAAGCAGATGACCGGCACCTACATCGTCGGCATCCCCTATCGCAGCAATCCGCCCGCGGTGACGGACCTGATCGGCGGCCAGATCCAGTTCATGATCACCGACATGGCCACCGGCCTGCCCCAGGCCAAGGCAGGCAAGGTCCGGCCCCTCGGCGTTTCCACCGCGAAGCGAACCGAGCTCGCGCCGGAGCTGCCCACGATCAGCGAAGCCGGCGTCAAGAACTACGAGATGAGCTTCTGGTTCGCGGCCTACGTGCCGGAAGGCACGCCCGCCCCCGTCGTCGCGCGCCTCAACGACATCCTGGTCAAGGCGAACAAGAGCCAGACCGTCTCGAACTTCTATGCGCAGAACGGCTTCGAGGCCATCACCGGCAGCCCCGAAGACCTGCACAGGTTCCAGCTGGCCGAGTCGACCAAGCGGCGAAAGATCATCGAGTCGGCCGGCATCGCCAAGGAGTGAGAAGAGCGGGCGCAGACCCGCACCGTCCCCCTTCCCCCAAGGAGCAAACCCCGATGAGACAAGCGATTCCCCTCCTGGCGACGACGGCGGCTGCGCTGCTGGTCGTCGCCTGCGGCGGTGGCAGCGGAACCGGTTCCGCGCCCGCCGGCGACATCCTTTCCAGGGCCACCGGCAACGGCAACCTCTCCACGCTGAAGGTGCTGGGCAACCGCGCCGACCTCGTGTCCGGCGGCCAGGCGCTCGTGGAACTGGTGTTGCCGGACAAGGCGAAGGCCGGCTACGGCGACGTGCGCATCACGCGCAACGGCGAGGACGTGACCGCGTCGTTCGCGGTGCGCCCCGACGGCCGCTACTACGGCGTGGTGGGTGGCCTGGTGGAAGGCGACAACACCATCGTGGCGCGCGTGCCCAACGGCCCGGGCGCGCGCCTGACGGTAACCAACCACGACCTCGGCGGCCCCGTCATCTCCGGCCCGCAGGTGCAGCCGTGGACCTGCACGACGAAGGTGGCCAACCCCACCGCCAGCAATCCCGACCTCGGCAACCCGCTGGACGGGAAGTGCAACATCGCGGCGCCGGTGTACCGCTACCAGTACCGCACGCTGGCGGGCAGCTTCGCGAACTACGACCCGGCCAACCCGCCGGCCGCCGCGAACATCGCATCGGTCACCACCGACGAAGGCAGGACGGTCCCTTACATCGTGCGGATCGAGCGCGGCGTGATCAACCGCGGCAAGTACGACGTCGCGTACCTCGCGAATCCGGCGAACCCCACGCAAGGCTGGGCGCCCTGGAACCGCTCGCCCTCGTGGAACGGCAAGCTGTTCTGGAAATTCGGCTCCGGCTGCGAGTTCGGCCGCACGCAGGTGAACCCGGGCAACGTGCTGGACGACGTCGCGCTGCGCCGCGGCTTCATGGTCGCCTCCTCGGAGATGACCAACTACGGCAGCCACTGCAACGACGTGACGTCCGCCGAGACCGTGATGATGGTCAAGGAGCACATCACCGAGAACTACGGCGAGATCCGCTACACGATGTCCGACGGCAGCTCCGGCGGCGCGCACCAGCAGCACCTGCACGTCACCAACTATCCCGGCCTGCTGCAGGGCATCCTGCCGGCCGACGGCTGGCAGGACACCTGGACCACCGGGCGCGAGTTCGCGGACTGCGGCCTGCTGAAGCGCTTCTACGACAGCGACTCCTCCGGCCTCTCCTATTCGCTCGTGGAGCGCGCCCAGATCGCCGGCCACCGCTGGAACCAGGTGTGCGAAGGCCCCGCCAACACCAACATGGCCAGCCGCACGCCCTTCTACATGGACCCGACGGTGGGCGGCGGCGGCTGCGGCACGGACCCGAACCGATGGTCCCTGGCCAACCTCTCCGGAATCCGCTGCACGCTGCAGGACTTCAACATCGCCGTGTTCGGCCCGCGCGATGCCAGCGGCTACGCGAAGACGCCGCACGACAACCTCGGCATCCAGTACGGCCTCGCGGCGCTCAACGCGGGCCGGATCACCGTCGAACAGTTCCTGCGGCTGAACGAGCTCGTCGGCGGCTACGACATCAACGGCCAGTGGCAGGCGGGCCGCATGGTGGCCGACCCCGGCGCGGTGGAGATCACGCATGCGTCCGGCCGCGTCCCGCACGGGCGGCGGCTGGGCGAGGTGCCGATCATCGCGGACGTCAGCTTCAACATCATCGAGGAGCACTACGACTTCCGCCAGTACGTGATCCGCAACCGCATCCTCGCGGAGTGGGGCGACTACGGCAACCACGTGATCCTGCGCCACAAGGGCACCCCGCCCAACTACGCGCAGATGCGCTTCGACCTGATGAACCAGTGGCTCGCAGCGATCGAGGCCGACACGTCCGGCCGCACGCAGCGCGAGAAGGTGCTCGCGAACAAGCCCTCCGGAGCGGTCGACCAGTGCTGGCGTTCCGCCACCGGCTGGGTGACCGATCCCGCCGTGTGCAACACCGGCGCGACGCCGGGCATGGATTCCACCATCGGCGCCGACGGCGTGCCCGCGCCGACCGACAGCGAGTGGCCCGTGTATCGCGACACGCGCGTTTCCTCGGGCGAGCCGCTCAAGAGCGACATCATGAAGTGCCAGCTCAAGCCGCTCGCGGCGGGCGACTACCAGGCGAGCTTCACCCCCGAGCAGTGGGCGCGCCTGCAAGCGGCCTTCCCCTACGGCGTGTGCGACTACGGCAAGCCCGGCGTGGGCCAGGTCGAACCCGCACCGTGGCAGACCTTCATGGCCGGACCCGGGGGGCAGCCGCTCGGTGCGGCACCGGCCTCGCAGCCCGGCGACGGCAAGGGCATCTGAAGCATCGCCCGTCCGGCACTCGCAGCCGGACGGGTTTTTTCCTTTCGACCAACAAGACCAGGAGACACGCATGACATCCCCCTTCCACCCACCCAAGCGCCTCGCCGCCTTGTTCGCCGCCGCCGCCCTGAGCGCGTGCGGCGGCGGCGGCGGCGGTGGCATCACCGAGGCGCCGGCGCCCGCCCCCGCCGCCCCGGTCGCCAAGGCCTGCGCCATCAACAGCTTCGCGGACCTGAAGCTGGAGAACGCGACGGTGCTGTCGGCCGAACCGGTGGCCGCCAACAGCTACCAGCCGGCCGGCGCCCGTAACCCCATCGCGAACCTGTCCGCGTTCTGCCTCGTGAAGGGGCAGTCGCGCCCGAGCGCGGACTCGCTCGTGAACTTCGAGCTGTGGGTCCCGCAGGACGGTTGGAACGGCAAGATGGTCACCACGGGCAACGGAGGCTACAGCCCCGCCCTGAGCTACAACGACATGGCCTACGCGATGCGCCAGGGCTACGCCGTGATGGGCGGCGACACCGGGCACCAGTCCACCGACCCGAACGAGATGTTCTGGGGCGTGGGCCACCCGGAGAAGATCAAGGACTGGGGCACGCGTTCGATCAACGCGATCACCGTGCCCGGCAAGGGCATCCTGGCGCACCTGCAGGGGCAGTCGGCCAAGCGCGCCTACTACTACGGCTGCTCCACGGGCGGCCACCAGGGCTATGCCGAGGTGCAGCAGTACCCGCAGGACTTCGACGGCGTGATTGCCGGCGCGCCCGGCAACAACCGCGTCGCCCTCAACGTGGAATTCCTCTGGCGCTACCAGTCCAACCGCGTTCCCAACACGAACACGACGCTCCTCACCAACGCGAAGGCGGCCCTGATCACGCAGAAAGCCGTGGCGGCGTGCGACGGGCTGGACGGCGTCACGGACGGCGTCATCGCGGACCCGCGTGCCTGCACCACCAGCGTCTTCAACGTGGAGTCGCTGCAGTGCACCGGTGCAGATGCGCCCGACTGCCTGACGGCAGACCAGGTCACGGCGGCGAAGAAGATCTACGCCGGGCCGAAGAACCCGCGGACCGGCGCCCAGATCTACCCGGGGCTCGCGGTGGGGACCGAATCCGGCTGGCCTGGCTACTGGGGCGGCGCGGCCCCCGTGCGCTCCGACTTCTGGGCGCTGTGGGTGTTCGACAACCCGCAGTGGAACTGGTGGACCTTCGACTACGACCGCGACCTCACGTTCTCGCTCTCGAAGGTGGGCCCGCTGGTGGACCAGAACAACGCCGACATCTCCGCGTTCAAGGCGCGGGGCGGCAAGCTGATCACGTACCAGGGCTGGTCCGATCCCGTGGTGAACGCGATGGACACGATCGCGTACTACGAGAAGGTGCGCACGGCGCAGGGTTCGCAGCAGGCCACGGACAGCTTCTTCCGCCTCTTCCTCGCGCCCGGCATGGGGCACTGCAGCGGCGGCACCGGCCCGACGGTGTTCGGCAACAGCGCCGCGCAGGCGCCGAATCCCACGGCGGACAACGACCTGCTGATGGCCCTGGACCGCTGGGTGGAGCAGGGGGCGGCACCCGAAGCGATCGTTGCCTCGCGCGTGCAGAGCGGCGCCGTGACGGCGAGCCGTCCGCTGTGCCCGTATCCGAAGAAGGCGGTGTACAAGGGTTCGGGCGACGTGAACGCCGCCGCGAACTTCAGCTGCCAGTAGCCCGCGCGAATGTAAAGTCGGCCGCCATCGGGACCAAGTCCCGATGGCGGCCCGGCGTCCGGCGGAGTATGAAGGGGCAGCGGCCGTCGTTCGCCGCCCGGAGAGATGCATGAAATCCCTTCTCCTCCCGCTGGCCCTCGTCCCCACCTTGACCGGCTGCACGACCTACTACCCCACGGTCGCGGCGCCGTACACCGTCGTCACGCCCAACAGCGACGCGAGTGCGGAGATCCAGTACTACCCCGCCGCCGCGGCGCAGTACCCGGCGTACCCGTACCCGTACGGCTACACATATCCGTACGCATACCCTTATCCCTATCCCTATCCTTACTCCTACGGCTACGCGTACCCGTACCCCTACTACCCGTACTGGGGCGGCGGCCTGTGGTTCTCCGGCACGTTCTGGGGCGGCGGACACCACCACGGGCACAGGCACTCGCACGGCGGCAACTGGTCGCACACGCGCGGGACCGGCGCGGGCCCGGGACGTGGCGGCGGTGGCGGTGGCGGTGGCGGTGGCGGGGGTGGCGGCCGCGGAGGCGGCGGGCGCCGCTGATCAGCGCGCGCGCACGGCGCGCTTCTGCCGCGGCTGCAGGTTGCCGGCCGAAGCCGCACGCAGCAGCCGCTGGAAGGTCGGGCACTCCGCATGGCTGGGCGCCGGGCACACGGCGGCATGCCGCAACCCATCGCTCATCGCCTTCAGGCGCCGCACCGTGGCGTCGATCTCGTCCGCCTTCGCCGAGAGCTGGGCCCGGTCGATGCTGGGCCGCCCTTCCGGCGAGAACATCCCCTTGATCTCGGCCAGCGAGAAACCCGCCGCCTGGCCGAGCGCGACCAGGGCCAATTGGTCCAGCACGCCCGGCGCGAAGGTGCGGCGCAGGCCCTGCCGCCCCACCGAGGCGATCAGCCCCTTCTCCTCGTAGTAGCGCAGCGTCGAGGCCGGCACGCCCGCGCGCCGGGCCACTTCGGCGATGTCCATCGCGCACCCCTTGACTTCAAGTCGACTTGAATTTCTATCCTGCCGTCACGCTGATCGAGCGTCAACCGGCAGGCCCCATGAATCCCATTGCAGAAGACCTCACCCGCACCGTCCTCCTCGGCCTCATGGCCACGGCTGTCATGGACCTCTGGCTGCTGCTCCTCGAGCGCCTGGGCATCCCGACGCTCGATTTCGCGCTCATCGGCCGCTGGGTCGGGCACCTGGCGCGCGGGCGCATCGCGCATGCATCCATCGCGCGGGCCGAGCCCGTCGCGGGAGAACGCGCGCTCGGCTGGATCACCCATTACCTCACCGGCGTCGCGTTCGCCGCGGTGCTGGTCGCCGTGCAAGGGACCGGCTTCACGCGCGACCCGTCGCTGCTGCCCGCGCTGGCCGTCGGCATCGCCACGGTCGCGGCCCCGTGGTTCGTCATGCAGCCCGCCATGGGCGCGGGCATCGCCGCGTCGCGCACGCCCACGCCGTGGAAGAACCGCCTGCGCAGCCTCGCCAACCACACCGTCTTCGGCGGGGGCCTCTACCTGGCCGCCGCCGGCATCGCATGGATCTCGCGATGACTCCCTGGAGATCCCCACCCCACGAAGGAATGCCATGAAGCAACTCGCCGTCCTCTTCCACAGTGCCCACGGGCACACCGGCCACATCGCCGAACGCGTCGCCGAAGGGGCGCGCGCCGTTCCCGGCACGGAAGTCCACCTGCTGCAAGCCGCCGACGTGGCGCGCGATCCCGCGCAGCTGCGCGCCTTCGACGGGCTGCTGTTCGGATCCCCCACCTACCTCGGCGGCGTGTCCGGCACCTTCAAGTCCTTCATGGACGCGACCGGCCGCATGTGGCGCGAGCAGCAACTGCGGGGCAAGCTCGCCGCCGGCTTCACCGTCTCGTCGCTGCCCGCGGGCGACAAGCAGTCCACGCTGATGGCGATGTTCGTCTTCGCCATGCAGCACGGCATGCTGTGGATGGGCAACCCGGTGCTGCCGGAGCAGCATGGCGGCGTGCCGTACGAGGAAGCCGCCAACCGCCTCGGCTCCTGGTCGGGGCTGATGGCGCAGGCCGGCCACGCGGCTGCGGCCGACGCGTTCGCGCCCGGCGACCTCAAGGGCGCGCGCATGTTCGGCGAGAACTTCGCACGGGCGCTGCATCGGCTGGCGCAGCCGGCGCGCGCGATCGCAGCCGCGGAGGCCGCATGAGGACCCACCGCCTCGAGCCCCTGCTCTTCGCCCTGGTCCTCTCGGGCCTGATGTCGCTGCTGGTCTCCGGCATCTCCACGCTGCGGACGCTGGGCCCCGCGCCCGGCTTCGTCGGGACGTGGATCGCGGCCTGGCTCACCGCGTGGCTGTTCGCCTTCCCCGCGGTCATGGTGGTCGCGCCGCTCGCGCGGCGGATGGTGCAGCGGATGCTGGCGCGCGCGTGAGCCGCGCCGCGCTCAGAACGTGTGGCGCACCCCGACGTCCCAGCCGGAGGCGCTGCGCCCCGGCAAGGGCGCCGGGCCCGCGTCGGCGCCGACGTTCACCGGCAGCGCCAGCGCGTTGCGGTTCTCGATGTGCGCGTAGGTCGTGTACAAGGCCGTGCGCTTGGACAGGTTGTACACGTAGCCGAACGCGAGCTTGGTCGCATGGCTGTCCTGCGGGTCGTTGCGGCTGACGCGCGTGTACGCGATCGGCACGTAGCCCGCCCCCGCATACACCAGCGCGCCGAGCTGCCAGAAGGGCGCGCGCGTGCCGTTGTTCAGCGCGGCGACGGGGCGGCCGGTGCGGTTCTCGCCCGCCAGCACCATCAGGCGGGCGAAGCCGGCCTCGACGGCGCCGCCGCCGGAGGTCTGCGTGAACTCCCGGACCGTGTCGTTCCTGGTGCGGCTCTGCGCGATGGACGCTTCCCAGGTGGGCGTGGCATAGCCCACCCGCAGCCCCGCCACCTTGCCGTTGTCCTCCTGCGGCGTGCCGCTCGGGTTCTCGCCGAAGGCGATCATCACCTGCGCGAACAGGCCACGGCACAGGTAAGGGTCGCAACCGGGCGTGAAGTAGCCGATGCTGTTGGACGCGCGCAGGTTGGTGACCGTGGAGCCCAGGATGGTGACGCCGCCGAAGCCCACGCCCGTGCGGAACGGGTCGTAGATGTAGAGCGGCCAGAACGAGGGCACGTAGTCGCGGCCGAAGCGCAGCTCGCCCCATCCGCCGCCGATCGCCACCAGGGAGCGGCGGTTGAAGGTCAGCGCGCCGCCGGTGTTCACGAGCCCCGTTTCCTGGTTGTTGTTGTTCGAGTTCAGGCCCGTGCCCGTGTCCGGCGAATACCCCGCCTCCAGCTCGAACCACGCGTACAGGCCGCCGCCCAGGTCTTCGCGGCCGCGCACGCCGATGCGGTTGTTCTGGTTGCCGCCGGGAACGAGGTGCGTCTTCGAACCGGTGCCTTCGCCCTTGTAGTGCGCGATGGCCAGGTCGATCGCGCCGAAGACGGTGACGGAGGACTGGGCGCTCGCGCCCGCGGCCAGGAACGCCGTGCAGGCAGCAGCCGCGATGCGCGCGTGCATCGCTTCAGGCCTCCGCCTGCGCGAAGAAGCCGACCTTGTCGGCGCGCGCCAGCGCCTTCAGCGCCAGCTCGGCCCGCAAGGCGTGCGACTTGCTCGGGTACTCGCGCGCGGCCAGCACGCGCAGCGGCGGGCGGGCGCGGGTGAACTTCGCGCCGGTGCCGAACAGGTGCTGGTAGAAGCGGCGCTCCACGTCCAGCGCGATGCCGGCGTAGAAGACGCCGCCCTCGCATTCGAGCAGGTACAGCCAGTAAGGTGGGGGGTCGTTCTCGGTCATCGCGCAGCGGTGCCGAGCTTAGCCGAGCGCGCCGCGACGGCTATCCGGGAGAGGGGCGATCCGCCCGCTTCACCGGCTGCCGGGGGAGCCGGCCGCGCCGGCAGTGCGCTGCTTGCGGCGCGTGTCCAGGTACCAGGCCAGGAAGGGCAGCAGCAGCACCGAGCCGGGCAGCGCCCAGATGAACAGGTAGGGACTGACGGAGGAGGCGGAGCGCACCATCGTCTTGAGCTGCTGCTTGTCCTCCGGCGTCCAGGTGCCGCCGCGGCGCTGTTTCATCAGCAGGGGCCAGGCGCCCTTCATGTTCACCAGCTCGTCCCGGAAGCGGACGCGCTCGCGGTTGTTGCCTGCGAGGAAGGAGCAGAACCACACCGGCGCACGCTTCATCTTCGCCTGGAAGTGCGTGGTGGTCGTGGGGTCGAAGCCGGTGCCCCCGGAATCTTCTTCCGCGGGGCCGGCCCGACGGAGGAATCGGGGAAGGCGCATCGGGACAGCATAGGAGATGCCCCGTGGCGCCGCAACACGCCGATAGGGGGAGGCGGCGCGGCCGAGCAGGCCGGCCGCGCGAGCCCCGGTCAGCGGCGGTACGGGTTGTGCGGGGCGTGGTCGTAGCGGTTCGGCACGCCGTCGCGGTCCGCGTCGCCCCAGGGGCCGCGGCGGTGGCCGTGGCGGTGGCCTTCGTAGTAGACGGCGCGCGGCTGCAGGTACACCGGCGCGGGCTGCACGTACACGGGTTGCGGCTGCACGTACACCGGCTGCGGCTGCACGTAGACGGGCGCTGCGTAGCCGATGGGCGCCGACAGCCCGATGGAGAAGTGCACGTCGGAGCGGGCATGGGCCGCGGAGGTGGCGGCCAGGGCGCCGAACGCGACGGCGGCGGCGGCGAGGGTCTTGGCGGTGGAGAAGCGGTTCATGGTGGCTCCTGGTTGGGATGCCTGCATGGTGCGCGGGCCGAGATGAATCGAAGCTGAACAGGCTTGGCGGCGGCGGCGCCCGTGGTATCCGGACGTCACAGCTAGTGAAAGCCCTCGCCGCCCGCGCGGGCGGCTGCCCGTAGCATCCGCCGGCCCTGTCACAACACAAGGAGAAGATGATGAAGCTACGCCTCGCCAGTGTCGTCCTCGCCGCCGTCCTCGCCGGCTGCGCCCAGAATCCGCCGTCGCAGAACGTTTCCGTCTCGCAGGCCGCGCAGCCGCTGCCGTCCAGCGCGCCCGCCTGGCAGCAGGGGCGCACGGCGGACCAGGCGGCGTCCACCCTGGCGCCGCACGCCGGCCGCCTGACGGCCGTCCCCGCGGCTGACATTCCGCTGAATACCCTGAAGCTGCCGCCCGGCTTCCGCATCGAGCTCTGGGCCTCCGGCATGCCGGGCGTGCGGGCCATGTCCCGCACCGAGAGCGGCAAGGTGTATGCCGGCACGCGCGGCATCGGCCGCGTCTACGAGATCACCGACAACGGCGGTGCGCGCACCAGCCGCGTGCTGGTCGACAAGCTGAACCAGCCCGCGGTCACGTACCACAACGGCAACCTGTACGTCGCGGCGATCGACAAGGTGCTGCGCTACGACGGCATCGACCGCAACCCGAACGTGCAGCCGGTGGACCTCACCGCGCGCTTCCAGCTGCCCGTGGAGCAGCACCACAACTGGAAGTACATCGCCTTCGGCCCCGACGGCAAGCTGTACGTCCCCTTCGGCGCGCCCTGCAACATCTGCATGGTGCAGCCCGGGTATGCCCAGATCCGCCGCTACGACGCCGACGGCAACAACATGGAAGTGGTGGCGACCGGCGTGCGCAACACGCAGGGCTTCGCCTGGCATCCCGTGACCCGCGAAATGTGGTTCACCGACCATGGCCGCGACTGGATGGGCGACGACGCGCCGGAAGACGAACTGAACCGCCTGGGCCGGCCGGGGCAGTTCTTCGGCTTCCCCTACTGCCATGCGAACGGCATCCCCGACCGCGACGTGAAGCGCGACCGCGCCTGCGACGGCGTGACGCTGCCGGTCACGACCACCGGCCCGCACGCCGCGACGATGGGCATCCACTTCTACACGGGCAGCATGTTCCCGCCGGAGTACCGCAACGTCGCCTTCGTGGCGCGCAAGGGCTCGTGGAACCGCACCAAGAAGTTCGGCTACGACGTGGTGACGGTCCGCGCCAACGCGGACGGCTCCAATGCCACGATCACGCCCTTCGTCACCGGCTTCCTCGACACGCAGAAGGACGCGTTCTGGGGCCGCCCGGTGTACTTCCTGCAGATGCCCGACGGCTCGCTGCTGCTGTCGGACGAGCAGATGGGCGCGATCTACCGCATCTCGTATGCCCGTTGACGCAGTCGTGCGCCGCGCGTTGGGCGCGGCGCTGCTCGTGGCGGCCTCCCTCGCGCAGTCGCAGCCCGCGGCGCCTCCGGCGCAGCAGCTGCAGCTGTGCATGGCCTGCCACGGGCCGCAGGGCAATTCGCAGAACCCGGAGATCCCCTCGCTCGCGGCGCAGCCGCAGCTGTTCATCGAGAACCAGCTGGTGCTGATCCGCGAAGGCATGCGGGAGGTGCCGCAGATGAAGGGGCTGCTGGACGGGATGAAGGACCCGGAGATCGTCGCGCTCGCGGCGTACTTCGCCGCGCAGAAGCCGGTGGCGGTGGCGGCGAAGCGGGACGAAGCGATGTTCCAGCGGGGGCAGGCGCTCGCCGGCAAGGCGCTGTGCGGCAGCTGCCACCTGCCGGACTTCACCGGCCGCCAGCAGATCCCGCGCCTGGCCGGCCAGCACGAGAGCTTCCTGCTCACGGCGATGAAGCAGTTCCGCGACAAGCCGGGGCCGGGGCGGGACACCATCATGGCGGCGTCCCTGTACGGGCTGAAGGACCAGGACCTGGCGGACCTGGCGCATTACCTGGCGCAACTCCGTTAGGTTTTCCTCCCTCTCCCTCTGGGAGAGGGTTGGGGTGAGGGCACGCTCAAACCTCCGTCACGGACACCTCCATGTCCGTGATCTCCAGGGGCCCGTAGTTCGAGAGGAAGGCCACGTCCGCCGCGTCGCGCCCGTAGGCGACGACGACGCGGCCGCCGCGCGGCTCGGGCTGGGTGGCGTCGAAGGCGTACCAGCGGCCGCCCAGGTACACCTCGTACCAGGCGTGCATGTCCATCGGGTCCAGCTCGTGCAAGTAGCCCACGACGATGCGCGCCGGCATCATCAGGCTGCGCGACAGCGCGATGCCCACGTGCGCGAAGTCGCGGCAGACGCCGGCGCCCTGGTCCAGCGTGTCCAGCGCGCAGGTGCTGGCCTCGCTGACCCCATAGGAGTACTCGATGTTCTCGCGGACCCATTCCGCGATGCGCTCGGCCTGCGGGTAGCCGGGCGTGCAGCCCTGGACGATCTCCTCCGCGCGCTCGCACATCTTGTCGCTCGGGCAGTAGCGGCTCTGCAGCATGTACTGCAGCGTCTCGTCCGGCAGTTGCGCGGGCGGGACCTGCAGCGCGCGGCGGTCCACCTCGATCTGCGAGGCGACCTCCACCTCGTGCTGCACGTCCAGCACGCTTTCGCCGGCCGGCAGCGTGAAGCGCTGGCAGAGGTTGCCGAAGGCGTCCACGTACTCCGTCGCCGGTACCCAGGGCTCGATGCCGTAGCGTTCCGCCACCACCCACTGCTGCGCGCCGCTGCGCGGACGCAGCAGGGCGACGAGGGGGCAGGCTCCCTCGCACTGGATCTCGATGCGGTTGCGTGTTCTCAGGCGCATGACAGGCGAAAGTCTCCACGATGCGCCCCAGGCTCGGCCGTAGGAGGCGGACGACTGCGGGCCGTACGCGCTTCCGGACAGTGCGCCGGACAGCGCTCACCGCCCGTCGTGCATCCGCGGGGCCGGCGCCTGCGGCACCGCCGCGGTCGCCGGCGCCTGCGCCACGCGTGTCGCGGCCAGCGCGCCTATCCTGCGGCCCATCCCGGCGCCGACCTCCGTGGACGTGCGGAAGTGGATGCCTTCCCACACGCGCGCATCCGCCACCTCCTGCACGAAGGCATCGGGCGACTTCCAGCGGCGCGTGCCCCCGTTCGCGGAAGGGCTGCTGCTGGAGAGCTCCGGCATCTCGCCGTCGCCCACTTCCGCCTTCACCAGTTCGCCGACGGCGCCGGCGAGGATGCTGTGCGCGCTGGGGTATTCCGGGTGGCCGGGGTTGTCGATGAAGGGCGCCCAGCCGTGCTCGACGTCGGTGGCGGGGTTGCCGTCGCGGTCGCCGTTGCGGATGGCGGTGACGGGCCGCCAGAAGCCGTAGTGGTACTTGGCGTCCATCACCGCGATCAGCGCATCGTCCATCGCCTGGCTGGTGGCGGCGAAGAGGCGCGCGTTCTGCGCCACCGTGCGGCCGGGCGCGAGCGCCACCGAGCGCGCGACCCCGTAGTAGATGGGCGGCAGCGAGTATTCCCAGAAGCGTGCCACCTCGGTCTGCTCCGGCGTGCGCTGCGTGCTGGCCTTCGCGCCGAGCGCCTTCACCTCGTTGTAGTCGCGCGCCCACTGCGCGCTGCCCAGCGCGGGAGGCGGCGCGGGACGGAACTGCGCGGCGTCCTGCAGCAGCCAGGGCTTGCGCTGCGGCCATTGCGGCGTCGCCACCGCGGCGGTGGGCACGTAGGTCCCGGGCGTGGCTTGCGGCCGGTAGCGCTCGGGAGCGCCCGCGCCGTCGTCCGCACGCCAGGCCAGCACGCGCGAGGCCGCCTGCTCGCCGGCGGCGATGCCGGCGGACCTGGACGGGCCGTCGGCCAGCTTGTCCAGCGCGGCGCGGTATGCCGTGGTGATCGCCGCTTCCTGCTGGGGCAGCAGCTTCACGAGCGTGGTGCGATTCGCCGCGGCGACCGCGGCGTCGGCGGCG
Organism: Ramlibacter cellulosilyticus; assembly: GCF_014297465.1. Taxonomy (GTDB): domain Bacteria; phylum Pseudomonadota; class Gammaproteobacteria; order Burkholderiales; family Burkholderiaceae_C; genus Ramlibacter; species Ramlibacter cellulosilyticus. The sequence continues at coordinate 10,031 of NZ_JACORT010000001.1, read as the reverse complement.
ACGGGCGCATCCGGCTGCGCGAGCTGCGCGGCCGCGACCGCCTCGTGCACCGCGGTCTGCACGATCGCCATCACGCGCACGGCGGGCGGCGTGCCCATCTTCGACTGCACCACGAGGTCGCCCGCGATGGTGTTCCAGTCGGTGACGGCGTCGGCACGCGCAGCCGGCGCGGCATGGAGGATGGCGGCGGCCGCAAGGAGGAAAGGTGTCTTCTTCATCGCGTGCTCCTCAGCGGCGGGTGATGACGATCTCGAGATACGCGCTCGGGATCACGAGCCCGCCGCCCTGCCCCGCGTCGAACTGCTTCATCAGGCCGGTCAGGTCCGCGGCCAGCGCCTGCTGCCCGTCCGCATCCAGCGCGCCGAAGGCCTTGAGCACCGGCCCGTAGTAGCCGCGGAAGACCTCCAGCATGTGGTCGGGCGAGCGGTAGCGGAAGGCGAAGTGCCGCTTCTCCGTGGCGACGGAGCGGGCCGAGGCCTCGAACAGCTCGTTGATGCGGTCGCGGCTGCCCCACTGCGCGGGCGACGCCACGCCCGCCGGCGGCGGCACGTACCGGCCCACGGTCTTGAACAGCTGGCCGATGAAGCCCTCGGGCGTCCAGTTCGCCATGGCGATGCGGCCGCCGGAGCGGCACACGCGCAGCAGCTCGGACGCCACGCGCGGCGGGTTGGGCGCGAACATGCAACCGAACGTGGAGAGCACCACGTCGAAGCTGCCGTCGTCGAAGGGCAGCGCCTCGGCGTCCGCTTCCTGGAAGTCGACGGCGTGCAGGCGCTCGGCGGCGGCGCGCTCGCGGGCGCGCTCCAGCAGGGCCGGCACGTAGTCGGTGGACGTCACTTCGCACCAGCGGCGGGCGGCCGCCAGCGTGGCGTTGCCGTTGCCCGCGGCGACGTCCAGCACGCGCTCGCCGGCGCGCAGGTCGGCGGCCTCGCACAGCGTCTCCCCGACGATTTGCAAGGTGGTACCGACCACGGCATAGTCGCCGGAAGCCCAGGCGGCCTTCTGGCGGGTCTTGATGGCGGCGAAGTCGGGCGTCGCGGCGGCTTGCGGGCCGGCGACGGCGTTGGCGATCGATGCGGTCATGGGTGGCTCCAGGGGTGATGGGACGGGTGCGCGGCGGGTCTCCCCGCCGACGAAGCACTGTCCCGCGGGCACGTGGTAGCCAGCGTGGGGACCGGCGTGGAAATTGGCGTGGAAACGGATGCACACGGGCAGGCGGCGGCGCTCACGCTGCGGCTGCTCGGCCCGCTGCGCCTGGGCCGCGACGGCGCGCCCGTCACCCTGCCCCGTTCGCGCAAGGCGCGCGCCCTGCTCGCCTACCTGGCGCTGGCGGGGCGGCCGATCTCGCGCAGCCACCTCACCGAACTGCTGTGGGACGTGCCTTCCGACCCGCGCGGGGAACTGCGCTGGTGCCTGAGCAAGCTGCGCTCGGTGCTGGACACCCCCGGCCGCGCGCGCGTGCTGGCGGAAGGCGACAACGTCGCCCTGGACCTCTCGGATTGCAGCGTCGACGTGCACGAGGTCGCGCGCCTGCTGCAGGACGGCGTGGCGGGCTTGCCGCCATCGCAACTGGAGATGCTCTCGGCCGCGTTCGGCGACGGCGAATTCCTGGAAGGCCTGGACGTGCCGGGCAGCCCTGCGTTCACCGGCTGGTTGACGGCGGAGCGCCGGCGCCTGCGCGCACGCCATGCGACGGTGCTGGAGCACTGGGTGCGCGCACTGCCGTTGGCGAGCGAGAACGCGCTGCCGGCGCTGGAGCGCTGGCTCGCCCTCGCGCCCTTCGACCGGCAGGCGCACGAGCGGCTGCTGGACACCCTCGCGGCGCTCGGCCGCCTGCGCGAAGGCGAAGAACATCTTGCGGCCACGGCGCGGCGCTACGAAGCCGAAGGCCAGGACTGGGGACCGATCTCGCACGTCTGGCGCGCCGCGAAGGAGCGGCGCACCGGCGGCGTGGCGATCGCTTCTTCCATCATCGCCGTGGCACCCGACGTGCAGCCGTCGCAGGCCGTCACGCGGCGCGCATCGCTCGCCATCCTGCCTTTCGTGGACCGCACGCCGGGCGGCACCTTGCGCGGCGGCCTCGGCGACGGCATGGCCAACGACGTCATCACGCGCCTGGCCAAGCTGCGCAGCATGTTCGTCATCGCGGAAGGGACCATGCTCGCCCTGGCCGAGCGTCAAGTGGGCTCCGAAGACGCCGGCCGCCGGCTCGACGTGGACTACGTCGCCAGCGGGTCGCTTCGCCGCGGGCCCGGCACGCGTCTCACCGTCGCCGTGCAGCTGGCCGAAACACGCAGCGGACAGGTGGTGTGGGCGGAGGAATTCAGCGGCGCGCTGGCCGACACCTTCGCGGTGCTCGACGAGATCGGCAACCGCATCGTCACCGGCATCGCCAACCAGGTGGAAGCGGCTGAGCGCAACCGCGCGATCCTGAAGAACCCGCACTCGCTGAACGCCTGGGAGGCGCACCACCGCGGGCTGTGGCACATGATGCGCTTCAACCGCGAGGACAACGAACAGGCGCGGCAGTTCTTCCAGACGGCCGTGCGCCTCGATCCCACCTTCGCGCGGCCGCGTGCCGGCCTGTCGTTCACGCACTTCCAGGATGCCTTCCTCGGCTGGCGCGAGCGCCGCGACGCGATCGAACACGCTTACGCCGCGGCGGCCGACGGCGTGATGGCCGACGAACATGACCCCGCGGCGCACTGGGCGCTGGGGCGCGCGATGTGGCTGAAGGACAGCCAGGACGACGCGCTGCGCGAACTGCATGCCGCCATCGAATTGAGCCCGAACTTCGCGCTGGGGCACTACACGCTGGGCTTCGTGCACGCGCAGTCCGGCGATGCGCAGACCGCGATCGAGGAGGCGGATCACGCCCGGGCGCTCAGCCCCATGGATCCGCTGCTGTTCGGCATGCTCGCGTCGCGCGCACTGGCGCTGCTGCGCCTGGGCCGCCACGAGGAAGCGGCGGACTGGGCGGTGCGCTCCGCCGCGCGGCCCAACGCGCACGTGCACATCCGCGCGATCGCGATGCTCTGCCTCGCATCGGCGGGTCGCACCAGGGAAGCGAAGGAGCTGATGGCCGCCGTGCGGCAGGCAGACCCGGGCTACGGCCTCGCCAGTTTCGCGCAGGCGTTCAAGCTCGGCCCGGACCTGGACACGCTGGTGCGCCAGGCGACGCGGAGGCTGCAGGACTGAGCTTGCGCGGCCGCCGCTTCGCAGGCACGATTTCGCCGCACCACCCATGTTCTTCCTCTGGCCCCAGACCCTCTGGCTGATGCTGGCGCTGCCGCTGCTGCCCACGGTCTACGTGTGGCTGTTGCGGCGGCGGCGCAAGGCCGCGTTGCGCTACAGCAGCGTGGCGGTGCCGCGCGAGGCGGCGCAGGGGCGCGCGTGGCGGCGGCACGTGCCGCCCGCGCTGTTCTTCCTGGCGCTCTGCGCGCTGCTCTTCGGAGTGGCACGCCCGGTGGCGCGCGTCCCGCTGCCGTGGGCGCGCTCGTCGGTGATGCTGGCCATCGACATCTCGCTGAGCATGCGCGTCACGGACGTGAAGCCCACGCGCCTCGTTGCCGCGCAGGAAGGCGCCAAGCTGTTCCTGCGCGAGTTGCCCAAGGACGTGGAAGTGGGGCTGGTGACGTTCGCGGGCAGCAGCCAGGTGGCGCAGCGCGCGACGCTCGATCGCGAAGCGCTGGTCGCCGCGATCGACGGCTTCCAGATGCAGATGGGCACCGCGGTGGGCAATGCGATCGTGCTGTGCCTCGCGGAACTGTTCCCGGACCACGGCATCGACGTGGGCGAGATGACCTTCGGCGGCAACGGCAAACCGCGCGGCCGCAGCCTGGACGAGAAGGGCAAGCCCGGGCCGAAGCAGGTGGAACCGGTCGCCCCGGGCTCCTATGCGCCCGCGGCCATCATCCTCCTGAGCGACGGCCGGCGGACCACCGGCATCGACACCCTCGAAGCCGCGAAGATGGCGGCCGACCGCGGCGTGCGCGTGTACGTGATCGGGCTCGGCACCGTGATGGGCGACACCGCCACGCCCGAAGGCATCCCGATCTACATGCAGCTGGACGAGCCCACGTTGCGCGAAGTGGCCCGCATGACCGGCGGCGAATACCACCACGCCGCGACGGCGGAAACGCTGCGCAGCGTCTACGCGAACCTGGGCTCGCAGCTGCAGGTGGTGAAGCGCGAGACGGAGCTGACGGCACTGGCCGCGCTCGTGTCGGCGGTGCTGATGGTGGTGGCGGGGACGCTGTCGGTGGTGTGGTTCCGGCGGCTCACGTGAGCGTCACAGCCCCCCGGTGGCGCTGCCACGACGCCTGGTTCGGTCGTGGCACGAGTCAGCGCGCCCGCCGGTAGTGCATGGCGACTGCCCCGCAACGCAGCGGCTTCGCCGAGAGCAGCTCGAGCCGCCGCGTGCCAGGCAGCCCGCCGTGGTACAAGGTGGGGCCGTGGCCTGCGATTCTGGGGTGCACGAGAAACTTGTATTCGTCGATCAGGTCCAGGCGGTCCAGCTCGGTCGCGAGCTTGCCGCTGGCGAGGAGCACGCCGGCCGGTGTCGCGTCCTTCAGCTTCTGCACCCCCGTGCGCAAATCTCCGGCGATATGGTGGCTGTTGGTCCAGGGGAAGTCCTTTCGCGTGGAGGACACCACGTGCTTCGGCTTGGCCTCCAGCTTGACGGCCCATTCGCGGACCGCCGGCGGCGCCTCCACGTCGCCGCGGGCGACCGCGGGCCAGTAGCTCTCCATCATCTCGTAGGTGATACGGCCCCACAGCATCGCGCCGCTCTCCTCCAGGAGGCGCGTGAAGAAGGCGTGCGTCTCCTCGTCGGCGACGCCTTCCTGGTGGTCGACGCAGCCGTCCAGGGTGAGGTTGATGGAGAAGGTCAGGAGTCCCATGGTCAGGAATTTCCCCAGCCCGGAATGGCTGCGGCTTGTTCGATCCAGTCGACCAACTGCGCTTCGTCGAACGCGCCTTCCGGGACATCGATCCACCGGGCTTCCTTTGCCGTACCACCGGGCGGGACCGGGCGCAGCGAGGTCCCCTTGAAGAAGGTGACCTTCACATAGCTGGTGAAGACATGGAAACTGGCGAACCAGCCCTGCCCCTTGATGCCATACATGGGCGAGTTCCAGCGCACGGCCTTGTGAACACCAGGGACGGCCTGGGAGATGAGTTCGTCCAGCCGCTGGCCCACGTCGCGTTTCCATCCAGGCATTGCTGCGATGTACGCCTGCACGGGAGCATCTCCATCGGCCTTCGCGATCTGGGGATTTCCCCCTGCGAGAAGCCGCACGGCCCCTTGCCGCAACGTGTCCGGGCCGACCGGCCCGTCAGCCCGCTTGGTCATCGATCAGCTCCAGAAGATCGGCCGCACTCTTCGCCCTCGGATCGTCACCGATCGCAAGAGGAGCAAGTTGCCGCCGCAGCGAGTGGATGAAGCTCCTCAGCGTATGCTGGACCGATCCTCCGAGGTACGTCTCGTACCCTTCCTCCGGAGCGAACGATCCGCCAAGATCGATGAGCGCTTCGATCGTGGCGCGCTGTGCCCAGTACTCGCCATCCACCAGGAGCTTCTCGATCTCCGGCAGGACGGCCAGCACGACCGGGTAGAACGTCCCCGCGTGGTTATCGCCCACGGACCATAGAAAGGCGTCGTAAGCCTCCGCAGCAGACTCTTCATCCCGAGCACCTCGAAGCGCCTCCAGTGCGGCGGTCACGCTGCCCGGGTCGTTGTGCTCCGGCTGAGGAAACTGGTCAAGGCTGAGGGGGTCCATAGCGCGGTGGGGGACTGACGGGAAGGTGACCGGCGCCTTGCTGCAACGCGAGCGACCGACCTGTTATACCGATGCATCCCGAAACGCCCGCAAGACGGTATTGATGCGGGTCTGGTAGCCGGGGCCTTGTGCCTTGAACCAGTCCAAAACGTCTTGATCGACGCGCAACGAAATTGAAGCCTTCGGCGGAACTGGCTGCAAGCCGCGGCGGACAACTCCGCGGACGATGTGTTTGACGTCTGCCTCGGGATGGTCGTCCGAAGCCACGGCTACGCCTGACTTCAGGCGAGCCCAATCAGTCCTTGATTTCATCGAAGTAGATTTGCGCTTCGCGGCTTGTGGCTTTGCGGAACGAGATGATGCGGATTTCATGGTCACTCTCCGTGTGAACTACCGAGACGGGAATGCCGGCGAGCAATCCAAGGGTGACATAGCGCTGCTCGTCGTAGGAGAACCGATCGTCTTCGAACGTAAACGTCACGCCTTCAAACACAGAAGGAGCATCGACGAAATCCAGCCCATGCTTCTTGAGGTTGGAAGTCCGTTTCGCTTCGGACCATGTGAACTCCATGCGCTAGTGTATATACACGGCGTATGTACGTCAAACCGGTGACTCGGCGGTCTAACGTGAAGGTGACCGGCACGTTGCGGCAAGGGGCCGCAACGTGTCCGAGTCGACCGACCAGTTCGACGTCACGGTCTTCCCCTTACTCCAACCCCACCCTTTTCAGATCGGCTTCGAGCACAGCAGGGCGGGCTCCGGGCAGATTTGAGTGCAAAAGCAATCGACTGCCCCGGACGGCTGCCAGCGATGTGCCACATCCTTCACCAGTCAACGCGGTTCGAGTCTCGTCAAACACTGCTAGGTAGCTTGGGCTGCTCCGGCCATCCAGGCCCACAGGTGTTAGTGTCAGCCCGTGGCTCGTATAGCCGATCACAAGCACGCCCGTCTTCAATGGCAGTACTGTGGGACGGCATCCCTGCCATCTATCAAGGTCGAGGTGCGCAACAAGCGAGGCTTGGTGGGCCACCAATGCCCTATAGCCGTCACTCGCGACTACTACGTCACCTTCTGGCGGGTCGTTGCCCATTTCCCGCAGCACACGGGACGTCACGTCGCTTCGAGAGAAAAGCAGTTCAGAGCTAGGTACTGGCTTCTCCACCGAAGTTGCCGAAGGCACAAGGGAAGGTGATGCACTGCTCGCTGCAGAGACGAACTCGTTGGTCAAACTCTGTAGGTCGGCTCGGCAACTCTTGCCGGGAGCGGGCAGGATTGAACCTATGATTGCGCCTCCAAGTGAACTTGGCCCCCGATCTGAAGTCGCACTGACGATTTCTCCTCGCGTCTGATCTGTATCCATATCGACCAGTTCGTGTCGCGTCACGTATGCGCCGCCTTGTCGGGAGTTCGTCGTTCGCAGGAGGTGTCTCCCGGAGGGTGCCTGCACGAGGTCCACCTTCAAGCACTCGTCCGGGCGCATTCCCGATGTGTATAAGCGGTACAGGGTTCCAAACCGCAATCTAGGCAAGCTCGCGAGGCATGCGGCCGGGTTGCTCGGGACAACTGCAAGCCGCACAAATCCTTCTCTCGCCGATTGCCCTGCATAAATGCCAAGCGGCGTCACAGAGCCGACGAGTGACTGCTCGAAGAAGGCAACTCGTCTTTCCACAAGAAGTCGCAGAGCGGTATCTTCGGAAACCGCCGCAGCGGTGTCTGTGAGTCCTCCTGCGCCACTACCGGGCTTCTCTCCGGAGAAGGATCTCGACGATCGGGCACACACATATTCGGCAGATAACCACGCAACTTGCGCAACAGACGGACTGGTTCCAATAGAAGCAAGCATCGCGAAAAGGATCGCTCGAATCACCATCTCAGCTCCTTCTCTCGTTTATAAACCGACCCGCACCGGCTTGGCGCAGGAAGGTCACCGGGCAAGCCCCAGCGAATTGCAAGAACAGAAACGTACCCACACGGAGGCCCGCCAGAGGGTTGTGACGTCGAACGTGAAGGTGACCGGCGCCTGCCGCAACGTGTCCGAGTCGACCGACCTGTTAGACCGCATTTGAACCGCTCCAGCTTTCTCGGAGGCTTCTACACTTGAGAAGAGGAAGCCATGAGAAAGACAACGAAATTTTCCCCCGAGGTCATCGAGCGGGCCGTTCGGATGGTCGAAGAGAGCCAGCCGCAGCACGAGTCGCAGTGGGCCGCCATCGTTTCGATCGCGGCCAAGATCGGTTGCACCGCGGAGGCCCTGCGGCGCTGGGTGCGTCAGCATGAGACGAACACAGGGCAGCGCCCCGGCCTGAGCACGCAGGAGCAACAGCGGATCAAGGATCTGGAGCGCGAGGTACGTGAGCTGCGCCAGGCCAACGAGATTCTGCGCAAGGCCAGCGCATATTTCGCCCAGGCGGAGCTCGACCGCCGATTCAAGCCGTGAAGGCCTTCATCGATGAGCACCGCGGTGCGTACGGGGTCGAGCCGATCTGCAGGGTCATGCAGATCGCCCCGTCGACGTACTGGCTGCACGCGCAGCGAAGGGCCCAGCCGGAGCTTCGGTCAGAACGTGCCAAGCGAGACGACGTCCTGGTCGGCGAAGTTGAACGCGTCTGGCAGGAAAACCTGCAGGTCTACGGCGTGCGCAAGGTCTGGCGGCAGCTTCGGCGCGAAGGCTTCGAGGTGGCCCGTTGCACCGTGGGGCGGCTGATGCGGCGAAGCGGCCTGCGCGGCGTCGTACGGGGCAAGAAGGTCCGCACCACCATGCCTGATGTCGCAGCGGCGCGTCCAAGCGACAAGGTCCAGCGCGTGTTCTACGCCCAGCGACCGAATCAGCTGTGGGTCTCCGACTTCACTTACGTGTCGACTTGGCAGGGCTTCGTCTACGTCGCCTTCGTGATCGATGTCTTCGCCCGGCGCATCGTCGGCTGGCGGGTGTCGTCGACCATGCGTACCGACTTCGTCCTCGACGCACTGGAGCAGGCCCTGTACGAGCGCAAGCCCGGCGACGACGGCGGGCTGATTCACCATTCGGACCGCGGCTCGCAATACGTCAGTATTCGCTACACGGAGCGGCTGGCCGAAGCCGGCATCGAGCCCTCGGTGGGCAGCGCCGGTGACGCGTACGACAACGCGCTCGCGGAAACGATCAACGGGCTCTACAAGGCCGAAGTGATCCACAAGCGTGCGCCATGGAGGACCAAGGAGAGCGTCGAATTGGCCACTCTGGAATGGGTCGCCTGGTTCAACCACCACCGACTGCTGGAGCCGATCGGGAACATCCCGCCGGCCGAAGCCGAGGCCAACTACTATCGCCAATTCGCCGAGTCGGACATGCCCGTCTGACTCACACCACGAAGTCTCCGAGATTCCCGGGGCGGTTCAAGGGGCCACGAGGTGCAGGATATCCAACGGCGCCTCGCGGCCCCTTGCCGCAACGTGTCCGAGTCGACCGTTCTGTTAGACCGCACGTTCAACCGAGCGCCTCTCGCACCACTTCAGGATGACGCTTGGCGATACGAATGAGTGTTTGCGCGGCGCCCGACGGAGAGCGGCGGCCCTGCTCCCACTCTTGAAGGGTGCGCTTTGAGATTCCGAGTGCCTCGGCGAACTGCGTCTGCGACAACCCCGATTTTTGCCTCGCCTGGGCAACCTCGTTCGGTTCCACCTTCGTCACGCGGGCCGCTTGTCCGGCCTTCATCTCACGCACGGACTTCAGCAGCTTGAGGCCCAGGTCCTCGCCTGCGGACGGCTTCGAAGTACGACTAACCATTTTCAATCTCCTCACGTACTGCCTTGAGCAGATGACTAGGAATGTTGTCTCGAACGGCCTTGGCATACACCAGCAGCAGCCAGATTTCCCCCGCCGACAGCCGCGTGAAGTAGATGACCCTTACTCCGCCGCGCTTGCCAGTTCCCGCACGCGACCATCGCAGCTTGCGACACCCTCCGCTACCAGGAATCACATCCCCCGCGTCCGGATTGCTTGCCAGCCACTCGAAGAACTCCAACCGCTCTTCTTCACTCCACAGCTTGTCTGCCTCGGCAGCAAAGGTTGGGGTTTCGATGAGCGTAAGCACTGGCGCCAGTGTACGTCACTGACGGACGACTGGCAAGATTGGTACCCCGTGCGGTCTAACGTAGAGGTGACCGGCACGTTGCGGCAAGGGGCCGCACGGTGCAGGATTTCCAACGGCACTGGGCGGCCCCTTGCCGCAACGTGTCCGAGTCGACCGCCAAGTTAGGCCGCAAGCGCC